>CAWCPV010000020.1:0-125002 GCA_963797555.1 uncultured Gammaproteobacteria bacterium | reverse complement strand
GGATGGGGATATTGAGACTTCGTGAGGTTGTGTGAGATTAGCCGTTCGGCCTTCACGTTGAACCGCTATATTCAGCCACAGGCCGCGACGCTACGGCGACATGAGTATCGCTCAAGGCATGTTGTACCCGGTTCCATACCCGGTTTTGTGAGCGCGTTATCACCATCCCCCACCGGCTCCTCCTCCAAGGCCGCTTCGACCAGTGAGCGTCGCACTGGACGAACTCCTCGACGAGGTTGGGCGCCGTCGGGCACGGTGCTTTCAGAGGATGAGCAGTGCGAACCGGTGCAGCCGCCGACCTGCTCGCTGGTCCCCTTGCCCATCCCACGCTCCGCCCACGCCGTATCGGTACGGCCGATTTTGCGAAACAGCGTCACCCCTTGTCGGGAACCGTTCTCCGCAAACGAATCAAGCCACCCATGTCACAGCCCGCACCGCCGCAACACGGCCGCCAGGCTCGCCCTGACAAACTCATGGTGCCTTGCGGTCAGCCGCAGGAACGTCCTCCAGTGCATCCCTTTCGGCTTCCCGCCCGGGGCTGTTCAGCATTCCCGGCCGCCAGACCAGTCGCGCCCGGATTTCTCCGCCCGCCTGGCAAAGCGGTCGTAAGCCTCCTCCCGCTGACTGCGATAGGCCAGCCGATAACAGCGCCGACAGGCGAAGATCCTGCCGCCGTAATCGCCACCCGCCCGCCACAGCCGACCGCGGGGCAGCGAAACCACACTCGCGCCCCGCCGTAGTTGCAAGGTGTCCAATCCAGGCGCACCGGGTAGCACTCATCCTTCCACTCCCCGTCGCCCTGTCGGTACCGGTAGGTCAGGATGACCCGATCAGCCTCCGCCCGCACTTCAATCCATGCCACGGGTTCACTATCGCTCGTCCACTGCCAGCGGAAGGCCCGGCCCGGTGTCAGAAAACCCTCCCGCTGCCAGCGCCGCACGTCGAGCTGGCGGTAATCGCCAGTACATTCAGCCGCGCCATCATGCCAGTACCGGCCGCTACCTCTGCCGCCCATTCTCAGCCGCCGGATTTAGCCGAAATCATTAGGCAAAGCTACCCCGCAATCCACGCAAGCCGCGCCGTCATTGGCTTGGCGCACGATCTTCTGCCGTTCCATCGTTCATCGTCCCCCAGTGTGCGGGGCGGATAAATCACTGTCTACCGGTCACGCGCCGCACTTCTCAAGCGCCCGCATGGCCTTGTCCAAAATACTGCGCACCGCTATAGGCCACTGCGGCTGGCGGGTGGCGGCCTGAAGCTCAATCTAGGGATAACCTTTCGGTCCAGCCGCGCAACGGTCAGGGGCACCCCAGCGCCGTTCGTCCAGGGTGCGATCCCCGCTCATCGCTGCCCCGCCCATTTCGCGTGGTTCTGGACCAGCAGCTCGATGGACGCCTCGCTCAGCCGCGAACCCACTCCCCCGTCCCTGTGCGCATCTTCTCGATGCCCGCAGCGAATGCCTGATCGCTTATCCGTGCATGGAGTTCGGCGAGGTGGCGTTCCAACTCCTCCACGCTTAGTGACCGGAACCGCTGCTCATGGCTGTGGGCATAGCGCTGGGCTGCTGCCGCCTCAAGGCGCGCCACTCGGGTCTTGAGGCTCATCGGGTCGCGTTCCTCTGCTCCAGGGCCTGGATGCGCTGTTCCAGTTCCCCCACCTCGGTAATGCGCGCCTGTGCGGCCAGCGCCTGCAGCAGCCTGCCTGCCTCGGAGGCCCCGAACTGGCCTCGTCCCATCGCCGCGAGGATGCCTTGCCCCTGCTCGGTCAAGGTGCCCTGCAGCTCGCCCAACTCCACGGGCTCATCCCGCGGCCTCACCGGCGCCATCAGCCGATCCAGGCACAGCCGCAAGGCCGCAGTGTCGCCCCCAAGGGCGAGGTCCACAGCCTTCTTCACCAACACATCGGCATGGGGCTGGAGCAGCGCCCGCAGCCCGGTGCGCTTGTCCTTGGCACCCTTGGGCTTGCCTCTGGATTGCCCGATCGCCCCGCCTGGAACTGTGCCATCGCCTGATAGTTGCCTGTAAATTTCACGGACTGTGCTTACGGCTCAGCCGCATTGAAAGCCCCGACCAGAGCCATTGTAACCCGAGATCCCGCGATCGGGATGTTTGCTCAAGGGGTTAGAGCGGGATGAGGGCATCCAGTGCTGTCGTGAAACGCCTGGCGCGGACCCGCATGCGGGGTGGTATGGGGAGGGAGGGCGAAACGCTCGTTGGTGCATGCACACCCGCACCGAGGCGGTCACGTACGCTAGGAAATGTGGGGCCCGTTGTCACCGAGCAACGGCAGTCGCCGGGTCTCCCGCCTCAGAAGGGAGCCAGTAGCTGCGGGTTAACCACCAGCCTCCTGACTCCGTGGGCGTGGTCTTCCTCGAAGACGTTATCCTTGCACCACTTGCTGACGCTGTTGATGTCGACCTTCGCGCACTGGGGGCGCACGCTCCAGGTCACCTGCAGCGGGGAGCAGGTGCTTTCGGAGTATTGGGGACCAGTGGTGGAACCCAGGTACTGGACAGGGGCTCCGGTATCACTCGGCAACGCCTTGGCTTGAGGGTAGCCGTTGACGATGTTGCCCCTGTACGCGTAATCCATGAAGTTCAGGGCTTCGGGTCGTTGACCACGGTGAATACCTGGGCCTCGACCCGCAGGTTGGGATTGGAGCATTGCTGCGACAGGCAGGAACCGAGGCCCTTACCGGGCTTCACGTCGCAGGAACTGTACACCCAGTGCACCTCGATGGTGTCACCGGGCCTTAGGTCCTTGCAGTGATTCTCGGCAGGCGCCTTCAATTCAGATTCGGAGAGGCTCTTGCTGATGTCGCACTGGAACCCTCCGCCGTGGCCGTGATCGCCGTCACTGACCAAGATAGAAAAGTCCTTCGCCTTGTGCTCCGCCGGGCTGTGGAAATGGATGTTGCAGAGATTGATTCTCTGGTAAACGCTGCCCGGGTCGCCAAGGCGCTCGGCGTCGCCCAGTATGTGGTCGCCGACATCGATCTGCGGCGTTTCGATCGGGTCGAGGTGACGGGATTGCGCCCGTCACCCCTCCCACACCACCGGACAAGCGGTTTTCCGCATCCGGCGGTTGGACCTGGCGGCCATCAGGCGGCCGCGAGATCCGATGGAACCAGGAGACTACCCGTTCCATCAAGCTCTCATTCAGCGCTTTCATTCATCCTCCTTCCGCCACGGTTTCCTTGCCGCCTCCAGTCTCGCGTCCGATAGCTCCACTATCTTTCGCTCCACCGCCCAAGGGATGGCTGCCGCAGTTGCAACGGCCCTCGGTTTCAGACGACTTCGCGGTCACCGCAGGGCCCTTCGCTCCACCCCCCATTGCAGAGGGTCTCCTCGCTCATATGGCCTCTGCTGACTTCTCCCAGGCTCTCACTCGGGAGATCTCCCCGGGTAAGGTGCCAAGACTCTCGGCCCGTGCCGCCAGGGCTCTACCTGATGCGTCTTTCGGTGACCGTTGGATTTCGCGTTCCCTAGCACGCTCATCGCCCGCACCCGGCCTCACTGCCTGTTCGTGTTCCTGCGGTCGAGCCTTTGCTCCGCGCTTCTTTCAGGTTGGCCTCGCGGCTTCCCCCTTGCGCTTCACTACGGTTGTCGTCACCCTCTCCGGTTACCTCCTCTCAGGTCACAAATCTTGGCCCATGCTGGGCACACTAGGGTCGGCGTTGACCGCCGACATCGACGTACCCAGAGGGCGAAGTCCTACCGACATGGCGGAAGGCATCCCCGTCACCTATGTCCCGGCCCGCAACACCATCTTTCTCTCCTTCGCCCTCGCCTGGGCAGAGGTGCTAGGGGCCGCCGACATCTTCATCGGGGTCAACGCCCTCGATTACTCTGGCTACCCCGATTGCCGACCTGAGTACATCGAGGCCTATCAGCGCATGGCCAACCTGGCCACCCAAGGCGGGCGTCGAGGGGCAAACGAAGCTCAGAATCCATACACCACTCATCCATCTGTCGAAGGCCGACATTATCCGCAAGGGCATAGAGCTAGGTGTGGATTACGCGTTGACCAGCAGTTGCTACGACCCTTCCCCCGAAGGTCGTCCTTGCGGCGAGTGCGCCTCCTGCTTGCTGAGGGCGAAAGGTTTCGCGCAAGCTGGGATCCCTGATCCCCTGATCGAGAAGTTCAGGGCCGTCGCTTGACAGCGACCTTGCATCACGTTGCTGCCGCCCCCTTCGAGGCGGCGCGGCATGTGGACATCCTGCCCGAGGGGCACCGGTCGCGCCGGCTGCACGGACACAGGCTGGATCACGATGACCTCAATCGTCATCTCGAGATCCCGACGGACGAGAACCTGGCCAGGTGGCTGAGGGATTGCCTTTCGGCCGCGAGTTTGGACCTGAGCTCGTCGGTCTCGGCAGCCGGGGATTCGGACCGTGGGCATTCAAAGCACGCGCGACCAGGGCGCCGACCTGGATCAGGACAATCACGTACACGTGTGGCGTCGTTTCCGGTTCGAGGCTGCCCACCAGGGGGCTCCTTTGCAGGTGTCCCCGAAGGACACAAGTGCGGGCGCATGCACGGCCATGGCTTCGAGGTCATTCTGCACGCAGACCAGGACCTGAACGGCCGGGACATGGGCGTGGACTTTGACGAGCTGGAGTCCCGCTGGCGGCCCCTCTACGAAGAGCTGCACCTGGCGTGCCTGAACGGCATCGAGGGGCTGGAGAACCCCACCAGCGAGATGCTCTCAAGCTGGTTGTGGGAGCACCTTAAACCGTCCCTGGGGAGTTGTCCTGGGTGACGGTGTACGAGACGGCGACCGCCGGGTGTCATTACGATGGCGCCCGGTACCGGATTGGAAGGAGTTCGCCTTCGAGAGCGCGGTACGGCTCCTGCGTGCCCCGGAGGGCGACCGGCGCCGCCGGCTGCACGGCCACAGCTACCTGGGACGCCTACACCTCACGGCGCCACTCGACGAGGTGATGGGCTGGACCATCGACTACGGCGACGTGAAGGAGCTGTTCGAACCGGCCTACCTGCGGCTCGACCATCATCCATTGAACGAGGTGGCGGGTTTGGGGACCGGCGACAGCGTCGGCCTGCTGCACTGGATGCGGGACAGCATGATCGAGACCCTTCCCCCGCTCGATCGCATTGATGTGTATGAGACGCCCGGCTGCGGCGCCATCCTCTCGTGGGGACAGCGCGGGCCTGCTCTGCCGCTGTGACTACAGCCGATGACCTACTCGGTCAAGGAGATCTTCTACACGCTCCAGGGCGAGGGGGCGCAGACGGGACGCGCTGCCGTGTTCTGCCGGTTCGCCGGATGCAACCTGTGGAGTGGGCATGAGCAGCATCGAATGAAGGCGGTCTGCCAATTCTGTGACACCGACTTCGTCGGTACGGACGGCGAGGGAGGTGGCAAATACCGAACCGCGGCCGGTCTTGCTGAGAAGATCGGTTCTCTTTGGCCAGCTCACCTACGTAACGGAGGTAGGCCTTTCGTCGTGTGCACCGGCGGCGAACCCTTGCTGCAGCTCGATGAACCCTTGCTCGCCAACCTGCATGAGCACGGTTTCGATGTGGCAGTGGAGACAAACGGCACCCGGCCCGACCCACCCGGTATTGACTGGCTGTGCGTCAGCCCGAAGGCGCACACGGAGCTAACCATCCGTACGGGCCACGAGATAAAGGGCTCTTTCGGTAATTGTGTGGATCGTGGTGGTCGAGTAGCATCCGTTCTGAGCAATCGTCTATCACAACATCTTGTGGTTGGGCCTGTGGGGTTGTGGGCGAGAGGCCCGCGAGTGTGGGCAACCGGGAGGTTGTCCACACGGTCCTTGGGACGCGGGCCGCTCCGCATGACTCGTCCACAAATCCACAGGCCATCAAGGGGGGAGCGCCATGGAGCCAACGCATCTATTCACGACGGCACTGGGCCTCACGGCGCCTTGGGAAGTCACCGGCGTACGCTTTGACCCCGAGGCTGGGCGCATCGACCTCGAGGTGGCCTTTGCCAAGGGGAGCCGCTTCGCCTGCCCGGCGTGCGCAGCGCCAGGCCAGCCGGTGCATGATACCCGCAAGCGCAGCTGGCAGCACCTGAGCTTCTTTAAGTCACGGGCAGACCTGCACGCGCATCTGCCGCGAGTGCGCTGTGAGAGCGGCGGCAAGACGACTCAGGTCGAGCCGCCGTGGGCGCGCGCACAGAGTGGCTTCACGGCGCTGATGGAGGCACTGGTGGTGACGCTGTGCCAGGCGATGCCGGTGGCGACCGTCGCCCGGCACCTGGGCGTGGGCGATGAGCGCCTGTGGGGGGTGCTCGAGCACTACGTGGAGGCGGCCCGCGCCCAGGAGGACCACTCCCCGGTGCGCGCCGTGGGCCTGGACGAGACCGCCGCCCGGCGTGGGCAGCACTACCTCAGCCTGTTCCATGACCTCACGGGCAAACGCCTGCTGTTCGCCTGCGAGGGCCGCGACCAGAGCACCGTGGCGGCCTTTGCCGCCGACCTGAAGGCGCACGGGGCGACCCGCAGGCCATCGAGCAGGTGTGCATCGACCTGTCCGCCGCTTATCTCGCCGGGGTGACCAAGCATCTGCCTAAAGCCACGGTGAGCTTCGATGCCTTCCATGTCATCCAGCTCGCCAACCAGGCCGTCGATACAGTGCGCCGCGAGGAGGTCAAGACCGAGCCCGCCCTCAGGGGCACCCGCTGGACCTGGCTCAAAGACGCCCACGACTGGACCTGGGAGCAGCTCACCGACTTTCACTGGCTCTCCCGCGCCCGCCTCCAGACCGCCCGCGCCTGGCGCCTCAAGGAGGCGCTGCGCGATATCTACGCCACGGCCAGCACCCTCGAGCAGGCCGAGAGCGCCCTCGGGCGCTGGTATAGCTGGGCACGGCGTAGCCGCCTGCAACCCATGAAGCACCTCGCTGCCACTCTGAAAGACCACTGGGACGGTGTGCTCGCCGCGTTCGACTCCGGCCTCACCAACGGCCGCGCCGAGGGCATCAACTCCCTCATCCAGGCTCCCAAAGCCCGCGCCCGAGGCTACCGCACCACGCGCTCGCTCATCACCATCGCCTACCTCATCGCGGGCAACCTGGCCCACTTGCCGGCCTCGCCGTTCAACACACGATCTTTGTGTCAGACCTCAGGCAGAGGCTGCCGCAGCGTAAGCATATCTACCCACACGATTCCGGTAAGAACCAAAAATTCTGGCATATCAAAGAACGGGATTGACGTGCGGAGCTTCGCCTCTGGGTCGAAGCCCATAACGGAGCCTGCCCGCAAGGGGACGGCAGCGTTCGTGCAGGTTGCCGGCGAAAACCCAACCGCAGCCCCAAGCCCATCGCCTTGGGCCGGCTCGGCCAGCATCGGGCACTCCAATCCTGTGCCGCGCGTGCTCCGAACCTCGCGACGGGTGTTGACTGGTCCGCGCCCGAGGACTACTCTCCCCGCTGCGCCGGAGGCGGTTGAATTTCCTGTCCTTCCGCTCGATGTCGAACGGCCGGACATCCTCGCCGGGGAGCGGTTCGGCCCAGGCGCCAGTCTCGTCGCGAGCTGCTGGGCACCGCACACGCACACGCTCTCCGGTAACGCCTGCAAGGGCTGGTGATGACGAGTTCCGGCCGCTGGGTGGAGGTCACGGAGTCCTTCTATCCTTGGGAGCGGGAGGCTCTGGTCTATCTCCGCGGCCGGCTGCCCGACAGCGAGCCGTTCCGGGCCTGGTCGAACTTCGAGTTCATCGCCGACGACGGCAGCATCAACGAGGTCGACCTCGCCGTCGTCTCCCTGCACAAGATCTATCTGGTCGAGATCAAGAGCCGCCCCGGTCATCTGACCGGGGACATGGGCACCTGGACCTGGACCCACGACGGGCGGACAGTCACGGACGACAACCCGGTCCTTCTCGCCAATCGCAAGGCCAAGAAGCTCAAGGCTCTCCTCCAGCGCCAGGCGGCGCTCCGCAAGCAGCGCATGCCCTTCGTCGAGCCCGTCGTATTCCTCTCGGATCCGAGCCTGCACTGTGATCTGCCGAGGGCAGCGCGGGCAGGTGTCTGTCTTCGCCAGGAGGCGGAGAAGAGTGGTTATCCCACCATCGTCGAAGTCCTGTCGGGCAAAGCTCCCGCGGAACGGGGCGGGGCCTCCGCCGGGCAGCGCATCGACCGCACGCTGTCCAAGGCGATCGCGCGGGCCGTGGAGCAGGCGGGTATCCGACCTTCGCAGCGATACCGGAGGGTCGCGGACTACGTGCTCGAGCGCCTGCTGCAGGAGACCGACCTTTACCAGGACTGGGAGGCTTGCCACGTCAACTTTCCCAAGTCGAAACGTCGCATACGCATTTATCCGGTCGCGCTCCAGTCATCCAAGGTCACGCGGGCAGAGCGCCGCCAGGCCGCAGAGCGCGAGTACCGGCTGCTGGACGGCATCGTGCATCCCGGCATTCTGCGGGTGGAACAGTTCACGGAGCACGAGCGTGGCCCGGCTCTGGTGTTCGAGCACGATCCCGGCGCCGAGCGACTCGATCTGTTTCTGCGCAGCCGAGCGGAAAATCTCGACCTGCGCAGGCGCCTCGATCTCGTGCGGCAAGTCGCCGAGACACTCAAGTTCGCCCACTCGCGACGCCTGTACCACCGCGCGCTCAGCCCCCAAAGCTGATCGAGTTCTCCACCGACCCCAGCGTGGAGGACCGCCCCGACTCCGTCGGGGAGTTTCTGGACCTTCTCGGGGACGCCGAACAGGGACTCGCCGCTCCCGAGCCCGACCAGACCGTCCATCCCCTCGACGCCCGCGTCGACGACCGACTGCAGCAGGGCTTCACAGTGAAGAAGCGTCTGGGGAAAGGCGCCACGAGCCTCGCCTTGCTGGTCGAGCGGGACGGTCAGGAAGGGGTGCTGAAGGTCGTCCTCGACCCCTCCCAGAACGAGCGCTTACGCCACGAAGGGGAAGTGCTCCGCAAGCTCCGTCACCAGAACATCGTCGAGCTTTACGAGGAGCTGGAGATCAATGGGCACGCCGCCCTGTTCATGGCCAAGGCGGGCGCGGAGTCCAAATCCGGCACGTACACCCTGGCACAACGCATCCGCGAGGAAGGTCGACTGTCCCTGGACCTGCTGCAGCGATTCGGCGACGAGCTGCTGACCGTGGTCGACTGGCTGGAGCGAAACGGCGTCTCCCACCGCGACATCAAGCCGGACAACATAGGCGTCGGCGCGACGAAGAACAAGGCCCTTACCTTGGTGCTGTTCGACTTCTCGCTCTCGGGAGCGCCGGCGGAGAGCATCCGTGCCGGCACGCCCCCGTACCTGGACCCATTTCTGCGCCTGCGCAAGCCGCCCCGCTGGGACGCCTATGGGGAGCGTTTCGCTGCCGGGGTCACGCTGTACGAGATGGCGACCGGCCAGCTCCCTGCCTGGGGCGACGGCCAGTCCGACCCCTCCATGCTGGACTGCGAGGTGACCCTGGACAGCGAGCGGTTCGACCCCGCGGTGCGGGAGGGCCTCGCCGAATTCTTCGCCAGGGGCCTTGCCCGTGACTGGCGGGCACGGTACGACAACGCCGAGGAGATGCGCCGGGCCTGGTTCCGCGTCTTCGAGCACATCGACCGCCCGGCGGCCGTCACCGACCATGGCGAAACCATCGACCTCGCCGAGGTTCTCCGGGAGGCCACCGAGGCGATGCCCCTTGCGGCGCTCGGGCTCAGCCCGCGCATCCTCAACGCCTTGGACCGCGTCGGCGCCCATACGGTGGGCGAGCTGTCCGAGCTGCCGCGCATACGCCTTTATCGGAACAAGGGGATCGGACAAAAGACGGTGCGCGACATCCGTGACCTCGCCGATCGCATCGCCCAGCACTTCGCGGAGCGCGGGGAAAAGCCGGTACCGGTCAGCGCCCCCGAAGACGAGGTGGCGGTCGACCCGCAGCACTGGAGCGTCGACCTGATGGGGAATCGACTGGTCGGCAGCCGCATCCCCGAGGCGGAAGCCGCCCTGCTGAGAGCCTTCCTCGGGCTGGACGAGCGCCGGGCCTTATCGGGAGCGTGGCCGTCCCAGCAAGAGGTGTGCGAGGCGCTCAGCATTCCCCGCTCCGATCTCCAGTCGGCGCTGGACAGGGCGCGCGAGCGCTGGAGCCGACAGCCCTGGATGACGGCTCTGCGAGACGACATCGGCCGTTTGCTGGACAAGCACGCCGGGGTCATGACCGCCGACGAGCTTGGCGAGGCGCTCCTGACCGCCCGCGGCTCGGTCTCGGAGGAGCCTCGCCGCAGCCGGCTCGCGGCGGCCGTCGCCTATGCCGCGCTGGAGACGGAGGCAGCGCGGGAGGGCGCCCGCTACCTGCTGCATCGGGGGCTCGAGCCGGCGCTTCGTCGTGGCCGCCGAAAGCCTTGCCGAGCACTACTGGCGAGCCCCGCTGCGCGCGCCCGTTACGCGCAGGCCCTGGGGGCCAGAGCGGACGAGCTGGCGCAGGCGGACCCCCTGCTGGCCCCCGTCCGGGTATCCGAAGAGCTGCTGGCCGTGGAGCCGCCGGAAGGTGACCGGCCCATGCCGCCCGAGCGCGTGCTGCGCCTCGCCGTGCGGTCCTCTCGAAAGGCGGCGCTCTCCAGCCGCATGGAGATCTATCCGAAGGGAATGCTGGCGGCCCGTGCCCTGAAGCTCGGCGTCGGCTCTCTCCTCGGCCCCAAGGCCCTGTCGCTGCAGCAGATCAAACAGCGCATTGCCAGCCGCTACCCGGAGGCGGAGCCGATCCCCGGCCCGCCGCTCCTCGACAAGCTGCTCGCCGAGGCAGGTATCGAGCTGGTGTGGGACGCCGACCAACTGAGCTACCGGCCCAGGCAACACGAGCCGGGCTATGTGTCGTCGACCTCCAGCCTGCATCGTGTCAGCACGGCGTCCGGGGCCGGGGGCGCCGCCGCCCCGGAGGTCGAGGCCGCCTGGATGCTGGAGGAGCGCATCCGCAAGGCGGTCGAGCGCAAGCGGTTCCTGGCGTTGAGCGTGGCGCCGAAGCACCTTCTGCGGGCAGAGCAAGAGCTGGCGACGCGGTTCGACGTCGAGCGCGTCAGCCTGGAGGCCGTTCTCATCCGCGAGATGAAGTCTGTCGCGGCCCAGGCGGGTGCGAGCTGGGAGGTGGTGCTGAGAGCGGACGCGGCCGAGCCTGGCGGGCGCGACTGGCGCAACCTGCAAACGCTGGTCCGCCGAGCGACCCAGGGCGTCGAACGTGCGCTCCTCGCTGCGCGCAAGCCGCTTCTTCTGGTCTATCCGGGCCTTCTCGCACGTTACGACCAGGTCGGCTTGCTGGATACGTTGAGGGATGCCTGCGAGCGCACGGACAGCGCCCCAGGCTTCATCCTGCTGGTCCCCTGCGGCGAGCAGACTCCCATGCCGGTTATCGATGGGGTGCCGGTTCCGGTGATACATCCATCCGAGTGGACGCGAATCTCGGATGCCTGGCTCGCGAACCACCATCGCGCAGTGGCGAGTGGGGAGTGATACCGCTTCGGTGTCATGCTGTAGGAGCGGCTTTAGCCGCGATTCTTCAGATATCGCGCCTGAAGGCGCTCCTACAGACCCGTATCTCATGGCTGACGGGGAATTGGTCTGAGTTCCCACGGAGGTCAAGAAGCAAGAGCCCCGGGCGCATCGAGGTCAACGTAAAGATGCGCGACCAAGAACGTTGAGAGTGCGATGATCGACTCCAAGCGGCTGCTCGCCGACCTCGGGCGCATGCTGAAGCGTCTGCAGGATGATCTCCGGGAACGGTCGGAGTCCGTGCCGGAGATGGCGGAGTCCCTGCAGCGGGAACACCGCGCCGCCAAGGAAGCCGGGCGGACGGGCGAGGCGTTCGAAGCCTGGCGGGAAGAGGCGCTGACCCAGGCGGGTGCGGCGTGGATTCTGGGCTGCGTCTTCGTCCGGTTCATCGAGGACAACGGGCTCATCGAGGAGCCGCTGATCTCCGGGCCGGGGGAGCGGCGGCAGCGGGCGGCGGATCGGCAGACGCTGTATTTCCAGTCCCATCCCACGGACAGCGACCGCGATTACCTCTACGACGTGTTCCGCGCCGCGGCGAAGCTGCCGGCCGTGGGAAAGCTTTACGACCGAGCCGCACAACCCGGTCTGGACCTACGGCATCTCGGGCGACGCGGCCAAGGAGCTGATTGGCTTCTGGCGGCGGGTGGCGCCGGAGACCGGCGACCTGGTCCATGACTTCACGGACGCGAGCTGGGACACCCGCTTCCTCGGCGACCTCTACCAGGACCTCTCCGAGGCGGCGCGCAAGCGCTACGCGCTCCTGCAGACGCCGGAATTCGTGGAGGAGTTCATCCTGGACCGCACCCTGGAGCCCGCGATATCGACGAGTTCGGTCTGCGCGATGTCCGGCTCATCGACCCCACCTGCGGATCGGGGCACTTCCTGTTGGGGGCCTTCCGGCGGCTGCTGGACCGATGGTTCAAGCAGGAGCCTGGGACGGTGGAGCGCGAGCTGGTGCAGCGGGCGCTGGACGCGGTGTACGGAGTGGACGTGAACCCATACGCCGCAGCCATCGCGCGGTTTCGGCTGCTGGTGGAGGCGCTGAAGGCCAGTGGCATTCGGCGGCTCAAGGACGCGCCCAGCTACCGCATCAACGTGACGGCCGGGGACAGCCTGCTGCACGGGCGGCGGTTCCGCGAGCTGGGCCTGAACCGGGAGTCCGAAAACCTCGCGGGCCGCAGCGGGTACGCGCACGCCTTCCTCACCGAAGACCTGGACGAGCTGGACCGCATCCTCGGGCAGCAATATCACCTTGTGGTCGGCAACCCGCCTTACCCCACGGTCAAGGACCCAGCGCTCAATCAGCTCTACCGGGGCCGCTACCAGACCTGTCACCGTCAATATTCTCTGGCGGTGCCCTTCACGGAGCGTTTCTTCGAGCTTGGCGCTGCCCGACATCCGTCACCCCGGCGAAAGCCGGGGTCCAGGGTCTCCGAAAGACGGACTGGATTCCGGCTTGCGCCGGAATGACGGCGGTGGCGCCGGCTTCGTCGGAATGATCACCGCCAACTCCTTCATGAAGCGGGAGTTCGGCAAGAAGCTAGTGGAGAATTTCTTCCCGCGGGTGGACCTGACGCACGTCATCAATACCTCCGGCGCCTATATCCCGGGGCACGGAACGCCGACGGTCATCCTGTTCGGGCGGGAACGGACGCCGGTGGCCGGCACCGTGCGAACGGTCATGGGCATCCAAGGCGAGCCCGAGACGCCAGAGGATCCGGCGAAGGGGCTGGGATGGTCGGCTATCTTGCGGCAGGTGGACCGAGCGGGGAGCGAGAGCGAGTGGGTCAGCGTGGCTGATGCGACTCGCAAGAGTCTTGCGCAGCATCCATGGAGTGTTGGGGGTGGCGGTGCTACCGAACTCAAAGCAGCGATCGAGGACCGCGCATTGCGCAGACTCGGCAAATTCATCGTTGCGATGGGTAGAGTCACCCATACGGGTGCTGACGAAGCGTACTTTGCGCCGCTCGGAGTCTGGCATCGTCACGGCTTGCCCGAAACCAAAATCGTGCCCTTGGTCGAGGGCAACGTCGATTCGGGACTGGGGGCTATCTCCGGTGACCGACGCGATCCTGCCGTACGATGACGAACTGAAGGCAACACTGGGGGGGACCGGATGATCTGATCCTGCGCCACCTGTGGCAGTTCAAGCAGTTTCTGGTGCGGCGTCGAGAGCCCAATGGTACCCACGAGGAAATTGGCCTTACGTGGTACGAGTGGAGCCGGTTCCAGCGAGAGCGATTTCGCGAACCCCTTGGAACAGCCTTTGCCTTCGTCGCGACCCACAACCACTTCGTCCTGGATCGCGGCGGCAAGGTGTTCAAACAATCCGCGCCGGTCATCAAGCTGCCGCCTGGGGCCACGGAGGCGGATCACCTCGCGGTGCTCGGGCTGCTCAACAGCTCCACGGCCTGCTTCTGGATGAAGCAGGTGTTCCACAACAAGGGCAGCACGGTCGACGATCGAGGGGCGCGGCAGACCACCGTTGCCTTCGAGAACTTCTACGAGTTCACAGGGACGGGTCTGCAGAAATTTCCCATCCCGCCCGAAAAGCCGCTGGGTCTGGCCGCCGAGTTGGACCGGCTGGCCCACGAGCGCCAGGGGCACCTGCCGGCGCAGGTCGTGGGCTCCCCTGTAGGAGCGACCTTGGTCGCGAACAACCCCGCCGCCGGAGCGGACCCCATTCACGAGCAAACTCCCTCCCCCATCCCGACCCGCGCCGAGCTGGACGCCCACCGGACTGAGGCCGAGCGCTTGCTGCGGCGCATGATTGCGCTCCAGGAGGAGCTGGACTGGCGCTGCTATACGCTGTACCGCGTCACCGACGAAGACCTGTGCTACCCGGATGCCCTCACCCCCACCCTTCCCTCCCCTGGCAGGGGGAGGGTTATGGGAGGGGGTCGAGTGCCGGCGATCCCACCATCTCGCCCCTTCCCGAGATCGAGCTGGGGCAGCGCGCCTTCGAGATCGTCATGGCCCGGAAAATGGCGGCCGGCGAGCTGTCGACCACCTGGTTCGAGCGCCACGGCTCGACGCCCGTCACCGAGATTCCCGACCACTGGCCCGAGGACTACCGGCGGCTGGTGGAGCGCCGCATCGCCCTCATCGAGCAGAACCGCGACATCGGTCTCGTCGAGCGGCCCGAGTACAAGCGCCGCTGGAACCAGGAGCCCTGGGAGAAGCAGGAGGAACGGGCGTTGCGGAGCTGGCTGCTGGACCGGCTGGAGAAGCACGTTCGCGATCAAGGCCGCCCCCGCGGGTCGGAGCCGCGCCTGCAGACCACGCGGGCCGTCGCCGACCGGGCGCAGACCGACGGCGAGTTCATGCAGGTGGCGGAGCTTTACCGCGGGCACCCCGGATTCGACGTTCACGCCCTGGTGGCCGAGCTGGTGGAAGGCGAGGCGGTACCCTTCCTGCCGGTGCTGCGCTACAAGCCCTCGGGGCTGCGCAAGCGGGAGCTATGGGAACGGACCTGGGAGCTTCAGAGACGAGAAGACGCTATCGACGCCGAGGTGGCCGCGGAGCTCGGGCGGACCGGCGGAGGGACGGATGCGGAGTGCCGGAAGCGCCTGGAGACCGAGCAACGAAAACGCAAGCGGGAAGAACTGGGCGACATCCCGCCGCCTCCCAAGTACGCCTCGGCCGATTTCCTCGCCAGCACCTTCTGGCGGCTGCGAGGGCCGCTGGACGTGCCCAAGGAACGCTTCGTGAGCTACCCGTTCTGCGCCCGGGAGTCCGACCCGTCGCTGCTGGTCGGATGGGCCGTGCTGCACCTCCGGAGTGCGGGATAGCTGCTGGATCTCACCTTCCCAATAGAAACAGCGCACAGAGCATGGTTCGAACGGAGACCCGATGAAGAAGGGATTAAGACTGTGGCTATCTCCACAGTGTGGGCGTTTGGGTTCGAACTGCGTTAAGGGTAATTGAGGGTGATGTTTTCAGGATAGTTGATGGAGTGGTCGGAGCAGTCATTGGATTGAAGGCGTTGCTGTCGTGGAACCGAGGTGGTAGGCCGCCCAAACCCGCTGACCCTGGTTCAGCCATGAGTAACTCTCCATTCGCGTTTGCGCATGCGGTTGCAGACGCCGTGCCCGCAGAGATCTCGGGTGGTCGTATAGGCCGCCCGGGTCTAGCGCAGCAGCCCGCGGATAGTCTGCTCGATCTCGGGATAGTCGAACTCGCGCCCGCCGATGGCACGGTAAACGATACGGCCGGCCTTATCGAGGATGAAAGAGGTTGGCAGCCCCTTGACGCCGAAAGCCTGTGCCACCTCGCTCTTGCGGTCGAATAGGATGGGAAACGTGGGAAAAGTCTCGAGCTGTCCGAGATAAGGAAACACTTGGTCCGGGTCCTCCCATTGGTTGATGGCGACAACCGCAAAGGGCTCATCGTGGAGTTTCTTATACAGGCGTTCCAGAGAAGGCATCTCGCGCCGGCAAGGTGGGCACCAGGTCGCCCAGAAGTTGATCAGAAGAACCTTGCCTCGATAATCCGATAGAGCGTGCGGCTTGCCGTCCAGGTCGTCCAAGCGAAAGTTCTTCGCCGCGACCGGCTCCCTGAGGCGCGTCAGGGTATGGCTCAGCTCCGGCATGGTGAACTGAGCCCACACGGGCTCGCCGGGGAGCACAACGCTCGCCAGGAGGATCAGCGCGAACGGCAGGTCAGGGAGTCTGCGGCTCGGCCGGCGCACAGCGCAGCCCTTCGAGCGTTCCGGTGTATGTCTGACCATGTTGGCTCCACGCGTACGACAGATCGAACGTGGTCCCGGGGGGAAGCGCCAGAGTGGTGAACCCCTGGTTCCAGTCCCCGGGGTCGAGAGTCTGGTCATCGGGCAGCAGGGACCACGTGTACGCGACACCCATGTCCTTCCATTCCTTCACCCAGTCGGTCTTGGTCTTGAGCGGATGCCGCGCGCCATCCGCAGTGACGTAGCGCCAGTCGGCCGCGCGGTAGGAGAGCGGTTCCTGGGATTCGTTTCGTGCCACGGTCCCGAAGACGCAGTATCCGGCTATGCCGTCGATGAGCTTCGGCGGAAGCCCGCGCGACACATAGAAAGCCTTGACGTAATCGGGTGACACCTGGATCAGTTCCAGACTGAACCCGCGGTCTACGACCTTCCACGAGGACAAGCCTGTCTGCGGGCTCCGTTGCTCCTGCACCTCAGCGGCCCAGGCAGCGCCAGCCTCAAGAAGCAGGACAAGTGCAATGACGCGTCGCAAAGCGGTTGACTCAACGTCTCAGTACCGGACAGGCTAGAAGGGTTACCGTTTGCCGCCCAATGAGCGGTATTTCAGCGGGACTCATGTCGTGCAACGGCGTTAACGTATCCTATAAATATTTGATGGGGCGTGAATCACGTGAATCTCGACGTGGTTCGGCATAGGCTGTCCAGTCTGCTTGGAGGTTTCAGCTTCCAATTGCCGTATTTGCAATCGGCGTAGGTCTTCTAGCCGATCACAGGCAGGTGCGTTTGGGTTCGGATACTTGTGAGGTCCGCGTTCAAAGTCACACATTCTTTGTGCTTGCTGAATCTGATCTTCAATATCAAGTGCATAGACGGGCATTGAGATAGAGGAAACCAGGAAACTAAGGATTACAATATCCAACAGGTACGTCTTTTTAATGACAGCCCCTTTCAACATTTTAGAATCCTCCGTATACGTTGCCGCGGTCAGGTGCGCCCCACCTTGGCCGTTGCGCCAGCGGCTCGCGGCTCCGCGGTACAGGCGGCTGCGGCAGAGTCGAACAGTTGCCCGGACTGATGCCGGAGACGCTGTAGCCCGCGCGCCAGATCCCGGGCCGCCGAGGTCTGGAACACTTGGAAAAGTGCAGCGAAAGCCCATCCAACGGTGGTCACGTCCGGGTGCCCGCCGAACATTCCGATCGCGCCCACGATCAGCAGTGCCCACTTGATGGAGGCGGCCAACGCCCAGCTCTTGTAGCAATGGTCCAGGGTGCACTTGTCCCACGATTGGGGATCGATGGGCGCAGCCATCACAGCATCCACACGGGCCCACTGTCGTGTGGCGCCATCCGGGTTTCCTGCCCATGCGGTGGGCCCCTCGCTGCCCGTGACCGGCAAAGCATTCTCGCCCGTGCCGGCCGGCCGATGCCCCTGCAGCAACGCCTTTCGTTGTGCCCGAAGGCAGCGGTAGGTCGCCAGCGCATCGGACCGAGCTTGCATCCGGGCCATCAGCCCCTCGATCAAACGTTGCATGCGCTAGACCTCCGAAAGAAGGGAGAGTCGCACACTCCACCCATACAATTAAGCATAGACCGCCATCTTCGGAGCGTGAGCCACTCCGGGTCGGGGCTGGTCCACCCGCCGCGGCGGTTCCGCTCGTCAGAGCCGGACCTGCACTGTTGGCCGTTTCCATGGACGCCGCGTGCGGGGCGGCCGGTCCGCAGCGTAAACGCCGAATGCGTGGACGGCGTGCACCAGGACAATCCCCGATGGGTTCGCGCAAGGCTCTCGGTTACATCGTGTTCAGGGGGAAGCCGAGCAGGCTTTCAAGCTCGGCGAATAATCGGTCCTCGCTTCCGAACACGATGCCATGAAGGCCGCGGGATCGTGCCCGCTCCACATGATCGGGCTTGTCGTCCACGAAAACGATTTGGTCGGGCCGGAGACCGAGGTCGCGGCTAACGTCCTCGAACAAGGAGGGGTCCCGCTTGGTCTTGCCTACATGGAAGCTATTGTAAACTCGGTCGAAAGTCTCGCAGAAGCGGTCCCGGGCCTCCAAGATCTCCAGCCAGTCGGTCTGGTCACTCAAGATGGCCACGCGCAGTCCTTTCGCGCGAAGAGCGCGCACCAGTTCCAACATATGCGGCCGCAAATGAAAGCGATCGAGTATCTCGCGGCGCAGCTCCGCGTCGTCCGCCCGGACGCCGGTCATGCGGCGGAACAGGCTCCAGAAGTCCCGTTCGGGCGCCCGGCCCACGATGTAGCCCGAGGCGTGAATGGCCTCCACGGCGGCCTCGCTGACGCGCTCGGCAGGCAGGCCATGGCGGGCGGCGATGGCGCCGAGCCCATGGACGAATCCTTCCTCGGCGATTACGCCGCCGTAATCGAGCAGCACCGCCTGGATGTTGCGATGGTGCTCGGAGCCAGCGGCGTCGCGGTTCGGGCTCATAGGCAGCGCTCTCGCGGCAGGATGATACCCGAGCATAGCTCCCGGCCGCCGCTCGGTGGTGGTCCGTGACCACTGAACAGACACCGGACGCCCTGGCACGGGAGCGGGTAAACTCTTATAGCTAGGGCGACCGCCCTGCGGGTCCAGCAGCGCCCGATAGATCCACCCCCACCCGTCGGCTGCACCTGCGGTACCCGGCCGGCCGCCCCGTGCTGGCCAGTCGGACAGCACCGATCTAGGACTCGGCGCGCTCCGGACGCATCAGCGGGAACAGGAGCACGTCGCGGATGGACTGGGAGTCGGTGAAGAGGACCACTAGGCGGTCGATGCCGATCCCCTCGCCCGCGGTCGGGGGCATTCCATATTCGAGGGCACGGATGTAGTCGGCGTCGAAGCGCATCGCTTCCTCGTCGCCGCTGGCTCGCGCCTCGACCTGCATGCGGAAACGCTCTGCCTGATCCTCGGGGTCGTTGAGCTCGGAGAAGCCGTTGGCGACCTCCCAGCCCGCGATGAACAGCTCGAAGCGGTCGGTGAGGAAGGGATCGTCACTGGTACGCCGCGCCAACGGCGACACCTCCGCCGGGTAAGCGGTGATGAACGTGGGCTCCTGCAGTCGGTGCTCCACCGTCTTCTCGAAGATCTCTAGCTGCAGCTTTCCCAGCCCGTGCCCCTCGTGCACCGGGACCTCGAGCCGACGTGCCGCAGCCCTCGCCGCGTGCACATCCTCCAGCTCGGCCGGGCCGATGTCCGGATTGAATTCCAGAATGGCCTCCTTGACTGTCATGCGCCGAAACGGCCCACCCAAGTCGTAGGTCGTCCCCTGATAACGAAGCGTCGCGGCCCCGAGAAGGTCGTGAGCCATGCCGCGCAGCAGCTCCTCGGTGAGGTCCATGAGATCTTCGTAGGCGGCGTACGCCTGGTAGAGCTCGAGCATCGTGAACTCGGGATTGTGGCGCGGCGAGATACCCTCGTTGCGGAAGTTACGGTTGACCTCGAAGACCTTCTCGAAGCCGCCGACTACGAGGCGCTTGAGGTACAGCTCCGGGGCGACGCGCAGGTACAACGGGAGGTCGAGGGCATAGTGGTGTGTCGAGAAGGGGCGTGCTGCGGCACCCCCTGGAATAACCTGCATCATGGGCGTCTCCACTTCCAGGAAACCCCTTGCGACGAGGAACTGGCGGATGTACCGAATGATCTCGGAGCGCGTCTGGAAGGTGCGCCGAGTCCCGTCGTTCATGATGAGATCCAGGTAACGCTGGCGGTAGCGCGTCTCTACGTCCACCACCCCATGAAACTTCTCGGGAAGCGGTCGCAGCGCCTTGGTCAGCAGCCGGAGGGCTTGTACCCGAATGGATAGCTCCCCGCTTTTGGTCCTGAACAAGGTGCCCTCGGCGCCCACGATGTCGCCGAGGTCCCAGTGCTTGAACTCCTCGTAGATCCCGACCGGCAGCATCTGGCGCTGGACGTAAACCTGGATGCTCCCGCTCATATCTTGCAGGTGGGCGAAGCTCGCCTTGCCCATCACGCGGCGGGTCATCATACGGCCCGCCACGCGCACGCGCACCGCTGCGGCTTCCAGCGCCGCAGCATCCGCTTCCCCGTAACGAGCTTCCAGCTCCCGCGCCAATGCCGTGCGCCGGAAGTCATTCGGGTAGGGCTCGCCCCTGCGCCGCAATTCGGCGAGCTTTGCACGCCGCTGGGCGACCTGCTCGTTGTCGTCTTGGACGGTCATAGACCGCTTTTCAGGCTCGCCTCGATGAACCTGTCGAGGCCGCCGTCCAGCACCGCCTGCACGTTGCCGGTCTCCACACCGGTGCGCAGGTCTTTGATACGCGATTGGTCCAATACATAGGAACGGATCTGGTGGCCCCAGCCGATGTCGGGCTTGGCGTCCTCGGCCGCTTGGCGCGCGGCGTCTCGCTCGCGCATCTCGCGCTCGTAGAGCTTGGCGCGCAGTTGCTTCATGGCGTTGGCGCGGTTCTGGTGCTGGGAGCGCTCGCTCTGACACTGCACCACAATCCCGCTTGGCAGGTGGGTGATGCGGATGGCGGACTCGGTCCGGTTGACGTGCTGTCCGCCCGCGCCGCTTGCACGATAGGTGTCGATCCGCAGGTCCGCCGGATTGATGTCGATCTCCACGTCCTCGTCGATCTCGGGGTAGACGAATACCGAGGCGAATGACGTGTGTCGCCGGTTGCCGGAGTCGAAGGGGGATTTGCGGACCAATCGGTGGATGCCGCTCTCGGTGCGCAGCCAGCCGTATGCGTGCGAGCCCCCGAACCTCACCGTGGCGCTCTTGATACCCGCAACCTCGCCTGCCGAGACCTCCAGCAACTCGGTCTTGAAGCCGTGGTCTTCGCCCCAGCGCAAGTACATCCTCAGCAGCATCTCCGCCCAATCCTGAGCCTCGGTGCCACCGGAGCCCGCCTGAATGTCCACGAAGGCGTTGGAGTGGTCCATCTCTCCAGAGAACATGCGCTGGAATTCGAGCCCCGACAGCTCCTTCTCGTGTTGCTCCAGGTCTCTCTCGACGGCTTGGACGGTTGCCTCATCCTCTTCTGCGCGCGCCAGCTCCAGCAGTGCAAGGGCCTCCGACAATCCGGCGCCCAAGCGCTCGAAGGCATGCAGGACATCGGTGAGCTGCGCGCGCTCGCGCCCAAGCGCCTGCGCGAGCTGCGCGTCCCGCCAGACGGCAGGGTCTTCCAGCTCACGTTGAATCTCCTCGAGCCGATCTCGCTTGTGGTCGAGGTCAAAGATACCCCCTAAGGATATCGCCACGCTCCTGCAATGCCCTTGCGCGGGATATGACGAGGCCGATCTCATGCATGAAGCCTACTCCTCAAAAATATTGGCGCCCGACGCGGGCCTATGATCCCCCGATCGGCGCACCGGAGCGGTTTAGAGAAAGTGTGAGCCGCGAAAACCTTGAGTGCTGGACTCATCCCGGAGCCAGTTGAGGCAGCGGGACATCGTACGATGATAGAGGTCATTTTCTGTTTATTCAACGGCCCCGGCTTGCCGCAGTAGCGCGGACACGCCCTCGGCCACCTTTCGGTAGCCTGCCGCATTGGGGTGAACGGTGTCCGACTTGAGATCCCGATTCGAGAGGACATCAGGCAGGACGTTCTCCTCAATAGGGATTGTGAACTCCTCGGCAAGGTCCCGGTAGAACGGCGCCGGCTTCAGGAGCAGGCCCGGGCGCGGCACGGCAATGAGCACGACCTGGACACCGCGCGACCGGGCGAGACGGATCATGGCCCGAAGATGTGCTTCCGCCTGCTTCGGGTCGATTCTCCGCAGCAGGTCGTTGCCGGCATGGCACAGGAGCAATAGCGCGGGCTGGTATCTATCCAGCACGCTTTCCAGCCGGCGTTCTCCGTCCGCGCTCAGCTCCCCGGGTACGCCGGCGTTCACGACTCTGCGTCCGATCAGCATCTCGAGCTGAGCGGGATAGCTCTCACCCGGTTCGGCCCCGGTGCCGAAGGTGATGCTGTTCCCGAACGCCACCACGACCGCATCGTTGTCCAGCCGAGCGAGCGGCGGGACCCTGGTGCCGCAGGCGGCCAAGACCAAGCCGAGTACGAGCACCGCCAACCGCTGACGCGCCGGGAATCCGACCATAAGCAACGTGCTAGGGAATGGTTTTCCGCTGGGCAATACGCACTTCTCGCCGCCTGTGCTGGGCCCCGCTGCAGCGACCGTCGGGAGGTGGTACTTGACCATATCAGAAGATTCTAATAAGATTATTAACGTTGGTCGGACGATTGGTAGCGTACCGGCCGGTTAACGCCAAGACACTGAGAAAGATCTCTTCAAGGAGTCAGAAAATGAACAGACTATCCAAGGTTGTCGCGGTTGCCTCCGTGGTGGGTGCTTCCGCCATGTCGATGCAGCCCGCAGCGGCTAGCTGGTTCGGTTGGGGTCCGGTTGGATTTGGGTGGGGTCCGCGCCCGGTACCGGCCGCCGCCCTAATGCCTCCGCCGCCCTACCTGTGGCGCGTACGTTATGGCGTGCCTCCCTATGGTCCGATGCCTCTGGCGTCGCAGCACGCCGCGCCTCAGGCGCCGTCCGCGGAGAAGGCTCCGGCGGCTCAGCCGGCGCCGGCTCCTGAAAAGTCCGAGGCCAAGACCCAGTAACTCCTCCTCCTCTTCTTGGTCTCGGCAAGGGGCGGCACGCAAGTGCCGCCCCCCCTTTTCTCGCAACAGTCCCGAGGCAGACGGCTCCCGGCCGACATTGAAGTCGCCGCCTCCGTCGCCAGAACTCGCCCTGCGCTCCAAGCCGCATCTGTCCGCCTCCCCATAAAGCCCCCGACATCTTCCCCTGCCGACTCCCCGAACGACCCGCTTGACGCACCCATCTCCGGCCGCGCCTGCCCCCCTCACCCTGTTCAGCCGCCTGTATGATAGGGGGCGGCGCTGCCCCTGCGCACGCCGGGTCCGTGTGTTGACTGGCCCGCAGACGGGCGAGTGCTAAAATGCGATCCTTCTTGCGGCAGCATCCCAGCCGCCGTCCTTTTTTGGAAGGGGACCGCCATGCCGAGTTACCGCTCACGCACCACCACGCACGGTCGTCACATGGCCGGCGCCCGCGCCCTGTGGCGTGCCACAGGCATGAGCGACGCCGACTTCGGGAAACCGATCATCGCCGTCGCCAACTCCTTCACCCAGTTCGTTCCGGGGCACGTCCACCTGAAGGATCTCGGGCAGATGGTGGCCCGCGAGATCGAACGCGCCGGAGCGGTAGCGAAAGAGTTCAACACCATCGCGGTGGACGACGGCATCGCCATGGGCCATGGGGGCATGCTCTACAGTCTGCCCTCCCGCGACCTCATCGGGGACTCGGTAGAATACATGGTCAACGCACACTGTGCCGACGCGCTGGTATGTATCTCCAACTGCGACAAGATCACACCCGGCATGCTGATGGCCGCGCTGCGCCTGAACGTCCCGACCGTATTCGTCTCCGGGGGACCGATGGAGGCGGGGAAGGTGCGCCTGGGGGACGAGGTCCTGAACCTGGATCTGGTGGATGCCATGGTCGCCGCTGCGGACCCGCATGTGACCGACGAGCAGGCCCTTGCCATGGAGCGCTCCGCCTGCCCGACCTGCGGCTCCTGCTCGGGGATGTTCACCGCCAACTCCATGAATTGCCTGGTGGAGGCCCTTGGTCTCGGGTTGCCCGGCAACGGCAGCCTACTCGCCACCCACGTAGACCGCAAAGAGCTGTTCCTGCGCGCCGCGCGGCTCATCGTCGATATCACACGCCGCTATTACGAGCACAACGACGTCTCGGTTCTCCCCCGCTCCATCGCCAGCTTGCGGGCCTTCGAAAACGCTATGAGCCTGGACATCGCCATGGGCGGGTCCACCAACACGGTGCTGCACCTGCTGGCGGCGGCTCACGAGGCCGAGGTGGACTTCACCATGGCCGACATCGATCGCCTGTCGCGCCATGTCCCGAACCTGTGCAAGGTGGCGCCGGCCACTCGCTTGTATCACATGGAGGATGTACACCGCGCCGGGGGAGTGATCGCCATCCTCGGAGAGCTGGATCGCGCCGGGCTGCTGCACCGCGACGTCGCCACAGTCCATGCCCCCAACATGGGGGAGGCATTGGAGCGCTGGGACGTGCGGCGCACCACCGACGCGCGCGTCCACGACTGGTATCGTGCTGCCCCGGGCGGCGTGCCCACCACGGCGGCCTTCAGCCAGAACCGACGCTACGAGACCCTGGACCTTGACCGCGCCGGCGGCTGTATCCGCGCTGCCGAGCACGCGTACAGCAAGGACGGCGGTCTAGCTGTGCTCTACGGCAATCTTGCGCGGGAGGGTTGCATCGTCAAGACCGCCGGCGTGGACCCCAGCGTCCTGAAGTTCTCCGGACCGGCGAGGATCTTCGAGAGCCAGGAGGCGGCAGTCACCGGGATACTGGGAGATGAGGTGCAGGCGGGGGAGGTCGTCATCATCCGCTACGAGGGTCCGCGCGGCGGACCCGGCATGCAGGAGATGCTCTACCCCACCAGCTACCTCAAGTCGAAGAGCCTGGGCAAGTTGTGCGCGCTGGTGACGGACGGGCGGTTCTCGGGCGGAACTTCGGGCCTCTCCATCGGGCACGTGTCACCCGAAGCGGCAGAGGGCGGTGTCATCGGGCTGGTCGAACAAGGTGACGCCGTCAGCATCGACATCCCCGCCCGCTCCATCCGCCTGGAGGTGAGCGACGAGGAGATTCAGCGCCGTCGCGAAGCCATGGAGGCGCGGGGAGGCAGGACTTGGCAACCCGCGGCACGGGAACGGGCGGTGTCACCCGCCCTGCGCGCATACGCGGCCATGACTACGAGCGCGGCGCGCGGCGCGGTGCGCGATGTGTCTCAGGTCGAGGGAAGGGGCAAGCGGCCGACCGGCTGACGCAAGCTCTTGACAGAAGGAATTGCGGGGGTGATTCGAGCGGCCGCCAGGAGCCGCTCGGCACCCCCGGTGTGCTCACGGTCCCGATTCTTTCAGCCTCCTTTGGGCTTGCGAGCGCGCAGCCGTCCGACTAGGTGCTGCTCCGCACTGCACGGCCATCGCCCGGTTCGCCTGGCGCTATCGGATCGCAGCAGATTCATTCGCAGGCTCTCAGCCTGCCTGGGCATACAGATAGCAGCGGGTGCTATGCGTGGCCGTGATATCGGTCACTCCGGGGTAACGTTCTCGGCATACCGGCATGGCGTGCGGGCATCGAGGCTGGAAGTGGCAGCCCGGTGGGGGACTGACCGGAGAAGGGGGGTCTCCCCCGAGGCGAATCACGGATCGGCGGTCAGCGGGGTCAATCACCGGGACGGCCGACAGCAAGGCCTGGGTGTAAGGATGCCGCGGTGCCCGCAGGACCTCCCCCGCCGCGCCGCGCTCGACGATGCGGCCGAGGTACATGACCGCGACCTCATGCGCCAGGTACTCGACCACCGCAATATTGTGCGTGATGAACAGATACGAGATCCCGAAACGACCCTGCAAGTCCTTGAGCAAGTTTAGGATTTGAGCCTGAACCGAGACGTCGAGCGCGCTCGTCGGCTCGTCGCACACGATGAGGCTCGGCTCAACGGCCAGCGCACGGGCGATGCAGATGCGTTGCCGCTGTCCTCCGGAGAATTCGTGGGGGTAGCGCCGTCCAATGCCGGCACTGAGCCCGACCTGACCCAGCAGCTCGTCCACGCGCGCCCGGCGCCCTGCTCGGCCTGCGCCGATGCCCTGCGCGAGCATGCCCTCCTCGACGATGTCTTGCACCATCATGCGCGGATTCATCGAGGAGTACGGGTCCTGGAAGATAATCTGAAACTCGCGGCGCCTGCGGCGCAGGGCCTCGCCCTTGAGATGAGTGAGCTCCGTGCCCCTGAAGCGTACCGACCCGTCGCTGGGACGGATCAGCTGCAAGATGCCCTTGCCCGCCGTGGTCTTGCCGCAACCCGACTCGCCCACCAAGGCGAGGGTGTGAGCGCGCGGGACGTCCAGCGAAACCCCGTCCACCGCCTTGACGTGGCCGATCACCCTCTTGAAGAGTCCCTTGTGGACCGGGAAATGCACCTTCAGATCCCGCACCTCCAGCAGCGCGCGATCCGGGGCCTTCCCGGAGGGAGAAGGCGCGGCCTGCAGCGCCGGTATACCGGCCTGGGGGGATCGCCCTTGGGGCCGGGCGGCGGCCAGCTCAGCATCGTACAGGTGACAGCGGACCCACCGGCCCGGGTTCGTCTGCAGCCAGCGCGGCGCACGGTCGTGGCATGTGTGCCAGGCTTCGTGGCAACGTTCCGCGAAACGGCAGCCCCTGAACTCGCGGGTGACCGATGGCACGGTCCCCGGGATGACGGCCAGTTGCCCCGACCGCTTGCTGCTCGCGGGGAGCGCATCGAACAGCTTGCGGGAATAAGGGTGCTGAGGCTCGCGGAAGAAGTCGTCGCGCGCCGCCAGCTCGACGATGTGTCCCGCGTACATCACTCCGACACGGTGCGCGATCTGGGCCACCACGCCCAGGTCGTGCGTGATCAGGAGCAGCGAAAGGCCGCGCCCCTCCCGCAGGCGCCCCAGCAGCTCCAGGATCTGCGCCTGGATAGTCACGTCCAGGGCCGTCGTGGGCTCGTCCGCAACGAGCATCTCGGGCTCCCCCGCCAAGGCCATGGCGATCATGACGCGTTGCTTCATGCCGCCCGAGAGCTGATGCGGGTAAGCGTCGTAGCTGGCGTCCGGGTCGGGTATGCCCACTGCCGCGAGGAGACCCACTGCGCGCGCGCGCGCCGAGCGCCTTCTCAATCCCTGGTGGATACGCAATGCCTCATCGATCTGATCGCCTACGCTGAGCACAGGGTTCAGCGATGTCTGCGGCTCTTGAAAGATCATGGCCATGCGCCCGCCGCGCACCCGTCGCATGGCCACCTCGGGCAGCATCAGCAGATCCTGCCCGTCTAGCCAGATGCGGCCCGACACGATCCGTCCGGGCGGGGGGACCAGGCGCATGAGCGAGAGCGCGGTGACGGATTTGCCGCAGCCCGACTCGCCGAGAAGCGCGAAGGTTTCGCTGCGGCCGATCTCGAAGCTCACGTCATCCACCGCACGCGCCACACCGTCCGTGGTGCGGAACCAGGTCCTGAGGCCTTCGACTCTCAGCAGGGGGGCTTCCACGGCCACTAGGATAACAGGTCGGTCGGATGCGCCGGGCAAAGACCGGAGGTCTCCCGCGTAGCGGGAAATGCCTATATCCTTCCCGCCTTTGGATGCCGTCGGCTGGCCGCGGCGCGAGCGCTTTCTGCTCCGGAGCGGCCAAAATCAGCATGACCGGTTCTAGCGGTGACTGCTTGATTGTAGAACACTTGTTCATCACGTCCGATGACTGACGCAGGACGACTGCACCCGCTCAGCTACGCCGTCCGGGGACGGACCGTCCTCAAGTATCTCGGCCAGCTGTGGGTGGCTCTGGCCTTGCTCACGCTCGTGCCCATGGCGGTCTCGCTCGCATACGGAGACCTGGGCTACGCCGGGCGGATGACGCTCGCGGCGGGGGCTTTGGCCGTGGCCGGCCTGCCCTTGGCACGCCTGCCGGCCGCGCCGCAAATCCAGGCGAACGAGGCATTGGTGGTCGTGGCGCTCACGTTCATCACCGCGGCGGTGGCCATGGCCATGCCCATGATGCATCTCGGCCTTCCGTTCCTGGACGCCCTCTTCGAGACCATCTCGGGTGTCACGACCACGGGCCTCACCACGACGGGGAGCGTCGAGCACATGACCCCGGGGTTTCTGTTCACGCGGTCCTGGATGCAGTGGTATGGCGGTCTGGGGATCGTGGTCTTCTCGCTGGTCTTGCTGATGTTCGAGCCTGGCGGGGCGGCCCAGCGTCTGGGCGGGACGGATGCGGACGAAGAGGATCTCGTGGGCGGTACCCGCGCTCACGCGCGGCGGGTCTTGGCGATTTACGTGGCGTTGACGGCTGTCGGCGTCGGAGTGCTCATGCTGTGCGGAGTCACGCCCTTCAGCGCGCTGGTCCACACCTTGTCGGCCGTCTCCACAGGGGGCTTCTCGACCCACGACAACGGCCTTTCCGGACTGGGCCCTTGGGGCGTGCAGTTCGCCGCCATAGCCGTCGCGACCACCGGCGCCGTCTCCCTACCGCTTTACTACCGTGCTTTTCGCGACGGCTGGCGCGCGGTGCCGGCGAGCGTGGAGCTCCGCACTCTGCTTGCCACCGGCCTCATCATTTCGGCGCTGGTAGCGTTCTTCATGGTCATCGACGGCGGACGGCCCTGGCCTGAGGCGCTCAAGCAGGCGCCGCTCATGGCATTCTCGGCGCAGACTACCACGGGCTTCGCGACCCTTTCCGTCGCCGGCCTGGATGCCGCGTCCAAGCTCACGCTCATTCTCGCCATGCTGATCGGCGGCAACGTGGGCTCCACCGCCGGGGGGATCAAGACGCTTCGCCTGCTCATCGTGCTACGCTTGCTCCAGCTCTTGATCCAACGCACGCGAATGCCGCGGCACGCAGTGGTGGAGCCGCGCCTGGATGGGGAGCGTCTGGAGCACCGGGAGATCGAGCGTGCGCTGCTCGTGGTTCTCATGTTCATCACCGTCATCGTGTTGTCTTGGATGCCGTTCCTGGCGGCGGGCTATGATCCCTTGAACGCACTGTTCGAGGTGGTCTCGGCCACCGCGACGGTCGGGTTGTCCACCGGCATCTCGGCGCCCGCTCTCGCCCCGTGGCTCAAGGCGGTGCTCTGCCTCGACATGCTGCTGGGTCGCCTGGAGATTCTCGCACTGCTGGTCCTGCTGTACCCGGGCACCTGGGTTGGCCGAAGGAACGCCGCGCAATGAGGGTGATATTCATCGGAGCCAGCCGGCTGGCGATCATGACCGCCAGGCTCCTGCTCGAGCGAGGCCAGCAGGTCGTCATCATCGAGCGCGACAGGGCGACCATCGAGGAGCTGGGGGACGAGCTGGACTGCGGCTTCCTGCATGGCGACGGCAGCAAGCCGGCGATCTTGCGCGAGCTTGGCCCCCAAGAGACAGACCTGCTGTGCTGTCTCACGGGCAACGATCAAGCCAACATCATCGCGAGCCTGGTGGGCCGGTCGCTGGGGTTCAAGCGCACCGTCACCAAGATCGAGGACCCCGAGTTCGAGCACATCTGCATCGAACTCGGTCTCGAAGACACCATCATCCCCACCCGAACCATCACCCGCTACCTGGCCGACCTGATATCCGGACAAGACATCCTGGAGCTGTCCTCCATGGTGAAGGGTGACGCCAGGTTCTTTGCGTTCGTGGCGCGAGAGGAGGACGAAGGTCCGGCGGACGAGCTGAAGCTCCCGGGGGACTCTCGCGTCATCTACCTCTACCGGGCCGACCGGCTGGTGATCGCCGCGCCGGAGACTCGCTTGAAACGAAATGACGAGGTGATATTGATCACGCGACGGGAGCATTTGGCCGCACTGCGCGAGCGTTGGAATTCGACCCCTATGATGGGGGAGTCCACCTCACAGGGATCTGCTCCGGCGTAGTCTTGCGGCGCGCGGCGGGCGTCGCCGGAACCGAAGTCCTCTCCCTTGCTCGCTCCTCGCCCGCCTATTATCTCAACCCGCGAGCCCCTCGCGACGATTTTCCTCACAAGCTCTCAGCCGTGGCTGGCGCGTGGATCGAAGGCGTCGCGCACCGCGTCGGCGACCAAGTTGGCCGAGAGGACCAAGGCCAGCATGAACGCGAACGCCGCGGCCAGAGTCCACCACACCATCGGATCGCGGGCTAGCTCCAGACGCGCTCGGTTGATCATATTGCCCCAACTGTTCATGGTGGGGTCTACCCCGACTCCGACGTAGGAGAGCACGGCCTCCGCCAACACCAGCCCGCTGAAGTCGAGCACCACCGTGATAAGCACGATGTGCATCACGTTCGGGACCACATGCCGCGCCAGCACTCGGTAGTGCCTGGCCCCCAGGGCCACGGCGGCCTGGATGTACTCCGTCTCGCGCAGCTTCAAAGCTTCCCCTCGGAGCAGGCGGCAGAGGGTCGTCCAACTCGTCACGCCGAGGATCATGCACAGAAAGAGCAACCGCAGGTCGGCCCGCGCGGCCACGGTGTCGAACAGCTCGGGGTGGCTGTCCATGTAGACCTGCAGGAGCAGGATGGCAGCCGCGATGAGGAGCACTCCGGGGATTGAATTCAAGGTGGTGTACAGGTACTGGATCACGTCATCCACCCAGCCGCCGAAGTAACCGGCCATGACTCCGAGCAGGATGGCGAAGGGCAGCATGACCAGGGTCGTCAGAGTGCCGATGATGAGCCCGGTGCGGATGCTCTTCACGCTCTGGTAGAACACATCCTGCCCGACCTTGTCGGTGCCCAGCAGGTGATACTTCATCCCCAGGTGCGCGCACAGGAATAGCAGCAGCAGCATGGCGCCGGCTGTGATCAGGACGACGCGCCAGGGAACCCCGCGCTCGTCAGGCGAGGCGCCGGTCTGCCCCCGCGACAGGCGTTCGGCCATCACCGTCACCGGCACCCGGCGCGAGCCGGCGAGCCGCCACGTGATCAGCGCGGCCAGCACGAGCCACACGACGCCGCCCTCGGCGGTCGCCGCAAGCGAAGTCCAGAGAATGTCCCGCGCCCGCTCTGCGGGACTTCTCACCCCAACGCCCCCGTACTTGAGGCGGGGATACTCCCGCACCAGCTTGCCTCCGGGGATCTCGACGGTCTCCTTGGTGTACAAATGAAGCGCGAAGGGTGCCGAGTAGGTCCGCTCGACTCGTGTACGCAACGGCGTCGCCAGCAGATCGAGGAGGCTCAGGGTATCGCCGCTGTGAAGAGCCTGCCCGTTCGCACCCGGAGCATCGAGCGAGGGCCGGATGTGCACCGAATCCAGCAGCCCGATGGCTACGTATACCGCGAGCACCACGGTCGACGCCATGGCCAGTCGGCTTTGAACCACCTTGCGCCAGGGCGCCCGCAGATGCTCGTGGCGGCGGGCGACGAAGGCGAAGCCGACCACCACGACGACCAGCAGGTAGACCAGTGCATCGGTCCACAGGATCACGAGCTTGCCCATGACTACTGGAACCGGATGCGCGGGTCGACCAGGGTGTACGAGATGTCGGTCAGGATGAGCCCCCCGATGTAGAGCACGGACCCGAGGAACACCATGGCGCGCACGATGGCGAAATCCTGAGCGTCGATGGCGTCGATGGTGTAGCGGCCGAGTCCCGGGATGCCGAAGAACGACTCCAGGATGAGGCTTCCCATGAACAGCAGGGGCAAGATGACGACGGCCCCGGTGAGAATGGGGACGAGCGCATTCGGCAGCACGTGGCGAAACAGCACATATTGGCGCGACAAGCCCTTGGCGCGTGCCGTGCGTACGTAGTCCTTGCCCATCTCTTCGAGGAAGATGGTGCGGTACCAGCGAGTCGCGGACCCCATTCCGCTCACAACCCCCACCACTACCGGCACAATGACGAACTTGGCCGCCGCCAATCCCGGCTGGTAGCCGGAGATCGGCGTGAGCGACCAGAGCTTGCTGATCAGGTATTGGCCCGTGATGATGTAGAACAGACTGGAAATGGACATCATCACTACGGCCCCCACGACACCGCCTAGGTCCACGTAGGTGGCGCGGAACAGCACCAGCATCAGTGCGGTGGTGATATTCGCTGCGATGCCCATCAGAAAGATGGGCATCGCGATGGATAGGCTGGGCCACATGCGTGAGCGAATCTCGTAACCGATGTCGCGGCCGTCGTCCGACGCCCCGAAGTCAAAAGCGAACAGACGCAACGACTTCTGGAAGAAAATAGTGTCGGTGACCTGCCCCACGCCTTGCGCTTGTCCGTTCCACAGCAACGGCTTGTCGTAGCCATGGGCGTGCTTCCACTGCGCCATGGCCTCGGGCGTCACGTACTTGACTCCCAGGTGGATACGCGCCATGTCGTCGGGCGTGTTGACTACGAAGAACAGAACGAACGTGAGGAGGTTCACGCCGATCAGGATAGGCACGGCGTAGAGGAGTCGCCTGAAGATGTAGGCGATCATCGGGGCGGGTGGATCTCCTGTCGCCGGTACGAGACGAGCGCCGGCAGCAGTATCAGGACGAGCAGGCCGCCGACCACACCCAAGGGCCACAGCTCGGGCTGGTTCCAGGCGCGCCGCTCGACACGGCGCAGGACCGGGTCGATGCGTTTGTATTTCAGGGTGTTGTTGGCCATGAGGTTGGACTTGGCGTTCTGGTACCAGGCGTGGTACAGGACGAAGTCCTTCGGGTAGAAGCCGAACACCCAAGGGGCGTCGCGCTGGACGATTCCCACCATGCGCTCCATGATGGCCAGGCGCTCCGGGGTGTTGTCCATGTCCTTCATGCGCTCGAATAGCGCGTCGTATTCCGGGCTCGTATAGTTCGCAGCGTTCTCGCCTCCGTGCTTCGCCCGGCTGTTCGGGCCATAGAGCAGGAACAGGAAGTTCTCCGGGTCGGGATAGTCGGCGTTCCATCCCCACATGAAGATCTGAGCGTTGGCTTTGGCGATCTTGTCTTGAAAGCGGTTGTAGTCGGTGTTGCGGACGACTAGCTGGATGTCCAGCTTGGCGAACTGCTTGCGCATCCAGTCCAGAAACGCCTTGGCGTCCGGCCCGGTGGCGCTGACATCCAGATAGAGCAGCAGCGGTTTGGCGGTCTTCGCATCGCGACCGTCCGGGTAGCCTGCCTCCGCCAGCAGACGCCGCGCCACCGCGATGGACTTGCGGCGCGGCTCGCCCTGCACCCAGTCATAGACGTACGGATCGATGCCGCGCTTGCCCTCCACATGGCCGAAAATCCCCGGCGGCAGCGGACCCTGCGCCGGGATACCGCGACCATTGCGGAAGATGGCGACGTACTCTTCGTAGTCGACGGCAATGGAGATGGCCTGGCGCAGCTTGCGCGTCCGCTCGTCCAACCCTCCCACCACCGGGTCCAGCATGTTGAAGCCGAGATAGAGGATGCTCGTGGCGACGCTGGTGAGCAGGTGAATGCCTCTCTGGCGCATCGCGTCGGATAGAGCGGCTTCCCCTTGGCCGCTGAGGCGCACCGCTTGGTCGAAGGCATCCGAGGAGATGCCTGAGGTGTCGTAGTAGCCCTGGAGGAATTTGTTCCAGCGGGGGATGTCCTCCTTCTCCAGGCTGAATACGATCTGGCGCACGAACGGCAGCGGCTTGCCTGCATCCGCCAGCAGGCCGGTCTTGACGTCCTCGGGCTCCCCGCGCGTGGGGTAGCTCTCTCCGTGGAAATTGGGGTTACGCTCCAACACCATGCGCAGGCTGGGATTGTTGACGGTGAGCATGTAGGGCCCTGTCCCCACGGGCTCCCAGTCCAACGTCAAGTTGCGTTCCGCCATGCCGGGCTGCGCATAGAAGCGGTCGGCCTCAGGCGGGACGGGCGCGAAGAAGGGCATGGCCAACCAGTACAGGAACTGGGGGTAGCGCCCGTAGAGCTTGACGCGGTAGGTGTAGCGATCCACCACCTGGACGCCTTCCAGGGGATATTGGGCCAAGTCGAGGAACGCGCTCTCCCCTTGGCTCGCCTTGAGGTGCTCGTAAATCGCGGCGAGGCGCTCCGCATACGCCTTCAGGCCCACGATATGCTCCGCCATAACGCCGAGGATGGGAGATTGCAGGGCGGGGTGCGCCAGCCGTTGGATCTCGTAGACGTAATCCGCGGCCACCAACTCCCTCGTCCCCCGATCCGGGAAGTCGTTCAACGAACGAACGCCCTCCAAGTCGGCCCGCCCCAGGTGCTGGTAACGATAAGCCCCGCGCTCGTCCCGGGCGAATGCCGGGTGGGGCTGGTAGAAGATTCCCGGCCGGATATGGACCTCGTAGACGCTGTATGCCACTTTGTCTGCGGGTGCGTCTGCAGGCAACACCCGTCCGTCTCCGTCCAGGTAGATGGGCTGCGGCACCTCCCCGGCGGTGAGGGGCACCACGGTGTAAGGCCTTAGCAGGTAGTGATACTGAAGGGGCGGCTCGTAGATCTGCCCGGTGAAGACGGCCTCGTCGGCACTGTACGAACGCGCCGGATCCAGGTGCTTGGGGCGCTGATCGAAAGAGCTGTAGAGGATGTTCTTGCCCTCCTCGGACGCCGGATAAGGACTGTTCCACGGGGGCGGCCCACAGCCGGTCAGTGCGGCCAGCCCGACCGTGACGAGCGCTGCGCCGCGCAGCCGGGCACCGAAGCGCACGCGACTGGGGGGCCGAGCGGGGACAGGTTTCCAGGGGGGGCGCAACACGAACCCGAGCGGCGCAGGCTGCACTTGGGCGCAGCCCCGATTATACCGTCAGGTCGCTCGCTCCGGCATTCGCTGGTCAGGGACCAGTCGGCAGCCGGGTCTCGACCTCCTTGCGATAACGGCGCAGGTCTCTCGCCGATGCCAAGGGGACGCCGAACAGCCCAGAGAGCTTGCGCAGAATGCTGCTCACCACCTTCGCCTCGCAGCCGGCGTCGAAACCGATCTGCTGGTCCAGCCAGCGCTCCAGCCACTGCGGGTCAGGAAGCTTGCTCTGCACAGTGTCTTGCGGATAGAGGGACTGGTTCACGTGCAGGTTCGTGGGATGCAGGGCACGGGCGCTTCTGCCCTTGGCCATGAGCACACCAATGCGCGCAAACGCGGCCCGGGCCTCATCTTCGCGCTGCTCGACAGCCTCCCTCATGTAGCGCATGTAGCAACCGGCGTGGCGCGCCTCGTCCTGAGCAATGGTTTCGTAGATCGCCGTGATCACCGGCTCGCGGTGCCATTCGGCCGCCCGCCGGTACCAGTGCGCCAGCCGCACCTCTCCGCAAAAGTGAAGCATCAGCGTCTCCAGCGCCGGCGCCGAGTCGAATTCGAACCTCACCGCGTGCAGCTCTTCCTCGTTCGGCGTCAGGTCGGGGCGGAAACGCCGCAGATATTCCATCAGCACCAGTGCGTGCTTCTGCTCCTCATAGAACCACACCGACATGAAGGCGGAGAAGTCCGAGTCGTGTCGGTTATCCCTCAGGAACATCTCCGTAGCGGGCAGGGCGGACCACTCCGTGATCGCGTTCATCTTGACCGTATAGGCCTGTTCGTCGCTCAAACTCTCGGCGTCGAAGCGCCCCCACGGGATGTCCTTGTCGAGTGACCACCGCACCCGTTCCAACGAACGGAAAAGCTCTGGATATAGCACGTACACCTCCTGATTTGGGCAGCCACGTCCGTCCCCGTTCCGGACCGCGCAGCCGATCATCAATCCGCGATGTGCGACGACGGTGACTCGGGCCGTGGGTGCGCTGGGCGCATCGGGGCCGCCGAGCGGCGGCAGCGACGACGGTCTGGGCATCACCTCGCTTACACTGGTCCTGCGAAGGTTAGCAGCTTCGACCGGCCGGTGAAAACTCCGGGGAGTCCCTTGGTCGACGCCGACCTGGCCAGCAACCCCCTCGGCTGGCAGCGGACTGCGGCCTGCGGCGCTGACGTTGTCCCGTACTTCCGGATCTTCAAGCCGGTGCTCCAGGGGGAGCGGTTCGACCCCGAGGGCCGGTACGTGCGCCGATGGGCTCCGAGATCTCCGACCGGCCCGTGAGATACCTTCACCGGCCTTGGCAAGCGCCTGCCGCGCTGCTGAAAACCGCCGGCGTCATGCTCGGCCACAGCTACCCGTCGCCCATCGTGGACCTCTCATCCAGCCGTGCCCGGGCCATCGAGGCAGTTCGGCGCGTGGTTGGAAGCGCGGCCGGGACGCGCGGCCTGAGCGCAAGCCTCAAACGGTGTTTCTGAGCATGAGGTCATCGGGATAGGGATTCAGGTAGTGCTGACGCGCAACATACGGATCGGGGTGGCGGCGGAAATGGTGATCGAGCAGGGCGATGGGTACGATAAGCGGCACTGGACCCTTGCGATAGTCGTCGATGCTGGACAGCACCTCGTCCTTGTCGGCCGCATCCAACGCTCGCTTCAGATAGCCGAGCAGATGCATGAGGATGTCGGCGTGGCGGCCGCGGCTCACTTTGCGCTTGAGCGCACCCATGTTCGGTCACATACTCGCGGCCTAGCTCCCCCATCGGCGTCAGTCCGGCCCTGGCCACCAGCCGCCCCAGACGCTGATAGGCGGCCCGGCTGTGGGCCATCACGAGGAGCTTGTGCTCGGTGTGAAAATCCACCAACCCGCCCGGCGTGAGGCCCCGACCGACCAGCTCCTGCCAGCGGTGGTAGACGAACACCCGTTCGATGAAGCTCTCGCGCAGCACCGGGTCCCCCAGACGACCCTCCTCCTCCACCGGCAGGAGCGGCTGCTGCGCCATGAAGGCCCGGGCATATATTCCGACCCCCCTTGGAGTCGCCAGGCCTTTGCCGCTGTGGACCTTCACGCGCTCCATGCCGCAGCTAGGCGATGCGCTCTTGAACAGGTAGCCGCTGATGCCCGAGAGCGCCCGTCCCATCTCGGCTCCGTGGAGGGCCAGCTTTTCCGTGACGTCAAGGCCGGGATCGCGTACGCCGACCGCCCGCGGGTGATCCGGGTCGCCGACCAGTCGGATCGGATGCCGCGGGGTTCCGAGACCGATGGCCACCTCGGGACAGACCGGGAAGAATTCGAAATACCGTCCCAACGTGCCATTGACGTACGCGTCGTGCTTGTGCCCGCCGTCGTAGCGCACCCCCGCCCCCAACAGGCAACTGCTGATGCCGACCGGAATCTTCGCAGGCTGCTGCCTCCCCCGGCCGGTTTCCGCTCGGCCGTCACCCCGAGACGCAGATGGTGAGAAGCGGGAGAGTGCATGCTGCATCGCAGATTGCTTTAACGTGAAAGAACCGGCTTCCCCGGCGTGACGGGGCCTGACCCACGAAGGCCATAGGATGGGGGAAGAAGCATGCAGGCGGCGGCTGGCAGCAAGCCGTCGCGCCTCAGGGCCTCGATCCAGCGCGGAGCGTTGCGTTTCACGTGCAGGGCTTCATAATCGGTAGCCGAATCGCGGTCTTGCAACCAGAACACCGCAACATCGAACCTGCGACGAACCCGCGGGAACTTGTCGAGCTGCGGAATCAGCCAGCGGATCAGCCCATGGCACGCGTGGACCGCTTGCCGTGTGCCGTCGCTCACGTTTTCGAGGATTTCAATCGTGGGCAGGCGCCGGAGAGAACCGTTTGGCGCCGACCCGGTACGCCAGGGGTCGTGTTCCCGGGCGCGCGCAGCGCGCGACCAGGGGGCAAGCCCCCTGGACCCCCGCAAAGGGTAAAAGAATAAAGCATAGAGGATCAGGGGTCCTGGGCGAGGCGGAAACCGAGGGCGAAGTGCCGGTCGCCGGCCGGGTTCCTGTCACGCACCGCCGAGCGCACGTACCTCGGTGCGTAGCCCCAGGAGCCGCCGCGGACCACGCGCCGACCGCAGTCGCCGCCATCGGCCTCCAGCCACACGGCACCGTCGCACGGCGCACCCTTGTACTTGTCGTGCCAGCAGTCCTGCACCCACTCCCAGACGTTGCCCGCCGTGTCGTACAACCCCCACGGGTTAGCCACAAAGGAGCCCACCGGCGCGGTCTCCATCCCAACCCATTGGCTGCCGCACCCGACGCAGTTCGCCCACACCTTGCCGCCCTCCTCAAGATCGTTGCCCCACCAGTACTGCGTGTGTGTTCCGGCGCGCGCCGCATACTCCCACTCCGCCTCCGTAGGCAGCCGATAGACCTTGCCGGTCACTAGCGAGAGCCAGTGCGCATAGTCCCGGGCCTCTTCCCAGGAAACGTCGATCACCGGCCGCCTCCCGCACCCCCAACCAGAGTCGATAGGTTTGCGAGCCCCCGCCTTACCCACAAAGTACGCGTACTCCTCACAGGTCACCTCGAACTTACCGATGGCGAAGGGCCGGAAGAAGCTCACCTCGTGGCGCGGCTTTTCGAACTCTGCGGCTTCCGGTTCATCGTCGCCGGAACCCATCTGGAAAGACCGCGGGAAGGGGACCTGCCCGGGGCGGATGTCCACCATCGCCGGCTCCCTGAGGTCAGACACCCTTAGCCTGTAGCGCACCCACTCGGTCGGCACACTGAGGGCGTACCTGAAAGTGACGCCTTCCCGATATAGGAAGATCCCGAACCAGCCCGACAGGCTAAAGACGGCGAGAACGAGGCCGAGCAACGCGGTCTGCCGCCGCGTGCGCCTGCGGCTCGCACCAAGAAAGGACCGCCCTGGTTCGTCCAGGGTCACCTGCAACCGACCGAGCACGCCCTCGGCCTGCTTCCAGCGCCCCCACGGCCAGCGCAGATCGCCTCGGCGATCCTGCTGCTGCCACTCGTCCGCAGCGCGCCGGAGCTGCCCAAGAATCGCCAGATCCTCGCCGGTCTTTGCGATCCAGTCCATCAGCCGCGGCCAGTTGCGCAGCAGCGCCTCGTGAGCCACCTGCACCACAGGGGCATCGTCCTCTCCCTTGCCCTGCAGCAGCAGCCGCGCGTCGGTGAACCCCGCAACCAGTTTCTGCGCCCCGGGCGTCGGTGCCACTTTCGCCAGCGGTGTGCGCCGTCGGGTGGCCACCCAACCCGCTTCGGTTGCGTCCACACCCACAAGCTCCCCGAACACGGCAGCGAACGCCGCCTTGGCGTCCGCGCCCAGTGCCCGGAAGGTGTCCTCGGCACGCTGGCTGATCGCGCCTTTCACCCCACCGAAGGTCTCATAGGCGGCGTGGGTGAGCTGCCCTTCGGGGGTGCGCCTGTCGTAGAGCTGCTGCAAGGCGAAGGCCATCAACGGCAGGGCGCCGGGCTCCGCACCGGTGTCGTCCAGAATACGCTCCGGCAGTTCCGCCTCGAACGAGAGGCCCGCACGCCCCGCGGGCCGGGTGATCATCTCGTGGAGCGCCCCGACACCCGGTGCCGCCAGAGGGTAGGAGCCGGTGCGCAGCAGCTCGGCCAGCGCGGGCTGCTCGACGCAGCGGTGGTAGAAATCGGCGCGCAGGGTCGCCACCATGCGCAGCCGCGGCAGCTTGGCCGCGCACGCGAGCAGCTCGCTAAAGCGGTCGCGGTACTTCGCATCAGCGACCGTGAACAGCTCCTCGAACTGGTCGACGAAGAGCAGCAGCTCCGACCACTCGGGCTGGCCCGCGAGCATCAGCCCGACCAGCTCGCCGAGCGCGCCGGGATCGGCTTCCAGCTTCTTTGCCTCCTCGCGCACTTGCCGCGCGTGCCGTTCCAGCGCCGGCTTGAAGCCGGAGACCAAGGCGATGAAGGGGTTCTCCGCCAGCTCACCGGGCGTGAAGCGCACCCGGTCCCAGTCGCGGCTTCCGGGGATGGCGTTGTCCTTGAGTCGCGGCAGCAAGCCCGCCGCCACCAGCGATGACTTGCCGGAGCCGGAGGCGCCCACCACGGTGATGAACCGCTCGCCCTCGGCCAGGCGGCGAATCAGCCCGTCGGTCTCCCTCCCCCGGCCGAAGTAGATCGGCGCATCTTCCTCGCCGAAGGCGCGCAGCCCCGGAAACGGGGAGCCTTTCCAAAGCGGCGGCTGCTCGGGACCTTCGGACGCCTGCACCGCCTCGGGGCTCTTCGCGGCCGCCGGCACCTCTAATTCGGCCTGGTGCTCGGTGAGCAGCATCTGGACGATCTCTCTCAGGTGCTCGGTGAGCTTCTTGTCGAAGGCGTCGGGGGTGTCATACTCGTTGACACCACTGCGAATCGAGCCGTCGGGGTTGCGGAAGGACGCGAAGAAGGTCTTGACGAGGTGCCATTGCTCAAGCTTCCCCCCAATGCCCGGATCGTCGGCCCCGAAGCGCGGCTCCTCGGTGCGGCGGTAGACCAGCACCTTCGGCCGGCCCTCTTGCCGCGACGCTTCGAGGGCGTCGAGGTACTCCCACTCGGTGCCGGAGAGGTAGGCGCTGCCATCGGGCTTGACATACTCGGGCGGTAGCGGCGTCCCCATGCGCGACCAGAAGATCACGATGACGATGTCGCACTCGGAGGGCTTGGGCCGCTGCTGGGCAATGGCCTCCTGGGGCGTCAGGGTGGCCAGCATCGGGGTGTCGGCCCCCGGCTTGTCCCAGGCGATGGTCTCCACGGCAATTCGGCCGCGCAGGAACACGTCGTAGGGGAGACGCCCCAAGGCTATCAGGGCCAGCGCCCGCTCGTCGGTCACGTCGCCCGGCGAGGCGAGAAAGACGCGTACCGGCAGGGGTGGTGCGGCGTGTGAAGGTTGCGCGGTCATGCTGGCCTCCCGAGCATCCATGGATTTCGCCATGATTCTTGTCATAGGGCGGGCGCGGTGCCCTGCCGTTGGCCCTGCCCGAGCACAATCCTGTGCCAGGCACTAGCAGCCTGTCGGACTTGAGCTTCCCAAGACCATCCCAAACCGTTTCAGTGTTGCTTTGGCACCAAAATGGGCGATTTAGGGCCGGAATTTGGCCATTTTTCCGCCAACTTCCCGGTTACAGACGCAATGCGGCCATGCGTTTTAGATTCCAGGCGAGACACACCAGCGTCCATTCGGCTTGGACGTTTTGCAGGCCACGCAGCAGGAATTGGCGAAATCCCATCACCGACTTGATGATACCGAAGACCGGCTCCACGGTTTGCTTGCGTAGGGCATAGTCCGCTTTGCCTTGGCGTGTCTTGAGCCTGTGCTTCATCGTCTCCAGCGGCCCCGCCTTTTCCGGCAGTGGCGGCGGCTCGCTGAAGCGTTCCGTCCAATGGGGATGATGCCCCTCCCGGCCTACCGCGATGAGCGGTTGGATCTCAGCCTGCTGGCAAGCGGCAACGTTGTGCTCGCTGAAGTAACCGGCGTCGGCCAGAAGCTTCTCGGGCTGATTCAGCCCCTCGGGCAGGGCTTGGAGTTTTCCGACCATCGGCTCGACCTGCTCTTTGTCGTTGGCCGCTTGGGTGACGTGGGCGAGAACCACCAGCATCGTCTCGCTGTCCACCAGCGCTTGGGCGTTGTAGCTCTGCTCGAAGCCGCCGCCCGCCACGGGCATGATGCGGGATTCTTGGTCGGTCAGGTTGATCTGGTCTTCGGCACGTGGCCCGGGCTGGGGCGGCTTCGGCTCCTTGCCAGCGGGTTTCTTGCCGCTTGCCGCGGCCTTGGCCGCACGGGCGGCCACCTTGGCTTCATAGTCGGCCTGCTCGCGCGCGAAACGTTCCTGGGCGCGTGCCTCGATCTTGGCCTTGGCCTCGGCGATGGCCGCAAGACGGTCCTGCCGGCGCTGCAGTTCTTCCGGAAGGCTCATCCCGTCCGCCACCGCCGTTTGGTCAGCTTGTTCGGCCAGTGCGAGCAGCTCTTGGACCTCGGCCTTGAGTTGGGCCTCGATCTGCTCGGCGTGGCCGTAAGACAAGGCACTGTGCCGGCTGGCGTTGGCGTGCAGCTTGGTGCCGTCCAGGCTGACCGTGCCGAAGCGGCTGATCTGGTTCTCTCGTGCCACTTGCAGGACCTGCACAAAGGCCGCTTCGAATTGCTTGCCAAAGCGCCGCCGAAAACTCGCCAGGGTGTCGTGGTCGGGATGCTGGTTACAGGCGATGAACCGAAAGGCCAGCGAATCGTAGGTCGCCCGCTCGATCTTGCGGCTGGAGAAGCTGCCCGTGGCATAACCGTATATCAGCAGCGACAGCAGCAGCGCCGGGTGGTAGGCCGCGCTTCCGTTGCCGGCATAGGCGCGCTCCAGCTCGCCAAGGGCCAGTCCTTCGACCACCTCCACTACGTAGCGCGCCAGGTGGGCCTCGGGCAGCCAGTCCTGCACCGACGGCGGCAACAGAAAGTCCGTGTCACGGTCAATCGGGCGAAAGCGGCTCATCTCAAAACTCCTCGGGGCAGTGGCCGCTATTGTACAGGGCTAAGTCCGACAGGCTGCTAGGGGGCGTCAAGGCTGAGGACAGTCAGAACGTGGGGAGGTCCGGGGGTGGGAGCTAATTACGCAAGGAGCGCTCACGACGACACGTTCTACCTTGAGGCAGCGAGAAAGGAACACCTAAAAGAAGGCGTGACCCGGCATGCGGAAACCACGGCGTCAGGTCTTGCAATCAGGCATCTCAGCGTAGCTCAAAGATGTCGGCGGGCAATGCTCGAACCTGCCTGTTCGCCTCGACCCCGCATCTGCAATCAATCACGCTTGACCGCAAGGTTCGACCCCGTTGTTCATCACCATTACAACGCCGAAGGGTTGGATGCGGGGCCAGCGCGTCTGGAGAGCCTTCGCTCTTTGTCAGCTCCCTCTCTTCGTCAGCCGTTTGCGTGGAGTGTGGCCGGTCTGTGCCGCCGCGACCGCAACCACGCCTTCGAGGCGGGCGAGCCTGCGATTGACGTTGCGCACCTCGATGCCGAGGGTCCTCACGGTCTCGGATAGCCGCTTCACGTCCTCGGCCACCAGCAGCACCTGCTTGACGCCCTGCAGCACACGTTCAAACGCCGACATTCTCCGCTGCCTCTCTGCGCTGGGCGAGCTGCTTTAGGGTGGACTGCAACTCCTCGTTGGCCTCTCGGAGCGCCGTCCGCGCGGCCTCGGCCGCCGTGACCAGCTCGTCGGCCAGTGCCTCGAGAACCGCCTGATCCTCATCCGAGCCCGCCGCGGGATCGTAGGACTCCACCGCACGGCGCACCATCTCCCCAGCGCTCACACCGAGGCGCTCGGCACGCGCCAGAATCGCGGCCTTCTGCTCCGGAGTCACCAGGATGGTCATACGCTCGCTCTTCATCGTCTCAGCTCCCGCAATATACACATGTGCATTGTAATGCAGGTAGCAAACTCGGTAAACAATTCGGGAACGGTACCATGCCTGCGCTACCACATCTGAGGGCTACACGGCGCGCGGGGCAACCCCTCTTGGGATAGAGCTGGCCGGCAGGCTCTATCACGTCACCTCGCGGGGCGACCGATGGGAGGACCTCTACACAATGACGATGACCGCAGTGCTTGGCGGCAACTCAACCGGCCCTGACTCTGAGGTATCCCCACGGGTTGACGTTCCTGCATCTGCGAAGCGCACGGCCGCGGGCGTCGTGCTTCGCCTGTGCATACAATCGGGGCGGTCGGCCTTATCCCGCCCCGCCGAGCAAAGGCGGCACACACCATTAAGGCGGGAGTTGCTCGACGGCTTGCCAGCGTGCCATGATCGATAATAAGCAAATGGGCCAGCGATGCAGCGATGAACTATTACACCTTCGAAATTCTTATCGAGAAGGAACCCGAGGACGAAGACTATTACGCCTACAGCCGAACCCTGCCCGGATGTTTTGGCAAAGGCAAGACGATAGGAAGCCAAGCGGAACATGCGGCTGGCGTCTCACAGCACATCGATGCCTTGCTTGCCCACAGCCAGCCGATTCCTGACAATGAGCACTTGGTGCACGCCGAACAACTTACGGTCGGCGTACGGGAGTGACGCGTCTCCCGCAGCTCAAGGCGGGCGATCGGACAGCCGCGCACCCCTGAGCTTTGGAATGAGCCGCTGGCGTTGGGAAAATGGGAGGAATGGGATGAGTGTTCCGGATCCCCTGATAAGCAGCTCGAAAACGGTCATGAGTGGGGCCGTCGTATTCACGGGCACGCGGGTGCCGGTGCAGACCCTCATGGACTATCTAGAAGAAGGTAGTTCCTTAGACGAGTTCCTGGAGGACTTTCCCACGGTGAGCCGCGAGCATGCGGTTGCGGTTCTGCAGGCGGCCAAGGACTCCCTGATTGAGCGTGCGACTGCTGCTTGACGAATGCGTACCACGCCGTCTTCGGCGAGAGCTGCCGAACCATGAGGTGCGAACCGTCCCAGAGATGGGCTGGGCGGCGAAGGAGAACGGCGAACTGCTTCAGCTTGCCGAGTCCCATTTCGATGTTCTCATTACTACTGATCAAAAGCTCAAGTACCAGCAGCCGGTCTCGGGTCGGAACATCGCCGTGGTGGTGTTGGTGGCCCCGAGAAACAAGCTAGAGTTTCTTCGGCCCCTTGTTCCGGAACTAGAGCGTGTCTTATCACACGTGAAGGCCGGCGAGCTAAAGGAAGTTGGCGTTTGATGAAGGGGACGGAGGAACAGCGGGCGGTTCGCACCTTCGGTATCCAGGTGCTGGTCAGTGGTGGTGTAGCCCTTTAGTCGGCCCGGAGTCGCGCAGCCACCGACGAGCCATGCTGCGAATACGCCCGCCGGGTGCCGTAGTTTGCCCCTCATCCGCCCGCCTTCTCCATGAGCCGCCGATACTGCGCCATATGCCGGATCGCGTCCTTCGGCTTGTCGAGCGCTTCGCACAGCAGCGCCAGGTTGTAGTGGCAGTCCGCCAGCTCGGGATTGCCGCGCAGGGCCTCCTCATACGCTTGCACCGCCTCGCCCTTGCGGTCCATGTCATCGAGGAGAACGCCGAGGTTATATAGCAGCATGGCATCGTTGCCGCAGGCTCGGATCGCGTCGCGGTAGACGCGTTCGGCCTCGGCGAGACGCCCGGCTTGGTGCAGGAGCCATCCCATGTTGATCCGCGCATCGAGCAGCGTCGGGTCCGCCGCGACAGCTTGCTCGTAGGCGCGCAGCGCGGCCTCTGCGTCCTCGTTCTCCAGGGCGGCCCCCTGGTCGAACCAGTCTTCTGCGCTCGATGACGGCGCCGGGCCAGGCCGCTCGATCACGCGCAAGGAGCCGTCGGCGGAGTCGCCCTCGAACGCGAGCAGGTATTGGCCGGAGTCCGCCTGCCAGCAGCCGCCGCCTTCCTTGACGACGACGCGGTCGGCGACGGCGCAGATGCTCAGTCCGGACAGCGGCATGGACTCGGGAAGGTGGCGGCGGAGTTCCTGGATGGAGCGCGTGATCCGCCGGCGCGGTACCTTGGCCGCGGCGAGCGCCTGTGCGGTGCGCAGGACGACCAGGTCCTGGAACGAGAACCGCCAGGCCCCGCGCGGCCCGCGGGCGGGCGCTACGAAACCGGCCTGGATCAACGCACGGATGGTGCTGCGCGGCAGGCGAAGCAGCCTTTCGACTTCGCCCGTGCCATAGTGGTGCATGGCGCCGCTGCTTGCCGGCGTTATTTCTTGCCAGCCTTCCGGGCACCCGGTTTGGCCGGCTGTGCGCGCTTGGCCGGCTTCTTCTCCAGGCTCGCGCGCAGCGCCTCCATCAGGTCGATGACCTGCGCGCCGCCTGCGGGCTCCTCCGCCATCGTGATCTCCTGGCCCTGCACTTTCTTCTCCACCGCGGCCTCGATGCGCGCCCGCACCTCGTCCGTGTAGGCGGCGGGCTCGAACTTGTCGGAGGCCTGCTGCTCGATGAGCTGGTGCGCGAGCTTCAGCTCGGCGTCCTTCACGTCGGTCTTCGGGATGTCGAGGTCCTTGATCGACCTCACCTCGGCGGCGTAGAGGAGCTGCTGCATGGCGAGACCGTCCTCGACCGGGCGGATCATCACGATGTACTGCTTGCCGCGCGCGGCCCAGCGGCCGACCGCGCAACGCTTCGATTCGCGCAAGGCTCGCGCGAGCAGCGCGTAGGGCTTGGCGCCGCCCCTGTCGGGAGCGAGGTAGTAGGCCTTGTCGAAGAACACCGGGTCGATCGCCTCGATGGGCACGAACTCCGTGATCTCGGCGCTGTGCGTACCCGCCTCCTCGAGCGCCTGCAGCTCCTCGGGCGCGAACGTCACGTACTGCTCCTTGGCGAATTCATACCCCTTCACCATGTCCTCGCGGGGCACCACGACCTCCTCCTTGACGCAGACGTACTGCTGCTTGAGGCGCGATCCGCACGTCTTGTGCAGGAGGTTGAACGAGATCGCCCGGCTCGCCTCGGTGGCGGAATAAAGCTTCACCGGGATAGCCACCAGTCCGAAGGAAACCGTCAACGACGCAATCGACCGTGCAGCCATGCTTGCCTCCGATCCCATTACTGTGAAAACACGCCGTAGGCGCTCCTCCTCACCCTCGCCCGCGTGCGGGAGAGGGAGGGGTGAGGGAACCGGTCATGACGCAGGGGTCTTCATGCTCTGGGGTGGCGATCATCGCCATGACCGGTTAAGCCTTGGCGCGTCCCAGGGCGCGCTCGAAGCTCTGCTTGTGCCTCAGGGCGTCGCGCCAGGGATCGCCCGTTTCCGCCAGGCGGTGCGCGACGTTGCTGATCCTGAAGTCGAGCGGGTGCGCACCGGCGAGCTGTTCCCACGTGAGCGGCATCGACACCGGCGCGCCGGCCGCGCCTCTCGGCGAGTAGGCAGCGGCCAGCGTCTTGCCGCGAACGTTCATAGTATAGTCGAGGAAGATCTTCCCGCTTCGCTTGGGAATGCTCCACTCCATCGTGATGTCTTTCGGGTGGCGGCGTACCAGATGCCGGCCGATCAGCTCGCTCACTTGCCGCGCGGCATCGAAATCGAGCGTCCGCTCGACCGGCACGAAAACGTGCAGTCCGGTCTTGCCCGAGGTCTTGACGATGGGCTCGATGGACATGCTCTGCAGCAGCTCGCGCAGTTGGAACGCCACCTCCTTGCCCTTCTCGAAGGCGACCGTGTTCAGCTCGGGCTCGGCGCCCGGCGCCTCCTTGCCGGAATAGATGTACGGGTCGAGGTCGAACACGACATAGTCGGGATAGTTGAGCACCGAGCCCTCCAGCGCGGCGGCCGAGGCGGCGTAGTCGGTGCTCCGGCTCGCCGCGTCCGGGCCGGGCTTGGCACGCGAATGCCAGACGTGGAACTCGATCGACCCGGACTGCGCGAGCCACAGGAGCGTCGGCAAGTTATTGCACAGCAGATACTGGTGGATTTCGTCCTTGTGCTCCGAAAACACGGTGATCGTCTCGGCGAACTCGGGACGCTGCTGCTCCCAGTGCTTCTGGAAAAAACGCTGCCCGTAAATGCCGTCTGGCATGCGGATCATGGTGAGGGGCCGGTCCGCGAGATGCGGCAGCATGAAGGCAGATACTTGCGCGAAATAACGCAGCAGGTCGCGCTTGGTCAAGGCGGGCTGCGCGAGAGCGGGATCGGCCGGCCAGTACACGCGGTCGAGATGCGTCAGCCGGATCTGGTGCGCACCGACTGCGAGGGTGAACGCCGCCTTCCTGCTCTCCAGTTGCCGCAGGATGTCGTCGATCTCTCCGCCGGCGCTTGCAGCCGCGGGCGCCGCTGCCTGGCCGCGTCCGGGGCGCCGCACGGTCTTCGGATCGATGTCGTCCCGCAGCCGCAGGAAGACCGGCGCGCGCAGGAAGCCGTCGTCGGTCCAGTTCTGGAACTTCACCTCGGCGACGACTTCGGGCTCGACCCAGGTGGTCGGACTGTGTAGCTCCGGCTTCTCGGCGAACGGGCAGGTATCCCTGCGCAGGGGGTCCAGCCGCGCCTTCATCTCCGCCAGGCTGTCCCCATCGAAGCCCGACCCGACGTGCGACGCATAGCGCAGCTTTCCTTCGTCCCAGTAGCCGACCAGCAGCGCCCCGAGCGGCGCGCGCGAGCCCTTCCCCTTCGTGTAGCCGCCGACGACGAATTCCGCGCTGTTCATCGACTTGATCTTGAGCCACGCCGCCGAGCGCCGGCCGCTTTCGTAGCGGCTGTCCTTGCGCTTGCCGACGACTCCCTCGAAGCCGCTCGCGAGCGCCGCCGCATGCAGGGCGACGCCGTCTTCCTGGGAGTGCACGCGCTGCACGAGTGGGGAAGGCAGCAGGCACTGCGCGAGGTAGCGCCGCCGGTCCCGATACGGCGCCTTGCGCAGGTCGAGGCCGGCGAAGTGCAGCAGATCGAAGCAGCAGAAGACCGCGGGCGCGTTCCGGTCGGCCGCCGCGATCTCCCGCTCGGTCTTCAATTGAACGCGATTCTGCAGGGCACCGAACGACGGCTTGCCGCTCGCGTCGAAGGCCACGATCTCCCCGTCCAGGACCATGCTCGCGGCCTGCTGAGCGAGCTCCGCGCTCAACCGGGGGAAAGCAGCGGTCAATTCCAGGCCCCGCCGCGAACGAAGCCTCACGCCGTCTTCGCCCACGAAGGCCAGCACCCGATAGCCGTCGAGCTTCGGCTCCCACACCCAGTCCGCATCGTTGAATGGGGCATCGCCCGATTCGGCGAGCATCGGCAAGAGCTTCGCGGGCATCGCCTCGATCCCGCCCGCGGGCACGAGCCGCGAAGCGGGAATGGGATGGGCCGGGAGAACCTTGAGGTCCTCGACCACCATTCCCGACAGCACCGAGCGGTTCTGACTGGCGATATCGGTCTCCGCCGCGTATCGGTCCTTGTGCTTGATCAGGAGCCAATTCTTACCGTCCGAGCTGCGGACGAGCGCAAAAGAGCCTTTCACCTTCTCTCCGCAAAGCAGGAGGCCGAGCTTGCCTTTCTGGAGGGCCTCCCGCACCCGCCGCTCCGCTTGCGGGCGGTCGTGGAACCAGTACTCGTGGCCTTCGTCCGGAGAATAAACGCCGCAATCCCAGACGATCACCTCGCCCGCGCCGTACTGTCCGGGCGGAATGACGCCCTCGAACGAGGCGTACTCGTACGGATGATCTTCGGTCTGCACGGCGAGTCGCTTCTTGCTAGGATCGAGCGACGGGCCTTTCGGCACCGCCCAGGACTTCAGCACGCCCTCGCATTCGAGCCGGAAGTCGTAATGCAGCGCCCGGGCCGAATGCTGCTGGATGACGAACAGCAGCGGCCCGCTGCGCGCCTCCGGCAGCGCCGGCGGCGGCTCAGGCGTGGCGCCGAAGGTCCGCTTGGCGGAGTATTCGCTGAGCCTCGTTTTTGGCCATGCCCATTGTAGGAGCAAACACCGATGCAGATGTTCGCGGGAACGAGCGGCTATTCCTTCAAGGAATGGCTGGGCCATTTCTATCCGGACAAGCTCCCCGCGCGCGAGATGCTGCGCTACTACGCCGAGCGTCTCCCGACGGTGGAGATCAACAACACCTTCTATCGGATGCCGGACGAGGCCATGCTCGCGCGCTGGGCCGAGGAAGTGCCCGAGCATTTCGCCTTCAGCGTCAAGGCGCCGCGCCGCATCACCCACGACAACCGCCTGCGCGATGCTGAGCAGAACGTGGCCGAGTTCCTGCGGCGCGCCACGGTGCTGGGGCACAAGCTCGGCGTGCTCCTCTTCCAGTTGCCGCCATACCTGAAGAAGGATCTCCCCCGGCTGCGGGATTTCCTAAGCCTGCTGCCCTCGGGCACCCGCGCCGCCTTCGAGTTCCGCAACTCCACGTGGCAGGACAACGAGGTGTACGAAACGCTGCGCGAGCACGCCGCGATGCTCTGTGTCACCGACACCGACCAGGGCGACACCCCGTACGTGGCCACGTCCGATTGCGGCTATATTCGCCTGCGGCGGACCCACTATGACGAGGCCGAACTGCGCGCCTGGGCCGAGCGCATCGCGGCAAAAGCCCTGACCCGCACCTACGTCTATTTCATGCACGAAGACGAAGCGCTGGGGACGCGCTTCGCCCTCCACCTCGCCGAGCAGTGGCGCGCCACCCAAGGAAGAGGATAAGAAAGGCAGGATAGGAAATTCAACGCCCCGGCTGAGGCCCCGAGCTGGTTGGACACCGGCGAAGGGCCTTGTGAATCAAATAAATCTATGGGCGCATTAAGTACAGTGGGAGGTTCAGGCTGGGCTTCACCCCTATGAGGCGCGTTTGGGCATACCAAGCCTGTTCATGCGGTTGAGCACAGGCCTACGTCGGTGTGTCCACGAGGGCGCCCGGCCCTGAGAGCTTGTGAATAAATCTGCTGCGCGTCCCGATAGCGGCGTTGCGCGGTGCTCGCTCCTCGCCTATCTACTTGATATGTCTCGTCGCTGCGCTCCGTGCGCCTTGCTCTCGGGCCGCTCGCGACGATTTCTTCACAAGCTCTGAGTCCTCCACGATGTCCTTCAGATCCCGCTCCAGCCCATCGATACTGTCCGCGGCACGCCGGTAAGCCCCGCACGAAACGGATTGGCGCCCTGCTGCTCCAGCAGTTGTGCGGCCTCACGCAGCTTGTCGGCGACCGGCCGGTTAGTCGATGTCTCCATGCGCGGGGGCTGATCGACTGCGCCGGCGAGAAGCTAGACGGCTCCCCGGCACCCCCTAGTGGAGCTGCCCGGCGGACCGCTGCAGCGTGATAACGCGTTTGCGGATATCTTCCGCATCATCGGCGTCCGGCTGCAGCTCGAGATAGCGTTGGTAGTCCATCAGCGCGAAGCGGAAACATTCCAGGCGCTCATAAACCTGCCCCCGGTCTCGCCACTCGGGCGCTTCCTCCGGGTCGATGAGCAGGATCTGCTCTAGGATGGCCAGAGCCTTCCCCCACTTGCCCTGGTGCATATAAATGCTCTTCAGGTTGCGCAGCATCCGTGCCAGCATGTCCCGCTTGTGCGCCGCGCCCAGGAAACGCCGGACAGGCATGCGCGCCGCCGCCTGATCGCCGTAGACCTGCTCGATGCGGGACTCGAGATCCTCCTCGGCCAGCGAGACGCCGCCGGCGAACGGGTCCAGAACGACCTCGCCCCCCGGAACCGGAAATTTCACCAGGAAATGGCCAGGGAAGGACACGCCTTCCACCGGCAGTCCCACGCGCCGCGCCACTTCCATGTAGACGAGGCAGAGCGTGATGGGGATGCCGAGCCGCCGGTCCAGCACCTCATTGAGATAGCTGTTGCGGGGGTCGTAGTAATCCTCCACGTTGCCGGCGAACCCCTGCTCCTCGAACAGGAACTGGTTCAGCTCGGACACCAGGATGCCCGGCGCGGCATGCTGGGGTATGCGCGACTTGACCTCGGCGGCCATCCGGTCCAGGCGCTTCAGGTAGCTGAGGATATCGAGGTTCGGATATTCGTGCTGTGCAATGAGCAGGGCGGCCTCCGCCAGGTCCATCTCCTCGTCGGGGGCGCTGAGGAGGCGCGCGAGCCGCTTTTTGGGGGAATCGCTCATGTCTCACGGTCCACCCACCTTGCCGCTGCCGCGGGCCATCTACAAGGCGGAATTTTACTATAGAGGCTGCTCGCGCCAGTGTAAACGCGAGAAGGGCCGGGGACTTGCCCCGGCACCTGACCCAGGCTCCGGTCATGGCCTCGCGCCGCTTGCTTAAGTGCGCGGCGTTATTTACCATCAGCTCGGTCTTCCCGCATGGCAGGCAGGACTTCAGGGCATGGCCTCGTCGCCGCACCCCTCCCGCGAGCAGCCGCCTGCGGCGCAACAGGTCAGTGAGCCAGAGCGCGGCATGCGGGACGTCCCCGCCATCGCGGCACATTTGCGACGCCGCTACGCCGGGCGCATCACCGGCGAGCTGGTGATTCCAGCCCGCCCGGCCCGCTACGCCGACCTGCCCGGCGACCTCGATCCCCGGCTGCGCAACGCGCTCGCCCAGCGCGGCATCCAGAGGCTGTACGCGCACCAGCGGGAGGCGTGGGAAACGATAACAGCGGGGCGTCATGCCGTCATCGTCACGCCGACCGCCTCGGGCAAGACTCTGTGCTACAACCTCCCGGTGCTCGCCGCAGTGCTCCAGGAGCGGGCCAAAGCGCTGTATCTGTTCCCCACCAAGGCCCTGTCCCAGGACCAGGTGACGGAGCTGCTCGCCCTGAACCGTGCCGGGGACCTCGGCGTGCGGGCCGCCACCTTCGACGGCGACACTCCCGGGGATGCGCGGCGGGCAGTGCGAGTGCACGGCGATGTCGTCGTGTCCAACCCCGACATGCTGCATCAAGGGATCCTGCCGCACCATACCAAGTGGGCTCAGTTCTTCGAGGCGCTGCGCTTCGTGGTCATCGACGAGATGCACAGCTATCGCGGCGTATTCGGATCCCACGTCGCCAACGTCATCCGGCGGCTGCGCCGGGTGTGCCGCTTCTATCGATCCGAGCCGGTGTTCATCCTCTGTTCGGCGACCATCGCGAACCCCGAAGATCTCGCCCGCCAGCTCGTCGGCTCGCCCGTGCATGCCATCGAGGAGAGCGGAGCGCCCCAGGGGGAGCGCCATCTCCTGCTATGGAACCCGCCGGTGGTAAATCCCGAGCTGCAGATCCGCGCCTCCGCCCGCTCCCAGTCCACACGCGTCGCCCGGCTGGCCATTACCGCCGGCCTCAAGACCATCATCTTCGCCCAGACGCGCCTGATGGTGGAGGTGCTCACCAAGTACCTCAAGGACGTGTTCGATCGCGACCCGCGCCGGCCTGCGCGCATCAGCGGGTACCGGGGCGGCTACCTGCCGAACGAGCGGCGCGCCACCGAGACCAAGCTGCGTGCCGGTGACATCGACTGCGTGATATCGACCTCCGCGCTGGAGCTGGGTGTGGACATCGGCGCACTGGACGTGTGCGTCCTGTGCGGCTATCCCGGGACCATTGCCGGCACCTGGCAGCGCCTGGGCAGGGCTGGGCGCCGCCAACGGCCCTCGCTGGGGGTGTTGGTCGCCACCAGTGAGGCGCTGGATCAGTACATCGTGCGTCACCCGGACTTCTTTCTGGGGGCGTCGCCGGAGCATGCACGCATCGATCCGGACCAACTGCTGATTCTCATGGACCACGTCCGTTGCGCGGCCTTCGAGCTGGCGTTCCGGGATGGTGAGCGCTTCGGCAAGGAAGACCTCGGCGAGATCCTCGCCTACCTGGAGCAAGAGCAGGTCCTGCATCACGAGGGCGAGCGCTGGCACTGGATGGCGGACAGCTATCCCGCCAACAGCGTGAGCTCTGCGCTCGGTGGCCGAGGGCAACTTCGTGGTGGTGGACGTCACCGACGGGCGGCAGGACATCCTGGGGGAGGTGGACTACTCGGGTGCGGCCATGACCCTCTACGAGGGCGCCATCTACCTGTTGCAGGCGCGACCCCATCAGGTGGAGAAGCTCGATTGGCCCGGGCGCAAGGCATTCGTGCGCCAGACGCGCGCCGACTACTACACGGAGGCCATCGACTACACGCGCCTCAAGATCCTGGATCGGTTCGAGGAGGACCGCGCCGGCAACCGGTCCTGCGCCCGCGGCGAAGTGCACCTGTTGAGGCGCGTGGCCGGCTACAAGAAGATCCGCTACTACACCCACGAGAACGTCGGCTACGGCAACGTGCGTCTACCGGACCAGGAAATGCACACCACCGCCGTGTGGTGGCGGCTGGAACCCGGCCGGCTCGAACAGGCATTCGCCGATCGCTGGACGGCACTGGACGGCTTTCTGGGGGCCGCCCACGCCATGCATCTCGTGGCCGCGCTGCTCAGCATGGCGGAGCGCCACGACTTGGGACGGTCCGTGGGAGACGGCATGGGGGAGTGGTTTGCTGCCACGGGGTTGGACGGCCGCGGGCAGTTGCGTGCCCCGAACGGTGAGCCCATGGCCCCGGAGGGCTTGGCGGACGTCTTCCACCCGACGCTGTTTCTGTACGACAACCACCCCGGCGGCGTCGGCCTCTCCACGCCTCTGTACGATATGCGGGAGCAGGTCGTGGGACGCGCCCATGAGCTGGTGCGCGGCTGCACCTGTCCGCACGGTTGTCCGGCCTGTGTCGGGCCGGTGCTGGCCATCGATGAGCAGGGCCGACACGCCCCGAAGGCGGCCGCGCTCACGGTGCTCGGGCTGCTGGCAGGGTCCAGCCCCGCGGCGTCCGAGGCCGCGCAGCGGTGAGCCGCCGAGCACAGCCCTGCGCGCATCCCGGGAGGGAGCACCCGTGGAGACAGAGCGCCCGCCCCTGAGGCAGCGGCTCGCCCTGCTGCGCCGGCAGAACGGGTGCGGTGCGCCGGGATCGCCGAGGCAGGTGACGCTCGCAGAACGCCTCGATCGTCTGCGGCCGGCACGCCCCGGCGCGCCGGGACGCCCGAGCGATGCGGAGCTGGCCGGCCTGCTGCGCGGTCGATGTCTGACGCCGGGGCTCATCGTGGTGGAGCGCTTGTTCCCCCTCTCTCACCGCCACGGGGATTACCTCCTCTCGGAGCTTTCGTCTTGGAGGACGCAGAGCCGTGGCGGGCACGTCGCCGCTGCGCAGGCGGGGGACGTGTTCCTGGATACCGAGACCACCGGTCTGGCGGGGGGGACCGGAACCCTGGTATTCCTCATCGGGCTGGCGCGCCTGGAGCCGCCGGGCCTTCGGGTGCGTCAGCTATTCGTCACCACGTTCGGCGGTGAGCCGCACCTGCTAGAGACGGCGCGCGAGTGGCTGGGACACGCGCAACGCGTGGTGACCTTCAACGGGAAGTGCTTCGACGCACCGCTCCTGGCGGCCCGCTATCGTCTGGCCGGGATGAGCGACCCGCTGTCCGGTCTCCCCCATGCAGACCTGCTGTACCCGGTGCGCCGCGCCTTCGCGAGCCGCTGGCCCGATTGCCGGCTGCAGACGGCCGAGGCACTTCTGCTGCGGTTCCTGCGCGCCGGGGACTTGCCTTCCTGGCAGGTCCCGGAGGCGTGGTTCGACTGGGTGCGGCGCGGGGCGACCCAACTGCTGCCCGGTGTCGTCGAGCACAACTGCTGGGACCTGGTGTCGCTGGCGACGCTGTTGCCGGTGTTGGCCGCGGTGTACACGAGGCCGGGGGAGGCGCAGGCCGACCTCTGCGCCATTGCCCGCGGCCACCTGCGGGAGGGGAAGCCCGACGCGGCCTACGGCTGCCTCTGCGCCCATGCAGCGGACCTGGATGCTCCGGGACGGCTTCTGCTCGCGCGCCTGCACTGCAGCCGCGACGCGTGGGAGGCTGCTGCGGCGATCTGGGAGGCGCTGGCTGTCAGCGGCAATCCGGACGCCCTTCTCTGCCTGGCGAAGTATCACGAGCACCGGCGTCGGGACCCCGGCACCGCCCTGGACCTGGCGCAGCGGCTGGTGAGCCTGGAGCCGCATCAGGCGGTGCACAGACACCGGGTGACGCGCCTGGAGCGCAAGCTGGCGGCCGGCGGGTGAGACGGCCGGGCGTGCCCTGGGGCCGCCTGCGGTGCCATCTGCGGAAGTGGCCCGGCACGCTCGGCCAGGCGCTCTGATTTGCGTCAGCCGGCCGTGCACCGCATGGGCCCCTCACCGACCTGGAATATGCCATCCTCCGGGAGCTCGGCCACCCGCCGGTGCCGGTGCTCACCACGGTCCATCCTCTGCAAGTGGTGCGCGGCTTCCCGACGCATCCCCACGACCTCCCGGTGGCCGTCATCGTCACCCCGGACGAGGTCATCCGGGTGGACTAGCCGCCCTTGCCTCCGTCCGGTATCGATTGGGAACGTGTGCCCGACGAAGCGTACCAGGAGATGCCCCTGCTGGCGGAGCTGCGCGCGCTGAAGCAGGCGACCTGAGGGCGGCCGCTTCACCCGATCGCTTACTGCGTCAGCTCGGACGGGAGCTGGGACGGCGTCATGTGGAGATCGGGTGCGGGCAGGCGGATGAACGAGTGTGTGATGGAGCCGATGACCAAGAACACGATGACCGCCCCGACGACCACGACCGCCGTGTAGCCCAGGGCCTTCTCGGGGGGCGACTTCATGAGGACCGGCAGCCCCTTGTAGAGCAGATAGAGGCCGTAAAGGGACAGCAGCAGGGTCGCCAGCCCCAGCATTGGCACTAGCTGCAGCACGCCAGCCACCCAGCCGGGTGTGCTCGCGTAAGCCACGACCTTGAGGGACTGGATGCGGTCCGGCACGCCCACGAAGTAGGGGGCGACGCCATTGACGATGAGCGAGACGACGAACACCCCGGCGAGGGTGAGCAGGTAGGAGATCACGCTGTAGACCAGAGCATGGCCGAACGAGACGTGAAATACCGTGCCGACGATCGGTATGCGGATGCCGACGAGCCACATGCCAATCAGCGAGCAGACCGGTGCGATAGCGGCCAGCGGAATGATATAGCTCTTGTAGAGTCCGGCCATGTCCGCCTGCTCGGCTTCGATGACCGGCCACTCCTCGGCGGGATTCAGGATGATGTTCTTGGCGCGCTGCACCAGGTTCATGGTGACCTCCTGCTGACATCTCTAGCGGGCTCGGCCGTGGCTCCAGGATGCCGGAACCTGACCCCTCGATTTGTGGCGAGCCACTATGGGACGCCCTCCCAGGCAAGTCAAGGGTGCGCCGCAGCACCGCTGGCGGAGGCGCGGCCGACGGCCGCTGCGGCAAGCATGCGGCTCCTGCACTCCCGGCTCCGTGGTCTACACTGTGCTTGCGCTGCCCTCGGGACCTATTCCAAGAGCGCGGGGCCGCGCATCGCACATCAGGGAGGAAATCTTGCCACCCTCACCCTATGCGGTAGCTCCCGAGCTGCCCGTCGGTCGCTACCGTCTGGAGTTCGTGACCGCCGGCCAGCCCAGGCTGCCCGCGTACGCGGGATCGGCCTGGCGCGGCGCCTTGGGTCACTCCCTCAGGCGCACCGTGTGCGTCACCCGCCTGCCCACGTGCGCCGGCTGCCTGCTCATCGGCTCCTGCGCCTACCCCTACGTCTTCGAGACGCCACCTCCGCCGCAGGCGCAGAAGATGCGCCGCTACAACGCGGCGCCGCACCCGTTCGTCCTGGAGATGCCCACGCCCGAGGAGACCGGTGGGGGCGTCCCGTATCCCCTGGGCCTCGTGCTTTTCGGGCGCGGCAATCAGTACCTCCCTTACCTGGTACACGCGCTGCAGCAGGCGGGGGAAGAGGGCTTGGGGAGCGCACGGACGCCGTTCCATCTGGATCAGGTCTGGCAGCAGACGGGCTCGCCGGATTCCTGGGAATGGGTCTATCGGCCGGGTGACGCGCTCCGCGCCCAGCCGCCCCAGGTCCCGATGCCGCCGGAGATGCCGCAGAAGGTCCGCCTGCATCTCGAAACCCCACTGCGGATCAAGCGCGACGGCCATTTCGTCGGGCCGGACAACTTCGACCTTCGAGACCTGTTCGGTAGCCTGCTGCGGCGCATCTCCATGCTGACCTACTTCCATACCGACACGCCTCTCAAGACCGACTTCGCCGGCCTCATGACCGCCGCCCGCCGGGTTCCGCGGCCCTCCACGGCGCTGCGGTGGCAAGACTGGACGCGCTACTCCTCCCGTCAGGGGACGACCATGGAGATGGGCGGGCTGCTCGGCACCGTCGATCTGGACATGACCGGCATGGAGCCCTTCTGGCCCTATCTCTGGTTAGGGCAGTGGACCCACGCCGGCAAGGGGACCAGCATGGGGCTCGGCCGCTACGCCATCGCGGAGTCGTAGGCATCCCTTCTTCGCACAGCGGCGCATGCCGCTCGCTTCCGCCGGAGTTCTTTGGCTTGGCGTCAGCGCATCGGGGTGGCGATCAGGACGATCGGGGCAGCTATGTCGTAATCATCACGGTGTTCCACGTGGGCTGAGAGGCATGGACCACTACACCAGTTGCGGCTTTGCGGAACGTCTGGCAGCCGAAGGCAGCTTGACAATCACCGATGCGTGGATGGATCGCCCGCGAGGAACACGCGGATGGTCGCCGGGGGGCATCAGGCCTCCTCCGCGGCTTGGTAGCAGAGTTGCAAAGAGTTGGAGCTTTCGGCGCTTGCATTACGCCGGCCAACCCGGGCGATAAGCGACAGTCGCACCTTTTCGCCGGACCGCTGGCGCGATTATTGTGCACGAGGGAAGGCAGCCTTTGGGCACGTCCTCAAGCGCACGGTCTGCGTCACCCGCGAGCCAGGCCGGCAAGCTTGCGGGAGCGGACCGGCAAGCCGGCCTCCGCTTATAGTAGCCGCCATGGACACCTACGACCGAGCTCGACCTGAGACCTATGCGCGGCGCGTTCTGCTGGCCGTCACTGGGCTCACGCCCCAGGTGGTGACCGAGACGCTATATGCACTGGCGGTGTGTTCCGAGCCGCCGTTCGTCCCCACGGAGGTGCACCTCATCACCACCCTCGAAGGGGCCGAGCGGGCACGGCTTGCCCTGGTCTCCGAGGACCCGGGCTGGTTTCGCCGCCTCATCCGGGACTACCATCTGCCTCCGAGCGCCTTTGGGGCCGACCATATCCACGTGCTGACCGATCCGCGGGGACGGCCCCTCGACGACAATCGCAGCCCCGAGGAGAACCGCCTGGCCGCCGATTTCATCACCGAGAACGTCCGCGAGCTGACCGCCGATCCCGACTGGGCCCTCCATTGCTCCATTGCCGGCGGGCGCAAGACCATGGGCTTCTACCTGGGATATGCGATCTCCCTGTTCGGCCGACCCCAGGACCGGCTCTCCCACTGCCTCGTGAGCGAGCCTTCGAGTCGAGCTGGGATTTCTTCTACCCTACTCCCTACAGCCGCGTCATCAGCGTGCGCGAGAACAAGCTGGCTGACACGGCCGCCGCCCGCGTCACGCTGGCCGACATCCCCTTCTACAGCCTGCGCCATGGGATGCCCAATGCCTTGCTGGCGGGCCGCGCTACGTTATGCGAGACGGTAGCCGCGGCACAACGGGCGTTCGGGCCAGCAGAGCTCCTGATAGACTTGCCGGGTCGGCGGGTCCGCGCGAGCGGGGTGATCGTCGAATTGCCACCCACGGAGCTGGCCTTCCTGAGCCTATTCGCCCGCCGCCGCGCGCAGGGGCTGCCGCCCGTGCCCTGCCCGCCGAAAGACGACGAGAAGCGTAGCGCCGAGGTCCCCCTCGCAGAAGCCTTCCTGCGCGAGTACCGGGCGATCATCGGCGAGATGGGCGACGACGACCGCGCCAGACAGCGATTGCAGAAAGGAATGGACGGCGGGACCTTCATGGAGCGCAAGTCCGAGCTGCACTCCCGCCTCGGCGCCATGCTTGGCCCGGGCGCTCAGCCCTATAAGATCCACGCTTTCGGGGATCGCCCGCGGACCCGGTACGGGTTGAAGCTCCAGCCGGAGGCTATCCGGTGGGTAAGCGTTTCTGGAGACCACGAAGGAGGAGGAGAAACGCGATGACAGAGGAGATTCGAGCGATATATCGTATCGTGGGGCCATGGTTCGCTGGACGGATCGAATCCTCTGGAATGTGCCGAGGCCTATTCCATTACTACTACCAGCGGGTGTTGATGCCATGATAGAGGCCGCACGCAACAGGGGGGTGTAATGGACAATATCTGTCCCGATCGTCCATCAATGATGTGATGAAGGATTAAAACCCTTCACATGATCCGAGGCGACGTAAGCGCGCGGTTATCACGAATACCTAAACGAGGGAGAGTCAATGCATGGCGAACCATTCTTACCTGTTCGAAGCTAAGTCCATTCAGTCCTATATTCTGGCGACTAACCGATTGAAGGAGATTGTCGGGGGGAGCGAGCTAGTCGAGGGCCTGACTGGCTCGCTTCTGGAAGACGTTCTCGAAGCGGTGGACGGCGAGATTCGGTTTTCCCGCCGCGGTGGCGGAGCATTCTATGCTTTCAGCACCGACGCGGAGACCATCGAGCGGCTTGCCATGCTATGGCCTCTGGTGGTGCGCCAATACGCCCCCGATTTAGAATTCGTTCAAGCACAGGGGCAGGGGGGCACGGCGCACGAGGCATTCGATCAGGCACAGCGTCTCCTCCTTGCCGACCGCAACCGGCCGGTCATGCGCCTGCCCCAAGCCGGCCCCTTCGCGGTGCGCAGTCGCCGCACCGGGGACTCCGCGAGCGGGTTTGCCACCAAGAAAGGCAGTTCGGACAAGGAGCCTGTGGATGCCGCTACCCGGCGCAAGCTTGACTTTGCCCAGGGGAGGGAAATAGCTGCCCGCTTTGCACCAGATGACGACCGGGACGCATGGCCGCTGAACCTCAGCCCCGAAGAGGGGGAGGGCAGGGAACGCAACTTCCCCTTTACAGAGGAGGAACGCACCATCGCCCTGGTCCATGCCGACGGCAACGGGCTGGGCCAGCTCCTAATGAAGCTAGGTCAAGTTGCCAAGAGCCGACCGAATGACTACGTGCAGATCTTTCATGCCTTCTCGGCTGCCGTAACGGATGCGACTCGCCGCGCCGCCCAGGCGGCGACGCAGGAGGTGCTTGCGCCATCAAGAGGTCAGGATGGGGTGTATCCGGCTCGCCCCATCGTACTAGGGGGCGATGATCTCACTATCATTGTGCGGGCCGATCTGGCCCTCGATTTCACCCGCCGCTTCCTGGCAGCCTTTGCCGCTGAGAGCGAGAAGAGTCTAGGAAAACTGCGCGGTGAACACGCGCTGGAGCAACTGCCCAAGCAGCTCACGGCCTGTGCTGGTATCGCCTATGCCAACGCGAGCCAACCTTTCTACCTGCTCCATGAACTGGCCGAGGACCTGTGCAAGCATGCCAAGCGCTGGGCTAAGCATGCGCCAGACTGTGATGCAGTGCCATCTGCCCTCACCTTCCACCGGGTCACCACGACCCTCCTAGATGATTTCGAGACGGTCCTAGACCGCGAGTTGACCACTGGTCGTCTATGCCAGACCCTCGAATGCTACGCGATCGAGCCGGGGAAAGGACTGCCAGTCCTGGATGAGTTGCTGGCACTGCAGCGGCTCCTCAATGAGCCGCGGATGGCCCGTGGTGCTGCTCGCGAGCTGCTGGGGCTGCTCGGCCGCGCCCCGGATCAAGCAGTGCGCCACTATGCCCGCTGGCGCGAGGTGATGGCGGAGAAGCTGGGCGAGTCCCTGGACAGATTCGATAGCCTGCTAAAACGCCTCGCCCAGGTAGAGCCCACGAACGACCTGCCATATGGACCGGCAGGTGCAAAGGGATTACGCCGCTCGCCACTGGGCGACGTTGTCATGCTGCGTTCCGTCGGCAACGCTCTGAACAATGGACGGAGTCTTCAGACACGGGAGGTGACCCCATGAGCTGCCGCTTGCGCATTGAGATCGTGAGCTACTGGCATCCTGGCACCGGGCGCGGCCAGGGCAGTTATCTGGACGCCACCACCCATCGCAATGCGCGAGGGTTACCTGCATTGCCCGGACGCACGGTCAAGGGCCTGCTGCGCAATGCAGTACACCGCTGGGAAGTCTTTGGTGGTTACCCTGATGTTCCGGCGGACGCGGCAAGCGTCGCCGATCAGCTATTCGGTCCCTATGGCCGGGAAGGCGCCAAGACTTGGCCTGGGCTGTTGCGCTTCTCCGACGCCGCCCTCCCGAAGGATGAGGCAGCCTACCTCTCAGAGCATCGAGATCTTGCCCAGGGGCTCTATCGCAGCCATTTTAGTACCGGGATCGAGCACGAGACGGGCACCGCCAGGGAGAAGACCCTGCGTGGCATCGAGATGGTGGTGCCCCTCACCCTGTACGCGCAGGTGCATATCGTGCTTGGCGCTCGCTATGCTGATCTGGCGTCGCGCTGGCCGGAATTGGTCAAGATGGCGTTGCCGCTGGTGCAGGGAGTGGGGGCACGTCGCTCGCGTGGGCTCGGGCGAGCCGTTCTGACCCTGGAGGGTGCGTCGTGAAGGGTTTCGACCTGTTCCTGACCTTGAAGGACGACTGCGTCTTCAGTGAGCGGGCCGCCACTGAGGGGGGGCATCGCGGACTCGATTACATTCCGGGAGGCGCCATCCTCGGCGCTGCCGCGGCACAGCTCTACCGCACGCTCCCGACTGTGGATGCCTTTCTGCTGTTTCACTCCGGCAGGGTCCGTTTCGGCAACGGCCTGCCTATCGCCGAGGACGGTGAACGCGCCTGGCCCGTGCCGTTCTGCTGGCACCATATCAAGGGTGAGCGCGCAGAGGAAGGTGGCCGGCTCGTCGGCGAGCGCATCTGGCACCTGGGGCTGCTGGACGAACTTCCTCACGGGCACCAACCACAGCAATTGCGGCGAGGCTATGTCACGGCTGGCGGAGAGCTATGCGTGCCCACCCAGGCGTTGCGCCTCAAGACCGCCATTGACCCGACGACCGGCAGGGCCCGTGAGGCGGCCCTGTTCGGCTACGACTCCCTCTCGGCGGGGCAGCGTTTCGCCTCACGGGTTACCGCCGATGCTGACGTTTCCGACGGGCTGCTTGACAAGCTTGGAGAGGTACTGATGCAAGAGGTCCTTCTAGGCCGCTCCCGGAGTGCCGAGTACGGCCGTGCCGGTGTCGAGATCCGAGAAATCGTGGCTGATCCTGGAGCGGCACTGGACCTTCCTCTCCCACTCGGAGATGGGGCCAAGATGAAGGAGACAATCATGTGGCTGCTCTCTGACTTGGCCGCCCTGGACGACTTCGGTCAGCCCACCCTGACGCCGCGACCAGAGTCGCTGGGCCTGCCACGGGGCGATCTGCTGGCGAATAAGAGCTTCGTGCGGGTGCGCCGCTACTCCCCTTGGAATGCTCACCGAGGCGGGCCGGATCTGGAACGCCAGGTGCTCGCCCAAGGCAGCGTCCTAGTTTTTCAGCTCGAACGCTCACTCAACGAGATGGAGCGAGCACGCATTGCCGCCGGACTCGGCGCCCACCGGGAGGCAGGTCTGGGACAGGTTTCGCTTGACTCGCCATTGCTGGCGACCGAGCAGCCACACTTCGCCACACCGGCGAAGGCTGCCGCAGAACCTGCAAAGCCACAACGTCCGGTCAGCCCGCTCGTCGAGTGGTTGGAGGAACGATGGAAGAGTCAGTCGGTCCGCCAAGATAGCGCTACCCGTGCGCGCGAGCTCGCCCACGAATACCGAGCACTGCTCGGCTCAGCCCGCCGTCTCAAGGGTCTAGCGGACAGGGCGGAGATCGGTCCCTCGGCGAGTCAGTGGGGCAGCGCACTGGCAGAGGCCAAGGCCGCGCGCGGAGACTTGGCCCGGAAACTATTCGACGAGAACAACGGCGTCTGCAAGCCCTCCGCGCCCGGCTGGAGTGACGAGCACTGGGACGACCGAAATCATCCCACCCGCAGCTTCGCCGCTTGGCTGCGTGAGGTCCTCGGCACCGAGCCGGACCCCCGTTTCGTTCAACTGCTGGCGCGCGAGGTGATGGCCGTCATTAAACAGGAGACCCGCCGATGACCCCCAACGTTCCCCACTACTACCTGGCACGCATAACCCTCGAAGCGGCCACGCCCCTGTCCATCGCTGCGGGCGGCGCAGACGGGGTGTTCGATGTGATTCTGGTGCGGGACGCCAACGGCTTTCCAGCCCTGCCGGGTTCCGCGCTTGCCGGGGTGTTGCGGCATCTTTTTTGGGACCTGCACGATAAGGCGTCAATGCAAGCGCTGTTCGGTTTTCAGGAGAAGGACGAAGGCGAGCCGTCGCGGCTGCATGTGTCCTGGGGAGCCATCCAGGACAGCCAGGGACGCCCTGTGGAGGGCTTGCTGCCCGGGCGGGACCGTGAGCGGTTGGAAACCGATGCCCTACTGCGCGCTGCCTACGAGGCGGAAGCTGCGCCTGTCCATCGTGACCGGGTGCGCATCGGCCACCGGGGCGCGGCGACCGACACCGGCAAGTTCGACCGAGCCGTGTTGCCGGCCGGCTACCGCTTCAGCACTGAGCTGTCTCTGTGGAGCGACCGGGCGGACGATCTACGTTGGAACCAGTTGCTGGACCTGCTGGCCCATCCCGTGTTTCGCCTGGGTGGTGCGGTTCGGGCCGGACTCGGTCGGCTAAGGGTCGTTCGGGTGCACTCAGGTCAGTTCAACCTCCGAACAGCAGAGGGACGGCGCCGCTTTGCCGCCCAGTCGCGCAGGCTTGACAATACCACGGGGTTGAGCGAGGTGAACCCCGGCCGAGCAGGCACGGATACCGTCACTCGCTTCGTGATCGCCACACTCAAATTGAAACCCCGAGCCTTCTGGCGCATCGGCCAGGGCGATACGCCCACTAGAAGGGACAGCGAGGGCAAGCCGGCAGACCTGCTGCCCAAGTTGGAGCAGCGGGTGATCTGGAACGACAATAAAGCCGAGCCGATTGCCGCCCAACTGCTGATCCCCGCCTCCTCGGTCAAGGGAGCGATCGCACACCGGGTGGCCTTCCACGCCAATCGCCTGGCCGGGCGCTGGGCAAACGAGATGGAAGACCTCGTCAGCTACGACAAGTCGGATCGCTGTCCAGAAGTGCGGGCGCTCTTCGGCTATGCCCGCGACGGCAAGGAACACGCGCGAGAAGACGAGAGAGGCCGAGCCGGCCGGGTCTTCATCGACGACACCTTCGTAGCGTTCCGGAAGGAAGACCTCCAGCTCATGATGCACAACGCTATCGATCGGTTCACCGGCGGGGTGCGGGAACACATGCTGTTCATGGAGGAACTGGTTTGGGGCAAGGGCATTGAGCTTCAAGTCACCATCGATACGGGCGGCGCCCCGGATACAGCGCGCAAGGCACTACGGTGTGCTCTCCAAGATCTGTGCGTCGGGCGGCTCGCCCTGGGAGGTGGCGCAGGCAAAGGACATGGGTTTTTCGATGGCGAAATCCAATGGTCGGACCAGGGCGCCTGGATCGAAGGCAAGGCAAGGCTGGAGGCCGCGTAATGGATGCGACCACACTACTTGATCTTTACAATCGGGTGCGCAGAGGCAAGAGCCGCCTGCCGTCCATCCATCCCAACACCACCTCGCTTGAGGCCAAGCCCGAGCGCCTGGCTTCCGCTGAGGATGCGCTCGCGCGGCTTGTGGCTTTCGGGCCGAAGGAGGGCTGGGCCGGCTTTCAGTCGGCTAACCGGACCTTCACCGAGACTCCCCCTGCGATGGACCACACGACCGGCATGATGCTAGCCGCTGAGGCCGTCAATGCGGCAGGCGAATCCCTGCACATCCGTTACGGCGGCACGGGCAATTGGATCGCCACCCGATATACCCCGGCGGCAGGGGGTGAATATCAATACCTCTGCGACACGGTGGCCCTGATCGCCATTGATGACGAACTGAATCGCCTGCGCTACCGCCGCTATTGGCGGATCGACCGGGAGCGCGGCGCGGAGCCCTTTGCCGCTTGCTTCATAGGCTTCGGAGAAGAATGAGGAGAACGGTCATGCCCAGACAGCACCACCGGAACAACCCTCGCCCACCGGGCGCTAATCGGCCCCAAGAGCCAGCGATGCAGGCGATTAACTCCCCTTACAACTTCGTCCCTCTTTCGGAGCAGGTTGTAGTCCCCGATTGGGCACACCTCGTTTCTCACGACGTCCCGTTCAAGGACGGCTTGAGCGGCGAGATCGCCTTCACCCTTACCGCGCACACCCCGATCCTGGTCGGTGGACAGCAGACCAAGGCGAGCCAACAGGCACCCGGCGAGGTGCGGTTTTTCCAGACGCCGGACGGCTACGCCATCCCCGGATCGAGCCTAAAGGGCATGGTCCGGAACGTGCTGGAGATTATCACTTTCTCAAGGATGGGGATGGTGGATGATGCACGCTACTCGGTGCGCGACCTGACCAATCCGGCGCGTGGCTTCTATGGGAGATTCATGACCGAGAAAGTCGGCGAGAACATGTACCGACCTCTTTCGCAGGCAGGCTGGCTGAGCTTCCAAGGTGATCGGTGGTTTGTCACACCTTGTGCTTACTCCCGTATCGATCACGATGAACTCGCTGTACTCTCCGGGGATCGCTGGTGGCGTGCAGTGCCCCGTGTCTGTGCCCGTGAAAAATATAGTCGATGGCGGCCCCGTTCCCTCGACATCCGGTTCACTCCTGGCCTACAGGAAGCCCACCCGCACAGCGGCGGCAAGATGCTGGTATACAGTAAGGCGGCCGACGTGGGGAGAGGTGCAGTCGAGGGTATGCTCGTTTTCACCGGCCAACCTGCGGCCCGCGTCCCGCCTGCGGCGGGCAAGAAGCATCTGGAGTTCGTGTTTTACGATGTGCCCACGACCCGACAGGTTGAAGTGCCTGAGGCGGTGATGCGGGACTTTATGCACATCCACGCGGAAACCGACGAGTGGGCCTACTGGAAAAGCCGTGCCCGCATACCAATATTCTTCTTGACCGACCTCGGGGGGACGATCGCTTCTCTAGGCTTGGCGCTTATGTTCAAGCTTGCATATCCGCACTCGATCGTAGAGACCATCAAACACACATCTTCATCCCACGCCGAGAAGCGTCCCGATGATTTCGCTTGCCTAATGTTCGGTATGACCGATGTGGTAGATGGCCTTACGCCACTAAAGGGACGGGTATGGTTCGAACCCTGCACTGAGAGGGCGGGAGTCCTGGAATTGGATGCACGAAGGGTAGTGCTGAATTCGCCGAAGCCGACCTATTACCCGAATTATGTCGCACAACCGACCGTGGACGGTACGACGCTCGCTCGGGACACCTATAAGACTTATATGGACAAAGATTCCGAGATACGGGGCTGGAAGCGCTATCCTGTGCGACCTGCATTGACGCACTCCTCAGAAGGAACCGATGCAGTTTCGGTAAACCTATTTCCGATCGACGGGGGTGCTCAATTCTCCGGCAGAGTTGTGTTTCATAATCTTAAGCCCGAAGAATTAGGAGCATTAATTTGGGCGCTTACCTGGGGTGGTGACGAAGCGATGCATCATTCAATCGGAATGGGCAAACCATATGGATATGGGCAAGCGAGCGTTCAGATCGAGTCGAGCCACGTCGTCAGTAATGATCCAATTACTACGCCTCTCAGCCTCAGCAACTGTATGGAAAAATTCGTGAGCTTTATGGAAAAACAGGTGCAGGGGTGGGCAAAGAGCCCTCAAATGAGGGCCCTTCGAGGAATGGCTGATGCAGCGAGTGCGCGGGCATTCCGGGGCGATCTGCGACACATGGTTCTTGCTCAGGAGGATGGTCGCAACGACTTCGTGAAAGCGAAGAAGGACCGACTCGTGTTGGCAGCATATCCTCAGCGTGGTGCTTCAGGTCTGAAAACTTCATCACCCGGGGGCACTGACCGTTGGCTAGGCGTGCCTCTGGTCTTCAACAAAGGAAAGAGGGAGATTTCCGCCTCTAAAGAAAAGGAACGTGCCTTTGTGATGGGCGCTGAGGCTGATTCGCTCCTAGCTTCCCTGGACCCCGCTGCACTTAAGCGTTTGCAGCAGGGCAGGCTCAGGGCGGACATCACCGTGGAGCACCGGGGCGGACCCAACTGGAAAATCATCAAGATCGATCCCAAAGGCGGTTAGGTAACTATGCACTACGAGAAAGCGAGCGACAGCTATGACCACCTACTTCGTTACCCGCCACCCCGGTGCCCGCAACTGGACGCAGGACGGGGGGATTCGAGTAGACCAGATCGTGGATCACCTGGACGTGGCGCGGATCGAGGCCGCCGACGTAGTGATCGGCTCGCTGCCGGTCAACCTCGCTGCCGACGTGGGCGAGCGGGGCGGGCGCTACCTGCACCTGGCCCTGGAGCTGCCCCGGACTTGCGCGGCAAGGAGCTGACGGCCGAGGACATGCGCGCTCTCGGGGCGCGGGTCGAGGAGTACAAGGTCTTGCGGATGGGCGCGATGGACACATCAGCTCGCACTCCGGTCCGCGATGCTTTTGACCAGTTCGGAGAGGAATATGGCGCAGCGACACCTCATCGTTTCCACCTGCGGGACCAGCCTGTTTACCAATCAGGTTCAGGATGAGTTGCGAAAGCTACTTACCAAGTATGCAAATGCAGTTTCCGCGGAACAGATCCCAACCGAGGTACGAGAGTTAATCGAGCCGCACATCCAGAAACGGCGCGAGGAACTTGTCGATCGGAGGGAACCCGCGATATTGATGGCCCTGAGCGCCGAGCTGAATGGCCTGCTGCGCTGGTATCACGGAAGGTTCCCTGCCCGTGCGCCCGATCACCATGTGCTGCTCTGTACAGATACCTGGTTAGGAGAGAATGGCGCACGGATAATCGCAGACATACTGCAGCAGGCCGGCTTGGGAGCAGAAGTTTACCGGGTCAAGGACTTGCAGACAGAGGAGCTGCCTGGTTTCCAGGCTGCCATGACCGAACTTGCCACCTGGTGTGCCGGAACCCTTCGGAAGTATTCGCGGCAAGGCTACCGTGTAGTCTTCAACCTCACCGGTGGGTTCAAGAGCGTACAAGGGTTCATGCAGGCCCTCGCGATGCTTTATGCGGACGAGAGCGTATATGTCTTCGAATCGGGTCACGAGCTGCTGCGCTTGCCGCGTCTCCCGCTCAAGCTCGATGCAGAGGCGACCGTGCGGGCCCATCTTGCCGCCTTCCGCCGGATGGGGGCACAGCTTGCGGTGGCGGCGGCGGAAGTGGCTGGAATCCCGGATACCCTGCTGTTCGTCGACGGGGGACAGGCTACTCTTTCAGCCTGGGGTGAGATCGTCTGGCGGGAAGCCTGCCCACGGATCTACGAGGAACGCCTTTGGGACTCACCCTCGCGCCGGCTACGCTTCGGCTCCGGCTTTGAACGCAGCATCCGCACCCTCGCGGGGGAGCGGCTGCGCTTGGTGAATGAGCGTGTAGATCAACTGGCTCGGTACCTGGAATCGAATCAGCAGATCGCTTTGAGCAGCCTCGATTTCAAGATCCTCAAGAATCCGGTGGATGACAGCACCCACGAATGCGATGCCTGGGCCGACCAAGACGCGAAGCGGCTGTTCGGCCACTTTGAGGGCGAGATATTTGTTCTCGACCGACTCGACAAAAAGCTGTAACGGGTCCTCCCGTCGGCCTCCTCCGTGGGCCGTCCTGGCCTCACCAAGTGTTCTTTGCCCTGAACGGCGGGCATTGACGAGAGCCGTCATCGGTCGCTATTCAACGTACCCCTCGGCAAATTTGCCAGCCCAGTGATTCCTCCTTCTTTCGGTTAGGCTCTCCTGCGTATCCGCGTTTCAGCGGCCCAGGCGCGGCCGTGCTGGACCAAGCAGTCCGCCGCGGTTGCGCGGACTGGGGACACTCACGTGCCCGCGGCCAACCGCTCCCAGAACTGCCGCGGCGACAGCATGGGCACGCCTTCGGCCTTCCCGAGATCCAACAGTTCCTTGTCCCCGGTGACGAAGACTTCCGCCCCGCCCGCCAGCGCGCTGGCGACGATGACGGCATCGGCTGGGTTATCAGGCAGGATCGGACATGGGCCGGGTGCGGCGGACAGCGTTCCTTCGTCCGTAAGAAGAGTGAGGAATTCATCTACCACGGCGGACGGGAGGCCGAACTTGCGTGGCAAGACATCGGCGAGCTCGGCGAGAACCTGGGCGGAGAACAGAAGCTGGTGGTCAGCAAGGACCGTCTGCAGGACATCGGCGCACAGGCCGCGGGCGGTCAATGCACTTGCGAGCACGTTGGTGTCCAAAAATACCCTCACGAGATGTCGCGGAACACGTCCTCATCCGTCAGGTAGCCCGCTGCCTCCGCAAACGGCATGGCCTTTCTGCGCAGCTCCCGGAATCGAGCGATGGCGACCTGCCGGCGCAGCATCTCGCGCGCGAGATCGCTCTTGGTGCGCTGTGTGATCCTCGCGAGCTGCTCGAGCTCGGCATCGAGCTTGTCGTCGATGCGGATGGTCAGAGTGCTCATGGAATCCTCCGCTCCGTATAGCGTAAGACAGTGTAACACGGGCTAGAACCCCGGATTACCGTTCCTCGATAGCGCGGTGCTCGCTCTTGCCCTCTCCGGCGGCTTGGAGCTGAGTAAGGCGTTCGCCATCGTCGTGTACCGCTTCATGAAGACCCATGCGGTGGCGACTGCCTCGGTTCCGTCCTCCATGGTGCTGTCGTTCCGAGTAGCGTTGCTGCTGCTCTCGGTGGCGTGCTCCGTCATACAGTATATCTCGCGCGGAATCTGGACTCGTGAACCGATTCCTGCAGATCCAGCCGCCACTCGCGCAGGGTGTGCAGTACCCGCCTACCGAACCCGAGGCGGAGGAGCTATTCCTGCAGTTGGTGGAGTCCGTCGACTTGAGCCGGGATCGGCTGCTGTTCGCGTGGCTCGCCCCCCGGGGTAGGCGCCGACGGCAGGACTGAGGTTCATCGCGTCACCCGATAACGGGGCCCGGCGCCAGACGTTCCAGGCCGGTTTGCTCTGATGACGTTCCAGCAAGCAAGGAACCACCGTAACACCTGTCCGCGTTCTCGGGCCGACTCGGACGTCCCGGACTCCCGTCCGTGCCAGGTGGCCGGCTATCCCTCCCGCTCCATCAGCCCCAGCTCGAACGGAAGTTGCTCCATGTCCTCATCGGTCAGTTGCCGCCCTTCGGGCAGACGGGCGCCCAGCCGCAGCACCAGCGCTCGGTCACCCGGCGCCATGCTCACGCGCACCCGGTTGTGCGGGACGGTCACCCCGAGGCGTCGGGACAGGAACTGGGCCGCCGATTCATGGCCGATGGCGGACACGAAACCGCCCGCAAGCATGTCGCGGGCCTCGTCCACGGATAATGGGCCACGGAAGCGCCAGAACCCGTAGTCGGTGAGGACGGGGGAGTTGATGACATAAATGGTGCCCATGGTCAGCTCTGATAGGTGATGTTGTAGGTCACTACGCGGTAGTCGCGGGTGCTGACGTACTGGAACTGACGATCTTCCACGAGCGCCACTGCGGCGCCGGCAATCGTGGTGGGTTTCTGTCCGGCGGTGATGTCCACCAGGATATCGCAGGTTTTAAGTCCGCGTTGCAGAAGCGACGCATAGGCGCTATCCACGCCATCCTTTGCGGCGCGGGCATCTTCGTAATCCACACCCTGGTGGCAGTCGGGTAGGCATTCCGCGGCAACCCGACCCCCGCTATACCGCGCGACCACGGCCTTGAACAGTTCCATGTCCCGCCAAGTTCCAGGTTTGCCCTGCGGGTCTCTGGGGTCATCGGCGGAGGGGATGACCACCAGGTACTTGAGCCGCTCTGCGTGGTAGGCCAGGGCCTCAAGGGGCATTCGCCACGAGCCCTTCAGAGACGCACGGGGGTCGGGTGGCTCTGCTTCGCCAACGGTGCTGGCCGCAAAGGTCTCGATCTGCGCCCTATCGGCGCCGGGCGGGCTCAGAAACGTGATAAGGCCTGCGACCTTGGGCGGGTCGGGTGTCTGCACCACGATCACTGGGACAGTCACGTTCGCACGGCTAGCCATCCAGACCAGCCAGACGGACACAAGGAGAAAGGCCAAAAGGCCCCCCACCACCCGCAGCCGAAACCCCAAGGCAGTGTTTCCATCCAGCAAAAGGGGCAGGTCGTAAGTCGCATTCACGAACCAGCCAAAGGTCAGTAGCAGCAAGGCCGCTAGACCGATGGCCAGCGGTTTGTTCGAGCCGAATGTCTGTTTGATAGCGGCGAAGGCACGCTCGGCCTGGATGGCCGGCGGCCCAGACCGCGCCTTCTTGCGGCTCTTACCCATGGCGCTTTCTCCTTTCCACGTTGTGACGTTGATATTCGCAACACCCACCGCCCCCATGGCACATCAGCGCCGCGCTGACCGCATCGGCTGTCGAAAATGTCGTCCTAACTCCTTCTTCACCAGATCCCCGTCCCGCCAAGGGACATGGCCACGGTGACCTTCCGGTCGCCGTCGTAATCCCTTGTTCATCAGGTCTCCGTTCGGCCTACGGCTCTCTATCCAAACGACCACATCCCTACAGGTCTCAATCCCTTCTTCATCAGGTCTGCGTTCTGCCACGCCAATCCACTGATAACGCGGGAGGAACATGTCTCAATCCCTTCTTCATCAGGTCTGCGTTCTGCCGCTGGTGAAGTGAGGTGTGCCGCTCTTTCTCCAGTATCAATCCCTTCTTCATCAGGTCTGCGTTCTGCCCATAAGCCTTAGCAGTTACCTGCCGGACAGGTGGTCTCAATCCCTTCTTCATCAGGTCTGCGTTCTGCCACAAGAAATTGACGGCGGTAGCTGGAATCACGGCGTCTCAATCCCTTCTTCATCAGGTCTGCGTTCTGCCCTGGCAATTCGACTGTGTCGCTCTGCGTCCACGTGTCTCAATCCCTTCTTCATCAGGTCTGCGTTCTGCCCTCGAGGAGGTGGTCAAATGCGACTTCGAATAGCGTCTCAATCCCTTCTTCATCAGGTCTGCGTTCTGCCGCAAGATAATGGTTTGACCCTGCCTTGCTCAAATTGTCTCAATCCCTTCTTCATCAGGTCTGCGTTCTGCCTGTTAGCACCATGCGATTACATCAAAGGACTGGAGTCTCAATCCCTTCTTCATCAGGTCTGCGTTCTGCCCCCAACCGGAGCGTTCACGATTTTCGCGACGTTGTCTCAATCCCTTCTTCATCAGGTCTGCGTTCTGCCAGGGAAAGGAGAGCACAGAGGACTACCTTAGGCGGTCTCAATCCCTTCTTCATCAGGTCTGCGTTCTGCCTTCATTGATCTATTACTAGCGGCAATCACGTATGGGTCTCAATCCCTTCTTCATCAGGTCTGCGTTCTGCCAAGTCCTGATCGACGCACCGCCGAGGTTGTATCTGTCTCAATCCCTTCTTCATCAGGTCTGCGTTCTGCCGGAGGCGAACAGCGCTGGTAGCTCTTTCGGGAGGTCTCAATCCCTTCTTCATCAGGTCTGCGTTCTGCCGGCGTACACAGGATGGTCCGTCCGCCTTCGGGAAGTCTCAATCCCTTCTTCATCAGGTCTGCGTTCTGCCCTCGAGGCGCGCTTTGAGGAGATGGATCGCATCGGTCTCAATCCCTTCTTCATCAGGTCTGCGTTCTGCCCTCACATTGGCGGAATATGCGGCGCTCCAAGTCGTCTCAATCCCTTCTTCATCAGGTCTGCGTTCTGCCCGTCGATCCTGCGAGTGTCAGTGGCAAGTCTCAATCCCTTCTTCATCAGGTCTGCATTCCCTTCGTCATCAGGTGCTGCGTTCTGATCCCTCATCAGTCTGCGTTCTGCCCTACAGATAGCTGACTACGCCGGCTCATGTCTCAATCCCTTCTTCATCAGGTCTGCGTTCTGCCGGAAAGATCATCTCGTTCGGTAGGTTCTATACGCGTCTCAATCCCTTCTTCATCAGGTCTGCGTTCTGCCTGGCGATGACGCTCTATTGCGGGTATCACGGAAGTCTCAATCCCTTCTTCATCAGGTCTGCGTTCTGCCCTCGATGACCTTACCAGTATCGAAAGAGGTGAGGTCTCAATCCCTTCTTCATCAGGTCTGCGTTCTGCCCTATTACCGCGTGTAGGCCGGGATGCGCGCCCAGTGTCTCAATCCCTTCTTCATCAGGTCTGCGTTCTGCCGGGGGATGTAAGTCCGATAGAGCAGGCTCTCGGGTCTCAATCCCTTCTTCATCAGGTCTGCGTTCTGCCCCTGACATCGTGCAGTATGTCACCCAACGCTACGGTCTCAATCCCTTCTTCATCAGGTCTGCGTTCTGCCACCTGATCCCGATGGGCGTCCCCGGGCTGTTCCGGTCTCAATCCCTTCTTCATCAGGTCTGCGTTCTGCCCGTGGAGTTGACGGCGCCGTTCAGGGCGTCCATGTCTCAATCCCTTCTTCATCAGGTCTGCGTTCTGCCCGAGATCGGGAAGTTGGATATGCGCGGCAGCCGATGTCTCAATCCCTTCTTCATCAGGTCTGCGTTCTGCCTCTGGCATAATGCGGCAATAGCTCTTCTTGTCAAGTCTCAATCCCTTCTTCATCAGGTCTGCGTTCTGCCGACGTGGGGAGTGAAAGCGGAAGTTTAGGCTTGTCTCAATCCCTTCTTCATCAGGTCTGCGTTCTGCCCCCCCCTGCCGCGAGACAGCCACGGCCAGCAGGCGGTTGGGCGTTGCCGCGGCGACACGGAAACTGTTCGAGGGAGTTAGCTACACGCATGTCGGTACGGTCTCGGTTGGAAACCAAGTGTAGTGTAGACCATGTTGGCGATGTTTGGCAGATCGGGATATGTGGGCGCTTGCTCGCCATCACGGGTTGCGTCACTCCTCCCTTTCGTAGCTGACCCCCGGCCGCTGTCCACGGTCGTGGTGGGCGCAGCGGCCGTTTTCATCTGCCGCGGGGAGCAGGGGTAGGGATGGGGGCGCGCGGGGGCAGAGAGCGCCTGCGGCGCTTGAGGATGGCGCGGGGGCGGTAGGCTAGCTAGGCTCGTACGATGTCACGGCGGCGCAGGCAGCGGTTGTCCGAGGAAGCTGACCTGGGGTCCGGAGAGCACTACCCGGGTCTTTTCGGGGTGGAGCTCGAGGTCGAGACTCCCGCAGGTATACGCCGACGAGCTTCAGGGCCTTGGCGGCCGTCCGCTCGTCGGGAGCGAACAGCAGGAAGTCGTCGGCATAACGAACGAAGGGTACGCCGCTTCGCGCATGCCGTCCGTCGAGCTGGTGCAGGTAGACGTTGCAGAGAAACGGAGAGATGACAGCCCCCTGGGGGACCCCCCGGGGGCCGGTGAGGATGCCGGTGTGGTACGTGCCGACCTCGAGCCACTGGTCGATGAGGTGCAGGACCTCCCGGTCCGGGACGACACGCGCCAGCGCCTTGCGCAGCGGGCGGTGGGGGATGTTATCGAAGAACGCCCGAATGTCCGCGTCCACCAGCCAGGGAAGACCGCAGTGCACCCGCTCCCGGACCCGTGCCAGCGCCATGGCGACGTTGCGCCCGGCCCGGTAGCCGAAGCTGTCGTGGTGGAACAGTTGTTCGCCGATGGGCTCGAGAACCGACAGGACCGCGCGCTGCGCCAGCTTGTCCCGCAGGGTGAGGGCGGAGAGCACGCGCTGGCGGCCGTCTCCCTTGGCGATCGTAAATTGCCTCATGGCATCGGGGCGGTACCGGCCCTGTCGCAGATCATCGACCAGGCGCAGCAGGTGGGTCGCAAGATTCCGTTCCATTTCCGTCCTGCTCATCCCGACATGCCACGGTGCGCGGTCGTTTCGGACGCTCTTCCAGGCGCGGTTGACGGCATCGGGCGTCAGTGCCCGGTCCAGCAGCTTACCCATCGGACTGGGGCTCGTCGCCCAAGTCGGGCAGGAGACGCCGCAAGGATTGGACGACCCGCCAGGCGGCACCGGAGAGCGTGCCTGCGTAAGCAGGCGCTTCTTCTTCGCTGCCGGCGGCAGCGCGCGCTTCGAGGTCCGGCCATTCCAGGCGATAGGCGGCCCACGCCTGGTAATACGTTCCCCGCGCCGCTTTGTTGAGCCGGCAGCCGTCCCGCTGGCTGTAGTGAAAGTCCCGCGGCTCGACCACCCGTTCGAGCAGGCGCAGCACGAAAGCGTCGACACCTGGACGCAGCGGCTCCACCACGTCCAGCATCAGGGAGTCTCTTCCGGGCACCACCCCATGCAGGAAGCCCAAGGCGGGGTCCAGCCCGGCGGCTTCGAGCTGGTACCGGGCCTCGGTCATGGCGAGGGTGTAGGTGAGGGAGAGCAGTGCGTTGACCGGGTCGCGCGGTGGGCGGCGGTTGCGGCCGCTGAAGCGCCAGCGGCCCGGCAAATGTTCGCAGAGCCATTGGTACCAGGCTGAGGCGGCTGCCCCTTCGGCCCCCATGAGGGTGGTTGGGTCGGGAGCCGTGCGGGCCGCGGCCAACTGGCTGTCCAGCGTCGCCACCAGGGCGGCGGTCCCCCCCGTGTCGAACAGGACCGGGATCGTGCCGGAACCCAGTCCCTGTACGAGGGCTCGCTGGGCAGACAGCTTGGCCAGCACAATCTCCCGCGCCACCGCGAGGCGTTGCGGAGGGTCCGAGGCCGCCCGGTGCTGGCGCCGCCGTACCTGGATGCTGGTGGACAGCCCGGCACCGGCCCAGGCGGCCGCGCCGGTGCCCCGCGACGGCAGCATGACCGCGGGCACGCCGCGCTCCGCCAGGGCGCGCCAGACGTCGCAAGACACCGAGGGGCTCCCGTGGACCACCACCAGGCCCACCAGCCCCAGGGGGATGCGCTCCCATCCGCCTGCATGCTGGACGCGCAAGGCGCGACCCTCGAGCCGAACCGTGCTTTCCCGACGGTCGAGCACCACCAGCAACTCCCCGGTCAAGCCCGCCACCTCCCCAGGATACGGAGCACCGCCGAGCCGCGCCGTTTCTTGCTCTCCGCCTGTTCGGGCCGAGGTCTGCGGCCCGGCGGTGCCAGGGGGCCTTTGACTGGGGGCTCGCCGTGGAACCACACCGCCCCCGGATGGTCGAATCGGCCAGCAGCGGACATCGTCTTCCCGGACGTGGATCCGCTCCGCCACACGGTCGAGGAGCCCCGAGACCTCGGCCTGCGACCCGAACACGAAAAACACCGAGAGCTGCGCCGCGAGCCCTTCGCCCTTCAGGAGCCGCTGCACCCTCTGCAGCCGGCGCGGGCAGGCGATGTCGTAGGCGAGCAGATACCAGCCGCGTTTGGCCATCGCCTCATATCACCCGTGCCGCCCCGAAGGGCGGGCCGCCGATCCGGCCTTTCCCGCGCGCCATGCACGCCCGGTGAGGCGCCACCCAGGCGAGCAGCAACCGGTCCCGAGTGCCCGACAACGTCTCGGCGAGCTGCAGGAACAGCTCCTGCGCCTGGGCCTCCGTCAGCAGGCACTCGTGCACCGACTTCTGGCCGTCGAGGCGCCACTCCTGGACCACCTGGCGCACCCGCCGCCGGGTGGCGTCGCTCGCGATGTCGTAGGCGATGATGGCGGGCTGTGTGGTCAAGCTTCGTCCTCCGGGCTCCGCGCCCCTCAGCGGTGGACGCCTTCATGGATGATGGCCATGAAGTCCTGGGAGAGCTGCTCGATCATCTCGTGGAACTGATCCAGCGCCCGCAGCAGGCGCTGCTCCTCCCGCTGCCGGAGCTGCGGGTTCTGGTAACGCTGAAGCTCCGCCAGACGCCGCTCCAGGCGGGTGTTGAAGCGCTCCGCGTGCTGGTCCATGGCCGTCTGCAGCTTGAGCTGCTGCTCGGCGAAGAACTCCTGGCGCTGCCGGCGGATCTCGCTCTTGCCGGTGACCAGGACGTGGTTGCACATCTCCTCCATGGCCTGGAGCTTCGTCTCCACCGCCATCTGCAGGGCACGGCGGCGGAACTCGAAGCCGGCCTTGATCTGGTCCAGCTCATGGCCGCGCACCGCCCGCTCCTGGTCGTTCGGGAACAGGCGGAGCAGGAAGTTCTGCCGGTGCGCGGCGAGCGCCGAGTCGACCAGCGCCGAGTTGTCCGCCACCGGCGCCCGGAGGATCTCCGGGTGGTAGGTGGCGGTGTGGGAGTCTCCCGACCCGCGGTTTTCAGGCATGGCTGCTGTCCCTCCAAGTTGTGATGTGATCCGTGTCTATTTGAAACCAGATCCGCCGGGCTCCGCCGGATCCGCAAGCTTGCGGTCGAGGCCGCCCGCGCCGAAGCCGACTGAACGAGCGATGTCCCGTACCCATCCTGCCGTTCTCTGGCGCTGTGCCGCGTCGTCGATCCGGGCGGTCTGCAAGTCTCCCTCGGACTCGATCCGGTGCTTGGTGACCTGGAGCTTCATGCGGTGGGCCGCAGAGAGGATCGGCAGGTGGGAGCTGGTGAGCGTCTCGAAGCTCGCCACGATGCCAAGCTCCATGAGGAGGCTGATAAAGACCGAAAACAGGAAGATGAACAGCAGGGGGTCCAGGTCGAGGCCGGTGACCCGATGCACCACCCGAGTGAAGGCGGTGATCATGGGGTTCTCCACCCGGCTATCTCCCGCATAATCTTCGCCGCGCAGATGCGCCGCACGAGCCTCGAAGACGCTGCGCAGCCGCGACAGGTCCCGCTCCTGCGCGTCGCGGAGCGAGCCCAAGCTCTCGGCGCGCTCCCGTGCCTCCCGCTCGGCGAGTCCATCCAGGCGCTCCCGGTACGCGGACTTCTCCTGCTCGAGGCGCGAAGCGATCGTCCGGTAGCGAGGGCCGACGAAGTTCCCTTTCACGGAGTTGTCCATTTCCACGGTGAGCTGGGCTTGCAGGCCCCGGATGGCGGGCCGGTAACCGTCTGCGGCCTGCTCCCGCAGTTGTGCGAAACGGGCGGCGACCACCTTGTCGGTCTCGGTCCCTTGGCGCGCGAACTGTCGCTCGAGGCGGGAGCGATCGGCCGTATAGGCGTGTTCTATACTCGCCAGGTCGGCTTGGCGGACCGCTTCCAGGTGCGGGCGATCGAGCTTGTGGGCGAGGTACATCAGCGAGCATAGAGCGGACAGCACCAGCAGGGCCGCTCGAAAAACGAGAACGATGGAGCGTACCGACGCCGGGTAGCTGCCCCGGTCCTGCCCGGTGAGGAAGCGGTGGAGCACGATGGTCACCGCCTTGCTGACTTCCAGGCCGAGGGCGAGCGGCGCGGCGAGGACCGCGTTGGTCAAGTATTCGGTAAGCACGGCGGCCTCGATCGCGAGCGACAACACGAACAGCAAGGCGCCAGCCGCGAGCTGGGCGTGCCAGGTGAGCCGGTAAAAAGACACTTCCATGGGATGCTCCTCCGGTGACCGGGCTCGATTCTCTCACCCGGGGGATATGCGGTGACGGGGCCGCAAGCTTTCGGCCCGGGTCGGGGTGGAGGACCGGGAACGCGAGAGATATAGAGGCCCGCCCGGCGCGGTGGCTGCGGTCGATCAGGATCAGCGCGTGGAATCTTTCGCGTCGGCACCCCGCATGTCGTTTGGCGCTGGAGCGAGTGGTCGCAAATGGCTTCCGGTCCCGGCCCGGAGCGGGTCAGGCAGACCCGAGGTCGGTGAGGCCGAGCTGTTGGGTGCCGCCCTCACTCTGGCCCGCTAACAGCTTCCACGGCTACAAGGGATTCGCTCAGGAGGCCCTGAGCAACCGCCGGGCATGGGTCGCGCAGACGCACCCTGGCTCCCCTCCCTGGCCTGCCTTCGTTTACCTGTGCCGCATTGCAGCGCGGGCCGGCGGGCAGCGCTACGAGCTGTGTGGCAAGCTGGTGGACACCCGGTTCGGCTTTCGATGTGGCGCTGCATGCCACCGGTTTCGACGGGCGGTTGGTGCTGGAGCTGCGCCTGGCCGCATGCCTTCGACCCCGAGTGGTTCCACAGCGCTCACATTCTCGCCCTGACTCTGGGCCTGGCCGCGCTGCCGCCAGGGGCTGACCATGGGCGAGGAGCGGGCTATAGTCCAGGCGCTCTGTCCGAAAACGACCGGAAGCAGGCATTGTCTGCAACAGGGATCCGAATTGACAGGGTCGTCGCTCGATAATAGGATGATGCAGAAATCTGCATCGGTGCTCCACCCATGAGAACGACCCTCGACATCGACGATGCCTTGCTGACCCGGGCCAAGGCCGTGGCCGCGCAGGAGCACACGACCCTGACCCGTCTAATCGAGGAAGCGCTCGCGCTACGGCTGCGGCCGCCGGCTAAACTCCAACGTGCCCGTCCCCCGCTCCCGGTATTCGCAGGAGTCGGTGGACTTACAGCAGCGGTTGCGGACCCCACCAGCCACCGTGCCCTGCTGGACGCCACTAACGACTGGACCGAGGCGGACGAGGGGACATGACCCCCGACGTGAATGTGCTGGTCGCCGCCTCGCGCGCCGACCACCCGCACCACGAATCAGCGCGAGCCTGGCTGGACTCGGCTCTGGACGCGTGCGCGGAGGGACGGACCCTGACCGTCTTGCCGATGGTAGCCGCCGGATTCCTGCGCCTGGTCACGCATCCGCGTGTCTTCGTCCAGCCCACGCCGGTGGAAGCCGCCGTGACGTTCCTGCGCGTCGTGCTGGAGTCCCCCGGCGTCGATATGCCCCCGCTCGGTCGGGAGTGGCCGGTCTTGCTGGATCTGTGCGAGCGGCACCGCCTGACCGGCAATGACATCCCGGATGCCTGGATCGCGGCCGCCGTCGAGTCGAACCACGGCCATCTCGTGAGCTTCGACAAGGGCTTTCGGCGCCTGCTGAAGGCAACTCGCTTGACGTTGCTGCAGCACTGACCGGCGGCGATAACGCCAGCGACGCCAGCCGACCGATGCGCCTGAGAGGCCAACAGGGATGACGACCACCCCACGCCGCTAGGGATTCGTGCTGTGTCTGCGCCGTAGCCGGGCGGATTCGCTCAGTGCCGATGTCTTCGCCCCGCCCATGTTTGCGCTGCTCGCGGTGAACGATGCCGGCGAAGTGGTCCCATCCGAGTACGCAACGGACATCAAAAAAGCGGGCCTGGACATCATCACCTGGACCTTCGAGCGCTCTGACCTGCGCCAAGGCGCCGCAAACGCCGGCTTATACTACTTGTTCGATCCGGAAGGCAAGGCAATCAAAAAGGACAGCGACATGTACAAGGCCCTGGACGTGCTGGCCCGCAAGGTGAAAATCCTGGGGATCTTCTCCGACTGGCCCGCCACGGTGACGTACTATGCCAACTGCATGGGCCTGAAGTAATCGCCCCGCGGGCAGCCCCGACCGTAGGCTGCCCTCTTCCCCTCCCAACGATCATTGCATCCGGCGCCACCCCAGAGGATGAAAGAAACTCAGGGGTGGGAGACGGCGGGGAGAGGTCAACGCCCGCCACGTCAAATAGTTCTCGGGGCGCAAGACCGACATCGGTGATGCCCAGTGGCTGGCCATGCTGGCTCTGGCCGGTTTGTGGCACGGCTCCTTCGTCCCCCCGGCCAAACTGCGCGAGTTGCGCCTGATCGCCCGGCAGCGCCAGAAGCTGGTCGGGCAGCTTGCCTCGGAGAAGAGGCTGCACAAGGTGCTCACCGATGGCAGCATCCGTTTGGGGGTAATGGTCAGCGCCAATCGGCCTGTGCCATGGTCAAGGCCCTCATCCAAGGGGGGCCGCTCTCCACGAGGTCCTGCAGTTGGCCAGCCGGCGCCTGTTGGCTCAAAACCCTGCCGGGCGTCGCTCTCATCGGCACGGCCATGCTGCTGGTGGAAATCGGTAGCGACAGGAGCGTCCTCGGCCAAGCGGATCGCCTGGCCGGATGCAGGTGCACAAGGCGGGGGACCCCGGTCCGGGTGTTCCGGTGGAACAACGTAACTGCGGCCGTCTGGAGCAGACGGCGGCGGTGCGGGGGCTCCGTGCCGCTCAGTGCGTACTTCTTCGACTCCCTCTAACTGGACGGCAGCGACCTCACCGGCGCGTTGGGGCTCCGGGCGCTCCCGGAGTCCCAACCTTCCGCTCTGGCGCGCAGCGAGACCGTGGATCCGGACGAGGGGGCCGCCTTCCTGAACGAGGCGCTGCGGCGCGACCACAAGGCGTCATGGCCAAGTCCGTGGAAGCATTCTGCGATGCCGGCGAGCAGGCAACCGGTCACCAAAAGTCAAACCCGCCCACACGCTGCAGCGAGAAAAGCCTGTGGTGGGCGATGCGCTCCTCGGCGAGCCCTTGCGGGGGACTCATATCCGCGCTTCCAGCTCCAGCAGCCATTTGAAGGTTCCGTCTGGACTCCCGGAAGTCAGACCGAAGAGATACCCCGCCTCATAGCCCAGCGTCATCCTGGAGTTGAGACGGACCTTACCCAGGACCACGGGCCCGAGGGTCTGGGATTGACCGCTAAACCCGAAGTTGCCGGTGTTCCCGATCCCTCCAAAGGCCTCGATGGCAGGCTCGAACTCGGGCCTCCACCGATAGCGCGTCCGCCAAGCGTAGCTGACCGCCACGTCGTTGCCGGCGCCGCCGCCGACCGGCCGCTCGAAGATGACGTTGGCGGTATTCGTCCAGCGACCGACACTTTTCTCCAGGAGGATCTTCGCCTCGACCCCGTCCGACTCGTCATGAGCTACGGCCCACTCGTACTCCAGATACAGGCCCAGGTCCATCCAGTACCGGCCTGGCTCGGTGAGCTGGAAAATGTTCTCCCACCCCCTCACCGCCGGGTGGTAGCCTTCCTCTCCTTCGTTCGTGTACTCGAACACCGCGGTCGAGGACCACCAATCGGTAAAGCCGTAACCGACCTCGTACGTATCCGTTCGGATACCGCTTTCCTCGGGGTTACTATCCTGAAGCAGGCACTCGCGCGCTTCCAACTCCAGCTCACCCGTCTCGACGTGCGGTGAGTACACTTTGCAGTTCGCCCGTGCCTCGGGCGGAGCGCCCAACGTCAGCGCGCCGCAGACCAAGACCGCGATCGCGGCGGCCTGCGCCGCTGCCGGGCGCGCAGTCCGCCGGCCGCTCCACTTCATCAGCCCACCTATCAGAACCAATGTGACCGTGTAGAACAGCACTTGGACGCCGTCCGGACGCGCCATGTAGCCGACCAATACATGCAGGATCTGTCCCGGCAGGCTTTGCTCGGGCAGTAATGCCGACGTGTTCCAAAGAGCCGTGCCGAGCGGCGGAAGGACGCCCGCCTGAACCAGGTAACGGGCGCCCTGGGCCGCCATGCCCGCCGCGAGCAGGAGGATCATCCACGCTGTCACCGTGAACAGATGACGCGCTGGGATGCGCAGCAGGCCCCGATACATCGCAAACCCCGCCGCGGTACCGCCCCCAAGCCCGATGATACCGCCCGCGAGCATTGGCAGGGTGCCGGCCCGCTGGGATGAGACGACACCGTAGAGGAACAGCACGACCTCCGATCCCTCCCTGAGGAGCGCAAGCCCCACGACGACCGCGAGGGCATACAGCGGCCGAGACCCCTCCACCACGCCGCGCCCGATGCCACTGATTCGGGCCGCTAGCTCGCGGCCGTGCTGTTTCATCCAGACGTTGTGCCAGCCCAGCATGGTCACCGCGGTGAACAGCACACAAGCATTCAAGAGTTCCTGACCCATACCCGAGACGGCTGTGGCGATGGCGTCTGCGAAGGCAGCAACGGCGGCCGCACCGGCCGTGCCTGCCACGATGCCGGCACCGACCCAGCGGCCCCGACCCGCGGCGCCCCGCGTGGCCGCCATCACAATACCGACGATCAGGGCTGCCTCCAGCGTTTCGCGAAATACGATCAGAGCGGTAGCGAACATGGACTGAATCTCTCCGGTAGTCACTTGGCGATGATGACGCCGTTGGCCGTGTCCCGATTGAAGTCGCCGAAGAAGGAGTAGCGGCCCGCATCCAGCGGACCGATGAACACAACGGCCTCCTGCCCGCCGGGAATGATCTTTTCTCGGTTCAACTCGTAGCTCTCGAACTCTTCTGGAGTGCCATCGCGGTTCAGGATTCGCAGCTTGACTTTCTGTCCGGCGGGTACGACCAGTTCGACAGGGTCGAAACGATGGTCCTTGATGGCCAGGGCGTAGGAGTCATCAGCGTGGGCGGACAAGGACAGCAGGGCCGGGAATGCGACCGAGAGGAGCAGATGCCTGACGGGTTTCATGAGCTATCACCTTGGTGAGCTGGTTTGAACGGGGCAGAACACGTCAGCAATGATAATCGTTATCATTCATCAGCGCAAGCAAACGGGAGACGTTGCCGCGCCGCCTCGAAGGCCGCTCGCGGTGCGATGGGTGACGACGACGTGGTACTTCCCCTGCGTCGACCGCTACACGGTTGCTGAAGGCCCGGCTGTCATGCTTCCAACCCTTCGCCGCACGGGGTGACAATAGAGCCGCACCCACGCAGGGAAACAAAATCATGCCGCTTCTCGACGAGCATCAGGTCTGCCAGCCCGCCGCCACGCCCACAGAGTTCTCCGGCCCGGACGCCCCGACGCATTACCCGCCGGATCTGGAGATCGAGCCGCGACACCTGGACGTTGAGCTGCATGTCGACCTGGAGGGTCAGAAGGCCGAAGGCTCGGTGGTCACCACGGTGGTCAGCCGCCGGAGCGGCCCGCGCACCCTCAAGCTCCATGCGGTGGACCTGCTGGAGCTCTCGGCGCGGGACGTTGATGGTCGGCCGCTGTCCTACCATTACGACGGCGAGACGCTGAGTGTCGTCTGGGAGGAACCGTTTGCCAGCGGCGAGGACCGCAAGCTCGCGCTGAGCTATCGGGTAGTCAAGCCGGCGAGCGGCCTGTTCTTCTCCAAGCCGACCGATGCCTACCCGGACGCGCCCTGGTTCGCTGCCACCGACCACGAGACCGAGCGCGCCCGTCATTGGCTGCCGTGCGTGGACCTGCCCAGCGTGCGTACCACTCTCGAGCTGCGCCTGCGGGCCAACAGCCGCTTCACCGTCTTGGCCAACGGCAAGCTGCTCGAAGAGACCGACCACGGCGATGGCACCAAGACTGCCTGCTGGCGGCTGGAACAGCGCTGCCCCAGCTATCTGGTGTGCTTCGCCATCGGCGACTTCGTGCGTTACGACGACGGCGAATTCCAGGGCATCCCGGTCGCCTACTTCGCCACCCGCCGCTTCACCCCCGAGCATCTGCAGCGTACCTTCGGGCGCACCAAGGACATGCTGGCATGGATGACGGACAAGCTGGCCCTGCCCTTTCCATTTCCGAAGTACTACCAGTTCGCGCTGCCCGGCTTCGGCGGCGCCATGGAGAACATCTCGCTGGTCAGCTGGGATGACATCTTTGTACTGGATGAGAGGCTGGCCGAGGAGTGGGGGTGGCTGGTGGACCAGGTCAACGTCCACGAGATGGCCCACAGTTATTTCGGCGACTTGGTCGTGATCCGCGACTTCGCCCATGCCTGGCTGAAGGAATCCTGGGCGACCTACATGGAGCAGTGCTGGCTGGAGCACCGTTATGGGGAAGACGAGAAGCTCTGCGATTTCCACCGCAACGCTCAGGCCTACTTCACCGAAGCTGACGAGCGCTACCGCCGCCCCATCGTCACGCGCCAGTTCAAGTCGTCCTGGCAGATGTACGACCGCCACCTCTACCCGGGCGGCGCCTGCCGTCTCCACACGTTACGCTGTCTGCTGGGGGACGAGACATTCTGGACAGCGGTGCGCGACTACCTGGGCCGCCATGCCGGGCAGGTGGTGGAGACGGACGATTTCCGGCGAGTGCTGGAGGAGCATTCCGGGCGCTCCCTCGGGAAGTTGTTCGACCAGTGGTTCTTCACCCCAGGCTACCCGGCGCTCAAAGTGACGTTCAGCTACGACGAGGAGAAGAAGGCCGGCACCTTCGAGGTCGAGCAGACCCAGGTAGACAAGGAGAAGGGGGTACCTGCCTTCGATCTCTCCACCGAGCTGGGCTGGGTGTCAGAAGGTGAGCTACAGGTGCTGCCCGTGGAGGTTCGCCAGCCGCGTCAGACGTTCACGATCCCCATGGCGGTGCGCCCCGAGCAGGTGCGCTTCGACCCGCGATGCAAGATGCTCCACAAGCTCGACTTCAATCCCGGGGACCCCATGCTGAAAAAACAGTTGACGGACGCGCCCGACGTCATCGGGCGCATCCTCGCGGCCCGCGAGCTGGTCAAGAGCGGCAAGCGTGGCAACATCGAGGCCGTTGCGGCGGCGTATCGCACCGAGCGCTTCTGGGGGGTGCGCGAGCAGATGGCCAAGGCCCTCGGAGACGCCGGATTGGAGCCGGCCGTGGAGGCTATCCACGAGATGATTCGGGAGGAGCAAGACCCCCGCGTGCTGGAAGCGGTGATGCGCGCGGCCGGGAAGTATCGGGACCGGCGGATAGGGGAGGCCGTCCTGGGGCGTCTGCAGATTGGCTTGCCCTACCGTGCGAGTCAGGCCGCCTACGAGGCGTTGGGAGCACAGCGCCAGGACGCTCCCTGGGCGGTGCTGCGCGAAGCAGCGGAGCGGGCCGACTGGAGCGGCTTCGGCCAGTCGGGAGCCCTCCGGGGCTTGGCCGCCACCCGGCGCCGGGAGGCGCTCGATATGCTGCTTGCGAAGGTCGGCTATGGGTGCCTGCCCCAGCGCGCGCGGCCGGCCGCTGTCGGGGCGCTTGCGGACATTGGGACCGTACAGGAGAAACCGGGACGCGAGCCGGTAGTGGAACAACTGCTGGACCTGCTGCGCGACCCCGAGCCGCGAGTCCGCAAAGCCGCCGCCAACGGACTCAAGACCGTGGAGGCGCGAGAGGCCACCGGACAGCTCGAGCGCTACCGCCGTTCGCTCTCGGTGCAGGAGCAGGTGGAGGTCGACCGCATCCTACAGACCTTGCGTGCCGAAAAGCCGCCGCGGCAGGCCGCGCTCCAGAAGCAGCTCGAAGAACTGCAGGAAAAGCACCGCAAGTTGGAGGATCGGGTACAAAAGCTGGAAAGCGAAGAGAAAACGCCATGGGCCTAAGACAGGAGCACGGGCTGGAATCCCCTGCCAGACCCCGGAGGGACTCGGAGACGTGCAGGATCAAGCCCGAACGCATCGGCAAACGAACATGTTCTTGAGTGTGGGGGGCAAGCAGGCTGTCGCGGAGGAATATGGCTGAACCCAGCGCTCAAGGGATCCCGCTCGCCTTTCTCATGCTCTTGTTGGCCGGCCGTTCAAGGGCCGAGAGTGCGCACGACAAACCCTGGCGCTACCTCGCACTGCCGTCTCAATAATCCCGCGCAGGCGATTCACCTGCAGGAGGCTGGAACGCAGCAGCCACGGCAACCCCTCGCGCCTCAGCTCCCTCCGTCTTGCTGATGGCGTCGAGGATCAGCTGGCGCAGCCGGGCGCTGCCCTGCCTGTCCACGCCGTCGATGTGAGCGAAAAGACCCGATTGCTGCGTGGGGGTCGAGATGTGCACGTCATAGAGCCCAAACAAGACATCAAAGAAGTCCTGGTCTACGTAGACATCCGTGATGCGAGAGAAGGGCAACGTGATCTCCCGGCGTGTGAGCACCCCTTTGCGGATGACGATATTGCTCCCCTGAATGTCATAGAAATAGCGAATGAAGTAAAGCACCTGATAGACGGGGTTCCAGAGCACGAGGACCGCCGCTAGGGAGAGCCAAAGCGCCCACAGCCCGGGTTTATGAGCCGCCAACGCGGGCGGTAGCTTACCGGGATCGATGTAGAAGAACCCCAGGGCCGACAGCAGCAGGACAGCCCACGGGAGGACCGGCCGCGCGGCGGATGTGAAGAGCTTTTTCAGAATCTTCCGCTTACGCAGCGGGATAGTCTCCCGTAGCGTCGTCACGTTGCCCCCTGCAGAGCTAGCCACACCACTCACCTCGCGCGGATTCTTGCTATGTTACTGCAGTGCTTGCCGTATTTGCAGACGTAAGACTGGGCTGGCTATCTCCGAAGACGAACAGTCGCTGGATTGGCGCCCTCCGGCGGCGTGTTGGTTTTCTGAGACCGCCTCCCAGGATTGCCGCGCCTTCCTCCTCGCGGGTGGTCATTACCCTGCTGCCTCGGGTGGCGCTGACAGGTTGTCGGTGATCCGTGGCCAGCCGATTCAAGTGCGCTGCGAGGCTCAGAGCTTACGGAGAAATCGTCCCGAGCGGCCTGAGATCACCGTGTACGGAGCGCAACGACGAGACATGTCCAGTAGATCGGCGAGGAGTGAGCGCTGCCCAACGCCCCTATTGGAACGCGCAGCAGATTTTTATTAAGCACTCAGAACTCGAGGTCGGCTGAGCCAACAATCCGTGAAGTCCGAGGTCTTCCGACGGACAACCCGGCGTCGACACCTCACCAGCGTCCGTCAGCAGCCGTGCGAGGCGACCACCGCTGGTTCCAAGCAGCAATCTCCGTTAGGCCGAACCGGGCCGCATCCATTGCTCGGCTTCGGTCGGATCTGCACATAAGTTAGCCAAGATCTGCGGATCGCCTCCGAGCTTCTCCCAGAGTCTGGAGATTTCGCCTTTATCCCTGCTATTCCAGAGCTTGCGGAGATCTTGCATCCATAGCTTGCGCATTTGAGCCCATCGCTCTCGTTGAGACTCTGTGGCATCTGCTGGTAGTGCTTCAGTCAGCTTTACGAGCAGAGACGCCATCTCCTCAGTCAAGTCAAGGTAGCCACCGCCGTACTCGCTCATTCATGCACCGTCCTTGCCGCAGATTCATGTCGCAGAGTAGCACAGACTGAGTCACTGGTTCCCGGCTGGGACGCCTGCACCCGGACCTGTTCTTGGAATCACACCGCCCCTTTGAAGCCGGTCGGTCCGGGAGTTGCCGCATCCGTCAGGCCCCGGTAGATGCCTCGGCGCAACTGCTCAGGCTGTCGCGGAAGGGCCGGGCGCCCTGATTACTGACCCAAAGTGACTTTGGCGCCCACCGCGCCTGCCGGCAAGACAAGCCCGGGGCGCTGAGAAACCTGGTCGCTATCAGCGCGCCATTATTCCGCGTTGTTACAGAACGGACACTTCGGGTGACTGCAGCAGCCTACGACAATAGTCACGAGCACTGCCACGGCGATGCCCACCATGGTTAGACCATCGAATGAGAACATCATTGACCTCCCAATTGCGGACCGACCGGAACCCTGCGGGACCGGCGGGGGCCGAGCGGAGTGGGGATTTTCCACCGGCCACACACAGGCGCAGTGGACCGGTCAAGGAGCGACGGAGTTGCAGGCTCGCCGGGGTGCCGCGGGAACGGGATCAAGCTCGGCCCTCGATCCCGGCGTTGAGTCAGCCGCAGAGTACTTTCTCCGCTAGCCTAGCTCTTGCATCCGTGTGCAGCGCAGGAGGGGAAAGAGTCCATCAGCCGGATCCGTTCTAGCCGATGGCCTCCACAGTACACTGGATTACCACGATGCCGAGCTGACACACTTTTCGGATGGCATCCTCGTAGCCCGTGGCCCATACGACATAGTCGATCGGCAGCGGCACGTGTTGGGACCCAGTGTAGCCCAGACCATACACCTTATACATGGCACTTTCCTCCGAACGGTCCTGATCCCCAGCTTCTCCTACCGAATTTGGCGGTCCGCTGGATAGTTGTATTGTAGTCGGCGGAAGCCCCGCCAGCAACATTAGGTTGCCAATTCGCAACAATCCGACGTTGAGGCGGTGGGATGCGAGTCGGAGCGACAGAGTCTGGAGGCCGGGGCGCCTCTGCACGAATGCGAGCAGTGGGGTCGGCGGTTTCAGGCGTGAATCGGGCGGTGTGTCTGGGGGGCGTCGTCGGACGATGCCGCGAGGGCGCAGCAGGGGCAGGAGTGCCACGCTGGGCGAGACGCGCTGCTCACTCCCCCTATCGACCGGATTGGTCTCGTCGTTGCTCTCGGGCCGCTCGGCGAGGGATTTCTGCACAAGCTCCGAGGGCTTCAGGGGCGCTGGCTCATCGGTACATAGGGGTACTCGGTGGCGCCGGTGTAGACTTGGCGAGGCCGGTCGATGCGCCTTCCCGGGTCAAGGCTCTGCTCATGCCAGTGTGCGATCCACCCGGGCAGGCGGCCGATGGCGAAGAGCACCGTGAACATGTTGGTGGGGATGCCGAGGGCGCGCAGGAGGATGCCGCTGTAGAAGTCCACATTGGGGTAGAGCTGGCGCTGCACAAAGTAGGGGTCTTCGAGGGCGATTGCCTCCAGCCTGCGGGCGATGTCGAGCAGCGGGTCCGAAGTCCCGACTCCGCGAATAGGCGCTCGACGACGCGGCGCAGCAGCGTCGCGCGCGGGTCGAAGCTCTTGTAGATGCGGTGGCCGAAGCCCATGAGCCGCACGTGGCTGGACTTGTCCTGGGCGAGCCGGACGTAATCCTCCGGGGTCAGCTGGCCGTCGTGGATGGCCTGCAGCATCTCCACTACCTTCACGTTCGCCCCGCCGTGCAGCGGCCCCCACAGGGCGCACACCCCTGCGGCACAGGAGGCGAACAGATTGGCGCGGCTGGACCCGACCATGCGCACCGTCGAGGTGCTGCAGTTCTGCTCGTGGTCGGCGTGCAGGATGAACAGCAGGTTGAGCGCGGTGCGCACCACCTCGGCGCACTCGTAGCGCCGGTAGGGCTGGGAGAACATCATGTGCAGCAGGTTCACCGCGTAGGGCAGCTGGGGGTCGGGGTAGATGTAGGGTAGTCCCCGGGAGCTGCGGTAGGCGTAGGCGGCGAGCGTGCGTACCTTGCTGATGAGCCGTGCGGCAGCCCCCTCGAAGCGATCGGGGTCCTCCAGTTCGAAGAACTCGGGGTGGAAACAGGACAGAGCATTGATCATGGCCGAGAGGATCGCCATCGGCGGTGCGGAGCGTGGGAACCCCTCGAAGTGGTGCTTCATGCCCTCATCGAGGTTGGCGTTGTCTGTCAGCTCGGCGCTGAAGCGGGCGTACTCGCCATGCGTGGGCAACTGCCCGAAGATGAGCAGCCAGGCCACTTCGACGAAGTTCGGCGCGTTCTCGAACTGCTCGATGGGGATGCCGCGGTAGCGCAGAACGCCGCGCTCCCCGTCCACGAAGGTGATGGCGCTTTCGCAGCTCGCGGTGTTGGCGTAGCCCGGGTCGAGGGTAATGAGCCCGGTGCTCTTGCGCAGCTCCCGGATGTCCAGGGCGCGCTCGCCCTCGGAGCCCACCACGACGGGTAGCTCCATCTCAATCTCCCCCACCCTCAGCCTGGCGCTCTCCGTCATACACGCCCTCCCGTGGGGCCCCCGGCGGCGACCCTTGCCGTCGCGTCCCCGACGCCAAGCTTACCGAAGATCCGCAGGCCGCGACAGATCTCGTTCATACCCCAGCAGGGGTGCGAGGAGATCCTGCACCTGTTCTCCGGCACACCCGGGGACCGCACGTCGGTGCATCTGAGGAAACGGCGTTGCGGAGGCGCAGCTCACGCTGAGCTTGTGAGCAGATCTGCTGTGCGTCCCGGTCGCGGCGCGCTAGGCGGTGCTCGCTCCTCGCCTGCCTGATCCGCCTTGTCGCTGCGCTCCGCGCGCCTTGCCCGCGGGCCGCTCGCGACAGCTTCTTTACGAGCTCTGGGATCGGCTCATATTCTCGCTGCTGAGTGCCTGCTGAGCGAGGTACAGCCAAGTCTTGACGACCGTATCGGGGTTCAGGGACATGCTCTCGATACCCTGCTCCAGCAGCCAGAGGGCGAGATCCGGATGGTCGGAGGGGCCCTGACCGCAGATGCCTACGTACTTGCCCTTGGTGCGGCAGGCCTGGATGGCGCGGGCCAGCAAGAACTTGACCGCATCGTCGCGCTCGTCGAACAGATCCGCCACCAAAGCAGAGTCCCGATCCAGGCCGAGGGTAAGCTGTGTCAGGTCGTTGGAGCCGATCGAGAACCCGTCAAACGACTCCAGAAACTGCTCGGCCAGGATGGCATTGGACGGCACTTCGCACATCATGATGACCTGGAGTCCATCCTCCCCCCGGCGTAGTCCGTTCGCGGCGAGCGCCTCGACGACCGCCTTGCCTTGAGCCACCGTGCGCACGAAGGGGACCATGACCTGCACGTTGGTGAGACCCATGTCTTCGCGTACCTTCTTGAGCGCCCGGCACTCCAGCTCGAAGCTGGGGCGGAAACACTCCGCCACGTAACGGCCCGCTCCTCGAAGGCCCAGCATGGGGTTTTCCTCGTCGGGCTCGTAGCGTTTGCCCCCCAGCAGGTTGGCGTATTCGTTGGACTTGAAGTCGGACAGGCGCACGATGACCGGGTTCGGCGCAAAGGCCGCTGCGATGGTGGCGATACCTTCGGTGAGCTTCTCCACGTAGAAGCTCACCGGGTCTGCATAGGCTGCGATGTGTGGGTGGATCTCGGCGCGCAGTTCCGGCGGCAGGGCGTCATACTCGAGCAGCGCCTGGGGATGCACGCCGATGGCGCGGGCGATGATGAACTCCACGCGCGCCAGTCCGACCCCCGCATTGGGCAGATCCGCAAAGGCGAATGCCTGTTCCGGGCTGCCCACGTTCATCATGATCTTCACCGGGATCTCGGGCATCCGGTCGAGCTCGGTGCGTCCAATCTCGAAGCCCAGTATGCCTCCGTAGATGAAGCCGGTGTCGCCCTCGGCGCAGGACACTGTCACCTCGGCACCGTCGCCGACGGCGGTCGTAGCATCCCCGCAGCCGACCACCGCGGGTATGCCGAGCTCGCGGGCGATGATGGCAGCATGGCAGGTGCGGCCACCGCGGTTGGTGACGATGGCCGAGGCCCGCTTCATCACGGGCTCCCAGTCCGGGTCGGTCATATCCGTGACGAGCACGTCGCCTGCTCGCACCCGCCCCATCTCCTTCACGTTGAGGATGACGCGAGCCGTGCCCGCGCCGATCCTCTGGCCAACGGCGCGTCCGCTGCACAACACCGGCGACCTCTCCTTGAGCTGGTAGTGCTCAATCACCCGGCTCATCCTGCTCGCCCGGCTCTGCACTGTTTCCGGACGGGCCTGGAGGATGTACAGCCGGCCGTCTTCGCCGTCCCGCGCCCACTCGATGTCCATGGGACACCCGTAGTGCTGTTCGATAACGATTGCCTGGCGGGCCAACTCCTCGACCTCGGCATCGGTAATGCAAAACAGCAGTCGCTCGCCATCGGGCACCGACTCAACGGCTGTGGCCTTGGCGTGGCCCAGCGTCCTGCTGTAGACCATGCGGATGGCCTTGGCGCCGAGGCGGCGGCGCAGGATCGCCTTGCGTCCCTGGGCGAGAGACGGCTTGTATACGTAGAACTCGTCCGGATTGACCTGACCTTGGACCACGGTTTCGCCTAGCCCATAGTTTGCCGTAATCAACACGGCGTCACGGAACCCGGTCTCCGTGTCCAGGGTGAACATCACCCCGCTCGCACCGATGTCGCTGCGGACCATGCGCTGCACACCGGCCGAGAGCGCCACATTGCGATGGGCGAAGCGCTGGTGGACACGGTAGGCGATGGCTCGGTCGTTGAAGAGAGACGCGAACACGTCCTTGATGGCGGCCAGGGTCTCTGGCAGCCCGCGCACGTTGAGGAAAGTCTCCTGCTGACCGGCAAAGGAGGCCTCGGGCAAATCCTCCGCGGTCGCCGAGGAGCGCACGGCCACGGCGAATCCCCCGGGGACGGCCAGTTGCATGGTCTGGTACGCCTCGGCGATCGCCTCTTCCAGCGCCACCGGAAATGGTGTCTGCACGATCCACTGGCGGATGGCCTCGCCACTGGCCGCCAAGGCCTTCACGTCCTCTGTGTCCAAGGTGTCCAGCACTGCGTAGATGCGGCGGTCGAGTCCACCCTGGGCCAGAAAATCCCGGTAGACCTTGGCCGTCGTGGCAAAGCCTCCCGGCACTCGGACCCCTGCCGAGCCGAGCTGTGCGATCATCTCGCCGAGCGACGCGTTTTTTCCCCCTACCCGAGCCACGTCGGACGCGCCCAGATGGGCGAGCGAAATCACGCACTCCGGCCTTGGATCGGCGCCGTGGTGAGTACGCCAGTTCACGGTACGTCGGGTGCCCAGCTTGGTCGTCATACTCACGTCGCCTCCCAGCGCTGTTGCTGATCGCGTCCAGCTAAGAAGGGGATTGGCTCAGAGCCTGTGAATAACTCTGGTGCGCCTCCCGCGAGCGGCGTTGCGCGGTGTTCTGGCGCACTTCCCTGTACGCGACCCGGTTTTGGGGCGTCCCGCGGACGTGCCGAATGGCTATCCTGCCATTCGGCTCGCTTCCCCGCCTGTCCACCGGGTATGTCCCCGTTCCTGCGCTCCGTGCGCCTCGCTCTCGCGCCGCTCACGACGATTTCTTCACAAGCTCTCGGCAAACGGGCGCTTCGTGTCATCCGCACGCCCCGGCCGCCGCCATCGGCTCGGGATCGGGCGCCGGTTCGGGAACGCTCGGCGATGCCGCGAACCGCTTGGCTTCCGGATACGGGAAGACATCCTCGAAACACCCCTCGGAAACCGCTGCCTGCTTTTGCGTCCAGTAGTCCGCGTCCAGCAGCTCACGGTGCAGCTCGATAAATGCCTCGCGCACCCTGGGATCGCTCAGCAGAAAGGTGGCGAACTCTTCCGGGAAGACGTCTTTCGGCCCCACGGAATACCATGGCTCGTCCGAGAATTCGTATTCTGGATAGGGCGCAGCCGGTATGTTCCTGAAGCGGCACTCGGTCAGGTAGCAGATCTCGTCGTAGTCGTAGAACACCACACGTCTCTGGCGCGTGACCCCAAAGTTTTTCAGGAACATGTCGCCGGGAAAGATGTTGGCGGCGGCCAGCTCCCTGATCGCATCCCCATAGTCACCGATGATGCGCCTCAGCTCCTCGTCGTCGGCAAACTGGATGTAGACGTTGAGAGGCGCCATGCGCCGCTCGATGTAGAGGTGCTTGATGATGATCTGCTCGCGTTCGATCTCAACGCTGGACCCCGCCTCGGCCAAGAGATCTTCCAGAAGCTTGGGCGTAAAGCGCTGCAGTGGGAAGGCGGCATCGGAGTATTCGAGAGAGTCCGCCATCCTCCCGACCCGGTCATGGCGCTTAACCAACTGATATTTGTCCTTGACCTGCTGGCGCGTCATCTCCTTGGGAGGCGGGAAGGTGTCCTTGATAACCTTGAACACGTAGGGATAGGAAGGCAGTGTAAAGACGGTCATCACCATTCCTTTGGCGCCCGGGGCGGCGACGAAGGCGTCGCTGGAATGCCTGAGGTGGTGGAGGAAATCGCGATAGAATTCCGTCTTGCCCTGCTTCCATAAGCCGATGGCCGTATAGAGGTCTGCCTTCGTCTTGCAGGGAAGGAGCGGAAGCAGGAACTCCACCACCGCCGAGGGGACCTCCGTCTGCACCATGAAATAGGCCCGTGCGAAGCTGAAGACATTGGCGAGATCGGATTCCCCGAACAGCAGTGCATCGACGTAGAGCCCTCCGTGCTCGTTGTTCAGGACCGGCACCCCGAAGGGCGTCTCCTCCGAGCCGTTCACCACCTTGCCGATGATGTATGCGGCCTTGTTGCGGAAAAAGGGGGAGCTCAAGACTGCGATGTGAAAGTCCTGCTGACGCTCGGCAGCGGATGGACAATGCTGTCGGACGGCGCGCAAGAGGTTGCGGATATCGCGCCGACGGTCGGCGAAGGGCAGGCCAAAGCCGAAGCTCCCGAGAATCTCGGAGATGACCCGGTAGAACCCGTCCCGGGCTGGATAGTAAACGCGGTAGATAGGCGTATCGGACTCTATCTCGATATGCTCGGTGGACACCGCGGGCCGCACAAAGATGTTCTTGTTGTTGTAATACTTTCTCTCGAAGAGTCGGCAGAACACGGTGTTGTAGAAGGTCTCGGCGAGCTCCGGCTGCCTGTGCTCGTAAAGCAGGTGCACGTAGTCGACCTTGACACGCTGCCAGAGCACCTCGTCCAGCGCGGTGATCCCGATGCCGTCTCGCAGCTCCTGGATGGTCTCGCCAACACCTCGATCGTAGTAATCGACGCGCTCCCGGGACGCCTCCTGCACCGCCTTCCAGTTCGCGTCCTCGAAGCGCTGGCGCGCGCCCGCAGTGATCTCACGGAGCCGTTGATAGTGCCGCTCGAAGCCGCTCAGGATGGCCTGGGCGATGGGGTTGGGGTCTGCCCGCGCGATCTCCGCAGGGCGTGCGGCTGCCCGCCGATCCCAGCCGTGCCCAGGGGTTGGGGTGTTCTGCGAGGGCTCTGGAGCCGTGGATTGGCGTTGCGGGGGGGCATTCATGGGTGGGGGGTCGCTGGGCGCCAGATCGGGGAGCGGCTCAGCCGGCTGCGGCGTGACGGGCGGGCTCGAACTGCGCCTGTTCCGTGGAGCCCGTGAGCGCGGTAAGCGAGGAGGTCCCGCCCTGGATGACGGTCGTGACGTCATCGAAATACCCGGCCCCGACCTCTTGCTGGTGCGCGACGAAGGTGTAGCCGCGGCTGGCGGCGGCAAACTCGCGTTGCTGCACCAGGTTCACATAAGCGCTCATGCCTTCCCGGGCATAGTGCTCGGCCAGCTCGAACATGTTGAGCCACATGCTGTGGATACCGGCCAGGGTGATGAACTGGTAGGCATAGCCCATGGCGCCCAGCTCGCGCTGGAATTGCGCGATGCTCACATCGTCGAGGTTCTTCTTCCAGTGAAAGGAGGGGCTGCAATTGTAGGCCAGGATCAGATCCGGATACTCCCGCTTGAGCGCCTCGGCGAAGCGGCGCGCGAAGAGCAGATCGGGGGTGCTGGTCTCGCACCACAGGAGATCGGCATAGGGGGCATAGCAGAGCGCCCGGGCGATGGCCTGCTCCAGGCCGGCGCGGGTGTGGAAAAAGCCCTCGGCGGTGCGCTCCCCGGTGAGAAAACGCCGGTCGCGCTCGTCCACGTCCGAAGTCAGCAGGCACGCCGCCTCGGCATCGGTGCGGGCGATGAGCAGGGTGGGCACCCCCATGACATCGGCGGCCAGTCGGGCGGCGGTGAGCTTGTGCAGCGCCTCCTGGGTGGGCACCAGCACCTTGCCGCCCATGTGCCCGCACTTCTTGGCCGAGGCGAGCTGGTCCTCGAAGTGCACCCCGGCGGCGCCCGCCGCGATGAGGCTCTTCATCAGCTCGAAGGCGTTCAATACGCCGCCGAATCCCGCCTCGGCATCCGCCACGATGGGCAGGAAGTAGTCCACGCACCCCGGCGCTCCGGGCTCGATGCCTCGCGCCCACTGGATCTCGTCGGCGCGCTGGAAGGCATGATTGATGCGCCGCACCAGGGCGGGCACCGAGTCGTGGGGATAGAGTGACTGGTCCGGGTACATGGTCTCGGAGGTGTTGGCATCGGCGGCGACCTGCCAGCCCGAGACGTAGATCGCCTGGATGCCGGCCTTGGCCTGCTGCACCGCCTGGCCTCCCGTGAGTGCACCGAGGCAGCTCACGTAGCCGCGCTCGGCGGCGCCGTTCAACAGCTCCCACAGCCGCTCTGCGCCGCGTCGGGCGAGAGTGTGCTCGGCCGGTCGGGAGCCGCGCAGCCGGATCACGTCTTGCGCCGTATAGGCGCGGCGCACCGTCTTCCAGCGCGGGTTGTGGGCCCAGTCTCGCTCGAGCTGGGCTATCAGGGGGCCTCGCTGCATGCTGCTCTCCTCCGGTGGTGCGCGTCGCCTGCCTGGACGACGCGTCGTGGTTGTTTTAGTGAAAGCCGGCTGAACTCAGGGGAGCTGCTCATAGGCCGGCAGGGTCAGGAACTCCTCGAACGGCTCGCTTTCCACGATGACCCGCAGCAGCGCTGCGGCGCGCAGGAAATGTCCCTGCTCGATCGCGTCTCGTCCCAGCTCCTGGGCGATACACGCGAGATCATCGGAGAGCGCGTTTCGGAACATCTCGACGCTGACGCGCCGTCCGTCCTCCAACACCCCCGCGGGGTGGCGTATCCACTGCCACAACTGGGCGCGGGCGATCTCGGCCGTCGCGGCGTCTTCCATCAGGTGATGGATGGGCACCGCGCCGCGTCCGCCGAGCCACGCCGCGAGGTAACGAAGTGCCGCGCTGACGTTGCCGCGCACGCCCTGCTCGGTGATGGTGCCGGGCGGCACGCGCAGCAGGTCGCTCGCCCCGATGGGCATCTCCTCCTGCCGCCGCTCGATTTGGTGGGGACCCGGCATGACCGTGTCGAACACCTCCTGCGCCACCGCCACGAGGTCCGGGTGGGCGACCCAGGTGCCATCGTGCCCGTCGCTCGCCTCGCGCTCCTTGTCGGCCCGCACCTGGGCAAAGGCGCGCGCGTTAGCCTGCGCGTCGTCTCGTACCGGGATCTGGGCGGCCATGCCGCCCATGGCGTGGGCGCCGCGCCTGTGACAGGTCTGGATGAGCAGCCGGGAGTAGCTGCGCAGGAAGTGGGTGCGCATGGTGAGCTGCGCCCGCTCCGGTAGCACGCAGTCGGGGCGGCTGCGCAGCTTCTTGATGAAGCTGAAGATGTAGTCCCAGCGCCCGCAGTTGAGGCCGCTCACGTGCTCGCGCAGCTCATAGAGGATCTCGTGCATCTCGAAGGCCGCCGGCAGGGTCTCGATGAGTACGGTCGCCTTGATGCTGCCGCGCGGCAGCCCGAGCCGATCCTGGGCCAGGTTGAACACCTCGTTCCACAGCCGCGCCTCCCGGTGACTCTCTAGCTTGGGGAGGTAGAAATAGGGACCGCTGCCGTGCTCCAAGAGGTAACGGGCGTTGTGAAAGAAATACAGCCCGAAGTCGAAGAGTCCCGCGGGGATGGGTCGGCCGCGCACGAGAAAATGCTTCTCCACCAAGTGCCAGCCCCGCGGCCGGACCACCAGGGTGGCCGGCGCCTCGCCGAGCCGATAGCGCTTGCCTGCGGGCGAGACATACTCGATGGTGCCGCGCAGCGCCTCGTGCAGATTGATCTGCCCCGCGAGCGTGGCCTCCCAGGTGGGGCAGTGCGCATCCTCGAAGTCGGCCATGTACACCTTGGCACCGCTGTTGAGCGCATTGATGACCTGCTTGCGCTCGACCGGGCCGGTAATCTCCACCCGCCGGTCCAGGAGGTCGCGGGGGATGGCGGCGATCTGCCAAGCGGATTCCCGCACCCAGCGCGTCTCGGGCAGAAAATCCGGCAACTGCCCGGCGTCGAACTGTGCTTGGCGCTCCGCCCGGGCGCGCAACCGCTCGGCCACGCGCTCGGCGAAGGTCTCGTGCAGCCCCACCAGGAAGGCGCAGGCCTCGGGCGACAGTAGGCGCTCCTCGCCCGCACCGGCTGCGGTGATCTGGAACTCGTCGGTGAGGCGCCGGGCGCTGCCGCTGGCCATGGGACTCTCTCGCTCCAAGCGCTGGGAAGGTGCTGCCCACGGGTCCTGCCCGCGGGCCTTCACTAACCGTAGAAAAGGACGGAGTATTTGACTAGGCCATTTAGCGAATAGTCGCTATATTATTTTCTTATAATCGAAATGCACCGATGCTGCCCCGTCCCTACCATCCCTGCCCCCCAACCGCCTGCGCCAGCCGCGCGTTCTGCCAAACGGCACAAACGGGCAGCGTCTCAAAAGCCGCCCAACATCTGTGTGTGAATCACGGCTTGTAGAGAAATAGCGGCCAGCGCTATCAGGACGCGCAACGGAATTTGTTCACGAGCCCTGAGGTCTGGCAGGGTATTGCTTCCTCGCCCGAGGAGCAGTATGCGTGTTTATTCGCGAGACCGTAGTTCGGACCTCTTCAAGACTAGAGTGGCCGGTTCCTCGGGGTTATCGGCGGCCGTGCCCATGGGGCGCTGCGCTATGCCCCAATCCTAGAAGCTCCCGTGGGCTGCGCCTTCCATGATCTCGCGGATCGTGTTCCTGACGCGCAGGGCGCCCTCCTTGAGATGCGGCGGCAGCGGCTTGCCGCCATAGATCATCATGTCCAGGTCCAGGCTCCACAGGGAGAGCCTGCCGCTCTTCGCGTCCTGCACCAGGGCGATGCGGCAGGGCATGAAGGCGGTGTAGGCATTGTTGTAGTCGGCCATCTCCATGCCGACGCGGGCGTCGCAGAAGGACAGGAAGCTCATGTAGCGGTAGGGTTTCCCCGTGACGGCCTCGGCCTGCTTGTAGAACGGTGATTCGCCCACGAAGAGGAAGTTGTGGTTGGCGGCGATGCTCTTCATGGACTCCTTGACTTCATCCACGCCCAGGCCCTCGTCGACCGGAACGGACCAGACCATCGCGCTGCCGGGGTCCTTAGTGGCCACCAGCTTGCGCGCAAAATCCGCGTACGTCCCCAGCGCACCGGGATCGAGCTGTGACAGGAACCTGTGTGCTTCGTAGTAGGTGACGCCCGCGGCGACAATGGCGATCAGGCCCACGATGGCCAGTAGATTCTTGATGAGTCTCATCAGACCATTTCCCTCCGATGACTATCCTACGTGGTGCAAGCCCGTCTCCGCGGCACGGCGAGGTCGTGCCAGCATCTGCGCAGTCCGGGAATTGCCTTCAGCCGAACATCTCGGTGGTGATGTTCTTGTACCAGCTTCTGGCGTAAACCGCCTCGACGTACCGGTCCCACGCGGTGCCCTCCTTGGGAGACACGCCACCGGAGTCCTTGACCGAGTCAATCTTGCCATCGGCCATCGCATAAACGGCAGCGACCGAAATCCCGTAGTCCGGGGCGACCAGGCTGTAGCAGGTATTGATATAGGACGGCTCACCGACCGGTTTGCCCTCGAGCAGCGCAATGATAGCCGCCGCGCAGACCTTGGCCTGGGAGTTCGCTGAGTACCCGGACTTGGGCATGGCGCCGGCGATGCAAGAGTCTCCGATGACGTGGATGTTCTTCTGCAGGGTGGATTCGAAGGTCTTCGGATCCACTGGGCACCAGCCGCTTGGGTCCGCAAGCCCTGCGGAGGTCGCGATCTCGGCGGCTTGCTCGGGCGGAATGATGTTCACCACGTCGCCGATTTGCTCCCCGAACTCGGTGAACACCTTCATGGCCTTGGGGTCCACGCGCAGGACTTTGCCGTCGTTCGCTCCGGACACCCAGCTAATCATTCCCGGGTACTCCTGCTCCCACCCTTGCTGGAACAGGGGCTGCTTGGCGAACGCGTCTTTGGCGTCCAGGATGATCACCTTCGACTTGGGCTTGTGCTGTTTGAAGTAGTATGCGATCTGGCAAGCGCGCTCATAAGGCCCCGGCGGGCAGCGGTACGGGTTCGGCGGGGCGGCGATGATCACCGTCCCGCCATCCTTCATCGCCTCGATCTGCTTGCGCAGCAGGACCGTCTGCGGCCCTGCCTCCCAGGCGTGAGGCATGATCTCGCTCGCTGCTTCATCGTAGCCCTCGATGGCCCCCCACTTGAAGGCGATGCCGGGCGAAAGCACAAGGCGGTCATAGGGAAGTGTCTTGCCGCCGTGCGTGCGCACCTTGCGTGCCTGGGGGTCGATCCCGGTGACCTTGTCGTGGAGCACCTTCACGCCGTGAGAAGCGAGGCCCTGGAAACCGAAGGTGAGGGACGCCAGGGTGCGCTCGCCGCTGAGGACCTCGTTGCTGAGGGGGCAAGACACGTACTTCGCGTTCTGCTCGACGAGCACGACGTCCAGGCCGGGGTCCTCCATGCGCAGGTATCTGGCGGCGATGGCGCCGCCGTAGCCGGCCCCGACGATAACGACCCTTCCCTTGGCGGCGCTCCGGCCCACGGACGGAAAGCCGGCTCCGAAAGTCCCAACGGCGGCCAGACCCGCCGCTGTCTTGATGAAGTTCCTGCGTGAGATATTGGGCATCGGGGTCCCCTCGTTAGCGCTGGCTGGCGTAAAAGTTGGCGAGGGCCTTCATGTCCTCGGCATTGAGCTGATCGATGGCCTGCTGCATCGGGGCGGGCTGCGGAACACCCGAAGCCCGCTCCTTGCACTCGTGGAAGTGGATCTCCAGATATTCGCGCCACTGCCCCGCCAAGCGCCCGCTCATCGTCTGGGAGCGGCCATTATCTTGATGGCACAAGGCGCATTTGGCTCCGTGTATCTTCTTGCCCTGCTCCACCAGGGCGACATCGACCTTCTGTTTCGGGGAGACCCACTTCTGCTTCGCGAAGAATCCGGCCATCGCCTTGATCTCGTCGGCGCTATAGCCCTTCGCGATGCGGCCCATGATGGAGCTGTAGCGCTTGCCATCCTTGAACTGGGTCATGGCCTGCTCGAGATAGGACTCGGGCATGCCCGCGATGCTCGGGATGCTGTCTCCGGCACTGACGCCGTTGACGCCGTGACACCCCGCGCAGGGCTGGCTCAACATCTCCGCCGAAGGCCCGGCGGCGAGGACGGCCGGAGCTGCGGCCGCGGCGCAGGCCAATAATGCTGCGCGCAACGCTCGTTGGTCGATCTTCATTCAATCCTCCTCCACCGTTTCGATATCAGGGACAACAGCTCTTGATTGACCCCGTTTAGCGACAATCAAAAACCCGCCGCCCGGCGACGCAGGAAATCGGTCGAACCGGACGGCACGGACAATGGCCCTCAGCGCCCTAGAAATGATAAAGGACTGAGAGGCCGACGACGTTGTCGTTGTACTTGTACGGCTGCTGGCCCAGACTCAGCACCTGCGGAATGGTATTCGGCGCCACGTTGTTCAGCGCCCAGTCGCTGGAATCGTAATTCTGGTACCAGTACGCGAGCTTGACGGACAGATTGTCCTTGAGCTTGTATTTGCCCTGGACCCGCACGCTGTGCAGATTGGTGGTCAGGTCGGGGAGAGGGGCAAAAAGTAGGTCTGGGCTCGACAGATTGATTTGTCCGGTGGACTGCGACCAAACGTAGTCCACGCTGAAGTCGAGCTTGTCCTTGATGGCCGCGACCTTGAACCCAGCGCCCACGCTGTTGACGGTATCTTCATTCGTCGCGAACCAGTTCGGCGCGGCGAAGGCCGCACTTCCGGCCTGTTTCGACGTGATGGCTTCGCGAGTGTAGAAGACGTGCGTGGTGAGCCGCTCCAACGGCACGTAGGAGAGGTCCACGGTGTACGTGATGTCCTCGTCGCTGGTCAGCCCGACGCTGGAGTTTCGGTAGTCGTCGAGGGCATAGTCGACCCCCAACTGCATGCTGATCCTGTCGATCGGAGTCACGGTAAGCAGTGTCCCCACTAGGTTGCGGCCGCGGTCGGCCATGTAGTACTTGCGCAGCAGCGGGTTCTCCGGCGGGACGATGGTGTCGACGGTGTTGTAGTTGGTTCCGGTGCGATTGGAGTGGGCGTAGTCCAGGAACAGATTGACCATGTCGTGGGGCACGGTCTTCAGCTTCATTCGGAAGGTCCAGTCGTTGGTCGAATTCACCTCCTGCTGGGTGCGCTGGTACTTCTCGTAGTCCACGCCGCCGGTGAGCGTGGTGCGCATGGGCAGCGAATAGGCCGCGTCCAGCTTGAGGAGGTTCTGGCGGAAGCTGTACGTCGGGTTGGTCTGGGGATTAGGCGAGATCACCGTGTCGGCAACCACATAATCGTACACGTTCTGGGACGTGTAGTTGTCGCGCTCGTTGTATTGCCACTCCGCGTTCAGCCGAAGCTTCTGAAGCGGCCTGGACGCGACGTTCAACTTGGCCGCCATCACGTCGACCTGACCGCCCAGCGAATCCGTGGGCAGCGGCTGCGTGGGCAGGGTCGGGTTCGTGGTGTAGGGGAGGAAGCTCGAGTCCTGTGACATCCTGCCATACGAAAAGTAGCCGTTCACCCGCGTGCTCGGAAGCACATCGTACCCCGCGCGTACGAACCACTGATTGAACTGGTTGTCGGGCGGCAAAGCCGAGCGCCCGAGGGCGTTGGGAGCGGTCGGGTCGGTGAAGGGATTCTGCCAGGTGAGCGACTTGTTGCCGTCGGTGAAGAACGACCCGTAGTAGCCGATCTGTCCCTGGAACTGTTTGCCGGTGTAAGACGCATCGAGGTTCACCTGGTCGGTGCCGTAGTCGACCGGCGCCAGCAGGATGGCGGAGCGGGCCGTGCCGAAGGAGCCGCCAATGGCCCCCCCCATGATCTGCAGGCCGTCCTGATGGTCGTGGCTGTAGCGGAGTTTGACTTCCCAGTCCTTGAGCGGAATGTAGGAGAAGCCGGTGGCGACGGTGTTGCGCTGGGTGTCGACGTTGACTTTCCTGAGCGTTTCGGGAAGGGCCGTCATGCCCTGCGTGGTGCTCGCGGGAACCCAGTTGTCGGGGAGTGTGAGCGTGTTGCCCCCCACCCCGAGGAACGGCGTTTGCGTGGTATCCCACAGGTTGTCGGGGATCTGGTCGTATGTCACGAAGCCCGTGTAGCTTCCTTGCTTGCCGCCCTCGAACCCGATATCCCGCGAGCTCAGCCCGAGGTTGGTAACGTCCATGTTCCAATACCACGCGCCCCCCGTGAGGTAGCGGACATTCCCATTGCCGATGAAGTAGGGTCCTTGCTCGTTCAGGCCGGTATACTGCCCGAATTTGGCGGAGTCCTCCGAGACGTAACCGACGCCCCCTTCCACCTCGCCGCTCGGTCCCTGCTCCTTGGGGCACAGCTCGCATTTCCAGTTCTTGGTGATTTCTCCGTAGTTCGACGCGTCGCCGGACTCCTGAGCGAGCGCCGGAGTCAGCAAACACCCCGACGACGCGATGACGAGGATGGCACGAGCACTCATCGTCGTTTTCATGTTCTCACCCCTACCCTCAGTTCAGTTAGCCCGCACCTCAGGGATGCCGGCTCCCCAAATTCATCGCAGCAGCGTGGCCCCCGACGGATGGTTGGACCCATGCACCTGCGAGTGGCAGTTCATGCACCCCTGGGCGAGCATGGCGCGGTCGGCGCCCACCGGCGGTATCCCATTTCCGTTGTAGAACACACTGGGATGGCCGATCTCGGCGTGGCACTCCTGGCACAGGTACGGTGGTTCCTTTCTCAGCAGTGCCAGGTGATTGGAGCCGTGCGGCCGGTGGCAAAGCTCGCAGTTCTCCGACGCCGGCGCGTGCTCCCACAGGAACGGTCCCCGTTTGTCCGCATGACAGGTGTAGCAGGTCTCGTTCACCGTCTCCTTGATGAGCAGATGCGAGCCGGGTGAGCCATGGGGGCTGTGGCAGTCGCTGCAGTCCATCTTGCCGTAACGGATCGGGTGGGACGATGCCTCGTAGCTCTCCGCCCGTTGGGGCTTGTGACACCGGTAACAGACGTCCGGCTGCTCGCTGCGCGCCAGCACCGCGTCCTTCGCGACGTGCACGCGGTGGCACTGGGAGCAGGTCACGTCGTTCTGTTGATGGGGGCTCCCCTTCCAGCCGATGCGCTCGTGGTTCTCGTGACACTGCAGGCATGCCTGGTCCTGCTCCGCGGGCGGGGTGTGCCCCTTGGGACCGAAGGTCACCGGCGGCGGCACCATCTTGCCGGACATCATCGCCTTGACGTGCTCGCCTCCGGGCCCGTGGCACGCCTCGCACTGCAGGCCCGCCATAGGGCTACGAGGATCCCCTCGATTGCCGTGCTTGGTCTTGAAGATGGGCAAGACCTGGGCGTTGGCGTGACACATCAGACACGTATCGGCGCCCTTTTCGGAGTAGGCAGGCTGGGCGCTTTGCGGGTGCGTGCCTTCAGGATTTGCCGGGCTGGCCGGTGTGGCATGTCCTGCACCCATGGCCAGACAGCCGCAGAGCCCAACGGCCAACGATACCTTGACGATGTGCGGAATCACCGAAAAGCTCTCCCCTCGAGATGCATCAATACGTCTGGTCGGACGGGATTACCGCAGGGTAGTGCCCTGCTCGCCTGAAAAGCCCTTGCTCGGGCACTTATAAGCAATTCAAAAGAAGGCTGTCAAGTTTTTCGCGACAAGTATCGCTGCCGCTACATTAGAATATAAGCGTTTGATTCAGAACCAATGTAAGAAATCTCACCTCAGCCTTGACGGCTGCGCGCGGTAGGGCTAGATTTCGATTTCTCCACGGTAGACGCGTTGGAACTGGTAAATTCGGTATGCTTCATCAAATATTGACATACCTTGCTGGCGAATCTACAGTGGCGCAGCGCTTACCCTCCTGCAGGCGGGCGGGAAGGAGCTACACACGGCCGTGACGCGCATTGCTTTGTCGGAACGGCTGGACCGATCCTCGGTGTGTGGCAACCAATTCGCCTGTTTCGGATCACGGACGGAGAGGCGGGCCATGGCTGAGGAGAGAACGCCACTGGTCAGTTCAATATTTGTCAGGAGTGTCGCGGTGTACGGTTATGGGGGGGAGATTTGTCTTCTGTCCCCCCCGCGCTGGGGATAGATAGAGGCTGGGGATAGGTAGAGGGAAGGCTGTGTTTTTTCCTGACACAGGGGACCCGAGGCGGCCCGCGTGCCGCTCCTTGGGTCGACCCGTCGACAGCGAGCATCAGAGCCGGCAATGGCCGGTTCGTTCTCAACCATCAGAAGGAGGAGGCGCATGAAAACCACCAGCACGTGGCAACTTTTATTGCCCGCCCTATTGACCGGCCTGCTCGGGCTCGCCGGGTGCAACAACAACCATCACAATGCAAGCAGTGGTGGCGGAGGCGGAACCACCGGGACCGTGGCCGGCACGGTCACGAACGCTCAGTGTGCTGCCGGTGCGTCGGGGGCTGCGGTCGCCGGGGCGACCGTCACCGTCACGGCCGGTCCCACCACCGGCGCCAACACCACAACGGATCAAAGCGGCGCCTATACCCTCGCCGCCTTGGCGGCCGGGGACTACACGCTGACCATCGCGGCGACCAACTTCACCTCGCAAACGGTCAACGTCACCGTGGCAGCAGGTCAGACGGCCCCGGGCGACGCCGCGCTGGCTCCCACGGCTACCGCCAAGCCCTTCCAGACAACGGTCAACGGGACTGCCGACCCCGGCAGCCAGATCCAGGTAACCGCCACGCCCACCGCCCTCGTCTGCAACACCGTGGCCTCGTACCAGTGGACGCAGTCCAACAGCGTCCCGTTGGAGCTTGCCAACGTCGACACCCAAACCGTGACGGCCACCTTGCCGTCCGCCACGGTCTACAAGAACGAGTACTTCCGCATCCTCACCCAAGAGCGCGGCGAGATTGAGACCGACTCCGAGGGCAACATCGTCGTCGACGAAGACACCCAGGAGCCCGCGCGCGGGACCGTCGTCCTGAACCGCTACATGGTGATGGGCAGCGCCCCCTTCGACCTGGCAGAGGCCGGGACGACGGTGCTGACCGTCACCGGGACCGACAGCGGCGGGCAGACCTACAGCCAGGATGTGCCGGTCACCGCGACGCTTCCCTTCGACGTGACCACGGGGGTGCAGAATGTCCCGGTGGGCCCGGGGGTGCTCCTCCACGGCGCGTTCAAGGGGACAAAACCAACCGACCCGCCGCCGACGGATCCAGTCACCGGCAAACCCATCCCCGAAGCCCAGAGCGGCTACACCTGGACCGTCAGCGGGCCCGGTAACCCCGCGCTCAACGACGCGGCAAGCCAGGACCCCTGGTTCACGCCCACGGCCGCCGGCAAGTACATCGTATCCGAGGGCGGCACGGACGTGCTGACCATCTACGCGGGCACCTGGGCAGGCCTGATCACGGGCCAGGATGCGAATGGCAGACCGGTGAACAGCGGGTCGTGCTTCCCGGCGTGCCATGGCAGCTCGGCTCCGGAGGCTGTGGTTTCCTACAACGCCTGGCAGCTCTCCGGGCATGCCGAGATCTTCACCCAGAACGTGGATGCCCCCAGCCCCAACCACTACAGCTCCTCCTGCTTCGTGTGCCATTCGGTCGGCTACGACCTCAACGCCGCGAACAACGGCTTCGACGATCAGAGCGACTACGCCGACATGCTCAGCACTATCTTCGCCAACAACGGCGCGGTGGTGGTCAACCCCGACAATTGGACCAATATCCTGGCGAACTACCCGAAGACGGCGGGCCTGGCGAACATCCAGTGCGAGAATTGCCACGGGCCCAACAACACGGCCGCCCATGCGACGTTCTCCGGTTATGTTCCCGAGCGCTTCAGCCTGTCCTCCGACACGTGCGGTAGCTGCCACGGGGAGCCCTTGCGTCACGGGCGCTACCAGCAGTGGCAGGAGAGCGGCCACGCCAACTACAACGTTGCCGTTAGCGAGGGGTTCAGCGTCGCCGCCGACGGAAGCACTAGCGTTCGCAACGGTTGTGCCGGCTGCCATACCGGCGAGGGCTTCCTGGTCTGGTTGACGCAGCTCGAGGGCGGCGACGCCTCGCGCGTCCTGACGCCGGAGAGCCTGGCGAGCCCGGCCCTGGCGAATCTCACCCCGCAGACCGTCCAGCCCCAGACCTGTGCGGTCTGCCACGACCCCCACGATCCGGGAACGACCAGCGGGCCCACTACCAACGCCCAGCCGCGGGTGACCGGCAGCACGCCGAAGCTCCCGGCAGGCTTCGAAGCCGACAACGTGGGCAAGGGAGCCATGTGCATCACCTGCCACAACTCCCGCAACGGCGAAGCCTCGAATGGGGAGATCACCCTCCACGAGGACGGCGATCCCAACTGGGGCACCCTCACTTCGTTCAGCGCGCCGCACGAGGCCTGCCAGGGGGATACGCTCATGGGGCGTAATGCTTACTTCGTGACCGGTGAGCGCTCCCCCCACTCGGGGGTCCAGGCCGGGGATATCACCGTCACGGACACCTGCGTCACTTGCCATATGGTGAAGACCCCGCCGGACCCGAATCTCAGCATCGAGGGCGGCGGTACCAACCACCAGTTTGCGGCCAGCCCGACCATCTGCATCGATTGCCACACCTCGGGGTCGCCTAACGCCGATCAGATACAAACAGCCGGGAAGGCACAGGTCGATGCCATCCAGGCGGCCTTTCAGCAGGCGGTCACCAAGCTCAAGGGCGACGGGGTGGCGGTGAGCTACACGGGTGGGCGCCAGCCGAAGGTGACGCCGGCGGGCGGGACGGCAATGAATATTCCCGACTATCTGCCGAACCTCACGTCCAACCAGACGGACATCCTCGCCAAGGCCAACTGGAACTACTCGCTCCTCGACCAGGACGCGAGCGAAGGGGTGCATAACCCGCCCTTCTACCAGGCCGTGTCCAGCGCGACGGTGGCCCAGTTGAACGGGCTGTAAAGAGCGCCTCGCCACGGGACGGAGAGCCCACAGCTCTCCGTCCCGCTTTCACGGTGCTCCTCCGTCTCAGGGACGTACCTCCTTCTCTCAGCAGATCGTAAGGTGGGGATAGGCCGACAGGCCGTCACCCGACGCGGCTGGATTTGTCGGGTGACGCTGCGCTAAACCCGGCCTACCTCTCCTGACCAAATGTCACTAGGCAGTGGCCCCAGGGCGCAGCAGACGGGCGGGCCAGCGGGCATCGTGCCCATTGTCGGTGTACTTCAAGCCCTCGTACCGCCGGATACCCGCCGTGTTGGCCAGATGGACCGGGTAGCGCGCCTTCATCCAACCCCCCTGCGAGAACAGGACCCGCCTAAGTCTTACTCGTCCAGCAGCACCGAGACGCCGTTTTTGATGCTGCTCGATTTCACCATGGAGCTTCATGGTGAGTACCGCCCGCCCGACGGGCCGGCGAGAGATTGCCAGGTGTATGTTCCCTAACATGCAACGAGAAGTTGACCGCGGGGGGAGCCTATGCTACAAACGCCACGGCGCTGACAAAGTTGCGCGCGGTGAGGCGTTTTGGATACAGCGAATTTTTCACGGCACACAGGGTGCCCAACTATGGGCCGGCTGCGAAAGTCAGGGGTGGAGGATATGACACAGCGACGAGCGTTCGGGACAGGGTCCGTGTTGGGGGCGCTTGCGCTCTCTCTGGCACTGACGGGATGTTTCAATGGCAGCAGTGGCTCTTCCGGGGCTGCCGGACCTTCGGGGCCCGAGGGGCCTGCGGGGCCGCCCGGTGGGACGCCGACCGCGGCGCCCACGGCGCTCAACGCGACGATTACGAGCGTGGAACCCATCAACGGTCCCCCGGTGGTGAACTTCACCGTGTTGGACCAGAACAACGCGCCGGTGATCGGGCTCACCGCCGGCTCCACCGGCAACGTGCGCTTCACCATGGCGAAGCTCGTTGTGCCCAACAACGGCGATGGCAACTCCTGGCAGAGCTACATCAACCGGACGGCGTCGGGTGCCGCCCTCCAAAACGCGATCCAGGCGACCTACGACAGAACCGGGACCCTGGTGGACCACGGCGACGGCACTTACACGTACACCTTCGCGACCGACGTCACGAACGTCACGACGCCAATCCCCGTGCCCTATGACCCGACGGCGACCACCCGGGTCGCCATCCAGTTCAGCGGGTCGCTCAACGGCTCCCCCCTGCCGGCGGGCAACCCGACCCTGGACTTCGTTCCAAATGGCGGTCAGGTCACCACCACCAACGACATCGTGACGACCTCGAACTGCAACGAGTGCCACACTCAACTGCGGGCGCACGGCGCCAACCCCCAGGTTGTGGGAGGCAGGGAGGTGATCTACGGCGGACGGATCGAGACGAAGTACTGCGTCACCTGCCACAACCCCGGGACCACGGATGCCGAAACCGGCAATACCGTGGACTTCAAGGTGTTCATCCACAAGCTCCACCTCGGCGCCGACCTCCTCAGCGTTAAAGCAGGCACTCCCTATAAGATCAGCAGCACCGACTTCTCCACCGTGGTCTTTCCCCAGGATATCCGGCACTGCGCCAAGTGCCACAACCAGGCGACCGCCCCGAATGGCGACTCCTGGCAGACGGTCCCCACCATGCAGGCATGCACATCCTGCCACGAGGACGTGAGCTTCACTTCTCCGCCGCCTCCGGGGATGAGGGAGCACACCGCCGGCCCGCAGCCGAGCAACGGCGGCTGCGCGAGCTGTCACGGACCGAACGGCCTCGCTCCCAGCGCCGAGGTGCACCAGATTTTCGCCGAAAACGAGGCTAAGCGTTACGAGTACAAGATCGTCAGCGTTTCCGACACCGCGCCGGGCCAGAAACCGAAGGTGGTGTTCCAAGTGCTCAAGGATGGTCAGCCCATGAATTTGACCGAGTCACCCGACTGGACTTCCAGCAGCTCCACCGGCAGCAGTCGCCTGGCCATCGACTTCGGTTGGGACACGGTCGATTACAACAATACCGGGAGCGGCAGCATCCCCGCCCAGCCCATCAGCATCCCGGCGGTGACCAACGGCGTGAGGAATGCCACGGACAACGGGGACGGGACCCTGACCGTGACCTCGACCGTGGCCATCCCCGACGGCAGCCAGCAGGCGCAGGGGATTCCGGCCGCCAAAGGGACCGGCGCCGCGGCCATCGAAGGTCATCCGGCCGCCACCAATTCCAATCCCTTCGATCCGGCCCACGGGACAGTGCAGTCCATTCCGGTGAGGAGCGTCGTCCAGTACGTCCCCATCACCGACAGTACGCCGCAGCCGCGCAAGCAGGTGGTGGATATCGCCAACTGCGACAAGTGCCATGAGGTGCTCAGCCTGCACGGCTCCAACCGCACCAACAACATCGATCTCTGCGTCATCTGTCACAACCCGAACGCGACCGACATCACTCAGCGCCCGGCGTCCGCGAACAACTATGCGGACTTCACGGCGACAGGGGTGGACGGCTTGCGCGAGCAGGCGATCCACTTCAAGGCCATGATCCACGGCATCCATGCCAGCGGTCCGGACGAGTCCCAGGTTCCCAACCGGGCGAGCGGCATCACCGTGTACGGCTTCGGCGGGAACCCCAACTCGTTCAACGACGTGCGCTTCCCGGGCATCCTGAACGACTGCACCATCTGCCATGTCGACAGCACTTACCAGGTGCCGCTGGTGCAAGGCACGCTGGGGACCACGGTGCAGACCGCGAGCCCCGCCCTGGCCGGCGATGTACAGGGCATCAAGGACGCCCTCGCCACGCCGGACGACGATCTCAAGGTCACCCCCATCGCGGCGGCCTGCTCCTCCTGTCACGACGATGAGCTGACCAACCAGCACATCACCCAAACGGGCGGCGGGTCCTTCGACACCACCCAGGCGGCCATCGACAGTGGGGCGGTCTTCGAGACCTGCGCGGTCTGCCACTCGTCAGGCGCGATCGCCGACGTGCAGGCCGTGCACGGGGTGCCGTAAAAACAACAAAAGCGCAGCGTCCAGCGCGCTTCTATAGCTGTGACCCTCGATGGGGGCGGACCGCGGTTCGCCCCTTTTTTCTCGTCGCCCCGCCAGGTCCCGCTGATCGTTTGCGCGAAGGCGCGGGCCAATGCTTTGCCGGTCGCCGGAGTGTGCTAGACTGCAGGTCGACTTGAGGACCCCGGGCCGCCCGGCGCGGGCCGCCGGCTTCCCTCGGGGACTCGGTTTGCTCGAATCGTCAGACGTTGATCCGCAAGAGAGATGCAGTCCCCCGGCCAGCGCTCGCCTCTCGACCGCCGTTTTCCATTCGCCAGCCTGGACCCCTGTTCGGGCGTCTCCGCTGCCTCGATTCCGTGCCCGCCTTGGCGGGCCAGCGCCTGCGGCCTTCCCGGGCGCTGCGTGAGGGAGCCGGCTGACCGAGCGTCTCCGGGCTGCCGTCAGCCGGTCGCATTTGCGGGAGCCTCAGACGACGCTTCAGGAGTCAATCCGTAAGGTGTCCGTCCAACGCCGCTTTCCCCTGCCTGAGAGGTCTTGCGGTCGTCGTCCGCCCCGCCAGGGCTCGCCGTTCCACGGCGCGCCTTGGCGCCGGAGGGGAGCGCTGCTCGCGCTGCTGGGTCTAGCCTTCCTCGGAGCCGTGGGAATGACCGCCGCCGCTGAGCGCGCATCCAACGGCAATGGGCGCATCACTCTGGACTTCCAAGCCGCCGATATCCGCGCCATCGTCAAGTTCATGTCGGAGCTGACCGGCGTCAACTATCTGATCGATAACCGCGTCAAGGGGACAGTGACCATCATCACCCCCTCGCCGGTAACCAAGGAAGAGGCCCGGCAAATCTTCGAGTCCATCCTCGAGGTGCAGGGATACGCGATCGTTCCGGCGGGCAGCGTACAAAAGATCGTCCCCGCCGTGGACGCCAAACAGAAGGGGGTCTCGGTGCGCGGGGTGGACGAAGCGAAGCCGCCCCCAAAGACCGATGCGCTGGTGAGCCAGCTCATTCGGCTGAAGCACGTGGAAGCGGCGCAGTTGGTGCCGGTGCTACGCCCGCTCGTCTCGCCCAACAGCTACCTGGCCGCGCATGCGCCGTCCAACACCCTGATTCTCACCGACTACGCGAGCAACGTCCGGCGCATCGTGGAGATGGTGGACCTGCTGGACGTGGCGGAGCAGGGTCCTGCCCTGCAGCTATTCACTATGCGCTACGCCAGCGCTCAGAAAATCGCCGAGACCCTCAACAAGGCTTTTACCGGGGACAAGACGCAGGCCCTGCCGGCCAAGTTCCTGGCGGACGAGCGGACCAACTCCCTGGTGGCACTGGTTCCCAAGTCAATGCTGGGAGAGGTCCGGCACGTGCTGAGCCAGTTGGATCGCCCCCTCGGCAAAGTAATCGACTACATCCACGTCTATTACCTCAAGAATGCCGACGCCGAAGGCATGGCGAAGGTACTGACGGATATGCTCCAGCACCTGAAGGGGGGAACCAAGGAAAGCCCGGCGGGGGCGGGCGCCTTGGAAGGTTTCCTGCGGCCCGTAAGCGTCATGGCCGACAAGTCCACCAACGCCCTGGTGATCGGCGCGGACCCCCAGGATTACGACACCTTGCGTTCGGTGATCGGGCAGCTCGATATCCGGCGACTCCAGGTGTACGTGGAGGCGCTGATCATGGAGATCACCTCGGACCTGCAGAAGGAGTTCGGCGTCGAGTGGCGCACCACCAACGACTTCACCAAACCGAATGCCGGGCCGTCTTTTATTGGGCAGACATCCTTGAGTAACCCCAGTAATCCCAACAACATCAATGCGGCGTCGGCCAACCCCTTCCTGCTGAACGGGCTGGCAATCGGTGTGGTGGATGGCCTGATCACCTGGCAAGGACAGCAGTTTCTCAATCTGGGCGCGCTGGTGACCGCTCTGCAGTCGAATACGGCGGTGAACATCCTCTCCACGCCGAACCTGCTGACCATGGACAATGAAGAGGCGGAGATCGTGGTCGGGCAGAACGTGCCCTTCCTCACCGGCACGGTGCCCACCACCAATGGCGTGACCAATCCCTTCCAGACCATTACCCGGGAAGACATCGGCCTCAAGCTTCGGGTCACTCCTCAGATCACCACCGGCGACTCCATTCGCCTGGACATCTACCAGGAAATCTCCAGCGTGGTGCCGGGCACCGTCAACAATCCGCAGGGGCTGCTGACCAACAAGCGCTCCCTCAAGACCAGCGTCGTGGTGCGCCAGGGCCAGATGATCGCTCTCGGCGGGCTCATCCAGGACCAGGACAACGACTCCGTGACCAAGGTGCCCCTGCTGGGTGACGTGCCCTTGCTCGGGCAGCTGTTCCGGTCCACAACCCACGAGAGGCAGAAGACGGACCTCATGATATTTCTCCAGCCGACGGTGATACGCCGCCCCCAGGATCTGGAGGCGCTCTCCCGCGGCAAGTATCATGCTCTCACGGCCAGAGAAGGGCGGTCTGAGCAGTCGATGACGCCGCCAAGCGCTGCGCCTCCCATATCGCACTCCCTCGCTCCTCCGACGGCGACGATCCCGGCGCCTGCGCCCCAGGCGCCGCACCCCGCTGCGTCCAAGGCTTCCCGGCCATCCGAGGAGTCGCATGTACCTTCGCAGTGGGGCGAAGGGGGTGGTTTTTGAGCGATGTCGCCGTGAGAGAACAGGCTTCCCCGTCCGAGGGCGCCATCGAGCAGCCCCTGGCTGGCGAGGAGTTGCTCGACTCGGTGTGCCGCCAGCTCGGCTTGGAGCGGCGTTTGCGCGTCGACGAGGGCGCGATTGATGCTCGACTTGCCACCGTGCTGCCGATCCATTTCACCAAGCGCCATGCCCTGCTGCCCCTGCGCGAGGTGGACGGACAGGTGGAAATCCTGTGCGCGGACCCGCTCGCCATCGAGGCCCTCGACGACTGTCGGCGTCTGCTCGCCAGGCCCCTGCGCCTCGTGGTGTCGAGCCGCAGTGAGGTGGAGCGGCTCATCAACCGCGTCTACGACCAGGCGAGCGGGACCGCTCAGGACGTGGTCGAGACCCTGGACGGGCTGTCGCTCGAGGGTTCGCTCCAGGAACTGCCCCTGGAGCCCACGGACCTTCTGGAGAGCGCCGACGACGCGCCCATCATCCGCCTCGTCAACACCTTGCTGTCCGAGGCCGTCAAGAAACGCGCCAGCGACATTCACATCGAGCCCTACGAGCGCGACCTCGCCGTGCGCTTCCGAGTGGACGGCGTGCTGCACAACGTGATCCGCCCGCCGCGCCAGTTTCAGTCCGCGCTGGCCTCGCGCATCAAGGTGATGGCCTCCCTCGACATCGCGGAGAAGCGCCTCCCCCAGGACGGCCGCATCAAGATCCGGGTGGGCGGGCGGGAGGTGGACATCCGCGTCTCGGTGCTGCCCACGGCCTACGGCGAGCGCGTCGTGATGCGTCTCCTGGACCGCGGCGCGGCCTTGCTCCGTCTTCCTGAGCTGGGTCTGGATGCGCGGGCGCTGGAGCCGTTGAGGAAGTGGATACGCCTGCCCCACGGCATGTTGCTGGTGACCGGCCCGACCGGGTCCGGAAAGACCACGACCCTGTATGCCGCGCTGATGGAGCTGAATAGGGAGGACCGCAACATCCTCACCATCGAGGATCCGATCGAATACGAGCTTTCGGGGGTCGGCCAGATTCAGGTCAATACCAAGACCGGCCTCACCTTCGCCAATGGTCTCCGTTCCATCCTACGTCAGGACCCCGACATCATCATGGTGGGAGAGATCCGGGATGTCGAGGCGGCGCGCATCGCCATCCAGGCCAGCCTGACGGGGCATCTGGTCCTCTCGACGCTGCACACCAACGACGCGGCTTCGGCCTGCGCCCGCTTGGTGGACATGGGCGTGGAGCCGTTCCTGTTGGCCTCGGCCCTGGTGGGCGTCATGGCGCAGCGCCTGGTGCGGGTGCTGTGCCCCCGCTGCCGCGAGGCCTACCAGCCTGCTCCGGCCCTGCGTGCGGAGCTGGGACTGGGGCAGAACGGCGTGCTGTACCGAGCGAGCGGCTGCGACGCCTGCCTCGGCACCGGCTATCGGGGGCGCACCGGGATCTATGAGCTGCTGACCGTGGATGACATGGCGCGTCAGCTCATCCACGACCGCGGCTCCACCCAGGCGCTGCGCGAGCACATGGCGGACCGGGGCTGGCAGACCATTCGCCAGGCCGGAGTGGAGAAGGCGGCGGCGGGCGTCACCGCGGTGGAAGAGGTGGTGCGGGTGACTCAAGCCGAGGAGATCTGATGGGTCTGTTCGCCTACGAAGGGGTGCGGGCAGACGGGCGTTCCGCGCGCGGGGTGGTGGAGGCGGACTCGCCGCGCGCAGCGCGGTCGCGCCTGAGGAGCCAGGGCATCCTGCCGGCGCAGATCTGGGAGGAGCAGGTCGGTCAGCAGACCGGGTCGCGCGGCTGGCTGAGGCGGCGCCTAGGCTTGGCGGATCTGGCGGTGTTGTTCCGTCAGTTCGCTGCGCTCGTGGGGTCGGGGATGCCCGTGGTTCCGGCGCTGGCCGCGCTCGAAGAACAGGCGGAGCGGCCCTTATTGAAGGGCGTGCTCGCCGGCGTTCGCAACCAGGTCAATGAAGGACGTTCCCTGAGCAGTGCTTTGGGAGACCATCCGCGCGTGTTCCCGGAGCTGCACCGGCAGCTCATCGCGGCCGCCGAGGCCAGCGGGGCCCTGGATCGAGTGCTGGGCCGGCTAGCCGACGTCATCGAGCAACAGCGCATGCTGCGCACGCGCCTGTTCGCCGCGCTCATCTACCCGGCCTTCATGCTGGTGGTCGGGGTGGGTATCGTGGGGACTCTGCTGGCCTATGTGGTCCCCAAGGTCATCCGGGTTTTCCAGGAGTCGCATCAACTGCTTCCCTGGCCCACGCGGCTGCTGCTGCACATCAGCGATTTCCTGTCGGAATACGGCGTGCTCCTCATCGGTGGGACGGCGTTCGCGGTCTGGGCGGGTCTGCGGCACGTGCGCACCGGTCCGCGGCGCGTGCTGCGCGATCGCTGGCTGCTAGGGCTGCCGCTGGCCGGCGCGCTCATCAGGCGCATCGTCAGTGCGCGCTTTGCCCGCACCATGGGGCTGCTGCTGCAGAGCGGTCTGCCGGCCGTTCCGAGCCTGCGCTTGACGGCTGAGGTGCTGGGCAACCAGGCTGCCGCCGAGGCCGTGCGCGCAGCGTCCGAAGACGTGGCCCAGGGTGCCTCCGTCGCAGCGTCCCTGCGCGGCTGCGGCATCTTCCCGCCGCTGCTGCTGCACATGGTGCGCGCCGGCGAGCAGAGCGGCGAGCTGGAGGCCATGCTGGGCAGCGCCGCGGCGAGCTACGAGGTGGACATTCAGGCTGCGCTCGGGGCTTTGACCAGCGTGTTGGAGCCTTTGATGATCGTGCTCATGGGCCTTGCCGTGGGATTCATCGTCCTGGCCATCCTGTATCCCATCTTCGAGATGAACCAGCTCATCCACCTGTAAGGCCGACAGACCGCCGGGAGGGGCGCAAGCGAGGAACCATGTGCCGAGCGAGACGAGACGAGGGCTTCACACTCATCGAGGTGCTGGTGGTCGTGGTCATCCTCAGCATCCTGGCCACGCTCATCATCCCGAAGATCTTCAGCCGACCGGAGGAGGCCCGCCGCACCAAGGCGACTCTCGACATCCAGGCCATCAGTGCAGCGCTGGAGATGTATCACTTGGACAATTCGCGCTACCCGACCACCGACCAGGGGCTGGAGGCTCTGGTGACCAAGCCGCTGACCGAGCCCGTGCCGGAGCACTGGAAGGACGGCGGTTACCTCGATGCGCTCCCCTCCGACCCGTGGGGCCACCCTTATGTGTATCTGAGCCCAGGGGTGCATCGGGACTACGACATCGTTTCCTATGGGTCGGACGGCTTGCCAGGGGGCGAGGGCAACGACGCGGACATCGAGTCCTGGAATCTTCCACGATAGGGAACCGCCCATGATCCATCCGGCGCGCCTCGGCGCGGACGGGTTCACGCTGATCGAGCTGACCATGGTCATGGTGATCTTCGCCGTGACGCTCACGCTGCTCATGCCGCGTTTCGTGGGTCACGACCGGGAAGAGCTGCGGCGGGGGGTGCGAGCCATGGCGGGCGCCCTGGAGTTGGCCGCGGAGGAGGCGGCGCTCGGCGGGCGCTCCCTGCGTCTGACGCTGGACATGGAGGCGCAACGTCTGCACTTGGACGTGAGCGACGGCGCCGACGCATACACGCCGCTGCGTGACGGCTTGCTGCAGGACCTGCTGGTACGTGCTCCGGTGCGCGTATTGGGGGTCGCAGTGGGGAGCGGGACGTACAAGCGCAACGGTCAAGTGCAGGTGGTCTTCCCGCCGGACGGCGTCACCGAGACCATCCGGCTCGTGCTGGGTGTCGACCAGGGCGCATCCTGCGAGTTGGTCTTCGATCCCATCTTGGAGAAGGTCAGTCTCCCGCCAGGCGAAACGTGCGGTTAGCAACTACTCCCGCGGCAACCTGTGACAGAGGCGTCCTGGCGCGGTCAAGGCTGCCTCCCGTCGGCTCGTAGTTCCCCTCAAGCGATAGGGGCGGAACTGCAGAAACTTTGCGCACGAAGGCCCACGGTCTTCCCGCCCATCTTGGGCAGCTTCGGCGCTCGTCGGATGCTAAGGCGCCTATGCATAATAACTTGAACAGTTGTTGGCTTCTGACTATGCTCTGGGTCCATGGTAGCGGAGGATGCACTGAGGGTGAAATACCGCATACTCGCACCGCTATTGGACGAGCGCTCGTTGCGAGTTTGTCTGGCAGCGGAGGCGAGCGCTTTGGGCTATGGAGGCGTGAGCCGTGGAGCCAAGGCAGCCGGTGTATCTCGCACCACCGTACACGCGGGGATGCAGGAGCTGAGGAGAGCTGGTCGGGAAGCGGCGCGGGTGGAGGAGCGCCGGAGGATTCGAAGACCCGGCGGTGGGCGTAAGCGACAACAGGAGCAGGACGAGACGCTGCTCTCGGATCTGGATCGACTGCTCGATCCGGTGACCCGAGGCGATCCGATGTCGCCGTTGCGCTGGACTTGCAAGAGCACGACCAAGCTGGCGGCAGAGCTTCGGGACAGGGGGCATCGGGTATCGCAGGCGACGGTGTGGAGACTGCTCGATGATCTCCGCTACAGTATGCAGTCCAATCGCAAGACCCGAGAAGGCTCGGACCATCCCGATCGCAACGCGCAGTTCGAGTTCATCGGTACGAGCGTGAGCGATTTTCTGCAGCGGGGTCTGCCCGTGGTCTCGGTCGATACCCAAAAGAAGGAGCTCATCGGGCGGTTCAAGAACAAACGTCCGAGGGGACGATTTTTTCCGCCAGGCGCTGGGGCTGGAGCGGGTGCCTTCGGCGGAAACCTTGAGGCAGCGCCTCGATGAGCACGCAGCGCTCATGCGGGAGGTCATCGACGAGGCCGATATCGAGTTCATGGTCAACGCCAAAGTGCCGGTGAGCCCGCTCAAGACCGGCCATGTGCCGCTCGACATCGATGTGTTTCCCATGAACAACTCCGGGACCAAGAAAGAAGGGGTCTCGCGCACCTACCACGGCTATGACGGTTATGCGCCGATCGCCGCCTATCTGGGAACCGAAGGCTGGGGGCTGGCCTGTGAGCTGCGTGAAGGCAAACAGCACTCCCAGAAGGAATTCCGCTACGTCTGGGAGCGTATTTTGCCGCGGGCCCGGCGGCTGACCAAACTGCCGCTGCTGGTACGCCAGGACAGCGCCCATGACGCCTTGGAGAACCGGCTGCGCTACCTCGAAGAGGAGGTGGACTTCATTATCAAGTGCAACCCCCGGGGCGAGGACCCTGGCGAGTGGCTGGAGCGCGCCGAGCGCCAAGGGGTATGGGAGACCCCGCGCCCCGGCAAGCGCGTGGCGCTGTTCAGCGTCATCGAGGAGCACCTCCATCGTACGTTCGCCGGGTGATGCGGGTGACCGAGCGCACCATCGACAAGAGGGGCCAGGCACTGCTGGTGCCGGAGCTTGAGATTCGAGGGCTGGTGGACCTCCCTGGCCTATCCGGACGAGGAGATCGTCGCCCTGTACCGGGACCTCCGAGCAGTTCCACAGCGAGTTCAAGACCGACCTCGATATCGAACGGCTGCCCTCCGGGAAATTCGACACCAATGACCTGGTGCTCGCCTTTGCCGTGTTCGCCTACAACATCCTGCGCTTCATCGGACTTATCGGGCTGACCGGCGAGGCGGCTCCTCTTCGCCATCCAGCCAAGCGCAGGCGGCTCAAGACCGTCCTCCAGGAGCTGATGTACCTCGCCGCCCGGCTGGCGGCCACCGGCCGGCGGCTCTGTCCCGGCTTTCGCGCCTTCGAACAGCTGTATTACCAGCTCGCCTTCGGGTAGCTAGGACGACATCCCTAGAAACTCGACCCGGGCCTCACCAGGCCCCGGTGTAAACCTATGCCTGAAATTCAGCGCCAAAAGGTCAAAGCCCCCAACTCAACTGAGAATACCTCCCATTATCCCGTGCCCCGGATGCCCAGAACTCGAAGTCACGGATCCAGGAAATTGAATGTCTCCGGCCTAGGCTCGAGCAGCGCCGCCAAGGAGGCGGTGAAGGTCGCCTTCGACTACTTCAAGGCCAACATCAGCCGGGTCAGCGGCTTGGCCACGACTCGCCGCCCCCAGCGCTCTCACCGACCCGGTACATGCGTTACTGGGCCAAGGAGCGACGGATCGCCTCGCCGGTCTATGCGTTCAGCTTCTCCGACACGAAGGTGGCTGTGATCAAGGATCTGGCCATCCAGGGCACTTCGGTGCTGGACCGTATCCACATTTACGGTCGGACCAATATCAGCGTCGGTCCAGTTCAGAAACAGGTCCGCTTCACCGAGGAGGATGTTCGCGGTCACCTGGAGGGCTACATTGCCGGCCCGGTGCGCATCGTCACCCGCAGCCGCGCCTGCATAGACTTGGGCTTCGGCCTATGCTCCCCGGAGGTGATCTGCCACCGCTTCTACTACCCGGATTACGCCAGGGTACCCGCCTGTTTGTGGGTGCGCTTCCCCGTCCATGAGACTTCACTCATCCTGGCCCTCGATTACGGCCACTCTCCCTTCCGGCGCCTGCTGATCGGCTCGGACCAGGGCATGCTTGTCTGGGACAAAGGAACGCCGAACAGCCCGCGGCCACAGGACTGGCGGAACGGAAAATGGATGGTCCTGGACAGCGAGAACGGTTCGGTGGCGAGCTACGTGACGCTGCCACAGGCGCTCGCGGGTCATGCGGAGGCCAGGCCGTACCTGGATTTTGGCCCTGAAGCGGCAGACCAACCAAACACGACGCAGCCCCGCGAGGTTGGGTTCAAGATTGAGGCGCCGCCGGGCACCCCAAAAGGGAGATACCTCGTCTACGGCACTTACGTCATCTCACCCGAGCCCTATCGGCCGGGTGACGGCGCTCGTGCCTTGAGCCTGCGGGACAACCCTCTGCAGTTCCGCGTCTCCCGAAGGCTGGGATCGGATACGGGGAACTCGGGCGGGCATACGGACTGAGGCCACCGCCAGGGGGCGCGCCCTGAAGAGGCGAGTTCGGCCGCCTCGATCACCAGCTGCGGTGTCCCAGCGCTGCCTGCCCAGTGGACGGCCATCGGAGACCATGTCCTGGTCGCCGCGAAGAGTTGTTGGAGAGTACGGCCTTTGCGGCAGGCTCGTGCCAGGGAATGAGGTCAATGCTCGCGTAAGAGTCGAGCCCGGCGTCGGCCGGGCTTTCGAGGAGATGTCGCGGACCTCCCGGCCGGGAGGCACAGGCACCAGATGGCGGTGCGCCTGCTGCTCCGGCCGGGCTGCTTTCCCGTGCTCTACCGGTAGAGATCCGTTGAGCGCGGTGGCCCGGTTCTCCGGGTCGGCGTTTACTTCCCTTGCTGCGGCGGGGCAGTCTCGGAGGCGGGTGCCTTGGGCTTGGTAGACAGGCACTCCTTCATGAACTTCTTGCGCTCGGCTCCGTGCAGCTTCTTTTCGGCCGCATCCTTGTTGCAGTCCTTCATCCGCTGTTGCTGCGGGGTCAGAGCTTTGGTCGGAGCCTTGGTCGCTTCCGCCGCGCTGACGGCGACGGGTCCGGACAGAACCAAGCAGGCCAAGGAGGCGGCAAATACGACAGCGATCCTTTTCATTGGTTTTCCCCCAAAAAGTAGAGATGGATGCCCAGTCGGCTTGGCGATTCTATCCGCCAGTCCATCCGGCTGTCCATACTGCTGACGTGGATGCAGGGCCGGGTATTCCGCGTGAGCGGGCGGCGCCACGGTTGGGGCGGTGGACTCACGGTCAGTTCTTTCCGCGACGGCATGCCGAGAGCTTAACGCTATCGACACCCGCACCGCGGTGCGGCAATCTACCAGCTCCACGCCCCTAGCCAAGAACGGTTGTACGGCCCACCATGGTGCAGGACGCCTCCCTGATCACAGCCGTCATGGCTGTCTATGTCGCTGCCATGATGGGCATCGGGGTGGTGGCCTACCGCTCCACGCAGGACTTCGCGGACTACATCCTGGGAAGCCAACGTCTGGGCTACTGGGTGTCCGCTCTTAGCGCGGAGGCGTCGGACATGAGCGGATGGCTGATGCTCGGGCTCCCGGGCTTCGCTTACACGTTCGGATTCCGGGCGGGATGGATCGCCCTGGGGTTGCTGGCCGGCACCTACCTCAACTGGCGGCTCGTGGCGCGTCGGCTTCGCCGCTACACGGAGCTTGCCGGCAACGCGCTGACCTTGCCCGATTTCTTCGAGCGCCGCTTCAACGACCGCACCCGGGTCCTGCGGGTCATCACCGCCTTCTTCATCCTGCTGTTCTTCGCCTTCTACACGAGCTCCGGTTTCGTCGCCGGGGGCAAGCTGTTCCAGTCGGTGTTCGGCCTGGACTATCGCTGGGCCGTCGCCGCCGGCGCTCTGGTAGTGGTGGCCTACACTTTCATCGGCGGATTCTTCGCGGTGTGCTGGACGGACTCGGTCCAGGGGTTAATGATGTTAGTCGCGCTCGTCGTGCTCCCGCTCATGGCCATCTTGCACCAAGGCGGCTGGGAGCGGACGCTAGCGGCGTTGACGTTGTCCGACACGGCGATGCTGAACCCCTTGGTGTCCTCCGACGGGCGCACCCTGTCGGTGGTCGCCCTCGTCTCCCTCTTGGGATGGGGTCTGGGGTACTTCGGTCAGCCCCACATTCTGCCGCGCTTCATGGCCATCCGCTCCGAAGAGCAGATCCCCCAGGCGCGCTGGATCGCGGTGAGCTGGGTCACACTCACGCTTCTCGGTGCGGTGCTCGTGGGCATTGCCGGTGTGGGCTACTTCCGCCCGCCGCTGTCCGGGAGCGACAGCGAGAAAGTCTTCATCAAGCTGTCGCTGCTGCTTTTCGACCCGGTTGTCGCTGGCGCGCTGCTCGCGGCCATCCTGGCCGCGATCATGAGCACCGCCAGCGCCCAACTCTTGGTGTCCGCCTCGGCGCTGTCCGAGGACTTTTACAAGGCGTTCCTGCGGCCGGCCGCGAGTCCTCGCGAGCTGATGTGGGTCGGGCGCGGCGCGGTGCTCGCGGTCTCCGGCGTCGCCTGCTGGCTGGCTTTCAAGCCGGACAGCAAAGTACTAGACCTCGTGGCCCACGCCTGGGCCGGCTTCGGGGCAGCTTTCGGGCCTACCATCCTCCTGTCCCTGTACTGGCGGCGCATGACGCGCGACGGCGCCCTCGCCGGCATTGTCGTGGGCGGCATCATCGTGGTGGTGTGGCGGAAGCTGAGCGGCGGCATCTTCGACCTCTACGAGCTGGTTCCCGGCTTCGCCTTCTCGATGGCCGCCATCGTTCTGGTGAGCCTGCTGGGCAAGGCGCCGGATGCGGCTATCCAGGAACGCTTCGATCTGGCGGCCGGACGGGTTTCGCGACCCTCGGAGCGCCGATCTAGTGAGAGCTTGTGAACAAATCTGCTGTGTGCCCCGACAGCGGCGTTGCGCGGCGGTCATGGCGTACCTCCCTGTACGCCACCCCTTTGGGGCGTCCCGCGGACGTGCCGAATGGCTGTCCTGCCATTCGGTCATGGCGTACCTCCCTGTACGCCACCCCTTTGGGGCGTCCCGCGGACGTGCCGAATGGCTGTCCTGCCATTCGGTCGAAGGTGTCCTGCCTTTCGCTCCTCGCCTATCTGCTTGATACGTCTCGTCGCTGCGCTCCGCGCGCCTCGCTCTCGGGCCGCTCGCGACGATTTCTTCCCAACCTCTGAGTACGCGGCTGGCGGCGGCGAGCGAGCCGAGATCCGCTCGGGCCGCCGATCCGGCGACTCCGGCCTTCTCGGGCCCGCGGACAGCGCGGCGTGGAGAGCCGGTGGGCCGGGCCGGTTTCCGATGCCTCCGGTACCCCGATCCGCACCTCCACCCTGGTAGTGTCTCAGTTTGACAACAGATGCGTAAACTGCGCCAGTTCGGTCGGGTTCACATCCGACACCGCCCAGAAGGCCATGCTCGAATGCGTGAAGTGGATCACGTTGTAGCCCTGATGCTCGATGGCACGGTTGAAAGAGTCCTTTGCCTCCGGCGCGGGCCAGATAAAGACGTTGATCAGATGTTATCGGTGCCGGTACACGAGTGCCGCGACGGCGCGGCCGTCCAGGTACTCCAATCTTCCTCCGACCAGCGGGAAGCCTTGCGCGGTGAGATCCACGACCGGCGGCGCAAAATCCACCTTCCCGTCGAACCAAGGCTTCACGGTGTGTTGGTCGCTCGAGGCCACGTCGGTGAGATGGTTCGCCATGAGAGAGCGTATGTGGTTGGCAACCGCTTCGTCGGTCAGCCGCCGTTCGTCGTCCGGCGCGCCAGGCCCCAGGAAAGCGAGATTCCACGCCATCATCAGGGCCACCGCGAGGGAAGCCCCCACACCGAGCCAACCCCACGGCACTATAAGCAATTTCGCGGAGCTGACGGGGCCCCCGCCGGAGGCCGAACGGATTCGTGCAGGAAATGGGCCGCGCCGCATAACGGCGAGCCTTGGTGCGAACGGCGTCGCTGAGGTCGGTGTGCAACTGGTACGCCTGCTTGCAGGCCAGGCAGGTCAGGAGATGGTCTTCGACGCCCCGGCCCGCCAGGGCGTCCAGCTCCCCGTCGGTATAGAGATGCACCCTGTCGAGTGCGTCCTGGCAGTTCATTTCAACCCTCCTCGCCTACGCGGCTCTGCACTCGCTCGCGGAGCATGAGGCGGGCGCGCGACAGGCGCGACATCACGGTGCCCAGAGGAACCGTCAGGACCTTGCCGATCTCCTTGTAGGACAGGTCCTCCAGCTCCCTCAGGATCAGACCTCTTTGTATGGCAGCGGCAGTTCCTCGATGGCCGGGTCGATCAACTCCGACATTTACCGCCCTGGGCGCCAAGGTCTCCGGGTTATTGTTGGCGGAGGTGCCGGCGACCCCCGGGTTGGCCTTATCCCCTTTGCGTAGGCCTCCTCGTCGAAGCCTTTACAATCTCCTTGGGCCGGTTCACGCTCAGCCAACTGTAACAGGTGTGCCGGACGATGGTGATCAGCCAAGAGCGGCCGTTGTCACCATGGAATCCGTCGAGATACTTCAATGCACGCATGAAGCTCTCCTGCACTACGTCGTCCGCATCGTGACCGTTTCCGGTGAGCCAACGCGCCAGATTGTAGGCCGCGTCCAAGTGGGGCAAAGCGATCTGTTCGAAACGCTTGAGCCTATCCCGATCGGACAAGAACGCTTGCTCCAAGGGGGCGGACACCGATCATACCCCGCGCACGGGGACTTTATTCCAAGCGCACCGCAAAACGGGCCTGCTGTCGACCTGGGTCAGGGCCAACTGAACATTTGAGCTGCGGTCACCCCGGCGCTATCGGCTGGTCGGGAATATTGTCCGCAGAAATCAGGGTGGACAGGTAGCTGAAACGGATTCAGCGCAACCGAAGGAGACGGACATGAGTTCAGCGATCGACAGAAGGGCGTTCTTGAAACTGGCCGGTATCGGAGGTGTGGTGTTCGCCTCGGGCATCGGATTCAGGCATTTCTCGGTCGGCGGCGCCCACGCCGCCCGAAAGACACCGTCCGGCAGGACTTCTTTTCCGTGCAGCTGTCCGACATGCATTGGGGCTTCAAGGGACCGAGCATCAACCCGGACGCCGCGAATACCCTGAAGAAGGCTGTTGCCGCGGTCAACGGGCTCCCGGACGAGCCCGACTTCGTCGTTTTTACCGGGGACTCGACTCACACCACCGACGACCCGCGAGAGCGCCGGGAACGACTGGGCGCCTTCCGCGAGATCGTCCCCGGGCTGAAGGTCAAGGATGTGAAGTTCATGCCGGGTGAACACGATGCTTCCCTGGACGAAGGCGAGGCTTACCGCGAGTTCTTCCCAAGATCCGAACTATACGTTCGACCACAAGGGCATCCACTTCATCGT
>CAWCPV010000019.1:0-75116 GCA_963797555.1 uncultured Gammaproteobacteria bacterium | reverse complement strand
TTGTCCTGCAAGGTGGGGCTGCTCGTTCAGCTCGGCCGCTTCGAGCAGGCTGCGGCTTTGGCGCGGAAATGCCACAGGGGGGTTGGCAGACCTCGGCCTGGTAATGAACCTGACCACGGCGCTCTTGCGCCTCGGGCGTTTCCCGGAGGCGCTGACGGCAGCCGAGGCCGGCTTGCAAGGCTACCCCGGGGAGCCGGCCCTGTGGCTGAATCAAGGGATCGCACTGCACCAGCTCGCGCGTTACGCGGAATCTGTCGAAGCGTTCGATCGGGCGCTTGCACTGCGGCCCGGCTACGTACCGGCCCTCGTCAACCGCGCATCGGCACTGCTCAAGCTTGGCCGTTCAGAGGAGGGACTCGCCGCTGCCGAGGCCGCCCTGGCTCGCGCCCCATCGAATCTGCAGGCGCAGGTCAACTGCGCCATGGCGCTGCTGCTGCTCGATCGATACCAAGACGCGATCAGGGGTGCGGAATTGGCGCTGCGGACCGACCCGCGTTCGGTGGAGGCGCTGCGTATCCGCCTTACCGGCCTGGCTTGCCTGGAGAGGTTCGAGGAGGCGTTGGCAGCCGCCGATGCTGTGCTGGCGGTGGTCCCGAATGACGCTGACACTCTGGCAGACAGGGCGGCGGCGTTGTTGGAACTGGCTCGCACAGAGGAGGCGCTCGCGAGTGTCGAGCAAGCGCGCGGTGCGCACCCCGCGCATCTGCCGGCGACTTTCAATCATGCGGCTGCGCTCGCCGCGCTCGGCCGGTTCGAGGAAGCCGATGCTCTGTTCGACGAGGTGCGCTGCGCCGACCCCAAGGCATTCGCGGCACTGCGCTCCGGAACCGAGCGGGGCCTCAAGGACGACCGCCCCCCGGATTATGAAGAGACGCTGGATGCGGCCGGCTACTATTGCGGCCTCAACCTGAAGTGGCTCAAGCGTTGCCTTTGGGGGCACCGGCAGGAATTCATCGAGCGGCTGCCCCGGTTGGTCGAAGATTGGTTGGCCCGAAATCAGAGTCCACCCATCTCCGCGTTCTCCACGGCACACCTGCCCCTGAGTGGGGAGCTTCGCCTTCGAGTCGCTCGGGCGTCGGCGCGGGCGTTCCGGGGCTGCCTAGGCACGGCCCCGGCCCTGCCCGCTGCGCCGCCGCCGGCCGAACGGCTGCGGAATGGGTACCTCTCGGCCGATTTCCGCAATCACCCGACCGCACACCTGATGCGCAGCCTGTTCGGTCGCCACGACCGCGCGCAGGTGGAGGTTTTCGGCTATGCGTTGCACGGGGACGATGGGAGCCGGTATTACTGCGACGTCGTTGCGGGCTGCGACACTTTCGTCGACCTGTCCGCGGCGAATGCCGCGGAGGCGGCCGAGCGCATGCGGTCTGATGGTATCCACGTGTTGGTGGACCTGATGGGATATACGCGCCTTTCTCGGCCCGAGATCGTGCTTCACAGGCCGGCGCCGGTACAGGTCTCCTACCTGGGGCACCCGGGCACGCTCGGCATGGAAGAGGTTCAGTACATCCTGGTGGACCCGATAATCCTGCCGCCGCAGCAGGCGCGGTTTTATACGGAAGCGCCCGTGTATCTGCCGGACTCCTACCAGGTGAACGACCGCTGGCAGGTCATTGCCGAGACCGGCACGCGGCGCTCAGATCACGGCCTTCCCGAAGGCGGTGTGGTGTTCTGCTGCTTCAATAGCAGCCGCAAGATCGAGCCGTCGGTGTTCGAGGTCTGGATGAGCATCCTTCGCCGCGTGCCGGGCAGCGTATTGTGGCTGCTCGAGTACGCCGGCGTCGCCAGCGCGCTGCGCCAAGAGGCGCGAGCCCGCGGCATCGAAGGCGAGCGGCTCGTTTTCGCCGGCTGGCAGCCCAAGGATCTGCACTTGGAGCGCGTGGGCCTGGCGGATCTGTTCCTGGACACCCTGACATACAATGCCCATACGACCGCGAGCGACGCTCTATGGGCGGGAGTTCCCGTACTCACGCGCCCAGGAGATGCCTTAGCGGCGCGTGTGGCGGCGAGCCTACTGTCCGCCGCCGGGCTGCGGGAGCTCGATAGTCGAGAGCCTCGACGAGTATGAGCGATTGGCGGTGGAGCTTGCCACCTGTCCGGAGGCATTGGCAGCGGTGCGCGCCAAGCTGCGAAAGAACCGCCTGCAGTGCCCGTTGTTCGACACGGAGCGGTTCGCCCGCCACCTGGAGCGGGCCTACCGCATGATGTGGGAGATATACGAGAGCGGGGCGCCTCCCCGGCCGATCACGGTGCCTAAGTACCGTTGTCATTCGTAAATACGATGACATGTAGGAATAGTGGCACCTGAGTGCCTGAGACCTCAATCCCTGGTGGGAGGCGATGCCAAAAAAGTCCGTGTGTATCATACGGCTGACCACAGAGGGGAGGAGCGGTCCAACACTCAACGCGATAGCAGGGACCCGATAGCAGGAAATAAACGTCGCCGTTTCGGGAGGTGATCCGGGAGCGGGCGGTTGTGCCGCGGAAAACCTAATGTGTGCGCACTAGGAATCCATCGAACATTCCCCCCACACTGGACGCATTGTCGGGACGGCTCAAGTACACTTCCACGAACGCGTAGATGGCAACCAAGCGGTAATCAGCGGTCTCCGAGCTCAGGTCCGCATATCCCGGTTGGCTTCGCATGTCGGTGACAGCGTCGCCGAGCTAATTGTTGTCTATCGACGCTCCGAACCACTTCGTTCCAGTCCAGGTGGAGTGTTGGAACTGCGACCTGGTGAATTCCACCCCCAGCCGGTAGCGGTCCTCGTCGTGCCACATTCCCGAAACTCAACGTCCGCAGTGCCTTCCATGGATTGCCGCAACTGCGTCGGCGTGACCAGCTTCTGCTCACTCATGTCGGCCACCATGCCCCCGATGATCGATCCACTCAGCTCGCTTCAGACCCATACCTTGCTCGAAACACGCACCACCCGTCCAGACTCCAAACCATGTTGGAAAAGACTCATGCTTGCCTCGGAACCAATCCTCCTGTACGATACGCGACGTTTCGTGCATCGGTCTTTGGCCTAGCGTCTGCCTTATAGGGTCGTTCCTGAAACGACTCGGAGTCGCCGATTGTCCTGTCCGTTTTTCGGGGCACGGGGTGCTCTGGCCCGCGATGCGCTCCTCGCAAGTGTCGGAGTGATTCACCGGAGCAAGTCGTTTCTTTCCCGGGCCGCAGCACAGCCTGCTGATAGTGATGGCTCTCAAGTCGCTCAGCGTCGACAGCCCGAGGATTGTGAGCGTCCGGCAAGATTATGTACGACGCTGAGGCAGGATGCGCACTGGCCCGTTCGAGGGGCAAGCTTGCGGGGGCGAGCTGACGCCGGGCTCTGCCACCTAGCTGAGTCGATAGCACACCCACGGCTTCTCACAACTTCAGGAGGGGTTAACCATGACTTAAGGTCGTCCAGAAGCTTGCCGCCTGCGCTGCGGCGATCGGCCTCGCGCTGCCGCTGGCGGCTCACGCCATCACCTTGGGGGAGCCGGGGGAAGCGCTCCTGGTGCCTGTCGTCATTTACGATTCTGCTCAGCAGGTGAACACCCTGGTGGGGATCACGGTGCCCCTGGAGCTCGGCAAAGATCCGGTGCAGGAGGAGCAGGCCGATGGGGATTTCACAGGTTCGGGATACACGACCGCCGCTCAGGAAGGGGCTACCGTGTGCGACCTGGCAGACCCCACGGTCGCGAGCGGCGTCATCCACTGGTACTTCTTCAACGATAATCCAGGGCAACTGGGAATCCGCAGCCTTCGTGCCCGTCGCGCCGCTGACGGACAGCACCGATGGACCCTCGCTCCAGCAGGGCGTGGACGAGGTGCGGTACACAGGCAATGTACCCTCCAGCTACTCGCCGCTCACCGCCGGTATCCCGCTCGACAACGGGGACGGGGACACCTTAGACACGGCGAGGTTTGACCTGAGGTACTTCATCGACCCGTCGCTCGCCGCCGCGACCAAGCTCGTGGTTTGGCTCGACCGCAACTGCCGCGGGGGCGGCGACGGCTGCAACCGCAGCGCCACGAGCGTCCAGGTGTTCGACACCGAGCGGAACAAGACACCGGGCGCCTTGGTGAGCAAGATGCTGAATGTCATCAACGTTGAGTCCTCATGCCTGTCCCGACCCGGCGGTGCCACGTCCGGCTTCGTGCTCGTCGATCTACCCGAAGTGGCCGACGACGGGTCCGGTGCCCCGACCACTGCTGGCATCGCGTTCAGCCTCATCGGCTTCAGCACGCCTGGCAACGCGCAGCAGCTTCAAACCGCTTTGGCCCACGAGCGGGGCGTTAAGTAGCGCGGTTGGGAGCCCGAAAAAGGGCGGTGTACGCATGTCTCTGCTCTCCTCGTCGCGGGACCGTGCGACGCGCTGGCCGCTGCACGAATCCTTCTTCTCGTCGTTGCGCTTTTGCCGTGCTGAAAGGGCTGGACCCTGAAAGCCTCGTTGTGCCTTTCAGGGCAGGTTCGCTCGACCGTATGGATGTTGCCGGCTACCCGGCGTTGACGAGAGAGGCGTTGGGCGGCGTGATGCCGTCTGGAGCGGTCAAGAGGTCGGCTGTTGCGCGGAAGAAGCCGCGAAGCCGGCGGTGTGTGGCGTGTGGCGGTTCGAGTGTCAGTGTGATCTTTCGTTACGTCGCTGGGAAGTGCGCAAGAGCGGAGATCCTGTTTGAGAGGCAGCGTCCAGCAGTGCCTGCGCCGGAGTGGGACCCGCCGGCACATCGAGTGCGGCATGGGGATGCTGCGCCCGTGGCGTGCAATCGGTCTAGCCAGACGCGGTGAGGATCGATTGAGGCTCGGGCGGTCACTCCCTGGCCCCACGGAGGATCCGCACGGAGGATTCGCACGACGAACCCGTGGGGAAATTGAGAGAACCGCCGAGAGTTTGAGTTGCCTGGCACGCTGGGCGCCCGCGTAGTGGATCCTGTAAGGGCGGAGCACGTCCGGATTCCCTGTGTTCCGCTGTTCGAGCCGCCAGCGTGCAGCCTCCTGCTGCCATCTGGCCGGTGCCCCGTATCTGAAGAAGGTTCGTCTGAGAAGTGTCGACGGCTCGACCGCCCCTCCGCGCAGCAGGCGATGGAATGGGCGGTTTCCATGCGGCTCGCTTTGATACAATGGATATGTGTGCAATGCGTGCGCTGTCCCCTCAACGAGGCACGCAGGTATCGAAGGAATCCCGGCACGCGTAGGATACGCTGAAGAAGCGCTGTTGCAACCGAGCGTGCGGTTCGCGAACGTCCCTCCTCCGATCGTCACGCCAAACGAAGAGGATGCTGCGCGGTTTGCTGTGTGCCCGACCGCGCCACGCTCAGCGCGGCTGAGGACCGCTCCGTTTGGGCAGGCACAACAGACATCACGATCCCTACTAAGGCCCCTGCGTTACAAGTATCTGTTCGCGCTCACCCCGGCAGTCGAGCGTTGCGACGGCTGTCTGCGGCGGTGGCCGGATGCGCCGTGGGGCTGGAGCGGACACTGGCCATTCGGCGCTCCCCCCGCACCCATGGCATTCCTCGTTGCTTACCGACGCCGCTTGTCCGCCCACCTGGACCGCCGCCAGCTCGTTACGGCAACCGCCCGCAAAGCTAACCATACCGGCCTCGAGTCGTGCAGATGTGCGCCAAGACAAGGCGGGACGCCGAGCGGGACCGGACTATCGGGAGGGGCGCAGTTGCCACCGGCTGCCGCATCGCCTCTGCCCCAAGCCGCCCCCCTGGGGTCTACCGATAAATCGTATGGCTGAACCCATGCACATGATCTGGCACACACGCCACCTTCTGTGGTATCTGGCACGGCGAGACCTCAGGCAGCGCTACATCGGCTCGGCCGGCGGTCTGCTGTGGGCGCTGCTGCAGCCGTTACTGACTGCGGCGGCGTACCTGTTCCTGTTCGACGTGGTATTCGCCGTGCGACTGGGAGATTCCAACGGCACCAGGCACTTTGGTGTGTACTTGCTGGCGGGATTGATTCCCTGGCTCGCGCTGAACGAGGGCGTGATGCGTGGTATGACCAGTCTGGTCGACGCAGGTGGACTGCTGCGCAAGACTGCATTACCTCTAGAACTATTCCCTGCCCAGGCTGCGTTGGCGTCGGCCCTGTTGTATCTTCCCATCGTTGCGCTTTACGCCGCCGCGCTAGCCGTGGCGCGTGGACGACTCGACCTTAGCCTACTGCTTCTGCCGCTCTGGTTCCTGATGCAGCTCTCGATTACCTTCCTGCTCGCCTTGGTGCTGGCCATTCTGGCAGCAGCCCTGCGGGACGTTGTGCAGGTGGTTGGCTTCTTGACCACGATATGGATCTTCATATCCCCCGTCTTTTACCCCCTGGATCGGGTGCCGCAGGCCTTCCGAGCCGTCGTCTGGCTCAATCCGGGCACTCCGCTCGTGATCGGTTACCATGCCATCATCCTGAAGGGCGAGTCGCCCGGAGTCCTCGCAATCGGCTTATTGCTCGCCTGGATAACGCTGCTTTACCTCATCGGTGGCGCTCTGCTGCGGCGGTCCCGGGAACACGTGGTGGACTGGCTCTAATGGCGCTGGAGTTCAATGGTCTGGGCAAGTGCTACCGGATCTACGACCACCCGGCGCAGCGGCTGCGGGAGCTGTTGACCGGGCGGACGGCCCATCGGCCTTATTGGGCCTTGGCGGATGCCTCGTGGCGCGTGCCCGCGGGCACGTGCTTGGGCATCGTGGGTGACAACGGAGCGGGCAAGAGCACCCTGCTGAAGCTCATAACCGGGACGCTGCAGCCAACGACTGGAACTATCACCCGGCATGGCAGGCTTACGGCCATCCTCGAGCTAGGCACCGGATTTCACCCGGAATTCACGGGTCGCGACAACATTTTCTTCGCCGGCTCGCTCATGGGCATCACGCGCACGGAGCTGGATCGGCGGTTCAACGACATCGTTGCCTTCTCCGAGCTGGGGGAATTCATTGAACGCCCGGTCAAGACATACTCCTCTGGCATGTTCATGCGGCTGGCCTTCTCCCTGGTGACCTCCGTCGATCCCGAGATCCTGGTCGTGGACGAGGCACTCGCGGTCGGGGATCAGCACTTCCAGAAGAAGTGCATAGACCGCATGATCGCGTTTCGCAACCGCGGATGCACCATCCTCTTTTGTTCGCATAGTCTATATCACGTCAGACAGCTTTGCTCCCAGGCACTGTGGCTGGATGGCGGGCGCGTGGCTGCCGCGGGCGCGGTGGTGGAGGTGTTGGCTGCCTACGAGACCCACCTGCGCAAGGAGAATGCAAGCGAGCCTGCCCCGGAGAAGGTGGTAGCTTTGCGGCCGCCTACGGCAGGGCAGTCTGCAGGCTGCCTGGGGAAGATTACCGGGGTGAACCTCGATGGAGTGGTCGCAGGCGACCGCCCGTTGCTGCTAGGCGGACATCTCGCGGTGGCGGTTACCGCGTGGCTGAAGGAAGACCAGCCTCCGCCCCATATCGGGATACTGCTGGAGCGGTCGGACGGAGTATGGGTCTACGGCGTCGGCACCCACATGGAGGGTGTGGCCCCGGAGCCGCTAGGGGAGGGGCTGTGGCGAGCGATCCTGCACTTTAACGAAATCCCCCTGCTGTCGGGAGAATACGTTCTCACCGCTTATTTGTTCGATTCCACGGGGCTCGTCGTATTGGAGGAGTGGACGCGGTGTCAGACCTTCGAAGTCATCTCTGCTACGAGAGAGGTCGGATTGGTGAGGTTGGATCATCACTGGGCCTGACCCGCATGCCTCGGTTAGTCCGAGAACTGCTCGGCCGGCTCCTCGCCGTACCGCCCCCCTTGGCTGCTGCGTACACACAGCGGGATTATTATCGCTTCATGCGTTGCGAGGTGTCTCGATACTCCCGACACTATGCCCGGCGGCGGGTGGCCATCCACAATGCGGCGCAGTTGCCGCCAGCCGGGACGGGTGCCGCTCTGGCGTTTCTGCATTTCGGCAGCTTCTTTCTGGCCGGTGGTGCGATCGTCCACCAACTCGGCCTGCCATACTCGGCGATGGTTTCTCGACGCAATCTCAGGCTAGAGATGATGCCCGCCGCGGATATCGGATACTGGCAATGGGTGCATGGCCGGGCTGCGAGCCTTTATGGTCAGCCACTGATATTCAGCGACGAGAGCCCCAGGAAGGCATTGGCGTGGGTCAAGGCCGGAAACCTCCTCGGACTCGCCCTGGATGTGAGGGAGTATGGCCAGCCTCACAAGGAGGACCGCTTTACGTTCCTGGGGCAAACGATCTACATGCAGACCGGTCCAGCGCGATTTGCGGCCCTGGCTCAAGTTCCCCTCATCCCAATGACCATCAGGTACGACGCCAGTCTGCAGATGCACGACCTGAGCTTCTTCGATCCGGTGTGGGTCGGTGGCTCGGCCGGGGAAGCTACCCAACGGGTGCTGAACTCTCTTGCTGAAGCCGTTCGTCAGTGTCCCCCTCAGCAATTCCACGATGTCGCCAGCAGCTTCCGCACACCAGCGTCGCAGGGGTCAACAGCGTGAATGCGCTGGCGCCGGGGCTTTGGGGTGATACCGGGTGCGCCAATTCACCGGAAAATGACCCCCAGAACGCTTGCATCATGCACCGCCAGGCGTGGCGACCACAGGTTCAGTTCAGCGTCGGGCACAATGCGCTTCGTTGGGGCCAGACTAGAAGCGCTCCAACATCTGAGGGACGAGATTGCCGTAGTTCAAGGAGGAGAACGGGAGGCCGAGGATCAAGTCGAGCATCTGGATCGGGAGGCGGGTAAGCGCGAGGATGAGAAGAGGAGGCGCAACACGCACGATGAAGGCAGCCCAGATCTTTGTCCGCAGCTGGGAAAACGAGGGGGGAGTGGAGTATCTCCTCGGCATCACCGGGGGGAGGAGAATCTGGAGCTCTATGGAGGCCTTGCTCGACTCCGCCATCCGGTTCGTCACCGCCCGCCACGAGCAGGAGCGGCCTTCATGGGGGTGTTCACGCCCGCATCAGAGGGGCGTGCCGGGGTGTGTCTGTCGACGCTCGGTCCGGGAGCGACGCGTTCGATACCAAGGCCCAGATGGCGGCAAATGAAGGGAGGCTAGAAGCCAGTTCAAGGCCGCCGGGGCGCGCCCGGCTCGGCTGGCTGGCAATGGCTCTGGGGCTTGCCGTCGCGAGCCTTATTACCCTCACGGCCGCCTATGCCCTCTACGCGATGCGCGGTCACTGGTCGGGAGCGTCCCCGCCGCTGGGCTGGGCGGGAAAGGACCTGCGGATGCTCTTCGGGCACGGCGTTGCTACCGCCACGGGTTTAAGCATCGACCGGCTCGCGCAGGGCGGTCAGGCGGCTGCCCGGACCGGCGATCTGAACGTCGATGCTGAGAGCTATCCTTACGTGGTCCTTGAAACGGCAGGTCGGCAGCCACAGGCGAAGCTCCTGCTCGTTTGGAACGTCCGGGGCGAGACCGGTGAGACTCCAGCCCTGGCGATTCCGCAGGGTACAAGCATGTGGGTGCGCCTTGCCGACGATCCCCGCTGGCAGGGCCAGGTGATCGCACTCGGCCTCGCGGTCCAGGGTACTTTGCACCAACCACTCGTCATCGAACGCCTCACCCTGGAGCCGCAATCGCCTGCCAATGCTTTACGCGATTTGTGGGCGGGGTGGACCGGCTTCCAAGGTTGGACTGGCCGGTCCATCAATTTCATTGTGGGCGGCGCGGGTAGCGCTACGGTGCGCGCAGTGCCCGCGGTGGCAGCCGTGGTCGCCCTGGCATTGCTCCTGTATGCGGTGCTCATAAGGTTCAGGCGCACGCAATGGGACCTGCGGGTTGCGGTCGCCCTCTTTCTGCTCGGCTGGTTTGCCCTGGATGGCAGGTGGCAGTGGGACCTGTGGCAACAGCTAGGAGTCACCGAGCGGCAGTTTGCCGGGAAAACCTGGGAGGAGAAACGGCTGGCTGCCGAGGATGGAGAGCTGTTTGAATTGATGGAGAGGATCAAGAAAAGCTTGCCCAGCGAGCGGGAGCGTATCTTTGTCATGGTCGATGACGGGAAACCCGTGGCGCGCTACATTCGCGCCCATGCGGGCTACTACCTGCTTCCAAACAACGTTTACGCGTATGCCCGGATCGGCGACGCGAAGCGGCTGCAGGCGGGGGACTATTTACTGACGATCGGACATGTCGCTGGACTCAGCTATTCGAGCGAGCGCGGGACGCTGCAGGTCAGAGACGGTGCCGAGATTCCTGCCGAGCTCAGCTTTTCCGGCCTCCAGGCGGACCTGTTCAAGGTCCGGGATTGATGACGAGCCAGGGAAGCCGTGAAGCGCCGAGGCGAGGAACCCGCCGCAGCCCCGGCGGTGTTACGCGTGGCGCCGGAGCGCTGTTAAGGCTCTGCTGATTCGGGCAGAGCCCTCCTGAAGCGTTCTAGCTTCGGATGCACAAATGGGATGGGCGGCCCCGGCGCTTGCTCACCAAGCCCCCGCCGCGTCCTGTCGATACCTGCGCATCAGGCGCTTCACCTGCCGAACCGATAAACCGCAGCGTCCGGGCCCCTTCGCCCCGCTTCTTCCGCCTGCCCGCTACCTGCACCACCTCCAGTTGCTTCAACTCGCACCGGCTCATCGTAACCACCCCTCCTCTAATGCGTCCCCCTTCAAGCGCCGAAAGAAGACATTTCTACTTTGGTCAAAGGGGACATTACGACTTTTGTCCCACACTCACCTGCGCCTTGACCGCTGCGCGCTCCGACACTAAACTCTGCAGCGCTTGGAGTCATTGGATTCCTATCCTTCGCATGATGGGCCTAGATCGAAAAGCTGGCATGGAATCCAACGTTGCGGTGCGTCCGGCCCGAACGGGTATCTACTATGCAAACAGCTTTTTCAAGCGGTCGACGCCCGTGGACCTGCTGTGCTTCAAACCGCTTGCGACGATCGACCGACCGACTCCGTCCCGGCCTGCCTGCTTTGCGGGCTCGGCGGGTAAAACATTGGCGCGAACTGGAGCGGCTGAGCGCAGCGGTTCGGCTCCGGTTGCAGCGGGGACGAGGTCTACCGCTTCCTTTGGGAGCCGTAGCTCCGCGGCGTTCCGGCTTGCGCGAACAGATCTCGGCCGTCTGGTTCTGGAACAAGCTCAAGCTTCGTGGCGGCCGCGGTAAGGGCCGGGCGAAGAGCGTTGGCATACTACCGCTGCGGCTTTGACGCGCTCGCCAACGCAGTACAAGCCATCAAGGGGGCGGGAGGTCACGGTGTGACCTCATTGCCCGTGGAGGAGCTACTGATGGCGGCCGGTGGTCGGGGTCAGAGTCAACGGCGATCACAGTCAGCCAATGCGGTGCTCGCCGTTCTCCGCACTGCTTGTGGTCGCGGACTTGAAGCCCATGCGGATACGCGGTACGTGGACGTCTTGCGGCGGGTCCGACACTTGGAGAATGACTCTTGGGTGCTTGGGTAGTGGATTCGTACGTCTGAGGTGCTCGACATTCGCAGCTTGTGTTATGGCGCCAACCCTATAGCCCGCTGATACCCGCCACCGCCCTGAAAAGCCCGCATTTGGCGACCCTGGCACAAATCCAACACGAAGAGCAGGGAACCAACTACGCCATCGGCATAGGGGTGGCGTAGGTCGCGGCGAAGTTGGCGGCGGGTTCGACCTCGTTGGCTGCGGTGTGGCGCCGCAAGGTTGCTTAGCTAGGTTGCGCGCCCCAGCCACGTGGCCGGCAAGACGTACAACGGTCCGTTTCTCTGTCAGAGGCTCTTAGTTTGAAAATCAGGTGCATGCTAGTGTAGTGCTTGGTAATTAACGGAACATATATGATCTATCGCTGTCCAGGGCTATGAAGCCAAGACAGGAGAGCACTGATGCGAGTAGCCCCGATGGTCCGACTGAGCGCGGAAGAACAGCGGAGCCTGAGGCGTGTGTCGCGTTCGAACACCACGAGTGTGAGGCTGGCCCGCCGAGCGCGCATTGTGCTGTTGGCGGCGGTGGGCATGGAGAACAAGGCCATCGCGGCGGAACTCAAGATTGGGCGTGTGCAGGTTGGGCGTTGGCGGGAGCGCTATGCGCAAGGCGGGCTGGCGGCCATCGAGTGTGACCTGCCGCGCGGAGGTCGTCAGCCCAAGGTGGATGCCGCCGAGATCGTGCGACGCACGACTCAGACCCAGCCCTTAGCAGCGACACAGTGGAGTACGCGGACCCTGGCTAAGGAAATGGGAGTGAGCGACACCACGGTGCTGCGCGTGTGGCATGCCCATGGGCTGAAGCCGCATCGTGTCGAATCCTTCAAGGTATCGCGCGACCCGAAATTCACCGAGAAGTTGGAGGACATCGTCGGGCTGTATCTGTCCCCCCCGGAGCATGCTTTGGTGTTGTGCTGCGACGAGAAGAGTCAGGTTCAGGCGCTGGATCGTACCCAACCTGGCCTGCCGCTGAAGAAGGGGCGGGCTGCGACCATGACCCATGACTACAAGCGCCATGGCACCACGACACTGTTTGCTGCCCTGAACACCTTGGAGGGTTCCGTGATTGCCCGCTGCGAGCCGCACCATCGCCACACGGAGTGGCTCACCTTCCTGCGCCAAATCGACCGCGAGACGCCCAAGGACAAGGAACTGCACTTGGTCTGCGACAACTACGCCACCCACAAACATCCCAACGTTCAGAAATGGCTGGGAAAACACCCGCGTTTCCACATCCATTTCACGCCCACCTCAGCATCCTGGTTGAACATGGTCGAGCGATTCTTCCGCGACCTGACTGTGGATCGGTTGCGCCGTGGCGTGTTTCGAAGCGTCCCCGAGTTGATCCATGCCATCAACCGCTATGTCGATGCCCACAACGCCAATCCCAAACCCTTCATCTGGACCGCCAAGGCTAAGGACATCCTGCAGAAGGTCATCCGCGCCAACGCACGTTTAAGTTCTAAACAGAATGAAGCACTACACTAGAACGACGCTCGATCTCTATAATCGATATAGTTGCGCTTCTGCTCCTTGCCTATCTCGGGGCCACGTTGACGAGTCGCGCCTTAACGGCGATCCCCGCCTACGACGCCTCCTACAATGCGGCGGTGTCCCGTTCGATGGCCGCCGGTGAGGGATTCGGAGCCAAGATCTACCAAACTTTTGAGATCTATCCGGCGAACGTCACGACCGGGAGCACCATGCTCCTGCCAGTCGCTGCAGCCCTTACAATAAACGATTCGCCGTTCGTGCCGAACGTGGTGAGTGGGTTGCTGGTCGTTTTGGCGCTGGTGGGTGTGTTCGTGGTTTGGCGCAGCGATGGAGCATCCGCTCTAGCCTTTTCTGGCGGAATGGTCGCTATGGCTGCGGCGGTAGTAAGACCGGTGTCCCAAATGCACAGCCTCATGGGCGAGGTCCTCGCTGCCGTTCTGATCATCTTCGCCTGTAGCGTCTACGTGAAGGCGCGAACGCGCTCCGGTTTAATACGCGCGGGGTGGCTTGCCGGCCTTGCGCTATACACAAAAGTCATCGTGTTGATCCCGCTGGTGGCGATGGCGGTCGCTCTGCCATGGGTTCTTCATTCTTCGTTCCGTGAGCAGAGCCGGCGTTTGCTGATGGTGTTGACGGGCATCGGCGGGGTCGTGGTGCTCAATGAGCTATTCCGGTTAGCGCAGTTTGGTTCTGTCTCCGGCTACGTAGGCAACTGGGTGGACTTCGTTCGGTTCATAGGAAGGCCAGATGTCGGTGCAGGGATTAAAGGTGGATGGGGGGTTACCTGGGAGCGAGTCGCCGCGTGCTTCCAGATGGTGCGGACGGTCACGACACCCGTCGGTCTCGCGGTGGTAGCCGCCGGCTTGATAGGCACCGGTATCCTCGCGGATTCGCGTAGGCGCGGTGACGCGACGACGAGTTGGCATTCGTTGGGACTCTTGCTCGGCATCGGAGGGGCAGCTTTGCTGTTTTGGTGGGTCTTCAAGTCCAGCAGCACCTTCGGGCGTCATGCCCAGATTGGATTGGTCCTGCTCGCCTGGAGTCTCGCCGCTGCGGTTCTTGCCGGTTGGAACGCACTCCCGACCACCTCCCGGCATCGGCGCGCCGCCGCTTGGCTGGTTGCCCTATCCGTAAGCGGCGCTGTGGCGCTCGCTCTACCGTTGCGAACCACAGTTGACGCGCGTACGGCCAGCTTGCTCGAGTTTTCGCAAAGGCTCAAGGACTTTCTGGCTATCCACCCCGAGGCGACGATATGGAGTTCGGGCTGGTGGCGCCACTGGGACGTGCAGCAGTTAGTGGACTTGGACTTGCACGACTTGAAGAATCCTGACACCGAGATCAAACAGGGTGATTTCGTCTTGGTAAGCGATTACTTTAATTGGGAGCAAGACAAGGATGTGGAGCGGGTCGTCAACGAGTCCTCTCGGCGCCTATTCAGTGTGGGGCCGTTTTCGCTCCTCGCCGTCACGACCCCGCAGGAGGGTGGAGACGTGCCCGAGCTCGCATCGGCTGGCTTCAATCCGAAAACGGGCACGGTATGGGCGGTTCCGAAAGGCGCAGTCTCCTTGTCGAGCGCTATCGTGATAAGCGTCGATGGTTATCCTATCGCCGATACGATTCGTGCCAAGTTCGCAAGTGCGCGGGTGCCAGTGCAGCTGAGAGGCAGGGATACAATCGAGATCGCGTTTTTCAATCAAGCTTCGGGGGTTTACTCCAACGCGCACGTGTTGATTCTGAGGGCTGCCGAGCGGTAGGTGCGTGCGGAGGCAAATCAGTGCTATTCGGTTTCAGCAAAGAGGTTTCCGCCCGCGCGTTGGTGCGCGATGGCTCGCCCCCTCAGCGGCCGCAGTGATCTGCTACGCCAAAAAAGGCCGGGTATATGACAGCAAAGCAACTTACCTATTTCGTGCCCTTCGCTCTCGCCTGGCAAACACTGGGCCGGCCATATGTGACAGAGGAGAGGGGTCCTGCCTTCACATGAACCACGGGCCGAACTTGCCCGTTGAAACAACTGCGGCTGTCGAGGATCGGATCCGCGGCCAGAATGGCCATGATCGGTAGGTCAGCTCCTAGCCGATGGTCGCCTCAGCCCGGCCCAACGAACGGAGGTAGCCGGCACGCTGCTCCGATGGCGTGCAATCCGTGCAACCAGGACGAAGGTCCATCTTTTCAGATGTTAATTGCATCTTCCAACGACAATATCTCACTCCATCCTGCGGCTAGTGCTGCGCTAAGATTGCACCTCCCGTCTGTCTGTCCCCCTTCGAGCGGGGCAAGGACGCTCGACCGTATGTCAGAGCCAGCGTCGCGGTAAACACAGTCAAAATGTACCCCGCGGCGCTCCCAAGGACGATGTGCTTTCGCGCCTCCTGTATACCGTCGAATGTGGAGACTATGGGGTCGAGGACCACTATCGAGCACAGAGTAAGAGTGATCGCCCAGACCCGTTGCCGCTGCCCTGGCGGGAGACGCATCGCTAGGAAAAGGGCCAACACCTCCGAGGACAGGCAAAGCAGCAAGAACGGCCACCCGGCGAGCCAACCACCGACCGTCGACAAAGGCCTTAACCATGGCGGTGGATGTCCCCTGTCCGCGCCCGGTACTGCCCCGAGGCGCAGTTTTAAGTTGCCCAGCTCGCGCAGGTTGTGGCATATGAGCCGCAGGTATGCCTGCGGCTCGAAAACGGCGGCCCGGAGCAGCAAGGACGGTCGGAGCTGCGCGGTCTTTGCGATGAACGCCGTCGATTCGCGGGTGAAGGCGTGGACGCCGACCAGGGACGACGACTCCTTCGGCAATCCAAGCGCAGAGAGCATCGCCAGTTTATCAGCGGAAAACATCATCACGCCGAAGTACAGAGAGTTATAGCTGGTATTTCTCACCGCGGAGGTCTCCGAGCCTGAACGTTCCTCAACTGACCCCATTGTTGCCAGGAGTACCATCGCCAGAGACGCCGCCATTGTGATCCCGGTCCTCGGTGGCAGCGCCGGGTGAGAGCGCCACTGCATCAACTGCCAGATGAGAACTCCAGCCGCAGGTAACGCAAGGTATACATATTGCCGTTTTGTCAACAAAATGGTTGCGCAGAGCCCTGCAAAGAAGACGCCAAACCATGCGTGTAGCGCCAGAGCGCCAGGGTCATGTTCGGGTGCCACCGCGAGAGCCAGAAGGCCGAATAGGGACAGGATGGCAAGGCTCTCCGCATAGAACGAAGTATAGAAGCTCAACAGGAGAGCGTCTGAGAATATCAGGAGAAACAGCATGCTGGGCACGACTGAACTCGCAGTGCGCGAAACAGATCGCAGCACAAAAGCGAATAACCCCAGATGGACGACAAAAAACGGCAGTACTAGGATGCGCAAATTTACCACCTGGGGGCTGTATAGCACGCAATTCAATGCATAGCCCAGAGCCCAGAACAAGTGCGCGCTGCTGATCCACGACCCGTGTCTTGTATGGTTGTCCGCCGGATGCCAATAGATAATTGGAGTGCGAAAAAAGCGCCGAGCATACTGCGGTGTACCGGCAGACGGCCAGTTCACCGGTAACTCAGCCGGTCGATCGATATAGGGGCCGAAATAGCGGCCAAAATCCCCATTATCCGCTAACCCATACTCCCTTCCGGATACCAGGATGAGGAAGGCGCCCAGGATGAACACTATACTGTGGCCCCGTCCCCAGTGGTAAGATGGTTGCATGATCTCTCCCATCGTCAAGCCTTCGTTCGGTGGTCAAGCCACGCGGCTGGCCGCGGACCCTGACGCTCCTCGAAATAGCGCCGCATTCGCACTTATCCGAGGAGCGCACCGGCTACCTGGGTCGCGATCCGCCTCCCCTGGTGGATCGCGTAATTGGTGCCCCGATCCTGGGGATAGATTTGGGCCATGGAAGCGAGATACATGCCTGGCAAGGGGGTAGTACTGTCGGGAATGAGCTGGCTGTAAAGCCGCTCCACTACCGGCTGGGCATGGCGAGCGCGCCACAAGTATGCATCCATGACCCAATCGTCGCAGAAGTCCGGGAACATACGTTTGAGATGTGGTAGCGAGTAATTGAGGATCTCGTCGTCCGTCATCCGGAATAGGGGATCAGACTCGGGGAGGTATTTGGACAGGTAGCATATGTGGCCACCGTATAGATCCGGCGACTGGAAGTTCGTGTGCTCAATGACGCCGACAAAGGGAAAGCTTGGATCATTTACGTTAAGCCAGTAAGTCTCGCTGAGTCTCCGGTCGAGCCGCAGCACCAGGCACAGATTTGCCAGGTATTTCACGCGGCGCAGCCTGGCCGCATAGTCAGAACGGCCATGTGGCTCCACCAAGTCGGCCACGATAGGCAGAGGCGGCGTTGCAATCACAGCGTCCGCCCTGACCTCTCTTCCGTTAGCCAGGACGCCGACGACTCGTCCGCGCTCTACGATCAGCGAATCGACCTGTGCTGAGACGATAACACGCCCGCCGAATCCTTCAATGCGGACCTGCAACTCTTCAGCCAGCGCGGCGAACCCTCCTCGGTAGTAGGCGAGCCGTTCCTCTCCACCCTTGCCACGGCTACCGCCCCGCAGCTTTAACTTGTTCCAGAACCAGACTGCGGAGACGTCGCTGGCGAAGTCACCGAACTTGCCGCGCAGCAGGGGCTCCCAAACCACCCGGAAGACCTCATCGCCACCCATGGCCTTGAGCCACTCGGAGGCTGTCATGTCTTCGAGAGAACGCCAGTCTTCAACCCGCCTGGCGCGCAAGGCGAGCAGGCCAAGGCGGATCCTGCCGAGCACCGGCAGCGCACTGAATCGCAACACGTCGAGCGGGGTGGACAGCCTGAAGAAATCATTGGCGTAATAGACCCCCGTTCGGGTCGGCCGCAGGATGACGTTCTCCTCGACCCCCAATTCCCGGACGAGTTGCATGACATGGATGTCGTTGGTAAACCAGTGGTGGTAGAACTTTTCCAGTTGCACTCCGTTGACTGAGAAGCTGCCGGCCAACCCGCCAATCATGGATTCGCTTTCCAGGACCGTGCCGCGAATACCGTGGCGGCCTAACTCGTAGGCCGCGCTGAGTCCACAAAAACCACCGCCGATGACCGCGACATGAGGCGCTGGGGAACTGGAGGTCATCACGTCTTCCCGTAGGTTGGATGCAGCGATTCTCGGGCACCACCCACGCGCAGCATGGCGGCTCCCAAATAGACTCCCCCTGCCAAGGTTAGCGAAAGCCAAAGGAGGGTATGAACGACAAGGGCAAAAGTGGCCGCCTGCTGCGGCTTAGTGCCGAACGCGATCATCCCGAGCATCGTGAAGTAGTCAAAAGTGCCCACATATCCTGGGGTGCTCGGTAGGACGGTGGCTAGAGTACCGGTGGACAAGGCAAACCATGATGCCATTGGTGGGCCGCCGACCCCGAGAGACGCCGCAACCGCTGCGAAGACGCCGCCCTCAAAGGCCCAGATGCCCAACGAGAGCAACATTAGTTGCCAGCTTTCGGTTGGACGGCGTAACAGTTGCAGGGCCCGTAGCAGGTGCTCGCCGTGATGCAGGACATCCGCGGCGCGGCTTGCGCGGGACACGGCCCGGCGCTCAGCGAGCCAGTGAAGCAGTCGTTCCGGCCAGGGCAGAAACAGAAGGGCCAGGGCTCCGGTCACCGAGATGCCAGCAAGCCAACCAATCAACCTCAGCTTATCCGACATATCCTCTGCGGGGACCATGGCAAGGCCCAGAAAGAAAAATAGCAGGAGCGTCGTGAAGTCCAATAATCGCTCCATGATCAGGGTGCTTAGAAGCTGCATCGCAGACGACCCGAGGTCAGTGCGGAACCCGATTACACGCAGGGCGTCACCTGCTCGAAAAGGCACCAGGTTGTTGATAGCGATGCTGGCCATAAGCGGACCAACGCAGATGCCGAGGTGGACATCCGGCCTAATGAGTCGCAGCATCCACCACCAGCGCACTACCCTCAACGCATAATCAGCGGTGAGCAGCAGGAGCGCCACACCTAGAAACGGGAGCGAAACGTCTGCCAGGGTTCTTAAGGCCACTTTGGCGTCGAATTCCGCGAGCAGAAGCCAGGCAAAAATCCCGGTAACCGCTACGCCGAAGAACAAGCGGGGCCACCGTCCGCCCACGCGGATCATCTAGTTTCTCCCGTCCCCCGCGAAACCGGATTCATGATATTTGAATGCGTCTCAGGAAACCCAAGCCGCTCACGGACTACATACAACGGGCGCCGCTTGACCTCCCCGTAAGTGCGACCAAGGTATTCTCCTATGATCCCAAGGAACACCAGTTGGACACCGCCCATGAAAAGTAGTGCAATGAACAACAACGTCCAACCGGGTACCCAGACATCTGTCAGCAGCCGCATACCTACCGCGTACAAGATACCTATCACAGCCAGTCCTGCGGTTGCAAAGCCCAACCAGCTCGCAAGACGCAAAGGGACAAGGGAGAAAGAGAGTAGTCCGTCCGTCGCAAAGCGAAACATCTTGCTCAGCGGATATTTCGTGTTACCGGCAAACCGCGCGGCACGATCATAGGGGACTGGCTCTTGGCGGAAGCCAACCCAAGCCACCATGCCGCGAACGAATCGGTCCCGCTCTGGCATGACGAGAATCGCGTCCACGACGCGGCGGTCCATTAGACGGAAATCGCCGGTGTCCAATGGAATAGGCGTATCCGAAATTTTGTTGATAGTCCGGTAGAATGTCTTTGCCGACCAGCGCTTGAACGCGGTCTCGCCGTGGCGCTGCCGGCGCAAGCCGTAGGCCACGTCAACTCCATGCCGCCAGCGGTCGAGCATCGCCAGAACCACCTCCGGCGGATCCTGCAAGTCTGCATCCATCACCACTACAGCATCGCCGGAGGCGTGCTCCAGCCCTGCAGTAATTGCCACCTGATGACCAAAGTTGCGGGAAAACGAGACCACCCGAGTGCGGTTGTCGTTTGCCTGAACGGCTTTAAGCATGGCAAGGGTCGCGTCGGTACTGCCGTCATCGACATAGATGACTTCGAGATCGATTCCCGGGACATCGGCAAACGTCGCGTGCAGACGGCTATGGGTTTCCTGCAGCAGGTCGGCTTCATTGAAGCACGGTACCACCAGGGACAAGCGACATGGATGTGGGCGGTTAGCGGACACCGAGGCCGCATCTATGCGGGAATTACCAAATGACGAATCGTCTTGCAATGTGACCATAGTCGTGAGGATGATCAATCGTGCGATGAGAGGACGATGGGGTGCCCTTTGTCCTGGTTAAACGATGGCGAACACCCGCTTACTCCGCAGCGGCCCGTTCCTCACTGCTCAAATGTCGGTAGCTCTTCCCATGGCAACGTGTTACTCCGTCTTTAGCTGTTGCGCTTGAAAGCCGAGTCTAACAGGGTGTTGAAAAAGTCCGGCCGCAGGCTGCTTTTCGTGTCCGGCGGCCGAGCGCTGCCACATAAGTCGTTGATTCTTCAATCTTGAGTCACCATTGACTCGCCCCGATTCAATGTCCGCAGGAGTTTTTCAACAGCCTGCTAAGGTGCGCCAAGAGGGCCAAGCATTGGAGACACCGTCAACCGGCATGCCCTCGTAGCACGCGGTGAAGCAGGTTTGCCATTGGCTTCGCTCCGTGGGAAGCCAGGCGAAGCCTGATGTCGTTTCACCCCATAATCGACAGCTTGTAATCACGGACAAGAATGAGGGATCTCTGAGATCTGACCCACCAAGGCGTCGAAGTCCGGACGGATCTTACCTGATTCCGCGACTCCGGATCTTCCTGGCTGGCTGCAACGTACTGATTTATCATGGCAGCCCAGCTAGAATCGGGCCGCATCCCGACTCACCCGACAGGAGAACGATGGCTCTTTCGTCGATTGTGCGCCTCGTACTGTTAGCATCTGCTCTGACTGGTTGCTATCATGCCGCCAGCGCATCTGCTCACTACGGCGCTGGGCCTGACGGCGGCTTGGGAGGTCACCGGCGTACGCTTCGACCCCGAGGCTGGGCGCATGGACCTCGATGTGGCGTTTGCCAAGGGTAGCCGCTTCGCCTGTCCGGCCTGTGGAGTGCAAGGCCAGCCGGTGCACGACACTCGGGAGCGCAGATGGCAGCAGCTCAGCTTTTTCCATTATACTTTATACTACACATTTGTGTTTGGCAATTGCGGCGTGCTTCGATGGTCCAGCTCGATTGTATCGGAGCCCCAAACGAGCACGACCCGGTGCCTGTCTCGCAATGGGCCGTCGTGTCGGGGCTTCGACGAGCTACGCCACGTTCGGCCACTCGGTCGAGCCTTGTCAAACGGTTCGTGCCGCGTCGGTCTTATTGAGCCGAGGTCCTATGCTGCCCGAGCAGGGGAAGCGCTCCCGAGGAGTTCCAGCTTGCGACAACGCCAATGGCTCCTCCGGTCGGGCAGTCTCCTTGAGCAGACGGTGTTGCGCGGGGCGGACTTCGCGCGCTTGACGACAGGCAGGTGGTCGTGCGGCGTGCGGCCCGCGCGAACGAGCCACTCCTGACCATCAGTCGAGCACAACTATGGTGGATCTCGCGATTTTCGGCGTGTCGATGCGCTGTGGCAGCACCTTGGTGCAACGGGTATTCAATCTGAACCCGGGAACTCTCGTGTGGGGAGAGAACGGCCGGATGCTCATGCGTTATCTGTCGATGAGGACTGAGGCCGAAAAATTCTGTCAGGCCGGTATGCAAGAGCGCATTGAATATTTTTCCAAAGGTCGATTCTCGGACGTTTTTACCGCCAACATCAACCCCGACTGGGAGCAGGTGCGTGCTGCGATGGACCTCGGGCTAAAGGTCACGTTGTCGGCTATCTATTCCCGCGGCCCCTATGGACGCGTCGGTTTCAAAGAGGTGGGACACTACATACGTGGGATTGACCTGTTGGAGTCCCTCTTCCCGGAGATCAAAATCTACTTCTGCGGACGCAACCCGCTGGATACCTGGCTCAGCTTGCGCGGTTGGGACGACCAGGACTTGAGCCAATGGCTAGAAGGCTGGCTGGTTCGCATCGACAGTTACCTGTCTTTCGCCCATTGCGCGGGTTTTTTCTGGTACGAGGACCTGTTGTATCGGCCCGACGGTCTGCGGCCTCTGGCGGAAGCGGCTGGCGTGCAGCAGGTGCGAGTGCAGGAATTGGTGGAGCTGGGCCGGGTTGGCGGCACCTCCGAGTCAGTCAAGCGAGAGGTGCCCAGGGATGAATTGGAATTCATTCGGAATAGAATCCTTGCCATGCGAGCCGGTCCGCATCGCGACCAGATTCTGGAGGTGTCGCGACTGGCCGGACACCCGGTCTAGCCTATGTGGTGCTAGGTCCGTGGCGTCCGCGGGCGAGGGGCACCCAGGAGCCAGGAGCCTCCCACTCTTCGTGATCCCCGCCGACGGCCCAACTCCCAAGGTGCCTGCTGTTGCCTCAAAACTCCACGCGAGCATCCTCGTGCTGACTTACAACGAGCTCGAGCACGCCACGCGGCCGTGCATCGAGTCTGTCCTCGAGCACACAGACCTCGTCGTGAACGAGCTCATCGTCGTGGACAACGCATCCGCGGACGCTACCCCCGAGTTTCTCGCCCGACTGGGCCGTAACCACGAGAACATGCGGGTTCAGCTCAATTCGGCGAACAAAGGGTATGCCGGTGGAAACAACGACGGCATGCGGATGGCGCGAGGCCGCTATATCGTGCTTCTCAACAACGACACTCTGGTGTCCGACGGCTGGTTGCCCGGACTCCTCAGGCTGCTGGAAACCGATCGCACGGTCGGTATGGTGGGCCCGGTCACCAACTCCTGCGGCAACGAGCAGCGCATCGAGATCCCGGGTCTCACCGAGCGCAATTTCGCCGAGCTTGCCCACCAGTACTGCAAGCGGCAGGCCGGCGTCTGGTTCGATACGGAGAAACTGGGATTTTTCTGCGTGGCGATGCGGCGCGAGCTGCCGGAGACGATCGGCTATCTGGACGAAGACTTCGGCGTCGGGATGTTCGAGGACGACGACTTCTGTTTGCGGGTGCGCACTCAGGCGCATCAGAAGCTCGCGGTGGTCGAGGATTGCTTCGTCTATCACAAGGGCAGCGTGTCGTTCAAAAAACTCGGCTACGCCGACTACCGGCAGTTGTTCGAGCGCAACCGGGAGCATTTTTTCCAGAAGCACCAGATCCGCTGGACGTTCAGCGACCTGGCCTTGTCTTATTGGAGAAAGTTCGACCGCGATCTGGCCGATTACGCCCGGCGCGCCGAGGCGATCGACCCGGCGATCGAGCGTATTCGCGTGCGCTTCCAGAACTACAAGCACTTGCTGATTCAGATCCAGAGCGCCGAGGCAGGGGGCCGGTCTGTCATCGCCAAGACCGCCAGCCGGGCGGCCGCGAGGGGGCGCTGGGAGGTGCGCGGCGAGGTGTTTCGGAACGAGTTCCTGCGCGGCTCGCTGACGCAGAAACGCAACTACCTGCGGGCCGTGGTGGTGTCGCTCATCGCGGGACGGACGGACCCGGTCCGGCCCGCGCCGGCCTTCGACTTCGGTCCGCTGATGGAGGAGGTCAAGCGGGTCCGAGCCGCGTCGCCGTTCAAGCAAGTCATCGTTTTCCCCCCGACGATCGACTACCACTGGATGAAGCAGCGCCCGCAGCAGTTGGCCGGCGCGTTCGCCGACGCGGGCTGCTTGGTCTTATACGGCACGCTCAATCACCGGTCAGACGCGGTCGAGGTGACGGAAAGGGTCGGCGAACGGCTGTACTTACTCAGCGAGAAGTACCTTGGCTATCTCCACCACGCATTCACCGCGGCGGAAACGCTGTACTACTGCCTGTGGCCAAATAACGGGAAGTATCTGGGGGCCATCAATTACTCTACGCTCGTCTACGATTACATGGACGAGCTGTCGCTGCTCGAGCTGCCGTCGGACGAGGTGGAGCACATGCACCAGGCGTTGCTGGAAGAGGCGGACCTGATCACGGTCTCCGCCGACCGGCTCAAGTCCAAGATTCCCGAGCGTTACCAATCCAAGACACTGTTGCTCAACAATGCGGTCGAGGCGGGTTTCATCGAGCGTGTCGCGGCAGCCGGCCCCGACCGAGAGCTGACAGAGCGTTGCAGGGGCAAACCGATAGTAGGCTACTTCGGCGCCATCGCCGAGTGGCTCGATTTTCCGCTCATCGCCTCGGTGGCCAAAGCGTTTCCGCACTGCGAGCTGGTTTTCGTGGGTCCGATGCTGGGCGTTCAACATGAGGTCGACAAACTTGAGCGCAGGTACTCGAATGTCCACTTCCTTCCGCCTGTCCCTCACGCCCGTCTGCCAGCCATACTCCAGGCATTTGCCGTCTGCATCATCCCGTTCGCGAGAAACGAGATCACTGACGCCGTCTCCCCGGTCAAGCTGTTCGAGTATATGAGTAGCGGGAAACCTGTAGTGACGTCCGACCTGCAAGAGTGCCAGAAGTACCCAGGCGTGCTCGCCGAAGCTGGGCACGCGGCGTTTGTGCGCAACCTCGGGGCCGCGCTGGAACGGTGCTCCGACGCCGAGCTGGCTGACAAGCTCATCGCTGTCGCGCGCGCGAACACCTGGGAGCAGAGAGTGTCCACCGTCCTCGGACGATTGAACCGAGCGTGTCAGCCATGAGCCATACCAAACTCGGCTATCTGCGATACCGCTGCAATGTCTGCGGGGTACACTGCGAGTCTCCGATGCACCAGTTCGCGCGCGAGGAACCGTCTTGCCCTTCCTGTCACTCCACCGTGAGAATGCGCGGCATCGTGCATGCCCTTTCCACGGAGCTATTCGGTGAGAGCCGGGCTGTGCCGGATTTTCCGGTTAGAAAGGACCTCAAGGGCATCGGCCTGAGCGACTGGGAGGGGTACGCCCAGCGCCTGACCGAGAAGCTGGATTACACCAACACGTACTTCCATCGAGAGCCGAGGCTCGATATCACCGACATCCCCGAGTCCATGGCGGGGTCTCTCGATTTCATCATCGCCTCGGACGTCCACGAGCACATCGCTCCCCCCGTCACGCGGGCATTCGTCAGCGCCAGACGGTTGCTAAAGTCGGGCGGTGTGATGATATTCAGCGTGCCCTACAAGCCGGAGGGCGAGACGCAGGAGCATTTTCCCGATCTTTACCAGTACGAGATCCGCGAGCACAGAGGCCATCCCGTGCTGCACAACCGTACCAGAGGTGGGAGCACCCAAGTCTTCTCGGACCTGATCTTTCATGGCGGCAAGGGAAGCACGCTGGAGATGCGGGTGTTTTCCCTGAAGTCGCTCGTGACTGAGTTTTCCGCGGCCGGATTCGCGGAAATTCAGTCGTTTGGGGACCACTACTTCGATCACGGCATCTATTGGAGAGAGTCTATCAGTCTACCCCTCGTCGCCAGAACCCTCGCCCGGCAGAACTGTGAGGTTTCGCGCCACAGGCCGGCCTTTAGCGTCGACGCCTGGGGACCCTGCCCTACGGTCTCCGGCCAGTCCTTCAATCTGCAGCCCGACGGGAGCTCCGCCTTCTGGGTTAGCGGGCAGGGTTTCGACAGAGTGAGCTACCTCAGCCTCGGCGGCTATCGTCTAAAGACGACGGTCGCAGAGGCGGGAACGGTTATGTCGGCCGAAGTGCCCCCGGAGCTGATTCGAGTGCCGCGACTTGTGCCTCTGACGGCCGTTTGCCCGAGCGGCGAAGTTTTCGACCTCGGTGAATTTACGGTACTCACCGAGTAGGCGAGCCAGATCTCCGGGGTCGGTACCTGCCGATCAGGACGCGCAACGACCGCCAACTGGCGAATAGGAGCCCAGACAGCCAACATTGTCATGACCAACGTTCTCTGCATCGTCGGGACACGTCCCGAGACCATCAAGATGGCGCCGGTTATCCGCGCGTTGCAGGCAGAGCCTTGGGCCAGGCTGCGGGTGTTGGCCACTGCACAGCACCGAGAGATGCTGGATCAGGTGCTGTCGCTGTTCGCGATCCGCGCCGACCGGGACCTCGACGTCATGCGTCCGAACCAGACCCTCGCCGCGCTCACCGCAAGGCTGATCACGAAGCTCGACGAGGTACTGCTCGAGGAGAGGCCCGACGTGGTCCTCGCCGAGGGGGACACCACCACCGTCATGACGGCGGCCCTGGTGAGCTATTACCGAAACGTCGCGTTCGGTCATGTCGAGGCGGGGCTGCGCACCGGGGACCTGCGAAACCCGTTTCCGGAAGAAATGAACCGCATCGTCGCGGGACACCTCGCGCGCTGGCACTTTGCCCCGACGCAACGGGCGCGCCAGAGTCTGTTGCGGGAAGGCATTTGCGACCGGGACATCTACGTGACCGGGAACCCCGTGATCGACGCGCTGCTGGCCATCGCGCCCGAGGCGTCCGCCATCGGCGTGAACATGCCACGTCACGAGCGGCTAGTGCTGGTTACTGCTCACAGGCGCGAGAGCTTCGGCGCGCCGCTGGGGAACATCATCCACGCGCTGCGGGAGATCGCGCGCCGCAATCCCGATGTCCACATTCTGTATCCGGTGCATCCCAACCCCAATGTCCACGAGCCCGTACATCGCGAGCTGTCGCAACAGCCTCGAATCACGCTGTGCGAGCCTCTCGATTATTTGCCCTTTGTCGCTGCGATGAAGGCCGCCTACTTGATCCTCACCGACTCCGGCGGGGTTCAGGAAGAGGCGCCGGCGCTGGCGAAGCCCGTCTTGGTGCTGAGAAACGAAACGGAGAGGCCAGAGGCGATCGAGGCCGGCGTGGTGCGTTTGGTCGGCACGGAACCCGAGCGGATCGTGGCGGAGACCGAGCGGCTCTTGCACGACGAGCAGGAGTACAAGAGCGTGGCGAAGGGTGTATCCCCCTATGGCGACGGCCATGCCGCGGAGCGGATTGTGGAAGTCCTCCGCCAGGAGTACGCCTGATGGCGAAGATCCTGTTGCTGGCGTACGAGTTCCCGCCCGTGGTGGCGGCCCAGTCGCTGCGCTGGTTCTACTTGGCGAACGCTCTGGCGCGAAGCGGCATCGCGATCGACGTAGTGGCGCCGAGTATATGGGACAAGTGGCAATTTTCGGGCGTTCTCGAACCCGGCGTCAGTGTCCACCGGGTCTTTCCCGGGCCCTTCGTCGGCGTCTCGGGTTGGCTGGCGCGCCGCCGCCGAACGAACGCGGAGCGTGCGGAGGAGGCGAAGGCAACCCCCGCGCGACCGGGTCTGGTCCAGTCCATCTACCTCGGTATGCGCAGGGTGCTCGACCATCTGCTCTTTCCCGACGTCCGCACGGAATGGCTGCCGTTCGCCTATCGCCGGCTGCGGACACTCATTCGCGAAGGTGCCTACTCCGTGGTGCTGAGCTCGCACGAGCCCGGGGTGGATCTGCTGTTGGGCTGGCTGGTCAAGAAGCGGTATCCGGGTCTGTATTGGGTCGTGGACCTGGCGGACCCGCTCCTGACGCCTTATACCCCCCGGTGGCGCCGCTGGTTGGATCGGCGGTTCGAGCAAAGCGTGTGCGCCCGAGCGGACCGCGTTCTGACCACGACGGCTGCGGCAGCGGAGCTATTGCAGAGGCGCCATGGCCGGAGCCCCGGCAAATTCGCGGTCATCCCCCAAGGGTTTGCCCTCCACCCACAGGAACCATCGTCATTGCCGCGCAGCCGGGTGGAAGCGGTCATGCCCCCGGGGACATTCACCTTGCTTTACACAGGGAGCCTGTACGCGGGGTTTCGCAACCCCGTGAATCTGATCGCGGCGCTGCAACAAATACCCTCGATACGACTGGTCGTGGCCGGGGACGCGGGCGGGTTCCAACGTCGTCTCGAGGCGCTTGGCGACCGGGTCGCAATCTTGGGGAAAATCGATCACTTCGCGTGCCTCGCCCTGCAGCGTGAGGCCACCATGCTGGTCAATATCGCGAACACCCAGTCCTACCAGGTGCCGGGGAAATACTACGAGTACCTCGGGAGCGCGCGCCCCATCCTGCACCTTTACAAGAATGCGGACGACCCGACGGCCGCGCTCATTGGCGATCAGCGTCGCGGAGTTGCCGTGCTCGACGAGCCGCAGCGAATCGCCGCCGTGCTGACCCGCCTGCTCCACTCCTGGCAGCGCGGCGAGCTGGAGGACGAGTTTTCTCTTTCCCTGGAAAGCGTGCGTGCCGAGTCTTGGGAGAGCCGCGCGCAAGCTCTCGCCGCCGTCCTGGCGCCGGCGTTGGCACGCCGTCCGGAGGCGACACGAAACGGGCAAGCATCCCTAGCAGGCTGAAGCACTCGGGAATGAACAAGACTCCTTTCTTCGGGCTGCTCATGTTCAAGACCGCCGCGAACCTGAAAACCGAGGTGTCGCGCTACTACCTGAACTATCTCTGGTGGGTGATCGAGCCGGTACTGACCATGGGTGTGTTCTATGTGGTCTTCGGTCTCTTTCTCAATCGCAGCACAAAAGACTTCGCCGCCTTCCTGCTCACCGGGCTCACCTCGTGGAATTGGTTCAACCGCACCGTCAACAACGCAGCCGGCAGCATACTTGCCGGCGGTGGCCTGATGCTCCAGGTCAACATCCCCAAGGCCTTCTTCCCTGTGGAAGTGTTCCTGCGAGACGGGTTCAAGCACCTGTTCGCCGTCGCCTTGCTGTTACTGTTTCTGGTGTTTTACCCGACGCCGGTCCACACGAGCTGGCTTGCGCTTCCGGTGCTCTTGATCGTGCAGGGAGTGTTCGTGCTTGCCGCGGGCGTCTTGTGTGCGGCCCTGGTGCCGTTCCTGCCGGACCTCAAGTTCATCATCAGTACGGGACTGTCCCTGATGTTCTTCGGCTCCGGCGTGTTCTACGACATCCAGAGCATCGTGCTGCCCGAGCACCGCAGCATCCTGTACCTCAACCCCATGGCGGGGTTGATCAAGACCTACCGCGACGTACTGATCTACGGCCTCTGGCCGGATTGGGGCTATCTGCTCGAGGTGTTTGCGGCGGGCTCGATCCTGCTCTGGCTGTCCCTGGTGTTGGTGCGGCGCTTCGATCACCTGTATCCCCGTATCTGCCAGTGACGGAGTACCATTAGCGCTGGTGTCTTGCCCTGCCGTCCCTGACTCTCGGAAAGCGGCCCGGGGAAATACCCATGAATGCGTTGGTACTGTCACGGTTCGAGGTCTACCCCATCCTGCAGCTCCCGGGCGGAGGGCCGTGATCGAGGCGGTTATTTCGCTGCCCTTTGCAGCGAACCCCCTTCTCTTTCCATGAGCCCATGCAATCCCGCGAGCCTCTGATATCCCTGCAAAACGTGGGCTGCACATATCGGGTGCGGCATGGGCTGCTGGGCAGCCGCAGCTACCAAGCGCTGAAGGACGTGAGCTTCACTCTGTACCGCGGCGAGACCCTGGGGTTGATAGGGCGTAACGGGGCCGGAAAATCCACTTTGCTGCGGTTGGTCGCGGGCATCATCTTGCCGAACGCTGGCACGATCACGGTGCACCAGCCGGTCTCCATATCCTTGCTCACGCTCCAGCTCGGCTTTTCCTCCGAGCTGTCGGGACGGGACAATGCCATCATGGGGGCGATGCTGCTGGGCTATTCCCGGCGGGAGGCGCGGAGTCGCCTGGGGCGCATCATCGAATTCGCCGAGCTGCAGGACTGGATAGACGAGCCGCTCAAAACCTATTCTTCGGGCATGCGGGCCCGTCTCGGTTTCGCGGTGGCGATGGAAATGAGCCCGGACGTGCTCCTGGTGGACGAGGTTCTGGGCGTGGGCGACGAGTCGTTCGCGAAGAAATCCACCGACGCGATGAAGGCCAAGATGCGATCCGGCCAGACCGTGGTGTTCGTGTCTCACCAGCCTGCGCTGCATCGAGATCTCTGTTCCCGGGTAGCCTGGATCGAGGAAGGCGTGACGCGCATGGTGGACGGCGCGGACAAGGTGCTCGTCGCCTACCATCAATGGAACCAGTCCCGTTAGGGACTGCCCAGAAAGCAATGCGCCACCCCGCGAAGCGTCCTTGTGGCGTGGCGCCCGGGATGGCCATGGACATGCCGGTTCATGGGTATTGGGGGAGCAGTTACCCGTGCGCCGTAAGCGCCAGCCCCATTGATTCGTCCGCGGGGAACAAGAAACGCACATACCTCCGCGTACAGATACCCGAATCTGCGCTAACCCCGAACCAGGCTCCGCATCTGCTTCTGGAAGTGCTCCACTTCGAATCTTCGCGCCTGGGCTTCACACGCCGTACGCATGGATTGAGCACGCCGCGGCCCGAGCGTCCTCACGGCATTGGTCAGTCCCTGAGCCGAAGGGGGGCTTGGCAGCAGCATGCCGGTTTCCCCGTCGACGATGGTCTCCCGCAGCCCACCCTCGTCCACGCCGATTACCGGTTTCCCCGCGGCCATGGATTCCACCGGGGAGAGGCCGAAATCCTCGTCCCGGGGCAAGTAGATGGTAGCGATGGAACGGCCTACCAGCTCCGCGAGCGCCTGCTTGCTCACCCAGCCGGTAAACTCGATGTTGAGCGCCCCAGCGGCGATGCGCCTCAACATCGCCAGCTCGCTTCCCCCCGAGGTGACGATCAAGCGTCGATCGGGCATGGCCGCGAATGCCTTCACGATGGTGTCGAGGCGCTTGTAGGGCTCCGCGCGCGCGGTCGAGAGATAATAATCGGCTTGTCCCAGCCAGCGAAACGCGGCCGTGTCGCAGGGCGGATAGATCACTCGAGACGGCCCGCCCAGGAAGGCCTGCACGCGGGTCTGCACGTTCTCGGAGTTCACCGCGACCGCGTCCATGTGCGCGAAGGCCCGTTCGTAGCGCCGGCGGACATAGTGCCCCAAGGCCCAGAGTGCGGGACGCAGGAGCACAGGGGTGTGGCGGCGATAATAGTCCCTGAGGTCATAGGCAAAGCGCGGAATGGTGTGGCAGTACAGAATATTCCGCCCCGCCGGGTGATTGTGCACCGCCATCGGTCCGTAGCTGCCGCTGTAGATCACCCAGTCATAGGCCGCAAGAAACTTCGTGCGCCGTCGAAAGGCACGCATGGTCCTGATCGCCCGCTCCTCGGCACCGGAAGCTCCTGCCCCCAGATCCACCACGCGATTGCCGAACCGGGCCAACTCGCCGCGACATTGCTCTGCGATGGAGCCGAACACCAAGTCCGCCTCCGCGAAAGTGTCCCCCAGGACCGTGGCGACATGCTCCGCGCCCCCGGGTACCAGAAAGAAATCGTAGAGGATGGCGCCCCGGCCCGATAGGACGACATCTTCCGACGCCGCAGACCGGGCGCTGCTCTTGGAGCTAGCGGAAAAACAAGCGGCTCAGTCGTGTCGTTCCGCTTCCTCGGTCTGCGCGCCGCACCTTTGCCAGCAGGGCAAGCCCTCCGCGGCGTCGGCGCAGCCCTGTGCCTGCAGGAATTCGAACGCCGGCCGCAGGCGCGCGGCCGGGCTGCGAGAAATCACGTGCACGCCCCTAAGCTTCTCGCCGACCGCGAGGCATGGGAGCAGGTGTGAGCAAACCGCCTGGTGGCCATGGGGATATGCGGTACGGCGGGACCTCCGGGGAGGCGAGGGCTTGCGCGCGTGCGCTTTCGATGTGTGGCACCCAATGCAGATGCGCCCTTTGCAGTATCCGGTCGGTGGTGATGCGCTATCGTGACTTCTCCATTCATTGGGTGCTACCGGCGCAGGTATTGATGCCTTGAAAATAACCCTCCCATTGTAGCCTACAGGCCATACCCGAGATGAGCGCAGGGGGCTGAGCGCTCCGCGTTGCCTGCCGCACTCAGGACGGGGGACAGCGTGACTGACACTCGCCCGACAATCCGGGTCGGTAAGAGGCGACGCGGGCGGTGCGCTCTTCCCCGCAGTGGGGGTCTGCTCGCGCCGCGCCCCCGCCCGGGTCGAGAATATTTTAAAGGTCGGGCTGCCTGGGATGTCGTGGCCGGAATACGACGCTTCGACTGGGGTCCATGATGCAAGAAAAGTACAACCCTGCGGCTCGATCAAGTTGATGAGCACGATGCATGAAGCGGTGGCGAGCGTCAACGGTGAGCAGTTGCTGGGGCAGGTCCGAGAGATGGTTGGTTATGTGGAGCAGGCCGTTCAGGCCGGTCAAGCGGCGCACGAGGTGGAAAAAGCACTGTGGGACCGGGTGCTGGCGCGCGGTCGACAGGTCCTTGGGGATGTTCTTTCGGCTGTGTGGGGACGGCGATCAGGGGCAGTGGGTGATCTCGGCGGAGGGTCGGCGGTGGAGAAGGCTCGAGGCGTTGCACTCCAGGCAAGATAGCTTTTCAGCTCCAGAGCCAATTGCCCGACGGTGAGACGATTACGGAATGCTCTATTGAAACGGACAAAGGCGTCAAGGTTGCCGATGTTGCCTGGCGCCGGAGATCTGCGTAGAGATCCTTTCTCCCTCCAACATGGAGGAAGAAATGCAGGAGAAGATCAGGCTTTATCTCGACAGGGGTGCGACAGAAGTCTGGCTGGTTTACGAAGACTGCCGGGCCGAATTCTACAACCGTAGCGGTGCAGTTGCTAAGTCGCAGTTTGATATCAGCATTGCGCTTTGACCCGTTAGTGAAAAAGGTCCGCACAGTGGACCCTAAATGGCTCAAAAATGGCCGAAGTCGAGATTCTCAGTCCAGCCGAACATCGAAGCCAAGGTGTTTCACGAATGCGATATCCTCTGGATCGAATGAATCGAGTCCGTAGCGCTTGAAGCGGCCCATCGAAGCGGGTGGCTGCACGAATCTCGCCAACCTCTGGACCAGGGCTGGCGTAGCGCGGATCTCAAGGAAATCGAGCAGCCCTGGCAACACCGCCAAGGGATTCGAGCAAAAGCGATCGTAATTGAGAAAAGAAGAATCGCTTGCCCATCGGTATGCAGAGATCGAGCACTCGCCGGTGGATCAGGCGCCAGTATTTCAAGGAATAATAGGGGGACATCTCGCACTCTGGCCCAATGAAATGCCCACCCCAAAATTTGAGCTGATTTTGGTTGGCGCTGTAAGCCATATCCAAACCATTGCGCGCCACGTGGAGATACTTCATTTTCGGCATCAACCGCATCAGACGATCGATCACCACATGCGTGTTGGGCTCCTTCCGACCCCAAAGACACGCTTCCAGGCATGCCTTCTGGGGGGCCAGCAGGGAATCGGCCGGAGTCTCAACCAATCCGAGGGATGTTGCGGGGGTCTGTCTGATGCGGCGAGCCGACGCACCAGCGCCGCCTGGTGTGCCGAGCATGCCCCACCGGCCGTCATGCGGGCGATGAAAATATCGAGGGACTGGGCAAACTCACACTCAGCCACCCTTAGGATCTCGGGCCGCTTGAACAGCAAGGTAAACCACAGCGTGTCGTTCGCCTCGTTTAGATCATCGCCCAGGTAGAAGCCGACCTCCATGAGGAGCTGGGCAATCAGCCGAGTACCACTGCCACCTACGCCTCCAATCGCCACCGGGGCGACTCTGCGGGCCTGCCTAGACATGCTCATCCACCGCCCAGGCGCGCGAGCGCATGCTCTGCGGACCAAGCTAGCTTGGGCAGCGCAGCGGGTGGCACGCCGCCGACGAACAGGGGCGAGATCTGAGGCGGTGCGAAAGGCTCGCCTCGAATCGCCAGGTATTCCTCGTGAAAGACCGGAAACATCGGCTGCGGCGCGTTGGTGGCCATACCGCCGTGAATCTGATGGAAGGTGCCCTCGCCCAACAGAATGATTACCTGGGTTCCGGGGGCCAGGCAAGCCCGTCGCCAGACATCCAGATTGGCCAAGCCGCCCCCAGGCATCTGGAAGCGAGGTTCGTAGCCGTCCAGCTCCGCCCACAGCGCCCGCGTCAAGAAAAGCGCATTGCTCTCGCCGATCGGCATGAACCAGCCGTCGGACGAAGAGCCGCCGAAGCTGGCGATTCCGAATAGCCGATAGCCGTCTTCCTCCCAGCGAACCGAGGCCAGCAGGGCGTCCTCCCGGGCCTGGTTGTACCCCAACTGGATCGATCGCCGCTGCAGATCCGGGCCGAGATGGAAACCTATGGTCCCGATGACCGGGCGCTGATGCATCCGGGCGGCAGCCAAGGCGGTCGCGAGGAGCCCTGGCGAAGCGAGCCGCGCACCGTCGATCCACACCCCGATGAGATCGCCGGACGTTAAAGCAAGCCCTTGGTTGATGGCGGCGACGGGCGACGGCGTCGGGCGGGCGACCCGCTGGATCCGAAGGTCCGGACACCAGCGGCGGCAGACGCCCTCGTCCCAGGCGACGGTGGAGCCATTGTCCATCACAATGATCTCATACTCTTTCGCCTGAATCCCAAGCTGCATGACCGGCGCCAGGGATTGAAGGGTTCGCGGCAGTTCCCGCGCCATGTTATAGGCCACGATGACCACCGAGAGACGAGGGCTGCCCGCGGAGACGCCGCGCTGCGGCCCGCCGCGGGCCGGCCACCACCATCGTCCCACGCTCATCGGTCCGCTCCAAGGAGGCCGCCTGCCCGCAGGGCGCGCAGCTCGCCGCCACGGCGGGCCCTGGCAGGGCAGCGTCCCGTAGCGCCCGCAGCAGCCCGAGCAGCTCATTCACCACCGCAGCGTCCGGGGCAATGGCCCCCCGCCGACGCAGCACGTCATCGGGCGGGACCTCTCCTTGCCGGTCCCGGTACTGCCTCACCAGCGGATTGTAGCGCTCCCACAGGAGCCGATGGTGCGCATCGAGACCCGCCACCAAAAGCAGTCCGGTCGGTCGGGTGTCGAGAGGCAGCAGGACCAGGTCCGGTCGCTCCGCCCTCAGGCACTGATGGAGCCGCCACACGTCCCCGGTCCAAACCCGGGTTGTCCGGTTGCGCAACCCCTGGCGCGGGTGGTTGGGAAAGATGTCGTCGATGACCACCAGAGTGGTCGGCGTCGCCCAGCGCTCCACATTCATAAAATCTCGCAAGGCGAACTCGAACAGGTGCATACCGTCGATGAACACGAGATCGACGGGCTGTTCCAGCACGGCCGCAGCCTGGGCCTCGAAGAACCGGTCGCTGGTCGCGGTGACGATCCGGGTCGTCGGCGCCAGCGGTCTGTCCAGCTCGGGCGCCGGATCGACACCGATCGCCGGGCAGGCGGCCAGGGCCAGGCTGCAGCCGTGGCGCACCCCGATCTCCAGATAGCGGCGCGGCTGCAAGCGCTGGTGGATTCGCCCCAACACCTCCAGGTAGTCGGCTTGGCCGGCGATCAGTTCCTCCTCGGGGCGCGAGTCGATCGGTGCCGGAGCGGCCAGCAGGCGTTCCTGCGCCTAAAGACGAGGCGGCGTCCGCCACGGCAGGCGGGAGCGGGCGCTTGCCAAACACCCCGACCAGATCCTGCCAGGGACCCCGTTCATCTCGCCACACCTCGTGCAAATGGCAACCGGCATACTTGGCCAGCGCCGCGTAAGCGTCGGGATAGAAGCGATAACAATCCACCGGGTAGCGATGGATGGGACCTGCGGAGGGGGCGATGAGAAAGATGAACCCATCGGGTTTCAGCACCCGTACCGTTTTCCTGGAACGTCAGCCAGAAAAACTCGCAGTGCTCCAGCATCTCTCCGGACAGGACGATGTCCATGGAGGCGTCGGGCAGGGGGATGCGGTAGGGGTCTCCTCCAGGACCAGATCGACGCCCAACCCCGCGGCGATATCCGCGGTGCGATACGCAAACTGGGGCCCGGCGAAGATCGGCCGGTAGCTGCCGTTAACGTCGGCGCCGGCGAGATCCAGGATCGCCACCCCCGCCCGGGCCGCCAGTCCCGAGGGCACGACATAGCGCTGATAGCAGGTCTGCATGTTGTCCAAGGAAGAGGGGTGCATATCCATCCAATCGCGAAGCCGGTGCGATTGGCCAAGAATGAAGAGGGCGCCCGCAGGCGCCCTCTTTCTAGTCTTCGATCTGCAAGGGGATTCAGAACTTCTGCAGCTCGCTGATGGAGCCGTTGTTAATGGTCGGATTCTCCGTGGCCCGAATGGTCCAGAGGATGCCCGTCACCGCATCACCAGGTAGATTCCAACTGAGGGGCAGGTAGGCCCAGCCGCGGGGCGCATCGAGGTTCTGGAACTCAATAGTCTGACGCCGGGCGGCGGTTTGAATCACCGACGGGATCGGGGTTTGGCCGGTCGCGGCCAGGGTAAAGACACTCAACTCCGGACAGACATCGAACTGAGTTAAGCTGCCCGGTGACACCATGAGAACCCCGGAAGAGGCATTTTCATCTTTGTCATAGGCTTGGATGCCGTTGTCAGTGAGGCACAGGGCATGGGTACTGTCGCTACTATCTTGAGCGGGGCTATTGGCAGCGGTCCACAGCGCATTCGTGCCATGACCACTGCTTGTGTTCATCAGCAAACACCATTGATTCGGTTTGCAACCGGCAGTGTTACCGGCAGGCGCGCTGGGGAAGTCAAGATAGGCGTATTTGTCGGGGAAGCTGAGCACCCAGTCGACGCCCACATGATTGACCGGGTTGTTCGACCAGTCGCCCGTGATGGCCGCTGTAGTCAACGCCGCCTGGAAGCTGGCCAAGTTGACCATATCGGCGAGGTGGGGGTGATCCCAGTTTTTCGTATCCCACGCGTAGTTCGCAGTACAGTTGGCGGGAGCAGTAGCAGTGCACAGCTGGGGGCTTTGCGAGGTGACCAGCGTCGGAGTAGCCCCCGCGGCGGTGGAGGTCAGGTCTGAATTCTGGATCGCAATGGCGTCACTTTGGCCTTCGAGCCCCTCATTGGGAATCGTGATGGCGTAACGGCCGACCAGAACATTGTCCACATCTGTCCAACCACCACCAGCATTGATGGATTGTACATTGGCCGCGCTCACAAAGACCTTCCCCAGAAGGGCACAATTGGGGGGCACGCCATTCACGTGCGTGGCGGCGGCGGCCAGACTTGCGGTGCCCGGTGCGCATCCTCCTAGACTCTGCGCAGAATTACTTGCCCAGGCGCCCGTGCTGGGATTGACGCAGACTTGGCTCACATCCGCCATACCGAGCACCTCCAAGTGACCGACCGACATCTGCTCGTTGGTCGGGACGAACGGCGAGCTCTGGAACATCACCGACCCGGTGGTGCCGGGAGCCGGCTGAATGGGGCCGATCACGCAGCTATTGTCATTCCAGCTCATCAGCGGGCGGGGATTGCCGGCCGCCACCGTGAAATCGAACTTGTCGGTCGGCGACAGGACCACGACGAAGTCCAGCACGTCCATCGAGTGGTCTTGCTCGCGGAAGCGGATCTTCGCCGCGATGGTCTGGCCGCCATGTGCGTTAGGTAGAGCTACCCATGGGCCGCTACTGGTGTTGGTCACCGAAAACGAGGTGGTGGCGCTGGTGGCGGCACCATTCACCATGCCCGTCGCCGTGGTGTAGATGGGGTACACCAGGGTGTCGCCACCGCTGGGGGTGACGAGCGTACCTGGCGGAGTTACATTCACCGCATACCCAAACGATGCGGAGGGGGTCAGGACGGAGGCGCCAAGAACGGCCGCAACCGCCAGGCCGGCCCGGGATTTACGCGTTGCATGGAGCGAGGTGCCCATGCTCCCCAAGCTCGCCGCGATGGCAGAGAACAGAGTGATGCCTGAAGCTCGATTCATGATGGCAGACTCCTTATTAGGATCAGTAGAAATTAGCCTGGCTTGCAGGTTCTCGGCATCCACTATGAGCGGCACCAGAAGGGTTTGGTCCTTGCTCACCTCCCCCGACCGAACCTGCGCTTTGCCGAGTTGCAATATAGCCTTGTCAGGAGGCTCTGTCAATCCGCCAGGTAAAAAAAAAAGAGACATTGCCTGATGTTTCTGCATCAGTTGTTGCATTGCTGCCTGCCGCCAGGCAGCCCGGCGGCGAGCACGCAGGACCGTGCCGCAGAGACGGTGCACCGATCGTATGTCACCTCCCTGTGGGCGATGCTGCTGGCGAGAATCTTTCCGCTGGCCTGTCCGCACTGTGGGGCCCCGATGCGGATCATCTCCTTCGTCACCGATACGGCCTCGGTGACCCGCATTCTCCAGCACCTCGGGGAACCGACCCAGCCGCCGCCAGCCTCCCCCGCGCGGGGCCCGCCAGAGTGGGAAGAGTGTTTCGACCAGAGCCGGGCCTTCGACCCCGAAGCCACCGAGCCGGCGCCGGCCTTCAAATTCGACCAGCCCCTGAGCTGGTAAAACCCCGCAACGGAGCTTCTCCCCAACGGGAACGGCAGCGTTGGTGCAGCTCGCCGGGAAACCCGCCACCGCAACCCCGAGCCACCCTCCTTGGGCCGGCTCGGCCAGCCTCCGGAAGTCAAATCCCGCCCTGCGGACCGGCCCCCCTGCGCCGAACCTGCCCGAACCTTGACCGCTGCCCGCGCGGGGACTATAGCTTCCGCCCACGCCAGATGCGGTTGAATTTCCTGGGGGCGGCCAGCAGGGCCGCGAGTCTTGGAGGGTGCAAGTCCCTCTGCCGTCAATTGCTCGATTCAGACGGCCAGCATATCCACTGCTCGGCGAGGTAACAGGCCGAGATAGGCGTGGACGTAAAAGCCACGGCTGCCCGGCGTAGGGGGCAGGCGCTGCGCCGTTGCAATGGGAGTCGGACTGAGGGCCAGTGCGAAAGCATTGGGTCGCCCACCGAACCTTACCGCGGCGGCCCAGGAGCTTGACCCGTAGGCTACGCTGCAGAACGACCTGGGTGGCGAGCAAACCCGGAGGCCTGAACATTAGTGAATGACTGCAGGGCACCCGGTCGGGGGTCACGGCGAGGGTGGGGTGCAGATACAATCCGCGGCGGGTCTCGTAGTTGAGCGGGCCCAGCCCGGCGATGTCGTTCTTGCCGGTGTAGTCCCCTTCCGTGGTGTCTTGGATGCATAGCACCCGAGGATGGGCGTGCATACGCTGCTCGGTGCAGGCGTAATGGGGCTCGAGCACCGTCTGGGCGGTCACCCGGGAGTGGTCGAACAGCCGATAGGCCGCCAGGGTCTCGGCCCAGCCGCCACAGGCGGCCGGAATGCTCTCCATGGGAGGGGCTCCGAGCTTCTCCAAGGTGCGTCGCGCCCGGTCCAGCGGATAGACATACACATCCTTGATGGGCAGCGCCTCACCGTCGAGCTTGCCCCGCCCGGTGGTCTGCCCCAGACAACACCAGTTGGCCGCCCGATAACAGGTGCCCGCGAACCGGCCGGCCTCGACGAAGGTCTCCAGCAGCACCGGGCGCATCCCATAGAGCAGATCGAACTCGCCCGGCACCTGCCGCGCGGCCAGCCGGAGGACCTTGGAGGCCAGGTTCGCCACCCGCACCCAGGGCAGGAGGAGAAACCGCGCCTGGTTCAGCACCCGGCCCAGGTGCTGTGCACGGCTTGCTGCATCCCAGCCAAAGGGTACAAAGTTGGCACCGGAGGTTATTCTGCCACGCGGCGTCGTCGATCAAGTAAAGGAGCTGGCTCGCGACGGGCTGGTCATCGCTTTGCGGGCGCAGGGTGGCCCGTACTACGCGGTCGGCGGTCTCCAGCCGGATGAGTTCCAATCCCGGGATCTCGTGACGCTCGCCGCCGTCTACTGCAGCGTCCAGCTCCCGCCAAGTGTGCCGGTTGCCGATACCCGTTGGCGCATCGTCCACCCGCCTTCCGCATAAACTGTTTGGTCCCGTCGTGCCCCACACCACGTGCGCTGGCCCGACGCGCGGCTCATCGCGCCCGCCTCCCAACGCCGCCCATTTGACCAAATGATACTATAGTGAGCCCCTGCAAGTGTCCTGCACCACTTTGTCAAAGGGCGACGGGCGGTTTGACCATACCGCCCTGCCGCGGGACCATGCGAGGACGTTGCAATCGGCTGGCTGCTCGATTCGTATAAATTTGACCGGTCCGATGCAGGAGCCCTGGTGCGCGCCTGTCGACAGATGTCGGTACGGGGCAAGGACCGTCGGAGCTTTCGGAAGGCCGGTGGTCCTTGACGGGACGCAATGCTCATGGGCTCCCCAAAAATGGCGTTTGCGGCGTGACTTTGTGGCCAACTGGGCTAATGACAGTAGGAATGACTGGACTAGCGAAGAATGCGGTACTGCTCGTTCTCGGCATGCACCGCAGCGGGACCTCTGCCATGGCCGGCGTCTGCCGACTGATGGGAATCGACTTCGGCGACCACCTGGCGCCGGCGCTAACCGACAACCCCAAGGGTTTCTTCGAGGATCTGCGCATTACCGAGACCCAAGAGAAACTGCTCAACGCCTTGGGGCTGACCTGGGACTATCCGGGGATGTTGCCCGCCGGATGGGAGCAGGCCGCCGCGGCCCTGGAGTACCGGGAGCGGCTGAAGGAGATCGCCCAGTCGCTCGCCGCCCCCGGATCTCTTTGGGGCTTCAAAGACCCACGCCTCAGCCGCCTTTTTCCCCTCTGGCGCGGCATCTTCGACGAGCTCGGTGCCGCGCCCAAGTGCGTGTTGACGTTGCGCCACCCGTTGGAGATTGCCGCATCGCTGCGCGCGCGCAACGGCCTGTCCACGGAGCAGAGTTTATGGCTGTGGTTGATTTACACGCTGGAAGCGGAGCGCCACACCCGTGGTCTGCCGCGGGTGTTCGTGCGCTACGAGGATCTGCTCGCCCAGCCCGAACCATGTCTGGCGCGGGTGGCCGACGAGCTGGGCATCGCCTGGGTGCGGGAGTATGCCGAGGCGGAACGCCAGATAGTCGAATTCCTGGAACCGTCCTTGCGGCACCACGAATCTCCGGCCACGGACCTGTCGGCCGCGGTGCCCGCGAGCTTTTTCGAAAAGGTCGCCCGTGTGATGTGGGGTGCCGCCAACGGCGAGTCCCTCGATTCGGACGTTTTGGACGGCGTCTACGGATGCCTGGACGCACTGCTTTTGCCGGTCTCGCTAGCGCACAAGCTGCGCGAGAGCCAGAAATTTTATAAGGCATTGGAGGACAAGCAGGCGGAGCTATTGAGGACCACGGACTGGGCGACAGAGCTAAAAGCGCACATGGATCAGTTTGTCGCCCAGCGAACGGAGCTGATGAAGCTGTCCGCTTGGGCCACGGAGACTCAAGTCCCACCTTACCGCGGCCGAGCGGGACAACAAGCGGCTGCAAGCCAATTACGCCCAGCAGCACCAGAAGCTGATGGAAATCTCGGACTGGGCCCATGGCATGAACCAGCGCCTTCAGACCATCGAGCGCAGCTTCGTGATGCGCCCGGCCAAGCTCCTGATGGAGCTGGAATTGAGGGCCAGAGACGCGGTGAACCGTTTCCTCGCCGCGCCCCTGTTCGATCCCTGGCTCAGACCCGACAGCCGCCCCGCGCCGACCATCCAGCACTTCGCCCCGATCAGGGATCGGGTGGCGGAGAAAGACGGCCGCCTGGTGGTAGTGTTTCCCATCATCAACTGGGAATTCCGCTGGCAGCGCCCGCAGCAGATTGTGTCGCGCCTGCCCGCGCGGGGTTACTCCGTGCTGTACTTGGCCATGGGATTGTTCAGCAAGGGCATGGCCTACCGTTCGGCGCAACACGCGGCCAGGGACGTTGGATTCAACGAGCTCGCCGAACACGTCACCCAGGTTTGGCTGTACACCAAGGGCAGCCTGAACCTCTATAAGGATGCCCTGAGCGGGCACGACCTGGACAACTTGGTGCTCGGCATGTCCGCGGTGCTCGACATGGCGCAGCCGCGGGACATCGTGTTTCTGGTGCAGTTCCCCGGCTGGGCGCCCCTGGCCCTGCGGCTGCGCGAGCGTTTCGGCGGCAGGCTGGTGTTCGATTGCATGGACGATCACGGGGGATTCAGCACCAATACTCGGTCGGCGATCAAGGCCGAGGAAGAACTGATAGAGCGCTCGGACTTGGTGATCACGTCCTCGCATCTGCTGATGGAAAAGGCAAGGGCTTTCAACGAGAACACCCTGCTGGTGATGAACGGGACGGAATTCGAGCACTTCCACCAGCCCCTACCCAACGGGGAGCTGGACCACCTGCGCGGGCATCCCATCATCGGGTACTACGGCGCCATCTCCGACTGGTTCGACCTGGATCTCGTGATCTACTGCGCGCGCGAGCGCCCCACCTGGTTTTTCCTGCTCATCGGCGAGATTCACGGCTGCGATGTTTCCGCCACGCAGCAGTTACCCAACGTCCTGTTTCTAGGCGAGAAACCTTATCGGGAGTTACCTGGTTATCTCGCCTATTTCGACGTGTGCACCATCCCCTTCAAGATCATGCCGCTGACCCTGGCCACCAACCCGGTCAAATTTTACGAATACCTGAGCAGTGGCAAGCCGGTGGTTGCCGTGGATCTTCCGGAGCTCTTGCCTTACCAAAACGATTGTTACATTGCCCTGAACCGTGAGGAATTCCTGGCGAAGCTAGAGCAGGCGCTGCAAACCAAGGACCGGGAGGACCTGCGGGCGCGTCGCATCGCTCTGGCGAAGGAGAACTCCTGGGATGCGAGGGTAGCGGACATCCTCAGCCACCCTGTTTTCGCATCGGCTTGAGCCGGCTCCAAGTCAGGGAGAATTGGATTTGGGTGCATATTAGGACATCCTAATATCGTTGGAGCAATTCGGCTGCTTGCTGGATCGGCTGCAAGCCGAGCACATGCTGCGCAAGGAACACGCAGAGGTCGAGGAGTGGATCTCGATAGCGGGTACGGAGCCTCTGAGCAACCCAATCCCGCGCGCGGGCCAGGTGTTCTGGAAGAAACGCCGATGAGGTACAAGGTGAGCGGCAGCGCCGAGATGACCGACACGTCATGGGTGCGAGCCCGCGGCGTTAGCCGACGCCTTGGTGCGAGCTCGTCTCTGAGCATGGTCCGGGAATCGTCGGTGACATGGGTGAGCGGCGCGAGCCGCATCCCGTTTGAGAGATCGAGGCCGTTCCTCAACGATAGTGGAGCAGGCCATGGCGATGCGCAAGCGAGAAGAGGAGGTTTTTCCCAACGCGGCGGCGGTGGAGGTAGGGGCATCGAGTCACTGGGTGGCAGTGCCTGCGCATCGCAGCGATGCCCCGGTGTGCGAAGTCGCTACGATGACCGATGACCTCAACGCCCTGGCCGACTGGCTACTCGCCTGCGGGGTCGATGGGGTGGCGCTGGAGTCCACTGGGGGGTACTGGGTCCCGGTGTAGGAGGTGTTGGAGAGCCGCGGCTTGAAGGTGTGGCGGGTTGATGCGCGGCAGGTGAAGTACGTGCGGGGGCGCAAGAGCGACGTGCAGGACTGCCAGTGGCTGCAAAAGCTCATGAGCCATGGGCTGCTGCGCGCAGCGTTGCGACCCGCGGCTCACCGAGCAGGCCAGTTGGGTGCAGCGCATGCAAAAGGCGCTAGTGCAGATGAACATCCAGCTCACCGAGGTCATCAGCGACGTGATGGGCCAGGCGATCATCGGCGACATTGTGTCCGGCCAGCGCGATGCGCGGGTGCTGGCGCGGCACCGTCAGCCGGCGCATCCGGGCCAGCGAGCAAGACATCGCGCGAGCGCTGACGGGCAACTGGCGCGAGGAGCACCTGTTCGTGCTCAAGCAGGCGCTGGGGATGTATGAGGACATCGCGCAGCATCTTCGAGAGTGCGATCTCAAGCTGCAAGCGCTGCTAGTGCAGTGTCTCACAAATAGCTATGCACAGATCTGCTCCATCCGGTTTCGGGCCGCGACGATCTTGCGCAGGATGTCCTCGCCCTTGGCGTTCCAAACATAGCGCTTGGGGTGGGCGTTACGCTCAGCGAGAAAGGCGATGATAGCCTCGGCGAGCGCCTTGACGGAGCCAAAGCTGCCTTCGGCGAGAAAATCGCCCAGATCGCGGAAGAACCGCTCGACCAGATTCATCCAGGACGAAGAGGTGGGGGTGAAGTGCAGGTGCATGCGCGGGTGCTTCGCGAGCCACGCCTTGACCGCCTGATGCTTGTGGGTGGCGTAATTGTCGAGGATAAGATGCAGGTCGAGGTCCTGGGGGGTTTCCCGGTCGATGCGGCGCAGAAACGCGAGCCACTCCTGATGGCGGTGCTTGCGCGCCAGGGCGGTGGTGAGCTTGCCCTCCAAGTAGTTGAGCGCCGCGAACAGGGTGAGCGTGCCGTGACGGATGTAGTCGTGGGTGCGCGTCCTGATGTGACCGATGCCGAGGGCAGCCCTGGCTGGGTGCGCTCCAGCGCCTGCATCTGGGTCTTCTCGTCGCAGCAGAGCACGACCGCCTTGTCCGGGGGCGCCAGATACAGCCCGATCACGTCCCAGAATTTCGCCTCAAAGTGCTTGTCCTTGGACAGCTTGAACTGGCGGTTCAGGTGCGGCTTGATGTCATTGGCCGCCCACAGCCGCTGCACACTCGCCTTCGAGATGCCCGCGGCGGCAGCCATGGTGCGGCAGCTCCAGCGCCCCAGATGCGCCGGCGGCTTACCGACCGTCTCCAGCACCCGCCTCACCTTCGTCTGCGAGAGCCTGGGCTTGCGCCCTCGTCCGGGCGCATCCGCCAGCCCCGCCAAGCTCCGCTGCCGATAGCGCCGGCACCACTGCCCGACGGTCGCCCGCGTGGTGCCCAGCTTCGCGGCGATGGCCTTCTGATCCAGTCCTTCAACAGCCAGCAGAATGATTCTGGCGCGCTGCCGATCCCGAACTGCCACCGTGTGCGAACGCACTCGACGCTGCAGCTCTTGCGCCTCTTCTGGCAATACCTCCAGGGACATCCTCCTCATGGCTCCCGCCTCCCAGTGCCCGTACTTCCAGTATGGCACCAGTCCGGCATAAGTAAAGGCATTTGCGAGACACTGCACTAGCCGAGCCGTCAGCGTCGATTTGGGTAAAGCGCCGCGAGCCGGTAGCAGGGCGCGAGCGCAGTTCGACGTGCGCCAGCACCTCGCCAACTGGGCGGGTGCCGACCTCACGCGCATCAACGGCTTGGGGCTGGACTCGGTGATGAAGATCTGGAGCGAGATCGGCACCGACTTGGAGCGGTTCGAAAGCGCACACAAGCTCGCGCGCATGGTGTACTTCATGCTCACCCGCGGCGAGACCTTCGTCGATCAGGGCCAGCAGCGCTACGAGCAGCAGCGCGAACGCAGTATCGCCGCCCTTAAGCGCCGTGCCACTGCGCTGGGCTTCCAAATCAACCCCCTGAATCCGCAAGTTCACTGGCACGAGCCTCCACCTTGACCGAACGAGGCGTTTTTTTGAAGCTCGCTGACTCCGATTGCGGCAAGTTCCCCGTTGTTGGTGGGCCAAATCCGTGCAAAGACCCTTTCTCAAGGGAGAAGGCGGGTATCCACCCGCATTGTTCCGCCTGTCTGGGCGAACGCCCGCCTCGGCCGTGGCCGATCAGTGCCTCGTTTTGGCGACGGCGTCGGCTACGCCGAGGACCACTGGCCATACAAACGCTCGAAAACCACAAACGCCGGACAATGGCGGCCAAAGTTGAGAATCTTGCGGCGTGCATGCAGGACGAGCTTAGCGCTCACAGTGATCAACTCCTGGATAACGGTCTTCAGACGCCGACGTTTGGCCGAGTGGCGTATCGGCGCATCCTCCGACAACAAAGCAGATTGCCCCATCAGGCGCAGCCCGTTGTAAGCCAGCATGGCCAGCGACAGGATCAGATCGTTGGTGGCGAATTTGCCCGAGGGCAGGCGCTCCAAGTCCAGGTCCGTCTTGAACTCGGCTCGTGGAATTGCTCATGCGTGCCATGGTCTTCATACAGGCGGATCACCTCGATCGGGCGGAACTCGGCCGGCAAGGTGGTATCCCAGAAGTCGAACTCGATCTTGGGTACCAGCAACCTCTGGCCTTGGGCATCCACAGTCCGCTCGATCAGGCGATGGATGCGGCGATGCGACAGCACCTGCGGCGCCTGGCGATTCCTCTCCTGGGTCTCCCAGACCCAGATCCGCTTGCCTTCGCGCGGCAAACAGGCGATAGCTTGAGCTTCGAGGCGCTCTGCATGCAGGGCCTGGATGTCCATGCCGCGCGGGTTGCCCTTGACCAGAAAGTGGATCGGCTCTCCCCCCGCCGCCTGGCGGGCAGCCGAGGCGGCCTCGATCTGGTGGGAAAGCCGGGCGGCATGGAAGCCGGCATCCCAGCGCACCCGGATGCCCGCTGTGGTCAGTTCCTGAGCGCGCGCGTTCCAGGGTGTATTCCGTCTCCTTGGCCGAGTGCTGCCTGCCTTCGCGCAACTCCAGGGCCACACACCAGCCTTCCTGGCCCACATACGCCGCAATCGGCGCATAGCCGTCCGTGCCCGCGTAGGTGCGCGATACGCCTTCCTTCCGGGTCCGGCCGTTGTCCTGGGTGAACACGTCGATGTCCATCGGTACCAGCCCGCAGGCCAGCGGGGTGATGGGGGCGCCAGACTCTTTGAGGAGCCTGACCGACCGGCCATCTGTCAGCAAGATAAGCTGGTCGGCCTGGGCATCCAGTTGCATGCGCAGGGTGGAGGCCGCAGGTATCGCGGAAAGCCCCAGTGCCTCGGCGAAGAAACCGTCCTGGCGGTGGTTCTCGATGGCATCGAAGTCCGACTTGCCGGTGCACAGCAGTCCCACATAGGCCGTGACGATTTCCCCGACGCTCAACCCGCAGCGCTTGGGGATGGCTGCATCCAGTGTCTGGCCGACCTTGGCGAATTTCGCCAAGGCCAGACCCACCAGCGAAAGCCCGGCGTGGTCGGTAAGCAGTTCGTTGCCTTGCTTGAGCTTAAAGGTGGGAAGCGGGTCGCGAGAAGGGTGGAGGACATTTTGAGCCATGGCACCCATTGGGTGAAACTCGGAAAACCGGATTATGCCAAATATATCAACTTGTTATTAGTTGTTTCGCCGAGTCAGGCTGCGGATTCAGGAACCCGATAGGAGCAGCCGCATGAAAACGGCTGCCTACAGTTCTGTTTCTTGAGAGACTTCTGCTGCAAGGGAATTTGGACTTGCGCGCCACGTGTGAAGCCCAACGGGAAAGCGCTCAGGGGTGCGGACGGAGTGCTACGGGTGCACTGGCGCAAGCACTGCGAGCGCGCGCTGATGACGTTGTTCGGGGAAGTGACGGTGCAGCGAATGCGCTACGGGATGGCTGGCCACGACAGTGTGTTTCCCTCGGACGCAGAGCTGAACCTGCCGGCGGATAAGCACTCGCATGGTCTAGGCAAGCGCGTGGCGGAGTGTTAGCTCTCTGACTTGATCGCTGGCCACCGGGGGGAGTGGTCAGAGTGTTTTCACCGGTGAGTGGTCGGCATCGATGGGATGGTGAGAGAGGATCCACCGGCAATTACCTTCGTAGCAGAGCGGGCAGGGTGCCCGTGTGAAGGGGGGGAGTGGCCCGCCACGGGGGCATCCGTGCGGGCCGGTGGCCGGTGCAGCTTCGATTCGAGACGGGGCTGACCGGCGAGGAATACGTTAACCGGCAGGCCTGGCGCGAGGCAAGCCTGGCACAGTGCCCGCTGCATCCCGGCGGCGGGTGCTCGTTGGCACGCCATGGCACCTACGAGCGGGTCCATCCGCCCGGTACACGCATCCCTCGCTGGTATTGCCGAGAAGGGCATTGCAGCTTCAGCCTGTTGCCTGACTGTCTTGCGGCCAGGCTTTCCGGCTCATTATGTGAGCTTGAGCAGGTGGTTGCCGAAGTGGAGCAGGCGAGCAGCCTGGAGGCTGTCGCCGACCGGCTGCGCCCCGACCCGACATCGAGCTGCCGGGTGCGATCCGCTGGACTCGCCACCGCTTCAAACCCGTGCAGGCTGCCTTGACCGCGCTGCGCGGGTTGATGCCGGAGCGCTTCTCAGGTGGTGTCCCCACAGTGAGCGGCTGGCGTGCCCACTTGGAGCGCGACTGCATCTTGCCTGCATTGCGAGCGAGCCGCCCCGTATCTGCCGTGCTTGCCGCCGCCGCTCGGTTTCAGACCCCCGCAGTGCCCGAGCGGTGAACACCCAAAGGCGCACCAATACAAAACGGGGCCGGACCCGCCTGGATGAAACGGGTAGCTTTTCGGGCGACTCATTCGACCCTGAGGAGCTTGCCCATGAGCGACCCCGAGACCGACCGCCGCCACGCCATCGCCCTATTCCGTTACGGGCTTATCGCCGAGCTCGTGCACCTGCCCCCCGGAGCCAAGGAGCTGTATGAACGCATCCGCGAGAAGGCCGCCGCCGACTACACCATCCCTGGGAGCGCTCGTACCCGAGTGGCGCCGGAGACCCTGCGCGACTGGCTCAAGCGCTACCGCTAGGGCGGCTTTGACGCCCTGATGCCGAAGCCCCGCGCCGACCGCGGGCGCTCGCGCGCCATCCCGCCACCAATCGCCGACCTCCTGGTCACGATCAAAGAAGACCGCCCCGAGCTCTCCGTGCCGCTCGTCATCCGCGCGGCCCGCGCGAGCGGAGAAGTCCCCGGTGCGCTCCCCCTGCCGCCCTCGACCGTGCATCGGCTGCTCGCCCGCCACGGCCTGATGCGCAAAGACTCCGATGCTTCAGCCGACCGCGACCGCCGGCGATTCGCTTTCGAGCGCGCCGGAGAGCTGTGGATGAGCGATGTCATGCACGGCCCCTCGGTCCTGGTCGACAACCGGATCAAGCGCAAGACTTACCTCATCGCCTTCCTCGACGATGCGACCCGTGTCATCCCCTTCGCCGCCTTCGCGCTCTCGGAGAGTACCCAAACCTTCTTGCCCATCTTCAAGCAGGCCCTAATGCGCCGAGGCATCCCGTTGCGGTTATATGTGGATAACGGAGCCAACTACCGCTCCCAGCACCTGGCGCTCATCTGCGCCAAGCTCGGGGTGGCGCTCATCCATGCCCGGGCGTATCAGCCGCAAGGCAAGGGAAAGCAAGAGCAGTGGTTTCGCACGGTGCGCTCCCAACTCCTGCCCACGGGGACCCGAGGATCTCAGGAGCCTCGAGGCCCTCAACCGCCGCCTGTGGGCCTGGGTCGAGGGCGAGTACCACCACAGCCCGCATCGCGGGCTCGATGGCCAGACCCCGATCGAGCACTGGGCGACCCAGGCCCATGAGGTGCGCTTTCCCGAGCCCATCCTGGACCTCGACGAGGTCTTTCTCTTCGAGGCCAAACGCAAGGTGCAGAAGGACCGCACGGTGAGCCTGAACGGAGTGGTCTACGAGGTCGAGGCGGCGCTGGTGGGTGAGACCGTCGCCCTGCGCTACGACCCTGCTGCTCCCCCAGGGCGCCCCATCCAGGTCTGCCACCCGGGCCAACCCATCCAGCTCGCCAAACCCGTCGACCTCTACGCCAACTGCTTCGTCAAGCGCCAGCGACCCTCCTGAACCTTGACCCCCGATGCTCCAGCGCCACAGCCGCCTTCAGGGCTCAACCTGCGTGACCTCCGTGACCCCGAGGAGAAGAGCTGATGTTACCGCAAACACTTCGGCTTCACCCACTTCCCCTTCGACTGCGAACTCGCCCCCGAAGCGCTCTTCGCCTCGGGCACCTCGACCTCGGCTGAGGCGCGCCTCAAGCATCTGCTGGAGCTGCGCGCCATCGGGCTCATCACCGGCGAGGTGGGCAGCGGCAAGACCACGGTCTGCCGCAAGGTCGCGTCTTCTCTGCACCCCGGCCTCTACCGCGTGTTCGACGTCCCGCTCTCCACCGGCAACGTCATGGACAGTACAAATCCATCGCCTGGGAGCTGGGGCGCCATCTTGCCCAGAGACCTCTCCGACGAGGCCGCCGCGCTCCTCGAGTTCCTGCAGGAGATCGCTTGCGTCCTGGAGAACCACTACGCCGCTCAACTGCGGCGCCGCGGTGGCAACGGTCTACCCCCGGCGCCCCAGGTTCGCACCGCCGAGGCGATCATGGGCCGAGAGGACGAGCTGTGTGCCGAGCGAGCGCGGGCACAGAACAAACGCGTCTGGGCGAGCCTCGAGCGCGACCCCGCAGAGGTGACGGAGGAGCTTTTCCAGGAGGCCCTACGCCGTGACCCCGAGCAACGGCGGGTTTGGGCCATGCTGGTCGATGGCCACAAGAGCAGCTCAAACATATCCGGGCCTGCATGCGGCGCCATCTCGTGGGCGTTATCCTGATTCTGGATTTCGTGCACGTGCTCGAATACCTCTGGAGGGCTGCCTACTGCTTTCATGCTCCCGGCACGGAGCAGGCCGAAAGCTGGGTTGCCGAACGGGCCTTGCAGATCTTGCGAGGCCATTCCAGCCACGTGGGCTGCGGGGATGCGTCGCAGTGCCACACTAGGTGAGATCTTGCCCAAGGAGCGGCAAGCCGTGGATGAGTGCGCCAACTATCTGCTGACCTACAAAGACCTGCTGAAATACGACAAGTATTTAGCCCAGGGACTGCCCATCGCCACCGGGGTCATCGAGGGCGCCTGTCGTCACTTGGTCAAGAACCGCATGGACCCTCACCGGCGCGCGTTGGGGTCTACAACGCGCCGAGGCCGTTCTGAAGCTGCGCTCGCTCGCCTCCAGCGGCGACTCCGAGTCGTACTGGGAGTTCTACAAGGCCCAGGCGTTAAGGCGCAACCACGCATCACGCTATGCCAGCCCCCTGCTACAGAAGGCTGCCTGACCGTTCCCATCGTCCGAAAAGAGCTACACTCATTACCAACTCCCCTTCGGGGTAGAACCGACCCCGCACGGCAGTTCGGTCAGGGTCCCACAATGCCCCGGCGGGAACCTACGCCCGCAATTCAGCGCCATCGGTCCCGACTCCGCCAAGAACCCCTCCGCACGCCGATCCGAGGCCGCTCTGCACAGTCAGGACTACCAGTTCGCTGAAAACTAACCAACCTAGCTGTAGAATATCTGCCCTTCTCCCTCGCCGTGACTTCGGGCCTCCGGCAGGCGAGACGTTGCTATTTAGCTACATTGTAAAGCGCTGTCGCTTTTTGGACGCCATGTTGCAATTCAACACACAGTGTACTATCCTTAGTTCGGCAGGTGTTCAACCCTTAAGGTGTGAAGGCAGATAGGAGAAGCAGATGAACAAGAAATTGGTGATGTTGGCAGTTTCTGCTGCGCTCGCGGCGCCGCTGGCGGCGCAGGCGGACACGACGCTATTCGGCACCGCTCGTCTCAGCATCAACGGCGACAACAACGTTCCGCTGTTCGGTAATCAGCAAAATACCTACATGGGCAGCAACCAGTCCGCTTTTGGCTTCAAGGGCAGTGAAGATTTGGGCAATGGTCTGAAGGCAGTCTTCCACTTCGAGTGGCAGCTCGATCCCACCGTGACTCAGTTTCCCGGCCAGACCAACACCCTGAGCGACCGCGAGCAGTTTGTCGGGCTCCAGGACGATAGCTACGGTCGGCTGGTGTTCGGTACCGTTAACACCGGGTACAAGAACAGCGGGGCAGCCATCGACCCGTTGTACCGCACTTCTCTTCAGGCCCGCGAGTTCCCAGGTATCCAATCGGAACTGCAGCGCGGCTCCGGCAGGTTTGGGGGTTTTGGAACCCAAGCCGTCAACTATGAGAGCCCCAACTTCATGGGCCTGAGGGTGGTCGGTTATTCGGGCCTGGATCAGACCCCGACGGGCGGCCCTATGTACGGCCTCGGTCTGCACTACAACAACGGCCCCCTGCTCGGCTTCTTCGACTACATGAACGGCAATATGCCGCAGGCCGAGAACCTTGACACCGGCGCGTTCCAGGGCGTCAAGGGGAACGCATACAAGGTCGGCGGCAAGTTCGACTTCGCGCAGTTCGCCCTGTTCGGTCAGTACGAGTGGGATGCCGGACTCATCACGCAGGACCGGTTTGCGGACCAGTATCTGGCGCGGTTCCCCGGTATCGGCACCGCCAACGCGCCGGTGGTCAGCGGCAACGGCGGCAATACCTGGGAGGTGGGCGGCAGCGCCAAGTTCGGCAACACGATGCTGGTCTTGGAGTATGGCCAGGTCGCCGACTCGACGGGCCGGATTGTGGCGACCGGCGAGCCGTTCACTTTGAACAGCACCAAGGGGTGGGTGTTCGGTGTCAGGCAGTGGCTGAGCAAGCGGACCGACCTCTATGCCGGTTACACCGCATACAACCTCAACCAGACGCAGGACAGCGTCCCGTTTGGCAAGGACGAGAGTCGCTGGACGATGGGCATCAACCACAACTTCTAAAGACCAAGCCCTACTCCGCGATCCTGACGGGGCCTTCGGGCCCCGTTTTTTTATCGGCGGAGCAGCCAGAAGAGCAGCGTGAGGAGCACGCTGATCAAAATGGACGTGGTGATGGGGAAGTAGAAACGGAAGCCGTCGCGATGGATCATAACGTCGCCGGGAAGACGGCCCAGCCCGAGTTGGCTGAGCCACGGCCACGCAACTCCGACCACCACGAGGATTGCGCCCAGGATGACGAGGGTACGTCCCATGTCGTCAGGGGAGCTTGCGGACGCCCTGGCGTGTTCCCAGAAGCAGAATGTCCGCCGGGCGGCGGGCGAATAGGCCGTTCGTGACGACCCCGACGATGTCGTTGATCTCGCTCTCTAGCCTGGCGGGCTCCAGGATCTGCAGCCCGTGTACGTCTAGAATCACGTTTCCGTTGTCCGTGATGAATCGCTCACGCCAAACGGGGCGCCCTCCGGCCTTGACGAGCTGATGCGCCACATAGCTGCGGGCCATGGGAATCGTCTCCACCGGCAGCGGGAACTGACCGAGGACGTCCACCAGCTTCGTCTCATCCGCGATACACACAAATTGGCGGGCGGCTGCAGCGATGACTTTCTCGCGGGTGAGCGCACCCCCGCCGCCCTTGATCAACTGGAGATGGCGGTTCGTCTCGTCGGCTCCGTCAACGTACACCGCGATCTCGCCGACCGTATTCAGATCCATCACGGGTATGCTGTGCTGCTTGAGCCGCGCCGTGGTCTCCTCCGAGCTCGATACCGCCCCGTCCAACCGGTGTTTGACTCGGGCTAAAGCCTCGATGAAGTGATTGACCGTGGATCCGGTGCCCACGCCCAGAACGCCGCCCGAGGGCACGTAGTCGATCGCCGCCTCAGCCGCGGCGCGTTTCAGCAGTTCTCCCGTCATTGAATAGTTCCCATGGTCATGTCACCCTGACGCCCTCTGCCGCAGCTTCCCCCACTAACGTCTGCCATGCCCCACCGGTATATCGAGAGGATCCTCAGGGCCCGGGTCTACGACGTTGCGCAAGAGACCCCTCTGGAGCCTGCGCCTTTGCTCTCGCGGCGCACTGCCAATCGCGTCCTGCTGAAGCGGGAGGATCTCCAGCCGGTATTCTCCTTCAAGTTGCGGGGCGCCTACAACAAGATCGCCGGCCTGCCCTCAGCCACCCGCAAGCAAGGCGTCATCGCGGCCTCGGCGGGCAATCATGCTCAAGGGGTAGCATTGGCGGCCCAACGTCTCGGAATCAAGGCGCTGATCGTCATGCCAAAGACGACGCCGGACATCAAGGTCGCGGCGGTTCGTCGTCTGGGGGCGGAAACTGTGCTGCACGGCAACACTTACGACGACGCCTACCAGCATGGGGTGGGACTGGCCGCCCATTCGGGGCTCGCCTTCATTCATCCGTACGACGACCCGGAAGTTATTGCCGGCCAGGGGACGATAGCCGTGGAAATCCTCCGGCAACAGGGTGGCGACCTCCAAGCAGTCTTTGTGCCTGTCGGCGGCGGGGGGCTGATTGCAGGGATCGCGGCCTACGTCAAATACCTCTACCCGCACATCCGGGTCATCGGCGTGGAGCCCGAGGATGCGCCCAGCCTCTATCGCGCCATGCAGGCAGGTACGCGCGTGGAGTTGGACCAAGTGGGTATCTTTGCGGACGGCGTAGCGGTTCGCCAAGTGGGGGCGGAGCCGTTCCGCATCGCCCAGCGCTGCGTCGACGAGGTGATTCTGGTCACGACGGACGAGATCTGCGCCGCCATCAAAGACATCTTCGACGATACCCGCTCCATCGCAGAGCCGGCCGGAGCGCTAGCGGTGGCCGGCCTCAAGCGTTATGTGCAGCGCGAAGGGATAGAAGGACAGACTTTGGTGGCCATCGATAGCGGGGCGAACACCAACTTCGACCGTCTGCGTTACATCGCTGAGAGGGCCGAACTGGGCGAACGTCGGGAGGCCCTGATCGCCGCGACCATCCCCGAGCGTCCGGGGAGCTTCCGGGAGTTCTGTCATAGCATCGGCCTGCGCGGCATCACGGAGTTCAACTATCGCTATGGCAATGCCGAACAGGCCCATGTGTTCGCCGGAATTCAACTGCGTGGCGGGGACAACGAGAAAGACACCTTGATCGCTCACCTGCGCGGCAAGGGTTATCCCGTCATCGACATGACGGACAACGAGACCGCGAAGCTCCACGTGCGCTATATGGTGGGCGGTCAGGCGACCGGAGTCGCTCACGAGTTGGTATACCGCTTCCAGTTCCCGGAGCGCCCGGGAGCCCTCCTGCACTTCCTTACGCACATGGGGCAGCAGTGGAACATCAGCATGTTCCATTACCGCAACCACGGGGATGCCTATGGACGGGTCCTCGTGGGCATCCAGGTCCCGCTGGAGGAACGATCGGGATTCCAAGTGTTTCTCGACGAGATCGGTTATCCGTACTGGGAGGAGACGGAAAATCCCGCCTACCGCTTGTTCCTCAATGGGCCCCCGGATCCAGCCCTACAGGCTGCTGCATCCTGATGAGCAGGCAATTGCTGCGGGTGTGGGCCCTCCGGGCTGCGCGGGGTCACGGGAGGCGGGCGGCCGCCCGCTCACACCCATGAGCCAGCAGCGAAGCCAACTCCGCCCTCAAGCGCATCGCTGTTGCCAGGGCAGCTTCCGCATCGTGGTCGAGGCATGTGAAGTGCCCCATCTTGCGCCCCGGTCGGGCTTTCTGTTTGCCGTAGAGGTGGAGCTTGAGCCGGGGATGGCGCAACAACACGTCCCAAGGCGGTTCTCCTCGAGCCCAAAGGTCGCCCAGTAGATTGACCATGACGGCTGGCGATAACAGTCGGCTGTCCCCCGGCGGTGAGCCGCACAGTACGCGCACCTGTTGCACGAACTGGGAGTTGACGCAGGCATCCAGGGTGTAATGGCCGCTATTGTGCGGGCGAGGTGCGATCTCATTGACCAGGATCTCGCCCGCCTGGGTGATGAAGAACTCGACGGCGAGGACTCCGCAGTAATCCAGCCGTTCGGCAAGTGCTGTCGCCATCTCCGTGACAGCCGTTGCAGTGGCCTCGGAAATGCGTGCTGGTACCACGCTGACGTCCAGAATGCCGCGGCGGTGGACGTTCTCCGCCACCGGAAAACAGGTGACCTTGCCATCGGTGCCGCGTGCCAGCACCACTGACACCTCCGTTTGCAGGTCGAGTCTCACCTCCAGCACACACGGGGTACGGCCCAGCGTCTCGAAGCCGTTTAGTGCCTCGTGCAGGCCGTTCACCCGGACCTGACCCCTCCCGTCGTAGCCGAGTGCTGCCCGCTTCAGCAAAGCCGGCCCTTTCAACAGCTCGCCCCCGGCGGCCAGGTCCTCGATGTCGCGAACGGGGAGGAAAGGTGCCGTGGGAAACGCGTGCGCATGTAGGAAACCCTTCTCCCGGATCCGATCCTGGGCAACAGTCACCGCTTCCGGCGAGGGGCATACGCGGCAGAAGCGGGAAAGAGTCCGCAGGCTTTCGGCGGGGACGTTCTCGAATTCGGTGGTGACCGCCGCGCAGGCCCGGCCCAGGCGCTCCAGGGCGTCGCCGTCCCGATACTCCGCCACCAGGTGTTGGTTGGCGAGCGCGCCGGCCGGACTGCGGACGTCCGGATCCAGCACCGTCACTCGGTACCCCATGGTACGGGCGGCGACCACAAACATGCCGCCGAGTTGGCCCCCGCCCAACACTCCCAGCATGGCGCCCGGAAGGATCATGGAGGTAGGGGCACGGAGGTCTCCAGCACGGACTGCTGCTGTGACCGTCGGAACTCCTCCAGCCTGCTTGCCAGCTCCGGGTCGCGGACCGCCAGCATGGCCACCGCAAACAGGGCGGCATTGGTGGCGCCGGCTTCACCGATGGCGAAGGTTGCCACAGGCACGCCCTTCGGCATCTGGACGATGGATAGCAGCGAGTCCAGCCCCTTGAGGTAACGGGAGGGTGCAGGGACTCCCAGCACCGGCACGGTCGTCTTGGATGCCAGCATCCCGGGCAGATGTGCTGCTCCCCCGGCTCCGGCGATGATACACATCAGCCCGCGCCGCGCGGCGTTCTCGGCATACTCGAACAGCAGATCGGGAGTGCGGTGCGCCGAGACGACGCGGGCCTCGAAGGGCACCCCGAAGGCCTGCAGCCGCTCAGCAGCGTGCCGCATGACCTCCCAGTCGCTGAGGCTCCCCATCACCAGACCGACCAACGGCGGAGTGGACATGCCTGTGCTCTAAGCTGATTAGCAGATCAAATAGCTGACGTATTATAACTACTTGTCTCGTCGGCTCTAAGCCGGTTTGGCGCTCATAGGTGCGTGGGTCGACCCGTGTGCCCCCGAGGGGCTTCCGATAGAATAGCCTGGTGGTCCGGGCGGTCACCCCTCCGAGCGAGCGGCGTCCTGCCACTGCCATGAAGCGCCCGGTGAGATCGGAGCAACCTTTGCACCAGAAAGCCCTTTCCTACAGCAAATCCCTGCTCACCGTCCTGGAGACCGTGGGTCTGTGGGTGATCGCGCTGGCGACGCTCATCGCCGCGGGCCAGGAGGTTGCAACCATGGTGGCCGCGGGGAGGGTGACTCTGGCGGACCTGCTGCTCCTGTTCATCTACCTGGAGATCCTCACTATGGTGGGGGTCTACCTTGAGTCCGGCGAGCTTCCGGTTCGCCTGCCGCTCTACATCGGCATCGTCGCCCTGGCCCGCTATCTAATACTGGACATGAAGAACATGGATGCTTGGCGGATGCTAGCCGTGGCCACGGCCGTCCTGCTGCTGGCCCTGGCAGTCCTGGTGATCCGTTACGGGCACGTGCGGTTCCCCTACGGCAAGATCGACGGCGCCGACGCGGGCCCCTAGCTGGCGGCCGGAGAGACTGACTTGGCGTACTGCTTTCGAGCGGCATCTGGAGCCGTGACCACCCCATGAACGACGCCCTGTACACGTCGGCCTTGTACACGTCGACCTTGCGTGGCCTGCCCCTGCTCCATCGCGGCAAAGTGCGGGACATGTATCGGGTCGATGATCGGCATCTGTTGATCGTCGCCACCGACCGACTGTCCGCCTTCGATGTCGTCCTCCCCACGCCCATCCCCGGGAAGGGCAGGGTACTGACTGCCCTTTCGAACTTCTGGTTTGCCCGGCTCTCGCACGTCGTGCCCAATCACTTGGTGGCCACGTCGCCGGAGGCCGCACTGGACGACCCGGACGACCGTGCGCAGGTGGGCGGGCGAGCGGTGGTGGTGCGCCGCCTGTCCCCTCTGCCCGTGGAGGCTATCGTGCGCGGCTACCTGGCCGGTTCCGGCTGGAAGGACTACGTGGCTACCGGTGGCGTGTGTGGAGTAGCGTTATCGCAAGGTCTGCACCATGCGGACAGGCTACCTGAGCCGATCTACACCCCGTCCACCAAGGCGACAGCGGGTGCCCACGACGAGAACATCACCTATGAGCGCTCCGTGACGTTGCTAGGGCGAGGTTTGGCGGACGAAATCCGCAGGCTCAGCCTGGCGCTGTACGAGACAGCGGCCGAGCTCGCGGCCTCCCGAGGTATTCTCGTTGCGGACACGAAGTTCGAGTTCGGTGTCGACGAGGGCGGCCGGCCGGTGCTCATTGACGAGGTCTTGACACCGGATTCGTCGCGCTTTTGGTTAGCCGACGGCCACCTGCCGGGCACCAACCCGCCCAGCTTCGACAAGCAGTACGTGCGGGACTATCTGGAGCGCAGCGGCTGGGACAAGAGGCCGCCGGGCCCAGAGTTGCCGCCCGAGGTCGTCTCGAGGACCGCCCAGAAATATCACGAGGCGTTGCACCGGCTGACCGGCGAGGTGTAGCCAGCCGTGACCGCCTTCCCGACCGCAGGAGCGTGACGGTGGGCCTCCAAGCGGTGCTGTTCGACGTGGACGGCACCCTGACCGAAAACGAGGAGGTACACCGGGACGCGTTCAATCGGGCGTTCCGCGAGCGCGGTCTGGACTGGGATTGGCCGCGCGAGCTTTACCGCGACCTGCTGGTGGTCACCGGAGGCAAGGAGCGCATCCGCCACTACCTGGGGCGGTTTCATTCCGAACTGCTGGCGCGCCCGGATCTGGAGCGGTGGATCGCCAGTCTGCACGAAGACAAGACGCGCCTGTACGCCGAGGGCGTGGCGACCGGCGGGCTGCGGCTGCGGCCGGGTGTGAGGCGCTTGTTGCAGGAGGTCACACGGGCGGGCCTGCGCCTTGGAATAGCGACCACGACTGGCCTGGGGAATGTCCTGGCCCTGCTCGAGAGCACCCTCGGGCCGCAAGGCACCGAGTGGTTCGACGTGATCGGCGCGGGCGATTGTGTGTCTGCGAAGAAGCCCGCCCCGGACATCTACCGCTGGGTGCTTCGAAAGATGAGCCTGGTGCCGTCCGCCTGCCTCGCCGTCGAGGACTCGACCAACGGTCTGCGGGCGAGCCTTGGGGCCGATGTCGCCACGGTGGTGACCATCAGCAGTTATACGCAGGGCGAGGACTTCAGCGGGGCAGTTGCCGTCCTCAGCGACCTGGGGGAGCCGGATCGCCCTTTTTCCTTGTTTCAGGGCGAAGCCTTTGGTAAGGGGTGGGTCGACGTGGACCTGCTCCGCCGCTGGCATAGCCATGCCACGAGAACGCGGGCTGAGGCCTGAGCCAAGGTGCGCTAGATTCCCACGCGCAACCCGCTCGCAGCCAAAGCGGCGACGCCGCCCTCGCGAGGGGTCAGGGCGGCTCATCCTTTCAGGCGCCTGCGTGCGCGTGACCCCCGCACTCCCAGGCGCTTCCAACGGGACCCCGATGCCCTGGCTGCGGCCTTCAGGAACTGGACGGTCGCCGGGGACGCGCCAAAGCGCTGCGCCGGCTACTCGCGACCCGGGCACCTGGGGCCTCTGAACGCCCTTCTTGCAGCGTCACCCTGGCCAGCCGCGAGGGGGCAGACCCCGCGATCCCGGAGACCAAGCCGCTGCTGGCGCCTCTCGGGCTCACTGCCGAGGCGCTGCACGCCGAGTGCGCACGCTCTCGGACGAAGACCAGCCGGCCATCGAGAACCGCTCCCAGTGCGCGACGCGATCTTTCCTGATCCCTCCCAGACCCGCACCGCCAACGGCCCCGGGTCCTGACGAGCGTGTGCCCTTCGCCAGCGCAGCGCTGCGCCTGATCGGCCTGCGGCTCCCGGCGACCCCCAAAAACCCTCGGCACGCTTGGCCCTCCGCCTCGGTCCTCGTCCTCACCTCCTCACCGAACCCCTAACCCCGCCGCTCAACACCCGTCCTCATCAATGCTCTGCGGTGCGTCTCGGCGGGTCCACCATAACGCCAGAGCATGTTGCTTCGTGCGTGTTCCTGGGAACGACTTTGCGTCCGCGGTCGCGGCTTGTTCCTGGCGGGGCTTCGGATTACCATACCGCACCAGAGCTTCCGGGCTCCTTCTGCCCCGCCCTCAAGAGACCCCCACCAGCCCGGCACGCCCGTTGAGCCAATATTTCAAGATCCACCCGGAAGACCCCCAGCCGCGACTCATCGGTCAGGCCGCGAGCATCATGCGTGCGGGTGGGGTAGTCGCCTACCCCACCGACTCGTGCTACGCGCTGGGCTGCCTGATCGGCGACAAACCCGCGATGGAGCGGATTCGCCGGATCAGGCGGCTCGATGACCGACATGATTTCACGCTGGTATGTCGCGACCTCTCCGAGATCTCGACTTATGCACAGGTGGACAACACTGCTTACCGGCTGATCCGTTCCGTGACGCCAGGGGCGTACACGTTCATACTCAAGGCGACAGAAGAGGTGCCGCGGCGGCTGCAGAATCCCAAACGCAAGACGATCGGCTTGCGGGTTCCCGACCACGCGATCGCACGAGCCCTGCTGGAAACCTTGGGAGAGCCCATCATGAGTGTGACCCTTACCCTGCCGGGTGCGGAGATGCCGCTCACAGACCCCGAGGAGATCCGTACGGCACTGGAGAAGCAGGTGGATCTCATCATCGACGGGGGCTTCTGCGGCTTGGAGCCCACCACCGTCGTGGATCTAGTGAGTGGTGTTCCCGAGGTCATAAGAAGAGGGAAAGGCGATGTGGGGGTGATCACGCCCTGAACGCCATCGCTTCGTTTGGAGCGCTCAGAGCTTGTGAATAAATCGTCGCGAGCGGCCCGAGAGCAAGGCACACGGAGCGCAGCGACGAGACATATCAAGTAGATAGGCGAGGAGCGAGCACCGCGCAACGCTGCTATCGGGACGCGCAGCAGATTTATTCCCAAGCTCTCAGTCCAATCCCAGTATAATCCTGCCATGGAAGAGCTGAATCTGGTGCAGCGTCTGGCTGTCTGGGCGGTGCCGGTTCTTTTTGCCATTACCGTGCACGAGGTCGCGCACGGGTGGGTCGCGAAACATCTGGGTGACCCGACGGCCGAGATGCTCGGGCGCCTGACGCTGAACCCGTTAAAGCACATCGACCCCCTCGGGACCATCCTGGTTCCGACGCTGCTGCTATTTCTCGGCGGCTTCATATTCGGTTGGGCGAAGCCCGTTCCGGTGACCTACGAGAACCTGCATCACCCCAAGCGGGACATGGCGCTGGTCGCCGCAGCAGGACCGCTGGCAAACCTGCTGATGGCGCTTGTCTGGGCTCTGGTCCTGAAGTCGGGACTGCTGCTCTCCGGAACCTTCGACTGGGTCGCCTTACCCCTCGTATACATGGGAGGGGCAGGCATCGCCATCAACATCGTGCTAATGGTCCTCAACCTGCTTCCAGTCCCTCCGCTGGACGGCGGTCGGGTGTTGACCGGCCTGCTACCGGGGCCCCTGTCCTGGCAGCTCTCACGGATCGAGCCGTACGGGTTCCTGATCCTGCTGACGCTCCTCGCAACCGGCATGCTCGGTCGGCTGTTGGGGCCGCCGGTGCACGTTATCCAGGCGCTGGTATTCTCCTTCGTGGGACTTTAGCCACGCGGCATGAACCACCTATCTACAAGGCATGGGGGAAGGTCGTAGTGACGCCGCAGCGCGTTCTCTCCGGCATGCGTCCGACCGGCAAGCTGCATCTAGGCCACTACCACGGGGTGCTGAAGAACTGGCTGCGCCTGCAGCACGAGTATGAGTGCTTCTTCTTCGTGGCAGACTGGCACGCACTCACCACTGAATACGAGCGCCCAGCGATTATCGCCGCAAGCGTCTGGGACATGGTGGTCGACTGGCTGGCGGTGGGCATCAATCCGAAGACAGCCACGCTGTTCATTCAGTCGCACGTGGCCGAACACTCCGAGCTGCACCTGTTGCTCTCCATGTTCACTCCGCTGCCTTGGCTGGAGCGTGTGCCCACCTATAAGGACCAGCAGGAGAAGCTGAAGGAGAAGGACCTCGCCACATACGGGTTCCTCGGCTATCCACTCCTCCAGAGCGCGGACATACTGATGTACAAGGCCGCGTTGGTGCCTGTGGGTGAGGACCAAGTGCCCCACGTGGAACTCACACGTGAAATCGCGCGCCGCTTTAACCACTTGTACGGCCTCGGACCGGACTTCGAGGAGAAGGTGCAGACGGCGCTCCGCCGGATGGGAAAGAAGAATGCCAGGCTTTATGGGGAGCTGCGTCGGCGCTATCAGGAGCAGGGTGACGGGGAGGCGCTCGCGACCGCCCGCGCGTTCCTTGAGGGCAGCAGAACCTCGCCTTGGCAGACCGGGAGCGCCTGACCGGCTATGTGGAGGGCAGTGGTATGACCATCCTGCCGGAGCCCGATGCACTGTTGACCCCGACATCCAGGATGCCTGGCATCGACGGGCAGAAGATGTCAAAGTCCTACCACAACACCATTGGGCTGCGGGAGGACGTTGCGACCGTCGGCGCCAAGATACGCACCATGCCCACGGACCCCGCCAGGGTGCGTCGTAGTGATCCGGGGGACCCGGACAAGTGCCCGGTGTGGCACTGGCATTTAGTGTACTCGGACGAGGAAGTGAAGGCATGGGTGCAGGAAGGCTGTCGAACCGCCGGCATCGGCTGCCTGGATTGCAAACAGCCGGTGGTCGATGCGGTGACCGCCGAGCTGCGGCCTATACAGGAACGGGCAGCGGAGATTACCGAGCAGCCCGAGTTGGTGCGGGGGGTCATCTCACTAGGCTGTGAGCGGGCTCGAGAGGTTGCACGACGCACCATGGCAGAGGTGAGGCGCGCCATGGGGCTGGAGTATCGCTGACCCAGCGGTGAGTGAGGTCTTGGACGCGTCTTGTGCGCTTGTCAAAGGGCAGCCTCTAGCGGAGCTGCCGAGCGATTTATACGTCCCCCCGGACGCGCTGGAAGTGTTTCTCGAAACCTTCGAAGGCCCGCTCGACCTGTTGCTGTACCTTATCAAGCGCGACAATCTAGATATCCTCGACATCCCCGTTGCCGAGATCACGCGGCAGTATATCGAGTACGTGGAGCTGATGAAGGCGCTCCGTCTGGAGCTGGCCGCAGAGTACCTCGTGATGGCCGCTTGGCTGGGTGAGTTCAAGTCGCGCATGCTGCTGCCGCAGCGCGACGGGGAGCAGGACGAGGAGGACCCCAGGGCCGAGCTGGCACGTCGGCTCCAGGAATACGAGCGTTACAAGGTCGCGGCCAAGGGGTTGGATGCGCTGCCCAGAGTCGGCCGCGATGTCTATCCGGTGCAAATAGAGCTGCACTGCCAGCAGACGCGCATCGTGGCGGAAATCACTCTTCCGGAGCTGCTCTTGGCCATGCAAGGCGTGTTGGCGCGCGCGGCCCTGCTCGAGCACCACCACGTGCGGCGAGAGCCTTTGTCGGTGCGGGAACGTATGTCGGATCTCTTGGGGCGGCTCGGCAGCGAACGGTTTACTCCTTTTAGCGAGCTGTTGTCGCCGGAGGAGGGTCGCCAAGGGGTCGTGGTCACCTTCCTCGCGGTGCTGGAGTTGGTACGAGCCGCCCTGATCGAGCTGCTACAGGCGGCACCCTTCGCCGATATCCACGTGAGGGCCACCGCCAGCTGAACGCGCTGCTGCTGAAGCAGGTGGTTGAGGCGGCACTGCTGGCGGCCGATGAGCCTCTGGCCACCGAGCGGCTGCAGTCGCTGTTCGATCCCCAGGACCGGCCAAGCTCCCAGGCGCTGCGCGAAACGTTGGCCGATCTCGCCAACGAATGCTCGGGTCGCGGTATCGAGTTACGGGAGGTGGCCAGCGGGTTTCGCTTCCAGGTCAGAGCCGAAGTGGCCCCGTGGGTCTGCCGTTTGTGGGAGCAGCGCCCCGCTCGCCACTCGCGGGCACTGCTGGAGACGCTGGCGATTATTGCCTACCGACAGCCGGCGAGCCGCGGGGAGATCGAGGAAATCCGAGGCGTAACCGTCAGCACGGCCATTATCAAGACGCTCTTGGAGCACGAGTGGATCCGGGTCCTGGGACACCGGGAGGCCCCGGGGCGGCCTGCCCTGTACGGGACTGCACGCCGATTCCTCGACCACTTCGGTCTGAAGGGCCTGGCCGAGCTGCCCCCGCTCGCGGATATCGCAGGTCAGGAGACTGAGCGCGACCCTCAGGCCCGTGAGCCCGCGCCGGAAGCCGAATGAGGCACCGCAGTTCAGTCGGGGGCACGGTCCCTGTAGCAGTGTCCGAGCGTGGTGAGCGGCTGCAAAAGGCGCTCGCCCGCAACGGGCTGGGATCCCGGCGCGAGCTGGAACGTTGGATCGCCGCGGGGCGGATCGACGTCGACGGCGTAACGGCGCAGCTCGGAACACGGGTCACCGGCGCCTCGCGGATCGCAGTCGACGGACGGCCAGTGGCCGTACTCCCGGCTCGGTCCCGGGTACGCGTGCTCGCCTACCACAAGCCGGTTGGAGAGGTCTGCACGCGGCGCGATCCGGAGGGGCGCCGGACGGTCTTCGCTCATCTTCCGGCGGCACCGGACAGGCCTTGGCTCGCCGTCGGCCGACTCGACCTCAACACCTCTGGTCTGCTGCTGTTCACCAACGACGGTGAGCTCGCCGCTCGGCTCATGCACCCCCGTCACGGGCTTGAGCGGGAATATATGGTGCGGGTGCGGGGAAACGTCGCGCCCGAGACGTTGCAGCGCTTACTGGCCGGTGTCGCCTTGGGGGACGGTGAGGCACGGTTCGAGACGCTGACCGACCTTGGGGGTCGCGGTACCAACCACTGGTATCGCGTCGTGTTGCGCGACGGCCGCAAGCGTGAGGTGCGCAGGCTCTGGGAATCCCAGGGTGTTACAGTCAGCCGGCTGAAGCGGCTGCGCTTCGGCAGCTTCGCCCTGCCACCGGATATCGGTCCAGGCCACTGGAGGGACTCGTTACCGCGGAGGTCGCCGCCCTGCAACGCCTCACGCGATCTCCAAGAAACCGGACGCACGGCTGAGGTTCCCTCAAAGCTATCAGAAACTTCGATGAGCAGTTGAGTTTCTGCATCTGGTTCTCGTGAGGAGGCCTGCGCGCAGCGTGCTCGCGAGGGACGGCCAATATTCCCACCTCCGCTCCAGCGGCACCTCCTGACACGGATTCGTGCGCTACCAGCCGACTCTACTCCGACACTCTCCCGGCTGATGCTGTTCAGCAACGACCGTCAGACCTCGGCGGATCGGCCGCTGCATATCCGTGACGGCTTTGAGCAGCAGGAGTTGGTGGTGGTGGTGAGGTGCAGGGCAACGTCGCCCGCGAGACGGTCACCGGTTGCCGGTAAGCATCACTCTGGAAGACCGGGGGCGCGACGGCACCGCGAATCCCGGGGTGTTACAGTCGGTCCGGTGGATGGAGTGCGCTGCGGGATCTCCGCCGTACCATGGGATCTCGCTCCAAGTCAGTGGACGGGACTCGGCATCGTCGATGTCGCGGCCCCGCAACACCTCACGTGCCCCCGAAAAGAAACAAGAAGGCCGTGTTGCCACGGCCTTCCGCAGTAGACTTCTGCCCCGCCTCAGATCGTCAGAACTTCCACGAGTAGCTGATATCGAACGAGTTCTGCTGCATCTGGATGGAACCGGGCACGCCGAAGGCCGTCTGGTTGACGGACTGCTTCTCGTTGAACGCGTGCATATACGCGGCGTTGACCTCGCTGTTCGGTGTCAGGTTGAGAGTCAGGCCGAACGTCGCATGGTTCTGCACCACCGCGGGTGCCAGAATATTGAACAGGAGCTGGCTGTCCGGGATCGGGTTCTCGTTGTACTCGTAGCCGACACGGAAGGTCCACTGGTTGTTGGGGTGATAGAGCAGCCCCACGCGGTAGATGTTGATGTCGGTCCAGCCGAAGCCCAGTCCACTGGACTGACCCAGGAGACCGCTCCCGGGAGGGATCGCCGGGCCTTGCTGGGTGGGGATGGGTCCGACGTTGCTGATGGCGGCAACGTCGCTGTAGAGGATTCGCGCATAGTCGAAAGCGACGGTCCACTGGGACGTGGGATGGACCGCGAATCCCACGCTGTAGTTGGACGGGATATTGAAATTCCCTTGCTCGGCGAACAGCTCCTTGTAGTCGTCGAACGGGCCCATGTAGACTTGGGATGCCCAAGCCGCTCCCACGGTGAGCCATGGGGTGAGCTCTCCGGTGTAGCCCACGCGTACGCCAGCGCCGGCGGCGTAATCATTGCCGCGGTTGGTCAAATGAGTCGAGACGCCCGTCGTCGGATCGGCCGGAACGCCGAACATCCGACAGGACGGCCCGTTTACTGGGTCGGCCTGTGTGGTGGGGGTGAAGCACTGGAAATCCCCCAGGCCGCGCGCCGAGAACCTCTGGAACCCGATGAGAGGGGAGATACCCACCGCATTTTGCGGGTTGATCTTGAACGCCAGGGTGGGAGCAATGATCATCTGGCCCAGATCCACTCCGAGGGTGCCGGTGTTGGGGAGGCCTGTCCCCGTCCCGAGGGGGACGGAGTTAGCCGCTGCGGCGCCCTGCGCCTGCGCCTGTTGCGGCGTTGCGCCAGCGTGGAGGGCCCCCTGGAAACCCTGCTGGAATGCCCCCAAGACCGCGAAGGTCTGGTCGTAGATGTTACGGTCGTAGGTGGTATTCATGCCTCCATTGCCGTAGACGCTGACCCCCCAGGTCATGGTCGAGTTCAGGTTGCTGACATACCCGAAATTGGGGATCGCAAACAGGTCCCTGCGGCTGTCATCGTTCACGTCGAAGGCGCCGCCGACCACGGTGGGGTCGAGCTCGCCGCTTCGCTTGGGGCTGAAGAACCTGAGACCGAGGTCTGCGCGGTTGTCCACAAACGCGATTCCGGCCGGGTTGACTGCTGCCGCCAGCGAGTCCTGTGGCAGCGCAGTGCCGGTCCCGGCAACTCCCATCGCTTTGGCACCGTAGCCAATCATGAAGTAGCCCGCGGTGGCGTAAACCGTCGCGGGCGCACAGGCCGCAACCAAGGCCGCCGCCACCAAACTTTTCTGTCTGAATTTCATCGCCCTTCCCTCCTACTCAAGCAGGTATTGCTAATTATGCACCATTGTTGTTAATCCACAACTTGATGGTGTGAATAATATGCGCAATGGCCGCAGAGTTGTCAACTTTTTCAGTAACTTTAGTGTATTAGACAATACTGATACCCCTTTCGCGCCTGTCGCTTACGCGGGACACCTTGCACCCACGAAAACATGCCCCTAGCGGCCGCCCACCAGCGCCTTGAACAGCTCGTTGAAATCTGCGCTCGCCGTCGCCACGAACACGCCTCGGTTCCCCCCGATCGCCACCGTCCAGTCGCCACCCGAGTAAGCCCAGCCCCTCATGGGCAGCCACTGCATGCCGCTGTAGCGCATAAACTCGCTCGCCAAGGTCTCGAACATGACGTTTACTGGCGCACACAGCGTGGCCGCCATACTGGCCATTTCCAGCGTCATTTCTATGGTCGCCCGATAGTCGACCAAGCGCCCGTCCGGACTGAACTCCCCGGCAGCCACCACCCCTGATATACGCAGTAGATCATCTAGCGTTTGCACACTCATCACCTCCGACCGCCTCGGCCCGACTCGTCGCGTGGACGCCCTGAGCCAGATTCCCCAAGGCAGGGCGCGAGCGCCGCCGCGAGTTGTCAAGCTTTCGGCGGAGTCACGGACCGTCCCCGCCTCGCAATGATCCCGTCCCAGGCCTGTTCCGGAATAACGTCAGCCAAGCTTCCGCCACCAAAGGGAGATGAACGGCACATAGGTAATCAGCGCCAACCAGACGAGCATGATGGCCACAAAAGGCAACGCCGCACGGAACAGGACATGCATCGGCTGATGGAGCCGCTGGCAACAGATGAACAAGTTGATCCCGACGGGCGGCGTACAGTAGCCGATCTCCAGGTTTGCGAGAAACACCACGCCCAGGTGCACGGGATCCACGCCGAAACGTGCAGCGAGAGGCAGGATCAGGGGGACCACGACCACTATCGCCGAAAATATGTCCATCATGGCGCCCACGACGAGCAGGAACACGTTCAGCAGCAACAGGAATTCCAGTTGGTTGTTGACCCATCGTTCCAGGCCGGCGAGTATCCGCATCGGAATCTGGGCGTCCACCAGCAGGTTGGTCAGCCCCATGGCGATGCTCAGGATGATCACGATGCTGCCCACCAGCACTGCGGCATCTCGCGCGATCCGAAAGAGCCTGTGGTCAAGCCTGAGGGTCCTGTGGACAAACAGCTCCATGAACAACACGTAGACCGCAGTGAAAGCGGCCGCCTCGGTGATCGTCAAGAAGCCGCCAAAGATGCCGGCGACGATCACGACCGGCAGGAGCAGGTCCCAAATACCTTGTCTGACCGCTACCGCAAGCTGGGCCGCCGAGAAACGACGTCGAGGCAGCCCCCCTCTGGGACCGCGATACATGCTGTGCAGAGCGAACATCAGGAGCAACAAGAATCCAGGGATGACGCCGGCTTTGAAAAGGTCCTGAATGTTCACCTGGGCGACGATCCCATACAGCAGCACCGCCAAGCTGGGCGGAAACAGTAGACCGAGCGACCCGGCAGCCGTGATCAACCCCAGCGAGAACCGTGCCGTGTATTTTCCCGCCACCAGAATGGGATAAAGCAGACCGCCCAAGGCGAGTATGGTGATCCCAGAGGCCCCGGAAAAGGCGGTAAAGAAGGCACACGATGCCAGCGCCACGATGGCGAGGCCCCCCGGCATCCAGCCGAGGGCTGCCTCGAAGAGCATGATCATCCGGTGGGGCGCGCCGCCGGCTGCGAGCACAGTCCCCGCCAGCGTGAACAGGGGCAAGGCGATGAGATTCGGCGATGAGGCCAGCCGGTTTATTTCTATCACCAGGACAGCGGGGTCCAGCCCGGACCACCAAGCACCGATCAGGCTGGCCGCGGCCAGCGCGACGAACAGCGGTAAGCCTAAGAGCGCGAGGCCGACCAGCAAAGCGCCCAGGGCGGCCGTCATCTGCCCTCTGGCGCGACTGCCGTCGCGAGGGCCCGCAACACAAACTCCAGAGAGAGGAGCGCGAAGCTTACGGGCAGGATCATGGCGAGCGCGGCTACCCACTTCTCCGTGACCGGAGCGAACTGCCATCCCATCCACCAGAAACGCGCCGCGGCCCAGCAGACCAGTGCGCAGACCGCTGCGGAGAGGAGGCTGAATACCGTATCCAGCCACGGCCGCCATCCGACCGGCACCCACACCGAAGCCACGTCGATCTTGATGTGGCGCCGCTCCCCGACCGCCAGCACCGCACCCAGGAAGCTGACGAGCAGAACCAAGTATCTGAGTAGCGTATCCGCGACGGGAAACCCGGTGTCGAAGAAGTTGCGTGCGATCAGTTGGGTGATGGCCAGAAACAACATCAGCAACAGCGCGAGTACTGCCAGCGCCGCCTCGATACCGGCCAGGACACGTTCCAGTCTAGTGAGCAGGCGAGACACGCCCAGTCTCAGCGGAATGGCGATAGTCTCCGAGCATCTTTAGGACGCGCTGGAACAGGTCGGCGGGGATGTAACCTTGCTTGGCCAGCAGCGCCGCCGCACGGTCCCGCAAATCGATCACCACCTTCTCATCGCCTGTCGTCCAATGCACGAACTTGAGCCCGTAATCCTTGAGGACGGTCAGACTCTTCTCATTGTCCGCCCGGGTCTCCCGGACCATTTTTTCTGCCGCCTCGCGTCCGGTCCTGGACAGTAACGCCTGCAGATCCTTGGGGAGCCCGTCGAAGAACTTTCGCTCGATGACCAGTGCCCCGATGCCATCGGTCATGGCGATGTCGGTGACATACGGGGTCTGGGTGAACCACTGCATTGCGATAGCCGCCAGCGGCGGAGCGTAGACGGTGTCGATGAGGCCCGTGGAAAGGCCGGTGAACACCTCCGTAATGGACAGAGGCACCGGTGGCAGCCCGCTGACGGCGAAGAACGCCTGCGCCAAAGGGTCTCCTTGCCAGAGCCAGATGCGACGCTGACGGAGATCGTCGATGGAACGGACGGGAGACTTCGAGAAGTAGTGCACGAATCCTACGTCCAGCCAGCCGACGAGCTCAAAGCCATTTTTTCGGAGACCGGCGCTCAGCTCCGGCGAGAGCTTGTCGCGCACGGCGTCCACTTCGTCGTACGTCCGAAACAGAAACGGCATCTCCAGGACACGCGCCGGAGAATAGATCAAGCCTATTCCGTGGCCGGTGATCGCGGTGCCTTGAAGCTGCCCGAAGCGGATCTTGAGGAGCACGTCCGGCTCGTCACCGCTCACGCCGCCCGGATAAAGCTTGAATTTGAGCCTCCCCCGACTTTCTTTGTCGACCCGATCCGCCCAGTCGGTTATGAGCTTCATCCAAGTGGAGCCTTCGGGGGCCAGAGTCGCGAACTTCAAGGTCCAGGAGTCCTGCGCCAGAAGCGCTGCTGGCAGCCAACAGAGAACAGTGAGCAGGATGAGCTTGCGCATCAGAACCACTGCGCTTCTTTGGCGAGCAGCGCCTGTGCCTTGCGCTGGGCAATCTTGTTTGCCAGCGTCATGGCCGGGAGCTCGTCCGCTGGTCGGCGGAGGACATCGGTCAGCCGTTGGTGGAAGGCCTTCTCGTCGAGCTTCTGGCGTGCCAGATACTGGGCGTAAAGGACGTCCACCATGAAAACTTTGCCGCCGGAGATGGCGCGCGCTCTCTCGAAGTGGTGCGCCGCCTTAGCGTAGTCGCCGCCCAGCATGGGAGGCCGGCTGGCGTAGTAAACGCCGAAGAACAGGTGCGCTCCTCCATAGTAGTAGGTCTCGTCCAGATCCAACACCCTAGCCATGAGGACAGCGGCCCGCCCGGCCTCGGCCACCCTTGCCGGATCGTCGCGGTTCATGTCGATCCATTTCGCCCAGCATGAGGCCGCCCAGAACAGGCTGGGAACGGCTTTGGAGTCGAGATTGGCGATTGCCTGTTCCAGCGCCTGTTGTGAGGCGTGCATCGGGTCGACGCGCAACCCGACCGTCCTGAGACCGGCCACGGCGTGGCCGAAGCAGCGCTGATAGAGTGCCGACGCCCGCGCCGGGTCTTCGTCTTCGACGAAGCCGAATGCGTAGCCGTAGAACCCCTGTGCCGCGTATTCCCTGAGTGCCAGGTTGCTGGGATCTTCGGTGATCAGCCCCTCCATCAGCTTGAGGTTGGCGGGCACCGCCGCCTTGGCGAGATCGAGATCCGCTTCACGGTTCATCGCCTCGACACCGCCACCGATGACGGGCGTCGTGGTACGCGCAACCAACTGGCCGGTCGAGCAGCCGCCGACGAGTAGAGCAGCGCACAAGCACACTCCGATTGGGGCCGAAGGTTGTCGCATCATGCATCGACTCCTGGCAGGGTCCACGGATAGATCGAGAATGGGTGCCCGCGCCACAAGTATAGGCTACGCCCGAGCCGCAAGGCATGGGTTGGCCCGACTGGCCGGAGCATAAGGCAGCCCGCGTTCTGTGTCGAGCATCCCATATCCTGTGATGAAATCGTCGCGAGCGCCCCGAGAGCAGGGCACACGGAGCACAGCGACGAGAAAAATTCAGGTAGCAGGCGAGGAACGACCGAATGGGAGGCTAGCCATTCGGCACGTCCGCAGGATTCCCCCAAGGGGTGGCGTACAGGGAGGTACGCCATGAACACCGCGCAGCGGCGCTATCGGGGCGCGCAGCATTCCCAGCCGGGGTGACACGCTATGCAATCTTGAGACGGCCTCTGGGAACGGGGAACATGCGCGAAGAGAAAGACAAAGCGAAGTGGAAACTAAGGGGGTACTCTCGACCCTGGCCGTGCCGCTACCAGCTCCAAACGAACGGACCGGGCGGCTGCACAAGAATCCCTCTGGCGCTTTGATTTATATGCGACAGCAACGGAAATTCCGCATATTCTAAATTCGCTATAATTGCATTTAGGAGCAGGCACTAGCCTGCCCGGAGGTGACCATGATGAACAGGTTCTCCGTTGCACAGCGAGGGCGGTTGCGCCAGATGTTCGGCGAGTGGGTCAGCTTCGACTTGGAGGAACGGCGTATCTACAGCCACGACGTGGCCCCGATACCCAAGCTCATCAAGCCGATCCTGGGGGATGCCACGGCGGCTGCCGTGGTACAGCCTGCCACCGAAGGGCAACTGGTCGAATTGGTTCACTGGGCCAACGACAATAAGGTGCACTTGGTGCCGCGCGCCAAGGCCACGTCGGGCTACGGCGGTGTGCTGCCGGTCAAGGGTGGTGTCTGCGTCAGCATGAACCGGATGCGCCAGGTCCTGGCAGTGGATAGGGACACGATGACGGCGCGCGTGCAGCCCGGCGTGGTGTGGCTCGACCTCGAACGGGCGTTAGGTAAGGAAGGTTTGGCCTTGCGCACCTACCCATCCAGCGCTCCGTCGTCCACGGTGGGCGGCTGGTTGGCCCAGGGGGGGGTAGGGTACGGCTGCTTCGAGTACGGCCGTTTCGTGGACAACGTGGTGGCCGCTCGCGTGGTGTTGCCGAATGGTGAGGTACGCGGCTTCCAGGGTGAGGATCTGCAGCTTATCAGCGAGGCGGAGGGAATTACCGGGTTCATCACCGAGGTCACCCTGCGGCTCAGGGAGCAACGGCCCGAGACCGTGCGGGCCTATCGATTCGCATCGAGCGGCGAGCTGGCGGCTGCCCTCAATGCGATCCTGGCGGCGCAGCTTCCCATGTGGTCGGTCAGCTTCATCAATCCCACCACGGCGAGCTTGCGGAACCAACTGCCGCCCCGCTTGGAGCACGGCGAGCCGGTGGCGACGCAGCGGCCAAGGCTGCCGGAGGATGGCTATATCGTCCTGCTGGCGGCCCCGCGGGAACGCTGGTCGGCGGCCGAGGAAATGCTCGGAAAGATACTGGCGCAGCATGGAGCGGAGGCGTTGGACCAGGATCTCGCCGACCACGAGTGGCAGAAACGGTTTGGGCTCATGCACATCAAGCGATTGGGACCGAGCCTACTGCCCGCCGAGGTGGTGGTGCCCCTGGAACGCTTGGGGGAGATGCTGGCCGAGGCCGAATCGGCTATCAGGCAGCCCCTGAGCCTGGAGGGCATGGTGCAGCGCGACCCGCAGGACGGCGCCCGTGGATGGGTGACGCTGCTCGGCTTTATCCCCCACGATGAGCGCACCCTGGCCTTCGGGGTGGCCTACGCCCTGTCGCTCACCCTGGTACGCATCGCCAAGAAATACGGCGGCCGACCCTACGCGACTGGCCTGTACTTCAGCAGTCAGGCCGAGGCGATCCTGGGTCCGGAACGGGTGCAGAGGCTGCGGGCCTTCAAGCGCGAGGTGGACGGCCAGGGCGTTATGAACCCGCGCAAGGTCATCGACAGCGGGCTGATGGGGCATCTGATCGGCGCGCTGCTGCCCATCGAGCCGCTGGCCAGGATCCCGGCCAACCTGGCGAGCAGCCCCGTCGGCGAGCGTTTCGCGCGGCAGGGCAAGCGAGGGGTGCCCGCCGACATCGCCTGGTACGCCTATGCCTGTGCTCAGTGCGGTTACTGCGTGGACGAGTGCGATCAGTATTACGGCCGTGGCTGGGAGTCCGAATCGCCGCGCGGACGCTGGTTCTTCCTGCGGGACTACCTGGAGGGACGCGCCCAGATGACCCAGGCGTGGGTCGAGAACTTCCTGGCCTGCACCACCTGCGAGATGTGCGACGTGAAGTGCCCGCTCGAGTTGCCCAACCATTCCAGTTGGATGAGGATGCGCGGCGAACTGGTGGGCAACCAAGACCGGTTGACCCTGCCGCCGTTCGAGCTCATGCGTGCCTCTACCGAGAAGGAGTTCAACATCTGGGGCTCTTACAAGGAGGATCGGCCCGGTTGGGTCCCCAAGGATCTGCCGGGTCAGGTCCGGGAAAATGGCCAGGGAATCCGCTTTGGGGGTTGTTCCGCGGGGCCGACCAGGGACCGCACTGCCTGGCTGCCGGACGAGGTGAAAGAGAAGCTCCGGCCCGAGGCCGAGATAGCCTACTTCGCTGGGTGTACCGCCAGCTTGGTGGAGAAGGATATCGCCGAGGGCACGGCCCGCCTGTTGTGCGCGGCGGGGGTGGACTTCACCTATCTGGGCGAGGAGGAGGCCTGCTGCGGCATCCCGGCGCTGTGCGCTGGGACCTGGGATACCTTCGAGACAATCCTGCGCCACAACGTCGAAGCCATGCAGCAGCGCGGGGTGAGCACCGTGGTGACCTCGTGCCCGGCCTGCTGGCTGGCGTGGCATACCTATTATCCGCAGTGGACCAGGAAACTGGGCATCCCCTTCCATATCAAGGCGCGCCACTACTCCGAGGTGCTGGCCGAGCGGCTCAAGAGCGGTGAGCTGAAGTTCACCCATCAAGTCCCGCGCCAGCTTACCTGGCACGATTCGTGTCACATGGGGCGTGCCGGTGGCATCTACGAGCCCCCGCGCGAGCTACTGCGGGCGATCCCCGGCGTCGAGCTGCGCGAGATGGAGTACAACCGGGAAGAGGCTCACTGCTGCGGTGGCGTGCTGAGCCTGCTCGAGAGCCCGGAGCAGGCGGCGGTGAAAATCGGCGGCCTGCGCCTCGAAGAGGCACGGGCCACCGGCGCCGAGGCCCTGGTGGCTGCCTGCCCATGCTGCGAGGTGCAGTTCCGGGTCACCGCTCAGAAGACCGGCAATCCGCTGCCCATCGTGGACCTCGCGCACGTGGCGGCCGAGGGCCTCGGCATCAGCTTGCCCGATCCGACCGGCCACATGCTGGAGCAATGGGCCACCTTCGAGGCCATGATCAAGCTGCTCAAGCCGGAGGCAATGGCCGACTTCATGGCGGATTTGCTGCCCGCGATGATCGAGGCCATGCCGCAGCCCTTCCGCGGGGTCATGCACTGGACCCGGGAGGCCTCGCCGGGCATGCGCAATGCCCTGTGGGCCACGATGGAACCCTTGCTGCCGGTCCTGTTCCCACGTCTGCTGCCGGGCATGCTGCCGAGGCTCATGCCCGATATGTTGGCGGCCATGGAGCGGGTGGTGCCCATGCCGGACACCATGAAGGAGCAAATGCCGGACCTGATGCCGACCGTCATGGGCAGGCTGCTACCCAAGATGCTGCCGGAGGTCGTCCCCTACTTCGTGCCCCGCATGGCGGCCTATATGAAGCACGAGGGACTCCCTAAGGCTGCTTGAATATGCCGGAGCGGGTGCCGACACACCCGCTCCGTAGCCCTGGAGGACCGTACGCCACCGTCGTTACAGAACTGGATTCGCCTGAGCTCCTGCAGTACTGCCCCTTTAGAGATGCTTCGCGGACCGTGCCCTCCGGTTTCGGCGTGGTCCGCACAGCCGAGGCGCAACAGGACATCCAAGTCGCCCTGGCGGCCTTAGTTCGTGTGCCTGCCCGATCTCGCCGTATCCGACCCCAGCCGTCGGGAGACACGAAACTTCAGAGGGTTGGCCTGCAGGTCCAAAGCACGAGTGCCGTCACCCGGCCGATAGGGCTCGGGTGAGATGACGTAAGTGCCATAGACGAGGTATCCCCCCTTTGGGGTGCCCGCCGGCGCCTCGATCTCGAATCCAACCTCGCGGGGCTGCGTCGTGTTTGATTGGTCTGCCGCTTCAGGGCCAAAATCCAGGTGGGGCCTGGCTTCCGCATGACCCGCGAGCGCCTGTGGCAGCGTCATGTAGCTCACCACCGAACCGTTCTCGCTGTCCAGAGCCATCCATTTCCCTTTCCGCCAGTCCTGTAGGCTGCGGGCTGTTCGGCGTTCCTTTGTCCCAGACAATAATGCCCTGGTCCGAGCCGATGAGCAGGCGCTGGAAGGGAGAGTGCCGGTAATCAACGGCCAAGATTAGTGAGGCCTCATGGACAGGGAAACGCACCAACAGACAGGCGGGTACCCGGGCGTGGTAGGGGTAGTAGAAGTGGTCGCACGTCACCTCCGGAG
>CAWCPV010000018.1:0-74508 GCA_963797555.1 uncultured Gammaproteobacteria bacterium | reverse complement strand
CCTTGGCTTCCGCCGAGCTCAGCCCCTGCGACGAGGTTCCCAGCGTCCTCAGCAGCTCATCGAGTTCGGTCTCCTCCGCCGTCTGTGCGCTCAATGCTGTGTATCATGCGCGAGCGTACCCGACCTCGACATTTGGGTATTGTTCGGGCCAGTTCGGGCCTCGATGCGCTGTGCGGCGCGATCCTGAGGTGCAACTGGCGTTTGATTGACAGTCAACCGACCACAGCATCTTCTATCGCCAACCGGGGAACTCCCTGCCGATGCCGGCCGTTTGCCGGTGACCGAACCCCGTGCCCCGCTACGGGGGCTTCCCCCGGAAAGCACCGCCTCACGCCGCTCGCGCTCCTGGACCGGCCGCAACCCCCGGCTGCCCTGGGCCGGGTCCAGCCGGCCTCCGGCACCGAAATACGCCCCCCGACCCGTCTCACCCGCGCGTTGACCGGTCCGTACGCACGGACTACCCTTCCTCTACGCCAGAGGCGGTTGCTTTTCCTAGTCTTTTGAGTGGCCGCATGGCCGGGCGGCAGTCGCCGACCAAGGTCCGAAGTTGCGCCATTTCCGGCCCTTCGGGACTTCGCGGCCCAGCGGCAGGTCCACTCTGGAAGCGGTCATACGGGCAACAGAGAGTGGTCGTCTGGGTGCCGCCCGAGCCTGGCGGTAGATGTTTATTGAAGTACAACCCCGACGGTCCCACCCGATGGACAGACCCGAAGTACGTATCGCGAATGCTGCCGACATTCTCTCCGTGAGCAGGGGCTCCCCAACCTCCTTGCATAGGTGCAGTAATCGCCGCTCTCCCAGCCACTGAACGTCCCTTTCACCACGCAGACTCGCAAGAGCTCCGTGCCAATGCTAACCTTTAGGATGAAGGGTTAGAAAAAGGAACGTTCGCGGTTTGCACATGCGCTCTGCGCAGAGAGCGAGGAGGTAGCTGATGGCAAACCTCAACCGAGTGATGAGTTTGGGCGGCGCGGTGGCCGCTGGCGAGTTTTCCGCCGACGGGGGCTAATATCGTACAAGGGCGACTTCCCGAGGGAGACGGCTCGCTACATCGCGACGCTATGCGCGGGCAAGGCTCTTATCGGAGCTACCGAGGTGGCTGCTCTGAGCCGGATGACCGGGATGGACTGGTTACCCTTCCAAGGCTGGGCAGTGTCGGGCGGTGACTATTCCATCTGCGTGATCGGCCACCTCGGGGTGTTCGTGGAAACGGCCAAGGCGGACTTCAACGAGATCTACCGTGTGCTGAGCGAGGAGGCCGAAGTCGTCCTGAAGGCGGCCTGACAAGTCCGCCGAGACGTAGCCCTGAGGGCCGCGCGGTTCTGCCGGGTGGCCCGTGGCGTCTCTGGCACCAGCCCTGGGCTCGGCACGTGATCCTCGCATCGCCGTTCGCGCTCAGGCTGCGATGGCCGGTGCCTACCCACACCCAGCCTCGTGCCGCTACTCAATATGTTGGGCCAACAGAGGCCACGTCAATCCAGGAGTCACGGTGCCTACGAACCATGGGTAACATTCAGACGACCAGAGCCTGATCGACACTACCTGGCTCTTTTGTCCGAACTTGCGTTGAAGCGATTTCAAGATCTTGGGGCTTTCCTTCTCTACAGTTGGCGAATCCAGGGCCAGTTGACGCACACTCCGGGCCTTCTCGGCTACTCGCTGCTGGCGCGTATGCTCAAATCAAGCGGCAGTTTTGGACGCTGTCAGTCTGGGAAGGTGAAGCCGCTCTCCAGCGGTTTGTCGTGGAGAACCCCCACGGCCAGGTCATGGTGGCGCTTCGAGACAAGATGGACCGGAGCGGTTCGTGCGCTGCGTATTCGCGGCTCGGAGTTTCCCCCGCGCTGGCAAGAAGCTTTTGGGAGGCGTGACACGGCCTAATCCGGCAAGGACAGGTCTAACCCGTCCTCCGACCGCACGCTATGAGGGTCGGCAGCCAAGGGCATTGACACAGTTTCGTCGTCGTCCTGACTCGCCTGGGTACTAGGAGCCTGTCGGACTTACAGGCTGTTGAAAAACTCCTGCGGGACATTGGATCGGGGCGAGTCAATGGTGACTTCAACATTGAAGAATCAACGACTTAGTGGCCGCGCCGGCCACGGACACGAAAAGCAGCCTGCGGCCGGACTTTTTCAACACCCTGGTAAGGTAAAAACGCGGGGGTTGCAACGCCCCAAGGGGGAATCTTGACCATGTGGCTCGGGTATGCGTGAGAAGCTATCCTTTTTTGCTTGGCAATACCCTTCCCGTGCCTTCTTTTCACCCGTTCAGGGCATGCATCCGCTTCAGATTCTACCCAATGCATACTAGAGCCGATTCACTTCGGACTGCGTCTAAGCCGCGAAGGAGAAATTGCCTGAACCCTTGCACGTGTTTGAGGATACCGAAGACGGTTTCCACGGAAGATTTGCGCTTGGCGTAAAGTGCCTTACCTTCCTTGGTTTGCAGGCGGTGGTGCATGGCCTGTACGGGTGTGGGATTGCGAGGGGGTTTGGCGTCTTCGGCGAAGCGCGTCTGTAAGGGAACATTGTGCTTCTCGCGTTTTTCCGGGATGAGCGGCGCGATGCGAGCGTTTTTGCACCGCTGAACGTTGGCCTCGCTCAAGTAGCCGGTGTTGGCGAGGAGGGATTCGCCCTGACCCAGCGCCTCGGGCAACTGGGCAATGTTCTCTAACGCTGGCGCAATCTCCTGTTTGTCATTGGGGTGCTGGCTGACGTGGTGCTCCACGATGAGGTGCGTCTCGACATCCACCCCGGCCTGCACGTTGTAGGCCTGTTCGAACCCTCCACTGGAGGTGGGCATGATGCGTGATTCTTCATCCGTCAGATTGACTTGGTCCTTGGCCTGCGGGCCGGGTGTCGGAGGAGTTCGCGCCTTGCCCCGTGCCTTCTTGCCGGTGTGTTTCTCATAGACCTCGCGCTTGGCCTGCTTGTGTTCGAACTCCGCCTGCTCGCGCTCAAAACGCGCCTGCGCCCGGCTCCGGATCTCCTCCTTCGCCCGGGCAATCGCCGCCAGTCGCTCTTCGCGACGCTTGAGCTCGGCGGGAATATCCATTTCCTCCGCCAGTGAGCTCCGGTCGGCCTGCTCGGCAAAGCGCATCAGGGCTTGCACTTCCTCCTGAAGCTGCGCCTCGAGCCGGTTCGCGTACTCCCAACTCAGCGCCTTATGCTTGCTGGCGTTTGCTTTGACCTTGCTCCCATCCAGCGCAATCGTGCCCAGCTTCACCAGCCCCATCTCTGACGCCACCAACAGAATCTCGACAAACAGCCCCTCCAGCTCCTTCAGAAACCGCCTGCGAAATTGCGCGATGGTGTCATGGTCCGGGTGCGTGTTGGCACAGATATACCGAAACGCGATTGAATCATGGGTCGCCTTCTCCAGCTTGCGACTGGAAAACACCCCCGTGGCATAGCCATAAAACAGCAACGCCACTAACATCGCTGGGTGGTAGGGCTTTGATCCCTTCCCCCCGTACACCGCCGACAGATGCCTCAGCTCCAACTGCTCCACAATCTCCACCACAAATCGAGCCAAGTGCCCTTCCGGGAGATAGTCCTGCACGCAAGGCGGGAAAATATACGGGGTATTACGGTCTATCGGGATGAATTTCTACATAGCCATCTTTCTCCCCAGGCGGTGGCCCGCTACAGTGCGCCTATTCTACCCCCGTGTTGGCTCCAAGTCCGACAGCCTCCTAGGGCCTTGTCCCTTCGAAACCCGTTGCTGCGGTTGAGCGTGAATCGGGAAGGTTGGCATCCTCAATTCTCGAAGGTTCGGTCGTGGTCGCGGTACTCTAGCAAGTAAAACCACTTCCCCGTCGTATCGCACTGAGCATACGAAATTGCACCATTCTGTCCGCGTAGCCGCCCGCTACGCCCTGGTGCTGCTGCTCGCGGTCAACCTGCTGAACTACATCGACCGGCAGGTGCTGTACGCGGTGTTTCCGCTGATCAAGGTGGATCTCCGCCTCACCGACACCGAGCTGGGCCTGCTCGGCAGCGCCTTCATATTGTGCTACATGCTCTCCGCACCGGTGTTCGGATGGATCGGGGATCGCATGCGGCGGGTCGGGATCTGGGCAGCGGGGCTTGCGATGTGGAGCCTGGCCACCCTGGGGGTCGCGCTCGCGACGGATTATCGGGCGTTGCTGGCGGCGCGCACGGCGGTGGGCGTCGGTGAGGCGAGCTTCGGCACGGTATCGCCGGCGCTGCTGTCCGATTACTTCCCGCGCGAGCGCCGCGGGCGCGTGATGGCCCTATACATGCTGGCCATCCCGGTAGGCAGTGCCCTGGGCTATCTCATGGGCGGACTGCTCGGCCAGCGCTTCGGTTGGCACTCAGCGTTTCTTATCGTGGGTGTTCCGGGCCTGCTCTTGGTGCTGCCGGTCTGGCTGCTGCGCGAGCCCGGGGCGGGGTCAGCACCGCGGCGGACCCGGTCTCGACTGCCGTAGGGAGGGACTACCTGGGCCTCGCGCGCAACCGTTCCTTCGTCACCATCACGCTTGCCATGGCGGCCATGACCTTTGCCATAGGAGGCCTGGCGCAATGGGTACCGACCTTTCTGTATCGCGTGCACAGGCTGGACGTTGCGACCGGAAATGCCTGGTTCGGAGGCATCACCGTGCTGTCGGGGATCGTCGGCACCCTGGCCGGGGGCTGGTGGGGCGATCGCTTGCAGCGCAGCAATGCGGCGGGCTACCTGATCGTGTCGGGGCTGGGCTTTTTGCTCGGCGCCCCGGTCACCGCCTATGCCATCATGACGCGGTCGCTCACCGGCTGCCTCACGGGCATGTTCCTGGCCGAGTGCCTACTGTTTCTCAACACCGGGCCGCTCAATACAGCGATCATCAACGTTACCGCGCCTGCCGTCCGCGCCATGGCATTCGCGGTAAACATCTTCATGATCCACGCCCTGGGCGATGCCATCTCGCCCACCTTGATGGGTGCGCTCTCCGATCGGTGGGGACTGCGCGATGCCCTGTCGGTGACGCCGCTCGCCATGCTGCTGGCCGCGGGGCTGTGCCTGCTCTGCATGCGCTTTGTCGCAGAGGACGACCAGCGCAAGTGACGGCGGCCGACGTGCGAAACGGTACGCCTAGCGACCCCACTCGGCACGTGGGCCATGCCGTGATCACGCTCGAAGGCCAGGACCTCGTGGCGGTCCTTGGCAAACCACGACTTGTTGCGGAACTCCACCGCGAGCCGATAGCCGCGGAGCATCTCCGCGCAGGTCACGAGGTGCTTTAGGCTCTTCTTGGCGTAGACCACCCCGGGTGCGAACTGGAACACCACCATAAGCGGCGGCAAGCCAGTCTGCACTCACACAGCGGATGCATTGAGATCGACCAGATACTTGCGCATGCCCCAGCCGGGCGATGACGGTCCGGACGTTCACTGCGCAGAGCCGCACGACAGCATGTGCAGAGCTATGCTCGAATCTGGTGTACGGGGCTTGAGTGAGGCGGCGTATCCGGCTGGAATGTGAAGGGACCAGAGACACAAGCCAGCCCTGGAGGATACGCCGATGGATAACGATAGACCGATGGACGGCAGAGTGCCAGAGGGCGAGACGAGCGACCTGCTCACCGAACTTCTGAGACGGGAGCGCGGCAACTGATTGCGCAGGCGGTGGAAGCGGAGCTGACCGAATTCCTGGGGCGTTCCAGGGCGTGAAGTCGTTGGATGGCCGGGCGGCTGTGGTGCGAAACGGCCACCTGCCAGAGCGTGAGATTCCAGACGGGTGTGGGGCCGGTCGCGGTGAAGGTGCCCAGGGTGCGAGACCGCAGTGGGTCAGGCATTCGGTTCCACTCCCGGTGCGGCGCACCAGGAGCTTGGAGGAGTTGCTGCCTTGGCTGTATTTGAAGGGAGTCTCCACGGGCGATTTTCAGGAGGCGTTGGCTTCATTGCTAGGCGAGCAGGCCGAGGGGCTGTCGCCTTCGACCCTCAGCCGGCTGAAACGTCAATGGGAAGAGGAGCACCAGCGCTGGGCACGCCGGGACCCCTCAGGCAAGCGCTACGTGTATTGGTGGGCCGATGGGGTGTACTTCAATGTGCGTGGGGAACAGGCGCGCGAATGCCTGCTCGTCATCGTCGGAGTGACCCAACAGGGCACCAAGGAGTTCGTGGCCATCGAGGACGGCTTCCGGGAGTCGGAGCACAGCTGGCTGGAACTCTTGACGCGGCTCAAGCACCAGGGGCTGAAGGTCGGTCCCAAGCTCGCCGTCGGCGATGGGGCTTTGGGCTTGTGGAAGGCGCTCACCAAAGTCTACGGCCAAGCACGCCATCAGCGCTGTTGGGTGCACAAGACGGCTAACGTGCTGAACAAGCTCCCCAAGAGTCTCCAGCCGAAGGCCAAGAGCGCTCTTCACGAGATTCGGATGGCTGAAAGCCGCCACCAGGCGCAGAAGGCCTTTGAGGCGTTCCTCGACACCCACCGTGACAAGTATCCAAGGCGGCACAGTGCCTGGAGAAGGACCGCGAGCAACTGCTTGCCTTCTACGACTTTCCAGCCGTGCACTGGCAGCACATCCGCACCACCAACCCCATCGAGTCGACCTTCGCCACAGTACGGCTTCGCACCGACAAGACCCGGGGTTGCGTGTCACGCCAGAGCTTCCTGGCGATGGTCTACAAGCTCGGCCAGAGCGCGGCCAAACGCTGGCGTCGACCAGGGGCTTCGAACGCTTGGCCGAGGTCATTGCCGGGGTGAAATTCAAAGATGGAGTGCGTGTGGAAGCTGCGGAAGCCAACCGGATCGCCGCCTGATTCAGCCCATGCTCATACACCAGACTTGACTATATCTCCGACAGCATCCGGGTGCCCCATCACTGACGCGCCGCGCCCCCGCCCAGGTTGCCGGATCAGATTCAGTCGTGCGAGACCTGCACAAAGTGCGCCTGGAGTTTCTCGCGCGCCGGATCAGGCACGTTATAGAACGAGATGCCAACATCGAAGCTGGTCGAACCCACAGACCGTTCGCAGCGGACGACCTCGGCTACCAGCTCGATGTCCTGATCGCCGGCATGCACTGCGGTCTCCAGGTAGGTGCCCACGGGGATGAAGTCCCGCGTACGGAACAACAGACCCCCTCCGCTCACGTCTACCGTTCCCCCGCTAGGGATTGCGGGCTCGCGGTCCGGTCGGCCGCTCGCCAGGATTCGGTACTCCATTTCGAGCCCCGCGGCGATGCGTATGTGGGCCCGCCGGTCGATCTCGTAGAGCTTCTCTGCGATGAAAATCCTAACCACCTCCCGATCGAGCTTCGTTCCGGCTTCCGTCCTCAGAATGCCCAAGGCCTTGCGCGTGTTCATGGCCGGGCGATAGAGCCGGTCGGAAGAGGTGAGCGCGTCGAACACGTCGGCGACCGCAAGGATACGGGCTGCCGGCGGGATCTCCCCGCCGCGCAGTCCGTCCGGGTACCCGCTGCCGTCGAGGCGTTCGTGGTGGGCGCCGGCGATGAAAGCCACGTCGGATAATGTGCCGGTAAAATAACACTTGGCCAGGATGTCGCGAGTGAAGCGCGCGTGCTGTTTCATCAGCGCATATTCCTCGTCGTTCAGCAGGCCGTCCTTAAGCAGCACGCGGTCGGAGACCGCGATTTTCCCCACATCGTGAAGGGTGGCTGCACACTCAAGTGCCTCGACCTCCGGAACAGTCAGCCCGACGGCCTGGCCCATCCTTACGGCGTAGTAGGTTACTCGCTGGGAATGGCCGTACGTTCTGGGGTCGCGACGGTCCACGGCCTGCGACAACGCCCGGATGGTGCTGCGGAAGGCGAGCTTAAGGTCGTCGTGCAGGCGGGTGTTGTCGATGGCGATGGCGGCATGCGCGGCGAACATGGTGAGCAGCGATTCGTCGGCCTCGCTAAAGAAGCCCTCTCGGCAGTTCAGCGCCTGAAGCACGCCGGTTGTGCGGCCCGCGTGGTCCCGCATGGGCACGCAGAGCATGCTGCGGGTGCGGAATCCGGTGCGCCGGTCCCAGGATGGGTCGAAGTGTTCGCTTGCGTACGCGTCAGGCAGATTTACCGCCCGTCCAGTAGCGGCTACGTGCCCTGCGATGCCGCGGCCCACCGGTAACCTGATCTCGTGGACCTCGGCATCCTGGGCGATGTAGCTGATCACTTCCCCGGCGGCCTGGTTGAGCAGATACAAGGTCGCGCGCTCCGCGCGCACTAGCCGGGCAGCCTCGCTCATGATTGAGTTAAGCAACTGGCCAAGGTCTGTTTGGGCGACCATGAGATGGGAGATTCCCAGCATGCGGGCGAGCAAGTTCTCGCGATCCGCGGACTCTGCTGGTGGGTCCAACATTGTTGAAGTCATGGCCCTCCCCCTTGACGCGTCCGAAACGTGCCGTGCGACTGCGGTCGACCGGCACTGCGACCGGACCTAGACCGAGTCTCCTGTAAGTGTAGGTCAGCTATCGACGCCCACCGTGCAAGCCGATCCGCCTGGGCGTGGCTGGACCAAGCCGTCGGCCGACCCGACCCAGGGACGCCCTCCGGGCAGAGTGCCTTGGCGAGGGCTCGCGGCCAAAACATGCGCATCTGAAACGCCCCGCGCCAGGCTGATGACGTTGTCAAGGCGTTTAGGTGCTCGCGGTTCGAACGAGTCCTCGCGTCTCGAACGCTGCAAGCGAGACTTCGACGGCTTGTCGCACATCCGGAAGGGCACGACGCCATCGCAGCGTCTCTAGGCTTCGCGTTAACGACTGGGCAGATTCCCCGTTGCTTGCCGTGAAGCATCCAGTCGGGGCAGTCCAGATTGAAGATCTTCGGTCAGGCCATCCATGGTCACAGACACAGTATTTGGAATGGTTCAAAGCACCGCGGCCACGGCGCCTTCCGCGCTAGATGCTACGACGTCTCACGGGTCATCTCCTGCGTGAAAATCTCGCAGCGGTCGCCGCCGGCGGCCTTGGCCCGATACATGGCCAGGTCGGCGTACTTCAAGAGTACGGCCCCTTCGACGCCGTCCCGAGGCATGAGCGTGACGCCGACGCTGGCCGTCACTACGAACTCCCGAGCGGAAAGGCGCACGGGTATAGCCAACGCATTGCGTATCTTGCGAGCCACGGCGGTTGCGGCTGCGGCCTCTGCCACCCCGACTAGCAGGATCGCGAACTCATCCCCGCCCATCCTGGACACGGTATCCACCTCGCGCACGCTGCCCTGAAGCCGCTTGCCCACTACTTGCAGTGCAGCGTCACCTGCGTCGTGTCCGAGAGTGTCGTTGACGCGTTTGAAATCATCGAGGTCGAGATAAAGCAGGGCCGTGGAGATGCCCTGCCGTTTTGCCATGAGGACCGCCTGCTGGAGACGGTCGAGGAATAGCACGCGGTTCGCGAGCCCCGTCAGAGAGTCGTGTAGCGCGAGACGCTGCATGTGGGCGTGCGCCTCTCGCAGCTCGGCGATGGTCGCCTCTAACCCAGCGCGCAGCCGGGCATTCGCGATTCCCAGGGCCGCCAAGTGAGCGAACACCGCAAGCACGCTGAGGTCTCGCTGATCGAAAGGAACGATCGGGATGCCTCGGCGATCGACCTGCACCAGCCCGATCACCTGCTGCCCGTCCCAAAGCGGAGCGCACATCCCCGCCCGCACATTCCACCCTCTGAGGCTTTCCGAGACGTCGAAGCCCGGATCGGAGTCGGTAAATGCCAGAGCCTGCCCATCCGAAAGCACCCGCTCCCGAACCGTGCGGGAGACTGGATTCGGCTCAACCTCGCCGTCACGGTCCTGGGCCAGGACCGGAACAAACTCGGTACCGGCCGGATTGCCCAGGTGGATCTCTAAGTGATTGGCTTTTTGGAACAGCTTCAGCAGGCCGTCGGCGAAGGTTCGCAGCAGCGTCTCGGTATTGACTGGAGCGTTTGTGCGAGAGGAGAAGTCGAGCAGACCCACGAGGGCCTCGCGGTCGAAACTGGAGGAGTAACCGTCGAGCGCGTCGCCTTGAGTGACGGCAATGGACTCTCCAGTGACCGTGGCCCTCTCACTCGGCTGCGGTCCGGGCGCCAAGTGGACGCGCACGCCGACCGGCTCGTCAGCAGCACCGAGCAGGATCTCGTCGCTGTCCACGAGGGGCAGGCGCCGAAAGCAGCGTTCGTCCAGAGGGTATACCCGTGGGCCGCGCCGAATCCGGGAGCCATTCGTGGAGCGCAGGTCGCGATAGACGATGCTGTCCTCCTCGCGGCAGATCTCGCCGTGAAAGAGCGAGATGTGCGCCGCGGGTAGAACCACGTCGTTGGATGCGTGCCTGCCGATGCGCACCAGCGGCCCGTCAAAGGTATACGAGCGGACTTCCCGGCCGTTGTCCAATATGGCGATCCGCATCGCGATCTTCCCTGCGCGCCCGACGCTCCCCGCCGTATATCGAGGAGGCTAAAACCGGTCAGAGCGCTCCCTCGGTTCCTGAAGGGTAAGAGTTCGAGCAGCCCGGCTCAAGTTTGATCGTCGCCTGCGGCTGGCGCGCTGGTCAAGTGGTGAGACAGTGATGGACGCGGGCGAGCCAGGCCCGAAGGATACGAAATTCAACCGCGTCACTGTGGGGGAAGGGTAGTCTTGAGGGATACGGTTGGGGTTTCCCGGCGAGTTGCGCGAACGCTGCCGTCGCCCTTGCGGACAGGCTCCGTGGCGAGGCTTACCAGCTCGTAGTCCGGTCGAATGGGCCGGCCCATGCGGGCTATCGTCGTTGAGTGTCCGGCCTGCAACGCGTTTTGCGCTCCGCTGGGTGCACTTGGGTGCACTGCATCCGCATGTCCCCTCTCCGCCACGTTGCTGCCGATGTCGTGCCGGACGCCAATGGCCGTTGTGGGTCGGAAGCAGCCATCGAAAGATAGAGAGCTAAGCGGGTTGCCGGGGGTTTCTCTCCGGACCGGCGGGGCAGAAAGCAGGCGGCCTTCAGTGTGAGCGCGCATGATGCCTCCACTCCCACGGTGCAGTTCTCTGCGCCTCGGATGAATAGCCAGGCCGCCACTTGCGGGGCTTACCGTTTCTCCGAAATCCCGGTTTAGACCCGGCGGCGAAGCTACAACCGATAGCCTCCAGGTTCGAGCGGCAGCGGATGCTAGGATAGCGCCGCCACGCTGCAGACATGGGAGGCTCGATGTACGCGCCCAGCTTTGGCAAGCCGGAAACGGGCTGGCAACACCGGCTCTACGTCATCATCTTCGAGGCGGATACGCGCGCCGGTCGCGCGTTCGACACGGGACTGCTCCTGGCGATCCTGGCCAGCGTCCTGGTCGTTATGCTGGACAGCGTGGACAGCATATCCAGCTCGCACCGATCCCTGCTCGCTGCTCTGGAGTGGTTTTTCACGGCGCTCTTCACGGTGGAGTACTTGCTGCGCCTGGCAAGCGTGCGCCGCCCCTGGCGCTACGCCACGAGCCTCTACGGGATCATCGATCTACTGGCGGTCCTCCCCACCTATGTAGCGCTTGTTCTGTCTGGCGCACCGGCGTTGATGACCATCCGCACCGTGCGCTTGCTGCGGGTGTTCCGGGTCTTCAAGATGGTGCAGTACTTGGAGGAGTCGCGGCTGCTGATGCGCGCTGTGGTTGCGAGCCGCCGCAAGATCGCCGTGTTCACCACCACCGTGCTGATGTTGGTGGTGATTCTCGCCACCCTGATGTATGTCATCGAGGGACCGGCCAACGGCTTCACGAGCATTCCGACGAGCATCTACTGGGCCATCGTTACGGTCACGACCACCGGCTACGGAGACGTGACCCCGCGCACGCCCCTGGGGCAGGGGATCGCGTCCCTGGTGATGCTCCTCGGCTACAGCATACTGGCCGTACCCACCGGCATCGTGACCGCTGAGATCGCGGCACAAGCGATGCGACCGAGCCCCCCGACGACCCGCACCTGCACCGTGTGTCTTTCCGAAGGCCACGATGCCGACGCGAAGTTCTGCAAGAACTGTGGGGCCAGCTTGCCCGCCTACCAGCACGACTAGACCGAACCCACAGCGACCCTGGATGGACGATCGATCGCCCTCCTCCTGGTGTTCTTGCGGTGTCGGGGGCCATCGTACAAAAAGCCGTCGCGGCTGGGCACCCGGCTCTGGATAGCATCCTCTATGGGGCCGAACACGTCGGTCCCATCGGCGAGATCGGTGAATCTCAGAAGGCTAGAACGAGGCGGCCCCCAGAGGCTCGAAAACGTCTTGTCACTGGAAAAAATTGGATGGTCAAGCGGATCAGAAATCCGCGTCCAGCACGATGCGGTAACGGGCCTTGCCTGATTCAAGTCGGGCGAAGGCCTCGTTGATATGGCTCATCGGGAAGTGCTCGGTCTGCGGTGCGACATTGTGCCGTGAAGCAAAGTCGAGCATCGTCTGGATCGCCACCGGCGAGCCAGTCGGCGAACCCGAGACGCTGCGCTGCTGCACGATGAGCGAGAACGCCGCGACCGGAATGGGTTCAAGCACGGCACCGACGACGTGAAACCGCCCGTTGGGCGCGAGCGCGGCGATCATCGCGTCCCAATCGAGCTTCACGTTGACGGTGCTGATCAGGAGGTCGAAGCTGCCGCCGAGTTTCTTGATCGCCGCCGAGTCCTTGCTCGACACGACGTGATTCGCCCCGAAACCTTTGGCTTCATCGCACTTGCTCTCGCTCGAGGTGAACGCGGTCACCTCGCACCCATAGGCCGCCGCGAATTTGACTGCCATGTGGCCCAACCCGCCGATGCCGATGATGCCCACCCGGTCGGTCGGCTTGGCGTACATCGCCAGCGGCGCGAAGACGGTGATGCCCCCACACAAGAGCGGCCCGGCTTCGGCGAAGTTCAGCTTTTCCGGGAGCGGGAAGGCCCAAGCCCAGTGCGAGCGGAGGTGGGTCGCGAACCCGCCGCGATGACCGACGATCGTCGGTTGCACTTGCGGGCAAAGGTGATGGCTTCCCGACATGCACTGCTGACAGTGCATGCAGCTCCCCGAGTTCCAGCCGACGCCGACGCGCTGTCCGACCTTGAGACCCTTGGCATTCGGACCTATGGCCGTGACCCGACCGATGACCTCGTGGCCGAGAATCGCGGGGTACTGCGAAATGCCCCAGTCATTGTTCAAGACCGAGAGATCGGAGTGACACAAACCGCTGTGTTCGACAGCGACTTCAATGTCCTCGACCCCGAGCGGTCCAAGATCAACGGTTTCCAGCACCATCGGCTGTTTCGCCGCCTTTGCAACCCATGCCTTATCATTCATCGCGTCGCCTATTCTGAAAGGTGGGCCGGATTGGCCCTCCGTGGAAACTCTGACGTAGCCGGCGGCCTGCAGGTGCCTCACCTGCGAGGTGAGAATAGGCCACAGGCAAGGCAGATACAATCTGGGCGTCACACGCCGTTCGGTGTGCGACGGTCTTGGTCCGACGGCCCCACAGGTAGGCTGGGTTGGCACAACGGGATGCGTCGGACCCCGGCTTCGCGCTTGCGGTAGCGCCTTTGTGCGGCCGGTGACAGGGCGGCCCGTGCCTGGCGTACCGCGAACACCCGGAGCCTTGATGACTCGGTCTCACCACCAGCCCGCTGGATGCGCGGGCGGCTGGGAGCGCCCGGCCGGGTCCTCGGACGATCCGGTCCGCGTGGAGTCCGACCATCGCCCTCGTGCACTCCCGCATTTCGACCTGCCACGGCGCCTGTCTCTGTGTTGCGGGCTGCGGCCCAGCGTTCGCCTACACTGCCGGGGAGCATCTCGCCGCCAGGCCGAGAGCTTGCGAATAGGTGTGCTCCGCGTCCCGACAGCGGTGTTGCGCGGTGGTCATGGCGTACCTCCCTGTACGCCACCGCTTCGGGGCGTCCTGCGCACGTGCCGAATGGCTGTTCTGCCATCCGGTCGCTCCTCGCCTATGGACTTGCTATTTCTCGGCGCTGCGCTCCGTGCGGCTTGCTTACCGGCCCCCCGCGCCCATTTCCTGGCAAGCTCTGATTCGAGCCGAGAGCCGGTGGCGCGATCTGCGGACTATTGCGTTTCGGCCGCGCAAGGCTGCAGTCTAACTCTCGCTCGTGCGCTCGGAGGAGACGCGAAGCTTCGTGCCGACCTGCGTTCGCCGGATACCGCACCTGGCCCTGGGTCATGGCGCACGGCGGCGGGCAATTCCGGGCCAAAGGCACCGCCAGGCATGTGTTTTCAACCACGCGCGCCACACCGTGCCGACGCAGGCCTAGCGCATGGCGCCGGATACTTCGCCGACTGAGGGCATCTAAGCTCTTGTAACGCCTCACCAACCAGAGACCAAGGAGAGAGCCATGACGCACTACCGATACCTCATCATCGGCGGCGGCATGACCGCCCACGCGGCCGCAACCAGCATTCGCCGGACCGACCGGGGAGCGTCCATCGGCATCATCGGCGCAGAGCCCGATCCGCCCTACAACCGCCCTCCCCTCAGCAAGGGCCTGTGGAAGGGCAAACCCCTGGAGAAGATCTGGCGGCCTGTCGAGGATCTGGACGCGGTATTGCATCTCCGTCGCACCGCCGCCGACCTCGACCCGGCCTCCAGGCGGGTCACGGACGGCCAGGGTGACACGTACACCTACGACCGCCTGCTCCTGGCCACGGGTGGCACTCCCCGCGAGCTGCCGTTCGGCGGCGACTCCATCATATACTTCCGCACTCTTCAGGATTATCGCAAGCTGCGCGAGCTGGCGGACGGCAGGGAGCACTTCGGTGTCGTGGGAGGTGGTTTCATCGGCTCCGAGATTGCCGCCGCTCTTGCCATGAACGGCAAGCGCGTGACCATGCTGTTTCCTGAAGAGGGCATCGGCGCTCGTACGTTTCCCCCGGACCTGACCCGCTTCCTCAACGACTATTACCGTGAGAAGGGCGTCGACGTTCGTCCCGGGGCGAGCGTGGAGGGTTTGGAGCGGCAAGAGCGACGGGTGTCGCTGCGCACGGGATCGGGACGTTTCACCGTGGATGCGGTGGTGGCGGGCCTGGGGATCCGCCCCAACACGGAGCTTGCCGAGCGGGCAGGCCTGGATGTCGACAACGGCATCGTCGTCGATCGAGGGCTGCGCACCAGTCACGAGGACATCTTCGCCGCGGGAGATGTGGCGGCCTTTTACAACCCCGCCCTGGAGAAGCGCCTGCGCGTGGAGCACGAGGACAACGCCAACACCATGGGCGACGCTGCTGGTCGGGCCTTGGTGGGTGAGAAGGTCGAATACGATCACCTGCCCTTCTTCTATTCCGACCTGTTCGAGCTGGGTTACGAGGCCGTGGGCGAGGTGGACTCCCGCCTCGACGTGGTGACCGACTGGCAGGAGCCGTTCCGCAAGGGCATCCTGTACTACCTCCGCGACGGCAGGGTCCGTGGGGTCCTGCTCTGGGACGTCTGGGGGAAGGTGGATGCCGCCCGCGAGCTGATCGCGCAGCCCGGTCCGTTTACGCCGGCCGACCTCCAGGGGCGAATCGGCCACTGACCCCCAGGTCCTCCCGCATCGACGCAAGAGCGCCAGCGGGGTAGCTAGCCCACGTTCCCCCTCGCCGGAAAGGGGCTGGGGGTCACGTATCAGCCTTCATTCCATGGATGGAGACCGCCCACCGTGGCTCCGCCTCTCGGAAACCCGAGCCACGGTGAGCGCAGCCACTGCAGCCGCGTTCCGCAGCCGCACCAGGAAGGCCGCGCGCCCCGGGGAGTCCCGTGCAACCCAAGTGTCCAGCCGACCATCCGACGGCGGCGGTGATTTGTTGACAAGACCTGAGCCATGTCCCACGGATTTGACATCGCCACGTTTCAAGTCCGCGTGTTGATGCGCGCGATCTCGTTCCCTTTCCCCGTAATCTGCTCGTCGATGTCCTTGATCTCCTTGCATTGTGCGTCCACCTCGGCCACGGCATTGGGCTGGCCATACAAGGCGTACACGCGGCGCCCGATTTCGCTGAGCAGCGCCGTCTTGCGATCGTTCAGCTTGCGGACCTCGTGTTTGACCTTGGCGGTCTCCACAAAGTCCCGGATGCCGTTCTTGGTCTTGCTCAGGACTGTTTGCACCTTGTCCATGAAACTCATGGCTCCCCTCCGTTGACCGCATGCGCCTTGTCGCTGTTCCACCAGCCCCTCTGCGGGCCATCCTTTCGTCTCTGACCTCGACTTCCGAGACGCCGGCGCGCCCCAAGGCGGTTCACTCATCCGTGTCGCCCGGCCCTCACCGCGTCGGCAGTCGGCCCAGCAAGCCTGCTCCCGAGCTGCACGGCCCGTGGAGCAATCTCTGGCGTGGTCTCTTCCAGGGCGTTCCCCGTCCGCGTCTTCTCCCACCCCCTCGCCGCGGATATCGAAGAGGGTCAGGCCCTCCCAACGCCGGCTTCGGGTTGGGTGCTCTCGACTTCGAACGGGCCCGCAACTCACCCCCGAGTTGCGCACAGAACCTTATGCCCAGCGGATGGCCGTCCCAGCCGGCACGATGGGACGGTATCCTTGCCTAGACCAGACGCGGAGTCAAGGCTGGGGCTGGCCGAACGGGGACTCGCCTCAACGGAGTCCAGAGAGGCGCTCGGATACCTGATGCACGCGGCCGTTGACGGTGCCGGCGCGGCGTGCTTCAATCGACCGCTCGGCAAGATTCTGCCAGTGCGGCCCAGGGTCACCAGGGAGATTGAGATGCGAGGACATAGGTACGGCGTATCGGTATCGGCTGCGATTCTCTGCGCGCTGTTCGTCTGTGGCGGGACTCGGGAGGCGGAGGCGCAAGTGAGCATCAGCATCAACCTCGGCCCCCCGCCGATCATGGTCGCCGAACCGCCGGCGGTAGTCCTGGTCCCCAATTCCCAGGTCTATTTCGTGCCGCAATTGAACTTCGACGTCTTCTTCTACAACGGCTGGTGGTGGTCTCCGCGCGGGGACCGGTGGTACCGTGCGCGCGCGTACAACGGGCCGTGGGGGACCGTGGAGCGCCGTTACGTACCCGCCCCAGTGTTCCGCGTTCCGAGGGATTACCGGACCCGCTACGGGAAAGAACGGCACATCCCTTATGGGCAATGGGACAAGGATTACCGCAGAAGAGGGGATCACGGGCATTACGGGCACGGATCTCAGAGTTACCGGGCTCAGGGGCATGGATCTCAGGGTTACAGGTCTCAGGGGCACGGGGATCACGGGCACGGGGATCACGGGCACGGGGATCAGCAGAGTTACGGATCTCAGGGGCACGGATCTCAGATTTACGGACCTCAGGGACATGGGGCTCAGGGACATGGGGCTCAGGGACACGGGGCTCAGGGACACGGGGCTCAGGGACATGGGGCTCAGGGACATGGGGCTCAGGACACGGGGATCAGGGACACGGGGATCAGGGACACGGGGATCACGGGCAGAATAATTAGCGCAGGAACACTGGAATGATACTGCGCTCCCGGCGCAGCAGCGCCGCCAGTGCTCCCATGCTCACTGGAAGCCTCGGCCAAGACACGTCGCTTGTCCTCGGCCGAAAAGCGCCCACGCAGCCGCCGATCATGCTCAGGGTTGGCTACTACCTGCGTACCACGTCCGAGTGAGACAGGCACCAACGATTTGGTGCTCGCCTTTGCGGTATTGGCCTACGACCTCCGATGCCCGCAATTCAGCGCCATGGGCCCCGACTCCGCCAAGAACCCCCTTCGCCACCGAGGATTCAAGCCCGCTCTGCGCAGTCAGGATCACCAGTTGGCTGAAAACTGACCAACCTAGCTGAGAATACCTGCCCTTCTCCCTCGTCTCGCCTGCCGGAGGGCCTGGAGTCACGGATTCAGGTCTAAGCTCTTTCATCGGCTCATACGCCACCCCGAGCCCACACTCGATCATTCCCGTGAACCATAAACACGTCGTGAAACACGATCGGACGCAGCGTGCAGGACAAAGAAAGTGAAGCTGGACCCGGCGCCTGTTACACGTTGGATGCGCGGGCCAGCCGCGGAAGGTCCCCCGTCAGCCCGGTCGCATGACGCATGATCATGTTCTTGAGCGGGCCGGCAAGGTCTGTCAGCGTCAGCCCCCAGTTGCGCAGATGGGTCACCAGCAAGGTGCGGCTCCCGAACAGCCGGTGGAAGCCCTCCAGCGCCGCGAGCATGACCATGTTGTCGCCCTTTCGCCAGCGCTCGTATCGCCGAAGGGTGTGCAGGGCACCGGGATCCCGACCCTCCGACCCTTCCCCGAGCAACAGCTCGGCCAGGACCGCTGCGTCCAGGAGACCCAGATTCAGGCCCTGCCCGGCCAGTGGATGGATGGTGTGAGCCGCGTCGCCGACCAAGGCGGCGCGTGGTGCGACGTAGCTCTTGGCGTGGAGCATGCGCAGCGGGAACGTGGCACGGGGACCCGTGCTCAGCATACGGCCGAGGCGTGCGCCGAAGGCCAGTTGCAAATCGGCCAGGAATGCATCCGCGTCCAGGGACGCCAAACGCTGCGCCTCTGCAGGCGTGGTGCTCCACACGATGGCGCTGTAATTCTCCGGCATGGGCAGAAAGGCGAGTGGACCCGTGGGGAGGAACACCTGCCAGGCGGTGTCTCCATGAGATCGGGAGGTTTGAACGTTCGCAACCAGCGCCCGCTGTTCGTAGCGCCAGCCGGTAGCCCGCAGGCCCGCCAGGAGGCGTACGCGGGAATCGACCCCGTCCGCCCCCACCACCAGCCGGCCTCGGATGGTTTCCCCGGTATCGAGCGACACATCCCAGTGGTTGTCCCGCAGCTCCAGCGCGTGCACCTGCGCAGGCCGGTACCAGGTCAGCCGGCGTCCTGAAGACAGACGCCTCGATAGCGCCCCACGCATGACCCGGTTCTCCACAATGCACCCCAGCCTCTCTTCCCCGATATCCGCGCTATCGAAGTGGATGGAGCCCCGCCCGTTGGCATCCCAGACGTGCATTTCCCGAAATGGCGTCACGCGCAGAGCCTCCATCTCCCGCCAGACACCCAGCGCAGCGAACACGCGCTCGGACGCGCGGCTCACGGCTGAGACGCGGACGTCAAACGGCGCCTCGGAGCCGTCTTCGTCGGCTTCTTCGGCTTCGCCGGCTTCGACGATTGCGATGTCCCAGGGGCCTTCTTGCAGAGCACAGGCGAGCGTCAGACCGACCAGGCCTGCGCCCACGATGACGATGTCGTGGTCGGCGGCGGTCAAGCTACTCCCCAAGAAGCCGTGGAACGATAGTCAAATCCACTGCACGCAGAGGAGTTCTGGGGGGTTTCATGTTCACGCTAGCACCCATATCATCATGCGAGAGGTAAACCCCGGGCCAGCCGAGGTTGGCGGCCATTCAGGCCCATCGCACGGCGCACGACTCGGCGTTTGACAGTCGGCAACAGGTCGAGGGCCACCAAGCCTAGGTTGCGGGCGATCCGCAACGGGCCGAAATCGCTGGAGAACAATCGGGCCACTCCCTCCGTAAAGGCCACAACCTGGCGCTGGTCGCGATGGCGCTGCTGCTCATAGAGGTGCAGGCGAGACTCCTCCCCCGGGTCCTCCCCTCGCCGAACAGCCTCGTGCACCGACTCCGCCAACGCGGCGACGTCCCGCAACGCCAAGTTGAATCCCTGGGCGCCTACGGGGTGGACGGTGTGCGCGGCGTTCCCCAGGAGCACCAACCGAGGGCGTACCTGCTCCGTCGCCCAAATAAGAACGAGGGGGTAGCTCTGGCGTGCTCCCACGCGCAGAAAGCGCCCAAGACGCCCACCGAAGCGTTCCCCCAACGCATCCAGGAACTCGGCATCGCTCAGAGCCAGCAGCCCCTCCGTTTCATCGTTGCGGGCACACCACACGACCGCGCAGCGGTCATGTGACAGGGGCAGGAGCGCCAGCGGACCCGTGGGGGTGAAGCGCTCGAACGCCCAGCCGTGGTGGGCACGCTGCGGGGTGACGGTGGTCACGACGGCGGTCTGACCGTATTCGCGGCGCACCGTCCGTATGCCAGCGCATTCTCGTACTGTGGAGTCGCCCCCGTCCGCGCCCACCACTAAACGCGCGCAAAGACGATGACGGGCTCCGGCCCGTTCCACCTCGATCTCGGCGGCCTGAGGTCCAGCCACGAAGGTGACGACGCGCGCACCTGGGATCCATTCGATGTCAGGACTCTCGGCCACGGCTCGGGCCATAACCGCCCCCAGGAACTCGGCCTCCGCAACGTATCCGAGGGCCTGCACGCCGCTCGCGCGAGCGTCCATACGCGTGAAGCCGAACCCTTCGCGGTCCGAGACATGCACGTGGCGGATGGGGGTTGCATGGTCCGCTAGCGCATTCCACAGGCCCATACCTTCCAATATGCGCCGGGACCCGTAAGCCAAAGAAATGGTGCGCGCATCGAAGGCGGATTGATCGATGGGTGCGAACGACCCCCCCGGCGCGCTAACCGCTGTGCTGCGGGGCACAGATGCATCCACGAGCGCGATGCGTCGGTGATGGCCGCGCAGGGCGCAGGCCAGTGCGGCGCCGGTCAGACCGCCGCCGACAATCGCCACGTCGTAGGGGTCAGGCATGGACTCCGGCCCTTCGGCGCTCCCGCGTCTCGGGCGACGAACCCGCCCGCGCCATCAGCGCCTCGATCTCGTCGGCGTCCTTGGGCACGGCGGCCGATAGCACCTCGTGACCCTGCTCGGTCACGAGCACGTCGTCCTCGATGCGCACGCCGATATTCCACCACTTTCGCGCCACGCCTTCAGACCCGGAGGGCACGTAGAGGCCAGGCTCCACGGTCAGCACCATGCCAGGCTCGAGCAGCCGCCATTGGCCGCCTACTTTGTAGTCACCGACGTCATGAACATCCATGCCGAGCCAATGGCCCGTGCGATGCATGTAGAAACGGCGATATGCCTCCTCGGCGACGAGCTTCTCGGCCTTACCTTTCAGTAGGCCCAACTCGGCCATCCCCTCGGTGAGCACGCGCACCGCGGCGTCATGGGGCTCGTTCCAGTGGTTCCCTGGCCGCACTTTGTCCATGGCCGCAAGCTGAGCCGCCAGGACGACCGCGTAGATGGCGCGCTGGGCCCGGGAGAAGCAGCCACTGACAGGGTACGTCCGGGTGATGTCCGCTGCGTAGTGCTCGAACTCGGCACCCGCATCGATTAGCACCAAGTCCCCCGCCCGCAGCCGGTCGCTGTTATCGGTGTAATGCAGGATGCAGCCGTTGCCGCCGCTGCCGACGATCGGAGGATAGGCCGGGAACCGGCAGCCGTGGGTTATAAACTCATGAAGCAGCACGGCCTCCAGGTCGGCCTCAGTCATCCCGGGACGGCAGACCACCATCGCCCGCCGGTGCGCCCCGGCGGAGACCTGCGCGGCGTAACGCATGGCCTTGATCTCTGCCGGACTCTTGAACAGACGCAGCTCGTGCAGAAACGGGTCCACGGAGATGAATTCCACGGGTGCCTGGATGCCCGCGCGAATCTTGGCCCGTACCTGATTCACCCAGCCGATCAAGCGCTGGTCGATGTCGGCGTGACGGCCCAGGGTGTAGTAGACCCGCTCCCGATCTTCCAGAAGTCCGGGAAGGATGTCGTCGAGGGCGTCGATGGGGAATGCGTCGTCGGCCCCGTAGAGCTTGCGAGCCCCCTCGAGGCCGGCCCGACGCCCTGTCCAGACTTCCTTTTCCGAGTCCCGCTCGCGGCAGAAGAGCAGAAATTCGCCCTCCGGGCGCCCGGGGATCAGCACCATGAGCGCTTCCGGCTCGGGGAACCCGGTCAGGTAGTGGAAGTCGCTGTCCTGGCGATACGGGTACTCGATATCGCGATTGCGCATACACACCGGCGCGCTGGGCAGGACAGCAATGCCGCTGCGCATCGATTGCATGAGGCGTCGTCGGCGCCTCGCAAACTCTCTCTTATCCATCGAAGGATTCTCGGACGGCACAGGGTGGGGAACACTCATCTGCGGGACTCAGAGCTTGTGAAGAAATCGTCGCGAGCGGCCCGAGAGCAAGGCGCACGGAGCGCAGCGACGAGACATATCAAGTAGATAGGCGAGGAGCGAGCACCGCGCAACGCGGCTATCGGGACGCGCAGCAGATTTATTCACAAGCTCTCACATCCGCTCCCCCGGAGTCGCTGATGGGTCACGCGCTCGCCAGGAGCCGCCGGCCGGCGGAACCGGACGAGCGCGATCGGCGCGGCCTGACACAGACATCGGCATCACCTCCGCAGCGTCCCACACGTTGGAATTCGGCAAGCAGTGTGTCATAAAACGCTCCGGAGCGCGCCTGGCGCCAAGCTTAATCTCTCATGACCCTCCCCCAGGGTGTCCTGCCAGCAGAGCAGCCGCCTGGCACGGTTGTGCCATTCTGTCTGCGCTCCGAGAACCTATGCTATCATTCTTCGCAAATGCGCTGGAACGCGGATCTTCGGTTTGCCCGTGAACGGGGCTGAGCACCTTGGGAGTCGCGATGCCCGGGGAAAATGTAGACAATGCGGTGAATAGGCTTCAAACGCTCTCGGTCGGCTTGGACGAACTGGTGCGATCCTGGGAGCAGGTATGCGAGGAGAATCGCCTGCTGCGCAAGCAGCTTACGGCTCTGGCGGCGGAGCGAGCTACCTTGTTCGAGAAGAATGCCCAGGTGCAGTCTCGGGTAGAAGCCATGATCTCCCGTCTCAAGGCCATGGAGTAAGCGGCGTGGAACAGGACGTTGATGTCGTGAGCATCCTTCTGCTCGGCAAGGAGTATGGGGTCTCGTGCGCGCCGAGCGAGCGGCAGAACCTGCTTGGCGCTGCCAATTATCTGGACGCCAAGATGCGCGAGATTCGTGATCGCGGCAAGGTCATCGGCGCTGAGCGCATTGCCATCATGGCGGCCCTGAACATCGCCCATGACCTGTTGCGCTTCAAGATTCAGAGCGAGGATCAGGCAAAGTTGGTCAGCCGGCAGATCCAGGTCCTGCAAGAAAAAATCGATGCAGCGCTCAGTCACGAGCGCCCGACAGAGAATATACTATGAGGTGTCCCCTGCGGTGTTCGAGACGCATCACGAGTGTTCTTGAGCCTAACTCTGCGCCTTGGGGGCCTGATGCTGACGTTAGTGTGCATGTCCGCGTTGCGGGAAGCCTTAGACGTTGCTGTGGTCCCCACCTGAACCTCTGGTTCAAGGGCGAAGGTGCGTCACGGCACAGGCGGGGGATGCCTCACCCGTAAATGGATCCACGCCCCCGGCTCCGGGCGCAGATTCGGGCCAGACGTAGTCACCTGCCCCCTTGGCAACGCGCCCGACTGGCCGAGCGCGCGGCGTGGGTGTTCGTTCGCACCGCCCTGTTCCGCCGCAGCAAGGCTATCGGCTGTTACATCTCACATCGAGGGGAGATGGACCCGACGCCCGTGGTGCGCCGTGCCTGGCGGATGGGCAAGGCCGTTTACCTGCCAGTGCTGCACTCGTTGGACAGCTACCACCTATGGTTCGCCCCCTATGAACCAGGAGAGCGGCTCCGTCCCAACCGCTTTGGCATCCCGGAGCCCGACAGGCCGCTGCGCCTGATGCGGCGGGCATCGCAACTGGACCTCATCATGGCCCCGCTGCTGGCTTTTGACTCATGTGGTAATCGTCTGGGCAGTGGCGGAGGATTCTACGACCGGACGCTGGCCTTCCTGGCTCGGCGCAGGCACTGGCGGCGCCCCCGCGTAATCGGCCTGGCCTACGCCTTCCAGGAGGTCCCGAGTCTGCCTGTGCGGCCTTGGGACATCGCCTTGCAAGGGGTGATCACCGAGGAGCGTTTTCACCAACCCGGCACCTAGGGCGTGGTCCCGGCGGCACCGCGCTGGACGGACGGAGACGCAGAGTTGCACCACTGGCTGACGAAGTCGGAGCCCACCGTATTCGGAATCGACGACCTCGAACGCCAGCCGAGGCAGACCACCCCGTGGGACGGCGTACGCAACTACCAGGCGCGCAATTACCTGCGCGCCATGAGGCGGGGAGACCAGTCTTTCTTTTATCACTCCAACTGCGAGACCCCTGGCATCGTCGGCATCATGGAGGTAGCACGCGAGGCCTACCCAGACCCCACCGCCTCCGACCCGGAACACCGCTACTACGATCCCAAGAGCGGCCCCGACAACCCCCGCTGGGTCGTGGTCGACATGCGCTTCGTGCGCCGACTAGCGCGGCTCATCCCGCTTGTCGAACTGAAAAACCGGCCCGAGTTTGCCGAGCTTTCACTGGTGCGCCGCGGCAACCGGCTGTCGGTGATGCCAGTGAGCGATGCCCATTGGGAGTATATCCTCGCCCTAGAACCCCCGCCGTAACGATCGTATATCCTCTTGTCGGCCCCCCGAGGCACAAGCGGGACAGTTCGCGCTTCACTGCAAGAGCGCCGCGTACACCGGCCGGCCGTTGGACCACGAGGACGACGCGACCCTCTACCATCTCGGAGTCGCTCCCCCTCCTGCAGAAGGACGGTGTCGGGTTGCCGTGTGGCTCCAGGAAAGCCATGTACGGCGGTATCCGGTTCGCGATCACCTTCTCTCGTCCGGCTCTTTCCGCGAGCGATGCAGTTCACTTCGTTCACCGCATCCTACGTGGGCTTGACCGAGGGGGTTAGGCCGTCATTCGGGATGCGGGATACTCAGGTCTTGGCGCTGCAGTTAAACATCCAGCGGATCCCGAACTGATCGGTAAGGCTGCCGAAGTAGGCGCCCCAGAACATGTCCTGCAGGGGCATCTCGACTTTCCCGTTGACCGATAGGGCATTGAAGAGTCTGTCGGTCTCTACGCGGGTATCGGGCTCGAGGTTGATGTAGACGTTGTTGCCCGGTGTCAACGAGAAGCCCATGGACTCTGGGGCGTCAGTTCCCATCAGTACGTGGCCGCCCAGGATTGGAAGTTCGACGTGCACTACGAGGTTCTTGTCCGACTCGGCCAACGGTGGCTGCCCGGGCGCTGCGGGGACTTCGCTGAATCGGTGAACGGGACCAGTGAACTCGCCTCCGAAGATGGATCGGTAGAAGACGAACGCTTGTTCCGTGGAGCGAGAAAAGTTCAGATAGGTGCTTACCCGTGACATTTGGTAGACCTCCGTCATTGACGTTTTCGACTAGGACTTGGAAAACCGGCAGTGTCGTTGACTACCCAATCGTGTCTGACCCCATTCCGCATGTATCAGCAGCGTCCGCCTTCTGTGCCTGGTCAGCCGCAATCGCCTGCTGGCCCACGAAAAGGATTGTCGCAAGGCAGGTCGCAATCAATTTATTTGACGCATGGTCCCGAACCTCCTGGATGAATAAAACAGGGCCCCACGCCCGTGCGAAACGTCGACGAGCCATTCCCGCCGAACGATCAAGCTCAGCCGCGCCGAACAACGCGCAGCGTTGTGAGGGAATGCACGCCGAAGGCGTGCCCGTCGGCTGGAGCGCAGGGTTGGGCGGCAACGTCGCTTACCTAATTGCAGTGACTACTTGTGACTAGCAGCTGCATCCTTAGCTTTCTCAGTGGCTTCTTGCTGCGGTGTTTCATGCTTATGCGACAACACCTTGCCGTTACCAGCATCGACCATGACCTCCTCTACCCCAGTAGCCTGAGGAGAGAGACGGATGTCGAACGAGTAGACAAGACAACCGTGCTCGGCTTCAAGCTCCCCCTCGGCCACCGCCGTCGATTGTGCACCGACGGCGGAGAGAGCAGTTGCCCGTGCTTGTTCGATCGATATTTTGCTAAGGCTCTGGAGCGTGGCTGCGGAAGCGCCCGTCTTGGCGTGGATTGAGCACGGCAGCCTCGCAGCTGATGCCGTACCGCTTGCCACAAGAGTTGCGAGAACAAGCAGATATTTCATGACGATCTCCAAGGTGATGTGAACAGCGATTAAAGGGGCCAGGCTCGCATATTTCTGCTGCATAAAGCTGGATTCATACCGCCAGCTCTCCCTGACCTGGGTCATGCGCGGCGGAGTCGTCTCGCCTGGCACGTGGCCTGCCTCGCGGCTTCGGCTCCCGCCGTTGGCCGGTCGCTGCCTCAATGTTGGCATAAAACCGTGCATTGCCCAAAGGCTGATTCTGATTGAGCGCCAGCCGTAGGTCGTTGACCGCTTCTTGGTCCAGTTGCGCCCGGAACAGGCTCCGGTAGGCAGCTTGCCTTTCCTTCGCATCCCTGCCCAGCGACAGATACAGAGGATGGGGGGTAAGGCAAGGGTTGACCTGCCCCAGGGCGTTGTGACGGTAGCTCGTCCAGCGGTAATGCGCAGGATCATCCACCATGGCCGCCCGTACGGGGTTGAGCTCGATGTATCGCTGGCAGGCAAGCAAGTAGGTTTCGGCTTGGATCAGCGAGGATTTGTAACGGCTATCCCAGGCTATCCCACAAGGTGCCGGTCCGGCGGTAGGTGGTGTTGATATACTGCACGTAGCGCCGCCCCAAGGCAATGATTAGCCGGGGAACCGCTTGGGCATGTTCCGGCGTCAGAAGCAGGTGGACGTGGTTGGTCATCAACGCGTAGGCGTGAAGCGCGCATTGCTCTTTCTTCAACGCTTCGCCCAACCAGTGGAGGTATGCCTGATAATCTTCTTCGCCAAAGAAGCACGGTTGGCGGTTGTGCCCGCGTTGCACGATGTGCAGCGGTACGCGATCAAGATGGATGCGGGGGCGGCGGGGCAATGGACTTACTAAGTCCATTTTAAGTAAAGCCATATGTTGGTACAATGGGGGCATGAAATGCAAGCGCGAATCGGACGGGCGCAAGCTCGATCATAGGAGCCTGCAGGTGCTGCGCCAGCAAGCCGTGAAAGCGGTGCGTCACGGACAGACGGTACAGAGCGTAGCGCAGGCCTTCGGGTTGAACATTCGCACCGTGTTTCGCTGGCTCTCGGCATTTGCCTCGGGGGGACAGAACGCGCTGTTGGCCAAGCCGATCCCGGGCCGCCCGCCGCTGCTTGGCGCCGAGGAGATGCGCTGGCTGGCGGGGGCGGTGCGCGAGCACACGCCGCAGCAGTTCCGATTCGAGTTTGCGCTGTGGACCCTGCCGCTCATCGGCAGGTTGATCGAGCGGCGGTTCAACAAGCGCCTTTCGGACTCCGCCGTCAGGCGGGTGATGCGGGTGCTGGGATTCACTGCCCAGAAGCCGCTCTACCGTGCCTGGCAGCGCGATCCGGTGCTGGTCGAGCGCTGGCAGAAAGAGCAATTTCCCGCCATCCAGGCCGAGGCCAAGCGCGTGGGGGCGACCATCTACTTTGGGGATGAGTCGGGGATGCGCTCCGACTACCACGCCGGCACCACTTGGGCGCCGATGGGCAAGACCCCGGTGGTCGCGGTGACCGGGGCGCGGTTCTCGCTCGCCATGCTCTCGGCGGTGAGCGCCCGCGGGGGCTTGCGCTTCATGGTGCACGAGGGGACGGTGACCGCCGCGGTGTTCAAGGAATTCCTCAAGCGCCTGCTGGTGGGCGCCACCCGGCCGGTCTTCCTCATCGTCGATGGCCATCCCATCCACAAGGCACGATTGATCCAGGACTTCATCGGCGAACAGAACGGGCGCCTTAAGCTGTTCTTCCTCCCCCCGTACTCGCCCCAACTCAATCCCGACGAACAGGTTTGGGGGCATGTGAAAGCCCGCGTCGCCAAGCGCCGGGTGGAAAGCAAAGAGGATCTCAAGAGCAAACTCCTCGGTGCTTTGCGCCGGCTCCAGAAGCTGCCAGAAATCGTCAAAGGCTTTTTCATGCATCCGCATTGCTGCTACGCTGTCTGATATGGCCTTACTTAAGAAAGGATTAGTATCATAGCAAAATAATTCGACCCTGGCCCCTTTTAGCCCCTTCAAAGTGATGTTCTTGGAAATGCCCTGCACCTAGCTCTTCAATGGCGGGAGGAAAGGCAACAGCGCGCAATTCGCGCTCAAAGCAAAAGTTGATGTTCTTATGCGTGATGTACTCGAACATATTCAATGACGGAAGTTTCTCATTTGCGTAATCTATATAACGGACCATGCCAATTTCAACATATTTCGGAAGAGCTTCCCGCAGCACACGATAGGTGGTTGTTACTGCAACTGCCTCGGATGATTCAGTGTAAGCACACCACATCTTCGAACTCTCAACGGCATTCATATGCCAACAGCTCACGTAATAATTGGGACGAAAGGCCTCTGCAAACGCGGATAGCTTTTTACGATTGTTTTCGATAATTTCACGCTTTACCTCGGACTCAGCATTTTCGGCAAGATCCATCCACCATTCTATATGGCCGGCTGGTGCCACCCCTTCGAGTGGATCACCTAAGAACTGGGCAGATGGCATAAACAATCTTTGATTCTTCACTGGCCAGTCGAACTTCTCGAAACCCATGTATCGCCATAGAACAACATCCGGGTGGGGCGGTGGTTGAAAAGCGGGGTGTTGGTATTCGTCGCTCATAGTTTGCAAATAGGGAGGATTGGTGCGCTCTAACGTTCTGGGTAAGTCGGGCCGGTTTTTGGCGCCAACTTTACCCAATTGTTAGCTGTATTTAATGACGTGCGCACAATCGATAAATGCCTCATCATGCAACCGCATCAAATATACGACCTACTACTGCGGTTAAACCGGTTAAACCCATAGCTAGCGCACCCCAAAAAGTCACTCTGATTGCGCCGACAGTAATTGGAGCGCCACCCACACGTGCAGCAACCCCACCAAGTAGTGCTAGAAATACAAGAGACGAAGCTGCAACTGCTGATATTAAATAGTTACCTGGTGTGGCCCATGCCACTATTAAAGGTAGTGCGGCACCGACTGTAAATGTACCGGCTGAATAAAAAGCTGCTTGAACTGGCCGGGCACTGACACTCTCCGATATACCAATTTCATCTCGAGCGTGCGCCCCTAACGCGTCGTTAGCCATTAGCTGTTCAGCAACTTGTTTTGCTAAAACAAGCTCAAGGCCCCTGTTTTGGTATATTTTTGCGAGCTCATCTTTTTCGAATTCTATATCGTTCTCTAATGACGTCGTTTCGAGTGCCAGATCCGCATTCTCTGTATCGGACTGAGAACTGACGGACACATACTCACCAGCCGCCATAGACATGGCTCCTGCTACCAATCCAGCAACGCCGGCAAGAAGAATGCTTGCTTGTGTGGTACTTGCAGCGGCAACACCAATAATAAGACTCGCTGTAGACACAATGCCGTCATTTGCACCCAAAACAGCGGCGCGCAGCCAACCTACGCGATGTGATCTATGTACTTCATGGTGCGTCATGTGTTACCTCGATATACTTTCTGCAGCTAACGACTAGCATTTTATCCGTCGTGCGGCAGCATGATGGATAAAATGTGTTGAACTGAACCGCTTACGCGGTGGTTTCGTTTCCCTGACGTTTTCGCATTGTTTCTGGCTGAACTGCTCCGCTATTTTGGCGCTGTAATGCGGCCGGCCATTGGCCGGATCGCCATCTTCGCCTGACGTTTTGCGAGGTCTCATGAGCGCTCTGCCAAGCTTTGCGTGGGTCTTTCCCACTCACTGCTTGAAAGGAGGCGGTCATGAGCGAGCTACGCACGAAGATGGACAACGACGTGGTGCTGCGGGGGATGGCGGTGCGCACCCGCGAGGCTTATCTCAATGCGGTCCGGGGTCTGGCCAGGTTCTACCGACGCCGCCCCGATGAGATCTCCGAGCCCGAGGTACAGAGCTACCTGCTGCACGGGCTTCCGGAGCGGGGACTTTCCAGCAGCACCTGCAACATCGTCGCCAATGGCCTGAAGTTCTTCTACCGAGTCAGCCTGGGGCGCTCCGAGGCCGAGCCTCTGTCTGCCGAGCCCCCGACAGCCCTCCAGGCTTCCCGAGATCCTGAGCCGCGAGGAGATCAAGCGGCTGTTCGCCGCTACTGGATGGCTTATCGGCCCAAGCACTGGCTCTTTCCCCTGCGAGATGGGGTGCATCCCATCGATCCGCGTTCGGCCCAGAAGATTTACTATGCAGCCAAGCGCAAGGCGGGCATCACCAAGCGCTGCGGCATCCACGGGCTGAGGCATGCCTTCGCCACCCACTTGCTGGAGGCGGGAGTGGATCTGCACACTATCCAGCGCCTGTTGGGCCACGGGCACCTCAGCACTACCCTGCGCTACTTTCACCTGGCAAGGCCGCATCTCACCGGCACCGCCTCGCCGCTCGATCTGCTGGAGATCCCCGAGAGCCCCACGCAGTTCTAGGCAGTGTGCACCCGTCCCGCGCCGGCGGGGCGGCGGCTGGAGGTGGCGGATATCTTCCGCGCCCACGGGGAGCGCTTCCGGGCGACCCATCGGCTGTGCGCTCAGCAGCACCGGGTGATGCGGGCCATCGTGGCCTGCCGCACGCCGCTCCTGGGCGCTCAAGCGGTGCAGTGCGACCGCTGCGGGCGCATCGAGCTGCGTTACCACTCCTGCCGTAACCGCCACTGCCCCAAGGGCCAGACGCTGGCCAAGGAGCACTGGCTGCAGGCGCGCTGTGCGGAACTCTTGCCGGTGGAGTACTTCCACGTGGTGTTCACCTTGCCGCATACCCTCAACCCGCTGGCACAGGGCAACCCACGGGTGGTTTACGGGCTGCTGTTTCAGGCCGCCTCCGAGACGCTGCTCAGCTTCGGCAGAAATCCCCGGTGGCTCGGCGGGGATCTCGGAGCGACCCTGGTGCTGCACACCTGGGGCCAGAACCTCGGCCAACACCTCCACGTGCATTGTGTCGTGACCGGCGGGGCGCTCTCCGTCGACGCCCGCTGGATTCCCGCCAAGCGAGGCTTCCTGTTTCCGGTCCGGGCGCTCTCCCGGGTGTTCCGGGGCAAGTACCTGGAAGCGTTGCAGGCGGCCCACGGGCGAGGCGAGCTGCGCTTCACCGGCGAGCTGGCGGGGCTCGTCGAGCCCCCGGGCTTTGCCCGTTTTCTTACCGAGCTGCGCTCCCAGGACTGGGTGGTCTACTCCAAGCCTCCGTTCGCCGGTCCCGAGCAGGTGCTGGCCTACCTCGGGCGCTATACCCACCGCATCGCGATCAGCCACGAGCGGCTCCTCGATCTCGAAGACGACACGGTGCGTTTCCGCTACCGCGACTACGCCCGGGGCAATCGGGTGAAGGTGATGCGTCTTGGGGCCGAGGAGTTCATCCGCCGCTTCCTGCTCCACGTACTCCCCCCCGGCTTCATGCGTATCCGCCATTACGGACTGCTGGCGAACCGATGCCGCGCCGAGCGCCTGGACGGGTGCCGGGCGGCTCTCGGCCAGCCAGCGCCGCAACCGCGGGAACCGGAGTCGGCGCAGGAAACCATGCTGCGCCTCACCGGCATCGATATCCAGCGCTGCCCCTACTGCGCAGAAGGGCGGCTCACGCGGGTAGTCCTCGGGGCACCGCTCAGGGCTACACCCCCCACCCCGAAAGCGACCGGACCCCCACGGCTCTCATGACGACCCTCACCCGCCCAAGCCTCCCTCGACCGCTTCCCTGCAAGCCGGCCACAGTCCCCTTTGGTCTTCCCCAGCCCTTGACCCGTACACGGCACCTTTGCCATAGTGCCTGGCGGGGGACATCACACCCGACCGAGACCGCGAGAGCGGTCCATGCACCACATAACCACCCGACCAGCCACACCCCAAGCGGCCCCAACCCGGGACTGCCCCCATACCATCCCCATAGGCCGGCCGCCTGAATCCGGCGGTTCAGTTCAACACATTTTATCCATCATGCTGCCGCACGACGGATAAAATGCTATTCGGTAGGCGACATTGCTTCCAGAGGGAATGATGGTCTACCAAGAGACTCTTGTGCAGCGGAACGGACACCGGATCTACGTCCGCGACCATCCGGGGGCGGAACCGCCGATCATTCTGATGCACGGGTTCCCGGACAATATGCACCTCTACGACCGTCTGCTCCCTCACCTTTCGCCGCCGCGCCGAGTCGTCACATTTGATTTTCTCGGGTGGGGCAGTTCGGATAAGCCGTCCGGCTACCCTTATACCACCGCCAATCAAGTCGGTGACCTGGATGCGGTCATCACCCAACTGGGGCTTGAGCAAGTCACCCTCGTCGCGCACGACGCCTCGGGCCCGCCGGCCATTGACTGGGCGCTCGACCACCCCGAGCGGGTGGCCCGGTTGGTGCTGTTGAACACGTACTACTGCGAAATGCCGACGCTCCGGCGGCCGGAGGCGATCTGGCTCTTCTCCACGCCGGTGATCAGAAGCATCGCGAGGCATGTGTCGCAGATGTTCGGGAATTGGATCTTCCGCCGGATGTACTGGTGGCAGGTCGGGAGGTTTATCCGAGACGCGGATGTCAGACGTGAATTCGTGCCGCTGCTGTATCAACAGTTCGACGCCACGCCGAGTGCCCGTCCTGCCTTCTTTCGCCTGAACGAAGATCTATTGCCCATGGTCAGGGCGCACACAGAAAAGATCCCCAGGCTGCGGGAGTTCAGGCGCCCGGTCCGGATCATCTTCGGCGACGCCGATTATACCCTGAATAGCGGTGTCGCCCGGACGTTCCATGAGTTTCTTCCACAGTCTGAACTATTCCTTATCCCGGGCGCTCGACACTTCGTCCAATTGGATGAGCCTGAACAGGTGGGGCGGTTAATTCTGTCAATGCCAGGTGCAGGGAGCCAGCAGGACCTGATGCTTGGAACCCAATCGACCACCTAACCCGGCGCTACAGCAGACCGCGGCCTCGAAACTCGCTCCGTGGAGCGAGCGGGAATGTGACGCTCCTCAAAGGCAACCTCGCCGATTCGATCACGACCTTGAAGCAGCGCCCTGGGAAGAACATCGGCGTGCATGGCAGCGGTACATTGGTTGAATCTCTGCCCTGGATCCGTGACTTGAATCTCCGAGCGCCCGGGGCGCGAGAGAATGGGAGCTATTCTCAGTTGAGTTGGTTAGTTTTTAGCCAACCGGTGACGCCGGCTATGTACAGCGGGCGTAGACCCTCGTCGGCGCAGGAGTGACGGCGGGGCTTTGAGGCTTGGACGCTGAATTTCGGGCGTAGGTTTACACCGGGGTCTGGTGAGGCCCGGGTCGAGTTTCTATGGAGGTCGTCCTAGCTACCCGAAGGCGAGTTGGTAATACAGCTGCTCGAAGGCGCGGAAGCCGGGACAGAGCCGGCTGAAGCGCAGCTTCAGTCTGCGGGCGGTGGCGACCAACCGGGCGGCGAGGTACATCAGTTCCTGGAGGACGGTCTTGATCCGCCGGCGCTTGGCCGGATGGCGCAGGGGAGCCGACTCGCCGGTCAGCCCGATGAGCCCGATGAAGCGCAGGATGTTGTAGGCGAACACGGCAAAGGCGAGCACCAGGTCATTGGTGTCGAATTTCCCGGAGGGCAGCCGTTCGATATCGAGGTCGGTCTTGAACTCGCTGTGGAACTGCTCGGAGGTCCCGGTACAGGGCGACGATCTCCGCGTCCGGATAGGCGAGCGAGGTCCACCAGCCATCGAGCTCCAGCTCCGGTACCAACAGCGCCTGGCCCTTCTTGTCGATGGTGCGCTCGGTCACCCGCATCACCCGGCGAACGTGGTAGGTGTGCTCCCGATGGGGGTGCTCCTCGACGACGCTGAACAGCGCCACGCGCTTGCCGGGTCGGGGTGTCTCCCATGCCCCTTGGCGCTCGGCGCGCTCCAGCCAATGGGCAGGGTCCTCGCCCCGAGGGTTCCACTGGATAATGAAGTCCACCTCCTCTTCGAGGTAGCGCAGCCGGTTCTCCAAGGCGTCGTGGGCGCTGTCCTGGCGCACCAGCAGCGGCAGTTTGGTCAGGCGCCTGGCCCGCGGCAGGATGCGCTCCCAGACCTAGCCGAATTCCTTCTGACTGTGCTGCTTGCCTTCTCGCAGCTCACAGCCGACGCACCACCCTTCGGTTCCCACGTAGGTCGCGATCGGCGCATAACCGTCATAGCCGTGGTAGGTGCGCGAGACTCCTTCTTGCTTGGTCCCGGAGTTGTCCATGGGAAAGACATCGATGTCCACCGGCACATGACCGGTCTTGAGCGCACTGACCGGTGCCTTGGCGTTGACCATGAACTCGATATCGGCCTCGTCAATGACCTTACCCGCAGGACCGCTGCGTGCTCGTCGAGACGCTGCCTCAGCGTTTCTGGCGAGGGTACCCGCTCCAGCCCCAACGCCTGGCGGAAGAAATCGTCCTCTCGGACGTTGGAGACCGCTTCGAAGTCGCTCTTGCCCAAACACATCAACCCCAGATAGCTCTTGGCTACGTCTTCATGGGAGATGCCGTGGCGTAGCGGGATCGCCTGCTTCAGCGCCTTGCCCAACCCGCTAAAGCGGTTGACGCAAAGACCGACCAAGGCCAGACCAGAATGGGAGGTGTAAAATTCCTCATCGGACTGCTCCAAGATGAACCGCTTCATCGTTCACCTGCCGGGTGAGCTGGAGTGCGGCCCGATTTTAGCTGAACTGCAATGATAAATCAGCAGGTTGCGGCCATCCGCTGAGACGCGAAGTCACGGAATCAGGTCTGCTGCATCAAAGCTGCTCGATGAGTTGCGGCTTGAAATATACCCTGTGGTCGCTGGTCGCGGCGCACGTTTATTCCATGACGGGAAGGCAATCAAGCACTTGCAGCTTGCTCACTCGAAGACAAGCGGCAACGGGGTGGCTATTCTGACCTACAAGCCGGTGAACGATAGGGGTGCCTAATCGGGTAGCCGGGGGTGTTTAACCTCCAGCCCCCACACGACCCTGCATGCGGGTCCGCACCTGGCAGCGTTGAAAGGAGGCGGCTTTTCATTGCACCGAACGCGCATGATGCCTCCACTCCCAGGGCGCCACCCTCTGAGCCTCCGGCAGCCCCCACAGCCCCTGCCTGGCATTCCTGGCTTCCTTCTCGACGCGGTACAGCTCATGTCCTTATACACATCTCGGGCTCTGTGAGGCCCGTTGTGCGTCCATGGCGAGCACGAAGTCGCGGGTTCGCTGCAGCCCGATCCACAGGCTTTGCGGACCCGGGAAGCCGTCGCCCTTGCGATTGAGGAGGCCGCCGAAGCTCGCCACCATACGCACCATCGCATCGAGCGGGGGGGGTGTCTCAGGCGGGGGCTGGCGCTTGGTGACGATATACACCGCGCGCCATTCCTCCTCGGCGAACACCACGTTGCAGGGCATCTGCGGGCAGTCGCGCCCGAGCAGGGTGAGGTAGAGCACCCGCCAGGCGATGATGAGGTAGAAGGCGAGCGCGGGCTCCAGGCGTTCGAAGGTCTCGAGCTGCAGCTTCTCGATGCGGCAGCCGCTTTTGAGGATCTTGAAGAACACCTCGATTTGCCACCGGCAGAGGTACCATTGGAGCTTCTCCAGGGCCTGCTCGGCGGTCTCGACGGGGAGGCTGGTGAGGAGCAGCCACTCGATGGGCTCCTCGCCCTGGGGCGGGTCCACCTCGCGGGCCAGCACGGCGCTCACCTCGATGTCCGCCAGGGTGCGGTCCGAGCGATGCGGGGCCTTGAAAGTGAGGCGTGCGACGCGCAGTTGCTGGTGGATGCGCCGCGCCGGACGCCTAGCGGTGGCGGGCAGGTCGAATTCGGCCTCGGCCAGCACCGGCGTAGAGGTCGGCCTCGCGGTCGGCGACATAGACCAACCGGGTCTCGGGCAGGGACTCGATGAGCTCCGAGACGCGTCGATAACCCTCCAGCCAACGCAGGCTCTCTTTTTCCTCGATGGGCCGGCGGGCCCCCAAGGGCACCCGCTCGGGGGTCACGGCGAGGGTGGGGTGCAGGTACAATCCACGGCGGGTCTCGTAGTTGAGCGGGTCCAGCCCGACGATGTCGTTCTTGCCGCTATAGTCCCCTTCCGTGGTGTCTTGGATGCACAGCACCACCGAGTGTTCGCGCATACGCTGCTCGGTGCAGGCGTAATGGGGCTCGAGCACCGCCTGGGCGGTGACCTGACGGGATGGGGAGCAGGATGGGTCAACGGCTGGACGAGGAGGCTCTGAAGGCTCTCATCGGGCCGCCGTGGCCGTGAACAAGTCCACAGCCCAAAGCTAATCCAGAGAATGGGGCTAGGCCGCATTGGCCCGCCTTTCGGCGCCTAACGAGCGCATCGAGCAGGCGGCCGGAGGTAGAATCCACCAGTAGGCGCGTGGGCGGCCGAGTTGGTTCCCCGAGGGGCTGAAGCATGCGGGTGACCGAGGCCGTACCGGTGCCGAAGGCGATGATCCGCATCGGGGCCGCACAGCGAACATCTCGCCGATGTATCCGGTGTCAGTGGCCGCCGCAAAATGCGCGATCCGAATGGCCGTTCAGGGTCGTTTAAACGACCGTTGGGGTGGTCGCGCAGACTGATGGTTCCTCGACCACCCTGGGGGACCCTACCATGTGCGCTGAGCACCCGCGCCAAGCGACGGGCCGCCCGCGGCCCTGGCACAAGGGCAGGCTGGTCGGACCGAAACCTCCCTTCAAGCTCAAGGAGATCTGGACCATCCGCATCCGGCTGCAGATCGCCAAGCGGATTCGGGATCTCGCCCTGTTCAACCTCGCCATCGATAGCAAGCTGCGCGGTTGTGATCTCGTGCACCTCCAGGTCGGGGATGTGGCCCACGGTGGTCGCGTCCTCGCCCGAGCGAGCGTCGTTCAGCGCAAGACCGGTCAGCCAGTCCGGTTCGAGCTGACGGAGCAGACCCGAGACGCGGTCGGGGCCTGGATTGCGGCAGTCGGCTCGAGGTCCGACCAGTTCCTGTTTCCTAGCCGCCACTGCAAGTCGCCCCACTTGTCCACCCGGCAGTATTCGAGGGTCGTCAAAGCTTGGGCGACCCTGATCGGCCTCAACCCCAAGGACTTTGGCACCCACTCGCTGCGCCGCACGAAGGCAATGCTGATTTATCGGCGGACCAAGAACCTGCGGGCGGTCCAGTTGCTCCTCGGTCACACCAAGCTGGAGAGCACCGTTCGCCACCTCGGCATCGAAGTCGACGACGCTCTGGAGATGGCTGAGCAGACTGAAGTCTGAGGCAACCTGGGCCGGAGGCGGCCACCTGCAATCCAATGCACGTCACAGGCGTTCAGTCCGAGCCGGCGAGCTTCCTCGGCGGTCTGTACCCTGCTCAACGCCTCAATGCGCGCATCGAAAACCCGCAGCAGCGCTTCGGACCGTGCGCCCTCGCCATTTCGCGCTATGTGTGAGAGACAGCCTCGGCTGCGCGTCCCCTCACCGCACGTTTACAATGGCAGCTCCAGAACGGATGGTGGATATGGATGACTAGTCAGGCGATTCGCAATGGCCTTAACCGCTTGAGGACGCGCATCGACAGAAACAGCGTGGCGCGAGAGTACAGTGATGAGCACGCGTTGCGGGCGGAGCTGTTCAGCGTCGATCAATTCCACCAGCATGCGAAGGCACTGGCGGCGCGGCACGAGATCGATCCGAGGCGCGGCCCGGACCGGCTGCTGCCGCGGCTGGCTGAGAATGAAGGCGTTCTTCTGCACGCCCACGAGTTGGTGTCGGCGGCGGTCGAGGCGAATCGCCGGATCACGCCCGCGGCCGAATGGCTGCTCGACAACTTCTACCTGATCGAAGAGCAGATCCGACTGGCGCGCCGTCACCTGCCCAAAGGATACAGCCGGGAGCTGCCGCGCCTGCGCAACGGCGCGTCGATGCGATACCCGCGTGTCTACGATATCGCCCTGGAGCTGATCGCACACGCCGATGGCAGGGTGGATGCGGAGAACCTCAGCAGCTTCATAGCCGCTTACCAGACGCATACCCCGCTCAAGCTGGGCGAGCTATGGGCGATCCCGATCATGCTGCGCCTCGCGCTCATCGAGAACCTGCGGCGCGTGGCGGCACCCGTCGCGGCCCGCAGGATAGACCATGACAGCGCCCACTACTGGACGGACCGGATGACGGAGGTCACGGAGAAAGACCCCCAGGGCCTGATCCTGGAAGTGGCGGATATGGCGCGCTCCAACCCGTCGCTGTCGAGCGCGTTCGTGGCGGAGCTTGCGCGCCGGTTGCAGGGCCAGAATCCCGCACTCGCCCTGCCGCTCACCTGGATCGAGCAGCGCCTGTCGGAGCAGAGCCTCACCATCGCACAAATGGTTCGGTTGGAGGGCCAGCGTCAGGCGGCCGAACAGGTCTCGATCAGCAATAGCATCGGCAGTCTCCGGTTCCTGGAGTCCATGGACTGGCGCGAATTCGTCGAGACCATGAGTGTGGTCGACCACGCGCTGCACGACGACCCGGCGGATGTCTACGGCGATATGGATTTCGCCACGCGGGACCGTTACCGCCACGAGATCGAGCGCATCGCAAAGCGCAGCCCATTGACCGAGGGTGAAGTGGCGCGCGCGGCGATAGACCTGGCACGCACGGGTGTGGCGGGGGCGGGCGCAGAGGACCGGACGGCGCACGTCGGCTATTACCTCATCGATAAAGGCTTGCCGCAGCTCGAGCGGGCGGCGCAGATGCGCCGATCTCTTGGTCAGGTCCTTAACAAGCTCGGACACCGCTTCCCGCTGTTTTTCTATCTCGGCATGATCACTTTGGTAACGGCACTCCTCACCACGGTCTTGCTCGCGCGGGCGCACGCCGACGGGGCTAGCGTATGGGCTGTGGCGTTGCTCGCCGTCCTGTTGTTGCTGTGTGCTGGTCATCTTGCGGTCGCCCTGGTGAACTGGCTGGCGATGCTACTGGTGAAGCCGCACGCCTTGCCGCGCATGGACTTTTCCAGTGGAATCCCGCCCCAGTCGCGCACGCTGGTGGTGGTCCCGACGCTGCTTACCAGCCCCAGGGGCATCAATGAGCTGCTGGAAGGGCTGGAAGTCCGCTACCTGGCAAACCGCGACCGCCATCTGCACTTCGGCCTGCTGACCGACCCGTTCGATGCGTCGCAGCAGGCGATGTCGGAGGACGAGCCGTTGCTGCAACTGTTACGGGAAGGCATCGAGGCGCTCAACGAAAAGTACCAGGCCGAGAGACCCGACGCCTTCTTCCTGTTCCATCGCCCGCGCCGCTGGAATCCGCAGGAAGGGGTCTGGATGGGCTACGAGCGCAAACGCGGGAAGCTTGCGGAGCTGAACGCCTTGTTGCGGGGCGGAGCCGGGGATCGCTTCACGCTGATCGTGGGGGAGACATCGGTCCTGACGGGCGTGAAGTACGTGATCACGCTGGATACGGATACGCTGTTGCCGCGTGACGCGGCGCGGCAGCTCGTGGGCACGATGGCGCACCCGCTCAATCGCCCGCGCTACGATGCAGCCAAGCAGCGTGTCTGCGAGGGTTACAGCATCCTCCAGCCGCGCGTGGCGGTGAGTCTGCCAGGCACGGTCCGCTCGTGGTTCATGCAGCTCTTCGGCGGGGAGCCGGGCATCGACCCCTACACGCGCGTGGTCTCGGACGTGTATCAGGACCTGTTCCATGAAGGGTCGTTCATCGGCAAGGGGATCTACGATGTCGATGCGTTCCAGAGAGCGCTGGAGGGGCGTTTCCCGGAAAACCTGATCCTGAGCCACGACCTGCTGGAGGGCGGCTATGCGCGCTCGGCGCTGGTCAGCGATGTCCAGTTGTATGAGGGCTATCCGCCAGGCTACAACGCGGACGTGAGCCGGCGGCATCGCTGGATCCGCGGCGATTGGCAGATCGCGTGGTGGCTGCTGCCGCGCGTCCCGGGTGCGGATGCGCGGCGTGTGAAAAATCCGCTCTCGGGACTCTCGCGCTGGAAGGTTCTCGATAACCTGCGCCGCAGCCTGGTGCCCTTCGCTCTCACGCTGCTGCTCGTGCTAGCGTGGACGGTGCTCTGGCCGCAGCTGGTTCTGGACCCTGGTGGTGGTCGGCATCATCCTGGCCCCCCCGCTGCTGGCATCCGCGGTAGAGCTATTCCAAAAGCCGACGGACCTGCCGCTCGAGATGCACCTGCGCACCCTACTGCGTTCCATGGGTCGGCACTCCGCGCAGGCAGGGTTCACGCTCGCGGTCCTGCCGTACGACGCCTTCTTCAGCCTGGACGCCATCGTGCGTACCGGCATACGCCTGCTGGTCACGCACCGGCGCTTGCTGGAATGGACGACATCGAGCGACTCCGAGCGCAAAGCGCACACCGGTCTTGCCGGTTTTTACCGGTCGATGTGGATCGCCCCCGTCCTCGGCAGCTCCATGATGCTCTATCTGGCGCACTGGCGGCCGCGGCGCACTGCCTAGCGCGAGCCCCTTTCTAGGGTTGTGGCTGGTCTCCCCCGCCATCGCGTGGTGGATCAGCCGCCCACTCACCCGGCGCAGGGTAAGGCTCGCGTCCGATCGGGTGGTCTGCGCGCAGATATTGGCGCGCAAGACCTGGCGGTTCTTCGAGACCTTTGTCGGGCCAGAGGATCACTGGCTGCCGCCGGACAATTATCAAGAGCATCCCGTTGCCGTGGTGGCGCATCGCACCTCACCCACTAACATCGGGCTCGTGCTGTTGGGGAATCTGGCGGCGTACGATTTCGGCTACCTCTCGATGGGACGGTCGCTCGAGCGCACTGCCCAGACGCTGCAGACGGTGCAGGGCTTGGAGCGCTACCGAGGCCACCTCTACAACTGGTATGACACGCGCTCGCTGCAGCCGCTGCACCCGCGCTACGTCTCGACCGTGGACAGCGGGAATCTCGCTGGCCTGCTGCTGACCTTGCGCGCCGGCCTGCTCGAGCTGCCCGACCGCACGCCCGTCCCGGCGCGGCTGCTCGACGGACTGACCGACACGCTGCACGTTCTCAGCCATGTAGCGAGCGCGGACGACGGTGCAACAGGTGGACGTAGCAGCGACGCAGCGCGCGGCGTGCGCGTGCGCACGCAGGCGCTCGCCAGCGAGCTCAAGACCGTGCCGCGCACCCTCACGGGCACCTACATCCTGTTACAGAGACTGGCGACAACGGCGAAGCTGGTCGGCAGTCTTGATCCGAGTGCCGACCGGAGTCTGGACGCCAGCGCTGACGAAGAACTGAGGTGGTGGGCGCAGGCGTTTGAGCGACAATGCCGCGACTGCCTGGATGACCTGAGCTTTCTGGCGCCGTGGCTGTTGTCCCCGCCTCCGGCCGAGCCTATCCGGCGCAGCGGGCTCCTGGAACATGCGGGCCTGCCTGTCGGGCAGACAGGTCCCTTGGCCGAGCTGCGCGATGCGTTGCGCCGGCTCGACGAGGCCCCGACGCTGCGCGACTTGGCGCGGATCGATCTGGATCTGCTGCCGCTGATCGAGCGGGTGCTCCATGAGGCTCCCGACGCCAATGCGCCCATGCAATCGGATTGGCTCATCGCCCTGCAGCAGACCATCGTCCAGGCAAGCACCCGCGCCAGAGCGAGGATAGGCGCTCTCCAAGAGCTGGCGGCGCAGTGCGGCGAGCTGGCGGAGCTGGACTATGATTTCTTGTTCGACCGCTCCCGGCGTCTGCTCGCCATCGGCTATAACCTGAGTGAGCGCCGGCGCGATGCGAGCTTCTACGATCTGTTGGCGTCGGAGGCGCGGTTATGCAGTTTCGTCGCGATCGCGCAGGGCCGTCTGCAGCAGGAGCACTGGTTCGCGCTGGGGCGCCTGCTTACCACCTCCGAGGGACAACCGGTGCTGCTCTCGTGGAGCGGCTCGATGTTCGAGTACCTGATGCCGCTCCTGGTGATGCCCACGTACGACAACACGCTGCTCGACCAGACCTACCGCGGAGCCGTTCAGCGCCAGATCGAGTATGGGGTTCAGCGCGGTGTGCCCTGGGGGATCTCGGAATCCGGCTATAACGCCACCGACGTGCACCTGAACTACCAGTATCGCGCGTTCGGTGTACCCGGCCTGGGCTTCAAGCGCGGGCTGGTCGATGACCTGGTGATCGCGCCCTACGCCTCGGTGATGGCGCTGATGGTGGCGCCCGAGGAGGCGTGTGCGAACCTGCAGCGCATGGCGGCCGAGGGCTTCGAGGGGCGGTACGGCTTTTACGAGGCCATCGACTACACGCCGTCGCGGCTCGCGCGCGGGCAGTCTTTCGCGGTGGTGCGCTCGTTCATGACCCACCATCAGGGGATGATCTTCTTGTCCCTGGCCCATCTGCTGCTCGACCGGCCGATGCAGCGACGGTTCGAGTCGGACCCGCTGTTCCAGGCGACCGAGCTGTTGCTCCAGGAGCGAGTTCCGAATGCGGCACCGTTCTATCCGCACGCGGCCGAGGTGACGGGGCCGCGCCGGTCCGCCGAAGAGGAGGCGCTGATACGGGTGTTCCGCAACCCCGACACCCCGTCCCCGGAGGTGCATCTGCTGTCCAACGGCCGCTACCACGTGATGGTCACCCATGTGGGCGGCGGCTACAGCCGCTGGAAGGACATCGCGGTCACCCGCTGGCGCGAAGACCCCACCCGCGACCCCTGGGGCACCTTCTGCTACCTGCGCGATATGGCAAGCGGCGAAGTCTGGTCCACCGGATATCAGCCGATGCTCAAGGCATCGGGCCGCTATGAGGCGATCTTCTCGCAGGCGCGGGCGGAGTTCCGCCGCCGCGACCACGACCTGGACACGCACACGGAGATCGCCGTTTCGCCGGAGGATGACATCGAGCTACGCCGCATCAGCATCACCAACCGCTCGCGGACGCGGCGCAGCATCGAATTGACCAGCTACGCGGAGGTCGTGCTGGCACCCCCCGCGGCAGACACGGCACATCCGGCGTTCAGCGGCCTATTCGTGCAGACGGAGATCGTGCGCCCCCAACAGGCGATCCTGTGCACGCGCCGGCCACGCTCGGCCTCCGAGCGCACCCCCTGGATGCTTCACCTGATGGCAGTGCACGGGACGGCGCCGGAGGAAGCCTCTTTTGAGACCGATCGCCTGAAATTCATCGGCCGCACCCGAAGCGTCGCTGACCCGCAGGCGATGAGCAGTGCCTCCGCGCTCTCCGACAGCGAGGGCTCGGTGCTCGATCCCATCGTCGCGATCCGGCGCCGGGTCATGATCGACCCGGAAGAAACTGTCGCGGTCGACATCGTCTCCGGCATGGCGGAGACGCGCGAGGCGGCGCTGGCGCTCATCGAGAAATACCGCGACCGGCGCCTCGCGGATCGGGTTTTTGACCTCGCCTGGACTCACGGCCAGGTGGTCCTGCGCCAGCTCAACGCAACCGAGGCCGACGCACAGTTGTACGGACACCTCGCGAGCTCGCTGATCTACGCCAATCCCTCGCGGCGCGCCGACCCAGGCATTCTGAGGAAGAACCGGCGTGGGCAATCCGGCCTCTGGGGCTACGGCATCTCCGGCGACCTGCCGATCGTGCTGTTGCGCATCGCCGAGGAGTCCAATATCGATCTGGTGCGCCAGCTCGTACAGGCCCATGCCTACTGGCGCATCAAAGGTCTGGTGGTGGACTTGGTGATCTGGAACGACGACCACTCAGGCTACCGGCAATTGCTGCACGAGCGCATCATGGGCCTCATCGCCGCGGGCACCGAGGCCTACGCCGTGGACCGGCCCGGCGGTATCTTCGTCAGCCGCGCGGAGCAAATGTCGGACGAAGACCGTATTTTGATGCAAACGGTCGCCCGCGCCATCCTCACCGACGACGCCGGTCCGCTCGCTGAACAGATGGAGCGGCGCGGGCGCGTGCGGCCGAGCGTCCCGGGCTTCACGCCGACCCGCCTACGCCGCATCGAGCCCGTCACCTCCGCCGAGCGGCCTCGCCGCGACCTGATCTTCTTCAATGGGCTGGGAGGGTTCACCCAGGACGGCCGCGAGTATGTCATCACCACCGCCCCGGGCCAAGTGACGCCAGCACCGTGGGTGAACGTGCTGGCGAATCCGTACTTCGGGACGGTCGTTTCCGAGAGCGGTGCGGCCTACACCTGGAGTGAGAACGCCCACGAGTTTCGCCTCACCCCATGGTATAACGACCCGGTGAGCGATGTGAGCGGTGAGGCCCTGTACCTGCGTGACGAGGAGAGCGGCCGCTTCTGGTCCCCCACGCCGCTGCCCGCTCGTGGCGCAAGACCTTATGTGACCCGGCACGGGTTCGGCTACAGCGTGTTCGAGTATACCGAGAGCGGCATCACGTCGGAGCTGTGGGTGTATGTCGCCGCGGACGCACCGGTGAAGTTCCTGCGGCTCAAGGTGCGCAACGACTCGGGCCGGGCGCGCCGGCTCTCCGTGACCGGCTACTTCGAGTGGGTTTTGGCGGAGCAGCGTCCCCAGTCACTGATGCACGTGATCACCGAGATCGACCTCGCGAGCGGCGCGCTGTTCGCCAGCCATCCCTACAATACCGAGTTCGCCGGGCGCGATCGCCTTCCTCGATGTGAACGAAGCGCTGCGCAGCGTCAGCGGTGACCGGACCGAATTCCTCGGACGCAACGGCACGCCCGCAAACCCCGCCGCCATGACGCGCGCGCGCCTCTCGGGCAGGGTGGGCGCCGCGGTGGACCCCTGTGCCGCGATGCAGGTGCAGGTCGAGCTGGCCCACGGGCAGGAGCGCGAGATCATCTTCACGCTGGGCTGTGGCCGCGACGCCGACGATGCCCGCGGCCTGGTGCAGCGCTTCCGGGGATCGGGTCCGGCACAGCGCGCGCTGGAGGCGGTCTGGGAGTACTGGAACCGCACCCTCGGCGCGGTAAACGTGGAGACGCCCGATAGGGGCGTGAACATCCTGGCCAACGGCTGGCTGCTGTATCAGACGCTGGCCTGCCGGGTGTGGGCGCGCAGCGGGTACTACCAATCGGGCGGGGCGTTCGGCTTCCGCGATCAATTACAGGACGTGATGGCGCTGCTGCACGCCGAGCCCGGCCTGATACGCGAGCACCTGCTGCGCTGCGCGGCCCATCAGTTCCTGGAGGGCGATGTACAGCATTGGTGGCATCCCCCCTCCGGCCGCGGCGTGCGCAGCCACTGTTCGGACGATTACCTGTGGCTGCCGCTCGCGACCTGCCGCTATGTCATGCACAGCGGGGACACCGGTGTGCTCGATGAGCGCGTGGGCTTCCTCGAGGGCCGCCCGGTGAAACCGGATGAGGATGCCTATTACGACCTGCCCGCCCGGTCCAAGGATGACGGCACCCTTTATGGACACTGCGTGCGCGCCATCGAGAGGGGTCTGAAATTATTCGGACGACACGGCCTGCCGCTCATCGGCAGCGGCGACTGGAACGACGGCATGAACCGGGTCGGCGAGCAAGGGTGAGGGGGAGAGCGTGTGGCTCGCGTTTTTCCTTTACCAGGTGCTGGTGCAGTTTGCCGAGCTGGGGCACCGGCGCGGCGATACGACCTTCGCTGAAACTTGCACCAGCGAGGCCGAGAGGCTGCGTTACAACATCGAGCAAACGGCCTGGGATGGACAGTGGTACCTGCGCGCCTATTTCGATAACGGAGAGGCGCTCGGCTCGGCACGCAGTCCCGAATGCCAAATCGACTCGATCCCGCAGAGCTGGTCCGTGCTGTCGGGCGCGGGCGACCCGCTGCGCTCGCGCTCGGCGATGGACGCGGTGGACGGGCGCCTGGTGCGCCGGGACCAGAGTCTCGTCCAGCTCTTCGACCCGCCGTTCGACAAATCGCACTTGGAGCCCGGCTACATCAAGGGGTATGTCCCCGGCGTCCGGGAGAACGGCGGACAGTACACCCACGCCGCGATATGGGCGGCGATGGCGTTTGCGGCGATGGGCGACAGCCGGCGCGCGTGGGAATTGGCTTCCCTGCTCAGCCCGTTGAGCCACGGCTCGACCCCCAAGGGAATGGCGCGCTACCGGGTGGAACCCTACGTCATGGCCGCCGACGTGTATGCCGTCCCGCCGCATACCGGGCAGGGCGGCTGGACCTGGTATACAGGCTCGGCCGGCTGGATGTACCGGCTGCTCGTGGAATCGCTGCTGGGGCTCAGGCTAGAAGTGGACAGGCTGCGTTTTGCGCCTTGCCTCCCCGACGAATGGAACTCGTTCAAGCTGCACTATCGCTATCGGGAGACCGTCTACCACATCACATTCACGCGTACGGGCAGCGGCCGGCGCGTGACGCGCGTGACCGCCGACGGGGTTGAGCGGTCCGACTTGGTCGTTGCGCTCGTCGATGATCGCCGGGAGCACTCGGCCGAGATAGAGGTGGGCTAATAGCCCCGTTGGTGCCTCCCCCCGCTCGCCACAAGCGCAAGCGAAAACCGCTCTAGGGACTCTAGTGTAGTGCTTCATTCTGTTTAGAACTTAAACGTGCGTTGGCGCGGATGACCTTCTGCAGGATGTCCTTAGCCTTGGCGGTCCAGATGAAGGGTTTGGGATTGGCGTTGTGGGCATCGACATAGCGGTTGATGGCAGGGATCAACTCGGGGACGCTTCGAAACACGCCACGGCGCAACCGATCCACAGTCAGGTCGCGGAAGAATCGCTCGACCATGTTCAACCAGGATGCTGAGGTGGGCGTGAAATGGATGTGGAAACGCGGGTGTTTTCCCAGCCATTTCTGAACGTTGGGATGTTTGTGGGTGGCGTAGTTGTCGCAGACCAAGTGCAGTTCCTTGTCCTTGGGCGTCTCGCGGTCGATTTGGCGCAGGAAGGTGAGCCACTCCGTGTGGCGATGGTGCGGCTCGCAGCGGGCAATCACGGAACCCTCCAAGGTGTTCAGGGCAGCAAACAGTGTCGTGGTGCCATGGCGCTTGTAGTCATGGGTCATGGTCGCAGCCCGCCCCTTCTTCAGCGGCAGGCCAGGTTGGGTACGATCCAGCGCCTGAACCTGACTCTTCTCGTCGCAGCACAACACCAAAGCATGCTCCGGGGGGGACAGATACAGCCCGACGATGTCCTCCAACTTCTCGGTGAATTTCGGGTCGCGCGATACCTTGAAGGATTCGACACGATGCGGCTTCAGCCCATGGGCATGCCACACGCGCAGCACCGTGGTGTCGCTCACTCCCATTTCCTTAGCCAGGGTCCGCGTACTCCACTGTGTCGCTGCTAAGGGCTGGGTCTGAGTCGTGCGTCGCACGATCTCGGCGGCATCCACCTTGGGCTGACGACCTCCGCGCGGCAGGTCACACTCGATGGCCGCCAGCCCGCCTTGCGCATAGCGCTCCCGCCAACGCCCAACCTGCACACGCCCAATCTTGAGTTCCGCCGCGATGGCCTTGTTCTCCATGCCCACCGCCGCCAACAGCACAATGCGCGCTCGGCGGGCCAGCCTCACACTCGTGGTGTTCGAACGCGACACACGCCTCAGGCTCCGCTGTTCTTCCGCGCTCAGTCGGACCATCGGGGCTACTCGCATCAGTGCTCTCCTGTCTTGGCTTCATAGCCCTGGACAGCGATAGATCATATATGTTCCGTTAATTACCAAGCACTACACTAGCAGCCAGGCTGCCCTGACCCGCGCAGCAGCCGGCCGAGGCCAGCGCTCTGCAGCGCCTCCGCCAGCAGCTCCGGATCGGCTCCGGTCTTTCCTGGCGCATGGCCCGCTTCACTAGCGCTCGGGCTTGGGTGAGGCTGGGCAACCAGGAGACCAATGCCTGTCCCTCGGCTTGCGCTAAGCGCTCCTTCGACTGGGCTCGGGATAGGGTCCAGGGCAAAGACGGGTGCAGCAACTGGAAGCCCGGCTGGGCGAGGACAGCCGGTGGATCAGAACAGCAACGTGCGCCAGGATCACCGTGCAGTCGGGTTTGTCCACCAGCCCCAGCGTGGCGCCAGGGTGGCCCTTCTCGCCGCCAATTGGTGGCCGCCCGATCTTCCGCTCTTGCGTTGCACGAGCGCCCACGTTCAGAGTGCGGGTACCATATGACGGCGGCAGAATCAGCACTGCCTCGGGAGACAAATAGAGGGCTCTTTCCGGAATCGTGTGGGCAGCAATGCCTATGGCGCGGGGGTATCTGCCTGATCTCTGACACCAGCGGGTGTGTTGAGCGGCGAGGCGGGCAGGTGGGCGAGATTGCCGGCGATGAGGTAGGCGATGGTGATGAGCGAGTGCGTGGTGCGGTAGCCCCGGGCGCGGGCCTTGGCGGCCTGGATGAGGGAGTTGATGCCCTCGGCGCGGCCGTTGGTGAGGCCCGAGTGGAACGCGGCGAGGATGCCGTTCCAGTGCTCTTTCAGGGTAGTGGCGAGGCGTTTCATGGGCTGCAGGCGGCTACGCCGTGCCCAGCTATACCAGCGCCCGAGGGCGCTCTCGGCCTGCTCGAGGGTGCTGGCCGTGGCGTAGATATCGCGCAGCGCCTCCTTGAGGCGCCAGGCGCGGGCGGTCTTGAGGCGGGCGCGGGAGAGCCAGTGGAAGTCGGTGAGTTGGTCCCAGCCAGGTCCAGCGGGTGCCTCTGAGGGCGGGCTCGGTCTTGATCTCCTGGCGGCGCACCGCGTCGACCGCCTCGTTGGCGAGCTTGATCACGTGGAAGGCATCGAAGCTCACCGTAGCCTGAGGCAGATGCTTGGCCACCCCGGCGCGGTAGGCGGCGGACATGTCGATGCACACCTGCTCGATGGCCTGCGGGTCGCCGCCGTGCGCCTTGAGGTCGGCGGCGAAGGCCGCCACGGTGCTCTGGTCGCGGCCCTCGCAGGCGAACAGCAGGCGTTTTCCCGTGAGGTCATGGAACAGGCTGATGTAGTGCTGTTCACGCCGGGCAGCGGTCTCGTCCAGGCCCACAGCGCTCACCTGCGAGTGGTCCTCCTGAGCGCGGGCACTGCCTACGTAGTGATCGAGCACCCCCCACAGGCGCTCATCGCCCACACCCAGGTGCCGAGCCACGGTCGCCACCGGCATGGCCTGGCACAGCGTGACCACCAGCGCCTCCATCAGCGCCGTGAAGCCACTGTGTGCGCGCGCCCACGGCGCTTCGACCTGGGTCGTCTTGCCGCAGGCCTCGCAGCGCACTCGCGGCAGATGCGCGTGCAGGTACGCCCGTGACTTAAAGAAGCTCAGGTGCTGCCAACTGCGCTCCCGGGTGTCGTGCACCGGCTGGCCTTGCACTCCGCAGGCCGGGCAGGCAAAGCGGCTGCCCTTGGCAAACGCCACATCGAGGTCGATGCGCCCAGCCTCGGGGTCGAAGCGCACGTCGGTGACCTCCCAAGGCACCGTCAGGCCCAGTGCCGTGGTAAACAGATGCGTGGGCCGCACGGTGCTCCCCCCTTGGATGACGACCTGTGGATTTGTGGACGAGTCCTGCGGAGCGGCCCCACGCGAGGGCCTCTCGCCCACCACCCCAACCACAAGATGTGTTGTGATAAGCGAAAGCAGATGCTACTTGACTACCACGACCCACACAATTGCCGAAAGAGCCAAATAGAGTCTCCGGACCGAATTCAGATGTCTCTTGAATTTCGATGCCTGTTCGAAATCCCGGGATTCTAGTTGGATTGGGTGTTTCTCATGAGCATGGCCAAAATGGAACTCATGAAGAAAACGTGCATGTACCCTGTGCTCTTGACTGGAGCAGTCTGGCCCTCTCCGAAGGGAGAGGGAGAAATGAAAAGCCCCGCGTCGCGGGGCTTTCGTTTGCAGCGCGAGTTGTCGCTAGCGCTCCTGGCCTTTCTCCTTGTTGTCTTTCTCCTGGCCTTTCCCCTTGTTTTGCTCCTTGCCCTGCCGTGCCCTTTCCTGCGCTTTCGGCTGCGGCGGCTGCTGACGCGGGGCTGAAGCTCGCTGAGGCTGCCGTTCGACTTGCCGTGGCTGCTGTTTCGGCGCCTGCTGCAGCGGGTTTGCCGTTTGCTGCGGCTGAGCCTGCTCTCTCTGGCGACGTTCGATCTGCTGTGGCTGCCCCATCTGCTGCGGCTGTGGCTGCTGCCATTGCGGCTGCCGTTGCCTCGGCGCCTGCTGGAGTGGGTTTGCCGTTTGCTGCGGCTGCTTCGCTTGTTGCGGTTGTGGTCTTTGACGCTCGACTTGCTGCGGCGGTGCCTGCTCTCTCTGGCGACGTTCGATCTGCTGTGGCTGCCCCATCTGCTGCGGCTGCTGCCATTGCGGCTGCGGTTGCCTCGGCGCCTGCTGCGCCTTTTGCTGGGGTGCCGCTCGCTGTGGCTGCGCAGACTGGGCGTGCGCTCTCTGGTGCTGAAAGAGCTGCTGCGCTATGGGATCTCTCGGCTGGTAACGGTAATTCTGGGTTTGAATGTCAGCCTGCTGCGACGGTTGGGGATACCGGTTCCTCGAGTATTGCCGCTGGTAGGTCGGCAGCGGTGCGGGCGCCGGAGCGGAACTGCGGTTCCATCGGTCCCATCCCCTTCGACGCTGCTCCCATGAATGGCCCCAGTGCTCCCCCCAGCGTGGCGGATCATCCGCGCGCCAACTGCGGAAGTACACCGGAGCATGCCGGTAGTAGCGCACCGGGACTCGCAGGAGATAGAGCGGCACATCCACCCGGTCCACGATCGTCCACGGCCCGTCGTACCAGGAGCTCGCGTACCAGTTGTCTCCTTCGTAGACCCAGTACAGGCCGTCGTAGAAGAAATAGTTCGAATCCACTTCCGGAGCATAGTAGACGGGGTAACCCGGAACCCGCTCCAGTTGTGGGTACACCGGCAGGTCGATCCCGATGTTCACGCCGGGAAGCCCGAAGTTGATGCTCAGTTGAGCGACAGCCGAGGTCACCGAGCACAGGAGCATCCACAGCGCGATCAATCCATAGCGCATCTTTTGTCCTCCAGTTCGATGACCGGGATTCCGAGTCATTGGTTTGCAGACTATCCTAAGCTGCCAGCCATGGGGCGAGGTCTTCCGACGTCGGCAACCGCCCGCCCGCACCACCTTCCGGTCGATGACGATCCCGGGCGTCGAGGCGATGCCCTGGCCGGCAATGGCCGCGCAGTCGGTCACCTTTTCGATGGTGACCGGAACGCCGAGATTGTCGCTTCCGTCTGAACCGTCTCGGCCGTCGCGATGCAGCGTTCGCAGCCAGGACCGAAAATGGCTACATAACGGAGCACCGCGGCTACGGCATGACGCGCGAGGCAAGCGGACCGGCCTTACCTCTATCTACTTGAACTGATTGGTCCACAGATCGATTTCGCGCTCGGCCTGCTCCTTGGCGTGGCCGTAATGCGTCTGAAGAAGACCGAGCAGTTCGCTGCGCTTGCCGTTGACGAGATCAACATCGTCATCAGTCAGCTTGCCCCACTGCGACCTAACCTTGCCTTTGAACTGCTTCCAGTTTCCTTCGATTTGATCCCAGTTCATGAATCACTCCTCCTTCCTGGTCTCGGATACATTAACGCGAGCCCCGCGTACCGGTTCCGCCCCCGCCTGAAACCAGTTGATCGAGTCCCGCGAAGAAGGGGGCAAGTTCTATCTTCACTGGCGCCGAGGTGACACTTCTTCAAGCTGCAGCGTTCGACATTCCGCCTGCCAGATCAAAGCCGACCCGTGAGAACCAGTACGACGAGGATGATCAGGATGATGCCGATGATGCCGATGCCGCCGTTACCGTAGCCGTAGCCGTAGCCGCCGAAACGGCCACTGAAGCCACCAAGCAAGAAGATGACGAGGAGGATGATGAGTATGAGTCCGAGCGACATGATCTATCTCCCGATAGGATAGGAAGAAATTCAACCAAGTTACTTCGGAGGAGAAGGGTAGTCTTGGGGCGCGGACCTGTCAACCCCAGGCGAGCTTCGGGGGGCTCGGCGCAGGTCCGCGGGGCGGATTTGACTGCCCGAGGCCGACCGCACGTGCCCAAGGGGGTGGCTGGGGGTTGCAGGGCGTTGAACAGTGCCTCCCGGCCGGCCTTCAGGCGGCGGCTGGCCAACGGCAGGACCTCGTTGGGAGCGGCCTCCTGAATCAGAGCCTTCACCATGGCGCGGGCCGATTGGCCGTGAACATCGCTGACCACTACCCCCAGACGGATGCCGCCGAAGGTTCGCACCTTGTGCAGCCGGTTCTTCTCCGAGGCAAGCCCGACCAGCTTCTGGCGCTGCCGGGAGATCAGGCGCAACTCGCGCAGTTTGGCCGGGGGGCGAAAGAGCCGTGCGACAAACCGGCCCAAGCCAGCATGGCCAGCCACTGGGCATCACCGGTGTCGGTCTTGTGTCCCGGGACCTGCTTGACATGGCGGGCATTGACCACCTTGGCGTCTCCACCAACTTCCTCCCGAACGCCCTCGCCATCCGCCTCCGTCACGAACGAGCCTGATAAGAAAATTAGCCCGACTTCGCGGATTCGCGGGGTAGGGATAGCGTAAGTGGTTGAAATTGCGAGAGGGCGCCTGGCAAGGTCTGCACTACATCGCGGCGGCTGAGGCAGTGTGGGCGGTGCTGATTTTCGGAGCTGGTGGTGCGGGCAGTTCGAGCTTCAACTGCGCGAGGAGCAGTTGCAGTTCTGGCTCAGGTTGGGTGTAGCGGGTGAACGTCAATTCGCGCCCATCGGTGGTCGGCACCTGTGCGTCGACCATCTGCACGGCGGCGAATTTCTCCAGCACGCTGCGCGTGGTTAATCCAGGCGCGAGCGCATGCAAACGTCGCCCGAGCGTGACATGCAGACAATAGGCAAGAAAGGCAATGAAGATATGGGCTTCGATACGCTCGATGTGTTGATGAAAGATTGGCCGAATGGCCAAATCCCCCTTGAGATTCTTGAATGCTTCTTCCACCGCCACCAGTTGCAGGTAAAACCCCCATAGCTTGGCGGGATCGGTGTCGGTGAGATTGGTGCGCAGCAGATACCGTCCTTCGCGCCGGCGCACTTCACGCAGCTTATCGCGGCGCAGGCGGTAGCTAAACGTGGCGTCCTTGGGGTCGACCTCCAGTTGAACCAAGCGCCATACCGCCGGGCCGTGTTGGCGCGCCGCACCGAGCTTCATCAGCAGTTGCTCGCGGGTGAGCTGCATGGTCGCGAGTTTCTTCAACCGCGCCCATAACCACTTCAGCTTGCGCCGTCGTATCGCACGCTCCTTCGCCACGCGCTGTTCACTTTGCGCGTACACATACAGCTCCCCATCCTGCGCCAACAGTTTCACGGCTACGCCGGGGCGCGCTTCCCGCCACGGCTTGAGCAGCAGCGCGCTCTCCAATTTGCTGAGCCGCCCCTTGGGCGTGCCCACCAGGTCAGTGCACTGGCGGGCGACTTGCGCGCATCTCTTCCAGCACCGCTTCGGTCGGAATGCCGCGGTCCATCACCCAAATCCGCTGCGCTCTTCCGTACTGACGCTCAATGCGCGCGAGGAACTCCTTCAACGTCGTCTTGTCGGCCGTATTGCCCGCCAACACTTCATAGGCCAAGGGCAAGCCTTCCGGGGTCACCACCCAGGCGATCACCACCTGCACACAGTCCCTGCGCTTATCGCGCGAGTGGCCGAATCGTCGTTTGTCCTGCTCCGACTGCGGGGGCTCACACTCAAAGTAGGTGCTCGTGAGGTCGTAGAGCAGCACCTCGAAGGTGGCATTGAACAGATCCCGCCACCGCCGCACCAGATGGTCAAAGACCGCCGCCTTGTGCTCCAGCAAGCGGTCGTGACAGACATACAGCCGGTGGCTGTCGGAGAGCGCCGCATCCGCTCCGAGCAAATCCGTCAAGGCCGTACGGCCAAACCACTCCCGGTGCAACCGCCACTCGCTGCCCGGTGCCAGCAACCGATAGGCCACGAGCACGAATAACACCTGATCCCACCGAGTGCCCTTGCGACTCGGCGTTAACCGTTCCCACCAGAAGCGATCTAACTGCAATTCCTCCCACAGTTGCAGCGCCAGCCAACACGCACCCCACTGCCGCGGTCGGCACAGCCGCAATTCTTTCAGCCGCAAACGTACCACCGAAGCATCCCTCGACAGCTCTTCAGATCGCTCCTCGGGAAACAACGACATCGTGCGCGGTGTCAGCGCCCCGTCTTCGAACACCTCAATGGATTTGCGCCACGCCAACTCCTGCGAGGAGTTGATCCTGATTCCGTGACTTCGCGTCTCAGCGGATGGCCGCAACCTGCTGATTTATCATTGCAGTTCAGCTAAAATCGGGCCGCACTCCAGCTCACCCGGCAGGTGAACGATGAAGCGGTTCATCTTGGAGCAGTCCGATGAGGAATTTTACACCTCCCATTCTGGTCTGGCCTTGGTCGGTCTTTGCGTCAACCGCTTTAGCGGGTTGGGCAAGGCGCTGAAGCAGGCGATCCCGCTACGCCACGGCATCTCCCATGAAGACGTAGCCAAGAGCTATCTGGGGTTGATGTGTTTGGGCAAGAGCGACTTCGAAGCGGTCTCCAACGTCCGAGAGGACGATTTCTTCCGCCAGGCGTTGGGGCTGGAGCGGGTACCCTCGCCAGAAACGCTGAGGCAGCGTCTCGACGAGCACGCAGCGGTCCTGCGGGTAAGGTCATTGACGAGGCCGATATCGAGTTCATGGTCAACGCCAAGGCACCGGTCAGTGCGCTCAAGACCGGTCATGTGCCGGTGGACATCGATGTCTTTCCCATGGACAACTCCGGGACCAAGCAAGAAGGAGTCTCGCGCACCTACCACGGCTATGACGGTTATGCGCCGATCGCGACCTACGTGGGAACCGAAGGGTGGTGCGTCGGCTGTGAGCTGCGAGAAGGCAAGCAGCACAGTCAGAAGGAATTCGGCTAGGTCTGGGAGCGCATCCTGCCGCGGGCCAGGCGCCTGACCAAACTGCCGCTGCTGGTGCGCCAGGACAGCGCCCACGACGCCTTGGAGAACCGGCTGCGCTACCTCGAAGAGGAGGTGGACTTCATTATCCAGTGGAACCCTCGGGGCGAGGACCCTGCCCATTGGCTGGAGCGCGCCGAGCGCCAAGGGGCATGGGAGACACCCCGACCCGGCAAGCGCGTGGCGCTGTTCAGCGTCGTCGAGGAGCACCCCCATCGGGAGCACACCTACCACGTTCGCCGGGTGATGCGGGTGACCGAGCGCACCATCGACAAGAAGGGCCAGGCGCTGTTGGTACCGGAGCTGGAGCTCGATGGCTGGTGGACCTCGCTCGCCTATCCGGACGCGGAGATCGTCGCCCTGTACCGGGACCTCCGAGCAGTTCCACAGCGAGTTCAAGACCGACCTCGATATCGAACGGCTGCCCTCCGGGAAATTCGACACCAATGACCTGGTGCTCGCCTTTGCCGTGTTCGCCTACAACATCCTGCGCTTCATCGGGCTCATCGGGCTGACCGGCGAGTCGGCTCCCCTGCGCCATCCGGCCAAGCGCCGGCGGATCAAGACCGTCCTCCAGGAACTGATGTACCTCGCCGCCCGGTTGGTCGCCACCGCCCGCAGACTGAAGCTGCGCTTCAGCCGGCTCTGTCCCGGCTTCCGCGCCTTCGAGCAGGTGTATTACCAACTCGCCTTCGGGTAGCTAGGACGACCTCCATAGAAACTCGACCCGGGCCTCACCAGACCCCGGTGTAAACCTACGCCCGAAATTCAGCGTCCAAGCCTCAAAGCCCCGCCGTCACTCCTGCGCCGACGAGGGTCTACGCCCGCTGTACATAGCCGGCGTCACCGGTTGGCTAAAAACTAACCAACTCAACTGAGAATAGCTCCCATTCTCTCGCGCCCCGGGCGCTCGGAGATTCAAGTCACGGATCCAGGTTGATCTCACCCAAATACAGCACATGCCGTTGCAGCACGCGCCCACCGCTCAGGCGCCTATTCTCGACAATACTCCAGTAACGGTGCTCCTTGCCGTCTTTCTTCCGAGTCGTGGCCCGTAGAAACATGATGGAACATCATTATCCGCAGATTTTTCCCCTTGAAAACAAGCAAGGTCTTCACTACAGCGCGTTTCAACCCTTTTTGGCTCACCACGGTCCCCACAAACAATCACTTACCCCTGGCCAGCGGGCCAATCGCCGTGCGAATCCGCGAAGTCGGGTTAGGAGTACCAGCGCACCCACGGTGGCGCTGATGATCGCCGCGCAGCCTGTCCCCAAGGGGCAGGGCAGCGTTCGCCGGGAGCCCCCCAACCGCAACCCCAAACCTACCCCCCTTGGGTCGGCTTGGCCGACCTCGGGCACTCCAAACCGCCCTTGCGACGTTCACCGCTCCCGCGGAGCCTTGACCGCTCCGCGCCCGCCCTCTAAACTTCTCCCGTGCTAAGGCCGTTCAATTTCCTATCCTTTACTCCTTATACTTCACCTATTTCACCTTGGCATGGGCGTAGCTCCACTGGCGCAGGAGGATCGTTGGCGGCGGCTTCTCGGTGAATGCCTCCATCCGAGTGGAGGCCCACGACCGTGCGGGGCTGGAGCGGCGGCTGCGCTATTGCACCCGACCGCGGTTTGCCCTGGAGCGCTTAGCGCAGGCGTAGGGACAGGCCCCGAATCTACCCGCTTGCCCAAAGCTCCGCCCGATGGGACAAGACAGCCCCGCCTCACGCCGCCGCGCCTCCACCGCCATCGCTATCACGGGGTGCTCGCACCGCATGCCCTTTGGCGGGTGCGGGCAGTCAGACCAACCGCTCAGGCGCCCGCCGTGACGTTCACGGCGGCGGTCGGCGCCAAATCCCAGACCATCGAAAGGGGTCTCTCATGTCAATCGGTTTGATCCTTCTGATGGTTCTGGTCCTGCTGCTTTTGGGCGTTCTGCCGCTGTGGGGTCACAGCCGTCAGTGGGGTATGGTCCCAGCGGCGCCCTAGGGCTGGTGCTCGTGGCCGTGCTCGTGCTTATGGGCAAGATCTAATCGCACTGGATTCCACACGGCTTAATGAACAACCGTCTCCGAACGCCGTTCAAACCATTCCCCCACCTTTCAAGGAGAGATCGATGAGCCGCTTGCTGATGGTGCTGATTCTCGTCGTGGTCGCCGCGGTTGGCGTGGGCTTTTACCTGAAGTGGTTCCACGTCTCGTCGGACAAATCCAACGTCACGTTCACGGTAGACAAGGACAAGATGAAGCAGGACGAGAACAAGGCCAAGGAGAAGATGCATAACTTTGGGCAGTCCGAGAAGGGCAAGGACCCGGCCACTGCGCCGGTGCCTTCACCCCGCAACTAGAAGTGAGAGCTTATTCAAAAAGCCTCACCTCTCCATGCGGGGGTGCTGGGGTGCAATCCGCCTCCCGCGGCTCTTAAGCGGCACACGGGAAGTTCATGTCCGGGTCGTTCGCCGCACGATAGGGGTATAGGCGCTGGGATTCTTGCGTGATGCGAAAGGTCATCAACTCGTCCTACAGGCTGCTGAGGGAAATCCTGCGCAGCCCGAGCGTGGCGTGGGCGCCCTCGAGGACCCAACGCATGCCGGAGCGCTCCATGCGGTCGTTGACCACACAGCGCCAGGCCCCTTCAATGACCCCCGAGGCGATGGGATAACCGGCCGTATCGGGGGCAACCGTCTGGTCGGAAACGAGACGGGTCGTCCGCAGGACGCCGGAAGGGCGTCTTTGTTGATGGACATCGGTGACATCCGGACGATGCAGCGTGAGCGAAGCGTGCCCGGCGGCAAGCGCTCGCAGTCCGTGTGCTGCTTCGGGATAACTGCAGCTGGCATGGACCCGCCACCCTGCCACGGTATATTGCCGCGCCCATTCCAGCCCCAGGCCCCGGTTGGCACCCGTGATGAACACACTCGGCATGCGGTTTTCCAGTAAACCCGCAATTTGGCAGTCACCACCCCAGACGATGAGGAAGCCGAAATGCTTGCCACCTTCAGACTTCTAGCCCTGCTGTTCGCCGGCCTTCTTTTCCATTCAGTCGTCCTCGCGGAGGAAATCGGCAATGCCGACGCATTGAAAGGAGTCAAGGAAGCCAAGGCCGTCTTTCTGGTCGCTCTCGACAGTCCCAAGAAAACTGCCCTCTACCTCCGCGTCATCCATGACACGCACGAAAGGCTGGTACGCCAGCAGGTGAAGCCGGATATGGTGATTGTATTCATCGGCCCCACGGTCCGTTTCCTGACCACCAAGCCCGAGCCGGCGCTGGCGATGGAGCACGAGGAAAGCCTGAAATCGATCGCCGATGCCATACGCGCCCTGCACAAGCTGGGCGTTCGGCTGGAGGTATGCGCCCTGTCCACCCAGGGGTTCAACGTGGCCAACGATACCGTACTGCCTGAAGTGAAAATCGTGGAGGACGGCTTCGTTTCGCTGATCGGCTGGCAAACCCAGGGCTACAAGCTGGTGCCGATCTTCTAGCGGCGCATCGGACCGGTGCTACAGGCCGGCGATACGGGCATTCCATCCATTCGAGTTTTGGCTCGTCAGCAGAATCTGTGGGTGAACTCCGGCTCGGGTAGAGCGCCGAGTGCATGATGCAAGGCGATTTCAGCACCATGATAGGTCCGAAAACCGAAGGATTTTCTGGAGGGCAGTTTTGCTGTGGTGTTGAAGCCCTCCACGACACCGCTGGAAAGCTGTCCTTTGGCCCGGAAGCAGTTGAGCAAAAGCGCCCTGTGACCGCGCGCCATCCTGGCCAGCTTCTTCGTCGGCTCAATCTTCGAGCGCAGGGTCCGCGTACACCAGGCGTCGAGGAACCGGCCCGCCCAGCAGGCAATCCTCCGCCTGGGGTCATCGGGAGCGCCAGGAGCGCACCGGCAAGGACGGCGGCCCGGTCCAGGTCCATGGCTCATGGACCATCATTCCGCTCGGGCCAAGGCGACCCTGACGAGGGCGGCCAGCAAGACCAAGGAGCAGCGGCAACCAACTGACGGTTATTTTGGGTGCCGCGCGGTCAAACGTAATAGCCATGCGGCCTTCGCGCATCATGGGGGTACCGTCCAAACCGGCGGCTTAGCCATTCGCAGGACGCTACTGCAACTATTGTATGGCGTCACTACGTCATTGGCGCAGCAACGTCTTCCCGGCGTCCGTCGGGTGGTCATGGAAGAGATCCCGGCCTCGAGCCAACGGGGAGTCCCGCCCCAAGTGCTGGAACAGCCCCAGGCCGAAGTCGAAGTCGAGCTCCTTGACGAGCTCGGCATAAGGGGGTTGACGGGCGTAGGCGAAGTCGGTCACATACAGCAGCCGGCCGCCGGCCCTCACGGCAGACCTTCACCGGGTGGAAGCCTCCGGTGTCGGGACTGTAAGCGGGGCTGCGGAACCGCACCACCGCCCCAGCGTCGAGGGGGGACACTGGGCGAGGGCCTCTTCGATGTGGCGCGCCAGCGTGCGATGCGTCGCCAGAATCTGGTTCCCTACGGCTCGCCGATCGCAACCGCGATGGGGGCACTAAACATGGCAAGGCAAGAGAACTGGATCGTGGGACTGAAATTGGCGGTCCTGCTGTTGTTCGTCGGCGCCGGTCTTGCCGGTGTGCACACGTCCCAGATCGCGCCAGGCTCCTGGTCCCCACCGCTGCAGTTGGTCGCAGGCGGGATGATCATCTTTTTGGCGTACGAAGGGTTCGAGCTGGTCGCCAACACGGCGCGCGACGTGCGCGACGTGGCGCAGACGCTGCCGCGCGCGGCCGGGTCTGTCATCGCTTTGTACGTGCTGGTCTCGCTCGTCACCGTGGGCAATCTTTCGGTGGACAGGATCGTGGCGGCCAAGGATTACGCCCTGGCAGAAGCGGCTCGGCCGTTTCTCGGGCAGACCGGCTTCACGCTGATCGCCGTCGCAGCCATGTTGTCGACCGCTTCCGCTATCAACGCCACGCTCTACGGGGCAGCGCGCTTGAGTTACAGCATGGCGCGCGACGGCGAGTTACCGGCGATGCTGGAGCGGAAAGTGTGGGGTGAGGCGGTGGAAGGATTGTTGATTACCGCCGGGTTGACCCTGCTCGTGGCCAACGCTTTTGACCTGACGAGCATTGCCGCCCTGGGCAGCGCCGGGTTCTTGCTGATCTTCGCCGCAGTGAACGCCGCCAACGTGCGGCGCGCGCGTCATAACAACAGCCGCGGCTGGATTTCGGCGGCCGGGGCGGTCGCGTGCCTGGTTGCATTGGGCGCGTTGGTTTGTCAGACTACAATGACGACGCCCGCGAAGTTGTGGGTCCTAGTGCAGTGTCTCACAAATGCCTTTACTTATGCCGGACTGGTGCCATACTGGAAGTACGGGCACTGGGAGGCGGGAGCCATGAGGAGGATGTCCCTGGAGGTATTGCCAGAAGAGGCGCAAGAGCTGCAGCGTCGAGTGCGTTCGCACACGGTGGCAGTTCGGGATCGGCAGCGCGCCAGAATCATTCTGCTGGCTGTTGAAGGACTGGATCAGAAGGCCATCGCCGCGAAGCTGGGCACCACGCGGGCGAGCGTCGGGCAGTGGTGCCGGCGCTATCGGCAGCGGAGCTTGGCGGGGCTGGCGGATGCGCCCGGACGAGGGCGCAAGCCCAGGCTCTCGCAGACGAAGGTGAGGCGGGTGCTGGAGACGGTCGGTAAGCCGCCGGCGCATCTGGGGCGCTGGAGCTGCCGCACCATGGCTGCCGCCGCGGGCATCTCGAAGGCGAGTGTGCAGCGGCTGTGGGCGGCCAATGACATCAAGCCGCACCTGAACCGCCAGTTCAAGCTGTCCAAGGACAAGCACTTTGAGGCGAAATTCTGGGACGTGATCGGGCTGTATCTGGCGCCCCCGGACAAGGCGGTCGTGCTCTGCTGCGACGAGAAGACCCAGATGCAGGCGCTGGAGCGCACCCAGCCAGGGCTGCCCAGGACGCGCACCCACGACTACATCCGTCACGGCACGCTCACCCTGTTCGCGGCGCTCAACTACTTGGAGGGCAAGCTCACCACCGCCCTGGCGCGCAAGCACCGCCATCAGGAGTGGCTCGCGTTTCTGCGCCGCATCGACCGGGAAACCCCCCAGGACCTCGACCTCCATCTTATCCTCGACAATTACGCCACCCACAAGCATCAGGCGGTCAAGGCGTGGCTCGCGAAGCACCCGCGCATGCACCTGCACTTCACCCCCACCTCTTCGTCCTGGATGAATCTGGTCGAGCGGTTCTTCCGCGATCTGGGCGATTTTCTCGCCGAAGGCAGCTTTGGCTCCGTCAAGGCGCTCGCCGAGGCTATCATCGCCTTTCTCGCTGAGCGTAACGCCCACCCCAAGCGCTATGTTTGGAACGCCAAGGGCGAGGACATCCTGCGCAAGATCGTCGCGGCCCGAAACCGGATGGAGCAGATCTGTGCATAGCTATTTGTGAGACACTGCACTAGCAGGGATGGTCGCGTTGGCGGTGACGACCGAGGGCAGTTACCGGCTGACGGAACGAAAGATTCAGATTGCGTGAATAGGTCCGTCACCCGCGTTCTCAATCTCGGCTCAATTCGAGGGACTTAGACTATGGGAACCAGAACACTCTCACCGGAATTGCTCCACAAGATGGATGCCTGCTGGCGCCCCGCCAATTATCTGTCGGTCGGCCAGATTTATCTGTAAGGTTAATCGCCGTACGCAATATGGCATTGACTGACTTGCGCAATGAGGAGAACTGCATGCTGGTGACTTTTACTACCGAAGCCTATGCCGACATCGCCATGTTTGGGAATGTCGCGCTTGCCATTCTGAAAATGATGGGACACAGCGCCACCGTACCCGGCGCGATTCTGGCGGCAGATGTTCCTGCAGCCCTGAGTCGGTTAACAGCCGTTATCGAGGCAGAAAAAGCCTCGTCTCCAGTTGTGGACAAGGGTGCGGATGAGACAGTGGTAAGCATGAGTAATCGGGCGCTGCCTCTCATTAATCTTCTTGCTGCCGCAGCGAAGGCAGACGCTAACGTAATGTGGAAATGAAGATAAGTCCATTTGCGGGTAAGCCCGCCCAGCCGGCGATGCTGGTCAATGTGCCCAGACTCGTCACAGCCTACTACAGCAATACGCCCGACACTTCCGTGCCCGGACAAAGGGTCGCATTTGGCACCTCGGGACATCGTGGTTCCTCCTTCGAACGCACTTTCAACGAATGGCACGTCCTGGCCATCAGTCAGGCCATCTGCGATTACCGCAAGCCGCAGGGCGTAGGCGGCCCGCTGTTCCTCGGTATCGACACGCACGCGCTGTCCGTGCCGGCTTGTGCCAGCGCGCTCGAAGTGCTGGCGGCCAACGGCGTGGATGTCATGCTCGCGGAGCACGACGAATACACGCCCACTCCCGCGGTTTCTCACGCAATACTCACTTACAACCGCGGGCGCACTGCAGGCATTGCGGACGGCATCGTCATCACGCCTTCGCACAATCCGCCCGACAACGGCGGCTTCAAGTACAACCCGCCCAGCGGCGGGCCGGCGGATAACGACGTCACGAAGTGGATCGAAGCCAGGGCCAATGCGCTTCTGGAAACCGGCCTCCAGGGCGTGAATAGAATTCCTCACGAGAAGGCACTGCGCGCCCCCACCACGCATCGGCACGACTTTCTCGATGCTTACGTGAGCGATCTCGGCAGCGTGCTCGATATGGAGGCAATTCGCGGCGCGAACATCCGCATGGGCGTGGATCCGCTCGGCGGCGCTGGCGTTCACTATTGGGGCCCGATTGCCGAGCGCTATGGCTTGAATCTCACGGTCGTGAACGACGTCGTCGATCCGACCTTCCGCTTCATGACGGTCGATTGGGACGGTCAGATTCGCATGGATCCGTCCTCGCCCTACGCCATGCAGAGCCTGATCGACCTCAAGGACCGCTTCGACATCGCGTTCGCCTGCGACACCGACCACGACCGGCACGGGATCGTCACCGGGAAGGCGGGCCTGCTGCCGCCCAACCATTACCTTGCGGTCGCCATTTTCTACCTCTTCCAGCATCGGCCGAAGTGGATCAAGTCGGCAGCGGCCGCCAAGACGGTGGTTAGCAGCCAGATGATCGATCGCGTCACCGCGAAGCTCGGCCGCAAGCTCTACGAAGTGCCGGTCGGTTTCAAGTGGTTCGTCGACGGCCTGCTCGACGGCTCGCTCGGCTTTGCGGGGAAGAGAGTGCGGGTGCGGCTTTTGTCCGTCTGGATGGCAGCGTCTGGACGACAGACAAGGACGGCATTGCCCCGGCTTTGCTGTCGGCGGAGATTACCGCGCGCATGGGCCGCGATCCGGGCGAAATCTATCGTGAGCTTGCGCGCGAGTTCAGCGAACCCGTTTACGATCGGGTTGAGGCGCCCGCGACTCCGGAGCAAAAACAAAGGCTGGCGCAACTTACACCCCAGCAGATACCGTCCGCGGAGCTGGCTGGCGAAACAATCCAGACCATCCTCACCCACTCGCCGGGCAACGACGCGCCCATCGGCGGGTTGAAGGTGATTACCGAGAGCGGATGGTTTGCGGCGCGCCCGTCCGGCCCTGAAGACATCTACAAGATCTATGCGGAGAGCTTCCGTGGAGCGAATCATCTGCGCCGCATCCTGGAGGAAGCACAGACCATCGTCGGCGCTGCGCTGGCGGCGCCCACACATTAGTCGGAGACTGTGTCCACGACAAATTTGAAGGAGAGGCAATGGGCGAACAAACACGAAATAGCCACCCGAAGGAGCTTCTCTTACCCAGGGACGTAGAGGGATTCGATTCCCTGGCCGAGCTTGCCCTCGATATGCGCTGGACATGGAATCATGCCACCGACCAGGTGTGGCGGCAGCTGGATACCGTGCTGTGGGAGCTCACGCATAACCCCTGGGTCGTCCTGCAGACGGTCTCGCGGGAGAAACTCCAGCGTGTTTTAGCGCAACCCGCTTTCCGCCAGAACGTTGACGACCTGGTGCAAGCCAGGCGGGATGCTGCGGAGGCGCCCGCGTGGTTTCAGCAAACCTACCCGCAATCGCAGCTAAGCTGTGTCGCGTATTTCAGTATGGAATTCATGTTGAGCGAAGCCTTGCCCATATACTCGGGCGGGCTCGGGAACGTGGCCGGCGATCAACTCAAGGCCGCCAGCGATTTGGGCGTTCCGGTCATCGGCGTGGGGCTGCTCTACCAGCAGGGCTATTTTCGCCAGGTGATCGACAAGAATGGCGCGCAACAGGCCCTCTTCCCCTACAACGACCCCGGACAGTTGCCGATCACGCCTTTGCGCCAATCGAACGGCGAATGGTTGCGGTTGGAGATCGCCTTGCCCGGTTACTCGGTCTGGCTGCGCGCCTGGCAGGTTCAGGTCGGCCGCGTGAAGCTGTACCTGCTGGACAGCAATGACGCAGCGAATTACCCCGCGCATCGAGGCATTACCAGCGAGCTTTATGGAGGTGGGCCGGAGCTGCGCCTCGAGCAGGAACTGCTGCTCGGAATCGGCGGATGGCGATTGCTCGCCGCACTCGGCATCCAGCCGGAAGTCTGCCACTTGAACGAAGGGCATGCGGCGTTCGCGGTGTTGGAACGCGCCCGCAGTTTCATGCAAGAGAACGGGCAGCCCTTTGAGGTCGCACTGGCCGTCACCCGGGCGGGGAACCTCTTCACCACCCACACGGCGGTGGCCGCCGGATTCGACCGTTTCGCTCCGGCGCTCATCGAGCAATACCTCGGTGGTTATGCCGAACGGAAGCTCGGCATAACCGTCCCCGACTTGCTGGCCTTGGGCCGCCAGAACCCGAACGATTCGTCGGAACCTTTCAACATGGCCTATCTGGCGATCCGGGGCAGCGGCGCAGTGAACGGCGTGAGTCGCCTGCATGGGAAGGTCAGCCGGCATCTCTTTGAGCATCTCTTTCCGCACTGGCCGGCGGACGAAGTGCCCGTCGGACACGTGACCAACGGCGTCCATATGCCGACCTGGGATTCGGCGGCGGCCGACGATCTTTGGACGGAGACCTGCGGCAAGGATCGTTGGCTGGGTGCAACAGAAACCCTGGAACAGGACATGCGCCGCGTCTCCGACACCAAGCTCTGGCAATTTCGCACCGCTGCCAGCCGGACGTTCGTTGACTACATTCGTGAACGATTGTCCGGGCAACTGGCTGCCGCCGGCGCGTCCCCCGAGGCGGTCGATGCTGCGAAGCATCTGTTTGATTGCAATACGTTGACGCTGGGCTTTGCCCGCCGCTTTGCAAGCTACAAGAGACCGAATCTGCTGCTCCACGACCCGGAACGACTGCTGCGCCTGTTGTCTAATCCGCAACGCCCGGTACAGCTCATCATGGCCGGCAAGGCCCATCCCGCAGACCTGGCAGGGCAGGCCCTGATTCAGCAGTGGACGCATTTCATTCGGCGGCCCGAGGTGCGCCCCCATGCGATCTTCCTCAGTGATTACGACATGCATTTGACCGAGCAGTTGGTGCAGGGAGTGGATGTCTGGATCAACACGCCCGAACGTCCCTGGGAAGCGTGTGGAACCAGCGGCATGAAGGTGCTGGTCAATGGCGGCATCAATCTGTCGGAATTGGACGGGTGGTGGGCGGAAGCCTACACGCCGGAAGTCGGCTGGGCGTTGGGGGATGGTCTGGAGCATGATCACGATCCCGCCTGGGACGCAGCCGAAGCGCAAGCCCTCTATGACCTGCTCGAACGCGAAGTGATTCCCGAATTCTATACGCGCGACGAGCAAGGCGTTCCCACGGCCTGGGTGGCCCGAATGCGCGAAAGCATGGCGCGATTGACACCGCATTTCTCCACCAACCGCGCGGTGTGCGAATACACTGAGCAACACTACCTCCCGGCGGCCTCCGCGTGCCTTGCGCGGGCTGTCGACAAAGGTGCGATCGGCGTGGAGTTGGTTAACTGGCGGCATGCGCTGGATCAACAATGGACTGCATTACGTTTCGGCGAATTGAAGCTGGAAACCGATGGCGGGCAACACGTATTTGAAGTGCAGGTGTACCTGGATGACCTTGACCCGGTGGTGGTGCGGATCGAGCTGTATGCCAATGGCGTTAACGGTGCCGCGCCGGAGCGGGTGGAGATGAAGCGCATTCGGCAACTGGTGGGCGCCATAAACGGTTACGCCTATCGTGCAGCTGTGCCTGCGGCCCGCCCGGCGACAGACTATACGGTGCGACTCGTACCGCACCGCGACGGCGTGGCGGTTCCCCTCGAAGATGCGCGAATCCTGTGGCAGCGATGATTCAATACGAGCATGAAGACGCCTGAACACCCGCACCATGATCACGTGGCAGATGTCTCCGCGCGCACGCAAGTCCGGAGAGGCGTTCCTTTTGCCCTTGGGAATTCATGAATCCGAGGGGGGCGTCAACTTCGCCTTGTTCAGCCGTCACGCCAGCCGCGTTCGGCTGGAGTTGTTTGATCAACCCGCAGACGCAACGCCGGCCAGGGTTATTGACCTTGATCCTCCCTGTAACCGCACCGGTGATGTGTGGCCCGTATGGGTTGCGGGGATTCGTCCCGGTCAACTCTATGCCTACCGGGTGGATGGCCCGCACCAGCCTGACGAAGGACATCGTTTCAATTTCCACAAGCTGCTCCTGGACCCCTTTGCGACGGCGATCTCACGTGTATCCAACTGGGATTTCGGAGCGGCCTACGGCTACGATCCGACGGCGCCGGAGCGGGACTTGGTTTGCTCCTCGGTGGATGATGCCGGAGCCATGCCGAAATGCGTGTTCACTCTCGAGCACTTCCACTGGCAGGACGACCTGCCACCCAGGCATCCCTGGTCGAAGACTGTCATTTATGAAACCCACATCCGTGGTTTCACCATTCATCCCAATTCCGGCGTGAAGCATCCCGGCACCTACCGCGGTCTGATGGAAGAGATTCCATATCTAAAGGAATTGGGCGTGACAGCAGTGGAATTGATGCCCGTACACGAGTTCAACGAATGCCAGGTGTTGGGCATCAATCCGCAAACAGGCGAGCCACTTAGAAACTACTGGGGCTACGATCCCGTCACCTTCTTTGCGCCGAAGGCCTCCTACAGCAGTGCGCGAGGCATGGGTCAGCAGAAGCTGGAGTTCAAGGAAATGGTCCGGGCGCTCCATCGTGCCGGCATCGAAGTGATCCTGGATGTCGTGTTCAATCACACGGCGGAGGGGACGAACTGGGCCCAACCCTGTGTTTTCGCGGGATCGACAATGCGATTTTCTACATGCTGGCGTCGGACCAACGCTACTACAAGAACTACACGGGTACCGGCAACACCATCAACGCCAACCATCCCGTGGTGCGGGACCACATCCTGGGCGCGTTACGCTACTGGGTTATGGAGATGCATGTGGACGGATTCCGGTTTGACCTGGCGTCGGTTCTCGGCCGGGACGGCACCGGCAAGCTGCTGGTCAATGCGCCACTTCTCGAGCGGACCGCCGAGGACCCGATCCTGAGAGACGTGAAAATCATTGCCGAGGCGTGGGACGCCGCCGGTGCCTACGAGGTGGGCAGCTTCTCAGAGCGGCGCTGGGCGGAGTGGAACGGCCGGTACCGGGATGATGTTCGTCGTTTCTGGCGCGGCGATGACGGGATGCTCGGTTTGTTTGCCAGCCGCATCTGCGGCAGCGCCGACATCTACACCGAGTCGGGCAAAGGCCCCGAGGGCAGCATCAATTTCGTCACCTGCCACGACGGCTTCACGCTGCACGACCTGGTGAGCTATCGCGAAAAGCACAATGAAGCCAACGGCGAAAACAACCACGACGGCACGGACGCCAACTTCAGCGACAACTACGGCGCTGAGGGCGAGACCACGGATACCGGAATTGCGTCTATCAGGAAGTGCCAGATCAAAAACTTCCTGTTGACGCTGTTAATCTCCCGTGGGGTGCCGATGCTGCTCGGCGGGGACGAATTTCGCCGCACGCAAGGCGGCAACAACAACGCCTACTGCCAGGACAACGAAACGAGCTGGCATGACTGGAGCCGTCTGGACCAGCACAGGGACATCTTCCGCTTCACGCGTGGCATGATCGCCTTTCGTCGTGCCCATCCGATTCTGAGCAAGGAGCAATTCTACACGGACGCCGAGATCCATTGGTTTGGCCCGCAAGGGGGACGTGGACCGACCCGAAGAAAAAGCAGTTTGCCTGTCTCATCCATGAAGACAAGCAGCGCGCACTTAACCTGATGTTCAATGCCGGTGCCGCTGCGGTCGATTTCGCTTTGCCTTCCGTACCGGCCGGGGGTGGTGGTATCTGGCCGTCGACACCGCGCGCGAAGCGCCTCTGGAACTGTTTGCTGCGGGCGGGGAACCGCTTTGGGAAGATCCGAAAACCTACCACCTGAGTCCACGATCCAGCGTCATACTGCTGGTTCGATAAGGCTCTTTCGGTAATTGTGTGGATCGTGGTGGTCGAGTAGCATCCGTTCTGAGCAATCGTCTATCACAACATCTTGTGGTTGGGCCTGTGGGGTTGTGGGCGAGAGGCCCGCGAGTGTGGGCAACCGGGAGGTTGTCCACACGGTCCTTGGGACGCGGGCCGCTCCGCAGGACTCGTCCACAAATCCACAGGCCATCAAGGGGGGAGCGCCATGGAGCCAACGCATCTATTCACGACGGCACTGGGCCTCACGGCGCCTTGGGAAGTCACCGGCGTACGCTTTGACCCCGAGGCTGGGCGCATCGACCTCGAGGTGGCCTTTGCCAAGGGGAGCCGCTTCGCCTGCCCGGCGTGCGGAGTGCCAGGCCAGCCGGTGCATGATACCCGCAAGCGCAGCTGGCAGCACCTGAGCTTCTTTAAGTCACGGGCAGACCTGCACGCGCATCTGCCGCGAGTGCGCTGTGAGAGCTGCGGCAAGACGACTCAGGTCGAGCCGCCGTGGGCGCGCGCACACAGTGGCTTCACCGCGCTGATGGAGGCACTGGTGGTGACGCTGTGCCAGGCGATGCCGGTGGCGACCGTCGCCCGGCACCTGGGCGTGGGCGATGAGCGCCTGTGGGGGGTGCTCGAGCACTACGTGGAGGCGGCCCGCGCCCAGGAGGACCACTCCCCGGTGCGCGCCGTGGGCCTGGACGAGACCGCCGCCCGGCGTGGGCAGCACTACATCAGCCTGTTCCATGACCTCACGGGCAAACGCCTGCTGTTCGCCTGCGAGGGCCGCGACCAGAGCACCGTGGCGGCCTTTGCCGCCGACCTCCAGGCGCACGGGGGCGACCCGCAGGCCATCGAGCAGGTGTGCATCGACCTGTCCGCCGCTTATCTCGCCGGGGTGACCAAGCATCTGCCTAAAGCCACGGTGAGCTTCGATGCCTTCCATGTCATCCAGCTCGCCAACCAGGCCGTCGATACAGTGCGCCGCGAGGAGGTCAAGACCGAGCCCGCCCTCAGGGGCACCCGCTGGACCTGGCTCAAAGACGCCCACGACTGGACCTGGGAGCAGCTCACCGACTTCCACTGGCTCTCCCGCGCCCGGCTCAAGACCGCCCGTGCCTGGCGCCTCAAGGAGGCGCTGCGCGATATCTACGCCACGGCCAGCACCCTCGAGCAGGCCGAGAGCGCCCTCGGGCGCTGGTATAGCTGGGCACGGCGTAGCCGCCTGCAGCCCATGAAACGCCTCGCCACTACCCTGAAAGAGCACTGGGACGGCGTGCTCGCCGCATTCCACTCCGGCCTCACCAACGGCCGCGCCGAGGGCATCAACTCCCTCATCCAGGCTGCCAAAGCCCGCGCCCGAGGCTACCGCACCACGCGCTCGCTCATCACCATCGCCTACCTCATCGCGGGCAACCTGGCCCACTTGCCGGCCTTGCCGTTCAACACACGATCTTGTGTCAGACCTCAGGCAGAGGCTGCCGCAGCGTAAGCATATCTACCCACACGATTCCGGTAAGAACCTTCGATAAGCGAACTGTCAAAGGTGGCAGAAAGCGTTGACCGAAACCGAATGAAAAGAGCGATGGGGAACACGACGTTGTTTATGGATATCGGCGGTGTGCTGCCGCGGAATGAGGAGGTGTTATGTTGAAAGGTATAGTTGCGGGAGTCGCATTGACGCTTGCCGTTGCGCTGATCGGCGCGTACGCGCTGGTGCGAAGCGGGCTTATTCCCGCCAACGCCGATGCGAAACCCGGTTGGCTGGAAACCTGGATGGCCCGTACTTCGCTGGATGCGACACTAGGTCGCGACGCCCCAACGGGCCAAAATCCGGTGGCGCTGACCGAGCAGAACCTCCTCGAAGGCGTTCATCTTTTCGCGCAGAACTGCGCGGTTTGCCATGGTTCCGCGAAGGGGGATGCGTCGTCATCGCCAATTGCGAAAGGCCTTTATCAAAAGCCGCCGCAATTGGCGACCGAGGGGGTTGAGGACGACCCGGAGGGTGATTCGTTCTGGAAGATCAAGCACGGTATTCGCCTGACCGGCATGCCTTCGTTCGGATACACCCTCAGCGACCGGGAGATCTGGACGCTCGCGCTGTTCCTGAAGCACATGAACAAGCTACCACCTGCAGTACAGCAGACTTGGCAGCAAGTCCGGAATTGGCCGGAGGCATCCGTGAACGGGGCGGGTCAGAAGTAACCTATACGACGCCGCATGCGCAGTTATCGATGCGCAGAACGCGGGCGAGGCCGCCAGGGATAATGCGCGAGATCTCGAAGTTGGTCGTGCGCATGGCGCTGGACAATTGGGGCTGTGACTTGCGGGGACTCAAAGTGCGCTGCTTGACCTTGGCCATAAGGCTGCCATAAGGTGGGGCGCGGCTCGGTTGCTTCCGATGTGCTCAATCGCAATGGCATTGAACCGGCGCCACTTGCACTCTGTGTTCGTCATCGTACATACAGGCGCATCTGCTTGTGGTTGAATTATTCCTGATTATTCCGCGTCCGGTTCTCGATCGTCGGAAATCAAGAATGCGTGATGCCAAATATATTGTGGACACGAGCAACTGGTGGATCGGTCACCAAGTGCTCATCCGGCGGCAATGGATCCAGGACGAGCGCCGCCCCGGCGCCACTCTCTCGATCAATTCGACTCGGCAAGCAGTGAAAGACGCTCCGCCGTATGATTCGGCGGCGCGGCTCACTACTTTGAAGTGGATTGATGCGATCGCTATACAGGCATTGCGCATCATCGCCGGTGGAACTGTCGGCTCGCAGCACGGTCTCAAATGTTGATTGCAACTGCGCAGACAATCGGCTTCGTGCTGATAAGACAAGGAAATCTCTGATGAGTCCCGAGCCTTCGACCGCAATCCCTGCTACTTCTTTGGACGAGCTCTGCATCAACACCCTGCGTTTCCTCTCGGTTGATGCCGTGCAAAAAGCGAACAGCGGGCATCCGGGCTTGCCGCTAGGCGCCGCGGCGATGGCCTATGTGTTGTGGATGCGCTTTTTCAAACACCATCCGGGCAACCCCGACTGGTTCGATCGTGATCGTTTTGTTCTTTCCGCCGGGCACGGATCGATGCTGCTTTACAGCCTGCTCCACGTTACCGGTTATGCCCATCCCATTACACACAACTCAAAGGACTTGAGCCTCACGCGCGTAGTGCAGTCCTGCCGCGAAGTCCATGACGCGCGTGAGCCCTTGCCAGAGGGTTTTCACGCCGGGCTCGCCGTCGCCCTTGCGCCCCAGGAAGCCGCCGAGCCTGGCGATGAGATGCACCACTTGGTTCAGTCGGGGTGGCGTCTTCGGTGGGCGTTTCTTGTTCAGGAGGAAGGCTGCCTCCCACTCCTCGCGCTCGAACAACCACTCGGCCTCCAAGTCCGGACAGGTGCGCCCCAGGCGCATCAGCCGGGCGATGCGCCAGGCGACCACCATGAATAGCGCCAGCGCCCGTTCCAGGCGTTCCATGGTGCTGAGCTGCAACGCCTCCACGCGGCAGGCGTTCTTCAGCACGTGGAAGAAGAGTTCAATCTCCCAGCGGGCGCGATACCAGTCGATGAGCTCGGCCGCCGCCTCCAAGCTGGCGGCCTCACGGTTGGTGAGCAGGCGCCATTCGACGGGCTTCACGCCTGCTGGCGCGTCCACTTCCCGGGCCACGATGCAGGTGGCCTCCAACCGACCCCCCTTGCCGTCGGAGAGCTTCACACGCCTCGCCCACACCTGTTGGCAGACTTGCCGCGCTTTTTGTCCGTGGCGCGACGGCATCGTGAAGCGTATCCCGCCCAGGCATTCGCCTCGGGTCACCTCCTCCCACAGCTTGCCGCCCTCGGGCAGCGCACGGTTGTGCCGGGAGCGGACCAACCAGTCGGCCGGCTGCCCCAGGTCGCGCGCTTTGGCCATCAGGGCTACGATGTCAGCCTCCCGGTCGGCTACATACACCAGGCGGGTCTGTGGAAGTTCGGACGCCAGCTCTGCCATGCGCTCATAGCCCTCCACCCAGCGGGTGCTTTCCAGAACACCTCCCCGAGGGCCTTCGGCGTCCTTCGGCTCGCGTGCCCACATCCACGCATCCAGCACGCCCAAGGGCTCGCGCGCGAGCGTCACGGCATACGTCGGATGCAGGTACATACCGCGTTGCGCCTCATAGCTCAACGGCCCCAGGCCAGCGATGTCCTGCCCGTTGAAGTCCACCTCCGTGGTGTCTTGGATGCACAGCACGATTTCGTGCTCCCGCATCCGGGCCGCAGAACACTGCCAGTGCGGCTCCAGGATGTCCCGCCAGTCCATCTCGTCGTGGGCAAAAAACCGGTAAGCTCCCTGGGTCTCGGCCCAGCCCCCACACGCTCCGGGAATGCTCGCGCTCGGCTTCTCCGCCAGCCGCTCGGCAAGCAACACGGCCCGCTTGCCCAGCCGCTTGTCGCCCAAATCGATGCCCCTAAATTCCTCCGCCGCCCAGCTCATCCCGACACCCCATCTTGTGACGTTATGTCAGGATGTTACACGATTGTCATCAAGTTGTGTGTAATGGGATGGGTTATGCCTTGCCGCTGGACCAGATCAAGCAGTTCCGCCAATGGGGCAGCATGACTCCGGGACACCCGGAGCGCGGCCTCACGCCAGGTGTCGAGACCACCACCGGGCCCCTGGGCCAGGGCTTTGGCAATGGCGTGGGCATGGCGATCGCGGAGGCGCACCTGGCGGCGCGCTACAACCGCCCCGGCTTCAAGGTCGTCGATCATCATACCTACGGTATCGTCAGCGACGGCGACCTCATGGAAGGCATCGCGTCGGAGGCGGCCTCGCTCGCCGGTCACTTGCAGCTCGGTAAACTGATCTATCTCTACGACAACAATCACGTCACGCTCTCCGCCGGCACCGCCATCACCTTCACCGAGGACTGCGCGCGTCGCTTCGAGGCGTATGGCTGGCATACGCAGGCGGTGACGGACGGAAACGACCTGGCAGCGATCGAGCAGCGCGCTGGAAGGCGCACGCGCTGAAACGCAGCGACCGTCCCTGATTCTGTTGCGTACCCACCTTGGGTTTGGCTCACCGCACAAACAGGACACGTTCGAAGCGCACGGTTCACCGCTGGGCGTGGAAGAGGTGCGGTTGACCAAAGAGAACCTGGGCTGGCCGACGGAGCCGCCGTTTCTACATTCCGGAACCGGTGCGCGCGCATTTTCTCCAGGCGGTCGGGCGCGGCGCGCGGGCCGAGGCAGCGTGGAACGACAGACTTTTCCGCGTATGCACAAGCCTTTCCCGAACTTGCCCAGGAGTTGCAACAGCTCGTGCGCGGCGAATTGCCTGCCGGCTGGGATGCGGATATCCCCGAGTTCTCAGCGGATGTCAAAGGCATGGCCACGCGTGTCGCCTCGGGCAAGATCATGAACGCCGTTGCGCCGCAGCTGCCGGCACTGATCGGTGGCTCGGCCGATCTGGATCCGTCGACCCACACCGCGCTGAAGGGATTGGGAGACTTCGAGCCGTCCGGCGCGGCTGCCCGCGACAAACAGGGTTCCGACGGCGGCGGTTGGTCCTACGCCGGCCGCAATCTGCATTTCGGCGTGCGCGAGCATGCGATGGGTTCGATCATTAACGGCCTGGCCGCGCACGGGGGGACCGTGCCATTCGGCGCGACTTTCTGGTGTTTTCTGATTACATGCGGCCGCCAATCCGCCTCGCCGCTTTGATGGGATTGCACGTGATCTACGTGTTCACTCACGACAGCATTGCCCTGGGCGAGGACGGTTCCACGCATCAGCCGGTGGAACAACTCGCCAACCTGCGCGCGATTCCACGCCTGATCGTCATTCGCCCGGGCGACGCCAATGAGACCGCTGTCGCCTGGCGCGTTGCCCTGGCAACGCGCGAACGGCCGGTGGCGCTGGTGTTGACGCGGCAAGACGTGCCGACGCTCGACCGCGCACAGTTTGGCGCCGCCGATGGCTTACAGCGCGGCGGATACATCCTGGCCGATGCACCGAACGGCGATCCTCGTCTGATTCTCATCGCCAGCGGCTCCGAGGTCGCACTGATCGTGGCGGCGCGACAGAAATTGCTGGAGGAAAAAATCCAGGTGCGCATCGTCTCGATGCCGAGTTGGGAACTGTTCGATGCCCAGCCTCTGGAATACCGTCACTCGGTGCTGCCGCCGGCGGTTGGCGCCAGGCTCGCGGTCGAAGCCGGTGTGTCGCAGGGTTGGTATCGCTATGTCGGCAGCCGCGGCGACGTGCTCGCCGTGGATCACTTTGGCGCATCAGCCCCCGGCGAGGTTGTGATGCGCGAGTATGGATTCACCGTCGACAACGTATGCCGCCGGGCCGTGGCCCTCTTGGAGACTTCATCTTGATTCAGTGGACTGCTTTGCCGGACGGACGCCGCGCATCCAATACTGCTCTAACGCCCTGTTATGAAACCGCGGGAGCCCACCGAAGCAATTGGGTACACGCGGGGTCGGCAGTCGCATTAGACACAGGCCAACGTAAGAAAGGAGATTCACGATGCATCTCGGCATGATCGGATTAGGACGTATGGGCGCAAATCTGGTGCGGCGCTTGACGAAGGATGGCCACCAGTGCGTCGTCTACGACGTGAACCCCACCGCGGTGGAAAAGATCGCGGGTAGCGGCGTCCGAGGGGTGCCGCCTCGATCGACGAGCTGATCACGAAGCTGGCCAAACCACGCGCGGTCTGGGTGATGGTTCCTGCCCGGTGGCCGGCAAGACGGTCGAGGAGCTGGCCGCGTGCATGGATGCCGGTGACATCATCATCGACGGCGGCAATAGCTACTATCGCGACGACCTCCTG
>CAWCPV010000017.1:0-149160 GCA_963797555.1 uncultured Gammaproteobacteria bacterium | reverse complement strand
GGCGTTATACACATCTCCCCGTAGCTAGGGCTGCTGCCCCTCTGGACACAGCCCCCGGAAGCTGATTCAATGCCCCCATCGTTCACCAGGTGACGAGGGGGAGCAGATGGAGAAGGGGTTGCCGAGGTGGTTGGGTGGGCGCGTGCTGAGCGCGGGGGAGCTTGAGAGCATACGGCGGGAGGCTCGGCTGGCGGAGCCCCGAGTGCGAGCCGAGGTGGCGCGGCGGGTGTGTCGGGTGCTGGGGTGGACCGATGCAGCCGGTAGGCCCAAGCTGATGAGCTGTCGAGTCGGGCTGCTGCGGCTGCATCGGGCAGGCTGGATCGAGCTGCCGGCGCCGCGCAACGGTAACGGCAATGGGAAGGGGCTGTCGCGCGAGCCGCAAGATTGGCCCGCTGAGGTACCGGTGGTGGGCGCAGTGCGGGATTTGCAGGGTCTGCACTTGGCGCCGGTTGCTGACCCGGCGGACTCGGCGCTGTGGAATGGGCTCATCGACCGGTACCATTATTTGGGCTACCGGCCGCTGCCCGGTGCCCAGCTGCGCTATCTGATTCGCTGGGACGCGGGTGTGGTGGGGGCCATGGGCTTCGGGGCCGCGGCCTGGAAGGTGGGCGTGCGCGACCGCTGGATTGGCTGGGATGCGCCAAGCCGTGCGCAGCACCTGGGGCAGGTGCTGAACCATGCGCGGTTTCTCATTCTGCCGTGGGTGCGGGTGGCGAACCTGGCCTCCAAGGTCCTCGGGCGGGCCGCGCGGCAGGTGCCGGGCGAGTTCGAAGAGCGCTACGGGGTACGCCCGGTGCTGCTGGAGACCTTTGTCGAGGCCGGCCGGTTCGCGGGCACCTGCTACCGGGCGGCCAACTGGCATCATCTGGGGCAGACCACCGGGCGGGGCAAGCTCGACCGTGAGGCGCTGCCCATCAAGGATGTCTATGTGTATCCGCTCGATGGCCGCTTTCGCCGGGCGCTCGGGGGAGCCGCATGAATGCCCTGGCCAAGGAGCTGGCCGCCATCGACTTGGGTGATGCGCGCCTCAACCGCCGGGCGCGACGCACCCTGGAGAAGCTGGGAGCCCATCCCATGCAGAGCATTCCCACCGCCTGTGGCGGCTGGGCCGAGACCTTGGCGGCTTATCGGCTGTTCGACCATCCCCAGGTCACCGCCCAGGCGGTGCTCGAGCCCCATTACGCCTGCACCGAGCAGCGTATGCGCGAATACTCGGTGGTGCTGTGCATCCAAGACACCACGGAAGGGGACTATAGCGGCAAGAACGACATCGTCGGGCTGGGCCCGCTCAACTACGAGACCCGCCGTGGATTGTACCTGCACCCCACCCTCGCCGTGACCCCCGAGCGGGTGCCCTTGGGGCTATTGGATCTATGGAGCTGGACCCGCGAGGCGGGCAGTCTGGGCAAGGAGCAGGGCCGCCGGCCCATCGAGGAAAAAGAGAGCCTGCGCTGGCTGGAGGGTTATCGACGCGTCTCGGAGCTCATCGAGTCCCTGCCCGAGACCCAGTTGGTCTATGTCGCCGACCGCGAGGCCGACATCTACGAGGTGCTCGCGGAACGCGCCGCCACGCAGCCCTGCGCCGAGTGGCTCATCCGCGCCGAGCGCGCCCGGCTCGCAAGCGCGCCGGTGCTGGCCGAGGCCGAATTCGACCTGCCCGCCACCGCTAGGCGTCCGGCGCGGCGCATCCACCAGCAACTGCGCGTCGCACGCCTCACTTTCAAGGCCCCGCATCGCTCGGACCGCACCCTGGCGGACATCGAGGTGAGCGCCGTGCTGGCCCGCGAGGTGGACCCGCCCCAGGGCGAGGAGCCCATCGAGTGGCTGCTCCTCACCAGCCTCCCCGTCGAGACCGCCGAGCAGGCCCTGGAGAAGCTCCAATGGTACCTCTGCCGGTGGCAAATCGAGGTGTTCTTCAAGATCCTCAAAAGCGGCTGCCGCATCGAGAAGCTGCAGCTCGAGACCCTCGAACGCCTGGAGCCCGCGCTCGCCTTCTACCTCATCATCGCCTGGCGGGTGCTCTACCTCACCCTGCTCGGGCGCGACTGCCCGCAGATGCCCTGCAACGTGGTGTTCGCCGAGGAGGAATGGCGCGCGGTGTATATCGTCACCAAGCGCCAGCCCCCGCCTGAGACACCCCCCTCGCTCGATGCGATGGTGCGTATGGTGGCGAGCTTCGGCGGCCTCCTCAATCGCAAGGGCGACGGCTTCCCGGGTCCGCAAAGCCTGTGGATCGGGCTGCAGCGAACCCGCGACTTCGTGCTCGCCATGGACGCACAACGGGCCTCACAGAGCCCGAGATGTGTATAACGACATGGGCAAGAGCCGGTACTCCTCAGGAAATAGGCACTGGGGAAACCTATCGGATGGCGATACGGACACTTCCTTGACCTTGCTCCCAAGTAGATTGTCGCATCGACGACCAGTTAGAGTGCGGCAAGCATGGTCCACCGACAGCGACCAATTTGAGTCAGGCATTGCAATCACGCATTCTCGCGGTCGGTTTTGGAGATGTCGTGGACCTCTCGCGAGCCCTCCTCAAGCCGACGCACCGCGCGGCTAACCGTCGCGTAATGAACGTGGAAATGATCGGCGATCTCTTGCATGGTGTAAACGCCCGTGAGGAACGCCCGTGCCATGGCTTCGCGGCGAATCCCGTAGTCCCGCTCGAACTCGGCGAGTGGCTTGGCCAGGGGTTTGCGTTGCGCGCGGGGGACTTCGCGCAGTGCCTCCAGTTTCTTGGCAGCGCCGGCGAAGCGCTCGGCGAACGCCTCGCTGCCCAGGAAAATCTGGTGGCGCAGCCCTTCCCACACGCTCGGCTCGGCCACTCCAGCGCCGACGAAGGCCGCGTACTGCACTCGGGCCTGGGAGCGTTCCTGGCCGAACTGCCCGAGTACCCAGTCGGTCTCTAACCAGGGAGGAGAAGACGCGAGACCAACCATTGCCTGGTAGCTGCTCCACTCCCAGGCCGAGACATCTCGAACCATGCCCGCGCGCACCGGATTGAGGACCACATAGCGTGCCAGCTCCAGCAGGTAGGCGTCGCGTTCGACTAGGATCGCCTTGAACCGCCCCTGGAAGAGGTGTCCGGCGAGCCCGCGGCGACGGTTGAACCGTTGGGTGTAGACGCCGTTCAGTTGCCGCATGCCCTTGGACAGATTCGCGTCCGGCGTTTCCACGACGACGTGATAGTGGTTGGTCATCTCACAATAGGCGTGGCAGCGCCAATGGAATCGATCGCAGACCTCGCCGAATACGCCAAGCCACTCCCCCCGGTCGTGGTCATCGAGGTAGATCGCTTCCCGCCGATCACCGCGCGAAGTGACGTGGTAGAACCCGCCGGCCAGTTCAATCCGCAGGGGTCTCGCCATACCCCCAAGCATAGCTCAATAATGCTGGATTGCAAGACTTGACCCCAGTCTTTCCCTGACCCCGCTCTTTCCTGACCCCGCTCTTTCCTGGAAGACGTGTTCGCCGCAGTTCCCCGGACAGATTCGCGTCCCGGCGTTTCCACAACGACGTTTAGGGAGGCGCCGCGCCGGTTCCCAGGTGGCCAAGGTACGCCGCCAAATCTGTTCGCGGAGTGCACGGCACTTATGCCGCCCCGCGCGCTCTCGGGCAGTCCGGCGATGAACGCTTCCACCCCCCACCGGTAGCCGCAGGCTCGCAAGGAGAGAAGCGCGGGAGGAAACCGAAGACATGGGACAGGCCATGCTGGTAACGTCATTGCCCGAACAGATCCATTGGCGTCGGCTCAGCCGGCTCGATCGGTCGTTGGGGCGGCGTCGGCAGACACACCGCAGGAATGAAGTGCTCGGCCGCGGGGTTTTGGAGCTTGGCGAGCAGTTCCTCGATGGTCGTGTCTGGCTCTCGCTCGATGAACCGCAGCACCGACGCGAAGGTACTCCAACGACGAGTCGAAGGAGAGCCAGTGCCGGCCGAGGCGCTCCGCGGCGACCCCGGTGGTGTTCGAGCCCGCGAAGATATCGACCACGAGGTCACCAGGCTCGGTCAAGAACTTGATGAAAAACGCGGGCAACTCCTCCGGGAACCGGGCGGGATGGCAATCGAGCCCGTGCTTTTTGCACATCCGAAGGTAGAAGGAGTTGCTGTCCGTGTTCGGGATCGACAGCAGATTTGGCGGGATGGCCCCGCCGTTGTCCGTCCCGAACCCCCTGCTGATGTCGTGGCCGGAAGGACGCTTGCTGGGCTGGTAGAAGCTGTCCGGGTCTGCGATGAGCTTCTTCATCCTCTCGGAGTACGGGGCCAGAACCTTGCGCACATCGGCCTTCGGCTCGGGCGTCTTGCTGAACCACCACACCGTGTTCACCGAGTCCTTTGCCCGAATCTTCCGCTTGTTGACCCATTCGATCGGGGAGGGCAACTTCGCCGGGTTGAACCAGTAAAAGTCCTCTGCGAGAAAGAACCCCACCTCGTCGCAGAGCGCGATGAGCACTCTGAAGTTGTAGAGCGAGCGCGCCGGCATGCCGGCCTGGTACGCCCCACCCAGGTCCAACACGAAGCTGCCGGTGTCCTTCAAGACGCGGCGAACGTCCCGCGCAAATGGCACCAGCCACTCGACGTACTCGGTCTCGGCTACGTTTCCGTAGGTCTTCTGCCGGCGAAGCGCGAACGGTGGGGAGGTCATCACCAGGTCCATCGAGCTGTCTGGCAGCCCGGCAAGCAGGGCGCGGGAATCGCCGACGTAGGTCGCGCCCAGCTCTGTTCGATACAACGCGCGCCTGTCGGGCAGCAACCTCAGTACTCCTTCAAGTCTTTGATCCAACTCGCCAGTAGCTGCCACAGCACGCTTGCAGAGAAATACACCTGCGGATCGGCGGCTGCCACCTCGCGGATCGCAGCTTCCAGGAACCGGTCCTTCCCAAAACCGATGATTGTATGCCACCCAGCGTCGAAGATTTTCGTCGGAAGCATCGGCGAGCAGCTCTTTCGGGTCGAATTGTCCTTGGTGGGCCAGAACCCACGCAAGCCCGTCTCTCTTCGCCACGGGCGAGGACTTGATAAGGTCGAGAAGGAGCGGCACTTGGTCCGGAGCGAGCCGGAGCAGGGCACGCGCCGCCTCGGTCTTCACTTCGAGACTGATCTCGTCCAGAGCTTCGGAGAGCGCCCTCGCGGTGGACGGAGTCCGAAACTGCCCCAGTGCCCACGCAGCCCCGGCTCGAATTTCTTCGTGGCGACTCCGATTTCCGAGAGTTTCGATCAGCATGGCCTGGCTCTCAGGCTTGTCGACCTCCGAGAGTACGATCACGGTCTCGAGCTTGACCTGGTCGAACTCACTGTCGAGGCTCTGCTGCAGGAATCCCCAACCGTCGGCATCGGCGTGGGCTGCCAAAGCCGCAGCCGCTTCCAGGCGGACGTAAATGTTCTCGGTGGCTTGGGCGAGACGCGCTTTGAGCGCTGCACCGGCCTGGGTGAAGCCCCGGTTGCGAAGCGCCTTGGCCGCGGCGTAACGCTCGGTAAGAACCGTGCTTCTGAGCTGTTGCTCGAAGTATGCCTCGCCCACATCCGCCGGCGTGTTCAGGCTCAACGCTACGGGCGTAACCGCTGCCACGATCTGGTTCCGTTGGACGGTCTGCCCCACCTCGCATAGCGGAGCCAGCGGCCCCTTCCGCGCGAGCTGGCACCGTTGCGGGCGGCCGCCACTTTGGGGGCGCAGGAGGATCGCGGTGGGACTGACTTCTTCCACGACCGACCGCTGCTTCGCAGCGGCCGACGGCCAGATCACCCGAATTTCCGAGCCCTCCTCGACGCCCTTCGGCTGGGTATCTTGACCCGTCCCCGCCGATACGCGTCCTGCATTCCCTTGACCTGAACGAAATGCACCGGCGATGCCGGGCGCCAGTCCACTATGGAGTCGCTGGCCTGTTCGCACAGGACCACCACCACATAGTCAGTGGCTGCAAGCCCCGCATCCCACGCCCTTTCAGGGTTCGACCGGGAATGCGACATCGAGATCTCAAGCTTGGTCTTGCCCCGAGACTCGAACCTCAGTCCGCTTCGCAGGCAGAGAATGTCGGGCATCCGTACCCGCTTGATCTTGATACGCTTCCATATCTTGAAACCCGAAGACCCGCGCTCCAGCTCGATCGGCTCGAAGCCTATCTCCTTGAGTCGGGCGAGAGTCGCCTTGGTACCCGCGGCGCCGACCGCGAGTTTCTGCAGAAAGCTTTCGTCGCTCTTGAAGCTATTCGGCGGCATACAATTGGCCAACGCGAGAGGGTTTTCTCATCCCGTGCCGACGAGAGGCGCTCAGGAGAGCAACAAAGGCCAGTATCTCAGATTACGGTCCTCAAGATCGCCGTCATCCGCTCCTCGTCCTCGGTCGCCTCCAGCTCGGCCTGAATCTGGGAGACGCGAGAGGCAGAAACGCCAGCCTGTTTCGCAACCTCTGCCAAGGGAAGGTTGCCGACTCGGCGAAGCAGGTATACGGCCACCCTGAAGACGCGTCCACTGGAGCGTCGCAGCACCTGCTCTGGAGCTACGCCGTAGGCATCGGCCACGGCTCGCAGAATGCGTTCTCGACTCGGGCGTGCGGGTGCCCGTTGAGCCCGCGGCACGTTGGCGGCAGGGCGCTGCGCAGCCAACCCCTGCATCCGTTGGAGGAATGCCTGATCGCCGAGGAAGATCTGGCCCGCGAGGTTCCGCCACGGCGCAGGCCGACCGATCCCCTGGGCCACGAATCGAACGTAGGAGCGACGAGTTCCAGCGCGATCGGACTCGAACAGGCCAAGCACCACATCAGCAGCCATCCAGTCCAGGACCGGCGCATTGCCCGCGGTGGCGGTGTAGCTGCTCCAGGGCCACTCGGCAGGGTCGCCGACGAGACCCGCACGCACCGGGTTGAGCACGACGTAGCGGCAAAGCTCCAGCAGATAGGCGTCCCGGTCCACCAGGATAGCCTTGTAGCGCCCCTGTAGGACGTGCCCCACCCGTTTGTGGCGGCGATTGAACGCCTGGGTGTAAACACCGTTCAGCCGCCGCATGCCCCGTGCAAGATTGGCCTCGGGCGTCTCCATCAGCAGGTGATAGTGGTTTCCCATCAGGCAAAAGGCATAAAGCTGCCAGCCCTGCTGGATCACCTCCCGGCCGAGCCGATCAAGGAAGCTCTGGCGGTCCACGTCGTCCAGAAAGATCGGCTCGCGCCCATCACCGCGGGCGGTGACATGATAGACGGCGCCGGGGAATTCGAGTCGCAAGGGTCGGGCCACGGAGCGAGAATACAAGAACAGAGGCTGTAACGTAGAGAACTGACCCCACGCCCCCGCTCAAGTAGTGATAGCGCGCGAGAAGCTCGCGCCACAATGCCCGTCCCTCGGCCTGGCGCACTAACTGAAGCTCCACCGGGGCCACCTCCTGCAGCGCACCGGCAATCTCGCCGCGGCGTTCGCCCCGATCGGTCTGCGCAGTGCAGGTGCGCCGCCCCTTGGGCCTGCCCGTGCGCTTGGCGGGAAGCCCCAGATCCCCCCGAGCTTCCAACCGCTCCAGTAGATCCCGACACTCGCGGGACTTCAGGGCTCCGTTGTCCCGTCTCCACCCCAGCAGCTCACAGATGGTCTGCGCCAGCTCAAAACGACTCAGGCCCACGCACATCGACACCATTCGGACGATGGCGGAGATCTCCTCTTCGGTAAAGCTCCGGCCGCTCGCCGTGATCGCCTGCGGAATAGAGGGCTCTTGATCCATGAGCCGGGAGTGTACGACAAGCCGAGCGGCTCTGCTGCGCTGGACGCGCTCTTAACGCATCGATCAACTGGTGGGAGGGTCTGAACGGTTACGAACGAGCAACGCGTTGCCAGAATCATGGGCAGGAAGCCCTATGAGCACAAACCAGGCAAGACCGGAATATTGCTATAGACGAGAGGAGAGTATTCCCATTCCGATGACAAAATGAGACGTGTGTGCTTCCCGTGCGGCCAGATACCCGAAGGGAGCAACTTGACCGGCCAGCGTCAACAGCGGACCGACCACTTCGAACGCATTGCGGACGTTAGTGGAGCGAAGGAGGAAGCCAAGTAACGGTAGATAGTGCTGGAGCTTCCTTACCGCGTCGGCGCATAGCGGGCGTACCAGCCCCGGTTCGCTATCAGAACTGCGTTCGAGACGGTCCCGTATCTCCTCAAAAAAACGCCGAAGCGTGTCGAGCGCGGTAAGACTATCGGGGTAGGGAAATTCCGCGTCCTGGAGGCGCGATATCTCGGAAAGAAAAGACTGCAACCTTACCTTTCGCGTAGTCCAGCTCCAGCACGAGCTACCTCCGAAAGGGATGCTGCACCTCTAACTCGTCCCACGCTGGTTCACAGTAGGTAGCGGATGTTGATAGTGCAATCAAAAACTCTCGGAGTTTCTTAAGCTGTGCCAGTTCGCCGTTGTCGGTCGGCAGAGATCTCGCGGGATGTGAGGCTAAGCTGGTCAACATCGCAAGGATTTTACCTGTCTCGACTGTAAACTGGGCGGGGGTAGAGGCGAGATCGGTTACGCTCGAAGTTGCGATGGCTTGGTTCACGGCAACGGCAGTGTTGGCGTCAAGTTGGGCTAATAGGTCAGGGGTTGAGAACTCATGCTGAAGAGTTGATACGGCAGCGAATGTTGTTGGTTTCCCCCGCATAAACGCGTCAATCTCCGCGGCGGCATATAGCGCTAGGGACGACATGTCGGCGGCGAGCGCATGAAGCATACTACCAGCGACAGCATGCTCTTGCGGCGTTGCCATGTGAGGTCCTCCTACACGATTTGATGTGATTTGTCAACGGTTGCGTTACGGACAAAGCATATGCTATTTGCGAAAGCTGGTCAAGAATGGGCTCTTAGTACTTGTTGGGAGGAGACAGCCCGACCTCGGGCGCCATGCCCTTGTAGCGGGCATTGGGTGCCTCGCCGCCGCTGCCGCCGATGATGCCGCCGACGTGGGTGCCGTGGCCGTTGCTGTCCAACGCCTTGCCTTTGACCGGTTTGCCGACGCCGGTGCAGTCGAACTGCGCCTTGACGTTACCGAAGGTGGCGAAGCGGGGATGCTCGGCCCGAACTCCGGTATCGAGCACCGCCCAGGCGATGTCCTTGCCGGTGGCGCCGTAGCCGAGCTGGGCGGTGTAGGCCTGGACGGTCTGACCGGACTGATCGAGCAGGGCGCGCTTGCGGCTGTTCTTCCAGATGCGGGTGATGTTGAGGTTCTGGTGCCGCGCCCCTAGGCGCACGATCTCCTCCTGGGTGAGGGAGGCGGCGACATAACGGGTGAGGGGATTGATGGCGGCCTCCTCGGCCTTGCCGGTGAGCTGGTTCAGCTCCTCGACCAACGCGTCGCGCCGCTCGGCCAGGGTGCCCCCTTCCAGGTCGGCGGCGAGCTCGATGAGCACCGGGAGCCGTTGGAAGCTTCGGTCCATGTCGGCGGCGACGTTGCGCGCCACCACGAAGGAGGCGAGCGGCCCGGCGGCGGTCGGCGGGACGCGGTCCCGCACGGCCGCCCGGACCTCGGGGGTTTCGAGGTAGCCGGTGGAGGAATGCGGGTCGAAGCCCGCGGCGAAGGGGAAGCTCTCCCCGTTCTCCACCAATTGGTCCTCGATCCGCCCCTTCGGGGCGAAGTCGTTTTCGAGATCCTTGTTGAGAGCCACCGGGTCCAGGAGGTCGGCGAAGTTCTTCCAGTCCGTGACATTTTTCGGGACGGCGAGGGGCCGGGTGATGTGGTCCTGGACCTCCTCGATGCCGAGGGGAGAGCCCAGGGTCACGAGCAGCGGCACCGGGACACCCTCTTTCTCCAGAGCGCGCAGCACGTCGTAAGCGATGAGGGTGCCCTGGCTGTGGGCCACCACGAGATACGGGCCGCCTTCAGGGATTAGCAGCCGGCGCAGCCGCTCCTGCATGGCGGCGCGCTGCTCGGCGTCGTAGAAGTAGGCGGCGGTGTCCTGTATGAAGGTCTTGGTGAGCCACTCGGTGACCGGCCGGCGAATCAATCCGGCAGCACCTTGGCTTCGACTCCCTTGGCTCTTGCAGGAGCGGCCGGTTTCTGCAGCAGCCGTTTGGCGAGCGCCTGGGCGAAGGCCTCGGCGTCCTTCCCATAGGGGGCGAGGCGCCGAGACTCGTCCACCCGCTCCGCGTCGGAAAGGGGCCGGTAAGCCTCCGGGATGCCGGCGGCCAGGCTCTTGGTCTCGGTGGCCGGGTGGCGGATGTCGGCCCAGTACGCCATGCGCGTGCGGGCGCCCATGTCTACCCCGAACAGCGCCTGATCCCACTGGCGCTTGAGGACGTTGGGGGCGGGCTTCGGCCCGATGCCGTGGATGTAAACGACGGTGACGGGCCGCTCTTCGGCAGCGGCTGCCGCGACCGGCTTCTTGGCCAGCTTTCTCGCCATGATTTCCTCCCTTGGAGGCCCCCCAGGGCCGCCTCCGCCGTGCCTCGCAGCTCGCTCGGAAGCTCGAGCGTAGCGGCAGGACGGGCAGATCTTCGTGTGATGTCGCGCCGATCTGGTGAGAAAGCTTCCCGCGTCTCACCTCAGTTCTTGTAGTGTTAGATCCGACTGCGGGAGATCTATACAGGATTTCTATCCCGGCTTCAAGGCTCCTGTCGGCCTCGAAATGCCATCCCGTGAAAATCTAGAGCTGGCTCATGCCGCCGTCGGCCACCAGCTCGGTGCCGACGATGTATGCCGACTCGGCAGACGCAAGATAAAGCACCGCGCTCGCGATCTCCTCGGGCGTACCGAACCGCTTGAGCGGGATCTGGGCCTGGATCCTGGTCGCGACTTCGGAGACCTGCTCCGCGGGTAGACCCAGGCGGCCAAAGAGAGGTGTCGCGATAGGGCCGGGGCTGACCACATTGACGCGGACGCCCCTCTCCAACAGCTCGGAGGACAGCGTCTTCGCCAGCGAGATCAATGCGGCCTTGCTGGCGGCATACACGCTCGTATTGGGCATGCCGATGTGAGCGTTGATCGAGCCGTTGAGCACGATGGCGGCTCCCGGATTCAGCAGTGGCATCAGCGCCTTGATCAGGAAATAAGGACCTTTCACGTTGGTGTTGAAGGCCGCATCCCACATCTCTTCCCCGACCGCTTCGAACGCAGCGAGCGTGGCCACGCCCGCGTTGACAAAAACGGCGTCGAGCATCACGCCCCGGTGTTGCAGCATCGTTGCCAGCACGATCCCGTCCGCGACGCTCCCGGCGTCGTTTCGCACCGCGACGGCATTTTCGCCGAGCTGTGCTGCCGCCTTGTCCAAGGTGGATTGATCGCGTCCCGTGAACACGACGCGGGCGCCTTCTTTCGTGAACGCGAGCGCTGCCGCCAGACCGATCCCACTATTGCCGCCCGTGACGAGCACGTTCTTGCCTTCGAATCGTTTCATGCTGTGACTCCTCTTGTGACGGCAATCGGCGTGGCCGAGCCGGGTATGCCTTCAGGGTCAGTCACTCGTGACGGCTGGTCTTCAGGGACTGCGCTCGCCGCGCTGCGGCGCATCCTCCGTGCCGTCGCTCCGGTCGCCCAGCAGGCGGCGTACGACCACGAAAAACACCGGCACGAACAGCACCCCGAGCAGGGTTGCGCCGAGCATGCCCCCCATCACCCCGGTGCCGATGGCGTGGCGGCTGTTGGCGCCCGCGCCGGTGGAGATGGCCAGCGGCAGCACGCCCAGGATGAACGCGATGGAGGTCATGATGATCGGCCGGAAGCGGAGTCGGCAGGCCTCCTGAGTGGCTTCCAAAACGCCTTTGCCCTGTTTGCGCATCGTGTTGGCGAACTCGATGATCAGGATCGCGTTTTTCGCGGACAAGCCGATCACCGCGATCAGGCCCACCTTGAAGTACACGTCGTTCTCCAGGCCCCGCAGCCAGGTCAGAGTGAGGGCGCCGAGCACGCCCAGGGGCACCACCAGCATCACCGCCGCCGGAATGGACCAGCTCTCGTAGAGGGCGGACAACGCCAGGAACACCACCAGCAGGGAGAGGGCGAAGAGAATCGGCGCCTGCTTGCCCGAGAGGATCTCTTGGAACGACTGGCCCGACCACTCGTAGCCGATGCCCTGGGGCAAGTCCTTCTTGACGATCTCCTCCATCGCCGCCATGGCCTGACCGGAGCTGTGCTCCGGGGCGGCGGCGCCGTTGACCTGGATCGCCCCATAGCCGTTGTAGTGGTCGATGGCCGGCGCCGCCAGGGTCCAGCTCGGGGTGACGACGCTGCTCAGGGGCACCATGTCGTCGAGGCCGCCCTTGCGGTTGGGAATGTAGTAATGGCTCAGGTCTTCGGAGCGGCTGCGGTAGGAGGCGTCGGCCTGCAGCAGGACCTTCAGCACACGGCCCTGGTAGTTGAAGTCGTTGGCATACACCGGGGCCAGCATGAGCTGGATGGCGCCGTAGATATCCGGCAGGGAGAGGCCCATGGATTCCGCCTGGACGCGGTCCACGTACAGGTGCAGCTCGGGCGCGTCCTCCAACTGGTTGGGCCGCACGCCGTACAGCGCGGGATTCTTCGCCGCCGCCCCGAGCAGCGCGTTGCGCGCCGCCATGAGCTTGTCGTGGCCCAGCCCGGCGCGGTCCTCGAGGCGGAAGTCGAAGCCGCCGAAGCGGCCCAGGCCGCGGACGGTGGGCATGTTGATGACGAAGATGCTCGCGCCCTTGATGCTCTGCAGGGCGCCGTTGGCCCACTGCATGAAGGGGCCGATCTGTTCGCTGGGCTTGGTCCGCTGGCTCCAGTCCTTGAGCCGGATGAAGCCCAGACCGACGTTCTCGCCCTGGCCGACGAAGCTGAAGCCGGCCACGTCCAGCACCTTTTCCACCGCCGGGTTCTTCTGGACGACGAGCTCCATCTGGCGCAGCACGCCTGTGGTGCGTTCGATGTTGGCGCCGGGGGGCAACTGGACGATCACCAGGGCATAGCCCTGGTCTTCCTCGGGCAGGAAGCTGCCGGGCAGGCGGGTGAACAGGAACACCGCCAGCGCCACCAGCACGGCGAACGCCGCCATCCAGCGCGGGGTGTGGCGGATAGCCTCGGCCACGCGAGCCAGATAGGAGCGGCTCACCCAGCCGTAGAAGCGGTTGAAGCCGCGCAGGAACCAGTTCGGCTTCTTGTGGACCGTGTTGAGCAGGCTGGCGCACAGGGCCGGGGTGAAGCTCAGGGCCATGAGGGCCGAGATGCCCATGGAGATGGCGATGGTCAGGGAGAACTGGCGGTAAATCGCCCCCACGCTGCCGCCCACGAGGGCCATGGGAATGAACACTGCCGCCAGCACCGTGGTCATGGCGATGACCGCGCCGGTAATCTGATCCATGGCCTTGCGGGCCGCCTCTTTCGGCGCAAGGCCCTCCTCGGTCATGATGCGCTCGACGTTCTCCACCACGACGATGGCGTCGTCCACCACCAAGCCGATGGCCAGCACCAGGCCGAACAGGCTCAACACGTTGATGGAGAAGCCCGCGATATACATCCCGGCGAAGGCGCTGGTGAGCGCTACCGGCACCACCAGAGTCGGGATCATTGTGGCGCGCAGGTTCTGAAGGAACAGCAGGATGACCAGGAACACGAGCGCTACCGCTTCGATCAGCGTGAACAGCACCTCGCGGATGGAGATGCTGATGAACTGGGTGCTGTCGTAAGGCACCATCCAGCTCACCCCGGCCGGGAAGTAGGCCGCGAGCTGGTCCATCTTGGCCCGTATCGCACCGGCCACCTGCAGTGCATTGGCCTCGGGCGCCAACTGGATGGCGAAGCCGGCGATGGGGTCGCCGTTTAGGTGAACATCATGGCCATAAGCCTCGGCCCCCAGCCCGATGCGGGCGACGTCCCTGACCCGCACCGTGCTGCCGTCGGCATCGGAGCGCAGGATGATGTTGCCGAACTCCTCGGCGCTGGTGAAGCGGCTGGCGGCCGTGACCGAGGCGGTGAAGCCCTGGCCGGCCGGGGCGGGCTCGGCTCCGATCGAGCCGGCGGCGATCTGCACGTTCTGCGCCCGCACCGCGGCCAGGACCTGGGAGGCGCTGAGGCCATAGCCGCGCAGCTTGTCGGGGTTGAGCCAGACGCGCATGGCGTAGCTGGAGCCGAACTGGGTGGCGCCGCCCACGCCGGGCAGGCGCTGGATGGGGTCCAGCACCTGGGAGGCGATCAGGTTGTTGAGGGCGTAGGTGTCCATGCTGCGGTCGCTGGACTGCAGCGCCACCACCATGAGGAAGTCGTTGTTCGCCTTGGCCACGGTGATGCCGTTCTGGACCACTTCTTGAGGCAGCCGGGCCACGGCCACGCTGAGGCGGTTCTGTACCTGCACCGCGGCGATGTCCGGATCGGTCTCGTTGCTGAAGGTCAGGGTGATCTGTACCGTACCGTTGGAGCGAGAGGTGGACTCGAAGTACAGCAGGTTGTCGACGCCGGTGAGCTGTTGCTCGATCACCGAGGTCACGGTCTTCTCGATGACCTCGGCGCTGGCGCCCGGATAGGAGGCACTCACGCTCACCTGAGGCGGGGCGATCGGAGGGTAGGCGGCTACCGGCAGGTTGAAGATGGCGGCGGCGCCCCCCAGCGTGATGAGAATCGCCAACACCCAGGCGAAGATGGGCCGGTCGATGAAGAATCGCGGCATCGCCGGCTCCTCAGGACTTGCCGGGTGTCCGGCCGGCGGCGCCGGCCTCTGGCACCACCTTGGCGGTGGCCCCCGGGCGTACCTTCTGAAGCCCCGAGACGATCACTCGGTCGCCGTCAGCCAGCTTGCCGGTGACGATCCAGTCGGTGCGGGTCATGCCCTGGCTCTGCACGCGACGCTGCTCGACCTGCCCGCCGTGATTCACCACGAGCACGTAGGGGCCTTCGCCGTCGCGCTGCACCGCGGGCTGCGGCAGCAGGAAGGCGTTTTCGAGCCGGCCCACGGTCAAGCGCACGCTGACGAACATGCCGGGCAGCAGACGGTGGTCCGGATTGGGCAGGATGCCGCGCAGCGACACCGTGCCAGTGTTCGGATCCACGGCCAGGTCGGAGAAGTCGAGCGTGCCGGCGTGCGGGTACGGAGTCCCATCCGGCAGCACCACCTCGACTTGCGTCTTGTGCGCGGGCGTCAGCGCCGCTTGGCCCTCTGCCGCGGCGCGCTCGATCTGCTCCAGCTCCGACGTTGACTGGCTGAAGTTCACGTAGATCGGGTCGATCTGCTCGACGGTGGTCAATTCCGTCGCGTCGCCCTGGCCGACCAGCGCGCCTTCGGTGACCAAGGCCCTGCCGGCGCGCCCGGCGATGGGGGCGGTGACCGTGGCATAGCCCAAGTTCAGGCGTGCACTTTCCACGTTGGCCTGCGCCTGCTTGACCGCGGCTACGGTGGAGCGCTCGTTCGCCAGCGCGTTGTCGAGGTCCTGGCGCGACAGTACGCCCTTGGCCGCCAGCTCGGCGTAACGCTTGGCGGTTATCTCGGCATTGGTGGCATTGGCCCTGGCTTGGGCGAGGGCGGCATCCTGCGCGTGCAGCGTCGCTTCCAGCGGGGCAGGGTCGATCTGAAACAGGACCTGGCCCTCCTTGACATCGGTGCCTTCGGTATACACACGCTGGAAAATGATGCCGGCCACGCGCGCACGTACCTGGGCGACACGCGTCGACGCCAGGCGGCCGACCAGCTCCCGGGTCAGGGGCACGGAACGCGATTGCGCCCGTACCGCAGTGACCTCGGGCGGCGGCGCTTGCGGGTTGGCGGGCGCGGACGCCTCGCCGCACGCGGCAAGCAGCAAAGTGCCGGCGCTCAGCGCCATCGGACGCAGGAAAGGTAGCTTCATGCAGACTCCTTCGAAAGGTTCAAAGCCTGCCCACAGGTGTCTTGATGACCCATGGAGCAGCCATTGGTTCATTGGAACAACGCCATCGAATCTGGTTCACCCGCCCACGGCTGCCGGGACGGCCGCTAGCTTCTTCGGCCACCAGCGCCGCTCCCAAGTACATTCGGTTACCCGCCAGCCGGCGCTGAAGCGCAGAGGACGCGGAGAGATCCGGATGGCTAGGACTCTTCGGCCCGACGCCAGGACCACGCGGCGGTGACGGCGTTGTCCCCGGGCAGGCTGCAGCCAAAGCGGCCGGGAACGTGCGTCAGATCGGGGGCGGCGGATGACCCGACCCGGAGTCGAACACCCCGCGGGAGGCCAGCAGCGCGTATTCCATGCTGTCGGACAGCGCACGCCAGCTCGCCTCGATGATGTTGGCGCTGGCGCCGACCGTGGTCCAGCTTCGGCTGCCGTCTTGAAAGTCGATGAGCACCCGCGTCGTGGCGGCCGTGCCCTTGTCGCCGCTCAGGATGCGCACCTTGTAGTCGGTGAGCCGCACCGGGCGCAGCTCCGGGTAGACGTGGCACAGGGCCTGGTGCAGGGCCAGCGCGAGGGCGTTGACCGGGCCGTTGCCCTCGGCCGCGGTGAACTTCACCTCCTCGGCGATGCGGATCTTCACGGTGGCCTCGGCGAGCAGGCCGCGGCCTTGACGGTGCTCGGTCACCACCATGAAGTCGATCAGCTCGAAGGGCGGCGAGTAACCCTGGCGCGCGCGGTAGAGCATCAGGTCCACCGAGGCCTCGGCGGCCTCGAAGGTGAACCCCTGGTGCTCCAGCTCCTTGATCTGGTGCAGTACGCGCTGGGCGTCCTCCCGGTTGAGGTCCAAACCGCGGGCGCGGGCCTGATAGATGAGGTTGCCGTGTCCCGAGAGTTCCGAGACCACGGCGCGGGTCTCGTTGCCGACGAGCGCTGGGTCCACGTGCTGGTAGCTTTCCACGCGTTTCAGCACGGCGGCCACGTGGATGCCGCCCTTGTGGGCGAAGGCGCTCTCGCCCACGTACGGCTTGTGGTTGTCGTGCTTGAGGTTCGCGACCTCCGCCACATAGCGCGAGAGGCCGGTCAGCCCCTGGAGTTGCTCCGCCGTCAGCACCGGCAGGCCCATCTTGAGCTGCAGGGCGGGGATGATCGAGACCAGGTCGGCGTTGCCCACCCGCTCGCCGTAGCCGTTGACGGTGCCCTGCACCTGGGTGCAGCCGGAGCGAACCGCAGCCAGTGAATTCGCCACCGCGCAGCCGCCATCGTCGTGCACGTGGATCCCCAGGGGCGTGTCGAGGTACGCACGCACGGCCGCCACGCTCGACTCCACCTCCCAGGGCAGGCTGCCGCCGTTGGTGTCGCAGAGGACCAGCACGTCCGCTCCGGCCCGGGCGGCGGCCTGCAGGGTCGCCAGCGCGTGCCCCGGGTTAGCCTTGTAACCGTCGAAGAAGTGCTCGGCGTCGAACAGGACCTCCTTGGCCTGATCCTTCAGGTAGGCCACGCTCTCGCGAATCATGGCCAGGTTCTCTTCCAGAGTGGTGCCCAGCACCTCGTGGACCTGAAAGTCCCAGCTCTTGCCGACCACGGTCACGGTCGCAGTGCCCGCAGCGATGAGGGCGCGCAGGTTGGCGTCTTCGGCGCAGCGCGTGCCCTTGCGCCGGGTAGCCCCGAAAGCCGTGATGCGCGCATGGTGCAAGTCGAGTTGACCGACGCGGGCGAAGAACTCGGCGTCCTTGGGATTGGACCCCGGCCAGCCGCCCTCGATGTAGTGCATACCGAACTGATCGAGCCGGCGGGCGATAGCGAGCTTGTCATCGCAGGATAACGAGATGTCCTCGCGCTGGGTGCCGTCGCGCAAGGTGGTGTCGTAAAGGCGGATCTGGGGCATGGTCGGTGTCCGTGGCGTGGCCCGTTCAACCAGCAGTTTGCCCTAGCTGCGCGTCGGCGACCAGCCATGTCCTCTCTCACTCACGCATTGGACACACCCGCTGGTCCGAAAAGGCGGCCCGGCGCGCGCGCTATCCGGATGCGTGCGTGGCGGCGGGTCCGCCTAAACACCCGCAGCCCTGCTCGCTCCGGACTTGGTTGCGAGGAGCCGCCCGCTTCGCGCATCGCCCCTTCACCAGCCATCCCTTCCCCGCACGGCCATTTACGCGGTTTTTACGCGCACCTGGCGAATCTTTGCGAGAAATTTAGCCCTTTCGCGCTAACCTAATACGACCGATCGGCATGGCTGGAGAGATCCTCGGATCTAGCCTATCGCCATCTGCTCCTGAGGCTCTTGGCCGCAACGCTCGATCGGGTCGCCGCCCGCAATCGGCCCGGCAACGAAGCATCTGGCTCTGCATCCGCGGCGCCTAATTTGACTCGATCGGGAGACGCTCGCCATGGACATTTCTTATCTTGGGCTGGCCATCGGTTTTTTTATCGTGACGGTGGGGCTGGTCTACGGCTGTGAACGTCTGAGGTGACCGTCATGATCTGGCTCTATGCATTGAGCGGCATCACCGCGCTCGGACTGCTGGCGTATCTCATCGTCGCACTCCTGAAGCCGGAGCTTTTCTCATGACCGAGAACGCCGTTCTGCAACTGCTGCTGTATGTGGCGATCCTGGTGGCATCGGCCAAGCCGCTGGGCGCGTATATGGCCCGCATCTACCAGGGTGAGCCGGCAGGGCTCAATCGCCTCGGTGCACCCATTGAAAGCCTCGTTTACCGGATCGGTCGCGTCGATGCCTCGACGGAGATGCACTGGACCCAGTACGCCTTGGCGATGTTGGCCTTTAATTTGCTGGGAGTGCTGGCCGTCTATGGCATTCAGCGGCTCCAGGCCCACCTGCCGCTGAACCCTCAGGGCTTCTCCAATGTGAGCCCCGATTCTTCTTTCAACACCGCGGCGAGCTTCGCGACCAACACCAACTGGCAGGGCTACTCGGGGGAGGTCACCATGAGCTATCTCACCCAGATGCTCGGGCTCGCGGTGCAGAACTTCCTCTCGGCGGCGACCGGCATGGCCGTCCTGGTGGCGCTGATCCGCGGGTTTGCCCGCCATACCGCGGACTCCGTCGGCAACTTCTGGGTGGACCTCACGCGCACCACCCTTTATATCCTGCTGCCGCTCTCGATGATTTTCGCCTTGATCCTGGTCGGCCAGGGAATGGTCCAGACCTTCAGCTCTTACCAGACGGTGCCGCTCGTCGAGCCCACCAGCTACCAGCAGACGAAGCTCGATCAGAACGGGAGCCCCATCAAGGACGCGGGCGGCAATCCCGTTACGGAGACGATCACCGTGAAGGAGCAACTCCTGCCCCTTGGGCCGGCGGCTTCGCAGGTCGCCATCAAGCAGCTCGGTACCAACGGCGGCGGGTTTTTCAACGCCAACTCGGCGCACCCCTTCGAGAATCCCACGCCGCTCTGCGGCTTCCTGGAGATGCTGGCCATCCTGCTCATCCCGGCCGCGCTCTGTTACACCTTCGGCAAGATGGTCGGAGACACCCGCCAGGGCTGGGCGATCCTCGCGGCGATGAGCATCGTGTTCGTGGTGATGGCATGCGTAGCCGTCTATGAGGAGCAGCGGAGCAACCCGGCGCTCAGCGCGCTCGGCGTCGATCAGGTTGCAAGCGGCATTCAAGCCGGCGGCAACATGGAAGGGAAGGAAACGCGCTTTGGGATCGCGGATTCCGCCCTTTGGGCCACGGCGACCACTGCGGCCTCGAACGGCTCGGTGAATTCGATGCACGACTCCTACACGCCGCTAGGCGGGCTGGTACCGATGGGGATGATCCAGTTGGGCGAGGTCATCTACGGGGGGGTCGGGTCGGGGCTCTACGGCATGCTGGTATTCGCCATCATCGCCGTCTTCGTGGCTGGCTTGATGATCGGGCGCACGCCCGAATATCTCGGCAAGAAGATCGAGAGCTTCGAGATGAAGATGGCCTCGCTGGTGATCCTGATAACCCCGTTGGTCGTGCTCCTCGGCACCGCCATCGCGGTATTGGTCGAGCCCGGCAAGGCCGGCGTTGCCAACCCCGGGGCGCACGGTTTCAGCGAGATCCTGTATGCCTTCTCCTCCGCCGCCAACAACAACGGCAGCGCCTTCGCGGGCCTGTCCGCCAACACACCTTTCTATAACACTGCGTTAGGGATCGCCATGTTTTTCGGGCGCTATTGGCTGGCGGTACCCGTGCTCGCTATCGCGGGGTCGCTCGCGGCCAAGAAACGCGCACCCGCGGGGCTCGGGAGCCTCCCGACGCACACGCCGCTGTTCGTCGCCCTGCTGATTGGCACGGTGCTCCTGCTGGGCGCGCTGACCTATGTACCGGCGCTCGCGCTAGGCCCCATCGTCGAGCATTTCCTGATGAGCGCACCGGCCGCCTGATCTGCACCAAACAGGGGGAGATCAAACCATGACCACTCCGATTGCTGCAGATCCGAGCTTGGACCTTGTCCCAGGTAAGGAGTCCCGGAGGCTCAAGCCTCCGGCGCCCAAGGGGACGGTGAGGACCCTCCTCAACGCGGTGCTCTTGAAGCAGGCGCTCATCGACTCTTTGAAAAAGCTGGCGCCACACATCCAGTGGCGCAACCCCGTGATGTTCGTCGTCTACATCGGGAGCCTGCTCACCACGGTGCTGTACATCCAGGCCCTTACGGGAAAGGGCGAGGCCCCGGCCGGCTTCATCCTGGCGGTGACCCTTTGGCTATGGTTCACGGTGCTGTTTGCCAACTTCGCCGAGGCCATCGCCGAGGGCCGCAGCAAGGCCACGGTCGCGGCCCTGCGCGCGTCCAGAAAGGAAATCGTCGCGAAAAAGCTCGCGGAGCCGCGCTACGGGGCCGCCCACACCCGCTTACCGGCGTCCAAATTGCGCAAAGGAGATATCGTGCTGGTGGAAGCGGGGGACTATGTTCCAGGCGATGGCGAGGTGATCGACGGGGTGGCCTCGGTGGACGAGAGCGCGATCACCGGGGAGAGCGCGCCGGTCATCCGCGAGAGCGGCGGCGATTTCAATGCCGTCACCGGCGGCACGCGGGTATTGTCCGACTGGATGGTCGTGCGCATCACCGTCAATCCCGGGGAGGCGTTCCTGGACCGGATGATATCGATGGTGGAGACCGCCAAGCGCCAGAAGACCCCCAACGAGATAGCGCTCACCATCCTGCTGGTCGCGCTGACGCTGGTCTTTCTCTTCGCCACGGTTACGCTCTTGCCGCTTTCGCTTTATAGCGTGGAGGTGGCAAAGTTCGGTAAACCGCTGACTATCACGGTCCTGGTGGCGCTCCTGGTTTGCTTGATACCCACAACCATCGGCGCGCTGCTATCCGCCATCGGCATCGCCGGCATCGGGCGGATGCTGCAGGCCAACGTCATGGCCACCTCCGGGCGTGCCGTGGAGGCGGCCGGGGACGTCGATGTGCTGCTGCTCGACAAGACCGGCACCATCACGCTCGGCAACCGCCTGGCCACGGAGTTCTTGCATGCCCGCGGCGTCGCGGTCAAGGATCTCGCGGATGCCGCCCAACTCGCCTCGCTCGCCGATGAAACCCCAGAGGGGCGCAGTGTCGTGGTCCTGGCGAAGCAGAAGTTCGGGATCCGTGGACGTGATATTCACACCCTCGGCGCGAGCTTCGTGCCTTTCAGCGCACATACCCGCATGAGCGGCGTCAATTTGGGACAGCGCCAGATCCGCAAGGGTGCCCCGGAAGCTATCCGCGCCCACGTGCAATCGCTCGGCGGCGCGTTCCCCGACGAGGTGGAGAAGACGGTGTATACGGTCTCGCGCCGCGGGAGCACGGCGCTGGTCGTGGCGGACGGGCCGCGGGTGATGGGCGTCATCGAGCTCAAGGACATCGTCAAGGGCGGCATCAAGGAGCGCTTCGCCGAGCTTCGGCGCATGGGGATCAGGACCATCATGATCACCGGCGACAACCGGCTGACCGCCGCCGCCATCGCCGCCGAGGCGGGTGTCGACGATTTCCTGGCGGAAGCGACCCCGGAGGCCAAGCTCAACCTCATCCGCGAACATCAGGCGCAAGGGCGGCTGGTCGCGATGACCGGCGATGGCACCAACGATGCGCCCGCCCTCGCGCAGGCGGACGTCGCGGTGGCCATGCACACCGGCACCCAGGCAGCGAAGGAGGCGGGAAACATGGTGGACCTCGACTCGAACCCCACCAAGCTGATCGAGGTCGTGGAGGTCGGCAAGCAGATGTTGATGACGCGGGGCGCGCTCACCACCTTCAGCATCGCCAACGACGTGGCGAAATACTTTGCCATCATCCCGGCCGCGTTCGCGACCACCTATCCGCAGCTCAATGCGCTCAACGTCATGGCGCTCGCGAGCCCCTTCAGCGCGATTCTGTCCGCGGTTATTTTCAATGCGCTCATCATCGTCTTCCTGATCCCGCTCGCGCTGCGCGGCGTGCGTTATCGTCCCATCGGCGCCGCCGCGCTGTTGCGCAATAATCTCTGGATCTATGGTGTGGGTGGGGTGGTGGTGCCCTTCGTTGGCATCAAGCTCATCGATCTCTTGCTGGTGACGCTCGGCCTTGTCTAACTCTCCAATAGGAGTTGCTGTCATGCTGGACCAGTTGAAAACCGCGAGTCTGCTCTTCATGATTTTGACCGTGATCACCGGCGTGGCCTATCCGCTCCTGGTGACCGGGATCGCCCAGGTGCTGTTTCCTCATCAGGCCGACGGGAGCCTCATCGCCGGCAAAGATGGCAAGCCTCTCGGCTCGGAGCTCATCGGCCAGCCCTTCAGCGATCCCAAATACTTCTGGGGCCGGCCTTCCGCCACCTCACCACAAGCGTACAACGGCGCCGCATCGAGCGGCTCGAATCTGGGCCCGACCAACCCGGCGCTGATGGATCAGGTCAAGGCCCGGATCGCGGCGCTGCATGCGGCCGACCCCAGTCAAAAGGCGCCCGTACCGGTGGACCTCGTGACCACCTCGGGCAGCGGCCTCGACCCCCACATCAGCCCGGCCGCCGCTCTTTACCAGGTGGAGCGCGTCGCGGCGGCTCGGCATCTCTCGGCGGCGCGGGTGCGGGCGCTCGTGCACCGTTGCACCGAGGGCCGACAGCTCGGCATCCTCGGTGAGCCACGGGTGAACGTTCTGGTGCTCAATCTGGCCCTGGACGGGGCCGTCTGACACCGCGCCATGACTGACCAACGTCCCGATCCCGATCAGCTTCTGGACAAGATCCAGCGGGAGGCCGAGAAGTGCCGACGCGGCCGTCTGAAGGTCTTTTTCGGCGCCTGCGCCGGGGTGGGCAAGACCTACGCCATGCTGTCGGCGGCGCGCGCGCTCCGGCAGCAGGGGGTCGACGTGGTCGTCGGTGTGGCGGAGACCCATGGACGGTCCGAGACCGCCGAGCTGCTGGAGGGGCTGGAGGTGCTTCCTCCCCAGAGGATCCAGTACCGAGGCCGAACCCTGCGGGAGTTCGATCTGGACGGCGCGTTGCGCCGAAAGCCGGCGGTGCTTCTGCTCGACGAGCTGGCCCACTCCAACGTTCTCGGATCACGTCACCCCAAGCGCTGGCAGGACGCGGAGGAGTTGCTGTCCGCCGGGATCGACGTCTACACCACGGTCAACGTCCAGCATCTGGAGGGCCTGAACGACATCGTCGGCCAGATCACCGGCATACGCGTGCGCGAGACTTTGCCCGACACGGTATTCGAGCTGGCCGAGGAGGTTGCCCTGGTGGACCTGCCTCCGGACGAACTGCTGCAGCGGCTCAAGGAGGGCAAGGTCTATCTGCCCCGACAGGCCGAGCACGCCGCCGAGAATTTCTTCCGCAAGGGCAACCTGATTGCCTTGCGCGAGCTCGCCCTGCGGCGGACCGCCGACCGCGTGGATGCCCAGATGCGGGAGTACCGGACGGACCGCGCCATCCAGGGCGTCTGGAAGGCAAAGGAGCGGCTGCTCGCCTGCGTAGGACCCGGGCTCGGAGCCGAGAGCTTGGTGCGCAGCGCGAGCTGCCTGGCTGCCGACCTGCGCGCCGACTGGCGGGCGGCGTACGTGGAAACTCCCGGACTGCAGCGGCTCTCCGCGAGCGCTCGGGGGCAGGTCCTGAAGACTCTGCGGCTGGCCCAGGAGCTGGGGGCCGAGACCGAGACACTCGCCGGCACCGACCTCGCCCAAGTCCTGCTCGACTACGCGCATACCCACAACATCTCCAAGATCCTGGTCGGCAGCTCCCGGCGCTCGGCGCTGTCCCGGCGACTCACGCCCAGCGTCTCGGAGCGGCTCGCCAGCCGGTCCACCGACGTGGACGTCCACGTCGTGGGTCAGGGGAAGGAAGACGTCTCTCGGCCGCAAGCGCCCGCGCGGCTGGTCGAGTACGATGGTGCGCCCGACTTGCGCTATCGCCGTTACGTCTGGACCGCTCTCATCTGCGCGGCCACGACCCTCGTCGGCGCGAAGCTGCTGTGGTTCTTCGACCTGGCCAACATTGTCATGCTTTACTTGCTGAGCGTGGTCCTGGTCGCCATCCGGTACGGCCGCGGCCCCGGCGTCTTCGCCTCCTTCCTGGGCGTCGCTGCCTTCGATTTCTTCCTGGTGCCGCCGAAGCATTCGCTCACGGTGGCCGACACTCAGTATCTCCTGACCTTTGCGGTCCTGCTGTCGGTCGCTCTGATCATCAGCCACCTCACCGCCAATCTGCGTTACCAGGCGCGCATCGCCCAGTTCCGAGAACGCCGCGCGCGAGCGCTCTACGAGATGGGAAGGGAGCTGGCTGCGGCGCTTACGATGCCGCAGATCGCCGAGATCGCCGCGCGGCACCTGTACGCTGTGTTTCAGGTGAAGGTCGCGCTTCTGCTGCCGGACGGACAGGACAAGGTCGCCGTCACCGTCTTGCCTCCCGACGTCCCCGACGCCTCCCCCGAACTCGACCTCGGCATCGCCCAGTGGGTCTACGATCACCAGGAGCCCGCCGGCATGGGCACGAATACGCTCCCGGGCAGCCCCGTGCACTACCTGCCGCTCAAGGCACCGATGCGCACCCGGGGCGTGGCCGCGGTGGTTCCCGGTAGCCCCAGGCAGATCTTCCTGCCCGAGCAGCAGCGCCTACTGGACACCTTCGCCGCGCAAATCGGGCTCGCGCTGGAGCGCGTCCATTATGTGGAGGTCGCTCAAGCCGCCCTGCTGCATATGGAGTCGGAGCGTCTGCGGAACTCTTTGCTCAGCGCCATCTCCCACGACCTGCGCACCCCGCTGACGGCGATCGTCGGGCTCGCCAGCACCCTTTCCCTGGACCGCGATGTGGGCGAAGACGCGCGGCGCGACGCCCTCACGGCGATCCAGGAGGAAGCGTTGCGCATGGGAGGTCTGGTCAACAACCTTCTGGACATGGCTCGCCTGACCGCGGGCGGGCTGAAGCTCAACATGCAGTGGCAGATGGTGGAGGAGGTGGTCGGCAGCGCCCTTCGTGCGGAGGAGCGTCCGCTGTCCAAGCATCACGTCCGGCTCGACCTGACCCCCGGCTTGCCGCTGACATATTTCGACGCGGTCCTGATCGAGCGCGTGCTCTGCAATCTGCTGGAGAACGCCGCCAAGTACACCCCGGTCGGGAGCACCGTCGAGGTCGGGGCGCGGGTGCAGGGCAAGGAGCTGCGCGTGTTCGTCGCGGACGACGGTCCGGGGCTTCCCGCTGGAATGGAGGAACGCATCTTCGAGAAGTTCACCCGCGGCAGGACCGAGTCCTCCACGCCAGGGGTCGGCCTGGGGCTCGCCATCTGCCGCGCCATCGTCGAGGCGCATGGGGGGAAGATCTGGGCCGAGACCCGTCGCGAAGGCGGCGCCAAGTTCACCTTTTCCCTGCCTCTGACCGAGGCGCCGGAGGTTACGGAGGCTCCAGAGCCTGACCTGGCCTCCGAGGCCGGCCCCGCCGCGTGAGCGAGCCCGCGCTCACGGCCGTTGTCATCGAGGACGACAAGCCGATCCGGCGTTTCTTGAGGACCGCGCTGGAGTCGGAAGGACTCCAGGTGTTCGAGGCCGAGACCGGCAAGCAGGGCTTGATCGAGGCCGGGACCCGCAAGCCCGACTTGGTCATCCTGGACCTCGGCCTACCCGATAGGGACGGCGTGGAGGTGATTCGAGATCTGCGGAGCTGGACCGATCTGCCGGTCATCGTGCTCTCCGCCCGCACCCACGAGACCGATAAAGTGGATGCCCTGGACGCCGGCGCCGACGACTACCTCACCAAGCCGTTCGGGGTGGGGGAGCTGTTGGCCCGCATCCGTGTGGCCTTGAGACGGCGTGCGCGGGCGAACCTCCAGGCCCCCGCCGAGATCCAGCTCGGAGGTGTCCGCGTGGACTTGGCCAACAGACGAGTCTTCCGGGGCGACCAGCCCATCCACCTCACGCCCATCGAGTTCCGGCTGCTTGCCGTGCTGGTCCGCAACGCCGGGCGGGTCCTGACCCACCGCCAGCTCCTCAAGGAAGTCTGGGGGCCCTCGCGCGCCGACAGCACCCACTACCTGAGGATCTACACTGCACACCTGCGGCAGAAGCTGGAGGACGACCCCGCCCGGCCGCGCTACATCCTGACCGAGACCGGTGTGGGCTACCGGTTGGTATCGTAGGTGGATGCTGGCTCGCCTAGGCACGCCGTTGGGCGCTGAACAGGTCATCGGCCCCCTTCAGGTGTGCTGGCAGGACTCGCCGCCGCGTGCCCTGCGCCGCCGCATTCGCGTCTTGACCCGCTGTGACCTCCGCCGGGCGTTGTCGCCGCTGCTGCCCTCTCGTTAGAGGGACGATCAAAGGGGGGCGCGGACAAAAAGAACCCCCGCCTCCGCCGGAGGCCGGGGCGGGGGGTAAAGTTGGCGCGAACACGGAAAGGGAGGGCTGTTGACGCTCCCTTAACGGGCGGGCGCAACGGTCAGAACAACCGGCGGAACGTCGTCTGCCCCGGGTCCCCATGCTACTGCACTGAGACGGCAAGGCGCGGCGCATCGAGCCCCGGGGGCCGCCGTTCCTTCAGCCGGGGTGTCCCGGCCGAGGCCAACCCTGCGAGCTGGTTTGCCCGCCATCCCTGAGAGCACAGCCAACCCGCAAAACCAGTTTGCGCGACCTGGGCCGAACGCGGTATTGGGACCTCCCCGTATATGTCTCAGGGTTTTCCCGCGGATCGGCGGCGCAAGGACCGCAGCGAGCCATTCTTCTGCGGCTGCCGCTTCCCGCAGCGGGCGTCGTTGGACCCGGCACGAATGACTGCGCCGCCCCACCGCGCCCCTGCCGCTGCCTCGGGCGAGGTCGGTCGCCCGTCAGCGTCTTGCGGAAGGCCAGTCCGGCGTGGGCAGACGGAGGCGGAATATCATGCCCCCCGAGGGATCGGCGTCGGCCCACAGGCGCCCATCCTGAGCTTCGACGATGGAGCGGCTAATGGACAGGCCCATCCCCATGCCGCCTGGCTTGGTGCTATAGAACGGGTCGAAGACCCGCCCCAAGGCGTCCGGTTCGAGTCCGTGTCCGGTGTCCCGGACCGCCACTTCTACGGCGTCCCCGTTGGCCCGGGTTTCGATGGTCAGCTCACGACGGTCATCCAGCATCGCCTCGATGGCATTGTGCGCCAGATTCAGCACCACCTGCTCCAGTTGGATGGGGTCGGCCAGCACGCGCGGTGTCTCCTGCGCCAGGTCGAGACGCAAGAGCACCCCGTGTTGTCGCACCGCCGGCGCAATCAGGTCGGCTACCTCCCGAACCAAGTGGTTCACATCGACCGCAACCCGACGCGGAGGCTCCTTGCGCAGAAAGTTGCGGATCCGTCGTATGATCTCTCCCGCTCGCTCCGCCTGGACGGCCACGCGCCGCATCGCGTCCAGAACCTCCTCCGATGCCCCCGAGCCTGCTTCCAGGCGCCGTACGCACCCGCGGGCATAGTTGCAAATCGCAGCCAGGGGCTGATTGAGCTCGTGGGCGATACTGCTGGCCATCTCGCCCATCGTGCTCAGCCGCGACACATGGGCCAGGGCTGCTTGATGCTCTTTGGCTGCCCGCTCTGCGCTCTCCCGCTCGGTGAGGTCCACCGCCAGACACACCAAGCCCGGGAGGTCACCCTCGGTCTCCGCGAGCGGGGCGCGGATGACCTCCAGATCGTGCCATTCCCCGTCGGCAAATCGCACCCGTTCGCGACCCTGGCCAGGGCTCTCGCCCTTCAAGCACCGGGCGTCCGCGGCGCACCAGCGGGCGGTGGTGGCTGCATCGAACAGAGCAGCGTAGTCCGTCCCCTCCGGGTCCGATGGGCCAGGCACCTCGAACCACTCCCGGAAGGTGTCGTTGAAGAAGCGCAGCCGACCCTTCGCTGCAACCATCCAGATGCCGATGGGTGCATTGTCCAGAATGGCCCGCAAGGTCTCCTGCTGCCTGACCAGCTCGTGCTGAACCCGCCGGCGCTCGGCAATCTCGCCCTGCAACTGCGCATTGGCCTGCACCAGGTTTGCAGTCCGCTCCGCGACCCGTTCTTCCAGCGCGTCGCGAGCCTGCTGCAGCGCGTACTCTGCCCGTTTTCGCTCGGTGATGTCGATGCACGACCCGATGTACCCCGCGAAGGTCCCGTCCAAGTCGCTGCGCGGCGCGCCCGTGTCGAGCACCCAGCGGTGCTCACCGTCGTGGCGTGCGAGACGGTATTCCATGCGGAACGGAAGGCGGGCTTCGAATGCCTGCTCATAGGTCTTGATGCAACGGTCCAGGTCCTCGGAGTGGACACCTTGCGCCCAGCCGTACCCCACCTCCTGCTCGAGGGTGCGGCCGGTGAAGTCCAGCCAGCCCCTGTTGAAGTACGTGCAAGCCTTGTCCGGTCCGGACATCCAGATGAGGACCGGAGCCGTGTCGGCCATGACACGGAACCTCTCTTCGCTTTCCATGAGCTGCCCGACCTGTCGGCGCATGGTGCGGGCGGCCGGGCGGAGTACGAAGAGGCCGGTCAGCACCAGCAGCACCAGTATGGACCCGACGAGCACCAGCTCGGTACGTTGGATGCGCAGGACCTGGGCCTTGGCCTCGACCCGGTACAGGGAAACGATGTCGTTCATCCGGCCAAGGTAAGGTCCCTCATGGTCCAGGATCCGGCTCACCGCCCTTTGGATACGCCGCTGGTCCACGGCCGAGCCGGCCGCTTCCTCGGCAGCGCTGATCAGATCACGGGCAGCGCTCTGCATCGCCTGGAAATGCGGCTCCAGCTCCGGAAACCGCTGCACGGTGCGCGGCACCGTCCCTGCGGGGAGCACGAGGCCGGGGTCGCCCTGCTGCAGCCCTCGGTGCGTCTCGCTCCACTCATCGAGAGCGGTTTTCAGCTCCTTCGCCCAAACGTGAAGCTCACCGTCGCGCGGCGCGAGCTGCATGGCCAGGGCCGCCTTGCTGAGCTGCTGGCTCAACATCCGTTGCCTTCCCGCCAAGTCGATAAGGCGCCCATAGCCTTTTTGATCCTCGAGCGCCGGCTGGATCACCGCATGGCTCGCGACGGTGAGTGCTGCAATGGCGATGATGGCAACCCAGAAGAGTCTGGTCACCCAGTACGCGGGGTTACTGCCTTGTGCGGCAGGCGCCGGACGTTCTCGTGGACCTCTCTGGGGGTCTCATCCTAGCCCCGCGGCCCCCAGGGGCCGAGAAGGCGGCGCAGGAGCGGCCCATGTGCCTGGGGGATGGGGTGCATGCGCAGGCGGGTGCGGCTTGAGCGACGGGGAGTCGCGCTCGGGCCCTGAAGGGTTCGCAACGGGGTCACCGAGACCAGCAGCCTGTCGGGTGTCGCGTCAGCGTCCATAGCGTTTCCACGCGTTTCAGCTTGGCTCACCCGATCCTCGAAAACCATCGGTACAACCCAGCCAAGGGTCCCCAGCCCAAGACATCAAGGACGATGATACCCGCGATCTGTACCTGCGCGTGCACCGGGACACGAAGGTATGGTGCTTTCGCTTCGGCAAGGATGGCAAGACCAGCGTCCCTGCGCCTGGGCGCCTACCCTGGGGTGGGATTGGCCGAAGCCCGTGCAGAAGCAGCCACCGCCAGGAGCAAGCTGGACGACGGCATCGACCCGGCCGCTGAGGCACGCGAGGCTGCCCAGAAGGCCAAGGAGGAGGCGAGCCAGGCCAAGGCTGCCCGCATGCCCACGGTGGAGGCGTTCGCCCCGGAGTTCATCGAGCGCCACTCGAAGCGTCAGAAGCGCTCATGGCGCTAGGATGAGCGGCTCCTATGGCATGACGTGCTCCCCGTGGGGCCGCGGCTGCGCCCATGTGTGGGGTGGGGAGTTTACCCTACCGGGTCAGGGCCGATCTCGGCTCCTGCGCCACTGCATGAGGTCGACCACGTTCGAAGTCCTCTCGGATCCTTGGGCCTGCCGCGCGGTCCCGGACCGTGGCGGATACTCAGGGCGCTCCTGACACGGCGCTGGGCATGCGGGATGGTTCACTCCCCCGACGCCTTCGGCGGCGAATCGCCGGAGCACCCGGCGATTCAGTCGATGTCGCCATCAGGTTGTCGTTCCAGACCACGAAGGTCACGCATCACGATCCGGAGGCAAATGGGTTTTCAGAAGGGCTCGCAGCGTCTCCAGCGCCGCCTCGAAATCGAATTTTTCGACCTCGTGCGCGAGATCATCGAAGGATTCGCCAAAGGCGGCACGCAGCAGAGAGGAGTTCTCCGATACGAGTTGGCCGGCGCGGGTATTGTCTTCCGCCAGCGTGGCTTCCAGTTCGGCCACGACCGTTCGCAGCCGGATCGGGTCGGGCGGCGCGGTGTCCGCGGCTGGCTGTTCCGCGTCCGGCAGACCAGATATCGCCGCTTGCAGGGCGGATAGTTCCCGCCCGATTTCCCCAATCAGCGTCTCGCAACTACCGGGCACCGGCTGCATGCCCAATACCACCTCCAGGCGCCCCGTCAGTTCCGCTACCCGGTGCGCACCCAGGGTGGCGGTGACACCCTTGAGGGTGTGGGCCAGGCGGCGAGCTTCCTGGACCCTCCCGGCGGCCAGCAATTCAGCAGCCCGCGCCATGTCGTCAGCGTGGGACTTCGCGAAAATGCGCAGCAGACCCAGGTATTTCCCCATCTGGCCACGCACCCTCGCGAGCCCGCGTGCGGCGTCCAGACCGGGAATAGCGGCCAGGCGAGGCACCCCCATGGACGTATCCGCCGCTGGCCCGCGATCGAGGTGCGGTGCGGCGGAGTGCGCCGCGCCCGACGGCAACCATTTCAACAAGGCGGCATAGAGAACGTCGGGATCCACCGGCTTGGGCACGAAGTCGTTCATGCCCGCCGCGAGGCACTGGGCGCGGTCCTCGGCGAAGGCGCTGGCGGTCATGGCGAGGATGGGCAGGTCCGCCCCGCCCGGCAGGGCACGGACGGTGCGGGTGGCTTCCAGACCGTCCATTTCCGGCATCTGCACGTCCATCAGGACGAGGTCGTAGGTGTGGCGGCGGACCTTTTCCACCGCCTCGCGGCCGTCTTGCGCCGTATCCACCGCCAGCCCCACCGCGTGCAGCAACTCCAGAGCTACCTCCCGGTTGACGGCGTTGTCCTCGGCCAGCAGCAGGGAGGCGCCGGAATGGCGTCGGCGCAGCTCGGCCTCGGCATCCGTCTCGACCGTGGCCGGGGCAGGAAGCAGGATACCGTGGCCCCTGCGAAGCCGCACAGTGAACCAGAAGGTGCTGCCCCTGCCCGGTTCGCTCTCCACCCCCACCATACCGCCCATGAGCTGCGCCAGCCGCCGGGTGATGGTCAGTCCCAGTCCGGTGCCGCCGTATTTGCGCGTCGTGGAGGTGTCGAGCTGCTCGAAGGCATCGAACACTCGGGCCACATTCTCCGGGGCGATGCCCATGCCCGTGTCCTGCACCTCGAAGCGCACCTGAAGGTCGTTGCCGTCAGCCTGCAGCAAACGGGCGCGCAGGGTGATGGAGCCCTGCTCGGTGAACTTCACGGCGTTGCCGGCGTAGTTGAGCAGGGCCTGACGCAGCCGGGTTGGATCTCCCCGAAGCCAAAGCGGCACCTCGTCGCCGTCCACTTGGATTGCAAGCCCCTTGACTCTGGCCTGTTCGGCAATCAGGGAGCGCACGTAATCCAGCACGGCCCCCAGGGCGAAGTCCGTCGACTCCAGCTCCAGCCGGCCAGCCTCGATCCTGGACAGGTCCAGGATGTCGTTGATGACGGAGAGCAGGTGCATGGAGGCAACTTCGACTCGGTCGAGCCGTTCGGCCTGTTCGGGCGTCGTCCCGGAACGCTTCAGTAAATGGACGAGACCGATGATGGCGTTCATGGGGGTGCGGATCTCGTGGCTGATATTGGCCAGGAAGCCGCTCTTGGCCTGGTTTGCCGCCTCGGCGGCCGCCGTGGCTGCGGCAAGATCGTGCGTGCGTTGCTCGACCAGTTCCTCCAAGTGCAGCCGGTATCGGTCCAGCTCCTGTCCGACGCGTTTCTTCTCGGTGATGTCCTCCTTCACCGCCACGTAGTGGCTGGTGCGTCCGTCCGGTTGGCGGATGGGAGTGACGATGGCGAATTCCACGTACTCGCTGCCGTCCTTGCGCTTGTTCTGGAATTCCCCCTTCCACTCGTGGCCCTGGGTCAGGGCACCCCAGAGGGCGCCGTAGGTCTCGACCGGCGTCTTTCCGGACTGAAGGATGCGCGGGTTCTGGCCCATCACCTCTTCGCGCTCATAGCCGGTGGTACATAGGAAAGCCTCGTTCACGTATTCGATACGCGCATCGAGGTCGGTAATGACGATGCTCTCCGGGCTTTGCTCGACCGCCATGGACAACTTGCGCAGAGCCAGTTCCGCCCGTTTGCGCCCGGTGATGTCGCGCACCGTAGCCTGCAACACCCTCGTTCCTTGGAAATCGAAGGCGGCCAGAAGCACTTCCGCCGGAAAATCCTCCCCGCCCTTGCGGCGATGCATCCACTCGAAACGGTTCGAGCCCTGTGCGTAAGCGGTAGCGATCCTTTCATTCGCGGCACTGAGAGAATCGCGGCGATCCGGCTGTAAAGGGGGCGACACTTGTGCCGGGTGCAGGGAAAGAAACTCATCCCTGTCTGTCATCCCGAAGATCTCCAGGGTGCGCGCGTTGCAATCGAAGAAACCTTTTTCCGTCAGCAGCATGATGGCGTCGTTCGAACCTTCATAGATGGCGCGAAATTTCTCTTCATTGCTCCTGAGCGCAGCCTCCGCCTCCTTGCGTTGGGTGATGACGTTCGAACACGGCCACGAAGTGTTCGAGCTTCGGGCAATACACAGAAATCGAGAACCACATCCGCAATGACTCGAGATAGATCTCGAAGCGCTCGGGCTGGCCGCCCACCGCCACCCGGCTATAAATCTCGAACAGTTTCGGATCCGCCTCCCGGATGCCGGGAATGACCTCGGTGACCTTGCGGCCGACCACGTTCTTCAAACCCGTCAGGCTTTCGAAGGCCTCGTTGGCGCTGAGATAGATGAAATCGACGGGCTCCCCATTTTCGAACAGCATACGGCAGTATGCGAAGCCGTTCAGCATGTTGTCGAACAGCGAGCGGTAGGTCGCCTCGCTTTCGCGCAGGGCCTGCACCGCCCGGCGCCGCTGGACTAGGCGCCAGATCAAGTCGGAAACGAGTTCCACGGTCCTCAGGTCCAGGTCCGTGTAGTCCGCGGCCTTGTTGCCCACGCCGGTGAGCATTACCACCTTGCCGTTCTCGATGACCGGCACGGAGATCAGGCGCCTCAGCTCGGCGTGCCCCTCCGGCAGACCGTGCTTGTGAGGGTAGGCGGCATAGTCGTTGAACATGACGGCCCGGCGCTCGCGCAGCGCGTCCGCCCAGATGCCGGCCCGGCTGACCGGATAGTGGCTGTCGTAGGCGGCCTTGCAGTAGTAACCCAGGGTCCGGCGCGACCAGGTGACCAGCTCGATGGTTTCCTCATCGTCGTGGACGAAGTGGATAAAGGCGATCTCGCTGGCGGTGAGGTCTTCGGCCAATTCCATGCCGCGCTGCATGAACTCTGCCTCGCCGAGCTGCTCGGCGGCCTGGGGCAATTGCAGCATGGCCTCGGCGCGTCTGGCTTCGAGGGCCAGAGCCGCCTCGTCCCGCTTGCGCGCGGTGATGTCGTCCCCGGAACTGAGAATGCCGACGATCCGGCCCTCGCCGTCGGCGAGTGTCGCGCTGCTCCAAGCGATATGACGCTGACGCCCGTCCCGGCACTGAACCGGGTTTTCGTAATGCTCGGCGGAGTGCAGGTCTCCGGCCATGATCCGTTGGAACAGGGGGTAGACTTCCGCCATCCCCGAGGGCTGAGGCAGGCAGGTCTCGAACCATTTGCGCGTCAGCAGCTCGCTCTCCTCATAGCCCAGCAGTTCACGCCCCCAGCGGTTGATCATGGTGATCCGGCCTTCGGCATCCAGGGCCACTATGAGGGTCTGCACGGTATCGAGATAGCGCTGGCTGCGGTCGCGCTCCTCGCGCAGCGCCTCCCGGTCCCGATGCGCTGCGGTGATGTCCCGGGAGATGCCCAGCACGCCGATGAGCTGACCCTGGGCGTCGTGCATGGGGGTCTTGATGGTTTCCACCAGCTCACGGTGGCCGTCGTCGGCAAAAATCAGCTCCTCCTCGTTGGCGGAAGGTCCGCCGGCGGCGATGGCGGCGCGGTCCTTTTCGCGGAAGAAGTCGGCCAGCTCGCGGTCCACGAAGTCGTAGTCGGTCCTGCCGACGATACCGGCTTCCCGCGCCCCGTAGCACCGCTCGAAGCGGGGGTTGCAGGCCAGATACACACCCTCGGGGTCCTTCAGCCAGACCAGGTCGGGCAGGGTCTGGATGAGTGTCTTGACGAAGCCGCGCTCGCGCTTCAAGATATCCTCGTTTCGTTTACGCTGCGTGACATCCTGGATGAAACCGTGCCAGAGGACGCTGCCGTCGGCCTCGCGCTGGGGACTCGACTGGCCTTCGACCCAGATCTCGCCCTTGCTCGGGTGCTGCCAGCGGAACGTACTGTGCCAGAGGGTCAGGTCGCGGGCGGATTCCGCGACGCTTTCGCGAAAGTAACCGATGTCGTCCGGATGGATCCTCTCGATCACGGGGGAGGCGTCGTCCTTCACGTCGCTCGGCTCGAAGCCGTAGATTTCGCGCAGGGCGGGGCTGGCGTAGGGCATGCCTAACTTGCCGTCCGGCCGCAGCCTGAACGAGTAAATCAGACCGGGCACGCTTGCTGCGACGCGGGCCAGTTGCTCGTGCAGCCGCACGCGTTCCCCCTGCGCGCGGCCCACCCGCCGGGTGAAATCGATCTGCTGGCGCTGGCGGTAAAGGAAAAACATGACTCCGCCGCTGAACAGAAGCAGCAGGCCGGCCAGCCCGATCAAGGCGGAATCGCGGAACGCGCCGGCGTAGAGTTCCGACTTGTCCATCTTCGCCACCAGGAACCAGTTCGTGCCGGGAACGGCCCGCACCACACCGATGGACGGCGCGCCCCGGTAGTCCGTCCCACCCACAGTTTCACCCAGCTTGATCTTGCCGACCGCTGCCTGCACCGCCAGCACGTGCGTCGCCGTCAGCGGCACGCGGAGCTTCACTGCCGTGTCCCGACCGAAGCGCACGTCGTTGAGAAACAGCACGGCGTCGCCGTCGCGCCTGAACAGCAGCGATTCGCCGCTGGCACTGGGTACGGGCCAGGTCCGCAGCGCGGGATACAGATAACGTTCCGCATAGACGCCCAGCACGACGATGGGGCCGGGAACGCCGTCGGTCGCCGGCAGGGGGGCGATGAAGTCCAGATGCACCCGGCCGGACGCGTCGCGATGAGGGCCCAGACGGCCCGTCCGGTTTTCGGCGGCGGCCTGGCGGGCGGCAGCACGCAGCGCCGGGTCGACGGCCAGGGGACCGCCTTCCGAATCCCACAGGGGCTCGCCCCGCTCGTCCAGCAGCAGGGCGCGGTCGAAGCCCTGCGTCTTACGATATTCTTCGAGTCGGCCGAGCAGTTGGTCGCGGCTGGAAGCGTCACCGCCCTCGCGCCAACGTCTATAGAGCCCGAACCAGTAGCGGCTGGTCTGCACGAACCGGGCGTCGCTTTCGCGCTCGTTCAGCCAGTGTGCGATCTCGCGGGCCTTGAGGTCGGCGACGGCCTGCAGCCGCGCCACTGCCGTCTTCTTTTCGATGTCGAAGGTATAGGCGACGACGCCGGCGGTCAGGGCGGCGGCGATGACGCCGCCCAGCAGGGCGACCAGCGGGATCTGGGACCGGGGACCCCCCGTTTCGTCGGCCTCGGGCCAGGAACCAGCCTGCTGTCCGGCCATTTCGGCGGCCAATCGACGGGAGTGACGCCGCAGCAAGACGTACAGCAGCAGGGAAGTAACGCCCACGAAGAGCGAGCCCTTGAGGGCGCTGGCAAGGCTGACGCTGGCGGGATCGTGAAAGAAGCGCACCACCAACTGGTCGGAAAGCAGCATCCAGACCGCGGCGAGCACGGCATAGAGCAGGACGACCCGGAGAATGGCGCCTCGGGCCAGCCCGTTTTCCCGGGCTGCAGTTGGGGTGGCCGCGGATCGGTTATCCGCCGTCATGACAGGCCCGCACCCGGATCGACGAGCGAACCGCTTCAGGCCCGGAATTCTCACGCGGACAGGATGGGGAGATCACGCGGCCGGGCCCCCGCCCGGGCGCCCGGATTCGCCGTTCGCTCCGGCGGCCCCGGCGTCGCGATAGCGCGTGGCGATGCCCACGAACTCCTCAAAGATCGCCAGGAACGCATTTACCACGTCCGGATCGAAATGCCGGCCCCGCTCGCCGGCGATGATGTCCCGCGCCTGCTCGAAGGGAATGGGAGCCTTGTAGACCCGCGGCGAGACCAGGGCATCGAACACGTCCGCCAGCGCCATCAGGCGCGCGCCGATCGGAATGGCGTTGCCCGCCAACCCGTCCGGATAGCCGCTGCCGTCCCAGCGCTCGTGGTGCCAGTGGGCAATCTGCTTGGCCAGGAGCAGGAATTCGACCGCGACCGGTTTCTCGGCATCCTGCTCGGCCTGTTCGATGGCTTCGCTGCCCATCGGCGCATGGGTCTTCATGATCACCCATTCTTCGGGGGTGAGCTTACCGGTCTTGAGCAGGATGTGATCGGGGATGCCCACCTTGCCGATGTCATGCAGGATCGCGGACCTGGCCAGCAGATCGACGGTGCTGTCGGTGAGAAAGTCCGAAAAGCGGGGATTGGACTTGAGCTGCCTGGCCAGTGCCCCGACGTATGCCTGGGTGCGGCGGAGGTGGTTGCCGGTTTCCGGGTCGCGCGTCTCCGCCAGGCGAGCCAGAGCATGGATGCTCACCTCCTGGATGAGCTCGATTTCGCCCATGCGCCGGCTCACCTCGGCCTCCAGGTAAGCATTCTGGTCCTTGAGCCGGTCGCGCGCCTGCTTCAGCTCCAGTTGGGCACGCACGCGCGCCAGGACGATGGCCGGCTTGATGGGCTTGGTGATGTAATCCACGGCACCCAGGCTGAAACCGCGTTCCTCGTGTTGCATGGCATCCCGGGCGGTGACGAAAATCACCGGGGTGTCCCGGGTGGCGGGTTCCTCGCGCAGGTGTTGCATGACGGCATAGCCGTCCATGCCCGGCATCATGACGTCCAACAGGATGAGGTCCGGCTGCGGCTCGCTGGCGGCGACGCGCAAGGCTTTCTCGCCCGATGTGGCGGCTCGCACCCGGTACGCGGGCTGCAGGATGCCGCTGAGCACTGCGAGATTTTCAGGCGCGTCGTCGACGATCAGGATCGTAGACACGAACTCGTTTGCCATGACCGCTTCCCACCCCAATCCATGTGGGCCGCTTGCCTCGGGCCAAACGCAGGGCCCGGCCGTCCGGCCGTATGCACCTTTATCATTTCGCACACTTCGCGGGAGACAAGCACACCGACCCTTGAGTCAGCCATTCTCGAATCTGCACACGGCTGCGGGAAGAGCACCCGCGTGTTCAAGGGGGACGTTGCATCGCGTTGAACATCCAAGGGACCGGCAGCCGACGCGCCACCCCTCACAAACAGACACTTAACAGTACTTAAGCCTCCTAATACTATGCTCGGCGCGGGATAGCAATAGGTAATTTTCCCGTTTTCGTTCGCCCTGTTTCCGGGGTGGCTGCACTATTTCGGAGGGGATGAGGCTGGCTGAGGCCCCTAATCGTTATCCTTCGTCCGGTTTCGTCCGGTAGTCCTGCAGGTTGTACGCACTGACAGGAAGCTGATGGAATGCCTCCCATCGACCACGGGTGGGATGGGTGCGCGAGTTGCTGCAGGTCAGCCCCGAGGCGAAGGCAGCCGTGGCCGCTGAGACGCCGGCCGGTTTCATCCCACCGCTCTTCGTCTGCCCGCACTGTGGCACGGCCATGATCGTGGTCGAGATCCTGAGGCGTGGGCAGCCGACCCGCGCGCCGACCTCGCCGCGCACAAAAAGTTGTGAGACCGCAGGCCCCTCTCGCTCAGACGCCGCGCTGCATCAGCCGCCACCGATGCCCAGAGAAGCGCCGCCTGCTTGTCCCGGCTGCGCCTGGACTGCCTCGCCTCCAAGGAATGGGGCCATGGGGACGGGTTCGCCGACAGCATAGCCTTGCACGTAGTCCACCCCGATCGCCGCCAGCGCATCGAGCGTGGCTGTCGTCTCGACCCACTCCGCGATGGTGCGCACCCCCATGACCCGCGCGATCTGCTGCACGCTCTCGACGATAGCCATGTCCATGGGACGTTCGACCATGTCGCGCACGAAACTGCCGTCGATCTTGAGGAAATCCACGGGCAGGCTTCTCAGGTAAGCGAAGGAGCTGAGGCCAGTGCCGAAATCATCCAAGGCGATGCGGCACCCGCACTGGCGCACCGCTTCGATGAAGCGGTGCGCCCGCACCATGTTGGCGATGGCAGCGGTCTCGGTAATCTCGAAGCATAGCGTTCGCGGGGACACCGCGGTGCGGACGAGCTCCGTCTCGACGAACTCCAGGAAGGCGTCGTCGGACAGGGACTGACCGGACAGGTTCACGGTCAGGATGGGCGCGGTCCGGCCACTCCGGGCAAGTCCAGCGAGGATCACCAAGACTCGGTGCACCACCCATCGGTCGATGGACGGCATCAGGTGATAGCGTTCGGCAGCAGGCAGAAACGCCCCAGGCAGAACGGTCTCCTGAGTTTCGCCCACCATGCGCAGGAGCACTTCGCCGAAGGCGCCGGCGCTGGCCTGGGATCCGCGCGGAGGCACGATGGGTTGAAAGTAGAGCTGAAAGCGCTCCTCCTCCAGCGCCCGCCGAAGACGGTGCACCCACTGCATCTCCCCGTGACGCGCAGCCGCCGCTGCGTCGTCAGGCCGGTAAACGTGCACGCGGTTCCGCCCCTCCTCTTTCGCCAGGTAGCATGCGGAATCGGCCGCACCGAGCACGTCGCTGAGCCGTCCGCTCGCAGCGTCGATGGGGACCACACCCATGCTCACGCCGACGTTGAAGACCTTGTCTTCCCAGGCGAATCGGAAGGCGCTCACGGCTTCCTTGACCTTCTCGGTGATGGCTTGGGCCTTCTGCAGGGGACAATCCTCGAGCAGCACGCCGAATTCGTCCCCGCCCAGCCGCCCCAACGTGTCGGTGGTGCGCAGCTTGCCCTCCAGGTTGGCTGCGAGCTGCTTGAGCAGCTCGTCGCCCGCGATGTGTCCGCACGTATCGTTGACGACCTTGAACTGGTCCAGGTCCAGATAGAACAGAACGTGGCAGCGCCCTTCCTCACGGGCACCGTCGATCGCCCGCTGCAGGCGCGCCTCGAACTCTCGCCGGTTGATGAGTCCCGTGAGGGCATCGTGGCTGGCCTGGTGGGACAAGCGCCGCGCCAGCTTGCGCAGCTCGCTCACGTCGTGGAGAACCAGCACGGCGCCCACCACGCCACGCTTGCGGTGACGGATAGCCGAGGCTGTCACTTCCACGTTGGTTTGCTCTTCGCGAGACCGGTGGAGGAGCCGAATATCGCCCGCGAGACGAAAGGTGGAGCGTTGCCCCATGCACCCCTGAACGGGATCCGCTGGCCGCTCCCCCGTGAATCCGTCGGTGAGCACCAGGATGTCCGACAGGGGACGTCCCCGCGCCTCTCCGAGGGACCAGCCGGTGAGCTGGGAAGCCACCGCGTTGAGAAACACGATGCGCCCGGAGACGTTGGTGATGAGGACGCCGTCGCCGATGCACGCGAGGCTGACCTGGGCCAGCTCGTTGACCTGGCGCAGCCGTTCTTCGGCCGCGCGCCGCCGAGCATGCAGCAACTGGGTGTGGATGGCGAGCGCTGCCTCGTTGGCCAACACTTCCATCATCTTCTTGTCTTGCGGCGTATAGTCCCGATCGCCATCGCGGCTGAGCGACATCAGGACACCGATGTCCCGACCCTCGGCCCGCAATGGCGCCGCGATGGCCGAGTGGGGTGCGAAGCGCTCGATCAGAGTTGGGTGGAAGCACTTCTCCCCCCGAGTCTCCGAGACCGTAGCCACGCTCCCCGTGTCCAGGGCGGTCCAGGCCAAAGATGGCTCGTGGCGCTGCAGCCGGAAGTGCCCCTCGTGGCGATAATCCACGCCGGTATAAGCCACCGCCAACAGGTCACCACTGCTCTCGTCGTAGCGCGACAGCAGGCAGATATCGCCACCCAACTCGGTCTTGCACGCGTCCAACATCGTCGATAACGCATCCCTCAGGCTCGACAGCACTCCTGTGCTACGCAGGACGCGATTGCGGGCACCCAGCAGCTCGGTATGTAAGCGCAGGTCACTCAGCAAATCCCGGAGATCGCCGGCCAGCACACCGAGCTCATCGGTCGATTGCGGGACCAGGCCGGAGAACTCCTGCTCGCCCGCCCGGCGTGCGCGGATGACGCCTTGCAGCGGACGCAGCGATTGTCCGAAGCTTTGTACGAAGATCAGGCTGCCGCCGATGGCCAGCACCTCTAGCATCACCCAGATGAGGAAGGTTTCGCTCGTGAAGAACCCGGTGCGCGTCCAGTAATACTGGACGAGAATCGTACCGATGAGCAGGGGCGTCAGAGCCCCGATCAGAAACACTTTCAGCTTGATGGTTACGTGCGCACGGCGGAGATCCAGCGCTCCCGCAGCCCGCCCGAACAGATCGAGGATACGGAAGAATATGGGCAGGCCGACGATGATGGAGACGATCAGCGCCACCAGATGGATGCGGAACCAGTCCACCGGCCGAGGCGCAAAATCGACGTAAATCCGGGCACTCAGGATGACGCTGCTTGGGGCCAACGCGAGGTAGCCGAGAAAGACCGCCCAAAAGTGCAGTGGGAACCGTCGGAGCCTATCCTCCGCAGCGGCCGCGACGGCCCCGCCCCGCCCCTCCAGCAGGTCCGAAACCGGGCGCACGAACCGCGTCAAGTACCAGATCGCGGCAGCGAGGCTGCCGAGGCAGTAGAGCGGCTCGATGGGCCTGGTCACGATGACCAGCATCTCGCGCGGAGTGAACATACCGATGAACAACAGAAAGGACAGCCCAAAGACGGGCGGAATGATCCAGGTCAGCAGGATGAGGAGGCGAAAGCGGATGCGAAACGCGCCCGCGCCCAGGGTAAGCACCCGTTTCCGCACCGCACCTGCCGGCAGCGGCTGCTTCATAGGCTCCCTCGATGCCCCCGCCGGCCAGTGCGCGTCGCGTGGAGCCACGGGAAGAAGGACAGCCCTACCTTCCTGGCCCTTGGGGCACGCCCAAAGATCGGATGTAGACTAAGCGCCGCTCCGATCGGGGGTCAAGCCCGGCAAATGTCCGAGGTGTCACGGCGGGCGCCCCGATACGCGGCTCTTGTCCGGTAGGGTCGACTGCGCCCAGAGGCCCGGCGGAACGCCCCCTGCATGAGATCACTCGGCACCAGGCTCTGCGGCGCTGGAAAGGAAAAGCGTCAATCCCGACTGTGCTTAGGCGATCACGCCGCCACGCAGATTGCAGACATTCTCGTAGCCACTGGATCCCGGGAAGGCACAAGCCCGGGCGGAACGTGCCCCGCTGCGGCACACGAACACTACCGGCCTGTGACGCTCGGTGCCTGGCATGTGTATCGGCACCGTCGCCCGGCATTCAACTGGGCACCGGGAATGGCGCCAGCCATGTGTTCCCTCGGCTGGCGTACGTCGACCACCCGCACCGCGCGGACGGGTCTTGTTTCAAGCGCGCCGCTAACTCGAAGGCATCGTTTCCGTGACGGAAGAAAACATTGCTCGACTCCGGCCCTCGGAAAATGAGGCCGGTAGTCGATTTAGCTATTCCAAATATTTCGAGTCCATGGACGCGCCGTCGTCACCAGTCGGGCTCTCGGGTCGGCGCCGCCTACTGGAATCGCCAGCGGCCGGTCGGGGTCGTTGTGTACGAGGTTCCCCGCGGGCTCTCGTTCCTCGATGAGATCCCGCCAGAGGTGGTCGGGGTCCTTGGCGAAGACTCTGCTGGCGTCTGCCGGAACCAGCAGCCAGTCGCCGCGGGCCATCTCCGCCTCCAGCTGTCCGGGGCCCCACCCGGCGTAACCGGCGTACACACGCAGCGCGCTCGCGGGCGTACCGCCACTGAGCAGTCCTTCCAACGGCTCCCGGGTCACGCCGAAATACACGTCGTCCAAGACCTTCTCCCCGTCCTCCGGTGCGCTCCGACTGCGAACCAAGTACAGGATGACCTCGGGGTTGACCGGTCCGCCCAGAAAGACGACATGCTTGGTCCCGCCCACTCCCTTGAGGTCAGGAGCGACCTGAGAAAGCAGCAATTGGGTGGGGCGGTTGATCACCAGCCCGAGAGTCCCTTCGATGCCGTGCTTTACGAGGAGCAGCACGGTCTGAGCGAAGCGTGGGTCACCCATGCTGCGGCGCGCCACCAGAAACATCGGGACATCGGCGCCCGGACTACCCCCCTTCGAAGCGCCCGGTGACTCCGGGTGAGCCCTTACAGCCGCCCCCTGCGACGGCGACCAACTCAAGCACGCCCCCAGTAGGAATCCGCACACCACCCCTCGGCGACTCACCATTGGAGACCTCCAAGCCACAGCCACACGCAGATCCAGTCTCCACCCCACAGGCGGCCCGCGCAAGGGGTCACGACGGGCGCCCCTGCGCTCGCTCGCCTCCAGCGGCGAATCCGAGTCGTACTGGGAGTTCTACAAGGCCCAGGCGTTAAGACGCAACTCCTTTCCTGCTCACACTCAAGACCTCCTCTGCCAACGCCTAACCCCATCGGTTGCCACCAAAAGGGGACATTTCTACCTTGCACAGAGGGGACATTACTACTTGGGGCTAACATTGGAAAAGACTAGACCTCGCGCGCGTCGCGCGATCTGATTTAGGATGACTGAATGAGCCGCGAGCTATCGAGCCGGTGCTGCCGGCGCCGGACGGGCGTGCCGGGGACGTCTCCAGGGGCGCGCCAGGCGAGGCAATGGTGCGGCTGGCCATCCCTCATGCTGAAGGAGCGGACGATGCGCAAAACATTCATGCCGACAGTGGCAACGCTGGTTTTCGGGGGGCTTCTGATCTCGCTACACTCTGTCGCAGTGTGCGGGCAGACGGCCGGCCGGGCAACGGGCAGCCCACAGCCGGGGGAGCAAGGAAGCTACGGGGCGCCGTACTATGGCGCTCCCGGCTACGGCCGGGTCCCGTATGGAGGCCCGGGCTGGCAGGGATACGGCGGCTGGGGCTACGGGGCCGGACCGCAAGGGCCTATGGGTTATCCCCAAGGGTCCTATCCCCCGGGATATGGACAGCAGCCATACGGGGGCGCTGCCGGGCCCGGTGGTTGGCATACGCCGTATCGATCCGGAGCCTATCCCCGGCCGATGCCGGGCACCGAACCATCCCGCGCACAGCCGGCTCCCACCCAGAACGAATCAGGCGCTGCGCCCGCGAGCCCGCGGGGAATCGTTCAAGCCCCAGCCGTTCCGACGGCCCCTATTGTGCCCTCCCGGCCGAGGGAGCCGCTGCCCGCCTTCGGCGAGCCTGCCACTCCACCCCCCTCCATCCAGCCACCTACTGAGCAGCCAGCCCCTGCCCCTGGCACAGCGGCACCACGAACGCGGGAGCGAGCGGTGCAAACGCCCGCGGAAGCCGCGCCGGCGGCGAAGACCGATTCCCTGCGGACCAAGCGGCAAGAGCCGCGCCAGACGCCCGCAGCGGAGACCGACCACGGGATACTGGAGACGGTGAAGGGCTGGTACGACCGCGCGCGGGATGCCGTCTCGTCCCTTTTCGATTTGGGCCATTGACGCCTGAGGATGGCTGGCCCGGCGGAGAGACACCGAGGCTCTCATTCAGAACGATACGTCGTGGCCCGCATACAGGCCGCGGATAGCCTCTCGGAAGCGTTCCTCGATGGCGGCCCGCTTCAGCTTCATGGTGGGCGTCAGGAGGCCGTCCTGCACCGTCCACGGCTCCGGGAGCAAGTGCACGGCTCGGACCTGGGCATGGCTCGGAAGATGGCCAAGGAGCAGCCGAATTCTCTCCAGCACCGCCTCGCGAGCTGTTGAGGTATGGAGAGACGAGTCGTCGTCGGGATCCAGGCCGAGGGCGGCGGCGAGATCTCGCCAGGCGGAACGCTCCATCACCACTAGCGCGCCCACGTACGGCATCCCCTCCCCCACGGCCATGGCTTGCTCGAAGAGCGGGTGTTGCGTGATAGCGGTCTCCAGATCCCCGAGAGAGACCTTCTCGCCCGTGGACAGCACCAGGACGTCCTTGATGCGCCCGTGAATGTGGATGCGGCCTTCCCTGAGATCGGCCTTGTCCCCAGTGTGCAGCCAGCCGTCGTCGTCGACGCTGAGCCGCGTTTCTTCGGCCCTGTTCCAGTAGCCCAGCATCACACTGGGCGCCCGAACGAGAAGCTCTCCCTCCTCCGATAGGCGCACTTCGACCCCAGGCAAGGGACCGCCCACCGACTCCGGGAGATTGTCGTGGATCTGGTTCGCGGAGACCACCGGCGACGCCTCGGTGAGCCCATAACCCTGGATGAGGGGGACCCCCAGGCTGACCAAACAGCGGGCTACCTGGGGGGACAGAGGCGCGCCCCCGCTCACGACCAGGCGCAGCCTTCCGCCCAGTCGTTCCATCACCCTGGCCGCCACGAGGCGGCGCAGTATCGCCCACAGCAAGCGCCTATGCACGGCCGGCCGTGCGCTCCGCCCCTGCAGGTGCTCGAAGCGCTCGTGCCCCACCTCCACCGCCCCGGCGAACAGCATCCGGGCGATGTAGCCTCGTTCCTGCAGTTGTCGCTGCAAGCCGGCGTAGATGCGCTCGAATACCCGCGGGACGGCGAGCAGTACGGTCGGTCGCACGGTGACCAGGTCCTGGGGCAGGTCCTTGACGGAACGCGCGTAGGCCACACAGGCCCCGGCCATCATGGGAAGGTAGTACCCGACCGTGCGTTCGAAGCTGTGGGAGAGCGGCAGAAATGACAGGAACAGGTCCTGCGGGTAGCCGGGTATGGTGCGAAGCACCGCCTCGGCGTTGTGCAGGATGCCATAGTGAGACTGGATCACCCCTTTGGGCGGGCCCGTGGTACCGGAGGTGTAGACGATGGTCGCGGAATCGTTTGGCCGCCCCTGCACCGGGGCGACATCGCCCGTACCCCGCTGCAACCACGTCTCCAGGCCCATGAGCGGCTCCTGCACGCCGCTCACCTCTTGCAGGCAGACCACCCTTTGCAGCGCGGCCAGCTTCTCCCTGAAGGGTGTGAGTGCCTCCCACTGTTCGCGAGTCGCCGCCAGAAGCAACCGGGCCCCGCTGTCCGCCAGGATGTAGGCAAGGTTGCCCGGGGTGTCCGTCGTGTACAGGGGGACCACCACTAGCCCCAGCGACAGGGCCGCCTGGTCGAGACACACCCACTCGACGCTGTTGGTGATCAGGACAGCCACCCGCTCCCCGTCTGCCAGACGTTCTTCGGCCAAAGCGCCACGCCACCGCGCCACTCGACGCTCCATCTCTGACCAGCGGTAGGATTTCCAAACACCCTGCCCGGCGTCGTACTGCCGGTAGGCAATGGCTTCGGGTGTACGGGCCACCCGGATGCGGAACAGGCCGGGGAGCGTGCCCGCCTCCCCGGCGGAGATCGGGTGCATGTTCGCAGGAGTCGGAGTCAGTTCGCGCATGAGGCCACCGTCTTCCCTTGGTCGTCCCGCGGGCGGTCTGAATACTTAGTGTAGTGCTTGGTAATTAACGGAACATATATGATCTATCGCTGTCCAGGGCTATGAAGCCAAGACAGGAGAGCACTGATGCGAGTAGCCCCGATGGTCCGACTGAGCGCGGAAGAACAGCGGAGCCTGAGGCGTGTGTCGCGTTCGAACACCACGAGTGTGAGGCTGGCCCGCCGAGCGCGCATTGTGCTGTTGGCGGCGGTGGGCATGGAGAACAAGGCCATCGCGGCGGAACTCAAGATTGGGCGTGTGCAGGTTGGGCGTTGGCGGGAGCGCTATGCGCAAGGCGGGCTGGCGGCCATCGAGTGTGACCTGCCGCGCGGAGGTCGTCAGCCCAAGGTGGATGCCGCCGAGATCGTGCGACGCACGACTCAGACCCAGCCCTTAGCAGCGACACAGTGGAGTACGCGGACCCTGGCTAAGGAAATGGGAGTGAGCGACACCACGGTGCTGCGCGTGTGGCATGCCCATGGGCTGAAGCCGCATCGTGTCGAATCCTTCAAGGTATCGCGCGACCCGAAATTCACCGAGAAGTTGGAGGACATCGTCGGGCTGTATCTGTCCCCCCGGAGCATGCTTTGGTGTTGTGCTGCGACGAGAAGAGTCAGGTTCAGGCGCTGGATCGTACCCAACCTGGCCTGCCGCTGAAGAAGGGGCGGGCTGCGACCATGACCCATGACTACAAGCGCCATGGCACCACGACACTGTTTGCTGCCCTGAACACCTTGGAGGGTTCCGTGATTGCCCGCTGCGAGCCGCACCATCGCCACACGGAGTGGCTCACCTTCCTGCGCCAAATCGACCGCGAGACGCCCAAGGACAAGGAACTGCACTTGGTCTGCGACAACTACGCCACCCACAAACATCCCAACGTTCAGAAATGGCTGGGAAAACACCCGCGTTTCCACATCCATTTCACGCCCACCTCAGCATCCTGGTTGAACATGGTCGAGCGATTCTTCCGCGACCTGACTGTGGATCGGTTGCGCCGTGGCGTGTTTCGAAGCGTCCCCGAGTTGATCCCTGCCATCAACCGCTATGTCGATGCCCACAACGCCAATCCCAAACCCTTCATCTGGACCGCCAAGGCTAAGGACATCCTGCAGAAGGTCATCCGCGCCAACGCACGTTTAAGTTCTAAACAGAATGAAGCACTACACTAGTAGGATTGCTGCGCGGGTCTCCGCGTTCCTCCCAAGCTGCGACGGGAACGCCACGAGCGCGGTCGCGCTCCGCCGGCGCGCCGAGACGAACGCGCGGTAGCATTGACGCGCTCCACGGCCCGTCTTCCACTTCGCCGTGGCTCGAAACCTGGGCGACGAACGGGCGCGCGCGGCCGCCCATGCAGGGATGCACGGGGTCCTCCAGCCGGCGAGGCGCAATGCCGGAGACGACCTCGCCGTCGCTGCGATCCGCTACACGGTTCAGATTGCCGTGGACGAAGATCCAGGCAGCGTGCGAATCAGGACAGAGGCAGCGCCAGCGGCCCTTTTCGCGGAATATGGACGGGGCCAAGGCCGCGCGAGCATGGCGGGACCGGCCGCATCGCTGAGGCTACATCTCGACTCGTCCCGCGACCTCAGCCTCGGGGGCCACGCACCCGGGGATCGGCGTCACAGCCTCAGAGTCACCCGGACGATGGTCGGGTCATCGGGCAGCACCGCCTGGGAAAAGCCGAATGCGCGGCACAGCTTGAGCATCGTGGCATTGTCCTGCAGCACGTCGCCATAGATCTCGCGAAGCCCGCGGCTGCGGGCATAGTCGATGATGCGCCGCATGAGGACGATACCGAGTCCCATCCCCGTCATGTCACCGCGCACGATGATGGCGTACTCGGCCCGCTCGTTGTCGGGATCCGCGCTCAATCGGACAACGCCGTAGAGGTCGGTCTTCCCGGGGATGCCAGGCTGGGTGAGGATGAGCGCCATCTCACGGTCGTAGTCAATCTGGGTAAAACGCGCCGCGGTCACGTGGGAGAGCGTCTTCATGGGCACGAAGAAGCGCTGGCGGATCTCCTCGGCGCTGAGCTTGGCGAAGGCCGCCTGCAGAGACGGCTCGTCCTCCGGGCGGATGGGGCGCAGCAGCAGAGTGCGTCCATCCCCTAGTGGAATGTTCTCCTCCAGCTCGCTGGGATAGGGACGGATGGCCAGCCGGTCGGTCGCGTAGCCCGTCGCCCGGGCCACCTTCATGCGTGCATCCAGCGCCACCACCCCGTATTCATCGGCGAGCAGCGGATTGATGTCCAACTCGACGATCTCCGCAACATCGATCACCAATTGAGCAACCCGGATGAGCGTTAGGGCGATGGCGTCCAGGTTGGCCGGGGCCATGCCGCGGTAGCCCTTGAGGAGCTGATAGATGCGGGTACGCGACATCACCTCCTGCGCCAAGTGCATGTTCAGGGGAGGCATCCCTAGCGCCTTGTCGTTTACCACCTCGACGGCGGTCCCCCCGTGGCCAAACAGGATGACTGGCCCGAACTGCGGGTCCGCCGTGACCCCGACGATCAGCTCGTAGGCGCCGGGCCGACGGACCATCGGCTCGACGCTGAACCCCGACAGCCGCGCGTTCGGGACGCTCTTCCCCACGCGCTCCAGCATACCGGCCGCCGCGTCGCGCACCGCACCAGGCCCGTACAGGTCGACGGCAACTCCGCCGACCTCGGACTTGTGGCCAATGTCGGGCGAGAGGATCTTGAGCGCTACCGGCCCGCCGATCTCCGCCGCCGCCGCAGCGGCCTCGTGCGGGGTGGCGGCGACACGCGTCGGCACCACGGCGATGCCGTAGGCGGCGAGCACCTCCTTCGCCTCAGGCTCGCTCAGCCAGCAGCGGTCCTGTGCCAATGCCTGTTCCAGGGCCGCCCGCACCCGATCCTGGTCGGGAGAGAAGTCCTGGGGCACCGAGGGCGGCGTTTCGGTCAACATCTCCTGGCTGCGGCGGTAGTCCACCATGTACATGAAGGCCCGCACCGCCTGCTCGGGCGTGTCGTAGGTGGGGATGCGGTGCTCGACAAACAGACGTCGCGCCGGCGCGGCGGTTTGGCCGCCCACCCAGTTGGTGAGCACCGGGGGCCCAGTCCGGCCGGACGCCGCGTGCACCACCGCCCGAGCCGCCTCGGTACCGGTCGCGAGGCCGGTAGGACAACTGATCGCCAGCACCGCGTCCACACCGTCGTCCTCGGCCAGCGCCCGCAGCGTGTCCGCGTACCGTTCGCTGGCCGCGTCTCCCATGAGGTCCACGGGGTTGCCGCGCGACCAGCCCGCCGGCAAGACCTGGTCCAGCCTCGACAGGGTCTCTGATGACAGGTCTGCGAGACGCCCGCCTCGGTCGATGAGGGCGTCCGTCGCCAGCACCCCCATCCCACCCCCGTTGGTCAGGATGGCCAGCCGATCCCCGCGCGGCCTACGTACCATGGCGAGGATCTCGACCGCATCGAACAGCTCCTCCAGGCTGAACACGCGCAGCATTCCCGCCCGCCGGAACACCATGCCGTAGACCGCATCGACCCCGGCCAGAACGCCGGTGTGGGAGGCCACGGCACGGGCGCCTTCCGCGTGCCGCCCCGCCTTCACCACGAGGACCGGCTTCATGCGTGCGGCGGCCCGGGCCGCCGACATGAACTTGCGGGCATTGGTCACCGCCTCGATGTAGAGCAGGATCGCCTGGGTGGCGGCGTCGTTCGCCAGATAGTCCAGCATGTCCCCGAAGTCCACGTCGGCCATGTCGCCCAACGAGATCAAGTGAGAGAAGCCGATGGATCGGGAATGTGCCCAGTCCAGGACCGAGGTGACGATGGTTCCGGACTGGGCGACGAAGGCCAAGCGCCCTGACGCGGGGGCGAGGTGCGAGACGCTCGCATTCAGACCCGCGCCTGGCACCATGATGCCGAGGCAGTTGGGGCCGATGATGCGCATCAGGTGAGGCTTGGCAGCATCCAGCAGCGCCTGCTGCAGCTCGCGACCGCGCCGCTCCACGCTCTCCCCAACGCCGGCACTGACGACCACGGCGGCCCGCGTTCCCCGCGCTGCCAGCTCGGCGATGATGCCTGGCACCAGGTCGGGCGGTGTGCTGATCACCGCGAGGTCGGGCGTCACCGGGAGGCTTCCGATGTCCGGATAGGTGAGCACGCTCTCGATGACGCGGCGCTGCGGGTCGACCGGCATCACCGGACCGTCGAACCCGCCGGTGAACAGGTTGCGAGCGAGCAACGCGCTCAGGGACGCGGGGGACGTGCCGGCCCCCACCAGAGCGATAGACTTCGGCCGGAACAGGAACTCCAAATTGCGCACGGTCACGCCAGGCTCTCGACCACCGAAGCCCACCCCTCGGGTCCGCATGGCTGCGTCACGCGGCGCACCGAAGCGTGCAGCCGGATGCCGTCCAGGGCCATAATGATGGCCGCATCCGCCTCACCCGGCAACTGGGCGCCGTGTGCGGCAGGGAGAGAAAGGGTGGGTTGACCGACAATGCGCAAACCGCGAGGCAGCGGGATCCGGCCAGCGCATTCGCTGCGTCCCGGCCCCACCGGCGAGACATTCTCCTGGGGAGCCGCAGGGCTCGAACTGGCCGGGCTCCCCGGCGGAGGTCTCAACATCGCATACGAGGCCGTGGACCGCCACGCCAACGGACCGCGGCGCAACCATCTCGCCCTGCGGTGCCTCGACCGCACGGAGCAGGTGCGTGAATATACCTATGGTGCCCTGCAGGCGCTGACAAACCGGTTCGCCAACGTCCTGCGCTCTCTCGAGGTGAACAAGGGAGACCGTGTTTTCACGGCCCTGGGGCAAGTACCCGAGCTGTATCTCACCGCCCTCGGCACACTCAAGAACGGCAGCGTCTTCTGTCCCTTGTTCTCGGGCTTCGGGCCCGATCCGCTTTGCGCGCGGCTCGCGACGGGGCAGGCCAAGGTCCTAGTGACGACACAGGCCACGTACCGCCGCAAGGTGGAGTGCCTGCTGCGCGACCTTCCAAGCCTGCGCCACGTCATCCTGGTCGACGGCCCGGCGCAGGCGCGCGGACCTTCCGGAACCCTGGCCTTCCGGGGACTTTTGGAGCAGGCAAACGAGTCCTTCGATGTCGAGAGGACCCGGCCCGAGGACGACGCGCTCATCCACTTCACCAGCGGGACCACCGGGCGGCCGAAGGGGGCCGTGCATGTTCACGGGGCGGTCATCGCCCACCATGCGACCGCTCGCATCGCCTTGGACCTGCACCCGCAGGATGTTTTCTGGTGCACGGCAGACCCGGGCTGGGTGACCGGCACGTCGTACGGCATCATCGCTCCGCTGACCATCGGCGCCACTGTCATCGCGGATCGCGAAGCCTTCGACCCCGAGCGCTGGTATCGCATCCTCCAGGAGCACAAGGTCACGGTGTGGTACACCGCCCCGACGGCGATACGCCTGCTGATGCGGCTCGGCAGCACCATAGCCCGCCGCTATGACACCCGCAGCCTGCGGTTTCTGGCGAGTGTCGGCGAGCCCCTGGATCCCGGGGGTGTGCTGTGGGGGCAGGAGGCGTTCGGTCTGCCGTTCCACGACACCTGGTGGCAGACCGAGACCGGCGCCATCATGATCGCCAACATGCCGACCCTCGACATCAAGCCTGGGTCCATGGGCAAGCCTCTACCCGGGGTGCAGGCGACGGTCGTGCAGCGTACGGAGGACGGCGGTGCCAGCCCCATGGCGCACGCCAATGCGCCGGGGGAGCTGGCGCTGCGGCCGGGGTGGCCCTCCATGTTCCGCGGCTATCTGGGCGATGAAGAGCGGTACCGGCAGTGCTTCGTCGACGGCTGGTACCTCAGCGGCGACCTCGCACGCGAGGACGAGGATGGCTACTTCTGGTTCCTGGGCCGCACTGACGACGCGATCAAGTCGTCGGGGCATCTGATCGGTCCCGTGGAGGTCGAACGGGCACTCGTGGAACACCCTGCCGTGGCCGAAGCGGGCGTCATAGGCAAGCCGGACCCCGTCGCCGGCGAGATCGTGAAGGCATTTGTCTCCCTCAAGCCGGGCCACACGGCCAGCGAAGACCTGCGCCGGGCACTCATGGCGCACGCGCGCTCGCGCCTCGGCGCCGTGGTGGCGCCCAAGGAGATCGAGTTTCAGCAAGACCTGCCGAAGACGCGCTCCGGCAAAATCCTGCGGCGCTTTCTCAAGGCTCGGGAGTTGGGTCTCCCCGAAGGGGACCTTTCCACTCTGGAGGCCGATGCGTGACCGAGCAAGACTTGGAAGCCACAATAAGAGACGCACTTTCGACCATCGCTCCGGAGGTAAGCCCCGATGGCCTCGACCCCAACCTGAGCTTCCGGGACCAGTTCGACATGGACTCGGTGGACTTTCTCAACTTCGTCCTCACTCTGGAGCAGAAGACCGGCGTCAAGGTCCCGGAGCTGGACTATCCTAAGCTGTCGACCCTGGCGGGCTGTGTGGCTTATCTGAACGAGCGGCAGTCGAGCTAAGCACGGCAACCCTCATCGAAGAATCCGCATGCCCTGGCCGGCCCCACAGCTAGACCAACGGGAACGTTCCCCGCTAATATTCAGTGCGGTCGGAACACGCGGTCCCGCGTAACGCCGCCGTGACGAGGGGATTTCCCCGGGCTGCGGTCTTGGGTATCCCGTTCGCCCGAATCGGGCGCGACACCGATGCCCCGCCTGCAAGGCGGCGCGCACATCGGGCCAATCGATTCGTTCCGAGCACCCCTTCCGATTCGCTCGGGGGGGACGCACGCGCTTCCAGCAGTGCCTGCGGCTCCAGCAGCATGGAGGAGAGCGATGAGCACCGACATTGACCCGAAGGTCGGAGACTGGTATCAGCGCCTGGACAAGGACCAGAAGTTCGAAGTCGTCGCCCTGGACGAGGCGGGCGGGACCGTCCATCTTCAGCATTTCGACGGCGACCTCGAGGAGATCGACGTCGATGAGTGGTATCAGATGGACCTCGAGTCCATGGAGGCTCCGGAGGATTGGACCGGGCCATTGGACGATGTCCAGCGGGACGACTTGGGATATAGCGAGACCGGTCGGCCGGATGAGGACTTGGACCGTTCGCTGCTGGAGATCGAGCAATCACCCGAGCCCTGGGAAGAGGAGGAGCCGGACGTGGGGTCCGACGACGCGCATGAAGCCGGGCACGAAGACGATGAGTGGCGCGACGAGATCTGAGAGCCAACTCGGCCGCAAACGCCTTTCTTCCCGGACTCTGGAGCCAGTGAACCTGCTCGGGGGGTGCGTTGCGCTTACCCAAAAGACAATGGGGGTCATCTGAGCCAGGGAGGCAGGCATGGGAGGCTGAGCTGCCTGCGCAAGCTGGTCGGCCGGGCCGTCGATTACGCGCGTCGGCTCGGGCTGCACCTCACCCGGACTATGCCAATTCGGTCAATCTCTTCGGGAACATCGAGACCGCTCCCGTCCGGTGCGCTGCAGCAACGGCAAGGACGGCAAGCCAGTCTCCGTTAGCGGACCCCATGAGATCCCCAAGCAGTCGCCCAGGATTCTCGACACTCTCCCGCGGCGCGCTGGCCCAGACGGGGTTCAGTTCCTCACTGGAGTCGCCCTGAGCGAGGACGACGCTGCCGTCCAGGCAGCCAGACTCAGAGCTTTATCGAGGTCGACTGCGAGATCACTGACGTGCCGCCGCCACTCGGCGCACGGGCGGCTCCGGAGCTCGCTGCACGTCGTTGCGTTTCCCACTGACCGCGTCAGTCCGGCCCACCTCGTTGTCAACCGACGGCTTTCGGGACGGACTTGTTCATCGCGAGGTCGCATTTGGGTGGGTCTTCCTGGCCCACATTGGGCGCAGGAGCCGCCTGCCTAGGGGTGGATGGCTCCACTAAAGGCGGTGCGATAACCGGGGCTTCCCGGCGAGGCCGCCCTCCGGGGGCCGGAAAAGCTCGCCTGGAATGCGATCCTGCCCCGGAGTACGATTCCTTCAAGTGCGGCTCCTCGGCAGAATTTGTGGCTCTACCCACAAATTCTGCCGAGGAGCCGAATTTGTGGGTAAATCGAGCGTAACTAGAGCCGACGGTTTGAAGCAGTTGCAGCGATTCAGGAGGGTTATCTCCGCCCTGTCTCTGAGAGAATGGGTGTTTGCGAGCGCCCAGCCTGATTCTACGTTGCTCTGACGATGGGGTCCGCATGCGGCCTGTTTATCGCGCGAGCATTTTGCTCGCGCTTGGAGTGCTTCCAGCTTGCGCCGTTTATCAAGCGCAGCCCATTTCTGCTGCTGCGAACGCCCGCGCGCTCGATGCACGCACGCTCCACGATCGGCGCTTGCAGGAGTTCATCGAAGCGAGCCTCTCGCTCTCAGGGGAGCCGGTGCACGCCGGCCTCTGGGATCTCAGTACGCTCAGCCTGGCAGCGCTTTACTTCCATCCCGATCTCGACATCGCCCGCGCCAAACTGGCCGGTGCCGAGGCTGGCGTCATCACTGCACGCGAGCGCCCGAACCCCGCGCTCAGCCTCACGAATGTGTTCGGCCAAGCCGCTGTGGTCGGCGCCGCCACCCCAGCAGGCGCCGCACCGATCACGGTCGGCCCGGTGATTGACTTCGTCCTCGAAACCTTTGGAAAGCGCAAATACCGCACAGCGCAAGCCGAACATCTCGCGGAGTCGGCGCGGTGGGCTCTTGCGACGGCCGGCTGGCAAGTGCGCCGGCGCGTCCGCGCGGCACTCCTTGACCTCTGGGCGGCTCGGGAGCGATTGGCGTTGACCCATCGGCGACTCGATCTCCAAGACCAACTGGTTGGCCTTCTCGAACGGCGGTTTGCCATGGGGGAGGCGTCGTCTCTCGATGTCTCGCGCGAGCGCATCAACCGGGCCCAAATCACTTTCGCCATCCGCGATCTCGAACGCGCCTCGGCCGATGCACGAGTGCAGCTCGCAACCGCCATCGGCATTCCGGTCCACGCGCTCGAAGGCGGGGACGTGTCGCTCAGCGCCTTCGATCAACCGCCGCCTACGACCGCGACCCGCGCCATTGGTGAGTTGCGCCGCAAGGCCCTGACGAAGCGCACCGACGTGCAAGCGAGCCTCCAGGAATATGAGGCGGCGCAATCGGCGCTGCGGATCGAGGTCGCCAATCAGTATCCGAACGTCACGCTGGGGCCGGGCTATGACTACGACTTCGGCGTCAACAAGTACATGCTCGGGCTCGGTGCTGATCTTCCGATTTTCCACCACAACCAGGGCTCGATCGCCCAGGCGCTCGCCAATCGGCAGCAGGCGGCGGCCAATTTTACCGCCCTTCAGGCGCAAATCATCGGCGCCATCGACCAGGCGGCGACCGCGTATCGTGCGGCGAACCAAAGCGTCGCGACGGGCGATGCGCTGCTGGCCGACGAGGAGCGCCGCGAGCGCCGAGTGGAAATCTCGTTTCGTGTCGGCCAAGTCGACCGGCCGACGCTCGTGACGACGGAACTCGAAGTCGCCGCAACCGCATTCTCTCGATTCGATGCGGTGGTGCAGCAGCGTCAGGCTCTTGGTGCCCTGGAGGATGGTCTTCAGCAACCGCTGTTCGATCCGGGGCGGTGGCCCACCGTACCGGAACAGAGCCCCCGCCTCGCCCCTTCGGAGCCGTCTTCGTGAGCCATCGACATTCGATCCGAGGTACCACGCTTCTCCGCATCGCCGTTGCCGTGGTCATCGTTCTTGGCCTTGGCGCTCTTGTCATCTGGGGATTTAGCGCCGGCCGAAAACAGGCGGCGCTCGAGGCCGAGCGGGAGAGTCCGGTCAAGGTGCCCCTCCGGGTTTCGACAGAGAACGGTGCGTCGGTGATTACGCTCGATCGCGCCGCGCAGCAACAAAGCGGCGTCGAGACGACGATCCTGCAGCGCGCGCCGTATCAGCAGCAAATCCGCGCGTATGGCACAGTTCTCGATCTCCAACAGTTTACCGACCTCAGCAACAACTATGTGAACGCGAAGGCGCAGTTGCAGGCGGTCCAGGCGAAGCTTGCAGCCTCGCAGGGCGCCTTCGAACGGGCGCGAAGGCTTTACGAGGACCAGCAGAACATGTCGGCCGCGCAGTTGCAGGCAGCCGAGGCGACGTACCGCGCCGACCGTGCGGCCCTCGCATCGGCCCAGTCCCAGTTGCGAACCTTGGCCGCGACGGCCGAGCAGAACTGGGGACCGGTGTTCGGACAGGCGCTTGTGGCCGAGTTGCCGATGGTCACCCGGCTCATCGAGCGACAGGATTTCGTTGTCCAGGTGACCTTGCCGCCTGGCGTCTTCATCGAGAAGGTGCCCGAGATCGCCTCGGCCCAACTTGGCAATGCTCGTAGGGTCCGACTCAAATACGTCTCGGCGGCGACCAAGACCGATCCCAAAATCCAGGGGCTGAGCTTCTTCTACATCGCGCCGGCCGAGAGCGGTTTGCTGCCGGGGCTCAACGTGCTGGCGTTCCTGCCGGACGGGACGCCTGTCGCCGCAGGGATGGTGCCCCAATCGGCGGTCGTGTGGGTGCAAGGCAAGGCATGGGTCTATCTTCGCACCGGCCCGCAGACTTTCACGCGCCGCGAGATCGCGACCGACCTGCCGACGCCGGATGGCGGTTACGTTATCAAGGGATTGCCCAGCAAAACCCAGCTTGTCACGCAGGGTGCCCAGGCGCTGCTGTCGGAAGAGTTCCGGGCGCAATTCCAGGTCGGTCAGGACTAGCCATGCCTCCCGTCCCGTCCGGGCCTCAAGGGGCCATAATCCGCTTCTCGATCCGCTTCCGCGGCATGATCATCGCGCTGGCCTGCGTCCTCCTGGGCTACGGCGTCTATGCTCTGCAGCGAGCGAGATACGACGTATTCCCCGAATTCGCGCCGCCGCAGGTGGGCATTCAGACCGAGGCGCCGGGGCTCACGCCGCAACAGGTCGAGATCCTCGTCACTCAGCCCATCGAGAATGCTATCAACGGTGTGCCGGGCGTGCAAACGCTTCGCTCCATCTCGATCCAGGGCCTCTCGGTCGTCACGGTCTTCTTTAGTTCATCAAGTGACATCTACCGCGACCGGCAAGTCGTCGCCGAGCGTCTGGCCACGGCTGCGGGTGAGCTACCGCAGGGTGCGAAACCGCCAACGATGACGCCGCTCACCTCCTCCACGAGCGTGGTATTGGTGGCGGGCATCACGTCGCAACAGCAGTCGCTGATGGACCTACGGACGATTGCCGATTGGACGCTACGTCTCCGGCTTCTCGCTGTCCCGGGGGTGGCCAATGTCTCGGTGTTTGGCGGCGATGTGAAGTCGATCCAGGTCCAGGTCCATCCGGACCAGCTCATCCGCCACGGCCTCACCCTCAACGATGTCCTGGCGGCGGCCCAGCGAGCAACCGGCGTGCGCGGCGCCGGTTTCATCGACACCCAAAACCAGCGGATCGTCTTCCAGAGCGAGGGGCAGTCCCTTATGCCCGACGACGTCGCGCACACTGTGCTGCTGACCGAGGGGGCGGCGAGCGTCACGTTGGGGAACGTGGCTGACGTTGTCGAGGCGCCGGAGCCGGCCATCGGCGGTGCGGCCATCATGGGCCAAACCGGAGTGGTCCTCAATGTGGAGGAACAGTATGGCGCCAACACTGTCGAGGTGACGAAGGCGGTCGAAGCCGCGCTCAGGGATCTTCAGCCCGGGCTGCAGAAAGAGGGTGTGACTCTGCATGCCGATCTGTTCCGTCCTGCCAGCTTCATCGACACCGCTACTGGCAATGTCCGCTCCTCGCTTTTCGTGGGCGGGATACTGGTAACTGTCGTCCTTTTCCTGTTCCTGTCCAACTTCCGAACTGCGGCGATCAGCGTCGCTGCCATTCCGCTGTCGCTGCTTGCCGCCATCATTGTCCTTGAGCATTTCGGCGCGACGCTGAACACCATGACCTTGGGCGGACTCGCGATCGCGCTCGGTGTAGTGGTCGATGACGCCGTGATCGGCATCGAGAATATCACGCGACGACTACGAGAGAACCGGCATCTGCCTCAGCCGCGGCCGGCCGAGCGCGTGGTGCTCGACGCCTCCTTCGAAGTCCGGGGGGCCGTCGTCTATGCCACTTTTGCCGTCATCCTGGTGGTGTTGCCGATCATGGCACTATCCGGCGTCGCCGGCCGGCTCTTTGGGTCCCTCGGGATCGCTTACATCCTCGCAGTCTTGACGTTGCTACTCGTCGCGCTCACAGTGACGCCGGCGTTGTCGGTAGTGCTCCTGGTTCGTGGTCTTGAGCCCCAGGAACCGCCCGTTGTGCGCTGGACCAAAGCTCGGTACGCGTCCCTGCTGCGCGGCATTGAGCGACGGCCTCGGGCGACCATGGCTGCGGCCGTGGGGCTGACCGTTCTCGGATGTGCGGCGCTGCCTTTCTTCAGCGGCAGTTTTCTGCCCGAGATCAAGGAGGGGCATTTCATTATCCATATGTCGATGGTGCCCGGCACCTCCATCGAGCAGTCGCTGCGCACGGGCAGACGTGTAACCGACGCGCTCCTGAAAGTGCCTGCCGTGCGATCGGTGGCGCAACGGGTCGGGAGAGCAGAACTCGCCACTGACACCTTCGGCACGCAGTACAGCGAATTCGAGGTGGATCTCAAGCCAGGCCTATCGGGGGACGAGGCCGAAGCGGCCCAAGCGGATATTCGCAAGGCGCTGGCGGGCTTCGTCGGGGTGAACTTTTCGGTCAAGACCTTCCTGACTGAACGGATCGAAGAGACCCTCTCAGGATATACCGCTCAGGTGGCGGTCAATATCTTCGGCAACGATCTCGATGCCCTCGATCAGAAGGGGCAGGAAGTGGCCCGGGTTCTTGGTGAAGTTCCGGGCGCGACGGAAGTTCAGGTCCAGTCGCCGCCTGGGCTGCCGCAACTGACGATCCGGTTGCGCAAGCCTGACCTCGAGCGTTGGGGGTTCGACTCCGTCGAGGTGCTCGATCTGATCCGCGCGGCCTATCAGGGCGACATTGTGGGCCAGGGTTATCAAGGCAACCAGGTCTTCAACGTCATCACCCTGCTCGACAACGCCAGTCGAAACAGCATCACGAAAGTCGGCGATCTGCCGTTGCGCAGTCCGGGCGGCACCTACGTTCTGCTCAAGCAGATCGCCGACATTTACGAGGCCGCCGGACGTTACCAGGTGATGCGCATAGGGGCACAGCGCGTCCAAACAGTGACCGCGGATGTGGCTGGCGGCAACGTGGCGTCCTTCGTGCAGCAGGCGCAGGCGCAGCTCGCCGCAAAGGTTTCGCTACCCGCCGGGACGTATATACAATTCGCCGGTGCGGCGCAGGGCCAGGCGCGGGCACAGCGTGACCTGCTGATAAACGGGTTGATCGCCGGCGTCGGCGTTGTGATGCTGCTGTCGATCGTCACTCGCAACTGGCGCAACTTGCTCCTCGTCCTGGCGAACCTGCCTTTTGCGCTAACGGGTGGCGTGTTGGCGGTATTTGCTCTCGGCGGTGTCTTGTCCTTGGGGTCTATGGTGGGTTTCGTTACGCTGTTCGGCATTACCCTGAGAAACTCCATCCTGATGATCTCGCACTATGAGCACCTGACCGTGGAAGAGGGGATGCGGTGGGGGCCCGAGGCAGCGATCCGCGGCGCCGCCGACCGGCTTGCGCCGATCCTCATGACCTCGCTCGTGACGGCGCTTGCTGTGCTGCCGCTCGCGATCGGCATGGACGCACCGGGGCGCGAGATCGAGGGGCCAATGGCGCTGGTCATTCTCGGCGGGCTCCTAACCTCACTGGCACTCAACCTCCTCGTCCTGCCGACGCTCGCGCTGCGATATGGGCGATTCGAGGCTACCGAGTCGGGAAACGAGTTCCTGGAACTCACAGGGCATCGCACCACACGGAGCCCATCCACCGCGGAATGACGATTCGGACTCCTTATAGACTCTCTGGGCGCCGTCTTCTCGCTGAGTGCGATGTGCCTGGCGCAGTCCCGCGGCCGTTTCAATGTTACCGAAGCCTGAGCATAACGACTGGCACCGTATCCGTACCGTGGCATGCAAACTCCCGCGGTGAGGTCGTCTCCGCACTCAATACGGACGAATCCGCCGCCTGACAAATTGGCGGTCCGCGGTATGATCAAGGTGTTCGCCGCAGTCCTGGTAGTGCTTTCCGGCTGCACCACTGTCGACCCCCGGGCTGGATTCGACCAGGTGGGCACCTCCGTTCGGGAGCGCGTCGGCAAGCGTATCCACTGGCGCCACGGCGGATCGGAGGACCAGGCAGTGGCCCAGAGCGTGGCCGTGATGCTGAAGGAGGAGATGACCGCCGACGGCGCGGTGCAGGTCGCCCTCCTCAATAACCCGCGTCTACAGGCGGTCTACGAGGAGCTGGGAATAGCCCAGGCCGACCTAGTCCAGGCCGGCCTGCTGCGCAACCCCGTGTTCGAGGCGGCCATTCTCAAGAACCAGAACGGGGCGCCTCCCAACCTGGACTTCGCGGTGGCCTGGGATTTCCTCGGCCTGTTCACCATGCCGCTGCGCAGGCAGGCGGCCGCGAAGGACTTCGAGGCCGCCAAGCTGCGCGTGACCGCTCGGGTCATGGATTTGGCGGGGGAGGTGAGGCGCGCGTTCTACGAGGCGCAGGCCGACCAGCAGACCGTGGAGCTGATGCGCCAGGTGGTGCAGGCAACCGATGCGGCCCGGCAGGCCGCGGAGCGCCTGCGGCAAGCGGGCAACATTACGCATCTCGCCTTGGATCAGGAGCAGGTCCTGTACGAACAGTCCCGACTGATGCTGGCGGACGCCGAGGAGGCCGCGCAAGTGAGCCGTGAGCGGCTCAATGCACTGATGGGGCTGTGGGGGGAACAGACGCAGTGGCGCATGGCGCCGCACCTGCCGCCGGTGCCTCCGGAGCCGCTCGATCTGCAACAGGTCGAGAAGCGAGCCGTGGCCCGCAGCCTAGATCTCGCCATGCTGCAACTGCAGATGCAGGGGGCGGCCGCGCGGGTCGGCTTGACCAACCTTGCCTCGGTGGTTCCAGACTTGGAGGTGGGCCCGCGCTCGGAGCGGGACGAAGGGCACTGGCGTTACGGTGGAAGCGTCGGGCTACCCCTGCCCCTCTTCGACTTCGGGCAGGCCAGGCGCGCCAGGGTGCGCGGCGAGCTGGCGCAGCTCCGAGATCGCTACCTCGACACCGCGGTCCGGGTGCGCTCGGCTGCGCGCTCCGCTGCCGTTGCGCTCCAGAACGGAGCGGCGCGGGAGCGCCACCTGCGCGAAGTGCTCCTGCCGCTGCGGGAGCGCATCACGGCCGGGAGCCAGCTCGAGTACAACGCCATGCAGATGGGGGTCTTCGAGCTACTGCTGGCGCAGCAGCAGCAGATCCTGACCGGGCAGCGCTACATCGGGGCGCTGCGGGATTACTGGCTGGCCCACGCCCGCGCCGAGGAGATCCTGAACGGGCTGCTGGTCGAGCCGCGCGTCACCGCCTCCGCCGGACCTGTAGCCGGCGGTGCCCAAATGATCGATCTCGGCGCCGGAGGACACTGACCATGAATTTCACGCGACGCGATCTGTTCAAGTCCGCAGCCGCCGCCCTGGTGGGCGGCTCCGCGCTGGTCCCCGAGGCCGCCCCGGCGCAAGAGCCTAGCCGCGGCTGGGACGCCTCGTACAGCGGCGGCCCAGTGGACGTGCCGCCACTGCCTCCGGGCCTGCCAGGGAAAGATTACCAGCCGGTGGTCGTTCCGAACGGGGCCGCGCTGCCCTTCAAGGTCGTCGACGGCGTGAAGGTGTTCCATCTCATGGCCGAGCCGCTCGACCATGAATTTGCCCCGGGTCTCAGGGCCAAGAGCTGGGGCTACAGCGGCCGTGTGAACGCCTCCGTCATCGAGGCGGTCCAGGGCGAGCGGGTGCGTATTTACGTCACCAACAGGCTGCCCGCGCCCACCACCGTGCACTGGCACGGCATGTACCTGCCGAGCGGCATGGACGGAGTGAGCGGTCTCACCCAGCGCCCCATCCCGCCGGGCAAGACCTTCCGGTACGAGTGGACGCTGCGCCAGAGCGGCACCTTCATGTACCACTCCCATCACGACAGCATGACCCAGGAGGGTTTGGGGCTGCTGGGGATGTTCGTCATCCACCCGCGGCTTCCGACGCCCGACGAGCGGGTGGACCGGGACTTTTGCCTGCTGCTCTCGGAGTGGCGCATCGACCCCGGGACCTCCCGCCCGAACCCCAACGAGATGACGGACTTCAACCTCCTCACCATGAACGGCCGCGCCTTCCCGGGCACGGAACCGCTCGTGGCGCGGCTGAACGACCGGGTGCGCATCCGCATCGGCAATCTGTCCGCCATGGACCACCACCCCATCCACCTGCACGGCCACCGCTTCAGGGTCGTGGGGACCGACGGCGAGCGTATCCCAGCGTCTGCCCAATGGCCTGAAGCAACCGTGCTGGTCGGGGTGGGCCAGACTCGAGAGATCGAATTCATCGCCGACGCGCCGGGGGACTGGGCGCTCCACTGCCACATGACCCATCACACCATGAACCAGATGGGCCACGGGGTCCCCAACATGGTGGGAGTGAAGGCGCAGGACATCGACCGTCGGGTCCAGCCGCTGCTGCCGGGTTACATGACGATGGGAGAGGCCGGGATGGGCGAGATGGTCCAAATGAGGATGGCCGTTCCGGAGAACAGCATCCCCATGCTCGGGATGCCGGGGCCCTTCGGGTATATCGACATGGGCGGGATGTTCACGGTGCTCAAGGTGCGCGAGCACCTGAGGAGCTACGAGGATCCTGGCTGGTACCGGCACCCGCCGGGCACGGTCGCGGATCTGGCGAGTGCCGAGGACCTGCAGCGGGACGGGATCCGGTCCGCGTAGACCACACCGACTGGCGGCAGTTACGGGAGGCAGTGCTATGGTCGAGATCATTCCCAACTGGCATCCCATCCTGGTCCATTTCACCATTGGGCTGCTGACGGCAGGAACCGTGTTTTACCTGCTGGCGCTCGCGGTCCCCCTCTGGAGGGAGCAGTGGCTCACGGTGGCCCGCTGGAACCTCTGGAGCGGGACGGCGTTGACTCTGCTCACGGCTTTCCTCGGCTGGCGCGCGTTCAACACGGTGCTCCACGACGAGGCGGCACACGCGGTCATGCTGGAGCACCGCGACCTCGCCCTGATGACGCTGGCCATCTTCTTTATCGGCGCCGACCTGGTCGCTCGTGCGGTACCGCAGGAACGCGGGTGCCAGTCCCTGGCTGGCCGCGGTGCTTGTCGTCGGTGTCGGTTTTCTGGCCGCCACTGCGTGGCACGGAGCGGAGTTGGTGTACCGACATGGTCTCGGCGTCATGTCCCTACCCCATACCGAAGGTCCGGGCGCTCATGCGCATGGCCACGGACAAAGGCCGGCGCACCTTCACTGAGGGATCGTTACATGCCCGTGCACGCTTTCGGGGGACGACCGAACGGCCCATTAGCTGGGTCGGGTGGCTCGTCGTTGCCCGCCGGCGATAACTCCATGCTGCGCGTCGCCGGCACCCCAGTGCTCAGCGGGGAGTTGGGAGCGGAGAAGCGCACGTTGCCTCTGCGAGGCACGCCCCACCCAGGGCGCCCGAAAAGGGCTTCTGCCCGGCGAGCCGGTGTCCTCGCGCGCTGGATCGTAGTCGGCTGGTCGCTGCTGGTCCTCACGTTGGCGCTCGGGCCTTGCTGCGAGGGCGTCGCGGGGCTTCTGCTCCCTAGCCACGGATCGCAGCGCTTCGTGCCGGTCCAAGCCGGAGGGGTGGCCGAGAGCCCGCCAGGAAGCGACGAACACCACCACTGCGACCGCGTGCCGGCCGCCGCCACCATGTTGGATTCGCGCGATGCCGGCTCGACCTTGCTCGACGCGCGTGCCCCGAGCTTGCCGTCGACGCCTGTGCCCGAGGGGGCGTTCGGCCGCCGCTGTCCGCCCCTGTCTACCCGGGCACTGCCGCACCTTACCACCCGCCTCTACCTTCGACTCCGCAGACTTCTGGAATAGCGTTCTCCGAGCCCCCGTTGCCGTCTGCGGGGTCGGGTCGCCGACTCCGCGAACTGAGGCTCCTGCCCTGGAGCAGGACCAGACACGGAGGTAATAGGCATGGGACGAGAAGCTTCGGGAAAACCACCAAACGGGCCTGCCTGCAGGCGCGGTTGCTGCATGGAGGGTCGCCGCCATGAGGGTAAATGAGCTGGCGCGGCTCGCCGGAGTGCCCGCGCACGTCGTGCGCTACTATGCGCGCATTCGTCTGCTGAGCCCGGATCGCGACCCGCACAATGCGTACAGGAGATTCGGTCCGCGGGACGTGGAGCGCCTGATGTTCATCCGGGTCGCGCGCCGTCTCGGCTGCTCACTGGCCGACATCGCCGACCTCCTAAGGCAACTGGACCAGGGCCCACTTGCCACCCACGAACTGAAGGGCTTGCTGTGCCAGCGGCTCGCCGAGATCGATCGGGCGCTGGCGTCCCTCGCACGACAGCGGGCCTGCCTAAATCAGGCCCTCGTCCAATTGGGGCCGCAGCCGGGGGAACCGCGTGACCTGCCCGGCCTGCGCCGCCTCATGGAACGTCTGGTCGTCGACCGCAGCGCCGCTGAGGCTTGACCTGTGAGCAGGGTACAGGTTTCACACTGGGGTCGGGTCGGAGGGCGCCGGGTGTGCCGGCGTTCCCCTCAAAGGGAAGCCCGGTCCGGTGCCGCACTTGGCCGGGGTTTGGCCTCGCGGCCTGCGCGGCCGGAGCGGTCGGGCTCCGGGTCATTGGATCTCCATTCACTCACTGCTACGAGGAGTCGACATGAACCGTTACAGTGCGATAACCGTTGCATGCGTCCTGATGGGCGGATCTCTGCTATCTCCTGCCGTCGTCGCCCAGGAAGAGGGGCACGAGGCGCACCATCCCGAGGGAGCGGCGACCCCGGCTGCTCAGGCTGCGATGGCGCAGCCCGCGGTGACGCAGCCTCAGGGGAGCGCGGCGCAGACCCTCTCTCCCCTCCAAGAGCTGCGCCAGAAGATGCGCCAGCAAATGCAGTCTTTGCAGACCACCAAGGACCCGGCCGAACGCCGGAAGCTGCTCGCCGAGCACATGCAGGCCATGCACGACCTGATGTCCATGCTGCAAGGCATGATGGAGGCCCGCCCGACGGCGACTGCCGGCGGAGGCATGATGGGAGGTCCCGGCATGATGGGGATGATGGGCGACCGGCAAGGAGGCATGATGGGGATGATGGGCGGCAAGGGAATGATGGGCGGTCAGAAGGCAGGGATGATGGGCATGATGGGGGGCAAGCCAGGCGGCACGATGGAGCAGTGCCCGAAGATGGGTATGGCTGGCGAGGAAAAGGGCATGATGGGCGGCTCTGAGATGATGCCCATGATGGCTATGATGAAGCACATGATGATGAAGCAGAGCGTCGAGGCGCTCACCGAACGGGTGGACGCGCTGGAGCAGCGCTTGAACACGGTGCAGGAGCTGCTTGGCCAGCTCATGCAGCAGGAGGCGGCTGCTTCCACCCAGTGAGGCAGCAGGTCCTGGTCCCGGCACCGAGCCGGGGCCAGGCTCGTGGTGAGTCCGAGGCACCATGAAGGTCACCGAGGTCGTTCGGCGCAGCGGGGTTCCGGCCCATGTGGTCCGGTACTACACGCGCGTCGGCCTGCTCCGACCCGCGCGCGAAAAATCCAACGGATACCGCATATTCACGCAGACCGACATCAGCCGGCTGCATTTCATCCGTCTCGCCAAGAATCTCGGATACACGCTCCAAGAGATCGGCGAAATCCTGCACGACGCGGAGCAGGGCAGGTCCCCGTGTCCCCGGGTGCGACAGATCATCGAGCGGCGTATCGGCGAGAATGGTCGACGGCTCGAAGAGCTGAATGCACTCCAGCACCGCATGGAGCGAGCGCTCGCAAAATGGCACACGATGCCCGACGGCGTCCCTGACGGCGATAGGGTCTGCGAGCTGATCGAGTCTACCGCAGAGCCTTGACCTGAGCGCGACGCACAGGTTGTAGCATTCACAATCTCGGCCTGCCCAACAGGTAAGGGCCGAGGCCAGCATTCTGCGCATCTATTCCACTGCAGGCGCGGAAGAACGGAGGGCTTGACCATGGGCGAGCGCCATCCAGCCACGACCGAACACGGCCGCGAGTCTCGCACCCACCCCATGAGTGGGTCCCGTGGGCCGTCGGCCGCCATGCACGCGCAACCGGCCCACGGGGCGCACGCGGGACATGAGCACGGCGCGCACGACCACGCGGGAATGATCGCCGACTTCCGACGGCGGTTCTGGGTGTCGCTGGCCCTGACGGTGCCCATCCTCGCGCTGTCGCCGATGATCCAGCGCTTCCTCGGGCTCAAGCAGGCGCTCGCGTTCCCGGGCAATCTCTATGTGCTCTTCGCGCTCGCGAGCGGTGTCTACTTCTACGGCGGCTGGCCGTTCCTGAAGGGTCTTGCCGATGAGCTGCGCAAGCGCTCGCCGGGCATGATGACGCTCATCGCGCTCGCCGTCAGTGTCGCCTATCTGTACTCGGCCGCCGTGGTGTTCGGGCTCGCTGGCAAGGTGTTCTTCTGGGAGCTGGCCACGCTGATCGACGTGATGCTGCTCGGGCACTGGATCGAGATGAAGTCGGTGCTCGGGGCGTCCGGGGCGCTGGAGGCGCTGGTCAGGCTGCTCCCTTCCACGGCCCACCGGCTGCGGCAGGACGGGAGCACGGACGAGGTGTCGGCGGCCGACCTGAAACCGGGTGACCGGGTGCTGGTCAAGCCGGGGGAAAAGGTGCCCACGGACGGGGTGATCACCCAGGGCCGTACCACCCTCAACGAATCGATGCTGACCGGCGAGTCCAAGCCGGTCGAGAAGGGTGAGGGTCAGGAAGCCATCGGTGGCTCCGTGAACGGCGAGGGAGCCATCACGCTGGAGATCCGCAAGACCGGGGAGGCCACCTATCTCTCCCAGGTGATCGAGATGGTGCGCCAGGCCCAGGCGACCCGCTCGCGCACCCAGGACCTCGCCAACCGCGCCGCCCAGTGGCTCACCTACATCGCCCTGTCATCGGGCGGCGTGACGCTGCTCACCTGGCTTTCCCTCGGGAAGGCCTTCGAGTTCGCGCTGGAGCGCATGGTCACGGTGATGGTCATCACCTGCCCCCATGCGTTGGGGCTCGCGGTGCCGCTGGTAGTCGCCGTGAGCACCAGCCTCTCGGCACGCAACGGGCTGCTGATCCGCGACCGCGCGGCGTTCGAGCGCGCGCGCAACCTTCAGGCCATCGTCTTCGACAAGACCGGCACGCTGACCGAGGGGCGCTTCGGCGTGACCGAGGTGCTCCCGCTCGGCGGGCTGCCCGAGGACGAAGTCTTGCGCCTGGCGGCCGCTCTTGAGAGCCAGTCGGAGCACCCGATCGCGACGGGAATCGTCGCCGCGGCCAAGGAGCGCGGGCTCGCCGTCGGTGAGGTGCGCGACTTCCGCAACCTCACCGGTCAGGGCGCCGAGGCCACAGTGGACGGCAGGGCTGTGAAGGTCGTCAGCCCCGGCTTCCTGAAATCGGTGGGGCTGGCGCCTCGGGACGACCGCATCGAGCGGCTCGCCGAGCAAGGCAAGACGGTGGTCTATGTCATGCAGGACGACGAAGTGATCGGCACCATCGCGCTCGCGGACATCGTGCGCAAGGAATCCCACGCAGCCATCGCCCAGCTCAAGCGTATGGGCATCCAGTGCATGATCCTGACCGGGGACGCCCGGGCCGTGGCGCGCACCGTGGCGGGAGATCTGGGGCTGGACGACTACTTCGCGGAGGTGCTGCCGCATCAGAAGGCCGAGAAGATCAAGGAGGTGAAGGGCCGAGGTTTGACGGTCGCGATGGTCGGCGACGGCGTGAACGACGCGCCGGCGCTGGTCGAGTCGGACCTCGGGATCGCCATCGGGGCTGGCACCGATGTGGCCATCGAGTCCGCCGACATCGTACTGGTGCGCAGCGACCCGCGCGATGTGGCGGCCATCCTGGCGCTGTCGCGGGCCACCTACGGCAAGATGGTGCAGAACCTGCTGTGGGCGACCGGCTACAACGTGGTCGCCATCCCGCTCGCCGCCGGGGTGGCCTACAGCGCCGGCCTGGTGCTGTCCCCGGCGATGGGGGCGGCGCTCATGTCCCTCAGCACCGTGATCGTCGCGATCAACGCCAAGCTGCTGGGGCGCGCCGGCGCGCCGGCGCGGGTCTAGCCATATACGGAGGTGTGACATGTGGGGCGGCATGGGTGGTTATGGCTCGGGTTGGGGCGGAGGACTGCTCCACATGGTCCTCTATTGGGGTGTCATCCTCGTGATCGTTGTCGCGGCGGCGCGCTGGCTGGCGCGCGCGGCCGACGGCGCCGGTCGCGGCGCGGACAAGACGCCGCGGCAAATTCTCGACGAGCGGTACGCCCGCGGAGAGATCGACAAGGATGAGTTCGAACGCAGGAAAAAGGATCTCGAAAGTTGAGGACGCCGAACGCCGCGACCATGGGGCGACCGGAACAAGGCAAAGGAGCAGACGCATGGATCACCGGCGGGGAACGGGACACGGCGGCGCGAGAATCGGCCTGACGTTCGCCGGCTTCCTCGCCATCGCCGGGTTTTTCCTGTTCACGGAACATCAGGCGCACGTGCTCGGGGCGCTGCCGTTCGTGCTGCTGGCCCTGTGCCCGCTGCTCCATTTTTTCGGCCACGGTGGGCATGATCAGGGCGCGGAGAAGGGAGACAAGCCATGAGTCCGTCGACCACTGCGCCTGCATACGGCCTGTGGTCGTTGGTAATTCTCAACTCCCTGGTGTTCCTTATCTTTGCCTTCAGCTTCACCCGCCCGAGCACACCGCGCGACTGGCGATCCTTCGGCGCGTTTTCGGCCTTCATCGTGGCGCTGTTCACCGAGATGTACGGCTTCCCGCTTACCATCTATCTGCTGTCGGGCTGGCTACAGAGCCACTATCCCGGTGTAGACTGGTTCGCACACGATTCTGGGCATCTGTTGGAGATGCTGTTCGGCTGGAAAACGCACCCTCACTTCGGCCCGTTTCACCTCCTGAGTTACGCTCTCATCGGCGGCGGTTTCTGGCTGCTCGCATCGAGCTGGAAGGTGCTCTACGCCGCGCAGCGTGCGCACGCGCCAGCCACGAGCGGGCCGTACGCGCGCCTCCGCCATCCGCAATACGCCGCCTTCGTGCTCATCATGGTCGGGTTTCTCGTGCAGTGGCCGACCCTGCTGACGCTCGCGATGTTTCCGGTGCTCACCTATATGTACGTGCGCCTGGCGCGGCGCGAGGAACACGAGATGGGGGCGCAGTTCGGCGAGGTGTACGTGCGTTACGCGCGGCGCGTGCCGCCGTTCTTCCCTCGTCTGACATCTCGGCGGGGGGGCGAGTAGAGAATCTCGGCCGATACCGTCGGAAGACTCTCGAGGGAAGGCGGCGCGACCTCGACGAGCGGAGCAAGGGAAAGGCGCGCACCCTCGGTGCGTAGCCATCGTCGCCGCGTTTCAACCAAGGAGAGCATGTCGTGAAGAAGCCCATCGTTGCTGTGAGTGGACTGTTGGCTGCTGCCATGACTCTGTCGTCACCGGCCTGGGCCGGACGCGACCCCCTGCTGCAGATGGCGGAGCAGAAGTCCCGGGAAGCCCAGGCAGTGCTACAGCAGGCGGAGACCGCCAAGGCCGCGGAGCGGGGGCGCCTCATGGGAGCTGATGGAAGGTCTGCTGCAGCAGATGATTCAGGAGCACAAGCTGATGCAGGAGACCGTGAAGTAGCAAGCCGGATGGCAGGCCCGGTCCACGCGGGCCGGGCTTGACCTGTGCGCGGCACACAGGCTGTAAGCTGTTTGTATGAGGTTTCGAGAGCCACTCGCGGAGGCGGCCCTTGGAGGGTTTGCTCTCGCTCTTGCCGTTCGCGGGTCTCTTTTCACCTGACGATACGCTTCGGGTGCGGGACGCACCTGGTGCATGGACGGGACGACCATGCCGGCGCCCGTGACCGGGGCCGCCCTCAGCCCGACGTAGATCCCGTTTGCGGCATGGAGGTCGCCTCAGACCAGGGGTACACGAAGATGCACGAGGGCCATCGCTACCGCCTCTGCTCCAGAGGCTATCCGGACAAGTTCGAGGCCGAGCCCGAGACATACCTCGGTCGGCCAGGAGGGACAACATGAGACGCGTATCGCTCGTGGCGGTGGGCCAGGCCACTGGTCTGTTCCTCGCCGTCACTTTCGTGCTCTGTGTGGGCTTCGACCTGCTCTTCCCGCAGCACGCCATGTTCGAGGCATGGCAGAGGCTGTTGCCGGGGTTCGTGTGGCTGAGCTGGAAGAGCTTCCTGCTCGGGCTGGTGGAGAGCTATGCCTACGGGTGGTACTTCGCGCTCATCTGGGTGCCGCTGTACAACCTGTTCGCGGCGCGGGCGTAGAGGCGTGCACATCATCGCATGCCCGCGGCGGAAGCGGGCTCGGGCGGGGAGCGAATAGATTGGGAGTGATCGCTGAGCGACTTCGGATATGGCCAGGCCCGGCTCTGGTCGGCCTGAGCTGCCTGGTCGGCGGGCACGCCCTCGCCGGGCCGGCGGGCGATTTCGAGCGCCTCTACGGCGAAATGCTCCAGCGGTACTGGCGGCCAGCGGTCACCATCCATGGCATTCGCACGACGGTCTTCGACTATGGCCAGATGGCCAGGGACGCACAGGCCGGGAGTTCTCTGTTTCGCCAAACGGTCGCCGCCTTGGAGCGCACCGACTTGGCCGATCTGCCGGGTGCGAACGCCGCCAAGGCGTTCTGGATCAATGCATACAATCTCGGCGCGATGCGGCTGGTGGTGGACCACTATCCGGTGGACTCGATTCGCAGCCTGAAGATCAGCCTGCTCAAGTATCCATGGTCCAAGGACGCGGTCCGCATCCACGGGAAGGATTACACCTTGCGCGAGATCGAGAAGGACATCCTGCTGGAGCGGTACGGTGACCCCCGCATCGTGTTTGCCGTGAGCTGCGCCGCCGTGAGCTGTCCGGACCGCACCGCCGCGGCGTTTACCGCCTCGCGCCTCGACGAGCAGCTCGACGCATTGATCCGGGCGTTCCTCGCCAATCCCACCAAGGGCATGCGGCTCGACAAGGCCTCCCGGACCCTGACGCTTTCCTGGATTTTTCAGCAGGACCGGGACCTGTTCCCGGAGGGAGGCGGAGGGGTCCTCGGGTTCATCCTGCCATATCTGAAGCCCGACCTCAGGGAGTGGCTGCAGCAGAACCCCGTGAAGACGCAGTTCTTCGAGCATGATTGGGCCCTCAACGACGGGGCGCTGGCTGACCGGCCGTGACGCAATTGCGTGTCGCCACCATTCGGGCCGAGTTCCGGTCCAATGCCAAAAAGGAGGAGTCCGCATGAGACGCGAAGTCCAATTCCTGTTGTCCGTACTGATTTTCGGCTCCCCATGGCCGAGCACGGCTCCTGCCCAGCCCTCGCATCCTACTTTGCCCGTTCCCCCAGGATTTTCCACCGACGTCGATCGGCTGGAGCCACTCCAGGACTACCCCTTGGGGGTCATCACCAAGCAGGCCGCCTTCGTGCGTCATGGAATGCCAGACCGGGTGGTGATCCTTCCCAACGGCTTGGTGGGGTGGACGTACGAGGTCGGCGAGCGGCGTCAGGAGCACACCTACCGGGAGCCGAGCGGCGAAGAGAAGAGCGTCTACGAGACACACCCCAGCTACGGCGAGCGCAGCTACACGCTCGAGTTCGACCACGAGGGGGTGGTGATTGACGTTCTCTACAACGAAAACGGGAGACACGACGGCATGACGGCGCTCCAGCTCCAGCGCCACAAACCGAGTGCCGACAAGGTGGTGAAGGACTGGAAGCCGCCTACGGGCTGGCCCGCAGTGGTCCCGCACCATTAGAGCAGACGCAGTGCCGAGCCAGGGTCGCGCGTTGTTTCACCAGAGAGCCTGGGATGGATTGGCCCCGCAGAACGTCTCCTCTGCGGTGAGAGGTCCGCTTTCCGATGAGCCTTTGGTGGCATGGATACAGCCTGTGCCGCCGTCAACGTCTGCAGTCGGCCCATGCGCCGGATTGCAGCCCCACCAGCCTTTACAGGAGATCATCATGTCCAAGCAACTCGTTATCGCCTCAGCCGTCGCCGGTGTACTGACGATGGGCTTCTATCCCGCCTTGCCTGCTCAGCCGAGCGCCGGGACCCCGACGGAGCAGGCCGCGCAGCAGCAACCCATCTACGGAAGCCAGCTCATGACTCCGGCGGAGCGCGCCGAATACCAAGCCAAGATGCGCAGCGTGAAAACGCAGGAGGAACGTGACGCCCTTCGCCTCGAGCATCACAAGCAGATGCAGGAACGGGCCAAGCAGATGGGAGTGACCCTGCCCGAAGTGCCCCCGGCCGGCGGCATGATGGGCCCGGGAGCCGGAGGGATGATGGGCCCGGGGGGCGGCATGATGGGGCCCGGAGGGGGAATGGGGCGGGGTCAGTGAGCCTTCCCCGGCCCCAAACGAGATGTTCGGGGCATTCGAGCCACCTTCCGCTGGGTCCAGGCACTAATCGCGGCCCACACTGAGCCGACGCGTAGGCCGAGGGTCCTCTGTCAGCCTCGATCTCGAGCACGCCTGAGCACCAGTGGGTGGGTGCACCGGTGGGGCTGGCAGAGGCGGGCCCAGCCGGTGTGCTCAAGACCTTGGCGCTGGCCGCCTGAATCGACCTCAGTAAGGAATCTTTCCCATCAATAGCTGTCCAACAGCCGTGACCGGTACGCACCCGACTTCCACGACCGCGATTTTTGCAAGCACTTGCCCAGCGGACCCCTCGGACGGCGCCGGTGCGACCTTCGAGCGGATGGAACGTGGTCTAACCCTCTAGCCACACATTCGTGTGGATCAGAAATGAAGACCGCAGCGAGCGATGGGCTGATCCAGCTCCATTCTCGGAGTCCGGGCGGCCGCGGCTTGGGAAGGTTCAAGCCCGGATGCAATCCGTTCCAAGCGGACTTTCGATTTCTTGTATGCATGAGCTTACTTGCGGCAACCACAAGACTCGACAGGGCCCCGCCTGAGGCGACAAGGGCCTTGAGGAGTCGTCGGATGCTGGTGCAATTCCCACGGAGGACCATCACGTGACATCGCGATCGCGTTTTAGTTTTGCTGCCTTGCTGGTTGCATCTGTCTGCCTGCCAAGTCTTTTGCCTGGCTCGGCGTGGGCGAGTATGTCCTTTAATTTCGAGGGTCCGGATAACGGCCAGCCCGTCTCCGGCATCGGCATCGTTCGAGGTTGGACTTTCGACACCCAACCCGGTAGCCAGATAAACAGTGTTGCGTTTTTCGTGGATGGCGTGCTTCAGGCAGACATCCCCTACGGCTCGACCCGCCCCGACATCGGCCAAGCCTATCCGATGTATTCGAACGCCCAGACCAGCGGCTGGGGGCTCACCTTCAACTGGGGGAATCTCGCTCCCGGACCCCATTCCGTTCGCGTCGATCTCCAGAGCAGCACCGGGGAGGTCGTCTCGACCGAACCCCGCACGGTGACGGTGGTCAGGCCCGGCGACTTCAGCTTCCTCGACAAGTTCGATCCCTCCAATGCGTCCGCGAGCATCGCTGGCAACGAGCTGACGCTGCACGGTGTGACGGTGCGTGACAAGGACACCCAGCAGGAGCGCGTGATCGACGCGAGCTTCCAGTGGTTCAACAACTCCCAGTCCCTGGGGATGGTGGGGACGCAGATGGTGGCGGCCAATTCGTCCCTGCGCTCTCTGGCGCTGGCCACCCGCTCCTGGCTCACCGGGTTGCCGTCTGCGGTGTTCGGGTGGCTGGCCGGGAGCGTGCCCGAGGCGCGGGCTCAGCCTATGTTCGGAGGGCCGGGCTTCGGGGGCCCGGGCGGCTGCCCAGGCTGCATGGGCGGCATGGTGGGCTACTTCGAGAGCCCGGCCGCGAACGAGCCGGCCGCCGGCGTCGGTATCCTCCGCGGGTGGACCTTCACCACCCAGTCCGGTGCTTCCGTCACCGGGGTTCAGTTGACCGTCGATGGGACTCCGATGGGCACCATTCCCTACGGCTCGGAGCGCCCCGATGTCGGGCAAGCCCATCCGACTTATCCAAACGCCGAGAGCAGCGGCTGGGGGATGACGTTCAACTATGGCGAGCTGAGCGCCGGCTTTCACAGGCTGAGCGTCGGGATGCAGGATTCCATGGGGGGCCAGATGCAGCTCGCGAACGACATCACGGTCGTGAGGCCCGGGGGCTTCAGCTACCTGGACCAGTTCGACTTTTCCGGCGCGACGGCGACCCCGGACGGCCAGGACATCGTCCTGAGCGGCATCCAAATCCGGGACAAGGCTACCCAGCAGCAGAAGGTGATCGGCGCCCGGTTCCGCTGGAGCGAAGACTCGCAGTCGCTGGTGATGGTCGGGGCTGATGCATAATCCGCATGTCCGACAGCTCGGCTAGTTTCGCCGCGAGTGCAAAGCCCGGCAGGGGCCGATGCGGGGCACTAGAGGCGCCTCGTGAGTGTGGCACCGGTTGCCGCCACCAGAGGGGCAGGCGCGACGGAACCAGGGATTCCTGCCCGGCAGCGGAATCGCCGCCCGAGACTCCTGGGCGCCATGGGCGACATCGATATGCTCAGGGACATGCTGGGCTCGATGGGGAGGCAGGCGACCGACCGGCAGGGTGGCGATTCTCGTGTAGCAGCGTTCCGTGGGGGTAAGGTGGGGCCAGTCAGGACGAACAGAATCTTCACCCGCTCACTCGTTCCGAGCGGGGTCTCTCGTCACCGCCCAGCCCGCCCGATTCCAGGCGGTCATGCCGCCGATGACCACGTGTACGTCCGCAAACCCCCTGCCGCTCAGGGCCTGGGCAGCCTTGGCGGAGCTCCGGTCGGTGCGGCAGACCAGGGCGATGGGGCGCTCCAGGTAAGGAGATAGCTCGTCGATGCGGCTCTCGAGCTCCGCCAGCGGAATGTTTCCAACCCCCCCTTTTTGGTTGGCTATCGCAAGTATTGTTGTCATATGTTTCAACTACTTATTACTATCGTGAGCAAGGTCCTTAGGGCGGGCCTGCGGTATCCGACGTCGGATATTCCTCCCCTGATACCGTTTCACGCAAGCCCAGGACCCGAACAAAATATCATGTGCCTCCCAGGGTTCGCAGGAAGTCCCGCGGGCGCACGATGCCTACCGTGTCGTAGGACTTGAGCCGCAGCAGGTCCCGGTCTCCCGTCACGATGAGGTCGGCGCGCCCGGCGATGGCGCAGGCCAGGATCTCGTTGTCGGCGGGGTCCCGCTCGATCACCACTGGAACGGCTTTTGGAGCGATCACCTCGCCCGCACTGGCAATGAGCTTGAGATGCAGAAGGACCTGCTCCTCTCCCCAGAAGAAGCGCTCGCGAAGCACGCGGGCAAGCTCTCTGATGATGGTCGGCGACACCAGGAGCCGATAGCTCCCGCGCCTCGCGCGCTTCCACAAGGAAAGCGGCGGTCCCGGGCGAGAGGTAAACGCGGAGACGTAGATATTGGTGTCAAGGACGACCCGGAACCTCTCGCTTTTTTCTTTCTGCATACACGATGCGGTCTACATCTTCTTCTGCGATACCCAGCTCCCGGGCCTTGCGTGCCCCGTATCGCATGAGCCGCTGCTCGACCTCGTCCATCTCCTCGGCGCTCATGGGGTTCTCCTGCGCTTCCCGAAGCACCCGCTCGACGAGCTGGTCAAATCGCTCCTCGTCCACCCCACCGACCCGCTGGCGGTATGTCCGGTACAGGCGCAGCATCTCCCGGAAGAGCTCGCTCTTCGTTCTGCGCTCGTCCCGCGCCAGGCTTTCGAACTCCTCGGCCATGGAGGGCGGGACCGAGAATCCTATGGTTTTGGTGACCCTGGCCATGCAAGATAAAAATAAGCAAGTTAAACCGGTGATTTCAGTATAAGGGAAGAGCCAAGTGTGTCAAGGAGGTAGGTCACAGCGAAAAGGCGGTCTGCTCGCAGGCGCCTTGACAGGAATCGGGCGATACACAGAACAAGCCCGTAAGCGGTCTCTGTCAGACGGAACTTCACACGCAACGTAACGCGCTGTATATTCACTCAGCACTGCCTCGGCAGGGACGGCGGGCAGAGGAGAGGGTGGGGGATAGGGGGGCACAGAAGGCCAAAAGACCTTGCCGCGCAGCGGCTTACTTGAACTCGTGCTTGCAGCCGACCCGCCATATGCCTGCGGCGTCCATCGGACGACCGCGCCGATGAGCCTCACGCCTCACCAAGCCAAGTACTTCGCCCACGACCTGACGCGCCGCGCCGCGAGCGGCATGGACCGGCTGTCCATGTCGCTGTTCGACGCCGCGGTCGATCTGAATCCGCACCAGATCGAGGCGGCGCTGTTCGCCCTGCAGTCGCCGCTTTCCAAGGGCGTGATCCTGGCCGACGAGGTGGGCCTCGGAAAGACGATCGAGGCCGGCATCGTGCTGTGCCAGTTCTGGGCGGAGCGCAAGCGCCGGCTGCTGGTGATCTGCCCGGCGTCGATCCGCAAGCAGTGGGCGCTGGAGCTCGAGGAGAAGTTCAACCTCCCCGTGCTGGTGCTCGACGCGAAGGCTTACCGCGAAGCCAGGCGAGACAGGCAAGACACCGCTGACAGCGAACAGCTATCGCTGATCCTGTCCTTCAACTACGCGAACAGCCTGCGCGAGGAACTGAAGAGCGATCGCCTGGGATCTCGTCGTCATCGACGAGGCCCACAAGCTGCGCAACGCCTACCGGCCGAGCAACAAAGTCGGCCAGGGCATCCGCTGGGCGACCGAGGACTGCCGCAAGCTCCTGCTGACGGCGACGCCGCTGCAGAACTCGCTGCTCGAGCTGTACGGCCTCTCGACGCTTATCGACGAGCACCTGTTCGGCGACGTCAACTCTTTCCGTTCCCAGTACGCCAGCGCCGGCAGCAACCTCGAGCGCCCTGCGGCAGCGCCTCGCGGCTTCTGCAAGCGTACGCTGCGCAACCAGGTGACTGAGTACATCCGCTACACCGAGCGGCGGCCGATCACGCGGCCGTTCAAGCCGACCGACGACGAGCACGCGCTGTACGAGGCGGTCTCCGCCTTCCTCCAGCGCGAGAACAGCTACGCGCTTCCGCAGCGGCAACGGCACCTGACCGCGCTGATCCTCCGCAAGCTGCTCGCCTCGTCGTCGCAGGCCATCGCCGCCACGCTCGACACGCTGCGGCTGCGCCTGGAAACGCTGCGCGACGAGCGGGCTGCAGAGCGATCCGGAGTTCGCCGAGCGGCTGATCGAGGCAGAGGAGATCGAGGACGACCTGCTCGACGAGATCCTCGCGGAGGACGAGGAAGCCGGAGAGCCCGAGGCGCGCCCCGGTCGCCATCGACCGCCAGAAGCTGCGCGAGGAGATCGACATCCTGCAGCGGCTCGCCACCTGGGCGCGGCGGCATCGGCATCGACACCAAGACGCAGACGCTGCTCAAGGCGCTGGAGATCGGCTTCGAGCAGATGGCTACGACGGGCGCCGCGCGCAAGGCGCTGGTCTTCACCGAGTCGCGCCGGACGCAGGACTACCTGAAGACCTTCCTCGAATCCCACGGCTACCGGGGACAGGTCGTGCTCTTCAACGGCACCAACGGCGGGCCGGAGGCCACCGCGATCTACGAGCGCTGGGTCGAGAGCAACCGCGACACCGGCCGCGCCTCGGGCTCGCGCGCGGTGGACGTGCGCACGGCGCTCATCGAGCACTTCCGCGACGAGGCGACCATCCTGCTCGCCACCGAGGCGGCGGCGGAAGGCATCAACCTGCAGTTCTGCTCGCTGGTCGTGAACTACGACCTGCCCTGGAACCCGCAGCGCATCGAGCAGCGCATCGGCCGCTGCCACCGCTACGGCCAGAAGCACGACGTGGTCGTCATCAACTTCCTGAACGAACGCAACGAGGCCGACCGGCGCGTGCTGGAGCTGCTGACCGAGAAGTTCAGCCTCTTCAACGGCGTCTTCGGCGCCTCCGACGAGGTGCTCGGCAGCATCGAGTCGGGCGTCGACTTCGAGAAGCGCATCCTCGCCATCTACCAGGAGTGCCGCACGCCCGAGGAGATCGACGCCGCGTTCCGCACCCTGCAGGCGGAGATGGACGAGCAGATCCGCACGCGGCTCGACGACACGCGCCGCAAGCTGTTCGAGCACTTCGACGAGGACGTGCACCAGCGGCTGCGACTGCAGCTCGCCGACGCCAAGGCCCAGCTCGACCGCGTCGGCCAGCGCTTCTGGTCGCTGACGCGCTTCATGCTCGACGACCGGGCGCGCTTCGACGACGCCGCGCTGGCCTTCGACCTCGAACGACCGCCGCGCGACGACATCCCCAAGGGGCCGCTACCACCTGATCTCGAAGTCGCATCCGCGGTCGACGGGACCGACGAGGACAGCGGCGAGGAGCAGAGCCGCTTCCTCTACCGCCTGTCGCATCCGCTCGGCGAGCATGTCGTGGACGGCGCCAAGGCGCTTGCCGACCCCGCCCGCGCGGATCGTCTTCGACGTGACGCACCATCCGACGCGCCTCGCACGTCGTCGAGGCGCTGCGCGGAAGAGCGGCTACCTGACGCTGACCCGCCTGACCGTCGAGTCCTACGAGCGGGAGGAGTACCTGCTCTTCTCCGGCTTCGACGACGGCCGGCGCCTCGCTCGACCAGGAGACGATGGAGAAGCTCTTCGGCTGCTGCGGCCGAGTCGCGATGACGGGGCAGCGACGACGCGATCCCGGCCGCGGTGCGCAACGCCTCGCCGGCGAAGCCGAGCGCCACGCCAAGGCCACAGTCAGCCGCTCGCTGGAGCAGAACAGCGCGCACTTCAACGAGGCGCGCGAGAAGCTGGAGAAGTGGGCCGACGACATGGTGCTCTCGGCCGAGAAGGCGCTCGCAGGACACCAAGGAGCAGATCAAGGCCCTGCGGCGCCAGGCGCGGCAGGCGGTGACGCTCGCCGAGCAGCACGAGATCCAGGAGAAGATCCAGAAGCTCGAGACGCCAGCAGCGCCGCCAGCGGCAGGAGATCTTCAAGGTCGAGGACGAGATCATGGAGAAGCGCGACCAGCTCATCGACTCACTGGAGCGCCGGCTGGCGCAGCGGACCGAGACGGAGACCCTCTTCACCATCCGCTGGGCGGTCGAGTAGGCTGGCCACTGGCGCTAACGAATCGCAAGGGACGGGACACCGGATGAGCCAGAAGTACGAGAAGCTGAAGACCCTGCTGAAGGAGCTGTTCCAGCTCGACCAGCCCGACCTGGACTTCGGCCTCTACCGCGTCATGCACGCCAAGAGCGCCGAGGTGACGCAGTTCCTCGACAAGGACCTGCTGCCGCAGGTGCAGGCGGCCTTCGGGCTGTACAAGACCGCCGACAAGGCCGAGATCGAGAAGGAGCTGGCCAAGGTCATCGCGGGCATCGAGGCCGCTGGCATGGACCCGGACGCAGTCGCCCAAGGTCAAGGACCTGCGCGCCCGGCTTGAGAGCGACGCCGTGGACCTGGGTGCGCTGGAGAGCGAGGTCTACGACCATCTCTACAGCTTCTTCCGCCGCTACTACTCCGAGGGCGACTTCCTTGCCAAGCGCGTCTACAAGCCGGGCGTCTACGCCATCCCCTACGAGGGCGAGGAGGTCAAGCTCCACTGGGCCAACAAGGACCAGTACTACATCAAGACCAGCGAGTACCTGCGCGACTACGCCTTCCGCCTGCGGCCGGACGACGACAAGAAGCCGATGCGCGTGCACTTCCGCCTGGCGGACGCCGCCGAGGGCGAGCACGGCAACGTCAAGGCCGCCGAGGGCAAGGACCGCGTGTTCATCCTCGCCGCGCTCGGAGAGTCGGGCCGGGACTTCATCGCCGAGGAAGATGGTGAGCAGGGCAAGGAGCTCGTCATCCGCTTCGAGTACCGCCCGGCGACGCTCACCGACTGGCCAGACGATGCCAGCGCGGGCAAGAACAAGCCACCGGCGCAGAAGGACCTGACGCGCGCTCACGACGAAGCGCATCCTGGCGGTGGCGGACGCCTCACTCGCCGCGTGGATCGCGGAGCTGGGCAAGCCGCACGTCACGGCCGGTGGCGAGAAGGCCGACTACACGCGGCTGGAGGCGCACCTGAGGCGCTACACCGCGCGCAACACCTTCGACTACTTCATCCACAAGGATCTCGGGACCTTCCTGCGCCGGGAGCTGGACTTCTACATCAAGAACGAAGTCATGCACCTCGACGACGTGGAGAACGAGACCGCGCCGCGCGTCGAGCAGTACCTCTCCAAGATCAAGGTCATCCGCAAGATCGCGGGCAAGATCATCGACTTCCTCGCCCAGCTCGAGGACTTCCAGAAGAAGCTGTGGCTGAAGAAGAAGTTCGTGGTCGAGACGCAGTGGTGCATCACGGTGGGCTGCATCCCGGAGGCGTTCTACGCGGAGATCGCGGCGAACGAGGCGCAGCGCGAGGAGTGGGTGACGCTCTTCGCCATCGACGAGATCAAGGGCGACCTAACGAAGCCGCGGTACAGCAAGCCGCTCAAGCCGGAGTTCCTGAAGGCGCACCCGACGCTGGTAGTGGACACGCGGCACTTCGATGCCGGCTTCACGGCGCGGCTGTTAGAGGCAGTCGGCGACGTGGACGAGAAAACGGACGGCGTGCTCTTCCACAGTGAGAATTTTCAAGCGCTGTCGTTGATGCAGCCGCGGTACGGCGAGCAAGTGAAGTGCATCTACATCGATCCGCCCTACAACACGGGTCAGTTGCGGCTTGGCAATGCCGCGTACTTGAGTGGGTGGGAAGCCCACCTGGATAGCCGCTAGCCACGGGTCCAGTATCGAGCCTTGCAGTTTGTCCGGCAACGGGCGGATTGATGCGTAGGCACGAAAGCAGGCGAGGTGCAAGGGTAACGGGTGATGCCGACCTTGAAGGTGTAGAGCCCCGAAAAATTCAGTGGGAGAGTGCCGACGGGTTTGACCCTCCGGCAGGCTACAACCCGTGCAGCGTCAAGGCGAGTGGTGCGGGTACTCCCCGGGGTCCGAGGCCGTATCGAGCCTGACATCGCGAGTAGGCGGTAACCAAGGAGATCCGGGCGTCGGTCCACAGGGTGTGGGCACCCGTGAACGAGTGTAGAAGCGAGGACGCGGGCGGAGGCGTTCGGAAGTCGGAGCCACCCATAGTAGCGTGGAGGTCTGGTAATGCAGGCGGAGCGAAGGGGTGGCGGTCTGAGACAACGCGAGAGGGAAACACGGCCCTACGCTGAGAGGACTATGACCGTGACTACACGACTTGAGCGTTTCGCACAGAAGTCGCGCGAAGAGCCGCGGATGCGGTTCAACGCCCTGATGGGGTGGGTGTTCGACCCGGAGGGTTTGCGCGAGAGCTTCGAGCGCCAGGACGGGAAGAAGGCGCCCGGAGTCGATGGGATGAGCAAGGAGCAGTATGCCGAAGGAGTGGAAGGGCGGATAGCGGAGCTGTCGCAGCGGCTGCGCCGGATGGGCTATCGGCCCCAGCCGGTGCGGCGGGTGTACCTGCCGAAAGGCGATGGACGTTACCGGCCGTTAGGAATTCCTTGCTTTGAGGACCGTTTGGTGCAGGACCGGCTCAGCCAGGTTCTGCAGGCCATCTGGGAGCCGGAGTTCCGGGACTGCTGCTATGGCTTTCGCCCCGGGCGCAGCGCGCACGATGCGCTGCGACAGGTGGCAGAGGTCATTACCAAGGGGACGCAGTGGGTGGTGGAGGCCGACATCAAAGGCTTCTTTGAGCATGTGTCACACACCCACTTGATGCGGTTCCTGGAGCAGCGGATCGCCGACCCCAAGGTGCTGCGGCTCATCCAGCGCTTCCTCAAGGCCGGGGTCATGGAAGACGGGGTGTTCAGCGCCACCGAGGAAGGTACCCCGCAAGGGGGATTGGTCTCGCCGGTGCTGAGCAACATCTACCTGCATTATGTGCTCGACCTGTGGTTCGAAAAGCGCTATGTGAAAAGCTGTGGCGGAAAGGCTTACCTCATCCGCTACGCTGACGATTATGTCGCCTGCTTTGAGCAGGAGGCCGATGCTCGGCGCTTCCAGACGGAGATGGAGCAGCGGCTGGCGCAATTCGACTTGCAGGTGGAGCCCCGTAAGACGGCGGTGCTGCCCTTCGGCAGCCAAGCCCCGGGTGATGACCCCGGCCACGGTGACGCACCCCGGACCTTCAGCTTTCTCGGATTCACCCACTACCTCGGGCGCAGCCGCACAGGGCGCTTTGTGGTGGGGCGCAAGACGGAAGGCAAGCGGGTCCGCAAGAAGCTCAAGCAGCTCAGTGGACGCCTGCGGACTCTGCGGGCCAAAGGTGGGCAGGCCATGGTGGCCTTGTCGGGCGCCATCTGCGCGGACATATCCAGTACTACGGCGTCAGCGGCAACAGCTGTGGCGTGGCGAGCTATGTGTACTTTGCCACGCACTACTTGTTCAAGTGGCTGAACCGGCGCAGCCAACGGCGCTCGATGACCTGGAAGCGCTTTGGCCGGGTGATCCGGCCTCTGCTCCCCACGGCCCGCATCGTTCACGACCTCTATCCCATTCCTCTGTGGAAGACTCAGACTGGGAGCCGGATGGTGTAACGCTCCATGTCCGGTTCTGCGAGGGACCGGAGGACAAGCCAACGTACGGTTGAGATATTGTGGCACCGCCGGGAAACCAGGCGGCTAACGGAGAACACCAACTTCAACCTACCCGATGGTAAGGCCCCGGTCTACTCTCCGGATGGTTTCGCGTACAAAGACACGTATAAGAGCGCCAGTTGGGCGTCGATGATGAACGATCGACTGGCAACTGCTCGCAGACTGATGAGGGTCAACGGGCTACTATTTGCGGTTCTTACCGGAATCGTGTGGGTAGATATGCTTACGCTGCGGCAGCCTCTGCCTGAGGTCTGACACAAGATCGTGTGTTGAACGGCGAGGCCGGCAAGTGGGCCAGGTTGCCCGCGATGAGGTAGGCGATGGTGATGAGCGAGTGCGTGGTGCGGTAGCCCCGGGCGCGGGCTTTGGCGGCCTGGATGAGGGAGTTGATGCCCTCGGCGCGGCCGTTGGTGAGGCCGGAGTCGAACGTGGCGAGCACACCGTCCCAGTGGTCTTTCAGAGTGGCAGCGAGGTGCTTCATGGGTTGCAGGCGGCTACGCCGTGCCCAGCTATACCAGCGCGTGAGCGCGGTCTCGGCCTGCTCGGCGGTGGTGGCCGTGGCGTAGATATCGCGCAGCGCCTCCTTGAGGCGCCAGGCGCGGGCGGTCTTGAGGCGGGCGCGGGAGAGCCAGTGAAAGTCGGTGAGCTGCTCCCAGGTCCAGTCGTGGGCGTCTTTGAGCCAGGTCCAGCGGGTGCCCCTGAGGGCGGGCTCGGTCTTGACCTCCTCGCGGCGCACTGTATCGACGGCCTGGTTGGCGAGCTGGATGACATGGAAGGCATCGAAGCTCACCGTGGCTTTAGGCAGATGCTTGGTCACCCCGGCGAGATAAGCGGCGGACAGGTCGATGCACACCTGCTCGATGGCCTGCGGGTCGCCCCCGTGCGCCTGGAGGTCGGCGGCAAAGGCCGCCACGGTGCTCTGGTCGCGGCCCTCGCAGGCGAACAGCAGGCGTTTGCCCGTGAGGTCATGGAACAGGCTGATGTAGTGCTGCCCCCGCCGGGCGGCGGTCTCGTCCAGGCCCACGGCGCGCACCGGGGAGTGGTCCTCCTGGGCGCGGGCCGCCTCCACGTAGTGCTCGAGCACCCCCCACAGGCGCTCATCGCCCACGCCCAGGTGCCGGGCGACGGTCGCCACCGGCATCGCCTGGCACAGCGTCACCACCAGTGCCTCCATCAGCGCCGTGAAGCCACTCTGTGCGCGCGCCCACGGCGGCTCGACCTGAGTCGTCTTGCCGCAGCTCTCACAGCGCACTCGCGGCAGATGCGCGTGCAGGTCTGCCCGTGACTTAAAGAAGCTCAGGTGCTGCCAGCTGCGCTTGCGGGTATCATGCACCGGCTGGCCTGGCACTCCGCACGCCGGGCAGGCGAAGCGGCTCCCCTTGGCAAAGGCCACCTCGAGGTCGATGCGCCCAGCCTCGGGGTCAAAGCGTACGCCGGTGACTTCCCAAGGCGCCGTGAGGCCCAGTGCCGTCGTGAATAGATGCGTTGGCTCCATGGCGCTCCCCCCTTGATGGCCTGTGGATTTGTGGACGAGTCCTGCGGAGCGGCCCGCGTCCCAAGGACCGTGTGGACAACCTCCCGGTTGCCCACACTCGCGGGCCTCTCGCCCACAACCCCACAAGCCCAACCACAAGATGTTGTGATAGACGATTGCTCAGAACGGATGCTACTCGACCACCACGATCCACACAATTACCGAAAGAGCCCTATTTGCGAGCATCAACGAAATAGAGCGATCTAATCTTGAGTGGCAGCTGCGAGATACGTTTGGTCATGGCAACAGAATCGAAGAAGTAATATGGGTCCGCGATACTGTCAGCAACAACTCTCCGACGTATTCGACGAATCATGAATACATCGAAGTCTTTGCTCGAAACAGCAGTGTCGTCGAAGCGGACGGCTCTTCGTTTCGAGAGACCAAGCCGGGATTCTCTGAAGTGATGGAACTCGTGGCGTCGCTGCAGAATCAATTTCCACCGCTGACTGAGATCGAGGCGAGACTTCGAAATCTTTATCAAGAGCATAAATTGCGACACATCGAAGAGGCGATGAGTCAGGGTGAATCCCGACGGGATGCGGCCAAGTCTGACCCGTGGAAGGGACTGTACCCCTACAAGAGAGCCGAGTACCGAGATGCCATTGGCAGGCTCGTAGCAGAAGGGGATGCTAGACAGCAGGGGGCCGTGGTTTGGATCTGGCGGGAAGTGGAACCATCGATGCCAGCTGGAAAGCAGTCCGACACCATTAAGGATCCAACATCCGATAACTTCAGATTCTATGAGCCGCCTCACCCCACAACAAAAAGGCCATGCAAAGCGCCGAAGAGGGGATGGGCCTTTCCGTACAATGCGGTTGGCGCGCGGCCCTCTTTGGAGCGTTACCGTGCTGACAATCGAATTGTCTTCAAGGATGACGCTTCCATTCCGCAGCTAAAGTACTTTCTCCATGAGGTTGAGACCATAGTATCGACCTCTGTGGTAAGGCAATACGCCGATGGCGAGCCTAAGCTTGAAGCTCTTTTTGGAAGAAAGGGGCTGATCGCATGTCGTTATACACATCTCGGGCTCTGTGAGGCCCGTTGTGCGTCCATGGCGAGCACGAAGTCGCGGGTTCGCTGCAGCCCGATCCACAGGCTTTGCGGACCCGGGAAGCCGTCGCCCTTGCGATTGAGGAGGCCGCCGAAGCTCGCCACCATACGCACCATCGCATCGAGCGAGGGGGGTGTCTCAGGCGGGGGCTGGCGCTTGGTGACGATATACACCGCGCGCCATTCCTCCTCGGCGAACACCACGTTGCAGGGCATCTGCGGGCAGTCGCGCCCGAGCAGGGTGAGGTAGAGCACCCGCCAGGCGATGATGAGGTAGAAGGCGAGCGCGGGCTCCAGGCGTTCGAGGGTCTCGAGCTGCAGCTTCTCGATGCGGCAGCCGCTTTTGAGGATCTCTGAAGAACACCTCGATTTGCCACCGGCAGAGGTACCATTGGAGCTTCTCCAGGGCCTGCTCGGCGGTCTCGACGGGGAGGCTGGTGAGGAGCAGCCACTCGATGGGCTCCTCGCCCTGGGGCGGGTCCACCTCGCGGGCCAGCACGGCGCTCACCTCGATGTCCGCCAGGGTGCGGTCCGAGCGATGCGGGGCCTTGAAAGTGAGGCGTGCGACGCGCAGTTGCTGGTGGATGCGCCGCGCCGGACGCCTAGGAGGCTGTGGACTTGGAGCCACTGGGGGTAGAATAGGCGCACTGTAGCGGGCCACCGCCTGGGGAGCAAGATGGCTGTTGAATTCATCCCGATAGACCGCGATACCCCGGATATTTTCCCGCCTTGCGTGCAGGACTATCTCCCGGAAGGGCACTTGGCTCGATTTGTGGTGGAGATTGTGGAGCAGTTGGAGCTGAGGCATTTGTCGGCGGTGTACGGGGGTAAGGGGTCGAAGCCCTACCACCCGGCGATGTTAGTGGCGTTGCTGTTCTACGCTATGCCACGGGGGTGTTTTCCAGTCGCAAGCTGGAGAAGGCACCCATGATTCGATCGCGTTTCGGTATATCTGTGCCAACACGCACCCGACCATGACACCATCGCGCAATTCCGCAGGCGGTTTCTGAAGGAGCTGGAGGGGCTGTTTGTCGAGATCTTGCTGGTGGCGGCAGAGATGGGGCTGGTGAAGCTGGCACGATTGCGCTGGATGGAGCAAGTCAAAGCAAACGCCAGCAAGCATAAGGCGCTGAGTTGGGAGTACGCGAACCGCTCGAGGCGCAGCTTCAGGAGGAAGTGCAAGCCCTGATGCGCTTTGCCGAGCAGGCCACCGAGCTCACTGGCGGAGGAGATGGATATTCCCGCCGAGATCAAGCGTCGCGAAGAGCGACTGGCGGCGATTGCCCGGCGAAAGAGGAGATCCACCCGGCGCAGGCGCGTTTTGAGCGCGAGCAGGCGGAGTTCAACAGAAGCAGGCCAAGCGCGAGGTCTATGAAACACACCGCAAAGGCTCGGGCAAGGCGCCGAGTCCTCCGACACCTGGCCCGCAGGCCAAACCAAGTCAATCTGACGATGAAGAATCACGCATCATGCCCACCTCCAGTGGAGGTTCAACAGGCCTACAACGTGCAGGCCGGGGTGGATGTCGAGACGCATCTCATCGTGGAGCACCACGTCACCCAGCACCCCAATGACAAACAGGAGATTGCGCCGGCGTTAGAGAACATTGCCCAGTTGCCCGAGGCGCTCGGTCAGAGCGAATCCCTCCTCCCACGGTGGCGGGCAGGTCGAATTCGGCCTCGGCCAGCACCGGCGCGCTTGCGAGCCGGGCGCGCTCGGCGCGGATGAGCCACTCGGCGCAGGGCTGCGTGGCGGCGCGTTCCGCGAGCACCTCGTAGATGTCGGCCTCGCGGTCGGCGACATAGACCAACTGGGTCTCGGGCAGGGACTCGATGAGCTCCGAGACGCGTCGATAACCCTCCAGCCAGCGCAGGCTCTCTTTTTCCTCGATGGGCCGGCGGCCCTGCTCCTTGCCCAGACTGCCCGCCTCGCGGGTCCAGCTCCATAGATCCAATAGCCCCAAGGGCACCCGCTCGGGGGTCACGGCGAGGGTGGGGTGCAGGTACAATCCACGGCGGGTCTCGTAGTTGAGCGGGCCCAGCCCGACGATGTCGTTCTTGCCGCTATAGTCCCCTTCCGTGGTGTCTTGGATGCACAGCACCACCGAGTATTCGCGCATACGCTGCTCGGTGCAGGCGTAATGGGGCTCGAGCACCGCCTGGGCGGTGACCTGGGGATGGTCGAACAGCCGATAAGCCGCCAAGGTCTCGGCCCAGCCGCCACAGGCGGTGGGAATGCTCTGCATGGGATGGGCTCCCAGCTTCTCCAGGGTGCGTCGCGCCCGGCGGTTGAGGCGCGCATCACCCAAGTCGATGGCGGCCAGCTCCTCGGCCAGGGCATTCATGCGGCTCCCCCGAGCGCCCGGCGAAAGCGGCCATCGAGCGGATACACATAGACATCCTTGATGGGCAGCGCCTCACGGTCGAGCTTGCCCCGCCCGGTGGTCTGCCCCAGATGATGCCAGTTGGCCGCCCGGTAGCAGGTGCCCGCGAACCGGCCGGCCTCGACAAAGGTCTCCAGCAGCACCGGGCGTACCCCGTAGCGCTCTTCGAACTCGCCCGGCACCTGCCGCGCGGCCCGCCCGAGGACCTTGGAGGCCAGGTTCGCCACCCGCACCCACGGCAGAATGAGAAACCGCGCATGGTTCAGCACCTGCCCCAGGTGCTGCGCACGGCTTGGCGCATCCCAGCCAATCCAGCGGTCGCGCACGCCCACCTTCCAGGCCGCGGCCCCGAAGCCCATGGCCCCCACCACACCCGCGTCCCAGCGAATCAGATAGCGCAGCTGGGCACCGGGCAGCGGCCGGTAGCCCAAATAATGGTACCGGTCGATGAGCCCATTCCACAGCGCCGAGTCCGCCGGGTCAGCAACCGGCGCCAAGTGCAGACCCTGCAAATCCCGCACTGCGCCCACCACCGGTACCTCAGCGGGCCAATCTTGCGGCTCGCGCGACAGCCCCTTCCCATTGCCGTTACCGTTGCGCGGCGCCGGCAGCTCGATCCAGCCTGCCCGATGCAGCCGCAGCAGCCCGACTCGACAGCTCATCAGCTTGGGCCTACCGGCTGCATCGGTCCACCCCAGCACCCGACACACCCGCCGCGCCACCTCGGCTCGCACTCGGGGCTCCGCCAGCCGAGCCTCCCGCCGTATGCTCTCAAGCTCCCCCGCGCTCAGCACGCGCCCACCCAACCACCTCGGCAACCCCTTCTCCATCTGCTCCCCCTCGTCACCTGGTGAACGATGGGGGCATTGAATCAGCTTCCTGGGGCTGTGCCCAGAGGGGCAGCAGCCCTAGCTACGGGGAGATGTGTATAACGCCATGGGCTGATCGACAACCCCAAGCCGCCCGGTCTCATAGAACGTTTCGTTCGCCAAACGACTGGTGGATCCGATGTTGTCCTCGATTTCTTCGCAGGTTCTGGAACAACAGCGCAGGCTGTGTGGGATGCAAACAGACGTGACGCCAGTACACGGTCGTGCCTGCTGATCGAGATGGGAGACTATTTCGACGACGTTCTTGTTCCCCGTGTGAAGAAGGTGATCTTCAGTCCAGACTGGGAGAACGGCAAGCCGAAGCGCCTCGCCACGCCCGAGGAAGCCGAGCGCAGCCCGCGCATCGTCAAGGTCCTTCGTCTCGAATCCTACGAAGACGCGCTCAATAACCTAGAGACCCGTCGCCTCGACAAGCAGCAACTGTTGCTCGACGCCGCCGAGGCGCAAGGGGCGGACGGCCTCAGGGAGCAGTACATCCTGCGCTACATGCTCGACGTCGAGACGCGCGGCAGCCAGTCGCTGCTCAACGTGCAGGCCTTCACCGACCCAACGGCCTACAAGCTCAAGGTAAAGCGTCCCGGATCGGACGAAAGCCGCGAGGTCAACGTCGATCTACTGGAGACCTTCAACTGGCTGATCGGCCTCACCGTGAAGCACATCGCCGCGCCGCAGACCTTCAGCGCCGCGTTCGAGCGCGACAGCGAAAAGCGCCTGCGCCTGAAGGGCCGGCTCAAGCAGGAGGCGGACGGCCCGCACTGGTTCCGCACCGTCACCGGTACCACGCCCGACGGCCGCAAGACGCTCATCATCTGGCGCAAGCTCACCGGCGAGCCGGAGCAGGACAATCTAGTGCTCGACGAATGGTTCACCAAGCAGGGATACTCGGCCAAAGACAGTGAGTTCGACCTCATCTACGTCAACGGCGGCAACAATCTAGAGAACCTCAAGACCCCCGACGACCTGTGGAAGGTGCGGCTGATCGAAGAGGACTTCCACCGGCTGATGTTCGAAATGGAGAGGGTCTGACCCATGTCCACGCAACGCTATTCCGTCACCCCACATCCCATCGAGACTATCCTTACTTGGGTCAAGTCGGGGGAGATCGCCATCCCTGAGATCCAGCGGCCCTTCGTGTGGGAGGCGACCAAGGTTCGCAACCTGCTCGACTCGCTCTACCAAGGCTACCCGGTCGGCTACCTGATTGCATGGCGAAATCCCACAGTAAAGCTCAAGGACGGCACGCCGTCCGCCGGCAAGCGCATTCTTATCGACGGCCAGCAGCGCGTCACAGCGCTCATGGCGGCGCTGCTCGGTCGCGAGGTGCTCACCAAGGAGTACGAGACCGTCCGTATCCGCATCGCCTTTCACCCCCAGGATGAGAGGTTTGAGGTCGCCAACCCCGCTATCCGCAAGGACGTGGCCTGGATCGAAGACGTTGCCGAGGTCTTCGCGCCCACGACGAGCGTATTTCACCTTGTCGGCAACCACTGCTCAAAGAACCCGGGCGTGTCCCAGGACGCCGTCTTCGCAAGCATCGAGAGACTCCGCAAGATCATCAACAACCACGTTGGCGTGATCGAGCTGGCCGACGACCTCGACATTGAGACCGTCACCGAGATCTTCATCCGCGTGAACTCGGCTGGAACCGAGCTCTCGCAGGCCGACTTCGCCATGTCGAAGATCGCGGTCAACGAGACTTACGGCGGGAACCTTCTGCGCAAGGCGATCGACTACTTCTGCCACCTTGCGGTCGCCCCGGAGTTCCTGCCCACCATTGAGAAGAACGACAAGGCTTTCGCTGCCTCCGAGTTCCTGCCCCAGATGCGCTGGCTCAAGGACACGAACGATGATATCTACGACCCAACCTACACCGATATGCTGCGCGTGGCGTTCACCTCCGAGTTCCGGCGTGGCAAGCTGCAGGACTTGGTGGCGCTGCTCTCGGGCCGCAACTTTGAGACCAAGCAGTTCGAGGAGGCCATTGCCGAGGAGTCCTTCGCTCGGCTCAAAAAAGGCGTCCTGGCCTTCATCAACAAGACGCACTCTGAACGAATCACGATGATCCTGCGCTCCGCAGGATTCGTGACGAGCAACCTGATCGGCGGCCGTAACGCCGTCAACTTCGCCTACATCGTTTACCTGCGCGGGCGGGCGGACGGTATGCCGGCAGCCGATCTCGAGCGGCTGGTGCGGCGTTGGTACGCCATGTCTGTGCTGCGCGGGCGCTACACGGGCGCCCCAGAGACCGCCTTCGACTTCGACATCCGCCAAGTGGAGGCACGCGGCCTCCTGAGCTACGCCGAGTCGGTGATCGAGAACGAGTTGCCGGATAGTTTCTGGACCGGCATGCTGCCTCAGCTCATGGATACCTCCTCCGCCCAAAGCCCGTACTTTCTCTGCTATCAGGCAGCGCAGGTGAAGCTCGGCGACAAAGGCTTTCTCTCGCGAGACATTACTGTGCTCGACCTGCTGATGAACCGCAGTGACGTCCACCATGTCTACCCGAAGAAGCACCTGAAGGCGCAAGGTCTCTCACGCGGACGCTACAACCAGATCGCCAACTTCGTGCTAGCCCAAAGCGAGATCAATATCGTCATCGGCGACAAGCCGCCCGAGTGTTACTTCCAGGAGCTGGCCGAGCAGTGCAACGGCGGCAAGAAAAAGTACGGCGGCATCACCGACGCGGCCGAGATGCGCGCCAACCTGCGGGCGAACTGCGTGCCCGACGCGTTTCTCGATGGCGAGGTTCCCACATATGATGACCTCCTAGAGGTGCGCCGAAAGCTCATGGCCCAGAAGATCAAGACTTGGTTTGAGGCGCTGTGATGGATACACCCTTCCCCTTCGCGTGATGTTTGGAATGGATGGCACGTGATGGCACGAGAACGCCCCGCGAAAAATGCCACAGCAGCGCGCGGCCGCTCCAACAACCGGCCGCAGGTGCCGTTCGCCTACAAGCTGGTGCTGAACCAGTGGCTGCTGTCGCTGTTCAACGTGAAGCGCTTCGAGGATCTGGCCGAACACCTGAGGAACGAGGCGATGGAAGGGCTGGACGAGAACAACATCCACCACTTCCACCACGCACTCACGGCCCAGTTCTTCAACCTGACGCAACTGCCCACCGAACTGCTGCTCGAATACGACCAGAACATCGTCCGACACACACAGCGGCTGAACGAGCGGCGTCTCATGCGCGGCGAGGAGCCGATTGTATGGAAGTACTTCCAGTACCTGACCTTGCTATTCACCGAGATCTACCTCGACCGCTACTTCCGCGATCCCAAGGCGCTGCTCGCGGCGCTGAACGCGCAGGTGGGCGTCTACAACGCGGACAAGCCCGAGGCCGACCAGATCGCGCCCTTCGACGGGGCCGCCGAGGCTTGGCCGCAGCTCAATAAGCTCGCCTTCTGGATGGCCACCGGCAGCGGCAAGACGCTGTTGATGCACGCCAACATCCTCCAGTACCAGCACGCCATGAACCGGCACGGCCGGCGGCGCGAGCTGAACCGCATCCTGCTGCTCACGCCGAACGAGGGCCTCTCGCAGCAGCATCTGCGCGAGTTCGAAGTAGCGGGCATCGACGCGGAACTGTTTAACAAGAATGGGCGCGGACTGTTCACTGGGCGTGCGGTCGAGATCCTCGAGGTCACCAAGCTCCGCGAAGACATGGGCGACAAGACCATCGCCATCGACGCCTTCGAGGGCAATAATCTGGTGCTGGTGGATGAGGGGCACCGCGGCGCCAGCGGCGGCGAAGAGGGTGCGTGGATGGATGCGCGTAAGAGGCTTTGCGAGAAGGGGTTCTCGTTCGAGTACTCGGCCACCTTCGGGCAGGCGGTCAAGGGCAAGCCATCGCTCAAGGGCAAGCCATCGCTTATCGAGCTGTACGCCAAGAGTACGCTGTTCGACTACTCGTACCGCTACTTCTACGGCGACGGCTTCGGGAAGGACTACCAGATCCTCAACCTCGACGAGGGAACGCAGCGGAACCACCTCGATCTGTATCTGGTGGCTTGCCTGCTCTCGTTCTTCCAGCAGCAGCGGCTCTACCGCGAGCAAGGCGCGACCTTCCGGCCCTTCAACATCGAGAAGCCGCTGTGGATCTTCGTAGGCAGCAGCGTGACGGCGACGCTGGCCACGCGGGACGCCTCGGATATCGTGGAGATCTTGCAGTTCCTGGCCCGCTATGTGGCAGATCGGGCGGATAGCATTCAACGCATCGAGCGGGTGCTGAGCCAGGGGCTTGTCACCGCGACACGCAAGAATCTGTTTGCCGGGCGCTTCACGTATCTCAACACCTGCAGACTCTCGCCGGCGCAGATCTTCGAAGAGACACTTGCAACGCTCTTCAACGCGCCGGGCGGCGGCCAGCTCTACGTCGAGAATCTGAAAGGAGCGACCGGCGAAGTGGCGCTGCGGCTGGGCGCCGAAAACGAGGCCTTCGGCGTCATCAACGTGGGCGACGACGCCAAGCTGGTGAAGCTGTGCGAGGAGAAAGGCTTGGCCACCGGCGAGCGCGAGTTCTCGGGGTCCCTGTTCCACGAGATCAACAAGCCGCATTCGCCGGTGAACCTGCTGATCGGCTCGAAGAAGTTCACCGAAGGGTGGAGCAGCTGGCGCGTATCGACCATGGGCCTGATGAATGTCGGCAAGGGGGAAGGCGCGCAGATCATCCAGCTGTTCGGCCGCGGCGTGCGGCTCAAGGGCTATGACCTGAGCCTCAAGCGCAGCGGCAAGACGGATCTGCCGGAAGGCGTCGAGCGGCCCAAGCACCTCAACGTCCTGGAGACGCTCGGCATCTTCGGCATCCACGCCGACTACATGACCCAGTTCCGCGACTTCCTTGAAGAGGAGGGCCTGCCCACCAACGACGACCGCGACGAGTTCCTGCTGCCGGTGATCAAGAACCTGGGCACGCGGAAGCTCAAGACGATCCGCCTCAAGAAGACCATCAACGGTGTGAGCACCGAGTTCGGCGATGCATTCCGCAAGCTTGCGCCCATACCTATGCTGGCCAAGCCGGACCCGGCCCGCGATCCGGGCACGGGGTACCTGCAAAAGAACCAGGTCGTGCTCAACTGGTACCCGAAGATCCAGGCGATGAAGTCGGGGGGCCTGGTGGGCGGCGACGCGGACGCCGCACCCAACCAGACCCACCTGAGCGCCCGGCATCTGGCCTTCCTCGATGTCGATCGCCTTTACTTCGAACTCGAGCGATTCAAGGCGGAGCGCGGCTGGTACAACCTCAACCTGACGCGCCCGGGAATCGAGGCGTTGCTGGCGGATCAGAGCTGGTACCGCCTGCTGATTCCGGCCGAGGAGCTGGCCTTCGATTCCTTCGAACGGATGCGGCTGTGGGAAGAGATCGCCACCTCGCTGCTCAAGAAGTACACCGAGCGCTACTACACCTTCCGCAAACGCGAGTGGGAACTGCCGCACCTGGAGTATCGCGACCTGGAGGGCGACGACCCGAACTTCCTGTGTGTGAAGGAATCACCGGACGAGGGCCACTACCGCATCCTGATCGATAAGTCGCAGGAGGAGATCGTCGCCAAGCTCGGAGAGCTCAAGGCCGCGATCGAGAGGGGCGAACTCAAGCCTTGGGAGTTCCGGGGCCTGAAGGCCATCTGGTTCGGCAAGCACCTCTACCAGCCCCTGCTCTATCTGGACTCGAAGATCGTCGAGATCAGCCCCGCCCCGCTCAACAAGGGTGAGCGCCAGTTCGTGGAGGATCTGAAGGCGTTCCACGACGGAAACTCGGACTTCTTCGATACCCGTGAGCTCTACCTGCTGCGCAACCTGAGCAAGGGCCGCGGCGTCGGCTTCTTCGAGGCCGGAAACTTTCACCCCGACTTCATTCTCTGGCTGCTCGCTGGCGGGCAGCAGCACGTGATTTTCGTGGACCCCAAGGGCATCCGGAACCTCGGGCCGACCGATCCCAAGATCCAGTTCTATGAGACCATCAAAGAGATCGAGCAGCGCCTCGGCGATCCCAACGTGCGCTTGCAGTCCTTCATCGTTTCGAACACGCCGTCCGCCACGATGAGGATGCTCTGGAATATGGAGAAGAGCGAGATGCAGAAACGGCACGTCCTCTTTCAGGAGGAGGACAGGGACAGCTACGTGAGAAGCATGCTGGAAGCTCTATGCGCTGCGCGCACCGGGCCTGAAGTCCCGGCCATGCGGTAACGACCCGTGACGTAAGAGCCAGTTGGCAGCGTCGGCTATGCCCACGCCGGACTGACGGGCCATGGCCGAGTCAAGGTGGCCGTACCGAAGATCGACCGCGCTGCGCCTCCACTGGGCTGCTCTCGGGTGGGCGGGGGCCGCCGCGTGGCGGCCTGCACGCCCGGGGCCGGTTGGGCGGCCGCCCGCCAGCGCTCTCGCGGGAGGACCTGGCGGCGGCCAAGGCCTTGCTGCGCGATCCTGCGATCACCGTCGAGCAGGTGGCCAAGCGGCTTGGAGTAGCGCCTTCCACTCTCTATCGGCATCTGCCGGGCGGGCGCAGCGCCGTCGAGCCCCACTGAATCTGAGTGTTGCCACTAGGGTCCACGGTCACGGTACTTGAGACCTCATAGATTCAAGAGCCGTAATGCGGTCCTGCCATAGGCGCAGTGCGCAGTCAATATCTAACGTACCACCAGCGGAACATTCATTCTTGAGCGCAATATCCCGTTGCCGTAGCCACCTTAGTTGCTGCTTCTTAAGCGCCTGGGAGTCGCTTTCTGACAGCGAGTGCCTCAACGCCCGGTAGATCCTACCAAGCCGCCCATCGGCGTCCGCTAACAGGCTGTTGGTGCAGATCGCGACCTCAGCGTAAGTTCTTGCCCTAGCGCAGTCGAAGTCCGGATGTAGCAACTCTCGTTTGCTTGGCGTGGTTGCGTATGACATGGCGGCATCGGGTGGTTTGTACGTCGCAGCTTGTCGCGCCGGTTGTGCCTCCAACTGAGGACGTTGGTTTTCTATAGGTAATTCTCTTCGAATGACCTCGTTGCTTCCTTGTGTGGTCTGAATTTGAGGTACATTTGATAAAATTGTTAATCCAGCAATCATTCCCATAAGGATGGGCGATGTTACGAATCCGATAACTGCACAAACTAACCCTAGTATCCCCCAGACAAGCTGCTTTTTGATTACTGCAATGATCCCGAGAAGTACCGCAAGGGGGACAAATACCGGAGACAGAACAAAAATACCGATAACGCCAAATACAAATGATGCTATACCAAGCGCGTTCCCGGAATCCCGCTTGATTATTACTGTCGTTGTCGGCACGCTCTTATCATCGTCTGCCATGGCAACTCTCCTTCTTAGGAATAAGGCCCGCTCCACGAGCCTGGAGGAGCCCGCATCCGGCCGATTGCTAGCGGGTCCCTCTGTCTTTCTATACACTTCCCCATTGTCCCACAGTGTATCGCACTTCGCCCTTGTAGGGCACGACACAGCAACAGGAGTACGAAATGACCACCGTATTCGACGGCTTGCCCAAGGGACTGCTCATTCCAAGGTAACGAGGGGCGATGAAGGCAACAACAGCGAAGAAGGCGGCTGGAGCTGCGGACGTGGCTCAGCTCTCGACGGCGGCGGAGGTCAACCTGGCGCGGGGTTCTCCACCCAGGAGCTGCGGCAGCTCGCCCGGAAACATCGAGCAGGAGCTCAACCGGCGGCGGGTCGAGGATCGGAAGACTAGCACTTCGGGGGGATGAAGGACCTCGCGGCCTCCTACGGCTTCCCCGTGGAGGAGGTTCTTGCGTGCGGGGATGGCGAAGAACCGCAGTGGCAACTTGTGACGATTGACAATAGAGGAATTGCACCATGAACCCCAGCACACCGGTTTTTTTGACTTTCGTTGCAGCTATTGTATCGGCTATGGCTATATCCTCTTGTAATGCGGTGTTCAACGACCCGCGGGAAGCCACGGCTGCCAACTTCAAGGCGGCCATAGAAAAATATGCGAACGGTAAGGGGGTCGGGGTTTCATTTGAGAGAGTGGATGTTAACGGGCCGGCTCCAATAGGTACTTGGGTCGGATTACATCTTCCCCAGTCCGGTAGAGCAGTCATGGAAAAGTTGAATAATGGAACGTACTCCGTGATTGCATATAATCCGAATGATCGATCACGGAGTGGCATCGTCGACGCCTTGACAGATCGAAGTTTTGTGATCGCTAGGTGGTGGAATACGGACGATGAGTACTTTAGAAGAATCGCACCGGCTTGGTGGGCTGTGATAGATAATGTGCAATTGCAGAAGGCCGGGGCTATTGGATCTGTCGGTGCGAGACGAGACTACTATAGTGATCGCCAAGCTTCGTGTGACTGGAGTTGTTCGCTGGACAACGCCAGTTACGGGGGCTATTCTGGGCGGGACGGCGATGGGTCTCGTTACTCGGGTAGATTACTATGTTGAACTCTATGATGTAGTATCATGGGGTCACCCCTACCTGAACATGGACCCGCAGATGCCGACTATCCGGACAGCAAAACTCTATCAAACGAGCGAAGGCTGGGTTGTCGATCTGAACAATGGAAACGAATAGTGGCGCAAAGATATGATAAAAATGCGCAGCACATTGGGAGCAAGGGCCAGGAAGCGTGTGCCCCACCGGAACGTGTCGATAACTTTGAGACACGGGCGGTTGGAAAGTAAGTTGCCATTGGTGCCACCTCGCCTTGTCGCGCTCCAGCGCCTCGATGCGCCGGTCCTTGGCATCCTTGAGCGCCTTGCGACCCGGCTTCCTGGGTGCGAGCCCGGCCTCGCCTTCACGCTCGAGCTGCACACGCCAGGCCGCCAATTGGGAGCTGTACAGCCGCTCTCGACGCAGCAGCGCCGCCAGTGCTCCACGCTCAGTGCAAGCCTCGGCCTCGGCCAAAAGACGTTGCCTGTCCTCGGCCGAGAAGCGCCGATGCAGCCCCCGATCATGCTCAGGGTTGGCTACCACCTCAGTACCACTTCCAACTGAAACAGGCTTGGGCATGACATCCTCCAGTCCGCCCTCGAATCATACTTACATTCCAGGAAACCCGTGTCTCAGTCATTATTGGCACAGAGGGCCTTGCGTTGGGTGGCCGGATCACGGCGAAGTACCAAGCGCTTTCCCTGGTGATGGACCTCCACCACATGCTCATCGAAGAGATCGGGCTGAAGGAACGTCCTGTTTAATGAGTTTTCGGATCTGCGGGTCGGTGAGCGCCGTAATGTACTTCAGATGCGCTTGATTCAGGCGCTCCTTGCCTTGGGCCTTGATCATGCCCCGATTGCCCACTAGAACCACCTTTAGGATACAGGCCACAGCATCACGTTGTTGCTGTACCGCTGCGTCGAATGTCAGGAATGCTGCGCGCACGCGCGCAAAGTGGTCGAAACCTCCTGGGGTCCCGACCTGGCTGAAGATGTCTAGAGACACATGCTTGCGCGCAAGGGTTAGCACGTTCGTATCTGTGTGCTTCGCGACAAGCTCAGCGAGTTTTTCGGGTCCGCTTGGGAAGGCAGAGGGAGGAAGCGCAACCACGACCAAGCGCAAACGTGCAGATAGCAGCCACGACATCCAACGCGGCATGCGCTACGTAAGCAGAGAAGTGCCCATGGCATGGGGCGGGCACGGCGTTCTGTCTGCCGAGCCCCCGACAGCCCTCCAGGCTTCCCGAGATCCTGAGCCGCGAGGAGATCAAGCGGCTGTTCGCCGCTACTGGATGGCTTATCGGCCCAAGCACTGGCTCTTTCCCCTGCGAGATGGGGTGCATCCCATCGATCCGCGTTCGGCCCAGAAGATTTACTATGCAGCCAAGCGCAAGGCGGGCATCACCAAGCGATGTGCGCGTGAACTACTGCTTTCGGGGCGAAGGGCGCGTTTCTCGTTCCAATCAGGAGGAAGTTCCTCAGTGAACTCCAGAAGCACATCACGACCCAAGCGGCGCCAGCCCGCGATACGAGTTTGACTACCTAGCTGCTGGACGAAAGACCCCATAGAAAACGGTAAGGTAACTTGAAACCCGACCGCAGGCATACATGCGGAGTGCCACACAGTTTCGCCAAAGTTTCCGGTCCTCGACGCGAGCAAACGCTTGTTGGGCGAGACTGTCTACGAGTTCTTGGCGAGCGGGATCGCTAGCGACGAACGTAAGGTATGGAGGCTGGTCGCAGAATTTGGCCGTAACATTGAACTCGTTCGGCGATCCAACAGTGAAAGCGTCGCCACTGGACCCGTACTGACTCAGAGATAGGCCAGCGTCTCGCCCGAGGCGACCAAACCAGTCAGCCAGAAGCATCCGCCGTCCCGTACGCAAGTCGAGCTGAGGTTGCATCCGTTTCTCTTTCGCCGCGCTGGAGCGGCCTTGGCTCTTGCGTAATATCAGCCGTCTGACCGCAAGAGTCTACTTCAATGCTACCACTACGGCGGTCTAATCTTTAAGTTGAACTAAACCGCTTACGCGGTGGTTTCGTTTCCCTGACGTTTTCGCATTGTTTCTGGCTGAACTGCTCCGCTATTTTGGCGCTGTAATGCGGCCGGCCATTGGCCGGATCGCCATCTTCGCCTGACGTTTTGCGAGGTCTCATGAGCGCTCTGCCAAGCTTTGCGTGGGTCTTTCCCACTCACTGCTTGAAAGGAGGCGGTCATGAGCGAGCTACGCACGAAGATGGACAACGACGTGGTGCTGCGGGGGATGGCGGTGCGCACCCGCGAGGCTTATCTCAATGCGGTCCGGGGTCTGGCCAGGTTCTACCGACGCCGCCCCGATGAGATCTCCGAGCCCGAGGTACAGAGCTACCTGCTGCACGGGCTTCCGGAGCGGGGACTTTCCAGCAGCACCTGCAACATCGTCGCTGCGGCATCCACGGGCTGAGGCATGCCTTCGCCACCCACTTGCTGGAGGCGGGAGTGGATCTGCACACTATCCAGCGCCTGTTGGGCCACGGGCACCTCAGCACTACCCTGCGCTACTTTCACCTGGCAAGGCCGCATCTCACCGGCACCGCCTCGCCGCTCGATCTGCTGGAGATCCCCGAGAGCCCCACGCAGTTCTAGGCAGTGTGCACCCGTCCCGCGCCGGCGGGGCGGCGGCTGGAGGTGGCGGATATCTTCCGCGCCCACGGGGAGCGCTTCCGGGCGACCCATCGGCTGTGCGCTCAGCAGCACCGGGTGATGCGGGCCATCGTGGCCTGCCGCACGCCGCTCCTGGGCGCTCAAGCGGTGCAGTGCGACCGCTGCGGGCGCATCGAGCTGCGTTACCACTCCTGCCGTAACCGCCACTGCCCCAAGGGCCAGACGCTGGCCAAGGAGCACTGGCTGCAGGCGCGCTGTGCGGAACTCTTGCCGGTGGAGTACTTCCACGTGGTGTTCACCTTGCCGCATACCCTCAACCCGCTGGCACAGGGCAACCCACGGGTGGTTTACGGGCTGCTGTTTCAGGCCGCCTCCGAGACGCTGCTCAGCTTCGGCAGAAATCCCCGGTGGCTCGGCGGGGATCTCGGAGCGACCCTGGTGCTGCACACCTGGGGCCAGAACCTCGGCCAACACCTCCACGTGCATTGTGTCGTGACCGGCGGGGCGCTCTCCGTCGACGCCCGCTGGATTCCCGCCAAGCGAGGCTTCCTGTTTCCGGTCCGGGCGCTCTCCCGGGTGTTCCGGGGCAAGTACCTGGAAGCGTTGCAGGCGGCCCACGGGCGAGGCGAGCTGCGCTTCACCGGCGAGCTGGCGGGGCTCGTCGAGCCCCCGGGCTTTGCCCGTTTTCTTACCGAGCTGCGCTCCCAGGACTGGGTGGTCTACTCCAAGCCTCCGTTCGCCGGTCCCGAGCAGGTGCTGGCCTACCTCGGGCGCTATACCCACCGCATCGCGATCAGCCACGAGCGGCTCCTCGATCTCGAAGACGACACGGTGCGTTTCCGCTACCGCGACTACGCCCGGGGCAATCGGGTGAAGGTGATGCGTCTTGGGGCCGAGGAGTTCATCCGCCGCTTCCTGCTCCACGTACTCCCCCCCGGCTTCATGCGTATCCGCCATTACGGACTGCTGGCGAACCGATGCCGCGCCGAGCGCCTGGACGGGTGCCGGGCGGCTCTCGGCCAGCCAGCGCCGCAACCGCGGGAACCGGAGTCGGCGCAGGAAACCATGCTGCGCCTCACCGGCATCGATATCCAGCGCTGCCCCTACTGCGCAGAAGGGCGGCTCACGCGGGTAGTCCTCGGGGCACCGCTCAGGGCTACACCCCCCACCCCGAAAGCGACCGGACCCCCACGGCTCTCATGACGACCCTCACCCGCCCAAGCCTCCCTCGACCGCTTCCCTGCAAGCCGGCCACAGTCCCCTTTGGTCTTCCCCAGCCCTTGACCCGTACACGGCACCTTTGCCATAGTGCCTGGCGGGGGACATCACACCCGACCGAGACCGCGAGAGCGGTCCATGCACCACATAACCACCCGACCAGCCACACCCCAAGCGGCCCCAACCCGGGACTGCCCCCATACCATCCCCATAGGCCGGCCGCCTGAATCCAGCGGTTCAGTTCAACACATTTTATCCATCATGCTGCCGCACGACGGATAAAATGCTATTCGGTAGCGACAGGGCACATGCTAGGCAGACCCGGAGGGGGACATGGCCCGGAGGGGGACATGGCCGGAAGATCGGCCCGGAGTGAAGAGGGGTGGATGGCGGAGGGGTTGACGGAGAGGATGGAGCTTGAGCGGAGAATGACAGAGGGGGTGAGGATGGAACGTGCTGGGGTGGATGAGAGCGGAGGGGTAGTACCATCCTATAGCCAGGTGAGAGATCTCGTTCCGTAGACGATTGTACGTGGTGAGGATGGTAAAACCTGGGGGAGCGGACTAGGATGGAGACAGAGAGATTCGCGCGGGGAGAGGATGGCTATAAGGGAGTTGATTGAGGCTAGATCAATCGAATTGACGCAGCAAACCCATGTGCCGCAAGGTTGTCTGTGTCGTCGGATGACGAGATACCGTCAGGAGGGGGTGACTGGGTAGTGATCGAGGGGGTACCGAGCGGGGGTGAAACCTCCCGCGTTTGTGTACCCGGTGTAGTCCCGACTCCTTCCTTGCTGATAGCGACTTAGCAAATCCCCTGGGAGAGTGGAGCTGGCGACAGGATTCGAACCTGCGACATGCTAATTACAAATTCGCTGAACGACACAGGAGGGCAGGTGTGGGCTCTGGTAGCTCCCGACGATGGAGTGCGGAAGCCCTTAGGAGACCGGTTCCGCTAGCATTGACCGAGCCATTCCAGTTCGCTCCGTGCGTCGGAGGACGGCGGGCAGGAACGACACAGATCGACATGCGCCTCGGCATAGAGGGCGATCTGCAGCGGTGTACCCAGGTGTAGTACACACCATTTTGTTCTCCCTATAGGGATCTTTTTTATTTCTCAACATAACCCGAGAGCCTACACCAAGGTACACCCTACACCCGTTTAGGCTAAGATCCCCGCTCCAAGGGCTGGATTGCCCGCAAATTTCCCTGTCCTCTGGGTGAACCTCGCCTCGGTGCGGAAGATCCGGTGCGGCCACTCCCCGTCGCCATAGCGCGTCTCGCCCCAAGGATTCGGTCCCTTCACCCTCAAGAAGATAAGGAGTCTAGATATCGATGCCACGTAGCTTCGCGAAGTACCTCCGTACCCTTCCGGAGGACGAACTCCTGGACCTGCGCCGTCGAGCGGCAGCGGAGATCGCCAACCGCAAGGTCCATGAAGTCAGGGAGCGGCACGAAGCCGTGTGCCAGTGGACCGAACTGGCCAAAGAAGCCGGGGTGACGGAGAGGGAGCTGGATATCCTGCTTGGAGGTCGAACGCAGAAGGGCTGAGGCAGTGCGCGCGACGGCGGCTCTATCCCAACGAGATGCAATGGTCCATATGCCCCCCAGCGAAGACACCCAACACACCATCGCTGTCGCCATCCTGGTGGGAGCCGCGGCGGTCCTGGCAACGGTTCTTGCCCCGGTCTTTGTCCCAGACTTGAGCGAGTGGATGTGCCGGACATTCGACGTGCACTGCGAGGTGGGTACTCAACTGGAGGTCGGGGCGTACGACTCTTGGAACTGGCCGAATACGCCGCTGCTCGGCAAGCGTGAATGGCAATTCCAGCTCCCAGTGCAGTGTGGGGAGAACTTGCTCGTTCAGGGAGAGAATGGGCGCGACTGGAGGGGAGATGCCTTGGGTTGCGATCCGATGCATCGATTCCCAAACCACTTCCACCGCCTCCAGGTGAGCCGCCCCCGCCGGGCATGGCCGGCCCGAACGCGGTACTGTCGCGGCAGTTCTTCTGGCACCTGCGGCTCAACCTCCCGCATGAGCTGACCGCGATGCTGGAGGTGCACGCGCTCTGTCGATTCCCGAGCGGTGCCACGCCGGATCACGAAGAGCAGACCTTCCAGCTTGCCGTCGACCACGAACACACACAGTGCGATATTGACGTCCCACTTCACGAAGTCCATCAGGCCGGCGAGTACCAGCTTGAGGTGACCGTGCGCGGGCTTCAGGTGGCGACAAAGTCGGTGCGCCGGAAGTTCACGCTGCATGGGGATTAGACGGCACGTCAACCACCGCCGTCGCATCGTCGCCAAGGGCCAAGAGAAGGGCTTGCTAGGAGCGAGCCAGTTCCCCATTGTCGAGGTGGACAGCTCCTACTACGCCCTGCCCACGGCCCGGAACTCCCAGCTCTGGGTCGAGTGTACCCGCGGGTCCGGACCCGGACACCACCGAGCGCCTCAACCCGCGCTCCCGAGCTGTCCCCCTCGCCCGAGCCTTGACAGTCCCGCGCCCCCAGGACTACGCTTTTCCCGCCACATACGGCTGAATTTCCAATCCGTTCCGCTGGGAGAGAGGCGATGAAGGCCGTCGTCACATCGTTTCTTCCAGCAGGCTGACGCGAGTTGGGCGTCCCCGACGTTGGCACAGGAGCAAGGCTTGTAGCTGCTCCTTCTCCTCGATGCCGGACACGGCACGCGCTGCGGCGGCGTTCCTAATAACCTCCAGACGCCCGCACCCGGTCCTCGATAGGGACTAATCCACAAGGAGACAAGCACGATGCAACCAGTCAAGTGCGGTCACGCCTGTGCGATCTTGGCACTCAGTCTCTTGTCAACCAACGGCGTTGCTGGCGACGCCGCCCCATCGGCTGCTCATGCGGCGCCCACTGCTGGACCGGCCTGTGTCGGTTTCGGGCCTCAGGCGCCCCGCGACATCGACAGCGGCGGGGGAGAGAACAGAAGCGTGTTCTCCCTGGCGCCCGGTTACCAGAGAATGAATCTCTGCAACATCCATTTCCACAGCCCGGCGGAGCACAAGGCGAAGGACTTTTCTATCTTGGTCAGTGACGGCGATCACGGCCACGGCGGAGGGTTCCAGTGCGACATCAGCAAGAGCCTCTCCGAATCTGAATTGAAGGCGCCTGCCGAGAATCACTGCAAGGACCTAAGGCCCGGTGACACCATCGAGGTGCACTGGGTGTACAGTTCCTGCGACGTGAAGCCTGGTAAGGGCCTCGGTTCCTGCCTGTCGCAGCAATGCTCCAATCCCAACCTGCGGGTCGAGGCCCAGGTATTCACCGTGGTCAACGATCCGAAGGCCCTGAACTTCATGGATTACGCGTACAGGGGCAACATCGTCAACGGCTACCCTCAAGCCAAGGCGTTGCCGAGTGATACCGGAGCCCCTGTCCAGTACCTGGGTTCCACCACTGGCCCCCAATACTCCGAAAGCACCTGCTCCCCGCTGCAGGTGACCTGGAGCGTGCGCCCCCAGTGCGCGAAGGTCGACATCAACAGCGTCAGCGAGTGGTGCAAGGATAACGTCTTTCAGGAAGACCATGCCCACGGAATCAGGAAGCTAGTAGTTAACCCGCAGCTATTGGCTCCCTTCTAAAGGTGGGAGACCGGCCAACTGCAATCGCTCGGTGACAACGGCCCACCATTTCCTGAATGCGAGCGGCTGGGCGGCAAGAAGCGTGGTTTAGCCCGCCCCCTCCTTAGCCAGGGGCCGGGAGCAACGGCAGTAGGGCGAGGAATAGGCTTGACTGTCGACCGGCCACTGGCCATGGAGTACACGGACAAGGCGGTCTCTATCCACGACGGGCGACACCATCCGCGTCCTGTACCACGACGGGAAGCTGAAGGTCCGGCTGGACTGTATCGACGCTGGAACCCATGTACTCATCGTAGTCGCGGACTCGGCTCCATGCCCCCGATAGCCTCGCAGCGCCATAGGAGTGAAGTTCCCGTAGAACAATGTTGTCAATCGGCACACGCCCGAAGGTATAGAGGCGGCCGTAGCCAGGCAGACGCTGTTCGCCAAAGACATGCACATATTGAAGGCTATGTTCACCCACTTCTGGGCTTGGCCTATGCAGAAGGATGAGAATCCGTGTGCAGCATAAACGGTGCAGAGCTGCTCGCACATAGCCTGATGCCAAGCATCGAACCTCGCCTGGCTTCCTTCGAACGTCGGTTGTACGAGTGTGACCCGCGTTCGGCATTAGCCAGGGTGGGTAGCGCGACCACGCCGATCAACCGCGGGAATCGGTGCGCCCGGTACCTGGTATGATTGAACAGCGGGGATACAAGCATCCTGTCCCCGGCAACGGAAGATCCGGCAAGAGGCGGAGAGCCTTGATGTCCTATCACCTTAGGAGTCCGTCTTCAAAAAGTGGCATGGCCGCCTTCGGGCATTGGCTGACGGTTGCCCTCGTGGTTTGGGCGGCATCGGCACTAGTACCGGCTAGCGACCAAAGCACGGATGCCCGCGCACGAGCCCTTGCAGGTGCTCTGAAGCTCGCGGCTCCGCGCACCGATAAGGCAGATCTTTACAGCGCCTGGAAGGTCAAGGCGGCGATTATCCCCGATTGGTCCCGGCGCTGCCTTGGCAAGGAGCTGACGCCACAGGAGTTCGCGGCGAACGCAACGGAGGCTCGTGCCGTCGTTGAGTGTGTCATGGCAAGGCAACTTGACAAGGAGCTACAGCACACCCGCGACGAGACCCTCGCGGTGAGGCGATCCGCTGCGTGGTGGATGACCGGGGACCCCGACCAATATGACCAAGGGTCGACCGCCGAGTACACGAGCAAGGTCCTGTTCTACTATCGGGAACTGCTTCCGCAGTGACAGATCCGTGGTGGGCACAATCGGCGGGGAGCTGCTCACCGTTGGCGGTAGATGGTATTGCGCTTTCCGTTGCCCGGCGGGCGGCTGAAGGTGAGTGTGAGGCGAGTATCAGGCTAGGGTGAAGTAGGACGAAATCAAGGAGGTGACAACGTCATGAACTCACAAGTCGTCGGAGTGCGAGTGGCGAGCATTCTGTTTGGGTTAATAGCCATAGCGCAATTGGCGCGGCTCATCATACGCCCTCAAGTGCTGGTGGCTGGTCATCTGCTGCCACTGTGGCCAAGCGCCGTGGCCTTCGTGATCTTGGGCGGCCTGAGTTTCTGGCTGTGGAGCCTCGCTCGCACGCAGCCCAAGTAGGACAAACCAGCCTGGGCTTGCCCAATCGGGCAAGGGGGTGTCTAGTCCGGTTCTTAAGCTTTCCCGCCAAGTTGAAGTCGCGGCGCCCGGTGTGACACCCCCCGTTTTCTATCCCCCGCTTCCGGATGCAGGTCTGGTAACGCGTCCCGGTGTTGTCAAGGGCGCACTTTCGGTGCGCTGGCGCAGCGTCTTTGGCCTCGGACGGATCTTCCCCCAAGGATCGCACTGCGAAGTGGCGTGAAAGCTGCTGGCTGAGCGGGCTTCAGGGTAGTTTCGCACATCGTGAAGTACCCATGGAAGTGGTCGGTATCGTCAGGTGAGTACATTGACATGCTGGTAAGTATGTGGAATAGTCGTGGCCATGTACATCGACGTCGTGCCCAATCGACAATCGCCTCCCGCCGTGCTGCTGCGCGAGTCCTATCGCGAGCAGGGCAAGGTCAAGAAGCGCACTTTGGCGAATCTGAGCAAACTACCGAGGGAGGTGATCGAGCACATTCGCCAGGCCTTGGCAGGGCAGGCCATGGCGGTCAAGGAAACGATCTGTGGCGCCATCTATGGGCTGTTATTCGTGCTGAGGGAGCTGGCCCGCCAGGGCGCAATACAGGAGTCTTTGGGCGACTCCCGGATGGCGAAACTGGTGCTGTTTTTGGTGCTGGCGCGCATTGGGCATCAGGGCTCGCGACTGTCCGCTGGGCGCTCGATCACGCGGTGCAAGCCGTGCTTGGGCTAAGCGCTTTCGATGAGAACGCACTCTATGAGGCGTTGGATTGGGCGGCCTCACAGCAGCAGGCCATCGAGGATCGACTGTATCAGGACGCGGTGCGCCGCACGGGCGAGACGCCGGCTCTGATGTTATACGATGTCAGCTCCTCTTACTTGGAAGGCGAGCAAAATGAGCTCGGGGCCTATGGCTATCACCGCGACGGCAAGGTAACTATTCAGGTATCTCTTGCAGGACAGTTGATTATGCGTGACACTTTAGTGCATGCATGAGAAACAGAGTGCAACCCCATTCGATGCCGCCCTGTTCGGCGAGCTAGAGCGGCTGCGTGCGGAGAACGCCGCATTGCGCGCCCAGGTGGCGCAACTGCTGCAACGGGTCCAAGACTTGGAGGCCCGACTGGCCAAGGACAGCCACAACTCCAGCAAACCACCGTCATCGGATCCCCCGTTCAATCCTGGCGCGACGATGGGGCTGGTGGACGAACCCGACCGCACCGTGTTCCTGCCGCTGACTGGGCACTGCGATTGCGGGTGCTGCCGTGCGGGGATCCTCGCCTCGGCGCTGCCCGAGCGACGCCAAGTGACCGAACGGGTGATCCGCCGTGAGGTTACCGAGTACCGTATCCTCGAAGGGGTGTGCATCTGCGGCCAGGTGCACCGTAGCGCGTTTCCGCCGGGGATGGACGCTGCGGTGCAGTATGGACCGGGAGTGTATGCTCTTGCGGTGCACTTGACCCAATACCAGCTCCTGCCCTACCAGCGCACCGCTGCGTTGCTCGATGAGCTGGCCGGCATCGCCATCTCTCCTGCTACCATCCATGCCGCAGTGAGGTCTGCGGCCATGCGGGTGCAGGCGCAGGTAGCGACCATCGGCCAAGCGCTCGCGCGTGCCGCGGTGGCCCACGCCGACGAGACCGGTGTGCGCGTCGACGGCAAGCTCAACTGGCTGCATGTTCTGAGCACCGATACGCTCACCACCTGCTTTGTCCCTGCCAAGCGCGGCCAGGCCGCCCTGGATGCCTTCGGTCTGCTGGCGCACTACACCGGCATTCTGGTCCATGACCACTGGTGTGCCTACGACTGCTACCCGGGCCTGCACGCCTTCTGCAACGCTCATCCCCTGCGGGAGTTGATCGGCCTCATCGAGGGCTTCCCCGAGCAGAGCTGGGCGGCACCGATGATCGATCTCCTGTGCCAGGCCAAAGAGGCCGCCGATCAAGCCCGCGCTCAGGGACTCGCGGCCCTGCCCACACCCGCCCTGGAGCAGTTTCAGGCGCGCTATGACACGATCCTCACCCAAGGCGCGGCACTCAACCCCCGCAACACCCAGCGCACCGGCACCCGCGGGCGAATCAAGCACTCACCCGCCTACAATCTGCTCGGGCGCCTACGCGAGCGCCGCGACGATACCTTGCGCTTTCTCACGGATCTCCGCGTCCCCTTCGATAACAACCAAGCTGAGCGCGATGTGCGCATGCCCAAGGTCAAACAGAAGGTCTCCGGAGGCTTTCGCTCCTCCGAGGGCGCTGCAGCATTCGCCACCATCCGCTCTTACCTCTCCACCTTGCGCAAACAATCCGCCGACCTCTTCCATGCCTTGGTCATGACCTTCCAGGGGGCGCCGCCTATGCCGCGGTTGGGGTAGGTGAATAGTTACACGGCAAGAAAGGCAAGCCGCAAATCGTCATCGGCTTGCTCACCGCCAAAGATGGCGAACCGCTTAGTGTAGAGGTCTTCGAAGGCAATCGCACCGACCCCCAGACGCTCGGCTCTCAAGTCGAGAAGCTCACCGAGCGCTTCCACGTGAAAGAGGTGGTTCTAGTGGGCAATCGGGGCATGATCAAGGCCCAAGGCAAGGAGCGCCTGAATCAAGCGCATCTGAAGTACATTACGGCGCTCACCGACCCGCAGATCCGAAAACTCATTAAACAGGACGTCCTTCAGCCCGATCTCTTCGATGAGCATGTGGTGGAGGTCCATCACCAGGGAAAGCGCTTGGTACTTCGCTGTGATCCGGCCACCCAACGCAAGGAGCGTCATCGCCGCGAGGATAAGCTGCAGCGGTTGAGGGGGCTCATTGAAGAGCGCAATGGCTTCGTTCCGCAGTCGCCCCGAGCCAAGCCCGAGGCGGGATTGAAAAACCTGCAGGGCTGGGCACGTCGCCATAAAATCGCCGGGTGGGTCCACTTGACACTGAACGGTAGAACCCTCGAACTGCAAATCGATGCGCAAGCCAAACAGGACGCTGAGTTGTTGGACGGCTGTTATTGTATTGAAAGTGATGTGCCGTCGGCTGACCTCACCAAAGACGAGATCCATGATCGCTACAAAGATCTGCAAACCGTGGAGCGCAACTTCAGACGACTCAAGACCGGCTTCTTGGAAGTCAGACCCATCTCTGTGCGCAAAGCCCCAGAACGCGCGGGCATGTCTTTATCGCCATGCTCAGCCTCAAGGTCCTGCGCTTGATGGAACAACGACTGCACGCCGCCTTTGGCACTACCCACGACAATGACCAGGCCGAAACCGTCGACAGCGCCGTAACGGCGCTGTCGCGATTGTGTCTACAACACTACCAAATCGGTGAGCAGGAGATCGTCGGCCTGCCCCGCCCCGATCCCCGCCAGCAACAAATCCTCTCCGCCCTGCAAGTCACACTCACCGCTCCTTGATCTCCTTTTGATCTCCTTGTAGCCAGGCAAAACCTCCTGCTGTTTGGCTAAAGTCCTTTGTTCCCAGTCTGTTAGACCCATTCGCCGGCTCTACGCTGGGGGAAGATCCGTCGGAACTGCGAGCGTTACGGCCAATTCGCCCTTGCCCATCCGATCAGATCGGCCATGTTGTCCCCACCCGCGAGGCGGTTGTCGGTGTCCCCGTTGAAGGACGTTCCCACCCCCGACTACTCCGACCACGTAGACGTGTCCGTCGGTGAACCAACTGAAAAACGGGCTCCCCGACGACCCGTGTTCCAAGCTGGCCTCGGTCTCAAGAAGCTGGCCATCGTCGTCTTCGTAATCGTCCTCGATGGCATATCGCTGCCAGGCAGGACGTTCGAAGCTAGAGAAGTCTCGGTGATAGGCGACGTTGAACCACACATCCAGATTACGCCAGTCGTCGTCGAACGGGGCTACGTATCCCAGATACCCCAGTTGAGTGCCTAAAGGCTCATACAACCGCATGACCGCGTAGTCGTGCGACATATTGTACTCGTCGTCATCCGTGTCGTAAGTATCTTAACGTCGCTCGTGTACGAGTGGCCGAACGGCTCACTACCATCGAAGTAGTAGGGTACGAACTTCATCCACCAGTTTCCCGCCGCAATGCTATTCCATGGCACAACGTGACGGGCGGTCAGGACGAGCCTGTCGCCGATGAGCACGCCGGAACCGCCATTCCCGTCACTGGTCGTGATCCTGCCCGCTAAGAGCCACGGCCAGTGCGTGTCGAAGAGAGTCTGATGCCGGTCGTCCGGAAATACGATCAAAGGATCTACCCGTCTCCCCTTCAAGTTGACTCTGGGAGGCTGGAGCCTGGGCGCAACCTTTGGCTGGAACGATACGTCAACCCAAGGGGGGCGGTGGCTTGGCTGAGCCGTCGCCACCGTGCGTTGCTTCTCACGCCTAATGACGGGGACGCGGTGCTACGCTTTGCCCCGGCAGGTGCTCGACAACGACCCCATTCACTTCGAGCCTGACTTCCCACAGGGGGGGCTCCTTGCCGGCGGTGTCAATTTGCCTTGTCTTCACCTGCGGCGAGATGGATTTGCTAGTCGGCGCAGTCACAAAAAACTTCCGCACACTATGACCCGGTTTCACGGACGGCTCTGCGCCTGTTGCCTTCGGTGCCTTACGTTTCTGAAGTTCCGCACGCGATAGGGGTCTCAGTTTGGCAGCCATTCATCCCTCCTCGGACCTCGTTGCCCGTTCAATCGTCCTGGCCTTCGCAAACGACCGACTCTAGGGTGCCGGGACTCCAAAAGCGGAGCCGGTCGCTGAATGAGCATGGCGTGAGTCGAGCCGTCAAGCATTCAAGGGCCTGTCTAATCGGGTCACGTACACTGCGGTTCGATGAATTGAATTCCTTGCCTCGGCGCCAGACTCGGCAGCCCCAAACTGTTGGACTAGGTGGTGCATGGTCCGCTCCTTCGGTCTCCTTGTGGTGTGATTTCCCCTCAAAGGCACTATGGCAAAGGTGTCCGGGCGGGGTCAAGCGCCGTCAATGCCCAACTGGTAAGGTAGGCATAGGCACTGCCCGTCGGCGAAGGGGGAACACTGCTTGCCTGTTTCTATTGTGCAGCGCACAATACCACTGTTATCACTAGCCCTCATCCCCAGACAATGGAGTGGCAATCATGAACACTGAAACAGTCCTACCGTGGGAGCAGTTCGCCAAGGCCGGCACAGTCGTGGTGGAGTCCATGACACGTCTTCAGCAGATAGGGGCGCGCAGTGTGGAGCGCATGGCGCAGCAGCAGATGGCGGCGGGGAGCGACCTGCTGGGCCTGGGTCTCCGGCACCTGGAGGCACTCACGAGTGCCCAGCGACCGGAGGATCTTTGGACGGCACAGACTCGCCTTGCTACCCAAGTCGGTGAGAAGTGGATGGCCCACGCTGGCAAGTTCCTCGACATTTACCTGGAGAACCAGTCCGAGGTGAGCCGGCTGTTCACAGAACAAATGGGCGCCATGACGCCCGCGGCTTCAGCCAAAGCCCCCGCAAAGGCTCCGGCTAAGGCTACGAGCGGCTGATCGCGTTGCGGGTTCGTTAGAACTCTCCTCGTTTACATCGGCGGGCTTCGGAGCATGGCCCGAGGCCCCGTTTTCCTGCCAAGGCGGCTAGGAGGGACGGAGATGGCCGGGGTCGGTCGTGCAATGCTGTGAGCGAGGAGGCAACGTAGGAGGGAGCCATCGGTGAAACGGGCATCGTCTGTCATGATCATCTTGCTGTTGTCGGCCACGGCCGGATGCGCGCACATGACGCCTCAGCAACAGCGTACCCTCAGCGGGGGTGCCATCGGTGCGGGGGCTGGAGCGGCGCTCGGCGCAGTGGTCGGCGGAAACCCAGCAGCAGGAGCCGCTATCGGGGGTGCGGTGGGCGCTGCCGCTGGGGCGCTGTGGAAAGACTTGCAGAGAGGGTTTTAGGTAGGCCCCGACCCCGTTCGCGTGGCAGTTCAGAACCACGGCGGCGGAATAGGGAGGGGGTGCGTGCTCCACGTGCCTCCCGCCTAGTCGACCCCGCACCGCAGGCGGGCGGCTCTTTCGAAGTTCCCGACCATGCGACACGTCATCCTGGCCTTTCTGCTGACCCTGCCAGCCCTGGCTGCGGCCATGGACTATACCGGCAAGGTGACCTCCGTCCACGATGGCGACACCATCAGAATCCTGTACCACGACGGGGAGCTGAAGGTCCGGTTGGAGTGCATAGACGCACCGGAGTTGAAGCAGCCTATGGGACCCGCTCGAAGCAGACCCTCTCGAACCTGGTGTTCGGTCGTACGGTGCGGGTGGAGGACCACGGTCGGGACCGCTACGGCCGCCTGCTGGGGCGGGTGTGTACTACCGGGATCTGGACGCGAACGCAGAGATGGTCAGAGAGGGGGCTGCCTGGGTATATGTGCGGTACTGCCATGACCCGGAGCTGTACCGGCTGGAGAAGGACGCCAGGGACGCCAAGCGGGGGGCTGTGGGGTCTGCCGGAGGGGCACAGAGGGTGGCGCCTTGGGAGTGGGAGGCATTACGTGCGGGAGGCGGGCTGACAGCCCCACATTACGCGGCTTGATACAATGCAGGACTCCCCACGGCTCCGAGGTGACCACGGTGAGTGATGTGACTTCCCGCGTTGGCACCGTGACCGAACACAGGGCAAGAGCGACCGGGAGCAACGCCGAGCGCCAGGCCCGCTGGCGCGAGAAGAGTTCGCTGCGGCGGGTGGAGCTGTATCTACCAGCCGAGGTAGTCGAGCGGCTGGATGAGCTGGTGCGGGAACGTGGGGCTTCGCGGCGTGCCGCGGTGGTCGAGTCCCTCATCGCCGGGACGCTCCCGCCGGTCGACGACAGCCGCCGCGGTGCGCCCGACCCGCAGCGGGTGCCCGTCAAGTACATCGGCCAGAAGCCGGTCAAGCGGGACACGGTGTGCGGCACCGGACTGGAGTGGACACCAGGACAGGTGATCGGGGTCCCGCGAGAGATGGCCGAGCGTCTGCTCCGGCACCCCGATGTCTGGGTCATTGGCTAAGGTTCGTCAACCGAACGACGTTTGTACCGGTTTGCACTCCCCGCGCGGTTCGCGTGCGCGTGACAAGGGAAAACCGAGCACCAATCTCACTGGCGTGCCAGTGAAGACTTCGTTTGTCGGAATGTTGCTTGGGTCGTTACCGGTAGACGTGCGCCGGGCGCTGCTGGAGGCGTACCAAGCGGTATGGCAGGCCGGTACACGACGCCCACTGTGGGCGGGGCAGGTGCCGCGCTATCCTGGGCTAAAGCCGGGCTAAGGCCACGCAGCGGCTTCGGAAGGGCCGCACGTAATGCTCAGCAGGCGCTGCCGCATGCACGGCGGCTTGTCTACCGGGCCACGCGTCGAAGGAGATTCAGGATATTCTGATGCAGGATAACCGGGGACCCGCGGATGTCTAACCGGCTGCGCTGCTGGGAGTGCAAGCATGACCGGAGTGGGCGCTGTGCAGTGGATTGGATACACTCAGTCGCTGGCCACCGGCGTAGGTGTTGACGCTACCAAGGGAGGGCACGATGACTCGAGCGCGCCATGGTGAGAACCGAGGGAAAAGCGGGACAGGCGTGGTAGCTGACCCAAGGAGGGGCAACCGTAACGCACCCGAGCGGCCCTCTTCTGAGCGAGGGAAAGGCGCCTCTCTGCCCGCAACATCCGATCCCGTAGTTGAAGCCGCGTGCCGTCTACTGAGTAGCGCAGCCGGAGCCGGGGCGGCCTCATCCGTGGTATCGACTTGGTAGCCGATGGAGGCGATGTTCTCGCCGCTGTAGGCATCCACCCAAGACAGCGTACCGCCTCGATCATCTGCCCGCGGCGCGCGAGAAGTTTCTCGAGATCACCGACCGCTTTGCCGCCTTCCAGGCGCAGTTGTCTGAACGTGCACGCTGACTTCCCTCTGCTCCAGCGGCTCGCTCTGCCCATCGCCGTGAGCACCACCAAGTATCCGGGCATCAAAATCCACGACACCCGCATGATCCGCCTCATGGAAGTGCTGCTGCACGCAGGCACCCTGGTCGGGGGCTGGCGTGCCCGCCACTCCACGAGGCACTCCGGGCCCACTTCGCCCTGTCCACCCAACGCTACGGGCTTAACCAACTGCGCTATGACCTGCGTAAGATGAGAGCCCACGGACTCCTCGAACGCGACGGCACACACTACGCCTACCGCCTCACCCCCAAGGGCGTGAAAGTCGCACTGCTCTTCGTGCTCTTCCATCAGCGTCTGTGCGGACCCCTGGCGAACAGCCTCTTTCATCATCGCCCGCATCCCAAGTTTCAACCCAACAACCCCATCGAAGCCGCTTTGCACCAGGCCGATGACTCTATTGACAACGTCATTCAAGTACCTAAAGCTGCATGAAAATGTTGCACAGCTTCTGTCTGAGAACCAAGATGTGAGAATCTAATGCACCAGTACGAGTTGCTACGTCCCGACCCTCGGCTCGCCTCGCTGACGGCGGACTATCCGCCAGGGCTGTTCAACGACCGCCTTTACAGAAGCGTGGAGCTGTCCGAGCACTACGGGCGTGATTTGGCGATCGACTTGCTGCAGCGCTTGGGTGTGGCTGCGCAGCTCGGTCGGTGGTGCTCGGCGGCGGAGCTGTGTGCAGCGCTCCGCTTCGTTCCCAGCTTCGAGACAGCTCTGCGATGGCTGCTGCAGCGGGCGGCCAACAGCGGTCTGCTCGCCGTTCAAGAGCGGCAGGGGGTGCGCGAGTATCTGGTGCAGGGTCCATGGCCCCCGCTCGACCTCGAGCGGCTGCGCGGCATCGGTTTGGCCATCGATCCGACGAACGCTGCCACGCTGGACCTGCTGGACGCCGCGGCAGCCGCTTACCCCGCTGTGGCCCGCGGCGAGCTGAGCGGGGAAGACGCGATCTTCGGGGGAGGCAATGCCGCCCTCTGGCTGGCCTATTTCCACAACGCGAACCCTCTGTATGCTGTCAACAACACGGTCGGCGCCCTGGCTGCGGCCAAGCGGCTTGCGGGCAGGCCGCCATTGCGCATCCTGGAGCTGGGCACCGGTACGGGAAGCGCCTCGGAAAGCCTGCTGCAGCAGCTCACCGAGACCAGTGCGCCCTGCCATATCGAGCGTTACCTGGTCACCGAGCCCAGCCCGTTCCTACGCAGGCGCTGCGAGCGACATCTGAAGGCCCGTTTCCGGTACATCCCTCTGGAGTTTCTCGCCTTGGATATTGACAAGCCGTGGGACAGTCAGGGGGCGGGCAGAGCGAGCTTCGATCTCGTCTATGCGGTCAATACCCTGCATATCGCGCGCGATCTCCACTATAGCCTGAGTGAGGCTCGGGCCACCCTGGCGCCGGGAGGGTGGCTGATCGCAGGCGAGTGTTTGCGCCCGTTTCCGGGCCAGCCTGTCTATATCGAGCTGGTATTCCAGCTGCTGGATGGATTCACTCACGCGTCGACCGACCGGGAATATCGCCCGAATCCGGGCTTTCTCACCTCGGAGCAATGGCGCCAGGCTTTTCGCGCCGCCGGCTTCGAGCATGTTGAGGTGACCCCGGATCAGGACCGTATACGCGAGGTCTATGATCACTTCTTCGTCGGCGCGGTCTGCGGCAACTGACATCGCAGCTCAGCGCGTGTGTCCGCCGAACGCGATGCCCTCGATCTCCACGAGCAGGTCGCGGCGGCAGATGTCAGCTTGCAGCAACAGGGTGGGCGTCTCACGCCCGAAGCGTGCCGCTATCAGCTCGCGCAGTACCGCGGGATCGGTCTGGTCACGTACATAGACCTTGAGGAGCGACATGCGCAGGGCAGCCTGCGTTTGCCGATTCGCAGTCTCCACCAGCGCTTCGAGATTGTGCAGCGTTTCCTGCGTCTGCGCGAGCACGTCGTTAGCGTGGACGGTGGCGTGGCCGAGGATGCTCGCGGTGCCGGAGATGTAGAGATGCCACCCGCCCGCCCCCCAGTCTTTCAGCATCGCGCGCGAGAACGAAGGGCTTTTGGGACCGTACTGCGGCGGATAGCGAAATGCGCTCACCTGGCGTGGATTTTCGACCTGGATGCCGGGTGTCCTGGATGCCAGCGCGTAGATCAGCATCCCGTGTCCCACGTTGCCGAGCGCGGAGGCTGCGGGCAGCTTGGGCTCGAAATCCGCGAGCGTGAGCATGAGCGCCCGGTGGCGCCCCTGACAAAAGTTCTGGTATCGATCGAGGCCGCGATCGTCGCGGTTGATGTCCGGGAAATAATTCCACACCCGCAGCAGATGCGGATATCCCTGGTGCCGGATGGCGGCCAGCAGGCGCTCATAGGCTGACCTGGTCGCGGCAGCCAAATCCTCGGCATCGGTTTCCCGCACCAGCAGGTGCGCAAACAGCACCTCCTCGTTGGCGACGCAGTAGACGCCGTCCGAAACGCTGACCTGTACCGGCTGCGTGCTGTGCCAGACCTCGATGGTGCCGCGCTCGTCCAGCTCCGGCAGGCCGATGGTGAGACGACGGGGATCCTGGGCATCGACCCGAGTGTCCACGCCGAACCCGATCGCCGTCATGGCCCGATCGTCCTCCAGGGCACGCGAGGCCTGGGCGGCATCGAGGTAGCGGACGCTGAGCGGAACCGAGCCCTCTGCGCTGTACGGCGGGCACATGCTGAATACGGGGCTGGGCCAGCCTCAATATCGGTCTTGCGGGGTGGTGCCGCCGGTGAAACGCAATCCCACGTTGAGCTTGCGGCGCTGATGCGCTGCCCACGCGCGGGACGCGATGGCCGCGGAGGTGCCATAGTAAATGGACTTGAACAAGGAGAGCGGCGTGCGTATGGGCGTATCCCGGAACACGTCGCCCGCCAGCATCGAGATGATCGCTTGCTTGATGCGAAAGGTATCGCGCGGGGCCATGAACATCTGCTGCATCGCGGGCGAGGTGAAGCGGTAGATGAACCAGGACACGGTCCTGATGCCGCGCCGCACCTGCCGATCGAAGCGCTGCAGGACGGGGCCCGCGGACGCTGGGTCCCGTAGCCAGGCGCCCACGGCGTCCGCGCCCAGGGTGGCGCTGTTCATGGCGAAAAAGACGCCGGTGGAGAATACCGGGTCGATGAAGGCAAACGCGTCTCCGACCAGGATATAGCCTTCCCCGTACATGCGGCTCGCGCGGTAAGAATAATTGCCGGTCGCGCGAGCCTCGCCGACCAGCCGGGCGTTCTTCATGCGCTCGTGGACGCCGGGGCATAGCCTGATCGTTTCCCACAGGAAATCACCGGGCCCCGATCGGCGCATCTTGAGGTACTGCGGCCAGCACACGGCACCCACGCTCATGATGCCGTCGCGCAGCGGGATCATCCAGAGCCAGCCGTGGTCGAACCAATACAAGCTGATATTGCCCTCATCCTGGCCCGAGCGCCGGACCACGCCCTCGAAATGGCCGAAGATCGCGGCGCTCTGGTGCGTCGGGTTCTTGTTCTTGATGCCGAGCTTGCGGGAGAGCAAGGTATCGCGGCCGGTGGCATCCACCAGGAAACGCGTTTCCCATGTGCGGCTCTCACCGCGCTCGTCGATGCTGTGCACCTGGGTGGTTTGGCCCGGACGGAAGACGACGTCCTTGACGCTCGTGCCCTCGTGCACCGCCACGCCTTTGGCTGCGCAGTTCCTGAACAGCAGCTCGTCGAACTCCGAGCGCTTCACCTGAAAGGCATACGGAGGCATGGGATCGATCGCCTCGCGGAAAAAGATCGTCTCGTGCTTGTCGGCGCCGAGCGAGCTGAACTCCGCACCGTACTTCGGAACACCGATCTCCCTCACCTGCTCCAGCACGCCGAGCCGTTCCAGTATCGGCAGGTTCATGGGCAGGAGCGATTCGCCGATGTGGAAGCGCGGATGGTGATCCTGCTCCAGCAGCACCACTCGCCAGCCCTGCCCCGTCAGCAGAGACCCTATGGTCGTGCCGGCGGGACCGCCGCCTATGATCAAAACATCGCTGGGCGTCGCGCGCGCCAAATCATCGGTCATCATACGGCGCTCGTAGATTTGCCAGTTTCTTGGACTTACCCGGCGCATGCGGGTCACCCGCGAGCCGTCCGGCAGCCTGGGCATGGCCAGGCGTCGAGAGGATTGCGCAGCCCCAATGCCCTCTTTCATGGGTGTGCAGGAATTCCGCTCACCCGTCGCATTCAGGCTCATTCGGGCTGGGAATGGCTGCGGGGATCGCGTCAGGCACATGCTATGTCACCAAACAGCAACGATACCTGGCCTCGCGCCAGACGTAAAGGCGCTGGTGGCGCATGGGCGCCGGGGGGTACAGGACGGCCGATGCTGCGTCTATGGCGTGCCGCCAGCGCGACTTGGGAGCAGCGTTCGGCTATGATATTGCGCCGGTGCCGATACACGGCGACCAGCGGTGGCAAGCATGGACTCCGGCCCCCATGGGCTCGGAGCGAGTGCCCGAAACGGGCGCTCCTATGCATGGGCTATTATGCAACGAGGCGACGCCCGGCCCGAGGCAGCATCCGCTCACCTCGGTCCGCAACGTCTGGGTGTTTGTCGTTCCAGTGTGACTGCATGCGCCCATCCTGGTCCGAGCGCCTCACGTGCGGTGCTGTCCTCTGCGCAGCGCATCCCAGCGGGGCCGCGTGCTGCCACAGCCGGCCACCGGGCGACAGCCAGCCGGCTCCCGCTGCCCGGCAGCGATGCATCACTCGGATTTTGAAAGTCGAGGTTACGATGAGTACTGCTTCACCGTTCGAGTTGGAAGTGGCAAGCCTGGTGATCGACACCCTGCGCTTGGAGAACGTGACACCCGAGGACATCGAGCCGGAGCAGCCGCTGTTCGGCACAGGGCTCGGGCTGGATTCGATAGACGCGCTGGAATTGGCCCTGGCAATCTCCAATAGGTACGGCGTGCAGCTCCGCTCGGGAGATGCCAACAATGCCCAGATCTTCGCCTCGCTGCGAGCGCTCTCTCACTATATCGAGCAGCATCGGAGCCGCTGACGGGAGCCTGAAAACAGGGATGTGTCATCGGCACGCAGTGGAGCTGGGTCGTGAGCCGCCATTGGGCAAGCCTTCCAGAGCGCGGGACCGAATTCGCGCTAAAGTTGATCTACTGGACCACGACGCACATCGGGCGCCCCGGCGGGCGTTTCCTGCTTTATCCCATCACGCTGTATTTTCTGCTCACCGCCACGAGCGCCAGGCGCGCCTCACGCCAATACTTGCAGCACGTGCTGGGTCGCGGCGTGGGCTACGGGCATGTGTTCAAGCACATTCACTGCTTCGCCGCCACACTGCTCGATCGCGTGTATGCCCTGGCGGGGGAGTTCGACGATTTCGACATCCGGATTCACAATGGGAAGATGATCCTGGAGCAGGTCGAATCGGGCCGCGGCTGCATTCTGCTCGGCTCGCATCTCGGCAGCTTCGAGATATTGCGCGCGCTGGGAGTGCAGCGCCGTTTTCCGCTGAAGGTGCTGATGAACATCGATCATAACAGCACTGCCACGCGTTTTTTCAATGCATTGAATCCGGACATCGCCGATACCATCATCCCGATCCGCGGGCCGGAAACCCTGCTGCAGGTGAGAGACAGCTTGGAGCAAGGGCATTTGATCGGTGTACTCGGGGATCGGGTGGCGACCAGCGAGAAGACGGCTGACTGCCAGTTTCTCGGCCTGAAAACTCGCTTTCCGACCGGGCCCATGTTGATAGCGTCCCTGATGAATTGCCCGGTGATCCTATGGTTCGCGCTATACCGCGGCGGGCACCGTTACGACATTTACTTCGAGCGACTGGCTGAGCGCATCAGCGTCGACAGAAAGCGGCGGGAACAGGACTTGCAAATATGGACCCAGCGCTACGCCGCTCGCCTGGAGCATCACGTGCGCGATGGGCCTTATAACTGGTTCAACTTTTACGATTACTGGCGCGAGGATCCCTGCTGGCCTCGTATCGACGCTCGCATAGGCCGATGTGAGTGACCCGTTGGAAGCTCGTCCCGGAGAGAAGCTGCTCACCCTCTATGTCGACGCACTCGGCGCGCGCGAGGGGGTGCCGGGCTGGGATGCAGGCGGGGTGGTGATCGCGGGCGAGATGCCGTATGAGCGCGGGACATCTGGACCTGGGGCGCGTATCGCTGCCGCCCAACGAGGCCAAGCCGGCCCTGACCATACACTCGGGCCTGGAGGCTGTCGAGCGCGCAGGGCTTGCGGCCGCCGACCGTTGCGTGGTGTTCGCGTGCCCCGGGGGAGGGCGGAAGCCTCCCATCGCGTATTGGCAGGACTGGCAGAGGCCGAGCCGGTCGTATCTTGGAGCAGCAACTCGGTTCACAGTGCTGCGACGGGATACTGGTCCATCGACCGGCTCTTGGCGGCCCGCCACGAGCCTCGGGGCCTTTGACGACACGTTTTGCGCAGGCTTGCTTGAGGTGAGTACGACTGCCGTCACGGAGGGCCGCTTGGGCCTGTTGATTGCCCATCACATGCCGCCTTCGCTGGTGCTCGCGTGGTGCCGCACAGTGCGCCACTCCTTCAGCATCGCGCTCGCGGTGAGCGCGCGGCCGGCGCCGATGTCGCGCTGGCACCTGAGCATGGGGTGGTGCCGGCCGGTCAGCAGAGCCGTATGCAACACCTTGGACTAGAAGCGTTGCGCGTGGATGATCCGGCGCGCCACGCCCTGCCCTTGCTCGGGCTCATGGGTGCGGGCGGGTGAGCCTGCCGTACCTGCCCGTCTGGCAGGTGATGGTCGAGTGCGAGATATGTTGATCGACGAGGCCGAGATCCGTCGCCTGATCCCCCATACCGGCGATATGTGCCTGCTGGATGCGGTCTTAGCATGGGATGATACATTCATCTCCTGTCTCACGCGGAGCCATCGCGCTGCATCCAATCCGCTGCGCCGCGATGGCCGACTCGCGGCGTTGCACGCCTTCGAGTACGGAGCTCAGGCTGCGGCTGTCCACGGCGGTCTGCTGGCGCGCGGTTCAGGACAGGTGGCCCGGCCGGCCTTGCTCGCGGCGCTGCGCGATGCGCGGCTGTACGTGCAGCGCCTCGACGACATCGCGTCGTCGCTGCAGATCGGCGCGCGATGGCTCACCGGAGGCGCGGACGGTTGTATCTATCAGGTCGAGGTGCGCTCGGATGCCGACCTGCTGGCCGAAGCGCTGCTGATCATCATCGCTCGGACGAATGTCACGCAATGAGGCGAGACCTGTGCTGGCTGACGTTGGTGCTGCCGCTGCTGGCGTTGGCGGTTCAGCCGGTGCCACCTCCCTGGACCTTGCGGGAGCTCATGGAGTCGCTGGCCGTCGTGAAGTCGGTGCAGGCCAGCTTCAGGGAGGAGAAAGATCTCGCCATCCTGCAGCAGCCGCTCGTTACCACGGGTATCCTGTACTACCGCGCGCCGTCTTACTTGAAAAAGCAGACATTGCAACCGCAAGCTCAGAGCTACGAGGTCGACGAAGACTGGCTCGTGGTGGAAAGCCCCGCCGAGGGAAGGCGCAACGTAAATCTCAGGAACTACCCGGTGATCCGGGCGCTGGTGGAGGCAATACGCGGCACACTTGCCGGTGATCTGCGGACGCTGGAGCGTTACTACCAAGTCCAGCTTCAGGGGCATGCGGCGGACTGGACCTTGGGACTGCGGCCCACGGACAAGGATCTGGCCGGGCACGTGAATGCCATCATCATCCAGGGGCAGGACAACCGCGTGCTAAAGGTCGAGACGCTGGAGGCCGACGGCGATCGCAGCGTCATGACGATCGAGCCACGCAACGAGTGGACGGACCTGGGCCGGCACGGGAATCAAGGTCGCCCATGAAGCGCTCCGCGGTGCCCGCGGTCTGGCTCGCGGCTATGTTGGTATGCGCCTGGTGGGCGCTCTTCAAGACACCCATCTCCTCCGATATCACGCTGTTCATCCCCAAGACCGATACCACGGCCGGCCTGCTCTTGGAGCAGCTGCACAGGGGTACCGCGGCGCGTATCATCTTGATGGGTATCGAGGGCGGCACCGAGCAGGCAAGAGCGGAGACGAGCAAGCACCTGGCGAGCCGACTGCGTGCAAGCGGGCTGTTCGCGCGCGTGGCCAACGGTGAAGACCTACTGGACCGAGACGAGCAGCGCAAGCTGTTTTCATACCGCTACCTGCTGAGTCCGAAAGTGAGCCCGGATCGCTTCAGCGCAGCGGGGCTGCGAGCAGCTCTCTTGCAGCGCCTGCACGAGCTGGGCTCACCGCTGTCGACCTTCGAGAAGCGCTTGCTGCCGCAGGACCCGACTGCCGAAATGTGGACGCTTATCAAGATTTGGCAGGGCAGCGGTCAGTACCCTGAGCAGCGCCGCGGGGTCTGGTTTACGCGCGACGGCAGGCGTGCTCTTTTGCTGGCGGAGACCCGCAGCTCAGGGTTCGATATCGGGGCGCAGGAGCGGGTGATAGGCGCTATCGAGAAGGCGTTCGCTGCGTCCAAGGAGCGAGCCGGTGCGGGCGCTGATATCACGCTGCTGCTCAGCGGGCCCGGCGTATTCGCGGTCTCGTCGCAGCACACCATCCGCCATGAGGCGGAATCCCTGAGCATCGCCGCGGGCCTGCTAGTCGTGCTGATTGTGGTGGTCGTGTTCAGGTCGCTGCGGCCCGTACTGATCAGTATGGTGCTGCTCGGGTCCACCATTCTCGGGGCCGTTGTGACCGCGGGCGCGGTATTCGGGAAGGTTTACGGCATTACGCTCGCCTTCGGTATGACTCTGGTCGGGGAAGTGGTCGATTACCCTATCCTGGTATTCGCTCACCTGAGCCGGAATGAGGCGCCGGTCGTCGGCCTGACGCGCATCTGGCCCACGTTGCGCTTGTGCGCGGCGACCACGATGCTCGGTTGTCTCGCCATGACCGCCACGGACTTGCCGGGCCTTGCGCAGCTCGGGCTGTTCACCATGGTCGGCCTGCTGAGCGCGGCGGTGTTCACGCGTTGGGTGCTGCCGCCGTTGTTGCCGGCGGTGTGGACGCCTCGTCATGACTTGGTCCGCGCGGAGTGGATGACCCGCTTGCTGCATCCCGGACGCTTGCTGGCCATAGGTGTGAGCGTGTTGAGCGTACTGGCTCTGTCCGCGCTGATCGCCTTGGCGCCGCCGCTGTGGGAAGACGACCTTGCCGCGTTGAGCCCCATCCCTCAAGACATCCTCAAGTTGGACCAGGAACTGCGGGCCTCCTTTGGACACCCCGAGCCCGGCCGTATGATAGTCGTCATCGCGCCCGATATCGAAAGCGCTCTGCGGCGCAGCGAGGCCGTGGCAGGCTATCTGCGAGATAGGGTCGCCGATGGTATGCTGCGCGGCTTCGATCTGGCAGCGCGCTATCTGCCCAGCCAGCGCACTCAGCGCCAGCGTCGAGCGGCCTTACCCGATCCGGAACGCTTGCGGGCGAACCTCGAAGCTGCTCTCGCCGGCCTGCCGTTCAGGCCGGGCCGGTTCGAGCCGTTCGAGCAGGCGGTTGCAGCGGCGCGCACAGGCCCGCTGCTGAGCCCATCGGATCTGGCGGGCACGGCGCTGGGCCTGCGCGTGGCATCGCTGCTGCTTCGCGCGGACCGCGGCTGGACTGCCCTGATACTGCTGGACGGGGTGCGCGACCCGGACGGCCTGGCGCGAGGGCTGGGACGTCAGGCCTACGAGGGCGCGTATTATCTGGACATGAAGGCTGAAACCAATCGGCTGGTGGCGCGCTTCCGCCATACCGCGCTGAACCGGTTGATGTGGGGCGCGGCCCTCATTGTGGCCGTGGTATGGCTGGGCTTCGGCAGGTCGGCTCGCTTGGTGCTGGCGGCGCTCTTACCGGTATTTCTGGCCATTATCCTGGATGTGGCAGTCCTGGCGGCCCTGGGCAAGCGCCTGTCGCTGTTCCACCTGGTCTCGCTGCTGCTGGTGTTAGGCATTGGCACGAACTACGGCTTGTTCTTCAGCCGTCCGGACCCCGATCCAGCCGATCGCAAGCGCACCCTGGGCGCGCTGCTGGCCTGTCTCAGCTCGACCTTGGGGGTATTCGGCATGCTTTCGCTGTCCAAGGTGCCGGTGCTCAGCGCCATCGGGCAAACTGTGGCTATCGGCGTTTTCATGAGCTTCGTCATGGCCTTGATACTGGCCCAACATATTTCCAAGGGGGGCTTATCTCCAAAGACGGTGCGGGCTCCGCCACAGCAAAACGGCGGGCGATCACATAAAGCTCCAGACCTGACTGATGCCTATCAGCCCGCTGCGAATATCTGCCTATACGACGGTCAACGCGCTAGGCCGAGGGGTGGCTGCCTCACTGGCCGCTCTTCAACGAGGTGAAGGCGGCTTGCGGCCGTGCGATTTCGGGGATGCCGCGCTGCCTACGTGGATAGGCCGGGTCGGGGGTCTGGAGGACGAGCCTGTGACTGGCGAGCTGGCGATGTTCGATTGCCGCAATAACCGGCTCGCGCGCCTGGGGCTCGAGCAGGACGGCTTCGGGCAGGCTGTGGCAGCCGCGCGCGAGCGTCACGGCGCCCGGCGCATAGGCGTTTTCGTCGGAACCAGCACTTCGGGCATACTGGAAACGGAGCTTGCCTACCGGCAGCTCGACCCGATTACCGGCCGCCTGCCCGAGAGCCTCGGATTCCGCTATACCCGCAATATCTTTTCCGTGGCTGACTTCACCTGCCGCTACTTGAAGCTGCAAGGGCCGGCGGTCGCCGTATCCACCGCCTGCTCATCGAGCGCCAAGGCATTCGCGTCCGCCTACCGGTATATCCGAGCGGGACTCTGCGACGCGGCGATAGTCGGCGGGGTGGACAGCTTGTGCTTTACGACGCTGTACGGTTTTCGCTCCCTGGAGCTGACCTCCCCCGAGCCTTGTCATCCCTGGGATGCCAACCGCAGCGGCCTGAGCCTGGGCGAATCCGCCGGGTTTGCACTGCTGGAATCCGCCGTACCGGATCGTGGGACTGATGCGCCGATGTTGCTGGGCTACGGTGAGAGCAGTGACGCTTATCATATGTCGGCGGCACAACCTGAAGGAGAAGGCGCGGCGCTCGCGATGGAGCGTGCGCTTGCAGCCGCGGGCTTGCGGCCGGAGCAGGTGGATTACATCAATCTTCACGGCACCGCGACGGCCTCCAATGATGCGGCCGAAGACCGGGCCGTGATCCGGGTGCTCGGCCGGCGCGTGCCGTGTAGCTCGACCAAGGGTTGGACGGGACACACGCTGGGTGCGGCTGGAATCACGGAGGCGGTATTCTGTTGTCTTTGCCTGGAGCACGAACTCATGCCCCAAAGCCTGAGTACCCGGCAGGTGGACCCGAAGCTTTCGGCTCATATCCTGCTGGAGACGCGGTCACAGCCGGTCAATCGGGTGATGAGCAACTCCTTCGGCTTCGGGGGCACCAATTGCAGCTTGCTGTTTGGCCGGCGGTCCTCATGATGAGGGTTTATGTCAACGGCATCGGGCTGCTGGCGCCGGGCCTCACAGGATGGCGCGACAGCATACCCGTTCTCATCGGAACCGGCGCCTATCGCCGCGGCGACATTCCGGAGCGCCGGACGAGCCTGTTGTCCGCCAACGAGCGGCGCCGCACGACCGCGACTATCAAGCTTGCGCTGCAGGTCGCCCAGGAAGCTGATGAGCAGACCAGTGAGCAGATGGGAGGCGGGGTCGCACGGGTATGCTCGGTATTCGCCTCATCCGAGGGCGACAGCGAGATCATCCACAAGGTCTGCGCGGCGCTCGCCACGCCGGAGCGGCCCGTCTCGCCGACCTTGTTCCACAACTCGGTGCATAATGCGCCGGCCGGATACTGGAGCATTGCGACCGGCTGCACCATGCCCTCCGCGAGCATATGCGCGTATGAAGGCAGCTTCAGCGCCGGACTGCTGGAAGCGGCGACCACCGTGCTCGTGGAGCGAGCCTCCGTGCTATTGGTGGCCTACGAGTATCCGCCGCCTTTCCCGCTGCGCGAGACACGGCATGTTTCCGAGCCCTTCGCCACGGCACTTTGGCTGGCTAGGGACAGGACATCATCGGGCCGAGTGAGCCTGGAGCTGAGCCTGACCGAGACTGCTGAGGAGGATCGGCTGGACGATGCGGAGCTGGAGCACATGAGGACTAGCAGTCCCGCAGCACGCAGCCTGCCGGTCTTGCGCGCAATCGCGCGAGCGCGGGCCGATGACGTGGTCCTGCCATACTTGCAGCATGCTCGACTGGCTGTTCGGGTGAGACCATGAAGCGGGTGCTGGTGACCGGAGGCAGCGGAGATATCGGTGGGGCCATCTGCCGGCGTCTGGCGGTGGACGGCATGCATGTCATTGTGCACGCGCACAGCCAGCCGGAGCGGGCTCAGGCCGTGGTCCGTGAGATCGTCCAGGCAGGCGGCTCTGCGCAAGCGGTGACCTTCGATGTGACCGATGCGGAGCAGACGCACCAAGCGCTGGAAGGCTTGCTGGAATCGGGATCCATACAGGTTCTGGTGAACAATGCAGGCATTTATGCCGATGTGCTGATGGTGACCATGTCATTCGAGCAGTGGCACAAGGTCGTAGACGTGTCCCTGAACGGCTTCTTCCACGTCACACAGCCTCTCCTGTTGCCGATGGTGCGTACCCGCTGGGGCAGGATCATCAACATCTCGTCCGTTTCCGCGGTGCTGGGCAACCGCGGCCAGACCAACTATGCTGCGGCCAAGGCAGGCTTGCACGGCGCGACCAAGTCCCTGGCCCTGGAGCTTGCTTCGCGCGGCATCACGGTCAACGCCGTCGCGCCCGGCATCATCGCCGGTCACATTACCGACCAGGCGTTCGATCCGGCCGCCATCAAGCGCCTGGTGCCCATGCGGCGGGCTGGCACGCCGGAAGAGATCGCGGCGACCGTAAGCTTCCTGGCCTCCGAGGAGGCCGGCTACGTCTCGGGGCAGATCATCAACGTCAACGGCATGATGGCGTGAGTGAGATGGGGCTTGAGTCGGGGCAGCCCGTGAGCATCGCGGCCGTGATTCCCGCTTATAACGAAGCCCCGACCATCGCCGATGTCGCGAGCCGCGCGTGCCGCCATGCGGACTGGGTCATAGTGGTGGATGACGGCTCCGAGGACGGAGCTGACGCACAGGTCGAGGGCCTGCCTATCACGGTGCTGCGCCACGCACGCACTCTAGGCAAGGGCGCGAGCCTGTGGCACGGTATGCAGGCGGGGCTGGAACGGGGCGCCGGGGGGCGGTGATCACCGCGGACGGGACGGCCAGCATCGCCCCGAGGACTATCCCATTGAGGATACGCAGTCCGGCTTTCGGCTCTACCCGGCAGCGCTGTTGAAGGAGTTGAATTCGGCCTGGAGTCCAGGCGAAGAGTTCGTATTCGAGAGCGAGATCCTGATCACGGCCGTGCGGGGGGGGCTATTACCCGGTAATCGTACCCACTGATGCTATCTACCATGGGCGCTCACGTCGTAGCTACTATCGGCCGCTGCTGATACGATGCGGATTACCCGTATGGTGGCGTCGAAATTGCTCAAATGGGGGCTTTATCCGCAGGGCCTATTGAGATCCCTTCGGCTGCTGCCGTTCCAGCGGGCGCGTCTTTCGAGATTCAGGTCATGACACGGTCGCTAGTTTTCAAATCCTCGGTTGAATGTTCGATGGTCTGCTCGATGATGGGGGGGCTCGCACCGGTGGTAGCCCTCGGCGCAGGGCTCCATCCATTATGGGAGCTGGGCGGCGGCGCGGCGGTGCTCACCCTGCCGGACTATCGGGGCGCGGAAGAGCAGCGCGCATATATCTTTCCGATACCTTATATCGTTTACCGCGGCAAGGTGCTGCAAGTAGACCGGGAAAAGGTGCGCGGCCTGTTTTTGAAGACGCCGAGGCTGGAGATGGATGTCAGCGTGAGCGGATCGGTGCCGGTGAAGAGCGGCGACAACAAGGCTCGCGCCGGCATGCCCGACCTCGAACCGACACTGGAGATCGGGCCGCAAGTGAACGTGTCACTCTGGAAAAAGGAGAACACCAAGCTGACGTTTCAGCTTCCCGTGCGCGCTGTGATCGCCATAGGCTCGCATGGCGTGCATAATGCGGGTCTGCTGTCGAACCCCATCCTCAATCTGGACGTCAAGGACGTCGGCTGGGGAGGCGGTTGGGACCTGGGTCTGTCCGGGGGGCCGCTGTGGGCTGACCGCAAATATCATGCCTATTTCTACGGGGTGGCGTCGGCCTTTGCCACGGCGGACCGCCCCGCGTTCGATGCGCCTGGCGGCTACAGCGGCGCGCAGTTCACGGTATCGCTGTCCAAGCGCTTTCATCGCTTCTGGGTCGGTGCCTTCGTGCGCGCCTACGACCTGCACGGCGTCGCTTTCGAGGACAGCCCCCTGCTCAAGCGGCGCAACTCGTTCATGGCGGGATTCGGCGTGTCCTACATCTTTGCCGAATCGAAAAAGCGGGTGCTGAGCGAAGACTGAAACTGACGCTCGGCTGAACATTCACTGCTTGATCTGTACTCTCAAAATCAGAATCCGGATTGCCTTGTGGCCCATGATCTTGTGGGCCGCCCTGCTTACCGCCTGCACGGCTACCGGTACACCGGCTGCTTCTGATTCATCGGGATACGGTGCTGAGCTTGGCACACGGCCGCCAGCCGAATTCATGCTCACCTTCGACGACGGCCCGCTGCCGGGAGCTACTGATCGCGTGCTGAATGCCTTGGCAGATCTGAAGGCTACGGACGGCAGGCCGGTGAGGGCGGGGTTCTTTCTGGTCGGTGATGCACCGCAAGGCTTCTTGCGCAGCAGGGCATACTACGCGCCCTACGAGATCTGGACGCACAAGGGAAGCATGGTCAGATACCCGTGGCTGGTGCGGCGCATCGCTCAAGCAGGCCATATCATAGGCAATCACACCGCGCACCACGCATGGTTCCGCTGGCCTTGGTTGGCCACGACCGGCGCGATCCGGGGCGAGATCGCGGAGTGGGAGACAGATCTTCGCTCCGCTGCCGCCCTGTCCTCATCGCGTCTGTTCCGCCCGCCCTACCTCGTGGATTCCAACGAGGTATGCGAGGCTGTACGTAACTCGGGCTACCGGGTGATCGCAGGGCAGACAGTGGGAGATACCCGCCCCGGTGCCACGGCACAGCAGATCGAGAAAAACGTCCGGCACATCCTCGAAGGATGGGATCGGCCCTATCCTTGCGTGCTGATCTTCCACGATATCGGTGGCGTCACTTACGAGAACCTGGGGGCTATCGTGCGCTATCTGCAGAGCGCAAGCTTTGGCCTGGTGGACTTCGACCCCAGCCGTCTGCCGAATCCCGATACGGACGACTGCCACCTATACCCACCACGTTTTGCTGATGTTTACGGACGGCTGATGGGTCTCCCGTAGGCCCCCTTAGGCCACCTCGGGCGCGGCCTGGGGCTGATGGCGCTGGGCGCGGGTATTACCGCCCTCATGGTCTGGTTCAACCTGAAGCGCGAGAGCGTGCTGCAACGTATCAGGGTGTTCCGGGCGGACCTGGAGAGCTGGGATCGAAAGGGGTGTCCATCTGAGTGCTGTAGCTACGCGAAGGGGGTGGGCGGTTAGCTCCTCCTGGCGCAAGATATGGGGGGTGGTGCCCTCCCCCGACAAAGCAGAGGCCCTACCGCTGTTGGTGGCGGGGGTGGACCACCCACGCTCGTACCGGGAGTTTGTCGAGTGGTTCCCCGACGCGGCGGCTTGTGGGGCATACTTGGAACGGCTGCGATGGCCGAATGGGTTCGTCTGCCCGGCCTGTGGGGGCGCTGGGTGTCTTGGCGTCAAACCCGCGGGCGGCTAGTGTGCAGTGTGTGCCGCCGGCAGACGACGGTGAGCGTCGGCACGATGCTCGACAAGACCCGAACGCCGCTGACGACTTGGTTTGAGGCGGCCTGGCATGTGACCACGGCGAAAATGGGATGTCGGCAAAGACCCTGGAACGAACCCTGGGCGTGAGTTGCCGGGTCGCTTGGACGATGCTGCAGCGCTACCGGGTAGCGATGGTCCGGGCCGAGCGCGAGCGGTTGTCGGGCGCGGTGGAGGTGGACGAGGCACTGGCGGGGGGCATGGAGCACGGTGGGAAGCCAGGTCGGGGCTCGCAGAAGTGCGTCGTCCTGAGTCAAGAAGCCCAAGGGCTTCGGGCGGGTGCGGATGCGCCACGTCCCGGATGCCTGCGGCGCCAGCCTGGTGGCGTTTGTGTGTAACGTGGTCCGCACCGACGGTTGGCCGGGGTACAACGGCCTCGTCCGTCGCGGCTATGCCCATCAGAGGACCGTGGTCTCGGCCTCGGGCGACCCAGCTCATGTCTCGATGCCTGGCGTGCACCGTGTGGCCAGTTAATCTCTGACCTCTTACTCACTCCATAAGCGGCTGTCTTACAGGGATCTGCAGTGGCAACTGTTGAAGATGGGGAGAGTGTTAGACCCCATTCGCGAGGTCTACGCTGGGGAAAGAGTCAGTCCGGAGCGTCGATGCACTCTGCGTCAAAGCGTTGTAGAATTCGTTGGCGCGGAGTCCCGTCTGGACTCACGACAGGTCTGATCGAGCACGATTCTCGCCATTTTGATGCCCTCCCCCCACAACCGGGCCCCCTGTCCGCCTGAAGCGGACCTGCAATGCATTCGCAGACGCTTAGACGGTGACTATGGCCGTCACCAACGCCCCCAGTTACCCTTGCTCGGACTGTCCCGCGTGCCTTTCGCATGGCGGGGACCTGAGCCCGTTAGCGCGGACATGTTCCTCCATCACGCGAGCCATCTCGCAGAGCAGCTCCCCCAGCGGACTTTCGCCATCAATCTGTGCGAAGACCGTTACCTGTTCTTGGTCGCGTTCGGCGCTGTCATCATCCGCCACCAGACGAATCTGCTGCCCCAGAGCCGGGCCAGGATGGAGATCCGTAACGTCGCAGCGGCATATCCAGACAGCTATTCTTTGAACAACGAGATCGTGGGCGAACATCTGCAGGCATGTCCGACCGTCCGACAGCGGCCAGTTCCGAGCATCGCTCATGACCATATCGCCGCCATCGTGTTCACCTCGGGGAGTACTGGCCAGGCACAGCCCCATCGCAAGTCATGGGGCAGCCTGACTCACGGAGCGCGCCTAGCACAGCAGCGCTTCGGCTTCGGCAATCCCCCAGGCAGCACCATCGTGGCCACTGTTCCTGCGCAACACCTGTACGGCCTGGAGACCTCGGTGATGGTGCCTCTAGTGACCGGGGTCAGCGTCCACGGTGGCCGTCCGTTCTTCCCACAGGACGTTCACGATGCCCTGCAGGCCGTGCCAGCCCCGCGCATACTGATCACCACACCCGTGCATCTGCGCGTGTGCGCGCAAGCGGACATCAACTGGCCCGCGGTAGAGATGATCATCTCGGCAACGGCCCCGCTGTCCGCCGCTCTGGCCGCACGAACGGAGCAAGTATTCGCCGCGCGGGTATGCGAGATCTACGGGTGCACGGAGGCGGGCTCCATCGCCAGCCGCCGCACCTTGGACGGTGACCGCTGGCGGCTGTACGACGGCCTGCGCATGCACGAGGACAGCGTACGCGGCGGACATCTGTCCGCACCGGTGCAGATCAACGACATCGTCGAGCGCGATGGCGACGACCGGTTCCGGCTGTCGGGGCGGCGGCAGGACCTGGTGAATATCGGGGGCAAGCGCACTTCCCTGTCCTATCTCAATCACAGGCTCCAGGAGATCGAGGGGGTCGAGGACGGGGTGTTCGTGATGCCGGAGGAGGCCGACAAGGCCACGCCGCGTCTGGTAGCCCTGGCTGTGGCGCCACGGCTGAGCGAGCAGGCCATCCTTGCCGCACTGGCGGAGCGCATAGATCAGGTATTCTTGCCGAGGCCCTTGTACAAGGTCGAGCGCCTGCCGCGAAATGATGTCAGTAAGCTCCCACAGGCCGCGGTTCTTGAGTTGCTCGATATACTGAGAAAGCCTGCGTCAGGCCTCTAGATATCCGTGAGCCATCAGATCGCGCGTACCATCCCGCGAAGCCATCCGAGCCTGGCAGGGCATTTTCCTGGCAATCCCATCGTGCCCGGCGTAGTCATCTTGGACGAGGTGGTCAGTGCGATGCAAGCAGAGAACCCGTGCCGCCTGCTCGCTGTCCGGTCGGTGAAGTTCACCTCGCCCCTATTGCCCGGACAGGCGTTTTTCATAGACTTCGGCGTGCGCATCGGAGACCGCCTGAGTTTCCGCTGCACTCTGCCGGACGGCCAGGTGGTGGCACAGGGGCAGTTACAGGTGACTGCGCGCAGGTAGCCGCGCACTCAGGGCTTCTTCGCGGTGAACATGCGGAAGATGCCCAGCTCGGTATCGCAACGCGCTTGCGCGAGGCCCGCTTGCGTCAGCGCTTCGATGATGGTGTCGGGCGATATGCACTGCTCGACCGTGTCCCAGTAATAGCGCATCAGCGTCTGCGCTTCTGTGGCACCGGTCGCCCAACGCGACAGCAGAGGTACGATGTGCCCAAGGTATACGCCGAGCAGCGCGCGGTGCAGGCGCCCCTGGGGCTTGCCGATCTCGAGCATGAGCAGGGTGCCGCCCGGGTGCAGGACGCGACGGTACTCACGGAAAGTTGCGTCCAGATCGGAGACGTGGCGCAGGGCATAGCCCATGGTCAGGAAGTCAAAGCTAGCGTCGGCGACCGGGAGCTGCTCCGCCCGCGCCTGCACAAGCTGGATACGCAGCGCGCGGTTGGCCTCGTGCAACATGCCGGCGCTCAGATCGAGTCCAAGCAACGTGTCTCCTTCACCCATCACCTCGATGGCCTGCCGCGCGAGCAGGCCCGTGCCGGTCGCGACATCGAGCACAGACATGCCCGGACGCAGTCCCGCCCGCAGCAGAGCGTGGCGCCGATACCAGCCGCCGGAGCCCCAGGACAGAAGCCGATCGACGCGGTTGTAGTGTCTTGCCGTGTGATCGAACAGCGTGCGCACGAAGGCTCGGCGCTCGGTATGATCCGCATAGTATTGCGTCAGGACCGGATGCGGCTCCCCCGCTTCGGGGGGGCGATAGGACAGGGGTTCGGAGGGCTGGATCATGCCATTAATATCTCTTGGACTTTTCGAAGTCGTTACACACTAGTGTAGTGCTTCATTCTGTTTAGAACTTAAACGTGCGTTGGCGCGGATGACCTTCTGCAGGATGTCCTTAGCCTTGGCGGTCCAGATGAAGGGTTTGGGATTGGCGTTGTGGGCATCGACATAGCGGTTGATGGCAGGGATCAACTCGGGGACGCTTCGAAACACGCCACGGCGCAACCGATCCACAGTCAGGTCGCGGAAGAATCGCTCGACCATGTTCAACCAGGATGCTGAGGTGGGCGTGAAATGGATGTGGAAACGCGGGTGTTTTCCCAGCCATTTCTGAACGTTGGGATGTTTGTGGGTGGCGTAGTTGTCGCAGACCAAGTGCAGTTCCTTGTCCTTGGGCGTCTCGCGGTCGATTTGGCGCAGGAAGGTGAGCCACTCCGTGTGGCGATGGTGCGGCTCGCAGCGGGCAATCACGGAACCCTCCAAGGTGTTCAGGGCAGCAAACAGTGTCGTGGTGCCATGGCGCTTGTAGTCATGGGTCATGGTCGCAGCCCGCCCCTTCTTCAGCGGCAGGCCAGGTTGGGTACGATCCAGCGCCTGAACCTGACTCTTCTCGTCGCAGCACAACACCAAAGCATGCTCCGGGGGGGACAGATACAGCCCGACGATGTCCTCCAACTTCTCGGTGAATTTCGGGTCGCGCGATACCTTGAAGGATTCGACACGATGCGGCTTCAGCCCATGGGCATGCCACACGCGCAGCACCGTGGTGTCGCTCACTCCCATTTCCTTAGCCAGGGTCCGCGTACTCCACTGTGTCGCTGCTAAGGGCTGGGTCTGAGTCGTGCGTCGCACGATCTCGGCGGCATCCACCTTGGGCTGACGACCTCCGCGCGGCAGGTCACACTCGATGGCCGCCAGCCCGCCTTGCGCATAGCGCTCCCGCCAACGCCCAACCTGCACACGCCCAATCTTGAGTTCCGCCGCGATGGCCTTGTTCTCCATGCCCACCGCCGCCAACAGCACAATGCGCGCTCGGCGGGCCAGCCTCACACTCGTGGTGTTCGAACGCGACACACGCCTCAGGCTCCGCTGTTCTTCCGCGCTCAGTCGGACCATCGGGGCTACTCGCATCAGTGCTCTCCTGTCTTGGCTTCATAGCCCTGGACAGCGATAGATCATATATGTTCCGTTAATTACCAAGCACTACACTAGCCAACGGCTGCACGTAGAAGGGCATCATCGCCCGCGGTATGAAAATCGGCTCTTTCGGAAATTGTGTGGGTCGCGGTGGTGAAGTAGCATCTGCCCTGACTGGTCGCTTATCACAACATCTTGTGGTTGGGCTCGTGGGGTTGTGGGCGAGAGGCCCGCGAGTGTGGGCAACCGGGAGGTTGTCCACACGGTCCTTGGGACGCGGGCCGCTCCGCAGGACTCGTCCACAAATCCACAGGCCGTCATCCAAGGGGGGAGCACCGTGCGGCCCACGCATCTGTTTACCACGGCACTGGGCCTGACAGCGCCTTGGGAGGTCACCGACGTGCGGTTCGACCCCGAGGCTGGGCGCATCGACCTCGAGGTGGCGTTTGCCAAGGGCAGCCGCTTTGCCTGCCCGGCCTGCGGAGTGCAAGGCCAGCCGGTGCACGACACCTGGGAGCGCAGTTGGCAGCACCTGAGCTTCTTTAAGTCACGGGCGTACCTGCACGCGCATCTGCCGCGGGTGCGCTGCGAGGCCTGCGGCAAGACGACCCAGGTCGAAGCGCCGTGGGCGCGCGCCCACAGTGGCTTCACGGCGCTGATGGAGGCGCTGGTGGTCACGCTGTGCCAGGCCATGCCGGTGGCGACCGTGGCTCGGCACCTGGGTGTGGGCGATGAGCGCCTGTGGGGGGTGCTCGATCACTACGTAGGCAGGGCCCATGCTCAGGAGGACCACTCGCAGGTGAGCGCTGTGGGCCTGGACGAGACCGCTGCCCGGCGTGAACAGCACTACATCAGCCTGTTCCATGACCTCACGGGAAAACGCCTGCTGTTCGCCTGCGAGGGCCGCGACCAGAGCACCGTGGCGGCCTTCGCCGCCGACCTCAAGGCGCACGGCGGCGACCCGCAGGCCATCGAGCAGGTGTGCATCGACCTGTCCGGCGCCTACCGCGCCGGGGTGGCCAGGCACCTGCCCCAGGCCACGGTGAGCTTCGATGCCTTCCATGTGATCAAGCTCGCCAACGAGGCGGTCGATGCGGTGCGCCGCCAGGAGATCAAGACCGAGCCCGCCCTCAGAGGCACCCGTTGGACCTGGCTCAAAGACGCCCACGACTGGACCTGGGACCAGCTCACCGACTTCCACTGGCTCTCCCGCGCCGCCTCCAGACCGCCCGTGCCTGGCGCCTCAAGGAGGCGCTGCGCGATATCTACGCCACGGCCAGCACCCTCGAGCAGGCCGAGAGCGCCCTCGGGCGCTGGTATAGCTGGGCACGGCGTAGCCGCCTGCAGCCCATGAAACGCCTCGCCACTACCCTGAAAGAGCACTGGAACGGCATCCTCGCCGCATTCCACTCGGGCCTCACCAACGGCCGCGCCGAGGGCATCAACTCCCTCATCCAGGCCGCCAAGGCCCGCGCCCGGGGCTACCGCACCACGCACTCGCTCATCACCATCGCCTACCTCATCGCCGGCAATCTCGCCCACCTGCCCGCCTCGCCGTTCAACACACCCCTGGTGTCAAAGCTCGGGCAGATGCCGCTGCGGCATAAGCATGGCGACCCACACGATTCCGGGAAGAACCTGAAAATCTAACCAAACATATTTCAAATTTGGGATCCACCGGCCGTCTGACCCATGATCTTGTTATCGAGACGAGGACGACCGGTGGAATAGTTCGCGAAGCTGTTTGGCAGCTTGCTACTGTTTGTATCTCACTGTTTCGACCGCATTGTCATCCATGGGTACCTCTCGGGGCTGTCGCGGCCTGAGCAAGTCGTGTACTTCTTCCGGCAGGTGGTCGGAGCGGCGGCGGTCACCAAGGAGTTGCTCTCGGGGCGGACCGGCGACTATCAGCGCTGGGTGGAGGCCTTCGCCCGCAATCACCAGGTCCCCATCGAGTGGGCCGAAAAAGGGGTGCACAAAGAGGAGTATGTTCGCCGCTGGCAGCGCTCGATGCAGCGACGGGAGCGCTTTGGTGTGTACTTCATCTTCAAGAGCATGGAGCAGGGGCCGACGTTTCGCTGGACGGTCCCGAAGTATCGGACCCAGGACCCGAATCACCGCATCCTGGCCCCGCAGCGCAGCCGCTTCACGCACGACTACTATATATTCGCGACGAGGTCTTGGGTCCCATCGTGATGCGCGTGGCCTCTTTCTTTCCCTTCCAGAAGACCTATTGGCTGAACGGCCACTCCGTTCCTGGAGCAGGAGCTGAATCGAGCCCGCGTGGGCTTTCGCAAGAACGACAACGCCTTCCTCGCGGTTGACGATGTGCAGGCCCTGCAGACCACAGCCGATCGCCTCAGCCCCGAGATCATCCGGGAGCGTCTGGACTACTGGACCCTTCACCTGGGGCCGAAGTTCTCCCAGAAGGAACGTAGCGGATGAACCTGCGCCGCTTCTACACCATCGCCCAGATCGAGTACTGCCGCAACTTGATCTTCAATCGCCATTGCCCGATCCACAAGCTCTTCGAGCGCAGTTGTGAACTTGGGCTTTGGCGGATGACGGCCCACAGGTGCTCGGAGATCTTCGGCACCCGTCTGAACAAGAAACTCAAGGGTAAGCTCCACACCACGATCGAGCACGGCCATCATACCTTCCGCGCCTATTGGAAGCACGGGTTCGTCAAGCAGTACGAGAAGTTCTCGACCTTCCTGCGCAATGAGATCTGCTCTGTCAGGCAAAGGTGGGCGCGCGCGGGGACGCGCGTCTTGGGGTACAGTCCGAGTCGGCGTGCCAGCCATTCCCACAGCCCCTTCGCGGGACGCTCCCTATTCCCTGACTCACCCCGCACAGGCCCCGCCTGCATTAGAGCCTTGTTTTTGCAGGGTAGCCCAGGGCTCCCTCACGCTCCCTCACGCCCCATCACACGGCGCACGCTCCTGCAGAACTCCTGACTTGGCGCTAAATTCAATGCGACTGGACGGTGTCGTAGACCAGGCGCAGGTGGGTGCCAGGGTATTTCATCTGCTGGGTATTCAGATATTCGCAAAGAGCGATGAGAGCTTGTTCCTGGATCCGTGACTTCGGGTTCTGGGCATCCGGGGCACGGGATAATGGGAGGTATTCTCAGTTGAGTTGGTTAGTGTTTAGCCAACTGGCGACATCGGCTGTGCACAGCAGGCGTGGAACCTGGTCGGCGCAGGAGTGATGGCGGGGCTTTGACCTTTTGGCGCTGAATTTCAGGCATAGGTTTACACCGGGGCCTGGTGAGGCCCGGGTCGAGTTTCTAGGGATGTCGTCCTAGCTACCCGAAGGCGAGCTGGTAATACAGCTGTTCGAAGGCGCGAAAGCCGGGACAGAGCCGCCGGCCGGTGGCCGCCAGCCGGGCGGCGAGGTACATCAGCTCCTGGAGGACGGTCTTGAGCCGCCTGCGCTTGGCTGGATGGCGAAGAGGAGCCGCCTCGCCGGTCAGCCCGATAAGTCCGATGAAGCGCAGGATGTTGTAGGCGAACACGGCAAAGGCGAGCACCAGGTCATTGGTGTCGAATTTCCCGGAGGGCAGCCGTTCGATATCGAGGTCGGTCTTGAACTCGCTGTGGAACTGCTCGGAGGTCCCGGTACAGGGCGACGATCTCCTCGTCCGGATAGGCCAGGGAGGTCCACCAGCCCTCGATCTCAAGCTCCGGCACCAGCAGTGCCTGGCCCCTCTTGTCGATGGTGCGCTCGGTCACCCGCATCACCCGGCGAACGTACGATGGAGGTGCTCCTCGATGACGCTGAACAGCGCCACGCGCTTGCCGGGGCGCGGGGTCTCCCATACCCCTTGGCGCTCGGCGCGCTCCAGCCACTCGCCAGGGTCCTCGCCCCGGGGGTTGCACTTGATAATGAAGTCCACCTCCTCTTCGAGGTAGCGCAGCCGGTTCTCCAAGGCGTCATGGGCGCTGTCCTGGCGTACCAGCAGCGGCAGTTTGGTCAGCCGCCGGGCCCGCGGCAAAATACGCTCCCAGACGTAGCGGAATTCCTTCTGGGAGTGCTGTTTGCCTTCACGCAGCTCACAGGCCAGCCCCCAGCCTTCGGTTCCCAGATAGGCGGCGATCGGCGCATAACCGTCATAGCCGTGGTAGGTGCGCGAGACCCCTTCTTTCTTGGTCCCGGAGTTGTTCATGGGAAACACATCGATGTCGAGCGGCACATGGCCGGTCTTGAGCGGGCTCACCGGCACTTTGGCGTTGACCATGAACTCGATATCGGCCTCGTCGATGACCTCCCGCATGAGCGCTGCGTGCTCATCGAGGCGCTGCCTCAAGGTTTCCGCCGAAGGCACCCGCTCCAGCCCCAGCGCCTGGCGGAAAAAATCGTCCCCTCGGACGTTGGCGACCGCCTCGAAGTCGCTCTTGCCCAAACACATCAACCCCAGATAGCTCCTGGCTATGTCTTCATGGGAAATGCCGTGGCGTAGCGGGATGGCCTGCTTGAGCGCCTTGCCCAGGCCGCTGAAGCGGTTTACGCAAAGACCCACCAGAGCCAGACCGGAATGGGAGGTGTAGAACTCTTCGTCGGACTGCTCCAGGATGAACCGCTTCATCGTTCACCTGCCGGGTGAGTGGGCGTGCGGGCCGATTTTACCCGAACTGCCACGATAAATCAGCAGGTTGCAGCCATCCGCTAAGACGTGAAGTCACGGAATCAGGTTGTTGAGATCGATTATTGGCCAAGCCGTAGAGACGCACCCGCAATTCATGGCGCTGGTAATCCGGGATAATATCGCCGGGTAAGCAGAACACGGCTTTGAGGAAGGCGCGAACTTCGTCGTCGTGGCGCACGAAAAAGGGTTCGACAATGCTCGCGAGACAACTCTCACTGCGATAAGCGACGACCTTGATGAGCTGGGTAATGGTTTTTCGTTCGCGTTCCGTGATGTACGATCTTGTCCGCCTCATAAAGGTTCGTCCCGGAATCGTGTGGGTCGCCATGCTTATGCCGCAGCGGCATCTGCCCGAGCTTTGACACCAGAGGATGTGTTGAACGGCGAGGCGGGCAGGTGGGCCAGGTTGCCGGCGATGAGGTAGGCGATGGTGATGAGCGAGTGCGTGGTGCGGTAGCCCCGGGCGCGAGCCTTGGCGGCCTGGATGAGGGAGTTGATGCCCTCGGCGCGGCCGTTGGTGAGGCCCGAGTGGAATGCGGCGAGGATGCCGTTCCAGTGCTCTTTCAGGGTAGTGGCGAGGCGTTTCATGGGCTGCAGGCGGCTACGCCGTGCCCAGCTATACCAGCGCCCGAGGGCGCTCTCGGCCTGCTCGAGGGTGCTGGCCGTGGCGTAGATATCGCGCAGCGCCTCCTTGAGGCGCCAGGCACGGGCGGTTTTGAGGCGGCGCGGGAGAGCCAGTGGAAGTCGGTGAGCTGGTCCCAGGTCCAGTCGTGGGCGTCTTTGAGCCAGGTCCAGCGGGTGCCCCTGAGGGCGGGCTCGGTCTTGATCTCCTGGCGGCGCACCGTATCGACCGCCTCGTTGGCGAGCTTGATCACATGGAAGGCATCGAAGCTCACCGTGGCCTGGGGCAGGTGCCTGGCCACCCCGGCGCGGTAGGCGCCGGACAGGTCGATGCACACCTGCTCGATGGCCTGCGGGTCGCCGCCGTGCGCCTTGAGGTCGGCGGCGAAGGCCGCCACGGTGCTCTGGTCGCGGCCCTCGCAGGCGAACAGCAGGCGTTTTCCCGTGAGGTCATGGAACAGGCTGATGTAGTGCTGTTCACGCCGGGCAGCGGTCTCGTCCAGGCCCACAGCGCTCACCTGCGAGTGGTCCTCCTGAGCACGGGCCCTGCCTACGTAGTGATCGAGCACCCCCCACAGGCGCTCATCGCCCACACCCAGGTGCCGAGCCACGGTCGCCACCGGCATGGCCTGGCACAGCGTGACCACCAGCGCCTCCATCAGCGCCGTGAAGCCACTGTGGGCGCGCGCCCACGGCGCTTCGACCTGGGTCGTCTTGCCGCAGGCCTCGCAGCGCACCCGCGGCAGATGCGCGTGCAGGTACGCCCGTGACTTAAAGAAGCTCAGGTGCTGCCATCTGCGCTCGACGAGACCCATGCGGACCGAGGCAACCAAATCAGGAAACTACAAGACCGACTACGGTGAATATCCGCGCATACAGTCAGGCTTGAAATAGATATGTCCGTCAATGCCGTGAGGATACGAGCAGACAGGGAGACCTTGACCTATAGGCCGTGCGGGAGATCTCACTCACCTTGGGGGAAAACCATATGCATAGGAGGTCAGACATGAGCAAAGTGGCTGCTGTCATACTGCTGTCTGTGGCTTATATCGGTGGTGCGCATGCTTCGTCCTACTACAAGTGTGAGGTCAACGGGAAGAAGGTGTTTTCCGACGTTCCCTGTGCTACGCAGGCAGAACATCATGCAATCAAGTTATCGACGCCATTGGGATCGCCTGTAACTGTCAGTGATCAAGTGGAGCGGTGTAGCAAGGCCATTAAGGATCGGCTGAAAGATCCTGATAGTCTGAAAGTCGGGGACGTGACTGGCCCAATTGCGACTTCGATAGTCTATGAGGGTACGGCTATTATGGCTTACGAATTCATTTTTTCAATCAACGCAAAGAACAGTTACGGCGGGTACGTTGGTAATAGAATGTGGGTGTGTTATACGAGTTACGATGATAGTCACCGAGTTTTGTCTGTCAAGAATTTCGAGCATTAACCGTGAAGGCATTATGCACTTTAAGTGCACAGGCCTGACGGCTACTTGCCGCCGCTCCAGGCCATCCGAGCGCATCTCACGCTCAACCTGGCGCTCTCCGAGCCTTTTGCCGGCAATGACTTCATCCCGCCCCGTTACCAGGGCGTGCAAGACGGCTTGGCGCGGGCGCTCGATGAAGCCAAGCACCGGTCACTTCGGCAAAACCCGACCGGCGTCATGGCCCTCGACTATCCCGAGGGACCCTGCCGCGCCTGCGGGGTGCGCCCGGCTGTGCATGAAACAGAGAAGACCTGGCGCTGCCACCTCTGCCACGACGAGCACCGGGTAGGCGGCTGGCTTCCCCACACCCAGGCCATGACCTGGCACCCGGCGAGGCCGCACGGCGCGCGCTGGACGGTGACGCTCCTCGGGGGGATGCACCTCGTGCTGCACGAGGCGCAGGCAGAAGAGCTGCAGGATGCGCTCTCAGGCTTTCGCCTCTATGGGGGCGAGCACACCCCAGCGGGTCCGCTCGCCCTGCGCTTCCTGGCCAACTATGTTCCGGTCATGAAGGAGCGGGAGGTTGGCAACCCGCTCTACCACGACCTGAGCGACGAGGCGCGCGAGGTCGAGCCCGGTGACCTCAAGACCTTCGAGCACCTGGAGCGCGACGCCCTGGAACTCGACCCACAGGGGGCTCCCCTGGGCCGTCCGCTCCTCGCGGTGCTCAAGGCCGATGTCGATCGGCTGGGGCTGCTGTTCGGATACGGCCTGCGGGAGCCGGCGACGGACCGCGACCGGGCCACCATCAGCCGGTTCGCTGCGCTCTCCCGGATGCTCGATCTGTTCTTCACCGGCTATTTGCAGGACCGCATCCGGCGTCATCACCCGGATACCTATACCGTCTACGCGGGCGGCGACGACCTGCTCCTCATCGGGCCGTGGCGGCAGATGCTGGGGCTCACGGTCGACCTCAACGCCCGGTTCCGGCGCTACACCGGAGAGAACCCGAACATCACCCTGTCCGCGGGCCTGGAGCTGGTCAAGGCCGACCAGCCGCTCAACCGCAGCGTGTGGAGCGCGGAGGAGCGCCTGGAGGCCGCCAAAGCGGCCGGCCGCAACCGGGTGTCCGTGATCGACCCTGAACCCTGTGCGTGGGAGGTCCTGCCCCAGCGGCTGGCGGACGCCGAGACTCTCAACGACTGGCTGCGCGAGCGGGTCATCCCGACCGCCATGGTCTACCGGCTGCTCGACTTTGGGGATCTGCGCCAGCGCGCCGAGCGCCACCTCGACCTCACCTGCGCCGACTGGCGGGCGAGGTGGGGCTATCAGCTCGCGCGCAACGTACGCGACAACAAAGGGATGTCCGATGCCCGGAAGAAGGAGCTGATCCATGACCTGAACCGCCTGATGGGCCTGTCGGAGTCCATCCAGGTCCAGCGCGACTGGTCGTCGCCGCACACCGCGGCGAGCATCGCACTCTATCGCAACCGCAGTTGAGAGAGGGAAAGCCAATGGCACTGCACCCAAGGCAGCCACAGGGTGCTCCGGGCAGGCCCGCGGGGCCGGGAGGGCCACCGCCCAGGAGCATCCCGCAGCCGACCAAGGTTGCCTATTACGAGGGCGAGAAGCTCCGCCCCGATTTGCTCGACACCGAGGCGGAGTCGTGGGCGCGCCGCTTGGATCGGGTCTCGCCGAGCCAGCTTCGCCGCTTCTACGACGACGTGACCAACCTGCGCCAGCGCGTGCTGGCGGCGACCCGCTCTCGGGGACTCACCGCCGAGCAAGCCTTCGAGGATCTCCGGGCCGACTTCAAGATGCTCAAGGCCAAGGCGGTATATGCCCATGGCCGCAGTGACAAGACCTTCCCCCAGGAACTGCTGCAGTTCTTCATCGACCACGTGCACTCGGTCGCGACGGCCAGGGACTTCGATGCCTTCTGCAAGCACTTCCAGGCCGTTCTGGCCTTCCACAAGTTCTACGGCAAGGAGCAGTGAGGGAGACACCATGGCGAGCCGCATCCTCCTCAAGCAAACCCACCGCATCACCGCCACCCTGGTCCTGCGCTCCGGCCTGCACGTCGGGGCGGGCAAGGACGCCATCGAGATCGGCGGCGTCGACAGCCCGGTGGTGAAGAACCCCTTCACCACGGAGCCCTACATCCCCGGCTCCAGTATCAAGGGCAAGCTCCGCTCGCTCCTGGAGTGGGCGCTCGGCTGCATCGAGAAAAACGGGTTGGCGTGGGGCAGTGACAAGCAGGGCTTCGAGAATGGCAAGTACCAGCAGGATGACCATATCCTGCGCATCTTCGGGGTCACCAGCGACGATTGGGAGGCCGGACCGACCCGCCTCATCGTGCGCGACGCCCACCTCGATGGCGCCTGGGCCGAGCAGATGCGCGCCCAGGGCCTCGCCCTCACCGAGGAGAAGACCGAGGTCCCCATCGATCGCATCCAGGGCAAGGCCGCCAGCACGGGTCCCCGGCGCATGGAGCGGGTCCCTGCCGGGGCGCGCTTCCAGTTGGAGATGGGCTTCAAGGTGTTCGACGTGGACGGCGACGACGGAGCCACCGATCGGGCCTTGTCTCAACCGGCTGCTGGAGGCGCTGCGCCTGCTGGAGCAGGATGCCCTGGGCGGCTCCGGGTCGCGCGGCTACGGCCGGGTGGTGGTGGAGGACCTCGCGGTCGACGGACAGAGCGTCCAGCAGGATTTCCAGGCCATCCAGCGCTTCGACCCGGACGAGCCCCACCGCCTGGTAGGCTGACCGACCCATGACCGAATACCGGATTCGCCTGAGGCTGCGGGCGCCCCTGGCGACTCCCATGCACTCGGATACTCTGTTCGGACACCTGTGCTGGGCGGTGCGCGACATCAACGGCGAGCAAGCCCTGGAAAAGTGGCTGCAGAGTGCTCCGGAACCTCCCCTCCTGCTCTCGGATGCCTTCCCCGCGGGCTACCTGCCCCGACCGCTGCTCGCGCCGGGTGCGCGTCCGGCTCCCGTCGAGGGCGCGCAGCGCCGAGCCTTCACCGAGCGTCTCGAAAAGGAGAAGCTGCTCCGCAAGGGCGCCTGGATAGCAGTGGAGGACTTTTTCGCCCTGCGCGGCGGGCTGAGCGAACGCCGCCTGCTTGAGCGGTTGGCGGGCAGGCCCTACGACACCGGGCGGGTGGAGAAGCTCCGAGTGGCCCACAACACCATCGACCGGCACACCGGCACCACTCCGGCTGCGGGTGGCCTGTACTTCGTGCAGGAGACCTGGCACGACCTCCAAGCGAGCGAGCTGGATGTGTACCTTCGGACCAACCTCGTCGCGGACGATCTGGAAGCGCTGTTCGCCCACGTCGGAGAGCAGGGCTTCGGGCGCGATGCCAGCCTGGGCCGCGGTCGCTTCACCGCCCAGGTCAACGTGGCGGACCCCGCACTATTCCAACACTCGGGCAACCGCCTGCTGAGCGTCTCCCACGGGGTGCTGAGCCCGAACATGGTCGAGCCTCGCTGTCGGCTGCACACCCACTACGGCAAGCTCGGCGGGCTCTACGCCACAGGCCCACGCTCGCCGTTCAAGTACCCAGTGCGCCTGATGCGCCCCGGCGCGACCTTTACCCCCGTGGATTCCGGTCCCTATGGCGCGTTGCTGGAGGGGGTGCACCCGCGTCATCCCGAGATTCGGCACTACGGCTGGCACCTCTGCCTGCCCTACACGGAGACCTGAGGAGCGCAGCATGGCCATCCTACGGTTTCGCGCCATTCCCCTCACACCCATCCACATCGGTGCGGGGCAGACCATCACCCCGGAGAACTACCTGGTGGAGGCGGACACCCTGGTCCGCTTCAACCCGCACGCGGTGCTCGCCGACATGGCGCCCGGTGACCGCGACACCTACGTCAAACACCTGGAGCAGGACCGCGTCGACAGCGCCCAGGAGCTGCTCCGCCAGCGCTGCCGCCCGGAGGACCACGGGGTGTATCGCGCCGCCATCGGTCGGGGCTCCAAGCGCGAGCTGGACGAGCTGGTACGCAACCCGCACCGGCGCTGCGAGGTCCACCCGTTCCAGCGCAACCCGCTGACGGGCGGCCCGGTGGTGCCTGGCTCCTCCCTCAAGGGAGCGATGCGCACCGCAGTGGTCGACTCGCTCGTTCAGGAGCATCGAGACGAGGTCGCATCGGCTGTGACCGATGCGAAACAGGACCGGAGATGGCGCCACCGCAACGAAGCCTGGCAGCGGCTGGAGCGCTCGGCGCTTGGCTTCGAGGAGGGCCACATGGAGTGCGACCCGCTGCGGATGTTCAAGGTCGCGGACTGCGATCTCCCCTGGGAAGCGGCCCGAGTGGACCAAGCCACGTTGATGAAGAAGGGCGGCGATGGCCGCAACCTGAGCCGGGTGCAGATGCACTTCGAGCGTCTGGTGTCTCGGGCCGATACGTCCGAGCCCCCGACCTTCGCGGTCGAGATGGAGCTGGACGAGCGCGAGGCGGCTTATCCGGAGGTCGCCCGCCTGCTGGGGCGGAAGCTTCGGGCGCAGGACGTGCTGGACGCCTGCAACGAGTTCTACTGGAACCGCCTCATCCAGGAGTTGGATCACTTCTTTCCCGGAGAGAATGCGGTCCGGGAGCGTGTGCTACAAGCCTTGGGCTCCGCCCCCGCGACCGGTGTCCCGCGCCGGCCCGCTGAAGGCGAGGTGCTGCTCCGCCTCGGGCGCTTCTCCCACTTCGAGTCCCTTTCGGTCGACGGCCTGCGCGAAGGCTGGAACGTGCAAAAGAGGCAGCCGATCGACGGCATGGGCGCGACGCGGACCTTGTGCGAGACCGCCGATGGGGGCAAGGTGCCCTTCGGATGGCTGCTGCTGGTGCTGGAACAGCCGTCCGACACAGAGGACGCCCGAGGTCCGGGAGGGTTCCGAATCTTGGCACCACTCCCGCCGCCGCGGGTGTCTGTCGATCCGCGCTGGGCAGCTCGGCGGACGGCGCGCGCCGAGGAGCAGCAGGGGCGAGCCGAGCAAGCCGCCGAGGAGGCGCGGCGTCAGGAGGAAGCGGCGCACCGCGAGGCCGAGCGTGCTCGTCTACCCCCGGAGGAGCGGGCCTTGCGTGAGCTGGAAGCCTGGCTCGAAGAGGACCGCGCTGCATCGCGCAGGGAGGCGGGCGGCCGTCTGGCGAACCGCTTCAACGAGCTTTTTCGGGACGCTGATGGTTGGCCGAGGGAATACCGCGAGCGGCTCGCGGACCTCGGTGAGGCGATTTATAGTTTGGTAGGATGGGGCAATGCGAACAAGAAGCAAGAGAAGAGGGGACGCCTGGAGCGGCTGCGGGGAGGGACTGGGGTGATGAGATTGCACTCCGCGGGACTGCACAGGCGGCGGCGTCTGCGCCGTACGACACACGTTCGTGCGGAATTTTCGGACAGGCCGAGAGCAGTTAACTCCTTGAGCGGGGCATTTCCCGTCAACCCCCCTTGGAAGTCGTTGTATCAGTGGAGGAAAAATGCCCAGACAGTTTGAACGGTGACCTGTGAAGAAGGGATTGAGACAGGGGCTCTTCCGTCAACTTCTGCGCCTCCTCTTGTTTGAACGGTGACCTGATGAAGAAGGGATTGAGACCTCAGCAACACCACGGCCTCGTCGCAGTACCGATGTTTGAACGGTGACCTGATGAAGAAGGGATTGAGACTCAGCGTAACTCATCGTTAGAGTGTTGTTGCAGGGTTTGAACGGTGACCTGATGAAGAAGGGATTGAGACCTATACGCCGCAGCAACATCCGCCACGAGCGTGTGTTTGAACGGTGACCTGATGAAGAAGGGATTGAGACCACACTTCTTTGCTGACAACGCCGCCGCCGTGGGTTTGAACGGTGACCTGATGAAGAAGGGATTGAGACGGCACGAGATCCGCGGGGAAGAACTTCGGGGTGTTTGAACGGTGACCTGATGAAGAAGGGATTGAGACTCATGCGCCCGTAGCGTACCCGCATGTCGTCGAGTTTGAACGGTGACCTGATGAAGAAGGGATTGAGACTCGGCAAAGTCGTACAGCTTGTCCAGCAATCTATGTTTGAACGGTGACCTGATGAAGAAGGGATTGAGACGCGCATGTCGGTAGTACCTATGTTTGAACGGTGACCTGATGAAGAAGGGATTGAGACCAACCATGGCTATGCATAACAATCGTGTTTGAACGGTGACCTGATGAAGAAGGGATTGAGACCTCAAGTACGGCTAGGTACTCTACGCTTGTGAGTGGTTTGAACGGTGACCTGATGAAGAAGGGATTGAGACCTAGCGCGCCTGTCTTTCCGTAGCGAACCTCGGGTTTGAACGGTGACCTGATGAAGAAGGGATTGAGACCGCTGCATAGGTATTTCATTGTCGTCTCCTGTTAGTTTGAACGGTGACCTGATGAAGAAGGGATTGAGACCACAGCATCGCCGCCACTATGCACGCGTCTCTGTTTGAACGGTGACCTGATGAAGAAGGGATTGAGACACAGGCCCACCAGGAACATCACCATCTGTGCGCGTTTGAACGGTGACCTGATGAAGAAGGGATTGAGACGCGGAAGTAACCCAATGAATGACGCAGGACCGGTTTGAACGGTGACCTGATGAAGAAGGGATTGAGACCTCTCTGTACTGGCTCCATGCCCGTTCCCAGGCGGTTTGAACGGTGACCTGATGAAGAAGGGATTGAGACCTTTCGAGGACTATAAAAACATCAGCCTCGGTGTTTGAACGGTGACCTGATGAAGAAGGGATTGAGACCCTGTCGGCGTACCTGACGCACCCAGTCCGCGTTTGAACGGTGACCTGATGAAGAAGGGATTGAGACCCGACAAGCCGCACGACGACGACTGGCGTAAACGTTTGAACGGTGACCTGATGAAGAAGGGATTGAGACCACACGGCCTATTGGACCCGACCCGGCCACGTTTGAACGGTGACCTGATGAAGAAGGGGATTGGAGACATGATCATCAACGGACTTGCACCGATGCGGCTCGGGTTTGAACGGTGACCTGATGAAGAAGGGATTGAGACCCGTGGCGTGCTCCGCACCTGCGATGTCAGAGGGTTGAGCGATACAGGGGCGATTTGACTGGAGGGCGGAGTTGCCCAAATGAGGTGCTGCAAAGGTGAGTGATACGAACCCCGTCAAGGGGATGCTAATTTCGGTGGGTGGAACCGCAGAGCCCGTGGCGTACAGCCTGGACCATTACCGGCCGGAGAAGGTCATCTTCTTCGCATCGTCGGACAGCCGCAAAGAGATCGAGACCGGGGTACGGCCGCGCACCACCCACCGGTGGGTTGACCACGAGGTCATTACCGTTCGTGATCCCCAGGACCTTGGCCACTGCATGGAGATGCTCGCCGAGAAGCTTCCCGGATGCCTGGTGGACTTGGGCCTTTCCATGGAGGGGATGCTCGTCGACTACACCGGGGGTACCAAGACCATGTCGGCAGCGCTGGTCCTTGCCACCATTCACGAGCGGGTGGTTTACAGCTACGTCGGGGGTACCGCGCGCACCAAGGAGGGGCTCGGAGTCGTGATGGGCGGCAGCGAGCGCGTGGTGTCCAACCCGAACCCGTGGGATGTCCTTGAAGTCGAGTTTCGGCGGCGCATCGCCCAGCAGTTCAACGCTGCACGCTTTGCCGAGGCGCGGGATACCGCTGCGGAGGCGGCAAGCCGGGTCGGTGATCGATGGCGGCGGTTCTATGTTCACCTGAAGGACCTTTTCGATGCCTACCACCGCTGGCAGGGCTTCGAGCTTGCCCAGGTCCTAACGCCCTTGCGGCGGTCGTACCAGGGGCTCAAGGATTACACCGATGCCGCGACACTTGCACCGGTCCAGGACTTTCTGGAAGAGGTCGCCGCCGACCTTGCGCGCCTAGAGGTGCTGTCTCCGGCCTTCCACGCGCTCCAGAAGAAAGGATCTCCCGGCGCCGAAGGCACGCGTGCCCTGGTGGTGGATCTGGTGTGCAACGCCGTGCGGGTGACGCGTCTTGCCAACCGCCCGGATGACGGGGTCGCACGGCTTTACAGCGCGCTGGAGAAGCTTGCCAAGGCCGAGCTTTCGGCCCTGGGAATCGACAACAGCGCGGCTTCGCCGGAACAGATTCCCGAGGGCCTGCGCGAGTCATTCACGCCCCGTTACCTGGACGCGTCCAGCGGGTGTCTGCAGTTCGGGCTGAACGCCTCTTACCAGTTACTGGCAGCTCTGGGGTCCCCGGTGGGGTTGCGCTTCCGAGAACGCGAGCAGGAGCTGGAGAAGGTGCTGGCCACCCGCAACCTGTCCCTGATGGTTCACGGCTGGGCGCCCATCAAGGAGGATGTTTTCGACCAGATGCTGGCCGTCACGCTGGACTTCCTCGGCCTTACGGAAGGGGCGCTGCCGGCTCTGCCGCATTTTCCCGCGCCACATTCCGGGGTTTCCGAGTGATGTCGTTTGTCCGGTGGCCCGAGAGTGGGGGGGCCGGTTTTCGAAGACCCTGCGCGACAGGGACGGCAACTGGTCAAGTTCCCGCTGCCCTCGTTGTGTTCGGGGAGGTGGCCCAGGAAGAGGACGAGGAGCACGGCCAAGCTGGGGTCTGTTCTGCCAACCCTCGAAGGAGTCCAGATAGTCCA
>CAWCPV010000016.1:0-224410 GCA_963797555.1 uncultured Gammaproteobacteria bacterium | reverse complement strand
CGGAGCGCAGAGGTGGGATAGGTCGAGTGGATAGGTGCGGAGCGACCGAATGGCAGGACAGCCATTCGCCATGACCACCGCGCAACGCCGCTGTCGGGACTCGCAGATGTGTGCACAGGCGATCAGGACACCATGGCGCCGCGCGGTGCCGAGGCATTGAAGGTTCTCTTATGAGCAAGGTGGTGGAAGTTACGGTACCCGATATCGGGGACTTCAAGGACGTCGACGTGATCGAGGTCCTGGTCCGACCGGGCAATCGGGTCGCCGCGGATGATTCCCTGGTCACCCTGGAGAGCGACAAGGCCACGATGGAGGTCCCGTCGCCGGGTGGCGGAGTGGTGAGGGAAGTCAGCGTCAAAGTGGGCGGGAAGGTCTCCAGGGGCTCGCCAATCTGCACCCTGGAGGTTGGGACCGAGGCACGTCCGACGGAAACACAGTCAGGCGCAGGCGAGCCCGAGCAGGTGCTGCAGCCAACTGCCACCCCGCGGGCGGGACAGGGTGCAGGTAGCGAAGGGGGCCCTGCCGGGGTCAAGCTGCACGCGGAGGTCCTGGTCTTGGGCTCGGGTCCGGGCGGCTACACGGCCGCGTTCCGGGCGGCGGATCTCGGGAAACAGGTGGTGTTGGTGGAACGGTATGCCAGCCTGGGTGGCGTGTGTCTCAACGTGGGCTGTATTCCGTCCAAGGCCCTGCTCCATCTTGCCAAGGTAATCGAGGATGCGAACGCCGCGGGGCGTTGGGGCGTACACTTCGAGCGCCCTCGCCTGGATGTGGCGGCCATGCGCACCTGGAAGGAGGGGGTGGTGACGCGGCTTACGCGGGGCATCGCCGGCCTCGCCAAGCAGCGCAACGTGAAGGTCGTCCGCGGCAGCGGCAGCTTCGTGTCCCCGCACGAGCTGAGCGTGGACTCCAGCGACGGCCCGCTGACGGTCTCGTTCGACTATGCAATCATCGCCGCCGGCTCGCGCGCGTCCACTATCCCGACCTTTCCCAACGATGACCCGCGCCTCATGGATTCCACGGCGGCGCTGGTACTGGAAGAAATCCCGGGGAGATGCTGGTCATCGGCGGAGGCATCATCGGCCTGGAGATGGCGAGCGTCTATTCCGCACTCGGCGCGCGTATCACCGTCGTGGAGCTGACGGAGGCGCTCATGCCGGGCTGCGACGCGGACCTGGTGAGGCCCCTGCACAGACGCATCAGCAAAGGTTACGAGAATATCTACCTCAAGACCAAGGTGACGCGCATCGAGCCCGCGCCGGAGGGGCTCACCGCCTATTTGGAAGGCGACGGCGTGCCCGGCTCCAAGCGGTTTGATCGTGTGCTGGTGGCGGTGGGGCGTCGACCCAACGGGCGTGTCATCGGTGCGGAAAATGCTGGAGTGCGGGTGAGCGACTATGGATTCATCGATGTCGATCGCCAGCAGCGCACGAATGTTCCGCACATCTTTGCCATCGGAGACATCGTTGGGCCACCGTTGCTGGCACACAAGGCGACCCACGAGGGGAAGGTGGCCGCGGAAGTGATCGCCGGCCTCAGGAGCAGCTTCGACGCCCGGGTCATCCCGTCCGTGGCGTACACGGATCCGGAGGTGGCATGGGCAGGCGTCACCGAGGACCAAGCCAAGGAACAAGGGCTCGATTACGGTAAAGGAGTCTTCCCCTGGGCGGCCAGCGGTCGCTCATTGGCTCTCGGCCGGGATGAGGGGATGACCAAGCTGCTGTTCGACAGGGACAGCCGCCGCATCATCGGCGCCGGCATCGTGGGACCCTCCGCGGGGGATCTGATCGCCGAAGCGGCGCTCGCCATCGGAATGGGCAGCGACGCGGCAGACATCGGTCTCACCATCCACCCTCACCCCACCCTGTCGGAGACCCTCTGCTTTGCCGCCGAGGCATTCGAGGGCACTATCACCGACCTCTATCTTCCGCGGCGGTGAGATCACCGTGGTGCCTGGTGGTCAAGAGACCGCGCAACCGCCCTCGGGGCTTGTCGTGACCCTGGCGTGCGGGGTCGGGCCGAATCGCTGAATGGCTTCCGGACTGCGGTATGCCATCAATGTCATTGAGGATACCGAGGGTCGCGTCCTGCTGTTGCAGCGCTCGCCTGACGCGAAGCTCGGCGCACGCTTGTGGGGATTTTGCGGGGGACACATCGAGCCGGGGGAAACGCCGCGGGGGTGCTCGGAGCGGGAGCTGCGGGAGGAGTTAGGCTCGTGCCACACGGTGGTGCTCCAAGCTCAGCTCGGCCCGGTGAGGGACAGCTACTACGGGGGAAGGTTCGAGGTCTCTCTGTTTCATTACCTCTGGCGGGGCGGCAACATACGGCTGAATGCGGAGCACACGCGTTACGCTTGGGTGAGTCGGCAGGAATACCGGAGCTACTCCGTCATGGATGGGGTCGATGAGGACATCGATTACTTCCGTATCTGGCCGCGTCAGTTTCTGAACCCGGACAGGCTTCCGCGCGGCAGGCCCCCGCTGTCAGGCCCTTAACGTATTGGGGCGGGCTAAGGGAGCTGTTCGCCGATCCCGCGACGAGCAAAGCCGGATGACACCCCTACCGTTTTTAAACCGAGCAGGCTATACTTACCGCTCGTCGCGCTCTACGCGCGGCGATTCCCGCCCTCCCTCCCTGGGCGGGAAACCCCCCCAATCCCGGCATCCCAAGCCGGGACATCTTATGCCCCGGTTACCCCTAACCGGGGCTTTTTTTTGGCTACCTTGCCTCCCAGCCGGCACGTCGCCTTCTTTATAGCGCACTTCCGTCCGGTCGCCTATAGGAAAAATTCCCGTTTTTGAGGGTTCTGCCTTGGAGCATGGGGGTCGCACCGATCACCAGGGTGGAGGCACCACTCAGAGCCTGTGAATAAAAACGTCGCGAGCGGCCCGAGAGCAAGGCGCACGGAGCGCAGCGACGAGACATATCAAGTAGATAGGCGAGGAGCGACCGAATGGCAGGACAGCCATTCGGCACGTCCGCAGGACGCCCCGAAGGGGTGGCGTACAGGGAGGTACGCCATGAACACCGCGCAACGCCGCTATCGGGACGCGCAGTAGGTTTATTCACAAGCTCTCAGAGCCTGCAGGAGATCCATTCCCAGGCTTCAGGTCTTCAACAGACCGTACTGGATGGCCAAGTGCACGAGCTGCGCGTTCGTGGGCACCTGCAGCTTACTGCGCAGGGAGGTGCTGTAGTTCGCCACGGTCTTGTAGCTGAGCCCCAGCATTTGGGCGATTTCGGACAGCCCATGCCCGTGGACCAGGAGACGGCAAACCTCGAACTCCCGCGGCGACAGTGCCAGCAAGGGGTTGGCGGCCGCCTGCCCGGTGTGCCCCCGTTGGACGAGGTCGGGCCCCAGGAACACCTTGCCCTGAGCCACCTGCTCGACGGCCTCTACCAAGACCTCGGGGGCACTGCTCTTGGTGATGTAGCCCAGTGCGCCGGCCTCCAGCGCGCGCTGCGCGAAGACGCCCTCTTCATGCATGCTGAACACCAGAAGTCGGGCTCGGGGGTCGCGACGCAGGATGCGCCGCATTGCTTCTAGGCCACCGATCCCGGGCAGAGACAGGTCCATCACCACCGCGTCCGGCCGGTAGCGGGCGTAGTACTCGCAACCCTGCTCTCCAGTCTCCGCTTCGGCGATCACCCGGATGGCGGGGTGCTGCTCCAGCAAACGGCGATACCCGGCCCGAACCACGGCGTGATCGTCCACCAGCAGGAGCCGGATCATGCCCCTGCGCACGGGGCTTCGGTGGGGTCGTTCGCCAGGGGAATGCATACCGCGACGCACGTACCCAAGCCGGGCTGACTCTGCAGTTGGAACACACCACGCAGACTACTTGCGCGCTCCTGCATGCCGAGCAAGCCGAGTCCCGCGCGCGTGCCACCGGCGCGGATGCCGCAGCCGTTGTCGCAGACCCTCAAGTACAATGCATCGCGCCCGGCGCAGGGGGAGGCGACGGCTGTGGCATCCGGCGGCCATTCTGCAGGCGGCACGGAAGAACGGACCAGCGAGATGTCGGCCCGAGTGGCGAGCGCATGCTTGGCGATATTGGTCAGACACTCTTGCACTATCCGGTAGAGCTGAATGTCCACGGCATCCCCGAGGGTCCCGAGATCGCCCCGAGCGGTGAACTGACAGCTCACCTGCTGATGTTCCCGCCAGGCCAAGATAGCTGCGCGCAGCGTTTCCACCAGGCCGAGGGTGTTCAGGGCCGGAGGCCGCAGGCGTCGCATCATGGAGCGCACGACATCCTGCACTCGATTCGAGACGGTCACGATAGCTTGCGCGCTCTCGTGGATGCGCGCATCGTTTCTGGCGCTGCGCTGGCATATCGACACGGCGTCGGCCCGGATCGCGCTCAGGCACTGCCCCAGCTCATCGTGCAGGTCATGGGCGAGGCTGCGCCGTTCTTCCTCCTGGATGTGCAGTCGGTGACGCGTGAGACAGCGGTTCTCCTCCAGCAGCCGTGCCATCTCTGCCTGTGCGCGTTTGCGCTCGGTGATGTCGAACGCGGTTCGCAGCCCCGCTCGCTGGCCTCCATACTCGACCGTGCCGACCATGAAGTCGATCCACCGGACCTCGCCGGTCTTGGTGATGATCTGGATCTCATGCCGGGAAGTGGGCACTGCGTCCCCGTCGCAAGCCGGCTCCGCGTTCTTTACGAGGCTCTTGGAAGTCGGGGTGCACGATTTCCGTGAAATCGACGCTCTGAAGCTCCGAGGCTGAGTAGCCGGTGAGGGCGGTGGCCGCGGAGTTGGCATACAGAACCTGTCCGCCCCTGTGGAAACAGACCGAGGCGGGCACCGTCTCGGCCAACGCCCGGAACTTACTCTCGCTCTCCCTAAGCACCTCCTCGGCCTGCTTCGCCTCGGTCACGTCCCGAGCAATGCCCTGGTAAAAGACGACCTTTCCCCCGGCGTCCCTGATCGGCTGGACTCGCGTCTCCACCCAGAGATGGGTGCCGTCGGTGCGCGTAAGGCGAGTGTGGACGCCTTTGGTCAGGGCCGTGTCCCGCCGGGTGCGCAGTGCCCGGAAATAGTCGTGATGCTCCCCCTGGGCCGCCAGGAAGGCATCCCGCCCGTCGTAGCCCAGCATCTGGCAGAACGCGGTGTTCACGTCCACGAACCGGCCGTCTGGTGCGATGACATAGATGCCATCGACAGAGGTCTCAAACAGACAGCGGTAACGTGTCTCCGACTGCTGGAGGTCGTGGCAGAGGAGCAGGTGGTTCAAGGCGTCGGCCAGACGAAAAGAGATGTCGCGGAACAGATGCCGGTCTTCCAGGGTCCACACCCGTGCGTGTGAGCACTGGTGCATTCCTAGCAGCCAGGCCTTGCCGTAACGTGGCCTGACGGCGATGTCTATCTGGGACTGAATGCTAAAGCGCTCCCGCCACGGGGCGTTCGGTGGGAATGGATTTTCTGGCCCGTAGACCACTGGCTCCTGGGCTTCGAGCGCGGCGCGCGCCACTTCGGCCGCGGAGTCGTCGATGGGCAGACCTCCGGCAAGCTGTGACGCGCCAGGGTATTCGGGGCGCGTATCCTCCACGGGCACGGCCCAGGAAGCCTCGGGGTCGCACGGATGGAGCAGCCAAGCGCGATCGGAATCAAAAATGAGCCGGATGCGGTGCACCACCTCCTGGAGCATCCGACCGATCTCGCTGGTCTGAGCGATCGCTTCCGATATCTGGTGCATGGCCTCGAGATAGCGCAAGTACGCCTCGATGGCGACTTCCATTCCCTTGCTCTGGTTGATGTCGCGCAGCGTCCCGGCCATGCGGACCATGCGGCCGTCAGCGTCCCAGACAGCCTGACCGCGAGCGTGAAACCAGCGATACTCCCCGGAGCGCGTGAGCAGCCGATACTCGGTGTCATAGGGCACGCGCTGATCGATATGTCTGGCCACCGCGTCGAAGACCCGCTCCCGATCCTCGGGATGAAGGCGCGCTGCCCACGATTCCAGCCCGTCCTGCAGCTCGCCCTCGCCATAGCCGAGTAATTCCTTGAACCGAGGGCTATACCACACCTGCGTGTGGGGCAAATGCCAGGGCTGGCCGGGGGGAATGGTGGCGTCCCACAGACCGTCGTTGGACCCCCTGACGGCGGCCTCCAGGCGGGTCAGGCGGTCCCTGAGAGTGTCCTGCTCCGGGTGCTGCCGCGCCAACTCCCCGTCGAGGCTGCGGTTGCTGCGGCGAGGTGCGCGTGTGGACCGAGCGTCATTGGGCTTGCGCCCATTTGGTTTGGTTTGACCCGCCCCGGCATCGCCCGCACCCGCCAGGATGGCCGCTGCAGCCTGCAAGAAATCCTTGTCCTGGGTGCCGAATCGCCCGGTCTGCAGGCAATACGCCGCCAGCACTCCCAGGGCGTGATGCGGCCCGGGAACGGGCACCGCGAGGGCGCTTCCAAAGCGGTATGGCTGTAGCAAACGCGGCACGCGGAATCGGCGGTCCGCGTGCAGATCGTCAACGATCACGGCGATGCGGTGGGTAAGGCTGTGACCCACTTGGTGACGGGGATTTACCGCAAGCCTCGCCCGCCCCACCGAGCCGGCAGGCCAGCCGGTGCCGGCGCTGAGCGACATCGCCCTGGACCCTGGCAGGTGCAGAAACAGGGCGCAATGGTCAAGTCCCATCGCGCGGGCTACGACCGCCACCGCCCAGTAGGTGTACGGCTCCTGCGGCGGTCTGAGGATGCCACGGCTAATCTCGCCGAGGGCGGCAGTGTAGCCGCTGCACTCCTCCCTGTCGGCTCTCGCAAGGGTCCTCATCGGCAGCTCAGAGGGAGCATCGGGCAAGGACCGACCGCCGCATGAGACGAGCTAGACACGTTTGGTGTTGCGGAACCGCCGCCCAGCGCAGGCGGACCCGCCTCAGCTCCCAAATCTTGTGGTACCCCCGCGACAATCCTCGTGGAGATCATGCGCGCCGCTGCCAGAGTGTTTCACTTCGCGAGCCAGTAAGTCAAGGCTGCTGCGCTGCGCAGCGGCGTCCGACGGAGCGCGGCGGGGCCGGGGTTCTAGGCGAGGAGCACCGCGACGATTCCGGTCACGAAGATGCCGTCAAAGGTGCCCGCTCCGCCGATGGAAGCGACGGGGGTCCCCAGACGGCGGATGTCCTTGATGCGCAACACGTCGGCCCCCAACAGCACGCCTAACGTTCCGCACACGTAAGCGAACGCCGCACTGTCGCCCGGAGCGAGCAGCAGGGCCGTGACTCCGGAGGTCGCTGGAGCGACGAGAATGGGCATGGCGATCCCTAGCTTCGGCACCGGCCGGCTCGTGTAGTAGCTGACCGCCGTGACTAGTCCGACCCCCAAGGCCAAAATGCTTGCGTCGATGGAGTGGACATGCAGTAGGTACACTGAAAAGCCCACGGGGACGACTGCCCCACCGAGGTTGACCGCAAGGACCGTCGTGCCCGTGAACTCCCGGGGCTGGGGCAGCAACAACCCGTTCCACCGGCGCCGATCCGGCCTCGCCCGGCCCGGCCCGGCCCGCATGGTGGCCACCGGAAGGTTGATGGCGCTGCCAAGCAGCGAGCCGAAAAGCAGCAGGAAGGCGGAATCGCTTGACAAACCGAGCTTCTCGAAGGCGATCGTGAGTACGCCGACCTGCACGAAGGCGAGCAGGAAGGCGAGCGCCAGGATGAAAACGAGGAAGGGCAGGGGAGCGAAGGGTGAGCGCATGGTGAGGGGCGCGGAGTCGTGTTGGCCGGCCCTCCTACCGGTAGGGCATCCCATTTCCTGGCCAACGCCGTGCCGGCTCTTATACCACGGCGTCCGGGTTTGGACAAATGTGGCGGCGCGAGTCGTGGTCCTGAGGCCGTTACCGGCCGGAACGGGACTTGATTTTCTGAAGCGCGCCCCATAGATACGCGGGCATCACGCCCGCTCAGTCCGAGGATTGCCATGCCCATCTACGAGTATCAATGCGGTAGCTGCGGTCATCGTCTCGAAGCCCTGCAGAGTCTGGATGACGCGCCCCTCAGTGAGTGTCCGGTGTGTGGCCAATCCGAGCTGACCCGGTTGATCTCCGCCGCCGGCTTCCAGCTTAAGGGCAGCGGCTGGTACAAGAGCGATTACGCGAAGAAGCCGGAGAAGACGAAGCCCAAGGCCGAGGAGCCGGCCACGACCGGCGGTCAGGCCGACGGCGCCGCCGACTGAGGCGGCGCGCCTCTTCACTGCTGCAGCCCGCCCGGCGGGGCCCCGTGAGACGGGGTGAATGCTGCGCTTGGCGTCCGGGATCCCAGGCCAGGCGCTGCCTGTCCGTGCTTCCCGGGTTTTGTCGCTGAGTCGCGCTCCGCACCGACTTCCTTCGCGGGCGAGGGCGGCGCTGAGCGGCCTTCACCTCTCGGTTGCACAAAACAGCCTCACACCATAACATCTCAGCGCCCCTCCCGAATGGAGGCGGTGATCACAGGAAACCCTCCCCATGCGCAGCCACTATTGCGGCCAGTTGCATCCCTCCCAAGTCGGTCAGGACGTGGAGCTCTGCGGATGGGCGCACCGCCTCCGGGACCACGGTGGACTGATCTTCATCGACTTGCGGGATCGCGAAGGCGTCGTGCAGGTGGTCTGCGATCCGGGTGTGCCGGTTGCCTTCCGCATCGCCCAGACCGTCCGCAACGAGTTCGTGCTGCGTGTCACCGGCCGTCTCCGCCGGCGCCCGCCCGGGACGGAGAATCCCAGCGTGCCGACGGGGCAGGTGGAAGTGGAGGCACGCGAGGTGCAGGTCCTCAATCGGGCCGAGCCGCCGCCATTCCCCGTGGAGGATGACGAGGAGGTCCAGGAATGGACGCGGCTGCGCTACCGTTACATCGACCTGCGCCGTCCTCGGATGATGGCGCGCTTGCGCGCGCGGGCTCGGGTAACCCGAGCCCTGCGCCGGTTTCTGGAGCAGCAAGGGTTCATCGAGGTCGAGACCCCTTGCTTGACCCGCTCCACGCCGGAAGGCGCCCGTGATTATCTGGTCCCGAGCCGTACCCACCGTGGACATTTCTTCGCGCTGCCTCAGTCACCCCAACTGTTCAAGCAACTCCTCATGATGGGGGGTCTAGACCGGTACTACCAGATCGCGCGCTGTTTCCGCGACGAAGATCTGCGCGCCGATCGTCAGCCGGAATTCACCCAGTTGGACATCGAGACCTCGTTCATGGACGAGGACGAAATCACGGCACTCATGGAGGAGATGCTCCGCGAGCTGTTCGCGCAGGCGCTGGGCGTCGAGCTGCCCAACCCTTTCCCGTGCATGACTTACCAACAAGCCGTGAGTCGCTACGGAACGGATCGCCCGGACCTGCGCATCCCACTGGAGCTGACGGATGTCGCCGACCTGATGCGGGAGGTCGAGTTCCAGGTCTTCTCGGCGCCAGCGAACGACATCAGCGGTCGGGTCGTAGCACTGCGTCTGCCGGGTGGTGGTGCTCTGAGCCGCAAGGAGATCGACGGCTATACGGAGTTCGTCGGGACATATGGCGCCAAGGGATTGGCTTACATCAAGGTGAACCGGCGCGGCGCTGGGCGGGACGGGTTACAGTCGCCGCTCATCAAATTCTTGCCTGACGACGTGCTGGCCGCGCTGCTGGAGCGCACCGGCGCAGTGGACGGAGACCTGGTCTTGTTTGGTGCCGACAAGGCACCGGTCGTAAACGCGGCGTTGGGAGCCCTGCGCGTCAAGCTCGGACAGGACCGCGCGCTACTGGAGTCGGGCTGGCGGCCGCTGTGGGTCGTGGACTTCCCGATGTTCGAATGGGACGCGGACGCTGGGCGCTGGATCACACCCCACCATCCCTTTACCTCGCCCAAGGTGGGGAGCAGCATCGAGGAACTGGAGCAGAGTCCGGGGCAGGTGCTGTCGCGCGCTTACGATATCGTCATGAATGGCTTGGAGCTTGGGGGCGGGTCTATCCGGATCCACGACCCCGCGGTGCAGTCGGCTGTGTTTCGGGTGCTTGGCATCGGCGACGAGGAGGCGCGCCAAAAGTTCGGCTTCCTGGTGGATGCCTTGCATTACGGTTGTCCCCCGCACGGGGGCATCGCTTTCGGGTTGGACCGTATGGTGATGATGATGACCGGCTCCAGCTCCATACGCGATGTCATCGCCTTCCCCAAGACGCAGACCGCCAGCTGTCCACTCACGTCCGCGCCTGCTCCTGTGGAAGAGGCACAGCTTCGAGATCTCGGTATCCGCCTGCGCTCTCCCGTCGCTTAGGCGACGCTCGCCAGGGGACGCGGCGCGCCGGTCCTGGGTCCTCGCTCTTCGCCTATTTTGCCGTCGCTGCGCTCCGTGCGCCGCTCGCGGCCCGCTCGGAACGATTTCTTCACAAGCTCCGAGGCGGGTGGTAGAGCGTCGACCGGACCCTGTGCTCGCGGACGGCACGACACGTGGCGCGTGTCAGGCCCCATTACTCAAGCCGCAACGCGAACACCTCCTGCAGCGATGTCAGCCCCTGGCGGGCGACGCCGAGGGCGTTCTGAGTCAGCGGTATCATGCCCTGGCCGACGGCGGCGCGTTTGATCTCCTGATCAGGCCGGCCGGCATTGATGAGCACAGCGATCTCCGGGGTTGCGGCGAGCAGCTCGCACACGGCGGTCCGACCGCGGTACCCGGTGCGGTTACAGGAGGTGCAGCCCGTGCTGCGATAGAACACCTCGGCGTCGTCCAGATGCAGAGCCTCGCGCACCACGGGGTCCACCGGCTCCGGGGCTTTGCAGAACGGACAGTTGAGACGCACCAGACGCTGCGCCATGACGCCGAGTAGGGTCGATCCCAGGAGGAAGGGCTCGATCCCCATGTCGACGAGACGGGTCACTGCAGAGGCGGCGTCGTTGGTGTGCAGTGTGCTCAACACCAAGTGACCGGTCAGTGCTGCCTTATTGGCGATGCGCGCAGTCTCCAGGTCGCGGATCTCGCCCACCATGATGACGTTGGGATCGTGCCGCAGTATGTGCCGCAAGGCCTCGGCAAAGGTGTATCCGGTGGCGGGGTAGACCTGGATCTGCTCGACCCCCTCCATGTCGTACTCGACCGGGTCTTCGACCGTGATGATGTGAGGGTTGCGGGCGCGGATCTCGTTGAGCAGAGCGTAGAGCGTCGTGGACTTTCCAGACCCGGTAGGCCCGGTGACCAGGAACATGCCGAAGGAGCGGCTGAGGATCTGTCGCAGGATGTTCATCTCTTTCGGCTGGAAGCCGACTTCGTCCAAGGGTTTGAGACCGACCTCCTTGTCGAGGATCCTTATCACCACGCTCTCGCCGCTCACGGTCGGGATGACGGAGATGCGAAGGTCGATGACGTTGGTTTTCCGGACCACACGGGCGTGCCCGTCCTGGGGAAGGCGCCGCTCGGCGATGTTCATGCGCCCGACGATCTTGATCCGGCTGACCAGGGGCGCGAGGACTGACCTGTGCAGGGAGCGCACGAACTGCAGCTTGCCGTCGACGCGATAATAGACGCTGACCCGATCTGCCTCCGGGCGGATGTTGATGTCGGAAGCCCCGCGCATCACCCCGTCCAGTATGAGCGCGTTGACCAGGCGCACGATCGGCGCCTTCCGGGCCTCCTGCTCGATAACGCTGACCGACGCCGACCCCTCCGCCTCCGGCACGACGGGGTTGAGCTCCAGGTCCTGCAGGACCTTCTTCTCCTCGGAGGCCGCATAGTGTCTGCTGAGCTCGCGGCCGATGTCCTCGGCCGAGGACAGCACGGCGTCTACGCTGAGGTTGGTATGGAAGCGGATGACCGCAAGGGCCTGCCAGTCCAGAGGGTTCTCCATCGCGACCACCAAGCGCCCGTTGAGTTTGGCGAGCGGCAGCACGTTGTACTGCATGGCGATGTCCGCAGGGATGAGGGACCGAGCTTCCTCGCTGACCGTGAAGTCCTGCAGCTTGACGAAGGGGATCCCGAACTTCTGAGCCAGAGCGATGTGGACCTGCTCCTTCGTGGCAACCCCGTTCTCCACGAGAATCCGGCCCAGGTGCTTGTCCGGCTCGCGCTGCTGTTGCTTGAGGGCGTTGGCGAGCTGGTCGGGCCCGATCTGCTGCTGGGCGAGCATGATCTTGCCGAGCTGAACCTCCGGTACAGGCCTGGATGCCTGGATGACCCTCTCCAAGTCCCGCACCGTCCTGACGTTGTCTCCTGTCATGGCCAGCTCAAGGAAGGGCCGCGGCGGCGGTCTGCTGTCCCCGGAGTACGAAGGATCCTGACGGACGGCCGCCCCGCCTCGCGTCGGGCCGGCCCCCGACAGAGCTTCACGGGTGCAGCGCCCCGTCTAGGCCGCCTTACGCTCACCCTTGCGAAACACCACGCGGTCACCTTCGGCGTCCACAACGATCGTATCGCCTGGCGCGAATCGTCCGGAAAGGATCTCCTGGGCCAGTGGGTTCTCGATGCTGTGCTGAATGGCCCGTTTCAGGGGCCGGGCGCCGAACACGGGGTCGAAGCCGGCTGCGGCGATACGGTCCAGCGCAGCGGCCGTGAGATCGAGGTCCATGTTGCGGTCTTGCAGACGGCGGCGCAAGTATCCCACCTGGATCCTGGCGATGGCGTGGATCTGATCGCGACCGAGGGGATGGAACACCACCACCTCGTCGACGCGGTTGATGAACTCGGGGCGGAAGTGCTTCGCGACGATCTCCATGACCGCCACTTTCATCGCTGCGTAGTTCTCTTCGCCGGCCATCTCCTGGATCAACTGCGACCCCAAGTTGGAGGTCATGACCACGACCGTGTTGCGGAAGTCCACGGTGCGCCCCTGGCCGTCGGTCAGGCGGCCGTCGTCCAACACCTGCAGCAGGATATTGAACACGTCCGGGTGCGCCTTCTCGATCTCGTCCAGCAGTATCACCGAATAGGGCCTGCGCCGCACCGCTTCGGTGAGGTGACCGCCCTCTTCGTAACCCACGTAGCCGGGGGGTGCGCCGATCATGCGCGCCACCGAGTGTTTTTCCATGAACTCCGACATGTCGAGACGCACCATGGCCTCTTGCGTGTCGAACAGGAACTCGGCGAGAGCCTTGCACAGCTCGGTCTTGCCCACCCCCGTGGGGCCGAGGAACAGGAACGAGCCGTTGGGCCGGTTCGGATCCGAGAGGCCCGAGCGGGAGCGTCGGATGGCGTCCGCCACGGCCTTGACGGCCTCGTCCTGGGCCACCACGCGCCGATGCAACGCCTCTTCCATGTGTAGCAGCTTCTCCCTCTCGCCCTCCAGCATCTTGGAGACGGGGATGCCGGTCCAGCGGGACACCACTTCGGCGATCTCTTCTTCCGTGACCCTGTTGCGCAGCAACCTGAAGTCGCGTCTCTCCGCCTCGCTGGCCTGCCTCAGCCGCTTCTCCAGCTCCGGGATCTTGCCGTACTGAAGCTCGGACACCCGCGCGTAATCGCCCGCGCGTTGTGCGGTCTCCGACTCGATGCGCGCCCGTTCCAGCTCCTCTTTGATGTGGTGTGCTCCTTGCAAGGCCGCCTTCTCGGACTTCCACACCTCTTCCAGGTCAGAGTACTCCCGCTCCAGCTTCCCGATCTCGCCTTGCAGCAAGTCCATACGTTTGCGCGAGGCTTCGTCGGTCTCCTTCTTCAGCGCCTCGCGTTCGATCTTGAGCTGGATGAGCCGGCGGTCGAGCCGGTCCAGGGCCTCGGGCTTGGAGTCCATCTCGATGCGGATGCGGCTGGCGGCCTCGTCGACCAAGTCGATGGCCTTGTCCGGGAGGTTGCGATCCGTAATGTAGCGATGCGATAGGGTGGCGGCCGAAACGATGGCCGGGTCGGTGATCTCCACCCCGTGATGCACCTCGTAGCGCTCCTTGAGGCCGCGCAGGATGGCGATGGTGTCCTCCACGCTGGGCTCCTCCACGAGCACCTTCTGGAAGCGCCGCTCCAGCGCCGCGTCCTTTTCCACGTACTTGCGGTACTCATCCAGGGTAGTGGCGCCGATGCAGTGCAGCTCTCCTCGGGCGAGCGCGGGCTTTAGCATGTTGCCGGCATCGATTGCGCCTTCCGCCTTGCCGGCGCCCACCACCGTATGTAGCTCGTCGATGAACAGGATGATGCGGCCCTGTTCGCGAGCGAGTTCCTTAAGCACCGCCTTCAATCGCTCCTCGAACTCGCCCCGAAACTTTGCTCCCGCGATCAGCGCACCCATGTCCAGGGAAAGCACGCGCTTGTCACGCAGGCCTTCCGGAACCTCTCCGTTGACGAGGCGCTGCGCCAGCCCCTCGACGATGGCGGTCTTGCCCACCCCGGGATCGCCGATGAGGACCGGGTTATTCTTGGTTCGCCGCTGCAATACCTGGATGGTGCGCCGGATCTCCTCGTCGCGGCCGATGACCGGGTCCAGCTTTCCTTGTTCCGCGCGCTCAGTGATATCGATAGTGTACTTCTCCAGTGCCTGCCGCTGGTCTTCCGCGCCGGGGTCGCCCACGCTCTGGCCGCCGCGCATCTTCTCGATGGCGCGCTCCAGGGCGTTCTTGGACACTCCCGCCTGTCGGATGATATCGCCGACGGTGCCGCGATCGTCCGCTGCCGCTAGCAGGAAGAGCTCGCTGGAGACATAGGCGTCCTTGCGGGTCTGTGCGAGCTTGTCGGTGACGTTGAGCAGCCGAACCAGATCATTGGAGATGTGCACCTCCCCGGCGGTCCCTTGGACGGTGGGCAGCTTGTCTAGTGCCCGACCCAACTCCGAGCGCAGTTTGTTCACGTCGGCGCCGATGCCCGCTAGCAGGTGTCTGATCGTTCCGCCTTCTTGGTCCAGCAAGGCGATAAGCGCGTGGACCGGCTCCACGAACTGGTGGTCGCGCCCCACGGCGAGGCTCTGGGCATCTGCCAGGGCGGTCTGGAACTTGGTCGTCAGTTTGTCCATCCGCATGGGAATCCCTCTTCAACGAACTGCGCGCCACGGCCCCCCTGCCTTTATGCGAGCGTTGCAGCATCCTCGACGGGTGACGGAGTGGACGTGGGTACGGAGGTGCCCCTTCACCCCTTGACGCGAGATTGGGGTTGAGAGGACCAATTCAAGCCTCAGCGGCGCGCTTGCGTGCGGTGCGAACCCCGGGGGCGGTCTTGTAGGCCTTGCGACGGAATAGATCGTTGCGTCGGCTAACCAGGCGGTCCAGAAACAAGAGACCGTCCAGATGATCCATTTCGTGTTGAACGGCGCGCGCCTCGAAGCCCTCCATCTGATACTCATGGTGGCCACCGATCTCGTCCTGGGCGTGTAACGAGATACGTTCTGCGCGGATCACGTTCCCGGTGTAGTCGGGTACCGACAGGCAACCCTCCCGACCGACGGCGAAGCCCTCCCACGCGGTGATCTCGGGATTGATGAGGACGAGCCGGCCATGGCCCGGTACCTTCGGCTTGCCGGAAATGTCTACGATGAGGATGCGCTCGAAGCGTCCCACCTGGGGAGCCGCGATACCGACCGCCCCGGGGCCCGCGCGCATCGTCTCCTCGAGATCCGCGATGAACGCGCACAGGGCGTCGGCGAAGGTCTCCACAGGCATGGAGAGCTGCTTCAGCCGCGGGTCCGGATAGGTCAGGAACGTCGAGTATCGACATGGGCTAACCGATCAGGGTATCCACTGCTGTCAGGCTGACTTCGATGCCGTCCCCCGCGTCGTATTCCAGGGCGCTGCGCAACGCCTCGATTCCGTGCAGCGCCTGACCTTCGATGTGCATGACGTAAATGGGGCGCGCCGCGCTGCCCGCCACGTCCGACTCCAAGTCGAGAATGTTGAGACCGGCTTGGGCCAACGCCCCCGTCACTTGCGCCACGATGCCCGGCCGGTCGGCACCGAACACCGTGATGCGCACATCGGGCTCCAGATGCTGGTGCAGTGCGCCCTCAATGGGGTCCAGGTGTACTCGCAAGCCCAACTCGTGACCGGCCCCTTCGACGAGCTGCTCTAGCGATGCGACAGTCCCCGGGGACTGCACCATGAGCATGATGGCGAAGTTGCCGCCCAGACGCATCATCGATGCCTCCCCCAAGGAGCATCCCCCTTCGAACAGAGCCTTGCTGATGCGAGCCACGATGCCTGGACGGTCCCTGCCGACCACGGTCAGCATGAACCACTTCTTGTCGCTCATGATGTTACGTCCCCCGCGGAGTGGGCGGGCGGGGCGCTGACCGATCCGGCGGGGGCGGCCGCGTCGAGCCAGATCATAGCTGCCATACGGCCGGTCGTCCCGTCCCGACGATAAGAGTAAAACCGGTCCGAGTCGCTATACGTGCACCAGCCGCCGCCGTAGACCTCCGTCACACCCACGCTGCGCAGTGCCTGCACAGCCAGGGCGTAGATGTCCGCACGCCAGCGGTTACGCGTGGGGCCGGCCTGGAAGGCGCTCCCGTAGCGCGTATCCTGCTGCAGGAACCGCTGCCGCACCTCTGGGCCCACCTCGAAAGCATCCGCGCAGATGGCCGGCCCCATCCAGGCGAGGATGTCGCGAGCAGGCGTGGCCATGGCGCGCACCGTCGCCTGGATGAGATTCGCCGCCAGTCCGCGCCAGCCGGCGTGGACGGCCGCAACCACTTTGCCGCAGCGGTCGCACAGGAGCAACGGCAAGCAGTCGGCGACCAGCACCGCACACACCACCCCGGGAGCCAAGGCGATGCCGGCATCGGCTTCGGTCGCGGGAGGGCTCCGGGCGGCGTCCACGACTCGGGCCCCGTGTACTTGGCGCAGCCAACGGGGTTCCTGCGGCAGCCTCAGGAGCAGGCGCATCCGGGAGCGGTTCTCGTTCACTGCATCCGCAACGTCGCCCACGTGTGCGGCCAAGTTGAGGGTCGCGAAAGGTGGGGCGCTGACGCCACCACGGCGGGTGGTGCAGCATGCCCGGACCGAGGTGGGCGCCGGCCAGTTGGGCACGACGACGTCAAGGCTCTCCGACATCCGTGTGGAGAAGCTCCAAGAGAGCGGCCATGTCGTCGGGCAAGGATGCTTCCCAGCGGAGAAACATCCCGCTCGCGGGGTGCGTTACGCCCAGGCGCGTGGCGTGCAGGGCCTGGCGCCGGAAAGCGCGCACACACCCCGCGAGCGCCTCGCCGACGCCCGATGGTAGGCGCTGCCGTCCCCCGTAGAGAGGATCCCCCAGCACGGGGTGCTGAAGGTGCGCCATGTGAACCCGCACTTGATGAGTACGTCCCGTTTCCAGCCGAAGGCGCACATGGGTATGTGCCCGAAACCGCCGAACCACGCGAAAGTGCGTGATGGCAGGTTTGCCCTCGGGACGCACGGCCATGCGCTTGCGGTCGACCGGATGACGCCCGATGGGGGCCTCCGCCGCCCCGCCCGCCACCACGCGGCCGACCACGACGGCATCGTACTCGCGCAGGAAGGCCCGTGCCTGAAGCTGAGTGACCAGCGAAGTGTGGCTCGCGAGCGTGCGGGCGACGACCAGCAAGCCAGTGGTGTCCTTATCGAGGCGGTGTACCACGCCTGCCCTCGGCACAGCGGCCAGCTCGGGGGCGCGGTGCAGTAAGGCGTTGACCAGCGTGCCATCGCGATGACCGGGTGCCGGGTGAACGACCAGCCCCGCCGGCTTGTTTACTATCAGCAGCGCCTCGTCCTCGTAGACGATGGGCAGGGGCAACTCCTGCGCGTCCCAAGACGTTCGCTCCTCGCTGGAGGGCGTAAGCTCCACGCGCTCGCCGCCGCGTACCCGGTCCTTGGGGCAGAACTGCTGCGCATCCACGCGCACGTGGCCGGCGCGAATCCACTGTGTCAGACGAGTTCGCGAATGCTCCGGAAATAGTCTGACCAGCACCTGGTCCAGGCGCATCCCGGCCAAGTCCTGCGGAATATGTGCAACTATGCCGTCTGCTGCCATCCGACGCAGTGTAGCACGCCAGTCTGGGGTCGCGGACCGCCCTTTACCGCTCCACGGGCTTCGGATACCCTAAGTTCATGCGCGTCTGGGTATGCATGGTGTTAGCGCTTTGGGTTGCGGCTTCGAGCGGCTGTTCGCTGCTGCGCTCTCAGGAAGACGCGACCAAGGATTGGTCGGCGAGCAAGCTGTATTCAGAGGCGCGGGCTTCCGTCAACGACGGCGATTACCAGCAGGCCATCAAGTACTACGAATCTCTGGAGGCGCGTTACCCCTTTGGCCAGTATGCGCAGCAGGCGCTGCTAGAGATGGCCTATGCGTACTATAAGTCCGACGAGCCGGATTCCGCCATCGGAGCGGCGGATCGGTTCATCAAGACCTATCCGACCCACCCTAACGTGGCTTACGCGTACTATCTGAAAGGGCTGGTGAATTATAACCGGGGTCTGGGGTTCCTGGAGCGCTACATGCCGACAGACCTGTCCCAGCGGGACCCCGGTTCCATGGAACAGAGCTTCCGCGATTTCGCCGAGCTGGTGCGCAAGTTCCCCAACAGCAAGTACGCCGAGGATGCGCGACAGCGCATGCTGTACCTGCGCGACATGCTGGCTCAGCACGAGCTGAATGTTGCGACCTACTACATGCGGCGGGGCGCCTTCGTGGCTGCGGCGGGCCGGGCCAAATACGTCGTGGAGCACTATCCGCGCACCCCGGCGGTGCCGGATGCCCTGGGGACAATGGCCAAGGCTTACAAGGTCCTGGGGCTGAACGACTTGGCCGCAGACGCCTTGCGCGTGCTCAAGACTAACTATCCGACTAATCCCATGGTCCGCGAAGTCGAGCGGACAGTGCTACGGTAACGGGTAAGGGCACCGTGTGGGATTTCTTCGAGACTGTCCGTCACCGGCACTCGGTGCGGCGCTACCAGGATCGCCTGGTGGAGCCAGAGAAGCTGCACGCTATCCTGGAGATGGCGTGCGCGGCGCCGTCCGCCGGCGATCTTCAGGCCTATCATGTCGCGGTGGTGGCTGCGGCATCGGACCGCACTGCATTACGGGCCGCGGCCCAGGACCAGTCGTTCATCGAGGAAGCGCCTATCTGCCTGGCGTTCTGCGGCGACGCGGAGCGATCCGCGCAGCGCTACGGAGACCGAGGTCGGACACTCTACGCGATCCAGGACGCGACCATCGCAGCGGCGTACGCACAGCTTGCCGCCGTGGCGGCGGGTATGGCATCGACTTGGGTGGGTGATTTCGACGAGCGCCGAATCGCCGAGCTACTGGGCCTCAGGAAGGGTCTGGTGCCCGTGGCCCTCCTCAGCATCGGCTATCCGGCCGAGCTTCCCGAGCCGACCCCGCGGCGCCCCTTGCCAGAAATAGTGAGCTACCGGCCCGAGTGACCAGGGACTCACCCGCCGCGGCAGCCGGGGCTTCGCCGCCACGACTCATATGGCCGCCGCGTCCTGTTCGCCGGTTCGGATCCGGACCACCTTCTCTACGGGTGTTACGAATACCTTGCCGTCCCCGATCTTGCCCGTCCGGGTCGTCTGGAGGATCGTGTCGATGCAGCGGTCGAACTGGTCGTCCGGGATGACTAGCTCGATCTTGAGCTTGGGCAGGAAATCGACGAGATACTCGGCCCCGCGGTAAATTTCGGTGTGGCCTTTCTGCCGACCGAAGCCCTTCACCTCGGTGACCGTCATCCCGGTAATCCCGATATCCGACAGCGCCTCGCGCACATCGTCCAGCCTGAAGGGTTTGATTACGGCCTCGATCCTCTTCATCGCTTGAGTTCTCCTCCTGGATGGCTCCCATACGGCAACTCCGATTCGGCCCGGGCGTACGGCTGTGGGGCGCGCCAACCAGTTCGCCAGACGCCCTCAGCGGCCGAGGCATGCCCGCATACGCGGGCCCAGCTCGGCGGGTGAACGCGCGAGTGCGACGCCGGCGCCCTCAAGGGCAGCGAATTTGGCTGCAGCCGTGCCTCGACCTCCCGCGATCAGTGCGCCCGCATGGCCCATGCGTTTGCCGGACGGGGCGGTCAGTCCGGCCACGTAGGCTAGCACCGGCTTGCGCGACTGAGCGCGGATGAATTCAGCGGCCTGCTCCTCCTCCTCCCCGCCGATCTCGCCGATGAGCAGAATCCCCTCGGTCTGATTATCCTCCTCGAACAGGGCTAGGCAATCCGTGAAACCTATTCCGTGGATCGGGTCGCCACCGATGCCGATGCACGTGCTCTGCCCCAGGCCGGCACGCGTGGTTTGGAAGACCGCTTCGTAGGTCAGGGTGCCGGAGCGTGAGACAATGCCTATGCATCCCGCCTGGTGGATGAACCCGGGCATGATGCCGATCTTGGACTCGCCGGGCGTGATGATGCCCGGACAGTTGGGGCCGATGAGACGGCACGGGGTGCTGGCTAACGCGGCCTTGACGCGCAGCATGTCCAGGACGGGAATTCCCTCGGTGATGCACACGATGATTTGTATGCCCGCATCGGCTGCCTCGAGGATGGCGTCGGCCGCAAAAACGGCGGGGACGTAAATCATCGTCGCCTCAGCCTGGGTCTGCTGGACCGCGTCTCGCACGGTGTCGAATACCGGGAGGTCAAGATGGATCTGGCCGCCCTTGCCCGGCGTGACTCCGCCTACGAGCCGTGTGCCGTACTCCATTGCCTGTTGGGAATGGAAGGTACCCTGTTTGCCGGTAAACCCCTGGCAGATGACCTTGGTGTCGCGGTTGACGAGAATGCTCACGTGACCGAGGCGGTTGGCTGATGGTTAGCGCCGGGGTGGCGCGGCCGCACGAAGCGCACGTATCGGCGTGTCCACACCTCAGGCTGCGGCCGCCACGGCCCGGCGGGCTGCATCGTCGAGATCTTGCGCGGTGAGGATGTTGAGGCCGCTTTGCGCCAACAATGCGCGGCCGCGTTCCACCTGGGTGCCCTCCAATCGCACCACGACTGGAACCCTGACCGCGACGTCCTGGAGAGCCTGCATCAGGCCCTCTGCGATCAGATCACAGCGTACGATTCCGCCGAAGATGTTCACTAGGATCGCCCGCACCTTGGGATCGCCGAGGATAAGCTTGAATGCTTCGCTGACCCGGTCCGCGGTCGCGCTCCCGCCCACGTCCAGAAAATTCGCAGGCTCACCCCCATGGAGCTTGATGAGGTCCATCGTGGCCATGGCCAGGCCTGCGCCATTGACCATGCACGCAATATTGCCATCCAGGGTGACGTAGCTCAGTCCGAAGCGGCGTGCGGCGACCTCTCTCTCCTCCTCCTGGGAGGGATCGCGCAGCTCGGCCAGATCCGGCTGGCGGTAGAGTGCGTTGTCGTCCAGGGTGAGTTTGGCGTCCAGCGCCAGCAGCCCACCCTCGGTGGTCAGTACCAAGGGGTTGATCTCGATGAGGCTGGCGTCTCTGCGGAGCAGCAACTGGTACAGGGACGACATGATGCCGGAGATATCTTTGAGCTTGTCCGCCAGCCCCATGCCGAAGGCGAGGCGGCGGCACTGATAGGGCTGTAGCCCGACCACCGGCTCGATGCGGGTCAGCACGATGTCCTCCGGGTGTTGGGCGGCCATTTGCTCGATGTCCATTCCTCCCGTGCGGCACCCCATAAATACGACCCGGGCGGCGGTACGGTCCACGAAGGTGGCCAGGTAGAGCTCGCGCTCTACCGAAACGGGCTGCTCGACCAGCAGCCAGCTCACGGGGAGCCCATTGGCGCCCGTCTGATGGGTCACCAAACGGGTGTGGAGTAGCTCGCGCGCGGCGGCACCGATTTCCTCCGGGCGGTCCACCGAGCGCACCCCGCCGGCCTTGCCTCTGCCGCCCGCGTGCACCTGGGCCTTGACGACCCAGCTTGTCCCGCCGAGCGTGTGTGCGGCCGCCAGCGCCTCGCTAACCGAATTGGCGGCAACACCGGCGGGTACCGGGACGCCGGCACTTGCCAACAGCCTCTTGGCCTGGAACTCGTGCAGGTACATCTGTTTTTCCCGGCGCAAAGTCGCTATTCTGGGCAAACCTGCAGCAGTAGGCAAGCGAAGGGACTGCTGGCCGCCATGCGTTTACTGCTCTACGTGTTTCTTCTCGGGATCCTGTGGGTGGCGCTCGCCGGCCGAACGACGGGGCAGCGGGTACTCCGACGCCGGCCGGCTCGGAACGTGACCCGCGTGGTGCGCTGTGCCCAGTGTGGCGTCCACCTGCCCGAAGGGGAGGCCATCAGGGAGGGGGAAAAATACTTCTGCAGCCTGGAACACCGACAGACCGCCTTGCCGCCTCGGCGCTGAGCGCGCCTTCGGCGAAGGTACTGGTCGAGGGGCCGGATAGGGCGAGGCCCTCTGCTCCGTCGAGTTCCTGGAGGCTCCTAGAGCTATACAACCTCTACCGCCTCGTTCTGGCGGGACTGCTCTTGGGTATGGTGGTCACCGGCGCGGGCCCCCGTCTGCTGGGCGCATATAGTCGCGCCCTGTTCGTTGGGGTCAGCGGTTTTTACCTCGTCGTCGCGGGGCTCGCGTTTTATCTGCTCCGCCTGCGTCGTCCGCCCTTTCTGTCACAGGTCCACCTGCACGTCGGTCTGGACGTTGTAATCCTGACTTTGCTCATGCATGCCAGCGGTGGTGTCGTGAGCGGGTTGGGACTGTTGCCGCTGATCTCGATCACGGCCGCAAGCCTAGTCCTGCACGGTCGGAGCTCCCTGGTATTCGCCGCCTTCGCCACGCTGGCGATCCTCGGAGAGCAACTCTACAGCCAGGTACATGCCTGTTTTGAAACGACCTACTACACCCAGGCCGGGATGCTGGGGGCCGCCTACTTTGCGGCCGCCTTGCTCGCACATGCCCTGGCGAAACGGGCCTCGGAGAGCGAGGCACTGGCGGTGCGTCGCGGCGTCGATCTGGCCAATATGGCGCAGCTCACAGACTATGTCATCCAGCGTATGCAGACTGGGGTACTGGTCATGGACGTGGGCCAACGCGTGTGGCTGATCAATGGCGCTGCGTGCCGGCTGCTGGGTATCGAGCAGACGTTAGACCGTGACCGTCTCCCGCAACTCTGCCCGGAATTGGCGCGCCGCTGGGTGGAGTGGCGCAGGGACTCCAGCCAGGACCCTGGCATTTTTCAGGCCACACGCGATGGGCCTCGCATTGCACCCAGGATGGCACGGCTGGGGGATGGGGAGCGCGCCGGCACGTTGATTTTTCTAGAGGACACTTCGGCCATGGCCCAGCAGGCTCAGCACCTCAAGTTGGCCTCTCTGGGACGCCTGACCGCCAGCATCGCCCACGAGGTGCGCAACCCCTTGGGTGCTATCAGCCAGGCGGCGCAACTGCTTGGCGAATCAGCTCAGCTGAGCTCGGGGGATGCCAGACTGACACAGATCATCCATGCCCAGTGCCAACGCGTGAACGAGGTTATCGAGAACGTATTGCAGCTGAGCCGACGCGAACAGTCCCGTGCCGACGACATCCAGCTGCAACTCTGGCTGCAGGGCTTTGTGAGCGAATGGATGCATGCCCAGCCGGAGGCGCGCATCGTGCTCGACGTCCAGCCCCCAGATCTGCGCGCGCGCATGGATCCTCGCCACCTGCGACAAATCCTGTACAATCTCTGCCAGAATGGGCTGCATTATAGCTTGACACATGCCGGGGAGGCTTGGCTCACGCTGAGGGGGAGCATGCAGGGCAATACCCCGGTGCTTGATGTTCTCGATCGCGGTCCAGGAATCGCCCCAGATCTCGCAGACCAGATCTTCGAGCCCTTCTTTACCACCGAGCCGCGGGGTACTGGTCTGGGGCTGTATATGGCCCGCGAACTCTGCGAGCACAATCAGGCGCGTCTCAGCTACCTGCCTGAGCCGGAAGGGGGGAGCTGCTTTCGCATCACCTTTGCGGACCCCCGGAGAAGGGGCGCCTGATGTCTCCGCCACTCGCGCTAGTTGTGGACGACGAGGCTGACATACGTGAGCTTCTGGCGCTCACGCTGGAGCGCATGTCGGTGGCTAGCCGGTCCGCGGACACCCTGGCGGCGGCTCGGCGCCTGCTGCAGCAACAGCCCTTCGACCTGTGCCTCACGGACATGCGGTTGCCCGACGGCAGTGGCATCTCGCTGGTCGAGTACATTCAGCTAAACCACCCCAAGCTCCCAGTGGCGGTCATCACCGCATACGGAGACATGGAATCGGCCATTCGCAGCCTGAAGGCCGGAGCCTTCGACTTTGTCTCCAAGCCGGTGGAGCTTCCGGTCCTGCGCAATCTCGTTACCAGCGCCTTGCGCCTATCGGACAAGCGCCGGACTTCGAGCCGTCAGCTGCTGGGCGAGTCTCCCGCCATGCAGACCATTCGGTCGACGATCGGCAAGCTTGCGCGCAGCCAGGCTCCCGTCTACATCAGTGGGGAATCCGGCACGGGTAAGGAGCTCGTGGCACGGCTGATTCACGAGCAGGGGCCGCGGGGTGAGAAGCCCTTCGTGGCGGTGAATTGCGGTGCCATTCCCCAGGAGCTGATGGAGAGCGAGTTCTTCGGACACAAACGGGGCAGCTTCACCGGCGCTACCGCGGACAAGCCCGGGCTATTCCAGGCGGCCCACGGGGGCACGTTGTTCCTGGACGAGGTCGCCGAGCTGCCCCTACACATGCAGGTCAAGCTGCTGCGCGCCATCCAAGAGAAGGCGGTGCGGCCGGTGGGTGCCCAGCAGGAGGTGTCCGTGGACGTCCGCCTGCTGAGCGCGACCCACAAAGACCTCGGGGCCTTAGTGCGGGACGGGCTCTTCCGTCAGGACCTGTACTATCGCATCAACGTCATCGAGCTGAGCGTGCCGGCCCTGCGGGGCAGGCGCGAAGACATCCCGCACCTCGTAGAGCACATTCTGGGGACACTGGCCCCGCCCGGGGTTTCGAAGCCGGTGCTCTCGAAGGCGGCCTTGACGGCACTCGTCGCATACGACTTCCCTGGGAACGTGCGGGAGCTCGAGAACATCTTGGAGCGTGCCATCACTCTCAGTGAAGGTCGCCTGATCCAGGAGCACGATCTCCAGCTCCCAGGCCCCAGCGCCCTGACCCTCCCGGAGCGCGCCGCGCCTGCGGCCCAGCAGTCCCTCGATCCGTTCCTCAGCGACCTGGAGCGACAGGCCATTCTCCAGGCTCTTGAGAAGACGCGCTACAACAAGACCGCCGCGGCGAAGCTGCTGGGCATCTCCTTCCGGGCACTGCGCTACCGGCTAAAGAAGCTCGGCGTCGATTAGGCGCTCTCTTTGGGCAGCTCCCCGTTTCCGTGGGCTGCCCGTTCCATGTGCTCCAGGGAGGTGTGGCGGACATCCTTGCCACGCACCAGGTAGATGACGTACTCGCCGATATTGCGAGCGTGATCACCGATGCGTTCCAGGGCGCGGGCGATCCACAGCAGATCGATGCCGCGGCTGATGGTGCGCGGATCCTCCATCATGAAGGTGATGTGCTGGCGCGTGAGGCCGTCGTACTCTTGGTTGACCCTGTTGTCCTCCCGGGCCACGTGGACGGCTGCCTCGACATCCAGCCGCGCGAAGGCGTCCAGAACGTCGTGCAGCATCTTCTGAACGCGCGTCGACATCGCCTCCATGCCAAAACAGGTGTTGCCATTGCATCCGCCGGTATCGATGAGGTGCATGGTCATGCGTGCGATGCGCTCTGCCTCGTCACCGATACGCTCGAGGTCAGTAATCGTCTTGATGACTGCGATGATAAGACGCAGGTCGCTCGCCGCTGGCTGCCGGCGGGCCAGCACCTGAATGCATTCCTCGTCGATGGCGACTTCCATGGCGTTCACTTTATGGTCGTTGGTGAGGACGAACTCCGCCATCTGGCTGTTGCCCTCCACCAGGGCGCGCAGGCCGTCCTGGACCTGCTGCTCAACCAGGCCACCCATGGCCAGAACCCGCTGCCGGATGTCTTCCAGCTCGGTATTGAACTGACGGGAAATGTGCTGGCCGATGCTGATTCTGTCCATGCTAATGCTCCTCCTTCCGGGCTAAGCGGCCGGTAACGAACTCCGTGGCGCTCGCGCACAAAACTGCTGCACCCCCCCGATGGCGCCGGCGTACGATGCTAGCTCCTCACCTAGTTTAGGATAGCGCTCGCCGCTGTGCTCCGTGCGCCCCCGCTCTGGGGCGCTCACGACGATTTCTTCACAGGCTGTGAGTTTCATGACAGCGATGCCGGGTCGGCGAGAACCGTCTCCGCGCGCCACGCCGGGAAATCGCAGCGGAAGGTGCTGCCCTTGCCCGGAGCGCTCTGGATGTGAAGCTCGGCGTCGTGCCGCTGCAGCACGTGCTTCACGATGGCCAGTCCGAGACCGGTGCCGCCGCTTTCGCGGGAGCGCCCGACGTCAACGCGGTAGAAGCGCTCCGTGAGGCGCGGAATGTGCTGCACCTCGATCCCTGGGCCCGTGTCGGTCACCTCCAAGTGTACGCCGCGTTCATCACGGTACCAGCGTATACGGATGTCGCCGCCGGGCGGCGTGTACTGAACCGCGTTCACGACGAGGTTAGAGAAGGCGCTGCGCAGTTCCCCGGCATCTCCGGTGACAGTGACCGCCTCTGCCTCCAGGCTGATGTGGTGACCCTGTGCTCCGCTCAGCCGACGGGCCTCGTCGGTTACGGATTCGAGCAGGTCAGGTACAGACACGTGTTCCTCGCGTGGCTCCTCGCTTTCCGCCTCGAGGCGAGCGAGTAGCAGCAGGTCTTCGACGATGCGCTGCATCCGCGCTGCTTGCTGCTGCATGGCATGCAGCGATTCACCCCAGCCGACTGGACACTCTTCGGCCACGTCTCCGAGGGTTTCCAGGTATCCGTTGAGGACCGTCAGCGGCGTGCGTAGCTCGTGCGACACGTTGGCGACGAAGTCGCGGCGTACCAGTTCCAGGCGACGCAACCGCGTGACGTCATGGGCGATCAGTAGACGCTGCTGTTTCTTTCCGTAAGGCAAAATGTACACGGCGAGGTGCACGTCGGGGTCGACCGGCGACGGTAGCTGCAGCGGTTCGGCCCCGCCCGCGGTGAGGAAGAGGGAGAAACCGGGGTGGCGAACGAAGTAGGTCACGCGACGACCCACGTCCTGAGGGATACGAAGGCCAAGCAGCTCGCGCGCCCGGGGGTTGGCCCACTCGATGGCGCCGACCTCGTCGAGGACAACCGCCGCATCTGGCCAGGCTGCCGTGGCGTCCTGAAAGCGTCTGAGGTAGCGGGCCAGCTTGCGCTTGCGCTTGCGATTGCGCAGTTGCAGCCGATAGATCTCGTTGAAGACCTGCCCCCACACGCCGCGTGCCAGAGGAGGCCGGAACTTCTTTCCCTCGCGCAGCCACCAGTGGAGCTGATTCAGGTGGTAGACGTGCCAGCCCAGGTACGCCAGGGCTGCGGCCAGGGCCGTAGCCGTGGCATAGCCCAGCATGGCGCCAATGAGGGCGGCGAGGAGCAGAGCGCCGCCGATGCGCAGGGCCTCTTTTGCCCAGACGCTGTCCAATGTCAGCTGGGTGCGGAAAGACGGTAGCCGACCCCGCGCACGGTCTCAATCAGCCCCTCCAAGCCATGGGGCGCCAGCGCCTTGCGCAGCCGACGGATGTGAACGTCCACGGTACGTTCCTCGACGTAGGCATTCATCCCCCAGATCATATCCAGCAGTTGCCGGCGACTGTAGACCCTCTCCTGGTGGGTCATGAAGAAATGCAGTAGACGGAACTCCGTCGGTCCCATTTCCACCCCGTTTCTCCCGGCGCTAATGCGATGGCTCGCGGGGTCGAGCTGCAGATCGCCGATCTGGGCCACCTCGTCGGTCGCCTGCGGTGCGACGCGTCGCAGGACGGCCTTGATGCGGGCCAGAAGCTCGCGCGGCGAAAAAGGTTTGCTCACATAGTCATCGGCGCCGACCTCCAGCCCCCGGATCCTGTCCTCCTCTTCGCCCTTGGCGGTGAGGATGATGATAGGGATCTGACGCGCATCCCGGTCCTGCTTCAGGCGGCGCGCATAATCGATGCCGCTCATGCCCGGCAGCATCCAGTCCAGCAGGACTAGGTCGGGCAGCGCGTTGCGCACATGGATCTCGGCCTGTTTGACGTCCCCTGCCTCCAGCGTGTCATAGCCGGCCCGCGAGAGCGCGAAGCGCAGCATGTCGCGTATCGCAGGCTCGTCTTCGACGATAAGGATCTTGCCAGACATCGACGTGCGCTTCGACCGAAATCTCGACGGCTGCCACTCGGCTGGTCAGCACCCATTCGGCAGGGAATTAGAACGCGAAGATATTACAGGAGTGTGAACCTCCGGGACAGGGCAAGTCTTTTCCAACATGGTATGAGTCTGAACGGTGGTGTGTGTTTCGAGCGAGGTATGAGTCTGAAGCGAGCTGAGTGGATCGATCATCGGGTGCATGGTGATCGACATGAGCGAGCAGAAGCTGGTCACGCTGACGCAGTTGCGGCAGTTCCTGGAAGGCACTGCGGAGGTCGAGTTTCGGGGATGTGGGCACGACGAAGACCGCTACCGGCACCATCCAGCAGGTGCTGAGGCGCTTCGGCTACAGCCGGCTCAAGCGGGCCGACAAGGGCGTGGTGGTGCGTTATCTGGTGCGTACCCCGGGGTACTCGCGTCAACAGATCACGCGGCTGATCAAGCGTGCATCGGCCGGAGTGCTGAAGAAGGCGTACCGGGCGCCGAAGCGCGGGCCGAATCCCGGTAGTGTTGGCCGCGCGAGAGCATGCAGAAGATGATACGCAACATCTTGTGGGCCAGAGCGATGATGGCTCGTTTGCGGCCGCGGCGCAAGCGGGTACGGCTTGCGGCATGGGCGAACTCGCACAGCAGACGACGCACATAGGGGTTGCCCTTGCGGGTGCGCCCCGATTGGCGCTTGCCGGCCGACTCGTGGTTGCCGGGGCAGATACCCACCCAGGAAGCGAGCCGCTCGGCATGACCGAAGGCGCTCATGTCGCTACCGATTTCCACCAGCAGCATGGCGGCACCGATGACATTGACCCCTGGTAGGGTCTGCAACAACAGCAGGCTGTTGGCCTCCTCCTTCAGGCCTTCGAGCAAGCGAGCATCGAAGCGGGCGATGCGGGCTTCGAGCTCCTCGATGTGGCGCATCAATTCATCGAGGACGAAGCGATGAGACTCGGTCAGGTCCCCCTGCAGGGCATCGAGCAGCTCCTCGCGGCTCGCCTTCAGCCGGCGGCTGGCCAGGGGGAGGACCTCGTGGGCAGCAGCCCCCTGGATGAGGGCTTTCAGCATGGCACGGGCCGACTGGCCGTGGATATCGCTCACCACCACCCCCAGGCGGATGCCACCATCGGTGAGCACCTTGTGCAGCCGGTTCTTCTCCGAGGCAGCCAAGCCCACGAGCTTCTGTCGCTGCCGGGCGATCAGGCGCAGCTCGCGCAGTTTGGCCTTCGGCACGAAGGAGGCGCGCAACAGAGCGGCGCGAGCCAACATGGCCAGCCACTGGGCATCGCCGATGTCGGTCTTGCGTCCCGGGACCTGCTTGACGTGGCGGGCGTTGACCACCTTGGCTTGGATGCCGTGCGCCTTCTAGGGCTGCGTAAGGACTTTTCCAGTAAATGCCGGTGCTCTCCATGACCACCTCCTCCGGGCGAAATCCCGCGCACCACTCCGCGAACGCCCGGCGGTCTTTCTTGAAGGCACCGAATTGGCGTTGCTCGATGTAGACTTGGCCGTCGGCCTCCTCAAGGATGGCACAGGCGGTCACTTGCCCCTGATGCACATCCAGACCGATGACACGCTTGAAGATCGCTACCAGTTCCATGTCGTCTCCCGTCGCAATACACTCAAGAGATGGGAGACGGCGGGTGCCGGACCGAGTGAGCCTGAAGGCGGCAAGCCGCCGACGGCCTGTTTAACGTGCGCTCTGTAGGGAAGCAATCCGGGGTACGAGTCGGTCCGGCGGGTCACGTTAGGTTGCGGGGTCGAGCCGCCAAAAACTTGCGCGACCTCTTCCCGCCGTCTCCCACCCCACAGCTTCTTTCATCCTCTGGGGTGGCGCCAGACGCAATGATCGTTAGGTTCAAACTTCGTGACAAACGCAGCACCCAGAACGGCCCATGGTTTGTCTGGACGAGCAACCCATGCAGTTGGTCGGCGAGACACGTCGGCCCCTGCCTGTCGAACCCGGCCAACCGCAGCGTTACGACTATGAGTACGAACGCTTGGGAACTGCCGTCAACTTCATGCTGACCGAGCCTTTGGCCGGTTGGCGCAAGGTCAATGTCCGCACCACGAAAACGGCCCACGACTTGGCCGAAGAGATCCCGAGAACTGCTCGAGGTCGATTATCCCGAGGCCGAGAAGGTGGTCTTGGTGTGGGACAACTTGAACACTCACGTCCCGGCCTCCTTGTACAAGGCCTTTGCGCCTGCCGAGGCGCGCCGCTTGCTGGATCGCCTGGAGATTCACTACACGCCCAAGCATGGCAGCTGGTTGGAGGTGGCCGCAATTGAGTTGAGAGTCTTCACCAAGCAATGCCTCAACCGCCGTATCGCCGATCTTGAAACACTACGTTGCGAGGCCAAAGCCTGGGCCGAACGCCGCAACACCGCTCAGGTGGGCGTCAACTGGCAGTTCACCAACGACGATGCTCGCATCAAACTCAAGCGCTTATACCCGAAAATCGAGATGAAATGAGGTACTAGCGCCGACCTGCAATGCCTGCGGACGCCCCCGGACCGGGGAGGTCGCGGGCGAGGTACGTCAGGTCTTCGACTTGCCGCCAGTGCGCCTTGAGGTCACCGAGCACCGCACGCTCGAAGCCCGCTGCGCCTGCGGCAAGCCCATCGCAGCGCCTTCCCGGTAGGAGGTCGCGGCGCCGGTTCAATACGGGGCGCGCGTCAAGGTGCTGGCCGTCTATCCCACCGAGCCTCACCTGCTGGCGTTCGAGCATACGGCGCGGCGGTTGTGTGATGTGAGTGCTACGGCGTGCTGATTTCCGCCGCCACGGTCATGAGAGCTGGCTCCGGAAATCTGTACGGCGGGATAAGTGGTAGGGGATGAACCGCTTTATCATGGCGATGCTATTGAGAGGAGCGGCAAATGAGTGGCAAGAGGCGCAATCATGGAGCGGGATTCAAGGCAAGGGTGGCACTGGCGGCGATCAAGGGCGACAAGACCTTGGCGGAGTTATCGGCGCAGTTTCAGGTTCATCAGAGTCAGATCCTGGCGTGGAAGCAGCAGTTGCAGAGCCGCGCTGACGAGGTGTTCGAGCGGGAACGCAAGTCCGAATCGGGGCCGTCGGTGAAGGACATGCAGGCGAAGATCGGGCAGCTGACGCTGGAGAACGATTTTTTGTCCGTCGCGCTCGGTCGCATCGGCGATGCGACAAAGCGATGATCGACAAGGTGGCCGAATTGCCGCTGACGCGGCAGTGCCAGCTCCTGGGGCTCTCGCGCTCATCCCAGTACTACCGGGCGGTGGCGGTGTCGGCGCGGGATCTGGCGCTGATGCGGGCAATCGACGAGCTGCACCTAAAGCACCCGTTCTATGGCAGCCGGCGCATGCGCGGGGCGTTGCGCGACGAGGGCTTCGAGGTCGGCCGGCGCCACGTCCAGACATTGAGGGACAAGATGGGAATCGAGGCGTTGTACCGCAAGCCGCGGCTCTCGGATGCGCACCCCGGCCACAAGGTATGGCCTTACTTGGCTAGCGTGATGTAGTGGTCACCCGACCCAACCAGGTCTGGGCTACGGACATCACGTACATTCCCCTGGCCAAGGGCTTTGCCTATCTGGTGGCGATCATCGATTGGTGCTCGCGCCGGGTGCTGGCCTGGCGGCTTTCCAACTGCATGGACACCTCCTTCTGTATGGAGGCGCTGGAAGAGGCGCTCATGCTCCACGGACGCCCCGAGATCTTCAATACCGACCAGGGCAGCCAGTTCACCGACAAGGATTTCACGAGCGCGCTCCTGGCTCATGACATCCGCATCAGTATGGACGGACGCGGGCGCTGGATAGATAACGTTTTTGTCGAGAGGCTGTGGCGCAGCGTGAAGTACGAAGAAGTGTATCTGAAGGCGTACGAGTCGATCCTGGACGCCAAGCGCCAACTCGGCCGGTACTTCACTTTCTACAATCAACGACGCCGGCATCAAGGGCTAGGAGACCAGACACCGGAGCTCGCCAACAGGCGGCGCAACTCGCCGCGGCGTTGACCGCCCAGTGGGCGCAGGGGGAGCCCGATGAGCTGGGCATACTGTACGTCGACGGTCACGTCCATGCCTACACGGGGCGCAAGCATCCGCTGCCTAAGACGTTGGTGCAGAAACGCCGCCAGTGTCTGCCCGCCTCGACGGATGTTTGGGTGCATAACGGAGCGGCCGAGCCGGTGTTCTTCGTCACCAGCCCCCTCAATGGACACCTCTTGGCGCTGATCGAGCAGGAGGTCATTCCCCAGGCGCGCCAGCAGATCGGCCCCGACCGGACGCTGACCTTGGTGTTTGACCGTGAGGCTTGGAGCCCCCAGTCCTTCCAGCAGTGGCACAGCCAAGGGGCCGAAGTCATCACGTATCGCAAGGGTAAACAAACGCCCTGGGACCCGGAGGACTTCCGCCCCTTAAGCGTCGAGCACCACGGTAAGTCTGTGACCTATAGTCTGGCCGAGTGCAGCGTGCAGGTCATCGCTGCCAATCGCAAACAACCCGCCTTGTGGATGCGCGAGATCCGCCGCTTATGCAAAAACGGACATCAGAGCGCGATCCTGACGACCCGGCAGGACTTACCTGCCGCAGAGATCGCCCATCGCATGTTCGGCCGTTGGCGCCAAGAGAACTTCTTCAAATACCTGCAGGACGAATTCAACATCGACCACTTGAGCACCTATGCCACCGAACCAGCCGATCCTGAGCGGATGGTTCCCAATCCTGAGCGCCGAGCGCTGATAAAATCGCTCCAGGCAACCAAGGCGCAGCTCGGCAGAGCCTACGCCCAGCGTGGCAAGCACCAACGTAACAGGGCATCGACGGCGAAGCAAGAGAAGGCGACAGAGGCCATCGAACGATTGGAAAGGCAATGCGAGCAACTCAGCGAACGCATCAACGCGATGGAAAAGCGCGTGCCATTGAAGAGCATTTATGAGGCGGACAAGATCGTACATCACGAACGCGAACGAAAAACCATTACCCAGCTCATCAAGGTCGTCGCTTATCGCAGTGAGAGTTGTCTCGCGAGCATTGTCGAACCCTTTTTCGTGCGCCACGACGACGAAGTTCGCGCCTTCCTCAAAGCCGTGTTCTGCTTACCCGGCGATATTATCCCGGATTACCAGCGCCATGAATTGCGGGTGCGTCTCTACGGCTTGGCCAATAATCGATCTCAACAAGCTATCATCGCTCTTTGCGAATATCTGAATACCCAGCAGATGAAATACCCTGGCACCCACCTGCGCCTGGTCTACGACACCGTCCAGTCGCATTGAATTTAGCGCCAAGTCAGGAGTTCTGCAGTGTAGAGAGGACAACGGAGGAATGCTGCCTCCACCTTCTGAACCTCTTCATTTGTGCTTCCTCTCGTGAAAATGGGGTATGCACTTCACTCCATCAGCTTGGCTTCACCCGGTCTCCAAATGCAGTGCCAGCACGCAGTCGGAAGGAACTGCGGTGAGAAGAGAGCAGAGGAGGAGATAGGGGTCCGCGCTTGAGTTACCGCTTCGGCGCGACCGACGCTCCCCGGAACTCCACGGTGCGGTCGGCCGGCGTTGAACCCGGAAACAAGGGCATGTATCGGTGTTATCGGTCTGCGCGCTTGAGTCTTTGACAGCCTGGGGCCGGAATTCTTGCGCGCTCGGCCGCGGCGCCGACCATCCGCGCCCTCGGCAAGCCGCGTGAGCGCCGCTCGGCCATTGCGCCGCGATAGGTGCCTGTCCATCGTTGTCTGTCCTGTTTGAGCATTCTCGCGCGATCCCATATGTGAAAGGGAGGCCGTGCCTGGTACATTGACGGCGCTGGCGGACGGCGCTGGAGAGGATCCCTTTGTGGACGACCGCGCTCGGCTGAAGGGGGGGAGGAAAGCCTGAATGGGAAGAAGGCGCACCACTCGATGGCGTTGGGCCATGGCTCTGCTTCTGCTTGCCGGGGCGGTGATCGCCGGCAGCGTGAGGTTCTTCGAAAGGGTCGGGATTACGATACCGCTTTTGGTCCTGGCCGGCAGCTTCACCCTGTACTTCTCCTACCGGGTATTCCGGCACAGGAGGCGGCTGTCTCGATTGGAGAGCAAATACCAGGACGCGAATCTCGTGCGGAAGATCATGGACGGATACTTCTGGGTAGGCCAGACCGCCGAACAGTTGGGAGACGCCCTGGGCGCGCCCGCCGACGTGGACAAACAGGTCCTCAAGACCAAGAGCAAAGAGATCTGGAAATACGGCGCCCAGGGAAGGAACCGGTACGCCCTGAGAATTACCCTGGAGAATGGGGCCGTGGTGGGCTGGGACCAGAAGGACTGAGTTAGAGTCCGTAAACAAATCCGCTGCGTGTCCCGGTAGCGGCGTCGCGCGGTGCTCGTTCCTCCCCGATCCACTGGACAGGTCTCGTCACTGCGCTCCGTACGCTCTGCTCGCGAGCCGCTCGCGACGATTTCTTCGCAAGCTCTGAGCGCCGGTCAGTGCACGGCCGCACGGCGGCGCCGCGAGTAACCGCGGAGCGGCGCGCTCCCGCACTGGCTTGACGCCGGTGGGTTGGCTAGCGCCGTGCGCTAAACGGGTTCTCACCTCTGCGCCGCGCGCCTTCCGTGGCTTGTGGCGGGCCTGGCGGTTTCTGGCTAAGGGGGTGAGCGATTTGCCTCCCAGCCGGCGCGACGACAGCCGGCTACCGGCGGTCTCCCGGACCCATTGCGGCTGGGTTGTCCAGGCTGTGCTCGAAGTCTTCGCCGGGATGTTCCACCTCGATGTCCAGGTATGCCCGTTTGGTGTCCTCCGACTCGAAGAAGATCTTCAGGTCACCCTCGACCACGTACGGCGCGTGCTCCAAGTCCTTAACATCGCGCCCCGAGATGGGGTCAGTGATTTCGATTCTCATGACACACCTCCTCGGCGACGAACCCCATCGCCGTAACGAAGGTGTATAGACCGCATCGTGGGCTCTGTCAACGCACCCGTTCCCATCTCGCCGGCTTGGCGGACTTAGGCGAGCGACAGCATGGACCGGACGGTCCGCTCGTACTCGGGAAAATAACGGCCGATGATCGGCAGGTCAAAGCGTCGGAGAATGCTGGTGTTGCCCTCACGCTCCAGCAGAAACTCGAAGGACTTCTCTACGAGGACTTCGGGCGGGACGCGTCCTGCGGTTAGCTTCCGGTAGTAGTCCAGGCTCAACGTGACCGTATGCGTCGTGGTGGCGTGCGCCTGGACCGTGACCTCGAACGTTGTGTCGTCCACAGGACGTACGCTGATCATTCCAACCCTCCTGTTTCGATGGTTGCCCTGCCAGGATATCGAAACCGCTTCCGTGGCATCTCTCGACTGAGGCACGCGACGAAATCGTCGCGAGCGGCCCGAGACCGAGGCAACACGCAGCGCAAACGACGAGAGCTGTCCAGTCGATAGGCGACGACCGAGCACCGCGCAACATGAGTTTACTCCATCGCCCCTTCCGAGCGGAGGATGTGAGCGGTACCCGCAGGGTGCCCGGCGGTTTCTCCACAGGCTCTGAGTTGTCAAAGCTTGGCTGTTGTCCGCCGGTGGGGTTTGAGGCCGCCAGTCGTGCGGGAAAGGGCCGAGCAGCACCTCGTCCGAGCGATCGGGTAAGACTGATGCGGGCCGCGTGAGCGGACCCGATCTATACTGACCTGGCAGGACAGAGTCGGAAGGAGACCCGACCTTCGGGGTCGGGTTCGGCACGGAATTACGGTCAAGGCCCATTCGGACACGGTATCCGCCGAGGGGGTGGAACATGGCATCAATGGACGAGCTTCTGGAAGTTCCCGGGGTCATCGTCGCCTTCGAGTTCGCGCAGGACGGTCAACTCATCGCCTACAAGGCAAGAGTGGATATCCCTCAGGATATCGCCGCGCTGACCACACAGTTCTGTCAGGCGGTGTGCGCCATGTTCAACGCACTCGCGACAGCCTACAGCCGGGAGTCGCCCATGAGCTGGCTTCCCCAGGAGGGTTGGGCCTATTCGGGCGGAAGCTGGACGGTGGCCGTCGGCAGAAGCGGTGACCATTGGCATGGGGTGTTCTGCGCAACATCCAAGGCCGACTACAATAGCCTCTATGCCACGCTGATCGCAGAGCGTGAGCCGAGCCGCGTCACGCCCTGGCCGTGGGCGGAATGATGCACGAACCAGTGGGGTGCGCCGCATCGCAGGCTCCTGGTACAGGGACGCGCTGCACGCACGCTGAATTACGGCATTACGGCGGCGCTCGCGCCCGCAGCCATCGTGGCGCCTACGGAGTCAGAAGGGTTACCGTGCAGGGGTCGGGTCCCCGTGGGGCCTGAGAGCTTGGCGAATAAGGTTGCTGCACCTCCCGATAGCGGCGTCGTGCGGTACTCGCTCCTCGCCTATCTACGCGAGATGTCTCGTTCGCTGCGCCTCCGCGCGCGTCGCTCTAGGCCCGCTCGCGACGATCTCTTCACAAGCCCCGCGTCCTCCCCTACGGGGTGTGTCATCACAGCGGCAGCGCCCCGGTTACTGTCTCCCCGATCGACTTCGATCTCCGAGATCGAAAGGATAAACCTCCATGAACGGCAGCCGGGCATGCGGCCTGTGCCTCACCCTCCTGCTGATTCCCGGCCTCTGGTTGCGGGCTGAAGAAGTCGAGATCCGGCACGGTGGCTTTATCCTCAACGCCAGCCTCGATCGGGCCGGGGGTGAGTGGTCGTCCGGGCCCGTAGTGCTTATGACACACGGCTCCCTGACGCACAACGGGACGTACCTCATGGCCGCCCTGCAGGATCAGCTCAAGGGCAAGGGAATCAGCACTCTGGCCATCAACCTGAGCCTGGGCCTCAACAATCGACACGGCATGTACGATTGCCTGACCCCCCACCGGCACAAGCACACCGACGCGCTGGACGAGATCGGCGGGTGGCTGGAATGGCTTAAGAGCCAAGGTGTCAAGAAGGTTGTCCTGCTGGGAGTCTCCCGCGGCGGCGATCAGACGGCGTGGTTCGCGGCCGAACGGGACGACCCGGTGGTGGAAGGTGTGGTCCTGGTGGATCCGCAGACCTGGGATCCGGCCTCGGTCGCTGCCGATTACCAGCACCGCTATAACCGAGCGCTCGCACCTCTCATCGAGCAGGCCCGGGCGCTGGTCAAGGCGGGCCAGGGAAACAAAGTGTTCGACCATGTGGACTTTCTGTACTGTCCCGACACCCGGGCGACCGCAGAAACTTTCCTCTCGTACTACGATGCCGACCCGCGGCTGGATACGCCGACGCTGCTCCCCAAGATCAGGAAGCCCGTATTGATCGTCGTCGGAACCGACGATGACGCAACCAAGAGCTTGCAGCAACGCGTGGCGCCGCTCACCGACGGCAAGCGTGTCCGGCTCGCCGTCATCGACGGTGGCGACGAGTTCTCCCGCGACCTTTACGCTCAGGAGCTAGTGGGGCGCATTCAGGTGTTCGTCGACGGACTCTAGGGACGGGGCCCCGCGTTCTCCCGGGTGCGTTGTTTCCGGTAACAAGTTGCGGGCTAGCCGACTCGGACCTCGATAAATCGTTCATGCTCCGAGTCAGTGCCGTCCGGTCCATCACGATCTCCTTTAATCACGGTTTCGGTTGGGGCGCCTCGGCCTGGGAAGCGCCGCAGCTCCTCGTCCACCCGGGTCGACCTACCCCCCGTCGTCGGTACGGGCCGCCCATCCAAAAGGCCAGCCAAGCATCGCCACGATGCAGCGGACCCCGGACTTGCTGGTCTACAAACGCTCCCGCAAGGATGCAATCCACTGGCGCGTGGTCCCGCACCGGCGTGCGCCGCCCGAGACAAAAAGAAGGTGACGGCAACTTGGCCTAACTGCCCCCCACGCGCGGGCTGGCAGCCGGCCAGCAGCCGAATCACTCGGGGTGCAAAATGATGCCCGCAAGTGGCGGCAGAGTGAGTGCGATGGAATACTGCCGGCCCATCCAGGGTAGGGCCTCGGCCCCAAGCCAGGCAGCGCCATTGCCCAGGTTGCTGCCGCCGTAGTAAGCCGAGTCGGAGTTGAAGATCTCCCGGTAGACCCCCGGCCGGGGCACGCCGATGCGGTAACCGTGCCGCGGCACCGGTGTGAAGTTGACCACCACCACCAACAGGTCGTCGTCGGCCTGACGCACGAAGCTCAACACCGACTGGGAGGCGTCGTGGCAGTCGATCCAGGCGAAACCGTTCCAGTCGAACTCGTATTTGTACAGCGCCGGGGAGCTGCGATAGAGGTGGTTGAGGTCGCGCGTGAGCCGCTGCACCCCCTGATGGAGCGGATAGTCCAGGACGTACCAGTCCAGCGTCTCGGTACTGCTCCACTCGCGCCCTTGACCGAACTCGGCTCCCATGAACAGCAGCTTCTTGCCCGGGTGGGCGAACAGGTACGTGTAGAACAGACGCAGGTTGGCGTGGCGCTGCCACTCGTCGCCCGGCATCTTGTTGAGCATGGACTGCTTGCCGTGCACCATCTCGTCGTGGGAGAGGGGCAGCAGGAAGTTCTCCGTGAAGGCGTAGAGCATGGAGAAGGTGAGCTGGTCATGGTGGTAGTGGCGATGAATGGGTTCCCGACTCATGTAGCTCAAGGTGTCGTTCATCCAGCCCATGTTCCACTTCAGGCTGAAGCCGAGGCCCCCCGCGTAGGTCGGGCGAGTGACCTGGGGCCAGGAAGTGGACTCCTCGGCCATCACCAGCACGCCTGGGAACTCCCCATGAGCGATCTCGTTGAGCTCCGCGCAGCAGGGCGATGGCCTCGAGGTTCTCTCGGCCGCCGTACTCGTTGGGGACCCACTCGGTGCGGGAGTAATCCAGGTAGAGCATGGAGGCCACGGCATCCACCCGCAGGCCATCGAGGTGGAACTCCTCGAGCCAATACAGCGCGCTCGAGATGAGAAAATTCTTCACCTCGTTGCGGCCATAGTTGTAGATGAGCGTCGCCCAGTCCAGGTGTTCGCCGCGGCGTGGGTCCTCGTGCTCGTAGAGGGCGCTGCCGTCGAAGCGCGCGAGTCCATGGGCATCCTTGGGGAAATGGGCGGGGACCCAGTCCACGAATACCCCGATGCCGTGCCGGTGGCAGTGATCGACGAAGTACCGGAAATCGTCAGGGCTGCCATAACGGCTCGTGGGGGCGAAGCAGCCGGTGGTCTGGTAGCCCCAGGAAGGATCGTAGGGGTGCTCCGTAACGGGCAGCAGCTCGATGTGGGTGAAGCCCATGTCCTTCACGTACTCGACGAGCTGGTGGGCAAGCTCCCGGTAATTCAGGAACTCCCCCTCCGGGCCTCGGCGCCAAGACCCCAGGTGCACCTCGTAGACGGAGATGGGGGCGTGCATCCAGGCCCAGGTGCGCCGCTGTGCCATCCAGTGCCCGTCCTGCCAGTCGTAGGCGTTCGGTCCGACCATGATGGAGGCGGTGCCGGGCCGCAACTCGAAATGGCGCCCGTAGGGATCGGACTTGTAGAACACCATGCCGGTGTGGCGGTTGCGGATCTCGAACTTGTACGGGCCGGCCGGGGCCAGGTCCGGGATGAACAGCTCCCACACCCCGCTGCCGCCGCGCACCCGCATGGGATGGCGGCGCCCATCCCAGTGGTTGAAGTCGCCCACCACGCTCACCCGCTCGGCATTAGGTGCCCATACGCCGAATAGCACGCCCGGCACGCCGTCGACCTCGTGGTGACGGGCGCCTAGGAAGCGATGGGCGTGGCGGTGGCGGCCCTCTCCGAAGAGGTGGAGATCGAAGTCCGAGATCTGGGGCGGAAAGCTGTATGGGTCGTGGGCAATGTGCTCGAAATGGCTCGCATCGCGCCAGATGAGACGATAACGCGGCGGCACAGAGCCTGCAGGTCCCCTCCACTCGAAGAGATCGGTGTCAGGGATCCGGCTCATCACGTGCTCCCCTTCCGCGATGCTCACCTCCAGGGCGCCGGGGATGTAGGCCCGCACCTCGAGGTGCCCATCCGCCAATTCGTGGCGGCCGAGCACCGCGAAAGGATCGTGGTGGCGAGCGTCGATGATGCGTTGGAGGTCGGCAGACAGCACCGGCACACTCATGGTGATCTCCTGTGGCTTGGATTCTGAACAAAAAACGCGGGGACGGCAGGGATTCAGGAGGCCAGCGCTTTTGGCAATTGGCGATGCGGAGCAGCAAAAGGGGCCGACCTGGCCGTCGCTAGTCTCCGCCGCGCTCACAAATAGCCGATAGGTGACCCGACTGTGCGGGCCGGGCTGAATCGTGGCATGTGTGGTCCAGCCGGGTCAAGCCTGGCGGAGGGAAAGCTTCAGACAGGCGGGCAGTGCGTGCGTCGATGGGCATGTACCCGTTGCATTTGAAACTTCAGTCTTGCCGTAGGTGGGATCGCCTCCGGTGCGATAGACGCGTCCTTGCGGATCGCCACGTCGCACCGCAGCGAAGGCTGCGAGCCGATGACACTCAATCTTACCGAGCAAGTTGCCGACGAGGGGCAACGGGAGCCAGGACTAAGAGGAGAGCTTATACGACGAGGGGTCTGACGGGGGGCTTTTCCGACTACTTTTGGGGGGCACCCCGCCGGGAAAGCCAGCGCGGTCTGCCCACACGGCTGCTCGGTGTTCAGTCAACCCTCTGAATAAAGTGATCCATCTTGTGCGGAGTCAGAGAGTGGTCGTCGGGGGCCACCGGAATGTCACCGCGGCTCGCGTTCCAGCGTTCGCGAAGCGGCGATAGGTCTCTACACCGATACCGAGCCATTGTGCCCAGGTCATGGCGGCGGGTGCTCAATGGGCGACTACGCGATGAGCCGGCCCGCGCTGACTTGGCCTGCGGGGTGGGCGAAGGTCAGCAACCGCTACGTGACACCAATCCGATCAGTGGCCTCTGGCAAGCAGCGGGAGGCTCAAACGACTGGGCCTCGGGATATCCCGAGGCCCGCACATGCCGAACGAAGTAATCGGCAAATCGATCAGGCGGTCGCGGCCTTGGCCGGACCCTTGGCCGGAGCCTTGGCTTCGGTCGCACCCTTGGCCGTCATGTTGCTCATATGCTCCGTGAACAGCCTGCCAACCTCGGCCTGGTTCTCTAGGTAGACATCGAGGAATTTGCCGGCGTTAGCCATCCACTTCTCCCCCACTTGCGTGGCGAAGCGGGTCTGTACCGTCCAAAGATCTTCGGGGCCTTGGACGTTGCTGAGTGCCTCGATTTGCCGCACCCCCAGTTCGAACAGATCGCTCGCCGCACCCATCTGCTGCTGTGCCAGGCGCTCCACACTGCGCGCTCCAATCTGCTGAAGGCGTGTCATCGACTCGACCACTGCCTGGCTAGCCTTGGCGAACTGCTCCCACGGAAGGACTGTCTCGGTGTTCATGGCTTCTGCTCCTTCGTCTCCCTGCGAGAGACACTGGTAGAAAAAGTAGGCTACCGGGAATATTGTGCGCTGCACAATATCAGGAAGCAAGAGGTTTCGGTACGCTGACCGCCGCGCCAGTGGGCGGCGCGGTTGGGGGATTTCCCGGCGAGCGGCGCGAACGTTGTCGTCCCCGTTGCGGACAGGCTCCGTTGCCGAGGCTGGTGGGATTTGAGTGCCGGCGCCGGCCGGCCTTCTGCCAGGTTATAGGCGGGCTATGGTCGGCGCACTCCTCGCACTCAGGCCGGCCCACGGCGCCGGGGCTATCGTCGTTGGGTGTCGGGCCCGGAACCCATTTCTGCGTTCCGCTGGGTGCACTGCATCCCTATGTCGGCTCTCCGCCACGTTGCTGCCGATTCGTGCCCGACGTGAATGACGGTTGTGAGTCGTGAACAGACCGTCGGGTTGGGCGCGCAGACCGATGGTTCCTCACAACCCTTGCGGACCATACGATGCACGCCGGGCGCTCGTTGGAATGACGTTTGACATGCGTTTACCCCTGGAGCCGATGCTAACCACGACTGGAAGAAGGGAGGCTTCGTTGGGGGCTAGCTCACACTGAATCGGAGTCTGCCCCGGGGTCAGCGCCCTTGCCATAAATCCAGTTCGTTTGGTCTGCGTCCGAAGGCGGGGCGGGCGCGGGCTTCTTCGGTCTGCCGCGGGCCATAGCCTACTCCAACCCCCAGGGCTCGTTCGCTCTGTGCTCGAAGGCGGTCATCCCCGAGAGGCGTGCCGGTCCGGAGGCACGAGCGCCCATCGCGGAGCATTTCGGGATCTGGCTGTGTCGCGAAAGCTTTCGATAGGCGGCCCGGCGCACCGGCGCCGCCAGGTAGATGGCCCGACGCGAGGTCTATAATTCGCGCAATCGGTCGGAGACGCGCAATGGGTCTGCCACTTCGTGATGACGCCTACCACACCTACGCCGATTACTGTCGATGGCCGGAAGGTGTTCGCTACGAGCTGATTGACGGCGCCGCCTATGCCATGGCACCGGCGCCCGCGCGGGTGCATCAGGAAATTCTTGGCGAGCTTTGCTTTCAGGCTCGCTCTGCGTTGGAGGGCTCGGCCTGCCGCCGGTATATCGCCCCCTTCGACGTGCGCCTGCCCAAGGCCGATGAAGCGGACGAGAAGATCGACACGGTGGTGCAGCCCGATCTGCTGGTGGTCTGCGATCCGGCCAAGCTGGACGAGCGCGGCTGCCGCGGAGCGCCGGATTGGGTGGTGGAGGTGCTCTCTCCGTCGACGGCAGGCCACGACCAGATCCTCAAGCTCGCCGTCTACGAACGTTCCGGAGTGCCAGAGGTGTGGCTGGTCCACCCGACGGACCGCACGGTAACGGTTTATCGCCTGCAAGCCGGCGCTTACGGGCGGCCCGCTATCCACGAGTTGACCGGGAGCCTGGCCGTGGTGAACCTGCCCGCCATCGTGATCGGCTGGGCGAGGGTGTTGCAGCATCAGCCGCAGCCTGATCCGGACAAATAGCGCCGAAGCGGTCAAGGCGCGGGGGGAGTGGCGCATGTGGGGCCGTGGACAGGCCGGCGGCGTAGATGACGCGATGAGTAGCGGCGAAGTAGAGCAGTACGCGGAGACGTTGGCCGCGAAGTTGACGGCCCTCGACCCGGCGGAGGCGGCCAGGAAACTGGCCCCGAACACGCCCACGAACACAAAGATGAAAAAGCTGGCGGTGCCGGACCGAAAAAGGCGTTATCCAGCTTGGCGCGTAGCTTCCATCACCTCCGCGGAACCCTGCCCCGGCGTACCCCGAGCGGATCAGCACGTTCACGAAGGCGTTGAATCGGTGGATGAGAAAGCGCCCCAAGGGGCCGCCTACCAGGCGCGAGAACCGCTCGAAGTGGGGGTCGCCATTCACCGGCCAGGCCCAGGTGTCTCTCAGCACGAGCCCCGCTAAGCGCTCCGGTTGGTGCCTATTGCGCCGGGCTGGCCTGGCGCTCCGCGAGCCGGTCCGCCAGGCTGATCGCCAGCGCCTCGAGCGCCGTGCCCATCACCAGCCCGCCATGGATGTGATAGACGTGCAGTCGACACGCGACCGGCTCGTGCAGGCCGTCGCGGCCCGCGAACTGATGCCAGGCCAGGATCGGCTGGTCGTCCCGCAGGGCGTCGACACAGAGCCAGACACGATCGTCGAGGATCATCTCCAGCCCGCGATGGGCGGGCAAGGTCACCCGCAGCGGATTCGCGATGCGCCGCAGTGCGAGGCGCACGCGGTTGTAGCATGTGGCGTCCACCACCTTGGGCCAGGTGCGCAGGGGTGACAGCTCGACCGGGCTCGCCATCATCACCTCGCGTCTCGTGCGCGCCGCCGCAGCGGGCAGCGCAGGTCCCACAGGCTCCGGATTAGGGCGTGCCGAGCGGGCCCTCAGGCTCCGGCGCGTCGTCCGCCGGCGCCGCGTCGGGTGGATCGTCATCGCGGCGGCCCTCCCTGAACACTCGGCTCGCGCGGATATCCTCGGCCTCCAGGGTGACCAGGTCGGACTTGGTGAGCGTCCCGCGGGCCGCCTCGAACAGCCGGTTCGCCTGGCGTAGGCGGGCGCGGTCCAGGGCGTTGCGAATCGAGCGCGCATTGGCGAAAAGCGGCAGCCGCATGCGCAGCCGGATATACTCCTCGAAGGCTTCTTCCGCGGCGGGGCTGAAACGGTAGTTCTGACCGGCCAGCATCAGCTTGGCAATCGCCAGCAACTCCTGGGCCGTGTAGTCGGGAAAGTCGATGTGGTGGGCGATGCGCGAGCGCATGCCCGGGTTGCTGTCGAAGAACCGATCCATGCGGTTCTTATAGCCGGCCAGAATCACCACCAAGTCGTCGCGGTTGTTCTCCATGACCTGCAGCAGGATCTCGATCGCCTCCTGGCCGTAATCCCGCTCGTTCTCCGGGCGGTACAGGTAATAGGCTTCGTCGATGAACAGGACGCCGCCCATTGCCTTTTTGATGACCTCCTTGGTCTTGGGGGCGGTATGACCGATGTACTGGCCCACCAGATCGTCGCGCGTCACCGACACCAGATGCCCCTGGCGCACATAGCCCAGCCGGTGCAAAATTTCGGCCATGCGCAGCGCCACCGTGGTCTTTCCGGTGCCCGGGTTGCCGGTGAAGCTCATGTGCAGCGTCGGCGCCCCGGAGGCGAGCCGGAGCTGGCGGCGCACCCGGTCCACCAGCAGCAGCGCCGCGGTCTCGCGGATGCGGGTCTTGACCGGCTTCAAGCCGACCAGCTCGCGGTCGAGCTTGTCCAGCACTTCCTGGATGTTGGAGGCGGTAAACTCCGCCTGCAGGTCGACCGGCGTGTCGTCGGGCAGCTCTGCAGGGGCCGAGGCGCCCTCGTCGACATTGCTCATGGGGACCCTTCCCAGCGCTGGCGGCTCACGCTCGTGATAGGGCGCCGCGCGGGCGCGAGGACGAGACCCCGCGCCCGCACACGGCGCGCTCAGTAGCGCTGGCCTTCGGGCTTGTCAGTGGCGTATGGGTGGACGCTGTAGCCCATGCTGCGCCCGTTGCGCTCCTGGCGCATCAGCCGGAAGCCGGGCTCCTCCTTCGGCCGGTTGACGATGAACGACATGCGCGGGGTCTCCCAGCCGCGGGTGCTGTCGAAGGCGGTGAGCCGCACGTAGTGGTTGGGGAAGGTCTTGCGGCACTCGTTGACCTCCATCATGATCCCGGCCGGATCTTTGAGGTCGAACATGGGCATGCCGTACATATCCCAATAGGTGTTGCGCGGATGGGGATCGTCGGTATATTCGACGTTGACGGCCCAGCCGTTCTTGAGCGCGTACTTGATCTGCGCGACGATCTGCTCGTCGGTGAGGTCGGGCAGAAACGAAAACTGGCCTTGGGTGATCCTCATAACGTAGCCCTCCTCGGTCAGACGCTCGCGGTGGCGGTCGGGACGAAATCCGCCGTGTCGGTGGACTCGTAATTGAAGGTGATGTCCTTCCAGGTGTCGAGGGCGGCCTTGAGCGGCGAGCACCATTTGGCGGCCGCCTCAAGGATCTGCGGCCCCTCCTTCAGGTAATCGCGGCCTTCGTTGCGCGCCAGGATCATCGCCTCCAACGCCACGCGGTTTGCGGTGGCGCCGGCCTGGATCCCCATCGGATGGCCGATGGTGCCGCCGCCGAACTGCAGCACCACGTCCTCCCCGAGGTAGTGGATGAGCTGGTGCATCTGCCCGGCGTGAATGCCGCCGGAGGCGACTGGCATCACTTTGTTCAGCGAGGCCCAGTCCTGCTCGAAGAACAGCCCGTTTTCCAGGCTCAGCGGCGTGTGGGTGTCGCGCAGCGTGTCATAGAACCCCTTGATCATGAGCGGGTCGCCTTCCAGCTTGCCGACCACCGTGCCGGCGTGGATGTGGTCGACCCCGGCCATGCGCATCCACTTGCAGATGACGCGGAAGTTCATGCCGTGGTTTTTCTGCCGCGAGTAGGTGGAGTTCCCGGCGCGGTGCAGGTGCAGGATCATGTCGTTCTTGCGCGACCATTTGGCCATGGTCTGGATGGCGGTGTAGCCGATCACCAGATCGATCATGATGATGACCGACCCGAGATCCCTCGCGAACTCGGCGCGCTCGATCATCTCGTCCATGGTGCCGGCGGTGACGTTGAGGTAATGCCCCTTGACCTCGCCGGTGGCCGCGGAGGCGCGGTTTACCGCCTCCATGCAGTACAGGAAGCGGTCGCGCCAGTGCATGAAGGGCTGGGAGTTGATGTTCTCGTCGTCCTTGACGAAGTCCAACCCGCCCCTCAGCGCCTCGAACACCACGCGCCCGTAGTTCCGCCCCGACAGCCCCAGCTTCGGCTTGGTGGTGGCGCCGAGCAGGGGACGGCCGAACTTGTCCAGACGCTCGCGCTCGACCACGATGCCGGTGGCGGGGCCCTGGAAGGTCTTGAGGTAGGCCACCGGGAGGCGCATGTCTTCCAGGCGCAGCGCCTTGATCGCCTTGAAGCCGAACACGTTGCCGATGATCGAGGCGGTCAGGTTGGCGATCGAGCCGGGCTCGAACAGATCCAAGTCGTAGGCGATGTAGGCGAAGTACTGGGCATCGGTACCGGTCCCCGGCCCCGTATGGGGCACCGGATCGACGCGGTAGGCCTTGGCGCGATACAGCTCGCAGGCGGTCAGGCGGTCGGTCCACACTACCGTCCAGGTCGCGGTGGAGGACTCGCCGGCCACGGCTGCCGCGGCCTCCTCCGGGTCCACGCCGGGCTGCGGCGTGATGCGGAACAACGTAATGACATCGGTGTCCTTGGGTTGGTACCCGGGCTCCCAGTAGCCCATCTTCTTGTAGGGGATCACGCCGGACTTGTAGCGCTCCTTCCCCTCGGTGATCGTTTCCGACTTGCCCATCTCGACCTCCAATGTAGGGTTGATATCTGACACACGGCGCGGCGACCTCTCCGCACGCGGCGGGCGCGCCACCGCGGACCCGCGCCGCGCCGGTGGCAACGCGAACGCACATCATGAACCGGCTGGAGCATTTATAACAGTCGGAATTCCGAATGCGTATGATAGACTTTTGCCTATGGATCGTCCCCCCAGACTGCAGCTTGGCCGGCACCTGACGCTGCGCCAGCTCCAAGTGTTCGAGGCCATCACGCGCCACGGCAGCTTTACCCGTGCGGCCGAGGAGCTGTGTCTGACGCAGCCCACCGTGTCGGCTCAGATGAAGAACCTCACCGAGGCCATCGGACTACCCCTGTTCGAGCAGCTCGGCAAGCGCATCTACTCCACGGCGGCGGGGCAGGAGCTGTACGCCGCCTGTCGCGAGCTGTTCGAGCGCTTGGCTCGCTTCGAGATGACGGTGGCCGACATGAAGGGGCTGAAGCAGGGGCAGCTACGGCTCGCGGTGGTGACCACCGCCAAGTACTTCGCGCCGCGGCTGCTGGGGCCGTTCTGCCAGCGCTATCCGGGCATCGAGGTGGCGCTGAAGGTCACCAATCGGGAGCTCATCCTGGAGCGGCTGGCGGAGAACCTCGACGACCTGTACATCCTCGGCCAGCCGCCCGAGGAGCTCGCCACCGAGTCCCGTGTCTTCCTGGAGAACCCGCTGGTGGTGCTCGCCCCCGGCCACCACCCTCTGGTCGGGCAGCGCGCTATCTCCCTGGCGCGCATTGCCGCCGAGCCGTGGCTGATGCGCGAAGAGGGCTCGGGGACGCGCATGGCGCTCGAGCGGTTGTTCCGTGAGCACGGGCTCGCGCCCGGCGTGCGCATGGAGCTCGGCAGCAACGAGGCCATCAAGCAGGCCATCGTCGGTGGCCTGGGCATCTCGGCGCTGTCGCGCCACACCATCGCACTGGAGGCGGCCACCGGGCAACTCGCCGTCCTGGACGTGGAGGGCTTCCCCATCCGCCGCGCGTGGTACGTGGTGCGCCTCGCCGGCAAGCAGCTCTCGGTGGTCGCGCAAGCCTTTTTGGATCATTTGCTGGAAACGGTGCCCAGCGCGCTGGACCTGCCGTTCCAGCGCATGGTCGAGGTGGGTGGCCGCCCGGTGCCTCAGGCCCTGGAGAGCGCTGCGGCGGAGCAGGACGCCTGAGACCCTGTGCTCAGAAGCTTGTGAAGCATGCGCACCGTCGGATTCATACTCCTCGCCATCTGCTGTTCATCCGCGGCCGCGGCGGCGGACTCTCGTGAGCTGGTCAGGCTCCCCGAGATGATGCAGGAGCACATGCTCGCGAACATGCGCGATCACCTGCGCACGCTCGATGAAATCCTGGGCGACGTGGCGGAAGACCAATGGGACCGAGCGGCCGATGTCGCCGAGCACCGCCTGGGTATGAGATCATTGGCCGCGCACGATGCGCGCCACATGGCGGAGTTCATGCCACAGGCGATGCAGGCCATGGGACTGAACATGCACCGCGCGGCGAGCCGATTCGCAGTGACCGTGCAGGAAGGCGATCGAACGGCGGCCTGTCGGGGACTGCGGGCGATCACTGCGGCCTGCGTGGCTTGCCACGCGGCTTATCGTGTGCGGTAAGGGCTCCGGGGTTGGCCCCCGAAAGGAAAGGTGCGGCTCGGCCGCATGCACGGCGTCATGCCGGCTATGTCGAGTGCGAGGTACCCGGTATGGTCACCCTGATCGGCCGGCGCGGCCAGGTGCCGGTCCATGCGAACCCGTCCGGAGGCTCGGCATTTCCGGCACTTGGGAGCGCCGACCGAAAAATCGTTCGACGTGTCGATGACCCCGCAACCCGAAGGAGATCTGACGATGCGCTTCATGTTGCTGCTCAAAGCCGACAAGAACACGGAGGCGGGCGTTCTCCCGAGCGAGGATCTGCTTGCCGCGATGGGGAAGTTCAACGAGGAGATGGTGAAGGCCGGCGTGCTGCTCGCCGGGGAGGGGCTTCAGCCGAGCGCGAAGGGCGCACGCATCCACTTCTCCGCAGGGAAGCGCACCGTGACCGACGGGCCCTTCGCCGAGACCCAGGGGCTGCTCGCCGGCTTCTGGCTGATCCAGGTGAAGTCGAAGGAAGAGGCGATCGAATGGGCCAAGCGCTCGGGCGTGAACTCGGGACCGAAGTCCGACGAAGGCATGGATGCCGAGATCGAGGTTCGCCAGGTGTTCGAGGCGCTGCCCCGATCCCCTCGGCGCGATTTCGCTGCGCCTCGTTCGACGTGTCGGAGGCCCGGGCCGGCGGCTCGAGACCGTCCGACAAGCCCGGCTCCGGACCCGCAGCCGCAAGGAGATTGGACGAGTCGATTCATGATGATGCGCAGAGCCGTCACGCTCTTAGCTGCGATCACCCCCAGCCCCTGAGGAGGAGATGCCATGCAAGTCCAGCCCTATCTGTTCTTCGACGGCCGCTGCGAGGAGGCGATCGAGTTCTACCGCCGCGCACTCGGCGCCGAGGTGGCGATGGTCATGCGCTTCAAGGACAGCCCTGAGCCGCCGCAGCCGGGCATGGTCCCGCCCGGTTCCGAGGACAAGGTGATGCATGCGAGCTTCCGCATCGGCGATACGATGGTGATGGCTTCCGACGGTCGAGCCCTGGGCGGCCGAGCTTCCAGGGCTTTTCGCTGTCGCTCACGGTGCCTGACGATGGCGAGGCCGAGCGGTTGTTCGCTGCTCTCGCCGACGGCGGACAGGTGCAGATGCCGTTGACCAAGACCTTCTTCTCCTCGCGCTTCGGCATGGTCGCCGACCGCTTCGGCGTGTCGTGGATGATCGTCGTGGCGCCTTGAGGACCGTTTGGCGGGTCCGTAGCGCCCAGCTTCGGCCGGCCGAGACCGCCCCTAAACCCGGCTCTCAACCCAGGAGGAGACACGACGGCGCCTGGTGCTGCTGAGAGAAATCGAGGCCCACGTTCACCAGCAGCATGACCGGGATGATGGCGCAGTCGCCCCACCTCTGAGCCACGGTGAGGGCAAGGCGCACCGGGCGGCGCCCGCCCGACCGTGAGGGGAGTGCGCCGTGGGCCGAGCCATCGGGACCAGGCGAGCGACGGAGACATCCGCCAGGGCGCCGGACCGGCGATCGAAGGCAGAGACTGACGGAGCAGTCAGCGATGGCTGGGCCCACGAGTGTGGCGACGAATCCGGCTTGGGTCTGCGTCGCAGCGGAGGGGCCGGACGCGGGGAACGGCGCTGCGGGCTCCCCTCGGCGTGGGCCTATATGAAGCCGCTTCGCGTCTTCCGCCATATAGCCTGCGAGGGCATGGGTCACCTGTGCGCGTTCCTGGCCCGCCGCGACATACCCTATGAAGTGCTCTGTATCGACCGAGGCGTGACGGTGCCGAGCCGCCTCGACGATGTGTGCGGGCTCGTGTTCATGGGCGGCCCGGGCAGCGTCCATGACCCGCTGCCCTGGGTCGCCGCGGAGCTCGCCCTGATCCGGCGCGCCCTGGAGAGGGGCACACCCATGATGGGGGTGTGCCTGGGCGGGCAGATGATCGCCAAGGCCCTCGGTGCCGAGGTCCGGCACGGTGCGAGCATGGAGATCGGCTGGCATACGGTGGAGCGCCTGCCCTCGGCGGCGGGCAGCCCGTGGCTGGCGGGCCTGCCCGAACGCTTCGATGCCTTTCACTGGCACGCCTGGACCTTCGACGTACCCGCCGGCGCCACGCCGCTGCTGCGCAGCGCCTGCTTCGAAAACCAAGCGTTCGCCGTGGACCAGGCGCTCGCCATGCAGTTTCACCTCGAGGTGACGGCGCGGATGATCAAGGACTGGAGCATCCGCTACTGCAGCGACCTCGCTGCGGACTCTCCCTGCATCCAGGATGCGGCCTCCATCCAGCAGGCTGTGGAGGCGCGGGTGCGGCGCCTGCATGCCATCGGCGACGTGCTGTACGGGCGGTTTCTCGCCCGCCTGAGCGGTGCGGCTGCCTAACCTGCCCCGTTGAGACCACCGGCTCCGGCCCGCGACCAGGGCGCGGGACGGGGAGCGAAACGGGGCCGCTGATGTTCGGGGGGTGCGGAATCGGGGTGCCGTTCGGGTTGGGCCGACGGTGCGGATGGCCCGCTAAGGCCCTACTGCGCGAGCCTCCGGAAGACCCCGGCAATCGTTCCTCAGACGCAGAGCGCGGCGTCCCCTGGCGCCGTTGAGGCTTTGGCGATGCTTTTCATCTCGTTGACCGCGGGACCTTTGGCAATCGCCATGATTGCCACAACGCCTCCCAAGACGTGACCATGTCCGCGGCAGAGAAACCGTCCCTGGACCCTGACCCTGGAAGCTCCGCCGAACGGGTGCGGAAGCTCGGTCAGGCCAAGGCCACCCGCCATAGTCCAGCACCCTCTCGCGTGAACACCAGGTCTCGCAGCCACCTGTCGCGCAGACAAAAGCTCCCGCGATCGGCCGCTACAACCTGCGCTGGGGTTTTCCGAATGAGCGGAGCCAAGAGCTGATCCTCGATACCGACTTCTACGCCGAGGACGTGCACGCCGGGAATCTGTTTGACCTGCTCCCAAACTTGCACGAGCAGAGCTTTTCGCTGTTCCTGTGGTGCCTTGACAGCAAAGCGATTAGCCTAATGAATGACAGATGATGGATCTTCCTACGACATGCGCAGATGAGCCTCCATACGACCAAGCGGCAGCGGTCGTCTCGGTCGCGACCGAAGAGGCCGTGCATCGGGACGTGATCCGCGTTTCGGGCAACGAGTCCGGGATCCAGGCGTATCAGGTTTACACGGACATCCAACCGAACGAGACGCCGCTCTTCTCCATCTTGCCGCTGCCGGTGACGGCGCGCGATGAAGTCCCCAATGACATCAATGTCGAGCGGCTGGATCTGCTCGCCGAGAAGTATGTGAGCGAACGGTGGTCGCGTGAGATGGAAGCACGGCTCCAGATCGATCACCACAAAGTGGAGGCGTTGTTTCCTCGCGTGACGCCGGAGCAGGTCAAGCCCCTCGGCGAGGTGCGGCAACAATTCAAGGACAACGGAGACAACATCTCTCAGATGTTGGACAACCTTGGGATCCGCTAGCCCGTCGCCTTTCCGGTATTCGACGGGCCGCCATGTCCGTCGGTTGAGGCCCGGACCTTTCTCGAATCCACGGGACTACATCGACGCCCTCGCCGAGGAGTTCCACACGGCTGCGTCTATTGCCTGATGCCGGATGCTTTTGGTGGTACCTTCGAGGTGGAGCACTACCGACCCGCGAGCAAGTTCAAGGATCTGCGCACCGAGTATTCGAACCTCTTCTACGCCTGTCGCGCCTGCAACGGGAGAAAGGGCAAGAAGTGGTTCGAGCCCGAGCCCGGAGGCGTGTACATCGTCAATCCCTGCCAGGATTCGATGGCCGAGCATCTCTGGTTCGAGGCCAAGCGAGCGAAGCCCCGCTCGAAGGCGGGTGCGCTCACAGAAGAGACGCTGCGCCTGAACGACTCGGCCAGCGTGAAGTTCAGAGAGAACATCGATCTCGTGATCGCGGAGGTTTGGACGAGGCTGTGCGATCTGAGAAGACGTCGCGAGAAGCTGGTCAAGGCGCTCAGTGTCAAGTAAGGATGCCGCGACGAAGCAGAAGCTCGAAACAGCGCTCGCAGCCCTTGATGGTGACGTGGGGAATCGGGTCGCCTTCCTTCGCCTGGCGTTGGGGCGGCAGGCGCAAGCGCCGCCTCTCTAGCGCCCTTTCGGTTCATTCGCGCCACGGTCTTGCGGCGGATCCCCCCCACACGGAGGGAAGGCGATTGTTCCGGGCGGCCGTCTCCGGCAACGACTGACGGAAATCCGCGAATGCATGCAAAGGGCTGGGCGTACCATTCCGCGGCCTTTCCCTTTTCAAATGTCCGCGAACTGGCTGCGCAAGAACCTGCGGGAGCTGGGCGGTTGGACGCGGTGTGAGGGGATCGACTGCTACCGGCTCTGTGACGCGGACATGCCGGAGTGCGCGCTGGCCATAGACCTTTACCACGGGGAGCAGCGCTGGGTCCATGTCCAGGAGTATCAGGCCCGGCCCACCGTCGACCCGACGCGCGCCGCCGAGCGCCTGCAGCAGGCGCTCGCCGCCTTACCCCGAGTGCTGGAGGTGCCGGCCGAACAGGTATTCTTCAAGGTACGGCGCCACCAGCAGGGACGCAGCCATACCAGCGCCACGCCCACCAGGGCGTCTTCCACGAGGTAAGGGAGGGAGCTTACCGCTTCCTAGTGAATTTCACTGACTACCTGGATACCGGGCTGTTTCTCGACCACCGGCTGACCCGTCGCCTCGTCGGAGAGCTGGCCAGCGGCAGGCACTCCCTCAACCTGTTCGGCTATACCGGGACCGCGACGGTGTATGCCGCCGGCGGCGCAGCACTGTCCACCACCACGGGGAGGTGAAATGGGTGCGTATTCCGCCCCAAACCGATCACCGAATCCACGCCAAGCCGATCACCCGTTCCACGGCAAACTGATCAGCGGTTCCAGGACAAACCGATCAGCGGTTCCACGGCAAGTGATCACTTTTGCTGGGAGGTGTGGAATCGGTGATCGGGTTGCCGTGGAGAGCGAGGGTCTGAGGCAGGGTCATCCTTGAAGCTGTGGCATCCTCCTGCGCTTTTGAGCGCTTGAGGAGGTTGTCTGTGGCAAACCGGAGGTTGACCATGCGGAAGATTCGTGAAGTGCTGAGGCTGCACCAGGGTGCGGGGCTCGGCTTGAGAGCGGTGGCGCGGAGCTTGTCGCTCTCGCCGGCCACCGTAGCGGACTATGTGGGCCGTGCTCGGCTGGCGGGGCTCGCCTGGCCGCTACCCGAGGATCTCGACGATGGGGCGCTGGAGCGGCGGCTGTTTTCCTCGGCCGTGAGGCTTGCCCGTGAACAGCGTCCCGTACCGGACTGGTCTGAGGTGCACCGGGAGCTCAAGCGCAAGGGCGTCACGTTGTTCCTGCTCTGGCAGGAGTACAAAGCGGCCCACCCCGAGGGGTTTCAGTACAGCTGGTTCTGCGAGCGGTACCGGGCGTGGTGCGGCAAGCTCGATCTCGTCATGCGCCAGGACCACCGGGCCGGGGAGAAGCTGTTCGTAGACTGGGCCGGGCAGACGGTGGCGCTCGTCGACCGGGCAAGCGGCGAGGTGCATGAGGCCCAAGTGTTCGTTGCGGTGTTGGGGGCTTCTAACTACACCTATGCCGAGGCCACCCTCAGCCAGGGACTGGCCGACTGGATCGGTGCCCACACGCGGGCACTGGAATTTCTAGGTGGGGTCCCCGAGGCCGTGGTGCCCGACAACCCCAAGACCGGCGTGACCCGGGCCTGTCGCTACGACCCCGATCTCAACCCCACCTACGCCGAGTGGGCGAGCCATTATCAGGTGGCGGTGCTGCCCGCGCGGGTGCGCAAGCCGCGCGACAAGGCCAAGGTGGAGGTCGGCGTGCAGGTGGTCGAGCGCTGGATACTCGCCCGGCTGCGCCATCGCACCTTCTTTCCCTCAGCGAACTCAATGCCCGCCATCCAGCAGCTCTTGGTCGATCTCAACACGCGGCCTTTCAAGAAGCTGCCCGGCTCGCGCCGCGAGCTTTCCCAGCGCCTCGACCATCCGGCCTTGAAGCCGCTTCCGGCCGAGCGCTACAAGGTATGCCGAGTGGAAAAAGGCGCGGGTGCACATCGACTACCACGTGGAGGTCGGCGGCCACTACTACAGCGTCCCCTATGCGCTGGTCAAACGCGAGGTCGAGGTGCGCCTCACACAGCGCAGCATCAGACGCTTGCCCTGGTGATGGACCTCCACCACGTGCTCATCGAAGAGATCGGGCTGAAGGACGTCCTGTTTGATGAGTTTCCGAATTTGCGGGTCGGTCAGAGCCGTGATGTACTTGAGATGCGCTTGGTTCAGGAACTCTTTGCCCTGGGCCTTGATCATCCCCCGATCGCCCACCAGAACCACCTCTTTCACGTGGAACCGCTCGGTGAGCTTCTCCACTTGAGAGCCGACCGTCTGGGGGTCGGTGGTATGGCCTTCGAAGACTTCCACACTGAGCGGCTCGCCATCTTTGGCGGTGAGCAAGCCGATCACGATCTGGGGCTTGCCTTTCTTGCCATCGCGGTGATAGCCATAGGCCCCGAGCTCGTTTTGCTCGCCTTCCAAGCAAGAGGAAGTGACATCGTAATAACATCAGAGCCGGCGTCTGAGCCGTGCGGCGCACCGCGTCCTGATACAGTCGGTCCTCGATGGCCTGCTGCTGTGAGGCTGCCCAATCCAACGCCTCATAAAGGTCGTCTTCATCGAAAGCGCTCAGCCCGAGCACCGCTTGGACGGCGTGATCGAGCGCCCAGCGCACGGCGGACAATCGCGAGCCCTGATGCCCGATACGCGCCAGCACCAGAAACAGCACCAGCTTCGCTTTGCGGGAGCCGCCCAAGGCCTCCTGCACTCCGCACTGGCGGGCCAATTCGTTGAGCACGAATAACAGGCCGTAGATAGCACCACAGATCGTTTCTTTGACCGCCATAGCCTGCCCTGCCAAGGCCTGGCGAAGGTGCTCGATCACCTCGCTTGGAAGTTTGCTCAGATTCGCCAAGGTGCGCTTCTTGACCTTGCCCTGTTCGCGGTAAGACTCGCGCAGCAGTGTCGCGGGGGGCGATTGGCGATTCGGCACGACGTTGATGTACATGGCCACTACTATTTCACATACTTACCAACATGTCAACAGATATACCTGACGATATCGACCAATTACATGGGTACATGATGATGTACGAAAATACCCTGAAGCCCGCTCAGCCAGCAGCTTTCACGCCGCTTCGAAGTGAGATCCTCGGGGGAAGATCCGTCTGGGCAACCAGTTCACCGACAAAGATTTCACGAGCGTGCTCCTTGGCTCATGGCATCCGCATCAGTATGGACGGACGCGGGCGCTGGATCGATAACGTCTTTTGTCGAGAGGCTGTGGCGCAGAGTGGAGTACGAAGAAGTGCATGAAGGCGTACGAGTCGATCCTGGACGCCAAGCGCTCGCGTCGAGCGGGCTCGCCTAACCGTGCGAACAGCATCGGTGCGCCTTCAGTGACCTCAAGCACGCATGGACTGTACGGGTTTCCCGTATCCGCTCGGCGCGGATCGCCTCTGCCTCTGAATCCGAGTCTGGCCGTCGGCGGCGTCGCTGAGACGGGAGGCGACGGCCTGGGGTTCCGACCGTGCCCAAAGAAGGCGCCACTCCGCACCTCGATCTGGCCGAGCATGCGGCGGACATCCATCGCGTTATGGCCCGGGAGGGAAAAAGCGAGCGCCTACTCGGACTCTTGGTGGGAATCCCAGCGTATCTGCGCATCCATCATGTGGAATCGGTGCGGTCTGCAATTGGCACTGCGTCCGGCTTCGCTGGCCCAAGCAGGGTGGTCCATTCCTCCTTCGTCAGTCCCGCCCTCTTTGCCAAGTCTTCCCACTGCCTCCGTAGGTTCTCCTGCTCCCGACTCCCGTGAGCCCTCCGGTTTGCTATCTCCGCGGCTGCCCGGCGCCGCAACGCGAGGAGCTCGTCGTCAGAAAGGGTGCGGAGGTAAGCACTGAAGCTACGATGTTGCATAGAGTCTCCTTATTCAACTGACAAATGGACGACCAGACCAGCCTACCCTCTACAAGACATCCGCGGGTGCAGACTGTTCCCGTTGCGGACCCACCGTTTAGGACACTGTCGTTATCCGCTCTGGCGATCTCGAGTGAGTGATGTACATCACGGGCAAGCGATCGAGCCACCGTCCGACCGACCGGTAGCGCTACTAATGATAGCCACCGTGCCGCCGCCCGTCGATACCATATCGCCTCGACCGAAAGCCTTAGCGCGAACGAGGGCCCTGCGGCCCATCCCATTATCCACAACTTCAGGCTGCCGCTGACCCGATCCAACGCCACGCCAGAAGGTGTCACCGTCCGTCCCCTTGGAGCCACTATTTTGCCTAATAGAGCCGCGTAAAAAGGTGGATTTTGGAGTGTCGGGCGGGGTGGATTTTTCCGTGCCTTCGCTTCCTTTAACAACCTCGGACTTTGGGATTTCAGGCAGGGGTCTCGGACGGCGGTATCCCTCGCCCCGGACGAGATTGACTGGCGCGACATTCTGGAACGGCCCGAGAGCGGGACGCACCGAGCGCGGCGACCAGACGCGTCAAGCCGATAGGCGAGGAGCGGGCACCGCGCAACGCCGCCACGGGACGCGCAGCAGATTCATTCTCGAGTTCTCTCTCCACACAATCCATCGGAGAGTAGACCGGGGCCTTACCAGCGGGTAGGTTGAAGTTGGTGTTCTCCGTTGGCCGCCTGGTTTCCCGGCGGTGCCACAATATCTCAACCGTACGTTGGCTCGTCCCCGGTACCGGGTCGCCAGAGGCGGTCACCCGCCTCCGGCTCCCACAGAACGTAGCGAGCAGATTTCCCGCACTACGCTCTTCGGAGAATGGTTCACAGCACTGCGAGTGGCTGCAACTTTGCGGAAGGCAGCGACAGCCGGGGTCGCAGTAGCGGAAACGCGCCTTAACAGGATGTTGAAAAACTCCGCACACCGTAGTAGGCCTATGGGATAATGCGCGCATCTGGCGAGCACCGCCGAGGGGGGAGCCGATGCGAGGCGCCGACATCACGCAAGCAGCGCTGTTCAGTTACCGCACACTGGAGGCCCGGATACCGCGGGAGCATCCGCTGCGCAAGCTTCGGGTAGTGGTCATGGCGTTATACACATCTCCCCGTAGCTAGGGCTGCTGCCCCTCTGGACACAGCCCCCGGAAGCTGATTCAATGCCCCCATCGTTCACCAGGTGACGAGGGGGAGCAGATGGAGAAGGGGTTGCCGAGGTGGTTGGGTGGGCGCGTGCTGAGCGCAGGGGAGCTTGAGAGCATACGGCGGGAGGCTCGGCTGGCGGAGCCCCGAGTGCGAGCCGAGGTGGCGCGGCGGGTGTGTCGGGTGCTGGGGTGGACCGATGCAGCCGGTAGGCCCAAGCTGATGAGCTGTCGAGTCGGGCTGCTGCGGCTGCATCGGGCAGGCTGGATTGAGCTGCCGGCGCCGCGCAACGGTAACGGCAATGGGAAGGGGCTGTCGCGCGAGCCGCAAGATTGGCCCGCTGAGGTACCGGTGGTGGGCGCAGTGCGGGATTTGCAGGGTCTGCACTTGGCGCCGGTTGCTGACCCGGCGGACTCGGCGCTGTGGAATGGGCTCATCGACCGGTACCATTATTTGGGCTACCGGCCGCTGCCCGGTGCCCAGCTGCGCTATCTGATTCGCTGGGACGCGGGTGTGGTGGGGGCCATGGGCTTCGGGGCCGCGGCCTGGAAGGTGGGCGTGCGCGACCGCTGGATTGGCTGGGATGCGCCAAGCCGTGCGCAGCACCTGGGGCAGGTGCTGAACCATGCGCGGTTTCTCATTCTGCCGTGGGTGCGGGTGGCGAACCTGGCCTCCAAGGTCCTCGGGCGGGCCGCGCGGCAGGTGCCGGGCGAGTTCGAAGAGCGCTACGGGGTACGCCCGGTGCTGCTGGAGACCTTTGTCGAGGCCGGCCGGTTCGCGGGCACCTGCTACCGGGCGGCCAACTGGCATCATCTGGGGCAGACCACCGTGAGGCGCTGCCCATCAAGGATGTCTATGTGTATCCGCTCGATGGCCGCTTTCGCCGGGCGCTCGGGGGAGCCGCATGAATGCCCTGGCCGAGGAGCTGGCCGCCATCGACTTGGGTGATGCGCGCCTCAACCGCCGGGCGCGACGCACCCTGGAGAAGCTGGGAGCCCATCCCATGCAGAGCATTCCCACCGCCTGTGGCGGCTGGGCCGAGACCTTGGCGGCTTATCGGCTGTTCGACCAGGTCACCGCCCAGGCGGTGCTCGAGCCCCATTACGCCTGCACCGAGCAGCGTATGCGCGAATACTCGGTGGTGCTGTGCATCCAAGACACCACGGAAGGGGACTATAGCGGCAAGAACGACATCGTCGGGCTGGGCCCGCTCAACTACGAGACCCGCCGTGGATTGTACCTGCACCCCACCCTCGCCGTGACCCCGAGCGGGTGCCCTTGGGGGCCGCCGGCCCATCGAGGAAAAAGAGAGCCTGCGTTGGCTGGAGGGTTATCGACGCGTCTCGGAGCTCATCGAGTCCCTGCCCGAGACCCGGTTGGTCTATGTCGCCGACCGCGAGGCCGACCTCTACGCCGGTGCTGGCCGAGGCCGAATTCGACCTGCCCGCCACCGCTAGGCGTCCGGCGCGGTGCATCCACCAGCAACTGCGCGTCGCACGCCTCACTTTCAAGGCCCCGCATCGCTCGGACCGCACCCTGGCGGACATCGAGGTGAGCGCCGTGCTGGCCCGCGAGGTGGACCCGCCCCAGGGCGAGGAGCCCATCGAGTGGCTGCTCCTCACCAGCCTCCCCGTCGAGACCGCCGAGCAGGCCCTGGAGAAGCTCCAAGGTACCTCTGCCGGTGGCAAATCGAGGTGTTCTTCAAGATCCTCAAAAGCGGCTGCCGCATCGAGAAGCTGCAGCTCGAGACCTTCGAACGCCTGGAGCCCGCGCTCGCCTTCTACCTCATCATCGCCTGGCGGGTGCTCTACCTCACCCTGCTCGGGCGCGACTGCCCGCAGATGCCCTGCAACGTGGTGTTCGCCGAGGAGGAATGGCGCGCGGTGTATATCGTCACCAAGCGCCAGCCCCCGCCTGAGACACCCCCCTCGCTCGATGCGATGGTGCGTATGGTGGCGAGCTTCGGCGGCTTCCTCAATCGCAAGGGCGACGGCTTCCCGGGTCCGCAAAGCCTGTGGATCGGGCTGCAGCGAACCCGCGACTTCGTGCTCGCCATGGACGCACAACGGGCCTCACAGAGCCCGAGATGTGTATAACGACACGGGCTCAACCCAGCTCAACCCCTCTCGGGGACACAAGCTCCAGCTAGGCCCGCTGGGTGCAATGACGAATATAATAAGCCCGATGGCATAGTGGGTTGGCTCTCACCGGGTCTCAACAGCGGCCTGAAGACGCTTACGATGTCCCGTCTATTCTGCGGGCACCAGAGGTTACCCAAGTGGCCGCCATACGGATAAAGCTTCAGCCGGTCGCCCAGCACCCCCTCCAGATACTCAAGGTCTGCACGGGAAGCCAGAAAGTCGTCTAAATTGTGCATGACAAAGATGTTCTTGTTTCTCATCAGCGTGCTCTCCACCCCCTTTTAGCGAGAAGTGAAGATTCAACGCCTGAGTGTCGGCTGGCTCACCCGCTACTTGCTGCAGTCTAGGCATGAGAAATACCTTCACATAGTCCATCAGAGTATATGAGTGAGCTTCATTGAAGCGATCGTTGCGGTGTTCGTCGCTGATGGAGGTCCGCAGCAAGCCTGTAGGATGGACCAGAGCGTGCACGTATATCACGTCTCCCACGGGCAGCTCCAGCTCTTTTCCGAACAGGTATTGGATCTCCTCGTCTGTGAGCCGGAAGCGCTTGTCCCAATGAGCGAAGTAATCTGGGTCGCTAAATGGACTGTCAGATTCGTTGCTGAGGGCTGCCATCACCACCCCCACGGCATAGGCCTCTATACGTGCCGTCTGTTCGGCTCCAAACTTCTCCGCAAGCCTCGACATCTCGTCGATTTTTGCCGATTGCTTCCATCAGGTCGACCGGCGAGTTCACCAATAGGTAGGTAGCGATGTGGAGTTGCTTTAGCTTGGAATCCAGTTTGCTGAGGTATGCGGCATAGAGTGCCCCGTCGCTCAGACCGAGGAGCCCGATTCGGTCAATCTGCGCATGATAGTGCTCCCCGACGTAACCCAGGGTTAGCTGCATCGCCGAGTACAGGTCTTCGCTGTCCTCCTTCGTGAAACCAGGGACTCCCGAGCGGCTCGCTGCCAGCGCAAAATTCCAGTTGAAAGGGGAAGGGAGAATGAGGACGTGAAACCCGTGGTCAGCGAGCAATTCCCCGACATAGGACGCGGACCCGGAGAAAGCGGAGGCGCCGAGGCCGGGGACAATGAATATCAGCGGTGCCGGAGTTTTCTGTTGGTAGAACTGGAACCGGAGTCTTCCCATTCCCTCCAACAGATAAATGTCATTCCGGTAATCCAATACCTTGATTTCGAGACTTCTCCTGGTAACAGCATCCTCCTGCGAGGGATTGCTGCGCCATTTCATGATGGATGCGGTTGTCGTGGCGATGTAGGGGTCCTTATATGGATAAGGGTAAGCGGCTATATCGACCGTTGAGGCGTATGCGCGATGCGGCAAGCACGCCAGGGTGGACTATAGAGCGACAATTACGTTGACCGGTTGGCGACAACTACTTTGTCCGGTTGATCGGCCACACTGGCGGCGTTCTGACATCCGATGCTTCGGGGGGAGGGATGGCCGTCACACCGCAACAGGTCAAGGTCTATATGTCACAGAGAACCGCAGGTAAGAACCAAGTAACCGCCGCCGCCAAGGCGGGTTTCTCGGAGCGCACGGCGCGCCGTCTTGACGAGCGGGACGAGCGTCGAGCACCGCGGGGCGCGCGGCGGTATCGAACGCGCCGCGACCCCTTTGACACCGTGTGGGACAGCGAGCTGGTCCCACTGCTTGAGCACACCCCGGCACTGCACGCGCTGACGCTCTTGGAAGGGCTCCAGGAGCGCCATCCGGGCCAGTACCCGGACAAGCTATTGCGCACCTTGCAGCGCCGGGTGAAGGCCTGGCGGGCGGCGCATGGACCCGAGAAGGAGGTGATGTTCCCACAGCAGCAGGTCCCGGGACTGCGGGGTTTGTCGGATTTCACCGTGCTCAAGGACGTCACCGTCACCATCGCCGGCGAGCCGCTCGCCCACCGCCTCTACCATTTCCGCCTGGCCTACAGCGGCTGGTGCACGGTGCGGGTGGTGCTGGGCGGGGAGAGCTTCACGGCGCTCGCCGAGGGGCTCAGCCAGGCGCTGCTGCGCCTGGGCGGTGCACCGGCCGAGCACCGCACTGACAGCCTCTCGGCGGCGTTCAAGAACCTCTCGGCTGAGGCCCAGCACGACCTTGCGGCGCGCTACGCGGCGCTCTGCGCCCATTATGGGATGAGGCCGACGCGCAACAACCCCGGGGCCTGCCACGAGAACGGCAGCATCGAGTCACCCCACGGGCATTTGAAGCGCCGTATCGTGCAGCGCCTTCTGGCCCGGGGCAGTGCCGAGTTCCCCTCGGTGGCGTCCTACCAGGACTTTCTCGACACCGTCACCGCCGCCGTCAACCGGCGTAACGCCACCGCCATCGAGGCCGAGCGCCCCCATCTGCGGCCCCTGCCGGTGACCTTCGCGGCCGACTACACCGAGCTGTGGGTGAAGGTCACCACCGCCAGCACCATCACCGTGCGCTTGGTGGTCTACTCGGTCCCCGCGCGGCTCATCGGCGAGCGCCTGCGGGTGCACCTCTATGACGCCCGCCTGGAGCTGTTCCTCGGCACCGAGGCCCTGCTCATCCTCCCGCGGGTCTACCCGGCCCCGGGCAAGCGCCGGGCGAGCCGCATCGACTATCGCCATCTCGTGGGATGGCTGGTGAAGAAGCCCCGCGCCTTCTATCGGCTCCAGTACCGCGACGCCCTGCTTCCGGATGCCACCTATCAGCGTATCTGGCAGCATCTGGACGCTACCCTTGCGCCCGCCGACGCCTGCAAGCGCATGGTCGGCGCACTCAAGCTCGCCGCCGAGCACGAGTGCCAGGAGGCCCTGGGGACCCACTGGCTGGCCGCCCTGGAGCGAGGCCTATCGCCCACGCTCAGCGCCCTGCAACAACGCTTCGCACCGCCAGCCCCCGCGACGCTCCCTCTCGGCGCCACTGCTCAGCACCCGCTGGCCGACTATGACGCGCTCCTGCCCGCCACCCACCGCAGTGCCGCCGAGGAGGTGTGCCATGGCTAACGCCGCCACCTTGCCCCTGCTGCTCAGGGAGCTGCGCCTGCCGACCATGGCACGGCTGTATCAACCGCTGCAAACCCGGGCCCTCGAGCACCACTGGAGCCTCGCCGACTATCTCGCCGCGCTCTGCGAGCACGAGCTCGCCGAACGCGAGCGGCGGCGCCTGGAGCGCCACCTCAACGATGCCCGCCTGCCCGCGGGCAAGACGCTCCAGCACTTCGACTTCACGGCCAGCGCCGGGCTGAACCGCCAGCAGATCGTGCAGCTCGCCGAGGATGCCACCTGGGTCGAGCGCACCGACAACCTCCTGCTCTTCGGGCCCTCCGGCGTCGGCAAAACCCATTCTCGCCGCAGCCATTGGGCACGGGCTCATCAGCCAAGGGGTGCGGGTGCGTTTCGCCTCGGCAACCAGCCTCGTCCAGGAGCTTCAAACCGCCAAACAGGCCCTCAGGCTCAGCGATGCGCTCGCCAAGCTCGACAAGTACCCGCTGCTCGTCCTCGATGACATCGGCTACGTCAAGCGCACCGAGATGGAAAGCTCCGTGCTCTTCGAGCTCATCGCCCACCGCTACGAGAGCGGCAGTCTCCTGATCACCAGCAACCACCCCTTCAGCGAGTGGGATGCGATCTTCCCCGACAACATGATGGCCGTCGCCGCCATCGACCGGCTCGTCCACCATGCCCACATCATCGAACTCAACGGGCAGAGCTACCGAAAGCGCCAAGCAACCCGCAACCAGGAGGTATCGAACAAGAGCTGACGACAACTACCGCCTACACTACAGAGCGGCCATTCTAGTTGTCGTCAACCGGACAGAGTAATTAACGTCAGACCCCCTGGAGAGTCCGCCAACGTCGTCGTCGCCCACTTCGCGGCAGACAGACGGTCTAGCCGGGGTTCCGGCGCTTTCGTGCGGCGGCATGGGTGGTGCAGCAGCGGCACTGTCGGCCCGTGCCGCGGGGCGCGTATCGGATGCAGTTCGCCGCCGGTCGCACTACCCCGGAGGCGGGTGATCCAGTTGAGAGCCTGCTTCCACCTCGGTTTGAGAACGTTGCGATTCATGGTCGGTAAACCACTTGTTTCCGGTCTCCAAGCCGCCGCCCAGACAATGCTTCTGGCGCCAGCCATAGGGGGAGTGGCCGACCTTTCTAGGCGGCGGGTCGTCCCGCATCTTCAACCAGGAGGTCGTTCTGTACCCGCTTCACGCCCCGGACGCTGCCGGCAACCCTCACCGCCTGCGCGATCTGTTCCGGCTTTTTCACGAAGCCGGCGAGCTGGACCACACCGTTGCGGGTCTCGACATGGATGTCCAGAGCGCTCAGGATGTCCTGTCTGAGCAAGAGGGCCTTCACTTTGGCGGTAATCCAGGTATCGTCGAAATACTCGTCCGGCTTTGGTTGCCACGCGATGGAGCGGGCTGCAAAGTACTCCTTTCGGTCTAGCCGCATGTCATGGTCAAGGTCCGCCTCGCGGAAGACCCCCTCGTCCCCCTTCTGTGCCTTGAACTCCTCCAGCGAGATATAGCCGTCAGCGTTGCTGTCCGCCGTGCTGAAGTCCGGCATCAGCTTTTGGGGCTCGTGGGGCTGGGTGCCGGCGTAGGCCGCGGCATGCACGGTGACGGCGCCGACGAGGGTGCCCAGAATGGGCAAGGCTTTCTTACGGTTCTTCCCGGAATCGTGTGGGTCGCCATGCTTATGCCGCAGCGGCATCTGCCCGAGCTTTGACACCAGGGGTGTGTTGAACGGCGAGGCGGGCAGGTGGGCGAGATTGCCGGCGATGAGGTAGGCGATGGTGATGAGCGAGTGCGTGGTGCGGTAGCCCCGGGCGCGGGCCTTGGCGGCCTGGATGAGGGAGTTGATGCCCTCGGCGCGGCCGTTGGTGAGGCCCGAGTGGAATGCGGCGAGGATGCCGTTCCAGTGCTCTTTCAGGGTAGTGGCGAGGCGTTTCATGGGCTGCAGGCGGCTACGCCGTGCCCAGCTATACCAGCGCCCGAGGGCGCTCTCGGCCTGCTCGAGGGTGCTGGCCGTGGCGTAGATATCGCGCAGCGCCTCCTTGAGGCGCCAGGCACGGGCGGTCTGGAGGCGGCGCGGGAGAGCCAGTGGAAGTCGGTGAGCTGGTCCCAGGTCCAGTCGTGGGCGTCTTTGAGCCAGGTCCAACGGGTGCCTCTGAGGGCGGGCTCGGTCTTGATCTCCTGGCGGCGCACCGCATCGACCGCCTCGTTGGCGAGCTTGATCACATGGAAGGCATCGAAGCTCACCGTGGCCTGGGGCAGGTGCCTGGCCACCCCGGCGCGGTAGGCGCCGGACAGGTCGATGCACACCTGCTCGATGGCCTGCGGGTCGCCGCCGTGCGCCTTGAGGTCGGCGGCGAAGGCCGCCACGGTGCTCTGGTCGCGGCCCTCGCAGGCGAACAGCAGGCGTTTTCCCGTGAGGTCATGGAACAGGCTGATGTAGTGCTGTTCACGCCGGGCAGCGGTCTCGTCCAGGCCCACAGCGCTCACCTGCGAGTGGTCCTCCTGAGCATGGGCCCTGCCTACGTAGTGATCGAGCACCCCCCACAGGCGCTCATCGCCCACACCCAGGTGCCGAGCCACGGTCGCCACCGGCATGGCCTGGCACAGCGTGACCACCAGCGCCTCCATCAGCGCCGTGAAGCCACTGTGGGCGCGCGCCCACGGCGCTTCGACCTGGGTCGTCTTGCCGCAGGCCTCGCAGCGCACCCGCGGCAGATGCGCGTGCAGGTACGCCCGTGACTTAAAGAAGCTCAGGTGCTGCCAACTGCGCTCCCAGGTGTCGTGCACCGGCTGGCCTTGCACTCCGCAGGCCGGGCAGGCAAAGCGGCTGCCCTTGGCAAACGCCACCTCGAGGTCGATGCGCCCAGCCTCGGGGTCGAACCGCACGTCGGTGACCTCCCAAGGCGCTGTCAGGCCCAGTGCCGTGGTAAACAGATGCGTGGGCCGCACGGTGCTCCCCCCTTGGATGACGGCCTGTGGATTTGTGGACGAGTCCTGCGGAGCGGCCCGCGTCCCAAGGACCGTGTGGACAACCTCCCGGTTGCCCACACTCGCGGGCCTCTCGCCCACAACCCCACAAGCCCACAAGCCCAACCACAAGATGTTGTGATAAGCGACCAGTCAGGGCAGATGCTACTTCACCACCGCGACCCACACAATTTCCGAAAGAGCCTTTCTTACGTAGAGTCCATCCTTTCATGGCTTCCTCCTGTCTGCAGTCGCAGACGGTGCGGCTTCCCGGCCGCGAAAGGCGATCTGCAACCCCGGGCCAGCGCCCGCGCGAACTGAACGGGGTTATTCGCCGACCCACCTTCTGCGATTGCAGGCATTGAAAGCGAGGGACACCGCGGCAGCACTCCATGCCCGTTGGCCGCGAAATCTTCTGGACACTGCGGCCGTGACGCCCACTCGAGTGGGATGATGCACAGGCGCCGCGGCGTTCGACCGCTGCGGGCATCGCGTGGCTCCCCGTCTCCACTTCCCGACACCTTTCGGCGTCTGCGGGCAGCGCATCGTGGCACAAAGGGTGCTGCGTCGCCGGCCGGCGACAGCAGTGGATGAGAACAAGCGCCCCCCGGTTTCGGGGCAGAGCTATTTAAGAACGCTGCTGCGGGGCGGGGAGTGCGAAAGAGTCAGGGGAGCGGAGCCGCTTTCCGGCTCACACTGGCGCGGGCTTCGCGCGGTGGAGACAGGGTAGCTTTTTAGCGGGCCGCCCCCTGGAGCGGGGGAGCCGGACGGCCAAGCGGTTCCTGCATCGTGATGGCTGCGCGGCTCCTATCGCAGCCTCTTATCTTGAGAATACGGTTCCGTCGTCGAGCGGCGACAAACGCGTGGCCCATGCGACAAAGCAACACCACAGGCCATCCGCCTGGCGATTGGACGCGCATTCACGGCAAGGAGGCTGTCATCCGATGACCAACAGGACCAGGAACAGGACGAGCCCCACCACGAACAGAACCTCGGCCGTCGAGGCCGCTGTCCCGGCCATTCCCCCAAAGCCCAGCAGGGCTGCGACGATGCCGGCGACGAGAACGCTGACTGCCCATCCGAACATGCCTTATCTCCTCCCCCTCGGCCATTCGGTGCCTTGCCAATTGACACGCAAGCTCCGTTCCAGAGTGGGCGGGAGGCTACTCGGTGTTCTGCTTGAACAGAGCCGGGGAGAGGTCGTGCTTTTGCAGCAGCCGATAGAACTCGGTGCGGTTGCGGCCAGCGAGCCGAGCCGCCTCCGCCACCTGGCCGTTTGTAATCTTCAGCAGTTGGATCAGGTAGTCCCGCTCGAAGCGGTTTTTGGCGTCGGCATAGGACAAGATCTCGACCTGCTTGTCGCGCAGGGCGCGGGCCACTAGGCTGGCTGGAATCAGGGGGGTTGTGCACAGGGCGCAGCACTGCTCTACCGCGTTCATGAGCTGGCGCACGTTGCCGGGCCACTCGTGGGAGGTGAGCATCTCCATGGCTTCGGGGGTGAAGCCGTTAACCTGGTGCCGGTGCTTCTCGGCGAGGGTTTTCAGAAAATGGTGGGCGAGCAGCGGGATGTCCTCGCGGTGCTCGCGCAACGGCGGAATGACCAAGTTCACCACGTTGAGCCGATAGTACAGGTCTTCGCGGTAGGTCCCCTCGGCGACGGCCGCCTCCAAGTCCCGGTGGCTGGCGGACATGATCCGCACGTCCACCGGCGCAGCCTGGCTCGATCCCACCGGGCGGACCTCCCGGTCTTGCAGCACTCTGAGCAGCTTGACTTGGAGCGGCAGGGGCAGATCGCCGATCTCGTCGAGAAAGACGGTCCCCCCTTCCGCGGTCTGGAACAATCCCTTGCGGGCGGTCACCGCCCCCGTAAAGGCGCCCTTGGTGTGACCGAACAGCTCCGATTCCAAGAGCTGCTCCGGGATAGCGGCGCAGTTCACCGCCACGAAGGGATTCTTGCAGCGGGAGCTGGCCAGGTGGATCGCGCGGGCCACCATTTCCTTGCCGCTGCCGGATTCCCCTTGGATCAGCACGGTCGCGTCGCTCTGGGCCACCAGCCTTGCCTCCGCGAGCAGGGCGTCCATGCGCGGGCTGACCGTGAGGATAGCGGCGCGCCAAGCCTCGTCCTGGCCGGCCTGGTCCTTGGGCTCCTGGGGGTGCAGGGCCGTGGCCCGTCCGAGCAGCGCGATCAGCTCCCTGGCCTCGAACGGTTTGGTCAGGTAGCCGAACACTCCCCGCTGGGTGGCCTCTACGGCATCGGGAATGGTGCCGTGAGCGGTGAGCACGATCACGGGCAAGGCGGGATCATGGACGCGAATGCGCTGGAACAGGGCCAGCCCGTCCATGCCTTCCATGCGCAGATCGGTGATCACGGCGCCGGGTCGGGAAACGGCAATCTTATTCAGAGCCTCCTCGCCGCTGTTCGCCGTTTGCACTTTGTAGCCGGCGGACTGGAGTCGCATGGACAGAAGCTGCAGCAGATCCGCGTCGTCGTCCACCACGAGCACGCTCGGGCCGCGGGTGCTCATCGGCCCGCCTGGGGCTTGCCCGGGCTGTGTTGCTGGAGATCCCGCTCCAGGCTCATAAGCTGCTCGATCTTGGCCTGCAGATCCAGGGCTTTCCTGCGCTCCTGCGAGAGATCCTGCTCCAGCTTGACCGTCCGCTCCAGCAACCGAGCGATCGCGCGGGTTCCCGGGTCCTCGAAGGTGTTAGGCAGCCCCGCAAGCAGCCCGCGCGCCCGAGCCAGGTCCTTGGGCGCGGCGCCCTGGCGGCCGAGCAGGTAAGCGAGCTTGAGACGATTGCCCGCATTACCTTGGACCCCCGCCTGCAGACGCCTGATCTCCGCGTTCAGGGCCACGGCGCTCAGCTTGGAAACTTCCGCCATGTACGTGGCCACCTGGGAAGGCGTGAGGGAGGTATCGGCGAGGCCGGGTTTCTCCAGAATCGGTGCCCCTTTCTGCACCATGCCCGGGTGCTGAGTCGCCGGCCAAAAAGGCAAGCCGGCACAGCCCGTCAGCAGCAGGCTGAAACCCACCCAAACACCGTGGCTAGCTCGCATCTCGCGCGCCTTCCCGAAGGGGAAGCACGATCTCGAAGCAGGTGCCCCGGCCCTGCGCTTCCACCAGGGCTACGTGTCCTCCGTGAGCCTCAACATACTCCTTGACAATGGCCAAACCAAGCCCGCTGCCCCTGACTGGGCCGCTGGGCTGGATGGTTCCCTGGTAGAAGGGCTGGAAGATGTGCGGACGGTCTTCGGGTGGAACTCCCGGACCCTGATCGCAGATGGTGATGTGCGCCCAGCCGTCGACCACCTTCGCCGCTATCCCGATAACGCCCCGCTCGGGGCTGAAGCGTATCGCGTTGGCCAGCAGATTGTCGAATACGGTCTGCAGCTTCCCCCTGTCGCCCCACAGCCCCATACCCCCGACCGCAGTGACGAGCCGAAGCCGCTTGGCCCGCAAGGACAATTGATGCCGTAGCAGCACGCTGGCCAGCACTTTGTCGAGGTCCAGGGCCATGGCGGCCAGGGTTTCGGGCTGCCCTATCGCCCGGTTGTAGCGCAACAGATCCTCAATCCGCTGCTGCAGCTCGCGGGAGTTATTGCGCATGATGCGCGCAATCTCCTCTTGCTTTGGGGTGAGTTCCCCGGCCACCCGATCGGCCAGCAACTCCACTCCTTCTCTCAGAGCGGTGAGGGGTGTCTTGATCTCATGGGAGACATGGCGCAGAAAGCGCAGCTTCTGCTCCTCCAAGTCGAGCAGCCGCCGGCGCAGCCAGTCCAGTTGCTCGCCCAAATTGGCGAGGTCGCGGGGGCCGTTGATGGGGTTGTCCGGCTCCAGATTGTTCTCCCCGAGCCGCCGTATCGCGTGCGCCAACTGTCGTACGGGCCGGCTAATCAGCCAGGAGAACAGGGCCGCCAGGAAGAGGGACAAGGGGATCATGGCCAGCGCCTGCCAGAGCAGTGCCCGCTGCACGGTGTCCGCGGTCTTACCCATAGCGGCCACCTGCCGGTCGATGAGGTGGCGGCCCTCCTCTGCCATGGCGGCGGTGCCCGCGTAGAGGTCGTCGAACTGCGGCTTGAACGTCTCGAACTTCTCCGCCCGGGCGCGCTTTGCCCCCGCCAGGCGGCCGAAAAGACCCGACTCCTGAGCCGCGAGGTCGTCCAAGTGGCCTTTCTGGACGTGGTCCATCGGCGCCTCCCTGAGGGCCGCCACCGCCGCCTGGAACCGCCCATGAGCGGCCGCGAGCGCCGCCTTGAGGCCTGGATCTTCCAGGACGTAATACTGGCCCGCGGCTCGCTCGAGGGCCAAGGCGGCCTCCGCCAACTGGCCCGTCTCGCGGGTCACCGCCACGGTCACTTCGACGGAGCGGCGTCCCTCTTGAACCATCCTGTCCAGCATGTTCGCCGTGTTCAGCATGCCCCCGACCAGCGGCAGCGCAACCAGGCCGAAGCCGACGAGCAATAAGGACAGAAAGGACCGAGGGTAGTGGAAACGCAGCATCATTCGGCTCGACAACGCAGGCTAGCGCGGCCTTCCAGGCCCGCCCCTGGGGGACGGAGCATGCCGACGCAGCGCTTTGTTCCGGGTGGAACCTAAATCCTGCAAACGGGGTGTACCAAGAGGTTGGAAAGGGTAGATTTCTCGGTGCGTTACACGCTGAGTGGATCGGCCTGAGGAGTGACCCTTTCCATGAAGCAAAATAACACAACGCCGCCGAGGGGCACATTCCCGATGAAACCGCCGCAGGGGGCTATTTGAAAGAGATCAGGGAGCGCCACATCTGCGACCTGGAAACCCTGTTGCGCGGAGTACAACGCGCTGTGCAACTGGCTCTTGGGTGCCGGGAGGTCGCGGGATGGCGCTGCAAACCCAGAAGTGGATTGCGCCTGACTCCAAAGTCAGGACCGTCTACGGTCGTCAGGGCGCCCGTCCGTCTTGCACCGCCCCGAGCCTTGACTACTCCGTGCCTCGGTGACTACACTTCCCCGACCTCGGGGCGCTTTGGACTTCCTGTCCGTCGGCTCTAGCGTTGCGACCGGTGAGCCCAGTGCTGATGTCATCGCGCCGCCGCGGAAGCGCGGGCGTCGATGCCAGAGGAGGCAGACCAATGGCAAATCCATTCGTGCACGTCGAATTGCAGACCAAGGACCTCGCCGCGGCCAAGGCATTCTATGGCCGACTGTTCGGCTGGAAGCTGGATGACATTTCCATGGCAGGAGGCGAGACCTACACCATGATCAATGTCGGGGAAGGAACGGGCGGCGGGATGTTCATGAATCCCGACCCCAAGGTGCCGCCGCAGTGGCTCGCTTACGTTGGCGTCGACGATATCCGAGTCATGACCCAGAAGGCCAGGGATTTGGGCGCCACGGTCGCGCGCGATGTCATGGAGATCGGCGAGCACGGCTGGATGAGCGTCATCGTCGATCCCACCGGGGCGGTGCTCGCAATGTGGCAGCCCAAGGGTAAAGGCTAGGTGGGTCTCGCCTGCCCGGGACCCCGAAAGAACCCGGGGAAACCGCAGCCCGCGCCGCCGGGGTGAGAGGGCCTGGCAGGCGCTCACGGCATGGCCTCGCCCTCGGGCCAGCGTTCGGCCGGCACCTTCGCTCCTGGTTTCTCGGCCATCATCGGTTTCGCATGAGAGTCGATTGAGTAGGTGATGCGCCATGCCGAGCGCAAGCTCATGTTCTCCGATGAACACGTTTCCGGCCTTCTCCTTTCAGATCGGCCCCGCATCTGCGACGCTAGAGATGCGCGCGAGCGTTTCCACATCCGAGCTGGGAGGCGATGGCACAGCCGGAGTCTGAGTACGTTCTCGACCGGCAGGCGCACTGGTGGCCCCTCCCGCCGCAGGCTCTCCGGGCGGCTCACTACCTACTGCGCGCGCACCGCTCACGAGCGGCAATTCAGCATCCACCTCGCTCCTATCAACTGTCAGGATGGTCTTCTCCCCACTCCGCCGCCGTTGTGCGCTTGCCAGTCCATTGCTTGGACGCTCCTTCGGTGGTATACCACACGCCCTGAATTCCTATTTCGTTGGAGGATCGCGAGCATGAGATTGCCCTGGACGCTTTCGAAGTGCCTGCTTGCCGGCGTCCTGTTCGGCGGCACAGTCTCGGCCCAAGAGCTGACGGTCTACCCCGGCAAGGGGCAGAGTTCCGCCCAGCAACAGGCCGACCAGGAACAGTGTTACGCCTCGGCGAGGAGCGAGACCGGCTTTGACCCCGCTCACCCGCCGGCGGCTGCCCCTCCGCCATCGCAGCAAGCCCCGACCGCCCGCCCGTTGCGCGGGGCCGCCGGAGGCGCTGCGGTCGGTGCCATCGGGGGTGCCATCGGAGGGAACGCCGGCAAGGGGGCCGCCATCGGCGCTGCGACGGGCGCTGTCGTTGGCGGAGTGCGCAGGCGCGAGCAGCGGCGCGAACAGGCCCAGGCCCAGGAGCAGTCGCAGCAACAGCAACAGGCGGGCTACGCGGAACAGACCAACAGTTTCAATCGCGCCTATGCCACCTGTCTGGAGGGGCGCGGCTACGGCGTCAAGTAGCCCTGAATGCGGTTGGATATCCTAGGCGCGGCCAGCAAGGCCGCGAATCTTGGAGGGTGCAAGTCCCTCTGCCGTGAGTTGCTGGATTCGGACGGCTAGCATCCGAGCCGCGCCCGCTGACCGATAGGCCGCGGTGAAAGGCTTCAAGCACAGGACACATGACAGGAGGTGACTGATGAGGACAAGGAGCAGATGGTCAGCTTTACCCATGTTGTGCGCAGGCTTTCTGCTCATGGAAGCAGCGATCGCTGAGGAGCCCGGTGCCCCGGCCACCGAAGCGCAGGCCGCCCCGGGGCAGGCTGCCGCAGCGGAGCCCGCAGCGAGCGAATCGCAGGCCCGGGCGATGGCCGTGCTCAAGCGCATGGCAGAGTTTCTCGCCCACGCCAAGCAGTTCAGCGTCGACCTGCGTATCGGCTACGACGTGGTACAGGCATCCGGCGAGAAGGTCGAGTTCAGCGAGCGTCGCAAGGTGACCCTGCGCCGGCCCGACGAGCTGCGCGTGGATCTCGATCAGAGCGACGGCAGCAAGTCGCTGCTGGTGTTCGACGGCAAGGACATCACGGCCTACAAAGAGGCCAAGCATGTGTACGCCGTGACCCCGAAGCCGGGTGACATCGATACCGCCGTCCAGTACATCATCCGCGATCTCGACATCCGCATGCCCCTCGCCCTGATGCTGGTGTCTCGGCTCCCGGCCGTGCTCGAGCGCCGGGTCGAGTCCGCCGACTACGTCGAGCGCAGCGTGGTGACCGCGGTGCCGACTGACCACGTCGTGGCACGCACCGCGGACGTCGATTTCCAGATGTGGGTGGCGGAGGGCGACCAGCCGCTGCCCCAGCGCGTGGTCATCACCTACAAGACGGCCGAGGGCGAGCCTCAGTTCTGGGCCGACTTCTCGGACTGGAACCTGAGCCCCGACGTGTCGAAATCCCTGTTCGCGTTCACCCCGCCGCAAGGTGTCCAGCGCATCCCGTTCCTGGTCAGAGTGCGGCAGGGACCGGGGCAGCAGCCCTCGCGGGGCGGCCGGGCTTCCCCGACCTCTCAGGAGACGCCCCAGGCGGCTGGCAGCACAGGAGAGCCGAAATGAAGACGCGATCCATATTCACCGCAGTAGTGATCGCCGCCACACTGTTCATGGTGGTCGGCATGGTGGACGATGCTGCCGCGCGGGGAGGTGGTCGCGGCGGTGGAGGTGGAGCTGCCCGAGGCGGCGGTGGCGGCGGCGGCTTCTCCCGCTCCGGCCCCGCGGCCGGCGGCGGCTTCTCCTCCGGCGGTTCCGCCGCCTCGCGCCAAGCTGGGGCCACCGGGCGCACCCAGGCACGGGCCGACACCCGCACATCGGGCCAGCAGGAGAGGACCGAGCGGCAGGGCCAACGCCAGCAGGGCAGCAGTGAGCGCACCGAGTCGCGCCAGCAGGGTGCTAGCGAGCGCACGCAGACCCGCGCGGATGCTTACGACGACCACTACCACGGCTGCTGCGGCTCCGGCGAGGCATGGGGCTATGCCGCGGCGGGCGCCCTCGTCGGCGGGGCCGTCGGCTACGCCGCGGGCGCCGCGAGCGCGGCCAACTATGTGACGACGCTACCCTGCTCGCCGAACGTCGTTGTCGCGGGCGGCACCAGCTACTACGGCTGCGGTGCTAACTGGTACAACCAAGCATACCAAGGTGGGAACGTCACCTACGTGGTGGTGGGGGCGCCGCCCGGATACTGAGCGGATACAGCGCGGCCCGGACCGGTTCGCGCTCGGGCGCAGGGCGCGCGCGGGAGACGCCGGCTGGCGGACGGCGGTTGCCTGGAGATGCACTTCTCTGACAAAGGGGCGATGAGGAATCGGGCGCCGGACAGGTTACCGGCGCCCACCTGCCGCGTCAGAGACTCGGTCGCGCGGGGGTAACGACGGAATCACGCACCATGCCCTGTAGCCGCCGCAGGAGAAGCGCCAGTTCGAGCCGAAGAAGGGAATGGACTTGGGAAAGTTCGAGTCGGCGAAGGCGCCGTAGAAGCCTTTCCGGCGCTCGATCCGCTCCGGATGCCATCATCCGGGCCGGAGACCGGCAATCCGAAAGCAGGCGCACCCGGGGCTCGATGGGCGTTATCCCCCCAGCATTGCCCGCTTGAGGTTCGCCTGGACCGCCTTGTCACCCAGCCAGACCTTCATCAGAGCCCGATTGAATGCCTCGCCGGCGACGGAGCCCTTCGCCTCACCGTTCCATGTGATCTTCGTGGCGGCGTCCACGAAGTCGAGCGCGATCACGTCCTTCTCCTTCACGTTCTTGAAGGCCTTCATGCTCGACACGAGCTGGTCGACCTCCGGCTTGATTGCGGCACGCTCTTGCGGCGTCGTATTGGCGTCGATTCCTTCGACGAGCGCATCGACGACCTGGTCAGCCGACAGGTTCCGCAGCAGGTTCATCTGCACGCGGCGCGGGGATTGGGCCAGCACCTCCTCTAAAGTGGTTGCTTTATGCGGCAGGTAGAGGCTGCCGACGTAGACCTTGAACATCGCCTTGGTGCGCACACCCGCACCGTTCAGCACGAGCGCTTGGCCGCCGACACTGACCTTGTCGGCGAGATCGATGCCACCGACCTCGGCGGCTAGGGTGCTGCCCGGAAGCAGCAGTGCGAGCATCGTTGCGAACAGCTTTTCCATCGTCAACCACCTCCTGTCGTGTCTGTGAACCGGCAAGCCCTGCGGGCAAACTTGCAGGGATGGCACATCGGACGCTTGTAATGAAATGGTCAGCCTGGGCCAATCGGAGCGACTTTGGTCACCCGGCCCGGGTTGAATGGGCCACAGACACGCGGGCCGACGGGGCTCCGCGCCACCGGCCCGCCCCTCAGAAGGTCCTGCCGAGGAATAGATAGAATGCCTTGTTGCCGCCCTGGGCGTAGCCGCCGCCGAGATAGACCGGGCCGATCGGCGTGTCGGCGCCGAAGAACAGGCTCCCGGCTTTCTGTAGCGAAGAGAAGGATATCGCGCTGCGGCTGTCCCAGACGTTGCCGGCCTCCAGCGAGCCGCCCGCATAGATGGGGAGGCTGAACGCTGTGGAGGCGTTGTCGAGGCGGTAGAAATAGAGGAGCCTCGCGAGGGCGGAGTATGGCCCGACCAAGGCCCGGCTCTGGTAGCCGGACAGGTTGAGGAAGCCGCCGAGGAGGAACTGGTCCTGGAGCCGCAGATCACCGCTGAGCCTGCTGTTCAGGCTGAGAATGGGCAGGATTGTGTGTTTCCCCCAACTCCACGGCTTGCCGGCGACAAAGGTCGCATAGCTGAAGTCCTGGTCGGAGCCCAGGGCCTGCAGGAACTGGTCGTATTCCAGCCGGCTGAACCAGCCGTGGCGGGGAAAGTTGATGTTGTCCAGGGTGTCCGCCGACAGCCTCGTATAGTACCCGACGTTGTTGAAGGTACCCGTCAGCGACGAGGGCTCGCCGTTCGTGGTCTCCGTGTTGCCCCATGCACCGCGGAGACCCAAGCGGAATTCACCCCAGCGCCTCAGGTTGACCCCGCCTGCTAGCCCCAGGTCCGTAGTGTTGATTCGAAAGGGCGCGTTAGTCCCCAGCTCGGACTCCACAAACCCCGCGTTGTACCTCTGGTAAGACGCGGACGGCACCAAGAAGTATCGGTAGTCGGCGCCGAAGGGCTGATAGAAGTCGGTGTAAAGCCCCAGCACGTTGCCAAGCTGCAAGAAGGCGCGCCATTCGCCGCCTGCGGAGTTGACCTCCGACGCGATGTATCCGGCGGCGACGCTGAACGCGGTGTTGTTCTGGCCGCTGGCCTGGAGATTGAGGCCGAACTGCAGGTAGTCGGGACCCCAGCTCTTCGCCACGGCTGTGATGACGACCCCGGTCTTGCCGTTCTCCTGGACCAGTCGGTAGTCCACCCGTTCGAAGTTGCCCAGGCCGTAGATGACCGACAGATTCTCGTACAGCTCGTCGAGGTTCAAGGGCTGCCCGGTGTGGATGCTGAGCCGCGACCGAAGCACTTGGTTGGACAGCCGGGAATTGTTCTCGATGCGGATGAAGTCGATGATCGGATGCTCGGAGCCGCTCGGCACAGGCTCGGAGGCGAGCTGCTGCTGGTACGCCTGGGGGGGCAGGGCGAGCTTCTGGAGCTCTGCTCGTTTGGCCCAGGCGGTCTTTTCGCCGATGGCGATGGCCTTCGCCGCCTGGTCGAAGTCCGTAGTGCTGAAGTCCCCCAGATCGGGCTCCAGGAGCACGTCGGTGGGACGCAGGGTGGCCTTTTGCCGGGCCGTGTTCTGCTGGGTCATGATGCCGGTGAGCTGGCCCAGGATGGAGAGGAATGACCCGAGCTTCTCGCCAGGCTCCAGGGGGGTCGCGATGTCCACGGCGATGATGTGGTCGCCGCAGAGCTTGCGCGCGACATCGATGGGCAGGTTGTCGGACACGAAGCCGTCCACCAGCACTTTGCCGTCCAGCTCGACGGGGGCAAACGCGGTCGGGATGGACATGCTGGCGCGCATCGCCAGGGCCAGGTCCCCGTGGGAGAGCACCACCGGCTCTCCGGTGCCGATGTCGGTCGCCACCGCGCGAAACGGGACCTTGAGCTTGTCGAAGTCGTGGATGTTGGCGGCGGGCAAGGCGAGCTGCCTCAGGATGATGGTGAGCTTCTGGCCCTGGATGGCACCCTTCGGTAGCGTGATCTTGCCGTCCTTCAGGCCGGGCTTGGCCTTGATCAGGAAGGTGTCGTCATCGCGCTTGCGCCGGAAGGAGCGGAGCTCCCGGGCCGGGCTGTCATTGAAAACGTCTGCCCAGTCGATGCTGGTCAGGGCCTTGTCCATCTCCTGCGGCGTCAGTCCGGCTGCGTACAGGCCGCCCACGATCGACCCCATGCTGGTGCCGGTGATGCAGTCGATGGGGACGTGGAGCTGCTGCAGGACCTTGATGACGCCGATGTGCGCGGCGCCGCGGGCGCCGCCTCCACTCAGCACGAGGCTGATTCTGGGGCGCTCTACTGGCGGATCGCTGGTCGAGGCTTGGGCCGCAACGGTCAGCGACCCCAAGAGTGCCATCGACAGGGCGGTTAGGAAAAGAAACGAGCGCAGCACGCGTATCGGCGTCGGCGAACGCTACTGAGAAGGCCGGGCGATTTGCTCCACCGCCCGGCCCGTCCCGGTTGATTTGCCTTTGCGTTAAAGCGGGGCCGTCGCGCAATACTCGCAGACCATCACTGACTCTTTGACTTCTTCTCACCGACCAGGTAGCCGGTCAACGCACCCCCTGCAGCGCCGACCAGGGCTCCGGTGGCGGCGTTTCCGCCGGCGATCGCCGCAATTCCGGCCCCGGCAGCCGCGCCGATGGCGGATCCGCTCAGCGTGCTCTGCTGAGTGGTCGTCATGCCGCTGCAGCCGAGCAGGCCAAGACTTGCCGCAAGGATGAGAACTGGGAATCTCAGCTTCATAACATTACCCTCGTGACTGAATGTCCTTCCCCTTCGCGTCTGTTCCGGCTCCCGGCCGCCCGACTCCCTGCGGGAGGTCGGTGGCGCTGGGCCGAGCCCGCACAGGTGTTCACCCGAGCGGCTTTCCGGCAATGCCGGTCTTGAGGTTCGGCTTCACCAGGGTTCGCCAGATTACGGCGACCACAGGCACTTGAATCTCATCGGGGTGACTCTTGTAGAAACTGTCCACGTCTTCGGCGATTGCGTTGAGGGTGATTCCCTGGGGCAGGCCTTCGCTCACCTTCCGGGAAAAGTTGTCGCGCTGCAGCTTGGGGTACTCGGCCATGAGCTGCCGCTCGATGGCGATGACGTGAGCGGCACCCCAAAGAAAAGAAATCTTCTCGTCCTGACTCATTTTCTCCCACACCGCTCCGGTCAGGACCTTCATCCCGATGGAGCGCTCCAGTCTCTGCTGGACCCCTTGTTCCGTGGCGCTGCTCGTCTCGCCGGCCAGTGCGACGGGCAAGATGGAGGCGCCCGTGATGAAGAGCGACAAACCGACCCCCAGTACCTTTCGTCTCATCTCTAGTTTCTCCTTACTATGGGTTCCCATGATGAAATTGGCCTCGCGAACTTGGGCGGAGTCCGGCGTCGATCTGCCAGCCTTGCTAATCGCCGCGTGACCCGCGGGCTCTGGCAGCGAGGCCGTCCTAGCGAGGCCAAGTTGGCACGCCTGCTTCGGAGCACGGAACCGGGCAGCCCCCGCACCGGCGAAACCCCGCTCGGGCACGTTCCAGGGCCGCGCGCCTGCCGGGCCTTATAGCACGCGTGCTCGGTTGGGTTCAACGACTCGTGCTCGAGCGCAATGCCGCGGAAAACTGCTCCGGTTACGGGCCCGGCTCCAGCGGGCCGATGCTTGGGTGCAAGCGCAGAGTCCCCGGCGCGGGAGCGTGCTTCACGGCGCCCGCGGGACACCGGCGATTTTCCAGGCGCCGTCCGGCTGCTTGCAGAAGTCCCAGACGCTCTCGCCGGTCCTGCTCTTTGCTGTGCTGAAAATCTTCAACGTGCGGCAGGTCATCGCGTGCTGGTTGTGGGTCTTCAGCACGGTCAGGGTCCCCGAGGCTCCGCTGGCCGGGTTGGACCACGATTTGGCTTCCCCGTCCTTCGCTGTGTCCAGCGCACCCTTCAGGGCGGCCTGAAACATCCGGTCGTCTTCCTCGGTGAAGTAGGCGACCGGCGCGTCTTGCAGGAAGAGCAGGTTGGATCCCAGGGCCGGCGCGGTCACCACAGCCCAAAGCGCGCAGATCGCGAATATCCGTGCCGTGTTCATCAAGCTTCCTCCGCGATGAGTTCCGCATGCAGGACACGCGGTCTCGGGGCTTGCGCACGTGAAGCAGCGGCTGACTTCGCGCGCATTTCGCTTCTCTCGTAAGAATTGACAGGCCAGGCCAATTTAGGGTGCGTCCCGTTGCCGGAAGCTCTCCCCGGTTATACACAGGCCACCCGCGGAAGCGGCGGTCTAAGGCCGGGTCAGCCATTGGCGCGCCGCGTCGAGGGCGGACGGGGGAAAATACTCGATGGCGGTCCGCCTCAGTCCCTTGCCGACGAAGGCGTAGGCGTCGTCGCGCCAACGCGCTTCCCCCACGATAGCCATCCTCTCCAGGTCGTCCCCGTGTTCGGACAGGAAGGTGGTATCGCCCCAGTCCGCACCCTTTTCCCAGCCAAGGAAGTCTTCGAGCACTGCCAGGAGGCGGATGCGCATGCCTTGTTCGATCAAAGGCTTGATTCGCGCCTGAAGTTCATCCAGGTCCCGCCGCAGCATGGTTCCCGTCAGCTTGACTTCCACCAAGTCACCGTCTGCTCGAAGCACCTCATAGGCCATCTTGTGCTCCTGCCTCCGCGACATCTCCCGAGAAGGGTCCTTTTTGCCTGACGAAGGATGTCATGAGCGCAGATCGAAAGTCCAGAGGCAACCGAGCCCATGAATCTCCTCCACGGCTCCGCTTCCGCACTCGGCGCACTCCACCCGCCTGGCCGCGCTGATGGAGAAGGCGGCCGAGCCGCCTGCGCTGGAATTTCGGGCGATCGGCGAGATCGAGGACTCGACCTCGCCCGAGATGCGCACGGGAAAGGAAGCGACGACTCCTTCGGAGACCCGCCGAGAAGGATAGTGAGAGTGGAACGTGGATTTGATCCAGCCGATGCCGGCAGCGCCAACCACACGCAGTGTCGGCAAAGTGCCAGCAACGCCCGCGCCCAGAGCCTGCAGCAAAGCCCTCGGGTCCGGATCGCCTTGGCAGCGACCGTACAGTGCAAGCCTTGGTTTGTGTGTCTACCGATTTTCGGTGCACTGCCGGCACCGCCCGCCGCGTGACCGTAGCCACATGGTACGGCTGGGAGTATCCTGTCCGTCGCTCACCACCCGGTGTCGGAAATCCCTCCGGCGGCCTGTGCACGACGGGACAGAGACGTTTCAGTTCGATCCCCAGTGGCGTGACCACATTCTCTATCTACGAGTATTTCATGGCGACAACGCAGCGGGGCTGGGTGCAAGCCACCATACCGGCTGGACCGGGCTGGTCGCCAAGCTGATCCAGCTCTACGGCGTTTCTTGGATCTCTCGACACTCCTGCAGCAGGGTAAGGATGCCGCTTTTCGTCGTGGCCCCGACAAGGAAAAACGGGTGACCTCGGGGCGCGCGGTACAGGGCGCCGCTCTTGAGCCGTAAGGGTAAATCGTGATGAACAACGTCGTAACGTCCGGCCGCAGCTCCCCCCTCGGTGCCAAGGTCACCCGCAGTGGGGTCAACTTCAGGAACAACGGATAAACTGCTATTCGTTAGATGCTCAGGGAACAATTCTCTAAGGAGACATGGGTCATGAACGAACTAAAATTGGCCATTGCCTGCCAGGGAGGCGGTAGCCATACCGCCTTCACGGCTGGCGTCCTTAAGCGACTACTGGAGGGCGGCATCCCCAACCCGTATCGCCTGGTCGCATTGAGCGGCACATCCGGCGGAGGTATTTGCGCAGCCGCAGTGTGGTATGGACTTTTGAAGGTGGCCTCGGGCTGCAAAGAACCTGCCTGGAAGTGGCTCGTGGATTTCTGGGAGGATAATTCCGCGATGTTGCTGTGGGAACGCTATCTGAACAATTGGGCTCTGGATCTCGTTCGCCAACAGGACGCGGGAATTGTTCCCACGTTTGAGACGAGCCCCTATGGTGCGGACTGGATAGTCGAGCTCACAAAAGCGTTGGCTCCCCGAAAAGAATATGTCGATCTCAAGGCCCTGTTGGAGAAACACATTTCGTTCCCAGAAATCCCGTCATTGAAGAAGCCAACGAGTCCGCGGTTACTCTTGGGAGCGGTCGATGTCCTGTCGGGGACGTTCAAGGCATTCGACTCGGACCTAGAAAACATTTCCGCCAATATGTTGTTGGCGACTGCGGCAATTCCGACGCTCTTCAAGGCAGTGGCAATTGGGCCTGCCGCTTATTGGGATGGACTGTTTTCCGAAAACCCGCCTGTCGCCGACTTCATGGTGGACAAGGTCGAGGAGCGTCCTGACGAAATCTGGATCGTGCGGATCAATCCCCAAACGCGCAGGACGATTCCGAAAACAACAGAAGGTATACTGGATCGACGGAATGAATTGTCAGGCAATCTATCTATGAACCAGGAACTTCATTTCATCGAGGTCGTGAATCGATGGATAGAGGAGGGTTACTTCGCGGAAAAGGGTGCGGAAAAATTCAAGAAGATTAGGGTTCGCTGGATCGATATGAGTCCAGAATTGTCTGCGACCCTGGATTACGCCTCGAAACTCGATCGGTCGCCGTCCTTCCTGCATCGGTTGATGGAGGAAGGCGAACGCCAAGCCGTTACGTTCTTGCGGGCCATGTGAGCTGGTGATTACCTTCACTGAGTGTTCGATCACTCATGGGATGGCTCACGCAGTTCGATCACGCCTTCACCGACCGGGGCACAATCGCCTAAGTTCCCTGCCTGCGACTTGGCACAAGCGACGCTGGATGCGCGCCAGGGCCGCTTTGTCGGGCACCGCGCCCAGCCATTCCGTAAAGGGTTCGTGTCCGTCTTCGCGCTGATAGCGAAGAAGTTCTACCATGGCGCAAGTAGCTTATGCGCTACTTGCGCACCATCCTGAAACCCTTCGTTTGTGCGAGCAGGGGGTCGCGGTCGCCCCTGGGGTCAGGCGAACGGGTTGACGACGCGCAGACCCGTCGTAATCCTGCGCGGCATTCAGGTCTTCGGAGTAGAGGATTTCGCAGCCACAGGCCCGGGCGGCGGCGAAAATGGCGCTGTCCCTGTAGACAGGCCGAACCGCTCTCGGACGGCAAACGCCGACTGCACCACGGCCAGCGTGGTGTCCTGCACGCGGAAGCGCTGCAGGGCGGTGACGAAGTCGACCGCCACTCGGTGGGTGAGCGCGCCGGGCCGAGCGGCACGGGTCGCCTGTACGTAGAACTCCTGCAAGACCTGCACGGATAGGGCGAGGTCGCGTTGGTCCAGTAGCGCCAGGGCGCGGCGGGTCTTGTCGGCCTCTTCGGCGGCAGTGCTGACGGCGTAGATGAGGACGTTGGTGTCAACGAAGCGCATCGCGGTCGTGCAGTGCGTCGCGCGAGAGGTTGTCAGCGGTGCGCAACCCGGCGGCCCGCGCGCGGATGCGGTTCAGTGTCTGCATCTGTAACCGTTTGAGGCGGTCGAATTCCGTTTCCAGCGCCTGCCCCTGGGCCAGCTGCATCAGGAACGATTTCACCAGCGCGGACACCGAGGTACCGGCCTCGGCGGCCTTGATCCGGGGACCGCGATAGGTCTCATCGTCTACCGATACGGTGATGTTTTTCATGACAACAGTCTCACAGTTTCCGTGATTCACTGATCTTATGGGCGTCCTTGCACCGCGGCAAGCAAGGTGTCCAGCCGGGCTTGACGGTCAGGCGAGCCAGTACAGGGCCGCCTCGGGTCGACATCGAGACACGCGGGGCGGTCCCGTGGCGGTCGTGACGGGCTTCGCCGCAGGCTCATGTGCTGGCCCCGCTTCGGTGGGGCTATTTTTAACATGAAAATGCGCCGATGGCGCCGCGAAATCCCCTCTCCCGCTTGCGGGAGAGGCAGGGTGAGGGAACCCGTCTTGGCGCGGCAACCGTTTTCATGCTTCGGGGCGGCGAATCGCGCCATGACGGGTTGGGGTGGGGGCAACCTTCACAATTCTCCGGGCTTCAGCAAGATTCAGGCGAGCGCCCCGCGTGGTTCTCATGGTCCTCGCGCGGCGGCGCACGTCGAATGATCGACATGGCAGGAGACAGTCACAGGGACCCGAATCCATTGCCGCGCGTTTCATCTCAAATTTTCTCTCGTCATCGAATCCGCGTCCACCGCGGGTCTTTTAGACCCAAACTTGGTCATGGAGTCCCGGAGTCAATACCCGCCGCCCCAACGGTACTGCCAGGCGATGCCGAAGGTATTGAAGTTGCTTCCGATGCGCGTCGATACACCACGGCTGGCGTAAAGCTTGATCGAGTTGCTACGGTCTACCGGCAGGGTGACAGTCAGGCCAGCTCGCGAATTCGACTCCCGGTCGTCATCGAGTACGCCATCGACGCTCGTGCGTCCGCCCATAAAGTAGGTGCCGTCGAGCGCGACCCACACGCCGGATCGGAAGCCGTAAATGACGTGGCCCTGCACCGAGTAGATCGGATCCTGCGTGCGGGTGTGGCCATCGAGAAAATTCGTGTTGTCGGAGAAAAAGGTGGCGGCCGGGACAAGCTCCAGCCTCCATGCGCCTAACGCCTTGGACAGCCCGAGATCTGACTTGAACGCCCAGCGGTTGGTGCCGAGGTTGACGAGCTTGCTGGGGTCATATTGGCCCCACGGAGCCCACACGTACACGCTCGCGCCGAGGATGAGGTCCTGTCGATATTCCGCGTAGTCTTTCAGCGAAAGTGCCGGGGCGCCATAGAAATTGACGGAAAAGTGAAATCTCGGGTCAGCCAGCCCCGAAATCTCGCGTTGGTGAGGTTGACCGGCAAACTCCGCGCTGCCCGAGAGCCAGGCATAGGGCAGCACGACGTCGAATTTGGCGGACTTGCCCAATATGTCCAGCGAGCGCGCGTAGGCGAGCGTCGCGCCGTTCACCTCGACGTGAGCGTTCGTCAGGGGCACCGTCGGATCGACGGCCACGCCGCCTTCCGTGTAGGTGTAACCCCCGAGCAGGAAGTTGAGGCCGATCGGTGTGTTCGAGTATTGCCTTGGCTCGAGATCCTGCGCGGCAGCGCTCGCTGCACCCACTGCCAAGCCCAAGCCGATGAGCACTCGGCGGGCGCGCGCAAACGCCGATTCAGGGCGCCCACCCACGATCAGCATTTGTAGTCGCTCGCGCATGCATACACGCCGACTCGGCCGAGGTTTGCACGCGCTGGCGCCCGGATTGACCACGCGCAGCGTGCCGGAGAAGTTCGCCGCCGTGCAGATGGTCGATGTACAGGTGCCGACCCCGCCCCGATCGTGCGACAAGGCGTGGAAGACGCTGAGCGCCAATCGACGGTCAACTGGAAGGCCGACAGCGGAAAGAAGTGGGCGGTGCCGCTGGTGTTCCGATCGAACACGTCCATCTCACCGCTCAGACCCGGCTGACGCGGGCCTGGGAAGTGCCAGCCGCTGACGTCTGCCAGGCGCCTGCGAAACCGGTCAATCGCACTACCGCGACAGCGGGACGGTCAGGACGGGTGTCGCCTTCCGCTCCACGGCTTCGGCCATCGGCACCGATATGAGGGTCTCGAGGAGGCGGAACGCCAGCTTGTTCACCGTATCCGTGGCGTCGATGGAATACCACCATCCGTGACGCTTGACTGCGATCAGCGATTGCCCGGAGCGCTGCTTGGAGCTTCGGATGCGGATGCTTCGCGCGCCGGAGTTGGGTCCACACTGCGGCGTCCCGCGACGGCGGCGGGCGCCGCCGGCTCCCGGGCCGCAGCCGGGAGGTACCTGCCGGCCGGTGATCGACCAGACGCGGGTCAGTGACCCTTCGGTGCCCCGGAGGGCCTGGTCGGGCAGCGTCGGCGGCACCGGCCGTTCGGTACCCATGCGGTTCGCCGATCGTGGCACAGGGGACCGTCCAGGCGGCGGGGCTCGGTCCCGAGCGGCCAGCAGATTTCCGCCGACCGCACCGATGGTGGCTTCGCCCTCCGCACTTCGTTGGGCGGCGCCGGGCCGACCGAGCCCCTGCGGCTCACGTTCCAGGTCCCCGCGGCGCTACCAGATCACCGCCGTGGAGCCATCGGGCCGCTATACGACCGGGTCGACGTGATGTTGCCCTGAGGGTGGATCACGTGCCGTCCCGCCGGGTGTTACACTCGTCTGCGGCGCGACGCAGAGCCCCCGATGACCGCTTCCGGCCAATCCCCGACCGTTGTGTCGTGTGCCTGAACGGCAGAACTCGCCACCGCGGGGTTGCGGTGCAGCGGGCCGCCAGGAAACGCTGACTAACCTTTGTGCATCTCTTTTATCTGCTGCAATGCCTTGGCACAGCCCACGGACACCTGGTCCTTCTGCTGCATCAGGCACTGCTTGATCGCACCACCGCCCGGCTTCACACCGGGGCACAGGCGCTGAATATCAGCCTGGCAGTGGCTGCGGAGCATCTCGAGTTCCTGTTTCGCATTCGGTTGCTGGGCAAAGACCGGAATCGCGGTTGCTGCCAGTAGCAAAAGGACTGTTGCGCGATAGCTCATGATGCATCTCCTCAGTGCATTAGTGATCTGATGGTGGGGACATGGGTGCATGCGAGGGATAGGAAATCCAATCGCATTCAGGGTTGGAGTGGACGGAAGGCTACCATCGAAGGAGCATTCGAGCAAGGGACTTGGCAAGCGCACACGGCGGCGGGGCGGGGAGAGAACCGCCGTCCTGACCATCGATGGGAGTGCGGTGGGTGTTGAATCGCGGGTCGCGAGTGCGCGTGCAGCAGGCAGTGAGCCGCCCGGAGAGCCTGCAGCGGGAGGGGCTACCAGTGCACCTGCTGGTCGAAGACGTACTCAGACTCCGGCTGCGCCATCGCCCCGCCTTGCTTCTGCTGCAGGCAATCGATTTTGCCGCCCACAGGCACCGGGACCAGCGGCGTAAGGACCACCGGGCCTCGCCTTACGTCAATCACCCCGTGGCCGTCGCCCTGCTGCTCGCCAAGGTCGGGGGAGTCAGCGACGCTGAGGTGCTGGTGGCGGCTCTCCTGCACGATACCTGGAAGACACGGCCACGACTCCCGAGGAGATCGAAGCCGCCTTCGGAGCGCTCGTGAGGTCGCTGGTGGAGGAGGTGACCGGCGACAAACGCTTGCCCAAGGCCGAGCGCAAGCGCCTCCAGGCGGCGCATGCCCAAGATCTGTCCGCGGACGCGGCGCTCATCAAACTGGCCGACAAGATTGCCAACGTCCGGGACGTAACGCATGCCCCGCCGACCCACTGGAGCTTAGCAGGCTGTTGAAAAACGCCGCGGTGCCTTCGGCTACGGTCGGGGCTAAGGCCACCTTTCGGCGACCAGCGGGCGGACCTCGTTACCTAGCGCCCGCTCGCGTAGTGGCGTATTCTTCCGCGCAAGCCAAGGGCGGCTAGGGAGCGGGGTGCCTCGATGCTATGCCCGCGGCTTTGACCGCAGGGCTTGCCGGTTCGCAGACACGACCAAGAGGTAGTGACGATGGAAAAGCTGTTCGCAACGATGCTCGCACTGCTGCTTTCGGGCAGCACCCTAGCCGCCGAGGTCGGTGGCATCGATCTCGCCGACAAGGTCAGTGTCGGCGGCCAAGCGCTCGTGCTGAACGGTGCGGGTGTGCGCATCAAGGCGATGTTCAAGGTCTACGTCGGCAGCCTCTACCTGCCGCATAAAGCAACCACTTTAGAGGAGGTGCTGGCCCAATCCCCGCGCCGCGTGCAGATGAACCTGCTGCGCAACCTGTCGGCCGACCAAGTCGTCGATGCGCTCGTCGAAGGCATTGACGCCAATACGACGCCGCAGGAGCGTGCCGCAATCAAGCCGGAGGTCGACCAGCTCGTGTCGAGCATGAAGGCCTTCAAGAACGTGAAGGAGAAGGACGTGATCACGCTCGACTTCGTGGACGCCGCCACGAAGATCACATGGAACGGTGAGGCGAAGGGCTCCATCGCCGGCGAGGCATTCAATCGGGCTCTGATGAAGGTCTGGCTGGGTGACAAACCGGTCCAGGCGAACCTCAAGAAGGCGATGCTGGGCGGCTGATGCCCGCGGCGGGCTTCTGACAACGCAGCAGTCGCACCATGAAACGAGCTTGCGCCATTAGTGTCCTCGGAGCCGTCGTACTGCTGGTGGGGTGCGCAGGTGCACCCGTCTTGATGCCGACTCCGATGATTTACACCGGCGCCGCCGCGCCCCCGCTCTTCAAGGGGCCTGCACCTGCGACGACGTCCATCGATTTGCTCTACGTCACGGACCGCGCACCCGTGACCAAGCCGGACGGCTCGCTCGCCTACAGCTCCGATCGCTCGCGCTCGATGGCGTTCGGATCGGTCACGGTCGAGATCGGCGAGAAGATCTCGTGGCCGGTCCTGGCCGAGCAGAGCACGGAGAGCCCGCGCGCGCTGCCGCTCGAGCTGCACCTCGGTGCGGTAACGGAGCTCGGGCGCTTCCCGCCGATCCCCTACGACGTCGAAGCCGTGCCGGGCGGCATCACGCGATCTCCTGCGGTGGTCGACGCCCACGAGCAAGCCGCTGCGGCCCTTCAGGCCGAAGTGGCGCGGCGCATCGCAGCCTCGCCCCGCAAGGAAGTCGTCCTCTTCGTGCACGGCTACGCCAACACCTTCCAGGATGCCGCCTTCAGCATGGCCGATCTCTGCCACTTCTTCGGCCGCCAGTTCGTCTGCGGGATCTTCTCCTGGCCGGCCGGCGGATCGCGCGGGATGATGGCGGGCTACAACGTCGACCGCGAATCCGGCGAGTTCGCCGTGCAGCATCTGAAGCAGGCGATCCGCCTGATCGCGCAGACTCCCGGCGTCGAGCGCATCCACCTGATGGCACACAGCCGCGGCACGGACGTGCTGGCCTCGGCGCTGCGCGAGCTCAACATCGAGGCCTACCTCGCCGGGAGCTCCGTCGCCGACCGCTTCAAGCTGAAGAACATCGTGCTGCTCGCGCCGGACATCGACGCCGACGTCGCGGCGGCGAAGATCTTCGGCGTCGTCTCCGATCCCGATCTGCCCTACGGGGCCGCTCCGCAGCCGCGCAAGGTCTTTTCCGGTCCCGGCGTGCACATCACGTCCTACGTGTCCCCAAGCGACAAGGCGCTCACGCTCTCCCAATACCTCTTCGGGAGCATCATACGGCTCGGACGGCTCAACCCGGAGCTGCTCACCAAAGAGCAGGCCGCGAAGGCCGCCCGTCTCGCCTATCTCCTCGACTTCATCGAGGTAAAGGCTACGCCCGGCTTCCTGGGGCACAGCTACTTCACCTCTGACCCGAAGGTGAGCTCGGACCTGGTCGCGCTGATCCGCTACGGGCTCAAGCCAGGCCAGCCGGGCCGGCCGCTCGAAGAGATCCAGCGGCCGTTCTGGCGCATCCCCTCTGGTCCGTGACCTGCGCCGCGGGGTGGTGCGTCGGGATCATGGGCAGCCGCAACGAGACGAGCCGACAGGAGCCCAGTGCTTTGTGAACAGGCTGCGACGATTCGCCCTGCTGCTCCCCGTGTCAGCGCTGTTGTCCGCCTGTGCGAGCATCGGGGCCGGCTCTGTGAACCGGGATCGCCTGAATTACGCCGAGGCGCTCACGACCTCCTGGAAGGAGCAGACCCTGCTCAATATCGTGAAGCTGCGCTACGCCGACGCGCCGGTGTTCCTGGAGGTATCGTCGGTCATCAGCTCGTATCAGCTCCAGAGCCAGTTGAGTCTTCTGGGTACCGTCTCGTCCAACCTGACACCCAATCTTCCCGACACCCTGGGGCGGGGCGTCACCTTGGGGGCAACCGGCATCTACACCGATAAGCCCACCATCACCTACACCCCAATGCAAGGCGATAGATTCACCCGCGAACTGCTGCGGCCCATTGCGCCGGCTGCCCTGTTCCAGTTGGTTCAGGCCGGCTACCCGGTAGACCTGATCTTCCAGTTGGCGCTGCGCGCCATCAACGGGGTCTACAATCGCTCCAGCCGCCCGATGTTCGCCCGGGCCGCCGACCCGCAGTTCTATCCGCTCCTCGACGCCCTGCGCCGGATGCAGTTGTCGGAGGGGTTCGACTTCCGGCTCGAAAAACGCGGTCCGGAGGAGACATCTTTCATCGGCTTCCACCGCAAGGTCACCCCGGCGCTCGAGCGGGATAGGCAGTTTGTCCGCAGCTTGCTCGGCATCAAGCCGGACGCGCAGGAACTGACGCTCACCTTCGGAGCGCTGCCGCGCAGCGATCGGGAATTGGCCTTGTTCAGCCGTTCCATGCTCGAGATTCTGCTCGAGCTGGCCGGCCGGGTAGAGGTTCCGGCGGCCGACGTCCGGGAGGGGAGCACATTCCCGGCCCCGCCTACCGGCCCTGGCAGTGGGCCACGCGATCAGCCGCTGGTAAAGATCCACTCCGGTGCCGAGCCGCCGGCGAATCCGTTTGTCGCGGTGCGTTACAACGGTCACTGGTTCTGGATCGATAACCGCGACTTCCGGTCCAAGGGCGTTTTCACCTTTTTGCTGTTGCTCACCTCGCTCGCCCAGACCGGCGTGGTGCCGCAAGCTCCGGTGATTACCGTGCCCGCGAGTTAGACCGGGAGTGCATGCCAGATACGAGACAGGCGCGCGAGACCCGGGCCGGAGCGGAACGCAGTCCGTCGGCGGTACGGAGGATCGTGGGTCTCATGGCCTGGCCAACCCGTGTGCCGGGTCGGGCGCCGGTCTCTGTGTTTCCCGCGCATTGAGGAGTTTTGAAGGGGGTAGCCATGACGCAAGAGGAAACCCTGACCCGCAAAGACATGAGAACCCCCCGGGCCGCTGCCGTCGCCGGCATCGTTTTCTCGGTCTTGCTGGTCACCGCTCTCTTGCTGCTCCGGCTTTCCATGCCGGTCGATCCGCTAAAACCCGAGGCATGGCTCAAAATGAGCCAGGGCAGGGTCATATTGGCGTTGAACCTGGTCCCCTTCGCCGGCATCGCCTTCCTGTGGTTCACCGGCGTGCTGCGTGATCGGCTGGGCGCTTTGGAAGACCGTTTTTTCGCCACCGTTTTTCTCGGCAGCGGCCTCTTGTTCCTGGCCATGTTGTTCGTCGGATCGGCGGCACTCGGGGCCATCATCCTGGCCTACGGTGCCGAACCGCGAGGCCTGATCGGCTCGCCCGCATTCGCCCTCGCCCGCGCCTTGATGTCCAACATCGTGAACATCTATGCCATCAAGATGGCGGCGGTATTCATGATCGTGACCTCCACGCTCGGCATCCGCACGGGCTTCGCGCCGCGCTGGATGGCGTTCCTGGGCTATGCTTTGTCGCTGCCCCTGCTGTTCGCCAGCCGGGCCTTGGACTGGGGTTTTGGGGTGTTTCCGGTCTGGGTGTTTCTCATCAGCGTCTACATCTTGGCGGACAATCTGCGTCGGCCGTCCCAGCTCGCAGCCGAGAAGTAGGCTGCAATGAATAGGGATTCCTTCAACTGGATGACCCGTGGCGTTCTCCTGCTGAGTGCGATCATGCTCGGTGGCTGTGCGGACCTGGGCGTACACGACGTGTCGAGCCTGCTCGTCCCCAGCTTTAAACGCTCTGAGGTCGTTGGCTTGGTGGCGGGTTTCGGAACGACCTTTGCCGCCGTGCCCGACTTGATAGGGATGCTCAGGCGGCGGTCAAGCAAGGGCATGAACCCGACGATGGCGGCCATTATGGGCGTCTTTCAAACCGTGTGGGTCTATTACGGCATCTTGATTTTGTCGCGACCGGTGATTGTGTGGAACATGGTCGGCGTGGTGATCAATTTTCTGGCCGTTGGGGCGTACCTTCGCTTCGCCCGCAGCGAAAGCAATCCATCGGCGTAGCCGCGTCCGCCCGTAACGATCGGCAAGACTATGGAGCAGTGGTCCACAGGTATCCACAGGTCCACGGGGCTACCATGGGGCGTTTGAGCGTCAGAATGTCACTGCAAGAGAAGGAGCAAACCGATGACCGCAGAACAGAGCCGGCTTGAAGAAGCTCGGATTCAGAACATTCCCTGGAAGAAATGGGGGCCGTATCTCTCGGAGCGGCAGTGGGGAACCGTGCGCGAGGATTACAGCGAGAACGGAGATGCCTGGAACTTCTTCACTCATGATCACGCCCGTTCCCGGGCCTATCGTTGGGGTGAGGACGGCTTGGGAGGGATCTCCGACGACAAGCAACGGCTCTGTTTTGCGCTTGGGTTGTGGAACGGCAAGGACCCCATTCTCAAGGAGCGCCTCTTCGGGCTCACCAACAGCGAGGGCAACCACGGCGAGGACGTCAAGGAGTACTACTTCTATCTCGACAGCACGCCGACCCACTCGTACATGAAGTATCTCTACAAGTACCCGCAGGCGGCCTATCCGTATAGCGACCTGGTGGAGACAAACCGGCGGCGCTCTCGCAACGAGTCCGAATACGAGTTGCTGGACACCGGCGTCTTCAATGAGGACCGCTACTTCGACGTGTTCGTGGAGTATGCCAAAGACGGCCCCGAGGATATCCTGATCCAGATCACCGTGGCCAACCGGGGGCCGCAGGAGGCCGACCTGCACCTGTTGCCGACCCTGTGGTTCCGCAACGACTGGGCGCCGTGGATCGCCAAATCCAACAGAGCGGCCGAGAAACCAAACCTCGAGCAGATCGAGGCAGCCGCGGGCACGAGTGCCATCGCCGCGACGCATGCTGCACTGGGTCCTTACTATCTGTACTGTGAAGGCAACCCCCCGCTCCTATTTACCGAGAACTCGACCAACCACGCGCAAGCTCCACCTCGACTATCCCGACGCGGGCCCGTACCTCAAGGACGGCATCAACGACTACGTGGTCCAGGGTCGCCGGGAGGCGGTGAACCCCGAGCGGCGCGGCACCAAGGCGGCGGCGCACTACCGGCTCACCGTCGGCCCGGGCAGCTCCGTGACGGTGCGCCTGCGTCTCACCGACCGGGCCCCCGGCGGTAAGGGCAGTAAGGCCCCCTTCGGGCAGGGCTTTGACAAGACCCTGGCCGCCCGGCTGCGGGAGGCGGACGAGTTCTACCGCTCCGTGACGCCGCCCTCGGTCTCCCCGGACGCGGCCAACGTCATGCGCCAGGGCATCGCCGGCATGCTCTGGAGCAAGCAGTTCTTCTTCTTCGACGGCGACAACTGGCTGGACGAGCACCACTCCAACCCCCTGCATACCGGATATCGTAACGCCCGGAACTCGGAGTGGTTCCACATGCTGAACGAGGACATCATCTCCGATGCCCGACAAGTGGGAGTACCCCTGGTACGCGGCCTGGGACTTGGCCTTCCACACGCTCCCGCTCGCGATCGTGGACCCCGACTTCGCCGAGGAGCAGATGAAACTGATGCTCCAGAACGTCTACCTGCACCCGAGCGGCCAGATGCCCGCCTACGAGTGGAACTTCAGCGACGTGAACCCCCCGGTCCACGCCTGGGCGACGCTCTTCCTGCACCGCACCGAGCAGGCCCTGCGCGGCGAAACGGACCTCGATTTCCTCAGGCAGACGTTCAACAAGCTGCTGTTGAACTTCACCTGGTGGGTGAACCGCAAGGACCGCTTCGGCAAGAACGTCTTCGAGGGCGGCTTCCTCGGCCTCGACAACATCGGCGTCTTCGACCGCAGCGCCCCGCTCCCCACCGGCGGCCACCTGGAGCAGGCGGACGGCACGGCCTGGATGGCCCTCTTCAGCCAGAACATGGGAGAACTCGCGGTCGAGCTTGCCGTCCACGACCCCAACTACGAGGACATGGTCGTCAAATTCGCCGAGCACTTCTACTATATCGCCTCGGGCATGAACCGGACCGGTGAGGAGGGCATGTGGGACGAGGAGGACGGCTTCTACTACGACGTGCTGCGCCTCCCCGACGGCAGCGCCCAGAGGCTCAAGGTGCGCTCCATGGTGGGGCTCCTCCCCCTGTGCGCCACCACGGTGGTCGAGAAATGGCAGCGGGAGCGCTGCCCGCGGGCGATGGCTCTCATCGGCAAACGCCTGAGCCGGATGCCCGAACTTTATGCCGCTATGCACCCCACGGGTCCCGGGCATTTCGGTGTGGACGAGCGGGGCATCATGGCTATGGTCACCCCGGAGCGGCTGCGCCGGATCCTGACGAAGATGCTCGACGAGAACGAGTTTCTGGGCCCCCACGGCATCCGCTCGCTTTCCAAGTTCCACGAGCAGAACCCGTTCGTTTTTCACGTGCAAGGCCAGGAGTACCGGGTGGACTACCTTCCGGGCGAGTCCAACACCGGCATGTTCGGCGGCAACTCGAACTGGCGGGGTCCGGTCTGGATGCCGGTCAATGCCCTACTGATCAGGTCGCTCCTGAGTTTCTACCTGTACTACGGCGACAACTTCAAGATCGAATGCCCGACGGGCTCAGGCAAGCTGATGAACCTCTTCGAGGTGGCCAAGGAGATCTCAGACCGGCTCGCCGGAACCTTCCTGCGGGACGCGCGGGGCCGGCGGCCGGTGTACGCGGGCACGGAGAAATTCCAGACCGATCCGCACTGGCGGGACCACATCCTGTTCTATGAGTACTTCCACGGGGACAACGGCGCAGGGCTGGGTGCGAGTCACCAGACGGGATGGACGGGATTGGTGGCGAAGCTGATCCAGCTTTTCGGATTGCTCGATGCGAAGAAGTTGCTTGAGGCTGGCAAGGCTGCGGCCTTCGTCCGTGGAAAGGAAAAAGTTGCGGTATAGACATGAAGGCCTCACCCGCTCAGCCCTCGCTCTATCAGATCAACACGCGCGTATGGCTGACCGAGCTGTCCGGGTCTCTCGGTCGGGCGGCGACCCTCGACGACATTCCGGACGCCGAGATCGATCGGCTGGCCGGGATGGGGCTCGAGTGGGTCTGGCTCCTGAGCGTCTGGCGGACAGGGCCGGCCGGGCAGGCTGTCGCCCGCGCCAATCCGGAATGGCGCCGGGATTTTCAGGAGACGCTGCCGGACCTCCGCGAGGAGGACATCGCCGGCTCCGGGTTCGCGATCACCGGCTACACCGTGCATCCGGACCTGGGCGGCGATGCGGCGCTGGCGCGGCTGCGGGAGTGCTTGCGGGCGCGCGGGCTGCGGCTGATGCTCGACTTCGTCCCGAATCACACCGCGCTCGATCACCCCTGGGTGGAGGACCACCCCGAGTACTACGTCCCCGGGACCGAGGCCGACCTGGCGCGCGCGCCGCAGAACTATACCTGGGTCAAGCGCGAGCGGGGAGACCTGCTGTTGGCCCATGGCCGGGACCCGTACTTCCCCGGCTGGCCGGACACGCTGCAGCTCGACTACAGCAGTCCGGCTACACAGCAGGCGATGATCGGCGAGCTGCTGAGGATCGCCGGACAGTGCGACGGGGTGCGGTGCGACATGGCCATGCTGGTGCTGCCCGACGTTTCGAGCGGACCTGGGGCCGGCGGGCGTCGCTGTTCTGGCCAGACGCGACGCGTCGCGTGCGGGCGCCGGGCTTCTGCTTCATGGCCGAGGTGTATTGGGACCTCGAATGGACGATGCAGCAGCAGGGCTTCGACTACGCGTACGACAAGCGTCTCTACGACCGCTTGTGCGAGGGCCGCGCGCGGCCGGTGCGCGAGCACCTCTACGCCGGGCTCGACTACCAGAGCAAGCTTGCCCGCTTCCTGGAAAACCACGACGAGCCCCGAGCGGCCGCGACCTTCGTGCCCGGCGTGCACGAGGCGGCGGCCGTCATCACCTATCTATCGCCCGGCCTGCGCTTCTTCCACCAGGGGCAGTTCGAAGGCCGCAGGAAGCGCATCTCCCCGCACCTCGTCCGGGCGCCGTCGGAGCCCCTCGATGAAGCGGTGCAACGGTTCTACGACGGCCTCCTGGCGGTCCTACGGCAGCCGAGCGTGCGCGACGGCCAGTGGCGCCTGCTCGAATGTGTGCCGGCGTGGGATGGCAACGGGACGTGGGATGGCTTCATCGCTTGGTCCTGGGAAGCTCCGGACGGACAGCGGCGGCTGGTCGTCGTGAACTATGCCGCAAACCAGGGCCAGTGCTATGTCCGGCTGCCGTTTCCCGATCTCACCGGCCGCGCGGTGCGCCTCAAGGACCTGATGGGTCCCGCCAGCTACGAACGCGATGGAAGCGAGCTGGCGTCTCGGGGTCTCTATCTCGACGTGCCCAGCAGCACCTGCTGCTACCAGGAAATGGCTACCGCCCGTCACGTCGAGCTGGTCGCGGTAGAGCGTCACCCCGCGTCTCAACCCGCTCAGCCGGCGACGAAGATAGCGCCCACCAGAACGCCGACTGGCGCGGCCAGGAGACGGATCCGGACCACGAACATGCTCGTCAGAGTGCGACGGGCCTGGAGCCCGAACCTGCGCGTTACGGTGTGGTCATCTCGAAGGCGTGCGCGATGTGGACACGCCGATGCTCGTGCAGGTCGGTTCGGGGCTAAAGGTCTTGCCGTGACCCACCTCGTCTAGCTCAGCTTTGTCAGGCTAACGACCCTCGGTTATGGCAACATCACCCCCGCGCACCCGATGGTCCGTTCGTTGGGCATCCTCGAGGCGCTGGTCGGCCAGCCGATCCGGCGATCCTCATCGGACGGCTCATGGCCATGGAATTGCAATGCCGATTTGTCGAGCCAAGAGGTCTGTGTGGGAGTTATGCGAATGACCTGGTTACAACGCTACCACTGGCGATCGCTCGTCAAGTCCTCTTTATGGCTGTAGCCGGTAGCCGGGTTGCTGGCCGTCTCGCTGACCGCGCCGGTGATCCGGTGGTTGGACGGGCTCACCCATTGGAGCTTGTTCAACTTCAACTCGGAAGGCGCGTGAGCCATCCTGGGAGCGTTCGCCGGGTCGATGTTGACCTTTCTCGTCTTCGTCCTGTCCGCGATGATCATCGTTGTGCAGTTGGCCAGCGCGCAGTTGACGCCCCGAATCATCAGCCTGGCCTTTTCCTGGGGGTCGGTCGAGACGGTCCTGGGCATCTTTACCTTTTCCTTCATCTACACCCTGGCCGCGCTGAGCCGGGTCGACCAAACCGTTCCGCAATTGCCGGTTGCGCTGGCCGTCGTCTGGAACCTGCTTTCCATCATCGTGTTCGTTCGGTTCGTCTACCAACTCGGTGTCGGGCTGCGCCCGATCGCCATCTTGGAGGACGTGGGCCTGGAAGGCCGACGGGTCGTTGAAAGCGTCTACCCCCATCTCTTCGACCCCGCGCACGAATCGAATGCGCCGTCCGGCCCGCGACGGCCTTCCCCGACCCGCATCATCGACCACACGGGCGCGTCCGGCACGGTCCTGGCGTTCAGTCCGACGGACCTGGTCGCGATCGCGCGTCGCGCCGATGCGATCATCCAGTTGGTTCCCCAGGTCGGCGATTTTATCGCCAAGGGAGACCCGCTCTTTCGCGTGGTCTCGGAACAGCACCCTGTCGACGAAGATGCGTTGCGCCAATGCGTAGCCATCGGTCCCGAGCGGACGATGGAGCAGGATCCGCGGTTTGCCTTTCGCATCATGGTCGATATCGCCAACAAGGCGTTGTCCCCGGCGATCAATGATCCGACGACCGCCGTGCTGGCGCTGGATCAGATCCATCGTTTGCTGCTCTATGTGGGGAAGCGGAATCTCGACTCCGGGGAAGGCGATGCGGACGGCAAGCTTCGGCTGATCTACGACACGCCGGACTGGCCGGATTATGTCCTGCTCGCCGTGACCGAGATTCGCCACTATGGCAAGGGCAGTATTCAGGTGGCCCGTCGGCTGCGCGCCATGCTGGAACACCTGGACCGGGTCCTGCCGGACGCGCGGAGAGGACGGCTTCAGCGGGAGCTCGAATTGCTGCACCAATCCGTGGAACGCGATTTCAGTGATGAGGCGGACCGCGCCATGGCGGAGGTTTCGGATAACCAAGGCATAGGCGGGTCCGCACCGTCCGGGTAACCCGCGCGCGGGCAGGAGGATTTCGACCACTGGGGACCTGCCTCGGTTCGCTGACCTTCAGGCATCCGCTCGAACCCGTCGGGACCTGGCGGGCAGCGGAGTTCTATCGGCGCCGCCGCGCGCGGACTCGCAGTGCGCTCGACATTGGACTGCCTCGTCGCACCCATCGCGATCGAGCACGGTCGGTGCACGGCGACCGGGACTTCGAATGACCTCGCCGGTGGTCGAGCCGAACCTCAAGTGCGTGCCGAGCAGGGGAGGGGACAGAAGTTGACAAGTTTGTTAGCGCGTCAGGCTCGGCCGCCCGGACTGGGGCGAGGACTCCCACAGCATCGTGTTCACCGCGGAGCTACGGAAGGAACGTCCCCGGTGATTACCGGGCCCCCGAGTGAACTCAACTCACCGCGGCATGGTCTCCCACGCCGTACCCTCCCATCGTAAAGACGCAGTTTGTCGCATCGGGCAGGTAGAGTACATCCATTCCCGATATGCCCTTTGAGGGGAAAACGAAGTGAGTGGCGCCTGGCTGTCCAAGTCGAAGATCATGGCGGGGCTGCAGTGCCCCAAGCGGCTCTACCTCGAAGTCCACCATCCCGAGCTTGCGGAGGCGGGCGATGACCGCGCACGCTGGCTCTCCGCAGGAGAGGACGTGGGGGCGGTCGCGCGCGGGCTCCATCCTGGCGGCCGGCTCATCGAGCACTTCGAGGACCTCGCCCAGGCCCTGGAAGAGACTCAGGCGGCCCTGGCCGAGCGCCGTCCGGTGTTCGAGGGCGCGTTCCGCCACGACCGCGTCCTGGTGCGCACCGACATCCTCCTTCCGCACGGACCCGGCTACTGCCTGCGGGAGGTCAAGGCCGCCGCCTCGGTCAAGGAGCATTATCTGCCGGACTGCGCCGTGCAAGCCTGGGTGCTGGAAAGGGCGGGGATACCCCTGTCTCGCATCGAGCTCGCCTGCATCGACACCGGTTTCGTCTACCCCGGCGGGGGCGACTACCGTGGGCTCTTCGCCCACCACGACCTCACCGCCGAGGCGCGTGCGCTGCAGCCGGAGGTCGGAACCTGGGTGGAGCGGTTTCGGGCGGTGCTCGACGGGAGCCTTCCCAACGTCCCGGTCGGAGACCAGTGCGACGACCCTTATCCGTGCCCCTTCTTGGAGCACTGCTCGGGTCCGGTGACCGCCGAGGAGAGTCCCCGGGGTCCGCCCCAGGATTCCCCCTGGATCGGCTCCGAGCCCGCGGAGCGGTTGCGCTCTCTGGGCTTTCCCCGCCGCTATCTCGACTTCGAGACCATCCAGTTCGCCGTGCCGCTCTGGGCGGGCACGCGGCCGTATCAGCAGCTCCCCTTCCAGTGGTCCTGCCACCGCGACGATGGCCGGGGGCGCCTCACCCACCACGAATTCCTGGACACGAGCGGTGCGCCGCCCATGCGCCGCTTCGCCGAGGCGCTCCTCGAGACGCTCGGCCGCGATGGACCAATCCTCATCTACAGCCACTTCGAGCGCACCGTCATCCGCCAGCTCGCGGAGCTGTTTCCCGATCTGTCGGACGGACTGCTCGGGCTCGTACCCCGCTTGGTCGACCTCCTGCCTCTGACGCGGCGCGCCTACCGCCACCCGGCGCTGAACGGCGGTTACTCGCTGAAGGCCGTGCTCTCCACCATCGCCCCGGAGCTCGATTACGGGAACCTCCCCGAGGTGCGCGACGGCGTCGAGGCCCAGCTCGCCTATCTGGAGGCCGTCGAGCCCGCCACCTCCCCGGAGCGCCGGGACGCCCTCCGAGAGCACCTGCTGCGTTACTGCGAGCGGGATACCCTGGCGCTCGTTCGTCTGGTGCGGCTGTTCGAGGACGCGGGGTGAGGGGTGGAGAGCGAGGCCCGACTGAGGGCATTGCCCGGCCGCTTCTGGACAGGTGATTGAAGAGGCAGCGCGGGCTGAGTCGATTCCCTGAGGCTAAACCCGTTCCACACCCCCGAGGAGAACAGATATGCCTCATGCCCGTCGACTGACCCAATACCTGCCGCTCCTGCTGATACCCTTATGCCTGCTGCTTGCGCTCAGGTGGAATTCCGGGCACGCGCGCAGCCTCATCTGCAAGGAATACGAGACGGCCGTGTCGCTGCGCGGCGGCAACAACCTCGTGAGGGCCGTCGGCAGGGCCTGTCAGTTCGGGGGCAAGTGGTACCTGGTGAACTTCACGGAGGCGGAGGTGGGAAGGTGAGGGACCTTCCGGCGGCGCCAGCCGAAGCTGGCGTTGCGCTGGCGGATCAGCGCCCAGGCTGGTCAAGGGCCGTCTCCCCTTCCGTCCCACAGGGTAAGGTCCCCCTGGCTGCGGCACGCTGTCTTGCGGACCTGCCCCGATAGGAAGTTTATGAAACGGCGTCGGGCCGGGTACGGCCGAACGAGCGGGCCGACAAGACGCGCGTGAACTGGGGTGATGGACGGCGGATTTTGCTTTCGGTACAGTGCCAGCTTGCATGTTGTCTGATGGTCTTCAGGGGCTTACATCAATGATTGCGGAAATCTACGGAAAGCCGGCTTGTGCGGGTGCAGAGGACCAACTTACCGGTGACGTGTTCGGGCCGATGCGTTACTTTCCGCCCGAGCAGTTACTGTTACCCTTTCTGGAAAAAGCTTATCGCCGCGGAGGACCGAACGCGGAGCACGATCGATTGAGATTCGAGCAACCGACAGTGCAAGCCGTGGCGTTCTGGCCCACTCTGCCGGACGGCGATTCCACCGTTCAGCCTGACCTCCAGGTGGAAATCTCCGAAACCGGACGCCGACAGACTGTTGTGCTCATCGAAGTCAAGTACCGCAGTGGTCTGAGCAGCGACGACCCTTCACCTGCATCACAAGATGCGGGCACCAGTAGTTTAGCAGCAGCGGATGTGGAAGAGGCGCGCAGGCGATCGATGAACCAGTTGGTGCGACAAATGCGTGGGGCCTCGCAGCGCTGGCCCGCCTGTCGCAAGGTGGAGATCTTCTTGACCCGAGACCACGCCTATCCGACCGATATCATGGATGCCTCGCGGGAGAAGGCAGATCGGGAAGGACTCCGGCACGTGGAGCTTTACTGGCTAAGCTGGAACGATCTTCCAGAGGCATTAGATGCATTGTGCAAAACGTCTGAGCTCGCGCAGTTCGGCCCTGTCCGAATCGTAAAGGACCTCCGGGATCGTAACCGTTCACCCCCCTGGAATATTTTGACCCGGAGGGCTGGACAAAACGGTTCCAGCGTGAGACAGTTGGGTGCCCTTGGCAGGATGTTCCTCGACCTCACTGTCACACACAATCATGGTGCTCAAGGAGCACGACCTTCGTCAGCTCAGCGAGGAGCGCATTCTGGAGCTGAGGCAGAAGGATCCCGATGCGCTGGCAGCGCTGAGCATCCGCCTGCTGCAGGATCTCAAGGAAGCGTGGGAGCGGCTCAATCAGAGTCCCTCCAATAGCTCTCGTCCGCCGAGCAGTCAAGACCCCTGGCTGCGTGCGCGGGAGGACGAAGAGGCCGACGCCGGTCCTGAGGACGAGGAGGCCAAGAGCCGTTCTGAGGAGGATGGCCTCCCCGGGGCTGGCGGCCAGAAGGGCGCAAAGGACACGAGTGGCAAGACCTCAGGGACGCAGCGCCGAGCGGGCCGGCAGCCTGGCTCCCAGGGATTCGGGCGCGCCCAGAAGCTGACAGTCACCGATTGGGACCATCATCGGCCGGGAAGTTGTGCGCTGTGTGGTGGGGCGCTCAATCCTGAGCAGGCGAAGCCCTACACCGCCTTTGATAGGCTGGACTTGGTCTTTGGCGATGAGCAGGCGCCGGGGCTGCGCCTGACCTGCACGCGGCAGGTATACTACCAGAGCCGTTGCGACTGTGGTCATGAGACCCGGCAGGCGCCGCACCGCGCGCCCGAGCACTTGGGATGCTGGCGAGGGGTGGAGCTTGGCGAGTGGCGCCTGGTGGGGCCGGGATTGTGCGCCTTCATCGTCTGGCTGCGGTTTCGGATGCGCCTGTCCATCCGCCTGGTCCGGGAGTTCCTGCACGAGGTGTTTGGGCTGGCGCTCGGCATCGGCACCCTCCACCAATGCGTGATGGAGACCGCCCGTGCCTGCGAGCCGGTCGAGGATGAGCTGGTGACCCAGTTGCTGGAAGCGGCCCTCATGCATGCCGATGAGACACCGCACAAGCAATGGGGAGAGCCCTTGTGGTTATGGGTGTTCATCTCGGCCTCGACGGCGCTGTTCTTGGTCGGCTCTCGCGCCAAAGAGATGTTTCAGAACCTCATCGAGGATCTCTTCTGCGGCTATCTGATGAGCGATGGGTACCAGGTCTATCGGGACTATGCCAAGCGCCTGCGTTGCTGGGCGCATCTCATTCGCAAGGCCCGGGGCCTGAGGGATTGCCTCTCGCCCACCCTCCAGGGCTACGGCCAGGCGGTCTATGACCTGCTCGATGCGCTGATGCAGGCCGTCTATCACGCCCGCGAGGGACCGGGCGGCTCCCTGCGGCAAGCCCACCCGGGCGGAGCTCAACGAGCTCACGGCCCTGTGTGAACGCATGAGCTGCTGCCCTTATGACAAGGCCCAGGCGCTGGGCAAGGAGCTGCTCAACGACTGGGGGGCGATCTTCCGGGTGTTGGATGAGCCTCAGCTGCCGCTGACCAACAACGTGGCGGAGCGGGCGCTGCGTCACTGGGTGATTCTGCGTCGCATCAGCCAGGGGACCCGCAGCGAACAAGGCAGCCGGGCGCTGGCGCTGCTCGCCAGTGTGATCGAGACTTCTCGGCTGCGATTGAGCTCCCCGCTGTGCTATCTCAGAGATGTCCTCGCCCACCGACGCCGCGGCTTTGAGGCACCGCCGCTTCCTGCGCCCGCTTGAGTTCAGCGCTCACCGCGCAGGCGCTCTCTGGCCTGCGGGTGCAGAGCGTAGAGGAAGACCCGCTTTATCGCTCTGCCATGGCGTTGGTGCGCACGGTCCATGCGCCCGCGTCCGCTGGTCTCGCCCACCTCGCACCAGTTGGCCGCCCGGTAGCAGGTCCCGGCAAAGCGCAGCCGATCCACGCATCGCGGGCCTGCATGCGCCAGGCCGGGCTGGTGTAGGTGAGCCCGCCCAACACCTCCCCCTCCCGGCGCTGGGAGCGGATGAGATAGACCAACTGGGCCCCAAAGGGTGTGGCATAGCCCAAGTAGTGATAGCGCGCGAGAAGCTCGCGCCACAATGCCCGTCCCTCGGCCTGGCGCACTAACTGAAGCTCCACCGGGGCCACCTCCTGCAGCGCACCGGCAATCTCGCCGCGGCGTTCGCCCCGATCGGTCTGCGCAGTGCAGGTGCGCCGCCCCTTGGGCCTGCCCGTGCGCTTGGCGGGAAGCCCCAGATCCCCCCGAGCTTCCAACCGCTCCAGTAGATCCCGACCCTCGCGGGACTTCAGGGCTCCGTTGTCCCGTCTCCACCCCAGCAGCTCACAGATGGTCTGCGCCAGCTCAAAACGACTCAGGCCCACGCACATCGACACCATTCGGACGATGGCGGAGATCTCCTCTTCGGTAAAGCTCCGGCCGCTCGCCGTGATCGCCTGCGGAATAGAGGGCTCTTGATCCATGAGCCGGGAGTGTACGACAAGCCGAGCGGCTCTGCTGCGCTGGACGCGCTCTTAACGCATCGATCAACTGGTGGGAGGGTCTGAACGGTTACCCGGGATCTGTGCGAGCATAAAGGGTTCGGGCGATTTAGCGGTGCCCACCAATTTCCCATTTGGCGCCCCACGGCATTTGCCGCGGCCGCTGAGACTCTGACTTGGACGTGTTGTGGCCCGCTCGTCAATTACGCTCCGATGGCGACGCAATGTTCACAGAAGTACTTGGCGCGCTTCGGTGGCGAGTTGGAAACGTTTCCTGCGCCGTTTCACGGTCAGAGTGTTTGATAATTTTCCAACAAAACACGGAGGACTAAGGGTGAACAATGCAATGACGGACAGGGGGCTGGAATGCGCCAAGGCCTACTACCAAGCCAACAAGTACTTTCGCAGCATGTACTGGTTAGCGGAGACTATCAGGCAAGTGCTCGAAGAGAAAGGACTTACGTGTAAGGTGATTGGCTACACGAAGAAATTTACTTGCGAAACCTGGAGCTGGGTGGGCGATGAGGGTTTCATCTTGCCTCGTATTTACTGGGGTCAATTCATCGAGGGGAGAGAAGAGTTTTCGCAGACAAATGACCATTTCGTATGGGCTATTTGTTTTATGAAGTTCAATCCTGATGGCCTATTTTGGACACCATTCGGATATTTTGCTCGAGCGCGATGCAAGGCCGTGGGGGGTGTTTGGCCTTCGCAGACGTGCAGCAAAATTGCGCTCGCCATCTATTCATCGGTCGCCAATCCGTCCGCCGCTTCCATGTTCCGCAAGTTTCCTGAAGAACCGTGGCCGGAGGAATTACTTGGGGCAGGCGGGAGCGACGACTTGGACGAACTGGCTGTTGTGCCGTGGCCCTTGGTGGCAATCCAGACAAGCGATAACCTGGGTCCACTCCTGGACAAGGGGATCGCGGCGCTACGCCTAATGGATGGCGCCAATCTTAGAAGCGACCTTGATTATCAGGCGACATACTGGGGCCTGCAGGGAGGGGGACTGGGCGGCGCCGGGGCGCACGCAGTGACACCATAGGTATCCAAGTGGGGAGCACGCTGCGCTGTGCACTTGGCGGTGCTGGCGCAAGGAGCTACGCCCCACGGCCTTCGGCACGGAGGTCTCAGATGGATCGTCGTCGTTTTCTTCTGGCGGGTACACAAACGCTGGTCACCCCCGCAGGCATTGTGGGGAACCCGTTGCTCTCCAATGGCAGGCCGCATGACCCGCCTGGTACGCTCCCGAACGCCGGTGCCTGGGCCGGCGCCCAGGATGACGCGGAGTCCCTTCAGCCCGGCTCCGAGGGCGGGATCCAGCGGGATCCAGGGTCAGTTCTCGCCTTGGGGATCCAGGGTCAGTTCTCGCCTTGTAACCTCCGGCGAGGACGTCGTATCGTGCGGGCCATGCGAGACCGTTTCGCGATAATCGGCGACAGACCCCGATTGTCTTCTCGTACGGGTCGGGTTCGGGTGCGAAGCTAGGAGAGTTCCTATCGCGTTACCCCGGCGGCACGGTGATCACGTATCGGCCTCCATTGCCCGACTACAGCGGTAGGTAGAGAACCTGGTCGTACAGCTCGCCTTCCGCCAAGCATTCGAGCACCAATGCCAGGTCGTCCACAGCTTTGCCGATCGAGGCCGATGCGATGATCTCAATCACGCCGGGCATCGGCAGACCCGCATGGACGCGCTCGAGGGCAAACCGCGTCACCGTCTCGACATCGTGTGTGACCAGCACGCGGCCGTGCTCGGCGGCCCATGCAAGAACCTTCGAATCGTCGGTCCCGGTAAGGCCTACGTCCTGCACTCGGACGACGTCGATGTCGCGGACGCGTCGCAGGACCCCGCGCATAATGTTCGCGTCGAGGTTTTCGTCAGCCAGCAGACTGAGCATCGGGGCGGTTCCGGTAGCGCATCAGACGCTCGCGTATCTCCGCAGCGCCTGAGCGGCGCTCCGCGTCACGCCGTGCCCCGAGCGATACTTGACGTGCGCGGTCCAGGTACTCCTGCGTCTGTTGCCGATGACCGAGGTAGTAGCTCAGGGTCGCGTAGATGTCATGCAGATCCAGGACATCGTAGCGCAGCGCAATCTCTTCGGGACTCGCCCCTTGCTCGAAGAGGGAGATGATGCTCTCGAGCGTCACGCGGGTTTGCGCGACGCGGATCACTCCGTTCGCGTCTTGGCGCAGGGGGGGAGCTTCTCGCTCGAGGGCAAGTGGCGTCGGTGTGGCGCTCACGGCTTGGACTCCTCTGTCGGTGTCACCTCGTTAGTGTGGCAGCGAGGGAAATGGTTTGCCAACGTGGCTACTTCGAATCGCAGGCGGACCCTGAACGATTTCTGTGGACCGTGCCCGCAACCATGGGCGATCGGGGACAGACCACCATTGTCTTGGCGGCGCCTCTTGATTTGGCATGATGACACACCCCACCCCGCGGAGTGCGATGCGATGAAGTTCAACGTGACGATCGACAGGGACGAAGATGGCATCTGGATCGTGGAGTGCCCGGCGATTCCCGGTTGCGTTAGCCAGGGAGCCACGAAAGATGAGGCGCTCGCCAATATCGCCGAGGTCATCAAGCTGTGCCTGGAAGTACGGGCCGAGCGGGGGCTTCCCCGGACCATCGAGACGCGTCAGATCGAGGTTTCCGCGTGACGCCGGTCCTGCCGGTCCTCAGCGGGCGCGAGGTCGTTCATGTGTTCGAGAGGCTGGGCGGTTCAGTGGTGCGACGGCGCGGCAGCCACATTATCCTCGTCAAGCCCGACCGTATCGCGACGCTGTCGGTGCCGGATCACAAGGAAGTCGCCAGGGGAACGCTGCGCAGCCTGATTCGGGCGGCCGGGCTGACGGCCGAGGTTTTTGCGGCGGAGGCCGAGAACCACTAAGCGCGCGTATGCCCCGCCGCCCTCGCATTGCGCTTGCCGGTGTTCCGCTGCACCTGATCCAGCGCGGTCACAACCGCGACGCCTGCTTCTTCGCCGACGAAGACTACGTACTTTACCTGGAGCGTTTGGCCGAGAATGCAACGAAGTTCGGCTGCGCGGTCCACGCCTACGTGCTGATGACCAACCATGTGCACTTGTTGCTCACGCCGCAGAAAGCCGACAGCGCTTCGCTGTTGATGAAGCACCTGGGCCAGCGCTATGTGCAGTACGTCAATCGTACCTATCGGCGCAGCGGGACGCTGTGGGAGGGACGCTTTCGATCCTGGGTGGCGCAGGAAGAGAACTATGTGCTGGCCTGTTACCGCTACATCGAGCTGAATCCCGTGCGGGCGCAGATGGTCAGTCATCCGCGCTATTACCGCTGGTCCAGCTACCGGACGAACGCTGAAGGCAAGACTTCCAAGCACGTGGTACCGCATGCCCAGTACCTCGCGCTTGGCCGTTCGGAGACCGCACGCGGGAAGCGTATCGGCTGCTGTTCCGCAGCGAGCTCGATCCGGAGACGGTTGATGAGATCCGCTTGGCCACCAACGGAAACTTCGCGCTCGGCGGCGAACGCTTCCGGCTGCAGGTGGAAGCGGCACTCGGACGCAAGGCGAGCCCCGGCAAGGCCGGCCGGCCACCCAAGCCCCGCCGTGAAACCCTGCCGTCAGGGGACCTGTTCGGCTGACAATCCAGGCGGTGCTCGGGGTTGGCCGGTAGCCCCCGCACCAGCCGGCATACCCCGCGCGGGATCGGGTTGGGGTCGCGTCTTTCGTCTTGCCTTTGGGATGTAAACGGGGACGCAATTCTTTTCGGGCGTCGGGCACCATCGACACCGATCCAGGCATGAACTAAGGTTTGGTCCGGTCAGTTGCTCCGTCGGGGTTTCCGCCGTGAGGACCATCAACATCCACGAGGCCAAGACCCACCTGTCCTGCTACGTTGAGGAGGCGGCCGCGGGCGAGGAGATCATCATCGCCAAGGCCGGCAAGCCGATCGCGCGCCTGGTGCCGCTGCAGCCGCGCAAGCAACCGCGGCAGCTCGGTCTCGGCAGGGGCCACTTCGAAGTTCCCGAAGATTTCGACACCCTGCATGCCAATGAGATTCGGCGCATGTTCGAAGGGGAGGATTAGGTGTCCGGGTAACAGCTCTTGATCCATACGAACGTTCTGCTGGCAGCCGTCATCGATCCAGAGCGGCTGCCCGGCGGTGTACATGCGCAGCTTCGGGATCCCGAGTGTGAGATCCTGTTCAGCGCTGCCCGTATTTGGGAGATCGCCATCAAGACCTCACTGGGACGGGGCGACTTTTCCGTTCCGCCCGACGAGGTGCACCGAGTGGCAATCGATACCGGATTCACCGAGCTGCCTATCGCCGCAGCCCACGCGTTTGCTGTCGCACGCTTACCTTGGCACCACCACGACCGGTTCGACCGCCTGTTGGTCGCTCAAGCACAAACGCTGCCCGCCTACCTGGTGACCTCGGATGCCTTCCTGGCACGCTATTCCGAGCTGGTTCGGCCGGTGACCCTGAGCCATCTGTAAACCCCGTAGGCCCTTGCCGTTACACAACTCTTGGTCTCAACTGTCATTCCGGCTGGGAAGCCGGAATCCAGAGGCCACGGACGGCATGGCTCGGCATCCTTGCCCCTGGATTCCGTACACTCCCTGTACGGAATGACGAATTGTGTGTAAGTACCAAGCTCGCGCGCACATTTCAACGTGATTGGGGTCGTTGTTTTATTTCCCACGACACGACCGAGGCCGGTATCCGCAGCGCACCGCCGTCCCAAGCTCCGCCTCACGGCCACTGACTGGCAAGGCATGTCCTGTGCCAGGAACAGCGCGCTCTCAGGACCGAAGCAACTCTTCCAGGAGCGAGAACCCCTCCGGTAAGGGCTCCTGCCAGAGCCACGAGGCGTCGATCCAGAACCCGGGCAGCACGGTGCTTTCCACCCGGCCACTGACGTATTCTCTGACGAGGTAACGGCCTTCATCGTGATCGGAAAGGTTGTGCTGATGGAGCGTGCGTGTTTCCGGGTCGATAGCCCAGTACTCGCGGACGCCGTATCGGCGATAATTGTCCGCCTTGGAATGCAAGTCGTAACTGCGTCCGCCGGGCGAGATGACCTCGACGAGAAACGCTGGCCCACCCGAGATGTACTGCTTGCCGATCTGAGCCAACTGTTCGGCCAGCACGACGAAGATGTCGGGCTCGTAGTCGAGGCCGGGGCGAAGCCGGACGACGGCTGGACCATTGAAGACCCGCCCCAAGCCCTTCGAGCTTACGTATCCGCGCAGCAGGAACGACAGAAAGCCGACCAAGTCTTGGTGGTGGATGTTGAGAGGAGACGGCACGATGAGGTCCCCGTCATCGAATTCGACGATTTGTGATTCAGGCGCCTCGGCGAAATAGCGCTCCTCGGTCCACCCACCCACCCGCAGCAAGTAGGGGCCGGCGAATTCCTTTCCGTCGGCAGTGGTGACCTTCAGCGCGAGGGACATGGCCAATGTAGGCCGGACGCTATGGTTGACAGCCTCCAGCATAGGAAGCTACGGGGTGTCCGTCAATCGGACGGTCTCGGGGCTGGGCAGCTTCGACGGGTGCCAGCGCAAACCCTTGAGCCATGTCCCTGCACAAATCTCCTTCCGCCATGGAGTGGCGGAAATCTAGGCACAGGGATGTGATCCGGATGACCGTCCCTGGTCTCTGGATTCCGGCAATCCATGCCGGAATGACGATGACATGTGGCTCGTGGGTGGAAGGTATGCCGTTGGCCGGCGTGCCCTGCTGTGGGGCGGATGGGTTGCAGCCGAACTGCCGCAGGTGCACTAAGGCGCGTCCAACGGGATGCAGCTCGTGCATCGAAGGCGCGACACGGCGGAGCTCGGGCAATGTCCAGAGTCAGCCCCGTCAGAAGAATGCCTTCAGAATTAGTGCCGCGACGCCGCCCAGCAGCAGGCCGAGCATCCACTTGAGGAGGGCGATCTCACCGCTCAGCCGGGCATCCAGCTTATCTATCCGGGCAATCAAACGGTCCTCTAGAGCCCGCAGGTCTCGCTGTGTGGCGAGGTCGGTGAGGTTGGTCTGCAGCACGTCGGCCAGCGCTTCGGCCTGTGCCTCCGCCTGACCTTCGGGAAGCCCGGATTCCTTGAGCCGCTTGACGTACTTGAGGGTGTCGAAAGTCACTGTAGCCATCGTACGCAGTCTACCACGCGGCGAACACCGCAACCGCGTCTTCTATGTTGGGACCGGACCGGTCCCCTGGCAGGCGTGGCTCCCAGTTCGGCAAGCCGCCTGTTCGGACTGGCCCATGGTCAAATGGCACCTGGTGTTCCGCTTCTGTTTGATTTCCAAGGCTCCCGCGCGGCCGCGGATGGCGCGCCTCGCGGCCCTGGGTCGCCGGCCCAAGGGTCCCTCGGGCAACCAACTACGCTGCTTCCGTTCCGGATCCTGAATAGCGCCCCGCCATCGCCTGACTGATACGGGCGAACTCCCGCCTGAGCCCCTTCGGCCCCACCACCTCCACCTGCTCCCCGAACCCCAGCAGCCACCAGCGCAGCTCGTAGGTGTCGAGCACCGTGGCGGTCAGGAGCACTCGGCCGTCGCGCCGCGTCTTCAGCTCTTGGTCGTCTGCGAGCGGTCGCTCGTACAGGTGCTCCGCGGCCGCTTCGTCGAACAGAGCGCGCAGTCGGACCTTCCCCTTTCCGGTGGGATACGCGAACTCCCCTTGGCCCCGGATGTAGCGGTCCAGATCGAACCCCTGCGGCCGCCGCACCCGCTTCTCCAGCACGTTCGCCGTCGTCATCCGATGACAAGCGAGCTGCTTAATGTCCGTGTAGTCCCACAGGGTCGAGACCAGATAGAGCACGCCCTCCCGCACCACCAGCCCGAGGGGACCCACCTCGTAAGTCTGGAACTGATCGGCGCCCTTCGGATGGTAGTCCACCCGGAGCCGTCGCTCCTCCAGCAGCGCCTGGTAGACCGCCTGCTGGACCTCGGGCTTGACCTGTGGCGCCCGAAGCTCGGGGCCGCGCGGAATCACCCGGACCTTGTCCTGCCAACCCTTGGGGCCTGAATTGCCGGCGTCCAGGATCTCCTTGGCGCGCTCGAAGTAGGGGCCGAGCAACTGCAGGGTCGCCGGAGGAAGAAGCGGCCGGAGATGAGCCTCCGCCAGCCGGAAGGCGAGGGCCGCCGCCGGACCCATGCCCGGAATGTCGAACACGCCCAGGTTCTCCGGCCAGAACCAGTGCTGCACCCGGTTCCGGGTCTCCGAGCCCAGGCGGAAGACTCGCGACAGCTTCACCAGGTCCCGCTCCACGGTGCGTTTGGAGACCTCGTGCCCCTCGTCGGCCAGGCGGTCTTTGAGGGTCTGGGTGGTGATGGTCCTCGGGTAGCGAGGGATGTGCTGCAGCATCGCCCACTGCCGTAGCAAGGTGTCGGTCTTAGTCTTCATGGCTCGCCTCTGCGTCTCCGCAGTCGTTCAGTTTAAGCGTAAGCACCCGTTGCGACAAATCACGACAGCAGGTGACATGATTTGTCGCGATCCTGGGCCAGAATGGTCCCTACCATTCCTGGCAGAGAGGATCACCCCATCGAGACGTCGTCGTCGCGGTTCGTTCGGTGCGGGCAGCGTGGAAGGCTTCGAGGCCCAGTCTCGACTCTGGTCCCTGCGGCTTTTGGCTTACGGCATGAGGCGGCCGCGCATTGTTCCGCCGATAGTGGACCAGGACCTCCTGTGCCCCCTGCTCGGGCTCGATGCGGAAACCCTGGAGGACCTGAGTTCCGCCCAGGTCCGGCAGGCGGTGCGGAGCCGACTGCGCGAGACGCCGAGCGGGCCGCCGCGGCGCTCCGGTCCGCTGATGCGCAACGTCCGCCGTCTGGCGAAGCTGCTCGATCTCAGCGCGGCGGAGACCGAACTGCTGCTGTTCACGGTGGTGCTCCATAGCGACAACCTGCTGCGGGAGTGCGGGGAACGCGCTGGGGATCTGAATAGTGGCGATCTCGTCCGCTTGCTCTCCGCGGTGCTCGAGCTGGCGCGCCCGGACATCGAGTGCGCCCTGCATCGGGAGGGCACCTTGCGTGCTGCGGGCCTGGTCGAGGTGGACCACCGCGGGTCCTATGCACTAGCGGGCAAGCTGGAGCTCCTCAAGGGCGCGGGCAGTGCGTTGCTGACCGAGCAGCGCGATCTCCACGCCCTGTTCGTCGCCCAGTTCCGCCCGAGCCCCCGGGCGAGGGTACGCCTCGACCAGTATCCCCACCTGAAGGAGCCGGTGGAGCTTCTGCTCCGATATATCCAGCGTGTCCTGGAGACCCGCGCTCGGGGCGTCAACATCCTCCTCCACGGCCGGTCGGGGACCGGCAAGACCGAGCTTGCGCGGGCGCTCTCCGAAGCGCTCGGGGCGACCCTCTACGAGGTGGCCTCGGGAGACGAGGACGGCGACGGCATCGAGGGCGCCGACCGCTTCCGGGCCTACCGCCTGTGCCAGCGCATGCTCTCCCGGCATCCCCGCCACCTCATCCTGTTCGACGAGGTGGAGGACGTTTTCCCGCGGCCGAGCGCTTTCTGGCTCGGTCGATCCTCCTCCGAGGGCCGCACCAAGGGCTGGGTGAACCAGCTCCTGGAAGAGAATCCGGTACCCACCTTCTGGCTCAGCAACCACGTGGACCAGTTCGACCCCGCCTACCTGCGCCGCTTCGACTATGTGCAGGAGCTTCCGGTGCCGCCCCGGCAGGTCCGAAGAGGCATGCTCCAGAGCGCCCTCGGGGACTTGCCGGTGAGCGAGGAGACCCTCGACCGCCTGGCCGGCAACGAGCACCTCACCCCGGCCGACATCGAACGCGCCCGCAAAGTGGTGGCCCGCCTCGGCGCGGACACCCCCGGCGAGATGGAGGCGGTCCTCGAACGGACCTTGCGCGGGCACTTCGAGGTGCGGGGAATTCCCTTTTCGCTGAAGCCTCGGGGGCTCCCGACGCTCCCATACGACCTCGACTACTGCCATGCCAGCACCGACCTGCGGTCCCTGGCCGAGGGGCTCGGACGCACGCGGCAGGGTCGGGTCTGCCTCTACGGTCCACCGGGTACCGGCAAGACCGCCTTCGGCCAGCATCTTGCCGAGCATCTGGACTGCCCGCTCATCGAGCGGCGCGCCTCGGATCTTCTCGACATGTACCTCGGGCGGACGGAGAAGAACATCGCCGCCATGTTCCGGCAAGCAGCCTCAGAAGGCGCCATTCTGCTGCTGGACGAGGCGGACAGCTTCCTCCGGAGCCGCCAGGGCGCCGTTCGCTCTTGGGAGGTCACTCAGGTGAACGAGCTCCTCAAGCAACTGGAGGAGTTCGAGGGCATCTTCGTCTGCGCCACCAACCTCATGGAGCAGCTCGACGAGGCGGTGCTGCGGCGCTTCGACTTCAAGGTGGAGTACCGCTTCCTGACCCGCGAACAGGCGGAGCGGCTGTTCCTCGCGACGCTCCGGGAGTCCGCTCCAGGCGCGGAAAGGCTGGGTGAGCAGATCCTGTTCCGGCTGGCGCGGCTCGACAACCTCACGCCGGGTGACTTCGCCACCGTGCTGCGTCAGACTCGCCTGAGCGATGAGGACCTGGTCGCCGAGACGCTGCTGGAGCGCCTCGACACCGAGAGCCGCCTGAAAGGCGCGCATACCAGCCGGGCCATCGGGTTCACGGCGTCGCTGTGACCGCGGAGAGGGAGCGGGTGAACACCTTCCTATGGCGAGAACTGAAATCTGTTCCCGAAGCACGAGGGCCTTTCCGATCTTCTATGAAACCGCCAAACCCTTGCCTACCAGGCGTCGTGCGAATTCAAGCGAGGGGTAACGAAGAATAAGACGGGTAGGTCGGGTTAGGCCCCAAGGCCGTAACCCGACGTTGGGAGATGTCGGGTTACGCTACGCTAACCCGACCTACACGGCTCGTGGAGGGAGAACCGATCTCCCCCGTTTTGCGGGAGGGAAACCGGTCATGGCGCCACCGTTTTTATGTTCCGGGGCGGTGAAAGTCCGCCAGGACCGGTTAGAGGCGTCGTTCCGGCGCCGGGTCACGAAGGATAGGCGGAGCCCCCCGTCCAACGCAAAACCGCCGCCTACTCGATGAGCGCCTTGAGCAGCGCGTCCCGAGCGTCCGAGTAGAAGACCAGGGTGACGCGTGTCGCGATGGCGTCGTCCAGTTCGATGAGCTGCTTTCTGGTGGTCACCGGCAGAAGAACCATCTTCGCCCCCTTGTCGGCGGCGGCCTCGACGACGCTGACGGCGTTGTAGATGGGTTCGATGGACCCGCCGAGATTGAGCCCGCCGACAACGATCAGGCCGCCCTTGAGGCTTCTCTCCAGCAGCGCCGAGCACAGGGCGAGCAACGCGGCGACACCCGTCGCTGTGCCGGTCTTGCTGGCATCGAAGGCGCGCATCTGGACCGAGAACTCATGCGACCTCGGGTCCCGGTCGCCCACCAGTTCCCTCGCCCTGGCGTAAAGGTTCTGCTCGGCGCAGCGCACGCTCTCCTTGAAAGGGGCGGGCGGCGGCTGGTTGAGGATCTTCACTCCCGAGCCGGGTCCCTCGGTGGCATCCAGCCTGAACAGCCCGGGATGCTCATCCGGGCCGCCGGGTGACAGGACCCAGACCTGCCCGGGCGGCAAGGGATCGTCGCCGATGCTGTCCTCGCTCTGTAGCTCCGGTGTGGCGACGAACTGCTCGATGCCGTCGACGCCCAGTTGAAAGCTGAAGTGGGTATTGCGGAACTCCGCGGAGCCGATGCGCTTCTGCTGCTCCTTGACGCGGCGGCGGCATTCCAGCGCGAGCCGGGCGGCCCACTCGATGGCCTCGTCCGGGATCTCTCGGTCCGCGTATTCGGCGCCTTCCCCTCCCTCGACGGTCGAGTATGGGTACATGAGCTTCAGCAGGCCGTTCATGGTCTTGTGGACGGCGTTCGTATCACGCCCGCTCAGCGCCCCGCCGAAGTGGATGCGCCCCTGGAGCTTCTGCAGCCGCGAGGAAGCGCGCAGGTGATTCCAGCAGGAGGACAGGAAATCGCTCACCAGGCCGAAGTGATCCGTGAGCTGCTCGCGGCTGACCTTGGGGATATCCCACCCCGGCAGATAGGCGTGGATGCGGTCCATGAAGGCGGTATCGTCGCGCATCTCCGGGGGCAGGGGACCGAACAGATGGCCGATGCGCTGCTGGTGCGCGACATCCACGTCGAAGTTGCCGACCATGTAGATGCTGCCGAAGCCCCGGATGCTCTCTTTGCCCCGGCTGAACTCTCCGGACTCCATGTAGCCCTTCATGATGTTGACGCCATCCTTCTGATCGAAGGTGATGCCCGAGACCTCGTCGAAGCAGACCACGTCGTATTGGCACACCAGCCCACGCTGCCCGGTGCTGTTGTTGACGAACATCCTCGCAACCGACGCCTTGCCGCCGGAGACCAGGTGCGCATACGGCGAGACCTGCTGGAAGAGATGGCTCTTGCCGGTCCCGCGGGGTCCCAGCTCGATGGCGTTGTAGTTGTTCTCGACGAAGGGGACCATACGCAGGAGCATCACGTCGCGAGTGCGCGCGGTCAGGCTCTCGGGCTCCAGGCCGATGCTGCGCAACAGGAAATTGCGCCATTCTTCGAAGGTGAAGAGCATCCTCCCGCGGGCCATGGTGTCCAGAGCGTCGCGCTTGGAGAGCTGGATCTCCCGCAGGGACTCGATGCCGAAGGGCCGACCATGCTTCTCCTCGGCGATGCTCGGGTCGTAGCTGAGATCCACCTCGGCGTAGAAACCGCCGGTCAGCATCCGCTCGTGAGTGTGGACCAGCTCGTCGCCGATCCGGACATCTCTAATCCGCAGGCTCGGCAGCTCGGCGACGAAGCAATCGTTCTTGGCGTCCAAGCGGGCGGTAATCAGGTCGATCAGCTTCACCCGGCCCTGCTCCTTGGCGCGCGCCTTGAACAGCTCCTCCTCCCCGGCGCGCACGGTGCGGCTTTCGAGCTGGCGCTGCACGATCTCCAGGCCCTCCTGGATCTCGCGCTCGTCGGTGCTGGAGCAATAGCGTCCGAGCAGGAACTCGCCCACATAGGTAGGCACCGGATACTGGCCCTTGAAGCGGCGCACCAGGTCCTTGCGGACGATGAAGCCGTCGAATGCCCTGGCCGCAATCTGGTCGAGCGCGTCGAGCTGCATGGATTCAGTCCCCACCGATGGTCACCGGCTGCTTGGCCACGACCGCGCCGTCCCGAATCACCACGAGCACTGCGGCGGCACCTTCGAACTCGTCGTCCGTCACCAGCAGCGCGGCCGCCCCGTCGTCGCCGGGCGGCTGCAGTCGCCGCTCGGAGTCGAGCACGGAAGAGCCCGCGTCCGCCGGCTTCGTGCGAATGTCCAGGACCGTGCCGGAGAACCCGCCCTTCAATTGCACGCGCAGGCGCATGCCTTTCCACTCGATGCTCGCGATCTCGATGGGTTGCGCCGCCCGCTGGCCCGCTGTGACCGTCAGCATCGGCGTCAGCGCTTCCTGCAGGGTCAAGCCCCCGTGGGCATACTCGATGCCCGACTTGAAGGCCGAGACACCCGGTGCGCAGACCACGGAGTGGCCCCCGCCCCAGAACCACGGCAACTCCTCGAACCCGTGATGGGCACCGGGCTGGGGCACGGCGCAACGGGGCCAGCGGGATTGGGTCAGGTGGGCCGGTAGGTCGACCTTGGGCAGTCCGCCGGGGAGGAGCAGCCAGCCGTGATCCGTGATCAGCACCGCGCGTTGCCAGCCGGCGTGGAGCAGGTCCCGTACGCGCAGGCCGACAGCCCGAAGGTCCTCCTCCATCCGCCAGGCGAGGCGCGCCCCCTGCGTATGGCCATCGTGGTCGAAGGTACCGGTCTCGGTCCATGCGGCGCCGGTCGGGTCGCCGGTACTCGTCGGCTCCAGCCAGGGCCAGCCGAGGTCGGCGACCAGGTTGCGGAAGGCTTGGGTCTTGAGGTTTTTTCCAGTCTCGGCGATCTGCGGCTCGAACCCCTCTGACAAAGTGCTCCCGACCAATCCGTCCGCCAACGGTCGCCACGCGGGCTTGGCCGTCGCCGTCACCGTGGGCAAGGCGGACCAGTGCCTTGCAATTTCCACCGCAAGGCCGTGTTCTTGGAGCAAACGAGCCAGCTCCAGGCCCAGGTCGCAGCGAAGGCCGTCCACGAACACCAGCACGGTCCCGGGGGCAGGCCCGAACACGGGACACTTGGCCGGGTCGGCGGTGGGATAGCTGGCGGCCCAGCCCTGCACCTGCTCCGCGAGGTTCTCCAGCCAGGGCAGGTAGACGGCCCGCAGTGCCGCCGTCACGGCCTCCACATCCGGTGCGTCACGCACGGCAGCGTAAGCGCGCCAAGCGGAAGCATCGACGAGCCAGCCGCGGGCGAGGTAGCCGGCGGCCAGCGCTTCCCAGTCATTGCCCAAGCCCCCCGCGGCGGCGCCGTCCACTAGCGTCTTCAAGTGCACGGCCGTCCGCGCCAGCGGCGCCTCGCCGAGGTCCGCCCAGAGCGAATCCGCACGAGTTACATGCTGCCCGCAGAGCTGCTTCAGCTTCTCCAGTGCTCGGGCCTTCGGGAGCGCCGCGAGCCCCATGAGGCCCGAGCGCAGTTCGGCCTCCTGCTTGCGGTTCGCGGCCGGCATCCGGTCGTTGGCGTCATCGAGCAGGTCCTTCGGCCGCGCCAGATCCAGTGCCTTGCGCACCCCGGCGAAAGCCTTGTGCGCCTGGCGGTAACGCGTCCACACTTGATCCCAGATTCCTCCTCCCGCGACCAGCTTGTCTACCGCGATGATGATGCCGTCCTTGTCTGGGTCCAGACCGAAGGTCGGCTTGCACAGGGCCTTGAATCCGGTCCAGCGCTCAGGGGCCAGTCGTCGTGCTTGCCGTCCTCGGCGGCCATCCACTCCAACAGCAGGCCGACCGGATCGCCCGCCGCCAATCCATGGAAGTCCGCCGCCTCGAGGCGCCGGCCCGCGAGGCTTTCGGGGGTTGCGCGCAACACGTGGACCAGTTGGGCGCTCACCGCCTCCAGGGTCGCGCGGTCTCGGGCGAGATCGAGGCCGAGCCCGCCCTCCTGTGACGACAGGAAGGCCGACGGCGTCCAGTCCTTGCCGTTCAATTGGCCCCAGAACTGGCCCTGGTACTGAAGCGCGAATAGGTGCCGCGCGGCCTCGGGGAACCCGGCCGCACCGCGAAATGCGTGGCGCGGTATCCCGGGCAGGTAGACGACCGGTGTCTCTTGCCAATTGATGCGGGCGAGCCGATAACGAAGCCAAGTCGACGGCCCGGTGCGCTCGTCGGCGATCTCGGGGCCAGAATCAGCAGCTCGGGCATGGCATCGCGCAGCAGAGGGATGACCTTCGACCACAGGCGCTCTCCGTCGGTCCACAACACCACGGACGGCGCTGCGAGGTCGTGGCGGTTGTAAACGGCCGCTTGCCGAATCCGCTGGATCAGGTGTTCCAGAATGGTCGGGCCGGTCACTCGATGGTCTCGATTCGGTCCTGATAGAACTGCACCATTCGGTTCTTGGCGCTCAGGCCGACGATGCGCGGCTACATGCTGGAGAGCAGATCACGGAAGTCCCGGATGCGCATCTTGCCGAAGCGGATGTGGACCATACGCGGCGGCGGGACGCTGATCATCGCCCGATCCGAGAAATCCGCATCTTTCGAGACAATGACCATGTCTCGATCCTCGGCGTACTTCCAGATCTGGGAGTCGGTCCAGGTCTCACCGATGTCCCGCATGTGAACAAAGTCCTCGCCGGACCGGATGGAGAACCGTTACGGCAGACCACGAAGCGGGGCATCAGCCCACGCTTTGCAGGGTGTAACGATGGGCCATCAAGTCGGCGGCGAAGCGCAGGCAGGCGTCGATGTCCGCCGGCTCCAGCGACGGGTACTGGCGCAGGATGTCCGCCTGGGAATCGCCGGCGCTCAGGAAACCGAGAACTGTCTCGACCGTGATCCGCATGCCGCGGATGGTCGGATGCCCGTTACAGATGTCCGGATGGACGGTGATGCGGCCTTCCAGGTATTCGAGGGGAGTGATCGAGCCAGGTGCGGCGTTCATGGGGGGTGGCTCCCAATCGTTGCGTGAGCGAGTGGTGGCGATCTTAAACCACGGACCGGGCCGCGAGGCCGAGACGGTTGTACATGGCCGCTTTGCGCAGCCTGTCGGTCGGACGGTCGAGGACGGCTTCACTCAGAGCCGCGTCGCAAGCTCTATCGCCTGCCGCCAACTTCGTCTAACGGCCTCAGTGCTGCGCGGTCCGCCCTGTAGTCGTAATCCGGATCGATCTGCACCCTGCCGAACAGATCCGAGACATCGCGGCGGCGCCGCGCGGCGACGAACTCCCGCAGCGCCCGATCCACCAGCTCCCGCTTGGTCTTCACATTGGCGTAGCGCATGGCCTCCGTGACCAGCGCTTCGTCCAGCACGATGTTGGCTCGCATTCTATGCACCTTTGAATGTGTCTGACCTTGCGTGAAGTCTAGCGCGCCTCCCTTGCTTAAGCACAAGCTGGTCGTCTGGGCTGGTTCAGGAAGCGGACAGGCGAACCTTCCGCGTCCATGCGTTCATGCAGAATGCGGACGATCTCGATGTGATCGCTGTCGTTCTGGCGATAGAAGACAAGGTGCTTGCCGAACCCATAGCGGCGATAGCCGGCGCGGATGTCGCTACAGTCCCGTCCTAGGAGCGGATTGCCTGCCAAGTCGTGAAAGCTCGCGTCCAGGAGCGCCAGGTAGCGGTTGCGCTGCTCCCTGCCCCACTTGTCTTGCGTATAGCGGCCGATGGACTCGAGGTCCGCCTTGGCGGCGTTGGTCAGCACGAACCGCGGCATCAGTGCGTGCTTTCGTTGTCGAGCTCGTCGATCAGCCCTTGCAAGGAGTAGTCGGCCCGACCGCTTTCTTCGCCGTTCTTGAGCGCCTGACGCAAGGCGGCCAGTCTCGTCTCGTATTCCTCCAGAAGCCGCAATCCCGCGCGGACCGCCTCACTGGCGGAACCGTAGCGCCCTTGGGCAATCTGCTCGGCAATGAATTGCTCGAAGTGCGCGCCGAGCGTCACGCTGGTGTTCTTCATCTCCGGTCTCCATGTATGTCTCGGCATTCTTATACCACTGAATATTAGGAAGTGGTATCAGCAGGCCATCCCAGAACCGCATGGTCAGTTGCGGGAGTCTTGACCTCGATCCGGTGCGGGACGCCCCGCGCCCTGTCGCGCGCCGCGCTTGCGGGCGAGGGTGAGGTGGACGTTGTTCCAGCGGTGGCCAGTGAACTCGGGGCCGCCGGGGCAGTCGGTGGGCGGCTCGGTCGTCGTGCCAGAACCAGGGGTAGTCGGCCCTGTCCCGGTGGGGCTCTTTGCCGCGGTCCTTGTCCCATTTGATGTTGGGCTTGGCGCGGAGAATGCCGGCGCCTTTCTTGCCCACGTCTTTTGCGAACATGAAAGGGCGGATGTTGAGGCGGACGCCGTCGTTCAGGTCGGGTTGCCAGCCGAGGGGTTGCTCCTTGAGCGGCTTCCAGCGGATGAATATGTCGTAGGGGGGCTCCCCCTGCAGGATGCTTAACCAGTTCGGCCTCGAGGACGCGCGCGGCGCCGAGGCGCTCGGCGGCGCCGGGTTTGTCGGCCTTGGTGTCGGCCTCCTGCTGGCGTATCCAGTCGCCGAGGTAGCTGTAGGTGAGCTTCTGGAGCATGGCGTGGTCGAGTCGGTGGTAATTGACCAGGGCGTGGAAGCCGTCCTTGCGGCCGTCCCAGAGGTGCCAGATGAAGGGGCGGTTGTGGAAGAGCCGGCAGTGCTGCTCGAAGAAGGCGTCCCGCAGCCAGTCCTCCAGGTTGGTCTGCTTGGCGCCCGTAGCGGCCAGCAGGTCGCGCTCGCGGGAGGGGCTCCAGTCGGCACCGAAGGCGGCGGCGAGCAGGTTGCGCAGCCGGGCGGCGGCGGGCTGCTCCCTGTTGATCGGCGGCAGGCAGACGATACCGTCCGCATCGGCGTAGTCCTCCAGCCCGTCGGGGCCGAGGGCCGGGCAGTCGGGGAACTCGGAGCCGGTCTGGCGCGGCCAGCGGTAGCCGAGCAGGCGGGCGACGGCGACTTGGAGGGGTTGATCCGAGCCCTTGGGGTGGCCGTTGAAGAGCCATTGGGTGGGGTCGTCGGAGTGGGGCTTGGGGAGGCCGTGGGGGTATTTCTCGGCGGCGACCTTTTGCCAGTGGGCGAGGTCGAAGGGGACCTTGACTAGGGTGGCATTAGTCACGTTGAGCTTTTGATCGATGCGGCGCACGCTTTCGTTGAAGGCTGGGGAGGAGCAGAAGCACCAGATGGCGGCGAGGTCATCGATGGTTGCGCGGTACGAGCGCGCAGACAGTTTGTGTCGAACTTCGCACCAGCATACAGGCTGCGGGCAAGGTCCCGCATTAGGCCGACGGCGACGCCGTCTCTTCCCCAAGCCTCTGCCGCCTTGTCCGATCGCGTCCATACGGCTGCGGCCTTGGACCGGCGGAGAGCTGTTCTAGTATCGCCGCCAATCCGTTCTGCGTCGAGCACCAATCGTTGAGAATCCTGCCATAGTGTGCGTTTCTTCAACCGACCATGCCAGACTCCCATGCTGGCTAGATCGGCTAACTCCCAAAAATATGGATCGTAAATGCGGATCGTCGCCTGTCGCGATGCCCTGAACAGACATCAGCAGTATTCGCTGAGTAGTCTCTTCCGGACTGTGGTATCGAATGCTTATCCCACCGTCTGGATTCCCCAACTGCCCCCACTGACTCACTTCACACCACTCCCGCGCTCGCAGACCTTCGGCCTTCTCCTCGACCGCACGCGGGGCGCTGACATCCAGGCCGCCACATGAAGTCCTCGGGCGCGAGATGGTTCCTCAGGGTCAACAGAATCGTTGACCACCTCGCCGCTTGTGGTCTCGAACGCCTTCGCCCAACCGCCCCAACAGATTCCAACTCGCCTCCCGCAACAGCCGCTTGCGCTGCTTGCGGTAGCTGGTCAGGAACAGCCAGTTCTGCGGCATGACGACCTGCACGGTACCGACCAGTGGGGCCGGGCCGTCCCGGTCCGCGAAACGCAGGCGGGACGCCGGCACTCCTCAGCGAATGCGAGACAGCGCTCCAGGAAGCAAGTTCGCGAGGTCGTTCTCGGCGCTCGGGTAGCGGACTTCACAGTGTTGCTTGAGGTTGTCCGACTGTTTCCCGCGGGCCAGATAGGGCACGTTGGTGACCACGAGGTGGAACCGCGCCGGCCAGGATCTCCGCCGCCTTGGCCACCCCCTGTGCTGTGACGGCCAGCTCGTGCGGGTCATGTCGCTGGCCTCTCGCGCCAGCGCCTTCTCCAAGCAGCGGCTGCAGATGGTGAAACTCGGCAGTCGAACAGGTCGCTGCCCAGGTCCCGGGGATTGATGAGGCTGCCCAGAACCGGCGCGCCTTTTGAACAGGTCGTAGAGTCGCTCCATGCCGGCCTTGGGGCCGTAAAGACGGTCTCTTCGGAGCCGGCAGATCGCGCTCAGGCGGCACCGGTAGACTCGCCGCGCGTCCGCGCGTGGTGTGGGCGCGAGTCCGGAGCAGGCCAGGTGCAGCGGCGGCAACGGCCTGGTACCCACCGAGCCGCCACGCTGTCAGCGCCACATTGAACGCCGCGATCTGCGTGCACCGCTCGTCGATCTCCAACCCGTGCAGGTTGTCCCGCAGCACGGCGGCGACGGCCTCGGCCGCCGCGAGCCCTTCCTCTTCCACCCGCAGCCGCGCCAGGATCGGCAGGGCGAAGACCAGGAAATGGCCGCTGCCCATGCAGGGGTCCAGGAAGCGGATCTCGGCGGCATGCCTGGGCCAGCCGTCGAAGGTGCCGGCGGCGGGGCGCCAATGAGCAGTGACCGGTGATCGGTGATCGGTGGTCAGAGAGTCCGGGGCTGCGTTTTCCGCATCGGCGTCGGAGCGGGCGAAGCGAAGGTAGGTCCAGTCGATTCCCGGGAGCCCATCTTTCGTGGGAAGTGAAACCGCCCGCCGTGCATCGGCCTCGGTGGGGCAACTGGCCACTGACAACTGGCCACTGTCCACTGCCGCCCGGCGGCCCGCCCACCAGGCGCCGAGGCTGTTGTGGAGCAGGAACTCCACCATGTAGTCCTCGGTGAAGAGCTGGGTGACGGCGGGCAGCTCGTCGGCGCCGATCTTGACCCCGGACCTGTTGATCTGCTCCTTGCGCTTGGCCTGCCAGAACTGGTAGGTCCAGCCCAGGGCGTCGTCGGCGCGGAACACTTCGGGTGGGAGCTGGTCCAGCAGCCGGCGAAGCTGCACCTCGTGATTGGGCGCCAGGCGCAGCTCCAGCACGGGGTCGTCGCGGCGGAAGACGCCGGGCAGGGTCTGGGAGGCGAAGCGGCAGGCCAGCTCGAAGCCGTCGCGGGCGCCCAGTTCCGCGGCCAGCTCGTCGCACTCCTCCAGGGTGACCGGCACGGTTCCGAGGGCCTCGTCGGTGTGCAGCAGGTGGTTCTCGGCCAGGAAACGGGTGAAGAGGAGCCGGTGCCAGTGCTCGTAGGCCGCGGACTCCGCGAGGTGGTCGATGGCCTGGGTGCCGGTGCGCGGGTCCAGCCGGTCGCCCAGGGCGCGCCCGCGGGCCCTCAGCCGGTTGCGCAGCAGGCGTTGGTCCACCGTCATGTGGCCGCGGTACTCCTGCTCGTGGACGGCGAGGTTCTCCAGTGCGGCGCGGGCGGCGGTCTCGGCAACCTCGCGCGCCTCCAGGGTGACGCGGGCGAGGAGGTTCCGCTGGCCCTTGGTCAGGGAGGCGGACATAGCGGGGTCCTTGCCGGTACGGTGATTGGTCTATTCGCCCTTGAGCACGCGGCGGGCGTCCTTGAGCAGCAGCAGCCATTGCTGCTCGCGGAGCGGCGACGACCTGAATCCGAAACGCTGGTAGAAACGCGCCGCGGCGTCGTCGATGGGGTGTGTCAGAAGGGCGCGGATGCCGGCCTGCTCGGCGATGGCGAGGGTGCGGCGGATGGCGTCGCGCAGCATCGCGGTGCCGATACCCCGGCCCTGGTAGCGGGTGGATACCGCCAGCCGGGCCAGGATGACGACCGGAATCGGGTGGCGGCCCATGCCCTTGCTCAACCGCGGCGAGGCATCGGCGGTATCCACCTGCCCCACCGTCAGGCTGTAGTAGCCGGCCACTTGGTCGCCATCGCTGACGATGAAGGTCTTGGCCGACCCGCTGGCCTGGGCTTGGCGCGCGTAGCGGGTTAGCCAGATATCGAGGGCCGGCTTGCCGCAGTCGAAGGCGTCGATGCGGTGGTCCGCATGCAACGGCTCCGGCGGGCGGAGGCTCATCGCGTCTCCCAGGGCTCCGGACGGGAAAACAGGTCGCGCAGGCCCGCGTTGTCCTCGGCGGGCCGCTCCAGCAGGTCCAGGAGGGATTGGGCTTGATCGCCGGAGACGACGAACAGCCGCTGGTCGATCAGCGTTTGCTCCGCCGCCTGGCAGGCGCTCTCCAGAATGAAGTCGGTCAGGGACTTGTGGGCGACGTCCGCGGCGCGGCGCAGCACACGCTCTTGCTCCGGCGTGGCGCGGAGACCCAGGCGGGCAGAGCGCGGCGCGCGAGGCGGAGATGTGGTCGAAGTGGATGTCATGGCGCACCTTTGGGTGTGATCGAAAGACAGCCAAGAATGTTAGTACAAGGGACGCACAGCTTCCAGTCCGACTAGAATCTGAGGGGCCACGCCGCGAGGGGCGCCCGGCCTGATTGGTTCCATCGGACCCGATGGTCATTCGACCGGATTGCCCGGTTTCAAGCGCATGAGCAAATCTAACGCTTGGCGTATTACGTCGCGGGTTATCATGTCCACCGATGCGTATGAGGTGGAGATCGTCGATTACCACTGAAGAGGTTACCCCCATGACACCCATCAATCGCATGCGCCCGGTGCACCCGGGTGAGATCCTGCGGGAGGATTTCCTGGCGCCGTTGAACCTAAGTGTAAACGCGCTGGCCCAGGCCCTGCGTGTGCCAGCTACACGGCTGCATGAGATCGTCAAGGAGCGGCGGGCCGTGACTCCGGACACGGCCTTGCGGCTGGCGCGCTATTTCGGCGGCGATGCCCAGTCCTGGCTGAACCTCCAGGCCAGCTATGACTTGAAGGTGGCCGAGCGGGATCTCGGCGCGGCCATTGCGAGCGAGGTCAGACCGCGCGAGGCATGAGGTAATTGGCGAAGCCCAATTCGCCTGGTCTTTCATGCCCCCCTCCCCCGCGTGCGACGTCACGCCCTACAACACCCTAGTCTTCCACCGCACATGAAGGGTGCGGCTCGGGCGCTTCTGGCGCGCGAGCAGCGCAGCGTGATCGGCCTCGATCCTCTTCAGGGTATCGATCTCGAGTACTCCTCGCCGCAGTAGTCGCACTGGATGCAGGGCACGTCCTCGACGATCAGCATGTCACCGCCCTGCTGACGGGTATAGCAAAACCTAAAAACCGCAGTTAGTAGGATGAATCGAGAGCACAGACCTAGCACAAACCTCTCATAAGATCACCGGCCCCCCGGCCAGCGCCGCCTCTATCTCCGCCCGCGCCTGGTCCAGCCATTCCTCCAGCTCCGCCTGGTGCTATGGATGGTCGCGCCCGGCAGGCTGATGCGCCGGGCCTTGGGCTCGGCCTCCCTGATGGCCGTCGCCAAAGCATAGGCGAAGCGGGTCGGCAAGGCGTCGGCGAGGGTCCGCCAGGCCGACAGGTCTCGGCCCTTCAGGGCGTCAGCAGCTCGTCGTCGGAGTGCGTGGCCGGCGAGGGCAGGGCAGTGATGCCCGCGGATTGGAGCAGCTCGGTCCGCTTGGGTGCCGGCAGGGCCTGCCAGGCGGGATGGGCATCGAGCTTGGACTGCTCGGCAGCCAGGGTGGCGCTGTAGTGCCCGTGGACGCCCGATAACGCGGCGCGCAGCGCCGTGCCGACGGCCTTGAGGACGCTCGCGCTCGGGTCCGGCTCGTCCAACACGGAGCGGTTGATGCGGATGGCCGCCAGGGTGGGCGCCTGGGCGTCCATGCCGTCGATGCCGGCCGCCTGTTCGACCAACTGCTCGGCCAGGGCGAATGCGGGCAAGCGCTGCGCGATTTTGCCGGCCGTGGCCTTCCAGTCGGCGATGGCCTGGGTGAGGTCGTCGGCGTTCTCGTGGAGCCCGAACAGCAGGTCGTTGCCGGTAAGACCCTCCAGGGCCGTGATCGCCGGGGAATGGGGTGCGGCGGGTGCCGGCGGGTCACCCCCGGCCGCCTGTGCCAGTTGCTTCAGCGAGCTACGAACCCGGGTGCGGCACCCGCCTCGTCACCGGGCTGGAACTTGTAGCCGGCGGCCTGGAACAGCTTCTTGATCTTGAGCTTCTGGGCGGCCGTGAGGACCGGATGCTCGACCCGGAAGTCCGCCTGGCCGATCCTCCGTTGGTCCAGATCGGCGAGCTTGACCGGCTGGCCCTGGATACGGGCGCCGAGGTGGCCGCTGACCATGAGCACGGCGATGCATGCATCGACCGCGTCCTTGGGCCAGCCGAAGCTGCCGCCGGTGAAGTGGGAGACGATCTCCGAGCCCTTCTTGCCGGCGCCGACGTAGCCGATGATGGCCGCGGTGACGGGGTGCTTGTGGGGGTCGCCAGGATGATTGACGGCCTCCAGTGCGCCGGGGTTGCCTTCCTTGGCCTTCTTCCAGACGGTGGGCCAGTTGGCCGAGTCGGCGACGTGGAACTGAGGATACAGCCGGGCGAGCACGTCCTTCGCGGCATCCTCGACGGCTTCCGCGAGGGTGCTTGGCGGCAGCTCCTGCCCGCCGGAGAGGAACAGCCGGGCGCCGCCGACGATGTCCGCGATCAGCGATTGGACTTTGCCTTCCTCGCGCGCCTGCCGGCTGACCATGCCCTTGCGTGCTTCCTTGCCTTCGTCGCCACTGGGCTGGCCCTTGAAGTTCAGGGTCTCTTCGGCGGCGATCGCAGAGGCCAGGGCGTTCTTCAGGAGGTCGGCCTTGGTCTTGGGGACCAGGACGTGGATGGTGGCGTCCTCGACGCTGCGGCTCCGAATATCCTGGATGACGGCGCTCTCGGACTCCTGGAAGCCGTCGCGCACCCAGACGGCCAGGTCGTCCGTGGCCGGCGGGGGGGCCATGCCGTGGTGCAGGGCAACCTTGCGCTTCACCTTGGCCGCGCCGTGCAGCACGTTGACGCCGGCCAGCTCGGTCTGGATGGCCTTGGAGAGCAGCCGACCGCGCTCGGCGGCAATCTGCGGCTCGTTGTTCAGGAGCGAAGCGCGCCGGCGCCGGAACTCCGACTCCCAGGCGGCGCCCTCCGTGGTCTGGAGGTGGTATTCGCCCTCGATCTCCATCAGGACGCCGTCGTTGACCAGATCCTGCACCAGTCCGGGCACCTTGGCGCGCAGGTCGGTGGCCGAGTCGCCGAGGTCGTCGGTGAGCAGGTCGGCCAAGTGCTCCGGGGTGGCACGCACACCGATGTCGGCCCCGTCGCGGGGCAGCTTGTTGACGAGGAAGACCAGGGCGCAGATGCGGCTGCGCAGCGCGCCGTCGTCCCGACGGCTCTTCTGCTCCTCGATGATCTCCTGGAAGCGCTTCTGAAGCTCGCCCGAAATGACCAGCTCGTTGGCCTGCTGGTCGTAGATGAAGTCCGCGGGGATGATGGCGCCCAAGGGGCTGTCCGCCACCGAGCGGCACGCCTCGTGGGTGACGCGCAGTTGGGTACGCATTTGCGCCGCGGTGCCGCTCGGATCGCAACTGTGCAGGACCTCCTCCCAGAAACGGCGCCGCACGGGCAGCAGCGGGTAGTCCGGAACATAGCTCGCGTCGTCCTCCGCCCGCGTGGCGATGCGCGTGGCCTTGAGCTGCCGGGCAATCTCGCCCGAGCGCTTGGAGAACAGATCCTCGATCGCCCCCTTGGCCTGCTCCTTCTTCTGCAGGACGACGGTACGCACGACCTTCTCGACATCGTTGTCCTTCAAGTGGACCTTGGTGGTGAACCGTCCCATGAGGCGCTGCAAGGTGGGAGTGTCTGTCAGTGCGCTCTGGCCGGTGCCGACCACCAGCACGCGGCCGTCCAGCTCCTTGGAGAGGGCCTCCACCACCTCCTGCACGTCGTGGGCGATGTCGGGGTTGTTGTTGATGAAACTCTGGACCTCGTCCAACACCACCACGGTGCACGGAAGCTGGCCGTTCCCTGGCGAGGGCGCGGCGGACGATGGCGAGCATTTGGTCGATGCTGATGTCGTCGACCTTGGGGGGATACTGGGCGCGCAGCGCCTGACTGACGTTCGCGATGTCGCCCAGGTGGGGATAGCTTGCCAGATAGGCTTCTTGCAGCGCCTGCGAGGTATAGAACCTACCCAGCTCGGTGGCCGGGTCCTTGCCCGCCTGGCCGATGCGGTCGCGCAGGTCGTCCAGCTTGCCGTCGTCGCGCAGGTCCATCTGCAGACGGGCCAGAGACAGGTTCTCGGGCAGCCGCACGGAAAGCAGGACGATGCCGAGGAGGCGCAGGCGCACACTGCCGACGCCCGCCTTCATGGTGCCGCCCGCGCTGTGCAGACCGACTCCTTGTTTTCCGCGGGTGCTCAGCTCTTTCAGCAGATCCGTGATGTCTTCGGGCAGGGTTGCCAGGGTGCGCGCGGTGATACCGCCGGGCGAGGGGAAAATCGGTCCAGAGGTAGCGCAGGACCTTGACCAGGTGCGATTTGCCGCTGCCGTAGAAGCCGCTGACCCAGGCCGCCTTCTGCTCTTTCCCGAGATTGTCCAGATAGCCCTGGAGGATCTTGGCAAGACCTGAGCGGTATTCGCCCTGGCAGACGAAGGTTTCCAGCTCGTAGCGCAGCGTGTCGAGGTCTTCCACGTTGTTGCTGGAAACGCCTTCGTTGGCGATCTGCCAGGTCAGCGGGTCTTTCAGGAACAGCTCTCGGGTCTTCATGTTCAGCCTTCCGCGAGGATCGGGGTGGCGAGGTAGTTCCAGCCCGTGCGGGCGCCGAGAAAGCGATAGGTGTTGCCCTCGCGCTCCCCTGGGAAGAACAGGACAACGACGCCTGGCAGGTGGCTATCCAGGGTCTCGATCACGGCAGAGACGTGGGCGAAGTCGTACAGGTCCATCAGCCCGGATATCGCGAAGACGGTATTCACGGCGTCGGCCTCGGGTACGGAATCCAGCTCGCGCCGCAGCCGATCTCCGAGGTACTCGGCAAAGCCGGGATCGGCATAGGTCTCGACGATGTCGGGGTCGGCGAGGCACTTCTTGCGTTCCTCCGGATCGAAGGTGTCCATCCAATCGGCGAACGCTCCTTTCAGATCGATGCGTCGCCAACCCCAGCCCTTGTCGCGCGTTGCGATCTCGAACTCCGGGATGCGGTTCACCATGCGCCGCTCCTCCTCGGGAGGATAGACGACGAACCAGACCCGTTGGCTGAGCGGGAGGTGGCCGCGCGGGGCCAGCGAGACGTGGCGGCGGTAGCTCTCCAGGAGTTGGTCAATGCGCGCCATGCAGTAACGCCTCTTCTTTGGGGAGCAGCAGGCCCGAGAAGTCGATCTCCATCACCCCGCCAGCGTGCCGGAAGCGGAGCCAGCCGTTGCGCGCCGCGGTCGACAGGTGGGCAACGATCACGGACGGGTCCGCGCCGACCAGTCGGGCGAAGACGGAGGAGACCAGAATCTCTCCTCGCAGGCCGAGCAGGTAGCCGGCGAACATGGCATAGGCCGAAGCGGCGACTCGGGGCTGTGGTCTTGCCTTTCTCTTGACGGCCCTGCCGATCAGGTGTCCCGCCGCGGTCCAAGTGGTGTTGACGTTCTTTGCCAGTCCGGCCCTCATGTTAGCGCTGTACTGCCCGGGAAAGGCAGCCTCCAGGTGCGATTCCATCCGTTCCCGCGGCAGTAATTCACCGAGCTTCAGGTCTTCGATCAGCGGGAAGCTCGCCCGAAGCTGCGCGTCGCGGCAGAAGGCGCAGATCAGAGCAAGCAACGGCAGGCTATCCGCGTCTTCGGCAGCGAAGCGCCTCAGTACTCGGAACAGGGCCAAAGACGGATCGAGGCCGTAAAGCTCGTACAGATGCTCCTCCGCCTTGCGGCGGCTCGAAAAGGTGGGCTTGCCGAGAACGTTGTCTTCCATGATTGCGGTACGGTATTCGGCGCGGCCGGCATGCGCAGAAACCGCTGGTAAGAGTAACCGGAGTTCGGGCAGCATCATCGAGCGCGACATGTGCCCGCCGGAGCGGCGCACAGAGAACCCGAAGGGCGTCGCCTTCGGTGAAATGTCTAGCCCCCCGATGTCCATGTGCTTGCACCGGGCCTCCTTCTTGGCTTCAAACCTTGCCGATTATGACGCCCAGGTCCTTCTCGGTCGACCGCGATGTTAGGCCGCGCATACTTGCTGGTAGATTTTAGGGGACAGCGAAATTTTCGGCGCCACCCACCCAGCGAAGGAGGGTTCAATGAAAGGTTTTAGGCCAGCGTAGCGCTGACAACGATCTAGGCGTCATCCAGATCGGTGTAGGATGACCCGCGAGAGCTGCCCGCTCTCGGCGCAAGGCCCTGTGGATCGGGATCTACGTGAAGCTGCGCTACGCGGACACGGCCCTCAACTCGCGCAGCCGGCGAGGAAAATAGTGATGACGGCGCTCAACCCATTCTTGCCTTGTGCTCGCTAAGCAGCGGCCTCCAAGCTTTCGGTCCCCGGGGAGCCTGCGGCCAGCGCCTCGATTTGCTGCCAGTAGCGCTGATAGTCGGGGGAGGCGGGCGGGGCGTAATTCCAGTTCCTGTAAAGAGCGGTGAGGCGAGTGAAGAATGCCCGCGCTTCGTCCTTGTCCTTGAACGGATAGTCGCGTTCGATCACGCGCTTGAGTAGCCGGAAGCTCTCGAGCTGCCGCTCGCGCGGCACCGCAGCATCCACCTCGTCGAAAGCATCCTGTTGCAGGTATACCAGGTCCAGCAGCAGGGACTTCTGCCAGGTGACGAAATCCTCGAGGCTGATTCCCTCTTCCCCCGTGACCTGCATCATCTGGTGGATGGCGTCGCCCCGGCTGAGCAGCTCGTGGAAGCGCTTCACGTCACGTGTCCAGTCGGGATCGAGCTGGGCGCGGAACCAGGGATCGAGCTGGTCGAGGTAGCGGGACCACGAGATCAGGGGGTCGATGGCGGGGTAAAAGCGCTTGTAGGCGCGGTCGTAGGAGAGCCCGAGGAAGGTCTTGACGCTGCCGAGGGTCGACTGTGTCACCGGCTCCTCGAAGTTGCCGCCGGCCGGCGATACCGTGCCGATCATCGTGAGGGTGCCCACGGCGCCGTCGGGGCAGCGGATGACGCCTGCCCGCTCGTAGAGGCTCTTGATAGACGAGTCGAGATAGGCCGGGAAGGCTTCCTCTCCCGGAATCTCCTCCATGCGCCCCGAGGTCTCGCGCATGGCCTGTGCCCAGCGCGAGGTGGAGTCGGCGATCAGAAGCACATGGTAGCCCATCTGCCGGTAATATTCGCCCAGAGTGACGCCGGTATAGATGGACGCCTCCCGCGCCGCCACCGGCATCGAAGACGTATTGCAAATGATGATGGTCCGGTCCATCAGGGTCCCGCCGGTGCGCGGGTCCTGGGTCTCGGGGTACAGCGTGATGGTTTCCACCACCTCGCCCGCACGTTCGCCGCACGCCACGATGATCACGATATCCACCGTGGAGTAACGGGCGATGGTGCTCTGGAGCACCGTCTTGCCCGCGCCGAAGGGCCCCGGGATGCAGCCGGTGCCGCCGCGCGCAATCGGGAAGAAGGTATCGATGATGCGGGTGGCCGTGGTGAGCGGTTCACTCGGATAGAGCCGTTCGACGAAACGGCGGCGCAGCATACCTTCCGGAATGGACCGGCGCACCGGCCAACGCTGCGTCATGGTGAGGGAGCGCTCGGAACCCTCCGCACCTTGGACGCGCGCCACGGGCTCTTCGAGGGTGAAGCTGCCTTCGCGGATCCAGGTCACCTCCACCGGGCGGGGCTCGTTGAACGGCACCATGATCTTGTGCAGGAAGGGTCCCTCGCGCACGCTGCCCAGCACCCCGCCGGGTGGCAGGCGGTCATGGACTGCGACGCTCGGGGTAAAGGTCCACTTTTTTTCCAAGTCCAGCGCGGGAACAGCCACCCCGCGTGGCAAGAAGAAGCCGTGGCGCTTGGCGAGCACGTGCAGCGGACTCTGCAGTCCGTCGAAGACCTGCCCGAGCAGCCCGGGTCCGAGCACTACCGAGAGCATCTCCCCGGTGAGCTCGACGGTGTCGCCGACCTTCACCCCGCGCGTATCTTCGAACACCTGCATATCTGCGGTACGCCCCTGGATGCGAAGGACTTCGGCCTTGAGGCGCTCCTCGCCGACGCGGACGTAGCCCACCTCGTTCTTCGTGATGGGCGTCTGCTCATCCACCTCGACGACGACGAGGCTCTCGCGCACCCCGACCACGGTGGCGGTCTTGGCTGTATGTGACTCAGTTCTGTTTGCCATGGCTGACCTCGACGATTAGGTCCTGGAAACGTGCCCCGGCCGCGTCGGCGTCGCGCGCAACCCAACTGGCCACGATGTCCCACTTGAACACATAGGCGGCTACCGCCTCGAAACCGAACTGATCCTGCCCGGCGATGCGGGTCGCCCGCTGCCATGCCGCGTCCATCACCACTCGCTCCAGCCCCACCGCATCGCGCGCCTCGAGCAAGCCGCGCGCCTCGGGAAGCCAGGGATACTGGCCGGCGAGCCGGAAGTCCGGGTCGTCCCAATGGGCCTCGATCCAGCGCACCCAGCGCCCCGCCCCCCAGGCCGTTGCGCCCCCCGGCCGCAGTCCTGAGCGGCGGCGCCGCAGGGCAGCCAGCAGCGTGAGCTGGTCCACCCGAAACTCCAACAGCGCGCGCAGCGCGGGGCGGAGCGCCAGCGCGAGGGCCGCGCGGTACTGCTCCGCCACCTCGCGGTCGGTGCGCGCCATGAGCTGGGGCGGCCCCCAGGCGAACAGTGGCTCCACCCGTGCGAGTTGCTCCGCCGCCTCGGGCTCCAGCATGCGCAGGCGCTGCTCCAGGCGTAGACGGGTGATGGGAATGCGCTCCGCGCGCGCGAAATGCGGCATGAGCGGCAGGCTCGTCACCAGCGTGTAGTACGCTCCCATGGATGCCTACTCCGCACCCTCCAGGATGGCGCGAAACCGCGGCAGTGTGCGCTCGTACAGCATGCGCGCGACGGCCTCATCGGTGAGATCGATGTCGAGTCTGTCCTTGACCAGCCGCACCCGCGCACCGCCCTGGATGTCGCTCGAGGGGATCAGCTCCACCCCCTCCCGCAGCATGTCGCTCGAGATCTCCAGGATGGCCTGCTTGCCGCGCTCCCGCAGCCGCTCGTCCGCCTGCCCGCCGAGGATCACGTCGGAGACCAGGATCTGGATCTCCTTGTCCTGGATGAACTCCTCGACGGCATGTCCGGCGAGCACCAGCACCACCGCCCGGATCAGCTCCTCATCGCGGGTCGCCGACGTGACCAGGCGCTTCACGAAGGTCTCGAACGCCGCCGTCACATTCGATTTCAGGCTGAGCACCGTGTCGCGTGCAGCGAGCTTGAGGGCCTCGAGGGAGGCGACACGATGGGCCTCGATCTCGGCCCGTGCCTTGTCGCGGGTCGACTCTGCTTCGGCCTTCGCTTCAGCCAGAATCCTGGCCGCTTCGGCACGCGCCTCGGCCAGAATGCGCTCGGCTTCCTCCCGACCGGATTTCACGGCGTCATCGCGGATTCGGTCGATCAGCGCCTGCAGACCCGGTGATGTCGTGGTTGCTTCTGCCATGGCTGCCTCCGATGGAGCCTATTTCACGGTACCGCCCGGGATGCTGCCTGCCAGCACCAGGGCGAACACGAACGCGAACACCGCGAATCCCTCGACCAGTGCCGGCGGCGCCAGCGAGATCCCGAACACCTCGGGCTTGCTCTTCGAGGCGTTGATCGCTGCCGCACACGCGCTGCCTTGGGCGAAGGAGCCCACCATGAAGGCGAGTCCCACGAGCAACCCGATGCCGAACAGGGCGGGGGCGTTCACCGCCGTGACCGGCCGGTTCAGGGTCATCATGACAACGATGCCGAGGATGGTCTGCGTCGAGGGCATCGCCGCAACGGCGACGAAGCGGCCGTAACCGCTTTCCACATCGAGCATGGCACCGGCGGCCGCCATGCCAGCGCGCGAGCAGCCCACCATGCTGCCGATTGCACCGAGAGCGAGCGGCGCAAAGATGCCGACCCAGCCCAGTGTCAGAATCAACGGTTCCATCAGGTATCCTCCGAACGTTTGAAAGGCTTGAACAACCGGCCCTCCTCCTTGAGGCCCCAGTTGAAGAACTCGATGACGTTGAGGCGCATGCCGTGGATGACACCGCCCGAGACGCCGATGAGCAGGTTGAGCGTATGGCCGACGAGCAGGATCAGCAGGGCGAGCAACAGCCCCAGCCCGGGCAGGCCGGCCTTGGCCTGCATGGCCATGTCGTTGAAGCCCTCCGCAACCGAGACGCTGGCGAGCCCCAGGGCGAAGAGCCGCAGGTAGCTCAGCACGTCGCCGAACGCGCCGGTGACTCTATGCAGGTCGAGGAGCCCGTGGGCCAGCCGCTTGAGCGGTGGCAACCCGACCCCGGCGAACAGCACCACGAGCGCCACTCCCAGCACCATGAGCCCTTTGCCGATCTCGCCAAGCCACGTCGTCTTGAGCGAGACGCCCGCCACGAGCAGCAGCCCGCCGCCGACCAGGCAGGCCCACCCGACCGGAGCGAGTGCCTGCGGGTGTCGCCCATAGCGCCAGGCGTTCATCAGGTTGCCGAGCACCACGTGACCGGCGCCGATCACGACGGAGATCGCCATCATGGTGCCGGTGTTGGTCATGTGGAGCAGGTGGAGATGCCCGAGCAGCGATTGGGGAGGGGGCTCCAGGCCGAAGTAGCTCCCCACGGCGACGCCATAGACGAGCGCGGCGAGCACCAGGGCGAGCCCCAGCGAGCGAAAGCGCCGTCCCGTATCGGAGCCGCCCATGCGGGACCACAGATAGACCAGCAGTAGGCCCAGGAGCGCTGCGTATCCCGCATCTGCGAGGATCATCGCGAAGAACAGCGTGAACGAGAGAAAGACCACGCTGGACGGGTCCCAGGTCCGATAGCCGGGCGTCATGTAGAAGTTGACGAGGTCCTCGCCCGCAGTGATCTGAGGGGGATTGCGCAGCAGTGTGGGCGGGGTCTCGCCGGGCGCCGGATCGGCCGCCTCCAGGAGGAGCCCGTGCTGGTGTGCATAGACGCCAAGCTCATCCAGTCGATCCTTGGGTGCCCAGCCTTGCAGGGCGAACACGGGATCGCTGTCGTAGGTCTGACGCAAAGCATTTGCCCGTGCCGCCTTATCCTCCAGCCAGTGGAGGCTGCGTGCGAGCAGCAGACACCATCGTGTGAGCCAGGCACGCTCGGCCTGGGCATCCTCGATGGCGAGCTCCGCCTCCTCCAGCCGCTGCTCCAGCTCACGCCGTGGCTTGGCACCCAGGTGCGCGCGCCGGACCGGCATGGCGGCCGGCTCCTCTGGCGAGACCACCACGACGTAGGCAAAGCGGTTATCGCGGCCCACCGCCTCCCAGTTGAGGCCCGTAGCCTCGACCTGCTTCATGTCCTTGTGCGGCACTGACGTAGAACCAGAGACGCTGGCCCCCCATGGCCTCGAGCGGCGGAAGATCGAACGCCCCCCAGGGACGCAGGGAGTCGAGGCGCTGCACCAGGAAGTCATGCTCCTCCTCCAGCGCGTGCAGGCGTTGCTCCAGCTCTAGCGCCTGGCGTTCCACCGCCTCCGCATCGAAGCGGCTCGCATCCGTCGCTTGACGGCGCCGCTGCGGATAGGCGAGCAAGAACTTGAGCGCCTGGCGCGCGCCGGGGCGAGTGCTCGCATCGGAGGCGGCCTCGCCGGGTGCGGTGAGCGGTATCAGCTCGAGGCACCCCATGGCCTGCAGGTCCGCCAGCACCGTCTCCTTGTCGGCGAGGTGTCCGACCAGGGTGACACGGCTCAGTGCGACGATGCTCATGGCAGGCCCTCCGTGCTCGCACGCCCGCCTTGCTGCTTGGCCTTGGCGAGCTTCGAGGTGACCACGGCTGCGCGCTCGAGGTCACCGAGAAAGATCTGGATGCGCTGAATGTTGCGCTTGGCATTCGGGATGAGGATCCTCTCGAACAGGTTGACGCGCTGGGTCACGCGCCGCACCGCCCGGCTCCAGGATCCTGACCCGCTCGCCGGCTACCTCCGCACGGATGCGGAGCGTGGCCGCTTCCCGCAGGCGTTCGACCAGCACGTCCACCCAGGCGGGCGTGGCGAGCCGAGGGTAGTCGGCGACCTCGATCTCCAGGCTGTCGAGTGCCGGCAGCTTCACCCCGACCACGTTCTGCTCGACCAGCCTGCGCCCGGTGATGCGAACGAGTCCGCTCAAGGACCCTCGATCCCCAGCGAGCATGGGGATCTCGGCGCCGATCTTCTGCGCCACTGCGGCTGCGGCCGCATCGGCGGCCTGGAACTCGACCCCGGCCTTCTGCGCCTCTATGGTGAGCTGACGGCGCTTGAGATCGAGAGAGGGCAGCAGCTTCTGGTAGAGTTTGAGCTGCTCTCGCTGCTGCTGGAGCGAGTGCTTGCTGAGCTTGAGCTTGGCCATGAAGGGAGCGCCGGTGTTGGCTTCTCAATGGGCCGCTGTGCGGTGCGGGAAATACTTGTCGACGAGGGCCTGCTTCATGAGTAGCTCCTGGGGCTCGAAACACTCGGCGAGGGTTTGCCAACAGAGGTCGAGGGCCTCGATGACGGGCAGGGAGACTCGGATGTCCATGAACCGTTCCCTGAACAGCCGCCCGAACTTGAGCAGCTTCTCGTCGAAGGGTGAGAGCTCGAAGGCCATGGCTTGCTTCTTCTCCGCCTCGATGGCTTGCGAATAAAGGCGGATCATGGCGTTCATGATCTGGCTGTGATCCTCGCGGGTGGCCTTGCCGACCACGTGCTGCTTGAGCCGCGACAGCGATCCGAACGGGTCGATGACGCCGTCGTGCAGATAGAACTGCCCCTCGGTGATGTAGCCGGTGTTGTCCGGCACCGGGTGCGTTACGTCGTTACCCGGCATGGTCGTTGCCGAGAGGATGGTCACCGAGCCGGCCCCCTTGAAGTCACAAGCCTTCTCATAGCGCTGCGCGAGCTGCGTGTAGAGGTCTCCGAGGTAGCCGCGCACAGCGGGGATACGCTCTTGGGCAATGCCGATCTCCTTCATGGCGTCGGCATAGGCAGTCATATCCGTGAGCAGCACCAGTACCCGCTTGCCTTCCTCCACCGCGAAGCGCTCGGCCACCGCAAGCGCCATGTCGGGCACCAGCAGGCGCTCGACGATGGGGTCGGATGCCTGGTTGACGAACATCACCGTGCGATGGAACACCCCATGCTCCTCGAAGGCGGTCCTGAAGAAGTGGTAGTCGTCGAAGATGAGCCCCATGCCCGCGAACACCACGACATCGGCGTTGGCCTGAAACCCGATGCGCGCGAGCAGCTCGTTGTAGGGCTCGCCGGCGACCGAGAAGATCGGGATCTTCTGGCTCTCCACCAGGCAGTTGAACAGGTCGATCATGGGTACGCGGGTCTCGATCATCTTCGAGGGCATCACCCGCATGACCGGGTTCACGGTGGGGCCGCCGACGGGGATTCGGGGCTCGGCGCTGAGATCGGGTCCGCCGTCAATGGACTCTCCGGAGCCGCGGAAGATCCGCCCGAGAATGTTCGCCGAGTAGATCACGTCCAGTGGATGCCCTAGAAAGCGCACCTCCGCGTCCGTGGACAGACCCTTGCCGCCGGCGAAGATCTGCAGGCTCACGACGCCGCGTTCGAGGTCGATCACCTTGGCGAGCGAGGTGGTCCCGTCCCTGCTGTCCACCTCGGCCAGGTCGCCGAGCGCCACCCCCTTGGCGTACAGACGGATGACATCGCCCACGATGTCCTGAACACGTGTGTAACGGACAAACTGTTCGAGCATAAGCTTTTACTCCCATCGGCTGTACTTGAGTCAGGCCTATGAACCCATGTCATTACACACAACACTGGAGTGTCGCCGTCATTCCGGCATGGATTGCCGGAATCCAGTGCCATGGATGGCTGTTCCGAACACGTCCCTGTGTCCTGGATTCCGCCATTCCCTGGCGGAATGACGAGACGTGTGTAATGGCATGCTCTGAACCGGCGCGCACGGCCGCCACGGCCGGGCCCACTTTCACTGCCGGCGCCCAGCGGGCGGCTGCCAAGCAAGAGCCGACGGTTCTGACCGAATCCGTCCCACCCGCGCTGACCCCGGTAGGGCATCAACCCATGATGTGGTATCCGGCATCCACGTGGAGCGTGAGCCCGGTCAGCGCGGAGGCCGTATCGCTTGCCAGGAACGCGACCGTCTCCCCGACATCGTCGGTCGACACCAGGCGCCTCTGCGGGGAGCGCTGCGCGGCCTGCTCCAGCAGCTTGTCGAACTCGGCTATGCCGGAAGCGGCACGGGTGCGCAGCGGCCCGGGCGACAGCGCGTGCACCCGGATGCCCTGCGGGCCAAGCTCGGCGGCGAGATAGCGCACCACGCTTTCCAGGGCCGCCTTGACCGGTCCCATCACGTTGTAGCGCGCCACCACCTTCTCCGCGCCATAGTAGCTCATGGTCATGAGGCAGCCGCCGTCCCGCATCAGGGGCTCCGCGAGCTTGGCCATGCGGATGAAGGAGAAGCAAGAGACCTCCATCGCGGTGTGGAAGCCGGCACTGGAGCAGTCGATGAGGCGGCCGTGCAAGTCCTGTTTCGGCGCAAAAGCGATGCAGTGGACCAGGAAATCGAGCTTGCCCCACCGCTGCCGCGCCTGCTCGAACAAGGCTTGCATCTGCCCCTCGTCGGTCACATCACAGAGCACGGCCGGCGGATTGCCGATCTCCGCCAGCAAGGGCTGCACGTGGGGCTCGGCCTTGGGATGACCGTAGGCCACGAGCAGCTCCGCCCCGGCCGCGTGACACGCCCGCGCGCAGCCGAAAGCGATGCTCTCGGCATTGGCGATGCCGGCGATCAACCCCTTCTTGCCTTTCAGGTCGCAGGTCATGGATACGGATACTCCTCCCGCTTGGTGCTCCCCGCCGGCGTCCTGTCCGAACGCCGGGACAGTGGGTGGGCGCGGCGCGCGTCGGCCAGAAGCTCCAGTGGCTGGACGAGCATGTTACCCGCTTCCCGGGGCCAGCAGAATGTCCGCGTGCCCCGCCCCCGGCGATGCGATGCGTTTGACATCGGCGGCCGCCTCGGACACCGGGTCGTCGAAGCCGAGCGGTCCGTCCAGGAATCCGCCCCGTATCTCCCCACACCGGACATCTTGCAGCGCCCCTACTGTCCGCGCCAGACCCGAAGCGTGTGCTCGGCGATGATCCGCTCCTCGTTGGTGGGAATCACCCAGGCCGACACGCGCGAGCCGGCGGTGGAGATGCGCGGGCCTGCGGCCCGGTTGGCCGCCTCGTCCAGGCGGACTCCCAGCCAGGCGGCGCCCTCGCAGATGCGGGCCCGCATCTCGGGCGAGTTTTCGCTGATGCCGGCCGTCAACACCAGAGCGTCGATGCCGCTCATGGCGGCCGCGAGGGCGCCCAGCTCGCGAGCGATGCGGTAGACGAAATAGTCCAGCGCGAGCCGCGCCCGCGGGTCGGCGCTGGCGAGAAGGTCACGCACGTCGTTGCTGATGCCGGAGAGCCCTTTCAAGCCGCAGTCGTGGTAGAGCAGGCGCTCGATCTCCTTGCCATCGTATCCCTTCTCGTTCATCAGGTAGAGCAGCACCCCGGGGTCGATCTGACCGCAGCGCGTGCCCATCGGCAGCCCGTCCAGGGCGCTGAAGCCCATCGTGGTATCGACGCTGCGCCGCCCCTGGATCGCGCACATGCTGGCCCCGCTTCCGAGGTGCGCGATCACCACCTTGCCGTCGGCGATCTGCGGTGCCACGGACGGCAGCGTGTGCGCGATGTACTCATAGGAAAGCCCGTGGAAACCGTAGCGGCGTACCCCCTCCCGATAAAGCGAGTCGGGGATCGCAAAGCGGTCCGCGACCTCGGGGTGTCCGCGGTGGAAGGCGGTATCGAAGCATGCCACCTGCGGCAGCCCGGGGAACGCCTGCTGGATCGCCCGTATGGGCTGGAGGTTGTTCGGTTGGTGCAGCGGGGCGAGGGGCACGAAGCGCTCCAGGACTGCCAACACCTCCTCGTCCACCGCCACGGGGGCCGCATGAATGGGGCCCCCATGCGCCACCCGGTGGCCGACGGCAACCGGCAGCTTGCCGCCCAACTGCTCGCGCAGCCAGGCGCCGACCCGCCCGATGGCGCTCGGCACATCAGCGACCTCGGCCGCCTCGAACTGGGCGTCCACGAGGGAGACGCCGCTGTGGTCGCGCACGCGCAGGCGCGGCCGCGTTCCGATGCCCTCGATCTGTCCCTTGTAGGCAGCCGTGAGGCCACCCCCGTCCGCTGTCTCGTAGACCGAGAACTTGATGCTGGAAGAGCCGGCGTTGATGACGAGCAGGGTGTCGGCCATGGCCCTAGCTCGCCTCCATGTCGGTGCGGGCGCGCCGCGCCATGGCATAGAGCGCAGCCACGGCGCACGAGGCGAGGCGCGTGCGCTCGTTGTCCGCGCGGCTGGTCAGGATGATCGGCACCCGAGCCCCCATCACGATCCCTGCCGCATCCGCCCGCGACAGGAAGATCAGGTTCTTCGCCAGCATGTTCCCCGCTTCGAGATCCGGCACCAGCAGGATGTCGGCATCGCCCGCCACCGGCGACTCGATCCCTTTGATGCGGGCGGCCTCGGCGCTGATGGCGTTGTCGAAGGCGAGCGGGCCGTCCAGGATGGCGCCGGTAATCTGTCCGCGCTCCGCCATCTTGCACAGGGCGGCCGCCTCGACAGTGGTCGGAATCTTCGGATTCACGGTCTCGACGGCGGAGAGGATCGCCACCTTGGGCCGCGCGAGCCCCAGGGCGTGGGCCAGGTCGATGGCGTTCTGCAGGATGTCGCGCTTCTCCTCCAGGGTGGGGGCGATGTTGACCGCCGCGTCCGTGATCATGAGGGGCTTGTGATAGGTGGGCACGTCCATGATGAAGACGTGGCTGATGCGCCGAGCCGTCCTGAGCCCCGTATCGCGCTTCACCACCTCGCCCAGCAGCTCGTCGGTGTGGAGGCTCCCCTTCATCAGCAGCTCGGCCCGCTCCGAGGCGCACCAGCTCCACCGCTTTGGCGGCGGCTCCGTGGCTGTGCGGAGCGTCGATGAGCTCGTAGGGCGAGATATCGAGGCCGAATTTCTCCGCCACCGTTCGGATCTTTTGCTCGGGTCCGACCAGCAAGGGCGTGATGATCCCCATCCGCCCCCCCTCGACGGCGGCCCCGAGCGACACCTCGTCGCAGGGATGGGCCACCGCCGTCGGGATCGCGGGGATCGCCTTGGTGCGCTCGATGAGCTGCTCGTATTTACCGCTGCCCGTCGCCCGGCCGCCTTCAGTCGTCGATGTCGTCATCCTGCCTCCTAGCCGGCCACCTTCAGCACCACGCCCTTCCCACCCAGGATCTCCGTCACCCGCTTGAGCCTGGCCTTGCGGGCCGGAGTCAGCTCGCCCACCGCGGAGAGAACGCGTCGCGCCGCCTCCAGCGCGCTGCGCCGCTCCTCTTCGCTAGGCAGGAGCTTCGGCAGTGCCGCCAGCGCACCCTCCTCGTCGAGCAGCAGCATGAAGAACTGCTCCTTGAAGAGCTCCCGCCGCTCCGCAGGAGGCAGCGCGGGCAGCTCGGCCGCAAACTGCTCGTCGCGCACGCGCTCGGCCATGCGGAAGCCGCGCGTATCGGCGAAGCCCTCCTCGGCTCCCGCGTAGAGGACTATCCGTATCACACCCTCGCGCAGGCCCCCCTGGTCGATACGGGCGCGCAGCGCGGCGACCTTCTGCGCCACCAGCGCCTCGTGGGCCTCGTCGCGGGAACGCGTTGCGGGTGCATCAGTGCTCGCCGAGCGCAGTCCCAGGGCGGCCTGCAGCCAGGGGGAGTTGTAAATGGCGTTGAACATCAGCTCGGACGCCCGATCGCGGGTCTCTCCGTAGCGTTGGAGCCCGTCCGCGATCTGCTTGGACATGGCCTTCTCCATGGCCAGGAACGGGTTGTCCGGCGAGACCGGCCGGCGGTTCGCCCGCACCCACTCGGCGACCTCCTCCAAGGGACGCATCCAGGGGTTCTCGTCCGACAACAGGGAGGACTGCAGGCGGTTGGGGTGCAGTTGGCGCAGGGTGTCGGCCGTCTCATCGGTGACCCACGGCTGCACCCAGGGCCGCACGAAGGTGCGGTACATGCCCTCGATGATCTCGGAGACGCGCGCAGCGGCTGCGAACGGCTTCTCGTCCTCGCGCGTGTCCTCCAGCCCCCGGATGTCGTCGAGCTTGCGGGGCTCGAACCTGACCAGATAGCGCCCGGGGATGAGGTCGGCGGAGGGGGCGCCGGGCTGCTTGTCCTCGATGACCATCTCGTAGAGCCCCGGCGGCAGCGTCTCGATGACGTCCAGCGCCCGCACGATCTCGGCGTGCTCGCGCTTCGCCACCTTGCCGGAGACGAAGATGCCGAGGTGCCCGATGTCCTGGTGCAGGACATAGACGATGGTCTGCTCGTAGGAGAGAATCTCCTTGTCGCTCGAATAGCAGTCCAGTATCCAGTTGAGCGCCTGCTGCGGGGGCGTGATGTCGTCGCCCCAAGAGGCGAACACCACGATGGGGCTCTTGATGTTGCGCAGATTGATGCGCCGCCCGGCCGAGGTCACGATGTCGCCGGCCGCGAGCTTGTTGCCGACGAACAGGTTATCGACGATGAAGCGGATCTCCTCCTCGTTGAGGAGATAGAAACCGCTCCACCAGCGCTCGAACTCGAGGTAGCGCGGCTCCTCGGTGTCCACCTTGGAGTAGACGTTGTACTGCTTGGTCCAGTAGGTGTTGGCCGGGTTCAGGCTCTCGAAGTTGGCGACCAGATGCGCACCGTCGAAGCGACCCTTGCCGAGATCGCTGGCCAGCAGCGCGAGCCAGGTACCCCCGAGAAGGCCACCGGCATAGCGCATCGGGTTCTGGGTGCCCGAGCCCGCCCAGTAGGAGAGCGGCGCACCGGCGATAAGCACCGGCCCCATCAGCTCGGGCGCCACGGCACTCAGCATCATCACCGCCCAGCCCGCCTGGCAGTTGCCGATGACGCAAGGGCGGCCCTCGGCCTCCGGGTGCAGCGCGGCCACCTTTTGCAGGAATGCGGCCTCGGCACGTCCCACGTCCTCCAGCGTCTGGCCGGGCTCGGGCTCCGGCCGGAAGCCCACGAAGTAGCACGGGTGCCCGGCGAGCATCGCCACGCCGATCTCGCTATCGACTTTGAAGCCCCCGATCCCCGGCCCGTGCCCGGCGCGCGGGTCGACGACCACGAAGGGCCGCTTGCGCGGGTCCACGGGAGTCCCTTCGGGAGGGACGATGCGGAGCAGGAAGTAATTGACCGGGCGCTCCAGCGTGTGTCCGTCCACGACCATCTCGTACGGGAAGCTCAGCACCGGCGGCTTGCCCTTCTGCTGGTGCTCGGCGGCCAGGTTGCCGCGCTTGCGCATCACGTCCCAGTACAGCACACTGCGCTGCCAGGCATCGGTCCAGTACTCCGACCAAGCCTCGAAGGCCGCCTGCCCTGGGGTCGGCCACGGCGCTACTGGGAGCGGGGTGGGTTTCAGGCTCTGCCACCACGTCTTCCAGAGCCCGACCCACAGATCCGACATCACGAAACTGTCACTCTTCGGCTCTTGTGCGCTCATCGAGTGTTCTCCTTAACTCCTTAACAACAATACAGCGGACCTTGAAATACCCAAGCCCTCATGGCTCCTCCGCAGAATTTGTCGGTAGAGCCAGGACGACCGTGGAGGAGGAGCCGAAGGTTTGGCGGTTCGCGGGGAGCATCCCGGCTGTGTCTCTGAGAGACTGGGTGTTGCGAGCAACCATCGGCCGTTTATGTCTCTCCACTCACTCCCTCATGCTCGTTCGGGTGTGCTGCCCCCAGCGCGGCGTGGGTCAATGTCGATGACGTAGAGCCCCCGACGCCGAGCCCGTGGCAATACTGACATTCGCATAGGGCCGCTCGTTTCACCAGTTACAAACCGGCCAGCCGGTGTCGGAAGGCATCCCCAAAAACAGGAGCGGTCCGGTAGGACCGCTCCTTAGTCTTTGCAAAACAGAGGACTTGCCTTGCGAGGCAGCCCCCAGAGTCCAGACCCTTACCTTACGGCTGGCGCTGCGGCGGTGACCGTCACATCGACACGCCGGTTCGGCTGATAGCATTGGATGAGTGCCGGACGAGTCTTCGCGCCTTGGGCGGCGCAGTTCTCGGGCGTGACTTTGAGCTCAGTCTCGCCGCGGCCTTCGGCGCGGATGCGATCGCCCGGCACGCCCCGGCTTGCCAGATACTGCGCGACAGCATTGGCGCGCTGTTCGGAGAGTTGCATGTTGTATGCATCGGAGCCGATCGGGTCAGTGTGACCGATAACTTGAATCGAACTGACCGAGGCACCCCCCAGGTCTTGCAGGAACTTATCGAGGGCCGCTTCACCTTGCGGTGTGAGCGCCGCCTTGTTGAAGGCGAACAGGGCGTCAGCCGACAATTCGACGTTGCGGGTTCAGTTGCCGAGGGTGCCGAGCAGGCTTCGGCGTCCGCCGCGAGCTGTAGGGCCTCGTGCATTAAGCGCTGCGCCGCAAGGTCCCTGCAAGCCCAGTAGGTCTCCATCGCCTTAGCGGCCAGCTCTTTGGCCTTCGCGATCTTGTCGGGACAGACTCGAGCACCGGCTGACGCCTCCGCCCTGGCCATAGCGGCCTCGGCGTCCAGAACCCACTGCGGCACACGCATGGCCCTATCCGGTACGCCGAAATGGGTGCCGGTCGCGCAGCCAGCGAGTAATAAAGAGACCACGACCACGCCCAGGAGTTTTCTATTCATGACGTTATTCCTCCAAAGGTTGGCGACAAGGATACAACTTCCAATGCGCGTGGTGCTCCGCTCAGCGTTCACGACCCGCTCAGTCGTAACCCCAGACCTTGAGCACGGCCGTCGGCGCATCACCAACGATCTTGTATTGGACCGTCACCGACGTGAGCCGGGCCTTGCGTCCAGGAGCATCCTTCGGAGCCGTCTGTCCTCCTGCCTTCAGGGTTCCGATATCCGTGATCGTCTCGTCGGGGCGATTGTCCCAGTGAAGGACGACCTTCGTCAGCTCCACGTCAGCGCCTTCGACGCTCAGCTTCGTCTGCTTGACCTTCTTCTTCAGCCGACCCGCTTCGCTCTTGATCTCCACGCCTTGATCGACGGCTTTGATCGTCTGCTGGCCGAGCACGAACCACTCGTCAGCAGCTTTGGCGCTGCCCGCAGCGCCCATGAGGATGACGGACGCCACAACGAAAGAGGCCAACAAAATCGGTGTCTTGATCTTCATTCTCGTCTTCTTTCCTCCGAAAGAAAATGGCGGGATAGATGAGATAGCGGATAAGGAAATTCCCCCCTTCCCCGCCAAGGGAAGTCTAGTGTCGGGGTGCGCAGCCGTCAAGGCGCGGGGAAGTGGCAGGCGCATTCCGCGTGTGGCCGTCCACCACCATCTCGTAGGGGAAGCTCAGCACCGGTGGCTTGTCCTTTTTTGGTGCTCGAGAAACAGGTTGGCCGCGCTTGCGCATCGCGTCCGAGCAAAGCACGCTGCGCTACCAGGCATCGGTCCAGTATTCCGTCCAAGCCTCGAAGACCGCGCACCTTCACCCAATGGCGCCCAATATTCTATTGTCTCGCGCTGGCCTTCAGCGACGACTTGCTTACCCTGCGCGGACGCGGGCACCGGCTTGACACCCCAGATCCCATCGCAGTACTCGCGGATGGCCCGATCGGAGGAGAACTTGCCCGAGCGTGCGCTATTCAGGATGGACATGCGCGTCCAATGCCGCGGGTCCTGCCATGCGGCGCTGACCTGCTCCTGGCAGGCGATGTAGGACGCGTAGCTGACCGTGCCGCCCACGGCGATCGCGAGGATCAGGGCCAGCACCAGGGCGCGGTGGCCGAGTGCCCATTGGGTGAGATTGAACGATTTCATCGGGAAGCCTGGCCCAAGGCGCCTTCTCCTTTCACCCATGTCGCGCCGTCGCGCAAAAGCGCCTCGAGAGCCGGACTGTCGTCGGTGGGCAGGTCGCCGAACGACCCACACCGCCGGCTGCCCGTTGCTCTGCGTGATCGCGCTTGCCGGGATCGCCGCCACCGGCTGTTCGGCTGCGACGCGCCGGGCGGCCAGCGTGGCGGTCGCCCCGAGCCGCAGGCGCCGCGGCGTCACGGGCTTCAGTCGCGCCCGGTAGGTCCGCGTCTGGGCCGCCGCCTGCGACGCGAGCTTGTGCAGGACCACGTCGAACCTTTCGTCGGGCGCGCTCGTGAGCCAAGCGGTGTACCGCGCCGTCTGGAACGCCGCGAGCCGATCCTCCGGCACGTCGACGGAAGCGTGTCGCAGGGGCTCAGAAAACAAGCGTTACTGGCCTAACGGCCCCGCGATGCGATGCCAGCCGCCCGTCACTCGAGATGGGATCTCGGACCCTCGGACGTACGATTGCCGTGGTCGAGGAGTCGGGCTTCGTCATCCGTTCTCGCCTTACTCTGAAGTCGCGCGAGCCGATCGCTCAGCAGTTCTACGTCGCGCAGTGTGATCATCTGCTCGATCTGTCTTCCGAAAAACAGATCCAGCGTCCAGCCGACCATCACTCTGAGCTTCTTGGCAAGCCCGGGAAGCTTTGCCAGGTAGACAGTCCGCCACAACCACCACGCGATGAATCCAGAAAACTTGACCCCGAACACCATGGCCACGCCGGTGTGGCGCCCGATGCTGGCCAGGAGGCCGATCGCTCTGTACCGAAACGGCTCGAGCGGATGACCAGCAATCGCAGCCTCGATGTTTCTCGCAGCTGCCAGGCCTTGCCGCAAACCGTGTTGTGCTGTCGGCGGGCAAAAACTCCCCGTTGTGACATCCGGTACTGCGGCGCAATCGCCAGCCGCCCAGAGCCCGCTGGCACCGGGAACAGCAAGGTATTCGTTGACGCGGAGGCGGCCCCGTTCTTTTTCGCATGTCAATGATGCGATCACCACGCTGGGTTTGACACCGGCCGTCCAGACGAGCGTCGACGCCGGGATGGAGGTGCCGTCGGACAACGTGACGATCGAGCCGTCGTAGCCTGCGACGCGCACACGCTTCACGACGTTGACGTTCCGCTCCCGCAGCTTCCGCTCTGCGTAGAGGCCGAGTTCCTCGCCCAATTCAGGTAGCAGAAAGCTCTCGGGATGGATGAGGACAACGCGAATGTCTGTTTTGGCTATCGACGGATAATACCGCGCCGTCTCACGGATGAAATCGTTCACCGCGCCCGTCGTTTCCACGCCGGCAAAGCCGCCGCCACCAATGACGAACGTCAGCAACTGTCGGCGAGCGGAGGCGTCCGCTTGCAGCGCCGCCGTCTCCAAGAGTGCAACCATCGTATTGTGGAGCAGCGCGGCGTCGCTCATGGTTTTCATGGTTGCCGCCCAGTCACGCACGCCCGCCATGTCGAAAAAGTTCGTTTCGGAGCCGAGCGTGAGGAGCAAATGGTCGAACTCGAACTCACGCCGTACATCGCGAATTCCCCCGACGCACGAAATCTTTCTCGCGCCGAGGTCGATAGCGTCGACCTCGGCTTCGACGACCTTGACGTGACGAAGAATGCGCCGGAGTGGATTCACAATATCGCTCGGCTGTAGATCTCCCGCCGCCACTTCGTGCAGCATCGGCGTAAACACGATGAAATTCTCGCGGCTGATCAGCACCACCTCTGCTTCGCGTCTGCGCGCGACGGTTTTGTCGAGATACATCGCGGCATAGAGGCCGGCGAAGCCTCCGCCAGCGATCACAATCTTGGTCTTCATGTCTGCCGTTCCTGAGCCGTCCCGTCCGGCGGGGTCTTCGAGCGGTTCTCTGGTGGTCATTCGGGCTTCTTCCTCAGAGACATCAAAATGGACGTTCCGATCAGCAGCGCCGAGGTAATGCCGGCCATGGCGAGCAGGCAGCCCGCTCGCATGACGGCTGTTTCGTGAGGCGCTGGCGAAGGAGAACGCCGTGCAAGAGCTGTTTCGGGCCTTCAACCAGCAGCTCGAGCGCCGGGGGTTCATCGCCCGCAAGGGACAGATCATCGATGCGAGCATCGTCTCGGCCCCCAAGCAGCGCAACAGCCGGGAAGAGAACGATGCCCTCAAGCGGGGTGAGACGCCCGAGGCCTGGAAGGACAAGCCCGCCAAGCTTCGTCAAAAGGACACCGAGGCCGCCGCGTTCGCGGCATCGCGAGCCTGTTGATGGAGTCTATCGCGGAGACGCTTAACGGCCTGCCGCGCTGCAAACGGCGATTCACGCCTTCCCTCCCAAGGTCTTGCGAAAGCGCGCTAATGACATCTGACCGCCGCAGGGCAAAATCTTCGGCGCTATGGTGGAGAGCTTTGAACGCTGCGATGCCGCCTCGAGTGAATTCGACGATCGTGCCGAGGAACTTTTCCTCCACCTCGGGTCAGCGGCTTTCCATGGCGCTTTCTTGAAGAGCCGCGTTGTGGTCGTCGCGCGGGTGCGGCGGTTTGACACGGAACCAGGCCACGTAGAGCGCCGGCAGGAAGATAAGCGTCAGAACCGTCGCGACCGCGAGGCCGCCCATGATCGCGTAGGCCATCGGACCCCAGAACACGGTCGGCGCGATCGGGATCATGCCTAGGCTTGCGGCAGAAGCGGTGAGCAGGATCGGGCGGAAGCGGTGTGAGGTGGCCTCGATGACCGCATCCCACGGGCCAAGTCCCAGCGCCTTTTCCTTCTCCACCTGGTCGATGAGGATCACCGAGTTGCGGACGATCATACCCGTCAAGGCAAGCACGCCAAGGATCGCTACGAAGCCGAGCGGCTTGCCCGAGAGGAGGAGGGCCGCGACGACCCCGATGAGACCCAGAGGGGCCACGCTGAGCACCAGCGACAGGCTGCTGAAGCTCTGGAGCTGGATCATCAGCACCATGAGCGTCAGGACAAGCATCATCGGCACGACGATGGCGACCGACGTCTGCGCCTTGGTGCTCTCCTCCAATGTTCCGCCAACGGCGATATGGTACCCGCTCGGCAGGCTGGCATTCAGCGCCGTGATCTTCGGCGCCAGCGCCTGTACCACCGTGGCGGCTTGCATGCCGGGCGCGACGTCGGCCTGCACCGTCACTGCCGCCCTCCGGTCCCGGCGCCAGACGATGGGGTATTCCTGGCCATAATCGAAAGAGGCGATCTGGCTCAGGGGAACGGTCCGCCCATTCGGCAGCGGCACCTGAAGCGTTCGGATCGTTCCCGGCGACATGCGCTGCTCGGCGGAGGCACGCACCAGCACGTCGACGAGATAGATGCCGCTCCGCATCTGGGTGGCTACGACGCCGGACATTGCCGCGTTCACGGACTGGGCCAGGTCCTGGGAACTCACACCGAGGAGGCGGGCCTCGTCCTGGTCGACCCGGATCCTCACCGTGCGCGCCGGCTCTATCCAGTTGTAGTTGATGTTGCGGGCGCCTGGGTCGGTCCCCAAGATCTCCGCGACCTTGAAGGCGATCGCGCGCGCCTGGTCCGGCTCCGGTCCGGTCACCCGGTACTGGAGCGGCCATCCCACCGGCGGGCCGAGCTCCAGCGGATAGACCCGGCCGACGACGCTCGGGAACTCGTTCTCCAGCGCGCGTTCCAGCTTCGCCTTCACCCGCTCGCGCTCTTCCAACCCTTTGGTTACGACCACGGCCTGGGCGAAGAAATCGTTGGGGAGCTGGACGTTGAGGGGCAGATAGAACCGCACGGCGCCCTGCCCGACATACGTGCTCCAATGGTCCACGTCCTGATCGCCCTTCAGGAGCTTGTCCAGTCGGGCCGCGACGTCCTGCGTCGCGTAGATCGACGCGTTCTCGGGCAACTGCAGGTCCACCAGCAGCTCGGGCCGGTCGGAGGATGGGAAGAACTGCTGCGGGACCAGGCGCATGCCGTACAGCGCTGCCCCGAACAGGCCCAGCGTGACGAGGACCGTGACCCAGCGAGCCCGCATCGCCAGCACCAGGAAGCGGCGGAACACGCGCATGATCGGGCCGGGCTCCCCCGAGTGGACCACCTTGGGCTTCTTGAGGATCCAGACGCCGAGCAGGGGTGCAAACACGGCCGCGACGATCCAGGATGCGATCAGCGCGATGGCGACGACGGCGAAAATCGAGAAAGTGTATTCGCCCGCGGCGCTGCGCGCGAAGCCGATGGGGACGAACCCCGCGATAGTGACCAGCGTGCCGGTGAGCCTCGGAAAGGCGGTCGAGCTGTAGGCGAAGCTGGCGGCTTGCTCCTTCTCGTCGCCACGTTCCAGCCGCGTGACCATTGCCTCGATCGTGATCATGGCGTCATCGACCAGCAGACCGAGGGCGATAATGAGGGCGCCCAGCGAGATTCGCTGAAAGCCGATTCCGAACACCATCATTGCCGTGAACACCGCGGCGAGGACGAGCGGGATCGAGACGGCCACCACGGCGCCGGCACGCAAACCGAGGCTGACCAAGCTGACCGCAAGGACGATGGCGATGGCCTCCCAGAGGGCCTCCATGAAGTCGTCCACCGCATGCTCGACGGTGACGGGCTGGTCGGCGACGAGTGTCGGTTCGATTCCGACCGGGAGGTTCGCCGTGATCTTCGCTCATGGCCTGCGCGACGTTGCGCCCGAGCGCCAGGACGTCGCCGCCCTTGCGCATCGCGATGGCGAGCCCGATGCCCTCCTTTCCGTTGACGCGGAACATCGGCTGCGCGGGGTCGGCAGGGCCGCGCGTCACGTGCGCGATGTCGCCCAGGCGGATCATCCGGCCGTTCGCGACGAAGTTGACGGCCAGGATGTCCTGCACGGACCGGAACGCGCCGGAGACACGCACGAGGATCTTCTCGTCCCCGGTCTGCACCACGCCCGCGGGGGTGACGGCGTTCTGGGCCTGCAACGCCGCGATCAGCGCGGCGCGGTCGATGCCGAGGCCCGCCAGCTTCTCGGTCGAGAACTCGACGTACACGCGCTCGTCCTGGGCGCCGAGGATGTCGATCTTCGAGATGTCCGGCAGTTGGAGGAGCTGCTTGCGGACCTCGACCACGTAGTCCCTCAGCTCCCGGAAGGTGAATCCGTCCGCGGTAAAGCCGTAGACGATGCCGTAGGTATCGCCGAACTCGTCATTGAAGCCGGGGCCGACGATTCCTTGCGGCAGGGTGTTGCGGATGTCGCCCACCTTCTTGCGCACCTGGTACCAGATATCCGGCACCTCGGCGGGGGGCGTCGAGTCCTTCAGGCTGACGAAGATCGTGGCCTGGCCCGCGCTCGTGTAGCTCTTCAGGTAGTCGAGGTTCGGCGTTTCCTGGAGCTTGCTCTCGATGCGGTCCGTGATCTGCTCGAGCGTGTCGCCGACCGTGGCGCCCGGCCATATGGCCTGCACCACCATGGTCTTGACGGTGAAATCCGGGTCCTCGCTCCGCCCGAGCCGCAGGTAGGACCCGATGCCCCCGACCACGATGACGAGCATGAAATAAGTCACCACGGAACGGTGCCGGATCGCCCATTCGGAGAGGTTGAGGCGGTTCATCGGGCGGCGCCGAGGAGCCGGACCTTCTGGCCCGGGCGCAGCACGTGCACCCCGGCGGTCACCACGACGTCGCCTCGTTCCAGTCCCTCCGAGATGACGACGCTCGTTGCGTCGTAGCGCAGGACAGTCACACTGCGCAGCGACACGGTCTGGTCGTGCGGATCGACCACCCACACCGCCGGGTGTCCGTCCGCCTCGGTCAGCGCGCTCGCCGGAACCTCCACCCCGGGGGGCGGGGCCAGCCGGATGCGGCCGGTGACGGTGGAGCCCAGGTGCATGGCCTCCGGCGGATCGATCAGGCCGACCTTGAACTCGAAGGTCCTTGTGGCGGCATTGGCCTGGGGCGCGACCTCCCTAACGCGGCCGGTCGCCTTCACCTTGGGATCGTCGGTGAGGGCGATCTCCACTACGGGGTCGCGGGGGCCGGTCCGAATGAGCTGCTCGGGCACGTCGAAGACGGCGTCGCGCCCGCCCTGACGCGCGAGCTGCACGATCATCTGCCCGGCGCGAACCACCTCGCCCGGTTCGGCGCCGACCGCGGTCACCTGACCAGGGGCATCGGCAGACAAGGTCGTGTAGCCTAGCTGTTCCTCCGCGATGCGCACCTGTGCCTGAGCGGAGTCGACCTGGGCCTGGGCACTCCGCAAGGTCTGCTGGGCTTCGTCGTACTTGGCACGGGACGTCGCGCCAGACTTCAAGAGCTTCTCATGCCGCGAGAAGGTGAGGCGCGCCTCGGTCAGCTGCGCCTCGGCCGACGAGAGGTTGGCTTGCGCCGAGCGCAGCGTGTTCTGCTGGATCTGGGGGTCGAGCCGGGCGACGACCTGGCCCGCCGTGAGCACATCGCCCACATTGACGGGCCGCTCGGTCATGCGTCCGTCAAGGCGAAAGGCGAGGCTGACGTGGTTCTTGGCTCGAACCTGGCCGGTCAGCGAGACGGTCTCCCCTTCCGCGCCGCGCTCCACGGTGACCGTTCGGACGGGCCGGGCCTGGGCGGTGGGTGGTACTGTCTTACCGCAGCCCGTGAGGGTCGCGGCGATCAAGGTGGCTGCTAAGAGAGACTTGAACATTGGCACTCCCTTCCGCAGGGGCGATAACGTGACGTTCTGCTTGCAAGGGCGGGCCGCATCGGCATGGCCGCCCTGCCCTTGCCATGCACTGCATCGCGCAGCATAGTCATGTGTATTCAGTGGTGCAATATGGATGGATTTGGCACGGATGTTCGCAATGGTTCCATCGAGGCCGGCCCAAAATCGTATGGAAGAGAAACAAGTTGTATTCAAAGCTACGGCTATTCTTTCTCGGTTGTCAGCGCGCACGGCCGCGGTCTAACGCCGGTCTCGGCGCTGTATGTGCGCATACTGTTTCCGGTCATGCACTGAAGCGCCTGCGGCGTGTGCCCCGTAGCGTCTGCTAGGAGCACGGTCGGGAGGCTATGCCTCCTTTTCGTTCTTCGACGCCGTGGCGACGATCTCTGAATAGAGATCCACGACACGCGAGAACAAGTCCTCGTACTCGGGATGCTGCTCTATCAAGTGCTGGACGGAGCTCAAACTCGCAGTACGCTGAAATTCCTCGAGAAACTGGATATCGGCGTCATCGAGCGCGTGGCCGTCATCGACCTTCTTCTTGAGCTCGATCAGGCGCGGTAGCCGGTGCGACTCAACCTCTACTACCAGTGCTCCAAGCACCCCGTTGTCCTTCGTCAATTCAGCCATAGCATCCTCCTGGCGCTTCGGCTCTTGAGCGCTCACTGCGCTTCCTCCTTGCGAGGAGGCGGCGGACCGCGGGTTACCCGCGCCTCCGGGTTGTCCCGTGCCGTTTTTGGGCGGGGATGTGGCTACCTCTCCGCCGGCACCGGCTTCACACCCCAGATCTCCTCGCAGTACTCGCGTATAACCCGGTCCGAGGAGAACTTGCCCGAGCGCGCGCTGTTCAGGATGGACATGCGCGTCCAGCGCCGCGGGTCCTGCCATGCGGCACTGACCTGCTCCTGACAGGCGATGTAAGAGGCGTAGTCGGCGAGCACGAGATAGGGGTCCCATTGCCACAGGCTATCCGCCAGCGGCCGGAATACTTCGGCATCACCGTGGGCGAAGTGGCCGGAGCCGAGGAGGTGCAGCACGCCTCCCAGCTCGGGATTGGACTCCGCCTGCTCCCACGGCCGGTAGCCCTGGGCCAGCAGCGCGTTGACCTCTTCCACCTCAAGGCCGAACAGGAAGAAGTTCTCCGCCCCGACCTCCTCGCGGATCTCCACGTTGGCGCCGTCCAGGGTACCGATGGTGAGCGCGCCGTTCATGGTGAACTTCATGTTGCCGGTGCCCGACGCCTCCTTGCCGGCAGTGGAGATCTGCTCGGACAGATCGCCGGCCGGGTAGATCAGCTCGCCATTCTGCACATTGAAGTTCGGGAAGAAGACGACCCGAAGGCGGCGGTTCACGTCCGGGTCCTGGTTCACGACCTCCGCCACCGCGTTGATGAGCTTGATGATGCGCTTGGCCATGAAGTAGCCCGGCGCCGCCTTGCCGCCGAAGATGAAGGTCCGCGGCGGCACCGTGAGCGCGGGGTTGGCCTTGAGGCGCTGGTATAGCGTGATGATGTGCAGCACGTTGAGGTGCTGGCGCTTGTACTCGTGGATGCGCTTCACCTGGATGTCGAAGAGCCACTCCGGGTCGAGGGTGATCCCGGTGTGCGCGCGGATGTAGTCGGAGAGCCGGCGTTTGTTGGCGAGCTTCACCTCGCGCCAGGCGGTCTGGAAAGCCGGGTCGTCGGCGTACGCCTCGAGCCGGCGCAGCTCTTCGGTATGTGTCACCCAGCCTTCGCCGATGGTGCGCGTGATGAGCGCTGCGAGACCTGGATTGGAGAGCACCATGAAGCGCCGAGGGGTCACGCCGTTGGTCTTGTTGCTGAAGCTTCTCCGGCCACAGCTCGTAGAAGTCGTTCAGGACGCTCTTCTTCAGCAACTCGGTATGCAGCGCGGCCACACCGTTGATGGCGTGGCTGCCCACGCAGGCCAGGTTGGCCATGCGCACGCGCTTCTCCCCGCCCTCATCGATCAGGGACAGACGCGCGACACGCGCATCGTCACCGGGGTAGCGGCGCCTCACCTCGTCCAGGAAACGGCGGTTGATCTCGTAGATGATCTCCAGGTGGCGCGGCAAGAACTCCGCGAACAGAGGGAGCGGCCAGGTCTCCAGGGCCTCTGGCAGCAGGGTGTGGTTGGTGTAGGCGAAGGTGCGCTGGGTGATGTCCCATGCCTGCTCCCAGGCCAGTAGCTGCTCGTCCACCAGCAGCCGCATCAGCTCGGCCACGGCGATGGAGGGATGGGTATCGTTGAGCTGGACCGCCCACAAGGCCGGGAAAGTCCTCGATGGGCCTGTCCGAGCGCTGTTTGTGCATGCGGAGCATGTCCTGCAGCGAGCAGGACACGAAGAAGTACTGCTGGGCGAGCCGCAGGCGCTTGCCGACCTCCGGCTCGTCATTGGGATAGAGCACCTTGGTGATGGTCTCCGAGCATCACCTTGTCCTCCACCGCCCGGTAGTAGTCGCCCACGTTGAAGGCCTGGAAATCGAACGACTCGGCCGCCTCGGCCGCCCACAGCCGCAAGGTGTTGCAGGTGCCGACCCGGTAGCCGAGGACGGGCGTGTCGTGGGGGACGCCCTTCACCACGTGCGCGGGGACCCAGCGCACCCGGTAGCGACCCTGGTCGTCGTGATAGCCTTCGGTATGGCCGCCGAAGCCGACGTAGAGCGCCAGCTCGGGCTTGGCGATCTCCCAGGGATTGCCGAGCTGCAGCCACTTGTCCGTGACCTCCACCTGCCAGCCGTCGCGGATGGCCTGGTCGAAGATGCCGAACTCGTAGCGGATGCCGTACCCGATGGCGGGCATCTCCAGGGTGGCGAGGGAGTCCAGAAAGCACGCGGCGAGCCGTCCCAGCCCGCCGTTGCCGAGCCCGGGCTCCTCCTCGTGCGCGAGCAGCTCGTCCAGGTCGAGGCCAAGCGCGCTCACCGCCTCGCGCACCTCGGCGGTGATGCCCAAGTTCACCAGGTTGTTGCCGAGCTGGGGACCCATCAGGAACTCCGCCGACAGGTAGCAGGCTACCTTGACGTCCTGATTGAGATAGGCCGCTATCGTGTTGACCCAATGGCGCAGCAGCCGGTCCCGCACCGCGTGGGCGAGCGCCATGTAGTAGTCGTTGCGGGTGGCGAAGCGCGGGAACGTGCCCTGGACGTACAGGACGTTATCGAGGATCGCGCGCTTCAGGGTCTCGGCGGAGGATTCGGCGCGCATAGGCTCCGCATCGGTCGGCGTCTGCGTCATGATCGCGGTCATCAAGGGTTCCTCGTCCAGTCGCAGGGGTGGTTGCCAGGCAGGGTGGGGCGTTGTGACTGTTAATCCTGTGCTGCTGCGTGCGCTCGACCGTCGGCGTGCCCGAGGCGCCACTGGGCGTGGCGCTCGCGGACGATGGCGATGGCCTCGTCTGCGCTATCGACGCAGCGCGGGATCGTCAGGTCCTCCGGCTTCGCCAGCTCGAAGCCGGGCCGCAGCATATAGCGCCGCGCCCAGTCCACCAGCTCGGACCACATGGGGCCGACGAAGATGAGCGGCGTCTCGTACAGGTGCCTCACCTGCAAGAGCTGCCAGATCATCATCGATTCGAGGACGGTGCCGATGCCTCCGGGAACGACGACGAACGCATCCGAGACCAGCACGAAGTGGTGCAGCCGGGTAAAGAAGCTCTGGTGCTCGAATGCCTGCTCCACGAAGGGGTTGACCTCCTGCTCGAAGGGCAGGTCCACGCGGATACCGATGCTCTGCCCGCGCCCGGTCACCGTGGCCTCGTCCGCGCCCTCGTTGGCGGCCTGCATCAGGCCCGGCCCGCCGCCGGTGACGATGTCGCAGCCCATCTCTGCGAACGCTCTGGCCGCACGCTTCACCTCGCCATAGACGAAGTCCCCCGGCTGCGCCCGCGCCGACCCGAAGATGGTGACCCGGTAACGCTCGCGCCGGGATGGGCGCAGCCTGGTCAGGTTGTTGACGATACCCCACAGGCCGAATACGGTGTCGACCAGTATCCGCTTCACGCCCTCCTCGTCGGCCAGGCTGACCGTCGCAGGGGCTCGCTTGCCGGAGTCCGGTTCGCTCATTTGCGCCTCGACCTGCTTGGCTTGGCCGGTCAATAAGGCCAGGTCCAGCCGGTGAGTTCCTCCCGGTCGGTGCCTTCCTCGCGCGCATAGCGCAGGTTGTCGATGATGTCGTTCTTCATCTCCTCCTTGAGGTGGGCCGCCTTCGTCCGCAGCCTGGGCACGCGGTCGATGACGTCGATCACCAGGTGGAAGCGCGAGGTCTCGTTCAGCATCGCAAGCTCCAAGGGCGTGTTGATGTTGCCCTTCTCCTTGTAGCCGCGCACGTGCAAATTGCCGTGGTTGGTGAAGCGGTAGGCGAGCTTGTGGATGAGCCAGGGATAGCCGTGGAAGTTGAAGATGATCGGCTTGTCCGTGGTGAACAGGCTGTCGAACTCGCGTTCGGTCGAGCCATGCGGGTGCTCCGAGGCCGGTTGCAGCTTGAACAGATCCACCACGTTGACGAAGCGCAGCTTTAGATCCGGCACGCGCTCGCGCAGAATGGCCGCGGCCGCGAGCGCCTCCATGGTGACCACGTCGCCACAGCAGGCGAGCACCACGTCGGGCTCCTCGCCCTGGTCGGTGCTGGCCCGCGCCCAGATGCCGATGCCCTTGGCGCAGTGGATGATGGCGTCGTCGATGGTGGTGAACTGCAGGTGCTTCTGCTTGTCGGCGACGATGACGTTGATGCAGTCGGTCGAGCGCAGGCACTGATCCGCCACCACCAGCAGAGTGTTGGCATCCGGCGGGAAGTATACGCGCGTCACCGACGGGCTCTTGTTGGTGACGAGATCGACGTAGCCTGGGTCCTGATGAGAGAAGCCGTTGTGATCCTGCCGCCACACCGTGGAGGAGAGCAGGATGTTTTCGGAGGCGACCGACGCTCTCCACGGGACGTGGTTCTTGGAGATGTCCAGCCACTTGGCATGCTGGTTGAACATGGAATCGACCACGTGGGCGAAGGCCTCGTACGTATGGAAGAGGCCGTGCCGCCCGGTGAGCAGGTAGCCCTCCAGCCAGCCGATCAAGGTGTGCTCGGACAGCATCTCCATCACCCGACCGTCGCGCGCGAGCTCGCCGCCGTCGGCGTCCTCCGGCAGCATGTCCGCCATCCAGGTCTTCTTGGAGACCTCGTAGAGGGCCTGCAGCCGGTTGGAGGCGGTCTCGTCGGGGCCGAACACCCGGAAGCGCGCCGGGTTGTTCCTCATTACGTCCCGCAAGAACTCGCCCAGGGGCCGGGTGTTCTCGTGGCGCAGGGTGCCGCGCTCGGGGAGGTTCACGGCGTAGGCGCGGAAGTCGGGCAGCCTCAGCTCCTTGCGCAGCAAACCCCCGTTGGCATGCAGGTTGGCACTCATGCGCCGCCCGCCGCTCGGGGCGAGCGTCTTCAGCTCGGGGACGAGCCGACCGTCGGCATCGAACAGCTCCTCATGCCGGTAGCTCCGCATCCATTCCTCCAGCAGCTTGAGATGCGCCGGATTCTCGCGCACCGCCCCCATGGGCACCTGGTGGGAGCGCCAGAAGCCCTCTACCTTGTGACCGTCGACATCCTTCGGCCCGGTCCAGCCCTTCGGGGTGCGCAGCACGATCATCGGCCAGCGCGGGCGCTCGGCCGTCCCTGATTCGCGCGCCTTGCCCTGAATGGCGCGGATCTCCTCGACCACTGCATCCAGCGTGGCCGCCATCTTCTGGTGCATCTCGGCCGGGTCCGAGCCCTCGACGAAGTAGGGCCGGTAGCCGTAGCCGACGAACAGCGCCTCCAGCTCTTGGTGGCTGATGCGGGCCAGGAGGGTGGGGTTGGCGATCTTGTAGCCGTTGAGGTTCAGGATTGGCAGCACGGCTCCGTCGCGGACGGGGTTCAAGAACTTGTTCGAGTGCCAGGCGGTCGCGAGCGGTCCGGTCTCCGCCTCGCCGTCTCCCACCACGCAGGCGACGATGAGGTCGGGGTTGTCCAGCGCCGCGCCGTAAGCGTGGGAGAGGCTGTAGCCGAGCTCGCCGCCCTCGTGGATGGAGCCCGGCGTCTCCGGGGTGACGTGGCTGCCGATATGACCCGGGAAGGAGAACTGCTTGAAGAACTTGCCCAGCCCCTCCTCGTCCTCGCTTTTGTCGGGATAAACCTCCGAGTAGGTACCTTCCAGATAGGCCGGCCCCAGGACGCCCGGCGCACCGTGCCCCGGACCGGCGACGAAGATCATGTCGAGATCATGCGCCTTGATCACCCGGTTCAGGTGGGCCCAGACGAAGGACAGCGCCGGGCTGGCACCCCAGTGCCCCAGCAAGCGGTGCTTGATATGCTCGGGTTTCAAGGGCTCCTTCAGCAGCGGGTTGTCCTTGAGGTAGATCATGCCGATGCTCAGGTAGTTGCAGGCCCTCCACCAGGCGTCGATCCTTTTCAGCTCCTCCTCCGTCAGCGGACCCTGCCGAGTCTCCAGTCTTCTTGCGGTTACGGACATGCCGACTCCTCCTCGTCAAGTGGTCGAAAACTTCGTGCGTTCAGTAGCAGGAGCCCGCAGGCCTCGCCAGTCATCCGGTCTCGGTGGAGACAAGGCGGAGACGGCGTCTGCGAGGCATCTCATGCTTGAGGCGAAGCCTAAGCGCTGCCGAGCACACACGCAAGCCCCGTGCCGTCTGCTTGCCGAGCTGTCAGCCGGGTGGTGGAGTTCTTGGAATTGAGCGTCTTAGAGAGACAACTATCGGGCATCGAGGTGGTCCATTTGCCGCTTCGCGGCACGAAATACCGGGTTGGCGTCCGAACTATCGGGGTCCTGCTAGCGCGAGCCACAGGGCTGAGACCTCCTGACACCGTTGCCGATGCGCGCCGCACGGAATCGCGGCGGTGCCGCCCGGTGGGGCTGCGCCTCGATCCAGAGTCGGTTTCCTCGTGTCCGTTTATGCGCTCGTCCCGATGCCGTGGATCTTCACGAAGTTGGTGCCACCCGGTCTGCCCATGGGCAAGCCGCCGACCACCAGGATCTTGTCGCCGACGGTCGCCAACGCGCGCTCCAGCAGGCAGGCATCGACCTCGCGCAACAGCGCCTCGGACGATGGGATGGGCCGCTCCAGCAAGATCGGCCTCACCCCCCAGACCAGGCTGAGCCGGCGATACACGTTGGGGCTTTCGGTGAGCGCTACCACCGGGGCGGAGGGCCTCTCTTCGGCCACTAGCCTGGCGGTATAACCCGTCTGGGTGAAGGCCACGATGAGCTGCAGCGGCAGCGTGCGCGCGATGGCGTTGACGGCCTCGCAGATCGCCTGAGCATCGCTGCCTTGGTCCGGCGGGAGATTCGTGAACCGGATCTCGGGCTCGACCTCGGCTGCGACGCGCGCCAGCATCCGCACCGCCTCCACGGGATAATCGCCCACCGCCGATTCTCCCGACAACATCACCGCGTCCGTGCCGTCGATGATCGCGTTGGCCACATCGCTCGCCTCGGCACGCGTCGGGCGCGGGTTGTGGATCATGCTTTCCAGCATCTGGGTGGCGGTGATGACCGGAATCTTCCTCTGGTTGCACAGATGGATGATGCGCTTTTGGATGAGCGGCACCTTCTCCGGGCTCATCTCCACGCCCAGATCACCGCGTGCCACCATGACGGCGTCGGACTCCGCCACTATCGCCTCCAGCTCAGCGATGGCCTGCGGCTTCTCGATCTTCGCCACTACGGCGATATCGGCGCCGCGCTGCCGCAGGAGGCCCTTGAGCGCGCGGACATCCTCGGCGCGGCGCACGAAACTCAGCGACACGAAATCCACGCCTTGAGAGATGCCGAACTCGATATCCCGTTGGTCCTTCTCGGTGAGCGAAGGCAGCCGCAGGCTGAGACTGGGAAGGTTGACCCCTTTTCGGCTCCGCAGCCGGCCTCCCTCGACGACGCGACACCAGACCGCCTCGCCCCTCACCTGCTCGACGCGCAGCTCGATCAGCCCATCGTCGAGCAGCACCTGGGTCCCCGGCATCGCTTCTTGGGCGAGGAGTGGATAGTCGATGCCGACGGTGTCGGCTCGGCCGGTGAAATCGGCAAGCGGCACCAAGGCGAGGCTTTCGCCCGCCTGCAACAGGACACCGCCGTCCGGCAGTTGCCCGACACGGATCTTCGGCCCTTGCAGGTCCTGCAGCACGGCGAGGGGCAGATCCAGCTCCGCCGCGAGGGAGCGCAGCAGACGTACCCTCTCGGCGTGCTCGTCGTAGCTGCCGTGCGAGAAGTTGAGACGGGCCACGCTCATCCCGGCCAGCATCATCTGCCGAAGAATGTCCTCGGAACTGCTGGCGGGGCCGATGGTGGCGACGATCTTGGTGCGATGGGTCAGGGACGTCATGGCGGCTCTTTACTTGCAATTAACGCGCGGGGCCTGGCCCATCATATGAGGGGAAAACTCCAGCCTCCTGCCAGAGAGGCCGCGCACGAACACGCTCGCACAACCACGGGCATCCAGCATGCCCTCCGGCATCACGATCGGGTGTCCCCGTGTCGCGCTATTCGTTCATCAGGCGCTCTCGGGCCGCCGCCAGGGCCTCGCTCTGCGTCTCTGTCACTTCCGGGTACTCGAGATCCAGCCCTTGCAGCGTGGAGGTGACGATGTCGGCGACCATGGCGCGGGTCACCCACTTGCGATCGGCGGGGACGACGTACCATGGCGCCCACTCGGTACTGGTGGCGCCGAGCGCGTCCTCGTAGGCCGCCATGTAGTCGTCCCAGAATCCGCGCTCCGCCATATCGGCCGCGGAGAACTTCCAGTTCTTCTCGGTGCGATCGAGCCGCTCCAGGAAACGCCGTTTCTGCTCGTCCTTGGAGACGTTGAGGAAGAACTTCAAGACTACGACGCCGTTGCGAACCAGGTGGTGCTCGAAGGCGTTGATGTCGTCGTAACGGGCCTCCCAGAATGTCTTGCCGTGTTTGCCGGCAGGCAGCTTCTGCCCATCGAGCAGCTCGGGATGCACCTTCACCACCAAGACGTCCTCGTAGTAGGACCGGTTGAAGATGCCGATGCGACCGCGCTCGGGCAGGGAGCGCATGTAGCGCCACAGGAAGTTGTGGTCCAGCTCCTCGGCGGATGGCTTCTTGAAGCTGAACACCTGGCAGCCTTGCGGATTCACGCCCGACATCACGTGCTTGATGGTGCCGTCCTTGCCGGCGGCATCCATGGCCTGCAGCACGATGAGCAAAGCATAGCGGTCGTCGGCATAGAGCCGCTCCTGCGCTTCTGCAAGGTCCACGAGGTTCTGCTCCAAGATCTCCTTGGCCCGCTGCTTGACCGCGTCCTTGCCCAACTCCCGCAGCTCCTTGGTCTGCGCCCAGCCGCTATCGTGGTCCCTGAGGCGGACCTTCTTGCCCGGTGGGACGCGAAACCGCTCGATCACGTCTTTTCGGATCATGGACGGATATCCTCGGCAGAACCGGCTAGAAGGGCGAGACGATAGCACGCATCTGGACGCACCGACAGTGGGCGCGAGCGCCGAGCCGACGCAACCTCGCTCCGGCTGATACCCGGTTGATACAGTGCGGGATGCGGCGAGCTGACTGCGTTTTCTCGACCTGAGGTCCAGAACCTAACGGGTCGCTCGCCCGACCGCGCTTTCACCACCTCTGTCCTAACGGGGGTGGCACGAGGTATGCTGCCCTGCCGGCTCGAGCGCATCACGCCCCTCGCAGGGGATTCGCCGCATCGGCAGGGCGGGGTCGTGGGGAGCCGGGCCGACCGGTGCCTGGGCATAGCCCTGCGAAGTGTTCAACGGACGACGGGAAACAGCACGGTGGTCGAAGTGAGCGAGCCAAGCCCGCAGGCGGAGGTATCCGCGGCACTGCCCCGACAGGTCGTCGTCGCGGCTTTTCTTGTCGTTCTGCTGTTCCTCCTGTACCAGACCGGGGCGCTCCTCGCCCCGTTCGTCAGTGCCCTGGCGTGGGCCGGCATCATTGCCCTCATCACGTACCCGCTTTACCGCAGGCTGCGCGGGCTGCTGGGTGGGCGCTCGGGTCTTGCGGCGGCGCTGATGACGCTCGCCGCCTTCGTGCTCATCGTCATTCCCGCGGTACTGATGCTCACGGCCCTCGTCGCCCAGCTCATAGACCTGGGGCACGCGACATTGGCGTTCGTGCAATCTGGGCGGTGGACCGAGCTGCAGGGGCGGTTGCAGGCATCGCCCGTGGGGCGCGCCCTCGCTTCCCCGCTGCTCGCCGGTCTGGATCTTCGTGCCATGATTACCCAGGGTATCCGCAACATGACCGCCTCGGTCGCAGGTCAGTTGGGCGGACTGCTGCGCGACGCGCTCGTCTTCGCTGTGAACCTCGTCATCATGCTGTTCTCGCTGTTTTTCCTATACCGGGATGGGCAGGACTACTACCGGGGGTTGATGGACGTTTTGCCCTTTCCCCAGGCTCAGAAGGTGTCGATCGCGGAGCGGCTGCGACTCACCTTTTCCGCCATCGTGAATGGCGTGTTCCTGGTGGCGCTGCTGCAAGGCGTCATGGCCGGCATCGGCTTCGCGCTGTTCGGCGTGCCCTATTCAATCGCGTGGGGCGCCGTCACCTTCGTGATGGCCTTGCTGCCGATGATCGGTGCGGCCGGGGTCTGGCTCCCGGCAGTCGCGTGGCTCTATTTCCACGGCCACACCGGGGCTGCGACAGGGCTGGCGATCTGGTCAGGGCTGTTGGTGAGCCTCCCGGACAACTTCCTCAAACCCTTGCTCATCGGCAGCCGAACGAGGCTGCCGACCTTCTTCCTTTTTCTGGGCCTGCTCGGGGGGCTCGCGGTCTACGGGTTCCTGGGCATCTTGATCGGTCCATTGATCGTCACGGCACTGGCAGCCTTCCTGGAGATCTACCAGACGGAATACGCTGGACCGCCGCTAGGCAAGGACGCTGACCCGACGGGCGGTCCGCATTGAAGGTTGAGCGTTACTTCCCCTCGCGCACCGCCGCGGCCAGCATCACCGCCTGCGGTCCGACTCCTGCGCGGCTCGTTTAACCGGAACCCCCGGCATTTCGGTGCCTCACCCGATATTTCGTAGGCGTGAGGTGGCGCGGGTGGCGCTGGGCCGCTCCGTTTCGGCCGCGGCGTGTCGACGCAAGGGTGGTATAGGGTATGCTCTTCTACCCGCCGTGAGCGCCCCATGCTGCACTCTTCGCGCGGGACCCGAGCGGGTGCGCCCTGCGGCTAAACCCCCTCGCCAGGCAGTGCACGTACACGGCGCCACGCAGGACGGAGACGCGATGGTCGCTGGCGGGGCGCTGCATCGTAGCGACATCGCCGGGCGACGGGCGGAGGTGGCCTTCACCGTCGAGGAGGACTACCAGGGCGTCGGCATCGCCGACCGCCTCCTCGAGCACCTCGTCCGCATCGGCCGCGAGCGCAACATAGCCGAACTCGCCGCCGAAGGCCTGCCGCAGAATACCGCGATGCTGCGGGTATTCGCCCGCAGCGGCCTGCCGATGACGCAGTCCCGCGCCGACGGCGCGGTGCACGTGAGTCTCACGCTGGCATAGCGCAGCGTGTGGGTCCAGCAACCGAGGCACGTCTAACCGAGCGGAGCAAGCGATGGAGAGCATCACAACCCCTGGCAGCAGAGGGACCATCCTCGGTCGGTTCGCGGAGTATCCACGAGATTGGCTGCGACCCGACCTTATTGCCGGGCTCACCACGGCCGCAGTGGTCATCCCCAAGGCGATGGCCTACGCCACGATCGCGGGTCTGCCGGTGGAGGTCGGCCTCTACACGGCCTTCGTCCCGATGGTCATCTATGCCCTGTTGGGCAGCTCGCGGCCGCTCAGCGTCAGCACGACGACGACCATCGCCATCCTCACGGCCGCCGCGCTGGGCGAGATTGCGCCGGGCGGCCAGGCGGCCGAGCTGATGATCGCCGCCGCCACGCTCGCCGTGATGGTCGGGACTGTCCTTGTGCTCGCTGCGCTGTTGCGGCTCGGCTTCGTCGCCAACTTCATCTCAGAGCCGGTGTTGACCGGGTTCAAGGCCGGCATCGGCCTCGTGATCGTCGTCGACCAGATCCCCAAGGTCCTGGGCGTTCACTTTGACAAGGGACCGTTCTTCCACAACCTCGCCTCCATCGTCCAGCACCTGCCCCAGACCTCGCTGCCGACGCTCGCGGTCGCACTCGCCACCCTGGCGTCGATCGTCGCCGTGGAGCGCTTCGCGCCACGGCTACCCGCCCCGCTCCTGGCCGTCGGCGCCGCCATCGCCGCCTCGGCTCTGCTGGGGCTCGCACAGCTCGGCGTGCAGACCGTGGGCCACATCCCGCGGGGCCTCCCGGGCTTCACCGCCCCCGACCTGTCCTTGGTCGCACAGCTATGGCCGGCCGCGCTGGGCATCGCCCTGATGAGCTTCACCGAGACCATCGCCGCCGGGCGCGCCTTCGGTCAGGCGGGCGAGCCGCGGCCAGCGCCGAATCAGGAACTGGTGGCGCTCGGGGCGAGCAACATCGTCGGCGGCCTCTTCGGCGCCATGCCCGCCGGCGGCGGCACCACGCAGACCGCGGTCAACCGCAGGGCGGGTGCGCGCAGCCAGCTCGCCGAGCTGGTGACCGCGGCCGCTGCCGTGGCGACGCTGCTGTTCCTGGCACCGGTCATCGGATGGATGCCGCAGGCGGCGCTCGCCGCGGTGGTTGTGGCGTACTCCGTCGGCCTCATCAGCCCAGTGGAGTTTAGCGACATCCGTCGGGTCCGCCGCGTCGAGTTTCGCTGGGCGCTGGTCGCGTTCGCGGGCGTCGTGCTGCTCGGCACGCTCAAGGGAATCCTCGTGGCGGTGGTCCTGTCACTGCTTGCCCTGGCGCACCAGACCAATAATCCACCCGTTTACGCGCTCGGGCGCAAGCGGGGCACCGACGCGTTCAGGCCCCTGTCCAGGAAGCGCTCCGATGACGAGACCTTCCCCGGCCTCCTGCTGCTGCGTACCGAGGGGCGCGTCTACTTCGCCAACGCCCAGCGCATCGCCGACAAGATGTCACCGCTGATGAACGAGGCCGCACCGAAGGTGGTGGTGCTCGACTGCAGCGCCGTGAGCGACATCGAGTACACGGCACTCAAGATGCTTAGCGAGGGCGAGGAGCGGCTGCGCAAGGCGGGCATGGAGCTATGGCTCGCGGCGCTCAATCCGGAGGTGCTGCGGATCGTCCAACGCGCTCCGCTCGGCCGCGTCTTGGGTCGCGAAAGGATGTTTTTCAACCTGCGACAGGCGGTCGATGCCTACCAGCAGCAGTATGGAAGCGCAAAGCCTGCATAAAGGTCCGCTCGGCCTCCGAGTGAATGCTCGACTGGCGTGTCAGTAACGGAGCGTCTCGATCCCGCCGACGAAGAAGTGGTCCACCGCGGCGCGCAACTCCCCGCGTAGCCCGTCGTCGTCCCGACCGGAATAGCGATAGCGTCGGGTACGGGTTTCAGTGTAACAGGTATGCGGGATGCGGCATTGCGTTGACTGAGCTTATGGGCGATTTCGAGAGGTTGTCGAAGGGCAAGGTAGTGCTGATGGAGCACGGTGTCTACCTTGCTGCCAGGCGCTCCCAGGCAGGAGACAGCAGGGCGCTCTGCTTTAGTGGATGTGGAAAGTGGCCGATTACACCTGGACCTTCCTGGAGAGCCAGCGAGGTATCTTGCTCGGCGCCAGAAACAATACTCGAGCACTGTGTACGGGATGAGGAGGGATGATGGCAACGGCAGCGAAGAAAACGGCGGGGAAAGCGGAAGTGGCGGAGCCGAAGAGGAAGGAAGCGGAGCCGCCGACTGCAGGGGAGATCAAACTGGCGGGGTTCTCCACCCAGGAACTGCGGCAGCTCGCCCGGGACGTTCGAGCAAGAACTCAACCGGCGGCGGGTCAAGGACCGGAAGAACGCGCTGCGGGAGATACGAGAGCTTGCGGCTTCCTACGGTTTCACTGTAGAGGAGGTTCTGGGCACGGCACCAAAGAAGAGCCGCCGCGCCAGCGCGCCGGCCCAGGCGAAGTACCGCAACCCAGACAACCCCGAGCAGACGTGGGCCGGCCGAGGCCGAAAGCCTGGGTGGCTGGTGGCTCTGCTCGCCCAGGGGAAGACAATGGAGGAGTTGGAGTTCTTCCCTGGGCAGACCGGCGAATTCTTCTAGTGTAGTGTCTCATAACTAACTTTACGTATCATCGGCCTGCTGGTACAGTGCCGTGCGGCGCACGGGGATGCCGAATGCCGAGATTGCCGCACGCTTGCGGATCAGCCCGCAGAAGGTGGCGGCCATCGTGGAGGCCACCTTGCATAGCCGTCCGCGCGCGGCGACCCCCGTTGGGCCGGGTGCCGGGTGCGCAGACCGCCCCTCAGCGAGCCGCGCGGCGTCCGGGAACGCTGTCGCGCAGCGTCGGCTGCCTCCAGGCAGCCAGAGCGCGCCTCAACGGATCGCAAAGTTCTGCTGGCTCTCCTGCCACTGCAGGATCACGTCCTGGCCCGGGAACGGAAAGTCGCTGATCGAGTAGCTGCCGCTCGCTCCCCTCAGGTACTCCTCGCCGAGCGTGGTGACGCTGAAGCTCGCCACACCGATCTCCTGGACACCGTTTACCAGCGCGCGGATGGTATGCACGCCGTCGCCCAGCCGATTCGTGTTGTACAGCAGGCCGAAGCCATTATTGTCGTCGCCGCAGACCCCCACGGTGTCCGGCCGCGACGTGCCATAGCCGGCCCGCACCCGGACGGCGCCGTCGATCTCGATGTCCACGTAGTCGGCCTCGCAGACCCAGCCGGAGATGACCGCGATCCCGCTCTGCCCCGAATAGGGCTGCGGGTTCTCCAGATTACCCTTGACGCCCGGGGCCGGTCCTCGAGGAGGCGGCATCGACGCGACGCTTGGACCTCCATCGGCCGCTGTGATAGAGAAGTTCTGCAGACTCTCCTGCCAGGTCACCGAGACGTTGCGGCCCGTGCTGGGGAAGCCGGGTAGCACGTAGGTGCCGCTCGCTCCGCGCAGGAACTCGACGCCGAAGGTCTTGACGCTAAACGTCGCCGCGCCGATCTCCCGGCCGTCAGCGAGTGCCCGCAGCGAGTGCGTCCCGTCGCCCAACCGGTTCATGTTGAAAAGCAGTCCGAAACCGTTATCGGTGCCGCCGCAGACCCCTGCGGTATCTTCCCGCACAGTGCCGTAAGCGGTCTCGTAGAAGCTCGCGCCGTCGATCTGCACATCCACTGCCCTGGCGCCGCAGACCCAGCCGCGAATGACGGCGATGCCGCTCTGGAACGAGCTGGCCGCGGGATTCTCCAGAACACCCGGAGAGATCGCCGGGCAAGAGGTTCCGGCGAAGGGCAGGATGTCGGGAGTCACCCGCACATCGGTCGTATAGATCTGAGTCAGCGCGAGTATGCCCGGGATCAGATCATCGTCATATTGCAGCTCGACCGCGTAAGCGGTGAACCCTCGGGCGGGGGAAGATACGTTGCCGATGTAAACCCCGTCGCCGCTGTCGGACAGCCTGCTGCGGGCCCACGCCGGACCGAGCGATTCCAGACGGAAGTCGCGCGCGTTGGGATTGGTCGCCCGCCAGAGGTACACGCGGTTCGGCCGCGGGTTGCCGGTCTCGACGCGGATCGCGCCGTCCTCTTCGAACGTCCAGGAAAACTGCGGGCCGCTGCGGCCGTGATTGACATCGTCGACCCAGAGAAGCGCCGAGGTCACCAGATTCGCGATGTCCTGCGTGTCTTCCCCCTGTTTATGATCGGTGTTGAAGGTGTAGCGCATCAGCTTCGGACCCGGCAGGTCCTTGAAGTAGAACTGAGAGGAATCGGACGTGAAGAACTGATCGCCCGCGGAGTTGATGATCAGCTTGGGCATGGTGTATCGGTCGCGGTAAGAGTAAGGGTCGATGATGTCCAGCAGGTCCCTGCCCCGCTTGGACTGCACCCGGCAGGGGAGGTCGAACTCGACGTAGTCTCCGACAGTAGGGGTGTAGAAGCCGTACGCTTCCCAGTGATGGACGAACTGCTCGCCCAGGTTCAGCAGGTCGATGGAGATCGGAACGATGGCCTTGACCCGGTGGTCGACAGCCGCCGTCAGCCACGTGGCCCAGCCGCGCTTGGAGCCGCCTACCACGATGAAGTCGTCCACCGGAACGGACTCGGTCGCGAGAAACTGCTGAATGGTGTCCATGGCCCGCACTACCGCCTTGGTCATGGGCAGGTGGACCGCCCACTCCGGGTCGCCGGTGTCCAGGTACTTGTCCAGGCTGTAAGCGAGAATCGCATCTTCGTTGCGCGCACGGCCCCCTTCGTCGGCGAAGTACAGTGGCTCATTGGGCACTTGACCGACCGTCGCAACCACCGAGCCAGTCGCCAGGGCCAGAGCGCTGATCAGGTTGTCGGTCCGGGTGGGCGGCTGATGCCCGTTCGAGCCGCCGTCGACCAGCAGCAGTGCGGTGCGCCTGCTGGGCGAGGTCAGCACGGCAGGTACCGTGATGGCCAGCTCATGCTCCCACACCGGGCGGTCCACTTCGGCGGCCGTGCGCCACTGCTGGGACACCATCTCGAGGAAGTAGGTCGTGTAGACGAGGGCGTCGTCAGTGGCATAGTGCTGGTAGCTATAGGCCGAATCGGGCTTGGCCACGTAGAGGTCGAGGGCGGTCTCGACGGCCCACGCCGGAACCGCCAGAAACGCCCCGAGCCATAATACCGCCCTGGTCATCAGCTTCGTGTGCATCGCCTGCTCCGTCCTCCTCGCAGCTAGCGTAACACGGCCGAAGATCTCCGGACGAGGATGCGCAGGGAAAAATGGTTCATCCGGCAAAAGGATGGCTCATGGGGAGTGGGTTGAGGTTGCGGAGTCGTCGCCAAGGGGCGGATCCTCTGTCTGGGTTGGAGTCTGGACGGAGGAGGCAACCATGGCGACGACGAGTTTTCTGTACCACACTCTGGGGCTTCGTGGCTACCGGCACCTTGGCACCGAGTACCGGGAAGGTCGGGTCTACCACCACGTGGTCCTGCAACGGGACCACCGGCGTTGCCGGGCCTGTGGGGCGCGCTGGTATTGAGCTGCGGCTCGACGGCAACTTCGAGCGCAGGACAATCCAATATGTTCGCATTGGTCAGCGCGCCGCCCTTGGCACAGGCGTTGCCCGAAGCCTTTCGAGGCCGCAGGGCGATACTGCCCTCGACTGGAGGAAGGAGGAAGCCATCGTGAACGTTTTTGGACCGTTCTTGACACCAGACCAGGGCCAGCCCGGCCCGCCGTGGTCGGTGGGACCCGGGGCAAGTGCCGCACAGACCCGGCTGGCGATCTCCGGTCGCGGCCGTGAAAGGTTCCGATGTGTTCGGCCGATCCCCTCGTAGCCACCCCAGAGAGGGGCTGACTTCGAAATCGGTCGAGACTGTCGGATAGTCAGGACCCACATCACGCGGAGGGTAGAGTTATGCAAAAGTTAGTGAAAGGCCTAGGTGCCCTTGTTCTCATCGTAGGCATCGGTTCGGTGGGGTTGGCGGCTCCCGGCGACATTCACCGGGTGACCGCTCCGCGCGCAAATCTCCGCGCAGGCCCCTCCGAAAGGACGGTCGTACAGACCCAGCTCAGGCGAGGCGACACACTGATCGAGTTGGAGCGGGAGGGCAACTGGCTGGGTGTCCGAGCCCTCGGCAGCGACAAGGAAGGCTGGATCCATGGCAGTCTCGTGGAGCTGACATCGCCGAGCCGTCTGGAGCACAGCACGACGGTCGCACTGAGATCCCCGGGCCTGTCAGACGGAGTTGACGGCCTAGCGCACAGCATCGATGAGCGGCTGCGGTACTGCGCGATCGAGATCGAGCGGGTGCGGAAGGACTGCGGGTGACGCCGCAGCGGCGGCTGCCGGACGGCGATCGACCGGGCCATACTCGACGTTGGCCCGCCGCTCGAAGGACCAAGGTCCGTCGAGACCGTCGGTTGGTCGTTTGGCGCCGCTTGCCGCGGGCTCCGGTGTGCGTCGCCGCTACCGCCGATTCGATATACATGATCGGACGCCTCACGTTCTAGAGACCGGGTGTTCAGCCTCAAACGCCAGGGCGGGGCCGGCGGGCGCAAGAGCCGTGGGTTGTCGGGCTCCACTGCAGTGGCAATCCGCTACCCTAACCATGCGCCGGCTGTCGCCCTCGAACGACGACATTTCCTCATCTAGTCAACCCCTTGCGGTTCTGCCTCGTAAAGTGTCGGACCTCAACGACAGCTTGGCGGCCCGCCAGAGTTCGGCCACCCCCCTCACCGTTCGAGATAACTCGGCAAGCCTTTGTTCACACGAAAGAAACCTGGCATGGCACGGGCGTTGCTGATACTTAACCGTGGCCCCACGGCCGCAGTCCTCGCAACAGCGCGTCGCACACGCTGAGCGGGGAAGTGGGCTGGAGGCGTTGCGGCGCGAGAGAATGCGGCCTCGGGTCGAGTCTAGACGACGCCTCGCCGGAGATCGGCGAGGCAAACCCCAGTCTCTAATCAGGAGGACTGTTCGACGTTTTGCTGTCGGCAGTGATTCGGAGGAACAGGACATGAAGCTAGCCACCTTACTCGTTCCGGTATTTGCATTGTCCGTTGCCGGCTGCGGCAGCGAGACTGTGAAGGAAACCAAGGAAACCGTGGTGGAAAAGCCGGTGCCGTCCACCGCAACTGTGGTGGTACCGCCGACGGTGACCAAGGAAACGATCGTTGAACAGCCGAGCCTGAACCGGGAAATCGTCGTGGAAAAGACGGTGCCCGCGCTGCGAAGCTGCAGCTATTTGTCGACGGCTTATTCCCACGGCAGTATCGCCTGCCAGAACGGCTACCAGTACCGGTGTGACGACGGGACCTGGGATTTCCAGGACCTGACGTGTCAGCCGTGAGTTCGCAAAGGGTCACGCACAAACAAGTGGCCAATTGAAGGAGGGATGTCCCGATGAAACGCGCATTGTCTCTCATCATCGTCTTGGCGCTGTCGTCCATGGCCGCGTGCTCGAACATGACGACGCAGCAACAGCGGGCCCTGAGTGGCGGTGCCATTGGTGCGGCGGGTGGCGCGTTGCTCGGCGGTGTCACGGGCGGAAGCCCGACGGCCGGAGCAATCGTTGGTGGGGCCGCGGGGGCCGCTGTCGGGGCAATCACGAGCCCGAACAACCACCGGTACTACCACCGCTACTGATGCGTCACCCGCCCTGTGGACCCTCCCAGCGCGTCGGTGGTGCACGCCCTGACCAACGGCGCGGGAGGTTCCCCGACACCCCCGTGTCGGGGTGTTCGCCGAGCAACACCGGACCTTCCCCGCCCGTGCGTCGGGCGGGAAATCTACGGAGGAGGACGATCATGCAATTCAGAGACTTGGCAATAGCAACTTTGGCTGTCGGCTTGACCGGGCTTGGCTCTGCGGTGCCCGCAACTGCGGCGGGGTCTCCGATGGTCACGGTGGCCGATGAGAGCACCGGCATCCGCTACCTGAGCGGGGGAATCGGTCTCGAAGACCGCCAGCGGCTCGAAGAGATGGCCAGCGACTTTGACCTCAAGCTGGTGTTTGCCGAGCCTCATGGCGAGTACCTCGCCGACCTTCCGGTCGTGATCGAGGACAGCCATGGCAACGCCATCTTGCGGGCCACCTCACAAGGGCCTTGGTTCTATGCGGAGCTGCCCCCGGGTCATTACACGGTAATAGCACCGCAAGGTGGCCAGCGGTATGCGCGTTCGGTAGAGGTGCCGAGGCATGGCCAAAAGGAGGTTCTGATTCATCAACAGGAGGTCTTCGTGGAAAGGCCGCTGGTCTCCAAAGAGACCGTTGTGGAAACGCCGACGATGACCAGAGAAATCGTCGTCGAGAAACCGATAGGCATGCTTCGAAGCTGCCCCTATTCGTCAACGGCTTATTCGGACGGCAGCATCTCCTGCCAGAACGGATACCAGTATCGGTGCGACGACGGCACGTGGGATAGCCGTGGTCGCTCGTGTTAACGACCCTCTTTTGAGGCGCCAAATGCCGTTAGCGAGGCGCCAACTTCCACGAGGGACCCATCGGTCCAGTCAGCAGTTCTTTGTAGTTGAAAGCACAGCGCTGGTGCACGTGCTGACCACCGAGGTGGGAAGTTCCCCGGCCGATGCGCGGCCGGGGTGGGTGGGTAGGTGGGCTTGCCCGCCTATACCTGGATGGAGGGATACACCATGGATGCGAAACACGTGGCAGTCGCTATTTTGGCCGCGGGCCTGGCAGGGCTCGGTCCTAGCCTGTCCGCCACGGCGGCGTGCTCGCCCGCAGTCAATGAGGTCACCGGCTTCCGCCACCTGAGTGGGGGTGTCGGTCTCGAAGACCGCCAGCGGCTCGAAGAGACGGCCAGCGACTTTGACCTCAAGCTGGTGTTTGCCGAGCACGATGGCGATTATCTCGCCGACGTTCCGGTAATGATCGAGGATGGCCATGGCATCGTCGTCTTGCACGCCACCTCTCGAGGGCCTTGGTTCTATGCGGAGCTGCCCCCCGGTCGCTACACCGTGGCGATACCGCAAGCTGGCACGCAGTACACGCGTTCCGTAGAGGTGCCGAGGCATGGTCAAAAGGAGGTCCTGATTCATCTCGGATAGCGGACATGGCAATTTGGGACCGACGGTGGGTGCGCACCGGTTGTCAAGGCCACACCGGGTAAGCCCCCGGCGGGGTGGCCCAGCCAGGCGGTCAGGCTCCGCCCTCGGTCCCGCTTTACCGCCCTCAGAGCGGACCTCGCGATTTCGGGCCTCTCGACGACGACCAACGCGATCACAAGCGCCTCGGGGAAAGCAGACAACGTTGGCCGGTTGGCCAAGGAAATACAAGCGTTGGGCGAGAGACCCCGCCGACCGATGGTAGTCATGGTTAGCGCCGGCAGGATGGGCACACAAAGCCCGTCGACGATTTCCACTTGTCAGACATGCTCTATTACGGGGGTCACCCGATGGGGGAGTCGAGGCTGAAGTGGGGATCGCAAGAAATGGTTCCGTCGTGTGCCGCGGTGCAGACGGCCAGTGGCCGAGTGCAAGTGCGCTGGGAGACCGAGAGCGCGGCCACGCCGAAGCAACGTCTCGTATATAGAGACCATACATGGTCATACCGGAGGCCCGCACAGAAGTCTGGCTATGAACACTTCGAGTAACCCTGAGCCGGCTGGTAGAGGGTTGCTCCGAGAACCTGCCCCATCGCCGGAGCGGCGCCAGCGGCTCCCCACCAAGCAATGCCGAATCTCCGGCCCATCGTCGGGGGCTCCGTAAGGAACAGGCCAAGTATCACTCAACCTGGCCTCCACGGAAATCTGGGCGGTCCGCATGCAGTTGAGGAAGTCGACCACAGGTCGGTTGGGAAGGTCCCCGCCGGATCCCGGCAAAGAGATCGGTCCACACAGTCCAAATGTCGTAATCGCGGGTGACGATGACATAGGCCACAACGCCCCGCAAGAAGCGTCACGACTCGAAGCTCCGCGGCGCCCTTTGCCGGTTTCGGTCACGGCTCTCGCGGTACTGCACGATGGCGCCGGAAAGTCGTAAAGTGCAAGACACGGCCTTAGATGAGCTGGGTGAACGCTAAGAATGCAATCTCCCATTGCGGCGATGTCCGAGGGAGAGACACCAGTTCGCTAGACTCGACCAGTGCCCTTTCGGCTGCGAGAGCCCCTTGTCTTCCGGAGCGGTGGGGGTCACCAGCCGTTGGTTGCTTGGACTCGGCGGGGTCTGGGACGGAATTCGGGATCCTAGTCGTTGACGCCAATCTCCTTTCGATGAGGGCCATTTATGAAAGAAGCAATCGGACACGCCCTGTCGGTGTTCATGGGATTCTTCGCCATCATGAATCCCATCGCCAACACGCCGATCTTCCTCGGGTTGACCGCCGAGGACCCGGCGCACGTCAAGAAGCAGGTAGCGGCGAAGGCCGTGCTGCTCGCCTTCCTCCTGATTGTCACCTTCACGCTGTTGGGTAAAGTGATCTTCAGCCTTTTCGGGATTACCTTGCCGGCGTTTCGAGTCATGGGCGGCGTCCTGGTGGCCCTGATCGGTTACCAGATGCTGCACGGTGACCAATCGGCGGTGCACCAGCCAACCCCCGCGGACCAAAAGGCCAGCCTGGAGGCCGCGCTGGGCATTGCCGTGACGCCGCTCGCGATGCCAATTCTCGCCGGGCCGGGTACCATCGCGACGGCCATGAACTTTGCGTCTGCCGGCAGCATTGGCGACATGGTCGTTACCATCGTGGGGTTCGGAGTCCTCTGTTTGATCACCTACGGATTTTTCGTGTCCGGCGAACGTCTGACGTCCTTTCTCGGGCAGGCCGGCTTGAACGTGACCACGCGCATCATGGGCCTGATCCTAGCGGTGATCGGCGTGCAAATGCTGATTACGGGTGTTTTCGGCGCCATCGACATGCACCGATAGCCAAGGGCTGGAAGAACCCTGCCGGCGCGGAAGTCCCGAACCATTGACGGAGGAGCGTGAGCATGCGCCCGTCTGCCATTGCCGCTCTGCTGCTTCTTGTGGCACAGAGCATGGTGGCGCCGCCGGGCGTCGCGCAGGAGACGAGCAAGTCGCAGCGCCTGCTCCGCATTATCGAAGAACAGCAGCGACGCCTCGATGCCCAGGAGGCGCAGCTCGCGGAACAGAAGAAGGCGCTGCAGCCGCTGCGCAAAGAGGTCCAAGCGCTCCGGCGTCGAAGGGTTGCATGGTCCCGCTGATTACCGCCACGTCCACGCCTTCGATCAGAAGCCCGACGGAAGGGCCGGTGTCGAACTTCGATCCTTGACCCATCGGAGAAACCACGGTGTAGCGGCCATCGCTGATCGACTTGACGTACGCGTCTCCGCGCATTGGGACAGACGGGGAGGGCGGGTTTGGGCGCTCGAAGGCGTCCCGGCGTCCTCTTGGGGACGGCTGGGCGGCGACGCGGGGCATCTGTTGTCGAGCCCGGCGCGTGCGCTAGCTTGCTCATCAGCCCAACCAGTTCATTCGTCGCGCGTGCGTTTTTGGAGATCCATGACCGGTTGTTGGTTAAGCCTGATCGCGCCGGTGGCACCGGCTCCCGAGAGATCGAGGTCCGCGATAAGCACCACGACGGATGAGAACGCGAGCGAGAGCGTAACAACCGAAAGCCAGTTGGCCTTGGTCGAACGCCCCACCAAATATCCCACTTGCACCATCGCCAGAATCGTAATACCGAGAAGCGCGAGCCAGATGACCGTCGGTACGCGGTGATAAAGCCCGACCGTGACGCGCTTCGTCTGGAGATCGAACATCTCGTTGAGCGATTGGATGAAGAGCGCCACGATGACGGCATTCTTGAGATCGAGGTCCGCGAGGACCGTGGCGTGCGGCCACAGTTGCCCGTGGATTGCTTCCGATTCCCTGACGGCCTGCTCGGTCTTTGCGGGGTTTCGAGCCAGATCGACCCGAATGTCGACGTAGCGTCACAGCAGTGCACGAACCTCGCTGCGGTGGGGTTCCGGAATCAGGCCGGTCGGTAGGAATGTGGTCTCGATCGCGTTGACCTCGTCGAAGAGCGCCTCTTTTCGAGTATCGAAGCGTGATGCGGTCATCCCGAAGGTAAACGCCAGAATGAACGCCAGCAGACCCAATGTCGCACCCACCACCGTACCGACAGGCGTATCTTCACCGTCTTCAAAGCGCCGCTGCCGCCTCCGGGCGATGACAACTCCCACTAGCATGGAGCACGAAACAAGCAGTACCGTTCCCACCCCGATCGCCCAGAAAGGAATCACGTCGAATAGCCTGCCGCTGGTCATCTCGATGCACCTTTATGAAGTTGTTGAAAAGGCAGCTTTCCATGTCGGCGCTGCGTCTGCCATGCTCACTGCTGGCAATCCCTTCCTGACCGCGCGTTGCTGCCGTTTTCGTCCTCGCCGACGCTAGTGGGACTGGGTTTTGCCGCCCGTATCGGCACCTTTCAAGGTCTGCAACAGGGCCTGAGCATCGGGATCGTCGGGATACCTTTCCGCCAGCCGGGCCGCGTAGCCGCGCGCGGCCTTCAGATCACCGGCGTCCCGCGACAGGGTCGCCAGCGCGACCAGCACCTCGCGGTTGCCGGGGTCCCGCTCCAATGTCTGCTGCAGCACCGCCAACGCCTCCGCCTGCCGACCCAGGCTCTGCAGCGCAAGCCCGTAGACGTAGCCGTAACGGGCATTCGCGGGAGCCTGCCGCCACGCACGCTCGAGTTCCCGAGCCGCCTCCTCGCGCCGTTTGGCGCGCACCAGAAGAAGCCCGAGGGAATAGTGCAGATCGGCGGCCCCGGCAATTTTTTCGATGCCAGCACGCAGGATCGCCTCGCCTTCCTGGTCCCGGCCCGTCTGCCGGTCCAGGTCGGCCAGATTGACGTAAGCTGGGGCAAAGGACGGGTCGAGCCGCAACGCTGTCCGGTACTCGGTTTCTGCCTGGTCCGGAGCCCCCCGCGCCAAGGCTATCAGGCCCAGGTTGACGTGAGACTCGGGGCGCTCCGCCGTCACCGCCTGGGCGGCCGCATACTCCTCCAAAGCCTGCGAGAGCTTGTCCCGATACGCGTCGGGTAGGTCCTGGCGCATCAGCGGCGCCAGCACCCGGGCCGCCTCCAGGCGCACGGTGCGGGCCGGGTCGTTGAGCAGCGGCCACCCCAGATCCACCCGGGTGCGGAGATCCGTGGCCTCCAGATAGCGCACCGCGGCGGCACGCACCAACGCATCCTCGTCCGCCAGCAGCCGCCGCACCGTAAACAATTGCTCGGGCCGAGCCTCGTCTCTCAGCCGTTCGAGCGCAGTCGCGCGGGCGATCGCCGGCTGGGCGGGATCTCCGGCCAGGGCCAGCAGGCGCGCCCCCGCGTCCGGTGCCCCGATCTGCGCGGCGTGCAGCGCCTGACCGAAGTGCGGGCCGCGGTGGGTGCTGTCCGGATACCACCGGTTCACGGTATCCGCTGCCCATTGCACCGACCGGTCGGTGTGGCAGCCGTTGCAGGCGTTCGGCACCCCCAGGGCGAGGCTGAGATCGGGGCGCGGCACCCGTAGGCTGTGGTCGGCCCGCTGGTCCACCACCATGTACGTGCGCTTCGGCATGTGACAGGCGGTGCAGGCGGCCCCCGGCGAGTCTTTGGGATGGTGATGATGGGCCGTCGAGTCGTAGCGAGCGGGTTGGTGGCAGCGCACGCACAGCGCGTTGCCCTGGGCCCGCCGCTTCAGGCTGTGGGGATCGTGGCAGTCGCTGCAGGTCACGCCTGCCCGGTACATGCGGCTCTGGAGAAAGGAGCCGTACACATAGACCTCGTCCTTGATCTGCCCGTCCGGGAAATACAGTTGGTCCTCCAGCAGAGCCAGCCGATGGGTCTGGTGCAGGGGCTTGCCGTACTGATAGTCGTCCCAGATCTGGCCGCGGCGGGAGTGGCAGCGGGCGCAGAGATCGATCTGGGTGTGGGACTTCCGGGGCTTGGTGCGGTGCGGCTTGCCGCGGGTCTCGTCGGTGACCCAAGTCGCGCCGTCCCGGTCGGCAAGGTCCACCACCAGGCCCTCACGAGCGGCGGTGCTCGGCAGCTCGCCCCGACGCGCCGCCTCCGCGTGCGCCACGTGCTCGGAGCCGGGGCCATGACAGGCCTCGCAGGCGACGTCGATCTCGGCCCAGGTGGTCTGGTAGCTGTCGGTGGCGAGATCGTAGTTCTTCTTCAGATGGGTGGAATGACACTCGGCGCACTGGTAGTTCCATGTCTGGTCGCGGCCGGTCCAGTGCAGCGGATCGCCGGGCTTGAGGTCCTCGGCCGGGTACAGGTGAAACCAGCGCTGCCCGCCGGCCTCCTTCGGTCGGCTGTCCCAGGCAATCCCCAGGCTCTGCAAGCGACCGCGCGGGAACTTGATGAGGTACTGCTGCAACGGATACCAGCCAAAGGTGTAGCGGATCGGGTAGTCGTGCAGCTTGCCGTCCGGCCCGTCGGTGCGGACGAAGAACTGGCCGTCCTTCTTGTAAAAGCGGGAAGTGACGCCGTGGGCGCTGAACTCGGCGTCGTCGAAGTCGCCGAGCACCGTTTTCGGGCTCGCCTCGGTCATGGCGTGCTCGTGATCGGATCCCTGCCAGGACTTGAACTCCGCCTGGTGGCACTGGCCGCACCGCGCGCTTCCCACGAATCCGGGCGCCGATGCTGCCCCGGCAGGGAGCGGCGACCACAGCGCCAGAACGAGAACCATCAAGAGAGCCGCGTTTTGCGCAGCAAGAGATGCGGAAATCCCGAGCATTCCGCGGACGTTTCTCGACCGAGGCATCCATGGCTTCATCTTCGGTACCATCCCGCCGCTCCAACATTCGCCTCAGTGGATTATTTCGGAATCCGGGGACATCCACCAGATCGATCGGGAGCGCCCGGACTCAAACAGGCTGCATTCGACGGGCAGAGAGAGCGACCGGGCGCCCCCGCGGCATCCCCCGCGGACAGCGTGGAAGCGTCTCATCGCGAGCGGCTTTGTCGCCGCGTCCGAGCTGCTTGCATCAGGTGGGACAACACCGCGAACAGTACGGCCGCCGCCAACCCGCCCATCAGCACGCCATTCGCCGCCTCCAGCGGTCCGAGGAGTCGCCATGGCTTCGACATCACGATGTCGCCGTACCCGAGAGTCGTGTAGTTGACCGCCGAGTGATAGAAGGCCGTGGCGTAGTCGTGGAACTCACCCCACGCCCAGAACACCATGCCCACAAACCGATCTGCACCAGGAACGAACCGGCGAGGATGAGCACCGTCACTTCCAACACCAGGACTCCGACCCAGAAGTTGCGCACCGTGACCCCGTGTCGCTCCAGCCCGTGAAGGGCCTCCACGACCATCACGGCCGCGGCGGACTGAACCGCGACACACGCCCCTGTGGTCAGCAGACCGATGACGATGGTGTACACGGACCGCTCCTACGAGGCCGCCTCCAGCCCGACGATGCCCATAACGATCAGGCCGACAAAGAACAACCGCGCCAGCTTCGCTGGCCCGTGGACCCCTTCCCGGTCCACACGGCCGTCTTGCGCCTTACCCCTAGACCCGTATGGTGCTCTTGATCTTCTCCGCGTCGAAGATGGGGATGCCAGCCACCGTACCAGTGAAATCTGCTCGTCCCGGAGAATCGGAGGCGGACTAGGTGGTGAGCGCGAACCTGTCGAGCAACTCCTTGGCCTTCGGCAGCGGTCACAGGCAGGTGGGTTTTGGACAGGAGGCCGAACTCGAACTCCGGAGGACACTTGATAAGCTCCTTCATGCACCAACTCGCCACTCCAATCACGGGGACCGTCACCGAAATGCGACATGCACCGCCGCTGTATCGCGGCACATCGTTCAGCAGGGGTAGCCCGGATGCAGGCCGAAGGCCGCATCCTTGAACCGCCAGCACAACCCGCCCATAATCCTGAGCATCGCTAACGGAACGCTATGATCCAAGACAGCTTATCTCTCGACCATGACACACGAACCGCCTTGGAAGCTTTCCGCGCCCGGATCCTGAACCGGTTTGGCGGGAAGTTGCGCGGGCTGGTGCTGTTCGGCTCCCGCGCAAGGGGTGACCATCGCCCGGACAGCGATGCCGACGTGGTGGTGTTCCTGGAAGCGGTCGATGACCCAGTGGCCGCACAGATGGATATTGCAGAAGACAGCTACGCGGTCTTTCAGCCATGAACCGCTTATTCAACCGTGGGTATTCCTCGGTACACCGGAGCATCCTGACCGCTCCCGTGCGGCGCATTTACTGGATGCGGTCGAGGCGGAGGGGGTGAAGGTGTGAGGTCCGAGCCGCTCATGGCAAAAGCGCAACGCGCGCTGGCAGCGGCGACCCGCGCCGCGCAGACCGGGACACCGAGACTGCCGCCGACCGGGTCTAACACTCGGTCTATTACGCCGCCTAGGCACTGCTCGAGAGGAGCGGTTCGCCGCGGCCGAAAACCCATCATGGTCTGATCGCCGAGTTTTCACGCCTGTTCGTGAAGGACGGTCCTCTGGATGCGGTCAGCGGCGCTGTGCTGTCCCGTCTGGAAAGCCTGCGCTTGGTCGCCGATTACACCTTGGAGCCGGTTCCCACAGCCGATGTGCAGCGGGCGCTGACGGAGGCTGCCCGATTCATCGAAACCGTCCGGGGTCTATTAGAATGACTCGTCTTGCTCTACGAAAACACATCGGATGAGGCCAAAGCCTGCTACCCGCCTTGGCCTCAAACCGTCCCGCTGGGCCCCGAGGGTAATTACGCCCAAGCCGCTCTCGCCCGCAACGGGCTGGAGAGCGTGCCCGACAGCGGGTCGAGAACGGGGCCATCCTGCTCCTTCGCCCGCGATACCAGAGTTGCCGGGGCTGGGCAGAGGCGAGTCAGGCCGTCGCTGCTCCCGACACCAATATGACCGGTCAGTCCGCCCCGACTTTGACAGTTACCAATACATCGATGGGGTGGACGTTGAGTTCGGGGTTCCGCGGATCAACGGGTTAGCGGTGAGCGGGCGCTCGCATGCCGCCAAATGCATAGATACATGGAATGTTAGCTTGTCATTGATGTGTACTTAGTGATGCATGTATAGTTGCGCACATGTACTTGCGCGAGACCCACCAGAAGCGCGCCGACGGCTCGGTGATCACCCACCTGCAGCTCGCCGAGAGCGTCTGGAACCCGGACAAGGGCCGCTCCGAGACGCGCATCGTCTATAACTGTGGGCGTGCCGAAGCCCCCGAGGTCACCGAGCGGCTGCGCCGGCTCGCTCGGAGCATCCTGCGCCGTGCCGCGCCCGAGGACATCGTGGCCGAGCACCCGGGCTGGCAGGTGGTCAACGCCTGGCCTTACGGGGAGGTCTACGTGCTGGAGGCGCTGTGGGCACGCCTTGGGATCGCCGAAGTGATCGAGGAGGTCGTCGGAGGACGCCGTTTCGACTTCTCGGTGGAGCGGGCGCTGTTCGCGATGGTGGCGAACCGCGCCTGTGCTCCGGCCTCCAAGCTCTACTGCTTCAGCCAGTGGCTAGCCGAGGAGGTGCGCATCGGACAGACCGAGCGACTGGAGTTGCAGCATCTGTACCGGGCGATGGACTTCCTGGAAGCCGAGAAGGCGACCATCGAGCGGGCCATCTACTTCCGCTTGGCGGACCTCTTGAACCTCGATGTCGATCTCGTCTTCTACGACACGACCAGCCTGCACTTCGAGGTCGATGAGGAGGACCGAGGGGTGGGGCCGGACGATGTTGTGCGAGGATCCGCGGCGGCAGAGGGGCCAAGCCGTACGCGGCGCCGAGGAAGCGCGGCAACAGCAAGAACGGGCGCGGCGATGCGCGCGAGAATCGTGGTCGGGCTCGCGGTCACCCGCGACGGCTTCCCGGTGCGCCACTGGGTGTTCCCCGGCAACACGGTGGATGTCCGCACCGTCGAGCAGGTGAAGCGCGATCTCAAGGGCTGGCAGCTCTCGCGCTGTCTGTTCGTGGGCGATGCCGGGATGGTCTCGCAGGCCAACCTCCAAGCGCTCGCCCGCGGTGGGGGCAAGTACATCGTGTGCGTGCCCATGCGCCGCGGCGATGAGGTCACCCGCGAGGTGCTCGCCCGTCCCGGGCGCTACCATCCGGTCGCGCAGAACCTGCGGGTGAAGGAGGTCGTGGTCGGCGAGCAGCGCCGACGCTACATCGTCTGCCACAACCCGCAGGAGGCCGAGCGCAGCCGAGCGCACCGCGCCGAGCTCTTGACGGAACTGGAGGCAGAGCTCGCGAGCCTGCGCGAGAGTCCAGGCGAGGGCCAGAGCAAGCGGGCCTGTGCGTTGCTCAACAGTGGGCGCTTCGGTCGCTACTTGAAGCGTAGCGCCACCGGCCATCCCCTGCTCGACCCCGCCAAGATCAAGGCCGAGGCGCGCTTGGATGGCAAGTTCGTGGTCACCAGCAACGACGACACGCTCTCCCCCGAAGACCTGGCGCTCGGCTACAAGCAGCTCGCGCGGGTGGAGGAGGCGTGGCGCACCTTGAAGAGCGGGCTGAAGCTTCGGCCCGTCTACCACTGGGCGGTGCACCGCATCCATGCCCACGTGGCCCTGAGCGTCTTGGCCCTGCTGCTCGAGCGGGTGGCCGAGCACGCCTGCGCCGACACCTGGCGCAACCTCCGCGATGACCTCAAGCACATCAAGCTCGCACAATTGTTGAGCCCCAATGGCACCGTCTGGCAGGTCACCGAACCGACTCCGGCAGCCGCTAAGCGCCTGAAAGCACTCGGAATCAAGAATCCCCCACCGGTCCTCGATCTGCGCTGAGGACCTAGATACACGCCTCTTTTGCTGCAATGCGGCAAACCCTTGTCGCGCCTCGTGTTGCAGCACCCATGTGCGTAGCTCCTGTCAAAGTCGGGTCCGCCGCGCTACAACCAAAATGACACCGCCAGGATACCGACGAGCGCTGCCGGATAGAGGCCCCGGGACCACCAGTCCATGCGTACAGCCTTTGCCGTTTTCCCGTTCCTGACCAGTGCCGTGTTCGCGACCGTCTGCAGCAAGCCGGCGAACACCATGCACATGGAAAGCAGGATGAACCGGTCCATGCGCGTCACGTACGACACCCGCGGCAGCAGAACGTTGATCGCGAACAGATAGGCCACGAGCGTCAGGAACGCCGTGGTCGAGATGCCGACATTGGTGCCGATCTGCTTCGGGTCGATCCAGCGCGGCGCACAAGACATGAGGACGATGAGGCAGAGCGGAAGGATGATCTTCATCACATAGTAGGCTACCTTCCGCCGGACCTCGATCTGAAGCTGGTACCCCGCCGTACCCGGCGCTCCCTCGTAGGCAACGTAGGGCATCGGTCCCGCCCGCCAGGACAGGAACGTCGAAGTCGGGAATGGAGAATTGTTTGGCGATGCCGGATTTCCTGCCATACGCACCTTCGAAGGAAATCATCTTGACATCTTTCTCGAGCATGCCGGCTGCTGCGAGGTGCACTGTCAGGGTCTGGCGGTCCATGGGAAAATCACGCAGGTCCAGCGGCTGAGAGAACCAACCCCAGACCTTCTGGCGATACACGACGTGGCCGTTGGGGGAGATCTCGACAAAGCCCGGGTAGGCGTTCCATCCCTGTTGCTGATTGACGATAGCGAGCCGCGGATTCCAGACTTCGGTCAGACCGCGCACCACCGGTCCCGGACCCTGGTGAACCAGGGACGGGATGCTCCACGTCGCCTGGTAGTATACGCTCGCGGAAAACCTCTGACTGGCAGAATCCACTTCGTCCACGTCGATGACGTACATCACGATGTGCACTTCCGTCGGCTCGCCCCAGACCGTCGGCCGCTCCATCTCCGGCTTTGGCTGAGGAGGAGTCGCCTCGACCTGCTCCGTCGGGCCAGGCGTTGGGGGCGGGACCGCGGAAGGCTGCTGCGCCAAGGAGCTTGCACTCACTAGAAAAGTGCCGGCGAGCAGTGCTGCCTTCTTCAAGCTGATCATCACACGGCCTCCCGGTCTCAGCCCTCACATGGGGGTCGGACCACCTCAGATATGCCCTTCGGCGAGATTGCCTGGATCAGCGTGTTGAGCAGATTGTTTGGGATGGAGAGCACTATTCTCGGGTAGTCTCCGTCTCGGGCGGTATGGCGGAAATCCCCTGCTTCGGCCTTGGACACGAGCGCCCGCCCCCCCATGAAGCCGCCCAAAAATCGAAACTCTGACCGCCTCGGATATACTTGCAGCGTAGCTCTGGGGAACAAACCGGTCAATCCCGGCCAGTTTCGGGAGGCCTGGTGCAGGTGGGCAAAGGCGCACTTGATTAGTGAACCCCAAAATTGGGGCAGGGCATCCCTCTCATAAGTGCCTGCTGGATGACCGGTCGGCCGAAATGTCCGGCCTCGTTGCCGACCAAGACACGGCCTCGGAGCGGGGCGTCAAGCGTCCCGTGAAGCAGCGCGGCGCCAAGATCGAGCGAGGAGGACATAATGGTCCCCTGGCCCGACCCTGCCGCGATCCGAGGTGCCAGAGTCGGTCTCTGGATGGTCATCTGCATCCCGATTGCTGCAATCGCCAACGCCGGAAGACGGACATCGCGCCCAGGACTTTTTGCCCATTACGCCTGTAAGCGGGCGAGTTATCGGCACCCGCTTCGAGCTGCTGCGCGCGTCGCGCCTCGCCATGGCCGGCGAGCTCACCGCCTCGATGGCCCACGAGATCAACCAACCACGGGCGCCATCGTGAGCAACGCGGACGCCGCCGACTTGGTCCTCGAGTCCGGCGCGGAGCGGCAGGCCGATCTGCATGCGGTCCTCGCCGAGAGAAGAGATGGGGGCGCGACGAGCTGACCCCTTGTCCGACTACGTACGTAGCCTAGGTGGTCGACCGAATGGAACTGTCGGATGCGGTCCAGTATAAATCCACCGTCCAGTGCGCGCCCCTGCGAAGCGGCAATGCGCCACCCGATCCATGGGAAGCTGACAGCCGGATATACCCGTGTGGTGCCGATGGAGCTTTATCGGTAACGAGTGGATAGAGGTCCGCGAGTGAGAGTGAAACTGAAGCTGGCAGCTCCCGAGTGGGCGTCGCAGTGCTCGCCATGACGGGGCTCTCCTTTGGCTGCGCGGTCGCCGTGGCGGTTTGGGCGGCTGGCATGGTGGTTTGGACAGCTTCCACGGCTTCCGGCGGTGAGGCGCGCCGGCCGGTCGGGCGAAAGAGGATACCAACTTGAAACCATTCTTTCCCGCGCACTCCTCGCCGTCAGCGTCGCCGCCGCGCTCACTGCCCCGGCGCGGGCCGAGATGAGCGCCGAGGACCTGGCGAAGCTCGCACAGAACCCGGTCGGCAACCTGATCAGCGTGCCGTTCCAGAACAATACGAATTTCAACTTCGGGTCGGAGAAGGGCACCCAGAACATCCTCAACATCCAGCCGGTGATCCCCATCTCCGTGAGCAGCGAGTGGAATGTCATCACGCGCACGATCCTGCCCGTGATCTCGAACCCCTCGCTGGGCCCGGGCGACAGCGCCACCACCGGCATCGGCGATACGGTGTTCACGGCGTTCCTGTCTCCTGCCAAACCGGGCAAATGGATATGGGGGGCGGGGCCGGTCGTACAGATACCGACCGACAGCAACGCGGAGCTCGGCAACAAGAATTGGGGGCTGGGACCGTCGGCCGTGCTGCTGCATGTCGAGCACGGCGATCCTTGGGTGTACGGAGCGCTGGTCAACAATGTGTGGTCGCTGTCGAGCAACGAGCGGGGCGGCTCTTACAACAACGGTCTGATCCAGCCGTTCGTCAACTACAACTTCAAGGGCGGCCTGTATCTCGTCAGTGCGCCCATCCTGACCGTCGACTGGAAGGCCGCCAGCGGCCAGAAGTGGACCGTGCCGCTCGGCGGCGGCGTCGGCAAGATCTTCCACTTGGGCAAGCTGCCGGTGAACACGCAGTTCAGCGCGTACTCCAACGTGGTGCATCCCGACGGCGGCGCGGACTGGCAGTTCCGGTTCCAGGTGCAACTGATGTTCCCGAAGTGATGCTGAAGGGTCCGCGTTCTCTGTTGACCGAGAATTTCCAAATCATCGGCAACTAAAAACCGAAATTTGGTATTAGATGTATATCTCGGAAAACCAGGTCGTCCGCTTTCCGGAGGACTCGGTGTCGGTAGCGTCGCATAGTCGGGACCCGCCGCGGGGCTCAGCCGGCGGCACTGTCATTGGCACAACTCTTCACCACTTCGGAAGGAGCACAGCATGAGAAGCACACTGCCTTCAGGGCACCTCGAAGAATTGGTTTTGGCGCCGGTCGGTCCCTCTGATCGAGTCACGGATGAGGGAATTGGGTCAAAGCGAGTGGTTTTTGAGGGGTTTTGGGAGGGCTCCCGTCGCCTTGCGGGCGCCGGGCGGAGGCTCCGGCGGCGATCAGGCCGGTGCCGGCATCGGACCTTTACCGCCTGAGCTGACCAGGTAGCTCAGCCGGGGCATGTTGTAGACGAGATTCATGAGCCCTATCTTGGCCCTCGCACGCACCCCTCCGATGGTTCGCACGAGCTTGCCGCCTTGCTCGTTGTGCTGGGAGCCGAAGACATGCTCGACGCGCACCCGGATGCTTGAGCGGCGCCGGTTGAGCGCTTGCTGGTGCACGCTGAGCGCCTTGTGACGGTGACCGCGACGGTGAATCCGGCTCCTGAGCCCTTTCTTACGCAGCAGCCGCTCGGTCTCCTCGGAGCGGTAGGCGCTGTCGGCCCAGCCTCGGTGCTGGTGTTGGCGCGATCGAGCAGTGTCCCCGTACCTGTCCACGGAGTTTGAATACGAGTGGGTTTCCGGCTTCAACGTCAACCTGTTCAACGCGAACGTTCTCACCGTCGATGGCAATGTTTATACCGTGAACCTGAAGGTTTACGCTCCCATGGGACGCGTCCAGCCATTCCTGAAGGTGGGCGTTGGGGATGCAACCTACAACCTGAAAGGCAAGGGTGGCCTGGGGCTCGAGGTAAACAATAGTGGATTCGCGGGGCGCGTCGGGGGCGGCATAGATTTCTACCTCACCGACAATACCGTCTTGTTTGCGGGCCTAGATGCAGTTCTGACCACCAGCGACATCTCCAATCCGGCGAGCACCAGCAGTGCCACCGCGCTGAACTTCTTGTCGGCCAGAGGCGGGCTCGCCATCCACTTCTGAAGCTCGGTTGCGGGGCCTGCCCGAGCGCGCTGCTCGGAGTGCGGCCAGATTTCCTGATCGCCTTCTCCTGCAAGAGGTGTGGTGTCTGCCCCTCGTGCATGACGCGGCGCATGGTAGAGACCGCGGCGCACAGTGGGTGTTGTCAGCTCCCAAGCGGCTGAGATACGTCCTGCACCACGACCCTGCGGTGGTGAGCGCAGCGCTCCATCTCTTCCGCGAGTGGTGGACGAGACACTGCGGCAGGCAAGCCCGGGGCGGGTTCCGGTGCCGTTTTGGAGCTGTCTCGTTCCTGCACCGGTTCGGTTCGGTGCAGCGCGCCGCAGAGACGGTGCACCGAACGCACGTCTCATCCCTGTGGGCGATGCTGCTGGTGAGAATCTACGAGGTGTTTCTGCTGGTCTGCCCCCACTGTGGGGCTGCGGGCTGTCGACGGGCACGATGCCGGCCGCACGCCCGAGTTGCGGCTCACGACTTGAACGGCCAAGGTGTCGGAAGCCCCTCCCGGATGCGCCGGGAGAAGCCGGCGTCCTGGTCGGCGGCCTTCGCCTTCGCCGTGATGTCGCTGCGGGCGCGTAGCTCCCGGAAGGGGAGGCTGGTATCGATAGTAGCCCGCTGGTACATCAGCTCGTCGAGATAGCCGTTCACCAGGATGCGCCAGTTCCACGGTCTGGTTGGTCCAATGTGCTTGAGGTGATAGCGGATGGTAGTCGTGCAGCTCTGTGTGAGGGCGTTGTACCAGCGCGGGTGCTCGGCGAGGTGGTTGATGTCGGACATATATTGCAGCAGGAGCGCGCGGGCGTGGTCCAACGGCATCTTGATCCGGTAGAGGTACACCTCCTCGCCTCGGTGGTTGGTGCGCAGTCGGATCACGTCGCGCTCGTCGGCGACCACGTAGTAGAGCATGTACTGCCTGAAAAATCCGCGCACGGCCGAGTAGGACTGCCCCACGGCCTTGCGCGCCTCGATGGAGATGGCGAGCGGTGGTTGGTCGGCGAACTCCCAGCTCGCGATGGTATGGGCGATGACGGGCGAGCCCCAGTACGAGAGGAACAGGTCGACCCCCAGGAGCTTGTTCAGATCGTAAGTCCTGGTCTCCCAATGCTCGTCGTAGTCGGTCTCCGACCGATAGTCGAAGTCGCGCACGTTGTGAACGGTGAGGAGATTGCCGTTGATGGTCGCGGTGGCGAGCCGGGCGACGTCCGGGTACCAGGCCCGGTCGTTGCTCGGCGGAATGGACAGCCACCATCCCATCAGGACCAGCAGCGCCGCGGCCGTTATGGCTGCGGCGCGCCAGAAAGGCCGCACCAGCGCCAGAACCGCCAAAGTACCGACCCCATAGATGCCGGCGAGAGCGCCCGCCAGCCAGCGCGGCTCGGGTCCGTCGAACCACAGGGCGAGAATCCCCCAAGCGGTCCCCGTGGCCACGACCGTGGCCACCATGCCCTTGGCTAGCAAAGGCAGGACACGCCGGCTCCGCCTCGGGCGGAGTCCGCCGCCAAGAGGGTCGCTATCCGCCCGGCCCATCACGGGTTCGAAGGGACCATCACTTGCCCCGCTGGCCCTCGAGGTAGGAGCGGTCGTTGCCGCTGGCCGAACACGATGCGCGCCTTTAGGGGCATTGCGCCCCGCGAGTTGCGAAAGGCATTCCACATGTCCATGACGGATAGCTCGGCCCGCGCGCTCTCAGCGGGCCCAGGGCGCGGACGGACGTATCGAGGTCGACCTCCTTGCGGTCCTTGCCACCGACCCAGATGGGGCGGCTCGGGCCACCTGTTGCTGCGCCTTGACCTTCGGCCGTCCGGCGCTCGGGCCCCTCTGAGTCCGGCTTGTCCAGTGGACATGTAGTGCATGGACCGCTCCCCGCTCTCGGTGTGGTGTAGTGTTTCCCCCCGATGCACTATGGCAAAGGTCCCGTGGAGGGGTCAAGGTTGGGCGAGGACGACAGGGGGCCGCGGCCCGTGCGGGCGCCGGCTGACCGAGCAGCGACCGGCAGCGTGGCAGGCGCTCGGCACGGCAGCGGTTAGCCAAGAGCCGGCATGGCGGATACGCATGATGCCGGGAGGCAACACGTGCCGCAAGCCGCTCGTGGCTGGTTCTGCGGTGCCTACCCAGGGAGCGGCGTGCGTGGGAACATAAGCGGCCGCGAAGGTAGGGACCGCTAAAGTGACTTATGGAGCACGGCGTTTCTGTGCATTTCTTGCGGCCTGCGCGATGCTGCCGCTGCCCCCGTCGGGACCGGAGGCACAGGCGTCCTCGCAGCCGTTCGCCGGCTGGCTCCAGGAGCTGCGTAAGGACGCTTTGCGCGCCGGCGTCTCGGCTCATACGTTGGAGACGGCCCTGACGGGGCTTTCTCCAGTTCCCCGCGTCATCGAGCTGGACCGGGCACAACCGGAGTTTACCCTCACCTTCCAGGAGTATCTGCAGCGGGTCGTCCCGGACAGCCGAGTGGAGGTCGGGCGCAGGATGCTCCGGGAGAACCGCGGGCTGCTCGAACGTGTCGGCGCGGAGTATGGCGTTCAGCCCCGGTTCATCGTGGCCCTCTGGGGGATCGAGAGCGACTACGGCCGGCTGACCGGCAGCTTCCCCGTGATCGGGGCTCTGGTCACCCTGGCGTACGACGGGCGGCGGGCCGCCTACTTCAGGCGCGAGCTGCTCGACGCCCTGCACATCCTCGATGAGGATGCTATTCCGGTGGAGCGCATGACCGGGTCGTGGGCCGGCGCCATGGGGCAGGTGCAGTTCATGCCGTCGAGCTTTCGGCGTTACGCCGTGGACCAAGATGGCGACGGGCGCCGCGACCTCTGGGCAACGAAAGCCGACGTATTCGCTTCCGCAGCCAATTATCTGAAGCATCTCGGCTGGCGCTCGAATCAGACCTGGGGACGCCAAGTACGCCTGCCCAAGGGATTCGATCATGGCCTCATCGGACGCGACCAGGTCCGGCCCCTCGATGCATGGCGTGCCCTGGGAGTGCGCCGAGCCAACGGGGGTGCCCTGCCTCCTGCCGACCTGCCGACGTCGATAGTGCAGCCCGGCGGTGCGGACGGTGCGGCCTACGCGGTCTATGACAACTACCGCGCTCTGCTCAAGTGGAACCGCTCGGACTATTTCGCGACCGCCGCGGGGATCCTGTCTGACCGCATCGCCGGGCGTTGATCCAAGCTCCGGCCTCATCCGGCGCCCGACCCGCCAGGGTTACTGATCCATTCCAACGGGGGCGATACCCCGATGATGCGCGACTCGATACCGGACTCGTCCAACGGGCGTGCAACCGCGTGGCGGGGGGCCGTCCGGCCGCAGCGGGGTCCGGTCGCGGCGCTGGAAGTGTTTTCCGAGCCTCGGGCGACCGTTACAATAACGAGCTTGGTGGGTGTAGTTCGGGGTGCGATTGGGCTGCGATCGCCGAGGTCGGCGTCGTCATGGCGGCAAACGCTGCAGGCGCTCTTTGTCCCCTTCGCCCGAGGACTCCCCCAAACCTTCCCCGTAGAGTGGGGAATGGAGCAGCCGCTCCCGTCTCCACGACCGTGCAGAGATGCCGCGGGTCAGATGAGGGTGCCGGTTCGCGGCGGCGCAACCGTTTTCATGTTCCGGCGTGGCGAACATCGCCATGGCCGGCTCGGTATTCATCGAGGCAAAGGAGAAGAGCGATGACGGCGGTCTACGACAGCATGAAGCCCGTCCAGGACAGCGATCCTGGGTACGTAGTGGCCTGGAGGTCCAAGTACCAGTTCGAGGCCGGCAAGTACCACGACCAAGTGATGACGTACGGAGAGGCCAAGAAACGCGCCGAGGATCTGCGTGCACAGCACCCCGACATGACCTTCTGGGCGGAGAAGGTCCAGGAGGCGTTCAAGCCCCATTAGTGCGCTGATGCGGCAGGGGGGTGCTGACGGCGGTCGGCCACATTCGCGGCGAGATACGGCGTGCGCTCGTCGGCACGGAGGTGGCTGACCAGGATCCATCGACCGTAGGCTGCTGGAGCTGGACGCCGGAGCACCAGGAGCGCCTCGGCGCGACGCGATCCTGGGAGCGTCCATGGCCTGCGCCCGGGCAGCCGCGCTGCAGACCGGGGTGCCGCTGTATGCCTATTTGGGCGGGAAGGGTCCGTTCCAAATGCCGGTGCCGATGATGAACATCCTGAACGGCGGGCTGCACGCGGCGAACAACGTCGACATCCAGGAGTTCATGGTGGTGCCCATCGGCGCACCCACGCTGGCCGAGGCGATCCTTTTCGCTATAAATGGAGACTGACCCCATTTCACCATTCTGGGCTTCGAGTTCTACTGGATGCCCGACCGACAAGGTGTGGTGCGGGTGAAACGGCGCACTGCCCGCAAGAAGTTGCAGGCGGCGTGCCGGCGCATCAAGACATGGATCAGGGACCACCGGCATCTGCCGGGGCGTGAGTTCTTCGCCGGCCTGAACCGCAGGCTACGGGGGCACTACCACTACTATGGTGTTCGGGGCAACTCGGCTGCGCTCTACCGCTTCTTTGACTGGGCCATCCGTTGTACGTTCAAGTGGCTCAACCGGCGCGGTGGCAAGCGGCGCAGCTTCCACTGGGCGACCTTCGTCCAAGCCCTTGAGCGCATGCAGGTAGAGCGTCCCCGCATCACCGAGGTCAGTCGGCGGAGGGTGTTCGCTTGACGGCTGCACCTTGCGCGCCAGCGAGTGCAACCGAGGAACCCGGTGCGGAAAAACTGCACGCCGGGGTCTGTGCGGGGGGCGCCGGGTAACCGGCGTCCCTACCGCGGAGGCGTATGGAAGAAACACACCCAAAATTCACCCATTAAAAATCAACGGCTTGCAGTGTATTTCTTGAGAGGTGTCTGGCCTACAGCCACTCTTCCAGCTCCCTTCGCAGGCTTTCCGCGGCTGCTTCGATTCCGTCCGTGATATCCACGTAGACGATCCCGGTGATGTCAGACGGAACCTCAGGCTCGCCCTTCTTGAGCAGGAAGACGCGGCCACTGTGACGTTGAAGAGACCCAAGGAAGTACCCGTACTCGAAGACGACGTTTGGGCGTGGCCGCGCGCTGGAAGTACCGGAATCCACTGGGCCTCCGAGGTCGTCTGGAGTGAGGAGGACAAAGACAAGATCCGCTTCTGCGGCGTACTTCTCGAACTTCTCGATCAATGTCAGCCCACGACTCGGTTGCTCTGAGAAGATATACGGCTCAGGCAGGCCTAGCCGGTTCTGCAAGAAGTTCTTGAACTCCAGCAAGGTTGTCCGGTCGTGACCATGAACGATGAAGACCTGCGGCGGTTCAGCGCCTTGGTGCAAGACCTTGCGAAGAGTTCGAGGCAGCTCATCGTACAAGACGTTTTGCTTCTGGATATACGCAACGGTGTCATCCTTCGTGAACCACGCATCAATCTCGGGATCACGCGAATTGGTGAAGGCCACGATCTTCGCCTCTGGCTGAATCTCGGCGAGTTCCCGTGCCAGAGCTTTCCCTGTCGTGAACCCACCCGCGGTTTCCGTCTCCTCGAAGAACGACCCAGAAGGCATCATAACGTCAAGCAGGATGAGGTCGAACGAATCGGACCGGGCAAGTTCGAGTGCCTCATCGACCGACTCCGCAATCTGCACGTCGAAACCACCGTCCAGCAGCGCATCGCTGTAGAGCCGTGATTGATACGCTTCGTCGTCTACGAAGAGAAGTTTGGTTTTCGTCACGCGTTCTCCAGACACCTAACGTGAAGCTAAGGGGCCGCGCGCTTTTGCGCAGTCCCGCTTGAGCGTAGGGTTAGACGAACGCTTGCTGACGCGCATTACTATGACTCTCTTCCAATAAGTGCTCCAATTCACGAACCTGCTCGATGCGCGAATGTAGTTCAGAAGCGCTCAGTTGTAGCACTCGCACTACGGTTGGTAATTCGCGATAGTCGAAGTATCGCGCAAGTTGTCGTTCCAAGCTCGACTCGCGGACGTGCAGATAGAAGGTAGGAAGACTTGGGTAGTGTTTTCCGTCTTCCGTAAGCTCGCGCCATATAGCCTTTTTCGCCTTACCGATGAAGTGCGTGTTCCAGTGTTCTTGGTAGTGTGCCGTAGCATAAACGGACAGGGCTTTTTTCGCTTGCTCAAGCTCTTCGGCTGCAACCGACAACTCTTTCAGACGTAGGCGCGGAAGCCAACAGCGATATGTGGATGGAATGCCTTTGCGACTGTAGTTGCTGGCGTACAAACCATATTTTTCTTTGCATGATGGGCAGTGCATTTCCCATCGCTCCTCATAACGGTTCCAGTCGTCGGAGCGTCCGATTACGGCATACTGCCCTGTGCCGCAAGGGCATGGTCGTTCGATTGGTGCGCTATCTTCCCATGACATACAAGTGCCCCCGGTCGTCTAACGTCCAAACTCAGCCGCGCGCCCACTGTGCCAGCAGAAGAACCGCTAGCCTTTCCCGCGTCGGCTGTAGTGCCTTGTTATGCGCTACTTTTTCTTGGGAGGGTTCGGCGTTGGTTTAGGTCTCTCCGCCGGCCGTTCATAGCGAATAGGCTTTACCTCGCCTCTTACATGTTCTCTTGGATCAGTCGGTTTCTCTGGCTTGCGTTCTCTCATAGCACGCACCTATTGTGTGGCAGTTAGTGTTTCTCCAGGATCCAATGTAAACTCGATCAAGTCAATGTTATCTCTGTTCAAAAGGAAGCCATGACAAATCGATTCAAAATAATCTGGCTCCTCATCATGAGATTTATCGTCATTAACCCAAGCGGGGTTATAAAGATATACGAACCCTTCCTCTGGGTCGTTTGAAAACATTGTCGGATATCCCCGTATTCTACGCCCGTCTTTCAGCGTTACTATGACGTATCGGTCTTGCGTAACGAAAGCGTCGTTCCAAGTATTTGAGCGTGAGGTTTTCGTTGTAATCTTTAGCTTGCGAAGTAGCCGATGAAGATGATCGTTGAAATAGATGAATCCGCCAAACACCGGGATAGATATTACGGCAGCTAAAGATATAAGGATGACCTTTGGGTTACTCGAGAATTGGTAAGACAATTTGCCGCCGGACCTTGACACCTGTGCAAGAGGTTCCCAATCTGCAAGCAATGATACCAATAGATACACCACGAAGGAAAAGAGCAACGCGTCAAGAAGTCGTTGAGAAATTGATACTTCGCCCGGGCGGAAAAGAGAATAAAAGAGCTGGCCGGACAGAAAACCCGGAAGAAGGAGCAGCAAAACGTTAAGAGCTTCAACAGTGAGGTTCATCCCTTGTTCCTGTGCGCTTCTCTAGAGCATAACGATAAAGCTCAGCGGCCGCGACGTTAGGAGCGGTCCGCTGGAGCGCCTGGTTAGGGCTTCATCTGCAGATCTCATATATGGTCATTCTGAATCGGCCCATAACTTCCATGCATTCTCCCATTACCGCCTCCAAGAGGCCGAACAACCGTTCGAAATGCATTTGACTCATTCCGTGAAAGTATTTCATTCATGCGACCAATTGTATTCTGTAGTCGGCTGGCGATTTCGCTAGGTAAAGCAATATCAGACGTGGCAAAATGGCGAATCAAGTCGTTCACATGTTTATTCATCCTACCAACGGCGACAAGTATTCCCTCTTCGATCTCTCGCCATCTCTCGTATCGATCTCTTGTAAAAACGAGTCGAACGCTTCCGAACTGAGCCATCGACAACATCGAGTTTCGATCAGGCGATCTTGACTGGGTTCCCGTCAAGAAGCTGATTTCGAGAGACTTAACGTACCCTCGTAGCTCATTGAGTGATGTCTCCACCCCCATCACGGCATCACGAATAGCATTGCAATTGGCTTGGCGCTCTTGCCTGTATTTCGAAACTCTTGAGTCCACTACGGCATAGATAGAGGCAATGGATCCGACGGCACCAAGTGCGATCACCAATGCGGAAAGCGGATCGGGATCGATGTCTTGTGCGGGTCGTTCTTTATCTAGTGTTGTCACATTACGTCCCTTCTCTTGATCGCCCTAACATATGAGTAGACGGACGTTGTCCGTGTTTAAACACGGACATTGTCCGCCTATCCCGCAGGACCGGGCCCCGGCCGCCGGACTCCCCAGTTCGCTTCCGAGCGAGTGATTCGCTTGGACGAACAGCCACTTGCATGACACGCGACACTGACGAGGCCCGGCACGCCAGGCGTCCCTTCCGGGGATAGGCGGACATTGTCCGTCTATCCTCGCAGGCGTTTACGGGGAAGGTCGTTCCGCTCAACACGCGGCCTCCCACCGCGGTCCGATGTCGTCGACCGCGCCACGGTGCCTGGTCCTCTGCGATGGCCTCCCATGTGCCTCCCGGTGGTCTGGTCCGCCACCCTTCGGCCGCCCTCCCGAGGAGGAGGCTTGCCCGCACTCCCCCGGAGGGAGCGCTTGGCTCTCCAGCGAGAGTCTGACGAGCGCGATACGGGCTGTCAAGCCGGGTGCGCGGTTTGCCGGCGCGGCTCGATGCCCGGGCCAGCGGGGACCGGCGGCCGCACCTGCCTGCAAACGGCGCGCGGCGACCGAGCAGGATGCCGACGCGGCTCATGCCGGTATAAAGCACAAGGCGTCGGCGCCCAGGTGCCGCGAGAAGGTGGGGCCGGACCACGGCGGGCGCGTTCCGGTCCCTTGTGCGCCGCCGAGGACGCGCAGCTTCACGGGGGGCGTCGGCGAGCACTGTCTGAGCCCGGTGCCCCGCCGGATCGGCGGATGGGGGGTCGGCGAGCGCTGGTCTGCACCGGCAGCGTCTGTTTGCGTTATCCGCAGTCGGCCCCGAAGAAGCCCCCGGTTTTCATGGCCGAGAACAGCCCGCCCAGCGCTTGGGAGAAGCCTCGGCTCTCGACCCGCACCCTGTCCCTCCCCGTGATAGGGTGGCCAGGGTGGTGTCTCGAACCTCCGGCCGTCGCTGACCCGCGCTGTATCGGTCGCAGCTCGGCGAGCCCCGACAAAACCGCGGCTACCTCCCTGAGTTAGAATGGGGACCTGTGCAGTTCGACTTCTTCTACCAGCCTCGGTACTTCCTCCCCTTCAGCTCGGCAGGGTGTGGTGTACCGCACGCCCATCACAGAACGGATTCGCTTCCATGCTGACCGTCTTCGCCGACAATCTGCTGCCCATCTTCCTCGCTGCGGCGGCTGGCTATGTATTGGCGGCAAGGCTCCAGGTCGACGTGCGCCCGCTCGCGCAGGTGGCGTTCTTGGTGCTCTCCCCATGCCTGGTCTACGACGCCATCGTCGCCACCGCTCTGCCGGCGGATGCTGTGCTTCGCATGGTCGTGTTCACCCTCATAAGCCTTTCCGGTCTGGCGGCGCTGGCCGCCATCGTCGCCTGGTGGCGGCGCTGGCCGCGCCCGTTGACCGCGGCCGTGGTGTTGGTCGTCCTCCTTCCCAATGCCGGCAACATCGGCCTGTCGGCAAACCTCTTCGCCTTTGGGGAGAAAGGGCTCGCTCAAGCTACCGTGTTCTTCGTCACCGCTGCGATCGTGACGTACACGGCCGGCGTGTTTCTCGCGTCTCTGGGACGCGCGAGCCTCGCCGATGCGTTGCGAGGCGTCTTCAAGGTGCCTGCCATCTGGGCGGTGCTCCTTGCGGTCGTCGCCGTCCAAACGGGCTGGAGCCTGCCGTTTCCGCTGGCCCGGACGGTCGACCTGCTTGGGAAGGCATGCATCCCGGCCTTCCTCATCATCCTGGGGATGCAGCTCCACGGGAAAGGGCTCGGCACGCCGCTCGTTCCGCTCGTCGCGGCCGCAGGCATCCGTCTCATCGGGGGGCCGCTGTGGGGGATGCTGCTCGCGCGTCTCGTGGGTCTGGATGGGCCGGCACACCAAGCGGCCGTCCTCCAGTCGGCTATGCCGTCCGCGGTCGTCTGCATCGTGCTCGCCACGCAGTATGACGTGGAACCCGCCTTCGCGACCTCGGTGGTGTTCTTCACCACGATCCTGAGCCCGCTCACGCTGACCCCCCTGCTGGCGATGCTGGGGGCCGGATGATGCGCGGCTGTCGGGATGCCGGCTCCGGCGGATGGGACCTGGGCGCGGTGAGCGACGCCGATGATGGTTCCTCCTGGCGTCCCGGATGCGAGCGCGCGGCGATCATCCACGTGAACTCTGCGACAAACCGCGACAGCTCCGCGAGGGCTTCAGCATTGGGGGGCCGAGGTCTCCGTTCAGCGGCTGGACATACGCGACGGTGAGCTGCGGCTGTACCGTCACGCCTTCAGCGCGGGGGAGAGCGCAGCGCTGTTTCAGGGATTGCTCGCCAACTGACACCGGGGGCCGAACCACGACCACCGTCTTCGGGCGTCGGTTACCGGCCGCCGCGACGCTGAGGTATACCTCGTCGGCGATGGCCCTGGCGAAGTACTTAGCTCTCGATTGCGGCCTGGTAGCCCTGGCTATTGCTGCTGGGAACTGCAGCTTCTCCGGCCTGGTCGGCGTGGACCGCCGCGGCCTTGTTCTGGACCACCGCGCGTGCTGCGTTCGTGATTGTGCAGCAGAGACCGCGTAGGGTGATGGTCGGCGGCGACGCGGTTCAAGGGTGGCTGCTCCTGAACCTCTACCGGGATGGTCGGGTCTCCAGCGCGTCATGGCACAGTGACGTGAGCCCGAGCGTGGGTCGAGACCTAGTCACTCGCGTCGTGAGCGCTCGGGGCCGGCGCAGCCCGGGTCAGCAGATTCAAGGGACCGGCGCACCGGGCGGCGGTAACGCTTGTTGACGGCTCGGCGGGCACACCCGCCCCTCCCTCATCTGCGTTTTACTTGCCGGGAAGAACGCACCAGCACTACTGACGGCACCGTCGTTCGTATTATGACGTCTTCGAGCCGGGGGCGATATTCTGGACACCCGCGCAGCAACCGGCTCGCCGTCCGGCACGTAGACGACGCATTTCGCTAGTGTTGTCTTGTCGGTCGAAATGACGTGCGGTAATACCCGCTCGACTCCCGTAAAAGCGATTCACGCGAAGTCCGCCATTTTCTTTCCCGGCACCATTTTCCTGCCTCTCGGGGCTTGGATTGATCGCCGGCTGCGAGCCGCTGCATTCCGGACTGCCATAGTCGTACCAGACGCCATTTAATTGGCATTGCGCCGCTTGCGCCGAAGATGCAAAGGCCGCGGCAAACCCCAGCGCCAACGCTTGGCGCCGCCGCGCGAATGGCTTCCTTCGTTTCACGTCCGATTTCCCTCCCGTTCTCCCTCCTGGCCGAGAATATCTTCGCTGCCTCGCGTTTTGCTCTCTGGGGCTCGCTCATAGGTAGCCACCCACTCCTGCACTCCCTGCGGTAACGCTTTGAGCGCCTGTTCATAGCTCGGCGGCGGCGGCTCGATTGGTCTCAGGGCGGCCTGTCGCGCATCCAGGCGCTCGACCGTTCGGATCAATTCCTCTGCCCACGCCTTCATGTTCTCAGCCACCTGCAGATGCGCCGGGCAGCCTTCGGGTACGCGCAGACACACGCGGGGGGTCTTTATCGGATGGGTAGCGGCTCTCTCTGCTCATATTGTCAAGTTTAGATGACAACTTGTCGCATACTCAACACCCGCCTTCGATGCCTCGCGTCCATCCTCGGCAGGAATCTTCACCCCGGACTGTTCATCGGTGGCCTTCGTGGCTGGAGGATGCTCGCTGAGGTCGTCGGCGCAGACCGAGCGGTATCCCGTGGATTGGCCGCGCAAGCCGGGGACGGACGCCGCTGACCCTTGGCGCTCCTCGGAAAATCGGCGGCTGCGATCCACCACCCAGGGACGCAACGCTCGGGGGGTGAGGGAGGTCTCGCATGGCTGTGCCCTCTGCCCGGACCGCCTTTATACTGTGGGGGGAGTCCGGAAAACTGAGAGCTTGTGAATAAATCTGCTGCGCGTCCCGATAGCTGCGTTGCGCGGTGTTCATGGCGTACCTCCTGTACGCCACCCCTTCGGGGCGTCGCGCGGACGTGCCGAATGGCTTTCCTGCCATTCGGTCGCTCCTCGCCCATCTACTTGATATGTCTCGTCGCTGCGCTCCGTGCGCCTTGCTCTCGGGCCGCTCGCGACGATTTCTTCACAAGCTCTGAGCCGTCTCTTGTTCCCTGAGTCGGAAAACCGGCAAGAGGGCGAAAGACACGAACACTGAGGCATTGGATGCCCAGTGTCCAGCGCCGTCCACGTCTGGGAGAGGCGCTCCTTGGAATACAGTGACCCTCGCGTAGGAGGCGACAACAGCATGGATCTCGGCAACTCGGCGACAGATCTCAAGATGGATCCCGCGGACCTGTTCCGCGAGGAGACCTTCACCGACCGCAAACTGGCCACAATCCGTCGGCTGACGCCTGTCAGGGTCGACGGCTCGACGGACGTGAGGAGAAAGGTGATTTACGTCGGTCAGGCCCAGCTCCTCACGCCAGTCGGTGCGGTGCCGCTGACGTTTGAAATCGACGCGCGTTCGCTCGAGGAAGCACTCAAGGAATTCGCCGCGGCGGCCAAGGTCGCGGTCGACCGAACCGTCGAGGAGTTGAATCAACTGCGTCGCCAGGCGGCGTCGTCTATCGTGGTCCCGGACGTGCGACAGGGGGGGCTCGGCGGGGCGGCGGGGATCCCGCGCGGCGGTAAGATCAAGCTAACGTAGGCGGGATTAAATCTGAGGCGTAACCTCACCGGCCTCGATCATGTCCACATGAGGGCAGAGCGCAGGCTGCGCGGTCCCCCCTCGGTCCCCGCGAATGCGGCCGGCACCGTAGGCTTGGCGCGATAGCTACTTCGCTGCTGCGGCAAAACGCACCTGTTCGTTGACCTCCGCGGCTTCCAATGGGCAAAATACATGGCTTTGGTCTTCGGCTGGTGGGTAACAGCTCCCGCCGGACGCGGGCTTGTTCCATTGACCTGAGAGGGGAACACGATGCGGCTGATTCTGTTGGGAGCCCCGGGTGCGGGCAAGGGTACGGTGGCCAAGCTACTGACGCAGATGGACGGCTCGGTGCAGATCTCGACGGGAGACATCCTGCGTGGTGCCGTGCAGGCCGGGACTGATCTCGGGAAGCAGGCCGAGGCGTATATGAAGCGCGGGGATCTCGTCCCCGATGACCTCATCATGGGGATCATGGAGAAGCGGCTGCAGGAGCCCGATTGTCAGAAGGGGTTCCTCCTCGACGGCTTCCCCCGCACCATCCCGCAGGCCGTGGCCCTGAAGGCCCTGCTGGCCAGGCTCGGCATCAAGCTCGATATGGCGGTGAACATCGACGTGGCTCGGGAGGTCATCCTCGACCGCCTCACCACCCGCCGTACCTGCTCCAACCCCGAGTGCCAGGCCATCTACAACGTCAAGAGTCAGCCCCCGAAGAAGGAAGGTGTCTGCGACAAGTGCGGCAGCCCGGTCGTCCAACGCGAAGACGAAACCGAAGAGGCCATCAGCCATCGCCTCGAGACCTACAACAAGAAGACCGCGCCTCTCGTCGGTTTCTATGAAAAGGAAGGGATGCTGGTCACTGTCCGCGCGACGTCCAGCGAAGCCGTCATCGACGCCATCCAGAAGAAGCTTGCTGCTTAGCTGGTGAGAGACGGTGCGCACGTTCAATTTCTGGCGACAGAACAATGCGTGCCGGCCCCATTTCCAGTTCATGGCTTCCTGGGTGCGCCGGAAGCTCATGCCCAGAAGATCAAGACTTGGTGCGAGGCGCTGTGATGATTACGACCTCAACCCGCATCCCGCACATCAGGGTCTCAGCGAGCCAAGGCCGTGGAAGGTGCCGGTGTAATTGGTGTAATTGACAGTGGAGCGCGGGCCGGACTCTGGGCTGGGGGCAGGACCACCGGTCCCCTCGGTTTCCGGAACAGCAGGCGGGTCTTGATTCGCAGCCGTTCGCGAATGCGACGGGCGGCCGTGTCGGCTTCGGATCTGTCGTTGAACGGTCCCGCTGCGACCCGGTAGGCGCCTTCGTGCAGGGCGGACCATGCCGGCACCGGGGGCAAATGTTGACGCAGCTTCGAGGCTGCTCGTTCCGCGGGATCCCTCTCGCGGAACTCTCCCGCCTCGACCCACCATTGGGTGCTGGCTTCTCCCATCGCCTGAGGCGGGGCTTGGGCAATCTGTAAGGTTGGCTGGGCCAACACTTTGCGGGGGGACGGCGCCCCTGCGGAGATAGGTATGGGGACGCCAAGGGCCTCCGCTGCGACTTGGCGGGCGCGGTCCCAGTCCACGGTTTGGGTCCGCCCCCGGACGGCTGCAGCCAGAACCTGCTGCAGCAGCGAGTCGGTGTCGCCCTGCGGCTTTTCCACGTGCTCCTGGAAGGGCGCGTGCGCTTCCAGATAGAGAACGCCGTCTTTCCATCCTGCCTTGTAGGGTTGATCGACGATGTGCACCGGGGTATTCACGGGGACGCGCTGGAACAGTTGCTCAATGTCCTCGGGGTAAAGGCGGATGCAGCCGTGGCTTACCCGCATCCCGGTCCCATAGGGCTTGTTCGTGCCGTGAATCAGAACGCCGGGGAGCGCCAAGCGCAGGGCATATTGTCCGAGTGGGTTGTCCGGGCCGGGTGGCACCACTTCCGGAAGAGGATCGCCCTCTGCGGCGTGCTCCGCTCGCACGGACTTGGGCGGAGTCCAGCTCGGGTTCGGCACCTTGGCCACTATTCGGGTATTGCCGACAGGGGTGCTCCACCCTTCACGGCCGATCCCGACTGGGTAGGTCAAGACTTGCATCACCTGCCCGGCTTTCGAGCGCGGATAGTAGTACAGGCGCATCTCCGGAACGTTCAGCACGACGCCGCTGCGGGGGGCGTCGGGCAGCACGAACGCGGTCGGCAGAAGTATCTTGGTGCCGTTTCCGGGAAGCCAAGGATCGACATTCGGGTTGAGGTGCGCGATCTGGTCGTAGCCAAGATCGTAACGGCGCGCGATGTCCGAGAGCGTATCGTCGTAACGCGCGGACAGCGTCCCGAGGCGTCCCACAACGTCCTCCCCGGGCTGCAACGGGAATAGGGCTCCCTGGGATACGAGCGGCCACGCCAGAAGGAGCACGGCCTTGCCCTTACGGACCAGGCGCGAGAACAACGAGCGCGGTCGATTTCTCACTGTGCTCCGGACCTCCCACACAGACGTGGGCACAGGGTGGCGTGCACTCTTGCCGCGACCGTGGGGCGGTATCTCCCGGTACTGCGGGCTCCAAAGGGAACTCATGATGCTCTCCTCACCTAGTGTCATCGGCTTTCGAACTTCGCCCCCTGCAGCGGGTAAGGAGCCGCCTTGCGATGCCGATGCGCGGGTAGTTTCTCGCAGTGCAGGCAGGGTGAGCAAGAGGAAGGTCCTCTCAAGGACTAAAGGGCACCTCGAAAAATTGGCGCGGCGGGCAGCTGCCCGGTAGACTGGCGCCAGTTCGTGGCCGATGAGGAACAGAGCGATGCCCCAGCCCGGATTCTTCGACCTCGATGAGCGCTATGAGCGTCTGAGCCGGCTCGGTGACCCCCTGGTGCACATCCGGCAGGTGGTTGACTGGGAGGGTTTTCGCCCCCGGCTTGAGTGCTTGCGGGACAGGCCGCGCAAGAGCAACGCGGGGCGCAAGCCCTACGATGCTGTGCTCATGTTCAAGGTGCTCGTTCTGCAGCACCTGTACAACGTGAGTGACGAGAGCGTCGAGTACCAGATTCGGGACCGATACTCCTTCAGCCGATTCCTGGGGCTGTTGCCCGAGGACCGGGTGCCCGATGCTACCACGGCGTGGCTGTTTCGCGAGGCGCTGGCGAAGGAGAACGCCGTGCAAGAGCTGTTTCGGGCCTTCAACCAGCAGATCGAGCGGCGGGGGTTCATCGCCCGCAAGGGACAGATCATCGATGCGAGCATCGTCTCGGCCCCCGAGCAGCGCAACAGCCGGGAAGAGAACGATGCCCTCAAGCGGGGCGAGACGCCCGAGGCCTGGAAGGACAAGCCCGCCAAGCTTCGTCAAAAGGACACCGAGGCGCGCTGGACCAAGAAACATGGCAAGAGCTATTACGGGTACAAGAACCACGTGAGCGTGGACGCTGCCCACAAGCGGGTGCGCAGGTAGGTCTTCGAGCCGCTGCTCGATCGCGCCAACACCAGCACCGAGGTCTGGGCCGACAGCGCCTACCGCTCCGAGGAGACCGAGCGGCTGCTGCGTAAGAAGGGGCTCAGGAGCCGGATTCACCGCCGGGGTCACCGCCACAAGGCGCTCAGCGTGTACCAGCAAGCGCTCAACCGGCGCCGCTCAAGCATCCGGGTGCGCGTCGAGCATGTCTTCGGCTCCCAGCACAACGAGCAAGGCGGCAAGCTCGTGCGAACCATCGGAGGGGTGCGTGCGAGGGCCAAGATAGGGCTCATGAATCTCGTCTACAACATGCCCCGGCTGAGCTACCTGGTCAGCTCAGGCGGTAAAGGTCCGATGCCGGCGCCGGCCTGAGGACCGCCGCAGCCTCCGGCCGGCGGTCGGAAGGGGACGGGAGATCTCCCAAAACCCCTCAAAATCCACTCGCTTTGACCCAATTCTCTCGTCCGTGAGGGACCGACCGGCGCCAAAACCAATTATTCGAGGTGCCCTAAAATCCTTGTACAGCGTGGCGGGTGGCGAGGCGACTTTGGCGGGTGAGCGGTGGCGGATACGGTCATTCCGGATCGGAAGCCGGAAGGCAGAGGCCCGCGGACTGAATAGCTCGGCGTCCCTGCTCCGGCATTCGGTATGCTCACTGTGCGCGGAACGACGAGATGGGTGTCACGGCCCGGCACGCCCAACTCCCCCTGAGGTCCACTGGGTCTCTCTACCAACCTTCACTGAAGAAATCCGCCACCACCCTCACCCGTGCCGGCGAAGGCGTGGAGACCGTCAGCGTCTTAACGTCGAGAGCAGAGACCTGCAGCAGAGCGATATCTTCCGTCGCGTGATGGAAGTCATTGACCGCACGCCGGCCGGTCTCGGAAAATAGGCCCGGGTGAAACGCCAGCCCGGTAATCGGCCTCGAGGCAGCCATAGGAGACTCCGAAGGGCAACGGATATCGCCAGCGTCTTCCATGCGTGGTCAGGTCAGATAGTGCGAGTGTCAGCAGGCATCTGCTCGGGCAAGGTGGCCACTTTCAGCACTTCGCCCCATGGGGGATCGCCTCAATCCAGGTTGGACGGATTCAGCATATGGTGAAACTTCTTGCAACTCTAGCGTTGTCTTTTCTTCTTGGAGGAGCCTCTGCCGCCGGAATTTACAAATGGGTGGACTCCGAGGGCAAGGTCCATTACGGAGAAACGCCGCCGCCCGAGAGCAACTCTCAGGAGATTCAGCTAGCACCAAGACCTAGCAAAGAACAAACGAGACACTCCCAAGAAAGTCTGGATCAACTCTTGGAACAACAAAGACGCGGTGAAGAAATCCAGAGGCGGTCCGAAGAGACGCAGCGTAAAGCAAAGGCACAGAAGCAACAAGTAGCCGCTGAAAGAAAGAGGCGTTGCATGCGAGCCCGCCAGAATCTTTATGTCTTGCAACAACAGCGGCCCGTGTATTTTCTCAACGAGAAGGGTGAGGAGGTGTTTCTTGACGACAAGGTGCGGGCGGCACAAATAGAGTCCGCCAAGGAACAAATCGATGCCTACTGCGACTGAAAAAGGCAGTCGTCCTGGGTATCAAGCCACCGGCAACGCCGCAGCGCTCGCTCGAGCCGCATAGAGCCTGCGTTCCAGCAGCACCACGTCCTCGTCGCGCCTGACATCGGCGGTGAAGCCACGCTTGAGGAAGGAGTCTATCATGCGCGTATTTTGTGGGTCGGTCTCGGCGACCACCCGTCGAATGCCCCAAGCACGGGCGAGCTCCAGACAGTAATCGAGCAGCATGCCGCCGAGCCTCTTGCCCTGCCAGGGGTCTGGTACCAGTACGGCATACTCGGCGGTCTCGTGGTCGGCGTCGGAGGCGAGCTGCGCCACACCGATGAGCTGCCGTTCGCCGCTCACGTCGGTTTCGGCAACGATGGCAATCTGCCGCTCGTAGTCGATAGCTACATGCTCGATGGCCATCTGGTGGGTCGGTTGCTTGAACAGCGACCGGAATCGAAACCGGATGGACTCTGGCGAGGAGCTGCCGACCAAGTTCCGCCACAGCGGCTCGTCCTCCGGACGGACCGAGCGCAACGTGGCAGGCGTGCCGTCGGCCAGCCTGACACGCCGCACGTATTCCTCCGGGTAGGGGCGGATGGCCAGATGAGGGTGGGACGCCGCCCCCAGGTGGGTCGTGTCGGACTCCAGAATGGCCGTAGCGTCGAGGCACACGATGCGCTCCTTGGACACGAGGAGCGGATTGATGTCGAACTCACGGATCTCCGGGAGGTCGGCCACCAGCAGGGAGAACTGAATCATGACCTCGATAAGCCGGTCGACGTCGACCCCGGGGCGCCCACGGTACCCCTGGAGCAAGGGCCAGAAACGCAACGACTCGAGCATACGGCGGGCCAGCCGCTCGTTGAGCGGCGGCAGGTCCACTGCGCGATCGCGAAAGACACCGGTGGCGATACCTCCCATGCCCACCATCACCACCATCCCGAAGGTCGGGTCCTTCTTGGCGCCCAGAATGAGCTCCACACCGTGCTCGACATGTACCATGCTCTGCACTGACACCGACTCCACCCGGACGTGATCCAGATGAGCCTCAGCGGTGGCCACCACCCGCTCGTAGGCCGCCCGGACTTCCTCCGGCCCTTGCAGGTCCAGCGCCACCCCTCCTATGTCCACCTTGTGCACGACGTTGGGCGAGAGCACCTTGACTACGACCGGATAGCCAATACGCTCTGCGACTTCGACTGCCTCCTCTGCGGAACGCGCACGGCGGCCGTCGCAGACCGGGATCTCGTAGGCCTTGAGCAAGACCTTGGCCTCGTGCTCGGTGAGCGTTCCGGAACGCCCCTGGAGCAACCGCGCTAGACGTTTGCGCAGCCGGTGACGTTTGACGTTGAAGTGCGTCCGGACCTCTCGCGGCGTCTCGTAGAGGCTGACCCGGTTCTGGGCATAGGAGACGAGGTGCATGAAAGCGCGCACCGCCTGCTCCGGCGTGCCGTGGGTGGGGATGCTGGCCTGGTTGAGGATGCGGATACCCTCATGCACCTTGCCCCCGCCCATCCAGGCCGCCAGCACGGGTTTGCGATAAGGTTTGGCGGCCTGCACCAGGGCTTCGGCGGTGCCACAGGGGTCGCTGCCCAGTTGCGCGGCAAATATTACCAGCACGGCGTCGACATTTGGGTCCGCCAACACGATGGGGATGGCCTGGGCGTAACGCTCGGGCGGTGCGCCATCGAGGAGATCGACCGGATTGGCGTGCGAGCCGACCGGCGGGAGGGCAGCATTCAACTGCGCCAACGTACCTTCGCTGAGCCGGGCCAGCTCCCCGTTGCGCGCGAGCAACGCATCCGTGGCGATGACGGCCGGGCCTCCGGCGTTCCCCACGATGGCGAGCCTGGTGCCACGGGGCAGACGCTGGGACGCGAGGAGATCCGCCACGTCGAAGATGTCGTCAAGCTCGGTGACGCGCACCACGCCGGCACGTCTGAAGGCGGCTTCGTAAACGGCGTCTTCGGCAACCAGTGCGCCGGTGTGGGAGGCGACCACGTGGGCGGACTCCGCGAAGCGCCCGGCCTTATAAGCGACGATCGGTTTGCTCCAAGCGAATGCCCGCGCGGCGGACATGAACTGGCGCGCGTGCTCGACCGACTGCAGATAGAGGATGATGGCCCGGGTATTCGGGTCGGCGCCGAAGTAGTCGATGAGGTCTCCGCACCCGACGTTCCAGCGTGTTGCCGATGGAGACAAAATACGAAAACCCGATACCCTCCTCGGCAGCCCAGTCGATCACCGAGTTGCAGAGCGCACGCGACTGGGAGATGAACGCGAGGTGGCCGGGCTTCGGCATCGTCGCGGCATGACTGGCATTGAGGCCGAATGCCGGGCCGATGATTCCCAAAGAGTTGGGCCCGACGATGCGCAGGTCCTCGAAACGACGGCTGACTGCCGCGATCTGCCGCTCCAGCTCATAGCCCGGGTCGCCGCACTCGCGAAACCCGCCCGAGAGAATCAGGATTCCGCGTATGCCGGCTTCACCGCACTGCTGCACGATGGCCGGCACCTTCTCCGCTGGGCTGCAGATAACGGCGAGATCGGGCGTTCTCGGCAGGCTGACCAGATCGCCATACGTCTGCACGCCCTGGATCGACTCCCGCTCCGGGTCGACTGGGTAGATGGCGCCCTGGAAGCCGGCGCTAAACAGGTTGCGAAGGACGCTCGTACCGAGGCTATGCGACTCCTCGCATGCACCGATGAGCGCGATGCGCTGTGGCTTGAAGATCTTGTCGAGGTTGCGCACTCCCATGGCGGGCATCCTGTCCAGCGCCGAGAGCGCCTATAACTTGAAACTTAGCAGAACGTCGGGGCGCAATCCACAGGATGACAGTACGGCGCAACAACGCGCCGAGAGGGCTCACTGCCGGACTTGCCGGCGGGGAATCACTGGCAGGCTGGCGGCCGCCGTGGACCAAGAAGTGCTTAGGCCACCTACGTCCCTCACCGCGCCAGGCTGATGCTGCAGATGTCCCCGCTCGCGCCGTGCTGCTGCGTCGCGAGTGGCCGAGCGGTAAGCGACTGCCGGGCGGGTGTTCCGCGGGTTCGCGGTCCTTGGCGGCGCCGGCCCGGTCGAGCGCACGGTGCTGACCCATCGGCCTGAATCGGCTCCTCGTTGGCGCGACTCCTGGCATCTTCCGCGGCTTGTCAGCGATGGCCGGATCTCGACTTTGCCAGCAGGCGCGCTTCCAGCGCGCCGCCCCGGCGTATGTACAGCGCGAAGGGGTCCCCGATGGAGTTCTTGCGCATAGGGACGTAGCGCGTGGCGAACCAGTCGAGCACCGGGTTGTGACCGGCTGCCATCGCGAGCGCCTCGCGCTCAACGATGAAGACCTCCGGCGGGTGACGGTGGAGGTCCGACACGACGCGTTCAGACAGCCTTGCGGCGAACGGTCCGCGGATCAACGGATAGACGTAGAACACGCCCGTCGGCGGCGAGCGCCGGCTGTAGAAGTACAGCCCCGTCTCATTGCCCCACTCGTAGAATCGCTCATCCGGCTCCAACAGTCGATCGATGTCGCGCCCCAGACGCTTCGAGACGACGAAGAGAGGGCTGCCGTATTTGCGCTGCGACCACTCCTCCGGGGAGGCCCAGTAGTTGGGGAGTTGGTGAAGTACCAGGGAGGCGCAGAGAAGAACGCCGACGGCCGCGGGAAGCCATGAAAAGCGTTCGGTGTGCCCGGCGGTTCCGCCTGCGATGGCCCAGCCGGCGCCCACTGTGGCCACGGGAAGCCAGAGCTGGTAGTAGTGCGGATAAAAATAGCCAGGAAGCGCGACGGCCACCTGAGTGCCGAGGGAAAGGGCCAGCCACATACGCCACGGCTGAGCGAGCCTGCGGCTGGCGGACAGCGCCGCGCCCAGAAGGGCAACGACCCAGAGCGGCAGCATGAAACGCATGAGGGGGGGTTGCAGCAGGCTGGGGTGCAGAGACTCCACGAGGTTGGATAACAGGTTTCCCGCATACTCACGGTTGTACAGCACGACCTGCTCGTAGAATGCCGCCAGGTGGCCGGTGCTGGCAAAATAGACTGCGACGGTGGCCCAGCTCAGCACGATTACGCTCCCGATCACAGCGACATCCCCAAGAGCGCGCGTTCGAGACTGCTGCCCCCCCGGCCGGGCCATGACATGGACCGCGCCGATCGACGCCGGAATTACCGCGACGACTTGCTTGTAAAGGGTTCCCAGCCCGAACAGGAGGCCGATGGTTACCGCCCAGCCCAAGCGGCGCCGTGGCCACGGTCGCAGCCAGAGCGCGAAGCCCCACACCACGCAGGCGTTGATGAACACTTCCGTGTTGGGCTGATTAGCCTGCAGGGCGAGGTCCCCGCAACTGAGTGCCCAAAACGTTGCCGCCCAGAGGCCGGCGCTGCGCGTGCCGGCCCCATTGCAACCAGCGACATACACGCCCAGCAGCGTAAGGATTGCCGCGGCGACGCCGAGCAGGTACACGCTGCCCGGGCCGAATCCGGCGACGAGCTCCGCCATCGCATAGGTCGCGTAGATCGCCGGTGGCTTGTGGTCCCAAAGGTCTTGATACAGATCCCGACCGTGCACGATCTCGTGGGCGATCACGGCGTAAGTCGTCAAGTCCCGCTCTAGGGGCTCGTGGTAGGTGTGCCAGCGGGTGAGGCTGATGAACACGCTGAGCCCTAGGAGGATGAGCAGCGTGGCGCGCGGGTGTCTGCCCACTCGGCCCGCGCAGGCCTGCGAGAACGTCTTCGTCAGCGGATTGGTCCCCATGAGTGGGTCGTTATCGCGAGCGGCCGTCCCACGGGCCGCAGGCCGTGGTGTGCGGCTACGGATGCGTACTGCTTCGATCCGCGAGCACCGTGGCTGCTATACGTGCCGCTCTGCGGCCATCGCGTATGGCGTAGTTCGTGCCCCGGTCTTCCGGATAGATCTGGGCCATCGTCGCAATATAAAACCCGGCTAATGGGCTCTGCACCTCCGGAATGATCTCGCCGTAGTGTCGGACCACGATAGGCTGGGCGTAGGGCGCCCGCCACACGTAGTACGCTCGAATCCAGTCCGCGCGCAGCGCAGGGAACATCTCGCTCAGATAGGGCACACAGTAGTCCAGCACCTCGTCGTCTGTGGTGCGGTACAAAGGATCGGAATCGGGCAGGTACTTGGAAAGATACACGATATGTCGTCCCCCATAGGTTTCTGCCGGTTCGAAGTTCGTGTGCTCGATCACGGCCACAAATGGGAAGTGCGGGTCAGTGACATTCAGCCAGTACGTGCTGGAGAGGCTTCGGTCCAGCTCCAGCACCAGACATAGGTTGGCGAGGTACCGAATCTTGTGAAGCCGGTCGAGATAGTGTTGCGAGACGTGCGGCTTGACAAGGTCCGCGATGACCGGCAGGGCCGGCGTGGCGATGACAGCATCGGCTTCGATGTCGCCCCGATTTGTCCGTACGCCACACACCCGGCCTTCGCGGACGAGCAGAGAGAGGGCAGCCGTTTGAGTCCGGATCTCACCGCCACGAGCCGAGATCTCCGAGGCAATCCTATCGGCCAGCCCGGCGAATCCGCCGCGGTAGTATCCGAGCAACTCGCGCCCGCCCTTTCCGCGGCTGCCGCCCCGTAGCTTGAGCTTGTTCCAGAACCACACCGCCGATACCTCCTCCGCGTACGGGCCGAACTTCCCGCGCAGCAGGGGCTCCCAAACGGACCGGTACACCTTCTCGCCAGCCACACTCGTGAGCCACTCGGCGGCAGTGAGTCCTTCCAGCCTTCTCCAGTGTCGTACGGAGCGGGCGCGCAGCGTCGACAGGCCGAGCCGCACCCGATCCGCGGCACGCAACGGCGTGAACCGCAAGAGGTCGAACGGTGTCGACAGTCGGTAACATTGGTTGGTGAAATACATCCCGGTGGCGGTGTGCCGGTAAACGATGCGGTCCTGGGCGTTGATTTCCATGAGGGGCCGCACGACGTGCTGGTCGTTCGTGAACCAATGGTGGTAGAACTTCTCCAGGCGTGCGCCCTGAACCTGAAAGCTGCCGGCGAGCCCCCCCAGGGAGGCATCCTGTTCCACAACCGTCGGACGGATGCTTCGACTTGCCAGCTCGTACGCCGCAGCCAACCCGCCGAAACCGCCGCCAATGACGACGACGCGCGGTCTTTCCGCCAGCTCTGTCAAGACTCGCTCGCTGACATACTGTCCGCACAGGGTTTCATCGCGAGCTTGTGGTGTGGGTCCGGGCCGAAGTGATGGTCGCCCGGAGCCGTCGAGGTCTTGGACCGGAGTCTCTTGTCCGCTGCCCAAATCTCCGACGCCGGAGGAATCGCATTGTCTGCGGAATCAGGGCCACAGGCACGAGGCGCCATGAGCCGGATGTCCCGTCCGTTCTGCGCGAGGCTCACGGAGGCGGCTGCCGTGTCAGTGCACTCTCGACTTGTCCCCACCCCGATGGGTGGGAGTCGAGATCCCCCAAAGGCTCGACGCGGGGCGGGGGGCGATGAGGTCTCAGCGATCGTCCTTCGGCGCGAGGTCGGAGCCGAATATTTCCTCCACTATCTGCCTCACGTCAGCTCGTCGCGCCTTGGCCAACTGCTCGACAATCTCCTTGACCTCGTGTCTCAGCTCGGCCGCCAACTGTTCCAGCTCGTTGGCCTTTTCCAGATACTCCTGAACCCTGCCCTTCGACATTTTGCTTCTCCCCACACGATGCTGTGCTGCGCACTTTGCGGACCGGACCCGTTGTCACGTGCAACCAGGGTGACGGCGCCGCGCCATAGTATAGACGAGTGGGCGGCGGCGATATTCCACTGCTTCGGCCGTGGTGGACAGTGCCCTTCGAGGTGGTCGAGCCGGCAGATACGGCTCATCGGCGGCAAAGAGCCAAACGGCAGATAGCGCTCCCGGAGGCAATGGATGACATCCGGGTGAGTGGGCGTCGGGCGTTCGAGGCCACCCTCTTCCTCGATATGCTGTGCGCCCTCCTGTTCCAGATCGGCGGGTCCTCGAGGAATCCGTCTTCGTTGAACCTGCGGGCGGCTAGTTTCGTACGGCGCTCGCGGGGGCTGTCGAGCGCTGCTGCAGGCGGGGCTACAGGAGTTCTTCGCTCGGTGCCATCCAGTCGAGTGGTGCGCGAGGCAGTGCTGAAGCCCCGGACTGCCGCTCCGCCTGTTGCAGCGCCCACATCCGCGCGTACAGACCATCGCTCGCCAGTAGCTCACGGTGGGTACCCCGCTCCGCGATGTGCCCCTGGTCCATGACCAGTATTTGGTGTGCGTCGACGACGGTGGAAAGCCGATGCGCGATGACCAGGGTCGTGTGGCTTACCGCCACGTCACGGAGGGCCTCCAGGATCGCCTGCTCGGACTCGGAGTCGAGCGACGAGGTGGCCTCGTCGAACACCAGGATACGGGGATTCTTGAGGATGGCGCGGGCAATGGCGACGCGCTGCTTCTCTCCGCCGGACAGCTTGAGCCCCCGTTCGCCGACCAGGGTGTCATAGCCTTGGGGCAGGGACTCGATGAAGTGGTGGATGTGCGCGAGGCGCGCGGCGCCGACTACTTCCGGACGGCGAGCGTCAGCCTTGCCGTAGGCGATGTTGTAGTAAATGGACTCGTTGAACAGGACCGTGTCCTGGGGGACGATGCCGATGGCCTGGCGCAGGCTTCGCTGCGTTATGTCGCGGACATCCTGCTCGTCGATCAGGATGCGGCCAGCGTCCACGTCGTAGTAGCGGAAAAGCAGGCGGGCGATTGTTGATTTGCCGGCGCCCGAGGCGCCCACGACGGCGACCTTGTTGCCAGGCGACACCGAAAAATCCACGTCGAAAAGGATCTCCCGTTCCGGCTTGTAGGCGAAATCCACGTGCTCGAAACGGATAGCCCCTCGATCGACGCGCAAGCGGGGCGCACCGGGGCGGTCCCGTATCTCCGCTTCCCGCGCGAGCAGCTTGACGGTGAGGTCCATGTCGGCCAGGGCATACTTCATCTGGCGGTATACGACCCCCAGCATGTTGAGCGGCATGAAGAGCTGCAGCAGGAAAGCGTTCACCAGCACCAGATCGCCCAGGGTCAGACTCCCGTCGGCGACGCCCCGGGCCGCGAACACCATGATGAGTGTCACGGCCGCGGCGATGATGGCGCCCTGGCCGAAGTTCAGCAGCGACATGGAGGTCTGGGTCTTGACGGCCGCATCCTCCCAAGAGGCCAGGGTCTCGTCGTAGCTCCTCACCTCGAAGCCCTCGTTGGTGAAGGACTTCACCGTCTCGTAGTTGGTCAGACTGTCTACCGCCTGGTTGTTGGCGTTAGAATCCAGGGCGTTCATGGCATGGCGGAAATCCATGCGCCACTCGGTGAGGGAGAGGGTGAAGCCGATGTAAACGGCAACCGCTGCGAATGTGACCAGGGTGAAACGGGGCTGGTACCGCGCCAGGAGGATAGCGGCCACCAGTGTGAACTCGACGAAGGTCGGCAGGATATTGAAGACCATATAGTTGAGCAGCGAGCTGACGCTGCGCGCTCCCCGTTCCAGATCCCGGGAGATGGCTCCCGTGCGCCGTTCCAGGTGGAAGCGCATGCTGAGGTCGTGTAGATGCGCCAGCACCCTGGCGGATAGTCGGCGCATGGCGCGGAAGCGCACTCTGGCGAAGATGGCATCGCGCAGCTCGTTGAACAGAGAGCTGACGACCCGCAACAGGCCGTAGGCGACGAGGAGAACCAGAGGCAGGCCGATGGCGGCGTGCGTGCTCGGACTCAATGCATCCACAATGGCCTTCAGCACCAGGGGGACCGCCACGGTGGCCAGCTTGGCGACGAGCAGGGTCGCCACGGCGAGCAGCACTCGCGTGCGATATTCCCACAGGTAAGGGACCACGAAACCCAGGTTAGCCCAGTCCTGGCGGTCCGGATGCGGGCGTGAGATGCGGCTGATGTGATGCACGGCGCGGGGTGTGCAAAGCTAGCGTGGCGGGTAGGCGGTGTCTGGCGCTGTGAGTATATCGGAACCGATGTCGAGGGGTCGAGCGTATGGACGCCCTGCCGACCAGCGCCGGTGGGAGCAGGCAACTCCTTCGTCGGAGGATGTCCAGCCGTCTTGCCGACGGATTCAGAAACGATAGTCGAGTTCGAGCAGCCGAACGTCGGCACCGGGGTTTTCCGCGTAGATATGGGCATTGGACATGTGTTGGAAACGCAAAGCAAGGACCACGTTCGCGGCCCTGAGCCCTACCGATAGGTGGTGCGTGAACTGCAGAGGGCCACCGAGGTCGAGCGTTCCGAACTGGTGGTTGCTAATCAGCGTCGGCCCGGTTCCCACTTCGGCGAACAGAGAAACTTGCGGCATGAGCTTCTTGGTGAGAGACACCGCCGCGCCGGCGAAGGCAGCGCCTGCGGAATCGCCCTGCAGGCGCAAGTAGCTCCCAGTCAACTCGACCTCCGGTGTAACGGACAGACCGAACGGCAAGCTCCATGCCCAGGGCAAGGACAGACGTAAGTCCAGACTGTATTGTTCGAAGGGCTGGCCGTTCACGGTGCCGGACACCGAGCTCTGGACGCCGACGGCTGCGATATGTACTCCGTCGGCCTCGGCGGCCAGAGAACCGAGGCAACCACAGATGAGCAGGGCGAATCCTATCGGCTGGCGTGCGCGGGACATGGGTCGTGTCTCCTTCTTGTTGGGGTGTCGGTGGAGTTTTTTCTCCGCCCGCAAAAGGGCGCCTCCAGGCGATGTTTAGGTTACCCTAAGCGTCATCTGCACCAAAGACTTCAGCGACTGGCTCACCGGAGCGACCCTTCAGCAGGCCGCTCTCACGGATACCACCCTGATGAAGGCGGTCGGGTTCACCATGGGCGGTTGCGGGCCGGTGCAGCATCCTGGCTGGAAGTCTTACACGTCGCGAGCGGCTGGTCGGCGCCCATGGGGCGGAGCCGCTCGCAGCGCTGTACGGACTGGGACGTGGTAAAATAGATACGCTTTTGAATCGGCATCTTGAGCGATGGTTGGGTGCGAAAGGGCTGCCGGCTCGGGCCAGGCGCAGCCTGGACCGCGCCCACGGAGTCGAGGGTACCAGGGATTGCTGAGTACTGACCCGAGAGGCGCCGCGGAGAAGTTGAGGCCGCCGGCGGCCGTGATTCCCCCTGCCGCGGGCTGGCGTCCGAAGTCGCGCGGGCTGACGGGGAGTCGTCTGTTTTGGCCATTGGCGAGTCTGCTGGCGATCCTGGCCGGTCTCGGCTTGGCGGGGATCGGCGCGGTGCGGTGGCCCGCAGCCATGCACAGCTTGCTGGTCGTGCAAGGAGTTCTGCTGCTGCTGGGGCTTGGGGCCATCGCCATGGCGGCCTACAGAGTACAGCACCATCTGCTCGAACCCTTGGCTTATCTGCGCAACTGGGCACTCCGGATGCGGGGCGGCAATCTCGCGGCGCGCATACCCGTCCCGAGGAATGGCGAATTTGCCGAGCTGGCCCGGGACATCAACAGCCTGGGGGAGGCCCTGCAGGGCCTTTCGCTGGATCTGGACAGCCAGGTGCGCAAGCAGACGGAGCGTCTTGCCCAGAAGACACACTCCCTGCAAGTTCTCTACGACGTCGCTGCCAGCATCAACGTGTCGCGGGATCTGAATGACCTGCTCCGCCGTTTGCTGCACACCCTCAGGGATGTGGTGAACGCCCGAGCTGGCGCCGTGCGTCTGCGCACCGACACTGGGCAAATGCAGCTCGTGGCGAGTGTCGGGCTTACCCAGGACGTGGCGCAGCGGGAACGCCTTCTGCCCGCCCACCGCTGCTTGTGCGGCAACGCCATGCATCACGGCAAGGTTCGCTCCGTGTCCACGGTGCGCCAGTGTAACTCGGTCATCGGCACGCCGATGTTCGATGAGGACAACTTGGAGATGATCGCGGTCCCGCTTCAGTACCGCGATCGGACGCTGGGCGTGTACAACCTGTTCGTGGACAAGCCCGGATTGGTCGCCAAGGAGGGCGAAGACCTTCATGACTTGTTGACGAGCATCGGCAGGCACTTGGGAATGGCTATTGAGAAAACGCGCCTGGACCGGGAGGCACACAGCCTGGCCCTCATGCAAGAGCGCACGCGGATGGCTCACGAGCTGCACGACTCGCTCGCCCAGACGCTCGCCAGCCTGCGTTTCCAAGTGAAGGTGTTGGATGAGACGCTGCAGGCCGGGCAGCCCGAGACCCGGCGCGACGTGGACCAGATCATGCGCGGACTGGACCAGGCATATAGGGAACTGCGAGAGCTGCTAGCGCATTTCCGTGCCCCGGTGGACGGACGGGGTTTAGTGCCTGCTCTAGAGGATCTCGTTGCTCAGTTCCGCAAGGACACGGGGATCGCCGCGTTTTTTCAGGAACAGTGCAAGCACGCCGGCAGCCTTCCTGCCAGCGTCGAGATGGAGGTGCGGCGCATCGTACAGGAGGCACTGGCGAACGCTCGAAAGCATGCCGAGGCGCGCATGGTGAGGGTCTTGCTCCGTTGCGATGGCGTCGGCAACTACTGGGTGTTGGTGGAGGACGACGGCGTGGGCATGCAGCCGGCGATGAGCGCAGACTGCGGACGGCGCGGCGAACACATCGGGCTGTGCATCATGCAGGAGCGGGCGCGCCGCATGGGGGGGGAGCTGCGCGTGGAGAGCGAGCCGGGGGAGGGCACCCGTGTGGTATTGACCTTCCGGCACGGCGACAGCCAGCCGATCGAGGCTCCCAGCATCGCACGGAGCGCCGGAGAGGCCTAGGCCGGTGCGCATTCTGGTCGTCGATGACCATGCCCTGTTCCGAATCGGGTTGCAAGGGCTGCTGGAGCGGCGCGGCATCCAGGTGGTGGGGGCTGTCGGCAGCGGACAGGAGGGTCTGCAGCTTGCGCGGGAGACTTCGCCGGACGTGGTGCTGCTCGACCTGCGTATGCCCCAGATGGATGGCCTGGACGTTTTACGGCGCATCCGCCGTAGTGGCCTGCGCATGCCCGTGGTGATGCTCACCACCAGCGGCGACGAGCGGGACTTGGTGGAGGCCCTGCGCAGGGGCGCACAGGGTTATCTGCTCAAGGACATGGAGCCCGATGAGCTGGTGAGCGCTCTTCAGGAGATCGTGGGCGGCAAGCTGGTGGTGGCGCCGGACATGACGCGTGCACTGGTGAGCGCCGTCCGCGGCGCGACACCGCCTGCCCCAGAGCATAAGCTGCTGGCGGACTTGACCCCGCGGGAAACGGAGATCCTGCACCACTTGGCGGAAGGACAGAGCAACAAGATGATCGCCCGCCGGCTGGGTATCTCCGACGGGACCGTCAAGCTCCACGTCAAGGCTATCCTGCGCAAGCTCGGAGTCCATTCCCGGGTGGCGGCGGCCGTCATGGCCGTGGAGCATGGGTTCGCCCAGAAAGCCTAGGAGTGGCCGGGCAGATCGCCGGCGACGCGGCACAACGACAGTGCCATGAAACGATTTCAGCACCTCATTGACGCCTGCCTTCCGCTGGTGCGGGAGATATTCCCGTGGGATCTCTGCGATCTGCAGCAGTCGCAGCCCGACTCGCTGCTGCTCGACGTGCGAGAGCCGTACGAGTTCCAGGCGATGTGCATCGAGGGATCGCTCAACGTGCCGCGAGGCATCCTGGAGACTGCCTGCGAGTATGGGTATGAGGAGACGGTCCCGGAGCTGGCGGCGGGGCGCGACCGGGAGATCGTCGTGATCTGCCGCTCGGGCAACCGCAGCGTGCTGGCCGCCCGCACCATGCAGGAGCTGGGCTTCGAGCGCGTGTGCTCGCTGAAGACCGGCTTGAGGGGTTGGAACGACTACCAGCAGCCCCTCGTGGATTACCGGGGCCGGCGCGTACACGAGGAGGAGGCGGAGCGTTACTTTACACCCAAGCTGCGGGCCGAGCAGCTCGAGCGTCGTTGAGGTGTTAGCGCTTCAGGCGGTCATGCGCCGCAGCGAGCCGGGCTCCTCGGCCGGGCCGGGCTCGAACCAGGCAAGCTTCTCGTGCAGCTTCACCACGCCGCCGACGATGATCAAGGTGGGGGGCCGCACGTCGCGTGCCTTGACCAGCCCCGGTAAGGTCTCGAGTGTGCCGATGAGGATGCGCTGATTCGGAGTGGTCCCCCGCTGTACCATCGCTGCCGGGGTCGCCGCCGGCAGTCCGTGTTTGACGAGCTCGCGACACAGAATCTCAGTGCCGTGCAGACCCATGTAGAACACCACCGTCTGACGCGGCTGTGCCAGCACCGGCCAGTTGAGGTCGACGGTCCCGTCCTGGAGGTGCCCGGTGACGAACACGCAGGACTGGGCGTAGTCACGGTGTGTCAGCGGGATACCGGCGTATGCGGCGCAGCCCGACGCTGCGGTAATGCCTGGGACCACCTGGAACGGGATGCGTTCGTCCGCCAGGGTGGCGATCTCCTCCCCCCCACGGCCGAAGATGAACGGGTCACCTCCTTTGAGCCGCAGCACCCGTTTCCCCTCTTTGGCGAGGCGCACCAACAGCTCGTTGATGTCCTCCTGGGGAAGAGCATGGTTGTCCCGCTCCTTGCCCGCGTATATGCGCTGCGCATCGCGGCGCACCAAGTCGAGGATGGGCGGGGCTACCAGACGGTCATACACCACGATGTCCGCCTGCTGCATCAGCCGCAGGGCGCGGAAGGTCAGTAGATCCGGGTCTCCGGGCCCGGCACCGACGAGGTACACCTCCCCTTTCACCGGCTGCTGGGGCGACGGGTCCGTCAAGGCGGCGTCCAGGGCATGATGCGCGGCGGTGTCCTGGCCGGCGAACACCATTTCCGCGATGGGCCCCTGCAACACGTTCTCCCAGAAGGCTCGCCTCTGTTCGCCGGAGCTGAAGCGGCGCTTCACCCGGTCGCGGAACGCCTCGACCAGACTGGCGAGCCGGCCGTATGCCGCCGGGATGATGGTCTCGAGGCGGGCGCGGAGCAAGCGCGCCAGGACCGGCGATGCCCCGCCCGTGGATACCGCGACCACCACGGGCGAACGGTCGATGATGGAAGGCATGATGAAGCTGCAGAGATCCGGCTGATCCACGACATTGACCGGGATATGTCGCCGCTGTGCGAGCTCCGATACCTGCCGGTTCACGCTCCGGTCGTCGGTTGCCGCGATCGCCACCGCACAGCCGTCCAGGTCTGTCGGCGTGAAGGCGCCCAGCCGACAGGCGATGCGACCCGACTCAAGCCATTGGCTCAGGGTGCGGCCCAGCTCGGGTGCGACGACCTTGACTTTCGCGCCTGCTTGCAGCAACAACGACACTTTGCGGGCGGCAATGTCGCCGCCCCCGACGACCACACCGAGCCGGTCGCGCATGTTCATGAAGATCGGGAGAAAGTCCATGGCTTGTGAGCTTCTGTGCGGCACGAGCCGAGCGCGCAGCGAGGGCATCGCGGGACACGCTCTGAGAACGCGGCAGGGGCCCAGGTAAACCTGGGCCCCTCACCACAAATAATAGTTGATTAGTATACATGGATATAGCGGTGCGTGAAAGGCGCTCGTTGCGCGTGGTACCGAGCTTCCGCCGGGGACTTCTTCGGCCCGATAAGTTCGGCAACGCGGGCGCTGGTCTAGACTGCTTGAGACAGCAAGGAGACTTCCATGCACTCGCCCGTCATGCACGTGTTTCCCCTGGCGCAGCCTTTCCTGCTTGGCCTGTTGTTTCTGCTTGCATTCCTCCTCGCCTTCATCCAGGTGGGGGTCCTCGGGTACGCCTATGAGCGCATGGGAGTCAATCCGCGGTACATCTACGTCCTCCTGCTGCTCTCGCTGCTGGGCAGCTACGTGAACATCCCGGTCGCAGAGATGTTCTCGGAGCAACTGGTTCCGCCCCAGGAGGTGTCCTTCTTCGGCATCCGCTACGTCATCCCGGCGGCCATCCACGTCCAGCGCACCGTGATCGCGGTGAACGTTGGGGGAGCAGTGATCCCTACGTTGCTGTCGCTGTATCTCATGTTCAAGAACCGCATATTCGGCCGCGCCATCTTGGGCATGGCCGTCATGGCAGTGGTCGTGCACCTGCTGGCGCATCCCGTGCGCGGAGTCGGAATCGCGGTGCCGATGTTCGTGCCCCCTCTGGTCGCAGCGGGCGTTGCGTTGCTGCTCTCCGGGCGTTACGCGGCGCCCTTGGCCTACATCTGTGGGAGCCTTGGCACGTTGCTGGGAGCCGATCTCCTGAATCTCGACGGCATTTCCGGCCTGCAGGCGCCGATCGCGTCGATAGGAGGCGCAGGCACCTTCGACGGCATATTCCTGGCGGGGGTCCTGGCGGTGCTCCTGGCGTCTGTATACCCCCGTCCCCCGCGCGCGGAGCGGCAGACGCGTTGACCCGTGACCGGAACCGCATGGCTGCGTAGATGCCTGCGGGCGGTGCCGGTCAGTCCCGACTGGCCTTAGCCGGCGGGGCAGCCCGCGCGCCCTTGCCGAGCGTGAGCAGATCCATCGCCCTGAGAAGCTGGGTGTCCCTGCTCGATCGGATCTGGGGGGCTGTCATATCCCGCTCGGCGGCCGGGAGGAGCGGGCCGACACCCTCCGGCAGCGGCGCGACGACATCCGGCTGGATGCCCTTGTGCCAGATAGTGTGGCCGGTCGGAGTCAGCCATTCCTCCACGGCGAGGAGCAGCATCGAGCCATCGGATAGACGGAACTGTCCCAGCACCGTCCCGGTCCCGAAGGTGGTCTGACCCACGAGCACTGCGCGTTGAGCATCCTGCAATGCGCCAGCCACGATCTCCGCCGCGCTCGCCGTGCCACTGTTGACCAGGACAACCAGCGGGAGAGTCGTCTTCTTCACCGTCCGAGCGACCGGTATCTTGGTGATCTCGCCGCCGGCGTTTTTCTCGAGGAGCACGTTGCCTCCCGAAAGAAACTCGCTTGCCGTGCTGACTGCCTCATCGAGGAGTCCGCCGGCGTTGTTGCGCAGATCCAGGATGATACCCGTCAGGCCCTGGCCTTGGATTTCGGACAGCACGCCGCGCAGGCCATCGCTGACCCCCTTGCTGAAAGCGGCGAGGCGCAGATGGGCGAGGGTACTGTCCGGCAGGTGCTGCCAGGTCACGTTGTGCAGGGTGATACGCGCTCTGCGGAGCGTGATGTCGCGCTGCACATCGGAGGCCAGATCCCTGATGGTCAAGGTGACCTGAGTACCAGCCGGCCCGGTGATGTGCTCCACCACCTCGCCTAGCGGCAGACCGGCGGTGTCCTCGCCGTCCACCTTGACAATGATGTCGCCCGGGCGAAGACCCGCGTGCTGTGCGGGCGATCCGTCCAACGGCGCGACCACCACGACGTGCCCGGCGCGGACCCGCAGCTCAGCTCCGATCCCGATGAGTCGACCCTCGGAATAGTCCTGCTCCAGCTTCGCCATCTTGGGGCTCAAGAACCGACTATGCCCGGTGTCCCCGAGGGCATCCACCATCCCGCCGATGGCGCCGTATGTCATGGGACGCGGCTGAACGGCCGCTCTGTCCACGTAGACATGTTCGATCGTATTCCACGCCTGCGCCATCAGCCGGAAGTCCGACCGCGCCCTCGGCGGAATGGCGCTGGAGGGAATCAAGCGGCTCAGGACCTCGCGCTGGAGGAGGACGCCGGCGAGCAGCGCCAGGCCGGCCACCAAGAGCAGGGGCAACCGCCCGCGGGGAACATGATGGGAGGGACTCTTCGACCGATTAGGTGGCTCGGGCATAGACTTTGATCCCCGTTTGGGAGTTGAGAGCTTGTAAATAAATCTGCTGCGCGTCGCGATAGGGGGGTTGTACGGTGTTCATGGCGTACCTCCCTGTACACCACCCCTTCGGGGCGTCCCGCGGACGTGCCGAATGGCTGTCCTGCCATTCGGTCGCTCCTCGCCTATCCACTGGATAGGTCTCGTCGCACTTTCGCTACCGCAACCTGCGGCAGCCCGCGCAGCCTGCTCAACTGGTTGCCTCTGTTGTGGTCTGCCGGAACGAAAACGGCGAAGGCGTGATGGTGGATGGGCTGTCTTGGCTCCGAAGTCAAGTGGACACGTCCGACCTGATCTTGTGAAGAGTGCTCACCGGCATCAGGTGACCGATGCCACGGCGCCCGAGGGGTAGACTAAGCGTTTCCGAGCATCTGCTTCAGCGTCTCTGTTGCTGCTTTCGCCAATCTTGCCACTTTGACAGTTGGACCGCTCGCCCATGTACATACACATCAGCCGGAGCGAATGAATCGCCCCCTGCCGACGGGGAGCAATGCTCAGTGGGGGTCGCACCTCGTGAGCCAGCGCCTCGAACTCCCGGCAGACCTGCCTGGTGGTCACGCCCAGCCCCCGGCCAGCGCCTGCTCGCCGCCGCTGAGAAACTCGTCACGCCAGCGGCTCTGTTCAGACACCCCAGCTCGGCGCGCGATCTGCTGCCGGCTCCGCTTTGTTCAACACCCGCAGCGAAAGCTGCGAACACTGCTCCGCGCTCAACGTGAACTGCTTGGCCATCTCTGATCTCCGATCTCCTCTCCACGACACATCGACTATTATTTCTCCTCGTGTCCAGAGAGATCGGAGCTGTACACCGCGCCGCCACGCATGATCTGCAAACTGGCGGGAGAAAACGCGCAGACAGTCGACAATCCGACCCCGCGACCATATCGGTCGGAGAGGACGAAGACCCTAATGGGCTCTTTCGGAAATTGTGTGGGTCGCGGTGGTGAAGTAGCATCTGCCCTGACTGGTCGCTTATCACAACATCTTGTGGTTGGGCTTGTGGGGTTGTGGGCGAGAGGCCCGCGAGTGTGGGCAACCGGGAGGTTGTCCACACGGTCCTTGGGACGCGGGCCGCTCCGCAGGACTCGTCCACAAATCCACAGGCCGTCATCCAAGGGGGGAGCACCGTGCAGCCCACGCATCTGTTTACCACGGCACTGGGCCTGACGGTGCCTTGGGAGGTCACCGACGTGCGGTTCGACCCCGAGGCTGGGCGCATCGACCTCGATGTGGCGTTTGCCAAGGGCAGCCGCTTTGCCTGCCCGGCCTGCGGAGCGCAAGGCCAGCCGGTGCACGACACCCGGGAGCGCAGTTGGCAGCACCTGAGCTTCTTTAAGTCACGGGCGTACCTGCACGCGCATCTGCCGCGATTGCGCTGCGAGGCCTGCGGCAAGACGACCCAGGTCGAAGCGCCGTGGGCGCGCGCACAGAGTGGCTTCACGGCGCTGATGGAGGCGCTGGTGGTCACGCTGTGCCAGGCCATGCCGGTGGCGACCGTGGCTCGGCACCTGGGCGTGGGCGATGAGCGCCTGTGGGCGGTACTCAAGCACTACGTGGGCAGGGCCCGCGATCAGGAGGACCACTCCCAGGTGCGCGCCATCGGTCTGGACGAGACCGCTGCCCGGCGTGGACAGCACTACATCAGCCTGTTCCATGACCTTACGGCGCAGGGGGAGCCCGATGAGCTGGGCATACTGTACGTCGACGGTCACGTCCATGCCTACACGGGGCGCAAGCATCCGCTGCCTAAGACGTTGGTGCAGAAACGCCGCCAGTGTCTGCCCGCCTCGACGGATGTTTGGGTGCATAACGGAGCGGCCGAGCCGGTGTTCTTCGTCACCAGCCCCCTCAATGGACACCTCTTGGCGCTGATCGAGCAGGAGGTCATTCCCCAGGCGCGCCAGCAGATCGGCCCCGACCGGACGCTGACCTTGGTGTTTGACCGTGAGGCTTGGAGCCCCCAGTCCTTCCAGCAGTGGCACAGCCAAGGGGCCGAAGTCATCACGTATCGCAAGGGTAAACAAACGCCCTGGGACCCGGAGGACTTCCGCCCCTTAAGCGTCGAGCACCACGGTAAGTCTGTGACCTATAGTCTGGCCGAGTGCAGCGTGCAGGTCATCGCTGCCAATCGCAAACAACCCGCCTTGTGGATGCGCGAGATCCGCCGCTTATGCAAAAACGGACATCAGAGCGCGATCCTGACGACCCGGCAGGACTTACCTGCCGCAGAGATCGCCCATCGCATGTTCGGCCGTTGGCGCCAAGAGAACTTCTTCAAATACCTGCAGGACGAATTCAACATCGACCACTTGAGCACCTATGCCACCGAACCAGCCGATCCTGAGCGGATGGTTCCCAATCCTGAGCGCCGAGCGCTGATAAAATCGCTCCAGGCAACCAAGGCGCAGCTCGGCAGAGCCATGGCGTTATACACATCTCCCCGTAGCTAGGGCTGCTGCCCCTCTGGACACAGCCCCCGGAAGCTGATTCAATGCCCCCATCGTTCACCAGGTGACGAGGGGGAGCAGATGGAGAAGGGGTTGCCGAGGTGGTTGGGTGGGCGCGTGCTGAGCGCGGGGGAGCTTGAGAGCATACGGCGGGAGGCTCGGCTGGCGGAGCCCCGAGTGCGAGCCGAGGTGGCGCGGCGGGTGTGTCGGGTGCTGGGGTGGACCGATGCAGCCGGTAGGCCCAAGCTGATGAGCTGTCGAGTCGGGCTGCTGCGGCTGCATCGGGCAGGCTGGATCGAGCTGCCGGCGCCGCGCAACGGTAACGGCAATGGGAAGGGGCTGTCGCGCGAGCCGCAAGATTGGCCCGCTGAGGTACCGGTGGTGGGCGCAGTGCGGGATTTGCAGGGTCTGCACTTGGCGCCGGTTGCTGACCCGGCGGACTCGGCGCTGTGGAATGGGCTCATCGACCGGTACCATTATTTGGGCTACCGGCCGCTGCCCGGTGCCCAGCTGCGCTATCTGATTCGCTGGGACGGGGGTGTGGTGGGGGCCATGGGCTTCGGGGCCGCGGCCTGGAAGGTGGGCGTGCGCGACCGCTGGATTGGCTGGGATGCGCCAAGCCGTGCGCAGCACCTGGGGCAGGTGCTGAACCATGCGCGGTTTCTCATTCTGCCGTGGGTGCGGGTGGCGAACCTGGCCTCCAAGGTCCTCGGGCGGGCCGCGCGGCAGGTGCCGGGCGAGTTCGAAGAGCGCTACGGGGTACGCCCGGTGCTGCTGGAGACCTTTGTCGAGGCCGGCCGGTTCGCGGGCACCTGCTACCGGGCGGCCAACTGGCATCATCTGGGGCAGACCACCGGGCGGGGCAAGCTCGACCGTGAGGCGCTGCCCATCAAGGATGTCTATGTGTATCCGCTCGATGGCCGCTTTCGCCGGGCGCTCGGGGGAGCCGCATGAATGCCCTGGCCGAGGAGCTGGCCGCCATCGACTTGGGTGATGCGCGCCTCAACCGCCGGGCGCGACGCACCCTGGAGAAGCTGGGAGCCCATCCCATGCAGAGCATTCCCACCGCCTGTGGCGGCTGGGCCGAGACCTTGGCGGCTTATCGGCTGTTCGACCATCCCCAGGTCACCGCCCAGGCGGTGCTCGAGCCCCATTACGCCTGCACCGAGCAGCGTATGCGCGAATACTCGGTGGTGCTGTGCATCCAAGACACCACGGAAGGGGACTATAGCGGCAAGAACGACATCGTCGGGCTGGGCCCGCTCAACTACGAGACCCGCCGTGGATTGTACCTGCACCCCACCCTCGCCGTGACCCCCGAGCGGGTGCCCTTGGGGCTATTGGATCTATGGAGCTGGACCCGCGAGGCGGGCAGTCTGGGCAAGGAGCAGGGCCGCCGGCCCATCGAGGAAAAAGAGAGCCTGCGCTGGCTGGAGGGTTATCGACGCGTCTCGGAGCTCATCGAGTCCCTGCCCGAGACCCAGTTGGTCTATGTCGCCGACCGCGAGGCCGACATCTACGAGGTGCTCGCGGAACGCGCCGCCACGCAGCCCTGCGCCGAGTGGCTCATCCGCGCCGAGCGCGCCCGGCTCGCAAGCGCGCCGGTGCTGGCCGAGGCCGAATTCGACCTGCCCGCCACCGCTAGGCGTCCGGCGCGGCGCATCCACCAGCAACTGCGCGTCGCACGCCTCACTTTCAAGGCCCCGCATCGCTCGGACCGCACCCTGGCGGACATCGAGGTGAGCGCCGTGCTGGCCCGCGAGGTGGACCCGCCCCAGGGCGAGGAGCCCATCGAGTGGCTGCTCCTCACCAGCCTCCCCGTCGAGACCGCCGAGCAGGCCCTGGAGAAGCTCCAATGGTACCTCTGCCGGTGGCAAATCGAGGTGTTCTTCAAGATCCTCAAAAGCGGCTGCCGCATCGAGAAGCTGCAGCTCGAGACCCTCGAACGCCTGGAGCCCGCGCTCGCCTTCTACCTCATCATCGCCTGGCGGGTGCTCTACCTCACCCTGCTCGGGCGCGACTGCCCGCAGATGCCCTGCAACGTGGTGTTCGCCGAGGAGGAATGGCGCGCGGTGTATATCGTCACCAAGCGCCAGCCCCCGCCTGAGACACCCCCCTCGCTCGATGCGATGGTGCGTATGGTGGCGAGCTTCGGCGGCTTCCTCAATCGCAAGGGCGACGGCTTCCCGGGTCCGCAAAGCCTGTGGATCGGGCTGCAGCGAACCCGCGACTTCGTGCTCGCCATGGACGCACAACGGGCCTCACAGAGCCCGAGATGTGTATAACGACATG
>CAWCPV010000015.1:0-74584 GCA_963797555.1 uncultured Gammaproteobacteria bacterium | reverse complement strand
TCGTGGTTTGCCAAGGACCGCCACGAGGTCCTGGCCTTCGAGCGTGATCACGGCATGGCCCACGTGCCGAGTGGGGTCGCTAGGCGTACCGTCTCGCACGTCGGCCGCCGTCACTTGCGCTGGTCGTCCTCTGCGACAAAGCGCATGCAGAGCAGGCACAGCCCCGCGGCCAGCAGCATGGCGAGCGGCGTCACCGACAGGGCATCGCGCAGTCCCCACCGATCGGAGAGCGCACCCATCAAGGTGGGCGAGATGGCATCGCCCAGGGCGTGGATCATGAAGATGTTTACCGCGAATGCCATGGCGCGGACGGCAGGCGCGGTAACGTTGATGATCGCCGTATTGAGCGGCCCGGTGTTGAGAAACAGTAGGCACTCGGCCAGGAACATGCCCGTGAGGCAGCCGGTGAGTGACCGCGTCATGATGGCATAGGCCGTGACCGGGGCGCCGAGCAAAGAGCCCAGCCCCGACACGATCAGGTAGCCCGCCGCACTGCTGCGCTGCAAGCGATCGCCCCACCAGCCCCCGGCCAGGGTGCCGACGATCCCCGACAGCACGGTGATGCCTCCGAACCAGGCATTTCCGGTCGCGACGTTCCAGCCTGTGCACGCGATACAGAAAGGTCGGTACCCATTGCGCTAGGCCTCCTATGGCAAAGGTCATGGCCGCCATGGCAAGCGTGATGGTGACGAAGGAACGGTTGCGCGCGAGGCCCAGGTAGTCCCTCCCTACGGCAGTCGAGACCGGGTCCGCCGCGGTGCTGACCCCGCCCCGCATTGGCTCGCGCAGCAGCCAGACCGGCAGCACCAAGAGCAGGCCCGGAACACCCACGATAAGAAACGCTGAGTGCCAACCGAAGCGCTGGCCGAGCAGTCCGCCCATGAGATAGCCCAGGGCGCTGCCTACCGGGATGGCCAGCATGTATAGGGCCATCACGCGCCCGCGGCGCTCGCGCGGGAAGTAATCGGACAGCAGCGCCGGCGATACCGTGCCAAAGCTCGCCTCACCGACGCCCACCGCCGTGCGCGCCGCCAGCAACGCCCGATAATCCGTCGCGAGCGCGACCCCCAGTGTGGCCAGGCTCCACATCGCAAGCCCCGCTGCCCCGATCCCGACCCGCCGCATGCGATCCCCGATCCGTCCGAACACCGGTGCGGAGAGCATGTAGCACAGTATGAAGGCGCTGCCGAGCAGGCCCAGCTCGGTGTCGGTGAGGCGGAGATCCGCCTTGATCAGCGGAAACACCGCGTACAGCACCTGCCGGTCGATGTAGTTCAGCAGGTTCACTGCGAGCAGCAGCGCCAGGGCGTATTGGGCGGCTACGCGGACAGAATGGTGCAATTTCGTATGCTCAGTGTGATACGACGGGGAAGTGGCTTTACTTGCTAGAGTACCGCGACCACGACCGAACCTTCGAGAATTGAGGATGCCAACCTTCCCGATTCACGCTCAACCGCAGCAACGGGTTTCGAAGGGACAAGGCCCTAGGAGGCTGTCGGACTTGGAGCCAACACGGGGGTAGATAGGCGCACTGTAGCGGGCCACCGCCTGGGGAGCAAGATGGCTGTTGAATTCATCCCGATAGACCGTGATACCCCGTATATTTTCCCGCCTTGCGTGCAGGACTATCTCCCGGAAGGGCACTTGGCTCGATTTGTGGTGGAGATTGTGGAGCAGTTGGAGCTGAGGCATCTGTCGGCGGTGTACGGGGAAGGGATTGAAGCCCTACCACCCAGCGATGTTAGTGGCGTTGCTGTTTTATGGCTATGCCACGGGGGTGTTTTCCAGTCGCAAGCTGGAGAAGGCGACCCATGATTCGATCGCGTTTCGGTATATCTGTGCCAACACGCACCCGGACCATGACACCATCGCGCAATTTCGCAGGCGGTTTCTGAAGGAGCTGGAGGGGCTGTTTGTCGAGATTCTGTTGGTGGCGTCAGAGATGGGGCTGGTGAAGCTGGGCACGATTGCGCTGGATGGGAGCAAGGTCAAAGCAAACGCCAGCAAGCATAAGGCGCTGAGTTGGGAGTACGCGAACCGGCTCGAGGCGCAGCTTCAGGAGGAAGTGCAAGCCCTGATGCGCTTTGCCGAGCAGGCCGACCGGAGCTCACTGGCGGAGGAGATGGATATTCCCGCCGAGATCAAGCGTCGCGAAGAGCGACTGGCGGCGATTGCCCGGGCGAAGGAGGAAATCCGGAGCCGGGCGCAGGCGCGTTTTGAGCGCGAGCAGGCGGAGTTCGAACACAAGCAGGCCAAGCGCGAGGTCTATGAGAAACACACCGGCAAGAAGGCTCGGGGCAAGGCGCCGACTCCTCCGACACCCGGCCCGCAGGCCAAGGACCAAGTCAATCTGACGGATGAAGAATCACGCATCATGCCCACCTCCAGTGGAGGGTTCGAACAGGCCTACAACGTGCAGGCCGGGGTGGATGTCGAGACGCACCTCATCGTGGAGCACCACGTCACCCAGCACCCCAATGACAAACAGGAGATTGCGCCAGCGTTAGAGAACATTGCCCAGTTGCCCGAGGCGCTGGGTCAGGGCGAATCCCTCCTCGCCGACACCGGCTACTTCAGCGAGGCCAACGTTCAGCGGTGCAAAGACGCTCGCATCGCGCCGCTCATCCCGGAAAAACGCGAGAAGCACAATGTTCCCTTACAGACGCGCTTCGCCGAAGACCCCAAACCCCCTCGCAATCCCACACCCGTACAGGCCATGCACCACCGCCTGCAAACCAAGGAAGGTAAGGCACTTTACGCCAAGCGCAAATCTTCCGTGGAAACCGTCTTCGGTATCCTCAAACACGTGCAAGGGTTCAGGCAATTTCTGCTTCGCGGCTTAGACGCAGTCCGAAGTGAATGGGCTCTAGTATGCATTGGGTGGAATCTGAAGCGGATGCATGCCCTGAACGGGTGAAAAGAAGGCACGGGAAGGGTCTTGCCAAGCAAAAAAGGATAGCTTCTCACCCATACCCGAGCCACATGGTCAAGATTCCCCCTTGGGGCGTTGCAACCCCCGCGTTTTTACCTTAACAGGGTGTTGAAAAAGTCCGGCCGCAGGCTGCTTTTCGTGTCCGTGGCCGAGCGCGGCCACATAAGTCGTTGATTCTTCAATCTTGAGTCACCATTGACTCGCCCCGATTCAATGTCCGCAGGAGTTTTTCAACAGCCTGTTAAGTCCGACAGGCTCCTAGTACCCAGGCGAGTCAGGACGACGACGAAACTGTGTCAATGCCCTTGGCTGCCGACCCTCATGGCGTGCGGTCGGAGGACGGGTTAGACCTGTCCTTGCCGGATTAGGCCGTGTCACGCCTCCCAAAAGCTTCTTGCCAGCGCGGGGGAAACTCCGAGCCGCGAATACGCAGCGCACGAACCGCTCCGGTCCATCTTGTCTCGGAGCGCCACCATGACCTGGCCGTGGGGGTTCTCCACGACAAACCGCTGGAGAGCGGCTTCACCTTCCCAGACTGACAGCGTCCAAAACTGCCGCTTGATTTGAGCATACGCGCCAGCAGCGAGTAGCCGAGAAGGCCCGGAGTGTGCGTCAACTGGCCCTGGATTCGCCAACTGTAGAGAAGGAAAGCCCCAAGATCTTGAAATCGCTTCAACGCAAGTTCGGACAAAAGAGCCAGGTAGTGTCGATCAGGCTCTGGTCGTCTGAATGTTACCCATGGCTTCGTAGGCACCGTGACTCCTGGATTGACGTGGCCTCTGTTGGCCCAACATATTGAGTAGCGGCACGAGGCTGGGTGTGGGTAGGCACCGGCCGTCGCAGCCTGAGCGCGAACGGCGATGCGAGGATCACGTGCCGAGCCCAGGGCTGGTGCCAGAGACGCCGCGGGCCGCCCGGCAGAACCGCGCGGCCCTCAGGGCTACGTCTCGGCGGAGTTGTCAGGCCGCCTTCAGGACGACTTCGGCCTCCTCGCTCAGCACACGGTAGATCTCGTTGAAGTCCGCCTTGGCCGTTTCCACGAACACCCCGAGGTGGCCGATCACGCAGATGGAATAGTCACCGCCCGACACTGCCCAGCCTTGGAAGGGTAACCAGTCCATCCCGGTCATCCGGCTCAGAGCAGCCACCTCGGTAGCTCCGATAAGAGCCTTGCCCGCGCATAGCGTCGCGATGTAGCGAGCCGTCTCCCTCGGGAAGTCGCCCTTGTACGATATTAGCCCCCCGTCGGCGGAAAACTCGCCAGCGGCCACCGCGCCGCCCAAACTCATCACTCGGTTGAGGTTTGCCATCAGCTACCTCCTCGCTCTCTGCGCAGAGCGCATGTGCAAACCGCGAACGTTCCTTTTTCTAACCCTTCATCCTAAAGGTTAGCATGGCACTCAGCTCTTGCGAGTCTGCGTGGTGAAAGGGACGTTCAGTGGCTGGGAGAGCGGCGATTACTGCACCTATGCAAGGAGGTTGGGGAGCCCCTGCTCACGGAGAGAATGTCGGCAGCATTCGCGATACGTACTTCGGGTCTGTCCATCGGGTGGGACCGTCGGGGTTGTACTTCAATGACGTTTACCACCAGGCTCGGGCGGCACCCAGACGACCACTCTCTGCCCCCGTATGACCGCTTCCAGAGTGGACCTGCCGCTGGGCCGCGAAGTCCCGAAGGGCCGGAAATGGCCGATTCTCGGACCTTGGTCGGCGACTGCCGCCCGGCCATGCGGCCACTCAAAAGACTAGGAAAAGCAACCGCCTCTGGCGTAGAGGAAGGGTAGTCCGTGCGTACGGACCGGTCAACGCGCGGGTGAGACGGGTCGGGGGGCGTATTTCGGTGCCGGAGGCCGGCTGAACCGGCCCAGGGCAGCCGGGGGTTGCGGCCGGTCCAGGAGAGCGATCGGCGTGAGGCGGTGCTTTCCGGGGGAAGCCCCCGTAGCGGGGCACGGGGTTCGGTCACCGGCAAACGGCCGGCATCGGCAGGGAGTTCCCCGGTTGGCGATAGAAGATGCTGTGGCCGGTTGACTGCCATCAACGCCGGTTGCACCTCAGGATCGCGCCGCACAGCGCATCGAGGCCCGAACCCAATACCCAAATGCCGAGGTCAAACTCGCGCATGATACACAGCATCGACGCACAGACGGCGGAGAAGACCGAGCTCGATGAGCTGCTGAGGACGCTGGGAACCTCGCCGCAGGGGCTGAGCTCGGCGGAAGCCAAGGCCCGGCTTCAGCAGTTCGGGCCCAATGCCCCGGTAGAGAAAAAGGTCAGCCCGCTGGTCAAGTTCCTCGGCTACTTCTGGGGGCCTATCCCCTGGATGATTGAGGTGGCGGCGGTGCTCTCGATCATCGTGCGGCACTGGGACGATTTCGCCATCATCTTTCTTCTGCTGGTGTTCAACGCAGGGGTGGGCTTCTGGCAGGAATACAAGGCGGCGAACGCCTTGGAAGCACTGAAGAAACAGCTCGCCCTCAAGGCCAGAGTGCGGCGCGACGGGCACACGCGGGACCTCCCGGCCAGTGCCCTGGTGCCCGGCGACGTTGTGCGGCTGCGGCTCGGCGACATCGTTCCCGCCGACGTCAAGCTGTTCGAGGGGGACTACCTCAGCGTCGACCAGTCGGCGCTCACCGGGGAGTCGCTGCCGGTGAACAAGAAGGCCGGAGACATCGCATACTCCGGCTCCATCGCAAAGCAGGGGGAGATGGTGGCCGTGGTCACCGCTACCGGCGCCGAGACTTTCTTCGGGCGCACCGCCAAGCTGGTGGAGGGGGCAGGCGCCGCTTCGCACTTCCAGAAGGCGGTGCTCACCATCGGCGACTATCTGATTTACATCAGCTTGGGGCTGGTGGCGGTGCTCCTGACCGTCCAACTGTTCCGCGGCGCCCCGTTGCTGGAGCTGGTGCAGTTCGCGCTGATCCTCACGGTGGCGTCCATTCCGGTGGCGATGCCGGCGGTGCTCTCGGTCACCATGGCGGTCGGTGCTCTGGCCCTTTCCCGGCTGAAGGCCATCGTCTCGCGCCTGGAGTCCATCGAGGAGATGGCAGGCATAGACCTGCTGTGCTCCGACAAGACCGGTACCCTGACCCAGAACAAGCTGACCCTCGGCGAGCCTGTCCTGTTCGCCGCGCCCGACGCCCAGGCGCTCGTTCTCGCCGGGGCACTGGCTTCCAAGGAGGAAAACCAGGACCCCATCGATCTCGCGGTGCTCGCGGGGCTCACGGACCGGGCGGTGCTGGAGGGTTATCGGCAGTCGAGCTTCACCCCCTTCGATCCGGTCGGCAAGCGCACCCAGGCGGAGATCCAGGACGCCGCGGGCCAGCGCTTCACGGTCACCAAGGGCGCCCCGCAGGTCATCATGCAGCTCGCCGGCCTGGGGGGCGAGGAGGCCGCCCGTGCCCAGCAGGTCGTGGACGACCTCGCCGCCAAGGGCTACCGGACCCTGGGCGTGGCGCGGCAGGACGCCGGGCACTGGACGTTCCTGGGTATTCTGCCGCTCTACGACCCGCCCCGCGAGGATTCTGCCGAGACGGCGTTCACGATGACCGAGAGCCCCGGCGCGGTGAGGATCAGGGCGGCAAGCATGAACTCATACGCCATCTACCGGATGACCAAAGCCGCAGCCACGCTGCTGGTGGTTTACCCGATGGGGCTGCTGGCGCCCCTTCGCTGGGCCCAGGTTGGGCTGGTTTGGGGCTATGCCCTGGTCTGGATGGTGATTCTCGATGCGGCCAAGCTGGCGGTTTACCGGCATCTGGACATGGAGAGTCCGCGCCACGCAGCATTCCTGCCGGTCGCCAAGACCGCGTTGTATCCGTATAGTCGCCAAGAGACTGGCTGAGCGTACCGCTGGGCGATGGAGCACGTCGCCTCGAGCCTACACGAGAACTCGGAAAGCCTCCGGCATGCCCCGCGAGCCCAGCAGTAGCCGCGTGACCGACCAGAAGCGCTCACAACCCGCCGCTGACCCCGGCCAGAAGGGTGCGGGATGTCGGGGCCCCAGTCGGTGCATCCATCAGCCGCTTCGAGACAAAGTAACCGGGTATCGTCAATTTGTGGACGGGCGCCTCGGGAACCTGGGCGAGTTCCACGACTGGACCGAGACGGAAGTTTGAGGTTTCTACTGAGGGGAGATTCACCATGCGCAAGCTGCATTTTCCTGCGCCTTTCCGGCACCGCCACCCGCCGGTTCGCAGCGTCAATGAGACTCTTGGAGCAGCGGCTCACGTTCGGGCAGCGGGCTGCCGACCGGGTGGCCGGCACGGTCGGCTCCTGGCCGTTCATCATCGGCCAGTCGGCCCTGCTGCTGGTGTGGGCGGTCGTGAACGTCACCGCCTGGATACGACACTGGGATCCCTATCCGTTCATTTTGATGAACCTGTTGCTCTCCCTGCAGGCGGCGTATACGGCGCCGATGATCATGATGAGCCAGAACCGTCAGGCGGAGCGGGACCGCCTGGAAGCGCACAACGACTACCAGGTGAACCAGAAGGCCGAAGAGGAGGTCCGGGCGGTGCTCGTTCACTTGGCGGCGCAAGACCGCGCGCTGACGGCCATTCACGCGGAGCTGACAGCTCTGCGGGTGCAGACGGACTATGCCTGGACTGGCGACGGGGATGCCGGCCGACCCGTCTCCACTGCACAGTGAGATGCCCGCCCGGCCGAGGGGGTAATATCCAATGATTACCGATACTGCGTCGGAGACCGTGCGGCCGGACGCTGCCAAGGCGGGCTCCCCGACCAGGCAGCCGCAGCCGCGCGCCCGTGCCATTCCCCACGACGGGTCACCGCCGCCGGACCCGGACCAGTCCTACGGGTCCGAGATCGTGGACCGAGCCCTGAGCGCGGGCATGGCCCGGCTGACCCTGGGCATGTCGCCGGCGGTGCTCTCCATGGCTTACCTGGACTGGCTGGTGCACCTCGCCGTTTCGCCCGGCAAGCAAACGCAGCTCGTCGCGAAAGGGCTGCGCAAGGCACTACGCTTCGGGCTGTACGCTGCCCAGTCCGCGGTGCGGCCTGGGGATACCCCCCTGCATCGAGCCGCTCCCCCAGGACCACCGCTTCGCGGACCCGGCTTGGAAAGTCTTTCCCTTTAACCTCGTCCATCAGTCCTTCCTGCTCGGCCAGCAATGGTGGCACAACGCCACCACCGGGGTGCGGGGGGTGGCGAAGCACAGCGAGGACGTGGTGTCGTTCATGACGCGCCAGTATCTCGACGTGCTGTCACCGTCCAACTTTCCGCTCACCAACCCGGAAGTCCTCGCAGCGACCTTCCGCGAAGGCGGCATGAACCTGGTGCGCGGCTGGATGAACCTGTTGGAGGACTGGGAGCGGGCGGGCGGCGCCAAGAGGCCGGCGGGGGCCGAGAACTTCCGGGCAGGGCGGGATCTGGCCGTGACCCCGGGCAAGGTCATCTACCGCAACCGCCTGATCGAGCTGATCCAGTATGCCCCCACGACCGATACGGTCCATACCGAGCCGGTGCTCATCGTCCCGGCCTGGATCATGAAGTACTACATCCTGGATCTGTCCCCCCACAACTCACTGGTGAAGTTCCTGGTCGACGCCGGCCATACCGTGTTCATGATCTCCTGGAAAAACCCGAGCGCTGAGGATCGGGACCTCAGCCTCGAGGATTATCGCGGACTGAGGATCGTCGCCGCTCTGGACGCAGTTCAGACGTGCTGCCCGGTCGCGCCGTGCATGCGGTGGGATACTGCCTGGGCGGCACACTTCTAAGCATCGCCGCCGCAACCCTCGCCCGCAACGGAGACCGTCGCCTGAGGACCGTCACCCTGCTGGCGGCCCAGACGGATTTCACCGAGGCGGGGGAGCTGATGCTCTTCATCAACGAGGGTCAGGTGAGCTACCTGGAGGATCTGATGTGGGACCAGGGCTACCTGGACACCCGGCAAATGTCGGGAGCGTTCCAGTTCCTGCGCTCCAACGATCTGATCTGGTCCCGCCTGGTACGGGATTACCTGCTCGGCCGGCGACAGCCGATGTTCGACCTGATGGCGTGGAATTCCGACCTCACCCGCATGCCTTACCGCATGCATTCGGAGTACCTGCGAAAGCTTTTCCTCAACAACGATTTGGCGGAAGGCCGCTACGAGGTGGAGGGACGCCCGGTAGCGCTGAGCGACATCCGTGCCCCGCTGTTCGTGGTTGGAACGGTAAAAGACCACGTCGCGCCCTGGCATTCGGTCTACAAGATCCACCTGCTGGCGGACGCCGAAGAGATCACTTTCGTGCTGACCAGCGGGGGTCACAACGCCGGCATCGTCAGCGAGCCGGGGCATCCGGGGAGAACTTACCAAATGACCACGCGCCGTGAAGGCGAGCATTATGTGGACCCCGAAACATGGGCAGCGTCGGTAGCCAGCTCCGAGGGCTCTTGGTGGCCTGCCTGGACCGCTTGGCTCGCCGCTCACTCCTCGGAACGGGTGACGCCTCCCCTCATGGGCGCGCCGGCCGACGCCCTGCCTCCCCTCGGTGAAGCGCCCGGCACCTATGTCCTGCAGCCCTGAGATCGGGAGGCGGACTTGAGCGACGTTCGAGAACCCTACCCGCCGATTGCCGACTACGGGTACCTCTCGGACTGTCACTCTGCGGCGCTGGTTTCGCGCGCCGGCTCCATCGACTGGTGCTGCATGCCCCGCATCGACTCGCGAAGCTGCTTCGGGCGCCTGCTGGGCTGGCAGGAGGGCGGTTACTGCCAGATTGAGCCCGCCGCAGAGTACCGCGTCGAGCGGCAGTACCTTCCTCAGACGCTCATCCTGGAGACGACGTTCCGGACCGACCAGGGCTCCGCTCGGCTCACGGACTGCCTGCCGATGCGCAGGGGCGGAGAGCACCACCCCCACGGGCAACTGCTGCGCATCGTGGAGGGCGTCGAGGGCAGCGTGGACTTCCACGTCACGGTGGCGCCGCGGTTCGACTACGGGGCCATCAAGCCCTGGATCCGCGGGCGCAGCGACCCCCATCACTACATCGCCATCGGCGGCGCGGACGGCCTGCTCATCTCCGGCGACTTTCCTTTGGAGATGAAGCACAGGCACGACCTGGTCGGGGCGTTCAGGGTCGGGCCGGGGGCCCGTGCGCGGCTCTCGATCCTCTATCGCCTTCCGGAAGACCTGGACGAGGGGCTGGTCGAACCGCCCGAAAGCAGTGTGCTGGACGGCCGTCTGGAAGAGACCATCGCCTGGTGGTATCACTGGTCGTCCAGGACCACAGTGGCCGGACCGTACGCCGAACTGGCGCGCCGTTCCGCCATCGTTCTCAAGGGGCTCTCCAACGCGCCCACCGGGGCCATCGCCGCAGCCCCGACCACCTCGCTGCCCGAATCTCCCAGCGGCTCCAGGAACTGGGACTACCGCTACACGTGGGTCCGCGACTCCTCCTTCACCGTCCGTTCCCTGGCAGAGCTAGGCCACGTGAAGGAGGCCGACGGATTCCGCCGCTTCATCGAGCGCAGCGCCGCCGGAAGCGCCGAGGAGCTGCAGATTCTGTTCGGCGTCGGTGGTGAGCGCCGCCTGCACGAGCACTCGGTAGAGGAGCTGGAGGGCTATCGCGGCGCCAGGCCCGTGCGCATCGGCAACGCCGCCGAAGGACAGGTCCAGCTCGATGCTTACGGCGAGCTGCTGGGCCTCGCCTGGCGCTGGCACCAGCGGGGGCACTCGCCGGACGACGACTACTGGGAATTCCTGGTCGAGCTGGTGAACGCTGCAGCCGCGCTCTGGAGCGAGCCCGACCGCGGGATCTGGGAGATGCGCGGCGAGCCCCGCCATTTCGTCCAGTCCAAGGCCATGTGCTGGGCGGCGCTGGACTGCGGGATCCGCCTTGCCGAGGATCTGGGACGGGACGCTCCGTAGAGGACTGGAAGCGCACCCGCGACGAGATACGGCGTGCAGTGGAAGAGAAGGGCTACGATGCCGCGAGCGCGGGGTCTTCATCCAAGCCTTCGACCGTCCCCGGATGGACGCGGCCTTGCTGCTCCTGCCCATCGTCGGCTTTGTGGAGTATCAGGACCCGCGCATGATCCGCACCACGGACTCGGTCCGGTCCGGGCTGGCAGAGGACGGATTGCTGCGGCGTTATGCTCCCGACGACGACGGTCTGCCGGGCCGGGAAGGCGTGTTCCTCGCTTGCTCCTTCTGGCTCGTCGAATGCCTGGCGCGCCAGGGAAGGGTGGACGAGGCCCATGAGGTGTTCCGCAAAGCGGTCGCCACCGGCAATGACCTGAGCCTGTTTGCGGAGGAGTACGACACGCGCAGCCGGGAGATGCTCGGCAACTTTCCCCAAGGCCTCACCCACCTGTCGCTGATCGCGGCTACCGTCGCGCTAGCCGAGGCGGAAGCCGGGCCGGCATGACAGGCGAGCGTATCGGTCGCCGAGCGATGAGCACCGTGTGGCCCCGGGCGGGGCGATCTCAAAGCTTGTGAAGGCATCGTCCCGACGGCCCGAGAGCGAGGCGCACGGCGCGCGGCGACGAGACACATCGAGTCGAAAGGCGACGAGCGACCGAATGGCAGGACAGCCATTCGGCACGTCCGCAGGACACCCCGAAGGGGTGGCGTAAAGGGAGGTACGCCATGAACACCGCGCAACGCCCTGTCGGAAAGCGCAGCGGATTGATTCACAGGCTCTCGGCGGAGGGGACCCTATGCATCCTGCCCATTATTTCCTGCGTCCCTTGCCCGAGCCGTTGGCGGGCCTCGCGGAGCTGGCCCTGGATGTGCGTTGGAGCTGGAACCACAGCGCCGACGCCCTGTGGAGGACTATCGACCCCTGTGCGCTGGGCGATGTCCGGGCGCGGCCTTCGCTCGGAATCTCGAGGGCGCAGCCGCATGCGCATGCGGATGAACAGGGAGGCTGGGGCAAGGGCTCGTGCTGCCGGAACGCGGCGTCGCCTTATTTATCGGGGATGCGGGGACGGCGTCGAGCGGAAGTGACACGAGGCATCCTCCGCGCCGGCGCCAACACCCGCGCAGCAACGCGCGCAGAGGACATAATGCCCTGCGGCACGGGACACAGTGACCGTTAAGCAGTCAGCCGAACCCCCTCGGTACGAGCGTGCCTCAGCCATCGGCGGGGTGCCCGCACCAGGATGCGGGCACCCCGCGTACTTTACTGCCCCAGTTTGGCAAACGTCTGCGTGGCGATCTGGGCACTCCTCGTGCTCTGCAGCGCGTCAAGGCGCTTCTCGATCGCGTCCACGCGCTTGCCGACCTCCGTCACCAGCCGCATGATCTCGGAGGTCCCGGCACCGCCCGAGTCGGCCTTACTGCGGGGCATGCCGGCCGTCATCACCGGCATGCGACGCATGTTGCCGCCCCGCATGCCGGGGCCGCCCCAATTGCTGGCCATCATCCCCGGACCTCCCATCATCCCCGGACCTCCCATCATCCCCGGACCTCCCATCATCCCCGGGCCTCCCATCATCCCCGGGCCGCCCATCATGCCCGGGCCGCCCATCATGCCGGGCATGCCGCCCATCCCAGGCATACCGCCCGAGCCGCCCATCATGCCGCCCATCATGCCCATCATGCCGCCCATCATGCCCATCATGCCGCCCATGCCGCCCATGCCGCCCATGCCGCCCATGCCGCCCATGCCGCTGCCCATCATCCCGGGACCTCCCATCATCCCCGGGCCGCCCATACCAGGCATTCCGCCCATACGAGGCATCCCACCCATACGAGGCATAGCGCGCATGCGGCCCATGGCGCTGCGCATCAAGCCCGGACCGCCCATCCTGCCGGGGCCGCCGACGGCCGCCATGTCGCCCTTCCCGCAACTACCGCTCTTTACAGGCGGTGCACGACCGGCAGCATCCCGGCTCTCCTGCACGTGGCCAGTGGCCGCCGAGGCCGTACCGCCTTCGGCCGCAGCAGCACTCCCCGCGGCAGTAGTCTCCTTAGCCTTCTCCTGTCCCTGCGCCTGCGCGGCGCCCGTAATCTCCTCAGGTTTGCCCATGGTGTGTATGGAGACCGGCCTCACTAGATTGGCCCGGCCGCCCTGCGTCTCGCCGGCAGCGCCATGGCCAACGGCGTAGGCCCCCGATAGAGCAACTGTGCTCGCTGTCAAGAACGAAAACATCTTCATCCTGTTGGTCTCCTCTGGTGAGTTAGTGTCTTATATGGCATCGTCTTGGCTGCCTGGAGGCGATGAGCGGCGAGAAAACGGATTCCATCAAAGAGTTGCACGAAGGCAGCTCCCCACTCTGGACTCCGATTTCCCCCTATCAGCGCCTATGGAAAAGAGATTTCGCGATCCCCACCCCTTAGGCGGCAAATCATAGTCTAACGTTCCTTGAGATTGGTCAATAGAAACGAACTGTTCTGAGCCTGTGAAGAAATCGTCGCGAGTGGCCCGACAGCGAGGCGCCCGGCGAGGAGCGACCGAATCACGCTGTCCGGTGCGACTCGGATTGCCTGGCCCCCCTGGCGAAGAAGACATCCAAGCGCCGATAGCGCTCCCGGTTCAGCAGCGACTCGTGCCTCCATGGACCGCTCGTTCCAGCGCCCGAGCATCCGCGTCTCGCGCAGTTGGGCGATCTTCAGATTCCACGGCGCCAGGTCCACGTTACGGTCTTGAGGATGTTATTTCGAGGCTCGAATCGCATCTGGACAATCTCGTCTACCCCCGGGAATTGCTGGGTTATCGGCTGACGAAACTGGCTAGGTGCGGCGCCGGATTCCTCGACCGTCTCAGAACTCCAAGACTTTGTTCGGGCCAGTGCCGCGCACACGGAGGCCAGGCACCGACGCAAGGAAGCGGGCTCGCGCCGCTTTGTCGTAGCCGAGCTTCGACAGGGCTTGGCCCACATCCGAAGCGCCATAGCCCCCACCCGGCTGCTGCGTACACATGCCGCGAGCTGTGCGAGCACCGACGCGACGGCGCCGTCGGGAGCCCGGTCCGGCAGCCGCGCAGGCGCGGTCTCGGTAGCCGCCGGGCGACGACCGGCGCCGCACGAGGGACCGAGACCGGTTTCGCCAAAGCGGGCAGCAGCAGGGTCGTCAGGTGTGGATTGCGGGCCGGCGGGATCTCGCCGTCCGCGTAAGCGATCAAGGTCCTGCAGCCGCGCGCCTTGATCTGTTCGGCGGCGCCGATCAATAGCTCATCCCAGGAAACGATCACCACCACCTCGCCCTCGCAGATATGCCGTTCCAGGTCAGCCCCCAACGCCATCAGCAGGGCAACATCCGCCGCCTGCTTGCGGTCAGGCGCGGCGAGCGGGTGCACCACGAGGTCGGGAAGCGCGGCGACCAGTTCGTCGCGCCATCTGTCGATCTGTTTGCCATGATTGTTCCCGGCAATGGTGGCGCTAACGACGCGGGTGTCGAGATCCTCCCGAAACACGCTCAGCAGTCCCTTCGCGCATTGGTGAGACTGATTATCGGCATCAATGTACAGGGCTACCGAGGCCGGCGGAACGCCAGGCGATTCAGTGCGTCGAGGATGGTGCTCTGGTCGCGCAGGTCGCTATTCATGTGTCGAACGGAGGCAGATGGCAGGTCGGGTTAGCGCAGCGTAACCCGACATCCACGGCAAGCGTCGGGTTACGGCGCGCGTCGCAGCCATCCAAATACTCCGGCCACTCGCAAGCGCGCCTAACCCGACCTACCCGTCTGTCGAGAATGTGCAGTGCGCAGGGCTCCATGGCTTGCTCACAGGTCTACGGCCTCCACCCGCACATAAGGCCGAAGGTGGCGGTCCCCGCGTGCCGCCGAGCCGAACACGCGAATGCGTCGGGCACCGAACTCTTTTCCCGCCGCAGTGATGGCGTCGCGCTTTACCTGCAATGTTTCGAGCCGCACTGGTATGGTCGGCAGGTCGATTCATCGCGGGCGATTGGTTCCCGCAGCGGGCGCTACCGCTCCCGCGGCGGCTCGCGTATCCAGTTCTCCAACAGCAAACCATCGGACCGCTCCTAATGACGGGTATTGCCAGTGACCAGGGTCGCACCGTGGGCGAGGGCAATCGAAGCGATCATCAGGTCCGCATCCGCGACGGACGCTCCACCCCGACGCAGGCGTGCCTTATGGCTCCCGAAGAGCAGTGCGCTGGCCAGGTTGAAGTCAACGAGCGGCAGCGTGGACCGGAATTCCGTCACCAGGGTCTGCTTTTCTTTCGGGTGCCGGGAATTGGCTGCACCGTAGGCCAGCTCGCAGGCTGTGATCCAGGTCGTGGCGATCCGGTCCGGGATAGCGGTGCGCTGTTGCAGAACCCGTGGGTTGCCGCGCAGGATCTCGATGCAAACGTCCGTATCCAGCAGCTTCAAAGCGTGATCTCTCGACCCCGGGTGCGGGATTGGTAGATGTCTTCGACCACCGCATCCGTTTCTTCCTCGGTTCCCTGCCAGCGTCCAGCCAGCGCATTCCAGGCGGCAACCTGGGCTTCGCATTCTTGCTGCAGACGCAGCGCGGCATCGCCGGATGGCTCCAGGGCCTGCTCCAGCAGCCAGATGGCTTCCCGATTCAGGCTCCGCTGATCCTCCGCGGCGCGTGCGCGCAGCCGTTCCATCAGGGGCATCGGAATGTCTTTCAAGGTGAGGGAAGGCATGGAAATATACCTCGCTGGTTGCAACCATATTGGTTGGGACTCTCAGGCGAGTCAATCTTGCCTTCTCTGGAGGAATTCAATCCTCGAACAACGGCAGTGCCGTATGCCCGCCCTGCCCCTCCTTCGCCGCCAGGCGCCGCCGCTTGATCAGCCCGTTCTGGGCCACGTCGCCCAGCGCCTAGCACAGCGCAACCCGCCAACCCTTGTCCGCATCATTGATGCCGCCCGTCGCGAGGGCGGTCATGCCGAACAGCCACCAAGCCTCCTCGGGGCGCAAGCCGTAGGTCGGGTTAGCGCAGCGTAACCCGACATCCCTGGCAAGCATCGGCTTACGGCGCGCCGGCTCATATCGAAATACTCCGGCTACTCACAAGCGCGCCCAGCCCGACGTACCCGCCTGTAGTGACAATGTCGTTACGCGGCTGGTAGTATCGGAGGAAACCGGAGAGAAGCCATGTCGACAGTCCACGAACCACCCAGCAAGCGCCAGACCCTCAACCTGCGTATCAAGCCAGAGGAACGCGACCTGATCGACCGTGCCGCCCGCGCTACGGGCAAGAACCGCACCGAGTTCATCCTCGACGCCACGCGTCGGGCCGCCGAGGAGGCCGTGCTCGATCGCGCGCTGTTGCGCGTTGGCGCCGCAGCCTTCGCCGCCTTCCAGGCACGGCTCGAGGCCCCGCCGCAACCCAACGAGCGGCTGCGCAAGACCATGCAGACCGTGCCGCCCTGGGAGAAGGGGTGACGATCGGTGCGCCGGAACCGTTGACCGATCGCCATGACTGCGCGGGATTCGCTTGCGGCCGGGAAACCCTCGACATTTGGCTCAAGCGCCGTGCGCTGCGCAATCAGGTGAGCGGCGCTGCGACCGAAAGACTGCGGACCAGCAGCAGACGATTCATCGCATCGCTCGATGACGGAGGGCGACCCGCCCCAGGAGCGGAGGAACCACGCGCAATGGCGTGTACACTGGAACTCGGGGGTTGACGTGCTCGGAACCGTTCGTGACACCTGCAAGCTCCATCCGATGGTCCACGACTACCGGATGTCCGAGGCTATCGAGAACCTCTCGGATCTCATCAGCGACCAAGGCGCCGCTCTGAGTTTCTGGGGCCTGAGCCGCACGGGGCGTTTCGGTCTTGGGCGTTCCGCGTCTGCGCTATCCACACGAGACTGCTGACTGGCTTGCACGCGTAACGCGATGATGCTACAAGATACCGCGCGCCTACAAGCAATGAATGCGTTGATTCAAAGAAACCAGGCAACGTGACCCGAGAGCGTCACGAGCCCGCGGGCGCTAATATCTTCTGGAGTCTTTGAATTTGCTATTCTTCGGAGAAACCCATGAAAGACCAATTGGTCACAGACTTTGATGCTCCTCCCGTTGTGCCCGCCACCTTCCGCCAGCTCGGTATTCTCGTGCTCGACGGCAGCGGGTCCATGGGCGAGATGACCGCCAGCAAAGTCAGTAAGGCGCAGATGGTGGAGCAGGCTGTCAAGGAACTGTTGGGCCTGCTCAAGAAGAGCCGTGTGAAGTCGAACTTCTCCATCGCGGTAGTGACGTTTGACACCAGCGCCACCGTCCACACTCCGGCGAGCTCTGTTAAGGACATCGACGACTATGCGAACTACAACCCCATGATCGGCCACGGTGGGGGAACCGACATTGGGGTGGCCTTGCGCTGTGCCGAGGGGGTTGCGCAGCAGTTTCTCTCGGGATCGAGCACCGAGTCGGTGCCCCGCAGCGTGGTCATCGTCGTCATGTCCGACGGTATGAGCGGCGGCGACCCCAGAACGGTGGCACAGGAGTCAAACAGAACCTGAAGATCACCCTGTGCACCACGCTCTTTGCGGCTGTCGGCCAGAAGGACACTGAGGCCGAGGCCCTCCTTCAGGATCTGGCGAGTTCGCCTCTGCGCTACCGGACCACTTACCGGGACGAAGACCTGCGGAAATTCTTCATCGAATCGGTCTCTTCGGGCAAGAACGTGAAAATCGCCTGAGACACGATTTCGATGCCGACCCCATTATCACCGGTTAAGCGACGTGTTTAAGCGGCGGCGGACAGTGGCGATGCAGATGGAGTCCCCTTCCTCTCTCATAGGCGTAGCCTCAACCACCTACAGGAAGGACCCGAGCGAGAACCAGGACGCGGTTGCCACGGCGGACAATCCGAGGTGCGGCCTGCGGGCGGTAATTGTCGCCGACGGCTTGGGCTCGCAGGCGCACGCTGGGCTCGGCGCTCAGTGGGCAGTTGAGGCAGCGGCTGCCAGCATCGCCGGGGTACCGGGCATGGATGCTTGCACTCTGCGGCAGCTTTTCGCCCAGGCCCGGGTGCACGTCAAGCAGAAGGCGGCAGAGTACTGCGCGCGGGAGGGGATCCAGGTGGACCCCGAGCAGAGCTTCGGCACCACTTTAATCGTGGCCGTAGAAAGCATGGCGGAGTTGTGGCTGGGCTACGTGGGCAATGGCGGCCTCTGGCACCTTCGGGGCAACTTCAACGATCTCTCACCAAACCATTACGCCCCGTGGAACGCTCTGAACTACCTCAACCCACACACAGTGCAGAATGAGATGGGCAAAGAGGCACTGTACCGCATGATCTCCATTTCCGCGCGCGACGAGGAAGCTCAGCCGGCAATTCTCTGCTTGGGCAAAGACTTTGAGTACGGAGACATTGTGATGACGTGCACGGACGGCATCTTTTCCCATGATCAGGTTAACGTCGGGCGCACCAAGGACGGTACCACATGGATCAAAATGGAACCCCCGATGTTGCGTTTCTTCGCCACGCTCAATGGGTTCTTCTCCCTGCCCGAGAACACGACCGATGGCGCCTTGAGTGCCGCCCTCAGGGCCTATGCCGACGAGCTCCGGACCGAGCATTTGCTGGACGACGATGCGTCCTTGGGCGTGATCGTCACCGCGCCGACGGTGCGTTACCAGGCTGGGCGGCGGCGCCCGGGTTTGCCCCCGCGGCAAGATGAATGATTCTCCGACCTGGGATGGTACAGCCTAGCCTGGCATCTCTCCCTAGCGGCCTGCGTAAACCGGGGTCGGCCCACTCCCCCCCGCCCGCCATGTAATGCCTGCCATTCGAATCACGCAATCGCAGAGTAGCGGTCTCACGGCTGGCTGGGAGCAGTTGCAATCCGTCGAGATTGACGCGCGGCCCTTCAGCGAAGGGGGTTTCGGACAGATTTACCGATGCCTGGCGGTGAACAATGCATCCCCGCCGGTGGCTCTGGTGATCAAGCTCTTCAAGCCCGACCCGGGAGGCAACGACCGGCGCAGCTACGAGACGATTCGCAAACTCCAGGCACGGGTCCGCAGCAAGCAGGAGGAGCTGGCCCGCGAGGGCAAGTCACTCGCTGCGGTTCCGGGTCTGTACGCCTTGCCTCAGTTCAGCTTCGAAGGACAACTGGGTCATCAGTCGGTGCTGGGGTACGCCGCCCATTGGCTCGACCCGAGCTACTTCACCAGCTTCGAGGACATCCTGGACCACCGCCTGGACCACCGCTTCCGGGAGTTCCTGCATCTTGACAGCAACCTCAAGCGCCAGTTGGCGCTGGAGCTGGCGGAGTGCTTCGCCATCCTCCGCGAGCTGTACTACATCCACGCCGACGTCAACCCACCGAATTTGTTCGTCAATTTGAACCGATGGGCACTTGGTCCTGATCGACTATGACAGCGGGGTGGTGGTCGATCGCCCGGAGGATGCGCCCACCACCTTCGGCAAGGGCGACGAGTGGGTGGCGCCAGAGATCAACGCGCAACGGAGTCAGGCATCCGACGGGCAGAGCACTGTGACCGTGGACCTGCTCACGGACACCTGGTCCGTGGCGGTCGGGGTGCACTACTTTCTGTTTGCTTGCTTCCCCTACTTCTACCTCCATGTCCTGGGTCCGAGGGAGCTCGAAGCTTATGTTTCCCGCTATCGCTGGCCGGAGGTCGATCCGTCCTACGACAACTTCGAAGCGGACAACAGCGAGTTCTACGCCCACTACCGCCAGACCTACGCGGCTACCCAGGACTCCCTAAAGCGCCCCTTTGAAGCGACCTTCTGGAAGGGTGCGGATGCCATAAGCCGTAACGCCCGGGCGAGCTACAGGCAGTGGATCCAGGTCCTCGAGCCCCTCGTGGTGCGAACCCGATTCCGACCGCCCACCACCGTATCTACCTTGGCTGCGCAGCCCACACCCGCCGCGCAAGTCCAGCCCCCACAACCTCAGCTTCCGCCGACCCGCCCGGCGCCCGCGCCCGGCCTAGTCCCCAGGCAGACTCCTAAACCTCCTCCCACCCCAGCACCTCCTCAGCCCAAAGCCACTTGGCCGCGCCTCGTGGGCTTGGTCGTGGTCGCATTGGTTATCGGAGTCATCTACACAATTGGTAATAAACCGCAGCCGGTGCGCCGGGCACAGTACCCAATGCAACCTCCCGGCGTCGCTCCACCACCGCCTGAGAAGCGCATTAGTACCACATGGCCACCCGATAAACAATTTAGGACGCTGGGCGAAGCGGATGCTCTCGCCTTCAGTCCCGACGCGGGCACCCTGGCTGTTGCGTACGGTTGTAATCTGGGGATCCAGTTTTTTTTGATGTCGCGAGCGGACGCATTCTTCTTACCATCTCGTTACCTCCAAAAACTGGGTACCCTTGCGGGGATCGGCCCACCGCGTTCACCTACAGTCCCAACGGACAACTCGTTGCACTGGCTACGGTAGGCCAGAAGAGCACAATCAAGCTTTGGCGGACGACAGACGGCAGCTTGGCACATACCATCGACGTAAACCGACCGTATGAGGAGATCCATGAGATTCGGTTCAGCCGGGGTGCGCGCGAAATTGCTGTCAGGTTCCGGACCGAGACCCAACTATGGCGGCTCAGCGACGGACGCCTGACCGATGTCAGGAAAGAGGATGAAAAAGACTTCTCCATTTCTTGGGTGCGAGGGCGTCAGGCGCAAGTTTCACCGGGCGGGAGGTACCGCGCCGTGTGGAAACAGCATGGAGGAAATGACGACAACAGGCACTTCATAGAGCTCCAGCAAATGAGCGACGGCCGCAGCCTGCATCAATTGGACTTTCTTCCATCCGGCTCTTACCGCCTGGAGGGCACCGAGCTGGCTTTCAGTCCGGACGGCACAATGCTCCTGGGCTTCGCCGACGGTCAATTATTAGATTATTATCAGGGTATTGTCAATGACAAGTACACTGGCACGCCAACCGTACTGCGCTTGTGGCGGGTAGCTGATGGACGTCTCCTATTTGACCTCAGGGAAACTGGGTGCTGCCAGAAGCGCATCGCCTTCGCCCCCGACAGCAAGACTTTTGCCTTCTCGAATCCTGAAACTGGCGGTATTCGACTATGGCGGATCAAGGAGCAGTCGTTGGCAAGGCAGCCGGTGCGACAGACCCAGCATATCCTGAGCCAGTATAATGACCGCATTCGGGCCACGGTCCAACGGAACTGGCAGGAACCTTTCGGCGTGCCGCCGGGACTGTCGTGCGTGGTGCGTGTCCGCGTGCAGCCCGGCGGCGAGGTCACGGACGTGAAGGTCGAACGGAGCAGCGGCAATGATGCGTTTGACCGTTCCGCCTTGGCCGCCATCCGCGGGTCGGCCCCGTTGCCGGTGCCGACCGATAGCAACATGTTCGAGCCATTCAGGGAGTTCAACTTCAAGTTCGGGCCGGACGTGTGAGAAGGTGAACAAATGCGACTGGCGTTGGCGCGTCGCCCTCCCCTGTCGTCGGTCTCGTTGGGAGCCAGTGCGTTGCTCACGGGAGTGGAGGCCCATCTCCCCATCGCCGCGGTGGCTTTCGGGGCCGGAGGGGGTCCCGCCGCAGAGGAGACATTGCGGAGGTCGTCTCGGCAGACCTCCAGCTCAGATGGCGCTTCACTCATAAAACTTCTCGTCTGGCCGACCCCGCCCAAATCGACTTCGCACCGTGGCGCGGCGGAGCATCGAGGCCTCCTCAGCGCAGCTACGTGGCCCCCCGCACAGGCTGCGGAACCCTGGCGCAGGATGGGCGAGCGTCTGGGCTGGTGGCTGAAGGAGGGTGGCCGGCGGTTGCTGGAGCTTTAGGCGTCGTCTCTTTATGGTGGGGCATAGCGATATAGTGGGGCATAGCGATTGGGATTTGACACGCTCATCACGCGAGGGAACCTCCAATGTCTGGAAAGAAGGTCGAGTGTCCAAGATGTGGCGGCAAAGGGACCGTCCGTGACCATGGTTTATTGGGGCCAGGAAAAGAAAAGACTTGCCCTAATTGTAATGGCACGGGTTACATGTACGAGAAAAAACGGTGAAGACGGATTGGCAGACCCGGCCGCCCGCGGCGCGCACAGCAGCAGTTACCGGCGAACGGCCACGGCCTCTCCCACTTCGGGAAACAGTATTGCGATTGCCGGACGAAGCTAACCGAGGAGATGCGTGCGCTGCGTTGCCGCTGGCGTCGGATGAACGGGATGTTAGGAGACGACGAAGGGATGAAGGAAACTGCACTTCCGTTACTCGTGGCCGCTGGCATATTGATTGTCATGCTGGTGGCGTTGGGAAGATTCAGCCTAGGAAAAGAGGGGTGGGCAGAAATGGTTGGCACATTGGCGGCGTATGTAGTAAGGGCGTTATTTCTGGCGCCCTTTCGGCTGGCTCGGTTTGTATTTCGTCTTCTCCGTGGAATCCCGTAACTGTCGGTCAGTTGCCAATCTCCGGAACTGAAGCACCCTGACTCCCCATTCCCAGAGTGCGGCACGAAAGGCACCTGTCGCGATCACCAAGCCGTACTCCGCTCCTTGCACACCCGGAGCCCCGATAGGCCCGCGCGCCGACGAGGAGAGGACTTAGGGGCGGCCCCCGGCCTTCCATGTAATGCCTGCCATTCGAATCACGCAATCGCAGAGTAGCGGTCTCACGGCTGGCTGGGAGCAGTTGCAATCCGTCGAGATTGACGCGCGGCCCTTCAGCGAAGGGGGTTTCGGACAGATTTACCGATGCCTGGCGGTGAACAATGCATCCCCGCCGGTGGCTCTGGTGATCAAGCTCTTCAAGCCCGACCCGGGAGGCAACGACCGGCGCAGCTACGAGACGATTCGCAAACTCCAGGCACGGGTCCGCAGCAAGCAGGAGGAGCTGGCCCGCGAGGGCAAGTCACTCGCTGCGGTTCCGGGTCTGTACGCCTTGCCTCAGTTCAGCTTCGAAGGACAACTGGGTCATCAGTCGGTGCTGGGGTACGCCGCCCATTGGCTCGACCCGAGCTACTTCACCAGCTTCGAGGACATCCTGGACCACCGCCTGGACCACCGCTTCCGGGAGTTCCTGCATCTTGACAGCAACCTCAAGCGCCAGTTGGCGCTGGAGCTGGCGGAGTGCTTCGCCATCCTCCGCGAGCTGTACTACATCCACGCCGACGTCAACCCACCGAATTTGTTCGTCAATTTGAACCGATGGGCACTTGGTCCTGATCGACTATGACAGCGGGGTGGTGGTCGATCGCCCGGAGGATGCGCCCACCACCTTCGGCAAGGGCGACGAGTGGGTGGCGCCAGAGATCAACGCGCAACGGAGTCAGGCATCCGACGGGCAGAGCACTGTGACCGTGGACCTGCTCACGGACACCTGGTCCGTGGCGGTCGGGGTGCACTACTTTCTGTTTGCTTGCTTCCCCTACTTCTACCTCCATGTCCTGGGTCCGAGGGGACTCGAAGCTTATGTTTCCCGCTATCGCTGGCCGGAGGTCGATCCGTCCTACGACAACTTCGAAGCGGACAACAGCGAGTTCTACGCCCACTACCGCCAGACCTACGCGGCTACCCAGGACTCCCTAAAGCGCCCCTTTGAAGCGACCTTCTGGAAGGGTGCGGATGCCATAAGCCGTAACGCCCGGGCGAGCTACAGGCAGTGGATCCAGGTCCTCGAGCCCCTCGTGGTGCGAACCCGATTCCGACCGCCCACCACCGTATCTACCTTGGCTGCGCAGCCCACACCCGCCGCGCAACCGAAGCCCCAACCACCCCCGCAACCCCAGCCTCAGCCGACGCGCCCGGCGCCCGGCCCAGTACCAAGGCAGACTGTTAAACCTCCCCCCACGCCCACGCCTCCTCAGCCCAAACGCCCTTGGCCGCGCCTCGTGGCCCTGGTCCTGGTGGCATTGGTTATCGGAGTCATCTACACGATTGGCAATAAGCCGCGTGACGCCACCACATGGGCACCGGAGAAGGGCGTACCTGGGGTTGTGCAGAAGAATGATGCTGCGAACGAGGCCGAGAAACGGCAACTCATCGCCGAACGCGTTCGGCTGAACCAAGAAGCTGGCCAGGTCGACAAGATTCTAGCCCACGGAACCATGACGTTGTCTGGGAGAATGACGACGGTCGAAGAACCATCCGGGTCTGGCGGCTTCTGGTCATTCTCCATTAAGGCCGACGACAATAACGCACAATATGGCTTCATGTGCAGTAGTTACGACGAACTTTACTTTCGCATCGGCCGTGGCGATGTCGACTGGGAGACCGGAAGGCGGGCGATGCGACAAGAATCTGCGCATGTCATCTTGTATTTTCGATCCAAGGATTGGGACAAGTGCTTGACGGGGCATGCCTGTGACGTAAATCCCTGTCCGCTTGCTATAGTGATCGAGCCCACAGCGGCTGTCCATGCTATCAATACCCCATCTAAATCTGAGACGATCACGGTTACACCGATAGGTAATAATGGCTGCGGGAACCGAATGGGTGGCTTTGATGCCAAATACAATGGAAAGACAATTGGGATTATCTTTACTCATGGCCAGATATCGGTCTATGTGGGTGGATCGCCCAAGAACCCAGAGGATCTACTCTGTCCATGGCCTGGGAAGAAGCTGAAGTTCCTAGAAAAACACATAGATATTGTTGGAAAGTGGTCCGGCACAGATGACATTGGAGTAAGTCAGTTCCACGCGAAAGAAATATTTATTTCCGGCTAGCAACGAAGAAATGCCCACGACCACGGGGTCACCCTTGGGTCAGCGGAATTCTCGCTCCGCTCTTCGCGCTGCACGCACAATTCTTTCGACACTGGTGAAATGCCGTGCAAGGAGCGCAAGGAAGTCGACAACTTCTGCCAACATAACGGCCCACGCGCGAATTCTCCGCGTCGACCGACGCTGTGTCTGCGGTGCGGGCACACCCCATGCGGAGAGTCACTGCGTCAGTCTCAGCCGATACTGCTGGCCATCCCGGTGGCCAAGGCCGATGCGCTTCGCTCTCCGGCGCCGTCGAAGAAATGCAGCGCCCCGCTTTCGTCGCACACCCACACCTCCTTCGCCCCGGCGGCCAGATAGAGCAGTGTCTTGTGACGCATCTCTTCCCAGGTATTGGAGGGCGACATGATCTCCACGCAGATGTCCGGTGCGCGGACGAGGAAGCCCCGCGAGTCCGTGGCTTCGTCAAAATCCGGGGGAGCGACGGCCAGATCGGGCGCTTTCACCCCGTCGGCGGTATGGATCCCGACTCCTGACCACACGTGCCAGTCGGGCAGGAGCGACCGGATGGCCACGGCAATGCGGTCGGCACGCTTGGCGTGGGCGAGACCGATGGGCGGATTCAGGATGATCTGTCCTTGTCCATTGGTCTCCCACGGGGCATCGATCTCAAGGCCGAGGCCGAATTCGATGGCGGCCTCGACTCTCGGATCGGGAACGAAACGTTGCGCTGCACTCATGCCGGGACCTTCCTGATGAACCGCTTATCACGCGTTCCATTGCAGCACGTCGCGTACGCCCGGTCAAACCCACGTCCTTACGCGCAGCTCGTCATTCCGTACAGGGACTGTACGGAATCCAGGCGCACGGAGGCCGAGCCATGCCGTCCGTGGCCGCTGGATTCCGGCTTCCCAGCCGGAATGACGGTGGAGACCCGGAGCAAGCATCCGGGCTGCGGGTCAGATCCTTAAGCCCCCGAACTTGACGAGATCCGCTCATCATGCCGCAGTTGCGGCGTACCGTCCCTGCCGATTCAAGCAACGGAGCACTGTCCATAGATGGGACTCCCATTGGGAAACGGCGCGGGCCCGAGAGTCCCAGAACTACGAAAGCGCATGCGACTCGACGGGGTGATGGGAGGTAGCTTCGGGCGCGTCTGACGCCAATGACCGTGAAGACCAAGCGAGCGGCCGACGGAGCGGCCCTGGTCCACCGCTTGCCCAAAGCCCTGTCCGACGGGCAAACGGAGCTGCGCCTCGAGTCTTGGACCGGCTGTCGGCGCACATCCTTCTGCCGCGGTTCCACGTGCGGAGCCCACACTGGTTGCTCGCACGGCATGCCCTCTGGCGGGCTTGAGGCTGACCCTGCCGCCACGCCCGCACGCGGTCCCGCATGCGGTTGACCAGCGGGGTGGGGACGAAGACGCCCGGGTGGTCCAAGGAACGGGAGCGGGGGGCGGCCACGCGTAACCCGCGGGGCGCCGCCCTTCCTTCAGGCGGAAGGATCGGCTGTCGCGGTCGTACTGCCCAGTGCTGGCGCGGCTCCGGGTAAGGGGAGTCGAAGGTGAGCCGGTCGACGACGCCCGGTTCACGAGTTGGGCGGAGTCCCCAGTGCGTCGACGAGCAGCGGCTCCAATGCAGGCAGGTCACTGGTCACCGTCTGCCACACCACGTCCAAGTCGACATCGAAGTACGCGTGGATCAGCCGGTTCCGCATGCCCACGATGTCGCGCCATGGGATGTGGCGCAGCCTGGCGCGGGTTTCCTGGCTGATGCTGTTCGCCGCTTCCCCGATGATCTCGATGTCCTTCACCAGGGCGAGGACGAGCATGCGGTCCGCATCGAGGTCCTGTCTCGTTCGATGACGGGCGAACGACATCGCCTCTCGAACCGCGTCCAGCATGTGCCGCAGGCGGATTTCATCCTGGTGTCTCATACTCCAGCTCCGCCGCAGCGACCACCTCGTCGCGGAAATAGCGGCTGAGGTCCGCGCGCGTGCGCAGGTCCACCTTGCGGCCGCCGAACACCTCGGAAAGCTCCCGCTCCATCCTCGCGAGCCCGAGAAACCCTGGGGTGTAGCCCTCCTCGAACTCTACCAGGATATCCACGTCGCTTCTTGGACCGAAGTCCTCGCGGAGCACCGAGCCGAACAGTGCGAGCCGACGGATGTGGTTGCGCCGACAGAAATCTGCAATATGGTCGCGGGGCACGGCGATGCGGGCAGACATCACTAGATCTCCAGAATTTTCGGGGCCGTTCTGGGTGATCGGGCAGGAGGCCCAGCCGTGAGCGATCGCCGCCCGCCGGTCACACCCGCGCAGGGAGGCGATGCACGTGGGCGGCATCCAGAACCGCGATCAACGCGTTGATATCGAGCGGAGCCCGCATCAAACGCCTTCCAGGTCGCGCAGACGGTCTATGATCTCGTTCGTGACCAGCCTACCCTCTGCCGGAAAGGGCTCGAAGCCAGCCACGCTCTCCCCATGACCCCCTGGGCGCGCCTGGAGCGCCTCGCGAACCAGCCGGGAGACTTCCTTTCCGATGGAAAAGTTGTGAGTGTGTGCCAGCTCCATGATTACCGCGGTAGCGTCTTCGTCCAGGTCGAGCGTGTTGCGCATAGGATACTCCTGGTGATGTTCTGTCATCACGATGATTGAAGCATCAACATGCGGGCAGCGAGTCGTGTATCGAACGCCGAGGAAAGGGCCTGCTCTCTTTTCCCTACCTGTCATGGCTGCACACGCCGCCTGCTCACGGCTTGTGGCGTCGCATGCGGTCGGCCGGCGCCGATTTCTCTTTCACCACGGCCGACGTTCCCGGAAAGGGCCAGGGGGTGAGCCTTTTTTGCCGGTGCAGTCCCTCCGCTCTCCTCGCTGCAGCAGGTTTCTCCGATACCGGTAGCTCCCAGTCCATCCACGGTCCGGCTTTACAGGGCTAGCTTGGCGACTCGGTCCGTTTCATCCAGGTTTTCGATCCAGCGTACCGCCGCGGCGGCACAGATCCTCGCGTGCGCTGCGATGAACGGGGAGGGTCTGGATCAGCTTCGCAGCCGCCCGCTGTTATCATTGCTCACGGGTTCGTGCATTCCAGGCCCACCGGCAGCCTCTCGGGCCAAGCATGCAACGACCCCGCGGCCCATGACACGCGCGACATACCATGCCATCCGACCATCCATTCGCTCTGAAGACTGCTGCCGACGTAGCACCGGCAAGACCGACCGGGTACGAGATTGCCGCCTGGATCGCGGCGGGGACGGCGCTGTTGCTCGTCCCTCCCCTGCATCTGGTGCCCGCGTTGTTTGCCGGACTCCTGGTATATGAGCTCGTCCACTTGGTCGCGCCGCGCCTGCACCGCCGACTGTCGAGCGAAGCGGCAAGGAGGGTCGCGGTGGCCATCTTGGCGGCTTTCGTCGTCGTTGCGGTCACCCTCGCGGTAGCCGGCGTGGCAGCGTTCTTCCGCAGCGAGGTCGGGAGTCTCCCGGCACTGCTTAAAAAGATGGCGCAGATCATCGAAGGAGCCCGCTCGACACTACCGCAGGCGCTCGCGGCAAAACTGCCGACCACGACCGACGAGGTACGCGAGACGGTGGTGGGGTGGCTGCGCGAGCACGCGGGCGAGGTTCAGGGCGCGGGCAAAGAAGTCGGGCGAGCTCTGGCGCACATCCTGATCGGCATGGTTGTCGGGGCGCTCGTCGCTCTTCGTGAAGCGAAACCGCTCGAGGCCCCCGGGCCGCTGGCGCGGGCTCTGGCCCTGCGCGCCAGTCATCTGGCGACGTCCTTCCGTCGGGTGGTATTCGCCCAGGTATCCATCGCCGCCATCAACACGACGCTGACCGCAATTTATCTCACGGTCGTGCTGCCAGCTTTCGGCGTCTACCTGCCGCTGGCCAAGACCCTGATGGTCCTGACCTTCGTCGTGGGCCTCTTACCCATCGTCGGGAACATCATCTCGAACACGCTGATCGTGCTCGTGAGCCTGGGCAGCTCCCTCTACGTCGCAGGCGCATCGTTGGCATTCCTGGTCGTCATCCACAAGCTGGAATACTTCCTCAACGCGCGCATCGTGGGTGCGCGCATCCACTCGCGTGCCTGGGAACTGCTGGTTGCGATGATGGTGATGGAGGCGGCCTTCGGCATCGGCGGTCTCGTCGCCGCCCCAATTTATTACGCCTATCTCAAACACGAGCTGTCCGAGCGTGGTCTGGTTTGAAGGCGGCGGCATACGGCTGCGAGCGCCTCCAGTCGTTGCGGCAGTGCGCGGTGCGCGTTCCTCGCCTCTCCACTTAGGTCTCGTCGTCTGCTACGCGACGCGCGCCTTGTTATCGGACCGTTGGCGACGATTTGTTCGCAAGCTCTGGGGTTGGGGCAGCGGCCGATTCGGGCCGCTGTCCGAGGGCGCGCCCGGCGCCGTCGCGCCCGACTCCTCACTGACCGGCTATGCGGGCGCGCAGATGCTCGGCGAGCCTGCGCATCGCCGGAGAGGCATCGTCGGGCGCAAGGTGCACGTTGATCACGCTCGGTGCCGCACGCAGATCCAGCGCGGCCAGCAACGCGCGTTCGAACGACGCCTCATCGGGCGCATCGAAGCCGTGCAGCGGGCCGAACAGTTCCCCCAGGCGATCGAAGCGCCATGCGCTGATGTCGTTGAACGGCCCATCGAGGATGTAGCGCTCTGTGCCGTAGCCGCCGTTGTTGAACACCACCACGATGGGATCGAGCTTTAGACGCGCGGCGGTAGCAAGCTCGGTGCCGGTCATCTGGAACGCCCCGTCGCCGACCAGGATCAGCGGGCGGCGCTCGGGGCGCGCGACCTGTGCGCCGAGCGCGGCCGGCACCGCGAAGCCCATGGTGGTGTAGAACGCCGAGGCCAGGAACTCGGTGCGCTCGTGCACGCGCATCTCGATGGCCGCGAACAGGCAATCACCGGTGTCGGCCACGACCGTCATATCCGGCGTCAAGGCGGTGTTCAAGCGCCCGATCAGGCGTGCCGTGGACATGGGCCGTCCGGCCTCGGGGAACCCGGGCGCGGTGGGACCACAGCCGGCTTCGGGCCAGACCACACTCAACTGCGGCGCGGTCTCGGCCAGTGCCACCAGAAAATCGCGCAGCGACACCTGCGCATAGCGGTGGTGACGGATCACCACCTCGTTTTGGCTGGCACGCACCATGCGGTTGGGGTCGAGGCGAGCGGTGTACACGCCGAGATCGACGTCGTTGAGCGTGACGCCGAACATCAGCAGCAGGTCCGCCTCCTCTACGGCGCGTCGTGCCGCCTCAGCGCCCATCGCTCCCTCGTAGACGCCAAGGTAGGCCGGATGCCGCTCCCCGATCACCGACTTGCCGGTGAGCGTCGCCGCGACCGGCAAGTGCGTGCGCAGCACGAAACGCGCCAGCTCGTCCTGGAGTGTGCGCCGGTGCACCTCGACACCAGCCAATACGACGGGGTGTGCGGCGCGGGCGAGCTGTGCCACGGTTTCTTCGACCGCCTCCTGCAGCGTAGCGGGATCGCTGCCCGGCTCGCTCAATGGCTCGGAAGGCACCGGAAAGCCCGGCGTATCCACGGCGTCGCGCGGCAGCTCGATATAGACGGGCTTGCGGTGCGAGCGCGCCGCCTGCACGGTGCGGTCGATCTCGCGGAAGGCGGTGAGCGGATCATCCAGCACCGCGGTGGCGCAGGTGATGCGCTCGAAGATCTCGCGCTGAAAAGTAAAGGGGCCGAAGCGGTGGTGGATCAGCGGGTCCTCGCGCCGCTCACGCACGCCCGGGCCACCGCTGATCACCACCACCGGCGAGGACTCCGCGAAAGCCCCTGCCACCGCGTTCACCACATTGAGCGCCCCGACCCCATAGGTCACCGCCAGCGCACCCAGATCGCGGCAGCGCGCATAGCCATCCGCCGCGAATGCCGCCGTGTCTTCGCGTGTCGTCCCGATGTGCACCAGCGGCCCGCGCGTCAGCTCATCGTAGAAGCGCAACACATAGTCACCGGGCACTCCGAACACATGCCCGATGCCGGCCCGGTGCAGGCTCTGCAGGAGATAACGTCCGATAGTGGGATGGCGCATGGACATGGCGGATCTCCGTTGGAATGCTGCGGCGTCCCGCCGCACACAGATGTTAAACCACCCCCGGCGCGCATGGTTACATCGGTCCCTAGGTACCGGTGAGCCGGCGCCCCTGAACCCCTCAGAGCCTGTGCACGAATCCTCGCGAGCGGCCCGAGAGCAACGACGAAAACTAATCCGCCGGGCCTTGCAAAGGGGATTTCCGTGGTTTAGGCTTGGACCACGTCTAAAATTCCTTTACCACCGTCGGAGTCGTTTGCCATGGACAAGCGAGCATCGCGGGTGTGTCAGCTCATGACTCTCCATGCCGTCGTCGTGCTGAGCTCCTGCGGGCTGGATTGCAGCTTGCGGAGCGGCACCGAGGGATCTCCACGGCGCGCAGCCGATGGATCAGCAAATCGCTCAGTTGCATCAGTTGTTGGCAGGCCGAGACCCCAACCAGCCCGTGACACAACTGCCGCCAACGGTAGACCGGGGCGTCTGGGACGCCATGGTGGTGCCTGCGGACAACGCGATCACCCCCGCGCGGGTGGCGCTCGGCAAGAGACTTTATTTCGAGACCCGGCTGTCCGCAGACGGGACGGTGGCCTGCGCGACCTGTCACGACGTGGGCAAGGCGTTCACCGATCGGCGCAAGACCTCCGAGGGCATCCGTAGCCAGCACGGCAAACGCAACGCGCCGACGACGCTGAACGCGATGTTCTTCGACAGCTTGTTCTGGGACGGTCGCGCGCCCTCGCTGGAGGCCCAGGCGAAGCTGCCGATCCTGAACCCCGTCGAGATGGGACAGCCCAACCAGGCGCAGGCGATCGCGGCCGTCGCAAAGGATCCCGACTACATCAAGATGTTCCACGAGGCCTATGGGCACGACCCCAATTACGAGGACCTGGCCCGCGCCATCGCAACCTTCGAGCGTACCCTCGTATTCCTGGATGCGCCGTTCGACCGCTTCCTGGCCGGCGACCAGCGGGCCATCTCCGCCCAAGCAAAGCGTGGCTGGGCGTTGTTCAACGGGAAGGCCCGTTGCGTCTCGTGCCACATGCTGAATCCGGCGCAGCCGCTCGGCACCGACAACCGCTTCCACAACATCGGCGTTGCCGCGCGTCACCAGGATTTCGAGGCGCTGGCTCAGCGGGCGTTGGCGGCGCTCGAGACGGCAGGGGGCCTGCAAGCGGTAGATGTACTGGCGTTGCAGACCGACCTTTCCGAGCTGGGGCGTTTTCTCGTGACCAAGGCTCCCGCAGATATTGGCGCCTTCAAGACCGAGCAGATCCGAAACATCGGCATCACCGCGCCGTACATGCACGATGGCTCCCTGGCGACGCTGTGGGATGTCATGGATCACTACAACAAGGGCGGTGAGGCCAATCCGTTTCTCGATGGCGGCATTCAGCCTCTGGGACTCACCGACGACGAGATCGATGACATGGTCGCATTCCTGCTCACGTTGACCGATGAGCGCTTCGCCAAACAGAACGCCGACGCACGCGCCCAGCAATCGGCGATGGCCCGAAAGAACAGGCCGTTGCGCGATACCGCGCTCGCGGACGGAAAGAGCTCCCATTCCAGGAGCGCGTGAAAGTGGATTTGAGCAAGTACAGCGGGCGCTGAGGAGGTCGGGCCATGGGTGCAAAGAGAATACCCCACGTCAAGAGCGTGGAGACCCGGTACTACGAGGAGCGCGAGACCTTTTTCCGGGGACTGCGCAACCTCGACCGCCGCTCCTTCCTGAAGGTGGCAATCGCGGCCGCCGGCGGAGCCCTGTCGGCTGGAGTGAGCCATCCTTTTCATGGCTTCCAACCGGTGGAAGTCGCCTTCGGGGCCGAAGGCGGTGCTGACGGCCAGGGCTTTACCTTCGCCTATCTGTCGGACGCTCACCTCTATACGAAGAACGTCAACGACCGTTTCGTGAATCAGATGCTGCGGGCGGTAGATGACATCAACAGCATGAATCCCCAGCCCGACTTCGTGCTCTTCGGGGGCGACCTGGCCCAGCTTGGTCAGCCGGCAGAGCTGCACATGGGAGCGGAGATTCTCAAGGTTATCAAGGCGCCCCTCAAGGTGATGGTCGGCGAGCACGACTGGTTCTACGATCTCGGTGAGACTTGGCAGCAGCTCTTTGGCAAGCCGACCTACTCCTTCGACCATAAGGGCGTGCACTTCGTCGTGCTGCAGAGTGTCTATGAGGACGACTTTTGGACCGCCCGCGGCATGACGCCCATGGAACGGATGCAGACGGTCGCGGGCCTGGACAACGGAATCCAGGGGCGCTTCAAGGTGGGGGAGGAGCAGCGAGACTGGCTAAAGAACGACCTGGCCCGTTACACCCCGGAGACACCCGTCATCGTGTTCTCCCACTCTCCTCTGTACAAGTACTACCGGCCGTGGAATTTCTGGACCGAGGACGCCGATGAGGTTCAGGCGATTCTCGGCCGATTCCGAACGGTCAGTGTCGTCCACGGCCATACCCACCAGATGCTGATGAACCGCATCGGCAACATCAACTTCTACGGCATGCTCTCGACGGCCTGGCCCTGGCCGTATGCCCCGGAAGGGTTGCCAAAACTTACGGTGCAGATGGACCGGGCGAATCCCTTTAATCGCAATGACGCTCTCGGGGACGGCACGTTCCGGGCAAATCCCGAGGGGCTAAAGGATGCGGTGTATCGATTCTGGAACCGTAATCCGGTGCAGGTCAAGGCCGCGTACCTCACCAGCGGCGGTCAGGCGGACCGGCCGGCGGAACCGAACCTCACGAGCTACTAGGCGCTGCGCTCGATAATCCGAGGGACGAGGCATTCACTGAGGAGAGAGGCATGAACAGGGTTAAGCTGTACGGTGCAATTGCCGCGCTGGCCTGCCTTATCGGCCCACCAGACAGCCGTGGCGCCACCCAGACCGAGGTAGCCAAGCAGAGCCACGTCCGGATTTCTCCGGCCGAGGCTAGCCCGCAAGCCCAAAGCTTGGACCCGGCGATAATGGCTCAGTGGCTGACCGGTCACCCGGAGATCCATTGGATGAAGGAGGAGCTGGAAAGGCATACGGTGGTCGCCCCCGCCGATAACAGCGATCAGGTCGGCCGCGGCCAAGGGTCCATCTATGCCGACGTCACCAAGCCGGACACACAGATGTGGCAGCGAGAGACCTACAAGCTCGCGGTATACGGTTCCACCGTTTTCCACAGCGCAACGGAGCTGCGTGGCACCATAGGCGTCTCCTGTGATATGTGCCATCCCAACGGTGCCAACACACACCCAGAGACCTATCCCAAGTTTCAAGAACAGCTCGGACGTGTCGCTCTGCTCCGAGACATGATCAACTGGTGCATAGAGCATCCGGTCAAAGGCAAGCCTTTGAGTGCGGATGACCCGAAGATGAGAGCGCTAGAAGCTTACTTGTACGCGCAGCGAAAGGGTGTTGCGCTCGACTATGGCAAGCACTGACCGCGGGGGGCCGACCATGAGGTCGCCAGACGCCGGCGTCCTGTCTGGGTCGACCGCCAACACGCCATCGCCCACAACAAGGGTGATGGTGATCGACAGGAGCATCGTGGTCACGGGCTCTTTCAACTTCACTCCGGCTGCGGAGGAGAACAACGCCGAAAACGTGCTGGTGCTCTCACTCACGGCTCGCGGCCCTGTACCGCCAGAACTGGCAAGTCCACCAGCAGCACTCCGAGCCCTACCGGTCGGCCAGTGAGACCGCTGGCTCCGATGCTTTCGGAGAACCGCGACTCACCACTTCCCGCGTCGCGTTCTTTGGCCCGGTCATCGGGAACACCCGCAGTCACGTCTATCATTTCCCGGGAGTCCCGGCTACGCGCACGCCGAGCGCTCGGAGCACAAGACCTACTTCACCAGCCGTCAGGCGGCCGAGATGGCGGGCTACCGCCCGGGGAGGGGATGCCCCTGACCATGGCCGGCGTCGGGTGGGAGGATTATGGCAGGTCCTCCACCGTCATGGTGAGCGCCCGCATGGCAACCGCATGCGCAGAAGTTAGCCTGCCACACCCCAGCCCGGAAGCCCTGAACGATGTCGATATACACGAGACTCGAATGGCTGAGTGGAAGGACTATTATCGGTTTTGTTGCCGTCGTCGCCACGGTGGCCGTGAGCTTCAGGTATCTGGATATGCCCATCGCACGGTCGGTGGCCAGGGTCATTTTTCATAACGCTGCACTCAGCCGCGCCACCGGCGCTATCCCCGATCTGCTGCTGGCGCTGGTGATGGTGACTGCGCTCGGGAGCTGGACGCTTGCCCTGTACCTTGAAACTCGGGAGCCCGCATCCATCGCGGCGCGTTTCTTTCAGCTCCTTGGCAGTTCGGTCGTCGTCGCCTATGCCCTCAAGACGGGACTTCAGTATATGTTTGGGCGGCCCTCGCCACGGCAGTGGCTTGATCATCCGGAACTCTATGGCTTCCATTGGTGGGGCGGCGCCGCGCAGCTCGATGCCTTCCCCTCCGGCCATATGTCGGTGTTTGCCGCGGCCCTGCTGGCCGTATCGCGCTTCTATCCGGGATCGCGCGCCTGGTGTGTGGGGCTGTCCTGCGTCTTGGCAGCCGCGCTCATGGGCACCGGCTACCACTTCCTGAGCGATGTCATCGCAGGGGCCTACTGCGGCATGGTAGCGCATGATATCACTGTGGCCCTCTTGCGCCGGGCACAGACAGCCGGGCACTAACGCCGAGCGTACGCGGCAGCAAGCCGATCATGAGCATGCGATACCCGGATACTGTCACTGTTTTGCTTGCCGGCGTCCTTTCGACGAACGGTGGAGGCCGAAGCTACCCGGTGTCGCCGTCAATTACGGAGAGACTCTGCTGACGTAAGTGACGACAAATTGGGCGGGTGACCGGCGGCCCCAGTTGAGCGGTTGCCGAGCCGGATGCAGACCCGGAACCCTTGACGCGTCACTCCGGTTGAGTCCTACCGCTTCTTGTAGACGTTCAACCCAACCTTCATTCCGTCCACACCTATCGGCTTCATCGGGCGCATTCGCGGGTAGACAGGCGTGTATGACCAGCCGTTCGGGTCGGGGTGGTGAGGGGTGTGGACTGCCCGCACCGAACCCCGAGATGCACGAGGCAGGGGGACCCCAACGCGCGAGCCAGTGAGGAGGCGCGCAATAAGTGCGCATTTCAGCCGAGGACCCAGACATCGGGATACCGGAGCAGCCGGTCGGCGACCTCACGCGGGACCGCGATCACCTGTCCTGGCGTCCACGCCAGCCCGGTGTTGCAGACGTTGTCCCGCTTGACCGGCTTCGTGCCGATGTACTTGACGGCACCCGTTGCGGCTCGGGCGCAGCGCGGTACTGCCTGAGGTTGCCGAGTGCACGGACCTTCCCCCCAGGGGTCTTCGGTCCTGTGCTCAGCCCGCCGTGGAGGCGGCAGCGACCGTTAGCCAGCGCCTTGCAGCATGTCTGGCGCCGATAGCGTAGCCCCTGTACCACCGCAACAAATGTCCGCAGTCCGCTTTCTCCCTGCGCGCACGTCGCCATTGCGATGCGCAAGCCTCGGGCGATAGCCGCAAGTGACCGGGGATACGGGGACACGTGAAAAGCGATGAGGACAGGTCGGACGGCGAAGGTAAGTGGTCAAGCGAAGAAATGGCTGCCGGCGCAGCGGCGGTCTCGAACATCGGCAATCCCGCTACTTTTCGGTATCGGCCACCATCGTCTACCCTGCAACCAACGGGGCGCAAGCCAACCGGGTGAAAACCTGGTCCTTCACCCGCTGATAGCGGTTCAGAAGGGGTCAACCCGGCATGCGTGCCGTTGCGAGAAAGATCGGGTACTCGCGCGGCCGCCCGTCCGCTCCAGCCTTGTGCATGACGTGCGCGGTAACGATCGCGATCTGTTCCAGCCCTGCCGAGCGCAGCCAGCGTTCCATCACCCCACGCTCGAAGCCGTGATGCGCGATGCCCTGCGCGTCGCCGTGGAAGCTGCCGTCCTCGTGGTCGAGGTCCGCCACCGCGAGACGGCCGCCGGGCGCCAGTAGCCCCGCGAGGCGCGCCAGAAGACCTTCCACGTCCTGGATGTGATGCAGCGTCATGCTGCTGAAAATGAGATCGAACGGCCCGGCAGGGGTCTCCCGGGAGAGGTCGCTCTGCTGGGTGCGCACATTGGCGAGCCCGAGTTCGCCCCGCTTCTTATCGAGGACTTCGAGCATCCCCGCCGAGTTGTCCGCCGCCAGCACCTCGCCCAGCGTCGGCGCGAGAAGCGCTGTGATCAGGCCTGTGCCTGCGCCAAATTCCAGCGCCCGCTCGGTCCCGTTAGGGCGGACCGCCTCCAGGATGGCCTGCGCGATCGCGCGCGCCGTGCCCACGCGGCGAGGGTCCTCGTCCCATGCGCTCGCGATCTCGTCGAACCGCTCTTTGTTGGCCTCGGACAGCGTTTTGTGCGCCATGATCATCTCCCCGCCGCACACCTATCATACGGCTCCGGGCCGCCGGGGTCAGCCGGCCGGCGTGCGCTCGTGCGTGCGCCTGGGCTCGAGGTCAGCGCGCCGTCTATTCGCCAGACAGCGCCGGCCTGTACGCGCCGGTGCCGGCCGCGGCTGCTCCGGCGAGCGGACGCCCGATGGTGAGCGCCGCTCGGGGCGCGTTGAACGTCCGAGGACGGCTTTGCAGGGACTGCCCCGACTCCGCGCCCGCACCTCCGGGTGTCTGGTCGTCAAGCCTGACCCGGCTGCCGCCTCGATGGGTATCGTCAGACAACGACCTCGAAGCCCTCGAACTGCGGCGGCCCCAGATACAGGTCGCGCGCACCACCCGCCTGAGCATGGGCCTTCTTGAATGCCTCCGACTTCGTCCAGGCATCGAACGCTTGGCGCGATTCCCAGACCGAATGCGAGGCGAACAGCGTGTGCGTCTCCTCCTGCGGCCCTCGCAGCAGATGAAACTCCTTGAAACCCGGTACGCCGTCGAGATAGGTGTCGCGCTTGCGCCAGATCTCGACGAACTCCTCCTCTCGACCGGGCGCGATTCTGAACCGATTGGTTGCAATGAACATGAGTCTTCCCCGTTTCCGTATGGATCGACCGCAAAGGTTCCGGCGTGTTCCGGGGGAGTCAGCGATCCCCAGCAGCACCGGTCTCCGACCGAAATTGTCTTTCATTCGGCTCGCGTGCCACACGCCCCTGGCGGCCCCTGGCTGGTGACATTCGACGATAGCACAACACGGAGGCCCGAGCTGCCGCCAGCAGCGGTTTTCTCGGGCACCCCTTGGCCGGGTGAGGTAGTAGCTCGACCGCGGCAGGTCCAGCAACGCGCATTGGCGGATGGCATTGCGCCCTCAACGCCTTACTTTTCCACTTGTCCGGGATCCACTTCAACGGAACCGCGGTGTGCCGAGTGGGGTCAGAGAGGTGGAGTTCGATGGGATGACGGTTGGCCGAGAAGGTGGGCCAGGACATTGCTGGCTGGTCCATAAAGGAGGGGGATGTATGAAGCAATTTCTGGTGATCGCGATGGCCGTCCTCGCGGCGGCGACATTGCTGCTGGTACCATTCGGCGATGCCCAGGCCGGGCGCCTAGGCGGCGGTCGCTCCTTCGGGAGCAAGCCCTTCTATAGTCAGCCGTACAGGATGAATAGGCCTGCGCTGAACCAGACACCGAGCCTGGGTCAGGCGCAGAACCAGGCACGGCGCACGCAGCTCTCGCAGCGCGGCGGGCTGTGGGGGATGCTCGGTGGGCTGGCGCTGGGCGGTCTGCTGGGCGCGCTGTTCTTCGGCGGCGCGTTCGAGGGGCTCAAGTTGTTCGACATCCTGGTGTTCGCTGGCATCGCCCTCCTGCTCTACTACCTGTTCAGGATGCGTCGGCGTGCGCGAGGGATGTCGGCGGCATCTCCGGGCGACGGCGCGCCGGGTTCCGGGGCCTTCGAGCGCAACGCCTACGAAGATCGCTCCGAGCGCGGTTTCGACACCGACTTGCTTCTCAAGCGGGAGGGCCAGGGCGAAGCCGCTGCAGTCGCCCCGGCACCGCTAAGCAGCATCCCTGAGGGGTTTGACCGGGAGCGTTTCCTGGAAGGGGCCCAGAGCGCCTACCGCCGCCTCCAGGAGGCATGGGACAAGGGCGACCTCGCCGACATCCGGCAGTTCACTACGGACACGGTGTTCACCGAGATACAGGATCAGTTCCGTGCCCGCTCGGGCACCAACCGGACCGATGTCTTCAAGGTGGACGCGCAACTCCTGGAAGTGCGGGAGGTGGATGACCGGACGGAGGCGAGCGTGCTGTTCGACGTCCTGATGCGTGAAGTGGACAGCGAGAAGGGCGAAGACGCGCGGCCTTACCAGGTGCGGGAGGTCTGGCACTTCATACGCCCGAACCGCAGCACCCGTCCCACATGGTTCCTGGACGGTATCCAGCAGCTCGAGGGCTGAGCGCTTTAGAGACGCGCCCTTTAACCGCCCGCGGCAAGTAAGTCCCTGTCGCCTATCGTGTTTCGACCCCCGTGTGGGTAAATGCTGTCAACGTCGGGTCAGGACTCGTCGGCGTTTACGCAGTGGTCGGAATCATAGTAGGGAGAATATGGGCTGCAGCAAATCAGCTCATCGCCGTAGGTGCCGAGCCGGGAGGGATCGTAAGCCGGAGAGTTTGGATCACAGTAGTCGCCGTAGCCATCGTATGCATCGAAGGTGTAAGGGTACGGGTAATAACCGTAGGGATAGCCAAAATTCAAGAATGGGTAAAACGGCGCAAACACCAGGAGTTCAACGGGGCGGCGGTGAGCGTTGTGATGGCGATGGTGTCGGAACCCATGCCCCCAACCCGCGTTACCGATATGAGGGCCACTCGTCGCCCCACCGTCGATTGTCCGGCTACCCCCGGGATGAGCCGCGCCAGGACCGTTGGTCACGTGGCTCCCTCGCTGTGCGTCGCGCTCTCCGGGTGACGTTACGTTTCGCCGTGGCAGCGTCGTCGACGTTAAGACGGGCGAGTCGTGCGCCAGAACCTCTGCTCCAGCGGCTTGTCCCTCACCGCGGCGCCTATCCGAAAAGTGCAAGGTCCCCTTCCCGTCCACCCATCGGTAAATGGTGGACCGCGTGCCGGGTTGCTCGGCAGGAGCATCGCCTATGCTGGGACCCGCAGGGTGAGGAGCGACCGCGTCGGCGGAGATGCGCCTGCCACTCGGCCTGCCGGGAGACTCTTCCAGCGCGGAACTGCGCAACGAACGCTCAGCACCGAGCGTGCCGACAGCGGGCTCACCGTTGAACCTACGGATGGGGCGCTCGGTGGAGAAGCCACCGACGGAGCGCCCGACCTCGAGGTCTCCGACGGAGCTTTCAGCTCCGACGCTGCGCCCAAGCCGGCCATCACTCGGGCGACCGAAGCTCGGGCGGCCAAAAGAGCGTCCAGCAGCGGAGCCGCCGACAGATGGCTGGTCGCTGAAGCTCCCGACGGAGTGCCCGCTAGCGAAGTTGCCGACAGAGGGTCCCCCGCCCGCACGACCGACGGCGCGCCCCCCACCGAAGCCGCCGGCAGGCTGGCCGCCGCTGAAGCGCCCGCTGCCGAAGCTACGGCTAGAGTGGCCACCCCCGAAGCTACCGAACGAGCGCCCGCTGCCGAAGTGACCCGTCGAAACTCCGGCACCGAACCCGCCGAGAGAATAAGCTCCGCCCTGTCCGCCCGCGTAAGCAAGTGGTACGGCAGCAACACACAGCATGAGTGCCCTGGCCAACTTGCGCATCACGCCTCCGCGCGAACGCCCGCCTCGCCCCAGGCTTTCTTGCGTGCTCCTCCCCGGGGCGAGGAAAAATCCTCGCACCTTACTTAAAGAATTAGACCGACCCCTGAAGCCGGAGTTTGATGGCAACCGAGATTCTTTTACACCGGGGGAGAGAGACAGCGTAGGGCCTGCCCGAGTCCCCGCCTGCCGGTAGAGCGGAGTTCGAGCCGCATCGGCCCGGCTTGAGATCTCCACAGTTCTTGTGGATATCCGTGGACAACCGTCCGATAAGGGTCATGGAGCCCGCCACCAACAAGCGTTCTGCGCGCTTGGTGAGTCTCCCGCCAACCCGGGGAAGGACGATCCGCCGCAAGCGATTCCGCGCGACTACGCAAGCAGCGCAGGTTTGGAAAATGATTACTCTTTAATTAACGAATTAACGTGAAAGTGCGCCGTAGGCGCCGCAAAATCCCCCTCGCCCGCTTGCGGGAGAGCAACCGTGTTTGCTATCAAGCATGACAGGCAACTGCGGGGTAGCTCTGCGATCAGAGAGCGGGAGAATCCTGCTCCGACGCCCGCCACGCCTTGGCACAGATCGTCCTGCTCTCGCCACACGGGCTGTAGCCAGCGAAACACTCGCTTCCTCGCGGGCGAGCGCAGCCCATTGGATGTGAGCGTGATAAGCCGCTACGCACGGTTTCACGCCGCCATCGGCGCGCGGGCCTCACCCCCCGTCATAGCCGCCAGCGGCCGCGGATGGCAATGCAGGATTTTCCAGTAGCCGAGCAGGTTCGCGGGCTTCATCTCGGCCACATCCAGCCGGGTCGAGCGCAGAAACTCGCCCAGGTCGAAGTCGGGACGGAAACCCGCCAACCGAGACAGCGGAGCCAGCGCATCCTCGATAGTCCGGAGCAACGGCTGGCGGGAGCGAAAGTGATTCACGATGACCATCTCACCACTCGGCCGACAAACGCGACGCATCTCTTCGACGAGGCGCGTGGGACTTGGAACGACCGAGGCCACGTACATCGCGACGACCTTGTCAAAGGAATGGTCGTCGAACCGCATCGCCTCGGCGTCCATCTCCCGCAGCGCTTCAACATTCTTCAGACGCTGGCGCGCCACGCGCACACGCGCCTTGGCGAGCATCTCCGCGGAGATATCGATGCCGATGACTCGGACGTTGGGTGGATATAGGGCCAGTGAAAGGCCCGTTCCGACTCCGACCTCCAGTATACGCTCGCCGGGCTGACAGTTGAGAACGTGAATCACAGCCTTACGAGCAGGATGGAGGATGGACCCGAACACTGCGTCGTAGATGTTAGCGTAACGGCGATATGCCTTCTTCACGGCATCGATGTGCATGACAGCTACCTCATGACGCTCGACATTCTCGCGATGCCAGCAAACTAAACACATTCGGGCCGCGACAACGAGTAGAAAACGGAATGGGCCGACGGCCGAATAGCCTTGCCGAGTATCCACGCACCTACATGCGGCGGCCTAGAATCCACTGGCGCGCTCACCGCCTCAGACACACTGGGGCGCCCACAGACAAGCCCAAGTCCTTGGCGGCGTTACCCCGGCTGACGGCGATCTCGAGCAGCCCATTGGCATTGGCGTACCAGAATGCCTCCCCGGCCGGGACATCGGCGTAGGTGCGGGCATAGCGCACGTTTCGGCCGCCCACCACAAGGGCGTCACTTTGGGGCACACCAGCGGCCCGTAGGCCGGTCATTGCGTTACCGAAGCGATCGATATATACGACCTGGGGCAGATCGTCCGGCCACTCGGGGGCAATGCGTTGTCTCCAGTCGACAGCAGCACCGGGGCATGGCTCGCCCCTGGCCAGGCAAGCGGCGACCGGAGCAAACACATCGCGTCCATGAAAGGTGGCAGACAAACGCTCGGGTCGCCAAAGGATATCCCACCACTGGACGTCGTGCGCGCGCCGCGCAACGGGGGTAAACAGGCCATTATCCGGCCCGACATACCAACGCTCATCGGCCCTGGCCACAGCGCCTCGCCGCTCACTTCCCACCCCTGGGTCCACCACGCACAGGAAGATGGTCCCGGCCGGGAACTCCCCCACATAGGCGGCGAGGAGGTAGGCCGACGGTTGAGGCGCGCAGACCGGCGCATCCGCGAAAAGGTCGACAACGAACGCCTCCGGGGCCTGCTGATGCAGCACTGCTTTAACCTGTCCGACATAAGGGCCGCACATGCCGAAGTCAGTGAACAACACGACCATGGGCATGCGTGTAAGCGCTCTTTCCGGCCCCGGAACGCAATTGCGGCGCCGTCCAGGAGCTTAGATCTCACACAGAGAAGCCGGGAATGTCCCGGCTTCTGCGTAGCGTCGGCGCGGAAACCTTACGCCTCCTCGGGTCGATCGACCAGCTCCACGATGGCGACCGGTGCGCTGTCGCCCCGCCGATAGCCGGCCTTGATGATGCGCAGGTAACCGCCCGGACGCTCGCGATAACGCGGTCCGAGCTCGTTGAAGAGCTTGGTCACCACATCGCGATTCCGCAGTCTGGCGAAGGCCAGCCGCCGGCGTGCAACGCTGTCGGACTTTGCGAGGGTGATGAGAGGTTCGGCAATGCGCCTAAGCTCCTTGGCCCTGGGAAGCGTAGTCTTGATGGATTCGTGACGCATCAGCGATGCCGCCAGATTTGCCAGCATCGCCTCCCGATGGCCGGTGGGACGGCCCAGATAACGACCGACGTTACGGTGTCGCATAGGTCAATCCCCTGTCACGGGCCGCACTGATGGGCAGGTTTCACGCGGGTGCATGTTCCGGATCTTCTTGCTCGCTCAGCCCGGGCGGCGGCCAGTTCTCGAGCTTCATTCCCAGCGACAGCCCGTGACTCGCGAGGATCTCTTTGATCTCGGTGAGTGACTTCTTACCCAGATTGGGCGTCTTGAGCAGCTCGGCCTCCGTGCGTTGTATCAAGTCGCCAATATAGAAAATATTCTCGGCCTTGAGGCAGTTCGCTGAACGCACGGTCAGCTCGAGGTCGTCCACCGGGCGCAGCAGCAACGGATCGATGCCGGCCTCACGTGGCCGCTCCGGCCTCTGGGCCTTCCCCTGGAGGTCCACAAATGCCGCAAGCTGATCTTGCAAGATGCGTGCAGCCAGCCGGATCGCCTCCTCGGGTCCCACCGCGCCGTTCGTTTCGATCTCGATCACCAGCTTGTCGAGGTCGGTCCGCTGCTCCACGCGCGTGCTCTCGACGCTGTACGTCACGCGCTGGATCGGACTGAAGCTGGCGTCCAGAGCCAGATGACCGATGGGTCGATGCGCCGCCTCTTCACCGACTACGGCGACACTGGCCGGCTGGTATCCTTGGCCCCGCACGACCTTGAGCGTCATATCCAGGTCCACGGGCTTGGTCAGATGGGCGATCACGTGATCTGGATTCACAACCTCCACGTCGTGGCTGACGGCGATGTCGCCAACGCATACCGGCCCCGGGCCGGTCTTGTGCAAGGTCAACACCGCATCGTCACGGCCATGCATGCGCAAAGCCACGCCCTTGAGGTTCAACAGGATATCGATGACATCCTCCTGCACGCCCTCGATGGTCGAGTATTCGTGCACCACTCCGGGAATTTCGACGGCAACAATGGCGCTGCCTGGAACCGAGGATAGCAGTATCCGACGCAGCGCGTTTCCCAACGTGTGGCCAAAACCCCGCTCCAGCGGTTCCAGCGTCACGCGGGCATGCCGTGCATTCACGGCCTGAATGTTTACGACACGCGGCTTTAGAAGGTCTGGTACGGAGCCCTGCATAGAGACTTCCCTCACCTATCCTGAAAAGGACGGCCCCCGGCTCCATCAGTGATGCTGAGCCGGAGCGCCAGCGCGCGGCGGCTCTGGTACGCCCGCGGCGGCCGTTCCGGGACCTACTTGGAGTACAGCTCGACGACCAAGTGCTCGTTGATGTCTGATGGCAGGTCGCTGCGATCGGGCGGGCGTTTGAATACTCCCCGAAGCTTGTCCGGCTCCACGTCGAGCCACTCCGGAGCGCCACGCTGACTGGCCACCTGCAGAGCCCCACGCACGCGCAACTGACCCGCTGCCGACTCATTGATAGCTATGACAGCGTTTGCGGAGACCTGGTACGACGGCACGTTGACAGTCCGCCCGTTCACAGACACGGCCTTGTGGCGCAATAGCTGGCGCGCCTCCGCGCGCGAGGCCCCGAATCCCATGCGATAAACGACATTGTCGAGACGGCACTCCAGCAGTTGCAGGAGATTTTCGCCCGTGGATCCTTTGCGCCGATCCGCCTCCTCGTAATAGTTCCGAAACTGCCGCTCGATTAACCCGTAGATACGGCGCAGCTTCTGCTTTTCTCGTAGCTGCACGGCGTAATCGGAGAGGCGTGTGCGTCGCTGCCCGTGCTGCCCCGGTGGGAAACTGCGATTCTCCACCGCGCACTTGCTGCTGTAGCACTTGGCGCCCTTCAAGAAGAGCTTCTCACCTTCGCGGCGACAGAGACGACACTTGGGACCGGTATACTTGGCCAACGATCGAGCCTCCTGAGCTTACACGCGGCGCTTCTTCGGCGGGCGGCACCCGTTATGGGGAATCGGGGTCACGTCGCTAATGTTGGATATCTTGAAGCCCGCAGCGTGCAGCGCACGGACCGCCGACTCGCGACCCGGTCCTGGTCCCTTGACCATCACCTCCAGATTCTTCATCCCGAACTCTGCAACCGCATTTCCCGCCTTTTGGGCGGCCACCTGTGCAGCGAAGGGCGTACTCTTGCGCGAGCCCTTAAAGCCCGAACTGCCGGCACTTGCCCATGCCAATGAATTTCCCTGGCGGTCGGTGATAGTCACGATGGTGTTGTTGAATGAGGCGAAGACGTGCGCTACGCCGTCGACGACGCTCTTCTTGGCGCGCTTACGCGCGCGTGTGACCGCCTTTGCCATGCCGCCCGTCCCTACTTGCGTATTATCCGGCGCGGACCCTTACGGGTGCGCGCATTGGTATGGGTGCGCTGACCGCGCACGGGTAACCCGCGCCGGTGTCGGAGCCCCCGGTAGCAACTCAGATCCATCAGCCGCTTGATGTCCATGGACACCTGTCGTCGCAAGTCGCCCTCGACAACGTGCTTAGAGACTTCCGCACGCAGCGCCTCAAGCTCTGCCTCGGAAAGGTCTTTGATGTTGGCGTCCGGACGCACCCCTGTGTTCCGACAGATCTGGCGCGCCCGGCTTGGACCGATCCCGTAGATGTGCCGCAACGCGATCACCGCGTGCTTGCGTTCGGGAATGTTCACCCCAGCAATGCGCGCCATTATGCCGATCTCCCTCGACCCTTGACTAGCCGACGCAACGAACCTGTAATTATAGCCTTTCCAGCCACTTCCGCAAGACCCGTCACCCTTGCCGCTGCTTGTGACGTGCCTCCTTGCAGATCACCCGCACCACCCGTTTGCGACGAATTATCTTGCAGTTGCGACAGATGCGCTTGACCGATGGCTGAACCTTCATTCTCGATCTCCGTTCTTGGCGCTCCGGCTTCAGCGGCCGATGCCCTTCAAATTCGCCTTCTTCAACAGGCTCTCGTACTGATGAGACATCAAATGAGCTTGCAGCTGTGCCATAAAATCCATGACCACTACCACGATGATGAGCAGTGAGGTACCCCCGAAGTAGAACGGAGCGTTCCAATAGAGAATCAGAAACTCGGGCAGCAAGCATACGGCCGTGATATAGATGGCCCCGCCCAGGGTCAACCGGGTCATGATGGTGTCAATGTATCGCGCCGTCTGCTCACCGGGCCGAATGCCTGGGATAAAGGCTCCCGACTTCTTCAAGTTCTCCGCTGTCTCTTTTGGGTTGAACACCAATGCCGTATAGAAAAAGCAAAAGAACACGATGGCCACGGAGTAGGTGATCACGTATAAGGGCTGACCGGGAGACAAGGTAGTCGAGATATCCTGCAACCATCCCATGCCTTGGGCGCTCCCGAACCAACTGCCTACGGTCGCTGGAAACAGGATCAGGCTGGAGGCGAAGATGGGTGGAATAACCCCGGCCATATTCACCTTCAAGGGGAGGTGGCTCGACTGCGCGGCATAAAGCTTGCGTCCCTGCTGTCGCCTAGCGTAATTGATGGTGATGCGCCTCTGTCCACGCTCTACGAATACCACGAAGGCAGTGACGCCGACGGCCACGGCGAATAGCAACACCAGCGTCAGGATGTGCATTTCGCCCGTGCGGGCCAGTTCCACGGTCGCACCCAAGGCCGACGGAAGGCCCGCGATGATCCCCGATAAGATGATGATAGAGATGCCGTTACCGATCCCGCGTTCCGTCACTTGCTCGCCCAGCCACATGAGGAACATAGTGCCCGTCATTAAGGTAACTACGGCAGTGAAGCGGAAGCCAAGGCCAGGGTCGATCACGATCGGGATACCGCCTGCCCGCTGACTTTCGAGAGCAATTGCGATCCCTAACGCCTGGAAGCTGGATAACACCACCGTCCCGTAGCGGGTGTATTGCGTGATCTTGCGGCGGCCGGCCTCACCCTCCTTCTTCAGCTCTTCGAGCCTAGGCGACACCACCGTTAGAAGCTGCATGATGATGGAAGCGGAGATATACGGCATGACCCCGAGGGCGAAGACCGTTAGTCGCCGCAGCGCACCGCCCGAGAACATGTTGAACATGTCCAAGATGGTCCCGCGGTGCTGCTCGAACAAGGTGGCGAGCGCGACGGGATCGATACCGGGAACCGGTATGTGGGCTCCGATCCTGAACACCACGAGCGCCCCGAGCACGAATAAGAGCCGGTGCCGAAGCTCGGTGAGCCGCCCCAGACTCCCGAGGTCGGCCAAGGCTGAACCGGGAACGCTCATCAGTCCTCGTCTAGTCCTCGACCACCCCGCCGGCAGCCTCGATCACGGCCCGCGCCCCGCCGGTAACTCTCAAACCCCTGAGTCGGACTGGTCTGTCTAAGGTGCCCGACCGCATGACACGGACCCGCTGCACATGTCGACCGATGACATTGGCGGCTCGGAGGGTTTCGATATCGACGATGTCGCCCTTCACCTTTGAAAGCTCGTGCAGTCGTACCTCGGCCACCTCACCAACATGCGGAGAACGAAACCCAAACTTGGGAAGACGTCTCTGCAAAGGCATTTGCCCGCCCTCGAAGCCTACCTTCCGCAACCCGCCGGAACGGGCGTGCTGGCCTTTGTGACCCCGCCCACACGTCTTCCCCAGACCAGAGCCAATACCGCGGCCGAGCCGCTTGCCGACCCGCTTAGAGCCCGGCGCAGGGGCGATGCGATTTAACCGCATGGCCTAGCGTTCCTCCACCTTCAGAAGATAACTCACCTGTCGGACCATGCCCCGAATGCTAGGGGTATCCTCCAACTCCACGGTCTGATGCAAGCGGCGCAGACCGAGGCCGCGCACACACGCCTGGTGGCGGTCAAGCCTTCCGGCGGGACTGCGCATCAGGGTGAGCTTGAGTCGCTTCGGCTCGCCCATGACCTATCCGTTGGTAATCTCTTCAATGGTCTTGCCCCGCTTGGTCGCAACGATTTCCGGGCTAACCATGGCGCTGAGTCCCGCCAGTGTGGCGCGGACCACGTTGATCGGGTTCGTCGAGCCGATGCACTTCGCCAAGACGTCCCGCACTCCGAGAACCTCCAGCACTGCACGCATCGCTCCGCCAGCGATGATGCCTGTACCCTCGGATGCTGGGCGCATGATCACCTTCGTGCCACCATATCGGGCCGTGATGGCATGCTGCAAAGTGGCACCCTTCAAAGGGATGGAGCGCATACTGCGACGCGCACTCTCCAGGGCTTTCTGAATGGCCACCGGAACCTCTCGCGCCTTCCCCCGCCCCATGCCTACGCGGCCCTGGCCGTCACCCACCACGGTCAGCGCCGAGAAGCCAAATTGCCGGCCGCCCTTGACCACTTTGGCTACGCGGCGAACCGCCACCAGCTTCTCCTGCAGCCCGTCCCCTGATCTGTCCGTATCATAGCTCGCCATTCAACCAAACCCTCAGAACTCCAAACCGTGCTCCCGCGCGGCATCGGCCAGTGCTTTGACACGGCCGTGATACCGATATCCGGATCGGTCGAAGGCCACCCGTGTAATCCCAACGGCCTGCGAACGCTCCGCAATGAGTCGGCCAACCGCCGTCGCTAGGGCCTTCTTCCCTGCTTCGCCGTTCATGCCGCGGAGCTGCGATTCCAGGGACGACGCGCTGGCGATGACCCGCCCACCGTCCGGCGAAAACAGCTGCGCATAAATGTGCCGCGGCGTCCGATGAACTGACAGCCGACTAATGCCGAGCTGGCTGATTCGAGCACGCGCCTTGCGGGCCCGACGCAACCGTGCCACCTTCTTGTCTGCACGCCTTTCCATTGTCTCCCCAGCCGCTACTTCTTCTTGGCCTCCTTCAGGATCACCGCTTCGTTTCGGTAACGGACGCCCTTGCCCTTATATGGTTCCGGGGGCCGGAAGGCACGGATGTTGGCAGCCACCTGTCCAACTTGGTGCTTGTCGACCCCGGTGATCACTACCTCGGTCTGGCTAGGCGTCTCTATGGTGATGCCATCGGGGATCGGAAACGTGACTGGGTGGGAAAAGCCAAGCGTAAGACTCAGCTCCCGACCCTTCACCTGCGCTCGATAACCTACGCCGACCAGATCCAGCCGCTTGACGTATGCCTCCGTCACCCCCTTCACCATATTGTTGAGCAGGGATCGAGTCGTGCCTGCCAGCGCGCGCAAGCGGTCGACCGGGCGAGCAGCGGCACATTTTAGGACACTGTCCTCCTGCACCACGTTTACTCCGGGCACCACGTCGAGCCGTAACGTCCCCTTCGGCCCCTTCACGGTAACGGACTGCCCCTGGAGGCTTACGTCGACGCCCTTCGGGACGGGGATGGGTTGTTTCGCGACCCTGGACATGCGACAGCCTCCTCAGGCGACCAGGCACAAGACTTCGCCCCCGAGCCCTCCGGCCCGGGCAGCGCGGTCGCTCATCAGGCCCTTGGACGTAGATACGATCGCCACGCCCAGGCCGCCCTGAACCTTGGGCAGGTCAGCGCAGCCGTGATAATGTCGCACGCCCGGCCGGCTCACCCGTTGGAGCATCTCAATCACCGGCCGACCCGCGTGATACTTGAGGCCAATCGCAAGGGTCCGCTTGCCTGCCTGATCTTCTTCCACTCGATGGTCCCGGATGTAACCCTCCTCCTCCAGCACCTTTGCAATGGAAACCTTCAGCTTGGAGGACGGCATCGCCACTTCCAGTTTGCCGACCGATTGGGCGTTGCGCATGCGCGCAAGCATATCTGCGATAGGATCAGTCATGGCCATCGATCGTTCCTCTACCAACTCGCCTTGACCAAGCCGGGTATCTCTCCCCGCATGGCAGACTCCCGCAGCTTGTTACGGCCCAGGCCGAACCTGCGGTAGTAGCCCCGCGGACGCCCGGACACGCGGCAGCGGTTGCGCAACCGTACCGGACTCGCGTCCCGCGGTAATGTCTGCAACTGTCGCTGGGCAGAGCGGCGCTCTGCCGGCTCGGCCGTCGGGTCACTCACCTTTGCCTTAAGGGCCTGGCGTTTGGCGGCAAACCTGCGGACCAGTTTCTCGCGTTTCAACTGGCGGTAAATCATCGAGACCTTAGCCATGCGCTTGCCTCATTGCCTGAACGGGAAGTTGAACGCCGCCAACAGCGCGCGCCCCTCCTCGTCGGTCCGGGCGGTGGTCGTGATAGTAATGTCCAGCCCTCGCAGCTTATCGATCTTGTCGTAATCGATCTCGGGGAAAATGATCTGTTCGCGGACACCCAGGCTGTAGTTCCCGTGGTTGTCGAAGGCCTTCGCGCTGAAACCCCGGAAGTCCCGGATGCGTGGGATGGCCACGCTGACGAGGCGATCCAGAAACTCGTACATCCGCTCACCGCGGAGGGTAACCTTGCAGCCTATGGGCCACCCGGCTCGTATCTTGAAACCGGCGATAGACTTGCGCGCGCGGGTCACCGCCGGCTTCTGCCCGCTGATGCGGGCCAAGTCGTCCATAGCCAGATCCAGTGCGCGTTTATCCGCCGCCGCCTCCCCGACCCCCATGTTGAGCGTGATCTTGGATAGCTTCGGCACCTGCATGGCGCTGGCATAGCCGAAACTCTTCATGAGATCCGGGACGACCTTATCTCGATAGTGCTGTTGCAGTCTCACCATGGCCTCGAACTACATCACACGTCCACGACTTCGTTCGTGGACTTGAAGTACCGCACCTTGCGCCCGTCCTCGAGCGTCCGGAAACCCACTCGATCCGCCTTGCCCGTGCCCGGATTGTAATGGGACACGTTGGACACGTGGATCGGCATCTCCTTCTCGAGAATGCCGCCGGAGACTCCTCGATATGGGTTGGGCTTGGTGTGTCGTTTCACCATGTTGATGTTTTCGACGATGACATGCTCCGCGTCGACAACACGCACCACGCGCCCCCGTTTCCCCTTGTCCTTGCCGGCCAGGACCACAATCTCGTCCCCTTTGCGGATCTTGCGCATCGTCAAAGCACCTCAGGCGCGAGCGAGATGATCTTCATGAAACGCTCGCTACGCAGCTCGCGCGTCACCGGTCCGAAGATGCGAGTACCGATCGGCTGCATCTGATTATTGAGCAGCACCGCAGCATTGCTGTCGAAACGCACCACCGAGCCGTCCTGGCGCCGCACGCCCTTGCGCGTGCGTACCACCACCGCATTATAGACCTCGCCCTTCTTGACTTTGCCCCGGGGAATGGCGTCCTTGACGCTCACCTTGATGACGTCGCCCACGCCGGCATAGCGACGCTTGGCGCCACCCAGCACCTTGATACACATCAGCCGGCGTGCGCCGCTGTTGTCGGCCACATCCAGCATCGTTTGCATCTGGATCACGGTCAGTCTCCCGAACCCACTGTCTCAGCGCGCCTTCTCCAATATCTCCACGAGGCGCCAGCTCTTGGTCTTCGAGAGCGGCCGACAGGGCGCGACCCTCACGAGATCCCCTTCCTGACAGGCATTCGCCTCGTCATGGACATGCAGCTTGGTCGACCGGCGCACATACTTCTGATACAGCGGGTGGGGTAAGCGGCGCTCAATGAGCACCGTGATGGTCTTGTCCATCTTGCCGCTGACAACCCGCCCCACCACGGAGCGCAGTGCCTTCGTTTGCTCGCTCATGGCCGCTATCCTGCCTTCTCCCTCAGCACTGTCCTATGCCGCGCAATCCTTCGGCGCACCTCGCGCAGTTGATGGGTCGGCCCAATCTGCCCCGTGGCCTTCTGCATACGCAGGTTGAACTGCTCACGCAGCAACGCTTGCAGCTCGGCTCGCAACTCCTCGATCGTTCGCCGTCGCAGTTCCTCACCTTTCGTCACAACACCGTCCTCGTCACGAACGTCGTCTGCACCGGGAGCTTGGCCGCGGCGAGCCTCAGGGCCACGCGGGCTACGTCCTCCGAGACGCCCTCCATCTCATACAGCACGCGCCCCGGCTGGATCTGCGCCACCCAATACTCCACGTTGCCCTTGCCACCGCCCATGCGCACTTCCAGCGGCTTCTTGCTGATAGGCTTATCCGGGAAGATTCGGATCCACAGTTTCCCACCACGCTTGACATGGCGCACGATCGCTCGGCGCGCGGCTTCGATCTGGCGCGCCGTCACCCGGCCTCGGGTGATCGCCTTCAACCCGAACTCCCCGAAGCTCACCCGAGTTCCGGCGGCGGCTAGGCCGCGATTGCGCCCCTTTCTCTGTTTCCGGAACTTGGTCCTCTTTGGCTGTAGCATCGTTCAAGCGCCTCGTGTTTCCCTGCCGCCGGCTCGCTCCCGCGACCGGACTATGCCGGCTGCGCCACCTGTTCCGTGCGCTCTGCCTGATCGAATACCTCGCCCTTGAATACCCACACCTTGACGCCAATCACCCCGTAAGTGGTGCGCGCCTCGGCGAATCCGTAGTCAATATCCGCCCGCAGGGTGTGCAGCGGCACTCGTCCTTCCCGGTACCATTCGCTGCGGGCGATCTCTGCGCCGCCCAAGCGTCCCGAGACATTGATCTTGATGCCCTGCGCCCCGAGTCGCATGGCATTGGTCACCGCCCTCTTCATCGCGCGTCTGAACATGATGCGCCGCTCCAGCTGCTGAGCCACGCTCTCCGCCACCAGCTGCGCATCGATCTCCGGCTTGCGTATCTCCTCGATACGAATATGGGTAGCGATACCCATCATGGCCGAAATCTCCCTGCGCAGCGCTTCGATGTCCTCGCCCTTCTTACCGATGACGATCCCGGGACGGGCCGTGTGGACGGTGATATTCGCCTTTCCCGCCAGCCTCTCGATCTCGATGCGGCTCACCGAGGCGTGTGCAAGCTTACGCTTGATGAAGTCCCTAACCTTCATGTCCGTGTGCAGGTATTCCGGAAATTGGCGAGAGCTGGTGAACCACTTGGAGGACCAGTCCTTCACGATCCCCAGGCGTATGCCGATCGGATGTACCTTGTGTCCCATGCAGCCCCCTCAATCGTCCGAAACAGCCACAGTGATGTGGCTGGTGCGCTTCAGGACGCGCGTGCCGCGGCCCTTTGCCCGTGCCTGCATGCGCTTTTGGGCGGGGCCTTCGTCCACTTGCACCCGCGCGACCTTCAACTCATCGATATCAGCAGCGGCGTTGTGCTCGGCGTTGGCGATGGCGGACTCGAGGACCTTCTTCACGAGACCGGCCGCCTTCTTTGAGCTAAACGTCAAAACATCGAGCGCCCGGTCCACTCGCAGGCCACGTATCTGGTTAGCTACCAGGCGACACTTCTGAGCCGATATCCGCGCGTACTTCAGTCTTGCTGCAACTTGCATAAGCGAGCCCCGATAGCCGTCATTTCGTCTTCTTGCTGCCCACGTGCCCCTTGAAGGTGCGCGTCGGGGCGAACTCACCCAGCTTGTGACCCACCATGTTCTCGGTAACCAGGATCGGGACATGTTGCCGGCCGTTGTGAACTGCGATCGTCAACCCCACCATCTCGGGGGTGACGGTAGAGCGCCGCGACCAGGTCCTGATGGGACGCCGACTGTTGGTCGCCACCGCCTCCGACACCTTGCCGAGCAGGTGTAAGTCGACAAAGGGACCCTTCTTGACTGAACGTGGCACCTCGCTAACCTCGCTTTCTGCTATTTGCCGCGCCGCACGATCATCGCGCTCGTCCGTTTATTGCGCCGAGTCTTGTAGCCCTTCGTGGGAACTCCCCATGGGCTCACCGGATGCCGCCCGCCCGAGGTCTTACCCTCACCCCCACCGTGCGGGTGATCCACCGGATTCATCGCCACTCCGCGTACGGTGGGACGCCTGCCTCGCCACCTCGCCGCCCCGGCTTTGCCCAGAGAGCGCAGGTTGTGCTCGCCATTGCCCACCTCCCCGATGCTCGCCCTGCAGTCCGCCAGCACCTTGCGAATCTCTCCGGAGCGCAGCCTCAGGGTTGCGTAAGCGCCTTCCCTGGCGATGAGCTGCACCGCGGCTCCCGCACTGCGGGCGATCTGAGCGCCCTTGCCCGGCTTCAGCTCCACGCAGTGCACCTGGGTCCCCACTGGGATGTTGCGCAACGGCAGGCAGTTGCCGGGGCTGATCGGCGCATCCACCCCGGAGACGATGTTTCCACCGACCTCGACCCCCTTGGAGGCGATGATATAGCGCCGCTCGCCGTCCGAGTAGAGGACGAGCGCGATATGAGCGCTACGGCCGGGATCGTACTCGATGCGTTCCACCTTCCCCAGGACACCATCCTTGTCGCGCCTGAAGTCCACCAATCGGTAATGGCGTTTGTGGCCACCACCCCGGTGGCGGACCGTGATCCGCCCCCGGTTGTTACGCCCGCCCTTCTTGTTGGCATGCACCACCAAGGGGGTATGCGGATCGCCCTTATGTAGACCGGGGGTGACGACGCGTATCGCAAAACGCCGCCCCGGGGAAGTGGGTCTTGCCTTGACCAACGCCATCGCCGACCTCCGTTACGCGCCGCCGGTGAAATTGATGTCATGGCCCGGCTTAAGGCTGACGTACGCCTTCCGCCACGCCCTGCGCGCCCCGAACCTGCCCCGGAAACGTTTGCGTTTGCCCTTGACGTTGCACACCGTAACCTTCTCAACCGCCACCTTGAACAGCTGCTCCACGGCCTTCTTGATCTCGGGCTTACGGGCGTCCGAGGTCACCCGGAACACGAACTGCCGGTAGCGGTCGGCCACGGAGGTGCTCTTCTCGGATACCACCGGTCCCAAAAGGATCGCCATCAGCCGTTCCTGATTCATGACACGCGCCCCTCGAGGGCCTTCACTGCTCCCCGCGTCATGAGGACCTTGTCGAAAGCGATGAGGCTCACCGGATCCAGGCTGCCCGCCCGCCGCACCTCCACGCCCGGGAGATTTCGGGCAGCGGCCATCACCTTGTCGTCGGCAACCTCGGTCACGAGCAACGCTTCGCTCACCCCCACACCGACAAGATAGCTGACCAGGCTCTTCGTCTTGGCGTCGGGAAGCGATATCTCCTCGACGACGGCCAAACGACCCTGGCGCACCAGCTCTGAGAGAATGGAGCGCATCGCGCCCCGGTACATCTTCTTGTTCACCTTCTGGGCGTAGCTCGTCGGGCGCGCGGCGAAGGTGACCCCGCCACCTCGCCACAAGGGGCTGGTAACGCTCCCCGCGCGCGCTCGTCCGGTGCCCTTTTGCCGCCACGGCTTCTTGCCGCTACCCGTGACTTCCGCTCGACTCTTCTGCGCGCGTGTTCCCCGGCGAGCACGCGCCAGATAGGCCGTCACCACTTGGTGCACCAATGCCTCGTTGAAGTCGCGCCCGAAGACCTGGTCCGAAACCTCCACGCCGGCACCCTGCGCAGCACCCTGAGCCAGCAGTTTAAGCTCCATGGCCGGTTCTCCCTCGACGAACCTTGGCGGCCGCAGTGACAACGACGTCGCCTCCCTTGGCACCAGGGACCGCCCCTTTGACCAGCAACAGGTTGCGGGCCGTCTCGACTCTCACCACCTCTAAGTTTTGTGCGCAACGCTGTACGTTGCCGAGGTGCCCAGCCATGCGCTTACCCTTGTAGACCCTACCTGGAGTCTGTCTCTGACCGATGGAACCAGGCGCCCGGTGAGAGAGCGAGTTGCCATGGGTCGCATCGCCGCGGGCGAAGTGATGCCGCTTGATGGTCCCGGCAAAGCCCTTGCCGATGCTGGTCCCGCGCACGTCGACTTTCTGACCCGGCGAGAAGATATCGGCTTTGACCTCGCTGCCCGGCACCAAGTCCTGCCCTTCGTCGGGCTGCAGCCTGAACTCCCACAGTCCGCGCCCGGCCTCGACTCCGGCCCGGGCGAAGTGCCCGGCGAGGGGCCGCGTTACCCGGCTAGCACGGCGCGTGCCCGCAGTCACCTGCACCGCGCGATAACCATCGCGTTGCGCCGTCTTCACCTGGGTGACGCGGTTAGGCTCCACCTCGATCACCGTCACCGGCACCGACGTTCCGTCCTCGGCGAACACACGCGTCATGCCGCACTTTCTTCCGACGACCCCGATGCCCATGGCTGCTAGTCCTTAGGTCCGTGCTCAGTAGAGCTTGATCTGCACGTCCACGCCCGCTGCCAGATCGAGCTTCATCAACGCATCCACCGTCTTGTCGGTGGGATCGATGATGTCCATGAGGCGCTTGTGGGTCCGGATCTCGTACTGATCGCGCGCGTCTTTATCGGCGTGGGGAGAGGTCAGCACAGTGAAGCGCTCTTTCTTGGTCGGCAGCGGAATAGGACCGTGCACATGCGCACCTGTGCGTTTCGCGGTCTCGACGATCTCCCGCGCAGACTGGTCGATCAGCCGGTGATCGAATGCCTTCAGCCGTATACGAATTCGCTGTTTTGCCATGGAGACTACTCGATGACCTTCGACACCACGCCGGCGCCGACGGTGCGTCCGCCCTCGCGGATGGCGAAGCGCACTCCCTCCTCCATGGCAATGGGGGCAATCAGATTCACCTTCAGCTTCACATTGTCCCCAGGCATCACCATCTCTACCCCCTCGGGCAACTCAATGGAGCCGGTCACATCCGTGGTGCGAAAGTAAAACTGCGGCCGGTACCCATGGAAAAACGGCGTGTGCCGACCCCCCTCCTCCTTCGACAACACATACACCTCACACTCAAACTGAGTGTGCGGAGTGATGGAACCGGGCCGGCACACCACCTGCCCACGCTCCACCTCATCACGCTTGGTCCCACGCAACAACACCCCCACATTGTCCCCCGCTACCCCCTCATCGAGCAGCTTGCGAAACATCTCCACCCCAGTCACCGTGGTCTTCTGCGTGGGCCTCAACCCCACAATCTCGACCTCTTCACCCACCTTGACCTTGCCACGCTCCACCCGCCCCGTCACCACCGTCCCACGCCCAGAGATCGAGAACACATCCTCAATGGGCATCAAAAACGGCTGATCCACCGCACGCTCAGGCACCGGAATGAACGCATCCATCGCCTCCATCAACTTGTAGATGGACGGCACCCCAAGCTCGGAGCCATCCCCCTCCAACGCCTTCAGCGCCGAACCCACCACCACCGGCGTGTCATCCCCAGGAAACTGATAGCTGCTCAGCAGATCCCGTACCTCCAACTCCACCAACTCCAACAACTCGGGATCATCCACCATGTCCGCCTTGTTCATGTACACCACGATGTGGGGCACCCCCACCTGACGCGCCAGCAAAATATGCTCGCGCGTCTGGGGCATCGGACCATCAGCCGCCGAGACCACCAAAATGGCCCCGTCCATCTGCGCCGCACCGGTGATCATGTTCTTCACATAATCGGCATGCCCGGGACAGTCCACATGCGCATAGTGCCGCCTCTCCGACTGATACTCCACATGCGCCGTGGCAATGGTAATCCCACGCGCCTTCTCCTCGGGCGCCGAGTCGATCTGATCATAGCTCTTGAACTCCCCACCAAACTTCGCCGCCATCACCTTGGTGATCGCCGCCGTCAACGTGGTCTTGCCATGATCCACATGCCCAATAGTGCCCACATTGACATGCGGCTTGGTGCGCTGAAACTTCTCCTTAGCCATCGATGTGCTCCTGAGGCCACGACCGACACTGATGAATCAGTGCGCCTTCTTGATAACCGCCTCGGCAATGTTGGCGGGAGCTTCAAGGTACTTCGAGAACTCCATGGAATAGGTTGCCCGGCCCTGGGTCGCGGAGCGCAAGTCCGTCGCGTAGCCGAACATCTCCGCCAGCGGCACCTCCGCACGGATGATCTTCCCGGCCGGAGATTCCTCCATCCCCTGCACCAGCCCACGACGACGGTTCAGGTCACCCATGACGTCGCCCATATACTCCTCCGGGGTCACTACCTCGACCTTCATGATGGGCTCGAGCAGAGCCGGCCTGGCTCGACGTGCTCCTTCTTTGAAGGCCAAGGAGCCGGCAATCTTGAAAGCCATTTCGCTGGAATCCACCTCATGGTAGGAGCCGTCATAGAGGGTAACCTTTACGTCGACCACCGGAAAACCCGCGATCACCCCGTTGTCCAGTTGCTCCTGCACACCCTTGCCGACCGCCGGGATATATTCCCTGGGAATGACGCCTCCCACGATGCCGTTGACGAACTCGTAGCCGGTGCCAGGCTCTTTCGGCTCCAAGCGCAGCCACACGTGCCCGTACTGGCCGCGGCCGCCCGACTGACGTACGAACTTGCCCTCCTGCTCGACCGCGGTCCGGATGGTCTCGCGATAGGCCACCTGCGGAGCGCCCACGTTGGCCTCGACGTTGAACTCCCGCTTCATACGGTCGACGATGATCTCGAGGTGCAGCTCACCCATACCGGAAATAATGGTCTGACCGGATTCCTCGTCGGTATGCACTCGGAAGGACGGGTCCTCGGCGGCCAATTTGCCCAGGGCAACACCCATCTTCTCTTGGTCGGCCTTGGTCTTCGGCTCCACGGCCACCGAGATTACCGGCGCCGGAAACTCCATGCGCTCCAGGGTAATTACCCGATTCATGTCGCACAGCGTATCGCCAGTGGTCACGTTCTTCAGCCCCACGGCAGCGACGATGTCCCCGGTGAACACCTCCTTACGCTCCTCGCGGTGGTTGGCATGCATCTGAAGAATGCGGCCGATGCGCTCCCGCCCGCTCTTCACCGGGTTATAGACTTGCTCACCCCCCTTCAGCTGCCCGGAATAGACCCGCAGGTACGTCAGAGTACCGACATAGGGGTCCGTGGCGATCTTGAAGGCCAGGGCGGAGAACGGCTGATCGTCGGAAGGCTGACGCTCCGCCACGCTCCCGTCCTCCAGTATGCCGTTGATGGCGGGAACGTCCACCGGCGACGGGAGATACTCGATCACCGCATCCAACATCGCCTGGACACCCTTATTCTTGAAGGCGGAACCGCACAGTATCGGAACGATCTCGTTACGCAGCGTACGGATACGGATGGCCTTGCGGATCTCCCCCTCGCTCAGGGGCTCACCCTCCAGATACTTCTCCATCAGGTCCTCGGATGCCTCTGCGGCCGCCTCGACAAGCTTCTCGCGCCACTCATCGCAATCCGAGCGCATATCGGCTGGAATCTCGGCCTCATCGACGCGCATCCCCATGGTGGCTTCATCCCAGTAGATGGCCTTCATCCTGACGAGATCCACGATGCCCTTGAACGTATCCTCTGCGCCGATGGGGAGCTGCAGCGGTACCGGTTTAGCCCCCAGACGTGTGCGCATCTGATCCACGACGCGGACGAAGTTGGCCCCCGCGCGGTCCATCTTGTTCACGAAGGCCAGTCTGGGGACGCCGTACTTGTTGGCCTGACGCCACACCGTCTCGGACTGCGGCTCGACGCCGCCCACCGCGCAGAACACAGCGCACGCCCCATCGAGGACACGCAACGAACGTTCCACCTCGATGGTGAAGTCTACGTGGCCCGGCGTGTCGATAATGTTGATCCGGTGCTCCGGATACTGCTGCTCCATACCCTTCCAGAAGCACGTCGTGGCCGCGGAAGTAATCGTGATTCCCCGCTCCTGCTCTTGCGCCATCCAGTCCATCGTGGCGGTGCCTTCGTGCACCTCACCAAGCTTATGGGACACGCCGGTGTAATACAGGATGCGCTCCGTGGTCGTGGTCTTACCGGCATCGATGTGCGCCATGATGCCGATGTTCCGGTAACGCTCAATCGGCGTCTTGCGTGGCACGGTCAGTCGCTCCCAGGATTACCACCGGTAATGCGAAAACGCCTTGTTCGCCTCGGCCATGCGGTGCGTATCCTCACGCTTCTTGACGGCGGCTCCCCGGCTCTCGGAAGCGTCCAGAATCTCGGACGCCAGCCGGTCGCCCATGGACTTTCCGGCGCGCTTGCGCGCGGCATCCACCAGCCAGCGCATGGCCAGAGCCTGGGAACGCAGAGCACGGACCTCCACGGGCACTTGATAGTTGGCTCCGCCTACCCGCCTCGACTTCACCTCGACCATGGGGCGCACGTTGGAGAGCGCCTTGTCGAGCAACTCGACCGGCTCCCCCTTGCCCTTCCCTGCAATACGTTCCATAGCGCCGTACACGATCTTCTCGGCCACCGGCTTTTTCCCAGCGCGCATCAGCACGTTGATGAACTTGGCCACGGTGACGTTGCCATATTTGGGGTCGGGCAGAATAGCCCGCCTTGGAACAGAACCTTTTCTGGGCATGACAGCTACTACCTTATAGTGGTTACCGAGAACATGCTCCGCAGACGCCCTTTGCCCCCTCACCTCTCTCGCAGGAGACGGAGATCGAAGGGGCCGGTGGCGGCGCGGTAACCCGTCTCATGTTCCGGACTGCGAATATCGCCGTGAACGGTCAAGCCTTGGGACGCTTCGCACCATACTTGGAGCGGCCCTTGCGGCGGTTATTCACACCCGAGGCGTCCAGAGAGCCCCGCACCAAGTGATAGCGAACGCCTGGCAGATCCTTGACGCGACCGCCCCGGATCAGCACCACGGAGTGCTCCTGTAGATTGTGTCCCTCGCCTCCGATGTAGGAGGTAACCTCCATGCCGTTCGTCAGCCGGACGCGCGCCACCTTACGCAGCGCAGAGTTAGGCTTCTTGGGCGTTGTGGTGTACACGCGGGTGCACACGCCGCGCTTCTGCGGGCACGCCTCCAGCGCCGGTACGTCGCCTTTCGCCCTTTTCCTGGTGCGAGGCTTGCGGACCAACTGGTTGGTGGTGGGCATATCAGGCTCCGGCCTCTAAAATACAACAGGCAGGTTGACCGCCTGCCTGTCACAAAGACCGAGCATTCTAAGCACGGCGAGCGGTGGCGTCAAGGCCGGCATGCAGCGTGGGGGCGGGTGCTGCCTTGCTGGCGGCACTCGTCTAGGGGTAACCTCCGCGATGGGTTGTCAGCGCTCCTCCAAGCGCCGGAACGAGGCCAGCGGCGGGCCGGAGCGTGCCCGCTGCTGAGGCCTGGGGAATCAGGCGCCCGCAATGGTGGGGCGCTGCGCCGGCGACCGGAGCCAGCCTGCCAACCGGCCCGAGGTCGTTTCGAGTAGCACGCAACAGTCGGCACCCCTGACATGCCCACCCCCGCGGACAGCACCGAGGCGCTGCGTCCGGTCTGGCTGAGCCACGTCGGTCTCCTGGCAGTCCTCGCACTGACCGGCGCCATGCAGTTAGTCGGACTCAGCGACCATCTTGACCTGGGCCTGCTGGACCGGCAGTTCGCTCTGCTACGCCGAATCGCCACACGACCGGTGGCGCGCGACGTCGTGATCGTGGGCATCGACAGCCAGACGGTATCACGGCTGCCCGAGCCGATGGCCCTCTGGCACGCCCACCTCGGGGCCTTTCTCAAGGCGGCATCTGCTGGGCAGGCTTCGGTCATCGGTCTGGACGTGATCCTGCCGGACCGTTCCTACGACTTTCTGATCCCCGGCCGGGATCGCCGCCTGCTAAAGGAGTTGCTGGCGCTGCGCGGCCGCGTACCCGTGGTATTGGGCCGCACAGTGGACGCTGAGGGGAGGGCGCGGCCCATCTACGCGCCCTTCGTTTCCCTCGCAGGTCGGGACTCCACCGGTTTCGCCCTAGTGCGTCCCGACCCCGACGGGGTGGTCCGGCGCTTCGACCCCGATTTGGTCAGCGGGCGGGACGAGACGGCCACACTGGTGGGCCGCCTGGCCCGACACCTCAACGTAGAGGCGCGGGCCGGCATCATCGACTACACGCTGGGGGCGCCGTTCCGCTACCTACCGCTGATCCAGGTCCTGCAGTGGGTCGAGCGTGGCGACCAGCAGGCGTTGAAGGACGCCTTCGCAGGCCGTCCCGTCTTGCTGGGCACGGTCCTCCCTCTCGAGGATCGCCTTCGCGTGCCCACGCCCCTGGCGGGCTGGGAGCCAGGGCAGTACGCGGTCCCCGGCGTGTTGATCCACGGCCAGACCTTGCGTTCCCTCATGGGACCCGGGCTCATTCGCGCAGTGCCGACTCGATGGGTCGCCACGGGCACGGTCCTCGCCGCCTTGCTGTGGTTCACGGCGACGGCACCCGGTCGAGCAGTAGCCGCGCTCGGGCTCGTCTCTGTCCTGGCGCTGGCAGTCTCCACGTGGCTGCTGCATCTAGGATGGTGGCTGCCCGTGAGCACCATGCTAGGCGCGGCGATCTTCGCCACGGTTGGCCGGGAGACTCGTGAAGCCGCGCTCCAGATGCTGGAGCGCCGACGTTTCGCGGCGCCTTCGGCGGTTACGTGAGCCCGCAGATCATGGACGAGATCCTGGAAGGTCGGCTCGACATCGGACTGGGTGGGCACCGGCGGCGCGTATGCGTCTTGTTCTCGGACATTAGGGACTTCACGACGCGCAGCGAGACCATGCCGCCCGAGCAGGTCATCGGACTCCTCAATCGCCACTTCGCTCACATGACGGCAGCGGTCCACGACCATTCCGGAACGGTTGACAAATTCATCGGCGACGGCATGATGGCGTTCTTCGGAGCGCCGAAGCCGCTGGCCAACCCCTGTCGTCAGGCGCTGGACGCCGCAGGGGAGATGCTCTCGAGGCTGGAGAGCTTGAACCACGACTTGGAGGCGGATGGCGTCACGCCAATCCGCATCGGCATCGGTCTGTGCGTGGGCGATGCGGTGATCGGTCACGTCGGGTCCGAGTCGCGGCACGAGTACACCGCGATCGGCGACGTCGTCAACGTCGCCTCACGCCTGGAAGGGCTCACCAAGGCGCTTGGCTACCCGGTGATCTGCGCCGCTGCAGTGATCGAGACCTTGCCCGGCGAACACTTCGACTCCCTGGGTGAGCAGCCCGTCAAGGGCCACACCCCGGTACAGGTTTACGGCTGGCCGAGCCGCGGCCACCCGCCCGCTGGCCCGCCCCCCTAATTTTCAGAAGGAGCACTGAGATGCACAACCGTCATGGCATGGGGAATCTCGTCTCGGGGTATCGGGGGGGCATCGTGCTCGCCTGCTTTTTGCTGTGCAGCCACTCTGCGGCGGCAAACCCGACCGTGTCCATGGTGACCGATTTGCAGGGACAGGCTCGGCTCCAGTGGGACCAGGGGAACAGCCAGCTCACGATCCTTACAGAGCTGGCCCCGGGAGTCCTCGTCAACCTGGAGCCGAATGCTCGTCTCACGCTGGTCTACTTCAAGTCCGGAAACGAATTTACCTTTCGTGGACCGGCTCAGGTTTACATTCGCGAGGATCAGCCCGTCGCCCTGGAGGGACAGGAGCCGGCCAAGCATGCCCTGTTCGGGGCCGGAGCCACGGACGTCGCCATCAAGCCGCTGGGGCTGGCGCAAGCCGGTGTGGTGTTGCGCGCAGTTCCCCTGCCCGACCGGTTGCGGCTCGTGGCGCCAGTCGATACCAAGACCCTGGAAGTCCGGCCCGTATTCCGGTGGCAACCAGTGAAAATGCAGGCAAGCTACCATTTCGAGCTCACGGACTCCGCGGGACGCATCCTGTTCGAGACGGACGCCCGCGGCAGCTCCCTCCGGCTCCCGGAGAAGGTCCAGCTCCAGCCGGGGGCCACCTACGGGTGGGAGATCGAGGGCAGGTTGCCCGACGGACATCGGTACTCCAGCCGGGCAGAGTTCCGGGTCGCCGATGCCGCGGAAACAGCACTGGTCGAAAAGCTCCGCCCGACGAGCGGGGCGACGCTGTCTCAGAGGGTGGCGTTCGCGGCGTTGCTCGAGCAGATGGATCTAAGGGACGAGGCGCGCCAATATTGGAGGCGGCTTTCGAAAGAGCGCCCGGACGACCCCACCCTCCGGAGGCTGGCGGCCCAGTGAACCCGGTGAATGAGCCAGCAGCCGGTCGGACCAAACGGAGGCATCCGGACTCAGCACTTGTGAAGAAATGGTCGCGAGTGGCCCGAGAGTGGGGCGCCCGGAGCGCAGCGACGAGCAGATTTATTCACGAGCTCTCAGAACTCCAGCCGTATCCCGGCTGTCACGAAGTGCTGAGTGAGGTTGTTGCGGAACAGGACGGTGTCGTAATTGATGAAGGCGGACCGCCCCCGTGGAAAGACCGCCGAGAGCCCGACGCCGAGATTGAAGTAATCCCGGTCCGGGGTGTCCGTAGGGACCGAAAACGGTACCCCCGCCGAATCCTGCACAAAACTCGACGTGATGAGATAGCTGTTGTCCTCGAATTCGTGCAGCCACTCCAGGCGCCCCTGAGGCACCAGAACCCCCCAGGATCGGCTGACGGCGTAGGAGGCTTGCCCGCCCACCCTGGTGGTCAGAGACGTAATGTCCTGGCTGTTCACCTTCAGAGCCCACCCGGAGCCGGGGGCGGAGCTGTCGATGTTCTCCTGAAAGCCGCCGATGTTGGCCTTGAGGTAGGTCAGGTGGCCGTAAGGCCCTACGGTGAGTGCTTGCCGGCTGAAGTCGTAGCCTGCGCCGAGGCTCAGGCTGTATTGGGTACCGTCGGTGCTGCCGTTAGCCGTCTGGTTCACGTCCACCGTGGGCAGCGAGTATAGGATGCGCCGGCGCGAATCGTAGTTCGACCAGCCGTAACTCGCAAAGCCGTCCGCGTACAGACTCTGAGAGCGGTAGTATGTCCCGTAGACCACCAAGCTGTAGTCCTTGGTGTCGAGGCTGCCCCCCGAGTTGTCCAGACTCGCGCCGCTCGAGGCGTAACCAAAGGCCCCGCCGAGCACCAAGTCCGGGGTCAACCGGTAGTCCGCACCGGCGGTGACTCCAGTGGTGTTGAAGCCGAAACCGGCTTCGCGGTTGGTCGCACTCTGATTGCCGAAGGACACGTTGCCGTTCACGAAGATGCCGAGCTTGCCGAAGGGGCTCTGTTCGTCTGCGCTCGCCGCACCGCCGGTCAGCCCCTTTGGCGTCAGCGCTGCCAACATCGCTCCCGACAGCGGCAACCCGTCGAGGTTGAACGATAGCCGCTCGAGACTGATCCCGGTGGCGCCCCCCCGCAGCGCTGCAAGGCGCGCCCCGATGTTGCCAAACTGGGTGGCCGACAGGTTGACGGTGGTCGTGCCCTGAGTGGAGAACTTTTCCGATGTCACCTGCCCCAGGGCCGTCGCGACTCCCGGCTGGTCCGGCGAATTGGCGTACAGTGCATTACAGTCCCGCTGCAATTGCGGAGCAGCCTTGCCCGACGGGCACACGACGTCGATATTCGCGGCCACCGCCTGTTGTGCAGGGTTGAGGCCGGGGATAAAGGCGAGACCGGCCCCCAGCGTAAAGGTGGCCGATCCGAAGCCCGCCGCGCTCGCGGTCACCTGCTCGCTCACCGGCGCGCGGACTACGACGGTGTTGCTGGCACGACCGTCGGAGCCGCTCACTGTCGTCGGTGATGCGAGGGTAGCCGCGCCGGCCGGGGAAGCCCCCCACGAGACCGTCACACCAGCGACCGGCTGTCCCTGGGCATCACCAAGCTGCGCCACTAGAGTCACGGGCGCACCCGCGGAGACAGTGGCCGTGTCGCCGGACACCTTGCTGATGGACCCCGAAGCGGGCGGCGGAGTGGACTGCGTCACCGTCGTAGTCTCGGAAGCATCGAGCGTGCCATCTACACCACGGTTGCAGATGCTCTCTTCCGCCACCACGACGGCGGTGGCGAAGGTCCCCGGGCCGCCGGTCCTGAAACTGAGCTGAAAGCTGGCGCTCTGCTGGGGGGAGATCTCTGTATGCGGACAAGTTACCGTGCCTGGCGAGTTTTGCGCGCACCCGCTCGGACTGCCGCTGAAGGCAAAACCCGAGGCAGGAGCCGGCGAGACGCTGACTGTGGCGCATGATGCTGATGCAGGTGGCTGTCCGGTCGCGGGCGGCTGTGCGGAGGTGTTGGTCACCGTGATGACGTAAGTCACCGGCTGCCCCGCCGTCACGGGGTCCGGGGTGTCGACCACTCCGAGCGTGAAAATTTGGCCTTGTGCCGAAGTCGCTATCAGCGAGCCGAGGACGAATAACACTGCCGTCAGGCGCAACCGCAAGCATGCGCTGTTCATGTCTCGCTCCTTCGCTGTCGACCCCATGCACCCCGCCGACAGCTAGACGATGCCCGTTGTGTGGAGTCTCGGCAGGGTTTTCGGGCAGCCGAGATCCCACGATGATCCGCACCCCTTTCTGGCGCCTTGTTGTTCGTTCCAGACACTCCAACCACCGTCGGCCCGCTGGGCCAGCACCGTCCATACGCCCCCCACGGCTCCCCTGAGAGCCCCGCGGGACATTCCGACCCGCCGGGCCGCGCCATCAGTCACGGTACACCCACCCTTGATGCCGGATGGTAGCGGAGGTGCTACGAATGCGCAATACGGCGCGAACTGTTGCCGAGGTGCTACGTTGCGAGCGTGCGGCGAGCACTCAAGGGCCGGCCCCGCGCCGCGGAAGCTGGGCAAGGACCGCGCGCCACACCGAGCCCCAGCAGCAGACGTGATCGAACGATTGGAACACGATCAGCCGCGCATCGGGCTGGCGTGCCACTGCACTCTGCAGCAGACTCAAGGGGACCTCACGATCCCTCGCCCCCGCCAGATGGAGCTGCAAGATACGGGGCGGCAACGGAGGACGACGGCTTGGGTCCAGCGAGCCCCGTAGGGGGCTATAGCCGTGGTGCTTCGCCCATCCTTGCACATCCAGGTTACCGGCTACGGTCACCACTGCGCGCGTCTGCGGGAAACGCTCCGCGAGCATCATGGCCAGGGTGCCACCGCCGCTGTGCCCCAGGAACACGAGATCGGGGGACTCGCGTGCGGAAAGGACGCCGCGCAGCGCCGTCGCCATGCTCTCGATCACTTTTTCCGAGTAGCGCTGGGCGGTCCAAGTCAGCGGAGAACAGGGAGGCGTCGTTGCCAGCCCTTGGTAGCACGGCCTGCCGAGATAGAGAGCCGGCGCGGGGTCGAGTGCCATGAGTCCAAGCATCAAGGGATGGCGGGGTGTCGGGTCGGGCGCGATCGTCCAGAGATTCAGCCACGGGGATCCGTCGCCTTCGAGGTAGACGTGCAGGGTATCGGCCTGATCGAGGGCCGGCTTCAAGTAGACCACGTGCAGAAACGGATCGCCCGCAACGACCTCGCGATGAAAACCCAGCCGTGCGGCCTCAGCGTCGACCCGCAGGGCCGGTGGCGTACAGCCGGCGAGCAGCAGCAGAGCCAGTGCCCGGAGGAGGCATCCCATCTTCTCCCCGTGAGGGGACACGCCCCCCCGATCCTCACACGGGTCGGACACAGTTGGCATGGCTAGCTCCTGAGTTGCATCGCGGCTGTGCGCCGCCACCACGTGCTATACTTTAGTGCCTGTTCCTACTCTGGCAATCGTCTCCCGCTACCTGTCGGAATCGCCAATGAGCAGTAGGGGCGTCGCCCACATCACTCCATTTGCTCCGGCCAGTACGGGGTCACCCCGTCCACGTCGCGCGACGGCTGGCTCTTCCGGCGCTTTTCGCGCTGATCTGCGCTTGTACCCCAGTCGGAGAGCCGAGCGGCGGTGTGGCGCGCCCAGAGACGGGAGGCTCCGCACAGAACGCGGATGACCTGCTCGTGGTGGACTGCCTGCTACCCGGACAGATTCGCAGGCTCGGACAGATGATGACTTATCTCAGCGCCAGGCGCGCCATCAAGACCTCTGCGCGAGACTGCCGAATCCGCGGAGGGGAGTATGTCGCGTACGACCGGGCCAACTACGCGACGGCCCTCAAAGTGTGGCTGCCGCTCGCCACCCAGGGCGACCCCGGGGCGCAGACGTATGTCGGGGAGATTTACGAGAAGGGGCTGGGGACACAGCCGGATTACGCCATGGCCGCCATGTGGTATCGGAAGGCCGCCGACCAAGGTTACCAGAGAGCGGAGATCAGCCTCGGCTACCTGTACGAAAGGGGGTTGGGCGTGCCGAAGGATACGGTGACGGCTATGAACTGGTACCGCCGGGCCTCCGGCCTAGCCGCGGCCAACCTGAAGTTCGTTTCCAACGTCGAGACCGCTCGGCAGCAGACGCAGGCACACGAAGTGGAGAGCCTGCGCGGGGAGGTGTCGAGCCTACGCCGGCAGCTTGACCAGGCCCGTCGCGATCTCGCGGCCCGCAAACGCGAGGCGGAGAAGCAGGGGCGGGACGTCGAGCGGCTGCGTCAGGAGCTCCAACAACGTCAGCAGGAGTCGGGTGCGCAGCAGGACGGCGCCGGCGTAAGGCAGTTGCAACAGGAGCTGCGGCAGCGCGAGCAGGATCTCGATCGCCAGCGACAAGATGTCGCTCGCCTCGAGGCCGAGACTCAGTCTTACCGCGAACAACTGGCTGGTCTCGGCACCACCGCAAAAACGGCCCAAGGGCGCACCGCTGAATTGGAGCGGCAGCTCGAACGGCGCTCGCAAGAGGTCGCAGCCCTGCGAGAGGAGCTGTCGCAGGCGCAGGCACGGGAGCAGACGGCTCGTGAGCAGCGTGAGGACTCGGAGCGCGCGCAGAAGCAACTGGAAACCCGCCTTCAAGAGGCGTCGCGGGTGAAAGATGACGCGCTCGTCAAGAAGCTGCAGCAGGAGTTGGATGCGCGACGCCAAGATCTCGACAAACAGGCCAAGGAAGCGGCACGCCTTAAGACCGAGTCGGAAGGCTACCGGCAGCAGCTGGCAGCGCTGGAGGCCAGGAGCAGCAAGCAGGGCGGAGCCATCGGGAGGAGGGCCACGCCTCCGGTAGAGGTCGCGGGCCCAGCCATCGAGATGATCGACCCCCCGCTGCTCGCCACGCGCGGCACCCCAGTGGTGAAGACGCGCTCCGGGATCGAGCGGGTGGTGGTCGGGAAGGTCACTGCCCCGGCGGGGCTGTTGACTTTCACCATCAACGACAAGCAGGAGAAAGTCAGCGACAGCGGGCTGTTTCGGAGCCTGATTCCCGTAGAGGCGTCTGCAACCCCCGTGCAACTCGTCGCTGTAGACAGGCAAGGCAAGCGTGCGGCCGTCGAGTTCACGCTGGAGCCGGCGCAGCCAGCGACGGCTCGTCAGGCCACGCCGGGGGGAACGACCGAACTGGCCGCCCCCGAGCAGATACCGGACGTCGATTTCGGACGCTATTATGCACTGGTCATTGGCAACGACGACTACCGCTCCCTGCCGCATCTCGAGACAGCGGTGAGCGATGCCGAGGCAATCGCGCAAATCCTGCGCAAGAAGTACGGCTTCCAGGTTACCCTGTTGCGCAACGCGACGCGCTACGACATCCTGTCGGCCCTGAACAAGTTGCGGGAGCAGCTCACGGAGAAGGACAACCTGCTCATCTACTACGCCGGTCACGGGGACTTGGACCGGGTGAACCAAAGGGGCTACTGGCTACCGGTCGACGCCGAGTCCGGCAACAACGCGAACTGGATCTCGAACGTCGACATTACCGACATGCTGAACGCGATGTCCGCGAAAGAGGTTCTGGTGGTTGCGGATTCGTGCTACTCGGGGACGTTGACACGCACCGCCCTCGCCACCCTGGACGTGGGAATGTCGGAAGAAGCCCGCAATAAGTGGATCGAGGTGATGGCCGAGAAGCGCTCGCGCACAGTCCTGACCTCTGGAGGATTGAAGCCCGTCCTAGACACAGGCGGCGGACAGCACTCGGTCTTCGCAAAGGCATTCATCGAGGTCCTCTCGGCCAACCGCGACATCCTGGAGGGTCAACGACTGTTCCGCGAGGTCTCGGCCCGCGTCACTTACGCGGCAGCCGCCCTGCACATCGAACAGGTGCCTGAATACGCCCCCATCCGTTTCGCGGGCCATGAGTCCGGCGACTTCTTCTTCGTACCCCGCACAAGCTGACACGCGGCGAACGCAATCAGAGTCTTATACGGAAATCGCGGCGAGTGCCGCGCCGCTTTCTCGCGTTTGGAGCTGACCGCGGGGTGCGTCTTCAAGCTCCGGGCGCAGCGAACCTGCCCAAAACAGCTCTCCATGCTCGCTCGGCTGCGGCCGAGGTGCGGATGTGCCGCCCGATTCGTCTCGACCAACTCTCCAACGTCAGCGTCGCCACGCTCACGGGTTGAGGCGCTCGCCTGCGCCACCCGAAAGTCCGCCAGCGTGTGCGAACGGCCACAGAGCCGGTGCAAGCGGACGGAGCATGTTCGATACACCCGCACGGTCACGACGGGCTAGTGCAGGAAGCAACGTCGCCGCGCCGGCGGCCGGCTTGAAGTCGGGCAAAAGCTTCGGAGGGCAGTGCTGCGCCCGACGAGCGCCCCTGACTTCGAAGCGCTGTTTCGACGATGTCAGAGGTTCGCGAGGAAGTCGAATTCGGGCTTTTCCGTAGGGATCTGCACGTAATAACCGCGGGCATAGTCGACCCCATACTGCCACAGGAGCGCCAGTGTCTCGGCGTCTTCGAGGTCCTCGGCCACCGCCAGCTTACCCATCCCATGGGCCGTCTCGATGATGGACCTGACCGTAGCCTGAGCCTTGGGGTCCCGGCTCAGATAGCGCACCAGCGTGCCATCGACTTTGACGTAGTCGACATCCAGGTGCCGGAGGATACCGAAAGAGTTGCTCCGCTGCCCGAAGTGGGAGAGCGCAAATCGGAATTGGATGGGCTTCAGTTGCCCGATCAAGGCAGCGATCTCCCGCAGGTGAATGGCCGCCGACGCCTCGCTCACCTCGAGAATGACCCGATCGCTGGGAATTTGTCCCGCCTCGGCCTCGTCGTGCACCCATTGCAACAGCGCCTTGTCGTGGAGGGTCTGCTCTGAGAGCCGGACGAAGAAATGTGGGTCCCGGCCACCAGCCCGCTCTTGAGCGAAGACAGGAACGATGTGCTCGATGACCCAGCGATCCAGGGCTGGAATCAGGTCGGCCTCCACCGCCCGTGACATGAATTGCTCGGGCAGCACCATGTTGCCCTGCTTGTCGAACATGCGCAGGAGCACTTCGTAGAGCTCGCGCAGCTCGCCGTGGAGGCTCACCACCGGCTGATAGAACAGACGGAACTGGTTGCTCTCGAGGGCCTCGCGGATGCGCCGCGGCCATTGCTTGTCCTCGGCGTACTCCTGCCAGCTCCCCTGATTGACCGCCACTTGGTTGCCGCCGCGCTGGCGCCCCTCGGAAGAGGCCGTCTTGGCGGCGATGAGCGCTTCGTGGATACTCCCTGTCTGGGAGGTGATCAAGCAGACACCGATGGTGCAGGTGGTCATGACGGTCTTCCCGTCGACCTCGAACACCTGCGCCTCAATAGCTCGGCGTAAGTCCTCGGCAAGACCCTTAGCCTTCTCGAGGTCATCCATGTCCAGCAAGACTGTGAACACGTGGTCCGCAAAGCGGGCAACAGCACCGAGCTGACCGAGCCCCTGCTCCACGAGCTTGCTGATCTCCACCAGAACCCGATCGCTCGCCGGAATGCCCACGCTTGCCGTCACTGCCTCCAGATCATCGAGCTCAACGTACAGCAGTGTGCTGTCTCCGGCCGCTTTGACCGCCTTGGCTATGGCCTCGGCGATGGCCTGCAGGAAATACTGGCGGTTATAGAGCCCGGTAAGGGGATCCGCCTCCTTGAGGCGTGCAATCTCCTTTTTGAGGGCCTTATCGGTTGCGCGGGGCCGGAGCACCACCTGAGTGCAAGCCTCACCGCCATACCGCGCGCGTCTGGCCTCGAGCACCATCTCCAGCTCACCTTGTGCAGCGCGGAGCCGGACCTCGAGCTGCATGGGTCCCTGCCCTTCGCGCTCAACACCGCGCATGAATTCCTTGAATGCTGCTTGGACGTCCCCGCCTATCATATCGAGGATCGGGAGTCCATCGAGGTCCTCACTCCGTTGGAAGCCGAGGAGATGCAGATATTCGAGGTTCGCATAGACGTGCATCCCCTCATGAATGTACGCAATGGCATCACGTGAGCTGTCGAGCAGGGCGTGGGCGCGTTGTTCGGATTCCTCCAGGGCCGCCTGGAGCCGTTGACTAGTCCGGCGCCATTCAGCGTCTCCCAACTCACGCAGGATGACATGCAGTACGCGCTTGTCCTCCAGAGAAACGACATCCCGTGCCCCGTAATTCAACGCCTCCAGCGCACGCTGATCGTCTCGATCTGGGGTTAACACGACCATCGGGATCTCGCGTCCCGCATGCCGCAATGAGGCCAGGGCGTGCAGCGGATCCAGCCGCGCCTCCGCCAGCACCAAGTCCCAGGACGCATCTTCTTCTCTGCCGAGCATCAGCTCGATGTCCGCGCTGGTCTCAAGGCGGTCGATCCTTACCAGCATACCGGCCTCTCGGAACATGACGTCGAGCTGCTTGGAGACGGCGTCGGAGTCCGTCAACAGAAGCAGACGATGTGCTCGTGCTATGCTCGCCACAGTCAGGCTCTCAGCTCCGCAAGGCCCGAAGAGGCCGCTCGTTGGCCTGGAAGAGAGGCACAGCATACCGTATCCCGAAAAACCGCCCCCGGCAACCACCCGTGTCGCGAACAAAATGAACCTGACGATCATTGCGTCTGGTGCCGCCCCTGATGATGAAAGAAGCTCGCGCGTGGGGGACGGCGGGTGTACATCATCGTTCGGGTCTCCGTACAAACCGCGGAGGCGCCATCCGCGGATGTCGCCGTATCGCCCTACTGCGAGATCTGCCCCGCACGGCCAGGTGACGGCCATCGGTCCGACTCTGTTGCTCAGTCTTAGAAGGGAGCAGTTCCCGAACGTCGTGCGGCGCGCACCGGACGTGCACCAACCAATCGAGTCGCTTCTGGAGCAGCGGTTCACGGACCTCTCGAGACCATCGAGGGCGCTCTCCCTGTCCGAAAGAATCACGCGGCCGATATCCTGGACGACGTGCGCCACGTGCGGAGCGAGCGCCCGCCGATGTATGCTGATCCTCCGCGTGAGATCGCTGCCGGCAAACGCCGGCAGCGCGGCCATTCCGAACGGGCGCATCGCTCGGCGTGACCATTGACTCACTCGACCTCGAATTTGGGTCGGCTGTCATCCTCTCCGATGACCAGACTGTGCGGGCAGTCGCCGGATCGCACTCGATTGGCAGGGTGCGCGCCAGCCCCGAGAACCGCTCTCGGAGCGCGTAGTTACGCGCGTCTGGTGACAGCATCCGGTCCTGGACAACCAGGAGACAGAAAGGATGCCCGGGGGTTTCCACCAATGAGCCCACGGGCGGTCAGGGCGGGACCTTATGCCGGCTGGGGAGGTCTCATGAAGGAGTTACCGGGCCTCACCGTACTGCTGCTCGTGAGCAGCGTCGCGACCGCGGACGTGATCTGGGAGCAGCCCGCTCCGAGGGAGCCGTCCTTGGACTTCGTGTCGCAGGAATTTCCGGACCTGCCGAAATTCTCGACCTATCAATTCGACGACTTTACCGTCAGCCGAGACATGTTCATCGATCGATTGACGGCAAGAGGCATCGATCGGGCCGCAGGGTCCCGCATCCAAGCTTGGCAGCCGGAGGGCCGGGCCCTCCCCCAGTTGTGGGTCGACCTGGAAGCCTTCGGCGACGAAACCGAGCCAAGCAGGGGCAACCCCGAGTACGACAACGGCGTAATCGCAGAGATCTGGGACGGCCTGCCCGGCCCAGTGTACGAGGGAAGGAAGGTGATGCAGTCCATGAGCGGCGGTGAGGACCTCGACACGGGTACCTTGACGTTCGACTTCAGCTCTCAGCCGCTGTCGGCCGGCCACTACTGGATCACGGTCTACCTCGTGAGGCCCTATCGGCCGGGCGGCCAGTGGCTGTGGTTCTCCACTCCTCAGGTGGAAGGCAGCGAGCACCATTCCTACAACCCTGGCGGTGGCTACGGAATGGGGGATCAGCCGGTTACCGCTTCCAAGACGCCCTCCTCCGGAGGCCGAGGCAAATCCGACATGGTCTTCACCCTGGAGGGACACCCCCAGAGCAGCGAGTACCAACCGCTTCCCGTACCCCAGTTTTGAAAGCGAGAACCCGGATACCCACGGCAGAGAACCCTGGGTGCGGTGGAAAAATTCCGCTCAGGTCAACGCAGCCGAAGGAAGTTATCGGTCGAAGGCGCAGCGGGAGGAGAGTCCGCGGGTGGCGCTCCATCTTAGTATCTTGCCCCGGGTGGGCCGGGAGTCGATCGCCGGGCAGCGTGTCGGGAATTGGCTACCAATTCCACCCAGGCGTGGTGGAAGCCAGCCGTCAGGCGGCCAATGGAAACTTTGCGCCGGGTGAAGCGTGCTTCGCTGCGGATATTATCGCCACACCTCGGCCACCTGCCGGCCCCAGGGTTTCGCGGAGACCGAGGAAAATGCCGGCCGGAGTGAAGCATCTGTTCGAATAGAGACCGCGGCCTGTCCCCTGTCGTTCTAGCTCCATGTTAATTGCAACCCTGTTTACCGCGCTTCTGGTCATATTGAGCACGTTCACCCATTACGAGGTGTTAAGAATGCTTTCGACCTACGTGCCGCGGATTAGAATTCGGCCCAGAGCGCGATTGCTCGCGGTGCTATTCGGAACCTTTTTTGGCCATATGCTGGAAATCACCTGTTACGCGCTTGCCTATTTCTTCCTGAAGGACCACTTTGAGATGGGAAATTTCGGCGGTCATTTTGCCAACAGTTTTTCGTCCTATCTTTATTTTTCCGCGGAAACGTATACCACCATCGGTATGGGCGACATTTACCCGCTGGGACCACTGCGCCTGATTACCGGAATCGAGGCGCTCAACGGCTTGCTGCTGATTGGCTGGTCGGCGTCGTTCACCTATCTCGCCATGCAAAAATTCTGGCATATCAAAGAACGGGATTGACGTGCGGAGCTTCGCCTCTGGGTCGAAGCCCATAACGGAGCCTGCCCGCAAGGGGACGGCAGCGTTCGTGCAGGTTGCCGGCGAAAACCCAACCGCAGCCCCAAGCCCATCGCCTTGGGCCGGCTCGGCCAGCATCGGGCACTCCAATCCTGTGCCGCGCGTGCTCCGA
>CAWCPV010000014.1:525000-533773 GCA_963797555.1 uncultured Gammaproteobacteria bacterium | reverse complement strand
CTGCGTTCCGGGCACACCGGTGCTGCCTGGCAGCGGGGCTTTGTGGCCCGTCACGGTCCGGACATGCAGGCGCTGGTGAGCGCCTATTCCGACCACCAGAGGAGCGGCCGGCCGGTCCACGAATGGAGTATCTAGTTGCGCCTTGACGTACGCGGAGATCTTCCCCGCGGGGTGCTGGAGGTCGGCGCCCGGGATCTGCACCGGGTGCTAAATGGACCGACGCTGATCCACCTCCCGGGCCGCAAGGATTTGCCGTTGTTCGTGTCAGTGCTCCTGCACGGGAACGAAACGAGCGGACTGGAGGCTGTGCAGGCGCTCCTTCGCCGACACCTGGACGAGGGCCTGCCGCGGGCGCTGTCGCTGTTCATCGGGAACGTGGCCGCAGCCCGAGAAGGGCTACGACGCCTCGACGGGCAACCGGATTACAATCGAATCTGGCTGCCCGGGCCCCTCCCAGAGCAGCGGATGCTGGAACGCGTGCTGGATGAGATGCGCGGACGCGGCGTGTTTGCGAGCGTGGACATCCACAACAATACGGGAACGAACCCTCATTACGCCTGCGTCAACCGGCTGGACCACAGGTTCTTCCATCTCGCCGTGTTGTTCAGTCGTACCGTGGTGTATTTCACCCGCCCGCTGGGGGTCCAATCGGACGCGTTCGCGGCACTCTGTCCGGCGGTGACGGTCGAGGTCGGCCACCCCGGCCAGCCATGGGGTGCAGCGCATGCCGCCGAGTATCTGGATGCCTGTATGCGTCTGACGGCTTTTCCCGAGCACGCGGTCGCCGCACACGACATGGACCTGTTCCACAGTGTGGCGACCGTGCGGATTCCGGACGAGGTCAGCTTCGGCTTCGGAGAGGACGATGCCGACCTTTGCCTGGCGGCGGACCTGGACCGAATGAACTTTGCGGAGCTGCCGGCTGACACCTTCATCGGTCGCGTTGGAGGCGACGGCGGAGCGCGTCTGCTGGTCTGCGACGCGCAGGGACGGGAGCTGGGGGAGCGCTACTTCCGCTGCCGGGACGGCGAAATCCGCACTCGCTCCTCATTCGTGCCGTCCATGTTCACGGTGGACAAGCGGGCCATACGCCAGGACTGCTTGGGCTACATCATGGAACGCTATCCGCGTTGGACGGAGGAGGCCGTAGCCCTGACGCAGACGGTCCGTACTGGGTAGGCTCAATCCGCGGGCCTGTGGGTACTCGCGCGCCCTCGTTGCTCGTGGCATTGTCCGACCATGGGCTGGGTCACTTGGCGCAAACCGCGGAGGTGGTGAACGCCTTGCGGCGCCGGCTGCCCGATCTCGATCTGACGATACGGACCGACCTTCCGGCGTCGGCGCTGGGGGCGCGCATCAAGGGGGGGTTCCGTCGTCTCGGCGGGTTCCAGGACGTCGGGATGCGCATGGCCTCCGCCCTCGATGTACGCATAGAGGAGAGCGCGCGTGCCTACCGGGCACTGCACCACAACTGGGGGGAAAAAGTCGCGGCCGAAGCAGCGTGGCTGGAGGGCCTGAGGCCTGACGTTGTTCTCGCCAACATCCCACACCTCGCCCTGGCGGCTGCGGCTCGCGCCGGCATTCCGGCGCTCGCGCTGTGCTCCCTGAACTGGGCGGATATCTATGGGCACTATTTCGCCGGCCGGGAGGAAGGTTCCGCGATCCTGAGTCAGCTGCGGGAGGCATACGCGAGTGCCGCCATCTTCCTCCAACCCGAGCCTAGCATGCCCATGCCGGATCTGCCCCGGCGGGCCTCGATTGGGCCTGTTGCGCGCCGCGGACGGCGCCGCCGCGAGGCCGTCGAACGTCTGCTGGGCATCGCTACCAAGGAGCATCTGGTGCTCGTCGCTCCAGGTGGCGTGGCGTTCCGGCCTCCGATGGAATCGTGGCCGGCGCGGCCCGGCGTGCGTTGGGTAGTGGCGGCGGCCTGGGAAGTGGCCAGGTCGGATACCTGCACCATCGAGGAGTTGGGCATGCCGTTCATCGACGTGCTGGCTAGCTGCGACGCCCTGGTGACCAAGCCCGGCTACGGAAGTTTTACCGAGGCCGCCTGCAACAGCATTCCGGTGCTATACGTACCTCGCGGAGATTGGCCGGAGGAGCCGTATCTGAACGGCTGGTTGGAGGGCCGGGGACGATGCGTGGCGATTCGCCGTCAGCAGCTCGATAGCGGCGCCTTCCTCGACGAGCTGGACCAGTTGCTGGCGGCCGGTCCCGTGAATCCGGTGGATGTCACCGGGGCAGATGAGGCCGCCGCACATATCGCCGCTTGCCTGATGGGCGCACGGGGGCAGCGACGACATCGGGCCGAAGGCCCTTGCGGCTGAGGCGCGTGGACCTCCGCCCTGTGGTCTGGGCACCCGGGGGGCCGGGCGGCGAGGGGAGGCAGCATAGAGCCGTCGATGGTGAAGGTTGGAGCCGCGCGTTAAACTGGCTTAGGCGTGGTGCTCGACGCGCAGCCGCGTTTGGCGTATTGGAGACAAGGACAGGGAGGTACAGCAAGTGATCCGCGCAGGCATTGTCGGGGGCTCCGGTTACACCGGGGTCGAGTTGCTGCGACTCCTCGCAGGCCATCCCGATGTCGAGATCGTCGCAATCACGTCTCGGGCCGAGGCGGGTCAGGCGGTTGCGGATCTGTTCCCGAGCCTGCGTGGATGGTTGGCTCTTCGCTTCACCGGTCCGGACCCCGCCGCCCTGGCGCGTTGCGACGTGGTACTGTTCGCGACGCCCCACGGGGTTGCGATGGGCATGGCGCCGCAACTGCTCTCCTCCGGGGTCCGGGTGATCGATCTGGGTCCGGACTTCCGGCTGCGGGATCCCGCGGAATGGATGGACTGGTACGGGCTGGAGCATAGCTGCCCCGAGCTATTGGTCGAGGCGGTATACGGGCTCCCCGAGATCAAGCGAGAGGCCATTCGCGGCGCGCGCCTCGTGGCGGTGCCCGGCTGCTACCCAACGGCGGTGCAGCTAGGGTTCCTGCCGCTGCTCGAGACGGGGGTCGTCGATGTCATGCACTTGGTTGCCGATGCGAAGTCCGGCGTGAGCGGTGCAGGCCGAAAGGCGACGATGAGCGCGCTCTTCGCCGAGGCGAGCGATAGCCTCAAGGCCTATGCCGTGGCTGGACACCGCCATCTGCCGGAGATTCGGCAGGGTTTGCAGGGAATCGTCGGCGGCTCCGTGGGGCTGACGTTTGTGCCCCACCTCGCGCCGATGATCCGCGGGATTCACGCGACGCTGTACGCCAAGCTGCGGAACTACGACGTAGATCTGCAGCGCCTGTACGAACAGCGATTTGCCGCCGAGCCGTTCGTGGACGTGCTGCCGCCGGGCAGTCACCCCGACACACGCAGCGTGCGCGGCGCCAATGTGTGCCGCATCGCGGTACACCGACCGCAGGCTGGCGACATGGTCGTCGTGCTCTCGGTCATCGATAATTTGGTGAAGGGGGCAGCCGGGCAAGCGGTGCAGGCCATGAACATCATGTTCGGTTTGAAAGAGACCACGGGACTTGCGGGACTGCCGATCATGCCTTGAATCGCGTCGCGGAACTGCTGGCTAGTTGGTGAGCCGCATGGCCGGTATTGTTGACGGGTTCGGTCGGAAACCAGATAATGGCTCTAGATTATCTCTAGGAGGTAGCTCATGAGTGCACTCGCATCTGATATCCCAAGTCCCGTCAAGTTCACCGAGAGCGCCGCCGCCAAGGTGAGAGATCTGATTGCCGAAGAGGGTAACGATGCGTTGATGCTGCGCGTGTTCGTCACCGGAGGCGGCTGCTCCGGGTTCCAATACGGCTTCACCTTCGATGAGAACATCAACGAAGGGGACGCAACGGTGGAGAAGGGCGGCGTGACGTTGCTCATCGACCCCATGAGCTTCCAGTACTTGGTCGGCGCCGAGATCGACTACACGGAAGGGCTGGAAGGAGCGCAGTTCGTCATCCGTAACCCGAACGCAGCCAGCACCTGCGGTTGCGGTTCCTCGTTCTCGGTATAAGGCGCCATCTTCCGCCTGTCTTCATCCGTCAGTAGACCGCGGGCTCTCGACGGCCCTGGTGATAGGTGATCGCCCCGGGGTCGCGTCCGGGTCCGTCACGGCTGACGTGACGGGTAGATGCCGCCCAATATTACCGGATGGCGTGCGCCGGTGATCCGGGGCACGTTGCCCGGGAGTCCCAGCAGTGTTTGCCGTGCCAGCCAGGCGAAAGCCATGGCCTCGACTACGTCTGGGCTGATTCCATAAACGGCGGTGGAGACTACGTGACAGCCACCAACCCAGTCTTGCAGGCGTGTGACAAGCCAAGAGTTACGGGTAGCCGCCCCGCAGATCAAGACCTCCGTTGTCTCCGGCGCCGCGGTAGCGATGGCGTGACCGATCGAAGCGGCTGTCAATTCACACAAGGTGGCCTGAACGTCCTGGGTGGGCGGGGGGAAAGGCAACCGGTGAAGCGCGTTTTCCACCCATCCGATGTGAAAGTATTCCTTGCCAGTAGTCTTGGGAGGGTCCAGCGCGAAATAGGGATCCGCGAGGAGCAGCGACAAGAGGGCCGCATGTACCTTGCCGCCTGCCGCCCACTGACCGCTTTCATCCAGCGCTGTGCTCAGGTGTCTTTTGGGCCCAAGCGTCCATGAGGGCATTTCCGGGACCGGTGTCGAACCCGCCAACCGGTCGTGCCGAGTTGCTCGGCAGCAGAGTGATGCTGGCGATTTCCCCAACATTCAGAACCACCCGATCGTGCTCTGTCGAATGGAATACGGCGGCGTGGAATGCGGCCCCGAGAGGGGCGCCCTGGCCGCCGGCCGCCATGTCTCGGCGCCGAAAGTCGGCGACGGTAGTGACGCCCGTCGATTCCGCGACGATGTTTGGGTCGCCCAACTGAACCGTGAATGGATGCGCTCCGGATGGCTGATGGCGGACCGCCAGTCCGTGAAGGCCGATCCCTAGCACATGCGAAGGCGGGACCATGGCAGCCTCCAGCAGGTGCTTGGCGACCTCACCGAACAGGCGTCCAAAGGCCACATCCAGCTCCGAGGCCCGCCGCAGCTCGTCGATCCCAGCGCACGACAACGCCGTGATCTTCTGCTGCAGGGTATCGGGCAGTGGCTCGAGGCAGCGGGCGATCAGGGTCGGGGGCGCTGAGTTGAGGTCCACCAGCACAGCCTTCACGGCGTCCAGGCTGGCGCCCGACATCAGGCCGATGTAAAGCGCGGGGCTATCGGTTGCGATGGCACTGCCCCGCCGGCTTCATCTGCCACATTCCCCGATACGGTTTCGGGCCAATTGGTACTGCGCGAGGCTTACATTAGTTCGGAGTTGTTGAGGCGCTCAGAGCGAGCCGGGCGGGGGCCTGCACCTGCGCGAGCAACTCTCTGGCCGCCTGAACAAAATCCCTGCGGCGCTCAGGCGGGATCGGTTCGGACAGCGGCAGCTTGACCGTGAGGGGATCCTGGGGGACACCGTCGATGCGCAACTCGTAGTGCAGATGCGGGCCCGTTGCCAGGCCTGTCTGGCCCACGTAGCCGATGATCTCGCCTTGGTGGACCCGCGTTCCTGGAGCTAACCCTGTTGCAATGCGCGAGAGATGTCCATAAAGCGTGCTATACCGATCGCCGTGCTGTATGAGGACCATGTTGCCGTATCCCCCGTCGACTCCCGCAAAGTCGATGCGCCCATTCCCCGCAGCCTTGACCGGCGTCCCGGTCGGAGCGGCGTAATCGACTCCCTTGTGAGCCCTGAACCGGTGCAAGACGGGGTCGTAGCGGCTCAGCGTAAAACCTGAGCTGATATACGAGAACTCCACGGGCGTCCGCAAGAGCGCCCGGTCTAGTCGGTAGCCGTCCGGAGTGTAGTAGTCCGTGTGGCCGTCCGGGTCCGCATAACGCACCGCCTGGTAGGTCCGGCCCCGATTCGTGAATGCAGCGGCCAGAATGTTGCCGTCGTCCACCTTCTCCCCTGCAAGGTAATGCTCCTCATACAGGACCGCAAAGCGGTCTCCCGGCCGAACGTCCAGGGCGAAATCGATGTCCCACGCAAAGATGTCCGAAAGCTCCGTGGTCACGCGGTCGCCGAGCCCCGACGCCTGTGCCGCTTCGAAGAGGGAGCGTTCGATGGTCCCTGATACCTGGCGGGTGCGGGTCTCCATCTCCTGAGGAATCTCGGCTGCCAGAAACCGGCCCGTGTTACGAGTGACATGTAGCGTCCGGCCCTCGTCGAACCGGTAGATCAGCTCCTGCAGGGATCTGTTGTGGTCTGTTCGCAGCTTCAATGTCTCCCCGGGATGCAGACGGGCCAGATCCCGGCGCACCTTCGGGAGTTCAAGAAGGTCGCGAAGGTCTTGGGTGTCGATTTCCGAGCGCGTGAGAATCCGCCGAAGATTGTCCCCGCGCTCTAGGGTTAGCGTCGACCAGCCATCCGCTGGGCGTCGGCCCGCGGGCGGCGGTGCTGCGATCTTTGCCAACCCGACGGCACGGTGCGGCGCCGCGTGATTCGGCGGCGTCGTCGCCGCTGTGTCCAGATTTGTGTCCCGGCTAGTCGGCCCGTGAGTTCCCTGGCGATCGAGGAAGGCCAGGGGGGGAGCGCCCATTGAATTGACCTGAAGGTCTGCTCCGCCCGGGTAGCTGGTGGCCAGCGACGGCGGCGTGAGCGTGTGGTGGCTGTTGAGACGGTCGAATGGTGTAGAGTGCCAGACGGTCCATTCCGTGCTGGCGAGCAGCATGAAGCCGGAAAGCAAGGCGAGCTTGTAGTATGAGTCGTATCGTGTGGCTGGTGTTGCGGTGTCCAACAGGGCAAAGGACTGTCGGTTCGTTGGCAACGGTCGATCCGGCATCTTCTCGTCCCCCTTGCATGGTGCGGCTACCTTATAATGCTCAGGCAGTTCGGTCAATCTTGTTTTGGAGGCTCATGAGTCAGCTTGAGAACGCCTTGGAGATCCTGAGGCGGGGTAGCGCCGAGGTGCTTCTGGAGGGAGAGCTTGCCGGGAAGCTGAGACGCGGCAAACCCTTGCGCGTCAAGGCCGGCTTCGATCCGACGGCGCCCGACCTGCACCTGGGGCACATCGTGCTGCTGAACAAGATGCGACAGTACCAAGACCTCGGCCACGAGGTCATCTTCCTGATCGGGGACTTCACCGCCATGATCGGCGACCCGTCCGGGAGGAGCGTTACACGCAAACCTCTGGGTCGCGAGGAGGTGATCGAGAACGCGCGCACCTACGAGAAACAAATCTACAACATCCTCGACCCGGAAAGGACATTGATCGTGTTCAATTCCAGCTGGATGAATGCGCTGCACGCGTCGGACCTGGTGCAACTCGCGGCCAACTACACCGTGGCGCGGATGCTGGAGCGGGACGATTTCCGGAAGCGATATGAGAGTGGACATGGCATCGCCGTCCATGAGTTTCTCTACCCACTGATCCAGGGATATGACTCGGTCGCGCTGCGCGCCGACGTTGAACTCGGCGGCACGGATCAGCGCTTCAACCTGCTAGTGGGGCGGGAGCTTCAGAAGCACTATGGGCAAGAACCCCAGGTAGTCATGACTATGCCCATCCTGGAGGGACTGGACGGGGTCCAGAAGATGTCCAAGTCATTGGGCAACTACGTCGCCATCGCGGACCATCCTCGGGACATGTTCGGGAAGATCATGTCGATCTCGGACGAGCTGATGTGGCGTTATTATGAGCTGCTCTCGTTGGAGACTGCGGTGTCGGAGCTTGCGGCGATGCGGCAGCGTGCCGCACGCGGACAGGTCAACCCACGGGACTGTAAAGTGCGGCTAGCACGGGAGTTGGTCGGTCGGTTCCACGGCCCGCGAGCGGCCGAGGAGGCCGCCAAGGACTTCGAGCGCAGATTCCGGGAGCGCGTGGCCCCAGAGGAGATGCGCGAGGTACAGCTCTTCGCCCCGGACGGCAGCTTGCCGATCGGTAAGCTGCTCCGAGAGGCGGGGCTGACCGTCAGCACCTCGGAAGCGCTTCGGATGATCCAGCAGGGTGCGGTGCGTATCGACGGCGCGCGTTTACAGGACGAGCGGATGGCGGTCCCCGCCGGTAGCACCCGTGTCTACCAGGTGGGAAAGCGGCGCTTTGCCCGAGTCTCCGTCGTTTGACAGCGGACGGGTCGGTTGACGTGCGGTGAAGTTGGCGTATACTTCCGGCCCGGACTGGCGAAGCAGGCCGGCTCAGGTTCGGGGGAGGAGTCTGTTGACGCCGCGAGTATGAGGGGTATAATGACTCCTCTTCGGCTTGAGGAAATGTCTCGGCCGCGCTCCTTAACAATCCGGATTCAGGTAATCTGTGTGGGCGCTCACGTCGATGGTGGTGGTCTTCACCACTGTATTCGATGGGAGTTGCCTCTACCCAAGAGGTAGCTCTTCATCGCAAGGGTTTGGTTGCGCTCGGTTCGTTAAGCAACCGCGACCTTTAAACTTGAAGAGTTTGATCCTGGCTCAGATTGAACGCTGGCGGCATGCCTAACACATGCAAGTCGTACGGTAACAGGCCCTTCGGGGCGCTGACGAGTGGCGGACGGGTGAGTAACGCGTAGGAATCTGCCCCATGGTGGGGGATAACCCGGAGAAATCCGGGCTAATACCGCATACGCCCTACGGGGGAAAGCGGGGGACCTTCGGGCCTCGCGCTGTGGGATGAGCCTACGTCGGATTAGCTAGTTGGTAGGGTAAAGGCCTACCAAGGCGACGATCCGTAGCTGGTCTGAGAGGACGACCAGCCACACTGGGACTGAGACACGGCCCAGACTCCTACGGGAGGCAGCAG
>CAWCPV010000014.1:0-522500 GCA_963797555.1 uncultured Gammaproteobacteria bacterium | reverse complement strand
GCTAAACAAGCTCGGTGATAGCTGGTTCTCCCCGAAAGCTATTGAGGTAGCGCCTCGTGTCTCACTCCCGGGGGTAGAGCACTGTTATGGCTAGGGGGGCGTCTAGCCTTACCAAACCATTGCAAACTCCGAATACCGGGAAGTGTAATCACGGGAGACAGACGGCGGGTGCTAACGTCCGTCGTCAAGAGGGAAACAACCCAGACCGCCAGCTAAGGTCCCCAAATCACAGCTAAGTGGGAAACGATGTGGGAAGGCTAAGACAGCCAGGAGGTTGGCTTAGAAGCAGCCATCCTTTAAAGAAAGCGTAATAGCTCACTGGTCGAGTCGGCCCGCGCGGAAGATGTAACGGGGCTCAAGCTGTGTACCGAAGCTGCGGATGCGTGGCAACACGCATGGTAGGGGAGCGTTCCGTAAGCCTGCGAAGGTGTGCCGTAAGGCATGCTGGAGGTATCGGAAGTGCGAATGCTGACATGAGTAGCGTAAATGCGGGTGAAAACCCCGCACGCCGAAAGCCCAAGGGTTCCTGCGCAACGTTAATCGGCGCAGGGTGAGTCGGTCCCTAAGGCGAGGCCGAAAGGCGTAGTCGATGGGAAACAGGTTAATATTCCTGTACTTCACGTTACTGCGATGGGGGGACGGAGAAGGCTAGACCAGCCGGGGGTTGGATGTCCCGGTTTAAGGTGGTAGGCAGAGGACTTAGGCAAATCCGGGTCCTCACATGCCGAGAACTGAATACGAGGCCTTCTTTTGAAGGCCGAAGTGGTTGACGCCATGCTCCCAGGAAAAGCCTCTAAGCGTCAGGTAACGTGGAACCGTACCCCAAACCGACACTGGTGGGCAGGGAGAGTATCCCAAGGCGTTGAGAGAACTCTGGTGAAGGAACTAGGCAAATTGGCACCGTAACTTCGGGAGAAGGTGCGCCTCCGCTGGTGATGAGGTTTGCTCTCTGAGCTGGGGGGGGCCGCAGTGGCCAGGTGGCCGCGACTGTTTACTAAAAACACAGCACTCTGCAAACTCGCAAGAGGACGTATAGGGTGTGACGCCTGCCCGGTGCCGGAAGGTTAATTGATGGGGTCAGCCGCGAGGCGAAGCTCCTGATTGAAGCCCCGGTAAACGGCGGCCGTAACTATAACGGTCCTAAGGTAGCGAAATTCCTTGTCGGGTAAGTTCCGACCTGCACGAATGGCGTAACGACGGCCACACTGTCTCCACCAGAGACTCAGCGAAATTGAAATCGCTGTGAAGATGCAGCGTACCCGCGGCAAGACGGAAAGACCCCGTGAACCTTTACTACAGCTTTACACTGGACTCTGAACATGCTTGTGTAGGATAGGTGGGAGGCTACGAAGCGGGAATGCTAGTTCCCGTGGAGCCAATCTTGAAATACCACCCTGGCGTGTTCGGGGTTCTAACCCGGGTCCGTTATCCGGATCGGGGACAGTGTATGGTGGGTAGTTTGACTGGGGCGGTCTCCTCCCAAAGAGTAACGGAGGAGCACAAAGGTACCCTCAGCGCGGTCGGAAATCGCGCAGTGAGTGCAAAGGCACAAGGGTGCTTGACTGCGAGACAGACACGTCGAGCAGGGGCGAAAGCCGGTCTTAGTGATCCGGTGGTTCTGTATGGAAGGGCCATCGCTCAACGGATAAAAGGTACTCCGGGGATAACAGGCTGATACCGCCCAAGAGTCCATATCGACGGCGGTGTTTGGCACCTCGATGTCGGCTCATCACATCCTGGGGCTGTAGCAGGTCCCAAGGGTATGGCTGTTCGCCATTTAAAGTGGTACGCGAGCTGGGTTTAGAACGTCGTGAGACAGTTCGGTCCCTATCTGCCGTGGGCGTTGGAGATTTGAGAGGAGCTGCTCCTAGTACGAGAGGACCGGAGTGGACGTACCTCTGGTGTTCCGGTTGTCACGCCAGTGGCACCGCCGGGTAGCTATGTACGGACGGGATAACCGCTGAAAGCATCTAAGCGGGAAGCCCTCCTCAAGATGAGATCTCCCGAGAGGTCAACTCTCCTCAAGGTCCGTCGGAGACTACGACGTTGATAGGCCGGGTGTGGAAGCGCAGTAATGCGTGCAGCTAACCGGTACTAATTGACCGTGCGGCTTGACCATATAACACCCAAGCAGTCTGTGCTGTGCACCACCGGGGCCGATGGCCCCGGTCGCCTTGACGTACCGATTTGTTAGGCGGCTCCGCTCCGGCCACGGGGCGACGCCTCAAGTGGCTTGCCTGGTGGCAATAGCGTGCGGGAACCACCCGATCCCATTCCGAACTCGGAAGTGAAACCGTTCAGCGCCGATGATAGTGTGGGGTCTCCCCATGCGAAAGTAGGACACTGCCAGGCGTTAATCGCGAAGCCCTCGACACAAGAGTGTCGAGGGCTTTTTTATTCAGGCGCCCGCTGTTCCATTTCTGTTGTGCCCCATCGACAAACTGGTCTCCGATGAGGTCGGTGATCTCGCCGTTACCCGCGCGTTCTGTCGCCCTGAAGCGGTTACAGGTGGTCTTTTCAGAAGCTGGCCGACTATATCCTTGAGCAACCAAGAAACTCAGTGCGGTGGGGAGCTTATCGTTCCTGTCGATTCGGACCGCCAGCGAACTCTCTGCCAATGCCGATGTGGGCAGGGTTCTCATCTGTCACGATGCGCGCTGACCGGCCCACGGTCGCGTGGATCGCTTTCTTCAACGTCTTGGCAGACACGTTGGCTATAGTACGGCTATGTACCCTTCCGTTCCTTTCCACGAGCGCCACGATAGGCTGCCTCGTGGTGCCACGACCACGCTTGTTCTTACCTTTATATCGCGGCTTTCCACTATGCATGCTTCGTCTACCTCGACCGTGCCAGTGAGCGGAGACGATGGCTCTTCGGCCATGGCACAGCGGATGCGATGCGTCATAAACAGTGCCGACTTGTAGGATAGACCCGTCTGCCTGGCAATTTCCAAGGCCGCCGCTCCCTTCTTTGAGGTAGACGTACGCCAGAAGGGCATAGCACCAGTGACGCAGCTCGATCCGGTCTGTGCGCTGTTGGGGGTCAGCCGTTCTGCATGGTAGTGGGCTCCGGTCAACGTTTGGTCCGTTCCGTCGCCGGGGAGGGTGTTCGACCACCCCGCCCACGGAGACGGGGTAACAGGTCCGTGAATGATGGTGTGCGCCCCCACGCTCGGCTGCCGTCCGCTGGCGCAGGGCTACGTCCAATGATTCGGGGACCCGTAACCCACTGCCCTCAGTCGAGCGTCTGGCGGTAGCGCCGCACCGCAATGACGCTGACTGCACCCAGGAAGATCAGAATCGGCCACAGATTGGACTGGATGTCTCGGAAGTCGTTGCCCTTGAGAAGGATGCCGCGCGCAATCCGCAGGATGTGGGTGAGCGGCAGCATTTCGCCGATCACCTGCGCCCATCGGGGCATGCCCCGGAAGGGAAATAGGAAGCCCGACAGCAGCATCGAAGGCAGGAAAAAGAACACACCCATCTGCATCGCCTGCATCTGGCTCTGCGCGAGCGTCGAGAAGGTGAAGCCGACGGCGAGGTTGGCGGCGATGAAGACGATCAGCGAGAACGAGAGCAGCCACAGGCTGCCGAGCATCGGAACGTCGAAGAGAAGCTTGGCGACAGCGAGAATCACGGCGACCTGGGTATAGCCGATGAGGATGAAGGGGGCGATCTTGCCGAACATGACCTCGAGCGGGCGCGCCGTGGTCGCCAGCAGGCTCTCCATGGTCCCGCGCTCGCGTTCGCGCGTCACCGCGATGGCGGTCATCATCACTAGGGTCATGGTGAGTATCGTGCCGATGAGGCCGGGAACGATGTTGTACGCGGTGTCCCCTTCGGGGTTGTAGCGATTGTGCACGCGCATCTCGAAGGGCGCCGGACGGCCGGCGAGGGGTGCGAGGGGGCCGGTGAGATCATGGGCGAGGGCCGTCTGGTTGAGCCGCAACACCGCCGCGAGCGCATTCGCCGTGGCGACCGGATCGGTAGCGTCGGCCTCCACCAGCATCACCGGGCGTTCGCCGCGCACCAGCTTGCGCGCGAAATTCTGGGGAATGGTGATGATGAACTGCACCTCGCCGCGTGCGATCAGCCGGTCGGCTTCGGCCTCGGTCGCCGGCTGCGCGGTGATCCGGAAGTAGGCCGAGTTTTCCAGCGCGTTGACGATGCTGCGCGAGAACACGCTGTTGTCGGCGGACACCACGGCGGCCGGCAGGCCGCGCGGGTCCGAATTGATGGCGTAGCCGAACAGCACGAGCTGAATGACCGGAACACCCACCATCATCGCGAAGGTTAACCGGTCGCGGAACGCTTGGATGAACTCCTTCACCAGCAAAGCCCGGAAACGGGCGAAGGAAAAGCGGTAGCTCATGGTGCATTTCCTTCCGCGATCTCCATGGTGTGGATGAAGATGTCCTCCAGGGTCGGGGCGACACGCTCGATGCGCACGCCGTCGTCGCTCCTCACGGCATCGAGACTGCGCCCGATGAACTCGGCGTCGGCGCCGGTCACGTGCAGCTCGGTGCCGAACAGCGCGGCCATCTCGACCCCCGGCAAGGCTTTGATGCGCGGGACCAGCCGCCCCAGCCCAGGACCGACCACCCGCCAGGCGGCGATGCCCGCCGAGCGGATCACCTCGTCCACCGAGCCATGGACCAGGAGTTTGCCCTGCGACAGGTAGCCGATTTGATGGCAGCGCTCGGCCTCGTCCATGTAATGGGTACTGACCAATACGGTGATATCACTCGCCGCCAGGTCGTGGATCTCGTCCCAGAACTCGCGCCGAGCCTTGGGGTCCACGCCTGCCGTCGGCTCGTCCAGCAGGAGCAGGCGCGGGCGATGCAGAATGCACGAGGCGAGCGCCAAGCGCTGCTTCCATCCGCCCGACAGCTCGCCCGCCAGTTGGCGATACCGGGCCGTCAGGCCGAGGCGCTCGATGGCCTGGTTCGCGGCCTCGCGTGGCCTCGGCATCTCGTAGAGGCGCGCGATGAACTCCAGATTCTCGCGGATCGTCAGGTCTTCGTAGAGACCGAAGCGCTGTGGCATGTAGCCGACTTCGCGTTTGATCTTGACGGTCTCGCGGCGCAGGTCGAAGCCCAGGCAGCTCCCCTCGCCCACATCCGGCGTGAGCAGGCCGCACAGCATGCGGATGGTGGTGGTCTTACCGCTGCCGTTGGGCCCGAGGAAGCCATAGATGGTGCCGACCGGTACATCGATGGAGAAGTCTCGAACCGCGGGCCTGCCGGCGAACGACTTCGCCAGGCCGCGCGCGTGGATGGCGAGCTGGTCGGTCATGGCGAAGACAGCACCACGTCGACCGGCTGACCGGGCCGCAGTGCCTCGGGACGCGCGGTCGGCCGCGCCTCGATCATGAAGACCAGGCGGTAACGGTTCTCACGGTTGTACAGCACCGGCGGGGTGTATTCGGCCTGCGGCGAGACGAAGCGCACCGTCGCCGGGATCTGGGCAGCGCAGCCGTCGCAGCGGATGGCGATCGCGGTGCCGATCGGGACACGGGCGAGCATGGCTTCGGGGACGAAGAAGCGTACCTTGATATTCTCCGGCGGAAGGAGGGAGACGACCGGCTGGCCCGCCGCCACCATCTCCCCGGGATTGAAATAGGTGTCGGCAACCAGGCCCGACACTGGCGCCGCCACCGTCTTCTGATCCAGCCGCCACTGCGCCTGCGCGAGCGCGGCCTCGTTCGCCGCGACGTTGGCCTCGGCGGCGCGCAGCTCGTCCTCACGCCCCTGCGGTATCTGGGCAACCGCAAGCTGCGCCGTCAGCTCGTCGACGTGTGCCCGTTGCTCGTCGTAAGCGGCCTGCGCTTGATCCAATTGCTCCTGCGAGAAGGCGGACGTCCCGATCAGCCGTTTCTGGCGCGCGAGCTGCAGTTCCGCGAGACGCAACTGCGCCTCGGCCTGAGCCTTCTGCGCGGCAATGACTTCCATCTCGGGACGGCGCTTCCCCCGCTGTAGATTGGCCAGACGGTCGCGCGCTTGCCGGAGCAGCGCCGCTGCCTGGTCGCGTGCCGCCATCTCGTCGGCCCGGTCGAGGCTGAACAGCTTGTCGCCCTCCCTGACGTGCATGCCGCGCTCGACCGACCGGGTCTCGATGGTGCCGCCCAGCGTCGGGGAGACGAGGACGAACTCGCCCTCGACGTAGCCCTGGAAGGTAGGCGGCTTCGGCGATGACAGCAGGCCCAGCGACACGAGAGCCCCCAACACGGCGGACCAGAACGCCGAGAAGAAACGGTGCAAGGCTTCCATGCCCAGACTAGTGCAGTGTCTCACAAATAGCTATGCACAGATCTGCTCCATCCGGTTTCGGGCCGCGACGATCTTGCGCAGGATGTCCTCGCCCTTGGCGTTCCAAACATAGCGCTTGGGGTGGGCGTTACGCTCAGCGAGAAAGGCGATGATAGCCTCGGGGAGCGCCTTGACGGAGCCAAAGCTGCCTTCGGCGAGAAAATCGCCCAGATCGCGGAAGAACCGCTCGACCAGATTCATCCAGGACGAAGAGGTGGGGGTGAAGTGCAGGTGCATGCGCGGGTGCTTCGCGAGCCACTCCTGATGGCGGTGCTTGCGCGCCAGGGCGGTGGTGAGCTTGCCCTCCAAGTAGTTGAGCGCCGCGAACAGGGTGAGCGTGCCGTGACGGATGTAGTCGTGGGTGCGCGTCCTGGGCAGCCCTGGCTGGGTGCGCTCCAGCGCCTGCATCTGGGTCTTCTCGTCGCAGCAGAGCACGACCGCCTTGTCCGGGGGCGCCAGATACAGCCCGATCACGTCCCAGAATTTCGCCTCAAAGTGCTTGTCCTTGGACAGCTTGAACTGGCGGTTCAGGTGCGGCTTGATGTCATTGGCCGCCCACAGCCGCTGCACACTCGCCTTCGAGATGCCCGCGGCGGCAGCCATGGTGCGGCAGCTCCAGCGCCCCAGATGCGCCGGCGGCTTACCGACCGTCTCCAGCACCCGCCTCACCTTCGCCTGCGAGAGCCTGGGCCTTGCGCCCTCGTCCGGGCGCATCCGCCAGCCCCGCCAAGCTCCGCTGCCGATAGCGCCGGCACCACTGCCCGACGCTCGCCCGCGTGGTGCCCAGCTTCGCGGCGATGGCCTTCTGATCCAGTCCTTCAACAGCCAGCAGAATGATTCTCGCGCGCTGCCGATCCCGAACTGCCACCGTGTGCGAACGCACTCGACGCTGCAGCTCTTGCGCCTCTTCTGGCAATACCTCCAGGGACATCCTCCTCATGGCTCCCGCCTCCCAGTGCCCGTACTTCCAGTATGGCACCAGTCCGGCATAAGTAAAGGCATTTGTGAGACACTGCACTAGCGTCTCATCCCCTTGGCCTCAATACGAGGACGCAAGTCCGGGTGTCCATGCAGCCCCGCGGCATCGAGTCTTGCATTTCAACGATCTAGGCTCATTACTTGCGTTGCGCGCACGCCGAGAATCAATCATCCTGTGAACCTGTGAACTAACCCAGCCATCCATTGGACTCTCGCAATGAGCGGCGACCGCTCTCGACGCGTCCGAGCCGCTGCACTCGGGGCGTGGAGGACTCGCAAACGTTCTTTGATCCAGTCATGCGATATGGGGCATCAAGGCTGATGCGAGATGGTGCTCAAGGTGGGCTGCAGGCCGTCAAAGGTGAACGGTACCGCCGACCAATTGGAGGCGGGCGGTGTCCTGAAGCGGCGCTCGACGCGTCAAGATGGTTGCGATGAGGGGCCAGGGCGCCGTCCCCACGCCAGCGCGCCCTAGCCTGGCGCTAGCCCGGTCCGCGCCGAAGCGAGCGGTGGCCGGGCAAGCGCCGGGATACTACCGCGCACCGGACCCCGGAGCCTAAGCATCGCCGAGTGACGTAGCGGCGACCTCTGTCATCCGAGGGCTCAAAGCGTTTGGAAGAATGCGGTTTTCGGCTAAGGATTCCACTACAAGGCATTGATTTTAAGGCTACATCGCCCTCGCTTTAGTCGGCTACGCGTAGAATCACAAGCTCTCGGAGCTACGCTGGGGGGACGCCGCGCGCCCCGATGCAGCGGTGAACCGCTGCGGCTCCGCTTGTCCGCCACTCCATGAGCTTACGCTGCGTGCATCCGGCCGGTACACTGAACGTGGTGTCGGGCAGGGAGTCATGGGAAACCGCCGTGAGCTCCTCGGTCTGACGACCATACTCCCTGGTGGTTCCGACCGGGATCCCCCGGGCATCGGCGATACTGCCTCTGCCCCATGCCCTGCAAGAGCTTACGGGAGAGGTCGGTGAGTGCCTTGATGGTGGCCATGTCCTCGCGCTCAGACCGAGGGCCTTGCCCAAAGCGACGCAAGAGCGGGAGACGACTTCGTCGGCGGCCTGGGTGTCCTGATTCGTGCCATGCGGGCCCGCGCGCTCCATGCGAAGCTTGCCGGCGTGGATATACACTTCGGAGGCCGGCTTTCCGTATGCGCGTCTATAGCGCAAATGCACGTCGGCGCGTGCCGTAGCGACGCAGCTAACCTGGGCGGCGCACGCCGCCACGCGTACTGCGCGAACCATGGTCGTTCCTCCCGGGATGGCTCCATCCGGCCGATCGAGGTACTGGCGGAGCTATCCACACGCCCGCGACACACCCGCCAGGCACGTTCTCCAGTGTGCGGGGACACCGTGAGCGCCACCCGCAAGCGCTGCCGAGCGCCGTCGACGGCAGTCTAGGAGGTCGACGCCGCGAATGCAACGCCGGGACCCTCGCGGTCATGTGCATGGCAACCCGGGCTGGCATCTCACGCTTACGGATCCGCGTCCGGGGGCCGATTGAAGCACCGTCGTCGTAACACCAATGCATGTGGCACAGGCGACGATCCGTTGGGGGTTGCATGACTGCCGAGTGGGCGTTTTCGTCCTCACTCCTTGGCGCGCAGGGCCTCGCCGGCCCAGCTAAGCCGTGCACCGCGGTCGTCCGACGCTTACGCCCGAACCTCGTAGTGCGCAGCAACTTCGGCCCTTGGAGTCGGGTATTCAGAGATCGACGGGCTCGAACGGAATACGGTCCGGCGGCCCGCCCGCGAACAGGAATACGGGCACCGGTCCGAAGCCCGGGTGACGCGGGACGGCGAGCAGTTGGCTGGACAGGGTGCCGAAGCCGCCGGGGAGATCCAGGTTCATGGCCGCGTGGGGACCGTCGTCTTGGGAGTAAAGCCGGCTTCCGAGCAGAAACTTCCACGCGTTCCAATTGCCCGCTGCCGGCTCGGGTGCTTGCGCCTGCCGGAACCTCGGCAAGTGGACGCGGATGCGAGAAATACGTGAGTCGTCCAGGTCCCGCGTACTGAGCATGTGCACCCCGGGCCCCACCTCGAAGACTTCGACACCATCGGCTTTAGCATCCGCGTTGTGGCGCAGCCAGAAGGCGGAGACAGGGTCCCCGACGAACAGGTTGAAGGGGCGATAGGCTCGCGGATCGAGATCGGCGAGCGCTTGGGCAGCGTCATTGGCCTCGGCGTAGTCCAGCGCGAGCAGCACCAACTCGCCGCGGCTGCGCTTGCCGGGCTCTCGGCCGAGCGTTCCTTCGCGATCCATGGCGACCGCGACTAGGCGGAGTCGTTTAGGCCACACCAGCTACCGCCGCCCAGTTCATCCAGCCCGGCGACCACCTCGGGACGGTCCGCCCAGTGCCGGCCGGGGGCAGACCAGGGCCGCTCCCGCATCTCGTCTCGATTGCCGGCGACGAGGAGCGGCCATTCATGCCCGGGGCGACGAAGGACCACCAGGGTGCACATGAGGACTAAACTGGACCCCGTTGTCTAGACAGCCTGAGGGGGTGATTAAGCTCTGAGCCGTTGGTCATTAGGTCTCAGGCTGCCTCGGTGATGGTGATGTTGGTTTGGAAGTAGACCTCATCTGGGGTCTGGTAGCCCAGCCCTTGGTGGGGGCGGTGGGGGTTGTACCACCCGAGCCAGGTCTTGAGTCCCTGGCGTAGCTCGGTCCCGCTCTCAAAGGCATGCAGATGCAGGTACTCGTACTTCACCGTTCTCCAGAGCCGTTCGATGAAGATGTTGTCGTGGCAGCGCCCCCGGCCATCCGTGCTGATGCGGATGTGCTTGGCTTCCAGCACCTCAGTAAAGGCCCGACTGGTAAACTGGCTGCCTTGGTCGGTCTTGAAGATCTCGGGGCACCCTGAATTTCCCCGGGCCTCTTTCAGTGCCTCTACACAGAAGGTACTGTCTGGAGTGTTGGCGACCCGCCAGGCCAGTACCTTGCGGCTCGCCCAGTCTAGAATGGCCACCAGATACATGAACCCTCGCCCCATCGGGACATAGGTGATATCGGCTGCGCATACTTGGTTGGGGCGCTCAATCACCAGCCCCCGCAACAGGTACGGATAGACCCGATGCTCGGGGTGCCCCACACTGGTCTTCGGTTTTGGATAAATCGCCTCAAGCCTCATGAGACGCATCAGACGCTGTACCCGCATGCGGTTGACCGAATAGCCCAGACGCCTTAAGTGCTCACGCATCTTGCGGCTGCCGTAGAACGGGGTCTTGAGGTGCTGCTCATCGATGAGGTGCGTCAGCACGAGATCTTCGGGGTCCACCGGCCGCGGCCGGTAATCGGTGGCTTGCTCGAGTTATGGCTGTCCTTGGCCAGCCGGGCCTCGAGCTCCCGCACTCGTTGCAGCAGTTGCTCGATCAGCGCCGCCTGTTGCGCCACCAGTGCGTGCAATGTGGCATTCTCCTCCCGCATAAAGCGTCACGCATAATCGACTGTCCTGCAAGAGATACCTGAATAGTTACAGTTTCGTCATATATTTGTCCATCCAGGGGGGCAGAGCGAAGTGGACATCCCACTCTTTGACGAACAGCAGGCACCGATCCCGAACAGTGAAGAGTGCAAGGGGCGGGTAGTGCAGAGTGCACCGGCGGCCCAACCGTGCCCAAATCAAGCGGCAGACCTGTAGGCAGCGGCAAGCCCCTTCGATGACGCCCGCGACCTCGGCCTCGGCGACAACCAAAGATCGAACAGCCGATGAGAGGTGCCGACACATGGCCACCAGCCGGAAGTGCATCCATGTAGGCGGAGCCGTCGAGTTTCGATGCGGCGGGACTGCGCGGCCACCCAGGGCTAGCTTGTGATGTAGTTCTCTAGCTGCCGGATGATGAACTGCTGGTGCGAGATCACGGCCTTGACCAAGTCGCCGATGGAGAGGATGCCTATCAACCGCTCTCCGTCCAGCACGGGCAGGTGGCGGGTCCGTTTGTCCGTCATGAGCGCCATGCAGTCCTCGACGCTCTGGTCCGGCCGGGCGTAGAGCACGGGGGTCGCCATGATCTCGCGCACCGCCGTGGTTTTCGACGAGCGCCCCTGCAGGACGACCTGTCGGGAGTATTCGCGCTCGGAGATGAGTCCGACCACCTTCTGCTCGTGCAGGACGACGAGAGCTCCCACGTTCTTGTCCGCCATCAGCCTGAGCGCGTCGAAAACCGAGGTATCCGGTGCCACGGACCACACCTCGCGGCCCTTCTCCTCAAGAAGCTGTCTCACGGTCTCCATGCGCATGTCCTCCGAAGCAGCCAGCGCCGCGCGACCCTCGGGCGTTAACCCGGCCAGCCGGCGTGACGGGGTTCTAACAGGATGTATTCCTCCCCGCCCGCGGCAGAGACCTGTACGCATTCTTAGGGCCAGGGGCAGACGCGGGGTTACACCTAGGGGCGTGACGGCCGATCCGGCACGGGAGCCGCTGCCCCAAGCCAGCACCCCTCATAGCCCCAAGCCGCCCGCGAAGGCGAACAAACATGCCGGGAGCGGGCCGGCAGGGCACCCCAATACCTGCGAATGTTCGCCCGAGCGGGCAGGCCCGTCAAGCTTCGGGTCAGTTGAGGGATGCAGGAGGAGCCGGCTGGAAGGACGGGGCCGGATACGGTCCCGGCATATTCGTTGGCCGTTCTTATCCGCGGGAGCGGTGGCTCCGCATAGCCGAGCCGCGACAGCAGCGGCATCGCGTATCCTTATCCTTGCCAGTTGTCTCGTCCCAGCCCCGCCGCGTGCAACCGCTGGCCTTTCCTGTGCATCGTCGTCCTGCGTGCTTGACGCAAGAGGCGCCTTCGTGGAGCTCACGCCTCGGCCGCCGCGCTTTCTGCGTGTCCCAGTGCGGGCGGATCTTTCGGACAGGGTTATTCGGACGCCGAGTAACCGGCAAAGTGGGGTGGGGACGGTTCAGTCCGCCGACCGGGCTCGGTCCACGGCCTTAATGGGATGGTCACCCCTTCCCGAAGCGGCATTGGAGTGCCGGAGTGGAGAGGCGAAGTTCCACCAACCGAGAGAGGCGACCGAGATGAAGATTACGACTGTTGGGATCGATTTGGCAAAGCACGTGATTCAGGTGCATGGCGTGGATCGGCGGCCGGTGCCGTGGGGGCCGGCGATAGCTGTCAAGAACTGGGTGTGACTTGGCATTCACCGGCGTGCCGGTGTGCTGGTCGAGAATCTGTGCTCTCCGTAGGGCATACTGGTGAAGCCGCTTGCCGGCGGAGACTCCGGCGGGGTGGGCAACGGGTGCTACCCCGAGACATGGGCGCAAGCAGCAATGGATTTCGAGAGCATCACGCTGAGACTGGCTAGACGGGCCGACGCCGAGCGGATCGCCCTGATGTCCCGGGAGCTGATAGAGACCGGCTTGCCCTGGTCCTGGACCCCGAACCGTGTGGTGAGAAGCATCCGCTGTAGGGATACGGTGACCGTGGTTGCCGATCACCACCAGCGCGTGATCGGATTCGCTGTCATGTATTTCGGCCTGGACGACGCACACCTGCATCTGTTGGCGGTGCAGCGCGAATACAGGCGGTCCGGCCTTGGCCGCAGGCTGCTCGCTTGGTTGTCGGAGTCCGCCGTCGTGGCAGGCATTGAAACCATCTATCTGGAAGTTCGTGTTTACAACCACGCGGCACGTTGCTTCTATCGCAGGCTTGGTTTTCGGGAGACTGCGTACTTGCCCGGTTATTACGGTGGACGTGAGCCGGCAATGCGGATGGCGCGCGAACTTCGCAGTCCGGTTTCCCCTGCTCCGCGGTGATCGATCGGGGTGTAGCTTGACGGCTCGGCTCGGTGGGACGAAGATTCCGTTACCTTGCGGAGCGCTTGTTAACGAATCCGCCGCGCATCGGGTTGCGGCCTCGTGACGATTTCATCAGGAGCCCCGCTGTATTGTGGCTGAGCGGCCTTCCGCAGACAAAAAAGGCTGCGCATATCAGGTTGCGGCCGGGCGAAACCCGCCGAGAGCTTGTGAAATAGATCTACTGCGCGTCCCGATAGCCGCGTTGCGCGGTGTTCATGGCGTACCCCCCTGTACGCCACCCCTTTTGGGCGTCCTGCGGACGTGCCGAATGGCCATCCTGCCATTCGGTCGCTCCTCGTCTATCTACTTGGTATGTCTCGTCGCTGCGCTCCGTGCGCCTTGCTCTCGGGCCGCGCGCGACGATTTCTTCACAGGCTCTGAGAGGGTGTTTACACAATCTCTAAGTGGTCAAGCGTCGCGCGAGCATGCGTGCCTCGGTGAGCCAGACCCGTGCCTCGGAGAGGCTTGACAGCCGGTCATGATGCATCACCAGACGCCGCGCGCGCTCGTTCCAAGCATGGGTGCGCTCCACCACCCAGCGCTTGGCCAAAACGACGAAACCCTTGGCGTCCGCGTTCTTATTGGCGGGGTGGCGCACGACCTGAACGTGAATGCCATGCAGTTGCGAGACGGTCTGCGCGCACTGACCCGCGTAGCCCGAATCCACAAACAGGGTCTGGACACTGGGGTATTTCGCCATCGTCTTGGCCATCACCGGATGCGCTCCATCACGGTCCTGAACGCTGGCGGCGCTGACGCTTACCGCCAGCAGCAAGCCCAGGGTGTCGACCACCAGATGACGCTTGCGCCCTTTGATTTTCTTGCCAGCGTCATAGCCACTCTCGCCGCCTTGCGGCGAAGTGCGCGTCGACTGGGCATCGAGCACCGCGGCACTCGGCTGCTGTGCGCGCCCTTCGCGGCTGCGCCACAACTCGCGCAGCCGATCATGCATCTGCTCGAATTTGCCCTGCGCGCTCCAGCGCCGAAAGGTCCGGTACACGTTCTGCCACCGCGGAAACTCTTTCGGCAGCATGCGCCAGGAACATCCCGTACGCACCACGTAACAGCAGGCATCGAGCATCCGGCGGCGCTCATACCGCGGGGGCATCCCCCGTGCGCCGCTCGGGTCGAACAGACCCTCGACCAAGACCCATTCCTCGTCGGTCAGACAACTGGGATAGGTCTGCTCCGGTTCCAGCCGCCGATGCGCCTCAGTGTATCCGTAGCGAGGAGCCGCCTTCGCGGCGACTTCTACCCGCCCTCGCGAGCCGTCCTGGCTGCGCTCCAGCCCCGCTTCCCGCAGCGCCGCCAAAATCGTCCGGCCGTGTGCCTGCAAACCCGTTCGTCGCGCCAACTCTGCCTGGACCTCTTCCAACGTCGCCGTGGGGTTGGCTTCGACAATCGCAACGAGCGCGCAACGGTGTTCAGACTGAATCTTGCGCGGGCGTCCACGCTTGGCCACAGGGCGTCCTCCTGGCTATGACAGACGCCGCCAATTATGCCCGATTTTGTAAACGCCCTCTCAGAGGTTCTGAAAAAAACCGTAGGGCTGGATCGATCCGTCCCATGGATCAAGGTGTCATGCCTCTGAATAAGACACCAGCCGGGGCCACTGCGATTGATTCACACGCTTTCAGGGCTGCAGCCGCTTGAGGATCTCCGGGTTCTCCTGCTCTACGGCGAGGAGCGAGTGGCAGGTCGAGCAATCGTTCGAGATCGCTTCGCCCGAAGCGCTCTTGTGGTTGCCGTCGTGACAGCGAAAGCAGCCCGGCGAATCCTTGTGCCCGATGTGGCTCGGGTATGTCCCCCAAGTCACTCGCATCTTGGGGAAGACGTTCCAGCAGTATATGTCGCCGAGCGCCTTGCCGGCCTGCTGAACGGCCGCCGCACGAGACGCGGCGACCCGCGGGTAATGCTGCCGGTAAAAGGCGTCGATTTCCTTCGCAATGCCTTGACGCGCCGCGTCGTGGGACGAGTAGGCAACCTGAACTGCACGCAGCCCCTCGCGCTTGATGAAGGGCAGACCTCGATCGATTCTCCCATCCTGGAGCGCTGCGTCCACCTCGTCCGCGGGCTGGCGAAAAATGTGCGTCGGACGGTTGTGGCAATCGACGCAGTCCATCGTCCGCCATACCGCTTCTTCAGGGGGTAGCGCTTCGCCATTGAAGGTCTTTACGCCGCCGTCGCGCGAGGTCAGCTCGACCTGATAGATCGTCTCGCGCTTCGAATCGGAGAGGTAGCGGATCTTGATCCCAGGGTCCACGTGCCGGTGGATGCCTGAGGATCCGTGCGCCTGCACCCCTCCGATCCGCACCAGAAGGACAGAGCGCAGTTCGGTGTTTTTCTCGTCCTCGGAGTAATGCACCCTGATCCTGAGCCGGTCGCCTGCGAACTTGGTCGGCCAGTGGCACTGCTCGCAGGTTTCCCGCGCCGGGCGCAAGTCGTGCAAGGGGGTCGGAATCGGCCTTGGATACGCCTTGAACGCCACCGCGATGACCTGCCACGAGCCCGAGAGCTTGGACTTGACGAACCAGTCCGCGCCCGGGCCGATGTGGCAACTGGCGCAGGTCACTCGCGAATGCGGAGACCGCTGATATGCGGTGTATTCCGGCTGCATCACCGTATGGCAGGTGGAACCGCAGAACTGGGTCGAGTCCATGACCTCCACGCCCTTGTAGGTAGCACCAGCGAGAATGACGACATTGACCACCGTGGCGAGCAGGAACACCAGCACGAAGCCGCGGGTTCGCTCCTGGTTGAGATCGATCACCGGGAAACGTGGAACGGCCTCGCCGTGGGCGGCCGCCTGGCGCTCACGGCGGCGCTGCCTGAAGTGGCCGAACGGGATGAGCAACAGCCCGAGTACGAAGAACGCGGGCAAGATCAGGTAGGTCAGGATGCCGAGGTATGGGCCTCCTTGGAAGCCCAGGCTCTGCACCATGAACAGTATGATGATGACCACCATGCTCATGATTGCGAGCGAGGTACCTACGAGGCTCACCCAGTTGCGCGTGAGCACCGCGAAGAAATGCTTGATCATCTGGGGTCACTCCCGACTCGATAGGCCGTCGGCCAGATCATTCCACGTTTGTAAAAGGTTCGCAGCGTGTGGTATGGATCGCCCCGGACCTGAGGATTGCCGGACCGCCCCGGACCAGTGGATCGCAGGGCGGGCTGAATCAGCGCAGGCCACGCCGCAGAGCTGGTTTCGGAACTCTGTGCGGGGACATTAAGTAGCAGGGGATGAACCGCTCCATCGCGGTGATGATATCGAGATGAGTGGCGAGAGGCGCAATCAGGGAGAGCGATTCAAGGCGAAGGTCACACTGGCGGCGATCGAAGTGACAAGACATTGGCGGACCAAGGCTTTGCGTGCTCCAGAAGGGGTCGGGAGTGACGCGGCGGCGCAGGCGGAGCCTGAGGAAGCGCGTGCCGGACCCCTATTGACCCGGCAGGACCTACGTCGCCTCGAGGAACTGAAGCGCGAGATCAAGGGCAAGGACGAGGTACTGGCCGAGACGGCTGCCTGGCTGGTGCTGTCAAAAACTCTCGGCGATCTTCGGGCAGGACCCGGGCGAGTGTTCCGTCTGGGAGATCGCCTACAGTTGGCCCGCGGCATGGAGCAAGCCCACGGCGTCGACGTGCGGCTCGAACCGGCCCTGCGATCTCGCGGGTATAGGCGTGCGCACCCTGCAGCGCTGGAAGGCCGGCCACGGTCTGCTGAGCGGCGACGGGCGCCCCGGCCGGTCTCCGACTCCCGCCCACGCCCTGTCTGAGGTCGAGCGCACGCCTCCCGGACAGCGTCGCTATATCGCTTCGTACCCTGGGTTGTCCTGGACGTTCTTGAGTCGCGGAAGGTTGAGGTGCTTGATGCTGACCGTCTTGGCGTCCCGCAGGTATTCCGCCACGACGTCCCAGATGGGCTTGCCCTTCAGGGGCTGGGCGACGCTGGCCCAGCCGGCTACCTTGTACTTCTTCCTCGGGTCGATGGGCTTGCCGTCCAGCTCCATGCTGCTGACGCGCTTGCCCATGGTCTGAGTGGGATCGAATACGAACTTCAGGCCGCCCACCCGCACCATGTCGCCCCCCTGCTGGTAATACGGATCGGGATTGAACAGGTTGTCTGCCACGTCCTCCAGGATGTTCTTCACCATCTCCCCGGTGAGATCGTTCAAGGTCGCCGTTGGGTAGGTGATGGCGGTTTGGGTCATGAGCTGATCCATGGTGATGGACTCGCCCGGCAGCACGCTAACCCCCCACCGAAACCCCGGGGAGAAGGCGATCTGCGCGTCCTGGACCTTGAGCATGGCGTCCACGATGAGCTGGTCGAAGGTGCCGTTGAAGTTGCCGCGACGGTATAGCAGCGTGTCGGTCGCGGCCAGTTTCTCGCTCAGCTTGTCCTTGTACGGGGCGCGAACCTTTTCGATATGCGCCGACATATCCGGGTCGGGAGGCAGCAGGTTGGAGAACACTGGAAGGTAGTGATAGCGGAAGTCCCTCACCTTTCCGTCCTTGATATCCAGGTCCAGCACCCCGAGGAACTTCCCGTTGGAGCCGCCGTTAGTGACCAGCGTCTTGCCGCTGGCATTCGACACCACCACGGGTTTCGGCACTGCATCGTGGGTGTGGCCGCCGAGGATGGCATCGATCCCCGTCACGCGGCTGGCTAGCTTCAAGTCGACATCCATGCCGTTGTGCGAGAGTAAGACGACGGCCTTCGCGCCTTTGTCCCGTGCCTGGTTCACCATCTCCTGCATGTGGTCCTCGCGGATCCCGAAGCTCCAGTTGGGCATCAGGTAGCCGGGATTGGCAATGGGCGTGAACGGAAATGCCTGCCCGACGATCGCAACCGGGACACGGTTTACCTCCCTGATGACGTAGGGGGTGAACACCTTTTCACCCCATTCCTTGTCCACCACATTCTGGGCAACAAAGTCGAGCTTGCCCTTGAAGTCGTTGTCGACGATGTGCTTGACGCGATCCGCACCATAGGTGAACTCCCAATGGGGGGTCATCACGTCGACGCCGAGCAGCAATTGGGCATCGACCATGTCCTGCGCATCGGTCCACAGAGCGGTGGCCGACCCCTGCCAGGTGTCGCCGCCGTCGCACAGCAGCGCTCCCGGCCGCTGGGCCCGAATCTTCTTGACCAGCGTTGCGAGGTGGGCGAAGCCACCCATCGTTCCGAACTTGTGGGCTGCCTCTGTGAAGTCCAGGTAGGTGAAAGCATGGGCGTCCCGCGAGGCCGCCGGGACGTCGTAGTACCTCAGGAAATGATGGCCCACCAAGTGAGGGGGGCGGCCGGCCATGGCGCCGACGCCGATGTTGATATTCGGCTCCCGGAAGCAGACGGGGAGCAGTTGCGCATGGCAGTCGGTGAAGTGCATGAGGCTGACGTTGCCGAAAGCTGGCAACTCATAGGGGTCGGAAGGCGCCTTCGACGGACCGCTGCTCGTTCCCCCCAAAGCTTGGATGTCCCATTCGCAGGTGCTGGCGAGCGCCAGGATCTGGAGGAATTCTCTGCGCGAGATGCTCATGACTCGATGCCTCCGACGTCCCCTGCGGGGCAGGGAACGCGAGAAAAGGTGCGGTCGCGTCGAAGGAAGGGCTGCCGCCGATGCTCTGATCGCTGCCAGGGTGCGTCCGACGGCGGCTCCGGGAGGGGCGCCACGAGGCCCCGCGGTACTTACTTACGTGACGCTGGTCCGTTCAAAGGCAGCCCGTCGTTCATGTAGGTCATGTAGTACTCGAGATCCCGGTACTCCTCGCTCTGCAGCGGGAAGGGTTTGGCGCGCAGTTGCTGGTAGCACCCCTGGAAGCGCCGCTGCAGCGTCCCGAGGTCTCCCCAAGCGGCACGATAGACCGGCCAGTGGGTGGTCTGGCCCAGAGCGGGACTGATCAGGTCAGACCGGATGTGCCGACCGGGATTCAGCACGTGGCAGTCCGAGCAGGCGAAGTTGAGCTGTCCACGTTTCGCGTAGTAGAGGCGTTTACCCTTGTCATAAGCCTCCAGGGCGCGCCGGTCTTTGGGCACGACCATGTGGGTCTTCTTGCCTCGGGAGGTGTATTCCATGTAGGCCAGGATCTGGGCGATCTCGCCCTTCCCATACGGTAGAGGCTGCTCGTGGTTTTTCGTTCGACACTCGTTGATCGCCACGGGCAGCGTGATCACCTCCCCCTTTTTGGTGTCGAAGTAAGGGTAGTTCTGGGCGATGCCGATACCTTTGTTCTTCAAGCAGCCCGCGTAGGTCTTGCCGTTCTTGAACGGGGTTTCGAACAGCTTCTTGCCGGCATCGATGTCCGGCACATAAGGCGGGAACTCCTCGATGGCTTCCCACTGGGCCTTGAGATCCGCGTCCAGGGAGTAAGCTCCGTTGCCCCAATCGGCGAGCTTTAGCTCCGGAAAGCGCTTTTCGAAATACTGCTGGAATGCCTTGCGGTCCTCCTCTGGACCCGCCTGCAGCGCCGCGGGAATGAGGGTCGTGAGCACCAGACCCAGCGCGGTGAAGAGCTTCTTGGTCATGCGCCTCCTCCGGCTAGCTGATCTTCTCCTCGGCGGTGTCGCTCTCACCCTTGTTGTCCACCCAGTGGATCTTGACGGTGTCGCCTGGCTGTCCACCCTTGAATTTGAAGGCCAAGTACGGGTTCTTCGAGACGCCACCGTCCCAGAGGGCGGTGAGCACGTTGTTGCCGTTGTGTTCGCACGTCACCTCCTGGATGTAGTGGGCTGGGACCAGCTCACCGGTCTTGCTGTCCTTGCGAGAACCCGTCTCCATCGGGTGGCTGATGAGCATCTTCACCTCCGTCACTCCGCTTTCGACCTTTGCCCGGATCTTGATGGTGTTTGCCATTGCCTTCTCCTTTGCGTAGCCCCGAGAGTTGCTCAGCCGCCGCAGCCGCCGATGGTAACCTTGACCTGCTGGCTGGCGCTGTACAGTTTGCCGCCCGACCTCACCACGGCGAGGACGTCGGCGGTCTTCCCCATCTTGATTCGGGTAGCCACATAGCCCTCCGTATCCTTGGCCAGGTCGTAGGTCGACGTGAGGGGAAAGGGGTTCCCGGACGCGATGATGGCGATCGAGTCCACGTCTTTCAGGTTGGTGGATACAGTGATCGGCACCACGGCACCATTCTCCGCGATGGACGGTGCCTTGATGGTGATGTCGGTGCTGGGGGAGTGCGAGTCCGTCCCGTACAGAGCCTTGAGGGCACCGGCGACATCCTTGGATTCGAATGCGGCCTTGGGCCACGTTGCCGCGAGCGCCATGCGGGGCTTCAGCAGGCCGGCGCCAGCCGCCACCCCCACCAGAGTGCCTGCCAGGGTACCTTTCAGGATGGTTCTGCGCGTCAGGTTCATAGGGCTGCTCCTTGCTGCAGTTAGATGAGGATGGGGGCGTTAGAGGGTGTAGATGAAGTCGACGACCTTGTCGATCTCGTCCTCCGTGAGGATCCGATTGCGCCCATATGGCGGCATCACGGTATGGGGGTTGGCGACGGTCGCATCATAAATCTGCGCCCGGAGCTTTGCCTTGTCCGGATACCGTGCCTTCATGGCGACCAGTGGCGGACCGATGTCGCCGGGTGAGTCGCCGCCCGCGATCGCGTGACATGCCAGGCAGTTACCCTTGCTGCGCTCGAAGGCGATCTGCTTCCCCTCCTGCGCCAACGAGGGAGTCGGCGTCTCGGCTGCCGGCGTCTTCAGCGGAACCGCCACCATGGCACCCATCAGGACGACCATGCCTGCTGCGGATATCAAGACACGCAGAGGGGTAAGCATTCCTTTCCTCCTGTGCATTCGTGTGCTCACGGGCTGGACGGTTCGGGAAACTTAATATTTGGTCAGGGTGAATGTCAAGAAGTCGCCGGGTGAATGTGCTTGAAATAAGACCGGGCATCAGGAGTGGCGGGTGGCGATGCAGGCGGATGTAGCGACTTGAATACCAAGGTGTTGCAGCCTGCGGCCTTTCGCGGCATTTCGGTCTGGTGGGCACAAACTTGACGGGTCTGATGCCACCCTGTGAAAGGCCATCGTGCCGAACGAATATTAGTAAACCCGTATCTTCTGAAAAATGATCGGGCATCGGAGGCCGCCCGAAGGCAGCCCACGTGCTGGCGACGGGTTCAGATGTCGGCCCAAGCACCCCGAATCTTCCGCGCTCGTGCCCTGCGGCGGGTGCTTTACGGACGATTTTTCGGGAGGCGCCGCAGGGATTCCCCGGGGCTGGCTGGTCTACAATGTGTCAATCCTGATGATTTCGAGCGGTCCTTGCTGTCCGGGGAGAGGTTTTGTCCGTCTCCGAGTTCAGGCTCATCGAGCGATATTTCTCCGGCCTGGGAGCCGTTCGCGCCGATGTCATCCTGGGCGTGGGAGATGACGCCGCCCTGCTGCGGGTTCCAGAGGGTGTGGACCTCGCCGTGGCGGTGGACACCCTGGTGCAGGGCGTCCATTTCACCGCCGGGACCGATCCCGAGTCCTTGGGGCACAAGGCGCTGGCCGTCAATCTCAGCGATCTGGCCGCTATGGGGGGGGCGCCTGCGTGGGCCACCTTGGCGTTGACCCTTCCGCGGGCCGACGAGCCGTGGCTGGAAGGGTTCGGGAGGGGAGTGGCTAGCCTGGCTCGCCTCCACGGTGTCAGTCTCGTGGGCGGGGACACCACGCGTGGCCCCCTGACCATCACGGTGCAAGTCCACGGCTTCGTGCCGCGCGGCTCCGCAATCCGCCGTGCCGGTGCCGGTCCCGGCGATCTGATCTACGTGACCGGCTGCCTGGGGGACGCAGGGCTGGCTCTGCTGGCGCTCCAAGACGAAGTGCGTTTGCCGGCCCGCGACCGCGACTATGTGCTCGGCCGCCTCAACCGACCGCAGCCCCGTGTGGAGCACGGCCTCGCCCTGCGGGGTCTGGCGAGCGCTGCCATCGATGTCTCCGACGGCTTGGGCGCCGATTTGGGCCACATCCTGGATGCGAGTGGGGTGGGGGCTACACTTCAAGTGGAGCGGCTGCCGCTTTCGCCTGTCTTTCGGACCCTCTTCCACGCCGCCGGTGGCTGGAGCCTGCCGTTATCGGCCGGCGATGATTACGAGCTCTGCTTCACCGTGCCAGAGCGGCGCCAGGGCGAGCTCGACCGAGCATTTGCCAGCTTCGATGTCGGTTGCACCTGGATCGGCTGGGTAGAGCGACAGCCGGGACTGCGTTGCGTTCTGGACGACGGGACCGAAATCACCCCGTCCGTCGGAGGTTACGACCACTTTTCCCGAGTGTGACCTCTTGGCCTCGGTGGCTGGCTGCGCCCGGCCCCCAGTCCCATTCAGAGCTTGGGAAGAGAACGTCGCGAACGGCTCGAGAGCAAGGCGCAGGCGACGCAGCGACGAGACATGTTCCGTAGGTAGGCGAAGAGCGACCGAATGGCAGGATGGCCATTCGGCACGTCCGCAGGCCGCCCCAAAAGGGGTGGCGTACAGGGAGGTACGCCATGAGCACCGCGCAACGGTGCTATCGGGAAGCGCAGCGGAATTTATCGACAAGCTCTTCACTCGTGGAATGCGCGCTTCAGCCACGCCGAGACCGCGTGGATCTCCTCGGCACAGATGGTATGGCCCGTGGGGTAGGTATACCAATCCACGCGGTAGCCAGCGCCCTCCAGCACCTCCCGCGAGCGCTGCCCGAGGGTAATCGGCACAATGTTGTCGGTCGTTCCGTGGGCCATGAAAATGGGGGTCTCGGCGTTGGCGGGATGTGCCTCTGTCGCCAACTGTGCCGCCAGGGGCAGGTAGGTCGACAGGGCGAGGATGCCGGCAAGTGGCTTCGGGTGCCGCAAGCCCGTGTGCAGGGAGACGGCCCCTCCCTGAGAGAAGCCGGCCAACACGATGCGGGATGGGCCGATGCCCCGGGAGACCTCCCGCTCTATCAGCTCCTCCAAGGCGCTCTGAGATGCGCGGATACCGTTTTCATCCTCCCCCCGGCTCAGATCTGGGGCGAGGATGTCGTACCACGCGCGCATGACATAGCCTTGGTTGATGGTGACGGGGCGGTAAGGGGCGTGGGGGAATACGAAGCGCACCCCGCTCAGCCGGAGCTGGGGGACGATGGGCTCGAAGTCGTGGCCGTCGGCGCCCAGACCGTGCAGCCAAACAACGGTGGCCGTCGATGAGCCGCTGGGCTCGACCTCGACAGTGCGCAGGGAGGCCATAAGTAAAACATCAGATCTCGTTTTGACAGGACGATTGTACACCACGCCCGCGGCGAAAAAGGCGTAAGGCGCGGTGGTGCACGCCCACCATGGGCCGGGTCTGGACTTGGAGGGCGGATGCACTATACTTGCGCGAGCAGCCGCTGGCTGCTGGTCGGAAAGGCAGTCCTGCCGCGGCTCTCGCCAGCTCCGGGGAGTGGGGCGATCGGGCGTTTGCCGCCGGCGGTCTTGGATCGCGTTCGTGGAGGGGTTGTAGCTAATGCGCGTTGGTACGGTAAAGTGGTTCAACGAGGCCAAAGGATTCGGATTCATCTCGCCTCAGGATGGCACCGAGGACGTCTTCGTCCACTATTCAGCCATTGCCGGGGATGGTTTCAAGACGCTGGCCGAGGGGCAGCTCGTGGAATTCGACGCAACACGCGGGCCCAAGGGTTTGCATGCCACGTCGGTGAACGTGAAGGCCGCCCCATAAGCTGCCGGGGAGGTATCGGCAGCGGCGTGGCCCGTGGCTCGATAGCTTCTCCGCCCATTCATTGCTGCCGCCGTGCACGTCATGGCTCAGGTGCCCTTCCGTGGCGGGGGTGCCGCGCCCCGAGCACCCGGACTTCGCGCCTGTGGCAATCTCACGGGGCGCGCGCTCCCGCCGACGGAGTGCGGGGCTCCGGAGCCTTTCGGGCAAACCCCCGACACCGCCGCTTCGACGACCTTGAACGGATGCACCACCCGCCCGTCCGCACTCGCGGATCCACAACGGCATTGCGGCCCCCCAGCAGCCTAGGGGCCTTCTCCCGGCGTTCTGGCTCCCTGTTGAGGAACCTGTGCCTGCTGTGCCTCATCCTCGCCGGCATCCAACTTTCGGGGTGCGGGCAGAAGGGGGATTTGTACCTCCCCGAGGCTAAACCTTCCGTTGCCCGGCCCTGATCTGCGCCTGGATGTCGCCGTTTCATTACGTTCAAGGCCGGCTCCACGTAGAGTCGGTCCCCCTGACCGACATCGCTCGCCAGGTCGGCACACCTGGCTACGTATACTCGCGCGCGGCTATCGAGGAGCGCTGGAAGGAGTTCGACGACGCGTTCGGGTCACATCCCCACCGCGTCTGCTACGCGGTCAAGGCCAACTCCAATCTAGCGGTGTTGCGGCTGCTGGCGCGCTTGGGCTCGGGGTTCGACGTGGTCTCGGGAGGCGAGCTGGAACGAGTGCTGTGCGCTGGGGGTCAGCCCGACAATATTGTGTTCTCCGGCGTCGGGAAGCGCCCCGACGAGCTGCACCGTGCTCTGGAGCTGGACATCCACTGCTTCAACGTCGAGTCCGCGGCGGAGCTGGAACTATTGGATGCGGTCGCTGCGGCCTTGGGGAAGCGGGCGGCGGTCGCGTTACGGGTAAACCCCGACGTGGATGCCGGGACTCACCCGTATATCGCCACCGGTCTGAGGAAGACCAAGTTCGGAATTGCAATCGAGGAGGCACCACAGGTCTACGCTCGTGCCGCCAGCCTACCCAACATCGAGGTCAGAGGCATCGACTGCCACATCGGATCCCAGCTCACCGAGGTCAAGCCGTTCGCCGCGGCGCTGGAGCGCGTCCTGGCGCTTGCCGCGAAGCTGGAGGCGATGGGCGTGCCGTTGAAGCACGTCGATGTCGGTGGGGGGCTGGGGATCCGTTACCGCGATGAGACGCCACCCACCCCGCGTGAGTACGTCGAGAGCCTCTTACGGACTCTCGGGCATCGGCCGTACGCCGTCCTGGTGGAGCCGGGGCGAGCCATCGTGGGGGAGGCCGGGGCTCTGCTGACTCGTGTGGAGTACCTGAAGCCGGGTGCCCACCGGAACTTCGCGATCGTGGATGCCGCTATGAGCGACCTGTTGCGGCCGGCTCTGTACGGCGCCTGGCAAGAGATTCTCGAGGTGGAGCGCGACCCGCGCATCGAGGCCCGGGTCTATGATGTGGTAGGTCCAGTCTGCGAGACCGGCGACTTCCTGGGCAAGGAACGCAGTCTGCGTCTGCGACCGGGCGATCTGCTGGCCGTGTGCTCCGCAGGCGCGTACGGTTTCGTGATGAGCTCCAACTACAACACGCGACCCCGCGCGGCGGAGGTCATGGTGGACGGCGCGCGGTTTCACGTCGTGCGCAGGCGCGAGGCGCTCGAGTCCCTGTGGAGCCAGGAAGATTTCCTACCTTGAGCGTGAAACGCGCATGCGAGCGGTCGGGGCCGGCAACGTCCTGGATGCGGCGCGTCCCGGAACCGGAGTTGATGGACGACGATGCCCAGGTCCGGGCGTACGCGGAGGCGGACTTCGAGGAGCCCCACAGCCGCTTCCTTGGCCTGTTCCAGGCACAATTCTCCGGCCAAGACATCTGCGGCTACGTGCTGGACCTCGGGTGCGGGCCTGCCGACATCACCGTACGTTTCGCGCGCGCACATCCGCGTGCCATCGTTCATGGGGTGGACGCTGCCCCCAACATGCTCAAGTACGGTCGGCGGGTCGTCGCAAGGCACGGGCTGGAGGCGCGGATCCTTCTGCTCCATGGCTACCTGCCTGGAGCCACCCTGCCGCGGCCGCAGTATCAGTGCGTCATAAGCAACAGCCTGCTGCACCATCTGCGCGATCCACGGGCGCTGTGGGACACTGTTCGGCAGCGCGCGGCGTCGGGCGCGCCGGTGTTCGTCATGGACCTGACCCGCCCCGAGACGCGGCAACGCGCATGGCAGTTGGTGCAGACCTACAGCGCGGAAGAGCCCCAAGTTCTGAAGCGGGATTTCTTCAACTCCCTGTGCGCCGCATACACCCCCGCGGAGATCGAGCGGCAGCTCGGCCGGGCGAGGCTGGCCGGCTTCTCGGTCCGGCAGGTGAGCGACCGGCACGTGGCGGTGACCGGGAGGGGCTGATGCCGATCCTTCATTTCTCGAAGATGCACGGCTTGGGGAACGACTTCGTCGTGTTCGACGGCGTCTCCGAGTCGGTCGTGCTGAGCCCTGAACAGGTGCGTCTCGTGGCCGACCGACGCTGCGGTATCGGATGCGACCAAGTGCTCGTGGTGGAGCCCCCGACCGTGCCCGACGCCGATTTCCGTTACCGCATCTATAACGCCGACGGTGGCGAGGTAGAGCAGTGCGGTAACGGCGCCCGCTGCGTCGCCCGTTTCGTGCGGCAGCGCCGACTGACCGGCAAGGAGGTCATTCCTGTCGAGACCGCCGCGGGCATCATCCGGCTGCAGCTTCACGAAGACGGCCAGGTGAAGGTCGATATGGGAAGTCCGCGGTTCGCCCCTCAGGACATCCCGTTCCTGGCCGACCGTGAATCCGAGAGCTACGCCATTGAGCTGGAGGACGGGACTGTCGTGGCCCTCGCCGCCGTGTCGATGGGAAATCCTCACGCGGTGGTGCGCGTGGCCGACGTCCGCTCGGCGCCCGTGCCGACGCTGGGTCCGAGGCTGGAAGGTCACCCGAGGTTTCCCCGGCGAGCGAACGTGGGATTCATGGAGGTGGTCGACCGCACGCACATCCGGCTGCGCGTCTACGAGCGGGGGGTGGGGGAGACCTTGGCCTGTGGCACGGGCGCCTGTGCCGCAGCCGTTGTCGGGCGCCGGCAGGGCCTCCTGGCAGAGGAGGTCGTAGTGGATCTCCCCGGTGGGCGTTTACGCCTCCGTTGGGAGGGCGGTGAGGCCCCGGTGTGGATGACAGGTCCTGCCACCCATGTGTTTGACGGACGTATCGATCTTGCGGAGCAGCCGTGGAGCGCGCCGCGCTAGCTCAGCTGAGCGCTTACCTGGGCCATCTGGAGAACGAGCGCCGACTCTCTCCGCACACCCTGGCAGCTTATCGGCACGATTTGCAGGACCTGCTGGGGTTCTGCGGGAGCGAAGGCATCGAGCGATGGGCGCAGCTCGATCTGCACCACTTGCGCGCCTACGTTGCTAGCCGGCACCGCTCCGGTCTGAGCGGGCGCAGTTTGCAGCGCGTGCTGTCCGCGGTGCGGGGTTTATATCATTACCTCCTACGCGAAGGATGGGTGGAAGACAATCCAGCGGTGGGGGTCAGGGCGCCGAAGAGTCCCCGACGGTTGCCCGCGACCCTGGACGTAGACCAAGTGGGGCAGCTATTGGACTTGCACCCCGGCGAACCTCTGGACCGGCGCGACCATGCCATGATGGAGCTGCTTTACTCTTCGGGCCTCCGGCTATCCGAGTTGGTGCGGCTCGATCTGGCGCACCTGGACCTGGCGGACGGGACCGTGCGGGTTACTGGCAAAGGCGCGAAGGTGCGTCTCGTCCCGGTGGGGCGCAAGGCACGCGCCGCACTGGAGCTGTGGATTCGGGTCCGATCGGACATGGCCCGTGCAGGGACGCAGGCGCTGTTCCTAAGCCGCAATGGCCGACGCATCGGCCCGCGGGCGGTGCAGTTGCGGCTGCGCCGCTGGGCGATCCGGCAGGGTCTGGGCACTAACCTGCACCCGCACCGACTGCGTCACTCCTTCGCAAGCCACCTGTTGGAGTCCAGCGGCGACCTGCGGGCAGTGCAAGAGTTGCTGGGGCACGCCAACATATCGACCACGCAGATATACACGCACCTGGACTTCCAGCACCTGGCTGTGGTGTATGACCAGGCGCACCCTAGGGCCAAGAAGAAGCGCGGAGGGCAGTAAAGGGAGGCGCCGGTGACGCGCGGTCTGCCGCAGGGGTACCGGGCGGTGACCGACACACAGTGTGCAACCCGGCGGCCGGATGCACGGCCGATGTTTGAGCGCCGACCACGGCGCGTGCGGATGGACTATCGCGAGTGGGCACAGGTGAGCCACTATCGGGCCTCGGGGAAGTTCACCGCTGTGGCGGGGCCGGGCCGCGTCTTGGGCTTCTCGCCGCGGTGCCCGCGCATCTCCAGCGATGTTGCTTTGAGAGTCAGGGGACACCCTGCTGTTCGGGCCGGAGACCCGGGGACTCCCCGCTGCGGTGCTGCAAGCCATCGTGGCGGCTCAGATGCTGCGACCGCCCATGTCCGCGCGGCTTGAACTTGGCGAACGCAGTCACGTTCGCGCCAGCAGGGCTTCTCCGGGGCGGGCGGCAGCTCACGAGCGCTCGGGCTTCTGCTCACGGTTGAGCAGTGCGTGCACCGCCTCGCGTGGCGAGGTGCCCTCATAGAGGACCCGGCGGACTTGGGCAGCGAGCGGCATCTCGACCCCGTAACGGGCTGCGAGTGCCGCTACCCCGCGTGCGCTGCCCACCCCTTCCACGACTTGGCCGATGCGGTGCAACGCCTGTTCCAGCGGCTCGCCACGAGCCAGGGCGAGACCGAGGCGCCGGTTGCGGGAAAGGTCGTCGGTGCAAGTCAGGACTAGGTCTCCCAGCCCCGTCAGGCCCATGAAAGTGTCACGGCGTCCGCCCAGGGCAACGCCGAGCCGCATCATTTCCGCGAGGCCCCGGGTGATGAGTGCGGCGCGCGTGTTCGCGCCGAATCCCAGCCCATCGGCGATCCCCGCCGCAATGGCGAGCACGTTCTTCACTGCGCCGCCCAATTCCACGCCGATGACATCGTCCGACGTATAGACGCGGAAGGTCTGGCTGTGCAGGGTGCGCGCCAGCCAGGCTGCGAAGGCGCTGTCAGCGGAGGCCACCGTCACCGCGGTAGGCAGACCCATGGCCACCTCGCGAGCGAAGGTGGGACCGGAAAGGACGGCGGTCGGCATTCCGTGGGGAAGGATGTCACTGGCCACCTCGTGCAACAGCCGCGCCGTTTCGGGCTCCAAACCCTTGGTGGCCCACGCCACCTGGGCGTCTGCAGAGAGCAGAGCAGATGCGCGTTCTATCACGGACCGAAAGGCGGCGCTCGGCACGACGATCAAGACGTTCGCCGCCCCGCGTAGCACGTGATCGAGTGCCTGGCTCGGCTCCAGGGCGGGTGGAAGCTGGACCTGCGGAAGATAGGCGTCGTTGCGGCGCGCCCGTTTCAGGCGCTCGATGTGTGCGGGATCACGGTCCCACAAGAGTGTTCGGTGCCCGTTGCGTGCCAGGAGCACGCCAAGCGCCGTACCCCAGGACCCGGCACCGAGTACCGCGATCGCTTCCGCCCCCGCCATCTCTCAGTGGCGAGGCGTCCCCGAGGGAACGGCCGCCGCCTTCTGCTGCCGTTGCGCGTAGACCGCGTCAAAGTTGATCGGAGCGAGCAACAATGGGGGAAAGCCCCCCTTGGTGGTCAGATCCGACACCACCTCCCGAACGAAGGGAAACAGAATGTTGGGGCAATAGCTGTTCAGCAGGGCGCCGAGTTGCTGTTCGTCGTAACCTCGGATGGCGAAGATGCCTGCCTGCTGAACCTCGACCAAGAACGCGGTCTTATCGTTGTGTTTGGCGGTAATCGTGACGGCGAGTATGACCTCGTAGGAGTCGTCTTGCAGCGGGGCCGCCTTGGCTTCAATCTGCATGCCGATCTGTGGTGTGACTTGGTGAGTGAAGATCTGGGGCGTCCCGGGTGCCTCGTAGGAGAGATCTTTCAAATATATCCTCTGAATCCCGAAGCGCGGACCGGTTTGCTCGTTGACTTCGTTGTCGCCGGACGGTTCTGTTGTCATGACGTTCCTTTCGGTATTAAGCCGTTGCTCCCTCCGGCCTCCGTGTCATCCACTGGATAGCCGTGCTGTGCGGCAGGCTCCGAGCCGTGCAAATGCCCGTGCGCTGTACGGCGGAGATTCAGAGCTGCTGCCGAGTCCAAGCCACGATGGCCTGGAGATCCCGCGCGCCCGCGATCCGAGCAGCCTCCCTGCCGTGCTTGAAGAGAATGAGCGTTGGTATGCCGCGAATCGCGTAGCGCTTGGCGAGATCCGGCTCATGCTCCGTGTTGACCTTGGCTAGACGCACATGCGGTTCCAACATCGTGGCCGCCTCCTCGAATATCGGAGCCATGATCTTGCACGGGGCGCACCAGTCGGCCCAGAAATCCACCAGCAGCGGGATCGAGCTGCGTTCAATGTGCCGATCGGCGCGCAACTCCGTCAGTGGCAGGGGTCGCCCCGTGAATAGAGGGCCATGGCACTTGCCGCAGCGACCGCCGGCACTCAGCCGTTCCGGCGGAACGCGGTTGATAGCGTCACAGGCCGGACACACCACATACAGCGGCTCAGCCATATCCTGCCGAGCTCCCGATCCCCAAGAGGCGATCCAGCTCGCCTTCGACGTCCAGCTCGGAGAGGCTCGTCGAAACCGCCGACGTGGCGGTCGTCCAGGAATATTTGTGGGACCGAAGTCCGTCCGCTACGCGTCTCCATCTCGGTGCGCAGCTCGGAGGCTTGGTCCACGCGCCACTCGGTGTAAGAAACTCCTTTGGCCTCGAGTAGGCGCTTGGCTCGCCCGCAATACGAACACTCATCTGTGCAGTAGATTTCGACTCTGACCATGCGCTCTGGCTAGCCCTTGGTGGTCACCGGCAGATTGGCCGCCCCCCATGCCTGCATGCCGCCCTTCAGGTTGTGAACGTTCTCGAAGCCGTGTTGGCGCAGGAGCCGGCCTGCCTGGAGAGAACGGCTTCCAGAACGGCACACGGTTATTACCGGCTTGGCCCGGTACTTGTCCAAACGCTTGAGGCTCTCCGACAACTGCGCGAGTGGAAGGTGGATCGCATTGACGACGTGCCCCTGGCGATACTCCTCGGGGGTGCGGGTGTCGAGGAACACCCCGCCCGCATGATTCACCAACTGCGTGGCTTCAATGGGCTCGACCTCCTTGATGCCCTGTAATCCTGCGCCCAGGCTGGTACCGGCTAGAAGCGCCAAGATGACCGCCAGGGCGGCGAAGAGGGGCCAATGGTGAACGACGAAGGTGGCGAATTGTTCCATGGGAGACGGTGGGTGCTGCAGTGCAGGGCTCCGGCACCTGCCCCATCGGCGGCGCACGCCGCCGCCGAAACAGCGCGCGGCAGCCTCTTATGGCTGTCCCGGCCGGTGCTACCCGCTAGGTCATTTAGTGGGTCCCGAGCTGTGCATCCGCTGAGGACACCCCAAGCCTCCTAAGGATCAGCTCCAGCGGACAGAAACGAGTGAACCCGCTTTGAAGTAAGTTCAAGCCCACGAATGCAGTAAACCACAGCCAGTTGGGGCTGTGATAACGGGCGAGTAGCAACGAGGCCACGATGAACGTGCCCGCGACGATTCGAACCACGCGTTCAGTAGTCATCGTAATCCGCCTCCCACACGTCAGGCTCAATCATGGCAAAGTATACACGGGTTGCTCCGACGACGGGCGGAGAGCCTGTGAAGACATCTGCTCCGCGCCCGATACCAGCGCTGCGCTGGCGCCCGGTCCTCGCCGTATCGCCCGGATATTGTCTTGCCCGGGCGGCTCCGTGCGCCTTGTTCTCCGGCCGCCCGCGACGGTCTCTTCACAGGCTCCGAGCGCACTCATAAGTCATGGGATTATGCGATGCACCGCGCGGTCGTCATCATGCCGGATTGTAAGCGCAGAAGACTTCACGCATAAGGCCCATCAGATGAACAGTGCGGAAGTCTGCGATCCGGTAGAAGACGCGATTGGCCTCCTTGCGAGACGATAAGATGCCCTTCTCGCGCAGGATGGCCAGATGCTGTGATATGTTGCTCTGGGATGTGCCCACAGCCTCCACGATGTCCTGTACGCTGAGTTCCCCGTCCCCCAGAACGCAGAGAATCTTCAGCCGCAGCGGGTGACACATAGCCTTCATCGACCGGCAGGTGCGTTCGATGTCGCTGTCTTGCATGACGACCGTCATGTTGTGGGTGTCCATCATCGCAGCCGGGCCCCTGTGGCGCACATGCCATCGAAGCAAACAAATTAGCATACTATTATTCTATGCTGAACGGAACGCGGTGCTCACATCAGGGCAAATTTGTTCTGAAGTGTGATGTGGCTCCGATTCTCTGAACAGAGGAATCGATTTTGTAGATGGTGAACCGCGGGTGCAGAGTTATCCACGGGGCCGCCGCCCGCCCTTCTCAGGCGGGAGGCGAGCGGCCCGGTGGGTAACTCGCGTTCAGGCCGCGAGCTTTTCGTCTTGCTGCCCATAATACACGGCGTCCGGTGTCTGGTCCCTGATTCCGTGACTTCGCGTCTCAGCGGATGGCCGCAACCTGCTGATTTATCATTGCAGTTCAGCTAAAATCGGGCCGCACTCCAGCTCACCCGGCAGGTGAACGATGAAGCGGTTCATCTTGGAGCAGTCCGATGAGGAATTTTACACCTCCCATTCTGGTCTGGCCTTGGTCGGTCTTTGCGTCAACCGCTTTAGCGGGTTGGGCAAGGCGCTGAAGCAGGCGATCCCGCTACGCCACGGCATCTCCCATGAAGACGTAGCCAAGAGCTATCTGGGGTTGATGTGTTTGGGCAAGAGCGACTTCGAAGCGGTCTCCAACGTCCGAGAGGACGATTTCTTCCGCCAGGCGTTGGGGCTGGAGCGGGTACCCTCGCCAGAAACGCTGAGGCAGCGTCTCGACGAGCACGCAGCGGTCCTGCGGGAGGTCATTGACGAGGCCGATATCGAGTTCATGGTCAACGCCAAGGCACCGGTCAGTGCGCTCAAGACCGGTCATGTGCCGGTGGACATCGATGTCTTTCCCATGGACAACTCCGGGACCAAGCAAGAAGGAGTCTCGCGCACCTACCACGGCTATGACGGTTATGCGCCGATCGCGACCTATGTGGGAACCGAAGGGTGGTGCGTCGGCTGTGAGCTGCGAGAAGGCAAGCAGCACAGTCAGAAGGAATTCGGCTAGGTCTGGGAGCGCATCCTGCCGCGGGCCAGGCGCCTGACCAAACTGCCGCTGCTGGTGCGCCAGGACAGCGCCCACAACGCCTTGGAGAACCGGCTGCGCTACCTCGAAGAGGAGGTGGACTTCATTATCCAGTGGAACCCTCGGGGCGAGGACCCTGCCCATTGGCTGGAGCGCGCCGAGCGCCAAGGGGCATGGGAGACACCCCGACCCGGCAAGCGCGTGGCGCTGTTCAGCGTCGTCGAGGAGCACCCCCATCGGGAGCACACCTACCACGTTCGCCGGGTGATGCGGGTGACCGAGCGCACCATCGACAAGAAGGGCCAGGCGCTGTTGGTACCGGAGCTGGAGCTCGATGGCTGGTGGACCTCGCTCGCCTATCCGGACGCGGAGATCGTCGCCCTGTACCGTGACCACGGCACCTCCGAGCAGTTCCACAGCGAGTTCAAGACCGACCTCGATATCGAACGGCTGCCCTCCGGGAAATTCGACACCAATGACCTGGTGCTCGCCTTTGCCGTGTTCGCCTACAACATCCTGCGCTTCATCGGACTCATCGGGCTGACCGGCGAGTCGGCTCCCCTGCGCCATCCGGCCAAGCGCCGGCGGATCAAGACCGTCCTCCAGGAACTGATGTACCTCGCCGCCCGGTTGGTCGCCACCGCCCGCAGACTGAAGCTGCGCTTCAGCCGGCTCTGTCCCGGCTTCCGCGCCTTCGAGCAGGTGTATTACCAACTCGCCTTCGGGTAGCTAGGACGACCTCCATAGAAACTCGACCCGGGCCTCACCAGACCCCGGTGTAAACCTACGCCCGAAATTCAGCGTCCAAGCCTCAAAGCCCCGCCGTCACTCCTGCGCCGACGAGGGTCTACGCCCGCTGTACATAGCCGGCGTCACCGGTTGGCTAAAAACTAACCAACTCAACTGAGAATAGCTCCCATTCTCTCGCGCCCCGGGCGCTCGGAGATTCAAGTCACGGATCCAGGTGGTCTCCTAGCCCTTGATGCCGGCGTCGTTGATTGTAGAAAGTGAAGTACCGGCCGAGTTGGCGCTTGGCGTCCAGGATCGACTCGTACGCCTTCAGATACACTTCTTCGTACTTCACGCTGCGCCACAGCCTCTCGACAAAAACGTTATCTATCCAGCGCCCGCGTCCGTCCATACTGATGCGGATGTCATGAGCCAGGAGCGCGCTCGTGAAATCCTTGTCGGTGAACTGGCTGCCCTGGTCGGTATTGAAGATCTCGGGGCGTCCGTGGAGCATGAGCGCCTCTTCCAGCGCCTCCATACAGAAGGAGGTGTCCATGCAGTTGGAAAGCCGCCAGGCCAGCACCCGGCGCGAGCACCAATCGATGATCGCCACCAGATAGGCAAAGCCCTTGGCCAGGGGAATGTACGTGATGTCCGTAGCCCAGACCTGGTTGGGTCGGGTGACCACTACATCACGCTAGCCAAGTAGGGCCATACCTTGTGGCCGGGGTGCGCATCCGAGAGCCGCGGCTTGCGGTACAACGCCTCGATTCCCATCTTGTCCCTCAATGTCTGGACGTGGCGCCGGCCGACCTCGAAGCCCTCGTCGCGCAACGCCCCGCGCATGCGCCGGCTGCCATAGAACGGGTGCTTTAGGTGCAGCTCGTCGATTGCCCGCATCAGCGCCAGATCCCGCGCCGACACCGCCACCGCCCGGTAGTACTGGGATGAGCGCGAGAGCCCCAGGAGCTGGCACTGCCGCGTCAGCGGCAATTCGGCCACCTTGTCGATCATCGCTTTGTCGCATCGCCGATGCGACCGAGCGCGACGGACAAAAAATCGTTCTCCAGCGTCAGCTGCCCGATCTTCGCCTGCATGTCCTTCACCGACGGCCCCGATTCGGACTTGCGTTCCCGCTCGAACACCTCGTCAGCGCGGCTCTGCAACTGCTGCTTCCACGCCAGGATCTGACTCTGATGAACCTGAAACTGCGCCGATAACTCCGCCAAGGTCTTGTCGCCCTTGATCGCCGCCAGTGCCACCCTTGCCTTGAATCCCGCTCCATGATTGCGCCTCTTGCCACTCATTTGCCGCTCCTCTCAATAGCATCGCCATGATAAAGCGGTTCATCCCCTACCACTTATCCCGCCGTACAGATTTCCGGAGCCAGCTCTGTGGACCCTCGATCCTGGACAGATGGAAAAGAAAGGGGTTGATGGCACAATGTCGGTTGACAGGAGCCTTCGACCATGTCCAGACCCCGAAAACGTCATAACGCCGGGCTCAAGGCCCGCGTTGCCCTTGAGGCGATCCGAGGGCTGAAGACCACCGCCCAGCTTTGCCAGCGAGTAACGGTTCATGCGACCCAGATCAGCCAGTGGTAGCACCAAGTCCTTGGCCACGTGACCGAGGTTCTAGGTGTAAATTTACCCTGGCCCCACCGCGCACTCCCGTCAAAGTCCGTCGATGAATGGCGGTCTGGAGTGGACCCGCGGACCTGTTAGCCATTCGCGTCCAGATGGTCGTAGCCGGCTGCCCGTGGCGTGAGTGAGACGATATAGCGGCCCGTGGATCGTCGGTGTAAACTGTCCGTCACCACACGGCCTTCTGCACAAGTCGCGTCCCGGGACGCGAGTGGCGCTGACCGAACAATCGGGTCTGTTGGGTTACTCCACCCAACCGTTTGGTTGTTTGGTTGCTACCCAGGACATTTCGACCACTGGCCCCGTCGCACGTGGGTTGCGTCGGTTGTTGGCATCCCGCCGGGTAACCGAGTCGGCTGTGCAGAGTGTGTTGGGCAGGGCGTCCCGTGAGGCTGCAATATACCGCCACGAGTCCACTAGTGGTAGCGGTCTGAAAGCGATCGCTCGAGAGACGGTCTGCGGGATCCTGTGGTGGAGTCTTGACGGCGCAGTGGCCGTTCGGCATCTCCCACTGGCGCCTGCCAGCGACCGCGCTGCGCTGGGCAGTGCCTTTTCCGCTTACGGAGGCGGTGTGCGGGACGCGGCGGCGTTCATCTGCCGCCCCTTTTTCGGGTCTGAACGGATGTTGGAGCGTAGCAGCGAACAAGTTGCCAAGATCCAGGTCACGCTGCCGGACGGTAAGGGGATGGAATTCGATCCCCCGGTCACGGTGCGGGAGGTCGCTGAGGCTATCGGTCCGGGCCTCGCGCGGGCGGCTATTGCTGGGAAGTGTGACGGGAAGCTTGTCGACCTGTCCTATGTGATCGCCCAGGACGCTCGGGTGTCCATCGTGACTGAGCGCGACGCGGAAGGCCTGGAGGTGATTCGTCACTCCAGCGCGCACTTGCTGGCCCAGGCTGTGAAGGTGCTGTTTCCCGAGGCCCAGGTCACCATCGGGCCGGTGGTGGATGACGGCTTTTACTACGACTTCGCATTCAAGCGGCCGTTCACACCGGAGGACTTGGCGGCCATCCAGCACAAGATGGAGGATCTGGCGGCGCAGGACCTGACGGTGATGCGCACCGAGATGCCACGCGAAGAGGCCATCGAATTCTTTCGCTGCCAAGGCGAGGTTTACAAAGCGGAGATCATCGAGAGTATCCCTAAGCACGAGATTATTTCCCTCTATCGGCAGGGTGACTTCGTCGACCTCTGCCGCGGTCCCCATGTTCCCAGCACAGGGAAGCTCAAGGCGTTCAGGCTGACCAAGCTGGCCGGCGCCTATTGGCGAGGGGATCCTCGCAACGAGATGCTGCAGCGCATCTACGGCACCGCTTGGCCGGACAGGAAGGTCCTCGATACCCACCTGAAGCGCCTAGAGGAGGCCGAGCGGCGTGACCACCGCAGGCTCGGCAGGCACTTGGATCTGTTCCATTTCCAGGAGGAGGCGCCGGGGATGGTGTTCTGGCACCCCAAGGGCTGGACCATCTACCTGGAGGTGGAGCGGTACATGCGGGCAGTGATGCTCAAGCACGGGTACCAGGAGATCCGCACGCCGTCCGTGATCGACCGTTCGCTCTGGGAGAAGTCCGGGCACTGGGAGAAGTTCGCCGAGAACATGTTCACCACGCACTCGGAGAACCGGGACTACGCTATCAAGCCGATGAACTGCCCGGCTCACATCCAGATCTTCAACCAGGGGGTGCGTAGCTACCGGGAACTGCCCCTGCGGCTGGCGGAGTTCGGCTCGTGCCACCGCAACGAGGCGTCTGGTACACTGCACGGCCTGATGAGGCTGCGCAACTTCGTTCAGGATGACGCCCACATCTTCTGCACGGAGGAGCAGATCCAAGACGAGGTCGCCGCCTTCATTGAGCTGCTGTACCGGGTCTATGAGGACTTCGGCTTCCGCGAGGTGCTGGTGAAGTTGTCCACCCGGCCGGAGCAGCGGGTTGGTGAGGACGTCCTCTGGGATAAAGCGGAGCACGCGCTCGAGCAGGCCGTCGATGCGCAGAAGCTGGCGTGGGATCTTCAGCCCGGGGAGGGGGCGTTTTACGGACCCAAGCTGGAATTCTCCCTCAAGGATTGCATCGGCAGGGTCTGGCAGTGCGGTACGATTCAAGTGGATTTCTCCATGCCGGGAAGGCTTGGGGCCCAGTACGTTGCCGAAGACAGCTCGCGGCAGGTGCCGGTCATGCTCCACCGGGCGATCTTGGGCTCCATGGAGCGATTCATCGGCATCCTCACCGAGGAATACGGCGGCGCGTTCCCGCCCTGGTTGGCGCCGGTGCAGGTCGTCGTCATGAACATTACCGACCGGCAGGCTGCCCATGCTAGCCGCGTCGAGGGGGCGCTTTCGGCCGCGGGATTCCGCGCCATCTCAGACTTGAGAAACGAGAAGATCGGCTTTAAAATCCGCGAGCACACGCTGGAACGGGTTCCTTATCTATTGGTCGTCGGAGACCGCGAAGTCGAGGCTGACGCCGTCGCGGTGCGGACGCGCAAGGGGCAGGACCTCGGAGCTATGCCTTTGGACGAGTTCCGCAGGCGCCTCAGCGAGGACATCGCCAGCCGGAGTCGGGGGACTGAGGAGGGATAGAGTATCGCTGCCGACAGAGATACGCGCATCAACGAGCAGATTACTGCGCCGCAGGTCCGGCTGATCGGGCCCGACGGCCAGCAGGTCGGGGTAGTCTCCTTACAGGAGGCGCAGGGTGCGGCGGAGACCGCCGAATTGGATCTGGTGGAGATTGCGCCGCAAGCGGATCCGCCAGTCTGCCGGGTAATGGATTATGGTAAGTTTTTGTTCGAACAGAGCAAGAAGCAACAGGCGGCGAGGCGGAAGCAGAAACAGATCCAGGTGAAGGAGATGAAGTTCCGCCCGGGGACCGACGAAGGCGATTATCGGATCAAGCTGCGCAACATGGTTCGATTCCTCACCGACGGGGACAAGGTGAAGGTCACCCTGCGTTTTCGCGGCCGGGAGATGGCCCATCCTGAGCTGGGGCGGAAGCTCCTGCAGCGGGTCGAGGAAGAGCTAACCGAGCTGGCGGCTGTCGAGCAGTTCCCGAAGATGGAAGGACGCCAGATGGTGATGGTGCTGTCCCCGAGGAAGAAGTAGGACCGTTATGGAGTCTTAGGATGCCAAAGCTGAAGACCAATCGAGGGGCCGCGAAGCGGTTCGCGCGTACGGCGGGCGGGCATTACAAGCGGGCGCAGTCGCACCACAATCACATCCTCACCAAGAAGAGCAGCAAACGCAAGCGGCAGTTGCGGGTGACGACGCTAATCCACGCGGCGGATGAACGGGCGGTGCGGCGCCTCTTGCCTTGAGGGCCTCTGCAGAGATTTTGCAGAGGCCGCAGACGAACGTGGGTCGCCGGCTACGGCGGTCTCGGAGGTAATTCGACATGCCTAGGGTGAAACGAGGTGTTACGGCGCGCGCCAGGCACAAGAAGGTGCTCGATCAGGCCAAGGGCTATTATGGAGCGCGCCGGAAGGTCTTCCGCGTCGCCAACCAGGCGGTCATCAAGGCCGGTCAGTATGCCTATCGTGACCGTCGGCAGCGCAAGCGGCAGTTCCGTGCTTTGTGGATAGTGCGCATCAACGCCGCAGCGCGCCTGTTCGGGCTGTCTTACAGCCGCCTGATGGACGGCTTGCAGAAGGCGTCCGTGGCGATCGACCGTAAGGTGTTGGCGGACTTGGCGGTGTTTGATCGAGAGGCGTTCGGGCAGGTAGCCGAAAAGGCCAAGGCCGCCCTGTCCTGAGCTTCACTCCCATGCGCGACGGCTGCATCCCCACGGCGCGGTAACGCCAGCGAAGATCGTATCCCGGGGGAAAGGTGGTTTGGCCTTTCCCCCGTTTCATTTCTGAGGGGTGTCATGGCTTTGTCGGAGGACCTCGACGCCACCGTGGCGGAAGCCCGGCGCGCGGTGACGGAGGCCGAAACCCTGGGCGCGATCGAGGACGTCCGGGTCCGTTATTTGGGCAAGAAGGGCGTTCTGACGGCTCACCTGCGCAGCCTCGGTGGGCTCCCGCCCGAGTTGCGACCGCAGGCCGGCGCAGCGGTCAACCGGGCCAAGCAGACCGTGCAGCAGGCCATCGACGTCCGGCGCGCGGCTCTGGCGGCCGCGGATGTGGAAACCGCGTTGGCGCGTGACGCGGTCGACGTCACGTTGCCGGGGCGCGGGCAGGAGACTGGGGCGCTTCACCCTGTCACCAGGACGCTACGGCGCATCGAGCTATTGTTTTCGCAGCTCGGATTCGAGGTGGCGGAAGGTCCGGAGGTCGAGGACGACTACCACAACTTCGAGGCCCTCAACATTCCTCCGCGGCATCCGGCCCGGGCCATGCACGATACGTTCTATCTGGGCGAGGGGATGCTGCTGCGCACCCACACCTCGCCCGTGCAGATCCGCGTCATGGAGACTCGTTCGCCGCCGCTGCGCATTATCGCTCCGGGCCGCGTCTATCGGCGCGACTCCGACGTCACCCATACCCCCATGTTTCACCAAGTCGAGGGACTGGCCGTCGATGAGCAGGTGACCTTCGCCGACCTCAAGGGCCTGCTGGACGATTTTCTGCGTCACTTCTTCGAGCGCGATCTCAGGACCCGTTTTCGCCCCTCGTACTTCCCTTTCACGGAACCGTCCGCCGAGGCGGACATTCAGTGCGTGATATGCGGCGGGAGCGGCTGCCGCGTATGCAAGGGAAGCGGATGGCTGGAGGTCCTCGGCTGCGGAATGGTGCATCCTCATGTCTTCGACTTCGCCGGCGTCGACAACGAGCGCTTCACCGGCCTCGCCTTTGGTATGGGGGTCGAGCGCCTCGCCATGCTGCGCTACGGCGTCAACGATCTGCGGGTGTTCTTCGAGAATGACCTGCGTTTCCTGCAGCAATTTGCGTGACGATGCGGTTCAGCGAGCGCTGGCTCAGGGAATGGGTAGACCCGCCTGTCTCCTCTCAGGAGCTGGTAGCGCGGCTCACCCTCGCGGGTCTGGAAGTGGACGCAGTCGAGCCCGTGGCCGAGCCTCTGCCGGATGTCGTCGTGGGCCTTATCCTGGAGGTCCGACCGCACCCGGGAGCGGAGCGCCTGAGCGTGTGCCGGGTAGATGCGGGGACCGACCGGCCGCTCACCGTCGTCTGTGGCGCACCCAACGCGCGTGCGGGGCTGTTCGCCCCCGTTGCTCTCCCCGGTGCCCGGCTGCCGAGGGGGCTCCAAGTCCAGGTGCGGGACGTCCGCGGGGTGCGGTCGGAGGGGGTGCTTTGCTCCGGGCAGGAGCTCGGCCTGGAGGATCGCTCCGAGGGTCTCCTCGAGCTCCTGCACGGCGAGCCCGGGGCTTCGCTGGCGGCGGCGCTGGAACTGGATGACCTCAGCATCGACGTGGACGTCACCCCCAACCGGGCGGATTGCCTGAGCGTGGCGGGGCTCGCCCGCGAAGTCGCGGCCATCCATCGCTGCGTCGCGGCAGGTCCGGACATCCACGACGTTCGACCGGCGATCGACGACTATTTCCCGGTCGAGGTCCTCTCTGCAGCGGACTGCCCGCGTTATTTGGGCCGAGTGCTGCGGGGCATCGACGATACCGCCGAGAGCCCCCTCTGGATGCGGGAACGCTTGCGGCGCAGCGGCGTACGCAGCCTGGGCCCGGTGGTCGACGTGACCAACTACGTGATGCTGGAGCTGGGACAGCCCATGCACGCCTTCGACCTGCGCCGGTTGGCGGGGCACATCGAGGTACGGCGCGCCGCCTCGCAAGAGGCACTGACCGCGCTGGACGGGCAGCGGATCGTTCTGCGGGAAGACACCCTGGTGATTGCCGATGGGCAAGGGGTCCAGGCCATTGCCGGCATCATGGGCGGCCAGGCCACGGCCGTCAGCACGACCACCCGCGACCTGTTCCTGGAGAGCGCGTTCTTCCATCCGCTGGCCATTGCTGGCCGCGCGCGGGCTTACGGTCTGGCCACGGAGTCCTCGCGGCGGTTCGAGCGGGGGGTGGATCCCGAGCTTGCGCGCCGGGCGATGGAGCGGGCTACGGGCTTGCTGCTCGAGATCGCCGGGGGTCGGGCAGGACCGATCGTGGAGGTGGCCTCTGGGGAGCATTTGCCATCCCGCCCGGTGATCTCGCTTCGCCGGGCGCGCGTCGCGCGACTCCTCGGCGTGGAGATCCCCGCGGAGGAGGTACGCGACATCCTGACCCGGCTCGGCATGGATCTCACGGAGGCGGCGTGGGGATGGGAGGTGCGCGCTCCCTCTTTTCGGTTCGATATCGCCAACGAGGCGGACCTGATAGAGGAGTTGGCGCGCATCCGCGGATACGACGGAATCCCGACGGCCATCCCCTCCGTGCGCCTCCAGATGTCTCGGCGACCGGAGGCCGGAGTGACCCGAGAACGGGTGCAAAGCCTGATGGCGGACCGCGGCTATCATGAGGCCATCACGTACAGCTTCGTGGATGCGGAGCTGCAGGAGTCCATAGACCCGGAGCGTGCGCCGTTGGCGCTCAGCAATCCGCTGGCCAGCGACATGGCGGTCATACGCACCAGTCTCTGGCCGGGCCTGCTGGCAGCGGCGCTGTACAACGTGCGGCGTCAGCAGCCTCGGGTACGGCTGTTCGAGACGGGCGTCATCTTCCACCCGCAAGCCGGAGGCCGCATAGCGGAGCACGAGCGCGGGGCGGCCGTCGCGCTCGGGGCCCGTTCTGCCCGAGCAGTGGGGGGCCGAGTCTCGCACGGCGGACTTCTTCGACCTCAAAGGGGACGTAGAGGCGGTCTTGGCGCTCTCCGGCTGCAGGGGGGAGTTCCGCTTCGCCCCTGAGCACCACCCGGCGTTACACCGGGGACAGTGTGCGCGCATCTGGTGCCGAGATACCCCCATCGGCTGGCTGGGTTCCCTACACCCCAGGTTGACTCGCCGATTGGAGCTGCCGACTGCGCCCTGCCTGTTTGAGCTGGACTTGGCGCCTCTGGCCGCAGGGTGCCTGCCGCACTCTGAGGAGCTTTCCAAATTCCCCGGGATCCGCCGGGATGTGGCCGTCGTCGTGGAGGAGACCGTCTCAGCCGAGCAACTCCGCCGCTGTGTCGCAGATGCGGCCGGGGAGGTGTTGCACCAGTTGACTGTCTTCGACCTCTACGAAGGCCCCGAGATAGATGCCAACCAGAAGAGCGTCGCTATGGGGCTTACCCTACAGCACCTGTCGAGGACCCTGACAGATCAGGAAGTCGATGCTATTATAGAGTGCGTTATCAAGAAGTTGCACGATGAAGTTGGGGCCACACTAAGGGGGGGAGCATGGCGTTGACCAAAGCAGCACTGGCGGAGCGTCTGTACGAAGAGGTTGGTCTCAGCAAGCGTGAGGCGAAAGAGATCGTGGAAGTATTCTTTGAGGAACTGCGTGCCGCTCTCGAGGCCGGGGAGTCCGTCAAGGTTTCAGGCTTCGGCAAATTTGACCTGCGGGATAAACGGCAGCGCCCCGGCCGTAACCCCAAGACGGGGGTGGAGATACCCATCAGCGCGCGACGCGTGGTGACCTTCCGCCCGGGGCAGAAGCTGCGTGCGAGGGTCGAGGCATATGCTGGAAGCAGAAAAGAATAACGAGCTGCCCCCCATACCGCCCAAACGCTATTTCACCATCGGCGAGGTCAGCGAGCTGTGTGCCGTAAAACCCCATGTCCTACGGTACTGGGAGCAAGAGTTCACCCAGCTCAAGCCCGTGAAGCGGCGGGGTAACCGCCGCTACTACCAGCGACAGGATGTCATCGTCGTCCGACAGATCCGGGATCTGCTCTATTATCAGGGGTTTACCATCAGCGGCGCGCGCCAGAAGCTGACCGGCAGTGAGGCCCGGGAGGACGGCAAGCAGAGCCGACAGATTGTCCGGCAGCTACGCGCGGAGCTGGAAGATCTGCTGGTGCTGCTGCGCCGTTGACCTTGGCCGCCGTCTGGCGGTGCCGTATAATGCCGCGTCACCTCGGGGCGTAGCGCAGCCTGGTAGCGCACCTGAATGGGGTTCAGGTGGTCGGAGGTTCAAATCCTCTCGCCCCGACCAACACTTAGCGAAACCGGAGGAGGCTCTGGGTACCAACTAGGGTACCAATCAGCCGACCGGGCCGTTACCCCGTAACGCGCTACGGTGCCGTTACGGTTGTGCCGGCAGGCACAAAAAACCCCGTACAGCGGGGTCAGGGGGGTCGGTGCTCTCCCCTATAGGTCAGGGTGAGATCGCGGCGCCTGGGGCGTCCTATGAAGCCTTCAGCCCATGAAATGGCAGAAGCTCAGAGCGAGCAGCACCGCCACCAGCGCCGGCCACAGCGCGCACATGGCGGGGTCCATGGTGGGGGGTGCTCCCTATGGGGTCGACCAAGAAGTGGTCTCCTGCGCCTCCTCAGGCGGCGGGTCTTCCCTGGTGTCCCGCTCCAGGCCGGGGTCCCAGGGAGGAATCGGCAGCGCGATTGCGCGACTTCGTGCTACCCTCACCTGTGCAGGCGGTGAAAGTTGATGCGCGGAGGCCACAACACGTGCGCGAAATGGACTCGCAAATAACTGTATCTCAGTACTCGGTGGTTGTGGTCGGAGCTATGAATCCCGCGATCCATCACCCGCAGTGGTATCGCCTGTCTGAAATACTGGCACCGGACGACGCGGAGGAAGCCACACAGCGCGAAGTGCTTGTGTTACCCCAACTGGCAAAATTTGCGACCTCAACTTTCGAAGTTCAGTGTATGCCAACTAGGTGGCAGTTAACAACGGCACATGGTGGCCAACGGGGTCGAATTATCGAACTCGCGGCGGAAACTTTTAACCGGCTTAAAGCATCCCATTACACACAACTTGATGACAATCGTGTAACATCCTGACATAACGTCACAAGATGGGGTGTCGGGATGAGCTGGGCGGCGGAGGAATTTAGGGGCATCGATTTGGGCGACAAGCGGCTGGGCAAGCGGGCCGTGTTGCTTGCCGAGCGGCTGGCGGAGAAGCCGAGCGCGAGCATTCCCGGAGCGTGTGGGGGCTGGGCCGAGACCCAGGGAGCTTACCGGTTTTTTGCCCACGACGAGATGGACTGGCGGGACATCCTGGAGCCGCACTGGCAGTGTTCTGCGGCCCGGATGCGGGAGCACGAAATCGTGCTGTGCATCCAAGACACCACGGAGGTGGACTTCAACGGGCAGGACATCGCTGGCCTGGGGCCGTTGAGCTATGAGGCGCAACGCGGTATGTACCTGCATCCGACGTATGCCGTGACGCTCGCGCGCGAGCCCTTGGGCGTGCTGGATGCGTGGATGTGGGCACGCGAGCCGAAGGACGCCGAAGGCCCTCGGGGAGGTGTTCTGGAAAGCACCCGCTGGGTGGAGGGCTATGAGCGCATGGCAGAGCTGGCGTCCGAACTTCCACAGACCCGCCTGGTGTATGTAGCCGACCGGGAGGCTGACATCGTAGCCCTGATGGCCAAAGCGCGCGACCTGGGGCAGCCGGCCGACTGGTTGGTCCGCTCCCGGCACAACCGTGCGCTGCCCGAGGGCGGCAAGCTGTGGGAGGAGGTGACCCGAGGCGAATGCCTGGGCGGGATACGCTTCACGATGCCGTCGCGCCACGGACAAAAAGCGCGGCAAGTCTGCCAACAGGTGTGGGCGAGGCGTGTGAAGCTCTCCGACGGCAAGGGGGGTCGGTTGGAGGCCACCTGCATCGTGGCCCGGGAAGTGGACGCGCCAGCAGGCGTGAAGCCCGTCGAATGGCGCCTGCTCACCAACCGTGAGGCCGCCAGCTTGGAGGCGGCGGCCGAGCTCATCGACTGGTATCGCGCCCGCTGGGAGATTGAACTCTTCTTCCACGTGCTGAAGAACGCCTGCCGCGTGGAGGCGTTGCAGCTCAGCACCATGGAACGCCTGGAACGGGCGCTGGCGCTATTCATGGTGGTCGCCTGGCGCGTCGCCCGGCTGATGCGCCTGGGGCGCACCTGTCCGGACTTGGAGGCCGAGTGGTTGTTCGAGCGCGAGGAGTGGGAGGCAGCCTTCCTCCTGAACAAGAAACGCCCACCGAAGACGCCACCCCGACTGAACCAAGTGGTGCATCTCATCGCCAGGCTCGGCGGCTTCCTGGGGCGCAAGGGCGACGGCGAGCCCGGCGTGAAAACCCTCTGGCAAGGGCTCACGCGCGTCATGGACTTCGCGGCAGGACTGCACTACGCGCGTGAGGCTCAAGTCCTTTGAGTTGTGTGTAATGGGATGGGCTTAAAGAAACTCCGGTTGGATCGTATGGGCTCAACTCTCGCTTCGAGATCACGACTGGTCTAGCGGATGTGGCGCACAGTCTAGGATTTGTACTCGCTGACAGTGCGTTTGCACTGTCGTTTGATGGAATCGCGCCGCAGTTCCGTTCTCTCTCCATTACCTATCCACTGCACCCCCTTAGTATCAGTGGCCAACCACGCGTTGATCGCCAGCTAAATGCAATGCTGGAGCGGTCTGAGCGGGCGCCAGACGCAGCGGTTATAAATCTCAATGTGGACCACGAGATTCAAGCCACGCCGGAGACATCCCGCTTCGACTTGGATATTCTACTTCGCGCCTCCGAAGACATTCAGAAAACTGCGGATTCGTTCCTCAAACATGTCGTAACTAAGCTATCAGCTATCAAAGGGTGATGCATGGCAGTCCTTCAACTAGCGATCAAGCCACAGCCTCCCAGTCGTTCGAGTGAAGACAATCTGGCGCAGGCCGCAAGGTCCAACGTGGATGATTTAAGGGACTTGGAGCGTTTTTTTGCGGAGATCGCGAAAAGCGGCAAGCCCAGCGGGTCAACGCCATGGGAGGACATTGAACCGGTAGCCGGAACAGGAGAGGACAGCCTAAAGGAGATCTTGCGACGCGCATCGCCAAAGACTCTTGTGAGGTGGTCGTATTACGGAACGGAGATCCAGGCTCGTGACACTGCGGAACGCTTAGCGGACACGCTCGGGTGGGAACCAGACGACATTGCCACGTATCTTGGTGCTCAATTCGTCGGCGGTGTCCAAGCATCCAATGAATACGAGCGCAAACTCGCTGCGCTACGGGCGTTGTTTCAACAGGTGCTTGAAGTTGTGGAGAACCAGCCGGAACTTGCGCGCGAATGGTTGAGCACGCCTATTGGCGCACTGGATGGTGCTTCACCAAAGACGGTTATTCTCGGGGGAGAGATCAGCCGCATCCAATCTCTCCTCGCTGAGATTGAGAGTGGTCTCGCGGCGTGACTTGACCCCATCGTGCATCAAGGGGATCGCCTCGACGCGGCTGTGCTCAGCCTCTATTCGCGGCCGCTGTCTGGGACTTTCTGGCGCGCCATGCGCAAAGCCCACGGCGATGATCCACTTGGCAAGAATCGGCCTATCGAAGCGCAACGTTTTAACTTCGCAAAAGGTGCCCGCGTTCTGTACGTGGCTCAGGACGAACAGACGTGTCTCGCCGAGGTTCAGACATACTTCGGTTTGGGAAGAGACCCCATGGTTTTCTGGCCAATCGATGCGGAGCTTCAAGCAGTGGTTGATCTTACCGACCCGAGTGTTCAGCAGATCCTTGATGTAGACGCGGATGTCCCCAAGTTTAACTTTCGGTCGCTCGGTGAAGATGCTACAGCACCGCGCCCACGGAACCCAGCAGAAACACAAGTTCTCGGTGAAGCCTGTGCTAAGTGTGGACGCATTGATGGGTTGCTCTATGAGTCACCAGCCCGGCGGGGCTACAAGAATCTCGCAGTATTCGAAAAGACGCCAGAGGCGCTAGGCTCGGAGGTATCTGCATACGACCCAGCTACTGGAGTGCGGCACACTTTGCCCTAAAAGGTGCCGGCAGCAACTCTCTGCGGGTCTGGCGCTGGGGGGTGACGGGGTGGCTGTGGGAACGGCCCGAACGCCGCAGAGCGGGTGACTCTTAGTGCGCGCCGGTGCGCACTTCCTGGGGCGTCAGGCAGCGGTGTGTGCCCAAAAAAGCCCCGACCGAAGCCGGGAGCGATGCCGCGTCACGCCGGGGGAGTGGCCCGGCGACCGGGCGGCTGTCCCGCACCCGCGGTTCCCAGCGCAGGTTGCGGCCGGTGGGTTATCGTTGGCGCCGTGGTCGCTCGATCCGGCCGCCGGCCTGTGACCGCGGCTCGCCCATGCAGATGCGAATGGCCTCGGACCTTGGCAACACCACAAGGGTGTGGTCGGCCGCTGCCAGCTCGCGCCCTTCGTCCAGAGTGACCTCGCGGACGGGCCTGAGCCGTCCTTCGACGCGGCGGCATACAGACGTATCGGCTCATTGGACGCGCGCCGGTGCGGGACACGGGACCGCGCCGGGCGGTAGCTCGGTGACGGGTGTAATCTCGTGGTACAACAACTCATCGCCCGCAACCAGAGCAGCCAGGGCCAAGCGACGTTCGGCGCACACCGTAAGCGCGGCTGTCATGACAGGCGCCCGGCGCAAATGGCCGGCAACGTCACGCGAGCACGCGGGCACACGCCCGACGCCATGAACGATCTGGCGGCGGCTGTGGCCTGACGGGTGGTCAACGTTCGGCGGCTCATGACAGCGGCGTCTTGATGCAGCCGCGGTAATCCACCGCAACGGCCGTGCAATCATGCCGAATCTTCGCGGCCGCGCCGTCGAAGCCTGGCAGCTTACCCATGTTGACTGTCGGCTGTCCGGCGCCTCGAAGCGTGATGACACGCACGCTGGGTCGGGTGGTCGGCAGGGTGACGAGATACCAGGCGTCCCCCGCGGTCAGCCCGGCATCCGCAACGACCTTCGGTCTCGCCGGGTCGGTCCCCCACATGGACGTGACCGCGGCCAGCGCGGTCCCCTCCTTTACTGGCGTCACAAGCACCGCTGCGGCAGGCAAGCTCAGGTAGCGGCCGGCCTCGTCCGTCTGCGCCCGCACCAACGCCAGTGCAGCACTGATCCCAGTGGTGTCCGGGTCGGCAGTGGACGCCAAGTTGCCATGCGTTGCGTAGAACAGAGCAACACCATCTGACAAAGCCGCATTCGCAGCGATAACTCCATAGCTGAAATCCCTTCAAGCAACGGGCAGAAGGCGCGGGAAGTCCGCCAGCAGGTGTACGCAAGGCGTGTGGCGCTCTCCGGCGGCAAGGGGGGCGTTTGGAGGCCACCTGCATCGTGGCCCGGGAAGTGGGCGCGCCAGCGGGCGTGAAACCCATCGAATGGCGCCTGTTGACCAACCGCGAGGCCGGCAGCTTCGAGGCGGCGGCGGATCTTATCGACTGGTATCGCGCCCGCTGGGAGATAAACCTCTTCTTCCACGTGCTGAAGAACGTCTGCCGGGTGGAGGCCCTGCAGCTCAGCAGCCTCGAATGCCTGGAACGGGCGTTGGCGCTATTCATGGTGGTCGCCTGGCTCATCGCCCGCCTCATGCGCCTGGGGCGCACCTGTCCGGAGTTGGATGCGGAGCTTCTGTTCGATCGCAGCGAATGGCAGGCGGCCTTCCTCTTGAACAAGAAACGCTTACCGAAGAAGCCACCCCACCTCAACGAGGTGGTGCGCCTCATCGCCAGGCTCGGTGGCTTCCTGGGGCGCAAGGCCGACGGCGAGCCCGGCGTGAAGACCCTCTGGCAAGGGCTGCAGCGCGTCATGGACTTCGCCGCAGGACTCCACTACGCCCCGTGAGGCCCCCTTTGAGTTGTGTGTAATGGGATGGACACAGGGGGGCGGGGCTACGCCAACAAATCTACTTGGGGGATGACAAGTTCGTGGGGCGCATGATGCTACACGAGTATCCTCAAGTTGTGTAATGAGATGGGCTGAACGCTCTACAGCAATTCGCTCGCCGGATCTTCGGCAGCGATCAGGCGGCGAGCTGTTTCAGGGAGGCCATGTCGATGACGAAGCGATATCTGACATCGTTTCTCAGCAACCTTTCATAGGCTTTATTGACGGATTGAATAGGTATCATCTCGACATCGCTGACAATATTGTGTTCGGCGCAGAAATCGATCATCTCCTGAGTCTCGGGCATACCGCCGATCGCTGATCCGGCGATGCTACGGCGACCCAAGATCAGGCTGGCGCCCTGCAGCGCTGGCTCGAGCGCCGTCAGCACCCCGACGAGAACCATAGTGCCATCGCGTTTCAGCAGCGCGGCATACGGGTTAAGGTCATGCCCGTTCGGAATGGTGTTTAGCAGGAAGTCGAAGCTGCTGGCGTGCTTGGTCATCGCTGCCGGATCTTTCGACACCAGCACCTCATCGGCGCCGAGGCGCATCGCATCCTTGCCCTTCTCGGGCGAGGTGGTGATCATCACCACATGGGCGCCGAGGGCCCTGGCGAATTTGACGCCCATATGACCGAGCCCACCGAGCCCAATCACGCCGACCTTCTGGCCTTTGCCGACCTTCCAGTGACGCAGCGGAGAATAAGTGGTGATGCCGGCACAGAACAGCGGAGCGACAGCCTTCAGATCGAGGCTGCCGGGGATCTTCACCACGAAACGTTCCTCGACCACGATCTGCTCGGAATAGCCGCCGAAGGTCAACTGGTCGCTGCCGCGTTCCTTGGCGTTGTAAGTCCAGGTGGGGACTTCCTCGCAATATTGCTCCAGACCGTCATTACAGGCGGAACAACGGCGGCAGGAATCCACCATGCAGCCGACGCCGGCATAATCGCCGGCTTTGAATTTCGTCACATGGTCGCCGACCCTAGTGACCCGGCCGACGATCTCATGGCCCGGCACCATCGGGTAAAGCGCATTGCTCCAATCATTGCGGGATTGATGCAGGTCGGTATGGCAGATGCCGCAATAAAGGATCTCGATGTGGACATCGTGTGGGCCAGGCTCGCGCCGCTCGAAGGTGAAAGGCGTCAGGGCCGAGGTCGCATCGTGGGCGGCATAGCCGCGGGTCTTGATCATCGAGTCCTCCGGGTGCGGTGCGGGTCTTTCGTCGCAGTCTAGCAATTGTAGAGTCTGCCGGCGAGTCATGGAAGGCCGAAGGCGGCAGGGCGAGAAGGCCGCGACAGACGCGCGTCGACGGGCGAAGGAGACGACGCACGGGAGCCGATCCACCACGACGATCACGACCGCAACCGCTTCCTGCAATGCCTCTCACCGGCAAGCCGTTGAAAAACGCGTAGGAATCGGGGCTGACGGCCTGACTGCGGACACGTCGCTGTTGCTGTGCGCTGGTGGGTGGCTCAGTTCATGCCCCTGTCGGGTGTACACTCTTCGTTCCACCGGACCCACCCACGGCTGCGTCTTCGGCGGGCCGATGAACTCTGGCGCAGAGCGGCGTTGGTGTGGCTTCGACGGGTGAAGGTACCGCCGCTGGTCGTGAAAAGCGTCGTGGGAAGATGGGCGTGAAACTCGGAACTCGGAAAGGAGGAAGTTATGAGCGGAGTGCGGGTTCTGGTCGGTACACGGAAGGGCGCGTTCGTCCTGACATCGGACGGCAAGCGCGAACGGTGGGATGTCAGCGGCCCCCACTTTGGCGGCTGGGAGATTTATCACCTGAAGGGTTCGCCCGTCGACCCCGACCGGCTGTATGCGTCGCAGTCCAGCGGCTGGTTCGGGCAGCTCATCCAGCGCTCCAACGACGGTGGCAAGACTTGGGAGCCCGTGGATAACAAGTTCGTATACGAAGGCGACCCCGGCACGCATCTCTGGTACGACGGCACGCCCCACCCCTGGGAGTTCAAGCGAGTCTGGCATCTCGAACCATCGCTCACCGATCCGGACACGGTATACGCCGGGGTGGAAGACGCCGCCTTGTTCCGCTCCACCGACGGCGGGCAGACGTGGCACGAACTTCCCGGGCTGCGCGAGCAGCAAGGGGCCAAATGGCAGCCAGGCGCCGGTGGCATGTGCCTGCACACTATCCTTTTCGACCCCAGCAATCCCGAACGGATCTTCGTCGCCATCTCGGCTGCCGGTGCGTTCCGGACCGACGATGTCGGCAAGACGTGGCGAGCGATCAACCGGGGGCTGAAGTCCCAATCCCTCCCCGATCCGAATGCCGAGGTCGGCTACTGCGTTCACCGCATCGCGATGCACCGGTCGCGCCCGCGTGTGCTGTTCATGCAGTTGCACTGGGATGTCATGCGCAGCGACGACGGCGGCGAATCCTGGCACGAGGTTAGCGGCAACTTGCCGAGCGATTTCGGCTTCCCGATCGAGGTTCACCCGCACGAGCCGGACACCATCTACGTCGTGCCGATCAAGAGCGACTCCGAGCACTTTCCGCCCGAAGGGAAGCTGCGTGTGTACCGCAGCCGGACGGGCGGAAACGAGTGGGAGGCGCTCACCAAGGGTCTGCCGCAGCGCGACTGCTACGTCAACGTGCTGCGCGACGCGATGGCTGTCGACTCGCTCGATTCGTCTGGCGTGTATTTCGGCACCACCGGCGGGCAGGTTTACCTGTCGGCCGATGCCGGCGACAACTGGGCTCCCATTGTCCGGGACCTTCCGGCCGTGCTGTCCGTTGAGGTCCAGACGCTGCCATGATCCGAGTCATACTCCCGATGCCTCTGCGGACGCTGGCGCACATCGACGGCGAGGTGACGCTCGACATCGAGGGGCAGGTGACGCAGCGCTCGGTCCTGGACGCGATCGAGGCTTGCTATCCCATGCTGCGCGGGACGATCCGCCACCACGTCACGCAACAGCGCCGACCGTTATTGCGTTTCTTCGCCTGCGGGCAGGATGTCTCCCATGAGCTGCCGGACGCCCCACTGCCCGACGCGGTCGCGTCAGGAGCGGAGCCCTTTCTCGTCGTTGGGGCCATCGCCGGCGGCTGACCTGAGTGGGCTGGCTGCAATGGCGGCAACCAGATGAAATTCATACGGCTCGTTTACGACGCCGAGCAAGAGCGTCGAAACTCTGCACGTTCAGGGGTGGGGTATAGCCGCCATGTTGATCCCAAGCAGGCCGGTGACGAAGAAGTTGCGAGCGGCAGGAACACCGTGCCGACGATGGTCAGCTTGGACATGGAACAGGCCAGCCGGCCGTCACCGCGCTTGCCGAGCTGGTCGAGAATCAGGGTGACGCGCTGATGAATCGGCCCGGGTACTCGGCGGCCCGGCGGAGGTCCCTCGGTTCGGCAACGCCAGACCCCCGATGTCTCCGGCCGCCGGCACCGCGTACGTCTGACTCTGGTCCGCCGACCAGGCGGCGGTGATGATCGGCGATGTGCCGCTTAAAGGAGTACAAAGCACGACGGGCCGCATGTTCTGATCCCCCACGCTTAGCCACCCCATTATTCACGACTTTGCCCACGTGCAGAAGCAGAGGAGGCGCCCGTGGCTACCCAGGAGTCGAGCCTTTATGACCGACTTAGCGGTGTCTACAGCATTCCAGGACGGGCCACATGGAGGAGGAATTCGTATGGCAGAGAGGCCTGTGATCGTGGTGATCGATGACGAGCTGGCTGCGCTGGCCGCGATGCTCGATGCCCTTACACGGCGGTTTGGCGGGGACTATCGCGTCGTGCCCCATCTTTCCGCACTTGCTGCGCTCGACGCCGTATCCAAGATCAAGGAGGACGGCGAGGAGATTGCACTGGTCATCGCGGACCAGTGGATGCCTGAGATGACGGGCAACGAATTCCTCGGGCGGGTCCGCTCCATCGAACCTATGGCGAAGCGCGCCCTGCTCGTCGCCTGGGGTGACCACGCGGCCGCGCCCACCATCCTGCAGGGCTGCGCGCTGGGCCAGCTTGACAATTACCTGTACAAGCCCTGGATGCCCGCCGAGGTCCATCTGTATCCCCTGGTGAGCGAGTTCCTGGCGGAGTGGACGCGGATCCACCGGCCCGCGATGGAGCTGATCCACATCGTCGGTGATGAGCGTTCCGCGCGTTCGAATGAGATCCGCGAACTCCTCGACCGCAACGGGATTCCCTACGGGTTCCACCACGCTACGTCGCCGATGGCAAAACGACTCATCGAGGAACATGGCGTCGATCTCGTCGGCATTGCCGGCCATCTGTCCTCCTCGACGGATCGGCCCTCGCCGGTCCGACGGACGCGGAGATCATGGACGCCATCGGTGAGAGCCCGCACGAGTTGTCCTGCGACGTGGCGGTGGTCGGCGGCGGACCCGCCGGCCTCACGGCGGCGGTTTACGCCGGATCGGAGGGGCTGCGAACCCTGGTCATCGAGCGGCACGTGATCGGCGGGCAGGCCGGGCGCCAGTTCGCTCATCAGGAATTACCTCGGCTTCCCGCGCGGAATCAGCGGAGCGGAGCTCACCCAGCGCGCCTACCAGCAGGCGTGGCTCTTCGGAGCGAAGTTCGTATTTGCGCGGGAGGCGACACGACTCCGTTCGAACGGCGTGAAGAAGATCCTGACCCTATCGGACGGACGCGAGATCACGGCAACGGCGGTGATCGTTGCCACCGGGGCAAAGTACCGGCGGCTGGAGATCCCGGAGATCGAGCGTTTCGTCGGCAAGAGTATCTTTTACACGACGTTCGGCGAGACGCGGTTCGCCCGCGACCTCGACGTGGCGGTGACCGGAGGAGGAAACTCGGCGGGGCAGGCGGTGATCCACCTCGCCGCCTATGCGCGCCGGGTGACACTGGTGGTGCGGGCAGACTCGATCGAGAGCGGAATGTCGGATTACCTGGTGCAGCAGATCCGCCGTGCACCCAATATCGAGGTGAGGCTCGGGGCCGAAGTGGTCGGTGCAGAGGGTGGTGACGAGTTCATGGAACGTCTGGCGATCCGGGACAAAGCGAGCAATGCCGTCGAAACCATTCCGGCGAAGCTGCTCGTCGTGCTGATCGGAGCCATGCCACACACGGATTGGCTGGCCAGCGCGGTCCAGCGCGACACCAAGGGATTCATTGTCACCGGTCACGATGTCGACTTGGGAGCCTGGCCCGTTGACCGCAACCGATGAGTTTCGAGACCAGCGTGCCGGGAATATTCGCTGCTGGCGATGTCCGCCTCGGGTCGACGAAGCGCGTGGCGTCCGCGGTGGGCGAGGGGGCGGGGGCAGTACAACATGTCCACCAGTACTTGGAGGAAGCCCGAAAAGTCGTATCAGGCCCGGTATCAGACCCGTAGTGTCCGGCTAAGACGCGAACAGTTCGGTTGGTTGGCGTGCATGGAGTCCGGCGGGATCGGGTGGCCTTGGGCGCGGGATACAGCGCGAGTCTGTCGAAACATGCTGAATAGTACGCGGAACCAGGCCACGCACCTGACCACTATTCCGCTGCGCTGCATTCATGGCTGGAGTTCGGCAGACGACTCGTTGGGCGTGAGCGCCGGCAGCGGAATTTGAGTCGGCGACCCGGCGTGGGCACCCAGTTATGCACGTCGCATTGGGATTGATGGCACGAAGGGGTCGGGCGGTGCTCGTTGCAGTGGCCGGCGACGTGCATGGTGAACCGATCATCGCCCGGCGATCTATGAGACCGGTGTCCCGGAAATGCCCGGTTCGCGCCGGCGGAAGCGTGTTCCGCTTGCATGCTGCCGGCGTACTGATGGGATTGGCGATGGCGCCCGCCTTCCTCCAGGTCCTGGCCAGCCGCATCGATCCCTAGAGTCTGTCTCGGCGCGTGGGCGTGAGCGAGATCGCGTGGCTGTGCGGATTCGCCTTCCTCGCGGGGTTCGTCGACTCGGTGGTGGGCGGAGGGGGGCTGATACAGATACCGGCGCTGTTCATCCTGCTGCCGAACGCACCCCCGGCCGCGCTGTTCGGCACTAACAAGCTCTCCTCCATCGCTGGCACCGCCATCGCGGTCACGCAGTATGCGCGCCACGTGCCTATTCAGTGGCGCGCGACGCTGCCTACCGCGCTGGTCGCACGGGTCTTTCCTGGGCGCACAGGTGGTAAGCTCGATTCAGCGCGCGATCCTGCGCCCCTTGATCCTGAGCCTGCTCGTCCTGGTCGCTGTCTACACCTTCATCCGCAAGGACTTCGGCGCCCTGCATGCCCCCAGGCTCACGCGCGGGGCGCAGCTCCTCGCCGGCATCGCGACCGGAGCGGCGCTCGGTTTCTATGACGGCTTTTTCGGTCCCGGCACCGGCAGCTTTCTCATCTTCGTGTTCGTGGGCGTGTTCGGGTACAGCTTCCTGGCCGCCTCCGCCTCGTCCAAGGTCGTGAACTGCGCGACCAACCTCTCTGCGCTGCTCTACTTTGCCGCCACTCATCACGTCATCTACGCCGCCGGCCTGCCCATGGCCGCATTCAACATCCTGGGCGCACTCGCCGGTACCCGGCTCGCGATCCTGAGGGGCAGCCGCTTCGTGCGCGTGGTGTTCCTGCCGGTGGTGTGCGCCATCATACTCAAATTCGCACGCGACAGCGGGGGCTGATGCTGCTATACACTCGCCCGATGACGATGGCCAGCAGGCTCGCCACAGTCGGGCGGCGCCTACGGCCGACCCGCCATCCACGAGTTGACCGGTCGCCTTGCTGGCGATAGACCGGTAGGGTGCGGGTCCGCGGCGATGGATCAGCCATACCTCCCGCACTCCGGAGCGCTCATAAACGGAGAGCTTGAGAACCTGATCGTGGCCTGCCGTCGAGACGATCCGGCAATACCTGCGCGCTGGCCTGGTGGACGAAATGCACCTGGCGATCGCACCCACCTTGCTCGGCTCCGGAGAGGCTTTGCTCGCCGACATCGACCTGCCGAGGCTCGGCTACCGATGTACGGAGCATCTCGGCACACCGAACGCGATGCATGCCGTTCTGACGAGGGTACGATAGTTCCTCACCGTTCACAGGAGAAGCCCATGCAGAAGATCACCCCATTTCTCTGGTACTCCCAGCAGGCCGAAGAGGCTGCCACGTTCTACACATCCATCTTTCCCGACTCGCGCGTCATCCGGGTCACGGCGTTGCCGAGCGAATCCCCGAGCGGCCCGCCGGGGTCGGTGAAGATCGTCGAGTTCGTTCTGTTCGGGCAGCGCTTCACCGCTATGAGCGCCGGGCCGCTCGACCCGTTCAACCACGCGGTGTCCTTCGTCGTGAACTGCGACAACCAGGCCGAAATCGATCGCTATTGGAATGCGTTGCTCGAAGGCGGGGCCCCCGAGCAATGCGGCTGGCTGAGAGATCGCTTCGGCCTCTCCTGGCAGATCGTTCCGACCGTCCTGGCCGAGATGATGACCGATCCCCATCCTGTCAAGGCAAAGCGGGCGTCGGACGCCATGATGAAAATGGTCAAGATCGACATCGCTGCGTTGCAGGCGGCCTATTCGGGAACAACGGAATGAAGGCAAGTCCCTGTGTCCACACACTGAGGCAACGCGGCGGGCCGGGGAGCGAGCTGAAGTCTGAAGCAACCTGGGCCGGAGGCGGCCGGCTGGCCGCAAGCGTTTGCACGCGCCGCTCTGACAGGGGTCGACGTTGGTGCTCGGAGCTTCGACATCGGAGATCGGAGCCCCTAAATCGGGAATCGGAGTTGCGACATTGGAGCTCCTGGCCTTGCCGCTCCTGCCCTGCTGTGCGCCCCAGCCGGGGGCGCTTTTTTGGGGCGGCCGACCCGTGGAGAAGCCCGGGTCCCGCGGGGACAGAAACATTATCTACTCTTGAGGTGCCGTGAGATCGGGCGGCTACACTAATGACCATGCACGGGGGACGCGTGGGTCGTAGTCCCCGGTTCCCGTGGATCGGTTCTCAGGGATGAGCCGCGCGGAGCCCGCCCCTTTTTGAGCAAACTGTAAGGAGAGAGTCGATGAAAGACACCAAGACGCTTCTGACTTCTGCGATGGCTGGCATGGTCTCTTTCGGCCTGATGGGCGCCGGCCAGGCCGCGCACGCCAAACATGCCACACCGCCAAAGGTGCCCGCCAATCTAGAGGTGCCGGCGGGGAACACGGCGTTCCTCGTGGGTCACGCCACGGGTACCCAGAACTACGTCTGCCTGCCCTCAGGCACTGGCTTCGCCTATGTACTGTTCACGCCCGAGGCCACGCTGTTCGACGAACATGGTAGGCAAATCATCACCCACTTCTTCAGCCCCAACCCGTTTGAGAATGGCACGATTCGCGCCACGTGGCAGGACTCGGACACGAGCACCGTCTGGGGCAAGGTGAAGCCAGGCGACTCCGCCTCCCACCTCGACTTCCCTGACGTCGTCGCGGACGGTGCCATAGCCTGGCTCAAGGTTACGGCGGTTGGAGCTAAAGACGGACCGAGGGGTGGCGACAAGCTGTCGGACACCACCTTCATCCAGCGGCTGAACACCTCTGGAGGAGTCGCACCGGCGGATTGTACCAAGCTAGCAGACGTCGGCAAGGAGGCGTTCGTGCCTTACACGGCCGACTACTTCTTCTACTCGGAAGGGCACGGCAAGTAGGATCTGGAGCGCCAGCGCGGTTAGCCGCGCTATTTATCAAACTCTATTCCAACATTTCCAACAGAAAGGGGTGACCTCGGACCACCTCGGGACTTAACATCCCGCTATGGTTCTGATCCTGGGACGCAAGCATGGCCGCCCTTTCCCCTTACTTCGCTCGCAAGAGCCTTGAGCGGCTGACCCTCAAGGACGCGATCCGCCAGCATGCGAACCGGCTCCTGGACCTGGCGGGACCGGACCATCGAACGCAGGTCTCCCGCATCCACGAGGCCCTGTTCCCCCTCAGCACCCCGGCCAGCGCCAACACGGCCCTCAACCGGCTGCTGCGCACCATCAACGAGGTCGCCAAGGCGCAGGGCCTGGCCTTGCGTGCAGAGATCACCGCAGACAAGAAGGCCGGCGCTGCGAACCGCTGGGTCTGGTTCGAGGGCCCGCTCCCGGCACCGACCCTGGCCTACACTGGGGAGCTGAACGCCATTCCGCCGGAACAACTGGTCACCAACCAGCGGGGCCTGCCGGCCGGGGATTTACCGGTCGTCGTGCTGATCACCTTCAACCCTCACGAGACGACCGCGGTCATCACGCGATTCCACGGTCCACGCGAGCCGCCGACCGACACTCGCAACGGCATCACCTACAACCTGCTCGGGGTCCACGGGGGCATGTCCGTGGTGCAGCGGGTCAGCAAACAGGGTGAGGGAGAGGCCCAAAACGCCGCCAGGGACGCCATCGACGACTGGGCGCCCCGGGCCATCATCGGGGTCGGCATCGCTTTCGGGGTCAACGCGGACAAGCAGCGGATCGGGGATGTCCTAGTCTCCGAGAACATCCGAGGCTACGAACTCGGTCGCGTGAATGCGGACGGGAGCATCACCCCCCGCGGCGACAAGCCCCCAGCCTCGCCAGTCCTCTTCCAGCGCTTCAACCACCTGGACCAGACCTGTCAGGTCGATCCCAACGCCTGCCTCAACTGGCCAACGCTCCGCTTCGGCACCCTGCTCTCCGGCAACAAACTGGTAGACAACCTGGACTACCGGAACAGCCTGCTGCGGCTGGAGACCGAGGCCGTCGGCGGCCAGATGGAGGCGGTGGGCATCCAGTTGGCCGCGGACCGCCGCAAGGTTGACTGGATCATCGTCAAGGCCATCTGCGACTGGGGGGACGGCAACAAGAACGCCAAGACGAAGGAGCGGGATCAGCGGTTCGCCGCGGAGAATGCCGCCCTGGTGGTCCACCGCGCCCTATCCATCGGTAACCTCTATGATGGGCCGCTTTCGCCGCCCAGGGGCACCCCGCCCCCAACCCGCGTCAGTCGTCCAGCCCAGGGCCATGCCGCCCGGCGCTCGGCTCATGGGCTTGGTGGACCATGCCGCCATCCGCTCCGACCTGCTGATCGCGGACGGCCGAGGCCTCCTCGCCAGCCTGGACAAGGACGCGGACGTCGAGACCCCGGGCCGGCGGGACCAGGGCGTCGACGTGATGGACTACCTGCTGCAGTGGGTCGCTGCCCGCGAGGCTCCGCCTCTGTTCGCGCTGCTCGGCGAATACGGCATGGGCAAGACCGTTAACCTGCCAGCGCCTGGCGGACACCCTGGACGTCCGCCGCCGGCAAGACCCGACCCAGCCCGTGCCCCTCTATTTCGACCTGCGCCACGTCACCGGCCTGGGCCGGCGGGTTCCCACCCTCAAGGAGACCCTGGAGGAGTGCATGGCCCGCGGCTGGCTGGACCAGGCGGCCGGGGGGCTTACGGCCTGGAGGATGTCCAGCGCTGGATCGACCAGGGGGCGGTGCTCATCTTCGACGGCCTGGACGAGGTGCTCGTCAAGCTCAAGGAGCCCGATGGACAGGTCTTCACCCGGGAGCTGCTGCGTCTGCTACCGGTGACCAGGGCCCGCCGGCTACCGCACGGTCCCGCGGCCTCGCCCCTCAAGGTCCTGATCTCCTGTCGCACCCAGTATTTCCGCACCCTGCGCGACCAGCAGAACCACTTCACCGGTCAGGAGCGCGGCGAGTACCGCGCCGACGCCTTCCGCGCTCTGGTCCTCCTGCCCCTCTCCGAGGCCCAGGTCCGGCACTATTTGGCCACCGCTTTGCCGGATACCGATCCGGAAACTCTGCTCGACACCATCCGCTCCGTCCACAACCTCACAGAGCTGACCCAGCGCCCCTATACTCTGAAGCTAGTCGCCGACTTCATCCCGGAGATCGAGCGGGAGCGCCTGGCGGGCAAGACCGTCTACGGCGTCACCCTCTACCGCCGCATGGTGTGGCGCTGGCTGGAGCGCGACAGCGGCAAGCACCACCTCCGCCCGGAGCACAAGCTCAGGCTCGCTACCCACCTGGCCGCCCACCTCTGGCAGACGGGAAACGGCGCGCTCCCCGCCGAAGGGATCGAGCGCTGGTTCCACGCCTGGCTGGAGTCCGAGCCGGACTTGCGCCGCCGCTACGCCAACCTGCACCCGGACCAGCTCGAGGAGGATCTCCGCACCGCCACCTTCCTCGCCCGCCAGGACGACCGGGACGGCAGCAGCTTCCGCTTCGCTCACACCTCGCTGCTGGAATTCTTCCTCGCGGACTACCTGCTGCTGGCCCTGCGGGACAACGCCCCGGAGCGCTGGGCGATCCGGCGCCCGAGCCCCGAGACCCTGGACTTCCTGGGTCAGCTCTTGGCGGAGTCCGCCGACCCGGCCCTGATCCAGACCCTGCAGGGCTGGCGCACCCGCTACCGGCCCCAGGCGAGCGAGCTGCTGCTGGTCTACGCCCTACGCGCCCATGACCGCGGCTGGCCGATGCCGGTAGTGCGCGGCATCGCCCTGACTGGGGCGCGGCTGGACGGCTGGACCGTCCGAGCCCGCCCGGACCGGGACCCGTTGGACCTGAGCGATGCGGACCTGAGCGGCGCGAGCCTCCGCCGGACGGTCTTTCAGCGGGTGCGCCTCACCCGCGCGAGGCTCTGCGACACCCAACTGAGTCAGGCCGAGTTCCTAGAGTGCGACGGGACCCGGACGGATTGGGGCGAGGCCGAGTGCACCGCCGCGATCTGGCGCCAGACCCGGCTGGGAGCGGCCGTGTGGCGGGGGCCCGCGGATACAGGCCCCAGTTCCTCGGTTGCGACGCGCCCCCGTTGAACGGACCGGCCAACAAGGACCAACCCGGCTTCGTCCGACCTCAGGCCGTGCCCCAGCCCGGTTGGCACGCTCCCGATGCGCCCTCTCCCGCCGCCGGTCGCGGCACTGCTCTCACCCTGGCTGCCCCCGGATCCAACCCGCACCTGCGCATGCTGACCGGGCACGCGGGCTGGGTGTGGGCCTGCGCCTTCTCCCCGGACGGCGCCCGCCTGCTCTCCGCCGGGGCTGACGGGACGCTTCGCCTCTGGGACAGCGCGAGCGGCGAGCCGGTCCGCATCCACGCCACATCGGGACGTGGCTACGAGGGCTACGCGGTCTGGGACCCTCGCGAGAACCGGCCGATCGAGGCCAGCGGCGACGCCTGGCGCTGACTCGCCTGGGTGCGCCCCGGCATCGACCGCTGGCCCGAGCGCCTGCCCCTGGAAACGTTCGGTCCCCTGCCCTCGCCAAGGCGACTGAAACGAGCGTGATCCAGGGGCCACCCCGGGTTTCGACGGCCACACTAGAATATGCCTGACCGCGATTTTCCATCTGGTTTGCCGCCGGGCGTGGCCGAGACGCTTGCAACCATCACGGGCCTTCCCCCACCGCTGCCGGGAGATCCTCGGCGCCAGGCTGTCCCTTCTATTCACGGGACCGTGTATCAAGCCTGGTGGTCGATTGATGCATGGCTCCGACTGGCTGATGCAGACGAAGTCATCTACCTGGAGGGCGCAGAAGACTTTGATGTTGTCAGGCGTGACGGCGCTATCGCGGTGCAGGTGAAGCGTAACACCGGGTCGATCTCCTTAGGGGCTGCCAGGGCGCACCAGGCGCTTGAGAACTTCTGGACCCTGTCCTGCCAAGACGTTCACCGGCGGGTCGAGTTTCACTATCTCACCACCAGCTCGGTTGCCCTGGAGCACGACGCCAGCTTCGGCGGGGACAAGGGCATCGAGGTTTGGCGAGCGGCCCAGACTAACCCCGAGTTGGCCATCGAGGTCGCGAAATATCTCGAGGCGAAACTGAAAGCCAGCAGCCCTTTGCGGGTATTCCTGAATTCCGCGGCGCCGGAGCATCTCCAGGAGCGTCTCATCCAACGATTTCACTGGCTCACGGATCAGCCCGATCTTGACGTGGTCAGGCAAAGCGTCAAAAACCGCGTCGCGGTCCTGCTACACGATCTACGTCGCCCTTTGGGCCTCATTCCGAACGTGTTGAAGTACCTGGAGGCACGGTTTTCGGAGGTGGTCCTGGAGACCCCGTCTGCCCGGCGGTGCCTAACCCGCGGCGACTTGCTGCGGCAAGTTGACGCGGCGACCACCACGTATCTGCCGGTGCCGGTCGACCAGTTGCCAGACTTGGTTCGCGGTGCGCGTCCGGGATCGGACTTGCTCAATCTCTTGCTTGAGAAGTCGCCCAGTCCGCCAGAGCCGCTCCTGCGCAGACCAGCGCTCACGCACCGTCTGGGGGAGTTGGTCAAGCATCGCAAAGCCGTCTTGGTTACGGGGACGGTTCACAAGGGCAAGACCACGGCTGCTCAGCTTGTGGCTGCGGCGCTGTGCCCCGAGGCGTGGTGGCTCAATCTAACCGGGCGAGAGGTGGTCCAAGTGGACAACGTGCTTCTCGCGTTGGCCGGCCCAATCGAAAAAGAGGATTGCCCAAGTCTTATCGTCATCGATGACCTGGACATCAGTCCGACAGCTCACCGGGTCTACCGCATCCCATTACACACAACTTGATGACAATCGTGTAACATCCTGACATAACGTCACAAGATGGGGTGTCGGGATGAGCTGGGCGGCGGAGGAATTTAGGGGCATCGATTTGGGCGACAAGCGGCTGGGCAAGCGGGCCGTGTTGCTTGCCGAGCGGCTGGCGGAGAAGCCGAGCGCGAGCATTCCCGGAGCGTGTGGGGGCTGGGCCGAGACCCAGGGAGCTTACCGGTTTTTTGCCCACGACGAGATGGACTGGCGGGACATCCTGGAGCCGCACTGGCAGTGTTCTGCGGCCCGGATGCGGGAGCACGAAATCGTGCTGTGCATCCAAGACACCACGGAGGTGGACTTCAACGGGCAGGACATCGCTGGCCTGGGGCCGTTGAGCTATGAGGCGCAACGCGGTATGTACCTGCATCCGACGTATGCCGTGACGCTCGCGCGCGAGCCCTTGGGCGTGCTGGATGCGTGGATGTGGGCACGCGAGCCGAAGGACGCCGAAGGCCCTCGGGGAGGTGTTCTGGAAAGCACCCGCTGGGTGGAGGGCTATGAGCGCATGGCAGAGCTGGCGTCCGAACTTCCACAGACCCGCCTGGTGTATGTAGCCGACCGGGAGGCTGACATCGTAGCCCTGATGGCCAAAGCGCGCGACCTGGGGCAGCCGGCCGACTGGTTGGTCCGCTCCCGGCACAACCGTGCGCTGCCCGAGGGCGGCAAGCTGTGGGAGGAGGTGACCCGAGGCGAATGCCTGGGCGGGATACGCTTCACGATGCCGTCGCGCCACGGACAAAAAGCGCGGCAAGTCTGCCAACAGGTGTGGGCGAGGCGTGTGAAGCTCTCCGACGGCAAGGGGGGTCGGTTGGAGGCCACCTGCATCGTGGCCCGGGAAGTGGACGCGCCAGCAGGCGTGAAGCCCGTCGAATGGCGCCTGCTCACCAACCGTGAGGCCGCCAGCTTGGAGGCGGCGGCCGAGCTCATCGACTGGTATCGCGCCCGCTGGGAGATTGAACTCTTCTTCCACGTGCTGAAGAACGCCTGCCGCGTGGAGGCGTTGCAGCTCAGCACCATGGAACGCCTGGAACGGGCGCTGGCGCTATTCATGGTGGTCGCCTGGCGCATCGCCCGGCTGATGCGCCTGGGGCGCACCTGTCCGGACTTGGAGGCCGAGTGGTTGTTCGAGCGCGAGGAGTGGGAGGCAGCCTTCCTCCTGAACAAGAAACGCCCACCGAAGACGCCACCCCGACTGAACCAAGTGGTGCATCTCATCGCCAGGCTCGGCGGCTTCCTGGGGCGCAAGGGCGACGGCGAGCCCGGCGTGAAAACCCTCTGGCAAGGGCTCACGCGCGTCATGGACTTCGCGGCAGGACTGCACTACGCGCGTGAGGCTCAAGTCCTTTGAGTTGTGTGTAATGGGATGGGTCTACCGAGATTCACTCGCACTGGTCTTGCTGCGGGCCAGCACCACAGGGCGCGGCATCCTGTTCACCGCGCAGGGAGGCTCCACCGACTCGGCCGTCGTGCAGGATTTCAACAGTGTCGAGGTTTTTGATGTGCCCGAGTTGGTCTCCGACGAGATCGCGGCTTTGTGCGTTGAGCGCGGTTGCCCAATCGAGTTCGCTCCGTCCTGGGGTACGCTCGTTGCGGCGTGGACGAGAGGCCATCCGAAACTTGTCCAGATTAGGTTGGCCGAGCTGGCGGCTCGCGATTGGCCAAGACCTAGTGCAACTGACCTGATCACGCCATCGTCGGCGGAGACTTCCGCTCGTCGGTTGGCTCGACGGCTACTCAGCGAATCTGTGCCGGCTCCTGTGGCTGAGTTTGTCTACCTGGCTTCCGAATGCTCTGTGCCAATGCACCGATCAGTTGCGATTCGATTGGCTGAGACCGTTGATGGTCTCACCAACGCCGGGGACGTTGTGGACAACCTCGCGGGCAAATGGCTTGAGCGGCTCGACGGTGACCGGTATCGGGCTACAGCGCTGTTGAACGAGTCCGCGGTCGAGGTGTGGTCGCCGGAAAAGCGCAAGCGGGCGCATGTTCGTCTGCATGACGCCATCCGGGCCAAGCCCACCGTTGGCCTGTCCGAGGCCGCCGCGCTGCTCTTTCACGCGTACATGGGAGGTGAACCGCGGCGGCTCGCGCACACAGCGCTGCGACTTCAACTGATCGAAGGCAACGAGGCCAGGCGCCAGGTCGAACGGCAACTTCTCTGGCTCCCGTACATCGCACTCGATCCCGGTCAGTCCATCGCAGAGGATGCGATGACCGGGGCAATTCTACGAAGCTTACAGTTTCGGGTGGCCTCGACGCTGGACACAGACGGCCTGCCTCAAATCTGCGCACGTTGGGCAGACGACATTGAGCGGATACCGCATCCAGACGCCAGGGTCGCAAACCGAGCGCTGATGTGGTTATCCATTGGCTTTGCGGAGAGCCCCAAGGTGCCGCTCGAATTTCGCCTGGAGGCCATCGCGGGCGTCCCCACGCTGCCGGGAGAGATCTTAGAGATGCACACAGATCTCGTGGAACGGTTCTTCGAAAAAAATGGCGATCCAGCACCAGGATTGCCCGCGAGCGGCACAACAGCCCAACTGATGTTTCTCTGTGCTAACCCCAGTGTTCGCGACTTGGCGAGCCTCGACGAACTGTTGCAGTGGTTGGACAACGTGGCGATAGACGATATTAGGCAGCAGTGTGACGCAATGCTGGAATGGCCTCTTGTGCAGACCTTGGGCGCATTCGTGCAGGGTGCGTGGGTGGCCGCGCATGAGTGCACCCGGGACTGGGGACCCTGGCTGTCGCTCTTTGAACGCGTGGACGAGTATGCCAGGCGACGCGCGTCGCCTCGATTCGGCCGGGAAGCAGCGAAGGCCAAAGCTATCGTCCTGACCGAATACCTTGGGCGAGATCAAGAGGCGCTGACGGTGCTCGATTCGGCCGAGGCGTCATTCGGAACGTCCACCGTGCTCATGGAACAGCGAGCCAATGTCCTCTTTCACACACAAGACGATGAGAGTGTCCTGGAAATCTGGCGGCAGTTGATCAGCGATCCGGTCCGCAAGACGCTTCTCAATCCGTTCGCGTATCGATGGGCGGGCATGAGCGCCGCTCGACTGAAGCGTTGGGACGAAGCAGAGCAGATTTTCCGCGCTGGCGCCGACTCGGTTCAGCCAGGCTCCTTTGATCTGACAAAGTTCGGGCTTCGGCTGGATGCAGCGCTGGCGATATCGCTCGGAGGCAACCAGGCTGCCGCGGCAAGGCTACTGGCAGAGGCTGTCTTGTCATTGCCTGCTGAAGCCGCGACGGAGGGTGATGAGCGATGGGAGGCCGTGCAACGAGCGGGCGTTGAGGTCTGCAGAACTATTGAAAACCACCTCTGGAAGCCGACTGAGGCCGAGCCGAAGTTCGAGCCAGGCTACTCCAGCTCGCCGGTGCTGAAAGTCTCAGAGCCGGTTCCGGGGCAAGCCGTGCGTAGCGAGATGACCCGAGCTCGAATTCTGAAACTCGCCGCGACGCTCCTGACGGACCCGCCTGGGCTCGCCCAGGAGCTGGAGGTCTTGGTTCGTTCGAGGTACTTCCTCGTTCGGTGGTTCGCGACGGAGGCACGACTCGCTCTCGCTTATGGTGGTGGCGCAGGGACCGATTTCGTTGAGGCACTATTGGCCTTCGACGCAGCGATGGCTGACTTGTCGGTTAAGCCAAGGGCCCGGTCCCCGCTGGAGCCAGATGATGGGCCGGAGCCGAATCTCCCGGTTGCCCCCGAACGCTGGTTCGGCTTGCTGACTGCCGGAATCGTTTGCACTGGCCCAGATTTATTCGCTCACTTGAACATCTGGCTCGACGCTAGCAACCGGCTGCTCGGTAAAGACGCTGTTCTGACGAACAACATCCGGTTGTTCCTCAGGGGAGCTTCCCTGCCTGCTGAGCTACTCCAATCAGCCGCCATCGACAGGGCGTCTCCGGCGCCCGTGCGCTGTGGAGCCGCAGCGAAGCTGTTGCTGGGAGCACTGCCCGCTACACCAACGCTTCAGCTTCAAGCCTTCCTGGCCTCAGGCCTTGTGAGCGACGCGAGCTTCGGCCGTCAAGAGATCTTCAACCGCCACGTTGCTCGGCGCTTTGCAGACGCCTGGCGCAGGCTAGCGCAGGGCCGTTTCCAGTTTTCCTCTCCGAGCACATCAGTACCCGCGTTGCTCGTCACGCTAGATGCAGTCGAGCACGGGAGCGGCACCCTGAAGAGCGTGCTCGTTGCTGCGGCGAGTGCACTGAGGAGTCCTCTGGGGGACTTTATGGAACGAGTGGCGTAGCTTGAGCGCCGCCTGGTGGCGTGGCTGAGGAATACGCGGCGTCCCAGAGTCCTCGAATATCGCCCTTGGGTCGTGAACCGACCTTTGAGGCCGGCACGCAGACTGATGATTCCTCAACAGGCCAGAGGCCATCCCATGCACGCCGAGCACGCAGGCGACTAGCCGCCCGAGGCTGGTCGGACCGAAGTCCCGCGTCAGGATCGAGGAGCTGTGCGAGGGTCCTCAATTGAACAAGTCGCGTGCCCCCGGCAGTCGACGACCGCTGTCTTGACCGCATTGCCCGCGGCCCGGCCCTCATCACAGACTGAGTGCCTGGGACACTTCCGGACCGAATCCAGGGCATGGCTTCGCGCGAGCAGGTGAGTCGTACAATTATCATCACGGCTGACACAGTTATCCCCGCAGCCGACCTTAGTCGCGCGTAGCGTCGATTGTGAGACGACTGTCCCCTAGCTAGCCTATGACGAACGCCGCACCGATGCTGTGGCTGGCATTCAAGACGCTGTTTCAGGAACGGGGCAGATTGATCATCACCCTGGTCGGCATCGTCTTTTCTACCGTCTTGGCCCTGATGGAGGCGGCTATCTATATCGGCATGATGGGCAATGCCACCGGCGTGGTGCGCCACACGGATGCCGACATCTGGATAATGTCCAAGAACGTCCCCAACTTCGATTTCTCTCAGCCCTTCCCCGCCTACCGCATCGACCGCGTGCGCGCCCTGGAGCAGGTGCGGTGGGCCGAAAAGATCCACGTTGTGGTTCGGATTTCTCAAATTGCACGATGGACGCCGTGAACAGGCCGAGGTGATAGGATTCGATCCCGACACCGGGGTCGGCGGCCCCTGGTCGATGGCGCTGGGCGCGCCCGCGGAGGTCAAGGGCGGTCGCTACATGATCATGGACACCAGCGTCAGGCAACGCCTCGGCGACCTGACCATCGGCTCCCTGTGGGAGCTCAACCTATTCAAGGAGCAGTCCTTCAAACTGGTAGGCTTGTCGAACGGTGTGGTGAGCTTTACCACTATCCCGGTGGTATTCACTTCCTACAACGAGGTCGAGCGAAGCCTCGCGGGTACGGCCTTCGAGGGCGAGAACGTCCTTCATCGTCGCCAAGCTCAAAGATCCCGGCACCCTGCAGGAAGTGGTCAGGACGCTCCGCATCGAACTACCCGACAACGATGTCTACACGCGCCAGGAATTCATCAACCGTGCTGTAAAGTACTGGACCGTGCAGACCGGCATGGGTATGGCATTCTTTCTCACCGCCATCCTCGCGGTGCTCATCGGCGGCGCCATCGTCGGTCAGACGATTTATGCCGGCACCATGGAGCACCTGCGCGATTACGGCACGCTCAAGGCCATGGGCGCGCGCAACCGCGACATCAATCTCATCATCCTCAGCCAGGCTGCCACCAGCGCGGTACTGGGATTCGCCATCGGGGTCGTCCTGACCCTCCTCATGCGCGGTGCAATCATCGGGGCTGGGGTGCCCATGCAGGCACCGTGGCCTTTGTTCGCGGCGTTGTTCGTCGTCGTGGTCGCCACCTGCCTGGGCGCCGCCTGGATATCGGTGCGCAAGGCCAAGACCCTGGACCCGGTGATGGTGTTCCGGGAATGAATGCCGCGCCGCCCGCGATTCTGGAAACGCTAGCGGTCAGCAAAGTCTACGGTGAAGGGGCCAGCCGCGTCGTGGCGCTCGACGGAGCGACGTTGGCGCTGCATCCGGGGCAGGTGCTCCTGATCATGGGGCCATCGGGCTCGGGGAAGACCACGCTGCTCTCGCTAATGGGCTGCATCCTGCGTCCCACGGCCGGCCGCGTGATCGTTGGCGGAACGGTCGTGAGCGATCTGGGCGAGGATGCGCTGCCCAACGTCCGGCGGCGCTATTTTGGCTTCGTGTTCCAGGCATTCAATCTGTTCAGCTCGCTGACGGCCCGGGAAAATGTAGAGGTCGTTCTGCGTATGAAAGGTGTACCCGGGAATGCCGCCGCGGCGCAGTCCATGGCCTTGCTGGAGCACGTCGGCCTGGGGCACCGGGCGCACGCATATCCGCGCGACTTGAGCGGCGGCGAAAAGCAGCGCACAGCGCTGGCACGGGCGCTCGCGGGAGAGCCGCCCATCGTGCTGGCCGATGAACCGACGGCAAACCTGGATTCCAGGACCGGCCACGAGGTCCTCGCCTTGCTTCGCAATCTTGCGGAAGAAACGGGAAAGGCGGTCGCTATCGTGAGCCACGACCCCAAGGCGGAAGACCTTGCGGACCGCGTGATTCTCCTGGAAGACGGCAGGCTTCGCGCATGAGGAAGGTCTGGATTGGAATCGCAGCCGCGGTGCTGGGGCTGATCGTCTTCGAGTCGCTGAGCCACCGCTCGTCGCCGGCTCCCGATGACAGCGCGCCGCTGCGTCTCGCCTACGTTGCTGCGGAAGGCACGGTGGAGGCGATGCCGGGCTACGACGTGGATGTCGGCACCGGCGAGCTGAATGGCAGGATCGCGAGGATCTTCGTCAAGGAGCGCGATCAAGTCCGCAGGGATCAGGTCGTCGCGTCGCTCGCGAACGAGGACCTGCAAGCGCTGGTGACGCAGGCTGAACAGGAGCTGACGGTGGCCCGGGCACGACTCACGGAGCTGGAATCCGGCGCGCGCAAGGAGGAAATTCTGGAGGCGCGCGCCCGCCTCCAGGGCGCGACTGCGCGCATGGAAGAAGCTCGCGATGAGCTGCGCCGTAACCGAGAGCTGCATCAGCGGCGCATGGTCTCGCAGGCGACACTCGATGCTGCGGAGGCGACCTTCAAGGCGGCGCAGGCGGCGGTCGACGAGGCTGCGCAAGGCAAGAGGCTCCTGGAAGAGGGGCCGAAGCCGGAGACCGTGCGGCTCTACCGCGACCAAGTGCAGCTCGCCGAAGCGACCCTCGATTACGCTCGCGCGCGCCTGGACAAGACCCTCATCCGCTCCCCCATCGAGGGTACCGTCATCGAACGCTACCTAAACGAGGGCGAGGGCGTCACGCCGGAAATCCCCATTCTTGCGATAGCCGATCTCGGCAAGGTCTGGGTCAATGCCGAGGTCGACGAGACCGACATCGGAAGAGTTCGTGAGGGCGAGACGGCACAAGTGACGTGCAACGCCTACCCCGGCCAGACTTTCCTGGGGACCGTCCGCGAAATCGCCAACTATGCGGGGGTGCGCAAGGTGCGCCCGAGGAATCCCGCAGTCAACCTCGGTTTGAAGGTGGTTCAGGTAAAGATTGCGTTCGAGGCAAAGACACCGCTGCGCCTCGGTATGACCGTCGACGTAAAGATCAGGCCAGACGGCTCCGGACCAGGGAGGGATTGAAGCAGTGCGACTTCGATCGCCCACACATACGGTGCGTCTATATAGCTCGAAGGGCCTATCCCCTTCGCACGCAGGTATGTGAGGCGGCAGTTTGCAAGCGGCGTTTTATAACGCGGCCCGCGCCTTCTGCTGCGAGAGCCGCCCGGGAGATTCTGTGGATCCGGTTCAAAGTCTGGCAAGCCCGCCCTTCAGGAGGCGAGCCCCTGGGCTGATTGAGATCGTCTCCCGCGAACCCCACTTCAAGGCGCATCGGTCATCGACGGGTTTTTCCCATGGACGCCCCGGCCAATCGGACTCTGAGCTTCATCGACAACCCACACCCCGAGGAGGACGCCCGTGGCCGCTGCGAGGTCGGCGTCCACGAAGCGGATAACGTCGCGCTGCTGGATGCGTACTCCCGGGCCGTTACCACCGTGGTCGAGGCGGTCGGTGCGGCGGTCGTTAGCGTCAACGTCGGACATGCATCTGTTCGGGGGGAACGCAACGGCGCTGGCTCCGGCGTGGTCCTGACGCCCGATGGGTATCTGCTCACCAACAGTCACGTGGCCCACGGAGCCAAGGCACTGACCGTCGTGTTCACCGATGGGCGCAGCGCCGAAGCGACCCTCGTGGGGGAGGATGTTCCCACGGATCTCGCGGTGCTCCAAGCGCATGCCTCCGGATTGTCCTACGCGGCGCTGGGCGATTCGGGGAAGCTCAGAGCCGGGCAACTGGTGATCGCCATCGGCAACCCGCTCGGGTTCCAGTCGACCGTTTCTACAGGGGTGGTCAGCGCCCTCGGCCGCTCGCTGCGCGGGCAAGACGGCCGACTCATCGAGAACGTCATCCAGCACACTGCCCCACTTAACCCCGGTAACTCGGGAGGTCCGCTGGTGGATTCCCGGGGACACGTGGTCGGCGTCAACACCGCCATCATCGCGATGGCCCAGGGCATTGGCTTCTCCATCCCCGCCAACACCGCGCGCTGGGTGCTGACTCAGATCCTGACCCGCGGCAAGGTGCAGCGGGGCTATCTGGGTCTGGCGGGCCGGCAACGTCGTCTCGATCGGCGCCTGGTGCGCTTCTACAGCCTCTCGACCGACGACGCGGTGGAGGTCGTGTCCGTCGATGGCAAGGGACCTGCCGTACGCGCCGGACTTCGGGCAGGCGACTTGATCGTCGGTGTCCACGACCGGCCGGTCGGCAGCGTCGACGACCTGCACCGTTTCCTCGCCGAGTGGCCGGTGGGAAATCCCGTCGGTCTGACCCTCCTCAGGGGCGCGGAGCGGAAACAGGTCGACGTCGTGCCGGAGGATGCCGCTCCGCACGCCTGACTTCCCGGGGTGAAGATTTTTGTTTGACTCCGATGCCCTGCGGGAGAATGGCCTGCGCGTGATCTCGTGCTCTCTTCGGGTGGCCTTCCGGATGCGCTCGACGATGCCGGTACCGAAGCCCCTCGCCAGGTCCTATGCACCAGACCGTAACGGGTGCTTCGGTGCAGATGCCGGACGCGACGCTGGAGGAGCGGACCCCGGGGCACGCCCCAAAGGGGGGCGGTCAGTCCGCCGCTGACGAACCTGGTTCTGCATGGGCGGGAACCGCCATGCGACACCTACGGCATCACTAAATAAGCTCCCCGCTCTGCCCCGTCGCCTTGGCGCCAGGATCATTCGAGCTGGGCCTGCGGGAAGTCAGCGCACGTCGTCGAAGAATTCCGCATGGGGCACAGAACGCCCCAGCCCGACCGACGTGAGGATCGCGACCACCTGCGCGAGGCTGCGCCACACCCCGCGGGCGAGGAACTTGCGTGCATCCGTCACCACATGCTCCCTCAGGATCAACGGTCTGGTGACGCGGACCAGCGTTTCGCAGAACCGCACATCCTCGAGAATAGACTGGTCGGGGAACCCGCCCAGGCATTCGAACAGGCAGCGACGGACGAACAGCGCTTGATCGCCGAAGATGATGCGGGTCTGGCGGCAGCGCAGGTTGTCCAGCCAGGAGATCAGTCGCAGCCGCCAGTCCGCGTCAGCAAAGCGATGACGGAACCCGCCGGCCAGGCAGTCGGCGTCCTTTTCCATACGGTTGAGTCGCAGCAGGGCATCGGGCGGCAGCAGGGTGTCGGCGTGCAGAAACAGCAGCCACTCCCCTCTGGCGACCCGCGCCCCCGCGTTCATCTGGGATGCACGCCCCTTGGGGGCTGTCAGCCAATGCACCTGGGGACGAGTCGCGGCGATCTCTGCGGTACGGTCCGTACTGCCTCCGTCCACGACGATCACCTCGTAGTCGCCTGGCTGCTCAAGCAGTGCCCCCAGGTTGCGGGGGAGCACCTTCTCCTCGTTGTAAGTCGGGATGATGACGGAGATCATGTGGTCTCAGCGGTTGTGAAGAAATCCTCGCTAGCGGCCCGAGAGCGGGCCTGTCTTGAGCCGCGCCGAAGGGGGCGTCCGGAAGCCGGGCTATGGGCAGCCGCATCGAATACGGCGAGTGTGGACGCAGGCGTAATGCCGTGGGCACGCCAGGCAGTGCGTCCCAGAGCAAGCGCTTGCTCCGGGGACAGACGAAACCACTCCTCGATCAAACTCAACGTAGCCCTCCCGTCTGGGCGCTGAGCCACTCTCGGACGAGCCGCGCGTTGCCCGCCGTGTTTGTCGCGAGGTCCTCCGGAGTGACGGGGCATGTGGGACATCGGACAGACCAAGCTCTTCGCCGAGGATGATGCTCGCCATCATCGCTGCACCCCCCCTTTGTTGGTAGCCTCGCGAAGCTCCTTCAGCGTCGCCTGCCCGATATGGCCTTCGAACAAGGCGCCATACGCCGGCAGGCAATAACCCGCGCCGCGCCAAGGCGAGTCGCGCGGGAACCAAGGAGATCCGGCCGTCGGTGGGTCAAGACCGTCGGTACTCTCCCACCGAATTTTTCGGGGATCTGCACTCCACTCGCCCACGGGCCGCTAGCGGCCCAGCGCTTCCCGCAGTGCGGCCAGCTCGGCCGCGAGCCCGGCCAGGCGCTCCTCCAGCGCGGCTACCCGGTCCGCCAATCCCGGTTCCTCCTGTCCACCCGTGGCGGCGGCCTCCGGCGGGGGCGCGAACAGATGCGCGTAGCGGCACTCGCGTCGGCCCGGCTCGCGAGGCAGCTCGACGACGAACGGCCCGTTCGGCTTGGTGGCCAGAGCCTTGAGGGTCGCCTCGACTTCGTCCAGGCTCTGGAACTCGCAGGTCCGCGGCGCCCGAGCCCGGATCTCGCCGGGCGTCTGAGGTCCGCGGAGCAGCAATACGGCGAGCACTCCCAGATCGAGCCGTGAAAAGTCGTAGGTCGCCGTCGGGGTACCTGCCAACTTGTGCGCGTAGCGAGGCACCCGGCCGCCGGCCCCTCCCTTCTCCCGCGCCAGGTTCTTGCGACCGAGCGACTCCAGTGCGTCCATCACTTGGTGCTCGCTCAGGCTCATCACCGGATCGCGGTTCGACTTCTGGTTGCACGCCGCGGTAACCGCGGCCACGGTCAGCGGGTAGTAATCTGGTGTGGTCAAATCCTTTTCGACGAGGGAACCGAGGACTCTGATTTCGGTCGGGTCCAGTTCAAGGCTCATCGGGGCTCCACATGTATCCGACTGGGGGTTCTACAGCCGGACCAGTCCGGATGCGCACTGCTTCCAGGCATGCGGGAGGCGAGGCCCGCCCAGGGCGAGTGGCGCGTCGCGGAAGCTGAGGATCATTGCCACGGACGACAGTACTGGAAAAGTAATAAAGTGTACCCTATGGAGCCTGGGCCCCGCGACGCAATCGTGAAAAGATCCGAAATATCCGAAGATTGGCGACGCGATTGGCGAAACCACGCGAAAAGAAGCATGGTGTATGCCAGCGTATTCGAGATATTGGGATGTGGGACGCTTGCGGCGATGTTTGCAGTGGCGCGAGGGTCCATAAGATGGCCGTGCCGCCCGAGACTGGGTCACCTCGGTGGGCCCGATGCGAAAGGGGCTCCACGTACTCCAAGTGCTGACGCTCGTCGGTGCCGCGATCCGGCTCGGAGGTGGTCGGACTGCCCATCTGGGAGCAGGCGCCCGGGATCGGCACCATGTTGGCCTCGAAGTCCAGCCGCTCCGGACGGACGGCCACTGCGGGTGCTGGTTCCGGTTCGGGGCCGGGCGGTTACCCAATCTTCGAGGATGGGCGCTCGCAGACACACATCCGGGCTCTTAGCGACCCACCGAGAGGTTTGTGTGCCTGAGACTCGGTCGGCGCCTTATCGCCCATGGGTCGTGCCCGACTCTGCCCCAGAGGCTATTCCGCCCTGTCTGCCTACCGACCTGCCCCTGGACTCTCCGACTAGCCCCGAGGCGCGCATTGACTGGCTGGCCTCACCTGGCTACTCTTTCTCGCGGGGGGCGCGACATATGAGCGAGAATACTGCGGGCGGCTTCGACCCTGTCCACGCTGTGGGAGGCGTTACAGTACCGCTGACTGTCCCCACTGCCCCGGAGCCGGATCGCGTGCTGGAGCCGTTGAAGCAGCCCGGAATTGTTGCGGGCCGTCGTTGGGTAGTGGATGCGACGGGGCGGCGAGCAGTTCGTTTAGCGAGCCACCTGATAAGCCTCACAATGGGTTCCGACAACCGTTGGCCCGCTACATGCTACCGTGGCACGATCAGTGCCGCTATTTGGACCGTCGACTTCCATGTTAGGCTTTATCAACGCTAATATCTGAACGAGATAGGGAGTTTCAGATGAAACAATTGGGCTGGGCCATTCTTTTAGTGTTTATGGCGGTGGCTACGGTAATTACCGCGGCAGCTGACCCAACTTCTGAGCAAGCACGGCAGGTGCTTCAAAGCCTCCGCTGGGTTGAAGGCCCAACGATAGTGACTGTTGGCTCAAATGCGAAGTTTACGGTCCCCGCCGACTACGTCTTCCTAAACTCGGACGATACTCGACGCGTTATGGAACTCATGGAAAATCCTTCCTCTGGAAAGGAATATTATTTTGGGCCAAAGGATAAGAGATGGTTTGGACTTTTCAAGTATAACGACACAGGTCACGTTCCGGATGACGAGAAGATAGACGCCGACTCTTTATTGGACTCGATCAGACGAGGAACTGCAGAGGCCAATAAAGAACGTGCCACGCACGGCTGGGCACCGATGACAGTGCTTGGATGGAGGTATAAACCTTTCTACGATCCAGCAACACAACGGCTCGAATGGGCAATTGATTTGTCGGGTTCTACGTCTTTGATTCGGCAATGTTGCTCTATTCCAACGAACTGGTGTACACACAAAAAGACCGGCGGTGGGTATTCGCCTGCCCTCATTCGCAATGGCAGATATTTGGCAAAAGTCTTTATCTGCCAAATCCATTAACACCGGACAGGCCCATATTTCGGGTATGCTGGTTGGCTTCGGAGTCCAGTGAACACGAAGAGGACGAGGATGCATTGCGAGAGTTTTTCTTTACGCTTAATCCCTTGCGGTGCATGACAGTTGCCCTTTTGGCGTTTTTGCTTATTGGACTGCCGGTGGTGTTGTTTGGACTTGGCGCAGGTTTGGGATTTCTACCACTGCTTGGAGTTGTCTACGTCACTATTTCGGGAATGCTGATCTATATCTACCGACGGCGGGAGGAATTACGGCTGACAAGACTGGGTTGCGCCAAATTGGCGCTGGATGCTCTGGCGTGTGTCCCTTTGGCGCTCAATTTGGTGCGAAGAATTACTTTGAACCATTCCTTGGTAGGTGACCCGATCAGTTTCGCTCAGAAAGTGTTCGACGTTTCCACGTTTACTCAGTTAGTAAACACCGTGTGTAGTCGACTGGATGAAGAACTTGAATTGGAGGACGAAAAGAGTTCTCGATATAACGCACTCAAAACTTATCAAAGTCGACTTAAGAGTCTGCTGTTATGACCTCCATTGAGGTAATAGTCACTGTAGGTGGCCTATTGTTGGGCTATTGGGTTGTAGGTAGTCTGTTAAACAGGAAGCGTCATGCTTCGGACGAGACACGTTCCGGGAATAGCTCGGGATCTCGAGCACATAAGGACAAAGCGCACGAAAAATCGCCGGGCCGCGAAGAGTCGAGCGAGGCGGATTATATGCCAGTGAACTGGTTCAGAATCCTTGAGGTGTCCGAGGATGCCTCTCAGGAACAGATCGTAACGGCCTATAAACAGAAGATCCATCAGTATCATCCAGATAAGGTCGCACAGATGGGCGCCGAGATACGCGAGCTTGCCGAGCTCAAGTCGCAGCAGATTAACGCTGCCTACGGTTATGCAAGGAAGCTGCGGCGATAATGCCAGACTTGGGGTGACCGAGAGATAACCCAGCGTCCGAACTAGGGGAGGACGAAGCGTATGGCGATCAGAGAGAAGTTGGCGGGAATCGGGATGCTCGCCTTGATCGTGAGTGCCGTGGCGAGGGCGACTGACTGGGGGGCGCTAGTTCCAGATTCCGACCGCTTATTCGATCAGCGACAGTATGCAGATGGGCTCAATGCCCATTAGCCATTCGCGGTGTTCTCGGCTACCTCTCGCGTTCCAGGAGCGTGCGACGGCCGAAACGATCGTGCAGCAATAGCCCTCCGCTCGACCCAGCCGCTAGCGGTGCTTGCGCCGGCTGGTCGGACGCATTGTGCGCGCAAGGCTGAGTACCGAGAAGCCCGCGCATAGGCTGGACGCATCGGCGAGCGTGCGCTGCTGCGGCATTTCGCGGTGCCAAAGCGCGGGGGATCCGCGTCTGCACCTAGACCGTGGCTGGGCGGATAACCGGGCAAACGGCCCGAAGCCCGAGCGGGGCTTCGGCGCGACCGGGGAGCCGGCGGCGACCGGGAGATCGTGGATTTCACTTCGTCTCGCTGAGGCTGCGGAAGGTACCGGGGCCGATCACTGGGCTGTGCGCGCGATCGCGGCACCGCCAATGCCTTCTTGACCATCCGCCGCCTCTCCCCGGTCCTCCCCCGCAAGCAGGGGAGGGAGCGCAAAGGGACAAAGCGCAAAGTACAAAGCTCACGGGTCCCGGGCGAGACGGAAGCCGTAGTCGTCGTACTGGTGCGTCGGCGTATACCAGTTGCGGTCCGCGGCCCGCACGTCCCCCGATCCCACGCGCCAGGAACCGCCCCGCAGCGCACGATCGCCGGAATCAAACTGGTCGGCGCAGCGGTGCTGACCGCCATTGTAACTGTACACCGCGTCGTACACCGAGCAGGTCCACTCCCACACGTTGCCCGACATGTCGGACAGCCCGAAGCCGTTGGCTTGCTTCTGCCCCACCGGGTGGGTCCTGCCACCACTGTTCTCTTCGTCCCAGGCCACGGCGTCCACAGCGTCTCCCCCGCAGTAACGCTCCCCGGGCCGACCGCCCCGGCAGGCGTACTCCCACTCCTCCTCGGTCGGCAGCCGATAACGCTTGTGGGTCAGCTCATTGAGCTTGTCGATGTAGTGCATGGCATCGTTCCATGAGACGTTCCCCACGGGGCAGTCGTCGCAGCCGGCGAACGTCGAGGGGTTGCTCCCCATCACCGCAGCCCACTGGGACTGGGTGACCTCGTATTTCCCGATTCTCGAAATCCTCCACGCACACCCGGTGCTGGCGCTCGTCTTTGTCGCGATCCGCCTCGGTGCGTGGGCTGCCCATCTGGAAGCAGCCCCGCGAGACCCGCACCATCTCGGGCTCGAAGTCGAGGGGCTCCGAGGGGACGGCCACCGTGGTGCCGGTTCCGGTTCTGGCGGCGGCGGCTCGGGAGATGGGTCGTTCCGCCGCTGGCGGAGGCGCCTTGGCAACTCGAGCTTCCCTGAGCTTCCGTGTGAGTGCCGCCAGCCGCGGGTGCTCCGGGCTCACCTGCGCCGCGCGCTCCAGATCATGCTCGGCCTGGTCGTACTCTCCGCTCGCCAGCGCCTGCTCCGCGGCGCTGAAGGAGCGCTCGGCGATGGCTTCCAACCCTTTGAGCGCCTCGGCATTGCCGGGGGACCGCTGCAGCACCCCCTGGTAGCACTCCAGTGCGTTGCCGCCCGCCCCCTCGCTCAGCCGACCCGCCTCGAGATGCACCCGGCACGCCGCGAGCTGCTCGGGCAGCGGCTTGCCGCTCGGCCAAACCCAATAGGCCAGCAGCCCCGCAAGCGCCATGACCGCCACCACGCCAATCCACACCGGCCGTGGAGGGGGACGGCGATCTTCCCCGTTCGGTTCCTGCTCCGGTTTCGTCCCGGCCTGCTTACCGCCCGGCGGTGTCTTGACCGTGTCATCCGGCCGTCCTGGGGGCTTGCGCACCGTCAGCCCGGCTTCGAACGCCTTGGCAAAGGCCTGACAGGACCCGAAGCGCTCCCCCGGCTCCTTGGACAGGGCCTTCATGACTGCGGCGCAGGCCCGCGCCGGCACGTTGGGTGCTACCTCGGCCAGCGGCCGGGGCGGCTGCGTCATCACCGCCGCCAAGTAGTCCCGAAACCTGTCGAAAGACCCAAAAGGCAGCTGCCCCGACAGCGCCTGATACGCCACGGTTGCCAGGCTGTACTGGTCATAGGCTCCGGTGTAGCCGCCTTTCGTCCCGGACTCGGGGGCCATGTACTGCGGCGAGCCCAGATCCGCGTCCATTGGGGTGAGGCTCAGCTCACCGAGCACCTTGACGATGCCGAAGTCCGACACGAAGGGGTCGCCGTGCTCGTCGAGCAGGATGTTGCCGGGCTTGATGTCGCGGTGTACCAGACCGCCCGCGTGCAAGGCATCCAGCGCCGAGGCGACTTTCGGCAGCCACTCCAACACTTCCCTCGGCGACTGCTTGCCCTTGGACAGGCGCTGCTCCAGCGAGCCGCCCGAGAGGTACTGCAGCACCAGATAAGGGGTGCCCTGGTGCTCGCCGACGTTGTAGACCCGCACCACGTGGGCGTGCTCGAAGCCGAGAAGACTGCGGATCTCCCGCGCGAAACGCTCGCGGAACCCCTCCTGGGCCAGCACGTGGGGGAGGGGGACCTTGATCGCCGCCTTCCTGCCCGAGGTTCGGGCATCCTCTGCCAAATAGACCTCCCCCATGCCGCCTTTGCCGAGCGAGCGCGTGATGCGGTAACGCCCCTCCAGCACCACCCCTTCCCAGCGCATCTTTCCCCCTCCCAGAGACCGAGTTGGGACCTCTCGGCGTTGGTGTCAAATCATACCCCAGGTTCGTCGGGCCATGAGGCAAATGCGGGTACTTGTTTCGTCTTGTGTTGGGCCGGATGAGGACTCTGGGGCCAGGATGGGGAGTCAGAGCTCGTGTCGAGTTCTTTACCAGACAAGCGCATACCTTATGAAGGGCGCTGATAATCATTGGTCGGCAACAAGGCTGCCTGCATCAGGTTGCGAGCACGCACCCAGCACAGCAACACCCTTTTCACCTTCCGCGGCCCACGCACGGTGATTTGGCATCCTCCGCGGTTTCTCGCGATGGCAATGACGCACTCGGCGGTGGATGTCCGCTGCTGGTAGCTGAGCGTCCGGGCCGCGCGGCTGGCGGCGTCGTCGCCTCCGACGAAGCCCCGAAAATGGTACGCTGGGCGGCAGCGCTCCAGAGCACCGCGAACCGTACCCTCCGGAGGACGCGATGTCGCTCAGTTTCCCGAAGCTCCTGCTCAGCGCACTGCTCATGCTACTCGCGGTGCCCGTCCTGTTGGGGCTGGCGCTGGCGGGGTGGTTGCTCTACCGAGGTAGAGCGACCTCTCTCCGACCACCGGGAGTTCGTAGCCCGGCTGCTGACCCACGCGACCGGCCGCGAGGTCTCCCTGGGCGGTGCGCTGACCCTGTCCCTCTCGGCTCGACCCACCCTCGTGGTCACGCAGGTCCGGGTCGCGAACGCCCGCTGGGGAACTGCCCCGGACCTGCTGTCGGCGGGCCGGATTGAGTTGCAGGTCCGGCTCCTGCCGTTGCTGCGAGGTGACCTTGCGGTGACTCGGCTGGTCCTGGAAGACGCCCGGCTCGACCTGGAGAGGGGCGCGACCGGCCGGCAGAACTGGGTGCTCGGAAGGGCGGAGGAGGGGGCGGCCCTCCGGGTGTCCTTGCCGGGCTGGTCCGTGGGACCGGGCCGTACCCGCTCAACGTCACCTGGACCGCCCTCGGGATCACCGGCGAAGTCAGAGGCGTCCTGGGGAAGCCGCTGCAACTGCAGGACGTGAATCTCGAGGTCCGCGTCCAGGCCAGCTCGCTGGACCGGTTACGGGAGGTGGTCGGCGACGCCGTGCCCGCCGGGACTGCGCTGCGGTTGTCGATGAAGGCTACGGGAAACGCCGATGCGGCCAGGGCCTCGCTCGATGGCGCGCTGGGCGACGCCACGGTCACCGGCACGCTTGCGCTGCGCCGCGGCGCCGCGCGACCCCACCTGCAGGCTCGGATTGAACTTCGCGACCTCGACCTGCGGCCGTGGCTCTCCTTCGCCCGGTCATTCTCTCCCGAGGAGAAGCGGGACCAGCCCAACACGCGTTTGGAGGAGTCGTTGCCCTTCGGGGTCTTGGAGAAGCTGGACGCGGATTTCCGGCTCCGCGGCGAACGGGTCGCGCTGCCCCGACTGTCTCTGGAGTCGATTGACCTGCAGCTCTCCCTCCAGGACGGCACGCTCTCCGTCAGCCGACTGGACCTCAGAGCACCCGAGTTGGAGCTGCAAGGCAAAGCCGCCGTCCTGGGCCGAGCGCCGGAGCCGAGCGTCGCGCTCACGGTGCAGGTGCCGCACGTCGACCTGGGCCGGCTTCTGGGCCGGGCCGCCCTCGGGGACGCCGTGCTGTCCCTGAAGAGTGATCTGAAATCCCGGGGCAAGACGCTTGGAGATCTCGCTAGCGAACCTGAACGGAACCGTCGATGGAAGCTATATCGCCGCCAAGCGCGGCGATCACGTGTCCTTCGCCCTCCAGCGACTGGCGGACGACGCGGCGGCGGGCATCTCGGCCGCGGTCAGTGGTGAAGGTGCCTGGGGGGGCCGCGCCTTCGACGTGAAGGGGCACGTGGGCGCCCCCGGCGCAAGGCCCGAGACGCGTCGACCTCTGCCCGTGAGTCTCTCCGCCACGGCCCTTGGGGTGAACGCCGAGGTCGAGGGAACAGTCGCCGAACCTCTCGCCGGGAAAGGACTGGATTTGACGGTGACCGCAAAGGCGCACGACCTCGACGGGCTGCGCTCGGCCTTCGGCGAGGTCGTTCCGCCGGGGATTCCGCTGCGGCTCTCGGTGAAGGTCACGGGGGGCACCGAGGCGGCCAAGGGGTCGCTCGATGCGGCGCTGGGTGACGCCAAGATCGCCGGCCGGCTCGCCCTGGTCCGTGGTGCCCGCAGACCCCGTCTCCAGGGGGACCTGGCCATTCGAGACCTCGACCTGGCGCCATGGCTGTCCGCGGCCGGACCTTCGTCTCCCAGCGCGAAGCGGGAACCATGGAACGCACGTTTCGAGGAGCCCTTGCCTTACCAGGTCTTGGAGAAGCTGGATGCGGGCCTGAGGTTGCGTGGCGAGCGCGTTTCGCTGCCCGGCCTGTCCGTGCAGACCCTGGCGCTGGGGATCCGCCTGAAGGACGGCACGCTCTCGGCGAAAGACCTGCGTGTTCAGGCGACGGGTCTGGAGGTCGAGGGCAGCGCGGTCGTGCGGGCGGCGAGCCCGACTGTCGCCGTGACGGTGAGCGCACTCCGTATCGAGCCCGGGCGCCTCCTCGGCCCCGAACGGGCGCCCAAGCTCAAGGATGCGGTGCTGTCGTTGATCGGGGAGGGCAAGGCCCGGGGCCGGACGCTCGGGGAGCTGCTGCGGGGCCTGGAAGGCAACGTCCACGCGAGTTATGTCCGCCAAGAGCGTGGGGACCGCGTCGACGTGGAGCTCAGCCGCCTGCGCGACGCTCGATTTACCTCGAACACCCCGATCGCGTTGAGCGGCAAAGGGACTTGGGGGGGTACGGCGTTTGAAGCGACGGGCAGCCTGGGGACCCCGGCCTGGTGGTTGACGAGGACCGGTGGCTATCCGGTCGACGTCGCGGGCACGGTGCTCGGGGTGCAGGTGACCGCTAAGGGCTCGGTGGCCGATCCCCTGGCAGCGAAGGGGCTGGACCTCGCGGTCACGGCAGAAGCCCAGGACCTCGACAGGATTCGCCAGGCATGGGGTGGCGGGGTGCCCCAAGTGCGCCCGGTGAAAGCTGCCTTCGCGCTGCGCGGGGAGCCGGGCTCGTTCGACGTATCCGGGCTCGACCTACGCCTGGACCACGGGCGTGTGTCGGGCACGGCCCGCTTCCGGCACGGGCCGCTGCGGCCCTCGATCGAGGCGGAGATCAGGGCGGAGGATTTGGACGTAGCGGCCTGGTTTCCGCGCGGCGCGGAAGCGAAGCCCCCTCGCCAATCCGGTGGCACCAAGCGGGTATTCTCGCCCACACCCTTGCCTTTCGATGCGCTGTCGGCGCTGGACGCGCACCTCACCCTCCACGGCCAGGGTTTGCGGCTTCCCTACCGGGTCGCAAACGAGATCGAAGCGCAGGTCGCGCTGGACGGGGGCCTGCTGCGGGCGACCGCGGTGATCCCGGAGACCTCCGCAACCCAGGCGCGCTTGGAACTCGAGGTCAACGGCACTGGCGAGCTCCCGGCCGTGAAGCTCCGGGTGCAGGACCCGGGCATGGATCTCACGAAGGTCCTCGCCAGAACCAAGGCCGCAGGGTTCCTCGAAGGTCGCGCCGCCATCGACGTGGACCTCCGGGGTCAGGGCCGTTCGCTGGCCGATCTCATGGCCAGTCTGGATGGACACGCCCGTTTCGCCGTCGGGCACGGGAAGCTGGACGCTCGGCCCCTGGATCATCTGGTGCTGGGCGTGCGGCTCACCCTAGGCCAGCTCTTCAGCCAAGACGCAAAGCTGGCGACGCTCAACTGCGCCATCTGCGATCTGCAGATGAAGCGCGGGGCGGCGACGGTCGGCGTGGGACTCGTCGATACCGAGTACTCCACCGTCTGGGTCGAGGGCAAGGTCAACCTGGCGAAGGAGACCCTCGATCTCAGGGTGACGCCCTTTTCGAAGGGCTTGTTCCGGCTAAACGTGGCCGTCCCCGTCGCTCTCAGCGGTCCGCTCTCCGATCCCCGACATTCCGTCGACAAAACCTCGACTCTACTCCACCTCGGCGTGTTTCTGGCCAAGCTCACGCCGAGCTACGCCGCCTATGCGTTTGCGGCAGACGCGCTGCAGGGGTCAGTGCGCGACAATCCCTGTGTGGGAATGCTCAAGTCCGGCGCTTCGACCCGGCACGGGGCGGGAGGCGTGGGTGGCGCCGTCGAGGGTGTCGTCTCGGACGTTGGGAAGGCGGTGAAGGGCGTCGGCGGCACCATCCGCAAGAGCGTGAAGGGTATCGAGGGCGTGCTCGGGGGCGGGAGCAAGGGGCCGTGAGATGGCACCTTTCCACCGCGACCGCTGCACGATCGCCTGCCGGAAGGCGATTCCTCTCTTCAGGTCAGCGGCTCGGTATGGCGATGCTCGTCGCTGCCGTGCTCGTGCCAGGGTCCACTATTCCACGAGCCGGAAGTCTAACGGGACGCGCACCCATGCCTCCACGGGCGTCGCACCGCGTCGCGCGGGCAGGAACCGCCAGGCCCGCACGGCACCCAGTGCTGCCCGATTGAGGATCTCGTGCCCCGAGGAACGCTCTACCTGTACGTCGAGCACCGCTCCTTGAACTCCCACGTGCACTCTGAGAAGGACGGTACCTTGCAAGCGCCTCCGTCTCGCAAGGGGTGGGTAAACGGGCGGCGGGTTGCGCAGGTAATCTGCGGCGTAGCGCGGCAATGTCGCGGCGGGCTGTTCAGACGCGGCTGAGCGGTCCGAATGCCGGCTCGGCGCCGCCGGGGAGCCGGGAAGCGCGTGCACCGCGGCCGGTGCCGGCTCGGTGCCCGGTGCCACCCGAGGCACGGGCGTTGGCTTCGTGAGGCGGACAGGTCGCGCCCTGTGCCGCTTAAGTTGCGGCGTGCCCGGTCGCCTCGCGGCGTCCGCGGACCGTTCGAGCGGGCTGCCCTGCAGCGCGGGTGCCGCAGGGGACACGGCCGGATGCTCGGGCCGAGACGATGCGTCGCCTGCGCTCGGCTTGGAGGGGCTGAACGTTAGGGCGCCCCCGGCCACGAGATGGACCGTGATACTGTGGGGACCGACATCGCCCGGCGACGGTCGAGGCCGTATCGGGAGCCATCCCAACGCACCCACATGCAGCGCCATGGAGAGTAGCAGCGCGGTCGCCATGGTTTGCTGCGAGCGACCTTGCAACACCTTGGCCACTCCGGCCAGCCGCGAGGCATCGGGTCTGGAAGGTGCAGGTGACACTGAGAGCTTGTGAATAAATCTGCTGCGTGTCCCGATAGCGGCGTTGCGCGGTGTTCATGGCGTACCTCCTGTACGCCATTCCTTCGGGGCGTCCCGCGGACGTGCCGAATGGCTGTCCTGCCATTCGGTCGCTCCTCGCCCATCTACTCGATATGTCTCGTCGCTGCGCTCCGTGCGCCTTGCTCTCGGGCCGCTCGCGACGATTTGTTCACAAGCTCTGAACCCCGCCGAGCGCGACTCGGCCGGGTGGGTAGGGGCCTCGGCAGGCCCGTCGGCAGGCTCGCCGGATAGGCGGGAAGCATAGTCGTAGTCGCGATGTCGCTGACCTTGCGATCCAAGAGATTATAGACATCCAACGCGGCCAGCCATCGACGCTCGAACTCCGTGGCCGGCGCACCCATCCACCAGCGTTGAGGACGACGACCGAGTTCTATCGTCTGCGATGAGCGCGCGCGGGCGGAAGCAAGGCAGGCGCACACCTGCGAGCCGGCATGGGCAAGCGGCGCACCTAACGGAGCTCCACCTTGCGGCAGACGCCGAGCGCCACGAGATCCTGGGCGGTCGAGCTTACCGCACCCAAGGACGCTCGGCCTGAAAAAGGGGCGGTGGGCTACCACCGGCGCAGCAACGCCGAGACCGCCATGCTCCGCTACCAACAGATCCTCGGTCCCTGCATCAGCGCTCGGCTGCCGGACACCCGGATCACCGAGGCCGACGCCGGTGGCTGCTCAACCGCATGAACAGGCTCGGTATGCCCAAACGCGCCTCATAGGGTGAGAAACTCCGTCCTGAGACCCATAGCGCATTTAACAGGCTGTTGAAAAACTCCTGCGGACATTGGATCGGGGCCAGTCAATGGTGACTCAAGAGTAAAGAATCAACGACTTATGTGGCCGCGCTCGGCCACCGGACACGAAAAGCAGCCTGCGGCCGGACTTTTTCAACACCCTGTTAATGCGCCGCTAAATCTATTTGGTCGACGACACCCAATGGCTTCGTCACCCATTCGGCCCGATCCGAACCCGAGTCGGGACTGAAAAACCTGCAGGAATGGGCGCGCCGTCACAAGCTCGCCGGCTTTGTCGGCTTGAGGTTAAACGGCAGGACCAGGCAGGATGCCGAGTTGCTGGACGGCTGTTACTGGATTGAAACTGATGTTCCGTCGTGAGGGCGGGCGGGCTCCAGAAGGTGTTCGCAAAACCAACGGTAGACGGATTCCAGGCCGGCGCGCAGCGGAATCCTTGGACGCCATCCAAGCGCCGTGATGCGGCTGATGTCGAGCAGCTTGCGTGGGGTACCATCCGGCATGGAGGATGCGAAGACGATGGTCCCTTGGAAGTCCACCACCTGGGCTATCATTTGAGCCAGTTCGGCGATACTAATGTCCGTGCCCGTACCCACATTCAAGTGCGACATCGTCGGGGCCGTGTGCTTCGCATACACCTCTTCGGCGATCTCGAGGACGAAGAGGCAAGCCTCCGCGAGGTCGTCCACGTGCAAGAACTCGCGCCGAGGTTGTCCGGTGCCCCAGACCTCAACCGTTGGTTTGCCGGCGATCTTCGCCTCGTGGAACTTGCGGATGAGCGCTGGAATGACGTGGCTTACTTCCAGATCGAAGTTGTCGTTGGGCCCATAAAGGTTAGTGGGCATGAGGCTGCGAAACTGGGTGCCATACTGGCGGTTATAGGATTCGCAGAGCTTGATCCCGGCGATCTTGGCCACCGCATACGGCTCATTGGTGGGCTCCAGAGCGCCCGCGAGCAACGCCGTTTCGCTCATCGGCTGCTGGGCGAGACGGGGGTAGATGCACGAGCTGCCGAGGAATAGCAGACGTCGAACCTCGGTTCGGTATGCGGCGTGGATGACGTTGGTCTGAATTGCCAGATTCTGGTAAATGAAGTCGGCCGGGCAGGTGGCGTTGGCATGGATGCCCCCAACCCTGGCTGCGGCCAGCAGGACATATTGCGGCTGCTCCTGTCGAAAGAATGCCTCCACCGCATCTTGACGGGTGAGGTCGACCTCGTCGTGGCGACGGGTCACGATATTCTGGAAACCCGCCCGCTCAAGGCGACGCAGCAGTGCCGACCCCACCAATCCGCGATGTCCCGCGACGTAGACGCGGGCGTCCCGCGCAATGGGCGTGCACTGCAGTGAAGGGCTTGAGGCGTCGCTCGCTTGCACTGGGGAGGGAGAGGGCGCGAATGGTGGTCCGAGGGCAGCGTGCCTATTCCAGCCGGTTGTGGCACACGTTGAAGCCTTCCCGGTGCAGCAGGGCATCGCGAGCCGCTAGGGCGACGTCCTCCTGTACCATCTCCGCGACCAGCTCGGCGAAAAGGGTCCGAGGTGACCACCCCAGTTTTTCTCGCGCCTTGCTGGGGTCGCCTAACAAGGTGTCGACTTCAGCCGGCCTGAAGTAATGCGGGTCCACCCGCACAATCACGGCACCCGGCTTGAGGCTCGCCGCTTCGGCTCGCAGCGGGCTGGGGCTGAGGCCAGCGATCACGCCGACTTCGTCGATACCGCTCCCCTGCCACTCTAGAGTGATGCCGAGATGGGCAGCCGCCCTGTCCACGAAATCGCGCACGGAGTGCTGTTGCCCGGTCGCGATCACGAAGTCCTCCGGAACGTCCTGTTGCAGGATGAGCCACATGGCTTCCACGAAATCGCGGGCATGGCCCCAATCGCGGCGCGCGCCCAGATTGCCGAGGTACAAGGTGCCCTGCAGCCCCAGCATGATGCGGGCCAAGCCGCGCGTGATCTTGCGGGTAACGAAAGTCTCCCCCCGCGACGGGGATTCGTGGTTAAAGAGGATGCCGTTACAGGCGAACAAGCCGTATGCCTCACGGTAGTTGACCGTGATCCAGTATGCATACAGTTTGGCGGCTCCGTATGGCGACCGCGGATAGAAGGGCGTCGTCTCGCGCTGGGGCATCTCTCGCACCTTCCCGTAGAGCTCGGAGGTCGATGCCTGGTATAGACGCGTCTTGTCCTTCAGGCGGAGGATACGCACTGCCTCAAGGAGGCGCAGGGTACCCAGCGCATCGGAGTCGGCGGTGTACTCCGGCTCTTCGAAGGAGACGGCCACATGACTCTGCGCGGCCAAGTTGTAAATCTCGTCCGGTTGTACCTGCTCAACCACACGTACGAGGCTGCTGGAGTCTGTCATATCCCCATAATGGAGGATGAGCCGCCGCGGAAACTCGTGGGGGTCCTGATAGAGGTGGTCGATGCGATCCGTGTTGAACAGCGAGGTTCGGCGCTTGATACCATGGACTTCGTAGCCCTTGTCCAGCAGAAAAGATGCGAGGTAGGCTCCGTCCTGGCCGGTGATGCCGGTGATGAGCGCGCGTCGGTTCAAGGCGCCTCGATGATGCGCTGTTGTCGCAGGAAGGACAGGACTTGAACCACGGACTCTTCCAATGTCGTCTCGGCCGTGTCGATAGCCAACTCGGGATGCTCCGGCTCTTCGTAGGGCGACGAGATGCCGGTGAATTCGGGGATCTTTCCGGCCCGCGCACGCTGATAGAGACCCTTGACGTCCCGGCGTTCACAGACCTCCAGCGAGCACTTGCAGTAAATCTCGATGAAATCGCCTTCCCCCACCGAGAAACGCACGCGGCCGCGGTCCGCCCGGTAGGGAGAGATGAAGGCCGTAAGGGCGATGACCCCAGCCTCGATGAATAGCTTGGCCATCTCGCCGATACGCCGGATGTTTTCCGCGCGGTCCTCCGCAGAGAATCCGAGGTCGCCGCAGAGACCGTGGCGGACGTTGTCGCCATCGAACACGAACGTCCGGCAACCGATCTGGTGCAACTCCTCCTCCACTGCGTGCGCGAGCGTCGACTTGCCGGCGCCAGAGAGGCCGGTGAACCAGAGAATGGCGCTACGGTGCCCGTTCTGGCGCTGGCGGCGTGCCCGCGTCACCGTCGCGTGGTGCCACACAGTGTTGTCTGACCGGCCGGCGATGACAGGACCGACCTCAGGCTTACTTTCCTGCCGTGTCTTGCCTCGCATGTGCGTGATGACCCCCCCTCGTTTAGTCGCGGTCCGCGGTCGGCGCAGAGCGCTTGCAGTGGAACCGCGTACGGAGATGCCGGCCTTGGAGTTGGCGTTACCACGAGCCGTACCCGGTTAGCCGATGTAAAGACAAGGGCCACGCCCGCTAGGGATTTTACCAGTGTTTCGGAGCAAGTCGCGACTCCTGGTTACCCTCTCGCAGCGGCGCTGATACCGGGGCCGTGGATGGAAGTGGCTGGACCGACCAGCGCCGACTCAGGGTATGTTGACTCCTTCTCGCTGCAACATCGTGACGAGGGCGATGAGAGGCAGTCCCACCAAGGCAGTGGGGTCTGCACCCTCCATACGTTCTATCAGAGCGATGCCGAGCGCCTCGGACCTAATCGCGCCGGCGCAGTGGTAAGGCTGGTCGCGCTCCAGATAGCGTTCAATCTGGTCAGAGGTGAGGGAGCGGAACAGCACCCGGTAGGGTGCGACTTCGCGCTGTATCCGGTCGGCGCCACTATTCAGCAGGCATAACGCGGTCCAGAACGTCATGGTACGACCTGATGCCTGGCGCAGTTGGTCGACAGCCGCCTCATGGCTGATTGGCTTCCCCATGACCTGGCCGGACAGCACGGCCACTTGGTCTGAGCCGATGATTAGATCGTTGGGATAAGCCGAGGCCACCGATCGCGCCTTCTCCTCGGCCAGACGCAAACAAAGTCGTTCCGGGCTCTCGCCCGGTCGTTGGCGTTCGTCGGTATGGGGCGCGACTGCACGGAACTCCAGGCCCAAACGCGCCAGAAGCTGTCGCCGGAACGGCGAGGTGGACGCCAGTACCAGGGGGCTCATTGGCCTTTGGGGAGATTTCGAGGGTACGACGTTTCCAGGCCGTGCCGCTGGTCCTCGCGGCGTCGGGATGCCGAGCGCTAGTTCAAGCTGCGAGACCCATCGGTCCCAGAGGTAAACGAAGATTCGCTTATAATAGCAGCCCGTGCGTTGGTGAACCCGGTTCTTTTTGACAGAGAGGGGAGAATGCGTATATGTTTGCAAATTTATGTTGTACCGCCTGCCTCAACGCATCGATCCTCGCCGCTTAGCCGATCAGGGGCGCAGCCTGCAGGGTGACATACCACTGTCGCAGATGCCCCGATTGGGGCGGAGTCTGCTGAGTGCGGAGGGTGCGGCTCATGTGGATTTGGCGTTCGGGATAGACGGTGTTGGCACGCCCTACGTCGCGGGGACGGTGCAAGCGCGGCTGAGGCTGACTTGCCAACGGTGTCTGAGGCCGCTGGAGATTTCCGTGCAGAGCCGCATGTCTCTGGGAATAGTGGATTCTGAAGCGCAGGCGGAGTGCTTGCCCGAATGCTACGAACCGCTGTTGCTGGAGTCGCGGTCTATCGCGCTGGCGGCAATGGTGGAGGACGATCTCATCCTGTCCTTACCAATCGCGCCGCTCCATCCGCGGGCGGTATGCGACGCTGAGGTCCCTGCGGAGATGGCAGTCGGCCCGGCACGCGACGGTCCCTTCGCCGTGCTGGCCCGGCTCAAGGAGCCGCATGGCTCGGAGTGAACACAACCTTTCGAGGAGTGCCCCTGCATGGCAGTACAGAAAAGTCGCAAGACGCCCTCCAGGCGCGGTATGCGTCGCGCCCATGATGCTCTCAAGACGCCCACGCTATCCGCCGACCCGGCGACGGGAGAGACCCATCGGCGTCACCATCTGAGCCCCTCGGGCTATTATCGCGGGCGCAAGGTCATCCAAGGCAAAGACTGAGCTTTGGACGCCACCATTGCCCTGGACGCTATGGGCGGGGACCACGGTCCCCGGGTGGTGGTCGCGGGCGCGCTGAGGGCGCTCGACGAGTTGCCTGCTCTCAAGCTGGTACTGGTAGGCCAGCAAGAGATAGTGGCTCAGGAACTGCGTCGCAACAAGGCCGAGCTGGGCGCGCGCCTCGTCTTGCATCACGCCTCGCAGCGGGTAGAGATGGATGAGCTGCCATCTCAAGCGCTACGGACCAAGAAGGACTCATCCATGCGCATCGCCATCAACCTCGTCAAGGAGGGTGCAGCACAAGCGTGTGTTAGTGCGGGCAACACGGGAGCGCTGATGGCCATGGCGCGCTTCGTCCTCAAGACCCTGCCCGGCATCGACCGACCGGCCATCACGTCGGCGTTACCGACTCGGACAGGATCCACACACATGCTGGATCTGGGCGCGAACAGTGACTGTACCCCGGAGCATCTCCTGCAGTTCGCCTTGATGGGCTCTGTGCTAGTCCGGGCGGTGCAGAACATCGAACGCCCCAGCGTCGGCTTGCTGAACATCGGGGCGGAGGAAATCAAGGGTAACGACAGAGTCAAGCAGGCCGCGCGTTTACTGGCGGCGAGTGACCTGAATTACGTGGGGTATGTCGAAGGCCACCAGATCTTCCAAGGGGCATCCGACGTTGTGGTCTGTGACGGTTTCGTGGGAAACGTGGCTTTGAAAACCATGGAAGGTACGGCCGGCTTGGTCAGCCACTACCTGCGCCAGGCATTCAGTCGTAATCTTCTGACGCGTCTGGCGGGGGTAGTGGCCGCGCCGGCACTGCGCTCGCTGCGTCGCAGCATCGATCCTCGATGGTACAACGGAGCCAGCCTCCTTGGCTTGCGCGGCATCATCATCAAGAGCCATGGCGGCGCCGATGCTGTCGCCTTTGCCAATGCGGTCCGGGTGGCGGCGCTGGAGGTGCAGAAGGACGTTCCCCAACGCATCAGCAAGTATCTGACGCCTGCGCTGGCAGAAAGGCGCGCTGTTTGACCCACGCGCGCTTAGTGGGGACCGGTGCCTACCTGCCGGAGAAGGTGCTCACGAATGCCGACCTTGAGCGGATGGTGGACACCAGTGACGCGTGGATCCGGGAGCGCACTGGGATTCGCGAACGACATATCGCGGCGCCTGGCGAGAGTACCTGTGATCTGGCTGAGGCAGCAGCGCGCCGCGCACTGAAGGCGGCTGGTATCAAGGCCGGCGCTATCGATCTCCTCATTGTTGCCACCACGACTCCAGATCGAGTCTTTCCAAGCACCGCGTGCCTCTTACAAGAGCGGCTGCACATCCACGGCTGTGCGGCCTTCGACGTCCAGGCCGTGTGTACCGGGTTTATCTATGCGCTGGGCATCGCGGACCAGTTCATCCGTGCGGGAGCCGCGAAGACCGTTTTGGTGGTCGGGGCGGAGACGCTTTCACGCATCATCGACTGGACCGATCGGACGACCTGCGTGCTGTTCGGCGATGGTGCAGGCGCAGCAGTGATGACGGTCAGCGAGGAGCCCGGCGTTCTATCCACCCACCTGCATGCGGACGGACGCTACAAGGAGCTGCTGACGGTGCCTGTTGGTGTTTCCCAGGGGTACACGGACCTGACTCAGGGCCGCGCCTATATACAGATGCAGGGCAACGAGGTGTTCAAAGTGGCCGTCAACACTCTGGGGCGGATCGTGGACGAGACGCTGAGCGCCAACAACCTGGAGCGATCGGCCATCGACTGGCTGGTGCCCCATCAGGCTAACACACGCATCATCGCGGCTACCGCCAAGAAGCTCAAGATGCCGATGGAGCGAGTGGTGGTGACGATCGCGGAGCACGGCAACACCTCGGCCGCCTCGGTGCCTCTCGCGCTGGACGTGGCGGTCAAGGACGGGCGCGTAAGAGGCGGAGACCTCGTGCTGCTGGAAGCCTTCGGTGCCGGCTTCACGTGGGGCTCGGCGCTGCTGCGCTGGTGACGATGCACCAGGGCCATCCGGTCGCGACGGTGCCGTGGAAAGTCGCGGGGTTTATTCCAGGCGTGCAGCCGACATCTATGGAGCTAGTCTACCTGCCCATCGTGCCAAAGGCGTATGGCGAGGAACCGCTCGGGTTCCTATTTCCAGGACAAGGTTCCCAGTCCTTGGGTATGCTTGCCGACCTGGCGGAGGACTTCGCTCAGGTGCGACAAACGTTTTCGCAGGCATCGGGCGTGCTGGGCTACGACCTCTGGACCCTGGCCCAACACGGACCCGAGGCGGAGCTTAACCGTACCGAGCGCACGCAGCCGGTCATGCTGACGGCCGGGGTGGCGGCCTGGCGCGTTTGGCGTGCATCCGGTGGTGCGCCGCCTGCGGCGATGGCGGGGCACAGCCTGGGGGAGTACACCGCACTGGTTTGCGCGGGCAGCCTCCCGTTCGAGCAAGCGGTGGCGCTCGTGGCCGAGCGGGCACGGTTGATGCAGGAAGCCGTCCCGGAAGGTCAAGGCGCGATGGCTGCGATCTTGGGGCTGGACGATGCGCGGGTGGCGGAGCTGTGTCGCCGGGTCCCTGCGGCGGCGGTGGTTGAGCCGGCGAACCTGAACGCCCCTCGACAGGTGGTCGTGGCAGGAGAGACCGTCGCCGTAGAACATGTTATCGCACTCGCGCGTGAGGCTGGCGCGAGGCGCTCGGTACGGCTGGCGGTAAGTGTTCCCTCCCACTGCAGCCTGATGAAGACCGCTGCCGAGCGTTTCACGGAGCGCCTGCACCAAGTTGACTTTGGCCGTCCGGAATTTCCGGTTATCCACAATGTGGACGCGCTTACACACCAGTCCGCGAGCGCTATTCGCGAGGCACTGGCCACTCAGCTGTACAGGCCCGTGCGCTGGGTGGAGGTATTGCGTCGCATGCAGGCTGATGGCATCGCTGCGCTCGTCGAGTGCGGCCCCGGCACGGCCCTTGGCGGTCTCGCCAAACGCACAGTGCCGGCGCTGACCGTGCACTCCGTGCGCGATCGTGCAAGCTTGCGCGAGGCGCTGGTGGCGACGGTCGCGGCGTGAGCAGCTCCGTTAGGAGACTCTCGCGCCCCCGTCCGAGCCCGTCAATTCACCAGGATCCTCAGGCCATGACATTGGACGACGAGATCGCGCTCGTGACAGGGGCGAGCCGGGGCATCGGCCGCGCCATCGCGCTGGAGCTCGGGCGGCAGGGTGCCAAAGTTATCGGCACGGCGACCTCGAGGGAGGGAGCCGAGCGTATCACCGCGACGCTGCGAGCGGCGGGCGTCGACGGGAGAGGCGAGGTGCTCGACGTCACGGATGTCGAGGGCGTCACGGGGCTGGCCAAGCACATAGGCGCGACCGACGGCCCGCCCAGCATTCTCGTCAACAACGCCGGCATTACTCGGGATAGCTTGCTGATGCGCATGAGCGACGACGATTGGAATACCCTGGTCGACACCGACCTCGGGTCGGTGTACCGGCTCTGTCGTGCGTGTCTGCGTGCGATGGTGAAGGCGCGTCGGGGCCGCATCATCAACATCTCGTCGGTCGTTGCCGAGATCGGGAACCCCGGGCAGACCAACTATGCCGCGGCGAAGGCTGGGATGCTCGGTTTCACGCGGGCGCTCGCGCGGGAGGTCGCAGCGCGCGGCATCACGGTCAACGCGGTGGCCCCCGGCTTCATCGAGACGGACCTGACGCGCGCGCTGGACGGGCCGCAGCAGAAGGCCCTGTTGCAGATGATCCCAGCAGCACGACTGGGTCGTCCGGAAGACGTCGCCGCTGCCGTAGTCTTTCTGGCTTCTCCTCAGGCCGCGTACATCACCGGCGTGACCCTGCACGTCAACGGCGGCATGTACATGGGCTGAGGCGGCGCGAGGGGCAATTCCTGCCCGAAGGGGAGGGGAAATGCCGTCACGGCCAACGCTTGCTGGAGGATGCGCTGGGTTTTAATGGGTACGGGTTTTTGACTAAACTACCGCTCGCAGCTCGGGTTGCCCGAGCGGCATTTCTTGGGAGGTCTTTCATGAGCACGATTGAGGAGCGCGTCAAGAAGATTGTCGTGGAGCAGCTCGGCGTCAAGGAGGAAGATGTCACCGGCGAGGCGTCCTTCGTCGACGATCTTGGCGCCGACTCTCTGGATACGGTTGAGCTGGTGATGGCCTTGGAGGAGGAGTTCGCATGCGAGATCCCGGACGAGGAGGCCGAGAAGATTACCACCGTCCAGCAAGCCATTGATTACATCACTGCACACCAGCAGGAGGGCTGATGCGCAGCTTCAGGCCCTGCGGCTGAGAGGGACGTCGGTTGGCTAGGAGACGTGTGGTGGTGACGGGGCTGGGGTTGGTGTCTCCGGTGGGCCTGACCGTCGATGAGTCATGGAACAACATCCTTGAGGGCAAAAGCGGCATTGGCCCTATCACCCATTTCGACACCTCCGGCTTCGCCAGCCGGATCGGCGGAGCGACGAAGGGCTTCGACGTCACGCCGTATATCTCCGCCAAAGAGGCGAAGAAGATGGACGTCTTCATACACTATGCGGTCGCTGCGGGGGCGCAGGCCATCCGAGATGCGGGCCTGGAGGTGACCGGCGAGAACGCGGCCCGCATTGGCGTGGCGGTCGGCTCGGGCATCGGCGGATTACCGTATATCGAAAAGTGGCACGCAGCGTACTTGAGCGGCGGTCCGCGCAAGATCTCCCCGTTTTTCATCCCGGGCAGCATCATCAATATGGCCGCGGGGAACCTCTCCATCATGTTCGGTCTCAAAGGCCCCAACATCGCCATCGTCACCGCCTGCACCACCGGGACCCACAACATCGGTGAGGCGGCGCGCATGATCGCCTACGGCGACGCAGACGTCATGGTCGCCGGCGGTGCCGAGATGGCCATCACTCCGCTCGGCTTGGGCGGATTTTCGGCGGCTCGTGCCCTGTCCACCCGCAACGACGATCCCGAGACGGCGAGCCGCCCCTGGGACCGGGACCGGGACGGTTTCGTGCTCGGCGATGGGGCGGGGGTGATGGTCCTGGAAGCATACGACCATGCCCGTCGACGTGGGGCGAGGGTCTATGCAGAGCTGGTGGGATACGGTGTCAGTGCCGATGCGTACCACATGACCCAACCGCCAGAAGGCGGCGAGGGGGCAGTGTGCTGCATGCGGAATGCGCTGCGCGACGCCGGCCTGAACCCCGACCAGATCCAATACGTCAACGCCCACGGGACTTCGACGCCACTGGGGGACTTGGCCGAGGCCAGGGCACTGAAAGCGGCGTTCGGGGAGCACGCCTATCGCCTGGCGATCAGCTCTACCAAGTCCATGACCGGCCACATGCTCGGCGCGGCGGGCGGGGCGGAGGGGGTGTTCAGCGTCCTGGCCATCCGCGACCAGGTAGCGCCTCCCACCATCAATCTCTTCGACCCAGACCCGGAGTGCGATCTGGATTTCGTCCCGCACCAGGCGCGCTCCATGCGCATAGATGCCGTGGTGTCCAACTCCTTCGGCTTCGGCGGCACCAACGGTACCCTGGTGTTCCGCCGCCTGCACTGAGGCGGAGGCCGCCGGTCCGAGGGGTCGGCACTATTCACCGCCGTCCGTGCGTGCCTGTTCAGCGGTTGGTCCAGACCGACGACGCAGAGTCCAATGCGTCGCGCGAGCGGAATCCTCGAGCCTCGACCTGCTGCAACTGCATCGCCTGCACCCTTGGCGTTACCCGCACCTGCTCGAAAGCACGGCCTCGGGACCCCATGGCCGTTTTGACATCCTGTTTGCCTTCCCGGGCCAGACGCTCATGCTGGAGCGGCTGTCGGACTTCGATTTCTTGGACGACCTGGATCGCGCTTGGCAGCGCGACCGGGTGTTGCAACGAGAGGGGGTCTTGCCCTTCGAGGGCGGTTGGTTCCTCTACCTGGGGTACGAGCTGAGTGCGCAGATCGAGACGCGCCTTTCCCTTCCGGAGGGAGAGGGGGGTCTGCCGGTAGCGTTCGCCACGCGCTTCCCCGCCGCGATGATCCGAGACCATGTGGGAGACCGCGTGTGGCTGGTTGCGGAGGAGCCGGCCGAGGAGCGGATCGGGCGCATGCTACAGGATCTGAGTGAGGTGGGGTGCAGTGCGGTCGTTCCCGATGGCATCCTTGGGGCGGTTGCGGAGGAGCCGCCGGAGCGCTTCCTGGAGGGCTTGGCGCAGGTGCATCGATATATCCGCGCAGGCGACGTGTTCCAGGTGAACCTGTCCCGCGGCTGGGGGGGAAGCCTGGGGCCAGGCGTGAACGCGTGCGATGTTTACCAGCGGCTGCGGCGCTGCAACCCGGCGCCCTTTGCCGGCTTGGCGACCTGGCGAGAATGCACCATCCTGAGTTCCTCTCCTGAGCGCCTGGTCAGAGTGCGCAGCGATTGGGTGGAGACGCGCCCCATCGCCGGGACGCGTCCACGGCACCGCTTGCAAGACACCGACCGGATGTTGCGCGGCGAGCTCCTGGTGCATCCCAAGGAGCGGGCCGAGCATATCATGCTCGTCGACCTCGAACGCAACGATCTCGGGCGCATCAGCAGACCTGGTACCGTCCACGTGAGCGAGCTCCTGACACTGGAGTCTTACGCCCACGTACACCATATGGTGTCCAACGTACGCGGTCGCTTGAGGTCCGGGGTGACCCCGGGGCAGGTCATTCGTGCCGTGTTCCCGGGCGGCACCATCACGGGTTGCCCCAAGGTGCGGTGCATGCAGATCATCGCCGAGTTGGAAGGTTGCGAACGCCGCGCTTATACGGGCTCGATGGGCTACCTGAATCGCGATGGCAGCCTGGATCTGAACATCCTCATCCGTACCCTTACGCTCGAAGGTCGCCGGGTGTCCTTGCGGGCGGGCGCGGGCATCGTGGCGGACTCGGTTGGCCACCAAGAGGTGGCGGAGACGCGCTCAAAGGCCGCAGGAATGCTGCGTGCTCTGGAAATTCCTGATGAGCAAGCACGGCCATCGGGTCCGGCCGGAGCCCGGTAGGGGTGAGGACGCACTCCGGGTTACCATCTGACCGTTCAGCGTTGCCTGCACGGGTACTGGTCGATGGTACGGAGACATTTGTGGTGTCCGTCGCAGATCGCGGGCTCCATTACGGGGACGGTCTGTTCGAGACCATGGACGTCGCGCTCGGTGCCCCACGTCACTGGGATCGGCACTTGGCGCGGCTACTGGCGGGCTGTGCGCGGTTGGGGATGCCTGCTCCAGATCCCACGGTGTTGTGCGATGAGGCCCTGAGCCTCTGCGCGGGTGTCGAGCGGGGGGTGCTCAAGCTCCTCTACACTCGGGGCGCGGACGGCCGCGGTTATCGCCCGGGTCCCGGGGCGACCACCCGCATCTTGATGCTGTACCCGCCCCCGTGTTATCCGAGCGTGTTTCGGGAGGAGGGGGTAAAGGTACGGATTTGCCGAACCCCCATCGGAACCTCCCCAAGCCTCGGCGGGCTGAAGCACCTCAACCGCCTGGAGCACGTGCTGGCGCGGGCGGAGTGGGAGGACCCGGACGTCCCGGAGGGCCTCATGCTGGACGGCGACGGTCGAGTCATCGAGGCCACCCAGACCAACTTGTTCATCGTCCGGGAGGACCGCCTGCTCACCCCCGATGTATCGCGGTCGGGCGTGGCCGGCGTCATGCGCGGCCTGATCTTGGAGCACGCGCCGTGCTTTGGCCTAGAGGTGCGGGTATGTGCGCTGAGCGTGGAGGATGTTCAAAGTGCGGACGAAGTCTTTCTGTGCAGCAGTGTTATCGGAATCTGGCCGGTTCGCCAAGTGGAGCAGGTGCGGCACCTCACGTCGGCGGTCACGACCTACCTGGCGGCGTCTCTCGGCGCGGCAGGCTTGCTATAAACTTGCGGCCGTCGCCGCCGAAGGCTTGATGGATGCGACTACGTTTCGCGGCCCTGGCTGGCTTGGTGCTCGTCCTGGCAGTGGTGCTGATGGCATTGGACCTCTGGGACTTCGCCAACGCGCCCGTGCGGCTCTCCGGGCCGATGCCCTATGTCATCCCTGCGGGCAGGAGCCTGTCGGCAGTGGCCCACGACTTGGCGCAGCGCGGGGTGGTGACGCGCCCGCGCTACTGGATCTTGCTCGCGCGGCTGCGCGGGATAGACACTCGGATACAAGCAGGAGAGTACGAGTTCGCACCCGGTACCACCGCGTTGGATCTGCTGGAGCGTTTCATACGGAAAGGTAATGCAGCATGCTTTCACCCTGGTCGAGGGCTGGACCTTCGGGCAGTTGTTGCACGCATTGCAGAGTGCAGACTATCTGGAGCACACCCTGGGCCGGCTGGATGGGGCGGCGGTGATGGTCCGCCTGGGACACCCCGGTTTGCTGTCCGAGGGTCGGTTCATACCGAACAGCTACTTCGTTACCCGCGGAACGAAAGACATCGCCGTGCTAGGCCGCGCCTTTGACGCCATGGAACGGTGCCTGGCAACGCAGTGGGCGAGGCGCGAATCCGGGCTGCCCTACAAGACCCCTTACCAGGCTCTGATTCTGGCCTCGATCGTAGAGCGGGAGGCCGCGCGTCCGAGTGAACGGGAGAGGGTGGCTGGGGTGTTCGTCCGACGACTCAAGCGCGGTATCCCCCTGCAGGCCGACCCGACGGTAATCTACGGCCTAGACGGGCGATTCGACGGCAGTCTCAGGCGTGGAGATCTTCGGGCGGAGACCCCCTACAATACCTACGTCCACCAGGGACTGCCCCCAACGCCCATCGCGATGCCGGGCGTCGCGGCATTACGCGGCGTGCTGCATCCTGGGGAGGGCAAGGCCATGTATTTCGTTGCGCGTGGGGACGGCAGTCACGAGTTCTCGGAGACCCTCGAGCAGCACAACCAGGCCGTGCGCCGCTATCAACTTTGGAAGGACAGTGGGGCTCAATGAGGGGACGACTGATCACCGTCGAGGGCATCGAAGGTGCGGGTAAGACGAGTATCCTACCGACCCTGCGTCGTTTTCTCGGTGCCATGGGACTGCCGGTACGCATGACCCGCGAGCCGGGGGGTACGTCGGTGGGCGAGGAGATTCGGACCCTGTTGCTGAAACACCGGGCCGAGACGATGAACCTCGATACCGAGCTTTTGCTGATGTTTGCGGCCCGCGCGGCTCACCTGCAAGAGGTCATTCGTCCGGCCCTGCGGGACGGGGTCTGGGTGGTGTCGGACCGATTCACGGACGCGACCTATGCCTACCAAGGGGGGGGCCGTGGTGTCGCCCTGGCTCGGGTGGCGGCGATCGAGGAGTGGGTGCAAGGAGACTTCAGGCCCGATCTGACGCTGATCTTGGATGTCCCCGTGTCGCTGGGACTCGCGCGGGCCCGTCAACGCGCCAGTGCCGACCGCTTCGAGGTTGAGGAGGTGGCATTCTTCGAGCGTGTACGCGAGACGTATCTGGCCCTTGCGCGCACACAGCCGACACGCTACCGGGTCGTCGATGCGGCTCCCCCTTTGGAGAAGGTTCAGGTCCAGGTGGGGCGGGTGCTGGAGCAGTTTGTCTCGACGAGTCATGGCTGAGCCGCTACCCCCCGGCCTATTGCCGTGGCATGCACCACAATGGCGATCCGTGATGGACTGGCATGGCAGCGGAAGACTGCCCCATGCGTTGCTGTTTCACGGTCCACCAGGCATGGGAAAGCTTCATTTTGCCAAACTGCTCGGGCAGTCCTTGTGTTGCGCACATCCCGCGCCGCACGGGGAGCCGTGCCAGGAATGCTCATCCTGCCTCACTTACCGTGCCGGCAGTCACCCTGACATGCGCGAAGTGGCGCCGGAGGAGCCAGGTAAGGTCATCCGGATCGATCAGGCGCGCGCGCTTTGCAACTTCATGGCGTTGACGAGTGCGGGGTACAAGGTGGGGATCATTGCACCCGCCCACGAGATGAACGCGGCCGCCGCCAACAGCCTGCTGAAGACGTTGGAGGAGCCACCGCCGCGTTCGTTCCTGGTGCTGGTTAGCGGCCAGCCCAGCAGGCTGCCTGCGACGGTGCGCAGTCGCTGTCAGCGGCTGTGGTTCGGCCATCACGCGGGGGCTGCGGCGCAAGCGTGGCTATCCGAGCGGGCTCCGCAGGCCGATGCAGGGCTGCTCCTCGCGCTGACCGCCGGTGCTCCCCTCGCCGCCCTGGAGCTGGCGCGGACGGGCGCCGCTAAACAGCGCTTGGCGTTGTTCTCCCGGTTCCACGAGGTCGTTCGGGGCGGCGACGATCCGTGTGCCGTCAGCAAGGAGTGGACCAGCGTGGGCGTTGAGGTGGCGCTGCGCTGGATGGCGGCGTGGGTTCGCGATATGATACGCTTGACGTTTGTGGCTCAGCCGCCGCGGCTGGAGAACCCGGATCTCAGGGAGCCATTGCGAGACATCGGTGGCGCTCTACCAACGGAGGTGTTGCACGCCCGGCGGGAGCGAGTTACGCGCGCACTGGAGGTGGTCCTCAGTCGTGCCAACGTCAACGGTCAGTTACTCTTGGAAGACCTGCTGGTGGACTGGGCGGGCATGCACAAACGGACATGAGTGAGGCCTGAGCCGTGCCGCCAGACCATCCGACTACTCCGAGGCAGGGCATTTTGTCCCTCAATATCAAGAGCAAGAACGATCTGTATGCTGCCTACATGCCGTACCTCAAGAACGGCGGCTTGTTCATTCCGACCACCAAGTCCTACAGCCTGGGCGACGATATCTTCATGGTGTTGACTTTCATGGATGAGCCGGAAAAGCTGCCGGTCGCCGGACGTGTCGTGTGGGTGACGCCGCCCGGGGCCCAGGGGAACCGTGTGCCCGGGGTCGGAGTCCAGTTTAGCGATATTGACAAGGGGCACGCCCGCAACAAGATTGAGACCTACCTCGCTGGTTTGCTACAGTCGGACCGCGTGACTTACACCATGTAACCGCCTTCCTACCCGCGTTCAGTCCGACGGGTGGTCACTAGGTCTCCACATGTTGTGATGCTCGTGCTGAGCGATTCTCACTGTCACCTAAACCTGCTCGATTGGAACGCCCTGGACACCGATGTGGACGGGGTGGTCGAGTGTGCTCGTGCTGCAGGTGTCGCGCATATGCTGTGCGTGTCGGTGGACCTGGAGACCTTTCCCGAAGTGGTCGCGCTGGCGCGTCGTTACCCGAGCGTCGCGGCTTCGGTCGGCGCGCACCCTAACGTGCGCAGCCACATGGAACCCTCGGTCGAGCAGCTCGCCGCTCTGGCCGCCACTCCTGAGGTCGTGGCGCTCGGGGAGACGGGACTGGATTATTACCGTCACGGTATCGAGCCCGAACTCCAGCAGGAACGTTTTCGGCGCCACATCCGCGCGGCCCGCCTTGCGGGAAAGCCGCTCATCGTGCACACCCGCCAGGCTTGTGCGGATACGTTGCGCATCCTGCGGGAGGAACGCGCCCAGGAGATTGGGGGTGTGATGCATTGCTTCACTGAGGACTGGGCGAGCGCGCAGCAGGCCATGGATCTCGGGTTCTGCATCTCCTTTTCCGGAATTCTGACGTTCAACAAGGCCGAAGACATCAGAGACGTGGCGCGACGTGTGCCGTTGGAGCGCATGCTGGTGGAGACCGATTCACCCTATCTGGCCCCGGTCCCGCATCGGGGCAGGACAAACCAGCCCGCCTACTTGCGCCACGTCGCCGAGCACTTGGCTGAGCTGAGGGGCTTGACGGTGCAGGATCTCGGTGCGGCGACCACGCACAACTACTTGAGCCTATTCCGGCTTCCCGCTGTCGAGGTTCCCGTCTAGCCGGCGTGGACGAGAGGATGACGCGGCCCGCTTGAACTCGGGTCGAGGCTGTAACGTTGTAACCGCCGGGGCAACGTTCCCCGGCCGACTGAGGATGGCGTAGAATCGGGCTCCTTATGGACGACCCCAACAGATAACAGGCCAGGGCTTGCGTCGATGCGTTTCCTACTGGCAGGTGACATTCAACGACGTTTTTTTGGAGTTTAGAGGCGCTATGTTTCACGGAAGTATGGTCGCCCTGGTCACCCCGATGCGGGCGGACGGGGCCCTCGACTACATCGCCCTGCAAGGGCTCGTCGAGTTTCATGTCGCCAATGGCACAGACGCCCTGGTGGTGGTGGGCACCACCGGCGAGTCGCCTACAGTGGATGAGCACGAGCATTGCGAGATCATCCGCCGGGTAGTGCAACTGGCGGATGGACGGCTTCCCGTCATCGCCGGGACTGGCTCCAACGCTACCGCTGAGGCCATCCGCTTGACCCGGTGCGCAATGCGTGCGGGGGCGGACGCCTGCCTACTGGTGGTGCCCTACTACAACAGGCCCACGCAGGAGGGGCTTTACCAGCACTACAAGGCGATCGCCGAGACCGTTCCGATACCCCAAATCCTCTATAACGTTCCCGGACGCACCGCCTGCGACTTGCAGCCGGAAACCGTGGAGCGCTTGGCGGCCATCCCCAACATCGTCGGTATCAAGGAGGCTACGGGCAACGTGGATCGTGCCCGGCAGATCATGGAGCGCTGTGGCGATCGGCTCGAACGTCTACAGCGGGGACGACGCCACCGCCCTGGATCTCATGTTGGCGGGGGGCAGGGGGGTGATTTCGGTCACCGCCAATGTTGCTCCACACGCCATGCGGGACATGTGCGCGGCCGCAGTGCGCGGCGAACGCGAGCGTGCGCAGGAGATAAACGCCTCATTGGAGGCATTGCACCGAACGCTATTCGTCGAGTCGAACCCCATTCCGGTCAAGTGGGCCTTGTACGAGATGGGGCTCATTCCGCCGGGAATCCGCCTGCCGTTGACCCCACTCTCAGCCTGGCACCACGAGGCTGTCAGGGATGCCATGCGCCAAGCGCGGGTTACCAAGTTCGAGGGTTGATTACCGTCATGGGAAAGATGAGGCATTTTTTCTTCTTGCTTGCCGCGTGCCACGTCCTCGGGGGTATCGCAGGGTGCAGCGCGATCCGCAACATAGACCAGGTCGTGGGCGACAAGCAGGTGGAGTACAAGAGCGCCCGTTCCCTACCGCCGTTGGAAGTGCCGCCGGACCTTGCTTCCCCCCCGGAGGACACCGGAACGCTCATACCCGAAGCTGCGGCGAAAGGCGGTGCCACCTATTCGCAGTTCAAGGAGCAGCCCCGCGGCGAGCAGGGCCCGCGGCCGGCGACAGCTCCCTCACAGATGGCCGGCATCCGGGTCGAGCACGAAGGCGACCTGCGTTGGCTGCTCATTCCCCAGCCGCCGGACGTGGTCTGGCCGGAAGTGCGGGAGTTTTTCGTCAAGAACGGGTTGACCATCAAGGTCGAGAACCCAGCCATAGGGATCATGGAGACGGACTGGGCCGAAAACCGTGCCGATATCCCTCAGGGCTACATGCGCAAGCTCCTGGGCAAGGTCTTGGAACAGGTATATTCGGCCGCGACCCGTGACAAGTACCGGGTGCGTCTGGAACGAGGCAAGACACCCGGGACGACGGAGCTGTACCTGAGCCACCGCGGCATGGAAGAGGTCGTCCAGGGGGACAGTACATTATGGCAAGCCCGCCCTAGCGATCCGGAACTGGAGGCGGAGATGCTGCAACGCCTGATGGTGTTCCTCGGTGTGCAGGAGCAGAAAGCCCGCTCCCTGCTGGCGGAAGGGAAGAGTCAGCAGCAGCGCGCGCGGCTGACACGGGAAAGCGGTGGGCGCGTTTTCATCACGCTCAGCGAGGACTTCTCGCGCGCGTGGCGTCGGACGGGTGTGGCCCTGGATCGCGCCGGATTCACTCTCGAGGACCGGGATCGCTCCAGGGGTCTGTATTACGTGCGCTATAAGGGGCCCGGCCAGGGGGAGAAGAAGGGATTCCTGTCGAAGCTGGCGTTCTGGCAGCGTGGCAACGGCACGAAGAGCGACGAGTACTTGATAAGGTTGCGCGGCGACCAGGACACGACGCGGGTATCCGTGCTGGACAAGGCCGGGAACGAGGACAACAGCAAGACCGCGGACAGTATCCTCGGTGTGCTGTACGAGCAGCTCAAGTAGCGGACAATCAAGGCATATGACCGTGGGTTTACCGTCGGCTGAGGGCATGAGGGCTGGGAGCCCGGCCGCCTGGTTGCACTTGGACGAGGTGAAGCTCCGCCTCGTGGCGCCGCAGCGGCCTGTGGCGAGTTCGCCCCGCTTTTCGGTCCGCCCAGAACGTCTTGGCTGCGTCTGCAGGGCTCTTGGTGCGCCCGCTTTCTTCTGGGGACGGAGCGTCCCGCGACCGGCTGCTGCCGCCCGAGCGCTGAGGCCGTCCGCAACCTGCCTAGGTAACAGGCGACCAGATGCCCTCGAGTACGGGGAGCCACGGCACTGCGGCTGGACCGGTGCCAACCGCGGGAGCTTCCCGCAGGAAGGAATCGTGAAGCTCTATTTGGTGCAGCACGGGGAGGCACTGCCCGAGGAGATCGACGCAGACCGACCGCTGAGTGACCAGGGGCGGCAGCATGTGGTGCGCTTGGCGGACTTGCTGCGTGCGTGCGCCATCCAGGTGAGTTGCGTGGTGCACAGCGGCAAGACGCGGGCGAGCCAGACGGCGAAGCTACTGGCTGCTGTGGTGTCACCCGGGCGGGAGGTGCAACTGCTGCAGGGCCTGAACCCCCTCGATCCAGTGGAGCCATTGTTTCGGCAGGTTGCGGGATGGGGTCAGGACAAGTTGGTGGTCGGCCACATGCCTCTGCTTGGAGCGCTGTTGTCGCGGTTGGTGACGGGTCGAGACGACGCGGACATCGCGGCTTTCTCCACGGGGACGGCGGTGTGTCTGGAAAAGACGGAAGTGGCTTCTCGCTGGACCCTGGTGTGGATGCTGCGCCCCGATCTGCTTCGTGGCCAAGAACGCAGGTTCTGATACGCTCTTGCTCGCGGCCGGGTCCCGCCATGCTCTGATGCCCTTCGTGGGGCCCCAATATTTGTTCGCCTACGGAACGCTTATAAGCGGGACCGGCGACCGCCGCAGCGACCGGGTTCTTGCCTCCTGCTGCATGCGGGTGGGGCCCGCTTTCGCTTACGGAGAGCTGTTCGATATGGGTGACTACCCAGGCATGCCGTGCACGCGGCGCGCTTTGTCCAAGGTCTATGGGATAGTCTATCGGCTCCTGCGCCCGACGCGCGCATTGGCCGCACTGGACTCTTATGAGGGGTATCGTCCGACACAGCCTGGCGCAAGCGAATTCCTGCGTCGGCGCACTGTCGTCTATCTGCTGCCGGCAGCGCGGGCAGTGTCCGGCTGGGTATACGTTTATAACCGGCCGATTCGTTTCCGGCCTCGCGTCCGCCGGGGCGACTACCTGGCGTATCGGCGCCAGAGCATGCTGACCCGATGATCCTAAAAGACGCAGTTGTTCTTCGAAATTGAGCTGAAAGCCTTATGTTGGCGCGGCTTCCAGCGCGAAAACGCTAGATGCGGAGCAGTTGGAGCAGTTCTTGATAAATCAGATACATACGGTCCAACTGCGGTTTTTAGGATGATTCAATACTTGGCAGGCCACGCGATCCGATGCCAGAGGCCCGGCCGGGGGGGAAACTGCCTTGAGGGCGCTGGCCCGGCGGCCTCGGGCCGGCCAGGGCCCCCTGGTCGACCTCGGCTGATACCGGCCCCCCTGTCCGCTGCGTGTGGGCGCGCCGGTTGGGGCCGTCCCGCGCCAGGAAGCTGCCGCCCAGGAAGGCGTGCCTTTCCGGACGCATGTGGCCCGACTCACTGCCCGCCGGCGAAAGTGTTCGGAACCAGCGGCTCGACCTTTGCTTGCGCTGCGTGACATTGGCCGCAAAGAAAGCGGCTGCCGTCCACGTGCTTCTCGACCTCGTGTGACTGCGTTCGGACGCCCAGATAATGACTTACCGGCATGGGGGTCGCGACGCCGGGCGCCTTCTTGCCGCGCAGGGCGGGCTGGTCATGGCAGCTCAGGCAAGCATTGCTCTTGGCCGTGATCGGAAGGAATGCCTGGATGTCGTGGGGAATCTGCGGCGGTGCTCCCCTGTAGGCCCGCGGCAGCGGAGCAGCCTGACCAGGAGAGGCTTCGTTGTATGTGAAGGGTTTCGGTGACGGCGTGTCGAACACGCCGCCCTTGACCAAGCCGAGGTCGTTGGGGTCTATGGCCTGCGCCGACCATGCACCAGCGGTCAAAGTGAGGCCGAGAAGCGAAGCCAGAAATGCGACACGCCGGCTACTCTTCATGCTGTCTCCTCCGTTCGTAGCGTAGTAACTGCCTGCAAAGGGTTTCAGGCCATGGGCCGTGATGCCTGCCGGTCCGCTCGGCCGCGTATGCATACCGGGGCGTCGATACTGGCCCACTCCAATGCACAGCCGCCAGTCGAAGCGAAGCGCCCCTCCGAGGCACACCGGCGTACGAGGACGGGCCCCGTGGGAGCTCTCGCAGCGCGGGCACCGCCAAGAGGGGCAGTTCTCGATGTCGATGACTTGATGCAAACGGCGCTGAAACCGCCCTCTGCCAGAGAGCTTGGCGGGCGCAAGGCAAACGGACTGGTCGGGCCTGTTCCTCCAAGAGAGAGGACCAAAGCCCGCCGCCGACAGGGGCCAGGGTGGACACGCAGGCCGCCCTCGGGAGGAACTCACGGCGCGAGTGCTGGGACAAGGTCCAAACTCTCCTGGTCGTGCGGGTGGCGGGCCAGCGCCCCCGCACCCCCTGAAGCAGTGACGCGGTCAGGCCCTATAGACTTTGGCCGCGCACTTCTTGTAGTCCTCTTCCTTCGAGATGGGACAGGTCATGTCCAGTGTGACCTTGTTGATGAAGACGGCCTCGTCGAAGAAGGGCACGAACACATACCCTCTGGGCGGCCGATTGCGGCCCTGCGTCTCCACGACGGCCTTGACTTTGCCGCGGCGCGACTCGATCCACGCCACCTGGTTCCGGGCCAGCCCCCGCGCCTTGGCATCGTCGGGGTGCATGTAAAGCAACGCCGTCGGGACCGCCCGGTGGAGCTCAGGCACGCGCTGGGTCATGGTGCCGGTGTGCCACTGCTCGAGCACGCGGCCGGTGCAGAGCCACAGGTCATAGTTTCGGTCCGGGACCTCCGGCGGCGCCGCATAGGGTCGAAAGAATATCTTCGCCTTGCCTCTGAGGCTCACCTTCTCGGGCTTCGTGACCTTGTCCAGGTCGCCCTGCGGGAGCTCCTTCATGGCCGGCCCGTAGAACTCGATGCCGGCTCCCTTGGTGACGTAGGGGTCGTGCTTCTCGTTGAAACGCCACGGTGTCTCCTTGCCGCCCACCACCGGCCACCTTAGCCCCCGTACGTCGTCTCGGTAGTAAGTGTCGAACGGCGCCAGGTCATGCATGTGTGCGCGGCCGAACTGGGCATACTCCTCGAATACAGCCTTCTCCACGAACCAGTCCTCGCCGAGCGCCGTGACCGTGTCGTTGTCGTGTCCCTTGGCTACTGGATCCGGCCACCTGTGCTTCTTGTTGTCCGGCGTGGCGAACAGGACCTCGTACAGGGTCATCTCCGGCGTGTACCCCATCTTCTCGGCCTCGGCCAACACATTGGGAAGCTTTCCGTCCTCGAAACCGGCCTCCTTCAGACCGGGCAGCGGCTGCTCGCTCCAAACATCCTTGAGCTTGAATCGCTTGGAGAACTCCAGGACCTGCCACACGTCGGTGCGGGCCTGTCCCGGCGCCGCCACCTGCTGGCGCCAGACCTGCGTGCGCCGCTCGGCGTTACCGTAGGCCCCCCATTTCTCGAAGATCATCGCGGAAGGCAGGATCAGGTCGGCCACCTTGCAGGAAATGCTCGGGTAGCAATCGGACACCACGATGAAGTTGTCCATGTCCCGGGCCGCCTTGGTCCAATGGTTGGCGTTGGCGCAGTGCTGGAAGGGGTTGTTGACCTGCACCCAGGCCCACTTGACGCTGCCATCCTCCAAGTCGCGCATGATCTTGGTAATGTGGCTGCCCACCTTGGGATTGATGGTCTTGGCCGGGAGCTTCCAGAGGTGCTCCGCCCGCTCCCGGTGCTTGGGGTTGTCCACCACCATGTCGGCGGGCAGACGGTGCGAGAATGTGCCCACCTCGCGCGCGGTGCCGCAGGCCGAAGGCTGGCCGGTGTTGGAGAACGGGCTGTTTCCCGGCCGCGCGATCTTGCCGAGCAGCAGGTGGACCGCGTACGCCTGCTCGTTGACCCAGGTACCGCGATTGTGCTGGTTGAAGCCCATGGTCCAGAAGCTGACCACCTTGCGCTTGGGGTCGATGTACAGGTCCGCGAGATGCCGGAGCTTGCCCTTGAACTCCTCCAACGACTCATCGGGGCTGCCCTTGGCGAGTGCCGCCACGAAATCCAGGGTGTAGGGCTCGACGCCTTTCCTGAACTCATCGAAACTGATGAGCCAGTGCTTGCCCGCCGTCTCGCGGTTCTCCTGTTTGATCCGCCAGACTTTTTCCGGGTCCTTGCGCTGGGCGATGGCTTCTTCGCGCGTCAGGACCACCTCCAGCTCCTTGGCCTGAGTGTCGTGCTCCGCTGGGAAGGCATACTTGTCCGTGGCACGTAGCCCGAACCCGATGTCATACGGGCCCGTCGCGAAAACACAGTGCTTGTTGACGAAGTCCCAGTTGACCGCGTCGCGCTTGACGATCTCGCGGGCAATGTAGTTCCACAGCGCGAGATCGGTCTGGGGCTTGATGATGATCTCGGTGTCCGCGATGGCGGAGGTCTGGTTGGGGAAGGTGCTGATGTTCACCACGCGCACCTTGTCGTGGTAGAGCCGCCGATCCGCCACCCTCGACCACATGATGGGATGGCACTCCGCCATGTTGGCGCCCCAAGCCACTACGGTATCGGTGTGCTCTATGTCGTCATAGTTGCCAGCGGGCTCGTCGATGCCGAACGCCTGGATGAAGGCGGCTACGGCCGAAGCCATGCAGTTGCGCGCGTTGGGGTCGATGTTGTTGCTGCGAAAGCCCGCCTTTATCAGCTTGGCTGCGACGTAGCCCTCCTGGACCGTGTACTGTCCAGAGCCGATGATGGCTATTCCCGCAGGCCCCTTTTCCTGGTAAGCCTTGCGGAGCTGCCGCTCCATCTCGTCGAATGCCTGCTCCCAGTTGACCGGGAAGAACTTGCCCTTCTTGTCGAACTTACCATCCGTCATGCGCATGAGGGGCTGGGTCAGCCGGTCCTTGCCGTAGAGGATCTTGCCGTTGAAGTAGCCCTTGATGCAGTTGAGACCGCGGTTGACCGGTGCGTCTGGGTCGCCCTTGGTGGCCACGATCTTTCCACCCTTGGTGGCCACCATGATGCCGCAGCCCACCCCGCAGAACCGGCAGACGGCCTTGTCCCAGCGCCAGCCAGCCTCCGTTTGCTGGGCGGCGGCGCGGGCTTCCCGCGTTACGTCCAAACCGACCGTCATGGCGGTGGCAGCGGCAATGCCGGTCTTCATGAAGTCGCGACGGCTCACCTCCATTTCCGCATCCCTCCAAGCTGGATAGCCAGAACGCGCCCTAGGTTGTCTTGAGTTGGTCGGGAACCTGGATACCGGTCATGGCGTCGAGCCCCGGGGGCGGACCCGCCGAGAAAGACGAATCTTCCTCGAAGTAGTGGTACACCATCTCTGCCAGTACGACCCACGGCAGGGACTTGATGCGCTTGAGACCGTCCACCTCTTCGGCCACTGATCCGGCCTCCTGGGTAACGACGATGCGTCCGCTGGCTGCCTCGGTGTGGTGTACCTCCACGCCCGGCAGAGCGGCAAGGCGCTGTGCGGCGTCAGGAGTCCGTTCGGGCGTGACGACGACAAGGATTCCGGACAGGTTCATGGGCGAGGCCAGCGATCGCACATCGAAAGTCTTTGTACCAAGGCGTCCGACGAGTATGCCTTGATCTGCATCAAGTTAGAGAGAGCTCAGCTTCGCCCGCAGGAGCGCAGGGCTTCCAGGTCCCGGATGTGGATGAGACGGCCCTTGACGCTGATCAGGTTCTGCTGGGACAGGAAGTTCAGGGTGCGCGAAAGAGTCTCGGGGGTGACGTTGAGGTGGGAGGCGACGATCACCTTGCTTACCGGCAGGCGTATGCGGGCGGACCGGCCCGTGCCATTCTCCCGCTGGGCTTCGACTTCCCTCAACAGGTAGCCGATGATGCGTTGGGCCGCGGGCTGTAGGCACTGGCTTTCCAGGTCGAGGATGATCTGGTGCAGGCGCCTGCTGATTCCCGCGAGCATGTTGCGGCTGAAATCTGGGCTGCGACTCAGGGCTCCGAATATCGGGTCCTCGGGGACGAACACCAAGGTGCTGTCCATCAGTGCCTGGGCATAGACGGGGCAGGGTTCCCGGACGAACATCAGGGCTTCGCCGAAGCTCATGCCCGGATGTATCAAATCGACCACTTTCTCGAAGCCCGAAGGGGACAAGAGCGCCAGCTTGACCTGACCGCTCAACACGCAGTAGCAACCTGGCAGGCGGTCGCCTTTTTGGCATACCACGGCTCCCCTCTTCACGCTGAGGATGCGCGCCGCTCTGGCGATGGGGTCCAGATCCTGCTCGCAGAGAGCGCTGAACAAGGGGATCTGCCGCAGCATGCCTTGGATACCGTTAGTGGTCCTTTCAGGCATGGATCTGTGTCCTTACACTTGCCCCTGGGCCCAGCCGGGCCGATCGTCTGCGGAGTCAGTCTGAAATCAACCCGCCCCACCATCGACGGGGGTAAGGCGGGGTGTCACACCGGGCATGCCCGGGAGTGCCCTATTAGTTGACTGCTTTAATCAAGTATGTGTACAATTTGCCGTGTCAGTCAAATTTTCGCGCTACTGGCATGTCAACCGATAAACGGAGCTCCACGATGAGACTTTCGAGAAAGGCTCGCTATGCAGTCACGTCTATGCTGGATCTCGCGCTGCAACCGGGGCAGGCCCCGGTAACCCTGGCCCAGATCTCGCAGCGCCAGGGCATTTCCCTGTCCTACCTGGAGCAGATATTCTCGCGCCTGCGCCGGCAGGGGCTGGTCGAAGGCATACGCGGTCCAGGTGGTGGCTACTGCCTGAGCAAGCCGCCCAGTCAGATAAGCATCGCCGACATCGTCTCGACGGTGGATGGCCCTCTGGTGGCAAGAGAGGCGCACGTGGCACTTGCACCATCGCAAAAGCTCTGGCACGCCCTGAGCCGCCGAGTGAGAGATTTTTTGGAGACTATCACCCTGACGCAGCTCATCGACAGCGTACATTGGACTGGTGCAGCACCCAATCTGGATAAGCGCACTGTCTCCGAGGAACGGTCCGTGGCCTGATAGCTTGTGAAACAAATCTGCTGCGTGCCCCGACAGGGGCGTCGCGAGGCGCTAGCGTCTAGCCTGCCTACTCGATCTGTCTCGGCGTTGTGCTCCGTGCGCCTTCCTCTTGCGCACCTCGCGACGATTTCTTCACCAGTTCTGAGATGCCCTTCAGCCCCTTCAGGCTGAAGCCCACAACGAACGAAGCTTCGCAAGGCCGGCGGGCGCTGCGTGACGACTGCGACTTCCCGCGCGGGCAAATTAGCAGCATCCTGGATCCGTGACTTGAATCTCCGAGCGCCCGGGGCGCGAGAGAATGGGAGCTATTCTCAGTTGAGTTGGTTAGTTTTTAGCCAACCGGTGACGCCGGCTATGTACAGCGGGCGTAGACCCTCGTCGGCGCAGGAGTGACGGCGGGGCTTTGAGGCTTGGACGCTGAATTTCGGGCGTAGGTTTACACCGGGGTCTGGTGAGGCCCGGGTCGAGTTTCTATGGAGGTCGTCCTAGCTACCCGAAGGCGAGTTGGTAATACACCTGCTCGAAGGCGCGGAAGCCGGGACAGAGCCGGCTGAAGCGCAGCTTCAGTCTGCGGGCGGTGGCGACCAACCGGGCGGCGAGGTACATCAGTTCCTGGAGGACGGTCTTGATCCGCCGGCGCTTGGCCGGATGGCGCAGGGGAGCCGACTCGCCGGTCAGCCCGATGAGCCCGATGAAGCGCAGGATGTTGTAGGCGAACACGGCAAAGGCGAGCACCAGGTCATTGGTGTCGAATTTCCCGGAGGGCAGCCGTTCGATATCGAGGTCGGTCTTGAACTCGCTGTGGAACTGCTCGGAGGTCCTCCGGTACAGGGCGACGATCTCCGCGTCCGGATAGGCGAGCGAGGTCCACCAGCCATCGAGCTCCAGCTCCGGTACCAACAGCGCCTGGCCCTTCTTGTCGATGGTGCGCTCGGTCACCCGCATCACCCGGCGAACGTGGTAGGTGTGCTCCCGATGGGGGTGCTCCTCGACGACGCTGAACAGCGCCACGCGCTTGCCGGGTCGGGGTGTCTCCCATGCCCCTTGGCGCTCGGCGCGCTCCAGCCAATGGGCAGGGTCCTCGCCCCGAGGGTTCCACTGGATAATGAAGTCCACCTCCTCTTCGAGGTAGCGCAGCCGGTTCTCCAAGGCGTCGTGGGCGCTGTCCTGGCGCACCAGCAGCGGCAGTTTGGTCAGGCGCCTGGCCCGCGGCAGGATGCGCTCCCAGACCTAGCCGAATTCCTTCTGACTGTGCTGCTTGCCTTCTCGCAGCTCACAGCCGACGCACCACCCTTCGGTTCCCACGTAGGTCGCGATCGGCGCATAACCGTCATAGCCGTGGTAGGTGCGCGAGACTCCTTCTTGCTTGGTCCCGGAGTTGTCCATGGGAAAGACATCGATGTCCACCGGCACATGACCGGTCTTGAGCGCACTGACCGGTGCCTTGGCGTTGACCATGAACTCGATATCGGCCTCGTCAATGACCTCCCGCAGGACCGCTGCGTGCTCGTCGAGACGCTGCCTCAGCGTTTCTGGCGAGGGTACCCGCTCCAGCCCCAACGCCTGGCGGAAGAAATCGTCCTCTCGGACGTTGGAGACCGCTTCGAAGTCGCTCTTGCCCAAACACATCAACCCCAGATAGCTCTTGGCTACGTCTTCATGGGAGATGCCGTGGCGTAGCGGGATCGCCTGCTTCAGCGCCTTGCCCAACCCGCTAAAGCGGTTGCCGCAAAGACCGACCAAGGCCAGACCAGAATGGGAGGTGTAAAATTCCTCATCGGACTGCTCCAAGATGAACCGCTTCATCGTTCACCTGCCGGGTGAGCTGGAGTGCGGCCCGATTTTAGCTGAACTGCAATGATAAATCAGCAGGTTGCGGCCATCCGCTGAGACGCGAAGTCACGGAATCAGGAGCATGCCTCTTGCCGTGATTGTCCCATTTCTCGAGCGGCGCGCGGAAGAATTCGAAGCGTCCTTGCCAGCGCGCCTTGCACCCGTCTAACCGAGGGCGAGCCGACTACGAGTATCGGAGACGCTTGCGACCGCCAGTATGAAGCGGAGTGCGCGCAAATCCGATCTGTGGGGGTTCCCGGGCCGCGACCGTCGAGAATGATCCCCACAAGCCGGTGTGCCCGTCATCAACCACTACTCCTCGCTCGCGAAGCCCAAGAGCTGGAGTAAGCTGAGGAGGAGGTTGTAGATGCTGATGTAGAGGGTGACGGTTGCCATGATGTAGTTGGTCTCACCCCCCTGGACGATCTGGCTGGTCTCGAAGAGGATCAGGCCCGACATGAGAAGCGCGAACATGGCGGATACGGCGAGAGCGAGGGTCGGCATAGCAAAGAAGTAGGCGGCCAGCCCTGCCAGGAACGCCACCAGGATACCGGCCGTCAGCATCCCGCCCAGGAAACTGAAGTCTTTTCGTGACGTCACGGCATAGGCGGACAGGCCGACGAAGACGGCAGCCGTGCCGCCCAGTGCGAGAGTTACTATCTGGGTCCCGTTGGACAGCTTCAGATAGGCGTGCAGGATCGGTCCCAAGGTTAACCCCATGAAGCCCGTCAGAGCGAACACGAAAACCAGTCCCAGGGCGCTGTTACGGAACTTCGTAGTCAGAAACAGCAACCCGAAATAACCCACCAGGGTGATCAGGACCCCAGGGTGGGGCAAATTCAGCGCCATGGAAACGCCGGCCGTTGCGGCACTGAACATCAAGGTCATGGCCAGCAAGGCGTAGGTATTTCGCAGGACTTTGTTGGTGGCGAGTGTCGTATCGACGCGGCGCGTCAGGATCTGCGGCGGCGTAGGCATCGGATGATGTCTCCCTCTTGGTTTGTGGCTTGGCTCAATACCGGCTACCCGTTGGACAGGCGGCCGGGCGTTTCATTCCGAGGCGTCCAGCTTACTGCATGCCGCGTCCGGGGCCAAGGTGGCATCCGGACCGGGCCATCGGGTATTCTGTCACGCGTTCGGAGAGGTGGCTGAGCGGTCGAAAGCGGCGGTCTTGAAAACCGTTGGAGGGTGACCTCCCGTGGGTTCGAATCCCACCCTCTCCGCCGCGCCCGACAATTATAGAGGTGAACCCGCATGGCTGTCAGTTATGGTTTCGGCAAACAAGTGCACATGGAATTCGAACGGGCGCTTCAGTCGGTCACCGACGCCCTCAAGACAGAGGGGTTCGGGGTACTCACCGAGATCGACGTGGCCGCGACGCTCAAGCAGAAACTGGGCAGCGAGATTCCGCCTTATCGTATCCTCGGGGCATGCAATCCGCCCCTGGCGCACCGGGCACTGGCGGCGGAGCCGAGCATCGGTCTGCTGCTGCCGTGCAACGTCGTGGTCAGGCAGGACCACGACAGTACGGTACACATCGAGTTCATGGACCCCCAGGCCGTCCTGCAACTCGTGGATAATCCTGCCGTGACGGAGTTGGCCACCGAGGTGCGCCAGCGGCTGGTGCGGGTTATGGACGCGCTGTGACAGCGCGGCAGCGAACCCGCGCGGCGGTTGGGGCGTCGCGCGCCGTGTGAGCCGGCGCAGCAGCGCCTGCTGCTTGGCGAGAGACGAGGGTCGTCCGCCCCGAGAGGACAGGAAGGACCCGTCTCTGGGATGTGACTTGACCTTGGGGGTAACCGCTCAACGAATACTCGTCACCCTGACGCCCACGGAAGTTGTCCGTGCGCGGCGCTGGGCAGATAGCAGCGCTGGAGGCCCAGCGAGAACGCACCCCGGAGTGGGTGCGCGCGCAGCCGCAGCTTGCGCGGGCGGCTCGGGTGCAGTTAACCGCCTACAGACTCACGCCCCGCAGGTCGAACTCTTACCCCGCGTCTGTTATCTCATGGGACGACCGTTGCTAAGCATGGGGATGCGCGCACAGAACCCGTGTCGGTCTCGCGCGTTAGAATATAGTCAAGTCTTTCGGAAGGTTCTGCAATGACGCCCGAGGCGTGGGTCAGGATGTGATGGCGGACAGGAGGCTGCAAGTCTTTCATACCGTGGCCCGGCTGCTCAGTTTCACCAAGGCGGCCGAGACCTTGCATATGACCCAGCCGGCCGTGACCTTCCAGGTGCGCCAGCTTGAAGAGTATTTCAACACGCGCCTGTTCGACAGGACGCATAACCGCATCACCCTGACCGACGCCGGCAAGCTGGTGTTCCAGTATGCAGACCGTATCTTGGAGCAGTACCGCGCCATGGACAACGCGGTGCGCGAACTGACCGGCGACATCAGCGGCGTGCTGATCATTGGCGCCAGCACCACCATCGCCGAGTACATGCTGCCGGCGCTGCTTGGGGATTTCAAGTCAAAATACCCGGAGATCAACATCCGCTTGAAGGTCTCGAACACCGAGGGCGTGGTGAATATGGTGGAGAGCAACGCCATCGATCTAGGCGTGGTAGAGGGCCCGGTGAATAACAAGAACCTGATCGTAGAGGTGTGCCGCATGGACCAGTTGGTCGTTGTGACGCCAGCCCATCATCCCTTGGCCGGCCCCGAGCCGGTCGCGGTGCACCGGCTGGCCAGCTACCCCTATATCTGCCGCGAGGAGGGCTCGGGCACCCGCGAAGTGATCTTCGATTATCTGAGTGCCGCGGGGCTGGGCGCGGGAGATTTGAACATCGTCATGGAGCTCGGCAGTCCAGAGGCCATCAAAGGCGCAGTCGAGGCAGGGATGGGGATTTCTGTGCTGTCCCGGGTGACGATCGTCAAGGAGTTGCAGCTGGGATCACTGGCCGCAGCACAACTCGATCCGCCCTTGGAACGGCCGTTTTCCTTCGTCTACCAGAAACAGAAGTTCCGCATGCGGGCCGTGGATGAGATCCTGAGTTTCGCCCGCACTTACTGCAAGGCGCACGCGACGGCTGCTGCGGGCCGCTAAGGCGGCGCGTGGAATGAGACTTTACGCCGTCGTGGAGCATTCCTATCGGGAGGGCGTGGGCCGGATTGAGCGCCGACTGGAGTTGCGCAACGTCGGTTTTAACCATTTCGGCCCTTTGTCGGCCAGAAGCCGCTCATCAGCTTTTTTCAACAGACGGACGCGCCCGTCGTGGGTATCGGCATTCGCCGCCGCCTGGTGCCCGCAGGGGCCGGGGCGCGGCCGCCGTGGTTCGAGTCTTCCCGAACGTCCTGTTGGACCACGGCGTTTGCCACCGAGGTTGGCACCAAGAACAGCCTTGTGCAAGCCGTGCTCGGAGCGCGGGTTGGTCGCGTACAACGGCTCCGCGGAGCTGCCCGAAGGGCTCCGCCCTATCGTTATGGACCACTCAGGCAAGTGGTTCGCCGTCCGGCCCCACCACCAGACTCACGGCCCACTGTTTGTGCCGGAGATGAAGGGTGCCATGTCAGAGGGCATAGTGATGGAGTCGGTCGGGACCCGCCGGACGACATCGGGCAGCCTCTCACGAGGACGCGCCAGACGTGGGACCGTATGCAGCCGACGGAGGATCCCGTGATGGCGGCGCTGGTCAAGGAGCCGGACCTGAAACAGCGAGCGCCACAAGGCTTCGGTCTTCGGTCTCAACGGGAGTAGCAGTGGCCTCGGACGAGCGTAGGCTGTTGAAGATATTTCGCCTCCTGGGTGAGGAGGGGCGGGCGACCGTCCTCGCCTTCGCGGAGTTCTTGGAAAGTCGGCTTGCCGCAACGCCTCAGTCCGTGGGTTCGCCGATAGCGGTGCAGCGTCCCGAGCGCGAGTCGGTCATTGGGGCTTTGAAGCGCCTCTCGGCTACCTACCCGATGCTGGACAAGGCGGTACTGCTGAACGAGACCTCCCTTCTGGTCAGTCAGCACGTGATGCACGGCCGGGACGCGGTCGAGGTCATCGACGAGCTGGAGGTGCTGTTCAGGCGGCACTATGAGCACCTGGCTGGGACCGACGACGCCTCCAAATGAATGTCATCAGCGCTTGGTTCAAGCGCTACCTCGCAGATCCTCAGGTGGTCATCCTGGGACTGCTGTTGGCGGTCGGTTTCGCCACGATCATGCTGCTGGGGCGGACCCTGGCGCCGGTCATCGCTGGGATCGTCATCGCCTATCTGTTGGAGGGGGTGATCGGATTCCTGGAGCGCTATCGCATCCCGCGCTTGCCGGCGGTGACTATCGTCTTCTCGGTGTTTTTCGCCTGCTTGGTTTACTCGCTGTTCGGGCTGCTGCCCCTGCTATCCGGGCAGATCACGCAGTTCTTTCAGGAGCTTCCGAACATGATCGTGAAGGGACAACAGCTCCTTCTCAGACTGCCCGAGCTGTATCCGGAGACGGTGTCCGAGGCGTTGGTGCGCGAGATTATTACCGCCATCCGCAATCAGGTGGCGGCTTGGGGCCAGGAGGTCCTGTCTCACTCGCTGGCGTTCATCCCGGACCTCATCACGCTGCTGGTATACGTGATCCTCGTGCCGATGCTCGTGTTCTTCTTCCTCAAGGACAAGGATACGATCCTCGAATGGATCGCTACGTTTCTGCCGCACGAACGGCGCCTCGCGGCGCAGGTCTGGAAGGAGATGAACGAACAGATCGGCAACTACGTCCGCGGGAAGTTTCTCGAGATCCTCATCGTTGCCCTAGGTTCCTACGTCGTGTTCGCCCTCATGGGGTTGAACTACGCCGTCTTACTCGGGGCGCTGGTGGGTCTGTCGACCATCGTTCCGTACATCGGAGCCATTTCCGTGACCATACCCGTGGCGATGGTGGCTTACTTCCAATGGGGGTGGAGCGCCGGGTTCGCCTATTCGGTCCTGGCCTATACGATCATCCAGGTGGTGGATGGCAATCTGCTGGTGCCGCTCATCTTCTCGGAGGTGGTGAACTTACACTTCGTGGCGATCATCCTCGCTCTCCTAGTGTTCGGGGATATGTGGGGGTTCTGGGGCATCTTCTTTGCGATCCCGCTAGCGACCCTGGTGCAGGCCGTCATTACCGCCTGGCCACGAGCGACCCACGGTCTTGAGGTTACCCCTGACGACAGACCTTCGGCGGATGCCCCGGTGGAGTCGGAGGCGGGCCAAGGCTGAGAGCTTTGTGAAGAAATGGTCGCAGCAGGTCTATTTACGGGGGCTCAGTCCCGGGGGACTGAGCCCGAGGAAGGGGCGGGGCAAATCGACGGGTTGTTCCCGGACGGCCGCGCGGATTCGTGAGTGGCTGAAGACCCGTCGGATGCCCCACCCCATCCTACGGGCGGAGCGGCTAACAGCGCCCGGAGGGCGGTCCTCCCATCCAGCCGGCGTAACAAGCGCCGCCTCGGATACCGGGAGGTGGCATCTGAGGACGGCCGTTCCAGGGGACGAGCACCGGGCCGATACTGCTCCACACAGGCGGCGTCGTATACTGCGCCCACCGCTGATTCATCGCCGCCGCGACTGCATTCGCCTGCTGTTGCTGTGCGTGCCCCCGCGCGGTGCCGAATTCCCATGGGATATCACCGTAGGCCGTCGCAGCGACCGTTACGCTGCCCGCGAGCCACAACGCGATAAATAGGGTCTTCATGGTTGCTGCTCCTATCCTCCAGTCGAGTGGTGCCCGTCAAGTATGGTAAACACCTCCCGGATTTTCCAGGAGACTCTTCTATAGGTGACCGCGACGGCGGTACGGTGCGCTTGCCGCCGCATGCTAGAATCCGAGCCCCGAAAATTACCAGTCATGGTTGAAGCCGCTGCCATGGAAGTCGCTCTAAAGCTGGCGCGTCTGTTGGCGGATGGAGAATCCCGCAGCAGGGTAGAGTTGAGCGAGGAGTTCGGAGACCCCGCGGCCCTCCAGTGCGGTGTTCGGGAACTCGAGGGCTTGGGGGTCCAAGTGCAGCCAGCACCGGGTGGGAGTTTCCGGCTGACAGAGCCCCTGGAGTTCCTGCGCCGCGGCGCGGTGCTGTCGGCGCTGGACGAGGGATCCCGTTCGCTCCTTAGCGGGATCGACATCGGTGATGTCTTGGATTCCACCAACCGTCACCTGCTGGATCGGGCGGGAGATCTTTATAAGGGGTGGGCGTGTCTTGCGGAATACCAGTCTGCCGGACATGGACGGCGCGGCCGTGCCTGGGTGGCGCCATTGGCGTCCAGTATCTGCCTGTCAGTGCTCTGGCACTTGAGGGCGCGGTCGGAGTCCCCGGGCGGATTGAGTCTGGCCATGGGCGTGGCCGTGGCCCGATCAGTGGAGGAGGCAGGAGCGCGGGACATCGGACTCAAATGGCCCAACGACCTTCTGTGGAAGGGACGGAAGCTGGGCGGTGTGCTCGTGGAAGCCGTATCCGGCCCTTCGGCGCCGCACGGGTGCGTGGTCGGCGTGGGCCTCAATGTGCGCATGCCGGACGCATCGGCTCGAGCCATCGACCAGCCATGCTGCGACCTCCAAGAAGTCCTCGGAACTCGCGCGTCTCGCAATCGTGTCGCCGGCAGGTTACTGCATCACCTGCTCTTGGCGTTGCATACGTATGAGCGGTTGGGGCTCCAGCCTTTCCTCGATGACTGGGTGCGTCTGGATCTCACGGCCGGCAGGCCGGTAAACCTCCGCTGGAATGACCGCGCAGTCACCGGCGTGGCCCTCGGCGTTACGCCTGCAGGTGAACTGACCCTATACCACGACGGGGGCATTCGCCACTATTCTTCCGGCGACGTAACCTTACGCTTGGGATGATTCTCCTCATCGACATCGGCCATTCGCGCATCAAATGGGCCTCGCTGGACGGATGCGACTTTCACTTCGGGGGCAGCTGCGGTCATCGGGATCTGCCGCTCCCTGCGTTGGCTGAGTCGCTGTGGGCCGATCTGCCGCAACCGACACGGGTCGTGGCGAGTGTCACCCAGAGGAACCTATCTGCCGTTCTGGCAGAATGGAGCACGGAGCGCTGGGGCCTTCGGCCGGAGGTCGTGGTGCCCCAGGCGTCGGGCTACGGCGTAGTCAACGCCTACGTCGAACCTAGCCAGCTTGGGGCGGACCGCTGGGCCGCGTTGGTGGCCGCCCGCGAGCGACACAGGAGTTTGGTTTGCATCGTCGACTGCGGGACCGCCATGACCATGGATGTGCTGTCATCGGAGGGCGAGCACCTGGGTGGGCTCATCGTGCCCGGCCTTCAAGTCATGCGGCGTGCGCTAGTGGAGAACGTTCAGGGCATCTCCGCAGCCCTTGAGCTGAAAGTCGACAGCCGGGTGGCACTATTCGCCCGGGATACGGCGGGAGGAGTCGCAGGCGGAACTCTCTACGCTGTCGTCGCCCTCATCGACCGGGTAATAGCCGACCTGACCACAGAACTCGATGCTACGCCCAAGTGCCTCATCTGCGGCGGCGATGCCTCAAGAGTCCTGCCTTTGCTATCGCGTGACTTCCAGCACGAGCCCCACTTGGTGCTGCAGGGTCTGGCGGCGATCGCCGCCGGGCGCTAGTCGACGCCCACGTCGGGGGTGTTGTTCCGGAGCCGGGGAGTTCTTACAATCGCCTCTTGAGGCCCCTTCCCAGGCTGGCGTAGCTCAGTCGGTAGAGCAGCTGATTTGTAATCAGCATGTCGCAGGTTCGAATCCTGTCGCCAGCTTCATATAATCAAGGAGTCACCGAGAGCAGTCGAGGGAAGCGGTGTGATGGGTAGCGATATGGGTAGCGTTTCCGACAGTAGCCGCCGTCACCCGAATGCTTCAGGTGCCGATCCGGGCACTGTGGCCACAGGACAACCTCCACAGTGTCACGGAACTCCCATGCGAAATTGTGATCAGCGGGTCTGTTGAGCACTGCGTTGTTCGGGTTTGGGTCCGGTTGGCTCTTTTTTGGATGTTACGGCCGTTACATTCGTTACAGCTCCTCGAAAGCCTTGTGCTGTAACGGATTCACCGTTACGACAGGTGCCAGGTCCGGGGGTATCAGTGCTGTTACACGTGTTACGAGCGAGCCGTACCGCCCTCCCGAAGCCGCTGCGTGGCCTTAGCCCTGCTTAGCCCAGGATAGCGCGCACCTGCCCCGCCCACAGCGGGCGCCGTGTACCGGCCTGCCACACCGATTGGTGCGCCTCCAGCAACTGGCGGCGCACGTCTACCGGTAACGACCGAAGCAACATTCCGGCAAACGAAGTCTTTCACTGGCATACCAGCGAGCTTGTCGCTCGGTTGTCCCTTGTCACGCGCACGCGAGACGCGCGGGGAGTGCAAACCGGTGCAAAGTCGCCCGGTTGATCGACCTTAGCCAACGACCCAGACATCGGGGTGCCGGAGCAGACGCTCGGCCATCTCTCTCGGGACCCCGATCACCTGTCCTGGCGTCCACTGCAGGCCGGTGCCGCACACGGTGTCCCGCTCTTGACCGGCTTCTGGCCGATGTACTTGACGGGCACCCGCTGCGGGTCGGGCGCATCGCGGTAGTGCCTCAGGTTGCCGAGCGCACGGATCTTGCCCGCGTTGGAAGTGGGGAGCGTCGCGGCGGCTATCGTCGACCGGCGGGAGCGTCCCGGCGATGAGGGACTCGACCACCGCGGCGCGCCCGGAGGCGGCGTGCTCCCGCACCAGCTCATCGAGCCGTTCTCGACTACCTCGGCTGGTAGGTACAGCTCCACCCGCCGCAGAGAATTCTTCCTGCGCCAGCGCGCCTGACGCTCGGCGCTGCTCATGGACCACATTGTATCAGGCCGCGGAATGTGGGGCTCTTAGCGCGCCTGCGATGTCTGCACGGCCATGGCGCCACCCTCTAGCCGCGCAGGGCCTAGCCCCCACGTCGAGGATCGCTTCACTGCAGTCAGCGGCTCCAGTGACCGGAATCGGTCTTTTCGCACCGGAGCCAGAATTCCGTCCCTGTCCGCGAGCACCATCCCGTCGAACTCGTTCGGCAGTCTTGCCACCACGCCCTTGGCTTGGGTGACCCTGCGAGCCGCGCGGAAGACCTCTCCGGCGTGGCTTGCGCGCTGAGCGAGAGGGAGGTGCTGTATGCCGGAAACGACGGTTCCGGGATGATATGCGATCGCCACCTGAAGGAGAACTTCGCGCCGGTCGAGCCCGCCGAGGTCCTTGGAAAAGCTCGCGGGTTCTGCGTATCAAGAGATGGAGCTGCAAGGCGGAGGCACCGAGCGTATACGGACTGATGCCATCGCCAGGGCCGTTGTCACCGAGCGATTGCAGTTGGCCGGTCTCCCACCTTTAGAAGGGAGCCAATAGCTGCGGGTTAACTACCAGCTTCCTGATTCCGTGGGCATGGTCTTCCCGAAAGACGTTATCCTTGCACCACTTGCTGACGCTGTTGATGTCGACCTTCGCGCACTGGGGGCGCACGCTCCAGGTCACCTGCAGCGGGGAGCAGGTGCTTTCGGAGTATTGGGGGCCAGTGGTAGAACCCAGGTACTGGACGGGAGTTCCGGTATCCTGCGGCAATGCCTTGGCTTGAGGGTAGCCGTTGACGATGTTGCCCCTGTACGCGTAATCCATGAAGTTCAGGGCCTTCGGATCGTTGACCACGGTGAATACCTGGGCCTCGACCCGCAGGTTGGGATTGGAGCATTGCTGCGACAGGCAGGAACCGAGGCCCTTACCAGGCTTCACGTCGCAGGAACTGTACACCCAGTGCACCTCGATGGTGTCACCGGGCCTTAGGTCCTTGCAGTGATTCTCGGCAGGCGCCTTCAATTCAGATTCGGAGAGGCTCTTGCTGATGTCGCACTGGAACCCTCCGCCGTGGCCGTGATCGCCGTCACTGACCAAGATAGAAAAGTCCTTCGCCTTGTGCTCCGCCGGGCTGTGGAAATGGATGTTGCAGAGATTCATTCTCTGGTAACCGGGCGCCAGGGAGAACACGCTTCTGTTCTCTCCCCCGCCGCTGTCGATGTCGCGGGGCGCCTGAGGCCCGAAACCGACACAGGCCGGTCCAGCAGTGGGCGCCGCATGAGCAGCCGATGGGGCGGCGTCGCCAGCAACGCCGTTGGTTGACAAGAGACTGAGTGCCAAGATCGCACAGGCGTGACCGCACTTGACTGGTTGCATCGTGCTTGTCTCCTTGTGGATTAGTCCCTATCGAGGACCGGGTGCGGGCGTCTGGAGGTTATTAGGAACGCCGCCGCAGCGCGTGCCGTGTCCGGCATCGAGGAGAAGGAGCAGCTACAAGCCTTGCTCCTGTGCCAACGTCGGGGACGCCCAACTCGCGTCAGCCTGCTGGAAGAAACGATGTGACGACGGCCTTCATCGCCTCTCTCCCAGCGGAACGGATTGGAAATTCAGCCGTATGTGGCGGGAGAAGCGTAGTCCTGGGGGCGCGGAACCGTCAAGGCTCGGGCGAGGGGGACAGCTCGGGAGCGCGGGTTGAGGCGCTCGGTGGTGTCCGGGTCCGGACCCGCGGGTACACTCGACCCAGAGCTGGGAGTTCCGGGCCGTGGGCAGGGCGTAGTAGGAGCTGTCCACCTCGACAATGGGGAACTGGCTCGCGCAGTAGCGCAGCCGGTCCTTGGCCGTGCGAACCTCGGGCGGATAGATCAGGGTGGGGTCGGTCCGCGACGTGGTGCCGACGAGGATGGTCATTACCTATCTTGAACCGGCCCAGGTCCATGAACAGCAACGCCACCTGCCTCCCGGACCGCTTCGCCGCTCGGCTCGCCTGCTCCAGCGCAGCGTGCAGCAGTGCGCGGTTGGCGAGGCCCGTCAGCGCGTCGTAGTATGCGTCGCGGTACACCTCGTCTGCCAACTCGCAGACGGTCTCGTCCGTGCGTCGAATCCGGGAGGCGATTTCGGCGAGGACTCTCAGCGCCACTTTGGGCGTCTTCGCGATGGCCGTCATAAACGGCTCGCCGCCAATCTCTATGATGCGCGAGTCAAGCACCGCCCTGGCCGTGGCCGAGCGGGGCTGTCCGTCGAACAGCGACAGGTCGAGGTCCGGCCGCGGTGCCCCCAAGACGCTCAGCGAATCCCGGCGACAGGCCGCATCTGGGTATCGCAGGTCTCGCCCACCCGTACCGTCTCCAGCGTTTCCGGCCCCTGGCAGGCAGCGCTTCTGGCGCGGACCCGGCAGGAGATCTCCAGCGGCCGGCCGCCGGAGAGCCAAGAGGGCGTACGGCGGTAGCGTCTGATGTCTTTGAAGCGGCAGCCGGGGGGGATGCCGTACGGGGCACAGCCGGAGGACCCCTTGAGGTCGACCTTGCGGCCGTCGACAACGAAGCCCGGATACCGGTCGACGACCGAGGTCACGTCCCGGTCGTCCGCCTCCTTGACGCTGAAGTCGCGAAAAAGGTAGCCGCCGTCCTTGGGCGCGTCTGCCCGGATGCGGGTATTGACGAGCAGGGCGTAGTCGCTGCCCTTGCGCGCCACCGCGGCGGAGATGTACTCGACCCGCGGGTCGTTGGGAAAGCACTTGCCCATCGCGGGGGCGTGGTAGTAGTGACGCAGCGCCTTGAGGTCGCTTAGGGACTCGCCGGGGAAGATCTCGCGGAGATCCGTGTCGTCGCCGAAGAGGATGCGCTGCACGTCGCCCACGCTCTGCTCGTACATCGCGCGGATCTTGTCGTAGTAGGTGCCGTCCAGGTCGGTGCGCAGGAAACAGGAGGTGAGGCCCGAGACCTGAGTGAGGTACTCGTCCCAGATGTTGTACTGGGAGACCTTGGAGGCGACTCCCTCGAAGTCGCCCGGGCGGCTGCAGCCCTGACCGCTGAGGCAAAGCTCCTTTCCACGGTTGCGGATGGAGAGCGCCACTATGTCCCGCTCGCACGCACCGTAGGCGTTGCAGCCGCGGTCGAGATGGCCCTCGAAGAGCGCGGTGCGCATGGCGTAGTCGAGGTGACGGGCCTGGGCGAGGGACGAGGCCGGCCAGCCGCCGCGGCCTACCGCGCCGAAGCGCTCCCAGGCCCGGTCGAGGGCGTCCCGCCTGCCGATGAGGGAGCGGTTGGCCTGCTCGCAGGCCTCCGAGTTGTGAAAGGCGCGGACGATCTCGTCCAAGTCGCCCTTGCCGCCGGCCGCCCGCCTTCGGCCCGAGGGCGGGGGATCGAAGAAGGGGGCCTTGGTGAGGGGATACAGGTTGCGCGCGTCGATGACGTACTTCACCCGGCTGCCGCAGTGGTGGTTCGCCACGGTCGTCGACTGGCGGCGGGCGACGGCGCTCCTGAACTGCTCAGTGGATGCCCGCGTCGCCTTGCGGGTGTCCACCACGATGTCGAAGCCCACGTAGGGCGTCCCGCTGCTGTCGGTCAGGGGCTCGCCGTCACGGATCACCAGGCAGGGGATGACGGAGGTCCCCTGGGCGAGGGTACCGGCCCGCGGCCCCGGGCCGGACCGCCCGAAGCCCGCGACGCTGTAGTAGGGGATGTCCAGGTCGCCGTTGAACTTGTAGAGGGTCAGTACCGGGGTTGCGGGGATACCCGCTAGTGTAGTGCTTGGTAATTAACGGAACATATATGATCTATCGCTGTCCAGGGCTATGAAGCCAAGACAGGAGAGCACTGATGCGAGTAGCCCCGATGGTCCGACTGAGCGCGGAAGAACAGCGGAGCCTGAGGCGTGTGTCGCGTTCGAACACCACGAGTGTGAGGCTGGCCCGCCGAGCGCGCATTGTGCTGTTGGCGGCGGTGGGCATGGAGAACAAGGCCATCGCGGCGGAACTCAAGATTGGGCGTGTGCAGGTTGGGCGTTGGCGGGAGCGCTATGCGCAAGGCGGGCTGGCGGCCATCGAGTGTGACCTGCCGCGCGGAGGTCGTCAGCCCAAGGTGGATGCCGCCGAGATCGTGCGACGCACGACTCAGACCCAGCCCTTAGCAGCGACACAGTGGAGTACGCGGACCCTGGCTAAGGAAATGGGAGTGAGCGACACCACGGTGCTGCGCGTGTGGCATGCCCATGGGCTGAAGCCGCATCGTGTCGAATCCTTCAAGGTATCGCGCGACCCGAAATTCACCGAGAAGTTGGAGGACATCGTCGGGCTGTATCTGTCCCCCCCGGAGCATGCTTTGGTGTTGTGCTGCGACGAGAAGAGTCAGGTTCAGGCGCTGGATCGTACCCAACCTGGCCTGCCGCTGAAGAAGGGGCGGGCTGCGACCATGACCCATGACTACAAGCGCCATGGCACCACGACACTGTTTGCTGCCCTGAACACCTTGGAGGGTTCCGTGATTGCCCGCTGCGAGCCGCACCATCGCCACACGGAGTGGCTCACCTTCCTGCGCCAAATCGACCGCGAGACGCCCAAGGACAAGGAACTGCACTTGGTCTGCGACAACTACGCCACCCACAAACATCCCAACGTTCAGAAATGGCTGGGAAAACACCCGCGTTTCCACATCCATTTCACGCCCACCTCAGCATCCTGGTTGAACATGGTCGAGCGATTCTTCCGCGACCTGACTGTGGATCGGTTGCGCCGTGGCGTGTTTCGAAGCGTCCCCGAGTTGATCCATGCCATCAACCGCTATGTCGATGCCCACAACGCCAATCCCAAACCCTTCATCTGGACCGCCAAGGCTAAGGACATCCTGCAGAAGGTCATCCGCGCCAACGCACGTTTAAGTTCTAAACAGAATGAAGCACTACACTAGGACGGGGCCGGCTGTCAGCAGCGCGAGCACGGCTGCGAGAGGTCTCATGGGTCGCTTCCTGTGGGACGGCTACCGAGGCGGCGAGGAGGTCGACCACGTTCGAGGGCCGCCCCTGCAGTTCCGCCAGGCGCTCCTTGTAGGGGTTGGGCTCCCAGCGACTCGCCGTCTCCCGCCTCAAGCTTCCGCAGTCCATCTCGTACTCGATGTCCGCCATGGCGCCCTCCAGGGTACGTGGGTCTTCAGGATGGTGGCCGGGAAGTCGGTCGGGGTCCTGCGAGAGGAACTACATCATCATGCTGCCACAGCTTCCAGCAGCCGGATCCGCAGGCGAGGTCTTCAACGTATAATGTGTGGTCCGTCCTGGCTGTGCTCGGTCTCCCAGGGCTGGATGGTCCAGGATGACGGCGAGAAGGGCCATCTCGCGAGCCAGGAGACGAGATCGGGACAGCGAGAGCGTGCTCCCATCCGGGGACCCCGGTAGCGCCGGCTAGCATATTCGTGATCAGTGAGTCGGTGGTTCGAGTCCACTCGCCGGCACCAAGAAAACAAAGACTTAGCTACTGGGAACCAAAGACAGAAACATCTGTGTAGACACAGTGTAGACGCCGCGAGGCAAAACGGCGCAGTGTGTGGGGATGTCTACCGGAATGTCTCGGGCTGTCAAGCATCCCGTCAGCGGGCGTTTCCCCGCCGTCTTCGCTGCTACAGGCTCATGCGCCAGTCCTATACCCTCCCTCCGCCTACGGTCACTTTCTGGCGCAGGGTGGCTGCTGACACTATGTCTAGCAAACAGCGGTGGTGCTGTCTATAGGAAAATTTCCCGTTTTTCGGTTGGCCAGGCGGGCCGCCGAGGCTCATCACGAACGACTGCCTTGGGTCGGAAGCGGCCATCGAAAAGACAGAGCGGTAAGCGGGTTGGCGGCTCCTACCGAAATCGTGTGGGTTGCAAGGCTTACGCTGCAGCAGCCTCAGCCCAGAGACTCGGAGCGCCGTGCTACTCTTTATGGTGAAGGTTTGGGAAAGGGATGTTCGCGGTTTGCGCAGACGCTTTACCTGCAGAGCGAGGAGGAGACCATGGCAAACCTCAACCGACTGATGACCTTGGGCGGCGCGGTGGCCGCTGGCGAGTTTTCTGCCGACGGAGGGCTAGTCTCGTACAAGGGTGACTTCCCGAGAGAGACGGCTCGCTACATTGCAACGCTGTGCGCGGGTAAGGCTCTCACCGGAGCTATCGAGGTGGCTGGTCTAAGCCGGATAACGGGCATGGACTGGCTACCCTTCCACGGCTGGGCATTGTCGGCCGGTGACTACTCCATCTGCGTGTTGGGCTACATCGGCGTGTTCGTCGAGACCGCCAAAGCGGACTTCAACGAGATCTATCGCGTACTGAGTCAGGAGGCCGAAGTCGTCCTGAAGGCGGCCTGAGACACTGCGCCGAAACGTCACGTGAGGGCCGCTTGGTTCGCGCTGGGCGGCCCGCGGTGTTTCAAGGCCCGCTGCCGGGGAACCGCGATAGTGGTAGGGTGAGAGCCATGAAGGAGACAAGGTATGGCTACATATATCATGCTCAGTAGGCTGACTGGATAAGGGCTCGGAAACCGTGAAAGAGAATCCTGCGCGCATCAAGACCGTTGCCCGCGAGGTGGAGTCATTCGGAGTCCGCGTGGTAGCGCAGTACGCAGTGCTCGGGCCGTATGACTTTGTGACCATCATCGACGCGCCGGACAACATGACCGTGAGCCGGGTCTCCATGGAGATCGGTTCTCGGGGGAGTGTGAAGATCGAGACGCTCCCCGCGATACCGATCGACGACTTCATCGCCGGAATCAAATAACCGACGTACCGAGCCGCACGGCTTCGAGGCGCAGCCGCGAGTGTCCATCGGCAGTTCAGCGAAGTGAAGTAGAGACGGCGTTCACACGAAGCGGCTAAGCTCATGGCGTTATCGCGCTGGGCAAAGCTCGGCGCTTCTTGCAGGGTGAGAGTCCCTGTCGGGAGAAGAGGTCGTAAGGCATCTTCATAAGGGTTAGCCACCCACCCGTATCGAAGCCTTGGGTCCGTGGCGGAGTAGCCGAGAGGCTGCGAACAAGACGGGCTAAGCGTAGGCAGAGTATCCTGTAGGCCGTAGGGGAGGCCGCGCTCCCTGAAGTGCTGGTACAGCTTCGAGATAAGCTTGTTGCGGATGCCGAGGGTTTTAACGTGCCCGAAGGCTACACGAAGCGCCCGTTTTGGCGAGGGCGTGGAGGTCCGCCGGAGTCCTCAGGCCGTGGCATGCAGGAAGAGAGGCGTCGGAGAACCCAGGAGGCCCCATCGGCTCCTGGCCGGAGGGAAGCTCGGTCATACGGTATACGGCTATTGAGGCACGGAAGGGGAAACCCGGACACAGGGTTAAGCCGGAACCTAAGTGGACGAAGGGAACTTCGGAGCAGGCAGGCGGAGAAGTACTGTCAAAGGGAACGCCCGCCGTATGCTGGTGGGGAGTCTTACCAGGCATAGTACTCGGAGACGGGGAAAGCCCGTTACAAGGGGAAGGACCTGGCGGAAGTACGCAGCCCGTATAGGAAACTTGCGCCGGACAGAGTCGGGCCGGAGAACGCAAGCGAACCTCACTGCGGGCAATAGCCAACAGACGGCGAGTGGCCGTCTGCGCGGAAGCGAGTACAACCGAGGAACCGGATGCGGAAAAACTGCACGTCCGGGTCTGTGCCGGGGGCGGCGGGTGACCGCCGTCCCTACGGCGGATACACGTCTCCCCGTAGCTAGGGCTGCTGCCCCTCTGGACACAGCCCCCGGAAGCTGATTCAATGCCCCCATCGTTCACCAGGTGACGAGGGGGAGCAGATGGAGAAGGGGTTGCCGAGGTGGTTGGGTGGGCGCGTGCTGAGCGCGGGGGAGCTTGAGAGCATACGGCGGGAGGCTTGGCTGGCGGAGCCCCGAGTGCGAGCCGAGGTGGCGCGGCGGGTGTGTCGGGTGCTGGGGTGGACCGATGCAGCCGGTAGGCCCAAGCTGATGAGCTGTCGAGTCGGGCTGCTGCGGCTGCATCGGGCAGGCTGGATCGAGCTGCCGGCGCCGCGCAACGGTAACGGCAATGGGAAGGGGCTGTCGCGCGAGCCGCAAGATTGGCCCGCTGAGGTACCGGTGGTGGGCGCAGTGCGGGATTTGCAGGGTCTGCACTTGGCGCCGGTTGCTGACCCGGCGGACTCGGCGCTGTGGAATGGGCTCATCGACCGGTACCATTATTTGGGCTACCGGCCGCTGCCCGGTGCCCAGCTGCGCTATCTGATTCGCTGGGACGGGGGTGTGGTGGGGGCCATGGGCTTCGGGGCCGCGGCCTGGAAGGTGGGCGTGCGCAACCGCTGGATTGGCTGGGATGCGCCAAGCCGTGCGCAGCACCTGGGGCAGGTGCTGAACCATGCGCGGTTTCTCATTCTGCCGTGGGTGCGGGTGGCGAACCTGGCCTCCAAGGTCCTCGGGCGGGCCGCGCGGCAGGTGCCGGGCGAGTTCGAAGAGCGCTACGGGGTACGCCCGGTGCTGCTGGAGACCTTTGTCGAGGCCGGCCGGTTCGCGGGCACCTGCTACCGGGCGGCCAACTGGCATCATCTGGGGCAGACCACCGGGCGGGGCAAGCTCGACCGTGAGGCGCTGCCCATCAAGGATGTCTATGTGTATCCGCTCGATGGCCGCTTTCGCCGGGCGCTCGGGGGAGCCGCATGAATGCCCTGGCCGAGGAGCTGGCCGCCATCGACTTGGGTGATGCGCGCCTCAACCGCCGGGCGCGACGCACCCTGGAGAAGCTGGGAGCCCATCCCATGCAGAGCATTCCCACCGCCTGTGGCGGCTGGGCCGAGACCTTGGCGGCTTATCGGCTGTTCGACCATCCCCAGGTCACCGCCCAGGCGGTGCTCGAGCCCCATTACGCCTGCACCGAGCAGCGTATGCGCGAATACTCGGTGGTGCTGTGCATCCAAGACACCACGGAAGGGGACTATAGCGGCAAGAACGACATCGTCGGGCTGGGCCCGCTCAACTACGAGACCCGCCGTGGATTGTACCTGCACCCCACCCTCGCCGTGACCCCCGAGCGGGTGCCCTTGGGGCTATTGGATCTATGGAGCTGGACCCGCGAGGCGGGCAGTCTGGGCAAGGAGCAGGGCCGCCGGCCCATCGAGGAAAAAGAGAGCCTGCGCTGGCTGGAGGGTTATCGACGCGTCTCGGAGCTCATCGAGTCCCTGCCCGAGACCCAGTTGGTCTATGTCGCCGACCGCGAGGCCGACATCTACGAGGTGCTCGCGGAACGCGCCGCCACGCAGCCCTGCGCCGAGTGGCTCATCCGCGCCGAGCGCGCCCGGCTCGCAAGCGCGCCGGTGCTGGCCGAGGCCGAATTCGACCTGCCCGCCACCGCTAGGCGTCCGGCGCGGCGCATCCACCAGCAACTGCGCGTCGCACGCCTCACTTTCAAGGCCCCGCATCGCTCGGACCGCACCCTGGCGGACATCGAGGTGAGCGCCGTGCTGGCCCGCGAGGTGGACCCGCCCCAGGGCGAGGAGCCCATCGAGTGGCTGCTCCTCACCAGCCTCCCCGTCGAGACCGCCGAGCAGGCCCTGGAGAAGCTCCAATGGTACCTCTGCCGGTGGCAAATCGAGGTGTTCTTCAAGATCCTCAAAAGCGGCTGCCGCATCGAGAAGCTGCAGCTCGAGACCCTCGAACGCCTGGAGCCCGCGCTCGCCTTCTACCTCATCATCGCCTGGCGGGTGCTCTACCTCACCCTGCTCGGGCGCGACTGCCCGCAGATGCCCTGCAACGTGGTGTTCGCCGAGGAGGAATGGCGCGCGGTGTATATCGTCACCAAGCGCCAGCCCCCGCCTGAGACACCCCCCTCGCTCGATGCGATGGTGCGTATGGTGGCGAGCTTCGGCGGCTTCCTCAATCGCAAGGGCGACGGCTTCCCGGGTCCGCAAAGCCTGTGGATCGGGCTGCAGCGAACCCGCGACTTCGTGCTCGCCATGGACGCACAACGGGCCTCACAGAGCCCGAGATGTGTATAACGACATGGGCTAAGCTGCCCGCCGATCTTTCTCCTCTAGATCGCAAACTACTCACTTTGGGGTACCGTTGTCGCGACCGCGGCTGGCCCAGTCACCGTTCGAGACCTGGAGCCGGCCGCCACGCTGCGGCCCGCAGGCGCGGGCGGCGCGCCTCCCAGCGGACGCTCAGGCGGATCTTCCCCCCTCGAACGCGGCTTTCTGACCCGCAACCTTGTGTTTTTACATAACTCCCTGAGGTAAGCCCCCGGCTTTGCCGGGGGACTCACCGAGGTTTGACCTATACGACGGTCGTCGTGAATCTCCAATCTCCGCCAAGAGAAGGGGATTCACGATGAAAGAGTACCAGAGTCCGAGCCACACGAAGTGCGACTGTAAGTATCATGTGGTATTCATCCCGAAGCGCAGGAAGAAGCAGATCTTCGGGGCGCTGCGCCGCCACCTGGACAGATCTTCCAGGAGTTGGCGGGCCACAAGGTGTCCGCAGTCGGCTTAAGATGAGGCGATGGTGAGGGCCTACATCCGGAACCAAGACCAACAGGACGAGCGCTACGATCATCTGAGGCTGGGGACGTAGGTCCAGCCGCCTTGGGCGGCTCCCGGTGTTATGGCGCCTTTGAGGCGCTCACCCAATAAGCCCCCGGCTTCGCCGGGGGTGAGTTAACTATCGCCATATCTGGGGGCGTTGGCGTAGCCATGTATCAGGCTTGACGAAAGCCGGGCGGCATCACTAAATTTGACCAAACGAATCAACAAGCTAGGATGTACCCAGTACGAATCTGGATAAACCGTTGATCCAGAAGCTTAAATGCGGTGATCTAGGGGGAACATCAGTCAGGCGCCAACGGGTCCACGTTCTTGAACTTTAACGCGTACATACGCATGACGGCGATCTCCAACTGCTCAAGCCCGAAGGGGACGCCCGACGCGGTTTTTGGGCAGCCTCATCACCTGAGAAGCAACCAGCATGCCATACAGGCATGGGAGAATTGGCCGCCTCGGGAAGCGCCCTGACGACCGGTTCGCAGCGAAAAGCTTGGAGCTAGTGTAGTGCTTGGTAATTAACGGAACATATATGATCTATCGCTGTCCAGGGCTATGAAGCCAAGACAGGAGAGCACTGATGCGAGTAGCCCCGATGGTCCGACTGAGCGCGGAAGAACAGCGGAGCCTGAGGCGTGTGTCGCGTTCGAACACCACGAGTGTGAGGCTGGCCCGCCGAGCGCGCATTGTGCTGTTGGCGGCGGTGGGCATGGAGAACAAGGCCATCGCGGCGGAACTCAAGATTGGGCGTGTGCAGGTTGGGCGTTGGCGGGAGCGCTATGCGCAAGGCGGGCTGGCGGCCATCGAGTGTGACCTGCCGCGCGGAGGTCGTCAGCCCAAGGTGGATGCCGCCGAGATCGTGCGACGCACGACTCAGACCCAGCCCTTAGCAGCGACACAGTGGAGTACGCGGACCCTGGCTAAGGAAATGGGAGTGAGCGACACCACGGTGCTGCGCGTGTGGCATGCCCATGGGCTGAAGCCGCATCGTGTCGAATCCTTCAAGGTATCGCGCGACCCGAAATTCACCGAGAAGTTGGAGGACATCGTCGGGCTGTATCTGTCCCCCCCGGAGCATGCTTTGGTGTTGTGCTGCGACGAGAAGAGTCAGGTTCAGGCGCTGGATCGTACCCAACCTGGCCTGCCGCTGAAGAAGGGGCGGGCTGCGACCATGACCCATGACTACAAGCGCCATGGCACCACGACACTGTTTGCTGCCCTGAACACCTTGGAGGGTTCCGTGATTGCCCGCTGCGAGCCGCACCATCGCCACACGGAGTGGCTCACCTTCCTGCGCCAAATCGACCGCGAGACGCCCAAGGACAAGGAACTGCACTTGGTCTGCGACAACTACGCCACCCACAAACATCCCAACGTTCAGAAATGGCTGGGAAAACACCCGCGTTTCCACATCCATTTCACGCCCACCTCAGCATCCTGGTTGAACATGGTCGAGCGATTCTTCCGCGACCTGACTGTGGATCGGTTGCGCCGTGGCGTGTTTCGAAGCGTCCCCGAGTTGATCCATGCCATCAACCGCTATGTCGATGCCCACAACGCCAATCCCAAACCCTTCATCTGGACCGCCAAGGCTAAGGACATCCTGCAGAAGGTCATCCGCGCCAACGCACGTTTAAGTTCTAAACAGAATGAAGCACTACACTAGCCTGCGGGCGAGATTGTCGGAAAGAACTGACTGAGGACGAAGCAACACTGACCCAGGGGGTCACGTGCAGTCGGATTGCTACATCCGGCAACGGGCTTCCGCGCTCGCTCCGAGAATGAATCACGCAATGGACGGTGAGGCCCTCTTCGTCTAGCGGGCAATCAGGACAGCGCGTCTCCCTTGCTCGCGGGTACGCGGCCTTGGTGGTAGCGTTTGGCATGCCCTTCGATCGATGCGAGAGCCCGCCTGTTCCGCTGCTCCGCCGGGAACTGTGCGGGCCTGCCTGGGGAGCCCCGCACTGAACCTTAGCCTTTCAGAGACGGCAGAATGGTGCCTTCTCGGGCATCAGGCCCTCACTACTGGCGGCCGGACAGGCCCGCATCGGGGAACTGGGCCGCGAATTTGCTGATCCACTCACGTGCCGCCGCCTCTCCGTCTAAGATGCGGCCCTCCGCGTCTCGGATCTCGTTGCGGTAGTGCTCGATGTGGCAAATCTGCTCGACCATGCGCGCCCTGAAGGCGTCCTCTCGCTCCGTGAACTGGACGCCCAGATCGAAGTGGCCCTGACGCCGGTGACACCAGACGACGTTGCCCTTGGTTTCGAAGGCGGGCCGTACGACCGGGAAACGGATCTTGACCAACGCTCCGGGCGTCAGAGGCGCCGCACACTCGCAACACAATCCCCCCAGGCTGACGTTGTTCAGCCTGTGGCGTGCCGCTTGTGGCGCCATTTCCGTACCGATCTCGATCGGAATATCGGACGGATGACGGATGAAGGCCCGAGCCTTTCGCACTGTCTTCTGCACGCTGTCCTCCAACTCACCTCTATTGTTGGCCAATGTCGGTGAGGCTTGAACCGCCCCGCGGCTCCGTGCACCTCGGGTCGGCAGGGCGAGCCCGTGATCTTATCTCTGGTGACGATGGCGATCTTGCCGTTGTTGACGCTGCGCCGTGGGACTGGAGGCATCATGATGCACGTTCGGTGCAATGAAAAGCCGCTTCCGCTCAACCCCGCCGGGTCCGGATGCAGGGCGGCGACGTGGGAGCCAGCGGAGAGAAGCCCCTCGCAACCCGCTGACTCTCTCTTTTTTCGATGACCGCTTCCGACCCACAACGGCCATTCGCGTCCGGCATGACATCGGCAGCCGCACGGGTTGCGCTGCCCCAGTGGTCCCCGCCACTTGAGTTGTGGCAAGCTAGTGAAGCCGTAACCGGTTGTCATGACATCAAAAAGCGAGGAGAGCCCCCATGAAATACCGTCTCGTAGCGTTGGCGAGCTTCGCCTGCTTTGTGCTCGGCACCGCGGTCGCTGCTGAACCGGTTCTGATGTCGGCAGAATGGGCCAAGCAAGCCTGTGAAGCATGGAACGCGGATTCGACGCTGACCGAGGGTCTGGAGAAGTGGATAGAGAACGACAAGGGCCGCGGCTTCAAGGTGATCGAAATGTACCGCACCGACTGCCCCGATAGCCCGCGCGTGGAGCTTCGATTCAACAAGAAGGACAGCAAGGCCATGTGCGGTTATGGCGGTGCGGTCGAAACCAAGAATTTGGATGTCGGTGCCGACGGGAGAGTACGGGCCGTTCAAGGCGATGATGTTCGGCCGCTTGAAGTTCGGAGGCCCAAAGATGGAGGCGATGGGCAACATGGGGCTTTTCGGGGCCTTCCTGCGCATCGTGGGCAAGGTTCCGAGCGATTCCTCCCGCTGCCCTTAGCTTGAAGGAAAGCCAGGGATGCGTGGCGGGGCGCGCTACCTGCGATAGCCTCATCACCCAAGCTTGTGCCATGCGGGCAAAGGAGGCTCGTGCCGTCGTTGAGTGTGTCATGGCAAGGCAACTTGACAAGGAGCTACAGCACACCCCTGACGAGACCCTCGCGGTGAGGCGATCCGCCGCGTGGTGGATGACCGGGGACCCCGACCAATATGACCAAGGGTCGACCGCCGGGGAACTGCTTCCGCAGTTAACTCACCCCCGGCAAAGCCGGGGGCTTATTGGGTGAGCGCCTCAAAGGCGCCATAATACCGAGAGCCGCCCAAGGCGGCTGGACCTGTGTCCGCAGCGTCAGTTGATCGTAGCGCTCCTCCTCTTGCTCTTGGTTCCGGATGTAAGCCCTTCAACTACCTTCGATTCCTTATGGCCCGCCAACTCGTGGAAGATCCGTCCCAGGTGGCGGCGCAGCGCCCCGAAGATCCGCTTTTTCCTGCACTTACAGTCCCACTTCGTGTGGCTCAGACTCTGGTACTCTTTCATCGTGGATCCCCTTCTCTTGGCGGAGATTGGAGATTCACGACGACCGTCGTATAGGTCAAACCTCGGTGAGTCCCCCGGCAAAGCCGGGGGCTTACCTCAGGGAGTTAACGGCTGCGTGGGGGCACAACCGGCGGGACTCCCCCCAATCGGAAAGCAAGCCATACGTACGTGGACCGAGCTCGCAGGTCCAGCACGGCCTTGTTTGAACCTATAGTTAAGCCGCAGGACGAACCCGCGGAGTTGGACGAAATGTGAGCGCGCAGCGGTCTGGAATTCGGCCAACGCCTTGCAACGAGACGACCCCATGTGGATCTCACCGCACGGGAACTGGAAGTCCTGACGACCCTGGCGGAAGGCAAGGGAACCTCCCGGATCGCCAAGGAGCTTCAAAACCGGGTCACACCCGCAAAGTTTTGGGTAAGCCAAAAAACAAGCGTACGGCACCACTGAGCAGCCGTGGGTTTCTCACCAGTCGTCTGTGAAAGACGAACGATCCAGGTCGCCCTCGGGTTTCACGTTGAGGGCGCAGCGAACGTTCATCTTCTCGGATGTATCTAACCCATGCAGGGATCGGGATTGACCATGCTGGAGGCAACCCATGAAGGACTGCTCTGGGTCGAGTTTTGAAGCTTGTGGGTTTGTACTGTTGGCCGCTAATGTGGTCGAATTCCCTGCTGTCGGCCACCCAGTTCAACCGCTTTGCTGTCGGGAGATTAACGACGGGCTGCTGGCGCCCCGGTTTGCCCCGAGCCAGAAGGCTTGGGTGCTTTCGGGAACGTTAGTGTCCGTCAGCCCATCTGTGCCTGCCTCACAGGGCGAGGACACAGCGACCGATAGGCGGTGGCTGCTGTCGCACGAGGGCGTTTTTCCGCTGAAAAGGAGCGAACCATATGTACAGGATACGCGGCACCGGATATGCGGGGTTCTCCGCTATCCCCGTAGCTCTCGACTATACCCTGCTCGCAACGAGTCGTGACGAAGCTCTAGACAAGATTCGGCACCTCGGGGTCGACCTGCTTCAGTGTACCGTCACCTCCGCGCCTGAGGCAGGTCCGACGGCAGAGTGATCTCATCACTACCCCAAGCCCCCGTCCTCTGTCCGCCACCGCGTGACATGGACCTGCTTCACCGACTGAGACATGACGCTGTAGGTCAGTATTGCCCGTAGTCCGCCGGTTCTCCCACCTGGTCTCGCTTGCACGCCAGAGCCAAGATTCGTTAGTTGCGGACCGGGACGCCGCCGTAGCTAGGTTCCCGCCCGGCCGCCCACTCCCGCCGTGTGGCATGTCCGTTTCTTATGTTGAGGTCATCTACCGGGCCGGGAACAGAGGGGAAGTCCGAGGGACCCACAATGGTACTTCACTGCCGACGGGTGACGGTGGGGAGAGTTGCCGCGGATTATCCTGATTGGCGGTAATGGTCACGCATCCCGAAATCCCTTCCCCGACCCACGGCGTTGGTTCGCGTGAGCCGGTCCGACCGTCTATACGGTTGTTCATGACGGACCAGTTCTATGGCCACGTTGCTGGAACGCGTTTTCGGCACCAAGGGTTATCGTATCCTCAGGACCCTGGAGACGCACCCAAACGAGCCGCAAGAAGGGGCGACTGTCATAGTCGCGGACCTGGGCGCCTATCCCGCCAAGCGTATACAGGAGATCGCGCTGCTGAGAGGGTCGCTAGGCAACCCGCCAACCATTTGCGTCGCTTCGTTGGGTGACCGTGAGGCGATACTAAATGGGCCCCACATTGGAATCGATGACTTCGTGTTCAGACCGTTCCAACTGGCTGAACTGGAAACCCGCTTAGATCTCCTGCTAGCCCGGCGCAGCTTGGCCCCGACGAGCGCCTTACCCCCGATCTTGGAGCGCCGCAGGGTGCAGCGCCGCAGGCCGGGACTTCCTTTGGCGTCCGTCGGGGGTTCGCCCGGCACCCCTGAACTTCATATCGATGATCGCCTCAAGCAGGTGCGCGTCCACGGCACGCTCATCCCTCTCAGCCCCAGGCAGTACCAGCTTCTGCACCTGTTCGCCACCGAGCCGGGCCGTGTCTTTTCCGTGGGGGAAATCCTCCAGCGCATCTGGCCTACCAACTCCAAAGCGACAGCCAGCGACGTGCAGCAGTTCATACACTTGCTGCGGCGCAAGATTGAAACGTCTCCGAGCCGACCGCAGCGGATCAGGACCGTCAGAGGCTTTGGGTATGTGCTGAAGGCGAACCGGCCGTAGGGCATGGCATCACCGCCAACCAGAGTCGAGTCATTGTCTTCTCCTTCCTGAGATCGTTATGTCCGGATCAGACCAGGGACAACGTCCCATCGATCGCCCGCGACGAGGCGGAGAAGGTGCGAAGCGCCAAGCCGAGGAGCCCGCGGTGGGCGCACGTCGGAGGGCACAGCAGCCGACGCATCGCGCCGTCGGCCGCGTCCTTATCGTGGCCCGGCGTGCGGAGGGGACGTATCGCAGGGCTTGTCTCGTCGCTCCACTCCGAGCGCCCCTTCGGCAGGGCTCAGGACAGGCTTGCTTTTGGGCCGCTCGCGACGATTTCTTCGCAAGCTCTAAGGATTTTAGCAACAATAACTTGAATATATAGGTTGATCCTTATACTCTCGGCGGATGGATGTCGTGGAGATGATTGAGGGCAAATACCGTGCGCTTGCGGGTCGTCTGGATGAGGCGACATTGCGTCTTTGGGCTGCGGTGGAAGCGCGCACCCTGGGGCGCGGTGGCGTTAGCGCGGTCGCGAAAGCCATCGGGATATCGCGCACCACCGTCTACGCGGGCATAGCGGAGTTGGCCGCTGCCGCTCCTGCGCCCTCCAGGGCTGCGGGCAGCAGCACGCGGCGCGTGCGGCTCTCCGGCGGTGGACGCAAGAAGCTTACAGCCAAGGACACCACGCTCTTGCAGGACCTCGATGCACTGGTCGAGCCAACGGCACGTGGCGATCCGCAGTCGCCGCTGCGCTGGACATGCAAAAGCACGCCCCGGCTGGCCGCGGAATTGGCAGCGCTGGGTCACCCGGCGAGTCAGCGTAGTGTTTGCGACCTGCTGAAACAACTCGATTACAGCTTGCAGTCGCCTCGCAAGACACGGGAGGGCAGGCAGCACCCCGATCGGGACGCCCAATTCAGTCACATTGCCCGCATGGCGGCCCATTACCAGAGGACCGGGGATCCGGTGATCTCAGTCGATACCAAGAAGAAGGAGTTGGTCGGGGACTTCAAGAATGGCGGACGGGAATGGCAGCCCAAGGGGGAGCCCGAGCAGGTTCGGGTGCATGACTTCATCGATCCACAACTGGGCAAGGTGGCCCCCTATGGGGTCTATGATGTCGCCGCCAATCCAGGCTGGGTGAGTGTCGGGATTGATCACGATACCGCCGAATTCGCGGTGGAAAGCATTCGACGCTGGTGGCGGGAGATGGGTCAGCCACGCTACCCTGAGGCGCACCGCTTGCTGATTACGGCGGACTGCGGAGGCAGCAACGGCTATCGTGTGCGCCTGTGGCGTCTCGAATTGCAGAAGCTCGCCGATGAGCTTCAGATCGCCATCCAAGTCTGTCACTTCCCGCCCGGCACCAGCAAGTGGAACAAGATCGAGCATCGAATGTTCTGTCATATCACCAACAACTGGCGGGAGCGCCCCTTGGTCAGCCGGGAGGTTGTGGTCAATCTGATCGGTAGCACCACAACCGAGAAGGGACTGCATATCCAGGCGCAAGTCGATCAGAATACCTACAGGCGGGCGTCAAGGTGTCCGACCAGGCGCTCGCGGACCTCGCGATCGAACGCGATGAGTTTCATGGCGAGTGGAACTATCGATTCAAGCCTCGTGGGCAACGTGAAGCAACGTGAAGTGTTCAAGTTATTATTTCTAGATTCCTAAGGCCCGCTCTGCGATCTTTCGCGAGGTGGCGAGCTAGTGGGGCTACGTTTCGGAACTTCATTGCACGGCGGACACGGATGACAAGATGAACCCCGGCACGCGATGCCAAACCTTGCCGTACCGGCCCGTGATTCGGCGAACATAGCTCTGCGTCTCCTGATAGGGGGGGACTCCATTGAAGCGCTCCACCGCCTTTTCCCCTGCATTGTATGCCGCCAGCGTGAGCCGTAGGTCACCGCCGAACATGACGAGGAGTTGACGTAGGTAGCGCATCCCACCGCGCAGGTTATCCAGGGCATCCCAAACATCTTGTACGCCAAGTCGTGAGGCGGTCTCGGGGACCAACTGCATCAGGCCGCGGGCGTCTTTCGAGGAGTGGGCGTGCGGCTGGAAGGCGGATTCCGCCTCGATCACGGCCAGAACCAGCTCTGGGTCTAGATCGAATTCCGGTGCCAACGCAGCCACCCAGGCTTCCACTCGCAGCCTGCCGGGGCCGCGTCTGCCTCTCCACAACGGACAATTCGGGTCCGGGCGCGGCTCAACCGACTGCAATAGCCGGAGCACGTTGTGCGAAAGCCCGTCCCTTTGGTGAGCGGCCAGACGAAGCCAGCCGGCGGCGAGGCTGTCGTCCTGCGGTACGCCACGACCGTTGATATACATCCAGCCGAGGCTATACTGCGCCTTGGCATCGCCTTGAGTCGCGGCTAGACAGTAAAGACGGTAGGCCCGCTGATAGTCGCGCGGCACCCCCTCCGCGTGCTCGTAACGTGCTGCCAGATCCCGCAGCAGGTGAGCGTCCAGCCTGCGCAGTGGTCCGCCGTCCGCCGTGGCGGCGAGCGCCGGAAAGAGAATCAAGACACCCAGCAAACGCGCTGACATCAATGCCCCGATGGTTGCTCGAAAGGTCAAGGGCTCGTTCGGAAGAACGTCAAGCCTTCCCCCCGCTCGACTTGGTCGCGGTGTGCCGGGCGCGGAGCGGAGGTTCTCGGCAATGCCTTCCCGGTCCAACCCTGGCTACATTCTACTGTAGCTAAGCACAATGGCGGAGCCCGGCCACGCGAGCCACGGCGCCTGGTAACTTGCTTGCCCAGTCTGAGCAGAGCGCGCCTTTGTGCGCCGGCACTTCAGACGCAGGACTCGATGAGGTGCCTGTCTACGTGCACCTCAATCTGCCGCCCGAGCATGTTGAATAGGATGAGCACACGCTCTTGGGGCGTTACCGCGGCGAACATGCCTTCGATGCCGGCTGGGAGGTGTAGAACTCTTCGTCGGACTGCTCCAGGATGAACCGCTTCATCGTTCACCTGCCGGGTGAGTGGGCGTGCGGGCCGATTTTACCCGAACTGCCACGATAAATCAGCAGGTTGTTGCGCCAGGCAAAGTCTGGTGAAGGGGGAAGTCACGTAGAGGGATAGACACGATGGAAACCTTCTATGCGACCCGGCGGGTGAGAGTCCCGACCCGGCAAAGGCTGGCCACCAGCCGGAACCGAGTCTTGCGTGGTCCGGGGGCGACCCCGGCTGCGAAGCGTAGACAGGGAGCCTGTAGGCCGCGTGATAGAGCCTCGACAGTGATATTGATGCGGAGCCGACGTCGTTAACTTAGCGGAAGGCAGCATCGCCGGCACCGAAGTGGCCGGGTGCAAGCGGTCCGCCGGGGTCGAAGAGTGGGGCATGCAGGCAAGGGTTGCCCAGGAACCTGGGAGACCTCGTTTTCTCCACCGAGAACAGGCGGTGCGGGCGCCGCGGTAGAAGCAGTCCAGGTCCTCGGGTGTGGGTCTCGGCCCGGGGGAGCGAAGTGGGACCCAGCGGTGGTACCGCCAAGCGAAGGCAACGAAGCGCGGCGGGATGGAGGGCGAGGAGTCGGAGTCCACTGATAGTACCGTTGAAGTCGGGGAACCCGCCCCAGGGGACCCGGCGGAGGGAGGCGGTGGACCGGGCTGTGGGGCTTCTTGAGGGACAGATGACGGGGACATCGGGCCGAGAGGTCATCTCAACACGACAAGAGAAGCTAGCGGAGCTGGCTCGGATAGAGCCGAAGCTGGAGCTGACGACGTTGGCGCACCACATCGACGAGGCGTGGTTGCGCGAAGCGTATCGGCGTACGCGCAAGGACGGCGCGGCGGGGGTGGACGGGGTGACGGCGGCGCAGTACGAAGCCGACCTGGAGGCGAACCTGGCGAGCCTGCTCGAACGGTTCAAGTCGGGTCGGTACCGAGCGCCGGCGGTGCGCCGGATGCACATCCCGAAGCCGGGCGCGGGGAAGAAGACCCGCCCCATCGGTATCCCCACGCTGGAGGATAAGGTGCTGCAGCGGGCGGTGCTGATGGTGCTGGAGCCGGTGTACGAGCAGGACTTTCTGGACTGCTCGTATGGGTTTCGGCCGGGGCGCAGTGCCCACCAGGCGCTGGAAGCGTTGTGGCAGGGGCTGGTGGGGATGGGGGGTGGATGGATAATCGACCTCGACATCCAGAGCTTCTTCGATGACGTTGATTGGGGACACCTTCGGGGCTTTCTGGACCAACGGGTGCGCGATGGGGTGATTCGACGCGCGATTGGGAAGTGGTTGAACGCTGGGGTCATGGAATCCGGGCAGCTCACTCACCCGGACCGGGGGACGCCTCAGGGCGGGGTGATTTCACCCCTGCTCAGTAACCTCTACCTGCATGAAGTGCTCGATGTGTGGTTTGAGCACGAGGTCAAGCCACGGCTGCGGGGGCGGGCCTTTGAGGTCCGCTTTGCCGATGACGCGGCGCTGGTCTTCGAGCGGGAAGAGGATGCGAGGCGGGTACTAGAGGTCTTGCCAAAGCGATTCGGCAAATACGGCCTCAGGCTGCACCCCGAGAAGACCCGACTGGTGGACTTTCGCAGTCCATCGAGGACAGGGCCAGGCGGCCCGCAGCGCGAGCGCAGCTTTGTGCTGCTGGGGTTCACCCACCTCTGGGGGCGCTCCAGGAAGGGGCGCTGGGTAGTGCAACGCAAGACGGCCAAGGACCGTTTCACCCGTGCATTGCGGGAAGTCGGTCACTGGTGCCGAGCGCACCGCCACTGGCCGGTGGCGGCCCAGCAAGCGGCGTTGCGTCGCAAGCTCCAGGGCCACTACGCCTACTACGGCATCACCGGCAATGCGCGTGCGCTCGCCCGCTTTGTCCACGAAGTCCGGCGCCTCTGGCGCAAGTGGCTCCATCGCCGCTCGTGGCGGGGCCGGATGACGTGGGTGAGGTTTGTCCGTCTGACCGAGCGCTACCCGCTCCCCCCACCGCGTGTCGTCCACAGTGTTTACCGGCGCGCAGCGACTCCATAGTCCGAGGAGCCGGATGCCCGAATTGGGCACGTCCGGATTTGTGGGAGCCGCGGGCGGGCAACTGCCCGCGGCCACCCAGCCAGCCACCCGCTAAGACGCGAAGTCACGGAATCAGGTTTGATATACCCCACGACGTTGGACACCGCATACTTCGGCGGTATGCTCAGGCACATGTGCACGTGATCGGACATCAGGTGGCCTTCAACCACCTTCGAGTCCTTGTGGCCCGCCAACTCGTGGAAGATCTGTCCCAGGTGGCGGCGCAGCGCCCCGAAGATCCGCTTCTTCCTGCGCTTTCGGGATGAATATCACATGGTACTTACAGTCCCACTTCGTGTGGATCAGACTCTGGTACTCTTTCATCGTGCGTCTCCTTCTCTTGGCGGAGATTGGAGATTCACGACGACCGTCGTATAGGTCAAACCTCGGTGAGTCCCCCGGCAAAGCCGGGGGCTTACCTCGGGGAGTTACGGGTAGTAATTCATTCTGGCGTGTGGCCAGCATCACCACGGCCTCGCCGAGCGTGAAGCGCTCGCGCTCTGCGACACGTCGCACCGCAGCCGCGACTTGCTCGGTAAGATGAGTGTCATCGGCTTCCAGCCCTCGCTACCCAGACACTCCTGGTCCCCTCCTTCAGTTCATAGTGCTTGAATAGGCTTGGGCTTTGTCCTTGCGTTAGGCGCCGAACTGACGAAGGTAAGCCCGGCGCGGCGCATTGCCCTGCGGTGGCTGGCAAACGGGTCAGGGTCGCACCAGCCGTAAACTTCCGCAACTGAGCCAAGCTTCGGATTATTCCAGGGCTCATCCTTGTCGACCGCACCCGGTGCGGGACGGAAGCGGTGGTAGACCTCAGCAACGACGCCAAGGTGGAGACCATTCCAAGGCTCCACCGGCTTTGTCTCATCGGCGGCGCCGTCAACGAGGTCGAGCTCGTCACTGCCAGTCATTGTCTTCATGGCGTTTCCCTCTATCACGGGGTGCGCCCCGTCGGGCGTACGTTTAGCCCTTCTGCCGTCGCTATAGATAAACCGCAGCACCGTAGCGCTTAGCAGCACGGCTATGATGATTCCGCTAATGGTGAGGTTATCAAGCATGTTCATGCTCCGTGCGTAAGTATATTATTATATGTGCATATATCATACCATAGGGCGACAAGCGTTCTTTGAAGCCAGAAGATGAGTTCGTCCCGCTCGGAAAAATGCCGCGGCTTCTCCAGAATGGGCCAGCGACGGTGTCGTGAAGCGGCGAAAACTGACGACCCGGGGCAACGGGGAGCTGCTTGGTCTCCAGTCAACCCCTCCTCTGGAAAAAGTGGTCCACCTCTCGCCGTTTTCGCCGAAAATCCCCGCTCCTCGGCCTGTTTTTGACGCAGGCGGGCCATATTCTTGGCACCGGCTAGCCTCTTCGCCTCGCTCACCTCGGGATTGCTGCCCAGGCGGTAGGGGGCGCTGCGCAACGTGTTGCAGGACACAGCCGCACTTCGCCCGGCTGTTGGAGGCAGCACCACGGGCAATGCGCCCGGATGGCCTCGAGCGGCGGCCGGTAGCCGTCAGGCACCGCATCCACCTCGACAGACTCCTGACCCTCGCCGAACTCGGCATAGAACGCCTTGTGGCGGGTGTCCGTCTCTTTCGTGGGTCGTGTCGGCAGGTCCCACGCAGTCACTTCCCACGCAGTCACTTGCGCGCGGGTCACCGTCAGGCGCTCGAAGGGTGAACTCGGCGCCGAACCCTGCGAGCCGTCTCTCCAGGTCTTGCCAGCCCGAAGGGTCGAAGTCGCCCACGTAGTAGACGTACGCCGGCTTGCCAGTCGCGCGGATGTCCTCCGCAGCCTCATAGGCGAACGTCTCCGACGAGTACCCGCGCGCCACCATCAGCGGCACGTCATAACGTGAGGTCTCCCGGCTCAGCACACCGGCGATGGCGTCCTTCTCGCACCATAATTCAACGTACACAGGCGCCTTCGACCACATAGCCTGACGGTAGAACTGGGCCGAATGCTCGAAGAACTCCTCTAGTCCGTCCCACGTCGTCGGCTTGCGCATCCAGCGGGTGTTATCCGCGATCCAGCCGTACCGGATGAGCTTCTCCCGGCGCATGCCGGCAGTGTTCAAATAGTAGAGTCGCTGACCCCCTCGATGGTGGTATACCCGCAGAACGGTTTGAGGAGCGCGCGCCGAGCACTTGAGTCGTCGGTCATTAAGCGAGTGTTGGAGTCCACCTCGGCAAAGTGGCCCATGGAGTTGGCGGCCAACCATTCCTCGGCATGCGCGAGGAAGTTGGTCTCGTCACGCTTCCCGTCGCCCCAGTCGGCACGCCAACGCTTGTAAACGGCCCCTGCCGCAGCGAGGGCTCTCCCCGCTGCCCAACCCGTGATCCCGGCTTCAGTGGCCAGCTCGCCGGCGTATCCGACGAGTGCGAACCGCGGCGCGGCGCGTTGAACCTCCCCGGTATCCTGCCCCACCCATTCCTGCATCAGGCGCTCGACATGATGCCGCGCCGTCTGCACCTGTAGCAGCCGCTCCGGGTCCGTCAACCACGCGAGGTATTCGCGAATCGCAGTGCCGTGGTGCTGCCGAGAGGCGGCATCTACTCGGGTCAACAACTCCAACCGAGCCTTGGGATCGGCGAGTCCGGTGAAAATGCCGCAACCGTCGCCGCTGTCGACACGCACATGGGCGATGCGCAGCTCCTGCCCCGCCATCGGCTTCTGGCCCCCGGCCTCCATGATTTGGGCGAGCGACTTTTCCCCGGAGGAGAGCACCAGCAGCCTCCAGCGGAGGCTCCGTCGATAGGTCAGGCAAACGTTACCGCGCATCTTCCCTGCATCGTTGAACAAGAGGTAAATAATGTCGCCAACCTCGCGCGGGTCGGCCTGGCCGATTTCGTCCAGCACCAGCAACCCATCGCTGTGCGCCGCCGCCGTGGTCTCGAACCCCACGCGGGTGCCCAACCACGTGTGGGCGAGGGCCTTGGGGTCGCCCCAAGGGGACAACCCGCATAAGCACGCCGAAGTCTTGCCCGTCGAGGTCGGGTCCTGAAGGTGAAAGCCTCCCGAAGGTATGTCGAGCGGCCTCATGAGCGGCCCGGCGAACCCGCAGGAAATGCCGAATACCGGCACGTCATACGGTTCCAGCGGCTTCGCTACTTCGTCACGCCAGCCCTCCAGGGTCCCCGCAACCGTGTACGGCGACGGCGCGGGGTCGTCGGTGCGGTAGAACACGAGATCGGCATCGCGGCCGAACACCTGATCGGGCAGAACAAAGCGGTCCTCCGCCCAGCCGGTACTCGCAACGCCCAACGCCCGCCGCTCGGGGACAGCGCGATTCAGGTATTCGCGCAGGTGCGCCACCCCGGCCTTGAGCGACATCTTGAAGCCCATGTCGTAGAGCTTTTGGTATGCTCTCGTCCTTCGACAACGAGCAGCGCGCGGGGCAGTGTCCAGGTATGTAAGTGCCCGTGCAGCGCCTCGAACCGCATCGCGAGCCCATACCCATGCCCCACACCGTCGTCGACGCTCGCCAGCAGCTCGAAGTCCTGTGATACCCAGAGCGGCGGGAGATACAGAGGAGGACGCTCAGGGTGCCGCTGCACGTCAACGTGATATAGCCCCGGCGGCATCGCTATCCGCGTCGCCGAGCCCTCAGGGCTGGCATGACGCTCCTCGTGGCGCCCCTTGCCTCCCGTCACTCGCCCGTCGCGATGCAGCATGTAGTAATAAGGCTGGATGTCGGTGCTGGTGCTTGCGGTTGACTTATCAGCCGCAGGGGCAGGGGTGACAACCGTGGGCAGCGGGTCGGGCAACGGCGCGCCCTCGGGCCAGTCGGCAGCGTCCGAGCCGTCATCGCGGACCTCGCCCCATAGCGCGGCGACATCCAGCACCTCGACACTCGTTGCATCGGCGGCAGTTGCCAGGTCGACCACCTCCTCCGCGTACTTGGTCCCGGCCTCATCGGCATCCGGCCAGATGCGGACCTCCCGACCTGCAAGCGGTGTCCGGTCGCTCTTGGCGGGGCTTCGCGCGCCATTCATGGAGGCGATGACGGCGATTTCTGGCAGCAGTGCTGCAGCCGCATCGGCCGCCTTTTCACCTTCGCAGACCAGCACCGTCGCTGAAGGCTGCCCCGCGAGCCGGTCCAGCCCATAGAGCGGACGGAGCTCCGGTGGAGCTTGCCATTGCCACCGCAGTTGGCCACGCGCTCGGTGCAGCGTCAGCGGCCGGAACTCCTTCCGGCCATCGGGGAGGTCGAACCTGACCAAGTAGCAGAGCACTTCCCCGTCCGCACCCGATACGCCCAGGTACGCGACGGCACACCCAGCTTGCGATGCCGCTTGGGCGGCGGAGGTGCATCGCTCGGGACAGGCGCAACATATGTCTCGGCGGTCTCTGTAACATCTGTAACAGCCGGCTCTTGGCCCCCTGTTACAGACCCTTCGTCTCTAAGTCCTTGAGACGGATTAGAATTTATGTCCTGTAACGGTTGTAACAGTTGTAACGGTTCTTCTTTTTCGGCCCGTAGTTCATCCATGCTCATACCCTCTGGACCAGGCGCCGCAGCGCCTCCCCGTAGCTGATCCCGCTCAGGGCGGCCTCGAAGGCGGCGATGTTTCCCCCTTTGACCCCACATGCGTGACACCCGAACCCCCCGTGAACCAGGTTGACGGCGAGGGATGGGTGGGCGTCCTCGTGGAATGGGCAACACGCGTAGAACCAACCGCCGTTGCCGCGCGCAAGTTTCCCTAGACGGGAGCGGTAATACTGCTCGGCGGGCGGCAGATCGCGCGGGTCGATGCGGCGCCGGCCGTAGCGGTGCAGGTCGTACCCTGGGATATGACCGATAGGGCTCATGGCAGGAACCATGTCGGCAACATGCTGCGTCTGCGCATGCTGCCTGCCATGCTGGCAAGCGTTGCGTTGCGCTTGCCCTTGGGTATGCGGTCCTCCCTGTTGCCGTGGGATGAGGGTTTGGGGCGCTCAGGCTCCAGCAGTCCCCGGCCGCGGGGGTGTCGATGCAGGTAGTGATAGCCGCTGTCCGGTGCGTGCGGGTTGGCTGCCAGCGCAGCCCGGAGAGGGCCTCGCGCGCGCCAGATTTGTGGAGGTCGGGGTCGATGGTGACGATGTCCGACTCGGCGCTGGTGCGCATCGCCACATTTGCCTGTGCGGACCGGATCATCCACCAGCGGCCGATGACTTCGGGGTCAGTCGAGTCGACGGCCGCGTCGACCTTTGCACTCCCGGCTGGGGCGCCGGCCTGGCTCGCCTGCTGGTCGTCGGCGAGCGGAACTATTCCCGCCTGCTGTGTGGTCGGAGAAGAGGTGCTCTTCTCTTGGCGGTCGTAGCTTGCCCGTCCCGCCGTCCGGGCGTCGAGGTGATCGGCATATATCACCCCTGTTACTTGGGCGAGCGCCGCGCGGCGAGCCAGGCATCGATATCCCCGACTAACCACGCATTGCAGTGTAGACGCCACGACGCAAACAGCATGTGTCTCGGCTTAGAATCAGCACCGGAGATGTCGCATGAGGCCCTTGTGCGGGCGACCTGGGTCCATAACCACACGGTAACAGCGTTGCGGTAGGCGGGGGGTCCTAAGATCCGGGGAAGGCTGGGGGGGTCGGATAATCTGAGACTGGGCTGATGGACGGTCTGTACACGAACCGATCTGCGAAGAAGGATTTCGCCTATAACGCCTTCGCCCGGTACGGCCGATCTTGCGACGTGCTGATCGCCTCAGCGTTCTTCTCAGCCGCGGATACAATCATCGACCTCCTCGATCGGGGCTGCCGCGTGCGACTGGTCGTGCGCCTCGGAGCTGCGACATCAGCCGAGCACCTCAAGCAACTCGTCGGCAGGCATGGTGTGCAGGCCCGCTATTTCACAGATCAGAGCTTTCACCCCAAGCTTTATATCTTCGGCGCGGCGTGTGCCCTCGTTGGCTCCGCGAACCTGACCGATTCCGGCATCAAAACGAACACGGAGGTCCTAGTTGCAGTTGGGCCTGATGACCCTCGCTTTGACGAGCTGGTGCGGCTCTTCGTGGCGTACTGGGAGGAGGCGAAGGTGTTGGCCGGCGAAGTCCTCGCCCGTTTTGCACAGGTTGTTAGGCGCAACGCTGCTCAGCCTGATAGCCGCATCGACTTTGCCGTAATAGATGCATTGGGGCGGCACGCCTTTACCAATATCGAGCGTGGGCTCCCCAAGCCAGGGCGACGGCAGGAGTTTCTCGACGCGTACAGGCGGCGGTACCAGAGCTTTCGAGCTGCCTACGACGTCGTCTACCGAGTCTACACTTCGGTTGGCAAGCGCATCACCGCCCCCACCTTCCCATTGAGGATCGAGATCGACCAATGGTTCAGTTTCATCCGGGAGAACTACGCTGTGGGAGACAGCTACTAGTCTGCGCCCCTCCCTACGGGGGCGGAGCAAGAAGGACGGATTCACGATCTTATTGAGGAGTTCATCGCCCATGGCTGGCAATGGCTGACGGACACCATTGTGCCGCAGTCCTATCCCAGAATCACGTCTGCGCTAGGCAGCGCATCCGCAATTGAGGCCGCAACGGAGGACGAGATCTACCAGGCATTGCTGTGCGTCCATGCGTTCCACGATCGTTTTCGGTTCTATCGGTGGCTACCCGACTATGCGGTTTCAGTTCATCCACGACAACGGCATCCCGAGGATCAAGTCCACACTGACCCACTTGCTCCACGGCGGGCCTTCAGACCACGTGGTGCGGATGGCCGACTGTATCTTCGATCCGAAGTATCAGCTTCAGCACTTCGGCGAGATGTGCGTCCAGGAGACCTATGGATGGGTCAATAGCGAAGATGTGCCGATTTGCAATGGCCGCACCCTCAAAAGCCTGCGCTCGCTCGGCTTCAATGTGCACGCGCCGTAGCGGCAAGCTGAATCGTATCGGGTCGTATGAGGGTCGCGGGACAATGAGCCGCTCCAGGCGAGTGAACCGGTGGAAGGGGAGACTGGCAAGCAACAGTGACCACCCCTCAGTACCCGCTCGTTAGCTCCGACAGCCATCGGGTACTACGGTACTACAGCCGCCGGCCGGTGTTACGCGCTGGGCCGGAAGCGGCCAGTCGAAAAGAGAGAGCCAAGCGGGCTGCCGCGGGTTTCTCTCCGCCGGTTCCCACCGTACTCCGCATCGGGGTCCGGACCGGGCCAGCCTTCACTGTGAGCGCGCACGATGCCTCCACTCCCACGGCTCTCTGAGCCGCCGGCAGCGTCCACAGTCCGCGTCGGGCGTCCCTGGCCTCCCTCTCGGCGCGGTACAGCTCCGGGTCATGGCAGTATCGGGTGAATACCCACGCCGCGCCCTCCCGACCATCTCAGCGTTCACATCGATCGCCCGGTAGATCACCCGACCCAGCAGCCGGCCATACCGGTCCCGTCCGTGGTCATCCACACGTGCGGTGCGCCCGAACACCATGTTTGCGAGGGCCTGTTTGGACCGATTCCCATAAGGCTGCTTCAGCTCCGGCACGTCGATGCACTCCAGGCGGCCTTCAGCTCCCCATCGCGGTAGAGGACGCGGATGGTGTCGCCATCGTGGACGGAGATCACCTTGCCGACATAGTCCGTGGCTCCGGCGAGGACCGGCAGGGTTAGCAGAAGAACCAGGATGATGGCGCGCATGTGCGGGACCATCGAAAAAGCGACCTACCTGCGGTGCGAGGTCGAAGCCACCCGGCCGCTCCGGCACAGGTGCAGCGCGCACCCGATACCTCTTCCGCCGCCCTGATTCGAACTGCCACGCGAACGGGGTCGGGGCCCGGGTCGGGGCTACCTAAAACCCTCTCTGCAAGTCTTTCCACAGCGCCCCAGCGGCAGCGCCCACCGCACCCCCGATAGCGGCTCCTGCCGCTGGGTTTCCGCCGACCACTGCGCCAAGCGCCGCTCCAGCCCCCGCGCCGATGGCGCCCCCGCTGAGGGTACGCTGTTGCTGAGGCGTCATGTGCATATCCGGCCGTCGCCACAAGCAGCAAGATGATCATGACAGACGATGCCCGTTTCACCGATGGCTCCCTCCTACGTTGCCTCCTCGCTCACAGCGTTGCACGACCGACCCCGGCCATCTCCGTCCCTCCTAGCCGCCTTGGCAGGAGAACCGGGCCTCGGGCCATGCTCCGAAGCCCGCCGATGTAAACGAGGAGAGTTCCTAACGAACCCGCAACGCGATCAGCTCGTGGCCTTGGCCGGAGCCGTTCCATGACCTCACGGGCAAACGCCTGCTGTTGCTCGCGGTCCTTCTCCAGGCACTGTGCCGCCTTGGGATACTTGTCACGGTGGGTGTCGAGGAACGCCTCAAAGGCCTTCTGCGCCTGGTGGCGGCTTTCAGCCATCCAGATCTCGTGAAGAGCGCTCTTGGCCTTCGGCTGGAGACTCTTGGGGAGCTTGTTCAGCACGTTAGCCTCTTGTGCACCCAACAGCGCTGATGGCGTGTTTGGCCGTAGACTTTGGTGAGCGCCTTCCACAAGCCCAAAGCGCCATCGCCGATGGCGAGCTCGGGACCGACCTTCAGCCCCTGGTGCTTGAGCCGCGTCAGGACCTCCAGCCAGCTCTGCTCCGACTCCCGGAAGCCGTCCTCGATGGCCACGAACTCCTTGGTGCCCTGTTCGGTCACTCCGACGATGACGAGCAGGCATTCGCGCGCCTGTTCCCCACGCACATTGAAGTACACCCCATCGGCCCACCAATACACGTAGCGCTTGCCTGAGGGGTCCCGGCGTGCCCAGCGCTGGTGCTCCTCTTCCCATTGACGTTTCAGCCGGCTGAGGGTCGAAGGCGACAGCCCCTCGGCCTGCTCGCCTAGCAATGAAGCCAACGCCTCCTGAAAATCGCCCGTGGAGACTCCCTTCAAATACAGCCAAGGCAGCAACTCCTCCAAGCTCCTGGTGCGCCGCACCGGGAGTGGAACCGAATGCCTGACCCACTGCGGTCTCGCACCCTGGGCACCTTCACCGCGACCGGCCCCACACCCGTCCGGATCTCACGCTCTGGCAGGTAGCCGTTTCGCACCACAGCCGCCCGGCCATCCAACGACTTCACGCCCTGGAACTGCCCCAGGAATTCGGTCAGCTCCGCTTCCACCGCCTGCGCAATCAGCTACACACTACTTTCTCGAATCTCATTATCAAATCTTCATCTCACACTCTTACATAATTCCTTTATCATTTATCCATCGGCGTATCCTCCACGGCTGGCTTGTGTCTCTGGTCCCTTCACATTCCAGCCGGATACGCCGCCTCACTCAAGCCCCGTACACCAGATTCGAGCATAGCTCTTGGTTCACCGACGGACACGTCTACGTGGTCGGAGTAGTCGGGGGTGGGACGTCCTTCAACGGGGACACCGACAACCGCCTCGCGGGTGGGGACAACATGCCGATCTGATCGGATGGGCAAGGGCGAATTGGCCGTAACGCTCGCAGTTCCGAGGCCGAAGACGCTGCGCCAGTGCACCGAAAGTGCGCCCTTGACAACACCGGGACGCGTTCTGCATCAGGAAGCGGGGGATAGAAAACGGGGTGTCACACCGGGCGCCGCGACTTCAACTCGGCGGGAAAGCTTAAGAGCCGGACTAGACACCCCCTTGCCCGATTGGGTAAGCCCAGGCTGGTTATTGTCCTACTTGGGCTGCGTGCGAGCGAGGCTCCACAGCCAGAAACTCAGACCGCCCAAGATCACGAAGGCCACGGCACTTGGCCACAATGGCAGCAGGTGGCCAGCTACCAGCACTTGAGGCCGTATGATGAGCCGCGCTAATTGCGCTATGGCTATTAACCCAAACAGAATGCTTGCCACTCGCAATCCGACGATTTGTGAGTTCATGATCTTGTCACCTCCTTTGATTTCGTACTACTTCACCCTAGCCTGATACTCGCCTAACGCCAGGTGCTTTCATCTCGATCCTATTGCCCAAAGCTATTTTGGGGCTCTTTCGGTAATTGTGTGGATCGTGGTGGTCTGGGCCTCACGGCGCCTTGGGAAGTCACCGGCGTACGCTTTGACCCCGAGGCTGGGCGCATCGACCTCGAGGTGGCCTTTGCCAAGGGGAGCCGCTTCGCCTGCCCGACGTGCGGAGTGCCAGGCCAGCCGGTGCATGATACCCGCAAGCGCAGCTGGCAGCACCTGAGCTTCTTTAAGTCGCGGGCATACCTGCACGCGCATCTGCCGCGAGTGCGCTGTGAGAGCTGCGGCAAGACGACTCAGGTCGAGCCGCCGTGGGCGCGCGCACAGAGTGGCTTCACGGCGCTGATGGAGGCACTGGTGGTGACGCTGTGCCAGGCGATGCCGGTGGCGACCGTCGCCCGGCACCTGGGCGTGGGCGATGAGCGCCTGTGGGGGGTGCTCGAGCACTACGTGGAGGCGGCCCGCGCCCAGGAGGACCACTCCCCGGTGCGCGCCGTGGGCCTGGACGAGACCGCCGCCCGGCGGGGGCAGCACTACATCAGCCTGTTCCATGACCTCACGGGCAAACGCCTGCTGTTCGCCTGCGAGGGCCGCGACCAGAGTACCGTGGCGGCCTTTGCCGCCGACCTCCAGGCGCACGGGGGCGACCCGCAGGCCATCGAGCAGGTGTGCATCGACCTGTCCGCCGCTTATCTCGCCGGGGTGACCAAGCATCTGCCTAACGATCATTGCGTCTGGCGCCACCCCAGAGGATGAAAGAAGCTGTGGGGTGGGAGACGGCGGGAAGAGGTCGCGCAAGTTTTTGGCGGCTCGACCCCGCAACCTAACGTGACCCGCCGGACCGACTCGTACCCCGGATTGCTTCCCTACAGAGCGCACGTTAAACAGGCCGTCGGCGGCTTGCCGCCTTCAGGCTCACTCGGTCCGGCACCCGCCGTCTCCCATCTCTTGAGTGTATTGCGACGGGAGACGACATGGAACTGGTAGCGATCTTCAAGCGTGTCATCGGTCTGGATGTGCATCAGGGGCAAGTGACCGCCTGTGCCATCCTTGAGGAGGCCGACGGCCAAGTCTACATCGAGCAACGCCAATTCGGTGCCTTCAAGAAAGACCGCCGGGCGTTCGCGGAGTGGTGCGCGGGATTTCGCCCGGAGGAGGTGGTCATGGAGAGCACCGGCATTTACTGGAAAAGTCCTTACGCAGCCCTAGAAGGCGCACGGCATCCAAGCCAAGGTGGTCAACGCCCGCCACGTCAAGCAGGTCCCGGGACGCAAGACCGACATCGGCGATGCCCAGTGGCTGGCCATGTTGGCTCGCGCCGCTCTGTTGCGCGCCTCCTTCGTGCCGAAGGCCAAACTGCGCGAGCTGCGCCTGATCGCCCGGCAGCGACAGAAGCTCGTGGGCTTGGCTGCCTCGGAGAAGAACCGGCTGCACAAGGTGCTCACCGATGGTGGCATCCGCCTGGGGGTGGTGGTGAGCGATATCCACGGCCAGTCGGCCCGTGCCATGCTGAAAGCCCTCATCCAGGGGGCTGCTGCCCACGAGGTCCTCCCCCTGGCCAGCCGCCGGCTGAAGGCGAGCCGCGAGGAGCTGCTCGATGCCCTGCAGGGGGACCTGACCGAGTCTCATCGCTTCGTCCTCGATGAATTGATGCGCCACATCGAGGAGCTCGAAGCCCGCATCGCCCGCTTCGATGCTCGCTTGCTCGAAGGCCTGAAGGAGGAGGCCAACAGCCTGCTGTTGTTGCAGACCCTACCAGGGGTCAATGTCATCGGTGCCGCCATGCTGCTGGTGGAAATCGGTAGCGACATGAGCGCCTTCGGTCATGCCGAGCGGCTCGCTTCCTGGGTGGGTATCTGCCCCGGCAACCACGAGTCGGCCGGCAAGCGCCAATCGGGGCGCACCCGCAAGGGCAACCCCTATGTGCGTCGTCTGCTGTGCGAGTTCGCCCATGCCGCAAGCCGTACCCGCTGCGCCTTGCAGACGAAGCTCCAGACTCTGGTGGTGCGCCGCGGCCGCAAACGAGCCATCATCGCTCTGGCCCACAAGATGTTGCGTATCATCTTCTGCATGCTCTCGCGCGGCCAACACTACCGGGATTCGGCCACTGACTATGAAGCCCTATTTGTGAAACGCAACGCCCCACGCTGGATCAAGGCCCTCAGCCGCTACGGCTTCCTGCCAGCCGCCGCCTGAACCCTTCACCCCCTCCCTCCTATGGCCCTCATCGGCCAGGCTCCGTCACGCCCAAAAACCGGCTTCTTTCACGTTAAAGCCACGGTGAGCTTCGATGCCTTCCATGTCATCCAGCTCGCCAACCAGGCCGTCGATACAGTGCGCCGCGAGGAGGTCAAGACCGAGCCCGCCCTCAGGGGCACCCGCTGGACCTGGCTCAAAGACGCCCACGACTGGACCTGGGAGCAGCTCACCGACTTTCACTGGCTCTCCCGCGCCCGCCTCAAGACCGCCCGCGCCTGGCGCCTCAAGGAGGCGCTGCGCGATATCTACGCCACGGCCAGCACCCTCGAGCAGGCCGAGACCGCGCTCACGCGCTGGTATAGCTGGGCACGGCGTAGCCGCCTGCAACCCATGAAGCACCTCGCTGCCACTCTGAAAGACCACTGGGACGGTGTGCTCGCCGCGTTCGACTCCGGCCTCACCAACGGCCGCGCCGAGGGCATCAACTCCCTCATCCAGGCCGCCAAAGCCCGCGCCCGAGGCTACCGCACCACGCGCTCGCTCATCACCATCGCCTACCTCATCGCGGGCAACCTGGCCCACTTGCCGGCCTCGCCGTTCAACACACGATCTTGTGTCAGACCTCAGGCAGAGGCTGCCGCAGCGTAAGCATATCTACCCACACGATTCCGGTAAGAACCTATTTTGGGAAGCGCCGTCGAACTTTCGCCGCAATCTGACCCTCCGTCATCTTGTCAACTGTTTCAATACCTACGATGCGTCCACCGAGGTTGTTTCTTTCGAGACGTTCTTTGAGTTCGCCCTTTGCCTCGCCCGGACCAAATATCAGAATAGATTCTGCATCACGGATACACGCAATTACCGCATCGTAGTAAATGTTAAGATGCCCCGCAAATGTTCTCTGGCGGCTGTCATCTGCCGGTACTTGGTGCGCTTCGTACGGACCCTTAAGAGCGGAATCACCAGAACGGCGGAGCTGTTTTTCAACTTTCGATATTATCAGTCCTATCTCTTCCCCTTTTTCCGTAACAGCCACGATAATAGCCTTCCTATGGTCGATCCACAAACCCGCTCTTGTTGTCATTCGATGTTTCCTTTGTCTATTAGCTCCACGTAACAGGATGTTGAAAAACTCCACGCACCCGTAGCAGGCCCATGGGATAATGCGCGCTTTGACGCGAGCACCGCCGAGGGGGGGGCCGATGCGAGGCGCCGACATCACGCAAGCAGCACTGTTCAGCTACCGCACACTGGAGGCCCGGATACCGCGGGGGCATCCGCTGCGCAAGCTTCGGGTAGTGGTGGATGGCCTCTTGAGTGCGCTGCTTGGCGAATTGGAAGCACTGTATGCCACTCTACAGCATCCGCTCCGAGCGCCAGCTGGTGCAGCACATCGAGTACAACCTGCTCTACCGCTGGTTCGTGGGCCTCGATATGGACGACGCGGTCTGGGACCACTCCAGCTTTACCCAGAACCGGGACCGGCTGCTGAACGAAGCGGTCGCTCGCTCGTTCTTTGGCAAAGTGCTGGATCTGGCGGAGTGGCAAGGCTTGGTCTCCTCGGAGCACTTCACGGTGGACGGCACTCTCATCGAGGCCTGGGCGTCTTTGAAGAGCTTTGTGGCCAAAAACGGGTCGGGCAAACCCCCTGAGGAGGGCGGGCGCAACCCCACAGTGGATTTCAAGGGCGAGAAGCGCAGCAATGATACCCACGCCTCGACCACCGACCCGGAGGCACGGCTCTACAAGAAAGCCGAGGGTGAGAAGGCGCGTCTTGGCTACCTGGGACACGCCCTGATGGAGAACCGCACCGGCTTGGTGGTGGATGTGGAGACCCCCCGAGCGAGCGGCACCGCGGAGCGCGAGGCCGCCGAGGCGATGGTGAAGCGCTCGGTCAAGCCAGGCGCCACCCTTGGGGCCGACAAGGGCTACGACACCGCCGAATTCGTGCAGACGCTGCGTGAGCGGGGAGTCACTGCGCACGTGGCCCAGAAGAAGCTGGCCAGCGCCATCGACACGCGCACCACACGCCATGCGGGCTATGCGGTGAGCCTGAAGGTGCGCAAGCGGGTGGAGGAGATCTTCGGCTGGGCGAAGACCGTCGGGGGCTTGCGCAAGACCCGGTTGGTGGGCCTCGCCAAGGTGACGGCCCACACCGTCTTCACCTTCGCCGCTTACAACTTGGTGCGCATGGCGACGATCTTTGGCTGGCGACTGAGCACTGCATAGGGCGAGATCCGCCCGCTGGTCGCCGAAAGGCGGCCACAGCCCCGAACGGGGACGAAAATACCCGGGTCCCACAACGGGTTTGCAACGCTGAATTCGGCACCATCAGAGATCCGTAGCCGAAGGCATCGGGGAATTTTTCAATAGCCTGGTAATGTTGAAGCTAATGGTCTCCGTCTGGTATGATGTCCCTTGGAAGGCAGTATGGCAAAGGTGTCCTGGAGGGGTCAAGGGTTCGGGGAGGACCACAGGAACCCAGCAGGTCCCGGAGATCCTTGGGGAATGCCTCGGGTAGGGTCGGGTGGCCGGTGGGGAGCCGAAACGCCTTCACGTGGAACACGAATCCATCGGGTGTGCGCTCAACCCAGAGCTTGGAGTTCTGGGCAGAGTGAAGGGCGTAGCAGGAGCTGTCCACCTCGACGATGGGGAACTGGCTCGCATAGTAACGCAGCCGCTCCTCTGCAGTGCGAACCTCGGGCGGATAGAACCTGCCGGACTGGATCAGGGTGGGGTCGGTCCAGGAGGTGGTGCCAACGAGGATGGTCATGAACTACATCGGCGCTGGCGTACCGCCTCCATTCCTAGGCATCTTGTTGGGACAGAGTCGCCGTCGCGCGCACTGCCTCAGCCCTTCTGCGTTCGACCGCCAAGCAGGATAATCCAGCTCCCTCTCCGTCACCCCGGCTTCTTTGGCCAGTTCGGTCCACTGACGCCCGGCTTGCTCCCGGTAGTGGAGTCCCACCGATTGTGCCTACCACGGAGCTGTTACTGCGGAAGCAGTTCCCGATAGTAGAACAGGACCTTGCTCGGCGGTCGACCCTTGGTCATATTGGTCGGGGTCCCCGGTCATCCACCACGCGGCGGATCGCCTCACCGCGAGGGTCTCGTCGCGGGTGTGCTGTAGCTCCTTGTCAAGTTGCCTTGCCATGACACACTCAACGACGGCACGAGCCTCCGTTGCGTTCGCCGCGAACTCCTGTGGCGTCAGCTCCTTGCCAAGGCAGCGCCGGGACCAATCGGGGATAATCGCCGCCTTGACCTTCCAGGCGCTGTAAAGATCTGCCTTATCGGTGCGCGGAGCCGCGAGCTTCAGAGCACCTGCAAGGGCTCGTGCGCGAGCATCCGTGCTTTGGTCGCTAGCCGGTACTAGTGCCGATGCCGCCCAAACCACGAGGGCAACCGTCAGCCAATGCCCGAAGGCGGCCATGCCACTTTTTGAAGACGGACTCCTAAGGTGATAGGACATCAAGGCTCTCCGCCTCTTGCCGGATCTTCCGTTGCCGGGGACAGGGTGCTTGTATCCCCGCTGTTCAATCATACCAGGTACCAGGCGCACCGATTCCCGCGGTTGATCGGCGCGGTCGCGCTACCTACATGACGGCGCTCCAAGCCTCTTTGTTGAGCCAGCCGGGCACTGCGGGTATCACCGTGGAGAGCAAGCAGTATCGTCGAGTGCACAGGTTTACAAATGGGTCGGCGAGTGGGGCCACGTCCATTACCCTCTGTGCAGAGCCCGTATTCCCATAGGCTTTCGTTTCTTGGGGTCGTATTTACGCGTCGCGCACCAGGCGTACTCCTCAGATCATGTCTGGGATCAACGCCTGAGACGGCCTACAAGCCCATCTGAGACGGTGAGCAATAGAAGGGGCTAGGCCGTGGGGGCGTTCAGGGCTCCTAGGGGCTTGTACGCGGCGGCGGGTGAGAGATCGGGAGAGCAACCGTGTTTGCTGTCAAGTGCAAGAGACGAGTGCAGGGTTCCACGGTGTGTGGTTTTTGACCATGGCGTTGAGGATGGTGAGCAGCTTTCGCATGCAAGCCACCATGGCGACCTTGTGCTCTTTGCCGGCGGCTGTCAGGCGCCGGTAGAAGAGTCGGAGGACCGGATTGCAGCGCACGGCATTGAAAGTGGCCATGTACAGGGCGGCACGCAGGGCAGCGCGTCCACCCCAGATGCGGCGCTTGCCCCGGAACTTGCCGCTGTCGCAATTGAAGGGTGCCAAGCCGGCGAGGGCTGCGATGCTGCGGCGGTCGAGTGTGCCCAACTCCGGCAACTCCGCAATCAGAGAGCGGGACAGTCCCGGTCCGACCCCCGGCACACCTTGCAGCAGATCATCCTGCTCGCGCCACACGGGGCTGTCGTGGATGGCCTGGGCAAGCTCCTTGTCCAGGTCCTTCAGGCGCTTCTCCAGCCAGAGGAGGTGTGCCTGGATGTCTTTGGCTACGCCCCTGGAAGCGCTCCCCAGGCGGTTGTGCTCGGCAGTATGCATGTCGAGCAGTTGGCGCCTGCGTCCCAGCAGTGCCTCCAGCTCCTGGGTCTGGGCGTCCTTGAGAGGCCGCAGAGGCGGTCTGACCGCCTGGGCGAACTGGGCCAGCAGGTGTGCGTCGATGCTATCGCTCTTGGCCAATTTGCCAGTCGCCTTGGCGAAATCGCGCGTCTGGCGCGGGTTGACCACCACCACCGGGAGCTTCACGGCAGCGAGCGCCGCCGCCACAGGCACCTCCAGGCCCCCGGTGGCCTCCAGCACGATGAGCGCTGGAGTAATGCGCTCAAGACGCTTGACCAGCACCGCCATACCCCGCGTATCGTGGCTGACCACCCAATGCTCCCCCTCAGGGCAGGTCGCGACATCGAGGGTCTGCTTGGACACATCGATTCCGACAAACTGTTCAGCGTTGTTGGTGTTCATGGCTCTGGCTCCCAACCTTGCAGATACCGGCTCGCTGACCCAGGCAACCGTTCGGGTTACTCAGAGACGATGGACCTGACGACCAAGCTCTCCCACGGTGTTTGCCACCCAGGCAGGGACGATCTGCCAGGTCCTGAACCTCTCTCACTCTAAATCTCAACCCATCCATAAACATACAAGATGAACATACAAGGGGAAGGTCTAACCTCTTGAAGGTAGCGACAGGGGCCTGGGAGATCCTAAGGCCGGAGGACACTGGGATGAAACGATGGACTCTGGTAATCGCGGCCGTGGGCCTGTTGGTCGGCGCGCTCGTTGCGGCGCAAGCTGATCAGCATGGTGGAGGAGGTTGGCACGGCGGAGGAGGAGGTGGTGGTTGGCATGGCGGAGGAGGTTGGCACGGCGGAGGAGGAGGTTGGCACGGCGGATACTGGGGGGGCTATGGGGGCAGCATCTACCTCGGCTTCGGGCCGTTCTGGTATCCGTTTTGGTACCCGTGGTATCCCTATTACTACGCTCCCCCGGCGACCGTCGTCGTGTCTCCTCGGGCGACCACCTACATCCAGCGCCCACAGGGCCGGCTGAAAAAGATCACGCTCGCAGCCGACGCCTACTTCGACTTCGGCAGCGCCACGCTCAAGCCCGCGGGCAGGGCGAAGCTGGACGAGGTCGTGGAGAAGATGCGGCGGTACGAGCACGTGGCGGCCATCCACGTCACCGCCTATACCGATCGCCTCGGCAGCGAGTCCTACAACTTGAGGCTGTCCGATAGGCGCGCCTACGCGGTGATGAACTACCTCCTGGACCATGGCATTTCCGCCGGCAAGATCGACGCCCGCGGCATGGGCGAGGCGAACCCAGTGGTGGGCTGCGAAGGCGTTCGTCCTCGCGCCGCGCTGATCAAGTGCCTGGCGCCGAACCGCCGCGCCGAGATCGAGATCGTCGGTGCCCCACCCACCTGATGCGCACACCACCTCGCTGGTGAAATTAGATTTCACTTGCCGAGCCGCCACCCTGGCGGGTCTTACTCGCCGGGTCTCACTCACTGGGCCTCACCCGCCGCCTTCGAGACTGCCGCCCATACTCACCCCTCACCTTCTCTGCGGCAGTCCAATACGCACGTGGTAGCCCTCCCTCATTGTTGCCTCCGACCAGGATGGTAGCAGGGGCTAAGCGGTCCGTGGTGGCGGCGCTGCCTGCGCTATCGACGCGCTGGTCTGTTATTTATCGAGAGAAAACCCCCGGCTCTGCCGGGGAGACTGTCAGAGTTTGACAGTTCCGGGAGTGTGTTGCTGCGACATATTCGTGAGGTACGCTTCTGACTTTAAGTTCGGACCGAGCTGGGGGTTGCAGCGAGTCCGGACGAAAAGCACGACGCTTTTTCGACTGCGATCAGGCCCCCTTGAGGGGCCAGCAACCGGAAAGCCCCCGGCTTTGCCGGGGGATTGTTACTGTCGGGCGGTCACCAGGCAGTTAACTCACCCCCGGCGAAGCCGGGGGCTTATTGGGCGAGCGCCTCAAAGGCGCCATAACACCGGGAGCCGCCCAAGGCGGCTGGACCTACGTCCCCAGCCTCAGATGATCGTAGCGCTCGTCCTGTTGGTCTTGGTTCCGGATGTAGGCCCTCACCATCGCCTCATCTTAAGCCGACTGTGGGCACCTTGTGGCCCGCCAACTCCTGGAAGATCTGTCCAGGTGGCGGCGCAGCGCCCCGAAGATCTGCTTCTTCCTGCGCTTCGCGATGAATACCACATGATACTTACAGTCGCACTTCGTGTGGCTCGGACTCTGGTGCTCTTTCATCGTGAATCCCCTTCTCTTGGCGGAGATTGGAGATTCACGACGACCGTCGTATAGGTCAAACCTCGGCGAGTCCCCCGGCAAAGCCGGGGCTTACCTCAGGGAGTTAACTTCTGACCCTCGTCCTTCCTGCCCGTCACCTCCGCGAGCCCCACCAGCATCTCCAGCGTCCCGTGGGCCAGGAGCTTGGCCATCGGCTCGTCGATGGTCTCGGTCTCCATCATGTGCTTGTGCTCTCCAACGGCATCTCCCCGTGCTTGCCCTTGTAGTGGGCGAGGTTCAGGGCCAACAGTCTTGCGCACTCCGCGACTTCTTCCTTGGTGGCATCCTCCAAGGCGGCTTCGAGCTGAGCATCGAACCGTATGAAGTCGTCGAGGTTGGCGGGGTGAGGCATTGAGGTGTCTCCGAAGGGATGAGGTGGTGCCGATCAGTGTAACGGCTGCTCACGGACTCGCCACGCTCGGAAATGCTCATGGGCGCAGATGCTTAGCTTGCCTATCCGAAGGCTGTCCACGCAGCTATCCACGGCGTTTGTGGACGGCTGGAGGGGGAACGCTGTGCGCTGGCGCGATGGGTTGTCCATGTCCGCGGCGCCGGAGCAGCTCAGCGGCACCAAGGCTGGTCCCAGTCATCGGGGCGGTGACACCGCATTGGGGTCCCTCGATCCTGAACGGCCGTGTCTGCAGTGCTCACTACCCTTGACTTTAACCCCATCTTTGTCATAGTGCGTTTCGCGGGAGATCAACACCCACACCGAGCAAGAGCGCAATCCATGCCGCACAGATCACCCTGCGACCCGGCCCAGTAGAAGCGGATAAATCACTCGTCTACCGGTCACGTGTCGCACTTCTCAAGCTCCCGCATGGCCTTGTCCAAAATACTGTGCACAGCTATAGGCCACAACGGTTGGCGGGAGGCGCCCTGGAGCAACACTCGATACGCATCCAATAGGTGCCGGCGAATGTCTACCAGTAGCGGCGAAAGCCGTCTCCCATAGAGGATGCTCTCGACCACCTCGGCGCGCCCACACTTGCACCGCCGTGCCGTGGCATCGAGCCATTCCAGGACCTCGGGCGACAGGTATAGCTCCACTCGTTTGCGAGAAGTGCTGGCGCGCTAGCGGGCCTGACGCTCGGCATGACTCATCTAGGGATAACGCTTCGGTCCAGCCGCGCAACGGCCTAGGAGCACGGGCACCGCACCGTCCGTCGAGGGTGCGATCCCCGCTCATCGCTGCCCACGCCGTTTCGCGCGGTTCTGGACCAGCAGCTCGATGGACGCCTCGCTCAGCGGCGTACCGGACGCCCCTGTCCCTCTGCGCAGCTCTTCGATGCCCGCAGCGAATTCCTCATCGCTTATCTGTGCGTGGAGTTCGGCGACGTGGCGCTCCAACTCCTCCACGCTAAGTGACCGCAGCCACGTAACCGTTCACCCCCCTGGAATATTTTGACCCGGAGGGCTGGACAAAACGGTTCCAGCGTGAGACAGTTGGGTGCCCTTGGCAGGATGTTCCTCGACCTCACTGTCACACACAATCATGGTGCTCAAGGAGCACGACCTTCGTCAGCTCAGCGAGGAGCGCATTCTGGAGCTGAGGCAGAAGGATCCCGATGCGCTGGCAGCGCTGAGCATCCGCCTGCTGCAGGATCTCAAGGAAGCGTGGGAGCGGCTCAATCAGAGTCCCTCCAATAGCTCTCGTCCGCCGAGCAGTCAAGACCCCTGGCTGCGTGCGCGGGAGGACGAAGAGGCCGACGCCGGTCCTGAGGACGAGGAGGCCAAGAGCCGTTCTGAGGAGGATGGCCTCCCCGGGGCTGGCGGCCAGAAGGGCGCAAAGGACACGAGTGGCAAGACCTCAGGGACGCAGCGCCGAGCGGGCCGGCAGCCTGGCTCCCAGGGATTCGGGCGCGCCCAGAAGCTGACAGTCACCGATTGGGACCATCATCGGCCGGGAAGTTGTGCGCTGTGTGGTGGGGCGCTCAATCCTGAGCAGGCGAAGCCCTACACCGCCTTTGATAGGCTGGACTTGGTCTTTGGCGATGAGCAGGCGCCGGGGCTGCGCCTGACCTGCACGCGGCAGGTATACTACCAGAGCCGTTGCGACTGTGGTCATGAGACCCGGCAGGCGCCGCACCGCGCGCCCGAGCACTTGGGATGCTGGCGAGGGGTGGAGCTTGGCGAGTGGCGCCTGGTGGGGCCGGGATTGTGCGCCTTCATCGTCTGGCTGCGGTTTCGGATGCGCCTGTCCATCCGCCTGGTCCGGGAGTTCCTGCACGAGGTGTTTGGGCTGGCGCTCGGCATCGGCACCCTCCACCAATGCGTGATGGAGACCGCCCGTGCCTGCGAGCCGGTCGAGGATGAGCTGGTGACCCAGTTGCTGGAAGCGGCCCTCATGCATGCCGATGAGACACCGCACAAGCAATGGGGAGAGCCCTTGTGGTTATGGGTGTTCATCTCGGCCTCGACGGCGCTGTTCTTGGTCGGCTCTCGCGCCAAAGAGATGTTTCAGAACCTCATCGAGGATCTCTTCTGCGGCTATCTGATGAGCGATGGGTACCAGGTCTATCGGGACTATGCCAAGCGCCTGCGTTGCTGGGCGCATCTCATTCGCAAGGCCCGGGGCCTGAGGGATTGCCTCTCGCCCACCCTCCAGGGCTACGGCCAGGCGGTCTATGACCTGCTCGATGCGCTGATGCAGGCCGTCTATCACGCCCGCGAGGGACCGGGCGGCTCCCTGCGGCAAGCCCACCCGGGCGAGCTCAACGAGCTCACGGCCCTGTGTGAACGCATGAGCTGCTGCCCTTATGACAAGGCCCAGGCGCTGGGCAAGGAGCTGCTCAACGACTGGGGGGCGATCTTCCGGGTGTTGGATGAGCCTCAGCTGCCGCTGACCAACAACGTGGCGGAGCGGGCGCTGCGTCACTGGGTGATTCTGCGTCGCATCAGCCAGGGGACCCGCAGCGAACAAGGCAGCCGGGCGCTGGCGCTGCTCGCCAGTGTGATCGAGACTTCTCGGCTGCGATTGAGCTCCCCGCTGTGCTATCTCAGAGATGTCCTCGCCCACCGACGCCGCGGCTTTGAGGCACCGCCGCTTCCTGCGCCCGCTTGAGTTCAGCGCTCACCGCGCAGGCGCTCTCTGGCCTGCGGGTGCAGAGCGTAGAGGAAGACCCGCTTTATCGCTCTGCCATGGCGTTGGTGCGCACGGTCCATGCGCCCGCGTCCGCTGGTCTCGCCCACCTCGCACCAGTTGGCCGCCCGGTAGCAGGTCCCGGCAAAGCGCAGCCGATCCACGCATCGCGGGCCTGCATGCGCCAGGCCGGGCTGGTGTAGGTGAGCCCGCCCAACACCTCCCCCTCCCGGCGCTGGGAGCGGATGAGATAGACCAACTGGGCCCCAAAGGGTGTGGCATAGCCCAAGTAGTGATAGCGCGCGAGAAGCTCGCGCCACAATGCCCGTCCCTCGGCCTGGCGCACTAACTGAAGCTCCACCGGGGCCACCTCCTGCAGCGCACCGGCAATCTCGCCGCGGCGTTCGCCCCGATCGGTCTGCGCAGTGCAGGTGCGCCGCCCCTTGGGCCTGCCCGTGCGCTTGGCGGGAAGCCCCAGATCCCCCCGAGCTTCCAACCGCTCCAGTAGATCCCGACACTCGCGGGACTTCAGGGCTCCGTTGTCCCGTCTCCACCCCAGCAGCTCACAGATGGTCTGCGCCAGCTCAAAACGACTCAGGCCCACGCACATCGACACCATTCGGACGATGGCGGAGATCTCCTCTTCGGTAAAGCTCCGGCCGCTCGCCGTGATCGCCTGCGGAATAGAGGGCTCTTGATCCATGAGCCGGGAGTGTACGACAAGCCGAGCGGCTCTGCTGCGCTGGACGCGCTCTTAACGCATCGATCAACTGGTGGGAGGGTCTGAACGGTTACGCAGCCACTGCTCAACGCTCTGGGCTGCTGCCGCCTCAAGGCGCGCCACTCGGGTCTTGAGGCTCATCGGGTCGCACTCCTCTGCTCCAGGGCCTGGTGTATAGCTCCGATTTCTCTGGACACGAAGAGAAGTGATACTTGAACTGTCGTGCAGAGGGAGCGGAGATGGCCAAGAAGTCCACGTTGAGTGCTGGAGAGCGTTCGCAGCTTGTAATGCGGCTGTTGAGCAAGGAAGAGCCGGCAGCGCAGATCGCACGGCGTGCCGGGGTCTCGGAGCAGACGCTGTACCGCAGGCGTGATGAGTTTCTCAGCGCCGGCAGGCAGGCGCTGGCCGGGCGGGGTGCCGACCGGGAGCAGGCCAAGGAGTTGAGGCAGTTGAAGTCGGCACTGGCTGAGCGCGAGCAGGTCATCGGCGAGCTCACCATCGCCAACCGGATTTTAAAACAACTCTCGGGCGGCTCGAGCTGACCGAGGCGGTGCGCACCATGGTCACGGAGGCCTGCGCGGCGAATCCTGTGGCTCGGCTCTCTGGGGTGCTGAGAGCCTTGGGCATTGCCCGCTCGGTGTGGTATGCAGGGCGAGCCACCGAGCCCAAAAAGCCTGGGCGCAAGCCGAAGCCAGTGCCTGAAGAGCCCTGGCCGAACGCTACCCGTGGTGGGGATACAAGCGTATCGCAGTAGTCGCGCGTCGCCAGGGTTTGGCAGTGAGCAACAAGGTGGTCTACCGGGTGTTCAAGGCCGCCGGGCTGTTGCAAAAGCGCCGGGTACGCGAAGCGGCACTGTATCAGGCGGCGCGTCTGTTCGAGCTGCTGCCCTCCAAGCCGAACGAGCTGTGGCAGGCCGATGTCACTTATCTGCACATCCCGGGACACGGGTGGTGGTACGCGGTCACCGTCATCGACTACTACTCGCGTTACCTGTTGCGCGGCGACGTTGGGCAGAGGCTGCGCGAGTTGGTGAAGCAGATGTGCTCGGGCATGGGGGTGGAGATCCTCTCGGGGGTGGTGGCGCGGGACCATGTGCACATGCTGGTATCGGTGCCGCCCCAGGTCTCGGTAAGCAAGCTCGCTGCAGCGGGAATTTGCGGTGCTGCGCAAGCAATACTGGGGTCAGCGGATGTGGGCGCGGGGCTACTTTGCGTGTAGCACGGGCAACGTGACGGACGACATGATCCAGGCTTACATCGAGGGTCATACCGAGACCGAAGATCGGTTTCAGGTAGTTGAGGGGGGCGACTTGGAGTCGCAATGAACCGCCTTGGGGCGGGTGGCTTGCAGCCGGCTTCAGCCGGAACCGGCACTTACAGTGCCCAACTCAAGCCACCGGCTTGTAGCCGGTGGTGACATTGACTTCGGAGCCAAGACACCAGAAACCACGGTCGACGCGATTTATGTGAACCCGTACGCGCCAACTTTCTACCACGATGTAGTACAAGCAATTGTCCGTAGATTTGCGCCAGCACTCGAAAACCGTGTCTTCTGGTCTCGAATGCGAGCAGCCCCTATTTATTGAGCATGCACGCTAAGCCGTTGTTCAACATGAACGCGCCGCACATAGCTCCTCGTGCACGCGTTGCGTGTTTTTGTGTCCGCGCCAGCGTCAGTCAACTTTATGTTGCAGGGCACGATTCGGCCGCCCGATCGGTGTGTTGCTCGTGTCGCTGCACGTGCTAAGGTTCGGCCATGAGATCGACCCGCATCAGTCGCCGTGTAAACGCGCCCCGCACGATCGTCTACCGCGCGCTTCTCGATGCGCGTGCGGTCGCGACGTGGATGGTGCCAACCGGTATGGCCAGCCACGTGCATGCCTTCGACGCCCGCGGAGGCGGCTCGTTCCGCATTTCGCTTACCTACGACGCGCCGACCGGGACCGGCAAGACGACCGTGCACACCGACACGTTCCGCGGCCGCTTCGTGAAGCTCGTGACGAACGAGCAGGTTGTCGAAGTGGTTGAGTTCGAGACGAGAGATCCCGCGCTGCGCGGCGAGATGACGATCCATTCTCCCTGGCCCGGGTCATGCGCGACGGAGTCGTTTCGGCCGGCGTATGGCCTGCCTCGCGGCCTCGGTTCCCCCTTCTGCGTCAGCCCCACCCTGCACTGAAGACGAGCGGCTGATAAGGAGAACCGGACGGTTGTGCCGTCCGGTTCTCTCACGGCCCTGTGCAAACGTCCTACTTGCCGTCGTCGGCCGAGAAGAAGAAGTAGTCGGCCGTGTAAGGCACGAACGCCTCCTTGCCGACGTCTGCTAGCGAGGTACAGTCCGCCGGTGCGAGCCCTCCAGAGGTGTTCAGCCGCTCGACGAAGGTGGTGTCCGAGAGCGTGTCGCCGCCCCTCGGTCCGTCTTGGGTTCCAACCGCCGTAAGCTTGAGCCAGGCTACGGCACCCTCCGCGACGAAGTCGGGGTCGGTGGCGTGGGAGGCGGAGTCTTCTGCTGGGTTCAACACCGCGGCCCAGACGATGCTCGTGTCCGAGGCCTGCCACGTGGCGCGAATCTTGTCAAGGTCAGACGGGTCAAACGGGGCGAGGTTGGGACTGAAGTAGTGGGTGATGATTTGCTTACCATGGTCGTCGAACAGCGTGGCCTCGGGCGTGAAGAGTACGTAAGCGAAGCCAGCGCCCGAGGGCAGGCAGACGTAGTTCTGGGTGCCGATGGCGTGACCTACGAGGAACGCGGTGTTCCCAGCCGGCACCTCCAGCTTAAAGGGGGGCACGGGTGGCAGCGTGACCTGTTTGGCGTGGGCGGCCTGCCCGGCGCCCATCAGGCCGACAGCGACCATGCCAGACATCGCAGAAGTCAGAAGCGTGTTGGTGTCTTTCATCGACTCTCTCCTGCAGTTTGCTCGAAAGGGGTTCGGACTCCGCGCCCACCGCGCTCCGCGCGGCCTCGTCCCTGAGAACCGACCCACGGAAACTGGAGGCTTTCGAGCCGGCGTTACCCGTGGATGGTCATTAGTGTGGCCGCCCGATCTCACGGCACCTTCACGAGCAGATAACATTTCTGTCCCGGCAAGACCCGGCCTTCTCCGCGGGGCTGGCCGCCCCAAAAAAGCGCCCCCGGCTGGGGGCGCGCAGGAGGGCAGGAGCCGCAAGGCCAGGAGCTACGATGTCACAACTCCGATTCCCGATTTCGGGACTCCGATCTCCGATGTCGAAGCTCCGAGCACCAACGTCGACCCCTGTCAGAGCGGCGCGTGCAAACACTTGTGGTTCGATCGATTACGCGTGTGCCAGTTCGTGAGCGCGCTCCGATCAAACGTTCCGGGTGCGCGGTAAACGCCTTCGTTTTGCCCTCGTTGGGGGCCTGTCCGTCGAAGGCCGGTGCATTGAGCAGCGCCTTCATCCGCGGCGCGAGCGCGTCGCGACCGGATGGGCTGGGAGCCTGGGCTGGCTGAGGGCGGACGGGGCCAGAGTGTTGCGTGAGATCAGGTGGCGAGGGGTGATGCGAGGCCGCGCTCGATCTCGCGTTGCATGGATTCGACCACGGCGATGGGGTCCGGCGCGTTCTTGATGGGACGGCCCACGACCACGTAGTCCGCGCCGTTGAGGATAGCTTGTTGGGCGGTGACGATGCGTCTCTGGTCGTCCGGGGGTTCCTCGATGTTCGAGCCGGGGCGGATACCCGGGGTGACGATGAGGAGGTTGTGCCCCAACTCGCGCCGCAGCCGGGGCGCTTCCAGACCGGAAGAAACGATGCCGTCGCAGCCGAGGCGTAGGGCCTTCCTGGCGCGGATCAATACCAGCTCTTCGACGGTCCTCGTGAATCCCATCTCCCGCATGTCGCTCTCGTCGAAGCTGGTGAGCACCGTCACGGCTAGAATCTTCACGCCGTCTCTGTTCTCGACCGCGGCGCGCAGTATCGGGTCGTTGCCGTGCACGGTGGCGAAGGTCACACCCCGGTCCTTCAACTGCTCGACCGCCTGTTTCACCGTCTCGGGCACGTCGAAGAACTTGAGGTCGACCATAACCTTGTGACCATGATCCGTGATCATGTCGATGACCGGAAACCAGGCACCCAGGAACAGTTGGAGGCCCACCTTGTAGAAGCGCACGTGGCTTCCGAGGCGCTCGACCCATACCTCGGCCTCTTCGCGAGTACCCACGTCGAGAGCGAAGATGATCCGCTCATTCAATGGGATATCTTTGCTGGTCGGCGTCATGACGCTCTCCGAATAATCTAAAACGTAACGGTGCCGTTACGCTTTCACGCGGGGGGGAGCGGTCCCCCCAGGTTGAAGTCCTCATCGACCAGCGCCACGTCCATTCCCACCGCCTTTCGGATTCATCGTGGCACTACTTTGGCATCCTTGAGGCGGATTACATCGATGGCTTCATCAATGCTCTCTATCGTTCCACTGACCCGCACCGGCGCGTTTTTATCGAGTAACCTAAGCTTGTTCCCTTCTGCGGTCGACACCACACACGAAACAACTACGTTTGGATGTTCGGTCCGAGAAAAAAAGAAAGGTGCACGCGCTGATCGTCAATTTCGTCGGCGCCGAAAAATAGTAAGTCCCATACAACCGGTGCGTCCACAAAAGACCTTGCTATGTCGGCGCGTTGCATCGGTCGCGCCGAATCAATCTGCTCCATAATAGCTCCATAATGGTTCGTGGTGTCACCTTCCGGGAGGGTTCGGGAGTAGTAACCTGTATGCCTGATGGCACAGTTGCCACGGGAGGCGAGCCGTGGATAGATGGTGCTGTTGGCGGAGTGGGCTCAGTGTGCAACCAGGAGAAGAAATAATAAGCGAGCCACCCGCCCAGTCCCAGCAATATACTGGCGCCGATGCCGGAGAATAGCCATTGGTGATTCTCTCTAATGTACTTAACCACGCGCTTCATACGTCATCCCACGCACCATCGGAGCGCCCACCCTGGACCCCGCCTTGAGCGGGCTGTGGCCATCCGGCGCTGGTGGGAGTGCTGCTGATCCTGTCGTTTTGCCACCTGTGAGGCTGCGTCTGGCCGTCCAGGCGCCGAGATCTTCCCGCCCCTTCACCTGATACCACCCCAGGCCGGGTCGCTCGGTTGAGCCACCCCGCGCGCTCGGGCACCCAACCGTGTCGATTGTCGCTCATGCCGTAGTCGAGGATCGTCACGTTTTGAGAAAAGCTGGCCTGATTTCCGCCCTGGGCGGCGGGTTAAGCCACGGCTTGCGGCCTGGTTTGAGCTTTGGCATGAAAGTCCCGAAGGCGGTAGAAGTGGTCGTAACAGAACTTAGTGACGTGCCTCAACTCGCCGTGCAGCTCAATGAACATGTAGTGATCTGGCCCAAAGATCGCGCCCGGCCCACCTTTTCTGGCCATGCGTGCCTCTTGGATGAGGAGCGGCGTGTTTCTGAAGTCAGCGCCCGCCTCATTGAACTTCGGCGGGATGTAGCCGGAGAATGCGGCATCAGTATGCTTGACGTGCACGGTCTTGGCGCGTTCACCTCCGTCCTTTGCTCTCGCGTAGATCTCCGGGTTCGCGTCGACGAATGCTTCAATGTCAACGCCTTCTTCATCGCGCATGATAGCGATAGCCGAATAGAAGGAGTTGAGTACTGCTGCGAACAGATACGAGGATTCCTTTGCCGTGTCTCCCGCGTGGGTAAGTGGCCGCCGACGCTGGTCAAGCGCATCAAGCAGTTCGAGAAAGAACTGCGCTTCTTCAAGCTTTCTGGTGGAACTCATTCGCACGATCCCCGGTGTGTCCGCCGTGCCTGGCACGGAGGCGCTGACCCGCCACTCGGTACCCGACACACTGACATCCCAGGCACCGCGATCTCGCCTGACTTATATAGGGTGATACTCCTCCCCCTGGACCCCGCCCTGAGCAGGGGTTTTGGCCTCAGGGAGCCACTTCCTGCGGCGCTGGGGGACGAGACGGCGCCGACCCTGCACCCTGATACCGCCCGAGGCCGGATCGCCCGACTGAGCCACCCCACGGCGACACCCTGTCGATTCGCGCCCTGCGGTGGTCGAGAACCGTCACAAATGACAACGGTTCTCCATTGCCCGGCCAGTCCTGTACGTCAGCCGTAAGCATTTCGTAACATCCGACGTGCTAGCATCCCCTTGCGCCATAGGGGTGGTGGTAACGCCCCTCTCCTCCTTCACCCTGCCTTGAGCGGGGTTCTTTTTGTCTGCTGCTGCCAGAGCGGCATCGTAACAGCACCGTAGCGCGTTACAGGTAACGCCCCCGGTCGGTCGACAACTCGGGCGGGGAAATTCCCCGCTCATTACCCCGAACCCTTTGTCACCCTCTGAAAGCTGGTAGGCGCGAGTGGGATCGAACCACCGACCACTACCATGTCAAGGTAGTGCTCTACCACTGAGCTACGCGCCTGAAATGAGCTATGCGCCTGAGAATGGCGAAAAAGATAGCACGGCTGCGGTGTTGCGTGCAACGCGTCGGCAGGCGAAGCGGCCTCTAACCGACCTTCGCCTCCCCAGCCCCCACGAACTGCTCCCTGATGCAGCGGATCTCGTCGCGCAACCGGGCCGCCTCCTCGAACTCCAGATCCTGGGCGTGCTTGTACATTCGCTGCTCGAGCTGCTTGATGGTGCGGATGAGCTTTTCGGGAGGCAGTGAGGCATAGGGCGATAGGGGCTCGGCCACGCGCGCCGCACGCCGCGGCGCACCCGGACCGACGTTGTAGGCACCCTCCATGATGTCCTGGACTGCCTTCTGGATCCCCATGGGGGTGATGCCGTGGTACTCGTTGTGCGCGATCTGTTTGCCCCGCCGCCGCTCGGTCTCCTGCATCGCGGCCTCGATGGAGCCCGTGGAGCGGTCGGCGTACAGGATCGCCTTGCCGTGGAGGTTGCGAGCGGCGCGCCCGATGGTCTGTATCAGAGAGCGTTCCGAGCGCAGGAAACCCTCCTTGTCGGCATCCAGCACCGCGACCAGCGACACCTCCGGGAGGTCGAGACCCTCGCGCAGCAGGTTGATTCCCACCAAGACGTTGAACTTGCCAAGCCGCAGGTCCCGGACGATCTCCACCCGCTCCACGGTATCGATGTCCGAGTGCAGGTAACGGACCTTCACGCCGTGCTCGTCGAGATACTCAGTCAGGTCTTCGGCCATGCGCTTGGTGAGCGTCGTGACCAGTACCCGCTCGTTTGCGGCTACGCGCCGGTGCACTTCGGACAGCAAGTCGTCCACCTGGGTGCTGGCGGCACGCATCTCGACCTCGGGGTCCACCAGCCCCGTCGGCCGCACGAGCTGTTCGATTACCCCGCCGGAACGCTGCAGCTCGTAGGGCCCCGGGGTCGCGGAAACGAATACCGTCTGCGGTGAGCGTGCCTCGAACTCTTCGAAACGCAGCGGGCGATTGTCCAAGGCGGAGGGCAATCGGAACCCGTACTCCACCAGCGTCTCCTTGCGGGAGCGGTCGCCGCGGTACATACCGCCCAACTGGGGGATGGTCACGTGGCTCTCGTCCACCACCAGGAGAGCCTTCTCCGGCAGGTAGTCGAACAGGGTGGGCGGGGGCTCCCCGGCTTGTCTCCCAGAGAGGTGCCGGGAGTAGTTCTCGATGCCGTTGCAGTAACCGAGCTCCAGCAGCATCTCGACGTCGAAGCGCGTGCGCTGCTCCAAGCGCTGCGCTTCGACCAGCTTGTTTTGGCCGCGTAGCTCGGTCAGACGCTCGGTCAGCTCCGCCTTGATCTTCTCCACCGCATCGAGCACCGTCTGGCGCGGAGTGACGTAGTGACTCTTGGGGTAGACGGTCAGCCGCGGAACCCGGCGCAACACCTCCCCGGTGAGGGGCTCGAAGTAGGAGAGCTGCTCGATCTCGTCGTCGAACAGCTCCACCCGCACCGCCTCGCGATCCGACTCGGCCGGGAAGATGTCGATCACCTCTCCTCGTGCCCGATACGTGCCGCGGCGCAGCTCTGCGTCGTTGCGCGTGTACTGCAGCTCGGCGAGGCGCCTGAGGATGAGCCGCTGGTCGACGACATCGCCGCGCTTCAGATGCAACACCATACTGAGGTAGGCGCGCGGATCGCCCAGTCCGTAGATGGCGGAGACAGTGGCGACGATGATGGCATCCGGCCGTTCGAGTAGCGCCTTGGTCGCCGACAGGCGCATCTGTTCGATGTGCTCGTTGATAGAGGCGTCTTTCTCGATGTAAGTATCGGTGGAGGGAACGTACGCCTCGGGTTGGTAATAGTCGTAATAGGAGACGAAATACTCGACCGCGTTGTGCGGAAAGAACCCCCGGAACTCGCCGTAGAGCTGAGCGGCCAACGTCTTATTGGGAGCCAGGATCAGCGTGGCCCGTTGCAGGGCCTGAATGACGTTGGCGATAGTGAAGGTCTTGCCCGACCCCGTTACGCCGAGGAGCGTGAGGGATGCCTCGCCGGCGTCCAGTCCCTCCACCAGCTCGCGGATGGCCTGGGGCTGATCCCCGCTGGGCTGAAAATGGGCCTCGAGGTGAAGGCTGAACGCCATGGGGATGCGGGGGCTACTGGGTTACAGTATAGTAGCACGCACTTCGAGCGCACCCTCCGGAGGCCCCTTGGACATTCGACTCGCCACGCGCGTGCACCGCATCAAGCCCTCACCGACCCTGAGCCTGAGCGCGCGGGTGAAGGCACTGCGGGCATCGGGAGAGGATGTCCTCGACTTGGGAGCCGGCGAGCCGGACTTCGACACCCCGGACCACGTGAAGGCGGCAGCAGTCCAGGCGATACACGAGGGGTTCACGAAGTACACCGCCGTGGACGGCATCCCGGCCCTCAAGGCCGCCGTTCGCGAGAAGTTCGCCCGCGAGAACGACCTGCATTACGGGCTGGACCAAATCGTGGTGTCCGTGGGGGCCAAGCACGCATTCTACAATCTGGTCCAAGCGCTGCTCGACCGGGGTGAAGAGGCCATCATTCCGGCCCCGTACTGGACCTCATATCCGGACATGGTTCAGCTCGCGGACGGCATCCCCGTCGTCATCGCCGGCTCCATGGAGCGGGGCTTCAAGATCACCCCCGAGCAACTCGACGCCTCCATCACCTCGCTCACCCGCCTCGTGGTCATCAACAGCCCGTCGAACCCCACCGGCGCTGCCTACACTCGTGACGAGCTGGCGGCGCTCGGCGACGTTCTGAGGCGGTATCCGGCAGTGGTCGTGGTGAGCGACGACATTTACGAGCACATCTGGTGGGGCACCGAACCCTTCTGCAACATCGTGAACGCGTGCCCCGACCTCGCTGAGCGCACCGTGGTGCTGAACGGGGTCTCCAAGGCCTACGCCATGACCGGTTGGCGCATCGGCTATGCCGCAGGCCCAAAGGACCTCATCGCGGCGATGAAGAACATCCAGTCCCAAAGCACTTCCAACCCCACATCTATCGCGCAGGTGGCCGCGCAGGCGGCCTTGAGCGGCGACCAGAGCATGGTGCACACGATGTGTCAGGCATTCCATCGGCGTCACGATCGACTGGTCGCGGGGCTCAATCGCATCCCGGGCGTGCATTGTCTGCCTGGGCAAGGCACTTTCTACGCGTTCCCGCACGTGCGGGAAGTGATGGCGGCGCTCCCCGGCGTCTCCAACGACATCGAGCTGACTGAACATCTCATCGCGCGAGGGGTCGCTCCCGTACCCGGCTCGGCGTTCGGTGCCCCCGGACACCTGCGCCTGTCCTTTGCGACCAGCATGGAGAACCTCGACGCGGCACTGGAGCGTTTTTCGCGCGCGGTCACGGTCCATGACTGAGGTCGAGGCAGGGGCCGCCCGGCCTGCCCCTGCTTTCCGCCCGGTCGCGTCGCCGCGCGGACAGAACGCTTGACCGCGGGACGACCGCCAGCGTCGTCGGCGGGACGACGATACCCTGCGCTCGGGAATACGAACCTTTTGGAGCAGAGATGCGCACCTCTCGTATACTGCTGGCGACGCTGAAGGAGACGCCGGGCGACGCCGACATCGTCAGTCACCAGTTGATGCTGCGCGCGGGCATGATCCGCAAGCTCGCCGCAGGCGTGTACAACTGGTTACCGCTGGGTCTGCGCGTGTTGCGCAAGGTGGAAGCCATTGTGCGCGAGGAGATGAACCGCGCCGGGGCACAGGAGCTCCTGATGCCCATGGTTCAGCCGGCGGAGCTGTGGCAGGAGTCCGGGCGCTGGGACCAGTACGGTCCGGAACTGCTGCGACTCAAGGACCGCCACGACCGCAGCTTCTGTCTGGGCCCGACCCACGAGGAGGTCATCACCGACCTCATCCGTCACGAGATTCGGAGCTACCGTCAGCTCCCCGCCAATTTCTACCAGATCCAGACCAAGTTCCGCGACGAGATCCGCCCCCGTTTCGGGGTCATGCGGGCGCGCGAGTTCCTGATGAAAGACGCTTACTCCTTTCATCTGGATCAGGGGTCGCTGGACGAGACCTATCGGCAAATATACGAGGCGTACAGCCGCATCTTCACCCGCACCGGGCTGCATTTCCGGGCTGTGCTGGCAGACACCGGCAACATCGGGGGCAGCCTCTCACACGAGTTCCACGTCCTCGCCGACTCCGGCGAAGACGCTATCGCTTTCAGCGACGCCAGCGACTATGCGGCCAACGTGGAGCTGGCGGAAGCCCTGCCGCCCCCGGCGAAGCGCCCGCCTCCCGGCGAGAGCCTGCAGCCGGTGGAGACGCCCGGGCAGCATACCATCGAGGAAGTCTGTCGTTTCCTCGGCGTCCCCCCGTCGCGGTGTGTCAAGACCCTGCTCGTTCGCGGCCACGACGACGGTGTCGTTGCTCTCGTCCTGCGGGGTGATCACGAGCTGAATCCGGCCAAGGCCGAGAGGTTGGAAGAGGTCTCCAAGCCCCTGACTTTTGCCACGGCGGAGGCGGTCGGGGCGGCGGTGGGCTGCGATCCGGGCTCCCTGGGACCGGTGGGGATCCCCGTCCCGGTCGTTGTGGATCGCGGAGCCGCCCACTTGGCCGACTTCGTTTGCGGGGCCAACGTGAATGGCCGACATCTGCGCGGCGTCAACTGGGGCCGGGACCTGCCGGAGGCACGGACCGCCGACCTGCGCAAGGTCGCCGAGGGAGATCCGAGTCCGGACGGCGAGGGCAATCTGGTCCTCCGGCGGGGTATCGAAGTGGGGCACATCTTCCAGCTCGGCCACAAATATAGCCGCGCCATGGGCGCGACCTGCCTGGACGAGAACGGCCAGAGCATTGTCATGACCATGGGGTGCTACGGCATCGGCGTTTCGCGCATCGTGGCCGCCGCCATCGAGCAGAACCACGACAGCCGCGGCATCATCTGGCCGCAGCCGATCGCGCCGTTTCACGTCGGCTTGGTCCCCATCAACATGCACAAGTCCATACGACTCGCGGAGGCCGCGGAGAAGCTTTACGGCGAGATCCTGGACGCCGGTATCGAGGTGCTGTTCGACGACCGCCGCGAGCGGCCGGGGGTCATGTTTGCGGACCTGGACCTCATCGGCTTACCGCATCGCTTGGTCCTGAGCGAGCGCGGCCTCGATGCCGCTACTCTGGAGTACAAGCCGCGTACGGACGGGGACAGCCGCGATATACCGATAACGGGGGTGGTGGACTTTCTGAAGGCCCAGATGGCACCCGCCTGAGAGCATGTGAAGGAATTTGCTGCGCGTCCCGATAGCGGCGTGGTGCGGCGGTCATGGCGTGCCTCCCTGTTCGCCACCCCTTCGGGGCGTCCTGCGGACGTGCCGAATGGCTGTCCTGCCATTCGGCCGCTCCACGCTTAAATCTGCGGGATACGGGACATGTCTTGCCGCTGGGCTCCGTGCGCCATGTTCCAGGACCGCTCGTGACGATTTCTTCACTCTTCACAAGCTCTGAGCCCCGGCTGGAGATTGACTAGTAGGCCTCGCTGCCCACGTCGGTCACGACGACCGACGCGCCTCGTACCCGTCCCCGGCGCGGCCTCAAGTCCAAGACCAAGCCTTCCCACGCGCACATCACCCGCGTAGGGGACCCCTGCTTACTGAAGAATGTCTCGCTCTGTGTCTGGATCTGGTCCAGCTCCCGGTCCGACCGGTCAGGGTCGTGGTGAAACAGGACGAGGCTGCCCACACCCGCATCGAGGGCCAGGCGCCACACCTGCGACACCACCGAATGCCCCCAGCCGTGCTTGCGCGGCATATCGGCCTCCACATATTGGGCATCGTGGATGAGGACATCGGCCCCCTTGCAGAAGTCGACCCACTCCTCGTGCCGGGTGCTTACAGGATAGGGCGGCTCCAGCTCGTTGTCGGTAACGTAGGCGCACGAGACGCCGTCCTGCTCGATGCGGAAGGCACGGCCGCCGCCGGGATGGTTCAGCGAGCGGGTGGCGACCTGGATGCCGTCGGCCGTCAATACGTCGCACCCCCGGCCCACGACGCACTGCATGTCGGAAGGGAGGTCTTTGCGATGCACCGGAAAGCTGGCGCCGTCCATCTGGCCGAGGAGTGCCACCATCGTGGTAAATCCGTCGACGGCGTTCGGATACACGCGGATTTGCCGCCCGGGTTGGTAGATGGGAGCAAAAAATGGGAACCCCTGAATGTGGTCCCAGTGGACATGGCTCAAGTACACGTTGATGCGGTCCCTGGACGTCATCAGCCGTGGACCCAGCATGCGGATCCCCGTCCCCGCGTCCAGGATCAGGTGCTTTCCGCCGTCGAACTGAATGAAAACGCACGCGGTGTTGCCCCCATATTTCACCGTGTGGGCACCTGGGGCCGGGATCGAACCACGCACACCGTAGAATGTTATTCTCATGGCAGAAGCCCCTTTGCCGCCGCGCGCTCTGCGCAGTCTAGCACATATCCAGCCAAGCCCAAGGGGAGTCGCACGGTTCGCAACATCGGCCTCGGGTCCACTGCTCCGGGAAGACACGGCGCGCGCGAATTGCAATCGGACTGCGCGGGGCTCGAACTCTGCGCCGGGCACTTTTCAGCGCTTCGCGGCACCGGTATCTTAGAAGGCGCCGCTCACCCGGAGCATTTGCAGGGAAATTCGTCCATGGCCGCCTTCTCCCATTTCCGTTGCCTTGCCGCGATGGCGTTGTCGATGACCGCCTGGTTGGCGCCGGCTGGCTACGCATACGAGACCCACCTGCAGGACGGAACGCGATTGCAGGTGGACCCGAGGACCAACCGGGCGACGGCGCTGGATTCGCGCGGCAACGCCACCCAGCTCTGGGACGGTGTCCACCGCCTCGAAGACGGCTCCATCATCACCATCCGCTCCGGCGTGATGGTCCCCAATAAGGGGCTGCTGGAATCCCAGCGCCCGGTGGCTCCGTCTGAGGTCACCGAGATCAACCCCGATGTTGCGTGCTCGGAGCTAGTCGGCAAGGTGTGTGGGAAAGGCAGGGAGTGCGAAGCTTCGCAGCCCTGCTCGGCGGCGCGCCAGCTCCTGGACCTGGATACCCAGGAGCACGCCGATGTGCGCCACCGCGCGCCAGTCCTGGCTACCGCCGCAAAGTGCCAGGAGGCCCTGCGCGATCCAGGCTTTTTCGCGCCATGCAAGCCGCCCGCCGAACACTAGGCAACGGCTCCTGAAGCACCGCGGCAGGGAAAGTGGTGGGACGGCCTCAAACTGCCGCCGTTGTTGCTGTCCGCTGTAGGTGAGGCTCTGGCTCGGCAATCCGGCCTGCGCCAGATTTTCGGGCAGAGACACTCACAACGCCCCGTGGTCCAGAACGACGCTGTAAACCACTCGCACCCTCTCCCCTGGGCGCGCCGGGCGTCGTTTGCTGGCGGGCGCCTTCGCGGGGACGCGCAGCAGACTTACGCACGAGATTTCAGACGCCGAAAACCCCACACCAGCGGAGCCATCCACCACTTCAACCGGGACGGCCCGCGATGACGCCGCAGGAAAGTCCCCGCGTCCCGACCCGCCTGTCGGCGCAGACACCACCGGTACCCCCGATTGCCCAGCAAGCTGTACGCGGCGCGGTTGAAGGCGGATGTCCGCAGCAGGGGCTCGAGGTCGCGGCGCCAGAGGTCGCGGTACTCCACATGTTCCAGCAGACTGCGCGCGGCCAGCAAGCCGGAAAGAATCGCCGAGCGTATGCCGAAGCCCCACATAGCATCCTGCGCTCCCGCCTGCTCTCCAGCTACCCGTTGCGCCGCCCCTGCGCGCGGCTCCGTCAGACCGAAGCTCCCGATTCCTCCGTGTCGCCGCGGATTGTGTAGCGTCACCCCGACGAGCCGCTGAAACGCCTCGACGGTGCGGCGCGCATACTCTCGATGGCGACCGAATCCAGAAAACATACAGGTCTTGACCGTGCCCCAGCCCTCCATTACCAGGAGGTATGCATAGCCTCCGGGAGCCAACCGATTGTCGCAGATGGCCCAGAAACCGCTCGGCATGTCGGTTTCGAAGTGATACCCGACCGCAATCGCATCCACTGATTGCGGACCGGTCGCCATCACGGCCGCTCCGGGGAGCGGGCGGATGCGGCTGTTGAACCGGACATCGACCCCGGTCGCGAGCGCTTGCCCCAGGAGAGCAGTGTCCAAGCTGCCCGCTCTCGGCCCCCTCTCCACCAAGTAGAATAGCGGCCGTTCACTCACAACCGCATGAGGTTCACCCCAGGCATCGAATACCGTACCGCGCCGGCAGGGCATGTACCGGAAGCCCGTCGTCACGCCGAGATCACCCAGCGCGTCCAGCACGTCGGCCTCGGTGCTCCAGTTCTCGATCCCCTGCAGGTCGCGCCGGAATCGGTGGCCGACCTCTTTGGCCGCTTCGTGCACCACCACCCGCCGCCCGGCGCGCGCCAGCGTAATGGCCGCCGCCAGCCCAGCCGGCCCGGCACCCGCAATCTGAACCTCTTCACTGTCTAGCATGGTCGGCGCTAGCCCGTCTGTCCCTTTGGTATGCACGGCTGAAGGTTTGTGAAGGAGTGCTCCGCCTCCCGATAGCGGGCGTGCGCGGCGGTCATGGCGTACCTCCCTGTACGCTACCCCTTCGGGGCGTCCCGCGGACGTGCCGAATGGCTATCCTGCCACTCGATCGCTCCTCACCCATCTGCTGAACATGTCACGTCGCCGCCCGCCTAACCTTCGGGCCGCTCACGACCAATTCTCCACGAGCTACGAGTGAGAGCATTCCCGGCCCACCGCCGTCCGCATAGCGAGTGTAGGTCGCACCCGGTTTTTCCGCCAGCGCGTCCACCCGCAAGTCGGGGCGCAAGGCGCATGGGTTGGCCAGCGCCGGCGCTGTGGGTGCGCCCTGAGCTGGCTTAGCGCTTGCCGCCCTGCCAATTCAGTCGCGGCACCTCGCGCTCGCATCTCACGGAATCCTACTGCGGGGAGTGGTGCTGCGGGCGCTACGCGTGCACACGCCGGTCGCGTCTCGGCGCGGCACATGATCCGAGGAGTCATCGCCGGACACGGTGCGGCCGATCTCGCCGTTTTCGGACCGGGAAAAACTCGGGGAAACGGTACGACCTCGAACTCTCCCTCGCGGATGATCTCTCGGACCCGTACCACTCCGGCCAGTACGGCGGGTTGAGCTTTGTTAATGTTGCCTTAATTTTTGTGGGCTATACACTTTACATTCCCGTTTCCGGATTGTTCGCGGTGGCTGGTCACTCATCATCGGGCGGGGATTCGCCGACCAATCGCGGTGCAAACGCTGCCGTTGGCCTCGGGGCTAGAAGTAGCGAAGACACGGAGGAGGAGGAGCACATGAAAAAGCGGAACAGCCTGAGATGGCCGGCTCTCGCCGGCTCGTTGCTCGGCTTGGTGTTCGCGGGGAACGCCTGGGCGGCTATCAGCATCAGTAGTGCGACCTGGCAGACCTCGCAGCGGCTCTACGTGTTGGGTAGCGGAGCGGCGGGCGGTGCCACGGTGACCCTGAAGTATTCCGGGGATCGTACCGGTCATCGGCACCACGACGGCGAAGCAGTCCGGGACCTGGACGTTCCTCCAGGGCAACGTAAGCCCGGTGCCCTGCCACGTGCGCGCCGAGTCCGGCGGCTCCTCCGCGACGCGGGCCGTCAGCGGCGCCCCGTCCAATTGTAGCGACAATGGCGGCGGAGGAGAGGAGGAGGGAGGAGGAGGTGGAGGAGGCGGAGGAGACACCACGCCGCCCACGGCCTCCATCAGTGCCTCCCCAGCCGGTCCGAGCTACACGACCGCCCAGACCGTGACCATCTCGGCCAATGCCTCCGACAACGTGGGCGTGACGCGGGTTGAGTTCTACGACGGTGCGAGCCTGGTGGTGACCGACACCAGCTCGCCGTACAGCTACGCTTGGGGGATCACGAGCGCCGCCAACGGCACCCACAACTGGACGGCCAAAGCCTATGACGCCGCGGGCAACGTTGGCATCTCGATCACGTTGGCCCTCACGGTGAACATCGGGACGGCGGACACCACGCCGCCGACCGCTCCGAGCAGCCTGTCGGCAACGGCAGCGAGCACGAGCCAGATCAATCTGAGCTGGACCGCCTCGACGGATAACGTGGGCGTCACCGGCTACCGTGTCGAGCGCTGCCAAGGCGGGAGCTGCACCAACTTCGCCCAGATTGCGACCCCGACCGGCACCTCCTATAACAACACGGCGCTGACAGCAAACACCACCTACCGCTATCGGGTACGGGCGACGGATGCGGCCGGTAACCTGAGCGGGTACTCGAACATTGCGAGCGCCACCACCCAGCAGACCGCGGACACGACGCCGCCTACGGCGCCGAGCAACCTCGCGGCAACGGCAGCGGGCGCGAGCCAGATCAACCTGAGCTGGACGGCTTCCACGGATGCCGTGGGCGTCACCGGCTACCGTGTCGAGCGCTGCCAGGGCGGGAGCTGCACCAACTTCGCCCAGATTGCGACCCCGACGGGGACAACGTACAACGATACCGGCCTGACGGCGAACACCACCTACCGGTATCGTACCCGGGCGACGGATGCGGCCGGTAACCTGAGCGGGTACTCGAACATTGCGAGCGCCAGCACGGGCCAGGCGACGGCCTGCGCCAACCCGGCCAAGCCGAACACGTCCATCAACTCCACCAGCCAGGACGGCTGCCCGCAATCGACGGTCCCGCAGCAGGCGCAGGTGCCCAACACCACGTATAGCGTGCTTGCCATCAATGACCTCGGCATGCACTGCGGTGACCTGGATACGCGCATTGCGAGCATCCTGCCGCCGTACAACGTCCTGCATGCGCAGGTGGTGCAGAAGGGCGCCACCCCGACGCTCAACCCCTCGGGCGTGAGCGTGGCTTACTCGGCGGTCTCTAACCCCAACGACCCGGTGCTCTCGCAGAGCAATGTCCTGAGCTCCGTCACTTCCCAGGGCGTCTACAAGACCAACTTCTGGGACACCCTCAACGCCGGGGCTTACAATCCGTTCTACCCGACTGACATCACGCCTCCGGCCATCGGAGCGGATACGGGGCTCCCGGTGCCTGACTCCGCCCTGCTGCCGACCCTCCAGGTCGCCCAGCAGTCCATGCCGGGCATCCAGGGCCCGTACACCAGCAACGACCCGCAGGCCTTTGCCCGGTTCGACAGCGACATCCAGTTCTTCCCGAACTTCTCGTTCGGGTACACGGCAACTGTGAACTGGTTCGCGGCTGAGGGCATTCCGCTTTCTACCTTCGACGACTTCGGGCGCGAGAACCCCTATCCGCTGATGCGCGTCCAGGCGAAGCAGGGCAATACGGTATTGGCCACGATCGACACCGTGACCCCCATCTCCGGCGAGGCCAACTGCCAAGGCTGTCATGCGGCGTCGGCGGACGGCGGCAATGGCTCCGCGACGACGGCCGTGGGGATCACTAGCCCCCAAGTCTCGATCAATGATCCGAGCGGGAACGACGTACCATCCGCGGTCAGCGTCGAGTGGGCCTCGGACCACAACATCCTCAAGCTGCATGACATGCGTAATGGGACGTCCCTGATCACGGGAACGACGGAGGACTTCCCGACGGCAGGAGCAACGTCCTTCAGGCCGGTGGTTTGCCAGACCTGCCACTACACCCCGGCGCTCGACTTGGCCCAGGTCGGTCCGAACGACGTCAACGGCCGCCAGCAGTCCAACAACCAGTCCATGTCGCGTGTCATGCACAACCACCACGGGCAGTTGACGAGCCTGTTCCCGCCCATCCCGGCGCCGGTGCAGGCGGCGGATGGCACCATCACCAACCAGGCGGCGCGTCTGGCGGCACTCGATCAGAGTTGCTACCAGTGCCATCCGGGCAAACGCACCAAATGCCTGCGCGGTGCCATGTTCAACGGCAACATGCTGTGCTCGGATTGCCACGGCGGCATGACCCAGGTCGGCAACGACTTCTCGCGGAACAAGCCAGGCGGCAGCTTTATCCTGGCAGGCGACTTCTACACCAACGCCAACACGCCGCGCGTGCCCTGGGCGAACGAGCCTTCGTGCGGCTCGTGCCACACGGGTGATGCGGTCAGCAACCTCGCCGGTACGACGGGGACTGTGGTCAACAACCGCGATACCAACGGGTACAAGGACGCGCTGCGTCTGCGCCAGGCCTATCGGACCGGTGACACCAAGGCCACGCCGATCGTGCCCACCAACAAGCGCTTCGCCGAAGACGTCACCGCCAGCAGCAATCCCAAGCTGTACCGGGTGAGCGTCGGGGGCCAGGCCACCACCGGCGGAGGCCAGAGCGGGCACAGCGGCATCTTCTGCGAAGCCTGCCACGGCAGCACGCATGCGGAGTGGCCGAACGCCAATCCGAACGCCAACGACAACGTGACGGCCAACCAGTTGCAGGGCCACAGCGGTTTCATCGCCGACTGCTCCACCTGCCACGGCTCGGCCAGCCTCGGCAGCACGCTTGGCGGCCCGCACGGTCTGCACCCGATCGCGGCGACCAGCACGCCCTGGTCGAGCAGCAGCGTCCACCGCAGCGTGAATGGCAGCAGCACCAACACCAACTACACCACGTACTGCCAGGCCTGCCACGGCGGCACGAGCCGGAGCACCAGTTGCGGAACCCCACTCTCGCGCGTGCTGGCAAACCGCACCTTCAGCGGGCAGACCGTGGCCAAGGGTCACCCCATAGGCTGCGCCGTGTGTCATAACACGAGCTACTGGACCAGCACCTGCGCGAACCAGTAGCCTGTTGAGGCGGCACGGACGCCGCCCCAATGGACCAGGCCCCGTCGGACGACCCGGCGGGGATGTGGGGAGGTGTCTACGAGAAGCTTACTCGAGGCGGCCTGCGGGCCGCCTTTTTCTTTGTTGGTGCGCCGTGGCCCACGTTTCGCGAGCCCACGCGGATGCGAAGAACACCCAGGCCGAGGTCCGAACGCTCATCCAGGTGGCCCGAGAGAGCTAACGTAACGTCGTTCGTACCATCTGGCGACTTGATGTCTCCACGAGTTTTCCTTTGGCCAAGTCGGTTGAAGCCGATGTGAAGCCAGCCGCCATCCTTCTTCCATTACCCCTGCTGGAAGCTTGGACGACCATGATCCGGATCGGGCGCCGCTGCGAATGAATGATCGCGCATTCGCGCGACGAACAGTGTCGCCCGCCCCGCACGAGTCCCGTGGGTCAGCCCGCCTCGCAGGCGGCCCAGGGCGGCGGGGCACAGCGTTGTTAATATTGCCTTAAGTTGTCTGGGTTATACACTTGCATTCCCGTTCCGGGAGTGCTCCACGGTGGGCTCGTCACTCATCGGGCGGGGATTCGCGGACCAATCCTGACGCAAACGCTGCCGTTGGCTTCGGTGCGAGGGGTCGCGAAGACATGGAGGAGGAGCACATGCAACAGCGGAACAGCCTGAGATGGCCGGTGCTCGCCGGCTCGCTGCTCGCCCTGGCGTTCGCGGGGAACGCCTGGGCGACTATCAGCATCGGTAGTGCGAGCTGGAGCAACAGCGGCCATACGCTCACGGTGAGCGGCAGCGTGGCAGCGAGCCGCGCCGCGCTGACCGCCAACTATACCGGCGATCTTGTCGTGATCGGGACCACCATCGCTTTTCCGCGAACTTCGGTCAGTCCTTCGGCTACGTCGCGAACAACGTCGACTGGTTCTCCGCAGAGGGAGTCCCGCTGACGCAGATCGGCGACGGCGGGCGGCTCAACTCCCACCCGCTGCCACGCTTCGACCCAAGACAGGAAGGAGGAGCACATGCAACAACGGAACAGCCTGAGATGGCCGGTGCTCGCCGGCTCCCTGCTCGCCCTGGCATTCGCGGGGAACGCCTGGGCGGCCTTCACTATCAGTAGTGCGAGCTGGAGCAACAGCAGCCATACGCTCACGGTGAGCGGCAGCGGGGCAGCGAGCCGCGCCACGGTGACGGTCAAGTATACCGGCGATCTCGTGGTGATCGGGACCACCACCGCGAGCAGGAGGGGCAGTTGGACGTTCACCAAGAGCAACCCGAGCCCGGTGCCATGCAAGGTGCGCGCCGAGTCCGGCAGCTCCTCGGCCACGCGGAGCGTCAGCAACGCCCCGGCCAACTGCAGCAACAACGGTGGTGGTGGCGGCGGCGGTGGCGGTGGCGCCAGCAAGTCGATCAACTCCACCAGTGCGAACAACAGCACGGTGCCGACCACGGCGGTGCCGGAGCAGACGCCGACGAATCAGTCGGAGTACAGGGTCGTCGCCGTCAACGACCTGGGGATGCACTGCGGCGACCTGGACACGCGGGTGCTGAGCATCCTGCCGCCGTTCAACGTGATCAACGCCCAGGTGGTGCAGACCGGCTCGCATCCGCAGCTCCTGGACGACTCCAGCGTGGAGGTCGTGTACTCGGCGGCGTCCAGCGCCAACGACCCCGCGGTCCTGGACCCGGCCTTGCAGCCCAACCCGCCGCGGAGCTTCACGGGTTACACCTTCACGGGCGTTTTCAAGTCCAATTTCTGGGACACGGCGCGCAAGGCCTACGACCCGTTCTATCCGACGGGTTTGCTGGCGCTGTTCTATCCGGCGGCGTTGAACATCATCGATGTGGGGCTGGCGGTGCCGGACAACGAGCTGCTTTACCTCGCCGGCAAGGACGGATACCCCCAGGGCACGGTGCTGCTGGACCAGCAGGGCATGCCGAGCGTGACGCTCACCCCCTATGCGTGCACGCCGTCGAACCTCGGCAGCACGGGCTGCAACCCGCCCAACCAGCCCCGGAGCATCACCGACGCCGCGTACACGGCCAACAACCCACAGCGCATGGCGCTGTACACCGGCACCTTGCCGTTCTTCTCCGCCAACTTCGGCAGCAGCTTCGGCTACACCGCGACCGTCAACTGGTTCACCGCGGAAGGGGTTCCGCTCGCCGAGATCGACGACTCCGGGCGAATCAACCCCTATCCGCTGATGCGGGTCCAGGCGCGGGACAAGAGCAGCCATTCGGTGCTGTCCTCGCTGGATACCGTGACGCCGATCTCTGGCGAGGCGAACTGCAAGAACTGCCATGCCGCGCCGGTAGACGGTGGGAACGGCTTGGCGACGACGGCCGCCGGTCTCGGCACGATGATCAGAACGTCCATCGACGACCCCAAGTACGGGTCAGTACCGCTCGCAGTGAGCGTGGAGTGGGCCACGGACATCAACATCCTGACCCTGCATGACGAGGATCACGGTCCGGGCTCCGGCGATCCCAACGCGTACAGCCCCGCGCTGTCACCCGTCAACGGGAATAACACCGACTCCAACGGCATCGCCACGAATCCGGTGGTGTGCCAGACCTGCCACTACACTCCGGCGCTGGACCTGCTGCAGGTCGGTCCGGGCAACTCTGTCCTGCCGGGCTTGGCGGGACAGACCAACAACCAGTCCATGTCCCGCGTGGTGCACAACTTCCACGGTTCGCAGACCTTCCCTGCCGGGTTCGGCACCGCCGTCGCGGACGACCCGGTGTTTCCCATCATGCCGGTGCGCACGTCCTCCTCGCGGAACGCCACCGTCACCGCAAACAGCAACTTGGGCAACGACTACCCGGACTGCGTGGGCCAGTCCACCACCGAGTGCACGTTGAACCACGCCTGCTACAACTGTCACCCGGGTGCGCGCACCAAGTGTCTGCGCGGCGCGATGGCGAGCGGCGGAGTGGTGTGCCAGGACTGCCACGGGCAGATGCAGCAGGTGGGCAACGACTTCTCCAAGAACAAGCCCGGCGGGTCGTTCAGCCTGGCCAACGACTACTATCAACTGACTAACGGAGCGAAACCCGCCCCCTCGACACCGCGGGTGCCGTGGGCGAATGAGCCCGGCTGCGGGTCGTGCCATACGGGCGACGCGCTCGACAACTGCATCATCAACCCGAGCAAGTGTGGCGCGGTATCGAGCAGCAACCTGGTCAAGGCCTGGTCGGTCGATGCCACCGACACGATCCGGCTGCTCCAGGCCTACTTGGCGAGCGGCAACTGCACCAGCCTGACGGACTGTGCCACGATCCAACCGGCACCCATCGTTCCATCCAACCCGCGCTTCGCCGAGAATACCGTGAGCGGCACGCCGGGCAATGGACAAAGCGGTTCTGACAACCCGAAGCTGTATCGAGTCAGTAACGGCGGTGTACCGCTCACCGTCAACGGAAGCAACGCCGGTGAGAGCGGCCATGGCGGAGTGTTCTGCGAGGCTTGCCACGGCAGCACCCACGCCGAGTGGCCGGTGGACCCGCAGCCCGCCAACGGCCTGTACCCGTTCGCGGCCGGCACCTTCGCGGCGAACGACAACGTGACCGCCGGACAGCTCCAGGGCCACACTGGCGTCATCATCGAGTGCTCCACCTGCCACGGCACCGCCATGGATAACCAGATTACTCTGGACGGACCCCACGGCATGCACCCGGTCGGCAATGTCCGCTTCGTCAACGGCGGGCACGAGGACATGGCCGACGGTAGCGGCAGGCAAAAGTGCGCGGCCTGCCACGGGGCTCAAGGTCAGGGTACGGTGCTCTCGGTGGCCAAGGTGGACCGTCAGGTGAGCGGTCACACCATCACCAGGGGCACGCAGGTGAGTTGCGGCATTTGCCACGGTAACCCGTTCACCGGCGGCGGCGGCGACTGACGCGCGCCAGCAGGGACGGGACACCTCTGCGGGAGCTTGCGGGGGTGTCCTGGAAGAGCTTACTCGAGGCGGCCTGCGGGCCGCCTTTTCTTTGTGGGTGCGCGCCATGGTGCACGCTGCCCGCCGACGGGTCGGCTGGTGGCGCGGCAGGTCGGCGCCGCGTACATCGGGTGGCTCCCAGCCAGGCTGTGGATTAACCCGGTCTCAGGTGCCCGACTTCCGCCGGCCCGCTGAACCGTGCGACAGGAGCAGCGGTCGGTTTGGATTCGGCGGAGTGTGATGTTAAGCTTCTAGCGCTGGAACGCAGCCAGAGGTCCCGTCCAGGCGTGGACTTTTTCGCTGCAAGCGACCCCCGAGCCTCGCGCAACCGTTAACACCGTTGTCCTGATCCCTGCCATCCCCGACGGCGCCTCTCCGAACATGTGAAGACATCGCCGTGAGCGACCCGGGAGCACACACGGGGCGCAGCGACGATACGCGTCACTCGGTAGGCGAGGCGCCAGCACGGGGCGATGCCGCGTCGGGACGCGCAGCAGCTTCATGCACAAGCTCTCTGTCTCGGAATGTCGATGTCTTTCAGAACCCCCAGCCGGAAAACTAGAGTCAGCGGCGTGAATGTCCTGATCGGGGTGGCGATCGCTGCGGTCACCATCAGCGTCTGGGCCATGCTCAACCAGCCGGAGGATGAGCCGCCGTGGCCCGACCGCATCCAGGGGTTCTCGTTTTCGCCGATGCGGGTCGGGCAGACGCCTGTCGAGCATATCCTGCCGAGCATCGACCAGATCGATGCGGATTTGGCGCTCCTGGCAGGGAAGACCCATGCGGTGCGCAGCTATACGGTGGAGGGGACTCTGGCCCAGATCCCGGCGCTCGCGCGCAAGTATGGGATCAACGTGGCCCTAGGAGGCTGGGTAGACGCGGACGCGAAGAAGAGCGAGGCCGAGATCCAAAAGCTCATCCGCGTAGCCCGCGAGAATTCCCGTAACGTCGTTCGCATCATCGTCGGCAACGAGGCCGTGCTGCGCGGAGAACTCACGGTCGAGCAGTTGGGCAAATACCTGGACGAAGTGCGCGATGCGCTCCCTATCCCGGTGAGCACCGCCGAGCCCTGGCACGTCTGGATACACCACCCGGAGCTTGCCAAACACGTCGACTACGTGACCGTCCACATGCTGCCTTACTGGGAAGGGGTGGCCCTGGACGAGGCGGTGGATTACGTGGTGCAGCGGATGAACCAACTCAAGACCGTATTCCCGGGGAAGCCTATCGTCATCGGCGAGGTGGGTTGGCCCAGCAACGGCCGGACGCGGCGCTCGGCGGTCGCCTCCGAGTCCAACGAGGCCATCTTTCTGCGGCGTTTCCTGGCGCGCGCCGTTCAGGAGCATTACGTCTACTACATCATGGAAGCATTCGATCAGCCGTGGAAACGGGTTACCGAGGGTTCCGTGGGTGCCTACTGGGGCGTCTACGACGTGAACAGGAAACCCAAGTTCACCTTCTCGGAGCCCATCGTCCGGGTGCCCGAGTGGCGCGTGCTGGCCATCATCTCGGTCGTGGTCGCCGCGATCACCTTCGCGCTCCTGCTCGTGGATAGCCGGACGTTGCGCAAGCGCGGGCGTAGCTTTCTTGCGGTGGTCGCCTACGCAGCGGCCACGGCCGCGGTGTGGATCGTTTACGACTACACGCAGCAGTATCTCACCGTGAGCACCGTCATCGTCGGCGGGCTGCTGATCCTGGGAATGATCGGGGTGGTAGTGGTGCTGTTGGCCGAGGCGCACGAATGGGCCGAGGCGCTGTGGCTCACAGGATTGCGTCGAGCGTTCGTACCCCTGCGTGTTCCAGATGAAGATCTGCCCATGGCGTCCGTCCACGTGCCTGCTTACAACGAGCCGCCCGATATGGTCATAGAGACCCTGAATGCTCTCGCGCGGCTCGACTACCCGCGGTACGAGGTCATCGTGGTGGACAACAACACCGAGGACCCTCGGGTATGGGAGCCGGTGGAGGCGCATTGCCGGAAGTTGGGGGCCCGCTTTCGGTTCTTCCACGTGACTCCACTGGCGGGCTTCAAGGCCGGTGCACTGAACTATGCCCTGGCCCGCACCGACCCGGACGCCGCGGTCATCGCCGTCATCGACAGCGACTACGTCGTGGACCCGGCCTGGCTTCGAGACTTGGCGCCTCAGTTCTCCAAGCCCCGCATCGCTATCGTGCAGGCGCCCCAGGATTATCGGGACGCGCAGGCGAGCCTGTTCAAGGCCATGTGCTACGCGGAATATCGGGGCTTCTTCTATATCGGGATGATCACCCGCAACGAGAGGAACGCTATCATCCAGCACGGCACCATGACCATGGTGCGTAAGTCCATCCTGGTGGAGGTCGGCGGATGGGCCGAATGGTGCATCACCGAGGACGCCGAGCTGGGCCTGCGCATCTTCGAACAAGGCTACGAGGCCACCTATATCCCGCAGAGCTACGGCAAAGGGCTGATGCCGGACACCTACGTCGACTTCCAGAAGCAACGATTCCGGTGGGCCTACGGCGCGGTGCAGATCCTGCGCCGACACGCCGGCGCTCTGTTGGCTGGGAGACACACGCGGCTCAGCTTGGGGCAGCGCTATCACTTCGTCGCGGGCTGGCTCCCGTGGATAGCGGACAGCATCAACCTGCTGTTCAACTTGGCTGCGCTCTGCTGGTCGGTGGGGATGGTGCTGATGCCCAAGCATGTCGACCCACCCCTGGTGATGTTCTCGGCGCTGCCGCTGGCGCTTTTCGTATTCAAGACCGGTAAGCTGGTCTATCTTTACCGCAGCCGGGTTTCCGCCACCGTCGCCCAGACCCTCGCTGCGGCTTTCGCGGGCTTGTCGTTGTCTCATACCATCGCGAAGGCGATTCTCAACGGCTTCGCCACCCGAGACAAGCCGTTCTTCCGTACTCCGAAGCTGGCGAAATCGCACGCGCTGCTCCAGGCACTCCGTTCGGCCCGCGAGGAGACCCTGATCATGGGGGCGCTGTGGTTCGCCGCCGCCGCCGTCGCCATTCAACAAGGCTCCGACACGCCGGACCTGCTGCTCTGGATTTTGGTCCTGCTCATCCAGTCCATTCCTTACCTCGCCTCCCTGACCGTGTCGCTGGCCGCTGGGCTAGCGCGCCGGCCCACGGCACTGATCGGCGAGCTGACCGCGGCGCCTTCATCGGCGCCCACGGCGAGCGTTGCGTAGAGCGCAGGCGGGACCCGGCGTTCGGCTATTGCGTGAGTGATCCGGCGCCACGACACGGCCGGGGGCGTGCAGCCTTCCCCGGAGCACTTGTTCCCGGGTCGAGCGCCGAGGATACGGGACACACGGGCGCGCCCAGCATGCCCCTAATCTCTCTGAGATGTGTTCTGTACTGGGCTGTTATTACGACCTTTAGTGGGGATGTGGCGCTCTGCTGGTCAGGGAGCCGAACGGCCTCTGGGGTGCCCTTGCCGATGCCTTACTCAGCCGATTTCCCCAGCCTTATCCACAGCATCTGTGGATTCTCCAGGGAACGTTTTATGCGACAGTGGATTACGCGTCATATGGAACGTTACGCCGGTGAAACCCGGACAGGCCTCTGAATCTGTCGTCGCTCTGGCCGGGCACAGTCATTGGCTGAGGACCACACGAGGAGACCGGGGATCATCGAGCGCCGTTCGGTGTCCAGTCGTACTCATGGGCGATGACCCCGCCCGCAGCATGCTGCGCGGGTACTCGAAGTGGTGGTGGGGCTGGCGGCAACGGCCGCCGTCGGCCGGTCCCTGACCGCCACACTGTCATTGCCGTCAAGTTCTGCCAAGCGCATGGAGAAAACCGCCGACCCGGCCTACACTCTGCATGGGCTGGATGACTCCGAGGACGAAGGGGTGCATCGATGAGGATTCTGAAGAAGCTTCTCGGAACGCTCGTCGCCGGCGCACTGGTTCTGGTCGCGGTGGCGCTGCTCTTGCCCGGCCGCGTGCACGTCGATCGGAGCGCTGCCATCGAGGCCCCATCGGACAGGGTGTTTGCCCTCATCAACGATCCGCGTGCCTTCAACCGGTGGTCACCCTGGGCCCGCATGGACCCCCAGACCCATTACACCTTCGCGGGCCCAGAGTCAGGGGTCGGCGCCCGGATGACATGGGCCAGGGACAATCCCAATGTCGGCTCCGGAAGCTTGGAGATCGTGGCAAGCGAGGTCGGCCGCCGGGTCGTGATGAAGCTGGACTTCGGGCCGCACGGCACCGCGACCGCCAGTTACGATCTGCAAACGCTGGGTGGTGGGACGAGGGTGACCTGGGCATTCGACACCGAGTTCGGTGATGATCTCGCGGCCCGCTTCTTGGGCCTGGTGCTGCCGCGCTGGATCGGGGAGGACTACGAGAAGGGCCTCGCCAACCTCAAGGCATTGGCCGAAGGCAAGAGCGGCGTGCCGTTACCGCGGCCCGCCGGAGACCTGCGGATGGCGCGTCGAGCAACGCCGGCCGGGACGGGCGGTCCGAGGGGCGGTGCATAGACTTGAGCATTCATGACCAGCGCTCTACCTGACTTCGCGGTCACCGAGATCAGCCGGCTCGGAGATCGAGACCTGCGGTTTATCCTGGAGAGCTTCCCCAGACCCGGTGAGTCCTACGCGGAGATTGCCCAGGTCATCGATCGGCTGCCGACCACTCTGGAGTCGATGCTGTCGAGCGATTACCTTTTCCACAAGGTGTGCGACCGGACCCGCCTGCTGTTGGATATCTCACCGTTCCTGCTGTTCAACGTGCTCCTGCGCCGGACCCTGCGGGAGCAGCGGGGTTCTCTGGACCGCAGGCTCATCAGCTACCTGGCCAATCTGCTTGCTCTCTTCTCCCGGACCGAGCGGCTGTACCGTGTAGATCCCCACGACCGCACCACTTATGGCTATCTGGTCGACCTGATTGCCGAGGCACGCGGCGCGGACGCTCGGCGGCGGTTTCTCATCCACTCCCACGTGGGGAACTATGCACTGTTCCTGACCGGCATGTTCCCCCGCTGGATCGAGCACCGTCACCGTTACGGCAGGCGGCCGGTCGACGCGCATCACTTCGTCGACTTCGGGCGCAGCCACTTCCAAGAGGCCGGCCGTCATCCTCTGGCCCGAGAGTTCCGCTTGGATGAGGTGTTCCTGCGGCTGGCGCTGATGTTCGACTACTATCGGGCCGCCTTGAACCGCATGTCCGAAACCTATCTGTTCCCAGCATGATGCGGCCGTTCTCCACATTCCTGTGACGGGTCGCGCGCAGCCGGCGGCGGCTCGGCGCGGCTGGTCCGTCCGGCTGTGATCAAACCTATCCCGCGGCCTGATCGGGTTTCTCCCCGACCACCCGCCGGCTCATCCTTGAGCCATTCTGGCCACCGCAGCTTCCTTCCGCGCACGGTCGTCCTGTTGGGTGCGGTGTCGCTGCTGAACGATGCGGCCAGCGAGATGATCGTCCCGCTGTTGCCGCTGTTCCTCACTGCGACCCTGGGGGCCGGACCGGCCGTGGTGGGGCTGGTGGAAGGGGTGGCCGAGGCGACTGCCAGCGTGCTCAAGCTGGTGTCCGGTCGGCTCGCCGACCGCGGCTGGAGCCCGAAGGGGCTGGTCGTGGGGGGATACGGCGCTTCCAACGCGGCGCGGCCGCTCATCGGCATGGCGCTCGGCTGGGGCTGGGTGCTCGCGCTGCGCTTCATCGATCGCGCCGGCAAGGGCCTGCGTACGTCTCCTCGAGACGCCCTGATTGCGGCGGCGGTACCTGCGGCGATCCGCGGACGCGCCTTCGGCTTCCACCGTGCCATGGACCACGTCGGCGCCGTCGTCGGACCCCTGTTCGCCTTCTGCTTGCTCCAGGAGGGTGTGGGAATGCCGACTGTCTTTCTCCTCTCCGTCATTCCCGGCGCCCTGGTCGTTTTCCTTCTGCTCCTCGCGCTGCCATCAGCCCCGCCGGACGCTTCCGGCGAGCGCGCGGCGTTACGCTGGCGCAGTCTGGACGTGCGGCTGCGCGGGCTGATCGTGGCCGCTGCCGGGCTTGCCCTGGGCACCACGCCCGAGGTCTTTCTGGTCCTGTGGGCGCAGGCCCAGGGGTTGGCCGTAGTGTGGGTTCCGCTCATCTGGGCCGCGGCCCACGTCGCCAAGGCGCTGGTGACCCTGCCGGCGGGCACTGCATCTGACCGATTCGGCCGCCTGCCCGTGGTGGTCATCGGATGGGGGCTGCGCATCCTCGTGCTGGTTCGTTTGGCGCTGGCTGTCGACGGCATCCTCTTGGTCTGGAGCCTGTTCCTGGCCTATGCTGCTGCGCTCGCCGTGACCGAGCCGGCCGAGCGGGCGCTCATCGGTGACTTCGCGCCTCCTGACCAGAAGGCGACGGCATACGGCCTGTATCATCTGGTGAGTGGGGTGATGGCGCTTCCCGGCGGTGTGCTTTTCGGACTGCTCTGGCAGCACTGGGGCATGGGGACGGCGTTCCTGAGCGCTGCCGGTGTGACGGCGCTTGCTGCCTTGGCGTTGCTGTCGATGGCCCGCCAGCCGCCTCAGGCTCCGAAGGGCCGGTGCGCTTCTGGTACACGTAGTCCCGAGCCTCGCCCGCAACGGCGAGGAGCGGTGCGGGCCGGTGCACGGCCACGTGGGAATCACTGATGTCCGCGACCAGGAGGTCCGGGTCGTAGGGGCGGGGAAGGGGTTCATGTCACCGCCAGCGCGACCGGCCCTCCTTCCCGCCAGACAGCCACCCGTGTGCCAGGCTTCGCATTCGTTCACGCCTATGGGCGGCTCCCCAGCGGCTTCGGTTCTCGCCTTCGGGCCGCCGCGGCGAGTGCGGTGCTGTACCGGACCCTGTGCTGCGCGGCGTGGCCATCAGCGCCTCATACGCTGGCCGGCCGGTCGTGCGCGGGACCGGTTAGCGGCACGAAAGCCACGTCGAGCACGTCCCGGCGTTGTACGCTGCCGTCCTCCGCCCTCCCCACCACAGCCAGAGTCTGGCTGAAAAAAAGCGTGTTCACCGGGATGACGAGGCGCGCCCCGGCCTTGAGCTGCTCGATGAGGGGTCGGGGTACGTGGGGTGCAGCGGCCGTCACGATGATGCCGTCGAAGGGGGCGTGCTCCGCCCAGCCAAAGTAGCCGTCGCCGGTCCTGACCTCTACGTTGCTGTAGCCGAGGCGGGAGAGGCGCTCGGCGGCCGCGTCGGCCAGCTCTTCGATGCGTTCGATGCTGTAAACCCGTCGGACCAGCCGCGACAATATGGCGGCCTGGTATCCGGAGCCGGTTCCGATTTCGAGGATGACATCCTCCATCTGCGGCGCCAACAGGTCGCTCATGAGCGCCACGATGTAGGGTTGAGAGACGGTTTGTCCATGCCCGATGGGCACCGGTGCGTTGGTGTATGCCAGGTATCCGTCGGCCGGCGATACGAACTCGTGGCGGGGGACGTCCCGCATGGCGGCCATGACCCGCGGGTCCAGGGCATCCTTCCCGATGAGCTTTCGGGTAAGGTCCACCTCGCGCCTGATGTCGCGGATCATGCGCTCGGCGGGGTCGAGCCGGTGGTCGGACATGGACATGATGCTGCGCTCCCGAAGCCGTGCAGGCGCATAGTGACTCCTGTCGCAGCGGGAGTAAACAGCCCCAGGGGGGGAGGTGCCTCGCCAAGCGGCGAGGGGGAGAGTTGCGCCGCTGAGGGGACGCGGCGGGTTCATTCGCAAGCTCTGAGACAGCCTGGCTGAGCCTAATCGATACGCGCTGACCGCACGCCGTCAGGCTGCTCTCTTTACCACAAGGGCTTGCCGAGGGTCTCGGCAAACGAGGAGAACATCACGTTGAAGCTGACGCTGATTCTCTCCCCCTCGCTTAGGTTCGGTGAAACCGAGTGCGGCAGGTAGGAGGGGAATAGCAGAAGGGTGCCGTTCCTCACGCGCACCACGACCTGGTCCGTGTTATGAGCCGTCAGCTCGGTCACGGCGGGCCGGAGGATGCTTGTCTGTGGTCTGGGGTCGTGAAAGTTTATGGTGTCCGCGCCCGTCTGCGTCTGCACGTAATAGACACCGCTCAGGAAGTTGTTCGGATGGCTATGTATGCCGTGGGATGCGCCCTTCGTGCTTACGTTGGCCCAGCAGCCTGTGATCTGGACCGCGTGATAACCGATCTTCAGAAATCGCAGGATGCGCCTGACGCTGTCGTCGATGCATGCGATCAGACCGGCCAGTTCCGTCCGGTCGTGCAGCGTTTGACCCGACTGCCATGCCTCTCCCGGTGCGAGTGTCGGAGAAGAACGCCGGAGATCACGCAGGGCCCCGAGGATCGCCGCGTCTATGGGCTCGTGGCGCTCGGCCCTAAGCTGGATCTGCCAGACCAGGGTCGGAAAGAGCGACAGTACGTCAGAGTTCTCGATCCACGATTCGTCCCGGGCGGCCATGACACGTCAGGACTGCGTCACAATCCGGACAACGGCGGTGAAGTGGACCACGTCCGCCCCTGCAGATCCCGGGGCCGCCCGCTGGTGCATCCTACTTTTCCGGAAAACTGCCAAGACTTTGTGGGAGATTGGGATGACAGAAGTCGGTCAGCCGATTATAACCCTGGAAAGCCGATAGTCCTTTGCGGTCAATTGCCCGATCACGGACGGCCAGCACATTCGCCCGGAGGGCGGGATCTTCCCGTGGCGGTGAGGCTTTCCTCTCAACATGGAACAGGCGAAGTTTCCTTGCCTTCGAGGGCGGATTCATAGCCTGACGTCAGGATCTTGACAACAGCACGCGTTCAAAGGACAATCGCTGCCCCCGGTGGGGAGTCGTTAACACAAGGGTTGCCTGTTTTGTGGCGGAGGGAATGAAAATGAACAAACGCACCCGATTGCTACTGACGCAAACCGCGTTGATCGCTGTCTTTGTCTGGGCACCAGGCCAAGCGGCGCAGCCTTGGGGCACAGGCCAGGTGGCGCAGCCGGCGACCAAGGACAACGGCCACTGGAATGAACACTTCAAAGGACGCGGCAACGTCACCTGGACCCGCTGCCTGGGTATGGCGCGGGGAGCGAAGTGCATTACAGCGGCTGATAGGAAGGCCGCAGCCCGTCGTGCCGCCGCGGCTCGTGCCGCAGGGGAGGGTGCCGCAGCGGAGGGTGCCGCAGCGCCCCATGGCACCAAAGCGGGAGGGAAAAGCAAATGAACAGGCACAGACGCTCGTTACAGGGACGGGTGGCGCTGCTCGCTGGTGCCGCTGGGCTCGCCGCAGCGGTAACGGTTTCCGCAGTGCCAGGGCCTGGTCAGACGCCGGATTATTTCGGCGTTTACCCCAACTATGCCGACAGCCCACTCCCGGTGGTCGCCTCCACGCCGGTGCTCAATACGGTCGGGAATGCGGTGAACGCCGACCGCCAATATGCCACCGACTACCCTCCGCTCAGCGGCCAACCACCGCTCGCCCCGGTATTGGTGGTCATTCCCACGGCGGTGCTGCCCGCTGGCACACTCCAGAGCTTTTCCACATGGAATCAGGCGACGACGGGGGGGAGTCCGACGCCATCGGCCGGAGACGGCACTAACACGAATGGCAGTTTCTATGCCTATGTGCTGCGGCCTACCGGCACCGCGAACCAATACACGGTTGTGTATCAAAGCGGGCTGCTCACAGTGCCGAGCCCGACTGTGGCTGGTGCCTCGGAAGTGGCGGTGTTCCAAGTGCCGGGGGGCGTCCCCGTGCAGCAGGGTGACGTGATCGCCTTCTACGGGGAAGGTGTCCCCGTCGACGATGCAGGATCCGGTGCCGACGTCCTCAGCTACCCGGCCCCCGCGGCGCCTTCGGTGAGTGGGACGATTACCCTCGGCGTAGACCCAGGCTTCCCAATCTTTTCGCAGACTCGGACGTACTCCATTGCGGCCACCGTCGACACCGGCACCACGACCACCACCATCTCGGGCGGCATGCGGAAGTTCGTGGACTCCCTGCCGCAATTGAATACCCCAAACAACCTCGGGCAGTCTCTGCCGATTGCGGTCCCGGACACGACCACCTATCCGGGCTCCGATTACTACGAGATCGCGTTCCGGGAGTACACGAAACAGATGCACTCGGACCTGCCGCCCACCCGACTGCGGGGCTACGTGCAGGTCAACAACCCGGCGGACCCGGGCGGCAGCAACATTCAGTACCTGGGACCCGTCATCGTCGCGCAGAAGGCAAGGCCAGTGCGCGTGAAGTACATCAACGAGCTGCCCTTTGGCCCGCCGGTCAACGGTCACCGTGCCGGCGATCTCTTCATCCCGACGGATACCACCTACATGGGGGTGGGGACCGGTCCCAACGGGGGGACGGAAGAGTACACCCAGAACCGCGCCACCGTGCACCTCCATGGCGGCGCCACCCCGTGGATCAGCGACGGGACGCCTCACCAGTGGAACACACCCGCGGGCGAAACCACCTCCTACCCCAAGGGCGCCAGCGAGCAGAACGTCCCCGATATGTGGTTCGATGCTGCGGGCAATACCGTCACGGCCTGCGCGGGGCAGACGACATGCTCGGTCCCCGGGGCGACGAACGACCCCGGTCCAGGGGCGGTGACGATGTACTACACCAATCAGCAGAGCGCCCGGCTGATGTTCTACCACGACCACGCGCTCGGCATCACGCGCCTCAACGTCTACGTCGGCATGGCCGGGGCCTACGTCTTGCAGGACCCGACCGAACAGACGCTGGTTGGGAACGGGACGATCCCCGCCGACCAGATTCCCCTGGTCATCCAGGAAAAGACCTTCGTGCCCCCCACCAGCGGAGGATTCACGAACGCCGTGGGGACTTTCAACTCACAGCTTGAAGCCCAGGATCCCACCTGGGATACGACCAACTGGGGGGGCTTCGGTCAGCTCTGGTTTCCGCACGTCTATATGCCGAACCAGAATCCGTACGATATCTCCGGGGCAAACGCCATGGGCCGCTGGGACTATGGTCCCTGGTTCTGGCCTCCGTTTACGGGTCTCGTGTACGGGCCAATCGCGAACCCCATGTGCAACCCGACATGTCCGGCGGGTGAGCCTCCGACCATCCCCGGCACGCCCGATGCGCGCCTCGTCTCGCCCTCCGGCAGCCCGGAGTCCTTCATGGACACCCCGGTGATCAACGGCACCGCCTACCCCTACGTCGAGGTCGATCCCAAGCCGTATCGGTTGCGGATCCTCAGCGTCGCCAACGACCGGTTCTTCAACCTGTCGCTGTTCGTGGCCGCCGACAAGACCCATCCGACCACGGCAGGCACCACCGGCGCCGTGCTCTGCGATGGCACGACACCCGTAAACGAGGCGGACTGCACCGAAGTCAAGATGGTGCCCTTCAACTCGACCCAAGACCACGCGAAGCCGTTCCCAACCTGGTGGTATACGCGCATCCCGAACGGATTTACCTTCGATGATCGCGACGGCGGCGTGCCGGATCCAGACACGCGTGGTCCGGCCATGATCCAGATCGGCACCGAGGGCGGCTTCCTGCCGGGTCCCGTGGTGATCAAGAACCAGCCTGTGAACTACGTCTACAACCGTAGAGACATCGTGGTCGGCAACGTCAACGAGAAGGCGCTCCTCTTGGGCCCGGCTCAGCGGGCGGACGTCGTCGTCGACTTCTCCCCGTTCGCGGGCAAGACGCTGATCCTCTACAACGACTCGCCCGCCCCCGTCCCGGCAGCGGACCCGCGGCTCGACTACTACACGGGTGACCCGGACCAGACGGACACGGGCGGTGCGCCCTCGACGCTGCCTGGCTACGGACCCAACATACGGACCCTCATGCAGATCCGGGTTAGGGGAAGTGGTGGAACGGGTGGCGTGGACTACGTCAACCCGACCATCCTGTCCGATCTCCAGACGGCGTTGCCGGCCGCCTTCGCCTCCTCCCAGGAGCCGATCATCGTTCCGCAGAATGCGTACGATCCGGTCTACGGCACGACGACCACCGACGTGCCCGGGGTGAACTTCTCGACGATCCAGGGCACCTCGCTGACGTTCACTCCCATCGGCCAAACTGCTCCGCTCACGCTGGAGCTGGAGCCGAAGTCCATCATCGAGGACTTCACGGTGGACTATGGGCGGATGGACGCCATCCTCGGCATTGAGATCCGGCATACCACGATCCAGAACCGAACGTCGATCCCTCAGGCCTACATCGATCCGCCCACCGAGCTGGTCAGGCTGACGGCCGCGCACGGCACCCCTGCGATCGGCGAGGCGGCGGACGGCACTCAGATCTGGAAGATCACGCACAATGGCGTGGACACCCACGCCATCCACTTCCACATGTTCCACGTGCAGGTGATCAACCGGGTCGGCTGGGACGGGGCCATCAGGAAGCCGGATGCCAACGAGCTGGGCTGGAAGGACACGGTACGGATGAACCCGCTGGAGGACGTTTTCGTGGCGATCCGGCCCAAGACGCTCGACCTGCCGTTCAAGGTTCCCAATAGCTGGCGTCTGCTCGACCCGACGCAGCCGCCTGGTGTGACGACAGGGTTCACGGGGGTGGACCCGAACGGGAATCCGGTGACCGTGGCCAACGAAATGACCAATTTCGGCTGGGAGCACGTGTGGCACTGCCATCTCCTCGGTCACGAGGAGAACGACATGATGCGTACGCTCGCGATCGTCGCTCCCCCGGAGGCGCCGACCAACCTCAGCGGCTCTGTGAGCAACGGGGCCGCGAACCTGAGCTGGACGGACAACTCCGCCAACGAGACGAGCTTCACCGTCCAGATGGCTACGGACGCCAACTTCACGACGGGGCTTACGACCTTCACGGTTCTGCCGAACGTGACGACGTTCCAGAATCCAGTCGGCACCCAGCCCGCTTATTTCAGGGTGTTCGCCTCCAACACGGTGGGCGCCACGGTGCCCAATTCCGCCTATCCTCAGTTGACCGCCGTCTCCGGATTCTCGAACCCGGTCTGTGTGAGCCAGACGGCGGGGGTGCCAGCGGCTCCGACGGGCCTGACGGCGACGCTGCAGACGCCGGCGAACCCGACGGTTCGCCTGGCCTTTTCGGACCACGCCACCAACGAGACGGGCTTCGTCGTGCAGCGTTCAGCCGACAGCGGCGCGACGTGGAACGTGATCGCGAATCTCCCGCCAAGAAACAATGTGGGGGGCGTGTCCTACACCGACACGACGGTTCAGAAGGGCAACACCTACGTTTACCGGGTGGCGGCCGTGGCCGCGTGCGCTCAGTCGGGTTACGCGACCTCGGCCCCGGTGGTCGTACCGGCCCCGCCGGCGCCTCCCAGCAACGTTCAGGTGACGTGCGCCAGGGTTGGCACCACCGCAACCGCCAGGTGTACGGTGACCTGGACCGACAACTCCGCCAACGAGACGGGCTTCCGGATGCAGCTCGCCAACAATGCGGGGTTCGCGCCGGTGACCCAGACGGCCACGGTTGGGGCCAACCTTACGACGTGGACGTCGGGGAACAACCTAGCACGCAACACGTCGTGGTATTTCCACGTCCAGTCCTACAACGCAGCGGGGCCGTCGGCGTATGTGAACGCGACGCCGTTTCCGTTCCCTGCACCAATCAACTAAACACGCCATAAGACGCTAAGACGTTGTGCCTCGGGGAAGGGAGCAATCCCTTCCCTGATTTTTTGTGCGCCAGAGACCGGACTCGCCGGCAGGAAGAGGAGAACCGATGAAACTCGCGCTTCTGGCCGGCGATCGCCGAGCGGCTGTCGGCGGGCAGATACATCGTGATCACCCCCGATCGCCGGGCAATGGTGAGGCTCGGCCTGAACGTCGCAGACGTGCACGAGGTCATCGCCACCGCAGTAGGCGGCATGAACCTGACTGAGAGCTTGTGAATAAATCTGGTGCGTGTCCCGATAGCGGCGTTGCGCGGTGTTCATGGCGTACCTCCCTGTACGCCACCCCTTCGGGGCGTCCCGCAGACGTGCCGAATGGCTGTCCTGCCATTCGGTCGCTCCTCGCCTATCTACTTGATATGTCTCGTCGCTGCGCTCCGTACGCCTTGCTCTCGGGCCGCTCGCGACGATTTCTTCACAAGCTCTGAGCCACCCAATCCCGCGCGCGGGCCAGGTGTTCTGGAAGAAACGCCGATGAGGTACAAGGTGAGCGGCAGCGCCGAGATGACCGACATGTCATTGGTGCGAGCCCGCGGCGTTAGCCGACGCCTTGGTGCGAGCCCGTCTCTGAGCATGGTCCGGGAATCGTCGGTGGCCGCGGCGAAACAGGCGGTGGCGGACCGGGTCGAGCTGTTGCCGGGCTACTCGGTCGCCTGGTCAGGCCAGTACGAGCAGTGGGAGCGGGCGAAGGAGCGGCTGTGGCTGGTGGTGCCGCTCACCCTCGCCTTCATCTTGGTGCTGCTGTATCTCAACTTCCGCACCCTGACGGGGATGCTTATCATCCTAGCGACCTTGCCGCTCGCGCTGGTGGGCGGTTTCGGGCTCATGTACCTGCTCGGCTACCATCTCTCGGTGGCCTCGGCGATCGGCTTCATCGCCTTGGGCGGGGTGGTGGTGGAGATCGGGGTGGTGATGATGCTCTACCTAGATCGAGCGTTGGCGCGGCGGCGGGAGGTGCGCGGCGCGGCCGGCCTGACGCCGGAGGACGTCAAGGCTGCGGTGGTGGAGGGCGCGCTGCTGCGGTTGCGGCCGGTCACCATGACCAAGGCGGCGATCGTCGCCGCGCTGCTGCCCATTCTGCTAAGGAACGGGGCCGGATCGGAGGTCATGCGGCGCATCGCGGCACCCATGGTGGGCGGTATGGTCAGTGTCGCCCTTCTCACGCTTGCGGTGATTCCAGCGGTCTATCTGGTATGGAAATCACGGGTGATCGCTACAGCGCGACGAAACTCGGTTTCTGGTGAGCCGCTGCCGCGCGAGCCCGAAGAGGGCTGACCCAGGAGGGGATGCCCAGGGTGGCCCTGGTACAATCCGGCCGTTGGACTCACCACAACCAGCCGAGAGGCGGACGCTGCCAGCTCGTAACCTTTCCGCCCTTGGAGAGCATGACGGAGCCTCCGCCTGTGCCCGTGTAGTAGTAGTACCAAACGGTGTTGCCGCTCAGTTTGAAGGTCCGGCTCGGCTCGCCCAGCAGCGCACGCACTTCGAGATCGGGCATGCCCTCCCGGAGCGTGCGCCAATGCTCTTTCGTCTGAGGCGTTAGAGTGAGCCCCTCGGTGGAAGGGGATGCGGTCTGGACCGGCTGGCGCGCCTCGGATGCCGCGGTGGGCGCCACCACGGGGTGCATTTCTGGCTTCTGCTCCGTCGCGGTCGGCGCCGCCGCAAGCTTTCCGGTGGAGGGGGAGGCGGTTTGGAGCGGCTGGCGAACCTCGGATGCCGCGTGGGGCGCTGGCGTTGGGCGCTGCACCTGCGGCTCCTGCTGGTTTGGGGCAGGCATCGGGGTAAGCGCCGCGGCGGACGGGGAAGCGGCCTCGATCGGCTGCTGCGCTTCTGGCGCGGAGCGGGACGCCGCGCCCTGGCTCTCTGGCTTCTGCACCCGTTGCTGGAGTTGCTCCACGGTGCGCTGAAGCTTCCCCACCTGTCGTTCGAGGCGCTCCACCGTACGCTGCAACTGCTCCACCCGCTGCTGTAACGCCTCGGCAGCCTCCGCGGCGCGGGCTGGCTGCGTTTGCGGCGTGATCAGTATGACTAGCAGGGCAGTTCTGAGCGCGGCGAGGCCAACGAATCGGGGCCCACCGCCCCTCGATGTGCTTTTCATCCCGGACCGACCCTTCTCGCCGCTGCGCAGGCGGCATGATATCAGGTTATGAGGAGGGGGACGGGCCTGTTCCCCGGCCCCCCGAGCTTGCACGGCTACCACACGAGCCACGCCAGCAGGTACAGGGTATTGTTGTCCGAGGCGCTACGCCCGAAGCCGTCGTAGTTGCTGTTCCCGCCGTTGAACTTGGTATATCCCCGATACTGGAGCACGAACTTGGTGTTCTGCCAAGGCAGATACGCGGCCTGCGCGACGAACCCGCTGCTGTCGGGACTACCGGAGCCGCTGCCCGTTACGGACTCGGGTGCATAAAGCCCCGAATCCGTGCTGCCGTTGACGTTGAAGTAGCCGAGCGTGAGTGCGGCGTGGCTGCCGAAGTGATAGGTCCCGTCCATCCGGAACGTGTTCAGATTGTCACTTGGTTTGCTGCTTCCTCCCGCCGCAAACGTGCCGTTGAGGTTTTGGTACTCGTGGATGAAGGTGGCATGCGCCGAGATGTTATCGTTTCGTTCATTGCCCAGGTAATACTGGTACTGGGTGTCTACGGCGACGTCGGTGTAATTGTCCGTCGGACCCGAGATCCCGCTGGGATACAGACTGGCATAAAGCCCGTAGGTGCCCACCTCCAGATCGCCGTTCGGGACGTCCTGCTGCCAGGCCAAGCGCCAGTACGGCGCCAAACCGCTGATGGTGTCGTTGCTGGCCGAGGTGGGCTGCGGCTGCCCGATGTGAGCCGAACGGTAGCCAGTTGCCTCGATGTACAAGTGCCGGCCGAGGAAGGTGTAGCCGCCCAGCCCCGCCACGTCCTCGGCCAACGCACCGTCGACCAGCGCAGTAGCCGAAGGGGTGGGGGCGGTGGCCGATCCCGACCAAGGGAAGCCCCAGGCCGGTGTCGAGTTCCAGACATCCTGCACGGTCGGGTTGTTGTTGCCGGTGATGCCGAAGATGGTGTCGCCGTACAGTCGCGCGTGGTTCGCGTAGCGGATATCGGTGTTGTCCCATGTGACATGGTCGTCCGGCTGGCTGTATGAAGCCTGCAGGAAGGTCCCGATGTGCGGCGTGATCTCACCGGCGAAAAACAGGCTGAACTGCTGCGGGAACTGAACGTCGTTGTTCTGAGTGTCCGGCTGGCTCTGGTTGAGATGGGTGAAGCCGGCCTGAAACATCGCTGACAGGGGCGGAATCTCGTTGAGCTTCAGCCCACTGGAGGCCGTGCTGCTGGGCGCCTCGATCTGTTGCAACCCGGTGAGGACGTAACCATTGAGTTTGAACAGGCGTCCGAAGCCGGTCAGCTCCGGGAATACGGTGTGGCATGCCTGACACGGCAAGCCAGTCTGGCGCGCGAAACTTGGGACCGCCTGCGCGTTCCATGATGCGGACCACGCCGCCACGCCTAACAGTACGCTCAGTAACCTTGCCTGACCTTTGCTGGTGCTCATCTCGTATCACCCCGTCGTTGGAATCTCTGTTCACCTAACGCTTCCCCGGCACCTCGCCGTCGGGGAATGCTCTCACCCGTCGATCCGTCGGGACGGGCAGCCGATCCCGGTCAAATCGAGGCGGCACCGCAGCGGCGATGACTATTCGACAAAACTGTATCATCGCAGCCTGTTACCCAGCCTCGTTGAAGTAACGATCAACAAGGGTATCGGAAGATTATGATAAGTCAAGTTATTCATGACGCCATGCCGGCGGTGCCCAGCCCATCCGTCAGGCGGGGCGTTGGAAGCGAGTCATCGCAGGGTGAGACCTGCAGCGGCTCTTAAAGGCCAGGGCCTACCTGGTTAAGCCCATGCCATTCACACAACTCCTGGTCCCCACTGTCATTCCGGCGGGGAATCGGCAAACCCAGAGGCCGCGGACGGCATGGCTCGGCATCCTGCCCTCGGATTCCGTACACTCCCTGTACGGAATGACGAGATGTGTGCAAGCGCGTGGGTTAAGCCCCGCACGGGGATCCGTGATAAGCTTTCCTTTCCCCGACGTAAGCGCTCCTCTTCAAACACGCGCGTCATGCCCGAGAAGTTCGTCAAGGTTGCCGTCATCGACGATATCGAGCCCGGCAAGATGAGGCGTTTCGAGGTGGGGGGCGGGCATATCCTGCTGGCCAACGTGGGCGGGCAAATTCTCGCCGCCGACGACATGTGCACCCACGAAGATGCGTCGCTCTCGACCGGTTCGCTCAGGGGCCGCTACGTGAAGTGCCCCCTGCACGGCAGCCGCTTCGATCTGCAAACGGGTGAGCCCATGGAAGAGCCGGCCTCGGATCCCTTGCGGATCTATGCGGTGCGTCTCGAAGGCCGCGATATCTTCGTCGACTTGGGCGGAGGGCATGACTGAGCGTCTGCGGACTTTTTGCAGAGCGCGCTGGGCGCACGGATTGGCCGCCCGATTTCTCGTGGAATGGTGCGCGCAGCACACGCGACGCTGCCGAGTCTTTCACAAGCTCTAAGCTTTCAGGAGCGGATATGAGCATCCCAGCCGAGAACCCGCCGAGCGACCCCCAGGTGCTGATGCGCTCGATCATCCAGCGCATCGCCACCGGGGCCGGAATTGAGCAAAGACATCTCCCGCGAGGAGGCCAGGCGCGGCACGCGGATGATTCTGGACGGAGTGGCCGATCCCGTTCAGGCGGGGATCTTCCTTATCGCCTTGCGCATGAAGCGGGAGACCGACGACGAGAACATCGGCGTGATGGAGGCGATTCGCGAGGTCACCGAGACGGCGACGGCGGCGGTGGATGATGTCGTGATCATTTCCGATCCTTACGACGGCTACAACCGCACGATCCCGGCTTCGCCGTTCTTGCCGCCGGTGTTGGCCGCACTGGGTGTGCCGGCCCTCAGCGAGGGCGTCGAGACGATGGGGCCGAAGTTCGGGGTAACGCACCGGCAGATTCTGCGTGCCGCCGGTATCCCCGTGGACCTCACACCGGGGCAGGCGGCGGATCGGCTGGCCGACCCGAGCATCGGCTGGGCCTACGTGGATCAGAGCCGCTTCTGTCCAAAGCTGCACAAGCTCACCGAGCTGCGCACCAAGATCGTGAAACGGCCGGCACTGACCACGGTCGAAGTGATGACCGGCCCCGTGCGCGGCCGCCGCAAGACCCACCTGGTCACCGGCTACGTTCACAAGCCCTACCCACGGTTGTATGCGCTGCTCGCCCGGCACGTGAATTTCGATTCCTTGCTGTTGGTGCGCGGCGTCGAAGGCGGTGTGATCCCGTCCCTGCGCCAAGTCGGCAGGTGTGTGTACTATCACGACAAGGGCGAAGAACAGACCTTGGATACCAATCCGGCGGAACTGGGGATCGAGCAGAGGGTGCGCGCTGCGCCTCTGCCGGAAGACCTCCCGAAAGCTGCCCGGCCCGGCGACGAGATCGCCATCGCGGTGGACATGAACGCCCTCGCCAAGGTGGCCGCCAAGGCAGGTGTGGAGGCTTTGGGAGGCAAGGCCGGCCCCATCTACGACGGTCTCGTCTACGGCGGTGCCCTGGTGTTGCATCACTTGCGTCGGTACGACTCGCTGCCGGCGGCCGCCGATGCCGTACGCAAAGTGCTCGACGGGGGTGCAGCGCTAAAGCGCCTGAGCGGCTGATCCCCTGGGTCAGCTTGCCCGCCGGGATTCCCCCTGCACAGGCTGTCTTCATGCGAGGCAGGCTGCGCCCTGCGGCGCCTGTGCAAGAAGCCCGGCCCGCTCAGCCGACGACCAGAGTCGCAGAGGCCGCTTGGTCGCGTCCGGCCATCCCCAGACCTGCCCGCACCGGCGGTAGAGCAAATAGAGAGCGGGGAGCGCGGGTCGGTATTCTGTTTTGGCGACCTACCCAGCGGCACTGCAGGCGGGTAGGTGCGTACGCCTGTCGCGAGGACCGTGAAAAGGTGCCGAGGCGGAGACGCTGGTGAGATCGGGTCCTGAACGTCATCCCGCAAATGCCGAGGGGGACTGGTACGTCGATGTGCATTGCATCGATTGCGGTGCATCGAGGACGGTCGCGCCCGACCTCATCGTGCGGCGTGCGGGCCAGTCCGTATTTGCGCACCAACCGTCAACGCAGGCCGAGACGGACGCAGCATGGCGTGCAGTGCTGGTCTGTCCGACCGCGTCCGTGCGTCGCACTTCGGGAGGAGTGCCGCCCAAGGGCCTTTACCCCGAGGAGATCGCCTCGGGCATCTACCGTTGCGGCTACAACGCCAAGACCTCCTATGGCGCGCATTCCTATTTCGCGGTGCGACCGGCGGGCAACGTACTCATCGATGCGCCGCGCTGGACCCGGCAGGTGAGCGAGTTCATCGCTCAGCACGGGGGGCTTCGGCACGTGTTCCTGACCCACCGCGACGACGTTGCGGATGCAAACGAGTATGCGCGGGCTTTTCAGGCCGAGGTCTGGATCCACGAACGCGATGCGGATGCCGCGCCCTTCGCGACTCAGCTCCTGCGCGGCACGGGACCGGCGGATCCCGTGACCGGTTGGAAGGCCATTCCAGTGCCGGGACATACCGAGGGCAGCGTCGTCTACTTGCTTGAGAACACGTACCTGTTCACTGGCGATACGTTGGCGTGGAGCTTCCCGGAGAAGCGCCTCACAGCATTTCGAGGTGCCTGCTGGTATTCCTGGGCGGAGCAGACCCGATCCCTCGAGCGGCTCCTGTCATTCGAGTTCGAGTGGGTCCTGGCCGGTCACGGCGGCAGTTGCCGATTGTCGCGGCTGCACATGCGGAATCAATTGGAGTCCCTCGTGCAATGGATGGGCACCGTGGGATGAACCGTTGACCGCTGAAGCTGTGCCCAGGGTGTCCCCCGATCTCGGTGCGTTCGCTTACCGAAGCCTGCCCTCGCTTCCCCTCGCCGATTCCTCCTGCAGGATGCCACTCGGGGCAGAGTAAGCGTCACCGCTGCAGTACCGGGACATTGCCGGGGCTGCCCCCGTTTCCGTTCTTCACCGTGCTCCCGGCGCTGCTGCCCCTCGGAGTGCCTCGACCGCCAGCGCGCGGCCCCGCTAGCTAGGGTCGCCCGAATGGGAGCGGTACGGACAGCTCGCGGGGGTACCGTTCGTGGCGCCCATGGCAAGGGCTTCGCGGAGATCGAGCAGCACGTGCGCCGCCGCGACACCGAAGCTGGGGCGCCGCTCAGGAGTGTCGCGCGGGCAAATCTACGCTATCCTGAATAGCGCCGAGCCGAGGGAGAGCACGCGCCGGAAGCTCATCGGGGCGATTCGGGAGCTGCTGGGAGAGGCGGAGAAGGTCGCGTGAGCTGTGGTGACGCGTCACGAGGCAGCGCGCCGCAGTATCGGAGGGTTCGGAGAACCAGGCGTGAGAGCGGTCCAGCGCTCACCTCCTGCGGGCCCGCCAAGACCCCTCATGTGCGCCTCTCAGCACCCTGCGGGCTGATTATCGGGGGGGGCGACACAGGCGGGCCCGGCCGGCAATCGCTTGAGGCCCCGACATGACACCGGAGGGTGGTAGAGGATGAACCGGTTGATCCAGCGACCATACGTCTCCTCTGTACGGACGCCGTTAGTGCCGAGCGCATATATGGCGTCGCGGACCTTACGCAGAACGGCGAGGGCTCCGGGTAGGGTTCCATGAGGGCCGGCCTCGTTCAGGTGCCGCACCTCCACAGAGTCGTTCCCCAGGAGGCCGCTGCCAAGAAGGGTGTGGATAGACCCCAATGTCCGGCCTATCGCGCCTTCAGCGGGCTCGCCGCTGTGGGCGACGGTGAACGTATGCATTGGATTTGTCAGTTAATCGTGCCGACCGTTGCGGTCTCGGGCGAGCACCTTGTGATTTCGGATAAGGCCGCAAAGTACCGTGTTTGACCACGGCACTTTAAGGTCCACTAACTGTTGGGGCTTTTGATATGGGATCGGTAGACGTAGATAGGTGGCTTCCGTCTTTGAACCGTTCTTTCCATTGCCTGCCGCTGCTCGATCATTCATTGAGCCGCTTGAATCTCTCCCGCTCAGCGATCCACGGCACCAGGCCCGGATCATGATGCATCAGACTCAAAGGTTGATTTCTCTATCGGATGATCTGCCTCAGATAAGAAAGACAAACGAAGGGCTTCGCCTCTTGTTCCTGCTGATCTGCGCAGAGAACATTGCGAAGCTTGCGGACAAATACGACGCAGAGGGCCGGTCCCGAGCTTATGTGCGCAACTTCTTCAGTTGGTTCCTCTCGGCCGAGGACCAGAGGATCTTCCGTGCTGGCATAGCCCATCATGACAGAACACCGATGTCTCTGAGAGCAGGCATCAGATGCCCTCTATGACGCGCGGTGTGACATCGTACACGAGGGTAAATACTGGGGCTTCCACTTCCATGACGGCGACACACCGATGCTGAACTTGGAGCCCGACGTCATAGCGGCGTTAACCCTGTCGGGAGTTTCGAGCACTTGTGGTTCGAGGATGCATCCGTGCAATTGAACGTACACCGCAAAGGCCCCAACCAGCGGTTCCAGGCGACGGTCCCCGCACTGCGCGCTCGGCCCGCGCCTGAACCTCGGCGTTGGGCCAAAGATGGAGGTGAAGACGACCATGCTCCAGCAAATCCTTCAAGAGATCGCCTCTGCCCCGTGCTATCAGGGTAACTCTCCCAACGACGGCCAACGGTTCGTTCCTTGGTATCTGCGGCGAGTCCTTCTCCGAGATGATGCCGCAACACGTGACGACATCACCGATGGGGCCGACGACAAACAAATTGATGCCGTCATCGTGGACGATACCGAACAGCGCACCGCACGAGATGGTGCATCAACCTGGAGGACCATGGCGATGGCCGGGATAGAAGAAATCGAAATGCAAAAGCGCCGACAGCAGCTAGACAAAGAAGTCGAGCACTTGGTGGACAAGTTCCTCAAGATCATGGAGTGGGAGGTGCCTGATATCGACGAGCCCAAGGCGCGGCGGCTGGTGATCGACGAGATCAAGCAAGCCATCGGACGGATCGAGAGCCGATCGTGAAACGAGCCATGAACCCCGAAGGAGATGGCAGTATGCGCTTTGGGCGCACCCCATCGGCTGCTCTGGTCCTCCTGGCAATAGCGGTGTCTGCGACGGCTTGCAGCAAGGAGCTGAACGCCGATACCATTGCCGGCAAATTCGTTCGCGCCTACTTCGTCGAGGACAAACATGGCGCAGGCCGTCGAGCTGGCCAGCGGCAGCGCCAGGGTGCAGCTCGAAGGATTGCTGCGACAGATCGAGGCGGTCGGTGCCAAAGAGCCGGCCAAGGACAGGCCGCTGGTCAAGCAGACGCTATTGGAAACGCAAGCCCTGTCTCCCGCTGAGACCCTTTACGTGTACCGCATCAGCTCGGATGTGCCGGGCATCCACCCGATCACCGCCCGGCTCTGGCTCAGCAAGGAGGGCAATACGTGGCACGTGAGCAAATTCGTCTAGACAGAGTAGCCGCGCGCCTCATCGCCTTGGATTGGCAGGCCAGCGCATGCCGAACCGATTGTAGACTTGCACAGCAGCCCTTCATTGCGTCTAATTGACCGAGAACGGAGGAAACGACTCATGAGCGACCTGGTGGTAATTGCCTACGATGATCAGTTCAAGGCCGAGGAAGTGCGTACCAAGCTGCGCAAGCTGCAGCAGGAGTACCTCGTCGACCTGGAGGATTCCGTCGTCGCGGTCAAGGACGGCAAGGGCAAGGTGAAGCTGCATCAGGCCCACAACCTCACCGCTATGGGCGCGGTGAGCGGGGGCTTCTGGGGTGCCCTGATCGGCCTGATATTCTTCGCCCCGCTGCTCGGCCTGGCGGCCGGTGCGGCGGCAGGTGCCGTCGGCGGTGCGCTGAGTGACGCGGGCATCAGCGACGAGTTCATCAGGGAGCTCGCCGGCAATTTCAAGAACGGCAGCTCTCTGCTCTTCGTGTTGGTGCGCAAGGTCACGCCCGACAAGGTGTTGGCCGAACTGCAGGGCACCGGCGGCAAGGTCATCAAGACCTCGCTGACCCACGAGCAGGAAGCGAAGCTGCAGGCAGCGCTGGACGCCGCCAAGGCGCAGGCGGACGGTGGGCGGCCGGTCCCGATCAACTGACCTGGATCGGCAGGTTGGCGAAGGTGACGATGAAGGACGTCGCCAGAGTTTCGCCGCGACGTTCATTCAGTCATGACTGCGTGAGTCCGCCCGGTGCATTTTCGTCTGTGCAATTCTTCTCAACTCAACCACGGAGAGACTCCGATGAAGCTCAAGCAACTCACCCTTCCGGTGATCGTCATCGCCGTCGCGACCTCGGCCATCGCTGCCGAGAACAAGAAGCCGGTCTCGAAGTGGACCTGCGAGGAGTTTCTCGCCGTCGACGACCAGTTCAAGCCCAAGGTGGTGTATGCGGCCACGGCCTACTCTAAGGCGGGCAAGGCCGAGGGCTCGGTGATCGACATCGATGGCACCGAGAAAGTCATCCCGATGATCATCGACGACTGCACCAAGGATCCGCCGGCTTCTTTCTGGCAGCGGCTAAAGGCCGACTGGGCGAAGGTCAAGGCGGCAGCGAAGGCCGAGACGAAAAAGGTCGAAAAGAAGATGTAGAGGTCGCGTTAGCGGGCAAACCACAAGCGCAGCCCCTGCCGCCACCAACCGGCGCGGGGGCCGCTGACGCCGTTAGCCTCCGTGAGTGGCCGGCAAGAGGATGCCGGCCGCTGACCTTGTTGCCCGTCGCGCACTGGGACGGAGGTACGCCATGCTCGGGTTCGATCTGGACATCTGGGATTACCTGACCTTCGTCACGCTGTTCCCGGCGGTGGTTGCGGGCGTGGCGTTTTGGGTCTGGCTCGCCGGACTGCCCGGGCGGACCGCCATCGCCCGCAAGCACCCGGAGGCGGAGGCGGTCAAGCTGCTCGGCTGGGCCGGCCTGCTGCCGACCATCTATCCCTGGGTCCAGGCTGCGCCACGCCGCGCCGTTCGTGGCAGCGCAGATGAGCCGACTGCAAAGCGCCGGAGATGCACGCGTACCGCCGCCCGATTTCCGGCAGCTCCCAACAAGATATCGAGGCGTCGGCCGGGTGCCTGCCTGCCGGAGGGTCCCCGGTTCCCGCCGGTTTCCCTCCAACATTGACTTACGGTGCATAGGCCGAATACGATTCGGCGAGGTTACAACGGCGGCTGGCGCGCACGGATTACGACAAGCCAATGAGAGTTACGAGGCTGTCAGAGCGGAGCCGCTTAGCTTTAACGCACTACCGTCTACCCGCGCCCGCAGGGCAAGCGAGCGGTAGCCTGTAGAGCACTCTAAGCATCCAGGGGGAACCGCATCATGTCCGCGACCAATGAATCCGTCTTCGCAGCCCTGCAAGGCACGCCATTCGGCGATCTGCAGAAACACTGGGGCTGGCTGCTCGCCCTGGGCATTCTGTCGCTGGCGCTCGGCACCGTCGGGCTCTGGATGACCTTCGAAATGACCCTCGCCAGCATTCTGCTGTTCGGGGTCCTGCTGGTGGTGGGCGGTGTTTCGCAGCTCATCCAGGCGATCTCCTGCAAGGGCTGGAAGAGCATCCTGTGGCACGTGTTGATCGCTGTGCTGTACGTGGCGGCGGGTGTGGTCATCGTCGACGACCCGCTCCTCGCCTCGGTGACGCTGACGCTGGTGCTTGCGGGTCTGCTGATCGGTGTCGGCGTATCGCGCATCATACTGGCCTTCCAGCTTCGGTCGGCGCAGGGGTGGTATTGGCCGCTGCTGTCCGGCGCAATATCCGTGCTGCTCGGCGGCATGATCGTCGCTCACTGGCCCCTGTCCGGCCTCTGGGTCATCGGACTGTTCGTGTCCATCGAGCTGATCTTCAACGGCTGGTCGTACGTGTTCGTGGCGCTGGCCGCCCGCAAGGCGGGCAAGGCAGGAGCGCAGCCGGCCGCCGCCTGAGCGACCGAGGAGATTGGATCCGAGGCGCAGCACAAGCTGGAAAGCGAAGTGAAGTAGCACCCGCGGTTCACAAAAAAGCGGCAAGCAAGAAAGAGGCGCGCTGGGCCGCGCAGGACTGGGCCCGGCGCATCGGACCGGTCTCGAATCAGTACTGCACATCGTTGTTAGGAGGTCGCCATGACCGCTCCACGCCTTTTCGCAACGCCCTTAGCCGTCCTTGCGCTCCTCACGCTCGGCGCCCCGGCGCCGGCTCCCGCCGCGGCGCCGCAGCCCAACCCGGAGCGCAACGCGTACTTCGGTGAGACGCACATCCACACTAGCTGGTCGGTGGACGCGTGGCTGTTCGGCAACCACCTCACCGGTCCCGCGGACGCCTACAAGTACGCGAAGGGCGAGACCGATCAAGCACCCCCTGGGCTACGAGATCAAGATCGACACGCCGCTCGACTTCATGGGCGTGACCGACCACTCCGAGTACGTCGGGGTCACCAAGGAGGCCAACACGCCGGGGTCGCCGATCAGCAAGATGCCCGAGGTCCAGGACCTGATCATGACCGACCCGAACAGCAAGGAGCAGCAACAGCGCGCCTTCCTGGCGCTGCTCAAGATAATGGCCAGCCCGCCCATCAAGGCCCTGATGACGCCGCAGGTGGCCGGCACGATCTGGAAGGAGAACGTCGATATCGCCGACGAGGCCAACCAGCCCGGCAAGTTCACCGCCTTCTGCTCCTACGAGTGGACCTCCCAGTTCGACAATCGCAACCTGCACCGCAACATCTTCTTCCGCGACTGCGCCAAGGTCCCGGAGATGCCGTTCAGCGCCCTCGACTCCTGGCATCCCGAGGAGCTGTGGAAGTGGATGGACGTGCAGCGCAAGGCGGGCAACGAGCTGCTCGCGATCTCGCACAACGCGAACCTCTCAGACGGCTGGATGTACCCGACCGACGTCGACAGCCTGGGGCGGCCGATCGACGCGGCCTGGGCGGCCTCGCGCGACCGCAACGAGAGGCTGGTCGAGATCAAGCAGATCAAGGGGCAGTCCGAGACCCACCCCCTGCTCTCGCCCAACGACGAGTTCGCCAACTACGAGATCGTGAGCGTGCTGCTCGGGCTGCCCGCGGAGTCCGGTCGCGTCGATGGCATCGTCGGCAGCTATGCGCGCCAGGCCCTGAAGGACGGGCTCACGATGCAGGACGTGCGGGGCTACAACCCCTACAAGTTCGGCTTCGAAGGCTGCGTCCGACTCGCACAACACCGGTAGCCCCTACCGCCAGGACAACTTCTACGGCGGGCACGCGCAGGAGGACGGAACCCCGGAGGTCCGCATGGCCGGACACAATTTCGCGGGCATCGACGTGCGCTACGAGAACCCCGGCGGGCTGACGGGGGCGTGGGCGGAGGAGAACACGCGCGCGTCGATCTGGGACGCGATGTACCGCAAGGAGACCTTCGTCGTCTCCGGCCCGCACATCAAGGTGCGCTTCTTCGGCGGCTGGGAGTACGGGGCCGAGACGTTCGGCCAGCCCGACTGGGTGAAGACCGGCTACGCCGAGGGCGTCCCGATGGGCGGCGACCTGCCGCCGCTGAAGTCCAAGGCGCCGACCTTCCTCGTGTGGGCGGTGAAGGATCCCGACCTCGGGCAACCTCGACCGCATCCAGGTCGTGAAGGGCTGGACGAAGGACGGCCAGAGCTTCGAGAAGATCTTCGACGTGGTCTGGGCGGGCGACCGCAAGCCGGACAAGTGGACGGGCATCGTGCCGCCGATCCAGAGCACTGTGGACATCGACAACGCCACCTACACCAACACCGTCGGCGCGGTGGAGCTGAAGACTGTCTGGACCGATCCGGAGTTCGATCCGAGCCTGCACGCGTTCTACTATGCGCGGGTGCTCGAGATCCCGACGCCGCGCTGGACGACCATCCAGGCCCACCAGCTCGGCATCGCGCCGCCGGACGTGGTGCCGCCCACGGTACAGGAGCGCGCGTGGAGTTCGCCGATCTGGTACACGCCGAGCGCCGAGGCGCGCAAGAGCGCGAAGCCGGGCCTCACGGTCGCCGATCTCGACCAGAAGGGCGCGACGGCCCTGAACGAGGCGCAGGTCAAGAAGCTGCTCGTGGGCAAGGCCCTCTGGGTGCGCAACGACGTGACGGGCGAGCAGTTCAAGGTCAGCTACAGCGCGAAGGCCAGAGCACCGTCTGGCACGTCGGCCGGAACGTCCCGCAGCCGAGCGAGGTCGGCGACGTCGCAGCGAACGGCTATCACGGCATGACCCAAGCCTACTCGATCAAGAACGGCAAGCTCGTGACCATGCTCGCAGGAGACCCCGTTCGAGGTCGCCTTCTACAAGATGGGCGACACGTTCTACGGCGCGCGCAGCAACGAGTTCGGCTACGCCAACTACGAGATCCTGCCCAAGCCGCCGCTATTCCTGAATCCGCTGGGCAAGGGCGAGGAGGCGCAGCCACACGCGCTGTCCCTCCGGGACCGCGGGAAGGGTGAGGACAGGAGTATCGAGCAGGCGAATTTCGGTCGCAGACGTTGCGGGACTTGCGCTGCGCGCGGGTCGCGGTGCCGCCGCGAGCCCAGAATGCAACGCGCTTCGAGGCGCCGGGAGCCGGCGAGGCCCCATGAGCTCGACCGCACGGAGCCGGATGAACGCCGAGACGCAGCAGCCTCTAGTGGGCACGATCCGTCGCGGTCGTGCCCGCTTCCTGCGGGAGCGGGCGAGACGCTGGCTGCGCGAGCCGCTGCTGCACTTCCTGCTGCTCGGCGCCGCGCTGTTCGCCGTGTACGTGTATCTGCAGGCCCGGCCGGCGGCGTCGAGTCGTCCCAGCAGATCGCGCTCACGCTCGACGACCTGCGCCAGCTCGACCATGTATTCGAGTCGCAGTGGCGCCGCCAGCCGACCCCCGACGAGTTCCGCCACCTGGTCGAGAACAAGGTTCAGGAGGAGGTCCTCTACCGCGAGGCGCTGGCGATGGGCCTCGACAAGGACGACGAGATCGTCAAGCGCCGCATGGCGCAGAAGATGCAGTTTCTGGCCGAGGACGTGGCCGCCGCGCACGAGCCGACGACGGCCGAGCTGAAGAGCTGGTTCGAGAAGCACAGCGCCATGTTCGCGCTGCCCCCCCGGCTGAGCTTCCGGCATCTCTACTTCTCGCCCGATCGGCGCGGCGCCCGCGCGCGAGAGGATGCGGCGAAGGCGCTCGCGAAGCTCGCCGGCCAGCCCGAGGACTCGCCGCTCGCCGCCGCGCTCGCCGATCGGTTCATGTTCCAGGACTACTACCGCGACCGCGCGCCCGAGTATCTCGGCAAGGAGTTCGGGCCGCAGTTCGCGCTGGCGGTCGAAAAGCTGACGCCCGGATCGTGGCAGGGGCCGATCGAGTCGGGATTCGGCTGGCACCTGGTCTTCGTCGACACCGTGATTCCCGGCCGCGTGCCGGCCTTCGAGGAGATCGAGTCGGACGTGAAGACCGCGTGGCTCGGCGAGCAGAAGACGCTCGCCTGGCAGAAGGCGTACAAAGAGATGCGCGCGAAGTACACGGTGCTGTTGCCCGCGCCCCCCGATAAGAACTCGCCCGCGCCGCCCACGCCGCCGGCCCCCACGCGGGTCCCCACGCCATCGGGCGAGGGAGCGCTATGAACCGCCGCGAGGAGCGGATCGGGTGGGCGCGGCGGCGCTCGTGCTCGCCATAGGATCCGCCGCTCCCGCCGCACGGGGCCACGAGGCGTGTCCGGCCACCAAAGGCAGCCCGGCGCCGGCGGCGGAAACACCACCATCGTGAGCCGGTTGACCAGGTTCCGCGGTTTCTTCGCGTGCCTGCTGCTCGCGGCGGGGCTGTTCGCGCCTGCAGCGAACGCGCACGAGTCGCGGCCTGCGTACCTCGAAATCAAGGAGACGGCGCCCGGGCAGTACTCCGTACTCTGGCGCACCCCGGTGCTCGCGGGCATGCGGCTGCCCGTCGTGCTGCAGATGCCCGATGGCGTGAGGAAGCTGAAGGACCCCGTGGTTCAGGATCTCGCCGATTCCCTCGTCGAGCGACGCTGGATCGACGCCGGGCCCGAAGGTCTCGCCGGAAAGCGCATTGACATTGCAGGGCTGCAGCTCACGATCACCGATGCGCTGGTGCGTGTCGAGCTGCTCGACGGCAGGACCATGCAGATGATCGCGCGCCCGTCGCACCCGTGGGTCGAGATTGCCGCCTCGCAGTCGTGGTGGCAGGTGATGGGCACCTATGTCGTCGAGGGGATCCGGCACATCCTGTTCGGCGCCGACCACCTGCTGTTCGTGCTGGGCCTGCTGCTGATCGTGAAGGACGGCTGGATGCTGGTGAAGACGATCACGGCGTTCACGCTCGCCCACAGCATCACGCTCGCCATCGCGACGCTCGGCTATGCGAGCGCGCCCGCGCTGCCGCTCAACGCCGCGATCGCCTTGAGCATCCTCTTCCTCGGGCCGGAGATCGTGCGCGTGTGGCGGGGCGAGACGAGCTTCACCATCCGCCATCCGTGGGTGGTGGCGTTTGCTTTCGGGCTGCTGCACGGGTTCGGTTTTGCCACCGCGCTGACCAGCGCGGGGCTGCCGCATGCCGACCTGCCCCCGGCGCTCCTTTCCTTCAACGTCGGCGTCGAGATCGGGCAGTTGGGCTTCGTGGCGCTGATTTTGGCCATGGCCCGTTCATTCCGGATTCTTGAGATCGATTGGCCGCGCTGGGTGCAGGTGCTCCCGGGTTACACGGTCGGCGCGCTCGGCGCATTCTGGACCCTGCAGCGCGTGGCGCTGCTCGTCGGAGCATTGCGATGAACACAAGACTTCAGCATCGGTCGGCGCAAGCGGTAGCCTTGCTGGCGACGCTTTGGGCGCAGACCGCCTGCGCGCATGTGTTGAAGGGCGAAGCGTACGGCTTTCTGACCGGATTTCTGCATCCGATCTCCGGCCTGGACCACGTGCTCGCGATGGTCGCCGTTGGACTGTGGGGTGCGCAGCTCGGCGCCCCCGCCATCTGGATGTTGCCGGTGGCGTTTCCGCTGGTCATGGCAATGGGCGGCATGCTCGGCTTTCTGGGTGTGCCGATCCCCGGCGTCGAGTACGGCATCGCCGCTTCGGCCATTCTGCTCGGCGCGGCGGTCGCGTTCGAAGTGCGCCCGCCCATCGTCGTGGCCGGGCTGCTGGTCGGATTCTTCGCCATCTTCCACGGCCATGCGCATGGAACCGAGCTGCCGCCAGGCCAGAGCGCGCTGCTCTACAGCATGGGCTTCGTGATCGCGACCGGATGCTTGCACGCGCTGGGCATCGGTATCGGCACCGTCCACCGCTGGACCTGGGGTCAGAAGCTCTTGCGCGCCAGCGGCACGATGGTCGCTGCGGGCGGAGTTTTCTTCCTGTGGAAGGCGGTCGCGTGAGCACTGCGATGTCACCGCGGGCGCGCGCCGTCGTCGCACTCGCTGTCGCCCTGACCTGCGGACCTGCCGAGGCGCATCTCAATGCCACCGGCATGGGCCCGATCTACGACGGCTTGATGCACTTTCTGATGAGCCCCGAGGATCTGGTGCCCGCACTCGCGGTGGCCCTCCTGGCCGGGCTGCGCGGCGCACCTTACGGACGGCGCGCGCTCTTCACGCTCCCGGCCGCGTGGCTGCTGGGCGTTCTTTGCGGACTGACCGCAGCCGTCTCCAGCACCGGTACCCTCGGCGCATCGATCTGGTTTCTGGTGTTGGGCGGATTGTTGCTGGCCGACGCGAAGCTTTCACTGCGGGCGATGACTGCGCTCAGCGCATTGCTCGGGCTCGTTCACGGCTATCTCAACGGAACGGGCATGGGCTTTTCTGCAAACTCGATCGTTGTCGCCCTGGGGCTCGCCTCAGGGGTGTTCGTGCTGGTCGTCCTCGTCGCCGCGCTGGTCGTGACGCTGCGCGCGCACTGGGCGCGAATCGCGGTGCGGGTCGGCGGAAGCTGGATCGCCGCAAGCGGCCTGCTGATGATGGGATGGTCGATTCGCGGAAGCTGACCCCCGCCCCGGCCCAGGAATGGAACCCTCCATTGGCGGAGGGAAATCGTGGACCGCATCGATTCCCGAGAGCCTTGGTCGAGGACGGCCCGACACCGGCGCGCTGGTGGATGACTAGGACCGCCCGATGCCGTTCCGCTTCACGGGCTCCATGGGCGGCGAAGCGGCCGGCGGAGACGACGCAAGAGGGGCGGATTAGGCGCGCATCGATCGGCGAGACCTTGGATGTCGGCTGGTTGAAAAACTCGGCGCACCCGGAGCGGGCCGGAGCGGGCCGATAGGAGCCCAGGTGCCCGAGTTCGGCGGCGCTTTTCCGTCTATCCCGCGCCTGTTCCGCATCGGCAAGCTGCCCGTGAACACGCAATTGTCCGCCACTACAACGTGACGCCCGATTTCGGGCCGCATTGGCAGATTCGCGCGCAGGTGCTGCTCATGTTTCCAAAGTGACGCGCTAATGAACAAGGCAATCTTCCTTATCGCAGGTTTTACTTCGCTTGGAATCGCATCGCAACTGGCAGCATCAACTACCGCATCGGTTGCGGCTCAGCCCCCGGCGATGAGTTCGGCAGCCGCATTCATCGGATACGGCAAGCAACTGTTCGTGGAGACGAACACTCTGATGCCGCACAATGTCGGCGCATCGCTGACGTGCGCTTCTTGCCATATCGACGCCGGTATGCACCCGCATGGTCTCGCGCTGCTCGGATCGTACGCCGCCTTCCCGCAATGGAACGCGCGTGCCAAGCGATTCATCGAGATCCAGGACCGCGTCGCCGAATGTTTCCTCTACAGCATGAACGGAAAGCCGCCCGCCTACGAAAGCCGCGAAATGATCGCGATCGTCGCCTACATCGCCTCACTCTCGAAAGGTGACCCGGTCGGTTCACCCAGGCCGCCCGACTTGATTCCGGTGCAGACCGCGCAGTCCGGCGATGCGACGCGAGGCTCCGCCGTTTTCAAGCTGCGCTGCGCCGCCTGTCACGGCGCGGACGGCGGCGGGACCGCGATCGCACCGCCACTCTGGGGACCTCGCTCCTTTAACACGGGCGCGGGTATGCATCGCGTCGACACGATGGCAGCGTTCGTGCGGACCAACATGCCGGCAGGCGCGCCGCCGAACACACTATCGGCGCAAGAGGCGGTCGACGTCGCAACCTTTGTGCTGACCCACTCCCGGCCGAAATTCCACGGTGCTGCGCCGGTCATATTCCAGCCGGAGCCGGCGCGTTTCTTTTGAATTCGGTTGAATTCGGCAACAGCCGCTTAGCGATTGCAGGCGCCCTAAAGCTGCATATGTCGACGCTGCAGACTATTTGCCGGATGGCAAGGCAGGGCAGATTTGTTCTGGACTCCGCAAGCGCCTCATCACGGGGCGCCCGTTTTCTTCATGATAGAGTATGGACGACGTAACTCATTACCCATTGCTTCTTTTCGCGCTGTCCTTCATCGTGCTGTGGCTCTCGGCGCGGTTCGGGGCCTTTCTCAGAAGGCATCACAACCTGGACGAGGAGATGCGTCAGGACTTCGGCTTTATCCTGGCCGCAACGCTGACACTGCTCGGGCTCATCATCGGGTTCAGCTTTTCGATGGCCACAGAGCGCTACGACCAACGCAAGAACTACGAGGAGGCAGAGGCCAACGCGATCGGTACGGAATACGTCCGGGCCGACCTGCTGCCTGCAGCCGATGTGGCGAGAATCCGCGCGCTGCTCAGGAACTACCTCGATCAACGTATCTTGTTCTATAGGGCCGGCCCACGATCGGGGATCGCTCGAGGCGATCAACGCCCGTACGGCTCAACTGCAGACCGGGCTGTGGTCGGCAGTCCGGGCTGATGCCGCCGCAGCGCAGCCGACACCCATTGTCGCGCTGGCCGTTTCGGGCATGAACGATGTGTTGAACTCACAGGGATACACGCAGGCTGCTTGGTGGAATCGAATCCCAACTGCGGCATGGGGTCTGATGGCGGCGATCGCCTTCTGTTGCAACGTGTTGGTCGGCTTTGGTTTGCGAAGCGTTAAAGACGGAGCCAAACTGTTTTTGGTTCTCACGCTTGTTGTCTCCATCGCGTTCATGCTCATAGCGGACATTGACACCCCACGCCACGGCATCATTCTCGTGAGCCCCCAAAATTTGATCAGCCTTGCCGAATCCCTGCGCGCACATTAAACGGGAAGTTTGTCTTCGCGCAGCTACTCTACGAGAGGCCGTCCGCCCGTCCCAAGGGGCAGGTGTGCAGTGTCGTGATCGGTTTCGGTTCGCCGAGCGGAGATCGAGGCGGCCGCGAGAGGAGTGGTGCGAACCGGCGTGCGTGCCGCCCCAATCGTACCTCACCCGCACTCTGCTTTACCGATGCCTGAACCGCTGCTCCGCGGCCGTCTCCGCGCGGGCCGCGTTGCCGCTGCCGCCCGCGCGTCGATGGCAAGGGTTATGGTGCGCCCACGGCCTGGTAGTAGACGCCGCTTGCCCCGAGTTCCGGCTGGTACCAGGACGCTCCGCACTGATAGTAAGGGTTGCCGTTCACTGTCATCTTCTGGCATCCGCCGGGCAGGGTCGGCACCTGGGTCCCGATCACCACGGTCGGTGGCTGCTGCACCACGATCGTGGTCGATGGCTGGGAGGCACTGGCGATGGCGGCACCGGCAAGGGCTCCTACCGCCAGACCGCCCACGGCGGCAGCCGCAGCCCCGCAATTGTAACAGCCGCCAACGGGATAGGCGCCGCCGACGTATGTATTGTGCACGCCCACGAAGGTATTGTGGGTGCCCCAGGTGTCGGTATGGCCCCAGGTCGTACCTCCCACGCCGGTATGGCCCCAGGTCGTGCCTCCCACCCCGGCGTGGCCCCAGCTTGCACCACCGAAGCCGGCATGGCCCCACGTAGCACCTCCTGCCCCAATGTGACCCCAGGAGCCACGTCCGCCGCCGAAGTGCGCCCACGCGCTGACATCCTGCAACGGGACCATTCCGAGCGCCGTCAGCGCCGCTCCAAGCATCCAATCTTTCATAGCTTTCATCGTCGCACTCCTTTCAGGCTGAGCTGTCGTGTGGTCTGGTCTCTGCGCGGCATCATTGACCCGTTCCCGCCTTGGCCGGCGCCGGTTTGGGCGACCTCTTGTACTCGATTTTCTGCGCCTCTGGCGCCTTCTCGAATACGAACGTTGCGGACGGGATCTGCGGGTTCAGCTTCCAGTCGTACATTTCCGTCAGGACGGTCGGCACCTTCTCGATCTGGACGTACTTCGCGAACACCACGCGCGGCAGGTTGTCCTGCGCGTCGATCCAGATCTCCCAGTCGACTCCCGTGCTGCTGAGCGCCACGTGCTCGGTTTTGACGCCGTCGATGGTCGATTCACCGACATAGAGGGCGCCGTTCAGGTCCTGAGTCATCGCGGCGTACGGGTCGGACAGCAGCACCTCGATATAGGGGAAATCGTGCTCCGCATAGTCGAACGCCCCGTGCAGCATGGCGTCGATGGTGGAGGGAGCCTGGGTCTGGGCGTAGAGCTTCTCCACCGGCGCATACAGCGTGAGGCTGCGGCCGTCGTAATAGAAATCCATCGGGGTCAGGTCGCCGCCTCTCTCCACCAACAGCTTGTTCGGTCGTTCCAGCGCTACATGCACGCTGCCGATCAGGCTGATCCACTGACCGTTGGGCCCGGCCATCGGCACAATGTCGCGAGCGCGGACCGTGAACGATTTCGCCGCGGCGAGCCGTTCGCTCATCTTCTTGAGCAAGTCGAGTGCGCGCGGATCCTTGACCGGCTTGATCGGGGCCGCGGGGAGTGCGCTCTGCGCGGTGGGCCCCGGCGGCGTCTCCCCGGCGACGGCCGTACCTGCCATTGGGTACAGCAAGCCGGCGGCGACTGCACCAAGGACTGGCCAACCATGTCTCATCATCGACGTACTCCTGCTGAAGGTTTGTGGGAATCCCACTCATGCCGGAGTGGCACGCGGCGGGACCGTTATGCTATACCAACGCGCCTCGGAAGGAACCAGTGCCGGTTTCCTGCAATCTTGACCGAGAGGTTGCGACTGGATCTGCCGCACGTCCCGATGGCGGCGTAGCGCGGTGTCATGGCGTACCTCCCTGTACACCACCCCTTCGGGGCGTCCTGCGGACGTGCCGAATGGCTATCCTGCCATTCGGTCGCTCGTCGCTGCGCTCCGTGCGCCGCGCACTCGCCCCGCCGCGACGATTTCTTTATAACGTTTGATTCTGAAGCAGCGCCAGGCGACTGAGGTCTCGCGCTTGGCATGAGGTGACAGTGTTCGCCCGCACCTGCGCCGCCCGCATCGGCAGGGCGTACTGACCCCAACTGACGGTGACCGCGACCACTGCTGACCACAGCGCTACCAAGCGCCATCGTCTCTGCTTGAACGACGAAGAACATGGCGAGCACACTCAGGGTTACCAGGATATCGGACAGCAATGGACCGCCCACCAGAACTCGGTTCAGGGACCGCACCACCAGAAAGCAGACAAACGTCAGCAGGAGGATGAGGTACCTGTGGCTGCGCAATCGACTCATGCCCATCGTCACTCCCGACGGCCACCGATTCCGCCGCGCACGCATTGCCGCCCCGGCCGGCACCCGCAGTCGGGGCCGCTCAGAACTTCCAATTGAAATTGGCGGCGAGGAAGAAAATCCCCGCGTTGTTGTAGGAGCCGACCAGGTCGCCTCGCCCGCCGAGCGCCACCGGTGCCGCGCTGTGAGTGTTAACGTCGAGGGTCCCGCCGTAAATATACTCGGCCGCGACCCCCCAGTCGAAGGTTTTGCTCACCTGGTTCTGGGCGCCCACGCCGAAACGCCAGGCGGAGTTCGCCGCGAGGACCGGCGAGACGACGGGATTGTTCTGAAACGCAGAGTCGTACGCAATTCCGAAGTTCAGTAGCCAGGGCTCCGACAGCCGATATTGAGCACCCAGCGCCCCGTGCCAGGTGTCCTTGAATCCGATACTCGTGGTCAGGCTGAGCGGGTCATTCGAATCGACGCCGATGCTGACCTCGCCGAATTTGGACCACTGCTGCCAGCCCACGCTCCCCAGCACCGCCCAGCGGTCGTTCAGTTGCTCGAAGACGCTCCCCATCACGCCCTGCGGGACATCGATGCCGACAGCGAGGTTGGCGTCGAGCAGCCCACGGTTCCGGAGTATGTTCTCCAGCCCGGGGGACAGCCCTGAGAACTGCGCCTGCGCGCTGAAATCGAGCTTGACCTGCGAATTGTAGGTGAGCCCGAGCCGGGTTGCGGGACCAACCTGATAGAGGAGGCCCACATTGGCGCCGAACCCCCACGCCCTGTCGTCGAGCACGAGCCGGCTGTCGGGACGTGGCTCGCTTGGGATCACCTCGCCGGGCAGGCCCGGGTTGTTGACCGCGACTTGCTGTTTGAGCGCCCCGTACATCGCGTTAAGGCTCGCGCCGAGAGAGAGCTGGTCGTTCACGCGGTACGCAATGGAAGGCAGGAGCGACAGGCCGAGCAGCGTTGCCTCCTGGGAGTCGTAGCGGCCTACCCAGTTGTAGTCGTACTCCTCGGCCAGGCCGAAGTTCCCGGCGAGGCCGAACCCCAGCGTGAGCTCCCGGAGAGACGTTGCGGGTGGTGAAGAAGCTGCCGCCCGGGAACCACCCCACCGGGTTGCCGCCATCGTTACCGCCCAGCTCCGGGGATGTGCCCGAGCCGATCGAGAATCCCAGATCGCCGTGGAGAAGCTGCGCGCCGGCCAGCACTTGGGTGCCTTCGAGGCGCGTCATGCCCGCCGGATTGGTCAGCACCGTCGAGGCATCCTGGGCGCGCGCGCTGTAGCCCGCCGAGGCGAGGCCCACGTCGGCCGTGCCGACCTCATAGAGCAGCAGTCCGCCGGCGTTCGCCCGGCCGAAGGCGAGCAGCGCAAGGCCGAGTCCCCGCCGCCCTCAACATCCTCGACATGCGAACGCGTGCTTCTGGTTGGTTGATCATGGGCATTTCCCTTCCTGTGAGGACTGAGAGCCTGCGACAGAGATCGGCGTTGTAGATCAAATAAATTTATGGGCGCATTAAATGCGCTGTGGGGCTCAGGACGGGCATTTCTGCCCTATGTGGTGCGTTTGGGCAGACCGAGCCTGTTCATGCGGTTGAGAACGGACACCCCGACGTAGGCCTCGGTGATCTGGGTCTGCGGCAGCCGGGCGGTGAGACAGGGGCCGAGGATCTGTTTATAGCGGAACATGGCGGTCTCGGCAGTGCTGCGCCGGTGGTAGCCCACCGTGCGCTTCCAGGCCGAGCGGCCTTGGCTGCGGCAGGCCTCGACCGCGGCATTGCGCGGATGCCGGAGCGCGAGCCTGGGCCCACAACGTTTCGGCCGGGCTCTGGCCGCTCCTCAGGCGAGTAACTTCCGCTCACTGCGCCAGAGCTGCGCAGTTGCTGCGGGCGGTAGAGCGGCCAAGGCGCCGGCCGTCCCGGCGCGCGTGGCCCGCAAAATCGATCGGCCACGGGGCCTCGATAGCTCTGCTGGACGGTCTCGGCAGAACTTCCTCGCCAGTATGAGGAACGGATGCCTGATGCTAAGCGGGCTTTTTCTTGACAGGCCGGCGCTTTTGGTCTATTCGGAAGAAGGCATTCAGCCATGAGGGTGCCGCTCATGACCTTAGCCCAGCACCGCCACAAACCATTGACCGAATCCAGCCTTAGGTCCTTCTTTTACGACTCGGTCAACCAAGCCATCCGGAGCCAGCAGGTGGACGCCGAGGACACTACGGTCTGGTACCTCACAAACCTGCTGACCGAGTTCTCCCGCTCCGAGCGGCTGTTCGACGCCACCCAGCACCGCCTGAGCCTCCGGGCCGTCGCGGATCTCTATGCAGAGGCCGCAGGTGCGTCCTCGGAGAGCGAGCGCAAGCTGGTGCTCCGGCGTCTGGGCAACGTCGCACTGTTCGTCTCCGGACTGTTTTCGGGATTCTTCCGGCGCCGGCGGCGTCTGGTGGACGTTGACTACTACATCGCCATGGGAGGCAGGGCCTATGGCTATCTCTGCGACACCGCCCAGGGATCCGTGAGAGAGCAGTCGCTCGCCGGCGTCTTTCGCCAGCTCTCGCGGGAGTTTACGAGCTTCGTGGATGTGCTGGCAGAGGTGGGCGAGACCTCCTTCGGGGCGGACGATGGCGACGTCCTGCGCCTGTACGAAATCTGGTCCAAGACGGGGAGCGTGCGGCTGGAGCGTAAGCTGCGGCGCCTGGGAATTACGCCCGGTCGATTCGCGCGGGCACACTGAATCTCGCTCAATGAAGCTGAACGAGCTACAGTCCGAGTTGGAGCGTATTTACGACGTCAGCACCCCTCATCGGGTCGAAGACTTCCTCTTGGAGGACCCGGACCTGGCCTGCCAATTGGCTCCGCAGACATCCCCGCGCCACTGCCCGGAACGGCTATTGGTCGCCCAGACCGAGGATAGTCTGGATGTGAGCCTGTTCCTGCACCGCGCAGTGCTGGCTCGCCTCAAGCGGGACGATCCGGCGGAGTCCCTCCATGCGGGCAACCTGCAGGATTATTGGTTCGCGCTGGAAGGGGTAAGCCATTTTCTCTACCTGGCCTGGAATGCTGGGTTTCAACGCCGGATCACCCCGCTGGAGATGGAACTCGTGGCCGAAGTGGACAAATTCGTGGCCACGGCGGCGCTGCTCCAGCGCCAGCAGGGAAGCGTGGCCCTCCGCCCTCTCCGGCGCGTTCTGTTCGAGGACATGCGTCTTCGCGCCGGCCTGGACGACAGCGAGCGCCACCGCTATCACGAAGCCAACCGGCTCGCCGCCCGTTACTGCCAGGCATTGGAGACGCACTACGGCGGCGATCCGGAGCACCCTCATCTAATGCGGGAACTGCGGCGCTTCTACCGGATGTCACGCGGTGAGAAGATGCACCACATTGAGGCAGGTGCCCCATGTGGGCTTTGATCGCCGTCCGCTTCGGGAAAGCGGGATACCGAACAGTTCGTGAATAAATCTGCTGGCGTGTCCCGATAGCGACGTTGCGCGGTGCATGGACGTAAGTCCATGTACGTTACGCCCTTTTTGGCGTCCCCTCGCGACGATTGCTTTGCAAGCACTGAGATCTCATGAATTTTTCGCCGTACCGACGTAAGGCCATCCCATTACACACAACTCAAAGGACTTGAGCCTCACGCGCGTAGTGCAGTCCTGCCGCGAAGTCCATGACGCGCGTGAGCCCTTGCCAGAGGGTTTTCACGCCGGGCTCGCCGTCGCCCTTGCGCCCCAGGAAGCCGCCGAGCCTGGCGATGAGATGCACCACTTGGTTCAGTCGGGGTGGCGTCTTCGGTGGGCGTTTCTTGTTCAGGAGGAAGGCTGCCTCCCACTCCTCGCGCTCGAACAACCACTCGGCCTCCAAGTCCGGACAGGTGCGCCCCAGGCGCATCAGCCGGGCGATGCGCCAGGCGACCACCATGAATAGCGCCAGCGCCCGTTCCAGGCGTTCCATGGTGCTGAGCTGCAACGCCTCCACGCGGCAGGCGTTCTTCAGCACGTGGAAGAAGAGTTCAATCTCCCAGCGGGCGCGATACCAGTCGATGAGCTCGGCCGCCGCCTCCAAGCTGGCGGCCTCACGGTTGGTGAGCAGGCGCCATTCGACGGGCTTCACGCCTGCTGGCGCGTCCACTTCCCGGGCCACGATGCAGGTGGCCTCCAACCGACCCCCCTTGCCGTCGGAGAGCTTCACACGCCTCGCCCACACCTGTTGGCAGACTTGCCGCGCTTTTTGTCCGTGGCGCGACGGCATCGTGAAGCGTATCCCGCCCAGGCATTCGCCTCGGGTCACCTCCTCCCACAGCTTGCCGCCCTCGGGCAGCGCACGGTTGTGCCGGGAGCGGACCAACCAGTCGGCCGGCTGCCCCAGGTCGCGCGCTTTGGCCATCAGGGCTACGATGTCAGCCTCCCGGTCGGCTACATACACCAGGCGGGTCTGTGGAAGTTCGGACGCCAGCTCTGCCATGCGCTCATAGCCCTCCACCCAGCGGGTGCTTTCCAGAACACCTCCCCGAGGGCCTTCGGCGTCCTTCGGCTCGCGTGCCCACATCCACGCATCCAGCACGCCCAAGGGCTCGCGCGCGAGCGTCACGGCATACGTCGGATGCAGGTACATACCGCGTTGCGCCTCATAGCTCAACGGCCCCAGGCCAGCGATGTCCTGCCCGTTGAAGTCCACCTCCGTGGTGTCTTGGATGCACAGCACGATTTCGTGCTCCCGCATCCGGGCCGCAGAACACTGCCAGTGCGGCTCCAGGATGTCCCGCCAGTCCATCTCGTCGTGGGCAAAAAACCGGTAAGCTCCCTGGGTCTCGGCCCAGCCCCCACACGCTCCGGGAATGCTCGCGCTCGGCTTCTCCGCCAGCCGCTCGGCAAGCAACACGGCCCGCTTGCCCAGCCGCTTGTCGCCCAAATCGATGCCCCTAAATTCCTCCGCCGCCCAGCTCATCCCGACACCCCATCTTGTGACGTTATGTCAGGATGTTACACGATTGTCATCAAGTTGTGTGTAATGGGATGACGTAAGGCAGAGGATACTGCAGCCGAAAAAGCAATTGCGCAGGAGCGGCTCTAACCGCGCACCGTGTCTCTTCACACGCTCTGAGAGTATATTCGCGGACCGCAGCTATTTCCCGCATCTTTGATGTCGCCGTCGTAGGCGCCGGTCCGGCCGGGTCCGCGGCGGCGTATGCGCTTTCTCGCGGAGGCGCTCGCGTATGTGTCATCGAGCGCGCGCGCCTACCCCGCTACAAGACTTGTGGTGGCGGTCTCGTCCGGCGCGCCGCCCGGCAGATCCCCTTCGAGCTGGGCTCCGCGGTGGAGCTGGAATGCCGACAGGCGGACCTCCGCTTCCTGCGCTCCGGGCTGCACCATCGGATCACCGAGGACATACCCCTCATCCATATGACCATGCGCGCCGCGCTCGACCACCGCCTCCTGCTCCAGGCGGTGGAGGCGGGCGCCGAGGTGCTCTCTCCCTGCACGGTCGAGGGCTTGGACGAAGAGCCGGAGACGGTGAAGGTCAGGACAGACCGCGGCTCGGTGGCCGCGCGCTTCGTGCTAGGCTGCGACGGCGCCGGGAGTAGGGTGGCGCGCCACTTCGGCCCAGCGGGGAGGATTCCCATGCTGCCCGCCTGCGAGTGCGAGGTCTACGTCGGAGCGAATACGCTGGACCGCTTCCGGGATTCGGCCCGGTTCGATTTCGAGCTGCTGTCCGCCGGCTACGCCTGGGTTTTTCCGAAACGCGACCATCTCTCGGTCGGAATTCTGCGGGTCCGCGCCGGGCCGCTCGGGTGTCGCCGGCTCATCCAGGGTTACCTCGATCGCCTGCGCGTGAGCGACATCCAGCGCATCGAACGCCACGGCCACGTGCTGCCGGGCCGGGCACGAACCCAGGTGGCTCGCGGCCGGGTGTTGCTCGCCGGAGACGCTGCCGGCCTCGTGGATCCGGTCCTGTGGGAGGGGATCAGTTACGCGCGCCAAAGCGGCCAGCTCGCCGGCGAGGCGCTTTTGACGTCTGGGCTGCATCCCGAAGCGACCGCGCACGCTTATTGCCGAGCGGTCGACCGCGAAATCTTGTCGGAGGTGCGCATCGCGCGGTGGCTTGGGCAACTGCTTTACGATTACCCGCGCGCCTCCGGGTGGCTGTTCAGGCGCTGCGGACCTTCGCTGTGCGAGGCCATGGCGCGGATCATCGCGGGAGAGGCCACATATCGGACCATGGTCTGCAGTGCACGCAACTATCTTCGTTTGCTCTGGGGGAGTGTGAGCCGGAGTCGCTAGGGCCGGCAGCTCCCAGCCGGCCGTGCGTCCCGCCCCACGCGGCCCGGCACGCCCGCATCAGTCTTACAATGGGGCCGCAAGCTTCAGGCCGCCTCCCCGATCATCCGCGGAAGGCGTCTTCGACTTGCAGCCGCAGCCTGTTCGTCCGCATCAAGGAGGGTACCATGGCGATCGAAGAAGGCAAGCCCGCACCGCTGTTCACCTTGCAGGATAGCCACGGCAACAAGGTCTCACTCAAGGACCTGCGTGGCAAGAACGTAGTCCTTTACTTCTATCCGAAGGACGACACGCCTGGATGCACCAAGGAGGCGTGCGGATTCCGCGACCTGTGGCAGGAGATCCAGTCGCTCGACGCCATGGTGCTCGGGGTCTCCCCCGATGACGACGCGTCCCATTCCAAGTTTGCGACCAAATACGACCTGCCCTTCACCCTGCTCTGCGACCCCGACAAGACGGTGATGGCGCATTACGGTGCATATGGAGAGAAGACTATGTACGGGAAGAAGACGATGGGCATCATCCGCTCCACGGTATGGGTGGGCCCGGACGGAAAGGTCCGCAGGCACTGGAAGAGGGTGGCCAACGCCGAGGAGCACCCTGCCAAGGTGCTGGAGGCCTTGAAGACCGGCGCTTGAGGACCGGCCAAGCGGAACCCAACGGGGCTCCCGGAGGCGCGCGAGCCTGTTAGTGCTCCAAGGGGGGCTTGCCGTCGGCGATGGCCAGCGATAGCAGGCGTCCGGCCAGCACTCCGAGGGGAAGAACCACGAAGGTTAGCCACACCGGGACCGACTGCAACAGTGTGCCAACGGCAGGATGATCCGGACCGAACCGCCCACTCCAGGCGATCACGGCGTTGATGGCCAACATCAGCGTTCCGGGCACGAGCAAGGCGAAGCCGTGCACGATGTCCGTGAGGAACAGGTAGACAACGTATGGGACGACCGCCCAGGCGAAGATGCCGAACGCCAACCTGTAGCCCGTCATCCCCAGCTGAGGCACGATGGCTTGCGCGAAGGACAGCATGAAACCTGCGACCACGATGGCGTAAGCGACGTATCTGCACAGCTCCGGATTCTCTCTCATCGCGACTCTCGCCCTCTATGCCTTCTAAACTAAGGAGAACCATGGTGTCTCTAGTGCTCGATGCGGTTCCCGCTTCCAGCCCTAGTCGAGATACCGCAGCAGGGCACTCAGGCACTTTTCCCAAGCGTCGGCCGCGGCCTCCGGCCGATAGCTGGGCCGTGTAAAGTTCAAGAACGCGTGACCCGCACCGGCGTAGCTGTGGAACTCGTGCGGCTTGCCAAGGCGCGTGAGCTCCGCGTCGATCCTGGTCACGTCCGCGGGGCTCGGGTTCCTGTCCTCTTGGCCGAACAAACCCAACACCGGGCAGGCAATGTCCGCGGTCCGCTCGAATGGGCTGGGACCGTCGCCCCAGGACACCAGGATATTGCCGCCATAAAACACCACCGCGATCCCCAGCCCTGGGTCCGAAGCCGCGTGGAGGTACGCGATGCGGCCTCCCATGCAGAAGCCGACACTCCCGACCCGTTTCCGGTCCACCTGGGGCAGGCATCGGAGGTAGCTGGTTGCAGCGCTCAGGTCCCGCAGGATGAGATGGTCGCGGAGCCTGCCCATGCGGATGAGAGGATCGTCGTCCGTAGCGGGATCACGGTGGTACAGGTCGGGCGCGATGGCAGCGAAGCCCGCCTTGCCGAGCCGTCCCACGATGTCCTGGATGAAAGGATCCACTCCCGGTGCATGCATGCACACGACGACCCCGGGCGCAGGGGCGGGCCCAGCCGAAGATGCAACGTAACAGCGCATGTCGCCGTCCTCGACGGGCACGGTCTCCCAATGCGTGCTCATGACTGGTGTCCTATTGGGGTATCAAGGCCGGGATGCGTGAACCGGTCTTGTAGCACGCAGCCTGGATGCGGATCAAATCGGCACGAAGCCGGCGCCCTCAGCGAAGCCGCCAGTCATGCGCCAATCGCAGAAGACTTGGCCCCGCCCGATCCCACCCCGCCTACTCCTTTGAGCTGCCCCAGAGCGTCTGCAGGCGTGCGTCCCGTCCGCAGGCGAAGCGATAGAACTTATAACGCAGAGGATTCTTCCGGTAATAGTCCTGGTGGTAGTCCTCGGCGGGATAGAATTCGGCGGCGGGCCGGATCTCCGTCACGACGGGCTGACTGAATCGACCGGAGCTTTCCAGAGCTGCCTTGGATGCCTCGGCCAAGCGCTTCTGCTCGTCATTGTAATAGAAGATGATTGAGCGGTACTGGCTGCCTTTGTCGCAGAACTGGCCTGCCGCGTCGATTGGGTCGACGTTGTGCCAGAAGACCTCGAGTAGGTTCGCGTAGCTGACCTGCGCTGGATCGTAAACCACCTGAACGGCCTCCACGTGGCCCGTCCCTCCGGCCGATACCTGCTCGTAAGTGGGCTGCGGCGTATGCCCGCCGGTGTAGCCCGCGGTCGTGGACACGACTCCCTTCACCTTGTCGAAGGGCGGCTGCATGCACCAGAAACAACCCCCGGCGAACGTTGCCTTGGCGAGGCCCCGCGGCATCGTCACGGCTGTCCCCGAACCGTCGGCCAGGCTGGGCAGCATGAGGAGTACGAGCGAGGCGAAGAGCGCGTGGGTCATCCAGTAGTTCCCTTTCACAGCCATGGTCGTCCTCCACTGCGGACAAGATAAAGCGGGCTCGGCCCCGTCCCCGGCGCCCCGGACTACTGTGGGAGCGGACAGTAGCGTCGGCAAAGGTTTGCCCCCTAGCTGGCGAAAGACGTTCACCCGGGTGTGCTCTGCGATCCCTGTGGCCGCGGCGTCGCCCGCGAGCAGTCGCTCGTGGAGAACCTTGTAGGGATGCGCACGGGCAGTGCATCGGGAGGCGGCGGTCGGCGCTGGGGTCGAGCTGGATAAAGCAGCGAGCACATGTCATTACTGAGTAAATACTGCATGTAAACTCTGTAAGTAATGGATATAGCGTTATAAGTCATACCAGGCCGCCGCCATCCTCTATAGGGCAAGCGCATCATTCGCCTTAAGCGTACCGCGGTCCAGCAGGCGAGCGCGGCACGGGCGGGCGGGTGTGGGTGCAAGACACGCCGGAAACGTCCGCCGGCCGACTACGGCGCAGGGGTGTCCCCGCGATACAGCGTAATTAGGGTGATCTCGCCCGGACAGTTGAACCGCAGCGGAACGCCGGAGGTTCCCGCCCCGCGGCTGGTGTAGCCGTTCATTCCTCGGTATTCCCAGGGTCCCGCGGCCATCGTTCGCGGCGCGCTGCTATGAGTGTATAGGGGCCCCCAACGTGGGATGCAGATCTGGCCGCCGTGAGTGTGGCCGCAGAGGTAGAGTCGAGGGCGGAAGCCGGACGCCTCCCCGTATGCCTCGGGGGAGTGGGCGAGCAGGATGCTGAAGTCGTCGCAGGGAACGCCCCGGAACGCCTGCTCAAGATCGTGGCAGCGGTAGTAGTGGGGATCGTCGATGCCTACCACCCAGATCCGCTCCCCGTTTTGCTGAAGGCGCCGCGCGTCGTTGATGAGCATCAACATCCCCGCGTCCTCGAGGTCCGGGACCATTTCGATGCAGTCGTGGTTTCCCAGAACGCCGAGCACCCCGTGCTTTGCACGCACGTGGGGCAAGAGTTGGCGCAGCCGGCGCAGACAGGGACCCGTGGGGCCGTACATCTCCATACGCAGGTCGCCGCCAACCAGGCAAAGGTCGACCTTCAAGTCGCTGACTCGCCGAGCGATCGCCTCGGTCAGGCCGTCTAGGCCGTCCAAGTGCAGGTCGGTAAGCAGAAGGATGCGGAAGCCGTCAAAGGCGGCCGGTAGGTCCGCGAACCAGAAGACTGGTGTCTCGACACGCATATTCAACGCGTTCTCGACGCCTTGAGCGTAGAGCCCGACCCAGCGGAAGAACCAGGTCATGAACACTCGGTAGTAGACGTAGTCCTCGAAGTTCAGCCACTTCTGCCAGCGGGCCAAGGGTTCGTGGCAAGCCCGCCACTCCCGTAGTCGCACTCGCGACCGGATGATGCGCGGGTAGTTCTTTCCGGGAGGACGGTAGAGCACGTAGCTCCAAAACCGGGACCCCAGGTAGGTCACGGGAATGAATAGCAGGAGCACGACGAGCACTTGCCAAAGCGCCAGCGGCAGGTAGGTCGCCAACAAGACTGTCGGAAACAACCCCTCGAATATCTGGTCCAGCACCACGCTGGGATCACCACTGGGATGATCCAGGCGCCGCTTAATGAAGCTGGAAAGCAGGTCCCCTGCCATGGCGAGAAGTGCGGCGGCACCGGCAATCCACCACGGGGTCCCCAGTAGCGGATAAGCGGCTGTACCGCCCACCGCGCTGGCGACGATTCCACGCACGGTCTTGTGCGGACCGAAAAGCGGTCGCCCGTCCGGCCAGGTATGACCGCCGTCCAGAGCGTAGCCGAGGCGCTCCCCCCAGATCAAGTTCGCCATCGGTGGCAGGAAATTGGCCCAGAGCAGGAAGGCCGTAATGCGGAAAACGACCATCCGTTCCCCTCGATGCGGACCCGGAAACGGTCAGTCTGGTCGGGCGAGCCGAGCCAGGATGCGCTCCGCTTCGGCATACGCGTGGAAGCAGCGCTCCGCGCGCCTAAACTCCGGGGTATGCACCCGCGCTCGGCCGCGGTCCCAGGAGATGCCGAGCCGCTTGTGCAGCAGTTCGTGGTACATGACGAAGTCCACTGCTGTCTGTGGAACCCGGGCCTGGTCGAGTGAGGAACTCACCATGACGGTGTCGCGAATGGGGTCGTAATGCCCGAACTTGCGTCGCGAAAAGTTGTGGCTCCAAGCCAGCCGGGGCCGCGCGAGGCCGTCTCCGAAATAGGCCGCGTTCACGCGCTCGAAGGCGGCGGCCAAGTCGTGGTGGAGCCCGCGCGGGTGCTCCACCACGCCCCCCAGAGAATCGATCTCGGCCTGAACGCCTTGGTAGGCATCACCCACCATGGCCTCCAGCACCGGGTGGCGGTTGCGGCGCTGGCGCAGCGCGAGCCCTGCCAACACTGCGAAGAGGTCCCCTTCGAAGGTGATGGTCGGGGTCGGCAACGAGACCTGACCGCCCTTTGGGCCGAAACGCCACCGAAACAGCCCCCGCATGGGGCGCAGGTGGACGGACAGCGGAAGATGATGACCCGGGGTGCCGCGCAGTGCCCCCCTGAACACGTCCGCTGTGCAGGTCACGGCAGCCGCATAAGCCTGCAGATTCTCTCGCCGGGAGAAGAAGGCGAGCCAACCCCGGACGCAGCGGCTCTCCTCGCTAATTGCCTCGGGAGAGAGGTTGTGGTCGGCGATCGTCCGCTCCAGGCACTCGGTGTGTCGCGCGATTCGCGCCAGTGTGGCGGGCAGATGGGTCTTGCCGGGCGCTTCGAGTTGGGCGAGCAGGTCCAGGAAGGCTCGCCGCAGGCCAGGGAAATGTACCGGTGCGGTCCTTGCACCGGCGGTGGGGTGTGCTGCGCCCAGGTCGAGGCCGCGCAAAAACTGCACGGCCTGTCGCGACCGCGGCGAAAGGGCGGTAGCCGTGACCCCGTATCGGGCTAGAAGGCCATCCACGGCCGAAAGAGTGTCGTCGACGAGCCGGCGTAAGCTCGCTGCGCGCGGTTGGGGGATGGGACACGTGAGCTCCTGCCGCAGACGGGCGGCGAGGGACACGAGACCTTGTATCTGCAGGCCTTTCATCGCCACGACTGATAGCAGTTCCCGCTACTGCCCGTCGACGCGCGCCTGATGCGCCGCAGGAGCAGCGAGCGCGACCGCAAGCCTCGACCAAAACCGTAGGCGCTGGACGCCCGTTGGGTTATATATAAATGATGTAATCGAAGCCGCCCCTCTCCCGAACCCATGTCGGCACTGCTTCTGCCAGGCATCCTTGTCAGCCTCTCGGTCGTGGTCCTCGTTTGGGCGCTATGCGTCGGCCTGCGGGGCGTGAGGCGATGGGCTCGGAGCCTGTGGTTCCGCCGGCTCTATGGACCACGACTGCGACGCGGGGATCGCATGCTCATCGGAGAAGCCGTGCGGGCACGCGACTACCCGCGCCTCGAGGAGATCGGACTTCGTTTGCCAGAAGGCTCCGTCAGACAGCATCTATTGCGAGAGGTCTTCAAGTATTATCTGAGACACGATCGAGCCTCCGCCGGAGCCTGTTGTTCACCCTGCCCAAGGACAGGCGCGCGACGTTTCTCGGGCCGCGCCGCCTGACCCGGCTGATGGAGAAGGATATTCGCCGGGCTGTCCAGGCGGGTTCTCTGGAACAGGCTGCCCAGTATGCCTCTTTCATCGAGCGTGAGCTCACGGAGAGAGAGCTGCGCACCGTGCTCAGAAAGGCCATCGGGCGCGATGATGCTGCGACGGCAGACATGGCCCGCAGGCGCCTGAACAGGTTCCCGAAGAACCCAGCTCGGTGAACGCCAGCGTCCGGCGATGGCCGTCAGTCGAAGTCAAAGGACTTTTCCCTGAACAGCTCTAAGCACACCTCCACCACCCGGGGGTCGTAGTACCGCCCCTTGTTCTCCGCGATCTCTTCCAACGCAGTTGCTATATCCCGAGCAGGGCGGTAGCGCCGGTCGGAGACCATGGCCTCGACGACGTCTGCCACGGTGATGATGCGTGCCTCCGGCAGAATCTGTTCCTCCCGGAGACCTCGCGGGTATCCGGAGCCGTCGAGCCGTTCGTGATGCTGGAACACGATCTCCGCCAACGGCCAGGGAAACTCCATGCCTTGCAGAAGGTCGTGACCGAGCTGAGGGTGAGTCTTGACGAGGCCGAATTCTATCGCGTTGAGAGGACCTTCCCGTCCCAGGATGTCGATCGGCAGAAACACCTTGCCGATATTGTGGACGATTCCTGCCAGCCTGATGCCCTGAAGGCGCTGGGAGTCCAGCCCCAGCACCTCGCCAATCGCTACCGCGAGCTTCGCCACACGCCGCTGGTGCCCGACAGTGTATGGGTCGCGCGCCTCCAGGGCGACGGCCATCGACTGCAACGCCTCCAGCATCGCGTTGCGCTGCCGATCGAGGCGCTCTTGACACTGTGCCTCCACGCCTTCGCGCTGGAGCGCCGCCGCGAGCACGTTGGCGACAGCTTGGAGAAAGTGCGCGTCGCGCAAACTGAACTGACTCGGCGAACGACCGAAGGCCCCCAGAACACCCCACGGACTCTCCGTCCGGCCGATCGCTACGCTCACGACGCTCCGGGCACCCTGCTCGGACAGGAGGGGAGGCAAATCGACGGACGTGTCGACATTCACGTCGTCGATGATCAGCGGCGTGGCGGACTTCGCGAGGTATGCCGCTTGGGTAGATGGCCCTGCGCCGGGAGCCGCACTGGGGGTTTGCTCTGTCTGTCCTCCGACGGCTGCGCGGAGCACCAGCACGTTCGTTTCCGGTGACCACTCCAAAATGTGTGCGCCGTGCGGCCTGAGGACCTCCTGCACTTGCAGGAGTGCCTCATGCATCAGGTCTGCCAGCGGCGCGTGCTGTACTGCACGTTGCCCAAGCATGGCCACAGCCGCCTGGGGATCGAGATCGGCTCCACCTGCAGCGACAAGACGCTCCATTTCCTCGCCCTCCCCGAGCCCCGCGACTCGAGGAACCATTCTAACCGCGAAGTGCACATTGCGCGCCCCCTACGCGGTGGCCGCGACGGCGTCCGGATCGCGCTGCGCGCAGAGGATGAGGTGCCGGTGGTCTTCCCGGGAAGGCCACCTGATGACAGCCAACAACCCCCCCCACGGCGGACCGCACGTGAGAAAGCACCCGCTCGCGGGCGGCGACTGGCCGCCTCAAGACTGTGAGTTCTTCAGGTATCGAATATCGATACCTGCGTCTCAGGCCCGCAGCGCACCGATCGTCCAGCTCACCCCGCCTACCGCAGCCTCAGGGTGATGCCGGTGGACCCGATCCTCCACCTCCGCGACACGGCGTCGCGGGACGTCCACCATCAGGAGCAGGTCGCCGTGCGCCAGGGCATCTCGGAACTCTTCCAGATGCACGTTCGGGACCAGCAGAGCGAAGAGCGCGCCGGCCACGAACGTCGCAATCATCACGGCGACCGCCACCACCGACCACGCCGAAAGACCGGTGAACAGAGTGGCGAGAAACGCCATGAGCGCGATCCAGAAGACCGCCAAGTTGCCGCCCCACAACAGCCGTTCGATGCGTTCGGCAAGATCACGCCGCTGCTCCGCGGTGGCCGCCGGCAATCCCGATAGATCGACGCCGTCACGCGCCAGGACATGCATCTGGCGCTCGTCTACACCCACCTCGACAAGCTCCGCCACGACGCGCCGGGCTTTGTCTGGCTCAGGGAGCAGAAAGTAGAGCCTCCGTTTCATGGCGCCTCCTTTTCCACGTCCCGCTACGCTGGAGTTACTGCTAACTTTCGCCCACCGCTGTGTGTACCTCGGCCGTGATCTCAGAAACCGACCAACTCCGCTCGCAGCCCCTCGGCCGTTGCACGCTGGAGAATGCTGGCGGCGCTCGTGCTGGCGGGGTTGTAAGCGATGAGCATCAGATGGGGCGCGAAGTCATGTAGACCCACGCCCACGACGCCCTGGTCCTCGCGGACGGCTTCCGTCAACCTATGCCGACGGTCGGCGTCGAGGGCCTGATCCACGTGCAACATCACGTCCGCTAGCTGGATGTTCATGAGAGCCTCCTTGACGTAATTACTTAAAACCTAGGAATGTTGAGTGGATTTGTCAAGTTTTGGTGACGGCTCGTGCAGTAGACTTATCCACAACCTCTTCAGCGGAAGTCTCGCGAGCGGGTCACCAGTCTGCCCAAGAGGGCGCTATAGTCCTCTAAGCGAGAGGCGATCAGGTGCACCACCTGACCGTCGCGCTCCAAGACTCCGGACACGCTCAACAGTTGGGCGCCCAACAGGGGTGCTCGCTGTCGATCGGCCAGGTCGCGCCAGACCACCACGTTGACGGTACCGGTCTCGTCTTCCAGGGTGAGAAAAGTAACGCCCGAGGCCGAGGCGGGGCGCTGACGAGTGATCACAAGACCTGCCGTACGTACTCGACGACCATGGGGCACGGCATGCAACTTTGCGGCGCTCAGCACATGCAGCCCATGCAGTTGCTGACGTAGGAGGGCCAGGGGGTGGCGGCGCAGGGAGAGGCCCAGGCTCGCATAGTCGGCTGCGATGTCTTGGCCTTCCGTAGGCACAGGGAGCGGCGACATGGGCTCGCAGATGGCAGTATTCGCCAGCAAAGGGAAAGACGGCTCCACGCCGAGCACCTGCCAACGGGCTTGATGGCGGTTCCCTGCGAGGCTCTCCAGGGCACCACCTGCGGTTAGCGCCTGAACATCGGAGCGGTTCAGCCCGCTGCGCCGGATCAAGTCCTGGACGCTGGTGAAGGGGCGCTCATGACGGGCGGTGAGCAGACGTTCGCCAGCCTGTCGGCTCAGGCCCTTGATCATCCGCAGCCCCAGGCGCAGCGCTGGCTCGCCTTTCGCATCCGGCTCCAGGCTGCAGTCCCAGAGACTCTCGGCCACGTCAGGCGGACGCACCTCAACGTCGTGTCTTGTCGCATCCTGGACAAGCTGGGAGGGGGCATAGAACCCCATGGGCTGGCTGTTGAGCAGAGCACAGGTGAAGGCGGCCGGCTCGTGGCGTTTGAGCCAGGCCGACACGTACACGAGCAGGGCGAAGCTCGCCGCGTGGGACTCCGGAAAGCCATACTCCCCGAACCCCAGGATTTGCTGGAAGATTTGGCGGGCGAAGAGATCCGGATAGCCTCGGCTGCGCATCCCCTCGATGAGTCTGTTCTCGAAGGGCTCCAATCCCCCCTTACGACGCCAGGCCGCCATGGCTCGGCGCAGCCGTTCGGCCTCGCCGGCGGAGAAGCCCGCCGCCACCACGGCGAGCTTGATCACCTGCTCCTGGAAGATGGGTACGCCCAGGGTCCGCTCCAGGACCTCGCGCACCTCCAGGCTGGGGTAGGTGACGGGCTCCTCGCCCCGCCGGCGGCGCAAATAGGGATGCACCATGTTCCCCTGGATGGGGCCGGGGCGCACGATGGCCACCTCAATCACCAAGTCGTAGAAACAGGCGGGCTTGAGACGGGGCAGCATGGCCATCTGCGCCCGCGATTCGATCTGGAATACCCCTACCGTATCGGCTCGCTGCATCATCTGGTAGACGGCCGCGTCTTCGGGCGGCACGTCGGCCAAGTCGAGGCGCTTGCCGCGGAAGCGGCTGACGCTCTCCAGGGCGCGCCGGATGGCGGACAGCATACCCAGTCCCAGCACATCCACCTTGAGCAGACCCAGGGAATCCAGGTCGTCCTTGTCCCACTGGATGACGGTCCGTCCAGGCATCGTGGCGTTCTCGATGGGGACTAGGCGGCACAGGGGGCTCTGGGACATCACTAAGCCGCCGACGTGCTGGGAGAGATGGCGCGGGAAACCCAGCAGGGTGTGTACCAGGGCGAGCAGCCGGGTGATCGCCGGGCTGTCCAGTTCGAGGCCGGCTTCCCGGATCCGCTCGGGGGCAACGTGTTTGCTGTCCCACCAAGCCAGGGTCCGGGCCAGACGGTCGACCTGTGAGAGGCTCAGCCCCAGGGCTTTGCCCACGTCCCGGACCGCGCTCTTCGGCCGGTATGTGATGACGGTGGCGGCCAGGGCCGCCCGATGCCGACCGTACTTCTCGTAGATGTACTGGATGACCTCCTCGCGTCTCTCGTGCTCGAAGTCCACGTCGATGTCGGGCGGCTCGTTGCGCTCCTTGGAGATGAAGCGCTCGAACAGCACTTCCATGCGCGCCGGGTCTACCTCGGTAATTCCCAGGCAATAGCACACCACGGAGTTGGCCGCAGAGCCGCGTCCTTGGCACAGAATGCTCCGGGAGCGGGCGAACCGGACGATGTCGTGGACCGTCAGAAAATAGGGCTCGTAAGCGAGTCTCGGAGATGAGATCCAGCTCGTGCTCCACCAAGCGGTGTACCCTGTCCGGCGGGCCTTCTGGCCAACGCTCCCGAATGCCGGCCTCGGTAAGGCAGCGCAGGTAGCTCGCCGGGGTCTGTCCGGGCGGGACCAGCTCCTGGGGATACTCGTAGCGCAGCTCGTCGAGGGAGAAGCGGCACCGCTCCACGACCCGCAGGGATTCTTCCAGCAGCTCGGGAGGATAGAAGCGGACAAGCGCCCTGCGGGGCCTCAGATGGCGTTCGCCGTTGGGATGGAGCCTTAAGCCCGCCTCGGTCAGGGTGCAGCCCAGACGGATGGCGGTCAGGGTATCCTGTAGTGCCCGCCGTGCGCGCACGTGCATGTGCACGTCCCCTGCCGCCACCAGAGGAAGGCCGGCTTCTCCCCCCAGCCGCCGCAGGGCGGCGAGTCGGCCAGCGTCGTCTGGTCCCCCGAAGAGCTCCACGGCGAGCCAGACGCCTTCTCGGAAGATATCCCCGACCCACCGGGCGTGCTCCAGCTCCAACGCCTCATCAGGGCAAAGCAGGGCCAGACATCCCGCCATGCCATCGGCCAGATCCGCACGCCTGAGGCAATACTGCCCCTTAGGGGCTGCCCTGCGCCCCTGGGTGATGATCTCCGCGAGGTTCCCATAGCCTTCCCGGTTTATCGCCAGCAATACCAGGCGCGGTCCATCCTGCAGGCGGACCTCGCTGCCTATGAGAAGCTTGAGGCGGTCGTCCTTGGCGGCGACATGGGCGCGCACCACCCCTGCCAGAGAGCACTCGTCGGTGAGTGCCAGAGCCGCATAGCCCAGCCTTGCCGCCCGGGCCACCAGCTCCTCGGGGTGGGAGGCCCCGCGCAGGAAGGTGAAATTGCTGAGGCAGTGCAGCTCCGCGTATGCAGGCGATGGCAGTGACACGGGATGCCGACCCCCCTCATCCAAAGACCCCATGCAGGAACCACCCTCTGGATCCTGTGCGCTCTCGGTACACCCACAGCCGGGAGCCGAAGGGATTCGCCGCTACGTAATAATCACGCACCACATCCGCGCCATCCCACCAGCCGCTCTCGATGCACTCGGGCCCCTGATGCAGAGTTAGGGAGCCCTCCAGATAAGGTCTACCGTCCACCGTCGACAGAGGTAAAGGGTCGAGCAGCAGCCAGAGGGGGCGGGGGAGAGGGGGTGTCTGCGTCTGCGATGCTGTCTCTCCGGCGGGACAGTGGCACCAGGCGCGCTCCGGGCGGTAGTCGGGAACCGCCTTGAGACCGTGCACAGCATTCCTGCCCAGACGGGCACGGAGCCGCTCCACCAGTCTCTTCCAGTCATCTGGCTGCCTCCCAGCTTCTCGAAACAGCCTCTGATTCTCGGGCGGTAGGCTAAGCACCTCGCCGGCCGTGAGCTGGATGTCCTGGACCGGCTCGGGCAGATTGACCCGTTCCAGGCGCTCACGCAGCAGATCCAACAGATGCTGGGGATCGCGGCTGGGAGCCACCAGATCGATGGCCAGGCGGCTAGGGGTCGCCCGTCCATGGCCAAGCCTCACCTCCAGACGTTGGATTCCCCCCTGCCTTGCCCGGAGGAATCCGGTCAGCTCCGAGAGCAGGCGGCGGAGGGGGAAGAGCAGTGCCTCACAGGCAGAAGTATCGGCGGGCAGCTCCAAGTGACCCCGGAAGCGGGGAGGGAGCTCGAACGGAATGCGCGGGTCCGGCGTCCTGCCCAACATTCTGTCCAGGTAGTCGATCAGCCCCGGGCCGAAGCGCCGCGCCAGTCCTTCCCGCGGAAGACGCAGGCAGTCCCCCACGGTTTGTAGACCCAGACCCCGCAAATCTTCGAGGATCTCGCCCGAAAGCTGGAGGAGGGGCAAAGACACCCCTGCCACCTCACGATGAAGCTGATGGAGATCCGTGACGCACCGCTCCAGGCCGGCGCAAGCTAGCAGCCAGGCGCCGAGGGGGGTCGGCGCGAGCGCCAGGGAGATGTCGTATCCCAGTGACTTCATCTCCTCCTTGACCCGTCGGCACAGTCCCGCCGCACCGCCGAATAGTCTCAGGCTCCCTGCCGCCTCCAGCAGTACGCTACGCGGCGGGACCAGGCTGACCAGGGACGTGAACTGGCCGGCCCAGGCGGCAATATGCTTCAGCATAGCCGCTTCTTCCTGCTCGTCTCTGGGGAACACCCGCAGCTCGGGGAGCAGGGCAAGGGCGGCGCTGCACGTCATGCCGGGACGCACGCCCAAGTTCCGTGCCCGGGTATTGCATGCCATCAAGATCTGGCGTTTTCCTGAGAGCTTGTGAATAAATCTGCTGCGCGTCCCGATAGCGGCGTTGTGCGGTGCTCGCTCCTCGCTAATCTGCTGGAGGGGTCTCGTCGCGGCGCTTCGCTTACCTTGCCTTCGGGCCGCTCGCGACGATTTCTTCACAAGCTCCGAGTCTCCCTGCGCGACGGCCAGCGGCCCCTCCGCAACGTCGCCCCGGGTATATATCTCCAGGGGAAGGTGGGGCAGGAAGAGACACAGCCACAACATATCTCCCCCCCATGGGCTGTCAGGGAGCGGCAGCGGCGAGCGGCTCTGCTGATTCGAAACCCACCAACATTGGCTCGGCGGCCCAACTGCCGCGCCGTTTGAGGATGTGCGCGGTAACTCCCTGGAATGCGGGCGCCAGGCCCAGGCGCAGGGCCGCCGGAGAGGCATGGCCGGCAGCTTGCGGCGGGCGGAACAACACCCCCCAGCTGCCACCCGCCTCAGCCGCTAGCTGCAGGCGCCGCAGGGTCCTGTCATCCGCTGCCTGCAGCCAGGCCAGGACCGCTCCGCAGACGCCGGAGCGCAGCGACTGCTCCACCGCCCAGAGCAGATCCCTGATGTCCGAAGGATGGACGAGCAGCAGATGCGCCAGACTGACTTGGTATCTCAGCAAAGCCGGGGCATAGGGGACATGGGGAGGGGATACCCAGACCAGCCAACGGCCCTCGCGGCTCAGGCGTGCCAGGGCAGGCATCAGCAGCCGCAACTCTCCGATACCCTCCTGAGAAGGCAGGATCTCGGTCAATGCCCCCAGGGGCCAGCCACCTCCCGGCAACTCGGCATCCAGAGCCGGGAATCCTGACGGCAGATTGTTTGCCGGGCTCCGGAGACCTTGCGTGGCGCGGAAGATGCCGGGGTGTGCGAGCAACTTCTCCAACACCGGATTCATAGGACTCTGCCGTTGCGTATCAGCCCCACGCCACGCCCCTCGATCACCAATGCTTCACGACGCAGATCCACCCGGATGGGCTGGAACTCTGGGTTCTCCGGCAAGAGCAGCACCTCGTATCCCCGCCGTCGGAACCGCTTGACGGTGACTTCGTCATGCAGCCGGGCCACCACGATCTGACCGTTTCTCGCCTCGGAGATCCGGTGTACGGCCAACAGGTCGCCGTCCAGGATCCCGGCGTCCCGCATGCTCATGCCGCGTACCCGCAGCAGGTAGTCGGCGGGCGGTCGAAACAACGTGCGGTCCAAGTGATAGCGTCCCTCGATGTGTTGCTCCGCCAGGATGGGGCTACCGGCCGCCACGCGGCCCACTACCGGGATACCCGGGCTGTCTTTCAGACGGATACCGCGGGAGGCTCCTGGCAAGATCTCAATCACGCCCTTGCGTTGCAGCGCTCGTAGGTGATCCTCGGCGGCGTTGACGGATCGGAATCCCAGGGCGCGGGCGATCTCGGCGCGAGTCGGAGGGATACCCGTCGTCTCCACAAGTTCCCGGATCAACTGTAGGATTTGAGCCTGGCGTTCGGTCAGAGGGAGCATAGAAATCTCCAAGAGAACTGTAATTATATACAGGTATCGGCAGGCTGGCAACCGGATCTCAACCGCCCGCCATCCACTCCAAATCCGTTCATCGCAATCCTTTAATTTCTTATCCTTATACAACTACTTACGGATACAGGCTCCTGTTCTCCCATGTCTTCACATCCAGTCTCCATCACGGCCCTGGCCTTGCTCCTCGCGACTACCCTGGCTGTCGCATGGCTCCTCACTTGGTTGGCCCTCGTCTACGCCCGACGCGCTCTCCTCCTGGACATTCCCAACGAGCGCAGTTCCCATCGCGCTCCGACCCCGCGGGGCGGCGGTGTCGCTATGGTCCTGGCGTGGGTGGCTGCCGTCACGACGCTGTGGATGTGGGGCCTGATCCCGCATCCATGGCTGGTCGCGTGGATTGTCGGCGGCCTTGCGGTGGCAGCCGTCGGCTGGCGCGACGACCACCGTAGCGTCGGGCCAGCAACGCGCTTGCTTGTCCATACTGCGGCTGCTTCCTGGGCAGTCCTTTGGATGGGCGGGCTGCCGCAGATCGATCTGGGGCTGGCGACGGTCAGTCTAGGACCGATCGGCGCCTTGCTGCCCGTGCTCGGCATTGTGTGGCTGACCAATCTTTACAACTTCATGGACGGCATCGATGGCCTGGCCGCCACACAGGCCGTCGGCACGTCGGCGGTCGCAGGCGCAATCCTTTGGGCTGCGGGGGCAGATGCGCTCGCGGCCGCATGCCTGGTCATGGCTGCCGCCAGTGCCGGCTTCCTCTTCTGGAACTGGCCACCAGCGAAGGTCTTCATGGGCGACGTCGGCAGCGGCTGGCTCGGTTTTAGCTTTGGGACCTTGATCATCGCGGGGGAACAGACCGGGGCGCTACCGGCGGCGGTCTGGGTGGTCCTCCTTTCGGTCTTCATCTGGGATGCCACCTTCACCCTGTTGGCCCGCATAACACGCGGGGAACGGTGGTATAATGCGCACCGCTGTCACGCCTACCAGCGTGCGGTTGAGGGGGGTATGAGCCACCTAGGGGTCACGATGGCGGTGCTCATGCTCGATATCTTTTGGTTCTGGCCTGCTGCGTGCCTCGCCTGGGCCGAGCCGGCCCTCCTACCGGGGGTGCTCGCAGCGACGATGCTGAGTTGTGCAGGGCTTTGGAGGGGCATCCAACGATGGGAGCAGCGGAAAAAGCAACAACCATAACCCGCCTGGTCAACTACCGCACTGCAGTGGTGGCGCACGACCTGGCCATGGTAGCCGCGGCTTGGACCCTCAGCTACCTAATCCCCTACAACTTCTCGCTGAGCATATTGGGATTTTCCTTCCTGCAGCTCTTACCCGTGGTCCTGCTGGCCCAGGGAATCGTCCTCTGGCAGCTGGGGCTCTATCGGGGTGTGTGGCGCTTCGCAAGCATCCCGGATCTGTGGAACATCATGCGCGCCGTCATTGCTGGCGTCGTAGGTGTCGGGATCTCCCTATTCGTCGTCAATCGTCTGCAGGGCGTTCCGCGCACCTTCGTCCTCCTCTACCCATTGCTGCTGTTCTTTTTGCTCAGCGCGCCGCGCATGATCTTCCGGATGTGGAAGGACCACCGCTTCACGCTGGGGGAAAGCGCAGGCCGCGCGCGAGTGCTCATCCTCGGTGCGGGCCGCGCTGGTGAGACCCTGGCGCGCGACTTGGCCCGCAACGGCAAGCACTTGGTCGTGGGGTTCCTTGATGATCAGCCAACCCTCAAGGGGGCAAAGGTTCACGGTATCCCGGTGCTCGGCACCCTGAACGAGTTGGCTCAGACGGTAGCCGACATGGACGTCCACCTCGTGGTCATCGCCATACCGTCCGCGAGCAGCCCGCAGATGCAGCGCGTCGTCGCGCTGTGTGAGCAGGTGGGTGTCCCGTTCCGCACTCTGCCGCGGCTGCACGACTTGGTCAGCGGATACTCCAGTGTCAACGAGCTGAGGGAGGTGGCCATCGACGACCTGCTGGGGCGCGAGCCCATTTCTCTCGATTGGGAGGGCATCAGCCGCGGGCTACGCGACAAGACCGTGCTCATCAGCGGAGGAGGGGGCTCGATCGGCGCCGAGCTGTGCCGACAGGTCGCGCGCCTGGGACCCAAGGAGTTGGTGGTGCTGGAGCGCAACGAGTTCAACCTCTATTGCGTGGAGATGGGGCTGCGCCGAGATTTTCCCCATCTCGTGCTGCACGCCTGTCTGGCGGACGTTTGCGACCACGGGGCGGTCGGTCACCTGATGGATAAGTATCGGCCGCAGATCATCTTCCACGCCGCAGCGTACAAGCACGTGCCGATGCTCGAAATGCGCAGACGCGAAGCGATCCGCAACAACGTCCTGGGGACGAGGGTCTTGGCAATCGCGGCGGCGGGGCACGGATGCGAGTCCTTCGTCTTGATCTCGACCGACAAGGCCGTCAACCCGGCCAACATCATGGGAGCCAGCAAGCGCATCGCGGAGATGCTCTGCCAGGGTCTGGACCAGCGCTCAAACACCCGCTTCATCACGGTGCGTTTCGGGAATGTCCTGGGCTCCGCCGGCAGCGTGGTCCCGCTGTTCCAGAAACAGATCGCTTCCGGCGGGCCGGTGACGGTTACTCACCCGAAGGTTACGCGTTATTTCATGACCATTCCCGAGGCCTGTCAGCTCATCATGCAGGCGGCAGTCATGGGGCGTGGAGGAGAAATCTTCGTGCTAGACATGGGCGAGCCCGTAAGCATCCCGTACCTTGCCGAGCAGATGATCCGACTGGCGGGAAAGGTTCCCGCAAGGGACATCCACATCGTCTACACAGGGCTGCGCCCAGGAGAGAAGCTGTTTGAGGAGCTTTTCCACTCGCAAGAGAATCTGTCCACCACCGACCACGCTAAGATCCTGCTCGCACAGCAACGCGCCCTCGACTGGCAGGCGGTGCAGCCGGTACTGAACGATCTGGAGCGGGCGTGCGAGCACTACGACGAACCCCACATCGCCGCGCTCGTGGCGCAGTTAGTCCCAGAACTCAAACGGACCAGTTATGACCTACCCAATAAGGTCGTGTCCCTGCATCAGATGAAGGCATGAAGGCGTTGCGGATAAGAAAGGTCGTCTTCCCTGTTGGCGGGCTGGGCACGCGGTTCCTGCCGGCCACCAAGGCGAGCCCGAAGGAGATGCTCCCCGTCGTCGACAAGCCGCTTATCCAGTACGCTGCCGAGGAAGCAGTGGCTGCCGGAGCGGAGGTGCTCATCTTTGTCACCGGCCGCAACAAGAACGCCATCCTCGATCACTTCGACAAAGCCTATGAGCTGGAGGCCGAGCTTCAGGCCCGAGGCAAGACGCAAGTGCTGCAGGTCGTGCGCTCAGTCGTCCCAAGCCATGTGTCCTGCGTGTATATCCGCCAACCAGAGGCGCTCGGACTGGGCCACGCCGTGCTGTGCGCAAGGCCCGTGGTCAACGACGATCCGTTCGCAGTCATCCTCGCCGACGACCTCATCGATGCTGGCAATGAGCCAGGCTGCCTCACCCAGATGGTCCGTCAATACGAACGCCACGGCTGCAGTATAGTGGGTGTGGAAGAGGTGGCGCCCAAGGAAACCGACAAGTATGGGATCGTCGCCGTCGACGGCTTGAGCAAGCGATTGTCGCGCGTCAGTGGAATCGTAGAGAAACCCAAGCCGGGGACGGCGCCGTCGACGCTGGCCGTGGTGGGGCGTTACGTGCTGACGCCACGCATCTTCGGACTACTGGAGGCTACCGGGCAGGGCGCGGGCGGAGAGATCCAGTTGACTGATGCCATTGCGGCGCTGCTCAGGGATGAGGAGATTCTCGCCTATGAATTTGTGGGCCGACGTTACGACTGCGGTGACAGGTTGGGCTACCTCAAGGCGACCGTTGAGTACGGCCTCAAGCACCCCGAGTTGCGACGGGCCTTCGCTGACTACCTGCGGGCGTTCGTGCCGGCTCTGAACTGATGAATCAGCCGCCGGTCAACGTCGCCGGGTCCACGTAGACGCGCAGGCTCTGGCCAGGCTGCAGTGCGACGCCGACGCGCACTCGATTCCATCTGCGCAGCGAGTCGACGTCCACCTGGAAGCGGCGCGCTACGCTCCAGAGCGTGTCGCCCGGGCGCACCTTGTAACTCAACAGGGAGTCCGGGGGGGCGTCGGAGTTCGCCGCGAGTTCGGCGCTGCTAGACGGGCGCATCACGGCGAGGCGCTGGCCCGCCTTAAGCGCCTCGGAAGCGCGTAGCCCGTTCCAGCGCAACAGCTCTTTGACGGCCACACCCTGATCACGGGCGATGGACCACAGGGTTTCGCCGGACGCTACCGTGTAAAGATCTGTCCGCCCACCCGCCTTCGGTCCGGAGTCGCCTTGTCTGCCCGCCGCTCCACCGTCCCGCCCCGCTGTGTGGACGAGTTGGCCCGCGCCCCGACGTTCTACCAGCCCCGTCAGCGTTTCACCCTCGTGGACCAAGTCCCCCGGCTCACGGTCGGTAGCGGCGGAGGCAGAGGCCGTGGCCACGAAACGCTCCTTGAACAGATCGGCGCTGCTCACCGGAAGCAGCAGGCGATGCGGACCCTGTGGGTCGGTTGCCGAACGCTTGTAGCAGGGATTCAGTTGCCGGATCAGGTCCAGGCTCAGATCAGCCGCCCGGGCGGCGTGTGCGAGGCTCACCTGGGAATTGAGGTGAATTTCCTGCACCAGCGGCCGGTTGGGAATAGGCTTCAGCGCCACCCCGAACTGGTCAGGGTTCTCGACCAGGGCCGCGATCCCTAGCAGCTTGGGAACGTAAGCCTGGGTGACTGCAGGGAGGTCCAGCGACCAAAAGTCGACGCGCCGTCCGTTCTGCCGGTTCTTCTCCACGGCGCGCATCACGGTGCCTTCTCCGGCATTGTATGCGGCGATTGCAAGCAGCCAGTCCCCGTTGAATTCGTCATTCAACTTCTGTAGGTAATCGAGTGCCGCACGCGTCGATTCCACGATATCCCGGCGGCCGTCGTACCAACTGTTCCGCTTCAGGCCGTAGGCATCGCCCGTGGAAGGCAGGAACTGCCACAGACCGGCCGCGTGGCTGGGGGAGTTCGCGAACGGGTTGTACGCACTCTCTACCATGGGGAGCAACGCAATTTCCGTTGGAATGCCGCGTTCCTCCACGGCTTCGACCACCAGGTAGAGGTACGGCTCCGCCTGCTCCATCACTTGGTCGAGATGTCTCGGGTGAGAGGCATACCACTGACTGTACTCCCGCGCCAGCCAGTGGTCCCGGTCGGTGAGCCGGAAACCCCTCCGAATGCGGCTCCAAAGAGTGGCCGATTCTCGGTCGAACGCGGCATCCCGTAGATGCCGCAGGTCACTGACCGACGGCGACACTATCGGCCCGCTTTCGGACTCTGCGCCGCCGAAGCCCTCGGGGTTGTCGTTCTCGTCGCTGGCGGCGGGTGCGGAGGAGGGGTGGTTGGGATAGGTTTCGATCGGGGCACAGCCTGCAGCCAGCAAAGCGCCCATCAGCGGCAGTATGAGAGCGGCTGGGGCCCTGGCCGCAGGCGGGATCAACCCCAGGCCCCCCTTGAGCAGGAGCTTGCAAAACCCTGGGCTTGGCGAGTGGGCCCAGCGGCCTGGGCCGGCGCCACCACCCGAGGAGGGAATTTACTACATCGGCGTCTGCGGTAGTCCGCTCGGCGCTGCGACACTCCGGGCTGCGCCGCCGATCGCGTGCCCCCGTGCGTCACCGGCAGGATCCTGCCAACTCGCCTGCGCTGCTCCCCGGCAGCGGTCCGCCAGAACTCATTCTGTCCGTTTGCCCTTGTTGTCTAGTTGGCCGGGGTATGTCCCCCATGCCGCGGCAGTATAATCCTGACAGCTTCGACGGCCATGGTCAACAACATCCACTCGCATGGAGATTTCCACACCTTCAAGCTCGCCCCAGGATCGGCTGCGGGCATGGTTCTCATGCTCCTTAGGCCGGGAGGTCCTCGATGCAGAACGGGAGCGACTCGATCAGGTCCTGCCCGATCTCTTTGGATATCACGCGCTGCAGGTCGGCAGTTTGGGGGGAGTCGATCTGCTTGTATCGAGTCGCATCCGGCACCGGTTGGTTGTCGGCGCCCCGCGCTCGCCGGCGCAGATCTACGCGCAGCCGGAAGCACTTCCGATCACGTCGGACAGTCTGGACGTACTGCTGCTTCCACATACCTTGGAGTTCTGCCGCGACCCCCACCGCGTTCTGCGAGAGGCTGACCGCACCCTGATCGCGGAGGGGCATGTTGTCATCCTCGGCTTCAATCCCTGGAGCCTCTGGGGTCTCAGGCGCAGACTCATGGGACGAAACGACCCCCCCTGGTGTGGGCGATTCTTGGGCGTGGCGCGTTTGAAGGACTGGCTGGGGCTGCTCGGATTTGACACGCTGAGTGTGGAGACCTTCTTTTTCCGTCCCCCGCTGAGCCGGGAAGGGATTATGCGACGGCTGAACTCCTTGGAGCGATTCGGAGGGCGAGGGTGGCCGATCCCCGCGGGCATCTACCTGTTGACGGCAAGGAAACGCGTCGTGGCCCTCACGCCGATCCGGCCGCGGTGGCGGCCCCGTCGCAGCGTTATTGCCGCCGGCGCCATAGAATCTGGCGTCCGGACGGGGACGGCTCTTGGATGAGCGAGTAGAGATTTATACCGACGGGGCCTGTCGGGGAAATCCCGGCCCCGGGGGCTGGGGGGCTGTCCTGCGCTACAGGGACCGCGAGAGGTTCCTATGGGGCTCCGAGGAGCGCACTACCAACAACCGGATGGAACTCATGGCTGCCATAATGGCCATCGAGGCCCTGAAGCGGCCTAGCAAGGTAGCGCTCACTACAGACTCGGAATACCTGAAGAAGGGCATCACCGAATGGATCGGTCCTTGGAAACGGCGCGGCTGGCGGACTTCCGATAAGCGCCCGGTCAAGAACGACGACCTGTGGCAGCGGTTGGACCGTGCCGCTGCGCCTCACGACATCCAATGGCACTGGGTACGGGGTCACCGCGGCCATCCCGGCAACGAACGCGCAGACGCGCTGGCCAATCAGGCGATCGACGAGTGGCTGGCGCGCGCTCCGCTCACCGGGGATAGGCGCTTATGAAGTCCCTCGTGTAGCCAAGGGCCTGGTCAAGCTGTTCGTCGGTCGTGTAGAAATGCGGCGAGAATCGAGTGCCGCCCGCACGCTGTGCGCACACGACCCCCCTGGTCTGTAAATGGTGAAACAGGGCGTCCGGTGGACAATGGCGGGACCGGAAAGTGACGATTCCTCCATGGCGGCCAGCGGCCTGCGGCGTCACCAGTTCCAGATCGGGGTCGGCACGGATGCGCTCCATCAGGTACGCCGCGTGCTCCAGTACATAGCGTTCCACCTCGTCCAAGCCGACTTCCAGCAGCAGCGAGAGGCTGGCATGCAATGCGTGTGCGCCCAGCATGTTGGGGCTGCCGCACTCGAAGCGGCGCGCACCCGCCGCCGCCTGCCAATCGCGCCGCTCGAACTCCCCGTGGCGCTCCACCATGTGCCACCCGTACTGGGTCAGGCGCAAACGATCACGCGCCTCGGCGCGAGTATAGAACACGGCGAGGCCCTCCGGCCCCAACATCCACTTATGACCGTCGGCCATCGCGAAGTCGGCCCGGACGGTCTGGACGTCCATGCATAGCGCGCCGAGACTCTGGATCGCGTCCACACAGAAGAGGACACCGTGTCGGGCGCAGAAGTCGCCGATACGCTCCAGATCCATCCGCAGGCCCGTCGCGTATTGGACCGAGCTGACGGTGAGTAGCCGAGTGCGCTTGTCTACCGCGTCCAGCAACGCCTCTTCGACGTCAGGGCCGGTGACCGATACCTCCCGCAGCTCCACCCCTAGGGGCGCCAGCGACTCCCACGGGATGCGGTTCGACGGAAACTCTTGGTCGGTAGTCACCACATTGTCTCCGGGGTGCCAGGGCAAACCATAGGCCACGACCGACAGGGCCTCCGAGGTGTTCTTCAACAATGCGATGTCGTCGATGGACTTGGCGTTGAGCACATCCCGCAGTTGTACGCGCAGGGCCGTCTCGATGGCTACCCAAGACGGATAGTCCACAGCTCCCTGGACGACGTTCTCTCGAGCGAAGCGTCGCACGGCGTCGGCCGTGCGGCGTGGCCACGGTGAAGTGCCGGCGTGGTTGAGATAAATAATGTCCGAGCGGAGCCCAAACTCTTGCTGGATACCGACCATGTTCGGCTTCGACGGCTCACGGCATGGTTGCCCTCCGTCGCGCCAGTGCGCCAAGCCTTTCATACGTATAATGTATATTATGTTAAATAGCGGTCAGACGAACCGGTTCAGAAACGCGCAAGCCACGGCCGCGGCCGCCAGCCAGGTCTGCGTCCATACCCCGAACAGGAGATAAGGATACCGAGGCCGCGAGAGTCTGCGCGACATCGAAGTTCTGGCTATGCGCCCAGCACAACAGACTCTACCACATGGGCATTAGCGAGGGCGTCCCCCAAAACACGCTGGCCAACACGAACAAGGCCCGCGACTGGCGCATCCACGGCGACTTTTCCCAAACCATGATCCAGATCGCCCGGCATCCCCTTCCCAAGGTACGCCCGACTAAAGGGCGCCGCACAGATTGACGGGATAAACCCGGTTGAGGACAGGCTTCAGCGGTGCCCAAAAAGCCCGCGCGGCCCCTTCGACTCCCTGCCACGTAAGCCCCGTATCCTGCAGTAGGGTCTCCTCGCGCTCCGTGAGCGACGGTTCCGCGGGGATGTGGTGCAACGGGCTGTTCTGCTCATCATTACCCGCCTCAACCGGCCTCTGGCGACGCAGGTGGTCCCTGAGGTAGCGCCGATAGAACTCGCGAAGAGCCCCGGCGTGGTACAGTGCACCCCCGCCCGTGGGGTGGAAAACCTTATCGACGAAAAAACTCGCGACGTACTCGCGGTTCTTCGCTGCCCGGTCGTCGGGGCCGGGTAGCCCGTCGAGCTCTGTTGGGACACCTGCCTGGAGCAGCCGCGCCACTAGCCGGTAGATCTCTGCCCACTCCTGCTCCGAAAGCTGCTCGCGGCGACTCCAGAGCTGCTTGAGAGACTCTTCTTCCGGCATGTAGGACACGCGGTGCGCTCCTCAGGGTCTCTTGGACACAAGGTCGCGCAGCCAATGGGCAATTTGCACCCGAACCGCGTGCGGTAACACTCCATAGGCGATTAGCCCACTAAGCGGCAATGATTCGTACCGCGGGCAGAGGTAAGAATCTCGCTCGGGCTCGTCGCGCTTACGAGTCAAGAAGCACTGCCCAGCCGCAAGGTGGAAAAAGCTCGGGTCGCGGCGGGTGGTCGCGGGGAGCACGACGATGCGGTCCTCACGGCGAGCGAGAGACACGGACGGGCGCCATTCCACGGGATTACGGCGATCGCATCCGAAGAGGAGCTGCGACTGCCGCGCGAGGGAGCAGGTGCCACTCGCCCAGTCGGGAAGGCCCTCGGCAGCCGATGGCGCGGGCCGATACCTGAACATTCCCCTCCTCCCGCTGCATTCTGGGTCTTTATGGCAGCGACCAGAGGGGATGTCAATCGACCGCCCGATGGGTGCAAGCCAGCAGACTGCCCCCGTGCAGACCACAGATTCCCAGCCACGGCAAAGTGATCACCCAGACCCGTGAAGCCGATCGGTGGTCGGAGCCAAGCGACGCAGGGCCGTTCACTTCTACCGCAACTGATCGGTTTGGGTCAAGGATGAGCGTTTCTTGCGAATCGAGTCTCCTTTCAGGTTGAGGGCACCTCGAAAAATTGGCACTGTGCGGAGCTGCCCGATAGACTGGCGCCAGTTTGCGCCCGATGAGGGACGGCGCTATGCCCCAGCCCGGATTCTTTGCGGTGCGCGGTTACGGCAAAGCCCCTCCCGAGACATGAGCGACAAGCTGTGATTCGGACCCAACAGAGGGGACCAAGAGACCCAAAGGCCCCAAGACAGCGGAGTAACAAACCATGTCCCTCACAATAGAAGCCCTTACCGACACCCAGGTGGTCGACACTGGGAGGAAGCCTGCTTTGAGCTGACGGTTCGTGACGGCCACGGAGATCCCAAGGCAGATGTGAGGCTGCAGCTTTCGCTCGCCCAGAGTCGCTCGACCAGGCTCGCCGACAAGACAATCACGACCGATGCCGACGGCAAAGCATGCATACGATTGAGCGCAGGTGAGCAAGCGGAAAAGGTGACGGCGCATGCCCGATCCTCGTCAGCGCACTGGGAAGGAACGCTTTATTTACGTAACCACGGTCTTTCTCGACTTTCATGGGGATATCCAGCTCTCAGCGCTCGAAGAGAGCCTGCTTCGCACGCTCTATTGGGACAAGAAGGAGCTTCACATTCTGCAGCAGTTCGGTGGAGGCTTCGGCGGCAGCCGGGTCTTGAAGGTGCAGACATTCGATGCCAACGGCAGACCGCTTGTATCGCAAGTAGTGAAGATCGGGGCGCGCGACGTGACACGGGGTGAGCGCGTTGCCTACGAGGAACAACTTCAAGGAAACGCTGCCCAACGCCGCTCCGATTTCGGGCTACGCCGAGCGAGCGTTACAAGCGGCCGTCGTCTACGGTGATGCGACGGCGGCGCACAACCTGGCGGATGTGATCCCGTTAGCCACCTATTTTGACCGGCACCACGCCGACGAGGTCCACGCCGCACTGGGATCACTTTTCGAGGCTGGCCTGCGCCACGTCTATCGCCACTACGAGGTGAAGCCGCGGACGTACAAGCAGATCTTTGCCACCAGTGAGGGAGCGAGGCAATCGTGCTCTAGATCCAAGTGGTTGAGCCCCGCGCAGTGGTGATCCTTGCCATGCCTCCGTTTGACCATATATGATTCTCCAAATGAAATCTTAGGGGACGTTCAGTGGCTGCATCTACGAGACCTTTCAAGCCTCGGTCGACCGAGCACGCCGCAAGTACAGAAGCTGGGAGACTTCCCGTCAACGAAGTGTTCCGCCGGCTCGGTCTCATACGAGACCGAGCCGAGCTCGTCCAGCAGGTCCAGCGCGGCTTTCGCGTCGCGGCCGTGGAGAAGCTCGCAAGTGAACTTCGCGTGTCTCAGCAGACCGTGTTGAAGGTCGCCGGGATTGCATCCGCGACGCTCGCCCGCCGCCGTAAAAGCGCCTCCGGGCGGCTGTCATCGGAGGAAAGCGACCGGGTGTACCGAATCGCGGCGGCCTACCGCGACGCTCTGCAGCTCTTCGAAGGCGATGCGGAATCAGCGCGGCGCTGGTTGAACGAGCCCGCGAAGGCACTGGGGGGCGATAGCCCGTTGCAGCATCTCGTCACCGAGGCCGGGGCTGCCGAGGTGCGGGACCTGATTGGCCGCCTGGAGCACGGCGTGTACACGTAGTGCGGGTGTACCGCCTGATAAAGGAGCGCTATGCGGACTCAGCCTTGGACGGCTCCGGCGCCAGGACGCACGGAGGACGATGGAACAGCAAGGGTGTGGCCGTGGTGTATGCCTCCGACAGTGTGGCCTTGGCGGCTCTGGAGCTACTGGTGCATCTGCATCGCAGCGAGGTGCTGAACCGCTATATCCTCTTTACCCTGGAACTGCCGGACGAGGCCGTCATGGTACTGGACGACGCCGCGCTTCCCGCCGACTGGCGTCGCGATCCGCCGTCGTCCTCCACGGCTGTGATCGGAGACAAGTGGACGGCGAGCGCGTTTTCGCTCGTGCTTGCTGTGCCCAGTACGCTTGTCCCGCAGCAGCGCAACGTCCTGCTCAACCCGGCGCATCCCGATTTCGCCGCAGTCAAGGGCGCCGCGAGAGCCGAGCCGTTCAACTTCGATCTGCGTTTGCTCAGGTAAAGGGCTGCCGGCGCTGCGCCAACGGGCCTAGGTTCGTATAATTAACTAATTCAGCGGGGCGGTTCTGCGGGGCCGATGCTCGATGACCGATTCCCGGTCAATTCCCCACGGCGCCTCCCTCGGGCTAGAATAGACTAGCCCGGCTCTGCCTAAAGCGGGCTATGTTACCCGACCCGCCAAGCCGGACGCTCATGTCGAAGAACAGGTGGAGGGAGACTCCATGAAACACAGAACGCGCCGGTCCCTGACGTTCAAACGACCAGCCCGACCCGGGGCGACGCAAGATCCTGCGTGTCGGTGCGGCCCTCGGAGGATTGGCGTTGCTGGAACGCGAAGCGCTGGCCCTGGCCGCGGCCGAGAGCGCGCGACTCCCCTTCGCCAACGGACAACGACCGCTCATCGCCTATCCTCAAAAGCGGGCTCTCCTGGTCATGACCGAACGCCCGGTTCAGCTCGAGACCCCTTTCCACATCTTCAACGACACCGTGTTCACTCCGAACGACGCCTTTTTCGTGAGGTGGCATTTGGCCGACGTACCGACCAGCGTCGACGGGACCGCCTTTCGGATCAGGGTCCACGGGCGCGTGAAGCGACCGCTGGAGCTCGATCTCGGCAGCCCTCAAGAAGGACTTCGATGCAGTGGAACTTGCTGCCGTCTGCGAATGCTCGGGTAACAGCCGAGGACTCTTCACCCCCCGTGTCCCCGGCGGCCAGTGGGCAAACGGGGCTATGGGTAACGCCCTGTGGAAAGGGGCGCGCCTGCGTGACGTGCTGAGCAAGGCGGGCATCGAGGCCGACGCGGTTCAGGTCCGCTTCAACGGCCTGGACCGTCCGGTCATGCCGCAGACGCCCGATTTCATCAAGGCGCTCGACATGGACGTCGCCCTAAGCGAGGACGTGCTACTCGCGTACGAGATGAACAGCCAGCCGCTGCCGCTGCTGAACGGCTATCCGCTGCGCCTGGTGGTGCCCGGATGGTATGCCACCTACTGGGTGAAGATGCTGAACGATGTCGAGGTCCTGAATCAGGAAGACCAGAACTTCTGGATGAAGACCGCGTATCGCATCCCAGCCGATCCCTGCGGCTGTGTCGAGCCCGGCCGGAACCCGGCAAAGACCGTTCCCATCAATCGCCTGACGGTGCGCTCCTTCGTCACCAGTGTTGCGGAGGGCGCCCAGGTCAGGGGCGGACACCCGCTCATGGTGCATGGCATCGCCTTCGACGCAGGCGGCGGAATTCTCCGGGTGCTCTTCTCCAGCGATGGAGGCAAGCACTGGGCGGATGCAACCCTAGGAAAGGATTACGGGAAGTATAGTTTCCGCCCGTGGAGTGCCGCCTTCAAACCGGAACGAGGCAGCTCGTACGAGCTGATGTCCGTGGCCATCAACGGGCTCGGGGAGACCCAGCGCCTGACTCCGCGGTGGAACCCTGGCGGCTACTTGCGTAACGTGGTCGAAAACGTCCGCATCCGAGCGGTATAGGGAGGATAGTCATGAAAACCGCACGCAGGGTGAGTTACAATTTGTCGCCCGTTGTTTTGGTGAGTGCCGTGCTTGCGGCAGGCCTGTCCTCGAGCGGCGCGCAGGGTGCGGATGGCGTAGTCTCCATCCAGCTACCCCCAGAGAGCGCGACGTTCAAGGCAGGTCCCGGGGAGGACTTGGCACGCGCCCGTTGTCTGATCTGTCACTCGGCCGATTATGTCTACACACAGCCGCCCCTGCCCGCCGCCAAGTGGAAGGCGGGCGTTGAAAAGATGCGCAAGGTATTCGGGTGCCCAATACCGGATGCCGATGTCGATGCCTTGGTGAAGTATCTGACGTTCTCAGAACGGGCTCTAGAAACGGTCTCCAACCGATTGATGCGAAAGTGCAGGTGAGTCCTGACCGCAGCGTCTAGGGCCAGGTGCGCACCCCGCGCCACCCGAATCCTGTCCCTCTCGGCGCTTCCAGCCGACCCAGTGGGCCGGCCGGCGCGCTAGTGCAGTGCGTTCCAAACATAGCGCTTGGGGTGGGCGTTACGCTCAGCGAGAAAGGCGATGATAGCCTCGGCGAGCGCCTTGACGGAGCCAAAGCTGCCTTCGGCGAGAAAATCGCCCAGATCGCGGAAGAACCGCTCGACCAGATTCATCCAGGACGAAGAGGTGGGGGTGAAGTGCAGGTGCATGCGCGGGTGCTTCGCGAGCCACGCCTTGACCGCCTGATGCTTGTGGGTGGCGTAATTGTCGAGGATAAGATGGAGGTCGAGGTCCTGGGGGGTTTCCCGGTCGATGCGGCGCAGAAACGCGAGCCACTCCTGATGGCGGTGCTTGCGCGCCAGGGCGGTGGTGAGCTTGCCCTCCAAGTAGTTGAGCGCCGCGAACAGGGTGAGCGTGCCGTGACGGATGTAGTCGTGGGTGCGCGTCCTGAGGTGACCGATGCCGAGGGGCAGCCCTGGCTGGGTGCGCTCCAGCGCCTGCATCTGGGTCTTCTCGTCGCAGCAGAGCACGACCGCCTTCCAGAATTTCGCCTCAAAGTGCTTGTCCTTGGACAGCTTGAACTGGCGGTTCAGGTGCGGCTTGATGTCATTGGCCGCCCACAGCCGCTGCACACTCGCCTTCGAGATGCCCGCGGCGGCAAGCCATGGTGCGGCAGCTCCAGCGCCCCAGATGCGCCGGCGGCTTACCGACCGTCTCCAGCACCCGCCTCACCTTCGTCTGCGAGAGCCTGGGCTTGCGCCCTCGTCCGGGCGCATCCGCCAGCCCCGCCAAGCTCCGCTGCCGATAGCGCCGGCACCACTGCCCGACGGTCGCCCGCGTGGTGCCCAGCTTCGCGGCGATGGCCTTCTGATCCAGTCCTTCAACAGCCAGCAGAATGATTCTCGCGCGCTGCCGATCATCGCAGGGAAGCCAGCCATGCGCTTGAGTAGAGGAAAATACACGCCGCCGGCGAAGGCGCTCGGACTACTGCTGTCGACAGCCTTCCTGCTCTTCGCGCTGCTGACGGATGCCTCTGACCCTGCGCAACCGGGAACCCTGTCGGCACGGGTCAGCGAGTTGCTGCGAGCGCGCCTCGAGGTCCCCGCGCTGGACCAACTCGATGGCGGGGCCGTGCGGCCTCCAGGTGAGATGCTGCGGTTCTATGCAGCTCGGGCCTTCCGACCGGCGTGGAGCGACGACCGAGGCCTTCTTCCCGCCGCGCGTGAGCTGGTTGCCGTGCTCGCCGACGCCGCGAGCGATGGGCTGCGGCCGGAGAGCTATGAGGTTACGGCACTGCAGAGCGCTCTGGCCCGCATCACTGCCCGCCAGGGAGTCTCGGGCGAGGCTTCGGCGGAAGGGCTGGCCAACCTCGACCTGATGCTCACCAACGGGTTCCTGCGATACGCGTCACATATGTTGCGCGGGCGGGTTCACCCCGAGACCCCGTATGGACAGGCTCCGGGGATTCCCCAGGGGGGGGGGCCGGAGCAGGTGCTCGCGGCCGCGGTCGATTCCGGGCATGTACGAGAGGCTCTGGCCTCACTGCGTCCGTCCCAGCCGGGGTACCGCCGACTGCGTGCCGCATTGGCCCGGTACCGGGCGCTCGCGGGTCGCGGAGGGTACCCCGTCGTGCCCGCCGGCCCGAAGCTCGAACCGGGCGACCACGACGCCCGGGTCCCGGTCTTGCGGCGCCGGCTGATCCTGTCCGGCGACTTGACTGCGGGGCCCGTCGCAGATACTGATCTCTTCGACGCACAGCTCGACCAAGCCGTGCGTCGCTTTCAAGGGCGCCATGGGCTTCTGGCGGACGGCATCGTCGGCTCCGGAACGACTCGCGCGCTAAATGTTCCGGCCGCAGAGCGGATGCGTCAGATCGAGGAGAACATGGAGCGCTGGCGCTGGCTCCCACCAAACCTCGGGGACCGATACATCCTTGTGAACATTCCGAGCTTCGGTCTGGAGCTGTTCGACTCCGGGAAGCGGGTGATGACCATGAAGGTCATAGTCGGCAAGCCCTACCTGAGTACCCCGGTCTTCAACGCCAGGATGACCTATATGGTGCTCAATCCACGCTGGCTCGTGCCGCGAAGTATCGCTATTAAGGAGATCCTGCCCGCACTGCGCCGGGACCCCGGCTATCTCGACCGGGAGAACCTTCGCGTATTCGAGGGCTCGGGTCCCGGCCGAAGGGAGGTCGACCCGGAGACGATCGACTGGCACGAAGTGAGCCCTCGCCACTTCCCCTATCAGTTCCGCCAGGATCCAGGGCCGAAGAATCCCCTGGGTCGGCTGAAGTTCATCTTCCCCAACCCCTTTGACGTCTATCTACACGACACACCAAGTCGAGGGCTGTTTGCACGGGCCGTCCGCGGATTCAGTCACGGGTGCATACGCATAGAAAAGGCTATCGACTTAGCCGATTACCTCTTGAAAGACAATGAGAATTGGAATCGGGAGCGGCTGCTGGCCGCGACCGACTTCAGCAGGGAGCGAACCGTAACCCTTCCTCATCCCATCTCTGTGGAGATCGTGTACTTTACGGCATGGGTCGACGAGGATGGCACGGTCAACTTCCGCGACGACATATACGGCCGGGACAAGGAGCTTGCCGAAACCCTGGCTCAAGACGGATTCTAGTGGCCTCGCGGTCTTCTGCTAAGGGAACCCCTCCCCCCGATCCGTGCCGCGATCTCACGGGTCCAGCCCCGCGCGACGGGCGCGGAAGGGATGGTACTGCCCCTTACTCGATCGCGCGCGGGTGCGACCGGTTCAGGGTCTGCCCGTCGTCCTGATTACCACCAGCCGGTCCGTGCCGGATTCCGCTCCCCAGACCTCGCCGACGCGTCCGAGCAGTTGGCGCACGTTCGCGCCCGGCCGGTCGCTCGGGAAGCGCTTGAAAGTCTCGGTTCGGGGGTCGAAACGCAGCACGGCGTTGGCGCCGAAGTCGCTCAGCCACACTTGGTCGGCCTCATCCACGTAGATGGCGTAGGCGCGGGGCGAGTCACCGGGCAGGCGCCAGCTACGCCACTGGCCGGCCACCGGGTCGTAGACACTCACCTGACCGGCGTTCCATTCGCTCACCCACACGCGCCCCTTGGAGTCCGACCACACTCGCCGCGCTCCCTGGTTGGGTGTGGGCGGCTCGATGACTGTAGCCTGGCCCGTGGATGAGTCGATCCGGGCGATGTAATTGCCGGCAAGGGAGGCGTAATACACCCGGCCGCTCGGCGTTGTCGTGATGCCGTAAGGGCCACGGCCGCGCGGGGCATCGAACACCTGCATCGCGCCGCTCTTGGTGTCGAGTCTTCCGTAGATACCACTCTGACCGGTAAACCAGAGCACTCCCTTCTTGTCAAAGGTCGCCGTATTGAGGTTGGCGGAGGAACGCCCGGATGGAAGGGGAAAGCTCCGGACCGCCTTCGCTACCGGGTCGACCCGCACGATGGCGTTCAATCCGCCGTCGGTGACCCAAGCTGCGCCGTCCGGTCCAACGATGACACCGTGGGGCGCCGAGCCGACGCCGAGCGGGATCTGCTCGACTCGGCCGCTCTTCGGGTCGAGCCGTCCGAGCGCACCCTGGCGCTGGGCCGTGTACCAGACTGTACCGTCCGGGGCGGGTGCAACGTCGTGGGGACCGGACCCATGGGGCAGATCGAAGTAGCGCACCTGCTCGGCCGCAGCGATCCCGACGACGGCGAACGTGAGGAGAGCGACTAGAGATCTGCGCATAGCGATATGACCTCGCTGTTTCCTGGGGTCGGACGCCTGCTAGTGGACTGCGGGTGTCGGGACCCCTTGTTGACCTTCTTTCTCCCCGCGCGGGCGTTACGAAGCCCGCGCGTCATCGACTCGATAGCGGCTTGGAGCCAAGCTACGGCTGGACTGCTGGCAGCATGGCCGGGTCTGCAGTGTTCATACACTTGGGATGGCCGAAGCCTCCAGCGCTTGTCCCGGTGCCTCCGGCCGGATTCGGAGTGATGTCGAAGACGATATTATCCGGGCGCTCGGCATCGCCGGATACGCCCGCGATCCCCTTCAGGTGGTCCAGGCCCAAGTTCTTCCGCACTCGCCAGCCAATATCATGGTCGGCACAAGAGGTGTCGCCGCTCACCCCGAGACCCCCGAGCAGCTTCCCTCCGGCGCCGTAGAGCGCAAGGCCGCCGCCGAACACGTTCACGCCGCCGATGCGGCCGCCCACCATCGGGTCTGTCCCCATGCCGAACAGGGCCGGATTGCCGCGATACGCAACGTCAGTGTTGACCGGATTGCTCTGCTGCAAGCCGTAAAGGTTCCCCCCCGGCTGGACCGCCGAATAGAGGTTCGCGGTGGACAGGGCCAAGCCCTTGGGCTGGCCCGAGCCGCTGCTCGAAGAGCCGCATCCAGGCTGAAGGCGTTGGCGGTATTGGCCTTCTGCGCCGAGATCAGGCGGCTGCCGGGCCACTGGGCGGCGCGGTTCGTGCCGGAGAACGCTACCGCGCAGACGACTCCATCCCGGTCCACGAGCGTCGCCCACATCTGGTTGTCGAGCCCGCTCTTCTCCGCCGCGACCGCTGCAGCGAGCGCCGCCTTGAGCGCACCGTGATTGGGTAAGCCGTCGCACCCGCCTGCGGCGAACGCGGGTGCGGCGAGACACAAACCGAGCAAGCCTACGGCAGTCGCCGTGAAAATCTCGTTCTTCATCGCGATCTCCTTTGTTGGTCCGTGAGGAGCGCCCGGTTTAGGCGCCCCGGCGAGACCGCATGGTCGCGCATGCGAAGCCCGTCGTCCAGCCTCGCACCATGTGCCCGAGGATCGGGACACCCACAGCGCGTCTTCTGGCCCACAGCCCGGTTCGCGGCCACCGGCTCTTCGCACCAGAGGGCTTCGGCACGGGACCGCCCGGCGGGGTTCCCACGAAGCATGGAGGAAACGAGGCACTGACGTCCAGGCTCCAGCCGCGGGCGCAATGTCTCGCGAGATAGGTCAACGCCGTTGACCTACCAGAGGGCATGGGCAGCGAATGAAGATTTGGACGGCGGGTTACGCTACGCTAACCCGACCTAGCAACGTTCTGGCAAATGAACCAGGGAAGCACCATGAGCAAAGAGCCCGAGAAAGGCCAAGAACGCGAGTCACCGGAAATCATCGCCAAGCACCGCATCGCTGAGGCGGGAAGGGCGGGCAGTCGGGAGCTGGATCTGCGGGGGCTGGGACTGATGGAGTTGCCCGCGTCGGTTGGAGAACTCACCCAGCTCCAATCACTCAATGTCGCGGACAACCAGCTCACCGCCCTGCCCGAGGCCATCGGCCGGCTCACCCAACTCCAGGAACTCGATGTCTGGGCCAACCAGCTCACCGCCTTGCCCGAGCTCCTCGGCCGGCTCACCCAACTGCCGTCACTCCATGTCTGGGGCAATCAGCTCACCGCTCTGCCCGAGGCCCTCGGCCGGCTCACCCAGCTCCAATCACTCAATGTCGCGCACAACCAGCTCACCGCCCTGCCCGAGGCTATCGGCCAGCTCATCCAGCTCCAAGAGCTGGATATCTCGCGCAACCAGCTCGCCGCCCTGCCCGAGGCTCTTTCTCCGGGTCGGCTGCCCTCGCTGCGAGAGCTATACCTGCACGAGAACGAACTTCTGGGCTTGCCGCCGTCGATCCTCGGACCGAGTCGCATGGATGTCCTCAGGTCCTCTCAAGAAAAGCAGGGGGACGAAAGAGCGCAGCCAGCCGCCCCGGCAGAGATCCTCAAGTATTACTTCCGCACACGGGGCGGCAGCCGCGCGCTCAATGAGGCGAAGCTCATCCTGGTGGGTCGCGGCGGTGTCGGCAAAACCTCGCTGGTCAACCAGCTGGTCCGGGACCGCTTCGACAAGGACGAGGGCAAGACCCCGGGCATACAGATCACTCAGTGGCAAGTCCCGATGGGACCGGACATGGTACGCGTCAACATCTGGGACTTCGGCGGGCAGGAGATCATGCATGCCACCCACCAGTTCTTCCTCACCGAGCGCAGCCTCTATCTCTTGGTGTTGAACGGCCGGGAGGGCGGCGAAGATCTGGACTCGGAGTATTGGCTGAAGCTCATCGAGAGCTTCGGCGGAGATTCGCCGGTGGTGGTCGTGCTCAACAAGCAGCGACAACAGTCCTTCGAGCTCAACTATCGCGCGCTGAGAGCCAAGTACCCACAGGTCCGCGGCTTCGTGAGCACCGACTGCGAGCGGCCGGCGATGGGGATACCGGCGATGGGGATAGAGGATCTGCGCGAGGAGATCCGAAAGGCCCTGAGCGACATGAGCGAGGCGCGCGCGAGCTTCCCCGCCAGTTGGTTCGCCATCAAGGACCGGCTGGCCGGCATGAAGGAGAACTACCTCAGCCTGGACCGCTATCGGGAGCTATGCCGGGAGCTGGGCGAAACGGATATACAGGCGCAAGACGATCTCGCGGGCTACCTGCACTGCCTGGGGATCGCGCTGAACTACCGCGACGATCCGCGGCTCAGGGATACCAGCGTGCTCAATCCGCGCTGGATCACCGACGGGATTTACCGGCTGCTGAACTCGGAACTGGTGGCCGAGCGGCACGGTGAGCTGCGGTTGAGCGACCTCGGCCGACTGCTGCCAGCACAGGACTATCCCGCGGAAAAGCACGGGTTCCTGCTGGAGCTCATGCGCAAGTTCAAGCTCTGCTTCGCCTATCCCGACGACTTGCAACATCGTTACCTCATCCCGGAGCTGCTCGGAAAGGAGGAGCCGGAGGTGGGCGAAGACCTCGACGCCTATCGTTGTCTCAATTTCGAGTACCACTACGACATCCTCCCGGAAGGCCTGCTCCCAGGCTTCATCGTGCGCACGCACGTACTCAGCACCGACCGGCCGCGATGGCGGAGCGGCGTGGTGCTGCAGTGGGAGGGCTGCCTAGCGTTGGTGAAGGCCGATAGCTCGGACCGCACCGTGACCATCCGGATCGGCGGGCCCGATCCGGATGCGCGCCGCCGATTGCTGGCCGTCATCCGCTCGGATTTCGAGCGCATCCATGCCGACATCCCGAAGCTGGCCGTGGCGGCAAAGGTTCCGGTGCCGGGCCATCCCAGCGTGCGCGTGGACTACAAGAAGCTGATCGCTTTGGACGCCAAGGGAATAGCAAGCTTCCCTGAGGTCATAGGGGATGATGAAGTCATCGGGGTGGACGTGCGTGAGCTGCTGGACGGGGTCGACCTCGAAGGCGCCCGGCGCCCCGAGCGCGCATCGGCACGCGAGGCACCGCCATTGAGGCTGTTCTATTCTTACTCTCACAAGGACGAAACCCTGCGCGACGAGCTCGAAACTCACCTGAAGCTGCTACAGCGCCAGGGCGACATCTCCGCCTGGCACGACCGCAGGCTGCTCGGGGGGCGAGTGGAAAGGACAGATAGACGGGAATCTGGAGCGGGCCGAGATCATATTGCTGCTGGTGAGTGCGGATTTTCTTTCCTCGGACTACTGCTACGACGTGGAGATGATGCGGGCTATGGAACGCCACGAGGGCGGGGAAGCGCGCGTCATTCCGGTCATCGTCCGCGACTGCGATTGGACCACTGCCCCGTTCGCAAAGCTACAGGCCCTGCCGAAAAACGGCGAGGCGGTCAGGCTCTGGCCCGACCGGGATAGCGCCTGGAAGGACGTCGCGCAGGGCATACGGCGCGTAATTAGAGAGCTGCGCCGTCAGCACGGCGAGCAAGGGTAGAAAGGCTCGGAGGACCCGGATTCCGTTCATGAAGCGTCTGCTGTCATGGTCCAGGCTCGTACCTCAGCCTAGCCATGCTCGCACATCCCGGCGTTGTGGGGCATCTCATGCGCCTCCCTGCGGCACAAACGCCGGCCGCAGCGCAGACAGATAAGCGCGCGTCGGGTCAGGTCCGGCAGTCTGTCACCGGGACGACACGACCTCAGAGTCGGGCACCGAGATCCTCGAGGAAACGCGTCACGTCCTTCGTGGCCGTCAGTTCGTCGACCTCGAACGCTGTCACGAGGGCCGCAACAAGCTCCTCGGTGGTAGCCGCCCCGCCGAGGATGCCTTCCACCAGGAAAACACCGGTCTCGCTCAGCGTGTAAACCACCCGAGCATCCACATTGAGCAACACCCCGGTGGCGTCAGCAAGCTTGGTAAGCGTATAGCGTTCCCCTCGCAGGGTCGTGACGAGCGTCTCGAACTGGCTCATGGGTAGCCTTCCTCGACTGAGTGGGACATCGAAGACCCTGACGTAGGACTGCTCAATGACGTTCTCGGGGTCGTGATGGCCGGCGGCCTCCCCCGACACCGTGAGCCAGGCGTGACCGTCTGCGCTTTCGTGGGGCCAGCCCTTGACGCTCCGGAACCCGATGTGAACCACCACGTCGGCCCGGTCGGCGACCAGGGCACCAGCAACCAAAGAGCGGCTGAGGCACGAGTCCAGCCCGCCCATCCACCACTTCATGCGGTAACAGGCTCGCGCCGCCGCGCGCCAGGCTTCCGGGGGCGGGATGTTGTGGGGAAGGCCACGCACGGCGGCCAGCCGACGCACAACCTCGCTCAGCGGCTCTGAACACAACCGACGCGCCCGGTAGCACAAGCGCAGCGCGTGCGCGAACAGCATGATCTGGTAAACTAGCCCAGCCTCGCCGTTGGGTCGTGGGCGCACTGCCTCGCTGCCCGAGACCGGCCTCACCGCCACTGATACGTCCTCGTTGGAAAGCGCTTGTCGTCGCATGGGCGGAATTGTAGCAGTCTTCGGGGACGGTCTTGACAGGTCCATCGCCGCATCGCGTCGCGCGGTGGCGGCGGCATCGCACCGCGGGACGCAAGTCTCCCAATACGCAGACGAGCGCGCCGGTACCGTGGTCGCGGTACAGACCGGCGCTGGCGACGCGACCCTAGCGGTCCGGCCCAATCTCGTCGTGGCGGTCCACGGCTGGGTCGGCAACTGGTGCGAGCTGCAGCCGCTGCTCGGCCCCGACCTAGCCCCAGCCACGACCGTGGCGGAGTGCGTGGCCTCCTGCGTGGCGGCGTGGGGCGAGGCTGCCTTCGCCCGGCTGCGTGGCGAGTTCGCCGCTCTGGTCGTCGAAAGGGCGACGGGGCGCCTCCTGCTGGCTCGGGACGTTGTCGGGTTGCGTCCCCTGTTCCTCGCCATTGATGGAGGACACTTGATTGTGGCGTCGGAGCCGCGTCAGGTGCTGGCTGCTGCCGGGCGCGCGCCCGAGCTGGATGTCGAGGCGCTGGTGCACGTGATGACCCGGCTGGCGCCGCCCGACCAACGTACGCTATTCCGAGATGTGTTCCTGGTCTTCCCCGGACACGTCCACGCCTGGTCGCGGGACGTTTCTGCCGGCCGCTGGCGGCGGTCGAGCGTCGCTTACTGGCAGCCGCCCGAGCCGTCATCGGGGGGACGCTACGACATCCGTGCCCTCGCCGAGGAGTTGTGGGGGCGTCTCGATGTCGCCATCCGCCGGGCGCTGCCCGACCGGCCTTGCGGGCTGTCCCTGAGCGGCGGGCTCGACTCTGGCTGCCTCTGGGGGCTGCTCGCCGCACGCGCGAGGCGCGGTGAGGTCGGGGCCGATGCCGTTCGTCCTTACACCATTGGCTACCCCGGCCAGCGTTGTGACGAGACGGCTCTTGTGCAGGAGGTCCTGCGCTGGACAGAGTCGGACGGGACGATTGTCGACGGCGCAGCGGCACGCCTCGCCGACCACATCGAGGAGATGGTCCGCCTCAGCGATTATGCGCCCGGAGCGACCTTGTTCCAGCTCAAGCTGGTGGCGCAGCCGCTCCGCCGCGACGGGCGTGCAACTCTGCTGCTCGGCATCGGGGGCGACGAGTGGCTGGACGGGGGGTTCGAGTACCTCGACGAGGAAGTCGCCGCCGGCCGGGTACTGCGCGCCGCGCTCGACTGCCTGCGGGTGCGCCTGCCGCCGACGGCATCGCGAGCGCTGCTCGTGCGCCGCAGGCTCGGCGCCTGGCGCCGGCGATTGCTCCGGCGGCGTGTGCCCTATCTCCCCCCCGGCTGGCTCGCAGCTACGTGGCGCGAGGCCCTGGCCGACGCCCGAGCCCGTCGCGAGCTGGGGGTGACCACGGACGAGTACCAGACGAACCGGGAGAGGATGCTGCTGAATCTCCGCGTCCACCAGGGCGGGGTGCCTCTCGCGCTCGAGCGCTACGCGGGGCACTTCGGTATCGAGCTCCGGTACCCCTACTTCGACCTCGACCTGATGACGTTCTGCTTCGCGTGCCCCCCGCGCGCCTTCGTCCACGGGCGCCGGCGGCGCCACTTGCAACGCCTCGCCGCCGGCCAAAGTGTGCCTCCGGCGGTGCGGGACCGCCTCGACAAGACAGTCTTCGATGCCTTGTTCGACCGCGAGATAGACGCATTGCTGCGCCGCGTTCCGGCACGCGCTGGCGACTGGGCACTGGCCTCGCTCGGCGTGGCCGATCCGGCCGGTCTTGACCAACTATTGCAAAGTGGGCGCGGTGATGGTAGAAATCACATCCTCAGCCTTCTCGTAGCCGAGGAGTTCGTCAGGAATTCGCAGCGTCGGGAGTCTGCTGCGTGAAGGAGTTCTCACAGTGGTCGAAAAATCGAACGAGGACGGGTGGACGAGGGAGACGCAGGCGTCTGAGCCGTCACGCCGCGAGCGGAAGCCGTACACGTCGCCCCGAGTTTCCGTACATGAACTGATTCGAGTCGTGCGCTCGTCGCATGGCACTCAACAGGACAACTACGGAGTCCAGGCTCAGCCGCCCGGGTGATAAAACGCGAACTGCAATCTTTAGGAGGCCAGCCGTGTCCATATCGAGAACTGCCATGACATTAGGGGCGATCTTGGGGGTATCCTCGGTGCTCGGTGCTGCGGGAGCTGGTGTGGCTCTGGCCAAGCAGAACCACAAGCCCCCGCCGGTGGCGCAAGACGCCGGCGACGCGGGGCCGACGTTGATGTACGACATCTATGGAGACGCGATATTCACCGAGGCGGGTTCGGGGCCGACCGCGCAGCCGAATGCCGGGGCGCCAACTACACTGGCAGCGCTCGACGACTGCACCTACCCGGGACACTGCGAGTACTCTGGTCTCCAAACCTCGGAGTGGGCGCAGAACATCCGTTTCAACCTCCAGGGCACGGCCAATTGCATTACGGGAATCACTTACACGCCGGCAACGCTTTTCACGGGCTCGTTCACTCCGGTCCCTGGCGCCCAGTACGTGACCCTGACCATGAACGTGCAGGCCGGCATCGGCGGAGCCGGCCCCGGCCCGGTCCTGCAGGGCAATGCCTTGGTTTGCACGGTGACACAGGGCGCGCAGTCGGTAAACTGCCCCGGCACGACCGTCCAGCCGTTTCTCGTTCGGCAAACTAGCGACAAGCAGTCAGTGCTCGCCTTCACCGCTTATCACGGTACAGTGAAGCTCGCCAACGGCACGGATAATTTTACTGTCAGCATCCAGGTCCGTTCGAGCGACCAGGCCATGACCGGCGGCGCGAGGGCCTCCATCTGCTATCCGTGGGTCGAGATCGTCCAGCACTACTCGCCGCCGACGTAGAAGCCAACGCGACCGCAGCAGCAAACTGAGCCGAGAGCAAGAACTGGGTCGGGGAGAGAGGTCAGGCAGCAGGACGGCGGGGCAGATCTCCTCCCCGCTATGGGCTGCGCAGCGGGTCGGCATACCTCCCTTTTCTGTCTCCATAGACCTCGCCGTGCCGACGGAAGCGCGCGCAGCGCTTCTCGCCGAGTTGGGCGTCGAGACCATCGCGGGGCCGTGGCGGGGCGTGCCAAGACGCGTCGTGCTCGATCTGGACGAACGGCTGCCCGCTCCATGTTTGGAAAACGCCCGCGCGCGGCTACCGACCATTCAGCGGCGCGGCCCCATCTACGTTGCCGCTTGGCGTGGAGGCGCAGTCGCCCTCACGGACGCCCCTGAGGTCTGCGTCCGAGCGCCTGCGGTGGCGGCGCCAGAACTCTTGGCGCGCACCATGCCCCTGCTCAGGATCGCCATCGCCCATGCCCTTGCGCTCGAAGGGCTAGTAGTTCTGCACGCCGCCGCGTTCGCGGTGGGCGGTGAGCACGTCGTCGTCCTCGGCGAAACTGGCGCTGGAAAGTCGACGGTTGCGATGGCCGCGTTGCGTGCCGGCGGCCGCGTCCTCTCCGACGACTGCATTGTCGCCGGACCGGGCGCCGGCGGCGAGCCGATCGTGGCGCCGTTTCGCCGCGACGTATTGCTGCGCACCGCCGGCGAGGCCGTCCTCGATGCGCACACAGCGGCCCGTGTGCAGCCTGTCCACATCGACGGCATTCCCCGGGGGCTGTTGCGACGCAGTGACGCGCCGGAGCGGTTTACACCGATGGCTGGCGTGTCGCAGGTCTGGGCCGTGTCGGTCGACCGCCGACTTCGCGCCAGCCGCGCCGAGCGACTCACCGGTGGCGAAGCCCTCGCACGCTTGATTGACGCAACGTCGCCCGTTTACCTATCGGCGCGCTTTCCGCGCCAGCGTGGCCGCATCTTGAACGCCCTCGCCGCCCTCGCCTCGGCCGGGCCGGCGTTGCGCGTGCGGCTCGGGACGGACTTGCTTGCCGATCCCCGCGGCGTGGTGGCCCGCCTTGTGGACCTGGGCGGCCCGGGCAGACACGGTCACGGCAACCGGCAGTCCGGCAGCCTATCGCTGGTGGGCAGCAGTGCGAGCGACGGGGCGGCAGCCGAAGCGCTAGGGTTCACAGGGCAGGACGAACGATAACAACCGGACCCCGCGCAACGCCGGTCTACCTCATCGGCGCGCCCCGAAGCGGCACCACGTGGCTGCAGATTCTGATCGGTTGCCACCCGCAGGTGGCCACCACCGCGGAGCTAACGCTATTCAATCGCTATGTCGCTCCGTGGATCAAAGCCTGGAGGTTCGAGGTGGAGGAGATGGCCGGCCGCGGCTTCCACCAGGGCTTGCCCTGCGTGTGGAGTGAGGCGGAGTTGCGTCGTTTTCTCGACCGGTTCGTTTCGGAGGTCTATTCGAGGGTGCTGGAGCGGCACCCGCAGGCGACGCACGTGCTCGACAAGCAGCCCGGCTACTCCGAGCATGTGCAACTGATCGACTCGTTCCTGCCGGACGCACACTTCATCCACCTGCTCCGCGACGGCCGCGACGTGGCGGTATCGATGGTCGCGGCGGGGGAGCCAATGGGGTTCGGACGGATAACGGTCGATGACGCGGCGCAGCTCTGGGTACGCACCGTGCGAGGGGCTCTCGCAGCCCGCACCCTGCAGGGGCGCTACCTCGAGGTACGCTATGAGGCGCTGTGCCGCAACCCCGCCGAGGTTCTAGCCAGTGTGTTCAGTTTTCTCGACCTGTCCGGCATGGACGCCGCCCGAGTCGAAGCCGTCGTCGCACACCACGACTTCGCGCGCTTGCAGCGCGAGCGCCTGACCGGGGACCCTCGCATCCGGGCACACCCGCTGCATTACCGCCGTGGCATTGTGGGCGGCTGGCGGGACTCCCTCGACGTGCTGGACCGCTACGCCTTTCACGGGGCGGCCTGGGACCTGCTGCAGGAGATGGGCTACGAGACGGACCCAGAGTGGTGGAGTCGTTCGGCCACGCTCCGGGCCGCCGTTCCCGCGTGGTCGAAGGTAACGCGGGTAGCGAAACGGCTGACCGGCGTGGGGTTGCGCATCATGTCATCCCGAGGGGCGACGAAATCCGCCGCTCGGACCTGGACATCGCTGTGAAGTCGGGAAATAACAAGAACCGACGCTGGCAAGCCCCTTCCCGATCTTGAGGGCGGAATTGAGAGAATCTTTCCCGCGCCAACCCGGGGTGAGGGGTGCCACGCCGCGAACACCATACCCCGTTGCTAAAGTCCGTGACCAGCCCGGCGCCGAGCGCCGTCGAACGGCCCGAATAGCGCCTGGCGCCCGGATACCCGTTCGCCAGCCGCGGCAGCAGCCGAGCCCGCCGCGGAACGGTGCGTCGAACCATCAGCGGCCGTGCAAGAGCTTCCAAGCACCCCGGAGGCCGCGGTGCGCGTACAACGCAGGCAACCAAACCCGACTGGAAAGCCCATATTTCTTAAGCATGTAATCGGCGGGAGGAAACAGATGCTCTCGCAGGAGCAGGAGTCTGCTTCCAACACTCGGTAGCGACCTGAACTCGCTCCATGCGGCCTGGAGGCGCCCGCCTTCGACGTAGACCGCCGACATCTCCGGCGTCCCCCCCGTTGAGAGCGCCTGCACAACGTCATCAGGCAGCACCGTTCCAAAGCATTCCTGAGTCCTCCGCAACGCAGCCAGGCAGACTGTTCTCACTTGCCTGGACGCGGCCAACTCCACGAATGCATCCAATTCTTCACGGGACAGGCGGCTGAGCAGAAGGTGGATGTCGTAAAGCCAGATCAGCCGGTCACCGCCGTAGTGCGCCGTGTCGCCAATGTAGTAGGGCGCATGCTCGTGCGCTGCTCGATGGACGCATGCCAGGAACAGGGCATGAACGGGCGCTAATCCGCGCGCGTGTTGTCCGAGGGGGGGGACGGGGACGGCCTGGCAAGCGGCTTCCTCATAGCTGAGGGCTCGGGCGAACAGCTGACCGTTGTTAATCCTCCAGTGAACATCCAATGCGTGTTGGACGCCGTGGCGGTCCCGTCTAACGTACGCGCACTGGTAGCAGACGAGGCTGCCGCTGACCGCATTGGGACGTCCGTAGCCGAGGGTGGTCAAGACCTTCTCGATCGCATCGACGTCCCGCTCTCTCACGAAAACGTCGGTATCACAGCGGGGTCGCAGCGCTGGCGACTCATAGTGAGTGTACGCCAGGGCAGCCCCCTTCATCAGGAGCGGCTGAATGCCTTGCGCCGCCAACGACTCGAGGGTTGCCACCAGCTCTCGCTGACGCACCAGCTCGACCGCTGCCTCGCGATGTGTCTCCCCAGCCCAGGCCTCCGACAGCTCAGAGGGCCAGTCCCGCCCAGCAAGCCCGGAGGAAGCTTTCCGGCAGAGGAGCGGTCCGATTCCGTGGTAGGTGGCGGCGTCGAGAAACCGATGAGTAAACGGGCTGGCGCCGGGGGGACCTGGCCAAGCCGCATCCTCACCGCGAAGAATACGGCACAACAAATCCATGGGGCTCACAGCGCGCTGCACACGGGGGACCCCCGACTCTGCTGCGGGCGTCACCGCTATTGGTGGGGCTCCGCTACGCCCCACCTCACTCCGGAATGCGCTGAACGAGGCCATTCTGCACCAGCTTTTCCAGTAAGCCTTCCAAGTCCCGCCTGAGCTGCTCCTCCGCCACATCGTACTCCTGGAGCATAGTGGATACGATTGTCTCTACTTCGCCGTGCTCGCAGAACAGATCTAGCATGCGCGTGCCGATCGCGTCCAGACTCAGGTACCTGCCACTCTCCATATGCAGGACGACGCACTCCTCGCCCACTTTTTGCACAAGAGTGGTAGAGGGCACGTAGTAGTCCATAACGGCTCCTGCAGCCATCGCTAATGCCAAGAATCTCTTTCGGCTGAACTACGCAGGGCCATGACGCACTGCCGCAGGCCAGGCGCGACACCGCGACGTGTAGGCTCGGCGCGTTTCTCCGAACGCACCGAAAGTCCGGCCCGCCCGCACCACCTCGATACTCTTCCCCTGCCCTCCCGCAGATGGATGGCACGGTAGGACGCGTGGCTCTCAGGAGGCCGGCTGGCCCGAGCTTCTTCTCGCGCGGTGGGCGACGAACAGCACCGCCGTAAACAGGAGGAGCGCGCCCGCCTGATGCGCCGAGGCCAGGACCATCGGGAGATGGAGCAGCAGCGCAGAGATCCCCAGCGCCACTTGCAGCACCGCAATCAGCAGCAGGACAGGAATCGCCCAGCGGAGGCCCGGGGAACGCTCCTGGCGCAACGCCGTCGTCCAGAGCGCGAACACCGACGCCAGCGTCATCATGGCGAGCACCCTGTGGTCGAACTGGACCGTGGTAATGTTCTCGAACAGGTTGCGGTACCAGGGGTCGAGCGCACCGATCCCGTCCGGGATCCAATGCCCACCCATAAGAGGGAAGGTGTTGAACGCGAGTCCAGCTTTGAGACCCGCCACGAAGCCGCCGGAGGTCATCGTAAGAGGCACCAGCGCCAGAAGCCAATAGGAAAGGGCCTTGAGTCGGCGTGCAGGCGCTGACGCCTGATACCGAGGGAACAGCAGCTCGAGCGCAACCCAGAGAATGTAGCCATAGATGAGCACGGCCAGCATCAGGTGAGCGGTCAGGCGGTACTGGCTGACGTGCGGGTTGCCCACCAGCCCGCTCTTGACCATGTACCAGCCGAGCAAGCCTTGCAGGCCGCCCAGGATGAAAATGCCGAAGAGCTTGGGCACCAATTCTCGCGGCACCTTCCGCAGGACGATGAAGCCGAGCAGCGGTACCAGGAAAACAACCCCGATGGTTCGCCCGAGCACGCGGTGGGCGTATTCGACCCAGTAGATGCGCTTGAAGCCTGCGAGGTCCATGCGGTAGTTCACCTGGCGGTACTCCGGCGATTCCTTGTATTCGTCGAAGGTCTGCTGCCAGGCATCCTGCGTGAGCGGCGGAACCGCGCCGAAGATGGGGTCCCACTCCACCATGGACAGACCCGAGCCGGTGAGCCGGGTCACTCCGCCCAACACCACCGTGGAGAAGATCATGGCGGCACAGACCAGAAGCCAAACGGCGATGGGGCCGGTGCGCGGCGTGACGGCGGTCCGCGGAAACTCCGGGATGGCGTGCACCTGAGGTGACTCCGGTTTGGATCAGCCGCACAAGGTTAACACGACGCACAGAAACATGGCCGCCGTGGCCCTGCACTCCGCAGCCAGAGACAGCGGAAGATCGGAGGCCACTGCGCCTGAACCGATGGCCACTTGGAGCAAGGCCAACGCCGGCGCAGCGAACGCGCCGCCAGCGCCCGCTACGCCATGCGAGAACTGCCGGTGCTACGAGTCTGTGCACGAGGAATATCGGGCTGCCCGCTTCCTCCTGTCAGGAAGACCTCGCTGTCGGGCCGTGAACAAGACCATACACGGCTGGAGCCGCTCCCACAGGGCGTCGTTTTTCCGACCGGAGGCTGCCTGCCGTTAACACAGCACTTGCTGAGCGGTGTATTCGGCCAGCGGCACCACGGTTGCGGAGCCAGAAGCCTCTTCGTCCGCCACGCCGCGTCCGTATTGCTCGCGCAGATCCTTCTTGAACGCGGTGAAGAAGTCCTGGAACAGCTCGCCACCTCCCAGGACGCCCGTGGCGTACGCTGCATCCTCCTTGGCATCGTAGTCCAGCATGATCGCTGGCAGCGGCTGCGGCGCTGGCCCCATCACGACCTTGCCCCCCGTGGACGGATCGAACACGGAGTTGTGCAGACAGCAAGTGATCATGCCGGACTTCCCGGCAATGGCGCTGTTGCCCTTCTGAAAATTGACGAAGCTCTGAGTCTTGTTCGGGTAAGCAAGCTGGTGGGTGCAGATGCTCGAATAGGCGACCACGGACTTATCGGGCCCCGCTCCACCCGGCCAAGTGTATGTCTGCCCCTGCGCCGTTTTGAGCTCCGCCCCACCCTGCAGGGGGCTGCCCAGATTCAACAGCACGCAGGGCGTCCCCTTATACGGATACAGGAAGACGTAGCTAACGCCCTTGTCTAGCGTCTTGAGGGAAAGCGCCTTACCTGAGCCATCCACAAGCTTCACGCGCTGGTAAGGCTTCACCCCAGATCCCTGGGCGAGCAGCCTCGCGGGATCCGCCGCCAGCGCAGCAGCCACACCGGTACACAGCTTTACGAAGGTTCTCCTCTCCATCGCACAGTCCTCGCGCTTTGTGGTTGGGTGGCGACTCTTGAAGGGGGCAGGCTGAACCTCCCCCCACCATGCCTCGCGGATCTCATGTGAACATGTCGCGGAACATGCCCTTAGCCCATTCCAGATCGGTCTGGCCGAGTTGCTTGTTCCATTCTTCTTGGAGCTTGACGTGCGCAAATGCGAAGGATTTGTCCTTGGGATTGTAGGAATAAAGCGCATCCACCCCGATGGCCTCGAGAGGCTTGTATGCCACTGCGGAGAAACATACTGTGTGCGGGCTCTGCCATGGGATCTCCTTGCCCTCTGCCCGGGCTACGATCACCTTCGCGACGTGATGGCCTTCCGAGTTGGACGTATTGCCGCTCTTGGAGAACGGCATCGGGCGGGCGTCACCGGCGGCGAACACCCGATCCTGTCCGATGACGTTGTACTGTAGCGGGTCTATATTGGCCTCCTTTTGCGGGCTCTGTGGGCTCACCACTCCCAAGGCTTCGAGTAGCGTGGAGCCGCGCACCCGTGGATAAATCGTGGCGTCATCGAAGGCCATCTCGTTGAAGTCGGACTTGATCTTCCGGCCGTGCACGTCCACGCTCTTGATTTCGAAGGACGGCACGTACTCCACATACCCTTTGTACAGCTTGTCGAAAGCCGCGTGGAACCCTTCTTTCTTGATGGTGATGTCGGGATTCGCGTCGGCCACCACCACCTTGCCTTTGATCTTCTCCTTCTTTAGGTAGTCGGCAATCAGACAGGCGCGCTCGTATGGACCGGGCAGGCAACGGTAATTTCCGGTGGGCACCGTGACAAGGAAGGTCCCCTTGTCGAAGTTGCCGAGCTTCTGCTTGATGGTGATGTGCTCCGAGCCCGCCATGAACCCCGCGGGATACGTCTGCCGCAGATAAAACTCATCGGCCGGCTCGGTGACGCCGAGGGATGCGTAGTCGTAGTCGATACCCGGCGACAGGCACAGGTAGTCATAATCGAGTTCGCCTTGGCTGGTGTACAGCTTGCGGCTGCCAAAATCGGCACCCACCACCGTCGCCTGCAGGTAGATGTAACCATTATTGCGTGCCGGGTCGAGGTAGCTCTGGGTCAGAAACTCCAGGTCCAGAGCGCCCACCGCGTAAATGTTGGTGAGCGGGCATGACAGGAATACGGGGTTCTTCTCCACCAGCACGACGTTCGAGGGCCGGGTTTTCCTTCCGCACGTACTTCGCAATGGTGAGGCCGGACCAGCCTCCACCCACCACTACCACGCGCTGACCCTTGGCTTTCGGCAAGGGGACCTTGTGCTGGACCCAAGCCAGCGGTCCTGTTCCCCCGCCCGCCTCCTTGCCGCCCGACTGCGCGCCGGCGAGACCGGACAACCCTGCACCAGTGCCGGCAGCCAACGCTGCGGCGCCACTCAGCTTCATGAAATCGCGACGTGTCGTAGTCATGGGGACTCCTCCTCTCCTCACGCTTTACGCTTTGGTTGTGGACCTGAGAGTGGGCGAGCGACTTGGGCTAAGAGAAATGACCTCGCCACCGTCGTGCGAAGTGCCCGTGTCGCTGGCCTGCAACATCCTATCGACATCTTGCCGAGCTTTGCAACCCTCCTTCGTTCCAGCCGCCCCAAGCTTTCTGGATGAGCTGCAACGAGTTCGCCGACAGCTAGCAATGGTGGTCGCCGACACATCGCAACCGGGGCTGTTCGGACTCCCTCGGCGTCTTGGGCGTGAAGCACCACTGGGGACAGTCAACTCAGTGCCGGACCCGGGCTGGCGGTGGAGCCAATTCTGACCCGCGAAACGCGGTTCCCGGTCCTCTGGCAAGCGGTATACAATGCGGCGGTCCTGTCTCTCGCCGCCTCGCCGTGTCGGATCTCAACGCTCGTCAGCTCGTCGCCGTGCAATACACGGATGGCCCCCTGCTGGTGCTAGCCGGTGCCGGCAGCGGCAAGACCCGGGTCATCACCCGCAAGATCGCCCATCTGGTCCGAGCGCACCGCATCCCCGCGCGCAACATCGCCGCGGTCACGTTCACCAACAAGGCGGCCAGAGAAATGAAACAGCGGGTAGGCTCTCTACTCCAGGGCCAGGAACTTCGGGGGCTCAGGGTCTGCACGTTTCACGCCCTGGGACTCGACATCCTGCGCAAGGCGCAGGCGAGGCTCGGCTACAAACCCGGCTTCTCCCTCCTCGACGCCCAAGACTCGGCCGGCCTGCTGCGCGACCTGACGAGCCGCGGAGCGCAATCGCCAGACCTCGCCCACGACCAAGTCGCGACACGCATCTCCTTGTGGAAGAACGCGCTGCTAACGCCGGAGCAGGCCGCCGCCGGCGCGGAAACGGAGGCCGAGGAGGGGTCCGCGCGCCTTTATGCGCTCTACGATCGGCAGCTTCGGGCCTACAACGCGTTGGACTTCGATGACCTGATCCTGCGGCCGGTCCAACTGCTCAGTGATTGCCCCGACGTACGGGTCACCTGGGAGGAGCGCATCCGCTATCTGCTGGTGGATGAGTACCAGGACACCAATGCGGCGCAGTACCAGCTCATGAAGCTGTTGGCCGGGCGTCGCGGGACGTTTTCCGTGGTCGGCGATGACGACCAGTCGGTCTACGCGTGGCGCGGCGCGCGCCCGGAGAACCTGCAGCTATTGCAGGACGACTTCCCGCGCCTCAAGGTCATCAAGCTGGAGCAGAACTACCGCTCCACCGGGCGCATCCTCGGCGCCGCCAACCGGCTCATCGCCAACAACTCCCACCTGTTCGAGAAACGGCTGTGGAGCGACCTCGGGCCCGGAGACCCGCTGCGCGTGTTGACCTGCCGAGACGAGCAGCACGAGGCGGAGCGTGTGGTCACGGAGCTGGCGCGCCACCGCCTTGTCCACCGCGTCAACCACGGCGACTACGCCATTCTTTACCGCAGCCATCATCAGGCCAGGGTGTTCGAGAGGGTGCTGCGCGAGGAGCGCGTCCCCTACGTGCTGACCGGAGGAACGTCGTTCTTCGAGCGCACCGAGGTGAAGGACATCATGGCCTACCTCCGCGTGCTCGCGAACCAAGACGACGACGCCGCCTTCCTTCGAGCCGTGACTGTCCCTCGCCGCGAGGTGGGTCCCGCCACTCTCGAGAAGCTCGGCGCCTACGCCGCGCGGCGCCAGAAGAGCCTATTCGCCGCGAGCTTCGAGCTGGGTCTGGAGCAGCACCTCACGGGCCGCCCGCTGGAGAGGCTGCGCCACTTTGCCCACTGGCTGGTGGACCTGAGCGACCGTGCCCAGCGCGGCGACCCCATCGCCGCGGTGCGCCAGCTCGTCGCGGAGATCGATTATCCAGCCTGGCTCAGCGAGACCTGCAGCGACCTGAAGACGGCCGAGCGGCGTCTGCAGAACGTCCATGACCTGATCGCCTGGCTCCAGCGCCTGGCCGGGGAAGACCTGCGCGGCCGCACCCTGGCGGAGATGGTGGCCCATCTGACCCTGGTGGACATCCTGGAGCACGCTGGGAAGGAGCACAGCGCCGACCGGGTCCACCTGATGACGCTGCACGCCGCCAAGGGGCTCGAATTCGCCCACGTGTTCATGGTGGGCATGGAGGAGGAGTTGCTGCCCCACCGCGAGTGCGTGGCGAACGGCCAGATCGAAGAGGAGCGGCGCCTGGCGTACGTGGGGGTCACCCGCGCACGACGCAGCCTGACCTTCAGCGTTGCGGCCCAGCGTCGCCGTCAGGGAGACCGGGTCGAGTGCCAGCCAAGCCGCTTCCTCTCGGAGCTGTTGCCCGAAGATCTGGAATGGGAGGGTCGAGCCCCGCCGCCTTCGATCGAGGAACGCATGGACCGCGGCCGCGCCCACTTGGCCAACCTGAAGGGTGTCCTGGGCGGGGTCTAGCCCCAGGGAGCGGCGGGGCCTGCGGCAGTGGAAACCGTGCGCGCCAACGCGTTACAGTGTCGCGGTGCGCCGGGCCGGCGACGACCCAGAATCCGCAAGAAACTACCTAGAGAAGGAGCAATCCATGGCTGGTCCGAAGATTCTCGCCATCGTCATGGCGGGCGGCGAAGGCAAACGCCTGCATCCGCTGACCCTGGAACGGTCCAAGCCGTCGGTGCCGTTCGGCGGGCGCTACCGCATCGTCGATTTTGTCCTGAGCAATCTGCTCAACTCCGGGATCTATGGGATCTATTTGCTGGTTCAGTACAAATCCCAGTCGCTCATCGAGCATGTGCGCCGCGCTTGGTCGCGGTCTCCAATCACGCCCGGGCACTTCGTCACGGTCGTACCCCCCCAGATGCGCGTCGGCGCGGGCTGGTTCCAGGGCACTGCTGACGCCGTGTATCAGAACCTCAACCTCCTCATCGACAATGCGCCGGACTTGGTCGTGGTGTTCGGGGCCGACCACATCTACCGGATGGACGTCCGGCAGATGATTGCCTTCCACCGGGAACATCGGGCGGACGTCACCGTCGCGGCCCTGCCGGTGCCCGTCTCGGAGGGGCGTGCCTTCGGCATCATCGCCGCCGATGCCGAGGGCCGCATCCGGGAGTTCCAGGAAAAGCCCGAGAGCCCGGCCTCCATGCCGGGGCGGCCGGAGTGCGCCTATGCCTCGATGGGAAATTACCTGTTCAGCACCGACCTGCTGGTACAGGCCCTGCGGGCGGGCCACGAACGCGGCGAGCACGACTTCGGGACCCACCTTCTGCCCAGACTGGCCGGGAGTCATCGAGTGTACGCTTACGACTTTTCCACCAACACCATTGCGGGGACCAAGCCCTACGAGGAGTCGCCGTACTGGCGCGACGTCGGGACCATCGACGCCTACTACGCGGCCCACCAGGACGTCCTCGGCCTCAAGCCCCGCTTCGACGCTTTCAACCCCGAGTGGCCTGTATACTCCAGCAACTACCAGGGCCCCACCCTGAAGATCATCAGCGGCACAGTACTGAACAGCGTTCTGGGGGCGGGCACGGTGGTCAACGGGGCGAGCGTCCACAACTCGGTCATCCGCCGCGAGGTGCTCCTGGACGAGGATGTCGAGCTGGAGGACTGCATCGTCATGGACTATGTGCACATCGGACGCGGATCGAGGCTGAAGCGCGTGATCGTCGACCGCTTCAACAGCATCGAGTCCGGCGCCACGATCGGTTACGACCGCGATCGGGACCGTGCGCGCTACCACGTCACGGAGAGCGGGATCGTCGTGGTCCCGCGCGGCAAGCTTGGTCCCGACACAGCGTACTAGACCAGACGGTCGTCCCACCGGCGCTGTTCGGTACGCAGACCGCTCGCGCCGCCGGGAAGGACGTGATTACGCAGGCTGCCGTCTCGGCTCAGGCGGCAAAAGCCCGCTGCGCCTCCTCGCGCAACCGGTCCTCAGAGTCGCTGTAGCGGGCCGAAAAGTGAAACGGCACCATCCGTTCAACGCCCGCCAAGCGGGCCAGGGTCCCGGCCTGGTGAGCCGTCAGATGATACTTCTCGGCGGCGCGACGGGCATCTTCCTGCAAGAACGTCGCCTCGATATAGAGAATGTCCGAGCCGCGGGCGAGATCCAGAATCTGCTGCGCATTGTCTTCGTGAAACACGGCGTCCACCACGTAGGTAACCTTCTGACCGGGTCCGAGGCGCAGCACCGCGTCCCTGAGATCTCCCAACCGGAGGTGCCGCTCGTCCACCGCCCCACTCGCCTCGCGCCACCAAGCGCGGATGACGGTGTCGTCCGACTCCCCGGCCAGCACCGCGCGTTTCAGCTCCTGGAGCCACGGCCCGGTCGAAAGCCCCATCTCCTCCAAGCGATTCTTCCACACGTTGACGTGCAGCTTCTCCTCCAGTGTGTAGGCGAGGCACGGAATCTTGTGGTCCAGCACGGCCGTGCGGACCCGGAAGGCTTTCTCGTCCAGGACTCCCCGCCGGTAAGCGTCCCCTCCCCTACGGGCTCGCGCCGAAACGCCGCCCGGCAGCGGAACCGGGCCGTGGCCGAAGTGCCATCGGTGTGGACCTCGGTCGCCTCGACGACGAAGGCCGCATCGTAGTTCTCCACCAAGTTCCAGGTATAGGCCGCCAGCTTGTGCTCCACCTGGTCGATGAAGCCTGGCGGGCCGACCAAGCGGAGGGTCTTGTCCCGCCCCAGGCAGATGCGCAACAGGCGGTCGAAACCCATGAAGTGATCCATGTGGGTGTGAGACACGAACACGTCGGACACCCGCAAAATCTTGCGCGGGGCGAGCGTCGGCACCTCACCCAGGTCGAACATCAGTGCCCGGTGCTGGAACAGACACTCCACATAGAGCACCGGGTCGCCAAAGGGCCCGTTGACCAGTTCGGGGTGAAACAGCGGCTTCATGGCTGGCCGGATGGCGACCGGCATGTACCAGAGATCAGGATGGCGGCCGTGGCGCAAGCCCCCCACGCGGCACGCTCCCTCCAGACCGGCGCCAGCCCGCAGCGCCACTCCACCGGGAGACGAGAGACCCGCGCAAAGCCGCGATGCCCGGCGAGTGCTGAAACCTCCAGAGCGAGGATGGTGCGATGCATACTGTTAACTCACCCCCGGCAAAGCCGGGGGCTTATGGGTGAGCGCCTCAAAGGCGCCATAATACCGGGAGCCGCCCAAGGCGGCTGGACCTATGTCCGCAGCGTCAGTTGATCGTAGCGCTCCTCCTCTTGCTCTTGGTTCCGGATGTAAGCCCTTCAACCACCTTCGATTCCTTATGGCCCGCCAACTCGTGGAAGATCCGTCCCAGATGGCGGCGCAGCGCCCCGAAGATCCGCTTTTTCCTGCACTTACAGTCCCACTTCGTGTGGCTCAGACTCTGGTACTCTTTCATCGTGGATCCCCTTCTCTTGGCGGAGATTGGAGATTCACGACGACCGTCGTATAGGTCAAACCTCGGTGAGTCCCCCGGCAAAGCCGGGGGCTTACCTCAGGGAGTTATTCTGCCACGTGCCTCGCGGTCGGGGCGGGACAGCAGCGTGATTTCCAGCGAGACTCGCTGGCGCTTGGTGACGATATACACCGCGCGCCACTCCTCCTCGGCGAACACCACGTTGCAGGGCATCTGCGGGCAGTCGCGCCCGAGCAGGGTGAGGTAGAGCACCCGCCAGGCGATGATAAGGTAGAAGGCGAGCGCGGGCTCCAGGCGTTCGAGGGTCTCGAGCTGCAGCTTCTCGATGCGGCAGCCGCTTTTGAGGATCTTGAAGAACACCTCGATTTGCCAGCGGCAGAGGTACCACTGCAGCTTCTCCAGGGCCTGCTCGGCGGTCTCGACGGGGAGGCTGGTGAGGAGCGCAGCCACTCGATGGGCTCCTCGCCCTGGGGCGGGTCCACCTCGCGGGCCAGCACGGCGCTCACCTCGATGTCCGCCAGGGTGTGGTCCGAGCGATGCGGGCCGCGCCACCTCGGCTCGCACTGGGGGCTCCGCCAGCCGAGCCTCCCGCCGTATGCTCTCAAGCTCCCCCGCGCTCAGCACGCGCCCACCCAACCACCTCGGCAACCCCTTCTCCATCTGCTCCCCCTCGTCACCTGGTGAACGATGGGGGCATTGAATCAGCTTCCTGGGGCTGTGTCCAGAGGGGCAGCAGCCCTAGCTACGGGGAGATGTTTATAACGCCATGGCTTTTTAGTACGCTGGTCTTTTGGATTTCCGCCAAGCTCTATACTCTACCGAAACTCCAGGACCTGAAACCTCGAGACGTACTGCTTCCTATTCTTCTACTGCATTCATTCCGACACTTGGGACTGATGTTCCTGGCACGAGGAGCCACATATGCGGGCATGCCACCGATGTTTGCATATCCCGCCGCATTCGGTGACCTGCTTGCTTCGCTGCTTGCCCTGGCTGCAATTCCGGCCGTAGCGATGAATTGGAAAGTTGCACGACTTCTGGTGTGGATCTTCGCCATCGAAGGAACGCTCGATCTGGTCGCGGCAATCGTACTAGCTACAATCTACGGAGCTCATGCGTTTATGGGACCCGCATACTGGATACCTGCATTCTGGGTTCCTGCGCTGTTGGTGACGCACTACATAACGTTCACGGTGCTCCTCAAGTACTAGAAAGGAGTAGCCTAACCGGTCCTGGCGAGCTTCGCCGCCCCAGAACATGAAAACGTTTGTCACGCCATGGCCGGTTTCCCTCACCCTAACCCTTGTATGTTTATGGATAGTGGAGATTTAAAGTGAGAGAGGTTCAGGACCTGGCAGATCGTCCTTGCCCTGGGTGGGAAACACCGTGGGAGAGCTTGGGTCGTCAGGTCCATCATCTCTGAGTAACCCGAACGGTTGCCTGGGTCAGTGAGCCCGTATCTGCAAGGTTGGGAGCCAGAGCCATGAACACCAACAACGCTGAACAGTTTGTCGGAATCGATGTGTCCAAGCAGACCCTCGATGTCGCGACCTGCCCTGAGGGGGAGCATTGGGTGGTCAGCCACGATACGCGGGGTATGGCGGTGCTGGTCAAGCGTCTTGAGCGCATTACTCCAGCGCTCATCGTGCTGGAGGCCACCGGGGGCCTGGAGGTGCCTGTGGCGGCGGCGCTCGCTGCCGTGAAGCTCCCGGTGGTGGTGGTCAACCCGCGCCAGACGCGCGATTTCGCCAAGGCGACTGGCAAATTGGCCAAGAGCGATAGCATCGACGCACACCTGCTGGCCCAGTTCGCCCAGGCGGTCAGACCGCCTCTGCGGCCTCTCAAGGACGCCCAGACCCAGGAGCTGGAGGCACTGCTGGGACGCAGGCGCCAACTGCTTGACATGCACACCGCCGAGCACAACCGCCTGGGGAGCGCTTCGCGGCGGGGTCGCCAAAGACATCCAGGCACACCTCCTGTGGCTGGAGAAGCGCCTGAAGGACCTCGATAAAGACCTTACCCAGGCCGTCCAGGACAGCCCCGTGTGGCGCGAGCAGGATGATCTGCTGCAAGGCGTGCCGGGAGTCGGACCGGGACTCTCCCGCTCTCTGATTGCCCAGCTGCCGGAGTTGGGCACGCTCAATCGCCGTAGCATCGCAGCCCTCGCCGGCCTGGCACCCTTCAATTGCGACAGCGGCAAGTTCCGGGGCAAGCGTAGGATCTGGGGCGGACGCGCTGCGCTGCGCGCCGCCCTGTACATGGCCACGCTGTCTGCGGTGCGTTGGAATCCAGTCATCAGACTCTTCTACCAGCGCCTGACAGCAGGCAAAGAGCACAAGGTCGCGATGGTGGCTTGTATGCGAAAGCTGCTCACCATCCTCAACGCCATGGTCAAAAACCGCACACCGTGGAACCCTGCACTCGTCTCTTGCACTTGACAGCAAACACGGTTGCTCTCCCGCCAACGGGCGAGGGGGACTTTGAGGCGCCTTCGGCGCATTTCACGTTAACTCGGCGCTCAACACGGACGCCCGTAGGCGGGCCGTCGGTCCCGCCACGGTCTCCGGTTAGCTTGATAGTCAGACCGCCATGCGCGTTTTCAGCACAAGCGTCACCATCGCCGCCACCCCGGCCCATGTTTGGCAGATTCTCGCTGATGTCGAGCGCTGGGCAGATTGGACCCCGTCTGTCCGTCGAATTCAGCGCTTCGATGTCGTACCGTTGGGCGTCGGATCCCGCCTCAGAATTGAGCAGCCCAAGCTGCGGCCAGCTATTTGGACGGTTACCGAATGGCAGCCAGACGTTGGTTTTACCTGGGTTTCCCGCAGTCCGGGGCTAGTTGCTACCGCGCAGCACACCATCGAACCGTCCGCCGAAGGAACTAGGGTCGCACTAAAGGTCAATTTTGGCGGTCTCCTCGGGTCAGTTGTTGGCACGCTTGCAGCTAGCCTCACACGCAGATATCTTGCACTTGAGGCCGCAGGGCTGAAGGCACGGTGCGAGGAAACAAGCTGAACGGTTTCCGGTTCGCTCCTGGGCATCGTCGAATGACGGGCGGTCCGCTCGGGTCGCCGGGAGGCCCCCCCGGCTCCCACAGCACCCCGCATGCGGGTCCCCACGGGGCGCTTCCTCCGGGCGCGAGAGGATCCCCCGCTCAAGCGCCGCTTGCAAACCTTCACGGACACACCGTTCCCGAATCTGTTCCACCGTTCCTCGGGTACACCCCACCCGTTCGGCCGCTTCACGGTCTATCAGACCGCTGCCGCGTTCGCCTTCGTCCACCCACCATAGGACTTGCGCATGTCGCCGGCGATAGGTGTCTGAACGTCAATTACTCTGTCCGGTTGACGACAACTAGAATGGCCGCTCTGTAGTGTAGGCGGTAGTTGTCGTCAGCTCTTGTTCGATACCTCCTGGTTGCGGGTTGCTTGGCGCTTTCGGTAGCTCTGCCCGTTGAGCTCGATGATGTGGGCATGGTGGACGAGCCGGTCGATGGCGGCGACGGCCATCATGTTGTCGGGGAAGATCGCATCCCACTCGCTGAAGGGGTGGTTGCTGGTGATCAGGAGACTGCCGCTCTCGTAGCGGTGGGCGATGAGCTCGAAGAGCACGGAGCTTTCCATCTCGGTGCGCTTGACGTAGCCGATGTCATCGAGGACGAGCAGCGGGTACTTGTCGAGCTTGGCGAGCGCATCGCTGAGCCTGAGGGCCTGTTTGGCGGTTTGAAGCTCCTGGACGAGGCTGGTTGCCGAGGCGAAACGCACCCGCACCCCTTGGCTGATGAGCCCGTGCCCAATGGCTGCGGCGAGATGGGTTTTGCCGACGCCGGAGGGCCCGAAGAGCAGGAGGTTGTCGGTGCGCTCGACCCAGGTGGCATCCTCGGCGAGCTGCACGATCTGCTGGCGGTTCAGCCCGGCGCTGGCCGTGAAGTCGAAGTGCTGGAGCGTCTTGCCCGCGGGCAGGCGGGCATCGTTGAGGTGGCGCTCCAGGCGCCGCCGCTCGCGTTCGGCGAGCTCGTGCTCGCAGAGCGCGGCGAGATAGTCGGCGAGGCTCCAGTGGTGCTCGAGGGCCCGGGTTTGCAGCGGTTGATACAGCCGTGCCATGGTCGGCAGGCGCAGCTCCCTGAGCAGCAGGGGCAAGGTGGCGGCGTTAGCCATGGCACACCTCCTCGGCGGCACTGCGGTGGGTGGCGGGCAGGAGCGCGTCATAGTCGGCCAGCGGGTGCTGAGCAGTGGCGCCGAGAGGGAGCGTCGCGGGGGCTGGCGGTGCGAAGCGTTGTTGCAGGGCGCTGAGCGTGGGCGATAGGCCTCGCTCCAGGGCGGCCAGCCAGTGGGTCCCCAGGGCCTCCTGGCACTCGTGCTCGGCGGCGAGCTTGAGTGCGCCGACCATGCGCTTGCAGGCGTCGGCGGGCGCAAGGGTAGCGTCCAGATGCTGCCAGATACGCTGATAGGTGGCATCCGGAAGCAGGGCGTCGCGGTACTGGAGCCGATAGAAGGCGCGGGGCTTCTTCACCAGCCATCCCACGAGATGGCGATAGTCGATGCGGCTCGCCCGGCGCTTGCCCGGGGCCGGGTAGACCCGCGGGAGGATGAGCAGGGCCTCGGTGCCGAGGAACAGCTCCAGGCGGGCGTCATAGAGGTGCACCCGCAGGCGCTCGCCGATGAGCCGCGCGGGGACCGAGTAGACCACCAAGCGCACGGTGATGGTGCTGGCGGTGGTGACCTTCACCCACAGCTCGGTGTAGTCGGCCGCGAAGGTCACCGGCAGGGGCCGCAGATGGGGGCGCTCGGCCTCGATGGCGGTGGCGTTACGCCGGTTGACGGCGGCGGTGACGGTGTCGAGAAAGTCCTGGTAGGACGCCACCGAGGGGAACTCGGCACTGCCCCGGGCCAGAAGGCGCTGCACGATACGGCGCTTCAAATGCCCGTGGGGTGACTCGATGCTGCCGTTCTCGTGGCAGGCCCCGGGGTTGTTGCGCGTCGGCCTCATCCCATAATGGGCGCAGAGCGCCGCGTAGCGCGCCGCAAGGTCGTGCTGGGCCTCAGCCGAGAGGTTCTTGAACGCCGCCGAGAGGCTGTCAGTGCGGTGCTCGGCCGGTGCACCGCCCAGGCGCAGCAGCGCCTGGCTGAGCCCCTCGGCGAGCGCCGTGAAGCTCTCCCCGCCCAGCACCACCCGCACCGTGCACCAGCCGCTGTAGGCCAGGCGGAAATGGTAGAGGCGGTGGGCGAGCGGCTCGCCGGCGATGGTGACGGTGACGTCCTTGAGCACGGTGAAATCCGACAAACCCCGCAGTCCCGGGACCTGCTGCTGTGGGAACATCACCTCCTTCTCGGGTCCATGCGCCGCCCGCCAGGCCTTCACCCGGCGCTGCAAGGTGCGCAATAGCTTGTCCGGGTACTGGCCCGGATGGCGCTCCTGGAGCCCTTCCAAGAGCGTCAGCGCGTGCAGTGCCGGGGTGTGCTCAAGCAGTGGGACCAGCTCGCTGTCCCACACGGTGTCAAAGGGGTCGCGGCGCGTTCGATACCGCCGCGCGCCCCGCGGTGCTCGACGCTCGTCCCGCTCGTCAAGACGGCGCGCCGTGCGCTCCGAGAAACCCGCCTTGGCGGCGGCGGTTACTTGGTTCTTACCTGCGGTTCTCTGTGACATATAGACCTTGACCTGTTGCGGTGTGACGGCCATCCCTCCCCCCGAAGCATCGGATGTCAGAACGCCGCCAGTGTGGCCGATCAACCGGACAAAGTAGTTGTCGCCAACCGGTCAACGTAATTGTCGCTCTATAGATAGGCGCCTCCCGCCCCCGATTCACCCAACCTTCCAGCCGATCACGCTCTTCGGCGGACAACTGCACGATATAGCGCTTCTTCATCACTATCCTCCTCAACAGGTTGCCTCAACCTATTGAGAAATAAGTTTAGCATCCCGATTTTATCTCGTGGGTGGGGGACTAGCTGCACGAGTCGAAGAGGGCTGAGGAACGATGAACGGGGACGCCGAGGGGCATTTGGTTCCAGGTACGACCATCGAGCTCTCGTCCGGCACGCGCCTTGCGTCGGCCACCCCATTGCTTGAAAAAGAACGGCAGACCGGCGTTTAAGCACTGCTCCCTAACGTCCCGCACCCACTCCGCCTCGACAGGCCGCGCGCGTCGGCCGCTCTCGCCGCCCACGATTACTCAGGCGATACCAGCGAGATCCAGTTCACCGACCGGGCCCAACAAGGGCTCGATACTCAAGAAACGCACCCGTGTGTCGACTTGTCGAAGGTAGGCGATGCGCCACTTGTAATCAGCGTTCTCGACGCTCACGCCAATCCAAGCATTCGATGGCACTGCTTCGGTACGGGTAAACGCGGCCAGCCGCTCGGCCCGCTTGGTCAGAATCTGAAACTGATGCTGCGGCGCCGCGCACATAACGCCAAAGACTCGCCCGATGTAGTCGTCCGGGACGCGATCATGAAACAGGTCCGACATGCTGTTCACGAAGATCAGGCGTCCCCGCTTCCACTTCAGCGGAAGATGGAGTACCTCGGGCACCAGGCGGAGGTCGAAGCCCTGCTCAAACGGGTGCCCCGGGACACCACGGAACCGGTCGGCAAAGGTCTCGGCGTAACAGTGCTTGCACCCGGGGGATATCTTGGTGCAGCCCCGAACGGGATTCCAGGTGGCGTCGGTCCACTCGATGGAGCTTCGCTCGCTCATCCATTGTTCTCCTTTTGTACTCCCGTATAGTACCCTTCTGTGCGGGAGTCAATCCCGGCCTCAGAAAGAAACCAACGGGAGGGAGACGCATGGGCTCCGCGCCTCTGCGGTTCGACGAGATCGACTACTGGTCCGAGGTCAAGCTGACTATCGTGAGCGAGTATGCCAAGGCATATTCCACGATTCTCGCGCGGCAGCCGCGGCTTCAGCATGTCTACGTGGACGCCTTCGCAGGGGCCGGCATCCACCTCTCCAAGACTACGCGAGAACTGGTGCCGGGTAGTCCGCTGAACGCCCTGGCCGTGGAGCCTCCGTTCCGGGAGCTGCATCTGATCGACCTGGACGGAGCCAAGATCGCGAACCTTCGGGAGCTGGTGGGGGACCGCCCCGAGGTGTTCATCTACGAGGGGGACTGCAATCGTGTTCTGCTGGACCAAGTGTTTCCCAAGGTCAGATATGAGGACTACAAGCGTGGTCTGTGCCTGCTCGATCCTTATGGCCTCAGCGTGAGCTGGGAGGTGCTCGCTCATGCCGCCAAGATGCGCAGCGTCGAGCTAGTTCCTGAACTTTCCGATCATGGATATCAACCGGAATGCCTTGTGGCTGAATCCGGCTGGCGTAGATGCTGCGGACCTGCAGCGGATGACCCGATTCTGGGGCGACGATTCCTGGCGTAACATCGTCTATACACCCCAGAGAACCCTGTTCGGGGAGGAAGAGCTGATCAAGACCGCCGGCAACCGGCAGGTTGCCAGTGCTTTCCGCAAGCGGCTGCAGGAGGTGGCCGGCTTCAATGAGGTGCCGGAACCGATCCCGATGCGCAATCGCAGGAATGCGACCATCTACTATCTGTTCTTCGCCTCTCACAACGCGGCCGGCGCCGGGATCGCCCGCTACCTGCTGAAGAAGTATGAGCATGCCCGCAGTGGCTGACTCAGCCCAATGGAGACAAGGTTCGATACACTTCGGTCGCTGGGATCTGCTAGCCGCAAGTGAAAAGCACCCTGGCAGCGTCGGCGCCATCCCGTCTCCGTAAGGCGTGGAGAGCGCTCGAAGAGGTCGGTTTCCTCTGGGGGCTCGCGGTCGGGGCGCTCCTCGGAACGCTCGCCGGTTGGCTCGCCCTCTTTCAGCCGGGCGGTGCTCCGGGGCTCGCGCTCGGGTTCGCGGCCCTCGCCGTGGCGGCACCCCTCGCGTTCCTCGGGCGGGCGGTGGTCGCACCGGTACCCGAGCCCGTCCCCGAGCCGCCTCCGCAGCCCCTCCCCTTCTCGGCGGTGGAGGACATCCCCGGGCTGCTGACGATGGTGGCGCTGCCGGCCGGCGAGTTTCGGATGGGCAGCGCCGATGATGACCAGTCCGCAGTCGAGGACGAGCGGCCCCAGCACCTGGTCCGGGTCGCCGGCTTCCTCATGGGCCAGACGCCGGTGACCCGGGCGCTGTACCGGGAAGTCATGGCCGCAGAATCGGCCCGAGTGGGACAGCGACCCGCAAGACGGCGAGCTTCCCGCCAGCTACGTGAGCTGGGGCGACGCCGTGCGGTTCTGCAACCGCCTCTCCGAGCGGCTGGGTCTCAGGCCCTGCTACCGTAAGGTGCTCACGCGCTGGCGCTGGGACCGCACCGCCAACGGCTACCGCCTGCCCACCGAGGCGGAGTGGGAGTACGCGGTCCGGGCCGGGGCTACCGCCCGCTGGTTCTTCGGCGATGACGAGCGCGAGCTGGGAGACTACGCCTGGTTCGAGGGTAATTCGGGCAGCAGAGTCCACCCGGTAGCGGAAAAGGAGCCCAACCCCTGGGGGCTGTACGACATGCTGGGCAACGTGTGGGAGTGGTGCTGGGACTATTACGGAAGATACGGATTCGGCCAAGCCGACAACCCGGCAGGGCCGGCCATCGGCCTTCGTCGGGTGGGCCGCGGGGGCTCCGCTTGGGACGCCCCGAGGTATCTGCGCTCTGCGCTCCGGGCCAGGGTCGACCCCGAGAACCGGTACGTCGACCGGGGGTTCCGTTGCGTGCGTGTTCCGGGCCGCCAGTCTTGACCGCTTGACCCCTTGTTTTCTCGGGCGGCGCGAAGCGCCGCCCGTGCGCCCCTGTCACTGAAGTGACAAAAGGACACGGCGTGTCACGAGGTGGACACTCGCGGGCGACCGCGTTCAGAACAGCAACAGCCCCTGGTAGGAGGCCAGCGTCCGCCCCAGCGCATCGGTGCCCTGCCTCGCCGCTCGGCGCAGGCGTCTAGCCATGCGCCGGCGCAGCTTGCGGCTCGGCGCGACCCCCGCGGGGCTCACCCGATAGCCGAGGAACACCACCGGCTCCCGCGCCGGGAGCACGTCCCAGCGCTTGGGGTTCAGCGCCAGCCCCCGCTCCCGCCCGACCCATTCGCCGATCGCCGCTCGGACTTCCTCCAGTCTCGCTCGGTCGTCGTCCAGTAACACCAGATCGTCCATGTAGCGCAGGTAGGCCTTCACCTTCAGCTCACGCTTCACGTAGTGGTCCAGGCCGTCGAGGTAGAAGTTCCCGCACCACTGGCTGAGGTAGGAGCCGAGCGCCAGACCCCGATCGGCCGGCCAGGCCGACCCGCCGAAGCCCAGCGCCTCCCCTGCCCGGTCCGTGCGGTACACCGTGCCCCCGGCGGCGAGCAGCCCGAGCAGCAAAGCGCGTGTCTTCGGATCCCCGAGCCTGTGGAACAGCAATGCGCTCAGGACCGGATGGGCGATCGACGGAAAGTAACGCGCCATGTCCAGGCTCAGCCGATAGCGGTGGCGGCGCATCCAGGCGAGAAGCTGCAGCACGGCCCGGTGCGGACCGCGGCCAGTCCCCCAGGCATAGGAGTGATCGAGGAAACCGCGCTCGTAGTACGGACCAATCTCGTCGAGCAGCGCCCGGTGGACCACGCGGTCGCGGATGGAGGGGGCCGCGATCAGCCGGGTCTTGGGGTCGTGCACGATGCGCAGGCGCCACGGGTCCGGTCGGTACACCCCGGCAGCCAGATTCCTTTGCAGCGCGCAGAGACGCCGGTCGGCGTCCAGATCGAACTCAGCCATGCGCGGCTGGCGCCGCTTACCGCGCCGGCACGCTCGGAAGGCTCGCCACAGCGCTTCGAGGCTGGTCAGCCGGTCGAAGCTGCCGGCGGGAACCCTGCGCACCGCAGAAAATGGGGCAGTCCGACACTGCCGGTCAGGTCGGCCCGCCCGGACCGTCGGCCAGGTGGCCTACCAGAACGGGCGGGCCCGGGATACCGGGGCGCAACCCCGGCCGAGGCAGGCCCTGCGCAGCGCCCAGTGGCGGTGTGTTGGCGGCCCGGAACACGCACGCAACGGAACCCCTGGTTGTCGTTCCGGTTCTCGGGGTCGTTCCTGTCCCGGTTCGCAGAGCGCAGATTCCTCGGGTCGTTCCAAGCGGAGCCCCCGCGGTCCACCTGGCTCGGGCATCGTTCGGGCCTGCCCACCCCAATCATGCCCGCTCCAGCGCCCGGCGCCAACCCCCCACCTGCCGGCCGATGCGGTCCGCGATCTCCAGCGCGTACAGGGCCTGGCGCTCGCTGAGCCGGCCGGTGCCGGCCGCCAGACGCAACTGTACCCGCAGGGCCACCAGCCGCTCGTCCGCCTCGATCAGTCGCTCCTCGCGCAACTGTCCCTTGAGCGCCAAGGTGATCGCCTCCAGCAGCGAAAGGGCATTGCGGCACAATGCCGGCGCTAGGACCCCCGGCTCCTCATCCAGATGCCCGAGCAGCCACTCGCACAGCGCGAAGGCATCGGTGAACAGCGGGGCGCGGCGCTCGTCGCCCATCGAGGAGGCCTACACACCCCGGCGCCTGTCGGCTCGCCGCATCAGGCCCGCGAAGGCCGGCATGAGTTCTTGCTCGACCCGCTCCATCAGGCTTTCGGCTACGGGCGACCCTGTTAGCAGCAGCTCGCAGGCCGCCAGGCTGGCGTCGTCCCGGGCCTGACCATAAGCCTCGACCTTCTGCGTGCGCTCGAAGCGGTGACACCCGCGGGCGAGCTGCTCGAGCACGCGGCGCAGGGCACGAGTCGCCACGTGGTCCTCCCCGAGCGCCTGGCTCGCCTCCCAATAGATCGGCAACGCCACCTGAAAGGCCTTGAGGTCCCGCACCGAGTAGCGTCGTCCGTGCTCCTCTTGTGGAGCCAGATTCGAGGCTGTCTTCCACCGCGGCGCGCAGCGAGCGCCGCCTTCGTTCCAGTACCCCGCGCTGCGGTTGTCCTGGGTTACCCCAGTTTCCAACGAACTCGGCGGCCTGCCACGTCCGGGGCAGTAGTCTGATCCCGGCGAGACGCCGCGCCATCTGTTCGAGGGCGCCTTCGTGCCCACCGGATGGGTTCGCGAGCCGGAGTTTTCGCTGTACCACGCATAAGACCCGAGGTCGGCCGGGTCGTCTCCGAAGGACCAGCGGGTGGTGGTCCCCGCTCGGGCGGCGTCTTCCCACTGGGCCTCGGTGGGCAGGTAGAAGCCGAACCGCTCGCAAAACGCTTTGGCTTCGGCCCAGGTGACGCCGACCGCCGGCGACTCGTCTGCACCTTCGTGCTCAGGGTGCAGACGCCGGTACTGGGCGTTGGTGGTCTCGGTGCGGGCCATCCAGAAGGGACCGAGCCTGACTTCGTGCTGTGGCCGCTCGTCTGGGTCGGCCTCGGAGTGCGGTCCCGGGCGAGCCCATCAGAAAGCGACCGCCGGGGATGCGCAGGAAGGCAATGCCGCTCTCGGGGTCGGTCCACTCCTCGAGGCCGGGCGGGCGCAGGGCGACCGTGCCGGCCGCCGCCACGAGCCCGAGGCACAGCCCCAGCGCCGCCCCCAGCGTGGCCGAGGGGCGCAGGCCGCCGCGCTGCGCCAGGACTCCCTCCCCACCCAGGCCCATCTTCCCGTACAGCCAGCGGACCTTCTCCGGCTGGCTCGACCAGCGCCAGGGCAGCCGCACCCGGCCCCGACGCGGGCCCCAGTCCCGTGGAGCATAGGTGGCGAGGCGCGCCTCCACCTCGTCACTGAAGGCGCCCCGGAACAGCCCGTACAGCGCCATGGCGGCCTCGGCGGGACGCGCCCACAAATCGAGCAGCGCCTCTTCCAGGCGCAGCCGCTGCTCCGCCGCGGTGCCCTGGAAGGGGTGGAGCCGGCTCTCGGCCCTCTCCCGACGCGACCGCTCCTCCCGGCAGCGCCCCCGCCAGAAGGCGAGCGCCCGGCCGAGCAGGCTCTGCGCCGCCACCGGCACGCTCCCGCCCGGGGCCTCTGCCCGCGCCAGCCAGTCCAGAATCTCGACCCGCATGGCCGGCGGCCAAACCGGCCGGCCCGCCCGCTCCTCGCCGCTCCTCGCAGCGCACCACCTCCGGGAGGTCGGCGAACCAACCCCGGCGCACCGGCAATCCCGCCCGCTCCAGGCTGACCTCCACTTCGTCGGCGAGCCGCTCGACGCCCGGGTCCTCGACCGACTGGTCCTGCCACAGCCAGACCTCCCGTGGATAGACCGCTCGCCGATAACGCAGCTCCGGCATCCCTCCCGCCCGTGCGGTCGCGGCGACCGTCCGCTCGGGATCGATCTGGTCCGTGAGGTCCTCGGACACGAAGCGGCCGATCCCCCAGACCAGGGTGCGGAGCTGCTCCGCATCCAGCAGCTCGGGTCCGCTCGCCTCCGGCGGCAGCCGCGGCAGCCAGGCCGGCCCCCCGACCGCCGGGACCGGCGCCGGCAACGCCCGCTGGCGGCGGTAGCGCCCACCGGCAATGGCGGCCAGGGTCAAGGCGAGCAGACCCAGACCGGCTCCGGCCCAGCGCGCACCGGAGTCCACCGGCGCGAAGGGCTTTGCGCCAGGGGGCGGCGCGGCGCGCACCGTGCGAAGCCCTTGCGCTGGCGCCGGACCCTGCTTGCGCTCTTGCTGCGGCGGGCGGGTCACGGGGCCGGGCCTGCTCGGGCAGTGGTAGTGGTACACACCGGCGGCCACCAGCTCGATCATCAGAACCAAGCTCAGCCAGAACACCCGGCGCCTCGCCAGGCTTCTGATTCGCGCCAGCGTGGCGCCGGCGGTCGCCCCGGCCAGCTCCGCCAGCCGCCACAGGACGGCGGCGAGCCGCCTGGGCCACGACTCCGGCGGTTGCTGTGCCGTTGGAGCCTTCTCGTCGGGGGGGCCGCCTCGGACCCCGCCCTGCGTTTCCTTGCTGCCCGCGGGGGGTGCACCTGCCTGCGCCAGCTGTTCCTCCTCCGCCGCAGGGCGCCCGGTCTGGATCTCCGGGTACCAGTCGTCGAACAGAGCATCGAAGTCGGGGCGTCGGAGCGGGTCCTTGACCAGAGCGCACGCCAGCAAAGCCCGGAGCTGCTCGCGGTCCAGGCTAGGGCCGAGGGAGAAGGCGTGATTGAGCCAAGTCAGCTCGCCGATGCCGACCGGGATGTTTTCGACGCGCAGGGCGTGCAGGAGGACATCCAGGTCGGCGGGGAGCGAGGCGAGGCCCGCGAGGGCGGACCCGGACTCGTGGGCAGAAACTGCCGTGGCCTTCCGCGTTCCAGGCATGGCCTGGCGCTGGCTCACGCCGGGCTGCGGAGCTGCCTCAGGTCGTCGCGGTCCTTGACCAGGGCCTCGATCCCGGGCAGGTGCGCGAGCGCCTTGCCCCGCAGCTCCTCCGCAGTGACACTGCGGGCGCTCAGGATGGTCAGCCAGACCAGGAGCTCGCCCGTGGACGGTCGTTTCTGGAGGTTGTGGGCCGGGTCCCGCAGCTCCCAGAACCGTCCGAGAGCTTCGCGCCGGACGTCCTCGTCGAGATCGACGGGAAAGTCCTTGTCCTTCGCACCCATCCTCGCCTGCACGGCCCGCTCGACCAATTCCTCCGTCAGCTCGATGTGGTGCACGATGCAGCGGCGCAGGAAGGCGTCCGGGAGGCGCCGCTCGGCGTTGCTGGTGATGACCACCACCGGAGGGCGGCCGCTGGCCGGCTCGACATACTCCTCTTTGAACGGGTGCTTGAAACGGTGCTGGTCCAGCTCCTGTAGCAGGTCATTGGGGAAATCCCGCGGCGCCTTGTCGATCTCGTCGATGAGCAGCACCGCGTCACTCTGGCACCGGTAGGCATTCCAAAGCGCCTTCTCGGCGAGGAACTCGTGCCGCTCTCGCCGCCGCTCTTCGGACGAGGGGTGCTGGAAAGCGCGCAGGTAGCCCACGGCGTCGAAGTCGTACTTGAGATCTTCGGAGGTCGAGGTGGAACGCACCTGGTACGCGAACACCCGGATGTCGAAGTACCAGCCGAGAAAGAAGGCGACCTGGGTCTTCCCGGTGCCGGGCTCGCCGGTGAGTAGCAGCGGCGCCCCCACCGCGAGCGCCATGTTGATGGCCGTCTCCAGCCCGAGGTCGAGCTGGAAATAGGGGGCCGAGGCGCCGAAATCGGTGACGGCCTTCGGCAGCACGCGCGCGCCGAGCCTGGAGCGGGCCGCCGCGGAATCGTGGCGCATGGGATCCACGTCGCGACGCACCAAGTGAAAATCTGCCATCTCGCCCTCTCTCGTTGGCTAACCTTTCCAGACCCCGATCAGAGCGTGCCCTCTTCCTGGACAGTAACCTTCGCCGGGACCGGCTCCCGCCCGCGGAGCGCGTCGTACAGATCGTACCAGCCTCGCCGCTCCGCCTCCTCGATGCGCGCCAGGGTCCGCTCGAAGTGGCCGCCAGTGTCGCCGACGATGAGGTCGGGCATGACCGAGAGCAGATCGTCCGGACAGGAGGAGTTGCCGCGACCGTCGAGAAAATCGGCGAGATCGTTGGGCCACACCCGGTCCAAGGGCTCGAGCAGCTCCACACGAAACGCCCGGTCCCGGAAGCGCGGCTCGCCCCGCAGTCCGTTGACCAGGGCCTTGATGAGGTCATGTTTCTCGCTGGCGCTTTCGATGGACAGCAACGACAGCAGCCGCAAATCCGGAGGGCACTCGGCGCACAACGGACCGGCGCAGAACTCGAGCCATGCCGTGACGCCCCCCGTCGCGAGTGCACCTCGGGCATCGCCGCGCACCCCCCAGTCGAGGAGCAACACGGGCCGCTTGCCGTGGGGGATGCGGGGCCGCCGGTCGCGCAGGGCTTCCCCCAGAGAGGTGCGGGGGCCGAGGCCGAGATCCCGGCGCACCTGAGCCTCCACGGTGCCGGCATCGAACTGCTTCCCCTCGGGCAGGCTCAGCGTGAGCCGGCTGACGTGGGCCACGTCCTGGGCGGTGCGACGCAGGTGCTCGAAGAGCTGCGCCCCCAGACGGTCGACCAGGTTTCCCTCGGCGCCGTAGCCGAGCAGACAGCACAGGCGCCGGTCGCCCTCGTGCACCAGCTCGTCGAGAGCGCTGCGAACCATCGCGCGCTGCAGCCTTCGGTCGAGGAGCAAGTGGGCGAGCTTCTCCCGTGGCGGTTCGCCGGCGGTGCGGGTGCGCCAGCGCCCGTAAGCGCCCCACACCACCGCCCGCTCGACGCCGAACTCGTGCAAGGCGCAGACCGGGTCGGCGTCCTCTCCGCCCTCCAGCAGCGTGTGCAGCCAGTCCAGGGCCGAGGCCTGCAGCTCGGCCGCATCCGGTGAGCACTGCAGGGCAATCAGCGGAACCTCCGGATGCAGCCCGGCCAGAGCCTCGGCCGCCTGGCTCAGACGGTCTCCCACCAGGCTGAGAAGGAGAATCTGGGGCGGCTGCGCGCCCCAGGACACGCGCAGCAGCTCGGCGAGCGCCCGCCCGTCCAGATCGAGATGCTCGCCGAAGCAGCAGACAATGCGTGGCCTTCGCTCGCGGAAGGCGTGCTCGACCGTCCGGGCGTCGCGGGCCACGCGCGGCGGCTCGGTGTAAGCCGGCCAGGCCCGATGCAGGATCTCTTCTACGGCCCGGAAGTGAGTATCCAGAGCAGGCGCGCCTTCGTTCCCGGCGCTCAAAGCCACGAGCAGCACCGGGCACGGCGCCTTGAGCAAGACATCCGAAGGCCCGGTGGCTTCCGCCTCCGGGCCGGACGCCGTCAGCTCGAAGGTCCACCCGGCACTGTTCCAGAGCCGTTCGCCCGCCCACGCGGTGTGGTGCCACGGCAGGGATATTCAGCGCCGGCTCGTCGGTCGCGATGCGCACCCTGACCGGATGCAGGATCGGGCGCGGCACGAGGCCCGGGCCGGACTCGAAGGTTGCCGACAGAACCGTCTCGGCGCCTCGATCGTCGCCGAACAGTCCCTGGAACAGCGCCTCCGTCAGGCCCGTTCGCAAGGCATGGGGACCGCGGTTTGCCCACTCGACGAGCCGATCCCGAAGGGGCGGCCAAGGTGAGCGGTACTCGGTGATCTTGGCTCCGGCGCAGAAGTAGAGCCTTTCCAGATAGCCGCGCCTCACTTCCAGGCGAACCTGGAGATCCCGCCGCTCCTCCGGGGGCGGCTGCCGGAACTCGGCCTGCGGGGCGGGCTGCGCAACCAGCTTGCCGATCCACTCCGCCGCCGCCACGTAAGCCTTCGCCCGCTCGTTGTCATCCATTCCCGAGAGCGGCCGGTCGGGGCTGTTCAGGCCCTGATACTCCGTGAGCCTGACCGCCTTTCCCCCAGAACCCGCGTGGAAGACCATGCCCTCATGTTTCACCAGGGAGGGCTTGACGAACAGGCAGGCGACCGGGACACCCTCCTGCTCCCGCGCCCGCAGGAGCGGCGGCACCTCGTACTGACGGATGTAGTCGGAGGCGAGAAAATCCTGCGAGACGAGGAGCACCGCGACCGCCGCCGACTCGATGGCGGACTGGATCTCATCGTGCCAGCGCTCGCTCGGGGCGATCCGATGATCACTCCAGAGGTCGATGATTCCGCGGTCGGCGAGCGACTTGAGATAGGGCCGGAGTCTCTTCGAGGTAGGGCTTCTCGTCCTTGTGGCTGTAGCTCAGGAATACTCTTGCGCGCTTGCGCCCTTGCCGGTCCATCACCCCTTCCCCCATCCGCCAGCGTCAATGATGCCGCTCGCCGCGTGACTTGCCAAGGTCAGCGCCGAACTGCGGCCAGCCGGCCCGCGATCGCGAGCCTTTAGGCACTGGTGTATTCCCCGATAAACCTTCAGCAGAAAGCGTGGGGTCAAAGGACAGGAAAACCTCCGCCTCCAGCCCCTCGACCTGCGCTGCAGTTGTCCCCTGATCGGCGCGTACTCCCTCACGGCGTCGAAGCCGCCCCCTTCGGTTGGCCGTCTACCCCCCCGAGGCTGAGCTATACTTGAGCCGGCACTGCGAGTCATTCGCAACGAGGGTCCGCCATCTGGCCACGGCCAGGCGGCTCACGGTCACGCCGGAGGGGACAGCCTCCGAGGAGAAGATTATGCGTGCGTCTATAAGAAAACTTGCCGGTTCAGCGTTCATCACCACCATGTTGCTCGCCGGGCTGCTCGGCTGCGCCGGCACCTCCACGACCGTGGTAAAGACAGAAACGGTCACCCAGCCAGCGGCCGCTGTCCCCGATGGCGCGGAGTCGGGCTACCAGGGCGCAGCTCCGGCCCAGCGCGAGACCACCGTGACCACCACGACCCAAGAGGATCGCCCGACCGGGATCGTAGGGAGCGCCGTGAACCTGGGAGGCGCCGTCATCGCATTCCCGTTCCGGGTCGTCGGCGCGACCTTGGGAGCCATCTTTTAGCGAGCTTCACGGCTGCAACGACTCTGCCAGCCGCGCGGCCGTTGCGTCCCTCAGAGCTTGCGCAGCAGCTTCGTTCACACGCTCTCGGGTAATCCATACACGCCGTAGTTGGGCTCAGGTGGACAGCGCAGTACAATGTAGAAAATCCGCCGCAATCGCGCGGCCTCGTGGGAAAAACCGATGGCCTCCCGGGACCAAGACCTCACTCCATTCGACCAGGCTGCCCAACGCGCCGTCGAGCTGGGCAACCGTCTCCTCGAAGAGGACAAAGAGGCGGACGCATGGGACGTCGCCTCCGGGCTGCTGGCCGGCGCGGTGCAATTCTGGCTCTACTCGCGGCAGCCGTGCGGGGACCCGTTCTGCGAGTCCTGCGGCGAGGTGATCACTGCGGAGCAACGGTTGCGCAAACTCGTGGAAGAGGCCAAGCGCTTCGCCGAGGATAGCGATTACTACCACTCCCCACACGATACCAACGTCGGCCGGGCGTAGCCGGCCGCGATTTCCGCCAGCGCCGGCCGCGAACCGCTCCCTTCAATACCTTCAATAGTGCACGGCGACCCACACCGTGGGCTCGTCTGGGGTCGTCCAGGCGACCCGGTGACGCCGGTGCGCCGGTATATCCATCCAGTCCCCAGGGCGCATCTCGATGCGCTCGCCGGGATCGAACTCCAGGACTGCCCTGCCCTGCACGACCATCACCCACTCGCGGGTCTCCTGGTCGTGCCAGAAGCCCGGCGGCGACGCATGCCCGTGGGACACGATACGCTCGATGCGGGTCCCCGGTCCCTGGGCGAGCACGCCGAAAACCTCTTCAGGAAGCCCCCTGGGCACATTTTCGAGCAGGTTGGCGACCTTGCTCATGGCACTCTCCCGCGTAGCGGTCTGCGGCGGCGGCCGTCTTCCGTCTCAAGCCGATCCGATGCGCTCGGCCAGAGCCCTGGCGTTCGCGACACAGTCCGCGAGCGAGGTGCCGTCCCTCCAGTTGGCGCGCAGATAAAGACCGGGCAACTGCTCCAACGCGGCGTCGATGCGCTGCAGCCGGTCCAGGTGGCCGAGGTTGTACTGTGGGATTGCGCGGGGCCAGCGGGTCACGTGCTGGAAGACCGCCTGGCCGCGGAGGCCGAGGAACGGCGTGAGGTCCTCCACCACTCGGGCGACCAAGCTCCCCTCATCGCGGTCGGCCACCCCCGGGTTCCGCGCCCCGCCCAGGAAGGCGGTGAGCAGGACGTGCCCGCCCGGGGCACGGCCGGGAAACAGGGTGGAGGAGAACAGGACCCCCAGCGTCTCGATCCCGACCCGGTGCGGGATGAGCATTCCGAACCCGTCCAGCGGGTGCTGGACGTTGGCGCGGCGGAACCCGAGCGCCACCGAGGCGATCGCCGCGTAGGGGATGGCAGCCAAGGCATCCGCCGCAGCAGCGTTCGAGGGGCGCAGCAGATCGGCGCAGACGTAGGCCGGCACGCACAACACCAGCCTATCCGCGGCATAGGGCGGGCCGGCACTCACCGCCTCCCAGCGCCCGTCTGCTCGGCGACAGATGCTGGTCACGTCCGCTCCCGCCGTTACCGCGTCTCCCAGAGACTCGGCCAACGCCTGGGGCAACGCATGCATGCCGCGCGAAAACGAGATCAGCCGCCCCTTTGGCGCTGGACCGGTGGGCCTGCCTTTCAACCGGCGCATGAGACTGCCGATGAACAAGGAGCCGTACTTCGACTCCAAGGCGTATATCTTCGCTGTCGCCGCGCGCACGGACAGGCGCTCCGGGTCGCCGGCATACACCCCCGAGACGAAGGGGTCGATGGCCCAGTCCAGGAACTCGCGGCCCAGCCGGCGCCTGACGAACTGGGCGATGGACTCCTCTCGGCGGGAGCGGCGCGCGAAGGGCTCGAGCAGAAGGCGCAGCTTGCCCGCCACACTGAACAACGGCGTTTTCAGAAAATCGACCGCGCCTGCCGGCATGGCCACCGGCCGTCCATTCTTCGCCACGTAGCGCCGCTTCGCCGCCGGGTTGGCCTCCAGAACTTCCCCCTGCAGCCCGAGGGCGGCGACCAGAGAGGCCAGCGCTGCCCCGCGGTCCAGTGTCGAGTTTGGCCCCGCATCCACGAGGAAGCCGCTGTCCGCAAGGCTGCGGATGGTGCCGCCCACACGGTCGGCTCGCTCCAGAACCCGCACCTGGTGCCGCTGCTCCCGCAGGAATAAGGCAGTGGCGAGGCCGGAGATCCCGGCCCCCACGACGAGGATGTCAGCCATAGAAGGCGCTCGCTCCGGGCTCTGAGGCTGTTATGGAACGCGCGGGCCTGAAACGGCAGACCTGATCCTGGCTCCCGCCGCGCCGGGAGCCGCCCCAAACATACGCCTGGCGCGCCGGGCGGTCTAGAAGCCGCCGGCAACGAACCGGTCCCGAACCCGGACGCCGATGTCGGGCTGGTCTACGAAGAACCCGTCGATTCCCGCGCCGAGGAAGGCGTCCAGCTCGCGCGGCAGATTGCCGAGGTCGCTCGGGGCGCCTGCCCCACGCCGCAAGCTCCTGGGCAGGAAGACGTTTTCGGCGCGGAAGGTGTAGGGATGGACCTGCAAGCCCACGCCGTGTGCGTCTGCCACGAACGCGGTGGTGCGGCCCGCATCCACGTTGCCGTCCGCGTCGAGGGGAATGATCAGACGCTTGTCGGGACCGACGCCGTCCGCGTAGGCCGCGATCTCCGCTAGACCGCGGGCAGTCGCCATCTGCTGGTACCCGCCGGTGCCGCCGGCCGCCTCCATGTCGTAGGGCCGGCCGTCCCTGGCGAGGAGCTGGATGAGCGGCAGGTCGGTCAGCGCCCGCAGGCGCCTGAGGTTGCCGACCTCGAAGGACTGAATGAAGACTCGGGCTTGGCGCCCCGCATAGCCGTTGGCGTGTAGGATGCCAACCAAACGCTCCTCCAGCGGCAGGCCGATGCGCTCGAAGTAGGTCGGGTGCTTGGTCTCCGGGTAGATGCCTATCGCGCGCCCGGTGACTCGTTCCATAGCCTTCACCAAGTCGATGACCTCCTGCAGGGTCGGCACCTCGAACTGGCCGTCGAAACGGCTGTTGGCGGGCCGTAGGTCGGGAATGCGCTCCACGGCCCGCACCCTCTTGATCTCCTCCAGAGTGAAGTCCTCGCTGAACCAGCCGGTCGCGGCTGTCCCATCGACGAGCTTGCTGGTGCGGCGCGCGGCGAACTCCGGCCGAGACCCCACGTCGGTGGTCAGGTTGAGGATGTTGTCGTGGCGTGCGATGAGTTGCCCGTCCCGGGTGATCACCAGGTCGGGCTCCACGTAGTCCGCGCCCTGCAGGATGGCAACCGCATACGAAGCCAGTGTGTGCTCCGGCAGATAGCCGCTGGCGCCCCGGTGGGCGATGACGATGGTCTTTCTCGACAACGCGTCGCCCCCCACAGGTCAAATGAGCCGCCGGAACAGCCCACGGCTCATACTGTGATCGCGCTTACAGGCGCCATTGCACCGTGAGCCAACGAAGCGGCAGCACATTCGCCGCTCTCTCACGAACATTCAACCAGGACTCCCGCCTGTAAGTTGAGCACCCATTGCCGAACTGTGGGGGCCGCCGCCCGCACTTGGTATCGCAAAAACGGCTCCGTGACACCGTGCACCGAATGCTCCCGTGGGGCCCGTCCGCGGTTTGGGCTCATAGGAGACCCTGCGATCTCAGAGGCTTTCCGGCCAACAGCCGGCGCCGCACCAGGTACCAGTATGCCCCCCGTAGATACCAGAGCGGCAAGGACGTGACATGGTCCAACTGACGCCGAATGGCCCGCAGCATGATGTCGCGCGTGTCGGCTCGTAGGGGCTGGGCACGAGCGTCCGTCTTCTCCTCCAGGAGCCGGCACGCCGTCTGGTGCTCGGCATAAAGCGCATCGAGGCCGGCGCCTGGAAATGCCTGGGCGTAAGCGCCCTCAGCCCGCGGCAGGAGAACGCCATCCCTGCTGTCGGAGGTCGTAACGCTCCGCTCTTCCCCGTAAAGCGTCACCAGGTCCCGCAGCGACCGTTGAACCGTCCGCCCTCTGAGCGGGATCCTGGCGTAGTAGAGGGCGAGGAACGTGCCGGCAGCGTCATCGCGCCAGGGACAGACCCGGAGGGGATTCCCCGCCGACAGGCTGAAGAACTCCAGCACCTCGTCCTTCGTCAACCCGTGGGCGCGAGCCCAAGCATCCGTAGCCTCGATCAGCGCGGCGAAGTCCCCGCCTGGCTCCTCGACCGCTTGCCGTAGCCGCGCTTCGGGCTCGCGCATACGCCCGATTGACGCATCGACGCTGCGTGTAATCCGCCACCACAGCGATGCAGTTATGGCTACCACAACGCCGAGAAACGCCTTCATGCCGCTCTCCGCTCTACGACGACTCATGAGCGGACCTCTGCTCCCCCGTATCGGTCGAACTCCGCGACCTGTCGCAGCACGGGGCCGCACGACTGCCGGGTCCGGCCGCCGCGATGGCTCAGTACTCCCGCGTCGGGCACGCCCGCGACGGGTCACTCAACCCAGCACGCCCTTTCGCGCGAGCCCGCCGAGGTCTTCCGGCGTCACCAGGGGGGCTTGCGCCCGCTCTACGCCCTGGCCGCGATCGCAGAGCAGGTCACCCCGGCCCAGGAGGGCTTCTGCGCCGCCCTGGTCCAGGACAATCTGCGAGTTCGTGGCGCTGGTCACGCGCAGACAGACCTTGAGCGGGAGGTTCGCCTTGATGGGCCCGGTGACGATGTTACGGTCTGGCCGTTGGGTCGCCAACACCAGATGTATCCCCGCTGCGCGGCCCTTGCCTGCCAGCCGCGCCACGAGGGCCTCGAAGGTTTGTTTCTCCTTCCTGCCGGCCAGGACGAGGTCCGCGAACTCGTCGAAGATCACGACGTGGAAGGGCATGCCGCGCCGTCCTGCGGCATGGCGCTGACTCAGGCTCTCGTAGCCCTCTGCGGCGAGCTGCCGGTACCGCCGGTCCATGTCGCCTACCAGTCGCTCCAGGCAGGCGACCGCCTCCTTGCGGTCCGTGATCCCCGGGCCGCTCAGGTGCGGCGCGCCCGACAGGGCACCGAAGGTGAGGGCCTTCGGGTCGATGATGGTGACGCGCAGGGTCTCGGGACTGTTCCGCACCATCAGAGCGGCGGCGACGGATTTGAGCAGCTCGCTCTTGCCGCTGCCCGAGGCGCCGCCGACCAGGGCATGGGCCATGTTCGGGTCCGCGAAGTCCGCGACCAGGACGTTGCCGTCCGCCCCGACGCCGACCGGGAAGGCCACCGCGCTGGCGGCCAGCCGGTCTGCCGCGCGATGCATCACGTTGCGCCACAGAACTGTGTCCGGCCGCTCCCTGGGGACGTTGATGCTCACGTACCCCTGAGCTGGCTCGATCATCGGCGGCTGTACCAGCGACAGGGCCACCTGCAGGTCCTGGGCGCGGTTCACCAGCGACACGACCTTGACGCCGGCGGCGGGCAGTACCCGATAACGCACGAGCTGCGGCGCCTCGCACCGGTCCAGCACCTCCACTTGGAGGTTGAAGGAGGCGAAGCACTCGCGGATGGCTCCCGAAAGGTCCGGCGGCGGCATTGGCGGCTGCGTCTCGCCCGGAGGCGAAGTGCTCGGCGCCGCTTTCGGACGTGGACGGCCGCGTCCGCCCGCGCCCGCCAGCTCCGGCAGCAGCGGTCGCACCAGCTCGTCGAAGATCCCCTCCAGATCCCCGGCCGCCACCTGAAGCTCTCGCAGCTCAGGCTCGTAATACTCCAGGCTGCCGGTGAAGCGCAGCCCCGGTTTGGTGACGGCCAGCAGCCGAGCGTAGACCGCGAGCTGCACCAGGTCGTGCTTGGCCTGGGCCCCGTGGGAGAGCTTGTAGTCCACCACCTCTACACCGAACGTCGGATGGCTTCGCAGGGCGTCGACTTGGCCCGAGACCCGCAGCGTGTCTCCGGCGCCCACGGCGATCGGCACGTCGTGCAGCGGATATTCCTTGTCCAGGTAGACGTCCTGCCAGGTGACGAAGCCCTGGGTGCGGCGGCGCAACTCCTCCAGCCTCTGGCAGAATACCTTGAGGCAGCGGCTGAGGTGGTGTGCCGACTCCAATTTTCCCGACCCGGCCAGGCTGCCCAGCCGCGCGGCGGCGAATCTCTCGTACAGCTCACCCCACAGATCCTCCGCACTCTCGAGCTTGGCGGCGCGACGCACCGATCGTCCGCCGCTCAGCCAGGCGGCGAAGTCCTCCGCCAGCTTGTGGAACAGCGTCCCGTGCACCGCCCGAGCCCCGTTCGCAGCAAAGGACCGGGTAGGCGGGGTCTCGCCTCGCAGCCAGGCCGTGCGCCAGCCCTCGTCCAGGCAAGCGCATTTGAGCTGACTCACGGTGATGCGCCGGACTGCCACTGCAGGACCGTCATGGTGGGACTGGCGTGGACGCGGATCTCCCGCACTCTCCCGCACGCCTCCAGAACGGCCTCGCGGCTCGTTTCGGAGGGCAGGCTGGTCAGAAGCTCGTCCAGGCTGAGGAATTTGCCGCGCTGCACGGCAGCTCGCACCGCACCGAGCAGCTCACCGGAGTCTGCGGCCGGTGTGACCGCGGGCACCCCGGACTCCTGGGGCAGCCCTCGCAACACGCGCTCCCACCACGGCTGCAGCCGTTCCCGCAGGAACCCCAATACCGCCTCGGCGCAGAAGCTGATGTCACCCTGGATCGCGTCCGCGTACAGCTCGCGAGCGGCGTACAGCTCGGTGACCCGGCTCAGGTCTAGCGTCTCGATGTGGAGGTGGCGCCGCTTGGCGTCCTCGACCTCAGGCGCGACCTGCCAGCGGCCGGGGATAGACCGGAGTTCCGGCGTCCGAAAGTAGACCACTTTGCTCCCCGGATGCTTGCTGCAGTATTCGCCGGTGCGTCGGGCGATGGACTGCCAGCGCCTCCAGTGGGAGCCGCCCTCGAAGTCGAACAGGATCTGACGGCCCTCGTGGGACCACCTGGGAACGGCATGGCCGCTGCGTCCCTGCACCCGGTCCACCTCCACGCCGGGAAGCCCCCGTGCCACTTCCGTCACCAGCCAGAACAGAGCATCCCGGTCGAACACCAAGCGCCCCGGCTGGCTCGCTACCTCGTCACAATATTGCTTGAACAGCTCCGCAAGCGACGCCGGCGTTACGGCGGGCAGCCGCTGGAACTCCTGCCACTCTTGGTAGCATCGCTGCAGGAAAGAGCGCACACCCATCTGCGGCGCGTCGGAGAACATCGATCCCAGGCGCCGGCCGCTCTCGAGAAAGACGAGAATCCGCTCCGGGGGGATCTGCCACGCCTGCAGGCGCTGGCGCACCAAGTGCTCACCTTGCCCCGAGGTCAGACCCTGCAGTTGGTGCGCGACTCGTCCCAGGCGATGGAGCTGCGCCTCCTCCCAATGAGGGCGGATGCGCTGCTCCCAAGAGTCCAGGTTGGCCGTGATCAAGGTGAGCTGATTGCGAGCCTCGTCGGTAACCACCTGGGTGACCGCCCCAAGGGCGCGCGCGAGCGCCGGGTCTTTCCCGTAATTCTCGGTCTGGTCGAAACAGAACAGGAAGGGCCGGTAGAAGCCGGCCAGCCGGCACAAGTCGAGGATGCGATTTTTGCACAGCTCGTTGGCTTCGCTTGCCGATAGCTCCGCCTTGGGCAGGTCCCTCGCGGTGAGGCCGATCCGGTCCGAAAGCGCTTCGTCGATGCTGTCGCCCATCAGCCAATCGAGACACCCCTCGCGCAGCAGCTCGTCGCCGCACTGGAAGTAGCTGAACAGGACGCGCAGCCAGTTGGCCGGCGCCGCCTGAAGTTCCACGCCGAGAGCCCTCATCCGCCTGACGACAACCGGCGCGAACTCGGGCCGACGGAACAGCGCCTGCAGTTGGCGCGTCCAGCCCGACAGCAGGGTCGGGGTGTATTTCTCCAGGGGCCGTTCCCGCAGCATCCGTACGATCTCAGCAGACTCCTGGCGCCGACTGCGCAGGACACCGCTTGCCAACAGGTCGGCCGCCAGATGGGACAGCACGCCATGGGCCAAAGCATCCAGTTGGGTGATCTCGTGCCGCGGCTCCGGCTGTCCTGCTCCGCGCTCGGTGTAATCCAGCTCATGGACCAGCCGCTCCAAAATGGACTTCCAGCAACTGGCAGGGTCTTCGAAGGGGCGCACATAGACGCAGGTGGCCCGGCCCGTCAGCGCTTGGAACAGACGCCCTATCAGGTGCGACTTGCCGTAGCCCGCCTGCGGCGAGGTGACCAGCAGCGAGTGACTGGCCTTGGCGGCGCGGTAGACCGGCTCACCGTCGAGGCGGGCAAGCTCCTCCAGTACGGCGCCGAACGGGGCATCGTTCAGGCCAGGAACCGGCGGCTCGATGCAGCGCGGCTCGTAGACGATGTCTTCGTCGAACGGATTCAGCAGCGGAGCGCCGTGCGCCGTTGACATGTTTCAGTCCAGGAGGCGGATGCGCAGGTGCGGCCGGCCGTTGATATCGATGGCCGCGGTCCGCGCCGCCTCCGAGGACAGCGACCAATCCCCCAGGCTCGGTACCGCTCGCCCGGCGCGGCATTCTGCGATCAACAGCGCCTTCAGATCCTCGAGGGAGCTGTCCAGACGCCGCTGCACCTCCTCGACCAGCACGTCGGAAAAGCCTGAGGCCCGCACCGCTTGGCGGTAAGCCTCGCGCAGCCGATCGCGGTCTATGCCTGGCCCGACAGGCCGCACGGATGCGGGCACCAGGCCCGCCAACGACGCAGCATGGAGATAGAGGCTCACGTTACCTCGTTTCAGACGCAACAGTGCCCTTTCCTTCACCAGAAGGTCCATGGCCTCGTCCAGTTTTCCCTTCATCGGCCCCTTCAGCCCCTTCTCCAGCTCACTCCTGGTATAGAGATGCGGCTTGCCCGGAACGGCCTTCGCCTGCACGTGCTCGTAAGCGAGGTCCAAGGGCCGGTAGAAGCGCTGCAGCACGTACCGTGGCTGTGTGAGGAGCCCGAGGTTGCCGACCCGACCCTCACGCTGCAGCTCGCCGAGCGCTTGCCTCAAGAGCTTGCCGGTCTTGGCGGCCCCCTTGATACCCAGCCCGCTCAGGGTGAGACCGGCCTCAGCGGCCGCCTCCAGCTTGGCCAGAAGGCGCTCCTTGTACTCATCGAGCATGGTCGCGGTCACGCCGGACCTCCGTACATCCGAGTCAGAGTTGACAAGCTACCTGAAGCGCCGCGGGGCGACAATCGGGCATCGGCGATGAGCGCGTGGACGCCGCAGGGGCGCGGGTCGCACCCATTGACGCGCCGGCGGCCGTCGTCGGCAGCATGGCCACGCCTGTTTGGTACCCGTCGGCAACCCGGCGAGGTGAGGACGGACGCGCCTGGTGAAGTCGACCTCAAGGTCGGCGTCTGGGCGCCATTGTGCTGGGGAACGCAGGGCGCGCAATGTGTTCAGAAGCCCAGAGAGCGAAGGCCTGTGCCGTGACGAGCTCGCGATTGGAAGGGACAATATCACCTGCGGCACCTCGGATGGCGGTGCGCCCCGGCCACCTGTGCGAGGGGGGCCACGGCGGCGCCCAGCCAGACCTCGGGGGGCGGGCGGAGCCAGTGACCGGGGTGCGTGCCCCAGGGAAGGACAGGTCCCCTGCCCACCCACCCCGACGGCCCGCCACCGGCCGGTCACAGACCTTTGAGGACCCGAGGTTCAGGCGGTTTCGGGTCTTGAAACCCTCCCGGTCCTGGACCCGCTTGAGCAGCAGGCCGTCGAGGTAGCGCCGGGGGCGGCCCGTCGCGGTTGGCGGTCGGAGGTCCGTCGGCCCCCCCGGCGAGAATCCAGCACCGTTTACAAACCCCCGGTTGGCCGACGGCCCGCCATAGTAGCGGAACGTCGACGGACCCCGCACTTGGTCTCGTATGGCTACCACAGGCTCCTCGGCTCAGCGCTTCGCGACTTCCCTGGATCGTCGCCCGCCGGCCCCACCACCCCAAAAAGGCTGTCAACGCAAAAAACTTGACCGATCGGTGCCGAGGCAGTACGCTCCTGCGAGGATAGTGTTCTCGAATTTCCTGTCCTTCCTACGATCCCGATGCTTGGGCGACTGGGAGTTCCTCTTTCGCTGGTGTCCGATGGAGGAGCCCATATCGGCGTCGCTTTGAGCTGCGCGTGGCATCACTCGGGTTACTGCGACCGAGACTGCCGGTCACACACTCAAGAACAAGACAACCCTCTCTGAGGACGATCTCGTGGCCGCCCAGCAGTGGCTTGTCCCAGTCCAGTTCAAGCGCACCACGAAGGCCACCGTGGACTAGCAGGTGAAGCCGTCACAGGTGATCGAGCGTCCATCAGCGGCCTCACAGCAAGCAGGATGATGGCGCCGGCGAGTAACGCAGGGCGTTCAGCAAGCATGTCAAGCTGTGTGACCTGAGACCCCGGCGTCGACTCCATCCAGGAGCAGTGGGGCCAATCGTGGCTAAAAAGGGGATGGCTGTCCTGAAAGGGCTGAAAGGGTCGTTGACAACACTAGCGATTTGTGAGAAGAGTGCCCAGTAACCTTGCCAGGTGACGTGAGCATCACCTCCGCCTGGAGGGTGTGGTGCAATCGGAGAGGACCATGCGGTGACTCGACCTGACGGATATCTGAATGTGCCCGATGTCGAGCGCGTGGAGTTTGAACGCAACTTCATTCGCCTTACCGTTTGTGAACTGCGGTTTCCCACCCTACTTGAACTTGAACAGGAATGCCCGCCTGCCTTCCAGAAGGCACTGCGGAAGTTATACCCTCACTACGAGCGCGCTGCGGACATCAGTCTCCATCCCTCCGGGGGCCGCGATTCCGAAGCTCGGTACATTTTTCGGTCGCTGAAGCGGGATTGGACGGTGTCTCTCCGGTCGTCGGCGTTCGCGCTGGAGACACAGGCCTACGAGAACTTCGAGGATTTCTTGAAGCGTCTTGCGTGGGTGGTGCAGCAGGCTGCTGAAATTATTGATTCCGACTTTTTCACGCGAGTTGGGCTTCGGTATGTAAATGTCATTCCCGTCAAGGGTGACCCATCCGGCTGGTTGCGGGACGACATCATCAAACCTCTCACGGACAACGTGTTGGGAAACCCGGCGAAATATTGGCAGAACATCAGCGGGGCGACCACTGACGGTCAGTACAACTTCCGGCACGGTCTTGAGGATGGGCTCGAAGATAACCGGTCCTATATCCTTGACTTCGATTTCTATCGGGAGGAAGTAGCTGTTAAGGAACTCGAGAACTTTCTCGTCGCCTTTAACGCGCAGAATTTCAAGTTGTTCCGTTGGGCCATTGGCGACAAAGCGCTGGCATACCTGGGCAAAGCCATGAAGAAGCGGTAGAGCAGAGATGGCCTCCTACACCCTAGCCTACAGTTGGCAGCCAAACTCTTTGGAACCCGACCAGACGCTGTTCTACGCCTTCAAGGGGAGCGACGGCGAAACGAGACAACCGAGTGCGGATCTGGCACAGGAACGCACTTCAACGCGTGTCGCCGACTTTCTGGACGTATTGCGTCGATTGTCTTCCATCCGCATTGAGACAACATCTGTCGAAGCAGAGTTCGAGGGAGCGTTAACGTCCTCGCCGCAACAGCCAGCGGATGAGGTACGAGAGCCACTCGGGGATAACGAAGCCGAACGGTGCGCCACTGCGCGAGTGCGGCTGCTGGCGAGGATGTACGTGCAGGGAGCATCCACCGAGCATGAGGCGCGGCTGGCGATTTTGAGCGAGCGACTTCGGAAATTGTTGCCGCCAGTGACCGAGGACCAATGGACCGCCCTGGGTGAGGTCGCTGAACGGCTCGACCAGGCAGCCAAGCGGCACCAGAAGGTCAGGGACGAGCTAGACCTTAAGTGAAGCAGCCCACGCCGTTTCGCTATCCGAAATGGAAGCATGTCAGACGGCTGAACCCGAAGAAGTACAGGTCGTACAAATCATACAAGCCGTACCTCCGCGATGAGTTCGACCGAAAGTGCGTCTATTGCCGCCTTCCTGACGGCCTCGGCGGCACCTTTGGCGTGGACCACTACAAGCCAACGGCGAAGTTCCCCGAGTTAACGACGAATTACTCCAACCTTTTCTACGCTTGCGGCAACTGCAACTCCCGCAAGACGGACTATTGGCCCAGCAAAGTAGAGGGCGAGCGGGGCATATTCATTCCCAATCCGTGCCATCATGTGATGGCCTCGCACCTCTGGTTCGAGGGGTTCGAGGTGCAACCCCGTGACGCTGCCGGCCAGCATACGGAGCAGCTTCTCCAGCTCAATGATGACGAGCTGGTGCTGTTTCGAGAGTTCATTGAGCGGGGGATTGAAAGGGCATGGGTCGAGGCACGCAAGATAAGCCAGACGCTCAAAGAGATCGCTGGGGAACTGAAACGCTGTGCGGACGAGACCAGGACAGACGTGCTCACTGGCGCCTCGGCCAAGCTTCGTGACGAGTTGGAAAAGATTCGTGAGGATCTTGTCCGTCTCACTGGGGACGCGCAAACCGCCCTCCCGACTAGGTGAGTTCATGCCGACCCAGGGGACGGCGCAATTCCCCGTGCCCGCACGCAGCCCGTGATTTTGCGCTCAAGGCGGTTCTCCCCATCCCGCAGCGTTTCCGGGCAGTATTCCCGCCTCGCGGACAGTCCGCCGAAGGAACCCGCGGGCGCGATCCCCTGCGCAGGGGGTTGGGCGCGCCGCAACGACCACGACTCTTTCAACAGCTTCGCACGCCACATTCGACGCGCTGCCGAACGCGTCTTCACCGGCTTCACGGGCGCCGACCGAACTGATCGACAAGAATGCCCGCGCGGTCTTCGGCGACTACATCAGCGTCCACGCCCTCCGCCGGTTGGTAGCGGACGCAGCGACCATTCCCTTTCCACTGTGACAACCGCATCTTGGCGCTGCTGCGCACCAAGGAGAATCTCGACCAGCACCTCGATGGGCTGCCGCAAAAGGCGGCGCTGGACGATGGGCAGGAGAAGAAGCGGAGCCGGAGTTCGCCTGCAAGTGAGCGTAGTCGGGATGAAGCGAAACGGAGTCCGGAACAACACGGTGCGATGGTATACTGCCGCCCCAAGCCGGTTGCCGGCGGGACGTCTTTTCTTGACCGTGACGCTTGCCGGGCGATGCCGGGGAATGGTTTGATAAGTTACTGTATTTTATGAAGCTAGCGACAGGATCCAACCCGCGAACCGCTGATTCCTAACCACTGGCTCCGGACCAGCATCTGCCGCCGATACGCCGTCCTCCGCCGTCCCGCCGTGCTACGCCATGTACGGGCTCTTGTAGCTCTCCAGGATCTTGATGTAGTTGGCCCGTTCGAACGCGGTCGGGTCGCCGACGTTCTGCTGGCTCATGGAGCCTTTCATCTGCTGGACCGACACGTAGCCCCGGCGGTCCATCCACTCCTTCAGGCCGTCCACCAGCTTGGTGAGGTGACCGATGCCGTTCTTGAGCAGCGCGGACGTGGTCATCACCGCATCTGCGCCGGCCATCAGGTACTTGATCACCTCGGCCGGAGTGTGGACGCCGGTGGTGGCCGCCAGCGAGCAGCTCACGCGCCCGTAAAGGATGGCGATCCAGAGCAGCGGCAGTCGGATCTCGGCAGGGGTGCTCAACTCCAGCGTCGACGCCACTTCCAGCTCGTCCAGATCGAAGTCGGGCTGGTAGAAGCGGTTGAACAGAACCAGTGCGTCGGCGCCGGCTTCATCGAGCTGCCGGGCCATGTTTCCGGTGGCGCTGAAGAAGGGGCTGAGCTTCATGGCTACGGGCACCGACACGGCGCTCCTGACGGCGCGCACGATGTCCAGGTAACGGCCCTCCACGTCGCGGCCCGATTCGTCCAAGTCCGCCGGGATGTAGTAGACGTTGAGCTCGATTCCCTGCGCCCCGGCCTCCGCCATCTGGCGCGCATAGTCCACCCAGCCGCGGTTGGTGATGCCGTTCAGGCTCCCGATGACGGGGATGCTCACGCTCTCGGAGGCGCGCCGCAGCAGATCGAGATACTGCTCGGGACCCACGGTGTAATCCTCGACCTTGGGGAAGTAGCCGAGGGATTCGGCGTAGAACTCCGAGCCATAGGAGGTCAGGTGCTCGAATGCCTCCTGCTCGTGCTGAATCTGCTCCTCGAACAGGGAGAACATCACCACCGCGGCCGCGCCGGCATCCTCCATCTGCTTGATGTTCTCGAGCTTCGCGGACAGCGGCGAAGCGGACACCACCACGGGATGCTGCAGGTTCAAGCCCATGTAGCTGGTGCGCAGGTCCATTTGGCTACCTCTCGTTCTGCGTCCTGACTCGGTCCATGCGAAGCTCCGCCCTGGGGCCTACCCGGCCGCCGGCTTCGCCGACGGAAAGCCGCTCGGGCCGCGGGTGGCCATCTCCTCGTACACGTCCCACACCTGGCGCACGTTGCCCTCGGCGAGGTGCATCAGGCGCTCCGCCTCCGCCGGATTGGTACGGGTCAGCATCTTGTAGCGCAGCTCGTTGTACGCATAGTCCTTGAGCGGGATGCGCGGGCGCTGGGAGTCGAGGACGAAGGGGTTCTCGGCCGAGCGGCGCACCTCCGGGTTGTAGCGCACGAGCGGCCAGTGGCCGCTCTCCACGGCAAGGTGCTGCTGGTGCATGCCGTACTGCAGGTTGAAGCCGTGGGCGATGCAGTGGCTGTAGGCGAGGATGAGCGACGGCCCGCGGTAGGTCTCGGCTTCCCGGAAGGCCATCAGCGTCTGCTGCGGGTTCGCCCCCATGGCGACGCGGGCGACGTACACGTTGCCGTACGAGATGGCCTGCAGGGCCAGGTCCTTCTTGGGGACGGACTTCCCGGAGGCGGCGAACTTCGCCACCGCGGCGAGCGGCGTCGACTTGGACATCTGCCCGCCGGTGTTCGAATAGACCTCGGTGTCCAGCACCAGGACGTTGACGTCCCGTCCGCTGGCCAGCACGTGGTCCAGGCCGCCCGAGCCGATGTCGTAGGCCCAGCCGTCGCCCCCCACGATCCACACGCTGCGCCTGACCAACTGGTCGGCCACGGAGAGCAGGTGGCGCGCCTTGCCGGAGCGCAGGGTGCGGAGCCGCTCCTTGAGCGCCTCGACGCGTACGCGCTGCTCCTGGATCTCCACCTCGGAGCCGTGGGGCGCCGCGAGGATCGCCGGTGCGAGGTCCTCCCCGATCTCCGCCCGCAGTTCCTGCAGGAGCTGTCGCGCGATCGCCAGGTGCTTGTCGGCGGTGAGGCGGAAGCCGAAGCCGAACTCGGCATTGTCCTCGAACAGCGAGTTGGACCATGCCGGCCCCCGGCCCTCTTCATTGCGGCTCCAGGGCGTGGTGGGCAGGTTGCCTCCGTAGATGGAGGAGCAGCCAGTGGCATTGGCCACGATGAGGCGGTCGCCGAACAACTGGGAGAGGAGCTTGAGATAGGGCGTCTCGCCGCAGCCCGCGCAGGCGCCCGGGAACTCGAACAGCGGCTGCAGGTATTGCACCCCGCGAACCGTGGAGAAGTCGACTCGCGAGCGGTCGTCGTAGGGCAGCGTCTCGAAGAACGCGGTGTTGGTGCGGAACTCGTCCAGCACCGGCGTCTTGGGCGCCATGTTGATGGCCTTGCGCCCCACCTGCTCCTTGCTCTTCGCGGGACAGGCCTCGACGCAGATGCCGCAGCCGGTGCAGTCCTCGGCGTAGATCTGGAGCGTGTAGCGGATGTCCGGGAAGCCCCGGCCGCTGATGGCAGCCGACTTGAAGGCGGCGGGCGCACCTTCCAGGCGCGACTCGCCGTAGAACTTGGCGCGGATCACGCTATGCGGGCAGACGAAGCTGCAGTTTCCGCACTGGATGCAGACCTCGGGCTCCCAGATCGGGACGAACTGGGAGATGTTGCGCTTCTCCCACTGAGTCGTGCCGCTGGGATAGGTGCCGTCCAGCGGCAGCATGCTCACCGGCAGCTCGTCGCCGCGGCCGGCCATCATCATGGCGGTGACCTTCTGCACGAACTCGGGAGCATTCGCCGGCACCACCGGCGGAACCTCCCGCAGGCTGTCGGCGTCCGTGGGCACCCGGACCTCGTACAGGTGCGCCAGAGTGTGGTCCACCGCCTCGAAGTTCTTGCGGACTACATCCTCTCCCTTCTTGCCGTACGTCTTGCGAATGGCCTTCTTGATCTTCTCGATGGCCTTGTCCTTGGGAAGCACCCCGGACATGGCGAAGAAGCAAGTCTGCATGATGGTGTTGATGCGATTGCCCATGCCGGTGTCTTCGGCCACCTTGTAGGCGTCGATGACGAAGAAGGCGAGGCGCTTGTCGATGATCTGGCGCTGCACCTTGCGCGGAATCTGCCCCCAGACCTCGTCGGGTCCGTACGGGCTGTTGAGCAGGAAGGTGGCGCCGGACACGGCCTGCTGCAGCATGTCCGCCTTCTCCAGAAAGTTGAACTGGTGGCAGGCGATGAAGTTGGCGGACTGCAAAAGGTAGGCGGCACGGATCGGCTCCGGTCCGAACCGCACGTGGGACACGGTCTGCGATCCCGACTTCTTGGAGTCGTACACGAAGTAGCCCTGGGCGAAGAACTCGGGGTCCTCGCCGATGATCTTGATGGTGTTCTTGTTCGCTCCCACCGTGCCGTCCGCCCCGAGCCCGAAGAACATGGCCCGCACCACCTTGTCGGACTCGATCATGAAGGTCCGGTCGTAGTCCAGGCTGGTGTGGGACACGTCGTCGTTGATGCCGACGGTGAAGTGGTTCTTGGGCCGGTCCTTGGCGAGTTCGTCCAGCACCGTCTTGACCATGGCGGGCGTGAACTCCTTGGAGGACAGCCCGTAGCGGCCCCCGATGACCCGTGGCATGCTCTGCAGGCGACCGCCCGCCAAGCCCTCGGCGAGGGTCGTCACGACGTCCAGGTAGAGCGGCTCGCCGGTGGACCCTGGCTCCTTGGTGCGGTCGAGGACCGCGATGGCACGCACCGAGGCGGGCAGTGCGCGGAGGAAGTGCTGCGCCGAGAAAGGCCGGTACAAATGCACCTGGAGCACGCCCACCCGTTCCCCGCGCTCTTGAAGGTACTGGATGGTATCGCGGGCGGTATCGACGCCCGAGCCCATCAGCACGATGGCCCGCTCGGCCTCGGGGTGACCGTAATAGTCGAACAGCCGGTAGCGGTGCCCGGTGAGTTCCGCCAGGCGGTCCATGTTGCGCTCCACGATCTCCGGGACGCGCGCGTAGAACGGGTTGCACGCCTCGCGGCCCTGGAAGTAGACGTCCGGGTTCTGCGCGGTGCCGCGGATGCAGGGCCGATCCGGGTTGAGGCCCCGGTCCCGGTGTGCCATCACCAGATCGTCGTCGATCATCGAGCGCATCTCGTCGTCGGTGAGCAGGCTGACCTTGCTCACCTCGTGGGAGGTGCGAAAGCCGTCGAAGAAGTGCAGGAAGGGCACGCGCGCCTCGAGGGTGGAGGCGTGGGCCACCAGGGCGAGGTCGTGCGCCTCCTGCACCGAGCTCGAGCACAGCATGGCGAAGCCCGCCTGGCGCACCGCCATCACGTCCTGGTGGTCCCCGAAGATGGACAGCGCCTGCGCCGCCAGCGAGCGGGCCGCCACGTGGAACACCACAGGGGTCAGCTCGCCGGCGATCTTGTACATGTTGGGGATCATCAGCAGCAGACCCTGGGAGGCCGTGAAGGTGGTGGTGAGCGCTCCCGTGGACAGCGCCCCGTGAACTGCGCCCGCCACGCCAGCCTCGCTCTGCATCTCCACGACCGTCGGCACGTTCCCCCAGAGGTTGGTCTTGCCCTCCGAGGCCCACTGGTCGGCCAGCTCCCCCATCGTGGAGGAGGGCGTGATGGGGTAGATGGCGCAGACCTCGCTGGCTCGGTACGCGACGTACGCACAGGCCTCGTTGCCGTCGATGGTGGTGACTTGCCTCTCCATCTGCGGTTCTACGGAAGGTTTCAGTTGAGCGACCATGGCAGCCTCATGCGGCGGGCTCGGGAATCATTTCGATGGCGTGGCAGGGACACTGGTTGAAACAGATAGCGCAGCCGGTGCATAGGCTGTAGTCGTAGCGGTAGCGCTTGCCCGTGCCCAGCTTGACGATGGCGTCCTCCGGACATGCGCCGTAGCAGCCGTCGCACTCGAAGCAGTTGCCGCAGGACAGGCAGCGGCGCGCCTCGTAGTGGGCCTCCTTCTCGCTCAGGCCCGCCATCACCTCCTCGAATCCTGCGGTGCGGCGAGTGACCTCCAGTTGCGCTTGCGGCCGACGCGGCGCGTCGGTATAGAACCAGACGTGCAGCTTGTCGAAAGAGGCCAAGTCGTGCTTGGGCCGCTTGAGGTACTTGGTACCGCGCAGGTAGGCATCGATGTGGCGCGCCGCTTTCTTGCCGTGGCCCACCGCCACCGTGACGGTGCGCTGGCTGGGCACCATGTCCCCGCCCGCGAAAAGTCCCGGGTGGCCGGTCATCATGTTGTCGTCCACGATGACGGTGCCGTCCTTCTTGAACTCCACGCCGGGGACGCGCTTCATGAACCCGGTATCCACGTCCTGGCCCAGGGCCATGATGAGGGAGTCGGCCTCCAGGGTCTCCAGCGTGCCCGTGGGCTGGGGATAGCCCTGGTCGTCCAGCTCCATAACTTCGACCGTGAAATGGGTCTCGTCGATCTGCTTGATGGTGCGCAGCCAGTGGATCTTGACTCCTTCCTCCATGGCCTCATCGGCCTCGAACTCATGGGCCGGCATATGGGCGCGGTCGCGCCGATAGATGATCAGGGCTTCTTCCGCCCCCAGCCGCTTGGCAGTGCGCGCGGCGTCCATGGCCGTGTTGCCGCCCCCGTAGATCGCGACACGGCGCCCCAGCTTGGGCGCCTGTCCGGTCTCTACGTCTTGGAGGAAGGTCACCGCATCCAGCATCTTCCCGGCATCGCGGGCGGGGATCGCGGTGCGCTTGCTGATGTGGGCACCGATTGCGATGAACACCGCGTCGAAGCCGCCCGCCTCCTTCTCCGCCAACAGGTCCTCCACCTGGTGATTCATCACCAAGCGGGCACCCATGTCCTCGATGCGATGGATCTCGGCTTCGAGCATGTCCCGGGGCAGCCGATAGGCGGGAATGCCGAAATGCATCATGCCGCCGGCGAGCGGCCCCGCGTCGTGGACCTCCACCGAATGCCCCAGGCGGATGAGATGATAGGCCGCGGATATGCCGGAGGGCCCGGCCCCCACGATGAGCACCCGCTTGCCGCTCGGACGCGCCTCCCAGACAGGCTTCCACCCTTCGGCGATCGCTCGATTCGCCTAGAAACCGCTCCACCGCATGGATGCTCACCGAGGTGTCCAGAACGCCGCGGTTGCAGCTATCCTCGCACGGGTGGTAACAGACCCGCCCGTGCACCGCGGGCATGGGGTTGTCCTGGATCAGGACCTGCCAGGCGTCCTGGAAGCGGCCCTCCTGGGCATAGGCCAGCCAAGCCTGGATGTTCTCTCCCGCGGGGCACGCGTTGTTGCAGGGCGGAAGCTGGTCGACGTAGATGGGACGGTGGGTACGGAACGGCCCGGTGCGCTCCTCATGGCTGAGGTCCACCGGGCGCGTCATATCGCTCGGCTTGCCGTTCATCCTGTTCCTCCTCACTGCTGGACTGCGGGTTCCATCCCGTCGCGGTCCGCGGGGCACTCGCGGCGCCTCGCGGACCCATCCCTGTTGTCGGCAGTGGCGCCGCCGACTTCGGACCCTTAGACCGCTATCCGCTGCTGGGCCTTCCGCGCCGTGGCCCGGGCCGCCCCCTTCTTGCCGGACTCGATCTCGGCCTTCTGCTGCTCCATGTCCAGCACCACCTCGGTCATGGTGAGCACGCTGTCCGGGTTCAAAGAGATCGACTGGATACCCCTGTCCACCAGCCAACTGGTGATCTCGGGGAAATCGGACGGCGCCTGGCCGCAGATGCCCACGTATTTGCCGTGCTTGTTGCAGGCACTGATGGCCATGTCCATCAGCTTGAGCACCGCCGGGTTGCGCTCGTCCAGCCCGGTGAGGATGCCGGAGTCGCGGTCCGCGCCCAAGGTGCACTGCGTGAGGTCGTTGGAGCCGATGGAGAACCCGTCGCAGTGCTTGAGGAACTCGTCCGCCAACAACGCGTTGGCCGGGATCTCGCACATCAGGATCACGCGCAGGCCGTTCTCGCCACGACGCAGGCCGTTCTTGGCCATGATGCTCAGCACCTTGCTCAACTCGTCGATGGTGCGCACGAAGGGGATCATGACCTCGACGTTGGTGAGCCCCATCTCGTCCCGCACCTTCTTCATGGCCGCACACTCCAACGCGAAGCAGTCCACGAATTGCTTGGACGGATAGCGGAAGGCCCCGCGGAACCCGATCATCGGGTTCTCCTCTTTCGGCTCGAAGTGCTCGCCGCCCAAGAGCTGAGCGTACTCGTTGGACTTGAAGTCGCTCAGGCGCACGATCACGGGCTTGGGATAGAACGCCGCCCCGATGGTGCCGATGCCTTCCGCGAGCTTTTGAATGTAGTAATCCTTAGGGCTGGGATAACCCGCGATCATGCTGTCGATCTTGTGGCGCAGCGTCGGCTCCATGGAGAAATAGTCGAGCAGCGCCTTGGGGTGGATGCCGATGCTGTTCATGATGATGAACTCGAGCCGCGCCAGCCCCACCCCGGCCGATGGCAGGTTGGCGAACTCGAATGCCTGCTCGGGGCTGCCCACGTTCAGCATGATCTTGGTCTTGGGCGTGCCCAGAGAGGCCATGTCGATGCTTTCCTTACGGAACGGCAGCGCCCCCTCGTAGATGTAGCCGGCGTCCCCTTCGGCGCAGGAGACCGTCACCTCCTGACCGCTGTGCAGGACTTGCGTGGCATCGCCCGATCCGACCACCGCGGGGATGCCGAGCTCGCGCGAGATGATGGCCGCGTGACACGTGCGCCCGCCACGGTTGGTGACGATGGCGCTCGCGATCTTCATGATGGGCTCCCAGTCCGGGTCGGTCATATCCGTGACCAGCACCTCCCCCGGCTTGAGCTCGTTCATGTGCTCGGCTTCCAGGATGACGCGGGCACGGCCGACTGCAATCTTGCCGCCCACGCTCTTGCCCTGGGCCAGCACCTTGCCGCGCTGCTCCAAGGTGAAAACGTCGTGGAAAGCGCCTTTCCTCAGAGAATGCACGGTCTCGGGTCGCGCCTGCACGATGAACAGCTCGCCCGAGATCCCGTCCTTGGCCCACTCGATGTCCATCGGGCGGGGCTGCTTCGCCTTCTTGCTGTAGTGCTTCTCGATGACGACGGCGTAGCGCGCGAGCTGCAGCACGTCGTCGTCGCTGATGCAGAAGCGCTGCCGCTCTTCCTTGCGCACGTGCACGTTGCTCGTGGCCTGCCCCGTCACCGGGTCCCTGGCGTAAATCATCTTGATCGCCTTTTCACCCATGTGACGCTTGATGATGGGGCGGAAGCCCTTCTCCAGGGTGGGCTTGTGCACGTAGAACTCGTCGGGGTTGACCGCGCCTTGCACCACGTTCTCGCCCAGCCCATAGGCGCCGGTGATGAACACCGCGTCCCGGAACCCGGACTCGGTATCCAGGGTGAAAATCACCCCCGAGGCCCCTTTGTCGGAGCGCACCATCTTCTGCACCCCGATGGACAGCGCGATGCTCATGTGGTCGAAGCCCTTGTCCACCCGATAATGGATAGCGCGGTCGGTGAACAGCGAGGCGAGCACGCGCTTGCAGGTGCGCAGCAGGTTGTCCACGCCCTTGACGTTCAGGTAGGTCTCTTGCTGGCCCGCGAAGGAGGCGTCCGGCAGGTCCTCGGCGGTCGCGGAGCTGCGGACGGCTACGTCCGGTGTTTGGCCCGGATTCACGACTCAGCTCCTCGTAGGCCACCTTGATCTCGTCGGCGAGGTCGTCCGGCAGGCTGGCGTCGATGATCCAGCTACGGATCTCGGCTCCGGTATGCGCCAGGGCGTCGACGTCGTTCGGATCCAGCTTCGCCAGCGCATCGCCGATGCGTTCCTTGAGCCCATTGTGCTCCAGGTAATAGCGGAAGGCCGCGGCCGTGGTCGCAAAGCCGTTGGGCACCTTCACACCCTGGGATGACAGCTCGCGGTACATTTCTCCGAGGGACGCGTTCTTGCCGCCCACCAGCGGGACGTTTCCGATTCCCAGCTCGGCGAAACGCCGTACATACTTGAATTCGCTCATCGCTCTCGTCCTCCTTCGATCGTTCGTCTCGGCCCCAGAGGCGTCAAGCGCCAAGGGAGATGTTCAGCATACGCAAGCTCCGTAGCAGGGGATGCTCCAACGGCACGCTTTGGCGCTGACCCGCAACCTCCTCCAGCGGCACCGGCTCCAAGCGTCGACCCCGCACCGCGACCATGACCCCGGACACATCCTCGGCCAGCAGCTCCACGGCCTTGCTTCCCAACTGGGTCGCCAGGATGCGGTCAGTGGCGGACGGCGTGCCGCCGCGCATCACGTGACCCAGCGAGGTCAGCCGCGTCTCCAGGCCGGTCAGCTCGGGCAGGCGTCGGAGGAGGATCGCAGCCGCCCGCTCGCCACTCCCGGACACATTTTCGTTGTTGCCATCCGCCGAATCCTCTTCCGCCTCGGCCTTCGTCTGCTTCTTGCCGCGCCGCTCATTGGTGAGGCGCTCGTGCTCCTCCACCGAAACCGCACCCTCGGCCACGGCCACGATGGAGAAGCGCTTGCCGCGCCGGTGGCGCTCGACCAGGGCCTGAGCCATCTTGTCCAACTGATAGGGGATCTCCGGGATGATCACCACGTCCGCCCCCCCAGCCAGACCCGCCGCTGCGGTGAGCCAGCCCGTATTATGTCCCATGATCTCCACCAACATCACGCGGCTGTGACTCGAAGCCGTCGAATGCAGCCGGTCGATGGCCTCGGTGGCGATCTGCACCGCAGTATCGTAGCCGAAGCACACGTCCGTCCCCGGCACGTCGTTGTCGATGGTCTTGGGGAGGGTGATGACCCGAAGGTTGCTCTTGCGCATCAGACGCAGGGCGTTCTTCTGGGTCCCGCCGCCGCCTATGCAGACCAGTGCATCCAGGTGCAGCCGCTGATAGTTCTCCACCGCCTGAGCGGTCATATCCACCGTCGCACCGCCCACGGGCATCTTGTGGGGCTTGTCCCGGCTCGTCCCGAGGATGGTGCCGCCGAGCGTCAGGATGCCCGAGACGCGTGCATCGCTCAGGCGCTCGAAGCGGTTCTCGACCAGGCCGCGGAAGCCGTCGTGGAACCCGATGACCTCCATCCCATAGGTGCTGATGGCCGCCTTCGCCACCCCGCGGATGGCGGCGTTCAGGCCCTGGCAGTCCCCTCCGGCGGTCAGGACACCGATGACGCGTGGCGGCGGCGCCTCTTTCGGCACAACAGAGTGACCCAACGGCTAAGCGACGCTGACTTGAGGGGAGAGATATACGTCCTGGATAGCGTTCATCAGCGCCACCCCCTCGGCCATGGGGCGCTGGAATGCCTTGCGCCCCGAGATGACCCCCATGCCCCCGGCGCGCTTGTTGATGACCGCCGTGCGCACCGCCTGGTGCAAGTCATCCTTGCCGGCGGGCCCACCGGAGTTGATGAGACCAGCCCGGCCCATGTAGCAGTTGGCCACTTGGTACCGCACCCAGTCGATGGGATGCTCGCTGGTCAGCTCACTGTAGACCTTCGGGTTGGTATGCCCGAACTTGATAGCCGTGTAGCCGCCGTTGTTGACGGCCTGTTTCTGTTTGACGATGTCCGCCTGGATGGTCACCGCCAAGTGGTTGGCCTGGCCGGTGAGGTCGGCGGACGCATGGTAGTCGACCCCGTCGTGTGTGAAGGCGGCATTGCGCAGGTACGCCCACAGCACCGTCGCCAGTCCCAGCTCGTGGGCCAGGGCGAATGCCTCGCTCACCTCTTGAATTTGGCGCCGCGACTCCTCCGAGCCGAAGTAGATGGTGGCGCCCACCGCGACCGCCCCCATCTCGAAAGCCTGCTGCACGCTGGCGAACAGCGTCTGATCGTACAGGTTCGGGTAGCTCAGGTGCTCGTTGTGGTTGATCTTCATCAGAAAGGGAATCTTGTGCGCATACTTGCGCGCGACCGCCCCCAGCACCCCCAGGGTGGAAGCGACGGCATTACAGCCGCCCTCGATGGCGAGCTTGACGATATTCTCCGGGTCGAAGTAGAGCGGATTGGGGGCGAAGGAGGCTCCGGCGGAGTGCTCCACCCCCTGGTCTACCGGCAGGATGGACAGGTAGCCGGTCCCAGCCAGGCGGCCGTGGCTCATCAGCGTCTGGAGGCTGCGCATGACCGCCGGGCCGCGGTCGGTGCTCGCCACCACGCGATCCACGAAGTCCGGACCCGGCAGGTGCAGCATCTCTTTGGGGATTCCCTTGCAGCGATAGGTCAACAGCGCTTCCGCCTCATCCCCGAGCAGCGCTAGGACATTGCTCATAAACTCTCCTCCAGTCCCTACATTATGTATGACTCGTGGGCCGTGATTCGTGATTCGAAACCGCGGCTCGGCGCACAATCACCGGCTATTCGTCGCCAGCCGCTCGCCACCGCCAGAATGCGTCCCGATCAGGCATCACACGCTGGTGCTGTACACCAGCTCGTAGTAACGCTTCTCCAGCTCCCCCTTGTGCCTCAACTCCTCCTGGGCCAGGAAACGGAACAGGTCCTGCATGGACCCCGGGGGCGTATCCGCGGCCAGCGTGCTGTATTGCTCCATGGCCGCCTGCTCGCGCCCCAGGGCATACTGCAGGATACTCTGCTCGTCGGGGAACTCATCGAGACGCGGGATCTGGATGTAGTCCGAAAAACGGTGGTCGCTGGGCGGCGTCCGGATCTCTTCGCTGATGCACTCCTTCACGTCGGGCCGCTGCGCCAGCTCCTTGAACAGCTCGTAGTGACGCACCTCCTCCTGGGCAAGCTCTTCGACGAGCGAGCGCGTGGGCTTGCTCACCCGGTCCATCAGGGCGGTGTAGAAGTCGCGTGCCGTGCGCTCGAAGGACATAGCGGTCTCCAGGATCTCCCCCAGAGACTGCTTCTCCTTGAGCCGATGGTAGCCGCTACCACCCTCCGGCTCAAGCTTGTCGTGCTGGTCCGTCATGCCGCCTGCTCCACGAGCTCGGCGGTCAGGTACGCGTGAATGCTGCGCGCGGCGCGGTGGCCGGCCGCCACGGCGTGCACCACGTCGGGACCTTCGACCAAGTCGCCCGCGGCCCACAGCCACGGCACCGAGGTCCGACCGTCGGCATCCACTTTCGGCCGCGCCCGCCCCCAATCCAAACGCTCGGTCAACGCTTGCCCCAAGAACTCCAGGCTGGCGGCCTGCCCGATGGCCTCGATGACGGCGTCCGCCGCGTAGAACTCTTCGTCGCTCTCGTCGTAGAGGGGATGGAAACGACCCTGCTCATCGAAGATGGAGGTGCAGCGCACCGTGTGAAGCCCTTTGAGAGTATCCCTCTCGACGAGGCAGTATTCGGGTCCGCGTGCCGGGAAGACGCGCAGCCCCTCCTCTTCGGCCTCGCGGATCTCCTCGGGGTCGGCCAGCATCTGCTCTCTGGACTCTAGACAGGTCAGGGTCACGTCCACCTTGCCATAGCGGCGCTTCTGCAGACGCGCCATGCTGCGGCCGATGTCCATGGCGACGTTTCCGCCGCCGATCACCACAATCCGCTCCGCCGCCTCCACATCTTTCCCTTCCCACATCGCCCGCAGCAGATCCACCGCGCGCAGCACCCTCGGGTGGTCGGACCCCGGGACGCGCGTCGATCGGCCCAGATGGAGGCCGGTGGCCAGCAGCACGGCATCCCAGTCCTGCTCCAACTGGTCCATGCTGATATCCTTGCCAACCCAGGTATTGCAACGAATATCGACCTTCATGGCGCGGATGACGTCGACATCGTCGTCGAGGCGCGCTCGCGGCATGCGGTACTCGGGGATGCCGTAACGGACCATCCCCCCCGGCTCCGCTTGCCCTTCGAATACCGTCACCTGGTGCCCGAGCCGGGCCAGATCGAAGGCCGCCGTCAGGCTGGCCGGGCCGGCACCCACCATGGCGATCTTGCGCCCGCCCAGGGCGGTGCTCTTGCCCTCCTGGACCAACTCCTTCACGCGCCCGTGGGCCACGCTGTCCATGGCGAAGCGCTTCAGCCACCGAATGGCGATGGGTTCGCCGCGCTTGCCCATGGAGCAGGCGGTCTCGCAGCGGTGGGTGCAGACCCGCCCGCACACGTGCCCAAACGGCATGGTATGGTAAATCTGGCGCACGGCCTCCTCGGCATCCCCGCTCCAGATGGCGCGAATGTATTCGGGGGCGTTCATGTGCGTCGGACACGCATCGTGGCACATCCCGCACTGGATGCAGCGGGAGGCCTCGAGCAGCGCGGTCTGGGCATCGAAGCCCTGCACGATCTCCGCCATCGACTCCAGACGCGCCTCGGGATCGAGCTGCGGCATACGCTGGCGGTCGAGGTCCAGCAGGTCGGAGTCTTGCGACTTGGCCCAGCCTTTCGGAAAGCCGTAGCCGTGAATGCCCTTCTCGTCAGGAAGGATGAAGAAGGTGTCGAGGTTCTGGCTGATGTGGATGTACTCCCTCGACAGAGAGATTGACCCGGTGGGACAAACGTCCACACACAGGGCACACCAGCAGCAGCGCCCGTAATCGATGGCGGGCCGGCGAGGCTTGACGCCCTCCAAGGGGTCGGCGGGCAGGTCCGGGATGTGCACCATGTGGATCGCCCGGTTGTCGCAAATGCTGGCGCATGTCCCGCACCCGATGCACAGCTTCCAGTCGTTCAGGTGGAGACCTCGGTACACCGGCGCCGCCTCGCGTGGCGCGAATGGCAGCGTGACCGGCTCGCGCCCCAGGAAGGACAGGGCCTTGAGCGGGCGCAGCATGCTCCCCTTGTACCGTTGCTTGATCTCGGCCACTAGCGGTCGACCTCGGGGGGACAGGCGTCCAGGGAGAACATGATCTGGGCCACGTCCTCCAAGCGGGCGCCGACGCAGAGCCGCTCCAGGACCTGCACGGCATGCATGCAAGACGGCCCGCGCACGTGTACGCGCCACGGCCGCGTGGTACCGGTGGAGACCAGATAGTAGCACAGCTCACCCTTGGACGACTCGGCGCGTACGTAGGCGTCGCCGGCCGGAATGTTCCAGGCCAGAGGGTTGGGCAGCGGACACCGGATGGGCCCGCTCACGCGAGGCAACCGCTCGATCACTTGGCGCAGGATGCGTATGGACTGGATCACCTCCGAGCGACGCACCTTGGCGCGGGCCAGCGCGTCGCCGTCGTCCTCGACGGGAATATCGAACTCGATCTGGTCATAGACCAGGTAGGGGTCGTCACGGCGCACGTCGAAAGGAAGCCCGCAGGCGCGGAGGTTGGGCCCGGTCACCCCCCAGGACAGGGCCTGCTCCTGGGTCATGCGGCCGACCCCGCTGGAGCGGTTGACGAATACGGCGTTCTCGAAGAACAGGTCGTCGAACTCGGGCAGGCGCGACTGGATATAGTCGAGCACGCCCGAGAGGCGGCCCAGCAACCCATCCGGGAGGTCTCGGCGGACCCCGCCGGGGGTGATGAACATGTGATAGATGCGCCCTCCGGTGACCTCCTCGAACAGGTCCAGAAGGCGGTCCCGGTCGGCGACGCCCCAGAACATGTTGCTGTAGAGGCCCATGGTCGCCGCGTGCCCGCCGAAAGTGAACAGGTGGGCACAGATGCGCGACATCTCGATCAGCATCACGCGGATCCACTGAGCACGCTGCGGCACCTCCAGCCCCCCGAGGGTCTCTACCCCCCGCGCGTAAGTCTCCTCCATGGGTACCGGATCGGGAACGCAGATGCGCGGCACCAGGGCCACGTTCTGGATCCACAGCCGCTCCTCCATGAGCTTCTCGAAGCCGCGGTGCAGGTAGCCGCCGTCCGCGCGTACGCCCAACACGGAATCGCCGTTCAGCAGAACCCTGAGGGCGTAGTTACCCTCGATCCCCGGATGGTTGGGACCGAAGTACAGCTCATACTCATGGCTCGGCGGGTGGTGGACCGGCTGATAGTTCTCTGGCCTCACAACACCACGCCTCCACCCTTTGCCTGGATCTCGCGCAGCCAATCGGGAGCGTAATCGCGCCACGCGAAGGTATCCTCGACGTAGCCGATGGAGGAAAACGACTTACGCATGGGCGGCGGACCGTGCCACTCAGTGAGGATGAACTTGCTCATGTCCGGCGCGCCCTCGAAGTAAACCCCGAACATCTCGTGGATGTCGCGCTCGAAGAAGGCCGCTGGCGTGAAGATGTCGTACACGGACACGTAGCGCCCCGGATCCGTGGGGATGCGGACATGCGCCGAGAGCAGCATCTTGGTCTCATAGGACCACAGGTGGTAGACCAGCCCGAACTCGCCGGTTTCCGGCCAGTCGACGCAAGAGATCGCGGACAGGTGCAGATAGCCCGCCCGCCCCTTGAGCAGCTCCAACAGGGCCGGCAACACGTCGGCGCCCACGTCGACACGCAGGCGGCGCTCGCCCTGCTGCCTCACCTTGATGCCAGGCAGCTCGCGCAGCACCGAGTCCAGAGGGCCGGGAAGCTGAGGCTTCACAGCGGGACCTTCTCCTCCTCGCGGGGTGCCGGGATACGCACGCCCAGCTCTTCATGGTAGGCGGCGTACTTTTCCAGCAGCGCGGTGTGCACCCCTAGCGTCTGATCGCCCAGCAACCGGTAGCGCTTCGCCTCCCCCACCACGTCCGTAGGGGTGTGGAAGTCTTTGCCGAACAGGTACTGCTGGTTCGCCAGGTAGTTGTCGTAGCGCCGGTAATAGTCCTCCCAGGCGCGGGCATGGCCGGCGTCGATGTTCTCCATGAGCTGCAGGAAGCCCTGCTGGATGGCCTCCGGACGCGGCATGCAGCCGGCGATGTACATGTCGACGGGCATGTAGTGGTCGAGCTGCTTGATGGTCGCATAGCTGTGCCAGTACATGCCCCCGTTGATGGTGCACGACCCGAAGCCTATCACGTACTTCGGCGCCTGCATCTGCTCGTAGGTCAGAATGACCCGCTTCAAGGTCTTCACCGACAGGTACCCGGTGATGAGCAGGACGTCCGCCTGACGCGGCGTTACCATCGGCTGCATACCGATGCGCTCCAAGTCGAAGCGCGAGGTCATGGACGGCGGCAGCTCGATGGCCCCGCAACCCGTGCAGTAGTGCAGCACGAACAGGGAGCGGGCGCGGCAGTGATCGGCGATGCGATCCAGAACCTTGCGCAACGCAGAGCGCTCATCCCGGTCCACCTGCCGGCAGGCGATGTCCGTATCGGGGTCGCGGTACACGGGTATCATCTTGGCGCTCACGCTCATGGATCCACCTCACGCCGCGCGCCGCTATGGCACCCTCCAGGGTCCGAGCAGCCAGGAACGCGGCTCTCGATCACTGGCCTGTTCTGAACATCACGAAGGCGAGTCCCAGGAGGGCGATGGCCGTGGGCCATTTCCACATCCAGCGCACCACATCGTCGGTCTTGTAGCGGGGATAGACGTTGGTGATCGCCACCGAGACGAACACCACAGCGAACACCTTGGGCAGCAAAGCCCACCAGTGCCGGCCGCCGCCCATGAACAGTACGACATAGAGTACACCCACGGTGTACAACTGGAAACACTGCATCACGAACAGTGTTCCGAGGTATTTTCCGCTCATCTCCACCATCGGCCCCGTCGCGATCTCGGCAGGCGCCACGTAGATCTCGAAGGGCTCCTTGCCCAGCATGCCGTGGGTCGCAATCAGGGCGGCCAACGCCAGCAGCGGCATGGAGACCAGGCCCCACCCCTGCAGGCCGCTCCCCTGCTGAGCCGCGATGATGTCCGGCAGACTGGTGGTGCCGTACGTGATGCACGCTCCTGCCACGGCGATGATGAAGGGCACCTCGTAGGCGGCCATGGCGGTGAGGGCGCGGGAGATCCCGATGGATCCGTTCGGATTGGCGCACTGGCCCACCCCCAGGGCCATCCCCAGGGAGGGCACCATCATGAGGTACAGCAGGGTCAGCAGATCTCCTTGGCGCGCCAGACCCTCCATCCCGGGAACCGGCAGGAACAGGACCGTGGTGATGATCCCACCCAGCACCATCATGGTGGCGATGTCGTGCATCGCCCCATGGGAGATCTGACTCCTCTTGCTGTAGAGCTTGGCGATATCGTAGATAGGCTGCAGGAACGGCGGCCCGATGCGCCGCTCGATGCGTGCCCGCACCTTGCGCATCATGAGCACCATCACCAGCCCCACCCCGAAGGCGATGAGCGGCATGAGAACGAGCTGCGGAACCAAACGCCCCCAGTCCATCCTAGCCCCCCATCATCCACCACAGGGCGAGTACGGCACCCGCCAGGAGATAGAGCGGCGTGTAAGCCGCCCGATAAAAGCCATGCATCGCCGACGCCATGAGATCCGCGAGGGACACCAGCCCCCTCTCCGCCCACAGGACGCTGCCGCGGAACCAAGGGCCGATGACCCGCAGCAGGCCGGCGTAGAAGTCGTGGCTGTAGTGGTAGCGGACCTCCGCCGAGAGGAAGTGCCCACCAGCGTAATTGTCCAACTGGTGTACGCGGTAGCTGCGGTTCCCCATCAAGAACACCAGTGCTCCGAAGCCGATGGATCCGAGCATCGCCCCCACGACCCAGAGCATGTTCAGGCTGCCGGTGGCCCAGTCGACGCCGCCAAGGTGATGGGGCAGGGGCGCCACGCCCAGAACCGGCTGCGCCACGTCCACGAGATCGAGCGCGAGTCCGGGCATGAACCCGGTGATGAACGCGATGGCCGCCATGGCCAGCATCGGGAGGCTCATACTCCAGGGGACCTCCCGGACCTGCTCATGCTCGACCCGCAGTTGACCCAGAAAGGTGTTGTGGATGAGCTTGTACACGCTGAGGATGGTCCCCAGTGTGCCGACGACGGCCGCCACGAACAGCAGCGGCATGCGGGCATCCAGCAGCGCCTTGTAGATGAGCCACTTGGACACGAAGCCGTTCATGGGCGGCAAACCCGCCAGACCGATGATGCCCATCAACATTGCGACATAGGACAGCGGCATGCGTGTGATGAGGCCGCCGAGCCGGTCCAGATCCGCAGTCCCGGTGCGGTAGGCCACCGCGGTCACCGCAAGGAACAGCGGTGCCTGGTAAGTCGCGTAGTTGAACACGTGCATCAGCCCGCCGGCCACGCCCATGGGCGTCGCCACCAAGGCGCCGAGGAGCATGTAGCCCCCCTGCCCGATGCCATGCCAGGCGAGCAGCATGCGGGCGTCGTTCTGGGTGAGGGCGATGTAGGTCGGCACCACCATGGTGACGGCAGCGACCCAGGCGAGCAGCTCGCGCGCATCCCAGAAGGTGAAAGGCAGCGCCAGTTGGGTCAGGCGGTCGGCGCCGATCAACTGCATCAGCACGAGCAGCAACGCGAACAGCCCCATGCGTGCGGCGATGGCGCTGACGAAGGCGGTGGCCGGGCCCGGCGTCTCCGCATAGGCTTCGGCCTGCCAGAGGTGAAACGGCACCAGGGCCATCTTGATGCCGAAGCCGCAGGCGAACAGCAGCACCAGCGTCCACAGCACCCCGTCGGAAAGCTCGGGAAGGACCGCGCGCAGCTCGGCTAGGCCCAGGGAGCCGACCTGCAGGTATGCGAGTACCACGGCGCACAGCACGGCCATGGCGCCGACCATGGCGTAGATGAGGTAGCGGAATGCGGCCCGCTCAGCCACCCCGCCGCGCTGGGTCATAATCAGGTAGCTCGCCCAGCTCACCAGCTCCCAGCCGATGAACAGGCTGAGCAGGTCGGCGCTGGACAGCAACACCAGCATCGCCAGGACATTGAGCGCCAGGCTGCCGTGAAACAGACGTAAGCCGCTCTGGTGGCGCCCCCATTCGCCCGCCGAAAACCATGCGCAGAACAGCGCCGTGCCCACGGTCAGCAGGGCGAAGAACCAGCCCAATCCCGAAAGCGACCACGCCACTCCATTGCCGAAGGCGGTAAAAGCGACCGAGGACGCGGCACCGCCCGCGGCGCTTAGCTCCGGCAGCAGGGCCGCCAACAGGGCGAGCTGAACGCCGTAGAGACCCACGCTCAGCCACCCCGCCCAGCGCCGCCGACCGACCCAGAACAGCACGGCGCCGGACAGGGCGCTGAGAAGCAGGAGGCGATCCAGGGCGGTCATGGGCGGTTGTAAGGGGCCAAGCCCGGTGGACGGGAGGGGAACACCGTCTGCACGTAGCCGGACACGTCGGCCGTTTGGCGAGCGAGGTGCGACAGCCCCGCGGACAGAGGCGTCACCAGGAAAGTCGCCATCACCAGCGCACTCCCCAGGGCCAGGGCCGGCGCTAGCTGCACCGATGCCGGACCCGGCAGGACGGGCGCCTCGGACTGATAGAGCAGGCGCACGATGCGGAACAGGTATGCTGCCTCCACCACGGTAGCCACCATCACGACGATCAGCGCGGCCGTGTACGCGGGAGATCCTGCCCCCATCAGGGCAGACATCAGCAGAAACTTGACCCAGAAACCGGGCAGCGGCGGAATCCCGACCAAGGACAACGCAAACAGCAGGAACAGGCCGGCCCCAAGGGGGGACGCTCGCGCGGCGCCGCGCAGCCGCTCCAGGGGACCACCCCAGCTGTCGGTCAACAGGAACAGGGCGGGCTTCACCACCAAGTGGTGCAGCGCCACGGCGACGCTGGCCGCTACCCCCGCCGGTCCGGAGACCGCCAGGCCCACGGCGGCCAGCCCCAGTTGCCCGATGGAGGAGTACGCCAGCACCCGCCGCAGGTCCGGCGCACGCAGCGCCGCCAGCTCACCGCTCGCCAGCCCCAATACGCCCACCGCCAGCAGCAGGAGCGGAGCCGGCGACTGTCCGAAGATCAGCACCAGCAGGCGCAGCAGGATCAACAGCGCGAGCTTGGATACCACACCCCCCAGCAACGCGGACACACGGGCGGGGGCAGTGCGGTAGACTTCGGGCACCCAGGTGTTGACCGGAAACAGCTCCGCCTTGACGCCAAAGCCCACCATCATCAGGGCGAAAGCCCCGAGGCCCAGGGGACCGGACAGGGCGTCGGCCGCGACGCTCGAGAGCTGCGCCAGATTCAGGGTGCCGGTGGCGCCGTATATCAGGGCGATGCCGAGCAAGGCGAGGGCGGACCCGAGTGCGCTCAACACCAGGAAGCGGACCGCCGCCGCGTAACCGCGAGGTCGCCCGCCGCTGCTCGCCATGCCATAAGAAGCCACGGCTACCAGCTCATAGAACACGTACAGGTTGAACAGGTCGCCCGACAGCGCCAATCCGCAGCTTCCGCCGACCAGCAGCAGGGTGAGGGTGCCCTCGCGCAAGCGATCGTGGAGCCCGAGCGGCCAGAGCAGGAGCCCGGCGGCCGTCACCAAGAGCGCGAACAGCACGCCGAGCGTGTCGACGTAGAAGACGATCCCCAGCGGGGCGGCGAAGCCTCCCACGGCGACGGCCCAAGGCCCGCCGCCTTGCACATCGACCCACAGCAGGCACCCGACCGCGCCCACCAGCACCAGCAAGAGCGGACCGAACAGCCGCCCGGCCCAAGGGCTGACTCGCTGTGCGAGGGGCAACAGGAATGCCCCGAGGATGGGCAGCGCCACCATCAGCACCGGGTCGGTCACCACACCTCCCCAGGCAACACGGGCCGCCCGCGTCGGGGAACTGCGGAGCCGCCCTCCCCCGCGCCGCCCCCTTCTTCGGAGGCGAGGTCCCGGGCCAGCACGCGCACATCCAGAGTTCCGTAGGCGCGGTATACCCGTATGGCAAGGGCTAGCGCCACCGCCTGCACCCCCACGCCGATAACGATGGCGGTCAGGATGAGTGCCTGGGGAATGGGGTCCACCATGGCGGCCAGCGGCGCTTGGCCAACCAGGATCGGCGCCACCGCGTCAGGCCGGAAGCCGGTCGCGACCAGGAACAGGTTGACGCCCGACTCGAGCAGGGTCAGACCGAGGATCACCCTCACCACGTGCCGCAGCGCCGTCACGGCGAAGATGCCGAGCAGCACCAGACCGAGAGCACCCACATAGAAGACCTGACCCAGCACCACGGTATCGCGCAGCGCCGCGTGCATCAGTCGGACGCCTCGGCATCGGACAGGCGCACCAGCAGACTCGCCAGCTCCGCGCCCACCTTGAGCCCCACCGCCAAATACAGCAGCGGGAGGCTCCCCGCGGAGAACAGGTGTCCGATCTGTCCCTTGCTCAAGAGCGGGGCCAGGAAATAACCCTCGGACCAGAGCGCCAGCAGACCCAAGGCGATGAACCCCGCCCCCGCCAGCCCCTCGATCACGGCCGCAAGCCGCTCGTCGAAAGGTGTAGCAGGCCGCCCCAGGAGGGGGATCACGAAGGCAGCCGCGAGAATGGCACCCCCTTGAAAACCTCCGCCCGGCGTGAGGTGCCCGTGCAGGATGATGTATGCCCCGAGCACGATCAGAAACGGGAACAGCATGTCGGCCGCGGTCCGCAGGATGAACCCACCCGGAGGGTCGCGCGGTGCCTGGGGACGGCGCTTGCCGAGCACCATCCCGGCCGCGGTCGCGGCCACGAACAGGATGCTCAGCTCGCCCAGAGTGTCGAGGCCGCGATAAGCGAGCACCACCGAGGTAACGATGTTGGCGGTACCCACCTGATCCGGGGCCGCGCGGACGATCGCCTGACCCACCTCCATGGGCGCACCCCCGAAGGGCAGACCGGCTACCAATCCGGTGAGCAGCAGCGTCAGCCCCAGGACGAAGATCAACCCGGCGACCTCACGCATCGTCTTCCTCGCGTTGTCTCCAAAGCCCAACGCGCCTCAGCGTGAGGGCGAACAACAGGCCCGACAACCCAGCTCCCACGGCCGCTTCGGCCAGCGCGACGTCCGGTGCCCGAAGCACGACGAACAGGACCGACAGTGCCAGGGACACCACCGAAGAGGCCGCCACTGCGGCCAAGTAGCTGGGCAGCACCACCACCCCGATGGCCGCCGCCAACATCACTGCCACCGTGGCCAGAGCGACCCAGGTCATTGGCCCTGTTCCCCGTTTTGGGACATGCGATCCTGCGGCAACTGCCAAGGCTTCACCCCGGTCACGCGCGCCGCCCTCGCGATGGTGGAAGACCCTATGGGCGAGGTCAGCAGAACAAAAACGGCAATCAGACCGAGCTTCGGCAGCCAACCGGGATGATGCACCGCCAACCCGCCGAGCAGCGCGAGCGAGCCCAGGGTCACCGCCTTGGTGCCCGCCTGCAGGCGGGTGTAAACATCCGGCATGCGCAGCAGCCCCGCCGCACCGAGCAGCATGAAGACCGCTCCGACGAGCAGCAGCAGGTCGCCCACGACGCTCACGACCGCGGTCCCTCCAGAGCACGGGCGATGGCTACGACCACGACGAAAGACAGGGCGCCGTAGACGAGCGCGATGTCCAGGTAAATCGGATTGGCGAAGACGCTGGCCACCCAGGCCAGGGCCGGCGTGGTCACCACCGCCAGCGTGTCTGCCGCCACGACGCGATCGGGGGTAGTCGGGCCGAGGAACAGCCGCGCCGTGCTCAGCAGCACGGCCACCCCCAGCAGGGCCGCGGCCGCCCACGCCAGGGCACTCATTCCAGGAACTCCCGAAGGTACCGCTCGAACTGCTCCACGATGGCCCGCGTCGCATTCAGCATGTCAGCGCCCGGGCTGATGTCTATCCAGTGCACCTGGATGCGGTCCTCCAGCACGTCGACGGACAGGGTCCCGGGAGTCAGAGTGATGCTGTTCGCCAGCAGCAGCCGCCCGAGGGGGGACTGCAGGCGCGTGAATACCTCGACCATCCCCGGCCGAATGGGCAGGCTCGGCGACAGGACGCGCCTGGCCATGTCGACGTTGGACTCCACCAGAGCCTGAAGAAACACCCGGAGATAGCGCAGGACATGCCAAGGGAGCTTGGGGCTCAGCTTGATGCCATCCAACAGGGCGAGGTGCGGCGTGGCGAGCAGCGCCGTCACGACGGCGACCACGGCGCCCGCAGCCCATTCGCTGGGATCGAGGGACATCACCAGCAGCAGCCAGACGACGTAGACGCCGCCGACGGCAAGCCAGAACCGCCGTGTCGGCGGAGCGCCCGCGCTCCCCGTAGCAGAGTAAGGGGCAACAGGCGGTGCGGCGGGGCCAGGTTCCATCATGCCCGAGATGCTCTGCAAACGCGGTACCACAGCGGCGCAATCCTATCAGGCGAGACGCCGGCGCCAACGCCTGGCTTTGTCGGCCGCATCCCCGAGCCCCACGACGGGGCAGAGCGCGCCGATGTGATGCGCACGATGGCACCCGCAGCTCCGCCGGTGGGCCCTCGGGCGATACCGCAAGCGACGCAGCAACGCCTGAGCGGGTCCCCGGCCGCGCCGGCGCCAGCTCTATACCGCACGATAGCCTGGGCCGGACCCATCGCCGTAAGCAGAGGACGCCACGCCGGCTCAGGGCTGGCGAAGCGCGGACGAGGTAATGAAGACGCGTGTCTGATCGGGCGGGAGCGCGCCCGGCCCCGGATCGCCTCGAAGGTCAGCGTGGACCTGAGTTATCATCGCCCAATCCTTTCGTGACGGCTCGGTTATTGGCCGCGCGCAGTGTAGTCCGGAAACCTTGCCGGAGCAAGCCACAGCGACGGCGAATCCATCCCGCCGGCGAGTCACCGCGTCGCGGGTCCCAGATCAGCCCGGCACGGAGGGCGTGTGAATTAGACTCTGCTGCGCGTCCCTTGCGCGGTGGTCATGGCGTACCTCCCTGTACCGCCACCCCTTTGGGGCGTCCTGCGGACGTGCCGAATGGCTGTCCTGCCATTCGGTCGCTCCTCGCCGCCTATCGACTCGACTGTCTCGTCGCTGCGCTCGGGCCGCTCGCGACCCTTTCCTTCACTGCCTCTGCCGGCTACGGCACGACGTGGTCGATGGCGAGACTCACGGGCGCACCGCCCACCCGCACGCCCGCCGCCAGCCCTTCCAGGTCACCGGGCTGAGGCATGGCGTTGCCCGCACGCGAGACACGCGCCGCCACCGTGACCTCCGGAAACAGCGAGAGCCTGAAGGCCGGCGCCATGGCCATGGCGTCGTCCAAAGTCACCGTGGCCGGCAAGTCTTTCACCTGTTTGCGGGCGATGGCGAGCGGCATGCGCGGCCCCTGGGCGGCGCGCGCGAAGATGAAGACGGTCTCCTCGGGCGTCACGCGACCCGCGAGGGCGCTATCCAGAGTCACACGCACCACCACCTTGCCAGGGACCCCTTCGGGCGAGGGTTCTGACGCACCCGGCGGCGCCCCAGCCGCCGGCGCGCTCTGCCCAACCGCCGCCTCGGCCGGGATGGGCGCGCTCTCCGGCATCGCTTTACTGTTCTCGCCGACCACTTGGTCCACCACCACCCGCACCGGCCCTTGGCTCCCGGAGGCGACAGGGGCGCTCAGGCCCTGCAGGTCTCCAGCCTCGGGCGTGGCGTTGCCCGTCTTGGAGATACGTGCACCAACGACCACCTGAGGAAAGCTGGAGAGCTTGAACGCAGGCGCCATGGCCATGGAGTCGTCCAATGTCACCGTGGCCGGCAGGTCCCGCGCAGGGCTGCGCAGGACCGCGAGCGGCATCCGCGGACCGCTGGCGGCGCGCGCGAAGACGAACACGGTGTCATTCGGGGACACCCGACCGGCTAGGGCTGGAGCAAAGGTCACCTCCACCTTCAAGCCGGCCTTGCTCGTACCGTCCTCCGCGGCGCTCGGCGTCCCTTCGGGCGCGAGACGCGCCAACTCCTCCGGCGAAAGGTGAGACCGTGCCTGGCCCAGATAGTCGCGGACAAGGCGGCCGTCGTCGGTCTGCGCGGGGACCTTGGGCGCCAGACGGCCCCACCGCTCTGCGGCGTGTTTGTAGTCGCCCGCCTGGAACGCCGCCATGCCGCCGAGCCACAAGCCCTTCATGTTGTCCGGCTGCGTCGCCAGCACCTTGTCCACCAGCTCAGCGGGCCTGCCGCCGAGCTGACCGTTGTTGGCCAGGGCGGCAGCCTCCGCCCAGTCAGCCATCAACGCCGGATCATCCCCCACGAGCGCGTAGGCCTTCGCATAAGCATCGCTCGCTTCGCCGTAGCGGTGCAGCACGACGTAGGACCGCCCCAACATCATCCAGCCCGTGGCGTCCTTCGGCTCATCTTTCAGGCGTCGCTCCAGCTTGGCGACCATGTCCGAGATGGAGGGCATGGCGCGCTGCGCCTCAGTCGGCGAGCCCGCGGGGCCCCGCTCACCTAGCAGCCGAGGGTCGCCGAGCTTCAGATACAGCCCGACCGAGAGCAGGGGCACTGCGACCGCAACCAGCACGGCGGTGACGGGGCTTCGGCTCGGGCGCACCGGAGCTGCTCCTTTGGCGCTGCCGGAGACGTCGGCCAACAGCTCGCGCTCCAACTCCCGTTTGGTCTCCTCGTATTGACCTTGAGTCAGGTGGCCACGGCTGAAGTCGGCCCCCAGCTCCGCGACACGCTCGTTGTAGATGGCGATGTTCAACTGGTCTCTGGGGATCCCGGTATCGCGCCCGCGCCCCAGCAGAGGCGGCAGCAGAGCGGCCAGAGACAAGGCGATCATGACCGCAACGATGACCCAAAACAAAATCATGGCCCACCCTTCTCATCGGCCCCGCCGAGAACTTGTTGAAGACGCCGCCGCTCCTCCTCGGTCAGCGCGGCCTCGGGCTTGCGGGCCCGACGACGCACCGTGTAGAGCAGAATTCCCAGGCCCAGCACGACGAATGCGGCCGGTCCGAACCACAGCAGGTAGGTGACCGGCTTGACGCGCGGACGATAGAGCACGAAGTCGCCGTAGCGGGCGACGAGGAAGGTGACTATCTCCTTGTTGCTCGCCCCGGCCTGCATCTTCTCATAGACCTCGCGCCGCAGGTCGTCGGCCAGGCTGGCCTGGGAATCGGCCAGCGACTCGTTCTGGCAGACCAGGCAGCGCAGCTCGGAGGTGAGGCTCCGGAACCGCTCCTCCTGAGCCTCGTCCTTGAACTGGAACAGCGTCTGGTCGCACAGCGCAACGGTGGTGGACGCCGCGGCCACGAGCATCCCGACCAACAACCACCTCCTCATGCCGACTCCGCGTCCAGCTTCTTGACCAACGGCAGGAGCTCCTTCTCCCAGACCTCCTCGGTCACCGGGCCGATGACCTTGTAACGGATGGTCCCCTTGCGGTCCACGACAAATGTTTCGGGGGTGCCGTACACCCCCCAGTCGATCCCCACTCGGCCGTTCTCGTCGAAGGCGCTGGCGAGATAGGGGTCGCCGTAGCTTTGCAGCCAGCGCAGCGCGTCCTGCCGCTGATCCTTGTAGTTCAGCCCATAGACCTGCACCTGGCCGCTGCGGGCGATCTCCATGAGGAGTGGATGCTCCGCCCTGCAGGACACGCACCAGGAGGCCCATACGTTGAGCAGGGATACCTTGCCGAGCAGGTCCTGGCGGCTCAGGGTCTTCGCAGGGTCCTGCACCTCCGGCAAGGTGAAGGCCGGCGCAGGCTTGCCGATCAGGGGCGACGGCACCAGCCGTGGGTTGAGAGACAACCCCACGGCCAAGAACACCACCAGCACCACAAAAAGAACGAGGGGAATGACGTACCGCACCATCGCCGCTAACCCTGCGTGACCAAACCGTGAGGCACCCCTTGCCGCAAGGCTTCGCGCTCTCTTCTCGCCATCACGCGGTAGCGCCGGTCGCTCGCCGCCAAGAGTCCGCCGAGCGCCATCAGCAGCGGACCGAACCATAACCACCGTATATAGGGCTTGAAATACGCGCGCACGCTCCAAGCCCCGCCGCCCAGGTCCTCGCCCAGGGAGACGTAGAGGTCCCGCAGCACACCCACGTCGATCGCCGACTCCGTCATCGGGTTTGTCTGCACGCGGTACACCCGCTTCTCCGGATGCAGCAAGGCGACCTGGTCGTCGCCGTGGAACACGCGCACGGTGCCCCGCGACGCCGTGTAGTTGGGGCCGGTCGTGTCTCGCACGCCCTCGAACTTGAAGCTGTAACCGGCGAGTTGCACCGCCTCCCCGGGAGCGAGGCGCACGTCCTTCTCGGCGCTGTAAATGCTGGTGAGGGTCACGCCCACGATGAAGACACCTACCCCGAGATGCGCCAGCGTCATCCCGTAGAAGCCACGGGGCAGCGCCGCCAGGCCGGCCCGCAGCGTCTCCTTCTGGGCCACCCGGGCCCTCAGGTTCTGCAGCGTGGTGAACATGACCCAGGCAGCCAACGCAATGCCGAGCACCGCCCCGAAGGAGTACTCGCCCATCGCCACGGCCGGGAAAGGCACGCTGATGAACAGCGCCGTCACAAAGGCATAGCGCAGCCGGAGCAACAGCTCCGCCGGGTTGTTGTGCTTCCAGCGGGACAGCGGGCCTATCCCCAACACCAAGGCGAGAGGCACCATCAGCGGCACGAAGACGCCGGAGAAATAGGGCGGGCCCACGGATATCTTGCCGAGCCCGAGGGCGTCCAGCACCAGGGGGTAGAGAGTTCCGAGCAGGATGGAGGTCGCCGCCGTCACCAGCAGCACGTTGTTAATGAGCAGCATGGTTTCCCGCGAGACCATGCCGAAGCTGCCGCCGCCTGAGACAGCCGGGGCGCGCCAGGCATACAGGATGAGCGATCCCCCGATCACGACCCCGAGAAAGCTCAGTATGAAGAGGCCCCGTGCCGGGTCGGTCGCAAAGGCGTGCACCGATACCAGCACCCCCGACCGCACCAGGAAGGTGCCAAGCAGGCTGAGAGAGAAGGCGAAGATGGCCAACAGCACGGTCCACGCCTTGAACGCGCCGCGCTTTTCGGTCACCGCCAGGGAGTGCATGAGCGCGGTTCCCACCAGCCAGGGCATGAACGAGGCGTTCTCCACCGGATCCCAGAACCACCAGCCGCCCCAACCCAGCTCGTTGTACGCCCACCAGCTACCCCCGGTGATGCCGATGGTGAGAAACATCCACGCCACATTGGTCCAGGGCCTGGACCAGCGCGCCCAAGTCGCATCCAGCTCTCCGCCCAGCAAGGCCGCGATGGCGAAGCTGAACGCCACCGAGAAGCCGACGTAGCCCATGTACAGCATGGGCGGATGCATGGTCATGCCGGGGTCCTGAAGCAGTGGGTTGAGGTCGCGCCCGTCCAGGGCGGCAGGCACCAGCCGGTCGAACGGGCTCGAGGTCGTCAGCATGAACAACAGGAAGCCGATACTGACCAGCCCCATGACCCCGATGACTCGCGCGGCGAAGTCTTGTGGCAGGCTGCGGCTGAACACCGTCACCGCCACCGTCCAGATCCCCAGCACCGTAGTCCACAGCAATAGCGAGCCTTCGTGGGCGCCCCAAATGGCCGCGAGCCGATAGGGCAACGGCAGGGCGCTGTTGGAGTTCTCGGCCACGTAGGCGACGGAGAAGTCATTGGTCACGAATGCGTACGCCAAGCAGGCGAAGGCCACCGCCACGAACAGGAACTGAGCCCGCGCGGCGGGCCGCGCCACCGCCATCCAGCCCGGCAGCCCCCACGCCCAGCCCGCCAGGGGGAAGAACGCCTGGCTGAGCGCCAAACAGAGTGCCAGCATGAGGGAGAAGTGGCCGATCTCCGGGATCATGGCCGGGCTCCCGAAAGGTGGGCCGAGCTGGCGCTGGCGGTCTTGAGCGCGGAAGCCACCTCCGGCGGCATATAGTTCTCGTCGTGTTTCGCGAGGACCTCGGAGGCGACGAATACCCCGTCCTTGTCCAGGCGCCCGTGGGCGATGATGCCCTGCCCCTCCCGGAACAAGTCCGGCAGGATCCCCTTGTAAACGACCGGAACGCTGTGCGCCGTGTCGGTCACGACGAAATGCACGGTGAGGCCGTCGCCGTCGCGTTTGAAGCTGCCCTTGGTCACCAGGCCGCCGACGCGGATCAGATGCGCGGGCGGCGCCTCGCCGTTCGCCACCTGGGTGGGACTGTAGAAGAACAACAGGTTCTGGCGGAAGGCGTTGAGCGCCAGCGCCGCCGCACTGCTGATGCCGGTCACGATGAACACTACGATAAGCATGCGTCTCCGCCGTGGAGTCATTCTACCCTCCTCCTAGCGCGCCTCGTCTTGCGCGCAATCTCCCTGAGCAGGCGCCGTTCGTGGCGCCACGGTAACAGGATGTTGATCAGCAGCACGATGAAGGCCAGTCCGTAGGACGTCCATACGTAGAAGGCGTAGCCCCCCATGTGGAAGAACTGCGTGGCCGTCACAGCGCCGCGACCAGTTCCTGGACCCAACTGCTGCTGCGCTCGCGATCGAGCACCTCGCCTCGCGCACGCATGAGCACCGTGGTGGCGTAGTAGAGCATGAATGCGACGGCCATCACCAGTAGTGGGATCAGCATGGAGATGGCGATGGACGGAGCGCCGAACTTGGTGACCGTGGGGCCTTGATGGAGGGTGTTCCACCACTCCACCGAGAAGTGGATGATGGGAATGTTCACCACGCCCACCAGCGCCAGCACCGCGCCGGCCCGGGCCGCCGTGCGCTTGTCCTCGATGGCGGACTGCAGCGCCATGAATCCTAAGTAAAGGAACAGCAGGATAAGTTCCGAAGTCAGCCGCGCGTCCCACACCCAGTACGTCCCCCACATGGGCTTGCCCCACAGGGAGCCGGTCACCAGAGCCAAAAACGTGAAAGAGGCTCCCAACGGGGCGCTCGAGGCCGCTATCACGTCGGCGAGCTTGATCTTCCAGATGAGCCCGATAGCGCCGGCTGTAGCCATCACGACGTAGATGAACAGCGACATCCACGCGCTCGGCACGTGGATGAACATAATCCGGTAGCTCTCTCCCTGCTGGTAGTCCGGCGGCGCGACGAACAGCCCCAGATACAACCCCGTCACCATGAGCAGCAGCGCAGCTCCCCCGAACCAGGGTATGAGGCGTCCGGAGATGTCGTAGAAGTACTTGGGCGACGCCAGTCTATGGAAAAACTGCCACATGTGCTCAGCCCAGGCTGATGCGTAAAGCCGCGGCCGACGCCAGCGGTGCGAGGGTCAGCGAGAGAGCCAGGAGCGCACCCAGGAAAGAAAGCTGTGCCGTTGCGGGAAGACCGCCGCTCGCGCTATCCACTGCGCTCGCGGCGAAAATCAATACCGGAATATACAACGGCAGGAGCAGCAATGACAACAGCACCCCGCCGCGTTTCAGCGCCACGGTCAGAGCGACGCCGATGGCCCCTACCAGGCTGAGCACCGGAGTCCCCAGCGCCAGGGTCAGCACCAGGGTCACCGTGGCCGCGCCGGGCAAATGGAACAAGACACCGAGCAGGGGCGCCAGCACCAGGAGCGGCAGACCGGTTACCAGCCAGTGGGCGATCACCTTGGCGATCACCAGGGCCGATGCCGGGTGGGGGCTCAGCAATAGCTGCTCCAGGGACCCGTCCTCGAAATCCGAGCGAAAGATAGTATCCAGCGACAGCAGCGCCGCGAGCAGCGCCGCCACCCATATCACCCCAGGAGCGATGCGCTGCAGGATGCTTTGCTCGGGACCCAGCCCCAGAGGAAAGAGGCTGACCACCATCACGAAGAAGATGAGCGGATTCGCCAGCTCGCTGCGGTGACGGAAGGCTAAAGTGAGATCCCGTTGCAACAGCAGGAAGAAAGCGGAGAGAAGCTTCGGCTCGTTCACGCCAGATGCAGATGCGTGACACGGCAGCGAGCGAGGTTGATCGCGTGGTGGGTGCTGATGACCGCCGTGCCTCCGCGCTGCGTATGATCGGCCAGCATGCTCTCGACTTTCTCTCGCCCCTTTCGGTCGAGGGCCGTAAACGGCTCGTCGAGGACCCACAGTCCGGCCTGGCGCACCAGGAGCCGCGCCAGCGCCACACGCCGCCGCTGCCCGGCAGACAGCGTGCGCGCCGGGACATCCTCGAAGCCGAAAAGCCCCATCCGCTCCAGCGCCTCGTCCAGCGAGAGGTCATCGCGAGCGCGCCCCAGGACACGGGCCATGCGCAGGTTTTCCAGCGGGGTCAGATCCTCCTTCACCCCGGGCACGTGCCCCAAATAGGCGAGATCTGCGAAGTATTGGGAGCGGACGCGCTGGATGTCCGTCCCCCGCCAGAGCACCTCGCCCTGCGTGGGCAGCGCCAGACCGCAGAGGATGCGCAGCAAGCTGGTCTTGCCGCTGCCATTGGCACCCTCCACTTGGAGGACCTCTCCGCGCCCGACCCGAAAACCTAGCCCGCTGAACAGGGTTCGGTCGCCGCGCTCGCATTCCAGGTCCTGCACCTCCAGAGGCACCGGCTCGACCGCCTCCGGGGCCCGCTCGTCGTGCGGCGCAACGGCCATCTCGGATGATACCGACGAGGTCACCTCGGCGACTTGAGTTTGCTCCGGAATGTTCGAGACTCCGCGCGCTGGGCCGGCATCCGCAAGCCCGGTGAAGGCGAGGGAGACACTGCGGTTCACGAAAGGCTGACCGATTGTACAGGGTGCCGATCGCACTGTGAAGTCGACTTCCCTTGTTCAAGCGGGGGACCGCAGGCTGTCGGGTTCGAGAGCCCTCGCCTCCGAGCGGTCGCCAGGATGCTCTCAACTCCGCTACCACCGATACGCCGACCCCACCGTTCGGGCTACGCGCTGCATACCCATGCCCGCCCCCGGTATGCCCGGATGCCCCCCCACGTCGGGACGGGGCGTGCACGGGGCGCCTCGAAACCGCCTTCTCGCCTCCAGCTTCAGGGATCGCTGCCCACAGCGGCTCCAGTGACCGGAACCGGCCAAGAACAGTCACTCGCTGCGAGATCGCGCTTGATCTGCTCGACCGTGCTGACATCCACCGCATTACCGGGAAACACCCAGTGGCGCACCCGGAAGCCGTCGGAGCAGACCCATGAGTATCGAGCATAAACCGGTGAGCCCGTTGCGTCAGCGCATGATCGAGGACATGCGCCTGCGCAAGCTCTCGCAGAGAAGACCCAGAGCCACTATATCCGCTGGGTGAAGAGCTTCACGCGCTTTCTTGGGCGTTCCCCGGATACCGCGACAGCGGAGGACCTGCGCCGCTACCAGCTGCACTTGACCGAGAGCGGTGTTTCCCGAATCAGTCTGAACGCGGCGGTGACGGCGCTGCGGTTTTTCTGCGAGGTGACCCTCGGGCGTGGCGAGCTGATGGCGAAGATGAGCCATGTGCGAGTGCCGCGCAAACTCCCGGTGGTGTTAAGCCCCGAGGAGGTCATGCGCCTGCTGGAGGCGGCGCCGGGGCTGAAGTACAAGGCGGCGCTGGCGGTGGCCTACGGGGCGGGGCTGCGCACCTCGGAGGTGGTGGCGCTCAAGGTCGACGATATCGACAGCGAGCGGATGGTGATCCGCGTTGAACAAGGCAAGGGGCGCAAGGACCGCTACGTGATGCTCTCCCCGACCTTGCTCGCGCTGCTGCGCCAAGGGTGGTGTGAGGCGCATGTGCACGGCAAGATGCTGCCCCACGGCTGGCTCTTCCCCGGCCAGGACCCGCTCGATCCGATGTCGACCCGCCAACTCAACCGCGCCTGCCACACCGCCGCCGCTGAGGCCGGGATCGCCAAGCGGGTGTCGCTGCATACTCTCAGACATAGCTTACCCATCTGCTCGAGCACCGGGAGGACATCCGTGTCATCCAGGTGCTGCTCGGGCACAAGAAGCTGGAGACCACCGCGCTCTATGCCCGGGTGGCCACCCGCACCCTGCGTGAGGTCACCAGTCCCCTGGAGCGGCTGACGCCACAGGAGCCGCCGCGCACCTGAGCTGTGCCGCGGCAGGCCTTGGAGGTCGCGGACATCTTCCGCGACCACGGGCCGGCGTGGCGTCGGTGCCACTCCCTGCGCGCAGCACTCTGCACACCTCTCCTGCACCGTCCCACCCACCCCCTCTGCGACCCATAGGTTCCATTCAAATCCCCCCATAGCGCCTTCCCGCTGCCGGCCTCATCGTTCGCCCCCCGCGGTTTCCTCCCCCGAGGCTTATCAGACGCCTACCGCCGACCACGGTAAGCAGCAGCTCCAAAGCCACCTTCCAGCGCAGCGTCTCTCGATCGCCTCTACGGCGGTAGGCATCTGATAACCCTTAACAGAAGCGGCTATTTGGGGCTCGGGACGATCTCACGGGTGGCAACAGTAAGTCCGCCGACGCTGCTGTTGGCGCAGACTACCTCGCCTGCCTCCGGCAACAGGCCGCCGCCCGAGGTGCCTGGGAACGGACGGCGCTCACCCGCTCGAACGACGGCCCAGGCGGTCCACCACGCGATCAGGGGGACCAACTCACCCATGTTGCACACGGGGCTGCCCTTTCTCCTGCCTCACTCGATTCTGTCGGGCGTTGTACCAGTTGCAGTGGACGACTTCGTAGCGGCTTCTCACGGTCTGACCCAGTGTACCGCCTGACTCCCCAAAAAAAACGGCTCCCGAAGGAGCCGCTGGTGCGCCGCATTGAGCGTGCACGCCACGGGTGGGTACGAGGTCTCTCGGGGCGCAAGGAGCGCTACATCGCGGCCTTGCTCCGACGACGGTTCGCCCACCCTTGGTCGGTGAGATTCAGTGTCCTCGGCTCCCAGCCCTCAGCGTGCAGACGCTCCCGGCCCCCGCCTTCATAGGGCTTGGGCTTTGTGCTTGCGTTAGGCGCCGAACTGACGAAGGTAAACCCGGCGCGGTGCATCGCCCTGCGGTGGCTGGCAAACGGGTCAGAGTCGCGGAACAGGCTGTACGACGCGATACCGACGATGAAAAGAGTGGCAACAGCAATAATCAGCGTAGTCATGACCGTGTCCTCCCAGTAGGTTTGTTGCTCCCGTTGACGGAGGTTCCTATTGATAAGGATATCACATGATACTAATACATTCTGCCGGGCACAGAGTGCGGGAGGAAGTGGGTGCCAGGTCGAGAAGGATCTGGGTTGGGCAGGCGAAGTATTCCGGCAGCCCCTTGGGGACTGCCAAGTCACCCTCTGATCAACTCGCAGGCCAACTCCGGCCGATATTCCGCCGGGCGAAGGCAAGGGTCCGGGTCAGCGGTCTCTTGGGGCGGGTCAAGCTATCGTCGTTGAATGTCCGCCGGGAACACACTTTCTTGGGTTCAGAGTGGGTGCTCCGCCACCGTTCTGCGGATGTCGTGCCGGACGCGAATGGCGGTTGTGGGTCGGAAGCGGTCATCGAAAAAGAGAGCTAATCGGGTCCGCCGCGGTTTCTTTCCCCCGGCCTCCCACAGCACCCACAGTCCGCGTGAGCGGATCGAAGCAAGGGGTGTCAGTCAGCGCGTCTCCCGCGCATGATGCCTCCACTCCCACGGCGCGACCCTCTGCGCCTCCGGCAGCCCCCACAGGCCCCTGTGCGCCTCCTGGCCTCCTTCTGCAGCCGGTACAGCTCAGGATCGTGGCAGTACCGCACATACACCCATGCCGCACCCTCCCTGACCAGCTCCAGATTCACGTCGAGATCCCGGTAGCGCACCCGCCCGAGCAGCCGACCGTAGCGGTCCCGGCCGTGGTCTTCTACCCGGACGCTACGACCGAATACCAAGTTCGCGAAAGTCTCCTTCGAGCGCTTGTCGTGAGTTTTGACGAAGTTCCGGGGCGTCGATGCACTCCAGCCGGATCGTCAACCCCCCCCGGCGGACATGGCCGCGTTGACAGGCGTCGTGTCCGCAGGTTCGCTTCGTGCTCCCGATCTCTCCGGGGTGTTGGCCAAGGCGTCGGCGGCGCTGCGGTTGGCGCAACGGCAAGTTGCTGCACCGAGGGGATGGAACCGGCGGCCTTGCGTCCGTGTCGCATTCTATATGAAGTCTGGAACCCCGGAGCCTGTCATGAGACCCCTCCGAATATTGCTGGTCACCGTTGCTGCTGTTCTTTCCGGATGCGTGGCGGTCCCCACCGGACCTGGCCCGTATGACGGCTACGGTTACTCCGACTATGGGTACTCCGAGCCGGGCTATTTCTACAACTATGGCTACGACTGGCCGAGCCTCGGCGTCGTCTTCGCCCCAGGAGGCTACGGCCACTGGGGCGGTGGTGGACACTGGGGCGGTGGTGGACACTGGGGCGGTGGCCGACACTGGGGTGATGCTGGACACTGGGGTGGTGGTCGACCCTGGGGCGGTGGCGGATACTGGGGTGGTGGTGGAACCTTGGGTGGTGCTGGACACTGGGGCGGTGGTGGAAACTTGGGCAGTGGCGGACACTGGGGAGGTGGCGGACACTGGGGAGGTGGCGGACACTGGGGAGGTGGTGGACACTGGGGAGGGGGTGGACATGGTGGCGGAGGCCGGCGTTGACCCGCGCTGCGTCCGCCTTGGTCCCCCATCATCACTCCTTGGCGACCCGCAAGCGCCTGATGGCAGAGAAGTCATCCTGACTACTGGACGTTTTCTCCCGAAAGCCCGCAAAGTGGTACCGCTAACACAGGACGACCGTGAAATGGCTTCGACGAAAGAGGTTCTAGACCACCACTTGAAGTGTTTTGACGAAGGCGACCTCGCGGGCATCCTATCTGACTATGCGCCGGGTGCCGTCCTGTTCACGCCGAACGGACCGCTCAGAGCCGACGCGATTAGGTCGTTGTTCCAAGCGATGTTGGCGGAGTTTGGGAAACCTGGCGCGACGTTCAGCATGACGCAGCGGTTCGTCGAGGGCGACTATGCCTACATTCTGTGGACGGCCGAGACTGCCGAGAACGTGTACGAGATGGGAACGGACACGTTCGTCGTGCGGGATGGCAAGGTCGCAGCCCAGTCATTCACCGGCAAGATTACGCCCAAGGGCTGAAAACACGCCTGCAGAGCTGGCGTCAGACGCGATAGCCCGTCCGGAGCACCGGCGGCATCCCTTGAACTACTCACGGAGACTGCACATGAGTGTCGACGACGCTCCCGCAAAGCCCAAGATCGCCTGCGTGCCCAACGGGCCTTACTATCTGCTGTACGATCTGGACCCCGCGCCGGTGCCCTATCTGCGCAGGTGGAACGGGCAAGCCTGCGCCAACGTCAAAGGCGCGGCGCTCTGCCGTTGCGGCGGCTCCAAGAACAAGCCGTTTTGCGATGGCACCCACAGCATCAACGGGTTCAGTGACAAGAAGCTTACGGACGGAAACGCAAACAAACGGGTCGATTACCCAGGCCGGGGCATCACCATCCACGACAACCGCGGTATCTGCTCTCACGCGGGGTTTTGCACCGAGCATCTGAAGCAGGTATTCCGCATGGGCGAGGAGCCTTGGATCGACCCCGACGGTGCCACGGTGGAGGAAATCATCCGGATCGTGCGCAGGTGTCCTTCGGGGGCGCTCAGCTATTCCGTCGGCGGCGTGGAGCACCGGGACCAGGACCGCGAGCCGATGGTCACCGCCACCCGCAACGGGCCGTACGCAGTCACGGGCGGCATCGAGCTGCTCGGCCAAGCGCGCGGTGAGGGCGCTTCGCTGGAGCACTACACCCTCTGCCGCTGCGGCTCCTCCAAGAACAAGCCCTTCTGCGACGGGAGCCACTGGGCGGTGGGGTTCAAGGACGAATAGGGCGGAAGGCGTTCGGGGATTGTCGCTTTGCCGAAGTGGAAGTGGAGCGAGGCGAGACGTGACGCTGTGATCGCAGGCGCGGGCGGGCGCAGATAGCGGCGATGGCCGCTGCGCTTCGGCAGAAGTCCCCGGAAGCGGCCGAGGACTGCGGATTCCGCGCGAATCCGGGCACTGATTCCGGTATTACTACGGCCTTCTTCACCAACGCATCGGCATGGGGCTGGAGCAGCGCCCGCAGCCCGGTGCGTTTGTCCTTGGCGCCTTGGGCTTGCCTCTGGGATTGCCCGATCTCCCCGCTTGGAGCTGTGCCATCGCCTGACGCGGTACAGCGGTTCGGCACCGAGTACGTCCCAGAGTACCCGAAGGCCGTCACGACCCTGGAGAAGGACGCTGACGTGCTGCTCACGTTCTTCGACTTCCCCGCTGAGCACTGGAAGCATCTGCGGACCAGCTACGTAATCGAATGCCGTTCGCGACGGTGCGGCTGCGGCAGCGCGTGACGAAGGGCGCCTGCTCACGCACGAAGGGGCTCTTTGATGGCCCACAAACTGCCGGACATGGCGCAGGTGCGGTGGCGGCGGCTCGACGGCGCACGCCTGCTCACGCTGGTTCGCGCCGGTATCGCCTTCATCGATGGCGTGCAGCCGGAGGGGAAGGCCAGCAGAAGGCGAGAGCCGCGTGATTAGGGCTCGCCACGCCGGCTGCCACCGTGTCCGCTTCCCTCCCGCACTCTCGTGATTCCGCGCCCTTCGCCGAGGGCGGCGTGTGGCCGCTTTCCTGATGGTGGCCTCAATCAGTCCTTGATGAACGCGAGCAGGTCGGCGTTGATCGTGTCCGCCTGCGTGGTAGGCATGCCGTGCGGAAAGCCCTTGTAGGTCTTCAGCGTCCCGTTCTTCAGTAGCTTCGCTGACAACGGCCCGGCATCAGCGTAGGGAACGATCTGATCGTCGTCCCCGTGCATGACCAGCACCGGTACCGTGATCTTCTTGAGATCGTCGGTGAAGTCGGTCTGTGAGAAGGCAACGATGCCATCATAGTGTGCCTTCGCTCCGCCCATCATGGCCTGACGCCACCAGTTTTGAATGATTGCCTCTAAGGCGTTCACGCCCGGTCGGTTGAAGCCATAGAAAGGCCCCGCTGGCAGGTCGCGATAGAATTGCGAGCGATTAGCCGCGAGCTGCGCTTGCAACCCGTCGAACACTTCCTTGGGGAGGCCCCCCGGATTGGCCGCTGTCTTCACCATTAGCGGCGGCACCGCACTGATGAGCGCCGCCTTGGCCACCCGGCTTTCGCCATGCCGTCCCAGGTAATGCGCCACCTCGCCGCCGCCGGTGGAGTGACCGACATGCACGGCATTCTTCAGGTCGAGATGCGCGGTAAGCGCCGCAAGATCGTCAGCATAATGATCCATGTCGTGACCGTCGCCCGTTTGCGTGGACCGGCCGTGGCCACGGCGGTCATGGGCTATGACGCGATAGCCGTGACGCAGGAAAAACAGCATTTGCGTGTCCCAGTCATCTGCCGACAGCGGCCACCCATGGCTGAACACGATGGGCTGACCCTTGCCCCAGTCCTTGTAGAAGATCTCAACGCCGTCTTTGGTCGTGATGATAGGCATGGCATTGTCTCCTTGAAGGATAGGAAATTTAACCGCACGTGGCGTAGGAGGAAGGTAGTCCTGTGGCGGGGAGCGGTCAAGCTTCAGCCTTCTCCAACCTGGTATGTCGTGCCGGAGGCGAATGGCCGTTGTGGGTCGGAAGCGGCCATCAAAAGATAGAGATCCAATCGGGTGCCGGGGGTTTCTCTCCGCCGCTCCCATGTCACCCCGCATGCGGGTCCGGACCAGGCGAGGTAGAAAGCAGGCGGCCTTCAGTGTGAGGGCGCATCTCCGGTCCCACGGTGCGACCCTCTGCGCATCGCGAGATCCCGAATCCAGCGCCGGAATGATGCGTGAGGAGGCGACTTTCAGCGGATGGCCTTCCTCTCGATCTCCTGGATCTTCGGATTCTGCAAGAGCTGGAGAAACTGGGGATTGGCCATGAGGGTCGTCACGTCACCGGAGGTCACTGCAGACATGATCGCCGGATCTTTCAACAGCGCCTGCACTTCGGGGTCGTTCTGAAGAGACGTGATCAGACTCATGGTGGCCTGATCGCTCACCATGGATTTCTGCAGGACTTCGATCTCCGAGCGACGCGCAGAATCGATTCCGGTCGATACCCCGGTCTGTGCCTCTGTTTGCGCGCTAGTCGGCTTCAAGCGAATCAGCCGGATCTTGGAGCTGTCGATGTCGATGGTACCGAGACTGGGAGACTTTACCCTGTATATGTCCTTCCGAACGGAGACGATCTCTCCATACAGCTTGCTTCCGTCGAGAAGCTCGATCTCGCTCAGACCACCCGCCAATGCGGCGCTGGACAGGCTGCCCAGAAACAGCGAAAGAGCTGAAAATCTCATCGCAATCCGTTGGGGGAAGTTGCTTTTCGGCGCTTCCTAAAAATCCTAGCAAGGAAGCTAGCGGCCTGCCAACTTGGGCGGCGGGCCGCACAGGGGCGTGCACCGGGACCGCGTCCTCGGCAGGATTTGATGCGGTCTGCGAAACGGCCGTGTCGGGGTGCCCGATGCAGGCGCAGCCTTGCGCCCTGGGATTGCTTGTGGGCTGCTGTTGGGGTGCTTCCCGCTGAGTTGCGTGAACGCCGCCGTGCTTCTTGCTGAGGGGTGGCGCCGCGAGGTCCACCAGGAGAGGGTCTGGCCGAATTCGAAGGCCGGCACGGGCTCGGCTGCTGCGGCGTCGAAGACCATGCCGGACGTAAAGCCTATTCTGTTTCGCAAACAATCTTATCCTATGTCGCTGAGGCCGGTCAACGCCATGGAGGTCGAAACGGCCTTAATGCGTTGATCATGCTTAACATCCTCGGTTTTCGTGTGCCATTGGCACGCCTACTGCAGAGGAGTGGTGTACCGAATCGGAGAGGAAACAATGGTTGTCCAAATCAAAGAAGTCCTGCAACGGCTAAGCATCGGCGTCCCTCGATCCTTCCGCGCCGTGACTATGGTGCCACTGTTTGCCGAGACCGATATACCTGCTTCCTACCTAACGCTCGATGAAGCATTGGCGCGGAGCCTCGCCAGGGTCACCGAGGTGTCGGAAGGCGGCAGCGTCCCCGAGCTTTGGTTCGAAAACTATTCAGACAAGCCCGTGTTGCTAGTGGACGGCGAAGAGTTGGTCGGTGCTCGTCAGAACCGAATCGTCAACCTCACGATCCTGGTCGGTCCCCTCAAGAAGATCCGCATTCCCGTCTCATGTGTTGAACGGGGCCGCTGGGCGTACGTCTCGCAGGAATTTCGGTCGGCTGACCGTACGCTCTATGCCAGCGCCCGTGCGGCAAAGATACACCAGGTCTCTCAGAACTTGAGGCATCACGGCTCCTGCCAGGCTGACCAGAGGGCGATCTGGCAAGACATCGCTGCCAAGTCGTCGCGCATGCGTGCGCGATCGAGGACCGAAGCGATGAGCGATCTTTACGAGCAGCGGCGTCGGGGCGTCGACGCCTATCGAACGTCCCTGCAACCTGAGCCCAAGCAGGTCGGCGTGTCCTTGCCGTCCGCGGACAGCTTAATGGAGTCGAGGTCTTCGACCATCCGGAGACCTTCAAGAAGCTGTTCGGCAAGATCATGGCGGGGTATGCGCTGGATGCGCTCGATGGGGAGGACGGCCCCCGCGGGGAAGTCTCGCTCGATCAGGTGCACTCGCTACTCCAGCGCGTCGCCGCTACGCCCGTTGAAGCATATTCCGTCATCGGGGAAGGGCAGCACCTGCGGCTGCATGGGATGAACATCGCTGGGGCAGTGTTGACCGTCGAGGACCGTGTGGTGCATCTCGCTGCCGTCGCTGAGTACGACTGACATCCATCAGGTGGCGAGCCGCCATACAAGACGATGCGAGCAACCAAGAGCATGTGCTTTCCCAGGACAACCCGATGGAACGGCTGCGGACCCTGATCCAGCGCCTGCGGGATGATGACGTAATCCCATCGGCGCGCATCTCGTTTGCGCTGCTGTATGCGGGGACCGAACTCGGCTTGGTCGTGACCGATGATCCGGTCAAGGTCTTCCGAGGGGTATTGGGGGGCAATTCGCAAGCGGTTGCGGCGCTTAGACCGGTCGAAGACAGTGATCGGGGAATTCGGCCCTACCGGCTCGTGCCCGGTAGCACATCGATCCACTGAGGGTGGCGGACCTCAGGAGAGCACATTGACTCGCTCACAGCAGATATTCGCAGTGTACCAAGAGACTCCGGCGTTCCCTGGACGCCGACTTCAGCCCCCGGCAGATCATGGCGAGCGCAGCATCCCTTGTGGAACTCTTCGCTGGTCCCCTCGACGAGCCCGAGTTCGATCTGCGTACCGGTGGCTTGCCCTTCGTCATGTGGCCGCTCGACCGCGCGTTTGCCGACGGCGGCTGGCGGGTGCTCGCGCTGGAGACGAGTTGCAGGGACCGCGAGAACGACGGGGACAGCGTCGACATCGGGCGTTCGTTGGCGGACTTGGACACGGAGGCCTGGGTATGACCTCGATGCGGCATGGCATGGTGCTGGCCGTCAAGGAGCATCTGGCCGCAGGAAATCGGATCACCCACCTGGAGTCCCTGACGCTGTTCGGAGTACCGAGCCTGACCAAGGTGATCTCGGACATGCGACGCGACGGCTGGGTGATCCAATCCGGGCTGGTCTCCTATGCCGCCGCGGTCGCCCGAGTCAATCGGCACGCCCAGTTTCAACCCCCGGCCAATCTCCCGGTGCGTGAGATTCAGCTCACCGAGTATTGGGTAAGCAAATGAGGCGCGGCTTCAGCCATCGCCAACGCCGTATCCTCGCCTGGGTGGCAGGAGGTCGATGTCAGCGGTGCGGCGCGCCATTGACCGACGATTTCCATGCGGACCACATCGTGCCGTTCTCCCGCGGTGGCGCGACGGTGGTCGCCAACGGCCAGGCCCTGTGTAGGACGTGTAACTTGCGTAAAGGATCCAAGCAATGATTCGGCTACGTCCCTGGCAGGAGAATGCACTCACGAAAGCGCTCCATTGGCTGCTCGATCAGCGCCAGGACCGGCATTTCCTGATCAATGCTGCGCCTGGCTCCGGCAAGACGATCGGCGCCAGCGCGATTGCCGACGCCCTCATTGAGCGCGGCGAGATTGACCGGGTCATCGTGATCGCCCCGCGGGCCGAGGTGGTCAACCAGTGGGCCGAGGACTTCCGCCGCGTCACCGGACGCTTCATGAGCAAGGTCACCGGGCGGGACGGCGATATCGGCGCCCTGAGCACCGACATTTGCGCGACCTGGGCTGCCGTGCAGGGCCTGCAGGATGCCCTCCAGGCGATGTGCCGCCATGCCCGCGTGCTGGTCATCTGCGACGAGCACCACCACGCCGCCATTGAGGCCGCGTGGGGGACAGCGCCGACAGCGCCTTTGCGGACGCAGCGTTCGTCCTGGTCCTGACGGGTACACCGATCCGGTCTGACGGCGCTCAATCGGTCTGGCTTGCCTACGATGACACCGGCGCGATTGCCCACCCCGAGGAAGGCACCTACACCCTGACGTATGGAGAGGCGGTTGACCTCGGCTACTGCCGTCCCGTGACGTTCCACCGTCACGAGGGTCATTTCACGGTCGATCTCGAAGACGGACATTCGGTCAGGGTCTCAGGCAAACAGAAGGCAGAACTCCCCCCTGATCTCGTCCGCATTCCCGGGCTGCAACGGGTGCTCGATTTCTATCGGCTGGCGTGCACGCCACAGCATGAGGCCGACAACAGGACCCCGCTGGCCAATGGTTATCAGGCCACGATGTTGGCATGGGCCGGGGCCAAGCTCACGGAGCTACGGTATCGGATGCCAGCAGCAGGTGGGCTCGTGATCGCCCCGTCCATCGAGATGGCCAAGTACTTTGTGACGCTCATCCAGCGCCTCGAAGGGGATACGGCGCTGCTGGTACACAGCCAGATGCCGAACCCGGACGCCAAGATCAAGGCGTTCCGCAACACCGACAAGCGCTGGCTTGTGTCGGTGGCCATGGTCTCCGAAGGGGTGGATATTCGGCGCCTTCGGGTGCTGGTGTACCTGCCGCACGCGCTAACGGAACTCGCCCTCCGCCAAGCCATCGGCCGCGTCGTGCGGACCGCAGGACCGGACGATGACACGCGCGCCTATGTTGTTATGCCCTCGTTCGAGATCCTGGAAGGGTATGCCCGCCGGGTCGAGGACGAGATGTCACCGGGGGCTCGGACTGGGGACACAGAGCCGCGAATGAAACGGTGTCCGATCTGCCGCCATGAATGCGGGCTTGGGAAGAACACCTGCCCGCAATGCGGGTACGAGTTTCCCGCGGCCAAGCGGCAGTTCAAGCCCTGCGGCGACTGCGGGTCCCTCAACCCTGCCATGGCGACATCCTGCCAAGTATGCGGATCCTCGTTCAGTGCCGCCTTTACCCTCACGTTAGACGAAGCACTGCGTGCTGAGGCGATCGTGCGAGGTATGGATCTGGACGAGCACGAAGTACAAAAGGGCGAGGAGATGGCCTCGAAGGTTCGGAGCATGGTCTTGAAGAGCGGCGACGCCCGCCTGGTGCGGGTGCTCAGCACCTTGCCTGAGGAAAGCTGGGCGAGACTGCGGGAGATCCTCGTTTCTAACGGATAGGACCCATGAAGGGTCTCTCCGACAGTAACGCATTTCCTCGTAGATTGACTCACAGTTGTTGCGACCCAAGCGTCGCTGTTGGCTCGGGTAATTTGCTATCCGTGGGCTATCCAGCGGGGACGAATATGTCGAGGCAGTGGTTCGGCGACCAAGGTCAAGGCGGCTGGAACGATGACGACGTGAGCCCGGCCAAGCGGGCCAGCTTCGCCAGATGTCGGAGAGCTAGGGCATGCGCTTCAGCGCACACGCCCCATATTCTGCCCACCGGTCGGGTCGGGCTGTGTCTTGATATGGGACATTCCAAGACCAGCCGGCAACATTCAAATCCCCATAGCACCCCTCCCTGCGCTGGCCTCATCGTTCGCCCCCCGCGGTTTCCTCCTCCGAGGCTTATCAGGCGCCTACCGCCGACCACGGTAAGCAGCAGGTCCAAAGCAATCTTCCAGTCGGTGCACGCGGGGCATGAGCGCGCTCGAAGGTCGAGAGGATCACCATGGGCGCACCGCAGCAGGGGCAAGGGCGTGGGTGGGCGGTTGGTATCACCGCCACCGAGGGCGGCTGCGCCAGCGCCCCGGTCATGTTGCCCACCAGGTGGTCACGGCGTGGCACTGGCGGATGTAGTCGTCGAGCTTGTCCAGCGTCTCGGTGCCGGTGGCGATGAAGTCCTCCTGCACCTTGACCGTGACGTTGGGGCGGTCGAGGTCACGGCGCAGGGCATCGCGGTAGCTCGCGAACTCCGCACTCACGGTGGACAGGAAGATCTGAACCGGTGCCACGGCCTGCTCCCTTGCCTCGTTTACAGCGCGCCGTCCAGCAGGCGCGCCTGGCAGAGGTCGAGCGCTACCCGGAGATCCGCTTCGCCAACGCCGACCGGCTGGCGGTCCAATGGGCGCGCAACCTCTCTGTCGCGGGCTGTTGCCGATGAGCGGCGGATCTATCGGCTGCCCAATGGCTGCTCTGGGTCGGAAGCCGCCATCGAAATGAAAGAGAGAGCCAAGCAGTTTCCGGGAGTTTCTCCCCGCCGACTCCCATGTCACCCCGCATTCGAGTCCGGAGCAGGCGGCGTCGAAAGCCTCCGGCATTTCAGTGCTCCGAACGCCCACGATGCCTCCACTCACGGCGCCACCCTCTGCTGCGCCTCGGGCAGCATCCATAGGCCCCTGTGGGCGTCCCTGGCGTCCCTCTCCAGCCGGTATAGCTCTGCCCCATCTTCAACAGTCGTCGGGGTACGACGGCCCGCAAGGCGCCATGTGACTGGCGGACGGTCGGAAATCGGCCGACTTATGGTGCCACGCATAGTGCTATGTCAGGTTGCTGTGTGTTCATGAATGGCTATAAGCATGGTGGCATTCTTGGGAGGCCGCCATGTTCTTACGCCGCAAACAGTCCGGGCAGCGGGTGTATCTTCAGGTCGTCGAGAACCGCTGGGAAGACGGGCGTTCCCGACAGCGGGTGGTGGCTACACTAGGGCGGTTAGATACGCTGCTCGTCTCGGGTGAGCTGGACGCTCTGGTGCGCTCAGCGGCGCGCTTCAGCGAGGCGCTGCTGATGCTCGATGCCCATGGCGCAGGCGAGACGCCGGTGGTGAGCTCGGAGCGCGTGGGGCCGGCGCTCATCTTCGAGCGGCTGTGGGCGCAGACCGGCTGCCAGGCGGTGGTGCAGCGGCGCCTGGCGCGGCGGCAGTTCGGCTTTCCCGTGGAGCGGGCGGTGTTCCTGACGGTGCTGCACCGATTGCTCGCACCGGGCTCGGATTGCGCGGCCGAGCGCTGGCGGGAGCTGTACCGGCTGCCGGGAACCGAAGCGCTCGACTCCACCACCTGTACCGGGCCATGGCCTGGCTGGGGGAGGCGCTGCCGGCGGAGGCGCAGGCCGGGCGCACACCGTTCGCCCCGCGGTGCATCAAGGACCTCATCGAGGATGACCTGTTCGCCTACCGCCGCGACCTGTTCACTACCCTGGACGTGTGTTCTTCGACACCACCTCCTTGTACTTCGAGGGCGCGGGCGGAGAGAGCCTCGGTCAGTACGGACACAGCAAGGACCACCGGCCGGATCTCAAGCAGATGGTGGTGGGCGCGGTGTTGGACGGAGAAGGCCAGCCGGTGTGCTGCGAGCTGTGGCCAGGCAACACCTGCGATGTCACTTCTCTGGTGCCCATCGTGGAGCGCCTGCGCACGCGCTTTGCTATCGGGGAGCTGTGCGTGGTAGCCGACCGCGGCATGATCAGCCAGCCCACGCTCGGGGATCTCGAAGCGCAGGGCTGGCGCTACATCCTGGGGGCGCGCATGTGCCGGCACAAGGAGGTGCGCGAGGAGGTCCTGGCCCGGGGCCGGCCGCTATCGCGTGGTCCATCCACCCGGTGCCCACGCCCAGGACCCTGCCCCCCTGCGGGTCAGGAGGTCAACGTCGAGGGCCGCCGCTATGTGGTCTGCCTCAACGAGGCCCAGAAGCGCAAGGACGAAGCCGACCGTGCGGCCATCCTGGCGGCGTTGCGCGAGAAGCTCAAGCAGGGCGACAAGGCGCTCATCGGCAACCGTGGCTTTCGCAAGTACCTCGCAGGCCAGGGCGAGCGCTTCGTCATCGACGAGCAGGCGGTGCGCCGCGAAGCGCGCTACGACGGCAAGTGGGTGCTGCGCACCAACACCGACCTCACTGCCGCCGAGGTGGCACTGAAGTACAAGTAGCTGTGGATGGTGGAGGAGCTGTTTCGCACCACCAAGTCGCTGCTCGCCACCCGGCCCATCTTCCACCGCTGCGACGAGACCATCCGCGGTCACGTGTTCTGCTCGTTCCTGGCGCTCATCTTGCGCAAGGATCTCCATGCGCGTCTGGAAGCCCGTGGCGAGTCCTTGGAGTGGGACGACATCGTGCGCGATCTCGATGCCCTCACCGAGACCGAGGTCTTGCACGAAGGCAAGCGCTTTCGCCTGCGGGCTGAAGCCCAGGGCACCTGCGGCAAGGTCTTCCAAGCCGTCGGCGTGGCCCTGCCGCCGACGGTGCGCCGCATGGAGGGCACCGTCCTGGCCTGAACCACTATCCCCTCTCGGTCAGCGGCGTCCTGGTGCCACGCCCGCTCGCGACCGCCGCAAGTCATTGTCTGAACGGGGATCTGCTTCAGGGACTGTTGAAGATCCGTCTGGGTCATGGCAGTACCGCACATACACCCAAGCAGCGCACTGCCTCGGAATTACCGAAGCCATAGACTCCTCGGGACGGCTGTTGGGGCGTGAAAGGTTCGAGGCAGCGCTTTCGGGGCAAAGGACAACCATCCCGGCCACCTCGTCGAGGCGGTGCAGGACACCGTCATCGCATTGGCGGCTGGCACGTAGGCGAGCGACGACTTCACCGTGCTCGCCGTGCCGCGAGGCGCGCTGACGGTCAACGCACCCTGATCTCTACGCGCCGGTTCCGCGGCTCGGACACTTCGTCCGCGGTCGCCACGAAGGGTTCACGCTCGCCCCGTCCGGCCGCATAGATGTCGCCCGCCGGGATACCGAGTGTGATGAGGTCGTTGCGCACTCTTTCGGCTCTCCTCAGGGAAAGGGCATCATTGTCCTCGACCGACCCGACGCGGTCGGTGTGCCCAATGACCGTCACCTCAGGTGCTGGACGCCGGCGAATCTCAGCGAAGATTTCGTCCACTTGGTGCATTGACCCGGGCGTCAGTTCGTCCGACCCTTCGACGAAATAGACAGTGAACGAGACCGGACGCATCGGCTGGGCCGCGAGGGAGGCACCGAACGCCTGTTTTACCTCTTTCGGGCTCGACGATGTTCTCGCCATCCCGCCCTCACCACTGGTCTTCAACGAGGCGTACGCGGTATCGAGGACCGTCTCCTTACCGTCCTGGGTAACCAGCAGTTGGCCGACGTGCCCATCCTCGCTGGGCAGCACCACCACCATGTCGCGGGGCGCACAGCCCGAAATTAGGAACGCAGCCACGACCAGAATCAGCAGCAGCCTATTCACTTTCTCCCCCTCCACAGACGGATGTGGTCTTCACCGCGAATTCGGTCCCGCGCACTGCCAACACCGCAGCCGGGTCCGGACCTTCATCGCGCCAGGTGACCGCCTGACGATTTTCCCCGAGACCACTGAAAACAAGGTCCCGCGCTTGAACGAAGCGTCGAACCTCCCCTCGTAGGTGGTGCTGTCGAACGCGAAGCGATCGATCGCGAGCACACTGTCGGGACCAGCCGATAGCACAGGCTGTCGTAAAGGCGACTCCCACCGAAGCGTCCTCGCCGGTCACGATGCGATCGGGCTGGAGCACTCTCGTGCCGACCGTCGCGGACAGCGAGCGACCCTGGCGCTCGATCGACACGGTGCCCTTCGACACCTTGACGACGCCTACCACCTCTGGAAGGTCGTCTAGGCCAGCCCCGGCCGAGCCGCCGGCCCCCGCGTTGACCGTTCCTCCCAGGCTGCTCCCGCCGCTGGCTGTTGCCGCCGCAGTCGCTGCTGGGGGCTCAGGGTGATGGACGGCGAGACCCAGGCGTTATTTTGGTTCGGCGATGAGCCGTCGACGATGTAGACGTTGCCGCTGCCGGGGATCTGCAGCACCGGCTGCTGGGTCGTGACCACGCACCCCGAGCCGCCGATCAGGCATTCGCTGCCGGTCGTGTCCACGGGCCGAGGCCGGTCGTGCGGGTCACAAGGGCGGATCGGGCAACCCTTCTTCGATCTCGATATCGAAGGCGGTGACCATACTGCCCATGATGGCGTAGAGGCCGCAAAGCGCGACGAGCTCGACGATGCCCGCATTGCCGTGGACCTCGACGAACCGCTGCTGCACCTCCGCCGGGATCGATCGCTTGGCCACGACCGCGTCGACCGCCTCGATGGCCGCCTGCGAGGCGTCGGGCAAAGTGTCGGGTATCTGCCCGGCCGTCAGTGCGTCGATCGTGTCCTGACCGAGACCGGCGAGCTTCGCTGGACGCTGGTGATGCGACCACTCGTAGCCATACCGCTGCCGGGCGGAAAACCGCAGGATCACCAACTCGCGCACGGCGTCGGGCAGAACGCCATGGAAGCGTAGATGCTCGCCGAGCGCGCCCACCTTCGCCGTGACTCCCGGATTGTTGAACATACGCACGTAGACGTCGCCGAGATGCGTGCGGCCCTCGGCGTGAGCGCGTGCGGACGCCATGTGATCGAACAGCTCGCGTTCGGCACCTTTCAGTGTAGCCGTGGGATCGGGTAACGCTGGCCATCAGTCGTTGTCCTCCCATTCCTGCTGGCGTTCCCGCCAGACATTTACGGGCGTGGGATAGGTCTTGTCGGTATGGAGATCCAACAGGTACGGACCCGTGGCGCGGAGCGCCCGGCCGACGGCCGCGGCGATGTCGTCGGGCCGTTCCACGCGCTCGCCTTCGCCACCCATCGACCCGGCAAAGGCGACCCAGTCGATGCCGGGAATATCGGTGAGCCGTTCCGGGCCGGGTCCCATCTTCGAAGCGCGATAGTAAATGTTGCCGTAGGACTGGTTATTCATCAGCGCGATGACGAGCGGGACCTTCTCGCGCGCCGCGGTATGCACCTCCATGCCGTGCATCAGCATGCAGCCGTCTCCCGTGGCAACCATCAGCGGTCGCTCGGGACGGGCTAGCTTTGCGCCGATGCCGAGCGGGACCGCTCCGCCCATCGGGCCGAGGTTGGTCAGCGAGAAGTGGGTACCCGGCTCGCGAACATCCCAATACTCGGCAAACCACGCCCGGTGTGCGCCCGAGTCCACGCACAACACACCGTCGTCGGGAAAGGCGGCTCGCAGTTCCGCCACGACCCCGCGCCGGGTGCATGGGTACGGCGTCGCTCTTGGTGTCTTCCGGCCGGTATTGGCATGGCCCTTGGGCGCGGATCTGCGCGAGGAACGCTTGGCGTTGCGCGCGCCCGGCCTCGAGCCCCGCGGCGTCCTTGATGGCCGCCAGGCGTTGCAGCGCTTCACCGGCATTCCCCACCACCGCCACTTCGCCGGCCCAGGTGCGGCCGATGATCAGCGGGTCGGCGTCGATCTGGATCAGCGCCTTCGAGGGCAGCATCTTCGGGTCCCATTGCATCGTGTCGCGTTGGGACAGTCCGGAGCCGATGACGAGCAGCATGTCCGTCTCGTCCGAGCGGATCGCGTCGATCGCCCAGCGCGAGCCGCCATAACCGAACACGCCGAGCGCGAGCGGATGACTTTCGGGGATCAACCCTTTCCCCGACAACGTGGTTGCGACCGGGAATATCGAAGCGTTCGGCGAAAGCGCGCAGCGCGTCGATTCCGTGCGCGTGCAACACGCCGGGGCCGGCGAGCACGATAATCTTCTGATTTCCGCGCGGCGTTGAGCAGACCGACCGCGCGGTCGAGCGCATTCTCGTCGACGAAACGGGGCCGATCGCAGCGATTCGGAGACCGGCTGCCAGGCCGAATCGATCTCCGCCTTCTGCACGTCGACCGGCACCGACAAGTGAACCGGCGAACGACGCGTAAAGGCATACGTGATCGCGTGACGGAGGTGATGGGACACGACCGCGCACGAGGATACCGATAGCGACAACCCGGTGATGCGCTTGAGCACGTCGATATCGTCGATCCCGGCGCCGGACGCATCCTGGAAGCCGCCCATGCCCTTCCCACGATCGTGCCACCTCGCCGCTGATCGCAAGGAGCGGGGTGCGGTCCGCCCTTGCCGCGGCGAGCGCGGTGGTCATGTTGAGAACGCCCGGCCCGCCGATTCCGAAGCACACGCCGAGACCGCCGGAGGCCCGTGCGTAGCCGTCGGCCATATAGGCCGCACCGCCCTCGAACGCGGCGACGATCGTCCTGATGCCCTTGGTTCCGGACAACGCCGGCATGAAGTTGTCGTTCAGGCCGCCGAGATCGATGAAACAGTGGGTCACCCCCTGGTCGCGGATGGCGGAGACTATATAGTCTGCTGTTCGCATCGGATCGTCACCTCGAATGCCGAAGTGCTACTTTCTCGCGACCGGCAGTCAGGGGAATGCCAGCCGCCCGCCAGGTCGCGGCCAGTCAACCGCGATAAGATGCCCCGTGCCCGAGCACGTGATGAACGCCGTGCGACGATCGGGGCCACCGAAGCAAAGATTGGTGATCATCGGGTCCGACAGAGGCAGGGTTTCGACCGTTCGTCCGTCCGGGGAGATCTGCGTGATGCCGCCGTCGATCAGCGTCGCCTGACAAATCCATCCATCGCCGTCGACTTTCATCGAATCGAAGAGCGCGTAGCCCGGCGCACCGTAGAGAAGCTTTCCCCGGTGAAACTCGCCATCCGCACTGGTGGCGATCTTGCCGGGAGCATCAAGGTCCCAATACCAGATCCGCCCGACCTGGGTCTCGGCCACATAGAGACGGCTGCCGTCCGGCGACAGGGCAATGCCGTTCGGGCTGTCGAGCGGGAAGATCTTCTCGGTGATGCTGGAACCGTCGGGTTGGGCGTAGAAGACCCCTGTGCGATCGCTCGACCGCTCGGTGCGAATACCGTGGTCGGTGAACCAGAAGCCACCCGTATCGTCGAAGACCAGGTCGTTGGGACCGCGCAGCGGACGATCTCCGCACGCGCGGTAAAGGATGCTGACCTCGCCTGTCGAAAGATCGACCCGGTCGATCACTACCTCCCGAATAGGTCGGTGGTGCCACGAGTCCAAAGACGAGCAGGCCGTCCTGACGGTGGAACGAGAAGCTGCCGCCATTGTTGCAGACATAGACCGCCCCGTCGGGCCCGATGGCCGCACCATTCGGTCCACCGCCGAGATACGCGATGCGCTCGATACGACCGTTCGGCGACACTCTCGCGAGCGTGCCTGCAGCGATTTCGGTCACCAGGACGGACCCGTCCGCCAGTGCGACCGGACCCTCGGGAAACTCAAGACCCGCTGCGATGATCCGCACCTCGGTCCTCGGCGAGCTAACAGATATCATCCGGCATTACCCACGTGGAACGCTCCTGAGAGTCTGAGCTGCCTCTGGGCTAGCTCGCGTCGATGGGTTTCCTCGGCGGTCTCGGGCGGTTTGTCGCGGTGGCACTGTTCGCCGGCAAGAATGATCCAGGTTTTCTTGCCCTGGCACTGGGCGTAGAAGAATTCGAACTGGGTGTAGGAGACACGACCATAGTCGGGGTTCACCTCGGGCGGCTCCGCGCCGTAAGCCGGGCCGACGAGCTGAATGAGGCCCTCCCAGGAATCAATCTGCTCGCCCAACCACTGGCGCAGCTCGCTGTATACCGAACAGCCGCAGCAGGTCCTTCTTTTCCTGCGACTGGGTGTCGGGCATGACGATGACGGTCTTGTAGACCGCGGGCGTTGGCCGAGGTCATCTGCGTTCCGGCCGTCCCTTGCCCAGGATGGTGCAGCCGGTCCTGTCCGACAGGGTCTTCAGCTCGATGAGCGCCGTGCTGCCGATGCTCCCGACCAATCCGTTGCGGATGTCCATGCCGCGCCTCGCACGATGCCACTCGCCGAGCATACGCGCCCATGAGATCACCCCGCAATGGGCTGGCCCAAGACCACAGTTGGGGCGAGGAACTGGGGCCGAGAAGGCGGCGACGCAACCCGCGGTAGCTACACTTTAGGCAACCGACCGGCCGCCGTCGCCAGACGGGCCACCGGTCCACGGGCGACCGTGGTGAGCGTCGAGACCAAGGCGGCGGGAGGCGATCGCAACACGTGACGCTCGCGGGACGCATTGGATTGCCGGCTGGAAGGACGCATAATCGCGGTATGGGCGGCGACTCAGGTGGTCGGACGCTGCATCTGGAGAAAGTTCTGCGGGCGTCCCCCGAGCAGGTCTTCTCCGCGTGCATCAAGCCGCACAAGCTCGCGGAGTGGTGGGGGCCCGCGGGTTTCACCTGCCCAAGCCTTGAGCTTGACGTTCGCCAAGGTGGCCGGTACCGGATCACCATGCAGCCGCCCGAGGGGGATGCATTCCACCTGGGCGGTGAGTTCCACGAGGTCGAGTGGCCGCGGCGTCTCGTCTACACGTTCGTATGGGAGGAGCCGGATCCCGACGACAGAGAGACGGTGGTGACGCTGTCCTTCCGCGACGAGAACGGAGGTACGAGGCTCGTCCTCGACCAGAGCCCGTTCAAGACCGAGGCTCGGCACGCGCTCCATGAGGCGGGTTGGACGGACGCCTTAGAGCGGCTCGCGGAGGCACTCGCACGAGCCGGCTGAGCCGGGCCGCACGCAGCCCGTCGCCGCGCTATCGCTGGCTTCTCGGCTCGGCGCTTGGCACCTTCCCTGCCTCGTCGCGGGCGATGGATGGGATGTTATCCCTGGGCTGATACCGGACATAACGATTTCGAGAAGGAGAAGACAATGACTCGACTCTGGTTGGCGGCGGTAATCGTCCTGATGGCGGGGCAGTTATCTGCGGCCGAGTTTCAAATTACCAGCCCCGTGGTCAAAAACAAGGGCACGGTCGGGATGGAGCAGGTTTTCTCCGGTTTCGGCTGCACGGGTGGCAACGTCTCGCCGGAGCTGCACTGGCAGAACGCCCCTAAGGAGACCAAGAGCTTCGCGGTGACGGTCTATGATCCCGACGCACCGACGGGCAGCGGCTGGTGGCACTGGCTGGTCTTCAATATCCCGCCTTCCGCGAATATGCTCCCCGCCGATGCGGGCAGGCCGGAGAGCGGGTTGGCCCCCAAAGGGTCGGTGCAAAGCAGGACCGACTACGGTCAACACGGTTACGGGGGGCCCTGTCCGCCGGCGGGCGACAAGCCTCACCGGTATATCTTCACCGTCTATGCATTGAAGGTGGATCAACTGCCTCTTAAAGAGGATGCCAGCGGCGCGATGGTGGGTTTCTATCTGAATTCGAACGCCCTGGCCAAGGCGACGCTGACCGCAACCTACGGCCGCTGAGACTTCGATGCCCTGATCACCATTCTTCCCTCCCCCCCGGCCGGTCCGGCCGGCGACACGGTGCCGCCGCCTCACGTCGAGGACGAGTACCAGCTTCCCCGTAAACCGCGGAAAGGACACCATCCGCGTACTGCGCGCTTCCCGCGGGTGATGCCTCCACGGCCACGGCACCGCCCTCTGGCCCGCGCCTGGCCTCCCTTGCGTCTCCTCTACGGCATACCTTACGCGCGCGCGTCGGGAATCGCTTCACTGCAGTTACTGGGTCCAGTGACCGGAATCGGCCAGGGCCGGCCAGTCAAGGCAATCTTTAACGTGAAAGAAGCCGGTTTTTGGGCGTGACGGAGCCTGGCCGATGAGGGCCATAGGAGGAGGGGGTGAAGGGTTCAGGCGGCGGCTGGCAGGAAGCCGTAGCGGCTGAGGGCCTTGATCCAGCGTGGGGCGTTGCGTTTCACAAATAGGGCTTCATAGTCAGTGGCCGAATCCCGGTAGTGTTGGCCGCGCGAGAGCATGCAGAAGATGATACGCAACATCTTGTGGGCCAGAGCGATGATGGCTCGTTTGCGGCCGCGGCGCAAGCGGGTACGGCTTGCGGCATGGGCGAACTCGCACAGCAGACGACGCACATAGGGGTTGCCCTTGCGGGTGCGCCCCGATTGGCGCTTGCCGGCCGACTCGTGGTTGCCGGGGCAGATACCCACCCAGGAAGCGAGCCGCTCGGCATGACCGAAGGCGCTCATGTCGCTACCGATTTCCACCAGCAGCATGGCGGCACCGATGACATTGACCCCTGGTAGGGTCTGCAACAACAGCAGGCTGTTGGCCTCCTCCTTCAGGCCTTCGAGCAAGCGAGCATCGAAGCGGGCGATGCGGGCTTCGAGTTCCTCGATGTGGCGCATCAATTCATCGAGGACGAAGCGATGAGACTCGGTCAGGTCCCCCTGCAGGGCATCGAGCAGCTCCTCGCGGCTCGCCTTCAGCCGGCGGCTGGCCAGGGGGAGGACCTCGTGGGCAGCAGCCCCCTGGATGAGGGCTTTCAGCATGGCACGGGCCGACTGGCCGTGGATATCGCTCACCACCACCCCCAGGCGGATGCCACCATCGGTGAGCACCTTGTGCAGCCGGTTCTTCTCCGAGGCAGCCAAGCCCACGAGCTTCTGTCGCTGCCGGGCGATCAGGCGCAGCTCGCGCAGTTTGGCCTTCGGCACGAAGGAGGCGCGCAACAGAGCGGCGCGAGCCAACATGGCCAGCCACTGGGCATCGCCGATGTCGGTCTTGCGTCCCGGGACCTGCTTGACGTGGCGGGCGTTGACCACCTTGGCTTGGATGCCGTGCGCCTTCTAGGGCTGCGTAAGGACTTTTCCAGTAAATGCCGGTGCTCTCCATGACCACCTCCTCCGGGCGAAATCCCGCGCACCACTCCGCGAACGCCCGGCGGTCTTTCTTGAAGGCACCGAATTGGCGTTGCTCGATGTAGACTTGGCCGTCGGCCTCCTCAAGGATGGCACAGGCGGTCACTTGCCCCTGATGCACATCCAGACCGATGAGACGCTTGAAGATCGCTACCAGTTCCATGTCGTCTCCCGTCGCAATACACTCAAGAGATGGGAGACGGCGGGTGCCGGACCGAGTGAGCCTGAAGGCGGCAAGCCGCCGACGGCCTGTTTAACGTGCGCTCTGTAGGGAAGCAATCCGGGGTACGAGTCGGTCCGGCGGGTCACGTTAGGTTGCGGGGTCGAGCCGCCAAAAACTTGCGCGACCTCTTCCCGCCGTCTCCCACCCCACAGCTTCTTTCATCCTCTGGGGTGGCGCCAGACGCAATGATCGTTAGGTGGGAGATTACCGACCCCGTCTGAACGGAGCGGGCTCGCTAGCGCAGCACAAAAGCCGTGGGGGTGACCGAGACGGAGACTTTGAAGATCGCGCTGGTAACCTTGAACAGGCCGTGCGAACGTCCTCCTTGACAAAGGCACCGCAGAGGTCTATAGATACGAACTTAGTTCGTGATATCCGCGTACGGATATGCCGGGACGGGCAATTCGCGTCGTTATTTGCACTCAGGGATAAGGAGGGCACGATGAAAATCCAACTGACGCTTCTCGCAGCAGTTCTTGCGATCAGTTCGGCGTCGCCTGCATTTGCTAGGAGCGAGATCAGCTTGTGCGCTCCCGCCTGTGCGCCTGGGCATGTCAAGAAAATAGAGGCTCCGGAGATAGATGTGGGGGCGGGCACGCAAGCACTTGCGTTTCTGGGCGGGGTTTTGGTGCTCGTCGCAGAAAGATCTCGCCGGCGCCGCCGAACAACACCGTAGTCATACCGTGGCATCTCTGATCGGCCCCAGGGGGTGGGGCGTCGTTTTCTTATAACTCTGGGGTGTCGGTGGTGTGGCGGTCTCGCGGACCCGCGCGCGAGAGAGTTTAGTCCTCGCGACAAGTCGCGAGCGTACTCTAACAGCGCTGTAGAAGGCCCGCATGCAGTGGCTCGCTTGAGGCCCTTTGTCGCTCCTTCCGTGGCTCGTCGTAGTCACGGAAGCGTGTTGGTCTGTCTGTGGCACCGAACCAAAGGGCCGTGATGCGGTGGTGGATCGCTCTTGCCGCGATCCTCGTTGCCGAGATCCTTTGGTTCAGCTACCAACTCGGCTCCGATTTGCTGGGGAGCACCCTCTCGGTCGCCGTAGGATTTTCGGTGGCTTTTGTACTGGCCATTCGTCCGCACTCGCAAGGCGTCGTTGCAGCCTTCCAGACAGAGGGGCTTCGGGGGCGGTGGCCGTGGCTCGTTTGCCACATACTCGCTTTTATCTTGAGCCAGATTCCTCTCTCGGTCTTCGGGACTTCAGGCGAGGCTTTCGGTGAGGCTTTCAACGTCCCGCAGGAGTGGCGGCTCGCCGCGCGGCTTGCGGCCGGAGGTGTGGCCTTGGCCTTGTGGCTCCTCGCCGTCGCTCCGATCCGGGCGTGGCTTCGCCTGCTCCGAGCTGAGAAGATGACGTTGCTGGTCGGTGCCAGCGCTGGTGTCGCCCTCTGGCTCGGCGACGAACTCGCTCGGAAAGAGAGCTTCTTGCGATTCTTTACAGATCTGACTTTCTTCGCAAGTCGCCAACTCTTGAGTCTCATCTATCCGCACGCGATATTCGTCCCCGCGCAGAACTTACTCGGGACTGATACCTTCGCGGTCGAGATCATGCCCGTCTGCTCTGGCTACGAGGGTATCGTGCTAATCGCCGTCTTTGTGACGGTCTACCTTTGGTTCTTTCGGAGGGATCTTGCCTTTCCGAAGGCATTGCTACTGTACCCTATCGGCATCGTTGCGATTTGGCTGGCAAACATCGTACGGGTGGCGGCGCTTGTCCTGGTCGGCGCCTGGCTATCGCCAGAAGTTGCAGGCCGCGGGTTCCACTCTCTGGCCGGTTGGATCACGTTTACCCTTATCGCTCTCGCGCTCGTCGGGCTGTCACACCGGCTCGGCTTCTCCGCTGTGGGGAACGCAGCAGCCGACCAGGTCGACGAAGGAATGCGGCTGGCCGTCGCCTTACTCGCTCCACTACTGACCTTGATGGCAACGACTCTGCTGACTGCCGCGTTCTCTAGCGGATTCCAGGCTCTCTATCCACTGGGAGTTGTCACAACGGGGGTGGCACTTTGGTATTTCCGTTCGTCCTATGGCCCGATTCGGTGGACAAGATCCTGGCATAGCGTGGCGATCGGCGTCGGCGTGTCTCTGATGTGGCTAATTCTCGATCTGCCCAACGAACAGGGGGGCGCCGAACTGACTCGCGGCCTTGCGGAGTTGCCGCAATGGGCTGCAGTCGCCTGGGTGGCGTGTCGCGTCGTAGGGTCCATGATTACGGTGCCGATCGCAGAGGAACTCGCGTTTCGCGGATACCTAATCAGGAAGCTGGTCGCAAGAAATTTCGAGAACGTGCAGCCAGGGCAGTTCACATGGCTTTCGTTTGTCGTCTCATCTGTCCTTTTCGGACTGCTCCATGACCGCTGGCTTGCCGGAACCCTTGCGGGCATGGGCTTTGCCGTGGCTCTCTATCGGTGCGGTGAGATTGGTGATGCAGTCGTCGCCCACATGACCAGCAACGCCCTGATCGTCTTGGCGGTCCTAGGCTTCGGGAAATGGAGTCTTTGGACGTGACGAGGCTGGCTGGTGACATTTGGCACACCCGTTCTCCGCCGGCGACGGGGTAGTAGCCATGGCGTTATACGCCCCCCGCGGTTAGATTCGTGGTCCCCCTGGGCACAGCGTCGAGAAGCTGATTCAATGCCCTCCATCGTTCGCGAGGTGATGGGGGGAGCAGATGTCGAAGCGGTTGCGCAGGTGGTTCCGTAGGCGTGCCCTGAGCGCGGGGGAGCTGGAGAGCTCCGGTGGGAGGTGCGGCTAACCGAGTCCCCGGTGCGAGCGGAGGCGGCGCGGCGGGTGTATGGGGTGCTGGGTGCACCGATGCGCCGGTGGATTTGCAGGAAGATGCCGCTGTATTACCTGCGCCTGGAGGCGAACGCGGCCTTAGCGGCTATCCCAGAGCCGCATTTTGAGGCGACCTAGCTTCAAGCTTCAACCGTGGGCTAATAAACGCCCACGGCTAACTTTCGCGTTCTTGAATGACCGCTCGGGGTCGTGAACCGACCGTCCGGGTGGTCGCGCACACTGATGGTTCCTCAACCACCATGGGAGACCATACCACGCACGCCGAGCATGCACAGCAGGCGACTGGCCGCCCCCCGAAGCCGGGCCGTGAAACGGCAGCAACCCACCACCTACCGGACACCAGCAGCACGCGCGCTCTGGACGCGGATCGCAAAGAGGCTGCTGTGCCGTACACATGTCCAGGTATGCGAGGGGTCGGCACCCTGACCAGGCCCGAGGCGACCCCGCCGCCGGAGCAGGTCCCGGCGCCGGTAGCCGTCGAGCGCTATCCCTGGGAGGCGCCTGGGCGCGAGGACTGTCGCCACGATCTACAACCTGCGCCTGCCCTAACCCCGCATGCTCAAGCTCAAGTACATCGCCGAGCACACCCCGGACAGCATGCAGCAGTTCTGCCTGAACTGTGCTGCTGCCGGCCATCGACGCCGAGATCGAGGAGCTGATCGCGCAGTCTCGCCCGGCCCTCCTAGGCTGCCGCGAGCCTCAGACGCCCCTGCGCGCCCTCCCCATCGCGGCAGCGCTCGGGGGCCTCGGCGAGGATGGGTCAGCGACCGCGCGCTAGACCGTACGCGCGCGGCAGTGCGTCGAGCCGGGCCTGAATGTCCTCCCGGCCCTGGCCCATCTGCGCCAGCAGGCCCGCATAGTTCTGGATGGCCGCATCCAGGTTCGGATGCGGGTGGCCGGTGTCGGCGGTGAAGCGCAGGAGGATCTGCAGGTGGCGGCGGCTCAGCGGCTCGGCCTCGGCCAGGCGGTTGGTGGCCTGAAGCAGCCGCGCCAGGTTGTTGAGGGCGGTGGCGACGCTCGGGTGCTCCCGGCCCAAGCTCTTCTCCAAGATGGTCACCACCCGGCGCATGAGCGGCTCGGCCTCGGCTAGGCGGTTGGTGTCGTGGAGCAGCTGCGCCAGGTTGTTGAGGACGGTGGCGACATCGGGATGCTCGGACCCGAGGCTCGCCTCGTCGATGGCGAGGGCGCGGCGCATGAGCGGCTCGGCCGGACGGTTGGACAGATGCGCCAGATTGTTGAGGGCGGTGGCGACGCTCGGGTGCTCCCGGCCCAAGCTCTTCTCCAAGATGGTCACCACCCGGCGCATGAGCGGCTCGGCCTCGGCTAGGCGGTTTGTGGCCTTGAGCAGCAGCGCCACGTTGTTGAGGTCGCGGGCGACATCGGGATGTTCGGGGCCGAGGCTCGCCTCGTCGATGGCAAGGGCGCGGCGCATGAGCAGCTCGGCCTCGGCCCATACGGCCTTGGTCTGCAGGAACAGGCCGAATTCGTTCATCAGGCGGGCGGTCGGCGCCTCGATGCCCGCGGCATCGGCGGCGGCCACCACCGCCGCCACGTGGGGGCGCAGGGGCTCCCAGCGGGGCCAGGCGCGCACGTCCTGGGGCGGCGGGTCGTCTGGGAGATAGGTATCGACCAGCTCCAGCGCGGCGCCCAGCCAGGCGGCGCGGCGCTCGTCGGGGATGCGCTCGCGGGTGACCTCCTGCACCAGGCGGTGGAGACGCACAGCCTCGTTGCCGGCATCCCACCTCAGCAGGGAGAAGGCGGCGAGCGCGGCCAGGGCCTCTTCCGGGTCGGCGCCTGCCAGCACCTCGCCTGCCTCCTGCAGCCAGCCGACCCCCCGGGCGAGCGTGGCCCGGGCGGCCTCGCTCTCCAGAAGGGCACGCGGCAGCGGCGCGGGGGCGAGCCAGCAGAGGAGGTTCATCAGCGCCCGGGCGGCGCCATCGAGCTGCTCGAGGCTCGCATCCCAGGTCACCAGCACGCTGCGCGGGTGCTGCATCAGGCGGGCGTCGTGCCACGCACGCACCTTCTCCTCACGGGCGCGCCAGCGCCTGCGATAGTCCCCGAACGAGCAACGAGTGTGCTTGATGAAGGCGCCGGCCTGCTCCAGCGCCAGGGCGAGCCCCTCCAGGTCCTCGGTCGCCAGCGCCCGGGCATCCTGGGCGTCGCTGGCGGTCACTCGGCGGCGATCCGCCGTGGTCTCCAGCAGGAAGGCCACCGCCGCGTCGGGGTCGAGCACGTCGAGATCCCGTGTCTTGACGCCCCCGCTCCACTCGCTTACGCGCGAGGTGATGAGCGCGTGTCCGCGCTGGAGCCGGGGCAGCAGATTCTCGACTGCAGCCACCGCCTCCCGCGTGTCGGTGTTGTCCAGAATGAGCAGCCAGCCGGGGTGCGCCCCGAGCCATCGGAGCGCGGCCTCCACCTGCACCGCCTCCTCCCGGGCCTCGTGCTCGGGGAGCCCGAGCGGCTTGCACAGGGCGGCGATGCCGCGGTTAAGGGACTCGGGGCTGTCGGCCGGCGCGGTGAGCAGCGCCCGGTACTCGGCTGCATGGCGCCAGGCGTACTCGACGGCGAGGCGGGTCTTGCCTACGCCCCCCAGCCCGTACACCACCACGGCGCGCGCGGGCTCGCGTAGGAACTCGGTGCGCAGGGCTTCGAGGAACGTCTCGCGGCCCTTGAACAGGCTGCCGAGGGAGGTGTAAGGGAGGTTGTTGGGCTTGGCTAGCGCCCCGGCCAGGGCGAGGATGTCCTGCAGCTTGGAGCGCAGCACGTCGACCGCCAGCCGGTCGGCGTTGGCGAAGCGGATCTCCGGGTAGCGCTCGACCTCTGCCAGGCGCGCCAGGTGGGCCTGCTGGACGGCGCGCTGTGCCTCCTCCAGCCGGTAGCGCTCGTCCCGCGGGGCGCCGTCTTGCGGCACGGCGATGATCAGCACCTTGGCGTGATATAGCGCCAGCCAGGCCTCCCACTGGGTGTAGGAGAGGGCGAGTGCGTCGGGGCTCAGGAAGAGGCCGAGCACCGGCAGCCGCTCGGCGAGATCCGCATAGCGTTGCCGAAGCGCCGCCACCGAGGGCGGCTGCGCCAGCGCCCCGGTCATGTCGCCCACCAGGTGGATCACGGCATGGCACTGGCGGATGTACTCGTCGAGCTTGTCCAGCGTCTCGGTGCCGGTGGCGATGAAGTCCTCCTGCACCTTGACCGTGACGTTGGGGCGGTCGAGGTCACGGCGCAGGGCATCGCGGTAGCTCGCGAACTCCGCACTCACGGTGGACAGGAAGATCTGAACCGATGCCACGGCCTGCTCCCTTGCCTCGTTTGTCGTTCTTCAGCCCCCACGTCGAGACGTACTCACAGCACCTGTTGCGGGCCCTCACCATGCTGTCCACACCCCAGCGCGATGGCTGCACGGCGATATCTTCACACTGGGGGCCAGCTCCAGCGGGGTGAGAGACAGCGCCGATGCGGCCGATGTCAGTTCCGTTGCCGCCGCACAAATGCGCGACTCGAATGGCCGTTCAGGCGGGTCAGGGTCGGGAGCCGACCGTTGAAGTGGTCGCGCAGACTGACGGTTCCTTCGAAGGGTTCGGCTCGGCGACTTCATCAGTCTGGGTGTCATTGCTGCGGCCTTCCCGCTGCAAAGGGTCCATGGGATCCTGGCGCAGACTGGGAGAGCCAGCGAGACCTCGGCGAGCTGGAGATGGGTGATCACCGAGCCGTCAGCGCGCTTCTGGCGGCCCCACGCCCGTGGTCAATGGGTCGGTCGCCTAAGGACCCCAGCAAGGTGTCGCCAGTCCAGGGATCGGGTTGCAGGTCGGCATCCCAGGCCCGCAGGGGGTGCCGCTGCGGGTCCAGGCGCGGCCCGGTGTCCCAGTGTTCGAACGCGTTGCTTACGTTCGCTAGCCCGCTGCAGGCGAGTGCGGGGTAGTGGCGTAGAATGACGGTTTTCAGATCGGCGTCGTCGATCCAGTCCAACCCTTCCGCGGTGTAAGTTTCCTCGTCGTAGCAGTCGGTATAGAAGCGACGGCATGCAGCCTACAGGTGGCGTTGAGGATAAAGATCTGGAACAGCGTCTCGCCGAAGGCGAAGCCCGTCGGGCGCACCGGCGGCTCCCGAGCGTCCTCGGCCAGAGTGCCGATGAGCAGATCCAGATCTTCCAGCGCATCCGGCCCGTGGCCGTACACGGCTTTCAGGGCTGCCAACCGCTCCGCGTCGCAGGTCAGGTCCTCGAACGAGCGGATGGGGTTCAGGCCGAGCTGGCGGCGCAGCTCGTTGTAGCGCGGGACACCCCGCTCGCGGGCGCGCAGGATGTCCACGGCGCCGAGATCGAACACGGGGTTGCCCGGCATGCTCAGCGCCTGCATGAAGCGCGGATAGTTGTTCAGCACCAGTTGCCCGGGGTGTTGGTTGCCGAAGGAGCAAAGCAGGTCCTGCATGGCGACGGCGCGGGTGAGCTTCACCGATCCGGCCTGGCGGGTTTCGGCCAGCGGAATCCGCGCCATGACCTCGCCCGTCCCGCTGCACCGCAGCACCAGGATGTCCGGCAGCAGACCGAAGGCCGAGCCGTGCCGATCGATGGGATTGCCCACCACTCCCCCCACCTCGGGCTGACGAATCTTAAGGATAGAGCGCGTTTTGCGCTCCTTGCGCGGGCGCAACAGTTAAAGGTGGCAAGCCCGTACCAGTTCGCATTCAGGGCCAGGTTAGCGGCTTGGTGGGGCAGCATCGCCGGTGTCCATTCCACCGTGTGGATCTTGGCCATCACGGCAGCATTGACGAGACGCGGATCGAGGCGGAGCCAGGCACTTCGCGGTCCACCGCGAATTCCTTGCGCAGCTGCGGCGCGATGATCAGCACGGGAATACGGGTGCCCGGTCCCCACTGGCCAGATCATCGCGCTCCAGTAGGGTGCAAGTCCCCAAGGGACCGACGTTCAGATGAGTTTGCCCGGAGCCGCACCGGCTCCAGATGCCTGCCGATAGATAATGTCCACTTAGCGGTGACCGCACCCATGAGTTCCTCCAACGCTTGTCCAGCGGAACGCCGCGACCAGCGCGGCGGCTGTTTTGCAAAGAGGCGAGGCCGAGGGACGCAGTGTCGGGCCGGTTTGCTGCCGCTTCTCGCCATGCTCGTGGCCTTGCTGGTCGGTTGCTCACCGGCCCCGACGGAGTCCTCCTACGAGCGCACCATTTACGTCTTTGGAACGCTGGTGACGCTCACTCTGTGGGGGGTCGAGCCGCATCGGGCAGAGCAGATCGGGGACCAGGTCGAGAAAGAACTCCAGCGCATGCATAACACCTGGCATGCCTGGAAGCCTAGCGAGGTCACAGAGCTCGAACGCTGCCATCGCCCGCGGTGAGCCGTTCGGTGTGACTCCGGATGTGGCAGACCTGATCCGCTTGTCCAAGCAGACCTACCGCGGCAGTGATCACCTGTTCAATCCGGCCGACGGGCACCTGTTCGCGCTCTGGGGCTTCCAGCAGGACGAGCCCCCGACCGGTCCGCCGCCGACCCGCGCGCAGGTGGCAGCGGTCATGGCAGAGCACGCCGGCATGGACGACGTTGACCTCGAAGGCGATGTGGTGCGCTCGCGCAATCCCAAAGTGGCGCTCGACTTCGGCGGGATCGCCAAGGGCTACGCGGGCCAGGTGATTCTGGCCAAGCTGCGCCAGGAGGGGGTACGCAACGCCATTCTCAATGCTGGGGGCGGCCTGCAGGTCATGGGGCGGCACGGCGACCGCCGCTGGCGGATCGGCATCCGCGCTCCCCAAGGCAGCGGCGTTCTGGCCGTCGTCGAGCTCGGCCCACAGGAGGAGGCCATGCATACCTCGGGCAACTACGAACGCTATCGCGAATACCGGGGAAAGCGCTACCAGCACATCGTCGACCCATGCACCGGCTTGCCCTCCGAGCACATCATTTCCGCCAGCGTCATCCACTCCAACGGTGCCATCGCCGACGCCGCGGCAACGGCCCTGGTCATCGCCGGGCCGAAGGAGTGGCTCCGCATCGCCGAGCACATGGGAATCGAAGAGGCCATTCTGGTGGATGACCAGGGCACCGTCTACATGACCGCTAAGATGGAAAAGCGCGTGGCATTCGATAGACGACCGAAAAAGCTAGTCGTCTCGGGCGGATGAGGTGGACGCCCGTTCAGCCACTGCCCAGGGCAACCGCGGAGCCCGGGGGCTTGCCTCCTACGGCTGGCCGCGGGTAAGTGACGACAACCGGCTTTCGGAGCCAGCCCGAGGGCCGGCCCAGCCGGCCCAAGGAGGGTGGCTGGGGGTTGCGGTGGGGGGCTTCCCGGCGAGCGCCGTGAACGCTGCCGTGCCCCTTGCCGAGGGGTGCTGCCGCGAGGTGTACCAAGAGAGGCATCGCTAAGCCGACACGCATCGCGGGCTGTGCTCGGATGGCGGTTATCTCCGGTATCTCCTAGAAGTCCTTGAGAGGGATAGAATCTGGATCTTTGAGTCAAATTTTCAAGCGGCGACATTGACCTCTTCGATGAGCCGGTCCACCGCCTGGCTAGCCTGGGCGAAAGCACGCGAGGCGCGAGCGGGGCCGATGGGTCCGTCGAGGGCGAAGGTGAGCCGGAAGAACCGGGCCTGAGCGCGGGTGAAGAAGAGCGCTGTTTGCAAGCCTTCCGGGGTCACGCTGTAGCGATGGGAGCAGGGAGCCCATTCGATGAGGACGAGGTGCGGGCCGCGGAAACCCGCAGCCACGCGGAGCTGATTGCCCCGGGTGGGCGGTTCACCGCCTCCTGGCGAGAGCAGCGGGCGGCGGGCGCTAGGTCGGAGGAGCGATCTTCCCTTGATCCGCAGGGGTCTGCCCAATAGGATTGCACCGCTGGATTGTCAGGCCCCGCCGGGGAAAGCACCGGCGCCGCTGCGGTGGCGATCCAGCTTTCCCGACCAAACAGGCTATCGCCAACGGAGGATCATCGTGTCGCTTCGAGAACTTTTCCTATCGTCCGCCCGGAGCGCCCTCGCACTCACCTGCTGCCTCGGTCTGCCGAACGCCCTCGCCGAGGAGGCGGCGCACGGGGAGCATGAGGGGGAGCATGCCCATCACTACCACCATGAGGTCGCCCCGGGGTTCACTCGGACCCTCGCCGCCTACGCGGTGCCCGCGGTCACCCTGATCGACCAGAGCGGACAACGGGTCTCCCTGCCCGAGCTACTGGCTACGGACCGGCCGGTGCTGCTGAACTTCATCTACACCTCCTGCACCGTCATCTGCCCAGTCATGAGCGCGACCTTCGAGAAGGTACAGTCGGGACTCGGCGAGGAGGCGCGGCGGGTGCTGATGGTCTCCATCTCCATCGACCCGGAGCAGGACACCCCCGAGGCCCTGGCCGCCTATGCCAAGCGCTTCCACGCCGGCCCCCAATGGTCGTTCCTGACCGGAAGCCTGGAGGACAGCATCGCCGCGCAGAAGGCATTCGACGCCTACCGCGGCGCCAAGATGAACCACACCCCGCTCACCCTCCTGCACGCCAATCCCAAGGCCCAATGGGTGCGCTACGATGGCTTCGCCAACGCCGCAGACCTAGTCCAGGAGACCCGCGGCATGCTCACCCACTGAGGCGGGAGGTACCCAGCCGTGACCCGAGTCCAACGAAACCACACCATCCGGCCGAACCGCTGCCCGACACCCCGCCTCCCGGGTCTGATCACGACCGCCGCGGTCATCCTCGGCGCGGTCCTCGCGGGCGGCACATGGGCGGCAGACACGGATGTCGACCCCGGAACGGAGCAGGACAATGCCAACTACAGCGTCGGATACGCCTTCGGCAGCGATCTCCCGCGCTCCGGCGTCAGGGCACGGGCGTGGGGATCGAGACGGTCTTCCACGGAGCGCTGGATGCCCTCTCGGGAACCACGCCCCGCCTTCCCCCCAAGGAGATGCGCGCGATTCTTGAGCGGCTGGAGGCCAAGACGACAGCGGCCGCACCGGGATCTGCCCCGCATCCCTTCGTCGTGGACTTCGGCGAGCACTCAACGCCAAGCGCAAAGGCGTGATCAGTCTGCCGAGCGGCGTGCAGTACGAGGTGCTCAAGGCCGGGAGCGGACGGCAGCCGCGGCCGGGCGACAAGGTTACCGTGCGCTACCGCGGGACCCTAACCAACGGCGTCGAGTTCGACAACACGGAGTCGGACGGCGGCCCGGCGCGCATGGTGATCACCACGATCTCGGTGCGGGGGCTCAAGGACGCTCTGCTGCTGATGCCGGAGGGCGCCCGGTGGCGGGTCTATGTCCCGGCGAAGATGGGCTTTCTGGGCAACGTCATGCTGCGCCAGAAGGATCTCATCTACGAGATCGACCTGGTCTCTATCGACACCCCGCCGCCGCGGGCAGTGGCGCCCGCCGCTCCCCGTGCAACCGTCCAGCCGCCGGGCGCGGCGCAACCGAGCAAGTAGGTCTTCGGAGAAATGAGGGCAATGCCTTGGAGCCCTTTAGGGAGGGCATCGCAAAGGCTTGCGAAACAGGCCCGAGGGGATGCGACCTACCGGCCCAGGGCGATGCACTGGGCCGCAAGCTGCTGCTCGCGTGATCCGTGCTGCCCGGCGCTGCCTTCGGCCGTCAGCGCACGACGCGACCTGCCGCCGGAACCAGGGCGTCGGAGTCGGGCGAGGCGTAGCGCAGGAGCACGCCGCCGCGCACGGCGGTGCGCTGCTGGGGGCCAGGCTCATGCGCCCGTAGAAGGCCACATGGCTGTTGGGGTCCACGATGCCGGTGCCGTCGCTGTACTTGCTCACCACCGTCTCCAGGGTCTCGATCAGATGCTCGCGCCGTAAGGGCATCGCCTGCCAGCGGAGCTGCTGTATGCGAATCTGCGACAGGGCGGCGGAGAACAGGTAGCAGGCGGCGTAGGCATCCGCCTCCACCCGGAGACTCGGACCCGCGTGCAGACCGGCGATGTCGAGCCAGCGCTTGAGCCTAAGCCGGGCGATCTCACCCTGATAGCCGGGGTCATCGAAGAGGGATACGTAGGTCACGCGCGCCTTCCACGCCGGTGGGAGCTGGACGGCCTCGGGAGGGGCAAGCAGGCTCGAAAGGAAAACCCGCCCAGCGGGCGGCCCATCCGGGAAGCTCGCAGCGAGCTGTGCAAGCTCGGCGGGACGCAGCCAGAGCACAAGATTATCGTTCCCGGACAGTCCGTTGAGGGCCGCCGTCGGCGCCGTCAGCCGGTAGCGGCGCTCGGCTGGCGGCTCGGAGCTGCCGCCAAGGCTCACCCGCAGCGTCTCGGCTGCCCGCCGGCCGGAGGGGTCCGAGGTCACCTGAACGACGGGCGGACGAGACCCCCCCCGCTTCGCCCCCGCATCCAGGTAACCAGCGAGCATCTTTGCCTCCAGAATCACACCCGGAGAGAAATACAGGGAATAGAAGTCCTTCCCTACCTCGGGCGCCGCATCCACCGAGGGCAGAATGCATGGGATGTGCGCGTCCTCGCAGAAGCGATGCACGGGCGCCCACTCGGCGCCGCCCGCCCCGGAAAGAAGGGCGAAAACCGGCTGCCGGCGATAGCGCGCCTGGAGCTGCTCCGTCCAGGTCTCCGGCGGTCCTGACAGCGTCCACACCTCCAGGTGCCAGACCGAGTCCGAACTCCGCGTGTCGCGGCTCCACGCCCGCAGCACACCCGTTACCGCATCTGCGTGGCTGGCTGGCGCGTCGGGTGTCACCACGGTGGCCAGATGCAGCCCGTCCGCCGCGACGCCTGGGCTCGGAGCGACGGAGAGCTGGCGCAAATAGGCCGACAGAGCAGCCAAGGCGTCGTTGTCGAGCGCATAGCGCGGCATGGGCGCGGTAAGCGACCTGCCTTCGGGGTCCAGGCCCTCGCGCAGGGCGCGAGCGAGCCTCTCCTCGTCGTAGGCACCGCGGGTCAGTGCCCGCGCCCAGGAGTCGCTGGGGACGTTGCCCGCGCGCGGATTGAGGACGTAGCCGAAGGAGGGGGCCGGGGCAAAGAGCAGCCGCTCGGCCACCGGAGGGACCAGGATCGTCCCCTCGATCGACCCTAGGCCGCTGCGACGATGGCACGTCGTGCAGGCCGCCTGCCGGCCCTCCAGGACGAAACCCTGCGGTCGGATCCCGCGCAGGGGGGAGCCGTCGGGGAGGAGACCCTCCTCGTAGAATCCGGCGGCCGATCTCGGTTTGCGGATCTGCCGTACTGGCCAGTGCGGTGTCGAGGCCAATACAGGCCAGGGCGGCCCGCAGAAGGACACCGCCCGCTCGCCGAAGTGCTTGCCTAGGCTGCATAGTTTTGTGCAGTGCTGGAACAATGGGTCCGTCTTCGGCCCTCGGCCCCGTGTCGGGGGCCAAGGGTTGAGGCAGGTCCTGCGCGGGGGTGTCGTCTCCGCCGCGAACGGCTGCGGTCGACTGCAGGGGGCTTAGGGATGGCCCGCGGGCCGGGTCCTGCCGCCCGCCGCCTTGGGCTCTTCCTTCGCTCCCACCGACACCAGCTCCACATCGAAGATCAGGGTGCGGTCCGCCAGCGGTCCGTGCTCCCCGTAGGCCAGCGCGGGCGGGATGAAGAGCTGGTACTTCCCACCCTCCTTCATGTGCTGCAGGCCCTCGGTCCAGCCCTTGATGACGCCGTTGAGCTGGAAGCTCATCGGCTTGCCCTCCCGGTAGGAGCTGTCGAACTCGGTGCCGTCCACCAGGGTGCCCTTGTATTGGACGGTGACCGTATCGGTTGGGCCGGGGGACTTTCCGGTACCCTCCTGGAGCACCTTGTACTGCAGCCCGTCCGGCAGGCTGACCACCCCGTCCTTCTGGGCGTTCTCCGCCAAGAACGCCTTGCCCTCGTCGATCCGACTGGCCAGATCCTCGCGCGCCTTCTGCTGCTGCTCGGCGACGATCTTGCGCTTCAGATCCACCAAGGTCTGGCGCATCTCTTCCTGGCTCATCAAGGGCGTACCGCCGGCGATGGCGTCCTGGATGCCCTTGACAATGGCCTCGGGGCTCAGCTCGACGCCCTGCCGCTTGAAGTCGCCACCGATCTGGTAGCCGACGCTGTAGTTGATGCGGTCGGTGTCGGACTTCGGATCGAGCGGCTTGTCCTCCGCCGCCCAGGCGCCCGCGCAAAGGACGGCACCGCTCAGGGCAATGATCAGATGTCTCATGGGGATGCTGTTCTCCGTTGGTGTGGTGAATCTTGCGCCCAGGGCCGACGGCGGCCACGGTGTGGCGACACCACGAAGGGCCGCATCATCTCGTTGTCCTCATGCTCCACGATGTGGCAGTGCCACACGTAGAGGCCGGCGATGTCGAACTTCGCACGGATGGTGGTGATCTGACCTGGATAGGCGATCACCGTGTCCTTGAATCCCGCCTCGGTGGGCGCCACCGCCGGGACGGGGACAACGGGGGCCGGCACGACACCTGGGATGGCCGCACGGTTGATGACCTGGAACTCCACCAGATGCAGGTGTATGGGATGGGCATCCTCGGTGAAGTTATAGATCTGCCAGTCCTCGACGGCATTCAGCCTGGGGTTCTCCGTAACCGGCACCTTGACGGTCCTACCGCTGGTCAAGGTCACCGGCACCAGCGGGCTGGTTCCCGACTCGTCGGTCCAGTCGAGGGGGATGCCCGCAGGCAGTGCGGTGTTCGTGAGGTCGACGATGCCGACCTTGTTCGACTTCGGGCCCATGGGCACACCTTTCACCGCGGCGCAGGCCGCCAGGATCTGGCCCTCGGTCAGCGGCGGGGGCGGCAGCACCTGCAGGACCTTGATCTTGCCGGCCGGGTTCACCTTGACGCAGACCTGACCCGAGACCTCCTCGTTTAGCGAGACCTGACGGGTGTTGGTGGGAGCGGGCAACGGGTTGGTGGCGGCCTCGGACTTCAGCACCAAGTTCTGCACCGCGGTCGCCGGCGTGGCGCCCGTCGGATCGGTCGGGCTCATGCCGTTCAGGGCCGAGTTGACGACGAACTGCATGACTTGGCCGGTAGTGGAGGGATCGGCCGGGGGCTCGACCGGGAAGCCGCCGAAGGGGGCGTCGGGCCCGGTGTTGATCATGCGCACCACGGTCCCGTTCGGCAGGCCGCTGAAGTCCACGATGACGTCGGCACGCTCGGCCGAGGCCATCAGCAGGGCCTGGGCCGGGTCGGCTGCCGGGGTCGGCACCGGGAGGGTACCGTTACCCGGCAGCGTCGTGGCGAACCCGGTGCGGACCTCCACCACCTTGGGCATCTGCCCCTGCTCGGCACCGATCTGGTAGAAGGGCAGCTCCGCACCAAGCTTGTCGGGTGCCTTGGGATTCTTCTTGTCCTTGACCACCTGGAACAGGGCCAGGTTCAGGAAACGCGAGTTGCAGCCGTCCAACAGCCGGAACCGATACTTGGCCTGCGCCACCTCCAGCACCGGCCAAGTCACGCCGTTCACCACCATGGCGTTGAAGAAGGCCTCGGTGTTCCAGATCGGGGCGATGTCGGTGGAGATCGGTCTGGACCCCGCGTACGGCCCCGTATAGCCGTCGAAGAAGGCGCGGCTCGCCGGGTAGAAGAGCGATCCGTTGGCGTTGAACGAGCGGTCCTGGATAACCATCGGGATCTCGCGGATTTTGCTCCGGACCGCATTTCCCGGAACATTCAGGTCCAGAACGCGCTGGCCCCTAGCCGGCGCCGGACCCGGCAGCACCGCAGGCTGAGGCCGATTCGTCCCATAGACGGTCGCGCCGTCCCGATAGACGGTCGCGCCGTCCCAGTCCCCGCCGCGGATGAGCCAGAAGCCGGCCGGACCGGCATACACGTTGAGGCGGGTGATGCCGAGGCTGTGGTCGTGGTACCAGTCGGTCTTGGCGGGGCCGTCGTTGCGGTAGTGGAAGTCGACATAGCCCTCGGCGCCGGTCTTGTTGCCGATGGCGTCCGAGAACAGCGTGCCGCTGGTAGCGTAGCCTGCCGGGATGTTGTTCGCCGCGGGCAGCCACCAGGCATCCGGGTAGCCGTCGCTGTTCCCGTCCACATGGGCGCCGTGGACGTGAACGACCATGGGAACCGGCCCGGTATAGGGCTGCAGCAGGAGCGTTCCACTATCTGCTGGGTCCGGCATGCAATCCGTATGCTTCCGCGCATTTGGGGGCGTGTTACCGTCCATGCATGGTAGTAGCTCTGGGTTTGCCCAGTGCAGCGAGCGGTCGACCGGCAGCAGGTGAGGCAGGTAGTTGCAGGACGCCGCCTTCCGCGGACGCGCGGCGGCAAAGCAGTCATCCGGGTTGACCACGAGTTCATTGTGCCACTGCGCGCTGACAGGTACGGTCGATGTGGTTTCGATGGTGTAAGCGGGGTAGTTGAACTGCGAGTTGGCCGCCGGCGCCACCGCAGGCGTCGGGTCCGCGCTGGGCCCGTAGCCCCACACCGTGGTCGCCGGGAAGGTGCACTTCTGGCGCGTACAGCCCGGCAGCGTCGCCCAGATCCCGCCGGGCAGGATCTGCTGCTTGAACTGCCGCACCGCGATGTCGTAAGTGTTGGCGGTGCCCGTATTGTCCATCACCGGCGGGATGACGAGCGGCGTCACGTACTTCGGGATGGTCAGCGGGTCTAGCGTCCCGCCCGGCAGCGGCTTCGCAAAGCTGCTCGGCGCACTCAGTCCGCTGACCAGGGTCACGGCCATGCCTACGGCCAAGGGTGTACGTCTTGGAAAGCGCATTCTCCAGTCTCCTCCAATCTTCGCGTCCCGACAGCCGAGCCATTGCCTCAGATATCACCTCTGCCGCGAGGCTACGTCGGAAGAGCCTCTGTTTCCTGCCAGACCCTCTGGTCTGGCCGTTGCGGTCACGGCAGTTCGCCCGGACTTGGTCAGCTATTAGCCGGTTTGCTACCCGACTCTGTACGAGGACACCTCCTTCGATAGCCGCCGGGTGGCCGCTTAACCCGGCACGGTCCGTTCCGCCCCTCGCCTCTCGATAGTCTCGTCTCACACCAAAAGCAACCTCTCTGGCAGGATGACCTCCGGCGCCCATCTCACTGGCAGGCCGTTCACCCGCTGGTCGCGTAGTCAGATTAGAGGGACGCCCAAATCGGGTGGTAGGAATTTCTTGCAAACACGGAGGAGTTTCTTGCGGCGGCTGGCGCTCCGGCGACTGGGCGGGGGGAACCCATCGACGCCGCGGCACGCGAGCGTCGCGAGCAGGCAAACGCGATCTCCGTCGCGAAAGCGCCGCTTGAGACAGCGCTCTGCAACCACCAAGCCCTCCTGGCCGAGCCAACGCGCCGCGCTAAGCGAGCGTGGCGAGCACGCTTGCGAACTGGTCGAAATGTAAAAGCCTGTGAGGCTGAGACAGACGAGCCCCGAGATGGCCCCGCCCTCCCGGTAATCCGACGGCAAACGACCCACCAGGCGTCGAAACACCTTGGCGAAATACGACGGGTCCGAAAAACCCACTGCAGACGCGATATCGGCCACCGCAGCGCGAGGATTCGCAAGCAACTCCATCGCTTTGGCGACGCGCTGTCGGGTGAGGAATTCCTTGAAATTCACGCCGTGCTCGCGCTTGAACGCGCGGCTCAACTGGAACGGGCTCATGCCGCAAAACAGGGCCATCTGTTCCAGAGTGATCCGTTCCTGCAGGCGGCTCTCCATGTAGCGGACCGCGCGCGCTGTCATTTTCGGCAACGCCGGAGCCGCATAGCGGGCTGCCGGGGGAATCGACTGCTGCGGCAGGATGTTCGACCGGGCAGGGGAGTTGGATTGACGAGGCTCCGGCAGTCTTTGCAGTCGTGAGGTGATGTCTCTGGCCTCGATAGGCTTGATGAGGAAATCCCGCACGCCGGTACGGAAGGCCCAGACGGCGAGGTCCTCGGAATGCTCCTCCGTCACCATGAACAAGGGTAACTGAGGAAACGCCTTCCTTATCTGTTCCAGCGTGCGCAGTCCGAGCGGGGTAGGGTAGTCGTATTCGAAGAACAACACCGACGGATTCGACCTGTGGATGGCCTCCGTTAATCCCTCACAGCCTACATGGCGGAACGCGCGCCAGTTAGGCACGTCCAAGGGATCGAGAGCCCTACCGGAAGTGCCTGCCTGCAGATCCACCCAAAGCAGTGTTGCCGTGTCCATGCGAAGATACCCCTAATCCGCACGCGCTCTACCGCCCGTTCCCGGCATGAGCCGGCACACGTCCCATCTCCGTCGGGATCGGGAGCGTCGCCGATGGACCGCCGCTTGCACAAGATTAGACGTTGCGGTGCTGCGCCGCAATAGGTCCTTGGGGCAGGCAGCCTTCATCCTGAACAAGAAGAAGGCGCCCCGCAGACCGCCCCGACCCAATGCGGTGGTGCGGCTCTTCTCTCGGCTCGGCGGATTCCTCGCCCGCAAAGGCAACGACGAGCCGGGCGTGGCGAGGACAAAAGGGGGTGTTAGACCTGACGGCGGGAGTCCGGTTCGCGCGGGAGGCTCATGTCCTTTTAGCGGGTGTCTAATGGAACGGGGTTGAGGGCTTTCGGCGCTGGCGACATCTGGTGATCTCTCTGGCGCGCGGTCGGGCATCGGCGGCGAACCGGCCTTGCGCCGGGACATCCCGGTTTCGCGGGCCGGCTGCTCGGGGGCTGCGAGCCGCACCAGGGCGGGCCACGGTGCACAGGACGCCGTTTCAGGCGCTCGCGAAAAACTCGTTTTGCAGACCGTGACGCGTCGATGCCGGGACAGTCATCCGGTGGGGCGGGGCGGTATGGATAAGCAACGCGACGCACGCGAGTACGAGAACCAGTAGAATCGCTTGAATGGCTAGCCGGTGCAGGAAACGGCGGGCGACATCGGACCCCCGGCGCGGTCCCAGATTCGGCAGCAGCCTGCGCGCCAAATCCGATAGACCCCACCCGTAGGTCGGGACTGTCAACTCCCCGCCCCACCGGCGTAAGCGGGGAAGATAGAAGTAGCGGTTGGTGGCACCGAGCACGATCATGGCGAGCACCAACGATAGCTTGACGAGCAGGATCTTGCCGTACTGTGTAGTCCAGAGATCGCCGAGGCTGTGCAGGCGCATTGCGGTAGCGTAGACCCCGCTCACCAGGACTCCCGCTACGGCGATCCCGGCGAGCCTAGACAACCGTTCGGCGGTATCGGCGATGAAGGCCCGCTGTCCCTCCGGTTCCAGGGGCAATGACGGGCGTACCGCGATGGCGATTGCCAGGATGCTGCCTCCCCAAGCCGAAACGGCGAGCATATGCAGCCAGTCCATCCCCTCGGCCAGGGTGAAATCGCCCCGATCGGAGGCATGGCCCGTCGCGCTGTAGGTCCATGCCACGAGCGCCGCGGCGCAGAACATCAGCGCCGAGACATCGAGTCGCCTCCGTCGCACCAGCATCCTCCACCCCAACCACAATGCGAGCACGGCGCCCGTCCTGGCCCACCAGACCCGTCCGTAGTGACTCTTGAAGAGGACGGTGGGCAAGAACGGCATCGCAGCGCTCAGGGGCTGCTGGCTCATCTCGACGGTGCGATCCACCAGCACGAGAACGCTCGTGAACGTCAACAGCACCAGAGCCCAGCCGAGCAGACGGCTCAGTCCGACCCAGGTTACGAAGCCGGCTCCCCGTCCTTCTACGTCTGCTTCGCGCGGGAGAACCCACAAGTGGCAGCTCAGGACACCCAGCAGCGTGACCAGCGCCAAGAGATCCAGAAGGGTGGGAAGGCTGTGGAGCAGTGGGTCATGCACGGGATAGGACCTTACCGGACCGTAAAGCTGAAATCACCTTCGGTATGGTGTCCGTCCCGCGCGACGACGCTCCAGAGGACGCGGTAGGTACCGGGCGCAAGCGCTGGGCAGGGCATCGAGAGCTGTGTGGCGTCCTCCGACTCGCTCTGCACACCGCTTCGCTCGATCACGTGGCCGCTCGGATCCTCCAAACGAAAGCCGGAGAATGGCTGTTCGAGCTCGCTGTCAAAGTGAAGCACGATCCGAGCGGGTGGCGCGGCGAGTTGCGCGCCGACGGCAGGCTCGGCGTGGTCGAGGAACGCGTGGCCCCAGGCGCTCGGAAGCCACAGGGCCGCGAGTACCATTGCCAACGTCGCGCTGGCTACTGGCTGGCGCCCCACCATGCCGGATTGGGGGCCGACGCCCCGAACAACGGCCGCCCGATGGACTTGGGGAAGAGATCGTCGAGAAACAGATGCACCTGGACCAATACTCCGACGTTGTCGCCGGTGCGAGAGTTGAGCGGGATCTGGGCCTCCAAGCCGAGCTGGATATATTTGCCAAACCAGATCACGCCTGGGTCCACGAAGCCGGTCGTCTGCCCCGAACAGGCCCGATTGATGCAAGTCTCCATAGGAAACTCGACCAGCGGAATCATGCGGTTGAACGGGGGGCCAAGCCCCACGTCGCGGACGAAGGATTGCAGGTACTGGAGATTGTATTGGAGAGAAAATCCCCAGCTCAAGGTGGTCGGAGGCTTCTCTCCGGTCTGCTCATCCGTCGAAACCGTTGGGAAGTCAACGCCCAACACCCCGGTGATCGCGAACGGCCTCAGCATCTTCACGGAGTCCGGTAGATCGCCCATTCCTTTCCCGAAAAAGAACGTGGGCGAAACGGTAGAGAACGGATCGGCGCCAACCCGCTCCGCCCCGGTACCCCCCACCTCAGCGCCCACCCCGACCGATAGGATGGCTTCATGTTCGGCGTTGGTTAGGAACTGGTATTTTGCACCCAGCTCCATATTGCCGAAGCCGCTCACAGTTTGCTCCCCTTTGGGGTCGAGGTGCTGGAAGGCACCGCCTATGGCCAAACCGAAGTCAGGGGTGATGCGCTTCGCCCATTCCGCTGAGATCTCGGTGGCGAGGGTGGACGGCTCGTCCTCGCTCCCCGGCTCCTTGATGTTACTCAGCAGAAAGCCACCTTCGTCGTTGACGAAGGGGTCGTCTGTAGCCAGTGTAGCGGGGAAGAAGCGCTTGCCGGCAAATCCGTGAGACCACGCCGCTACCGGCGACAACCCCAACAACAGCGCCGCCGGCATGAGGAGAGCGGTTAGCGGAATAACCTGCCAACGCCACGCAGACCTGGACGAGTCAGTCGCCGCACCCCTGCCCTCCCCTCCCCCGGGCAGGGGGAGGATTGGTGAGGAGGCCAAGATGCAAGACCGGAAATCTCGACCATCAGCCTGTTGGGGTGACTGACTCGAGAGGCGCGACTGGTGCGGCGCAAAATGCACGTTCGGTGCTCCTTGGCAAGGGATTAAGAGGTGGTGTCGCCACTACCGGCCGGGAGGCGCGCTCGCCCCTGGCGTGATCCGCACGTCGGGATGCTTCGCAGATGGCACGGGTCCCGACCTCCAACACCGGCGATAGCACCTGGGGGCGGTCGCGACGAATCGAGTCCGCACGAGACATGCGGGGTCACGCCAACGCTGTCCGCCCCATGTGCCAGAGGCGGACATGCGCGGCTCGGTTGGCTTCTTCTCGAACCAGGCTACCCGATAAGCTGCCACTTCTTCCAGGCGTCCATGGGCCCGTGCTCCGGGCTCGTCAGCTTCTGGTAGTTCAGGCTCTCCGGGTTGTTGCACCAACCTAAGCCGGTGATGGTGATGCTCTTGCGATCTTGCGATAGGCGGCGTGGCCCACCCCAGAATTCGCAGGTGGCGCAGTGCTTGGTGACCGTGCTGTCCATGACGTAGCCGTCGGCGCTACCGTGGCCCATCGCCCCGCCACTCTCGTGCTCGCCTGCCACCGCTCGCCCGATCATCCCTGCTCCCAGCACGGATCCGGCAGCCGCGGCACAGGCCTTCAGGATGAATTTCCGGCGATCGCTCTCGATCTCGTTCATTGGCTCCGCTCCTTTGTCTTCAAGAGTACCCGAACCCCATGAGCACCCGCCGCGCCAAGCGATGGGCAGGGATCGAACCATCCACGGCCTGGCGTGCGCGCCGCCCCATGGCAGCTAGGCAACCAGCGTGCCAAACGAACACGCCCATGCAATCAGGCGGTTAACTGCGTGACAAGCACGCGGGCTGCGCGCTTTCCCACAGGACTGCGGGATATCCCGCACTCGGCGCCCGGCCGGACCACGCCGAGGAAAGGTTCGGCTTGCGCGCATCTGGCCCGTGGTCGGGTCGTTAGCCCGACTTCGCGGCCCCTTCCTCAGGGTGCCATGAGCACCTGTCGGCATGCTGGCGGCAGATCGGCCATCTTGAGCGGCGGCTTTGGCGGCTGGGGCGTAGGATGAAGCACGGCGTCGGTAAACCACCAGTCAAGGTCTTTGCCGCAGCCGTCGCCCGCAGGTGCCGGTCGTTGGCCGTGACAGTCCGGACTGTCGGCTGGACAGCGAAGCCGGACATGGAAGTGGCGCTCGTGATGCCACCACGGACGTACCTTTTGCAGCCACGCGCGATTGGCTCCGGCGTCGCGGCACAGCGCCTTCTTGATGGCGGCGTGGACGAAGATGCGCTCGATATCCGGATCTCGGGCCGCGGCGCGAATCACCGCGACCTGAGCCGGCGTCCAGACCTTCGGGTCGACATCCTTGCCGTCGGCGGCGACGACGTCGGTCGCCAACATCTCTTCGCGCTCCGCACGGGAAAGCGGATGGTCGGGCATCGGTGTCAGCCAGATGTCCGCATCGAGCCCGATCTGGTGGCTGGCATGGCCGGTCAGCGTCGGCCCCCCCGGCTGGAAATCGCCCACGAGAAGCCCCGGCCAGCCCGCCGATCGAGGGACCGCATCGGCCAAGCGTTCGAGGAAGCGGATGAGACTTGGGTGGCCCCAATTGCGGTTGCGCGATGGGCGCATCACCTGCCAGGTCTTGCCGTTCATAGGCAGCGCGACTGCGCCTGCCAGGCAGCCGCGCGCGTAAGTTCCGATGGCTTACGCGGCCAAATGTGCCGGTTCGAGCTTGCGAGCGAATAGCTCCTTGGCGGGCACCGTGGGATCTGCCGGATTGACGAGCGGGGGGAGCGGCGGTGGATTCACAACACCCCTCTCCCGCGCCCCCGCACCCAGAGCCGCAGCCAGCGCCAACAGGGTTACCACGGGGACAGCAGGCCGCATCCTGCGGCCGTCCGTGCTTGCCTGTGGCAAGTGGATGCGCATCGCAATCCCCAATGCCGCCGGCCTCAGAAACGATACTCTAGCTGTACCATGGGAAGGTCGACGCGCGGTTCTTCTTCTAAAGATGGGCATTGGAGGTGTGCTGGAAGCAAACCGCCAGCACCCTTGCCTGCCCGGACTCCTGCCGAGAATTGATCGTCACTTTTCTCACCGTGCTCTCCCGATGAAGACGAGAAACGCCATCTACTTCGTATCCGACGCTATTGCACCTCGACCGGAATTCGGATGTCGATGGTCGAGGCGACCGGACGCCCGTTTGCCATCGCCGGGAAGAAGCGCCACTTTTTCAGGGCCGCGATCAGCGCCGTGTTCAGGCGTGGGTCGGGCGTTGTCTGTATCAACCCCACATCGGCGCTGCCATCGGCAGCGACGCGAAACCGCGCCATCGCCACCAGGCTCAGATGGCGATGCCGCAGTTCCTCGGGAATTTCCGGGATCGGCTTGTAGAGCGCTCGAGCCCCCATGGTGACGCCGCCCGGCGGGTTGCGGGTTGTGCTTGCCTGCGGCGGTGGCGGCGGTGCGGCCGCCGGCGGTACTGCGTGGCGCGGCCGCGTCGCCTCGTGCCGGATCGCGCGACGCGGTCGCGGCCGCCTCGCCTCGGGGGGAATGGTGCGGTGCGGTCGCGGCGGTTCCGGCTTTTCCGGGGGTGGTGGCGGCAAGGCTTTTGGGGGTGGCGGGGGCGCGGTTTCGCTCACGGGCGGAGCCTGGGGTGGTGGCGGCTCGGGCGGCAGCTCGACGATCCACATCGCGACCTGCTTGGGCGCAGGCGGGAGGGGTGCCTGAGCCAGGACATCGAGGAACCCGGCAACCCCGAGCGCCGTGATGACGAGTGCGGCCGGCAGCGACCAGACCAGCCGACCCCACGGTCCGTCCGACCCGCACCTTCCCGCCGGCACGTTTATTCCTTGCGGATGGCGAAGACGAATTGTTCCGCACCGGTCTCGCGCGCCCGCAGCATGGCCTGAACCACCACCCCGTTCGGCGCCGCCTTGTCCGCCGCGACGACGATCATCTTGTCGCTTGGCCCCAAGAGCGGCTCCAGTGCCACGGCGAGGGTGTCTAGCGTGACCGGTATCTCGTTCAGCAACAGGTCGCCGGCCTTGGTCACGGTCAGGGTCACGGATTTTCGGGTCTGATTCGGCGCGGCATGCCCTTGCGGCAGATCGACGCGCAGCGAATGCAGATTCTGCAAGGCGAGCGAGGCAAGCAGGAAGGTCGCGAGCAGGAAGAACATGACATCGATCATGGGAATGATCTCGATGCGGCCCCGTCGCCGCTGGCGCAGCTTACGCAGCTTCATGGCCCCCGCCCTGGGCGTCGAGCCGGATATGATCGATGAGCCGCGTGCCGAGCCGCTCCATCTCGTCCATGATCTGCGCTTGCCGAGAGGAAAAATAATTGAAGGCGAACAGCGCGATGAGCGCGATGAACAAGCCCAGCGCGGTCGCGATCAGGGCCTCGGCGACCCCGCCCGTGACTCCGGCTGGATCGACCAGGCCTTGGCTGCCGAACAGTTTGAACGAACGGATCATGCCGGTGATGGTGCCGAGAAGACCGAGCAGCGGTGCCGCGGTGACGATGGTTTCCAGAATCCACAGCCAGCGCGCCAAGGATTTCTCGATCAGGCTGGCTTCGTCGGCGACGCGCGATTCCACCCACCACGGGGGATGCGCGCGATTGTCGAGGATGACGCGGAAGAAGCGCGCGAAGTGATTGCGTGCATCGAGCCGGCCGATTTCACCCGCCAGATCCTCCCAGCGGAAACCGTAGGTCTCGACCAGGTCGACAATATTCGCCGACAAGCGCGCCCGCACCGAAAACACGAACGCCTTTTCGATCACGATGACGACGGCGACCACCGCCAGAAGCATGAGGGGATATACCACCACGCCGCCTACTTGCAGCGCCCCGACCAATTCGCTCCAGCGTTCCATTCGCAGATCCCCCCCGGTTCGGCTAGCGCCGAATGCGCTCAGGTTGAAAAGTCCCTTCGTCGTCCCCGCGATAGCAGAGACCGAGGGCAAGCCCACCTTGCTTGTCCTGGGTTCTCGCTCTTGCGGAAAACACAGCGAAGGGTGATTCGATGGGACCGGACATCCCGCTAAAAGAACTTGCGGATCCCGGCGTAGATGGTGCGCCGTGGCCCATACTGCGGTGCGAACACCCCGACCCCGGAGCCGGAGCGGATTTGGTAGATGTTGTCGGACAGATTGACCAGGCTGAGACTCAGCTCGATGGGCCCGCCCGGCGCATCCTTGAAACGGTGCGAGACACCGCAATTCACCTGCGCATAACCCGGCACGGTGCCCCCGTTGGGGACATCATCGCTGTCTTCCCTGAGCCCCGAACCATAGATGAGGTCGGCGCTGAAGCGTGTGCCACGCCAGTTGTAGGCCACGCCGCCCGAGGCGGTGACCCATTGGCTGTGGTCGGTGTAGATGTAGTGGTCCGCGATATAGGCGAGGTCGTCCGGGCTGAAATTGAACTGCTGCGAATCGACTTGATTGGCTAACTCCCGCCCCACGGCGAGATTCCCATAGGCCGACCAGTTGCCGCGACTGTAGCTGCCGCTGAATTCCACCCCGTAAACGTTGGCCTGCGCGTAGTTGAACACCGAGAGGATGATCGGTGCGCCGAACTGCCCCTCGTCGATCAGATCGTCCGCGCGCTTGTAATAGGCGTCGACGCCGAGCTTCAGCCCGGGCAGAAAGACGTGGTCGACTCCCATATCGAAATAGTTGGAGCGCTCCGGCAGGATCGGGGAATCCAATGGGGGTGATTCCGGCGTGTAGCCCGCGGGATAGCCGGTCGTGCCGGCGAACTTGGCGATGGATAGACCGGAGATCAGCTCCAAGGCCGGCGGCGTGAAATAGCGCGAATAGCCGGCATGGAAAGTGGTGTCGGGGTTGGGCTTCCACACGGTGTTGATGCGCGGGCTGAGCTGGTTCGCGTTCGTGTAGGCGTTGAGGAGATCGAAGCGCCCGCCGTAATTGACCGTGAGCTTCGGCAGCACCTTCCATTCGTCCTGTAGATAGACGCTATAGGTGTACCCGTTCTTGGCGCTGCTGTCGGCGACGGATACCGGGCTCGTGCCGACGCTCGAGCAGTCCGGATTGAAACAGGGAAAGACCAGGGAGTTGGTGTCGGAGGTCGCGTGTTCGGCACCGAACTGCGCGCCGAACCGCAGGGTGTGGCCGCCGCCCAGGCGATAGGTGCTGTCGGCCTGAAGGCCCTCCGCGGTGTCTTCGCGGGTTGCGTTCTGCGCGATGCCATAGAACATCAAATCCCCGACCTGGTCGGGCGAGTAGGCAAGGCGGCTGAAGCGGGCGTAAGCGGAAATCTGAAAGTCGTAGTCCTGGGTCGATTTCAGATAGGACACCGCCGCATAGTCGTTGCTCTCGTTCTGGTTCTGGTTGAGCAGCGTGGAATCGAAGTTGGTCTGGCCGCCGTATTGAAAGCTCGGCATCTGGCCGGGGCTGTTCGGAATCTGGAATGACCCGTGATAAGCGCCCAGGATGGCGCTGACCTTGCTGGTAGGATCGAGAATATCCTCGAGATAGGCGAAGCCGTGACCCTGCTGGGTGAAATCATGAATCGGATCATAGGACGCGGTCGGATTTTCGATGCCGATGTCGTTCTGAAGGTAGTCGCCCGCGACGTAATAGTTGAAGCTGCCGACCGAGCCGGCATCCTCGATGCTGGGTTCGAGCCAGGCATGGCTGCCGCCGTACATGCCGACCGACCCGCCCGGCTCGAAGGCGCCCGACTTGGTGGTAATGTCGAAGACACCGGCCGTGACCAGCCCGTATTGCGCCGGCAGCGAGCCGGCAATGAGGTCGATCGATGAGGCGAAACGCGAGGTCAGGCTCTGGCCGAAAAAGCTGATGCCTTCGGGCAGGATCACGCCATTGATGCGGTACTGCACATTGGCGTGGTCGTTGCGGACATGGATTTGACCGAAGGAATCCTGCGATACGCCCGGCGCCTGCAACAGCGTTTGATTGAGCGGCGTATTCTCCCCGCGAGGCTGGCTCGCGATGGCCTGTTGGCTCAGCGTATAAGTGCTGGCGCCGATCGGCGGCTGGATATTGCTGCGCGCGGCCGCGAGCCGCTCGGCAGTGACGCGCAGACCGAGCGCCTCTTTCGAGGCGAGGGTGAGATCGCTCGACGCGCCCTTGGCGCCGACTGTCACGATCGCGGTGGCGGTTTCGAAGCCGCCCTTGTCGCCGATGAGCGAATAGACGCCTGGCGCCACGCCGCGGAGCGAGAAACGTCCGTTCTCATCGGTCGTGGTGCGCGCCACAACCTTGCCCTCGGGCGTCTCCAGGCGGATGCCGACATTCGCCAGCGGCCGCTGCAACGCATCCCGCGCGACGCCATGAACCGGCTCGGATTGCGCCAGGGCGAGCTGAGGCGCGGCGATCGTCGCAACCGCCGCTGCGATGGGCACCCCGGCGCGCAGGATCGCGGCGAAGGCGAGCCGCGAGAGATGTGTGCCGTCACGCGTGGGTCGGGAGATGGGAGACGCGCTGGGTAAATCAGCGATCGGGGCCAAAGGTGCACGAGGACAGGACCAAAGGATTCTCAGGGCCGATACCGGGAATCGAGGACGCGCGTGCGACGGTTCGCGGGGTTGGAACGGGCGCAAAACGATAGTCTCAGGCGCCACCCGCAGGGTGCGTTGGTTCATGGTTTTTCCTCACCGCCAGGCAACAAGGCCACACAGACCCCCCCATCGGGGGCCTGCCGTTACGGGCTTTGAGGCTCAGGCGAGAGGCGGTGGGGCGCGGGAGAAATAGGGACGGCGGATACGGCAGATAATGATGCGCGGGGCTATCGGCGGCACGGGCACAGTCACCGTCCGCGGCGGCTCGATCACCTGCGGCACCGAGGGCAGAGCCCCGCCCAATGGGGCAAGAGCGACACACTGCTCGCATACGTGGGAATGCGGCAGGTGTTTGTCGGGCTGCCCCGGTCCCGAGAGCGGCTCGCTCAGGTGAGAGAGCGGATGCACCGCCGCGCGCCCCTGGGCGACTAGCACCAGGAATGCGAGGAGGACAATGGCGACAGGGCGGCGATGCACCATAGCAAAGTAGCATGCTGCGCGCCTGACATGCCTGTCAAGCGCTTGCTCACACGGCTCCGGGTCCCGGCAATACCTCCGGCACCTCTGCGCCGTGCTCGGTACACCATCTCGGCATGTAACTCCAGCTCCCAGTGCCCGCATCCCGTGACAACCGGCCCCGCCCGTCTCCCCGCGGCGCAGGGACCAGCGAGGGAAGCCGGCCGGAGATCGCGGCCGTTGCCCACGGAGACGGGGGGGTGGTACCGTAGCGATGTCGGCGACCATCCAGTTTGGCCTCACCGACGAATGCCGCCCCAACGGTTTCCCAAAATCGCGTCCTCGGGCTCCTTGATGAGTCGCTCCGCCGTTTCAGGCACGTCTATGGCTCTCCCTCGTCGAGGGATGAATGCCCGTGAGCGGCCGCCATGCCGCCTCGGCCCATGGCTGCCGACTGCCCGTCGAGAGCGCGCGCCCTGACTAGGAGATGGCCGGGAGGCGGCGGAGTAGGCGATAGTGGAGCGTTCCGTACTGCTCGCGTTTGTGCTGGGACTCGCCAGCACGCTGCACTGCCTCGGCATGTGCGGCAGCATCGTAGGCGCATTGACTCTGAGCCTTTCCCCGGAGATCAGGGCGCGCCGAACCGGTTTGTTGCTCTATGCGTTGGCATACAGTGCGGGCAGGGTCGGGACCTACGCCTTCGCCGGGGCGCTGGCGGGAGGTGCAGGCTGGGGCGTCATGCAGGCTCTGGGACCTGCTGCCGGCCACGCCATCATGCAGGGGCTGGCGGCGGTGTTGATGGTCGGGATAGGACTCTATCTCGCGGGCTGGTTCCCACAATTTGCCCGCTTGGAGGGTCTAGGGACTCCACTGTGGCGCCGGCTGGAGCCCGTGGGACGGCGCCTGCTGCCAGTGCGCTCTCTGAGCCGGGCGGTGTTCTTCGGCGCGTTGTGGGGCTGGCTGCCCTGCGGGCTGGTGTATTCGCTGTTGGCGTGGAGCACGGCCGCGGGCGGCGCCGGCCTGGGCAGTTTGTACATGCTCGCCTTCGGGCTGGGCACGCTACCGGCCGTCGTTGGGGCCGGCGTCCTCACCGGACACGTGACGCGCCTGCTGGCCAAGGGTCAGCTACGGCAGGCTGTTGGGCTATTGGTCGCGCTGGCCGCGGTGCTCAGCCTCGCTGCCGGCAACCTATCATCGAGACACTCAGGAGCGCATCTGGAGCACGGGGGCCATGAGAACCACCAATCCCTTTGACGAGTTGCCCGGCAGGGCGGTGCCTGCCGACGGCGCTGAGCGATGCGGGATGACAACCACCAATCCCTTTGACGATCTGCTGGGTACGGCGCCGGAGTTCCGCAGCGTCCTGCGCGCAGCCTACGTTGTGGCGGCCACCGATGTCACCTGCCTGATCCTGGGGGAAAGTGGTACCGGCAAGGAGTTGCTCGCCCGCGCTCTGCACGCAGCCAGCCCACGTGCCATAGCGGCCGTTCGTGACGGTCAACTGCGCGGCCATCCCGGAGGGCTTGATGGAGTCCGAGCTGTTCGGGTACCGCAAGGGTGCCTTTACGGGCGCCGTCGCGGACCATCCGGGACGCCTGATGCAGGCATCCAGGGGGACACTGTTCCTGGACGAGGTGGGGGAGCTTCCCCTCAGCCTCCAGGCCAAGCTGCTGCGTTTCCTGGAATCTGGGGAATGCCAGGCGATCGGGGATCTGCATTCCCGCGCCCTGGATGTGCGGGTGTGTGCGGCGACCCACCGTGACCTGCATGCGGAGGTTCAGCGAGGTCGCTTCCGAGAGGACCTGTTTTACCGCCTGTACGTGGTACCGTTGGAGTTGCCGCCCCTGCGCGCGCGGACCGGCGATGTCGCTTTGCTGTTGCGGGCCTTGACCGCTACTCTGGCACGCCGCCACGCGCTGCCGCCGCCACACTACAGCGGCGAGGCCATCGCCTGCCTCGAGGGCTACGCCTGGCCGGGCAACGTGCGCGAGCTGCGTAACCTTGCGAGCGCATGGTGGTGTTGTTCCCGGGCAAGCGAATCGGCCCCCAGGATTTGCCTCGGGACGTCTTGGCCCCGCGGAAGGCCGCCACCGCCCAATTTGCCCTGCCCGAGCACGGCATCCGCCTGGGGGACTTGGAGGCGAACATGATCCGGCAAGCCCTTGCGCGGTCCCTCGGCAACAGGTCCAAGGCCGCTCGGCTGCTCGGCATCAGCCGGGATGCGTTGCTCTACCGAATGCAAAAGCACGCGATCGCCTGACCTGATGTCCGCGGATACAGCCCGCAGGACTCTCTTGGTCGTCCCGTGAGCGCCTCCGGCCCGCTGGTCCTCAGCCACTAACCCGGCTCCGCAGTCTGGTGGCCGAGACGAGATCGCTGAAGCGCTGCACCGAACATCCGGCGGTGTCTTACCGATGCCCGATGTTGTCCATCAGGTCCCAACCGTTCCCGAGACGCACCACCGGCGTCTCGCTGCGTCCATGGGTACTCCAATGCCCCAGTGTAGCCACTACCCGCTCTGCTCGGGAACGCCCGGGTCTTCCCAGCGGTTCCCGACGACCTGGAATTATACACCCGCTGCCCGGACTGTTTGCGGCGTAGAACATGGCGGCCTCCCGAGGACGCGCCCAGAGACAATGGGGTCAGACACGGTTATCATCCTTTCTCGGTCTGCTCACATCCTTGGACGCTGCACGCCGCTGCGCCAGCGCCTCGAGCGGCACGCGTCGGCCGAGCAGGAGGCCGACGTGGCTCACGCCAGTAGAGCACCTGGTGGCGGCGCCCAGCCGCCCGATGGCGCGGCACCGCAGGGAACCCGCGGGGCGGCCGGCGCCGGTCCACCGCTAGCCCGCAACGGCTGCACATCCACCCGGACCGTGAGCTCATGGTCCCCTCCTCCCAGAAGCACGCCCTTGAGGGGCGTTACATCTCCGTAGTCCCGGCCCCAGGCCAGGGTGACGTAGCGCTCGCCGGGGGCCTGGTCGTTGGTCGGGTCGAGGTCGACCCAGCCCACGTCCGGGACGAACGCGGACAGCCAGGCGTGGGAGGCGTCTGCGCCCTGAAGCCGCGGCCGGCCGGGAGGCGGGAGCGTCTCCAGGTAGCCACTCACGTAACGGGCCGCCAGACCCAAGGAGCGCAGACAGCCGATAGCGAGGTGGGCGAAGTCCTGGCAGACCCCGCGGCGGTGCGCCAGGACCTTCTCCACCGGGGTCGCGATGGTGCTGAATCCGGGATCGTAGGCGAACTCGCGGTGGATACGCCCCATCAGATCCCGCACCGCATCCAGCAGGGGCCGGCGCGTGGTGAACGAGGACTGCGCATAGCTCGCAAGCTCGGGCATCCTGCCCACGAACGGCGACTCCAGCACGAACTGGCGCGCCTCCCGGAGATCTTGGCCGGAACCCAGTGCCAGCGCCCCCCGCGCCTCCTCCCATGACGGTCCGTCGGTGAGATCCACACCGGCGCCGTTGGAGATCACGCTGACCTCGCTGGTAGCAGTCACCTCCAGCGCATCGTGGGGCACCTCCACGGAAAAGTACGTCGTGGGATTGCCGAAGAAGTCCTCGCGATCGCAGCGCACGGCCGGCGCGGGCTGCGTCGCCAGATCGGCCGTCAGGAGCTGCTGGCTGCCGGCGCGACGGGGCACCAAATGGGCCTCGCTGTGGCAAAGAGACACGGTCCCGCTATACCGGTACGAGGTGGTGTGGGTGATGCGGTAGCAAATCACCCCAGGCTCACCAGTTGTTGCGGCAGCTCGGCATGGCTGAAATAGGCCGCCGTGATGGCGTCCGAGAGAGCGCACCCGAGCTGCGCCACCCGGACCAGCAAGGGCTCCAACCCACCGGGGCCGGCGGCGTCGGCCGGTAGATCCGCCAGGCGCTCGACGTCGGCCAGCCGGACTGCCGCGAGCGCCTCGATGGCGAGCCGCTCCTCCTGCGTGCGGTGTGGAATCGACCCGCGCCGGGGCAGCCGGCCCACTTCCCGCTCCAGGGCGGCCAACTGGTAGGCCACGGAACGCGCGCTGCTTTCATCGCACAGCACCAGGTCGAGGACCGCACCTGCCTGGGCCGCCCCGCGGTAACGGCGGCGGTAGGTGGTCACACTGTCGGTCACGGCCAACAGGACGTCCCAGACCGGCTGGCCCGCCTCTGCCGCCCGCGTCGCCACGAAGCGCAGCAACGCGACGCTGTCGAGCGCCCGCTCCAGGCGCCGCCCCAGCGTGTAGAAACGCAGCCCCTGGCCGCGGCTCATGCTCTCGCTGCTCAGGCTGGCGAAGGCGGCGAGGGCCGTCAAGGCCCCTTCGGTCATGGCCACCCCTTGCCCCAGCGTTGCCGGGGGCTCCGCCCGCATCCCCAGCCGGTTGATGACGCGCCACGCATCATCGGACAGCCGGCTGCGTACCGAGCGGCCTGCGGTCACGGCGGCATCCAGGGTAAAGGCCAACGTGCCCGCCCGCGCGCCGTCGTTGACCAGGGAGAGCAGCTCCGGCTCCGGTGCGGCGAGGCGTCGTTCCGCGCCTTCTCCCACGAACCCGGGCTCGGTTGCGGTCATCTTGGTCACGGCGCGCAGCAGCACGGGGAGCTGTAGCTCCGGCGCCGAGGTCTCCGGCTCCAGCAACAACAGCATCGTCTCGCGCAGCAAGCGGGCCAGGTGATCGGCGCGCTCCGCATAGCGGCCGAGCCAGAACAGGTCGTCGGCAACGCGCGACGGGACCTCGCCCCCGGTGCGCGTGAGCGGCAGCGGCCTGCCTGCGGGCGGCAACAGGGTCACGTGCCTCTCGGGCTCCGAGGCCAGCACCCACGTGTCCTTGCTCGCCCCCCCGGCCTGGCTGGAGACGAGCTGGCTGTCCCCGCTGGCAGCGACCCGCGTCAGACCTCCCGGCATCGCCGCGTAGCCCTCCTCGCCGGCCACCAGAAAGGTCCGCAGGGCCATGGCCCGCGGCTCCATCCGAGCATCGGCCAAGACCGGCGCATTGGAAAGGCGCACCTGCTCCTGACCCACGTAGAGATAGGGCCGGGCTCGGATGCGCTCGGCCAGTGCCTGGCGCTCGGCGGCGCTCAGGCGGCTGCCGAAGAGGGTGCAGCGTGCGGGATGGGGAAAGACGGGCTTGACGACGAGCCGATGTAGGTTGGCAAGCACGTACTCTCTCTCCTTGTCGCCGCCGCACCACCAAGTGGCCACGGAGGGGATGCGGAGATCTTCTCCCAGGATTTTTCGGCAGAGGGCCGGCAGGAACGCCATCAGCCCTGGGTTCTCCAGGACCCCGCTGCCCAAGGCATTGGCGAGCGTCACGTTCCCCAGGCGGGCCGCAGCGAGCAATCCCGGTGCACCCAGCAGGGAGTCGCCGCGCAGCTCGAGGGGGTCGCAAAAGGTATCGTCCAGGCGACGCAGAACCACATCGACGCGCTGCAGGCCGTCGAGGGTCTTGAGCCACACGACGCCGTTGCGCACGGTGAGGTCGCTCCCCTGTACCAGGGAGTAGCCGAGGTAGTTGGCGAGGTAGGCGTGCTCGAAATAGGCCTCGTTGCCCGGCCCCGGTGTCAGAAGGACTATGCGGGGCGGGTCCAGGGGGCGGGGCGAGGCGAGCGCCAGGGCCGAGCGCACGGTGCGGAAGAAGTGCGCCAGGCGGTGTACGTGGGAATCCCGGAACACGCTGGGCAGCACCCGGGACACGACGATGCGGTTCTCCAACGCATAACCGGCACCGGATGGAGCCTGAGCCCGATCGCCCATCACCCAGACGGCACCATCGGGGGAACGGGTCAGATCCGCGGCATAGAGCAGCAGATGGCGCCCGCGCACCGGAACTCCGACACACGCGCGCAGGAAACCCGGGTGCGCGTGGACCAGCTCGACGGGGAGAAAGCCCTTGCGGAGCAGATCTCGTGGACCGTACAAGTCCGCCAGGATGGCGTTCAGCAGCTCGGCCCGCTGCATCAGGCCGCGCTCGATGACCGCCCATTCCCGGCTGGTGATGAGGTAGGGGATCGGATCCAGCGCCCAGGGCCGCTCCATCCCCTCGGGGGTGCCGTAGACGTTGTACGTCACCCCGTTTTCCCGCAGCAGGCGCAGCATCTCCTGGCGGCGCTCCACCAGTGCGCCTGGCCCCAGCGTTGCCAGGCAGCGCGCCAAATACTCCCAGTGGGAGCGCAGCGCCCCGGGCTCGGAGCACATCTCGTCGTAGGTCCCGGGGACCGGCTGATAGTCTTCCAGCAGCCGCGCGCCCTCGTGGCGCTGCAGAGTCGTACCCGCGTCAGGCATAGGATTCACGGGTGGACCTCGTAGCGGACCTCGTCAGGATGGATGGAGCGCAGCGCCACCCATCGTCCCTACCGTAACAGGGTGCCGCGTGCCGTACGTGCCGGCCGTCGCTTTCTGGCGGTTCAATCCTTGCCGAACATTCCGAGCCGAACGTCACGCTGAAGGACTCATCGGGTCCGTCCGCCATCTGGGCTACCTGGCCCTGTCGGAGCGAATTGTAATGGACAGACTGCCCATGTTGCACCCGGTCCTCCTCAGGACGCACACGGCATGCTCGGGCGGCGAGCGGCGTCGGGCGGGGCGTGCGGCTGGCCTCCGACGTGAGCAGGCGAAACGTTCGACCGGCCGGCGCCATGCCGGAGAAGCGCTGCCCCAGGTACGAAGCTTCCGCGATCACCGGTAATTCGGAGGGCGTCCTGACAGGGGTAGACGATCGGTTACGCGCCGCTCCACCCGCCCTGCGCGCTGGTCGGCAGGGCTGGCGATGGGCTGGATCGAACTGCGGCCACCCCACGCGAGATGGGGTCAGCAGCCGGCACGGCGGCGCAGATCGAGCGTATAAGGGTACTCCGCGTCGGGTGTCTCGGCCGGCGGCTGCATGGGCCCGGGCGGGTGCCCTTCGGGAAAGAATTGGGAGAGTCTCGTCACCTCCGGAGGCGGCTGCAGCACCCCCGGAGTATGCCCGTAGCCCCAGAAACGCGTGATGCGCCGTGACTCGGCTTCATAGGCGTTGACCGGGAAGTCCTCGTAGTGGCGCCCGCCCGGGTGCGCCACGTGATAAGTGCAGCCGCCGATGGCGCGCCCGCTCCAGCCGTCGATGATGTCGAAGACGAGGGGCGAATGCACCGGGATGGTGGGATGCAGCCCGGAAGGAGGCTGCCAGGCCCGGTAGCGCACCCCGGCGATGTACTCCCCTTGAGTCCCCGTGTTGTGGAGCGGGACGCGGCGGCCGTTGCACACCACTATGTGGCGCGAGTCGGTAAGACCCGTCACCTTGACCTCCAGCCGTTCCACGGAGGAATCCACGAATCGCGCAGTGCCGGCGCGGGTCACCTCCTCCCCGAGCACATGCCACGGCTCGACCGCCATGCGCAGAGCCAGCTCGATGTCCCGCACGGTGACCTTGCCGTAGTGCGGGAAGCGGAACTCCTGGAAGGGGGCGAACCACTCCGCCTGGAACGGGTAGCCGGCGCGCCGCAGATCGCACGTGACCTCTTCCAGGTCACGCCACACGTAGTGCGGCAGCATGAAGCGATCGTGCAGCTCAGTGCCCCAGCGGACCAGCGGGTGGCGGTAAGGCTGCGTCCAAAACCACGCGATGAGCGCCCGCAGCAGGAGCATCTGCATCAGACTCATGCGGGCATGGGGAGGCATCTCGAAGGCGCGCAGCTCCACAAGCCCGAGGCGCCCCGGCGGGCTATCGGGGGAGTAGAGCTTGTCGATGCAGAACTCGGCGCGATGCGTATTGCCCGTCAGGTCGACCAGCAAGTGCCGCAGCAAGCGGTCCACCAGCCACGGCTGGGGCACCTCGCCCGCCGGCATCTGCTGGAAAGCGATCTCCAGCTCGTAGACGCTCTCGTCGCGGGCCTCGTCCACTCGGGGCGCCTGGCTCGTGGGGCCGATGAACAGCCCCGAGAACAGGTAGGAAAGGGACGGATGGTGCTGCCAGTAGGTGATGAGCGAGCGCAGCAGGTCCGGCCGCCGCAGGATGGGACTGTCGGCGGGCGTGGCACCGCCGATGGTGACGTGGTTACCGCCACCGGTGCCCGTGTGGCGCCCGTCGAGCATGAACTTCTCCGTGCCGAGCCGGGCCAGCCGGGCCTCTTCATAGAGAGCCGAGGTGTTCTCGACCAACTCCTCCCAACTGTGCGCCGGGTGGATGTTGACCTCGATGACCCCGGGGTCCGGCGTCACCAGCAGACGCAGCAATCGCCAATCGCGGGGCGGCTCATAGCCCTCCAGCATCACCGGCATGTCGAGGTCGGCGGCAGTGGCCTCGATGCTGGCCACCAAGTCCAGGTAGTCCTCCAGGTGGGTCTGGGGCGGCAGAAAGATATGCAGCCGTCCCTCACGCACTTCGACGCACAGGGCCGTGTGCAGGACCTCCGCGGGCTCGTTGTTCTCCCCGTTCTCGCCCGCTCCGTTGACCACCTGCTCCTGAATATCCCCGCGCGTCCCTTGCTCTGCGAGCGGCTGGCTGTAACGGCGGGCGACCTCCCCGTAGTAGTCGCCGAGCGGCGGGAGCGGCTCGAACAGGGAGCGCTCCGGCCGCACCTCGCGCTTCTCGGGGGCGACCCAGGGCAGTGACTCCAACGGCAGCCGCAGGCCCATCGAAGAGTCGCCCGGCGTCAGGTACATGGTGCCGAGACGGAAGGTCCAGGAGCTGCTCTCCCAGCGCGCGGCGTCGGTGCCGTGGCGGGCGCGCAGCGGCAGCGCGTAGCCTGCCGGGCTGCCCAGGTCGCCGGCCAGCAGCCGTGCGAGGCGGCGGCGTTCCTCGGCGTCCTTGAGGTCGCTCTTCAGAGGGTCGACGTTGGCCGGCAGCCGCTGCTCCTTCCACAGGTGGAAGACCGGATCCTCGTACCCCGGAACGATGTAGCGCTCACCCAAACCGAGCCGCCTGGCGAGCTGCCGCACGAACTGCTCGGCGTGGTGCGGCCCGTAGCCATAGTCACGCTGCTCGTCGGCCATGCGCATCGGGTCCCGCCACACCGGCTGTCCGTCCTCGCGCCAGAAGCAGCCCAGCGACCAGCGGGGCAGAGGCTCCCCCGGATACCACTTGCCCTGTCCGTATTGCAGCACGCCGCCGGGCGCGAAGCGCTCGCGCAGCCGCCGCAACAGGTCGCCCGCCAGCTCGCGCTTGGCGGCGCCCAGGGCGGCGATGTTCCACTCGGCACCGTCCATGTCGTCGATGGAGACGAAGGTGGGCTCGCCTCCCATGGTGAGGCGCACGTCGCGCGCGGACAGCTCGGCGTCCACCGCCCGGCCCAATGCATCGATGGTCGCCCACTGATCCTCGCGGTAGGGCTTGGTGACGCGCGGATCCTCGTGGATGCGGGTGACCCGGTTGGTGAAATGGAATTCCACCTCGGCATCGTCGGTGGAGCCGGTAATAGGCGCCGCACTCACCGGATCGGGAGTGCAGGCCAGCGGGATGTGTCCCTCGCCCGCGAACAGGCCCGAGGTCGGGTCCAGACCCACCCAGCCGGCGCCCGGTACATAGACCTCGGCCCAGGCGTGCAGGTCGGTGAAGTCCTGCTCGGGCCCCGACGGCCCGTCCAGCGACTTGACGTCCGCGGTAAGCTGCACCAGGTAGCCGGAAACGAAACGCGCCGCGAGCCCCAGGTGGCGGAGGATCTGCACCAGCAGCCAGCCGGTGTCCCGGCACGAGCCGAGTCCGCGTCCCAGGGTCTTCTCGCAGGTCTGGATGCCAGGCTCCATACGGATGATGTAGCCGATGTCCTGCTGCAGGCGCCGGTTCAGATCGACCAGGAAGTAGACGATGTTCTTCTTCGAGCGGTCCACACGCGACAGCCACTCCAGCAGCCGCGGTCCGCTCTCCTTCAGCTCCAGATACGGAACGAGCTCCTTCTTGAGCTGCAGCTCGTAGTCGAAGGGATAGTGCTCGGCGTATTCCTCCATGAAGAAGTCGAAGGGGTTGATTACCGTCATGTCGGCGATGACGTTCCGCCTCGACGAAGAGCTCCCGCGTCCGCTCCAAGAACACCAGCCGCGCCAGGTAGTTCCCGAACGGGTCCTGCTGCCAGTTGATGAAGTGCTTCTCCGGGCGGATTTTGAGCGAATAGGCGTGGATCGGCGTACGGCTGTGAGGGGCCGGGCGCAGCCGAATCACGTGCGGCGACAGGGTCACCAGCCGGTCGTAGCGGTAGTGGGTCTGGTGGCTCAATGCGACGAGAATCGCCATGGGCTGGGGCTCCTCATGCGCCCGGAGGGCCTGCGAGGCCACGGCGGACTGTTGCAATAACCATTCCACGAGTCCGCGGCAGCGACCCCGCTCCCGAACACCATACGGCCTGCCCCATGCTGGTGCAAGCCGGCCGGCGCCGGTGCACGCACGGCCCTGGAGCCTGAATCCGCGCCGTCGCCGGAGACGGCTGGCGCTCGGATTCGCGGAGCTAGCGCAGGACCTTGTCGAGCACACCGGCATCCGGGCCGACAATGAATAGTGCACCCTCTGCGCCCGGCCTGCCGAGTCTGGCGCCGGTGCCTGGAGCGAACCTTGCATCAGTGCTGCCGGGCCATCCACTGGAGTCAGCATGTACGTTCCGGAGAGCGGCGAAAAGGCGGACGACGTCCCCTACCACGAGTTCTTCCAGGACGACTTCGAGCCCCGCACCCACTATCTCCCGCTGTGGGAGCATATCCGCAAGGCGGGCAAGAGCGCACTCGCCGAAAAGGTGAGGGAGGCGCATCTGGCCCTGCTCAGCGAGGGGGTCACCTTCACCGTCTACGGCGACCAGGAGGATGGCATCGAACGCATCTGGCCCTTCGACATCATCCCGCGCATCATCCCGGCCCAGGAATGGGTCGCCATCGAGGCGGGGCTGAAGCAGCGGGTGCGGGCGCTCAATTTGTTCCTGAAGGATCTGTATCACGAGCAGCGTGTGCTCCGAGACGGAGTGGTTCCGGCCGACCTCATTTACCAGGGCAGGCATCTGCGCTTCGAGCTGATGGATATCGATCCCCCGCAAAACGTTTACACGCACATCAGCGGGATCGACCTCATCCGAGACGAGCAAGGCCGCTACGTGGTGCTGGAGGACAACCTGCGCACCCCCTCGGGCGTATCGTACATGATCGAGAACCGCATGCTGGAGCGGTCCATCATGCCGAACTTCTTCGCCCGCTACCGCGTGCGCCGGGTGGAGCATTACCCGGCGCTGCTTCTCCAGGCGCTGCGACACATCTCGCCGCGCGGGCGAGAGCAGGCCGAGGTCGTGGTCCTCACGCCCGGCATCTACAACTCCGCATACTTCGAGCATACCTTCCTGGCCAAGGAGATGGGCATCGAGCTGGTCGAGGGCCGGGACTTGGTGGTGAAGAACAACACCGTCTACACCAAGACCACGCGCGGCCTGCAGCGGGTAGACGTGGTCTACCGGCGGGTGGACGACGACTTCCTCGACCCGCTCTGCTTCCGCCGCGATTCGTCTCTGGGCGTCAGCGGGATCATCAACGCCTGGCGCGCCGGCAACGTCGCTCTGGCGAACGCACCGGGGGCCGGCATCGCCGACGACAAGGCCGTTTATCCCTATGTGCCGGACGTGATCCGCTATTACCTCGCGGAGGAGCCCATCCTCGAGAACGTCTCCACTTACGAGATGGTCAACCCGGAGGAGCAGGCCTTCGTTCTGGACAACTTGGAGCGGATGGTCGTCAAAGCGGCGAACGAGTCCGGGGGTTACGGCATGCTGGTGGGGCCCGCCTCCACCCCGAAGCAACGGGGCGAGTTCTCCGACGCCATCCAGAAGAACCCGCGGAACTACATCGCCCAGCCGGTGGTGAACTTCTCCGTGCACAGCTGCTACCTGAACGGCGAGCTAGAATCACGCCACGTGGACCTACGGCCTTTCGTTATCTACGGCGAGGACATCGAGGTGGTCCCCGGGGGACTGACCCGCGTGGCGCTGCGCGAGGGGTCGCTGGTGGTGAACTCGTCGCAGGGGGGCGGCAGCAAAGATACGTGGGTGCTGATGGACTGAGGGAGCCTAATAAATCCGCAGGCCGGGATTTGTCACCCTGCGGCCGGATCGACCGGACCCCACACATCAGCGTGCCACATGCGTGTTCCCGAAGTGTAGTGATGGCGCAGCGACGATTTCTTCACGAGCCCTGAGTGCCGACCATGGGAGCGTATCGCACCGCCCGTTTGCATAGACGGCGGGGTACTGGGCACAAGTCGAGTCACGAACCATGTTGAGCCGGATCGCCGAGTCGTTGCACTGGATGTCCCGTTACCTGGAGCGTGCGGACAACACCGCCCGCATGCTCCAGATCAACCTCCTGTACTTGGTGGAGGCCGAGGACTCCCTCCCCGCAGAGGCCCAGTGGCGGCCGCTGCTCAACATCACCGGGTCGGAGGAGACGTACGCCGAGCTCTATCCGGACGGCGAGGTCACGGCGAACCGGGTGATTCAGTTCCTCACCCAGGAGCGGGCCAATCCGGGGAGCATCCGCAACAGCCTGCGCTCGGCCCGTGAGAACGCGCGGGTACTGCGGGACCGGATCTCCAAGGAAATGTGGGAGGCGATGAACGAGCTGTGGCTCGCCGCCTCGGAGCGCCTCAAGACGCCACTCATTCCAGAACGGGCGGCGCCCTTCTACGCTCTGGTGCGCGACGAAGTGGGCCGCTTCCACGGCGTCACGCTGAGCAGCATGATGCGCGGGGAGGCATTCAGCTTCTACACCCTCGGGACCTTCCTCGAGCGCACGGACATGACCGCGCGCATCATGGACGTGAAGTACCATTTGCTGCTGCCCGAGCTGTCCATGGTGGGCTCACCCCTGGACTACTATCAGTGGGTGGCACTCCTGAAGAGCCTCTCCGGGTTCGAGGCCTTCCGTCGCCGTTACCAGAGCGGGCTGAGACCCCTGGATATCGCTGGGTTCATCATCTTCGATGCGGACTTCCCGCGGTCACTGCGTTTTTGCGTCGACCGCCTGAGCGGTGCCGTGCAAAAAATCGAACAGCCCGGCCCGGAGAGCGTGAGCCAAGGCGCCCTCCAGGGGCTTGCCGACATACTCACCCGCAACACGCCCCAGACAGTGTTCGCTCAAGGACTGCATGAGTTCCTGGAGGCGTTCCTGGAAAGGGTGCTGGCCGTGCACTCGGCGCTCGCGGCGGAGTACTTCGAGGCCCACGTGGAGGAAACCCTGTGCGCTATCTGATCGAACACCGCATGGAAGTCACCTTCGCCGAAGGCCCCGTCCGCGAGCACCACTGCGAGCTGCGGATGGTGCCGCGGGATGACGGGCAGCAACGCCTTCTCGGTTCCACGGTCAACATGCAGCCGGAGAACGAGATGTGGAGCTGGCAGGACGCCTTCGGCAATCGCGTCCATTGCTTCGGTCTGCTGCCCCACCACGAGCACGTGACGATCGAAACCTCGAGCGAGGTGCAGACGCTCAACGGCGAGCCGCCCGCGCGCACCCCGCTGACGCCCGCCATGGAGGACGCGTGGCTGGCCGAGACCATCCGCGAGCAGCCGCGGCTGCTCGCTTACCTTTACTATCGCAGTCCCAGCACGCCGCTGCTGCCGAATCTCGCTCATGAATTGGACTTCGCGGTGCCCGGCCGCGACCCGGCGCAGCCCCTGACGGATGCGATCCACCAGGGGATGCAATGGATCGCCGGCGAGATGCAGTATGTGCCCCAGTTCGGAGTCGAGGGGACAGCCCTCGAGGCGGCGCTCCAGCACAAGACCGGGGACTGCCAGGCCTTTGCGCACCTGATGATCAGCATCGCTCGCGGCTGGGGCATCCCCGCCCGTTACGTCACCGGATACCGCGCGGAGCCGCTCCGGGACAGTGAGTCCTCCAGCTATGGACTGTACGCGTGGACCGAGATCTTGGTGCCCGGCACCGGATGGCAAGGCTTCGATGTGGTGCGTCGGGCGCCTATCGACGCCAGCTATATCGCCGTTGCCTGCGGCCGCGACTCCCACGACGCGGCGCCACGGCGCGGCGTCTTCAAGGGTCAGGGCAAGGAGCCGGTCATGCCGAAGATCGATCTACGGGTAGTTCCCCAGTAGGCCGGCCGGTCTGACCATTCGGGAAGTCACCGCGTTGAACGGTCGCCCTACAGCGGGAGTGCCGTTCGCACGGTCCCGGCGCGCTCCTGGCGGGCAGTGAGGTGCACCGTGCCGCGGGTCGGGGCGCACACCACCCATTCGGCCTTGACGCGATCGTCGGTAGTATCGAAAGTACCCGCCATCCACCCGCTCGGGGCGGATGGCTTGTAGGCACGGCCCTCTAGCTGTCCCAGCTCCTGCACCGGCTCCCCCATGGTGAGACGCGCGCCTTCGGGCAGCTCGATCGCGCAGCGCACGCCCCGCACCAACCGCTTGTCCACGGCACGTTTGGTCACATAGCTGGGCAGCCAGCCCGTGTTCTGGACCACCAGACGTATCCGGTAAAGGTCCCCGCCCAAGGAGACCGCGGAGACCTCGCACAGCTCGAGACGCGGGGAGATGAGCAGGTGCCAGACCAACCACTCGGGGAACGGCCTCAGCTCCTTCTCCAAGAGTTCCGGGGGCGGGTTCTGGAGCGCGTGGAAGTAATCCCAGCCCCCCAACTCCACCGGGCCGAGCTGTGGGTGCTCGAACGGGTACCACGCGACATAGCCCCGGCCGCCGAGCGTCCGGTCGCTCCACTGGAGCAGCTTCAGATCATCTTCGACGGCGTGCTCGCGGTCCCATTCGATGAAACGGTACCCCTCGATCCCCGCCTCCCGCTGAGGGCTCCACAGCTCCACCGTCCAGCCGAAGACGCCGCGGTGCTCATAGAGCCAGTCGTCGAAAACCCCGGTAGTCACCTGTCGAGGGTGATAGCGGAACTCCCGGAAAGACGAGACCGCGCGATAGCCGGTGACCGCCGTCCCCTTCTGCGCGATCTTCTCGTAGGTCCAGAGATCCTCGGCCGGGAACGCATCGTCGTCGCGGTCGCTGTAGGGGCGCAGCAGGACGCCGCTGTACGTGTGGAAAGACACGCCGCCGGTAATGTTCGGGTGAGCGCAGATGGACTCCACCAAGGCTCTGACCTCCGGCTCCGAGGTCGGGTAGGGTCCCGCCCCTTTCTGCTCCTGCTCAAGACGCCATTGAGCTGGGAAGTTCCTATTCAAGTCAAGGCCTTGCTCGCTATCCTTGAGACGGATCATCGCACCATCGTAGTGTTCGACGAGCCCCTCCGGGAGCAACCGGTAGTACTCGCCACCGGTTTCGGCAGGCTCCCGTCGGACCAGGAGGCGCGGCTCCTCGGGGCACTTCTTCCATGGACCGTTGGGGTCGGCGATCCGCATCCACAGGATGCGACCGTCGCCGTCGACGTCCTCGGGCGTCATTCCACCGGGCAGAGGGTCCGGGAACGGATACGGGCGCGTGCTGGAGCGCACCAAGCGCGGACGATCGGCGAGTGCCCACTCCGCTCCGTCCGGGTTCGCTCGCGGACACACGTAGAACACCCGTGTATCCAGGCAACGAGTGATGTCCGGGTCGCTGCCGTAACCCGTGATCAGACGATGCAGGAAATACAGGCAAGCGCTGGAAGCGGCCACCTCGGCGGCGTGGATGTTGCCGTCCACCCACAGGGCAGGCTTGTCCGCATCGGCGCCCGTGTCGAAGCGAGTCAGGGTCAGCAGCCACAGATCCCGCCCCTCGAAGCTGCGACCGATGCTCTCGATGCGAACCAGGTCGGGGTATTGTGCAGGCAAGGCATGCAAGACACGAGAGAGGTCTTCGTAACGGTAGTAGCGATCGAAGCGCAACTCGGACATGGCCCGGGAACTCGGTGCGTGATGGCGGCACCAGTGTGGCACAACGGCCGCGTCGAGTGCGACTCAGCCCGATCGCGGCCGCTGGATCTGCGCCAGAACATCACCCTCGAAGGTGACGGGTTGTCTGCGCCGGCTGCTCACCAGGCCCGATACCGGCGTCCGCACCTCGGCCCGCAACTCCCCCTCGAAGCCGTCGTACACGTGGCCGATGGTCTCGCCCGCCTGGACCCAGCGCCCCACGTCCAGGTGGGAGACGAACATGCCTGCCCGCTCGGCACGGAGCGTCACACGCTGGTCGACGCCGAAGTAGTGGAGGTCGTCCTCCTCCGAGAGGGTGATGTCTTGCAGAATCCCGGTGCGGTGCAGGAAGGCCACGATGGCATGGAACAGGCGCTCGCAGTGACGCAACTGCAAGGTGCCCGCCAGACCCGCGTGCAGCACGAAGCACTCCCCACCCCAAGGCCGCCAGGCCGCGTACAGGCTAGTCCCGTGAGCCTCCTCCGGCAGCGCCTCCACCACCGGCAGGCCGAACTGGCAGGCCGTGCTGCGTTCGTCGTCGTGGGGTTCCACGAGACGCACGTGAGGGACCTCTTCCAGGCCCTCTGAGCCGCCCCGCACATCGATCCGGAAGTAGCTACCCTTGCTCATCTCCAAGAGCGCGTAGGCGATGCGCTGGGTGGTCTCGCCCCGGTCATTGCCCGGAAACATCTGGTCGATGTCGGTGTTGTCGACCGGCCAGGTCCGGGTCGAGGTGTGCAGGCCGGCGACGTTCACGGCGGGAACGATCAGCGTACGCCCGCCCAGGCGCCCCTGCTGCTCGCCCCTGCCGAGCGCGCCGAGGTACGCCGCCAGTCTCGCCAGCACGAACACCCCGTTCACCTCGTTCCCTCGCAACCCGGCCACCAGAACGGCCCGGGGCGCGCCGTCCCCCCCGAGGTCGTGGTACGGGATATCGGCCTCGCCTAGCGGCGCCGCCACCTGTCTTAAGTGCCGGCGCGTCACGGGACTTGTCCCAATGCCTGGGCGTCCGCGATGCGCCCGAGCAGCGAGCCTTCATAAACCATCGGGACCTCCCTCAGACTAAACAGCCGCCCGGCCACGGGCGCCTGCACCTCGGCTAGCGGCTGCGCCTCTTCGGGCGAAACGATGTGTCCCAGCGATTGTCCCTGGTACACCGAGCTGCCGTGAGCGGCTGCGGGCACGAACAGGCCGGCTGCAGGAGAGTTCACGTAGGAGATGTCGCTTTCCCGGACCACGTGCGCGCTGTAGCAGCACGGAGGCAGCTCCAGTGCCTGGGAAAGGATACCGAGCGCTCGGCAGGTGCTCAGTATTCCGATCAGGAGCTGTTCCACCTCGGCAGCGTGCACGCGCTGGGCAATCCCTGTCTCCACGATGATGCACGGGATACCCCGCGCATTGAGCACGCTGCGCAACGTCGTCCTGAGCGGCGACGGCTGCAGCCATGCCAGCTCCACATTGAGATGGCGGGCGAGTGGCAACAGGGTCTCGGCGTGCTCGGGAGGGAGGCGCAGTTGGGGAATCTCCCGCAGAAACCGATTGCTCCCGTGCACGTCCACCACCAGTGCGCTGCCTTCCAGATCGCGCAGCAGGCATTCGGCCACACGCTCGGGCAAACTGCCGTCGCCGCGGCCTGGAAAGGCCCGGTTCAGGTCAGCCTCGAAGGGCGGCATCTCGCGCGCCAGCACATCGGTCCCGAGGGGATTCGCCGCGGGGTAGAGATCGACCCTCCCGAGCAGCGCCTGCGGATGTTCGTGCGACAGGCCCTCGAGCCACGCCATGAGCCGCTGGCATAGGTAGAGTCCGTCCAGCTCGTCACCGTGGATGCCGGCCACCACGGCGAGCTTCGGCCGATCGGCGCCGGCGAACGCCATACGCCTGACCGTACGCGCTCCGCCGTAGGGCATCTCGAAACCCAGAACATCCTCACGCCATATCCGCATCCGTTGTCCTCAAAGGATTTGCAGGCAGTCCTCCGGCTCATGCAGGCAGCACGTTCCGTGCCAAGCAGCGGCGACCGATCCCGCGATACTTGGGCCAGTGCGTGGTCTGGCCTGCGTCCTCTCGGCACCCTGCTCCGCAGCAGTGCGGCATCGCACCAACTAGGCGCCATGGCTGCCTCCGGAAATGCCCGGAGCACGCCGCACCACGAGGCGTCACCGAGACATTTTCCGAGCAGAATCAGGCGCTCGGGCCGTTTGCGACGACAATCCGCCTGGCACCGGATCGTGAGGCACGGAGTTTGCTATGTCATCCGGGTAACCCACGACTCCGGGAGGACCCTACCGGCCTATGACCCACTCTTTGGCGTTTCCCCGCAACGGAGACAAGACCAACTCCAAATTCTTCGAGGACTACCTGGCGCGCCTCCTGGAAGAGCGGGACCGGCTGGGCCTGACGGAGATGATCCGAGAGATCGACGCGGTCATGCTCACCGTGGAGCCGGGCCACTCCGTCCAGTACGTGGCCGAGCTGTCGCTGATGACACCCTACCATTATCTCGTGACCCTGGAGAGCGAGTCCCATTGGACCCACGTCCTGCGTGTCAACATGGATTCGCCCGACTTCCTGGTGCGTGAGGTGAAGGACCCGAACACACGCGGAATCTTTCGCAGCCTCAACGAGGTCTACCCCATCGGGGCGAAGAGGCCCAACTGCCGCTACATCGGCGAGGTGTTGCGGGTCACCGACCTGCACAGCGTAGTCACCCTGCAGGAGGAGCGGGAGTTCCGTTTCTTCTCGCAGGACGAGATCCGCAAGCTGGAGTTGCCGGGCAACATGGCCGTGAGCAAGCCCTCGCCATACACGCACAACATCGTCGCGTACTGGGAGCGCCCGCCTCACGAGCTGCGGGTGTACGCCCTGGGCCTGGGCTCGATACGTGCAGAGGTGCAGGAGGTATACGAGGCGGCGAAGACGCTGCAGCACCAGTTGCGCATCGCGGACCTCGTCCAGCCCATCGACCATCTCGCGACCCGAGTTTACAGCCAGAACCGCGAGGTAGCCATCCTCGAGTACCTCTCCTGGTCCAGCTACTATTATTGGGGCTCCTACGACATCGTCGATCAGAACTCTTCCACCAACGTCACCAAGAGCACGCACCACGCGGACGAGACCCGCAGCCCAGCGAAGGTTTTTACAGCCAACAACACCCCCTACTTCGTCGGCCACCTGGAGCGTCTGCCCTCGCCGACCGAGAACTTCGTGCGCAACTACGGCCCGCGTCTGCACCACATCGCCTTCCGGGTCGCGGACGGCGATCGCGACGGCATGGAAAACATCGAGTATGTGGTGCATGCGCTGCGCGACCAAGGCAAGGAGTTTCTGCTGGACGTGATCGGCTCCAAGGACGAAGGTCTCAAGCAGATCTTCTCGGGCGCCTCGCAGCACTCGTCTCTGATCGTCGAGTACGTGCAGCGCTTCGGCTCGTTCCAGGGGTTCTTCGCCAAGCACAACGTGGCCCAGTTGACGCACGCCGCCGGGGTGGAGGAAGAGCTGGTGGAACTGCAGGCGCGGGCGAGGAGGCAGAGCCCGGCATCTATACTCCAGGCCCAGTGAGCCTCGATGGTTCAGAGAACCCCACGGCAATCTCAGCGCCTGTGAATTAAAGACGAATTCTTCACAAGCTCCAAGCAGAGGAGGCACGCCATGAGCTGTCCACGCCCATGTTCAGACGCGGCACCCCCCGAGCCAATCAGCGGCGATAGGGAGCACGGCACCGACTCGCACTTCGCCGACTCGACCCGTTTCCATGTCGACCTCCAGGTACCCCGCCTGGTCACGTCGTCCATCGAGCGGGGAGAAGGGGTCCTGGCGTCAAACGGGGCTCTCGTGGTCACCACCGGAAAACGCACCGGCCGCTCCCCTCAAGACCGTTTCATCGTGCACGAGCCCAGCAGCGCCGACCACATCGATTGGGGGGCCATCAACCAGCCGTTCGACGAGGGGGCGTTCGACGCGCTCTGGACCCGCACCCATGCCCACCTCAGGGATCGTGATCTGTTCATTACCCACGCGCGCGTCGGGGCCGACCCCGATCACACCCTCTCGCTGCGTGTCACGAGCGAGACGGCATGGCAGGCCCTATTCGCGCGTCAGCTCTTCATCCACCAAGCGGCAGCGCTGCCGCCGCGCGTGGACTGGACCATCGCCGCCGCACCCTCTTACCTGACCGACCCGAAACGCGATCGCACCGCGAGCGACGGTGTCGTCGTCATCCACCCCGGCAAACGGCGCGTTCTGCTCTGCGGCATGCCATACGCCGGCGAGATGAAAAAGGCCATGTTCTCGGTCATGAACTACCTCATGCCGAGCTACGAAGTCTTGCCCATGCACTGCGCGTCCAACGTTGGCGAGGATGGTGACGTGGCCCTTTTCTTCGGGCTGTCCGGGACCGGCAAGACGACCTTGTCCGCAGATCCCGGCCGGTTCCTCATCGGCGACGACGAGCACGGCTGGAACGACGCCGGCGTGTTCAACTTCGAAGGGGGTTGTTACGCCAAGTGCATCAACCTCTCACCCGTGCGCGAGCCGGTCATCTGGAACGCCATCCGTTTCGGGGCCATCATGGAGAACGTGCTCCTCGACCCCATCACCCATGCACCGCGATACGACGACGCCTCGATCACCGAGAATACCCGGGTGGCCTACCCGCGTGCTTACGTCGACATGCGTATGCCGGGAAATCGCGCCACGCACCCGCGGGCGATCATCTTTCTCACTTGCGACCTTTACGGCGTGCTTCCCCCTCTGTCGGTCCTCACCAAGGAGCAGGCGGCCTACCATTTCCTGAGCGGCTATACGGCGCTGGTCGGGGGAACCGAGGTGGGACAGTTCAAGGAGGTGCGGCCGACCTTCAGTGCGTGCTTCGGTGCCCCGTTCTTCCCGAGACGGCCCCAGGAGTATGCGCAGCTCCTGATGGAGCGCATCCAGCGTCACGGGACGCCGGTCTATCTGGTCAACACCGGATGGATGGGGGGAAGCTATGGCCACGAGGACGGACGGCGTTTCGAGATCGCCACTACCCGCACGCTCATCCACTCGATTCTGCGCGGGGACCTCGTGGACGTGGAGTTGCACGCTCTGCCTGGCCTCAACCTACAGGTCCCCAAATACGTTCGCGGCGTGGACAGCCACATCCTGAATCCTCGCAACGTTTGGCGTGACAGGACGGCATACGACCGCCAGGCGCGGGAGCTGATCCATAAATTCGTGACGAACTTCACTCGCTTCCCGAGAGACAGCCGCTTGCAGGACGCCGGTCCCCGTCTCTAAGCACGCAGGCGGAACCTCGATCGGTCGCAATCCCCCGCGCTGGCCCTGCCCCGCCGAAGGGCGGCCCTGTTTTCGGCACGCTCGAGTCCAGCGCAGCACCGCGCGGCAGGATCGCTCTCCCGGCCTTGCCGGCCGGCCTTCCGGCTGAGTCAGAAGGGCACCGGTAGACCGGGCTGTCGAAGCGACCCAGCGCCTGAACGGCGCCGCCGCGGCGATCAGATCGGCTCTGCGATGCCGAGCAGGATGGCGGTGATGCTGATGATCAGCAGAACCGTGCCCAACCCGAGTGCCACCACTAAGCGCAGCATGCATGGCTCCATAGCGTCCTGGGCGCGCGAGGACGACGGTCGCGAACCTGTGCCAGCAGTCGACCCCAGGCCACTTCCTGCCATCGTTCCCTCACGGCCTGTAGACAGAGATACGGCAACATGGGCCGTGCGAACTTTGTGCCATACCGCCGGGCGGTCTCGCCTATAGCAGTTTATCCGCATTTACAACTGGTTAGCTCACCAGCCCGGCGCGCAGATGCGCCCGGCTGGCGGAAGCATTCCTCTCACGGCGACGCAAGTCGCGAGCTGGCGCACCGCAGTGGTGCGCCACGCCGCGCGCCATGGCAGCGTTCCGGGGTGTCCCCGCAGAAGGGGGTGCGCCCGAGACTACAGGCTCGGGCCAGGGGGAAGGCGTTCCCCCGCAGGAAGCAGGAAAGGGCAGTAGGAAAGGAAGATTGTCGGGGAAGGGGGGCGGAATATGCTTGCACGCACGGGACAAGACAGAGGAGAGCCATGGCCGCCATTCCCATCCCGAAGCCTGCGCTGTGGGCGCGGGCAAATCTTTATGACCCTGGCGTTGCTGTTGGCCGCCTGGCTCGGCGTCGTCCATGCGGTGACGGCGAGTTTGGTTTTTCTGATACGCCAGGATGCGCACAGCATTGACCGTCTGAAAGCGGTAGTGGACGCAAGTGCCGGAACTACGCACACCCAGCACGTGATTATGCTGTCTCTGTTGGTGCCGGGCCTCGTGCTGTGGATGGCGCTAGACTGGATGCGCCCGCGGCAGCCGAAGCGCAGCGGCCCAAAGCCCGCGCTATGGCTCAGGGTAACCTTTCATGGAGCCGAGTACGCGCTGATGCTCTGGGTTATGGTCGTGAGCGTGACGGCGGCTTTTTTCGTTTATGTCCTGGGCCAGGATGCGGGAATGCTCGGCCAACTGGGCGCAGCGTTCGCCGCCGGGAACAACGGAAGATGATCGCTGCGTCGCTCGCGCTGATCGTGGGGCCGAGCCTTGTCCTGTGGCTCGTGGCCAGTTGGGGACAGGCATGGCTGCGGGCAAGAGCGGCGCAGAACGCGCTGCAGGCGGCAGGAAAAGAAGACGGGTAAAAAGGGCGCGGCCGCCTCGGCCTCCTTGTACTAAGGCTCCCGGCCGAGCGCCAGTGCGAGCGCCTGGCGATAGCGCGCCAGGTCCTGCCGCAGCGGCAGGTCGCGCTCCTCGCGCAGGGCCTTGAGCACGGCGGCCTGGCCGTCGGGGTCGAGCCTGCGCACCGCATCGAAGGCCGCGTAAAGCTCCCTGCTGCGCTCCTCGCAATGAAACTGCAAGATGTCCGGGCTCATGACTTCCGGTTTGTCATCCATGGCGGCCTCCTACATTAACCCCAGCTCGGCGAACGAACAGGTGGTTTCGGCCACGACCACGTGATCGAGCGCTCTCACCTCCACCAGGCCGAGGGCCTCTTTGAGCCTTTGGGTGATCTGTTTGTCGGCCGGGCTCGGGGTGGGGTCCCCGGACGGGTGGTTGTGGGCGAAGATACAGGCCGCGGCGTTGTGGCGCAGCGCGGCCTTGACCACCTCGCGCGGATGCACGCTCGCCCCGTCTATCGTGCCCCGGAACAGCTCCTCGAAGGCGAGGACCCGGTGGCGGTTGTCGAGCCACAGGACCGCGAACACCTCGTGCGGAAGGGGAGCGAGGCGAAGCTGTATGGCCTCCCTTGCCGCCTGCGGCGAGGTGAGGGCCGCGCCGCGGGCAAACCGCTTCCTGATCTCCCCCAGGGCGGCCTCGATGATTTCATCGCCCGAGGCGGGGCGGTATCTCCCGTTCTGGTCCTTGACCATCAGCGAGCGGAAATTGAACTCCTTCTGCATCCTGGCTTCCTTTCCTACGGCTCCGGCGAAAGGAAGTAGGGCAGGAGGAAAGGGAAGTCGAGGGGGTGAGACGGGATACGAAGCTGGCACCCCTACGCCCGCGGGGGACGGAAGTGTAGCCGTCGTGCGCCGCTCACAGGGCGTCACGGCGCAGCGGCACCGGCGCGCAGGCGGAGGGTCTCCAGCCGCTGGTGATCCTCCGGCGATAGGTGCAGGCCCCGATCCTTGATGCCCGAGAGCACATCCAATGCCTGCTTCCAGTAGCCACGTGCTTCGTCGGCTTTGTTCTGCTGTTCAGCCAGATCGGCCAACTTCCAGTAGGACTCCGACAAGTCGCGCTGCCATCGGGTGTTGGTCGGGTCAGCCGCCGCTAGGCGCTTGCGAATCTCCAGACCCTCGCCGTAGAGCCGTGCGGCCTCCTCCATTTGGGTCTGGGCCGCGGCCACGTCGCCGAGGTTGTTGTAGGACAATGAGAGGTCGCGCTGCCATCGGGTGTTGGTCGGGTCAGCCGCGGCCAGGTGCTCGCGAATCTCCAGGCCGTTGCCGTAGAGCCTTGCGGCCTCCTCCGGGTGGCCCTGGGCCGCCACCAGGCCGCCGAGCTTGTTGTAGGACACCGAGAGGTCGCGCTGCCATTGGGTGTTGGTCGGGTCAGCCGCGGCCAGGCGCTCGCGAATCTCCAGGCCGTCGCCGTAGAGCCTTGCGGCCTCCTCCGGATGACCCTGGGCCGCCGCCACGTCGCCGAGCTTGTTGTAGGACACCGATAGCTCGCGCTGCCATTGGGTGTTGGTGCGGTCAGCCGCGGCCAAGCGCTCGCGAATCTCCAGGTCCTCGCCGTAAAGCCTTGCGGCCTCCTCCATCTGGCCCTGGGCCGCCGCCACGTCGCCGAGTCGCTCGTAGGAGACCGAGAGCTCGCGCTGCCATTGGGTGTTGGTGCGGTCAACCGCCGCCACTAGGCGCTTGCGAATCTCCAGGGCCTCGCCGTAGAGCCTTGCGGCCTCCTCCGGGTGGCCCTGGGCCGCCGCCACGTCGCCGAGCTTGTTGTAGGACACCGAGAGGTCGCGCTGCCATCGGGTGTTGGTGGGGTCAACCGCGGCCAGGCGCTTGGCGATTGCCAGGTCCTCGCCGTAAAGCCTTGCGGCCTCCTCATCTGGCCCTGGGCCGCCGCCACGTCGCCGAGTCGCTCGTAGGAGACCGAAAGCTCGCGCTGCCATTGGGTGTTGGTGCAATCGGCAGCGGTGAGACGTTGGGCGACGCGGTAGGCTTCGTCGTAGTCGCGCCGAGCATCGGCGAGGGTGGTGCGAACACAGGCGAGATCCCCCTGGCTGACGAGGAACAAGGCAGCAGCGTGGAGGGCCTCCGGCCAATCCGGCTCAGGAGGCCAGGATGTCGGTATAAAGAGAGCGGCGCCTTGGCCGGCTCGCCCTTGGTTTCATACAGGGCGGCGATCCGCAACAAGGGCCGGAGGTCGCCGCGGTTGCGCTCGCGGGCAGCAGCGGCGCGGGCACGGACGGTCCGGAGGATGGAGGGGCGTTGCGTCGCTACGTAGTGGATAGCCTCGTCTACGCCTTGTTTGCTCAAGGTGCGGCTCATCTGCTTGAATACACTGGTGGCCGCGCCGCGACCCTCGATCTGGCAAAGGAGGCGGCCAAGTCCTCGATGCGGACAACCGGGCGGCATGGGCCGTCTCAGCCGCTTCGCGCAGGCGCTGACTCTCCTTCCAGTCGGTGGCTGCTTCGGCCTCAGCCAACTCCCGGCGATGGGTTTCCTCGGTGGTCCGCAGGAGGTGAGCGCGGATTTTCTCGGTGGTCAGCTGGGCCGCTTCGGCTAGTTCGTCCAGACGGCCTGTGGTACGCGCTTTGAAATCGGCATCCTGCGCCAGCCACTCTTCCCACTGTCGCCGCAGCTCGCGAAGCTCGTCGCGCAGGCGCAGGACGATGTTTTGCAGCTCGGTGTCGTTGTTCGCGGTATGGCGGAGGTGATTCTCCCGTTTGAGGCGGGCGATATAGTCCTGCTGGAGCTTTCGCCGCTCGGCCTGGTAGCCGGCGGGGTCACCATGAACAGCTTCACGCGGCAGGTCGAGCCGGTCGAGCGGCTTGTCGCGGTGGCACTGTTCGCCGACCAGAATCTATCCAGGTCTTCTTGCCGTGGCGGTGGGCGTAGAGGAATTCGAGCTGGGTGTAGGAGACACGGCCGTAGTCGGGGTCCACCTCGGGCGGCTCCGCCCCGTAGCCATGGCCGACGAGTTGGATGAGGCCCTCGCAGGAATCGATTTGCTCGCGCAGCCATTGGCGCAGCTCGCCGTACCCGGTGGGGAAGTTGTCTTGCGACACAGCGTCGTAGCCTAGGGTGCGGACCGTGGCGGCCACAGCCTGGCGGGGCGTGCGTAGCTCTTCGCTGACCGCGGACAGAAAAAGGCGTGGTCGGTTCATCCGGTGCCGGGAGGGGAATTGGTCGACGAGCTTAAAGGCAGTGTGTCCCCGGAAACCCGGCGCGTCCAGTTTTCGTGAGCATACCCGGCCATACGCCGGTGAATTTTTGCGAGCGTCACGCTTGGCCGTCCGGCACGGGCAGCGCGCCACTTTCGCACGACCTACCCGCATTCGGGGCATTGGGCTAGACTGTTGGGACCAGCCCCAGGCTGCGTGCGAGGACATGGCCGACCGCTTGTAAGACGGTTGGCAGATCAAAGGTCGCTCTTTTCACTCCAGCGTTAGGTTTCGGTGAAGTCCGAGGGATATGTGGCCAGCACGATCTTGATAGACTCGTTTAACATGTTTCACGAAGCTATCCTTTCGTATGGAAAACGTATTATCGCTTATCGTGGAGTACGCGACGCGTCTTACCTTCTTATTCCAAAGATTGGGCGCATTGAATTTCTCAACAAGAGCAAGATGTTTGCGCACGAGGAGCGAGTTATCTTTGATCGCTTTCGAGCCCATGCACTACCGTATCTCCGAGTAGCGTGCTCGACCACTTGCATCTGGCTACGCACTGGCGCAACACCATGGCCTACCAACCCGACTCCTAGACTGGACTCTAAATCCCTTAGTCGCTGCATACTTCGCAGTTGCCGAAGAGCATGCGCGAGACAGTGTGGTATACGCATACGATATTGGCCCCCCTATCGATCTTGAGGTGAATCCTGACCCATTTGCGATCGACACCGTTGACGCTTCACGCCCTCACATATTACGGAGCGAATTACATCCCAAGCTGGACTATTTACTATTTATCCTAAACCGAAGGGAGCCTTTTGAATCGGACAAGATTGACAAATACATCATTGCCAGCTCTTTTAGGCGTCAGTTCAAATTTATTCTATACAGGTATGGAGTAACCCGAGCATCAATGTTCCCTGGGTTGGATGGCTTGGCCTCTCATATTGAGTGGCTTCGGACGCTTCGGTATTAGCCATAGACATCTTGAAGAACTTTAGTGACCAAGGTCGTCGTTAAAGCTGCGTCGTGCGCGTGCTGGCGTGGCTTGCCATCGCGGCGGCTCGGCGGCGGGCTGCTGAAAAAGCGGCTTGGGCAGCCGGGGTAGGGGAAGCGTAGCGGCTTTCGCATGCTGGTCGCCAGCAACAAAGAGGTGTGGCGTTCGTGCGCACATTGGTTGGGGGCCTGCCGATGGACTTTGTAGGGATAATCCTGGGCATCCCCATCGGGGTGCTGGGGCGCTCGCGGCCTGGTGGGTGGTTTACCGGCTTCTCGTGCCCAACATCGCTTTCAGTGAGGCCGTGAGTCGCATTGCGTACCCCGACAGTCCGTGCGGGCGTCTCTACAGAGTGAAAGTCATGAACACCGGTCGGCGTGGAGTGATAGACGTTGAAGTGATTGCCCAACTCAACGTCAAGGGCCTTCACCATAACCGTCCGGAAATCTGGGAGATCGCGTATCTGCACCTGGACGGGTCTCGCTTCCCGCTGCTTTCACCGCAAAAGGGCCGAATGATCTTCCTCGAGGCAGAGAAGACACCGCGCTTCGCTCTCTCTGCCTACGGAGATGGCGTTCGTGAACGTCTCGCGGAGGGAGCGTGCGAGCTGATTGACCTTCTGAGCCTTGGGTCGGATGCTTGGATAAGGGTGTTTGTCTTCGGCTACGACGAGCTGAGCGGTGCACGCAAGATGTTCGCCTCCCGACATTATCGGCGCGAAAACGTGTTGGACGGCACTTTCGACGACGCCATGAACATTGTGCCGGAGCGGCAATGATCGGGGGGCGGTCAGGACCACGGAACGCCGAGGGGGGTCGTATATAACAGTAACGCGCACTGATCAATGAAAACACTATGGCAAACAGCCGAGCAAAAGGGAACCCTTTTGCTCGGCTTCCTGTTAACACATAACATGTTGATTTCGTTAAGGCAGGAGACAAGCATAAGGGCTTGGCGTAATGGCAGGCATGGCACGACGGGCAACCAGGGCGGGGAAGAAGCCGCCACCACCGCGCACCCGGGCGGAAGGCGCGCTCAGGATCGGGCGTTATCTGCGCTACCTCTACGGTGACGAGACGCCACCGGGGGAGCTGGCCGGGCCGCTGCTCGACGCCACCTTCGCCGAGCTAGAGGCGGTCGGCGATGAGAAGTGGCGGCGCGCCTTACTGTGCGAAGCGATGGACCGCGCTTACCGCGGCCTGGGGGGCGCGTGAAAGGGGCTTGGCTTCGTCCATTCCGCTAGAGTAGGGGCTCTTTGCGTGATAAAAAGATGTATGGAAAGCCCACCCGCGGCGGAGGGGCGCCAAACCCTCCACGACCAGCCCGGATTTCACGAAGGCGCCGGGACCGTGTGGCCGGAGTCCTCGCCGAGGAGGTCAGCGAGAGATTGCAGCGCCGTCCCCGCCGCTTCGCGCAAACGGCGCCGGGGCCTCCCTGGAAAAAACCGTCGTCGGTGAGCACTCGCGCCATGCGCTGCTTGCGCTGGGCTGGCACCGCTATCCTCTGGCGCGCTCGAACGTGGCGTCCTGCGTGAGGGCCAGGAGCACGTCGGCGTACCAGGCGCAGTTCAGGTTCAGCCGTTCGTCCTGCTGGGCGTCACGGTTGGCTACGTCCATCCGGGCAGCGTGGACCCCGAGCAGCACCCACGGCAACTCCGCCCGGCCGGCGCGTTGAGTCGGCTCTCGCGCGACGACCGGTGCGCCGCTCGTGCCGCGGTGCATCCGCGCGTCCGTCAGGAAGTATCCGTGGCCCTGAAACCGCAGCCCGAACGCCGAGGCGATGACCGCCTGCCGTGCGACCGGCAGCCGATGCAGCGTGTCGTGAAAGCCCAGCGGAAAACCGGCGATCAGCACCGACGTTCCCACTTCGATCTGGTCAAGCTGCTTGACCAGGTGAGCGGGCGCAAATGCATGATAAAGAAGTGTCTCCGGCAGGGCAGGGCGCTCGATCTCCAGGGCGACGACGTCGATGGTGCCGGCCGCGTCGCGCGCCTCCCGCCAGATCGACTTCCGGTCCCAATAGAGCGGAATGGAGAACTGCCTTGTCATCGCCACGTTCTCCGGCGCCACGTGCAGCTCGATCTCCAGCCGGTCCGGACGATGATCGCTCGCCTCGTCCAGCACCACGTGTCGGCTGGTCACCAGGAACAACCGGCCATCCCGCTCGAAGAAGAAGCCGGTCGCGTTGGACAGGTGTTGCTGCCCGAACATCGTCGTGACGCGGGTCACGGCCAGCAGCAGCGACTCGACCATGATGCGAGCCTGCGCCAGACGCTCGCCAGCCACGGTTGCCGTTCGCGCGGCAGGCGGTAATAGTGGGTAAGTTCGACGAAACCCGCGGCTGACAGGTAGCGGCGCCAACCCTCGAGATCGTGGTAGGCGCCGTAGCGCCCGCGGTTCCAGCCTTCCTCGTTATGGCCGTGCGGGTTCGAGCTGAACAGCACGCCGCTCGCTTCCGCGTGGCGTGCAGTTCCAGCAATACGCGCGGCAACTTCTGGCTGGGGACGTGAAACAGTGCGGCGTTGGCCAACACGCCGCCGAACCGGCTCTGCGACAGTTCGAGCTTGAGGAAGACCTTCTGCCACACTTCGCATGCGACCGCGGCTGACGAGCACCTTTTACTTTGCCGGCGGGGTGGAGACCCGGCTCAGGCGCTCGGAGACCGCTCTGGTCTGCGTTTGAATGGAGTCGGCGGCTTGCAGCACGATCTCCTGCTCCTGCGCGCTCAAGGCCTGCGCCTGTTTGGAAATCTCGGCGGCCATCTGGTCCAGCCGCTGGCGCAGGGCCAGCGCGGCCTTCACGTTTTGCTCCATGGCTTCTACCACGAAGTCGGTGTAAGCCTTCGCGTATTCCTGCCACAGGCCAAGGGTGCTTTTGAGGTAGTCTTTGGTTTCCACGGTGATTCCTCCTGGTACATGGGTGTGGGTTGACGACGAATGAACACCTGGCTTAGTGAGCGGCGGACTCGCGGACCGCTACCGTGACAGGTAGGAACTTCAACCGCATCTAGCGTAGGGAAAGAGTAATCCTGGGACGGGGACCAGTCAACACCAGTCAAGGTTCGGAGGCTCGGTGCGGTGGGAACGGGTCCGCAGGGCGGATTTCTGTGGACGAGGCCAGCCGAACCCTCCCAACGGGGCGCCTGCGAGTTGCAGTGGGGGGTTTCCCGCCGAGCGGCGCGAACGCTGCCGTCGCCCTTGCGGATAGGCTCCGTGGCGGGTCTTGACCCACTCACGGTCTGGTCGAATTCGAAGGCGGGCGCCGGCCGGCCTTCTGCCGGGTTATAGGCGGGGCTCTGGTCGGCGGACTCCTCCCACTCGGGCCGGCCCACGCGCCGGGGCTATCCCGGTTGGGTGTCCGGCCCGGAACGCATTTTTGCATTCCGCTGGGTGCACTGCATCCCTATGTCCGCTGTCCGCCACGTTGCTGCCCATGTCTTGCCGGACGCCAATGGCGGTTGTGGGTCGATACCGGACCTGACGCAGAACAAAAAATTCGTTTCAAATCTGACCACGACCATGCCCCGATGGAACGTCTTGAGCCCGTGTGGAGACTGTGCTAAGAATGGGACATAAAGGAGGTTATGTACTATTGAACCGAGGGAGGGGGCATCATGACGGGCGAGCTGGTCGCGGCAACATCGGGGGTTCTGGAAAGCACGGACGGCGCAGCCGGAACGCGGCGGCGCAAGCTTGACGACTTACGTGTCCCGCATCAGAGCCGGGACATCACGGGCACCGTGCACCACGCGGACAATCTCGATGCCGCCCGTGACTTCACGGTACAGGATGAGATACCGCCTGACCGGCAGGTAACGAAGCCCCGGCGCAATATCCGGCCGGGCCGGGCCAAGGGAGGACTGATCCGCGAGAAGAAAGAACTTCTCTTCGATTTCATCAAGCAGGCGGTCGGCGGCCCGAACATCGTCATGCGCGATGTAGAGCCAGATGTCGATCAGGTCTTCCTCGGCCCGCGCCGTCCGCTTGATTGTTGGCATGCTCCCTCACGGACCTGGCTGTTACTTCTCTTTGGCCTCGACAAGACGGCGACGGGCCTCGGCCTTGATCGCCGCCATATCGGGGAAACGCCCCGGCCCGCTCTCCAGACCTTCTTGCCAAAGACGCTGCAACGCCTCAACCTCGGTTCTCTCCAGAGCGCGCCGCCGCGTCCACTCCCGCAGCGCTTCGCGCATGACCTCGCTGCTGGACGCATATTCGCCGCTCTCAACGGCTTCACGCACGACAGCCAGCATTTCCGGCGTCAGCGCAACACTAACCTTTTCGACATTGGCCATGACAAATACCCTCCTTACTCCATAGTAGTAAAAGTTCCTACCATAGAGCAAGAGAATTCTTCCGTGATGCCTCCACCGCGCTACTCCCTCTCTCGTATCCTTGCAATCCTTCCACGATGTGGAGAATTTGCATGACGGGCGAGCTGGTCACAGCAAAATCGGGGGTTCTGGAAACCGCAGGCGGCGTACGGGGATGCCGTCGCTGATCGTGCGCGCCGGGGGCCACGCCGAGAAGCGCTTCATCGAGTTCTTCGCCGCGCAGATCAGGAACCGCAACACCCGCGAAGCCTATCTGCGCGCGGTGCGGGACTTCCTCGGCTGGGCCGAGGATGCTGCCGGGATCGGCGGACCTCCTCGACATCGAGCCGGTGCATGTCGCGGCCTGGGTGGAGATCAAGACCCGATCCTACGAGGCTCAGAGCGTCAAGCAGCAGCTCGCGGCGCTGCGCCACCTGTTCGACTGGCTGGTGACCGGCCATGTCCTGCACACCAACCCGGCATCCTTCGTCCGGGGGCCGAAATTCTCCTACACCAAGGGCAAGACGCCGATCCTCACGCCGAACGAGGCCCGGCGGCTGCTCCGCGCCGATCCCGACAGATACGGTTGTGGGCCTGCGCAACCGCGCGCTCATTGGGCTCATGATCTACACCTTCGCGCGGGTCTCGGCGGCGGTGAGCATGAACGTGAAGGACGTATACCGGAAGCAGGAGACGCTCTGGGTGCGCCTGCACGAGAAAGGCGGCAAGCACCATGAGATGCCCTGCCAGCATAACCTCAAGGACTGGCTGCGCGAGTACATCGAGGCGGCCGGGATCGGGGAGGACAAGGACGGCCCCCTCTTCCGCACCGTGGACCGCAAGACCAAAGCGCTCGGCGCGCGCCGTCTCGACCGTCAGCGCGCCTGGGCGATGGTCAAGCGCCGGGCGCAACAGGCCGGGATCGAGACGCCCGGCATCTGCAACCACACCTTCCGGGGCACCGGCATCACAGCTTATCTCGAAAACCCCGAGGCCAAGCTGGAGCACGCCCAGCAGATGGCCGCGCACTCGGACCCCAAGACCACGCGGCTCTACGACCGGCGCAGCGACAAGGTCTCCATGGATGAGGTCGAGAGGATCGGAATTTAGGGGTACGCCTTTGTTTCCTTGCCTGCGTTACTTGCCCCGCTAAGCCTCAGTGTAGCCATTGTGACAATGACGAAGGGCCGGTTCATCCCACATTCACCGGCACCAGCGTCATCGTGTCGTTGCCGAAGATGTCGATCACCTTGACGGCCACGGTGTAGCGCCCGGGCCGGTCGTAGGTGTGCAGGGCCGTGGTCAGTTCCAGGTCGCGGCTTTGGCGGGTGCGGAAGCTCTGCCATTCGTTCTCGAAGATGTAGCCGCCGGTCCAGCGTTCCTCGAAGTCCGGCATGGCCAGCTCGCCCTGTGGCGGCTCAAAGCCAGGCAATGAACCGACCCCGCCGAGGCCGGTGCCCACCGGCACCTTGATGATTTCCTTGCGGCTCATGTAGTCGAAGTCCACTGCCCAGTAATCCACCCAGTCCGTCCAGTGCTTGGTCAGGCGTTCCTTCTTGACGATGCCGTCCTTGCTCTTGCTCACCTTGTAGAGCTGCCCCTGTTCGCAGATGACCTCGCTCTTGCCCTCCTTCATGGCGGCAATCGCGGCCTCGGCGGCGCCCTGGGTGTAATAGACGGAGAAGTCCGTCAGCTCGATCCTGACCGCCAGCTTGTTCTTCTTGTCATAGCGCGGCGTGGCCTCGACGAAGCTGACGTCGTGGAAGACCACCTGGCCTTTGTCCACCGCCCGCTTGTCGAAGACTTCGGCGGGGATGTATTTCGGGGCAAGGTCGATGCCCTTGCCGCGCGCCTCTTCCAGCACGGCGGGGAACAGCCCCATCTCGAACTCGAAGGCCAGCACGTCCACGCGCGACGCGCCGCGCTTGCGGCATTCGGTGATGACCTCTTCGACGAACAGCCGCCCGACGGGCAGATTGATCGGACCGATGACCACCAGCCGCCCGTTGCGCGCCCCGTGGAAGAAGCCATCCTGCGCCGGCGCGCCCTCGCTGCCGCCAAAGCCGGTGGCCTTGTAGGCGCGCAGGATCAGCTCGCGGAACTCGCTGCTCTTTCTGGGCGAGGGCCTGTTCCTTCTGCTTGCCGCGTCAAGCCGCCCGCCGACGTTCAGATACGCTTGCCGCTCGTAGCGGCCGAGGTTCAGCACCTCGAAGGCGCGGAAGTCCTTCTCCGCTGCCTTCAGCTCGCGCTGCACGCCGATCAGGCGCTTGCGCGTGGTGTGGATGCGCGAACTTGCCGAGGTCGGTGCAGATCCATTTGCGCCCCAGCTTCTCCGCCACGGCCGCCGTCGTGCCGGAGCCGCAGAAGAAGTCGGCGACCAGGTCGCCTTCGTTGCTGCTGGCCTTAATGATGCGTTCGAGCAGGGCTTCTGGCTTTTGGGTGTCGGTAGTCGAGACGCTTGCTGCGCCATTGGTTGCGATTGCGTAGATGTCAGTCCAACATGTCCTGAACAGGCATCCCTTGCATTCATCTTCGATATCGCTTCAGCGCGGTCACCTCCCGGTTTGTCCGGCCAATGAATCACGCCCTCTGCATCCAACCTATCGAGTTCTGCTGGCGAGTAGGCCCAGTGTCGTCCGCTTTTCAGTCGGATTAAAGCCACGCCATGGACGTTGCCAGATCTCGCCTCGACGGATGCCTGGATCCTGTCAATGTCATGCGTCTGATTCCATGCTTCTTCCGTCCGCGTCGTTGCAGTCAAAGCGCGTCTCGACATATTGGCGTCGTACGCTTGCTGTAACTTCATTCCAAGTCTACGGTCGGCCTTTGGTGTAAAGCAGAATTGATGTCGTGGACTGATTCCGCATCGCTGTGCGCTGCTATGTGCGACTGGCTGCGCTTCCAGATTATTTCATTGCAGAAGTGATCTGCTGTGCCGAAAACCTCGTCTCATCGCCAGCGCGAATCAGGTGATTCACCCGCCAATCGCAATGTGACATAAATGCTGCCATCGTCCGCCAGCAGATCCCGCATCAGGATCAGCCGCTCGTAGAATCATGCGATGAAGCTGTCCGCCCCGCGCCCCCAGGTGTCGCGGTAGGCGATCTGCTCCAGCAGGTTCGCTTCCTTGTGGAAGGTCTCGCCGCCGATCTCGATGTCCATGCTGAAATCCGCGCCCACGTCGAAGGGCGGGTCGATGTAGATCAGCTTGAGGCCGCCGGCGTCCTCGATCTGCCGGCGCAGCGCGCCCGCTCTTCAGCGAGGACAGGATCAGCTTGTTGTCGCCCCAGATCAGCTTGTTGGTCCAGCCGCTTGAGCTGCCGGCCGCGGCTGTCGAACAGCTCGTGCTGAGTTTTGGTTTCCGTGCGCGGCTCGTCCACGTGCTCCAGCGTCTGGAAGGGCAGCACCGTGGTGCACACGTCGCGCGTCTTGCCGTTCCACACCAGCTCGACCTCGCGCTTGTCCTCGAACAGGATGAAGCGGTATTTCTCCGGCAGCGGCCTTGCCCTGCTGGATCAGCGTCACCAGGTCGCGCTGCTCGGCCGTCGCTCAGGTCGTAGGCTTTCTTGTCCTGCTTCGCCATCGTCAGTCCTTGTGGTCCTCGTCCTGGTATTCGCGGAACGCGCTCGCCAGGCCCGCGAACGACGACGGCTTGTGCTGCTCGAAGCCCTCCTGATCGACGTAGACGAAGTGATACGCGCGGCCCGCCGTCGTCCCTGGTCGCTTCGGTGGCGTCTTCGCACCATTGGCGCAGGCGCGCCATCTTCTGCGGCAGGTCGATTTCCTCGCGGCCTTTGGTTTCGACGATCCAGACCTTGCCGTCCGTGGTGCGCACGATGAAGTCCGGCGTATAGGTCGAAAGCTCGCCGTTGGCCTTGACGTACTCGATCTTGAAGCCAACGGCCATGTAGTTCTTGCCGAAGGCCTGCACGTCGGGCGCGGCTTCCAGGAACGCGGCAAAGGCCAGTTCCAGCGCGTCGGCGTTGGCCTCGCCGACGATGCGGTTGAACACGGATTTCTTCGCCGGCAGGAAGCCGCGCGGCTCGGTGCGGAACGGCCGGGTATCGCGCAGCCGGATGTGCCCGTCGATGCGCGCGCTGCCGCCTTCGTAAATCGTCAGCGCGTTGATCGCGGCGCGGAAGTGATCGAACAGCACCTTGCCGACTTCCGGCTCGGACAGGTTGCGCAGGATGATCGGGTCTTCGAGATCGACCGGGTGGGTGAAGAGGTGGTCGCGGATGAACACCTTGACCTTGGGATAGAGCTGGTCGTAGCCGCCGACGAGGCGCAAGTCCTTGAGGAGTTGCCGGGCAAAGAACGCAACGACCGAGCGGTAGTCGCCCGGGCCGGTGCCATCGAGTTGCATCGTGTGATCGACCTCGCCCTCCAGCATGGTCTTGAAGACGATCTCGCGGGTTTCCTCCGGCGTGAAGGGCTTGACGGGCAGCTTCGGGTTGCCGAAGTGCTCGGGCTCCAGCTCGGTCAGGTCCTTGAATTCGCGGTTGTAGCGCCGGGTCAGGCGCGGCACGGAGATGTCGAGGGCGTCGATGTTCTTATCCGGCGATTCGGTCTCGACCTCGACGACCAGCGAGTCCTGCCGTTCCCGTCCGCCGGCGCCGCCCATGGGGACGCGGTCGAAGGTGACGCCTTCGTTTTGGATGGATTCGACGAATTCCATGAAGGCGGGTGTGCCCATCACGGAGACGGTCTCGCGCTGGTCGCTGCCGAAATACATGCGGCGCAGCCCCCGCCCCAGGGTTTGCTCCGGCAGGATGTTGCTTGGGGCGGCATAGGCGCGCAGGCCGACGATGGTAGTGACGTTGCGCACGTCCCAGCCCTCCTTGAGCATCAGCACCGAGACAATCGCCTTGTAGGGCGAGTCCCAGGTGTCGATCTCGTTCGACTGCGCGCGCAGCCGCTCCAGCTCTTCCTTGTTCTTCTTCCCCGCGGCTTCCGAAATCTCGCCGTTCGCCTTGGTGTGGATCACCAGCACCGCGTCCTGCAGCTCCGGGCAAATCTTCTCCAGGTAGGCGCCCACCTCGTCGCAGTTGCGGGTGTCGTCCACCATCACGAACAGCACCGCCTTCTTGCCCAGCTTCTCGTGCTCGGCGTAGCTCTTGCGCCATTCCTCGATGCCGAGATCAAGGTAGTCGGCGTATTTCTCGGTGATGAGGGGGCTCTGGTGCTCGGCCAGCTTGGCGCGGCTCGCCGCGTCCGGCAGCACCGGCTGTTTGACCACGTTCTGGGCGATCGCCTCGACCAGTGGATAGTCGCTCACCGTCTGCACGAAGATCGCGCCGTTGTTGTGGCGCGGCGTGGCCGTCACGTCCACCTGAATGGCGAGGCGCAGGTCTTTCTGCAGCAGCCGGTGATGGATGTCCTGGATGCTCTGGAACCAGGCCAGGCGCGGGTCGTGGATGTGGTGCGCCTCGTCGTTGAACACGGCGAGCTCGTCGATCTCGCGCACGATCTCGCCCAGGTCGGTCTGGCTGTCCGTGGTCTTGCCGACCGGCTTGGCCCCGAAGGGGGCGAGGAAGTAGTCGCGCAGGTCGTCATCGTCCAGCGAAGGCTCCGGCGACCTCGCCCAGATAGACGCGGTGGATGTTGGTCAGGAACAGATTGCCCGTCGGCCGCACCACGCGCACGTCATCCTGGATGTGCAGCGCGAGCTGGAAGTCATCGCGCCAGTTGCGCCCTGCCGTGGCCGTTGTCGGGCAGCACCGGGTCATTGAAGAAGATGCGTAGCCCGTCGAAATCGGCGCGCAGGCGGTCGAGCACGATGATGTTGGGCGCGATCAGCAGGAAGTTGCGCGCCAGCGTCGAATCCGCTTCGTAGAGCTTGTGGAAGTAGCTCCAGGCCATCAGCAGCGAGAGCACCTTGGTCTTGCCCGCGCCGGTGGCCATCTTGACCACGAAGCGCGGCCAGCTCTCGTCGAACATGTTGGCGGATACCGCACCGGAGGCATCGAAGCGCAGCAGGTCGAACTTGTCCCGTGCACCGCGCACGTCATAGAGCCAGATCACGGTTTCGACCGCCTCGCGCTGGGCGAAGTAGTAGCGGAACTGGCTCTGCGTGCCGTCGGCCTGCTCGATCAGGTGATCGGTCTCGAACCACCAGGTGAGCAGTGCGCGCGACGTGGCCGAGGCGCCGGCATAATCGGTGGCGCGCCAGGCATTGACCGCTTCGCGTACCCTGGCTACCAGCGGTGGCAGGAGCTTTTCATAGGCGGTGCTGCGCAGCTCTTCCGCCGCCGGGAACCAGCGCAGCTCGGGGGGAAGTATTGCGTAGGGCGAGCGCGGAAAATCCGGGTGTAATGCCATGGAACGGCGATCCTCGTTCTTTGTTATCGGTCCTGCACAGAACAAACTTATTCCATATTTCCAGGTGACGGAAGAAAGAAATGAGCACTCACCCCCGTATTCGCCTTACGCCCCTTAAAGGGCCGAAGCCTGCCGCTGCAACGGCAGGGGACTGCCCTGCCCCGCTGGCCTTTTCATGGCCTCACCGCGTCGGCTCGTACTTCCGCACGTTGATTTCGTCCTGCCGCTGCCGCATGGCGTAGCTGTCATACCATGCCTGCCTGCGCAGCAGGGTGTCCATGGAGACGCCGAAAGCCTTTTCGACCCTGAGCGCCATCTCCGGCGACAGGGCGGCTTTCTCGTTGACCAGGTCGGACAGGGTCGCGCGGCGCACGCCAAGAATTTCAGCAGCGCGGGAAACCGGCAAATCCAGCTCGTCCAGAATCTCGGTGCGGATAAAGCTGCCCGGATGGGCTGGCCTCATGCCGACTTTGGTAAGTGCTTCGCTCATCAGTGACAGGCTCCTTTCATACCGGGACAAAGCGCGTCACATGGATGTTGTCGGCTTTTTTCCTGGCCTGCGCAAGGTCGTAGGCCGCCTGCATGCGAAGCCAGGTATCGGCCGTGCTTCCGAATGCCTTTTCCAGGCGAATGGCCATTTCCGGGGAGATCGCGGCCTTCTCGTTCACAAGATTGTTCAGGGTCTGACGAGTCACGCCCAGCACCTTGGCGGCCTCGGTAACACTGAGGGTAAGCGCCTCAAGGCACTCCTGCCGCACGATACGGCCCGGATGGGGGGGATTGAGCATCGACATCACAAAATCTCCTTTCTAGTGGTAGTCCACCAAGTCAACATCGGCGGCATGGCCGTCCTGAAAGCGGAAGATCACGCGCCAGTTGGCGCGGACAGTGATCGACCAAAAGCCTTTCAGATCGCCTTTGAGCGGGCCCCCGCCCCGCTAAATCCCGCCCCCATCTCCTTTTCCTACTGTCCGGCATACCATGGCTGCTCCCGCATCCATCCCGCGCCACCCGCCGGTCTCATGCCGAGCGCCGCGGCGATTCGTCATTTCCCCGTAATGCCGCCTCGACCCCCAGGCACGGGCGAGATCACCGCCTCCACGCCGCCGAACGCACTGACCGGCGCGTGCCCATCGACTCCCGAAAGCAACGGGACAGAAGTACGCGGGGTGCCCGGAACGGGCTCGCAAGCTTACGATGCCTGGCGGCCCACGGAGCGCAGGGTCGGGGGCTCCTCCTCTCGCTGCCTCTCCTGCTGCAGCGCCCACAGGCCGGCGTAGAGCCCGCCACGAGCGAGCAGCTCGGGATGGGTTCCCGCTTCCACGATGCTGCCGTGGTCGAGGACCAGGATGCGATCGGCGTCCACCACCGTGGAGAGCCGGTGGGCGATCACCAGCGTGGTGTGGTTGCGTGCCACCTCGCCCAACGCATCCAGGATCGCTTGCTCCGATTTGGAATCCAGCGAGGAGGTCGCCTCGTCGAAGACCAAAATCCTGGGATTCTTGAGGATGGCGCGGGCGATTCCCACGCGTTGCTTCTCGCCGCCGGAGAGCTTCAGGCCGCGCTCCCCTACCACGGTGTCGTACCCCTGCGGCAGGGAGGCGATAAAACGCCCGAGATGGGCGAGCTCGGCAGCCCGCAGCACTTCCTCTCGGGCAACGTCCGGGCGAGCGTAAGCGATGTTGTAGTAAAGCGTGTCGTTGAACAGCACCGTGTCCTGGGGAACGATACCGATGGCGTCCCGCAGGCTGCGCTGAGTGACGTCACGGATGTCTTGCCCGTCGATGAGGATGCGCCCGGCGCGCACGTCGTAGAACCTGAACAGCAGCCGCACGAGGGTCGACTTGCCGGCACCGGACGGGCCGACCACAGCGAGCTTGCGTCCGGGGGGAATGACCAGATCCACCTTTCGCAGAATGGGGCGCGCCGCGTCATAGGCAAACGCGACCTCCTCGAACCGCACCTCGCCCTTGCTCACGCGCAGGGCCGGGGCATCCGGGGGATCCACCACGTCCGGGCACTGGTCCAGCAACCCGAACATGCGCTCCATGTCCACCAAGGCGTTCTTGATCTCCCGGTAGACGAATCCGAGGAAGTTCAGCGGCATCATCAATTGCAGCAGATAGGCGTTGACCATCACCAGGTCTCCAAGGGTCAGGGCGCCCCGCACCACTCCCTGGGCCGCCATCACCATCAGCCCCGTGACGCCGCAGGCCACGATGGTCCCCTGCCCGGCATTGAGCGCCGACAAGGAGGTCTGATTCTGGATGGCCGCCTGCTCCCACCGGCTCAGGGTGTCGTCGTAGCGCTGCGCCTCGTAAGCTTCGCTGCCGAAGTATTTCACCGTCTCGTAGTTCAGCAGGCTGTCGATGGCGCGTGTGTTGGCCTTGGAATCCATGTCGTTCTTCAGGCGCACGAAGCGCAGCCTCCACTCCGTCAGTGCTACCGTGAAGGCGATATAACCGCCGACCGTCAGCAGCACGGTCAGCGCGAACACCGCATCGAAACGGGCGAGGAGCACAGCGCCGACGAGGCCGATCTCCACGAGGGTCGGCAGGATGTTGAACACCATGAAGGTCAGCAAGAAGCTGATGCCGCGAGCGCCACGCTCGATGTCCCGCGAGATCCCCCCGGTCTTGCGGTCCAGATGGAAGCGCAGACTGAGGGTGTGGAGGTGGCGGAACACGCCCAGAGCCGCACGCCGGATACTGTGCTGAGTCACGCGCGCGAAGATGATGTCGCGGAGCTCGCCGAACAGAGCGCTGGCGAGACGCAGGCCCCCGTACCCGAGCAGCAGCCCGAGGGGCAAGATCAGCTCGCGGGCGCGGCTGGCATCCAGGGTGTCCACCACGCCCTTTAGCACCAAGGGCAGCGCCACCGTGGCCACCTTGGCCAGAAGCAGGCAGCTCATGGCCACGGCGACACGCCAACGGTACACCCAAAGATAGGGCAGCAGGGTGGTGAGGGCGCGCCAGCCGCCTCTGGAAGGGGCGCTCTCAGCGGGACCGGCCACCGGTCAGATCTTCAGGAGCTGGTCCCGGTAAAGACGCAGCTCGCGAATGGACTCGTAGACGTCATCCAGCGCCTGATGGCGCGAAGCCTTCACGACGGCGTCGGCGACCTCGGGTTTCCAGCGCCGGGCCAACTCGTTGAGAGTGCTGACATCCAGGTTGCGGTAATGAAAATGTTGCTCCAGTAGCGGCATCCAGCGGTGCAGGAACCGGCGGTCCTGGCAGATGCTGTTGCCGCACATCGGGGACTTCTTGGGAGGCACATAGCGCTGCACGAACTCCAGGGTGAGGCGCTCCGCCTCCGCCTCGTTCAGCTTGCTTGCCCGCACCTTGTCGATGAGGCCCGATCCCCCATGCTGCGCCCGATTCCAGTCGTCCATGGCATCGAGCACCGCGTCGCTCTGGTGGACGGCGAGCACCGGGCCTTCGGCAATCGCGTTGAGCTGGGAGTCCGTGATCACGGTGGCGATCTCCAGGATGTGGTCCCGGCCGGTGTCCAACCCGGTCATCTCCAAGTCTATCCACACCAGATTGCCGGGTTCTTGTGCCATGGCTTGCGTTTCCGTAAGGTTTGCGGGCTTGCCTTGCATTCTAGCAGAGGCTAACCTGGAGCCTTGCCATCCGACCGGCGTGATCCGCCCATGCAGCCCTTCAGCCTGGTGTTCCTCGCGGCCCTCGGCCTCGCCTCGGGTGCTCAGTGGTGGCTCGCGCGCCGCCAGATCGCGCATGTCCAGCGCTGTCGCACGGACGTGCCGTCACCGTTTCGGGGCATGGTGTCGGCGCAAGCCCACGCGCGGGCCGCAGACTACGCGGTCGCCCGGGCCAGGACAGCCTTGCTGGAGATCGCCTTGACCAGCCTGCTCCTCCTGGGCTGGACCCTGGGCGGCGGCCTGGAGTGGCTGGACCGGCTGTGGCGCAGCCTGGGTGTGGGCTCGCTGGCGACCGGCTGCGCGGTCATTCTGAGCGTCCTCGGACTCAGCATGGTCCTAGAGCTGCCTCTGTCCGCCTACCGGACCTTCGTAGTCGAGCAGCGCTTCGGCTTCAACCGCACGACAGCCGCCGTGTTCTGGGCGGACAGCGCCAAGGAGTTGCTCCTCACCGGCCTGCTCGCGCTCCCCCTGAGCAGCGCAGTGCTTTGGCTCATGGGGGCGGCCGGACGCTACTGGTGGGTCTATGCCTGGGGAACCTGGATGGCCTTTGCCATGCTCATGCTTTGGGCCTTCCCGCGGGTCATCGCACCTCTCTTCAACCGTTTCACACCCCTCGCGGATCAGACCCTGCGGGAGCGCATCGAGGCCCTGCTGCGGCGCGCCGGCTTCGCAAGCCGCGGTATCTTCGTGATGGACGGCTCGCGGCGCTCCGGGCATGGCAACGCGTATTTCACGGGGCTGGGCCGGGAAAAGCGCATCGTGTTCTTCGACACGTTGCTGGAAACGCTGTCGCCGACGGAAGTCGAAGCGGTCCTGGCCCACGAGCTCGGCCACTTTCGCCGGCGCCACGTCCAGAAGGGATTGGCATGGTTGGGAGGTGTCAGCCTCGGGGCCTTCGGCCTGCTCGGCTGGATCGCTCAGCAGCCCTGGTTCTACGACGGGCTGGGACTCACGCACCCCTCGGCCCATGGCGCCCTGGCCCTGTTTCTGTTGTCCGTGCCGCTGCTGGGCTTCTTCCTGCAGCCGATCGTTGCGCGCCTGTCGCGGGCACATGAGTACCAGGCGGACGACTACGCCGCCGGCCAGGTAAACCCCGAAGCGCTCATCAGCGCCCTGGTGAAGCTATCCAAGGAGAACGCCAGCACCCTGACGCCGGACCCGCTTTATTCGGCCTTTTACGACACGCATCCGCCGGCACCCGTGCGGATCGCCCATCTACTGCAGAAGAACCCCATGTCCACCGGAGAGGTTTACGCATGAAGACACATTCCCTGATGATTGCCCTCACCCTGTGCAGCGCTTTCGCTGCGGCGCAGGCAGCCAACGTGGAGCACGGCAAGATTCTGCACGCGAGCCAGTGCACGTCCTGCCACAACAGCAGCGTCTATACGCGTTCCAACCGCATGGTCACAAGCCTCCCGGGCTTGGAAGCACAGGTCGGCCGCTGCAAGATGGCGCGCGGCCTCGCATGGTCCGACCAAGACATCGCCGACGTGGTCGCATACTTGAACGCTGATTTCTACCACTTCGGCGCCGAGTCCAAATAGTGAGCGCGCTTCGGGAGCGGCGCTGCAAGCCGTGCGACGCCGGCACCCCGCCCATGACGCCCGAGGCGGCAGCCGCGATGCTAAAGCAAGTTTCCGGCTGGGAGCTGAGCGAGACGGCGAAGGAGATCAGTCGGACCTTCGCGTTCAAGAATTACTACCAGACCATCGCCTTCGTGAACGCGCTGGCATGGATTGCCCATCGGGAGGACCACCATCCCGAGCTGGAAGTGGGCTACAAACGCTGTCGTGTTCGCTATAGCACCCACGCCATCGGCGGGCTGTCGGAGAACGATTTCATCTGCGCCGCAAAGGTCGGCGCTGTGGTGGATGACTGAGAGGGCGGGCCGAAGGTCGGTCCGGCGTCTGGGGATGGGCCCGACGCCGCCACGGGCCCTTGCGGCGTGTCGCTTGGCAGGCTAGAAATCCCGCCGATCCCCGAACGCATGGGCCAGGGTGCCGCGGTCCACGGATTCCAGCTCTCCCCCCAGCGGTATCCCGTGGGCGAGCCGCGTCACCCGGATCCCCTGTCGGTGGAGCTGATCGGCGATGTAGTGGGCCGTCGCACCACCTTCCACGGTGGGATTGGTCGCCAGGATGACCTCTCGCACCTCGCCGAGCTTGGTACGCTCTAGCAGTCGGTCCACACCGAGGTCCGCCGGCCCCACGCCGTCCAGCGGAGACAGGTGACCCATGAGGACGAAGTACCGGCCGCGGTAGCCCGTAGCCTGCTGTATCGCCTCGACGTCCGCAGGCATCTCCACTACGCAAAGACTGGAGCCGTCGCGGCGGGGATCCGCGCAGATGGAACAGATCTCCGTCTCGGTGAGGACACGACAATAGGCGCAATGCCTTACCTTCTCCGCCGCTTCAGCCAAGGCCTGAGCCAGTCGTCGCGCTCCCTCCCGGTCTCGTTCCAGCAGGTGATACGCCATGCGCTGGGAGGACTTCGGACCCACTCCCGGCAGACACCGCAAGGCATCCATGAGCTGTCGGATGAGCTGACTCGCGGCCATGCTCAGGGGAAGGGCAGATTCAGACCGGCCAGCGGCCCCAGCCCGGCCGCCATGCCGGCAAGCCTCTCCCTGCCCGCCTCCTCCACCTTGTGGATGGCGTCGTTGATGGCCGCCGCCACCAGATCTTCCAGCATCTCCCGGTCATCCCCCAGCAAGCTCGGATCGATGCTCACTCGCCGCACCTCATGACGGCCGGTCATGAGGACTTTGACCATACCGCCGCCTGACTCTCCCGATATCTCCAGGGCAGCCAACTCCTCCTGCATTTTCTGCATATTAACTTGCATGTCCTGGACCTGCTTGAGGATCTTTCCTAGGCCACCTTTCATGATGCACTCCTTTTCAGGGACGGCTCTCGTCCTCCACCGGCCGGATGGAGTCGTGCCGCAAGTCGGCGTTGAAGGTCTCCCGCAACGACTGGACGTTGGGGTCGTTCTCGATGGCCTCGACGGCCGCGCGCTGCCGCTCGGCCCGCTCCCGTTGCGTTTTCTGGGCCGGGGTCTCGGCCGACGAGTTACCGCCCTCCACGACCAGATGCACGGGCGCGCCCAGATGTTTCGCCAGTGCGTCGCGCAGCCTCTCCTCCAGGCTCTTGGTCAAGAGATGGGCATGGGCCGGGTCGACCAACAGCCGGAACGTATCTCCGACGCGCTCCTTGAGCACCGAATGGGTCGCCAGTTCCCGCACCAGCCCGCCGAGAGGCAGACCCGCGACGAGTGCGCCCCACTCATCCGGCCCACCGGCTGCCTGCCGTCGGCTCGGAGCCGTCGCTGGGGTCGACACGCGTTCCGGCACCTGGGGTTTGACATCGACGGGAGGCACGGCCTCCGAGGTCACGGGACGGAACGCCAGCATCCGCAGCAGCACCATCTCCACCGCGCTGCGTGGGTCCGGCGCGAAGCCCAGGTCCCGGTGTCCCATCAAGGCGATCTGATAGAACAACTGCACCTCCTCCGGCGACACCTCGGCGGCGACCGGAGCCAGCTCCGCCCGTTCCTCCGGGTCGTCCAGCGCATCCGGCACCATCTGCACCAAGGCTAACCGCTGAAACAGGGAGAGGATCCCGGCCAGCACCTCACCGAAGTCGATGCCCTGTTCGGCAACCTCCGCTACCCACGACAGCGCGCGCTGGGCGTCCCCCTCCACCAGCGCCTGTACGATATGCAGGGCCTGTCCGCGGTCGAGGGTGCCGAGCATGGACTTCACATCCGCCTCGCGCAGGGAGCCTCCTCCGTAGGCGATGGCCTGATCCAGCAGGCTCAGGCCATCGCGCATGCTGCCGTCGGCGGCACGCGCCAGGTGACGCAGGGCCCCCTCCTCGAAGGCCACGCCTTCCGCCTCGGCGAGGCGCGCCAACTGACCGGCGATGCGCTCCGGTGCCAGGCGCCTCAGACTGAACTGAAGGCAGCGTGACAGCACCGTCATGGGCAGCCGTTGCGGGTCTGTGGTCGCGAGGAGGAACTTGACGTGCGGCGGCGGCTCCTCGAGGGTCTTGAGCAGGGCGTTGAAGCTGTGGGTGGACAACATGTGCACCTCGTCGATCAGGTACACCTTGTAACGCCCTCGACTCGGAGCGTATGGCACGTTCTCCAGCAGGTCGCGGGTGTCTTCCACCTTGGTGCGGGACGCTGCATCCACTTCGATGAGGTCCATGAAGCGGCCTTCGTCGATCTCGCGGCAGGCGCTGCAGGTCCCGCAGGGGCGGGCGCTGACACCGGACTCGCAGTTCAGACACTTGGCCAGGATACGCGCCAGGGTCGTCTTGCCCACCCCGCGCGTACCGGTGAAAAGATACGCATGGTGCAGCCGCCCTTGGTCCAGAGCGTTGCTCAGGGCCCGGACCACATGCTCCTGTCCGACCATGGCAGCGAAATCCCGCGGACGCCACTTGCGGGCGAGCACCTGGTAGGTCATGGAGACGACGCTGACGAGCCCTGCAGACGCCTCGGGTCTCTACCCGACGCGGCGCCCGCGGGGACAAAATTGGGCGGCGGTACATGCCAGCCACACCCCGGCACACCAGAACATTGCTGCCGCTGCTCCCTTCCGGGCCTGACGGGGTTCACAACGTCTCGTTGCGGGGGGACCGGCACGCACCACCATGGGAACCGTCTGGCGGAGAGGGCGGGATTTGAACCCGCGGTACGGTTACCCGTACACAGCATTTCCAGTGCTGCTCCTTCAGCCGCTCGGACACCTCTCCGTGTCTTCGCGCTCAAGGGAGTTAAGCTTAATGCAGTTGGCACCGTCGCGCAATCGACAGGGTGAGGCGGTAGTTTACCGGGCATAGAGCGGCACGCTAACATGAAACCTCGCCGGTCGGACGCCCCATCAACACCCATGTCCGCTGTCTCACCTCCGCCAACCCTGCAGCAACAACTGAGCAGCCGTAGCACGCCCTACCGCGACCCGCTCGTGCGGATTCCTTGGGAGCGAGTCGACACGGCGCACCCCTGGATGCCCGAGCAGGCCCTGTCCGTCGGGGGCGTCGGGGCGTTCCAGGAGCTGCCGGAGGCGCGTCGCCTCGCGCTCTCCCACTTCGAGTTCATGCACTTGCTCCAGGCCGGGCTGTGGCTGGAAGGGATCTTCCTGGAGCGCCTCGGTCGTTGGGCGCAACGCGACTGTCCAGAGCCGAGCGCACGCGTGTATTGTCTGCACGAGATCCGGGAAGAGGCGGGTCACAGCCTGATGTTCCTGGAGCTCATTCAGCGCAGCGGGCTGGCGCCCCCGCCTTCGCCTTTCCCCCACCTGGCGCTCGCAAACTTGGCGGGGCGCCACTTGCCGTTCCGCCACGCAGGCTTCTGGCTCGCCGTGTTCATCGGGGAGTCGTTGCCCGATCGCATGAACCGCTTCCTGCACCAGCACGGTACGGCGCTGTGCCCGGCCGTACACGAGATGGTGCACATCCACATCGTCGAAGAGGCGCGCCACATCGCCCACGCCCGAGATACGCTGGAGCGGCTACTGCCGGGCGTCGCGCGCTGGCAAGCCCCTTTGCTGCGGCTGCTGACCGGGAGCCTGCTGCGGCGTTTCGCGGACACCCTCTTCTATCCGGGTGCCGCCCTGTATGAAGCCGCGGGCCTGACGCCGGGGACGCAATGGGCGGATCTGGCCCGCGCCAACCCGCAGCGGCGCCGTTTCGTCGATGCGATGGTGGAGCCGGTGCTCAGGCCGCTTGCCGAGCAGGGCTGGAGCCTCGCTTGGAGGTGACGTGCAGATGGGAGGCCGCCGGACAAGCTTCCAGCTCTCCTGCACGCGCCGCCACAGACCACTGCCGTCCTGAGGGCACCCCTCATGCGGTGGGCGGCTGCGGACTTGTACGCCGACTCGCAGTAAGGCCGGTCAAAGCGGTGCGCACCGCCCACCGCTCAGGCCGGACAGCGAACAAGATCCCCTACATCGCTACCAGTTCGGCATGCACACCGTGCGATTTAACCCGCTCCAATATTTGCCCCGAACTGGTTCGCTGGGGATTGTACTGGACGATCAGGAGGTGCGGCTTGCCCTCTGCGAACCCGGCGGACACCACGCCGTCGATGGCACGCAGAGCATCCTCCAATTCGCTATGCCGGTCTTTGCCGACCGTCTCGTCGATGTGGACGGTAACGTCCACCAGTTGGGTCTCCATAGTGTCTCCCTCCGCGAGGCATGCTCGCTGCCACGGTGACAGCGTCAGCAGTGATCATACCAGAGACCGTCAGAGCGCCGGTGGGAGGCGAAGGCTCGGCCGGCCTACGACTTGAGGAGCGTTCCCAACCACTCCACCATCAGGCATAGGTCATGGAACCCTTTGGTTCCGTCTCGGCCGAGGTTAGGCTTAGAGGCCGGGTGGCAACCTCAACATCCAGGCGTTCGAGCTGTACCATAGCGGAGGCACGCCCGTTTACCTGACGATCCAGGTCATACAACGCGTCCTGTAGCGCTTCCTCCAATACCGGGTGGTAATACGGCATGCGCAGGGCTTCGGTGACGGTCATGCCTTTTTCCACAGCCCAAGCCACCAAGTGGGCCAGGTGCTCGCAGTGCGGACCGACCATCGCGGCCCCGAGGATGTTCCCAGATGGTTTATCCGCGTAAATGCGCAGAATGCCGCGATTCTGCCCCATGATCATGGCACGCCCCACCGGTCCAAGTCGAACCTCCCCGACGGCGCTGACCTCTTGGTCAAGCTCGGGCCAAAGCGCCCCCACCGAGGCGACGTTGGGATCGCAGAAGACGATGGACATCTGTGTCTTAGGCTTGAAACCTGTCGCAGAACGGCGCACGGCATTGTAGCCGGCGATGCGCCCCTGATCGGTCGCCTTTTGCAGCGTGGCGAGCCCACCCGCGGCATCACCGGCGATGTAGATGGGCAAGCGGTCGAGCTGCATGGTAAATGGGTTGTGCAGCGGTACGCCCTGACGGTCGGTTGGCACCGCCAGGCGCTCCAGGCCAAGTCCGTCAACGTTGGGGCGACGCCCCGCGGCGACGAACAGCTTCTCGACCTCGGCTTGGCGGTCGCCCGCCTCGACCCGGAAACTGTCGCCTCGCCGCTCAATGGAGAGATCTGCGCCGAGCCAAAGGGGAAAATCCCTCGCGATGATTTCAACGGCGACCCGGTTGACCACGGGATCGGCAATACGCGCGACGGCATCGCTTCGCTCGATTCCAACGACGCTGACGCCCAGTCTATGCAACGCCTGGGCGAACTCAATCCCCATCGGACCGAGCCCAAGCATGGCGATGGATTCGGGGAGAGTCTCTTGCTCAAACAGGGTCTCGACAGTCAGGACGCCGTGCTCAAGCTCGCGCCACTCGGGCGGCACGAACGAGCGTGCCCCGGTTGCGATCACGGTCGCATTGGCGTGTACGATCTGGTCACCCACCCGCAGCGTCTGGGTATCGATAAACTCCGCATAGCCATCGATGAGCGTGTCGCCCATGTCGTCTGTGGTGTTGGCGAGAATCAGATCGACGAACATATCAGGCAGATCCCGGATGCGTTCCATGGCATTCGGTATGTCTACGCGGACGTGCTCTGCACCCTTAATTCCGAGCTTTTGATAGTGGTTCCTATTGTTGTAGGTCTCGGCCAGATGCAGTACCGTCTTGGAAGGCATGCAGCCAATTCGCGCACAGGTGGTCCCGAGCTGACCGCCGTTGATCAGGACATAATTGTCGGTAACTTTTCGGATCTCCTTGATGGCGTTTAGGCCTGCATGGCCCGCGCCGATAACCGCCACATCCACTTGTCTGTTCATCTTCGCCTCCCCTTGGTCTATTTCCGAATTGCAGCTTAGGCTAGATGTACGTCGGTTATGCCTGCGCCCGCCTCAGCGACCGCGCCACTATGATCTACGAGCTGTACCGGGAGACGCCCACGGGGGTGCTTGCAGTAACCCTCGGCTACCTTGTGGCTGATGGTCCCGGAAGCAGTGCAGCGCCGATGACGGCGGGGGCGTCCAGGGTCTTGTCGGTAGTCCTCCGGACGGGATCGACCACCGGGGAACGAAGTCGTCGCCGACGTTTGCGCGGTCGAAGTTGAGGTGCGGCCAGTTCAGGCCCAGCACCGCCGAGCTGATGAAGCCCCCGGAGACGCGTGGAGATGCGCCCGAGCTGGTGCAGCAGGCCGGCCTCGCACAGGCGCCACAACGCCCCTGCATGGAACGGCATGGCCCGGTGACCTCGGCCGGACACAGGGCACGGCCGGATCGACGGTTGAGTGGACAGAGCCGGTGCCGAGGACTTCGACAGGCAGGCGTATGTCGCAGGCAGCGTTCGACAGGCATGATCGTTTCCCCGCTTCGCTACGGCGCCTCGACGCCAGCGAGGCTTCGGCTCAAGACCCTTTGTCACGGGCGAGCTGAATCCCCGCGCGTTATCGCTTTCGATCACCACATCCAGAGTACCGGTATTCAGTTTCCAAACATGCAAAGCGGCATACAACGCCTTAGGCGCAACTACGGCTCCGACCTGGAACGGAGCACGCTTCCCGCTCGCAACCACAGCAGAAACGAGCGCCATCAGTGTTCCCCGGACTAGCGGACCATTAGTGCCATTAGTGGCCTCAGGCTGCAAACTGAAATTCATTAACTCCCTGAGGTAAGCCCCCGGCTTTGCCGGGGGACTCACCGAGGTTTGACCTATACGACGGTCGTCGTGAATCTCCAATCTCCGCCAAGAGAAGGGGATCCACGATGAAAGAGTACCAGAGTCTGAGCCACACGAAGTGGGACTGTAAGTGCAGGAAAAAGCGGATCTTCGGGGCGCTGCGCCGCCACCTGGGACGGATCTTCCACGAGTTGGCGGGCCATAAGGAATCGAAGGTAGTTGAAGGGCTTACATCCGGAACCAAGAGCAAGAGGAGGAGCGCTACGATCAACTGACGCTGCGGACATAGGTCCAGCCGCCTTGGGCGGCTCCCGGTATTATGGCGCCTTTGAGGCGCTCACCCAATAAGCCCCCGGCTTTGCCGGGGGTGAGTTAACTCTCCCAACTGCGCGCTGGCGTGTACGTGCCAATCGAAGCACGGAAAGTGTAGGCTGGCTGGCCCTGGACCGACGAAACGGCCATTGACATCGGCACTTCGATTGCGCCCACTCTCGCGAACATATCCTCATCCGTGCTTCCAGGTTCGTTGAGCGTGTCCCAATCGACGAACCCGTGGTGCGAGACAGTAATCACTTTCAAACCACCCAACCTCGCCCGAGCATCGACCCCGAACACGGTCGAGTCTTTCATTTCTGCGGCGTAGTTCAAGCCCATCGAATTCATATCGCCAGAATAGTCACGCGCTCCGAACCATAGCTTGCAATTCTGCAATTGGAACTTCATCTCTCAATGCCTCCGTAGTGACTATCCTAAATCTCTGCACGCCATGATACGTGACCCCGTCTTCCTCTTCAATGGTGGCCTCAAAAACCAAAACGCAACCCGCCCACATACTAGTTCCCTCTAATTGCAATTTCGACTTATGCAGAAGCTCATACGTCCGGGCCAGAATTGACTTGATTTCCTTTCGGCCCGGATAAGTCGAAAACCCGTGCAAGGTAACATCCTGCGAGGCCCTGTCAACTCCGAATGTCGACTCGTCTGCAATATCATCCTCCCCGACTCTTAAATACGGTAACGTCGCATTCGTTGGCACCCAATCGTAAACGGCACATTTCAAACTTGCCAGCTCGCCATCCGCAACGAGCTGTCCATAGATTGCTTTTTGCACCTCCAAGCTCGACTGGCCGCTCATTTTTTCTCCGGTAGCGTAACCTTGACGTACTCGGATATCTGTTTCAGGTTCCTTTTCAGGGGCTGGCAATAACCAAGGCCGAGGCGCGATCAGCCCCATGCCGCAGGTTTCCGTTGCCGTCGAGGTTTTCCATACCCATGGCCTCACTCCGGCCACCACAACAAAGTACTCACCGGAATCTTCTCCCTTTACCCTTTACCCTTGAGCCATATTGTTGCTGCACCGCACACAAAAGGTGGGCTATCCATAAGCATCTCGGCCACTGGGACAAGTGGTAGCGCCGGCGGCGCCTGAGGGAACGCAAAAAATGCAGTGTTCTTTTTGGTAAAATTCCCGTGTTTTGCCTTTCTCAGCCATTGCGCGTCCCTTAATGAGACTGGTAGCGTGGGTCGTGCGGCGAAGGAATGAGAGCACATCGAGGGGGAGCAGTCGTTGCGGCGCCGAGCTGCGGGGGCCAGCTACATGAACGTCCGTTCTCGGCCATCAGCGGACATTGGCCTGGCACCGGAAATCACCGTGCAGCCGCAGTGAACGCTTTACACCGGAGGGCAGATTGCACCGGTCTGGATCGAGACGTTGGCAAGCATCGCTTTTGGCGGCAGTTCGGCGCAGGTCCTCAACCGAACCTGAGTGCCCTCAAATCCAGAATGGCGCCGCTGTGTTAACCCCGGTAGCGCAGCGCATCGACCAGCAGGGCGAATGCTCGTGAGGACTGTCGCCGGCTTGGGTAATAGAGATGATGTCCGAAAAAAAGGCGGGCACCAATCCTCAAGCACCCGCTTGAGACGCCCCTTGGCGAGATGGGGCGGCGCCACGTCCTCCGGCACATAGGCCAAGCCGAATCCGTCCAGGGCCGCGTTGAGCATCTGGAAGGTGCCGTTGAAGACGAGCTGGCCTTCGACGTGCACCTTCAGTTCGCGGTCGCCTCGTTCGAACTCCCAGGCGTACAACTCGCCATGGGTCGGCAGTCGCAAGTTGATGCAATTGTGGTCGGTTAGGTCCCGTGGCTTCTTCGGTGGGGATCGCTTCGCGAAATACGATGGGGCGGCGACGACCGCCATACGCATGTCCGGCCCGATACGGACTGCCATCATGTCCTTCGCCACCTGCTCGCCGGCTCGCACACCAACGTCATAACCTTGGGCAACGATGTCGGTCAGGCCGTAGTCGATGATGATCTCGACCTGGATGTCTGGATACTCCCGTAGGAATTTCGCGAGTTTCGGCCAGAGGATCGTGTCGACCGCATAGTCGGTGGCCGTGATCCGAATGCTGCCAGCGGGTTTGTCCCGAAGCTCGCTCAGAGCCGCCACCTCGGCCTCGATCTCCTCGAAGCGGGGGCCCACGGTCCGGAGCAGGCGTTCACCCGCTTGAGTCGGGGAGACGCTGCGCGTGGTGCGGTTCAGCAGCCGAAAGCCCAGTCTCGCTTCAAGCCCACGGATGGTGTGGCTCAACGCCGATTGGGATACCCCGAGCTTCGCCGCCGCTTTGGTAAAGCTGCGGTCCCGCGCAACCACGAGGAAGGCAAGGAGATCGTTGAAGTCTTCGCGCGGCATTTATGAAGGCACCTCATAAGTCCATGCGAATTGTACCGTCTAATCATTTGCTCCCGCTGGAGCTACCATTGTCCTCAGCAGCAGTTGACAGATAAGCGACTGCTTGGCTGAGACAAGGAGTTTAGCAATGGACATCCAACGAAGCGGCTCACAACCCTCCAGCAACGGGCCGGCCGAGTATTTCGCCGGCCATGTACGTATTGACCCCCTGTTCGAGGCACCCGAGCCGGCACGCGTGCGCGGCGCCAGCGTCACGTTCGAGCCCGGCGCCCGGACCGCATGGCACACCCACCCGCTGGGCCAAACCCTCATCGTGACCTCCGGCTGCGGCCTGGTCCAGTGCTGGGGAGAGCCGGCCAGGAAGATTCGGCCAGGTGACGTGGTCCGGTGCCCACCGGGCGAGAAGCACTGGCACGGTGCCATGGCGACCAAGGCCATGACCCACATCGCCATTCAGGAAGCGCTCGACGGCAAGGTCGTCGAGTGGGTGGAGAAGGTCAGCGAGGAGCAATACGAGGGCGCATTGAGCGCCGAATAGAGAGCCAACCGGGAACCGGAGGGAAGCCACTATGCGTGCAACTGTCATGTACAGCGCCGGCGACGTCCGGATCGAGAACGTCCCTGACGCCACCTTGGTCAATCCGACCGATGCGCTCGTCCGCATCACCCGCGCCTGCATCTGCGGCAGCGACCTCTGGCCGTACCGGACGCTGGAGCCGAGCGGGACCGGCCGCAGGATGGGGCACGAAGCGATCGGTGTCATCGAAGCCGTCGGCGCCGACGTCCGCACGTTGAAGGTCGGCAATCTCGTCGTCATGCCGTTCGCCTACTCAGACGGTACCTGTGTTTTCTGCCACCAAGGGCTGCACACCTCGTGCATCCACGGCGGGTTCTTCGGCATCGGTGAGGTCGCTGGCGCGCAGGCCGAAGCGGTACGGGTCCCGCTGGCGGACGGAACGCTTTTCGCCCTGTCGGTCCGCGAGGACGACGCGCTGATACCGTCGCTTCTCACGCTGTCGGACGTGATGGGGACGGGCCATCACGCCGCCGTCGCTGCCAAAGTTGGCCCCGGGAAGCCCGTCGCCGTCGTCGGAGACGGCGCGGTCGGCTTGTGCGGCGTGATCGCCGCGAAACGCCTCGGCGCGGAGCAGATCATTATCCTCGGCCGCCATCCCGACCGAATCGCGCTGGCGAGGGAGTTCGGCGCGACCGACATCGTGAGCGAACGCGGCGCCGAGGCGGTCGAGCGCGTGCGCAAGCTCACCGGCGGCTATGGCGTCGATTCCGTGCTCGAGTGTGTCGGCCTTGCCCAGGCGATGCAGACCGCGATCGAGATCACCCGTCCAGGCGGCGCGGTCGGCCGCGTTGGCCTGCCCGAGGACGACACGATGCCCGCCTCGCAGCCGGCGTTCTTCAACAACGTCACCGTGAGCGGCGGCCCCGCCCCGGTGCGCGCCTACATCGAGGAACTCCTGCCCGACGTCCTCGAAGGCCGCATCGAGCCCGGCCGCGTTCTCGACCGTGTCGTCGGCCTCGATGAGGTGCCGGACGGATACCGCGCGATGAACCAACGCGAAGCGATCAAGGTCATGGTGAAGCCCTGACGTCCGGATGGACGGGGGACGAGAACAACTTGATCGAGGCGGTGTGTCGAACCGAGTACCGCCGCTATCGCGCACGGCCAGTGTCGCGCTCTTGAAAGGAGACACGAAATGCAAAAACGAAAGCTTGGAAGCAGTAACCTTGAAGTTTCCGCCCTCGGGCTCGGCTGCATGAACGTTGCCTGGGCGTACGGCCCCGCTATCGACCGAAACGCGGCGATCTCGCTGTTCCGCGCGGCAGTCGATCAAGGAGTGACGTTCTTCGATACGGCCGAGATCTACGGACCATTCACCAGCGAAGAGCTTGTCGGCGAGGCTCTGGAGCCTCTCCGCGATCGGGTCGTCATTGCCACGAAGTTTGGCTTCGAGGTCGACCCCGTCACGCGCGAACGCCGCGGCCGCAACAGCCGGCCCGAGCAGATCCGTAAAGCCGTAGATGGCTCACTCAAACGCCTGCGGACCGACCGCATCGACCTGCTCTACCAGCACCGCATCGACCCCGACGTGCCCATCGAGGATGTCGCAGGCACGGTTAAGGAGCCTCATCCATCAGGGCAAGGTAAAGCACTTCGGCCTTTCCGAAGCAGGACCGAAGACTATCCGTCGTGCCCATGCTGTGCAGCGAGTCACTGCGGTCCAGAACGAGTACTCCTTCTGGACCCGCGACCCCGAGCCTGCGGTGATTCCGACCTGCGAGGAGTTGGGAATCGGCTTCGTGCCCTGGAGCCCGCTCGGCCAGGGGTATGTGACAGGGACGCTCTCGCCCGCGTCTCGTTTCGACCCCGAGACCGACCTCCGCGCTGGTTTCCCCCGCTTCACGCCCGAGGCCCTGGCCGCGAACCAGCCTGTGGTTGCCCTACTGCGCTCCGTCGGGCGCGAGAAGGACGCTACGCCCGCACAGGTTGCTCTCGCATGGCTGCTGGCACAGAAGCCATGGATCGTGCCGATCCCAGGTACGACGAAGATTTCCCACCTCAGGGAGAATCTTAGTGCCGTCCACCTGACCCTCACGCCCGAGGACCTGCAGCGCATTGAGAGCGAGTTCTCGAAGATCAGAGTCCAGGGCGCTCGCAGTTCGCCTGAGGTGCTCAGTTGGAGCGACGAGATGACCTCATCGTAATCACTGCGGTTGAGCGAAGAGTAACCATTGAGACCACCCAATGAGCCGACTGGACGACCATGCCTGCATCTCCCTCGTCTCGCCCGAGGACCAGGGGGCGACGTTCGTCGAGCTGTTCTTCGACCTGGTGTTCGTCTTCGCCGTCACGGAGGTCACTCACTACATATCTCGATAGACCCGGCATCTTACGCTCGGTTGTGATCTTCTGGCTCATCTGGTGGGGATGGACGCAGTCCCTCGTCGAACGCACTTCTGCGCCGCTGGGTGCACTGCATCCGTACGTCCGCTTTCCGCGAGGTCCTTGCCGATATCGTGCCGGAACCGAATGGCCGCTTTGGGTCGACTCCGGCCTTTCGGCCGCCACTGTCCCTTAGGATCAGCCCGACGGGCAACAGCCGGCCCAAACCGGTTTGTGCTCGGACTTCGCACCGTACGAGCCGCTGAGTGCCAAGACCTTGGTCGGACCTTGCTATCTTATTGCGGGATGCGCTATCGCCTCGCTGACCGGATTCCACCATGCTGAATAGTACGCGGAACCAGGCCACGCACCGGAGAGTAAGCCGGTTCCTTGCCGACGGGTAGGCTGAAGTTTGTGTTCTCTGTTCTCCCTGCGCGCAGCACCCTGCAGCCCTCACCCGCACGGTCCCACCCCCCTCTGCGACCCATAGGCTCGATTCAAATCCCCATAGCGCCTTCGCGCTTCCGGCCTCGTGCCACAGCCCCCGCGGTTGCCTCCCTCGCGGCTCATCAGACGCCTGCCGCCGACCACGGTAACCGGCAGGTCAAACCACGATCTTCCCGTGCGGCTTCTCTGTCGACCGCCTTCACTCGGCGGTAGGCATCTGATAACCGCTTAACATGACCCGCCATTCGCGTCCGGCGCGATATCGGCAGCGACATGGCGGAGAGCGGACGTACGGGTGCAGTACAACCAACACTCCCCGCGCTGCGGTTCCCAAGGGGCTGCCGGGACACCTTCTTCCACTCGGACCGGCCCTCCCGCTGGCAGTTGAACGTTCCCTCATTGACGGGCTTGGCCATCAGGCAGCCGTAACACGTCGAGGGAGGTACTTGTTCAGCCGTCAAGCAGGACCCCGAGCACGGATCGCCCCGACAAGAAAGTCTCCACATCCATTGTTCCCTCGTGGTGGTGCCTTTCCGGGCGCCGCACACCCCGTCCGCAAGACGCGTCCCGAGGTCGGCCACGGTGGGAAACTTATCTGCGCCCATCGCTGGCGGGCGGCGGCACTGGTCATGCCAAAATACAGCTTTTATCCGTAACGCTTCGTGGGTACACTACCGGTCGGCCCGAGAGTCGATCTCCAGGACACGAAACGCGAAGGGTTGCGGGACTGGGGACGGCCGCCCTGCGACAGGCCGCGAGTCCCAGGGTGCTCGAATCCCGGTAACCTTATTTGCTTGCTCGAAGGAGGAGCTTGGTTATGAATCCTTCCATCAAGGCTGCACTGGCAGCGACGCTGTTGGTCTCGTCGGCGGGCGTGATTCTGGCGCAGGAACCATCCCCAGAACAGGGTCCCGCGACGACAGGGTCGGGCCCGGGGGTAGGGGCTTCGGTCGTCTCGACGTTGACCGCGACGGTACAGGCCGTGGATCTGAAAAATCGGGTGGTCACCCTCAAGAATCCTGAGGGGGAGGTGGTCGACGTGGTGGTCGGGCCCGAGGCGCGGAACCTTCCCCAGCTCAAGGTGGGCGATCACGTGACCGTGGAATACTACGAGGGGCTGGCGCTCAAGCTCGATAAGGGGAGCAGCGGAATCCGCGAGAGGAAGGAAACCACGACCATGTCCCGCACCCCGCTTGGCGAGAAGCCCGGTGGAATCGTGTCGAGGACGGTGGATTTGGTCGGGACCATCCAGGCCATCGACCTGAAAACGAGGAAGGTGACCATCAAGGGCGCCAAGCGGACGGTGGTCCTGAAAGTGGGGCCCGCCGTCGACCTCGAGAACATCAAGGTCGGCGACGCCGTCAGCGCCAGCTACACGGAGGCAGTGGCTATCTCGGTGACGCCCGCTCCCTAGACCCCAGAGTGACGGTGCAGGGTGGGTGGAAGGGCGTGGGCCCAGCCGACGCCTCCCTGTCGGGCTCCGGAGGCAGCGCTTCCCGTAGGGCATCGCTCGGCAGACGCGAAGTGTGTGGTCATCACGTTCTCGGACCCGAACTCATCTCTGCCTTCAATGCTTCACGGCACCCGGCACGGCGCGCTAAAGAAGCACCATACGCATGCCGGCACACAGGCTGGCTCGCGAACGCATGGCGGCCCGTCCGATGTGATCTTCTCGGATGTCAGACTGATCATGTACTTCATCGGTATTCTTCTTTATTGAGTTGATGTCACCGAGGCGCGGCGAGCAACGACGCCGCTGCTCCGCACCTCCGGTGCAACGGCTGGTTGGGCGCAGCTATCAGGCTCAGACCCCTGTCGGTGAAAAGAAAGGTTCCCCTGCGCTCTCAGAAGTGATACTCAGGATTCTTCGGATCGAACGCGGCGTCCGCGAGTGCCGCGTTAAGGTCAAGGTCCTCGTAGCCGTAGTTCTCGACGAGCTGGTCATGCCGGTCATAGACTCTGATCCTCACCAGGATCTTGCTCTCGACATCCTGGTTGATGACATACCGGTAACCATCGTAGTCCTTTGCCTGCTCCTTTGGGAAAACCACTTCCAGGACCTGCGTGTTCCTGCCGTACAGCGTTTCTGCTCCATGCTCCGAGAAGGTGAGTTCGCCGACCTTGATCGCCTTGCGGATGTTTGTCGCCACGGTTTCCAGGAGGTATCCAATCCCCGTACTGGTGACCGGACGAAGTTCTCTCGCCATGAGCCGCGGGTCCCTTGGGTCGAGATTGCGTACGATGAAGCGCAGTATCCCGCCCCTGTGAGCCCTGATCCGGCCTTCATTCCAGCCTGCCACATACAGCAACTCGCTTCCCTTGTAAGGCGCTCTTATCCACTTCATATACAGACTGAATGGTTTCTTTCTGCACTTGAGCAGTATGGTTTCTTCGGGAAGGAGCTTTCCGGCAACGCGCTGCTGTTTATGAAAGACGGCGGTGTAACTTGTGACTCTGTCGTAAGCAGCCTCAGCCTCCCTGAGCCATTCCTCAGGATCAAGTCTAGCGGATGGGCCGCCGTGTGCGACCATCGCGGCCAACAGGAATAGTGCTGAACAGATGGTCCTGGTCACGTTCTTGTGCGAATCCCTACGGGCGACTCTCCTGTATTTTCGTTCCCGTTTCCGAGGCACGGCTTTCGCTTTCCACGACGGCTGCTCGATCCCGCCACGGAACTTCACTCCCGCACTTGCTTTGGCCCAGAACTCAAAGCCCCTGAGTCGCTGCCAGTTGAGCACAACGAATAGCAGTATAGCCGTCGGCCCTGTGCCTCTGTTTGCGTGCTAGTCGGCTTCAAGCGAATCAGCCGGATCTTGGAGCTGTCGATGTCGATGATACCGAGACTGGGGGATTTTACCGTGTATATCTCCTTCTGAATGGAGACGATCTCTCCACACAGCTTGATTCCATCGACAGGCCGCTGTCTCGATTATAGACGGGCCGGCCCCAATCCCGCGGTCCGTCTCAGGGATCCGGCCGCACGGCGGGGTTCCCTTGAGCCTGCCACATGGGAAAAGCGTGGGGACAACAACGGCACGATCCCGCTTCCGCTGGCTCACCGTCGGGCCGCGCGAACGCTGCCGTGCCCCTTGCGGAGGCGGAGCTACCAGGCCACGGTCTGGTCGAACTCGAAGCCGGGCACCGACTGACATTCCGTGGGGTCGAAGGCGGGCATCTGGTCGAGGGTCTCCACCGGCGGGGGAGGGCCACGGGCCGGCCAGACAGGTGGCCGCCGAGCCGATTCACCCAAGGGTCCACGGGCATCGCTGCCAAAGGCACCCCAGGAGCAGCTTTCCCCGAGGGACCAGCGACGAGGCCAGACGCGGACTCTGGCGCTCGCCAGCCAATGGCCCTGGAACCGTCACATAGCGCAGGCTGTTGCCGAACAGCAAGCGCGTGCCCAGGTAGTGATCGCCCGCATCAGCGTAGAGGTGCGCCGCGAACTGCTGGAGGCGTACCAAGCGGCGTGGCAGGCCCCTACCCGGCGCCCACGGTGGGCGGGGCAGGTGCACGCTCGCCTGGGCGAAGCCATGCAGCGGCTTCGGGAGTGCGGCACGTGACCGGTAGAGGGGCAGGATGGAGCCGTGGGTTATGGGTAGCACGGGCTGGACCGAGTGCTGTTATTCACGTGAGCCTGCCGGGAGAGAGTACAGCAGAATTTGCCTGCTGACAGGCTGCAGCAGACAATTTCAACCGGACGCGTAGCCATTCGGCGTAACGGAAGACACTAGGTGCCCAAATCGCAGCGTCCCGGGACCGAGCCCGGTCGCCCGCACAGCGATCAGCCCCCGGCGCCGTGACATCTTCTTACAACTTCGTACAACCCTGTGATTCGGTTTCCCGCTTCGAGCAAGTAAATTGGTCCCCTAGCACCGACTGAATGAACCGGAAGGTGCTGAGAGACCAAGGCAAAGGCATTTCGGATCAGCCTGACGCTGCGGATCGAGTCAATTGCCGCGACCTTTCCCGGCCCTGGGAAGTCGCTTCGGCTGGTTCCAACTGCACCTAGGAGATGCTCTGATGAAAAAGACCGTCCTAGCCGTTACCGCGCTGAGCGTATGCTTCGCCGCCTCCTCGCTGCCGGCGATGGCCACGACCAAGCACAAGACGCCCGAACAGACTTGCGAGGCTCTGGCCAAGAAGCACAAGGTCCCCGAGGAGAAGCACGAGGCTTACATGAAGACCTGCATCGAGAAGCACACCTCGAAGCACCACACCACGCAGCATAAGGCCGCTCCGGCAGCCCCCGAAGCGCCCGCGGCTCCGGCGGGCGAGGCTCCCGCCGCACCGGCTAAGTAAGCGGAGTCAGCAGTCTTGCCTGCAGCCCCGCTCACGGAGCGGGGCTTTCTTAAGTTAAGGCCAAACTCGGCGAGTGGCAGGCCCGCATTCATCCGGGCCTGCCGCTGCCTAGGCAATCCGCCGGCCCCGAGATGCCTTCTGGACGAAATGCGGCCAGGGGGAGCATCGCCAAGGAGGGCCTTCCATGACGACACGAGGAGTGTGTATGCGTATCCGTCCAGCCTGATGGTGGGCACCCTGCTCTTGGGCGAGACTGCAACGCCCGGTGGGTCGTCCCGATAGCACCGCGATGCTCAATGCGCCGCAGCATTACGAGCAGCTCAGGCCCGTAATTTCGGCAACGGGGCGAGAACCTAACCACGGGAATACGTCACGCTCCAGCCGCTGGATGACCCACGCGGCATGCTGGGGGACCAGCCAGTCGAGAATTTCGCATGCCATTCGCGCGCTACCACCTCGAAGCTATTGGCTTGGCCCGTCATCTTGGCGGCCTTCTGCGCTTTGTGATGGTGGCCAGGTTCGGTACCATCGGCGAGCAGCTTGCGCGCCCCGTCTCGCTTCTCCCGCGCATCTTCCAAGGATACGTCGGGGTAGGACGCCAATCGCCAACGTCTTGCGCGTTCCTGCAAAACGATAGTCGAAGCGCCAGTACTTGCCAGCCGGCTTCACCAGCAGGTACAGTCCCCTCTCGTCTGCGAGCTTGTACGGCGTGTGTTTGGGCTTGGCGTTGCGGGCCGCGGAAACAGTGAGCGGCAGGGTGTCCTCTCGATGCTCGATGAAGGATGCGGGTTCGGTTCCGTCACCTCAAAGCTTCAGGCAGATGGGCGGGAGATGTTGGGGAAGTATGGCAGACACGTAGTTTGTCGGTACGTGCTCCCAAGCTACGTCCGGATACCGCCACAACTGACGGTATGTCAAGCGATGTATGTGACGGTACGAGATGAAGCAGAGCCGGCACCGCCTTGTGCAGTGCGGGTTTTGAGAGGATATGAGATTTCTTGATACCTAAATTTGGCGGAGAGGGTGGGATTCGAACCCACGTGGGGCCTCTCGACCCCCATCCGATTTCGAGTCGGCGCCGTTGTGGCCGCTTCGGTACCTCTCCGAATTGGGACACCCGTCGCGCTGCTGTCGCCGCAGGCGTTTTATCTTAGCATGAAAGGTATCGCCCCCTGCGCCTGTTCGCGAGCGCCGTCCTAGGACCTGCTGTTGGGAGCCGCCCAGCGCCGGTGGTATTCAACGGTCCGGACCGGCTGCACTCAGGGCCATCAGGCATGCGTTAGGTCGAGCGCATTCGCGGGTTCTACGAGATGCTGCTGCATCTTCATCGAGCCAGACACCCAGGCACCGCCTGTTCCGCCCGCTCCGCACATCTTGCCATCGCCGCTCTGGATTGAGGACGGCGGGTGACGCACCTGTGGGCGCAGGCAGCGACAGCGGGGGTCCTCGCGATCACAGCGGCCTCGCTCACATATGCCGCGGGCGCGCTCCTGGCACTGCTCGCCTGGGGGCGGCGCAGGGCGCCGGCGGCAGGCGCGCTGCCCCCCGTGACCGTCCTCAAACCTTTATGTGGCTGCGAGCCCGAGCTGTATGAGAACCTGCGATCCTTCTGCAACCAGGATTATCCGCAGCTCCAGGTGATCTTCGGCCTGCGGGACAGCACCGACGCGGCAGTACCCGTCGCGCGACGCGTGGCCTCCGAGTTCCCGGAGCGGGACATCCAGGTGGTGGTGGACGACCGCGTGCTCGGGACCAACCACAAGGTGAGCAACCTCGCCAACATGCTGCCGGCGGCCCGTCACCCCTACCTGGTGATCGCGGACAGCGACATCCGCGTGGACCGCACTTACCTGCGTTCCATAGTGGGGCCGCTTCTGGACGAGCGGGTCGGGGTGGTCACGTGCCTCTACCGGGGCCGACCTCTCGGCACTTTCTGGGCGCGTCTCGGAGCCCTGTACGTCAACGAGTGGTTCCTTCCCTCGGTGCTGGTAGCGCACGCCCTGGGATCCACCGCCTTCGCCTTCGGCGCCACACTGGCGCTGCGCCGCTCCGTGCTCGAATCGATCGGCGGATTTCAAGCCCTCGCGTCGCACCTCGCCGACGATTATGTGCTCGGCGAGCTGACGAGACGGCAGGGTCTGCAGACGGTGCTATCCCACCACCTTGTGGATACCGTCGTCCACGAGAGCAGCCTGCGCTCGTTGGCTTCGCGCGAGCTGCGCTGGATGCGCACCATCCGCACCGTGCAGCCTCTTGGTCATGCTTTTTCGTTCCTCACCTACGCGCTTCCCGTCAGCCTCCTCGCGAGCGTCGCCCTGCATGGGCTTCCCTGGGCCGCCGGGCTGCCGGTCGTCGCTCTCCTATTGCGTTACGCCATCCACGGAGCGGCGCGGGTCAGTCTAGGGCTCGATACTGGCCGCACGGGCTTGCTGATCCCCTTACGGGACGTGATGTCCTTCGCTCTGTGGTGCGCCAGCTACGTCAGCCGCCGCGTGGTCTGGCGGAGCCGAATCCTTTCGGTGCAGCCTGACGGACATATGGGCTGATCAATCCCAGTACGGACCGGGCTCGGGTAACGGAAGCGGCTTTGACACGCCACATCATCGTCACCGCCGACGACTTTGGACTTGCGCCGGCAGTAAATGAAGCAGTAGAGCTGGCCCATAGCCAAGGCATCCTGCGCTGCGCGAGCCTCATGGTCGGCGCGGAAGCGGCTGCGGACGCGGTGCTCAGAGCAAAGCGCCTGCCCGGCCTGGGTGTCGGGCTGCACGTGGTGCTGGTGGACGGCCGCCCTCTTCTTCCGAGAGACGCGGTTCCCGATCTCGTGGACGCCGACGGGAACTTCGGCCGGCGGATGGTGCGCGCGGGTGTGCGTTTCTTCTTCCTGCCGCGGGTGCGCCGCCAGTTGGCCGCGGAGATCGAGGCCCAATTCGAGGCCTTCCGGGCCACCGGGCTGCCCCTGGACCACGTCAACGCCCACAAGCACATGCACCTGCATCCGACCGTGCTCGGGATGATCCTGCGCATCGGTCGCGCCCATGGGCTGCGCGCCGTGCGCCTGCCCCATGAACCTCTGGGCGCCGCCCTCTGCCTGCGCAGCGGCGACACGATTCGCAGGCTGGGCTGGTCGCTGTTCATCGCCCCCTGGATGGCCCTGCTGCGCCGCAGGCTGCGCCGCGCGGGCGTGCTCTGCAACGACTTCGTCTTCGGCCTCAGCGCCACCGGTGCGATGACGGAGGAGACCGTGCTGCGCATCCTGCGGTGCCTGCCCGATGGGGTCAGCGAAATCTATTTCCACCCGGGAGCAGCGGAGTATCCCAACACTGCGCCAGGCGGGTGCGCACCCGTCGACGACCCGGAGCTGCACGCCCTGACCAGCCCGCGCGTCCAGGCTGCCCTGGACGGATTGGGAATCACCCCACAGCGCTTCAGCCACCTGTGCTAGCGCACTCGTCTCGGCGCCCCTTCGATCGCGCGGCGTGTCCTCCCCACTCCGGGGAGATCCGGCCTGCGGTCTCGCTATCCACGGTACGTGCCGCGACCTCTGAACCGCACTTGGGCGCAGAAGTCCGACGGCACCCGGCCGAGGCCCCTCGGCGAAAATGTGGCTTGCTCAAACTCGTAGCTCCGTGAAGCAACTGCGAAAGACCAGCGTAGCGGAGGCGGCTCCGGGCCCCAACGGACCGATGGTTGGAGTATCCTGTTCGCCATCTCGGACAAGCCCGGCGAGGCAGCGCCGGCGCCGGGAGCACACGTGTGACGGCGCGCGCGGACCCCGGACGGTCCAGCCGCGCGGGACTCTTACAACGACCGTCCGCCGGGGCGACAGTATGGTGGAGGGCAGTTCCAAGTGGCACGGTAAGCTTCTCGAGTGGCTCAAGCGCTATGGTCTGCCGGAAGCCGCCGGCATCACGACGGCATACGCGGGCTACCTCCTCACCCACGCGGCGACCTCCAGCCTGGTGGCCGCCTCCTACGGCGGGGCTCTCGGCGAGAACGTCGGCTATTACGGCGTGATCGTGACCCGGGAGTTGCACGGCGATGCCCTCACGGCGCGACGGACCGGCCAGCCTTACCGCTGGCGGGGGGTGCTCGCAACCTTCCGCAACCTGTTCGTCGAGTTCGGTCTGGCGGAGATCCTGGACAGCGTCCTGCTGCGGCCTTTGGCCTTCGGGCTCTGCACTCACTATCTCGGGGCAGGGTTGGGGGTAGTGGTCGGCAAGCTGATCGCCGATGTGACCTTCTACGTCCCGGCCATCGCTTTTTACGAGCTGCGCAAGAAGTGGTTTCGGCAGAAGGCCGCAGAGCCGGTCCAGTAGCAGGACAGGGAGAACCCGTGGCATGGGCGGCATAGGCGATCACGGCAGGATCCTCGTCGTGGGGGCTGGGATCTCCGGGCTGGCAGCGGCACGGGCGCTCCACGACCGCGGCTACTGCGTGGAGATCCTCGAGGCCAGGGAGCGGACCGGCGGACGCATCTGGACGGTCGAGCGGCTGGATCTCGGGGCGCAGTGGATCCATAGCACCGAAGGCAATCCCATCACCCGCCTGGTCCGGCGACTGGGGATCCCGATCATCTACACCGGCGGGGACAGCACCTATGTCGGCGGCTGGGAGGATACCGTGCTGCTGCACCCCGAAGGGGGCGTCCTCTCCGCGCAGGAAAAGCTGCAAAGCATCATCGCCGCCGACGAGATCCGCGAGATCTACGAGGAGTGGCGGGCCGCCCGAGCACGGGGCGAGTTGCGGGACACCTCGGTCCGAGAGGCGTTCACCCGCATCTTCCGGGAAGATCCCAGTGCCGCGCGACATGAGCTGAAGGACGTGCTGTGGCACATGGAGCTGTTCGCCCGCGACGACTGCGCCGGGGACGCAGACTCGGTGTCGGCGCTGTGGTGGGACGATGGCTACCAGGTCTACGAGTACGGCGACAGCACGTTTCCCCTCGGTTTTCAGTCGCTGACGACCAAGCTGGCCGAAGGCTTGACTATCCGGTTGAACTGCAGGGTCGAGAGAATTCGATACGACGGACCGGGCGTGCGGGTCTCCACCAGTCAGGGCGAGTTCACCGGCGACGCCGCGATCATCACCCTGCCCCTCGGAGTGCTGCAGGCGAAGACGGTGGAGTTCGATCCGCCCCTGCCTCAGGAGAAACTCGCCGCCATCGATCGCCTGGGAGTGGGCTGTCTGGCCAAGCTGGCGTTGTTCTTCGAGAAACCGTTCTGGCCTGCGGAGCCCTACACCCTCGGCTGTATCCGCGGCGCGGCCGAGCGCTTTCCCACCCTGGCGGTGAACCTGTGGCCCACCCATGGCATCCCCTGTCTGGTGCTGCCGGTCGGCGGGGCGCTGGGCCGGCGCATCGAGCAATGGCCGCAGGACGAGGCCATGGATTGGGCCATGGAAGTGCTGCGCGGCCCGTTCGGCCCGAGCATCCCTGTCCCGACGAGGATGCTGCGTACCTCGTGGACCCTCGACCCGTTTGCGCTCGGCGCGTACTCGTATATCCGGGTCGGAGCCACACCTGGGGATCTGGAACGCCTCGCCGAGCCGGTCGCAGGCAACTTGTTTTTCGCCGGGGAGGCGACCAACCGCCACCACTGGGCGTGCGTGCACGGAGCCTATGTCTCGGGCCTGCGCGAGGCGGCGCGCGTAGCCGGTGACCCCAGCATCCTGCCGCCGCACCCCATCACCGAGGACCGCCGCTGGCGCGAGGCGATGCTGCGGGCCGCACGCTTCTTCAACCTGCGGGCTCACACGGCCGATCCCACGGAGACCGAGAGCCGTGTGCGGGTGCTGGAGACGAGCGCGGTGTTCGGCTCGCTGGAGGAATCGGACCTGCGCCTGTTGGCGAAGATGTTCGACAAACGGTCATTGCAGGGCGGCGAGGTGCTGTGCCGCGCCGGAGACGAGGCGAGGGAGGTGTTCGTGGTCGCGGAAGGAACGATCGAGGTCCGTTCGCGCACCGGGGGTGACCTGTTGGCCTCCCTTGGCCCAGGGTCCGTGGTGGGCGAACTCGGCATGGTCCGAGACGACGCGAAGCGGACGGCCACGCTGGTTGCGCACGATGCAGCCACCATCCTCAGCCTGGACTACCCACGCTTTACGCGCTTTCTTCTGGCCTTCCCGGAAGCCTCCCTGGCGCTGCTCAAGCAGACGGTCGGCCGGCTGGCCCAGACAAAGGACCAGCTACGCAGCGATCCGAGTCGATAAAGGGCTCTCACCCAGGCTCTCACCCGATCTGTGGCTCGCGCAGTCCGGTTAAGGGAGCTGAATTATGACCTCGCCCCCCTCGGGAAGCCTTGTTCTGACGTTCTGACGCACAATGTTCAAGCACGCCATTGCAAGGTCCGTTATGTGCTGGCAGGTATCGAGGACTCGATGCTGGCCGCCGGCAGCGAGGCCTACGGCGCCGCCCTCGCCTACTATCAGGCGGTCAAGGGCGCCGCCCGGGCGCGGGTGCAGGGGCCGAGGCCATCGCCAACGACCTGGGCGAGCGCTTCCCCGGCCGCCCCCGCGCCCGCGGCGGGGCAGCCCCGGCCTGAGCGCCGCTTCCGGAGGGTGCCGACGCCGTGGGCCGTTCCCTTCCGGACGGCCCATTTTCCATCTGCGAGCAGCAATCGAGGGGTGCGGAGCGCCAATTGGTGCTCGGAACGGCAATCATGGAGCTCCGAGGGGGAAAATTGGACATCGGAGTTCAGAGCCTTGCCGTCGGAACTCGGAGATCCGAAGTCGGAGATCTCGAGACCCTTAGAGGGCGCACGAGATCCGATAGGGTACCGCCCGGCTCGGATTTCGTCTCTCCGATCTCCGGCGACCGCGGCGCGCCCTTGACAGTCCAGCTAGCGCCTAGCAGACTTAGTGAAGTTTGCGGCGCGGGTCTGCATGAGGGAAGCCGGCCCATCGTGGGGCGGGGTTCAAGAGGGTGACGGACAAGCGGACAAGACCACCGGGAGGCATATGGAACGCATGGGCAGAGTTCCGGGCGCTGGCGCGCAGTGGACTTCAGGCTGCCGTGGGAGGCCCTGCTTTTGCGAGGTTACGCATCGGCATCTGTTGGATTTCGGGAAGGTGATACGCGGAGTTCTTAGCGATGATCAAGCAAAAGTATGTTTACTGGAAAGATGACGATACTTGGTTGGGGTATCTTGAAGAATTCCCTGATTATTGGACTCAAGGAGAAACTGAGGACGAACTGAAAGAACATCTGGTTGATCTCTATAAAGAATTGACTAGTGGCACTATCCCGAACGTTCGCAAGATGGCAGAGCTTGCCATAGCGTGAAGCGGATAGACCTGATAAAAAAGCTTGAGAGTATGGGCTGTGTTCTTATCCGTCATGGTGGCAAGCATGATTGGTATCAAAACCCGAGGACTAAAGTGTCTCAACCTGTACCGAGGCATCGTGAGACCAAGGAGCCACTTGCAAAACACATCATCAAGATGCTCAGTCATGACGATGCGTAACAACAGCCTCAACTCGGTCGCTTCGTTCGCTGGGACGCCCCACCGCTGTCGCAGTGGTCTCCCCTCATGCTGGCTTAGGCGGTTGGAAAGCGAGGTTCATGGTGGCGAAGGTTACGCTTTTTCTCGGCTTGGCTGGTTTTGGCAAGACGCATCATGCGGAGGAGCTGAAAGCGGAAACTGGCGCAGAAATATTCGAGTGCGCGTAGGGCGGATGCCCGCGAGGGCGATCCGCCGCATGGCGTCATCCTACGGGCTGAAATCTCAAGGCATTGTGCTCGAGGACCGTCCGGACGGCACGACTGTGTGGCACCGTGCAAAATAATTCGATCCTGGCCCCTTTAATCTCTCGTTCGGCTCGAGCATCCCCGTCCCGACCAGGATGCTGCGTACCTCGTGGACCCTCGACCCGTTTGCGCTCGGCGCGTACTCGTATATCCGGGTCGGAGCCACACCTGGGGATCTGGAACGCCTCGCCGAACCGGTCGCAGGCAACTTGTTTTTCGCCGGGGAGGCAACTAACCGCCACCACTGGGCGTGCGTGCATGGAGCCTACGTCTCGGGCCTGCGCGAGGCGGCGCGCGTAGCCGGTGACCCCAGCATCCTGCCGCCGCACCCCATCACCGAGGACCGCCGCTGGCGCGAGGCGATGCTGCGGGCCGCACGCTTCTTCAACCTGCGGGTTCACACGGCCGATCCCACGGAGACCGAGAGCCGTGTACGGGTGCTGGAGACCAGCGCGGTGTTCGGCTCGCTGGAGGAATCGGACCTGCGCCTGTTGGCGAAGATGTTCGACAAACGGTCACTGCAGGGCGGTGAGGTGCTGTGCCGCGCCGGAGACGAGGCGAGGGAGGTGTTCGTGGTCGCGGAAGGAACGATCGAGGTCTGTTCGCGCACCGGGGGTGACCTGTTGGCCTCCCTCGGCCCAGGCTCCGTGGTGGGCGAACTCGGCATGGTCCGAGACGACGCGAAGCGGACGGCCACGCTGGTTGCGCAAGATGCAGCCACCATCCTCAGCCTGGACTACCCACGCTTTACGCGCTTTCTTCTGGCCTTCCCGGAAGCCTCCCTGGCGCTGCTCAAGCAGACGGTCGGCCGGCTGGCCCAGACAAAGGACCAGCTACGCAGCGATCGAGTCGATAAAGGGCTCCCACCCGATCTGTGGGTCGCGCAGTCCGGTTAAGGGAGCTGAATTATATGTTCCTCTCCCCTTCGGGAACCCTTGTTCTGACGCACAATGTTTAAGCACGCCATTTTAGGGTCCATTCTGTGCTGGCAGGTATCGAGGACTCGATGCTGGCCGCCGGCAGCGAGGTCTACGGCGCCGCCCTCGCCTACTATCAGGCGGTCAAGGGCGCCGCCCGTGCGCGGGTGCAGGGGGCCGAAGCCATCGCCAACGACCTGCGGGAGCGCTTCCCCGGCCGCCCCCGCGCCCGCGGCGGCGAAGCCCCGGCTTGAGCACCTCCCCCGGGAGGGGGTTGACGCTAATGGGCCGTTCCTTTCCGGACGGCCCATTTTCCATCCGCGAGCAGCAGGAGCTCGCAGAGGCAAAATTGGTGCTCGGAGTAGCAACATCGGAGATCGGGATTCCAAAAAATTGATGCTCCGAGCGGGACTGTCGGGGTGCGGAGCAGGAAAATTGGTGTTCGGAGTTCGGAGCAGCAATTTGCTCCTCGGAGCGGCAACGTCGGAGCTCTGAGCAACACAATTGTCGGTCGAAGGGGCAACGTCGGAGATCCGAGCTTCGACAGCGGAGTTCAGAGCCTTGACGCCGGAACTCGGAGCTTCGAAGTCGGAGATCTCGAGACCCTTAGAGGGCGCACGAGCTTCAACCGGCACGTGGACTATGTCCATTGGAACCCGGTAAAACACGGATGGGTTCGGCGGGTAGCCGACTGGCCTCATTCCAGTTTTCATGCGTTCAAGCGACGAGGAGTCTATTCGGAGGATTGGGGTGGCGAGGGCGTCCCAAGTATTGCGGCAGGGGAGTAACGCGAGCGATGCGGTTCCCTTCGTTCACCGCATCCTACGCGCTCGGTGCAAGTATAATAGGCAGGTGAGTGACAGTTTGGGGTTGCCTATGTCAAGCCAATTCGAAATCGTCGAAGCTCAAGCGCTTAAACTCACCGCGGAAGAGCGGGTACAGCTCGCGGACCGGTTGCTTGCCAGCCTCTTCGAGGATCACGAGGTCGAGGAAGCCTGGGCAGCGGAGGTCGAGCGGCGCATTGAAGAGATCGAGAGCGGCAGGGTTCAGCTCGCTCCCGCCGCCGATGCTATCGCCCGCGCGCGTGCCGCGATTAAATGATCGCGTCGGGAGGCCGAGCGGGAGCTAACCGACGGAGCTGTCTACTACGCCAGGGAGGCCAACGCCGATCTCGGGCTTGCTTTCATCGCCGAATTCGAGCGTGCTCTCGGTCTTGTTTGAACACATCCCGAGCTTGGCGTGCCTTGGCACAGAGACACACGCCGCTTCCCGCTACGCCGGTTTCCGTACAGCATCATCTACTACATTCAGGGGCGAAGAGCTCCGTGTTATCGCACTTGCCCATCACCGGCGTAAGCCTGACTACTGGGCTGCCCGTAGGTGAAGCCCGCGTAGGATGCGGGGAACGAAGGGAACCGCTTGGAAGCTAACGGGCCACGGTCAAACCGTTGCGCCATGATAGTCGAATGCCCGCCGCGGCTCAGCGGTCGTTCTGCAGGCCAACTGCGGCAAAGTCTTGGACCCTCTCACTCCTCGACGGGAACAGTATCGAGGCGGGTAACCGAAACCTGTCGGCCCGACCGCTCCAGGTTCAGGTCCAAGAGCCGCTTCAGCACCTCGTTATCCGACAGCTCTGCATCGCAGTCATACGCCGCGGCCACAGCCTCGTCTAGCGCCCGATGTGCGTTGCGAAGCCACTCGGGCCGTTCGTTGTACAGGTTCGTCAGGGTCCGCTTCTTGATCTTCTCCGCAGCCTCTGCGCTCTTCGGCAGCAGCCGGTCCGGGTAGCCGGGAAGCACCTCCGGGTAGCTCGGTCCTGGCTGGCCCAGCCCAATCCGACCGGCAAGCCCAATCGAGAGGTGTTACGCCCGTGGTGGAACGGGATGGACGTGACCCGCAGGTCTCGGCCAGGTTCAGTGGCTTCATCGCTTTCATCGTTCTCACGACGCTGCAACAGTCGCTCCATTATCGCCGATGAACTGTCACGGCAGCCACTTGTTCAGAGTTTCCCTAGCTTGATCTAAATTGTTTATTTCTTGTGAAACGGTTAAATCTCTTTCGGTCGATCCAACACCGCTGATTCGTGCCGCTCTGCCTGGAGCGGATTAATTGGATTCCCCTTGGCGCCTACCTGGGCGGCCAGGACCATTCCATCATCGAGTCGTACGATATTGTCGGCGTTGAGCACGGTCTCGAGCCGATGGGTGATGATTAGGATCGTGCGCCCAGCAAATCGATCGTCGATCGCGCGCCTGATCCGGCCCTCCAGTCCGCGATCAAGGGAGTTCATGGCCTCATCGAGCATCATGAATTCTGGATTGCGCAGGATGGCCCGGGCCAGGCCTATTCGCTGCCGCTGACCGCCGGAAAAGCGCAGTCCCTGCTGGCCGATCCAAGTGCCATAGCCCTCTGGGAGCGGCTCGATGAATTCAGAAACGCCCGCGATCCGCGATGCCGCGAGGACTTCATCGTCCGTGGCCTTGTTGTCGGCCATCCGGAGATTGTCGATCACGGTCCCCTCGATCAGGTCAACGTCTTGGCCAGCAACCCCTAACAGCCTGAGCCAGTCGGTTCGCCGCACCTCCTCCAACGGCATGTCATCGACCCAGATCGTACCGGAAGACGGTTGGTACAGGCGCAGGAGCAAGTTGATGACCGTCGTCTTGCCGGCGCCGCTGGCCCCTACCAATGCCGTTGTGACGCCGGCGGGAATCTCAAACGTCACATCCTTCAGGGCCGGCTCGGCTCCGGGCTGATACTGGAAAGTGACATGATCGAAGCGGATACCCTTTTGCAGGGAACGGATGGGTTGATATCCAGGCGCGGGATACTCCTTGTCCTCTTTCTGCATCATCATACGCACGGAGCGCAACTGCGGCTCGATTTGGGCCATATAGAGCAGATTGCTTTCCAACTCCCTGGTATAGGGCTGCAACCGGTACAGTAACGCGACGGCCGCCAGGGTAGTCGCGAAGCTCGTGTTCCAAATTTGGGAAGCCGCAATAATCACGCATAAGATGCCTAGATAGCCGACCTCTGTCAGAGGATTGAGCAACGACGAGAGACGCGTGAGCGCAATGGACGTCTGGCGAGCCTCGGCGGAAGAACGACTGAAGCGCCGCTGGTGGACCTCTTCCTGCCCATAGGCGCGAATCGTGCGTAACCCTTCCAGCGTCATTAGCATGTGCTCGCCCAACTGTTGGTGAACACGCTTGACGCGTTTGCCCAGCGCCTGCGCCGGTCCGGAAAGACGACGCAGCCCCATGGAAAGGAGCAGTGATCCGATGATGGCCGTCAGCATAATCTGCCAGGACAGGGCAAAGAGAAAGAGCGCGAAGACCAGGATGGAGCAGCCGCTTATGACAATTCGTGTCAGGCTACCGTACGCATTGGAGATGAACCAGGATTCGGTGCCGAGCACCTCCATGAGCTGCGCCTGCTCGTGGCGCTGAATGAAGCTGTAGGCGACGGTAAGGTATTGTTCATGGATCTGATTCCTGGCCTTCTCATTGATCAGCTCGCTGACGTAGGCGCTGATGAGGTTGTTGGCAAAGGCCAGCCCCCCACGGACGATAATCAGCAGCAGGATCACGGCAGCCATCTGTATGGAGTTGTCGAACCAACCGCTCACGTAATTCAGCGCCTGACCGAGAACGCCGCTTAGGGACACGGCGGCGTCGACCTGCCCCGTTGCTGAATAGAAAAAGAGGATGATCAGCGTGATGCCGACTGTCTCGGCAAACGACGAGCTGAGCCCCAGAACGATCAGCGCTGGCGTCGCCCAACGCGGCTTCGGGGCGATCTTGAGTAGTTGGGACAGGTGATCGAAGGCGGCGCGCCGAGCTTGCCCCGAAGCCACAGGTTCCTCCGTGGCCGTCCCTTGGTCGCTCACTGACACTAAAGATGCCGGTGAGCCAAGGGCTGCAAACGCCGCGCGCTGATGAATGCCTTGGCTCGATCCGCCCCGCGAAGGGCCGCCCATTGCAGGCGCATGGCGAATGGCCCTCTGCGGATACGGCGCAGGCATAGACGCGAGTATTGCTCGCCACGGCTCATGTCACCACCAGGCATTGTTCCCGTCCACAAGTAGCCGCAGACTCCGCCAGAGTAGCTGCTGTCATGAACCAGCGCGAGAAAGTAGCGCTGGGTCAGTCTCTCCGCCCGAATCAGATGAACGACCCGCAGACTTGGAAAGACACCGAAGCCCTGGCCCAACAATACCGCGCTCCAGGAAAAGGCGACGTTCTCCGTTGCCGAAACATCGCTCGCCTCGACGGTCGAGGAGATCGTTGATACCGAGCTGTTGCAAGAGCTGCGCATACGACTGGGCCACGCGTCGCGTGACGCATAGTCCGGCCCCCCACGGCACGCATGACAGGTCGCTTGTGTTGTTGCTCCAGCGCGCCTCCGACAGGCGCCGCAACGCGAGATACCCCAAGTGGGGAAGCAATTCGGGCGAAGGCTGCACCGCAAACTCGGGTTCCAGAATCCCGGCGCCGACGACACCCAGATGGGGATGCTCCCTCAACAAGGCATCGGCCGTTTGCAGATAATCTGAGGCGAGCAGGTTGTCATCGTCGGCGTACACGAGGGTGTCACCGCATGCTTCTCGGATCCCGCGCAGACGTGCCAACGTCAGCCCAAGCTCGTCCTCACGGATGTGTCTGGCACGAGGATGCCAAGACAGGTCCCACGTCTTGGCCAATGGGTCATCGCTCGCATTGTCGATGAGCAGGAGCTCCCAACGCCCATTGGGAAGCGTTTGGGCACGGAGCGCATCCAAGACCCGACCCAGGTAGTCCGGGCGAGGATTGTGCGTGCAGATGATGACGGAGATATCGGTCAAGGCGAATCCTGCATGGGCACCCACTGACCCTTGCTCTTCTGGGCTCGCCTCGGCGAGCAACGCCATTGGTCAATCTCGCCGACAGGAAACGGCAGGCCGATTTGTCCCGTCATCGGCTTCACGTCCTCACGGCGTGGCTCGCGTAGCCGGTCACGCGCCTTCCGGAGCAGCGTGAGGGGCACATCCTTCAGCAACACCTTCGTCGCTATCGTGGGGTACCAGCGGAGCAACAACAGCAGCAGGGCCGGGACCTGCCTAAAGCCGTTAGCGGACAACGCATCGCAGACGAGCCAGCCGCTGTAGTTGCGAATGCCGCTGCGCAGCGCGCCACTATGGTCAGAATGACGTCCAAGCATCTCATCCGCTACTAGTAGCCACGAGCGCAACATGCGCCGTCGGTTGCTGGACATGTTGTGGGGCATATAGCGGTACCCAACCAGATGATCGGGTACGACCGCGTAGTGATAGCGTTCCGCTATCCTGCAATAGAGAAGATAGTCTTCGCATCCCTCTGCACCGGCGGCTCTTAGCCGGCTGTCGAACCCGTTAGCACTCATGAGTGCTTTTCGATGAACCAAGGCCGAGCTTCCGTTCCCGACGAAGTTGCCAGCCAAGATCCGATCGAGCACGTCGCCTTCCCACCGGCTTCCCCCGCAAAGGCCGGTAACCAGGCCCTGGCTATCGATCCGTACAAACCAGCAATAAACCAGTCCGACCTCCTCTCCTCCTACCTGCAAGGCCTGGAGCTGCCGCTCGATCTTTGCAGGCGCCCACAGGTCGTCGGCATCCACGAAGGCGATCAGGTCGGATTGCGCGCGGTGCCAACCCTCATTGCGGGCCACGGCGAGACCGGCATTTTCTTGGGTGACAACCTGAACACGGTCGTCGGCTGCTGCATGCCGCTCCGCGATTGCGCGGGTATGGTCGGTGGATCCATCGTCGACGACGATGATCTCGAGCGCATGGTGCGTCTGCGATCGGACGCTACGCAGCGTCTCGTCCAGAGTGGCGGCGGCGTTATAGGCGGGGATAACGACGCTGACGAGCTGCTCGTCGGTCATCGGCAGCCTCCATCTGGCTGATGAACCCTTCGAGCGTCAAGTCACCTGGGACCGCAATACGCGGCAGGTTGAGCGGGTCGCTGGTTAGGTGCGCTGCGCCAAGCTCCGTGCCGAAACCGATGCGGAAACCGCATTCCGCCGCGAGGATACGCAGTCGCTCGTCGGTGAGGCCGAAAGGCGCCGCGAAGGAGTCGGCCTGAAGGCCCAGCCATTGCTGGAGCGTCGCCCGAGATCGCGTCAGCTCCTCGGCCAGCTCGCGGGTGGACAGCCCGTCGGCGCCGCGATGGCTGGCCAGGTGGCTCCCGAACGACACCCCCTCCCCTGCCAGCCTGACGATCGTCGGCGCGTCCATCAATGGCGCCGGCTCACCCATGCGCCGGTCCCATTCGGCTCGCTGGCCGACGAGATCGGTTACGATGAATACCTCGGCCTTAAAATCGTGGGTGCGCAGGATTGGCCAAGCCAGATCGGCGAAATCCTGGAATCCATCGTCGAACGAGATCAGCACTGGTCGGCCCACGAAGGGATGCTTGTTCGCCAGAAACCAGGCGAGATCCCCGGAAACGATCGCATGATAGCCGTTCCGGCGCAGCCATGTCATCTGTACCCGGAACATCTCTGGGGACACGCGATAGGGTGCCAGCCCCGCCGGCCCATCGTCGGCGATTCGATGATACAAGAGCACCGGGACCTGCTCGTGCCGCTCTGTCGCGGCCAAGTCCGCACGCCTCGCCACAGCGCCGCCCCACACGATATGGCGCGCGACTTGGGGCTCGACCTCGGCGGTGATGGGCAGGGTTTCGATCGTCGGGTCGCCGCTCGCCTGCCCGTCATGGAGACGCACAAATCGATCGATGCGATAGAGCTCGGTGCAGACCGAGCGATCGAGCGCGAGGCCGGGTACCGCGCTGAAGACACGCTTAATGGTCGTGGCGCCCCAGGGGTTTTCCCAGTCGAAACCGCTCCGCGAGAGATCCTCCTTGAGCACGAAGACGTGCGCGGTCAGGATGTGGCCTCCTGGCTTCAGGGCGGCCGTGAGCCGTTGCGCTACCCGCCCCAGCTCGGCCTCATCGTGCAAATAGTATAGGACCTCCGAACAGACGATCAGATCGAGGTCGCCGGGCAGGGGATCCACGGCAAGATCGAGCTGACGGAACTCGATGTTTCCCAGTGCGCGGCAACGATCGCGTGCACGTCCGAGCGCTACCCTGGAAATGTCGGCTGCGATCAACTGCTCGACACAGGGCGCGAGCTTCTCGGTGAAGCGACCTTCGGCGCAGGCCAGCTCCAACGCCCTCCCGATGGGGCGGTCGGGCAGCAGCTCGAGCTGACGCGCGTATTTTTCCTGCTCGTAAGGAGAGCCATAATTCCAAGGGTCCGGCTCCTGGAACAGATCCTCGAAGAAGGTGCGGCGATCGCCATAGCGCCGCTGCCGTGTTTTCCTGGGCGCCTCTGTCACAGGCGGCTGCCAACTGGAAAGCAGCCGCTTGGCGGATGTGTCTGCCTCCATCTGGAGACGATAGAGATGCTCCACATGGCTCTGCGCTGGTCGGGAGGGGCCTGCGGCGCTGAAGAATCCCTTCCGGGCGGCTGTCGCCCGAAGGCGCTGCCAACCGGGACGGGTGAGGGCCCACCGCGGCCTACGGGCTACCTCGCGCAGGGCATGCCCCAGTTGGTGCAATCTCAGCGACCGCCCGCAGCGACGCGCCGGCGATCGTTGATACGTCGGGGTAGCCCAAGCGTGAGACGGCAAGCGAGAGCCAATCGCGGGTCGTGATGGTGCCGAGCGCCCCGAGATCCGCGAGTGCAAGCACGCTGGGGCCGTCGCAGAGGTAGACATACAGACGGTCGACACCTGATGGCGGCGTGATGGGTCGTGGGTCGCGCAGGTCCACGCGCAGGCCGAGGGTGAGGGACAGATGACGCTGCGCGGCAAGGTCGTCGTAATCGAGCACGAGTCGCTCGAATCCGTATTGGATGCGGCGCGCGGCCACCGGGTCCTGCCAGATCTCGCCGATCTCGGCGACCAATGCCGTCAGATGGGGGTCGAATTCAGGCCAGCGCGCCGCGAGCTGGGCGGGGACGGCACGCAGGCCCGCCGTCACGCCGTCGAGCAGCACTTCGACGATCGAGCGCGCAAGATCGGGGGACGGCGGCAGATCACCGAGGTGCCCGAACGCGCTGGCGCCAGTCCCGCCGCGTCCGCAGTCGAAGGCTCCGCACCAGAGCGCGAAATAGGCGTAGGCGAACTCGGCCGTCCTGCCCCCCGTGGTGGAGGCGGGGCCCGGATGGGCGGGATTGGCCCCGGATAGGCGGTCGTCCGCCGAGAAGCCCCGCCCGATCACAATCGCCGCATCGGCTAACATCTGGTCGATGTCTCCCGACAGCGAATGCTCGCTCGTCCTGTAATAGCTAAGCGGGGCGTCGACGTGTACCCAAGGCCCGCCGATGCGGGCCACGCGCTGCCACAGATCCCAGTCCTCACAAGTCCGCAGAGTCGTATCGAAGCCGCCGACGCGACGCAGAATTTTGCATTCTACCAGCACGGCGTGGATCGCCGCGGCGCAAGACCGGGCGAATGTCTCAAAGGGCGCCCCCGCGATTCGCGCATCGCTGCACGCTGGAGTCTGCCGGCCATCCGGCATGACGCGGCGATAACCGCAATAGGCGGCCACGGCGTCTGGTGCGGCGTCCAGTGCCCTGTTCATGAGCTCGAGGAAGCGATCGTCGATCCAGTCGTCGCTGTCCAGAAAAAGGACCCGGCGCCCGACTGCCCGGGAGAGGCCGATGTTACGCGCGGCCGAGGCCCCCCTGCCTTGTCCCTGAAGGCCGACGAACCGTTCATCCCGCCTCGTGTAAGACTTGATGAGATCCCCCGTTTCGTCGGTGGAGCCGTCATCGATGATCAGCGCCTCCCAGTCGGGATCGCTCTGGGCGAGCAGGCTGTCCAGGGTCTCGGTGAGGGTCTTGCCGGCATTCCTTGCCGGTATGACCACGGAGGTTCGGGGATGATTACAGGGGCTCATGGCCTCTGCGCCTGTTCCGATAATAGAAAAGGAGGCCGGCCAGGTAGCCCAAGATTTCTTCCTTCAGAAAGCGATCCTTAGGTGATTTTGCACCGCGAAGCCGAGCCCATAACCGGCCGCCGTACCAGCGCGGCTTTCGGTAGAAGGCCTCGGTGAGGTTGGCGGCGATACCGGTGCGCTCGTGTTGCACGAGCAACGCCGCAGCATGGCCTCGCATGTAATAGAAGATCTGGCTGGACAGACCTTCGACGGTTCGCCGATGGAAGTGAAAGGCCACGGAGCTCGGTTCGTATCGGCAGCAATAGCCCTTGGCGAGCAGCCGATACCAGAACTCGGAATCACCCGAACATCCTGCCTGGCCGATGTCCAGGCGCTCATCGAAGAAACCGATCCGATCGAATAGCTCGCGCCGGAAGGCCATACTAGCCCCCGCACCCAGGTTCCAGGCGGGGAAGACGCCGTTTCTATGGGCGGCGAAGGATGTGGCGTCGAAATCTTGGCGATGATATCCCCGCCCGAAGCCCCAGAAGGTTTCGAAATGACGCTGGGCCTCGGTCGCCAGCTCTCCGGGCAGTACGAGTCCGGTCGCCGCCATGACCTTCGGATGATCGAAGGCCCCAACCAGACACTCTAGCCACCGCCGATGGAGCATCACGTCGTCATCCATGTAGGCCACAATATCAGACGTGGCGCGGCGCGCGCCCTTGTTGCGGGCCATATCAAGCCCGGGGCGGTCTTCCCGAAGGTAGATCGCCCCAGCGGCTTGTGCGACCTCCCGGGTACGCTGGTCCCGCGATGCGTTGTCGACGACGATGACCTCGCGGGGCGGATAGGTCTGCCCCGGCAGTGATGACAAACACCGCTGCAGTTCCCCGGGGCGGTCCCGGGTGCAGATCACGACGCTCGCCGAGAGTACAGGCGCTTGTTTGGTCCGTTCCTCGGCCGCGATTCTCTCGAGCAAGCCCGCATCGATGCACGCAGGCGATGCCGGAGCTCCGCATCTGAGGATCGAATGGCCCACCGGGCGGTCACTCCACCAGAACACGACCATTCTCTCCGGCAGATCAGCGACCACGCCGTCAACGGGTCCGGAGATCGCGACGTGACTTACACCCTCGTGGCTACTCCAGCCTTCGGTCCGAAAGAACTCATCCATGCTCTTTTTACTTTGCCAATCAGCGCAGAGATAACGACCGACCGTTTTATCTGCCCTCCAGCGGCTGGCACCATGCCTGCGATATCGTCGCAGTCAAAGACAAGCTTACAATGTAATATAGCCCTGACGCCCGCAAGGTCCACTTCATCACGGCTGGCGCGACGCGTGGAGAGGCGGGTGGTGCGTCGGTGGGTGCCCCTTGGTCTTTTTATCTGTCGCCCGATAGGCCAGGCTCGAACGGTGCCGCTGCCGGAATAGGGTTATCGTGGGTGCTCGTGGCCACCGAATGCAGCCCGCGATTGATCGCCGCGCCTTCCGCTTGGAATGACGCGCCGCTTACGCCAGACGATCCCTGCCAGCTCCTACACCAAATGCGCTTCGGTCGCCCCCGCCGCTTGGTGCTCTTCGACAGTGCCGCCAGCAAGGCCCGGTATTCGTCGGCATCCTCATGGGCCAGCACCGTGTAACGGCTCAGGATGCCGTGTGTCAGGGCGTTGAAGCGCACCGCCTCATAATTGGTTCATCCGGCAAATGAGTACGCGGCCTCGTGGATGAACATCAGCCGGAGATTGAAGTACTCCATGTCCCGAAAGCCGTAGGCCTGGCGTTTGAGCACCTTGATCTTGTTGTTGAGCCCTTCCAGGGGGCCGGTGGAGATGCGGTGGCGGAAGTAGGCGAGCAGGCCTCGGCGGTGACGCTCGAGCGTTTTGGCGAGGCGGCGGAAGGGTCGGCTGGCACAGTCCTTGGCCTGGGCGGTCCAGTGCTCGAGGAAGGTCTCGGCGGTAGCCATGTTGGGCAAGTGCCAGAACAGCCGAAGCTGCTCTTTCAGAATGTAGACCTCGTAGAGCGGGCGGTTGAGTTTCATCAGAACGCGCAGCGCCTCGCGGCCCCCGTCGGCGAGGTGCTCGAAGCCGCGCAGCAGCAGAAAACGGCTGCCCTTCAAGAATCCGGGCGTCATCGTGTTGCAGGGTATGGGCGAGAACTCGGCGGGTCTCGTCGATGGCCTGATTGGCAAGCGCCACCACGTGGTAGGGATCGTGCGCGACGTTCGAGCGTCTCCCCAAAGACCCGCCGCACGGCGCTCAGGTACGCCCCGGACAGGTCGATGGCGATGGCCTCAAGCGGCGCGCGGGAGCGCTTGAGCTTCTCCAGAAACCCAATGAGCGCCCAGGCATCCTTGCCCTGCTGGGCATGCAGCAGGGCACCGCTGCCCAGATCGAGCACCACCGTCATGTAGACATGACCCTTGCGCAACGCGAACTCGTCGACGGCGATGTAGCACTTTGGAGAGCTTTCGCTTCTTGAGCCGGGTTCGCAGGTGGGTCTTGTAGAGGTCCTTGACCAAATCCCAGCCCACCCCGAGCAGAGCCGCTACATGCTTGATGGGGGCGAGCTGGCAGACTCCACCCCATACCGGGCAAAGGACTGGAGATGCCTCGCCTTGCCGCGAGCAAACTCGATGGGCTCGCGGGCCACCTATCCGCAGCGTTGGCAGCTAAAGCGATGACCGTGCAGCACCACCACCTGCTAGCGTCGGCCAACCGGAAGGGCGAGAAGCGAACGCTCGAAGCTGCCACGGTGGACGAGTTCATGCCACCTCGCTCCACAGGCTCCACACCGTTTGCGGTGCCGATCGAGTTCCACATGATGGTAGACCCGACCTTCCCGGTACTCCGTGGCAAGATGCCGGTAGCCACGAAGCCCCAGCGTGTGGTACACAAAACTCGTCGTCGCCATGGTCGCCTCCTCCGTCCAGACTCCAAGCCAGACAGAGGGTCCACACCCTGGCGACGACCCCGCAACCCTGAGCCCACCCTGTGAGGTACTCATTTGCCGGATGAACCGAAAGTTTAGGCATCCGGCCGATTCTGTGATATTCTTCGCGCCAAGTTTGTCAGAGCGCCCCTCAGCAGGCGCCCAGTGTACCCGCAAGACGCGTTCCGCGTTCCCAGGCCGGTACCCGCAAACCGGTCGCGGACTGTTCCCTGCCAAGGCCATTCCTCGATAGCCCTTAGACCCTCAGACTCCCGGGCCTCGAGGACTGTATCCGCCTTGGCAGTTGCAACAGGAGCGATTCCATGACTTTCCCGTCCCTCGGCCTGTCCGCCGAGCTGCTACGCGCCCTCAGGGAGCGCGGCTACGACGCCCCCACCCCGGTGCAGTCGCAAGCCATCCCTGCCATTCTTGCCGGCCGCGACCTGATGGCCAGCGCCCAGACCGGCACCGGAAAGACCGCGGCGTTCACCCTGCCGCTGCTGCAGAGCTTGACGAGCACCGCCAGCCCCGCCAGGCGCCGTGTGCGGGGGCTCGTACTCGCCCCGACGCGCGAGCTGGCCGCCCAGGTGAGCGACAGCGTGCGCGGCTACGGCCGCCATATGCCGCTGCGTTGCACGGAGGTCTACGGCGGCGTAAACATCAACCCCCAGATCAGCGCACTGCGTCAGGGCGTGGACGTGCTGGTAGCCACACCCGGGCGGCTGATCGATCATCTCGTGCGCCGCACTGCGGACCTCTCCAGTGTGCAGATGCTGGTGCTCGACGAGGCGGATCGCATGCTTGACATGGGCTTTCTGCCCGCCATCGAGCGCGTCCTCCGAGCGCTGCCGGCCAAGCGTCAGACGCTTCTGTTCTCGGCGACCTTCTCGGCTCCCATCCGCAAGCTCGCCCATGGGCTGCTCCAGGCGCCCCATGTGATCGACGTGGCGCCGCCCAATGTCGCACCCGATGCGGTGCGGCAGTCGGCTTACCTGGTCGATGCCGAACGCAAGCGGGAACTCCTCGCCCACCTCATCGGCTCGCAGGACTGGCGTCAAGTGCTCATCTTCACCCGCACCAAGCACGGGGCCGACCGGCTGGCCAAGCAGCTCGCGCGGGACGGAATCGACGCCACGGCGATTCACGGCAATAAGAGCCAAGGAGCGCGCAGCCGAGCGCTTGCCGACTTCAAGCGCCAGTCTGTGCGTGCGTTGGTGGCCACCGACGTGGCGGCCCGTGGTCTGGACATCGACCAGCTCCCACACGTGGTGAACTTCGATTTGCCCCACAACCCGGAGGACTACGTGCACCGCATCGGGCGGACCGGCCGCGCCGGGCGCAGCGGGGTGGCAACCTCCCTCGTGTGCGCCGAGGAGCGCGAGCAGTTCGCCGCGATCAAGAAGCTCGTGAAGGTCGACATCCACACGCAAGTGCTAAGCGGCTTCGAGCCCGTGCACAATCGGGCGCGTGCGCCGCAGCCCCACAGGCCAAGCGCAACGGGCACCCAGCGTCGCGATCGCCAAACCGTCGCGGCGCGCCCCCGAGCGAGCTTCGGCGGACGCAGCGAGCGCAGCCTCGGCACCAGCGCCCGCTGAGGGCACCGGTCGCCGTCACAGCCCGGCCACGGCCGTCCCAGCACCGGCGCTGACGAAAGCCTGCTGACGCCGAGAGGGGGGCAGGCGGGGGACCAGCCGCCTGGTCGAGCGGTCCGCGGGATGACACCCTCGGGCTGAGCCGTGGCGGCTTTCCCCCACGAACGCACAGGGCGCCGCCAGGACTCGGGCAGGGTGCCAGGATCCCGGATGCGAGGCCACACCGGGACCTTGCGGGACCTTGGGCGTCGTCTCCCAATTCCTATCGTGCCATGCACGCCAGAGGCTTTCGGGCTCGCGGTCGGCGCAGAGGTCGCTGAACCAATGGTGGCTTCTCGCCGCCGCCTAACCAGATCCCTCGAGGTCAATCCGCAACCCCGCTGTTTTCGCAGGCCGAGCTTGCAGGACAGACGGTAAGGAGGCCCGCGCCGCCCTGGCGCGAGGCTCCTGTGGCTTGAAACGCCATCGTCTCTCATCCCGTCTTCTGAGCATTCCCCTTTATTCCAGCTCTGCTGGCCCCCCGCACCAAAGGTTGACAGCCCCGGCTGTTCCGGCGACCATTCTCGCGGGCTAGCGCGATAACCTGCCAATGCGAGGCAGGCGCGGACAAGTCGATCGCCGCACCCCGTCCGTCCCCCTGGCAGGGGCAGAGCTGGAGAGGGGGCGAGACGCCAGACAAGCAATCTGAACAATCAGGTGTTAGGGTGATTGACTTGAGAGAGGGGTTAGTGGCGTTGGACCTTGCATGCGTTTGTGCCCTCCCCTACCCTAGCCAAGGCGAGTGTCAGCCTAACCGGTCATGGCGAGCTTCGCCGCCCCAGAACATGAAAACGTTTGTCACGCCAGGGCCGGTTTCCCTCACCCCAAGCCCTCTCCCGCCAGCGGGCGAGGGGACTTTGAGGCGCCTTCGGCGCATTTTCACGTTACCATGGCGGCATTTCTGTGAGTCCACAGGCCGGATTTCCTGGCGCCGCAGGGCGGGCTCGCGCGCCCCGGATCGGGCTGCGTGGCCGCAAGTGCGGCGCGTGGCTGCTTGAAGGGACCTCATGTCCGACCTGACAACCGGCATCATCATCTGGCTCTACGCCCTCATCGCCCTTGGGGTGGTGGTTTTCATGCTGGTGCTGAACTGGCTGCTCGGCGGCCACCGATCGGACCCCGAGAGGGACACGCCCTTCGAGTGCGGCATCCCGCCCACGGGAGACGCCCGGGTGCCCTTCCCCATGCGTTACTACCTGGTGGCGGTTTCCTTTCTGATCTTCGAGCTGGAAGCGGCCTTTCTGTTCGCCTGGGCGGTCGACTACTGGAGACTGGGCATACCCGCTACCGTGGGGGCACTGGCGTTCATCCTGATCCTGCTGCTGGGGCTGGTGTACGAGTGGCGCAAGGGGGGGCTGTCGTGAGCGTGGAGCATCCCCTGAACTACCAAGCCGAGCCGCCGGCGGCCGGCGGGCCGCTCAACGCCCTGTTCGCCAAGCTGGAGGACCTCCTGGCCTGGGGCCGCAAGTCTTCGCTCTGGCCCTACAATTTCGGCACCTCCTGCTGCTTCGTGGAGATGGTCACCGCCCTGACTCCGCGCTTCGATATCGCCCGCTTCGGGGCCGAGGTGTTGCGCGGCTCGCCGCGTCAGAGCGACCTGATGGTCACTGCGGGCACTATCTTCGCGAAGATGGCGCCCATGATCGTGCGCCTTTACAGTCAGATGCTGGAGCCCAAGTGGGTGATCTCCATGGGCTCTTGCTCCAACTCCGGCGGCATGTACGACGTCTACAGCGTGGTCCAGGGTGTGGACCAGATCCTGCCGGTGGACGTATACGTGCCCGGCTGCCCGCCGCGCCCGGAAGCGCTCATGCAGGGAATCCTGCTCTTGCAGCAGAAGATCGCAGAGAACCCGATTCCGCTGCGCGCGAGCGAGCGCAAGCCCTTGGGCATCTGGCTGCCGCCGCAATGAACGAGGCCGCCGCCATCGACGCCCTCGCGCAGGCGCCGCAACAGTCCTGGCCGGCCGATGTCCCGGTGCGGCACGTTGCGCCCCATGATCTGCTCGCGGTCCTGACCCACCTCAAGAACCACGCCCAGCCCCGTTACGAGATGCTCTATGACCTCTCCGCCATCGACGAGTCCGGGCGCGGCGGAGGGTGCACGGTGTTCTATCACCTCACCTCGCTGTCGGGAAATTGCGACCTGCGGCTCAAGGTCCACCTCGACGACGATGCGACCGCTCTGCCCAGCATTACCCCGCTGTGGCCGAGCGCCAATTGGTACGAGCGCGAGGTGTGGGATCTTTTCGGACTGAAGTTCGACGGGCACCCCAATCTTCGGCGGATTCTGCTGCCGGTCTATTGGGAGGGCCATCCGCTGCGCAAGTCCTATCCCGGCCGGGCCACAGAGCATCCGCCTTACCGCCTGCCGCCGGAACGTTACCGTCAACTGATGGAGACCTACCGCGTCGAGGATACCCGTCTGCCTGGGGAACGCGAGGACGAGCTCATCCTGAACATCGGGCCGAACCACCCCGGCACCCACGGTATCCTGCGCCTGATCGCCCGCCTGCAGGGGGAGACGGTGGTCGGGCTGGAACCGGACATCGGCTTCCACCACCGGGGCGCGGAGAAGATTGCCGAGCGGCACACCTTTCACAACTACATCCCCTATTGCGACCGCATCGACTACCTCGCCGGGGTAGCCAACGAGCTGCCTTACGTGATGGCGGTAGAACGCCTGGCCGGCATCGAGGTACCGGAGCGGGCGGTGGTGATGCGGGTCCTGCTGTCGGAGATGTTCCGCATCAGCGCCCACTTGGTGTGGCTGGGCAGCTACGGCCACGACCTGGGGGTGATGGCCCCGGCCTTCTACTGCTTCCGGGAGCGCGAGCTGCTGTTCGACGTGGTCCAGCTCATCACCGGCGGACGCATGCACCCCTCGTTCTTCCGCATCGGCGGCGTATCCCTGGATCTGCCCGAGGGCTGGCGCGAGGCGCTGGACAAGATGGCGGACAGTCTGGAGAAGGCGCTGCCGGAATTCGAAGCGCTGACGGTCAACAACCCCATCTTTCAGGCCCGCACCCGCGGCAACGCCCAGTACACCCGTGAGAAAGCCATCGAGTGGGGTTTCTCCGGCCCCAACCTGCGCTGCACCGGCTACGCCTGGGACCTGCGCAAGACCCGTCCTTACTGCGGCTACGAGGACTATGACTTCGAGGTCCCCACCGCCACGGAGGGCGACGCGTTGGCCCGCACGCGGCTGCGCATCGAGGAGATCCGCCAGACCTTGCGCATCATCCGTCAGGCCGCCGCGCGCATGCCGGGCGGCCCCGTGCTCTCCGAGCAGGCGCGTTACGCATTCGCACGCAAGGAGCGCACTCTCGAGGATATCGAGACCCTCATTCACCACTTCATAGGCACCGGGCGGGGCATGGACTTCCCGCCAGGCGAGAGCTTCTACCGCACCGAGGCCCCCAAGGGCATGATGGGTTATTACGTCATCTCGGACGGCTCCCATCATCCCTACCGGGTGCGTATTCGCACTCCGTCCTTCCCCCACGTGCAGGCATTCTCCTGGCTCGCCGAAGGCGGATTGCTGTCGGACCTGATCGCCACGATCGGCTCTATGGACTACGTGCTCGCCGACCTGGACAGATGACTGCGCAAGCGATGCCCGCCTGATTCCGTGGGACCCTGGAGCCCGCCCCGAAACACCAAGACGACATGTTGACCGAAGGCGAACGCAGGCATCTGCAGGACCACGTCGGGCGCTATCCGCAAAAGCGTGCGGGAGCCATCTATGTCTTGCAGTTCCTGCAGGAAAAGTACGGATACCTCCACGACCAAGCCCTGGAGGAGGCCAGCCGCCTGTGCGACCTGTCCGTGACTCAGTTGGACGAGCTGGTGACCTTTTACTCTCTGCTGCTGCGCCGGCCTACGGGCAAGACCATTGTCCGGATTTGCGACAGCATCGCCTGCCATCTGGCGGGCGCACCCACCTTGCTGTCCGAGGCCGAACGCCTGACCGGGGTACCCCTCGGCTCGGTCAGCGACGACGGCGCCGTCACGGTCATGCCCCACGTCTGCCTGGGTTTGTGCGAGCGTGCGCCGGCGGCCCTGGTGGGCCAGCACGAGACCGGCCCCCTGGACAAGGCCGCCTTGGGTCGGCTGATCGCAGAACTCAAGGCGGGCGCGGAGGGCTGATCGTGGAACGGGTGCTGAGCCGTAACTTCCACCTGGCGGACCCTCCGGACCTCTCCCAATACCGTGCCAACGGAGGTTATCAGGGCCTTCAGGCGGCGCTGGGCCAGCGCCCCGAAGACATGATCGAGATGGTGGAGAAGACCAAGCTGCGCGGCTACGGTGGGGCGGGCTTTCCCATCGCGCTCAAGTGGAAGGCGCGCGGCCCGGATGCCCCTCATCCACGCTACCTGGTGATGAACGTGGACGAGACGGAGCCCGGCTCGTTCAAGGATCGCCAGCTCCTGTACCGCGACCCCCACCAGGTGATCGAGGCGGTTCTGGTGACGGGTTTCATCGAGCAGGCCGACCACGCCTACGTGTTCGTGCGCGGAGAGTACGCCGCGGGCGCCAGGCGCCTGGAAGAGGCCATTGCGCAGGCACGGGAAGGAGGACTCGTGGGCCGCAACATCCTGGGCTCGGGCTTCGACCTGGATATCGAGGTACATCTTTCCGCCGGCCGCTACATCTGCGGGGAGGAGACGGCCCTGATCAACGCCCTGGAAGGCCGCCGGGGCAACCCCCGCGCCAAGCCGCCGATGCCGTTCGAGAAAGGCCTGTGGGGAGCGCCCACCCTGGTGCACAACATCGAGACCCTGTGCCACGTGCCGCACATCGTCTCGCGCGGGCCGGACTGGTTCAACGGTCAGGGTATCAACGGCGGCCATGGCACCAAGCTGTACAGCGTCTGTGGGCAGGTGAAGCAGCCCGGCTTCTGGGAGCTGCCCATGGGCACGACGGCGCGGGAGCTGATTTTCGACCATGCCGGCGGTCCGCTGGACGGACGCAAGCTGGTGGCATTCCTGCCCGGTGGCGCCTCCACCTCCTTTCTGTTCCCGGAGCACCTGGACACCCCGATGGACTTCGATGCAGTGGCCAAGGTCGGCTCGCGCTTCGGCACCTGCGGCATCATCGTGCTGGAGGACGGCACCTGCCCGCTCGACTTCATGATCGGGATCAACAAGTTCTTCGTGCGCGAGTCCTGCGGATTCTGCACCCCTTGCCGCGACGGTCTGCCTTACACGCACAGTCTGCTGGAGCGCATCGAGGCCGGCCGAGGCAAGCCGGGTGACCTGGATCTGCTGCTCGATCTGTGCGCCAAGATCGCCCCGAACTCGTTCTGTCCGTTCGCCCCTGGGGCCATCATGCCGATGGAGTCCGGGCTCAATGCGTTCCGGGACGTGATTCAGGACCACATCCGCCGAGGCGCATGCCCCTACCGCGGGGGGGGCCACTGAATGGGCACCTTCTATGTGGACGATCGGCCGATCTCGTTCACCGACGGCGACAATGTGCTCAAAGCGGCCCATGAGGCAGGCATCGAGATTCCGCATTTCTGCTACCACCCGGCACTGGGCAGCGTGGGTGCCTGCCGGCTGTGCATGGTGGAGCTGAAGCCGGCGCGCGAGGGCGACCGGCCGCGCGTCATGGCCGCCTGCATGCTGCAGGCCCGGGAAGGCATGCACGTGGCGCTCGAGGCTCCCAAGGCCCTGGACGCGCGCCAGGCGGTGATCGAGTTCGTGATGACCAATCACCCCCATGACTGCCCGGTGTGTGATGAGGGTGGCGAGTGCCACCTCCAGAACATGACCGTGGCGGTGGGCCCTCCTTACCGGCGCTACGAAGGCGCCAAGCGCACCTTCCGCAACCAGTTCCTCGGTCCGCTGATATGGCACGACATGGACCGTTGCATCACCTGCTACCGCTGCGTGCGTTTTTACCAGGATTATGCCCTGGGCGCCGACCTGGGGGCCTTCGGCTCGCGCAACCGGGTGTACTTCGGGCGCGCGAACGAGGGGCCTCTGGAGAGTCCCTTCGCCGGCAACCTGGTGGAGGTTTGTCCCACCGGGGTGTTCACGGACAAGGTGTTCCGCCGCCACTTCAGCCGGGTCTGGGACCTGCAGACCGCCCCCTCGGTGTGCCCCCATTGCAGCGTCGGCTGTAACACCCTTCCGGGGGCACGCGCAGGAACCCTGCGGCGGGTTACCCACCGCCCCAACCGGCGCGTCAACCACTGGTTCATCTGCGACCGCGGACGATACGGCCACCGCTACACCGAACATCCCAACCGTCCGATGACGGCCCGGATTGACGCGCGCGGAGGGGACGTGGCGGAAGTGCTGGAAGCGGTCGCCGAACGTCTCAGCGACGCCGAAGGTGCCATCGCGGGCCTCGGTTCCGTACGCGAGGACATGGAAGGCAATGCGGCGCTGCGCTCCCTCATGGCCGCTTTGGGGGGGTGGTACAGTGCCCATGCCAGCCCCCTGCTGGAAGCGTCCATCGCCGAGGCAGCCGCTGCCAGCGGCAACGCCCCCACCTTGGAAGATATCGCCCGCGCGGACGCGGTGCTGGTGGTGGGCGATCTCACAGGACACGCCCCGATGATGGACCTGGCGGTGCGACAGGTCGTGCGCGCCGGCTGCCCGGTCATGGTGGTCCACAGCGTGCCGGCGCCGCTGGCCACCCACGCCCAGCACACGCTGCGGCTGTCGCCGCGCGAGCTGCCGGAAGCGCTGGCCGCCCTGTGTAGACGAGCCGACGACCCGCAGGCGCCGACCGACGCCGGATTGAAGCCCATCTGCGACACCCTCGCCCAGGCAAAACGCCCGGTGGTCGTGGGAGTCGCCGAGACGCTGGGTGCTCCTGGCTGCCGCACCCTCAGGACTATGGCCAAGTCTTCGGAGGCCAAGCTGGCATTCGCGCTACCGGGCGCCAACGCGTTCGGGACCGCGTTGCTGTCCCGCCCCGGAGACAGCGAGCGGGTGCTGCGTTCGGTGGAAACCGGCCAGGTCGACCGTTTGATCGTGGTGGGCTCGGACCCCTTCGGGTCCGAATTGGGTTCCGGGCGCTGGCGGGCGCTGCGCAACCGGCTCCGATTCCTGCTGGTGCTGGATTGCCTGCCTACCGCGACGGCCCAACAGGCCGACGCATTCATACCGCTGGCCGCCTGGGCCGAACGCGCGGGCACCTTCGTCAACTATGCCGGCCTGGCACAAGGCTTCGCCCGGGTGTTCACCCGGGAGCGCCCGTTGCCCGACGCCTACACTGCACTCTGCGAGCTGGGGCGTATCATGGGGCTCGGCCGGGTACGCCGCAACGCCGAGATCCTGGCCTACAAATACTTCAACCGCCCGCCCCAACCGGGGCGCACCGGCATCCAGGTGGAGCTTGCGGCATACACCCACCTGCAGGCTAGCGCCGAGTCCGAGGTCAAGCCCCTCCAGCACACCGGCGGCCGCTGGCAGGCGGGGTTGACCACCTGGTACGGCGAAGGCCCCCTGGCGGCATTCGCCGCGGAGCTGAAAGAGCTCGCCCCCCCGCCGAGTGTGCGCATGGCCCCCGAACAGGCGAGAGAAAGCGGACTGGTGGCCGGCGAGGCGCTGAGGCTTCGGGGACCGATGGGAGAGATCAACCTTCCGCTCGTCGCCGATCCGCAGTGTGCGCACGACACCCTGGGCCTGGCGCGGGCGGCGATGGCCGTGCTGGGCACGGCTCAGGGCGAGGACGTTGAATGGGAGCGGGTCACGTGAGTCCCGTGGTGTACTGGATGGCCGTCGTCGTCGGGATCGGGATGACCGTGTTCGCCCTCGTCGGCATGGCCGCCGTGCTGGTCTTCGCCGAGCGGCGAATCCTGGGCCTTCTGCAGGACCGTTACGGCCCCAACCGGGTCGGCCCTTTCGGCCTGTTGCAGGCTATTGCCGATGCCCTCAAGCTGCTGAGCAAAGAAACCTTCATCCCACCGTTCGCGGAACGCCGGTTTTACGTCCTTGCACCGGTCCTGGTGGCGACCTCGGCGCTCGTGAGCTTCGTCGTCGTACCCATCGGCCCCGGCCTCAACTGGGCGGCGGACCTGAATGTGGCCGTCCTGTTCGTGCTCGCCATGGGCTCCATCAACGTTTACGGGGTGTTCCTCGGCGGCTGGTCCTCGAACAGCAAGTACCCTCTCATAGGGTCGGTGCGGGCGATCGCCCAGCTCATCAGCTACGAACTGTCGATGGCGCTGTCGGTGATGGGGGTGGTGATCCTGGCTGGCTCGTTCAGGCTCGACCGGATCGTCGAGGCCCAGCACCTCCCTTACGTCTTGCTGCAACCGATAGGCTTCCTGACATTCCTGGTCTGCGGCGTCGCGGAGACCCATCGGCTGCCGTTCGACCTCCCGGAAGCCGAGAACGAGCTGGCGGCCGGCTTCAACACGGAATACGGTGGGATGCGCTTCGCCCTGTTTTTCCTCGGCGAATACATGGGCGTGCTGCTGATCGCCGCGCTCACCACCACCTTGTTCCTGGGCGGCTGGCGGGGGCCATTCCTGCCTTGGGCAGGGGTGCCATGGTTCATGCTGAAGACCGGGGCGGTGGTGCTGATATTCTACTGGCTGCGGACCAGCCTCCCCAGGCTGCGCTATGACCAGCTCATGTCCTTCGGCTGGAAATTCCTGCTGCCCCTGGCGCTGGTCAATATCATGGTGACGGCTCTGGTGGGAATGCTGTGGATGTGAGCGGGCGTCCTTTGTCCGGTAAAGACCGGCACTCGAGGGCGGGCCGATGTTGCCGAGAGCGCGGCGGCATCCGCGGGGGAAAGATTCGGTGCCCGAGTGGCGGCTGCCCGCGGTCGAGCCGCGGGCTTTCCGAGAGGCAGGCAAACCGATGAACGTGGCAAAGACCGTGTGGGCATTGGCGGGCTCGCTAGCGGCGACCATCAAGCACGTGGCGGCGACGCGTCCCACCGTGCAATACCCGGACGTTAAGCCGAATCTTCCGCCACGCTACAAGGGCCGCATCGTGCTCACCCGCGACCCGGACGGCCAGGAGCGGTGCGTGGCGTGTTACCTGTGCTCCGCCGTGTGCCCGGTGGACTGCATCACCATCCAGGGGACAGAGGCCGCCGAGGACGAGCGGCGCTACCCCGCGACGTTTCGCATCGACTTCGCGCGCTGCATATTCTGCGGGATGTGCGAGGAAGCCTGTCCGACGCTCGCCATCCAGCTCACGCCGGACTTCGAGATGTGTGTCTACCGGCGTGAAAAGCTGGTGTACGAGAAAGAGGACCTGCTGATCGACGGCACTGGCAAACATCCGTACTACAACTTCTACCGGCACTCCGGGGTGCCCATCAAGGGCAAAGCGATTGGTCAAGCGGAGCACGAGGCGCCGCCGCTAGACCCCTACTCCAACCTGCCCTAGTGGTGAGTAGTCTGCTTGTCATGATCGAAGGTGTGGCTGCGCCACGGTTGCTTGAGTGCGGGGTCCCGCCCCCGCGGGCGGGGTACTTTATCTTTGTGCAGCCAAAGAAAAGTACCCAAAAGAAAGGCTGCCCGGAGGAGTCGCCCCTGCGGGCTTTCTTCGCTGCGCCGTCCTGCTGCGCTCGAAAGCCGGGGCGGCCCTTCCGTGGGCCGCCCGTTCGCCGGGGCCAGGGTCCACCGGACCCTGGCCTTGTCCGGCTCACCCTGCGCTTCTCGCGCGGGGCGGGTGCGCCCGACGGGGCTTCCTGCCCCGGCGGTCGCATGCCGGCCCTCCTGGCCGACCCCCTTCGGGCTTTCTCCGCCCCGCGCTGCGATGCTCGGCGACTCCTACGGGAACTGCAAGACAAGACAATACCCACTGAACTCGTGCTTCCAGCCGTCCCGTCTACGCCTGCGGTTTCTTGCGGTCTGCGGCGTTGCTCACCCTCGGCTCTGCTCATCGGTCTGTCTCGCTCGGACCGGCGGTCGGCTGAAGCGGACCGTGAGAACCAAGTGGACAACGCACTGAATCCAAGAAAACCTTAAGGCGATCCCATGATGCTCTGGAACGTCATGTTCTATCTGACCTCGTCGGTCATGCTGGTGTCGGCGCTGGCGGCCCTGTTCGCGCGCCAGGCCATTTACGGAGCGCTGTATCTGGTCACGTCGATGGTGGCCATCGCGGTGCTCTATTACCTGCTGGGGGCGCCCTTCGTCTCCGCCCTGCAGGTCAGCCTATACGTCGGGGCCATCGCGGTACTGCTGGTGTTCATGATGACCATGCTCCACAGGCCGGTCCCGAAGGCCTACGTGCCCCGCATGCGCCGCCGCCTATGGTGGCCGCTGTTGCTGCTCATGGTGCTTTTCGCCGAGGGCGTGACCCTGTTCGCCGCGCAGGGCCGTACCGCACTCCCGGGAATCGTCTCCATCGGTCCCGACATCGTGGCCGAGAAATTGTTCGGACACTACCTGCTGATGGTGGAGGCGACGGCGCTGCTGCTTCTCGGGGCGCTGACGGCCGTGCTGTACCTCAGCCGCAAAGTGGAGGACTCCTGATGGTCTACGCCCCGACCCTGATGACCGGCGCGCTGCTGTTTCTGATCGGGCTTTCGATGGTCCTGCTGCGGCGCGAGCTGTTGTTCGTGCTGATGGGTATCGAGGTGATGTTCAACGGGGCGGGCCTGACTGCCGCGGCGGCCGGACAGTACTGGCAAGACGCCGTTGGTCAGATCCTGGTGCTCTTTCTCATGACCATCACCGGGGCCGAGCTGGCGGTGGCCCTGGTGCTCGTCTACCTCGCGTTCCGGCGGCTGAAGGTGACCCAGCTCGAAGACATCCACAGCCTGCGCGACGAGCTGCCGTTGCCGGAGGAAGCACCGACATGAACCACTGGCTGTGGCTGATACCCGGCAGCCCGCTGGCCGGAGCCGCCCTGCTGGCCGTGTTCGGAGGTTACCTGCGGCCCGCTACCGCCGCCCGCCTCGCCGTCTCGGCGATGCTGGTGTGCGCGTTGGCGGTGGGCGCCCTCTGGCTGACCGGAGGGGCCACACACACCTTCCATCAGACCCTCTACACCTGGATGTCGGTGGGCGACTGGCGGGCCACGGTCGGCCTCCGGGTGGACAAGGTGAGCCTGGTCATGGTCAGCGTCGCCGGCTGGGTAGGTTTCCTGATCCACCTGTTCTCCGTGCATTTCATGGCGGACGACTATGGGGAGCGGCGCTACTACGTGTACCTCAACCTGTTCGTCGCCGGAATGCTCCTCTTCGTGATGGCGGACAACCTGCTGCTCCTGTACCTTGGCTGGGAGCTGATGGGCCTGTGCTCCTACGCCCTCATCTCCCATTGGTACCGGGATGCCCACAAGGCATGGTGCGGGCGCAAGGCCTTCGTGGTGACCCGCATCGGCGACTCGGCACTGGCCTTGGCCATATTCCTGCTGTTCGCCCACTACCACACGCTGGACTTCGACGCGCTGTTCACGGCCGCTCACGGCCCGGGCGCAGCCCCCGGCCTGTTGACCTGGGTGGCGCTGCTGACCCTTATCGGTGCCGCCGGCAAGTCGGCGCAACTGCCGCTCTCGGTGTGGCTCCCCGACGCGATGGCCGGACCCAGCACGGTCTCCGCCCTGATCCACGCGGCCACGATGGTGACCGCCGGCGTGTATCTCATCGCGCGGCTGCACCCTTTGTTCGAGCTGGCGCCGGACGTTCTTGTGGCTGGTGGGCCTGGTGGGGGCCATCACGCTCGTGTATGCCGGCCTCGCGGCCCTGGGCCAGCACGACATCAAGCGCGTCATCGCCTTTTCCACCATCAGCCAGATCGGCTACATGTTCCTGGGTCTGGGCGTGGGGGCATACAGCCTGGCCCTGTTCCATCTCGGGACCCACGCCTGCTTCAAGGCTCTGCTGTTCATGTCCGCCGGCGTGGTCATCAACGCGTACCAGGGAGACCACGACATCCGCAACATGGGGGGCCTGGCCCGCCAGCAACCTTACCTGCGCCTCGTGTTCCTGGCGGGCTCCCTAGCGCTGGCGGCGGTGCCGTTCATTTCTTCGGGTTTCTACAGCAAGGACCCGATCATCGAATCGGCATGGACCGCGCCCCACGGCGGGCTGTTGTGGGGTCTCGCCATCCTGGGGGCGGTGCTGACCGGCGCGTATGCCTTCCGCCTTTACTTCATGGTCTTCCATGGCCCGAAAAAGGGCGCGACCGTCGAATACCGGATGCCCGCGGTCGATGCGCCTTCCCCTCACCCTGCTGGCGGTGGCGAGCCTGACCCTGGGATTCGTGCAGTTCCCCGAGGGATGGCACCTCCCCCGTCTGGTGACTCCCTGGCTGGCCGCCCAGTTGGGCACGCCGCAGATGCCCCATGGGGGCACCGCGATGCTCCTGCAGTTGCTGGGGATGGCCGCCCCGCTCGTGGGCATCGCCCTCGCGCTCGCCATCGTGCGCAGCGAACGCTCGGGACGCGGAACCAGCGCGGTCGGAGTGCTGGCCCAGGGCTGGTACCTGGACATCCTCTATGACGTGCTCGTCGTCAAGCCCTACTTCGCCTTCGCACGGCTGCTGCAGGCAGTGGTCGAGTCCTGGTCGCTGAACGGCGCCATGGTCGGCTCGCTGGTCTGGATCGCGCGCGCGGGCAACCGCCTGCTGAGCATTACCCAGAACGGCAACGCCGCCCGCTATGCGAGCCTCATGGTGCTGGGTGCGGTCCTGATGATGGGGTATTTCCTGTGGATCCGCTGAGGGGCCGGACATGCTGAGTCTGCTGATTTTTCTGCCCCTGGTGGGCGGGTTTCTGCTGTGGTGGCTGTTCCGCGGGCAGCGCGAGGAAGCGAGATGGGTCACCCTCACCCTGGCCCTTGGGGAGCTGATCGTCGGGCTGGAGCTGTGGTCGCGGGCGACCCCGGATTTCTTTGCAGAGGAGAGGGCGCATTGGATACCGGCCATCGGAGTGCAGTACCTGCTGAGCATGGACGGCGTGAGCCTGGTGCTGTGCCTGCTGACCGCTGTCGTGACCCTGGCCGCCATCCTGGTGGCGTGGCACCGCATCCAGGACTGGGGGCTGTTCGGGGCCCTGCTGCTGGCGGCCGAAGGCGGCATCATGGGCGTGCTCACCGCCCTGGACTTGGTACTGTTCTACGTGTTCTGGGAGGTGATGATCGTACCCATCTACTTCCTCATCGCCCTGCGCGGCGGCTCACGGGCGGCGCCCGCGGCCATGAAGTTCTTCCTGTTCACCATCGTGGGCTCGCTGCTGATGCTGGTGTCTCTCGTGGGGGTGTACGTCGTTCACGGGCAGGAGACTGGCACCTACACCTTCGATTACTTCCAGCTCCTGGGGACCTCCATGTCCCCCCAGACGAGCTTGTGGCTCCTGCTGGGCTTCCTAGCGGCGTTCGCGGTCAAGATCCCCATGCTGCCGCTGCACGTCTGGGCACCCGACGCCTACTCCGAGGCCGAGCCGCCGGTGACCATCCTGCTCTCCGGCGCGATGGCCAACGTCGGCGCCTATGGCATCCTGCGCTTCTGCCTGCCCCTGTTCCCTGAAGGCGCACACGCGTTCGCCCCCGCGGGCATGGCGCTCGGTGCGGCGGGGGTCATCTACGCCGGCTTGCTCGCCCTGGTGCAGAACGACATGAAGCGGCTGATCGCCTATTCGAGCATCAGCCACATGAGCCTGGTGGTGCTGGGGCTGTTCGCCTGGCAGCAGCGCAGCCTGAGCGGAGCGGTGTTCCTGCTGCTGGCCCATGGGCTCGCGGTAGCGGGCCTGTTTGCGGTGGTAGGCTGGGTCACCGAACGCGGCCGCTCGACCGCGCTGGACACGATGGGCGGCTGGTTCCGCCCCATGCCGAGGCTGGGCGCGCTGCTGCTGGTGCTCGTGCTCACCGGCATCGGACTCCCCGGACTGGCGAACTTCGTAGGCGAGTTCCTGGTGCTGTCAGGAAGCGTCGAGACCGACCTGGTGTGGGGAGCGGTCGCCACCGCGGGCCTCGTCGTCAGCGTCACCTACTTTCTGCGCATGTACGAGCGCAGCATGCTGGGCGCGCTCAGGGAGGAGGCCGCGCTGCCCGATCTGGGCACCCGCGAGACGCTGGTGCTGGGCGCGTTGGTGGCGTTGATCCTGCTGGCTGGGCCTGTATCCCGGAAGCTTCCTCGACCCCATCCAAGCCGCGACCAGCGCCGTTGCCGACATCAAACCCGTGAGCCTAGGAGTCGCCGCCTCGCATGTCCTCCACTGACTTCCTCCTGCTGTCGCCTTTCATCATCGTCGGCCTCGGGGGGCTGGCGGTGCTGCTGGTCGGGCGTGCTGCCGGTCGCTCGGCCCCGGCGCCCGGCTTACGCTCTGACGGTGACGCTGCTGCTCGCATCCGGGCTGCTCGGCCTGGCCCTGTGGGGCCATGAACGCGTCATCCAGGACATGCTCATCATCGACCCGGTGTCCTTGAGCTTCATGATCCTGGCCGCCGCGGGCGCGCTCGCGACGGTGCTGCTGGCGCGGCACTACGGTCCCACGATGACCGAGGTCAACGAGGCATTCTATGGTCTGGTGCTGTTCGCAACCCTCGGGATGTTCATTCTGGTGGCGTCCGCGGATCTCCTGGCGGGCTTCCTCGGGCTCGAGCTGATTTCCGTCCCCCTGTTCGGTCTGATCGCCTGGCAGCCGCACCGCCCAGGGGCAATCGAGGGCGGGCTGAAATATGCCGTGCTGTCCGGGCTGGCGGCCGCCTTCTTCCTCTATGGCATGTCCCTGATTTACGCCGGTTCCGGCACTCTGGAGACGGGGGCGATTGCCGCCGCCATGGCCGGACCCCGCGGCCTGCCGCCGCTCGTCACCGTCGGGACTGCCCTGCTGCTGGCGGGCATCGGTTTCGAGCTCGCGGTAGTCCCATTCCACATGTGGACCGCGGACATCTACCAGGGGGGACCGGTGCCCGTGACCGCCTTGCTCGGCGCAGTCGCCAAGGTGGCCATGCTGGTATTCCTGAGCCGCCTCGTCGGCGAACAGATGATCCCGGTCTGGGCACCATTTCTGCCGCTGATAGCGGGCCTGGCCGCGGCGGGCATGGTGGTCGGCAACCTGCTCGCGCTGCGCCAGCGAAATCTGAAACGTCTATTGGGATATTCGACCATCGCACACTTCGGCTACATTCTGGCCGCTCTGGCCAGCGGCACTCGAAGCGGCTATCACGCCGCGCTGTACTATGGACTAGCCTACGCGGTGATGAACATGGCCGTGTTCGGCGTGGTGGCCGTCTTCGCCAGGCAGACCGGCGACCGCGAGGACCTGGCGGCCTACCGCGGTCTGGGGCGCCGTCACCCCTGGCTCGGCCTGGTGCTGGCTATCGGTGTGCTGTCGCTTGCCGGTCTGCCTCCCACCGCCGGCTTCTTCGCCAAGCTGTTCGTCTTCCTCGCCGCCCTCCAAGCCGGCCTGCAGGGCCTCGCGGTCCTGCTGGCCCTAGCCACCGCGGCGTCGTTCTATTACTACCTGAGGATATTGGTGGTTTTCTTCAGCCCCGCCGAGGAGGAGGTGGTCCCTGCCCCGCGGTTGTCCTTCGGCACCGGAGCCGTGCTGGCCTCCTCAGCGGTACTCACCCTGGGTGTGGGAATCTATGCCCAGGTATTTATTTGAAGCACGGCGCCTCGGACGCGCCAGGCCCCGCAATATGCTGGGCTGTGAGGGCAGCGGCTGGCCCCATAGGGAAGAACCCAGAGCCGCCTGGCTCCCAACGTTCGACGACGATGAAAAAGAATGAGGATCATCGGTGCCTCTACGTTTTGAATGGGATAGACGAAAGGCCGCCTCAAATCTCCGAAAACATCGGGTAAGCTTCGACGAAGCAAGCACTGTGTTCCGCGATCCCCTCGCACGCATTTTCGATGACGAGGACCACTCCGAAGACGAGCTGCGAGAGATCATTGTCGGCCACTCCGCCCTCGGCAGGCTGCTCGTGGTATCCTTCGCAGAGCGGGTCGCCAACTTGGTTCGCATCGTCAGCGCTCGGATGGCGACCAACAACGAACGAGAGGACTATGAAGAAAACCGTGAGCCCTAGGGGTCCTGTCCGGGACGAGCTGCGGCCCGAGTATCGGTTTGACTATCGCAAGGCCAAGCCGAACCGATTCGCTGGTCAGGCGGAAGAAGACCGCGTTGTGGTGGTGCTGGACTCAGATGTAGCCGAGGTATTCCGTACCCCGCAGTCGGTCAACGAAGTTCTTCGGGCACTCATTAGGACGATGCCTGCCACCGCCAAGCGTAACCCTGGCTCTGTCTAGGGTTTGAGGGCACAGCCAGCACCGAATTGGGTAAGGACAGGTTTAGCTCGCGCACCGCATCGCCAGAGGCGGTTAGCCCCGGGTTCTGCGTAACGCGGCGAGCGGATTTTCCGCTACTCACACCTGCTGGAGATTGCGTCAGCGCATTGCAAGCGGCTGCGACTTATAAGGGGCAACAGCCGCAGTGGCGGTGCCGGAAACCACGCCTGGATCTACGCCTGGATCCGTTGGAAGACCTGCCGCGTGAGGCGCCCTTGGCGGGATGCCCGGGACAATAAATGAATAAATGGAGTCTGACCCCATTGTTTCTCTCCATTGTTTCTCTTCGCGCTGATTCATTCCGCTGCGCTACATCGAGGCTACGGGTTCCGCGCTTGCTACCCTGGCTTATTTATTGTGAGCATTTATTGTGAGCAGCGTTGAATAGCCCTGGGTAGCGAGTGGGGTAGTTTCTGTTGCCAGCCGGGAGCTGACCTATTTGGGGCAAAATTGGAGCCAGATCGTCTTAGTGTATCTCCTATTATGCTATTGCTGTTACCACTGTTTCCCCAAGGTACCGGGTCATAGCTGACGTTATTCGCGTAGGAATCATAATTCTCATTAAGCCTCTGTTGCAACTCGGCATCAGTCATTCCTGGTGGCATTGGGATAGTAACGATATCGTTTCTTGATATTGCTTTGGGATTAGTAACCTGTTTCTTGATTAGATATCCATAATATCTGGTCGTGTGCTCAGGGCCAAGATATCCCATTGTCCCAGCTATCATGTGTTCAGGCATTCCCTCAAGAACTCTGACATCTCCAGACCGACTATCTGTTAATATTAGTAGAGTGTGATATGCAGCGCCCGGGATAAGAACTCTATATCCAAGCTCAACTTTAAGCCCATCAGGATCGAATGAGTTCACAGCATCGTTAGTGTTGTAGCTGTACAAATTAACACCCCCACCCCCAAACAAAATCGCATCCTTCGCCAGCCACCTTCCCGTATCCGCATCATAATCCCGTGCCCCAAACCGCACGAGTTGGGTATCCCGGTCATACAACCCGCCCGCAAATCCAAAGGGCTGGAATCCCGGATTGGTATCCAGAATGACGGCTCTTTCGGCAATTGTGTGGGTGGTGGTAGTCAAGTAGCATCTGTTCTGACCGGTCGCTTATCACAGCATCTTGTGGTTGGGGTGGTGGGCGAGAGGCCCTCGCGTGGGGCCGCTCCGCAGGACTCGTCCACAAATCCACAGGCCGTCATCCAAGGGGGGAGCACCGTGCAGCCCACGCATCTGTTTACCACGGCACTGGGCCTGACAGCGCCTTGGGAGGTCACCGAGGTGCGGTTCGACCCCGAGGCTGGGCGCATCGACCTCGAGGTGGCGTTTGCCAAGGGCAGCCGCTTTGCCTGCCCGGCCTGCGGAGTGCAAGGCCAGCCGGTGCACGACACCCGGGAGCGCAGTTGGCAGCACCTGAGCTTCTTTAAGTCACGGGCATACCTGCACGCGCATCTGCCGCGAGTGCGCTGCGAGGCCTGCGGCAAGACGACCCAGGTCGAAGCGCCGTGGGCGCGCGCCCACAGTGGCTTCACGGCGCTGATGGAGGCGCTGGTGGTCACGCTGTGCCAGGCCATGCCGGTGGCGACCGTGGCTCGGCACCTGGGTGTGGGCGATGAGCGCCTGTGGGGGGTGCTCGATCACTACGTAGGCAGTGCCCGCGCTCAGGAGGACCACTCGCAGGTGAGCGCTGTGGGCCTGGACGAGACCGCTGCCCGGCGTGAACAGCACTACATCAGCCTGTTCCATGACCTCACGGGAAAACGCCTGCTGTTCGCCTGCGAGGGCCGCGACCAGAGCACCGTGGCGGCCTTCGCCGCCGACCTCAAGGCGCACGGCGGCGACCCGCAGGCCATCGAGCAGGTGTGCATCGACATGTCCGCCGCCTACCGCGCCGGGGTGGCCAAGCATCTGCCTCAGGCTACGGTGAGCTTCGATGCCTTCCACGTCATCAAGCTCGCCAACGAGGCGGTCGACGCGGTGCGCCGCCAGGAGATCAAGACCGAGCCCGCCCTCAGAGGCACCCGCTGGACCTGGCTCAAAGTCGCCCACGACTGGACCTGGGACCAGCTCACCGACTTCCATTGGCTCTCCCGCGCCTGGCGCCTCAAGGAGGCGCTGCGCGATATCTACGCCACGGCCAGCACCCTCGAGCAGGCCGAGAGCGCCCTCGGGCGCTGGTATCGCTGGGCACGGCGTAGCCGCCTGCAGCCCATGAAACGCCTCGCCACTACCCTGAAAGAGCACTGGAACGGCATCCTCGCCGCATTCCACTCGGGCCTCACCAACGGCCGCGCCGAGGGCATCAACTCCCTCATCCAGGCCGCCAAGGCTCGCGCCCGGGGCTACCGCACCACGCACTCGCTCATCACCATCGCCTACCTCATCGCCGGCAATCTCGCCCACCTGCCCGCCTCGCCGTTCAACACACCCGCTGGTGTCAAAGCTCGGGCAGATGCCGCTGCGGCATAGGCATTGCTACCCACACGATTCCGGGAAGAGCCAGAATGACCCTTCCGAACTCATCGTAGTCCATTCGCTGCACGATGATACCGGTAGCCGTATCGACCACGAGGCGCGGGGTTCCAAGATGATCGGTGAGGATACGATAGGTCGCCCCACCCTTGATCATGTAATCCGGCACATTGACGCGGGTTGCATAGACAAATCGGCTGGCCACGTTACCGGCACTATCCAACTCGGCAATAGGCTTGAGCTTGTCCTGATAGAGAAAGCCCTGAACCAGAGTGCCGTTCACTTTCTTGCCGATGCGGCGGTTACTGCCGTCGATCACATAGTCGATGTTGGTCCCGCCCGGCAGCCCCACATGCTTGAGGTTGCCGAGCACATCGTACTGGTAGCTGGTGGTCTGCCCACCCGTGGTCTTGGTCGCCAACTCGCCGTTCGCGGTATAGGTGTAAGTGGCGGCGCCGTAGGTCAGCAGCCGATCCTGATCGTCGTAGGTGCCGGTCTCGGTGCCTGCGGGCGTGGTGCGGCTCAGGCGGTTGCCGTTGCTGTCGTAGCTATAGCTCGCCGCCACCGTGCCGTTCTGCTGGACTTGAACGAGGCGCCCGGCGAGGTCGTAGCCGTAGTCGAAGGTGGTCGCAACGCCACCCACGGTCTCCACCTTTTGGGTAATGCGCCCGAGCGGGTCGCGGGTGAAGCTGGTAGAGAACAGCGCTGTGCCACTGGAGGCCGCGCTGTAGCTCGCGGGCTCCCCGAACAGGTCGTAGCTCCAGGTATCGGTGACGTTGCCCAGCGTCGAGCCCGTGAGGAGTCCATTCTGCGCATCGCGGCTGAGCGTCAAGCTCCCGGCCTGGGTGAGCAGGCTGTCGGCATCGTAGCCGAAGCTGATGGGATTCGCCCCATTCACCGTCACCGAGTTGAGCCTGAAGTCATTGTCGTAGCTGTAGCCCACCTGCCCGGATAAGGTGCCTGACCAGGCGACGTTGGTGAGCAGCGATCCGGCATAGGTCAACGCGAGCGTTCCTCCATCGGGAGCGGTCACCTGGGTGAGCTTGCCGGTCGTCGGGTTGTAGGCATAGCTCAACGGCCCGTCGGGGAGCGTCACCGTGCTCGGCCGGCCCGCGCTGGCCCCCTTCATAGACCATGCGCGTAAACACTACGCTCAAGCGATAAATGATTCTTGTCAAATCTTTGATCTCAGGATTGAGCAAAGATATTTGCTGCTGCTTGCGCAGTTATTTTCTGACCGCGACGAGATCTTCGAAGTGTGCAAGTGGTTTGAGGGACAGATGCACCGGAGATCACAGCGGTGAAACATGGAGCGGGAAAAGGAGCGGGAAAAGGCGCCAGGGTCGGTCATTCTCAGAACCGGAGAGCCGCCGCCTGCATTGGCACTTCTCGGCCGAAGACGACCGGCGTCTCGCGGTCGAGGCCGGAGCTTGCGCCGAACCCGAAGGAGCGGCGGCGCCTGCCGCGTCGTAGCGTGCGCCGCGAAGACGGATCTGATCATGCACCGCCCCTGTGGGATCAGACGCGCCACGGCGCGAAAGCCCAGGGTCAGGTCCAACCTTGCGGTAGACGAGGATATTCGTATCAACCAGCGCCGCCACGCTGGTAGAGCTGGTCTCGCGTCCAGCCGCGAGCTTCGCCGACGGGTGTCGCGGGTCCCTGCCTTTCGCACTCACGCTGACGCTCGGTGGCCTGGTCGAATATCTGAAGCCGTTCTTGCACGGCGCGGGCAGCCGGCGCGGCGCCGTGCGGGACGACCCGGATGCCATCGCCGGCAGGTACCCAATCGATCTCGTCCCCGAGGCGGATGTCGAACCGCTCGGCGACCGCCTTGGGAATGGTCACTTGCAGCTTGCTGGTAACCGTTGCCATGGTCCTTACCGTACTAAGGGACAGCCCGCGTAGGGCGTAAAAGCGAAGCGTATTCCGCCGAATGGGAAGATCTCACGCCTCCCGCCGCGTGGGAATACCGGTGCGCCGGGGAAATCGTTCCCTGGCTGCGCCGCGTGCGAAACCCTGATCCCCGATTACCGCCCCCGATTGATTATCCGCTGCCCATGGACTTCCCCCGATTCCGCTGCGCTTCATCGATGCTGGGTCGCACGGGCTGCACTTGCTTCCGCGTCGCGTCCCTGATCGACGAGTACCGCGCCTGTGCCTGTTGATCAGGCGAACAGCATTAGCTAAGCTCCATTAGCTAACCCCGCGTGTCCCACGCAGACTCCGGGAGCCGAGCCATGACCAAGGTTACTATCCACGCGGCCAAGACCCAACTCTCCAAGCTCATCGAGCGCGCCTGCAAGGGCGAAGAGATCGTCATCGCCCGTGGCGACGAGCCGGTGGTGCGCTTGGTGCCCGTCACCCCGGCGCCCCGGGGTCGAGTGTTCGGCGCCATGCGCGGAAAAGCGCGGGTGGACGACGCCTTCTTCGAGCCCCTGCCGCCAGAAGAGCTGGACGCCTGGCAGCGGTGATGAGGCTGCTGCTGGACACGCATGCGCTACTCTGGTGGTTAGAGGGCGACGAGCGGCTCTCGCGCGCCGCACGCGATGCTATCGGCGATGAGACTCACCCGGTGCTGGTCAGCGCGGCCTCGGCATGGGAGATCGCGACCAAGGTGCGACTCGGCAAGTTGCCAGGTGCCATCGAGGTGGCCGAGCGGATGGCGGAGGTGCTTGCCATGCAGGGTTTCGCTGAATTGGCGATCAGCATCGACCACGCCCGCCGTGCTGGCCTGCTGCCCGGACCCCATCGCGATCCCTTTGACCGCATGCTGATTGCCCAGGCCCAGGCCGAAAACCTAATACTGGTCAGCAACGAAACCGTGTTCGACCGCTACGGTGTGCGACGCCTTTGGGAGCTGTGAGAACAGTCCGCGTAGGGCGGAACCCCTTGGGGACGTGCCGCCGCAACGGTCTTGAGGGAGCCCCTCGGGTTCCTCCTGGCCATGATCCTGGCGTTTCTTCTGCCCGGCGCGCAATCGGGCTGCCGGGCGTCCACGCTCGGTGCGGACGATGAGGCAGGGACGGCGCAAAGCGCCGAGCCGAGCCGCCTGCCTTAGGCGGGCGCCGCAGCCGACGCGTCGTCCCGTCCAGTGCTTTTGGGAGCACCCCGGGCCCGGCCCTCCTACTGCTTCTCATCCTGCCCGCCGGGGCCGCGCTTCTGCTGTCGCGAGCTCTCGGTCTTGCGCTCCTGGGAGCGGTTGGATGATCCGTGCTGCTGGGCCGGCTCAGGACGCCCGGCCGCCTGGACGCGTGGTTCCTGCTTATGGGACGACTCCGGAGCGGGCCGTTCGACCTGGCGAGAATAGGCGGGCGGGTTACTCTCCCGATTCGACCTGCGATCGTACTTCTGGACGCCGCTGAAGGACTGCTGCGGAGGCGGACCCCACGTGCCTCCGCGTACCTGCGGCTGTAACTGGCGCTCCTCGCGGGCGGGTTGGGGCGCCCGTACGACCGGGGGTTGGTAGGGAGGCACGTTGCGCGAGGACTGCTTCGCCTCGTTCTGCCTGGTGTCGCGGCCCCACGGCTGCTGTGGGCGGGACACCTCGGGAAACTGTGGCGGAGCCGTAACGGCATTGTCCTTGCGCGCGGGCGCCTGGTAGATGACCGCGGGCGGCTCGGGCGTGCGCGCCTCTCGGGATGAACCCCAATCTTCCCCGCGCTTGGAGTAGGGCTCCGACGCGGGGGCAGGGGTTGTCCGCTGCTCGCCGCTGTTGCCGCGCAACGCTTTCTGGGAGCCGCCATAGTCTTGGCGGCCGGGCGATCCGTAGGCGAAGGGCGCACCCTTCCGTGTCTCCGGTGTCCGGGGCTCGGTGGTGTACGCGCGCGATCCCCCCTGGCTTTCGCTTGCGCCCTGGCCGCCTTCCCACGGTCGACCGGGACCTGGCTTGATCTCGCGTGTTACATCGACGCCCTTCTCCGGCGGCCTGCCGGCGAAGCCTGGCCGCGTCTCCCTGGGGTTAGCCCCCCACGAATGCCCACCGCCCTGGTCCCGAGGCCGAGACCCTTTTTCGCCCTTGAATGAGGGCCGGAACATGGGGACCTCGTTGTCCTTGACATACTCGCCCCGCTTGGCCGGCCTGTCTCGGTCCACGATCCGATATTGCCTCACCGGGCGGCTCGTAAAGCGTTCGACTTCCCTTACGTCGAGGCCGCGGTTCGCTACCCGACCCCCGGCGAAGCTGTAATGGGTAACGTTTTCCGTCCGGCGCACCAGGGCGTTGTTGCGGTAGCGCGGAACCATATAGAGACCGACCTGCGGCTCCATGAACACGCGTTCCTGTACGAAGCAGTACGCAGTGGGCGGCAGGACGATCTCCCGCTCCACCAGATAGGGCTCGACGAGGACCTCCCGATAGTGCGGGAACCGGGGCGGCAAGGGGGCCCAGCCAACCCACCCGTCTCCATGCCGCCAGCTCACCCAAGCCGGTGCCCATTCCAGGCCCGGCACCCACACCCAATCGTCGTCGTAGGACGTCCAGCGCCCATAGTGGAACGGCGCCCATCCCCACTCCCAATCCGAAATCCAGGTCCAGCCGTCGTCGGTCCAGACCCACCGACCGTCGGTGTAGGGCTGCCAGCCCCTCGGGACTCCCTGAGGCCGCCATGCCCACCCCAGGTCCTCTACGTACATCCAGTCGCCGTAAGGCGCGAGATCGTCAAAGAAGGCGCTGACCGTCTCGTCCGAATATGGGTCGGGCGCATGTTCTTGATATCTGGCCCCCGGGTCCCCGTAACGGGGTCCATTGGGGTCGTCGTAGTAGACCTCCGCGCCGGGCTGGGCGAACGCCGGTGAGACCGCGGCGAAGGTGAGCAGAGCGGTCAGGATGCACGGTGCAAGGTGATTTCGCATATTCATGTGAGTTTCCGAACAGGGTGTTAGCTCTCTGACTTGATCGCTGGCCACCGGGGGAGCGTGGTCGGAGTGCTTCACCCAGCACGTTGGCACGCCAGCACGGGGGCAGGTCAGTTCTCGCTTGCGAGCATTCGCCTGCGGACGATCCGCCCCACGGTCGCCGGGTGGAGGCCGAAGTGCTGGGCGATCTCGCGATAGCTGTACGCCCCTGTGGCGTAGGCTGCGACCGGTTCCCCTTTGTCAATCCGCCATCCCCATGACCAGTGCCAACGTCCGGTTGAGCGCCAACATCATGTCCTGATCGAGATGGCCGAACACGGGGCCGCATCTGTCGCCTCGCAAGGCGAAGATCTTGTCGACCATGATCTGGGACTCCGCGTGCAACCCGTTGGTTCCAGTAGGCTGGACGGTCAGCCGATACATGGGTGCATCGCGCAGCGTCGTGGTGAGCAGGCAGACCAGGACGCTGTCTGTCTCTCGAAGCCAGTCGGACTGAACGACCACAGCCGGCTGCGGCTTCCCATAATCGCCTTGTGCAGCGACGGTCACGAGATCGCCGCGCTTCACGCCGTCCAATCATCGAAGTCGCCCGCGGCCCCGATGAATTCCAGGGCTTCGCTCTCCTCGGGGGCTCCGCGCAGCAGTGCCGCTTGACGGCTCGCTTCCTCGGCGAAGCCGGGTGCCAGCGGATCCGGCACCCACAGGCGAATGAGCTTCATCCCCCGCATCTTGCGGCGGGCTCGGTATCGCTGGAACCTGTTCAGTCCATCATCAGTGCCTGGGCGCGGCATGGCAAATCTTTCTAAACGTAGCGCGCAACAACAGCCTAGCGCACCGTCCACGTGGCTTCAAGGCAGGCGGAATGCCGACGCCTTGCCCGCCGCTTTCTCGAGGAAGGTCGCGTCCCAGGCCCCGGACAGACACACCGTGGGCTATCAGCTCTCCGTCGAACCGCGCCGCCGTTCCATCGGCTCTGCAAGATAATAGACAATCGGGGTCTGTCCCAGTGTCCCACTGTGACGCTGACCACCTACCAGATCCTGACCTGGCGCGCCCATCGCGACGGTGAGTTCCCTCACCTCGAGCTGTTCCGGGCACGCTCCTGGGGACTCGTCGTCTACGATGAGGTCCACTTGCTGCCGGCTCCGGTGTCCGCGCGACTGCCGACTTGCAAGCGCGCCGGCGACTGGGGCTCACGGCCACGCTGGTTAGAGAAGATGGCCGCGAGGCAGACGTATTCGCCCTGATCGGACCTAAGCGATTCGACGTCCCCTGGAAGGACCTCGAACGTCAGGCCTGGATTGCGAGCGCAGCCTGCGTCGAGGAGCGTGTGGCCATGAGTGCGGAGCGCCGGATGCAGTACGCCCTCGCGGACAGGCGCTCGCAGTTCCGGATCGCCGCCGAGAACCCGGCCAAGAGGTCTCGCCTCCGTCGACTGCTGGAGCAGCACACTAACGGTCGGGTGCTCATCATCGGCGAATACCTCGCCCAGGTCGAGGCCATCGCGAAGGAGCTCGACGCGCCACTGGTCACGGGCAAGACACCGCAGGCCGAACGTGAGCAGATCTGACCGATCGATTTCGCCGCAACGAGTTGCACCGCATCGTGCTCTCCAAGGTGGGGAACTTCGCCATCGACCTCCCGGACGCCGACCTGCTCATCCAGGTGTCGGGCATGTTCGGTTCACGCCAGGAAGAGGCCCAGCGGCTTGGTCGCATCCTGCGGCCCAAGGGCGACGGCCGCGCGGCGCACTTCTTCACCTCGTCTCGCGTGACACGCGCGAAGAGGAGTTTGCCCACCACCGCAAGCTCTTCCTGACGGAACAGGGATACTCGTACCAGGTCGTCGTCGCGGACGATCAACAGCAATGAAGACCTAAGCTGCCCGGGATGCATGGAGGCCTTCCATGGCCCGTCGGCCAGCTTCCGTAACTGGTCCCCCTACAGCGAACCTCCCTGGGACCTTGACCACTACCCGCCACGGGACGATGTCCTTTTTACGCCAGATGCCGCTTATATAATTTCCCATTCTCGGACCAGCAGCGCATCGCGCAGTGGTGGGGCCGCTCGGAAACGCTGTCGATATTCGATGAGATCGATCCGCCCACCGCAGTGGAGGCGGCCGAGCAGCAGCGGCAACAAGTAGTTTACCGTTACACTTAACAGGCGGCGTCGGGAGTCGCCCCAGTTCGTACAGGCGCGCAGGTCGTGTGCAGCCGGACGGATCCGGGGTCCGAGGGAGTCCGTTTCTTGGGAGGTATCGGGATGAAAGTCAGCACGTTCTCTCATGAGGTCGGCAAGGGTTGGTCCGTGGACGCATTCCCGGCCCTCGACTCCGAACAAACGCTGGTTCTGGCGTTCGGCGCCACGGAGTACTTCGATGACCCGATCCCCATTACCGAGCTTTGCAACGCCTACCCGGCGTCCACCATCCTCGGGTGCTCGACCGCCGGGGAGATTGCCGGTCCCCGGGTGAACGACGACAGCATCTCGGTGGCGGTAATCCGCCTGGAGCACAGCCGGCTCGTAGCCGCGGCCACCCAGGTCGCGAGTCGAGACGACTCCTTCGCTGCCGGCGAGCACCTGGCCCGGCAGTTCGAGACCGATGGGTTGCGGGGGGTTTTCGTGCTGGCGGACGGTCTGAACATCAACGGCAGCCAGCTCGTGGACGGCCTCTCCCGCTTTCCCACCCACATCCCGGTCATGGGCGGGCTGGCCGCGGACGACGATCGCTTCACGCGCACCTGGGTGCTGCACGAAGGCCAGCCAAGGACGAAGATAGCAACGGCAGTCGGGTTCTACGGCGACCGCTTCCAGATCTCCCACGGCGCCCGCGGCGGCTGGGAAAGCTTCGGGCCCGAGCGCATCGTCACACGGTCCGAGGGCAACGTGCTCTACGAACTGGACAGCAGGCCGGCCCTCGCCCTCTACAAGGAGTACCTGGGGGAATTGGCATCGGGCCTGCCATCCACCGGGCTACTCTATCCCCTGTGCATTCGCCGCCATCACGGCGACACGAAGCATCTGGTGCGCGCAATACTGGGCGTCGACGAAGCCAGCCAGTCCATGCTGTTTGCCAGCGACATCCCCCAGGGCTCCCTCGCCCAGTTGATGCGGGCTACCTTTGATAAGCTGGTGGGCGGGGCCGTCGAGGCAGCCACCTTGGCGCGCGTGCATGCGCACGCATCGAGTCCCCTGGCGGCGTTGGCGGTGAGCTGCGTGGGCCGCCGGTTGGTGCTAGGCGAGCATGTGGAGGACGAGACGGAGGCCTTGCTAGACCACCTTCCGCCGGGTACCCATCAGTTCGGTTTCTACGGCTACGGGGGCATTTCGCCGTACTCGACGGGCTCCTGCGACCTGCACAATCAGACGATGATGCTGACCATCGCTTCGGAGCGCTAGCCGTGCCGCTGCACGCTCTTCTGCTCCGCCAACTCAAGCGCTTGGGTCTAAGCGATGAGGGGACGTTGCTGCCCAACGCGGGGCAATGGCGGGAACTTTTGGAACGGGTCAGCCGTGCCTATGCGGAAGCCGACCAAGAGCGTTATCTGCTGCTCCGTTCCGAGTCACTGGCTTCCCGGGAACTTCAGGAGATTTACGGCCGCCTGACGGAAGCGCAACGCATCGCCGGCCTGGGCAACTGGTCGTACGCCAGGGACACGGACACCGGGCGCTGGTCGCCGGAGTGCTACCGGATCTTCGCCATGGATCCCAGCTCGCCCCCGCTACCCTATCCCGAATTCCTGGCCCGGGTACACCCGGCCGACCGGGAGCGGGTCAGCGGGGCATTCAGTGCGGTCCTGCACCGCGGCGAAGGCTTCGAGATCGAATTTCGCATCCAAACGCCATACGGGGAGACCCGCTGGGTCCAGGCCATCGGCCAGCCGGCCTCGGGAGCGCCCGGCGAGGCAGGCCAGGCGCGCGGCACCTTTCTCGAAATCACCAAGCGCAAGCAAGTGGAATTGGCCCTAGCCGACAGCGAGGCGCACTTCCGGGCACTGGTGGAGCAAGCCTTCGACAGCTTTTTCTTGCACGATGCCGACGGGGGCATCCTCGATGTCAACCAGCGCGCCTGCGAGAGCCTGCTGTACGCGCGCGAGGAACTTCTGCGCATGAACCTGGCGCAGATCGACCTGAAACCGCCCGGCGCGGAGCCACCGCCGTCGGAGGGCCTGCCGATGACCCGGGAACGCCAATTCCGGCGCAAGGATGGCTCCGTCTTCCCCGTCGAGCTGCGTACCGGGCCGATCACGATCAACGGGCGCCACCATCTGTTGTCCCTGGTCCGGGACGTCACGGAACGCCAGCAGATGCAGGAACACATTCACCACCTGGCGTATCACGATGCCCTGACGGGCCTTCCCAACCGGACGATGTTCAGCCATTCCCTGAACCATGCCCTGGCCCAAGCCAAGCGCTTCCGCCGAAGTCTGGCGGTCATGTTCATCGATCTGGACCGGTTCAAGCAGATCAACGACGCCCTTGGCCACGATGCGGGGGACCACCTGTTGCAGGAAATGGCCAAGCGGCTCACCGCCTGCCTGCGGGAGGTGGACGTTGTGGCTCGCCTGGGGGGGGACGAGTTCGTCGTTCTGATCGAGGAGTTCTCCTCCTACACTCAGATTGGCGCCCTGACGCGCAAGATCCTGTCGGCCATTGCCACAGAGACGGTCTTGCATGGACAGGCCGTGCACGTTACCGCGAGCATCGGCATCAGTGTGTATCCGGAAAACGGCACGGACGAGTTCACGTTGATGAAGCACGCCGACATCGCCATGTACAGCGCCAAGGAGCAGGGAAAGAACGACTATCAGTTCTATCTGGCCCAGATGAGCGAGCGCGCCCACGACCTCATGGCCCTGGAGTGCGGCCTGCGCGCGGCCCTCGCTAGGGGTGAGCTGACCCTGCACTACCAACCGAAGCTCGACACCATGACGGGGGAGATCACCGGGGTGGAGGCCCTGGTTCGCTGGCAGCATCCCCAGCTCGGGCTTGTACCGCCAGCCCGCTTTATTCCCCTGGCGGAGGAATCCGGCCTCATCATTCCCCTCTCCCAGTGGGTGTTGGAAGAGGCCTGCCACCAGACTACGGTCTGGCGGAGTGAAGGACTCCCGGCCCTCCGCATTGCCGTGAACATCAGCGCTCGCCATTTCTCCGACGCGCGCCTTTCCAAAGAGATCGTCGCGATCCTCACGCGGACCGGTATCGCCCCCTCACTACTGGAGCTGGAGATCACGGAGAGCACCGTCATGCACAATGCGGGAAGGGCAGCCCAGATCCTCTCGGGCCTCAAGGAGATTGGCATCCACATTACCCTGGACGACTTCGGCACCGGGTTCTCCTCGCTTTCCCAACTGAAGCTGTTGCCCATCGACGTCATCAAGATCGACCGGTCCTTCATAAAGGACATTCCTGGTGACAGCGACTACGAGGCCATCACCAACACCATCATCACCATGGGCAGGAGCCTGAACCGCACGGTGGTGGCCGAGGGGGTGGAGACCTCCGCGCAATGGGATTACCTGAAGAGCCAAGGCTGTGACCAAGTGCAGGGCTATTACTTCTGCAGGCCGGTGTCCGCTGCGGAGTTCTCCGCCTATTACAGACGTTGGGTGCCCGCGTGTAGCTCCAGATCAGAGGTCATCTCGGGAGCGGCAGCCACCCCCGGGAGGGAGTAGGTCGTACGGACTCCTCCCGACCTTGTGATGGGATCGCTGCACCGGGCAGAAAAATATGCGCCCTGCACACCCTAGCCTGCGGCTCCAGCCGTAAGGGGTTGGCGAGCCGGGGTAACGCCAGCCTGACGCGGTTGAAGTACAGTAAAGGGTCAGCAGCACGGGGGTCAGTTCTCGCTTGCAAGCATTCGCCTGCGCACGATCCGCCCCACGGTCGCCGGGTGGAGGCCGAAGTGCTGGGCGATCTCGCGATAGCTGTAGGCGCCTGTGGCGTAGGCTGCGACCGGTTCCCCTTCGTCAATCCGCCATCCCCATGACCAGTGCGAACGTCCGGTTGAGCGCCACCATCATGTCCTGATCGAGATGGCCGAACACGGGGCCGCATCCGTCGCGTTGCAAGGCGAAGACCTTGTCGACCATGATCTGAGACTCAGCGTGCAACCCGTTGGTTGCAGTACGCTGGATGGTCAGCCGATACATTGGTGCATCGCGCAGCGTCGTGGTGAGCAGGCAGACTAGGTCGAGATCCTCGCGCAGTGCAACGGCCTTCTCCGCCCGCACGATTGCCTCGGCATAGCGTCCGCTTCGGTACAGTGCGACAACCCTCCGGTCCAGTTGGTCGGCTTCCGCGACGGCATCCGCAGGGCGGTGCTCCCGGTCGTCGGTCAGGGGTTGTACGATCACGCCGGACGGCGCAACCCGGGGTGTGGTACACCTGGCCAGCTCCAGAGTCGTCACCAACACGCCCACTAGCCCGGCTACCGAACGCACCCGGTGTTTCATCGCAGGCAGCGCAGCCCGGCCGCAGCGTTGAGCAGCGATCCGACGACCACGCCTTGCATTGTGGCCTCCCCGTCCCATGCCTTCTGGCACGCCCCGGGATCGGGGGCGGCCAGGTCGAACGGGCGGTAGTCCATACCCTGCGGGTTCCTGTTGGGCTCCTGGAGAGCGAGCCGCAGTCCCGAAGTGCAAACGGGCGGTCAAGCGTCTGAGGTCCGCACCAGAGTAAAATGATCCACCGGCCCGGCATATCCCGACATATTGAGCGTGAGATCCGAGCCTTTGAGCACGGTGGCAAACGCTGTACACCAACGCAGGGCGGCGCAGATAGGGAGGCTGACATGTCAGGACATCAAACAGTGCGCGAGACGCAGGACCCAAGCCCTTATCCCCAGGGGACCACCGCTGGGCAGCGCAGGGTGGATCTCATGACCGCGCTCGATGATGCCTCGCGCGGTTTTGTCACGATGCTCCTGTTCTCGCTACTGGCTGCCCTGTCCAGCGCGTGCGAGCCGCTGCCCCCACGGCCGGACCCCGCGGTACGGGATGGGGGCTTGGTGGAACTGGACGAGAACACGGAACCGCGCTTCGTTTATTCTGACAGGACCGGCTCGATTGGCATCCTGCGCGTCGCTGGCAATAACGTGTTCGTCAACGGCGACAGGGTCACGCGCTCCATGGACCTCCCGAACAACGCGCTCGTGAGCACGGGTCTAGGGAGCGGCGCGCGCATCGACTTCCTGGGTGGCCCAGGCGGGCAGTGCAGGATCGGCATCGAGGAGTTCCGCACCGGAAGGCTTTACGCTGAGACACAGCGTTGCTTGCAACAGGTGGGAACGCCTGAAGGTGGCGCCCAAGCGAGCACACCCAGGGCGTCTATCATGCGAGCGCCTTGCCCCAGCATACCGTGCTTACCGTGATTCGGGGCACGATGAGCGCATGGCTGGGGAGACAGGGCTCCAGGCAGGTGGTTGTCGGCCCGATGCAGGAAGTGGTACTTACCCGCAGCACCATCATCGGACCCTACCCCGTCTCGGTGGCAGACGTTGAGTCAACGAACGGCGTGGCGAAACAAGTTCAAATACACGAGTCCCACTTCCGGCAACATCACGCCGGTGCTCGAAGGGATTGGCGGGGCGGTCATAGGAGCGGGCGCAGGATGGGCAATACACAAGTTGCTGCAACACAAAGAACACAAACATCCGCCGAGCGCGCCACCGCCACCAAGCCCCACGGAAGGAGGCGGGACCAGGGGCAGTGGCCAGACCACGGGAGGTGATGGTAACGCGAACAGCAGCACCGGTACCACCAACTCCACCATCGACTACGGCGGCGGTGGCACCAGCAGGCAGTCGACGACGCCGCGCTGAGCCTGTGGTGACCCGATGCAGGCGGGTTTTGGGCTCGCAGGCCTCCCCGACCGGCGGCTCGGTGCCATCGACGCTCATCGCGCCGCGGCCTTAGTGGTCGTCGGCGCACCCCCCGCGGGGCGAGGATGGCCACCGCCAGTCCCGGCCGCAGGCGACGTCGCCGTGCACGGGAGTTGCAGCGTGTGGCGACGCTCGCCGCGTGGCTGGCAAAGCAGTCCTCGAGCAGGGGATGAATCCGGGCAGACACTGCACGCGGGGGCGAAAGTCGGAACCGCGGGGCCGGGAGGTGAGGCAATGAACAGGTGGTTGTGCTGGGCGGCGGTGCTCGGCATGTGGTGCCTCAGCGCAGCGGCTGACCGCGGCCTCGCGCGGCCAGGTGCTGTTCAAAGACCCCGCGGGCGAGCAGGTGGGACTCTATCGCGAGAGTCACGCGCTGCTCATCGGGGAAAGCCGCTACACGCGAGGCTGGCCGAACCTCGAGAGCGTCCCGCGCGAGCTGGATCTTCTGGAGGCGGCGCTGAAGGAGCAGGGGTTCCAGGTCGGTGAAGCGCCTGAACCCCACCGGTCAGGAGCTCCGCGATGCCTTCGTGCAGTTCATCCACCGCTACGGCCGCGCCCCGGACAACCGGCTGCTGTTCTACTTCGCAGGCCACGGGCACACGCTCGATCGAGGGTGGGGGCGGGAGATGGGCTACATCGTGCCCGCCGACGCCCCCTCTCCCGAGAAGGACCCGAACGGCTTCAAGGACAAGGCCGTAAGCATGGAGCAGGTGATGCTGTGGGCGCGGGACATTGACGCCAAGCACGCCCTGTTCGTGTTCGATAGCTGCTTCTCGGGCTCCGTGTTCGCCGCCCGCGACCTGCCCAAGCGCCCGCCCCAGATCTCGCGGCTCACCGCCGAGCCGGTGCGCGAGTTCATCACCGCTGGCAGCGCCGGGGAGACGGTGCCGGCGCGCAGCGTCTTCACGCCCGCCTTCGTCGATGCCCTGCGTTATCGCCTGGGCGATCTGGACAGGGACGGCTTCGTCACCGGCATGGAGCTTGGCGTGTACTTGCAGGGCAAGGTGCCGCAGCATGCGGACCAGACCCCGCAGTTCGGCAAGATCCGCGACTACGAGCTGTCCAGGGGCGACTTCGTATTCGAGGTCGGTGTTCCGCAGCTCCCGGCTAAGGCCCCCGAGGCGGCGCCGCCGCTCGAGGAACGGCGAGCAGCCGAGGCGCCGCCGCGGGAGCCGGCCAAGACTGCGGTCCGCGGCTTTCGCGACCGGCTGAAGGACGGCTCGGAAGGCCCCGAGATGGTGATGATTCCGGCGGGGAGTTTTCGGATGGGGAGCCCGGCGGGAGAAGCCGGCCGGGACGACGACGAGGGACCAGTGCACGAGGTCGAGGTCGCGGCCTTCGCTCTGGGCCGCTACGAGGTGACCGTGAGCGAATTCCGCCGCTTCGTGGACGCCACCGGGTACCGCACCGAGGCGGAGACCGGGGGCGGGTGTTATTACTGGGATGGCAAGCAAGCGCAGCTCGACAAGGACAAGCTCTGGCGTTCCCCGGGATTTCCGCAGGGGGACGACCACCCGGTCACCTGTGTGAGCTGGAACGACGCGCTCGCCTATGCCGAGTGGCTGTCGAAGGAGACCGGGAAGGGCTACCGGCTGCCGACGGAGGCCCAGTGGGAGTATGCGGCGCGGGCGGGGACGCAGACTGCGCGCTTTTGGGGCGATGATTCGAGCGAGGCGTGCCGCTACGCCAACGTGGCCGACCGGACGGCGAAGGAGACGTACCCAGACTGGGCGATTCACGACTGCACCGACGGGTATGTCTACACTGCGTCGGCGGGGCGCTTCCGGCCGAACGGCTTCGGGCTCTACGACATGTTGGGCAACGTGTGGGAGTGGACCTGCTCGGCGTATGAGACGAAGTACGCTGGTGCTGAGCGGCGCTGCGTTCGAAAGGGAGACGGCGGTCCCCGTGTGAACCGGGGCGGGTCATGGGGCGACGAGCCGCGCTTCGTGCGCTCCGCGACCCGCTACAGGAGCACGCCCGACGCCCGGTACACTCAACCTCGGCTTCCGTCTGGCGAGGACCCCTTAGCCTTTGTGCTTTGTGCTGTTACCCTTTGCGGGGTTCCAAGGGGGCGGAGCCCCCTTGGTCGTTCTCCGCGCGCTGAGGGGCCCTTGCGATGGGCCGACCCCCCCGCAAGGCTCATCGATGGAGGCGGACATGGGAGAGAGAGCACCGCCGCCGACGCCGCCACATGCCGTGCAGGCCTGCCATGACTTGCTGGGATGGCTCATCCCTCAGCTCGACAAGTTGCCGCGCTCGCGGCGCTTTACGCTGGGCGAGCGGCTCGAAGCGGGCTGTCTGGAGGTGCTGGAAGCATTGGTGGAAGCCGCCTACAGCCGCCAGAAGGAAGGCCCCCTGCGGCGCGCGAACCTCAGGCTCGAGGTCACACGCCATCTGTGGAGGCTCGCGTACGAGCTTCAGGTGATGCCGCTCAAGCGCTACGAGCACGGTGCGGGCTTGATGGAAAACCTGGGGCGGCAAATCGGGGGATGGCTGCGGTCGAGACAAGAGCCATGAGGCGCCTGGGCGGTCTGTGGCCGCAGGTGGTGAGCTTCGAGAATTTGCTGCTGGCCTACCGCCGGGCGAGGCGCGGCAAGGGGCGATCGGGCCAGGTGGCGGCGTTCGCGCTGGACCTGGAACACGAGTTGCTCGGCCTGCAGCGTGCGCTCGAGAGCGGTGAGTACCGGCCGGGCGGGTATCGGCTGTTCACGATCTACGAGCGCAAGCCGAGGCTCATCGCCGCGGCGCCGTTCCGCGACCGCGTCGTGCATCATGCGGTGATGAACGTCATCGAGCCTGCGCTCGACCGCACCTTCATCCACGACTCTTACGCCTGTCGCAAGGGCAAGGGGGTGCATGCCGCAGTGGACCGATACCAGGGCTGGGCGCGCGGCTATGTATATGCCCTCAAGATGGACGTGCAGCAGTATTTCGCCTCCATCGACCACGCACTTCTCAAGGAGAAGCTAGCCCGGCGAATCAAGGATGCCCGGGTGCTGGATCTGCTCGCGCGCATCATCGATACGGGTCCTGAAGCGGTCGGCGGGGAGACAGTCTACTTTCCCGGGGACGACCTGCTCACGCCCATCGAGCGCCGCACCGGCATTCCCATCGGCAACCTCACCAGCCAGTTCTTTGCCAACCTGTACCTGGACGACCTGGACCGCCAAGTCAAGGAGGTGCTGCGGGTCCGCGCATACCTCCGTTACGTCGACGACATGGTGGCCCTGGACAACGACAAGGGGCGCCTGCGGGAGGTGCGCGAAGCCGTGGCGGAGCACCTCGCTCGCGACAGGCTGAAGCTGCACCCGAACAAGGCACACATGACTCGCGGTGCGTGACGGGCTCGACCTGTTGGGTTATTTCGTGCTCCCCGAGCGGCGACGGCTGCGCAGCCAAAACGGCTTCCGATTTCGCCGCCGGCTGCGGCGGCTCGCACGGGCATACGCCGGGGGCCGTGCGGACTGGGGAGACATAGACCCCCGCGTCCAGAGCTGGATCGGTCATGCCCGGCACGCCGACACCTGGGGGTTGCGTCGAGCTATGTTCGCAGAGGTATGCTTTACACGGGGAGCGGACCCGACGGCGGTCCCCGTGTGAACCGGGGCGGGTCATGGAACAACGAGCCGCGCAACGTGCGCTCCGCGAACCGCAACAGGAACACGCCCGACAACCGGAACAACAACCTCGGCTTCCGTCTGGCGAGTCCGCCCGCGCGCTGTCTTGCGACAGCACGCCCCGAGCCGGCGCCTCCACGGACGCGTCGGGTGTGGTGCGCGGGTGTCCATGGCGTCCGCTTCCCGGCCTCGCACGGAGGGGAGCGCCGAATAGCGCTGTCAGGGACGATCGGGAGCGGGGCTGGTAGGGCGACCGAAGGCCCCGCTCCCTCTCGACCGGCGGGTCCCCGCAGCGGCATGGTCGGTGCAGGCCAAGGTAAGATGGGAACGGGGCGAGTCCGAACAGCGGTCCGAACAGTCAGGGAGAATGCAATGAAGGGGAGGCGGACTCGGGCGCTGGCGTTGCTCTGTCTAGGGCTGCTGGGGCTCGTGGCGTCGGCAGCGAGCGGCCTCCCGGGGGCGGGTGCTGTTCACGAACCCCTCGGGCAGAGCGGTCGGGCTGTATCGCGAGAGCCACGCGCTGCTCATCGGGGAAAGCCTCTACACCGCCGGCTGGCCGGACCTCACCGCCGTGCCGCGGGAGCTGGACAAGGTCGAAGCGATGCTGCAGGCGCAGGGCTTTCAGGTGACCAAGCGCCGCGACCTCAAGGCAGAGGACCTCCGCAAGGCCATTGCGGACTTCATCAACCGCTTCGGCTTTGCCAAGGACAACCGGCTCCTCATCTACTTCTCCGGCCACGGGCACACCCTGGAGCGTGGCTACGGCGAGGAGATGGGCTACATCGTGCCGGCCGATGCCCCCGACCCGCGCCAGGACCGGGACGGTTTCCTCGGCAAGGCCGTGAGCATGAACCAGGTGCTCACCTGGGCGCGGGAAATCGAGGCCAAGCACGTGCTGTTCCTGTTCGATAGCTGCTTCTCCGGGAGCGTGTTCGCTGCCCGCGATCTGCCGGAGGTGCCGCCGCACATCTCGGATCTCACGGCCGAGCCGGTGCGGGAGTTCATCACCGCGGGCAAGGCGAACCAGACCGTGCCGGCGCAGAGCGTGTTCGCGCCGGCCTTCGTCGATGCCATCGGGCGGGGACTGGCAGACCTCGACCAGGACGGCTACGTGACCGGTACCGAATTGGGTCTGTACCTGCAGCGGGTGGTGCCGCAGTATGCGCGGCAGAACCCTCAGTACGGCAAGATAGCGGACTACCTGCTCGCGCGCGGGGACTTCGTGTTCCGGGTGGGGGCGGCACCAATCCCGAGGACCGTGCAGAAGCCACCCCCCGGGGCTGTCCAGCCGCGCGGGGGCGAGCCGACCGGCCTCGCCCCCGCGCCCGCTGCCGCTACTCCAAAGGTGGGGGCAACCTGGACCGAGCCGACGACGGGCATGTCATTCGTCTGGGTCCCGCGCGGCTGCTTTCAGATGGGCAGCCCGCCCACGGAGAGCGAGCGGGCCGACGACGAGAAGCAACACGAGGTCTGCGTCGATGCCTTGTGGATGGGCAAGTACGAGGTGACGAACGGGCAGTATCGCAAGTTCAAGCCGGACCACTACAGTGGTGATTACAAGGGCCACTCCTTGAACAGCGACGACCAGCCGGTGGTCGAGGTGAGTTGGAACGATGCCGTAGCCTATGCCGACTGGCTCTCGCGGAAGACGGGGCAGCGCTTCCGGTTGCCCACGGAAGCCGAGTGGGAGTATGCGGCGCGGGCGGGGACGCAGACCGCGCGCTTTTGGAGCGACGACCCGAGCCAGGCGTGCCGGTATGCGAACGTATACGACCGCACGACGAAAGCGGCCTTCCAGTTCGACAAGGAGACCCATGACTGTGATGACGGCATCGCGGCAGCGGCGCCGGTGGGGCGGTTCCAGCCCAACGGCTTCGGACTCTACGACATGCTGGGCAACGTGTGGGAGTGGACCTGCTCCGCCTACGATGAGAAGTACGCTGGAGGCGAGGAGCGTTGCGCCGGCACAGGGGACGGCGGTCCCCGTGTGGACCGGGGCGGGTCATGGGACGGCGAGCCGCGCGGCGTGCGCTCCGCGAGCCGGGCCGGGACCACGCCCGGCTACCGGGACGTCAACCTCGGCTTCCGTCTGGCGAGGACCCCTTAGCCTTTGCTCTTTGCGCTCTTACCCTTTGCGGGGGTTCCAAGGGGGCGGAGCCCCCTTGGACGGTTTCCGCGTTCGCCGTGCGCGGCCGGTTCGCTTCGCCTCGGGCGCCGACATCGGCGCTGCGGACCTGTGCCACTGCGCCGAGCGTCCCCGAACCTTGACCGGCCTGCACTCAAGCACTACGCTTCGCCTGCGCACGTGCGCCTCCAGCCGGCGCTGGCGCACGCCTTCGATACCCTTCAAACGCGGAGACGCTCATGAGCAGAGGAGTGAACCCGACGGATTGGCAATCGCCAGCATCCGCTCCGCCTTGACGGGACGGGGCGGCGGAAGCGCCGTCAGCACCGTCGCGCTCGGCGCGTAGGTAATCTCGTAGCGCTCGCCGAGAAACTGCTCCGGCTCCGTGCTGGTGAGCAGGACCTGAAAAGGTATGTAGTTGAGGTCCTCGTGCGGGACGATCACGAGGTGATCGCTTTCGACCCATTTCATCGCGGGCTCCACCAGATAAAGGTAGAGCTCACGGGCGAGGCGCTGATTGAATGGGCGCGTCGGGTCGACCAGACTCTCGCGAAGCGAAGCGACCTCGTGCTGTAGCTCCGAACGGGGCAGAAAGACGGAACGCACATGCACACCGTGGGGGCCGATGTGCCAAAGCACGACCTGACTCTCCAGCGTCAGATAGGCGAGCAGGTCGCTGCGATCTGCCGCCAGAATCTTCTGCACCTGATCGAGGGACACCGGCTCCGAGCTGACCAAGTGCGCGAGCTGCGGCGCTTGTTCACGGATGCGCGACATGACCTTTTGGTAACCCTCTTCCAGCCGCGCGAGATCCCTTTCCAGCTCCGCGGCACTTGCACCCGACAGATATAGGACCTTCCCCCGCTCGACATGGCCGCCATCGGCTCCCGCTGCCGAATCGGTGGAGGTTCCGGCCCCAGCGGCGTTGCGCAGGCTGAATAAGCGCTGTTGCTGCTGGGCGATCTGGGCACGAAGCGCCAAGGCCGATGCGTAAAGCTCGCGCTGCCCAGGGTCTGAAAGCGCGAGTTTCTTGGTCGCGAGCAGGTCTGCCATGACCCTGGCGCGCGATTGCTCCATCAGCGCGAAAGCTTCCTCGACGCGCCCGCGATCCAGCAGATGAAGCATGGCCGTGTAATAGAACTCGACCTTGTCCTCCAGAAAGCTCCCACGCGCCTGCTCGGCCCGCAACAAGCTGCGGTCGTGTTCCAGCAGATCCACCGAACGAAGGTACCACTTGAGCGCCTCATCGCTTTCTCCCCCCATCTCGTGCATCAGACCCTGCACATACGCACCCCGCGGATCGGTCCCCGCCGGAATACCGCCTTCGCGCTCGATCCAGGCCAATAGGCCCGACATCTGCGGGTTCTCACCCGTGGCGAACTGCTCGTTCACCAATACGTCGCCTGCGCGTCGCGGCGCGAAAATGCCGCTTTGCGTCAGAGTTCGGTGAAAGCGTTGCTGAGAGCGGATCATTTCCTCGCGCACCCCCAGGCGACGGAGAAAGCCCTGCACCTGCCCGGCAAGCCCGATCCAGCCGAGCTTCTGCGCCAACGCAAGCGCCGCCTGGTAGTCCTTCCTTGCGTGGCCAAGGGCCTCCAAACAGGGTTGAAAAACCCTCTCGAAGTCGCACCGCTCGGCCAGCTTCTGATACATGTCGGCACGATCGAGATAGCCGTAGAACAGGACCTTGTCGTCCTGGATCCTGCCGGCAACCGAGAAGGCGCGGTTGAGCGAGTCCGCCGCCGCAATCAGGTCTCCCTGCGCTATCTCGGTTTGCGCCTGGAGATCGAGGGCGTCGAAGAGACAAGTCTGCTCGTCCATCCCCTTGCCGAGCTGGACGGCCTGCTCAATGGGAGCCAAGGCGCGGTCTGTCTCACGCTTCCCGTAGATAAAGGAACGCGCTTGCCCGAGCAGGGCCTTGCACTCCGAACGGGGGTCCTTGCCCTGCCGGGCCGCTTGCAATGCCTGCCCATACATTTCGATGGCGGCATCCCACCGATCGCCGAATTGGTAGAGATCACCTAGCTTGACCATCGAGTAGGCCGCGGGACCGAGCTGCCCGCGCGCCCGAAACAGCCGGATGCTCTCCTTGAGTTCGCCCTCGGCGCGCTCGCGCTCGTGCTGCAAAGCGGTGGAATCGAACGTCCGGCGGAAATGGTCGACGTAGGCGTCGATGCGCCCCATCGCTCGCTGCTGCAGGGCGTGGGGGTCTTCGCCGGCGGCCGCGGGCAAACCTATCGAGAAGACCAGCAACGGCGTCAACCATAGCCGGAAGGCTAGCCCCTTGGCCTTCTGGTCGCGTCTATTGCGCAACGTGTTAACGTGAAAATGCGCCGAAGGCGCCTCAAAGTCCCCCTCGCCCGCTGGCGGGAGAGGGCTGGGGGTGAGGGAAACCGGCCATGGCGTGACAAACGTTTTCATGTTCTGGGGCGGCGAAGATCGCCATGACCGGTTAGGTTCCGCTCGCAAACGGCAAGATGCACAGGTGATCCGGATATCTGCCCTCATGACCGCCCCCTCGGGTTATCGGGTTCTCAAACCACCACAACGAGGCCGTATGCGCGCCGCCCTCGCCCAGCGGATCGTGCGGCTTCGCCTCAGATGGAACCGGGATTTCCACCGTTTCTTTATAGCTCAGAACCAAGCGGAGGGAGTAGGCAGGAGCAAGCAACGCTAGCCTCTTCCCGCCGGAGCCGACCAGTGAGGTTCGGACTCTCCTCGGCGCGGATCGGGGCCAAGCGCGCCACCACGTCCTGGTATGCTCCGTTCCATTCGATCTCAGACCCGGTGAAGGTGACCTGGTCGCGCAGCGCGTCGCCCAGGTCCACCAGATACTCCCTGTGCTCGTCTTGCTTGAGCAGGAGCAAGGTCTCCAGGGCTTCGGCGTAGCGGGATTGGGAGGACAACCGCTCAGCTACCGTGCGATAGACGGCGGCCTTGTCTGCGAGGAAGGACCTCTGCAACGCCTTGTCGAGTGAGGCGGCCTGACCGCGCAGGCCCTGGATGGTGTTGACCGCCTTGCCATAGAGATGGCCTCGGAGGGGCGCTGCTGGCCGGCGGCGATGGCCGCGAGACTCGCCTGGGCGTGCCACAGTGCCTCCGGCGACAATCCCGAGCGCCCGCTGCAAGAGCGGCTCGGCCTTGGCATAGGCGCCCATCGCTCGGTACAGCTCCGCCAGGTAGTTGAAGCTCGTAGAGGTGTCCGGATGCTCGGGGCCGAGGGCCTGCTCTCGGAGGGCAACCACCTTCTCGGCCAGCACAATGGCCTCGGCATAGCGTCCGCGTCGATACAGTGTGACCACTTCGCGGTTCAGTTCATCCGCTTCCGCGGCAGCGTCCGCGGTACCGCGCTGTCGGAGCCTGCGCGACGAGCGTGAGCGGGGCGCCGTGGGCTGCCGTCTCCTCGGCCAACACGCACGTCGTCACCTCCAGGCCCGCCAGGGCGGCCGCCAGAGCCACCCCGTGTCTCACCGCGGTGAAAGCAGCCCGCGGCAGGAGTCCCGGGATGTAGCCGGCCGCCGCCATGGAGCCCGCCGCTTGGCCGCGCCATGAGCCCGGCGACCATAGAGCCGACCAGCACCGCCATGCTTGTTCACGCCGCCGGGGAACAAACCCAGTATCAGCCCGAACACTGCCCATAGGTGAGCGGTCATCGTCTGTCTCCCCCCGTTCCTTTCGCCGCCTCCGGGCGGCCAGGTTTTGCTGCGTATTGGCCCCAAGTGCCATGATCTGAGGCTGACGGCCCGTCGCCCGCCACCCAGGACAACCCCTTGCCTGAGTCTGAACCGAACCGGCGCCGGAGTGCGGAAGAGGGCTAGGAACTGACCGTCCAAGCCTGAGCAGCGCCGGGGCGGCGCCCCCTTGGACGGTCTTCGAATCCGCCATGCGGTCGCTCACAAACACCAGTGCCTTCGCACCCGCCCCGCGGAACGAGCCGCGCCCCGATTGGCATCCTCGGATGATCTCCACTCTCCCCCGTCATGATACGATTCGGCGACGACTCCGCCGCGACCATCGGCGCATCGCGTACCGGCCCGCGCTGGATGGCCTGTGCCCCGTGCTCCTGGGCCGATGGCGCCCGCGGATGCCGGCCCAACGCAGACACCGTCACGGGGGGGTGTTCCATGCCGTGGCTCATCGTTCTCGTCCTCGCGCTCGCATCCAGCGGCTGCGCCTCGTGGCAGTATAGCCGGGTCAACCCCGGCGAGCTGCACGGCAAGCTGGTGGTGCAATGGGTAGACCCGGACAAGTTCATCTTCCTGCCGGACAGCGAGCGGCCGCTCACCTTCACTCGCTACAACAAGGACGTGATTGCCCCGGGGGTGATGTACACCGACGGCGGCTCCATTCCCCGCCCGCTCTGGGGGTTCCGCAACTACTCGCCGTGGGGCTATGCCCCGGCCTACGTGGTCCACGACTGGTTGTTCGAGATGAAGCGCTGTCATCTGCCAGGGAACGAGAAGTACGACGTTCGACGAGGCCGCTTCGGTGCTCGCGGAAGTCATGAAGACAATGATGGAGAAGGACAAGAGCGTGGACGTAGACAAGCTCACGCTCTACGCCATCTTCGAGGCGGTGCGCTCTCCCATTGCACGGCGACTGTGGGACTCCGGCACTTGCAGCCGCCCTTCCGCGCGCGGGGAGGCGGTACCCCCACCCGTGCTTCCTCGGGAGAAGCCCAAGATGGAGTACGTCATCGAGTTCCCGTAGGATCGCTCTACGACACGTGGGGCGGGCGCCGGCCGCCGGGAGATGCATATGCGGGAGCTTGCTGTCGGTGGGAGCTTTGCGGCTGCTGTCCTGCTTCTGTTCCTGATTTTCGTCGCTGCCGGGTGGCCCGGCGCCCCTGACCCGTGCATCCACGACACCTCGACCGGCGGGAGCAATACCTGCTGGTGCGAGGACTTCCAGGTCTCCAAGATCGGGGATCCGGGGGTACGGCAGCCGTTCAACACTTGGTCGAACCTCATGGCCCTGCTGTACGGGGGCATCGTCGGACTCGGCGTGTGGTGGACTCGCACCCGATCTCCGGGCGAAAGCGCCAATCGCATGCGCTCTCGCAAGGTCTATCCGCTCGCCTACATCTGCGTGGTGATCTTCTTGGGGCTCGGCAGCATGTGGTTCCACGCATCCATCACCCGATGGGGCGGGGTCGTGGACCAGATATCGATGTACACCTTCGTCAGCTTCATCTTGGCATGCACCATCGTGCGGCTCTTCCCCAGCAACTGGCCGGACTGGCCCATCTACGTCGGCTACGGGGTGCTGACCTTACTGCTCACGGTGCTGGGCGCATCGATCCATCTCGACGCTGTACCGATCTCGGCCGTGCTGATTGGCATCGTCGTGCTCGTCTACGCGGTGCTCGAGGCATATATCGGCTTCGGCCGCCCGGACCTGCGCAGCGATTGGGTCGGCTACGCCGTCTTTTACCTTCCGGCCTTCCTCATCTTCGGTCTCGCCATGCTGTTCTGGGCCATGAGCCAGAGCGGGCGTCCCTGGTGCAACCCGCACGCGGCGTTTCAGCTACACGGCCTGTGGCACTGGCTGGCCGGCATCACCTCTGTGCTGCTGTACTTCTATTGGCGGCACGCCCGCCGTTGAACGCGGCACGTATCGCGATCGGGCAACGGCCCATTATCGCGACCAAAGTCGCTCCTACCAGGCTGCGCCCGTATCCCCGGGCCGACACCGACGGCACGGGTGTCAAACCCGCCCGAGCCCGGTTCGGCGCGTAAAGCGGGAACTCCCGCCACGGACTCTTCGG
>CAWCPV010000013.1:0-117261 GCA_963797555.1 uncultured Gammaproteobacteria bacterium | reverse complement strand
ATATAAGGGGTGGGCACCTCGGGGGCGCCGAAAAATAGAAGAACGGCTTGCCAAGGCGAGAGTTGACGCGCTTCTCATTATAGATTCGTCACATTATCTGACCAATCCGGATGGGGAGCTGTCAGGAATCAGCGAGGCGCGCGGGCCTTTTTCGTTTTGGGCGTTCATATCTGCGATTCATCAGACAGCAAAATACATAGACAAATCATCCATCAGGTTTAGTGATTATGCTGTTACTGGGGCGAAACCATTCACGTAGTCATGGGGTTAAACAGGACGGAATCCCGCACTACTCGCGCGACTCTGTATGTGCGTGCGAACGACCTGGGTGCGCGAAGCCGGCTGGCCTTGAGGCTGAGGATACGGAGAGGATGTGGCCGCGCAGGGCAGAAACGGACATCGCCGCGGGACCCATGGGGAACAGACAGAGCAAAAGTGTCAACCGCCCCACCCACTCCCATCAACGGCTCCGACAATAGCCCCCCGAAAGTGTTCTATGCTGTGAATCTGACGCGGGCTGGGGACAGCCGGTGGACGCACACCAGTTCATCAACAAGTGGAAGGCATCCACCCTCACCGAGAGGGCCGCGGGCAGCCGACGCCACCGAGGCTGACCCGGCGGCACCTGGTACACGTGTTCGAGAAGGGCGCCACCAAGACGACCGGAGGCAAGGGCTGGGCCGATGTCTGGAAGCGCGGCTGCTTCGGGTGGGAGTACAAGGGGAAGAACAACGATCTTGACGCGGCCTATCAGCAACTGCCGCCAGTTCCAGGACGGGTCCGAGCGGGGTTTCTAGAGCTTGCCGCACAAGTATCCGAAGTCCTCGGGCCGCCCCCTTTCGTTCCGGATGTATCTCAACAAGTCCAATTCTCTTACCGATTGCGCAAAGTCGTATCGTCGGCCGTGTATGCTCAGGCAATGGTACAATCCTGATTCCGTGACTTCGGGTCTTCCCGGATGGCCGCAACCTGCTGATTTATCGTGGCGATTCAGCTAAAATCGGGCCGCACCCCAACTCACCCGGCAGGTGAACGATGAAGCGGTTCATCTTGGAGCAGTCCGATGAGGAATTCTACACCTCTCATTCTGGTCTGGCCTTGGTCGGTCTTTGTGTCAACCGCTTTACCGGCCTGGGCAAGGCGCTGAAGCAGGCCATTCCGCTGCGCCACGGCATCTCCCATGAAGACATAGCCAAGAGCTATCTGGGGTTGATGTGTTTGGGTAAGAGCGACTTCGAAGCTGTCGCGAACGTCCGAGGGGACGATTTCTTCGGGCAGGCGCTGGGGATGGAGCGGGTGCCTTCGGCGGAAACGTTGAGGCAGCGTTTTGATGAGCACGCACCGGTCATGCTACGGGTGATTGACGAGGCCAATATCGAGTTCATGGCCAACGCCAAGGTGCCGGTGAGCCCCCTCAAGACCGGCCATGTGCCGCTCGACATCGATGTGTTTCCCATGGACAACTCCGGGACCCAGAAGGAAGGGGGCTCGCGCACCTACCACGGCTATGACGGCTACGCGCCGATCGCGGCCTATCTGGGAACCGAAGGCTGGGGTCTGGCCTGTGAGCTGCGCGCAGGCAAACAGCACAGCCAGAAGGAATTCCGCTACGTCTGGGAGCGCCTCCTGCCGCGGGCCAGGCGGTTGACTCCCCTGCCTCTGCTGGCGCGCCAGGACAGCGCCCACGACGCCGTGGAGAATCGGCTGCGCTATGTAGAAGAGGAAGTGGGCTTCATTATCAAGTGGAACCCCCGAGGCGAGGACCCTGCGCAGTGGCTTGAGCGCGCCGAGCGCCAAGGGGGATGGGAGACGCCGCGACCCGGCAAGCGGATAGCGCTGTTCAGCGTCATCGAGGAGCACCCCCATCAAGGCCATACCTACTGCGTTCGCCGGGTCATGCGGGTGACCGAGCGCAGCATCGACAAGAAGGGCCAAGTCCTACTCGTGCCGGAGCTTGAGATCGAGGGCTGGTGGACTTCCCTGGCCTACCCGGACGAGGAGATCATTGCCCTGTACCAGGACCACGGCACCTCTGAACAGTTCCACAGTGAGTTCAAGACCGACCTCGACATTGAGCGGCTGCCTTCCGGGAAATTCGACACCAACGATCTGGTGCTCGCCTTTGCGGTATTCGCCTACAACATCCTGCGCTTCATTGGGTTGATTGGGCTCACCGGCGAGGCTGCTCCCCTGCGCCATCCGGCCAAGCGTAGGCGGCTCAAGACCGTCATCCAGGAGCTGATGTATCTCGCTGCCCGGTTGGTCGCCACTGCCCGCAGACTGAAGCTGCGCTTCAGCCGGCTCTGTAGTCCCGGCTTCCGCGCCTTCGAGCAAGTGTATTACCAGCTCGCCTTCGGGTAGCTAGGACGACATCAGAATAGAACCTCGGCCCGGCCCCCACCGGCCCCGGTGTAGGACCTACGCCCTAAAGTCAGGGCCAAAGGGGCAAAGTCCCGCCATCACCCCTGCGCCGACGAGGATCCATGCCTTCTCCGCACAGCCAGTGTCGCCCGGTTGGCCAAAAACTAACCAACTCAACTGCGAATAGCTCCCATTCTCCTCCCTTCCGACTGCTCAGAGTCCGAAGTCACGGATCCAGGACAATAATAGACTGAGTTCATATTCCGACAGTTGTGACCGTGTTATAGCAGCATACGTTTCAGTTCGACCTGGCACAGGACGTAACCGTTCACCCCCCTGGAATATTTTGACCCGGAGGGCTGGACAAAACGGTTCCAGCGTGAGACAGTTGGGTGCCCTTGGCAGGATGTTCCTCGACCTCACTGTCACACACAATCATGGTGCTCAAGGAGCACGACCTTCGTCAGCTCAGCGAGGAGCGCATTCTGGAGCTGAGGCAGAAGGATCCCGATGCGCTGGCAGCGCTGAGCATCCGCCTGCTGCAGGATCTCAAGGAAGCGTGGGAGCGGCTCAATCAGAGTCCCTCCAATAGCTCTCGTCCGCCGAGCAGTCAAGACCCCTGGCTGCGTGCGCGGGAGGACGAAGAGGCCGACGCCGGTCCTGAGGACGAGGAGGCCAAGAGCCGTTCTGAGGAGGATGGCCTCCCCGGGGCTGGCGGCCAGAAGGGCGCAAAGGACACGAGTGGCAAGACCTCAGGGACGCAGCGCCGAGCGGGCCGGCAGCCTGGCTCCCAGGGATTCGGGCGCGCCCAGAAGCTGACAGTCACCGATTGGGACCATCATCGGCCGGGAAGTTGTGCGCTGTGTGGTGGGGCGCTCAATCCTGAGCAGGCGAAGCCCTACACCGCCTTTGATAGGCTGGACTTGGTCTTTGGCGATGAGCAGGCGCCGGGGCTGCGCCTGACCTGCACGCGGCAGGTATACTACCAGAGCCGTTGCGACTGTGGTCATGAGACCCGGCAGGCGCCGCACCGCGCGCCCGAGCACTTGGGATGCTGGCGAGGGGTGGAGCTTGGCGAGTGGCGCCTGGTGGGGCCGGGATTGTGCGCCTTCATCGTCTGGCTGCGGTTTCGGATGCGCCTGTCCATCCGCCTGGTCCGGGAGTTCCTGCACGAGGTGTTTGGGCTGGCGCTCGGCATCGGCACCCTCCACCAATGCGTGATGGAGACCGCCCGTGCCTGCGAGCCGGTCGAGGATGAGCTGGTGACCCAGTTGCTGGAAGCGGCCCTCATGCATGCCGATGAGACACCGCACAAGCAATGGGGAGAGCCCTTGTGGTTATGGGTGTTCATCTCGGCCTCGACGGCGCTGTTCTTGGTCGGCTCTCGCGCCAAAGAGATGTTTCAGAACCTCATCGAGGATCTCTTCTGCGGCTATCTGATGAGCGATGGGTACCAGGTCTATCGGGACTATGCCAAGCGCCTGCGTTGCTGGGCGCATCTCATTCGCAAGGCCCGGGGCCTGAGGGATTGCCTCTCGCCCACCCTCCAGGGCTACGGCCAGGCGGTCTATGACCTGCTCGATGCGCTGATGCAGGCCGTCTATCACGCCCGCGAGGGACCGGGCGGCTCCCTGCGGCAAGCCCACCCGGGCGAGCTCAACGAGCTCACGGCCCTGTGTGAACGCATGAGCTGCTGCCCTTATGACAAGGCCCAGGCGCTGGGCAAGGAGCTGCTCAACGACTGGGAGGCGATCTTCCGGGTGTTGGATGAGCCTCAGCTGCCGCTGACCAACAACGTGGCGGAGCGGGCGCTGCGTCACTGGGTGATTCTGCGTCGCATCAGCCAGGGGACCCGCAGCGAACAAGGCAGCCGGGCGCTGGCGCTGCTCGCCAGTGTGATCGAGACTTCTCGGCTGCGATTGAGCTCCCCGCTGTGCTATCTCAGAGATGTCCTCGCCCACCGACGCCGCGGCTTTGAGGCACCGCCGCTTCCTGCGCCCGCTTGAGTTCAGCGCTCACCGCGCAGGCGCTCTCTGGCCTGCGGGTGCAGAGCGTAGAGGAAGACCCGCTTTATCGCTCTGCCATGGCGTTGGTGCGCACGGTCCATGCGCCCGCGTCCGCTGGTCTCGCCCACCTCGCACCAGTTGGCCGCCCGGTAGCAGGTCCCGGCAAAGCGGGCCGGGTCCACCAGGGTCTCCAGCAGCCAGGGACGCAGCCCATAGTGGCGCTCCCAATCCCCTACGATGCGCCGGCTGCCCAAGGCCAGCACGTGGCTCGCCAGATGAGGCACTTTCACCCAGGGCAGAATCAGGAAGCGCCCCTGATTGACGATGCGTGCGAGGTGCGCTTTGCGCGCTCTCTCGTCCCAGCCGAATCCACGCATCGCGGGCCTGCATGCGCCAGGCCGGGCTGGTGTAGGTGAGCCCGCCCAACACCTCCCCCTCCCGGCGCTGGGAGCAGATGAGATAGACCAACTGGGCCCCAAAGGGTGTGGCATAGCCCAAGTAGTGATAGCGCGCGAGAAGCTCGCGCCACAATGCCCGTCCCTCGGCCTGGCGCACTAACTGAAGCTCCACCGGGGCCACCTCCTGCAGCGCACCGGCAATCTCGCCGCGGCGTTCGCCCCGATCGGTCTGCGCAGTGCAGGTGCGCCGCCCCTTGGGCCTGCCCGTGCGCTTGGCGGGAAGCCCCAGATCCCCCCGAGCTTCCAACCGCTCCAGTAGATCCCGACACTCGCGGGACTTCAGGGCTCCGTTGTCCCGTCTCCACCCCAGCAGCTCACAGATGGTCTGCGCCAGCTCAAAACGACTCAGGCCCACGCACATCGACACCATTCGGACGATGGCGGAGATCTCCTCTTCGGTAAAGCTCCGGCCGCTCGCCGTGATCGCCTGCGGAATAGAGGGCTCTTGATCCATGAGCCGGGAGTGTACGACAAGCCGAGCGGCTCTGCTGCGCTGGACGCGCTCTTAACGCATCGATCAACTGGTGGGAGGGTCTGAACGGTTACGGTCATTGGTGTCGAATTTCCCGGAGGGCAGCCGTTCGATATCGAGGTCGGTCTTGAACTCGCTGTGGAACTGCTCGGAGGTGCCGTGGTCACGGTACAGGGCGACGATCTCCGCGTCCGGATAGGCGAGCGAGGTCCACCAGCCATCGAGCTCCAGCTCCGGTACCAACAGCGCCTGGCCCTTCTTGTCGATGGTGCGCTCGGTCACCCGCATCACCCGGCGAACGTGGTAGGTGTGCTCCCGATGGGGGTGCTCCTCGACGACGCTGAACAGCGCCACGCGCTTGCCGGGTCGGGGTGTCTCCCATGCCCCTTGGCGCTCGGCGCGCTCCAGCCAATGGGCAGGGTCCTCGCCCCGAGGGTTCCACTGGATAATGAAGTCCACCTCCTCTTCGAGGTAGCGCAGCCGGTTCTCCAAGGCGTCGTGGGCGCTGTCCTGGCGCACCAGCAGCGGCAGTTTGGTCAGGCGCCTGGCCCGCGGCAGGATGCGCTCCCAGACCTAGCCGAATTCCTTCTGACTGTGCTGCTTGCCTTCTCGCAGCTCACAGCCGACGCACCACCCTTCGGTTCCCACGTAGGTCGCGATTGGCGCATAACCGTCATAGCCGTGGTAGGTGCGCGAGACTCCTTCTTGCTTGGTCCCGGAGTTGTCCATGGGAAAGACATCGATGTCCACCGGCACATGACCGGTCTTGAGCGCACTGACCGGTGCCTTGGCGTTGACCATGAACTCGATATCGGCCTCGTCAATGACCTTACCCGCAGGACCGCTGCGTGCTCGTCGAGACGCTGCCTCAGCGTTTCTGGCGAGGGTACCCGCTCCAGCCCCAACGCCTGGCGGAAGAAATCGTCCTCTCGGACGTTGGAGACCGCTTCGAAGTCGCTCTTGCCCAAACACATCAACCCCAGATAGCTCTTGGCTACGTCTTCATGGGAGATGCCGTGGCGTAGCGGGATCGCCTGCTTCAGCGCCTTGCCCAACCCGCTAAAGCGGTTGACGCAAAGACCGACCAAGGCCAGACCAGAATGGGAGGTGTAAAATTCCTCATCGGACTGCTCCAAGATGAACCGCTTCATCGTTCACCTGCCGGGTGAGCTGGAGTGCGGCCCGATTTTAGCTGAACTGCAATGATAAATCAGCAGGTTGCGGCCATCCGCTGAGACGCGAAGTCACGGAATCAGGAGTTTGTTAGTCGCAAGGGCTTTATGCTTCCCGGTCATTTCTTCAACCCAACCCGAGCTTGCTCGCCGAGAGCGCTCATTCACTTCAACAGATATAAGGACTGGGTAGTCTCCGAGCTGTGATTGTAGGAGAATATCAACCTCCCGTTCTTCGCCGGTTTCCCGATCTATCAGGAAAGCGGACTCCCCCACAGATACCCCATTTCCTATGCATGCGTGAATTGCAGTGATAAGCTTCTGAAACTTGTTCGACCGTTTCGGCATGTATACACCTTTTCGGGATAACGGATAGCATTTATAACCCGTGCAGCAGCACCATAGACAAGACATGTTGAACTGCACCGCTTGATTCAGCGCGTGAAACTGTGGTGCTTGTGTCTGTGTGGTTCATATTGCCGCCGCTTAACTCAGGCTCCGTCACGCGGATGTCTACACGCATGGACCGCTCCCTCAGTCTTGTGTGAGTCCCGTCCCAGTCTAAGTGCGGCTTATAGCAAACGTAACCGGGAGGGGTCAAGCGTAATTCGTCATCCGCAGCGCGGAGTACCTACGGCCACGAACACGAACGGCCCGAGCAATGGAATCGATCACAGACCTCGCCGAATAGGCCGAGCCACTCCCCCCGGTCGTGGTCATCGAGGTAGATTGCTTCCCGCCGATTTGCCGGCGGGCTCTACCACGTCACTTCGTGCTGGACCTGGGCGGGGCTTACCAGGCCGGCGCTCGCTGTACAACTTCAGAGTGCTCATCGCGCTTTGCGACGAGGTCGGGCTCTTTCTCGCAGAGGACTTCTACTGGTTCAACCCGGCAAAATTGCCCTCCCCGATCGAATGGGTCAACAAACGGAAGATCCGGGCAAAGGACTCGGTGAACACGGTGTGGTGGTTCAGCAAGACGCCGGAGCCGAAGGCCGACGTGCGCAAGGTTCTGGCCCCATACTCCGAGAGGATGAAAAAGCTTATCGCAGACCCGGACAGCTTCTACCAGCCCAGCAAGCGACCCTCCGGACACGACATCAGCAGGGGGTTCGGGGCGGACAACGGCGGCGCCATCCCGCCAAACCTGCTGTCGATCCCCAACACCGATAGCAACTCCTTCTACCTTCGGATGTGCAAGAAGCACAACCTCGAGCGCCATCCCGCCCGGTTCCCGGAGGAATTGCCCGCGTTTTTCATCAAGTTCTTGACCGAGCCTGGTAACCTCGTGCTCGATATCTTCGCGGGCTCGAACACCACCGGGGTCGCCGCGGAGCGCCTTGGCCGACGCTGGCTATCTTTCGACGCCTCGTTGGAATACCTGCGCGCTTCGGTGCTGCGATTCATTGAGCGAGAGCCGGAAGCGACCATCGAGGAACTGCTCGCCAAGCTCACAAACCCGACGACTGAGCATTTCATTCCCGCGGTGTCTCTGCCGACTCTGCCCCAACGACCGATAGAGCCGGCTGAGCCAACGCCAATGGATCTGTTCGGGCAATGACATCACAGAATGGCCTGTCCGATGTCTCCAGTCTCCTCCCCGTGTTTCTCTGGATGCGCGGATGCACGCGTGAGAAAGCTCATGCGGCACGCATGCTCGACCGGCTGATCCGCGGGCCGATCACGTCATAGAGTTCCTCTTTTCGGGGCGCGCGGTCCCCGAGTTTCAGCAGGCAGATATCCGCGAGGTCGGCGAGGCGTCATGAGAGTGGCCGGGTGCAGCAGAAGATGCCAAGGGCAGGAGCTGTCAACCGTGCTGTTCCGGGCGCACGTAATCCTGGGCCCGCCAGCGTGCACCCGTCAGGGTGGCGGTCACGTTTGCGAGCAGCGGCCTACGCACGGCTTGGCTTCCTGACGTTCAGAAACGGCATCGGCGCGCTTGCCGCCCCGCGGGTGCGTCGTGCGGCCAGGGTGCGCAGTGCCACGTAAAACACCGGTGTCAGAAAAAGGCCGAACAGGGTCACCCCGATCATGCCGGCGAACACGGTGACCCCTGTGGCGTGGCGGACCTCGGCGCCAGCGCCGCTGGAGAGAACCAGCGGCTCCACGCCGGCGATGAAGGCGACCGAAGTCATCACGATCGGCCGCAGGCGCAGGCGGCTCGCCTCGATCGCTGCCGCGACGATGCCGCGCCCCTGGTGTTCCAGCTCGCGCGCGAACTCGACGATCAGGATAGCGTTCTTGCAGGCGAGGCCCATCAGCACCACCAGGCCGACCTGCACGAAGATGTTGTTGTCGCCGCCCGTCAACCAGACGCCGAACAGCGCCGACAGCGCCGACAGCACCGACATGGGCACGATCAGGATCACCGCGAGCGGCAGGTTCCAGCTCTCGTAGAGCGCGGCGAGCACCAGGAACACCAGCAGCACGGAGAGCGGGAACGCGATCGATGCCGAGTTCCCTGGGTGACCTGCTGGTAGCTGAGATCGGTCCATTCGAAGCTCATGCCGTTCGGCAGCACCCGCGGCGCGATCGCGGACACGGCCGCGATCGCTTGGTTGGAGGAAAGCACGCGCGCATCGGACTGGCCGATGAGGTCGGCCGCCGGATAGCCGTTGTATCGGATCACCGGATCGGGGCCGTAGCTCCGGTGGACCGTGACCACGCTGCCGATGGGAACCATCTGTCCCGCCTGGTTGCGGGTGCGCAGCTCGCCGATGTCCTCGACCCGATCGCGAAACGGGGCGTCGGCCTGGGCGAACACCTGGTAGGTACGGCCGAAGCGGCTGAAGTCGTTGACGTACATCGAGCCCAGATACACCTGCAGGGTTTCGAACAGGTCAGTCAGTGACACACCCTGAGCCTTGGCCTTGGTGCGATCCACCTCCGCATCGAGCTGCGGCACGTTCGCCTGGTGGGAGGTGATGGGGTGTTCCATGCCGGGCACCTGGCTGAGCGCACCGGACAGGCCCTGCACCGCGTTGTGCAGCTCGCCGTAACCCAGCCCGGCGCGGTCCTGAAGAGAGCGAGAAACCCGCGCCGGTACCGAGGCCCAGGATCGGCGGCGGCATGATGGCGAAAGCGAAGCCCTCCTGGAGGCTGGCGAACTTGGCCATCAGCTCCCCGGCGATCTCGGCGGCCGAACGCGTGCGCTCATCGAAGGGCCGCAGCGGGAAGAAGATGGTGCCGGTATTGGAGGTGTTGGTGAACTGCAGCGCGTTGAGGCCGGGGAAGCCCACGGCATGCTCCACGCCTTCGGTTGACAGCGCGACATCGCTCATCTTGCGCACCAACGCCTCGGTGCGGTCCAGCGAGGCGCCTTCGGGCAGCGTCAGCCCGCCGATCAAATAGAGCTTGTCCTGGGTCGGGATGAAGCCGCCCGGCACCGCCCGCAGGCTGAGCCAAGTCAAACCGATCAGGCCGCCGTAGAGCAAGAAGACCAGCCCGCGCCGGTGCAAGCTCGTGGTGACCGTCTTCGAGTGGCCCTGTGCGCTGCGCAGGAACAGCCGGTTGAAGGGACGGAACAGCCAACCGAACAGCCGGTCGAGCACGCGCGTCGGAAAGTCTGGCGCGGCATCGTGCGGCTTGAGCAGAACCGCGGCGAGCGCGGGCGAGAGCGTCAGCGAGTTGATGGCCGAGATCACGCTGGAGATGGCGATGGTCACCGCGAACTGGCGGTAAAACTGCCCGGTCACGCCGGAGAGAAACGCCATCGGCACGAACACGGCCGCCAACACCAGGGCGATGGCGATGATCGGCCCGCTCACCTCGCGCATGGCTTGATGGGCCGCCGCCTTGGGCGCGAGGCCGTTGGCGATGTTGCGCTCGACGTTTTCGACCACGACGATCGCGTCGTCCACCACGATGCCGATGGCCAGCACCATGCCGAACAGCGTCAGCGTGTTGATCGAGAACCCGAACAACAGCAGCACGGCGAAGGTGCCGATGATGGACACCGGCACGGCGACCAGCGGGATGATCGAGGCGCGCCACGTCTGCAGGAACAGGATCACCACGGCCACGACCAGCAGCACCGCTTCCAGCAGCGTCTTGACCACTGCCTTGATGGAATGACGTACGAATACGGTCGGGTCGTAGACGACCTGCCATGTCATACCTTGCGGGAAACGGGTGGCCAGCTTCTCCATCTTGGCGCGCACGTTGTCCGACAAGCTCCAGTGCATTGGACCCGGGGCCTGGAAGATCAGGAATCGCGACCGCCTGCTGGTTGTCTAGCAACGAGCGCAAGGCATATTCGGAGGCGCCCAGCTCGATCCGCGCCACATCCTCAGTCGGGTATCTCGCCGTCGCACCGGTCTTGACAATAATGTTGCCGAACTCCTCCTCGGTGACCAGGCGGCCCTGGGTATTGACCGAGAGGGTGAAGTCGGACGCGTGCGGCCGGGGCGGTCGCGCCGATCTGGCCCGCGGAGACCTGCACGTTCTGCTCGCGGATAGAGCGCACCACATCACCCGCGGTCAGGCCGCGCGCGGCGACCTTGTTCGGGTCGAGCCAGATGCGCATGGAGTAGTCGCCGGCGCCGAAAATCATTGCTTCGCCCACGCCGGGGATGCGCGCCAGCTCGTCGCGGATGTGGAGCACCGCGTAGTTGCGCAGATACACCATGTCGTAGCGCCCGTCGGGCGAGAGCAGGTGCACCACCATGGTCAGGTTGGGCGAGCGCTTCTCCGTGGTGACGCCGAGCCGGCGCACATCCTCGGGCAGGCGCGCGAGTGGCCTGGCTGACGCGGTTCTGCACCTGCACTTGGGCGAGATCGACGTCGGTGCCAGGCCTGAAAGTGACGGTCGTCAACAGCACTCCGTCGCCGCCTGCGACCGACTTCATGTACATCATGTTCTCCACGCCGTTGATCGCCTCCTCGAGGGGCGTCGCGACGGTCTCGGCGATCACCTGCGGATTGGCGCCCGGGTAGACCGCTCGCACCTGCACGGTCGGCGGCACCACCTCCGGATACTCACTCACCGGCAGCAGCGGGATGGCGATCAGCCCGGCGGTGAAAATCATGATGGACAGGACCGCCGCGAAGATCGGACGGTCGACGAAGAACCGGGCGAAGTCTCACGCTCGCGGCTCCCGGGTCGCCTCGGTGCGGGCCTGCCCGCCCGGCCCGGGGCCCGCGGGCGGGGGATCGCCCATGGTGATCAGTTTCGCCTTGACCGGCAGGCCGGGGAAGAAGATCTTCTGCAGCCGTAGACGATGACGTGGTCCCCGGGGGCGAGGCCCTCGGTCACCATGCGCAAGCCTTCGACCCTGCGCCCGAGCTTGACATCGCGGCGAAGCGCTCGGTTCTCGGGGCCGAGCACATAGGCGTACTTGCGATCCTGGTCGGTCAGGATGGCCTTGTCGTCCACCAGCAGCGCGCGGAACCTGCTGCTACCGAGCAGCTTCACGCGCGCGAACAGCCCCGGCGTGAACACGCGGTCGCGGTTGTCGAGCACCGCGCGGGCGCGGATGGTGCCGGTGGCCGGGTCGACCTTGTTGTCCTCCAACTCGCGAATCCCGGTGTAGATCGTGCACCGGCTCATGCCCAAGACCCGCGACACGTAGGCGATGCCGCCGAAACCGATCTTCAACGCCTCAAGCGCCGCGTAGCGCCGCCGATGGTCCTCCGGCAACGAACGGCAATAGAGCCTCATGAATTCTTCGTGCGACGCTTCATAACCGGGAAACTCGTTCATGGCGTTACCCACGGACTGGGCTAAGCAGACCTCATGTTTGCATCAATATTGTTCCCGTTCAAGCAACTATCGGCCCAGGTTCAGACTCTACACCACGAAAGCTGGATAACTTGTTAGTGAACCGTTCCTTAGTAAGCTGCCTGCCGTTCCTCTGGATCGCGACCCAGCTCCTGGCAGAGCGCCTGAGGCATAACCATGGCATCGGGCCTTCCTTGCGCGTTGAACCGTAGCTCGACAACGGATAATCCGCTGGACGCTCCACCATCCCTCCCCGCGCCGGGTTGATCTCCGCAGGCAGATGATAGAGCTGGCTGGCAACGTATGCCTTTCGTCCGACGGGAAATCCGTCGGGGCATACCGATGGCCGGCCTAGCTAGGTCTGCGCTTTTCGCGTGTAGCGATGCTTGATGCCGGCTGGGAAGTAGTCGGGGTGACCGAAGGGCAAGAGCTGCAGCAGCGGGCGCTGGTACTCGGGCGGGACGTAATGGGCGAACTCGCTGTTCAGCCGCAGCAGCTCCTGCAGGATCGACTCCGTGAGCTGCTCGCGGATCTCGTCGCTCCCGGACACACTGGGCAGCATCTCCACCGCAACGCTCAGGAATTCGTTGCCGTCCGCCGTCTGGTTCACTTCGAGGACGAACTTGCCGGTTACCCAGTCGCGGGTCTCGGGCTGCTCCAAGCCGACGGTGACGTTCTCCGGATAAATATTGGCGCCGAAGTACGACACCGTGAAGTCCGCCCGACCGAACACGTAGACGAAGGGAAGCTCCCGCACTCCGCGGTCCGCGGACGGGATCTCGGCGAGCGGGTCGCCCACACGGGTCCGCATGAGATCCAGAAGCGGCCGATAGGCGATCACCCCGCCGCGGTCGGCGATGTGGTAGCGCACGAGCGGCACCCCACCATCGGCCGAAACCGCCAGCGTTCCGTCAACGACCTCGAAGAAGCGGCTGTGCGGGTCGTATTGCACCAGAGTCGGGAGGCGCGACTCGCCGAACAGCTCACGGGCCGCGTCCGGCTGCCGCGCGAGCATGCGGCGCACGGCGATGCTGAGAGGGGTCTCGTTGCCCAGCACGCCGGCATCGGCCGTCCCGTAGAGCGAGGCGGTGTCGCGGCAAGGGTCGGTGGAGCCCACCCGGTCGCAGACCATGGCCCGCCACTCCTCGCTGAACACCTCGCCGGCGAACACCAGTTTCACGCATAGCCGCCGCCAGTCCAGCCCTTCCGCCAGACCGGAGTCGATCACGTCCTTGACGAACGGCGGGTAGCCCAGCAGGACCACTTGGTCGAAGGCTGGCCCAAGCTCGGTGACCACCCGGAGGATCTCCCGCTTGTTGTTGCCGGGCGTGACCACGGTGAGAGGGTACCCCTTCTGGCTCAGGTAGCGGCAGCACTGCGCCGTGTACATGCCGCCTACCCAGGTCCCCATGGCGAAGCAGACGACGGCGAGCGTCGCGCGTTCATCGGCGCGGAATCCGTCGCGGAACACCTGCTCGAAACGCGCCGCGACCTCCAGCTCGTGAACGAGGGTACGCGGCCAGAACATGGGCTGGCCGGTCGAGCCTGACGAGACCGCCACCATGTGCGTATCCTGCAGCCGGCCATGCCGACACCGCTCGGCCAGAGGGTAAGCACGCAGGTAATTGTCCTTGGTCACGAGCGGCAGGCGCTGGAACTCGTCGAAGGTCTGCACGGCACCGGGATCTACGCCTTGCGCTTCCAGGAACCCGCGGTACGCCGGGACCTCCTGCGCCACGGAGCGAAACAGCGCCAGCACACGTGCCTCCGCCGCGGGCCGCCGCTCGGGTGCGAGCAGCGTATCCAGGGGTGTCTTTAGGAACGAAAGCAGCTCAGTCAGGCCCTTCGATGTCACGGGATGCGCCTCCCCTCGAAGCCCCTTCAGGGGCGAAGGCAGAGCCGGGCGTGGCGTGCGAGTATCCGCGTTCAACGGCGCTGCCCCTTGCCTAGCACAGCACGAGCCGCCCCAGCGCCTCACGCCCGCGCCCGGTGCACCGCCGTCTCTGTCCCGGGGCCGCCCCCCCCACATGGGTCGCAGACGCGGCCGGGAGCCTGCCTTCGCCGCTCGGGAGGGAGCAACCAGCCACGCCGTGAGCTTTTGGCGCACGGGCCTGGGAGGCGTCCGAGCCGCAATGCTCCCCGGCTCTATCGACGCCGCGCGGCACGACCGGGCGCTTCGCGTCCTGGGGCTACGGCTCAAGAGTGGGCGAGGTCGCGGAGCAGCATCGCGAATTGCTCGCGCAGCAAGGGTATGCTCTCGCTCAGCCGGTGGCCGTCGTCTACCAGGAGCAGCCTCGACTTGAACGCACGGGCGAAGCGGACGCTGTTCTCGACCGGCACCACGTCATCGCCCCAGCCATGGACGATCATCGTGCGTGCGGCACCCGGTGGAGGCGCCTCGAAGCCTCCCATGTAAAACGCGGGTGCCATGAGGAACAGCGCCTCCGGGCGCAGCGCCCGGGCAGCGGCCGTGGCCACGTAGCCCCCCATGCTCGACCCCACCAGCACGAGCGGGCGGGCGTCTCGCGGGCACTGCCCGAGCAGTTTCTCCACGCGCCGCTCCGGGTCGGGCTCGCCGGCGTAGTCGATGGAAACGACCCCAAAGCCATATTCGCGGGCGACCTCGGCCAGCGCGCGGATCTTGCTGCCCCACGGACCGCTTTCCTGACCGTGGGAATAGCACACCACTGGAGCCCACTCAGTCATTGCTGCCCTCCTGCGCCGATGGGCGTCACCACGGGATCGGCTGGCGGTCGCGGAAGAATCCGCCGCTGGGTCCCTCATCAGGGAGGGTGGCGAGCCACACGATGGTGTCCGCCCCTTCGGCGGGGGTGCGCAGCGCGTTGGGCCCACCCATCCGGGTGCGTACCCAGCCGGGGCATACCGAGTTGACCTTGATGTTGGTGCCGGCGAGCTCATCGGCCAGGATCCGAGTGACCCCGTTCAAGGCGAGCTTGGACAAGCGGTACGCCGGATAGCCCCCATTCATGTCCGAGAGCTGCCCCATGCCGGATGAGACGTTCACGATGCGCCCGTAACCGCGCGCCTTCATCAGCGGAACGAGCGCCTGGGCCAGAGACAAGGCTGCGTAGGCATTGGTCTCCATCGCCGCGCGAATTCGGTCGAGATCAGCCGCGAAGATGCTGCTGGCCGCGTGCGCATCGGGCAGGATGCCGGCGTTGTTGACCAGGATGTCGAGCCCCCCGATGTCGGCGCGTAGGAAGTCCGCAAGCCCATGGATGCCTTCGACATCCGTGACCGACAGGGCTCGGAACAGGATGTCGAGGCCTTCGCCCCGCAACGTCTCCGCTGCCGCCTTGCCGTTGTCGGGGTCGCGGGCGGTGAGGACCACCCGGATCCCCCGCCTGGCGAGCTGGCGGCAGGTCTCGAAGCCAAGCCCGCGGTTGGCTCCAGTGACTACGGCGACCTTCGACTCCTCAGACATGGCAGTCCCCCGGGGAAATCAAGCTCGGGACGCCGTACAGTTTACACGCCGCTGAGCGCTTGCGAACGACCGCTGAAACCCCGACATCCTCTGGCTGTTTCTTGCAAGCGCTAAGGCGTATAAAGCTGGGTTTACCCCAGAGTCGGGGCAGAGTCAGCGACCGAGGAGGCTATTCATGGCACAGGAGATTGTCAGCGTCTACGAGGGCGACCAGCTCACCATCACCTATGACCGCCGCCGCTGCATCCATGCTGCGGAGTGCGGGCGCAGCCACAGCAGGGTCTTCGACATCAGCAAGGACCCCTGGGTCGACCCCAATCTGGACGGGGTCGAGGTGGTGGCGCGCATCATTCAGCGCTGCCCGACCGGTGCCCTGACCTACCAGCGCAAGGACGGCGGCCCCGAGGAGCGGGCGCCGGCGCACAACAGCATCGTCATTAGCCCCGATGGCCCGATCTATGTGCGTGGCGACGTGAAGGTCGTCGGGGCGGATGGTGCCGAGCTGCTGAGCGCGTACCGCGTGGCCCTCTGTCGCTGCGGGCACTCGAAGCACAAACCGATCTGTGACCGCAGCCACGTCGAGGCCCAGTTCACGGACGCGGGCCCGGTGAACGCGGACCCCGACGCCACCCTGGATTTCGGGCCCGGGCCACTCGAGATCACGGTCCTCAAGAACGGACCACTGCAGGTCCAGGGACCGGTCACCGTCTGCGCCGGGAGCGGGCGCGAGGCGATGCGCACTCGGGAGGCTTGGCTCTGCCGCTGTGGCAGCTCGCAGAACAAGCCCTTTTGCGACGGCACTCACAAGAAGGTCGGCTTCACCCCGGATGGCTGAGGCGCTGGATAGCGATCCAACGTCGGGCGCCGCCGCCCTTCGCGCCTGATCACCGCACACCCCATCGCACGGTCATCCTCGGAAGTTTAAGAACACCCTCACCGGGGAGCGCGCTCGTCGGGGGGGGTGGTTGATAGTTTGTAAGAATCTGGTTTTCTGGCCCAAAGTGTATTGCGAGAGGGCGGCAAGGTTCGCACGCTCACGTTGGCGAATTTGACTGGCTGGGAACCGCAACGCTTCGAGGTTCTGCCCCGGGCACTGAAGGGGGACTTCGATGGCCTGGGAGGAGATCCGGTCAGTGGCCGGGTCTTCGGGGTGCTGTTCGCGTTGAAGCAGTTGGCGGACCGGCTTGGGCTCTCGCAAGCCTTGAGACGTTGAAGAGGTGGTCTGGTCGGCGACCGCGGCATGATCAAGGCCAAGGGCAAGGAGGCGCTCTCGGCCGAGAGCTGGAAATACATCACGGCGTTGACCAATGCCCAGGTGCGGGCGATCCTCAAGGAAGGCGTGCTGCAGCCGGATCTCTTGATACCGAGTTGCACGAGGTGGAGCATGCGGACAGCGTCCTGCGCCGCAATGAGGCGGTGAGACACCGGGAACACCTGCGCCGCGAGGCCAAGCTCCAGCGTCCGCGTGAGAGCATCGAGCAACGCAACCGCTTCGTCGAGCCACGCCCCGCGAGCCCGTCCCGAGGCCGGGCTCTCGCAGCTCGAGCGCCGGTCAAGCAACACAAGCTTCACCGCTTAGTCAGCCTCACCCTGCAAGGCCGCAGAGATTCTCTGCACCGAGGGCCGGGGGCCGCGCGCTTCGTGCCGGTGGAGTCGAGCCAGGCCTATCTCGGTGTGCTCGCGGCGTAGGTGCGCCGCGCCGCGACGGGCCCGCCGAGCGCAGCGCCGGTGACAAGACGCTCAACCAACGGGTCGACCAAGCCATCGCCCGCCTCGCCCCCTTGCAGAAGAAGGGGACATTTCTACTTTGGGTTGACGGGACGGCGGTGCGGGGACTGAAAGCTGCTCCGGCGGTCTATATTGAATAGAGGTACTACCTTTCCTTCGATATCGGTGATCACACGTGAGCGGCGACCTCTCCAACTCCCACGTCGTGCCGACCAAGTATTGGCACATGCTAGAGGGCGGACGCGTCCAGTGCGATGTCTGTCCGCGGTTGTGCAAGCTCCACGAAGGTCAGCGTGGGCTTTGCTTCGTGCGTGCTCGACAGGGCGATCGGATTGTCTTGACCACCTACGGGCGTTCCAGCGGGTATTGCATCGACCCCATCGAGAAGAAGCCCTTGAATCACTTCTTGCCGGGCACCTCCGTATTGTCCTTCGGTACCGCAGGTTGTAACTTGGCCTGCAAGTTCTGCCAGAATTGGGACATCAGCAAGTCCAGAGAGATCGATACCCTGGCGGATGCGGCGCCCCCGGGGTTGATCGCCCGTGCCGCCCAGGAGCTAGGATGTCGCAGCGTCGCCTATACCTACAATGACCCCGTGATCTTCATGGAGTATGCCATCGATACCGCCAAGGCATGCCGCCAGCGGGAGATTAGCTCTGTGGCCGTGACGGCGGGCTATATGTGCAAGGAGCCCCGCGCCGAGTTCTACCGCCACATGGACGCCGCCAACGTGGACTTGAAGGGGTTCACCGAGCGTTTCTATTTCAAGCTGACCGGCGGACACCTGCAGCCGGTTCTGGATACCCTCGAGTACCTGAAACACGAGACGGATGTCTGGTTCGAGATCACTACCCTGGTCATACCGGGGGAGAACGATTCCGGGACGGAGCTGGAAGCCTTGAGCCGCTGGGTGGTGGAGCGCCTCGGGCCCGATGTTCCGCTGCACTTCACCGCGTTCCATCCCGATTACAAGATGATGGACACCCCGTCGACCCCACCCGCTACGCTGCGCCGGGCGCGCGAGATCGCGCTGAAGAACGGCGTGCGCTATGCGTATACGGGGAACGTATATGACGAGGAGGGTCAGAGCACCTACTGTCACCACTGTGGAGGGAAGCTCATCGGGCGCGACTGGTACGTGCTCACCGAATGGAACATCGGCCCCGGCGGCACCTGCAGTGCCTGCGGGACTCCCTGTGCCGGCGTATTCGAGTCCGCGCCGGGGCGCTGGGGGGCGCGGCGCGTGCCGGTTCGGCTGGCAGACTTTGCGCGCGTCCGACCCAGTTGATAGCATAGGCGCCGGCTTGGGCGGTGTCGGCCGCGCAGGGAATGGATGACTCACGAAGACAGGGCGAGCATCGGGATCGTGACCATCTCGGACCGCGCCAGCCGGGGTGCATACGAGGATCTGGGCGGGCCCGCGATCCGCGAGGAACTGGAACGCATCCTCTCCACGCCCTGGGAGGCGGTCGCCCGCATCGTCCCCGACGAGCAGCCCCAGATCGAGGGCGCGCTACGCGACCTGTGCGACCACGCGGGCTGTTGCCTCGTGGTGACCACCGGCGGGACCGGACCGGCCCCCCGGGACGTTACGCCCGAGGCCACTGAAGCCGTGTGCGACAAAATCCTAGACGGCTTCGGAGAGCAGATGCGCGCCGTCTCCTTGCGGCATGTCCCCACCGCCATCCTGTCCAGGCAGATAGCCGGCATCCGGGGCCGGTCCCTCATCGTGAACCTCCCCGGCAAGCCTGCGGCCATCAAGGAGTGCCTGGAGGCAGTCTTCCCTGCAATCCCCTATTGCATCGACCTGATTGGCGGTCCGTACCTCGAGACCACCCCCGAGGTTCTGCGCGCCTTTCGCCCCAAAGGGGCCGCCAGGCCATCGTCCTGAGGCTGTGCCCCGAGCGGCGCAGCGAAATGGGCCAGAGGGGTGGCGAGCCGACACGCGCAAGAATCTCCCGGAGCCGACGCGCGCCATCCATGCGGATGCGCTGCCCGTGCGTCCGGTCGCGCTCGGGCCGGCAGCCCACCCCGGCGTGGACTCATCGAGTCTCGGCTGACGTGCAAGTTACGCAGAGCCCAGTAGTCAAGGACTTGGTCCTGCTCGGCGGCGGCCACAGCCACGTGGCCGTCCTGCGGCGCTTTGCCATGAAGCCGCTGGCGGGAGTGCGTCTGACCGTGGTAAGCCGCAACATCCATACTCCGTACTCGGGGATGTTGCCCGGCTTCATCGCCGGCCATTACAGCTACGACGACTGTCACGTCGACCTGCGACCGCTGAGCCATCTGGCCGGCGCCCGCCTCTATCACGCGGAAGTGACTGGCCTCGACTTGGCCGCGCGCCGGGTCCTCTGCGCTGACCGGCCGCCGGTGCCTTATGACGTGCTGTCCATCAACACCGGGTCCACGCCCGCCATCGCCGAGGCGAGCGGGGCTGACCGGTACGCGATCCCGGTCAAGCCCGTGGATCGGTTTGTGGAGCGTTGGGAGGCGGTGCTGCAACGCGCGCGAGAGGCGCAGTGGAAATTTCGCATTGCAGTCGTCGGAGGCGGCGCGGGCGGGGTGGAACTGAGTCTGTGCGCGCAGTACCGGCTGCAGCGTGAGCTGCAGGACGCGGGGCCTGGCCGCACCGGTGCGCTGTTCGACCTCATCACGGACACCCCCCATATTCTGCCAACACACAACGCGGGTGTACGGCGAAGGCTCGAGCGCATTTTGGCGCGACGCGGCATCCGTGTGCATCCGGGCAGCCGCGTGGTGCGGGTCGAGCCGGGCAGACTGGTTTGTGCCCGCGGCGAAGAGATCACGTTCGATGTCCTGTTCTGGGTGACGCATGCCGTCGCGCCGCCCTGGATCCGGGAGTCTGGCCTGACAACCGACGAGCGCGGCTTCGTGCGGGTCGATGCCCACCTGCAGTCCCTTTCCCACGAGGGTGTGTTTGCGGCTGGCGACGTGGCGTCCATGGTCGAGTTTCCCCGCCCAAAATCGGGCGTATTCGCCGTTCGTCAGGGTCCTCCCCTGGCCGATAACCTGAGGCGCACACTCGGTGGCCGGGCACTGAGGCGTTTTCGGCCGCAGCGTCAGTTTCTCAGCCTCATCGGCACCGGTGACGGCTGTGCGGTGGCTTCGCGCGGCCCATGGTCGGCGCAGGGACGCTGGCTGTGGCGAATAAAGGACGGGATCGATCGGCGCTTCATGGCGCGGTACAACGAGCTGCCGGAGATGGTGGCGGAGCCGCAAGTGGTGGTCGCCCCGGGTGTTGCGGGAGCGGACGCCCTGCGTGAGATCTCAGCCGTCGCCATGCGTTGCGGCGGCTGCGGCGCCAAGGTGGGGAGCACCATACTCTCGCGGGTGCTCGCCCGGCTGCAGCCGGTCGTGCGGCAGGACGTTGTGATCGGCCTGGACCAGCCGGACGACGCCGCAGTGATGGCGGTACCCCCTGAAACGCTCATCGTGCACACCGTAGACTTCTTCAGGGCGTTCCTCGATGACCCCTACCTGTTCGGGCGCATCGCCGCGAATCACAGCTTAGGGGACATCTACGCCATGGGGGCGGAGCCCCAATCGGCGCTCGCCGTGGCCACGGTGCCCTATGGCTTGGAGGCCAAAGTGGAAGAGCAGCTCTACCAGCTCATGGCCGGTGCAGCGGAGGTACTGCGGGCAAGTGGCGCGGCGCTGGTGGGCGGCCATACCAGCGAAGGAGCGGAGCTGGCCTTCGGCTTGGTGGCAAACGGCCTGCTGGAGCGGGATCGAATATTGCGCAAGGGGGGTATGCAAGCCGGGGACCGCATCATCCTCACCAAAGCTCTGGGAACAGGGACTTTGTTCGCGGCGGACATGCGCCGCAAGGCGAAGGGCCGGTGGATCGATGGCGCCATCGACTCCATGCTGCTGTCCAACCGGGTGGCGGTTGAGATCTTGCGGCGACACGGGGCCACGTCCTGCACGGACGTCACCGGTTTCGGCCTGCTCGGGCACCTGCTGGAGATGACCCGGCCGTCGGCGGTCGACGTGGCCATCGACCTGGACGCTCTCCCGGTGCTGGAGGGCGCCATCGAGACCCTAGGGCTCGGCATCTTCAGCTCCCTGCAACCCCAGAATGTCCGACTGCGCCGCGCGGTCGCGGACGTGGAACGCGCCTCCGGGCACGCGCTCTATCCGCTCCTGTTCGATCCCCAAACGGCAGGCGGCCTGCTCGCGAGCGTTCCCGCGCATCGTTGCGAGGCGTGTCTGGGCCAACTGCGCCGCTCAGGCTATCCGAGTGCGGCCTTCGTCGGGGAGGTGCTTCCCGCAGGGGATCGGCCGGAGCCGGTTTCCCTGCGCAGTGGTGCATGCGGCATTTAGATCTCATCGAGCAGCGCCGCCCATGCAGCCTGCTCCGTCTCGGGTTTGAACAACGGCGCTCGCGCCCGGCAGTGCTCTCTCAGCGTGGTGAGAAACCCCTCCTCCCGTTCGGCATGCAGAAGCAAGCGGGCGAGCTCCTGGGCATCGCCCAGGGGGAAGTACCCGGGATAGTCCCGCCCGAGCAGGCCGATGGACCCGGGAATGGCCGCGGAGATGACCGGGACGCCGGCGGCGACCGCTTCGGAGATCACGTTGGCCCCACCCTCCATCTTGGAGGTGAGGCTCATGAGATGGCTGCGCCCGAGGGTTCGTCGCACCTCCCAATGCGGCACCTCGCCCCGCCACCGATAACGGCTGTTCTGCTCCATTTCCGCGCGCGCGCGTCGCGCCCACTGCTCGTCCAGGGCTTTTCCCAGATGCACGACCTGCGCCCGAGAATCGGCAGGAAGGAGGCGCGCAGCGCGGGCCGTCAGTAGAGGATCCTTCTCCTCGCGAAGGTGTCCGATAACGCAGACCCGCAGCCCCGGAAGGATCGGTGCGGGCGCCCTGCGCAGAGGCGCTGCGGACTGGTAAATGACACGTACCTTCGGGCGCAGGTGCTCGGGCACGGCGTCGCCCACCCCCTCGTGCAGACCGACCAGGCGATCCGCCAGTTCCATGGAGCCCAGCGTGGTCGGGCGGTCGGTATGGATGAAGTGGTAAATATCTGTTCCGGTGAGTGCTAGAATTATCGGCTTACTGGGATAGAGGCGCCGGAAGTCGCGGATCGCGTGGGCACTGCGGTATGCATGCAGTGCGATCATGAGCTGGTGAGGTCGACCATCGTACTGGACTGCGACGGTGACCCGGTGGCTCATGCGGCGCAGCAGTCGCGCCCAACGCGCGGCCGTGGTTCGATTGCCGGCACGGGACCGCGGGGGGGCCGGAGTGATCAGGACGATGTCGATGGCGGTCTCCGCTCCTGAACCCGGGGGGGAACGTGCGCCCACTGCCTACCTAGCAGAGATATTGGAGGACGCCCGGGCACGAACTCTCGATCTGGTCTCGGACCTCGATCACCAACAGCTCATCGGCCCGCGCCTGGACATCGTGAATCCGTTGCTCTGGGAGATCGGGCACTTGGCCTGGTTCCACGAGCGCTGGATACTGCGCCACCTGGACGGCCGCGAGCCGATCCGCGGCGATGCGGACGCCCTGTATGACTCCATTGCCATCGCCCACGACCGCCGCTGGGACCTGCCCCTGCCATCTCTACGCGACACCCTAGCATACCTAGAACACGTGCACGACGCCCTGCTCGCCCGCCTGCGGGGGGGGCTAGCTACGCCCGAGGACACCTATTTTTACCAACTCACGACCTTTCATGAAGACATGCACGGGGAGGCGTTCGTGTACACACGCCAGACCCTGGGCTACCCGGCGCCGCGGATCGCGGGAGCCGGTCAGCCGCGTCCCGAATGGGGTGGCGGTCCACTAACGGGTGACGTGGAGATTCCGGGGGGCACTTATCTGCTGGGCGCCCTCGACAGCGAGCCCTTCGTCTTCGACAACGAGAAGTGGGCGCATGAGGTCTCGTTGCAGCCCTTCCGTATTGCTCGGGCGGCGGTGACGAATCGGGAGTTCGCTTGTTTCGTCGAGGAAGACGGGTATCGACGAGAGCACCTTTGGAGCATGGAAGGATGGCGCTGGCGCCAAACGGTCGGCGCGGAGAGCCCCGTTTATTGGGTGCGGGGAGACCGGGGTGAGTGGCTCGAGCGGCGTTTCGACGGGCTATTCCCCTTGAGTCCGCACGCCCCTGTCGTGCACGTCAGTTGGTTCGAGGCGCAGGCTTACAGCCGTTGGGCGGGACGCAGGTTGCCGACAGAGGCGGAGTGGGAGCTGGCCGCGTCGGCGGAGCCCCTGGAGGAAGGCGTGCAGTTCGTCCGGAACAAGCGAAAATTCCCTTGGGGCGACGAGGCTCCGGTCCCGGACCGGGCAAACCTGGACGGGCGACTGCTGGGCTGCGTCGATGTGGGCTCGCTGCCTGCCGGGGACAGCGGGCCCGGCTGTCGCCAGATGATGGGAAACGTCTGGGAGTGGACCGCCACCACCTTTGCTCCATATCCCGGATTCACTCCGGACCCCTACCGGGAATATTCCGAGCCCTGGTTTTACACGCGTAAAGTGCTCCGCGGCGGCAGTTGGGCATCGCGCAGCCGGCTGCTGCGCAACACTTGGCGGAACTTCTTCACGCCCGACCGGCGGGATGTGCTTGCAGGGTTTCGTACCTGCGCCTTGTAGCATGCCACCTCGAACCGGTGCGGCCGAAACTCGAGGAAGGGGCTGACCGATGGACAACGGGCAGATCCGGTAAGGGAATTCGATGCAAGCGACGATGAGCTTCGGTCAAAACGGCAACGCGCTATGACGGCCCGCCACGGCCCGGACTTGCCTACCCCGGCCGTCGAACTTCGAGGCGGACAGGGCAATGGCCGTTCGGACCCTGGGCTGCGGCCCGGGCACGATGCCGATCCCCAAGGCAAGAAACGATCTGGTCGGTCGCCGGACAGCGCTCGCGCTCAAGCGTTGGCTCAGCTCGCCCAAGCCGCGCTCGCGGCGGCGGGGGTGGACAGCCTGCTGGGGGATGCGGCTCCGATCGTCGCCAAGTCACTGAAGGCGCGTTATTGCGCGCTGTTCGCTTACGAGCCTGCGGAACGCTTGATCCGGGTCGTCGCCGGAACGGGATGGGATGCGCAGTACATCGGACGGCGGCTGGATCTGGCGGAGCAGCCTGAGGTCGAGTCGGCACTTGCCCGGAGCGCTCCGGTGTTGTTACGCCCTCGGGCCGCCGGTCGTCGCACTGGCTTGTCCCCGGCGCTGCGCCGACTTGGCGTACAAAGCGGCGTAACCTTGGCCATCGGAGGGGGCCAAGTACCCTTCGGCGTGCTCGGCGTCTACAGCCGCCGGCCGCGCCAGTTCTCGCGGGAGGAGGTGCGTTATCTCCAGGCGGTTGCTCGCGTGCTCGGGATGGCGATCGAGCGCCTGCGTGCCGAGCAGGGGGAGCGGCGGCGTTTCGAGAGGTTAGAGGCCAGCTACGAGCTGACCACGGCCATCGGGCGTGCGCGGCGCATGGAGCAGGTCTATGAGCAGGTGCTGAGCACGCTGCAGCGTACCCTGGGGCCCGACCGTCTCGCCGTGCTGCTCATGGACGAAGATGGCGTGATGCGCTTCAAGGCTTGGAGGGGCCTGTCCGACGCATACCGGGCGGCGGTCGAGGGCCACTCCCCGTGGCCGCGAGACGTGGCGGATCCACAGCTCATCCAGGTGCCCGACACGCGGCAAGCGCCGGAGCTGGGGCCGATCCTGTCGGTCATCGAGGCCGAGGGAATCCGTGCCATGGCCTTCGTGCCCCTCGTGTACCAGGAGCGGCTCCTGGGAAAGTTCATGATCTATTACGACAGGGCGCGGGCATTCCAGGACGAGGAGCTAAAGTTGATCCAGGCGGTCGCCAGCCACGTTGCCTTCAGCCTGGGTCGCATGCGGGCGGAAGAAGCCCTGCGCGAGAGTGACGAGCGCCTGCGCATGGTGGTCAGCAATGCACCCATCGTGCTTTTCGCGACCAACCGCGAAGGAATATTTACGCTTTCGGAAGGCAGGGGGCTGAGCGCGCTCGGAATGAAGCCCGGGGAGGTGGTGGGCCGGTCGGCCCTAGAGATGTACCGCCATGTGCCGCAGGTTTCCTCGGACCTGCAGCGGGCACTGGGGGGCGAGTGCTTCCTCTCGGTGACCGAGGTCTCCGGCCTGGTGTTCGAATGCTGGTATCGCCCGCTCTACGACGCCAGCGGGGGCCGTTGCGGCGTCATCGGGGTAGCCACGGACATCAGTGAACGCCGGCGAGCCGAGGAGGCGGTCCGTCGCTCCGAGCAAAAGTACCGGGATCTCTTCGAGCACGCCAACGACGCCATCCTGGTCATTGACCCGCACACCCATTGTCTTCTGGACGTCAACGAGAATGCGGTCCGGCGGCTAGGGTATACGCGGGAGGAACTGCTGGGCCTGACCTTGCATGAAATCTGCCCGACCATGGTCAATGGTCGTCTGGCAGCCATCGCCGAGGCGGTGGAGCAGGGAGGCAGTGTGATCTTCGAGCACCGACACCGCCGTAAGGACGGCACGGAGATGCCGGTAGAGACCAGCAGTCGGCTCATCGAATATGGGGGACGCCGGGTGCTGCTGCATTTCGTGCGCGACATCACGGAACGAAAGCGTGCCGAAGATGCGCTGCGCCGGGTCCACGACGAGTTGGAGCAGCGTGTGCGGGAGCGGACCGCCACCTTGCTCGCGGCCTACGAGCGCCTGGAGCGGGAGATCCAGGAGCGCCGCCGGGCCGAAGAGAAGATCCGCGAGCGCGAGGCTGAGCTGGCCCACGTCGCAAGACTCAGCACCATGGGCGAGATGGCGGCCACCATGGCGCACGAGCTGAACCAGCCGTTGGCCGCCATCGCCAACTACGCGGGCGGCTGCCTGCAGCGGCTGCACTCCGGGAGCGCTACGGAGGGCCACCTGATCGAGGCGACCGAGCAGATCAGCGCCCAGGCGCAACGAGCCGGAGCGATTATCCATCGGTTGCGTGGTTTCGTGCGCAAGCGCGAGCCTCGACGCACGCTGATGGATGTCAACGAGGCGGTGCGGGAGGCCATCGGCTTCGCCGCCCCGGAGGCGCGCCGCTATGGTGTCGCGGTGCAGTTGGATCTCGCGGACAGACTGCCGCCTGTGATGGCCGACATGGTCCAGATCGAGCAGGTGATCCTCAATCTGCTGCGCAACGGGATAGAGGCGATGAGGGGGGTGCAGGCGGGGCAGCGGGTTCTTGCGGTCAGCTCGAGACCGGCTGGCGATGAAGTGGAGGTGGCGATCACCGACCGAGGCGCAGGACTCCCTTCCGACAGCGCCGATCGACTTTTTCATCCGTTCTTCACCAGCAAGCCCCACGGGATGGGGATGGGACTCGCCATCAGCCACTCCATCGTCACGGCTCACGGGGGCCGTCTTTGGGCTGAGGCGGGGCCAGAGTCGGGAACCACCTTCCGGTTTATCCTGCCGATCCAGGGAGGGTCGGCTCGTGCATCCTGAAGCAACGGTCTTCGTCGTGGACGACGACCCCGCGGTGCGCCACTCGCTGGCGTGGCTGATCGAGTCGGTGGGGTTGCGGGTGAAGACCTATCCCTCGGCACAGTCTTTCCTGGACGCTTACGCCGATGACCAGCACGGGTGCCTCGTGCTCGATGTCAGAATGCCAGGCATGAGCGGGGTGGATCTCCAGGAGCAGCTCGTTACCATGGACGTCGCGATCCCCGTGATATTCGTCACTGGCCATGGCGACGTGCCGATGGCCGTTCGGGCCATGAAGCGGGGAGCCCTCGACTTCATCGAGAAGCCGTTCAACAACCAGGAGTTGCTGGATCGTATCCACCAGGCCATCCAGCGGGACGCCTCACAGCGTAAGGAACGAGCGCAGAGGGCCGAGCTGTGTGCCCGCACGGCGTCCCTCACGCCTCGCGAGCGAGAGGTGATGGACAAGGTGGTAGCGGGCAAAGCCAACAAGGCCATGGCCAGGGAACTGGGGGTCAGCGTGAAGACCATCGAAGCCCACCGCGCCAGGCTGATGGAAAAGATGCGCGCCCGGTCGGTGTCCGAGCTAGTGCAGATGGTGCTCGCTTGTGGCGGGTATAGGGAAAACCCTGACGACCCTCAGTAAATCTCCTCATTCCATTGAGTAGCCTTATGGGTATATAAAAATAGTCCCGATCGCAGTGCTGCCAGCGTTCCAGGGTGGTCCGGTTTCGGTGTTGGCGGTCTGGATAACTCTGGGAAGGAGCCTCATCCAGTTCGGCCCGCGAGGACAGCGCGGAGGCTCCAGCCGAGGCCTGGGTCTGTAGCGTAGAGGAGTGGCTGCACCAGCGGGTGCACATTGTCCGGCAGGGACGCCGTTTCCTCTGGCCGGCATTGCGGCGGGTGCCTCGGTAAGCGTATCAAGCTCAAAAGGGATAGTCGGTGAGGGTCGCCTGCCGGCCGCGCCGAAAGAAAGGAGGATTGCATATGGACCCACTGCGTAACCCCCGAGTGCCATTGTCCGTACAGGTTGTCATCTATTGCCGCGGCCTGGGTCTGGTGCGGGGTCGGACACGCCAGGTAGGGGTGGGCAGCATGATCATCGACACCGGCATCATCCGTCTCCCCCTGGATGAAGAGGTGGAAGTGGCCGTTGTACTCTGCGATGGCGCGGACGACCAAGTGCATCAGATCACGGCGAAGGTGGTGCGCAACTCCGAGCTAGGGTCGGAGCTGAGTTTTCGCGACTTCGAGGCGGACACCATCCGCTGTCTGAGGCGAGTGCTGAGCGCGAGCGACCGCCGCTACGGCCGCCGCCCCAGCGTCGATGCTTCCGCTGTCAACTGAGAGCTTGTGAAGGACTCGTCGCGAGGGCGGGGGCTGAGGCAACCGCGTCTGCTGGGACGCGCAGCACATTCATTCACAAGCTCTCAGGGGCGGGAACCTTTGCGCCGACGACTGCCCAAGCGCGAGGGAGCGCGCGCCGGAGCTTCGACACGCAGCCTGTCGGGCTGCGCGGCTTAGACGCGCCCCTCGTCTACTGCCTTAGCCAGCGAGCGCAGGGCGGCTGCCACCTCCACCGAGTAGGGGGGGGCGTCCGCCAGGGCGCGCAAGGACTCGGGTAGACGACCCAGTTCAGTGGCGGCGCGCTTCCGCGTCTGGGACAGGGGCTCGGCGGGCTGCAGGCGTTCGGCCCGGCGCATTACCGGTTTCAGCATGGGCTCGCCGGGGTGCTCGTCATCCTGAGTGGTCAGCACATCGTGGTACAAGGTCCCGCGGTTGTCGAGTACGCGGACCACCTGTTTGCGTCCGGGCCAGGTCGCCTTGCCCTCCGAGCGCTTGCGTCGGGGGCGTCCTGCGTACTCTTGGAGCTTGTAGGCGCAATCCAGGTAAGGCGCGTCTGCGGACGTGTCCATCATGGTCCCGATGCCGAAGCCGTCGATTGGGGCATGCCTTTGGACCATGCGCGCGAGTTCGTGCTCGTCCAGACCACCGCTCGCGAAGATGGTGGTGTCCCGCAGGCCCCCCTCATCCAGGATGCGTCGCACCCGAATGGCGTGTTGCGCCAGATCGCCGCTGTCGATGCGCACCCCCTTGACGCTGATGCCCGCGCCTGCCAGACGGTGCGCCAGGTAGACGACTTTGCTCGCGGCTGCCTCCGTGTCGTAGGTGTCGATGAGCAAGACCACGTTTTCGGGCTGCGCCCTGGCGAAGCTCTCGAATGCCTCGGCCTCGTCATCATGGGCTTGGACGTAGGAGTGGGCCATGGTGCCGAACACGGGGATGCCGAACTGCGCACCCGCTAGCACCGTGGCGGTGCCGCTGAAGCCCGCCAGGTAGCTGGCACGCGCGGCCAGCAGTGCCGCCTCGGCGCCGTGGGCGCGGCGCATGCCGAAGTCTACGAGCAGTTTGTCCGGTGCGGCCAGCACACAGCGTGCTGCTTTGGACGCGATGAGCGTCTGAAAGTGCAGCAGGTTGATGAGTCGCGACTCGATGATCTGCGCCTGGGGCAAGGGTGCCACGACCCTGACGATCGGCTCCTCGGGAAAGAACACCGTGCCTTCCGGCATGGCGTCCACGTCGCCCGTGAACCGAAGAGTCTTGAGGTAATCGAGGAATTCGATACTGAAGCGATCGAGGCGGTCGAGCCATGCCACCTCCCTGTCGGCGAACTGGAACTGCTCCAGATAGCACAGGGCCTGCTCCAAGCCTCCCGCCACCAGGAAGTTGCGTCCGGCGGGGAGCTTGCGCACGAAGAACTCGAACACCGCGGTGTCCTCCATGCCGCGCTCGAAATATCCTTGCAGCATGGTGAGCTGATAGAGGTCGGTCAGCAGTGCGCTGGCGCCAGGGTCCACGACATGCTCTGCGCGTCTGTTGAATTCGAACCCTGCCCTCGGGGCCCGCGACAATCTCGAACCGGGATGTTAACGCAAACCGTCCGGAGGCGCATGGCGTCCGGATTCTGCCTATTTCCTTGCCCGCATCGCGGGGAAAGGGCCGAGGTGATCAGCGTTCGCCGAGGTGTGCGTCCCGGCGCCGATGCTCCGCCGGGCGGCGACTTCTTCGGCCGCAGAAGGGTTCCGGGTCTGTTAGAACGCCGGTGTCATTCACTTCGACGCGCCGTCCCCGGACGACTCTATGCCGACAGTCGACCGCAGCACGCCGGCCTAGTTTTCGTCCGAAATACCTGTAGGCAGTCCGTCGATGCTGACGCGGTTCTTCTCGCGCCGGTAGTCGACGATGCCCTGTTCGCCCTTCTTGGCCGCCCAGTCGCGCAGCGTGGGACGCTCGCGCAGGAACGCGTAGACCGGTACGCCGAAGCCGCAGGAAGTCTGCAGAGACTCCAGGGCGAGCACGATGATCTGACGTGCGCCGGGCAGCGGCGGGAACTCGGGGCGAAGGCTGGCCCACTCCGATGTGTCTTGTGGCACCACCCTACCGCGGCCGTACAGGCGCAGGATCAGTGGGTGCTCGTCGAAGCTGCAGAACATGAGGGTCATCCGCCCGTTCTGCCGTAAGTGGGCCGCGGTCTCGTTGCCGCTCCCCGTGAGATCCAGGTAGGCGACCGTGCGGTTGTCCAGGCAGCGGAGAGTATCCATGCCCTTGGGGGATAGGTTGATGCGCCCGTTGTCTGCCGCGGTGGCGGTGAAAAACAGCCGCTGCGCCGCCATGAAGCTTCGCAGGTTGTCATCCAGCAGTCGGTAGAACTTGGCCATCGGTGGCTCCCGGCCTTGGCGCGGGTGCGGTGCGTCGCCGGCACCCCGCTGTCGGGCGGCATGCGTCGCGCGGGCCGGCTCACATGGTCTGTGCGAGCAACGGGCGCAGGTCCTCGAGTGGGCGAGTATTGAGCACGTCCTTCTTGGTCAGCCACCCGCGACGGGCCTGTCCGACACCCCAGCGCAGATTGAGGAGGTCCTCTGCAACATGGGCGTCGCTATCGATGGCGAGCAGCACGCCTTCCTCTTTGGCCAGATGGCAGTGGATGTCCGCCAAGTCCAGACGCTTCGGCTGCGAGTTGACCTCGAGGAAACAACCCCGCTGCCGAGCGTGTCTCACGACCTTAACGACATCGAAATCGCAGGGCGGGCGGTGGAGGAGCTGGCGGGCGGTGGGATGCGCGAGGATCGTGAAATGGGGATGGTCCATGGCGCGCAGCAGCCGCGCCGTCTGCTGCTCACGCGGTAAGTCGAAGTGGCTGTGTACGGCGCCCAGCACGAGGTCCAGGCTGCTGAGAACGTCGTCGGGCACACTCAAGCTCCCGTCCCTCAGGATTTCCACCTCCATCCCGATGAGCAGTGCGATGCCCGACAGCTCGCCATCGATGCGGCGGATCTCCTCCACGTATCGCTTGACGGCAGATACCTTGTGGTCCTCGGGGTACAGGTGGCCGGAGTGATCGGTGATGGCGAGATAGTCCAGGCCGAGCTTGCGAGCCGTCTCAGCCATCTGCCGCACGGTGGAACGGCCATCGCTCGACTTCGTGTGACAGTGCAAGTCTCCTTTCAAGTCAGCCAGGCCGACCAGCGACGGCAAGCGGTGCGCCGTGGCCGCCTCAATCTCTCCGCGGTCCTCTCTCAGCTCGGGGGCGATATACGGGAGCCCCACGGACCGGAACACGGATTCCTCTGTGGCGCCGGCGACCATCCGGTCGCCGCGAAAGATACCGTACTCGTTTATCTTGAGGCCATTCTGCTGACCCCTGCGGCGTACCGCAATGTTATGCGCTTTGGATCCCGTGAAGTAGTGCAGGGCGGCCCCGAAGCTCTCCTCGGGCACGAACCGCAGGTCCACTTGGAGGCCCGACTGCAGAACCACGGTCGAGCGGGTGGTACCCTTGGAGACTACGTCCTTGACCTCGTGGTAGCTCGCAAAGCGGTCCATGACCGGGGTGTCGGGCCGGCCGGTGACCAGCAGGTCGAGGTCGCCGACCGTCTCCTTGGCACGACGCAGGCTGCCGGCTGCCACGACTTCTTTCACCCCGCGTACGGCCTTGAGGTGGGCCGCCAGGGCGTCCGCGACGTGCGCCGCCTCCGCCAGCAGAAAACGCTGACCCTTCTTCTGCAGACGATCCTCCAGGGCCTGGAGGATGTGCTGCTCGGTCTTTTCCGCGAAGCCTGGCAGCTCACGGATCTTTCCCGACTTCGCCGCCTCGTAGAGCTGGTCCAGGGTGTCGATGGCAAGCTGTTGGTGGAGGGCCTTTACCCGCTGTGGCCCCAGAGAGGGCACCCTGAGGAGCGCCGTGAGCCCGGCCGGCACCTGCGCCTTCAGCTCCTCCAGCTTGGTGCTCGTGCCGGTGCGCACCACCTCCTCGATCTTGGCGCACAGATCTTTACCGATGCCGGGAAGCTGTGTAAGGTCCTCGCCCTTGGCCAGCAAGCTGACCACCTCGACGCTGAGATCCTTCAAAGTGCGCGCAGCGTTGCGGTACGCGCGCACTCGAAAGACGTTCTCGCCCTGGATCTCCAGGAGGTCGGCGATGCCGTCGAAGACCGCCGCGATGTCGGCGTTCTGCGCTGGCACGGCTCAGCCTTTCACGCAGACCATGGGCGTCAGACGCGCCACAATCCGGGCGAGACCCGCTTCGTGCGCCGCCTCGACCACCGCAGTCACGTCCTTATATGCCCCAGGCGCCTCTTCCGCGACTCCGCGGTAGGAGTGGCTGCGAATCAGGATGCCGCGCTCCGCCAGCTCGTCGACCACCTCGCGCCCCCGCCACCGGCGCGTCGCGGCGTGACGGCTCAGGCTGCGCCCGGCGCCGTGGCAAGCGGAACCGAAGGCGAGCGACATGCTCTCCTCGGTGCCCGCGAGGACATAGGACGCCGTCCCCATGCTGCCGCCGATGAGCACCGGCTGACCCAAGGGGCGCAGCGCTTGCGGCAGCTCGGAGTGGCCGGGTCCGAAGGCCCGGGTGGCACCCTTGCGGTGTACGAAGAGGCGCCGCGGCCTGCCGTTCACCCAGTGCTCCTCCTCCTTGCAGGTGTTGTGGGAAACGTCGTAGAGGAGCGTCAGCCTCGCTTCGGGCAGCACCCGCGACACTGCCTCCCGGGTGAGGTCGGTGATGATCTGACGGTTGGCCAGGGCGCAGTTGATGCCGGCCCGCATCGCCCCGAGGTAAGACTGGCCCAGGGAGGAGTTGAGCGGCGCACAGGCCAGCTCCCGGTCCGGGAGCCGTATGCCGTAATCGGCCGCGGCCTCCACCATGCGTTTGAGGAAATCGGTCCCGATCTGGTGCCCGAGCCCCCGCGATCCGCAGTGGATGCTGATGACCACTTCGCCCTCATGCAGTCCATAGCCCTCGGCGATGTGCGCATCGTAAACGCGGGCGACCTCCTGCACCTCCAAGTAGTGGTTGCCCGAGCCCAGGGTGCCCATCTCCTTCTCCTGGCGCTTCTTCGCGCGGTCGGAGACTTGGTCGGGCCGCGCTGCGGCCGCGCGCCCATGCCCCTCGATGCGCTCCAGATCCTCCTCCCAGCCGTAGCCGCGGTCCACGGCCCAGCGCGCCCCGCCCGCCAGCATGGCATCCATCTCCGTCGGCGAAAGACGGATCCTGCCGGTGCTGCCGACGCCCGCGGGGATGTGGTAGAAGAGAGCGTCGGCCAGGGTCGGCTTCACCGCCTCGATGTCCTGAGCGCCGAGACCCGTATGCAGCGTCCGCACGCCGCAGGAAATGTCGAACCCCACGCCCCCTGCAGATACGACACCCCCTTCGTCGGGGTCGAAGGCGGCCACGCCGCCGATGGGGAAGCCGTAACCCCAGTGGGCATCCGGCATACAATAGGCGGCTTGCACGATCCCGGGCAGGCTGGCCACGTTACACACCTGCTCCCGCACCTTTTCGTCCATGGCCCCGATGAGCGGTTCATCGGCATAGATCACCGCGGGCACGTGCATGTGGCCGGTCGGTGGGATGTGCCACTCGTAGCTGGATTTTCGCGTCAGACGGCTGGCGTCCATTGCGGTTCCCTCCTCAGACGTCGACGACGCACTGGGCGAGCCACGCGCCGTCGTCCATGCGCACCACCTTCAGCTCCGTGTAGGTGGCCCCTTTCACCTCGACTGCCGGTTGGTGCCTGTCGACGTCGACGGGCTCGCCCCATGCAGTGGCGGCAAGGTCCCCGTCCTCGATGCGAACCTCGAAGCGCCCAAACAAAACTTGGCGTGTCGCCATTTCGTAGACCAGTTCGTTGAGCCACCCCACCAGCAGTGTCTCGTCATCCCCGGCCGTAACATGGATTTGGACGGCCTCCCGCGGGGCAACCTGGGCGGAATCGGTGACTACGGCGGTGAGCGCAGTCGCGGCCGCGGCGAATGCCTGCTCGCGTGTGCCGCCGATACCCCGTATGCCGATATCGGCGCCGTGGGAGAAGTGCTCCCAGCGCGATCGATGCGCGGTCATGGTGCCGCCCTCACCGGTCGCGGCTCAGCCGCTGACGCGGTTCAAGATCTCCAGCGCCTCGTGCTCCCGAACGTCGGTCCAGTGCCGGTAAGCATCGGCCACCGCGAAGCCCCATCCGCCGCGGACATTGGCGCAAAACACATCGTCTACCTTCTCGGCGATCCTCTGGACGGCAGCCTCATGCCCCGTGGGCACCGCCACTACGATACGCTCGGCGCCCGCCCGCTGCAGGGCTTCGACAGCGGTCTCCATCGTCATCCCGGAGGCGAGTCCGTCGTCCATCAGCACCACGGTCTGTCCCTTCAGTTCCGGAAAAGGGCGCTGGCCGCGGAGATCCTTCAGGCGCCGCCTCACCTTGTCCAGGGTCTGCTGTTTGCCTTGGCTGATGTCCGTCTCCACGAGACCCATATTGAAGATCATACCCTGCTGCAGCTTGACGGTGCCGTCGAAAGCTACGGCACCGTAGCCCGACTCAGGGTTCCAGGGAAAGGTGATCTTGCTCACGACGGCCACGTCCAGGGGCAGATCCAGGGCTTCCGCAACCTGCGCGGCGACCGGAACGCCCCCGGCGGGAATCGCCAGCACCAGGGTGGCACTGCCGCGCAGAGCTGCGAGCATGCCGGCCAGCAGGCGGCCCGCCTCGTTGCGGTCCTCGAAGACCCGCGTCTTTTCTCTAAGTTCGGGGAGATCGTGTACAGGCATGGCAGGAGCGCCTCGTCGCGCAGGTGGCTCGGCTCCGGGTCCCACAGCATTATAGGAGATATCCAGTACGCAACCACCACTCTACCCGCTGTCGTGGGGCCCGCGAGCTGCCCGGCGCAAATGACCGAGGGGCGTGGCGGACCGGGTTGTCGCTCGTGCATGCGCATTCGGCGCAGAAACGGAGTGTGACCCGATCAGGCATCAGATCTCGTGAAGAGGTGCGCTGCGCGTCCCGATAAGCCGGTGCTGCGCGGTGCTCATGGCGACCTCCCCGTACGCCACCCCCTTGGGGCGTCCCGCGGACGTGCGGAATGGCTATGCTGCCATTCGGTCGCTCCTCGCCTATCTGGTTGAGAGGTGCGCCTTGCTCTCGGGCCGTTTGGGACGTTTTCTCCACAAGCTCTGAGGGCGTTTTACCCGCCACCGGTCCGCGATGCCCTCCGACCCCGCTTCCCTGGCCTCAAATCAGGCCGCAAAGGGCTCCACTTCCACCTCGGTGCCTGGCTCCAAGTCGCCCTGCTCCTGGGGCAGGATAATGAAGCAGTTGGCCTGACTCATCGAACTGAGGATCCCGGAGCCTTGCGGGCCGGTCGAACGGACGACCAGCCGTCCGTCTGAACCCGCATCGAGTACCCCGCGCTGGAAGTCGGTGCGCCCAACCGTCTTCCTGAGCCGCGAGATGCACGGCACCCGCAGACGCAGGCGCGGCCGAGGCAGCTCTCCGCTGAGGCGCTGCAGGGCGTGCAGCACGAACTGGTAGAAGGTCACCATCACCGACACCGGGTTGCCCGGCAGGCCGAAGAAAAGGGCATCCTGCACGCGTCCGAAGGCGAGCGGTCGGCCGGGCTTCATGGAGATCTTCCAGAAGCTCACCTGGCCCAAACGTTCCAGGGTCTCCTTCACGTAGTCGGCCTCACCGACCGAGACGCCGCCGGACGTGATCAGTATGTCTGCGACGGCAGCGGCCTCCTGGAACGCGCGTTGCAGGTCTTCCGGCTGGTCGCGCACCACGCCCATGTCGATGAGGGAAGCGCCCTGCCGCCGCAGCATACTGTGCAGCGTGTAGCGGTTGCTGTCGTAGACCTCTCCGGGCCGGAGCGGCTCTCCCAGAGAACGCAACTCATCGCCCGTGGAGAAGAAGGCGACCCTGACCCTGCGCCGCACCGTCACCTCCGCGACGCCGAGAGATGCGAGGAGACCGGTATCCGCCGGCCGCACTCGGTGCCCGGCCCTCAGGACGATTTGCCCCGCGGCGATGTCTTCGCCGGCGCGGCGGACATTTTGCCCGGGCTGGTGGCCCGGCCCGATGCGCACCGCGCCCTCCAGGCGTTCCACGTCCTCCTGCCGGACGACCGTGTCGGTCCCGCTCGGGATTACTCCCCCGGTCATGATGCGTGCACACTCGCCGGCGTGCACCGTGCCGGCGTAGGGCCTGCCGGCGAATGCCGTTCCGACGATGGCCAGCTCCCGCACGCCATCGTTCGCCAGGTCGGCGCTCGCCACCGCATATCCGTCCATCGCCGAGTTGGCGTGCGTCGGGACGTTGATGGGGGAGCGGACGTTTGCGGCAAGGACGCGCTCGAGCGAGTCCCTGATCGGCAGCCACTCGAACCCGCCGATGGGTCGGATGTCCGCCTCGATGCGGTGTAGCGCTTCTTCGACGGACAGCGCATCAGGGTCGTATTCGTCCTTCACTTCAACCTCCTTTGGCCAGGAGTGACGTTCGCCGCTCGGGGGCACTCTCGAGTATCCGCCCGCTCGAACGGTTGGCTCGCTCGGCGCATGCAGCCCAGGGCTCAGCGGGCACCTCCAGCTTGGAACGCCCAGAACGGCCCGAGCGGAAAGGTCGCGACCGGGCCCCGTCGTGCGGATTGGACCCCATGACATTGCGCGACGGCGGGGAGGCGTCGATGGCGCAGACGCGAGGGATCTCGGGCCCCACGGGTCGTCCTCCCGCCCGCCGGGTGCGTGTGGTAGACTGCTTCATTTCGTGAGGGTATGTCAGCCAATTCATAAGATTAGGCGCCGGTACGCCCGATCTCAAGGAAACCTGCCATGAAGCGATTGCTTCCTCTTAGCCTCCTGCCCGTACTGTTGCTCGCGGGTATCGCCGCGCGGAGCGCCGCGGCAGAGTTCGACTTTTCCGGTGCCGGCAAGGAGACGCCCGCGGGTAGCCCCACTCCGGTGAAGCTGGTGGTCACCACCGTGCGAGATGTAGCGAACGATACCATGGAGGCGGTCCTCAGCATCGAGGCCGAGGAACGCGACTTGGCGCGCCTCGCGGACTCAGTTCGCCAGAGCGTGGCCGGCGCGGTGAAGACGGCACAGGAGTCTCCCTATATCCAAGTGACGACCGGGGCCTATCGCACCTACCCTATCTACGACCGCTATGATCCCTATCGCTTCAGCCACTGGCGGGGTGTGCAGGAAATCTATCTGAGCAGTACGCAGTTCCCGGCGCTGGAGGACGTTCTGGGTCGGTTGCAGGGCAAGGCTTTCGTCAAGTCGGTGGGGTTCTCGCTGTCCCCTCAGGAGCGGCGTCGGGCGGAGGACAAGCTGGTAGAAGACGCGGTCAAGGCGTTTCTGGTGCGCGCCGATCTGGTCCAGAAGGCGCTCAAGGCGAGCAGTTATCGGGTGACCGCCTTGGAGGTCACCGTCGAGCCCGCTGAGAAAGAGCCGCCCCCGCGGCCCGCACCCCCGCCTGGGCGGCCGGCCGAGGAGAGCTTGCGCGCGACTGTCCGGGGCGCCGTAGAGCTGCAGTGAACGATGCCGCCGAGACGGAGCTGAAGCTTCGTCTGCATCCCGCCCAGACCCGGCGCGTCACAGGGCACCCGGTGGTGCGCGCCGCGACGCGCGGTGCGGCCGTCCGCCGCCACTTGGTGAGCATTTACTACGATACGCCCGACCTCGAACTGCGGGCGCGGGGCATGGCCGCCCGCCTGCGAAAGGCAGGCGGCCACTGGCTGCAGGCCGTCAAGGGAGACGGTCAGACGCGCCTTGGGCTGCACCAGCGTTCCGAATGGGAACAGCCGGTGACGGGGCCCGCCTTCGAGTTAGAGAAGGTCCCCGATGAGGACGTGCGCGAAATGCTTGCCCGCGCGGCGCTGCGGCCAGCGTTCGTCACCGACTTCTGGCGCAGCGCGCGCACGTTGCACTGGGGGGACGGCTCCCAGATCGAGCTGGCGGTCGACCACGGCGAGATCCGCGCGGGGGAGCACGCACAGGCGCTCTGCGAGGTGGAGTTGGAGCTGAAACGGGGGCACGCGCACGCGCTCTATGACTTGGCGCTGGCCCTGGCTCCGGACGTCCACATGTCCGTCGAGAACCGCTCCAAGGCCGAGCGTGGATACGCTCTGCTGAGCGGCGATGCCACCCCTGGGGTGGCCAAGGCGACGACGGTCGGGCTGATCCGCGACATCGGCATCGAGGACGCGTTTGCCGCGATTCTGTTCAGCTGCCTGGAGCATCTGGAAGGCAACGATCACGCGGTAACGGTTCTCCGGGACGGGGAGGGCATCCATCAAGTGCGGGTGGCGCTGCGTCGGCTCCGGGCCGCCCTGAGCCTGTTTCGCCCGATTGTTCCGCGGCGCGCCAGCCGCGCGCTGGAAGAGGAGGCCAAGTGGCTGAACCGCGAGCTGGCGCCGCTGCGAGACTGGGACGTGTTGCAGCAAGAGACCCTCGTGCCTTTGTCGAGCGTGGTGCCGGTGGACGAGACCGTACTGGACCTGCAGTCGGCCGTCCACCAAGCGGTCGACGACGGGTGGGAGCGTGCCTTGGCGGCCTTCCGGTCCTCTCGGTACACCACGCTCTTGCTGAGCATGGGGCGGTGGCTGGTCGGGCGCCGATGGCGCGAGGCGATGACGCCGTTGCAACGCCAGCAGTTGGATGCACCGCTGGTCGGGTTCGCTGGCAGCATCCTGGAGGAGCGGCATCACAAATTGCGCAGGGCCGGTCAGCAGGCGCAGGCATTGACGGCCGAGGAGCGTCACCGGCTGCGTATCCGAGTCAAGAAGCTGCGCTACACGGCGGAATCCTTGACGGAAATCTACCCGTCCGGGCGCGCCCGGCGGTATCTAAAGGCCTTGGCACGGCTGCAGAGCATCCTGGGAGGGCTGAACGACGGAGCCGTCGCGGCGTCCCGGCTGCGGGATCTCGGCCTCGCCGACACGCCCGCGGGGCGCCTCGTACAAGGTTGGCACGCCTGTCGGACGCAACGCCTGCTGGCAGATCTCCCGGTTGCATGGGAACGGTTCGCCGAGCAGAGAACGTTCTGGCGCTGAGATTCTCGACGGCGGCGCGGCGTGCTGTGGCAAGAGCGGCGCACCGCAGTCATCATCGTCCGGCGCGGCGTGACGGTCTAGCCGAAACCCAGTGACCCCCTTTCGCCCCGATCCCCGTTCGTCGGCCCGCTGGCCCGTGCGATATGCAGGCCCGTGGACCTCCATCGGTTGGGGGCTGGTCGCGACCATCGTGTATCTGTCGCTCACGCCGAGGCCCATCCAGATCACCTTGGCGGAGAGCGACAAGCTCGAGCATCTCGTCGCCTATTTCGTTCTGGCGGGCTGGTATTGCCAGCTTTATGTGCGGCGCTACCACTGGGTGGTGGCCCTGACCGCCGCTGCATTGGGTGTCCTCATGGAATGCCTTCAGGGGATGACCTCCTATCGGACATTCGAGGTCATGGACATGGTGGCGGATGGCGCCGGGGTCGGCCTGGCAGTCTCGGCTTCGGTGGGTGGCGGGGCGACGCTGGTGCTGCGGGCGGACCGGTGGCTGGCCTCACTCTTGGATGGCAGGAGTGGCTAAGGAGCCTCGGGTCGGTTTTGTGAGCCTCGGCTGCCCGAAGGCCCTGGTAGACTCGGAGCGCGTCCTGACCCAACTGCGGGCAGAGGGTTACGCGGTCGTGCCCACCTACCGGGAGGCCGATCTCGTCGTGGTAAACACCTGCGGCTTCATCGACGAGGCCGTCGAGGAGTCCCTGGAGGCCATCGGGGAGGCTCTGACGGAGAACGGGCGCGTCATCGTGACCGGCTGTCTGGGATTTCGCGCCGACACGGTGCGGGAGTGCCACCCGCAGGTCCTGGCCGTCACCGGCCCGCATGCTCTGCAAGAGGTGATGGCGGCCGTACATGCCTACCTCCCTCCCCTGCACGATCCGTTCACCAGTCTGGTCCCGCCGCAAGGCATCAAGCTGACCCCGGGCCACTACGCCTACCTCAAGGTATCCGAGGGATGCAACCACCGCTGCTCCTTCTGCATCATCCCCTCTCTGCGCGGCGACCTGGTGAGCCGCCCGGTCGCAGAGGTGTTGCAGGAGGCGGAGAACCTCGTGAGGGCGGGAGTCAAGGAGTTGCTCGTTATCGCGCAGGATACCAGCGCCTACGGGTTGGATATCGGCTATCGCACCGGCTTCTGGCGCGGTCGCCCGGTCAAGACCCGTCTGTACGAGTTGGCCCGCTCCCTCGGGGAGCTGGGAGCGTGGGTGCGGCTTCACTATGTCTACCCCTATCCCCACGTGGACGACTTGTTACCCCTTATGGCCGAAGGCAAGGTACTCCCCTATCTGGACGTACCCCTGCAGCACGCAAGCCCGCGCATCTTGAAGGCCATGTGCCGCCCCGCAAGCAGCGAGCGGGTGCTCAGGCGCATCCGCGCCTGGCGCCAGGTCTGTCCGGACATCACCGTGCGCAGCACCTTTATCGTGGGTTTTCCCGGTGAGACCGAGGCAGAATTCGGTGAGCTGCTCGACTTCTTGGAGGAGGCCCAGCTTGACCGCGTGGGGTGTTTTGGGTACTCGCCGGTGCAGCATGCGGCCGCGAACGCCCTACCCGGCCACGTGTCGCAGGAGATCAAAGAGCAGCGCCGAGCGTGCCTGATGGCGCTGCAGCAGCGGATAAGCCACGAGAAGCTACGCCGCCGGGTGGGGCAGGATCTCACGGTGCTGGTGGACGAGGTGCGCGCCGACAAGGCCGTCGCCCGGGGTCCCATGGACGCCCCCGAGATCGACGGCAGGGTCTACCTCGAAGGTACGGGAGACGCGAAGGCGGGCGACTTCCTCAGGGTCACCGTCACTGGCGCGTCGGAGCACGACCTGTTCGCACGCTGCGAAAAAGGGTTGGGGCCGGTGCCCAGCGGCGCGAGCACGGGGCGCGAGCCCTCACCTTGAGACCAATCGAGGGCCGACGGCGGCACGGCGGATCTCCTCCCTAGAGGGCGTCACAGGCGAAGCATGCCGACCAGTGGCAGGCAGGATAGCACCGCCGAGGGCTGGGGCGACCCTGAGGGTTTTGAACAAATTTGCCGCGCGTCCCGATAGCAGCGTTGCGCGGCGACGCTCGCCTCGGATAAGGGAAGCGTTCCCGCAGATCCTTGCGGTCAGCTCCGTCTGCCTGAGCGGCTTGTGAACCGCCCTGCCGCGCCGCGTTCTCCGCTTCGAGATCCAGGGGCTACCGAGAGCGCCCCGACTCGGTTCACATGCACGACAGATGCTGGATGGGACAGCGGCAGTCCTGGGGGGTATTGCCGCCCTCGGACACTAGAGCCAGTGGCGCATAGAAGTGGTGGGGACCATGGGGCGGTTTCTCGGCTGGGATCGGATTCTCGTCCGCGTCGAGCTTCGGCACGCCATTGCCGTCGAGTTCAGGCGGCCACTCCACATCGCCGGTCGCCACGCGCGCCGGTATCAGCCAATAGTCTCCAGCCCTGTACTCTCCTCCCTTGGGCAACCAGATCTGAACCCCGTCTTCCAGTGGAATCCATCCCTGGTCTGTAGTCGTTGCTTCGGTGATGGGCAGTTCGCCGCCGTAGGCGGCCGGATCGCCGGCATGGTCCCAGCGCCGGAGCAAGGGGTGTTTGCTGGGCGCATCGGTGTCGGCGTAGGACGGGAGAGGCGTCGCCCCGTCCGGGAGTTTGAGGGTGACGGTCAGCGCGTCGCGGTCGATGGTGTCCACTTGCGCCAACGGGCCGGCCTGCCCGCCCACGGCGATGTCGTCATCGCTGACCTCCACCCAGTCACCGGGCTTCAGCGACAAGCATTCGTCACGCCCCAAAGTCTCGACGACGACGGTGGTTCCACTGAGCGAGACGATCGGGAAGACGACCGAGCCGTTTTCGCGCGACCATTTGAAGGTGCCGGTGGTCGCATCTCCCGTGGCGGTTCCGCCCTGGTGCACTTCCACCCGGTAGAGTTGGTTCTCCGCGCCGCGATAGCGCGACTGCGGCGAGATCACGCACAACGCCGTGGGCGGCTTGTCCAGCTTGGCACGGGCTCTGAGCTGCGGAGGAATCGCACGCTCGAGCAGCCCCTCGATCGAGGCGCATTCGAATTGCTCGGCGTTCTCTGGACGAAATCAATGCCTTCAACTGCCACACCACCTGGGCACGGGTGCAGGTGTCCGGGCCGCCCAGCGCCACATCGCGAATGCGGCCGTCCTGCACATAGGTGACGAGCCGCTCCCATACATCGAGATAGGCGATGAAAGATTTGTCCTTGAGATTTTCCAGCTTGGTTGCATCGGAGAAAGGATAGCCGAGCTGCTCGCTGTAGAGAATCGCGCGGTAATTTTCCACCAGCACGCCATGGACGTAGTAGCGCCCGATGCCGACCACGACGTCGCCGTCCGCCACTTTCTGCTTGAGGTAGTTGGCCCGATCCGAGTCGGGCTCCATGGCGTCGATGCGCGCATCCGCATTGGGTGCATCCTTGGTGATGAGATCGAACCCCATCGCACCCGCCGGCCCGGCATAAGGCCCGAGGATGTCCGCTGCCAAGGTTCTCAGATAGTGCAGCAAGATGGAGGTCTGCTCATTCCAGTCGGCGTCCAACTGCACGCGGCCCTGCTGCATGAGCACGCGACTGAAGTGTTTGGCGGCATCGAAGGTATCGCGTGTGAAATCGCCTTTCATCATTGTTCTCCTAGTTCGCGAACAAAATCCCGGCCTCCGTCCCTGCCGGCGTGTGTTCATCCAGCCGCGTGCGCAGGTTCGCTTCACGCTGCGGCTGATAGAGATCGTGGAACGCGCCCATTTCCGACTCGTCGTCTGCACCGCGCTTGATCTCGTCGGCGCAATCGCAAGCGAGTTGACAATAAGCGGGAAGCCCGTAGCGCGTGCTGGTGAATCTCGGTCGTACGCGCACGTCTTCCCGCTGTTTTGCGTCGGCGATCATCGCATCGGTGAGCGGCGGGTCGGTGACCGAACGCGGCGCGCTGCGCAGGGTTTCCTCGATCGCCGCTTCCGCCAGTTCGGGCTGGCAGTGGTAGCGCCGCGGCGTACGCGAGCCGGGAACGACGTAGCAGAAGCGCACGCAGCCGTGCTGCCGGCGCGCGACCAGCATATGGCTCATGAAGATCGAGTTCTCCGCCAGGGTGACGGCGTGGGTGTTGACCTCGCCGGTCACCGTGGTACGCAGTATGGTGAGGTTGGCGAAGGCGAGCGGCAGGTTCGCCGCTCCGACGGCGAACCGCGTGTCGCTGGTGGCGTCGACGATGCTGTCTGAGATGTAAATTTCCACCGGGTCGGTTTGCACCTCGTCGGCGACGACCTCAATCGCGCCGCTGACGCTGTGCTCGAGTAACCGTTCAGACCCTCCCACCAGTTGATCGATGCGTTAAGAGCGCGTCCAGCGCAGCAGAGCCGCTCGGCTTGTCGTACACTCCCGGCTCATGGATCAAGAGCCCTCTATTCCGCAGGCGATCACGGCGAGCGGCCGGAGCTTTACCGAAGAGGAGATCTCCGCCATCGTCCGAATGGTGTCGATGTGCGTGGGCCTGAGTCGTTTTGAGCTGGCGCAGACCATCTGTGAGCTGCTGGGGTGGAGACGGGACAACGGAGCCCTGAAGTCCCGCGAGTGTCGGGATCTACTGGAGCGGTTGGAAGCTCGGGGGGATCTGGGGCTTCCCGCCAAGCGCACGGGCAGGCCCAAGGGGCGGCGCACCTGCACTGCGCAGACCGATCGGGGCGAACGCCGCGGCGAGATTGCCGGTGCGCTGCAGGAGGTGGCCCCGGTGGAGCTTCAGTTAGTGCGCCAGGCCGAGGGACGGGCATTGTGGCGCGAGCTTCTCGCGCGCTATCACTACTTGGGCTATGCCACACCCTTTGGGGCCCAGTTGGTCTATCTCATCTGCTCCCAGCGCCGGGAGGGGGAGGTGTTGGGCGGGCTCACCTACACCAGCCCGGCCTGGCGCATGCAGGCCCGCGATGCGTGGATTCGGCTGGGACGAGAGAGCGCGCAAAGCGCACCTCGCACGCATCGTCAATCAGGGGCGCTTCCTGATTCTGCCCTGGGTGAAAGTGCCTCATCTGGCGAGCCACGTGCTGGCCTTGGGCAGCCGGCGCATCGTAGGGGATTGGGAGCGCCACTATGGGCTGCGTCCCTGGCTGCTGGAGACCCTGGTGGACCCGGCCCGCTTTGCCGGGACCTGCTACCGGGCGGCCAACTGGTGCGAGGTGGGCGAGACCAGCGGACGCGGGCGCATGGACCGTGCGCACCAACGCCATGGCAGAGCGATAAAGCGGGTCTTCCTCTACGCTCTGCACCCGCAGGCCAGAGAGCGCCTGCGCGGTGAGCGCTGAACTCAAGCGGGCGCAGGAAGCGGCGGTGCCTCAAAGCCGCGGCGTCGGTGGGCGAGGACATCTCTGAGATAGCACAGCGGGGAGCTCAATCGCAGCCGAGAAGTCTCGATCACACTGGCGAGCAGCGCCAGCGCCCGGCTGCCTTGTTCGCTGCGGGTCCCCTGGCTGATGCGACGCAGAATCACCCAGTGACGCAGCGCCCGCTCCGCCACGTTGTTGGTCAGCGGCAGCTGAGGCTCATCCAACACCCGGAAGATCGCCCCCCAGTCGTTGAGCAGCTCCTTGCCCAGCGCCTGGGCCTTGTCATAAGGGCAGCAGCTCATGCGTTCACACAGGGCCGTGAGCTCGTTGATCTCGCCCGGGTGGGCTTGCCGCAGGGAGCCGCCCGGTCCCTCGCGGGCGTGATAGACGGCCTGCATCAGCGCATCGAGCAGGTCATAGACCGCCTGGCCGTAGCCCTGGAGGGTGGGCGAGAGGCAATCCCTCAGGCCCCGGGCCTTGCGAATGAGATGCGCCCAGCAACGCAGGCGCTTGGCATAGTCCCGATAGACCTGGTACCCATCGCTCATCAGATAGCCGCAGAAGAGATCCTCGATGAGGTTCTGAAACATCTCTTTGGCGCGAGAGCCGACCAAGAACAGCGCCGTCGAGGCCGAGATGAACACCCATAACCACAAGGGCTCTCCCCATTGCTTGTGCGGTGTCTCATCGGCATGCATGAGGGCCGCTTCCAGCAACTGGGTCACCAGCTCATCCTCGACCGGCTCGCAGGCACGGGCGGTCTCCATCACGCATTGGTGGAGGGTGCCGATGCCGAGCGCCAGCCCAAACACCTCGTGCAGGAACTCCCGGACCAGGCGGATGGACAGGCGCATCCGAAACCGCAGCCAGACGATGAAGGCGCACAATCCCGGCCCCACCAGGCGCCACTCGCCAAGCTCCACCCCTCGCCAGCATCCCAAGTGCTCGGGCGCGCGGTGCGGCGCCTGCCGGGTCTCATGACCACAGTCGCAACGGCTCTGGTAGTATACCTGCCGCGTGCAGGTCAGGCGCAGCCCCGGCGCCTGCTCATCGCCAAAGACCAAGTCCAGCCTATCAAAGGCGGTGTAGGGCTTCGCCTGCTCAGGATTGAGCGCCCCACCACACAGCGCACAACTTCCCGGCCGATGATGGTCCCAATCGGTGACTGTCAGCTTCTGGGCGCGCCCGAATCCCTGGGAGCCAGGCTGCCGGCCCGCTCGGCGCTGCGTCCCTGAGGTCTTGCCACTCGTGTCCTTTGCGCCCTTCTGGCCGCCAGCCCCGGGGAGGCCATCCTCCTCAGAACGGCTCTTGGCCTCCTCGTCCTCAGGACCGGCGTCGGCCTCTTCGTCCTCCCGCGCACGCAGCCAGGGGTCTTGACTGCTCGGCGGACGAGAGCTATTGGAGGGACTCTGATTGAGCCGCTCCCACGCTTCCTTGAGATCCTGCAGCAGGCGGATGCTCAGCGCTGCCAGCGCATCGGGATCCTTCTGCCTCAGCTCCAGAATGCGCTCCTCGCTGAGCTGACGAAGGTCGTGCTCCTTGAGCACCATGATTGTGTGTGACAGTGAGGTCGAGGAACATCCTGCCAAGGGCACCCAACTGTCTCACGCTGGAACCGTTTTGTCCAGCCCTCCGGGTCAAAATATTCCAGGGGGGTGAACGGTTACGTGCTCGATGCGGATTTTCGCGGCCGCGGAGATGAGTTCCAGGCTGGGGTTCGCTGGGCCGTCGCGGCTCGCAGTCGCACTCCAGCCCCCAGCCGGGCACCAGCGTGACATGGCGCAGGGTCACGTCGCACAAGTCGCCTTGTGGGAAGCGTTCCGGGTCCATGCGGTCGGGGCCGACGATCTGCATCCCGCGTCCGGTGACGATGATGCCGTCGAGGACAAAGCGGCTGCCCTGCTTGCCGGAGACCGTGAACGCATCCGGCCGCTCGGTCATGTAGTCGAGCATGCGAATCACCGGCCGCTTGCGATTGGCAGCGCGGATCTGCAGGCTCTCCCCCGCTTCCAGTTCGATGGTGATCGGCTCGCTGTACACGGCGCTGTCCTGGATCTCCACCACAGCCGCACGCAGGCGCTCCTTGTCCTGCAGCCATTTGTCTTTCACTGCCGGATCGGCGGGCTCAGGTCCGAGGTCCTGTTGGTCCTGGTGCCATTGCGTGATGGCGGCATTGACGGTGTCGAAGGTGCCGGGTGTCGGATTGTCCTTGGACACTTTGTAGAGCCCATAGCCCAGCGGTTGGAACAAGGGCCGGCTGTACTCGCCGCCGCCCATGCCCGCGCTGAACGCGTAGTGGTAGGTGACCCACACACCGCGCTTGGGCAACTGCCCGGCCGGGAAAACGATGCGACCGCGCACCGGATCCACCGCCACCTGCCCCCGCTGGGCGCGGTAGCGCCAGTCGGAAAGGTCGGCGGGAATCACTTTCTCACGCAAAATGGGCTGCGGTGCGCCTTTGGTTGGCCAGTCCGGGGCGTTAGCCCGACTTCGCGGATTCGCGGGGTAGGGATAGCGTAAGTGGTTGAAATTGCGAGAGGGCGCCTGGCAAGGTCTGCACTACATCGCGGCGGCTGAGGCAGTGTGGGCGGTGCTGATTTTCGGAGCTGGTGGTGCGGGCAGTTCGAGCTTCAACTGCGCGAGGAGCAGTTGCAGTTCTGGCTCAGGTTGGGTGTAGCGGGTGAACGTCAATTCGCGCCCATCGGTGGTCGGCACCTGTGCGTCGACCATCTGCACGGCGGCGAATTTCTCCAGCACGCTGCGCGTGGTTAATCCAGGCGCGAGCGCATGCAAACGTCGCCCGAGCGTGACATGCAGACAATAGGCAAGAAAGGCAATGAAGATATGGGCTTCGATACGCTCGACGTGTTGATGAAAGATTGGCCGAATGGCCAAATCCCCCTTGAGATTCTTGAACGCTTCTTCCACCGCCACCAGTTGCAGGTAAAACCCCCATAGCTTGGCGGGATCGGTGTCGGTGAGATTGGTGCGCAGCAGATACCGTCCTTCGCGCCGGCGCACTTCACGCAGCTTATCGCGGCGCAGGCGGTAGCTAAACGTGGCGTCCTTGGGGTCGACCTCCAGTTGAACCAAGCGCCATACCGCTGGGCCGTGTTGGCGCGCCGCAACGCCGCACCAGATGGTCAAAGACCGCCGCCTTGTGCTCCAGCAAGCGGTCGTGACAGACATACAGCCGGTGGCTGTCGGAGAGCGCCGCATCCGCTCCGAGCAAATCCGTCAACGCCACGCCAACTCCTGCGAGGAGTTGATCTCACCCAAATACAGCACATGCCGTTGCAGCACGCGCCCACCGCTCAGGCGCCTATTCTCGACAATACTCCAGTAACGGTGATCCTTGCCGTCTTTCTTCCGAGTCGTGGCCCGTAGAAACATGATGGAACATCATTATCCGCAGATTTTTCCCCTTGAAAACAAGCAAGGTCTTCACTACAGCGCGTTTCAACCCTTTTTGGCTCACCACGGTCCCCACAAACAATCACTTACCCCTGGCCAGCGGGCCAATCGCCGTGCGAATCCGCGAAGTCGGGTTAGATTACCAAGCTCTTGCCCTCGCCGTAGTACGCGGCCGAGGGGTCGGTCTTGAGCAGCCGCAGGCTGATGCGCTCCTCCAGCGCCCGGCGCCGGATGGCAACCGGCAGGTTGATCTCGTCGGCAATGTGCGTCGGCTCCGTCTCCGGCTCCGCCTTGGTGTACAGAGGCTGGTCATGACCGAGCAGGCCGAGGGTGAAGCACTGCGGCCCGGCGCTCTCCAGACAGTAGGCCGGTGCATGGGTCACCGAGTAGACCTTCAACCGCGACGAAAACGCCGACGCTGGGGATATTGTAGCGGCCGAGGCGATGGTGCGAGATCACGCGACGGACATCGACCGAGTGTGCGATCGGATCGAATGGCCCGCCCAACAGATCGAGCGCACCACCCCTACGCAGTTCGGTGCTGCGCACGCGGTTGAGACGAAGATGGTTGATGTGCTGCGTCCAGTTCAGCAGCGCGTAGAATTCCACCGCCCGCGCCGGCCAGCCGGCGACATCGTTCGCCAGCACCTCCAGCAGCGCGAGCGTGCCCTTGCGCCCTTCCATGCGTCCGCGGATGACCTCCCTGGCAAGCAGGCTCCGAAGAGTGACCGCAGAGGGCATGAAAGCCGCCCGACCGGCAGAGGGAAGAGGTTGACTGGGTGGTGGGGACGGTCACTCTACCGGGGGTATTCAGAGTATGCGGGCCTGGAGGGTGCGGAGAAGCTTGGTATCCGGGGGGAGACGATCAGCCGATGGCGGCAAGACCCGCACTTCGAAGCCGCGTTGAATAGTGCCAAGATGGACCTAGTAGAGTCCCTCCCTGCAGGAGGCTGTCCGAAGCTCAGCCTTACACCCGGCGCGCGAGCTGGAAAGCCTGATGCGGTATGCCAAGTCGGAAGGTGTGAGGCTGTGGGCTTGTCTGGGAGTGTTGGAGCTGAGCGGGCTCACTAATACACAGAGCGCGAGGCTAGTGGCGGGGATAGTATTTACAGAACCCCACAAAGATTGAGTTCTCCCAGCAACGCGAGGCTGACACAGAGAAGCTCTTGGGCACCTCGAAAAATTGCCACTGGGGGCGGCTGCCCGATAGACTGGTGCCACTTCGCGGCCGATGAGGAACAGAGCGATGACCCAGCCCGGATTCGATGAGCGCCTGGGCCGGCTCGGTGACCCCCTAGTGCACATCCAGCAGGTGGTCGACTGGGAGGGCTTTCGCCCCCGGCTTGAGTGCCTGCGGGACAAGCCGCGCAAGAGCAACGCCGGGCGCAGGCCCTACGATGCCGTGCTCATGTTCAAGGTGCTCGTTCTGCAGCACCTGTACCACGTTGAGCGACGAGAGCATCGAGTACCAGATTCGGGACCGTTACTCCTTCAGCCGATTCCTGGGGCAGGTGCCCGATGCCACCACGGTGTGGCTGTTTCGCGAGGCGCTGGCGAAGGGCAACGCTGTGCAAGAGCTGTTTCGGGCCTTCAACCAGCAGATCGAGCGGCGGGGGTTCATCGCCCGCAAGGGACAGATCATCGATGCCAGCATCGTCTCCGCTCCCAAGCAGCGCAACAGCCGGGAAGAGAACGACGCCCTCAAGCGGGGCGAGACGCCCGAGTCCTGGAAGGACAAGCCCGCCAAGCTTCGTCAAAAGGACACCGAGGCGTGCTGGACCAAGAAACATGGCAAGAGCTATTACGGGTACAAGAACCACGTGAGCGTGGACGCTGCCCACAAGCGGGTGCGCAGGTACGCGGTGACCGATGCCGCGGTGCACGACAGTCAGGTCTTCGAGCCGCTGCTCGACCGAGCCAACACCAGCACCGAGGTCTGGGCCGACAGCGCCTACCGCTCCGAGGAGACCGAGCGGCTGCTGCGTAAGAAGGGGCTCAGGAGCCGGATTCACCGCCGGGGTCACCGCCACAGGGCGCTCAGCGCCTACCAGCAAGAGGTCAACCGGCGCCGTTCGAGCATCCGGGTGCGCGTCGAGCATGTCTTCGGCTCCCAGCACAACGAGCAAGGCGGGAAGCTCGTGCGAACCATCGGGTGGGTGCGTGCGAGGGCCAAGATCGGGCTCATGAATCTCGTCTACAACCTGCACCGCCTGAGCTATCTGATCAGGTCAGGCGGTAAAGGTCCGATGCCGGCGCCGGCCTGAGGACCGCCGGAGTCTCCCGGCCGGCGGCCGCAAGGCGACGGGAGCCCTCCCGAAACCCCTCAAAATCCACTCGCCTCGCCCCAATTCTCTTATCCCTGACCCGATCGCAGCGACCGACCGGCGCCAAAACCAATTCTTCGAGGTGCCCTCTTGTCCATGATCCTGGACAAGCATGGGTAGTACCCGCTTAGGCGTCGCTAGTGTAGTGCTTGGTAATTAACGGAACATATATGATCTATCGCTGTCCAGGGCTATGAAGCCAAGACAGGAGAGCACTGATGCGAGTAGCCCCGATGGTCCGACTGAGCGCGGAAGAACAGCGGAGCCTGAGGCGTGTGTCGCGTTCGAACACCACGAGTGTGAGGCTGGCCCGCCGAGCGCGCATTGTGCTGTTGGCGGCGGTGGGCATGGAGAACAAGGCCATCGCGGCGGAACTCAAGATTGGGCGTGTGCAGGTTGGGCGTTGGCGGGAGCGCTATGCGCAAGGCGGGCTGGCGGCCATCGAGTGTGACCTGCCGCGCGGAGGTCGTCAGCCCAAGGTGGATGCCGCCGAGATCGTGCGACGCACGACTCAGACCCAGCCCTTAGCAGCGACACAGTGGAGTACGCGGACCCTGGCTAAGGAAATGGGAGTGAGCGACACCACGGTGCTGCGCGTGTGGCATGCCCATGGGCTGAAGCCGCATCGTGTCGAATCCTTCAAGGTATCGCGCGACCCGAAATTCACCGAGAAGTTGGAGGACATCGTCGGGCTGTATCTGTTCCCCCCGGAGCATGCTTTGGTGTTGTGCTGCGACGAGAAGAGTCAGGTTCAGGCGCTGGATCGTACCCAACCTGGCCTGCCGCTGAAGAAGGGGCGGGCTGCGACCATGACCCATGACTACAAGCGCCATGGCACCACGACACTGTTTGCTGCCCTGAACACCTTGGAGGGTTCCGTGATTGCCCGCTGCGAGCCGCACCATCGCCACACGGAGTGGCTCACCTTCCTGCGCCAAATCGACCGCGAGACGCCCAAGGACAAGGAACTGCACTTGGTCTGCGACAACTACGCCACCCACAAACATCCCAACGTTCAGAAATGGCTGGGAAAACACCCGCGTTTCCACATCCATTTCACGCCCACCTCAGCATCCTGGTTGAACATGGTCGAGCGATTCTTCCGCGACCTGACTGTGGATCGGTTGCGCCGTGGCGTGTTTCGAAGCGTCCCCGAGTTGATCCCTGCCATCAACCGCTATGTCGATGCCCACAACGCCAATCCCAAACCCTTCATCTGGACCGCCAAGGCTAAGGACATCCTGCAGAAGGTCATCCGCGCCAACGCACGTTTAAGTTCTAAACAGAATGAAGCACTACACTAGTGTACGCTGGAACCAAAGCGCTGGGCGTGACTGAACCGACCGTAACGTGGAGCATACGCTATACTTGGACACGGGCATCATGCTGTGGATGCTCCCCCCAGAACGGCGTGCCGGAGTAAAGTGTGACCATTACACCGAGCGACTTCAAGACAGCATCTCAGGCGGTAGGGAAAACCCGCGTGGAGACAGGGAAACATCCTAACTTGACTCAGGTCGGGTAGCTTGGTTACTGTTTGCTCGGCTTAATGCTTTCAAACAGATCGCACATTGCCGGACGCAACCCATTAAACTTCAAGTGCTTACCGGCGTAGGGCGACAAAGTCTAACCATAGTTCGTAGGGAGAAAGCCACGAAAACGACTGTTCACTGCTTCGGTCACGCTGCCGGCAGCCCCCAACCGGCAGCAGCCGAACGACCTTCCCCGTGGACGCCTGGGCGAGCACCGCACCCAACGGGCTCTTCGCCACCCGACCGCACCTCGCTGAATAACGGGCCACCCCTTCCCGACCCCTATCGCCGGAGGCCGCTTGACACAAAACCCGGTAAACGGACCGAGGGCACAGTCTTTGCCTTCATTCATCCATGCACTCCAAGGAGGTCCTTAATGTCATCAATCCGGGGTCTGGTGCGCTCATCCAGCTTTATTTTCAGTGGAACCATCGTTGAGCGCGGCACCTGCCGTACCGCGGAATGAAAAGCTAGTGGTGGTGCGTCTCGACCGTGGGTCTGCGTGTCGAACCGGTGCTTGAAGATCTGCGCGGCAAGATGATCGCGGTTGCCGCCAACGCGCCCGAAACCCTTAGTCCTGGCCAAAAGGCAGTGTTCTTCACGAACAGTTGGGTCCATGGCAGAGGTATCGCCGTGCGCGAAATAGAGCACGTGGACATCCGGGAGGAGAAGAGTGTAGCTGCGGCTGTGGCCCATTTGCCGCAAATCCACTTGCGGGAGCGGCTGCAGGGCGCCGAACTTGTGGTTGACGCCGAGGTGGTGAACATCAGCCCAGTCGAAAAACGGAGCCGCGAGGGCAAAGCCCCTTTGTGGGCACCAGCCGAACGCGTCCATGAGATGCTGTGCGGCCACGGCCGCGCGTCCATGGTGGTGTACTTCCCGACGGCCGATTGGGCGCCCTGGACCAGAGCAGCACCGCGCTTCAAAGAAGGCCAGCGAGGCGTCTTCATCCTCCACACGCCCTCCCAGAAAGCCACCTTGAGCGAAGCGTTGCTCGAAGCCGACAATTTGGTAGCCCTCGCCCCAGCCGATTTCCAGCCTGAGTCGCAATTTGCTGAGGTAAAGAAGCTACTCGCCGCCCTTAAGCGACGATGGTCCGTCGGAGTGGGAGGCGCCCGACCCGAGTCCGGCCTCCGACCCTTCAGCAGCCGAGCCGGCGCCGGCCTTCGAATTCGACCAGACCCCCTCGCGGCGCCACCCCTCGGCAAGAGGCACGGTGGCGTTTGCGCACCTCGCCAGGAAACACACCAACCGCAGTCCCGAAGATCGTGCTTACGACCACTGCCGGACTTGCTCTGTTCGGATCGATCGCCGACTTCGGCCGCCGGCTCGAGGCGGTTCTTGTGCATGGGAGAAAACGATCGCCGAGCCCGAGGTGGCCGCGAACATGCGGGGGTGTGAAGGTCGTGGAGGCTTCTCGTGGACACCTGCGTCCTGGTGCAGGCGCACGACCGCGCGGGGCTGGAGCGGTTGGCTCTCGCTATTGCGCCCGACCGCCGTCTGCCCTCGAGCGGCTGAAGCAGTTAGAGGGACAGGTTCTAGTCTCCGGCAAGCTCCAGGGCCATGCCGAACGGCCGAATGCCGGGTGGTCAAAACTACCCAAGCACGCGCCTATGGTGCCGCCGGTCTAAAGTGTTTTGCCTGAACTACAACCCCCGTTGAATCTTGTCTAAATCAATCAACCCAAATCGAATGATGTCAATCAAACAAAGGAGATTAAGTATGTCCGTCGCTATTAGAAACTTGACTCCAAGGCCAATTTTCGTACCCCTGAATAGTGGGACGAATTTGCGCTTATCCCCCGGGGAGATCTCGGCTGTGTTCCATGATGTTGAGTTGAAAGCTAACCCCAAAATTGACAAGCTGCTATGCCAACGTGCAATTACTGTCGAGCGCGCTGGAGAAGAGAGCGATGCGGCCAAGCCGACCGAGACTGAAGGCGGAATAGCCGAGCCAGCTCGCCAGGACGAGGGGGACTCGCGTCCGCGCGGACGCAAGACCAAAGTTGACCCAGCCGCCGATTAGGCGGACTGCGCTCGAACACATATGAAAGGAGCAAGACCATGCCGACATTAACGTACCCAGGCGTCTATGTACAGGAGATTTCCAGCGGCGTGCAGCCTATTGCGATTGCCAGCACTTCTACGGCTGCTTTTGTTGGTTTAACTCAAATGGGGCCGGACCAAGCCGCGCGTGTCACGAATTGGACGGAATTCCAACGCTATTATGGAAGCTTTATCAGTGACGGTTACCTGGCCCACAGTGTGTTTCAGTATTTCAACAACGGTGGCCGCCAGTGCTACATCGTGCGGGTGACGCGTTCGGATGCGGCTATCGCGGATGTGACTGTCCAGAACCGCGCCGCCCCGCCCGTTGGCGGCTTGACTTTTTCGGCCAAGAACAAAGGCGCTTGGGGCAATTACCTTTATCTGCAGATCGAGGATGGCTCGGCCGATCCTGGCAATGGGGTCAAAATTAGCGTGCGGCGACAGGACGATCCGGCGGTGGTACCGTCCAATTTCAAGGACATCGCTCCGTTAGAGGTCTTCGACAACTTGAGCATGGATCCAAACGACCCTAGCTACGTTGTCAACGTCCTGACACAAAACTCCACCCTCATCAACGCCCAGGTGCTTGCGGCCAATACGGCCGTTCAAAGTGGTGTCCACCGCGGAGGCTTCGCTCCCGCGCTGCCGCTCAACACCAACACTAGCTTTCAGGTCAATCTCGACAACGACGGTTTCCAAGCCGTGACACTGCCTGCCACAGTGGCTGCGTCGACCAATCTGGGAGATATTGCCACTGCGATTCAGACGGCAGTGGCGGCGCTGACGGCAAAAAAGGCTTCCACACCGAGCACTGCGTTCACCGGCTTCACTTGTACCGTCGAGACGGTAGGCGGCCAATCGCGCCTCGTGTTGCAGTCCGGCACGGCCAGCGCCACGTCTTCCGTGCGCGTCCAGGCCGCGTCCACCAATGACGCTACCGCACTGCTCAAACTAGGGCCCGGCAATGGTGGCCAATCCGAAGACGGCTTGGCGGTGCGGCGTCCGGCCAAGGCTGACGTTGTACAGGTTGGCGATGCCGCCATCGCCGCCCCGGTAACCGCGGCCACCCCGGGAACGGATGGCACGGCTTCCTTATCCGAGACATTCTTCAGCAATGCGTTTCCACGACTGGACACAGTGACGGATTTCAGTCTGCTTTGCGTCCCTGGCGAAGGGACCACGGTGATGGCGGACTTGGGCATGGCCTATTGTGCCAACCGGCCGCTGCAGGATGTCTTCTATATTGGCGAAGTGGGATCCACGGACGACACGCCCGAAGAAGCCGCCGCTTTCCGCAACAAACTCACGACCGCAAATTCTTACGGTGCCATCTATTTTCCCTGGGTGAAAGCCCTCGACCCGACCGGCGTATCCCAGCAACCTATCCTATTGCCCCCTTCCGGCTACATTGCTGGCCTCTATGCCCGCATCGATGCGTCCCGCGGCGTTTGGAAGGCGCCGGCTGGTACGGAAGCGAGCTTGAACGGTGTGGTTGGCCTGGCGGTTGAACTCAGCGACGTCCAACATGGGATTCTGAACCCGATCGGCGTTAACGTCATTCGGCGGTTCGCCGGGGCTGGAGTAGTCTCGTTCGGCGCGCGCACGATAGCCTCTGACGCCGAATGGAAATACGTGCCAGTGCGACGCACAGCCATCCTGCTGCGCGTCAGTATCTACTACGGCATCCAGTGGGCGGTCTTCGAGCCGAACGACGAGCCGCTGTGGTCCCAGCTTCGCCTCAACATCGGCGCGTTCATGATGACCCTCTTCCGTCAGGGGGCCTTCCAGGGCTCCACGGCGTCCCAGGCGTTCTTTGTCAAGTGTGACAGCGAAACTACCACCCAGGCGGATATCGACTTGGGGATTGTCAATATTCTCGTGGGCTTTGCGCCGCTGAAACCCGCGGAATTTGTGGTAGTCAAGATCAGCCAGAAGGCAGGGCAGGCTTCCGCCTGATGACATCTCATACCGGAAAGGAGAACTTGCATGCCCAAATTCACCGTAAATAGCACCCGATTCGACCCCTATCTTGGCTTTAAATTCAAGCTCAAGTGGGATGGCCAATACGTGGCCGGCCTGAGTAAATGCGGCGCCCTGAAGCGGACCACCGAGGTGACGCCGTGGTACGAGGGTGGCGACTCCAGCGGCCCGCACCAGATTCCCGGGAAAACCAAGTATGACGCCATCACGCTCGAAGCCGGCGTCACCCACGATACAACGTTCGAGCAGTGGGCTAACAAAGTAAATAACTTCCAGGGCGATGCCGCCAGTTCGCTGGCGTCCTTTCGCAAGGATATCAGCATCGAGGTTTACAATACCCAGGGTGTAAAGGTGTTGGCGTACAACCTGTTTCGCTGTTGGGTTTCGGAATACCAAGCACTCCCGCAACTGGACGCGTCCGGCAATGGCGTGATGATAACCACCATAAAGCTGGAGAACGAGGGCTGGGTGCGTGACACTTCGGTGACCGAACCCAAGGAGTCCTAAAGTCACTGTGGCAAAAAGGCTCTGCCGATATCCAGAGCGCATGGTTTGCAAAGAATGGCTATCAGTTACACTTAAGTCGCAGGATTATTTAGTGACGCCACCTAAAGTTTGGCGGGGAACTGGAGCTACGAGAAGCCATGGTAGAAATGACAGGTATGCTCCCAGGCGGCTACTGGGACGCGGCTGGCGCGTTGCACCGCGAGTTTGAGCTGGCCGTGCTGACCGGGCGCGAGGAGGAACTGCTGGTCCAGGCTCGGGGGGGGGAAACAGCGTCTCTGGTTAGCGCGGTCTTGAGCCGCGGTGTGCGGCGCCTGGGAGGCATCAGCCCGGTCACTGAGGATGTTGCCCGTCAATTCCTGGTCGCTGACCGGCAGTACCTCTTGCTCAAGTTGCGCCAGCTCACGTTCGGTGACATGGTTCGCGCCGATGTCTTCTGTCCGTGGGCCGACTGTGGGCGGCGGGTGTCCATGAAGTTCGGCATCGACGACGTGCCTGTCGAGGAAGCCGTCGAGCGGGCACCGTTCTACACCATGACCCTTTCGCCCCGCGCCTGCGCTGAAGAGGAGGTGACACGGCGGGAGATCAACTTCCGCTTGCCCAATGGGGCCGACCAAGAGGCGCTTTCGGCCTTGCTCGCAGAAAACGAAGCAAAGTCCTTGACCCTGCTCCTGGCTCGCACGATCCAGCGTATCGGCCCACTGTCCCCACCAGACTTCGAGCACGTGGCGGCACTGCCGCCTCTCGCACGCGCGGAAATCGAAGCTGAGATGGAGCGGGTGACGCCAAAAATCGAGTTGAACATCGAAACCAACTGTTCGGAATGCGGTCGCGCCTTCGTGGTGCCGTTCGACGTGCACCACTTTTTTTTCGGCGAACTACGCACCGACAGCGAATTGCTGTATCGCCAGGTGCATTATTTGGCTTACCACTATCATTGGAGCGAGCATGAAATCATGGCGATGCCGCGGAACAAGCGGCAGATGTACGTTGAACTGCTCGCGGATGAAATTGAGAGGCTGAATAATGGCGAGTAAAACAGAGGGCGCAGCGAAAGCTTATCTGTACGGGGTGCTCTCGGACGGCGCCCGGCCGTTTCGCTACCGCTGCCGTGTTCGGGCGCTGCTCGGCCTTCCCGAGTCCAGCGATGTCGAGATGAACTTCTTCAAACCGATTCCGGTTGCCGACTTCGGGTACGTCCGCCCGCGATTCACAGGTGAATTCGACTTTTCGGATGAATTCCTGGCGGGCCATCCACGCGGCCCAGCTTACATGATGGAAGAAAAAACGCGCTCTTCGCCTTATGGGACGATGCCTCGCGGGCGCGGCATGCCGGACGAGGGGGAACGGGCATCCAACCCGCGCGCAGCGAACCAGCGCGCGGCTCCGGCGAAGGGGCAAGGAGACCGAAGCGAGGCCGATGAGCGCGGAGCGTCCCTAGGGCCAGAGATTTTGCCAACGTCTGCGGCGCCGACGCGGGCGGAGACTAGACCTCCGGCTTCCGACGGGGCGTCCGGCCGCGGCGGGAGCCGTGGCGCAGTGCGCAGCGAAGAGGAATACACGCCGGGGCCGATGCGGGACGAGGGCGGTCCGTCGGGTGCGACAGCCCGTCGCCCATTTTCTGCTCCCTTTGGAGACTTAGATGCCCCCAAAGGTTTCGCAAAAGATGCCGACACAATCGGAGCCGGGGGGATCGATGGAGTTTCGCTGACCCAGCAGGACGTGATCATTCCGGGTGTCCCGGGGTTCCACGAACGGCAGCGCCTTACGGCGACACGAGGCGGGATCTCCTTGAGTGAGGCCGCGCCTGTGGACTTGCACGCAAATGCCAAGGAGTCGTGTCCAAAGGTGATAGATACGCCATCCCTACGGATCCCGGACGGAAGCACCGTCGCCATCCCGCCACTGCGTCGCACGGCACCGCATCAGGCCGCGCGGGAACCGCATCTGGCGGCGGCCGAGAATCCACAACCCATTTCAGGCGAGCCCCTGCCCAAGTGCCCAGCGGCGCCAACCCTTGCGCAATCTGCACGCCGGCACCAAGTGCCCGATCCGCAGGGCCGGAATGCCGCGTCGTTGGCACGAAGCTTCCCTACAGTGCGCCGACCAGAGCAGACCTCCGGAAGTGGCATGCGCAGGTCGTCCGAGCCCCGCCAGCAAGGTTCGGCGGACTTCCCTTCCAACCATGCGCCCGCCGCGCCGTCGACACAAGCTTCCGTGATTGTGGTCAAGCAGGATTCCGCCCACGCCGTCATGGCCACTTCCATCGCCTTCTGGGAGCGCAGGCATCTAACTCACTTGAGCGTGAGGATCCGGCGGTGAGCGTGTCCACTGCCTTGGGCTTGGTCAGCACATCGCTGCGCAATCTCTTGGTGGGAGAAATGCAGTTGAACCCGGCGGTGCCGGTGACGATTCTGGCGCCCGACGAGGCCGGCGGCGATCAACGAATCAATCTGTTTCTCTACAAGATCGAGGAAAACACCTTCCTGAAAAACCAGGATTGGTCGTTGAAACCGGGGAATTCGAATCAGCTGGCGCCCGCGCCCTTGTCGCTCAACCTGTACTACCTGGTGACGCCATACGCGCGCAACGATCCGCAGACCGGCAACTCGACGGCGCACGAGATCCTCGGTGAGGCCATGCGCGTGTTCTACGAGAATTCCGTCATCCCACAGCAGTATCTGGAAACCGACCTGAAAACCGCCAGGGAGGAATTCAGAATTGTATACAACGCCTTGGACCCGGAAGAACTCAGCCGTCTTTGGAGCACCTTCGCACAGCCTTTTCGCCTGTCGGTCCGCTATCAAGTCTTGACCGTGCAACTGGACATGTCGCCGGCGGGAGAGATGCCGCTGCCAAAGCGGGTGCGGACCATCGGCGTTCCCGGCGTGCGGGCGCCCTTCAGCCCGCCGGCCGTGCTGGACATGACACCCGCCAGCGGGCCTGCCGGCACCGCGGTCACTTTCACGGGCGAGAATCTGGCCGGATGGAAGGTTACTGTCTTGGTGGGCGACCAGACAGTGCTCGACCAGCAGGCCCTGGCTGGCGATACCTTCAATGCCACGATTCCGGCGGGCACGTTGCCAGGCTTTTATGACATTCGTGTGGATGTCTCGCGCCTGTTTCGCAGGACGTTTCTGTTCGAGGTGATGCCATGAGCCCGGGATCGGAAATGCGTCCTTACGGTAACAACTACGAGCATCTGGAAGACGAGTTGCGCTGGCTCGATCTGCTGATCCGGCTAAGGACCAGGACATTGGCCTTGCAGAACCAGGCCGTGCCCGAGGCGCAGGCTTCGCGGACAGTTTACATCACACCGGCGGAGGTCGAGTGGCTGCTCGATGAGGGCGGGACGCCCAAAGCCGGCGATGCCGAAGTCCTGGAAATGCGTGCCGGACTGGAGCGGTTGAGGGCGGAGATCGACGGCCGGGTTGCCCATAGCCTGAAGGAGGGTATGTTCCCCGCGCTGGCTCAACTGGGCCATCTGTTTGGCCTGTCGGCTTTTGAACGGGAGGTGGTCGTCATTTGTCTCGCCCCCGAACTGCGACGCAAGTATGACCGGCTGTACGCCTATTTACAGGACGACCTCACGCGCAAGCGGCCCAGCGTGGATTTGGTGCTGGAGCTGCTGTGCGGTTCGGAGGCTCAACAGTGGGAGGCCCGAAGGCTTCTCTGCGACTCGGCACCCCTATTGCGCTCCGGTCTGCTCCGGAAGGTAAATGATTCTAACAGCCCGTCCGGATCCAGCGGTCTTGCTCAGCTACTCGCATTGGACACCCGGATCTGCCAGTTTTTGTTGGGCGGCAGCCAGATCGATGCCCGGCTGGCGGGACACGCCCAGTTCCAGCAACCCAGCGGTCATGCGGACCAGCCGCCGATGGACTCCTTCATCGTTGCCGGCGTGGAGAACCTGGTTGGCCGCCACCTGGCTCCGGAGAACAGGGACAAGCGCAAGCTGGTCCTTCATCTGCACGGCCCGCAGGGTGTCGGCAAGCGCGAACTCGCGCTGCACATCTGTCGGCGGCTCCACAGCTTTTTGTTGAGCCTAGACGCGGAACTATTGCTCGCCCGGGGATCGGAAGCGGAGGATCTCCTGCGCCTGGCATTTCGAGAAGCGCTGCTGCAGCAGGCCTTTCTTTACCTGGAAAATGCCGAGGTACTCTTGCGGGACGCCGCGCGTCCGCTGCTCAAAGCCCTGCAAGCGGCCATCTCGGAATTCGGCTGGCTGGTTTTTCTGAGCGCCGCGACGCCATGGACTCCCAAACAGGCGTTTACGGACTGCCTTTTTCACTCGGTGGAGCTGCCGCTGCCCGATGTTCCCGCGCGCGCGGTCGCGTGGGAGCGCTGCCTGGCTGGCCAAACGGCCGAGGCGGCGGCTTGGGCCGCCCAACTGGCGGCACAATTCCGGTTGACGCCCGCGCAGATTCGGGCGGCGGTCGAACTGGCGCAAAATGTCTGCCTTACTGTATCGAAGCCGCGCGCCTTATCGGCCTCCGATCTCGCCGCCGCTTGTCGGGCGCAGTCTAATCACAAGCTCCGCGAACTCGCGGTCAAGATCGAGCCGCATTACGGGTGGGACGACATCGTGCTGCCCGAGGACAAGTTGGCCCACTTGCGCGAGATCTGCAGCCAGGTCCGGCATCAATACCGCGTCTTCGGAACCTGGGGCTTTGGGAAGAAGCTGGGCCATGGGAAGGGCTTGAGCGTGCTATTCACCGGGCCCTCGGGCACCGGTAAAACCATGGCGGCCGAGGTTCTGGCCCGCGAACTGGAACTGGATCTGTACAAGGTCGATCTGTCGAGCGTAGTCAGCAAATATATTGGCGAGACCGAGAAGAACCTCTCCCGCATTTTCGCCGAAGCCGAAACCAGTAACGCCATCCTCTTCTTCGACGAGGCAGACGCCCTATTCGGCAAGCGGACCGAAGTGAGCGACGCGCACGACCGCTACGCCAACATCGAGACCAGTTACCTGCTGCAGAAGATGGAGGAGTACGAAGGCATGGTGATTCTGGCGACGAATCTCAGGGAGAACATGGACGAAGCATTCGCGCGCCGCATTCGCTTCATCGTCGAGTTTCCGTTTCCTAATGAGGCCAATCGCTTGCGGATTTGGCAGACGCATTTCCCGGCGGAAGCGCCGGTATCGTCGGAGGTTGATTGCCGGATTCTTGCGCGGGATCTTCAGGTGGCGGGGGGAAACATCAAGAATATCGTTCTGAACTCGGCCTTTTCGGCTGCGCGAGACGGCGGTCTGATTGAAATGGAGCATATTCTGCGTGGGGCGCGGCAGGAGTTCGAAAAGATCGGCAAGCTATGGAAGGAGCGGCACTCTATCAGCGGGCTCAAGCAGTAAGTTTAAGTTAAGGTAAGGGGAAAAAGCTATGTTTGCATCTCGAAGCAAAGAAGTTGCCCTGGACGTGGCGCCAAGTGTGAAGCACTGCGCTGAGCCAGCGCCCAGTCAAACATCCGACGCCATACAGTCTCTCCAACGCGGTCTAGGTAACAGCTATCTGCAGACCGCGACTGCCTGCTGCGGGCCGGGCCAGGAGACGCACGACCGCAACGGCTGCAGCATGGGTGGACGCCGGAACTGCCCGCCACGCCACGTACAGGCCAAACTGACGATTGGATCCGCCGGTGATTCCTTCGAACAAGAAGCGGACCGCGTGGCCGGGCTGGTGATGCGGATGCCGGAACCTTCCCTGCAACGACGGGCGGCACCGGGGCAGCAATGGGGAGTAAACGTTATTCAGAGACGGGCGGCAACTGACCACGCCGCTGCTGTGTCTCCGGAAGTAGAGAGCCGAATTCAGTCCATTGGAAGCGGCCAGCCGCTGCCCGGAGCGACTCGCGCCTTTTTTGAACCTCGCTTCGGCTACGACTTCAGCGGTGTCCGTGTGCATACTGGAGCCTCCGCCGACGACCTCAATCGTACTCTCAATGCGCGCGCCTTTACCAGGGGACAGGGTATCTTTTTCCGCCAGGGAGAATATAATCCGGATAGTCACTCCGGTCGGGAACTGCTGGCTCACGAGTTGACGCACGTGCTACAGCAGGGCGGCGGGTTGCAGCGCAAGTTGGCGGATGAGACCGATGACAACAAGGAACGCGACCGGGAGTCGGTCAGAACGCCGGAGGACGGGGACGACTCCGAGAGGCAAACCAGCGTTCCATCCATCCAGGCGGACTTCGCTATTGAACCGCCTAATCCAACGGCCGATGCGGGATCTCTGACCGCCGCCCAGGTGCAGGCGGCCATCCAGTACAATACGATAAAAATTGGCGCTGCGGATGCTGCGCTTATCGGGACTCTGCGAGACGTCCTGGGAATTGGCAAGGATCCGGCGGTGATTGATGAGGATTTCGTGAACGCGGTGGCAAGGTGGCAGGCCGCGAACAACCTAGCGCAGAATGGCAAACTCGGGCCTGACACGGCGGCCCCGTTGTTTCGGGAATTGAGGGCGGAAGGGTTGTCTGCTGAATCCAAAACACTGGCGAGCTTAGTGCGAAGGGGAAGGGTCAGAACAGGCCCCACTTACACGCCCCACGGTGTAGTAACCGCCCCAGCGGGAGCGGGAAGGCATGTGCCTTTCGCCCTCGCGGCGACGTTCGACCACGATCCCGATAACGGGATTTTCGCGTCCTGTTGTGAGGTGCGCCAGGAAATCTCGTGGGATGCCGCTATGGCAGCCAGCTTCGCGGCGACCCCCCCGGGGAATCCAGTGCCGCATGCCGGCTTCCCGGCGGCGCAACCGGTGGATACCTTTATCGAAGATAGAGATGCTGCGAATGCCCAGCGATACGGCCATAGGACGGGATTCGGAGGAGGGGTGGCTGGAAATCGATACGTGAATGCGGCGGGCAATCTGGCTCAAGCTTCCGGCGCGACGTTTGAAGGCCATGACGATCCACATATGTTTGCCGCGGATACGGGACAAATGCGATTCAGGATTTCTGTGGTTGACGTCTGTAACGAGAATCGACAAATCGGTGGTACCGACACCATCACGATTAACTGGTGACGCAAATGCTTCCTATGGATCTTAATCTCACTTATATCGAGAAGGTGTTCAACCTGGCAATCGCTAACCGATCACAATCGGTTGTCTCGATATGGAGTCCAAGCTACTCCTTTGGTTACTATTCCGTTTACTTTCAGGTATCGCCGCAGAACGGAAAGCGGTGCTCCATAAAAAGGATGCCTAAAAGGTGGACTGTCAACATACCGGATTTAATCTTGATTCAACCAGGAGAGGCTTACCTGCAACACTTCGATCTGAACGACGGAACATGGGATCTGAGTAAGTGCGGCAGCGACCGGCAAACCGCAATCGACATTGGTGCTATTCTAGAGATTGAGCCCGATGAGAACACTGTCACATATGGCGTCATAACCGGACACCACGAGTCCAATAGGCTACATTTCCGCTCTGTGAGCGAGATAGTCAAGTGACAACGGCCATTCCGATGCGTGGGATGTGAGATATGTCTGACGGCTTCCCCAACAAACCGAAAATCCTCCGCGGCGCGTTCGTGGAGTTTGGGCTGAGCCTGCCGCCGCTGGTGGTGGTGTTCCAGTTCAACCCGCTGCAACTGACGCGCAACCGCGCCTTGACCTTTGCCGTGCCGAACCCGCCTCCGCCGCCGCCGGGAACCGCAGCCGCCGCGAGCCAGGCGCAGACGCGGACCTTGCGCCAGTTTCATGGACAGTTCTCGGATCTGCTCGACCTGCAGAAGCAGCAGCTCGTGACGGTGCAGGAGCAGGTCATCAATTTCGATATCCGGCTGGATGCGACCGACAAGCTGAACGAAGGAGACACCATCAGCGAGCAGTTTGGCATCGCCCCGCAGATTTCGACGCTCGAACAGATGGTCTATCCCAAGGACGAGAGCTTGCTCGGCGCGGCCCTCGGCGCGTTGTTGGGCGGGTCGAAGGGCTTCAGTTTCACTCGCGGCGCCAATCCTCCGCTGGTTCTGTTCATCTTCGGGCGCAAGCGCGTACTGCCCGTGAATATCAACAGCATGAATATCACAGAGACGGAGTTCAGCACCGATCTGAATCCGATCCGTGCCACCGTCGGCGTGAATCTCACGGTGATCGAAGGCAAGAGCGTGCCTTACCTGTACTCCAAGGCCATGATCGAAGCCATGTCGGTCCTGAACTTGGCCAACCTCTCCAGCATCGCCAACGTGGTGGTTCCCGGATAAGCCTATGTTCAGCAAGGTTTCCCGCTATCGCAAAGTACCCGACGTCACCGCGCCCGATGCGCAAGGGCGGATGCTGGCGGCCAAGGATCTGCGCCTGCTGCCGGACGTAAGCGGTACGTTCCGCCATACGGTCGACTCCGGCGATCGGCTGGATCAGTTGGCCTACAAGTACTACAGCCAACCGCTGCAATGGTGGAACATCTGCGATGCCAACCCGGAATTCTTATCTCCCTTGGCTCTGCTCGGCCAGGATGCCGTCATCACCACACGCTTCCCCGTGACCGTATCCGGCACCCCTCCCTGGGCCGTCCTGTCCAGCACCCTGCGGGGATTGTTGGGCGTCGAGGACGTCGAAATAGTGGAGGACATTCAACTGGCGCCGCAACAGGTCACGGTGGGCGGCCAAACGATCACCGCGCTTGTGGAGCAATTCCAACGGGCCGTGCTCGTCACTTACAACCGGCTGAACGTGACGTCCGCCACGCTTGCCACTAGCATCGAGACGGCCGGTTTCCAGGTCGCGCCTTTCGCCGATCTCGAACAGGTGGGCCAGGAGATCGTCATACCGCCCAAGCCGATTGGATAGATGACCACCATGCAGCACGACAACCTCAAGATCGAGATCGAAGGAAGCGAAATCCAGGAGTTATACAACGACCTGGTCAGCCTCGAAGTGGAGCTCGACGAGGAACTGGCGGGCATGTTTCGCATGAGTGTGGCGCTTCTGCTCCAGGCCGACGGCACGTGGAACTACATTGACGACGAACGGCTGGCCATCTGGAAGAAGGTGGTGGTCACCGCCGGCCTGGAAGACGATACGGAGCAGTTGATCTTGGGGTACATCACCCATATCCGGCCGATATTCGGCAGCGGACTGGATCAATGCCATCTGGAGATCTGGGGCATGGACGCCAGCGTGCTGATGGACCGCGAGGACAAGCTCCAGGATTGGCCCAGCCGGAAAGACAGCGACATCGCCACCGAGATTTTTGGCACCTATGGATTGACGCCGCAGGTCGAGGATACCGACCTCATTCACGACGAGCAGGTTTCAACGATCATCCAGCGCGAGACCGACATCCAGTTCCTCAAGCGGCTCGCCCTGCGCAATGGTTACGAATGCTATGTCGATGGTGATACCGGGTATTTCCAACCGCCGCAGGTGAGCGGGGAGCCGCAGCCGGTGCTTTCGGTCCAGTTCGGCGACGATACCAACGTCAATCGGTTCCAGCTCGAAGTGAACGCGCTGTCGACGGTGAACGTGGGCATCTTCCAGCTTGATCACGACACCAAGGACGTCCTCGACGCAACGTCCGCTCCTGGCAGTCAACAGGCTTTGGGCGCCAGAGGGGTGGACACTTATCTGTGCCCGGGCTTGGCGCCGGGCATGGTTTATATCGGAAAAACGGTGACGACGGGCAGCGCCGAGATGACGGCGCTGTGCCAGGGCCTATACAACGAGGGCGAGTGGTTCGTCACCGGCGAAGGAGAAGTGGCGGCCAATCAGTACGGCAACATCCTCAAGCCCCGCGCCCCGGTGACGATCAAGGGTATTGGCGAGACGTACAGCGGGGTCTATTACACCACGCACGTCAATCACATTTTCAATGCGGACGGCTATATCCAGCGCTTTCGCGTGAAGCGCAACGGCCTGATGCCCACCGGAGCGGAGAACTTTTCCGCGAATGGAGGAGGCCTGCTGGGCGGCTTATGAATCTGGAACGTATAGTCGCGGATCTGGCGGAAAAGATTGAGCACCGGTTTTATGGCAAGTACCGCGGAATCGTGGTCGATAATCAGGATCCGCTGAAGCTCGGCCGACTGAAGCTGAAAGTGCCTAGCGTCCTGGGCGGCGATGTGGTCACCGGATGGGCCACGCCCTGCGCGCCTTACGGCGGGGCCGCCGACCAGGGATTCCTGTTTATTCCTGACATCGGCGCTGGCGTGTGGACGGAGTTCGAAGAAGGCGACTTGGAGTTCCCCTTGTGGGTCGGCACATTCTGGAGCCAACCCAACTTCGAAAGCGAATTGCCCAAGCCGAACAAGGGCAGCGACGGATCCGAGGAGAGCAACGTTCAAGACCCTCCGACAGCGAAGATCGTCAAGACGGCCAAGGGGCACACGCTACAGTTCGAAGACGCCGACGGCTCCGAGATGATCCTGCTTCGGGAGGGCAGCCAGGGGCACTTCCTGGCCATGGACCAGAACGGAATCACGGTCACGGATGCCAATGCGAATACCATCCAGTTTACATCGGACGGAATCAAGGTTCAGGATACGAACAGCAACACAATTGAGATGACGTCGGACGGAATCAAGCTGACCGACGCCACGGGGAACAGCATCGACATGTCGAGCAGCGCCTTCACGATTACAGCAAAAGTGCCGCTGAAGATTGATGCCAGTGGGCAGAGTGTGACGGTGGTTGGCGCGTCGATTGATTTGCAGCAGGGGTGAGCGATGGGCAAGAAGGTCGTGATACAGGGCGACGCCGTGCAGGGGACGGACAAGCACAACGTGATGGGCAACGCCACCAATCCCGCGCCGCCGCCGCCAACCGTGCCCTACACGGGAATCGGCAGTTTTGTGTACAAGGGCGGGATGACGGACGGTTTGAGCACGTTCGTCAAGATCGGCGGCAAGCCAGTCGCACTGCTGACGAGCAAGAGTTCGCTGAATCCCGGCGAGGCGGCTCCGCCGGCGGGCGGGCATTCCGGGCCGGCCGGCAGCGGTTTCACGCCAGCAACGCCCGTGCCGATCCCGCTCACCCTGTCAATTAAGGACGTGATCGGCATCGGCGTGCCGAACGCCGCTGCCGGCAGCGCTCTGCTGACGATTGGCGGGGTCAAGGTGCTTTTGGATGGCGACAAGATCGACACCTGCGACGGCACAGGGGGCAAAGCGAACTCGACTGTGGCCGCCGCAGGCCAGAGTTTCGTGAGCTGTTCAGCGTAGGCAGAAATTGGAGACATGCGGATGGCGACAGGTTTTGGCTTCCCTTTTGCCGTCTCGCCGGGGGGTGCGATCATTCCGGATCCCGACGAGGATGTCGATCTTCAGGGGAAAATTATCCAGGTGTTGTTCACGACTCCGGGCGAGCGGGTGAACCACCCTGACTTTGGGTGTGGTCTTTTCAACCTGGTTTTCGACCCCGCCAACACCATCCTGGGAGCGGCGATGGAGTTTACGGTAGGCGCCGCGCTGACCCGCTGGCTAGGCGACCAACTCGTGGTGAACGGGGTAAATGTGACAGCAGTGGACGAAACCGTCACCATCGAGGTGGCTTACATTAGCCGCAAGGATCTTTCGCGGCAAGCAGTTCGCATTCAGTTCAGATGAGGATTGGCCATGGCTGAGATCAAGCAAATTAACGGGAGTCCGGTCGTCGATTACATGGCGCGCGACTACGAAAGCCTGCTGCAGGCGATGTACGCTCTCGTTCCATCCAAGCTGCCGGAATGGAAGGACTTTGCCAACGAGGCCGATTTCGGGAACGTCTTGCTGGAACTGTTCGCACAGATGGGTGACATTCTCAGCTACTACCAGGACCGGGTCGCAAACGAAAGCTTCCTGGGCACCGCGCGTACACGGCGCAGCGTCATCGAGCATCTCCGTCTGATTGGGTATAGGTTGGCGACTGCGGTTCCGGCCTCCGCCGGCTTGTACGTGACCGTTCCAGGGACGGTGGACGCGGTGGTGACGGTGAGTCAGGGCGACGCCTTCGCGACGAAGAGCCAGAAAAACAAGCCCAGCATCCGCTTTGAATACACGCCCGAGGCGCCGCTGGTGATCGACTTCAGCACGATTGCCGCTGACCCTGCGACCGGCAAGAAGACTTACAAAGGCCTTCCTGTTGAGGAAGGACGCCTGATCAAATCAGAGGTGATCGGCACCTCCGACGGCTCGCCGAACCAGCGCTTCGTGCTCGCCCATCCCGAGCTGATTCTCCGTCCGATCGGCACGGCAGGGCAGACCGGCCGCGACATTGTGCTTCTGACCCAGTTGGGAGGGGTCATCGACATCTGGAACCTGCAAGAGAGCCTAGCCTTCAGTCGGGCCGGCCAGAAGGATTACGTCATCGAGATCGATGAAAACGACGAATCGACCGTGGTCTTCGGGGACGGCGGCTTTGGCGACATCCCGCCCAGCGGCGCGCAAATTCTGGCCACCTACCGGGTAGGCGGTGGAGCTGTCGGCAACACACCCGCCGGCTCCATACAAACCATCGTCGGTGCGCCGCAACTGGCGCTCTTGGGGGCGCAGGTGACCAACTTCGATCCGTCCACCGGCGGGGCTGACCGGGAAACCATCCAGCATGCCGTCCAGCACGCACCCGCGGTGTTCCGCTCGCTGAAGCGCGCCGTCACCGCTGCCGACTATGAGGCTTTGGCTCTCAGTTTCCCAGGCGTGGGCAAAGTGCAGGCGCGGGCCACCGGCTGGAACACCGTAACGCTTTATGTGGCTCCCGAAGGGGGCGGCAAAGTGAGCGACGTGCTCGAGGCCAACCTGAAGGCCTACTTCGAAGACAAACGCACACTCAGCCAGATCGTCGAGATCCAGGACGTGGACTACGTGCCTATCTACGTGACGGCCGAGATCGGGGTGGAGAGCTTTTACGTGCGCTCCGAGATACAATCGCAGGTGCAGCAGGCGGCCGCCGCGCTGCTCGCGTTCGATAACGTCACTTTCGGCCAGACGATCTATCTGAGCAAATTCTACGAGGTGAGCGAACAGATACCCGGGGTGCTGTATGTAAACATCAGTGAATTTCGGCGCGGGGACACGGCGACGCCGGTTATTGAGCCCCACGGGAAGATCAACCTTGCCGCAAACGAAGTTCCTGCGGTGCCCGCCGATGCTGCTTACGCCGCGGGCGCCAACGTGGTGATCACCAACCAAGGGGGATTCTAGGCATGCGCCTCCTCGATATCGCGGCCCTCGCCCATCCCGGCGGCAACCGGATCGACTTAAGCTGGACCAACCCGGCTCCCAACGCTTTCCCCGGCGTGCGCGTGGTACGCCGCGAGGACACGCATCCGCTCGCACCTGACGACGGCGTGGTGGTGGCGCACGGCACCGGCCTGGCCGCGGCTTCCGACCTCGGCTTGCAAGGCGAGACGGTCTACTACTATGGCCTGTTTGCTTTCCACGACGACCCGCCCCAGTATGACATCGACCCGCACAACCGCGTCTCTGCCATGGCCACCGCGCCTTACGATTTCGCGGGGCAGATGTATGCGCTGCTGCCCGCCCTGTACCATCGCTACGACGAAGCACAGGAGCCTACCTCGGATGCCGCTGTGGCACCTAAGGACCGGACCAAGGGGCAGTTGCGCCGGTTTCTGGATTTGCCGGGCTCTCAGTTCGACCAAATCTATAGTCTGGCACGTGCGACGCTGGGCTTGCACGACGTGGCCCGCTTGGAGGGGAGCCTGCTGCCACTGCTGGCGCAATGGATCGGCTGGCAGACGGATTACAGCCTGGAAGTGGGGGCGCAGCGCAACGAGATTCGCTTCGCGCCGTCGATCTACCAGACCGTCGGCGTCATCCCCACCGTGGAGGCCACGGTCAAGCGCATCACCAACTGGGAGAGCCAAACCAAGGAATTCGTCCACAACGTGGCCCGCACCAACCAGCCCGAGCGGTTGAACCTATGGTCCGCCCTGCGGCCTGTGGGCGGAAACTTTGGCGCTCGGGCGCTGGCGTCCCTGAATTTCGTTTACAACGGACGTGCCACCGGCATTCGCGAAAGCGATGGGTCAATCTCGCTCTTCTACCATACGTATCGCCGCCACGGCTGGGACATCTGGACCAAGCGGTTTGCTGACGGCCAATGGCAGCCAAGCGCGCCCGTGGTGGATCAACCGGGCATCGACATGCACCCTGCCGCCGCGCTGCAAGGAAGCAGTCTGTGGCTTTTCTGGGAAAGCTACGACCCGAACCAGCCGCCCGGCGAGCGGATGTGGCGAATCAATTTTCGTACACGCACAGCCGGCCTCTGGTCGTCCGCCGCCGTGTTCAGCGATTCCGCCACCGCGCGCCGCATGCCTGCGGCGGCCGTGGACAATGCCGGCGGGCTTTGGCTTTTCTGGCTGGAACAAACCGCTGCCGGCTGGGGAATCAAGTACAACCGGCACGACGGCGCCAACTGGTTGCCGGCCGCGCTCGACTTCCCGGCGGACGGCGGCCAGGACCCGCGCGTCGAAAACGACCTCAACGTCCTGTTCCATCCGACCAGCCCCAGCCAGCGGCTCTGGGTGTTCTGGGCCAGGCACGAAGCGGGGGGGCCTCCCGGCCAGAGCCGCTGGACTGTCGCGTACCGGATCAAGCAGGGGCTCGACCCGGCCGCGGCGGACTGGTCAGGGGTTAGCACGCTCCCCAAGAACGCGCCCGGCGACCACGAGCGCGAACCGTCCCCGCTGGTGGCGCCCGACGGTGGCATCGAACTCTTCTACAGTTCCACCCGGAGCGGCGGCTGGACGCTCTGGCATGACCCCTTGGACATCGGCACGCTGGCCTGGGGCGCGGCCCAGCAACTCACGAATACGCCCTACGCCAACCGCGCACCTCTGGCCGTGGATACCGGCGCGGGCACTTTGCTGGTGTACCGCTCGAATGAAAGCCTGGCTTACACCAGCACGGTTTACGGCGCCACGCAAACACTGGATGGGCGGTACTGCGGCGCAACCACGGCTGACACCCGCAACACCGCGAAGCTCGCGCTGCGGGGAAAGTTTGAAGATTTTCTGGCTTATACCTACGACGCAGGGGATAACGGGTTGCGAACCAACGAAGACCGCATCGCCCGCGACACGATTGGACTATTCCTGGGCACGGGCACCGATGACCCGGACCAGATCAGCGCGAAGCTCTCCAGACTCGCCAATGTCTTGGTAGAATTCCTGCCGATCACAGAAAGAGCGGTTTTTATTAAAACATAAGGTTGCGGAAAGGAGCGGGTTATGAGTGATTACTCGAAGTCGCCGCTAGATGTTCTCGTTGCGAACCAGCAGAAAGGGTATGTGGGCCTCCATATCCAGCAAGGCGTGCCGCTGCTGGACCGGGATCTGAATTTGCTGCATGACCTGATCAACGCTACCGTGCGCTCGGTGTTTACCCGCTACATCGGAAACGGCATCCCGGCCGGGGTGGACGGATTCGCCATACGAGCGCTCGCAGCCTCAGCGCCCCAGGATTTCGTTATTGCGGCTGGAGCTGCAAGCCCGGGCACCTGCATGGTGGGCGGAATCGAAGTCGCCATCCCGGCGAACACAACCTATAAGGCCCAGGCGGGCGTGCCCGCCCTGACAACTCCCACGGCCGCGCAGCCGGATCCTCGCACGGACATCGTCTACCTCGACGTTTCTTTCACCGAAGTAGACAGTACGGTCGATTCCGATCTGAACAACGGCGTGGACGTGGGGATCGAGACCTCCGTCCGGTTGAAACCGGTCTGGGTCGTGGTGGTTGCCGAAGGCGTTCCGGTTCCCGCTGCTCCTGCCGGTCACGTCTATTATCCGCTGGCGCAGTTGCAGCGGCCGCGAGGGAGCGACACCATTACCGCAGCCATGATCACCGACCTCCGCCAATCCCGCCTAACCGTTTCGGATATGGAGCGGCGTCTGAGTCTGCTGGAGAAACTCGTGCTACTGCCGGCCTTCGTCAACCTACCCACCCCCCAGTTCATGCCCAGGAGTGGAGTCATCAACCAGCAGATCACTCTCTTCGGCACCAACTTCAACGTCGGTTCGCTCCAGGTACTGTTCGGCAATATGCCGGCAACAATTGTGGCAGCCCCCTCGCCCACGCAGGTCGTAGTGAAAGTCCCATCTGGCCTGACCCCAGGAGGCGCCCCAGCCGGCGTCAAGCTCACGGTGCGTAATGCCGGCGGCGCGGATGTCAGCGACGACACTTTCACCGTATTGCCAAACCCGGCGTTTGCCGACCCGGGCGGCCAGTTCAGTCCGATCCACGGCACGCCGGGCACTCTGGTCACGATCAACGGATTCAATTTCAATGCCGGCGGTTTGCAAGTGCAGTTCGGAACAGTGACGGCCACGCCGTCCGGTACGCCGACGGCCAACCAGATCGTGGTTCCCGTGCCTGCTGGCCTGGTGCCAGCCGGCAGCACCAGCGCCGACGTCAGGATCACGGTGCGCACCGCCGCAGGCACCGTGGTCAGCGACGATAACTTCACGGCGGAAGTGACCATCCCGGCGCCGTCCTTCGCCGTCCTTCCCTCGCCGCAGTTTATACCGAGGAGCGGCATAGGCAACGCGTTGATCACGCTATTCGGCCAGAATTTCAACTTCCCGCCGGTTACAGTGAAGTTCGGGAACACGAACGCCGTGTTGAGCGGCGCGCCGTCGGCAACCCAGATCGCGGTTCAGGTACCGCCCAACATGGTGGCCGCGGGAGGCAGCCTAGGCGTCAACATTACCGTCACCACGGCCGGCGGTTCGGCTGTCAGCACGGACACATTCACCGTTACAGGACCCTAAACTCACGAGGCTTAGTATTATGGACCCGCATGTATATCCAGATCTAACATACGCACCCCCAAACGTACCCCTCAACGTGCTAGCCGGCGCGACAAGCGCACCCAAAACGATCGAGCAACTGGCTTCAACCGTCGGTTCCATAAACGGCGACAACTTCATGTACATCCGCATAGGGGTGTCGAATCCTGTTGGCGCTCTGGTCGGCGCGGGCATGCCCGGTGTCGTCCTGCAGGCGGATGGCGGGCCAGCTTCTCCGATTCTAACCGGGACACCGCAGCCAATCTATTCGGGCGCAACCTACATAGCCGACGCAAATATTCTGCCTGATCCTGGCTTCAACAACGTGTTCATCGTCTCGATCGATTTCGTCCCGTTTGTTGCGTTCGTATCGCACACCTGGACAATCACCATCACCAATAACGATGCGGCGGCACGCGATTACATCTGGGTGGTATCGGGCACTGAAACGAACACCGCCCAGCCCTGGATCGATGTGGAGCCCACTCCGCCCTTGATCGACCCGTTGCAGCCGACCACCCTCATCTGGGATGTATTGATCAACGGAACGAAGGGCGAAAGCGTGCAGATCACGAACCGAGGCACAGCCCCGTTCACCGTCAACAGCGTGAACCCCCCGTTGCCCGGAAGCTTTGCCCTGGGAGCGGTGCCCGGCTTGTTGAATCCTGGCGACTCGCAGCCGTTGACCGTCACTTTCACCGCGCCGGCCGCACCGCCGCCGCCAGATGGGGGGACGACCGCCAATGCCACCGTCAATATTACGCCCGCGGATGCCAATGCAGGGACCACCGTGGGACACAACAACCAACTAAAGGTATTGGCGAGGACGCAAGCTTTGGAGGTAGTGATGCTGCTGGACGATTCCGGCAGCATGAGTTGGCTCCCCGACGGCACACCTCTGCCGCTGCCGCCGCCACCGCAGCCGACCTCGCGCTGGGGCGAACTGGTGGACGCGGTCAACAACAACTTCCTGCCGCTGCTCTTGGGATTTGGGCAGGACCGAGGCAAGTTCAGCGTTGCTCGGTTCCCGGAAACAAATTTCGCCGATCCGACGACGTTTGACTTGGTTAATCCTCCCATCAACATTGATGCGACGGGTATCGGGACAGCGCAGACGGCCATAGCGGGGGTGAATCCGTTTTTTGCGGGCACGCCGATGGGAGATGGCATCAATCGTGTCTTTGCCCAGCCTCCCACCTACTTCGCCACCGACAGCGTCAGTGTGCAGGCGAACCGGCGCTGGCTCGTGTTGATGACGGATGGTGCCCAAAATATCGGCACCCATCAGCCGACGGAGTTCATCCTCCCTCCAAATGGCACGGCAGCGGCAGGCAGTTCGATAGCGGACCAGAATATCTCACTGTTTGCCATCGGCTATGGAGTCACTGGGGCTTCGAACGTCGATCCGACATTGCTTCAACATCTAGTGGACGGTTCACTGCAGAGCGGCCAGCCGCAGAATCAACGGGTTGACGACGCTCACCTAACCGGCACGCAAATCGCAGCCGCGTTCCGTACTGCGATCAAAGCCGGGGTTACGGCGGGGTCATCGCCGGGCGACCCGTCGGCGGTGTTTCATGCCGGCCAGCCCGAGGCGCGCCACTTTGCCTTGATAACGAAATACGATCACAAGGCAGCCTTTGTTTTGGCCTGGAACACGCCCGACCCACAACGAATGCGCTTGGAGCTGACAACACCCGCCTGTGACGTAATAACTCCGGAAGCTGCGGCACAGGGGGTGTTTCCTGACGTCACTTTCACCAGCGGCGATCGATCGCAACTGTATATGGTCGGTCCGGACTTCCTGCGGAACGCCGCCGATCCAACCCGGCCGCGTTATGGCACGTGGACCCTGCGTGTTCTCAGTCCCGAGCTGAGCGACAGTGAAACGGGCCTGGAAAATTACGATTATGACATCATCGTGGATTCGGATCTGCGTATGGAGTTACGGCTGGATCAGCCGGTATTCTACGCAGGCGATCCGATCCAGGTTTCAGCACGCCTTACTGCTGCTGGCAGCCCCATCAAGGGCGCCGGGGTAATCCTGTCCACGACCGCGCCCCAGCAATCGGAGGCCAACTGGCTCGCCGGGCTAAACGTGCCGGCTAGTGCGTTAAAGCAGGCCGCCGAGAAAGTAAAAGGGGACAGCACGCCGCTCTTGATCAAGACAGTGGGAGCCGCACTGGCAGGCATGTTCTTCCCGGGCGGCAAAGTCCAAAGCAACACGGCTATGATCGATTCGGGAGGCGTCGGTACATACCGCGCTACGATTACGGACACCTCCATGCCGGAGATGCGCACCTTCTACGTTACGGCCACCGGTGTGACCGAGGATGGAAGCAGCTTCCGGCGAGAGGCAAAGATCACCACCAACGTTTTGGTACGGCCGGATCCGGCTTTCACCCTCCTTGACGTGCGGTTCGGACAACCGGGCACTGCGCAGGTGGTGGTCGCTCCGGGCGATCGCTTTCGCAACGTGTTGCTGGTCGATCCGGGCACCTCCCCCGGCTTTGACTTGACCGTGCAGGACGGCAACTTCGCCGGTCCGCTCGTCAGCAACCTCGATGGCACCTACACCCGCCAACTGACGTTTGCTCCCGGCGCGACGCCTGTCCTGGGCGTGTCCTTCGGCGGCCAGGTGATTCAACAGCAGACTCTGCCGCCGGTGGGCCAATTGCGCTGGGCGGATAAGGTCGTCCAATTCCTGAAGGGCGCCGAAGCGGCCCAAGGCGCCAACCAGCATGCGAATCCGGAGGCTGCGCTCGGGGACATCTCAAAGAAGCCGCCGGATACATTTGTGTCGCTGGGCGCGCGTGGGTCGCTGACGGGCGGCGTCCGGAAGGAAGCGATTCTCGCCCAGGGCGACGACGATGTCACCGTTTTCGTGCGGCCAGACATGGATCTGCGATCCTATACCGTGGAGGCAGCGCATGGGGGCCTGTGCGATTCTTGGATACTGCTCGGAAAATCGGCGGGCACGACACAGTCCTTTAGTTTGAGGCGGGCCGGTCTTAAGGCGGCCGCGGCAATCCGCATCACCGACACAAGTGGTCGTACGCGTGATAGCGACTTCAAGCCTCTCGCCACACCCGGTGTCAGCGTGTCTGGCGTAGGCTTCAAGAAAACCGGAAAAGCAAAGACGTTTTGGCCATATTGTCCTGATATGCTAAAAATCTTTTTGTGCTGGATTTACAAATGGCTGATGAGATTATTACAGGGCAATCGCGCGCTGTGACGCGTTTTCCGAAGATTCAGTTCAACGCGTATAAATCAGGCGGTTAATCTAATTCATGCGTAACTTTCGGCCAACCCATGAATCCCATAGGAACCGGTTTCGCGAGGGTACCTAGTACCCAGTTTCATCAAATCTTGCAAACACATGGTGTTGGGGGTATTTCTTGATGTTTCAAGTCAGGAGGTGCTCTCATGAACAAGAAATACGTTGTGCGTCTCACGGAGGAGGAGCGTTCGATGCTCACGGAGCTGGTTAATAAAGGCGGTTCCTCACACAAATGTATGCACGGTTTGGGGTAGCGGGAGGTCGGCCAGGCAGTGGTAGAGGTTTCGGATGTAGTTCTTGGGCGTGCGGAATCCGTATGCCTTGTGGATGACGAGCTTGGCCTTGTTGTTGAGGCCCTCGACGGTCCCGTTGTCGATGGGCAACCGGAGGTAGTTAAGGATGTCGGGCTCATGATGGCGCAGCATCCAGGCGAAGTCGCGCATCGGGGGCAATCTCGAGTGGGTCGCCCACCAGAACCAGCGGGCCAGGTATCGCTTCGCCCAGCCCGCGCGCCGGTAGCTCCAGAGTTCTCGGAACGCCTCTTTGAGCAGATAGGCACGGTTGATCTTCAGATTCAGCCCCTCCAGGTCGCGCAGTCGCGTGGCCTGTTTCTCGGTGAGATTCCACGGGTTCTTCAGCCAGAGGTATCGGGTTCGCGCCAGCAGGCGCTTGTGTGCCGCGCCCTTGTCGCGGACCTCATCGCGTCGGACTTGGTCAACCGCCTCCATGAGGTGGCGCACGATGTGAAACTTGTCGAAGACCAGCACCGCATTCGGCGCCCTGGCCTTGATGACATCGATATAGGGTTGCCACATATCGCAGCAGATGCCTTTGAGCCGAGCGCAACCCTCAGGGCCGAGGAACTCGAAGAATGCCTCCAGCGTCTGCCGGCGGCGGTCCTCGCCGCTCCACACCAAGCGCTTGGTCTTCAGGTCGTAGACATTGGTGACGTAAACATGACCGCGCTTCCTGGAGATCTCGTCGATGCCGAGGTGGGTGAGCTCATCGAGCTTACGATGGGCAAGCCCGTAGGCCAGCGCTTCGTCAACGGCGTCCGCCACGGTGCCCCAGGCGCACCCGAACAGCCTCGCCACCTGCCTCCATGGCAGCACCCGAGCCCACGTGGCAAGCGTCACCACCAGCGCACGGCTCAAGCGCTGCTTCCCACAGCCCACGGCATCGCCTCGACGTGCACACCGGCGCACTGCCCGCAGCTGACGCGACGAGGCGCGTAGCTCAGGCTCACCGCAATCCCCCATATCGGGACGTGACGAAACCGACGAACGGCCCGGGTGTCTCGGTAGCTCGCCGTTCGACCACAACACCCGCACCGAGGCGCGTAGCGTCCATCCGGCGCAAGCTCAGCCACCAGACCCGTTAAGTCGCCTCCCACCGTGACTACCCGAAACCCTTGCAATTCCAACGTTGCTTTGACCAGACTTCCCAAGAGCATGAGTCCCCTCTCCAGATACCTAGAACGATTGGCATCTTCTAAGTACCTGATGAGACTCATGCCCTTCAACGCTCAGCCCCCTCACTGTGCACCGATTCCTGAGAGGAACCATAAAGGCAAGGCTGCGGCGTATAAGATCAAGCACGCCAACGTCCTGTTGAAGGTCGATGCCGATGGCCCGGCCTGGACCGATGCGCAAGCCGCGGAGGCATTCTCGTGTTCCCCGCGCACGGTTTGCAGCATTCGGCAATGTCTGGTCGAACAGGGTCTTGAAGCGGCGTTGGATCGCAAGAAGCGTAAGCGTGCGTATGCGACCGCCGACAGACCCGATTCCGAACGGAGAAAAGAGGCGCGCCTAATCCAGATCGCCTGCAGTGACGGAACGTGTCAATGACTTTGAGACAGGGGCGGTTGGAAATTAACCCTATCGTTGCAAAACCTTTCTGATCATGCCGCTTTCTGCAGGGCCTGCAGATAATGCAACAGCTCGTGCTGGACGGCTGAATTGGCGCTCATCGACAGGGTCAATCGACCCTGTGGGCGGATCAGGCGACCGGCGCGCTGGATGAGCCGGCAGCGCAGCGTATTGAGACGGGCGAAGTCCCACAATGCGGGCCGTTTCTGCGAGACACGGCGGGGTAGTGGGCGCGCTATCATTTGAAGCTCCCGGCTGAGGTTGTGCGCGAGCACTGTCGAGAGCAGATAGATCGGGTTGCCCACCCAGGTGCGGGTGGGCACATAGTCGAGTTGGTTGTCGGACTTGAGCTCTGCGAACAATCCCTCCTGAGCACCGCGGCCGTTGTGGAAGGCCACCACCTCAGCGGCGTGCTGGGGCTTGTTGGTGATCATCACCTTGAACTCGTAACCGTACTGGTAAGGGATGAAGAGATCGAGCTGTACGGGGCCCTTGGACTGTTGCCTCACCGTTCTGCGGATGAACAGGAAGCGATGATACAAGTGCCAGGACTTCGGCTTCCACTGAGCCTCGAAATAGGCTTGTTCGTCGTCCAGGGGCAACCAACGCTGGCACGTCTCAATGCGTTGCTTCAGTTCGGTCCAGCGCTCGAAGGGGACACTCAGCGTGTACTGCACCTTCTCGCTTTGCAGCAGGCCGACGAGGGAGTCGCTGAAGAAGGCGCTGTCGGCGCGCACCTCGATGATGACTTTTGGCAAGGCAGCCCGCACCTGCCGGATGCAGTCTCGGATGAACGCTTCTGCCCCATTGGAGTCGTGCACATTGCCCGAGCGATGCAGCACCGCCAGCACCTGGGCGGTCTGGGCCACGGTACAGAACAACGGATAATAGCTGCGTTGTCCCTTCTTCCTGCGGTTGAAGCCGACCGCGGTGCCTTCGGCGAACCGACAGGTGCCGATCACCGAGCCATCGAAGTCGAGCGTGATGCGCTCCAGCCCCAGCACCACCAGCCGCTCCAGGACCATCTCGCGCAGCAGTGCGGCGAGCCGCTGCACGCTCTCGGCATCGGCCCCGGCCAGTGCTCGGCTCAGCGTCGCCACATCCGGCAGCCGGCGCAGCCCGAGCACCCTTTTCACCAGCGGGTCATCGGCGTAATAGCGCATGTCGCGCAGTTCCCGGTAACCGAGCAGCAGATGCACCACCAACAGCAGCACGCACTTGGCGTAGCCGAAGATGGGGCTCACGCCCAGATGGCGGAAGCATTGGCGCAGTCGGCTCCAGGAGCCCCAGATGGGCAAACAAACCCTGAAACAGGACCAGCCCAGAAAACGAAGTGAGCTGTTGGTCTTCGAAGCGCAGACTCGGGACGCGGTGAGTCTTGCGGTGAATCTCGGATCTGCTAAACTTCATTTCGAGCGGTCTCCTTCTGGGTATATTGGAGGTTTTGGCAGACACCATTCTACCCTGAAGAGAAGACCGCTTTCTATTTTTAATCGATACTCCCTATCTATCGCGTTTTCTGGATCTCACCACCGGTGCATTCCAGCGTTCACACCGAAACACCCCACGAGCCGCTTTGCCTCAAGGCATTAGCTCAGCCTGTACCGAGAACTTATGCAACTGGAAGGTTAAGTTGTCATTGCCGCCATCTCGCATTGGGTGAGCGTGTCGGCATGCTCGACGAGCGGGGTACTGGCGGTGGGCAGGTGCTGCTCGGCGAGCATCGGGTTAATGGCGGTTAATGGCGACCACCTTAGGGGGCCGGGCAGCGACGGGCCGTCCGCGCACGAAGCGCTCGGGATGTGCGACGTAGGCGGCATTGAGTGCCGCCTGGCGCGTGGCAAGGAGTGCCCCGACACGCCCGCAGAACACATCGGCAGGCGTGAACAGGGCGAGCCCCGAATGCTGATGGTGGCCGAAGAGCTCGTTCTCCACTAGGGTCTCCGGGATCGCTCCACAGTTCACCGGGATGAAGGGATACTCGCTGCGCCCGCCGAGATAATGGATCGCGCGCGCGGCCAGCTCTTTGCCGGTACCTGTCTCGCCCCGGACCAGGACCGTCGCGTGGCAAGCCGCATACTTCCTGACCAGCGCCAAGCAGCGAAGAAAAGCGGGGGACTCCCCAACGAGATTGAGACGGGCGAAGTCTTCCACGAGTCTCTGTTTCGAGCCGCCGCGAGCTTCTTGGGTGTTGGAATCGTCGCAGGCATGACTTCGAAGAATAGCCCCGGTGCTCCGCTTGTCAAGCGCCGGAGGGCGGGCGGCGCAGGGAGCGCCTCGAGTGAGGAGCCTGGTCATGCCCGAATGGCGCGGCCCACCCTTTCGCCCCTGCCCGTGTCGACACTGGGCAGGCACGGTGCGTACCGCCTTGACATTCCCCACAAACGCTAACTATATTTTGGCGACGTGGGATAAAGTAGGCTGAAGTGGGGTGAAGTGGGAGATGGGGGCGCATGAGGGGGATTGGGTGTGTTCCGCGGCATCAGCCCACTAGCGCTGGACGGCAAGGGCCGTATCACGGTGCCGGCGCGGTATCGGGCCCGCCTGGACGAGCACTGTCACGGACAGCTCGTCATCACAATCGACCGGGACGATCCGTGCCTGCTGCTCTATCCGCTGCCGGAGTGGGAGGCGATAGAGGCCAAACTGGAGCGCCTGCCCGCCCTGAACCGTCAAGCCCGGCTGCTGCAGCGACTGCTCATCGGGCACGCGACCGAATCCGACATGGACGGACAGGGCCGCATCCTCCTGCCGCCCCCGCTGCGCGACTGCACCCATCTGGATAAGCGCGTGGTCCTGATCGGTCAGGGTAAGAAATTCGAGCTCTGGGACGAGCAGACATGGAGCGATGCGCTAGTCAAATGGCGCATCGAGGAGGAGCAAGGTGATTTGCCTTCCGAATTTGATTCCCTATCGTTCTGAGGTCGTGTTCCGGCGCTCAGAGCATGAGCCCGTCCTCTGCCAAGAGGTGGTCGATGCGCTCGCGATACGAGCGGACGGCCTTTACGTGGACGGCACTTACGGTCGGGGTGGGCACAGCGCGGGCATCGTGCAGCTCTTGGGCCCGCAGGGGCGCCTGCTGGCACTCGACCGGGATCCGGAGGCGGTGCGAGCGGCGGTGGATCGGTTCGGGCAGGATCCGCGCTTCTGCGTGCTGCACTCGCCCTTCTCGGCGCTGGGCCGGGAGGTCCGCAAGCAGGGCTGGGAGGGCCGCGTGCACGGCGTGGTGCTGGACCTGGGCGTGTCATCGCCTCAGCTGGAAGACCCTGCCAGGGGGTTCAGCTTCCTCCACGACGGGCCACTGGACATGCGTATGGATCCAGGCAGCGGCATGAGCGCGGCGCAGTGGCTGGCCCGAGCAGCGGAGCGGGACATCGCCGCGGTGCTGCACGATTACGGCGAGGAGCGTTACGCGCGTCGCGTGGCCAGGGCCATCGCGGCGGCGCGGCGGCGGGGTCCCATCGCCACGACGGGCCAGCTCGCCGCGATCGTTTCACGGACCATCCCCGGCCGCGAGCCGGGTCAGCACCCGGCGACGCGCACCTTTCAGGCCATCCGCATCTTGGTGAACAGGGAGATCGAGGAGCTGGAGCGCTGCCTTGCCGAGATCCCCGGCCTGCTCGCGGCCGGCGGCCGCCTAGCGGTGGTCAGCTTCCACTCTCTGGAGGACCGGATGGTCAAGCGATTCATTCGAGACCAATCGCGGGGGGACCGTTTCCCGCGGGATCTGCCGGTGCGGCAGGCGGACTTGGTGCGCCAGATGCGCCCGGTGGGCAGGGCGCGCCGCCCGGCCCCGGGAGAGATCGCGCGCAACCCCCGTGCCCGCAGCGCCGTGCTGCGGGTGGCGGAGAAGCTGCCATGAGCGGACCGAGCCGCGTCAATGGGGATCAAGAGGAGGCATTGAGCCCCGCCCGGGAGGTGCGCAGCCGGCTCGCCCGAGTGGTGGGTCCTGGGGTGCTGGCGATGGCGGTAACAGCCTCAGCCGTTGCGGTCATCTACAGCAAGCACCTTGGCCGGTCGTTGTTCGTTGAGCTTCAATCGGTGCAACAGCAGCGGGACGACTTGAACGTGGAGTGGGGAAGGCTGCTGCTCGAGCAAAGCACGCTCGCCACCCACAGCCGCATCGACCGTATCGCACGGGCGCGCCTCAGCATGGCGCCTCCCCCGTCCGGTGAGGTCGTGGTGCTCGGGCCATGAAAGCCGGAGTGCGGTCCGATGCCTGCCTCACCTGGGGCGAGCCGCGCTGGTGGCACGGCCCAGCCCGCGATGCGGCGGAGCGCCCGGCGCTGTGTTCCACGCGCCATCGGCTGGCACTGGGAGGTCTGTGCCTCGCCTTCGGCATGCTAGTCTGGCGTGCTCTGGTCCTGCAAATCATGGACAACCACTTCCTCCGGGACCAGGGGGACGCACGTGTGCTGCGGGTCCACAGCATAGCCGCCCATCGCGGTATGATTACGGATCGGATGGGTGAGCCTTTGGCGATCAGCACGCCCGTCTCCTCCGTGTGGGCGAACCCGCAGGTGTTGCTGGAGCAGCCCAATCAGTGGTCACGGCTCGCGAAGGTGCTGGGCCTCAACCCCCGAGAACTGGCTACCCGCCTTAACGCCAGCGGGGACCGAGAATTCGTGTACGTGCGGCGCCGTATCCCCCCGGATACGGCGCAAGCGGTCGCTGATCTGCAGATCCCCGGCGTATACCTGCAGCGGGAATATCGCCGCTACTACCCGAACGGGGAGGTCACCGGCCACCTACTCGGTTTCACGGACATAGACGATGAGGGTCAGGAAGGCATCGAGCTAGCTTATAATAAGTTGCTGCGCGGTGAGCCGGGTGCCCAACGGGTGATGAAGGACCGTTACGGCACCGTTGTCGAGGACATGGAACGCATTCGCGAGCCGCGTGCCGGCCGAGACCTCGCACTGAGCGTCGACCTGCGCCTGCAATACCTCCTCTATCGGGAACTGAAGGCGGCGGTCCTGGAGCACGGGGCCCGCGCCGGTTCTGCGGTGCTCCTTGATGCGTTGTCAGGCGAGGTACTGGCGGTGGTCAATCAGCCAGCCTTCAACCCCAATAGCCGAGAGGATCTGCATGGTGCTCGCTATCGCAACCGCGCGGTGACGGATGTCTTCGAGCCTGGATCGACAGTCAAGCCGTTCACCATCGCCTGCGCTCTGGAGACTGGTCTCTACAAGCCGAGCACCCTAGTCGACACACGTCCGGGTCTGCTGCGTGTCGGCAGCAGGACCATCCACGACGTCCACGACTACGGGATAATCGACGTCGCCACGGTGATCAAGAAGTCGAGCAACGTGGGGGCCGGTCGCATCGCACTCTCTTTGCCGTCGGGCCGGCTGTGGAATATGTTCGTCAGGGTCGGCTTCGGGTCCCCAACGAGCGTCAGTTTCCCGGGAGAGGCTACTGGCGTTTTGCGGGACTTCCACCGATGGAGGCCGGTGGAGACTGCCACCGCAGCCTTTGGGTACGGGCTGTCCGTGACGCCCCTGCAACTGGCGCGTGCTTATGCCATATTGGCCGCCGACGGCGTACGCCGCCCTGTGAGCTTGCTGCGGGTAGACAAGCCACCCCAAGGTCAGAGGGTGATCCAGTCCGCCATCGCCGCGGAAGTGCGACGTATGATGGAGGCGGTAGTGCGCGAGGGTGGTACCGGGACCCTCGCCGCCGTGCCCGGTTACCGGGTGGCAGGCAAGACCGGCACGGTCCGCAAGGCGGGCCCGTCCGGATACGTGGCACACCAATACTACGCAGTGTTCGCGGGGATGGCGCCAGCCAGCCGCCCGCGCCTGGTGTTGGCCGTGGTGGTGAACGATCCGAACCCGAAGCGCGGGGGCTACTACGGTGGCCAAGTGGCGGCTCCGGTATTCCGACGGGTCATGGGTGAGTCGCTGAGGATGCTCGATGTCCCGCCCGATGAGCGCGACGACCCCGCAGTGCGCGTGGCTTGGCAAGAGACGACGCCGTGAACGGGCCAGGCCGGGTTGGCCCCAAGAGTCTCGTCGCGCTGTTGGATGGCTTCGCCGATCTCGCCGACGTAGCCGAGCGGCAGGTCTGCGGTCTGTCCCTGGACAGCCGAAGAGTGTCTCCGGGCGACCTTTTCCTGGCTTGCGCCGGTAATCGAGCCCGCGGCCACGACTTTGTGGCCGAGGCGGTGCGGGCGGGGGCAGTGGCGGTCGCCTACGAGGTCGGGGGCGGGCCGCGCCCGGAGGGTCTCGGCGATGTGTCCGTGGTGGGCGTCTGCGACTTGCGGGCAAGAGCGGGTATAATCGCGGCGCGTTTCTACGGTGAGCCCTCCCGTTCGGTGCGGGTCGTGGGGATTACCGGTACCAATGGCAAAACGTCCTGCAGCCACCTCCTGGCTCAGGCTATGGCGAGGGAGACCGCGACAGGGGTCATTGGTACGTTGGGTTACGGCCTTTGCCGCCAGGGGCGGATAACCGATTTGCGCGCGACCGGCTATACCACCCCGGACGCGGTCACCATCCATGCGCTGCTTGCGGAGATGCGTGCGGGCGGCGCGACCCACGTCTTCATGGAGGTTTCTTCCCACGCGCTCGCCCAGGCGCGCGTCAATGGGCTGTTCATAGACAGTGCCGTGTTCACCAACCTGACACGGGATCACCTGGACTATCACACTGACATAGACGCCTATGCTGCCGCCAAGGAGCTTCTCTTCAGACATCCGGGCCTGCGGCGGGCGGTGATCAACCTGGACGATGCCCGAGGACGGCGCTTTGCCGCGGCACTGGCACACGAGGTCCAGGCCATCGGCTACGGGGTCGGTCAGAGACCCGGGGCACTTCCCGAGGTGTGGGGATGCGACCTGCAGCTCGAGTTCGCGGGGTTGAAGATGCGTGTGCACACTCCCTGGGGCGAAGCGGATCTGGTCAGTCCACTGTTAGGTCGTTTCAATGCTCACAACTTGCTGGCGGCTCTGAGTGTGCTGTTGCTCCAGGGGGTTCCGCTCGCGGAAGGCGTGGCGCGGCTCGGCCGTATCGGCGGAGCGCCTGGTCGTATGGAGCGCTTCGTGAGCGGCCCAGGTCGCCCGGTGGTAGTCGTGGACTATGCCCACACGCCGGACGCCTTGGATCAGGCACTGACGGCGCTGCGGCCTCACTGCGGCGGGCGCCTGTGGTGTGTTTTCGGCTGCGGCGGAGAGCGCGACACGGGCAAGCGGCCGCTCATGGGCGCTGTTGCCGAGGCCTTGGCGGACGTGGTGGTGCTCACCGACGACAACCCGCGCGGGGAAGAGGGAGACGCGATCATCGCAGACATCTTGTCCGGCATGGCTCGACCCGGCGCTGCGCGGGTGGAGCGGGCGCGCGATCAGGCAATCGACCGGGCGGTCGAGGCTGCGGGCGAGGCGGATGTGGTGCTCGTCGCCGGCAAAGGTCACGAGGTCTTTCAGGAGGTCGGGGAACGCTTAATGCCGTTCAGCGACCGCGACTATGTTCAAGGCTTGGGGTTCAGGGCGCCGTTTTCGCGTGAAGTTTCACCGGCAGGCGTTTCAAGGCTTTCGGAAGCGCCCTGCGAGAGGAAGGTCGGATGATCCGGATGAGCTTGGCGGAGGCCGCTCGGGTCCTGCATACCCAGGGCGGGGCCGGCGACCGGGAGTTTCGGGGGGTGGCGACCGACAGCCGCACCTTGGAGCCGGGCAATCTGTTCGTTGCCCTGGAGGGCATGCGCTTCGACGGTCACGGCTTCGTGGACGAGGCGGCAGCACGGGGTGCATCGGCCGCGCTGGTCAGCCGCACCGTCACTTCAAGGCTCCCCCTCCTGCGGGTCAGCGACACGCGCTCGGCCCTGGGTTGGCTCGCGGGGGAGTGGCGGTCCCGATTCGACCTCCTCGTGCTGGCGGTGACCGGAAGCAACGGCAAGACCACCGTCAAGGAGATGTTGTCCAGTATCTTGCGCCAGGTCGGGTCGGTCTTGGCGACGACGGGAAACCTCAACAACGACATCGGCGTGCCACTCACGCTGCTGCGCTTGGAGCGGGAACACCGCTACGCGGTGGTGGAGATGGGAGCCAACCACCCTGGAGAGATCGCTGCCCTGACGGAGCTAACTAGGCCCGCTGTGGCGGTGGTGACCAACGCCGCACCCGCGCACCTCGAGGGTTTCGGGGACATCGAAGGCGTCGCCCGCGCCAAGGGCGAGATCTTCTCGGGCCTGTCCGCAGACGGCACCTGCATCATCAACGCCGATGATCCGTATGCAGATCTCTGGAAGCGTCTGGCGGCTGGGCGGCAGGTCTTGACGTTCGGTCTGGCGATGGCCGCGGATGTGACCGCAGTGCTCGGGGCAACGCCTCGCGGCGGGACCGCGTCCGACAGCGCCTTTCGCCTGGTGACGCCGATGGGCAGCGTGGACTTGGTGCTGTCGCTGCGAGGGCAGCACAACATCCGCAATGCGCTTGCGGCAGCCGCCGCAGCCGCGGCACTGGCCGTCCCCATCGGGGCCATCAAGCGGGGGCTTGAGGCTGTGACAGCGGTGCGCGGGCGCCTGCAGCCCTTGCCGGGCATCGATGGAGGGTTGGTCGTCGACGACACTTACAACGCCAACCCCGGCTCGCTGGCGAGCGCCTTGGAGGCCCTGAGCACGCGGCCTGGAGAGAAAGTGCTGGTTCTGGGTGATATGGCCGAGCTGGGCGAGCACGGGATGCGATGGCACGAAGCCGCGGGGCGCATGGTTCGCGAGCGAGGCTTCACTCGGTTGCTGGCGATCGGCGAGCTGAGCCGCTTCGCAGTGCAGGCATTCGGTGCCGGCGGGGAGCATTTCGACGACCACCAAGCGCTGGTTGCGGCCTTGCAGACGACCCTGCTGCACCCGGATGCGGTCGTGCTGGTCAAGGGCTCACGGCGCATGCAGATGGAGCGAGTGGTGCAGGCCCTGGTGCGGGCGGAAGAGCCGCAGATGCGCGTGGTGGGCCACGGGTAGCCGCGCCATGCTGCTCCAGCTCAGTGAGTACCTCGTCCCCTACCACAGTGGGTTCCACGTATTCCAGTATCTCACTCTGCGCGCCATTCTTGGGGTCCTCACCGCCCTGTCGATCGCGCTGCTCGTCGGTCCCGCCATGATCCGCGGACTCAACCGCCATCACATCGGGCAGAGCGTGCGCGACGACGGGCCACAGTCGCACTCTTCCAAGGCCGGGACCCCTACCATGGGCGGCGCTCTCATACTGGTGGCCATCGCGGCGGCGACGCTCCTCTGGGCGGACCTGGGCAACCGTCACGTCTGGGTGGTGCTGCTGGTGACCCTGTTGTTCGGTGCCGTCGGGGGGCTGGATGACTATCTGAAGCTCGTCCGCCGGCGGTCGAAGGGGCTGACCGCGCGGGCCAAGTTCGGCGCGCAGTCGATGATCGGGCTGGGTGCCGCCCTGTTCCTCTATCTCACCGCCCAGACCCCGGCGGAGACCGAATTCATCGTTCCCTTTTTCAAGCACGTAGGGGTCGCGCTCGGATGGGTTTTCGTGCCCGTGTCGTATTTCGTCATCGTGGGCTCGAGCAATGCAGTGAACCTGACCGACGGCCTGGACGGCCTGGCCATCATGCCCACCGTGATGGTGGGGGGAGCCCTGGGCGTGTTCGCCTATGCCACCGGACACACGACGTTCGCTCAATACCTGGGAATTCCTTACATTGCGGGCGTGGGCGAGGTGGTGGTGTTCTGCGGGGCCGTAGTGGGTGCCGGCCTGGGATTCCTTTGGTTCAACGCCTACCCGGCGCAGGTGTTCATGGGCGACGTGGGGGCGCTGGCTTTGGGAGCGGCGCTTGGCGTGGTGGCGGTGCTGGTGCGCCAGGAGTTGGTGCTGTTCGTCATGGGCGGTGTGTTCGTCATGGAGACGGCCTCGGTGATCTTGCAGGTAGCTGGCTACAAGCTCACCGGACGACGCATCTTCCGGATGGCGCCACTGCATCACCACTTCGAGCTCCAGGGGTGGCCAGAGCCACGGGTCATCGTGCGCTTCTGGATCGTTACGGTAATTCTGGTCCTCGTCGGGCTGGCGACCTTGAAGATCCGATAGCCGCGCTACGTGAGATGGTGTCCCACGAGCCGGTCCTGGGGCGCTGTAACACAGGGACGGAGGAGTACGAAGAATGGTTCAGGCCAGGCAAAAGCCGCGTTCGCTCGTGGTCGGCCTCGGGAAAACCGGGCTCTCCTGCGCCCGCTACCTTGCCGCACAGGGCCTGCCGCTCGCTGTGACCGACACCCGCGTCCGCCCCCCCGCTCTCCGTGAGCTAAGGGAGATTTTGCCGGATGTGGCGGTCTTTGTCGGCGGATTCGACGCGGGGGCCTTTGCGGCTGCGGAGCAGTTGGTGGTGAGTCCGGGAATCTCGCTGGAGGATCCACTCATCCGGGCGGCACATGATCGCGGCGCGGCCGTGCTGGGGGACGTTGAGCTGTTTGCGCGGGCCGCGCGGGCGCCCATCGTGGCCATCACCGGTACCAACGGCAAGAGTACGGTGACCGCCCTGCTGGGAGAGATGGCCCGTCAAGCCGGTCGGCGCGTCGCCGTGGGCGGGAACATCGGCACTCCGGTCCTGGATCTCTTGGTGGAGCAGGGTCCGCAGCCTGACCTCTACGTGATCGAGCTGTCCAGTTTCCAGCTAGAGACGACGACCAGCTTGAACGCCGCTGCCGCCGTGGTGCTGAACCTAACCCCAGACCATCTCGACCGTCATGGGGACCTGGAACGTTACCGTGCCGCCAAGGCGCGGGTCTATGCCGGCGCGCGCGTCAAGGTCGTGAACCTGGATGACCCCTTGGTGGCTAGCATGGTCCCTCCCCAAGAGGCTCGTGGGTTCACCGCCGGGCCGCCCTCGTGGGGGCAATTCGGGCTGGTGCCGCACGGCCATGACTCCCGGCTGGCTTACGGCGACGAGCGCCTGGCGCTGGCCTCTGAGCTTCTGCTGGTCGGGCGCCACAACCTGGTGAACGCGTTGGCGGCGATGGCTCTGGGCCGCGCCGTGGGTCTTCCCGTGTCCCCGATGATCGAGGCCCTGCGACGTTTTCCCGGGCTGCCACACCGCTGCCAGTGGGTGGCGTCCTCACAAGGCGTGCAGTGGTACAACGACTCCAAAGGAACCAACGTGGGGGCGACGCTCGCGGCCTTGCAGGGGATGGACGGGAGCGTGGTGCTGATTGCTGGCGGTGACGGTAAGGGCCAAGATTTCTCGCCCTTGCGCGCAGCCGTGCGCGAGAAGGCGCGTGGGATCGTCCTCATCGGACGGGATGCGCCGCTCATCGAAGCAGCGGTCGGCAGCGTGACACCCGTCGCCCACGCCCGCGACATGCAGGAGGCCGTGCGCGCTGCGCGCCGCATGGCACGCGCCGGGGACAGCGTATTACTATCGCCGGCCTGCGCGAGCTTCGACATGTACCGCAACTACGAGCACCGGGGAGAGGTCTTCATGCGCGCCGTGCAGGCCCTTCTGCCGGCCGCCGCGAGCGGGCTCGGCCGATGACGGTCACGAGTACCGTTGGACACGGCCGACCCGCCTTCCGGGTCGATGGCGTTCTGCTGACGTGTGCCTTGGCCCTGCTCGGGATCGGCCTGGTCATGGTCACATCGGCGTCCATCGCCATCGCGGACCGCAGCGCAGGCACTCCTTTCTACTACCTTCTGCGCCAGGGTGCGTACGCCGGGATGGGGTTGCTCCTCGGCACGGTCATTATGTCTATCCCCCTGCGTTTCTGGGAGAAGCATGGCCAAACCCTGTTCCTGGGTGCATTGTTGCTGCTCATCGCCGTGCTCATTCCCGGGCTTGGCAGGGAGGTGAATGGGAGCCGACGCTGGCTCATCGTCGGCCCGTTCCAGTTGCAAGTTTCGGAGGTCATGAAGTTCCTCTTGGTGGTCTACCTCGCTGGCTATCTCGTCCGGCACGCGGATGAAACGCGCCGTTCGGCCACCTCTTTCCTGCGGGCCATCGGCTTGGTGGTCCTCATCGCATTGCTTCTGCTGATGGAGCCGGACTATGGCGCGGCCGTGGTCATGGCCGCGGTCGCCTTCGGGATGATGTTTCTCGGCGGTGCTCCGGTCTGGCCGTTCGGCGTGGGCCTCGTCGCGGGGGTTTGCGCTCTGGGGGGACTGGCGTTCACCTCTCCATACCGCATGCAGCGTCTGACGACATTCTGGGACCCGTGGGCTGATCCGTTCGCGACGGGTTTTCAGCTGACTCAGGCTCTGATCGCCTTCGGTCGCGGTGACTGGTTGGGGGTTGGGCTGGGCGCGAGCGTGCAGAAGCTCTTCTATCTGCCCGAGGCCCATACCGACTTTCTTTTTGCCGTGCTGGCCGAGGAACTGGGCTTCGTAGGGGTCGTAGCGGTCATCGCCCTATTCGGCGCCGTGATGTGGCGGGCCTTTTCCATCGCCTTGCGGGCGGGATCCAAAGGTCATCTGTTCGGGAGCTACTGCGCTTATGGGGTCGGGCTCTGGCTCAGCCTGCAGGCATTCATCAACATCGGGGTCAACATGGGTGTGTTGCCTACCAAGGGCTTGACGCTCCCCCTCATGAGCTACGGGGGTTCCAGCATGCTAGCGAGTTGCGCGGCGGTTGCTCTATTATTGCGCATCGATTTAGAGGCCCCAGGGAGGGACTGATGGGCGTGAAGCGGGTAATGGTCGCGGCCGGTGGAACGGGGGGGCATGTCTTCCCGGCACTCGCCGTAGCGAAGCATCTGCTGGCTCAAGGGGTCGAAGTCGTGTGGCTCGGGACGCGCCATGGGCTGGAAGCGCGCGTGGTACCGGATGCCGGAATCCCCATTCACTGGGTCAGCATCGGGGGTCTGCGTGGCAAGGGCAAGGGCACATGGCTTCTCGCCCCGGCGCGGCTGTGTCTGGCGCTGGCTCAAGCGCTGGTGATCATGCTCCGGACACATCCCTCCGCGGTCCTGGGCATGGGTGGATTCGTCGCCGGGCCGGCCGGGCTCGCCGCCTGGCTGCTGCGTAAGCCGCTTCTGGTACATGAACAGAACGCGCTGCCTGGGCTGACAAATCGCTGGCTCGCTCCGCTTGCCACGCAGGTGCTGGAGGCTTTCCCCAACACCTTTGCGAAGCGTTACGGTGCAGCGGTGACCGGTAATCCGGTGCGTGCCCAGATCGCGGCCCTCCCGCCACCTGCAGAGCGGCTAAATCCCCGCGAGGAGCCCATACGGCTATTGGTGCTGGGCGGCAGCCAGGGCGCACAGATCTTCAACGAGGTGGTCCCCGCTGCGGTCGCCTTACTGGATGTGCACGACCGCCCCACGGTTTGGCACCAGACCGGGGTGCAGCACATCGCCCAGGCGCGCCGGCGTTACCAGGGATGTGGCGTCGTGGCCCGCCTGGCGCCGTTCATCGACGACATGGCGGAAGCTTATGGCTGGGCCGACTTGGTGTTGTGCCGTGCGGGAGTCTCACGGTTGCAGAACTCGCCGCGGCAGGCGTGGCCTCCGTGCTCGTCCCGTATCCCCACTCGGTGGACGACCATCAAACCTTGAACGCAGGTTATCTGACCCAAAGCCGAGCGGCGGTTATCGTCCCGCAGGGCCAGTTCACTGCAACGCGGCTGAGTGCCCTGCTTCAGGATCTGGGCAAAGGACGGCAACGCCTACTGGAGATGGCCGTCCAGGCGAGACGGCTCTCCCAGCCGCATGCCACCGCCAAGGTGGCGGCTGCATGCGATGCTGCCATGGGATGCTCCGCGCGGTTGCTGGGGCGTCAGATCGCCAAGGGCTAAAGGGAGTGGAAATGGCCCACGCGTTGGCATGCCCGCCGGATAAGCGCAAGCGGGTACACTTCGTCGGTATTGGCGGGGTGGGCATGGCCGGCATCGCCGAGGTCCTCATCAATCTCGGTTACCAAGTCACCGGGTCCGATCTGCGGGACTCGGCAACGACTAGGCGGCTCACCACCCTGGGCGCCACGGTTTCGCTGGGGCACGACCCGGCCCATGTGGACGGTTGCGATGTAGTCGTCGCATCGACCGCCGTGCACCCTGACAATCCCGAATTGCAGGCCGCCCGCGAGCTGCGCCTACCGGTGGTTCCCCGCGCCCAGATGCTCGGGGAATTGATGCGGCTTCGACAGGGCATCGCCATCGCCGGCACCCATGGGAAGACCACCACGACTAGCCTGATCGCAAGCCTTCTGGCCGAGGGCGGACTCGACCCCACCTTCGTCATCGGCGGCTGTCTGAATAGCGCCGGCAGCAACGGGCGTGTCGGGGCCGGGCGCTACCTGGTGGCAGAGGCGGACGAGAGCGACGCCTCGTTCCTTTACCTGCAGCCGTGGTGCGCGGTCGTCACCAACATCGATGCCGATCACATGGTCACCTACGGGGGTGATTTCGGTCGGCTGCGCGAGGCATTCAAGCAGTTCGTCCACCATGTCTCGGTGTTCGGGCTGGTGGTAGCCTGCATCGACGACCCGGTAGTGGGCGCGCTTGTACCCGAGATCAGCAGGCCGTTGGTCACGTACGGGCTCAGTCCCGGCGCGGACATTGGAGCGCGACACATCCGTCAGCGGGGCTTGCAGACGCAGTTCCAGGTAGTGGCCCGGGCTGTTGAGGAGGGGCTCGACGTTACTCTGAAACTCCCCGGCCGCCACAACGTGTTGAATGCGCTGGCGGCTATCGCAGTCGCCCGGCACGTGGGAGTCTCCTGGGAGGCTATCCAGAGCGGGCTGGCAGGATTCCAGGGCATCGCGAGGCGGCTGCAGGTTTACGGCGAGCGGACGGCGCCGGGCGGCACAGTCCTGCTGGTGGATGATTACGGGCACCATCCCCGCGAGATTAGCGCAAGCGTCCAGGCGATCCGTGACGGCTGGCCGGGGCGGCGACTCCTAGTCGCGTTCCAGCCCCACCGATACACGCGTACGCGTGACCTATTCGATGACTTTGTCCGGGTGCTGGGCGAGGTGGACGTGCTGCTCCTGCTGGACATCTATCCGGCAGGGGAAATCCCGATCGCCGGGGTGACCGCACGGACCCTGCTCCACGCGTTGCAGGGCAGAGGCACAAACCCATATTTCGTCGAGCGGTTGGACGCTCTGCCCGACGCTATAGAGGCCGTGGCATGCGATGGGGACGTGCTGCTCCTCCTGGGGGCGGGCGACATCGGAAGCGTCGCGCCCCTGCTGGATGTTGCCTGGCGTACATCGCGCCGCTCCAGGATCGGGGCATGACCGGCCGGGCAGATCTACTGCGGGAGGGCGAGCCGCTCGGGCGCCACACCTCTTGGCGGGTCGGGGGGCCGGCGCGTCGTTTCTACCGTCCGGGCTCCCTGGCTGCGCTCGCCGAGTTTCTCCCGCGCTTGCCGGCGGACGAGCCGCTGCTGTGGCTGGGGCTGGGAAGCAATCTCTTGGTTCGCGACGGAGGGTTCGCCGGCACGGTCATTTGCACTTCGCGCGGGCTCAACGCGGCGACGCGGCTCGACGATGTGACTCTGCGAGTCGAGGCCGGCGTGCCGACTCCGAAGGTGGCGCGTCTGTCGGCCGCACTGGGCCTCGGCGATGTGGAGTTTCTCGCTGGCATCCCCGGCACCCTGGGGGGTGCCCTGGCGATGAATGCGGGGGCCTTCGGGGGAGCGATCTGGGAACATGTGGTGCAGGTGGAGAGTGTCGACCCGGCGGGCGTTATTCGGATGCGCCCCGCGCGAGACTATCGGATCGGGTATCGACAAGTGATCGGGCCGCAGCGCGAATGGTTCGTCGCAGCCCACCTGCGACTGACGCCAACGGATCGAGGCGTGGTGCGCGATCGCATCCGTGCCCTGCTGGCGGCCCGCAGCCGCACGCAGCCGCTCGGGCTGCCAAGTGCCGGCTCGGTGTTTCGCAACCCCGCGGGGGACTACGCAGCGCGACTCATCGAATGCTCTGGCCTCAAAGGACAAGCGTTGGGGCCGGCGGTCGTATCCGCCAGACATGCCAACTTCATCATCAACCGCGGAGGCGCCCGCGCGACGCACATCGAGGGCCTCATGGGACAGGTGGCCGATGCCGTAGAACGGCTCCACGGTGTGCGCCTTTGTCCCGAGGTCCACGTGGTCGGGACGTTTCTGGGGAGTCCGGAGCGCGTGTGCTGAAGCCGGAGGGCTTCGGGAAGGTGGCGGTGCTCATGGGCGGCCAATCGGCGGAGCGCGAGGTGTCACTGAGAAGTGGGGCCGCTGCGTTAGAGGCGTTGCGCCGCTGTGGGGTGGATGCCCACCGTGTCGATGCCGGCCTCGACGTGCTGGAGCGGGTGCGCGAGGGTGGGTTCGACCGGGCGTTCATCGCGTTGCATGGTCGCGGCGGGGAGGACGGCGTGCTCCAGGGCGCCTTGGAGGTCCTCGGACTTCCGTACACGGGCAGTGGCGTCCTCGGCTCCGCGCTTGCGATGGACAAGCTCAGAGCTAAGCATTGCTGGCTTGGTGCCGGGTTGCCGACGCCCGAGTTCAGGGTCTTGGGGCCGGGCTGGGACCCGGAGTCTCGTCTTGGAGGAGCTGCGACCACCGCTGATGGTCAAGCCCGCCCGCGAGGGATTGAGTATCGGTGCAGCCAAGGTGTCGGCCGCTGCCGAGCTGATGGCCGCGCACCAGGCCGCGGCGCGCTATGACCCGGTGGTGTTGGCCGAGCGCTGGATTGAGGGGCCCGAGTACACCGCCGCGATCCTCGACGCCGAGACGCTGCCGCTCATCCGGCTAGAGACGCCGCGCGCGTTCTATGACTATGCCGCGAAGTATTCGGAGCCGACCACCCGGTACATTTGCCCGTGCGGCTTGGACCGCTCGGGGGAAATCGCCCTACAGCGTCTCGCGCGCGAGGCTTTCGATTGTCTAGGCGCTGGTGGCTGGGGGCGCGTCGACTTGATGCTCGATCGGGAAGGGAGCCCGTGGCTACTGGAGGTGAACACCGTGCCGGGCCTGACGGACCACAGCCTGGTGCCAATGGCGGCACGCCATGCAGGAATCGGCTTCGACGAGCTTGTGGTACGCATCCTCGCCACCTCTGCGAACGCGCAGAAGGCGTAATAGGAGCAACCGCCGCGTCCGGGTGGCGCGTCGAGAGCCTTGGTCGGTGCCCTGGCGTGGCCTAGGAGCCGCCTTCATTGGTCTGGCGCTGTTCTTGGGAGCGGGTTGGGGGGCTTACCTGTTGAAGGACCCGGCGATTGTGCCGGTGCGCTACATCGACATCAGGGGACAGCTCGTGCACATGACGGAGGTACAGCTGACGCAGGTGCTTGAGCCGCTCCTCAGACGCAGCCTCTTCACCTTGGACATGGTGGCGATCCGGCAGGTGCTGGCGAGCCTCCCCTGGGTTCGTAGCGTTTCGGTGCGCCGGGTGTGGCCGGATCGACTGGAGATCTCCCTGCACGAACGGCTGGCGGTGGCGCGCTGGGGTGACGGGAGGTTGGTCAGCCAGGAGGGCGACGTATTCTCCGCGCCGGCGCCGACCATTCCTGCCGGGTTGCCCCTGTGGCACGGCCCTGAAGGCACAGAGCGTACGGTCGGCGATCGTTACCGGCGCATGAGTGCCGCTCTGAAGCCGCTAGGACGCAACATTGTGCGCCTAGCGCGGGATGCGCGAGGGGCCTGGAGCTTGCGGCTGGACAACGGTCTGGATCTGGAACTCGGGCGCAAGCAGGAGATGGAGCGCCTCGCCCGGTTCGTTCGCGTGTTCCCGGTGGCACTGGCCACACAGGTAGGGCGTATCGAGGTCGTTGATCTTCGCTACCGCAACGGATTTGCCGTGCGCTGGCGGGCTCCGCAAACCACCGACACGGACGCCCCGCACATAAAAAGGGAGTGAGATGGGCAAGAAGCCAGAGAAAGATCTGATCGTCAGCCTGGACATCGGCACATCCAAGGTGGTGGCCATGGTCGGGGAGATCGACGTGAACGGCGAGATCGAAGTCATCGGTCTGGGGTCGCACCCGTCGCGCGGACTCAAGAAGGGTGTGGTAGTGAACATCGAGGCGACCGTCCAGTCCATCCAGCGCGCAGTCGAAGAGGCCGAGCTGATGGCGGGTTGCCGGATCCACTCCGTCTATGCGGGGGTGGCGGGGAGTCATATCCGCAGCCTCAACTCCCACGGCATCGTCGCCATCCACGACCGGGAGGTAGCCTCAGGCGACGTCGAGCGAGTCATCGATGCGGCCCGCGCGGTCGCCATTCCAGCAGACCAGAAGATTTTGCACATCCTGCCCCAGGAATTCATCATCGATAACCAGGACGGCATCCGCGACCCTATCGGTATGTCCGGAGTGCGCCTGGAGGCTCGGGTACACATCGTGACCGGCGCGGTGAGCGCGGCCCAGAACATCGTCAAGTGCGTGGAGCGGTGCGGGCTAGAGGTCGACGACATCATCCTCGAGCAACTTGCCTCCAGCCAGTCCACCCTCACGGACGACGAACGGGAGCTCGGTGCATGCGTGGTGGACATCGGCGGTGGCACCACGGATGTCGCCGTGTTCGCCGACGGCTCCATCCGTCATACGGCGGTGATCCCGATCGCCGGAGACCAGGTGACCAACGACATCGCCGTGGCGCTGCGCACTCCGACGCAGCATGCGGAGGAGATCAAGATCAAGCACGCGTGCGGCTTGGCCCGGTTGGTGGATGGCGGCCAAACCATCGAAGTGCCGAGCGTCGGCGAGCGGCCGGCCCGCCGGCTGGCGCGGCGCGCCCTGGCAGAGGTCGTAGAGCCGCGCCTGGAAGAGTTGCTCGGTCTCGTTCATGCAGAGCTGCGGCGCAGCGGTTTCGAAGACCTGATTGCGGCGGGGGTGGTGATGACCGGCGGCACTTCGGCTACCGAGGGCCTGATCGATCTGGCGCAGGACGTACTCCAGATGCCGGTGCGTCTGGGGGTGCCGCAGTACGTTCGTGGGATGAGCGATGTGATCCGTAGCCCCATTTACGCCACCGGGGTGGGACTGCTGCTGTTCGGACATCAGCATCGCCAGGACCGCGCGACGGCGATGCACATGAAGCGCGGAGGGGTCTGGGAACGGATGAAAAGCTGGTTCCAGGGGAATTTCTAGCGTTGTCGCTGTGGCAAACAACCAGGAGGAGTGGTCATGTTCGAGATCGTCGATTCCTATCAGCAGAACGCCGTCATCAAGGTCATCGGTGTCGGCGGGGGCGGCAGCAATGCCGTGGAAGACATGGTCTCCGCTAACATCGAGGGGGTGGATTTCATTTGCGCCAACACCGACGCCCAGGCGCTGCGCAGCATGTCTGCGCGCACTATCCTGCAGCTTGGCAGTAATATCACGAAGGGTCTAGGCGCGGGTGCCAATCCCGAGATCGGGAAACAGGCGGCCCTAGAGGACCGCGACCGCCTTGCCGAGGTGCTCGATGGTGCGGACATGGTTTTCATCACCTCCGGTATGGGCGGGGGTACCGGCACGGGGGGCGCCCCGGTTGTGGCGGAGATAGCCAAGGATCTGGGGATCCTCACCGTGGCCGTCGTGACGAAGCCCTTCCCATTCGAGGGAAGGAAACGTTTGCAAACCGCCGAGCAGGGCATTCGCGAGTTGACGCAGTACGTGGACTCCCTCATCACCATCCCGAACGAGAAGCTGCTCAGTGTTCTCGGCCGCTCCATCAGTCTGTTGGATGCCTTCAAGGCAGCTAACAACGTGCTGCTGGGTGCGGTCCGGGGAATCTCCGAGCTGATCACCCGTCCGGGCCTGATCAACGTCGATTTCGCGGACGTCCGTACCGTCATGGCGGAGATGGGCATGGCCATGATGGGCTCGGGCAGCGCCAGCGGTGAGGACCGGGCTAGGCAGGCAGCGGAGGCGGCGGTGGCGAGTCCGCTGCTCGAAGACATCAACCTCGCTGGCGCGCGCGGTGTGTTGGTCAATATCACGGCGGGCCGCGAACTCACCATCGGAGAGTTCGACGAGGTTGGCAACACGGTCAAGGATTACGCAGCCGACAACGCCACCATTGTGGTAGGCACCGTCATCGACACTGATCTCACGGACGAGCTGCGGGTCACGGTGGTCGCCACAGGACTGGGCAAGCCGGAGATACCCGAAGAGAAAACGGTGCGGCTGGTGCAGAAGAACAGCAACGGCGAGGTCGACTACGGGAAGCTGGAGCGCCCCACAGTCATCCGGCAGCAGGGCTCCGCAGAGCGGTTCGCGCCGCCCAAGGAAGCCGACCTCGAATACTTGGATATCCCAGCGTTTCTGCGACGCCGCGCGGATTAGCCGGGGAGTGCCGCCCGGAGGCGGCACTTCGTAGGGCCGGTGGTTGTGGTGTGTATCGGCCACATAATGTGCTTTTCACAGCATATGTCGCTATGTTACGATGCCCGAGAACCCGGTAATAAAATCCACTGATGGCGCGGACTGAATGATAAGACAACGCACGCTGAAGAATGTGATTAGGGCGACTGGCATCGGCCTGCACACAGGCGAAAAGGTCTATCTCACGCTGCGGCCCGCGGCGGCGAACACCGGCGTCGTGTTCCGCCGCGTGGACCTGAAGGTCCCGGTCGACATCCCGGCCCGGCCGGACCATGTAGGCGAGACGCAGTTGTCCACCACCTTGGTGAAGGACGGTGTCCGGGTCTCCACCGTGGAGCATCTGCTCTCCGCGATGGCCGGTCTCGGCATCGACAATGCCTGCGTCGACCTCACGGCACCCGAGGTGCCCATCATGGACGGCAGTGCGGGCCCTTTCGTATTTCTCATCCAATCCGCGGGCATCGAAGAGCAGAACGCGCCCAAGCGGTTCATACGGATCAAGCGTCCCCTGATGTTGCACGAAGGAGACAAGTGGGTTCGGTTCGAACCGTACGACGGTTTCAAGGTGTCGTTTACCATCGACTTCGACCATCCCGCCTTCAAGGGTCGCAGACAGCATGCGCAGATCGACTTCTCCCGCAGCTCTTTCGTGAAGGAGGTCAGCCGGGCGCGCACTTTCGGATTCATGCGCGAGATCGAGATGCTAAGGGCACGTAACTTGGCACTGGGCGGGAGTCTTGACAACGCCGTGGTCGTGGACGACTACCGGATTCTCAACGAAGACGGTTTGCGCTACGAGGACGAGTTCGTCAAGCACAAGATCTTGGACGCGGTCGGGGACCTCTATCTGCTCGGCTGCAATCTCGTCGGAGCCTTCATTGGCTACAAGTCGGGACACGCCCTGAATAACCGCTTGCTGCGGGCCTTGATCGCCAATACGCAAGCATGGGAGCATGTCACCTACGACCGCGAGAGCTATGCGGGCTTGCCCTCCCTGCATCCTCTTCACGTGACCTAGCGGGGCTGGCGTGAGCGGTCCATGTCACTGTGGCGCAACAATCCCAGAAGGGCTTTGCCGAGCGCCGGGTCGGAGGCTGAGATCGCTGCGGCGCGGATCGTCTCCCTAGCCTTAGGCGAGAGGGCGAGTCCGCGCGATCGAGGGAGAATTCGGTTCAACGCTGGCGGTCGGATCCTGGTGTCCGCTCTGTGGATGTGCTCCCATCCCCGTTTGCGTCGCAGGGCTTCCAAGACTGTGGGTAGGTAAAAGCGCAGGCGCGTTGCCCATGGCGGCGACTCCACCTGTAGAATGAGACAGTCACCACGGACGTTGAGCAGTCGACAGCGTTCGGCCAAGGACGAAGGCAGCACCTCCTGCAAGGCGGCCGCCAAGGCGCGCAACCGGAGGCTGTGCATTACTAACCGTTCTAGCCCGGTTGTCCCGCCCGTCAGCAACTGGCTGACCGGCACCCAAGGTCTGTAACTCACCGGGCTCCCCACTAGGCATGCGCGCTGGTAAGCGCTTAGTCTACCATCACCGAGGATAGCCACGGCGCTTATGGTTGCTGGACTATTGAAAAGAGTGTTTGGGAGCCGTAATGAGCGGCTCCTCAAGGCCGTGTCGAAGAGCGTGGCGCGGACCAATGCGCTGGAGTCAGCGGTTCAGGATCTCTCCGATCTGGACCTGCGGGCAAAGACGGACGAGTTCCGAGAGCGCCTCGGGCAGGGCGCCACATTGGACGATATCCTGCCGGAGGCCTTCGCGGTGGTCCGTGAGGTGGCCCGAAGGGTGCTCGGAATGCGCCACTTCGACGTGCAGCTCGTCGGCGGCTTGGTGCTGCATCAGGGGAAGATCGCCGAGATGCGCACCGGCGAAGGCAAGACGCTCGTGGCCACGCTGCCTGCCTATCTCAACGCACTGGGGGGCGCTGGGGTGCACATCGTCACGGTCAACGACTATCTGGCCCGACGCGACGCCCGCTGGATGGGGCCAGTGTATGAGGCCCTCGGGCTGTCCGTGGGGGTGGTGATGGCCGGCATGGACCACGCTGCCAAGCGCACCGCGTATGCGGCCGATATCACTTACGGCACGAACAACGAGTTCGGCTTCGATTATCTGCGGGACAACATGGCCTTTGCGGCGGGAGATCGCGTTCAACGCAAACTGAACTATGCCATTGTCGACGAGGTGGACTCCATCCTTATCGATGAGGCCCGCACACCACTCATCATCTCCGGACCCGCCGAGGACAGCTCCGAGGTCTACCATCGTGTCAACGAGCTGATCCCGAAGCTCACCCGTCAACAGGAGGAGGAGGGCCCGGGGGATTACTCGGTCGACGAAAAGGCTCGACAGGTCTACCTCACCGAGGCCGGGCACCAGCACGTCGAAGATCTCACACTCGCGGCTGGGCTACTGCGTCGCGGGGAGAGCCTCTACGACGCGACAAACATCAGCCTCATGCATCATTTGAACGCGGCGTTGCGGGCGCACGCTTTGTTCCATCGGGACGTGGACTACATCGTGCGCGACAACGAGGTGATCATTGTGGACGAGTTCACCGGACGCACGATGCCGGGGCGACGCTGGTCCGAAGGGCTGCACCAAGCGGTGGAAGCGAAGGAAGGCGTGCGCGTGCAGAGCGAGAACCAGACGCTGGCCTCGATCACCTTCCAGAACTACTTTCGTCTCTACCAGAAGCTCGCCGGGATGACCGGCACCGCCGACACCGAGGCCTACGAGTTCCAGCAGATCTACGGTCTGGAGGTGGTGGTCATCCCCACGGACAAACCCATGATCCGCGGCGATTTCGCCGACCTCGTGTATCTCACCGCCGACGAGAAGTTCGCGGCCATCAGCGAAGACATCAAAGACTGCCGCCGGCGGGAGCAGCCGGTGCTGGTCGGCACCACCTCCATCGAGACTTCCGAATACCTGTCGCGCCTGCTGAAGAAAGAGGGCGTCGCGCACGAGGTACTGAACGCCAAGTATCACGAGCGCGAAGCCGAGATCGTGGCGCAGGCCGGCCGGCCCGGCAGCGTGACCATCGCTACCAACATGGCCGGTCGCGGTACCGATATCGTGCTGGGAGGCAGCTTGGACGCGGACCTTGCGGCGCACAATGAGGCAGAGGACGAGGCCAGGCGGCTTGTCCGGGACGCCTGGCAGCGACGGCACGAGCAGGTCGTGAAGGCGGGCGGGCTGCACATCATCGGCACCGAGCGCCACGAGTCGCGCCGCATCGACAACCAGTTGCGTGGGCGATCCGGTCGGCAGGGAGACCCGGGGTCGAGCCGGTTCTACCTCTCGCTGGAAGACAACCTCATGCGCATCTTCGCGTCGGACCGGCTGGGCAATCTGATGCAGAAGCTGGGAATGCAGAAGGGCGAGGCAATAGAACATCGCTGGGTGACCAAGGCCATCGAAAACGCCCAACGGCGCGTGGAGGGTCGCAACTTCGACATCCGCAAGCAACTGCTGGAGTACGATGACGTTGCCAACGACCAACGTAAAGTGATCTATCAGCAGCGCAACGAGCTGATGGACACCGAGGATGTGTCGGAGACCATCCAGGCCATTCGGCGCGATGTGGTCGATTCCATCATCAGCGCCCATATCCCGCCGGAGAGTCTGGAGGAGTTGTGGGACATCCCCGGGCTGAGCGAAGCGCTGGAGCGGGAGCTGGGGCTGAAACTGGATATCGCCGGATGGCTCGAGAGGGACGAGACCCTCCACGAAGAGCCGTTGCGTGTGCGGATCCAGGCAGAGGTGGAGAAGGCGTACCTCGCCAAGGAGGGAATCGTCGGCCCCGCAGTCATGCGCCACTTCGAGAAGGCCGTGATGTTGCAGGTGTTGGATACGCACTGGAAGGAGCACCTGGCGGCGATGGACTACCTGCGCCAGGGCATCCACTTGCGGGGGTACGCTCAGAAGAACCCCAAACAGGAGTACAAGCGCGAGGCCTTCGAGATGTTTGCTCAGATGCTGGATCGCATCAAGTACGAGGTAGTAGGCATCCTCTCCAAGGTCCAGGTGCAAACCGAGCAGGACGTGGAGGCGGTGGAAGAGCAACGCCGCAGCCGCGCGCAGGTGCAGTACCAGCATGAGGCGGTAAGTGCCCTGGGTGGCGAGCCTCAAGCCGTGCCGCAGAATGCGCCTTTCGTGCGGGAGGGGCGCAAAGTCGGGCGCAACGAACCTTGTCCGTGCGGCTCCGGCAAGAAATACAAGCACTGCCATGGCCGGCTGAGCTAGCCTGGCGCGCGGTTCAGACACGGAGATCGCGCGCGTGGCCGTGGGATTGACAGCCCCCGAAGTGCTGCATCCGATACGCGGAGTGAGTTTGGGCGTCACGGCTGCTGGAATCAAGAAACCCGGTCGGCCGGACTTGGTGGTGCTGGATCTCAGCCCGGGCACCACTTGCGCCGCGGTATTTACCCGCAACGCCTTTCGCGCCGCTCCGGTGGTGGTTGCAGCCGAGCATTTGCAGCAGGCGGCACCCCGCTATTTGCTCGTCAACACCGGTTGCGCTAACGCAGGCACCGGTGCGCGGGGTGTGCGGGACGCGCGCGTTTGCTGCGGCATGCTGAGCGATCTCACCGGCTGCCGAGCCGAAGAGGTGCTACCCTTCTCTACCGGCGTAATTGGGGAGTTCCTGCCCGTTGAGCGCATCCAGGCGGGCCTTCCAGATGCTCTCGCGCGCCTCAGCTCGCTCAGCTGGGCCGAAGCGGCAGCGGGGATCATGACCACTGACACCGTGCCCAAGGGTGTCAGCGTGCAGGCGGACCTCGTGGGACGGACCGTGACCGTTACCGGCATCGCCAAGGGGGCCGGGATGATCCGCCCAGACATGGCCACTATGTTGGCCTTCATCGCCACCGACGCCGACGTGCCCCGCGAAGTCCTGGAGCATTGTCTTCGGGAGGCTGTGTTCGTCTCCTTCAACCGCATCACCGTGGACGGTGACACCTCTACCAACGACGCATGTGTGCTCGCGGCGACCGGACAGAGTGCCGCCTCCGTCGAGTCTACGGAGGACTCCGGCTATGCTGCGCTGCGCGACGCGGTGACCGAAGTAGCGACGCGCTTGGCGCAGGCTATCGTGCGTGACGGCGAGGGCGCGACTCATTTCGTCACGGTCGAGGTGGTCGGGGGGGAAACAGAGGACGAGTGCGCACTGGTGGCATACGCCATCGCCCACTCGCCTCTAGTGAAGACCGCGTTTTTCGCCGGCGACCCGAACTGGGGCCGTATCTTGGCGGCGGTGGGCCGGGCGGGCATCCCAGCGCTGGATATCGGGCGCGTGTGCATCTTTCTGGATGAGGTGTGTATCGTTCAGGACGGGCAGAGGGCCGCCGGCTACCGGGAGGAGCAGGGGGTCGCTGCCATGAGCCGCCCCGACCTGACAGTGCGTGTCGCCCTCGGGCGCGGAGAGGCGAGCACCCGCGTGTGGACTTGTGACTTCTCTTACGACTACGTGCGCATCAACGCCGAGTATCGCACCTGAGCCGTTACCCGTCGTGGCGGCGGCCATCCTCAACGGGAACGGCGAAGTGCTGCTCGCACGCCGGCTGGATCATGTGCACCAGGGGGGGCTGTGGGAGTTCCCCGGCGGTAAGATGGAATCCGGCGAGACGCCCGAACAGGCGCTGGCTCGTGAGCTGGAAGAAGAGCTGGGCATCGTCCCCGGCGATTACCGTCGCCTCATCCAGGTTCCCCACCGCTATCCGGATAAGGCGGTGCACCTGGATGTGTGGCGCGTGCAAGCCTTTGGCGGTACTCCCAGGGGGCGGCAGGGGCAGGCGATCGCCTGGGTCTCCCCAGAGAATCTCGCTCATTGGGCGATGCCCGCCGCCAACCGTCCTATCTGCACCGCGGTGCGGCTGCCAGCGGAGTATCTCATCACACCCGAGCCGGGGGACCCGCGGGAATTCCTGTTCGCGTTGGAGCACTCGCTGCGGGCTGGTATTAGGCTGGTGCAGTTGCGCGCGAGGGGACTCAGCCCGTTCGAGTTGCGCTGTCTGGCGCGGCAGTCCGTGTTGCTGTGCCGAAACTACGGCGCCGCACTGCTGCTGAACGGCGAGCCGGAGCAGGCCCTGGAGCTAGGGGCAGCGGGCGTTCACCTGAGGTCTGCGCACCTCGCAGCGCTGTCGCAGCGCCCCCTGACGCGGGACCATTGGGTGGGGGCGTCTTGCCACACCCCCGATGAGCTGGTCCGCGCAGCCCAGCTAGGCGTCGACTTCGCTCTGCTGTCGCCGGTCCTCTCGACGCCAACCCACCCCGAGCGCACTCCCTTGGGTTGGCGCACCTTCGCGCGCTGGGTCGAATCCTGCCCGGTGCCCGTCTATGCCCTCGGCGGTGTCGGCCGGCAGCAGATCGAGACCGCCTGGCGCGCCGGCGCCCAGGGCGTGGCGGGGATTCGTTCGTTCTGGAAACCGTCCTAGGGTCGTGCCGGGCCGCTGGTGCCGTGCTTGGGCACTACTTCTGCTGGTGGCGGGCTGCCAGCGGCAGCCGCCGGACACGCGGGTGGCCCTTGAGCTGAACCTCGATAGCGCGTGCAATCCTGCGAAGGCAGCCTGCCCTGCCAAGGGCAGCGGCGTGCAGCTTTCCTTCCAGCCGCGGACCGCAATCCGACCCCTCCAGGCATTTCCAGTCACGGTGCACCTCGCGGGCTTGGACCCAGACATCGTGACCGTCGACTTCTCCATGCCCTCGATGAACATGGGTTGGAACCGCTACCGACTCTCACGCCAGTCAGGAGGCGTATGGTCCGGCGAGGTCATCCTCCCGGTCTGCTCCTCCGGGCGCCGCGACTGGGTAGCCCGGGTCGAGGTAGAAACTTCACGGCGGCGGTTGACCGCCCGGTTCCTCCTCCAGACGGAGCGCTGAGGACATGAACAGATGCTCCGTCGACGGCGGCTTTATCGGCACGCTGATCTCGGCCAGCCTGCGCCGGAGTCCCTGGCCGGTCTTGCCTTCATCGGCGAGGATCCAACCGTTCGGGGCACGATGTGAACTCGGGGCAGTTCCCGAACGGAGCGGCCGTGGCCCAGTTTGTTGCGCGCGTGCTGACAGATGTGCCGCTGCGGAGCGAGGCCCGTCCGATCGTCGAAGCCACGCGGCTCTGACACGGGGACAGAGCGACCGGTCGCAAGGGACGGGGGGCACGAAGGCAGAAGCACACACGTGCCATGCCTGGAGTCAATTCCAATAGAGGTGGAGCTTGTGGGCAGAGGGCGGCGCGGTGGGTAACGCGCAGCGTTATCCACGGCAAGCCGCCCGGTTCGCCGACAGGCGAACTGTCCACAAATCCACAGACCCGTGGTGCGGTGAGTCTCAAGCGACGCTGCGGGATCGCTGTTGGATGGAAAGGAACAGCTGCCGGCGGGCTTGGTTGAGCCGCTCGGCGGCCTCGTTGTCCGAGAGCGCCAGCGCCTGAGCGCGCAGGCCCTCCAGGGTGATGCCGGGTTTCAGGAAGGCTTGAGCGTTGTCGAGGCCGGAGAGTCTCTCGAAGGGTGTCATCACCAGCCGCTGCGGGTAGCGCTTGCGGCACCTGCCCTTGGGGTCGGTGATCTCTTTGGCGAACAGGCAGGGTCGGTGGAAGTTGAGATACGGGTTGAGCTGCTCGGCGCAGAAGGCGTTGATCTCGGCGGCGAAACGCTGCGGGATATGAGCATAGCCGAAGTGCTTGCGCACGACCGCAGCATTCTTGGTCTCCGCCAGGCCGTTGTCGTTGGAGTGCCGCGGGCGCGACTTGGTGAATTCCACCCGCAGCTTCTCCAACATGGCGGCCACCCGGCGGTTGATGTACTCCGAGCCGTTGTCGGCGTGAAAGCCCAAGATGCGGAAGGGGAAGCCCGAGAGCAGCGCGCCGATGACCGGGAGCAGGTAGGCTTCGCTCAGCTTCTCGCAGCTCGCCACCAGCTCCCACTGAGTGAGGCCGTCGACGGCATTGATGTGATACACCCCCTTGAGCCCGTCCTGATCGCCCTGATGCACGGCTTCGATGCGGATGAATCCCGGACGGCCCTCTGGAGCGGGCGCTCGCCGATGGGAAGTGCCGTGGCGCGTGTCTTGGTCCATTCGTGTCGCCGCTCGATGTAGCCGGCGCGCTTGCGCAGGTTGTAAAGATGGGCCACCGAGATCGCGGCAAGTCGCTCGTAGCGGGTATCCCCATAGATGGCCCAGGCGCGCTGCATCAGATGGCGTGTCGCCAGCCCCGAGAGCGTACCGTGCAGTGTATCGGTCTGGGCCAGCAACGCCACGTCGGCCTCGGTGTAGCGGCGCACGAACCCGCGCTTCGGCGCCCGGTACGCCTTCTTCAGCACTCCGGCCGATGCACGCTTGATCAGCCGCGTGATCTGTTGACGCGAGTACCCCGGGGTACGCACCAGATAACGCACCACCACGCCCTTGTCGGCCCGCTTGAGCCGGCTGTAGCCGAAGCGCCTCAGCACCTGCTGGATGGTGCCGGTAGCGGTCTTCGTCTTGCCCACATCCCCGAAACTCGACCTCCGCAGTGCCTTCCAGGAACTGCCGCAACTGCGTCAGCGTGACCAGCTTCTGCTCGCTCATGTCGATCACCATGCACCCGATGATCGATCCACTCAGCTCGCTTCAGACTCATACCTCGCTCGAAACACACACCACCGTTCAGACTCATACCATGTTGGAAAAGACTCCTGGTGGTAAGGGCGGTGCGCGTTGAGTACAATAAAATCAAACCGTTCACACTTCTGCAGCATGCACACACAGACCACAACCAGAGACGAGCTTGTCGGCCTCCTCAGGGCCCATGGCATCCAGCCAACGCAGCAGCGACTGGAGATTGCCCGGGCATTGTTTGTCCGGCCTCAGCACGTGTCGGCCGACCAGCTCCTCGCGCGGGTCAACGGAGCGCGCCACATCGTCTCCAAGGCGACCGTTTACAACACGCTCGGGCTCTTCGCTAAGAAGGGTCTGCTGCGGGAGGTGATCGTCGACCCGAGCAAGGTGTTTTACGATACCAATACCGGCGAGCACCACCACTTCTACAACGTAGACACCAATAGCCTGATCGACATCGGCGCGGACCACATCGTGCTCGGGGGCCTGCCTGATGCCCCCGAGGGAACGGTTCCGGTGGGCGTGGATGTCATCATCCGTGTGCGCAGTAGGCTATAGCAGCCGCACAGAGGGACAATAGGTGTCCGCTCGGGGTTCCAATGGTGGTATTCCCCGAATGGCGCTCTTCCGCTTATCCCCAGGGGTGCTGTCCGCGCTTGTCGAGCCAGCTACGTACCGGCGGTGCATGCACCACCCTCGCGCGAGTTGTCCGGTGGGCTTGGCTCCGATATACTCCGCCGCGCACCCAACGCGCCCACGCCGGCGTAGCTCAGTTGGCAGAGCAACTGATTCGTAATCAGTAGGTCGGTGGTTCGAGTCCACTCGCCGGCACCATAAAAACAGTACCTTATGCCAAGGGAACGAACGGTTGGCGGTCATGGGTAGCACCCTGGGTAGCGTTTTGAGGCGGCTTGCAGTGGCTGCGCCGAGCACACCATCCGGACGCTGAAGGAGCCAGTGCTCGGGGTCCGCAGTCACATACCGCGGGGCGCCCTGCGCTCCAACCGTGGCTCGGCAGCTAGAACACGCAATGGCTTATGGAGTGCCGCACCCATCGTTGCTCGCCCGAGTGAGACAGAATCACTTTGACGTGAGACCGACCGTGTCAATCTACTCACGACATGACCCAGCGAATCGGGGGCGCCGCATGCGTTCCCAAACAAACCCAATTCACCCCGTGGACTCACTGGCCTCGGGCACCGCATCCAGTGATTGCAAGCGCCACTGCTGCGCCTCCCGCAAGGCTTTGAGCGCCCTGTATAGCTCATTGTCCAGCGCGGCCTGATAGCGGCTGAGCAGGTCCTGCTCAATCGGGGCCGATAGGCTGGACTTCACCAGCTCCGCAACCGCCTGGATAGTGGGCCGGCGCTCCAGCTTCGTGATCTCATTGCGGCACCAGGCAATCAGCCCTGCAGTGTAAGCGGCGAGGCCGCCGGGATACTTGGCGATGTAGGCAACCATGCTTTGGTCTTCTTCCTCGGCGTCCCTTTGAAGCTGTGAGAAGATGAGCGGCGCCTTGTCGCTCAGCGGGGTCATGTCGTTCCGGATGCGCAAGACCCCTTGGTCGAGGGCGTCGAACTCCGCGATCACCTGGGTACACCATGCAGCCTGGGCTTTGTCGTCCTCGTCCGGTGAGACCAAGTCCTGCTCGCTAACCTCGCCGTCCCGATAGCCCGTCATCCCAAGCGCCGCCTCGATCTTGTCGCGGTTTGAGTGTCGATCCATACGGCGCTGAAGCTCGATACCGGCGGACTCCGCTCGGATGAGCCGGCGCTGCCGCCAAAACGCCAGGGCGACCTTTTCCACCAGCGTGAACTCCAGTGTGCCTGCCGGGTACAGTGCGCTGTGCAGGTCATCGACCAGGGCCTGGAACTCTTCGGGACTCTCATCCTCCAACACCAGCCGCCGGGAAAGCAGCCCGTGCTTGAGGGCATTCTGCGACACCCGCCGCTTGCCTCCTCCGGTCTTCGGGCCGGTGGAGTTTAGAGCATTCGCCCGGTTCGCTTCGATCTGCATGAGTGTCGCCATTACTTGCCTCCGCCGCATCTTCGTCAGCACTGCCAGCTTCTCCCATATCATAACGTTCGCCACCTCGCTCGCGGCCTCCGCTTCGGCCCGCAGCCGCTCGAAGGTCCTCCAGTGCATCCCCTTTGGTTTCCCCAAGATCGGGTCGTCAAGCCTGTCGTCTGCCCCCACCCGACGCCTGAGCTTGCGTGCCCTGCGTTGCAGCCGGTCCAGGTCGCTTTCGTTCTGGCTTGCGTAGGGCAGCCGGTAGCAGTGACGGCAGAGAAAGTATCTCCCCGCCGCATACAGCACTGCCACCTGCCGGCCGCAATAGCGCCCGTTCACCACTCCGGGACAGATGAACCAGGGACGTTGTCCCCCGTAGTGACAAGAAGTCCAGGCCAGAGGTACTGGCTGCTCCACGGGCTGCCAGTCGTCATGGTATCGCCGGTAGCGGTAATTCAGTATCACGCGCTCCGGGTCTGCTCGGAGGCTGATATTGCCGACCGGCCCGCCAGCCCGCGACCAGCTCAGGTTACTCCAGCACAAGGACGCCAGCATTCCATGACGGTACAGGTAGCGCACGTCTAGGGCTTTGCAGTCCTCCACGGTGTCGCGCTTATCCCACCTGTACCAATTGCCGCTACCCGGCCCGCCCCTGTAAGCGGGACCCGGATGTGCGGTAGCATGGGAGGGGCGGGGTCGAGAGGCTCCGCAACTCAACTAGGCCAGCGTTACGGGACCGCCGCGGGGGTCCCGCGTACCTAAAGGAGAGCAGTGATGGCGACCTACATCGCGCTTTTGAACTTTACGGATCAAGGGATTCGCAACGTTAAGGACACAACGAAACGCGCCGATGCTGTCAAGGATGCGGCAAAGCAGTTCGGGGCCAAGATGACGCAGATTTACTGGACGCTGGGGCACTATGACCTTGTCGCGATCATCGAAGCACCGGACGACGAATCAGTAACCGCGTACGCATTGGCCATTGGTGCGGCAGGCAATGTTCGCTCGCAGATCCTACGAGCCTTCTCCAAAGACGAGATGAACGGGATTCTTGGCAAGATGGCCTAGCGTATCCCGTGGCGAAGACCAGGTTCGAGAGGGTCTGCTTCGAGCGCTCGCCGTAGGGTTGGCGCAACTCCGGGGCGTCGATGCACTCCAGCCGGACCTTTAACTCCCCGTCGTGGTAGAGGATGCGAATGGTGTCGCCGTCGTGGACGGAAGTGACCTTGCCCGTGTACTCGATGGCCGCAGCCAGGGCCGGCAGGGTCAGCAGAAAGGCGAGGATGATGTGTCGCATGGCCGGGGAGCTGGGAAAGAGGTTGGGGGGTCAGGACACCTATTCGGTCGGGTCCAATATGGGCTCCTACGGACTCTCAGTGCGTCTGGCGCGCCTTCCTCGGCCGGGCCTAGGGACTAACCCCGAAACGGATTCACCCGTCGTCGGGAGGCATCGGCCAGAGCCCGCACCGCCGCATCACGTCCGCCCAACTCGCCATGACAAGGTCGTGGTGCCTTGCGGTCAGCCGCACGAACGTGCGCCAGTGCATCCCCTTGGGCTTTGAGCCTTCGCCGTTCAGGATGCCCGACTTCCAGCCCAGCCGTTCCCGGATTTTGTCCGCTTGCCGCATGGCTCGGTCGCCAGGGTTTTCCCGCTGGCTTGGATATACCAGCCGGTAACAGTGCCGACAGGCGAAGATCGCGCTCCCCAAGTAAAGAATCGCCACCCGCCGGCCACAGCCGACCGCTGGGCAGCGAAACCACACCCGTGCCCCGCCGTAGTTGCAAGGTGTCCAATCCAGGCGCGCCGGGTAGCACTCATCCCTCCACTCCTCGTCGCCCCGTTGATACCGGTAGGTGAGGATGACCCGATCGGTTTCCGCCCGCACTTGAATCCAGGCCACGGGTTCGCTATCGCTCGTCCACTGCCAGCCGAAGGCCCGGCCCGGTATCAGAAAACCCTCCCTCTGCCAGCGCCGTACGTCGAGCTGGCGGTAATCGCCAGTACATTCAGCCGCGTCATCATGCCAGCGCCGGCCGCTACCTTTGCCGCCCATCCTCAGCCGCCGGATTTAACCGAAATCATTAGGCAAAGCTACCCTGAAATCCACGCAAGCCGCGCCGTCGTTCACCGTCCCCAGCGTGCGGGTCGGCCGCAGCGGGAGGGGGAGAAACTTGTATATCACCATTTAACATAACGCGCGGCTGAATCCTTGTCCGCACGTCTACCGATTACGTGCCGTACTTCGCAAACTCCTGCATGGCCTCGTCCAAGCTACTGCGCAGCGGCTTGCGTGGCGTCGCTCGGTACGCATCCAATAGGCGCCGGCGAATGTCTACCAGTAGCGGCGGAAGCCGTGTCCCATAGATGATGCTCTCGACCACCTCGGCGCGCCCACACTTGCACTGGCGTGCTGTGGCATCGAGCCATTCCAGCACCTCGGGCGACAGATACAGCTCCACTCGTTTGCGAGAAGTGCTGGCACGCCAGCGGGCCTGACGCTCGGCTTGACTCATGCGGGTATTATCCCTTGACTGCATGTCTACCGGCTGCGTCCGTACTGCGAGGCGGCGGCTCGTAGTTCTCCATGTCCGGTCGTCTCACCAAGGCTTCGGTCCAGATATAAATACGACCGGTTGGGATTTGTCGCAGGTAACGGTGGTCTTCGTAGACGCGGGGTACCCCGCGCAGGTGGCTGGCATCTACCGGTGACAGATTTTCTTTGATCATGCTTTCGATGACTCCGGCGCGCCCGCATGCGGCGTCTCGTGCTGCGGCATCCAGCCATGCGACCGCCGCGGGTGACAGATACAGTTCCACCCGGCGGCGCGAGGTGCTCTTGCGCCAGCGGGCTTGCCGTTCGGCTTGACTCATCTAGGGATAACCCTTCGCTCCAGCCGTGCAACAGCCTTGGGATGCAGCAGCACCTCCACGCGCGGGTCTAAAACATCGGGGTCGGAACGCGCCCCCATCCTGTACCCGGGCCTAGTGAGTGGATGTCCAGCAGCGTCAGGTTGGGGATATCGACGTCGGCAAGAAACTCCGGCACACGCCTTGTGTTGATACCGAAGATGAGCCCTGGCGTGGGGTTCGGCCGCGAGGTCTCGATGCGCAGGAAAATCAGCCGACGGACCATCCCGACCGAGAGAATGCCCGCCGCCGACGTGCCGCCCGCGCCGTGATGCATCATCATGTGGCCGCCTTCCAGGTGCCGGAAGGGATGGAAGATCCAGTCGGTGATCATCGCCAGCGTCTGATGATGCTCATAGAGGCGCCACTGCGAGCCGGTGTCGGCGATCATTCCCTGCATCACGTATTCCTGCGGGACCCAATAGACGAGAACGGGGCCGGCGATCGTATCGAGCCGGGACCGCACCTGGGGGAGATCGAGGACTGCGGCCATCCGGTGTTCGAGCATGATCGAGTCGGCCGGGAGGATGGCCATGGCCGTGATCCGCCCCGTCGTCCACAACGGCAGCCGGGCCACCGTGTAGGCTCGCAGGGCAAAGGCGCCACCCACCGCAAACCCAACGCATAGAGCAAAGCCGAGCAGTGGTCGAAGCCATCGTGATTGAGGAAGAAGCCGCTGTGCAGCTTGCTCCAGGCCCCGGGGCAGAAACATGCCCGTCCGGGCCACGTACTGCCGGTACTCGTCGCCGAACTGGTTCACCATCCGCCGCTCTTCGTCCCGTGCCAGGAGGTAGTAGAGCCCGACCATGACCGTCCACAGAACAATGGTGAGGAACCGGGGCCACAGGATGGCCAAACCCAACCCCGTGGCCGCCAGGGCCAGGTACTGTGGGTGCCGTATCCACCGGTAGAGTCCGCCGAGGACCGGGCCACGCTGGAGGAATTTGTGGAAGTACACTTGCCCGGCGCAGACGAGGAAAATGGCCGTCCCGCCCACGAACAGGACTGAACCCGCGACCCGCACCGTCTGGAGGAATAGCCCCGGGGGTACGATCATGTGCGGCAGGAAGAATGCCGCCAACCAGCGTGTGGCTGGTCCTTGGGCCAACCAGAGGAGGACGGGATTGAAGGCGGCATAGAAGAACGCGGCGAAGGGGCTGATCATGATCAGCACCTCAAGGGCGATGATGAAGTACAGGACGATGGCGGCCCCGAACAATCCACGCAACTTGGTCATAGGCGAAACCTTCCTGAGGTTGGGGATGTCGCGGCTCTGCCGGCCCAACGACCAAAACTCAGCCGCGCGCGAGGCGCCTTGCACGAAACAGCCAAAACAGCCTATCTTTTCTGCGCCCCCCTTGGATACACGGAAGGGTACACACAACCACGCAGCCCCAACGCTTCCCGGCCGCATCGCAGCACATCGGCCCTGTATAAGCTTCTACAAGCGCAGAACACGCCAGCCCGGCTACCCTCCTCCACGCTAAGTGACCGCAGCCACTGCTCGTGGCTCTGGGCATAGCGCTGGGCTGCTGCCGCCTCAAGGCACGCCACGCGGGTCTTGAGGCTCATCGGGTCGCGCTCTTCTGCTCCAGGGCCTGGATGCGCTGTTCCAGCTCCTCCGCCCCGGTAATGCGCGCCTGTGCGGCGAGCGCCTGCAGCAGCCTCCCCGCCTCGGAGGGGGCGAGCTGGCCTCGTCCCATCGCCCCGAGGATGCCTTGGCCCTGCTCGGCCAAGGTGCCCTGCAGCTCGCCCAACTCCACCGGCTCATCGCGCGGCCTCACGGGCGCCATCAGCCGATCCAGGCACAGGCGCAAGGCCGCAGTGTCGCCCGCAAGCGCGAGGTCCACGGCCTTCCTTACCAACGCATCGGCATGGGGCTGGAGCAGCGCCCGCAGACCGGTGCGCTTGTCCTTGGCGCCCTTGGGCTTGCCTCTGGGATTGCCCGATTGCCCCGCCTGGAACTGTGCCATCGCCTGATGATCGCCTGTAAATTTCAGGGACTGCGCTTGCGGCTCAGCCGCCGGCATCGAAGCCCCCGACCAGAGCCATTGTAACCCGAAGCTCGGTGATCGGAACGTTGTCAAGGGGTTAGAGCGGGATCGCGGCGACCGTTCAGTGCGCCTCCCGTGCGCGATGTCTCCACAGCCACGGCGCCACCCTCTAGCCGGCGCAGGGCCGACCCCCGCTTCGGGGATCGCTTCACTGCAGTCAGCGGCTCCGATGACCGGAATCGGCCATTCAGGACTTCGCGGCCGAACGGCCGTTCTAACCCTGGAAGCGGTCATAGGAAGGCAGGGAGTGGTGGTCGGGCGCCACCCAAACGTCGTCGCGATCACGTCTGCCGCCGCCTTCTTTGTCCTATGGTGGATTTTGGGCGGTTGGATCTCGCGACTGCGTCGGGGGGCCCCGGCCTGCACAACAAGACATCCGAGTCCCTCTTGCGCCGTCGCCCTCGCGACGAGTTGTCAGAGCCCGCCGGACCCGCGCCTATCGCTACCTCCTCGGCTCGGTGCTTTGCACCGTCCCTGCCTCGTCGCAGGAGTAGCTGAAGCTATCCGCTTCGAACAACTCCATGCGCACCATTAAGGTGTTCAGCCCGTCGAGCGGTACACGGAGGACGAGCTGGTGCAGTTCCAGAGCACCCATACCCACCCGTGGCGGAGCATGTGGGCGTGGACAGGCAACGCCACAGCGGGCAGCTCACCTGTCCGTGAGTCTTCCTGGCCAGAGGTACGTTGCTCGGCCTGATGTATGGTATGCCGTCGCGACTCGGCCTACCGGTATGTCTGCAAGATACACTCCCCCACTTCCTGCCGCCCGATCACGCCGACCACGTCGTCCGCCCGAGGTATGCGACGCGTCCCGCGGACGATGATCGCGAAACTTCCCCGCCGCTTGCTGAGCCGGGACAGGACATCGCTCAGAATGTCGTTCTCCGACGCCACGACGAAGTCCTTGGTGGCCAGATCGCCGACCTTGAGCGGCGCCGCGGCGTCCTCCGGCGGTCGGGCGAGCGTCGCGACCCGCGCCACACCCACGATGCGGCCTGTGCGGCTGACGATGAAGGGCGCGGTCGCACGCTCACAGCTCACCAGCGACTGCGCATGTTCCAATGGCGTGTCGGCTGGTAAGACAGTTACATTGGAGTCCATCACCTCTGCCGCATGACGGACAAGGTACATATTGGTCTGGTGCCCCATGGGAATGTGCCGGCCGCGGCGCACCAGCTTGATTGTGTAAATGGTATTCCTCGAAAGGATCTCCCTGACGCCGACTGAGAAAGCCACCGCGATGATCAAGGGGAGGATGATGTAGTAGTCGCGGGTCATCTCGAAGATCATGACGATGGCGGTCATGGCAGCCCCGGTGGCCCCTGCAACGACCGCACCCATGCCAATTATGGCGAAATGCGCAGCGTGCAAGCCCAGGGTCCCAGGCAAGAGCGTCTCACCGAGAAGAGCAAAAGAGCCCCCAAGAGTGGCGCCCATGAACAGCGACGGCGAGAAGATGCCGCCGGACGATCCGGACCCCAACGTGATAGTGGTCGCCAGCAGCTTGGCCGCGAACAGAATAATCAGCAGCGTTGCCGAGTTCAGCTCGCCGTTGAGAAGAGCCTCTATCGTCCCGTAGCCCACTCCCTCGATATGGTAGTGACCGGTGGTCACCGCCATCAGGTAGATCATCGCGCCGAGTATCAGCATGCCCGTGGCGTGCTGGGCATACTCGTTTCCCGGCAGACGCGGGAAGAAGTCTTCCGTCCAGGCCAGCAATCGGACGAATGCCCAGGACGCAAGCCCGCAGATGGGCCCGAACACAGTCGCCGCAATGATCGTCGCGAAGCCAATCGGCGGTTCAGTCAGGACCGTGGCAGCCGGGACGTTGAATGCCGGCGAGAGCCCGAAGGCCAAGCGCCCGATGTAGGTCGCGGTCCCCGTCGCGATCACTACCGGCAGGAAGGTACGTGGGCTGATCTCGGGCATCAGCAGCTCGACGGCGAACAGCACACCGCCGAGCGGGGTATTGAAGGTGGCGGCGATCCCGGCGCCGGCACCCGCCGCGACCAGGGTAATGGTCTGCCAAGGAACGAGCTTGGAGACCTGGCCGACGGTCGAGCCGAAGGACGCCCCGATCTGGGCGATGGGCCCTTCCCTTCCCACCGACGCACCGCTGCCAATCGCCAGCGCCGAGGCGATCGACTTGGCGAAGGCGACGACAGGTCGGATCTGGCCTTCCTTGTAATAGACGGCGTCCATGATCTCCGGCACCCCATGACCGCGGGCCTCGGGTGCAAAGCGCCGTACCAGGAAGATCACGCCCATCCCGCCAATGACGGGTGCCAAGATGATGAGCGGGCCGAACAGGCCCAGTCCTTCCAGTTGGTTGGTATTGTAGTAGAGCGAAAGTTTTCCCTCGAAGAACACGTTGTGAACGAGCGCGATAAGGGCGCGAAAGATTACCGCACCGCCGCCTGCGACGCACCCCACGCTGAGCGCCACGAGAGCGAAGGATACTGGGGAAACCTCGTGCCGCGGCGCATCCGAATCCTGTAGCTTCACGACGGGCATCCGACTCGGTTTGGACAAGGCCGTAGGTTATACCCCTTTCCGAATTCACCGACAGTGTGCGCCCGGCAGCCATCTCGCCGCCGAGCGCAAAACCGGCGTCTGTCGGACACCGATCTGGCATCCGCAAAGGCATGCTCCGGCGCGGCCTCCCGGATCTCCTGCGGCAGATCGCGGTGGTGCGGGTTCTTCTTGTCGGTGGGTCCCAACTGATCCCGGAGATCCTTGGGGAATGCCTCGGGTGGCGTCTGGTGGCCGGTGAGTAGCCGAAACGCCTTCACGTCGAACACGAAGCCTGCGGGGGTGCGCTCGACCCAGAGCTTGGAGTTCCGGGCAGTGGGCAGGGCGTAGTAGGAGCTGTCCACCTCGACGATGGGGAACTGGCTTGCATAGTAGCGCAACCGCTCCTCCGCGGTGTGGACCTCGGGCGGATAGAACCGGCCGGATTCGATCAGGGTGGGGTCGGTCCAGGAGGTGGTGCCGACGAGGATGGTCATGACCTATATCGGCGCTGGCACGCCGCTTCCTTTCGAAGCACCTCGCCGGGACAGCGCCGCCGTCGCGTGCGCTACGTTCCCCTTTACCGTCGACCCCCGAGAAGGATATCCAGCTCCCTCTCCGTCACCCCGGCTTCCTTGGCCAGGTCGGTCCACTGGCGCATGGTTCGCTGCAGATCCCTGCCTTGCGGTTGGCGATCTCCCGCGGCCGCTCGACGGCGCAGATCCAAGAGTTCGTCCTCCGACAGGGTACGTAGGTCCTTCGCAAAGCTGCGTGGCAT
>CAWCPV010000012.1:0-32826 GCA_963797555.1 uncultured Gammaproteobacteria bacterium | reverse complement strand
TCGGAGCACGCGCGGCACAGGATTGGAGTGCCCGATGCTGGCCAGCCGGCCCAAGGCGATGGGCTTGGGGCTGCGGTTGGGTTTTCGCCGGCGACCTGCACGAACGCTTCCATCCCCTTGCGGGCAGGCTCCGTTATGGGCTTCGACCCAGAGGCGAAGCTCCGCACGTCAATCCCGTCTTTGATATGCAGAATTTTTGGTTCTTACCGGAATCGTGTGGGTAGATATGCTTACGCTGCGGCAGCCTCTGCCTGAGGTCTGACACAAGATCGTGTGTTGAACGGCGAGGCCGGCAAGTGGGCCAGGTTGCCCGCGATGAGGTAGGCGATGGTGATGAGCGAGCGCGTGGTGCGGTAGCCTCGGGCGCGGGCTTTGGCAGCCTGGATGAGGGAGTTGATGCCCTCGGCGCGGCCGTTGGTGAGGCCGGAGTCGAACGCGGCGAGCACACCGTCCCAGTGGTCTTTCAGAGTGGCAGCGAGGTGCTTCATGGGTTGCAGGCGGCTACGCCGTGCCCAGCTATACCAGCGCGTGAGCGCGGTCTCGGCCTGCTCGAGGGTGCTGGCCGTGGCGTAGATATCGCGCAGCGCCTCCTTGAGGCGCCAGGCGCGGGCGGTCTTGAGGCGGGCGCGGGAGAGCCAGTGAAAGTCAGTGAGCTGCTCCCAGGTCCAGTCGTGGGCGTCTTTGAGCCAGGTCCAGCGGGTGCCCCTGAGGGCGGGCTCGGTCTTGATCTCCTCGCGGCGCACTGTATCGACGGCCTGGTTGGCGAGCTGGATGACATGGAAGGCATCGAAGCTCACCGTGGCTTTAGGCAGATGCTTGGTCACCCCGGCGAGATAAGCGGCGGACAGGTCGATGCACACCTGCTCGATGGCCTGCGGGTCGCCCCCGTGCGCCTTGAGGTCGGCGACAAAGGCCGCCACGGTGCTCTGGTCGCGGCCCTCGCAGGCGAACAGCAGGCGTTTGCCCGTGAGGTCATGGAACAGGCTGAGGTAGTGCTGCCCCCGCCGGGCGGCGGTCTCGTCCAGGCCCACGGCGCGCACCGGGGAGTGGTCCTCCTGGGCGCGGGCCGCCTCCACGTAGTGCTCGAGCACCCCCCACAGGCGCTCATCGCCCACGCCCAGGTGCCGGGCGACGGTCGCCACCGGCATCGCCTGGCACAGCGTCACCACCAGTGCCTCCATCAGCGCCGTGAAGCCACTCTGTGCGCGCGCCCACGGCGGCTCGACCTGAGTCGTCTTGCCGCAGCTCTCACAGCGCACTCGCGGCAGATGCGCGTGCAGGTATGCTCGTGACTTAAAAGAAGCTCAGGTGCTGCCAGCTGCGCTTGCGGGCATCATGCACCGGCTGGCCTGGCGCTCCGCACGCCGGGCAGGCGAAGCGGCTCCCCTTGGCAAAGGCCACCTCGAGGTCGATGCGCCCAGCCTCGGGGTCAAAGCGTACGCCGGTGACTTCCCAAGGCGCCGTGAGGCCCAGTGCCGTCGTGAATAGATGCGTTGGCTCCATGGCGCTCCCCCTTGATGGCCTGTGGATTTGTGGACGAGTCCTGCGGAGCGGCCCGCGTCCCAAGGACCGTGTGGACAACCTCCCGGTTGCCCACACTCGCGGGCCTCTCGCCCACAACCCCACAGGCCCAACCACAAGATGTTGTGATAGACGATTGCTCAGAACGGATGCTACTCGACCACCACGATCCACACAATTACCGAAAGAGCCGTTTATCTCGTGGCCCGTACGGATGGTTAGCTCCGTGTGCGCCTTCGGGCTGACGCACAGCCAGTCAATACCGGGTGGATTGGGCCGGGTGCCGTTTGTCTCCACTGCCACATCGAAACCGTGCTCATGCAGGTTGGCGAGCAAGGGTTCATCGAGCTGCAGCAAGGGTTCGCCGCCGGTGCACACGACGAAAGGCCTACCTCCGTTACGTAGGTGAGCTGGCCAAAGAAAACCGATTAGCAGAAGACCGGCCGCGGTTCGGTATTTGCCACCTCCCTCGCCGTCCGTACCGACGAAGTCGGTGTCACAGAATTGGCAGACCGCCTTCATTCGATGCTGCTCATGCCCACTCCACAGGTTGCATCCGGCGAACCGGCAGAACCGGCAACGCGTTCCGTCGCGCCCCCTCGCCCTGGAGCGTGTAGAAGATCTCCTTGACCGAGTAGGTCATCGGCTGTAGTCACAGCGGCAGAGCAGGCCCGCGCTGTCCCCACGAGAGGATGGCGCCGCAGCCGGGCGTCTCATACACATCAATGCGATCGAGCGGGGGAAGGGTCTCGATCATGCTGTCCCGCATCCAGTGCAGCAGGCCGACGCTGTCGCCGGTCCCCAAACCCGCCACCTCGTTCAATGGATGATGGTCGAGCCGCAGGTAGGCCGGTTCGAACAGCTCCTTCACGTCGCCGTAGTCGATGGTCCAGCCCATCACCTCGTCGAGTGGCGCCGTGAGGTGTAGGCGTCCCAGGTAGCTGTGGCCGTGCAGCCGGCGGCGCCGGTCGCCCTCCGGGGCACGCAGGAGCCGTACCGCGCTCTCGAAGGCGAACTCCTTCCAGATCCGGTACCGGGCGCCATCGTAATGACACCCGGCGGTAGCCGTCGTACACCGTCACCCAGGACAACTCCCCCAGGGACGGTTTAAGGTGCTCCCACAACCAGCTTGAGAGCATCTCGCTGGTGGGGTTCTCCAGCCCCTCGATGCCGTTCAGGCACGCCAGGTGCAGCTCTTCGTAGAGGGGCCGCCAGCGGGACTCCAGCTCGTCAAAGTCCACGCCCATGTCCCGGCCGTTCAGGTCCTGGTCTGCGTGCAGAATGACCTCGAAGCCATGGCCGTGCATGCGCCCGCACTTGTGTCCTTCGGGGACACCTGCAAAGGAGCCCCCTGGTGGGCAGCCTCGAACCGGAAACGACGCCACACGTGTACGTGATTGTCCTGATCCAGGTCGGCGCCCTGGTCGCGCGTGCTTTGAATGCCCACGGTCCGAATCCCCGGCTGCCGAGACCGACGAGATCAGGTCCAAACTCGCGGCCGAAAGGCAATCCCTCAGCCACCTGGCCAGGTTCTCGTCCGTCGGGATCTCGAGATGACGATTGAGGTCATCGTGATCCAGCCTGTGTCCGTGCAGCCGGCGCGACCGGTGCCCCTCGGGCAGGATGTCCACATGCCGCGCCGCCTCGAAGGGGGCGGCAGCAACGTGATGCAAGGTCGCTGTCAAGCGACGGCCCTGAACTTCTCGATCAGGGGATCAGGGATCCCAGCTTGCGCGAAACCTTTCGCCCTCAGCAAGCAGGAGGCGCACTCGCCGCAAGGACGACCTTCGGGGGAAGGGTCGTAGCAACTGCTGGTCAACGCGTAATCCACACCTAGCTCTATGCCCTTGCGGATAATGTCGGCCTTCGACAGATGGATGAGTGGTGTATGGATCCTGAGCTTCGTTTGCCCCTCGACGCCCGCCTTGGGGTGGCCAGGTTGGCCATGCGCTGATAGGCCTCGATGTACTCAGGTCGGCAATCGGGGTAGCCAGAGTAATCGAGGGCGTTGACCCCGATGAAGATGTCGGCGGCCCCTAGCACCTCTGCCCAGGCGAGGGCGAAGGAGAGAAAGATGGTGTTGCGGGCCGGGACATAGGTGACGGGGATGCCTTCCGCCATGTCGGTAGGACTTCGCCCTCTGGGTACGTCGATGTCGGCGGTCAACGCCGACCCTAGTGTGCCCGGCATGGGCCAAGATTTGTGACCTGAGAGGAGGTCACCGGAGAGAGTGACGACAACCGTAGTGAAGCGCAAGGGGGAAGCCGCGAGGCCAACCTGAAAGAAGCGCGGAGCAAAGGCACGACCGCAGGAACACGAACAGGCAGTGAGGCCGGGTGCGGGCGATGAGCGTGCTAGGGAACGCGAAATCCAACGGTCACCGAAAGACGCATCAGGTAGAGCCCTGGCGGCACGGGCCGAGAGTCTTGGCACCTTACCCGGGGAGATCTCCCGAGTGAGAGCTTGGGAGAAGTCAGCAGAGGCCATATGAGCGAGGAGACCCTCTGCAATGGGGGGTGGAGCGAAGGGCCCTGCGGTGACCGCGAAGTCGTCTGAAACCGAGGGCCGTTGCAACTGCGGCAGCCATCCCTTGGGCGGTGGAGCGAAAGATAGTGGAGCTATCGGACGCGAGACTGGAGGCGGCAAGGAAACCGTGGCGGAAGGAGGATGAATGAAAGCGCTGAATGAGAGCTTGATGGAACGGGTAGTCTCCTGGTTCCATCGGATCTCGCGGCCGCCTGATGGCCGCCAGGTCCAACCGCCGGATGCGGAAAACCGCTTGTCCGGTGGTGTGGGAGGGGTGACGGGCGCAATCCCGTCACCTCGACCCGATCGAAACGCCGCAGATCGATGTCGGCGACCACATACTGGGCGACGCCGAGCGCCTTGGCGACCCGGGCAGCGTTTACCAGAGAATGAATCTCTGCAACATCCATTTCCACAGCCCGGCGGAGCACAAGGCGCAGGACTTTTCTATCTTGGTCAGTGACGGCGATCACGGCCACGGCGGAGGGTTCCAGTGCGACATCAGCAAGAGCCTCTCCGAATCTGAATTGAAGGCGCCTGCCGAGAATCACTGCAAGGACCTAAGGCCCGGTGACACCATCGAGGTGCACTGGGTGTACAGTTCCTGCGACGTGAAGCCCGGTAAGGGCCTCGGTTCCTGCCTGTCGCAGCAATGCTCCAATCCCAACCTGCGGGTCGAGGCCCAGGTATTCACCGTGGTCAACGACCCGAAGGCCCTGAACTTCATGGATTACGCGTACAGGGGCAACATCGTCAACGGCTACCCTCAAGCCAAGGCGTTGCCGAGTGATACCGGAGCCCCTGTCCAGTACCTGGGTTCCACCACTGGTCCCCAATACTCCGAAAGCACCTGCTCCCCGCTGCAGGTGACCTGGAGCGTGCGCCCCCAGTGCGCGAAGGTCGACATCAACAGCGTCAGCAAGTGGTGCAAGGATAACGTCTTCGAGGAAGACCACGCCCACGGAGTCAGGAGGCTGGTGGTTAACCCGCAGCTACTGGCTCCCTTCTGAGGCGGGAGACCCGGCGACTGCCGTTGCTCGGTGACAACGGGCCCCACATTTCCTAGCGTACGTGACCGCCTCGGTGCGGGTGTGCATGCACCAACGAGCGTTTCGCCCTCCCTCCCCATACCACCCCGCATGCGGGTCCGCGCCAGGCGTTTCACGACAGCACTGGATGCCCTCATCCCGCTCTAACCCCTTGACAACGTTCCGATCGCGGGATCTCGGGTTACAATGGCTCTGGTCGGGGCTTTCAATGCGGCTGAGCCGTAAGCACAGTCCGTGAAATTTACAGGCAACTATCAGGCGATGGCACAGTTCCAGGCGGGGCGATCGGGCAATCCCAGAGGCAAGCCCAAGGGTGCCAAGGACAAGCGCACCGGGCTGCGGGCGCTGCTCCAGCCCCATGCCGATGTGTTGGTGAAGAAGGCTGTGGACCTCGCCCTTGGGGGCGACACTGCGGCCTTGCGGCTGTGCCTGGATCGGCTGATGGCGCCGGTGAGGCCGCGGGATGAGCCCGTGGAGTTGGGCGAGCTGCAGGGCACCTTGACCGAGCAGGGGCAAGGCATCCTCGCGGCGATGGGACGAGGCCAGCTCGCCCCCTCCGAGGCAGGCAGGCTGCTGCAGGCGCTGGCCGCACAGGCGCGCATTACCGAGGTGGGGGAACTGGAACAGCGCATCCAGGCCCTGGAGCAGAGGAACGCGACCCGATGAGCCTCAAGACCCGAGTGGCGCGCCTTGAGGCGGCAGCAGCCCAGCGCTATGCCCACAGCCATGAGCAGCGGTTCCGGTCACTAAGCGTGGAGGAGTTGGAACGCCACCTCGCCGAACTCCATGCACGGATAAGCGATGAGGCATTCGCTGCGGGCATCGAGAAGATGCGCACAGGGACAGGGGGGTCCGGTACGCGGCTGAGCGAGGCGTCCATCGAGCTGCTGGTCCAGAACCGCGCGAAATCGGCGGGGGCAGCGATGAGCGGGGATCGCACCCTGGACGAACGGCGCTGGGGTGCCCCTGACCGTTGCGCGGCTGGACCGAAAGGTTATCCCTAGATTGAGCTTCAGGCCGCCACCCGCCAGCCGCAGTGGCCTATAGCGGTGCGCAGTATTTTGGACAAGGCCATGCGGGCGCTTGAGAAGTGCGGCGCGTGACCGGTAGACGAGTGATTTATCCGCCCCGCACACTGGGGGACGATGAACGATGGAACGGCAGAAGATCGTGCGCCAAGCCAATGACGGCGCGGCTTGCGTGGATTGCGGGGTAGCTTTGCCTAATGATTTCGGCTAAATCCGGCGGCTGAGAATGGGCGGCAGAGGTAGCGGCCGGTACTGGCATGATGGCGCGGCTGAATGTACTGGCGATTACCGCCAGCTCGACGTGCGGCGCTGGCAGCGGGAGGGTTTTCTGACACCGGGCCGGGCCTTCCGCTGGCAGTGGACGAGCGATAGTGAACCCGTGGCCTGGATTGAAGTGCGGGCGGAGGCTGATCGGGTCATCCTGACCTACCGGTACCGACAGGGCGACGGGGAGTGGAAGGATGAGTGCTACCCGGTGCGCCTGGATTGGACACCTTGCAACTACGGCGGGGCGCGAGTGTGGTTTCGCTGCCCCGCGGTCGGCTGTGGCGGGCGGGTGGCGATTACGGCGGCAGGATCTTCGCCTGTCGGCGCTGTTATCGGCTGGCCTATCGCAGTCAGCGGGAGGAGGCTTACGACCGCTTTGCCAGGCGGGCGGAGAAGATCCGGGCGCGACTGGTCTGGCGGCCGGGAATGCTGAACAGCCCCGGGCGGGAAGCCGAAAGGGATGCACTGGAGGACGTTCCTGCGGCTGACCGCAAGGCACCATGAGCTTGTCAGGGCGAGCCTGGCGGCCGTGTTGCGGCGGTGCGGGCTGTGACATGGGTGGCTTGATTCGTTTGCGGAGAACGGTTCCCGACAAGGGGTGACGCTGTTTCGCAAAATCGGCCGTACCGATACGGCGTGGGCGGAGCGTGAGATGTCCAAGGGGACCAGCGAGCAGGTCGGCGGCTGCACCGGTTCGCACTGCTCATCCTCTGAAAGCACCGTGCCCGACGGCGCCCAACCTCGTCGAGGAGTTCGTCCAGTGCGACGCTCACTGGTCGAAGCGGCCTTGGAGGAGGAGCCGGTGGGGGATGGTGATAACGCGCTCACAAAACCGGGTATGGAACCGGGTACAACATGCCTTGAGCGATACTCATGTCGCCGTAGCGTCGCGGCCTGTGGCTGAATATAGCGGTTCAACGTGAAGGCCGAACGGCTAATCTCACACAACCTCACGAAGTCTCAATATCCCCATCCAAGCTCCGCTAATACTGGGGTCTCTGTTCTCACTTCACGGCATCTCTTAACCTCTCGGCAAAAACCGGGTACGACATGCTGAGACCGGGCGAACAACCGGGTATGAAGGGGTATGAAGGTTATGCCGTACTGAATGACACGCAATGCAGGAATGCCAAGCCTCGCGCCACGCCTCACAAGCTCACCGACGGCAAGGGGGTGTATCTCGAAGTGACGCCTAAGGGGGGTGAGGTCATGGCGCTATCGTTTCGCAACGAGAGCGTGCACGCCATCGGCGACTATTGTCCGGCCCCGGCTACAGAGACCGAAAGCAGGCGAAGGCACGGCGCGACGGCGGGCGCTTTATGCTGGCCGAAGCGCGGGAAGAGCGCGCCAAGTCGCGGGCACTGGTGAAGCGAGGCATCAACCCGGCGCACCACCGCCAGCCCACGTGGCAAGCGTCACCACCAGCGCACGGCTTAAGCGCTGCTTCCCACAAGCCCACGGCATCGCCTCGACGTGCACACCGGCGCACTGCCCGCAGCTGACGCGACGAGGCGCGTAGCTCAGGCTCACCGCAATCCCCCCTATCGGGACGTGACGAAACCGACGAACGGCCCGGGTGTCTCGGTAGCTCGCCGTTCGACCACAACACCCGCACCGAGGCGCGTAGCGTCCATCCGGCGCAAGCTCAGCCACCAGACCCGTTAAGTCGCCTCCCACCGTGACTACCCGAAACCCTTGCAATTCCACCGTCGCTTTGACCAGACTTTCCAAGAGCATGAGTCCCCTCTCCAGATACCTAGAACGATTGGCATCTTCTAAGTACCTGATGAGACCCATGCTCTTCAACGCTCAGCCCCCCTCACTGTGCACCGATTCCTGAGAGGAACCCGATTTCTTTTGGGGTACACGTTTCGTACCGGTGGGGTAAGACTTTCATCAACTTCACCCCGGCTATCAGCAACCAACCCGCGAAGGCGATTCGCCAGCAGGTGAGGCGCTGGAAGTTGCATCTGCGCAGCGTGCGTCGAGACGACAGACTTCGGGAGTGCGGCAACCGCGACTGGGTGCCCGCTCCTTGACCCGTGCTCAGAGCTTGTGAAGAAATCGTCGCGCAGCAGATTTATTCACAAGCTCTCAGGCATGTGCACGCCGTCATGGCCCGTTACCACGGGTCCGGTCCAGCCGCTCAGCCCGCCGCGCAGACATTTGGCCTTGAGCCCATGATTCCTCAGCAGGAACGCCGCAACCATTCCCCGTGCATCATTGGTGCAATATGTGATGTATTCCTTGTCCGGATCGAGAGCACCGAAGTCCGTGCGCAGTAACTCTAGCGGAATGCTCAGCGCCCCGTGGATGTGTTCTTCTTCGTATTCCTGAGGAATCCGTGTATCGATGATCACGTACTTGTCCAGATAGGTATCCGTGTCGAGGTCTTCGGAGAAGACGAATTCCAGAAAGGATGATCCCAGGACCTGGGCGAAGTCCGCCTTGTCGAGCACGCACAGGGTCGTATCCTCGATTGCCCTACAGGTGGCATTGCGTGGATCGTTTCGGATCAGCGCCTCTTCTCCGAAGCCGTCCCCCTCGCCCAGCACCGCCACCTGTTTCGCTTCTTGATCACCCTTCTCCTTTTGCAACACGGCGACGCGGCCGGACTCGATGATGTAGTAATAGTCGCCTTTTTCGCCCTGGACGATGATGTTTTTACCCGCAGCGAATCTTTGTCGCCTCATTCTCGACAAGAGGGCGTACATCTTGTCGGGCTCGAGCAGGGCGAAGGGCTGCAGAGTCTTGACCCTGTTGTATCGGCTGTAATCCTCGACCCTCTTTCCCAGCATGTCCTTAAACGCGGATTCGTGGAGCACGATGTCTTCGAAATCCGCTTTCGACAGCTCGTAGAGCGTGACGTCCGTCATCGCGCGGACCGAGCTCGATCGGACAGAGCACGTGAGCAGCGCCATCTCGCCGAATCCCTGACCGCTGCCGATGACCGTGAGCTTGGCATCGGGTCCGTGCCTCGTTTTCTTGATCACCTCGAGCCTTCCCTGGTTGACAAAGAAGAACGAGTCGCCGACAGCGCCTTCTTCGACCATCACGGTGCCGGCAGGAAAATTCACGATCCCGAGTTTTTTACTCAGCGCCTCGATTCCACCGTCGGAAAGGCTCGAGAAATAACTGTACTTTTTCAAATCAGAAGGCTGGAGATCCATGATCGCCCTCCCCAAACTGACGGATTGGACATCCGCCTGTTGGAACACATTGTCGTCTGGGGCCAGGCTGCGTCTCCGGCTGTTGATCTATCTGCCCTGGCATCGCCTGACCGGAAGCGCGCCCCACCCGCCCACCAGACGCGTCCCAAGCGCGTCTGTCTCAGTATAACCGGACACGGCTGTCCCGGAAGGCATCCGCGCGCTCCACGCGGCGTTATCGTCTCCGAGGGACAAGGAGGTTCGGAGACTCGATTCAGTGGGTCGAAGGAGGCGGGAGCCCTGTCAGGGTGACGTCCCGCCGCGAGCACCGCTTGGCCAGGCCTGGGCGAAGCGGGCCGAAGATTACCGGGCCATCCACCACGCGTTGTGTAGTCGCAGCTGCATCCTTGGCTTACCGAAATATTACCGAGAATTAACCACAAGCTTATGACTGCGGCGCGGCGCGGCGAGATGATTCCCCCAAGCCGACAGCGGCCGCGGATTCCGGCGGCCTCATTTCGCCGCTGTCGACCCCACCCCCTAATGGAGGAATAGCCCATGAAGACGTCACGCCCAGCCGCAAGTGCGCTCAGCTTCACCCGTTACCGCCCGACACCCGGAGGAGGAGTCACCGTGAGGCGCTTACCGCTTCCCCTTCTGCTCACCCTGTGTGTCTCCGCCGCGCCGGCCGTTGGCGCGCAGGAGCGTTCGGAGGCCCCCAGGGCTTACGAGGTGCACAACTTGGTTTCAGACCTGCCCGAGGCTGCCGACCATCAGGACCCGAACCTCGTGAATGCGTGGGGCATCGTGTTCAACCCCAACGGCCCCGCCTGGGTGAACGACAACGGGAGCGGTGTCTCGTCGCTCTACGACGGCGACGGGAATGCATTCCCGTTGGCGTCCCCCTTGGTGGTCACCATTCCGGGGCCGGACGGCCCGTCTGCGCCGACGGGCATCGTGTTCAACAGCTCCTCGGACTTTGCGGTCGCTCCAGGCAAGCCGGCGCTGTTCATCTTCGCGACCGAGGACGGCACCATCGCCGGCTGGAATCCGACTGTGGATCCTGATAACGCCATCCTCGTGGTCCCCAACTCGGGCTACTCGGGCTCCGGGGATATCTACAAGGGGCTGGCATTGGCGGCCAACGGGAAGGGGCACTTCCTCTATGCCACGGACTTTCATAACGGAAGGATCGCGGTGTTCGACAAGAACTTCCAGCCGGTGGCGCCTTCCGGTTCCTTCGAAGATCCACAGATCCCGGACGGCTATGCTCCGTTCGGGATCCAGAACATCCAGGGGAATCTCTACGTCACCTACGCGAAGCAGGACGCGGACAGACACGACGACGTGGCGGGCCAGGGCCACGGATTCGTGCGCGTATATGACGCAGATGGCAACCTCCTAAGTCGTGTAGCCTCGCGCGGTCAGCTCAATTCTCCCTGGGGCCTGGCGCTCGCCCCCGCGGGTTTCGGACGGTTCTCCAACCGCTTGCTGGTCGGCAACTTCGGTGACGGCGCTATCAACGCATACGACCCCGCAGGCGGGACGTTCCAGGGTCAGCTCCGAGAAACCCGCGGCCGTGTGATCCACATCGACGGCCTGTGGGGATTGAGTTTCGGTAACGGGGTGCTCGATCAACCCACCGACGTGCTGTTCTTCACCGCAGGTCCGGGCGGCGAGTCCCACGGCTTGTATGGCAGGATCGAGGTCAAGCATTGACAAGGTGGCATGCCCGCCGGGCATGCATCGAAAGCGAGTCCAGGGAGGTAGCCCGCGAGGGCTGCCTCCTGTCTCTGGCAACTGGAGTGGCGCCGACGGCTTCCCGACATTTTCTGTGCGACGGCACGAAGGAGTCTCAGATGTGTAAATCCGAGGTCGCGCGGTTTCTATCCGTTGGCTCGCTGTCCGTGGTGCTGTCGTCGCTGCTCTTGGGACCGCTCGCGCTGCCGGGCCGCGATGCCTGGGCCATTCCCTCCTTTGCCCGCCAGACGGGGTTGCGCTGTAACGTGTGCCACACGGCATTCCCGGAGCTCACCCCGTTCGGGCGGGAATTCAAGCTCAACGGCTATGTCAAGGACAGCCACGCGTTCTCATGGTTCGGGCATTTCTCGGGAATGCTCGTACCGACGTTCACCCATACCAGCGCCTCCCAGCCCGAGGGGGCCGGTGAGTTCTTCGGCCCGAACGACAATCTGGCTCTGCAGGAGACGAGTGTGTTCTACGGAGGCAGGCTCCTCGATAGTCTCGGCATGTTCGCCCAGATCACCTATAGCGGCGTGGAACACAATCTCGGCTGGGACAACCTCGACATCCGATACGCGCACAGCGCCTCGATGGCCGAACGGCCGGTCACTTACGGCATCACCGTCAACAACAACCCCTCGGTCCAAGACCTCTGGAACACCACGCCGGTGTGGAGCTTTCCCTTCGTCAGCTCCGATCTGGCGCCCACCCCGGCGGCCTCCACCCTCATCGACGGGGGGCTCGCTCAGCAGGTCGCCGGACTCGGGGGCTATGCCCTGTTCGACCACCGGGTGTATGCCGAGCTCGATGGCTACCGCACCCTCTCCAACGGCACCCAGCGCGCCTTCGGGGTCAACACCAGCGAGGAGAACTGGATCGACGGCACCGCGCCCTATTGGCGCGTGGCGCTGCCCTACAACTGGGGCAAACACTCCCTGGAGGTGGGCACCTTCGGGCTGGATGCCCATACCTTCCTCGGGCGCGACGAGCTCGGCGGAACCAACCACTTCACCGATGTGGCGGTCGACGCCCAGTACCAATACTTGGGCAACGTTGACGGCCTGACCTTCCAGAGCAGTTGGATCCATGAGCAGCAGGGGTGGGATGCCGGCCAGCCGCTGGGCGAGACGAGCAATGCCGAGGATACGCTGCGCACCTTCAAGGCCCGCTTCGCCTATCTCTACGACAAGACGTATCGGTTCAACCTCGGGTACTTCAACATCAACGGCAACACCGACCCGCTGCTTTACGCAGACAGTCGCACCGGCAGCCCCAACAGCAACGGCTGGATCATCCAGCTCGATTACATGCCCTTGCACAAGAATGGCGGCCCCTCGTTTTGGCCGTGGCTGAACGTCCAGCTCACGCTGCAGTACGTCATCTACAGCGAGTTCGACGGTGCAGCGCACAACTACGATGGGGCCGGTCGCAACGCCTCCGACAACAATACCCTGTTCCTGAGCGCGTGGATGGCTTTCTGAGAAAGGAGAACGATCATGGCAAAGCACATGACAGTGGGAGTGTATCTCTGCCTGCTCGGCGCATGCGGTGGCGCCAACGCGGCAGGCGATGCCGTTCGCGGCAAGCTCTTGTACGAAACCCAGTGCGGGGCCTGTCATTCCATCGAGCACAACCTCGTCGGCCCCGCCCACAAGGGGGTTTACGGGCGCAAGGCGGGCTCGGTCGCCGATTACTCTTACTCCGACGCCGTGAAATCCGCCAACGTGGTGTGGTCCGAGCGTACCCTGGATCTGTGGCTCAGCGATCCCGAGAAGCTGATCCCGGGCCAAGCTATGAACTTCTCGGTCTCCAGCGCCCAGGAACGCGCGGACATCATCGCCTATCTCAAGAAGGAATCCGCTGCCTTAACGACCGCGGGGTCTCCTGATGGGCCTGGGCCGGTCCGGACCGGGCGGTAGTCCGCGCGCGGTAAGCGTCGTGCCGGGGAATCAGGCAATTGTGGAAGGGTACCGGCGCCTTTTTCTTCGGCTCGGACACCTCGTCGCGTCTCGGCCTAGCCCGCGACACTAAGGACCCGCGCCAGCAGCTTTCCGGGCGAGATGCATCGCAACGCTGGTGTGCGTGGCGAGCCCGTCTACCGCCGACTCTCACCTTCCGCGGGCGCTCACCACGTCACTGTGGTGGGCCGCTCGCTCGGGCTGGACACGACCATATTGTCGCGAGCAGCACTGGCGCTTGATCCACGTGCACCCGCATGTCTCGGGCCCGCGCCACCGGCACGATCACTGAATTGGCCTGTTGCCCCCAGGAGGGCTCACGGTGCCTTCACCCTTGAGCCGCTTCACGATCGCGACCGCCTCGTGAACTGACGAGATGCACGAGGGCACCGGCTGCGGCGACCACGAACGCCGCTTCGAGCGGGAGCGCGGGCGAGCGCTGCCAAAGGACGCCGCCCACGACCCCCGCGGGCACGACGAGTAGATTGCGCACCATGTAGTACACGCCGACCGACCGGCCCCGGTGCGCCGGCTCGCAGAGATCGACGATGAGGGACTTTCGCGCGGGCTCCCCCATCTCCTTCATCCCGCCGATCACGAAGGCGAGCACGAGCGCCGGGAAGGTCTCCGACATTCGGACCACCAAGGGGAACGCGGCGAAGAACGCGAAGGTGGTCGCCACCAACGGCCGGCGGCCGGCCAGATCCCCGAGCTTCCCCATCGGAAGGTAGAGCCCCACGGACACCGCCTGCTGGATCGCGTAGAGCACGCCGAAGCGGGCGGCCGACAGACCCAGTGGCCCGGTGACGTAGAGGACGATGAACGAAGCCGCGATCCCCTCCCCGATTCGCACCAGGCAGTCCGCCATGAGGAGGCGCTTCAGTCGAGGCGCCATCCGCCCCCACACCTCGGCGAAGGACGCCGGATCGCCGCGTCCCGGCTCGGGCCCATCGGCAAGGAAGCCGCGGCACTGCACGAAGAGTACGCAGCCGGCAAGGACCATGGAGGTCACGAGGGCGACGCGCATGCCCGCCCGCACGCCGAGCGCGACGAGAATCGCGCCGCCGATCGGGGCGCCGACGATGCGGGGCACGCGGACGAGGATCGATTGCACCGCGAACGCGATCGCTCGCCGCCCGGGAGGCAGCGCGTCCCCGATGACTGCGAAGGTCGCTGGGAATGCCCCCGACTTCCACGCCATGACCAGGAACACGCCGGCGAACACAACGCCCCAGTGCCACGCCGCTGCGTAGGTCGCGTATCCCGCGATCGCGACGGCGGTGAGCAGCACCAGGGTTCGCTTCCGGCCGAAGAGGTCGGTGAGCCATCCCCCGGGATACTGGTAGAGACCGTCCAGGAGATCGCGGGTCGAGGCGAACAGCCCGATCGCTTCCCCGCCCGCACCGAGGGCCATTAGGTACTTCGGGAGAAACACCTGCCAGACTCCTCGGCGAGCCCGATCCCAAACACACTCGCCGCGAGCACCGCGACATTGCGCTCCAGGCCCAGGACCTCGGAGACGGATCGCTTACGCGTCGCCGCGCTAGTTCCCCGGCGGACCATGCGTGGAGTCGTCGAAGTGCGTGACGCTATCGGGCTTGGTCCGGACTCGGGATCGTGTGCACGTCGGTACCCTCCAGGAGTGTGCGGTTCACTTCCCTTGCGTGCCCAACGCGGCCTTCAGACCTTCGGCGAGCGTCTTCGTCGAACCCGTTCCCCAGAAGTCAAGGAAGATCACGCGGGGCGACTCTCCGATCATGTGGTTGTGGAGGGCCACGATCCGAATCCCGTGGTGCCGAAGGGCCTTGAGAACCCCCTGAACCTCCCCTCCGTACATTGCGAAGTCGCCGTCCACGACGGCCGCGTCATCGCTTCCGGCAAAGGCGGCCCAAGTGTTGACGCCCATGGCGTTTCCCACCCCGTGATCACCCATCTTCGTCGTTCGCCCGATGGTGACCTTATAGACACCACCGGAGAGATCACCTTTCACTCCGAGAACGGCGTCCACCTTCGAGGGATCCAGCATACTCTTCGCGGGATCGATCGGCGTCGCTGCCGGCTCCGCCTTGCCGCCGCTCGTTTCCTTGACCTTGGCGAAGACCTTTCCGATGGCGGTCGCCAGTTTCTCCTCGTCCCCGATCCCGCCGACGTGCATGAACATCACCCGGGGCGAGTCCCCGAGGAAGTGGTTGTGGAGTGCCGTCACCTTGAGGCCGTTGTCGAGCGCCACGTCCATCACCGGGTTCACTTGATTATCGAGGAGGACCTGATCGCCCATGACGACGGTGCGGCCCCCCACTCGCTTGAATGCAGCCCAGCAGGTCAACCCCATGGGGGGCGTCATCCGCACGCCGCCGACAGTCATCCCGAAGATTGAGTAAGGTGGCTAGCTTCATGGCGTGTTCCTCCAAGTTACTGCCGACAGGGAAGCGTCGGACAGTCTGAGCATGGGGCTTGCCCCGCCGATCTCTGGCGAGGCGTCGTTCAGGCTCAAGCAGAGGCCGCAGATTCCCCGCCGAACACGCGGTTTGTCGCCAGGGAGCGACGGTATTTTCCCTGTCTGGCCAAGCTGTTGCGCTTCAGGCTCGCAAAGTGTCGGACTTCAACGACAGCGTGGCTGTCCGTCAGGCCCCTTCACTATTCGAGATAACTCAGCAAGCCGTTGTTCACACGAATGAAAACCGGCTTGGCACGGCGGTTGCTTGGGCCCAACGGCGGCCTTGCGGCCGCAGTCCTGGCACGCAAAACTCGCGACTCCAGTCGCGGGCCAATTTAAGTCAGCAGAAGGAAGGTAGAATCCATGAGAAACCGATCGTTGGTCCTAGTGGCGGTACTTCTGGCTGTGGGGCCAGTGGCCTTCGCCAAGAGTCCGAACGGCAAGGGCGTCGGCGCGGGCGGCGTGCCACCTGGCCAGCCCTTCCAGGCATTACAGGCGCAGATCGACGCCCTGACAAGCCTGGTGAACGATAATCTCATCTCGAACCATCACCAGGAGCTTTCTTTCACCATCGACCCGGGGGGTTCAGCAAGCTTCCCGATGCCCAAGGCCCAGAGCCCCGTGCGCGTGGAGGTGACGTTCTCGCTCCACAACAATGGCGTGCAGACGCCGAGCGAAGTGATGTATGCGGTGGTCAACTTCGACGCCACCGCCACTCCGAACCAAATGACCTGGGTCGGCACTGACAGCGACGGCACCACGAAGGGCTGTAATTCGCTGCCCGCGCCCGACGGCTGCGGTCCGGATAACGTCATCGCGAACATCTGCGGCGGTGCCTGCCCCACCATCAACGCGAGTCTAGTGGCTGACCCGGTGGTGGACCCCGATAATGCCCCTAACGGCTTCCTGATTCTGGAGCAGGACGCCGGCCACACCAGTAAGCCGGGCTATTACGTGGTCCATCTCTGGTACTGAGTGCAGCCGAAGCTTCCCAAGCGAACCTAGATGGAACGTGGGGCGACGGCGACACTTGTCGTCGCCCCTTTTGTTTCAAGGACTAACCGCCCTCAGGCTAGTCGCGACCCCGCATCCGGCCCGTATGGCGGATACTCAAAAGCCGATTGGACATGGCGTCGCAGACGTAGGGAAGCCGCCGGCCGAGTTGAAGGATCTTGTGCTCCGCGCGCCGTGTTACCAATGCCAACCCTAGCTGCTTCCCGGACGCGGCGCGAGCATCCGGGGTTCTCTCGCAGCCCACGGACCGTACGATGGACTCGGCCCCGCACGACCCGGTGTGCTCCCACCCATGGCTTGACGCTATGCGCGAAGACCAAGGCCGTGGGACCGCCGCTACAGCCCCTCCCGGCTCCACCCCAAGGGAACGCCCGAGAGGACCGTCAGCCCAATGACCGCGAAAAGGCCAGCGGCCGCGAGGTCTTAGGCGCGTCGGCAGCCGAGTCGCCGCCGCCTCGCCGAGCAGCACGACCGGGACGTTGGCGATCATCATGCCTAGAGTCGTCCCCATCACGACTGACAGCACCGCGTCATACCGCGCCGCGAGCGCCACGGTGGCGACCTGGGTCTTGTCGCCCATCTCAACCAGGAAGAAGGCAATCAGGCTCGCACCGAAGGCCCCGATGCGCTCGTAATACCTCTCACGTTCTTCCAACCGATCGGGGATCAGCGCCCAGACCGCCATCCCGAGGAAGGAGAGTCCGAGACTCCATCGCAGCACCCCAGCGCTCACGCCGTGCGTGAACCAGACCCCAGCCGCCGCCGCGAGGGCATGGTTGGCGACGGTCGCAAGCAGGATACCGGAGATGATAGGGGCGGGACGGCGGAAACGGGTCGCAAGCACCAAGGACAGCAACTGGGTCTTGTCGCCAATCTCGGCGAGCGCGACCACGCCGGTCGAAACGAGGAAGGGATGCATCGGAGGTCCTTGGGGGGCTGGGCGCAGACCGATGGCCGGGCGTCCCCGCCCAGCCCCGTGCCGGAGAACGCCGAAGCCAAAGGTCTCGCCACATCTTGCGACGGCGTGCGCCATGGCAAAGCCAAGTGTGTTGACGCACGCTCCCCTGGACACGCCAAGGGACGGCTACTCCCCTAGCCCGACTTCGCGGATTCGCGGGGTAGGGATAGCGTAAGTGGTTGAAATTGCGAGAGGGCGCCTGGCAAGGTCTGCACTACATCGCGGCGGCTGAGGCAGTGTGGACGGTGCTGATTTTCGGAGCTGGTTGTGCGGGCAGTTCGAGCTTCAACTGCGCGAGGAGCAGTTGCAGTTCGAACTCAGGTTGGGTGTAGCGGGTGAACGTCAATTCGCGCCCATCGGTGGTCGGCATTTGTACGTCAACCATCTGCACCGCGGCGAATTTCTCCAGCACGCTGCGCGTGGTTAATCCAGGCGCGAGCGCATGCAAACGTCGCCCGAGCGTGACATGCAGACAATAGGCAAGAAAGGCAATGAAGATATGGGCTTCGATACGCTCGATGTGTTGATGAAAGATTGGCCGAATGGCCAAATCCCCCTTGAGATTCTTGAACGCTTCTTCCACCGCCACCAGTTGCAGGTAAAACCCCCATAGCTTGGCGGGATCGGTGTCGGTGAGATTGGTGCGCAGCAGATACCGTCCTTCGCGCCGGCGCACCTCGCGCAGCTTATCGCGGCGCAGGCGGTAGCTAAACGTGGCGTCCTTGGGGTCGACCTCCAGTTGAACCAAGCGCCATACCGCCGGGCCGTGTTGGCGCGCCGCACCGAGCTTCATCAGCAGTTGCTCGCGGGTGAGTGGCATGGTCGCGAGTTTCTTCAACCGCGCCCATAACCACTTCAGCTTGCGCCGTCGTATCGCACGCTCCTTCGCCACGCGCTGTTCACTTTGCGCGTACACATACAGCTCCCCATCCTGCGCCAACAGTTTCACGGCTACGCCGGGGCGCGCTTCCCGCCACGGCTTGAGCAGCAGCGCGCTCTCCAATTTGCTGAGCCGCCCCTTGGGCGTGCCCACCAGGTAGTGCACTGGCGGGCGACTTGCGCGCATCTCTTCCAGCACCGCTTCGGTCGGAATGCCGCGGTCCATCACCCAAATCCGCTGCGCTCTTCCGTACTGACGCTCAATGCGCGCCAGGAACTCCTTCAACGTCGTCTTGTCAGCCGTATTGCCCGCCAACACTTCATAGGCCAGTGGCAAGCCTTCCGGGGTCACCACCAAGGCAATCACCACCTGCACACAATCCCTGCGCTTATCGCGCGAGTGGCCGAATCGTCGTTTGTCCTGCTCCGACTGCGGGGGCTCACACTCAAAGTAGGTGCTCGTCAGGTCATACAGCAGCACCTCAAAGGTGGCATTGAACAGATCCCGCCACCGCCCCACCAGATGGTCAAAGACCGCCGCCTTGTGCTCCAGCAAGCGGTCGTGACAGGCATACAGCCGGTGGCTGTCCGAGAGCGCCGCATCCGCTCCGAGCAAATCCGTCAAGGCCGTACGGCCAAACCACTCCCGGTGCAACCGCCACTCGCTGCCCGGTGCCAGCAACCGATAGGCCACGAGCACGAATAACACCTGATCCCACCGAGTGCCCTTGCGACTCGGCGTTAACCGTTCCCACCAGAAGCGATCTAACTGCAATTCCTCCCACAGTTTCAGCGCCAGCCAACACGCACCCCACTGCCGCGGCCGGCACAGCCGCAATTCTTTCAGCCGCAAACGTACCACCGAAGCATCCCTCAACAGCTCTTCGGAGCGTTCATCGGGAAACAACGACATCGTGCGCGGCCTCGCCGCCCCGTCTTCGAACACCTCAATGGATTTGCGCCATGCCAACTCCTGCGAGGAGTTGATCTCACCTAGATACAGCACATGCCGTTGCAGCACGCGCCCACCGCTCAGGCGCCTATTCTCGACAATACTCCAGTAACGGTGCTCCTTGCCGTCTTTCTTCCGCGTCGTGGCCCTTAGAAACATGATGGAACATTATTATCCGCAGATTTTCCCCGGTGAAAACAACCAAGGTCTTCACTACAGCGCATTTCGACCCTTTTTGGCCCACCACGGCATCAACAAACAATCACTTACCTCTGGCCAACGCGGCAATCGCCGTGCGAATCCGCGAAGTCGGGCTAAGACGGCCGTGATGCTATACGGTCGGCAGGCAGGCTGCAGGGGGTTACCAGACCGTCCGAAGCGCCGGCCGCCAAGCGCCCATCGCGTAGGACATATCGCTGCCCTTTTCGCTGACGGACCGCAGCAACAAGCTCGCTCCACCTTGGCGCGGGCCTATTCGTCGCCGAGGGCGGAGGCCTCGGCGCCCTGCGTAGCCTGTCGCGAGCCTCCAGAAAAGGCTTCTGGGACAGGTCGCGAGGTTCCGCACCCCGGCCCCGCCAAGGTGTCCGCGGAGGTGGATGCAGCCAATGATGCGAGTGGCTTCACACCGCCCGTCGACGGGTCAGCACCGGGGGCGCTGGCTCCAGCGGTCGCCGCACTTGCAGAACCGATGGCGACCATCCTGATCCGTTTGCGCACCGCAGCGATGACTGACAGTGCATACCGATCGGTCATCGGGGTAATCAGCCACCCTGGCAGCCCGCCACCCGCATCGAAGTGGACGTCGTAATCGGCAGCGGTGGCGCCTCCACCGCGCACCGGGTGCAGCACCCAGAACCCCGTGAACCGCCGCGGCGCGACCGCGTCTCTGCCATGAACACCGTATTCTGTAGGCGCGGCCGAGGTCCAATCGATACGGGAATAGACGCCCGGCGTCGGGCGGAGCCGGTCTGTAATCTGCAGCACGTACTCTCTCGGAGCCACGGGTCCGGGAAACTCCAACCGCTGGTGAACCCAACGGACGTTCCCCGCGCAACGGATCACTCGACTTTTTACGACGTCCGGCACGAACTCCTCGAAGTGATCGTAGTCGGTGATGACTTCGTGGACGCGCTCAGGGGGCGCGTCGAAAACGAGGTCGGCACGAATTTCCGGGAACGCCTCCGAAGTCGTCCGGTGGTAAATCCGTACACCCTCCGAGTCGCTCACCAACTGCCAAGCTTGGTCTCCCAGCGAGACGCCCACGTGGCAGAAAAGGCATAGCAGCAGGGCGTACGCTGCAGGCCCGGTGGACATGCTGGTTCGCATCCCCGAGGCTCTCCGGGAAGCGATGGCAATTCAGACTCAGGCGTCTGTCGGCGGGCCTTCGTCAGACACCGCCGTGACAGTACACTGAAGCACGTCGACCCCGAGGTGCCGAATCTTGTCCAGAGCTTCGTCACGAGTGGTCGCAAGCAGGGCATAATCGATAGCCACCGGGATAGCAGGAAACCCCGCGTATCCGGTGCCGCGTACTCTATACATAGACATGCCTCCTCTTCATTGGCAGGCGCCCTTGTGCGGCGCCCGGGACAGCCCGGAGGGCCATCCCCGCGCCGCCACGGCTCAACGGTCGTCGCCGTCCTCGCCGTCTGAAGCAGGCACAGACGGGCTGACCGGGACTTGCGTTCCCGAAAGTACCCAAGCCTTCTGGCTCGGCGCAAAGCGCGGTGCCAACAGCCCATCGTTGATCTCGCGCGTCACCGCAAAGCGGTTGAAGGATGTTGCCGGCAGAAACAGACGGGAGTTGTCGGCGAAGCCATCGGAGGCGGTATCAACGTCACCCTCCGCGGCGGAGACCACGCCATCGCCGTTGGTGTCGACCCGGGCGACCTCGGCGGCGTAAGCGTCGAACAGACGTTGACTGAAATCGGTGACACCTGGCTCGAAGGAAACGGGCCTTTCGTAAACGTCCAGGAAGATCTCATTGGCCAGGCCGCTGGGAATGAACCGCATACGAAATTCTCGCTGCGAGTCATCCTCCGCATCGAACTTGTCCGGGTCGCGCGGGCCGGAAGCCTGGATCTCGCCTTGGTTGTTGGGATTGTCACCGTAGCGTACCGGGTCGTTGATTACACCATTCGGCCCCGAGCCGGGAACGATGGACTGGAACGCGCCGACCTGACCTGCCCCGAAGGTGCCGGGGATGCCGCCGGTGAAGGGCAGCTCATACAGGGGGTGCACCCAGTCGGTGGTATAGTTGAACTCCCAGTAGGCGTGGCCGTCGCTCTGCTGCAACGTGTTCCAGGCGCCCATGCTGAGCTGGATCGGGACGACGTTGGTCTGGAGGTCCGGAAAGCGGTCTGTCGGGCTGGGGAAGTGCACCGGTTTGCCATCCGTCGTGAAGATGCGGCCTAGCACGTTGTTGCCCCTGCCCATCGCCTTCATCGCTTCGGCGTCAGCCTGCAGGATGGCGCCGAATTGCGCATGGCCGTCGGGGCGCGGTGTGTCGTTCACTGGGGCAACCCTCAGGTCATGGATCATCCACCCTTCGTACCAGCCACTCTCGTTGTTGATGACGAAGAGCCCGGAGATGTCGGTGAAAACGTCGATGAACGCCCGCACGTCGTTGGGGTCGGTCGGCAGGCCAGGCTTCGGCTCCAGAACCACGCGTACTGTGCCGATGGCGGGCAGGCCACAGTCGGGGCCGGTGGCGGTGAGCATGGCGGTGTCGTTGACTCCCGGTATCAGGCTCGTGAACGGATTGGGTTCGAAGCCGTTCGTATCGAGCAAGTAATACTGGAAAAGCTGGCTGGGTTTCGGCTTGAAGGGTGCTTTGTCAGACCGAGCTTCGGCGTACGCTTGTGTCGGTAGCTGGCTGTGAGGCCGTCCGGCGAGAATGGCGAGGCGGTCGGTCAGCGCGTCCGGCAGGTTACGAATGTCACCCCGCGTGAGGACACCGACGATGTCGCGCACCGCATTGGGGTTCGGGTGGCACGGGGGTGGTGGGGTGATGTCCGCCGAAAGCCTGGAGGCCACGTCGCCAATGCCTTTGCTTTGGGCGGTGGCCGGGCTCGGCAGTGCCAGCACGCAAGCGCTGAACGTGAGCAGAGTGGTCGCGAGACGCTGGGTGTTCATTGGGGGGCTCCTTCATCAGAGGTTTGACGGAAAGTCGGCCAGACCGAGGCGCCGGCGGGGGCCTGCGAGACGCCGTGAGGAACGGCGTCGCAGCGGTCGCCCACTGTGGCAGTGAAAACGCGCCGCGTGTTATTGCGCACTTTGCGTTGGCCCTGCGCATATTGCTGTGAACGGCCGGGTGCCCAAGAACGCATTTCCTCTATACTTGAGGCGTGGCACGGCGTCTGGCCGACGTTTTCGGTGGCCGGGGCCAAGGGGGCCTCGCCCCGAGGCGCCTCAGTCACCTTGGAGAAATCATCCCGCCTCGCGGCGCGGGAGTCATAAGCTCGGGGTTAATTCTGAGTAGTGTTTCGGTTAGCCAAGGATGGAGTCCGCAGTGAACCTCGCGTGGTGGAGACTTCCGTGATATTCGGCCCGTTTCGGCTCGATCTCGCCAATCAGTGCCTGTGGCGGGACGCCGGCCAAATCCATCTCACTCCAAAATCTTTCGCCGTCCTTCGACATCTTGTGGAACACCGGGCACGGCTGGTGACCAAGCAGGAGCTGTTGGATGTCGTCTGGCCACGGGGTTACGTAAGCGACGGCGTGCTCAAGGTGTGCGTCCGCGAAATCCGCAAGGCCATCGAGGATGACCCGAAAAGTCCGCGTTTCATTGAGACCCGCCACCGCCGCGGCTACCGCTTCATCGCCGCGGTGGAACAGCCGATCGAGCTGCCGTCAGATCACACGCTGTCCACCGCCCTGCCACAGCTTCCCAGGCTCACACATATCCGCCCCGTCCGTCTGGTGGAGCGGGAGGCGGCGCTGGCGCAGTTGCAGGCCCAGATGAGGGCCGCGCTCGCCGGCACGCGCCGCACGGTGTTCGTCACCGGAGAACCCGGGATCGGCAAGACGACAATCCTGCAGGCATTCGTGGAACGCCTCGTCGAGCCGCAACCGGTGATCGCCCACGGGCAGTGCCTGGAGCAATACGGCGCCGGGGAAGCGTATCTGCCCGTGCTCGAGGCGATCGGCGGACTCGCGCGCTCCGCCGGGCAGAGGCGCGTGCTCGAATTGCTGACCCACTTCGCCCCCACCTGGCTGGTGCAGATGCCTTCGCTCATGAGCGCCGCGGGCACCGATGGGCTCAAGCGCGAGACCCTCGGCGCTACCCGCGAGCGCATGCTGCGCGAGCTGGCCGAGGCATTGGAGGCACTCACTGCCGCAGTGCCGTTGGTCCTGGTCCTTGAAGATCTGCAGTGGAGCGACTACGCCACCCTCGACTTGATCTCCTATCTGGCGCGGCGGCAGGCGCCGGCCCGCCTGTTGCTGCTCGGTACCTATCGCCCGGCGGACGTGCGCGCGAGCGGGCATCCTCTGCAAGTCGTCAAGGCGGACCTGCAGGCCCACGGCACCTGCGCCGAGCTGCCGCTGGCGTATCTGACGCAGGGGGCGGTAAGGGAATACCTCGCGGCGCAGTTCCCAGACAATGACTTCCCGCCCGAGCTGCCGGCACTGATCCATCGGCGCACCGAAGGCAATCCCTTGTTCATGGTCAACCTGCTGAGCTACTTGGTTGCACAGGGGTTGCTAGCGCGCATAGGCGAGCGCTGGGAGATGACGGTGAGCCTTGAGGCCATCCAGCTCGGGGTGCCGGAGAACATTCAGCAGATGATCGAGCAGCAGATGGAACGTCTGAACGCCGCGGAACAGGGCGTGCTCGAGGCCGCGAGCGTCGCAGGAACGACCTTCTCGTCGGCGCAAGTGGCGGCCGCGCTGGAGCAGGATCCCATTGCGGTGGAGGACTGTTGCCAGCGCCTCACGCATCTCGTCCAGTTCATACAGCCCAGCGACACCGACGTGCCTCCGCATGGGGCGCCGGGTCAGCGCTACGCGTTCATCCACACCTTCTATCAGAACCTGTGGTACGGCAGGATTGGGGCGGCGCGGCGCACGCGCTACCACCAACGCGTCGGGGAGTATGGCGAGCGCAGCTACGGCGCCCGCGTAAGAGAGGTCGCAGCGGAGCTCGGGGTGCACTTCGAGCAGAGCCACGACTATGCGCGGGCCGTGCGCTACTTGCGCCTTGCCGCTGACAACGCCGCCCGGCGCTCGGCCAACCGCGAGGCCGTCGGTTCTCTAACCCAGGCGTTAGCCCTGGTCGAACGTGTGCCCGAGAGCGATCGGGTGGATGGACGCCTGGCAGTGCTCGAGCAGCTCGGCCTGGTGCAGCGCTCCATGGGATATGACGTGGCGGGTGCGCTGCAAACGTTCCGTGCGCTTGCGGCACACGCGCACGAGCATGGACACATCGACTACGAGGTGAAGGCTCTGTGCTATCTGGCGGTCATCCTCGCCTGGGTCGATGTGGAGCAATGTCTGGCGACCGCAGAACAGGCCGTCGCACTCAGCGCCAGGCTCGATGACTCGTTGCTGCGAGCGCATGCCCGCAGTTTCCATGGGCACTGGTACTCCTTGTTCCGCGAATGGCGCGACGAGGACGTGCAGGCCTGCAAAGATGCCATGGACGCGGCGCATCGAGCCGGAGACTCGGCGCTGGTGATGACCCATGCCGGACGGTGCGCGTGCTTTCAGTTTCTCCAGTCGGAGTACCGAGCGGCGTGCCGCACCGCGCGGGAAGGAATGCAGATTGCCTTGGAGCTGGGCGATGGCTTCGAGCATATGCACTGTCAGTTCTACCTGCTCCTGTCCCTGCTGCATCTTGGACAATGGGGCGAGATGCAGAGGATCGCTGGAGAAGCCATCGAGCTGGCGGAAAAGAACGGCCATCCGTTCTGGGCCATGCTGTTCGAGCTCGAGCTGGCTTGGCTGCATTTGCATGCATTCGACTACGAACAGGCCCGCCTTCTGTGCGAGCGGCAGCTCGGCCGTGCGCAGCAGCTCCAATATGGGCCCGGGCGCCACTTGAGTCTGGTGCTGCTGGGGTACTCCCACCTCGGCCTCAGGCAGTACGGTCAAGCCTTGGAATGCTTCAGCCGGGCCTCGGCACAGAGTGAAGGGCAGGGCCGACCGACCGATTGGTCATTGCAACTGCCGCTGCACCAGGGGCTCAGCGAGTATCACTTGGCCCAAGGGGACCTCGACGCGGCGCGGCGCGAGGCCGAACGCGTATGCGTGATGGCCGCGCCGCCTCAGCAGCGCACATGGCTCTCGTTAGGGCGACTGACTCTGGCGGAGATCGCTGTGGCGCAGGGCACCCCAGAGCAAGCCGAGCACCAGGTCGCGGGCGCGCTGGCGGCGCTGGAAAACGTGGAAGCGCCGCTGGCGCAATGGCGGGTCTATGCCATGGCGGCCAGACTGCGCCAGGAGGCCAAGCACGAGACGGAAGCCAGTCGGTACCGGAGCATGAGTGCGCAGATACTCAGCCAACTCGCACAGTCGCTGGTTGAGGCTCCGGCCCTGCGCGATGCGCTTCTTGATGCCGCACCCGTGCAAGAGGTGCTGCGCGGGGCCTCGACGGTCGAGCGTGCGCCACGCCTGTAGCGGGCGAAACATTCCAGGTCGTGACGGGCTCCCGTACGGCTTCAGTGCAGGTCTCCAGGTCGCGGCTGACCGGCTGCGGTAAGCAGACCGAGGAACCCGCGGCTCCCTGGCTCTACCTCGGCGCAGTTGGGCAAGCATCGGGAGATCCCGGATCGATCGACTTCGCTGGTCAGTCGACCACCCGAATCGTCCCGGTCATGCCTTCATGACCGGTGCCGCAAAAAATGTCGCAGTGGAACGGGAACAGACCGGACTCTCGCGGCACGAAGTGGACGCGGGCGGTCTGACCCGGCAGCACGTCGGCGCGAATCCCGAGGTCCGGCTGGGTAAAGCCGTGCAAGCGATCGAGCGAAGTCAACTCGATCACGACCGGCTCGCCTTTCTTCCAGGGTCACCGAGGCCGGCTGGTATTCGAACCTCTTTGCGGTGATCCGGACCACCCGTTCTGTGGGATGGGCAGTACAGCTCACCGCCGTCATGCCCACGCCGACGATTGCCGTCAGGGTAGTGATTCCCAGGACCCAGTCTCTCGCTGTCGTGAGTTTCATGGCTCAGCTCCCGACCACCGGTCTTTCGTCCAAGAGATACATGCCGTCCTGCGTCCTGGTCTGCACACCCCGGAACCCTATGCCCCGATAGGGGTAAGCCGGATCCCAGGGTAAGGGGACCCGTTTGGGCAGGGAGCCAGGAGCCGGGAGTGGAAAAATCAAGGACTTCGCCGCGTGGTGAGCGATGTTCCCCGTCATATGGTGATGCTCCTGGTGGATGTGCCCATAGAAAACAACGACGTTTCTGTACGGTGTGAGCAGCTCGATGGCCCGGCTGCCATCCCGCGTCGCCCAGTCCCACTGGGGATAGAGGTCGAACAACGGCCTGTGAGTGAGCACAACGATCGGGGCCTCCCGATCGAGCTGCTGCAGGTCGGCCTACAGCCACTGGAGCTGTGCCTCGCCGATCAAGGCGCGAGGGTCAGAGACGTTATCCAGGACGATGAAGTGGATGCCCTTGTGGTCGAACGTATAGTTCGGTGTTCCGAAGAACTCGCGGTAAGCCTCGCCTTGGTCCAGGGAAGCATCGTGTTCACCCGGCATGAACTTCACATCCTTGACCTTCAGCCCGGAGACAATCTCGCGGAAGGCGCCCAGTCGTTCCCGGCGCTCTCGCGGGTCGTCGGTGGTGTGAGTCAAGTCCCCGGTAAAAACGACGAAGTCGGGCTCGTGCGGGAGCGCGTTGACCGCGGCAACAGCCTTCTTCAGGGTATTCGCGGCGTCCGGGTTGATGCTCGGTCCCTTGAAGCCCCAATGCGTGTCGGACAGCTGCACGAAAAAGAAGTCCTCCAACGGTGTCTTTCGGGCGGCGTGGGCGCCGCCGCCGAGATGCCTGAATCCGATGCCCGAGGCGAACACCACACCTCCGATACCGGCCAGTTTCAAGAACGCCCTTCTGTCGATCGCTGAACTCATGTCCGTCTCCTTCGGTTGCGCTGAATCCGTTTCAGCTACCTGTCCACCCTGATTTCTGCGGACAATATTCCCGACCAGCCGATAGCGCCGGGGGGACCTGGCCAACGGCGGTGTCCAGTTGGCCCTGGCCCGGTCACAGCAGGCCCGTTTTGCGGTGCGCTTGGAATAAAGTCCCCGTGCGCGGGGTATGATCGGTGTCCGCCCCTTGGAGCAAGCGTTCTTGTCCGATCGGGATAGGCTCAAGCGTTTCGAACAGATCGCTTTGCCCCACTTGGACGCGGCCTACAATCTGGCGCGTTGGCTCACCGGAAACGGTCACGATGCGGACGACGTAGTGCAGGAGAGCTTCATGCGTGCATTGAAGTATCTCGACGGATTCCATGGTGACAACGGCCGCTCTTGGCTGCTCACCATCGTCCGGCACACCTGTTACAGTTGGCTGAGCGTGAACCGGCCCAAGGAGATTGTGGCAGGCTTCGACGAGGAGGCTTACGCAGAAGGGGATAAGGCCAACCCGGGGGTCGCCGGCGCCTCCGCCAACAATAACCCGGAGACCTTGGCGCCGAGGGCGGTGGATGCGGAGTTGATCAACGCGGCCATCGAGGAACTGCCGCTGCCATACAAAGAGGTCTTGATCCTGAGAGAGCTGGAGGACCTGTCCTACAAGGAGATCGGCAAGGTCCTGACGGTTCCTTTGGGCACCGTGATGTCGCGCCTGTCGCGCGCCCGCCTCATGCTCCGCGAGCGAGTGCAGAGCCGCGTAGGCGAGGAGGGTTGAAATGAACTGCCAGGACGCACTCGACAGGGTGCATCTCTATACCGACGGGGAGCTGGACGCCCTGGCGAGCCGGGGCGTCGAAGACCATCTCCTGACCTGCCTGGCCTGCAAGCAGGCGTACCAGTTGCACACCGACCTCAGCGACGCCGTTCGCACCAAGGCTCGCCGGTTTGCGGCACCCCATCTCCGTGCACGAATCCGATCGGCCTCCGGCGGGGGCCCCGTCAGCTCCGCGAAATTGCTTATGGTGCCGTGGGGTTGGCTCGGTGTGGGGGCTTCCCTCGCGGTGGCCCTGATGATGGCGTGGAATCTCGCTTTCCTGGGGCCTGGCGTGCCGGACGACGAACGGCGGCTGACCGACGAAGCGGTTGCCAACCACATACGCTCTCTCATGGCGAACCATCTCACCGACGTGGCCTCGAGCGACCAACACACCGTGAAGCCTTGGTTCGACGGGAAGGTGGATTTTGCGCCGCCGGTCGTGGATCTCACCGCGCAAGGCTTCCCGCTGGTCGGAGGAAGATTGGAGTACCTGGACGGCCGCGCCGTCGCGGCACTCGTGTACCGGCACCGATAACATCTGATCAACGTCTTTATCTGGCCCGCGCCGGAGGCAAAGGACTCTTTCAACCGTGCCATCGAGCATCAGGGCTACAACGTGATCCACTTCACGCATTCGAGCATGGCCTTCTGGGCGGTGTCGGATGTGAACCCGACCGAACTGGCGCAGTTTACGCATCTGTTGTCAAACTGAGACACTACCAGGGTGGAGGTGCGGATCGGGGTACCGGAGGCATCGGAAACCGGCCCGGCCCACCACCGGCTCTCCACGCCGCGCTGTCCGCGGGCCCGAGAAGGCCGGAGTCGCCGGATCGGCGGCCCGAGCGGATCTCGGCTCGCTCGCCGCCGCCAGCCGCGTACTCAGAGGTTGGGAAGAAATCGTCGCGAGCGGCCCGAGAGCGAGGCGCGCGGAGCGCAGCGACGAGACGTATCAAGCAGATAGGCGAGGAGCGACCGAATGGCAGGACAGCCATTCGGCACGTCCGCGGGACGCCCCAAAGGGGTGGCGTACAGGGAGGTACGCCATGACCGAATGGCAGGACAGCCATTCGGCACGTCCGCGGGACGCCCCAAAGGGGTGGCGTACAGGGAGGTACGCCATGACCGCCGCGCAACGCCGCTGTCGGGGCACACAGCAGATTTGTTCACAAGCTCTCACTAGATTGGCGCTCCGAGGGTCGCGAAACCCGTCCGGCCGCCAGATCGAAGCGTTCCTGGATAGCCGCATCCGGCGCCTTGCCCAGCAGGCTCACCAGAACGATGGCGGCCATCGAGAAGGCGAAGCCGGGAACCAGCTCGTAGAGGTCGAAGATGCCGCCGCTCAGCTTCCGCCACACCACCACGATGATGCCGCCCACGACAATGCCGGCGAGGGCGCCGTCGCGCGTCATGCGCCGCCAGTACAGGGACAGGAGGATGGTAGGCCCGAAAGCTGCCCCGAAGCCGGCCCAGGCGTGGGCCACGAGGTCTAGTACTTTGCTGTCCGGCTTGAAAGCCAGCCAGCAGGCGACGCCGGAGACCGCGAGCACCGCGCCGCGCCCGACCCACATCAGCTCGCGAGGACTCGCGGCCGGCCGCAGGAACGCCTTGTAAAAGTCCTCGGACAGCGCCGAGGCGGACACCAAGAGTTGGGCGCTGGCGGTGCTCATGATCGCGGCCAGGATGGCCGCGAGCAGCGCGCCAGCGACAACCGGGTCGAAAAGCAGCAGCGACAGCTTGATGAAGACTTTCTCGCTGTCGCTCCCGGACAGCGGCGGGCGGAAGTAGCCCACACCGGCAATGCCCACGAGCACCGCACCGAGAAGCGTGAGTGTGACCCAGCTCACCGCGATCCAGCGCGCCTGGGGGATCTGCTCTTCGGAGCGGATGGCCATGAAGCGCGGCAGAATGTGGGGCTGACCGAAGTACCCCAGACCCCATCCCAAGAGGGAGACGAGGGCGACCACCGACAGGGTGCGCCCGTCGGAGGACACCAAGGGGTTCAGCATCGCCGTGTCGGACAACGTCAACGCCGCTAGCGTCCGCTCCCAGCCGCCTTGGTGCAAGATGGCCATGAGCGGGAGCACCACGAGCGCGACTAACATCATTAACCCCTGGACCGAGTCCGTCCAGCACACCGCGAAGAATCCGCCGATGAAAGTGTAGGCCACCACTACCAGAGCGCCGGCGGCGACGGCCCAGCGATAGTCCAGGCCGAACACCGACTGGAACAGCTTGCCCCCGGCGACGAAACCGGAGCTCGTGTAGAAGGCGAAGAACAGCAGGATGAAGAAGGCGGTGATGACCCGCAGGACCCGGGTGCGGTCGTTGAAGCGGCGCTCGAAGAAATCGGGCAAGGTCAGCGCGTTGCCGGCAAGCTCCGTGTAGCGGCGAAGCCGACGCGCCACGAGCCGCCAGTTGAGGTAGGTGCCGGCCAGCAACCCCAGGGCGATCCATCCCGCCCGGAATCCGAACGTGTAAGCGAAGCCCGGGAGCCCGAGCATCAGCCATCCGCTCATGTCCGACGCCTCCGCGCTAAGAGCGGACACCCAGTAGCCCAGACGTTGGCTTCCCAGGATGTAGTCCGCGAAGTCCTGCGTGGAGCGGTAGGCCACCACCCCGATGCCCATCATGGCAGCGACATAGACAGCCATGACGGCTGTGATCAGGGAGGCGTCCTGCACCATGGTGGGCCGTACAACCGTTCTTGGCTAGGGGCGTGGAGCTGGTAGATCGCCGCACCGCGGTGCGGGTGTCGATAGCGTTAAGCTCTCGGCATGCCGTCGCGGAAAGAACTGACCGTGAGTCCACCGCCCCAACCGTGGCGCCGCCCGCTCACGCGGAATACCCGGCCCTGCATCCACGTCAGCAGTATGGACAGCCGGATGGACTGGCGGATAGAATCGCCAAGCCGACTGGGCATCCATCTCTACTTTTTGGGGGAAAACCAATGAAAAGGATCGCTGTCGTATTTGCCGCCTCCTTGGCCTGCTTGGTTCTGTCCGGACCCGTCGCCGTCAGCGCGGCGGAAGCGACCAAGGCTCCGACCAAAGCTCTGACCCGCAGCAACAGGGATGAAGGACTGCAACAAGGATGCGGCCGAAAAGAAGCTGCACGGAGCCGAGCGCAAGAAGTTCATGAAGGAGTGCCTGTCTACCAAGCCCAAGGCACCCGCCTCCGAGACTGCCCCGCCGCAGCAAGGGAAGTAAACGCCGACCCGGAGAACCGGGCCACCGCGCTCAACGGATTTCCACCGGTAGAGCACGGGAAAGCAGCCCGGCCGGAGCAGCAGGCGCACCGCCATCTGGTGCCTGTCTCCCGGCCGGGAGGTCCGCGACATTTCCTCGAAAGCCCGGCCGACGCCGGGCTCGACTCTTACGCGAGCATCGACCTCATTCCCTGGCACGAGCCTGCCGCAAAGGCCGTACTCTCCAACAACTCTTCGCGGCGACCAGGACATGGTCTCCGATGGCCGTCCACTGGGCAGGCAGCGCTGGGACACCGCAGCTGGTGATTGAGGCGGCCGAACTCGCCTCTTCAGGGCGCGCCCCCTGGCGGTGGCCTCAGTCCGTATGCCCGCCCGAGTTCCCCGTATCCGATCCCAGCCTTCGGGAGACGCGGAACTGCAGAGGGTTGTCCCGCAGGCTCAGGCACGAGCGCCGTCACCCGGCCGATAGGGCTCGGGTGAGATGACGTAAGTGCCGTAGACGAGGTATCTCCCTTTTGGGGTGCCCGGCGGCGCCTCAATCTTGAACCCAACCTCGCGGGGCTGCGTCGTGTTTGGTTGGTCTGCCGCTTCAGGGCCAAAATCCAGGTACGGCCTGGCCTCCGCATGACCCGCGAGCGCCTGTGGCAGCGTCACGTAGCTCGCCACCGAACCGTTCTCGCTGTCCAGGACCATCCATTTTCCGTTCCGCCAGTCCTGTGGCCGCGGGCTGTTCGGCGTTCCTTTGTCCCAGACACGATGCCCTGGTCCGAGCCGATCAGCAGGCGCCGGAAGGGAGAGTGGCCGTAATCGAGGGCCAGGATGAGTGAAGTCTCATGGACGGGGAAGCGCACCCACAAACAGGCGGGTACCCTGGCGTAATCCGGGTAGTAGAAGCGGTGGCAGATCACCTCCGGGAAGCATAGGCCGAAGCCCAAGTCTATGCAGGCGCGGCTGCGGGTGACGATGCGCACCGGGCCGGCAATGTAGCCCTCCAGGTGACCGCGAACATCCTCCTCTGGTGAAGCGGCACTCGTTTCTGAACTGGACCGACGCTGATATTGGTCCGACCGTAAATGTGGATACGGTCCAGCACCGAAGTGCCCTGGATGGCCAGATCCTTGATCACAGCCACCTTCGTGTCGGAGAAGCTGAACGCATAGACCGGCGAGGCGATCCGTCGCTCCTTGGCCCAGTAACGCATGTACCGGGTCGGTGAGAGCGCTGGGGGCGGCGAGTCGT
>CAWCPV010000011.1:0-92714 GCA_963797555.1 uncultured Gammaproteobacteria bacterium | reverse complement strand
GCATCCAGGGCTACACCCGCCCAGCAGGTACTCCTCGAAATGTTCCCCCGAGCGCGCGCCCACGCTGATGCGGAAAGCCTCGACGCCTCTATTCGAAGCGCTTCAGGTACCGGCTCTTGAAGATTCCGACCAGCGCCTGTTCGCGCCCGGCCTCGAAGTCCTCCACCGCGACGCCCTTCTTTCTCGTAGGCCTCCAGGCTGCGACGGCGCGAGCCTGAGGATCCCTCGATTCCCGAGACGACCTCCTCGGAGATGTGGGCGCAAGCGGCTTCCAGGTTGTAGCGCACGGGTCTTGAGGCGGCGTTCCGGGAAGTGGATACGCTTGCGGTGGATCCACCGCCTCGGGATACGCCTTGCGCACGAAGGACCGGCTGCTCTCTTCCGGGATCAACGATTTCCTCGGATAGGTTGTAGAGAGCGAGCGCCGGATTCCCGCCGCGGGCATCCCGTCGCGCCTGGAGCACATAACGGTACAGGTCGCCAATGCCTGGCTGCCTCCGCAAATAGCTCCGGTCACCGTGTGTGATGAGCGAGAGCTGGTTGTAGAGGTCGAAAACAGGCCCTGATTGTTGATGGGGGTGGCCGTGAGCAGGATGACTTTCTTGCGGGCGCCCTCCCGCCCGCGTCCGCCGTTCCCGCCCAGCAACCCGCTCCAGGTTCGCGAAGCGCTGAGCGTTGCGGTTGCGGAAGTTGCCGTGGTCTCTGCTCCCAACACCACGTCCGCGTCCTGCGCAGCGCGAAGGGTCGAATTCCTCTCGTCGCGCCCCAGCTCCTCCTGGGGACAGCACGGTCGCCGGAACCGCTGGTGTCGGCCAGCTCCCGCTCCCACATGTCCCGCAGGCTTGCCGGGCACACCACCGCCGCCTTCTGGCGCAGGATGGCGAACTTCCAGCAGCTTTTTCCTGATTCAGGTCTTTCCCAGGCCGACCGAGTCGGCACTCATTGCCGCGTGGCGCGGCGCCCACCTCGCGGGCCTTCCTACGGCGTCTTCCCGGAACTGGGTCAGCTCCACGCGGAGCCGGTGGATCTGGCGGCGCCTCGTCCGCCAGTCGTCCAGGAAATAGGCGTACAGCGCTTTCACATACACCTGGTACGGCGTGTACTCCTGGCGGCCGAACTCGGATTCGTCCAGCGCCGGACCAGCTCTCCTTGAAGTCCCGCCGCGCCCTGTCACTGGCGGGAAAATCAGTTTTCCAGGCCGACGATGGCCCGCGCGCCGACCTCGCTCTTGAGGAGCCTGGGGTTCTCGGGCGACACGTGCTCGCTCGCCGCCTCGTCGGAGAGCCACACACCGCGTAGGCCGCTTCTGGGTTTTCCGTTTCCGAGTCGTCCAGCCACCTCGTGCGCCAGGTTCAGCTCCCGGTTGGAGGTGAGCCGGGCACGGTGAAGTTGGACGAACCCACCACCGCCACGATGGGCCGGGAAGCGGTCGAACAGCATCTGCTGGCCGGGCCGGTCGGAATAGAACAGCCAGCACTTGGCATGCAGCAACTCCTCGCTGCGGAGCCGCACCGCCACAGTCTCCCGGCGGAGATAGGCGATGAGATCCTCCACGAGCCTGAGCGTCGCCTCGTCGAAGGGCAGCACCTCCAGGTCGCGCCGGATACGCTCTTTCACGAAATCCGGATCGGGGCGAAGCCCGAGCTGCTCTCCCCGTAGCGGGTTCCGCCCCGAGGAGCAGCCGCAAGCTGCCGAGATGCGAGAGCTTCTTCTGTAGCAGCCGAAGCCCCCGACCGTGAAATAGGCGGTGGCGACATCCAGCGAGCGGCCATGGGATTCTGCCAGCATGTCCTTCAGCACCTTGGCCAGGACGCGGCGCTGGTTGTCGATGACGTAGGGGATGCGTATGCGAACGCTTCACCGACCTTGCACAGGATTCCCTCGACTAACTCCGGTGAGAGCCGAAAGCCGCTCTGGCGAGCCGTTCCAACATGCCGCGCGGCCCTAATCCGGCGGCGCGCTTCGCTTCGACGATCACCCCGCTGTTCCCGTAAACGGGATTCCCCGCTCCGCCGCGGTCCCGCGGCCGCGAGGTCGTCGATGACGAGCAGCGCGCCTTCCCCGTAATGGAGGGCCGCCCGCGAAGGCGCCCGCCTCGCTGTCATCGAGTTCCGGGAACCTGGGTTCGGCCGGCTCGGACCGGCAAAGCCGGATCTGTTGCCGGCGCAAGGCGCTCCGCATTGCCGTCTCGCCCGGCATCCGGCGCCCTGGCAGGATTTCACCGCGGACGGTGCACGTGATGAAGACGGTGCGGTACAGCTTCGGCAACCAACCCAGGCCGCCGACCCGCGCGAGCCCGATCAGCGGACTCGCGTCGACGAAGGCCGCCTCTTCCGCTACGCTTCGAGGTTCTCGAGATCCTCACGGACGGTCTTCGCATCACCTTTCATCACCGGAATGCCCTGGCGGGATACATGCTGCATGAACTCCGCGAGCGCCATGCCTGCGATTTTCGCCCCGCGGCCAAGCGAAACACAGTCGTCTTTGTAGAGCGCGGTTGCGAGCGCTAGCCGCACGCCCGGCTCGGCGAGCAGCTTTTCGTCGTCCAGGTGCACCAGCAGCGCCTCGGGCCGGTTGCGGCTCATGACCACCACCGGCTCCTCCCGAGCCATGCGCAGTGCCTCGGAGGGGTTGTTCTTCAACTGGCGGACGTTGACGGATTTCATGACGTGGGCTCTACACGTGCGGATATTATATGGGCTAAAAAAGGCACACGCCGCAACGACCGTGCGGCTGAGCCCTTTCCGTCCGAGCTGGCCGGCATGCTGCCGGAGGTAGTCGTCGAGGGCAGTCTGTCCGCAATGGGAGGTCCCGCGGTCGTGGTTCGCGGACAGCCGTTCGAAGCGAACGGGTGGCGGCTCAGCCCACCACATTACGCATAAGTCTGCGCTCGGCCGTCATTCCGGCACGGATTGCCGGAATCCAGGTGCCAGGGATGGCCGATCGGCCCGCGTCCCTGTGGACTGGATCCGCCATTCCCTGGCGGAATGACGAGATATGGATAAAGGGGTGGGCTCACCCTTACGCTTCAGCGCCAGATGCTCCTTCATGGCCTTCTTCAAAGCCGCGTTGGGCGGCGGCGGTTTGTCCAGTACCGCCATGAGGCGGTCCCAGTCCCGCTGGGACAGGGTGATGGTCTGCTCTCCGGCGATGACGCGGTTGCCTGCTCCAGGGCAGCGGATATCAGGAAGGAGCTGATGGTCCTACCGGTCAGCGCTGCGGCGCGGGCGAGCCGCTCCTTGATCTCCGCAGTGGTGCGCAGGTCGATGCATTGCTGCCTCGTCTTGTCGGCGCTTGCGGTAGCACTCATGTCCCTTCCCTCGGATTCCCAACCGGGCTACTGCGTATTGTACGGATGGCGTACGCACGGGACACGTCCGCCCTCGGGACTCGGCCTGGAACCGGGGCGGCCGACTACAGCATTTCCTTCAGGCGCTTTTCGACGCATGCGCCTTTGGCGTCAGTGAGACCGAAGCACCGGAAAAGCACATGGTCGATAGCATCCTGGATGGCCTGGCTTTCCGGCGCGAGACCGGAGCGCTCGGATCGGTTGTGCAGCACGCGGTTCCCTTCGATCTTCTGATCTCCCGGCTCATTTCCGTTATGCATTCCGCCACCGACTCGGGCATTACGCCGGGCTCGGACAGCTCTTGGTGAGGATCTCCGCTAGCTCGGGCCATTTCTTCGGCGCGGCGCGGGGCCTCCAAACCGGTAACCTCCTCCTAGGAACGAGTGTTGGCGCTGGCAAACGGTAGATTTCATAGTGGCTGACTGCGGCGTTGGTGCTTGTAAGGCGAAAGAACGAGCTCCCGCGAGGCGGCTGTTCAGGATAGCCAAGACGCAAATCCAGCGAAAGAGCTGAATTTCCCTCAGGGAATATAGTCAATTTGCCAACCAATATTCCCCTTGAGGGATTGGAGCCGCGATGATGCGCCGAAAGTTGTTCTGCGGCGAAAGCTCCTGCTACCTGCGCCTCTGCTTGTGGTGGGTGGCCTTCCCGCTGTCCGGCTCGTTTTTGAGGTATTTCTTTTCCTGGAGAGGAGTATTGCCTCTCCCTGGGATGCCTCGCGGAGGGCAAAGAGCAAAATCGTCGAGCCCCGGAGCTTGTGCTCTCGATCTTTGGGTCTGTTGGAGCATGATTTTTGTTTTCCATCCGCTGGTCCGTCGATCTCGCCCTGGCGTGCGTGGCAGGAGCTCGCCGAGTCGTTTCGTGTCCCGTCCCGCGGGCCGATCCGCGACGGGGCCATGTCCCAGTCCTTTTGGGTACACGTCAGTATCGGCGTGTTGTCCGAGTTGAAAGCTGAGAATATCGGGCTCTTCCCGGAATTGTGTGAACGGGCGACGTGTGCAGCGGCATCTGCCCGCGAAGCTTCGACGGGAGGAGGATGTGTTGAGCGGCGAGGCGGGCAGGTGGGCGAGATCGCCGGCGATGAGGTAGGCCATGGGTACCCCCGAGTGCGTGGTGCGGGTAACCCCGGGCGTGAGCCTCAGCCGGCCTGGATGAGGGAGTTGATGCCCTCGGGTGGGTCTTGGTGAGGCCCGAGCGGGAAGGCAGCGAGCACTCAGTGCCCAGTGCTCTTTCAGGGTGGTGGCGAGGCGTTTCATGGGCTGCAGGCGGCTACGCCGTGCCCAGCTATACCAGCGCCCCGAGGGCGCTCTCGGCCTGCTCGAGGGTGCTGGCCGTGGCTCCCTCCCGCGCCGCCTCCAGACCGCCCGTGCCTGGCGCCTCAAGGAGGCGCTGCGCGATATCTACGCCACGGCCAGCACCCTCGAGCAGGCCGAGAGCGCCCTCGGGCGCTGGTATAGCTGGGCACGGCGTAGCCGCCTGCAGCCCATGAAACGCCTCGCCACCACCCTGAAAGAGCACTGGGACGGCGTGCTCGCTGCGTTCCACTCGGGCCTCACCAACGGCCGCGCCGAGGGCATCAACTCCCTCATCCAGGCCGCTAAGGCTCGCGCCCGGGGCTACCGCACCACGCACTCGCTCATCACCATCGCCTACCTCATCGCCGGCAATCTCGCCCACCTGCCCGCCTCGCCGCTCAACACATCCTCTGGTGTCGAAGCTCGGGCAGATGCCGCTGCGGCATAAGCATGGCGACCCACACGATTCCGGGAAGAGCCCGATATTCTCGGCTTCGACTCGGACAACACGCCGATACTGACGTGTACCCAAAAGGACTGGGACATCGCATCGCGGATCGCCCGCGGAACGAACACGAAACGACTCGGCGACTACTGCCACGCACACCAGGGCGAGATCAACGAGACCACGGATGGAAAACGAGGATTCATCTCCGACGACCCCAAAGATGGACCGCAGATTCTCCGGGGCTCGACGATTTGCCTCTATGCCCTCCGCGAGGCATCCCAGGGAGAGGCGATCTCATCTCCGGGAAAAGAAATACCTCAAAGGCAAGCCGGACAGCGAGAAGGCCACCCACCACGAGCAGAGGCGCGTCGGTTGGCAGGAGAGCTCGCCGCAGAACAACTTTCGGCGCATCATCGCGGCTCCGATCCCTCAAGGGGAATATTGCAACCACAAGATCAACTATGTCCCTGAGGGAGATTCAGCTCTTTCGCTGGATTTCGTCTTGGCTATCCTGAACAGCCGCCTCGGCGACTGGTTCTTTCGCCTTACAAGCACCAACGCCGCAGTCAGCCACTATCAAATCTACCGTTTGCCAGCGCCGACGCTCGTTCCTGCGGAGGAGGTTACCGGTTTGGAGGCCCCGCGCCGCGCGAAGAAGTGGCCCGAGCTGGCGGAGATCCTCGCCAAGAGCTGTCCGAACCCCGGCGTCATGCCCGAGTCGGTGGCGGAATGCATAGCGGAGATGAGCCGGGAGATTCAGAAGAGCGAAGCGAACCGCGTGCTGCAGAACCGATCCGAGCGCTCCCGTCTCGCGCCGGAAAGCCAGGTCATCCAGGATGCTATCGACCAAGTACTTTTCCGGTGCTTCGGTCTCACTGACGCCGAGGGCGCATACATCGAGAAGCGCCTGAAAGAAATGCTGTAGTCGGCCGCCCCGGTTCCAGGCCGAGTCCCGAGGGCGGACGTTGTCCCGTGCGTACGCCATCCGTACAATACGCAGTAGCCCGGTTGGGAATCCGAGGGAAGGGACATGAGTGCTACCGCAAGCGCCGACAAGACGAGGCAGCAATGCATCGACCTGCGCACCACTGCGGAGATCAAGGAGCGGCTCGCCCGCGCCGCAGCGCTGACCGGTAGGACCATCAGCTCCTTCCTGATCTCCGCTGCCCTGGAGCGGGCCAACCGCGTCATCGCCGGAGAGCAGACCATCACCCTGTCCCAGCGGGACTGGGACCGCCTCATGGCGGTACTGGACAATCCGCCGCCGCCCAACGCGGCTTTGAAGAAGGCCATGAAGGAGCATCTGGCGCTGAAGCGTAGAGGGTGAGCCCACCCCTTTATCCATATCTCGTCATTCCGCCAGGGAATGGCGGAATCCAGTCCACAGGGACGCGGGCCGATCGGCCATCCCTGGCACCTGGATTCCGGCAATCCGTGCCGGAATGACGGCCGAGCGCAGACTTATGCGTAATGTGGTGGGCTGAGCCGCCACCCGTTCGCTTCGAACGGCTGTCCGCGAACCACGACCGCGGGACCTTCCATTGCGGACAGACTGCCCTCGACGACTACCTCCGGCAGCATGCCGGCCAGCTCGGACGGAAAGGGCTCAGCCGCACGGTCGTTGCGGCATGTCCCTTTTTTAGCCCATATAATATCCGCACGTGTAGAGCCCACGTCATGAAATCCGTCAACGTCCGCCAGTTGAAGAACAACCCCTCCGAGGCACTGCGCATGGCTCGGGAGGAGCCGGTGGTGGTCATGAGCCGCGACCGGCCCGAGGCGCTGCTGGTGCACCTGGACGACGAAAAGCTGCTCGCCGAGCCGGGCGTGCGGCTAGCGCTCGCGACCGCGCTCTACAAAGACGACTGTGTTTCGCTTGGCCGCGGGGCGAAAATCGCAGGCATGGCGCTCGCGGAGTTCATGCAGCATGTATCCCGCCAGGGCATTCCGGTGATGAAAGGTGATGCGAAGACCGTCCGTGAGGAATCTCGAGAACCTCGAAGCGTGGCGGAAGAGGCGGCCTTCGTCGACGCGAGTCCGCTGATCGGGCTCGCGCGGGTCGGCGGCCTGGGTTGGCTGCCGAAGCTGTACCGCACCGTCTTCATCACGTGCACAGTCCGCGGTGAAATCCTGCCAGGGCGCCGGATGCCGGGCGAGACGGCGATCCGGAGCGCCTTGCGCCGGCGACAGATCCGGCTTTACCGGTCCGAGCCGGCCGAACCCATTTTCCCGGAACTCGATGACGGCGAGGCGAGCACCTTGCGGGCGGCCCTCCATTACGGGGAAGGCGCGCTGCTCGTCATCGACGACCTCGCGGCCCGCAGGACCGCGGCGGAGCGGGGAATCCCGTTTACGGGAACAGCGGGAGTGATCGTCGAAGCGAAGCGCGCCAGCCTGATTAGGGCCGCGCGGCCGGTGTTGGAACGGCTCGCCGAGAGCGGCTTTCGGCTCTCACCGGAGTTAGTCGAGGCAATCCTGTGCGAGGTCGGTGAAGCGTAGGCATGCGCATCCCCTACGTCATCGACAACCAGCGCCACGTCCTGGCCGAGGTGCTGAACGGCATCCTGGCAGAATACCATGGCCGCTCGCTGGATGTCGCCACCGCCTATTTCACGGTCGGGGGCTTCAGGCTGCTACAGGATCAGCTCTCGCATCTCGGCAGCTTGCGGCTGCTCCTCGGGGCGGAACCCGCTACGGGAGAGCAGCTCGGGCTTCGCCCCGATCCGGATTTCGTGAAGGGGCGTATCCGGCGCGACCTGGAGGTGCTGCCCTTCGACGAGGCGACGCTCAGGCTCGTGGAGGATCTCATCGCCTATCTCCGCCGGGAGACTGTGGCGGTGCGGCTCCACAGCGAGGGTTTTCTGCATGCCAAGTGCTGGCTGTTCTATTCCGACCGGCCCGGCCAGCAGATGCTGTTCGACCGCTTCCGGCCCATCGTGGCGGTGGTGGGTTCGTCCAACTTCACCGTGCCGGGCCTCACCTCCAACCGGGAGCTGAACCTGGCGCACAAGGTGCTGCTGGACGACTCGGAGACGGAAGACCCAGAAGCGGCCTACGCGGTGCAGTGGCTCTCCGACGAGGCGGCGAGCGAGCGCGTGGCGCCCGAGAACCGCAGGCTCCTCAAGAGCGAGGTCGGCGCGCGGGCCATCATCGACCTGGAAGACTGGTTTTCCCGCCAGTGGCAGGACGGGCGGGACTTCAAGGACGAGCTGGTCCGGCTGCTGGACGAATCCAAGTTCGGCCGCCAGGAGTACACGCCGTACCAGGTGTATATGAAAGCGCTGTACGCCTATTTCCTGGACGACTTGGCGGACGAGGCGCCCCAGTCCACCCGCTCCGCCGTGGAGCTGACCCAGTTCCAGGAAGACGCCGTTAGGAAGGCCCGCAAGATCCTCGCGCGCTACGACGGGGTGATGATTGCGGACTCGGTCGGCCTGGGAAAGACCTGGATCGGGAAAAAGCTGCTGGAGGACTTCGCCTATCATCTGCGCCAGAAGGCGGCGGTGGTGTGCCCGGCAAGCCTGCGGGACATGTGGGAGCGGGAGCTGGCCGACGCCACGGTCCCGGCGACCGTGCTGTCCCAGGAGGAGCTGGGGCGCGAGGAATTCGACCCTTCGCGCTGGCAGGACGCGGACGTGGTGTTGGTCGACGAGTCCCACAACTTCCGCAACCGCAACGCTCAGCGCTTCGCGAACCTGGAGCGGTTGCTGGGCGGGAACGGCGGACGCGGGCGGGAGGGCGCCCGCAAGAAAGTCATCCTGCTCACGGCCACCCCCATCAACAATGACCTTTTCGACCTCTACAACCAGCTCTCGCTCATCACGCACGGTGACCGGAGTTATTTCAAGGCGGCCGGCATTGGCGACCTGTACCGTTATGTGCTCCAGGCGCGACGGGATGCCCGCGGCGGGAATCCGGCGCTCGCTCTCTACAACCTGCTCGAGGAGATCGTCATCCGGCGCAGCCGGCCCTTCGTGCGCAAGGCGTATCCCGAGGCGGTCATCCACGGCAAGCGTATCCACTTCCCGGAACGCCGCCTCAAGACCGTGCGCTACGACCTGGAAGCCGCTTACGCCGGCATCTACGAGGAGGTCGTCTCCGGGATCGAGGATCTCAGGCTCGCGCCGTACAGCCTGGAGGCCTACAAGAAGAAGGGCGTCGCGGTGGACGAGTTCGAGGCCGGGCGCGAACAGGCGCTGGTCGGAATCTTCAAGAGCCGGTACCTGAAGCGCTTCGAATCCAGCATCGAGGCTTTCCGCATCAGCGTGCGGCGCGCGCTCGCGTTTCTCAAGACTTTCGAGGAGTACCTGCTCGGCGGGAAGATCCTGCGCAGCAGCGATTTCCACAAGGCTCTGGCCTACCTCGCGCGGGAGGACGAGGAGGACGACGCCACCCCGACTTCGCTCGCCGACCAGTTCGACGCCAACGAGGACGCGAAGCGGCTGCTGGAGGCACTGGGGACCGCGAACCCGGCCGACTACGATCTGCGCAAGCTGCACAAGGCGGTGGAGCACGACGTTGACGGTGCTCTCGGAGCTATGGCAGCGGGTCAAGGACGTAGGCCCCGACCAGGACGCCAAGCTCGAATCGTCTGAAGGAGTTGCTGAAGGGCGACCTGAAGGACAGGAAGCTCCTGATCTTCAGCTACTTCAGGGACACGGCGCGCTACCTGTACCGCCACCTGGGGCACCCGGACAGCCCGGAGGCGCTCGCCTTCCGCGAAGCGCTCGGCGGCATCAAGGTGCGGCGCATGGACAGCGGGGCGGACCCCAAGGAGCGCCTGCGGATCGTGCAGGCATTCGCTCCCAAGTCCAATGGCAGGCCCGAGTGGGTGGGCACCGAGCACGAAATCGACGTGCTGATCTCGACGGACGTGCTTTCCGAGGGGCAGAACCTCCAGGACTGCGGGCTGCTGCTCAACTATGACCTGCACTGGAACCCGACCCGCATGGTGCAGCGGGCGGGGCGTATCGACCGTCTCGGGAGCGAGTTCGACACCCTGTACATCTACAACATGTTTCCCGACGAGGGCCTGGAGCGCCTGCTGAAGCTGGTGGAGAGCCTGTCCCGCAAGATCGCCGACATCGACCGGGCCGGTTTCCTCGATGCGAGCATCCTCGGCGAGACGGTCCATCCCCGGAACTTCAATACGCTGCGCCGCATCGCGGAGGAAGACGGCCGGGTCATCGAAGAAGAGGAGCAGTTCACGGAGCTGGCGAGCCACGAGTTCCTCGCCCACCAACTGCGCCAGCTCATGGAGGCCGGCGGGCGGGAGATGCTGGATGCGCTGCCGGATGGCATTCACTCGGGGCTGGTGAAGCCGGGCGCCCGTGGCGTGTTCTTCTACTTCCAGGCTGAGCAGGACTCCGGAAAGAAGCTTCACTTCTGGAAATACTGCGACCTCGAAGACCAGACCATCCTCGACAACCGTTATCTCATCGCCAACCTCATCGCCTGCGAGCCCGACACCCCGCGGGTCGTCGAGCCGGAGATGCTCCGCGGCGTATTCGACATCCAAGAGAAGGTCATCGAGCAAATCCTCCGGGACTTCGATGAGGCCAAGGCCCTGGAGTCGGCCCCGCGCTCCGTCGACCCGGTACAGCAGACCGTCGCCACCGCGATCCAGGGGTACCTGAGCCACCCGGACGTGGACCGGAAGCGGGCCATCGATCTGATCCGTTTCCTCAACGAGCCCATGCTGGCGGTGCAGGTGAAGGCGCTGCGCGCTGCGGCGCGGGCCTTCCAGGCCGGCGGCGACGTCGAAGCGCTGATCGAAAGCGTGGCCGCACTGCGGGAAAAGTTCGGAGATCCCGCAAAGACGGATTCGACGCCCCGCGGGAGCTTTTCGCTCACCCGAGACAAGCTGCGGCTGATCTGTTTCGATTTTCTGTCCGGCGGGTAGGCGCGATCGTTACTGTCTGGCCACCGCCTGTCGCGCTGGAAACCATCGCCCGGTCGCGGTGCACCGGCGAGGAACCACCACCCAACTCAGGGAGTCAGCGGGATCAGTTCAGCGAGCAGGATGGGGTGGGAATCACTACGGCCGGTCAGCGGTCCGAGTGGCCGAGGTCCTTGTCGGGGGCGATGCGATCCCGCAGCAACTGCTTCACCTCCTTGGCTTCGGGGAACCGACCGCACTCCTTTCGCGACCACAGCAGGTCGTTGCCCACCCGCACCTCGAAGATGCCGCCGGTGCCAGGAATCAGAGCGACTTCGCCCAGCTCCTGCTCGAAAGTCGTGAGCAGTTCCTGCGCCAGCCAGGCCGCCCGCAGCAGCCAGCGACACTGAGTGCAGTACACGATCTCGACCCGCGGCGAGTGTTCCATGGCAGGGTTTCCGGATTCGGCGGCGACCGAATGGCGCCTCCAAATTATGCCACCTCGAAGATCGCAACCCTCCGAGCCGGCAGAGCAGCGGGCTCATTGGACCAGGATGCACACACCGCCGCGCCTGGAATCCCCGGCGCCATCGAACTCAGCGCGGGCGGGGTCGGCCAGGGCGGTGTGTACCCCGCCGAAGAACAGATTCTTGTCCTCCCAGCGCTGGAGGCGGGGGAAATGGGCCTGGAGGGGCGCCGCGACGGAGTCGGAGATGCCTCCCTCCAAATGGAGCAGCCCGTCTTCGACGTGGATACGGGGCGCCTCGACTGCCTCCGCTGGGGGCATGTGGAAGTCGAGCAGGTTCAAGAGGACCTGCAGGATCGCCGTCCGGAGTCGATTGGAGCCTCCGGAGCCCATGGCAATCTCCCTGCCCCGGTCCAGGACCAGCGTAGGCGCCATCATGGAGGAGAGTCGGCGGTTCGGTCGCCAACGGTGAAAGCCTTGGGGGTTGATGTCCTCCTCGCCCAGCATGTTGTTCAGCATGATGCCGGTTTCCGGAACCACGTAGGCCGAGCCCTCACCGTTGGAGACGGTCATGCTGGCCACGTTCCCCCAACGATCGATGACGCTGACGTGGGTGGTGGCCCCCAGCCGCACCGCCGTGTCGCGAAGCTCGCTCCGGCACGGGTCCAAGAATTCAGGAGCGAGGAGACGGTGCGGGGTCTGCGGTCCCGGTGCCGCGTCGCCCCCGTGGGTTCGGCGCGCCCGGTTGGTGATCTCCATGGCGCGGGCCAGCAGCGTCAGGTGTTCGAGTCCCCCGAAAGGGAGGCGAGAAAGCTCCACGGCCTCCAGCAGGGACAATGAAAAGAGGATGAGCAGCCCGCCCGAGGAGGGGGGAGGATTGGTCAGCAGCCGCGCCCCGCGGTAGTCAGCCGTGAGCGGCGGGCGGATCGTAACCTCGTAGCCGGCGAGGTCGGCCGCGGTGAGGTGGCCTCCATGCTGTCGGGAGTCCTGGGCGATGCGCTGTGCCATCGCACCCCGGTAGAACAGGTCCTCCCCTTCCGCAGCCAGCGCCTCCAGAGCGTCGGCGAACTCCGGTAGGCGCAGGACTTCTCCTTCCCCGAGGAGCCGGGCCGGATCCGTTCGGCTTCCATAAAGGGCGCGGCAGGCGGCGTTCGCGCTGTAGATGGGACCGACGACAGACAGGGTATATGCCTGCAGGGCATTGATCGCTAAACCTTCGCGGGCGCACCGTGCGGCGGGCTCGACGATGCGGGCCATGGGGAGGCTGCCCAGATCCCGATGCACGGCGAATATTCCCTTGACCGTTCCGGGGGTAGCGATGGACCCGAGCCCGATGTGGAACTCCTGGGTGACGGTCCCAAAATCGGCCTGGATCGGATAGAAATGGACCGTTCCGGGCTCCCGGCGTTTGCGGGGGGTCTGGGGGAAGAAGTCGTAGACCACCTCCCGCCCGGCCGCGGTGCGTGCGAGCAGGAATCCGCCGCCGCCCAGGGAGGTGAGCACCGGCTCGGTAATGCAGGCGGTGAGGTGGGCGGCGAGACAGGCATCGAAGGCGTTGCCGCCCTCGCAGAGCACCGCCTCCGCTGCCTTCGCGGTCTCCGGATGACCTGCCGTGACCACGCCTTTCACAGTCGTTGGAGCGAAAATGCGCCGAAGGCGCCGCAAAATCCCCCTCGCCCGTCCCCTTCCCCGACCCTTCCCCACGAGGTGGGGAAGGGGGCGATCGCCCCCCTCTCCACGACTGTGGAGAGGGGCCGGGGGTGAGGTGCGGGAGAGGGCGGGGTGAGGGAACCGGTCATGGCGTGCGCGCTTTCATGGTCTGCGGCGGCGAAAGTCGCCATGACCGGTTGGAGCCAGAACCGCCGTGACGGCGCGGTATCATGACATCATGGCCGGGGCAAGGCAAAGAACGTCGAGCCGGGATGGGAAGGGTGGCCCAAGCGTGCGGGTCGCCATCCTTTCCGACACCCATGGGGTGCTGGACCCGGACGTCGCAGAGCTGGTGGCGGCCTGCGATCATGCGGTGCACGCCGGAGACGTAGGAAACGCCGCGGTGCTCGCGGCGCTCAAGCCTCACAGCGGCAATGTGGTCGCAGTACAGGGGAACAACGACGTGGCCGCCAAGTGGCCGGCCTCGGACCAGGAGGCGCTGCAGCGGCTGCCCAGCGAGGCGATGCTGGATCTTCCCGGCGGACGGCTGATGGTCGTGCACGGTCACCGCGCCGGCAGCGGCCCGGCCAGACACGAGCGGCTACGGCGCGCGTATCCCACCGCCCGAGCCGTCGTCTACGGACACAGCCACCGTCTGGTCTGCGACACCGAGCGCTTGCCGTGGGTGTTGAATCCGGGGGCGGCGGGCCGTGCCCGCACGTACGGCGGTCCGTCATGCTTAGTCTTGGTGGCGGAGCCAGAGCGCTGGCGGCTGAAAGTGCATCGGTTCGGCCGGTAATGGCGCTGGGGTCAGCGTGAACGAAGCTCCTTTCATCCTCTGGGGTTGCGCCGGACGCAATGAGCGTTAACGTGAAAATGGGCCGAAGACAGCCCAAAAATCCCGCTCGGTTGCAAGTGTTGTCAAGACGGGTAGGTCGGGTTAGGCCCCAAGGCCGTGACCCGACGTTGGGAGATGTCGGGTTACGCTGCGCTAACCCGACCTACATGGCTTCGGGGCGTCCTGCGGACGTGCCGAATGGCTGTCCTGCCATTCGGTCGCTCCTCGCCTATCCATTTTTGATATGTCCCGTGGCTGCGCTCCGTGCGCCGTGCTCTCGGGCCGCTCGCGACAGTTTCTTCACAAGCTCTCAGTTGAGGAAGACCACTTGCAGGCGTATCTCCACGAGTTTACGTTCCGGTTCAACCGGCGCCGCTCGAGGGCCAGGGGGGATGCTTTTCTACCGGCTGCCCCAACAAGCGCTAGTGACTGCTCCCACCTGCTTCAAGGAACAAGGAACTTGTAATCAACCCCAAGCCGAGGGTGGAAAACAAGCACATACCGCCAAGGTAAGGCGCATAGCTCCGCCGTCAAAGCAAGTGGCAGTCCCGCCTTATCCTTATTGAGAAAGGCGCGTGCGCGGGCGACAATGGCGATGCCTGACAGCAGGCGTCCGTTATCGGCGCGTTATCGCTTTGCTCTCATTCAGCCCTCGCACTCGCATACCCGGCGGCACGTGGTTGCGGCTCAGCAAGCGCCCCGAAGCTCGGATCTGACCGAGCCGCTGCGGGAGTGCGTACGTGAGGCGCAAGTGCGCGGCACGGCGCTTCGCATCATCGGTGGCAACAGCAAGCTTTTCCTGGGTCGGGCGCCACAGGGCCATCCTCTAGAACTCGCTGGCCACCGGGGTGTGGTGGACTACGAGCCCGGAGAGCTGGTCATGACGGCCCGCGCCGGCACGCCCCTCGCAGAGGTAGAGGCGACGCTCGCCGAACACGGCCAGATGCTCGCCTTCGAGCCGCCCCGTCTGGGCGCGGGCGCCACGCTGGGCGGCACTATTGCGTGCGGCCTGTCGGGTCCGCGACGACCGTACGCAGGTGCGGCCCGGGACTTCGTGCTGGGGGTGCGTTTACTGAACGGGCGTGGGGAGGTGCTCGCCTTCGGCGGGCGGGCGATGAAGAACGTCGCGGGCTACGACGTCTCGCGGCTAATGGTGGGGGCCATGGGCACGCTCGGCGTACTTTTGGAGGTGACCCTCAAGGTGCTGCCCAAGCCCGCCCGGGAGATGACTCTGGCCCACGAAAGCACGCCGGCCGCAGCGATCGAGACCATGAACCGCTGGGCCGCCAGCCCTGTACCGCTATCCGGCGCCTCCTACGACGGCGAGCGGGTGTACCTGAGGCTGTCGGGCGGGCGGCCGGCAGTGGCGGCGGCGCGGGCACGGATCGGCGGCGAGCCGCTGGCCAACGGACGCGCTTTTTGGGAGCGGCTACGCGAGCACCGCCACGACTTCTTCGCAGGCGACGCGCCTCTCTGGCGCCTGTCGGTGCCACCCGCCATACCGCCCCTAGACTTGGCGGGCAGGTGGCTGCTCGACTGGGGAGGCGCCCTGCGCTGGCTGCGCACAACCGCCGAGCCCCAGACGGTGCGTGCCGCCGCATCCGCCGCCGGAGGCCACGCCGGCGTTTTCCGCGGGGGCGACCACACGGGGGAGGTGTTCCACCCGTTGAGCCCATCGCTGATGGCGCTGCATCGACGCCTCAAGCAGGCATTCGACCCCGCAGGCATCTTGAACCCCGGGCGCATGTACGCCGACCTCTGATGCAGACCGCGCTTACCGAAGCTTTCCGCGCCACCCCGCAGGGCAGAGAAGCCGACGCCATCCTGCGAAGCTGCGTGCACTGCGGCTTCTGCACCGCCACCTGCCCCAGCTACCAGCTCCTGGGCGATGAATTGGACAGCCCGCGCGGGCGCATCTACCTCATCAAGCAGGTTCTGGAGGGCCATCACCCCACGCGGACCACGCAGCTCCACCTGGACCGCTGCCTTAGCTGCCAGGCGTGCGAGACCATCTGTCCGTCGGGAGTCCGCTACGCTCGCCTCGCAGACATTGGACGGGAGGTCGTCGACCGAGCCGTGCGCCGGCGCCTGAGTCACCGGCTGGGGCGTCTGGCTTTGCGCCTCGCTCTTCCTTCCCGGCGGCGCTTTGCCGCGCTGCTCGGGCTGGGCCGCCTAGCTGGCCCTTTGCTGCCTGCGAGACTGCGGGCCAAGATTCCAGCGCGGCGACCCGCGTCTCCCTGGCCGCCCCCCAGACACCTGCGCACCATGCTGGTGCTCGACGGCTGCGTCCAGGCCGCCGCCACGCCCAACACCAATGCCGCAGCCGCCCGTGTCCTCGACCGCCTGGGGGTGACCCTGGTGCGGGCTCGAAGTGCCGGCTGCTGCGGGGCACTCAGCTATCACCTCGGCGCCCGCGCAGAGGCGCTGGGTTACATGCGCCGCAATGTCGACGCTTGGTGGCCGCGGCTCGACGCGGGCGCCGAGTCCATCGTCGTGACGGCGAGCGGCTGCGGCGCCGTTGTCAAGCAGTACGGGGAGCTGTTGAAGGGGGAGCCCGCATACGCGGACAGGGCCGCGCGCGTCTCCTCGCTGGCCAGAGACCTCTGCGAGGTGCTGGCAAACGAAGACCTGGCACCCCTACGAGCCGCGGGGCACGGCCGCCGGGTGGCCTTCCACGCCCCGTGCACACTGCAGCACGGCCAGGGCATCGCCGGCAAGGCCGAGGGCGTTCTGGAGAGGATGGGGTTTCGCCTCACGCCCATACTGGATTCGCACCTGTGCTGCGGGTCAGCGGGCACCTATTCCATACTGCAGCCGGAAATCGCGCAGCGGCTCCTGGCAGACAAGATCGCGGCCCTACAAGAGGGCGCACCGGAGGTCATCGCAACCGCCAACGTGGGCTGTCAGTTGCATATCGAGACCGGGACGCGCATCCCCGTCAGACATTGGATCGAGCTGGTGGATCAAGCCGCCTGACGGACCAGGCAGCCTGACCCCGGGCCTAGCCGAGCGAGGAGGTCGGTTCTCGGCCTTCCTCATCGGTCAACCGCCGCAGACAGTCTTCGAGCCGCACCGGCTGGATCGGATGCGGTAAAGCCTCGTACATAGTGAAACGGGCCCGCAGCCGATCGAGCTGATGGGAGTATTCAGGCTCGTAGAACACCACGACGCGGATTCCCGACGACCGTTGAACGGCTGCCAGGAGGGATTCCAGGCTGCTGGTGCGGTCGCGGAAATCGGACTGGTAGTTGAACTCCGCGACGATCACCTGCGGCGTGACCTTCTTCAGCGCGCTCAGGGCCTTGCGGACCGAGACCACGGACACCACATCGTAGCCCAGGCGCTCGTACAGCGGAACGAAGTTGGGGTAGCCTCCGAGCTCGATGATGGAGAGCAGCGTGCGTTTCGATGCCATGCGCGTGGTTGGACTCCGACGGCGGTCGGACCGCTGACAACGCCTTGACTCGTCCCGTACAGCGCTTATCGTAATCGTAAAGACGCGGCAGCCGCCCCTTCAACCGACGGCGTCCCCGATGCCGTGCTGCTCCTCAGGCCGGCCATCCCACTTGGGTGGAGCACGAGCATCCCTGAAGTGCGGGAGGTAGCCGCCGAGTCTCTGTAAGGAGCTGGAGGGCCGGCCCCTCCGGCCCTCCAAGAGCCCATTCCCCGGCCTCCTCACTGAGTCCCGGGTGCGGACGGTTGCTGAGGCATTCCCTGCATGGACGGTACCTGCATCCCCTTGCCGGCTTCCCCCTTGGAGAACGCCAAGTAAACGGTGATGGCATCACCCTCCTTGACGTTGGCCAGCGAGGCCGGCGGGAAATGCAACTCCAGCTTACCCTCCTGGGTCTCGACGCTGACCATGCCGGTCGACGCGTCCAGCTTTGTCACCTTGCCGGTCATGCTGTGCTGGCCCTGGTGCATCATTCCAGGCATCATTCCTGGCATCATTCCCGGTCCGCGCGGCATGCCGGGCATGGCTCCCGGCGGCATGGCTCCCGGCGGCATTGGGGGTTGGGCCAGAACGGACCCGCCTGCGAACAGCGAGACTGCAGTCACGAGAGCGAGCTTCTTCATCGTTGTCTCCTCATAGTTGGACGAATCCGGCCGCGGTCAGCCACGGACATGTTCCGCCGCAGCGAGTGCAAACACTGGACCGGCGCACCGGTACTGTCAAGGGAGGTGGGCCAAGGGAGTTCCCTGAACGCCGCGCCCAGATTCAGTCGAGGCGGAAGCCCACCTTCAACACCACCTGGTAATGGGCCACCTTGCCGTCCTGGATGTGGCCACGAGTCTCGACCACCTGGAACCAGTCGAGATTGTGGAGCGTCTGCGACGCTTTCGCAACGGCGTTGTGGATCGCGTCCTCTATGCTCTGTGCGGATGAGCCGGCCAACTCGACCAGCTTGTAGATATGGTTGGACATTGCGTCTTCCTCCACAGGGGTTGATGCTCTCGTCGTCGATCGAGATAGCTCCGTTCTCGACCAACCGCATAGGCCTGCCGCTTACCGGCGTGAGTCGCCGCTCCTATGCATGACAGCCAGCTATTGACGTTTGCGCAGCCTGGGCAAGCGGGCTAGACGCTGTTCGGCTCAAGACCCAGGTGGCGCTGCCGATCGAGGTTCTCTTGGTTGCTCAGCACCGCGATGCTGGCCGTCTCCGGACGCAGATAGCCGGCGGCGACCCGCTCCAGGTCGCTCAGAGTGACTTGTAGAACGGCTTGGCGGAAGTGGCGCCGCTGCGCGCGTGTGCGCCCGTGGAGATCCCCGAAGAAGGCGGCGATAGCCTCACCCGCCGGCGAGTCCGGCCGATCGATCTCCGCGATGACGTTCAGGATCGCCTCCTCGAGCTGGCGCGGCTCGTGATGGCTGGACTGGAGCCAGTCGATGGAGCGGTCGAAGTCGGCCAGGGTGTCTCCCATGCGCGGGTCGCGATAGGAATAGAAGCGGAACGCCCCGGTGTCGGGGCTATAGCCGGCCCCGGCACCATAGGCGCCGCCTTGCTCGCGGATGACCCGGTGCAGGAAACCGTTCTTCAGGAAGGGTCCCAGCACGGTGAGCGCCGGCGCATCGGCGTGCTCCGGTGGCACGCTCGGATAGGCCTTGGCGCAGAAGCTGACCTCGGTGGCGGCACGCCATCCCTGGCGCACGATGAACCCGGCGGGCCGCGGCGCCAGCCGGATCCAGTCGGCGGCGGTCTGGGGTCCGCCGCCCCACCTGGCCTCCAGCGCCTCGCGCATTTGACAACGCACCTCGTCTTCGCTCACCGCCAGAAGCTGCACGGGGCCCCGCACAATGGTGTCGCGGATGCGACCCAGCCGCTCCGCGAATGCCGCCAGAGCGGCTCGGTCGCTGAGGTCCTGGTCCAGGGCCTTCAAGCGGCGAATGGCCTCCAATCCGTCCCAGCGGTGGAATAACGCACCGCACGGGCCCATTCCGGCACTCGCCGCCGTCATGGCGAGAACGTGGCCGTGGTCGGTCAGCGACCCTTCCTGCTGGGCGCGCAGTTGGGCGATCAGCTCCCGCAACCTCTGGTGCTCGTCGAAACGGGCGCGCCAGAAAGTCTCCCAGAGCAGATTCCCGAGGGCGTCCTGGTTGCGGGCGAGGCCCTTGGCCGCCAGCACGAAGACTCCGTGGGCACGCTGTAGGTCGGCTATGTCCGAGCGCAGCGAGGTGCGGGCGCTGATCCCCCCGCTGACCGCGGCCTGCCACGACTGAGTCTGAAGATAGTCCTTGTCCCCGCAGCCGATCTCCGTCACCACCTCACACAGGAGCGGCAGGTCGTCGAGCAGATCGGGGGGCAGGTCAGGGAGGTCGACCACGGCTTGCAGGTACACGAGTCCGTTGGTTCCCTGGGAAAACCAGGTGGTGGGCGTCCAACCGATACTCTCCTTGCGACCCTCCGGGATCCTGAGATCATCCGGCACGTCCGCCAGCCCCACCTTGGGCAAGATCTCCGGGTCGTCCGCGGCCTCCTGCCGAGCCTTGAGGGTCACCGCCCGCGCCACGACACGCGCTCTGTCCTCCGCGCTCATGACCTCCTTCATCGCCGCCAGACGCCGCGCCTCGGCGGCCGCACGGCGGGACATCAGCTCCGTATCCGGCACCATGGTCAGGCGCAGCCGGTGAGGGTTCTCCAAGAGCAGCCGCCGTGTCAGACCCTTGATGAACCCCGGGTCCTGGATCTGCTCACGTAACTCTTCCAGCACGGGATCGACATCGAGCGCCTCCGCGGCATCGCCCCCGTGCAAGGTGGCCGGAAGCATCCGCATCATCAGTTGCAGGCCGTAAGGGAACCTGCCGCCACTGATCTCGCGCTGGCTTATCTCCACTTGGTGCAAAACGGATTCCACCTGGTCCTGGGGGACGCCCTTCGCCGCGACACTCTCGAGGACATGCAGGACGAGCCGCTCGACAGCGTCCGAGCTCTCGGGATCGGACCCCTCGAGGCCGCAGACGAAGCTCGCCTCGCGGGGGGAATCGTCGAGGCCGCACAGATCCGAGGGGGCCGTGCCCAGGTCAGTGGTCTCGAGCGCTTGGCGCAAGGGGGAAGCGCTATTGTCGAGCAGCACACCGGACAGCAGGTGGGCGCGCATCACCTCGCGCAGATCCGTGGTGTTGCCCAACAGCCAGCCGATGAGGATGTGGGTCTTGTGAGCAGGGTCTTCGAGAGGGTCGAAGGTGTAGCCTCCCTCCACTCGACGCGGTGCGTCATAGCGGCGCTCATCGGGAATGTGCAGGTCGAACTCCTGACGCTGGAAGTGGCTCAACGCCCACTGCTCCATGGCCTGCTGGTGGCCCTCCACTTCCAGGCTGCCGTAGGTCACAAAGAGGGCATTGGAGGGGTGGTAGTGGCTCGCGTGAAATGCCTTGAGCTGTTGGTAGGTCAGACTCGGAATCTCCTCGGGGTCGCCGCCGCTGTTGTAATGGTAAGTGGTCGTAGGGAATAGGTGCGATTGCAGCGCCTGCCCGACTTGGCTGAGCGGGGAGCTCATCGCCCCCTTCATCTCGTTCAAGACCACCCCCTTGTAGACCAGCTCAGAGTCCGGGCTCGCGGGGTCGGAAAATTCCACGCGGTGCCCCTCCTGGGCGAAGTCGAGCGGGTCCAGGCGGGGAAAGAAGACCGCATCCAAGTAAACCTGCAGGAGGTTGGCGAAGTCCTTCGGGTTCTGGGTAGCGAACGGATACGCGGTCCAATCGGCCGCCGTGAAGGCGTTCATGAAGGTGTTGAGGGAGCGGCGGATCATCAGGAAAAACGGGTCCCGGACGGGGAAGCGCCGGCTACCGCAGAGCGTCGTGTGCTCCAGTATGTGAGCGACACCCGTGCTGTCCTGTGGCACTGTCGGGAAAGCCACCAGGAAAGCGTTGTTGGTGTCGCCGCTGGCAAGGTGACAATGACCGGCACCGGTCAAGCGGTGCCGATACTCCTCGAGCGTCAGATTTAGAGATGGGACTGGCTTACGCCGGACCAACTCGAATGCAGGGTGGCTCATCGGCCTTTCCTTGTCGCGGGGCTCATAGCTTATCAAGAATCGGCACAGGCCTGCTTGGCGAGCGGCGAGGCGGCGGCCGAGGCGCGAGGGCCACTCCATCCGGCCCCACCCGCTTCATAGTGACCAACCCCTCCAACGCCGGTCATCCGCACCTGCCAGCGGTGCGGCAGTCCTGGCCACCGCTGCCGGTGGAGACTCCGCCCTACTCTCAGCCTTCGAGATCCTGAGGACTGATGATGCCGACCAAGCCGGCGGTGCCGGGTTGCAGGTCGGTCCAGTCGTCAGGCATGGCGATGCGTGCAAGCGCGGCCGTGGGCAATAGCTTGCCATCGTCCGCGGGGCGCAAAGGCTGACCGCAAAGGTACGCCAGCAGGTCCTCGAGCCCCGGATTGTGGCCCACCACCAGGACCCTGTTGCAGTCCAGCGGACAGTCAGCCAGCACCTCGAGCAGACGCGCTACGTCGGCGTCGTAGACGCGGTCGTCCCAGACGATGCCAAGCTCGGACAGCGCGAGCTTCTGGCACACTCGCAGGGCGGTATCCCTGGCGCGCCGGGCAGGAGAGCTGAGGACGCAGTCGGGCCGCAGGTCGTGCCGCTTCATCCAGCGGCCTATGCGCGAGGCCGCCTTTGTCCCACGCTTGGCGAGCGGCCGGTGAAAATCGCTCTCGCCCCCGACGTTCCAGTCGGACTTGCCGTGACGCAGTAGCAGCAACTCTCTCGGCATCTCGTTGGTCTCCGCGGGCTGGCACAACCAGGGCATTTGTCCCTCCCTGGTCTTCATGGCGCGTCCGCCTGCGGCCCTGACCATCCCATCGCGCCACTGGAATCGCCCCGCAGCGCCTCATAGCCTGCCGGCAGGTGCCGGTAGCCGCGGCCACTCAAGTAAACTGAGTGTGCGTGAATGAATCTGCCGTGCGGCCCGATAACCGCGTCGCGTGCTCCTCGCTCCTCGCCTATCCACCGGATAGGTCTGGTCGCCGCGCTCCGTGCGCGCTGCTCTCGGGCCGCTCGCGACGATTTCTTCACGGGCTCTGAGCCGCGACGCTCAGCCACAGCTCGGAGGTGGGACATCATGCCAGGTTACCTGTCCAGCCAGATTGCCGCCATCCGCGAGGCCGTTGTCAGAGGGCGGGATGCCATGTGTCGGGGACGCAGCTTCGAACCTATCATCTTTGCGCACGCCTTTATCGCGCATGAGGGCGTCCAGATCCCAGGTAACCCCGAGGCGCGCGAGGCATCTGCGGAGGTTGGCCGGCAGGTGCTATCGTCGCTGGCAAGCGGCACACTGACCAGTGTCGACCCGACCCTGGCCCGCGAAGTGCAACGCGCCCGCACGGAAGCCGAGTGGGCGCGGCATGCGGAGTCGGACAAGGTAGTCGGCTTTCGGCTGCAGTTGGCCCCGCAAGCCCAGCGGTCCACCCTCTGCCAGGCCCTGCTGAACGTGGATCACGGGCTGGGAGCAGCCGTGTACCGCAAGGGGGAGGTGGTGGTGCTGCCGCCAGAGTGCGACGGGAGCAGCTTCGTACCCGTGTCGGAGGACGAGGTGGAGCAGTGACCGGCCCCAGGAGCGCCCTCGCGGTGGCGAGGAAGGGACCCGGCGCGGTGGGCTGCACCGCTCACTCGAACGGCGGCAGACCGCTCTGCAGGAGCCACCTCTTCTTGGCAGGGTCATAAGTCCACTGCTGCCGGTCCACCAGCACCTGCTCTCGCGCACTGTCCTTGTCGTAGTATCGGATTTGCACCGTCTGCTGGGCGTGCCGCTTGTCGTCATCCACGGTGCTGTTCACGACCTCGTAGGAGGTCACTTTGATGCGCTGCAGGCGCCCCGGGTCGATCTGGCTCTTGCCGCCGCCGAAGCCGTTTGCCACGTCGAACTCGCTCCAGCGTAGCGCGTCCTCATAAGCGAGCAGCGTCTCTTCGAGTTGATCCTTCCGGCTCCACGCGGTGGCGCACCCCGCAAGCAGGACCGCCGCCGCCAGAGCAGCGGCGAGAGCCCGGACCGCATGCTGCCGTCGCTTGGCCGCACAACAACGGCCCGCCCCGATCAGAGCCTGAGCCGCGACTCGTGAGGTTGATAGCGGAGTTTCAAGACTCGTGCGCTCTGTTCCATCCACGGTGCCGCCTCCCGGTCGTAGAGATCTTGCGCGACGAAGCGTACCAGCTCCTCGCCCGTCCGTGTGAAGTCCACGCCGTGCCAACGAAAGACGTGAGGACCCTCAGAGCCTGCGAAGATACCGTCGCGAGCGGCCCCAGGGCAAGGTGCACGGAGCGCAGCGACCAGATATGTCGAGTCGATAGGCGGGGAGCGACCGAATGGCAGGAAAGCCATTCGGCACGTCCGCAGGACGCCCCGAAGGGGTGGCGTACAGGGAGGCACGCCATGACCGCCGCGCGACGCCGCTATCGGGACGCGCAGCCACAAACTCTCAGCACCCCGCCAGTCCCGATCCGCCTCCGTGATAGGTCCGCCGAAATCCGCCGCTCAGAGCATGCCAAAAAAATACGGTTCGCGGCGAAAGTCCATGCACGGCAGGCGCATCCAGTCGGCGGTTTGGTCCTTCGCCACCGATGATCGGCTGATCGGCCGGTGCCCGCTCTGCTCACACGCCACTGCCTCTGCTTGAGATCACATGGCTCGCCGCCGGCCGTGCGCAGCCTTGAGACCGAGTCAGGGCGATCGCCCAAACGCTGACCGCACCGGGCACCCACATTCGCTCGGCGCGTCAGGCTCCCGCAGCCCCGCGGCACGCTGCGATGAACTCTGTGGGCGTGAGCCCGGTTCTGGTGCGAACCGGACGCACCACACCCGATCGCGCCGCAATCACATACAGCGCCGGAATCCCCACAACGCCGAAGCGTTTTGCCAGGTCCTGCGCCGCGGCTCCTGCGTCCAAGTCCACCTCGACGCGCACGTACGCGTCGAGGTACCGCTTCACTGGCTGCAACGTCAGGACGTCGCGTCGCAGCTCCTTACATGCGGTGCACCATTCGGTGTAGAACAGGAAGGCCACCGGCTTCCCGGCCTCACGCCCGTCTACAAGCGCTGTGCTGTAACCCGAAACGCCGTCGCGCCAGTCGTCCAACGACACATCCCGTGCGTTCCGGGCGAGCTGGCTCGCGGCCAGCCCGGCACCGAGCAGCAGCAGCCCAAGGGTGACTACGCGGGGAACCGGCATATCAGCTTTTTTCAGACTGCCCACTCTACCATAGGCCCACCATAGGCCGACCCGCACAGTCGCGGCCCCCGCGGAGAGCCGAGGCGCGGCCGGCGTGATGGGACCCGATGTGGCGGAGCAGCGCCAATCGGTTACGATATAGTCGCCTTGCGCCCGAAAAAGCCGCGGGAATCGTTTGCATGCGTGATCTCGGGAAGGCAGCCGGCGACGCTGCTGCCCAGGCACGCTGGGACGGCCACGCCAGAAGTATCAAGTCGGGTGGACTGCTACGGCGAGCACCCTCGCGCGCCCGGCCCGGACGAGCTAAGCTTTGCGCCGTGGCCTTCTCACGGCTCGTGCCGCTCCGGGAGCGTGACAAGAAGTGTGCCGCTGGCTCACCTGCCAATGGAGGGTCTGGAATGGAGATTAGGAAGGCGCTGGTAGTCGACGACTCCAAGCTCGCCGCCGTCACCTTGGGAAGGCTGCTGGCGAAGAAATCCATCGAAGTGATCTCGGCCGGCTCCGGCGAGGAGGCCATCGAGCGGCTGAGCTCGGATTGGCCCGACATCATCTTCATGGACTTCATGATGCCCGGCATGGACGGCTACCGGACGACGCAGCTCATCAGGACAAACCCGGCGACGGCTCGCATCCCCGTGGTCATGTGTACCTCACAGGACACGCCGGAGGATCGGGACAAGGCCACGGGCTCGGGGGCCAAGGGGTTCTTGACCAAGCCGGTGAGCGAAGAGAGTCTGGATTTCGTGCTGGACGACCTCCGCCAGACGCTGCGGCCGGAGGCGGTGCCAGAAACCGCGCCGGGAGCGGAGGCGCCGCCGCTGGCGGCTGTCGAGGCGATCACAGAGGAGGAGCTAGGGTTGGCCGAGTCAACAGCGAGGGCAATCGCCGAGCAAGTCGCTTCTCAGGTCGCAGAGAACGTGGCGCGCTCGGTGTCCGAACGGGTGGTCGAAGAGGCCGTGCGTACCATCGCCCAGCGTGTCACTCAGGAGTTCGTCAATGCCGCCGGTCAGAAGATGCTGACCGAGGTCCTGCGCGCGGCCCGCGAAGGGCTTCGCAAGGACGTGGAGCTGCAGACCGGACAGGTACTGCGCGAGGAATGCGCGAAATTTGTGCACTCCGACGAGGTCAAACGTGTGGTGACCACCCTGGTGCAGCAAAACACCGGCTCGGTGGCGGAACCCTTGGTCAAGAAGCTCGCGAGCCAGGTCGCCGAGGGCGTCGCCCAGCGTGTCGCTCGGCTGGCGGCCGAGGAGACTGCGAACAGCGTGGTGGCGCGCGCCTCCCAGAATGCCGCTGGGAGCCTCAAGGTAGTGACCGCCATCCTGGGCGGCGTCTTGGGATTGGTGGTGTTGTACCTGTTGTTCGAGATCTGGATGCGATTCTCTTCGTGAGCGCCGTCATCGAGCCTCCCGCCGCACATCGCGCCGCACCTCCGCCAGAGGCGAGCACGGTGCGGCTCTCCGTGTCTGGAATGAGCTGCGCGGGGTGCGTGGCGGCGGTGGAAAGCGCCCTGCGGGCTGTCGACGGGGTCGAGGAGGCCACGGTCAACTTCGCAGATCGCACGGCGCTCGTGCGAGGCGGGGCGGACAACGAGGCCCTGCTTGGCGCGGTAGCCGCCGCAGGCTACCAGGCCGCAGTGCTCAGTGCGACCGATGGCGCAGCGCAGCAGCAGCAAAAAGAAGAAGCCGAGCTGGGCCACTACAGGACTCAGCTGCGACGTGCTGCCATCGCCGGGGCGGTCGGCCTGCCTCTGTTCGTGGGGGGACTCGCGGGCTGGTACCCGGCGTTGACCACGGGTGCAGGCCGCCTGTTCTGGCTACTCGCCGGCTTCGCCACTCTGGGTGTGCTGCTCACCGCCGGGCGCGGGTTCTTCACCGGCGCGTGGAAAGCCTTCCTGGGCCACGAAGCGAATATGGACACCCTCATCGCCCTGGGCACGGGCACGGCGTGGATCTACTCCATGGCCGTCGCGATCGCCCCGGAGCGCGTGCCCACCCTAGCGCAGCACGCCTATTTCGATGCGGCGGCGATGCTGCTCGCCTTCGTCACGTTCGGATCGGCCTTGGAGACACGGGCCCGGGGCAAGGCATCGGAGGCTATCCGGCGGCTGGTGGGGCTCCAGCCGAGGACGGCGCGGGTGGTGCGTTACGGCAAAGAGATGGACGTGCCGCTGCTGCAGGTGGGTCTGGACGACACGTTGCGGGTACGGCCCGGGGAGCGCATCCCCGTGGACGGTGTGGTGATCGAAGGCCGCTCCAGCGTCGACGAGTCGATGCTGACCGGTGAGCCGTTGCCGGTGGCCAAGAGCCGCGGGGATGAGGTGGTCGGGGGGACGGTGAACCAGTCCGGCAGCTTCCTCTATCAGGCGAAACGCATCGGCAAGGACACCGTACTCGCGCGGATCATCGAGATGGTGCGCCGCGCCCAGGCGACGAAGCCGCCCATCGGTCGCCTTGTGGACCGGGTGGCGGCGATATTCGTGCCCACGGTGCTCATCGCAGCAGTGATCGCGTTCCTGGCCTGGTTCGACCTCGGCCCGGATCCCAGGTTGAGCTACGCGGTCGTGGTTGCCGTTACCGTGCTCATCATCGCCTGTCCCTGCGCCATGGGCCTGGCCACCCCCATGTCGATCATGGTGGGAGTCGGGAAGGCCGCCGAGTACGGATGCCTGATTCGCAACGGCCAAGCCCTGCAGCAGGTCGGTTACCTGACCGCTGTCGTCCTCGACAAGACCGGGACTGTCACGGAAGGCCGGCCCCGCGTGTCGGACTTGATCGCGGCCGAGGGAGTCAGCGAGGAGAAGTTGCTGGGGCTCGCCGCGGCGGTCGAGGCGGGGTCCGAGCATCCCCTGGCCGAGGCGGTGCTGACCGCCGCACGCGAGCGCGGCCTCGCCCCCCCTCAGGCCACTGCGTTTCAGTCGCTCACAGGGCGCGGTGCTCAGGCGCAGGTGGAAGCGCGCACCGTGTTGCTGGGCAACGCCGATCTGATGCGCGACAGGGGTGTGGACTTGAGGCCATTGCAGGACGCCGCTGCAGACCTGGCGCGGCGGGGTCACACGCTCATGTTCGTTGCCGCGGACGGGAAGGCGGTCGGCCTGCTGAGCGTTGTCGACCCGGTCAAGCCCGACTCGGCCGCCGCCATTGCGCGTCTGCGCGGCGCCGGGCTGCGGGTCATCATGATTACGGGCGACCAAGCGGCCAGCGCGGAGGCGGTGGCGCAGCAAGTCGGGGTCGACGAGGTGAGGGCTCGGGTCCTGCCAGCCGATAAGGCGAGTCGGGTGATGGATCTCCAACGGCGGGGGGAGCGCGTCGCCATGGTGGGCGATGGGATCAACGATGCTCCTGCGCTGGCGCAAGCCGACGTGGGCTTCGCGATCGGCGCCGGCACCGACGTCGCCATCGAAAGCGCCGACATCGTGCTCATGCGTGGATCCCTGCATGGCGTGGCGGACGCCATCGCTATCTCCTGCGCCACGCTGCGCAATATCAAGCAGAACCTGTTCGGTGCTTTCCTTTATAACTCGCTGGGAATCCCCATCGCGGCCGGGATCCTCTATCCCGCGACCGGTACGCTGCTCAATCCGATGATAGCCGGGGCCGCCATGGCCCTCTCATCCATCACCGTGGTGGGCAACGCAAACAGGCTCAGGCTATTCAGGCCGCGCCGCTGACGGGATGGCTCAGGTGTTGGTGAACGGCGCCGGCGTGGCCCTGATCGGGCTCATCGTCTGGTGGTTCTGGCTCAGCAAGCGCTGAACGCTACGCTATTTGATCTTGCTCTCGCGGTAGACGACGTGCTTGCGCACCACGGGATCGAACTTCTTCAGCTCGATCTTCTCCTGGGTGTTGCGCTTGTTCTTGCTCGTCGTGTAATAGTGACCCGTGCCGGCGCTCGACACCAGCTTGATTTTCTCGCGCATCGCTCGGACTCCTAGACCTTCTCGCCGCGCCGGCGCATGTCGGCCAGCACCTGCTCTATACCCACCTTGTCGATCATGCGCATGCCCTGCGAGCTGACCCGCAGACGTACCCACCGGTTCTCGCTGGGGACCCAGAAACGATGGGTATGGAGATTGGGCAGAAAGCGGCGGCGTGTCTTGTTGTGGGCGTGAGAGACATTGTTGCCCGTCACAGGGCGCTTCCCGGTCACCTGACACACTCTGGACACGGTCACCTCCAGCTCGGTAGATGTAGCAAAAGAACAAAGCTTTATACTGGATCGCCCCTCCCCTGGCAAGGGGCGCATTCGGACCTCCCGCCGTCCCGCACACGGCTGCGTTAACATAGCGCTCGGTGAAACCCTCCACGGAGCACCTGCGCCCCTGCGCTCCGGAGCACATTCCGTCCAAACCGGTGTCCAACGTGCGGCAGGTTGAGTACCGTCTGGCCCATGGGCGGTGTCGCACGCCCGCGGCCGACCTGCTGTGTTCGGGAAGCTGGCAGCAGGCGCCAACCCTACTGACGCGCTACTACTCTCCGCGTTTCGTGCGCAAGGATTTGGACGCCGTAGAGCTCCTCGATCCATGCGTGTTGCTCTCGGGCCGCTAACGGCGATTTCTTCGGAAGCTCTGAGCAGCGACACGTCAAGCTAAACCGCGTTATACTCACCCCTGCGTTAGATATTCCAATACCGGGGGCCTGTGGCCGTTACCCGGACCTCCATGGATGCTACGACGGCCAACCGATTGTCGCCGCGACGCTCCGATGAGGCCCCACGCCTTTCTGACAGACCAACGGCGTGCGCTGACAAGGGAGCGAGCAGCCAGGACGGAATGAGAGAGCGGGGAAGGACGGCGAAGCTCTCGTACGATGGGGCGCCATGACGGCGATGGACGCATGGCTCGCCGAGATCGGGCTTGCCCGATATGCCGCGCTCTTCAAGCAGCACGCGATCGAACTCGATGTGCTCCCAGACCTCACCGATGGGGACCTGGAAAAGCTCGGCATCCCGCTCGGCCATCGCAAGAGGCTGTTGAAAGCGATCGTGGCCACGGCACAGGCTGCCGCCGGCCGGGCGGCCGCCGCTCCGCGAGCCCGCGCGAGTCCCTCGATCGAAGCCGAACGCCGCCAGCTCGCGGTGATGTTTTGTGACTTGGTCGGCTACACCGCGTTGTCCTCACGGATGGACCCCGAAGACCTGCGCCAGATCGTCCTGGCGTACCAACACTGCTGCGCGTCCGTTATAGAGGGTTTTGCAGGGCACGTGGCCCAATACCTGGGAGACGGCGTGCTCGCCTATTTCGGATACCCGCGCGCGATGGAGCACGATCCAGAGCGGGCGGTCCGGGCGGGCCTTGGCGTTGTCGCTGCGATAGGAGAGCTTCAGACCCGACCGGGGCTGCGGCTGCAGACGCGCATCGGTATCGCCACGGGCGAGGTGGTAGTGGGTGATGGGCTGGGGACAGGAGGGGCGACCGGGAAGACGCCCAACCTGGCCGCACGCCTCCAAGCGCTCGCGGATCCCGACAGCGTCGTCGTCGATCCGACCACGCGAAAGCTGACGGGTGGCCTGTTCGAGTATGCCGACCTCGGCCACCACTCCCTCAAGGGCTTCCCCGAGCCGCTGCAAGCGTGGCGAGTCATTCGTCCTCGCGCGTCGGAGAGTCGCTTCGAGGCCACACACCCAGCCGCTGGTCTGACTCCTCTGGTAGGCCGCGAGAGGGAGATCTCCGTGCTGCGCCGCTGCTGGGAGCAGGCCGTCTCGGGCGACGGTCAGGTAGTTCTCGTGAGCGGAGAGGCGGGCGTTGGCAAATCGCGCCTGGTGCAGTCCCTGAAGGAGGAGGTGGCGAGTGAGCTCGGTGATGCACCCATCGCCATGGGCCATCACTCGGGTCAGACCGAGGGCGCGATCGGCGGGACCCAGCCCCAGTCCGATGCCGCCCTGCGGATCGAATACTCCTGTGCGCCATTCTTTCAGAACAGCGCTTTGTACCCAGTCATCGACCACTTGCAGCGTCTACTCAGACTCTCCTCGGAAGACCCTCCCGAGGAAAAGCTCGCCAAGCTGGAAGAGGTCTTGGGCCGCTTTGACTCAGCCCTGCCGCAGGTCATTCCGCTCGTTGCGTCGCTGCTGTCGATTCCGTGCGACGACCGCTACCCGGCGCTCCAGCTGACGCCGCAGAGGCGAAGAGAGAAGACCCTGGAGACCCTGTCAGGCTGGCTGCTGTTGGAAGCGAAGCGACAGCCAGTCCTGTTGGTGGTGGAGGATCTGCAGTGGGCAGACCCATCGACGCTTGCGCTGCTCACGCTGGTGGTCAAACGGACGCCAAGCGCCCCGATGCTGACCTTGCTGACTTCCCGGACCGAGTTCGAGCCCTCGTGGGCCGGGTCGCGACACTGTACGACGATCCGCCTGAGCCGTTTGACGCACGACCAAGTCTCGCTGCTGGTCGATCAGCTCACCCAGGGCAAGCGGGTGCCGCCCCAGGTTCTGGAGCAGATCTACACCAAGACAGACGGACTGCCGCTGTTCGTCGAAGAGTTGCTCAAGGCGATCCTGGAATCGGGGCTGGTGCGTGAGGACCAAGGCGGCTACGCGCTGGCGGGGCGGCCGGCTTCGCTAGCGATTCCTGCGAGTCTGCAGGATTCCCTGATGGCCCGCCTCGACCGCCTGGCCCCGGTCAAGTCCGTGGCCCAGTTGGCAGCCACCATCGGCCGGAAGTTTTCCTATGAGCTGCTGCAGGCGGTCTGGCAGGCCGGCGAGGCCGGCTTGCGGGAGGGACTGGCGCGGCTGGTAGATGCCCAGTTGGTTTACCAGACCGGAGAGCCGCCCGAGGCGAGCTATTTGTTCAAGCATGCCTTGATCCAGGATGCTGCCTATCAGTCCTTGCTGAAGAGCACCCGCCAGCAATACCACCAGCGGATCGCCCAGGTTTTGGAGGAGCGCTTCCCCGAAGTCGCCGAGATACAGCCCGAGCTGGTTGCCCACCATTACACCGGCGCAGACCTGCCGCAGCGCGCTGTGGCCCATTGGCTGCGGGCAGGACAGGCCGCTCTGCAGCGTTCAGCGAACCTGGAAGCCATTGGGCATCTCCGCACTGGGCTGGACGTTGTGACGAGGCTGCCCGAGGGTGCGCAGCGCGCGGGGTACGAGCTGGACATGTTGCTGGCTCAGGGGTCCGCCTTGGTGATGGCGAAGGGTGTCGGGCATCCGGAGGTGGAGAGCACCTACCGAAGGGCTCAAGCCTTGTGGGAGCGGCTGGAGCAGATGGAGCAGGCCGCCCCCGCACTGTCCGGGCTGTGGGTCCATTATGGTTTGTGGGTCCACTACTTTCTGCGGGGTAGCCACCCCGCCGCGCGCGCGCTGGGGCAGCAGATGCTGGCTGTCGCCGACAGGTACGCCGAGCGGGTACTTTATCTCGTAGCGCACACCGCCGTCGGGTGTAGCTCGTTCTATCTCGGAGACTTTACCGGCGCTCTCAAGCACCTGGAACAGGGTATCGCGCTTTACGACCTCCGCGAGGACCGCGCGTTAGTCCTACGCACTGCGCATGACGTAGGGGTGGTCTGTTTAATCTATGCGGCCCAGGCCCTCTGGGTCCTCGGCTATCCAGACCAGGCTCTAGCCCGCGCCCGTCAAGCATTGGACCTAGCACAGCAAGACCCGCCCCACCCCTTCAGCATCTCCTTGGCCCTCATGTACATGGCCGTGCTGCAGCGCACGCGCGGCGACGCGGAGGAGGCACGCAGATGGGCCGAGAAGGACATGGCATTGGCCAGAGAGCAGGGCTTTCCACTGCATCTCGCGGTGAGCACGGTGGTGCGCGGGTGGACGCTTTGGATCGGCCAGCAGATAGACGATGGGATCGAGCAGATGCGCAAAGGGGTAGAGGACTTCCGCGCCACGGGCGCGGACCTGGGCGTGTCATGGTATCTCGGCTGGCTGGCCGAGGCCCATGGGAGATCGGGGCAAATCCAGCGGGCATTAGACATGCTGGCCGAGGCGCTGGCACTGGCAGAGAAAACCGGCGAGCACGTGTGGGAGGCGGAGCAGTACCGGCTCAAAGGGGAGCTGCTTCTCCGGTCCGCGGGGCATGAAGCGGACGCCGAAGCGTGTCTCCAACGCGCCCTCGGGACTGCCCGCGACCAGCACGCCAGATCCCTGGAGCTGCGATCGGCCACCAGCCTGGCGCGGCTGTGGAGCAAACAGGGCAAACACACGGAGGCTCGGGCTTTGCTCGCCCCCGTACACCGCTGGTTTACCGAGGGTCTCGATACCGGTGACATGCAAGACGCCGGGGTCTTGCTCGACGAGCTGGAATCGCATAGCGCCGGCTCCGAGGAGAGGGTGTAGCACGGACGGGTCGTCCCGTCCGTCTTGCCGCACTGGCTGGAGGCTCGCCCGCCCGCTGCCGATCCCGGTCCGAAGGAGGCTGGCCGGATTGAACGGTTGAAGGCTGCAGCCTGTCACCGTTGAAGTTGCGCACGTTGCGTTACGATACGGATACTTCTGGGGGCAATCCGAATCAGCGGCGACACTGCCGCCGCAGTGGCCAGGGACAGAAGCGCCTTGCTTGAGAACGTTAAACTGTTCGCGGGGCTCTCGGCCGACGAGATCAGCGTCATCAAGAGACATGCCGTTACGCGGACATTCCGCAAGAATACCGTTTTCATCCAGAAGGGAGAGGAATCATCACGCCTGTATCTGATCGTCTCGGGCAAGGTGAAGGTCTACGTCGCTGACGAGAGCGGCAAGGAAAAGGTGCTCAACATCCAGGGGCCTGGAGAATATCTCGGAGAGCTCGGCCTGCTGGGGAACTGCCCGCGGACGGCCTCGGTGGCGACCTTGGAGGACTCATCCTTTCTGGTCATCTCCAAGGCCGCGTTCTTGGAGTGCCTCGGGCGCCATCCGCAGATCGCATTGAACCTGATCGCGAACTTGGTCGAACGGGTGACTCGGCTTACGGAAGCGGTGAGTGACCTTGCGCTGCGGGACGTGTACGGCCGGTTGGTACGGGTGTTACAAGAACATGCCTATGAGGAGAATGGCCAGCTCGTGACGGGCAAGCTCACTCAGCAAGGCATCGCAAACATGGTCGGCGCGTCCAGAGAGATGGTCGGCGTTCTGTTACGAGACCTCAAGGCCGGTGGTTACATCGCGATCAAGGGGAAGCGCGTCACCCTATTGAGGAAGCTCCCGCCCCGCTGGTAGCTGCCCCGGCCCGAACGCGCGCCCTCCGTCTGGATATCGCCATGCGAGCGGGACTGCCCTGACCATCAAGCCGCCCCGCAGGCTCCGGGCGACCGGGTTGGCTGGCCTCTAGCCAGACCGCTTCGGTGGAGACCGCTGGGCGCCAACACGACACCTGATGCTCCTCGGCCTTCGGGCCGAGAGGACGCTCGACTTCGATGGTGTAAGCTGTTCATATGACGCTTGTCCTCGCTAACCTCAGCATCCCCGAAAACGATATCGATCTCCGTTTCATCCGGGCATCCGGACCCGGTGGTCAGAACGTCAACAAGGTGTCCACCGCGGTGCAACTGCGCTTTCATGTGGTTCGTTGCATAGCGCTTCCCGAGGACGTGCGGGCGCGGTTGCTGCGTCTGGCGGGACGCCGGGTGACGGCGGAGGGGGTTCTGGTGATCGACGCCCGTCGTCATCGGACACAGGAGCGTAACCGCCAAGACGCCCTCGAACGCCTCAAGAACCTTCTCAGCCGGGCAACCGAGAAGCCCAAACCGCGCCGCAAGACGCGCCCGAGCGCGGCCTCCCGGGAACGGACCCTGGCAGCCAAGCACCGCTGCGGCCGCAAGAAGCGCCTGCGAGCCGCCGTTACTGAGACCGACGGCTAGCAGTCCGGACAATCGCCCCTCGCGGGAGGACACCCCATACGGCACAGTGGAGTCCCCGTCCCCCCGGCGGTGGCATTGACCACCGCCTCTTCGAGCTCCGCGCCGCTGAAGCCGTCGGTGGCGCGGACCAGGGCCGCGGTGTCGTAATCGGCGGGCGCGCGCTTGTGCCGGCCCAGGTGGATCATCAGGATTTCCGTCCGGTTGCCCGTTGTCGTAGGCGGCGCCGAGGAAGCACGGCGACAGCAAGAACGGGCACGGCGATGCGCCCCAAATCGTGGTGGGGCTCGCGGTCACCCGCGACCGCTTCCCGGAGCGCCACTGGGGCTTGTTGCGGCTACCGTTTACGTAGCTGCTATCTAAAGTTGAGCTATATATCGCGTCCTAAATTCTTGCGCATGACCGGTGCGTGAACCACTAGCGCCTAAGTCCGGATGGTTCGCGTATTGACAATTCTGTGCGCCAGCCATACCCTCGGCACCGGCCCGCGTCGATCCGGCATACGCTTCCGCGGCCCAGCCGGGAAGACACCTGCGGCGATGCCGCAGGCGCGGAGCCGCCCCAGCCCCGGCGTCTCCGCGCCTGCCGCTAAAGGAGGCCTCGCTCCGCGAGAGAGACGGCGTTCCCTTCCCCCACAACGATGTGGTCGAGCACCCGGATGTCTACGAGCGCCAGCGCATCCTTGAGTCGACGGGTGAGCATCTCGTCGGCCCGGCTGGGCTCAGCCACGCCGGAGGGGTGATTGTGCGCCAGGATGACGGCCGCCGCATTGTGCGCCAGTGCGGTCTTCACGACCTCCCGGGGGTGCACGGTGGCCCCGTCGATGGTTCCCCGGAACAGCTCTTCGAAGCAGATGACCCGATGTCGGTTGTCCAGGAACAGACAGGCGAAGACCTCATGGGGCCGGTCGCGCAGCCGCGCGGTCAGGTAGCTGCGGGCCACCTCCGGGCTGGTGAGGACATCCTCCCGCTGGAGTAACTCCAGGAGGTAGCGCCGGGAAATCTCCAAGGCCGCCTGCAACTGACTGTACTTGGCCATGCCCAGGCCGGGCGCCTGGCAGAAGGTGCGCCAATCGGCCTGGAGCAGGGCGCGGAGGCCGCCGTAGCTGGACAGCAGGTCGCGGGCCAAGTCGACGGCGCTCTTGCCGCGCATCCCGGTGCGCAGGAAGATGGCCAGCAGCTCCGCGTCCGACAGGGCCTGCGGCCCTTGCTGCAGCAGCTTCTCCCGCGGCCGTTCCCCGGCCGGCCAGTCCTTGATGGGCATCGGTCAGGCGCGCCCTCCCCCGGCGCAGGCCGCCCCTTGGTTGCTACGGCGTTGTCGCGGCCGCTGGGCGCTATAGGCGCGCGTAGCCAGCCGAGCACCTCATGCGGGCCGCACCACGAGGTGGTTGTCGACGCCGTCCACTCCGTCCACGTACCAGGCGTCGGCCTCCGCCAGCTCGCGATCCGTCTCGCCGTGCACCGCGCCGTGCAGCGCCACCACACGGTCCCGCGTGCGGACGCTCAGCTCCGTCCCCTTCAGGAAGGGGTCCTTCTCCAGAGCCAAGCGGACGGCATCCGTCAGCTCGTCGTCGTTATCCTCTTCGGGCGGGTCGATCTCCGTCTGGTTGAGCACGTCCTGGCTGCCGACCCACCATGCCAGCACCCCTGCCAGGCGTTTGTGAGACAGGCTCCCAGCGCGACCCTGCAGGGTCACGACGCCATCGCGCACCTGTACCTCGAAGTAACACCCTTGCTCGTCCACCGCCTGCCTCAGGACCTGGCGGGCTCCTTTGAGCCACGTGTTGACGCCGAAGTAACCGAAGGCCGGCTCCTGCAATAAGGCGTTGCAGACCCTGTCGCGCATGGCGGCATCCCCGGAGACGTTGGAGGGCCGCACCCGCAAGAGGTCCTGGACCACGATCACGTCTGGCACGGTGCGGGCGAGCTGCACCGCACGCCGCTTGGCGGCGATGTGCTCCACGGTGCCCTCGAGGGTGAGGATGCCTCCCGTGAAGCTCATACGTATCGGAGATTTGTGCTGATTGATGCGGGGATCGAGCTCGAGGGCAGCCTGGACCTGTTTGATGACTTGTTCGTTGCCGGCAACCATACGCTCCTCCTTTCGCGCCGCTCCACCAAAGCCGATCGCCTCGGCGACGCATCCCGGGCCGCAGGCGTCGACTCGCGCGGTCACCACAGCCCGATTCTACACCTTTGGGGTGCGAGAACGGCCGGCGCGCCAGGGGAACACGGATAAGCGTGCTAGAATCGGCCAATGACGTGGAGCAGGACGCCGTCCAAGGGACGGGGCGCCGCCAGCAACCCCGCGTGCCGGTTCGACACCACGGTCTGTCAACCGGAAGACGACGGCTGGAACGAGGCGGATGCGCAGGCACCCGCGCTGAAGACCACCGTGCAGCGGGACCAGGCACGCACAGTCATCGCTCGCAACCAATCGCCCGACGTCCCCTTCGACCGCTCCATCAATCCCTACCGGGGTTGCGAGCACGGCTGCGTTTACTGCTACGCTCGCCCCACCCATGCCTATCTGGGCCTATCTCCGGGCCTGGACTTCGAAAGCCGCCTGTTCGTCAAGCCCGAGGCGGCCAGCTTGCTGGTCCAGGAGTTGCGTCAGCCGGGGTACCGCTGCCAACCCATCGCGCTCGGCACCAATACCGACCCTTACCAGCCGGTCGAGCGGACCTGGCAGGTGACGCGCCGCATCCTCGAAGTGCTCGCCGCCTGCGGCCACCCGGTCACCATCACCACCAAGTCGTCTCTCGTGGAACGTGACCAAGACCTGCTGTCCGCCATGGCCGTCCAGAACCTGGCAGAAGTGTTCGTCTCTCTCAGCACCCTCGACCGCGGACTGGCGCGCCGCCTGGAGCCGCGGGCCGCGTCGCCGGAGCGGCGTCTGCAGACACTGCAGCGGCTGGCCGCGGCGGGCATTCCGGCCGGCGTGCTGGTCGCCCCGGTGATTCCGGGCCTGAATGACCACGAGCTGGAAGCCGTCCTCGGGGCTTGCGCCGCCGCGCGGGCCAGCGCGGCCGGATACGTGCTGCTGCGGCTTCCTTTGGAGGTGGAGGCGCTGTTCGAGGAGTGGCTCGGGCACCACGCACCGCTCAAGGCAAAGCGGATCCTGGCGCTGGTGCGCGAATGCCACGGCGGGAACGCCCACGATTCCCGGTTCGGCAGACGGATGACCGGTACGGGCCAGTATGCAGAGATCATCCGCAAGCGCTTCGAGCTGTCCCGCAGGCGGCTCGGGCTGAACCGTGCGCGGACGCCGCTCGACACCACGCGGTTCCGTCCGCCGCCGGACGGCGCTCAGCTTCCCCTCCTTTGAGCTGCTGGCAGGGCAGGGGGCTTCCGCACCTTGGCCTTCCCCTCTCCGCGGGGGTCCGCAGCCGCCGACACCAAGTCCCGCCGCCGGTCCCACAGGACGGCCTGCATGTTCCCATAGCGCCGGTCCAAGCGCCGCAGGTGATGACCCAGCCGCTCCAGCCCGAGAATGTCCTGCGCGCCAAGGGCGCCCGGCTCATAGACTACCTCGTCGGGCAGGAACTGATGATGGAAACGCGGAAGACTCACCCAGGATTGGGGCCCGTTGCCGGCCACGAAATCCAGGACGGCCAGCAGCACCATGGTAATGATGCGACTCCCGCCGGGTGTGCCGAGAGCCGCGAACCGCTCCTTGTCGTCGAGAAAGGTCGGGGACATGCTGGACAGCGGCCGCTTGCCCGGTGCGATGGCGTTGGCCGGACTGCCGACCAGACCGTAAAGGTTAGGGACTCCGGGCTTGGAAGCGAAGTCGTCCATGTGGTCGTTGAGCAGAACGCCTGTCCTGGGCACGGCAAATCCACAACCGAATGCGTAGTTCAGGCTGAGCGAAACCGCGGCCGCGTCACCCTGCGCATCCAGAACCGCGAAGTGCGTCGTGTCGTCGCCTTCCCCGTGCCCGACGACGCTCGGCAGTGCGGCGCTCGGCGTGGCACGATCGAGCCGGATGGAGGCACGCAGTCCTGCGGCGTAATAAGGATGCATGAGAAGCGTGAGGGGCATGCGCACTTGGTCGGGGTCGCCCAGGTATTCGGTGCGGTCGCGGTAGGTCCGACGCATGGACTCGATGATCAGGTGCTTGCGCGTCACGGCATCCAGGCGCCCGAGGTTCCATCCCGCCAGGATGTTCAGCATCTCAATCAGGGACACGCCGCCGGCCGACGGGGGCGCCGCCGAGACCAGTGAGACGCCCCGGTAGCTCCCGCGCACGGGCGGACGCTCCACCACGCGATAGCGCGCCAGGTCCTCCAGGCTCCAGATGCCACCCTCCCGTCGCACCGCCTCCACCAGATCCCCGCCCAGCGGTCCTTGATAGAAACCGGCGGCCCCGCGCTTGGCCAAAATCTGCAGCGTCTGCGCCAGATCGGGCTGACGTATTACGTAGCCGACGGGCGGTACGTCGTTGTCTTTCAGGTAGATGCGGGCCGACTCGGGGTAAGCACGCAGCACGGATAGCCGTAAACGAGCCGCGGCACGATACTGCGCTGAGACCGGAAACCCCTCGCGCGCCAGGCCAATGGCAGCCTGCAAGTTGGCCCCGAGAGGGCGGCGCCCGTACCGGGCGGAGACGTGTGCCAAGGCCGCCGGGATACCGGGTATGGCGGCCGCCAACGGGCCGTCCACGGACGCGCGGGGTCGGACCTTGCCCTTCCCGTCCTGGAACATGTCCTGGTGTGCCGCGAGGGGCGCCTGCTCCCGCGCGTCCACCATCACTTCGCCCCGGCCCGCAGCCCGCCGCAACAGCCAGAACCCTCCACCCCCGAGCCCCGAGCTGTAGGGTTCTACGACCGCCAGCACGGCGGCGACCGTTACCGCGGCGTCGAAGGCGTTTCCTCCCGCTTCCAACGTCTCGATGCCCGCCTGAGTGGCCAGCGGGTGTGCGCTGGCAACGGCCAGCGCGCGAGGTAGTAACTCGGCGCAGACCGAGTGCTCCCACGGCGCAAGGCAGATCGCGAGCACCCCGGACAAAAAAAAGGCCCCGACAGGGGCCTTCAGGCGTAAATAAAACGAGGAGGTGATCATGCGGCTTTGCCGGTAAGCCTCAGGTACTTCAGGTGCAGGGCGTCCTTGTCCTCCGCGTGGCTCGCATCGAGCACGATGCACTCGACGGGGCATACCTCGACGCACTGGGGCGTCTCGAAATGGCCCACACACTCGGTGCACAGCCTCGGGTCGATGACATATATCTCCTCGCCCTGGGAGATGGCGTCGTTGGGGCATTCGGGCTCGCAGACGTTGCAGTTGATGCATTCATCCGTGATCAGCATGGCCATGGCCGACGCGCTCCCGTAACCCCACTCTGCACCGTACCGTCAAAAAGGTTAAAACGAACTCGGGCTGCCAGTCTAGCGCATCCGGGCACGTAGTGCATCCACGACGTTCCTGTGGACAAAGTCGGAGACGTCGCCTCCGAGGGCAGCGATCTCGCGCACCAAGCTGGCAGATATGAAGGCATATTGCTCAGCCGGGGTCAGGAACAACGTCTCTACCTGGGGTGCCAGCTTGCGGTTCATGCTGGCCAGTTGGAACTCATACTCGAAGTCCGAAACCGCCCGCAGCCCTCTCAGGATCACCCGGGCGCCGCGCTCCCGGACGAAATTCGCCAGCAGGCCGTGAAATCCGCACACCTCGACGTTGCTCAGGCCGCCGAGCACCTGCTCGGCCATCGCGACCCGCTCCTCCAACGAAAAGGCCGGCTGCTTGATGGGATGCGCGGCCACCGCCACGACGAGGCGGTCGAATATCACCGCCGCACGCTGGACCAGGTCGGTATGGCCATGGGTGATGGGATCGAAGGTACCTGGGTAGACCGCGAGTGTCGTCACGTCAGCTCCTCACCGCGAGGTGGTAACCCACCTGCCCTGCGCGGCGGCTGCGCACCAAACGCCACGTCTCCGGCAGGGCCGGCGGGCCGCTCATAGCGGCTGCCTCCACATAGAGATGCGCGCCGGCTGCGAGCCAGCCGTTCTCCTCCAAGAGCCTGGCGCAGGGCTCCAGGAGCCGGCTACGGTATGGGGGGTCCAGGAACACCACGTCCATGGGCCGGCCAGGCTGCTTCAGGTAGGCCAGGGCCTCGGCCCTCACCACCCGCACGTGCGCCGCCATGAGCAGGCGGACGTTCTCCCCCAGCACCGCCACCACACGTGCGTCGTCATCCACCAGCACCGCACTGAGCGCACCGCGCGAAACGGCTTCGAACCCGAGAGCCCCGCTGCCGGCGAACAGGTCGAGGCAGCGCGCCCCAGGGAGTACCCCCTGCAGCCAGTTGAAGACGGTCTCGCGCACGCGATCCGGGGTTGGACGCAGGTCGCGCACGGGAGGGAAACGCAGGCGCCGCCCGCGCCAATGCCCACCGATGATACGCAGCTCATTCGCTCGCGCTGGCCCCACCCACGCTCACCGGCACCCAGCGGCCCGAATGGATGCGGCGTCGGAACGCGTCCTGCGGTACCAGCGCCGCACATCCTCTATCGTCACCTGCTCCAAGTCGCCCATTCACCCGATGACAGCATTCAGAACACAAATCACCACCAACGCCGCGGTGATCGAACTTGGTGATGAGCTTCAGACCGTCGTCCAGGAGGAACTCTCGGGTGAGAGCTTGTGAATAAATCTGCTACGCGTCCCGATAGCAGCGTTGCGCGGTGCTCATGGCGAACCTCCCTGTACGCCACCCCTTCGGGGCGTCCTGCGGACGTGCCGAATAGCTGTCCTGCCATTCGGTCGCTCCTCGCCTATCTACTTGATATGTCTCGTCGCTGCGCTCCGTGCGCCTCGCTCTCGGGCCGCTCGCGACGATTTCTTCACAAGCTCTGAGCTCTGCGGCGCCGCCAGCACCCGGGATGCACGCCCACAAGCCGCATGTGCCGAACCGCCTTGCCATGACAAGAAGACCCCCTCCGACGTGCCGCCGGTCTTAACCGGGACCGGTAGCGATGTTAGGATAACTCGATTTCAGATCGTGCCGAGAACACCACAGCAGACAGTGTTTGGTTTCAAGAAAGACAAGATCGCAGCCTCGGGAGATGCGCCCGCCGGGCGCTTGGCACGGCTGCGTGAGCGGCTCCGACGGACGCGCCATAGCCTCATCGAAGGCTTGGCGCGGCTGGTGATCGGCAAGACCGAGGTCGACGCAGAGCTGCTGGAGGCGGTGGAGACGCAGTTGCTCCTTGCCGACGTGGGTGTGGAGGCGACGCAGCAGATCATCGGCGATCTCGGCGGGCGCGTCAGCCGCAAACTGCTGCGCGATCCGCAGGGCCTATTCTCGGCGTTGCGCGAAGACATGCTCGCCATCCTACGCCCTTGCGCCAAGCCGCTGGATGTTCCACAGGAGGTGCGGCCGTTCATCATCCTGATGGTTGGGGTCAACGGCTCCGGCAAGACCACCACCATCGGAAAGCTTGCCCACCGTCTCGCAGATGAAGGCCGGTCGGTCCTGCTGGCCGCTGGAGACACATTTCGCGCGGCCGCCATGGAGCAGCTCGAGGCATGGGGGCGGCGGAACGCGATCCCGGTCATCGCCCAGCACAGCGGGGCGGACTCCGCCTCGGTGATCTTCGACGCCGTCCAGGCCGCCCGGGCGCGCGGCATCGACGTGGTTATCGCCGACACGGCAGGGCGTTTGCACACCAAGACCAACCTGATGGAGGAGCTGAAAAAGGTGCGACGCGTCGTTCAGAAGCTCGACCCCACTGCGCCCCACGAGGTGATGCTCATTCTCGACGCCGGCACGGGTCAGAACGGCCTGAACCAAGCGGTCCAGTTCCGGGAGACGGTCGGTGTCACGGGAATCACCCTCACCAAGCTTGACGGGACTGCCAAGGGCGGCATCATCTTCGCGATCGCCAAACGCTTGGGCATCCCCATCCGCTTCATCGGCGTCGGGGAGGATATTGAGGACCTGAGGGTATTCGACGCCGAGGAGTTCGTGGACGCCCTGATGGTCGCAGAGGACCAGTGATACGGTTCATCAACGTCGGCAGGGGCTCCCCCGCGCCTTGAGCCCCCGTCAACTTCGACTTCGGAGCCGGTGAGCCGTCCTTCTCCCCGGCCATCCGGGTACCGCCCAGAACCCCCGGCTCAAGCTCCTCATCCAGCAGCCGACCCAGGGCCGGAGCGTTCGCGCCGACCTGGCATCACGGCTTCTGGCAGCGCGGCAATGGCTCCAGCAAATGGACGGGATAATGGCCATTGGCGCCCCGTCGAGAGCGGCATGCCCTGCGGTCGGGTTGAACTTTTCAGCAGTTTAGCACTCACTGGAATAGAGTGCTAAGATTGGCACCGGGCGCGGCGAGCCACATGAGGAGGTCGAAGTTGCCTATGTCCAACGCGTTGCAGAGGCTGGAACTTGCGCTGCCGATGGGGAGCCTGGACAGCTATATCCAGGCGGTCAACTCCACCCCGATGTTGAGCGCCGAGGAAGAGCGAGAGCTAGCCAGCCGCTACCGCGAGGAGAACGACGTGGATGCTGCGCGCTCCTTGGTGCTCTCGCACCTGCGCTTCGTAGTGCACGTGGCCCGCGGCTACAGCGGATATGGCTTGCCTTTGGGGGACTTGGTGCAGGAGGGCAATATCGGGCTGATGAAGGCCGTCAAACGCTTCGATCCGACGCTGAACGTGCGCTTGGTGTCCTTCGCCGTGCACTGGATTCGGGCGGAGATCCACGAGTTCATCCTGCGCAACTGGCGTATCGTCAAGGTAGCCACCACCAAGGCGCAGCGCAAGCTGTTCTTCAACCTGCGCAGCGCCAAGAAGCGCTTGGGTTGGCTCAACCCGCAGGAGGTGCAGGCAGTTGCCCAAGACCTGGGCGTGGCTCCCCAGACCGTGATCGAGATGGAGGCGCGCCTGAGCGCCCACGATGCGGCCTTCGACGGTTACGGCGATGCCGAAGATGGAGACGAGCACGCCCGCGCGGCGCCAGTCGCTTATCTCCCGGATCTGCGCATGGATCCGGCTACCCAGGTGGAGAGCAGGGATTCGGAGCATTACAACCACGAGCAACTGTATGGGGCAATATCCAAGCTGGACAAACGCAGCAGAGACATCTTGGAGAAGCGCTGGCTCACAGACCACAAGCTCACCCTGCAAGAGCTGGCAGACAAATACCAAGTCACGGCAGAGCGCATCCGGCAGCTCGAGAAGAACGCCATGAAGAAGCTCCAACAGAGCCTGCAGGACGTTGCTCTGGCGCTGGAGACCTGAAGCCAGCGCCATAATAGCCTGAAGAAAATACGCCGCAGGCGCTCTTTGTCTCCCGCGGCCGCCTGCCGGCGGAGTGAAGGGAGCGGCGCGGGCGTGGCGCCTCCAGTGTTCTTGTATTTTGGGGCGGCGAATCTCCCGGTGAGCGGTTAGGATGCTCGCCCGTCTTCCGGCGGACGGCTCTGGTGATCGGCGTCTTCGTCCTCGTCCAGCAGAATGCGGTAAGCTGGACCCTCCAAGTCGTCGTACTGGCCGCTGCGGATCGCCCACAGCAGCGCCGCGGCGGCCAATGGGATCAGCAGGTAGAGAATCTCCATGGGATCCGCGGGCTAGCTGGGAGCGGGCGCGGGCAGACCGGCGCGGGGACCGGTGTCAGCCTTCGGGCCGTTGTCCCGTACTAAGCGCAGGGCGTTCAGAACCACTGCCAGAGAGCCGGCGGACATACCGAGCGCGGTCATCCATGGCGCGACGTAGCCCGCGCAGGCCAGGGGCAGCGCCAGCAGATTGTATCCGACAGCCCAGGCCAGGTTCTGGCGGATTACCCGGAGCGTCCGGCGCGCCGTCCGAATGGCAGCCGAGATGTCGGTGAGCCTGCCCGGCAAGACCATGTCGGCACTGGCCTGCGCTAACTCCGCACCGCTGCCCATCGCGACTGAGAGGCATGGGCACCGGCTATTGCCGGGGCGTCGTTGACGCCGTCCCCCACGATGGATGACGACGCAGGCCCCTTGTCGCTGCAGCTCGCGGAGCCGCCCGAGCTTGGCTTCCGGGGTCAGCCGAGCCCACGCCCCAGCGATGCCGACGGAGAGCGCCACCCGTGCCACGACTCCTTCTCCGTCGCCGCTGAGCAACGCGACGTTGACACCCTCCCGCTTCAGGGACCGAACGGCATCCACAGCATCGGGGCGCAGCGGATCACTGAAGCCGAACCAAGCCAACAGTCCACGGTCGTCCCCCAAAGCCACCCAGGTGGCTTCGTCGCCCGCGCCTGGAGCCGGCGGCGCCCTCCCGGCGTCGGCCGCCACATTTGCGAACGCGGCCGTCCCCAACCGGAACCGGCGCCCGCAGACCTACCCCCGTGACACCCTCCCCGGGCGTCACGTGGACCCCCAGTGCTTCCAGAGATCCATGGCTCGCACACAGCAACGCCTTCGCGATCGGATGTTCGGAACGGTGATCGAGAGCGGCAGCGATCTCCAATGCCTCTCGGACCGGGAGATCGCGTAGCGGCACCACCTCCTCCAGCTTGAATGCGCCCTCGGTGAGCGTCCCGGTCTTGTCGAAGACCACGTGGGTTGCGCGCGCCAGGGCCTCGATGGCGTGCACAAACCACCCGGCCACGCGGTCCGCGAGCCGCGCAACGGCGGGCTTCTCGGCCTGTGCCCGATCGAGCAGACGGATAATCGATGACAGCAGGGTCTCCGATCCCGCCTTGACGACCCGCATGACGAGGGGACCTTCGCGGTTGACCGAGCCCGCCACCAAGCTGTCTCCATCGCGCCTTGGGCGAGGCAGGCTCTCACCGGTGATCAGGCCCTCGTCCACGGTGCTGCTGCCCTCCAGGACAGTGCCGTCGGCGGGGATGCTTTCTCCGGGCCGGATCAGCACCCTGTCACCCGTCATGAGCTCAGCCGCCGGGACCAACTCGTCGTTCCCGCCTTCGATGCGACGCGCCATGAGGGGCACCAACCGGGCCAAGGCCTCGGTGGTGCGCAGCGCGCGGTGCCGGGCAGCCATCTCCAGATGGCGGGCGGTCAAGAGAAAGAACGTGAACATAGTCACCGCATCGAAATAGACCGCCCCCGGCCACTCACGGTCGCCCACACACTGGCGCCGTACGCCGCCCAACGACGACGGCACCCTCACTTACAGCTTCGTGGAGTCGCTCGCGCGGGTGTACCCCTTCTACTATGTGCGCTTTTTGGGCGGCGTGGTGTTCCTGAGCGGGATGCTGCTGATGGCGTACAACGTCTGGAAGACGGTCGCCGGAGCCAAGCCCGCAGCGGTAGCCGTGCCGCAGCCCGCCTGAAGGAGGGGAATGCCGTGAGTCACGAGGTAGTCGAGAAGAACGTCGGCCTTATGGCGCTGCTCATCCTCGCGCTGGTGAGCGTGGGCGGGCTCGTCGAGATCCTCCCGCTGTTTTTCCTCAAGGAGACCACGCAGCCTATCGAGGGGCTCAAGCCGTACCCGGCGCTGGAGTTGGAAGGCCGTGACGTGTACATCCACGAGGGATGCAATGTCTGTCATTCGCAGATGATCCGTCCCTTCCGGGCCGAGACTGAACGCTACGGGCCATACTCGGTGGCAGGCGAGTTCGTCTATGACCATCCGTTTCTCTGGGGCTCCAAGCGCACCGGGCCGGACTTGGCGCGAGTCGGCGGGCGGTACAGCGACGACTGGCACCGCGTACACCTGATGAACCCGCGAGACGTGGTTCCCGAATCCAACATGCCGGGATTCCCTTGGCTCGCGCAGAACCTGCTGGACGGCAGTCAGACAGCCCACAAGATGAAAGTCCGCGGATTCTCGGGGTCCCCTATACCGATGAGGACATCGCCGGGGCGCAAGCGGCGGTCAAGGGTCATTCCGAGATGGACGCCCTCGTCGCCTATTTGCAGGGGCTGCGCGTATACCGCCACCGGCAGTGAGCGACATGGATCTGGTCATGGCCCTGCGCACGCTGTTCGCCGTTCTCACCCCCGTCGTGTTCATCGGGGTCGTGATCTGGGCCTACAGTAAGAGGCGCAGAAAGGCCTTCGACGAGGCGGCCCACCTGCCGTTAGCGGACGCTGATCGCGTTCGCCACGAAAAAACCCTCCGAAATCATGAAGGAGACTCGGAATGAGCGGCACGCTCGGCTGGTACATCACCGTTGTCACCCTCGCCAACATCCTGGCCTGCCTGTGGCTGATCTCGTGGACCATGAGGCCGCGCGCGGGAGAATCCGCCAAAGGAGAGGTCACGGGGCATATATGGGACGAAGATCTGAAGGAGTACAACAACCCGCTTCCCCGCTGGTGGCTGTATTTGTTCTACCTCACCATCGTCTTCGGGCTGCTCTATCTCTTCCTGTATCCGGGTGTGGGACGCTTCGGCGGTGTCCTGGGATGGGGTCAAGACAAGCAATATGCACAAGAGTTGCAGGCGGCGAAAGTGCAGTACGAGCCGCTGTTCGAGGAATACGCCAAACAGGCACTCCCGGCTCTTATCAGGGACCCGCAAGCCCTACACATCGGGCAGCACCTGTTCGTCACTTACTGCGCTAGTTACCACGGGTCGGACGCCGGCGGGGCCAAGGGATTTCCCAATCTGCGCGACCACGACTGGCTGTGGGGGGCTCCCCGGAGGACATCCAGACGACCATCCTGGACGGGCGCGTGGCTGGCGCCGGAGGCGGCATGCCCGCTGCCAAAGACCTGGGCCTCACCGACACCGATCTCGACAATCTGGTGGCCTATGTGATGAGCTTGTCGGGCCGGCCGGGCGATCGGCAGAAGGTCGCTGCCGGGAAGCAGAAATTCGTCTTCTGCGCCGGCTCCACGGCCTGGACGGAAAAGGCAACCAGGCCATCGGTGCCCCGAACCTGACCGACACCATCTGGTTGTACGGCGGCTCACCCCAGGTCATCAGGGAGACCATCCTGCACGGTCGCAAGGGTCAAATGCCGGCCTTTCGGCAGTTCCTGGGCGAGCCCAGAGTGCATCTTCTGGCGGCATACGTCTACAGCCTGTCGCACAAACCTTGATAAGCAGAATGGAGCCCGCGCCTCCGTCCCTACCCGGAAAGCACCCGGTGACGTACTGCTGTAATGCAACCCAACGCCTGATGTCGCGTCCGCTCCCCGTACGCTGCGCGCATTCGGCTCCCGCTTCGGCTGATGGTAGTCGGCACTCCCGTCCACGCGGAGCAGCCCGAGCCAGCCCCTGACGCACCCGACGGGACAGTGGTCTCCCGCAGCCTCCACCACCGCCATGAACACGCCACTGCCAAAGGTCGCGACAAGGGCGCAAGAGCCGCCTGACGTTCAGCTCGAGCAGGAGCTTTACGCCAAGCGTCAGAAAATTTACCCGCGCGAGGTCCACGGCATCTTCGCGCTGCTGCGGGTCATGGCTGTCGTGCTCCTTCTCGGAACCTATTACGGTCTGGCCTGGGTGACGTGGCGAGGGCGGCAGGCGGTGCTGTTCGACCTCCCGAACCGCAAGTTCTATGTCTTCGACTGGGTATTCTAGCCGCAGGATTTCTTCTTTCTCACGCTGCTCCTGATCATCGCGGCCCTGTCCCTGTTTTTCTTTACGGCGCTGGCAGGGCGCGTCTGGTGCGGGTACGCCTGTCCGCAAACCGTGTGGACCGAGGTCTTCATGTGGCTGGAGCGCAAGATAGAGGGCGATCGCGCCAAGCAGATGAAGCTCGACGGGCTCCCGTGGGGCCCGCACAAGGCGCTAGTCCGGGGGACCAAGCACGCGGTGTGGCTGCTGTTTTCGCTGTTCACGGGGTTCACTTTCGTGGGGTGCTTCACCCCCATCCAGGATCTGGCTCACGAGATCCTCACCTCCAGCACCGGACATTGGGAGACCTTCTGGGTGCTGTTCTACGGCTTCGCCACCTACCTCAACGCCGGCTGGATGCGGGAACAGGTGTGCGTCTACATGTGCCCATATGCGCGCTTTCAGAGCGCGATGTTCGACAAGGACACACTCATCGTGTCCTACGATGAGGGCCGGGGCGAGCCGCGCGGGTCGCGCCGGCGCGGCGCCGATCACCGCATCTTGGGCCTGGGCGACTGCATCGACTGCACGATGTGCGTGCAGGTTTGCCCCACCGGCATAGTTATCCGCAACGGGCTGCAGTATCAGTGCATCGCCTGCGCCGCGTGCATCGACGCCTGCAACGATGTCATGGAGAAGATGGGCTATCCCAAGGGGCTGATCCGCTACACGACCGAGAATGCCGTGCAGGGTAAGTCCACGCGACCGCGCGTGTTGATCTACGGCCTCATCCTCGTCTCCGTGACAGGTGCCTTCGGCTACGCCCTGGACAAGAGGGTTCCGCTAGCCGTCGACGTGCTCCGAGATCGGAATGCTCTGTATCGCGAAACGGATCAAGGTCTGATAGAGAACGTGTACACAGTGAAGATCCTGAATATGGATGAAAGAGCCCGCAGCCGATTTATTCACAAGCTCTCAGGCGACCGGGCTGCGCATGGACCCGAATAGCGCTGCGGGCGGGGGCAGCCACGCCGAAAGACGCAACTCAACCCGGGAGAATTTAACCCACATGTCATCTATCCCCAAAGTGCAGCAGGTCATCGCCGTGCTCTGGCCGTCCTTCATCACCGCCGGCATCGCCACTATCCTCTTCTTCACCGCATTCGACCCGGCGGAGATCCTGGGGGACGGGCTCTCTCCCCAGGTGACGCGCCTCGAAGCCTATTCCCTGGGTTTCTTCTTGTTCTGGGCGCTGACGGCCTCCTCTTCGCTGCTCACCTGTTACTTACAGAAGCCGTGCGAACCGAAGCGCGGCCCACACGCCCCGGGGGCATCCTAGTCCTTGGCGTCTGTCCGCCGCGGGGAAGGTTTCAGGCGCGACCATGCCTCACCCGCGTGCCGAATGCCGCCCGGTCGCGCCGGCCTCGATCCAGCGGCGGATGCGGTTGGCGTCGCCAAAGCGCGACAGTCTGCCTTGGGCGTTGAGCAGCACGATCACCACCTCCCGCCCGGCGACGGTCGCCTGCATCACCAAGCAATGCCCTGACTCACTGATGTAGCCGGTCTTGCTGAGACCGATGTCCCAAGTCCCATCGCGGACCAGGGCGTTGGTGTTCCGGTATTCCAGCGGGCGGCGAAACCTGGGGAGCATGAGCAGGTAACGGGGCGTGGTGGTTATCCGCTGGATGGGGGGATAACGGAAAGCCGCCTTCACCATCTTGACAAGGTCCTCCGCAACGGACATGTTCCCGCTGTAGAGCCCGGTGGGATCCACGAAGACGGTGTTGCGCATCCCCAGATCCTTGGCCTTGCGGTTCATGGCGGGGACGAAGGCGGCCGTCCCTCCGGGATAGGTCCGAGCCAGCGCAGCCGCCGCTCGGTTCTCGGAGGACATCAACGCCAACTGGAGAAGCTCTCGTCGACTGAGTACGGAGCCCACCCGCAGTCGGGAGCCGCTGTTACGGAGGTGGTCCACGTCATCGGCGCTGACCTGGATGCGGCGCTCCATGGGAAGGCCCGCATCCAGAATCACCATGGCTGTCATGAGCTTGGTGATGGAGGCGATGGGCGTCTGGACATCGGCATTCTTGGCGTAGAGAACCCTTCCCGTGTGCTGGTCGGCGACCAGTGCCACCTCCGAGATCAGGTGGAGATGCTGGGGATTCAGTGGCGCCGCCAGCTCGGCAACCGCCGGGGTCTCAACAGGGCCGGCAACGGAGGAAGTCAACGCCCCGGAGCGGCCATCATCACGGGAGCGTTCATCCGCACCACCGCACGGCGCGCAGATCAGCACCAGCGCTAACACGACTATCGACGAGGCCAAACGCATGCTGTCGCTCCTGCGTAAAGGCTCGCCACAGCGCCCATACTGCAGGCTGAGAGGGAGCCTCGCTTCGTTCATGGAGACTGGTGGCGGACCCCCCGGACCTCGTCGGCACGCCGTGGATTCTGGCCCAACACCCCCTGTTGGAACCTTCGAGCCGCAACCGGCAGGTTGCCTAAAATGGGCCGTATGATACACCTACCCGCACCATGCTCAGTCGTTCCGAGCTTCACCCTAGCAGATCTACAAGGCCGGAGGGTCTCGCTCTGGGACTATAAGCATCGCCAGCCCGTTCTGCTAATCTGCTGTGAAGGAGGCGATGACGCCGCCCTGCTGGATGTCGCCCGGCACTGGGAGGAGTACGTTGACGCTGGCGTCGCGGTTCTGGCCGTCAGTCCCACTCCGCCGAAGGGGAAGGCGCCGCCGTTCCCGTTGCTCATCGACCAGAACCGAGCGGTCCTGAGGCGCCTGACCCAGAACACGCCGGCGATACTCCTTCTGGACAGCTACAACGCGCTCCAGCCCCGATTGGAAGGGCCCTGGCCAAACGGGCCGGACCACCGCAGAATGCTACAGTGGATCTGGATACTTCAGCTGCAGTGTCCCGAGTGCGGTGTCCCAGAGTGGCCTCAGCCCTAGGCGGCGGGGCTCCCCGGTTCGCCTGCCGGCACAGTCGTTCGCTTGGCACAACGTTCACGCGGGATCACAATACCGGCCGACCGCTGCGTGGACGAAAACATCGCTGCACGACACAATAAACTTCCATACGAGCCTTGTCACGCCCTTGACGCCTCTAAGGACCCTATGCAGCACCCCATGCACATCTCAAGTGGCGAGATGCGGGATGGGAAGACAGGCTGTAGTTCCACTCGCCGTGAAAGTCACACCGCGTAACGGCCAAGGTTTTCGTACCTGCGTCCGCGACTTCCCCCCCTGTCTCATCAATACCCGCATCGATCTCCGAACGAAAGGCAAGCTCTTGGACTGTCCGAGTGTTGCTATGACCGCCAGGCGCGGGCCGGTTCCTGTGCTGAGGCGCTCGAGCTGCTTGAGGAAGATGAAGAAGGATTGGGCATTAAGCGCTCCACCTCGCGCTTCTTTCTTGTATCCACCGAGACCACAGGCGAACCTCTCTGCGGAAAACCGTTGGCGGTCGAGCCGATGAACTCGAAGCTGGCGGACGAAGCGGCTCGCGTGAGAAGGACCATGCCTATGGCGGGAGAACAAGCAAGTCTAGCTCAGCGGTGCAGTATCGACGGTCGCAGGGGGCTGTGGCAGAATAAGGTCGCCGTGTCGAGGCGGCGGTCGGACGCGCTGTGCACTTATTGTGCACGCAGGCGCCGGATCAGTACAAAGGGTATATAAATTCCAATTTGTCGTGCGACTTGGCGCCGAGGGTAGCGGAGTCGTTTGCGACGCCAACGGTGTGTGTGCCGGGGGGGGACTGCTTGACCGGCCACCATCGTCCGGTCAGCTAACTCCCGAAATTCTTTACAAGTGTATTGGGTGAAGTCATGAGCGGGAACGAGACCGAAGTCTGGAGCGTCTCCGCGTCGGAGAGGGATGGGAGTCCGGGCCAGGCGGCGGGCGGTTCCCCCAGCACCGGCCATGTCTATCCCGCGGAGCGTTGGCTGCTGAGCAGGATGTTGGCCACCCTGGGGCACCCACCCGTGCAGCTGATGCTGTGGGATGGGCAGGCCGTTCCCGAACACCCTAAGGCGCCGGTGACCCGCGTTCTGATCCGAGATCGCGGGGCACTGTGGAGGCTGGTCGCCCACCCCGATCTTCAGTTCGGTGAGCTGTACAGCGCCGGCCGCATCGAGGTCGAGGGGCCCCTGGTGGGGTTTCTCGAGGCCGTCTCGCGGGCGATGTCCGCGGCCGGAGACGGCTTCGAGCGGAAGCTGCAAGCCACGACTCACCGGCGTAGGCGTAATACGCTCTTGGGGTCGCGGGACAATATCCACCATCATTACGACATCGGTAACGACTTCTACCGGCTGTGGCTCGATGAGCGCATGCTCTATACCTGTGCCTATTTCCCAACGTCGTCCGCGACGTTGGAGCAGGCGCAGATCGCCAAGATGGACCACGTCGCGCGCAAGCTGCTTCTCAAGCCGGGCGATCGCGTGGTCGAAGCCGGCTGTGGTTGGGGATCGCTCGCCCTACATTTGGTCAAGCACTATGGTGTGACGGTCAAAGCGTACAACATCTCCACGGAGCAGATAAGCTTCGCCCACGGGCAGGCGCGCAAGGAGGGCTTGGAGGACCGCGTAGAATACATCGAGGGTGACTACCGCGAGATCCGGGGCGAATTCGACGCTTTCGCATCGGTAGGCATGCTCGAGCACGTTGGTGTGGATAACTACCGCCGCTTAGGCGAGGTGATCGACCGCAGCCTGAAGGCGGAGGGCTACGGTTTGATCCATACGATCGGTCGCAACAGCCCAGGCAAGATGAATGCCTGGATCGAGAAACGCATCTTTCCCGGCGCACATCCGCCGAGCCTGTCGGAGATGTCGAAGCTGTTCGAGCCCCAGGGGCTCTCAGTTCTCGACGTGGAGAACCTGCGCCTCCACTATGCCCAGACCCTGGAGCACTGGTTGCGGCGCTATGAGTCGGCGATCGACACCGTACGGCAGATGTTCAGCGAGCCATTCGTACGGGCATGGCGGCTCTACCTGGCAGGCTCACAGACGGCTTTTACGGTAGGGGACCTGCAGCTCTTCCAGATTGTTTTTACCCGTCAGTCGAACAACCGAATACCATGGACGCGGCAGCACCTGTACTGCGAACAGCGGAGTGGAGGCCTGTGATGCGATCGCCGTGCGGGCAAAGCTTGTATCCTGGGGCGCTTCGACCCTTGCTTGCGCGAGCGCGCCGGGGCTCTCGAGAAGGTCAGAGTTTGCGCACAAGTCGTCGCGAGAGGCCCGAGAGCAAGGCGCGCGGAGCGTAGCGACGAGACCCTAGCAGCCGTTCGGTTTCCTTGGAACGGCAGGCAGCTCGGCTCAGACCTCGGTGTTGGTGTTGGTGTTGGCGCGGTCGAGCAGCGGCTCAAACACCGGACTGTCGTGCACGGTGGGATCGGTCACCTCGTACCTGCGCACCCGCGTGTGGGCAGGCAGGTGGTTCTTGTACCCGTAATGGCAGCCGCCCGCACCAAGAACAACTATCTGTCGGCGCAGTATCATCGCCTGGCGGCCCGCACCGCGGCAAGAAACGGGCAATTCTGGCCGTCGCGCATTCGATCCTCGTGATCGGCTATCACCTCGTGCAACGCCATGAGCCTTACCGTGAGATCGGGGCGCACTAAACTCGACCGATGCCGCCCGGAACGTCACTGTGAACCGCTTGGTCAGGCGCCTGCAGAGCCTCGGCTATCGCGTGACGCCGCAACAACAGCCGGCTCACGCTGCTGCCTGAGCCACGGTATCTTCAAGTCAGCTCTGAGCAACCCAATCCCGCGCGCGGGCCAGGTGTTCTGGAAGAAGCGCCGATGAGGTACAAGGTGAGCGGCAGCGCCGAGATGACCGACACGTCATGGGTGCGAGCCCGCGGCGTTAGCCGACGCCTTGGTGCGAGCTCGTCTCTGAGCATGGTCCGGGAATCGTCGGTGACATGGGTGAGCGGCGCGAGCCGCATCCCGTTTGAGAGATCGAGGCCGTTCCTCAACGATAGTGGAGCAGGCCATGGCGATGCGCAAGCGAGAAGAGGAGGTTTTTCCCAACGCGGCGGCGGTGGAGGTAGGGGCATCGAGTCACTGGGTGGCAGTGCCTGCGCATAGCAGCGATGCCCCGGTGCGCGAAGTCGCTACGATGACCGATGACCTCAACGCCCTGGCCGACTGGCTACTCGCCTGCGGGGTCGATGGGGTGGCGCTGGAGTCCACTGGGGGGTACTGGGTCCCGGTGTACGAGGTGTTGGAGAGCCGCGGCTTGAAGGTGTGGCGGGTTGATGCGCGGCAGGTGAAGTACGTGCCGGGGCGCAAGAGCGACGTGCAGGACTGCCAGTGGCTGCAAAAGCTCGTGAGCCATGGGCTGCTGCGCGCAGCGTTGCGACCCGCGGCTCACCGAGCAGGCCAGTTGGGTGCAGCGCATGCAAAAGGCGCTAGTGCAGATGAACATCCAGCTCACCGAGGTCATCAGCGACGTGACGGGCCAGGCGATCATCGGCGACATTGTGTCCGGCCAGCGCGATGCGCGGGTGCTGGCGCGGCACCGTCAGCCGGCGCATCCGGGCCAGCGAGCAAGACATCGCGCGAGCGCTGACGGGCAACTGGCGCGAGGAGCACCTGTTCGTGCTCAAGCAGGCGCTGGGGATGTATGAGGACATCGCGCAGCATCTTCGAGAGTGCGATCTCAAGCTGCAAGCGCTGCTCGCCGAGCCGTCAGCGTCGATTTGGGTAAAGCGCCGCGAGCCGGTAGCAGGGCGCGAGCGCAGTTCGACGTGCGCCAGCACCTCGCCAACTGGGCGGGTGCCGACCTCACGCGCATCAACGGCTTGGGGCTGGACTCGGTGATGAAGATCTGGAGCGAGATCGGCACCGACTTGGAGCGGTTCGAAAGCGCACACAAGCTCGCGCGCATGGTGTACTTCATGCTCACCCGCGGCGAGACCTTCGTCGATCAGGGCCAGCAGCGCTACGAGCAGCAGCGCGAACGCAGTATCGCCGCCCTTAAGCGCCGCGCCACTGCGCTGGGCTTCCAAATCAACCCGATAGGAGCAGCCGCATGAAAACGGCTGCCTACAGTTCTGTTTCTTGAGAGAGGCATACCCACCCGTCGCCCCCAACCGGAGGAGCTTGCCGCGGCCTTTGCACCATGCTGTACAGCTATCCCCCTCCCCGCATGGTCTATTGGTACCCATAGGGGAACGCTCCGAAGTAACGGCCTCCCCACACTTGCCCCGGGGCTGCCGACAACCCCGGGTAGACTGGGCCTGGCTGGGCGTAGGGTTGTGCCGGGTTCGGGGCACGGCCCTGCGTTCGGGACCCGGCAGGTGCCCCCGAGGTGCAGGGCGCTCCCTGGCCGCACGGGTAAGGATAGCCGTAGTATGGCTGGCGCCAGCACGGGCCATAATGGATAGGGCCCGCCGACCAGTACTCCGGGTTGCCGTACTGAGCGAATGCGGACATGGCGACGGACGACAGGAGCAGAGAGAACGCGATCTTCCGGAGTCTTGGCATGTTTGGGAACTCTACGCTGAGATGCCACCGCGCGGGTGGTGTTTAGCGAGCATATTGTCCCGGTCCCGCTGCGGCAACACCGTCCGGCCAGCCTCCACGGTCCCGTCAAACTCCGTCGATGAGTCCAGGTGTTGAGTTTTGGGGTTGGGGTTGGGGTTGCATTGACGTGACTACAGGGGTTCCGGCCGGATTTCGGTTGCGCTCGCCTAGGGACGGGGATGAGACCCGTCAAGGAGCTTGAGGAAGCCGCCGCGGAGGGGGTCATTTCCTTTGTCGGGCGAGACAGAGGGAGACGACTCCAGTGTTCCACGCGTTTTTGTTTGACTCTGCTCCTTCGAATCGATCAAGACTTGGCCGATCAGGTCCAACCTAGTGGGTGCGCCTCTGGTGGGGTACCCCGCAGCGCGCAATATCCCCGTGGGCCGCGTAGAATTCGCTCAGCGCTCGATGAGACCCATTAGAGGTGCTTAGCTTCTGCGGCGCAGGGAGGGGGTGCCGTCGGCAGCGGGACATGCTTGTGTACCGCCTGGCGCGGCATTCCACATCTCTCTCTGGGACTTCCTCATCGATCATGGATCCATGCAACCAGGCGCCAGCTCTACCCGCGCTCATCAGCCAGCGCCTGCCCCACCCCACGGTCTAGCCCGCTTCGCCTGCCACCACGGCTCATTGAGAAGTCATCCAACCGCATGCTAACCTTTTGATTCGTTGGGGCACCAGGCGGCCTGCGGCAACGTTGGACGCCAACCGAGGAGCAACCATGCGCCTGAGACTATTGGCCTTGCTGTCGTTAGCTCTCCTGCTGGGTAGTACGGGACACAGCGCGCACGCCGTAGGGCCGGCGGAGGCCGAAGAGCCGCTCGCGAGCGTCGATGGCCATCCGATTACCGAGCAGGATATCCTGCCCTTGATCCGCTCGAAGCTGCAGCAGTTGCGTACCCAGGAATACCAGATCAAGAACGATGCGATCGAGCAGGCGATTGACCAGCGCCTGCTTGACAAGGCAGCGAAGGCGAAAGCCATCTCAGTCGAGGACTTGCTGCAACAGGAGGTGTTCTCCAAGGTGCCCGAGCCGACCGACAGCGAGGTCGAGAGCTTTTACCAGGCTCAGAAAGCCAAGATCGAGCGCCCACTGGAGGAGATCAAGGCGCAGCTTCGGGAACTCCTGAAGAAGGTCAAGGTGGCGCGGGTGCGTGCCGCGTATCTACAAAGTCTGCGGGGGAAGGCCGACGTGCGGGTCATGCTCGTGCCTCCACGCGTGGCGGTCGGCTTCGACCCCGCACGGGTTCTGGGCGATAGCGACGCGCCCGTTACCATCGTCGAGTTCTCCGACTACCAGTGCCCGTTCTGTAAGCGGGCGCTGCCCGTGCTGCACGAGCTGCTGAAGAAATACGACCGCAAGATCCGCCTCGCGTACAGAGACTTCCCGCTGACGTCGATCCACTCGGGGGCGGAGGCTGCGGCGGAGGCGAGCCGCTGCGCGGCCGAGCAGGGACGATTCTGGCAATATCACGACATCCTGTTCGAGCACCAGTCGAAGCTCGATGACGCGAGTCTCGTCGGCTACGCGAGACAGCTGGCGCTCGACGTGCCGCGTTTCGAGCAGTGCCTAACGAGCCACAAATACCAGGCCACGGTGCAGGAGGATCTCAAGGAGGGCGAGCAAGCCGGGGTATCGGGTACCCCCGGCTTCTTCATCAACGGCATCCCTTTGATGGGTGCGCAGCCCTTCGCCCGCTTTGCCCAAATCGTGGACGAAGAGCTTGCTCGGCGGACGGGGGCCACCGAAGGCCCGCAGTAGTGTGGGGGATATGCGCTGGTTGGGCCATGCCATAGCCTGGCACCACCGCCCGAGCAACAGAATCGGCGCTCGCGCCCGGTAACGCAACCGGCCACCGGGGGACCGAGGTGGCGAAGGGCGCTCCACCCACCGTGGACGGGCTCCCCCGACCGGGCGATGGCGTCAACCGAGCCGCGGCCTCCTCACGCGGCTTCCACCGAGGCGGGAACACCGGCAGCCTTCCTGGCTGGTGTCCACTGTCCCGTGCCTCCCTTGGGCGGCGGCAGGGTCTGGCACTCTCGGAAGATGCGCCGCGTGCAATACGCACACTGTTCCTTGTCCAGCCGCTCGAAGATGTTGGCAAGGGCATGCGTCTTGCCCGAGAAGACGTTCTCCTCGCCGATGTCCTCCAAGTAGCCCCCACGTTTCAGCGGGGCCAGCACCCCTGGCTTCGCCCGTATGAGGTAGAGACCGCCGCCCTGCGCGCGGCGCCTCCGGGCCTCCAGCGCAAGGAACTCGGCCCCGGCCACGTCGATGAAGTTGATGCCCGAGGCCACGATCGCCAAGTGCTTCTGGCCCGGGTCCTCCTCCTCGAATGTCCGCAATGTCTCCTCCACATGGCTCACAGCGCCGAAGAACAGGGAGCCGTCGACGCGGATGATACGCAGTTGGGGGCACTCCGGCAGTGCGGGATTAGTGGTGAACTTGCGGTCCACATCATCGGGATCGGGAACCCGGACGTAGATCTGGGGGCGCGAAGTGCGGTTGAGATACAGGACCAGTGACAGGATCACTCCAAACAGAATCGCGAACTGCAGCTCCAGGAACAGCGTAGCGAAGAAGGTCGTAGCCAGGATGGCGGTGTCCGAACGGCTGGTGCGGATAATCTGGCGAATGTGGTGGAAGTCGATGAGGCCCCACGCCACCAGGAACAGCACGCCGGCCATGGCTGCATTCGGCAGATAGGCCGCTAACGGCGCCACCAGCAGCACAATGCCCATCAGCATCACCCCCGCAAACACCGCGGCCAGCGGCGTCCGGGCGCCCGCATCGTAGTTCAGGCCGCTGCGGTTGAAGGAACCGGTGGCAACATAGGCTGAGAAGAAACTGCCGAACATGTTCGACAGACCCTGGCCGATGAACTCCTGGTTGCCGTCGATGTGCTGCCCGGCGCGCACTGCCAGAGCTCGGGCGATCGACACGGCCTCGGTCAGAGCGAACAGGGTCACAGCCAAGGCCGCGGGTGCCAGCATGCGGATGGTATGGAACGAGAGATCCGGCGCGGAGAGGGGTGGCAGCCTGGCCGGCAAGGCGCCCACGGTCTGGATTCCGGTCTGCTGCAGCCCTAGGAAGGCGTTCAGCGCAACGGACACGAAGCTCGCCGCCAGGAGCGCCACGATCATGTACGGCACCCGCGGAAAGTAGCGTTTGATGGCGACGCCCGAAAGCAGCGTCACCATGCCTATCGCCGTCACGTAGGGATTGATCTGGTCCGCCTGGGTGGCAAACGCGTGCAGCGTGTGGTGCAGATGCCCGCCGCGCGGGATCTCGATACCGAAGAAGTGCTTGAGCTGGTTCGAGGCGATGAGGATAGCGGCGCCCGCGGTGAAGCCGATCACCACCGAGTGGGAGATGAAATTCACGAGCGTGCCGAGGCGAGCCAAACCCATCGTGAGTTCGATGAACCCGACCATAAGCGTCAGGGTGAGAGCAAGCTGTACATAGTGCGCGGTCCCCGGCTCCGCATAGACGCTGAGGGCCGAGAACAGCACGATGGACGCCGCTGTCGTTGGTCCCGACACCAGATGCCAGGACGACCCGAACAACGCGGCGATGACAGCCGGCACCATGCCGGCATAGAGACCATACTCGGGGGGCATCCCCGCGATGGTAGCGAACGCCACCCCCTGTGGCAGCACTACGATGGCGCCGGTCAGGCCGGCGAGGACATCGCGGCGCATGGTCTCCTTATTGACCAGGGGCCACCAGCGGGTAAACGGCGCCAGGCGACCAAGCCAGACTGCGTAGGTTGTGGCCTTACGTGGCATCAGCGTCGCTACTCCGGGCGGGCGCAAGGGGAACCGAGCGCTCGTCAGGATAGCGGCAGCGACGTTAACGAAGTGTAATCGTTTCGTGAAGTTTTAGTTAAGATAGCGGCAGCAGACGGCCCGGCTGGCCCACCGGGGGCCGGACCTCGCGTGTCGGTCCGGTGAAACACGAGACGTACCGCGGTCCCTCTGCCCTCTTCGCTGCGGATCGCGATGTCCCACCCATAGCGGTCGCAGATCCGTTTGACCAGGGACAGACCGATACCTTCGCCCGGGCGATTGGCACCGCGGTGGTAGCGCTGGAAAGCACGCGCCAGGTCTTCCTGGCGCATCCCCGAACCGGTATCCTGCACGGTCACTCCTTTGCCTGTCAGGCCCACGCGAATAAGCCCTTGGTCGGTGTACGAAAACGCATTGCGGATTAGATTGCCGAGCACGATGGAGAGTAGCGTAGGCGCCACCGGCAGTGAAACGGAGGCATCGACCGTGAGCGCGACCTCGACTGGCTTGCCTGCGAGGAGATAGCGGTGCTTGTCCACGGCCTCGTGGAGCAGGGCCTCCACGGCGCAAGGCGCCGCGGGCGGGGCGCCAGCTGCATCTTCGCGGGCCAGCACCAAGAGCGCCGAAATGATCTCGGACATCTCCTGCGCCGCGCGCTCGATCCTCGAGATGCGGTTGCGAGTCCGCTCGCAGAGATTATCGTCCGCGAGCAGGACCTCGACCGCGCCGTTGATGACCGCGAGCGGCGTGCGCAGTTCGTGACTGACATCAGCGGTAAAGGCACGCTCGCGATCCATGAAGCCGCGCAGCCGCTCCAGGTAACGGTCGCAGGCTGTCGCCAGCTCACCCACCTCATCGCCCGGGAAATCTTCGACCAGCGGGCGCGAGGTTCCCTCCGGACCCAGCCCCCGCACACGCTGGGCCAACTCCGTCACCGGCGAGATGACACCACCCGCCAGCCACAGGGCACCCGCGGCAGACATCACCACCATGACCAGCACGCCGCCCGCCAGATAGCCCAGGACATAGTGGCGCCGGCGCACCAGCTGGCTTTCGTTGAACAAGAAATAAAAGCGTTTGCCGTCCCGGTCGGCCACCTGTACCCGATAAGGCAAGTCTCCCAACACCATCTGGTAGCGACCGGGGCCAAGCCCGCGCACCCCGGTCGGGATATCGCCGCCGCGCTCGTCCGCAGCCCGTACGTATACCCTCAGCCTCGAGGACGCCGGCGGCGGGGAATGCGGATCGTCACGCAGTTGCGCCAGGTAGTCGTCGAGATCCGCGGCCAGGGCCTCGTCCACCAGCCGCTTCTCCAGATCCATGGTGGAGACGTACAGGCCGAACGCTAGCATCAGGCTCACCGCGCCGCCAAACAGGGCGAAGGCGAGCACCACACGATGGCGCAGACTACGTCGATAGCGCATCCGGAGCGGCGAGCTGATAGCCGATGCCGCGGACGGTACGCAGCAGAGGCTGTTGGCTGGGTCCGTCGACGGCGCTGCGCAGCACATGGATGTGGGCGCGCAACGCGTCGCTGTCGGGAGGGGTGTCTCCCCAGACCGTCTGCTCGATCTCCCGGCGCCACACCACGCGGGGTGATTTCCGTAGGAGCAGTTCCAGGATCTTGAGAGGGATCGGAGGCAGATCGATGTCGCGGTCGCCGCGGCGCACACGCAGGGTGCCCACATCGAAACTGAGGTCCGCAACGCGCAGCACCTGCCGGGACGAACCTGCGTGCCCGCGGCGGGTCAGCGCCTTGAGGCGGGCTTCTACCTCGCGCAGAGAAAAAGGTTTGACCACGTAGTCATCGGCTCCGCTGTCGAAGCCGGCCAGTTTGTCTTCCACCGTGTCGCGGGCCGTGAGCATGAGCACCGGTGTGTCCTTGTGGGCGTCGTCGCGCAGCTTGCGGCAGACATCGAGCCCATCCATGCCCGGCAGCATGAGGTCGAGCACGATGGTGTCGTAATCGTTGACGAGCGCAAGGTGCAGACCCGTTATCCCGTCCGCTGCCGAATCCACAGTGTGGCCGCTCCCTTCCAGGAAATCGTACAGGTTTGCAGCCAGGTCCCGATTGTCCTCGATCACCAGCACGCGCATCGCATCCGCCCGTGATACATGCCTCGCTATGGTCGCCACATTATAGGCCCACCACGGGGGAACGATCTTGGGCAGGATGTCCTCGCCCCTGGCGTTCCAGATACTAGCGCTTGGGGTGGGCGTTTGCGCTCAGCGAGGAAGGCGACGATGGCCTCAGCGAGCGCATTGACGGAGCTAGGCTGCCTTCGGCGAGAAAATCGCCCAGGTCGCTGAAGAACCGCTCGGCCCGATTCATCCAGGACGAAGAGGTGGGGGTGAAGTGCAGGTGCCGGGCGGAATACCGAACTCCGCCAGTCCTGTAAATCGGGCACGCAAGCCCGACCGACATCCATCGATCAACGGGCCACTGCAAGAAACTCGTGCGGCAATTTCCTGACTGGCGAGCTTGCACGAGCGTCGGTCAGGATATCCCGACCGTGTGTCGGTGTGGAGGTAATACCCATGTCGTTATACACATCTCGGGCTCTGTGAGGCCCGTTGTGCGTCCATGGCGAGCACGAAGTCGCGGGTTCGCTGCAGCCCGATCCACAGGCTTTGCGGACCCGGGAAGCCGTCGCCCTTGCGATTGAGGAAGCCGCCGAAGCTCGCCACCATACGCACCATCGCATCGAGCGAGGGGGGTGTCTCAGGCGGGGGCTGGCGCTTGGTGACGATATACACCGCGCGCCATTCCTCCTCGGCGAACACCACGTTGCAGGGCATCTGCGGGCAGTCGCGCCCGAGCAGGGTGAGGTAGAGCACCCGCCAGGCGATGATGAGGTAGAAGGCGAGCGCGGGCTCCAGGCGTTCGAGGGTCTCGAGCTGCAGCTTCTCGATGCGGCAGCCGCTTTTGAGGATCTTGAAGAACACCTCGATTTGCCACCGGCAGAGGTACCACTGCAGCTTCTCCAGGGCCTGCTCGGCGGTCTCGACGGGGAGGCTGGTGAGGAGCAGCCACTCGATGGGCTCCTCGCCCTGGGGCGGGTCCACCTCGCGGGCCAGCACGGCGCTCACCTCGATGTCCGCCAGGGTGCGGTCCGAGCGATGCGGGGCCTTGAAAGTGAGGCGTGCGACGCGCAGTTGCTGGTGGATGCGCCGCGCCGGACGCCTAGCGGTGGCGGGCAGGTCGAATTCGGCCTCGGCCAGCACCGGCGCGCTTGCGAGCCGGGCGCGCTCGGCGCGGATGAGCCACTCGGCGCAGGGCTGCGTGGCGGCGCGTTCCGCGAGCACCTCGTAGATGTCGGCCTCGCGGTCGGCGACATAGACCAACTGGGTCTCGGGCAGGGACTCGATGAGCTCCGAGACGCGTCGATAACCCTCCAGCCAGCGCAGGCTCTCTTTTTCCTCGATGGGCCGGCGGCCCTGCTCCTTGCCCAGACTGCCCGCCTCGCGGGTCCAGCTCCATCAATCCAATAGCCCCAAGGGCACCCGCTCGGGGGTCACGGCGAGGGTGGGGTGCAGGTACAATCCACGGCGGGTCTCGTAGTTGAGCGGGCCCAGCCCGACGATGTCGTTCTTGCCGCTATAGTCCCCTTCCGTGGTGTCTTGGATGCACAGCACCACCGAGTATTCGCGCATACGCTGCTCGGTGCAGGCGTAATGGGGCTCGAGCACCGCCTGGGCGGTGACCTGGGGATGGTCGAACAGCCGATAAGCCGCCAAGGTCTCGGCCCAGCCGCCACAGGCGGTGGGAATGCTCTGCATGGGATGGGCTCCCAGCTTCTCCAGGGTGCGTCGCGCCCGGCGGTTGAGGCGCGCATCACCCAAGTCGATGGCGGCCAGCTCCTCGGCCAGGGCATTCATGCGGCTCCCCCGAGCGCCCGGCGAAAGCGGCCATCGAGCGGATACACATAGACATCCTTGATGGGCAGCGCCTCACGGTCGAGCTTGCCCCGCCCGGTGGTCTGCCCCAGATGATGCCAGTTGGCCGCCCGGTAGCAGGTGCCCGCGAACCGGCCGGCCTCGACAAAGGTCTCCAGCAGCACCGGGCGTACCCCGTAGCGCTCTTCGAACTCGCCCGGCACCTGCCGCGCGGCCCGCCCGAGGACCTTGGAGGCCAGGTTCGCCACCCGCACCCACGGCAGAATGAGAAACCGCGCATGGTTCAGCACCTGCCCCAGGTGCTGCGCACGGCTTGGCGCATCCCAGCCAATCCAGCGGTCGCGCACGCCCACCTTCCAGGCCGCGGCCCCGAAGCCCATGGCCCCCACCACACCCGCGTCCCAGCGAATCAGATAGCGCAGCTGGGCACCGGGCAGCGGCCGGTAGCCCAAATAATGGTACCGGTCGATGAGCCCATTCCACAGCGCCGAGTCCGCCGGGTCAGCAACCGGCGCCAAGTGCAGACCCTGCAAATCCCGCACTGCGCCCACCACCGGTACCTCAGCGGGCCAATCTTGCGGCTCGCGCGACAGCCCCTTCCCATTGCCGTTACCGTTGCGCGGCGCCGGCAGCTCGAATCCAGCCTGCCCGATGCAGCCGCAGCAGCCCGACTCGACAGCTCATCAGCTTGGGCCTACCGGCTGCATCGGTCCACCCCAGCACCCGACACACCCGCCGCGCCACCTCGGCTCGCACTCGGGGCTCCGCCAGCCGAGCCTCCCGCCGTATGCTCTCAAGCTCCCCCGCGCTCAGCACGCGCCCACCCAACCACCTCGGCAACCCCTTCTCCATCTGCTCCCCCTCGTCACCTGGTGAACGATGGGGGCATTGAATCAGCTTCCGGGGGCTGTGTCCAGAGGGGCAGCAGCCCTAGCTACGGGGAGATGTGTATAACGCCATGGGTAATACCACCTGTTCCCCCGAAGGCGGGGCACGGCAGGTAGTGCGGCTGCCACGGGGTGCACCCTCCAGCCACTTTGGGCCGGGTCTCAGCGGTGAGCGTTTTCGCCGAACCGCTGGAGCGCCTTCTCGAGATCGTCTTCCGTCAGGTGCCCCCTCTTGACGAGGATCTCGCCGAGCTTGATGCGGCTCTTACGGATCGCTTCGTCCATGGCTCTGATGCTGTCGCCATTGGCTACATTCAGGGCCAACAGGGCCTGCCGGAAGGTCACCCCGTTCTGGCGCTGATACGCCAGACATTTCCTGAACTCATCGAGGGTGATCATTTCGTCACCGAGGACGGTCGCTGGATAGTTGTGGTTCAACTCCGACTGAACGTTCACCGACTCTGCCAGATCGCGCTCGGTGAGTAGACCTTGACGCACCAGGAATCTGCCGAAAAGGATGGAAACCTCCATGATGCCCCCCTAATCCGAACCGGCCGTTCACCCGACTGGACCCGGCACCCACCACAGCACCCTACTCGTGCAGAGCCCTGATGCAAAGGACGAGCGCACAGGTAAAGGCGCGCACGTCAGCGTGATCGAGCGCCGACTCAGCGGAGTCTAATGCCCGATGGGACCGCGGGTCAATTCACAGAAGCCGAGATTGGCAGCCGCTACCGCAGGAACCGGAGGGGTCCTCACGCCGATCCGGCCCTTGCGAACGGCGTGGAGAGGAAGGCACGACCTCCCGAACTGAGACTTGGGAAGAAATCAGCTGTGTGCCGCTCGCCTATAGACTTGATGCACTTCATCGCTGCGCTCCGTGCGCCCTGTTGCTGGGCCGCCCGCGACGATTTCTTCCCAAGCTCTGGCCCCCGCGGGGCAACCGGCAACCTGTAGCTCGGCGAAAGGGTGACGGCGACAGGGAGCAGGGCTATGCAGGCTGTGCGCTGAGGCTATACTTAGGCTCGGACCGAGGGACGGGAGGGACGTCGACACCGCCACCGGCCGTGGCCCGCTCCCGATCGGCGGCATGTGCACGCAAGTGAACGCCCGCTTCCCGCGCGCCGTTCCGAGCCGGAAGGTAGAGCAGCGCGCGCTCGGAGATCCTCACGGGCCGAGCCGTGCGAGTGGAGGGAATTGAGGTCGGGCCGCTGTATTGGGAGGGACACTTCAAGCCTTGGCTAACAATGCAACGGGCGCGGGCCCCAGGCAGCGATGTCCGCAGCGGCTACGTCTTCGGCGGCGCTCCATCCAGCGTGACGCCAGTGGGCTCCACCCCTAGCCGCCCAGCCATGCGTCCCACGAACCAGATCTTGGCGGAGAACGTCCGGCTGCTTCGGGCCAGGGCGAGTGGGTACGCCGTGGTCGGCGTGCTGATCGCCTGCGGCGCGATCGTCGTTGCCACTCTGCTGGTGGCGCTGTTCGAAACGGGAAGCTTTAGCCTGCATGGGATGATGGCGGCGCAGCGCAGCAACTTCGCCCTCTGGGCACTCGATTTGACTCCCTTCGTCTTTGCCGTGTGGGGTCAGGTGATGAGCTCGATCATGGCGTACGAGGCCGGAGCCATGGTAGTCGATCAGACCAGCGAGCTCCGCGCCCAGACCGCCGCCCTCGAGCTGCAGGCCCTGCACGGGTCCACCCACGACCGGCTCACCGAGCTGCCCAATCGCATTCTGCTACATGACCGACTTCACCAGGCCATTGTCGTCGCGCGCCGGGAGCGGGCGCGAGCCGCGCTGCTGGTGCTGGATATCGACGGCTTCAAGGAGATCAACAACACGCTCGGCCACTTCAGTGGGGACCTGCTGCTGAAACGGGTCGCTGGTCGGCTGCGGGGTGGCGTCCGGGAGCCGGACACCGTCGCGCGTCTCGGGGGAGATCAGTTCGCAGTGCTGCTTCCCCACATCCGCAGTGCAGCAGACGCTCGTACCGTGGCAGAGAAGCTGTTCAAGGCGCTGGAGCCGTCCTTCGCCCTCGAGAAACTGAACGTCGACCTCCTGGCCAGCATCGGGATCGCCCTCTACCCAGACCACGGGGATGATGCAGACGCCCTATTGCAGAAGGCCGATGTCGCCATGTACGCAGCGAAACAGACCAGCGGTTTCTCCGTAGCCACCTACTCCCCGAAACATGACCAGTACAGCCCGCACCGCCTGACACTGGCCGGCGAACTGCGTAAGGCCATTGATGGCGGACAGCTCGTCGTCTACTACCAGCCCAAGGTAGACATGGCGAGCAGCACGCTCACGGGCGCCGAGGCGCTGGTGCGCTGGCCGCATCCCGACCATGGGCTGCTGCCCCCCGACGAGTTTATCCCCTTGGCCGAACGCACCGGCCTCATCCGACCCTTGACGCGCTGGGTCTTGAGCCAGGCCCTGCAACAATGCGCGCAGTGGCGGCAGGACGGGCTGGACCTACAGGTCGCGGTCAACGTCTCGGCAAAGGTCCTGTTGGACCCGGAACTGCCGGACATGCTGGCGGGACTACTGGCGTCGAGCCAGGTAACTCAGGGTTCCTTGATGCTGGAGATCACCGAGAGCACGCTCATGGCGGACCAAGAGAGGGCGCACGAGATCCTGTCCCGGCTCGGTCAACTTGGGGTGCAGCTGTCCATCGATGATTTCGGGACCGGATACTCGTCACTCGCTTACTTGAGACGTCTCCCCAATCCACGAGATCAAGGTCGACAAGTCCTTCGTCATGGGTATGGTCCAGAACGACAACGACACGGTCATCGTACGTGCAACGATCGCTTTGGCGCACAACCTGGGTATGTCGGTCACCGCCGAAGGAGTGTGTGACGCTCGGGTGTGGGCGAAGCTCGCTGGCCAGGAGTGCGACCAAGCGCAGGGAGACCACATCAGTCCTCCGGTCAGCGCGGAGGCTCTCGGGCAGTGGATGGCGGCCTCCCCCTGGCACGTTCCTGGCCGTTCCGCCGCTGCGTCGAGCGCTACGGGTGACCTTCGTGAGGCGGGAGGTGGACTCCCGATTTGAGGACTTTCGAGTCGGGAGTGGCAAACAGGCGATGGAGAAGATTGTGGACGTCAGGCACCTGAAACCGGGCATTTTCGTATGCCGACTGGATCGTCCCTGGCTAGAGACTCCCTTCCGGCTGCAAGGCTTCGTGATAGCATCAGCGGCGGAAGTCGACGAGCTCAGACGTTGCTGCAAGTACGTCTATATCGACCCGGAGCGGGGAGCGGACGCGCCGGGGTCCGAGAACATGGGTCACCTGGACGCCAAACTCGAGGCGGCCGTGCTGAAAACGGCGGCCGCCCCGCCTCCCGCGCCCCCCTACGAGATAGCTGCCGAAGATGAGATCGACGCCGCGGTCGCCGCTCACGGAGACACCGTTGCCTTGATCGGAAACGTCTTGGAGGACGCGCGTCTGGGGCGCAGTGTAGATTCGGCGTCGACCAAGAAGGTGGTGGCGAACATGGCCGCCAGTATCATGCGCAATCCCGACGCACTGCTCTTCCTGACGCAGCTCAACGACAAGGATAACTACACCACCTTCCACTCCATCGACGTGTGCATCCTGGCGTTGGCCTTCGGCCGCCACTTGGGGCTCAGTGAGGCCGATCTGAACCTGCTCGGTCTAGGCGCCCTGCTGCACGACATCGGCAAGATGCGGATACCCGCCGAGATTCTCAACAAGGCCGGCACCCTTTCGCGTGAGGAGTTCGATCTGATGAAGGGCCACGTGGACGCGGGTGTCGAGATACTGGAGAAAACCCGCGGCATTCCTCCCAAGGCCATCGAAGTGGCGCAGAACCACCATGAGCGTTACGACGGTAAGGGTTACCCCCGAAGCCTCAAAGGGGACCGCATCGGACTCTTCGGGTGCATCGCGGGTATCGTCGATGTCTATGATGCCATTACCAGCGACCGCGTGTACCACCCCGCTATTACGCCCTACGAGGCCCTCAAGCACATGTACGGCTGGCGCAAGAAGGACTTCGATGAGGAGTTGGTGCTCGGGTTCATCCAGTGCGTCGGCATTTATCCCGTCGGCAGCCTGGTGCTGCTTAGCACGGGGGACCTGGCAGTGGTGATCGCCGTCCACCCCGAGCACCGCCTCCGACCAAGGGTGAAACTGGTGAGGGACCCTCACGGACAGCGCTACGAGGCGCCCGTCCTGCTCGACCTCATGCACGAGGTTTCGGCCAGCGCCGAGACGAGTATCGAGATCCGCTCCGTGGCCGACCCCACGGAGTGCGGCGTACCCCCTTGGGAATACGTCCCCTCCAGCGGCCCCATCGCGGGGCTGCGACCCCCCGCAGACTAACGCGTCGGCCCCCTGTTCCCGGGCCGCCCGAGCCTAGCCCGCACCCGCCTCGGGCAGACATGTGGACCAATCCTTGTTTCCCGTTCCAAACACGAAGAAGCTCGGATTGATCAGCGACTCCTTGGCGTTGTAGCGCAGCCGCTGCATCCGTGTATCGGTCACGCGGCCGCCCGCCTCCTCCACGATGCATTGAGCGGCGGCCGTGTCCCATTCTGAGGTGGGCCCAAAGCGCGGATAGAGATCGGCCTTGCCCTCTGCCACGAGACACGACTTGAGGGCGCTGCCCAAACTCACGAGCTCGTAATCGCCCAGCCGCTGCAAGTACGCTTGCAGCGCCTCGCCTCCGTGGGAGCGACTGCCGGCGACTGTCACCCGACCGCTACGGTAGGTGCGAACGTGGATGGGCTGCGGGGTTCGCCCGGGATCCTGCCTGAAGGCGCCGGCCCCGCGGCAAGCCATGTAACAAACCCGCGTCACCGGGACGTAGACCACGCCCAGAACGGCCTCGCCTTCATCAACGAGGGCGATGTTAACGGTGAACTCCCCGTTGCGCTTGATGAACTCGCGTGTGCCATCCAGCGGGTCGACCAGCCAGTACCGCGTCCAGGAGGCACGTTCGGCGAAGGGCACCGTTCCGGACTCCTCGGAGAGGAGTGGAAGCTGCGGCGTCAGCCGCGCCAACCCCGCATTGATCACCGCGTGGGCCGCCAGGTCGGCGGCCGTCACTGGAGTGCGATCCTCTTTCTGAGACACGTCGAAGTCGGTGTCATAGACTCGCAGGATGCGTTCGCCCGCTGCCCTCGCCAAGGCAGCCACGGTATCGACCAGGTCGCACAGCGCGTGCTTCATGGAGCCCCCTTGGGCGCATGCATTCCCACCCGGCCCACACCAGACGGCCATGAGCGCTCCGGGATACCGCGACCGGAGCCGCACGCTCCGCCCGGGCTCCGTCCCGGCCGCTCGTAGCCCCATGAAGCCGCGGAAGGCTTCCTGAAGACTGGATTTTTCCTGCGAAGTGTCCCATCGGCGGGGGCATGCCGCAGAGGTTCGCGATAGGGCGGTCTCGGCAATACGAGAGGTTTCCGTGTGTGCGTGTTCGGCCCATCCGGCCCGAAGAGCGGGGCCCCTGGCATGCGCTGATACGCTCGTATCACTGTCTGCGCCTGCGCTCGCTGTTCGGCAAGCAGGCGCAAGCGGCTGCGCTATGTGGCGGTCTTCGAGGGCCATTCGCCGGCGCTGGGTTTTCCCGCCGCAACGGGCATTATGCTGCTCATGGCCGGCCGAAACACGTGCTCATCTCCCCCCTTGCATCCCGAAACCCGTGTGGCAGGGATCCCTCCCCGGCCGCCACCCAACCGCCCCCACCAACGGACTTTGACGGGAACCGTGGCTTAGAGACGCCCGTGACGGGCCCGAGCGACGATAGGCGTATAGACTGAAAGGTGAGTCAGACCGGCACTGAGGCAGGAGCAGACCATGCCCGAGCTCGGACACGTGGTGCTGTATGTGCGCCGCTTGCGGCCCGCCCTGGACTTCTACTCGCAGGTCGTGGGGCTTTCCTTGACAGGGACGACCTTCGGCGGTCGCGCCGCAGTTCTTACCGGGGGTCGGACCCACCACGAGTTGTTGCTCATCGAGGTGGGTGACGCGCCCGGGCCGTTGCAGGGCAGGCGAATTGGCCTCTACCACATCGGCTGGAAGGTCGGGGAAGGCATCCACGCGCTGCGCCAAGCCCGAGATTCGAGCCTTGGAGCACGGTTATCCCCTCGACGGCGTGGCCGATCACACGGTCAGTCAGAGCCTCTATCTGCGGGACCCGGACGGGAACGAGGTCGAGCTGTTCGTCGATGACCTGCGCGTCGACTGGCACACCTCGAAGGAGTGGATGGAATCGCCGGTCAAGCCCCTGAAACTTTAGCCTCGGGCGCTGGACACGCGACCCCGGTGCCCTCCAGCCCGCAATAACCGCCAGGATTCTTGGCCAGGTACTGCTGGTGATAGTCCTCGGCGTAGTAAAACTCGGGGGCGTCATGGATCTCCGTGGTGATGGGGCCATACCCCGCTGCCGATAAGACCCGCCGGTAGGCGTCGCGGGCGGCCAGGGCGGCTGTCTTCTGGGCGTCGCCGCATGTGTAGATGGCGGACCGGTACTGCGTACCGGCGTCGTTTCCCTGCCGCATACCCTGCGTCGGGTCATGGGATTCCCAGAACACCTTGAGCAAGTCTTCGTAGCTCACGACCTGCGGGTCATAGACCACCCGCACCACCTCTGCGTGCCCCGTCATCCCGCTGCACACCTCTCGGTAAGTGGGGTTCGGAGTGTAGCCACCGGCATAGCCGACGGCAGTGCTGAAGACACCCGGTGTCTGCCAGAAGCGCCGCTCGGCGCCCCAAAAGCAGCCCAGGCCGAACATCGCCGTCTCCATTCCTTGCGGATAGGGGGGCTCCATGGGGTGCCCGTTGACGTGATGGCGGGGCGGCACGGGCATCCTGTCGGCCCGACCGCGCAAGGCATCCTCGGCTGTCGGCATACGCACGCGCTTGTGGGATCCGAACATATACTCCATCCCTCCGAAGGTCTGGACGCTCGTGTCGGGGGTCGGATCTGTGCGTCTCGTTAGACCGCAGCCGCCGGAAGATGTCACCCGCCCCGAGGCGCTCGCTACGAGGGGCCAGACCGGCCTTGGACGACGCTCGGACGAGTCTGCGGGGTGCGCCGGCTAGAATCGAAAGAACAACTCGATCACCGGATTCTCGTGGTGCCGCCTCAGCTTGCGCTCATAATACGCCGCGCTGAGCAACAAGGCACCCAGCAGGATGAGCAACGCCGCTACGACGAGCGCAAGCAGCGATAAACGGCAATCAAGACACCCGCAATGATAAGCACGATTCCGGCCAGCATGACAAACCTCCCCGCTCATGATCACATGTCATTGCCCATGGGCGCGAGCCTCAGGTCCCGCGATCCAGGTTCTCCGAAAGCATGTTGCAGAACAATGCCCCTTGCTCCAGGGCATCGTCCAGTGCGATGTGATTGTGCGGCAGCCCATCGAACCAGCGGCGCGGCAGGTACGACCTCGCCGTCTTGGAGAACTCGCTGCGGCGCATGCCCATCGCGTAGGATCGGATGTCGAGCGCCGTCTCGCCGAAGGGCCGGTGGCCGGTATAGCGCACCAGGTACCAATAGACCCACATGAAGTCCCACGCCGCCGGCCAGCCCAGGAAGACCGGCTTGCCGGGGAGCGACTGAAGCCATGCCAGATACTCAGGCATCACCTGCTCGGGGGGGCGAGCGTCGCGCCGAGATGCCTCCCAGATTCCAGGCGGTTGGTGCTCCCACCATTCCTGGGTCGCCGGATGGGCGGCGGCTCCACAGAGGGTTTCGAGGTTGGCCGAGTACCGGGAGACCAGCGTCTTGTCGGCCAGGTAAGCGGCCGAGGCCAAGCTGAGCATGGAGTGCGGCCCGGGAATAGGTCCATCGGCTTCGATGTCGGTGCTGACGTACAGCTCGGGCTTTCTCTGACTCAATACCACCCCCTGCTTGGTCGCCGCCGATGGAGATTCGCGCTCCGGCTGCTCCGTGCAACACCATGCCGCCGGCGCGGCAGAAAGAGACACTATAGCCACAAATCGCGAAGTCTGTAACCGTCCAGGCACGCAATGCGCAGGGTTCCGTGCTCCTCACGAGCCACCAGATGATGCCAGAGGAATCATCGTGAAAGCTGGACTTTGGCTGCGAAAGTGTCCTGTGCGGGCAGGTCGTGTCGCAGGGGTTCAGGATTGCAGGGCGTTTGCAGCGCGAGCGGCTTCGGGGAGGTGCAGATTCGGCCCATCCGGCCCGAGGAGCGGGGCCGCTGGGATGCGCTGATACCCTCGCAACACCACCCCGCGGGGCTCCCGCCCCTTCTTGCCTGACCACACCGCGACCGGACGCTCCTCCATCTCCTCCTCCCCAAGCCCAGTGCTCCCCCCTCACTTCTAACCCCGCTCAGCCGCCCGACATCCCACTCAACCCATGGGATTTTGGCGGGGCCGTGACGCTCCGCCGCGACCGTTGATTCCCATCCCCAGGTTGACGCATGATGGGCGACGCGACGCCATCGCCCGGGTACGCAGCCGCAGTGTATCGGTCTCGGCAGCGGGCTGCCAGCCAGGTGGCCCCTCTTGGCGCGACGACCGGGCGGCGGCAGTGGACCGACGCAGGTGGGTGCGTCTCGGTGTTCGCTGAGAGAGAAGCTTCGTGATCGCCTGGCAATCCATCGATGAGGTCCTCCTGGACATGGATGGGACTTTGCTGGACCTCAACTTCGACAATCACTTCTGGCGGGAGCACTTGCCCCGGCGGTATGCGGAGCGCTTTGGGCTGGACCTGCAGCGGGCTAAAGAGGAGCTGCAGCCCCGCTTCCGCCGGGCGGAAGGAACGATCCAGTGGTACTGTCTGGATTACTGGACGCGCGAGCTCGGCTTGGAAATTGCGGTACTGAAGCGAGAGGTGCAGCACCTCATCGCCGTGCACCCCCATGTCCTGGACTTCCTGAACGCCATTCGCAGCACAGGGAAACGGGCGGTGCTGGTGACCAACGCCCACCACGAGAGCCTGGCGTTGAAGTTGGAGCGCACCCAGCTCGGCGGACATTTCGATGCCGTCGTGTGTGCCCACGACCTCGGTCTCCCCAAGGAGGATGCCCGTTTCTGGGACCGCCTTCAGTCCGTGGAGCCCTTCTCCCGCGATCGTAGCGTGCTCATCGACGACAGCCTGCCCGCGCTCCGCTCTGCGCACGCTTACGGCATCCGCCATCTGCTCGCGGTGCGACGACCGGACACTCGCGGCCCTTCGCGCGACGTGCGGGAGTTCCCCGCCGTCGACGGATTTCATCAACTGTTACCGGTCGAGCCCGCAACCGACCGCACCGCGTGAAGCGCCCTACCCCGCCAGCGGCTCGGGAAAGGAGAGCTTGTGAAGAATTGTCGCGAGTGGGCCGAGAACAAGGCGCACGGAGCACAACGAGGAGACGTCTCCAGTCGATAGATGAGGAGCGAGCACCGCGCAACGGCGCTGTCGGGGCGCGCAGCAGGTCTATTCACACACTCGGAATCTCCGGGGAGAGGTGCACAGCCCTTGTACCATCGCTACGTCCTCAGGAGGGGCTGGCGGGTCCGCCAGCGGTGCGGCGCCGCGCGTCCGGATCATCCGTCTGGGGAGGTGTGCGCAGCCAGAAGGTCGCGGGCCCGTCGTTGATCAAAGCCACCCTCATGTGCACACCGAAACGCCCCGCGGCGACGACTGGGTGGCTCGCGCGGGCTCGGGCAAGCAGGTACTCGAACAGCCGGACTCCCTCCTCTGGAGGAGCCGCCGGGCTGAAGCTCGGCCGCATCCCCTTGCGGGCGTCGGCAGCCAGCGTGAACTGGGGGACCAGCAGCACACCACCCCCGACATCGGACACGCTCGCATTCAATTTGCCAGCACAGTCGGGGAAGATGCGGTAGCCTAGGATGCGCTCCAGCAGACGATCCGCTACCCCCTCGTTATCGCCATGTTCGACCCCGATGAATGCCAGCAGGCCCACGCCGATGGCTCCCAGGGCTTCGCCCTCCGCCCGACACCCGGGCCGAGCTGACGCGCTGCAGCAACGCGATCATGCGAAGCGTTCAGCGGTGAGGACAGTCGCGCGCACCAAGGCGTCGATGTTACCGGGCTCACTCGCCGCGTGTCCCGCCTCCGCTACCAACCGCAGATCGGCGTCAGGCCAGGCGCTGTGCAGTGCCCAGGCATTCTCGGCTGGGCAGATGACGTCGTAACGGCCGTGCACGATGGTTCCTGGAATGCCATGCAGTCGGTGCGCATTGCGCAAGATCTGGTCTTCCTCCAGGAAGCAGCCGTGCACAAAATAGTGGGCCTCGACTCGCGCCAGGCTCAGCGCGGTGTATGGCTCGGTAAAATGGGTGATGAGGTCCCTGCGCCGGCGCAGGCTCGACGTTCTCGCCTCCCATAGCGCCCAAGCCTTGGCCGCCGCCATCCGGGCCAGCTCATCCAGTCCGCTCAGGCGACGGTAGTAGGCCCGCACCAAGTCTCCCCGCTCCTCCTCCGGGATGAGCTGCTCGAACTCCTGCCAGTAATCGGGGAAGAAACGGTTGGCGCCGTGCTGATAGAACCATGCGATCTCCTGCAGCGTGCCGAGAAAGACGCCTCGCACGATCAAGGCGAGCACCCTCTCCGGGTACGTTTCTGCGTAGACCAACCCAAGCGTCGAGCCCCATGAGCCTCCGAAGACGACCCAGCGCTCTATCCCGAGGCGCTCACGGACCCGCTCAATGTCCGCCACCAAGTCCTGGGTGGTGTTCCCGCCGAGTTCTGCGTGCGGGGTCGAACGCCCGCTCCCGCGCTGGTCGAACAACACGATGCGAAACACCTCCGGGTCGAAGAACCGACGATGATAAGGCTCGCAGCCCGCACCCGGCCCCCCGTGCAAAACCACCACCGGCAGACCGCCGACACTCCCGCATTCCTCGACATACAGCACGTGGGGGTCGGAGACCGGAAGGGTATGGGTGACATACGGTTTGATCGGCGGGAACAACCGGTACATGTCAGCGATCTTCTACCGGCCGACCCTGAAAACCGACCGCGGCGGCAATTCCGGCCAAAGCGAGGCCGGATAGAATAAGCACGGGGCCGATCCCGGTCTTCAAGACCGACCCAGCCCAGCCCTGCTCGAATATCACCGCCAGATACAGCATGCCCGAGTGCAACAACGCTCCTGCGATGAACGTCCAGCTCAGGAGTTGCTTGAACCAATAGGCGCCAGCGATGAAGCAAAGCGCCACCCCCAGCGCGACGTTGAGCAGCGCCTCGAGATTGCCGTGGGTATGGGGTCCGCCCTTGATGGCCTCGAGACGGGCCTCGGCGTTCAGATAATCGTTCAGGGCCAATAGGGCGCGGCTATTGGTCTTGGCGATCGCATCGGCGCTCATTGGCTCCAGATCCTGCTCGAAGTTGGCTGCCTCGATCCGCTGCAGGCGACCGAGGGCCTCCTGCTTCCGCTCCTCGAAGGGCTCGACGACGCGCTGCTCTACGACCATGTAGGGACCCAGAGCCGCCGTCAGCACCAAGTACAGGAAACCGAATATCACGTTCTTTTTCCCGATCATTGCCAGGCTCCTCAAGCCTCGGTCCGAGCCGCACTCGGGGCTGCCGGGCTTCCATCGCGGGCGGAAGGAGGCCGCACCCATGCCACCAAGCCCTTGGCGCGCTCTGAAAGCTCACAAACCAACGAGGGGTCGAGGGCATCATCCGAGGCGACCACCCCAGAGCCCACCGATGAGATAGGTGCTCGTTCCGGCCGCGGCGCCGATCAGCACCATGCGGATGCCGCTTGCGATGGCCCCTCGCCCGGTGAACAGGCTCAACGTCGCACCCACGGCGAACAGCGCCGAGCCCGCGAGGGCCGAGGCCAGCACCACGGCATGACGGCCGCTTCCCGACAGGAACGGAAGGACCGGCACGACGGCGCCGGCGGCGAAAGCGATGAAGGAGGAAAGCGCTGCCCCCCAGGGCGAGCCCAGCTCGTCGGGGTTCAGGCCGAGTTCCTCGCGCGCCAGAGCGTCCAGGGCTTGCTCCGGCCGCCCCACCAGCTCGTGGGCGATCCTGCGGGCGTCGTCCATGGGAAGGCCGCGAGCGTTGTATATGAGCGCCAGCTCTTCGGCTTCCTCCTGGGGGTACAGATCGAGCCTCTTCGCGCTCCAGCGCAATCTGGTATTCGAACAGCTCCCGCTGGGAACGCATGGATAGGTATTCTCCCGCCGCCATGGAGAAGGCACCCGCCAACAGACCCGCGACCCCCGACAGCAACACCACCTTGGGATCCTGCGCGGCGCCAGCGACACCCAAGATGAGGCTGGTATTGGATACCAGCCCGTCGTTGATGCCGAACACCCCGGCCCTGAGGTTGCCTCCCGCATCCACGCCCCGGTGGCGGTGACCCACTTGGTCCACGGAGGTCGGCATCGGGTGACCGGGCAGGGTGGGTCCGCGGTATATGGAGAGACCGCGCACCTTGAGCCCCGAGAGTATCCCACGCATCCGCCGCGGGCCCAGCACCCGCACCAGCCTGGCCACCAACCGCGCCCGCAGCGCGGGACGGAACGCAGGCGGCGGACTGCCCTGAGCCTGCATCTTGTCCGCCCACAGTCGAGCCTGCTTCTCAGCCTCCTCGGCAAGACCGGCGAACAGGGTTCGGCGCACCGCATCCGTCTCGCGATCCGCCATCACACGATACAGATAAGCGGACTGCTTCTCATCCTTCCAGTTTTCGATCATCCCGGCGCCGGCCTGTTGGACCGCCGTTACCGTAGCACCGGCACCACCCGCGGGCAACCAGGGCTTCGTTGTTCCGATCCCGGATTTTCCTTAAGCTATGGGCGATGTATCCCCTGCAGAATGATCGGCTGCTGCGCGCCTTGCTGCGCGAGCCCGTGGATGTCACACCCGTCTGGATCATGCGTCAGGCCGGCCGCTACCTGCCCGAGTACCGCGCCACCCGCAGCCGTGCCGGCGACTTCAAGACCCTCTGCAGCACGCCGGAGCTCGCTTGCGAGGTGACGCTCCAGCCCATCGAGCGCTACCCGCTGGACGCCGCCATCCTGTTCTCCGACATCCTCACTGTTCCCGATGCCATGGGACTGGGACTGTACTTCGCGGAGGGTGAAGGACCGCACTTCGAACGCCCCGTGCGCACTGCCGCAGATGTGCGTGCCCTAGGCGTACCGGACCCAGAACAGGAACTGCGCTACGTCATGGACGCAGTGCGGTTGATCCGCCGCGAGCTGGCGGGGCGCGTACCCCTAATCGGGTTTGCCGGAAGCCCCTGGACCCTGGCCACCTACATGGTGGAGGGCGGCGGCAGCAAGGATTTCGCCCGCGTCAAAGGGATGCTGTTCGGCCAGCCCACGCTGCTGCACGACCTACTGAACCTCTTGGCGCACGCGGTGATCGGATACCTCAACGCGCAGGTGGCCGCGGGCGCCCAGGCGATCATGGTGTTCGATACCTGGGGGGGAGTGCTTAGCCCACGCGATTACCAGGAGTTCTCGCTGCACTATATGGCGCGTGTGGTCGCCGAGCTCACCCGTGTCAGGGAAGGGCGCCGCGTGCCCGTCATCCTGTTCACCAAAGGAGGCGGCCAGTGGCTGGAGATGATGACGGCCGCCGGTCCGGATGCGCTAGGGCTGGATTGGACCACCGATCTCGGGCCAGCCCGAGTGCGGGTTGGCGGGCGCGTGGCGCTGCAGGGGAATATGGACCCGTCGGTCCTGTACGCCAGCCCCGAGCGGATCGAGACCGAGGTAGCAGGGATCCTGCAGAGCTTCGGTGCCGGGACCGGACATGTCTTCAACTTGGGGCACGGCATCCACACCGGCGTCGACCCGCAGCGGGTGGCCGTCCTCGTAGAGGCGGTGCACCGCCTCAGCGCCCGGCCCCACGCGCCTTAGGGATGGCGCTACGACTGACTGACTTGAAAATACCGTGGCTCGGGCAGCAACGTGAACGGCTGCTCGTGCCCAGTATCATGCCGTGTCCCCGCGGGGCCTGATGTCTTTGGAAGAAATCGTCCCGCACACCGCGACGAGACCTATCCAGGCAGTTGGCGAGGAGCGAGAACAACCCACCGCGCGACGCACGGTGTGGAGATCGCCGTGCACCCACATGCCGAAGTCTGACGAGGTTCGGCCACGCGGGCGGCATTCCGTTGCCGTTTTACTTCACCGTTCCGATCATGGCTGTGAGCCGACGCGCAGAGAGCCCGAACAGGATTCCCACGCCGGCGGTGGTCGCTGAGATGACGAGAAAGCGAGCCGGCATCTGCTCGACCGCCTCTCGCCCGAAGTAGCCGGCGATCAGGCCTCCGACGAGGTTGCCAAGCGCGGCTCCCATGAACCACGTGCCCATCATCTGGCCGGCCAGGCGGGGCGGCGCCAGCTTGCTCACCCAGCTCAAGCCGATGGGGCTGAGGCAAAGCTCGCCGGTCGTGTGCAGCAGGTAGGTAACGATAAGCCAAATGGGCAGGACCTTGCCGCCTTGCGCGATCACGACCCAGGACGCCCAGGCCATCACGGCGAAGCCCAGACCCAATTGGACTAGCCCAAGCGCGAACTTGGCCGGTGCCGACGGCTCGAGGTTGCGCCGGGCCAGGGCCACCCAGAGCCAGGCGAATACCGGCGCGCCCACGATGATGAGCAACGGGTTGATGGACTGGTAGTAGCCGGCCGGGTGCTTGCCGCCGGGAAATAGCGAGCCCAAGAACGTCCGGTCGGTGTAGCGTTCCGCAAACAGGTTCAACGTCGAGCCGGCCTGCTCAAAGCCCGACCAGAAGACGGCAGCGCCGAGAAGGAACACCGCGATGACGATGACCCGCCGGCGCTCGTCAGCGTCCAGCCCTCCGAACAGCAGCACGGCGGCGAAAAACGCCAACGCCAGCATGAGGATGACCGCCCCCGTGCCGCGTGCCAGCCACACCGTTTCCGCGCCGACGGCCTCATTAGGGAGCAAGAAGGCTAACGCCGCCACGAGTCCCAGCGCGGCGCCCAGTACCATCCATCCCCTGCGGCGGCCGCGCGCATCGGCCGGCCAAGCCGGATGCAGCCCCGCCTCGCGGAGGTTTCCCTCGGAGAGGCGGTACTGGATGAGGCCCAGCAACATCCCGACGCCAGCCGCCCCGAAGCCGTAGTGCCAATTCACATTCTCTCCGAGGTAGCTGCAAGCCAGCGGCCCGAGTGTGGCGCCCAGGTTGATGCCCATGTAGAAGATCGAAAAGCCTGCATCCTGCCGCGCCCCGCCCTCCGGATAGAGCTGGCCGACGATGGCCGAGATGTTGGGCTTCAACAGTCCAGTCCCAGCCACGATCAGCGCCAGACCGAAGAACAGGACCGGTGGCTTGTGCTGCACCGGGATGAAGCCCGGGATCGCCAGCGTGAAGTGGCCCGCCATGATGGCGATACCCCCGTACCAGATCGCCCTTCGGTGCCCGATAAGCCGGTCGGCCGCCCAGCCCCCTGGTAGGGCCGCCAAGTAGACAGCGGCGGTATAAAGACTGTAGATGGCCGTTGCAGTCCGGTCGTCGAAGCCCAATCCCCCCTTCTGGACGCCATCCACCATGAACAGCACCAGCAGCGCCCGCATTCCGTAATAGCTGAAGCGCTCCCACATCTCGGTGAAGAACAGCGTCCGCAGCCCACAAGGATGGCCGAGAAAGCCTCGCGGGACAGACACCGGTACGGTCCTAGTAGTTGTGGCCAAGACGCGATGTGAACTGCTTCTCAGGGGCACTGCGGCGCAAGAATCGGCGCTTTAACGGGATCCGTCAACTTCGTTGCGCCGCACCTGACGCCGGCCGGGGCCCGCCGGCGGATCTCGCCGATCTGCCGGACGCGGCGCAGCAGCCGAGGCCCGGCGCGCTTCTCGCTCGCGCGTGGCGAAAAAGACGGGACTTCTCCCTGTCGACCCCGCCGCGTACCATAAGACCGTCGACGTCCTGCGGCTCGCCGAGACCTTCGTCGATGCGTGCTTTTCCGGAACCGCTTCCGATGGGCTCTGCCGTGTGCATAATCGGATCGCGCTTGGAGTCGGGCACACCCTCTCGAAGCGTCGCGCGGAACGCCGGCGAACATTCCAGGCTTCGAGCCAGTAGGCGTAACGAGGCTTCGCTCCGAGTGTTGCAGGGGGTGGTGGAGTGTACGCGCTGCGTTAGCTCGCTTGAGCTTGACTCAAGATCCAACATCAATCGCGCTCAACACCCACGAGACCCTCCGCAACGTTCAAACACTGAACGCGGTTCCGACATTTTCACGCTGCGCTATCCGGCCAAGCTGGCGGCATATCTGATAGTCGAGATGTCCTTTAAAATGGGCCTCGTGAGAACACCAGACTATCACCGCCGTCGGTGGGCTCTTCGGCACGCTGCGGTTCTTGTCAGCGCGGACGGCTCGCCCGGGAACCTTTCTGCTGTCCGCGCCTTGGCGGGTACCATCGTTCCCTGCGCGCAACACGAGGAACCTTACCTGGTCCCGTCGGTCCTTTTGATATGGCTCTCGCTGGCGGCCGGGCGCGGATGCCAGAGTTGTTCAGGATCTCTGGAGGAGCGCGGGATCCAGAATCTACCCTTGGCAATGTTTGTCTCGGAGGAAACCATGCCGACGATATCGGAGAACGGTCCGTACACGCTGATCATCGAATTCGAAGTCGATCCGTCGCAGCAGTTGCTACTGATCGACTCCATCGCCGACGAAGTCGAGAGGTCGTTCCGGCATCATCCCGCCTTCATTTCGGCCAGCTTCCATGCCAGCCACGACGGCCGCCGGGTGGTCAACTATGCCCAGTGGCAAAGCGAGGAGGCATATCGCGCCTTCTGGAACTCAGGGGGCACGAGCCCGCAGGCCATCGGCCAAGCGATCCGGCGTCTCGGAGCGAGACCGCTCCATAGCGACCACTACCAGGTGCGGCGAGTCATTGAATCCGCGACCAGTACGTAGCTAGGCCTGACCGCCGGCCGATCTACCCGACCCGATTTGGCGTGCACGTTTAGCCCGTTTAGCCCATTCAAGGGTTTCCAAAAATAGCAGGGCGTCGTTAGCTCTCGGGCGCCGAACCCGGACCGGCGGTGTCCGAGAGCGAAATGGATACCCCGTTTCGTCGTTATTCGATAGGGTCGGCGTCTCTCTTGGGCGCGACCCGTTCTCTTCGCCCGCTGGGCGACGCACGGCAAGGTCATGTCCTGGTCGTTGGCTGCGGATTGGGGATACAGGGGCAGAGAGTTCTGTTTCATGCGAAACGCCATGGGCGCCGGGCGCAGGGCTGAGAGAGACGTTAGGCAGCGCTAGCACGGCGTGAGAGCGCTTGAAGACCCGGTGCACCTCAGCGCCTTCCATACGGTCGTTGACCACCCCAGGGGCAGGCCCCTTCCAGGACCCCCGAGGCGATAGTGATAGCGAGCCGCCAAATACGTCCTGGTAGGCCGGTGAGCGGCGCTCTCGAAGTACCCCCACATACGCTGCAGCGCCTTGCGCGCCTTGCCGCGCAGCTTCTGATGGACGGCCTTCCAGTCCAGAGCCCCGAGGACGGCGTCGCCCGGCCATGGAGCAGAGGACTGAAAGCTTCTGAATAAATTGTCAGAACCGTGTGCGAGAGTGCGCTCACAACGGGCTCAGGTTCGGGCTCTGGTTCCGTGGTTACCTTGTGCTTAAACAAGCCAAAAAATATCCGACGTCGCATGAATCCGCCCCTTGGGGGCTTCCTGCCGAGTCAGCCGACCGATCACCTCATGCGATGTCCGCGGTGATTGACGGCTCGCCCGCCTGGATGCAAGATGTCGCTCACAGGGAAGAGCAACATGGACGAATGCCCTGGGCGCGGGCCGATTCATTTTTGGGCAGCGTTCTGGGGGGAGAGGTCGTCCGAGCGAGCTGCCCGGCTCGCTCATCTGACGCGGAGGTGCGTCGTGAAATTCATTGCGTTGATCATCGTGCTCCTGGGCCAGGTCGCGCTGGGTGCGCAAGCCGCGGACACGTCCGTTGCGCGGGGAAAGGCCGTCTACGAGGAGCGTTGTCGCCTGTGCCACGACGTGGGTCTGCACGGGGCTCCCCAGCCCGGTAACCGATTCGTGTGGCCGGAGCCGACGGAGGAGAACATCGACAGGCTGGCACGAAGGGCCGAGTGCGGGGAACGAGTGATGCGGCCAAAGGGCACGTGCAAGACGTGCACCATCGACGACATCAAGGCTGCCATCCGCTACATGATCGAATACAAAGGCTGATTGCACCGAGGGAAATGCAGCCAAATCGCGTGCTGGAATAGGCTTGGGCGCGGCCAGGCACGGGTTTCCACCACCGACCCCGAGGCGCGGGTGATGAAGATGGCCGACGGCGGGTTCCGTCCGGCCTTCAACAGCCAGTTTTGCACCGACACCGAAACCCAGATCGTGGTGGGGGTCGAGTTCGGCAACGCAGGCAGCGACCAAGGCGAGATGGTGCCGATGCTGGAACAGCTTGCCGAGCGTTATCAAGTGCTCCCTGAACAGACCCTGGTCGATGGGGGCTTTGCCAACAAGCAGGCCATTGAAGCGGCCACCAGCGCTGGGACCACGGTCTACGCCCCGGTACAAAAGCCCAAAGACCCCGAGCGCGACCCTCATGCCCCGCTGCCCGGTGACAGTCCAGCGGTGGCCGCGTGGCGAGAACGCATGGGCATCGAACAGGCCAAAGAGGGGCTCCCCAACCTCCTTGCGTGTAGGTGCAGCAATCGTCGTTCTCCCAGCCACTAAACGTCCCCTTCAACCACGCAGACCAGTGCCGTGCTAACCTTTAAGATGAACGCTCGGAAAAAGGGACGTTCGCGGGTTGCACATGCGCTCTGCGCACAGAGCGAGGAGGTAGCTGATGGCAAACCTCAACCGAGTGATGAGTTTGGGCGGCGCGGTGGCCGCTGGCGAGTTTTCCGCCGACGGGGGGCTAATATCGTACAAGGGCGACTTCCCGAGGGAGACGGCTCGCTACATCGCGACGCTATGCGCGGGCAAGGCTCTTATCGGAGCTACCGAGGTGGCTGCTCTGAGCCGGATGACCGGGATGGACTGGTTACCCTTCCAAGGCTGGGCAGTGTCGGGCGGTGACTATTCCATCTGCGTGATCGGCCACCTCGGGGTGTTCGTGGAAACGGCCAAGGCGGACTTCAACGAGATCTGCCGTGTGCTGAGCGAGGAGGCCGAAGTCGTCCTGAAGGCGGCCTGACAAGTCCGCCGAGACGTAGCCCTGAGGGCCGCGCGGTTCCTGCCGGGCGGCCCGGCGCGATCATTAACCATTCCCTACCCGTTAGGAAGCGCCAACCGGTTGATATGCAGGTTCGCCTCACCCTTCTTATTGCGTTTCGCTTCGGCGCCACAGCTCCTATAGACGAGATTTGGCGGCCGTGCAAGGTAGGGTTTTTACTCACTTACCAACCCAGCTTGACAAGCGCCTGGCTTGGTATTTACTTAACGGTAATCGTAACTTATTTGAGTCCCGACTTAAGCGGCTCGCCCGACGGGGCGACCCAAACATGGACAGGGGAAAACCCCCAAGGAGAGGAGGGAAGTCATGACTCTGTACGAGTTTGCGAGCGGTCCCGCACTTCACTGGTCCCTGGCGTTGTTCTTTGTCGGTGCCACTTGGCGCTTGGTGGCTATGCGGCTGCTCCTTGCGCGCAGGCCCGATTTCACGACGCCTCGCCCAACCGCAAGCCGATGGGGTGGCGTGCGGACCGTGTTCACGCGCATGTGGCCGCACCGTGAGTTCTTCGAGGCCACATCGTTCCAGCTCCTCATGGGCTACGTATTCCATATCGGGCTCGCCATCACGGTGTTCGGGTCCTTGCCACACATATTCGTCATCAAGGACCTGACCGGCCTATCGTGGCAGGGCCTACCCACCGAGGTGGTGGTTTTGTTTGCCGGAATAACGACGTTCGCCTTGGTTGTCCTCCTCGGGCGCCGTCTGATCAACCCGGTGTTACGGGCCATTTCGGACTGGGACGACTACCTCAGCTCGCTCATCGTGCTGGCGGTGCTGGTCACCGGCCTCATGGTTTACACTCGTTTGGGACCGCCGACGATGCTCGGGATTCACGTCCTGACATTCGACCTGCTGTTGATCTGGTTCCCGTTCGGCAAGCTGATGCACGCCTTCTTCTTCATACCGGCGCGATTCATCGAAGGGGCCGCCTTCGAGCGGAAGGGGGTACGGGCATGAGCGACGTTCAATCCCAAATCCCAGAGATCCTTGCCCTGGACGAGACCAGGCACACCGTGGTCAAACCGGAGCAGCGCATCGACATGCAGGGCGACCTCAGCGATGAAGAGCGGGTAGCACGCGCGGTGGGCGCCTTCGTGCGCGACTCGTCCTGGACGGACACGGGGGTGTGGCTGGAGTCCTGCATCCACTGCGGCCAATGCGCCGAGGCCTGCCCGTTCTACGTGCAGACCAAGAACCCCAAGTATGTCCCGATCCGCAAGCTGGAACTGATGCGGCGCACTTATCGGCGCGAGAAGGGTCCCTTCCGCTGGTGGTATCGGTTGGTGGACAGGGGCTTCACCGTTCGGGACCTGGTGGATTGGCAGGAGTTGGTGTACGACTCCTGCACGGTCTGCGGACGCTGCAGCATGGTCTGCCCGATGAGCATCGATATCGCCAGCCTGGTGAGCCTCGCGCGACACGCCTTCGCCGCCGCCCAGATGGTGCCGCACGAGCTGTGGGCGTCCACCGAGCGCGCCCACATGGAAGGCAGTCCGCTGGGGGCGACCCCGGAGGTTCTGGTGGAGCGCCTCAAGTGGGTCGCCGAAGAGCAGGAGGTCGAGATCCCGCTGGATCGGGAGCAAGCCGACGTGATGATGATCTTTTCTTCCATCGAGATCATGAAGTATCCCGCGTCCATCGCAGCGGTGGCGAAGATCTTCCAGTATGCTGGCGTGGACTGGACCATCCGCAGCGACGGCTACGAGGCGACCAACTTCGGCTTGTTCTCGGGGTCGGTGCCCTTGCAGAAGGAGTTCTCCCTGAAGCTCATCAATACCGCCATCAAGATCGGGGCGAAGATGATGGTGGTGCCGGAGTGCGGCCACGCGTACCCTGCCCTGCGCTGGGCGGGAGCCAATTTCTATGGGAAACCCTTGCCGTTCGAAGTGGTACACATCACCGAGTTGGTGAATAAGCTCATCCGAGAAGGCAAGCTGAAGCTGAGGCCGTACACGAAGTCGCTCACATTTCACGACCCTTGCCAACTCACCCGCCGCGGCGGCGCCGTGAACGATGCCAGGGATATCATGAAGGCGCTCGGGCTGGATCTGCGCGAGATGAAGGAGCACGGCACGATGGCCTGGTGCTGCGGCGGCGGGGGTGGCGTGGTGGCCATGCACAGGCCAGACGCCCTGCGCTACAAGGTTTACAGGATGAAGATGGACCAGGTGGAGGCGACCGGGGCAGAACTGTTCGCGACGACCTGTTCCAACTGTCGCATGACCTTGGACGACGGCCAGCAGCACTTGCACTTGGACAAGAAAGTTCAGAGCCTGATGGAAATCCTGGCTGAAAACCTGGCACAACCCCACTCCGCACAGTCGGAGAGGCAAGGATCGGCCCAGGCCGCGGCGTAGCGCAGACCGACGGTTCCGGGCATCCGAAGGCGTCGCCGGCGCGGTAGCGCTGGCCCCAACAGGGCGGGCCATGCGGATAGCTAGAAACCCGTGACGCGGGCCGCACTTGGCGGTCTCCCTTTACGAATCGCCACCGTGAAGCGAGACTCGCGGTGGCCGCGACCTTACACTTATCCCGTCCGGAGCGGCCCGGACAGGGGATGGAATGGCAGAGATTACCCGACAACAACTGATGCTCGCGCCGATCCAAGCCGGAGAGCGGCCACGATTGGCCGGTTTGGACCTGAGCGGATTGAAGCTCGCTACGCTCAACCTCAGCAAAGCCGACCTCAAGGGTGCCGATATGATGGACGCCAGCTTGGGGGGCCGACTTGGGGGAGGCGGGCTATCAGGGGCAGTATCATGACGCTTACCTTGTGGCGTTGGGCAGCGCCCCGCAGACCTGCCCGCCGGCCCGACCGATGGAGGATACCGAAGATGCTGTCGATAAAGGAAGCTGTCCACAAGGGACATGTCGTGTCCGTCTTCCATTTGACGCCGGGGGAAGGCCCGCTTCAGGAAACCCTGTCGGAGGTGGAGAGCAGGTTGGGCGAGCCGTGGTTCCGTTGCGGCGCGGCGCCCCGCGAAGGACAAAGCCTGCTCCCAGGCAGAGTGGCGTTCATCCACACGGGGGAGGCAAAGCCGCACCCCGCCGCCCTCGTGGCCCTGAGCCCCTGCCTCTGCGACCAGTTCGACGTGATCTGCGTTCAGGACGGACCCGAGCGCTACATCGTTTCGGTCGTGCACAAGCGGACCACGCTCAATAATTACTCGGTGGGTGACTGCATCCCCATCACCGAGGTGAGGGAGCACGGCGATCCCTGGGCAGCCAGCCGACACCCTCGCCGCACGGATCCCGGCGAAACCTCGCCCAGGGCCTAGGGAGGCATCGGCACGCCTCTCGGCCCGGCCTTGCCCGACAAACGCCGCCGGGGCGCAGCATCCGAAGGCGCTGTAGCGCCCGCCCCAACGGGCGGGCTATGCGGATAGCTGGAAACCCCGTGATGCGGGCCTCACTTGGCGGTCTGCTCAGCGGGTTTACGAAGACAATCGGCCACCGTGAGGCGAGACTCGCGGTGGCCGCGGAACGATTCCGCCCGGAACGGCCCGGACAGAGGAATGGAATGGGAGAGATTACCCGACAACAACTGATGCTGGCGCTGATCCAAGCCGGAGAGCGGCCACGATTGGCCGGTTTGGACCTGAGCGGATTAAGCTCACTACGCTCAACCTCAGCAAAGCCGACCTCAAGGGTGCCGATATGAGCGGCGCCAGCTTGGAATGGGCCGACTTGGGGGGGGCCGACTTGCGAAGCGCGAATCTCAGCCGGGCCAACTTGACCGAGGCGAGGCTGTGCGGGGCCAATCTGACCGGGGTGGCTTCGACGGAGGTCCAGCTTCGGGGCGCTGACCTGAGCGCCGCCGATCTCACCGGCATACAGATGGAGCGCTGCGACTTCAGCGGCGCCAACCTGCGAAACGCCCGCATGAGTGGGGCCCGTCTGGCTGGCGCCATCTTGCGGGGAGCCGACCTCACCGAAGCAGATCTGACCGAGGCCGATTTGGCGAACGTCGATCTGACCGGGGCCAGACTGTGCGGGATAACGCTGAACAAGGCCGCACTCAGTACCGCTGACCTGAGCGAGGCCGACCTGAGAGGCGCCGGGCTGGCCGAAGCGAATCTGCGCGCGGCCAAGCTACGTGGGGCCGACTTGAGCGGCGCACATATCGCGGGCGCCAACCTCATCGGCGCCGATCTCACCCGCGCCAAGCTGGTGGGATCCGACCTCAGCGGGGCCAATCTCAGAGGCGGGGCCATCCTGATCGAATGCGCGCTCGATAAGGCCAGACTGACGGGCGCTGACCTCGCGGGCGCCGATCTGACTGGGGCCGGTCTGGCAGCGGCTGATCTCGCAGGCGCTAACCTGAGCGGAGCCAACCTCGAAAGGGCAGATCTGGCTTACTCCAATCTGGAAAATGCCAACTTGAGCGGGGCGAAGCTGGTGGGCGCCGTGTTGAGCAAGCTGAACCTGACCCGGACCGACATGACTGACGCGGACCTCAGCCAGGCATTCTTGTTCGAAGCCTATATGCCCGGAGCCAACCTGAGTCGGGTCAATCTGAGTCATGCGACTTTGCACCACGCTAACCTGGTCGGCTCGAACCTGACTGACGCCAGACTGAACCATGCGGACCTGTCTACGGCCGACCTGGCAGAAGCTCATTTGCTAGGGGCCGCCTTGTCTCATGCGAATCTGACCGGGGCTAATTTGAGCGGGGTAGACCTGAGCGGTGCGGATCTCAGTGAAGCCGATCTGCACTCCTATTACGACCAGAGGACTCGATGGCCGGAGGGCTTCGCCCCCCCCGCCGAAGCCATCAACACGAGCCGATGACCAGACCGCACGGAATTGACTGACCTCGTTTGTGGACTCGTCAGCAGATCTGCGAAGCCGATTCGTTCTCGGGCAGCGCTGTGGGTAAGAGGGTCGACTGGGCGACGGGAAGTCATCGGGCTCCTGGCTCAGGTCGCGCTGGGCGCGCAGCCCGCGGATACGTCCGTTGCGGTAACCGATGGCCGTGGCCGGAACCCACCGAGGAGAACATCGACAGGCTGGCACGAAGGGCCGAGTGCGGGGAACGAGTGATGCGGCCAAAGGGCACGTGCAAGACGTGCACCATCGACGACATCAAGGCTGCCATCCGCTACATGATCGAATACAAAGGCTGATTGCACCGAGGGAAATGCGGCCAAATCGCGTGCTGGAATAGGCCGGGGCGCGGCACATCCAGGCATGGCAAACCGATGTTGTGCGTCCCGAGTGGGTAACAAGCCCCCGCGAATCATGGCCGCCTACAAGCCTATTCGGCGGATCGCTTTGCTGCTGAGTCTTGTCCCCCTCCTCGGGCCGGTGGCGGCGGCCGGCCCGATGCGTGGAGTAAAAACTCTGGACCGCACACTCGATCCTGTCACCATCGACGGCGTGCACTTTTCCAATCTGCTCGGCACCGAGATCGGCCACCTCCGCCTGTTCTCCTTCCAGCACGGCAGGCCTGTCCCGATGCCATTCCAGGTCGATCAGCGCGACTCCAATGGCGACTGGGTCTGGGACGTTGCCTACACGCAGGACTCGCCACCGACCGATCATGCCTTTGACGAGGCATGGTCACGCGCTTGGGACCAAGTTGAAGGGCACGCAGGGATGCAGGATGACCAGGACCCGCCGGGCAAGCAGATTCTCGACGACAACGACGTGCTGGTCTTCATGGCTCGGGATCTCGGTGACCGCAACTTGGACGCGGAAAACGCGCTAGAGGCGGCACGCGGCGACGAAATCGAGGTCACCGACCCCGCGAATGGTGCCCAGGGCTGGGCGTATCTCGTCGACTACGACTCGCGGCCCCCAGCGCCTGCACCGACCCGGTACATGCGATACGGGGCCAAGGAGCGACGGATCGCCTCGCCGGTCTATGCGTTCAGCTTCTCCGACACGAAGGTGGCCCTGGTCAAGGATCTGGCCATCCAGGGCATTCCCATGCTGGACCGCATCCACATTTTTTTTTTGCTCATCAGCATTTTTTTTTAAATTTTTTTTTTTTTTTTTTTTTTTTTTTTTAAAAAAAAAAAAAAAAAAAAAAAAAAAAAAAAAAAAAAAAAAAAAAAAAAAAAAAAAAAAAAAAAAAAAAAAAAAAAAAAAAAAAAAAAAAATCACGGTCGGACGAGTATCAGCGTCGGCCCAATTCAGAAGCAGATCCGCTTCACGGAGGAGGACATTCACGGTCATCTGGTGGGCTACATCGCCGGCCCGGTCCGCATCGTCACCCGCAGCCGCGCCTGTCTGGAGTTGGGCCTCGGCATATGCTCTCCGGAGGTGACGTGCGACCACTTCTATGCCCCTACCACGCCCGGGTACCCGCCTGTCTGTTGGTGCGTTTCCCTGTCCATGAGGCCTCACTAATCCTGGCCGTTGATTACCGGCGCTCTCCCTTCCAGCGCCTGCTCATCGGCTCGGACCAGGGCATTGTTGTCTGGGACAAAGGAACGCCGAACAGCCTGCACCTACAGGACTGGCGGAAAGGGAAATGGATGGCTCTGGACAGCGAGAACGGCTCGGTGGTGAGCTACATGACGCTGCCACAGGCGCTCGCGGGTCATGCGGAAGCCAGGCCCCACCTGGATTTTGGCCCTGAAGCGGCAGACCAATCAAACACGACGCAGCCCCGCGAGGTTGGATTCGAGATCGAGGCGCCGGCGGGCACCCCAAAGGGGGGATACCTCGTCTATGGCACTTACGTCATCTCACCCGAGCCCTATCGGCCGGGTGACGGCACTCGTGCTTTGGACCTGCAGGCCAACCCTCTGAAGTTTCGTGTCTCCCGACGGCTGGGGTCGGATACGGCGAGATCGGGCAGGCACACGAACTAAGGCCCCGGCCAGGGGGCGCGCCCTGAAGAGGCGAGCTCGGCCGCCTCGATCACCAGCTGCGGTGTCCCAGCGCTGCCTGCCCAGTGGACGGCCATCGGAGACCATGTCCTGGTCGCCGCGAAGAGTTGTTGGAGAGTACGGCCTTTGCGGCAGGCTCGTGCCAGGGAATGAGGTCAATGCTCGCGTAAGAGTCGAGCCCGGCGTCGGCCGGGCTTTCGAGGAGATGTCGCGGACCTCCCGGCCGGGAGGCACAGGCACCAGATGGCGGTGCGCCTGCTGCTCCGGCCGGGCTGCTTTCCCGTGCTCTACCGGTAGAGATCCGTTGAGCGCGGTGGCCCGGTTCTCCGGGTCGGCGTTTACTTCCCTTGCTGCGGCGGGGCAGTCTCGGAGGCGGGTGCCTTGGGCTTGGTAGACAGGCACTCCTTCATGAACTTCTTGCGCTCGGCTCCGTGCAGCTTCTTTTCGGCCGCATCCTTGTTGCAGTCCTTCATCCGCTGTTGCTGCGGGGTCAGAGCTTTGGTCGGAGCCTTGGTCGCTTCCGCCGCGCTGACGGCGACGGGTCCGGACAGAACCAAGCAGGCCAAGGAGGCGGCAAATACGACAGCGATCCTTTTCATTGGTTTTCCCCCAAAAAGTAGAGATGGATGCCCAGTCGGCTTGGCGATTCTATCCGCCAGTCCATCCGGCTGTCCATACTGCTGACGTGGATGCAGGGCCGGGTATTCCGCGTGAGCGGGCGGCGCCACGGTTGGGGCGGTGGACTCACGGTCAGTTCTTTCCGCGACGGCATGCCGAGAGCTTAACGCTATCGACACCCGCACCGCGGTGCGGCAATCTACCAGCTCCACGCCCCTAGCCAAGAACGGTTGTACGGCCCACCATGGTGCAGGACGCCTCCCTGATCACAGCCGTCATGGCTGTCTATGTCGCTGCCATGATGGGCATCGGGGTGGTGGCCTACCGCTCCACGCAGGACTTCGCGGACTACATCCTGGGAAGCCAACGTCTGGGCTACTGGGTGTCCGCTCTTAGCGCGGAGGCGTCGGACATGAGCGGATGGCTGATGCTCGGGCTCCCGGGCTTCGCTTACACGTTCGGATTCCGGGCGGGATGGATCGCCCTGGGGTTGCTGGCCGGCACCTACCTCAACTGGCGGCTCGTGGCGCGTCGGCTTCGCCGCTACACGGAGCTTGCCGGCAACGCGCTGACCTTGCCCGATTTCTTCGAGCGCCGCTTCAACGACCGCACCCGGGTCCTGCGGGTCATCACCGCCTTCTTCATCCTGCTGTTCTTCGCCTTCTACACGAGCTCCGGTTTCGTCGCCGGGGGCAAGCTGTTCCAGTCGGTGTTCGGCCTGGACTATCGCTGGGCCGTCGCCGCCGGCGCTCTGGTAGTGGTGGCCTACACTTTCATCGGCGGATTCTTCGCGGTGTGCTGGACGGAAATGGTCTCAGGGGTTAATGATGTTAGTCGCGCTCGTGGTGCTCCCGCTCATGGCCATCTTGCACCAAGGCGGCTGGGAGCGGACGCTAGCGGCGTTGACGTTGTCCGACACGGCGATGCTGAACCCCTGGGTGTCCTCCGACGGGCGCACCCTGTCGGTGGTCGCCCTCGTCTCCCTCTTGGGATGGGGTCTGGGGTACTTCGGTCAGCCCCACATTCTGCCCGGCGCTTCATGGCCATCCGCTCCAAAGAACAGATCCCGAGGCGCGCTGGATCGCGGTGAGCTGGGTCACACTCACGCTTCTCGGGGCGGTGCTCGTGGGCATTGCCGGTGTGGGCTACTTCCGCCCGCCGCTGTCCGGGAGCGACAGCGAGAAAGTCTTCAGCAAGCTGTCGCTGCTGCTTTTCGACCCGGTTGTCGCTGGCGCGCTGCTCGCGGCCATCCTGGCCGCGATCATGAGCACCGCCAGCGCCCAACTCTTGGTGTCCGCCTCGGCGCTGTCCGAGGACTTTTACAAGGCGTTCCTGCGGCCGGCCGCGAGTCCTCGCGAGCTGATGTGGGTCGGGCGCGGCGCGGTGCTCGCGGTCTCCGGCGTCGCCTGCTGGCTGGCTTTCAAGCCGGACAGCAAAGTACTAGACCTCGTGGCCCACGCCTGGGCCGGCTTCGGGGCAGCTTTCGGGCCTACCATCCTCCTGTCCCTGTACTGGCGGCGCATGACGCGCGACGGCGCCCTCGCCGGCATTGTCGTGGGCGGCATCATCGTGGTGGTGTGGCGGAAGCTGAGCGGCGGCATCTTCGACCTCTACGAGCTGGTTCCCGGCTTCGCCTTCTCGATGGCCGCCATCGTTCTGGTGAGCCTGCTGGGCAAGGCGCCGGATGCGGCTATCCAGGAACGCTTCGATCTGGCGGCCGGACGGGTTTCGCGACCCTCGGAGCGCCGATCTAGTGAGAGCTTGTGAACAAATCTGCTGTGTGCCCCGACAGCGGCGTTGCGCGGCGGTCATGGCGTACCTCCCTGTACGCCACCCCTTTGGGGCGTCCCGCGGACGTGCCGAATGGCTGTCCTGCCATTCGGTCGCTCCTCGCCTATCTGCTTGATACGTCTCGTCGCTGCGCTCCGCGCGCCTCGCTCTCGGGCCGCTCGCGACGATTTCTTCCCAACCTCTGAGTACGCGGCTGGCGGCGGCGAGCGAGCCGAGATCCGCTCGGGCCGCCGATCCGGCGACTCCGGCCTTCTCGGGCCCGCGGACAGCGCGGCGTGGAGAGCCGGTGGTGGGCCGGGCCGGTTTCCGATGCCTCCGGTACCCCGATCCGCACCTCCACCCTGGTAGTGTCTCAGTT
>CAWCPV010000010.1:0-147876 GCA_963797555.1 uncultured Gammaproteobacteria bacterium | reverse complement strand
CCCCAAACCTGTTCGTCGGGATTGAGTTGGGGCGAGTACGGGGGGAGGAAGAACAGCTTAAGGCGCCCGTTCTGTTCGCCGATGAAGTCCTGGATCAATCGTGCCTTGTGGATGGGATGGCCATCGACGATGAGGAAGACCGGCCGGGTGGCGCCCACCAGCAGGCGCTTGAGGAATTCCTTGAACACCGCGGCGGTCACCGTCCCCTCGTGCACCATGAAGCGCAAGCCCCCGCGGGCGCTCACCGCCGAGAGCATGGCGAGCGAGAACCGCGCCCCGGTCACCGCGACCACCGGGGTCTTGCCCATCGGCGCCCAAGTGGTGCCGGCGTGGTAGTCGGAGCGCATCCCCGACTCATCCCCAAAGTAGATGGTCGCCCCCACGCGCTTGGCCTCGGCCTGGATGGCGGGAAATTGCTCTTTCTGCCAGCGCTCGACCAGCACCGGATCGCGCTGCCAGGCACGGTAGAGCGGCTTCTGGGCAGTGAATCCCAGCACCCGCATCACCCGCCTGACGGCGGAGTCCGAAAGGCGCTTGTTGAACCGCCGCTCGATCAACCTGCCGATGAGCGGCAGGGTCCACAGCGCAAACTCGAATCGGAACTGCTGCGGCGTGTGCTCGCGCACCGCCCCCGCCAGCCAGCGCATCTCCTCGGCGCCAAGCAGCGGCGGGCGGCCCGGGATCGGCTTGGCCAACAGCGCGTTCTGTCCCCCCGAGGCAAATGCCGAGAGCCAGCGAAACACGGTGCGAATGTTCAACCCGAAGGCCTGCGCTACGCTCTGTACCGTCTGTCCGTGACGCACCGCTTTCACGGCTTGCTGGCGCAGCACCTGCAGGCTCCTATGATCGAGCTTGCGCCCGTCCGATTCGCGCTTGCATTTCATGCCCCCATTGTACCAACATATGGCTTTACTTAAAATGGACTTAGTAACTGCGTATTATCTTCAACGCCGCAGGGAGCAAATCAAAGAGAAAAAACAGCAGATAAGTTCCTTAAATACAGGTTTATTTACGCTCTTGCGCCAAATGAACGCTCTGGCGTCATTCAAGAAGGATCTAGATGCCCTGCGGGACGATGATTCAAGATTTTTCAAACTACCTCCTTGGGAAACAAACGCGTATGATGATGTCAAGTTCGATACCGAAGCATTGTCGTTCATATTGACGACGGATAATCCGAATGTCCTGCATCACTTGCTTATTGAAAAAGAAAGGTTTCAACAAACGCTAAGCGCCATCAAAGTAAGGTCCGAATACCAGGTTCATACAATTCAGCCGCTTCTCGAACAATCGAACATTGGCAGTGAACGTATTACCTGGCCCGAAGCGGAGGCAGTGATTGGTAAGTATAAGCTGGAGGGGCTTGTGCTTGGAACAAACCACGTGTACGAGCATGTGGACGCGACGGTTCAGTCATCAAAACTAATGCTGGAAGAGCTTCATTCATTCGCAAAGGCCCAGTTTCCAAATGTCAAGTTCATCCATGCAGAATAGCGAACATAACACGTACTCCAGCCGACCAAGTACCGCGTACGCGTTTTCGTGAATTCTGGCTCAGTGCACGCGGCACTTAGCGGCTGAGTTTGGGGTTAGGCGTTGTGGCTCAAGGCTTATGGAGTATGATACCGAAAACGAGGAAACGACGGTTTGCAGGAAGACAGTCTGCTCAAATCTTAACTTCGGAGGATAGAACAATGAACCTAAAAACCGCAGTTAGCCGATGGCGCACGCATGATCTTCGATAGCCCGACGATGTGGAGGCGGTTTAACGCCGGCGAGGAGCCGCTTGAGGTGGTCGCAGACGAGGTGCCAGACGGAGGTCGGGTTCAACTGCTCCGCAGCGTGGGCTGCCCATGCCTGGAGCAAGCGGCTGAAGCAGGCCCAGGTGGAACGGCGCGGATCAAGTGTGCGCCGGATGGCTGACGGCCCGCGCGGGCAAGGCTGAGGCCCCGCAAGAGGGTCACCCGTGTCTCCGGCCGGCGCTTGTCAGTCGTACTGGGATTAGGGCTCTTGATCACCGCTGTCAGGACCTGGGAGCGGGATGCTCGACGGCCGGTCCGTAACCGCCTGTTTCAGGATCTCCAGCGTCTCCTCCAGCTCCTGCCGTAGCCGGCGGCCGAGCTCGTACCATGAGGCCAGGTCCGAGGGACTCTGCGCGACCGGGGCTGGCGCATGGTTGACGGCTGGTGCCTGGGTGGCATCTCCAAGAAGCCCCGAGAATCCCGGATCGTCCGATTGTACCTGCTTGAGCTTGATGCCCCGCTTTTTCGCCGTCATTGGATGAATCCCGAGAAGAATGGACAGTACAAGACTGTACTTGTTAGTCGTCCGCCGACAAGATGTCAAGGGGCGGGAGGCAGGAAATCATGGTCCCGTCAGAGTCCGTCGATGAGTGCAGGTGTTGAGTGCTGGGGCGGGGATTTGGTGAGGATGAGGGGCTGAGGCGGGGTCAGGCCACCGAGAACCATCTAGTCGCGATGTGGTTGAGGCGATTTTTTCGGTGGACGCAAAGGTAGGCTCTGATGACGCATCCGTGGGTTGGGTCCGTCCAGGCAGAGGCGGGCGCAGGTCCGAGAGCTTTAGTTGGCATGGCGGGGCCGGGGAAGGCGTTGACGTGGTGAAGGTCGTGGGCATGCGGTGGAGCAGGCGCAGCGGCGTGTTGCGACCTTCCGCGAGCGCGTTGCGCAGCGCATGCCTGAGAGTGGCCCCGATTCGGGCCGCCAGTGACCGGTGGACCGCGAGAGCTTGACGAAGGGCTCGGGCCGACGCGCTCGGCCTCGATCTGGGCGAGGGCCTTGCCCGCGTGCACACGCTCTACTTGAGCAGGTGGGCGCGCGACCCCGGCGCGCTCCTGTGGGAACACCGAGCGCTCGGTGAGGTTCTCGCGGTTGGTGTCTACAGCAGGGTCCACCTCATCTCCCTCAGAAAAGCTATCGCCCTCTCAAGTAGCGGCTGTCCTCGAATGTAGACATCCACTGGGGGCGCAGGCCCACCAGCAGGGTGACCACGCTTCCATTCACCCAGGCCTCGGGGAGGGCCACCAGGGGCAGGTAGACGAGGTAGTTGGAGCCGAGCGCGCTCAGACGGTACACGCCGCTCAGCCAGAGAAGGAGGGCGCCGCAGAGCGCCGAGGCTGTGATGGCGAGGGCCGCCCCGCAGTAGCCGTTGACGAAGACGTAGATGAAGAAGTTCGGGGGCAGCCAGCGCTCGCTGAGGCGCAGCAGATAATGCGTGACGGCGACGGGTAGCATGCCCATCAGCAGCGTGTTGACCGACAGCGCGTCCCAGCCGCTGAGCCCACTGGCCGTGGTGGCGAGGACCACGAGGCTCATGCCCGCGATGGCGAGCCTCCAGCCGAACATCAGGGTCATGGTGGTGGCGCCCAATAGGTGGAACTGCAGCCCGGGCTCGATTCCCGCGCGCAGATGCCAGAGGGCGATCAGGGCGACGCAGGTTCCCAGGAAGACGTGCGATGTCTCGGGCTCGCGCAGCCGCTGCCAGGGAGCGGGCAGTGTCGCCAGGAGGAGCACCGGCAGGCAGAGGATGTGGCCGGCCCACAGCCAAGCTGCAGGTAACAGCTCCGAAGGAAAACCCATGTGGTCAGACTCCACCTTCCGGGTGCGCCGGGGTGCCCCCGCGCGCCTGAAGCGCCTGGATGACCCGTTGCGGTCCGCCCTTGTCCCAAGACTTGTCCGGAACGAAGTCGCGCTGGCCTGCCAGAACGATCACATCGCTATTGTAACGGGCGACGGCTCACCGGGCGCTGGCCATCGGCGGCGAGCATGCGGAGAAGGCAACGCACGCCACGGATGATAGAATTGCCGTCTTTTCCGGTGGGCTGGACCGTGACTCTCGCACCTCTGCGCCTCAACAGACACGAAGACCGCAGGCTGCGGGCCGGACACGTCTGGGTGTTCAGCAACGAAGTGGACGTGACGTCCACGCCGCTCACGCGATTCGTGGCGGGCCAGCCGGTCATGATCGAGGACAGCGCCGGACGCGCCGTTGGGAGCGGCTACGTCAATCCCCATGCCCTCATCTGCGCACGCCTGGTGTCCCGGGACGCGCACCGCGTGCTGGACCAGGACCTCCTCCAAGCGCGCCTGCGGCAGGCGCTGTCGCTGCGGGAGCGGGTGTTCCCGGGGGGCTTCTATCGCCTGGCCTTCGGGGAGGGCGATGGACTGCCCGGGGTGGTGGTGGACCGGTACGGCGACTTTCTCGCGGTGCAGATCACCACGGCCGGCATGGAGCGGGTGAAGGAAGACCTCATCCGCGCCCTGGAAGCGGTGCTCGCCCCACGGGCCGTTCTGTTGCGCAACGACACCGCCACGCGCGCGCTGGAGGGGTTAGCCTCTTACGTGGAGCCCATTGGGGAGGTGCCGGAGGAGATCAGGCTCACCGAGCACGGCGCGGTGTTCGCGGTTCCTCTGCTGGGCGGTCAGAAGACGGGATGGTTCTACGACCAGAGGCTCAACCGGCAGCGTATGCTAAGCTATGTGGCTAGTCGGCGGGTCCTGGATTGCTTCAGCTACACTGGAGCCTGGGGTGTGCAGGCGGCCGTCGCCGGCGCCAGCCAGGTGGTGTGCCTGGACAGCTCGGAGACGGCGCTTGCCTACGTGCAGCGCAATGCCGCCGACAACGGGGTGGCGGCACGCGTGAAGACCGTGCAAGGCGACGCCCTGGAGATGCTGGCATCGCTCGGTGGCGGCTTCGATGTGGTGGTGGTGGATCCCCCGGCCTTCGTCAAGCGCAAGAAGGATAGTGCCAAGGGCGAACAGGCCTATCTCAGGCTCAACACGGCTGCGATGCGCTGTCTAGCCCCGGACGGACTGCTCATCTCCTCTTCCTGCTCCTACCATCTGCCGGGGGAGCGGCTGCAGAGGATCTTGCTCGCCGCGGCCCGAAGCCTCGGGCGGGAGCTGCAGTTGCTCGAGCAGGGTGGACAAGGGCCGGACCACCCGGTCCATCCGGCCATTGCCGAGACGCGCTATCTCAAGACCTTCTTCGCCCGTGTATTGCGCGACTGACCGGCCAGCCACACAGGCCGCCGTCGGTCCAGGCTGAAGCCCGGACGCGATGCTACCCTACCCGCATTTCGATCCCGTTGCCTTTCACATCGGGCAACTCAAGGTCCACTGGTACGGGATCATGTACCTGATCGGCTTCGCCGCCGCGTGGTGGCTGGGGCGGAGGCGGGCGCGACGGACCGGTGCCCCGGTGTCGCCCGAGCAGATGTCGGACTTGGTGTTCTATGTCGCCCTTGGGGCAGTCCTCGGAGGGCGCCTCGGCTATGTGCTGTTCTACGACCTGCCCGTGTTCCTGGAGCACCCTCTGGACGTGCTCAAGGTCTGGCAGGGTGGTATGTCCTTTCACGGGGGCCTAGTCGGCGCGCTCCTGGCCACTTGGTGGTACGGTCGCGGGCTCGGCGTGGGCTTCTGGCGCTTGACGGACTTCGTCGCCCCCTTGGTGCCCATCGGTCTGGGGGCGGGGCGCATCGGCAACTTCATCAACGGCGAGCTTTGGGGGCGGGTTAGCGACGTGCCATGGGCTATGGTGTTCCCGCTCGCCGGACCGCTGCCGCGACATCCTTCCCAGCTCTACGAGGCATTCCTGGAGGGGCTGATCCTGTTCATCGTTGTGTGGATCTATTCCAGCAAGACTCGGCCGACGCGGGCGGTGTCAGGGCTGTTCCTGGTGTGCTACGGGACTTCCCGTTTCCTGGTGGAGCTGGTGCGCCAGCCCGACCCGCAGCTCGGCTACCTGGCTTTCGGCTGGGTGACCATGGGCCAGCTCCTGTCCGTCCCGATGGCCTTCGCGGGGGCGCTACTGCTCTGGTGGGCATACCGCCGTGAGCCGCGGGATGCGGGGATGGAGGCGGACCGCTGCGGCAAGGGGGCAAATCCGTGAAGGGGAACGGCTCGCGGCGAGTGTCGGGACGGTGCCGCGCGGCCCGTGGGGAGCGATGGTAGAATACTTGGCATTGTTGCGTCGTGTCAGGACGCAAGGCGTGCGGCGGGAGGACCGCACCGGCGTCGGCACGCTCGCGTTGTTCGGCTCTCAGATGCGTTTCGACCTGGGGCGCGGGTTTCCGGCGGTCACCACCAAGCGCCTGCATCTGCGCTCTGTTATTCACGAGCTGCTATGGTTTCTGCAGGGCAGTACCAATGTCCGTTACCTCCGCGAGCATGGCGTGAGCATTTGGGACGAGTGGGCCGACGCGCAGGGCGATCTCGGTCCCATATACGGCAAGCAGTGGCGGGCATGGGAGTCCTCGGGACGCACCATCGACCAGGTGGCTCAGGTGATCGCTTCGATCCGGTCCAACCCATACTCGCGCCGTCATATCGTGAGCGCGTGGAATGTCGGGGAGCTGGATCGCATGGCGCTCCCTCCTTGTCACATCCTGTTCCAGTTCTTTGTGGCGGACGGACGTCTATCGTGTCAGCTCTACCAACGCAGCGCAGACGTCTTTCTGGGCCTACCCTTCAACATCGCGAGCTACGCGCTGCTCACGCTGGCGGTGGCCCACGTGACCGGGCTCGCACCGGGAGATCTCGTCCACACCTTGGGCGATGTCCATCTCTATCTGAACCATTTGGAGCAGGCCGATCTGCAGCTCTCCAGGACCCCCTACCCGCTCCCGCAGATGCGGCTCAATACTCAGGTGAAGGACATCGACGCGTTCTGTTACGAAGACTTCGAGATTCTCGACTACCAGGCCCATCCGCCCATCAAAGCCCCGGTGGCCGTATGAACACCTGGAGACGTGTCGCCGGATGGGTCAGCGGGGGCGGCGCCGCGCCAGCCGTCGTCATGGGAGAGCTATTCTGGCAGCCGTGAGCGAGCACGCGCACTACCGTCCTCTGGGGGACTTGCTGGTCGAGCGTGGGCGCCTGGACCGCAGCCAGCTCGATCGTGCGTTGCGGCTGCAGGAAGAGAGCGGGCAACGGCTGGGGCCGTTGCTGCTGAAGCTCGGCTTGGTGTCCGAGCGCGATGTGGCCGACGCCCTGTCCCGGCAACTCGGCTTGCCTGTCGTGGAGCCCGCAGACTATCCCGACGTCCCGCTTCTGGAGGGCCAGGTTTCGGCGCGCTTCTTGAAGGAGGCCCAGGTGCTGCCCATCGCGGAAGACGAGGGGAGGGTGGTTCTGGCGATGGCGGATCCCGAGGATCGCTACGCCATCCAGGCCGTAGAGCTGTCCACCAGCAAGACCGTGGTGCCACGCGTGGCGCTGCCCTCCGACATGGAGGCGGCGTTCGAGCGTGCGTACGGCAACGGCAAGGGTGCCATGGGGCAGATCGTCGAGGATATCGGCAACCCCGACGAGATCCACGACGAGGATATCGAGCGCCTGAAGGACTTGGCCAGCGAAGCCCCGGTCGTGCGCTTGGTGAATTTGGTGCTGCAGCGCGCGGTGGAATCGCGGTCTTCCGATATCCACATCGAGCCGTTCGAGAATCGGCTCAAGGTGCGCTACCGCATCGACGGCGTGCTGCGCGAGGTGGAGGCGCCACCGTCGCGCTCCACGGCGGCCGTGATATCCCGCGTCAAGATCATGGCCAAGCTCAATATCGCGGAGCGCCGGCTGCCCCAGGATGGTCGTATCAAGCTGCGCGTGCAGGGCAAGGAGCTGGACCTGCGCGTCTCGACCGTCCCCACGCTGTATGGGGAGAGCGTGGTCATGCGCCTCCTGGACCGCGGCAGTGTGGTCCTTGACTTCGCGTCGCTGGGCTTCGAGGACCAGGCATTGGAGCGCTTTCTCGAGGTGCTATCGCTGCCCCACGGGATTATCCTCGTGACCGGGCCCACCGGCAGCGGCAAGACCACCACGCTTTACACGGCGCTGGATAAGCTCAACACTCCCGAGCGGAAGATCATCACCGTCGAGGATCCGGTGGAGTACCAACTGGAGGGCATCAATCAGATCCAGGTGAAGCCGCAGATCGGGCTCAGCTTTGCCAGCGCGCTGCGCTCCATCGTGCGTCAGGATCCGGATGTCATCATGATAGGTGAGATGCGCGACTTGGAGACGGCCAAGATCGCGGTCCAGTCGGCGCTCACCGGGCACCTGGTGCTCTCCACTCTGCACACCAATGACGCGGCCGGCGGTGTCACGCGCCTGCTCGACATGGGAGTCGAGGACTATCTGCTGACCTCGACGGTCAATGGCATTCTCGCCCAACGGTTGGTTCGCACCCTCTGTCCGCACTGCCGCGAGCCTTACGCAGCCCTGCCGGAGGTGGTGGAGGAGATGAAGCTGCGGCGATTCACCCACGACGATCCGGTGACCCTCTATCGTTCCAAGGGCTGCCCGCAGTGCGCAGGGACCGGTTATCTGGGCCGCTCCAGCATCTTGGAGATGCTGGTGATGACCGACCCGATCCGCAGGCTGGTCCTGCGCCACGCCGACTCCTCCGAGATCCACGCGCTGACCGTAGGGGAAGGTATGCAAACGATGCACGAGGATGGGCTGCGCAAGGCCGTCAAGGGCACCACCACCATCGAGGAGGTCCTGAGGGTCACGCAGGAAGCCTAAGTGGCCTTGTTTCACTACAAATTCGTAGACCCCGCGGGCGACGTGCAGGAAGGGGAGATGGATGCGGACAGCCAGGCCACCGTCATCCGGCGCCTGCAGGAGGCGGGGCACGTCCCCATCCGCGCCGAGGAGGTCAGCCCCGGCGGTTACCGCCGAGGTTTCCGCCTTGCGGACCTCAGGCGCAGCCGGATCTCGCGCAAGGATATCGGGATTTTCACCCAGGAGTTGGAGACCCTGTTGCGGGCGGGCTTGCCGCTCGACCGGGCGCTCGGGCTGCTGCAGGGCCTAGCCGAGTCGAAGGCGATGGGTGCGCTCATTCAAAGGGTCCAGGACACGGTGCGCGGCGGCGCCCCGCTGTCGAGCGCCCTGGAGGCGCAGCATGGCGCGTTCTCCCGGTTCTATGTGAGCATGCTGCGGGCCGGGGAGGCCGGGGGCTCCCTGGACACCGTCCTGGCTCGGCTCACGGAGTACCTGGAGCGCAGCAAGGAACTGCGGGACACGGTGCTCTCGGCGCTCATCTATCCCGCCATATTGCTGACCGTGGCGCTCCTCTCGGTCTTGATCCTGCTGACCTTCGTGGTACCGCAGTTCAGCCAACTGTTCCACGACATGGGCAAGGCCCTGCCGCTGCCGACCCAGATCGTGGTGTCCGCCGGAGATCTCGTTCGTGGGTACTGGTGGGCTGGTGTGCTTCTGGTCCTCGGGGTGGTGCTGTTGGTACGCCGGGCTCTCGCCGACCCGCAGCAACGGCTGCGTTGGGACGGCTGGCTGCTGCGCATGCGGCTCCTCGGCGAGCTGGTGCTGCGCGTAGAGGTGGCCCGTTTCAGCCGCACGCTCGGCACGCTGCTGGGCAATGGTGTCCCGTTGCTCACGGCACTCTCCATCGTCAAGGAAACCGTGGGGAACCAGGTGCTGGCCGGTGCCATCGGGACGGTGGCCGCACGCACCAAGGAGGGTGAAGGTCTCGCGCAGCCGCTGATGGACACCGAGGTGTTCCCCAAGCTCGCGGTCCACATGGTCCGCGTGGGCGAGGAGACCGGTCGCCTCGAGGAGATGCTCCTGCAGGTGGCGGACACCTACGACCGTGAGGTGCGGACCACGGTGAAGCGGGTGCTTGCCCTCCTCGAGCCCTTGCTGATCCTGGGGCTCGGGGTCATCATCGCGGCCATCATCATGTCCATTTTGGTGGCCATCCTGAGCTTGAACCAGCTGGCATTCTGACCACACGCCCGGCCGTCATCGGCGGTCGGCGTGCGAGACGAGGTAGCGCTATGTGCATACGAACGCTGACTTCCTGCGCTGGGTCGGGAGCCCGACGCGGCGCGGTGCGGGGCTTCACTCTGATCGAACTGCTCGTAGTGCTGGTGATACTGGGCCTCCTGGCGGGGCTGGTGGGTCCGCAGGTCATCAAGTATCTGAGCGGTGCCAAGAGCGACACTGCCCGTCTGCAGATCGAGCAGCTCGGCGGAGCGCTGGACATGTATCGGCTGGAAGTGGGTCAGTACCCCACCACAGAGCAGGGGCTGCAGGCCCTGGTAGAGCAGCCGGCGGGGGTGGAGCGCTGGAACGGACCATACCTGAAGAAGAAGCAGGTGCCCAAGGATCCCTGGGGCTATGACTACACCTATCGGTCTCCCGGGGAGCACGGGCCATATGATCTCTATTCCCTCGGAGCAGACCACGCCGAGGGAGGCGAGGGCGAGAGCAAGGACGTCGTGAGCTGGGAGTAGGGCCGCGGCCGGTCGTGGATGCCGCTCACCCAGATGTGGCCGGCACAGGGTCGAGATCCGCCGGCTACACACTCCTCGAGCTGCTCGTGGTATTGGCGATCGCGGTGGCTTTGCTCGCCATTGTGCCGCCCATGCTCTCGGGCAGCCTTGCCACCGTGCAGCTTCGGTCAGCGGCCCGTGATCTGGCCGCCGGCCTTGGCCAGACGCGCAGCCTGGCCATCACCGCCGATCGGGAGACGACCTTTCAGGTGGACGTGGATGCGCACTCGTATCGCATCCCGGGCGAGGGTCGCGAGGGTCACCTGCCCGCGAAGCTGGGCATCAAGCTGTACACGGCGCAGTCCGAGTTGGTCACCGCGAGCAGCGGCGCCATCCGATTTTTCCCGGACGGGAGTTCTACGGGCGGCCGCATCACCGTCAGTTACGGGAAGCATGCCTTCGGTGTCGACGTCGATTGGCTGACGGGGCGGGTGCAGATTCTGCAGCAGGAGATCGCAGGTTGAAGCACGAGCGGGGTTTTACGCTCCTCGAGGTGCTGGTCGCTTTTGCGATCCTCACGCTGTCGCTCGGCGTGGTGATGCAGATATTCTCGACGGGCCTCAACAATCTCGCGCTGGGTGACGAATATAGCCGTGCCACGCTGCTGGCACAGTCCCGGCTTGCTGCCCTGGGCATCGAGGAGCCCTTGAAAGCGGGCGACGAGAGCGGCGACTTCGGTGACGGTTACCACTGGCATGTCACCGTGACCCCCTACGACCTGCCTCAGAGCAACGAAGGGCGGCCTGATTCCGACCTCTCCGCCCTCGCCGGCAGCTTCCAGAGCAAGCGGCCCGGGTTGAGGACAGCCGGTACCGGCGGAGCGCCCGTCGATGCCTTCGACGTGATGGTGGAGGTGACGTGGGGGCAAGGACGGCAGGAGCGCTCGGTGGCTTTGCGGTCGCTGCGCATCGCACCGCCGAGCCCGCCCTAGTCTCCCTCGCTCGGGCCTGGATCTACTGCGGTCCATGACCCAGTCACGGTCTGTACTGCGCGTCGCGGTCCTGGCCCCGCTCCGCGGGTTGTTCGACTATTTCCCGCCGCTCGCATGGAGCCCAGCCGATTGTGCCGTGGGAATGCGGGTGCGGGTGCCGTTCGGCCGCAGCACTCGCGTGGGGGTCGTGCTGCGGTGCGATGCTCGCCCCTCGGTGGCCGAGGAACGGCTGAAGCCCGTACTGGAAGTCTTGGACGACGGACGGCCCCTGCCGGCGGACCTGCTCGACCTCGTGGAGTGGGCGGCGGATTACTACCACCATCCTTTGGGCGATGCCTTTGCGACGGCCCTGCCGGCGGCCCTCCGGGCAGGCAGACGGCGGGCCGAGCCAGGCGGCTACCGCTGGCGCCTGACTTCCGCCGGGTCGGCCGTGGACGCGGCGGCATTCGCCCGGGCGCCGCGTCAGGCTGCGCTGCTGCGGCTGCTGAACGACCACCTCCAGGGGATCGCTTCGGACGCGCCGGTCTTCCCTCGCGGTGCGCTCGCCACGCTACGCCGTCTGGAGGCGAAGGGGTGGGTGGAGCGTCGCCCCGACCCCTGCGTGACGGCGGAGCCCGCTCAGGACCCACCCCTGCCCCTGAATCCGGCGCAGCGGTTTGCGGTTGCAGCGGTGCTCGGCTCCGAGGGATTCGATGCCTTCCTGCTGGAGGGTGTGACCGGGAGCGGTAAGACGGAGGTCTACCTGCATCTCGTCTCGGACGCTTTGTCCCGCGGGCGGCAAGCTCTGATGCTGCTCCCGGAGATCGGCCTGACCCACCAGACCGTCGAGCGCTTCCGCAAGCGGCTCGGCGTGCCGGTTGCGGTGCTGCACTCCGCGCTGGCGGAGCGGGAGCGACTGCGCGCCTGGTGCGCTGCCAGAGATGGCGATGCGCAGGTGGTCATCGGGACCCGGTCGGCGGTATTCGTCCCCATGCCGAGACCCGGCATTTTTATCGTGGACGAGGAGCACGACCTGTCTTTCAAACAGCAGGATGGCTTTCGTTACTCGGGTCGGGACCTCGCCGTGATGCGCGCCCGCCAGGCCGGCGTGCCGGTGGTGCTGGGGTCGGCGACCCCCTCGCTGGAGACCCTGCACAACGCGCTGCGGGGACGCTATCAGCGATTGCATCTCCCGGAGCGCGCGGGCGGTGCCCGGCACCCGACGGTGCGCGTGCTGGATGTGCGCCGGCAACCGATGGACTCGGGCCTCTCGCAGACTCTCATCGAAGAAATAGCGCACGCCCTGTCCCGCGGCGAGCAGGTGCTCCTGTTTTTGAACCGCCGTGGGTATGCCCCGGCCCTGCTGTGCCACGAGTGCGGGTGGGTCTCGGCCTGCGCTCGCTGCGATGCCCTTCTGACGGTGCACCGGCGGGACCGTCGTATGCGTTGTCACCACTGCGGAGCCGAGCAGCCACTGCCGGCCCAGTGCCCGGCCTGCGGGGGCTTGGACCTGCAGGCCGCAGGTCAGGGGACCGAGCGTCTGGAGCACACTCTGCAGGAGCGGTTTCCGGGCCGACGGGTGCTGCGTATCGACCGGGACACGACGCGGCGCAAACATGCGTTCCGCGACTTGCTGGATCAGGTGCACACGGGCGATGCCGACATTCTGGTGGGCACCCAGATGCTGGCGAAGGGCCATCACTTCCCGATGGTGACGCTGGTGGGTATCGTGGACGCGGACCGCGGCCTGTTCAGCGCCGACTTCCGGGCTCTGGAGCGCATGGCCCAGCTCATCCTCCAGGTGGCGGGCCGTGCCGGACGCGCCGAGAAGCGGGGGCAAGTGCTGATCCAGACCCACCACCCTGACCATCCACTGTTGAGCCCTCTCATCACCGAGGGCTACGCCCATTTTGCCGAGGCCGCCCTGCGCGAACGGACTCAGGCGGGACTCCCGCCCGACACCAGCTTGGCGCTGATCCGCGCCGAGGCAGCGGGGTCCGAGCTGCCCAGGCTGTTCCTGGAGGAGGCGGCAGCGGTCGGAAAGGAGTTGCTGTCGCAAGGTTTGCAGCTGTTCGGCCCGGTTCCTGCTCCCATGGAGCGGCGCGCCGGCCGTTACCGCGCCCAACTACTGGTTCAGGCGGCCAGGCGCTCGGACCTGCAGCGGTTCCTCCAAGCCTGGGTGCCTCGCCTCGATCTGGTCAAGAAGGCGCGCCGCGTCCGTTGGTCGCTGGACGTCGATCCCATGGATCTCATGTAGGCAGCCGGCGCAGCGTTTCCAGGCGCGTTCCCCCATCCTCGCCGACGCCGGGCTCCGCGGTGGGGCCTGGAAGCCCGAGGTTGCGCCACACGGCGAGGGTCGCCTCGGCCTGATTCAGGGTGTAAAAGTGCAGGCCCGGCACGCCGCCTTGCAGGAGCCGACCACAAAGCTGCGTGGTGACCTCGATGCCAAAGGCCCGCAAGGACTTGATGTCGTCGCCGAAATCCTCCAACCGCCTGCGGATCCAGCGGGGGATCTCTGCCCCGCAGGCGTCCGAGAAGCGCGCCAGCTGCTTGTGATTGGTGATGGGCATGATGCCCGGTACGACCGGGAGGGTCACACCCAGCCGTGCGCAGTCGTCCACGAAACGGAAGTAGGCGTCCGGATTGAAGAAGTACTGGGTGATGGCGCCGTTTGCGCCGGCCTCGGCCTTGCGCGCGAAATTGTGCAGGTCGGCCGTGGCGGAGGGAGCCTGGGGATGGAACTCCGGGTAAGCTGCCACCTCGATGTGAAACCAGTCGTCCGTGGTCTCGCGGATGAGGGCCACCAGTTCGTTGGCGTAACGCAGCTCGCCGGGCGGTCCGATGCCCATGCCGGAGGGCAGGTCGCCGCGCAGTGCCACGATGCGCCTTATCCCCCGCGCCCGATAGCTTTCCAGGACTTCCCGGATGCTCTGCCGGGTGGACCCGATGCACGATAGATGGGGCGCCGCTTCCAGGCCGGTAGCCCGGCGGATCTCCAGGACGGTCTCGAAGGTCAGATCCCGCGTGCTGCCGCCGGCTCCGAAGGTGACCGAGAAGAAGGCCGGCTCGAGTCGGGCGAGCCGGTCACGGGTGGCCCGGAGCTTTTCCACCGCTTCCGGCGTCTTGGGCGGAAAGAACTCGAAGCTGAAGACTGGGCTGGCGTTCGTGGTCATGACAGAGGGCTTGTTAATGAGCCTGCCGCAGGTCCCGATCACGGCGCCGCGCGGTGTTCGCTCCCCGCCTATCTACTGAACATGGCTCGACGCTGCGCGCCGAGATCCCTGCTCCGGGCTTCGCTCGGCAATCGTTCACAAGCTCAGCGATGGCAGGCGCTCATGTTAGCCCGTACACGACCGCTTGGCGAGCCACGGATGCCGTCGCCCATGGAACCTCTGGAGAATGAGGCCTGCCTGGCTCAGAGCCCTTGCAGCTTCATGAAGTTGCGCTTGGCCTTGTGGGCGAGCCGTACTCGGCTCGGCCACGCGCCGAAGTCCTCCGGCTGGCCCTGGGCCTTCAGAAGGCTCCGCATTGTCCGGATGACGGTCGCCGTCGAGGCATCGTGGAACGGAAGAACGATCAGGCTCGTCCGCTGATAGCGCTTCATGGCCTCCAGTGCCCGAGCCCGGGTCGCTCCCCCCAAAAGTGCGCGAGCGCGGATCGCAAGTGGACGAGCGCGGATCACAAGTGGATCGAAGTTGACGGTGAGCACGCCGGCTTCAACCCCATCGGGACTAGACGGTTCTCCATCGCCTGGCCCCTTCAGCCCTGGGCCTCATCCAACCCCCAACCCCACCGCTCAACACCTGCACTCATCGACGGACTTTGACGGGACGGTGGTCAATGCGCCGCAATCGTTTGACCAGTCCAACTCAGCTAGAGTAACGTATGGCACCCCAAGGAGAGCCTCAGTGGCCAAGCGGACCCCGGACTTCGACTTCGAGCAGGCGCTGAAAGAGCTCGAGGCTATTGTGGAGCGTATGGAGAAGGGCGAGTTGGGGCTCGAAGAGTCCCTCAAGCACTTCGAGCGCGGCATAGGGCTCACACGGGCCTGTCAGAAGGCGCTCGCCGAGGCCGACCAGAAAGTGCACGTTTTGCTCGAAAGGGACGACGGCCAGTCCGAGATCCTGCCCTTCGCCAACGATTGAGTTGTCCGTAGACACCTACCGCAGGCGGGCGGAGGCCGCCCTCGAGTCATGGCTGTCCCGTCCCTGGCCTGGAGGGTTGGATGAGGCGATGCGCTATGCAGTCTTGGGCGGCGGAAAGCGCATACGGCCTGTCCTCGTGTACGCCACCGGTGCCGCCTTCGGAGTGCCGCCGGAGGCGCTCGACGGTCCGGGTTGCGCGGTGGAGTTGATACACGCTTACTCGCTAGTCCACGATGACCTGCCGGCCATGGACGATGACGACCTGCGCCGGGGGAAACCTACTTGCCACAAGGCCTTCGGTGACGCCCTGGCGATCCTCGCGGGGGACGCGCTCCAGGCTTTAGCTTTCGAGGTCTTGGCAACGGACCCCGCCATGAACATACCGCCCGAGCAGCGCCTGCGCATGGTTCGCTCGCTGTCTCAAGCGGCTGGAGCGGATGGGATGGTTGGCGGCCAAGCCATCGATCTGGCGGCCATCGGCCGACGACTCGCCCTGGATCAGATGGAAGACATGCATCTGCGCAAGACTGGTGCGCTCATCCGTGCCAGCGTGCGCCTCGGCGCTCTCAGTGCGCCGGAGGTCGACGAGGCCACCTTGGAGCATCTCGACGCCTACGCCCTCTGTGTTGGGCTTGCCTTCCAGATCCGCGACGACATCCTGGATGTTGTGGGTGATACAGCGACCCTCGGCAAGATCCACGGCGCGGATGCCTCCCGCAGCAAGCCCACGTACCCCACCCTACTTGGTATCGAGGGCGCCCGAGATCGGGCGAGGCGTCTCCACGAACAGGCACTGGCGCAGCTCCGTGGGCTGGACGGACGGGCCGACACGCTGCGCTGGCTATCGCAGCACATCATCGAGCGCGTCAGCTGAGCCCTTCGCGGCCCATGGCAGCCGCCAAGAGCTGCTCGCCGAGTGCGGTCCAGGGGCGTCAGGCATCGCCTGACCCAGTCGAGACTACGCCCAGCGCGCTTGTCAAGGTCAGGGAGATCCTGTAAAGTTTGAGTGATTTTGTCAACATTGCGACCGTGCCGCCGCGTTATATCGTCAGGATCACAACGGACTTCGCCGCCGCCCACGTTCTCCGCGGCCATCCAGGCCCCTGTAGCCGAATGCATGGCCACAACTGGAAGCTCGAGGTGGAGGTCGAGGCGGCGGCCTTGGACGATCTCGGAATGGCCGTGGACTTCAAGGTGGTCAAGGAGGCCGCCCGCGATCTGGCGGTCAAGCTGGACCACCGCTACCTCAACGAGATCGAGCCGTTCGACCAGGTGAACCCGACCGCAGAGAACTTGGCGGCGTACCTCTATCGGGGCCTGTCGGAGGTGCTCAACGACGGGCGCATTGAGGTGCATGCGGTCACCCTGTGGGAGACCGATCGCGCCTGCGTCCGTTACACCGAGGGCAATACGCCATGATGCATCCGGGCCCACTGATCGCCGACGTCCAGAACAGCCGCGATACCCGCAGAATCGCCATCAACAAGGTGGGTATCAAGGATATCCGTCACCCCGTTCGGGTCAGCGATCGCACCGGCGGCGAACAGCACACCATCGCCACCTTCAACATGTACGTGAACCTGCCTCACGATTTCAAGGGGACGCATATGTCTCGTTTCGTGGAGATCCTCAGCAACCACGAGCGCGAGATTACCGTGAGGTCGTTCAAGGACATGCTGACGGAGATGACCCAAGTACTGGAAGCGCAGGCGGGACACATCGAGATGGCCTTCCCCTACTTCGTCGCCAAGAAGGCGCCGGTCACCGGGGTCGAGAGTCTCATGGACTACGACGTCACGTTCATCGGCGAGGTCGCCGAAGGCAGACCGCGCATGCTCATCAAGGTGGTGGTCCCAGTGACCAGCCTGTGCCCCTGCTCCAAGGAGATCTCCGCGTACGGCGCCCACAACCAGCGCTCCCATGTCACTATTACCGCACGCACCCGAGGGTTCGTCTGGATCGAGGATCTTATCGACTTGGTGGAGAGCGAGGCATCCTGTGAGCTGTATGGATTACTGAAACGCCCGGACGAGAAGCATGTGACCGAGCGCGCCTACAATAACCCCAAGTTCGTTGAGGACATGGTGCGCGACGTGGCGGTCAGACTCAATCAGGACGAGCGCATCGGCGCCTACGTGGTGGAGTCGGAGAACTTCGAGTCCATCCACAACCACTCGGCCTACGCGATGGTGGAGTGGGACAAGGATGTCGGTGGGCCGGTCAGCGAGTCTGCCTGAGGATCAGCTTCTGCTCGTCCCGCTGGATTTGCAGGCGACCCAGGAACGACATCCCGAGCAGCACCTCGGAGGGTCCGGCGTCACCTTCCAGAACGACCGCCGGCACGTCGTCGACCACGATGCCTCCGATCTCCACACGGCTCAGCTTTACGCCATAGCCGGATACCATCCCGGAGGCGGTCTGCACCTGGGCCAGGTGGCCTTCTCTCGCGAGGTCTATCCCAAGATGGGCTGCCTGCTCGGTCCCCATGGCAACGACATTCGCCCCCGTATCCACCAGGCAGCTGATGGTGATCCCGTTAATCGTGCCGGCCACCGTGTACAGGCCACGCCGATCTGGCCACAGTACCACCTCGGTCTGTCCGGGCGGCGCGTATTGGGTCGCTACCTGCTCACTCAGTGTGTAGCTCCGGCGCTTGCCGTCGATCTCTAAGACCGCTTCGCGGCTGTCGGCCGATATCAGTCCTACGCCCTCGGGGCTGATCTGCCCAACACGCAGCACCCGCTGCTTTCCGTCGATGCGCAACACCGCCTTGTCTTTGAACAGGCCAAGCACCAACACGCGCTCCACCCCCCGGGCGGGTGCGCCGAGCGCGAGGGCGAGCGCCAGCACGAACACTTTGGTTCGGCTCTGGGGCGTGTTACATAGGTTGCTTTTTGCTAAGGGCACGACATGAATCCCGTACTCATTTTCCGCCACGCCGCTTGCGAGGGCCCCGGCTATCTTGCCGATTTCCTGGGATGCCGTTCCATCCCCTTCGAGATCGTTCCGGTCGATGAGGGCGCCCCAGTTCCCAAGGCCATCCGGCACATCTCCGGCTTGGTGTTCATGGGGGGGGCCATGAGCGTGAACGATGACCTCCCCTGGATCCGGGAGGAACTCACAGTCATCGGTTGCGCCGTGCAGGCACGCCTTCCGGTGCTCGGCCACTGCCTCGGCGGGCAGCTCATCAGCAAGGCCCTCGGTGGCGTCGTCGGTGCCAACCCGGTCCGCGAGATCGGCTGGCTGCCTGTGGAGCGGCTGAGCAATACCGCGGCGGACGACTGGCTCGGCCATCTGCCAGAGCGGTTCTCGGCCTTCCATTGGCACGGCGAGACCTTCTCCATCCCGAGGGACGCGACCTGGATCCTCAAGAGCGGATACTGCGACCACCAGGGCTTCGTAATGGACAACGTCCTGGCGCTGCAGTGCCACGTGGAGATGACGCCGGAGATGGTCATCGACTGGGCTGCGCGTTACGCCAATGAGGTTGCACAACCCTCCGCCACCGTCCAGACGCCGAGCCAAATGACCGAGCGGCTGATGACGCGCGCGGAGGCGCTGCGACGCGTTGCGGACACGGTCTACAGCCGTTGGATCCGGCCCTTCGCCCTGCGAACAGAGCCAACCCGGGCCTCCGATCAAAGCAGCTCGCCTCGGACACCGTGAAGTGCCTCATAAAAGGCAGGCATCAGTTGCAGCAGCGCATCTACCATGAACTGCACGGCTATCGCCAGGACGATGAGCCCCATCAGGCGCCCGAGGACGTTGATACCGGTTTGGCCGAGGACGGCGCTCACCCGGGCGGCCTGGCGCAGCAGGATCCAGGCGCACAGCGAAACGAGCACGATGACCACGAGCAGAGTGAGGTAGGTCGCCGGTCCGTCGGTGCGTGCGGCCAGGATCATCACAGTGGAGATGGCGCCGGGACCGGCCAGCATCGGCACCGCTATCGGTGTAACGGACACGTCGTCCTTGGCTAGCCCTTCGCTCTCCTCCTCTGCAGTACTGCGCACCCCCGTGTGGGTGGCCTTGAGTAAATCCAGGGCCATGATTCCGATGACCAGGCCCCCGGCCAAGCGGAAAGCCGTCATGGTGATCGATAAAAGCGCGAACAAGGCACTTCCGAAGAGCAGGAAGACGCTCAGCACGATGCCGGTGGTGGCCGCGGCCCGGGCCGCCATGACATGTCGGTCCACCTCGCTGTTGCGTGAGGTCATGGCGGCGAACAGCGCGGCGGCAGCGACCGGGTCGACCACCGCAAACACGCTGACCAGCGCTTGCGCGAAGAAGCTGACGTGCACCGGGAGTGCGCACGGCGAGGTGACCCCGGGAATGGGGGCCCGACGCCCTCACACGTGGTGGGAGAACCGCCCCCTGTCAGCTTTCTCCAGCAAGTGCTGGAAGTCCTGCTGACCTACGTGTATGAGATCGGCATGGTCACCGGCCTCGAAATAGATGTCCGGCTGGCCCACCAAAGCGTCGTCCAGGATGACCTCCACGCGGTAGGCATCACCTACCGGAGGCACGGCCCCAACGTCGGTATCCGGAAACAGCTCGCGTAGTTCTTGCTCGGTGGCGAGTCCCAGCCTGCGGTTCAGTTGGCGGTGGACCATGCTGAGGTCCAGGTGGTGCGTGGACGGTACCACCGCCATCAGGTAGCCTTGTTCGTCCCTGAGGACCACCGCTTTGGCCAGCCTATCGCCGGGAACGTGAGCCGCCTCGGCAGTCTTCATGCTGGACACAGTGCGCGGATGGGGCACCAGATCGTACTTGACTGCATGAGCATCTAGGTAAGTCTTCAGCGCCTTCGCGATGGCCATAGCGTTATCTCCTCCATGTCATCTCTGGAAAGATGGGTCTCCCGTGACTACGGGCGAAGCCGGCGCGGACTCCCGACGCGCCGCCGCTCCCTCGTTATCGGCGGGCCGCCTAGTCCCCGATAATCTTCACCAACACCCGTTTGCGGCGACCCCCGTCGAATTCGCCGTAAAAGATCTGCTCCCACGGACCGAAGTCCAGTTTACCGGCGGTGGCCGCGACAACCACCTCGCGTCCCATGATTTGGCGCTTCATGTGTGCATCGGCGTTATCCTCGCCAGTGTCGTTGTGGCGGTATTGGCGAACCGGATCGTGGGGCGCGAGCTTCTCCAGCCATGCGGTGTAATCCTGGTGTAAGCCGGACTCGTCGTCGTTTATGAACACCGACGCGGTGATGTGCATGGCGTTGACCAGCACGAGCCCGTCGGCGACACCGCTCTCGCGCAGGCACTCCTGCACTTGGGAAGTGATATTGATGAAAGCGAACCGAGTGGGCGTGTCGAACCACAGCTCCTTGCGATAGCTCTTCACCACAGCCTGCTCCTTCGGGGACCACGTCTCTCCGACCAGCGCCACACGCTACCGATCTCTGCCGGACAACTTGCCCCGCGCGGACCCGCCGGCGCCCATCGGGACCAGGTAGCATAGCGCAGCCAGACCACAGGGGCGAGGTCAGCCCAGGGCCGCACCCGTCAGTTCCGCTGACAAAGCTGCGATCGTGGTGCGGCGACATAACCATCCAACAAGCCTGGTTCGGCGTCCTGGCCATCGTCCAGAGCGATGACGTGGGTTGCGATTCTAACTCTATCGAGCCGCCGCGGTCCTGCCGTTCCCGCTTTCGCCAAAAAGGTGGCTGCTGTCAAGCGTTTGGAAGGACGCGTCGCACATCAGGCCACGACCGACCCGTCCCAGTTATGCACAACCCCATGGCGTCCCCGCTGGAAAGCGAAACTCGCGTTGTTCGAACATCTAACCGCTTCGCGAGAGCGCCGCAACACGCTGATTTGACGTGCCTTCTCTACGGGACGTCGAGAGTCTATCCGGGAAAACAGGCACTTGGTGTTGCAACGCGCTGCGGCTCGCGCCCACCGGCTATCCACGAGGTTATCCACAGGGACTGTGGACGGGGCCAATCGATCACGTCCTCTCAGTTGGTTGCGTTTTGCATGTAAAGGAAGCGTATGGATTTTGGTCCGAACACGTTGAGATGAGAACCCCATGCATGCGTTCGACGCGACTCGCGTCGCAAGAGCGCACATGGCGCGTCCGCGCGGAGCGCACGGGATCGCCGCGAGCCCGCGCATCCAGGGCGCGGGCACCGGCCATGAGGCGGAAGGGCCTCGTGAGGACGACTGCCGCCAACGTGTCAAGCCGTGTAGCGGCGGGCGTCGGTGACATTGGGCACCTGGTGGATTCGTGCCAGTACCCGGCTGAGTTGGTAGAGATCGACGACCTCAAGCGTCAGGTGCATCGCTGCCCTATGTTGTTCTTTGTCGCTCAGGCTGTTGACTGCGATCACGTTGACTTTCTCGTCCCCCAGGATGGCAGTGATGTCGCGCAGAAGGCCCGAGCGGTCGATGGCATCGACGCGGATATCGACCGGGTACTTGGCGGATGGCTCTTCGCCCCAGTCCACGGCCACCAGCCGTCCGTCACCCGCTCCGCCAAGACGCAGAATGTTGGGGCATTCGCGCCGGTGCACGGTAACCCCGCGGCCGCGAGTAATGTAGCCAATGACCGCGTCGCCCGGTAGGGGCGTGCAGCAGCGCGCCAGTGCGGTGAGCAGGTTTCCGACGCCGTTCACCCGCAACGCGCCGCTCCCGGAATCGGGTGGGGGACGGGGTGTCGCCCGGGGCTGCGCGGACGGTACGGGTCTGAGCAGGCCCTGGGCCGTGGCGGCCACCTGCGTGGCCGTGATGTCGCCCCGTCCCAGGGCTGCCAGGAAATCATCCAGCTTGGCGAAGCCGGACTGCTGCGCGAGCTTGTCGTAGCTCATGCCAGCCATGCCCAGACGCCTCAGTTCCCGATCCAACAGCGCCCGGCCCGCGGCCTGAGTGTTGTCCAGGTCCTGCTGCTTGAACCAGTGCCGTACCCGACCGCGGGCCCGGGAGCTTTTCAGGTAGCCCAGGTGGGGGCTCAGCCAGTCCCGGCTGGGAGCGCCCTGCTTCGCGGTCAGCACCTCCACTTCATCCCCACTCTTCAACTCGCAGTTGAGCGGGACGATGCGGCCGTTGACCTTCGCTCCGCGACAGCGGTGTCCGACCTGGGTGTGGATGTGGTAGGCGAAATCCAGGGGGGTCGATCCCTGCGGCAGGTCGACGATCTCACCCAGCGGCGTCAGCACGTAAACGCGATCGTGGAATGCCTCGGCCTTGAACTGCTCCAGCAGGTCACCGCCCTCATCGCGGTCCCCCTTCCAGTCCAGTAGCTGACGCAGCCAGGCAATCCTTCGTTCGTAGCCGGGATCATGGTGGCTGCCCTCTTTGTAACGCCAGTGGGCGGCGACCCCCAGCTCGGCGTGGTGGTTCATGTCGTAGGTGCGGATCTGGACCTCCAGGGTCTTGCCCTCGGGCCCGCGAACGGCGGTGTGCAAGGATCGATACTGGTTCTCCTTCGGGGTGGCGATGTAGTCGTCGAACTCGCCAGCGATGTGCGGCCAGAGCGTGTGCACCACCCCCAGGGCCGCGTAACAGTCGCTGACCTGGTCCACGAGTATCCGCACCGCGCGCACGTCAGAGAGCTGATGGAAGTCCACCGCCTTGCGCTGCATCTTGCGCCAGATGCTGTAAATGTGTTTCGGACGTCCGGTGACCTCGGCCCGGAGGCCCACCTCGGCGAGTTCTGCTCGCAGGCGCTTGACCACGCCTGCGACATACCGCTCGCGGTCGACACGGCGTTCATCCAGCAGGCCCGCGATGTACTTGTAACGCTCTGGCTCCAGGTAGCGGAAAGCCACATCTTCCAGCTCCCATTTGACCTGGCCGATGCCCAGCCGGTTGGCGAGCGGCGCGAAAATGCTCAAGGTCTCCCGGGCAGCCGCCTCGCGCTGCTCCGCAGGCCGGTGCTTGAGGCTACGCATGACATGCACGCGCTCGGCCAACTTGATGAGCACCACGCGCACGTCCTCCGCCATGGCGAGCAGCATCTTGCGTAGGTTCTCGAGGTGAGCCGCACCCGCGTGGGCGGGCTGGAGCACGATCTCGTGCAGGAAGCCCATCCGCGACACCCCGTCCACCAGCTTCGCCACGCCTGGCCCGAAGGATGCACGCACGGCCTCGGCGGACACATCACGGCCCCGGAGCGCCACGGACAGGACCGCCGCGGCGAGGACCTCCGGGTCCAGGCGCAGCTCCGAGACGATCTGCGCGACGGCGTGCGCGTCCGTCAGTGATGCGTCGGTAGCACCCGCTTGGCGCGAGAACTCCATCGCACGCTCGATCAACCCTTGCGGCTCTGAACCGGCGGAAGGCGCGGTGCTCGGCAATGCGAAGTGTGGCGTCCCCATGAGTTACGGCGCTGTGGCGCGCTAGCCCTCCCCCGGAGTCGGCCCCAACTGCTGTCCGCGGCCCCCCAGGTTCCGCAATCCCCGGGTACAATCTTAGCATGCGCCTCATCAACGTCCCCGCGTCCCTGAACTTCCAGCAGAGCGGCTGCGCCCCCGTCACCCACCGAGGCCGGGCGCTTCTCCGTGTCGCAACGATGAGGCGGTCTCTCCAACCCCGGCGACCCCACACCGCAGTCGCGCTGGGGCTAGTACTCGGCTTGGCGCTGCTCGGGAACTGCGAGGCTCGCTTGCCGGCAAGAGAGGCCTGTTCGGTTCTGCGCGTCCGGGACGGAGACAGCCTGACTTTGACCTGCGGCCCTCGAGATGGGTCTCCCGTGGAGGTGCGCTTGTGGGGGATCGATGCCCCGGAGCTCGGGCAGGAACCCTGGGGAGAACGGGCTTACCGACGCTTGCACCAGCTCGCGGCCGGCCGCGTCATCTTGGAGCCCGTCGATAGGGATCGCTACGGGCGCGTGGTCGGCCGCCTCTACCGACGAGAGCAGGATATTGGTCTGCAACTGGTACGCGAAGGCTACGTCGCTGTGTACCAGCGCTACAACAGCGACCGCACGTATTACCGCGCGCGACGCGAGGCGCGGGGAGCACGCCGCGGCATCTGGTCAAGGCCGGGGCTGCAGCAAGCACCCTGGCGGTGGCGCACGGCACACCCGCGCGATTGACGGAAACCGCGTCACTCTTCCGCGGCGCCGCTACTGTCCTCGGGCGGCGCAGCGATCCCCAGCTCCGCGGCCAGCTCGCGGGCGTGGTTTCGCGTCAGCTCCAGGAAGCGGGGCGTAGGACCAGTGTCCTCGTATATTGGATCGCCGTTCTCGTCCTCCGCGATGACGCGCTCCCCAGGGCGATACGGGAATGCCTGCTCCACTTCATCCAGCGCGCACGACAGGAGGTCGGTGATGATCTGCACCGGGGTTCTCCCGGGGTACATCTCCGCCAGGGCGCAAAGTCTGGCAGCGTCGTGCATGGGCAGACGCACGGCATATTCCCTGGCAGTCAGCGGCGTCGTACCCGAGCGCTCCCACTCCCTCAGCAAGTCTTGCATACGCCTCATCCGTCCCACCTCTCATTGTCGCTGCGACGCCAACGCGCTCGACCAGTGCATCCTAACCTTCGATAGACCGCGCGGCTGCCTCCTCCAAGTCCACTCGGGCGGTGGACAGACCCCCTTCCAGCGCTTCCTCGGCAGGGGACCTCTCACGTCGCGCCAACATGGCGGCTCCCGGACCTGCCAACGATCACCCGCTCGACGCGCCCGCCGCGATCTCATGCGCCGGCATAACGGCTGAGCCACGGAGGCAGGGACATGGACGCGTCAGGCACCCCCATCGCTTGCAAGCACTCCCGCCGTCGAAGAATGGCCTCCGCCGCCCGGGCCCGTACCTTGCGCGCTACGACCGCCTGCCAGAGGGTATCTATGACCCCCCGGGCGGCGAGCAGATCCCGAATCTGATCCGGTACCACCATCTCGACCGCGCCCCGACTGGCATCGCACAGAAGCGCGAGCAGATCCAGGCAGTTCTTGTGGACCACGGTGTCACGGCCTGCCTGGGCAAAGAGGTCGAATAACCGATCGCGCAAGGGAACCATCCACAACGGACTGGAAAGACGCAGCAGCACATACTTGTATGCCTGTTTCTTGCCGGCCTCGCGTAATCGGGACAGTCCAGCTTTCTGACCGAAGAGGTTAAGCACCTCACGGGCGACGCGGGGTTCCAGGCACGCCGCCAGTTCCTCCCTGAGGTTAGCGGCCGCCGGGGACAAGCCCATTCCGTGCCACGGTCGGATCGCCTCCAACAGGGGTGCCGGATCGAGGGGCTCCATGCTCACGCAGCGGACCAGGAGCCTGCGTTCCTGCTCCCGGCTCGCGACCTCGCCAGGGCCCTCGTGCACGGCAAGCCAACGCTCGGCCATGTCGAGGACGGCCTCGAGATTGTCGGCGGTGGCAAAGAACGCATCCCCGACGCACTCGATCCCCTCCGTCCACAGCGCCTGGATCAAGTCCAGGCAGGTGGCGGCGTCGCTAAGGGCCTCCTCCTGCTCGTTCAGCTCGGTGGACTCCGCAGCGCGCAGGAGCGCATCTTCCCGGTACATGAGCGCGGTATCGTAAAGCTGCGCGGCCACTTCCGCCTCTGAAGTGGAGCGGTGCGTCGCCTGGCTGGTCACCCAGGAGTCAACGTCCGAGACCCGTTTTTCGGGCTTCCAGTGATTCAGGAAGAAGCCGCGGAACTCTTTCCAGGTCACCGCGTGGGGTCGATCCGTGAGCTGCACTTGATAACGCAGCGCCTCTACGGATTCCAGCGCATTGCGCGTCTCCCACGCCGCGATGAGGTTCTTGAGACGCGAGCGGCGGCCGCCATCTCGGATGTCCAGACCGTCCAGAAACGCGTCCAACGCCTGCGCGGCCGCCTCTGCCGCCGGCTCGTCCCCAGGGGTACGATGTCTCCCTAAGATGACCATCTCCTCGCAGAGCGGGTCGGCGACGAACTGCTTCAGGAATGCCTCGGATTCCAGCTTGATGAGCTGGGAAATCAGGATGGAGACCCAATCCAGCTCGTCTGCGTCGTGACGCTCTACCTGACTCCTCAGCAGCGATAAGCTGCGCAGCAGCAGTTTGAGCTTGCGGGGGTTATAGGGAAGCAGATCATCGACCTCGTCGAGCACCGCGGAATCCACGAATGCGCAGCAGTGCCCCAGCTCCTTGAGCAGCAGCCGCTTGCGCTGAGATGCCGATAAGGGCGGCAGGTACATGGGGAAGTCGATGATCTTCTCCAGGAACTCGAACCCCGTCGCCCAGGCGGTGTGGTAGTCGCTGAGCGCGCGGGCCACCATCTCGGCGTCGAAGGCCAGAACGAAGGAGAAGCCGGGAATGTCGAGCACCTCACGCAACGTCAGCAGCAGATGGGGAATGAGCCGCGGGTCGGCCCGATCGAGGTCGTCCACGATGACGATGACGCGCTTGTCGCCGAGGGCCGCGCGGATGTTCTTCAGGGTCCCGCCATCGATGCGCAGGATATTGCCTACCAGCGAGAGACTGCCGCCGAGGGCGGTCCGGGCGAAGTCCTGGAAATCCGCCGGACGCTCGCGCAGCTCCACGAACGGTTCGAGGAGTCTATGCCACGCCGTCTTCCACCGTGGCTTGAACACGCCGTCCACCACGATCTTCGCCTCCTCGAGCCGCTCCACCAGACGCGTCACGAACTCGAGCCACAGCTCGTTGCGATCGCGGGCTGCCCAGGGATTGAACCAGATGACGATGTGGCCCTCGCCGAACGCCATGCTCTCCAGGAATTTGAGCACGCTGGTCTTGCCCTCCCCCCACTGCCCGTACACCCCGACCCGCACCGACCACTCTTCCGGGGCGTCGCGCACCAGCTCGAGCAGCTCGGACGCGAATCGCCATCGGTCCAGCAGGTCCTCCTCGCGGTGGGAGACCGGGGAGTCGTAGCCCGCCGCCGTCGGCATCTGCCTGCTCATCGCCTCAGCCCTCCCTTGTCGCGTGGCGCCGGCCCTTCCGCGCAGGATTTTACCTGCACGGGGTCACCACGTGTTTCCCCCGCCCCCGCGCAGCTCGGGCTCACCGCAGTACTTGAGGATCTCGCTCCGCGCCGCGTCCCGGAGCTTCACCGCGGCCGACCAGTCGGAGCCCTCCGGGAAGAGGGGCTGGCCGATGGTCACCGTCAGCGCGGATCGACGCGGAAACCACTGTCCGGAACGCAGCATGGAGCGCGTCCCCTTGAGCGCAACGGGCAGCACGGGCACGTTCTGGTCCGCCGCCGCAGCGAATGCCCCCATGTGAAAAGGGAGCAGTCCCGGCATGCGCAGAAAAGTCCCCTCTGGGAAAAACAGCACGGGCGTGCCGCCGTGGATCACATCCAGCACCCGCGATGCGTCCTCCACTCCTTGGCGGGGGTCGAAGCGCTCGACGAACCGGCTGCCGATATGCTGCAGGAAGATGCGCGAGACGAAGCTGCGCTCCAGCTCCTTCTTGGCGACGAAGCTGAAGGCCACGGGCAGCGCGGCGGATAACACTATTCCGTCCAGGTAGCTAGCGTGGTTGGCGACCATCACGTAGCCGCCCTGGCGCGGCAGGCGGTCCAGGCCGCGCACCCGAAGGGCGGCACAGGACAGCCACAGCGCGAGGCGGGCGGCTGCGCGCAAGGCACGCTGAGCCCAAGGCGGGCGGGGGAGCACGGCGACAACGAGCCACACCGGGGGTGTCAAGATCCAGAACACCCCCCAGAGGTAGGCCGCGTAAAGGCCGTCGGAGATGAGCCGCTGAGCGCGACGCCAGCGGGGCAGGAAGCTGCCGAGAGCGAGGCGCAGGAGCTGCCACCACACTGCACGATGCACGGCGCCTCCCCGTTCGTATAACTCGCGGCTCGCCGCGCGGCGGATCTTGCCGCTGGAGGTCTTCAGCACCGTGTGCGGGGCAGCCAGGACGATGTCGTCGGCCGGCGTTCCGGCCAATTCGACGGCGAGGTCCTGGATTTGCGCCCGGAGAGGCTCGCGGGTGGCGGGGTCCGTTTCGCGCGTCTCCGCCAGGATGACCAGTCGCTCCGTACCGCTGCGCTCGTCCTTGCTCGCGAAGACGGCCACACATCCCTTGCGGATTCCCGGGAGGTTCCCTACCGCTTCCTCCAGCTCGAAAGGGTAGAGGTTGCGCCCCGCGCGGATAATGAGGTCCTTGGCGCGCCCCGTGATGTACACCTCCCCCTCGGCGACGTAAGCCATGTCGCCGGAGTCGAACCAGCCGTGACGAACCAGCCGGCGTGTCGCCCCAGGGTTACGGTAATAGCCCGAGGCCGCGGAGGGTCCGCGGAACTCCAGCCGGCCCTCGCGACGATCGCCCAGCTCCCTTCCCGCCGCATCCACGATGCGAATCTCGTGACCGGCCAGGGGCTGGCCGCAGGCTACGAAACGCAGTGGATCGGGCTCGTCCTCGGCCGCTGGAATGGCCTCACCACGGCGCGTGAAGGGGGTGCGCTGGATGCGGTCTATCAGCGGCTTGCGCCCAAGGGGAGGGAAGGCCAGTCCGACGGACGACTCGGCCAGGCCATAGACCGGCGCCATCGCTTCCGGGAGCAGGCCGTACTTCTCGAAGCGGCGAGCGAATTGGGTGAGAGTGTCCGGGCTCACGGACTCCGCGCCGTTGAATGCGAGGCGCCAGGAGCTGAGGTCCAGCCCCTCGAGAGCCGCGTCTTCGATGCGGCGCACACACAGCTCGTAGCCGAAGTTGGGCGCGGCGGAAAGCGTGCCGCGGTGACGGTGGATGGCCCATAGCCAATGTTCGGGGCGGCCGAGGAACCGCAATGGGGACATACAAACGAACAAGGCCGCATGATAGAGACTGCCAAGCCAAGCACCGATGAGACCCATGTCGTGATAAAGGGGCAACCAGCTCACGAACACATCGGTGGAGCGGGCCTGCGCCGCCTTCCCCATGGCCCTGATGTTCGCCAAGAGGTTAGCATGCGTCAGGACCACGCCCTTCGGGTTGCCGGTGCTCCCGGAGGTGTACTGGAGCAAGGCCGTGTCGCTGGGATGGATTACGGGCAGGGCGGAGGCCGCGCCGGCCTCAGACAGCTCGGCGACCGTCACCACGGCACGCAGACCCGCAACCTGCAGACGGAGCAGGCGTGCGGCCTGGCGCACGGATTCGTCGCTAATGAGGATACGTGCCTGGGCGTTGCTCAGGATGCCCGCCTGGCGCCGCACATGTTCCTCGATCTGGGAAAGACGCACCGGCGGGTAAATCGGGACCGGCACCGCACCGACCAGCAGTGCAGCGAAGAAGGCATGGAAGAAGCCCGGACCGGTTGGGAGCATGATGGCGACCGCCTGACCAGGGTTGACGTCCCGCTTCTGCAAACCGGCCGCGGCTGTGCTGGCAGCGCGCCACAGGTCGGCATAGGTGATTTGATGCTCTCGCCCGGCCTCGCCGTAAAGGTGGATGTGCGGTCTGTCGGGATGGCGCTGCACGTGCCAGCTCAGGACCCCCACCAAGCTGCCCACCTCCCCCGGCAGTGCGTCGGCCTCCGGCAGCGGCGCTTCCGCCGCCCTCGGGGGCGCGACGCCGCCGCTGCCGGCGCTGGCTTCCAGGATGGCCTGCGCCAAGTCTCGTGGGGTCTCCGCGGCTGCAAACAGGTCCTCGGGCAGCTTGACCTCGAACGTGCGTTCCAGGCGCAGGGTGAGCTCCATCCTGGCCAGGCTGTCCAGGCCCGCGTCGCGGTCCAGGGAGCTATCCAGGGAAAGCCGCCTGCCTGGCTCCCCGCGTGCGTGCAGCTCGTCCGCGAGCCGCTGCGCGATCCCGAGCACCTCGCGCGCGGTCGCCTCATGCGGGTTCCCAGGCGCTTCGTTGCTGACCATCGGTGGTGACATGTTGGTCTTTCGGATTCCTTCGGCAGCCCCGAGGCGCCCTGGCGACCGCCCTGGCAGCCGGACACGGATGGGCGACAGGTGCTCAGGGCCCGGTCCGCTCGATGTGCAGCACCCGGCCGAACGCATCCAGCCAAATGATGGTGAGCCACCCGTGGGGCCGATCCGGGATATACGACCACTTCTCGCCCGAGTTGGCCCCGAATACGTTCTCCAGAACGTCTGCATGGTCCGGCGGCCCGACCCGCAGCAACACCTCCGCCTCGTCCATTTCCGGATCGAGGAACTTGTAAGCGCTGAACGGGATTTCCCCCGCCAGTGCCCGCGTGCCCAGCAGGGCCATCAGCAGCGCCGTGACAGGTCGCCGGCTACTCATTTCGCTCCAGCCTCGGAGCGTTGCGTCGTAACTGCTCCCCGTTGCGAGCCGATCCTCACGCTCGCCTCCTCGGGCGGCCGCCCACTGCGGAATAGCCTCCCCGGAACGCGCCGAGAAGCAGCCTTGATCTTGTGCCGCGGTTGGTGCATATAGTGCGTGGCAGCCCCACGTGCAAACCGTGTCGTCAGGGCCAGTCGTGCCCCGAGGCGAGCGCGGATCTCGTCGTGGCCCTCGGGTCGGCTGCACCCCTCCAAACCCAAACCAGGAGATTGCGATGAAGCTTGCGAGCTTGATTATAGGCGTTTCCCTCGCCTGGCCAGGAGCGGTGCCCATTCTCTCAAGCGGCAGAAGCTGCCGCCCCGCAGGCGGAGCCAGCGGCGGAGACCGCAGCAGCCCCGCAAACGCCGACCGCACAGTCCGAGGGTCCCGCCGCAGCTGCGACCCCCGGCCGAGGTCGAGCCCCTTGCGGGCGAGCCATGGGCAGGATGGTGCCCGGGCCCATGATGGCCCGGCCGCAGATGATGATGCATGGCCGCGGGATGAGGCAAATGCCCGGCCCTCCCGCTCAAATGAGCCAGATCGAGGAGCGTATGGCCACCCTGGAGGCGCTGCTCCAACAGATGGACAAACGGCTGGACTCGCTGCAGTCCGAGGTATCCGGAAAGGGCGCTAAAGAGGCCGAATAGGCTCCCGCGGGGGGCGCGGGTTGGCAACCGATGTGCCGTCGCGGCGACCGCCAGTCAAGCGGCGCTTCCGGCGTGCCGCGCGTCACCGCAGCTCCCTGGACCTGTTTCGTGGACGCCACGACAGGACCAGCCCCTGTTCGGAAGCCCGTGCAGCAAAGGGCTCGCATACCCACAGATCGCCCACAGCCGCGAGGGCACGGCCCAGGTATACCAGCGGTATCCGGTCGCGTTCCCAGGGCGGGATGCCACTCTCCTGCAGGAGACGTTTCAGGTCCCAGGCGTGGCGACGGCCGGCGGGCCTGCACCGTTCACCGCCGCACCGGAAACGCACGGTGACCGGCTCCCGACCACGGAGCGCTGCAGCAAGGCCACCCCCCTGTACCATCGTGATGCTCAACGTGCCGTGAGGAAGCGCCAGCGGCCGCTCCAGATCCCACCCGAGTGTCTGTGCGCGGTCATGGGGCGGCAACGGTTCCATGGCATGGAGACAACCCTGGTAACGGCGCACCTCCGCGCCGGTCCACCGCGCCACGGGGTTTCGGTCTGCGCGGGCCGACAGGAGGTCGGTGCGCAGGCTCTCCAGCCGCGCCGCCGGGGGCATCGGCAGTCCCTGCGCACGCAGCCAGAAGCGCAGCACATTTCGCTGGCGTGCGGCATCCAAGGCCAACAGACGATCCGCCGCCAGCGTCCCCGGGGATGCCGCCGCCACCGCGGCCAAGTCGCTTTCCGCCAGCCGATCCCCCAGCAGTGTGCATTCCGCACAATGTTTGGCGGAGCGGGCCAGGACCCGGGACAGACCCGGCCAGCGTGCCCGCAGCACCGGCATCACTTCGTGCCGGAGGTAGTTCCGGTCCGGGGTGGTCGTCGAGTTCGTCGTATCCTCCACCCACGTCAGCCCGCGCGCTCGCGCGAAGTCCCGTAGCTCCGTACGTGTGAACGCCAGAAGTGGGCGAATCAGCCACCCGCGTCCAAACCGCCTGCGCTGCGCCATACCGGACAGTCCCGCGGGTCCTGCGCCGCGCAGAAGCTGCAGCAGCAGCGTCTCCGCCTGGTCATCCTGGTGGTGCGCGGTGCACAGCATCTGATCCTCGCCCAGCAGATCCGCCAGCGCGCGGTACCGCGCCTCCCTGGCCGCCGCCTCCGGGCTCTGTCCGCGCAGCGCCTTCGCCTGCACCCGCAGCGTGTGGCAAGGGACACCCAGCGCCCGGCACACGCCGACGCAGTGACTCGCCCAATCGGCCGAGTCGGGCTGCAGCCCGTGGTCCACATGGACCGCAACCAGCTCCGTGCCCGGCAGTTGCGGTCTCATCTGTGCCAGTGCGTGGAGCAGGACCGTAGAATCCACGCCGCCGCTGTACGCCACCCAGCAGCGGCGCGCGGCGGGCGGCTCCCGCAGCACTGGAAGGAGGCTCTCGGCTAGGAATCCCATGGCCTATCGCGAGGTTGCTGGGCAAGAGACCGGTGCCGGAGCGACCACCGGAGCTACGGGCGGGTATGAGCGGCGAGAGTATGGCTTGCGGCTCAGGCGGCCTCGGGCTTCACCTCGAAGACGCCATACTTCATCAGACGATCGAAGCGTGCCTGGACCAACGCCTCCGTGCTCAGTTGCCGGAGGCTCGTCGAGAGTCTCCACCAGGCAGATCTTGAGCTGGTCGGCCATCGCGTCGAGGTCACGGTGGGCACCCCCCAGCGGCTCTCTCACGATCTGGTCGATGAGGCCCAGCTCCTTGAGCCGGGCCGACGTAATACCCATCGCCTCGGCGGCGTCCGCGGCCTTCTCCGCGCTTTTCCACAGGATGGAGGCGCACCCTTCGGGCGAGATCACCGAGTAGGTGCTGTAATCCAGCATCAGCATCCTGTCCCCCACGCCGATGGCCAACGCTCCCCCTGAGCCGCCCTCGCCGATCACCGTGCACACGATGGGGACCTTGAGCTGGGACATCACCATGAGATTGCGCGCGATGGCCTCGCTCTGGCCCCGCTCCTCCGCATCGATCCCCGGATAGGCGCCGGGCGTGTCGATGAAGGTGAGTATCGGAAGCCGGAAGCGCTCGGCCATCTCCATCAGCCGCTGTGCTTTCCGATAACCTTCCGGACGGGGCATCCCGAAGTTGCGCTGCAGCTTCTCCCTGGTGTCGCGACCTTTCTGGTGTCCGATCAGCATGACAGGCTCACCCTCCAGCCGTCCCACCCCCCCGACGATGGCCTGGTCGTCGGCGAATACGCGGTCGCCGTGGAGTTCCTCGAAGTCCGCGAAGATGCGTTTCACGTAGTCGAGCATGTAGGGCCGCTGCGGATGCCTAGCGAGCTGCGCCACCTGCCAGGCGGTAAGCGACCCGAAGATGGACTGAGTGAGATCCTCGCACTTCGCTTCGAGGCGCGCGATCTCTTCGCTGATATTCAGCTCGCTGCCGCTGCCCATGTAACGCAGATCCTCGATCTTGGCTTGGAGCTCGGCAATGGGCTGCTCGAAATCAAGGAAGTTGAGGTTCATGTCAGTGGACTCTTGGGACCTTGCAGTTGGCGATCTGAGTACGACTGCGGTGCAGGCAACCGTCGAAGCTAGTAAACAACCCGCACCTGCGCCGCGTCAGCCAGCTCGCCCAATCTGCGCAATAGCTCGTCGGTAGGCCGGACGCGCCAGGCGGCACCCAGGACCAGTCGGGCCACGGCAAGCTGATTGCGATATTCGACGCACACCGGGCATGCACCCTCGCGGAATGGTGCCAGGGTCTGCCCGAGCTTCTGGGTGAACCCGTTCAGGGCGCGGCGGCCGTCGAGGACGATAAATAGCTGTTTGGCATACGCCTCCCGGGCCTGGTCCACGTGATACAGCCGATCGGCGGTCATGCGATAGCCGCCCGTGTATTCGTCGGTAGTGACGGTACCCTCCACCACCAGCAGCTTGTCCTTCAACAGCAGGTCCCGGTGTCGCTGAAACACCTCCGGGAACACGCTGACCTCGAGGCGCGCGGTACGGTCATCGAGCACCACGAAGGCCATGCGTCCGCCGCGCCGGGCACTCATCGTGCGCATGCCCACCACGAGACCCGCCACCACGACGGTCTGCTGCCCGTCGGAACGAAGGTCCGCGAGTCGGGCCGTGGTGAACTGCGCCAGCTCCGCCTCGTAGCGCACGATGGGATGGCCCGTCAGATAGAGGCCGAGGGTCTCCTTCTCCGCAGCCAGACGCTCTCCTTCATCCCATTCGAGAGCGGCGACGAATGTATGGCCCTCGTGGTACGAGGCTGCCGGCGCCGCCACGCCGCCGAACAGATCGGTCTGCCCCGCGAACCGGTCACGCAAGTGTTGCTCCGCCGTCTGCAGCGCGACTGGCAGGGTGGCCATGAGCGAGGCGCGGCTTGGCCCCAAGGCGTCCAGGGCGCCGGCGCGTATCAGTGCCTCCAGCACACGACGGTTCACCTTGCGGTGGTCGATGCGCCGGCACAGCGAGAACAGCTCTTGGTACGGCCCGGCCTCGTCGCGCTCGGCCACGATCCCCTCCAGCGCGGCCGCGCCAACGCCCTTGATGGCACCCAGTCCGTACAGGATGGTCGCGGCATCCCGCACGGTGAAGCGATAGGCGCTGGTATTGATGTCGGGCGGCAGGACCTTGAGACCCATCGCCCGGCACTCCTCCATGAGCAGTACCACCTTGTCGGTGTTGTCCATGTCCGAGGAGAGGACCGCCGCCATGAAGGCCGCCGGATAGTGGGCCTTGAGCCAAGCCGTCTGGTAGGCGAGCAACGCATAGGCCGCGGAGTGAGACTTGTTGAAGCCGTACCCGGCGAACTTCTCCATGAGATCGAAAATGTGCTGGGCGACCGCCTCGTCCACTCCGCGCTCCCGCGCTCCGGTCATGAAGACGCTGCGCTGCCGCGCCATCTCCTCGGGCTTCTTCTTGCCCATGGCGCGGCGCAGCAGGTCGGCCCCGCCCAGGGTGTATCCGGCCAACACCTGGGCGATCTGCATGACCTGCTCCTGGTACAGGATGACGCCATACGTTGGCTCCAGAATGGGCTCCAGGGCGGGATGTGGATAATCCACCCGGGCGCGGCCATGCTTGCGGTCGATGAAGTCGTCCACCATACCCGACTGCAGGGGACCCGGCCGGAACAGCGCCACCAGCGCCACAATGTCCTCGAACCGGTCCGGCTGGAGCCGTCTTATCAGGTCCTTCATGCCCCGCGACTCGAGCTGGAACACGGCAGTGGTTGCACAGCGCTTGAGGAGGTCGAAGGCGGCAGCGTCGTCGCTGGGCAGTGCGCTAACGTCCAGCGGCGGCTCCCCGCTGACGGCACGCTGGCGGTTCACCGTGCCGAGCGCCCAATCGATGATGGTCAGGGTACGCAGCCCCAGGAAGTCGAACTTGACCAGCCCGAGCGCCTCCACATCGTCCTTATCCAACTGCGTGACCGCGCCGTCCCCTCCCTGCTCGCAATACAGCGGCATGAAGTCGATGAGGCTCGACGGGGCGATCACCACTCCCCCGGCATGCCTTCCGGCGTTGCGCGCCAAGCCCTCCAGTGCCCGGCCGAGGTCGATGAGGGCGCGCACCTCGTCCTCCTGCTCGTAACGGCGACGGAGCTCGTCTTCCTGCTCCAATGCCTTGTCCAGAGTCATGCCGATCTCGAAGGGGATGAGCTTCGCCACGCGGTCGACGAACCCGTAGGCATAGCCCAGGGTCCGCCCCACATCCCGCACCACCGCGCGCGCCGCCATGCTCCCGTGAGTGATGATCTGGGCTACGCGGTCGCGTCCATAGCGTTCGGCCACGTAGTCGATCACGCGGTCGCGGCCTTCCATGCAGAAGTCCACGTCGAAGTCCGGCAGCGACACCCGCTCGGGGTTCAGAAAGCGCTCGAACAGCAGGTCGTAGGCAAGCGGGTCGAGGTCGGTGATCCCCAGGGCATAGGCGACCAACGATCCGGCGCCAGACCCGCGCCCCGGCCCGACGGGCACCCCGTTGTTCCGCGCCCATTGGATGAAGTCGGCCACGATCAGGAAATAGCCCGGGAAGCCCATCGCCGCGATCACCTCGAGCTCCCGCGTCAGGCGTTCCCGATAGGGCCTGCGGCGCTCGTCCGCGTCGCCCGCCTCGGGCGGAGCCATCCGGGCCAGACGGCCTTCCAGTCCGGCCTCCGCCTGCGACCGCAAGTACTGCTCCGGGGCCGCCCCTGCGGGGATGGGAAAGCTAGGCAGGAAGTTCTTACCGAGCGTGAGTTCTAGATTGCAGCGTCGGGCGATCTCGATAGTGTTTTCGAGGGCCTCCGGGACGTCCGAGAACAGCTCCCACATCTCTGCGGGGGTCTTCAGGTACTGCTGGTCGCTGAAGCGGCGGGGGCGTCGCGGGTCAGTCAGCGCGCGCCCCTCCTGGATGCATACCCGTGCCTCGTGGGCCTCGAAGTCCTCGCGGCGGAGGAAATGGGCGTCGTTGGTGGCCACCACCGGCACCCCCAGCTCCAGCGCCAGATCGAGAGCGAGATGCAGATACTCCTCCTCCGCCTCCCGGCCGGTGCGCTGAAGCTCGAGGTAGAACCGATCCTGGAACAGCCGCAGCCAGCCCTCCAGCAAGCCGCGTGCCTGCCCCTTGCGTCCAGCGAGAAGCGCTTGCCCAATGTCCCCCGCGCGCCCACCGGAGAGGGCAATCAACCCGTCCGACTTGCCCTCGAGCCAGTCCTTGCATAGCAGCGGATGCCCACGGTGCTGGCCGCTCGTGAAGCAGCGGGTCACCAGCTCGCTCAGGTGTCGGTACCCGGTCTCGCCCTGGCACAGGAGCGCAATACGGGACGGCCGCAAGGGATCTGCCTCGTTGCCGACCTGCAGATCGACGCCGACCACGGGCTTGATGCCGGCCGCCTCGGCGGCTCGGTAGAACTTGACCATGGCGAACAGGTTGCAGTGATCGGTCACCGCGCAGGCCGGCATGCCGGCGGCAGCAACCGCCTGGACCAGGGGTTTGACGCGGATCAGCCCGTCCTGGAGGGAGTACTCGGTGTGGAGACGGAGATGGACGAAGCCCGTTGTCATGGGGCGTATTCTACCCCATGGTTCATCGTCGGAGCGCCTGCAGCGGCCCCGATCTCGCCTCGCGGGTCGCAGGCGAGGGGTAAAACCTCTGGGCAGACGGTCTAGCTAGGCTGCCAGACCAACGACCGCAGTCATGGGGACACCTGCAGCATGCGTTCCAGGGCGAGCCGTGCGAGCCCCGCATCCTCCTCAGGCACCCGCACCCGATTGACCACCCGGCCCTGTACCAGATTCTCCAACGTCCATGCCAGATGCTGCGGGTCGATGCGGAACATGGTCGAGCACATGCACACCATCGGAGACATGAAATGGATCGACTTGCCCTCGCCTCGGAATTGGTTGGCGAGGCGGTTCACCAAGTTGAGCTCGGTGCCGACCAGCCATCGAGTTCCGGGCTCTGCCTCCGCAACGGTGTTGATGATGTACTCGGTGGAGCCGACGAAGCGCGATTTCTGGCACACCTCAAAGGCGCACTCGGGATGGGCGATCACGTTGGCGTCCGGGAAGCGTTCCAGGAACCGGTCGATGTGCTCGGGGCGGAACATCTGGTGCACCGAGCAGAAACCCTTCCACAGGATCAGCCTGGCGGCCCGGACTTGCTCCGGCGTGAGACCCCCGAGGGGTCGGTCGAAGTCCCAGACCACCATCTCCTCCACCGGGATACCCATGGCATGCCCGGTGTTGCGGCCCAGGTGTTGGTCCGGGAAGAACAATACCTTCTCCCGGCGGCCGAGAGACCACTCCAGGACCTGCCGCGCGTTGGACGAGGTGCAGACTATTCCGCCGTGTCGGCCACAGAACGCCTTCAGGTCGGCGGCCGAATTGATGTAGGTCACCGGAGTGATCGCGCTGTCCGGGTCGAGGATCGCGGAGAGGCCGCGCCAGGCGCGCTCGACCTTCGCCAGGCTGGCCATGTCCGCCATGGAGCAGCCGGCCGCCATGTCCGGCAGGATAGCGATCTGGTCCGCCCGGGACAGGATGTCGGCGACCTCGGCCATGAAGTGCACGCCGCAGAAAACGATGTGAGCCGCCCCTGAAGCGGCTGCGACGCGAGACAGTTTCAGCGAGTCGCCGCTGTAATCGGCATGGCGGAACACCTCTTCCCGCTGGTAGTGGTGTCCCAGTATGACCACCCCGTCGCCAAGCCGCTCCTTGGCGGCGCGGATGCGCTCATCGCACTCGTCGTCTTCCAGGGTGCTGAACTGCTGGATCGCCAATGCACCGGCTGGCACGCTGTATCCTCTTAACGGCTTGCGTGGTACATAGCCGGTTATTTGACCAAAAACCTAGTGTTTGAGTCAAGATAGCTGCGGCGCAGCCCGCCGGGGGACTCACGGCCCCCGTCACACAGCGCGCAACGTCTCCAGCGGGGGACGCCTCAACAGCCCGCCAAGGCCCAGGAGCCCAGCGAGGCTGACCGCCGCCGCGCCCCCCAGCGGCCCCGCCACCCAGAGCAGGGCATTGAAATGGTAAGGGAGTCCCAGCACCCGTTGGGCTACCGCATAAGCGACTGCACTCGCTCCGCACGCGGCCACGGTCCCGGCGAGAGCGCCGAGAGTGGCGAACTCCGCCATCCATGCCGTGACCAAACGGCGTCGGGTACCTCCCAATGCACGCACCAGCGCGCTCTCCAGCCGACGCTCGTCGTGGCTGCTCTGGATCGCCGCGTACATCACCAACAGCCCACACATGACGGTGAACAAGAAGACGTACTCCAGCGCCTCGGTCACCCGTCCGAGGACCGCCCGCACCTCATCCAAGATGGCGCCCACATCGATCACGGTGACGTTGGGGAACACTCGGACCATCGCGCTCAGCGCCGACCCGCGTCGCTCTGGGAGGTGGAAGCTGGTCACATAGGTCTTGGGGAAGTCGTCCAACAGACCTGGAGGCGCCAGCACGAAGAAGTTCACCCGGAAAGAGTCCCAGTCCACCTCCCGCAGACTCAACACGACGCCGGTCAGGTCGGTGCCGGCCACCTGGTAGCGCAGGCGGTCCCCCAGGTGGATCCCCAGAGTCTGTGCGATGCCCTGCTCGACGGAAAACAGGGATGCACCCCGCTCAGCCGCGGACCACCAGCGGCCAGCGGTCACCCGGTTGCCCGGAACGGGTCGGTCTGCCCATGAAAGGTTGAACTCCCGGTCCACCAGGCGCTTCGCGCGCTCATCTTGGTAAGCGCTCGAAGCCACCGGCCGCCCGTTGACGGCCGTCAGCCGCCCGCGCACCATCGGAAAAAAGGCCGGTGTCGGCAGCGCATACTCCCGGAAGAACCGCTGCAGCGCGCCGACCTGGTCCGGCTGGACGTTGATCAGGAACCGGTTGGGCGCATCCGGCGGCAGGCTGTCCTGCCAGCTCTTCAGCAGATCGATGCGCACCAGCGAAAGCACTAGCAAGGCCATGATGCCGACCCCCAGCGCCACCACCTGGGCCACCGTCGCGCCAGTGCGGCGGCGAAGATTGGCGACGCCGAGCGACCACGTCGCCCCCCGCATCTGGCTGAGTCTGCCCAGCCCGGCAGCGAGACTCCACGCGGCGGCGCCGGAAACGGCAAGGGCGCCCGCGGTGCCCGCCAGGACATACGCGGCCAGTGTCGCGTCCCCCGCCTGCCACCACACCAGCACGGCGATGGCACCCAGCGCCGCGCCGTAGCTGACCCAAGCGGACGGTGTGGGCGGATCCAGCTCGCGCCGCAACACTCGCAGCGTGGGCGTTTCTTTGAGGCGCAGCACGGGCGGCAACGCAAATCCCAGCAGGGTGAGGAGGCCGCTGCCCAGCCCAGCCGCCACGGGGCGCCAAGAGGCCGCCGGCAGGTCGCGCGGGACCAAGTCCGACAGGAGCGCCGCGAGTCCTCGCTCGGCGAGCATGCCCAGGATGGCGCCGGCTGTGGCCGCCACCACGCCCAGAAACAGCACCTGCGTCAGGTAGACGCGGGTAAGCAGTCCCTGCGACGCCCCCAGACAACGCATGACGGCCGCGTCGTCGGTCTGACGCATGCTGAAACGGCGCGCGCCCATGGCGATTGCCGCGCCCGCCAGCAGCACCGCGCAGAGGGCTGCAAGCCCGAGAAAACGGCTCCCGCGATTGAGCGCGGCCCGAAGCTCGGGCCGGGCCTCCTCGACCCCCTGCAGCCGCTCCCCCGGGGGCAGTATCGCGGGCGCCCGGTCCCGGTACCTCTGGACCGCCGCGGCGCTGCCGGCCACCAACAGATCGTAATGCGCACGGCTGCCCGGCTGAATCAGCCCCGTTGCAGGCAGGTCCGTCAGGTTCATGAGCAACCTGGGGGCGATGCTGAACGCGTCCCCGCCGCGGTCGGGCTCGCGCATCAGCAGTCTGCTGACTTTGAGATGGGACATCCCCACCACGACCGAACCGCCCACCCGTATCGCCAAGGTGTCGGCCAGGCGGGGCTCGATCCACGCCTCGCCGGGTGATGGGACGGCGCGTGTCGGCGCGCCCGAGGACGACGCATCCTCGGAGATTCGAAGCTCACCGCGCAGCGGATAGCCCCTGCTCACCGCCTTCACGGCGGTGAGCTGCATGCGCTCGCCGGCCTGCACCATGCTGACGAAGCCGACGCTATCGGCGACCTCCAGCCCCAGCGTCTGAGCCAGCTTCCGAGCGGCCTCGGTCAGAGGCTGACCGGACACAACTCGCAGGTCCGCCCCGAGCAGATCTCCCCCTTGCCGCAACAGAGCCTGCCCGACGCGGTCGGTCAACAGGCCCACCGAGGTGACCGATGCGACAGCCACCACGGAGGCGGCGGCCAGCAAGTAAATCTCCCCGGCTCGCCATCCTCGGCTCAGCAACCGCAGCCCCAGGGCCAGCCCCGTCATAGGTCTGTCCGGCTAAGCGGCAACCGACACGGAAAGCACCTGCACCTCGAAGGTGAAGCGCCGGCCGGCCAGCGGGTGGTTGAAGTCCACCGCCACTGCGTCGGCGAACAGCGCTTCGATACGGCCGGGGATCTCCCTGCCCGCCGGGGTCTCGAACCCGATGAGCATGCCCCGCGAGAGACCCATATTGGACGGGAAGTCGGTACGGGGCAGGAGGTGGACATTGCCTGGGTCGGGAGAGCCGAATGCGTGTTCCGGGGAGAGCGTCAAACGCCGGTGGGAGCCCTCTTCCAACCCTAGGATCAGCCGTTCCAGCTCGGGCGCGAGGGTGCCATCCCCCACGACGAAGCGCAAGGGTTCCCCGCCGAAGGTGTCCTCCACCTCGGTACCGTCTTCGAGGCGTAGCGCCAGGTGCATCACAACTACACTCCCGGAACGCACTCGCACCTCACCGCCCAAAGCACTCGTCCTTCGGCGCATACGCAGCGTTCTCATGGCAGTGCCGCCCCGAGAGTTCGGGCCGCGGCCTGGAACCGAATCTTCCCTATCCCGCGTCGTCCCCGGCGCTCCCCTGAACGTATCGCGGCGGCAGCACCATGCGCCTGCGTGTGCTCGCCGACTCGCTTGGCACGGACGCACCATCGCGCGATCCGCCCCCTTGGCAAAACCACCGGCCTTCAGCCGGGCCGCAGCCGACCGGTGCTACCGTTTCACCCGATTGGTGCGTTCCGAGCCGACGTAGCGGCAGATCACCCGGCTGTTGGGGGCCACGGTCACCGCCAGCGGCTTGTCGATCTCGCAATACCTGATGACCTCCCGGGAAACCGGGACGACGATCAGATCCCCCTTCTTGCAGACGGTGGGATCGAAGGGGCTGCAGTAAACGTCCTCTCCGAACACGAAGGGCTGAGCGTCCGCAGCAATGCCGTAACCGAACAGCGTCAACGCCATCAGCCAGACTTTATTGTTTGCCATAGGGTTCTTCCGTGTGACGGGGTGCTTGAGCGGCCCTAGTTTGGCACAACCCTTGGAGCGGCGAAACCTGCGATCCCCAGGGCACCAAGCGGCGCGCTGTCTGCCGCCGCGCCCACCGCTCATCTCAAAGAACCCGCCGGGTGACCAGATGAGGCGGCTTCCCGCACGATGCTGCGCGCGTTGCGCCGGCACCTCGGTTGCGGCGGCGACGACACCTCAGCAGCGGATGTGCCGGGACGCCGCACCTGTCTACTCGCCACGTCTTGTCGCTGCGCTCCCAGCGCCTCGCTCGAAGGCCGCTCGCGACGACTTCGTGACAAGCTCTCAGACCCTTGGCCGAGTACGGGACGGCGGGCGGCCGCTGAGTCGGGGCATGCTTACGGCCATTCCGCCATCACGGCGCGGGCCGCTCCAGCGTCACCGCCTGCGCGTCGGCCGCGTCGGCTCCCGCCTGATCTCCGGTAGCCCGGCGCGCCTGGGCAATCAGGCGCCAGTTCTGTGCACGCAACCCACTATCGGCGCGAGCAGCGAGTCCGTTGGACTTGCCGGCCAGCGCCTCGGCCTGTTGGTAATGCCGTTGCTGGAAGCGGATCACCGCGAGATCGTGCCATATCCCGGCGTTGTGGGGGTCGATCCGCAGCGCCCGCTCGTAAGCCGCCGCCGCCTTCTCCAGCTCGCCAGCGCCCACGTAGCGCCCGGCGTTGTCGATGAGGGCCAGCACCGCAGGATTGGCTGGGCGGTCCTGGGCGGCCAGCGCCGGACGCGGCTCAGCCGGGGGTGTCTCGCTCGGGACCATGCCGGGCTCGGGCGCCGGTAGAGGACGTTCCTGGAAACGCCCTGGTTCTGCTCCCGGCGCCATGCGGATGGGCTCCTCCGGCGGCAAGGGGCGGACTTCCACGGTCGGCCGGGGCGGCGGAGCCGGGAGCGGTCGGGCGACGGCCGTGCGATCCTCGACCGGGGCGGGGCGGCCCGCTGGCCCGACGGCACATCCGCCGAGTCCGGCCAGCACAAGAAACGCTCCAGCAAGCCGCGCGGGCCATGGTCTAGGTGTGGTCATCCCCAACTCCTGTCAAAACATTTCCCTGGAGGACCCGTGGCCAAACGTGCCCGTGGCGCGCCACGGGGTTACGCACGGCGCCGAGCGCTGCGGGGCGGTGCCGACCAGGAACGGCATGACCCTGGCTCCAAGGCAGGTATTATCGGCCCGCAAACCGGTATCCGCATCGATCAGCACCCGCTCCACCGCGCTGGGCGGTACCGGCTCCAGCGGAGCCAGGTTCAACCCCCGTACGCTGTCCGCCCAAAGACGCAGTGCACCGGTTGCACCGCTCAGCCCGGTCGGGGAATCGTCGTCCTGCCCCACCCAGAGGACACCCAAGACGTCACCGGCAAAGCCCGCGAACCAGCTATCCCGTAGCTCGTCGGTGGTCCCCGTCTTTCCCGCTACATGCCAATCGGCCGGCACCTTCTGGGCAAGGGCCCGAGCAGTCCCTTCGGTGACCACGGACTGCAGCGCGCGTGTCAGAAGATAGGCCGGACCCGGCTGAATCGCCGTAGTGACGGTCAGAGGATAGCGGGACAAGGGTGTCCCATCCGCGGCGGTCACTTCGCGGATGGCACGCAACGGCGTTCGATACCCGCCGCTCGCGATCGTCTCGTACATCGTCGCGACCTCGAGCGGTGTCAGCTCGATGGCTCCGAGTAGAAGCGAGGGGTAAGGATTCAGGTCACCTTCCACCCCCAGTCTGTGCAGTGTCTTGACCACATCCGGTACCCCGAGATCCAGACCCAGGCGCACCGTGGGAACATTGTAGGAGTTCGCCAGGGCATCCTCCAGAAGGACCGTGCCATGGAAGCGGCGGTCGTAGTTCTCGGGGGACCACTGCTGACCGTTGCTCGCCGTGTAGGTCAGGGGGGCGTCCTCCAGCGGAGTAGCGAGGGTGTATCGGGAGGGCCGTTCGAGCGCCGTCAGGTAGATTGCCGGCTTGACCAGCGAGCCGATCGGGCGGCGCGCGTCCAGCGCCCGATTGAAGCCGGCCAGCTCGCCGTCCCGGCCACCCACCAGCGCCAGCACTTCGCCCCCTTGCGTATCCGTAAAGACCGCACAGGCTTGCAGGGAGTCCGGCTTGAGACGCGCCCGCCGTTCGAGGGACGGCAGCTCCGCCTGAATGGCCTTCTCGACCGCGGATTGTATGCGCGGGTCCAGAGTCGTAAAGACCTGCAGGCCCTCGGATTGCAGGTCTTCCTCGCGGTAATCGCGGTGTAGTTGGCGCCGCACGAGATCCAGGAAGGCCGGATATCCGGTGACCCCGCTCAGTGGTTTGGGCGATACATCGAGCGGCTCGCGATTGGCCCGCTCGGCGTCCTCCCGGCTGATGAGCCCGCGTTCTAGCATGACCTCCAGGATCAGACGCCGACGCTGCCGGGCGCGGTCCGGGTGGCGCCGCGGATCGTAATACGACGGTCCTCGCACCAACCCGACCAGCAGTGCGACATGGTTCACCTTAAGCTCACTCAACGAGCGGTCGAAATAGAAGCGGCTCGCCAGTCCGAAGCCGTGGATGGCCCGCTGACCGTCCTGACCCAGATAGACTTCGTTGGCGTACGCTTCGAGGATCTCGTCTTTGCTATAGTGCAGCTCCAGCAGCGTGGCCATGATCATCTCGTTGATCTTGCGGGTCAGGGTGCGCTCGTTGGTGAGGAAGTAGTTCTTGACGAGCTGCTGCGTCAGGGTGCTGCCCCCTTGCACCGTCCTGCCGGCCCGCAGGTTGGCGAGGATGGCCCGCAGGACCCCCCGGGGATCGATGCCGGAGTGCTTGTAGAACTTCCGGTCCTCCGCGGCGAGCAAGGTATCCACCAGGAGCGGCGGCAGCTCTTGGCGCTTCAGGAGGATGCGGTCCTCGTTGCGGGCGGGGTAGATGCCGGCGATGAACATGGGGTCCAGGCGCACCAGACCCACCTCCCCGGACCCGTCCAGGCTCTGCAGATCCGCCAGGCGATCGCGGGTGAAGTCTACGTGGACGCGATGCACCGGCTCCCTGCCGTCCCAAAACGTGAACGGGCGCGTGGCAACATCGAACGCGCTGCCCTTGCGGCTGAACGTGCCGGGCTCCTCGACCCGCGGGGTACTGCGGTAGCGCAGCCCGTCCAGCTCCGCCGCGAACTGTTCCGGAGTCAGCCGCGCCCCGGCGTAGATCTCCAGAGGCCGGGCATAGACCCGCGTGGGCAATGCCCATCGCTTGCCCTCGAACTGAGCGCGGATCTCGCGGTCCAGCTCCCACACGTATCCGCCGGCCGCCACCACGAGCACCACGCCCACCAGCAGCAGCCACAGCGTCACGCCGACACGTCGACCACGCCGTCTCCGGCGTCGCCCAGGCTCTGCTTTGCGGGGTTTAGGTCTGCTGCCCGACATGCGGTCTGGTGGTGAATCCTTTACGCCCAGAATTCCTCGAGGCTCAGACGGGGCGGCGCGGTTGCCGACGGCGAGATCCGCAGCCGCCCTCGACAGGCGGCATTGGCATTCCAGTCCTCATGGGGCGACTATGGCAGTGGCTACGAGAGGTGCGCCGGCACAGCGATCGGGAGCGACACCGCATCCCGTGCGTCGCATCGGATAGCGACGCTTATGGCTCTATGTTACACGAGATCGCGGCGCCGCCCTCTCTCCGCCGCCCACGGTAGCCGGCCGGGCGGGCCTCTCCGGGAACAGTGCTGTGGATTCGGATGGTACGCAGGAAGGCCGTGTGTGCCCGGGCGGCGCGGCGGTGCCCGCAGCCCGACATCCCCGACAACCGCACCCCTCTTACCGGATCTGCACCGCATCGCCGCCAGTGGAAACATCGAGGAGCCGGACCCACACGCCGGACCGCGCGTGGATCGAGGTCGAGCTGCCATGGCGGGCTGCGCTCACGGCGCCGCGCAGACGCGGTTGCGGCCGGCCCGTTTGGCCTCATACAGGGCGGCGTCGGCCCGCTCCATGAAAGCGGCGAGTGGCTCGCCCCGGCGCCTCAGGGCAGTCCCGACGCTGACGGTCACGCTCTTATCGGCCATCGGCCCGTCGAGCCGCAGGCCCGCGACCTGATGGCGTATGCGCTCGCTCAGCTCGCCAATCCTCGGCGCCGACTCGCCCACGACGAAGATGGCGAACTCTTCACCCCCCAAGCGCACCGCCAGGTCGCTGCCCCGTGCCCGCTCCCTCAGAATGCGGGCCACAGCGCGCAGCACTTCATCGCCCTGGTGGTGGCCGTAGCGGTCGTTGACGCGCTTGAAATGGTCGACATCGGTCATAGCGACGCCGAGCGTGGCGTTCGGGTCACGGTCCTGAAGGCTGCACAGCCGCTGCACCACGTCGTGCATGTAGAAGCGGGTAAACAGCCCGGTCAGGGGGTCCCGAATGGAGGTCTCGTAGAAGCGCTGGCGCTCCATGTCCATGAGCCGGTACATGGCCTCTCGCTCCACCGCCATCTGGAGCGGGACCTGCATCTGGTCCACCACCTGCAGGAAGTCATCGCCGGGCGGCACCGCCTCCCTGAGGCGCAGGATGGCAAGGCCGCGCACCGTGCTCTGGGCAGGGCCGAAGAGCGGGAAACGCAGTTGCCATCGGGCGTCGCTGTCGGGCCCGGCAGCATTGATTTGGCTGATGCCTCCGGGGTGAGCCTCCAACCATCTGGTCCGATCGGCGACGAGGATCTCCGCGACCGCCGCATCGGGGGTCGCAGGCAAGCCCCGGTAGCCGCTCTCAGGGGCCAGATGCAGCAGACTGCCGTCGTCCAGACGCAGGTAGAACTCCAGCCCCTCGGCGGGGAGAGACCGTTGCGCGATGTGCAGCAGCCGCTCGGCGATATCGCTGAAGTCCCGATACAGCATCATGGCCTCGGTGATCTCGCGCAGGGCGCGGTTGATCTGCGACAGGCGGTGGATGTCCGTGCTGCCTCTGGCCATCAGGTACAACCCGCACTCCAGGCCCTTCAGCCTGTCGATCATCTGACCCACCAGGGAGCCGGTCAGGATGGAGCCGTGCTGGGGAGCGATGAGCCGTACCGGATGTTCCTGGATCTTCGCCAGGGCGTAGCCCAGGATGTCCCGGCTCGGCATATAGTGCTCGTGGAACAGACGCAGGGCGTCGAAGTACCCCTCATCCTTGGCCACCAGGGAGAACTCCTCTGTCAGACCGCCGAACAGGTCGCTCGAGAAGAGGATCTGCGACGCAGTATCGAAGGTGCAGAAGGCCCCGGGGAAATGGGCATACGGCGTGAAGATGAAGCGCAGCAGCCGATCCTGCAGAGGCAGCTCCCACTCGTGCTCTTCCACCAGCCAGAAAGGCAAGCGCAACCCGTAATGCTTGAGCAGCATGCGTGCGCGCCAGTGGGTGACCAGCACGGCATCGTCCCGACTCACCATCTCGTCGATGAGAGGCAGCGCGGCGGTGATGTCCGGGTCCTGGTGATGACAGACGAAGTAGCGGATGTGACTGAACGGGATGATCTGCTCGACTTTGCCCAGGGTGTGCCGGAATGTCAGCCGGGACCCTGGGTCGAGCAGGACCGACTGATCACCCTGCTCGATGAGATAAACGTGGCATTGGAAGACATCGTTCTCCTGATAGTGGCCGACCCACCAGATGCGCTCGTCCAACTGCACGGGCCTGTCCAGATCGAGCCCGGTAGCATCGCGGATAGTTTGTATGCTCATAGCGGCGCCGAATGCCTGCCTGTGGACAGATCCCGAGCGGAGTGCTTCAATCCGGCGGCTCCGCCCAATAGCGTTGGAACTCCCGCAGATGGGTCAGGCTGCTGAGGTCGGGGAGCCGGTCGAGGTAGAGGCGACCGTCCAGGTGATCCACTTCGTGCTGTATGACCCGGGCCAAGAATCCCCGAGCTTGCAGCCGCAGCGGGGTACCGCGGCGATCCACGCCTTGCACCTCCACGGCTGACCAGCGAGGCACACGGCCGCGCAGATCCGGGACGCTGAGGCAACCTTCCCAGCCCTCTTCCAGCTCCTGGGAATGAGACACGATGTGCGGATTGACTATGATGGTGAGCGGCACCGCCGCCTGTCCCGGATAGCGCGCACTGGCTGGACTGACCTCGATCACGATGATCCGCCTGGACACGTGCACCTGGGGAGCGGCGATACCCACGCCGTCTGCGTCGCGCATGGTCTCTACCATGTCATCGATCAGCTCCTGCACCGGTCTCGACCCGAGGTCTTCCGCCAGGACCGGGTCGGCCGCCCGCCGGAGGGCCGGGTGACCGAGCCGCGCGATCTTCAGAAGTCTGGGCTCCATCGCTCGACGCACCCGCTATTCACCACCGGGGACCGCCCTTGATCAAGACCGCCGCAGCGTCGCCGTCCACCGGACGAGAGAACAGATAGCCCTGCGCGTACTCGCAGCCGAGGTCCTTGAGCTGCCTGAGCTGCTCCGCGGTCTCCACGCCCTCGGCCACCACGGTCATACCCAGGCTGTGGGCCAGGGTGAGGATGGTGCGAACGATCTCCAAATTCTCGCCCTGGGTGCCCATGCGCGTAATGAACGAGCGGTCGATCTTGAGAGTTTCGATGGGGAAGCGGTGCAGGTAGCTGAGCGACGAGTAGCCGGTGCCGAAGTCGTCGATGGACAGGTGGATGTGCAGCTCGGTGAGCTGAGTGAGCATGACCGTGGTCGAGTCCGCGTTCTCCATGACCACGCTCTCGGTCAGCTCCAGACCCAGCCGCTGAGGGTCCATGCCGGTCTCGCCGAGGATTCCCTTGACCTTGTCGATGAGGTCATGCTGCATGAACTGCTTGCTCGAGAGGTTCACGCTCATCATGTGGGGGGCCAAGGCACCCAGCTCCTGCTCCCAACGCCACATCTGTCGGCAAGCCTCGCGCAGCACCCACTCACCCAGCGGCACGATGAGCCCCGTCTCCTCCGCCACCGGGATGAACTCCAGCGGAGGCACCAGGCCGCGCGTGGGATGCTGCCAGCGCACCAGAGCCTCGACCGCGAACACGTGTCCGCCATCGAGCGCGATGATGGGCTGATAGTGAAGCCGGAACTCTTCGCGCTCCACCGCCCTCCGCAGGTCGGTCTCGACCTGCAACCGGGTCACGGCACGAAGGTGCATGGCCGGGTCGAACACCTCATAGCGCCCCTTCCCCAGCGCCTTGGCCCGATACATGGCGGTATCCGCATCGCGCAGCAAGTCCTCGGGGGACTCGTCCCCGGTCGCGCTCATCGCGATTCCGATGCTGGCGGGCGCGAACACCTCGTGCCCGCTGATTACGAAAGGGTGACCCAGTTCCTTCTGGATACGCTCGCTCACACGCGTCGCCTCGGTGATGTGCCGCATGTCGTCCAGCAGCACTGCGAACTCGTCGCCACCGAGACGCGCCACGGTATCCTCGGTGCGCAGGCAGGCCTGCAGACGGCGCGCTGTTCCGACCAGAAGCTGATCCCCGATGGCGTGCCCGAGGCTGTCGTTGATGACCTTGAAGCCATCCAGGTCCAGGAACAGCACCGCAAGGCAACCCTCGCGATGACGTTTCAGGCGTTCGACCGCACGGCCCAGCCGGTCCATGAACAGTGCGCGGTTGGGCAGGTCCGTGAGAGCGTCGTGGAAGGCATCGTGCAATAGTTGCTCTTCGGCCCGCTTGCGGTCGGTGATGTCCCGTGACACTCCCATCACCGCCTCGACGCGCCCCCGACCGTCACGGATGGGCGCGAGCCAGGTCCCCAGCCAGACCTCTCCTCGGGGGAACACGTTGCGGCCCTCCACGTAGATGGGTTCCCCACCGTCGAATACCCGCTGCAGGCTCATCTGGTGGCTCTGGGCCACCTCTGGCGGAAAGAGGTCCGCCTGGCGCCTCCCGATGATATCCCCAGGCTCACAGCCGAACTGGGTGGCGGCATAGCTGTTGACGTAACGGACCTGGCCCGCGCGGTCGATGATGAAGATCTGGTCGCGCATCGCCTCCGCGAGGGTCCGATAGAGCTCCTCGCTCTCGCGCAGCGCCTCCTCCGCCATGCGACGCGCCGTGATGTCCCGGAATGCCACCACCGCTCCCACGAGCCGCCCATCCTCCACCGTGGGCGTGCTCACGTACTCCACGGGGAAGCTGGTGCCGTCCTTGCGCCAGAAAACCTCGTCTTCTCCCTGATGGACCGTCCCGTCGGTCACCGCCCCGAAGATGGGGCAGTCCTCCTGGGGATAGGGACTGCCGTCGGCCCGCGTGTGGTGGACCAGCTGATGCTGAGGGCGCCCGAGCAGCTCCGCCACCTCGTAACCCAGCATGCGCGCTGCCGCCGGGTTGGCAAAGGAGGTGTGGCCTTCACCATCGAGGCCGAAGATCCCCTCGCCTGCGGCGCGCAGCATCCGCTCGTGTTGGCGGCTCAACTGCTCCAGCGCCTCTTCGGCACGCTGGCGATGCTCTTCCTGCTCGATCGCCAGCAGCGCGAACGAGAACGTCCTCGGCCAGCCCGTCCAAGAGCTCGACCGCGTCCTCTTCGAAGTAGTCCGCCTCCGCGGCATACAGCGCGAGCAGCCCCACCAGGCGCCGCCCGCAGCGTAACGGCAATAGTGCGCACGATCTGAGGTCGACCTCCAGCGCCGGTCGTGCCCAGGGGGGATTGGGGAACGCCCGCAGCGGGTCGTTGCAGACGACGCGCACGCCTTCCCCGATCACGCGCTGCAGCGGACCGTTGGATTGCTCCAAGAACTGCCGCACGAGGGCGACCCTCGCGTCCGCGTCGCCCCCGCCACTATGCGGGCCGAGTCTCAGGGCGCCGCTCTCAGGGTCCACTAGGCCGGCCCACGCCAGCGCAAATCCCCCCGCATCGGCGGCGCTGCGACATACCGCTTCCAGCAGCCCCTGCCGCTCGCGGGCACGCACTATGAGCCTGTTCACTGCGCTGACCAGCGCCAGCAGCCGGTTCAGCCGCGCGCTGCGCCGCTCCGTAACCGTCCGTTCCGCGCGCTCTCGAAAGCACACCACGGCGCCGTCCAGCCGATCGCCGTCCAGAACCGGGGTGCTCACGAAGCCGGCGCGAAACACGCTGCCATCCGCCCGGCGCAGCTCGGCCTCTCCGACCGCCGGTGAGCCATCGCGCGTCAGCGGCAGGCACACCGTGCAGAGCTGGTGGAGAGAGGGCCGGGGATTGGCGGCACCGGGGTCGCAGATGATCTCGTGCTGGTGCATGCCCTGCAGGGCGCCGGGCGCATAGCCCAGCAGGCGGGCAGCAGCCGGATTTCCCAGCACCACGCTGCCGTCGGGACCGAGGGCGATCAGCCCCTCGCCCGCAGCGTTCAGGATTCGCTCGTATCGAACTTCGCGGGATCGGTCCGTCTGCGCAGGCTCGGCCGCCCTGGCGCATAGCACCCGTGTGCGCGCGCCGAGCGCGACTGCGAGCCCGAGCACCAAGAGCCGCATGTGCAGCTCGCGGGCTCCCGGGGCCAGCAGGCTCTGCAGAAACGTCGCGTGACCAAACAACGCGGCGTCCACTGCGGAGTCCGCCAACCAAAAGGCGACCCCAGCGGCGACACCCGCCCAAATCAGGGGCGCGCGGCGGTTGGCGCGGTTCTCGCGAAGCTCCAAATTCGCATCACCTGTCAATCAGCGGCTCGTGCTGCCGGCCGAACCCCGGGGCAACCCTGGCGCCTAGGGTCACGGCGAAGCGGATAGTGGCACCCACAGGCCACACAAGTATAGCTGCGCAGCAACGACACTGGGCGAGAGAGTGCCCAGAGAGCCGCGGTCCCGCCACGGCCGAGTCTGGCCGGTATGCTACAGCCTTCCATACCGCCTCGCGTGCCTCAGCATGCGCAAGCACTATCCTGGGCACGCCAAGCGGCTGATCTTCGGGTCCGAAGCTCCCTGCGTCAGTTCATGTATACCAAGCTCGTCGTCGTCACCGACGACGAGTCCGTGTCGGGGCTGGGCGGGAAGATCGGCTCGACGCGACGAACAAGTGGCCCGGCGAGACGGAGCGGCGGTGGGCGCGCCCATCCGCATGATTTGGCAGGTGAAACCCCGCGTCGACGCCCTCTGGGCAGATCTGGGTCTATAGCAGCGCCCGGCGCGCCCGCGAACGCACCGGCTCCGACGCCGAAAGCGCGTCTGGTACAATGCCCGCCATGGACGCCTCGTCCCTGCTCGCATCCCTCAATTCGGCCCAGCGCGAGGCCGTGGCAGCCCCCCCCGAGCACATCCTGGTACTGGCCGGCGCCGGCAGCGGCAAGACCCGCGTCCTCACTCACCGTATCGCATGGCTGCTCCGGACCGCGGGCCTCTCGCCGTTCAACATTCTCGCCGTCACCTTCACCAACAAGGCAGCCAACGAGATGCGGGGACGCATCGCAGAGCTGGTGGGGGGGTCCGTCTCGGGCATGTGGGTGGGCACCTTCCACGGCCTGGCCCACCGGCTGTTGCGGCTGCATCACCAGGATGCGGGACTGCCCAAGGACTTCCAGATCCTGGACCAGGACGACCAGTATCAGCTCGTGCGCCGCGCACTGAAGAGCTTGGAGCTGGACGAATCCCGGTGGCAGCCGAAGCAGGTCCAGTGGTTCGTCAACGCCCGCAAGGACGAGGGCATCCGGCCGGCGGACGTTCCCGAGCAGGACGACGCCTTCGGCCGTCAGATGGCCCGCATCTACCAGGCATACGAGGAGATCTGCCGGCGCAGCGGTCTGGTGGACTTCGCCGAGCTGCTGCTGCGCAGCTACGAGCTGCTGCGCCTCAGCCCGGTGCTATTGAGCCACTATCAGAACCGGTTCCAACACGTCCTGGTGGACGAGTTTCAGGACACCAATGCCCTTCAGTACACCTGGGTCCGGCAGCTCGCCGGCGAGGCCACCCGCGTGTTCGCCGTGGGCGACGACGACCAGTCCATCTATAGCTGGCGCGGTGCGCGGGTCGAGAACATGTTGCGTTTCTCGCGGGACTTTCCCGACGCGCGGGTACTGCGTCTGGAGCAGAACTACCGGTCCACCGCAGTGATCCTCTCGGCCGCCAACGGCCTCATCACCCACAACCCGACGCGATTCGGCAAGACCCTGTGGACGGAGGGCGAGCGGGGCGAACCGGTCAAGGTCTTCGCCGCTTACAGCGAGACCGACGAGGCGCGCTTCGTGGTGGATCGGATCCAGGACTGGATCGCGGCCGGCCATCCCCGGCAACACGCCGCGATCCTCTATCGCTCCAACGCCCAGTCGCGGGCCTTCGAAGAAGCATTGTTCGTGAGCGGGATGCCCTATCGCGTGTACGGGGGCATGCGCTTCTTCGAGCGTGCCGAGGTCAAGGACGCACTGGCCTACTTACGATTGGTGGCCAACCGGACGGACGACGCCTCCTTCGAACGCATCGTCAACCTGCCTACCCGGGGCATCGGGGAGCGCAGCGTGGAGGCGGTTCGCGAGCAGGCGCGCCGTCACGGGTGCTCGCTTTGGCAGGCGGTCCAGCACGCGTTCGAGCAGGGCGACGTGGCGGGTCGGACGCGTGCGGCGCTCGAGCACTTCGTCGCACTCATCGGCGGCCTCGCCCAGGTCGCCCAGGGGGAGACTCTGGCCGCGCAGGTGGAGCTGGTTCTGGAGCGCAGCGGGCTGCTCGCCCACTACCAGAAAGACACCACGGAGAAAGGTCGGGCACGGGTGGAGAACCTGAAGGAGCTAGTGACCGCTGCGCGTCAGTTCGCGGGGATGGAGGCGCAGGCCGAGGACATGGATCCCCTCTCGGCGTTCCTCGCCCACGCCGCTCTGGAGGCCGGCGAGGGCCAGGGGCAGCCCTTCGAGGACTGCGTGCAGCTCATGACCCTGCACTCCGCGAAGGGTCTGGAATTCCCGCTGGTATTCATCTCCGGGATGGAGGAAGGGCTGTTCCCGCACCGCCAATCGATGGCCGAAGAGGGACGCCTGGAGGAGGAGCGCCGGCTGTGCTACGTGGGCATGACACGCGCGCGGCGCCAGCTTTATCTCACCTACGCCGAGAGGCGCCGGCTCTACGGGCAAGAGTTCTATGCTCAGCCGTCCCGGTTTCTGCGCGAGATCCCCCGCGAACTCATGGAGGACGTGCGCATCGGCGGGGCGGCGCGTGCCCAGCCGATCGAGCTCCCCCGAGATTGCGAGGCCCCGTCCGGACTCACCCCGGGCCAGATGGTCCGCCACGCCAAGTTCGGAACCGGCGTGATTCTGAGCCGGGAGGGCGACGGGCCGCGCACCCGCCTGGAGGTCCACTTCAAGACCGCGGGCCGCAAATGGCTGGTCGCCGCCTACGCGAATCTGGAGGCCGTGTAGCTGCGCAGATCCCAGGCCGCCGAGTTACTCTGTCCCGGTGTGTCGCGCTGGGAGATCAGCGGGCGGCGAAACAGCTATCCTCCACCCCGTCATACGGGCCCACCGGCAGCTTCGCTCGTCACCGCGCTGATTCGTTGCATCGTCTGCTCGATCCACTGCTCCGCGGCCGCGTTGATCTCGGCCGCGCTGTGGCCGCGGCTGTCGATGAGCGGACCGATCACCACTTGGATGGTCCCCGGGCGCTTGGTGAAGCTACGCCGCGGCCAGAACTCGCCTGCATTGTGCGCCACGGGGATCACCGGATAACCGGTCTTTTGCGCCAGCATGGCGCCCCCGATGCCATAGCGGCCTCTCGCCCCCGAGGGCACGCGCGTGCCCTCGGGAAACACTACCACCCAGCGTCCCGCCTGCAGCCGCTTCCTGCCCTGGGAGACGAGCTGGTCCAGCGCCTTGCGCCCCGCCTTGCGGTCAATGGCGATGGGCTCCAGCATGGCCAGGCCCCAGCCGAAGAAGGGGAGGCGCAGCAGCTCGCGCTTGACGACCCACACTTGCGGCGGGAAGAGAAGCTGCAGGCCCAAGGTCTCCCAGCCGGACTGATGCTTGCTGAGCACGATACCGTTGCCCGGGGGAATGTTGTGCACGCCCTCGACGCGATAGCCGAGCCGGCAGGTCTTCTCCAGCCACCATAGATTGAATCGGCTCCACCGGCTGATGAACCCGTAACGCACGTGGAACGGTAACGGGAAGGTGAGCGGCGACAGCAGCCCGAACACCAGGGTGGAGGCGACCTGTCCCACGGCATAAGCCAGGGAGCGGACGAACACGAGCGCACCCGGCACACTCGCGTGGGGAGCCGCCGCGCCGGAAACCGGCCCGTCCCCTGGCCCGGAGGACACCCCTAGCTCTGCAGTGCCAGGTGCTGGGCGAGGGACGCCAGGTCGTCGAAGACCTCGACGCCCTCCAGTCCCTCAGCCCGCTGCTCGGTTTCCCGCCCCTTGCCGGTGCGCACCAGGATAGGCCTGGCCCCTACCGCCTGCGCCGCCTGGACGTTGCGCAGAGCATCACCGACCACCGGCACGTCCTGTAGGTCCAGCCGCAGCCGACGACCGATGTCCAGCAACAGTCCGGGGCGCGGCTTGCGGCACTCGCAGTCATCGCCGGGGCCATGGGGGCAGAAGAACACCGCGTCGATCTGTCCACCCACCTGAGCCAGCGCCTGGTGCATCTTCTCGTGGATGCGGAACAGGTCGTCCACGGTCAACAGGCCCCGCGCCAGGCCGGACTGATTCGTCGCCACCACGACCCGATAGCCCGCCTGGTTCAATCGCGCGATCGCAGCCAAGCTGCCTGGTATCGGACGCCAGTCGGCAGGGGATCGGATGTAGTCCTTTCTGTCGTGGTTGATCACTCCGTCGCGGTCCAGGATAACGAGCTGCACGGCCTAGTCCCTGAAGTCCGAGACCCGGATGCGTCCCCCGATCATCCGGGCGCCCCGCTTGCGGACCTCGGCGATCTTGTCCCAGAATGCCTCCCTCAGGTCGAAGTCTCCCGCGATAGCGGTACCGATGAGCAGGATGAAGAGGTCGGCGCACTCCTCGGCCAAGCTTTCCTTGCTCTTTCCCTTGGTCACGCAGGAGGAGATCTCGCCGAGCTCCTCGGCCATGAGAGCGACTCGGTAGGTCAGCTCCTCACCTCCCGTCTTCTTGAAGTCGTGCTTGTCGTGGAATGCCTGCACGGCCGCCAGCATCGCCTGGTAGGAGTCGGAGTCCTTGTCCGTCATAAAACCTCTGTCAGGCTCGCTCCGGCCGGCGCCATCGCATATGGACTACGGCCTGGACGGTCAGCCCTGAAGCCGCGAGATGTCCGCCACCCTGCCGAACAGCCCCGTGATCAGGCGCAGCAGCGCCAGCCGGTTGGCACGCAGGCCGGGGTCCTCGCTACGCACCATCACTCCATCGAAGAATCGGTCGACCGGGGTGCGCAGTCTCGCGAGTAGGGTCAACACCTCGGTATAGCCGTACGGGCTCGCGTCGAACGATGAGCGTACTTCCTCCTTGATGGCGCGGAGCTGCCGGTGTAGTTCCTTCTCCTGATCGGCGATCAGGAGATCCGGATTCACATCTCCCGCTGTCGCGTCCCCTTCCCGCTCGGCCTGCCGCAGGATGTTGCGGATACGCTTGTTGGCGGCGGTCAAAGCTTCAGCCTCCGGCAGCCGGCGGAACAACGCGACCGCCCGCACCCGCTGGTCGAAATCGTAGGGCTGGCGGATCTCGCTGACCCCCAATACTGTTTCGATCTCGTCGGGGCGTATGCCCTGGTCGAGGTAATACGCGCGCAGCCGCTCCATCATGAAATCGAAGACGTCTCCCACCGTTACCATGGGGATACCGGGGTCGCCATACTCCCGAGCGGCGGCGTCCAGCAACTCCCAGAGGTCCAACGGCAAGCGCCCTTCGATGAGGACACGCAGCACGGCCAGGGCGGCACGTCTCAGGCCAAAGGGATCCTTGTCTCCGCTCGGTCCCTGTCCTAGGCTGAAGATGCCCACCAAGGTATCCAGCCGGTCCGCGATCGCCAGCGTTTGTCCCGTGGGAGTGTGCGGAAGGTGATCGCCGGCGAAACGCGGTCGATAATGCTCTTCGATGGCGCCGGCGACCTGCTCCGCCTCGCCATCGTGCAAGGCATAGTAGCGCCCCATCACCCCCTGCAGCTCGGGAAACTCCCCCACCATGTGGGTCATCAGGTCGCACTTGCACAGGAAGGCGGCTCGTTCGGCAAGTGCGCGATCGGCCCCGATCCGCGGCGCGATCTCCCCTGCCAAGGCGCCGATGCGCCGTACCCGGTCCCCCATGGTGCCCAGCCGCTCCTCGAAGACCACGTGCTGCAGCGCCCCGTAACGGCTCCCCAACGTCTGGGTGCGGTCCCGATCCCAGAAGAATGCGGCGTCCGCAAGGCGCGGTCGGATGACACGTTCATTGCCCGCGCGCACCAGCTCCGGACGCCGGCTCTCGATGTTGGCCACGGCGACGAAGCAGGGCAGGAGCGCCCCGTCGTCACCCACGACGTGGAAGCACTTCTGGTGATCCTTGAGGGAGGCGATGACGACCTCCGGCGGCAGTCCGAGGTATCGCTCCTCGAACGCCCCTGCCAGGGCCATCGGCCACTCCACCAGCCCGGTCACCTGGTCTAGCAGAGACTCATCGATGCGCGCCCGCCCGCCCAGAGATGCGGCCGCCTCGTCGACCTGGGCGCGAATCACCTCGCGGCGCACCGAGAAGTCTGCCAGTACGCGCCCTTCGCCCCCGAGGAGGGAGGCGTAAGCAGCGCAGTCGCTGATGCGCAGGGGCCCCGGATGATGAAAGCGGTGGCCGTAAGTGACGCGTTCGGCCGTCACGCCGAACATGCGCACCGGAATCACCTGGTCGCCGAACAGCACCACCAACCAGTGCACCGGCCGCACAAACGGCTCGTCCAGGTCGCCCCAGCGCATCGGTCTGGGGATCGGGAGCTGGTTCAGCGCCTGACGCAGTAGGTCCGGGATGAGATCCGCCGTCGCCCGACCCGGGTCCCAGGCGCGAAACATCAGCCAGGCCCCCTTGTCCGTCTCCACCCGATCGAGGGCCTGCAGGTCCACACCGCAGGAACGGGCGAATCCCAGCGCGGCCTGGGTCGGTGCTCCGCCCCGGTCGAAGGCGGCGCTGAGCGCCGGTCCGCGACGCTCGCGCAGGCGATCCGGTTGGGCGGCGGCCAGGCCCTGCACCCACAGCGCCAGGCGCCGGGGAGTCGCATAGGCGCGCGCTCCGTCATGAGGCAACTGTGCCGCGTCCAAACCCTTCACGAGGGCCGTCTGCAAGGACTCGGACAGCGTCTTCAGGGCGCGCGGCGGAAGCTCTTCGGTCCCGATCTCGACCAGCAGGTCGCGCACCTCAGCCACCGACGGCCTCCTGTCGTCCCTGGAGCATCGGGAAGCCCAGGCCCTCGCGCCTTGCGTAATACGCCTCCGCCACCGCCCTGGCCAGCGACCGCACGCGCAGGATGTAGCGGGCACGCTCCGTCACGGAGATGGCCTGGCGAGCGTCCAGCAGGTTGAACACATGAGACGCCTTGAGCACCATCTCATAGGCCGGAAGCGGCAGGCCCGCGGCCACGAGCTTCTGGCTCTCCGCCTCGGAGGCATCGAAGGCCGCGAACAGCAACCGCGTATCGGCATGCTCGAAGTTGTACGCCGACATCTCCACTTCATTCTGGTGGAACACGTCCCCATAGGTCACCTTCCCCAAGGGGCCGTCCGTCCACACCAGGTCGAATACGCTTTCCGCCCCCTGGAGATACATGGCGATACGCTCCAGACCGTAGGTAATCTCGCCCATGACCGGACGGCAATCCAGCCCCCCGACTTGCTGGAAATAGGTGAACTGAGTGACCTCCATGCCATTCAGCCAAATCTCCCAGCCCAGTCCCCAAGCCCCCAGCGTGGGGGACTCCCAGTCGTCCTCGACGAAACGGATGTCGTGCACGAGCGGGTCGATTCCCAGCGTGCGCAGGGAGTCCAGATACAGCTCCTGGATATCTGCCGGCGAGGGCTTGATGACCACCTGGAACTGGTAGTAGCGCTGCAAGCGGTTGGGGTTGTCGCCATAACGGCCGTCCGTCGGGCGGCGGGAGGGCTGCACGTAAGCCGCGCTCCAGGGCTCCGGCCCGATGGCTCGCAGGAAAGTCGCCGGGTGAAAGGTGCCGGCACCTACCTCCATGTCATAGGGCTGAAGCACCACGCAACCCTTGGCCGCCCAATAGCCCTGGAGCGCCAGGATCAGGCCCTGGAAGGTGGAGACGTTGGCGGACGCAGAGATCGAACGGGGCTCGGCGGGGGTCAACGGACTGCCTTCTTCGGAGAGCGGGACAAGCCTAAGTATACGGGCTGGAGCAATTCGTGATAAAGCAGGACGCGGCCTCGAGCGAAAATCCCCCTCCTTGGCACCCGTCACGAAGCGGCGAGTCACTGAGATGGACCCCTGGGGCCGGCCCGCGATCGCGGTTCCGGAGCGGTGTGCCTCACTTCAGGGATGCTCCGCTCGCCGCGCGAAGCGCTCACGGGGGCCTCGCGCGTTTTGTCTTGAGCCGGGAAACGCTTTGTTTTCGAAGCGCTTTCCTGTATTCTCCTTGCCGTTCTCGGCCGAGGTCACCTGCGGCCGTGCGTCGCCGGCACCGGGCTGTCCGTAGGCGGCGCTCTTCAAGAATCCTGCATGTGCCGCTCCGCGCCCGCGTGCGGCGGCTGCGTCCCCATTCCGCTGCCCGCTCCACGTCGGTGGTAGGCCACCCGGAGAACGTGTCGTGACCGCCAAGCTCGCTATCCTGCAGCGTTGCAGGCTCTACGTGGAAGCCCCAGAACCGTTGCACAGCGAGATCGAGCGGGCCGCGACCTTCGTGCGCCTGCGGGCCGGCGAGCGGCTGTTCGAACAGGGACAGCCCTGTAAGCAGTTCGCCATCATCGGGAGCGGAAGGCTGCGGGTCCATGTCACCGGCCGCGGGGGGCGCGACATCACCCTGTATCGCGTGGCGCCCGGCGAGGCTTGCCCCATCAACATGCTGTGCGTGCTCCTCGGCTCGGAAGCTCCCGCGACCTCGGAGGCGGAGCGCGATGCGGAGGCGGTGACCTGCAACGGGACGACGTTCCGGCACTGGGTCGCGCGGGACGACGCCGCGCGCCGTTTCGTGTTCGAGGAGATCCGTGCGCGTTTCGTAGCCGTCACGACCCTGTTGCAAAACGTGGCCTTCGGTACCTTGGAGCAGCGTCTCGCGCAATTTCTGAGGGCCCGGTTCACGATGTCGGACTCCCGGCCCCCGCGGATTGTCATCACGCACCAGCGGTTGGCCGACGAGTTGGCCACCGCGCGCGAGGTTGTCAGCCGCCTGCTCAAGGAGTTCGAGCGCGTCGGGGCAGTGGAGCTTCAAAGGGGGCGCATCGTGCTGCGCGACGAGGTAGCGCTCCATCTCCTGGCTGGCTCCGGCACAGCGGGCTGACCGCGAGCCCTCGGCCAGCTTCTACCTATGTAAAGAATTCGTTTTGTGACGATTGTCACAGAAAGCCTTGTTGCGTGCCCGTACCATCATCGTCCACCGTGGGGTTGATTACGTAAGCAGCGAGCCCGCGGAGTAAAGCGCGGCTCCGGGATGGAGCCTGCGGCGCGCGAACAGAAGCCGACAGAGGCGGTTGGTGACCACTGCAAGGGGAATGTGGCGGTCGGCCGATGATTCGGCGGGAATCAGGACGTGGGGGTGAATGCCTCTCCTCGGCGGCAACGCCGGGCGAGCGACAGGGAGAGGGTCCGCCGCACCTCGGCTGAGTCCGGAGAGGACCACGGGCTCGGAAGCCGAGGGCGGTGCTGGAGGAACCGAGGCAAGGAGGAGCACGCCCCATGATACCTTGTAGACGAACCGTAATCGGCGCCGCGGTGATGGCGCTAGCGACATCCGTTTCATGGCCGGATTTGGCGACCGCCAAGAAGCCCCCGCCCCCGCCGCCCGCTGTGTCAATCAACTCGACGAGCCAGAACGCGGACAGCCAACCGGCCAGCGCCGTGCCGCAGCAGTCGACGGCGCTGGGCGGGAGCTACGTCGTGATGTCGGTCAACGACCTCGGCATGCATTGCGGGGACCTGGATACACGCCTGCTGAGCATCCTGCCGCCGTTCAATGTGCTGCACACCCAGGTCATCCAGAAGGGCGCGCATCCATCGATCCTGAACGGCAGTCAGACAAAGGTGTACTATTCGGCCGCATCTAGTGCGAACGACATCGTCTTTAACCCGAGCAATCCCCAGCCGCCGGGCTTCAATGTCGTCGGCGAGTGCGACGCAAACAACGGGAATCAGTGCACCAGTGTGCCTCCCGCGTTCCCGAGTTTCCTGGGCGTCTACAAGACCAACTTCTGGGACTATCCGATCCCGAACGGCTCCTATGACCCGTTCTACCCGGCCGATATCACGAGCGGCATTCCGGCCGATACGGGGCTCATCGTCCCCGACCCGGCGTTCCTGCCCGGCCTGGACGTCGCCCAGGCAACGATGCCCGGTATCAGCAATCCGCACGTTGCAAACGCGCCGCAGGGCTTTGCACGTTTCGATACCTACCTGCAGTTTTTCGTCGACTTCCCGTTCGGCTACCAGCTTGCGAATATGAACTGGTTTTCGGCGGACGGCATCCCGCTCACCACCTTCGACGACTCCGCGCGGGTGAATCCCTATCCGCTCATGCGGGTATCGGCGGTCTCTGTCGGCGGCAAGAAGCAGACGGTGCTGGCGACCGTCGACACGGTGGCCCCGATCTCCGGCGAGGCCGACTGCAAGAACTGCCATACCAGCAACGACCCCTCCAACGGGGGCGTGGAGCTCCGACCTATCCCCTGGAGACCTCCGTGGTCAACCCCATCGCGCTCAACGCCACCCTCGGCACTGCCGCGGCCGCCTTCGAGGACCCGAAGTACGGCGACCTGCCCCTCAATGTGAGCGTCGAGTACAGCCAGGACACCAACATCCTGAGGTTTCATGACAACAGCAACGGGCGGAACTATGTCGACAGCGCCGGCAATCCGGCCCCGTGCCAGTCAGCCCCGGGCGTGGCGACGACAGGCAAGCAGGCGGACACGACTCCGGGCTGTCTGACGTACAGGGCGCTCAACGGCAACCCGGTCGTGTGCCAGACCTGCCACTATACCCCGGCGCTGGACCTGGCCCAGGTCGGCCCGCTGGGTGGCTCACTGCTTTACGACGACGGGAACAGCAATGGCGGTAGCCCAACCTGTCCGCCGGATGCGGCCGGTCCCGCCAAGGGTGGGCAGCCTGAGGACTGTATTGCCAACGGCCGCGCGCAGCGGGTCAGGCCGAGCATGTCGCGGGCGATCCACCGCAACGCGCACAGCGTGAGCAGCCGGTTCAGTCCGTTCCTCCTGCCGCCGCCGAGCAATCAGGCGATCCGCAATACGGTGGTGACCGCAGGCACATTTTCTTCTCCCGATGTCGAGGCGACGACTGGCGCCTGCACCTACAACCCGACGACGCAGGCGTTGGAATGGCCGAGCAGCACTTACTCCCGACTCGAATGCACCAATTGCGCGGCTCAGGGTAAGACGATCGCCCAGTGTGCGACCGAGAGCACCTGCTACCAGTGCCACCCCGGCACCTACACCAAGTGCCTGCGCGGCGTGATGGCGGCGGACAATATCTACTGCTCGGACTGCCACGGCAGCATGGCACAGGTCGGCAACGACTTCTCCGGGAACATGTCGGTTGCGACGCCTTTCCCCGAGGGGGCGGATCTGACCAAGCGCGTCCCGTGGGCGAACGAGCCGGGCTGCCAGTCCTGCCACGTGGGTGACGCGGTGAACCAGCCGGCGGACACCACGGGGTTCATCTACGCCAAGGACGACAGCAACCAGCCGATTCCGTTCCTGCTCCTGCAGGCATGGAACACGTTCACCTATCCCGATGCGAGCACGGCCGCACAGCCCATTTCCGTGCCCAACTCGCGCTTCGCCGAGGATCAGGCCGCGAACGGCGAGCGCATCCTGTACCGCTTCAGCAAGGGCGGGTCGGTGTCACTGCCGAGCGGCGACACGGCATTACGGGGTCACCAGGGTGTGGCCTGCGAGATGTGTCACGGCAGCACCCACGCCGAGTGGCCGGTAACGCCTAATGCGCCGAACGGTGGGGCTTGGCCGCCCCCGAGCGGGAGCTTCGTCGCCAACGACAACGTGACCGCAGGCCAGCTCCAGGGGCACACGGGCAAGGTTATCGAGTGCGACACTTGCCACACGGGAACATACGCGCTCAACACCGCCCTCAATGGGCCGCACAACCTGCATCCTATCGGCAGCAAGAGCGGCACCAACTACTCGCAATGGTGGGTTGATAACCATCAGACGTACCTGGGTCAGAATCCCACGAAGGCGACCTTGAACAACAAGTGCGGTATCTGCCACGGGAAGGATGGCGCGGGCACCATCCTCTCCGAGGTAGCCCAGACCCGCTCGGTCAAGATCCCCAATGGGAAGAAGACTAAAACCGTGACCCTGAACCAGGGCGATGCGGTGAGCTGCGGCACCTGCCACGCCAACCCGTTCGGGCCGCCGGGACCTGCTGCGCCAGTGGTCACCGCTGCGCAATAGCGAAAGCCGGTGAGTGTCACAGACCCATCCCCCGCGAGGGGGGTGGGTCTTTTGTTGTGGGTCGCCGGCCGAAGTCCCGCCTATCCGCTACGTCGCGCCATCGGGCGCGCTGGTTGACGGCCGAGGCGGCACCAGAGCCGCGTGCGCATCGCTGGCTGTCGGGTATAGGGGCACATACCAGCGTCTGCACTGTGACCAGGGAGCAGAGCGACACCGGGGGGCGTTCAAGAGCCGACCCTGCGCGCCGTCACCCAGACCGCACGCTACATGCACGAGGGCGCTTTTGCCGCCCTGAGGAAGTGATCGATTTCTTATGACGGGGGCGGTGGGCGGTCCCCAGGAGTCGCCCCTGCTCGTGCCCCTGAGACCTACGGTTGGGGAGAGTGGGACCTGCCCGCCTTCCTGCAGGCATTGACCGCAGCAATGCCCGAGGCGAAGCCGCCGCTGCCGTTACGATAAGCGGTGCTGCGAACGCCCGTCAGGGTGCCTCGGCGCTGGTCGCAGTGTCGGTTTCGACCTCGACGGCATAGGGGAGGTCGCGGAACGCGAGCGCCGCGCCCTCGGGATTCTCCAACCTCACTCCTCCTGCGCGTGCGCTCTCCATCAGCAGCACGGCCAGCACTTCGTAGCCCCCTTGGGGGAGGGGGCGGCGGCGACTATTGTGCCGGCGTCCTGCTCCTCACCCAGCCCGGAACCGTGGAGCGCCTGCCCAGGCCGCGGGGGCGTGTCGCTGTCGACATGGGCCCGGTACATGCGCCGCTTGAGCTTTCCCAGGTAGTGAGTGCGCGCCACGATTTCCTGTCCCGTATAGCAGCCCTTGGTGAAGCTGATGCCTCCCAGGGCCTGCAGATTCAGCATCTGGGGGACGAACGCCGCCACGGTCTCCGGACGGACCGCCGGGACGCCTGCCAGGATATCCAGCAGATCCCACGGGCTTGCGCCCACCGGGATCATGCTCTCGCTCAGCTCCGCCCAGAGGGCCTTCATGGGCTCGATTTCCGCGCTGAGAATCTCGAAACGTGGCTGAATGCCGTGAATGCACAACACGGACAGACCATTCACCTGCGTGACACCGCCCACCTCCGGGGGGATCGCACCCAGCCGTGCGGCGAGGCGGGCGCCGGCATTCGGACCCGAGACTCCCACCCGCAGGAACGTGTCGCTGGCGTCCTCCAACACCACCTTGGCGCGAAGGACGAACATGCGCAGCCGCTTGAGCACGGGATCGAGCAACTCCCGCGGGAGGCTCAGATAGTACGCACTCGATTGCCGGGAAAGGCGGAACACTGCCAGGGCGCGTCCCTTCGGGTTCAGGTAGGCGCCCAAGGTGGCACACGTTTCATTGACCTGACGTACGTCGCAGGTCAGTTGGCCCTGAAGGAAGGTGGCGGCATCCTCTCCCCCCACGCCAATCAGGCCGAGGTGCGAGAGATCCGTCAGGATATCCCCCGCAGCGGCCTGCCGCAGATCATCGTCCGGCCGGCCGAAGTCGGCGACCCGTCCGTCCCTCCGCCGTGCGCCTGAACCCTCGAGAAATGCCTTCCACTCCGCTCTCATGATCGTTGCCGTCTGTGGCCCAGCTCCAGCGCCCCGCGCGGTGCGGTACGACGCCGTAGCGCGCTATGATAACATCCTGTCGCGCTCCCCAATGATGCTCCCAGCCATGAACGGCAATACTAGACGGCCGGTTTTCCTCGACCTCAGGCACATCCGTTTGCCGGTGGGGGCACTCACGTCCGTCCTCCATCGTATCTCCGGCGTCGTGCTCGCCTTGTCCGCCCCGGTCCTCATCTTCGCCTGGGAGGGCTCCCTCCGTGGGCCGAAGTCCTTCGCGGCTATCGCGGCGCTGTGGGATCATCTCCCCGTGCGTCTCTGGGCTGTGCTCCTGACATGGGCGCTCGTCCATCACGGGCTGGCCGGCGTGCGCCTGCTCCTTGCGGACCTCGGCGTCGGGTTGCGGCTTGCACCGGCGCGGGCGAGCGCTTGGGCGGTGAACGCCGGAGGGTTGGCGGTGCTGCTCTTGGTCGCGGCGCTGGTGTTGACATGAGCTCGCTGCTGACGGGGCTGCGGGCTTGGGTATGGCAGCGCGTGAGCGCCGTGTATCTACTCGGCTTCGTCGGCTACCTGTTGGTTCACTTCGCGTTCGCTACGCCTCGCACCTATGCCGAGTGGCATGCCTGGACGATTCGCCCGGCCGTCGAGGTCGCCACCGGGCTATTCTTTTTGATGCTCTTGATGCACGTCTGGGTAGGCGTGCGCAACATCCTCATGGATTATGTGCGGTCCCTCCCCTGGCGTGCTTGCCTGTTGGCGCTGCTGGCCTTCGCCGTGCTGGGACAGGGTGCGTGGGTGACCCTCACGCTGTGGAGCGCGAGCGGCCAATGAGCTTACCTCGGCGCAGGTTCGACGTCTTGGTGATCGGGGCGGGCGGCGGCGGATTGCGGGCCGCGCTCCAGCTCGCTCAGGCGGAGGCCAACGTGGCTGTCGTGTCCAAGGTGTTTCCCACCCGCTCACACACCGTGGCCGCCCAAGGGGGCATGAACGCGGCGCTGGGCAATGTGCAACCCGACAAATGGGTGTGGCACATGTATGACACGGTGAAAGGGAGCGATTACCTGGGGGACCAGGACGCGATCGAATACATGTGTCGTGCGGCCTCAAAGCTGGTCATCGAGCTGGAGCACTGCGGCGTGCCGTTCAGCCGCCTGCCGAACGGCCGCATCTACCAGCGTCCCTTCGGCGGCCAGAGTCAGGACTTTGGCGGTGCGCAGGCCGCTCGTACCTGCGCCGCCGCCGACCGCACCGGCCATGCCATCCTGCACACCCTTTACCAGCAGAATATCCGGGCCAAGACCCATTTCTTCGACGAGCACTTCGCGGTGGATCTCATCCGCGACCAGGAGAGCTACGTGCTGGGTGCCGTGGTCCTGGATATCGGCAGCGGGCAGCCGCTCATCATCGAGGCCAAGTGCACTCTCATCGCGACCGGCGGAGCGGGGCAGCTTTTCCGCACCACCACCAACGCCCTCATCAACACCGGGGACGGGATGGCGATGGCCTTGCGCGCCGGGATACCGCTCCAGGACATGGAATTCTTCCAGTTCCACCCGACTGGCATTGCCGGCCGCGGCATGCTGATCACCGAGGGCGCCCGCGGCGAGGGGGGATACCTGCTGAACCGCGACGGCGAGCGCTTCATGGAGCGCTACGCGTCCCACGCCAAGGACCTTGCCAGCCGGGACGTGGTGAGCCGTGCCATTGCCACGGAGATCCGCGAGGGCCGCGGCTGTGGGCCGCAGGGCGATCACGTGCTGCTCAAGCTCGACCATCTGGGCGCGGAGGTCATCCGCAAGCGTCTGCCCGGGATACGGGAGATGTGCCTTACGTTCCTGCATCTCGACCCCATCGAGCGGCCCGTCCCCGTGGCTCCCACCGCGCACTACACGATGGGTGGGATACCCACCAACCGCTTCGGCCAAGTGGTCGTGCCGGAGCGTCACGGCCCCGAAGAAGCGCTGCCCGGGCTTTATGCGGTCGGTGAGTGCGCCTGTGTCTCGGTGCACGGGGCCAATCGGCTCGGCGGCAACTCTTTGCTGGACATCGTGGTCTTCGGCCGCGCCGCAGGCAATCACGTGGCCGAGTACCTGCGAGAGCAGCGTTACCATCGTTCCCTGCCAGAATCCGCGGGGGAAGAAGCCGTGGCGCGCCTGGCACGCTGGGACCGGCAAGGCGACGGAGGGTCGGTGGCCGATCTGCAGGCAGAGCTGCGCCGCATCATGGGGGAGGACTGCGGGGTGTTCCGCAGCCGGGAGGTCTTGGAGCACGGGTTGGCCCGCCTGCTCGCGCTCCAGGAGCGCCTGCAACGGGTGGGTATCCAGGACCACAGCAGGGTGTTCAACACGGCCCGTGTAGAAGCCCTGGAACTGGAGAACCTCATGGATCTGGCGTTGGCCACCGTGACCTCCGCGCTGGCCCGCGAGGAGAGCCGCGGCGCCCATTGGCGTAGTGACTTTCCGGGACGGGACGACATGCGCTGGCTCAAGCACAGCCTTTACTATCGGGATGGCCGGCGGGTGGAATACAAGCCGGTGCGCCTGAGGCCGTTGACGGTCGACAGCTTCCCCCCAAGGAGCGCGTATACTGAAAAACCGGCAGGCGATTGCAGCCGAGCGCGTCTGCCAGGTCCAGGGGGCAGCCTCTATGCGTTTCTCGATCTACCGATACGAGCCGGAGCGCGACGCCGAGCCGCGCATGCAGGAATATCTGATCGAGGATATCGAGCCGGGAATGATGCTGCTCGCGGCGCTGATGCGCATCAAGGCGCAGGATGACAGTCTGAGCTTCAGGCGCTCCTGCAGCGAGGGGGTGTGTGGCTCGGACGCCATGAACATCAATGGCATCAACGGGCTTGCTTGCGTCACGCCGCTCGCCCGCCTGCGGGAGCCGGTCACGCTGCGGCCACTGCCAGGGCTTCCGGTGATCCGCGATCTCGTAGTGGACCTCGAGCCGTTCTACCGTCAATACCGGGCAGTCAAGCCTTACCTCACGGTGCGCGACCCGGAGCCGGAAATCGAATATCTCCAGGAGCCCGCACAGCGTGACCGGCTGGACGGGCTGTACGAATGCATTCTCTGCGCCTGTTGCTCCACCGCCTGCCCGTCTTACTGGTGGAATCCGGACAAGTTCCTGGGCCCGGCCGCACTGCTGCAGGCATACCGGTTCATTGCCGACAGCCGCGACCAGGCGGCAGCGGAGCGGCTCGCCGCGCTGGATGACGCCTACAAACTCTTCCGCTGCCACACCATCATGAACTGTGTGCAGGTGTGCCCGAAGGGGCTAAATCCGACGCGGGCCATCGGTCTCATCAAGCACACGATGCTCGAGGGTTCTCTGTGACCGAGGTACCCGCGCGTCTGCGCTGGCAATGTCGAAGGGGAATGCTGGAGCTGGATGCCCTGTTGCAGGGCTTTCTGGAGTGTCAATGGCAGGATCTCAGCCGGCCCGAGCGAGACGCCTTCGAGACGCTGCTGCGCTACCCGGACCGCACCCTGCTGCACTGTCTCACGGGGCAGATGGCGCCGTACGACACTGAAGCTGCCCGTGTCGTCCGAAGGATCCGGGAAGGGGCTGCACGTTAAGCTGCGGCCGTCTCGACGGCTCGCGCTCGCCTTGCTGTTCATCCATGGCGGGGCGCTGGCGCTGTTGCCGACGGTTGCCGCGCCGCCGTGGCTGACCCTGGTTTTCGCGTTCGGGGTGGTCGCCAGCCTGGTGCACACCCTGAGAAAGTACGCGCTGCTGCGCGACAAGCACGCTGTCGTGCACGTCGTCTGGGAAGCCGAAGGCCACTGGACCCTGCTCTACGCGGACGGCACTGCCCACGCCGCAGAGCTGCTGCCGGGCGCCTACGTTCACCCGCAGCTCGTGGTGCTCAACTTCCACGCCGAGACCGGAAAACGCTCCGTGGTGCTGCTTCGCGACAGTGTGGACGCCGCGACGTTGCGGCGACTGCGGGCGCGACTCACCATGACCGGCCGCTAGCGGCGTGCTCGCAACGCGGCGGCCGCCCGCGACGGGGTCACCCGGAGTCGGGAGGAGCTAGCACCGTGTCCGCGGGGGCCGCCGTAGCGTCCGGCTCCGGGTAGTCCAGAGTGTAATGAAGACCTCGGCTCTCTTTGCGGGCGAGGGCACAACGAATGATCAGGTCGGCTACCAGTACCAGATTGCGGAGCTCGATGAGGTCGTTGGTCACGCGGAAGTTTCCGTAGTACTCGGCAATCTCCCGCGTGAGTAAATCGACGCGCCGTTTCGCCCGCTCCAGCCGCTTGCTGGTGCGGACAATCCCCACATAATCCCACATGAAGCGGCGCAGCTCCTCCCAGTTGTGGGACACTACCACCTCCTCATCGGAGTCCGTCACGCGGCTCTCGTCCCAGGGAGGCAGATCCGGTGGCATCGGCCGCTGGTCGAGACGTTGCTGGATGTCGCGGGCTGCGGACTCGGCGAACACCAAGCATTCGAGGAGGGAATTGCTCGCCATGCGGTTGGCTCCGTGCAGGCCGGTATGGGCCACCTCCCCGATGGCATAGAGACTCGGGACGTCGGTGCGGCCGTACCCGTCGGTCATTACCCCGCCGCAGGTGTAATGGGCTGCCGGGACCACCGGGATGGGACCTTGCGTCATGTCGAAGCCGAATTCGAGGCAGTGCGCGTAGACGGTGGGAAAATGGGTTCGGATGAACTCCGCCGGTTTGTGGCTGATGTCCAGATAGACGCAATCGATGCCCAGCCGTTTCATCTCATGGTCGATGGCCCGAGCCACGATGTCGCGCGGGGCGAGTTCGGCCCGCGGGTCGAAGCCGCTCATGAAGGGTGCTCCGTCAGGCAGCAGGAGCCGCCCCCCCTCGCCGCGCACCGCTTCGGTGATGAGGAAGGACTTCGCGTGCGGGTGGTACAGGCAGGTTGGATGGAACTGTATGAACTCCAAGTTGGCGACCCGGCACCCCGCACGCCAGGCCATCGCGATTCCGTCCCCGGTGGCTACGTCCGGGTTGCTCGTGTACAGGTAGACTTTCCCGGCCCCGCCGGTGGCCAGCACGGTGACTCTCGCACGGAACACCGAGACGTAATCCCGCGAGCGATCCAGCACGTAGGCGCCTAAGCAGCTCTGTCCAGCTCCGCCCAGGTGTCTCTCGGTGATGATGTCGATCGCGACGTGGTGCTCGTACACGTCGATATTGGGGTGGCTCCGGACGAGTTGCTCCAGGGTCGTCGCCACGGCTCGCCCCGTGGCATCCGCCGCGTGCAGGACCCTACGGTGGCTATGCCCCCCCTCCCGGGTCAGGTGGTAGTCCAAGGTCCCGTCCGGTCGCGAGGTGCGAGTGAAGCCCACACCCTGGGCTATCAACCACGCCACGGCATCGGGGGCGTGCTCCACGGTGAGACGAACGACATCGGGATGGCACAGACCCGCACCTGCGTCCATGGTGTCCTGGATATGGGACTCCATGGAGTCCCCCTCGTCGAGGACTGCCGAAATGCCGCCCTGGGCATAGAGCGTGGCGCTCTCTGTCAGAGCCTGCTTGGTGAGGACGGCGATGCGCGCCAAGGGTGCGACGCGCAACGCCAGCGTCAGCCCAGCGGCTCCGCCGCCGATGACTAGGACGTCGTAGGCGTGGCTCGGCGGGCGAGAGTTGGCGGAGGAAGGGTTTGACTCCATAATAACCGGCCTGTCCAAATGTCCGTCAATATAACCGGCTCAGGGTGGCAGGAGAATGGGGAAAATCCACCCTGGTCCCTTCGCAGGCGCGAACCATATGCAAACACCAGTGTCTATAGCGGTGTGCAAAAGGACTTGCTCAGAAAAAAAAGGGGAATGCCCGCATGGGCGAGCAGCAGGCTGATCAAGTCCTTGTCGAGAGGGTTCAGCGGGGTGACAAGAAGGCGTTCGATCTGCTCGTGTTGAAATACCAACACAAGATCACGAAGCTCGTGTCGCGCTATATCCACGACCCGTCCGAGGTTCTCGACGTCACGCAGGAAGCAATGCTGCGGGCCTACCGGGCGCTGCCTAAGTTCCGAGGAGACAGCGCCTTTTACACATGGATGTATCGGATCGCCATCAATACTGCCAAGAATCACCTCGTTGCTCAGGGCCGGCGACCTCCGGACGAGGACATCGATGCCCTTGATGCGGAGCAATATGAAGGTGAATCGAGTCTGAAAGAGTATGCGACCCCGGAAAGACTGCTTCTGAAGGACGAGATCGAGCGCACAGTCATGGAGGCGATCGAGCAGCTACCCGAAGACCTGCGCACGGCCATCACCTTGCGGGAGCTCGAGGGCCTTAGCTACGAGGAGATCGCGCAGGCCATGGAATGCCCGATCGGTACCGTGCGCTCACGCATCTTCCGTGCGCGTGAGGCCATCAACCGCAAGCTGGAACCCCTGTTGGAAGGCAGATGATCGTATGAACATGAGCGATGACAGCGGCGAGTACATCTCCCGGCTCGTGGACGGCGAGCTGGAAGACCCGATCCTGCCCGGACTCCTGGACAAGCTGGAGCGCGACCCCGGCCTGCGCAGGCGCTGGGCACACTACCACTTGATCAGCGACACGCTACGAAACCATCTGGCCGATGTCGTGGATCCGGCATTGGCCGAGAGGGTGCGTGAGGCCCTTGAGGCGGAAGCCACCATTCTGGCCCCCCGCTTGGGGTGGCGCTTCGGAACCAAGGAATTGCTCGGTCTGGCGATGGCGGCGTCCATTACCACGATAGCGGTGCTCGGCGTCTACCGTCTGAGCGAGAAATCCGAGCTGGCGGCGCCTCCCGTTGCCAGCCTCGCCCAGGCCCCCAGCGTCGTGACATCGGCGTCGGCCCCGCATGCCGGCGAGACCCCGGTAACCTATGCCAGACTTTACAACTACCTGCTTGACCACAGTGCCCACGCCTCGGTCGCCGGCATGCCCGGCTTGCTGCCCTACGTGAGGGTGGTCGGGCACTCGACCCGATAGCCATGCGTCGCGTGCATGCTCGCGGCCGCAGCCGCGCGCTGGTGCTGTTTGTTGCTCTGCAGCTCGCCGAATGCGGGCTGGTGCATGCCGACGACGATGCCCGAGCGTGGCTGGAACGAATGGCGCGCGCCGACCACTCGCTGAGCTACGATGGCATATTCGTTTACGTACAGGGTGCGAAGGCGGACGTGATGCGGGTGATCCGCAGCGTTGAGGGGGGCTCAGAGAGGGAGCGCTTGGTCGCGCTCACGGGGCCCGTCCGCGAGGTCATTCGCGAGAACAACACGGTGACCTGTATCCTTCCGGATGAGGCGGCGGTCGAGGTGGGCACCAAGCGTGCGCGCAGCCCTTTTCCGAAGTTGTTCGCCGACCGGTTCGCGCTCATTGAAAAATCCTACGACTTTCACCTTGAGGGCACCGACCGCGTGGCAGGCCGCGGGGCCAGACACGTAATGATCCGTCCAAAGGATTCGTTCCGCTACGGTTACGACCTGTGGCTGGATGACGATAGCGCGCTGTTACTGAAGTCACAGACTGTGGACGCGGCGGGGCAACAGGTGGAGCAGATCTTATTCACCACCATCGACATCGTGCCGCACGTGCCGCCCGCGCTGCTGGAGCCGCAGACGCATGGCCGTCATCTGACTTGGCGCATGCCCGATGCGGGTAACAGCATCCCGGACGACGAGCGCTGGCGCGTGACGTGGCTGCCGGCCGGATTCTCGCAGACGGTCCACGAAAGGCGCCAGGTGGTGCCGAACGGTCCGGCGGCGGACCACGTCGTCTATACGGATGGACTGGCGTCGGTTTCACTGTTCGTGGAGGAAGCGGATAAGGCGGGCGGTGCAGCCCCGGCGGGCCGGACCCACGTCCAGGCGATGGGGGCGGTCCATGTATACCGCCGGCCACTGAAGGATCTGCTGATCACCGTCGTGGGAGAGGTACCGGCTGCTACGGTGCAGCGCATCGGTGATTCCATCCGGGTTAAGGGCGTGTAGCCATGATCGAGGAACACGCGCGCGTCGTCCGAGACCAGGGGTCGTACGCTTGGGTGGAGGCGCGGCGTCGCAGCGCGTGCGACGGCTGTGCGAGTGGCCCCGGCTGCGGGGCTGCGGCACTGGCCCGAGGGCTGTGGCGCAAGCCGCTTCAATTCAGGGTCCTCAACTGCGTGGGCGCCCGGGAGGGCGAGGACGTCGTGGTCGGACTGAGCGAACGTGCTCTCGTGGCCGGGTCGCTGGCGGTGTACCTCGTTCCGGTGGCATCTCTGTTGGCGTGCTCCATGCTCGGCCGGGGGCTGACGGCACACTTCACTGGCGGCGTTCAAGAGGGCTGGAGCGCGGGCGCCGGTGTGCTCGGTCTCGTCTTCGGGCTGCTGTGGACTCGGCACTTCGGGGCGCGGACAGCGCGGGACGCCAAGTATCAGCCCGTCATCCTGCGACGTGCGAAGGAATAGATGGCTTCTCATTGGAAATCAGGAGGTGGTATGAAGACGTTGCTCCACTGGCGGTCTCAGTTTGTCCTGTGGGTGGTCCTGTGGCTCGCCACGGCGCCGGGCTATGCGCGTGAGCTGCCGGATTTCACCGAGCTGTTCGCGCAGAACAATGCCGCGGTGGTCAACATCAGCACCAGCCAGAAGGTGAAGCGGCGCCTTCCGAAGCTGCCGCAGAAGTTCGACATCCCTGGTCTGCCCGAGGGACACCCGTTCGGCGACTGGCTGCGCAAATTCCTCGAGGAAGCCCCTCAGATACAAGAGTTCAACACCGAGTCCCTGGGCTCCGGATTCATCATCTCCGGTGATGGCTACATCCTGACGAACTACCACGTCGTGCAGGACGCTGACGAGATCGTCGTGCGACTGAGTGACCGCCGCGAGCTGGAGGCAAAGGTGGTGGGCTCGGACGAGCCCAGCGACGTGGCTCTGGTCAAAGTGGATGCCGACAACCTGCCTACCGTCAAGATCGGCAAGTCCAGCGAGCTGAAGGTCGGCCAGTGGGTGCTGGCGATCGGCTCGCCTTTTGGCTTCGACCACTCGGCCACGGCGGGTATCATCAGTGCGCTGGGGCGTAGTCTTCCGAATGGGAACTACGTGCCATACATTCAGACGGATACTGCGATCAACCCCGGTAATTCGGGAGGACCTTTATTCAATCTGGACGGCCAAGTCATTGGAGTAAATGCCCAGATCTACAGCCGCACGGGCGGCTTCATGGGCCTGTCCTTCGCGATTCCAATCGACGTGGCCATGGACGTCGTCCAGCAGATCAAGGCCACCGGGCACGTGACGCGGGGTTGGCTCGGGGTCTACATCCAGGATGTCACCCGTGAGCTGGCTGAGTCGTTCGGACTGGCGAAACCGATGGGAGCCCTCGTGGCGAAGCTGCTGCCGGGCAGCCCTGCAGAGAAGGCTGGGGTCCAAGTGGGGGATATCATTCTGGAGTACAACGGTGTTCCCGTCGAGCGGTCCGCCGAGTTGCCCCCGCTGGTCGGCAGGACGCGCGTGGGCAAGGAGGCCGAGCTGGTAATTCTGCGCCAGGGTAAGAAGATGACACTCAAACTGGCGGTGGGACAGCTGCCGGATCAGGAGAAGCTAAAGCTGGCTGGCGGAGGGCCGCCCGCGGTCATCGCCGACCGCCTGGGGCTCGACGTCGCCGACCTCGCCGACAAGGAGGAGCGCGAACGGCTGGGGGTGGACCACGGCGTCGTGGTGAAGGACGTTCAAGCCGGGCCCCGCCAAGGATGGGGGCATTCGGGCGGGAGACGTCATCGTGATGATGAACAATGTCCAGATCCAGAACGTAGGCCAGCTATCAGGTCTGGTCGCAAAGTTGCCGGCCCGGAAGTGGGTCCCTGTTCTGGTGCAGCGTGGGGATGCCGCCCTGTTCCTTGCGCTGCGGCTGCCTGAGGGCTGAGGGTCCGGCGACGCGCATGGTGGGGGAGGGTACGGGCCCTCCCCCCGGCAATGGGCCGCAGGGGCCACAGTCGGCGCCCTATTTCGCGAAGGCAGCGAATCCCCTACACTAGCTGGTTTGTGCTGCGGGGGCGGCAGCCGGGTACCGGCCGCCTGTCCCTCGCCCGAGCGTAGGTGTGAAACGCAGGTGGTGGAAGGTCGGCATATCCGCAATTTCTCTATCATCGCCCACATTGACCATGGCAAGTCCACGCTGGCCGACCGCTTCATCCAGCTTTGCGGAGGGCTGAGCGACCGTGAGATGGCGGAGCAGGTCCTGGACTCCATGGACCTCGAGCGCGAGCGAGGGATTACGATCAAGGCCCAAAGCGTGTCGCTACAGTACCGCTCTCGGGACGGAAACACGTACCTCCTGAACTTCATCGATACCCCTGGACACGTCGACTTTTCCTACGAGGTGTCCCGGTCTCTCGCAGCCTGCGAAGGGGCGTTACTGGTCGTCGATGCCGCCCAAGGCGTGGAGGCTCAGAGTGTGGCCAACTGCTACACTGCTATCGAGCAGGGCCTCGAGGTCGTCCCGGTATTGAACAAGATGGACCTGCCAGCCGCGGACCCGGACCGGGTCATCCAGGAGATCGAGGACATCATAGGCATCGACGCGAAGAGTGCCCTGCGCGTGAGTGCCAAGACCGGCCAGGGCGTTCCCGATTTACTGGAAGAGATCATTGTTCGCATTCCGCCGCCCGCGGGCGACCCGCACGCGCCTCTCACGGCGCTCATCATCGATTCGAGGTTCGACAACTACCTTGGCGTCGTCTCCCTGGTGCGTGTGAAGCAGGGGACACTGGCGGCGCGCCAGAAGATTCAGGTCATGTCCACGGGGCGCGCCTACCTGGTGGATGCGGTGGGTATCTTCACACCCAAGTCCCAGCGCACTGACATGCTGAGAGCCGGCGAGGTCGGTTTTGTCGTGGCTGGGATCAAAGAGGTTGACGGAGCGCCCGTCGGCGATACCCTGACTCACGCGGACCATCCTGCGAAAATGTCCCTGCCGGGTTTCAAGGCGGTCCAGTCGCAGGTCTTCGCCGGACTGTACCCGGCCAGCGCGGCGGATTACGAGGCGTTGCGCGATGCACTGGCCAAGCTCCGTCTGAACGACGCGGCCTTGCACTACGAGCCGGGAGACGTTGGAAGCCTTGGGCTTCGGGTTTCGCTGCGGTTTCCTGGGTTTGCTGCACATGGACATTGTGCAGGAACGACTGGAGCGAGAATATGCGCTGAATCTGATTACCACGGCGCCGACGGTGGTCTACGAGGTCCTCACCACCGACGGCCGGATAGTACGGGTCGAGAATCCTGCCAGACTACCCCCGGCCAGCCGGATCGCCGAGATCCGGGAGCCCATCATCCTGGCCAACGTGCTCTCACCCCAGCAATACCTGGGAAACGTGATCGGTCTGTGCGAGGAAAAGCGCGGGGTCCAGAAACGCCTCCACTACGTGGGCAGGCAGGTGGCGTTGACTTACGAGCTGCCGCTGAACGAAGTGGTGCTGGACTTTTTCGACCGGCTAAAGTCCTTGAGCCGCGGTTATGCGTCGCTAGACTACTCGTTCGCCCGTTTTCAGCCTGCGGATCTGGTCAAGCTGGACATCCTCATCAACAAAGACCGCGTGGACGCCCTGTCCCTCATCCTGCATCGTGGCCAAGCCCACCAGCGCGGGCGCGAGTTGGTGGAGACGATGAAGGGCCTCATCCCACGTCAGATGTTCGAGGTGGCTATTCAGGCGGCCATCGGCTCCCAGGTGGTCGCGCGACAGACCGTGAAGGCGCTGCGCAAGAATGTGACAGCCAAGTGCTACGGGGGTGATATAACGCGTAAGCGCAAGCTTCTCGAGAAGCAGAAAGAGGGCAAGAAGCGGATGAAGCAGTTGGGTGCAGTGGAGGTGCCCCAGGAGGCGTTCCTGGCCGTGCTTCAGGTCGGAAAGAAATAAGGGGCCACAGTGGCCCTGGCGGGCAGGGCCAACTCAGAGAGCGGACGACAGACATGGATTTTGCGACGATTTTGACGCTGGCCGTGATGGTCACGGGCTTGGTCTGGTTGGTGGATGCAGTCTGGCTCGGACCTCGGCGCCGACCCCGCATCGAAAAACTGCGCGCCCAAGGCGCGGACGAGGCGAAGCTCAAGCGGGCGCGTCAAGGGCCGCTTATCGTGGAGTATGCGCGGGCGTTTTTCCCGGTATTGCTGGTCGTACTGGTGATCCGCTCGTTCCTTGTCGAGCCGTTTCGCATCCCATCCGGCTCCATGATGCCCACGCTGCTCGTTGGCGATTTCATCCTGGTGAACAAGTTCTCCTATGGCATTCGCTTGCCGGTATTGAATGCGAAGGTTCTTTCCATCGGCGAGCCGAGGCGAGGAGACGTGGTCGTGTTCCGCTTCCCGGATAATCCGTCCGTGGACTACATTAAGCGTGTAGTCGGGTTACCGGGGGATCTGATCGGGTACTACGACAAGGTGGTGTATGTGAACGGGCAGCGCCAGCCGCAGCAGCTCATTGGCCCCTATGATGGCGCCGAGGTCCAACTGGTGCCGAATTCGATGCTGCGCAAGGAGGACTTGACGGGCGTGAACCACCGTATACTGTTGCAACCGTGGAAGCCCTCCATGGAAGGTCAGTTCCGTGTCCCCGACGGGCGCTACTTCGTGATGGGCGATAACCGCGACAACAGCAACGATAGCCGGTACTGGGGCACGGTTCCCGAGGAGAATCTGGTGGGTAAAGCGTTTCTCGTGTGGATGAACTGGAGCTCGGCCAATGGGGGCGTCGACGCGAAGCGCATCGGCACGTCTATTCACTAGCGGGCGGGGGTCCGCCCGGTCCACGAGGGCAGATGCTCATACAGAGGGGGGTATGTAATGACCGCACTAAGGCGTACCCAGCGTGGAATGACCCTGATCGGTTGGGTCATCGTGCTGGCACTGATTGGGTTCTTCGCGCTGCTCGGGCTGAGGCTGGTGCCAGTCTATCTGGACAACTATACGGTGCAGTCCGTGCTGGAGTCCCTTCAGCACGAGCCCGAGATTACCAAGAAGACTCCTCTGGAGATACGTAGGCTCATAGAGAAACGCCTGTACATCAACTATATCACCGTTGTGGAACCCAAGCAGTTCAGCGTCGAGCAGAAGGGCGGTCGGACCACGGTAGGCGTCGACTACGAGGTCCAGCGGCCTTTCATCGGCAACATCTACCTGCTGGTCAAGTTCAGCGACAGCGAGGAGATCATCGCGCACTGATGCGCGATACGACCGGCCTCTGCCGGACTCTCGGTTACGAGTTTGCCGATCCCGCTCTGCTCGAAGAGGCCCTGACGCACAGCAGTGCGGGCACGCCGCATAACGAGCGACTCGAGTTTCTAGGCGACGCCCTGTTGAATGCTGTCGTGGCTGCGGCCCTGTATCGACGCCACCCAAAGGCCAACGAAGGTCGGCTGAGCCGGCTCCGAGCCACACTGGTCAACCAGGAAGCGCTTGCAACTCAGGCGCAACAACTGGGGCTCGGTGACAATCTACGATTGGGTGCCGGAGAGATTCGAAGTGGCGGCTACCGACGACCCTCGATCTTGGCCGGCGCATTGGAGGCCGTGATCGGCGCGATTTATCTGGACGGCGGGTTTGATGGCTGCGAGCGAGTGATCCTGACGTTGTTCGAAGAGCGTGCGGCGGTGACCTCGGCGGTGTCGCTCAAGGACCCGAAGACCCTCCTGCAGGAATGGTTGCAATCCAGGCGGCTGTCCTTGCCCAGCTATCGCGTCCGAGAGGTGTCGGGGGAGCCCCATGAGCAGTCCTTCCTCGTCGAGTGCTCCGTGCTGGAGCTCGGTCGCAGTGCAACGGGCAAGGGCAGCAGCCGCCGTAAGGCGGAGCAGGAGGCCGCGCGCAAGCTTCTGGGGCTGCTGGGGCACGTTTAGACCGCGATGCGGACCTACGCGCCTTCCTCGGGGCTCCCGGCATCTTCCGACCGACCGCTGCTCGCCGTCGCCGAGGATGCGTTCCGATGTGGCTACGCAGCCCTGCTCGGGCGGCCGAATGTGGGCAAGTCCACCCTCATGAACCGTCTCGTGGGGCAGAAAGTCAGCATCACGTCGCCGAAGCCGCAGACGACTAGGCATCGCATACACGGGATCAAAACGACCGCCGAGGCGCAGACAATCTACGTGGACACACCAGGGCTTCAGCAGGTCGCTGGAAGTGCCATCAACCGGTATATGAGCCGCGTCTCGCGCGCGGTTATGGCCGACGTGGACGTGGCGGTGTTGGTGGTTCGAGCCCTGCAATGGACGGAGGCCGACGAGGCCGCGCTGCACCAGTTGGAGACTGTCGAGGCGCCTGTCGTCCTGGCTATCAACCAAGTGGATCGGGTGCGCGATAAACTCCTTCTGTTGCCCTACATGCAACGGTTCCAGGGGCGCTATCCGTTCCGGCACTTGGTTCCCGTGTCGGCGACCCGAGGTGACAATCTGGGCGTTCTCGAGGAATGCGTGAAGGGGCTGCTGCCTTCCTCTCCGCCGCTCTATCCGGCCGGCCAGGTGACGGACCGAAGCGAACGGTTTCTGGCTGCCGAGCTGGTGAGAGAGAAGCTGACGCGGGCGCTGGGGGAGGAGCTGCCTTATGCGCTCACAGTGGAGCTGGAGGGGTTTGCGGAGCGCGGGGGCGTGCGCTTCGTGCGCGCCCTCATCTGGGTCGAACGGCCCGGGCAGAAGGCCATCGTGATTGGGAAGCAGGGGGCTAGGCTCAAGGAGGTGGGCGGGCTGGCCCGAGAGGAAATGCAGGACCTGTTCGGAGGGCGAGTATTCTTGGAACTCTGGGTCAAAGTCAGGGAGGGGTGGTCCGGTGACGAGCGGGCACTGAGGAGCCTTGGCTATGACGAGGCGTGACCGGGTTGCGTTGCAGCCGGGATACGTTCTGCAACTCCGCCCTTACCGCGACACGAGTGCCCTGGTGGAGGCGTTCACCCGTGATCTGGGAAGGGTGGGTCTGGTGGCCAGGGGCATACGTCGGCCGAAGAGCGCCATGCAGGGGGCGTTGCAGCCCTTCCAGGGTTTACTGTTGTCCTGGGTCGGAGGCGGAGATCTAGGGACTCTGGTGTCCGCCGAGATGGAGGGCGCGGATCGCCTGAGTGGCAGGACCCTGTTCTGCGGCTACTATCTGAGCGAACTCTTGCTGCGGCTGCTGGTCCGCCACGATCCGCACACGCGGTTGTATGAGGCGTACGTCCGGGCCATCCGGGCCCTCTCGGCAGCACGCGATGGTGCGGCGCTGGAGCGTTCCCTGAGGGTCTTCGAGAAGCGCCTGCTCCAAGAGCTGGGGTACGGCCTGTTGCTGGAGCAGGAGGCTGAAGGGGGATGCCCGATAGATCCTGACTGCCTGTACACGTATCGCCTGGAGAAGGGGCCCCTGCGGGGTGATGGCGCGACGGGTGTGCGTGTTCATGGTCGTACGCTGCTTGCGCTCGCGCGCGACGCCCTTGAGGACCCAGGATGCTTGAAGGAGGCCAAGCGCTTGCTGCGTGCGGCCCTGGGACTCTACCTCGGAGACCGACCCCTGAAGAGCCGAGAGTTTTTCCGCAAGGCTGCGGTTAGCTTGTCATGGCACGGCCCGCCCGCGGCCGCGGGGTGCCCCGTAAGGACACCACATGGCGACCAGTGACGGCATCCTTCTCGGCGTCAACATCGACCATGTGGCCACGCTGAGGCAGGCCCGCCACACGCGTTACCCGGATCCCGTCCAGGCTGCACTGCTCGCGGAGGAGGCAGGCGCCGACGCCATCACCCTGCATCTGCGCGAAGACCGTCGCCACATCCAGGAACGGGATGTGGAGCTGCTGAAAGGAGTGCTCGTCACCCGCATGAACCTTGAGATGGCGGTGACCGACGAGATGTTGGCTATTGCCGAGCGCATCCGCCCCGAGGATTGCTGCCTGGTGCCCGAACGCCGGGAAGAGCTTACTACCGAGGGCGGTCTCAACGTCGCGGCTCATCAGCAACGCATCGCGGGCGCGTGCGCACGGTTGAGCGCAGCAGGGGTGCGTGTGTCGCTCTTCATCGACGCCGAGCCGCGCCAAGTGGATGCGGCCGCGGAGAGTGGTGCGCCCGTCGTCGAGTTGCACACCGGGCACTTCGCCGAGGCTCAGGGCGGCGACCGTCGCAGGGCGGAGTTGGAGAAGATGGGCGAGGCGGCGCGCCGGGCAGCGGCGGCCGGACTCGCCGTGAACGCGGGTCACGGGCTCCATTATCACAACGTGCACGACATCGCATCCATCCCCCAGGTGCGGGAGCTGAACATCGGCCACGCGATCGTGGCCCGCGCGGTGTTTACCGGCCTGAAGGAGGCAGTGGCCGAGATGAAGCGGCTGATGAGGGAGGCCCGTGGCCAGGTTGGCCGCTAGCCGGGGGGGTGTCTGCCGCCCCCTCAGCGGCTTAGCGCCCCAGGATGAGAGCTTGCGTGCGCGAGGGTGGCGAGCGTGCCATCGAGGCTTGCCTGCCAGAGGCGAGTGATGCGCTATTCGACTCTGGAGCAGCATGTGGGCAACACGCCGCTGGTGCGGCTGCAGCGTTTGCCGCACAGTACCTCCAACGTGATCCTGGCGAAGCTCGAGGGAGACAACCCCGCCGGGTCGGTCAAGGATCGTCCGGCCCTGAGCATGATCCAGCATGCGGAGCTACGCGGGGAGATCAGCCCGGGCGATACCCTTATTGAGGCGACCAGCGGCAATACCGGAATCGCCCTCGCCATGGTCGCGGCAGTCAAGGGTTACCGCATGGTGCTGGTGATGCCGGAGCACATGAGCATGGAGCGGCGGGCGGTCATGAAGGCGTTCGGCGCCGAGATCATTCTCGTGTCCCGGCAGGCCAGCATGGAGGGGGCGAGGGACCTCGCCCACCAGATGCAGAACGAAGGTAAGGGCAAGGTGCTGGACCAGTTCGCGAACGCCGACAACCCGCGCGCTCACTACGAGGGGACCGGGCCGGAGATCTGGCGCGACACGGGCGGTGCGGTGACGCACTTCGTGAGCGCCATGGGGACTACCGGTACCATCATGGGCACCTCGAGGTTTCTCAAAGAGCGGAATCCGTCGGTGGAGGTGATCGGGGTGCAGCCCATGGAGGGCGCAAGCATCCCCGGGATACGACGCTGGCCTGTCGAGTACTTGCCCAAGATCTACGACCCCGCCCGTGTCGACCGCATCATAGACGTGGGCCAACAGGAGGCCGAGGATGTCACCCGCCTCCTCGCGAGGGAGGAAGGGATCTTCTGCGGTGTCTCTTCGGGAGGGGCTATGGCCGCGGCACTACGGCTCAGTGGGGAAGTGGCGCATGCGGTGATCGTTACTATCGTCTGCGACCGCGGTGACCGGTACCTCTCGACCAGGGTCTTTCCGTCCGGCTGAGCGGCGCTGGCGCGCGGCTTACCTGCTGGCGTCTCTGCTCGGCGCCTCTTCGGCGTCCGGCGTGGAAGGTGTTCGGCTCGGGATTTCCAGCATCCGCGCCCGCATCTGGTCGGCCGGCGCTGTGGAATTCTCTGCGAGCGCAGAAGGCGATGCCTGGCGGGTGACCGGGCACGTGGGCCAACTTTCGCTCCCGCCGCCGCTCGATGGGATCCGGTCCGCGGATCTCGTCTGTCCCAAAACCGAAATCCAGGGCAAGAGCTGGGTCTGTTCGGAGGCCAGCTTCCACGTCGCCGCTCCCTGGCTGGACCGCACAGACTTCCGCGGCGGCTTCTCCTACGAGCCCGGGTTGCGACGCTTGCATCTGTCATTGGACCGCATCGGTTTGGCGGGAGGTCAACTGCGTCTGAGCGCGGAGTTCAGCGAAGACCAGTGGCATCTCAGTTGCGCGGGCTCGCGTCTGAATCCCGGACAGTTGCTTCCCGACCTCAGGCGCTGGCTGGCTGTGGCCGCTGGGACCGAGTTTTCCGGCAGGCTGGATGTCCAGGGTGAGGTCGATGGGCGTCGAGATCGGCTCCAAGCGCTGTCGCTCAATGCCGATGTCGATGGGCTGCGCTTTGCCGAGCCCGACGGCAGGCGGGAATCCAAGGATCTCCACGGTCGCTTACGGCTGGCCGCACAGCAACAGGGGTCCGCCTGGCAGGCGCGGCTCTCCGCCGCCCTGGACGGCGGGCTCCTGTATGTGGACCCCATCTTGCTGGACTTCGCGGCGCAGCCCGTCACCCTGGACGCGGTGGGCAGCTTACGGGAGGAGCGGCGCCGGCTCACGGTCTCGCACCTCTCGCTCACCGCCTCACACATGCTGGAGCTGGAAGGCACCCTTGGGCTCGACCTGCAGACGCGCCCAGCCTTGACCGAGGCACGCCTCGATCTGCGACCGACGGCGCTGCCCAGCTTCTACAAGCGGCTTCTGCAGCCTTGGCTGGTCGGCACGCCCCTGGATGCCCTGGATGCCCAGGGTGACCTGCGGATTTCGCTCGACTACGGCGCTGGCGACATGTCCGTGAGGCTCGATCTGGCCAAGCTGGGTTTGGGCGATCAGAGAGGTCGATTCGGTATCTCGGGGCTAGCGGGGACTCTGAGCTGGCGGGCCAGCGGCTCGTCCGTCTCCAAACTGCAGTGGGACAGCGGTCACGTGTACCGCCTCCCGTTCGGCGGCAGTGAAGCGGTCTGGGAATGGAACGGGGACGGGTTGCGGTTGCTCGAGGCGCTGCGCGTGCCCATCCTGGGAGGTAGTCTGCGGGTAAACACGTTGCAGGCGCGCGGACTGGCAACCCCATCGCCCGTGTGGGACCTGGACGGGATCGTGACACCGGTGGACATGCCCGCTCTCAGTCGAACGCTGGGCTGGCCTGCCATGGCAGGCCAGCTATCGGCCGTGATCCCGCGGGTTCACTACGCGCACAACGTCCTCGACATCGGAGGTGCGGTGCTCTTTAAGGTCTTCGATGGCGAGGTGGTGATCCGTGATCTTCGCTTGGCGAGGCCGCTGGGACTGGTACCCGAGCTCGGTGGAGAGGTCGAGCTGAAGAACCTCGACCTGCGGGCGCTGACGCAGGCCTTCGCGTTCGGGACTATCACCGGGAGACTCGAGGGCACGGCGCAACACCTGCGTTTGGAAGACTGGGAGCCGGTCGTCTTCGATGCTTCCTTCCGAACGCCCCCCGCCGAGGGATCGGCGCATCGTATCGACCAGCGAGCCGTGAAGACCTTGTCCAGCCTCGGCGGTGGGGGAATGTCGGCAGCCCTATCCCAGGGCTTGCTGAGCCTGTTCGACACCTTCTACTACAAACGCCTGGGCCTGGCTTGCCGCCTGGCTCGTGGGGTTTGCGAGATGGGGGGTATAGCGCCGGCACCGCACGGCGGCTATTACATCGTCCAGGGAGGCGGTGGTCTGCCCACTCTCGACGTGATAGGTTATACGCGCCGCGTCGACTGGAAGGTGCTCGTGGAGCGCTTGCGCGGTGCGACGCAGACCGTTCCGAAAGTCCAGCCCTGAGGGTGCGTTCATGGACAAATTGAGGACGACCGCATGCGCCGGTGCAGCAGTGGTGCTCGCGGCGTGCGTGACCGTCAACATCTATTTCCCGGCGGCCGCGGCCGAGCAGGCCGCCGACAAGATCATCCGAGACGTTTGGGGTGAGCAACCCCCGCAGAAGCAGACCAAGCCTCCGGCAAGGAAAGATGAGTCGGGGCAGCTCTCGGCACCCGAGCGCCTCCATGCGCTGTTCGGGGGCCTGCTGACACTCGTGGTGCCTGCCGCGTACGCCCGCGCGGATATCAACGTCTCGACACCCGCCATTGAGCGGCTCACCAGTTCCATGAAGGCGCATTACTCCACCCTGCAGCCTTACTATCAGTCCGGTGCCGTCGGTCTGACACGGGACGGGCTCTTGGCGGTGCATGATCTCAAGGCGGTTCCTCTGGCGGAGCGCGCGCGGGTGCGGCAGCTACTCGCTGAGGAGAACCAGGCGCGCAACGCGCTCTATCGGGAGATCGCCACGGCGAACGGACATCCCGAATGGGAGCCCGAGATCCGTGCGACCTTCGCGGGTCGTTGGATAGCCAATGCTCCTAGGGGCTGGTGGTATCAGGATGACACAGGCCAGTGGCGGCAGAAGTAAGCCCTGTCTGGCACCTCGTGAGCACTGGCAGTAGGACGCCCGGCCACGTTGTTTACCAACGTCTTCGCGTTCGACATTGAGACCGTTCCTGATGTGGACGGGGGCCGGCGACTCTATCGCCTGGAAGGGCTCAGCGATCGGGATGCGGCCAATGCCATGATGCAGATCCGGCGGCAGGAGACCGGTGATTCCGAGTTTCTGCGCTTGCACCTTCATCGCATCGTCGCCATCTCCGCTATCCTGCGGACCGAGGATCGGTTTCAGATCTGGTCACTGGGCGAGAGCACTTCTCCCGAAAAGGAGCTGATCCAGAGGTTCTTCGACGGCGTCGCGCGTTACCGGCCCGTCTTGGTGTCGTGGAACGGCGGCGGTTTCGACCTACCTGTGCTTCACTATCGCGCTCTACTGCACGGAGTGCCCGCGCCGTCTTACTGGGAGCTTGGGGAGCGAGACCCGGGCTTCCGCTGGAATAATTATCTGAACCGCTATCACATGCGCCACACCGATCTCATGGACGTCCTCGCCGCGTACCAGCCGCGCGCCATGGCCCCCCTGGACGAGGTGGCGGTGCTGATTGGTCTGCCTGGCAAGATGGGCCAGAGCGGCGCCCAGGTCTGGGAGCGTTTCCAGAGTGGAGACCTCGAAGGCATCCGTCAATATTGCGAGATCGATGCCCTCAACACTTTCCTTATCTACCTGCGGTTCGAGCTGTTGCGCGGCACCCTGGACCAAGGCGCCTACGCCGATGAATGTCAACGCGTGCGTCAGACCCTGGCGGGGTCCGGGAAGCCCCATCTGGAGGCGTTCGGCTCCGCATGGAGCTGAATCGCCCCGACATGCACTCTTTGGGCGCCGCGAAGACCACGGAAGGCGGGGTCGCAAAAGGGGTGTCGACTTCGCATCTCGCACACATAGATGCCTTGAGCCACGATGGTCGTGGCGTGGCCCGTCCCGGTGGCAGAACCGTCTTCGTGGACGGCGCGCTGCCCGGGGAACAGGTAGGTTTCCGGTATGTCAGACGGCGCGGGCGTTTCGACGAGGCGGTAGTGACGGAAGTTCATCACCCCTCCCCGCACAGGGTGGCGGCCTGTTGCCCCCACTACGGGGTATGCGGGGGTTGCAGCCTGCAGCACCTTAGCCACGCGGCGCAAGTGGTTGCGAAGCAGAGCATCCTCCTGGACCATCTTGCAGGCACAGGGCGCGTTGCGCCCGCCGAGGTGTTCCCGCCCGTCACCGGCCCGATCTGGGGTTACCGGCGCCGTGCGCGCCTGGGTGTGAGGTTCGTAGCGAAGAAGGGCGGCGTGCTGGTCGGCTTCCGGGAAAAGGCGAGCTCGTTCATCGCAGACCTGACTCGCTGCGACGTGATACACCCCAGCGTGGGCTTGCTGCTGCCGGCGCTACGCCATCTGATCCAGGGTCTGGACGCCCGCCGGCGCATACCCCAGGTGGAGGTGGCCGTGGCCGAGGGGTGCACGGCGCTCGTGTTTCGCCACCTCGACAGGCTGTGCGACGAGGATCTCGACCGCCTGCGGCTCTTTGCTGCAGAGCACAAGCTCTGGGTGTACGCGCAGCCGGGGGGGCCGGACAGCGTGCACCTGGTGTGGCCGACACAGGGACGCCTGACCTACGACCTGCCCGACTTTGGCATCGAGATCGAGTTCCACCCGACTCAGTTTGTGCAGGTCAACGCGGAGATCAACAAAGCGATGGTGAGTCGTGCCGCGGAGCTACTTCGGCTGCGTCCGGACGACCGAGTACTAGATCTCTTCTGCGGTATCGGTAACTTCACACTGCCCCTAGCCACGCGGGCGCAGTCGGTGTTGGGTATCGAGGGGGATGCCGGGCTCGTAGCGCAAGCGCAACGCAACGCCGAGCGCAACGGGATACGCAACGTGCGTTATCGCGTAGTGGACCTGAACGACCCGGAACAAGCCGAGACTTGGTGCCGCCCGGGGTACAACAAGCTGCTTCTGGATCCCCCGCGCAACGGCGCCGTGGAGGTGGTGCGGCGGGTGAGCGCTCTGGGGGCCGAGCGAGTGGTCTACATCTCGTGTGACCCGGCGACACTGGCGCGTGACGCGGGAGAGTTGGTCCGCGGCCAGGGCTTCCAGCTCGAGGGTGCTGGCCTGATCGATATGTTTCCCCACACCGCCCACCTCGAAGCCATCGCCGTGTTTGCAAGAAAAGGCCCCTGACGGTAATCCCGCCAGGGGCCGTCGATGCATGCACTGAATCGGTTACTTGGTTCCCTGCGCCACGATCTCGATCTCGGCCCGGCGGTTCGGGGCTAAGCACTTGATCAGCGTGGCGCGCGGCCGGACGCCCTCGCAGGCCACCACCGGATTGGCCTCGCCCATCCCCTGGGCGTCGATCTTAGCGGCGGAGATGCCATGGTCTACCAGGTAATTCATGACCGCTTGGGCGCGCCGTTCAGACAGCCTCAGGTTGTAAGCGTCGCTGCCGATGCGGTCGGTGTACGCAGTGACATGGATATGCTCCACATTCTCGTACTGGCGCATCTTGGCGACGACCTCGTCCAGCTTCTCCCGACCGGCAGGCTTCAGGGTGGCCTTGTCGAAGTCGAAATAGGCGTCAGCCGCGAGGGTGATCTTCTCTATGCGGGGTGGCGGCGGCGGCGGTGCCTCGGCCTTCGGGCACGCAGACGCATCGCACTCGCAGACGGCGCACTCCGGGGCCCAAGTGCTGGTCCGTACGCATTGGCCGGAGCTGTCTCTGACATGGTTGCCTTGAGAGTCGTACACATAACAGCAGGTCCGCTCGGCCGCTCGGCCGGCTACTCCATACGTGGCCAGGACGGCAAACACCGCAGTCAGGGCCATAAGGCGCTTGTTCATGGGTCGATGCTCCTTCTCTATTGTGAAATGGTTACAGGACTGTCGTTTCCTTCTCGCACGTGTGTTGTATTCTAGTGCATGCTCGTGTTGTATTCTAGTGCATAGCCGCCCCAATTTCCAGGAGCGGATGAACATTGTCTGATAAGGTTCCTGTGCTTCCATACCCGTCGGACACGGTGCGCGCGGTGCGCTGGGACGACGACGGGTTGTTGCTTCTGGATCAGCGCCTGCTCCCGCAGGAGACGCGCTATGTCCGTCTCGAGGATGTGGCGGCAGTGACGCGCGCCATCGCCGACATGGTGGTGCGCGGTGCCCCTGCCATCGGCATCGCGGCGGCGTATGGGGTCGTGCTCGCCGCGCGCGAACGCTATGCCCACACACCGTCCACTTGGCGGCTCGAGATTGAGGCGGATCTTGCCCTTCTCGGCCGTGCGCGCCCTACGGCTGTGAACCTCAGGTGGGCTCTGGAACGTATGGCTGCGCGTCTCGCCCATTGTTCCGGAGATCCGGTGCAATGCCTCCTTGAGGAGGCATTGGCGATCCACCGCCAGGACATCGAGGCCAACCGACGTATGGGCAGCCTGGGTGCGGCGCTGCTCAACGGGTCCTGTGAGGTACTGACTCACTGCAATGCGGGCTCGCTCGCTACGGGGGGCTACGGCACGGCGCTGGGCGTGATTCGCAGCGCCCATGCCGCGGGCAAGATCAGTCGCGTCTTCGTGGACGAGACCCGGCCCTGGCTTCAAGGAGCCCGCCTGACCGCCTGGGAGCTCGCGCAGGACGGCATTCCCGTAACGGTCCTGGTGGACGCGGCAGCGGCATCGATACTCCGCCAGGGGGGTGTGGCGTGGGTTATCGTCGGAGCGGACCGCGTTACGGCCAATGGAGACGTGGCGAACAAGATTGGGACGTACGCTCTGGCCCTGTTGGCCCGATACCACAACGTGAGGTTCATGGTCGTGGCCCCTACGTCCACCGTCGACTTGCGGCTGCGCCGCGGCGAGGACATACCCATAGAGCGCCGCGACTCGGCGGAGGTCCTGTCCTGCGCGGGCAAGCGCGTGGCGGCGCAGGTGGAGGCCATCAATCCAGCCTTCGACGTGACGCCTGCGACCTTGGTGGACGCTCTGGTGACCGAGCGTGGCGTGGTGAGGCAACCTACCGCCGAGAAAATTCAGGCTCTATTGTCGAATCTCGCGCCGTACTGAATGCCCGGCGGCAGGGCTGGGCCCAAAGCGCGCGTTCACGAACGAGCCCGTCAACCGCCTGCCAGTCCCCAGACAAGCGCCTGAGATTCAAGGGCCAGCACCGGCGAGGCGAGACGCGCCGCCCGAAGCTGAGCAGCGGCGCAAAGCGTGCATGGTGGGCGATCCGATGCAGGCGCGGATACGCCAGCACCCGTGGCCAACCCCTCCCGCGCTCCCGGGTCGGCCTTTCCACACCGCCACCGGCCAGGGGCGCCTTGTCGAAGGGAGGTAGAGGCGAGTTCTTGAATAGAGGCAATAGGCTGGGAGCCGCGGGAGCGGTGAGGCTTTTGTGGGGGGCGGGGAACTGGATGCCGAGCAGGCGCAGGGCCGCAGGGCGTTGGGAGTGAGTGAGGCGGAGCCCTGTCGCGCAGGCGGTTGCCGATGCGCGACTCCCCGGAAAGAGGTAAACTGCTTCGTTTTGTTGCGGCGCTTGTGAGTGTCGGTACATGGAACCCTTCGCGAAAGAAGTCACACCCGTCACCATCGAAGACGAGATGAAGCAATCCTACCTCGATTACGCTATGAGCGTGATCGTCGGCCGGGCGCTTCCCGACGTGCGCGACGGGCTGAAGCCAGTTCACCGACGGGTCTTGTACGCCATGCGCGAGCTGGGACTCGACTGGAATAAGGCATACAAGAAATCCGCCCGCATCGTCGGCGAGGTCATCGGTAAGTATCATCCGCACGGGGAGTCAGCCGTCTACGACACCATCGTCCGTATGGCCCAGCCGTTTTCTCTGCGTTACGTCTTGGTGGACGGGCAGGGGAACTTCGGGTCCGTGGACGGTGACCCTCCGGCCGCTATGCGCTACACCGAGGTGCGCATGGCCCGGATGGCCCATGATCTACTGGCGGATCTCGACAAGGAAACCGTTGACTTCGCCCCCAACTACGACGGGTCGGAGCGGGAGCCTCTGGTCCTGCCCACCCGGGTTCCCAACCTGCTGGTCAACGGTGCGGCCGGCATCGCTGTCGGTATGGCCACCAACGTCCCGCCGCACAACCTGCGGGAAGTCGTTGACGCCTGCCTGGCGCTCATCGAGGAGCCCGACATCGGCATCAACGGCCTGATCACGCACATTCCCGGCCCGGACTTCCCGACGGCGGGAATCATCAACGGTGCGGCTGGCATTGAGCAGGCGTATCGAACCGGTCGTGGCACACTCCAAGTGCGCGCTCGGGCGCACGTGGAAGAGGACGACGGCAAGCATACGATCATCGTCACCGAACTCCCGTATCAGGTCAACAAGGCCCGCTTGCTGGAGAGAATTGCGGAGCTGGTCAAGGAACGGAAGATCGAGGGCATCACCGAGCTGCGCGATGAGTCCGACAAGGATGGGATGCGCATGGTCATCGGGCTGCGCCGTGGCGAGGTGCCCGAGGTGGTGCTGAACAACCTGTTCCTGCACACGCAGATGCAGGCCACGTTTGGCATCAACATGGTGGCGCTCGTGGACGGCCGGCCCCTGCTCCTCAACATCAAAGAGGTGCTGGAGGCGTTCCTGCGCCACCGGCGCGAGGTGGTGACGCGGCGCACCGTATTCGAGCTGCGCAAGGCCCGGGAGCGTGCCCACGTCCTGGAGGGCCTGGCCGTAGCATTGACCAACATCGATCCCATCATCGCCCTGATCCGACAGGCCAAGACTCCTGCCGACGCCAAGCAAGGGCTGGTGGCGCAAGCATGGCCCCCCGGCGCCGTGCTGGAGATGTTGCAGCGGGCCGGGGCCGAGATGTCCCGGCCGGAGGAGTTGCCGGCCGAATACGGCCTGACCGACGCTGGCTACCGCCTGTCGGAAGTGCAGGCGCAGGCGATCCTGGACCTGCGTCTGCAGCGCCTGACTGCCCTTGAGCAGAGCAAGATCTTCGAGGAATACCGGGATCTGCTCGATACCATCGCGGCGCTGCTCGATATCCTGTTTCGGCCGGGGCGGCTGATGGAAGTGATTCGCGGGGAGCTCCGGGAGATGCGGGAGCAATATGGGGACGCACGGCGCACCGAGATCATCCCCGTAGCCCGGGACTTCAGCGTGGAGGACTTGATCAACGAGGAGGATGTGGTCGTCACCCTGTCTCACGCCGGCTACGTGAAGACCCAGCCGCTCTCTCTCTACCGCGCGCAGCGGCGTGGCGGCAAGGGAAAGTCTGCCACCAGCGTCAAGGAGGAGGACTTCGTGGAGCGGCTGTTGGTGGGCAGCAGCCATGACACGCTGCTGTGCTTCTCGAGTCACGGGAAGGTCTACTGGCTCAAGGTTTACGAGCTTCCGCAGGGAGGACGCACGGCACGCGGCCGCCCGATAGTCAACCTCCTGCCCCTGGAAGAAGGGGAATCCATCCACGCGTTGTTGCCCCTGCGTGAAGATGCCCATCAGAAGCACGTGTTCATGGTGACCGCGCGCGGGACGGTCAAGAAGACCCCCGTCGATGAGTTCTCGCGCCCGCGCTCCAGCGGGCTCATCGCATTGGATCTGCGGGACGGTGACCGCCTCGTGGGGGTGGATTTCACCGACGGCAACCGGCAAATCATGCTGTTCAGCGATGCCGGCAAGGCGGTGCGTTTTCAGGAGACGGACGTCCGCCCCATGGGCCGGACCGCACGCGGCGTGCACGGGATGCGTCTCGGTCGAGAGGAACGGGTCATCGCCCTCATCATCGTCAACCAGGGGCATGTGCTGACGGCCACCGAGAACGGCTACGGCAAACGCACGCCGGTCGAGGAGTACCCGCTCCACGGGCGTGGCGGGCAGGGAGTCATCTCTATCCGGACCAGCGCCCGCAACGGCAAGGTGGTGGGCGCCGTGCAGGTTGCGGAGGACGAAGAGCTCATGCTGATTTCCGATCGCGGGACGTTGCTCAGAATGCGTGCCGCGGACGTCTCTGTGGTCGGTCGCAGCACGCAGGGCGTGAGGCTGGTGGCAGTCGAACGAGGAGAAAAGCTGGTGGGGCTGGAACGGGTCGTGGAGCTGGAGCGGATCGAGGAGGCCTAAATGGCGCGAGTGTTCAACTTCAGCGCAGGTCCGGCAGTATTGCCCGAAGAGGTCCTGCACCAAGCGCGGGATGAACTGGCGGAATGGCGCGGCAGTGGCATGTCGGTGATGGAGATGAGTCACCGGGGGAAGGAGTTCGTAGGCATCGCGGAGCGTGCCGAGAGGGATTTGCGGGAGCTGCTGGGGATACCGGAAAGCTATCGGGTGCTCTTCCTGCAGGGGGGAGCCTCCGCTCAGTTCGCCATGGTTCCCATGAATCTCCTGCGGGGAGCGGCGAGCGCGGACTACATCGATACCGGGCTGTGGTCCCAGAAGGCGATCGGGGAGGGGAAACGCTTCTGTCGCGTGAATGTGGCGGCGAGCGCCGAGGAAAGCGCCTTTACCACCATTCCTCGCCGCGACAGTTGGCGCCTGGACCCTGGCGCCGCTTACGTCCACTACACCCCCAACGAGACCATCGGGGGAGTCGAGTTCCATTGGCTCCCGGAGCCGGGAGGCGTGCCCCTTGTCGCGGACATGTCCTCCACCCTGCTGTCGCGTCCCCTGGACGTCTCCCGATTCGGTGTGATCTATGCCGGGGCACAGAAGAACATCGGCCCTGCGGGCTTGACCGTGGTGATCGTGCGGGATGATCTCATCGGTGAGACCGTTCCCGCGACCCCTGCAATGTTCGACTACCGCGTGCAGGCAGACCACCAGTCCATGTACAACACGCCTCCCACGTACGCGTGGTACGTCGCGGGCTTGGTGTTCCAGTGGCTGAAACGCCGGGGAGGTCTCGCTCCCATGGCGCAGCGAAACCTACGTAAGGCCGAGAAGCTGTATGCGGCCATCGACCGCTCCGACTTCTATGCCAACCCAGTCGACCCCGCATGCCGCTCGTGGATGAACGTCCCGTTCACGCTGGCACGCCCGGAGCTGGACGATGTCTTCCTGAAGCAGGCCAAAGAGGCGGGGCTGGTCTCTCTCAGGGGCCACCGGTCCGTAGGCGGGATGCGGGCGAGCATTTATAATGCCATGCCCGAAGAAGGGGTGGACGCCTTGGTGAGCTTCATGACCGGGTTCGAACGCCGCCATGGCTGAGGTTAGCGGCGGGTCGCCCAACTCAGGCTCCGACAACGACATGTTCAAGATTCTCACATTGAATAACATCTCGGTGGCAGGTTTGGAGCGCCTGCCGCGCGACCGCTATGAGGTGGCGTCCGAGATCCGGCATCCCGATGCCATCTTGGTGCGCTCCGCCGACATGCACCGCATGGAGATCCCCGAGACCCTGAAGGCGGTTGGCCGCGCCGGGGCTGGGGTCAACAACATCCCGGTCGAGGCCATGGATCGACGTGGGGTGGCGGTATTCAATGCCCCGGGCGCAAACGCCAACGCCGTGAAGGAGTTGGTCGTGGCCGGCATGCTGCTCGCCTGCCGCAACATCTGCCAGGCATGGGACTTTGCGCGGTCCTTGCAGGGGGATGACGCCAGCCAATATCGCGAAGTCGAGGCGGGCAAGAAGCAGTTCGTGGGTTTCGAGCTTCCGGGGCGGACCCTGGGCGTCATCGGGCTGGGCGCCATCGGAGTTCAGGTCGCCAACGTGGCGATTAATCTCGGCATGAAGGTGATTGGCTACGACCCGGACATCACGGTGCAACGCGCCTGGCAGCTCTCTTCCCAGGTGCAGCAGGCGGCCGGTGTCGATGATCTCCTGGCGCATTCGGACTTTATCTCTTTCCACGTACCTCTGAACGAGCGTACGAAGAGTCTTATCAACGCCGACCGATTGAGGCTCCTGAAGCCAGGGGTGGTGATTCTCAACTTCGCCCGCCAGGAGATCGTGGACGAACTCGCCGTGCTGGAGGCCATCAACGGCGGCAGGGTGTATGCCTACGTGTGCGATTTTCCGGGCAGCCGTCTTCAAGGACATCCGCGGGTCGTGGCACTGCCCCACATCGGCGCTTCGACTCGGGAAGCGGAAGACAACTGTGCCATCATGGCCTGCGATCAGCTCCGTGACTATCTCGAGAACGGCAACGTGCGCAACTCGGTGAACTTCCCCGAGGTGCTCATGCCTCGGACGGAGGGGTTCCGCATCGCTATCGTGAACGCGAACGTGCCCAACATGGTGGGTCAGATCTCGACGGCGATGGCCCGTGCGGGCCTGAACATCATCGACATGTTGAACAAGTCCCGCGGGACGATGGCCTATACGCTTACCGACGTAGACCGTCCCCTGTCCGAGGCGGTGGTTCGGGACATCGCCGGCATTGATGGCGTGCTGGCGGTTCGCCCTATCGATTGACGGCATTCATGGTGCCAGAGCAGGATCAGCTCACAGCCATTCGGACGCGTATCGACGCGCTGGACGAGCAGATTCAGCGGCTGATCACCGAGCGCGCTGCCTGCGCTCAGCAGGTGGCGCGGCTAAAGCAGAGCGGCAGCGAGGAAGACGCGTACTACCGGCCGGAGCGCGAGGCCCAGGTGTTGCGCAGGGTCGTGGCACGCAACCGCGGTCCGCTCGACAACGGCGTCATGGTACATCTGTTTCGTGAAGTGATGTCGGCGTGTCTGGCGCTCCAGCAGCCGCTGAAGGTGGCTTTTCTGGGGCCGCCCGGCACCTTCACCCAGAGCGCCGCGCATAAGCATTTCGGTCGCGAGGCGCAGACCGTCCCCCTCGGCAGCATCGAGGAGGTGTTTCGAGACGTGGAAGCTGCCGCGGCCCACTTCGGCGTCGTACCAGTGGAGAACTCCACCGAGGGCGTCGTCACCCACACTCTGGATCGCTTCGTCCTATCGCCGCTCAAGATCTGCGGCGAGGTGGAGCTGCGTGTCCATCACCACGTCCTCTCCAAGGAGGAGAGCTTGGCGCAGCTTTCGCGGGTGTATTCTCATCAGCAGTCGCTCGCCCAGTGCCGCGAGTGGTTACAGACCCACCTTGCCGGAATCGAGCGCATACCCGTGAGTAGCAACGCAGAGGCTGCGCGCAGAGCCTCCCGGGAGGCGGGTGCCGGCGCGATCGCGGGGGCTACCGCGGCGGAACTGTATGAACTGAATGTGCTTGCTGCGAATATCGAGGACGAGCCAACCAACACCACGCGTTTCCTCGTCATCGGGCGGCAGGAAAGTCGTCCGAGCGGCGAGGACAAGACATCCATCATGCTTTCCACCGCGAACCGGCCGGGCGCCTTGTATCGGCTCCTGGCGTCCTTCGCCCGCTGCGGCATCAGCATGACCCGCATCGAATCCCGCCCCTCGCGGCGCGGCATCTGGGACTACCTGTTTTTCATCGACATCGAGGGTCACGCCGCCGACCCGCCCGTGGCGGAAGCCCTGCAGGAGTTGGCGGAGCAAGCGTCCGTCCTGAAGGTCCTCGGCTCCTACCCGAGGGCGGTGGGCTAAATGCTCCGGCCTGCGCTTGACACGGGTCTGTCGCGGACCCTCAGCCGGCAGGAGCTTGGCAAGCCCGCGGAGGCGCTGGAGCGGGAGTGCGGCTCCGTGATGCCGAAGCCGACCCCCAACCCGAACCCCCTGCGCCGCAAGACCGCCTCCGGAGGCAGCGCGGGCGATCTCGCTGGATGGAGGCCCTGCGCTTGGCAGTGGTGCCGAAGCCTCGCGGTGTATAGCGCCAAACCGAACTATTCCGCTGGGCGGTCGCGGGATGTCGCGCCATGCGCGGGCCAGCCCGGGACGGGAAGAGGGGGAATGCGCCTTTGCAGTAAGCCTTGGAGCGCTCGTTGCGGGCGTGCTGGTGGGCCCGGCCGAGAGCTCTGAGCAATGGCAGGTGTGGTGCTCCACGATTGCGAACGGTCTCCGGCCGCCCCCTGGGTGGCGAAACGGTTGACCATCATCGGAGTCGGGCTCATTGGCGGGTCCCTCGCACGCGCCGTGCGTGCGGTCTGCGGGGAGATTATCGGCTGCGGCCGACAGCGTGCGCATCTGGACAGGGCCGCGCAGCTCGGGGTGATCGACCGCTACGAATTCGATATTGCGGACGCGATACGCGGTGCGGACCTCGTCTTGGTGTCCGTCCCCCTGACTGCGATGCCTGATGTGTTCCAGGCCATGAGGGGCTCTCTTGCGCCCGGGGCTGTCGTGACGGACGCCGGCAGCGCCAAGCTGTTCGTCATCGACGCCGCACGGCAGGCTTTCGGCGACGTGCCGCCGGCGTTCGTTCCAGGACATCCCATCGCGGGGAACGAGAAGAGCGGAGTGGATGCCTCCGACCGGAACCTGTTTCGATCTCACCGCGTGGTACTCACTCCGCTGCCGAGCACCGATCCCTCAGCCCTGGCCCGGGTCTGCGCGCTGTGGACAGCCGCGGGAGCGGAAGTCGTGGAGATGGAGCCCCACCGGCATGATGAGGTGCTCGCGGCGACCAGCCACCTGCCGCACTTGATCGCCTATGCTTTGATGGACACCCTGGCAAGCATGGACTCGGACGGCGGGCTGTTCCGCTATGCGGCCGGGGGCCTCCGCGATGCCACGCGCATAGCCGCCAGCGACCCCGATCTGTGGCGAGACATCTGCCTGGCAAACCGTGACGCCCTGTTGAAGGTGCTGAGGCGTTTCACGGCGGAGTTGACCGGTCTTGAGGAAGCATTACTCGCCGCTGACGGGCGGCGCCTGTGGACTGCGTTCGCACTGGCCCGTGCCGCGCGAAACCGCTTGAGCGAGGTCGTCCCGGCGAGTGCGGCCCAGCACCGAGATGCCTCCGAGCCATGACGCAGCGTCCGGCCGGACAGCTTCTGTTCCGGGTGGCTCCCGGGGGTCGCGTGCAAGGGCGCCTGAAGGTCCCGGGAGACAAGTCCATTTCGCACCGGGCGCTGATGCTGGGTGCCGTGGCGGAGGGCGAGACGCTTATCGACGGCTTCTTGGAAGGGGAGGACACCCTGGCGACGCTGGCTGCTCTGCGGGCGATGGGCGCGATCGTCCAGGGACCCGATGGAGGACGACTCGTGGTGCAAGGGGTCGGCAGGTACGGCCTGCGTCCGCCTGACGGACCCCTCTATCTCGGTAACTCTGGGACCTCCATGCGCCTGTTGGCCGGCCTGCTGGCGGGTCAGCGGTTCGGTGTTACCCTGGAGGGGGATGCCTCGCTCTCGCGCCGGCCGATGCGTCGCGTGAGCGAGCCACTCGGCGCGATGGGCGCGCGCATCGAAACCTCGGCGGCCGGTACTGCGCCTCTCAGTGTTCGTCCGACTGACGAACTCCGCGGGATCCATTACCACATGCCCGTGGCGAGCGCCCAGGTAAAGTCCAGTGTGTTGCTAGCTGGCCTGTATGCCCGGGGGATGACCTGTGTGACCGAGCCCTCTCCAAGCCGTGACCACACCGAGCGCATGCTGCAGGCCTTTGGCTGCCCCATTCGACGCGAGGACAGTACGGTCTGCGTGCAGGGCGGCGCCCAGCTCCGAGGTGCCCGAATCGAGGTTCCCGGCGACCTGTCCTCGGCCGCGTTTTTTATGGTCGGAGCTGCGATCGGGGCTGCGTCAAACGTGGTCCTCGAGGGTGTTGGGGTCAACCCGAGCCGCGCCGGGGTTATCGAGATCCTGCGCGCGATGGGAGCGGATATCGAGATTTCCAACCCCCGTCAAGCGAGCGGTGAGCCCTTAGCGGACATTGCCGTCAGGACGAGCCAGCTCCACGGCGTGACCATCGCGCCGGAACAGGTGCCGCTGGCCATTGACGAGTTTCCCGCGCTATTCGTGGCTGCGGCCTGCGCGCGAGGGACGACCGTGCTGAAGGGCGCACGGGAACTGCGGGTGAAGGAGAGCGATCGCATTCAAGTGATGGCGGAGGGCCTGCAGCGTATGGGCGTGGAGGCACATCCCCGAGAGGACGGTATCGTTATCCAGGGCAGTGCTACTTTGCGAGGCGCGACCGTGGACAGCCGCGGCGACCATCGCGCAGCCATGGCATTTGCGGTCGCGGCCCTGCGTGCCAACGAGCCGGTCCGCATCCTGGACTGCCGCAACGTGGACACCTCTTTTCCGAAGTTCGTGTCTGTCGCGACGGGTGCAGGGCTGCGTATCACCGTGGAGGAGACCTGATCGCGTCAGTCGCGGCGTCGCCCGGGAGGGACGCAGATAGTACGGTATCCTAACCCGCGGCTTGTGGTCCCAGTGCTCACCTTGGACGGTCCGAGTGGCTCAGGGAAGGGCACCGTGGCCACTTTGGTGGCACGTCGACTCGGGTGGCGCCTGCTGGACAGTGGCGCCCTATACCGCCTGCTCGCCCTGGCGGTGGAGCGAGAGGGCTTGGCGCACGAGGATCTAGACTCCGTGTGCGCACTCGCGCGCGGGCTGGATCCGCGCTTCGAGCCCGACGCTGCGAGTGTCGCGCCGGCGCGAGTCTTCTGGGGTGACCGCGATGTGTCTACGGATCTCCGCGCCGAGGCGATAGCGCGCTTGGCATCGCGGCTGGCGGCCGTGACGGAAGTGCGCGATGCGCTGCTCGAGTGCCAGCGCAAATTCCGTCTGCCCCCCGGCTTGGTTGCAGACGGGCGGGACATGGGAACAGTGGTGTTTCCGGAGGCCGACGTCAAAGTGTTCCTGACCGCAACCGCCGAGGAGCGTGCGCGGCGACGCCATAAGCAGTTGAAGGAACTAGGCATGGGTGCTAACCTTGGCTGCATATTGCAGGACCTTGTCGAGCGCGACACCCGCGATATCCAACGCGCGATTGCGCCGTTGCGGCCGGCCTCCGATGCGTCCATCGTAGATACTACCGGCCTCGGAGTGGAGGCGGTGGTAGGGCTTGTCATGGCGCTGGTACGCCAAAGGCTCGGCCGGAAAGGGTGAATATCCAGGCCGTCGGTGGAGCAGGCGCTCGCCGAGGTGTGGCTATTTGTTTAAGGAACCATCGTGGCTCCGGCCGCCGGTGGATCCACGCAGTGTTGTCATTATGGGTGCAATCGAGGCAATGAACGAAAGTTTCGCGGAGCTACTGGAAGAGAGTCTCAACACGCGGCACCTGAAGCCAGGCGCCATAGTCCGTGCGACCGTGGTGGAGGTGACCTTGGAGGCGGTGGTAGTAAACGCCGGCCTAAAGTCGGAAGGCATCATCCGCATCGAGGAATTTCTGAACGAGGAAGGGGTGCCGGACGTGGCGGTGGGTGATCACGTCGAAGTTTCGGTCGAGTCTGTGGAGAACGGCTTTGGCGAGACGCGTCTCTCTCGGGAGAAGGCGAAGCGCGCCAAGTCATGGAACCGCTTGGAGCACGCGTTCGAGACGGGTGAGACGGTAACGGGTCTGTTCAGCGGGAAGGTCAAGGGTGGTTACACCGTGGACATCGACGACGTGCGTGCCTTCCTACCCAGCTCACTGGTGGACGTGCGGCCCGTGCGGGACACCTCCTACCTGGAAGGCAAGCAGTTGGAATTCAAGGTCATCAAGCTGGATCGCAAGCGCAACAACGTCGTTGTCTCACGGCGCGCGGTGGTCGAGAGCGAGACGAGTGCCGAGCGCCAGGCCCTGCTCGATCGGCTGGAAGAAGGGCAGGTGCTGAAAGGCGTCGTCAAGAACCTGACGGACTACGGCGCCTTCGTGGATTTGGGCGGACTCGACGGGTTGCTGCATATTACCGACATGGCATGGAAACGGGTCAAGCATCCGTCCGAAGTAGTGGACGTCGGCGATGAGATCGAGGTGAAGGTCATCAAGTTCGATCGCGAACGCGAGCGCGTCTCGTTGGGACTGAAGCAGCTGGAGGAGGATCCCTGGGTGGATCTCGCGCGGCGTTACCCACCCCAGACGCGGCTGTTCGGCAAGGTCACGAACATTACCGACTATGGCTGCTTCGTCGAGATCGAAGAGGGCGTGGAGGGCCTCGTGCACGTCTCCGAGATGGATTGGACCAACAAGAACGTCAACCCAGCTAAGATGGTGCAGCCCGGAGACGAAGTGGAAGTGATGGTTCTCGACATCGACGAGGAGCGCCGCCGCATCTCGCTGGGGATGAAGCAGTGTCTGCCCAATCCGTGGGACGAGTTTGCCGCCGGGCATAACAAGGGGGACCGGGTGGCGGGCAAGATCAAGTCCATCACCGACTTCGGGATCTTCATCGGTCTCGACGGAGGAATCGATGGCTTGGTGCACCTTTCGGACATCTCCTGGGCCCAACCCGGCGAGGAAGCCGTGCGAAACTACAAGAAGGGCGACGAAATCGAAGCCGTGGTGCTCGCGGTCGACCCGGAGCGGGAGCGCATCTCCCTCGGTATTAAACAGCTAGACAAGGACCCGTTCGCGAGCTTCGTCGCCGAGCACCCCAAGGGGAGCGTCGTGAGGGGTTTGGTGACGGCGGTGGAGGCAAAGGGAGCCGTGCTCCAGCTGGGCGGGGGCGTGGAAGGGCACCTCCGTGCCTCCGAACTGGCCCGTGATCGGATCGAGGATGCTCGCACCATGATCAAGGTCGGCGACGAACTGGAGGCGAAGTTCATTGGCGTGGACCGCAAGAACCGCACCATCACGCTGTCCATCAAGGCGAAGGAGAGCGAAGAGGAAGCAGAGGCAGTGCAGGACTATACGACACGCTCGGGCAGCGCAGGCAGTGCCACCCTCGGGGATCTGCTGAAGGAGCAGATGGAAAACAAGGGCTCATGAAGCCATCGCGAGCTGTCCTTGACGCTCTTCGTTGATCCACTCTCATCAGTCACACTGCGCGTCTGTGGATGAGACGGGTGCTCGTGCGGCCCAGGGGGGGAGTGCATGACCAAGTCGGAGTTGATAGAGCGGCTCGTACAAAAGCTCCAGCAATTGCTCCCGAAGGATGTGGAGTTGGCGGTGAAGACCGTCATCGAACAGTTGGTTGAGTCGTTGGCGAAGGGCGAGCGTATCGAGATCCGGGGGTTCGGGAGTTTCTCCTTACACTATCGTCCGCCTCGTGTGGGACGCAACCCCAAGACCGGCGAACCGGTCCCCTTACCCGGGAAGTATGTCCCTCATTTCAGACCCGGCAAGGATCTCCGGGAACGCGTGGACAAGTCCAAGAGCTAATGGCGGAGGGCTTTCGTCTGCCCAGCGAGGCATCGAGAACGTCCTCACGGCGTGAGGAGCCAGCGGACGTGATGAATCTGCTGTGGTTGCTGCTGCCGGTTGCCGCGGCCTCCGGCTGGGTGGTCGGGCGGCGCGACCGTCAATATCACGCTGCGGCTCACGCCGCCTCGATGGCACCGGAATACTTCCGCGGTCTGAACTATCTGCTCAACGAGCAGCCTGACAAGGCCATCGAGGTGTTCATCAAAATGGTCGAGGTGGACCGGGACACAGTCGAGACTCACTTGGCTTTGGGGAATCTCTATCGCCGGCGAGGTGAGGTGGACCGGGCCATCCGCATACATCAGAACCTGATCGCCCGCACAACGCTGAGCCGCGGGCAACGCACGCATGCGCTGCTCGATCTGGGCCTGGATTACATGCGTGCCGGTTTGCTGGATCGTGCCGAGGGGTTGTTCCTCGAGCTGCTCGATCTGCGGGAATACGTGGTGCCCGCTCTGCGGCAGCTGATGGATATCTATCAGCAGGAGAAGGATTGGGAGAGCGCAATCCGGGCGGCGCACCAGCTCGAGCAAGTGAGCCACGCCTCACAGTCATCGGCCATCGCCCACTATTATTGTGAGCTGGCGGCTTGTGCTGCGAAGAAGGGCGATCAGGAGTCTGTGTCGCGTCGGCTGGACGAAGCGCTGGCGTGCGATCCACGGAGTGTGCGGGCAAGTCTCATGCGCGCGGAGCTGGCCAGCGCGCGTGGTGAATGGCATGCAGCCATCGAGGCATACCAGCGCGTCGAGTACCAGGATCCGGGGTATCTCTCGGAGACGATCGCTCCGATGCTTGCGTGTTACCGGCGATTAGGGGACGCGGCTGCCATGGTCCCGTATCTGGAGCGTATACTCGCAACCTATGGCGGTGTTGCGCCTTTGCTCGCTCTCACGGAACTGTTGCGAGAGCAGCGCGGCGACCATGCAGCGGCACAGTTCATCGCCGAGTGGCTGAAACGATCGCCTTCGTTACGCGGGCTGCACCAGCTCATCGTCCTGAACGTCACCAACAGCGGGGGCGAGCTTCGCGATTCCCTCCTAGTCCTCAAGGCGGTCGTGGAAAGGCTCTTGCCGGAGCGCGGACTCTACCGCTGCGAGCGCTGTGGGTTCGAGGCCATGGCACTCTACTGGCAGTGTCCCGGATGCAAGAGCTGGAGTGCCCTGAGGCCGGCACAGGTTCAGGTCCATGGTATAGAGACAGGTGCGCAGCCGGCTGCCCGGCCTGCTTACGCCGTTCGCCAGCGCCGTGCTGTCGACTTTGACAAACTCGACCTCACTCCCTTGCCGTAGCCCCGCGCATTGGGCGCGGCCGTCCCCTCTGCCCGCAGCATCAAGAACGGCTGCCGGAGGCGCGTTCCAAGTGGGGCGTCCGTGGTGGTGGGAGCGGTGGCGCTGGTGAGGGGTCTTGTGTGTGGGAAGAGGGGGTAAACGCAGACAGGTGTGGGAAGAAACATGTCCGCGTTCACGACAAGTGTGTCCGGTCATATCCGGGTGCTCGCCGAACCGTCGCCCGCTGCTCGATGTTCCAGGGACCAGTCCAAAGCATCACCTCGATGAGAACCGCGGCCACGTGACCGCTGGCGGCACGACACCTTGATCCTGCGTGCGACCGGTACAGTGGGTGGGGCCGGCCGGAATTGCCAGGGATGCGCCAGAGCGTATCCATGGTGATCCGACCTGTCATCCTCTCGGGCGGCTCCGGCAGCCGCCTCTGGCCGCTATCGAGGGAGCACTACCCGAAGCAACTCCTCCCCTTGGTGGGAGATCTGGCGATGCTGCAAGAGACCGCCGGACGCTTGGAAGGTCTCGCGGAGGAGGTCGCGCCGCCCCTTGTCGTGTGCAACGAAGAGCACCGCTTCCTGGTGGCGGAGCAATTGCGCCGCGTTGGCTGCAGCCCAGCAAGCATCGTTCTGGAGCCCGAGGGGCGGAACACCGCTCCCGCCCTGACTCTGGCCGCCCTTCTGAGCGTCAGGACAGACCAGGATGCGGTTGCCATAGTGATGCCTGCCGACCATGTCGTCCGGGATCGAGCAGCATTTCTCGCAGCGGTAAGGGAAGGCTTCGCGTGGGCGCAGGAGGGCCATTGGGTGACCTTCGGGGTCGAGCCCACCACGCCGGAAACAGGTTATGGGTATCTACGGACTGGGCCCGAGCTGAGCCCGCGGCATGCCACGTCGCCACTACCGCGGCGGCTAGCGGCCTTCGTAGAAAAGCCAGACCGCGAGCTTGCCAAGTCCTACGTAGCTTCCCGCGACTACCTTTGGAACAGCGGGATCTTCATGATGCGGGTCTCGCTCTGGTTGGAGACGATAGAGCAGGAGCGGCCCGCCATTTCCCTGGCGTGTCGTGCGGCGGTCGCTGGTGGGAGGCGCGACGGCGACTTCTACCGCGTCGACGCCGATAGGTTCCGATCCTGTCCGGCCGAATCGGTGGACTATGCGGTGATGGAACGACTGCCCGAGCGGACCGACAAAGTGGTCGTTGTGCCGTTGCGCGCCGGCTGGTCGGACGTGGGCGCGTGGTCTAGCCTCTGGGAGGTGAGCCCCAAAGACGCCGACGGTAATACGGTCAAGGGTGACGTTGTCACGTACGAGACGCGCGACACCTTAGTCATGGCCAGTCACCGAGTAGTCGCTACGGTGGGAGTTCAGGATATGATCGTGGTGGAGACCGCCGACGCCGTGTTGGTAGCCCATCGGGAGAAGGCTCAGGAGGTCAAGGCGGTCGTCGAGCATCTGAAGAAACACCAGCGTTCCGAGTATCTAACCCACCGACGCGTTCATCGGCCGTGGGGCTGCTACGAGGCTCTGGATCAGGGGGATCGGTTCCAGGTCAAGCGCATCGTGGTGGAGCCCGGGGCGTCACTGTCGCTGCAGATGCATCATCATCGGGCTGAGCACTGGATCGTCGTTCGGGGCACGGCCCGGGTGACGCGGGGCAACGAGGTCTTCCTGCTTTCCGAGAATGAGTCCACGTATATTCCCATTGGCAGTGCCCACCGCCTGGAGAATCCCGGCCGACTGCCTTTGGAGATCATCGAGGTGCAGTCCGGGGGCTATCTGGGCGAGGATGACATCGTACGCTTTGATGACGCCTATGGCAGGAGCCAGAGAGAATAGCCACCGGTCTGCGGGGACACCGGGCAGACCGAGGCTGCCGGTTGAGGGCTTGCCCCGCAGAGGATCGAGCCCAGCGCTCCGCAGTCGTCCGGTATTCGGTAGTCGTTAGATGTGCAAACGGCGCAACTCTGGGTCAGGCGCGCTGCGCTCCCAGAGGTCGGCGAAGAGATCCAACAGTCGGCGCGCTTCGCCGAGTGTCCGGAAATCCACCGTGCCTGCGGGGTCGGCCGCCAGCTTGCGAGACAGGACCGCGATCCCATCCGCCACGAGGAAGCTCCCCTCCACTTCTCGGGTTTCTGCGAGTGGCTTGCGAATCTGAATGCAACTGGTGAGTCGTCGGCTGAGACCGATCACGCGATGACCATGATTGATGGCGTAGGTCGCGTCCCGTAACAGGAGCCTCGCCTCGGCGTAACCACTGCGCAGGCAAAACTCCTTCAGCGCAGCCACGAACGGTTCGTTGTCGTAGAGCTGGGGATCTAGGTCGTAGCTGAGGATATGGATGCTTCTTTTCGCTTGCGAGACCAAAGCCAGCGCCGCCGCCGCGCCGTCCTGCCCCGACTTGAGCATCAGCGGTCCCGCGTCCTCGCCTAGGATCCGCCGCTCTAACTGTTCCACCGCTCCACTCGTCCTCATCAATCTGCCGGCATGGGCCGGAAACGCCGGGGTCGGCAGCTTGCAGGGTAACGCACAGCGAACCGACCCTACAAGCTTAGATGTATGTGTATGTGAGGACGCCGGGTCCCGAACGCCCGCGTTGGCCCCACGCGCGAGCAATGGCTGTTTCTGCCGGTAGTCCCGCGGCGGCTGTTCGGCACTCACCGTGCGCACCGTCCGATGTGCCATGGGCGGTCAGCGGGTGCTACACGGCTCGCGCCAAGTGAGTTGCCAGCCCGGTATAGCCTGCTGGGGTGAGCTGACGCAGTCGCGCCCTTGCCGTTTCCGGAACGGGCAGCCCGTCTACGAACTGCGCCAGGGTGGCGGCGTCGATGGCGCGCCCCCTGGTGAGTTCCTTGAGGGCTTCGTAGGGCTTTTCCACCCCGTAGCGCCGCATGACGGTTTGCACGGCCTCCGCCAGCACCTCCCAAGCACCGGCCAGATCCTGATCGAGGCGGTGCGGATCCGCTTCCAGCTTGGCCAGGCCCTTCAACAGCGAGCGGTAGCCCACCACGCAATAGCCCACAGCGGTGCCCATGTTGCGTAGTACAGTCGAGTCGGAGAGGTCGCGCTGCCAGCGCGATATCGGTAGCTTGGCGGAGAGATGGCTCAGCAAGGCATTGGCCAGCCCGAGGTTGCCCTCGGCGTTCTCAAAGTCGATGGGATTGACCTTGTGGGGCATTGTCGAGGAGCCCACCTCGTCCGGAGTGGTGCGTTGGCGGAAATAGCCGAGGGCGATATAGCCCCAGAACGTCGCGCGTCAGGCCCAATAAGATGGTGTTGCAGCGCGCCAGTGTGTCCGCAATCTCAGCGATATAGTCATGGGGCTCGATCTGGGTGGTGTAGGGATTCCACTCCAGGCCGAGGGAGGTTACGAACTTTTGGGCGATTGCCTCCCAATCCACCTCCGGGTACGCGACCAGGTGCGCGCTATAGTTGCCCACGGCCCCGTTGATCTTACCCAGCAGCGGCTGTGCGATCAGCTGCTCTCTTTGGCGACGCAGCCGATGTACAAAGTTCGCCATCTCTTTGCCGAGGGTGGTCGGGGAGGCCGGTTGCCCATGTGTGCGCGATAACATGGCTTGGTCCGCATAGCGGTGTGCCAGCCCCCGGAGGGCGATGATGGTGTCATCCAGCAGCGGAAGGACGGCCTGTGATCGAGCCTCGCGCAGCATGAGAGCGTATGCGAGATTGTTGATGTCTTCGGAGGTGCAGCCGAAGTGGAGGAACTCGCCGATGGCCTCCAGCTCTTGGTTGCCCCTAATGCGCTCCTTGAGGAAGTACTCGACGGCTTTGACGTCGTGTTTGGTGGTGTCCTCGATGTTCTTGATGCGCTGAGCGTCGGTCTCCCGGAAATTCTCGATCAACCCATCGAGGATGTGGCGCGCGTGAGCACTGAGGGGAGGGACGTCGGTGACCCCAGGATGGTCAGCCAACGCTTGTAGCCAGCGCACCTCAATCGAGACCCGGTGGCGCATGAGGGCGAGCTCGGAGAATATCGGTCTCAGCTCATCGGTGGCGCTGCTGTAGCGGCCGTCCAGAGGCGACAGTGCGGTGAGTGCGGTCAAGTCCATGGGCGGTGCCCTCCGAGCAGTGCGGCCCCGCGGCTGCAGGACGCGAGAGCGGGGCGCGAGGGCCTGGCGCGTGCTCCTCCCGCGCAGATCACGTCAACAGCAACTCCAGGGTCTGTTGATACACCAGCGATAGGGTGTCCAGGTCTTCTACCCGCACACATTCGTTCGCCTTGTGGATGGTGGCGTTTACCGGTCCCAGCTCGACGACCTGGGCACCCGTGGGGGCGATGAAACGGCCGTCCGAAGTGCCGCCACCCGTGGACAGGCGGGACCCACGGCCCGTGACCTGGCGCACGGCCTGACCGACCACCTCAACCAGGCGGCCAGCGGGCGTGGCGAAAGGCAGTCCGGAAAGCACCCACTCGATGGCGTAGTCCAGCTTGTGCCGCGTCAGGATGGCGGTGACCCCATCCCGGATCATCTGTGCCGTCAAGGCGGTGGAGTACCGGAAGTTGAAGGAGGCGGTGAGCTCACCGGGGACCACGTTGCCGGCGCCCGCACCGGCAGCGATGTTGGAGACCTGGAAGGTCGTAGGAGGGAAGTGCTCGTTTCCCCGATCCCAGACGGTGCTGCACAGCTCGACGAGTGCCGGGGCGAACCGGTGGATAGGATTCACGGCAAGGTGTGGGTAGGCGACGTGACCCTGCACGCCCCGCACACGCAGCGTTCCACTGAGGGAACCCCTGCGGCCATTCTTGATCACATCGCCCACCGCCTCCTCGCTGGTGGGCTCGCCAATCAGGCACCAGTCGATATGCTCGCCGCGCCGCTGAAGGTGCTCCACGACGCGGACCGTCCCGTCTTCGTTGGTAGGGCCTTCCTCGTCACTGGTAATCAGGAACGCGATGGAGCCGCGGGGCTGCGGTCCGGACCCCAGGAACCGCTCGGCGGCCGTAACCATGGCCGCGAGACCACCCTTCATATCCGCGGCTCCACGCCCGTACAGATAGCCATCGCGCAGGGTGGGGGCAAACGGCTCTGACTCCCAGCGGTCGAGGGGGCCGGGGGGTACGACATCGGTGTGTCCAGCGAAGACCACAAGCGGTCCGTTGCCTCCTCGCCGTGCCCACAGGTTGTCCACCTCGCCGAAGCGCAGCCGTTCTACGGAGAAACCGAGAGGCTCCAGGCGCCGTGCCAGAATGTCCTGGCACCCCTCGTCCCGTGGAGTTACTGAAGGGCGCTCGATGAGGGCGATGGTCAGGTCGAGTGTCGCGGACATCTACCCCGTGCGCCCGGCGTTGCGGTGTCCGCGGCTTGTGGCTTTGGAGGCCGCGGACTAGATATCGCGCAGCAGCTCATTGATGCCCACCTTGCTCCTCGTCCTGTCATCGACCTGCTTGACGATCACCGCGCAGTACAGGCTGTATTTTCCGTCGCTGGAAGGAAGATTGCCAGGGACGACGACCGACCCCGGCGGCACGCGACGGTAGAGGATGTCGCCGCTCTCCCGATGGTAGATTCGCGTGCTGCTCCCGATGTAGACACCCATCGAAATGACCGCACCCTCGCCCACTATCACGCCCTCGACGATCTCCGAGCGCGCCCCGATGAAGCAGTTGTCCTCGATGATGGTGGGGCTTGCCTGCAGCGGCTCGAGCACTCCGCCAATGCCGACGCCGCCCGAGAGGTGGACATTCTTGCCGATCTGAGCACAGGAGCCGACGGTCGCCCAGGTATCCACCATGGTTCCACTGTCCACGTATGCGCCTATGTTGACGTAGGAGGGCATGAGCACCACCCCAGGCGCGATATACGCGCCACGGCGCACTGTGGCCGGCGGCACCACGCGGACGCCGGTGTCCCGGAAGTCCCGCGAGTTGAAGTCGGCGTACTTCGGCGAGACCTTGTCGAAGTAGTTGGTGAAGCCGCCTTTCATGAAGCGGTTGTCCTCGATGCGGAACGAGAGCAGAACGGCCTTCTTGAGCCACTCGTTGACTATCCATTCTCCGTTCCGTTTGACCGCGACCCGCTCGCGTCCGGAGTCCAAGGCGTGGATAGCCTCGTCCACCGCTTCCTTCACGAGAGTGTCCACCGTGCGCGGTGTGATCTCGCCACGGCGCTCGAACCCTTCCTCGATGATCTCTTGCAAGTCCTCCATGCGGTTCTCCGTTCTTACAGGGCGGCAAGGAAATTGCGCAGCCGCCAGGCGGCCTCGGCGCACTCATCGAGTGGCGCCACCAGGGCGATGCGCACCCGTTGCCGGCCCGGGTTGATGTCCTGGGCGGTGCGTGCGAGATAGCTGCCCGGCAGTACGGTAACGTTCTCGCGCGCATAGAGTGCGCGCGTAAATTCGCGATCGTCCACGGGAGTTTCGGGCCACAAGTAGAAGGCTCCCGCAGGGACATACCCCTCCAGCACCGGCCGGAGGATCCCCATCGCGGCCGCGAATTTCTCCTGGTAAGCGCGGCGGTTCACGGCGACGTGCCGCTCGTCGGCCCAGGCGGCGACGCTCGCTGCCTGGGTGTGCAGCGGCATGGCGCAACCGTGGTAAGTACGGTAGCGTAGGAACTGGGCTATGAGTGCCGCGTCTCCGGCCACGAAGCCCGAGCGCAGGCCCGGCACGCTGGAGCGCTTGGACAGGCTGTGGAACGCGACGCAGCGCCGGAAATCCTCGTTGCCCATAGCGGCTGCGGCGGCCAGCAAGCCCGGGGGTGGATGCGCCTCATCCCGATAAATCTCCGAATAACACTCATCCGCCGCGATGATGAATTCATGTTCCTCTGCGATCTCGATGAGACCCTGCAGTGCGGCGATGTCCAGTACTGCGCCCGTCGGGTTGCCCGGCGAGCACAGGTAAAGGAGTTGGCACTGCTTCCATACCCGCTGCGGCACGGCATCGAAATCGGGAAGGAAGTCCGTTCCCGCCGTGCAGTTGACGTAGTAGGGCTCTGCTCCCGCCAACAAAGCGGCCCCTTCGTAGATCTGATAGAAGGGGTTCGGCATCATGACCACAGGCCCGGTGCGCGGATCAACCATGCACTGGGCGAAGGCGAACAGGGCCTCGCGCGTCCCATTCACCGGCAGCACGTGCCGTTCCGCGTCCACGCTGTCCGGTTTCAGCCCGAAACGCCGCACCAGCCACTGGCTGATCGTGCGGCGCAGGGCGGGCGTCCCCCGAGTGGTGGGATAGGTGGAAACGCCGTGCAGATGAGTTATGATCTCCTCGACCAGGAAGCTGGGCGCTGGGTGTGTGGGCTCGCCCAGAGACAAGGCGATGGGCGACTTATCGGAGGGGGGCGTGATACCCGCGGTCAGGCTCGCAAGCTTTTCGAACGGATAGGGCTGCAAGCGCAAGAGATTGGGGTTCATCGGTTGAGTTCGCCGGGCGACGCCGCTAGGCTAGTCGGTCGGTAGTATAGGGGATAGGTACCCTACCGCCAATCTGGAGAAGCCTTGCAGTACCGAGGTATCCACCACGTCAGTGTCGTCGTTCAGGACACTCGGCGGGCGCTGAACTTTTACGTGGGGCTCCTGGCGCTCGATCAGGACGACAGCCGTCCCGATCTCGGTTATCCGGGAGCTTGGCTGCGCGTCGGAGCGCAGCAGATCCACCTTCTGGAGCTTCCGAACCCAGACCCCGTGACCGGGCGGCCCGACCACGGTGGGCGCGACCGGCATATCGCCTTGGCGGTCTCGAACCTTGACTCGCTCCGCGAGAGCCTGTCCCGGGCCGGCATTCCCGTCACCCTCGGTCGTTCGGGGCGACGGGCGCTATTCTGCCGGGATCCGGACGGCAACGCCTTGGAGTTCATCGAAGTACTTCACCAACCGAAGGTCCCCGAAGTTCCGTGAGGCGGCAGAGGGACACGCCCGTACTGGCCGGGGTGGACGAGGCAGGGCGGGGTCCCCTGGCCGGTCCCGTTCTGGCGGCGGCGGTGGTCTTGGACGCCGGTTCCCCGATTGCGGGCCTAGCCGACTCCAAGCAGCTCGCCGTACGCCAGCGAGAGCTGTTGGCCGTCCAAATCCGCCGGCGGGCTCGGGCATGGGGGGTCGGGCGTGCCGAAGTCGAGGAGATCGACGCGCTCAACATCTTGCAAGCTACGCTGCTTGCCATGCAACGCGCCTGCGTCGCGCTCGGCTGCTTACCGGACCGAGTGTTGGTGGACGGACTCCACTGCCCAGCCATCGGCTGCCCAGTCGAAGCCGTGGTAGGCGGGGACGCGTCGGTGCCTGCGATTAGCGCCGCCTCCATTCTGGCGAAAGTTACGCGTGACCGAGAGATGGAGGCGCTAGACCAGCGCTACCCAGGGTATGGCTTTGCGCGGCACAAGGGCTACGGTACGCCGGAGCACCTGAAGGCACTCCAGCGCCTCGGCCCTTCACCCATTCATCGCCTCAGCTTTGCACCGGTGCGGCTGTGGCGACAGCGGGGCGAGCCGGACGAGCGCAGCTAAGGTCCAGCCCTGCGCAAGCCGTGTACGACGAGGGCGAGCCAACCCAGCAGTAACGCCGTTCCTCCGAACGGGGTAATCCACGCCACCCATCTGGCGTGGCTTAGGGCCAGAACATAGAGGCTGCCAGAAAAGAGCAAGATTCCGGTCACGAACAGCCAAGCGCTGATTTGTACCCATCTGTTTCCTGGCCCGCGGTCCCGCACTGCGGTAACCCCTAACAGGGCGAGGGCATGCCACATCTGATACGTGGCAGCCGTCTCGACCCACGTGGCCGCCTGTGGGTCGGGGGAATGCTTTAGGGCGTGTGCGGCGAAGGCACCGGCGGCGACCGCGAGCAGCCCGTTCAGAGCTGCTACGGATACCCACCAAGCCGGGATGCGGCGTGCCTGCTCCATCCGCGGGCCAAGTGTCCTCGCGGCTTGGACGTTAGGGCACCACGCCGCAGGCGATGCGGGCGCCACCGCCGCCCAGCTTCTTTGGCTCGTCGGAGTAGTTGTCTCCACCGGCGTGGACCATGAGCGAGTGGCCCTTGATGCCAGAGACCTTCAGCCGCGGTGCCAAGAGTGGTGTATAACCCTTCCCGTCGCTCTCCACAAACAGCGCGGGCAGATCTCCCAGGTGGCCCGCGCCGTAGGGGCCTTCGTGTTTCCCGGTCCCGGCGGGGTCATAGTGTCCGCCGGCGGCGAGCCCAGCCACCCTCTTGCCGTCTTTTTCGGTGACGCTACAGTCGGGCTTTTCATGGACGTGAAACCCGTGCAGCCCGGCTGGCAAGCCGGCGAGCTTCGGACTGAGCAGCAGTCCGTACGGACTGTCCTCCGCGCGCAGGGTTCCGACGGACTCGCCGATTCCGTTGTTGGTGATGAGGTGCATGTCGACGGAGACGGAATCCGCGCCAGCGACAGCGCTGGCAAGCAGAGTGAGTACGATCATTGGCAGCGCACGCATGCGTCATTCCTCCTCAGTCTGGTGGGTGAATGCCATTTATGGCAAGCCCGTCTTGCGCCTTGTTCCCTGCAGTCGGGAGGACAGCCTCCAAAATCCCTCGCTCGCCCCGAGCGGGCCCACTGGGGGCAATGTCAGCTCATGAGCGATCTCCGGCGGGGTCGCGGGCAAGCCGGATGCCGCTGAACTGCCAGCGGGCGTCGGGGTACAGGAAGTTGCGGTAGGTGCATCGAATATGGGAACTGGGGGTGACGCAGGAGCCTCCCCGCAGCACCATCTGGTTACACATGAACTTGCCGTTGTATTCCCCGAGTGCGCCGACCGGGGCGTGATAGCCGGGATAGGGATGGTAGGCACTCTGGGTCCATTCCCAGACATCCCCAAACAGTTGCTGCAGTGGTGTGCCGGTCTCCGCGGCGCAGGCCGGGACGGGCTGAAGCCATCCGCTCTCCTGGAAGTTGCCTTCCATGGGCACCGCTGCGGCGGCCAGCTCCCACTCCGCTTCCGTGGGGAGGCGCGCGCCCGCCCATCGGGCGAAGGCATCGGCCTCGTAATAGCTCACGTGGCATACGGGCTCGTGGTGCCGCAAGGGCCCCAACCCGCCGAGAGTGTACTGGTACCACAGCTCATCATGCCTCTCCCAGTAAAGAGGTCCGGCCCAGTTCTGGGTCCGGACAGCATCCCACCCGTCCGACAGCCATAGCTCGGGGCGATGGTAGCCTCCGTCTTCAATGAACGCTGCAAACTCGGCATTGGTGACCGGGCGCGATGTCAGCTCGAACGCCTCCAAGAACACCCGGTGCCGCGGTCGCTCATTGTCGAAGGCGAACCCCACGCCTTTGTCGCCGATCCACGCCAGGCCCTCGCCGTAAACTCTCCAGCGAAAAGAGTCGGCCGAGCCTTCGGGCGAAACCGCACGGGTGGCGTAGGCCGGGCGCAGTGGATTACAGTACAGCAGGTGCTTGATGTCGGTCAGGATGAGCTCCTGGTGCTGCTGCTCGTGCTGCAGACCCAGCTCCGCGAGCCTCTGCCAGCGCCTGTGGGATGTGCGCTTGCTCCAGCAACGCCAGCATATGCTGATCCACGTGCCTGCGGTAGGCGAGGACCCCCTCCAGCCCCGGCCGCGTCAGCATCCCGCGCTCCGGCCGAGGATGTCGTCTGCCCACCGTGTGGTAGTAGGAGTTGAAGAGCACGCGGAAGTGGGGAGCGAAGGTCCGATAACCTTTCACTCCGTTGTCGAGGACGAAGGTCTCGAAGAACCAAGTGGTGTGCGCCAAGTGCCACTTCGCTGGGCTCGCGTCTCGCATGGACTGGACCGTGCAGTCCTCGGCAGACAGGGGCTCGCAGAGGCGCTCTGTGACGCGGCGCGTCGCCCGGTATCGCGCGCCGAAGTCCCGCATCGCAGTTGGCGACAGCCGATGCGGAGCAGGGTCCGCAGGCTCAGAGATAGGTTCCCGGAGGTGGGTGTCCATGACGCTGCCTAGTCCACGATGTTACCTATCATACGAGCCCGAGCGCAGGACTCAGAGCTTGTGAACAGAATCCGATAGACGGGCGGGGAGCGACCGAATGGCGGACAGCCATTCGGCACGTCGGCGGGACGCCCCGAAGGGGTGGCGTACAGGGAGGTACGCCATGAACACCGCACAACGCCGCGGTCCGCACGCGCGGCAGATTTGTTCACGAGATCTCAGCGGCTTTCCTGTTCCAGTGCCTTGTCCCGTTGCGCGGCCGCGTCCTGGAGCGTACGCTCGACTCCCTTGGCCTTCTCGATGGCCCCGGTTTGGTCCTTCCAGACATGATCTTGGGCCCCGGCCGGGGCAGCGCTCTGCTGGGGAGGACCGGAGCAAGCTCCAAGGTACAGGGTGAGCAGCGCGGGCAAGAAGCGGCTGAGGCGGGACATGGGCATTCTCCATAGAAATGGCGCCACGAGCGGCACTTGGCGGGCGCACGCACCACATCCCGCTGCAGTGCCGCCGACGCCGGGTGCGACACGGGCCGAGACGCAGACTGGCTCGTGCCTCGACCGTCCGTTTATACCCTCCGTGAACGCTCTCGCGCAATCCGTCCGCGAGCACCTGAATGATGCGGCCACTCCCTGTCCGCCTCAGGTCCCGCCTGTGCTCGGCGCTGTTTCCCCGCGGGCCAGCGTTCTTCTACAATAATCATTTACGCCCGCTGACCGACCATGGCTCCGAGGACCCTTTACGACAAGCTTTGGGACGCGCACGTGGTGCGCGTGTCTCCAGACGGTATGACGCTGCTCTACATCGACCGCCAGTTGTTGCACGAAGTGACTTCGCCCCAGGCCTTCGAGGGGCTGCGCCTGGCAGGCCGACAGCCGTGGCGGCGGGACGCCAACCTGGCAGTGCCGGACCACAATGTGCCCACCACCGACCGTAGTGCCGGGATCGCAGACCCCGTCTCGCGGATTCAGGTGGAGACACTGGACCAGAACTGCGCGGACTTCGGTGTCACAGAGTTCGACATGCTCGACCCGCGTCAGGGCATCGTACACGTCATCGGGCCCGAGCTAGGATTCACGCTCCCCGGTGTGACTATCGTATGCGGCGATTCGCATACCTCCACCCATGGTGCATTCGCCGCTCTTGCGTTCGGCATCGGGACTTCCGAGGTGGAGCACGTGCTCGCCACCCAATGCCTGTTGTTGAGAAAATCCAGGAACATGCTGGTACAGGTGGACGGCGTCCTGGCGCCCGGGGTGACTGCGAAGGACTTGGTTCTGTTCATCATCGGATATGTCGGCACTGCCGGCGGTATCGGTTACGCCATCGAATTCGCCGGGCGTGCGATTCAGTCGCTCTCCCCGGAGGGCCGCATGACGGTCTGCAACATGGCCATTGAGGCAGGGGCGCGGGCAGGGATGATGGCCGCGGACGATAAGACTTTGGAGTATCTGAAGGGTAAGCCCTATGCCCCGAGGGGAGCCCTCTGGGATGCCGCCGTCCGGGCCTGGCAGGACCTGCACAGTGACCCGGGCGCCCGCTTCGATAAGGTGGTGCGTCTGGATGCCGCCGATGTCCAGCCGCAGGTTACCTGGGGAACGTCGCCGGAGTTGGTGGTGTCGGTGGACGGGCGCATCCCGATCCCCGCCCAGGAAGTCGATCCAGTGCGCCGAGCGAGCATGGAGAGGGCGCTGGCGTACATGGGCTTGGAGCCGGGCACGGCCGTGACGGATATCGTCCTCGACAAGATATTCATCGGATCCTGCACCAACGCTCGCATCGAGGACTTGCGCGCTGCCGCCGAGGTCGTGCGCGGGCGCAAGGTGGCCTCGAATGTTCGGCTCGCCATGGTGGTGCCTGGCTCGGGCCTGGTCAAACGGCAGGCGGAGGCGGAGGGGCTGGACGAGGTGTTCCTGCGGGCCGGGTTCGAGTGGCGCGAGCCGGGCTGCTCCATGTGTCTGGCGATGAATGCAGACCGCCTGGCCCCGGGGGAGCGGTGCGCATCCACGTCCAACCGCAACTTCGAAGGTCGCCAAGGTCAGGGCGGACGCACACACCTGGTCAGCCCGCCGATGGCCGCTGCGGCTGCCATCGCTGGCCGTTTCGTGGACGTAAGACAACTGTAGGCGAGGTGGGCCATGGATACGGTGCTGAGAATGGTAGCGACCGCGAGCGGCCGGAGCGTCGCCGACGATGGCGGGGTGCCAAGCCGGGGAGCCCCAGGATCCGCGGGTGGGCGCGCCAGAGCCCGCCTAGCCCGGGCGGGCATGCTAGGCGCTGTGATGGTCGCGATGGCAGGGTGCAATACCGTAGCGGGCTTGAGAAAGGACATCAAAGGAGCGGGGGAGGCCATCGAGAAGTCCGCACGCTGACCATGGAACCCTTTACCGTCTTCGATGGGTTGGTGGCGCCGCTGAACCGGGCCAACGTTGACACCGACGCGATCATTCCCAAGCAGTTCTTGAAGTCCATCCGGCGGACCGGTTTTGGGCCCTATCTGTTCGACGAGTGGCGCTACCTCGATCACGGCGAGCCCGGAATGGACTGCAGCCAGCGGCCGGCCAACCCGGGACTTCGTGTTGAACCATGCCCGCTATCGGGGAGCGCAGGTTTTGCTGGCACGAGCGAATTTCGGCTGTGGGTCGAGCCGCGAGCACGCCCCCTGGGCGTTGCACGAGTATGGCTTCCGCGCTCTCATTGCGCCGAGCTTTGCGGATATTTTCTATAGCAACTGCTTCAAGAATGGGCTGTTGCCGATCGTTCTTGATACTCAAGTCGTGGACCGCTTGTTCCAAGCGGTGGAGGACACCACGGGCTATCATCTGGTCATCGATCTGCCGGCTCAGACCATCACAACGCCCACGGGAGACGCCATCCCCTTCGCTGTGGACTCCTTCCGCAAGGACTCCCTGGTCCAAGGTCTGGACGACATCGGACTCACCCTGCAGCACGTCGCGGAGATCCAGGCCTACGAGCAGCGGCGTAAGCGGGAAGCGCCGTGGCTGTTTAGCGCCGCAGGGCGCGAAGGCGGCGTCGGATCGGACGCTGACGAGGCATGAAGATCGCCGCACTCGCGGGTGACGGAATCGGCCCCGAGATTGTCGCGGAGGCCCTCAAGCTCCTGGACTGTCTGCGTCAGGACTTCGGGTTCGCGGTGGAGGTCGAGCACGAGCTGATCGGTGGCGCCGCCGTTGAAGCGACGGGTTGGCCCCTGCCGGAAAGGACCCTGAAGCTGGCGCAGGAGGCGGACGCCGTGCTCCTGGGGGCCGTTGGGGGACCTCAGTGGGACGGTCTGGAACGGGAGCGACGGCCCGAGCAGGGTCTGCTGGGCCTGCGCGCCGGGCTGGGTTTGTTTGCGAATCTGCGGCCGGCCGTCCTTTATCCCGAGCTGGCGGAAGCATCGACCCTGAAGCCTGCAGTGGTGTCCGGTCTGGACATCCTGATCGTGCGGGAGCTGACCGGCGGCATCTACTTCGGCCAGCCGCGCGGCATTCGCCGCCTGGATAACGGCGAGCGGCAGGGCTTCAACACGCTCGTGTACAGTGAATCCGAGATTCGCCGCATTGGGCGTGTAGCCTTCGAAGCATCTCGCAAGCGCAACGGACGGCTGTGCTCGGTGGACAAGGCCAATGTTCTGGAGGCCACGGAGCTCTGGCGCCAGGTCATCACAGAGCTCCACCGAGACTACCGCGACGTGGCGCTCTCCCACATGTACGTGGACAACGCAGCAATGCAGCTCATCCGCGCGCCCAAGCAGTTCGACGTCATCGTGACCACAAACATGTTCGGCGACATTCTGTCGGACTGTGCGGCGATGCTCACCGGCTCCATCGGCATGCTGCCCTCGGCGTCGCTGGATGCCGCCGCCAAGGGCATGTACGAGCCGGTCCATGGCTCGGCACCCGATATCGCGGGTAGCGGTGTGGCGAATCCGCTGGCGACCTTGCTGTCGGTTGCGATGATGTTGCGATACAGTCTGGGGCAGCCCGATCTCGCGACACGACTTGACGGGGCGGTGCGCGCAGTGCTGAAACGGGGGCTGCGGACGGCGGATCTCTGGGTGCCGGGTACGGAAAAGGTGGGGACGCGCCAGATGGGAGATGCGGTGCTAGCCGCATTTCGGGGTCACTGAAGGGGCATTGCGGATGGATAGGCGATTCGGCGTGGCCGTGGTGGGTGCTACCGGGACCGTCGGCGAAGCCATGCTCGAAATCCTCGAGCAGCGCGGCTTCCCCGTCGAGCAGGTGTATGCGTTAGCCAGCGAGCGTTCGGCCGGGAAAGTCGTGTCCTTCAGAGGCGAGGATGTCCGCGTCCAGGATTTGGCTGCCTTCGACTTCTCGAGAGCCCGGATCGGCCTGTTCTCGGCTGGGGCCTCGGTGTCCGCGGAATACGCTCCCAAGGCCGCCGCGGCGGGGTGCGTGGTGGTGGACAACACGTCCCAGTTCCGCTACGAGCCGGATATCCCTCTGGTGGTACCGGAGGTCAATCTGCACACGCTGGAGCAGTACCGTGCCCGCGGGATCGTTGCGAACCCTAACTGTTCCACGATCCAGATGGTGGTGGCCCTGAAGCCGATCTATGACGCGGTGGGGATTGAGCGCATCAACGTCGCGACCTATCAGGCGGTGTCGGGTACGGGAAAGGAGGCCATCGAGGAGCTGGCCGCTCAAAGCGCCCAACTGCTCAACGGCCGGCCGATCGAGGCCAAGGTCTATCCCAAACAGATCGCCTTCAATGTGCTGCCCCACATCGACGTTTTCATGGAAAACGGATATACGAAGGAAGAAATGAAGATGGTGTGGGAGACCCGCAAGATCATGGGTGACGACCACATCATGGTAAACCCCACCACCGTGCGCGTGCCCGTCTTCTATGGTCATGCAGAGGCGGTACACGTGGAGACCCGCGAGAAGATTAGCGCCGCGCAGGTGCTGGATCTGTTGCGCGCCGCTCCTGGGGTTCAGGTCGTGGACGAGCGTCGGTCAGGTGGCTACCCCACGCCCGTTACCGAGGCTGCTGGAAAGGACCCGGTGTACGTCGGCCGCATCCGCGAGGACATCTCCCACCCGCGCGGGGTGGACCTATGGATTGTCGCAGACAATGTCCGCAAGGGCGCGGCGCTGAACAGTATTCAGATTGCGGAGCGCTTGGTAAAGGAATACTTGTAGTCTATAGTAAGTGGCGGCGCTTCCCGCGAGGAGGGTGGCGTCCTGCGCGGCAGACGGCTGCAATCCGGACCGGGTGTCGTACGAGCGAACTGACAAAGTACAATGCGCGAGTCCCGGATCGTGCCGGCGGGGTAGACAAGACAAGGAGGAGGATAGAGGGAGATGGGGCGTAGATGGATCCTCTTGTTGTGCGCGCTGATGATAGGCCCATACCCTTGCAGCGCGCTGTCTCTGGGACTCGGCGAGATCACGGTGCGTTCGGCGCTGAACGAGCCGCTGGATGCTGACATTCCGATTGTGGCGGCGCGGCCGGACGAGCTGCACAACTTGGACGTGAGTGTGGCCCCCGAGGCCACGTTTCGACGCAGCGGCATGGAACGCCCGTTCTTTCTTAGCAGGCTGCGCTTCGAAGTCCTGGAACGGCCGGGTGGGGTGCCGTACATCCATGTGACGTCGACCCAGCCGGTGCGAGAGCCGTTCGTCGATCTGGTGATCGAAGCAGGCTGGCCCAAGGGGCACCTACAGCGTCGCTATACTTTGCTGCTCGACCCGCGCACGCGCGCGAGACAGTCGACGGTCAGGCTGCCATTGGCTCGAGCCGAACAGGGGAGGCCACGGGCAGCCGGCCCCGCGTCGGTGCCCCGTCACGCGCTCGCAGCGCCGGAGGGGCCGACCCCGCCGGGACCGCTGCCCGAGGTCTACGGCCCGGTTCGCCCGGCCGAGACCTTGTGGGCCATTGCCCAGCGACTCAGGCCGGATGAGTCGATCTCCGTGCAGCAGATGATGCTGGCGCTCCTCAAGGCCAACCCGAGGGCCTTCATTGGGGACAACATCAACTTGGTGAAGGCGGGTGCGCAGTTGCGTGTCCCCGACATCGCCACTATCGGTGCTACACCCCAACGCAAGGCTGTCGAAGAAGTGCGTGCTCAGAGTGCATCGTGGCGCGAGACCGCGGCCCGGCAGCCGGCGCCAACAGCGCCACAACGGGAACAGGCACCTGTCCACGTGGCGCCGGCCGAAACGCCAACCGCCCAGGCTAAGTCCGCTGCCCCATCCGGTGCAGAGGCCCAGACGAAGACGGAAGAGATGCGCCTTAGACTGGTGGCGCCCCCTCCTGCTCCGGCGGGCGCCGGTCAGGCCGGAGCCACGGGCGGTGGTGGCGCGGAGTCGCTGCAGGAACGCCTGACCCTCGCCACCGAGGACCTCGACAGCTCGCACCAGGAGGCGGCTCAGCTTCGGGGCCGCGTCGAGCAGTTGGAAGGTGTGGTCGCGACGATGCAGCGGCTGCTGACTCTGCGGGATGAGGATCTCGCCCGCCTGCAAGCCAAGTTGGGCGAGACGCAGGGAGGGCAACCACCAGCCGCGGGCGAGGCCCAGGAGCAGCCGGCAGCGTCCTCCGCTCCGGTAGGGGGAGGCCCAGTACGGCCGACGGTGACACCGACCGAGAAAGGATCGCAGTCCCCGCCGGCGTTCGGCGGCGTGCTGGCCGTGCTCGAGTCTGCCTGGGGAACGTGGACACAAAATCCGATCATCGTGGCCTCCGTGATCGCTGCGCTGCTGATCCTCGGTACACTCTCGCTGTTCGCTGTGCGGGGACGTCGTGCGGCCATGGCCACGCGTATGGCGCCGCGCTCTCAGGAGGCCAAGGTGACCGCGCGGCAGGCTGAGGTGCCGGGCCGGGAGGCCTTCGCGCTGGGTGAACGAGCGGAGCCGCAAGATGAGTTGGCGCAGGCCGATGGTCTGTTGGCAGCACACCGCTATGCAGAGGCCGAGCGCCTGCTCGAAGGGGCGCTTAACCGACGGCCGGAACGGCAAGACCTGGGGGTCAAGCTGCTGGAGGTCTATCACGGGGAGCAACGCAGAGACAGCTTCGTCGCCTTGGCGCGCCGGGTGCTCCCTGCCCTCGCGGCGGGCACCGCGCGGGAAAACGTTGCTCGCATGGGTCGCGAGCTTGCGCCCGAGGAGCCGCTATTCGGCGGAACGGCAGCTCAGATCGCCGCCGAGGTGGTAGCGCTCGATCGAGGGAGGGAGGCAGGGGCTGCGGTTGGCGCTGGCGCGCCGGCAGAGGATCTGAATCTCGACGAACTTTGGTCGCTTGCCGACCGGCCGACCGCGGAAGGCAAGCCCGAGTCCGGGCGCGCAGCCGAGGGCGAGGCCGCGGCCGAGGAGATATTGCTGCCCTCCCTGCAGGAGGGGGAAGCGTTGGATCTCGAATGGGGCCTCAAGGAACCGCTCTCCGCGCCGACCGAGAAGACGCCACCGGATCTGGACTTGGATTTGGAGGTGACCGAGCCATTGGCGCCGACGCGCGCGGAGGCTCCGCCGGAGGCGCCGATAGCCCCCGGTGCGGAGGTGGCCGGGAAGCAAGAACATGAGCAGGCGGAACAGCTCGAGCGGATGGCCTTCGACTGGGACCTTACGGAGCGCGTGGAGACCGAGCCCACGACGGAGCAGGACCTCGGTCGGGAGGCGTTAGAGGAGGGCTCCGAGTTGGAGGCCGACGAGTCAGCGTTGGCCGAGGCCGCGGCCAACGTCATAGCTAACCGCATCGAGCTTGCCAAGGCCTACATGGACCTCGGAGACACCGAGGACGCGCGCGCCCTGCTGGAAGAGGTCCGCCGCGACGGCGACGACGCGGCCCGTACCGAGGCGGAGACACTGCTGGCCCGCTTAGCCTGACGCCCGTATGCGGGCCGGCCCGGCGTTCGCCAGGGCCACTTGAAGTACGTCCTGCGGCCAACTCTTGGCCCCCCGCCTTTGCCTGATTTCTCCGTGAGCCGGCAGCCAACCCGCATCGCCCTCGCTATCGAGTACCAGGGCACCCACTTCGTGGGATGGCAGGCGCAGGCGGGTGCCAGAACGGTGCAAGGCGTCGTCGAGTACGCGCTGGAGCAGGTGGCGGACCATCCCGTCGGGACGGTTTGTGCCGGCCGCACCGACGCCGGCGTCCATGCCACCGCTCAAGTGGTGCACTTCGACGCCTGGGCCGAGCGTTCTCCCCGCTCTTGGGTGTTGGGCGCCAACGCCCACCTCCCCCCCGGCGTAAGCGTGATCTGGGCGCAGCCGGTCGCCCCGGACTTTCACGCGCGTTTCTCGGCGACCGGGCGCCACTACCGATATCTGATCCTCAATCGGCGGAGCCGCCCAGCTCTGCTCGCGGACCGGGTGTGTTGGGAGTGCCGACCGCTGTCGCTTGCACCGATGCAAGAGGCGGCCGGCTACCTCATCGGAGAGCACGACTTCTCCGCGTACCGCGCCGTCGCATGCCAGGCCAAGCGCCCGGTACGGCACGTGCACCGCCTTGAGTTGGTGCGCAACGGCGACCTCGTGGTGCTCGACATCAAGGCGAACGCTTTCCTGCACCACATGGTACGCAATATCGCTGGCGTACTTTTGGGCATCGGCGTGGGGGCGCGACCGCCGGTCTGGGCCAGGGAGGTGCTGGATGCGCGGGACCGGACTCTAGGCGGCATTACCGCGTCTGCCCAGGGACTGTACCTGGTGGGGGTGCAATACCCGAAGCACTACGGGTTGCCTAGCCTTCCTGGCGCTCCATTGATCTGCTAAAATGTTGTTTTTGTTGCGGCCATGCGCATCCGCGTCAAGGTATGCGGCATCACTCGGGCGGAAGATGCCCAACGGGCATCGGAGCTGGGGGTGGATGCCGTCGGCTTGGTGTTCCATCCCCCCAGCCCTCGAGCGGTGTCGATTTCCCGGGCGGCGGCAATCGTGGCCGCTCTTCCATCATTCACATCGGTGGTTGCCCTGTTCGTGAATCCGTCGGCCCAGATGGTACGAGACGTGCTGCGCGCCGTTCCTGTCGACCTCCTCCAGTTCCACGGGGAGGAGGATCCCTCGTTTTGTCAGGGCTTCGGGCGGCGCTACATCAAGGCGCTGCCCGTGAAGCCGGGAATAGACTTGCGGGCTTTGGCGGAGCGTTACCGGGATGCCTCTGGGCTCCTGCTGGATGCCTTTCGCGAAGGGTTTGCCGGCGGAACCGGCGCGACCTTCGACTGGGCATTGGTCCCCAAGGGGTTGCGGACGCCGCTGGTGCTTGCCGGAGGCTTGAACCCAGCCAACGTGGCTATGGCGATTCGCGAGGTGAACCCCTACGCAGTGGACGTCAGCAGCGGCGTGGAGCGTGCGAAGGGAATCAAGGATCCTGCCCGAATGGGGGCATTCATCCAACAAGTGCATGAGGCGTCCAGAGACCTCTAGCGAGGTGCAAAGCGTGTCCATACCCCTGCATTCTCTCGATCCCGCGCCGGCCCCGCATGCTCTGCCAGATGCGCAAGGCCACTTCGGCGTGTACGGAGGCCGTTTCGTGGCGGAGACCCTCATGGAGCCCCTGGCCGAGTTGGAAAGCGCTTACCGCCAAATGCGCGATGATCCCGCTTTCCTCGCCGAGTTGGATGAAGACCTGCGGCACTACGTCGGGCGGCCCAGTCCTCTATACCACGCCCGACGCTGGAGCCAGCAGCTAGGCGGTGCCCAGATCTATTTGAAGCGAGAAGATCTGAACCACACCGGGGCGCACAAGATCAATAACACGGTGGGCCAGGCGTTGCTGGCCAAGCGCATGCAGAAGTCCCGGGTGATTGCGGAGACGGGTGCCGGCCAGCACGGCGTGGCGACCGCCACCGTGGCAGCCCGCTTGGGTCTGGAGTGTGTCGTGTATATGGGCGCGGAGGACATCAAGCGTCAGGCGATCAACGTCTACCGCATGAAGCTGCTCGGTGCCGAGGTAGTGGCGGTCACTTCAGGGTCGAAGACACTCAAGGACGCGCTCAACGAGGCGTTGCGCGACTGGGTCACCAACGTCGACGACACCTTCTATATCATCGGAACGGTTGCGGGACCGCATCCCTATCCAGTCATGGTCCGGGACTTCCAGGCGGTGATCGGACGGGAAGCGAGAGCCCAGATCCTGGAGCAGGCTGGGCGTCTGCCGGACGCGCTGGTGGCCTGTGTCGGGGGTGGCTCCAATGCCATGGGGCTGTTCTACCCCTTTCTCGGTGAGCGAGACGTCGCGCTCTATGGGGTGGAAGCAGCCGGGCGAGGGCTGGCCACTGGGGAGCATGCCGCGCCGCTGTGCGCCGGTCGCCCCGGCGTCCTGCATGGAAACCGCACCTACTTGATGGAAGACGATGACGGGCAGATCCTGCCTACCCATTCCATCTCGGCCGGATTGGATTACCCCGGTGTGGGCCCCGAGCACGCCTGGCTAAAGGACACCGGCCGCGCCCATTACGTGGCGATAACCGACGAGGAAGCCCTGCAGGGGTTCCACGACCTCACGCGCATCGAGGGCATCATCCCCGCCCTCGAATCCAGCCACGCGCTCGCGTATGTCGCCAAGCTGGCGCCCAGTCTCGGTCGGGAAGCAATTCTGATCGTGAATCTTTCCGGCCGTGGTGACAAAGACATCCACACCGTGGCGGCGCACGCAGGCATCAAGGTATGAACCGCATCGACACGTGCTTTGCCGCCCTGAGAGCACAGGGGCGCAAGGCACTGCTACCCTTCGTGACCGCCGGCGACCCGGCTCCGGGGCTGACCGTTCCGATACTGCACCGCCTTGCTGAGGCTGGCGCCGATATCATCGAACTGGGCGTGCCCTTTTCCGATCCTATGGCGGACGGTCCTGTCATCCAGAGGGCGAGCGAGCGTGCCCTGGACCACCACGTGAGTCTGCACCGCGTTTTGGACATGGTTCGGGAGTTCAGGTCGGCGGATGCACGCACGCCGTTGGTGCTGATGGGGTACCTGAACCCGGTGGAGGTCATGGGCTACTGCGCGTTTGCTCAGTCCGCCCGGGAGGCCGGTGTAGACGGCGTACTCACCGTGGACATGCCTCCCGAGGAGGCGGGCGATCTGGTTGGCGCACTGCGTGCCGAGGGATTGCACCCCGTCTTCCTGGTGGCGCCGACCACCTCCGCTGACCGGGTGGCAGCGATCTCCAAGCACGCCGGCGGTTTTGTCTACTACGTGTCCCTCAAAGGAGTTACCGGAGCGAGTCACTTGGATGTGCAGGCCGTGGCGGCTAGGATCGCTCAGCTGAAAACGTCGATCCACATCCCCATCGGGGTTGGCTTCGGTATCAGCAGCCCCCAGGTGGCCGCACAGGTGGCCCAGTTTGCGGATGCCGTCGTCGTCGGCAGCGCCCTGGTGCGACGAATCGAGTCGCTGCTGGATGAACCTGAGCGGGTGCCGGCCGCCTTGTCGGCGGCAGTCGCCGGGATGCGCCAGGCCATGGATGGGGCATGAGGCCCTTTGCAGGGCCATCGGTACTCCCTTCCATGAGCTGGTTTCAGAAGCTATTGCCGACCAAGATCCGCACCGACGGCATCCGCAAGAAGGCAGTTCCCGAGGGGCTATGGATCAAGTGCGCCGCATGCAATGCCGTGCTCTACCGGGCAGAGCTGGAACGCAACCTCGAAGTCTGCCCTAAGTGTGGATCACACATGCGGATCGGCGCGCGCAGGCGCCTGGACGGTTTCCTGGACCTCGAGCCGCGTGCGGAGATCGGTGGCGAGTTGGAGCCGGTCGATTCCTTGAAGTTCAGAGATACCAAGAAGTACAAGGATCGCTTAGCCCAGGCGCAGAAAATCACGGGCGAGCTGGATGCGCTGGTAGCGATGCGGGGTCAGGTGTTGGGCCTTCCAGTCGTGGCCGTTGCCTTCGAGTTCCGCTTCATGGGTGGGTCCATGGGGTCGGTGGTAGGCGAGCGATTCGTGCGGGCAGTGGGCGTTTGCCTGGAGCAGGCTGTGCCCTTAGTCTGCTTCTCTGCGAGCGGTGGAGCACGTATGCAAGAGGCGCTCATCTCGCTCATGCAGATGGCTAAGACCAGTGCCGCGCTGGCGCGCCTGAAGCAGCGAGGTATCCCCTTTATCTCGGTACTGACCGATCCAACCATGGGCGGGGTGTCCGCAAGCTTGGCCATGCTAGGGGACATCAACATTGCAGAGCCTGGGGCACTCATTGGGTTCGCTGGTCCGCGAGTCATCGAGCAGACCGTCCGCGAGACCCTTCCGGAGGGCTTCCAGCGTAGTGAGTTCCTGTTGGAGCATGGGGCGGTCGACCTGATCATCGACCGCCGCGAGCTGCGTCCGAGGGTGGCCCGGCTGATATCGATGCTCACACACGGGGTGGTGGGTGATGTTCCGGTGCAGCCCGCGGACCATCCAGTCACCACCCCCGAAGCGTGACTTCCGCCTCGATGTGCGGTGCCCTTCGCGGTTAGAGCCCCGGACCCCGGCCGTGCGTTTCGCGACCCTTGAAGGCTGGCTTGCCTGGCAAGAGCGGCTACACCCTCGGCCCATCGACCTGGGGCTCGATTGTGTGACGGAGGTTGTGTCCCGTCTGGGCGGGGTGGCCCCGGCCCGTCGCATCGTGACCGTGGCCGGAACCAACGGCAAGGGATCCACGGTCGCGATGCTGGCATCGGTGCTGAGCGCCGCGGGTCATCGGGTGGGTTCGTACACCTCTCCGCACCTCGTCCGGTACAACGAGCGTGTGAGGGTTGACGGGGCTGCGGTGAGCGACCGAGCGCTCTGTGAGGCCTTCGAGGTCGTCGACCAAGCGCGTGGTACCATCGCGCTGACGTACTTCGAGTTCGGTACCCTGGCGGCTTTGCTGGTGTTTGCCGGCGCAAGGTTAGACGTTGCGCTGCTCGAGGTGGGGCTGGGAGGTCGACTGGATGCCGTGAACTGCGTGGATGCGGATCTGGCCATCGTGACAGCCATAGGCGTCGACCATACCGAGTGGCTGGGGCCGGATCGCGAAAGTATCGCACGGGAGAAGGCGGGCATCTTCCGCCCCCTGCGGCCGGCGGTGTGTAGCGATCGCCGACCGCCAGGAACCCTCGCGACGCACGCCGCGAAGCTCGGTACAGTTCTGCGCGTGCTGGGGAGAGATTTCGATTACGAACGGCAGGGCGGCGCGTGGCGGTGGAGCGGGCTGGAACACACGTTCGAGGAGCTCCCCTTACCTGCGCTGGGCGGCGCGTTCCAGCTCGACAACGCGGCTGGCGCGGTTGCGGCCTTGGTTGCCCTGCGGGATGACCTCCCGTGGACGATTGAGCGCCTGCACCAAGGACTCCGCACCGTGCAACTGCCGGGGCGCTTCCAGGTGTCGGGTGGGCGCGTGCAGCGCATCTTGGATGTGGCCCACAACCCCCACGCGGCCGGTGCCCTGGCTGCCGCCCTGCTCGGCACTCCGGGCCGCGGGCGAACCCTTGCCGTGTTCTCCATGCTTGGGGACAAGGACATCGCTGGTGTGACGCAGGCTATGCGCCCGGCGGTGGACGGCTGGTATGTGGCACCGCTGGATACGGCGCGAGCGGCCTCGCGGGAACGGCTCGCCGCGCAGATAGCCGCTCAGTCCGGAGCGCCGCTCCATGTGTTCGACAATGTCATGGATGCTTATCGAGGCGCCTTGGCGGAGGCCACGGAGGGTGATCGCTTGCTGGTCTTCGGCTCGTTTCACACGGTGGCCGAGGTGGTGCGGGGGGACCTATAATTGTGCTTCGCGTGCCCATCCCCTGTGATTCGGCAACAAAGAGCGGGGCTGTTCGGAGATGGCTGATAACCGGATGACACAACGCCTGGTCGGTGCGATAGTCCTGGTGGCCGTGGTAGTTATCTTCGTGCCCATGGTCTTCGAGCGGCAAGAAGGCGCCCCGAAGGTCAAGCTCCCCGCGCTTCCACCCCCGCCCTCCGATGTGACGTCGGCTATCGTCATTCCGTTGCACAAGCACGCCGCCTCCGTGCCCCCCGCCGCAACGTCGTCCAAGCCTGAAACTGGAGTTGCAGCGGGGGCCGTCGCGACGCCATCGACCGTGGTGCAACAGTCGGCAGGAGAGGCTCTCTCGACATCCGGGATGCCCGCGGCCGAGTCGACGGGACTCGATGCGAGCGGTTCGGGGTCTCAGGAGGCCGCTGGCGAGGGAAGCCCAGCATCCCCCCGGGCAAAGGCAGCGGCCGAGCCGCGGAAGACTCGCAGGGCTGGAGTTGCCGAGGCCAAGGCCGCGCCCCATTCCGTCGAGGTCGTCCCCCTGCCGCCGCGTGCCCTGGGTGCCACTTCGAAGAAGCACGAGCCGTCGGCCTGGGTGATCCAGGTGGGCACCTTCAGCAATGCGGGCAACGCCATGGAGCTGCGAGACCGAATACGTCGCAGCGGGCACTCCGCATTCATCGAGGTACTGAAGGGCGCGCAGGGAATGCTCTATCGGGTGCGGGTAGGTCCCGAGTTGCGCCGCGAGACGGCGGAGGCGTTGCGTGGGAAGCTGAGAAAGGATCTGCACCTCGACGCCCTGGTGATGCGCTACCCGTGAGATCGGGCCGCGCAACAGACAGCGGAGCGCACCAGCGGTCCGCCATGAGTCCCTCGTCGGGACCGCGTTTAGGCGCCTTGGCGCGCTGCGGTGCCCGTTCCTTCCTCGCAGATACATCGTCACTTCAAGAAAGGGCATAGCGCATGAACTGGGTGGACTACACAATCATAGGAATTATCGCCGTTTCTGCCGTAACCAGCGTCATCCGTGGCTTCGTACGCGAGGTCCTGTCGCTGGTGGCGTGGGTGGCCGCGTTCTGGGTGGCCCTGAAGTTCTCTCACCAGGCGGCCGACTACGCCACGAATTACATCCACAACCCCTCTGTGCGGGAAGCCACGGCTTTCATCGTGCTGTTCTTGGTGACCTTGCTGGTGGTGGCGCTGGTGAACTACCTCATCGTCCAGTTGGTCGACAAGACCGGCATCAGCGGTACTGACAGGATGCTCGGCATGGTGTTCGGCATCGCACGGGGGGTATTGATAGTAGCCCTGCTGGTGCTGCTTGCCGGCCTCACCTCCATCCCCGAGGAGCCATGGTGGAAGGAATCGACCCTCCTCGACCACTTCGTCAGCCTGGCCGTGTGGATCCGCGACTATCTGCCGGCGGACGTGGCGAAGAACTTCAAGCTGGAGTGAGCGCTCCCGAGCGATGGTCGTGGCGCGGGATCTGTGGCGTAGGCAGTAAAGCCGAGGCGCGCATATGTGTGGCATTGTCGGGCTTGTTGCCACGGACGCGGTGAACCAAGCCATCTATGAGGCCCTCACCGTGCTGCAGCACCGCGGTCAGGATGCCGCGGGCATCGTGACTTGCGACGAGAACCGGCTGTACCTGCGCAAGGACAATGGGCTGGTCCGGGACGTGTTCCACACCCATCACATGATCGAGCTTCGGGGGTCCATGGGGATCGGGCACGTGCGTTACCCCACCGCGGGATGCTCTTCTTCCGCCGAGGCGCAGCCGTTCTACGTCAACTCGCCCTATGGAATCACGTTGGCGCACAACGGCAACCTGACCAATGTCGAGGGGCTGAAGCGCGAGCTCTATCGCGAAGACCTCAGGCACATCAATACCGATTCCGATTCCGAAGTCCTGCTCAACATCTTTGCCCATGAGCTGCAGCAACGTGGCAAGCTGCGCATAGACGAGAACGACGTGTTCGAGGCCGTGGCTAGCGTGCACCGGCGCTGCCGCGGCGCGTATGCGGTCGTGGCCATGATTACGGGCTACGGCATCGTCGGCTTCCGCGATCCCCACGGCATCCGTCCGTTGGTGTTTGGTCAACGCGAGACCGACCGAGGGAGGGAGTATATGATCGCCTCCGAGAGCGTCGCGCTGGATGTTCCCGGCTTCAAGCTGGTCCGGGACGTTGGCCCCGGGGAGGCCGTGTTCATCGACTCCCAACGGCGGCTGTACACGCGGCAATGCGCCCCGCAAGCGTATCACTCCCCGTGTATCTTCGAGTATGTCTATCTGGCGCGCCCCGATTCAATGATCGACGGCATCTCCGTATACAAGGCGCGTCTGCGCATGGGCGAGAAGCTGGCGCACAAGCTCAGGCGCCTGCGGCCGGACCACGACATCGACGTCGTCATCCCGATCCCCGATACCAGCCGCACCGCGGCCTTGCAGCTTGCCCTGGAGTTGGGCGTGAAGTACCGCGAGGGTTTCATCAAGAACCGCTACATCGGGCGTACCTTCATCATGCCGGGACAGGCGATGCGCCAAAAGTCGGTGCGCCAGAAGCTGAACGCCATCGACCTGGAATTCCGCGGCAAAACCGTGCTGCTGGTGGACGACTCCATCGTGCGCGGCACGACGTCGCGCCAGATCATCCAGATGGCGCGAGAGGCCGGTGCGCGCAAGGTCTATTTCGCCTCTGCCGCCCCGGCGGTGCGCTACCCCAATGTCTACGGCATCGATATGCCGTCTGCCAACGAGCTGGTCGCGCACGGGCGTACGGAGGAGGAAGTGGCCGAAGCCATCGGGGCCGACTGGCTGATCTTCCAGGACCTACCCGATTTGGTCGATGCCGTGCGCAAGGGTAACCTGAGGGTCGCGCGCTTCGACACTTCAATCTTCGATGGACGTTACATCACGGGCGATGTGGACCAAGCCTATCTGACGCAGCTCGAGCGTGCCCGCTGCGACGCCGCCAGGTCGGTGCAGGTCGCCCGCGAGGCCGCCGTGCTCGATCTGCACAACGCCCGATGATGGGTGCCCACTCAGTGAGCGGTGGAGAGGGCGGCGATGTCTGAAGACGAGGGGGGCTACGGCTTCGACACGCGGGCGGTGCGGGGTGGTCAGCAGCGCACCGCAGAGGGGGAGCAGGCCGAGCCCATCTTCACCACATCCAGCTACGTGTTCCAAAGCGCCGCGCAGGCGGCCGCCCGCTTTAGCGGGGCAGAGCCGGGCAACATATACTCGCGCTTCACCAATCCCACGGTCCGGACCTTCGAGCAGCGGCTGGCTGGCCTGGAACTGGGCGAGCGCTGTGTCGCCACGAGCTCCGGGATGGCCGCCATTCTCAGTGTCTGCCTGGCGCTGCTGCGTGCGGGCGAGCACATCGTGGCCTCCCGGAGTATTTTCGGGTCGACGGTGCTGCTGTTCTCGAAGTACCTGCAGCGCTTCGGGGTGGAGACCACATTCGTGCCCTTGACGGACCCGGGTGCCTGGCAAGAGGCGCTTCGCGGCAATACCCGTCTGCTGTTCCTGGAGACCCCGTCCAACCCGTTGCTGGAGGTGGCCGATATCCAGCGACTGGCCGAGCTGGCTCACGCTCACGGCTGTCGACTGGCCGTGGACAACTGTCTGTGTACCCCCGCGCTCCAACAGCCGCTCACGCTCGGGGCGGATGTCGTCATCCACTCCGCGACGAAATACCTGGACGGTCAGGGCCGCTGCATCGGGGGCGCCGTAGTGGGACCGGCCGCGATCATTGAGGAGGTGTACGGCTTCCTGCGGACGGCGGGCCCATCGATGAGCCCGTTCAACGCCTGGGTGTTCCTCAAAGGGTTGGAGACCCTGCGGCTACGCATTGAGGCTCACTCGGCCCATGCCTTGGAGCTGGCGCTCTGGCTGCAGCAACAGCCCGGTGTCCGCCGTGTCCACTACCCGGGCCTGCCGTCCCATCCGCAGCACGCGCTCGCTGCGAGCCAGCAGAAGGCCTTCGGCGGCCTGCTTGCGTTCGATCTGGAAGGCGGCAGAGAAACGGCTTGGCGCTTCATCGACGCCGTCCGGCTTATCTCGATCACCGCCAATCTGGGGGACGTAAAGAGCACGATTACGCACCCCGCCACGACCACTCACGGCCGCCTCTCGGCGCACGACCGCGAGGCGGCCGGCATCGGCGAGGGGCTGGTACGCGTCGCCGTCGGCCTCGAGGACCTGTCCGACATCAAGCGCGACTTGCGCCGGGGGTTCGACAGCGCCTTTGGTTAGACAGCGGTGGGAGGCGCGTCGCACCCCCCGCGGGGGCCAAGTTCAGCGTCCCTGTTTCAACGCCTCCACCGCCCATTGCGGCAGCGGTGTGCCCTCGGTAGAGGCCGGCAGGATGGGGTATTCGATCCTCGGTTGAGGGCCGTCCAGGCTCTTGAGGAATGCGGCGATGAGGCTCGTTTCTTCGTCCCCGAGTTGGACTCCCAGTTGGGCGGCTCCCATGATGGCCACCGCCTGCCTCAAGCTCCATACCTTGCCCGAGTGGAAGTAGGGCGGGGTGAGCGCGACGTTGCGGAGCGAGGGCGCCTTGAACCGGTACTCGTCGCTCGCGGTCTTGGTGATCGCGAAGCGCCCCTTGTCGTGCGGAGGTAGTATGTCGGCGCCGGGCTTCTGCACCACGCCGAACGGATAGTAGCCGCTGCCGCCGACATTCATGCCCCCGTGACAGTTGCTGCAACCCTTCTCGATGAACAGCTGCAAACCTTTTTTCTCATCCGGCGTCAGGGCTTGGCTGTCCCCTTCGAGGTAGCGGTCGAAGCGTGAGCCAGGGGTGATCAGAGTCGCCTCGAAGACGGCAACGGCCTTGGCCATGTTGTCGAAGGTGACCGGCTCGGCTTCATTGGGAAACGCCTTCCGGAACCGCGCGACATACTCGGGCATGCTGTTCAGGGTGCTGACCACGCGTTCCGGCGTGTTGTTCATCTCCACTGTCGCCTGGACGGGTCCCTTGGCCTGTGTTTCGAGGTCGCGGGCTCGGCCGTCCCAAAATTGCGCGATGTCGAACACTGCGTTCAAGACGGTCGGGGCGTTGCGCGGACCCTTCTGCCAGCCGTGGCCGATCGATGTCTCCAGCAGGTCCACGCCGGCCAGGCCCATGTTGTGGCACGTGTTGCAGCTCACCAGCCAACTGGCCGAGAGGCGCGGCTCGAAATAAAGCATCTTGCCGAGATCCACCTTGTCCGCACTGGCGGGGTTGCCTTCGAGGACCGGCGGCTGGGTCGGGATCGGCTTGAAGATCGATTGAGCCTTCTGCATCAGGTCGTCGCTGCCCGAGGCGACGCCCACCAAGCCGGCGAGCCACAGCAACAGGAATCTTTTCACGGCGCCTTCTCCCTGGTGGACACGGTGTAGGTCGAAGGCTAGCTTATTACGCCCGTTGGGGCAAGACTCGCAAGCGCACTGCTTGGGTATGAGCAGTCCGAGATCTCGTGAATGAACAAAATCTGCCGCCGGACGATTTCCTGACCCGCTCTGAGGTTGGATACCCGTAGTCACTTGGCCGAGATCTTTGGCGCCGCCGTGAGGGCAGTGCACGGTCGCGAGTGCGTCGCTCGATACCTGCAAAAGCGCGCGGCCGGGCATCCCTGGCACGTCGTAGCCGTCGGCAAAGCCGCTGCGGCCATGATGCAGGGGGCCACGGACACCCTCGGAGGCTCGGTGGCGGCCACGCTGGTGATCACGAAGACCGGTCACTGCACGCGCCTTCCAGGTCCGACCTGTCTGGAGGCGGGTCATCCCGTTCCGGACGGGCGCAGTCTCGCAGCCGGCAGTGCCCTGAAGGCATTCCTGCGGGCGGCCCCCTCCGATGCCCATTTCCTGTTTCTGATCTCCGGCGGCACCTCCGCCCTGGTGGAGTCGCTGCCGGATGGCGTGGTCCTGTCCGACCTGCAGCGCGTCAATCGCTGGCTCTTGGGCTCGGGGCTGGATATCCACGCCGTGAACCGGGTGCGCGGCTCTCTCTCCCTGATCAAAGGGGGGCGACTGGCGTTCTTCCTGGAGGGGCGTCCAGCCCTGAACCTCCTCATGTCCGATGTGCCCGCGGACGACCCCGCCGTCATCGGCGGCGGGCTGCTGGTACCGCCGTTCGATACGTTGCGCGCGGAGGAAATGGTGCTTCCGGACTGGGTGCTGGCCCTCCTCGCCGCGGGTGCGCCGCCGGGCGACCAGCCAGCGGTTAACGTGGAGACGCATATCGTTGCGCGTTCGATCGATGCGCGGCGGGCGGCAGCAGAGGCGGGTCGGCGCCTAGGGTATAGGGTGCGCGTGCACGACGCGGTCCTGACGGAGGACGCAGCGGCGACCGGGATGCGGTTGAGCCAGGATCTGCGGGGAGGCTCGGTGGGTCTCGACGTATGGAGTGCGGAGACCACCGTGCGCCTTCCGCTCGAACCCGGACGGGGCGGGCGCTGCCAGCACCTGGCGCTGTCCGCGGCCCTCGGGTTGCGCGAATGCCGTGAGGTCGTCCTGCTTGCCGGCGGCACGGACGGAACCGACGGACCCACGCGGGATGCTGGGGCTCTGGTGGACGGCGACACAGTGGCTCGGGGCGAGGGTGCAGGACTTAGTGCCGCACGTTGTCTCGAGGCGGCTGACGCCGGTACGTTCCTGGCCGCCTCCGGGGATCTCTTGACCACCGGGCCCACCGGCGCCAACGTCATGGACTTGATCCTGGGCCTGCGGACCGACTGAGCGAGTGGCCATGTTTCGCGCATGGCGCCGCAGGCGCTGGCTACGCCGCGACCGACTGCCCGCGGAGCTGTGGCAGGCGACACTGCGCAACGTTCCGCTCGTGAGTGGACTCGACTCCGAGGAGCGGGGAATGCTCCATGACCTGCTGGTGATCTTCCTGCACGAGAAGGTGTTTCAGGGCGCAGCCGGCCTGGAGGTGAGCCCGCTGATGCGCGTGGTGATCGGCGTCCAGGCGTGCCTTTTGGTCCTGCGGCTGGGACTGGATTACTACGACGGCTGGGTGGAGGTCCTGGTGTATCCGGCAGGCTTTTCGGCGCGTCATCGCTTCCGCGACGAGGCCGGGGTGGTCCACGAGGAGGTGGGTGCACTCTCCGGCGAAGCGTGGCTGCGGGGGCCGGTCATCCTGTCGTGGGAGGAGGTCAGGGAGGATTTGGACTCTCCCGGCCAAGGTTACAATGTCGTGCTCCACGAGTTCGCACATAAACTGGACATGCTGAACGGCCCGGCCAACGGGTTTCCTGCGCTGCACCGGGAAATGGATGTCGGTCGTTGGACCCGTGTGTTCGCGCAGGCATACGAAAGCCTGCGGACACAGGTCGCTCGCGGTCTGCCGACCGCGGTGGACGCTTACGGGGCGACGGACCCGGCGGAGTTCTTCGCGGTCCTCACCGAGACCTTCTTCGATGCGCCCGCCCGACTGGCCGCGGAGTTCCCCGACGTGTACGGCGAGCTGCGGGCGTTCTACCGCCAAGACCCGCTCGCGCGCGCCGCAAACGTGCATACCTGACGCCATCCGTAGTCCTAACTAACGATCATTGCGTCTGGCGCCACCCCAGAGGATGAAAGAAGCTGTGGGGTGGGAGACGGCGGGAAGAGGTCGCGCAAGTTTTTGGCGGCTCGACCCCGCAACCTAACGTGACCCGCCGGACCGACTCGTACCCCGGATTGCTTCCCTACAGAGCGCACGTTAAACAGGCCGTCGGCGGCTTGCCGCCTTCAGGCTCACTCGGTCCGGCACCCGCCGTCTCCCATCTCTTGAGTGTATTGCGACGGGAGACGACATGGAACTGGTAGCGATCTTCAAGCGTGTCATCGGTCTGGATGTGCATCAGGGGCAAGTGACCGCCTGTGCCATCCTTGAGGAGGCCGACGGCCAAGTCTACATCGAGCAACGCCAATTCGGTGCCTTCAAGAAAGACCGCCGGGCGTTCGCGGAGTGGTGCGCGGGATTTCGCCCGGAGGAGGTGGTCATGGAGAGCACCGGCATTTACTGGAAAAGTCCTTACGCAGCCCTAGAAGGCGCACGGCATCCAAGCCAAGGTGGTCAACGCCCGCCACGTCAAGCAGGTCCCGGGACGCAAGACCGACATCGGCGATGCCCAGTGGCTGGCCATGTTGGCTCGCGCCGCTCTGTTGCGCGCCTCCTTCGTGCCGAAGGCCAAACTGCGCGAGCTGCGCCTGATCGCCCGGCAGCGACAGAAGCTCGTGGGCTTGGCTGCCTCGGAGAAGAACCGGCTGCACAAGGTGCTCACCGATGGTGGCATCCGCCTGGGGGTGGTGGTGAGCGATATCCACGGCCAGTCGGCCCGTGCCATGCTGAAAGCCCTCATCCAGGGGGCTGCTGCCCACGAGGTCCTCCCCCTGGCCAGCCGCCGGCTGAAGGCGAGCCGCGAGGAGCTGCTCGATGCCCTGCAGGGGGACCTGACCGAGTCTCATCGCTTCGTCCTCGATGAATTGATGCGCCACATCGAGGAGCTCGAAGCCCGCATCGCCCGCTTCGATGCTCGCTTGCTCGAAGGCCTGAAGGAGGAGGCCAACAGCCTGCTGTTGTTGCAGACCCTACCAGGGGTCAATGTCATCGGTGCCGCCATGCTGCTGGTGGAAATCGGTAGCGACATGAGCGCCTTCGGTCATGCCGAGCGGCTCGCTTCCTGGGTGGGTATCTGCCCCGGCAACCACGAGTCGGCCGGCAAGCGCCAATCGGGGCGCACCCGCAAGGGCAACCCCTATGTGCGTCGTCTGCTGTGCGAGTTCGCCCATGCCGCAAGCCGTACCCGCTGCGCCTTGCAGACGAAGCTCCAGACTCTGGTGGTGCGCCGCGGCCGCAAACGAGCCATCATCGCTCTGGCCCACAAGATGTTGCGTATCATCTTCTGCATGCTCTCGCGCGGCCAACACTACCGGGATTCGGCCACTGACTATGAAGCCCTATTTGTGAAACGCAACGCCCCACGCTGGATCAAGGCCCTCAGCCGCTACGGCTTCCTGCCAGCCGCCGCCTGAACCCTTCACCCCCTCCCTCCTATGGCCCTCATCGGCCAGGCTCCGTCACGCCCAAAAACCGGCTTCTTTCACGTTAAGCGAGGAGAGTCTATCGACGGAGCCCGGCGGCAACGGCTTCGGCAGCGTCGCTGCAGCTCTCGTCGACAAAGCCCCGGTTAGGCGATAGGGCGTGATGCCGGAGACTCGTCCGGCCCGCTCATCGTGGGCCGGATAGACGAGGGCCTCTGGGAAGAGCAAAGAGCGTCCGCTCAAGGAAACGCTCTCCGCCCAGGGGTGCGGCGCGCAATGCCCCACAGCGAACCCTCTTTCCGCCCCGCACCCGAGGCTGGCGCACCGTGAACCGTCCATGGCAAGCCCGCGATCTTGGAACGGTGACCAGCTCAACTCCGGCCGTGGCTGCTGCCGCCAGGGGCGTTCGGGGGTGACGCGCTAGGCCGACAGGGTGGCGGTACCCGACGGAAGAAGTCGGGTATCTCGCCTATACTTAGGCTATAGGGTAGTTCGATGCGGTAACTACCCGCGGAGGTCCTAAAATGAGCAAAATACTGGAAGAAGTGCTGACTGCGAATCGCTCCTATGCGAGCACCTTCGGTGACAAGGCTGCATTGGCCATGCCTCCCCGCCGTCGTTTCGCTATGCTGACGTGCATGGACGCCCGCCTCGACCCGGCTAAGTTCGCTGGACTCGCGGAGGGGGATGCCCACGTGGTACGGAATGCGGGCGGACGAGCGAGTGACGACGCCATCCGTTCCCTGGCGATCTCCTACAAGCTGCTTGGCACTCGCGAGTGGTTTGTTATCCACCACACCGACTGCGGCATGCAAACGTTCACCGATGAAGTCATGGGTGACCTGCTGACGAGCAGCTTGAAGACCGCTGTGCTGGAAGGCGGACGGTGGCGTGACTCCGGCGTGGGTGCGGGCTCCCCGGAGGGTCGCTACGTGAAGTGGTTGACCATCTCGGACTTGGAGCGGAGCGTCCTGGACGACGTCCAGCGGATCCGCTCGCATCCCCTCGTGCCACACGACATCGGCGTGTACGGGTACATCTACGACGTAAAGAGCGGTAGGCTTACCGAGGTCGCCGAGGCGACCCGGCTCGGACAAGCGGCCTGACCGAGACCGCCGCACGGGGTACGTGACGGCTAATCGGCGCTGCGCGATCTGGCAGCGCCTCCCCGCGCGGGAAGCTGGGTACGTGTCGGCGCGTTGGACGCTGGGCGTCTGGTGCGGCACATGGAGTAGGCGATTGTTCCTGCTCCACGAGTGGCAAGGCAATGGGCGAGCCTGTTGCCTTGCCTATCGCGGCACGGTCATTGCCCCGTCAAGGACGTGAGGGTTCACGGGGACGGCCGGCAGGACGGGGAGTCCTTTCGGTATAGGTGTGCGCCGATCGGGCTGCAAGCCCTCTGAACGGGCGATGCGACCGCAGGGTCCGACCCGCTCAAAAATCCAGCATGAAGGGCAGGGCCATGAATGCGGCGCTGACGCCGACCAAGACATAGGTGCTCGGTAGGAAATACGGAGCCATAACTAGAGCTATGCCACCGAGCAACGCGCTGAGGTTTTGCTGTCTTTTCCCGTAGACGAAGTACCCAAGACCGATACCGCTGAACAGCACCGACCACAGCAGGTAAGCCGTGCTCATCACGCTCCTCGCCCCGTCGGACCCCAATCACAGCCTATTGAACCGGACTGCCCGGACGAAATGTTGGCCCGAGGGCACGGAACCGTCAAGCCGCAGACAGTGGGCACGGCGGGCACGCATCCGGCCGTCCTGCCAGACACCGAGCCCAAAAAGTGCCCTGGCGGGAGAACGTGCAGGTGTTCCAGGTGGACGAGCGCGTCGCGCCCGCCGCGAACGCCGAGCGCAACCTCACGCGCCTCACAGCGCGTCTTCTCCGGGCAAAGCGCGCAGCATGACCCACCGGGTGTGGCGATCACGCTGCCGCGCCGCCACACCTCGGCGATGTCGGGCAGGTCCAGGTCGTACTGGTAGTGTGCGGGGTCGCGCAAGGGCGTCGTCTCGGCGGCCGTCTCGTGCGCCTGCTTCCCAACGTTGGGGGCGCGTGGGATGCCGAGCGTCTCGGCGTATGCGGCGATGATGCCGTACTCAATGCCGTTGTGCACCATCTTGACGAAGTGCCCGGCGCTTGGTGCAGGGCAATCAACATGTGGCTCTTCCCCCTTCGCTTCCTGCCGACCACTGCCGGATCAGCCCACTCAAAACGTCCCGGGCCAAGAATAACGGAAAAGGTCTCTTGTCTATATGGTCGTCCGGGATAAGACACGCAGGTACTCTTCTGGTAAGGCAGGTGGCCCAGCTCCATGGGCTCCAGGAAGTATCACGCGGTATCGATTGGCTACCACGGACCGGTCCTCCGGGGTCGGCGCGTGGCGGAGCGAGCACAACCTCGCACGCGGGTTGGTTGTCCTTGAAGCCCCCGTCCCGCGGCGGGTTGTGCGACGGCGTCACGACAATGCGTCCGCACAAGTGCTTCCCGCGACCACGCTCGCGCAGCAGCACGGCGATTGCCGATTGGGCACGGCGTTGGGCCGAAGTCGGGGTACTGCGACTGGACGATGGCAAGAAAACCCGCCTTCTCCGCCTCCGGGATGCACCGAAGGGGTCAGAGGCCCCGACGCTTGCTCTACCAAAGCCCGCTGCCCCGTCCTGCCGATACGCACCCAACAAGCGCTTCACCTGCCGAACCGATAGCCCCAGCATGTAGGCCGCATCGCCCTGTTTGATCCGCCTGCCTGCCACCCGCTGCACCACCTCCAGTCGCTCCAACTCTCGCCGGCTCATCGCGATCACCCCTCTCTCATACGTCCCCTTTCGAGTGCCAAAGGGGAGATTTCTATCCCCTACAGAGGGGACATTACTACTTGGGGCTAACACCGCACCGCCGTCCTTGAAATTATCGATGCGGCGCCCTACGATGACGAAGGGACCCCCCAGAACGGACTTGATGCGTATGAGCGTGACGCGCTCCCCGGCGGTCGCCGGGACATTCTACCCCGCCGACCCTCAGCAGCTTCGAGCTATGGTGCAACGCTACCTCCGGGGTGCCCTCGACCGAGCGCCCGGCACTCTGCCCAAGGCCCTGATCGCACCTCATGCGGGATACATCTACTCCGGCCCCGTCGCCGCCACGGCGTATGCCCGGCTGTGGCCAGCCCGCGACACTGTCCGTCGGGTCGTCCTGATCGGCCCGTCCCACCGCGTGCCGTTGCGGGGACTGGCCACGAGCAGCGCGGACGTGTTCAACACACCCCTCGGTGACGTGCTCGTCGACAAGACAGCAGCGGCCGCTCTAGTGGATTTGCCCCAGGTACAGGTGATGGACTCCGCCCACGCGTGGGAGCACAGTCTGGAGGTACATCTTCCGTTTCTTCAGGAAGTGCTGAGGGAATTCTCTCTTGCCCCGTTGGTGGTCGGCGACGCGTCGCCCCAGGAGGTAGCGGAAGTTCTGGAACGCCTCTGGGGTGGAGCCGAGACCGTTCTCGTGATCAGCTCCGACCTGAGCCACTACCATGACTACGACACCGCGCGCCGCATGGACCGCGATACCTCGCGCGCCATCGAGCAGTTGCGGCCCGCCGATATCGATTACCAGCAGGCCTGCGGGCGCATCCCCATCACCGGCCTCCTCGTGGCCGCGCAGGCCCACGGGCTCGCTGCGGCGACGCTGGACCTGCGCAATTCCGGAGACACTGCCGGTCCGCGCGACCAAGTGGTCGGGTATGGAGCCTACGCATTCTCCTGACAGGGCGGCCGAAGAGCTCAATCCGGACCAGCGGCGGGCTCTCTTGAGGGTAGCCCGCAGTGCCATCGAATACGGGTTAGCCCACGGCGGGCCGCCCGCCATCTCCCCCGAAGGCCACGACGAAGCGCTGCTGGCTACGCGCGCCACCTTTGTGACCCTTCACCACCTGGCGGCGCTGCGCGGCTGCATCGGAACCCTCGAGGCCACGCGTCCCCTCCTGATGGACGTTCGCATGTAACGCTTATGCGGCCGCCTTCCGGGACCCGCGTTTCGCCCCGTTGCGCGGTGACGAGATTGCGGAGCTGGACATCCATATCGCGGTCCTCAGCCGGCCCACGCTCCTGGCGGTGCACTCCGAGGAGGATTCGTTCCGCCGCCTGAAACCAGGACTGGACGGCGTCGTCATCGTGGAGGGCGGGCACCGCGCCACGTTCCTCCCGGCGGTATGGGAGACCCTACGCGAGCCCCGCGAATTCATCGCCCAGCTCAAGGTCAAGGCCGGACTCCCGGCAGAGTACTGGTCACCAACCCTGAAAGTGTCCCGTTACACCGTGGAATCCGTGCCCTGAAACCCGAAGCTTAGTACCACCCTTCCTCGCCGAACCCGCCCTGCGCCCGGTACGTCCCGCCCGCCACCGTCGTCAGGGTCGCGATTATCTCAGTGGGCGTGTTCCCTATCCTCAGGAACGTTCCCATGCTGAGCGCCGGCCAGGAGAGGGCGATGCGGAACCTGGGATGCAACGTGTACGCTTTGTTGTCCACCACGAAGATTTCGTACGGCAGGGCAGCGATCTGGTCCGGCACCAGCTTATTCACCCAGGCGCCTTCCCCCGTGGTCCGGTTGCTCATGGTGACGCCGAACACCGCCAGTTGCTTGTCCGGCATGACCACCTCGTAGACTTTGGCAGCCTGCTTGTCACCCCGTCCCAAGTTCCTCTGAATGGTCGAGACTGCCGCCTCGAAGCTCGTTTGGCTCTTCAGCAGCACAGGCTGCTCGAAAGTCTCCAGCCCGAACATGTAGCGATACCCCGCGAGGCTGCCTGCGGGGACGTTGCCGCCTAACACCCCCTTTGCACCCAGGGCTTTCTGGAGGCGGCTCTGCGCGTCCTTCACAGCGTCCTGGTAACGGCGGAACTTATCGCGGAAATAGGCACGGTACCAGTAATCCGGGTTCATGTAAGTGACCATCCCGTCCGCCTTGACGCCTACCCGGAGGCCTGCACCAACGATAGACGCGCCCCCAATCGCCCGGATCGCTTTCAGGATCGCATCATCCGTGGCGACCACGACACCATATTGCTCAAGCCCCTTCGGCGTGTAACTTCCCACTACCGACAGGCCAGCCGCATGCAGCCTATTGGCGACCTCCTGTCGAAGGTGGTCTACGTCGCCGCCCGGCAGGCTGTCCCCCTGTACATAAGGGTTGAGCGCGTGCGCCAATGGAGTCCATAACAGCACGGCTAGAATCGCGAGCACTTTTCTCATGGATAGGTCTCCTCCTTCAGGGTGACGGCACGCCCCAGCGGCATAGACGTGTGCCGCACGTTTGTAACATTTCTCGTCTCAGACGGCGCCCGGGCAGTACTCCCACTCGCTGCCACCAGACTGGCCCGGTGTCGCCTCTCTTGGCGCAGCATAGCTCTCGCGTTCCGATTACAAATCACCGATGCGCCGTAACCTCTCGGGCGGCGGCCCCCGCCACTATCGACAACGTCCAGCAGAAGTCGGGGGCCGCTCCAGCGGAATTGTTTCAGGAATACAGGCCGTCTGTCCACGATTTCGTTCCGCTCGAAGAACAGGTTGGCACGCAGCAGCCGCAACTCTTCGCGCAAATCGGCGATCCCGCCGAAACAGAGGACGGGAATGTCTATCGTATACACCAACTCGCAGCGTGTGCATCACCTCCACAGGATCGCCGCTAGATGCGCCAACAGATCCGCTCCATTTGAAGGCGCCAACGAAGCGCTTGGAGGGGTCGTTCTGCGGCGTATCATCGCGGCGAAACGCGAGCGTTGCGAGAGGGGGTGCGATGAGCAGCGGGAGCCCAGTACCAGGAGCGGGGCATCCTGGGCCTGCTCCGTCAGCCCGTGGGGGGCCGCCCCGGGTAAGTAGTGGCGTAGCACCGGCTCCGCCAGCCCGCGCCGGACGAATCGTCCAGCCCCCGGGCGGCGGCGCCTTCCCCTGACTCCCAGCCGCGAGGGCCTGCCAGGCGAGATTCGAGCAGCCCCGCCTCGGCTGGTGAGCTTAGGCGGCGATGCTAACAGGTGGCCTCCACGTGACCCCCCTTGCCGTCGGAGAGCGCCACACGCCTTGCGTACACCTGCTGGCGGACTTCCCGCGCCTTCTGCCCGTGCCGCGAGGCCATCGTGAAGCGTATTCCGCCCAGGGGTTTGCCTCCGGCGCGGCGCTAGACAGGTTCGTCACGCAGGTCCAGACGCCGTTCGATGCGGTCGAGGCGCATCTCGAATCTGTCCATCCGTCCGTGCACGATTGCGACGTCCGCGTGGATTCCGGTGACCTCGCGTTGAAGGCCGGTAAGTGGGTTTCCATTGACCCAAGTCTGAGACGCACGGATTCGAATTGCTCATCCATCTTGACGCCGAGGGACTTGACCTCCTTACGGAGCGCCTTGAGCATTTCAAGGAGGAGGTTTTCGACATCATCCGCCATCGTCGCTTCTCCGGCTCACCATCGCTCCTCAGTGTACCACCGGCCCGCCCAGACGAAATCGCTTGGGTGATGCCGGCCTGCAGGCCCGATGGCCACTGGACGATGCGCCATCGCGCAACAAGCTCGGATAGTGCAACCTCGCGTAGGGCGGATGCCCCAAGGGCGGTCCGCCCGACCGGGCCACGACATGACGCGTCCGCCGCCCGTCGGAGACCGGCCCTCGTCAAGCACGATCGTCTCTGCCAAACTTGCACCTGGTCTACTCATTTCAGTGCCATCATCTGATGATGGTGCACTCCGAGCGCCGGATCGAAGCGTCGACCTGCCGCTCTGCGCTGGAGATGGCCCTGACCATCCAAGCGCAAGTTTGTGCTGCTCCTTTATTCGAGACCCAAGGGGATGTTCTTCCCGTGATCTTTCTCGCGCCGAACCGATTCGCACGTCCACCACCCCGCCCGTTCTCGTCCTCTTCGTGCATCCTCGGTGAATAGGACATTCGTGCCATCGCGATAGTGGTTCAGGATCTTTCGCTCCTGCTCGATATCCTGGAATCGCCTGACGATGTCCTCAGTCGGTCCTATCTCCACCCCAACCCAACGCCCGCCCTTCAGTTCGGCGGCCATATACGTCGTTCCAGCCCCGCCGAATGGGTCTAGCACCAGATCGCCTTCGTCGGTCGACATCGCAATGACCCTGTCCAAGATCTTCAGCGAAAGCTCGTTCGCACCATTGCGCCGCTTATACTTGGCGTGCCTCACCGGAGATATGTCCCACCAGACGTCGGTGAGGTTGACGCCCTTGGGACTCATTTTGTCCTTGTAGCCACCATAGTCCCTCAAGTCGCCGTAACAATGAGGGCAGATCTGCATGGGGAGCCGATCCGGGTGGAAGACCCGCGCGCTCCCGCCCTTCACGAAGTAGAGCAAGGAATAATGGGAAGGATAGAGCCTTCCTTGAATCGGCAGACTGTACTTTATGTCCACCGCAATCCAATGAACAAAGGTCAGTCGCCCTTGCAGAAAGCTCGCAATTTCCGCATTCCATTTCGGAAGGTTCCAGACGAATAGAGCCCCGCCGTGCTTCAGGAGTCTTACACATTCCCGGAGCCACGTCTCGCACCATTCAAGATACCGCTCCGTCTTCAAGTTGTCGTCGATGCTCGAAGGGTAGAGCTTGTTCAAATTGAAGGGAGGATCGGAAAAGATCATATCGACCGAATCGCTCTGCATCGTATGCATGAGGGTGACGCAGTCGCCTTTGTACAGCCGGCCAAGCTCGGTCTCCATAACCAGATTCGTGCTCGTTCCGTCCGACTCTTCCGCTGCCGGACTACCGATCAGGTCCGCAACCATCCCCGCCTTCGCCTGAAGTGCGTCCAGGACTTGCCTCGACAATCGCCCCATGGCGAGCATCAGTTCGACCTCGCTGATCCCGCACGCCTGGAGTATTCGGTCCAGATCGTCGCCGGAAGGCAAGATATTGGCATCGTTGTAATATCGCAATCTGCTGACAGGCACCCCGAGACGGCTGGAGAGCTGAGCCACCGCCCCGCGTTTGCCGGGATCGACCCCTAGGAGTCTGTCGGACTTAAGGTAGAAACGCGGGTGTTGCAACGCCCCAAGGGGGGAATCTTGACCATGTGGCTCAGGTATGGGTGAGAAGCTATCTTTTTTGCGTGGCAAGACCCTTCACGTGCCTTCTTTTCACCCGTTCAGGGCATGCATCCGCTTCAGATTCCACCCAAGGCATACTAAAGCCCATTCACTTCGGACTGCGTCTAAGCCGCGAAGCAGAAATTGCCTGAACCCTTGCACGTGTTTGAGGATACCGAAGACGGTTTCCACGGAAGATTTGCGCTTGGCGTAAAGTGCCTTACCTTCCTTGGTTTGCAGGCGGTGGTGCATCGCCTGTACGGGTGTGGGATTGCGAGGGGGTTTAGGGTCTTCGGCGAAGCGCGTCTGTAAGGGAACATTGTGCTTCTCGCGTTTTTCCGGGATGAGCGGCGCGATGCGAGCGTCTTTGCACCGCTGAACGTTGGCCTCGCTGAAGTAGCCGGTGTCGGCGAGGAGGGATTCGCCCTGACCCAGCGCCTCGGGCAACTGGGCAATGTTCTCTAACGCCGGCGCAATCTCCTGTTTGTCATTGGGGTGCTGGGTGACGTGGTGCTCCACGATGAGATGCGTCTCGACATCCACCCCGGCCTGCACGTTGTAGGCCTGTTCGAACCCTCCACTGGAGGTGGGCATGATGCGTGATTCTTCATCCGTCAGATTGACTTGGTCCTTGGCCTGCGGGCCAGGTGTCGGAGGACTCGGCGCCTTGCCCCGAGCCTTCTTGCCGGTGTGTTTCTCATAGACCTCGCGCTTGGCCTGCTTCTGTTCGAACTCCGCCTGCTCGCGCTCAAAACGCGCCTGCGCCCGGGTCCGGATCTCCTCTTTCGCCTGGGCAATCGCCGCCAGTCGCTCTTCGCGACGCTTGATCTCGGCGGGAATATCCATCTCCTCCGCCAGTGAGTCTCCGGTCGGCCTGCTCGGCAAAGCGCATCAGGGCTTGCACTTCCTCCTGAAGCTGCGCCTCGAGCCGGTTCGCGTACTCCCAACTCAGCGCCTTATGCTTGCTGGCGTTTGCTTTGACCTTGCTCCCATCCAGCGCAATCGTGCCCAGCTTCACCAGCCCCATCTCTGCCGCCACCAGCAGAATCTCGACAAACAGCCCCTCCAGCTCCTTCAGAAACCGCCTGCGGAATTGCGCGATGGTGTCATGGTCCGGGTGCGTGTTGGCACAGATATACCGAAACGCGATCGAATCATGGGTCGCCTTCTCCAGCTTGCGACTGGAAAACACCCCCGTGGCATAGCCGTAGAACAGCAACGCCACTAACATCGCCGGGTGGTAGGGCTTCGACCCCTTACCCCCGTACACCGCCGACAGATGCCTCAGCTCCAACTGCTCCACAATCTCCACCACAAATCGAGCCAAGTGCCCTTCCGGGAGATAGTCCTGCACGCAAGGCGGGAAAATATACGGGGTATCGCGGTCTATCGGGATGAATTCAACAGCCATCTTGCTCCCCAGGCGGTGGCCCGCTACAGTGCGCCTATTCTACCCCCGAGTCGGCTCCAAGTCCGACAGCCTCCTAGCGCCCTGAAGAACTGTCCCGAAAAACCCATCCCGCACCCCCGTTGGCAACCGCCCGCATCGTACCACAACCATGGTTCGCGATGAAGACTATAGTCCGTCGACCTTAGTCTGAGCGATTCCTATCCTCTTCGCATCCATCACGAGGAGTCACGAGTGAAGCCCGAGCAGGCCTTTGGCCTTGCCGTTCGCGAGCTGAGGCATCGACGGACGATCTCCCAGGAGCGCTTGGCTCTCGAAAGCCAATTGGACCGAACCTTCATCTCCCTTCTCGAGCGTGGTCTCCGCCAGCCATCTCTGACCACGATTCTGCAGATCGCCAAGGCGCTGGAGGTCACTCCGGAAGAGTTGGTCGCCTCTGTCACGCACATGCTCGCCGAACAGGGGGATGGCGGTGAAGCTTCTTGAGTACCACGACATCCTGAACGAGCACCTGTTTTCCACGTCCGCCAGCCTGCAACAGGCGTGGAGCGATGTGGAGCAGGCCATTGCCTCTGACAGACTGGCCCCACGGTTCCGGGTCGTTCACGATCTACCCCGAGAGTGGCAAGAAGAGCGGGCAAGGGAACGGGGTCAAAATGATCAAGGTCCCGTGCATCAGGGCGCTCCAGACCAGGGGCTGGCTCGTAGAGCAGTTACCGAGTATCGGCTCGAGCGTGTTTGGCACCGGCGACCTGGACGCACTCAAGTTCACTGGCAAGGGCTACATCGCCTTCGAGTGGGAGGCCGGCAACATCTCCTCCAGCCATCGGGCGCTGAACAAGCTGTTTCTCGCGATGCAGCAAACGGATACCCTCGCCAGCTTCCTGGTCGTTCCGAGTAACCGCCTCAAGGTCTACCTGACGGACCGGATCGGCAACATCGGCGAGCTTCAGCCCTACTTTCCGTTGTGGCGCAGTCTCACGCGGATAAAGGGTGCGCTGCGTATCGTGGTGGTCGAGCACGACGCCGAAAGCTTCGCCGTGCCAAGAATTCCAAAGGGCACCGATGGGCGGGCCAGAAGGTGACGCAAGATCCTGGGACGTGGTCAAGTGTTACCGGGCCAGCTTCAGGCACCGGGACTCCTGTTCATTCGAACCCTCGACTGGGCAGGCACTGCTTGGTTCAAAGCTTCCGCAGAAACACGATGAACTCTTCGCGCATCGTGTTCGAGATCCCGTTGATCAGCCGCTCGATCTCAGTGACGAACGAGAACCAGACGGCTTGGGCCTCGCTGCGGACGACCTCCTGAAGCCCCGTCAACTCGTCTCTTGACGTTTTGAGTACCTTGCTCAATTGGTTGCTGTTGGTGCCAATCACGATCACGCAATAGCGCCCCGCCCGAAGCACGCGGTAGCATTCCTGTAGCACCTGACGCATGTCTTCGACGTAGCAGACATATTTGTCTGCAAGCTTGGTTCCGCCGCGAATACCGATCATCATCGCATTCAGCTCTCGACGGTCCACCCCCAAGGCGTCCAGGTGGAACGCATCGTTGCCGACATAATCGATGGCGAAGCTATACGGCGGCGAGAACAAGATGCCATCGATGGATGCCGCCGGAAGATCCATCGCTCTTGCATCCCCGCGTCTCGCCGTGATATTGCCCAGGTTTATGTCGTGCGCCTTGCGGACAGTCTGGAACTTCTTGCACGTGTGGAGATAGCGTTCTAGGATGCCTCGGAACAGATCCAGCGGATTCTTGCGCGCGGTACGCTGCGCATAGCCCATAGCATCCAGGAAGGCGAGGAAAAGCAAAGCGTAAGTGTCGGCGGTCCCTTTGTCGCGAAAGCGCTGCCCCGAGATCACATACTCTTCACCTTCCCCCATAACACGCACGAGGCCTCGATCGAGATCCGAAGGCGCACCCTCCGCGAGCTGCGGCGCCCCGTACTTGTTTGCGAAATACCCGTAAACCCTCTGTATGTTCTGCAACGCGCCCTGGGCGCGGGCCAGAGACATCGTCAAGCCAAATCCCTTGGTCTCGGCCATAAAGACACAAAACGGACTCGCATCGAGGCCGATGGAGTCTATGCCCATGAGAGCTGCCTCTACGGGCGTCGTCCCAGATCCCATCATTGGGTCCAGCACAGTATCGCCCTGTTGGATTCCCATAGCGTTAAGGATACCCCGCACCATTTGTGGATGAAATTTTCCGCGGTAGGGGAAAAGACCGTGTGTCGCGTATCCGGTGCGAAAGCCGTTGTTCGCGAAGAAAGATTTAAGCCGTCCGGAGCAGATCAGTGAATGGCGGGTCGGAACGCCGTCGATGGAATAGAAGTAGGCCCCCTGATCGACCAGTTGCCGCCTGGTCAGGGCAGCGGCCTCCAGCGCGGCCAACTGTAGCTCATAGATCTCCCGTCGTCCCGGCAAGAGCCA
>CAWCPV010000009.1:0-357048 GCA_963797555.1 uncultured Gammaproteobacteria bacterium | reverse complement strand
GACCGGCGCCGCGTCCGTGCGCGGGGCTCCCAGGGAAATCCATTCGGCCACCCACGCCGGCCTGGTCCAAGCGGCGCGCCCTGGCGGCCCCCCCGCTCCGGCCCGCCCTAGCCTGCGCGGCGGTGGACCCACGCCCGCTGGACCACGTCGACCATAGCGTCTTGCTGCCGCTCCATGCTGCTCAGCAGACGAAACTGATGGCGCGCTCGCTCCAGGTTGTGGCCGGGTCTGCCGATCCTGAAATACCTGTCCCCCGTCAGATGGTCGGTCAAGAAGCGCGTCCCGACTCCAAGGTGACGACCGTTGCCGCCACCGGAAACAGCATCACCTCCTGCTCGGTGAGCCCAGTGCCCGCACCCGCCACGTAGCCTCTCACCACAGCCTCGAAGACGGGCAGCCGCAGGGCCGGGAAACTGGCCGCGCATTCACCCTCGGGAGCGGCCGCCGCGGCCGTTCGGATGAGGTCTCCGACGTTATGCAGGATGAGCCCGGGCATGACCGTGTCGAGATCCACCACGCAGAGCGCGTCGCCGGTCAGCGCGTCGAACAGCACGTTGCTGATCTTGGTATCGTTGTGCGCGACCCTCTCGGCCAGATCCCCCGTGGACTGGAGGCGAGCGAGCACGCCGGCCAGCGGCTCGCGGTCCACGGCGAGGTCGATTTCCGCGCGCGCGGCAGCCGCCCTTCGGCACGGATCCTGCCGTACGGCGTCCAGGAGCGCTTGAAAACGCGCCGGCGTGTCGTGGAAATGCGGGATAGTCTCGTAGAGACGCGGGCCGGGCAGCTCGGCAAGGGCGCATACGAAGCGGCCGAATGCCTGCGCTGCCTGGAAGGCCAGCTCTGGGGTCTCGATGGTGTCGTGGGCGCGCGCACCTTCGATGTAGTGGTAAGTGCGCCAGTAGGCGCCGGCGCCATCCAGGCAGTAGGACCTGCCATCCCGGGCGGGAACGAGCGTCAGGACCCGGCGGTCGACGTCCGTGCAGCCCTGCTCCTCCAGCTTCGCTCGCAGGTGGGCCGTGACCCGTGCGATGTTGGCCATCAACGCCTCGGGGTCGCGGAAGACCTGCGTGTTCAGGCGCTGATGCAGGTAGCGGCGTATTCGGCCGTCCGCTTCGTAGGCTGCGACATAGGTGTCATGGATAAGACCACGCCGCAGAACATGGCTCTCCAGCAGCCGTCCGGACGGCCCCATGCAGCCAGCCAAGCGGCTCAGGACCTGGGTGGTCGCAACCCTCTCTTTCGCGGCGTCCTTGTCTGCGTCGAGTGTTCCCACCGATTTACACCGAGGGACTGCTTCCGGCGCGGAGCGGCCATGTAGTCAACACGTGTGAGGAAATCGCCGCGGTCCTTGCCGCTCTCTCATCACAGCGCATTATCATGGGGCGGGAGTCAGGGAGGGGTCTTGTCGGGCCACGCGCACTCCGCGTAGAGCACACAGTCCCGGCACTTGGGCTTTCTGGCCGTACACACCTCTCGCCCGTGAAGGATCATCGCCAGGGCGAAATGGGTCCACCGTTCCTGGGGCACCTGCGTCATCAGCGATTGCTCCGCCTTGTCGGCATCCTTGGTGCACACGAGCCCCAGACGATTGCTCACCCGCAGGACGTGGGTGTCCACGGCGATGGCGGGGCGGCCGAACGCGCTCCCGAGGATGATGTTCGCCGTCTTCCTTCCCACCCCGGGTAGCATGACCAACTCCTGCAGCGTCGACGGCACTCTGCCTTCGAAGTCCTCCACCAGCTTACGGCAGCACGCGATGACGGTCTTGGCCTTGTTGCGATAGAACCCCGTGGGCCGGATCTCCTGCTCCAGCTCGGACGGATGCGCCTGGGCATAGTCCTGCGCACTGCGGTACTTCTTGAACAGCACCTTGGTCACCTCGTTGACGCGCGCATCGGTGCATTGCGCGGAAAGTATGGTGGCGACCAGGAGCTCCAGGGGACTCCCGAAGTGCAGGGCGATCCGGGCGTCCGGCCGCCGCTCAATCAGCAGGCCGGATATCTTGGTTGCGTCTGCCATGGGTCAGCAACGCCCCTGAAGCGCCGCACGTATTGCGCACACCTCTATCGACTTGGCCCCAACCGCCGGAAGTCCCATGCAGAGGTGGCGCATCGATGAGCTTGTGGTCGTTGCATGAGTCTCGGATGAGCACCTGCCGGCCTGCTACGCAGGCACGGCGTCCCAGGCGAGTTCGGGGGGCACGTGAGAATAGCGTCCGCGGCGGGCCGCGGACGCGCCCTAAGCCGGTAGGCGGGCGATGTCCGCGCGCACACCCCCCAGCGAAGCCCCGAACATGGCGGACTCTTCAGCGTTCAGGTCGAGTTCCACTACCCGCTCCACGCCTCCACGCCCCAGTACGCAAGGTACCCCCATCGCGACGTCCCGCTGGCCGTATTCGCCCTCCAGTATGGCCACAGTTGGCAGCACGCGTTTGCGGTCCCGCGCGATCGCGTCCACCATCGCCGCGATCGCTGCGGCCGGGGCGCCGTACGCGCTGCTGGTCTGTTTCAAGGCCAGGATCTCTGCTCCCCCGTGACGCGTACGCTCGATGATGCGGTCGATGGCCGAGCGGTCCAGGAACTGGGTGATGGGTATCCCCGAGATGGTGGTGTAGCGCACCAGGGGCACCATCGTGTCGCCGTGTCCCCCGAGTACCATGGCGTTGATGTCCTGGACGGACAGGTTGGTTTCCATCGCCACGAAGCTGGCCATGCGGGACGAGTCCAATGCCCCCGCTTGCCCCATGACCCGGCTGCGCGCCCAGCCGAGACGCTGCCACACCCGGTAGGTGAGCACGTCCACCGGGTTCGACACGACCAGCACCATGGAATCCGGTGCGTACCGGCGCACGTCATCGACAATCCCGTCGAGTATACGAGCGTTGGTTTCCAGGACATCGGAGCGGGACATGCCCGGCTTGCGGGGAAGGCCGGCCGTGATAATGACGAGGTCCGAGCCTTCCATGCCCGCGGATTCCCTTGCACCGACCACCCGGCTATCGAACCCAAACAGGGGGGCGGACTCCTGAATGTCGAGGGCAGCGCCCTGCGCGACGCCCTCGCGCACATCGACCAGCACCAGCTCGCGGCAGATGTCCTCTTTGGCCAGGAAATGCGCCGTGGCTTCACCGACGCGGCCCGCTCCTACGATACTGACTTTCTCCATGCTGTACTCCCTTCGCTGGATAGACGGTCATGACCCCAACTTTAGGCGCCGCCTGGCGCCGTGTTGTGGAGCGTACAGCTAGCCTGCACCGAATGGCAGCCCCCCGCGGCGCGCCCCGCCACGGCAACGGGATGCCGTCTGTGTCCGGGGCGCCAGCATCTACGCTGCGAAGTCCCGCTGGACCGTCGGCCGCCGCCCACGTCCGGCCGGTGCCGCAGGCGCAGCGCGAGATCCTACAGCACTGCTCACGTGGTAATCCTGGATTCGTCGCACTGCCGTATTATCGGGTCGTCGGCGCCACGATGATTTTGCTCGCGGCCGAGGGGTCAAGGAACGATCATATCGCCGGGCGCTTGGGTACCCGGCGCGAAGTCGTCAGCCTGGGGCGCAAACGGTTATTCGAGGGACGTCTGCGGGGCATTGACGGACCCCCTCGCCCCGGTCACCCAAGGGCTTTCCCCTGACCCGGTCACCCCTGCCGACGACGCGTAAGCTTCCGCGCCCGTTGACCTACCGCCTGTTCGATTTCTTCACGAACTCTGAGACCGACCCCGGCGGCGGGCCCCCGGAGCCGATCGCATCGAGGTCCGGGTGTGTGCGCGGGCTGCCGGCGCTGCCTTGTGAGGCGGCGCCTTGCCGACGAGGTCCCGTATCTGGCGCACATACCGACGCGTCGTCTTCGGCGCATACGGGGCGACCTGCTCCCACTGCCCGTGCGCACGTCCACTCTGTCGCGCGCGCTTGACGCTGCCCTCGATACGGGAAGGCCCCGCGTTGTAGCTCCCGAAGGTGAAGCATAGTCGGTTCACGAGCGGCCTGCGGTCGTCCCACTGGTCGAACAGCAGCCGATCGTAATAGATGCCCGCGGCGATGTTCCACTCGGGGTTGGCGATGTTTAGGAAGTTCGGCTCCTCCTTCTTCAGAGTCCGGAACGTGCTGGGCTTGATCTGCATGATGCCCCGCGAGCCGCGGCGGCCGCGGACGACTGGATCGAGGCCGGACTCCACGACGGCCTGGGCCTTGAACCAGCGCCAGTCGAAGCCGGGGCCGAAGTAGTGCCTGGAATGCTTGCGGAAGTGGGCGTCGTATTTCGTGGTCCAGCCCCCCAGAGTGGGCGGGGCGGACAATTGACCGCCGACCACGACCGGTGCGACCACGCCCAGCACGCAGGCCGCCCATGTGGATGGGCCAGTCATCCGTTCAGCCCCAGACCGATGACGAGCCCGGTCGCCACCCCGATTCCGATGAACAGCCCCATCACCATCAGGCCGACGGCGATGTTGCCTTTGGCCAGCTCTTCGCTGATCTTGAAGCACACGGTGTAGTTGAACAGCTTGCAGCCTGCCCACATGAACGCCAGCGTCATCGTCCCGCCCATCGCGGCGTACAGGAAATTCAGCACCACGGGATCCCAGTCGTCTGTCATGGCTCTCCTCCTCCGCCGTTGCACCATTGAGCGATGCTCTGCTTCTTGACATCGAGAACATCGGCCCAGCCGTCCAGTCTGCTCAGCTCTCTCAGGTCTGCCGGACGATCCACGTCCCAGCGCACCGGAAGCTCATGCCATCGCAGCCCTCGGCCCCGCAGACGCGCCCGCGTCTCGTCGAGCACGGAGCCGCTCCCCCACGGCATGCTCCTGAACAGGCCAGGGATGGGACGCGACAGCCCGAGCAGCACGTAGCCGCCGTCTCGCGCGGGACCCAATACCGCATCCGCCCCGCTCTCCAGGGCCTGCCGCGCCGCCCGCAGGTCCGAGACCGTCACGGACGGACAGTCGCTCCCCATGACCAGCGCGGGGAACCGCCTGTGGAGCGCGTCCGCCATGCGCGCCCCGAGATCCGCCCCGCGCTGCACGCGCAGCCGCACACCGAACCGGCTGCGGCACGCCAGGAAGAAGGGATGAAGCGCGTCCGGCGTGCACCAGAGCTCGACCGTTCCGGAACATGCCTCCACCGCGGTACGCAGACAGCGCTCTGCCATTCGGCGGTACAACCGGGATGCCTGGCGCGCTCCCAGGTGGGAGGTGAGGCGCCGCTTCACTTGGCCCACGACCGGAGCCCGCGCGAATACCGCAAGCCGAAGAGCCACTCTCGATACCCGGCGTCCCCGAGGCGATCCGCCTAGCCCGGACCAGACGAGCGCCTGCTGCGCGGCCGACCCTTTGAGTTTAGCATCGGGCTGCTGCGGCGCCGGGCGGGGTATCGCACAGCACCGGCGCGCCCTTCATAGCGGGATGCGAGAGCGGCCGGGTCCGCCCCGAGGGCATAGGCCAGCCGCAGCCTCCACATGAGGAGCACCGTGTGCAGCACCCCCTGCGCTTCCCAGAGACGACTGGAGGCGGTCACCGGGTCGGGAATGCAGGCCGGCCGCCCATGGTGCTTGAGGCGGCGGCTGAAGGCGATGTCCTCCATGAGGGGAATCTCGGGGAAGCCTCCGACGGCGTCGAATACCCCGCGCCGAACGAAGATGGCCTGGTCGCCGGTGGCGATGCCCGTCAAGCAGGAGCGCCAGTTCATCATCCGTTCCACGATGCGCAGCAAGGGCGCCTGCCCGGATAGTCGTACCCCGAAGCGGCCCCAGAGCTTGCCGCGGTCGCGGATCGCGTGGATGACGCGCCGCTCGCCCGCGGGCGGGACGATGACATCGGCGTGGACGAACCACAGGATCGCTCCCCGTGCCACGGCGGCGCCCGCGTTCATCTGGCGCGCGCGTCCGCGCTCCGCCACCAGAGCCCTGTCGGCGAGCGGAGCGGCCTGTTCCAGCGTGGCGTCCGCGCTCCCCCCGTCCACCACGATCACCTCGTGTCCCGAAGCCCGAAAGGGCTGCATGGGCCGCAGCGCAGCGGCAATCCCGGTCGCCTCGTTCAGTGCCGGCACGACGATGGAAATCCTCAAGCGGCCAGCGCCCCGCCGCAACTGCTGCCCTGACCGGCGGTGCATCCGTAGCAGTGGTCGGCGACCGCGATGGGCCGCCCCGGCAACCGGGATGTCTGCAACTGGCTCAGGTGACGACGGTATCCGCCGAGGGGAAGCCCCAGCATCTGGTTGAAGTCGCAGTCGTACACGTAACCCCGCCAGTCGACGCTGATGAGGGTGCGGCACATCACCGTCTTCAGGTTGGCGTCCTGGTGGGCATGGCGCAGCAGGCGCATGTACTCGGAGAACTGCCCCTTGGAGACGAGCGTGCTGCCGAAGCGCTGTATGGGCATATTCGCCAGGGTGTAGAGGGCGTTGAACGCAATCCCGTAGCGCTCGCTGAGGTGCTGCTTGTAGCCCCGTTCCAACCCCTGCTGGCAGGGCGGCAGGCTAGGTCCCTGAGGGTTGTAGACCAGGTTCAGCACCAGCTCCGGCTGCAACCCGTAGCCGACCGCGTTGAGACGGCGCAAGCCCCGGATGCTCGCTGCGAACACGCCGCTGCCGCGCTGGCGGTCGACGTTCTCTTCCAGGTAGCAGGGCAGCGATGCCACGATCTCCACTTGCCGGGTGGACAAAAACGCCGGCAAGTCCTCCTGGCCGGACTGCTCCAGTATCGTCAGATTGCACCGGTCGATCACGTGCACGCCGCGCCGCCATGCCTCCTGGACCAGATGACGGAAATGTGGATTGAGCTCCGGCGCACCGCCCGTGATGTCCAGCTTCTTGACACCGCTCCTGTCCAGGAACGCGAGAACCTCCTCGACCGTCGGCCGCTCCATCTCTTCCTTGCGGTTCGGCCCGGCGTTGACGTGGCAGTGCAGGCACTGCTGGTTGCACCGGTAACCGACGTTGACCTGAAGGGTCTCCAGTGGCCCACGGGTGAGGGGCGGGAAATCGGTTTCCTGGAGCAGAGGCAGGGTCGCGTGCATGGCTCCTCTCCGTTGCTTGCAGGCGGGCGCTCCCCGCGGCGCGAGATGTGGGAACGGGACCGGGTCGTGGCGATCTGCTCACGGCTTCAGTGGGCCGCGAAGTAGATATCCCCGTAGTAGGCCAGCGCGCTGCGGCCCGAGTTGTCGGTGTCGGTCATCAAGGCGACGGCGTCCACGGCGTCCACCCGCTCTCCGAAATAGAGTGCGAGATCCTGGCGAACGTTCCGCCGCTCCTCGACCCAGTGGCCGACTCGCTCCGGGCCGGACTCCACTGCCAGCATCATCACGTTGCCCGTAAAGGCGTTCGGCCAGGCACTCCCCGGCGGCTGGTTGCTGGACCACACGTAGTCGAGGGCGCGCGTCTTCCAGAACAACAAGCCTCCCGACACGATGACGTAGATGCGGGCCGGATAGTCGTCACCCGCCTTGGTGCGTTCGTCCACCCCTTGGAGCACGCCCTCCGCGCGCCAGCGCCAGTGCAGAAACGGGGTACGCGTGAGGTCCACCCGCAGCCGCCGCACCAGTCCGGAGGCGCTGTGTACGCTGTCCGCGCGAAGCACCCGCTGGCCATCGAGAGCCACGATGCGGTAGGCGGTGTCGCCGCGGAATCTCTCGGGCCGCCAGCCAGAGAGGTCGCCGGCGGAGAAAGCGCCTACCACGATACGGTCCTCCCCGGCGTGCGACGCGCTGGCGAGTACCACGAGCAGCAGGGCGGCGACGCGGATCAGGGCTGCCACAGGAAATAGCGCTCCATGAGATCGGCGTCATCGAAGTGACGCCTACCGACGAACGCCGTCGCGTGGTGCCCCCACTGGCGCATCGCGCCCGGGCAGGGGACACCCGTGGGCCAGAAGAAAAAGCGCTCTCCGCGCTCGCTGCCCGGCACGATGCCGTCGAGACCGAACAGGCTGCGTCTTCCCGAGGCCCCGCGCGGCAGGGAACGCAGCTCATCGTAGTCTGCAAACCGGTACGTGACCGCGTCCCCGCCGCTTCCCCTGCCCAGCACTCGCTCCACGTAATGGGTGCGCTGGGCGATACGCACCATTACGCCCGATGGCCTATCGGTCTCAGGGGCCTGCTGGGGAACGAACGCGGTTTCCTCGACCGTCGGAGGCTGCGGCTTGAGCCGCACTCGGGAGGTGGGGAAGAACAGGTGATAGCATCCGCAGTTGTGGATGGTGTCGTAGATCAGCGGCACACCGTCCGGGGCGAGGGTCACCCGCCAGGTGATTCCGTCCAGCCGTCCGCCCAGCAGGTCGAAGGAGGAGGTCTTGGGCCGCGACGAAAACCAGACTATGTAGCTGAGCTGCAGCAGCACCTGATGCGCCATGCGAGTATGGGAAAGGTGGCGATACACCACCGGGACGGCGACGCCCACCCCGGGATAAGGGCCTTGGTCCCATCGGGGACTACCGATGCGGTCGGCGTCCGCCGCGACATCCACCTCCCAGACCGGCGCGAAGGCGGCGAACAGCCTTTCTCGGTCCTCGCCGGCGGGCTCGGGGCTGTGCAGCGGGTTGGCGGCAGATCGCCGCAGGATTTGGGCGACCTCCGTCCGGCTCAGCGGAGCCTGCCTGGGAGGCTCGAAGCGTAGCAGACGCCCGAGCACCGGCAAGCTCTCCACGGGCTGCCCGTAGCCCGCCCGCGTCTCGTCGTGCCAGCGGGCGATCCCGTAAGCGAAGACGAGCGCCGTGAAGGGGTACAGCCCCAGGGCACGCTCCCAGGTCAGGTAATCGTCGGGCACTCTTGCCCGCTCGGCGAGGCGCCCGCGCCCGTCGGGCGTCGCCAGGTCGCGATCGCGCAGCAGAGCCGCACAGCGTCGAGCGCCGTCCATGGGGTCCGGACCCATGCCGGCGGGGACACGGGCTTCGATGAGCGGGCGGGCCTCGGCGGGCAGATTGGCGAGCTCGCATCTCCCATCCGCGCAAGGCCAAGCGCTCCAGCCGGCTCACCCAGGCGGCGTACTCGGGGCTGCCGGACGGCAGCGGGCGGAAGCTCTCCAAGAAGCGGTCCACTCGGAGATACGGGAATCCGGGAATGCGGGCGGCTTGGACGTCCTGCACACCGGCGCTCGTCACCTGGGCGTCCATGGTGTGGAAGAAGTCCGTACACTGCGCCGCGGGGCCGGGCGGGACCGGCGGCTGGAGGGCGCAGGCGGAAAGTGCGCCCACCACCCACACGAGCCCCAGCCGGTGTAGCGCCGTCCCGCGATGACGGCTCCGGCCAAGCGGCGCGGGACCGAGCGTCGCTGCACCCGCGGCGTGGCCACCCCTTGGGGCCGGTACACGCCTGCAATCGACGGCGTCCATCCGTATCGTCTCAGCGCGGGATTCCAGCGCGGCGTCGCACGCACTCCAGGTATCTGGCCTCGTCCGGGGCTCGCCCGGCCGCCATGCCTGCCCGCAGCACTTCGAGCAGACACTCCATCATGCGGTGCTCGGCCTCGTGCGCATCGCGCCATTTCTCCACGAGGCGCGCGTGCAGCTCGCGCATCCCGGGCGGGCGGGCGCTCGCGATTCTGTTCTTGGACCGCCACGTGCAGGCCCAGGTGCAGGAACGGGTTGCCCTCCCCAGGCTCGACCAGGGTGTCGCATTCGTTGACGTCCTGCGCCGTCAGGACGCCATGGAACTCGGGGTGGCGCAACACCACGTCCACGACCACCGCCTCCAGCGGCTCCAAGGGGATGCCCTCGAGGTACTTGCGCCAGCTACGCTGGAATACGGCGCGCGCCTGCCCGCGGTCCTGGGGAAACAACATCGCTCGGCACTCCGCTGCGTTTCAACGCACCGCGTGGTTGCGGTGCGCCCGGCAACCGGGGCCTGTCATGCGGACGGCTCACCTGCGCCGGCGACGCCGGAGGCGGCAGCCTGCGCGCTCCCCGCGGTGCCGCGAGATCTTCCCCGCGCCGACGCCGGGCCTGGTAGCACGAGGTTCTTGGCGGGGTATTCGCACAGATCCTCGATCGGGCACTCCCAGCAGCGCGGCCTGCGCGCGGTACAGACGTAGCGCCCGTGGAGAATCAGCCAGTGGTGGGCGTGCCGCCGGAACTGCGCGGGGACCCGCCTGGAAAGGCCCGTCTCCACCTCCTTGGGGGTCTTGCCCGGCGCCAGTCCGGTGCGGTTGGCCACGCGCAGGATGTGGGTGTCCACGGCGATAGTGGACTCCCCGAAGGCCGTGTTCAGGACCACGTTGGCGGTCTTGCGACCGACCCCGGGCAGGGCTTCCAATGCCTCGCGGGAGCGGGGCACTTGGCCCTCGTGCCTTTCCAGCAGCAGCCGGCTCATCCGGATGATGTGCCTGGCCTTGCTGTTATACAGGCCGATGGACTTGATGTGCTCCGCGAGCCCCTCCTCACCGAGCCGCTCCATCGCCTCGGGCGTGCCGGCCACGCGAAACAGGCGCGCGGTCGCCCTGTTCACCGCAACGTCGGTGGCCTGAGCAGAGAGGATCACCGCCACCAGCAACTCGAAGGGCGTCGTGTAGCGCAGCTCGGTAGTGGGCGTCGGGTTCGCCGCCTGCAGCCGCGCAAACAGCGTATGGATCTGCTTCCGCTTCATGCCAGGGTCCCCGTGGGTCAACCTGGAGTCTAGGGTAACGCGAGGGGCGCCAACAAGGATATCCTCGCCCACCTGTTCAGCGCCGCTCAAGTCCTGAGAGCTTGTGAACAAATCTGCTGCGCGTCCCGATAGCCGCGTTGCGCGGTGCTCGCTCCTCGCCTATCTACTTGATATGTCTCGTCGCTGCGCTCCGTGCGCCTTGCTCTCGGACCGCTCGCGACGATTTCTTCACAAAGCTCTGAGCACTGCACGCTGGCCGGCTTCATCGATCACGACGCGACGCCCCTGTCTCGGCGTTCCTCATGAATGCATGCCTGTGCTCTTCCTTCGGGCGGATCTGCACCTGCTTCGCGCCGCGCCGGGTGCGCGCAAACCCCATGTGGGCCAAGTCCGGCGGGAACAGCAGCTCCCAATTCCATTCGAAATAGAGCTCGATCTTGCGAGCCAGCGTCGGCATCTTCATCAGGTACACCCCGCGCCACAGCAGCCACGCGACGAATCCGGAGATGCGCACTCCGAACACCTTCGCCACCGCGTTGGTGTGGCCGATGGAGGACATCTGGCCCCGGGGCCGGAAGGAGAACGGCCGAGTCGGGACGCCCTGGAGCGCACGGCGCAGGTTGTCGGCGAGTTGCCGCGCCTGGCGGGCGGCGAACTGGGCGGTCGGAGGAGAAGGGCGATGGTCATGGCCGTTGGGCACAGAGGCGCAGTCACCGAGTGCCCAGACACCCGGGAACCGGGGCACCGACATATCGGGCGCGGTGCGGACACGGCCGCGCTCCCTGGGCAGCGGCAGCTCGGCGAGCAGCGGGCTGGGCGCGGTGCCGATGGTACAGATGACGGTCCCGCCACGCACTTCGTCCCCGGATTCCAGACGCACGCCCTGCGGGTCGACGGCGATCACGAAGGTATCCGGGCGCACGTCCACGTGCTTGCGCATCTTCGTCAGGGCGAGTTTCCCCAGGCTGGGCGACAGCTCCGGAAGGAGCCGGTATCCGCCGTGCAGAAGGACCACCCGCCCGTCCTCCGGGCTCAGGCCGCTGTAGTAGCGCCGAGCGGAATCCAGAAAGCGGCCGATCGCGCCGGCCACCGCCACACCGCTGAAGCCGCCCCCCACGACGATGAAGGAGGTGAGCCAGCGCCGGGCGTCCGGGTCGGGCTGCAGTTGCGCCTGCTCCATGCGCACGATCACGCGGTTGCGCAAGAAGTGGGCATCGCCCAGCGTCTTGAGCGGCAGCGCGTAGCGCGCCATCCCCGGCACCACGTCGAGATCGCCCATCGTACCGCACGCCAGCACCAAGTGGTCGTAGCGGATGACCCCGGCGCCCTCCCCCAGGTAGTGGACCTCGCGGGCCTCCAGGTCGATGTCGCTCACAGTCACCATCATGAACCGCGTGCGCTTGAGCATCACCCGCAGCGGTGCGACCGCATGGCCGGGCTGGAGGGAGGCCCCGACCACTTCGGGGAGCAGTGGCGTGTATGTGATGCAGTTGTCCTGGCTCAGCAGGAACAGCTCCGAGTCACTCGGCAGCGTCCGTTCCAGGCACCGGGCGAGCGTCGACCCGGCGAACCCCCCGCCCACGATGACGATGCGTCGCGCGTCCACGCCGGGTCTCTGGCCGTCGCCCGGCTCAGGCCGCGGCGGTGGCCGGCTGTCTCCTCTGGCGCCAGAACTCTGGAATGTCCGTACGGTAGTGCCGCATCACCAGGTTCGCCACCAGGCCGGTCCATCCCGTCTGGTGCGCTGCCCCCAGCCCCTGGCCGGTCTCGGCGTGGAAGTACTCGTGGAACAGCGACAGGTCCTTCCAGTGCGGGTCGCGCTGGAAGGGACTGTTCGGCGGCAGCGCGGGGATGCGTCCGTCCGCCCCGCGCCGGAACATTCCGACCAGCCGGTCGGAGATGAGTCTGGATATCTGGGCCAGGCTGAGCTCCCGGTCGTTCGCGCACGGCACCGGCACCCGGTAGCTGTCGCCGAGGTAGCGGTGGTACTTCTCCAGGGCCTGCACCAGCATGTAGTTGGTCGGCATCCAGACCGGCCCCCGCCAGTTGGAGTTGCCGCCGAAGAGTCCGCTGTTGGATTCGCCCGGCAGGTACTCGATCATCGCGGTGCCGATCCCCGGGATCACCCCCAGGTCGCGGCGCGTCGCGTGGATCTTGCTCACGCTGCGGATGCCGTAAGGAGACAGGAACTCCTCCTCGTTCAGCAGGCGCTTCAGTATGTGCGGCAGCATGGTGTGGTCCACCAGCGAGAGCAGGTGCTCGCCCCGTTCGTTGGTGTGCTCCGGGCAGGCGCAGATATAATGGCCGTCGAACAGCCCGCCCCCGTGGCGCCCAAGCACCGCCTTGAATCGCGGCGCGTTGGCGAGCAGGCGGGCATCGACGATCTCGCAGGCGAACAGGGGGATGATGCCCACCCACGAGAACACGTCGATGCGGTGCGACTGTCCGTCGGGCGTTACGATCAGGTCCTTGAAGAACCCGTCCAGGGGGTCCCACAGGGACTCCCCGTGCCAGGCGTGACCGGCGATGGCGTTGGCGATGGCGAAGAACTGGGTCAGGCACTGGACGGCGATGTCTTCGTAGTCGCGGTCCTCGGTCGCAAGCTCCAGCGCCATCACCGTCATGTTCAACGCCAGCATCGCCATCCAGCCCGTGGCGTCGGCCTGCTTCAGAGCGTAGCCGGGGGGCAGCGGCTGGGAGCGGTCGTACACCGAGATGTTGTCCAGTCCCAGGAACCCACCCTCGAACACGTTGTGCCCATCCGCATCCTTGCGGTTCAGCCACCACGTGTAATTCATGAGGAGCTTGTGCAGCACCCGCTGCAGGAAGTCCAGGTCGGGCTTGCCGCGCTGCACCCGCTCGGCGCGGAACACCTTGAGCGCCGCCCAGGCGTGCACCGGCGGGTTCACGTCCCCGAAGGCCCACTCGTAGGCCGGGATCTGGCCGTTGGGGTGGAGGTAGTTCTCCCTCAGCATCAGCTCGATCTGGCCCTTGGCAAAATCCACGTCCACGAGGGACAACGCCGCACAGTGGAAGGCCAAGTCCCAGGCGGCGAACCAGGGGTACTCCCAGGTATCCGGCATGGAGATTACGTCCGCCGCCTTGAAGTGGCGCCAGGTCCGGTTGCGGCCGTACCTGCGGGCCTCGGGCGGCGGCAACTGGTCGCCGTCCAGCCAGCGCGCCACGTCGTAGTGGAAGAACTGCTTGCCCCAGATCATGCCGGCCAGGGACTGGCGCAAGATGCGGTGATCCTCGGGGCTCACATCCGGCTGCAGCTCGTCGTAGAAGACGGTGGCCTCGGACTGGCGCTTCGAGAAGATGACCTCGCCGCCGGCGAAAGGGCTGTCGCCGGCCTTGGCGGTCAGCGCCAGGTCTATGCTGGCCTGCTCGCTCGGCCCCAAGGTGAGGACGTGCCAGGCCGCAAACCGCGTGCCCTGCTGCTGTGGTTTGACCGCCTCCTTATCACCCTGGATGACCCGGCGGTGGAAGGCGTCCTTCACGAACGGCGTGCGGCTGGCTTGGCCCCACAGCCGCTCCGCGTTGCTCTCGTTCTCGGTGTAGAGCGTTGTGGCACGCTGGCGGCCATACAAGTGATAGGTGCCCAGCGTGGGGTGACCGGCCTCCACCGCCCACGCGGCACCCGGCGGCGCCTGGACGGCCTGGAGCAGGGGGCGCTCGACCGCCTCATCGCCCCAGGACCAGGTGTTGCGGAACCACAGGGTGGGCAGCAGGTGGAGCGTCGCGGTCTCCGGACCGCGGTTGGCGACGCTGATGCGCACCCGGATGGTCTCCGGGTCCGCCTTCGCGTACGTGGCCTCGACGTCCCAGTACCGGCTCTCCTCGAACATGCCGGACTCGAACACGCTCACCGGCGGGTCCGTGCGGCTGCGGCGCGCTGCTTCAGCCACGAACCACCCGTACGGGTACTCCTTCTGCGTGTACTTGTAGAGGTAGCGGAGGTAGCTGTGGCTGGGGGTCGCATCCAGGTAGAAGTAGACGTCCTTCACGTCCTCGCCGTGCACGCCCTGGTTGCCGGCGAGCCCGAAGGCGCGCTCCTTCAGGATGGGGTCGCGCCCGTTCCATAGGGCGAGCGCGAGACACAGACGCTGCTGCTCGTCGCAGATCCCGCCCAGGCCGTCCTCGCTCCAGCGGTACGCACGCGACCGCGCCTGGTCGTGGTCCAAGTACTCCCAGGCGCTGCCATAGGCGCTATAGTCCTCGCGCACCGAGCCCCAAGCGCGCTCGGAGAGGTAGGGGCCCCACAGCCGCCAGTTCTCCTTGCCCTCGCGCTGCGCCTCCAGCCGCTCGCGCTCTGCATTCAGCGAACGCTTGTCTGCCATGATTCGACCCTCTATCCCTCGCGCTTGAAAGAACGGGCGGATACTGCGTCCCCGCACCGCCTGCCGGCTAGCGGCGGCTGCGCTGCGGCCGCCCCACGACCGCGGGGACCGCGCCCGTTCACGGCCCTCCTCCGCGAACATGATGGTCGCGGCCGGTCACGCCGGCTTCACGGAAACGTAACATTTCTGTGACGACCGCCGCAGCCCGCGGCGAACGGCATGGCCGAATGCGCTCGTAAGGCGCGGGCCCGAACGGATACCATGGGTCTTCCCGGGACCTCGTTCCACAGCTACCTGTTGCGAAGACAGCCAGGCTCTGGTGCAGCTTGATCTCCGGACGATACATTCTCGCCCTCGGGCTCGTCTGCACGGCCCTTGCCGCCCGTTCTCCGCTCGCCGCAGAGCTGACGAGTGCGGCGGAGGCCCGCCGTCATGTCGGCGAGATGCGGACGGTGTGTGGAACCGTGGTCGACACTTACCACGCGCAACACAGCCGCGGAGAGCCCATGTTCCTCGACATGGGCAAGCCGCATCCGAACGAGACCTTCACGGTCGTCATCTTCGGTCGCGATCAGCCCGCTTTTCCAGGTCCGCCCGTGTCGCTGTACAAGGGCAAGAACATCTGCGTCATCGGCCGGGTCGACGCGTACAAAGGCAGACCAGAGATCGTGGCTCGGACACCCGACCAGATCGCGCTGAAAGACGCCGCCTACCGAGGTAAGCCATCCCGCTCCGAACGGACCCGAACAGTCGGCTCGCTGAAGGTGCTGCTGAATTCGCCCCTGAAGGCACGAGGTCCCTCCCAGGAGTGCAAGGCCGACATCTGCCGGGAACTGCTTCGCCTGATCAACGGGGCGAGGCGGACCATCGACTTCGCGATCTACGGCCTGCGGGCCCAGCCCGCGATTCTGAACGCCCTGGTCGAGGCGAAACAGCGCGGCGTGCGCGTCCGGGGTGTGGTGGACAAGGACATCCGGAACCAGAGCTATTATCGCGATACGGATGCCCTCATCGCCGCCATCGGCACGGTGCGCACGGACTACCTCCAAGACCTCGAGGCCTCCGAGCGCGCACGCCCCGAACACAACAAGTCCCGACCCTGGTGCGAGCGTCCCGCGGGTTTTCGGGGGCCGCTCCAGTGCGTGGGCTACGACCTCGGCACTCGCTGCCTTCTGGCCGGTCAAGCCAGCCTGGAGCCCGCGGTGTTCGAGGGCAACGTCATGCACCACAAGTTCTTCGTCTTCGACGGTCGGTACGTATGGACCGGCTCGGCGAACGTGAGCGACTCGGGAACGGGAGGCTACCATGCCAACGCCGTGGCCGTCATCGACTCCGAGCCGGTCGCCCAGTGGTACGCCGATGAATTCGATGAGATGTACAGCCGGGGGCGGTTTCACCGGGAGAAGGCAGCGCACGTCCGGGAGAGCCTGCACGTGCGCTTCGGGGACGGGACCTCGGCGAGACTCGCCTTCTCCCCTCAGGGGGACGTGGTAGAGCGCGAGCTGCTGCCGCTGCTGCAGGGAGCGAGACAATCGATCAGTGTCGCGATGTTCTTTCTCACCCACCAGGCGCTCGCCCGCGAGATCATCCAGGCCGCCCGCCGCGGCGTGCGCGTCCGCGTGATCGTCGACGCGACGAGCGCCGTCAACGGCTATAGCAAGCACGAGCTGCTGCGCGCCGCCGGCATCCCGGTCAAGGTGGAGAACTGGGGCGGGAAGATGCACATGAAGACGGCCGTGGTCGACGGCCGCTTCACCGTGCTCGGGTCGATGAACTGGACCCGCGCGGGAGACAAGGAGAACGACGAGAACGTGCTGATTGTGGACAGCCGCAACGTCGCCGCCCGCGTCGAGCGTTTCTTCGAGCGGCTGTGGCGCTCGATCCCGGACAAATGGCTCGTGGGACGGCCGGACCCGGAGTCGCACGACTCCCCGACGGCGTGCTCCGATGGCATGGACGACGATTTCGACGGGCTCATCGATGCCGCAGACCCCGGATGCTCCCGCACGCCGCCGCCCCTGCCGCCCCTTCCTCCCTATCGACTGGTGGAGAAGGCGCCCGGTCACGGGTTGTCCCAACGAGACAGGCGACTGTTCTGCTCACCCGAGGACGCCCGGCAGAGCCACCGGAACCAGGGCGCCCGCTGAAACACGCGAGGAGCGGTGCGGTCCGCGGCGCCTCACCTGAGCGCCTGTTGATGCGCGCGTCGTGGATGCGCCGCGAGGTCGCTCAACTCCGAACGGCTGCCAGATCCAGGCCGAGCTGCCGCGGCCCGTGGTAGGCGAAGAAGAAAGCGGTAGCGGTGTAGCCATGAGCTACGAAGTGTTCGAGTGGTTATACGCTACCACGGCGGCACCGGAAGCCGGGGCGGCCTACCTCGGCAGACCGCCAGCACGCCAATCTCAGTGCCGCAGCCAGCAAGGGACAACGCAAGGACGGGAATGAGTAAGGTGGCTAACTCCTATGGCTTGGTCCTCCGAGTCGCTGCCGACATGGAAAAAGGTCGAATACTCTTCCTTTACAGGATGGACCTTGCCACGCCGATCTCCAGGCGAGATCTGGTTAAGGCTCAAGCTGGCGTCGAACCCCGATCCCCGAGGCAGTCACAGCCGCACGGGAGCGGAGACCTGTCGTTTTTTGCGGCTGTTACGTGCCTGGGGCGGCGATGACAATGACGGCGATGAAAACCCCGAGCACCAAGCCGCTCGCCAGCAAGGCGAGCCCGAGGCGGTGGCGGTCCTTGTCCATGACGGCTCGCCATCATTTGCCGGTGCCGCAGAGGCGGCATTTCGCAGAGCTGCAGCACGCGACGACCAGTGCCACCGTGACTGCCACGAGAATGCCCGAGAGAGTGAAGGCGTCCAATGCGAACATCGCGAACCTCCTGGGTAGGTGCCCGGAACACACGGTTGCCCGACGGCGAGGCCGAAGCGCGTGACATCATGCCCCCGAGCTTAAAGACTGACGATGAAGTTGGGCTCGCAGAACGCGCAGAACGAGGTCATCAGTGCTGCCGGGAAAGGGATTCCAGGCCACGACCTCGTGGGCTGAGAGGCCCCCCGGAGGGGCGGTCCGGAGAGATCCGCGTCCCGAGGAGTGCGCATGAAGAACGTCGAGATGACTGTTCACGGTGACATCCTGACCAACCAGGTCGACCTGTCGACTCGGCGGCATTCATGGTTCCTCCTTTGGGCTGTGGTGAGGACTGCTGCCGTCGGGCCGCCGTTGGCTCCAAGCAATACCCGTGCCAAGCCGGTTTTCATTCGTGCGTGAACAAAGGCTTGAGGGGTTATGTTGAACGATGAGAGGTGGGTGGGGGCCTTCCGGGCCGCCGGGCTGTCGTTCTAGTCCGACACTTTCCGAGCCTGAACCGCAACAGCTTGGGTGGAAAGGGAAATACGGTCGCCCCCTGGCGACAGACGGCTGTCCTGCCAGAGACAACACCTGTGGTATCTCTATTCCCGCCACCCCAGACTCGTAATAGTTGAGCATGGTGCTAAACTTTAACATGAGGCTCGGAAACGAGCGTTCGCGGTTTGCACATTCGCTCTGCTCACAGAGCGAGGAGGTAGGTGATGGCAAACCTCAACCGACTGATGACGTTAGGCGGCGCGGTGGCCGCTGGCGAGTTTTCTGCCGGCGGAGAACTCGTCTCCTACAAGGGAGACTTCCCCCAGGAGACGGCTCGCTACATCGCAAGGCTGTGCGCAGGCAAGTCTCTCCTAGGAGCCACCGAGGCGGAGGCTCTTGGCCGGATCACCGGGATGAACTGCTCACCCTTCCATGGCTGGGCATTGTCGGCCGGTGACTATTCCATCTGCGTGATGGGCCACTTCGGGGTGTTCGTGGAGACGGCCAAGGCGGACTTCAACGAGATTTACCGTGTGCTGAGCGAGGAGACCGAAGTCGTCCTGAAGGCGGCCTGACAAACCCGCCGAGACGCAGATCGAGGGCCGCGCGGTTCCTGCCGGGCGGCCCGCGGCGTTTCTGGCACCAGCCCTGGTGCTGGGCACGGTCCGCCCCCTTATGATGTCCGTGACCCACGGTCTAGCCGTTCGCACTCAGGCTGTGACGGCCGGTGCTACACACACACGCCGGGCCTTCTCGGCTACTCGCTGCGGACGCATACGCCCAAGCGGCAGTTTTGGACCCTGTCAGTCTGGGAAGGTGAAGCCGCTCTCCAGCGGTTTGTCGTGGAGAACCCCCACGGCCAAGTCATCCTGGCTGTTGTGGTGCCGAGGGACAATATACCAGGGTCGTGTGTTCCGCACGCGGCCGCGTCGGTCCGAGCGGGCGGACCTGGCGGAGCTTTCCGAAACCTCATCCCTCGCCCTGGTCCTCGGCCCCAAAAGGATGTTCCCGCGCCCGGTGTCAGCCGATCTCGCTCTTGACCGCCAGCATCAGCTTTTCGGCGGCCTTCGCGGCGCGCTCCGCCTGGGCGCGGGTAAACACCTCGTGCGGGGTTCCCTCGACCAAGCCGTTCGGATATCGGGTGGGAATGTAGAAGAGATCCAACTCGGCCGCGAGGTCGCGCACCCTCTCGAGGTCGGGATGGCTGTTCAGAAGCCTTGCCAGCAACCCGACGGCGGAGTGCCCGAGGACTGCCCTCGCGCCGTCGTTATAGTGCACCGCCTTCAACGCCTTTTCCGCCGCCTGTTGGGCATGGAAGCACGCCTGATGGAAGAAGCGGCCGTCCAATGCATAACGAGCGAATGCGAGATCGTTCTCGGCCTGGGATAGCCATCTCGCACATTCAGCCTTCGGGTCGCGCATAGATCGTGATCCCCTCTTTCTCCACCCGCTCGATAAGAGGGTTTCCGTCCTCCTTGAGCCTCTGATACTCCTCTGGAGTGTAAACCAACAAGTCGACCCCGACGCCGAGCCGATAGAGCGGCAAGTGCTGCAGCCCACGCTCCAGAAACGGTGAGTCCGTTTGTTCGATAAGCAGCAAGTCGAGGTCGCTCTCCGAATCGGCTTGGCCCCGGGCGAATGACCCGAAAAGGATGGCGCGCAGGACACGGGTTCCCGAAAGGTAGTCGCGGATCCGAGCTCCGGCCTCCTCGGGAGACAACAACGCAGGACCACCCAACACTTCAACGTCCGGTACCTGCAAACCAGGCTTAGTCACCTTCGTTGGCCTTGGCTGGCGGACCCACAGGCGCATTGTTGCCCCGCACTGCCCCGATGGTCGGGATGCTTCACGTTGCGCCTCCCGCATGGCGTCCCAGCCGCGCGGCAATCTTGGTGAACTGCTCCAGCGCCGCTTCGAGGTCGTCCGCAATCTCGGTGGCGATGACGTCGGGCGGGGGCAGCGAGTCGGTATCGGTCAGGCTCTGGTCCTTGATCCAGAAGAGGTCGAGGCTCAGCTTGTCGCGCTTGAGCAAGTCCTCGTAATCGTAGCAGCGCCAACGGCCCTCGGGGTTATCCTCGCTCCAGGTGGGCTTGCGCTCGTGGAGCCGGCCCGGCTTGCAGCACTCGACGAACTCGTCGAAGTCCTTGCGCTGGATTGGCGACTGCTTGAGCGTGAAGTGCCGGTTGGTGCGCAGGTCGTAGACCCAGAGCTTGTCGGTCCACGCCTCGGCGCGGCCTTCCTTCTTGTCGAAGAAGATCACGTTGGCCTTGACGCCCGGCGAATACCAGATGCCGGTCGGCAGGCGCAGCAGGGTGTGGACGCGGCATTTCTGCAGCAGGTTCCTGCGCACCTTCTCGCCCGCGCCGCCTTCAAACAGCACGTTGTCCGGCACCACGACCGCCGCGCGGCCGTCGATCTTCAGCAGCGTGTAGATGTGCTGGACGAAGTTGAGCTGCTTGTTGCTGGTCGAGGTCCAGAAGTCCTCCCGGACGACGATCTGGTCTTCCTTCTCGGTGTCGCCCTCCTCGTTCACGAACAGCAGGCTCTGCTTCTTCCCGAACGGCGGATTGGCGAGGACCATGGAGTATTCGCGGCTCCACGGCGCGGCGAGGCTGTCGTGGCCGGTGCGGACCACCACCTTGTCGCCGCCGATGCCGTGCAGGTAGACGTTCATCGCGCACATGCGCCCGACCTTGGGCGACAGCTCCATGCCCTCGACCAGATCCTCTTGCAGCGCCCGCTTCTCGTCGCGGTCGAGGTGCCGCTCGAAGCGGTCGAGCACGTACTGGTAGGCGTTGCAGAGGAAGCCGCCGGTGCCCGCCGCCGGGTCGCAGATGCGGTCGGAGGGCGTAGGCTGCATCACCTCGCACATGGCCTGGATCACCGGACGCGGGGTGAAATACTGGCCCGCGCCGCGCGAGGATTCCTGTGCCGAGCGCGAGAGCAACTCCTCGTAGATCGTGCCCTTCACGTCCACCGGCAGCGACAGCCAGTCCACTTTGTCCAGCAGATTGACGATGAGCTGCTTGAGCAGCGCGGGGTTGTGGATCTCGCAGCGCGCGCCTTTGAAGATCACGCCCAGCATGCCGGGCTTGACGCCGAGCTTTTCCAGGCTCGCGCGGTACTGGTCCTCCAGCACCGCGCCGTCCAGCGGCAGCAGCGCCTTCCAGCCCAGTCCCGGCGGCACGAGGGGCGCGCGGTTGTAAGGCTCCTCGGTGAGCTGGTCCGCCATCTTGAGAAACAGCAGCAGCGTCAACTGCTCCACGTACTCGAAGCAGGAGAGCCCGGCGTCCTGCAACACGCCCGCATAGCTCCAGGCGCGTTTGCCGATCTGGGAAGCGTCCATTCGCCGTGCCTATGCGGGAATCTGTTCGAACGAGAGGTGAGGCAGGTCGGCGCGCTCCCGTGCGTGCTCCACCGTCATGGCGCACAGGCGGCCCTCGTTGTCGAACTCGACCAAGGTGTCGTCGTCAATGTCGCGGCTCTGCGCGATCTCGCCCTCGTGGAACAGGATGTAGAGAGTATCGGTGTCGGGGAAGTAGCGGACTTTCATGGCTCAAAGTCTCGATCGCAATTCCTGCGTAGGCAGGAATCCAGGAACGTCCCGCCTGCTGGGTCCCCGCCTGCGCGGGGATGAGGTCGGGGTGTGCGGGCCGCCAATCCGTCATTCCCGCGAAAGCGGGAATCCAGAGTCACATAATGTCCAGTCAGAGGTCTTTCCATTCCGGGTTTTCCTTCTCGATCAATTCCAGTTTCCAGGCGCGGTTCCATTTCTTGATCTGCTTTTCCCGCGTGATTGCCGACGTCATGTCATCGTGCATCTCGAAATAGACGAGACGATGCACCGCGTATTTCTTCGTGAAACCGGAGACCAGGCTATTCCGGTGTTCCCAAACGCGCTTGCCCAGGTCGCTGGTAACGCCGATGTATAGCGTGCCGTTTCGTTGACTCGCCAAGATGTACACGGCGGGTCGTTTTTCCATCCTAGGCGCCGCACTGGATTCCCGCTTTCGCGGGAATGACGGTCATAGTTTTCCGCAATCGATGCATCACCGTACCACCGTCGTTCCGGCAGGGATCGTCGGAATCCAGAGGCTGAGGACGGCTGCTCCGACCCATACCATTACCCGCAGGTCTCCGCATGACCGTCATTCCGGCATGGATCGCCGGAATCCAGGCGCCAGGGACGGCTAAGCGGGCCACGTCCGTGTGTTCTCGATGCCACCACGCCTCCGGATCGAGTCCGGGGCAAGCTCCGGCGGAATAACCAGATGTGCAAGGAGGTGCCCTCATGGTTTCGCCTGTCTGCCCTTGCGCCCAGGCGAGCCTTTCGCCACGACAGCCGCGCGGGCGCGGGTCTCGCGCTCGGCGGCGATGCGCTTCAGCAGTTCCGAGGCCGGTTCGTCGTTCCGGTCCTGCGGCACGAGCTGACCGGTGAAGGCGTGGCGCAGGATGGATTGGCGCAGCGCCTGAGTGGACTTCAGCTTGGCGGCTAAGTCGGCTTCGAGGTGGTCGATGACGGAGAGCTGGTCTTCGACGAGTTCAACAATCGCTTCTTGTTCTGCGAGGCCAGGCAAGAGGACCGGGGTCATCTTCAGTTGATCGAAGCTTAGGTGCGGACGCCCAGCACCATAGATGTACCGTCGGTAATGGAGTTGAGCGCCGCTTCCGGAATTGCAGTAGTAATCGAGAAACTTGGCGATGCGACGATCCACAGGCCGCATCAGAGCCACGCTTTGGCAGACGTAGTGCTCGGAAAGCGGTGTTGGCACTCGACAAACATCCCCGGTATTCACGCCAACGATGGTGACCAGTAGATCGTCGACTTCAACGAGGCTTCGCTCGCAGCTTGGATCACCCGGCGGTGGATTGACCGCTTGGCGAGCGCTTGGATCGAAGCGGCCGGGACGTACGTTTTGGGCCATGATGAAGGTTCCCGAGCCCGCACCATAGAACTGCTGCCAGTCGCGAGACCCGCTAGTGATCCGTACGGTAAGTGCATCCATGCTCGCCGTTACCCACCCCTGCGGCAGCTCTGGCAGATCGGTGGTATCCGGCGCCACGGGCTCCTTGTATTTCGCCTTCCAGTTCTTGGGCGGCTCCTGGCCCTTGGCCTGGAACTTGGCGAGTTGCTCTTCCTCCCAGAGGCGGCGGCGTTGGGCGAGGATGCGCTTGAGCAGTTCGCTGGCGGGCTCGGTGTGCGGCTGTTGCGTGCGCCATTCGGCGGTGAGCGCCCCTTCCACCGCCGCCTTCAGCACCGAGGCGCGATAGAGCTTTAGCTTCTCCCGCACCCGCTCCAGCGCCGCCACGCCCGCGTCGAGGTCGGAGAAGAGTTCGTCGAGGGCGTCGGCGATGCGGGACTGTTCAGTGCGGTGCGAGGGGAATTGGAACCGGAATTTCTAGAAATGCAGCCGGAACTACGCATCTGACCGACGCCGCCTGTCATCTGGCGCTGGGCGAGCGAATCGCACCGTCGATGCGGCAAATCAGGAACTGTTCGACCATAGCGGCTGAAGACCTTCCTCGGACGGACTACGATGGAATTCCGTGGACCGAAAGCAGACCGGTCCGGCGCAACTCCGGACAACGGTACGTCTTGCCGTTCTCCATACACGGTGTGATCGCTGGCGACCATACATCACGTCGCCCGAGAGGAACGACGTGTATCGCGCCACTCTTGACCTCGAGCCGACAGCGCACGCGCTTCAGGCCGAACAGGCCCACCACGTTCGGCCTCGACAGCGCGCATCGGAACGAATTTCACTCGGCACATCGTCGTTGAATGACGCATCGATCGCAATGATGGGTTCATCGTGCGCGACGTAGCGAGTGGCGGCAGCCCCAGCCCGGCGGCAGTTCCTGCCCGTTCCCACTCACGCCGCCAACCTCTCATTCAGTTCCGCCATCAGCGGCCTGAGCGTATCCCCGAACAGCGCGTGCGCCTTGCCGAGGCTGCCATGCTGGCCGAACCAGCCGGTCTCGAAGTCCTCGGGCTCGATGGCAAGGCTGGTGGCGATATGCTCGGCCATGCGGTCGAGCCATTCGCGCTGGTCGGGTGTGAAGGCGTTGTCCGCGTCCTGGTCCTCCAGCCAGCCTTGATAACGTTCGCGCAGCTCGTCCGCGGTAGGGCACCAGTGTCAAGGCCGGGATCAGCGCGTGGCGCACGAGATTCACGAGGTCGGCCAGTTGCTGGCCGCCTCTGACCCTTGACGTTGTCCGTCTCTATCGCCTCGAACGCGCGCCAGAGCTGGACCGGCGTGGCGGCGAGCGGCGGGCGGGCGAGCGCGTCTTTCAACTGGCGCAGGTCCTTGAGCGAGAGCTTGAGCGGGCGCGTGCCGGCGTAGAGCACTTGCAGGGCGGTGAGCTCGTCCTTGTGCGCGGCGATCCAGGCGCGGAAGTCCTGCACCTTGTTTCTGCGCCTTCTCCACCGCCGAGGCGTCGAAGCCGGCGTAGAGCACGTCGTCGATGGTATGCCGGTCGATAGTCTGCTCGTTCTGCTGGCGGATTTCCAGGATGCGGCGGCGGAACGCGGCCTTGAGGAAGGGCGTGACGGCGGCCTGGGCGAGCTGCTCGGCGCCCTGTTTGACCTGATCTTCGGTCGGATGGCCGATGACGCCGGGCAGTTGCTTGGCCGCTTCGATCTGCGCGTCCGGGTCGCAGGCATTCAAGAGGTCGTGCGCAAGGTCGGGGAAGGACTTGCCGCCCGCGAGGTCCTTCAGCTCGGCGAGCTGCTCGCGGCTGAACCCGCGCTGGAGGCGGGCCAGCCGGCCGGCCAAGGTGGTGAGGGCCTCGGGATCGGTGCCGCCCTGGGCGACATATTCGAGGACTTCTTCCAGAGTCTTGGAAGGCTGGCGGTTGAGGGTGTGGGAGTCGGTCTTGTCCTGCTCGCACACGCCCACGGCGTCCACGATGATGAAGCGGTCCTTGACCTTTGCGCTGGGAGTGACGACGCGCAGCTTGTCGGGCGAGATCACGCGCACGCCGCGCCCCTTCATCTGCTCGAAGAAGCCGGCGGATTTCACGTTGCGCAGGAAGAACACGCACTCGATGGGCTTCACGTCGGTGCCAGTCGAGATCATGTCCACGGTCACCGCGATGCGCGGGAAGAAGCTGTTGCGGAAGTTGGCGAGGATCTCATCCGGCGTGAGGCTCGCGGTCCTCACCCACTCGGTGACTTCCGACTCGCGTGCCGTCCTCGTTCCTCACCTTCTGGGTGACGCTTGGTGAAGCCGGTGCGGTAGGTGATCTTCTGGCAGAACTCGTTGCCTTCCGCGAACACCTCGCGCGCCAGGCGCACGATGTCGTCGGCGTGGGAGTCGTCCTTCGCGAAGATCAGGGTCTTGGGCACCTCCGCGCGGCCCGGGAAGGCGTCGGGCAGCACATTGTCCCGGAACTGCTGGAGCACAGTGCGGATCTGGCTTTCCGAGACCACATCGCGGTCGAGCTGGTTGGCCGTGTAGGTGAGGTCCTGATTGAGCAGTTGCAGCCGCTCGGCGCGGGTGAGCTTGTCCCGCTTGTCCACGTAGACTCCGGTATCGCGCGCCTCGATGGTGGCGCCCCGCTCGGTGACGCGGGTGCGGATGCGGTAGACGTCGAAGTCCACGTTCACGCCGTCCGTCACCGCCTCGTTGTGGCCGTACTGCATGACAAGGTTCTGATTGAAGAAGCCGATGGTCTTGCCGGCGGGCGTGGCGGTGAGGCCGACGAGGAACGCATCGAAATAGAGCAGCACCTGGCTCCACAGCTCGTAGATGGAGCGGTGACACTCGTCCACGATGATGAAGTCGAAGAACTCGGGCGGGATGCCGGCGTTGTAGACCACTTCCGGCGGCTCGCCCTGCCAGGGCCTGGCGGAATCGAAGCCCGAGCCTTCCTCGTTGCCGGCGTCGAGCTCGGCCTCGCCCTTCAGCATCGAGTACAGGCGCTGAATGGTGGTGATGACGACCTTGGCGGCGGGGTTGATGGAATTGGTCTTGAGCCGCTGGAGGGTGTAGAGCGTCGGGAACTTGCGCGGGTCGTCGGGCGGCTCGAAGTTGGCGAACTCGTCCTCGGTCTGCCTGCCGAGGTTGCCCCGGTCCACCAGGAACAGGATGCGCCGGGCAGCCGCCGAACTTGAGCAGCCGATAGGCGACGTTGACGGCGGTGAAGGTCTTGCCCGAGCCGGTGGCCATCTGGATGAGGGCGCGCGGGTCGCCCCGGGCGAAGGATTCCTCGAGATTACGAATGGCGCGGGCCTGGACCGTCCACAGCCGCGACTCGTCGAGCGGCGGCAAGCCTTGCAGGCGGGCGCGCAGTTGCGCGGGCTGCGCCACCCACTCCGCCAGCGTTTCCGGGCGCGGGAAGTTGAACACGCGGCGGCTGCGCGGCGCGGGGTCGAGTCCGTTCGTGAAGTAGGTCACCGAACCGTTGGACTCGAACAGGAAGGGCAGCGGGCGCTTGTGCGCGGGGAGGTTCTCCGGCAGGCCGGCGGCGTATTTCGCCGACTGCTCCTCGACGCCGGTCAGGGTGCCCTGCGCCTTGGCCTCCACCGCGCCCACCGCCTTGCGGTCCAGATAGAGCAGGTAGTCCGCGAAACCGAAGCCGGACCTCATCGGGAACTCGCGCACGGCGATCCCCCGGCCGGCGGTGAGGTCGATGTCCTCGCGGTCCTGCACCAGCCAACCGGCGGCCGTGAGGTCAGCGTCGATCCCGCGGCGGGCTTTTTGTTCGGGCGTTTCAGACATGGATCATTGTGGCTTACTGCGCCTGCCTGGCGAATGCCGTCAGGAAATGTGCTGCCCTGCTCAGGTATGGTGGCCCTATTCGCGCCCCGGTCGTGTGTAAGGTCAAGCTCGCTGTCTTCGCGCCGGCCATTCGTGCCCGCGAGATCCCTTGATATACCGCGTGTACTGCAATTCTAATGTGCTCCAACCATAATAGTACTGCTCTACCCGTTGATGGCCAGGAGGACAAACCATGCGCTGTGGAGAGCGATACAGCGAAGCCGCCACAAATAGCGCCTACGTCGGCATCGCCTCGCTGGCCGACATGCTCGAGGCGCCGCCATCCATCGAGGCGCTTGCGGAGCAAACCGTCCAGTTCCTCTCGCGGCTTCGTACCTTCACCACGGCGGTCCATCACAGCGTCCAGGCGGCGATCGAGGTCATCCATAGCTGCGATATCGAGCAGCCCCTGGACCCCTCCGCCAGCACGGTCGGGCGCATCGAACGCGCCGAATCCGTCTTCCGGAAGGCCATCGGGGAATTTGAGAGAAAGCGAGATAGCGCCTTCCAGGACCGGGCGCTTGTGGGCGAGCATGAGCGCCGGGTCGTTCAGGCGTACAGCGACGTGATCGAAGCCCTCAAGCTCCTCCACGATGCGGCGTCGGATCTCCGCTGGGAGATCATGGAGCATGACGCCGATCTGGACGACGAGCTAACGGAGGGAAGCGCACAGGTTGTAATTGCCGCTATCAAGGCGAGAAGGCCCTAGCTGGATGGCCGAAGACAAGTGGCGACTCCTAAAAAGTCCGCGCTTCGATAAGATGGCTGCGGCGCTTCCCCTGAACATCTTGGACAAGCTTGAGCAGGTCCTGAAGAAGCTGGAAGCTGGAAGAAGATCCTTTCGATTCACAGATCCAGATCAAGAAGCTGAAGGCGAAAAGCGGAGGCGTGTACGCTTGCCGGCTCGGCCGCAACTATCGCCTTCCTTCAGCGTCGACGGGGAACACAGGCGGATCCGGCTCAGGAACGTGGGTTCACGGCAGAACTTCTACGACGATGCGTGACGGGAACAGCCGGCTGTCTCGTTGCCTGATTGACAGACCCACATTACGCCTGCTCTAGCCACGGCCACACATCCCCCTTCAACACTTTTTGAGCTAGAAACTCCTCCGTCAGTGGCTTTTCGTTCTCTTGGGCGTGCCTCTTGATTGCCTCCTTGTTGGCCTCCAGGAAATGGAGGCGTCTGTTCCATGCGGCATCGGTGCTGTCGTCCGGGCTCGAAGGACTCCGCCAATACCAGTACCGCGAATCGACGCACCGCAGGAACAGGCGGAATGCGGCCCACGAGGCTATATCGTCCGCCGTGCCGAGAAATCGGACATACCAGTGTCTCGCCCAGCAATTGTTCTGGCGGTACCGAGACGCTGCAGCAGCCACGTGGTCAAGCCAGGTTTGGGGACTCGCTTTGACATAGCGGCTCAGCATGTCGTCAGCTTGTGAACCGTCAATGAACGCGAGCAGCATGAGTACCTGCGCTTGCTGGAATGGCACCGGGGCGACCACCCCCCGCGCTATCACGGACCACAGCCAGGTACGCGCCTGACCAGACTGGGCTACCAGCACTAGCTCCAGCAGTTCCCGGTCAGTACAGCAGTTCGCCAGCCGCTCTTCCCACAGTACCTCGACGGCTGGGTGTGCCGGGGCAGCGAACAGCGCCTGCTCGATCAGGCTAGTTCCGCTCCACTGAGCTACGAAGCGTACCGGATACTGCGATTTCTTCAGCCGCCTGTATAGAGCGACACCTCGTTCAGGGGCTTGCCGCAGCAGCACCTTGCACAGCGCCTCGTAGAAACCGGCAGCCACGGCCAGCAAGCGGCTCGCTGCGTGGCCGGTTTCCAGCACTGGCGCCAACCAGGTCTCCACCAAGTCGGGGCGATGCGCAACTATCCAATCCAGTCCGTGAGTCGGAAGGCATATGCCGAACCATGTGTTACCCGCTTGCCACTGCTGTTCCAGTCCGTCGCTCAACGCTTTGGTCTGGTCCTGCACGAACCGGTCGCCCTCCAGCGAGAAGTCACGCGGGAAGGCATCCGGCGTCGACCGCGCGCCGCCACCCCATGTGGCATCTGGGTTCTTGAATACGAAACGGCGAGGAAGCATTTCGGGCGCGAGGTGAATGTAGTTGAATGCGGGCGCCTCTGCCGCAGCCCCGCAGCCCGTTTCCGACAGGGGAAAGCTCGGAGGCAGGGCGGGTAGTTGCGGCGTCGACAACGATCCCCATACCCGGTGGACATCCTCGGCGTACTGTTGGGCTTCGTCAGCTGACAGACCCCGGCAGTGAATGGCATAGCCCAAGTAAGCTGGATCGACTCTTCGGCGCAACTCCTCATACGCCAGGTCCTCGCCATACTCACACAGCAGCAAGCTTCCCAAGTGATTTTCCCTGCGGCAGCGGGCGGTCCCCCAGGCCCATTTCCCTCGAAGGAAACCTTGCAGGACAGTGGGAGACCCGGCTCCGTAGAGAATGTCCAGGGCAGCAGTGCGGACCACTGTGTCCTCATGCTCGACATAGTCCGCAGTGCGCTCAAGGATCCCGGCTGGAATCTGCTCCGGATGGCGGGAGACGAACCATAGCACCCTGGTGAGGCTCTTCGTATCCATACCTTCCGTCAACCGTGGGGAAATGGTCTGCCAGTCGGTGATCTCGGCGAAATGTCTTTGGAAGGCCAGGAGATCGGATGCCTCGTCCGGCCGCGCTAATAGCCGGTCTAGCTGCTCCTCGGCGGTCATCGTCTCCAGCAGCACCTCAAATAGCTGATGCTCGGCGACGCGCTCGGGTTCGGCCAGCGGACCGGCTGTTTGATGTAAGCGGTCCCAAGCAGTGCGCAGTGCACGCCACTCGTCGGGCCCAAACAGCAGCGTATGTTCCACCAAGTGCCAGCAGAGCTGGCGCAGCGGCATATCCCGCCGGCTCGCGGCGTCACGCACAATGCAGCGCATGAGGTCCGCGAATGCCTCCGGGGCATAGGCGCACAGCGCTGGCTCCAGATCCCGGATCGCAAGATCCGCTGCAGTGACGCCGAGCTGAGACCATACTTCGTGGATCGGGATGCTTTGGGCCAGGGGAACGATCCGCTGACCGAGATCAGCGGGTACCGGCAGTTCGGGATCTATGCAGAATCGGGCGAGCCTTTCCGCAAGCAGACGGGTCGGGACGTCCGCTCGCGACAGGCACTTCTCGCAATCCGTTCTGGTCCAGCGAAAAAACGAGATGCAAGGGTCGCGCTCATGCTGCACTACCAGAGGATTTTTCGGGAACAGATCCGCAGGCAGTGTTTGTTGGACGCGATGTGCCGTTTCGCTGCCGTTGAAGGAAAGCAGGCGATGGGCAGCCTGCTGACCAGCAAGGCTGTCGTCGGCGAGCAGCCGCTGCACTTCGCTGTGGACCGCGCTCCACAGCGGCTCTGAGGAAGAGCGCAGGGTCCATGCGAAAAGCTGATACTTATCCGGGTGGTTCATAATCGCTTCGGCAACACAGCCAACGGCTAGAGCGTGCACGTAAGGGCGCCGAGGCAGATGGGAAATGACCGCCAATGCGAACCGCCCAAGCCGTAGCAGCCCACCATCGTTGATGACAGTGAGCGCACAGCCAGCTCGCTCGATCTGCGTGCCCATCTCCAGTTCATGGCCGGCGCGGCGCGCAATCTCCGTACGGGTTTCCTTTAGCCGCTTCTTGTCGGCGGCGGGGTCTCCCCCACTCGGGCGCTTGAGCGGAAACCCCTGAGGATGAACGAAGCCTAGCCAACGCTCGAATGTGGGCGGCAGCAGGGACTCCAGACGCGGGATCTGGTGCCAGCGCAACAGGGCACGCATCAGAAGTTCCTGTCCGATGGGGTTATCGCTCTCGTCGGACCAGATACGCTCGGCGAGCGCCAGGTAGGTCGGCGGGGATAGCGGCAGATAGGCGGGAAGGTCTCGTCGAACCTATCTCCGCAGTTGAGGCATTCGAGCCAGGCATGCAGCAGCGCCACGCAGACTGTCTGTGAAGCCCCCCGCTGGAGGGTCGACAGCGCTGCCATCTCGCAGATGCGCGCCTTGAGATCCATCTCGCGATGCGGCTCCAGCCACTGCGCAATGGTCTCGTCCAGATCCCCCATTTCGGCTGCTGTTCTCTCCACTTCCTCGGCTAGCAGCAGGCCGAGGCCCAGTGCAAGGCGGCTCTCGTCGATCTTGTACCGCGTCCGAGTGTGGCCAACCGCAATCAATACCCCGCCGCTGCACAGCTCGTCGTAGGCGCCCTCATAATCACGCAGAATGCCGCGAACTTCGGAGTCGCGAAGGCTTTCCTGCCCGCTTCGCCTAATGCGCGCGAGGTCCTGAAGTACCGCTTGGAACTGGAAGTCGTTTAACGACAGACGAGTCTTGCGCCGATAGCGGTCGCTCCAGTCTTCAAAGATCAGGCGCGCTGGCGTAAAGTCCCCGCTCGCTTGAAGTTGCGCTGCATACCGGATGGCAAGATCCAGATAGCGAGGTTTGCGAAGCAACCGGAGCATTTCGGCCGAAAATTGGGAGGGGCTCATGTGCCGTCGTGCCAATGCAATCCGAAGCTCGGAGTCATCATAGGGTGGCAACAGCCAGGAATCGGTATTGAGATAATCGAGGCCAGCGAAATAGCGCTCCCAGTATTGCGCTCGGCAGGTGATGACGACCGCTACCCGCTCTGCCGAAGGGCCAGTTCGCAGGCACTCCAGCAGCGCGCGCCACACTGTGAAGTTGGAACGCTCGTTGATGCCGTCGAGCACCAAGAGCATCATTGGCATCTCCGACACTGGACGCTGCAGCCAACGCTCAATGCGTCGGCACCAGAATTCGTGATACGGCTGGCCATGCCACCGTGCCAACTCGGTGGCCACGAGTCTGATCGGGTCGGTGGTATCCGCGTGGGGCGAAGGCACGAAAACCACCGGTGGGAAGGCGGGCCGCTCACTGGTGCCCAGCGCGAGCCAGGAGGCAAGCGCCCAAGTCTTGCCATCGCCCTCTTCACCGGTAAGCACAAGGATGGAGCGTGTCGAGTACCACTGACCGAGCCACTGGTCGAGCCGGGTCCAGGCAACCCGACGCTCCACCAACCCACCTTCCCCGGCCATAACGTTCAGCGGCTGGTAAAAGGCCGCGCGGCTCTCGGGCTCATCGTGCAGTCGTTGGAGGAAGACGTTCTGCTGCGCCGTTCGCCATTGGTCGTAGCCGATGAACGGGGCCGAAAACCACTCCCGCAAGCGTCTGACTACAGACCGGAAGGAGGTGTGATGGGAAATGTCCTGCAGTTCGCGGCGTAGATGGTCAAGGTCGGCGGTGGCGAGCCCAGGCGCCAGCATTCCCAGGGTGCGCTCGGAGTCCTGTGCACACAGCGCCTTCAATGTGCTCGGTGCGCCGTCACTGTCTGCAATGGCGCGGAACTCGACGCCCCGACGGCGGGCTTCATCGCAGAGCGGGCTGATGAGCTGGTCGTCTACCGGGCGGGAGGTTACAAGCACCCATAGATCGAGATCAGGGATCGTAGCTGCTGCTTGCACCAGTTCCCCTAGCAATTCACGTACGTCGAGATTCGTCGCCGTGCCGTATCGCTTGCATTCCACAGCTATAAGGCTTGCTCCTGAGCGATCTGCCGTCATGTCGCGTCCGGCCTGGCTACCCGCACGTGCCAAGTGGAACTGCCGGCCTGTGAGGGTTTCGAGCAGGCCTGCAATCAATCCCTCGAAGCCATCATGGCCAGTTGCGGCCAGCTTTCTCAGCAGTTCGACGAGCATGGATCCATGGATACTTTTGAAAGGGCGTCGTGCAGGAGGATGGCGGTGCAGGATGGTAGGATGAGAACCAAAGATACTCTAGTATCTGGGAAATTCGGAACTCGGCTTATATGTTACATCCCGCGGCATTGCCACGCGCTGGCTCTAACGCGCTGAGGGTGCCGCAGCATTCCTTCCGCGTATCCCTTCGGACGCGCCGGCTGGGGCCGGTCTGCTGCCGGGGTTCCGCAGGCCGAAGCGCTCCGCGACGACCTTCTCAAGCGTCGTTTCCTCATCCCGCAAACCCGGAAGGGAAGGACGTGAGCGTCCGCCAAGGGTCAGATCCTTACCTTTATAGCCTACAGGACTCCTGACATGCGGTCGTCTTGGCCGCTTGCCGCGTGTCACCGACCGCCGAGCTGATCAACCAAGGGCTGTGTATGACGCCACCAGAGTCCGTACCAGCAGGCCGCCGGCGATCCAGGCCGCGACCGCGGCATACGCGAGCCTCGGGAGCCACTCGGCGACCACGTCGTCGAAGCTGGCGATGGCCTCGGTCTCCGCCGCTGCATGGCGCAGCAGCATTTCAGGGAGCGTACCGGAGCCCTCCCCGGTGGAGATGAAGGGCAGCGCCCGACTCCGGCCGATGTAGGGATTGCCTCGCACCGCCTCGGCGAGAGGCCTGCCCGCGCGCAGCCGCACTTCGATCTCGGACAGGCCGGCTCGGACCACTCGGTTGTCGACCGCGCGCAACGCCTCCGCCGAGGCTTCCAGCAGCGGCACGCCCGCGGCCAGCAGCCATGCGAGGGTTTCCAGAAAGTCGCGGATCGCGCGGCGGACGTTCATGGGACCGAAAACAGGCAGGTGGACCAGCAGGCCGTCCACGGCAGTGGCCAGCACCGGCCAGCGTCCGCTCTCCCGCAGCCATGCCGGCAGCCGGATCAGCACATAGAGGAACGCCGCGAGTCCGACCAGAGAGCCCACCGTAGCCAGCCAGTAGCCGGTGACGCTCGTCTCCCCGGCGACGAGCGCGGGCAGGGGTGCCACGAACAGCGCGAGCACGAGCATCGTACCCGGGACGAACAACCGGGAACGGATGGTCCGCCGCCGCGCCCGCTTGGCCCGATAATGGGCTGCCAGACGCCGGTAAGCGCCGGCGGGGCTGCCGCCCTTCAGCAGCGCGAGGAGCAGCTCCCGCTCGAAGGTCGTGAACAGCCCACAGCGGAAGCCCGCCCGCGCGATATCGCGCCCCGCACCGACCCCGGCAGCGGCACATCTGGCGCGCGCCGCCAGCGCGGTCGCACCGTTTTGCCCCAGCGTGCGGAGCGCCGACGCGGCCGGTACGCCCGCATCCTCGAGCTGCGCTAGGTGCGAAAACAGCATGGCGCGCTCTTCGTAGCTCAGCGAGCGCATGGCCTACGGTACCTCCGTACGGGTCAGCGCCTGAGTCGGAGCTGCCGGCCGCAGGACGGTCCTGCGCCGCGATCTGAAATTTCTCTTGATGGTCCGGCCTGCATTACGAGAAACTACCTGCGAGGCTGGGCTGATGCGGCCGCTCCTGCGTGAACGGGCTCGGGAATAGCACTCATGGCGCGCGGTAAACAGACCGATGCGCGCATCCTGTCCGCGGGAGTCATCGTCATCCGGCGCGATGCATCCGCTTGCCGCTATCTGCTGCTCAGGGCCTACAACTATTGGGACTTCCCCAAGGGCCTGGTGGAATCCGGCGAGGACGCGCTGCGTGCGGCACGGCGGGAAGTGGAGGAGGAGACCACGCTGCGCGAGATCGAGTTCCGCTGGGGCGAATCCTACCGCGAGACGGCCCCATACAGCCGCGGCAAGATCGCGCGCTACTACGTGGCCGAAGCCCCGGTCGGGGAGGTGCGGCTGCCGGTGAGCCCCGAGCTCGGGCGGCCGGAGCACAACGAGTTCCGATGGATGACCTACACCGAAGCCCGCGACGCCCTGGCGGATCGCGTCAAGCCCATCCTGGACTGGGCCCATCGCCTGAGCGGCTGCGGCTGAGCACCGTGGTCCGTGACGCGGAGGGCGGACGGGCCGCGACTGGATCGGGGTGGGGGACACCGTGGCCGAGCTGAGCCGACGTACGCTCCTGCTCGCCATCATCGCGGGCCGCGGCCCACCGTACCTGCGCGGCGTCGACCTCTCGGGGATCGAGCTGCCGGGGGTCGCCTGGCTCGCGGAGGCGACCCTCACGGGTGCGAACCTGGAAGGCGCCAACCTGCAGGGCGCCAACCTGGAGCGCGCCTCGCTGGCCGGCGCCAACCTCAAGGGCGCGCTGCTGCTGAAGGCCAGGCTGCGCGCGGCCAACCTCACGGAGGCGAGGCTCATCAAGGCACAGTTGCGGGAGGCGGACCTGCAGCAGGCGGTCCTGCGCGGGGCGACGCTGTTCGAAGCGGACCTCGCCGCAGCACACTTGCGGGACGCCGACTTGCAGCACGCGACGCTGCAGGGTGCCATCCTGCAGTGGGCCGACCTGCAGGGCGCCAACCTGGAGAACGCCAACCTGAAGTGGGCGAACCTGCAGCGGGCCAACCTGACGGGGGCCCGCCTGGTGGCCACCGACTTCGTGTCGGCCAACCTGGAGGGCGCCAACCTTCAGGGCGCCAGCCTCAAGGGAGCGACCTTCCGCTGGGCCAACCTTCAGGGAGCGAACCTGGAGGGGGCCGACCTGCGCGAGACCCATCTGGCAGACGCCAAGCTCGACGGCGCGACGGGCCTGAACGCCCCCGCCGGCCCCGCACTCACACCTGGCTAGGCCGCAGCCGCTTCAAGCCGGGCCTGCGCTGCGGTACACGGTGGGATCGGGCAGTCCCGCCTCCTCGAAGCCCCGTGCCCGCAGCCGACAGGCATCGCAGACTCCGCAGGCGCGGCCTGCTTCGTCCGCAGCGTAGCAGGACACGGTCAGTCCGTAATCGACGCCCAAGCGGGCGCCTTCCCGGACGATCTGCGCCTTGGTCAGGTACATGAGCGGCGCATGCACGCGGAATCGCGTCCCCTCGATCCCCGCCCGCGTGCCCAGGTTGGCCAGCCGCTCGAAGGCCCGAATGAAGGCCGGGCGGCAGTCCGGATAGCCCGAGTAGTCCACCGCATTCACGCCGATAAACAGGTCGCGCGCCCCCAGCACCTCCGCCCAACCGAGCAGCAAGGCCAGAAGCACGCTGTTTCTGGCCGGGACATAAGTGACGGGGATGCCCCGGGTCGGTCGCTCCGGCAGCGCCATGGAAGGATCAGTCAGGGCGGAGCCGCCGATGGTATCCAGACCCACCTCGATGGTCCTGTGCTCGAGCGCACCGAGGGCGCGGGCCACGCGCCGCGCCGCTTCGATCTCCACCGCGTGGCGTTGACCGTAGGCAACGCTGAGGGCGCAGCAGGTGTAACCCTGTGCTCTGGCGAGCGCGAGGGTGGTGGCGGAATCGAGTCCGCCGGAGAGCAGAATGGCGGCCTTTTCCTTCACGGGCTGCGCAGCGGACCCGGGCACGAAGCACGTACCGAGAACGGCGCGTCCGTGCGCCGGCACCTCGGCCACCTCGACTCGCCGGATATCCGATCCCGTCTTGCGGGGCCGTAGCGCAACGAGCCAATCACCGCCCTGGCACGTCGCCCCACAGCACCTTGTGCAGTTGGATCTGCATGCGCACCGGTAGCTGGTCCTCCAGGATCCAGTCGGCGAGCTGACCCGCGTTCAGCTCCCCGTAGCTCGGGGAGAACAGCACCTCGCATCTCGCGGGAAGCGCGTGCCGCTGCAGCATGTCGCACGCCCACTCGTAGTCCGTTCGGTGGCAGAGCACGAACTTGACCTGATCGCTGCAACGCAGATGAGCGATGTTCTCGTACCGGTTTCGCTCGGCCTCGCCGGAGCCCGGGGTCTTGAGGTCCATGACCGTGATCACCCGCTGGTCCACGCCCGAGATGTCGACAGCTCCGCCCGTTTCCAGCGAGACCTCATAGCCTCTGTCGCAGAGTCGCTGCAACAGCTCGTTGCAGTCGCGCTGTGCCAGGGGCTCGCCCCCGGTGACGGTCACGTGGCGGACGCGGTAGCGGGCGACCTCCGCCAGGATCGGGTCGATCTCGTACCACGCACCCCCGTGGAAAGCATAGGCCGTATCGCAATACCCGCAGCGCAGCGGGCAGCCGGTGAGGCGCACGAAGACGGTGGGCCACCCGGCTGAACGAGCTTCGCCCTGCAGGGAATAGAAGATCTCGGTGATCCGCAGGCGGCTCATGGAGCACTCCGCCCGAGCGCACGTCCCTCAGCCGGCCGTGCCCTTCAGCCGCTCCAGACGGTCCTGGGCGAGCCGGGCCGCCGTGGAGTCCGGGTAGCGGGCGAGCACTTGCTCCAAGGTCTGGAGCGCTTCGGCGCGATGTCCCTGGTCGGCCTGGATGACCCCGATCTTGAGCATCGCATCGGGGACCTTGGCGCTCTGCGGGTAATCGTCGAGCACCTTGCGGAACGCCGCCATGGCCTGGTCGGCCTTGCCGTTGACGGAGTATGCTTCGCCCAGCCAGTAGGCGGCATTGGGCGCATACTCCCCCCTCGGGTAGGCCCCGAGATACGCCTGGAATGCCTGGGCGGCTTCGCCATAGCGCCGATTACGCAGCAGCCCCAGTGCACGTTCGTAGATGTCCTGCTCGCTCGAGGCTGCGCTCGGTGGCTCGGCAGGCGGCGGAGGAGGCGTACCGAACTGCGGCGGTGGGACAAGCGATGCGGCGGGTGATGGCGGCGGTGCCGGCGGCTCGCCCTCTGGCGCCGGTTCCCCTCCCCTTGGCTCGGCCGTCCCCGGCGCCGGCTCTGCGGAGAGATGCTGCTGGCGCTCGCGCAGTTGCTCCAGGGTATGGCCCTGGACGTCCAGTTGGCCCTGGAGCCGCTGCACCTGCTCTTGGAGCCTATCCAGGCGCGTCACCAAATCCAGCAGTCCACCGCTCTCCAGCATCCGCTCGAGGCGTGCCACCCGCGCCTCGAGCTCCGCATCCAATCTCGCCTCGACCGCAACACAGACGAGCAGCAGCCCGAGCCCGAAGGCGGCCGGAACCCTGCGAAGCACGGGGCGCACCCTCAGGAGCCCGAGTACACGATCTCTACCCGTCGGTTCATACGCCAGGCCTCCTCGTTGTGGCCCACGGCGGCGGGCTTCTCTTTACCGTAGCTCACCACCTGCATCTGCTGCGCAGACACCCCGAGGACCAGCAGGATCTGGCGCACCGCCTGTGCGCGGCGCTCGCCCAGCCCCAGGTTGTACTCCCGAGAGCCGCGCTCGTCGGTGTGGCCTTCCAGCACGACCCGCGCGCTGGGATGAGCGCTCAGATACGTGGCCTGGGCCTGGAGGATGGGCCGGAACTCGTCGCGCACCTGACTGCTGTTGAAGTCGAAGTAGATGACGCGGCTCGACCAAGGGCTATCCGGGCCGCCCACGGCCTCCCCGGGGCGACCTTCAGGGCCTTCACGCCAAGGTGTGGCGCCGACCTCAGCGCCTCCCACGCCCGGCTGGCCGCCCGCGCCCTGGGTCGTCGCACCCGCGCCAGGCCCTTGCACCGGCGCCGGCGCTTCCTTCTTGGGCGCGGTGCTACAGCCCGCAACCAGCCAGGCCACGAAAGCCATGATCAGGACTCTCACCAACAGCTTCATCACGGTCTCCTCATCGCAGAAAGGCATTAGTCAGCACCGAACGGTCCCCAAGCGGGCTCGCGCACGTCTCCGTCCCCGGCGACCAGCCGCTGGCGCATCCGGCCGTCCACCGACACCTCAGCCAGCACGCCGCGGTCTCCTGCCTGGGTGGCGTAGATGATCATGCTGCCGTTAGGGGCGAAGCTGGGCGACTCGTCCAACTGGTCTTCGGTCAGCTCGTGCAGCGACTTGTCCCGAAGGTCGAGCACCGCGATGCGGTAACTTCCCCTGTCACCGTGCAGCAGCGTGAGCCGCTGGCCGTCGGGGGAGAAACTGGCGCGCGCATTGTAATCACCCTGGAAGGTCAGCCGCTCCGCCGCGCCGCCCGCGACCGGGACACGGTAGATCTGAGGGTTGCCGCCGCGGTCCGAGGTAAACACCAGCGACTTGCCGTCCGGGGACCAAGCCGGCTCCGTGTCGATGGCCAGATTCTCGGTCACGCGCCGCAGATGCCGTGCGGCCAGATCGAGGATATAGATTTCGGGATTGCCGTCCTTGGACAGACTGAGCGCCAGGGCTCTCCCGTCCGGGGACCAGGCCGGCGCGCTGTTCAGGCCGGGATACGCCGCCACCCGGTCGCGCCGCCCGCTGGCCACGTCCTGAACGAACACGTGTGCGTAGCGATTTTCGAAGGATACGTAGGCCAGCCGGCGGCCGTCCGGGGACCAGGCCGGCGAGAGCACCGGCTCCTGCGAGATAAGGATGCTCTGCGGGTTGTAGCCGTCGGCGTCCGCCACCTGCAGCTCGTAACGGCTCTGGCCGCCTGCGCCCTTGGTGACGATGACATAGGCAATGCGCGTCGAAAATGCACCGCGCTCGCCGGTCAGCTTCTCGTAGATTACGTCGCTGATCTTGTGCGCCAGGGCGCGTAGCCGCCGAGCTGACGCGACATAGCTGCTCCCGACGAGCTGGCCGCCCTGGAACACGTCGAACAGCCGGAACTCGACCTGGTATCCGCCAGCCGGGTCGGGGCGGACCTTGCCGATCACCAGATCCTCGATGCCCGCACCCCGCCAGGGACCGAAGTCCATCTGGGCGGCCTCGGTGGGCTGGGCCGGCTGCCGATCCGGGGGCAGAGGCGAAAAACGACCACTGCGCCGCAGATCGGCCGAAACGATGGCCGAGACGTCTTCGGGGGGCGTCGCGCCGCCTTCGATGCCAAAGGGCACGACGGCGATCGGCAAGGCGCCCTCCACACCCTGCGTGATCTCGATGGTGAGCACTGCACCGGCCCGCGCAGGCAGCACGAGCAGAGCGAGCGCAGCGATCCAGCCTGCGTTGAAACCCTTCACCATCTCACTCCTGAGGCTCGAACTTGAAGTTGAACTCCTTGAAGGAGTCGAAAGACGCCGGATCGGACGGAACCGGCAAGGGCGACGACTTCCACACCGCAGCAACGGCAGAGCGGTCGAAGGCGCTGTTGCCGCTGCCCTTCTCGATCTGCACGTCAGTCACCTTGCCGCCCCGCTGCAGCCGCACTCGCAGCCTGCAGGACAGTCCCTGGGACTGCCCGAGGGGCTGCAGCCAGTTGCGTTGGACGGACGACCGAATGCGACTATTGTACTCGCTGAGCAGCCGCTGGGACTGTCTCGCCCTCTGTCCGGCCAACTGCTCTTGCTCCGTATCGAGCTGCTGCGCCAGCGCCTGCTCCGCTTGGCGGCGCGCCTCCTTCGCCTCGGCTTCCGCCTTGGCCTTCGCCTCTTGCGCCGCCTGGCGCTTCGCGGCCTGCGCAGCCTCGCGCTTCGCCTCTTCCGCCGCCTTACGCTTCACCTCCTCGGCCGCCTTACGCTTCACCGCCTCGGCCGCCTTTAGCTTCGCCGCCTCGGCCGCCTTGCGCTTGGCAATCTCGGCCGCTTTTTGCTTTGCCTCCGCGGCGGCCTTGCGCTTCTCCGCTTCTTGGGCCTGGCGGCGCTGCTCCGCCTCCTGCTCCCGTTGCGCCCGGACCGCTTCGAGGCGCTTCTCTTCCTGGGCACGCTGACGCTCCATGGCCTGCTTCTCCGCCTGCAGCTTCGCCAGACGCGCAGCCTCCGCCGCCTTCTCCTTCTGCAGTTGGGCCACGTGCTTGGCTTGCGCCTCCTGCTCCAGCTTCAGCTTTTCCAGCCGCTCCTGCTCCGCCGCCCCCTCTGCCGCCAGCCGCTCCGCCTCCTCCTTGCGGCGGGCCTCCACTTCGGCCAGCTTCTGCTGCTGCTCCTCCACGGCGCGTTGGGCCTGTTGCGCCTGCTCCTCGAGGCGCTTCTGGCGATCCTCCTCTTCCTGGCGCTTGCGTGCCTCATCCTGTTGCAGCTTCGCCAGCTCCTCTTGTACCCGCCGCTGATCCACCACGACCGCCTTGACGACGGGCGTGTCCGCGTTCGTTGCGGGCCTGGGCGTCACACCCCACCGCAGACTGACCACCAGCGCCGCCAGCAGCAGCAGATGGACGGCGACGGAGAGCACCGCCGAGCGGAGGTTCAGGAACCACTCGCGGATCCGGGCCAAGATCATGGAGTGCGCGGCTGAGGCGGATTTTCGGTCATCAGGCCGACACTGGGCACACCGGCCTGCTGCAGGAGGGTCATGGCCTGGATCACGGCGCCGTAGGGGACCGTCTTGTCCCCCCTCACCAGGACCGGGGTGGTCGGCTCGCGCAGCAGCACCGCGGCCACGCGGGCCATGAGGGTGTCGGTGTCGACCGCCTCGTCCGGCTGTATCCCGACGCGCACAAAATACCCGCCCCGTGAATCCACCGTCACCACGACCGGCTGAGCCGCATCTTCCGGGAGTGGGCGCGCCGCTGCCTGCGGGAGGTTCACCTTCACCCCTTCCTTGATGAGGGGCGTGGTGATCATGAAGATGATCAACAGCACCAGCATCACGTCGATGTAAGGGACGACGTTGATCTCGGCCATCGGCCGGCGGCGACGGCGGTATCGTGCCATTGCTAGTCGGCGTGGGCCTGGCGCTGCAGGATGGTGGAGAACTCCTCTACGAAAGTGTCGTAGCGGTTGATCATCCGTTCCGCCTCGCTGGAGTATCGGTTGTAGGCGATCACCGCGGGAATGGCGGCAAACAGCCCCATCGCCGTGGCGATGAGCGCCTCGACGATTCCCGGGGCCACCATGGACAGGCTCGCCTGCTCCACGGCCCCCAGGGCGCGAAAGGCATTCATGATGCCCCACACGGTACCGAACAGGCCGATGTAAGGACTCGTCGAGCCGACCGTGGCGAGGAAGGTGAGGTGCGTCTCCAACCCGTCGATCTCTCTGGCCAGCGCCACGCGCATGGCGCGCTGGGCACCCTCCACCACCGCCCTGGCGTCGATGGCGGTCTTCTGGCGGAGCCGGGCGAACTCACGGAACCCTGCCTGAAAGATCTGCTCCATTCCCCCGACGCTGCGCCGGCGGGAAACTTGGTTGAAGATCGCACTCAGCTCGGCTCCGGACCAGAAGCGCTCCTCGAAGTCGTCCGCCACCCGCCGAACGCGCTTGAGCAGCGCCGACTTGCGGAATATGAGCGTCCATGACATCAGGGATACGCCCAACAGAAAAACCAGAATCATCTGAACGATGAGGCTGGCGTGCACGACCAGATGCCACAAGGACAGCTCAGAGCTCACGATGGATCTCCGCACGAAGCTCGGCAGGGATGGGCCGAGGCCGGAACGTGGCGGCATCCACGCAGGCGATCTTCACCCGCGCGGTACACAGAGCCTCGCCTCCTCCCGCCAACCTCACCTGCTGCTCGAAGGTCAGACTGGCGTGACCGCGCCGCGACGGCACGGCGCTCACCTCCAGTGCCTGGTTGACGCGCCCGGGACGCACGAACTCCAATGAGACCGAGCGCACCACGAAGAGGAGGCCGGCCGCCAACAGCGCGTCCTGCTCGAAACCCACGCTGCGCAGCCATTCCGTGCGGGCACGCTCCATGAACTTGAGGAAATTCGCATGGTAAGCCACGCCGCCGGCGTCGGTGTCCTCGTAATAGATGCGCACCGGCCACACGAAGCCCCCGACGGTCACTTCCCGCCGTCCCCCGAGAACAGGTCCGGGACGCTCGCGCCGACGGAGCGAGCCGCGGGGCCGAGACCGAAGTGCAGGTACGCACGCGGGGTTGCCATCCGCCCGCGCGGGGTGCGCTGCAGGAAACCCTGCTGGATGAGGAACGGCTCCAGCACCTCCTCGATGGTATCCCGCTCCTCGCCGACCGCTGCGGCGAGGCTGTCCAGCCCCACCGGGCCGCCGTCGAACCTCTCGATGATGGTGCGCAGGAGCTTGCGGTCCATGAGGTCGAAGCCTTCTGCATCCACGTCCAGCAGCTCCAAGGCCTGCCGGGCCACCTCCGCGGTGATGCTGCCCGAGGCCCGGACCTCCGCGTAGTCCCGCGCTCGGCGCAACAGCCGGTTGGCGATGCGGGGGGTGCCCCGGGAACGGCCTGCCAGCTCGGCAGCGCCGCTGCCATCGATGTTCACCCCCAGAAGACGCGCCGAGCGCTGGACGATCACGGAAAGCTCCTCGGGCGAGTAGAACTCCAAGCGCTGGACGATTCCGAAGCGGTCGCGCAGAGGCGAGGTCAGCAGGCCCGCGCGGGTCGTGGCGCCGACCAGCGTGAAGGGCGGGAGGTCCAGCCTGATGGAGCGTGCGGCCGGCCCTTCGCCGATCAGGATATCGAGCTGGTAGTCCTCGAGGGCCGGATAAAGGATCTCCTCGACCACCGGACTCAGCCGATGGATCTCGTCCACGAACAGTACGTCCCGCGGTTCCAGATTGGTGAGCAGGGCCGCCAAATCCCCTGGCCGCTCCAGAACCGGTCCCGACGTGTGCTTCAGGCTCACGCCCATCTCGCGGGCGACGATGTGCGCGAGCGTGGTCTTGCCCAGCCCTGGGGGGCCGAAGATCAGCAGGTGGTCCAAGGCCTCGCCGCGTCGGCGTGCGGCGTCGATGAAGATCGCCATCTGCTCCCTGACGGCGGCTTGACCCACATAATCCGCCAGGCGCTGCGGGCGTAACGCGCGCTCCTGCGCTTCCTCGGGTGCCGCACCCTGAGGGCTCACCAGGCGGTCGTTCATGATGTCTCAGAGTGACGGGCAGAGTCGAGCGCTATCGCTTCAGCGTATCGAGCACAGCCCCGGCCGCATCCCTCAGCCATCGCCTGCACCATCGGGCGGTCCCTGCAGGGGTCTCCTGCTATCGGGCCGTCCTCTGCAACGCCAAGCGGAGGATCTGGTCGCTGGTGAGGCTCGTCCCATCCACCGCCTGCGCCATGCGAGTCGCCTCGGGGAGCTTGTATCCCAGTGCCACCAACGCGCTCACCGCATCCTGCATGGCGTCGTTCGCGGCGACAAGTCCGTCCACCGCACGGACCTGCCAGACCTCCCCGGTCAAACGGTCGCGCATCTCCACGAGGAGGCGCTGGGCCGTCTTCTTCCCGATTCCGGGAAGCCGGGTCAGGGTCGTGGCATCGTCCTCTCGGATGCAGCGCACGAACGCGTCGGGGCTCACGCCGGAGAGAATGGTGATGGCGAGCCTCGCACCGATGCCGTTGACGCGGATGAGATGGCGGAACAGGCTCCGCTCCGCCTCGCTGGAAAAGCCGTACAGCACATGCGCGTCGTCGCGCACCACCAGGTGTGTGAGCAGCGTAACCTCGTCGCCTTCCGGCGGCAGAACGTAGAACGTGCTGAGCGGCGCCTGCAGCTCGTACCCGACACCGCGAACGTCCACCAGAAGCTGGGGCGGCCGCTTCTCGAGAAGGAGCCCCTGCAGCCGGCCGATCATCGCCAGCGGCCTCTTTGCCAGCGGCGCGCCGAGGGCACCCGGCGCATGGCCCGCTGCCGCTGAGCATGGCACACTGCGACCGCCAGGGCGTCCGCCGCATCCGGCGTGGGCGGCTGCGGCAGTCGCAGCAGCAAACGCATCATGTACTGTACCTGGGTCTTGGCTGCACGTCCCCCGCCGACCACCGCCTCCTTCACCTGCGACGGCGTATATTCATAGGTGGGAATGGACTGCAGCGCGGTCGCACAGATGGCCGCACCGCGCGCCTGCCCGAGCTTCAAGGCGGAATCCACGTTGCGGTACAGGAACACCCGCTCGATGGCCATCTCCATAGGCCGGTAGGACTCGATGACCTCGCCCACGCCCTCGAAGATCGTACGCAGCCGCTCCCCGAGACCGTTACCAACCACCCGCACGCAGCCGCTCGCCACATGCGACAATCGTTCGCCGTCGACATCGATGACCCCGTAGCCGGTCAGCCGAGACCCGGGTCAATCCCCAGGATGCGCGTCACGCGATCTGAGCCAGGATCTCCTCGGAAAGATCCGCATTGCTATAAACGTTCTGGACATCGTCCAGGTCCTCCAGCATGTCGAGGAGTTTGACCATCCTGCGCGCATCCTCCAGGCGCAGGGCGACGTCCGTCGTCGAACGCATGGTGATCTCCGCCAGCTCCGGGGCGAGGCCCGCATTCAGGAGCACCTGTTTAATTTCCTCGAAGGACTCGGGCGCCACCAGCACATCCACAGAGGCGTCCGGATTCGTCACCACATCATCCGCCCCCGCCTCCAACGCCAGCTCCATGATCCGCTCCTCGTCGCTGTCTGCCGCAAAGCTCAAGATTCCGGTGCGCGTGAAGAGATAGGCGACGGAGCCTGAAGTGCCCAGGTTGCCTCCGCACTTCGTGAACGCATGACGCACATCCGAGACGCTGCGCTGGCGATTGTCCGTGAGGCAGTCGACCAATACCGCCACCCCGCCCGGACCATAGCCTTCATAGCGGACCTGCTCGAAGCTCTCTCCCTCCGCAGCTCCCACTCCTCGCTTGATCGCGCGCTCGACGGTGTCCTTGGGCATGTTGGCACCGAGGGCCTTGTCGATGGCGGCACGCAGGCGCGGATTAAAGCTCGGATCCCCGCCTCCGCTGCGCGCCGCAACCGTGATCTCTCGAATCAGCTTGGTGAACAGCTTGCCGCGCCGCGCGTCCTGCGCGCCCTTGCGGTGCTGGATGTTCGCCCACTTGCTATGTCCGGCCATGAGCCCCTCGCTGCCCGCCTCCGTGGTCGAACCCGGTGCGCGCCGCCACACTCCTTCCGCTCCAAAAAATTCACTAATTCTCGCATGGAGGGACGCAGCAACAAAAGGATGAGGCGGGAAAGTCCGAACGGCTCCCTCAACGAGTCAGGCGGCGGTAGATGTCGCCCACCTTGACGGGCAGCTTGCCGACCTCGTCGACGAGGGCGTAGTTGACCGCCCCGTACATGTGCGGAAGGTACTCCCGACCTTCCTTGTCGATGGTGATGCAGAAGGGATGGATGCCCTGCTGCTTGGCCTCGATGAGGGCCTGGCGCGTGTCCTCGATGCCGTAGTCGCCCCGGTAGCCGTCGTAGTCGTCGGGCTTGCCGTCGGATAACGTTACGAGCAGCCGGATCTTGGCGTCCACCTCGCTCAGCAGCCGGCTCAGATGGCGGATGACCACTCCCATGCGGGTATAATCCTGCGGCGTCATGCCCCCAATGCGGTGCTTCACCGCATCACTGTATGGCTCTTTGAAGCGCTTGATGCGGTAGAGCTCGCAGCGCTTGCGCGTGATGCCGGAAAAGCCGTAGATGGCATAACGGTCGCCCAAGTTCTCCAGGGCCTCGCACAGCAGAACCAGCGACTCGCGTTCCGCATCGTTGATCCAGCCCTTGGTGGAGCCGCTCATGTCCACCATGAACATCACGGCGATGTCCCGGTCCAGTTTGTGGCGCTTCACGAACAGGCGGTCCGTAAGCTCCATGCCGCTCCTCACGTCGGCATAAGCTTCCACCAGGGCATCGATGTCGATGTCGTCGCCGTTGGACTGGCGCTTCAGCATCTTGTCCTCGCCGCGCAGGGCCTCGAAGCTCTTGCGCAGTTGCTTGACCAGCCCGCGATGCTTCTCGAGAGTGCGCGACACGAAGTCGTCCTGCTGTGGATGCACGTCCAGCTCGCGCAGCACGCACCAGTTCTTCCGGTAGTGGCCGCGCTTGAAGTCCCACTCGTTGTATAGAAACGCTCCCTCCTCGTGGTAAGTACCCTTCCACACGTCCTCGGCACGCTCGCTCCCCGCCCGCGCCGGCCGGTAGCCACCGTCACCGGCAGGCACCAAATACTCGTCGGGAATCTCGCCGAAGTCCTGCAGTATGGAGGACACCAGGGAGCGGAGTTCCTCCGGCGGCGCGACCGGCCGGCCGTCCAACCGGGAATCGATGGTGATGCCGTCGGGCCGCTCCTCGTCCGGCCGCATCTCCACGCTGAAGCGGCCCGCCCGTGCGAGCTGCGTGGGGTCGACCCTGCCGTCCTTCTCCGCGGCGAGGCGCGCCAGCGCGGACTGGAAGAGCCCCTGGTCGCGTTCCGCGCGCGCTCTCAGGGCGGCGGCAACCCGGTCCGGCAACAGCCGCCCCTGGTAGGACAAGGAGGGGGGCAGCGCGATGCGGTAGGCGTCCGCCACCATCTCCAGGCTGATCTGCGCTGTGGCGGAAGGCTCCCGCAGTCGGGGCTCGAACCGCTCGAGGCCCGGGGGGACGGCCGGCTCGCTGAGGCTCGCCCGCAGTCGGGCCATGCCGCGGTGTACGCCGGGCAGCTCCCGCTCCAGGCAGGCATCGAGGCGCATGGTCTCCAGAGCGTGGAACAGGCGCGCCGCCCGCTCTGGGTCGCTGAACGCCGACAGACCCTCGATGATTCCGGGGCGGAACGTCCCGAACCAGGTCTGCGCCCAGAGGTGGACGGCCATGGCGCGGTACAGGGCGAAATTCTCCTCGCGCTCCGCGAAGCGGCACAGGAGCGGCGGCAGAAACACGGTCTCGGTGTCCGTGTAGACCTCGTCCGAGGCATCCAGCTTCAGCTCCCGACCGCTCAGTCCGCGCAAGAACAGCGAGAGGACGCCGGCAATTTCCCCGAAGGCGAGCCCGCGGGCCTGCTGCTGCACCCGCTGGGCGAAGATCTCCGCGTCACGCAGCACGGCCACGGCCGGGTGCAAGCCCTGAGTGTCGTAAACATCCATGGCGTGGACCACCCATGCCTCGATGGCCTGCTCGTTCATCGAGGAGAAGGCATGAGCGACGTGATCGGCGAACTGGTAAGCAACCTCGGCGTTGCTGCGGCCGACGATCTCGACCCACTTCAGCACAAGCTCTTGGCGGGGGCGGTCGAAGCGGGCCAGCTTCCCGGCCGGTCCTGCCGCGGTGCGCCGCGAAGAGAGCACCGCGTCGAGGAACACCTCCAAGCGCTCCTCCATTTCCTCAGCCGTGAAAGGCCGAGCGGGAGTGACGGATGCAGCGGGCGTTAACATGGGATCAGTGACCGAGCTTGCGCACGGGTCGACTCAGAGCTTGTGAAGAAATCCGTCGCGAGCGGCCCGAGAGCAAGGCATACGGAGCGCAGCGACGAGACATATCCAGTAGATAGGCGAGGAGCGACCGAATGGCAGGACAGCCATTCGGCACGTCCGCGGGACGCCCCGAAGGGGTGGCGTACAGGAGGTACGCCATGAACACCGCACAACGCCGCTACCGGGACGCGCAGCAGATTTATTCACAAGCTCTCAGAACGCTGGGCGCACAGCGTGATCAGACCGGGCTACCGCTCGGACGCGGCGAGTGGTCCGTGGATGAGACCACGGCCGGGCGGACAAGGTTTCGCCCGCTCGCGCGTCAGCTCGCCCCGGAGTGGTTCGCCGCCGCGTCTCGGACCTTCCAGGGGTGCTCCTGCGAGGGAGGAATCACTTCCTGGAGCTTGCGCTTGATCTCTTCGGTGACCTCCTGGGCCTCCCGCTGGTCCCGCACTACCCGCGGGGTGATGAGCACGACCAGCTCGGTCCGGATCTTGTTATGGATGGTGGTACCGAACACCGGGCCGATGATCGGCATTTTGTAGAGCCCCGGCACCCCGTTGCTTCAGCGTGGTGTTCTCGTCCCGGATGAGGCCGCCCAGCACCAGGGTGTCGCCGCTCTGCACGACCACGCTGCTCTGAATGCTGCGTTGCGAGATGGTGGGGTTCCCCCCGGCGTTACCACTCGAGGGGCCGGGAATGCTCACCTCCTGACTGACCTCCATGCTGACCAGCCCGCCCGCGTTGACCCGTGGGGTGACTTGGAGCAGCACGCCGGTGTCTCGGTACTGGAAACTCGTGGTGGTCCCGGCAGTGCCAGTGGTTTCCCCGGTGTTCACGGGCACCTGGTCACCCACGCGTATCTGGGCGGTCTGGTTGTCGGTGACCATGAGCTGGGGGGAAGACAGTACCTTGATCCTCGACTCATCGGCGAGCATTTTCAGGAACAGCCTGACGAACCCGCTGGCATCGGTCAGCGCATAGGTGAAGCCTGAGCCCGCACCCTTCAGCACGTCGGCTAACTTCAGGCCGTTGGTGACATCGAGCGCCCCGGTACCCTTGTAGGCCCCCACGTTATTGTCGAAGAACCATTGCAAGCCGTACTGCAGGTCCCCGCTCAGCGTGACTTCGGCGATGGTCGCCTCCACCAGCACCTGGCGCGGCACGATGTCCAGCTTGCGCAGCGCCGCCTCGATCTTTTCGTATTCGGCCGCAGTCGCCAGGATCAGCAGGGAGTTGTTTTCCGCATCGGCGATGATGCTGACCTCGCCGGCCTGTGTCGCCGTCACCCCCCCTGCCCCGCCCCCCTTTCCCGCCTGGCCGCCACGGCTAGCCCCAAAGGAAGGCCCCTGCGTACTCCCTAAGGTCCCGGTGGTCCCCATGGTCCCGGTGGTCCCCAGAGTCCCCGTCGTCGCTTGTTCCGCCATCTCCATATATGCCGACCCGGAGCTGAGCTGCGCCCCCGTCAGACCGGGGGCGACCTGGGGCGGCCGCGGTGCGGCGGGCTTCGCCTTCTGCCCCCCAAACAGGTCGCCCAAGACCTCCGCAAGGTGCTCGGCCTTGGCATTCTGCACTTGATAGACGTAAAGCTGCTTGCCCGCCTCCTCGCTGGTGCGGTCCAGCCGCTCGATCCAGGTGCGGACCTCATCCAGATACTTGGGCTGCTGCGTCACCACGAGCAGCGCATTCAGACGCTCGATGGGCATCACCCGCACCATCCCGGCGAGCGGTGCGGCGCCCTTAGCACCCAGCAGCTTGTCGATCTCCTCGGAGACGGTCTTGGCCTCCACGCTCTTGAGCGGGAACAGTCCTACCGACATCCCCGCCAGCGAGTCGACATCGAAGACCCCGATGGTCTCGACCAAGTGCGTCAGCTCCTGCCGGGTCCCGGCCAGCACCAGAAGGTTGCGCATCTCGTCCGCCCGCACGATGCTCCCGGCCGGTGCGAACGGCTCCAGCAGTTTCTGCATCTCGTCCACCCCGACGTACTTCAGAGGCACCACGACCACGCCATATCCGGGCCGCAGGGGCGTCAAGGCAAGCTGCGGGGTCACCGTTCCCTGCAACGCGCCCGCCAAAGGAACCACCTGGTAGCCGGTGCCGCTGCGCACCAGCGCTGCTCCGTTCATGCGCAGCAAGGTGTCCAAGGTGGGCAGCAGGTCATCGCGGGCGAGGGGCTGGCTCGTCTGGACGGTGACTGCTCCCTTCACTCGCGGATCGAGGACATAGTTCTGATTCAGCATGTCTCCCAGGATGACCTTCACGACCTCCCTGAGATCGGCATTCTCGAAGTTCAGCGTGACTTCGCCTGGCCCGGGGGGCGCACCGGCCTCCTTGGGCAGGCGCCTTGACGAACACGCCGCTGCCTTGATAAACGCGCGGCTTCTCCGTCTTCCGGGCCGCCTTCTCCGAAGGCAATGTCATTCCCGCCGTGGCGCCCGCGCCGCCCTTAGGCGGCAGCGCACCCACGGCTGCGCCGGTAGGCCGCGACACTCCCTCGACAGCCGGAGTCTCGGGAGCATGGGCGCAGGCGGCGAGCAACGCTCCGATTCCCAGAAACACGGCTGCCCGGATCACTACCCCCAACCGAACGGGCACGTCATCTATCCCTTTGCCTCGCAATGTACGATCCTCACGGCTGTATCCGTGCCCGCCCTGGTGGGCGCTGCGGGCGTCGCGCCGGCTAATGCTCCTTCGGTAATCCCTGGCCTCGCTTCGGGCGCCATAGGTCGCGTCTGTACAGACTCGGCGACGGTGCCGAAGCGCCGGCGCGACGCAGCGGCGCGGCGGCTGTCCCAGAAGGCTGCTCGAAGGTGCGCAGTTCCAGGGCTTCCGTCTCCCGCCCCGCCGTCAACACGACCCGATCCGGCTCTATGCTCTTGATCTCCCAGTCCTGCAGTGTCATCCCGGGCTCAAGGTACAATACGTTATCACTTCCATTTTCCTGCAATAAGGCCTGACGCTTCTGGGGGGTGATGACCACCCCCAAGAGCCGCGCTTGCGGCTTCTCAACTGCGCTCGCTGCCGCTGTCACCGTGCCCCCCTCTTTTTCGGGCTCGGGCGGCCTTCGCTCCACAATGAACAGGGGTCGCTCCACGCTCTCATTGAACTTGGCGGCCGGCGGCACCCGATAGTCCCAGCTCGGGATTTCCGGGAGGGAAACACCTCCCGGGTGCGCAGGGACCGTCGTCGCGGCAGTCGAGCGCCGGGGGGTCATCAGCTCCCAGCCGACCAGCACCGACAAAGTTGCGCAAACTCCCGCCAACACCAGTGTCAGGCGCGAGCCGGGACCGGAAAGCATCATGCCGGCGTCCCCGCGGGCATATACCCGACGATATCGAAGTTGATGTCCAGCTCCGACGCAGTGCTAATGCCACGGCCGCGCCGCACCATGCGCGAGCGTATGAACACATTGTCCAGAAACAGCACCGGCTGGCCAGACTCTAGCTCGTAGAAGACCTTCTGCAAGGAGCCGACATCGCCGTTCATGCGCACCTTGATCGACACTTGCACCAGCCCCCCTTCCGTACGCTCGGGCAGAGTTTGAGTGCTGACGAGGGTTCCGCCGCTCGATTCCACCACCCGTTTGGTGCGCTCCTGCAGCTCCGCGCCAGCCAGCGTCAACGTCGCGGCCTTCAGATAGACCTCGACACCGCGCCTGCGTCGGCGCAGGGCGTCGAACCTGGCCTGCACCGCCCGCCTGTCTGCCTCGACGCTCCGGTAGCGGGCCAGGCGCTCCTCCAAGTCGTGGATGGTCACCTGGTAGGTCTCGTGACGGCCGATCAGGGGCCCCAGGAGCAGGCCGTAAATCGCCGCCAACACCAGGGCCAGGAGTCCCAGCGCGGCCGCACGGCTCGTCCATGGACTGAGCTGCAGCTTCATTGCTTCGGGTACGGATCCACTGTGGCCGAGAGCTGAAAACGCTCCCGCCCGGTGGCCGGGTTCTGGGTCACCGGTGAGCTGAAGCGTACCTGCGAGAACCGCGGGGACGCCTCGAGTACGCCGACCAGGGCCGAGGCACCGGTCGATTCGCCCTGGATACGCAGATCGTTGCCTTTCAGCTCGAACGACGAGAGCCAAGTTCCATCGGGAAGGAGATGGGTAAGCTGGTTCAGAACGTCCACCAGCAGGGGTGTCTGGCGCCGCTTGTCGAGCACCAGCCGGGATTCCTTGATAGCGCGGTCCAGGGAGTCCCGTAAGGACAGGACCTGCTCCGCCTCGCGCTGCGCACTCGCCACTTGAGGTCGCAGCGTGAGCACCTGCCCCCACTGCTGCCACAGGGGTATGGCTACAGCCGCTAGCACCAGCAGCACGGCCACCGCACCGAGGGCCAGATGGAGCCGCCGGCTGCCATGGCCTCGTGCCTGGCGCCGCTCTGGGGGCAGCAAATTGACCGCGGCGGTTCCGACGACCTCTACGCGATCCGGCTGCATCCCCAACACCTCGAGCTTCCCTAGCACGGCGTCCATTGCCCTCCTCGGCACCGTCGTCAACCGCACGCGCAAGCGCCGGGCCGCTGAGTCGCGCGCCAGCACTTCGTAGTCGAAGTACACCTGATCGGCCTTGAAGGGAGTCTGCCGGTCCATCTCGAAAGTCAGCACCTGCCGGAGATTCTCCTCGGCAGCGAGCGGCAGTGCGACCACTTTCTGCAGGGCAAGCTCCGCAGGCAGGCGCACCGTCAGCGCCGGACAGCGGGTCGCGTCCACATCCAACTGTTCGCGAAGCTTCGCGATCTGCTCTTCGGCGAGATCGCCGAGCGGGAAGTGCCCCAGGTCCTGGGGCACGTCGCTGCGGTGGCAGATCACCGCCACATGCTCCCCTTCCACTTCCAGAACCAAGCGTTGCGGCTGCCCCCGAATCAACCGCTGCGCGCGGGGCGGCAGCGCCGCGGCCAACTCTGCAGCCCACCATCGCAGGAAGGGAGAGAGGTCCAGTTTCCTCAGCAGGTCGGTGGCAGCCATAACCCGCTCAGGACCCGCCATGGGCCACCGGGGCGCCGCCGTCCCTCCAGGCGAGCAGCGTGTAGGGCTGCTGCGGCGCGCCGATGACCCGCACCGTGGCCTCCACGGTCGCTCGGGCACCCTGCGCAGACGTGCCCGTGGAGCGTATCGTGTAGGTCACGCGGCTGTAAGCCGGAGCAAACGGAGGCGGGGCAGCGGGCGGCGGAGGCGGGGCGGTGGGGTCGGAAGTTGCCCGCAGGTCCAGGTACCCGTCCACGGTGTGTGCGTCCCAGCCTGGGACGGCCAGCAGGACATCGCGCGAAGCGACCGCTGGGTTGATCCAGCGCTGCTCCGAATAGACCGTGACCAGAGGGCGAAGCCTCTGGTACAGAGCCGGTGTCATCCCCAGTACTTCGCGCAGCTCCTCCACGCTGTCAAAGCGGGCGTTCTTCGGGCCGTAGGGCATACCGGCGGCGCGGTAGTCCGCCTCCTCCGCCCCATGCAGACGCCGCTCGTCGTCCGGGTCGCGCCAGTCCAGGAGCGTGTCTCTGAGCTGCTCGCTAGCTCGCTCGTCCAGCCCTTGCGTCTCGAACAGGCCGAGCAGCAACTCGTCGTCAGCGGTGTTGAGATCCACCTTGCCAGACTCGTCCTGGATGGCGAGGTCCACCGTGCCCTCACCCAGCGGGATGCGATATGCCGTGCCATCGACGCGCCATAGCCTCAGCTCTTGGGGCCTGAGCAGCTCCAGGATACCCCGCTGCACGCCGCCCTCCGCTAGTGCCTGGGCCTGGGCCGCGGCCACTTGGTGGTACGCCAGGGTCGCCTCCGTGCGGGTACCGCGCGAAAAACCGCCGGCCAATACCGCCATGAGTGCCAGGACCCAGAGCACGAGGACCAGCGCGACACCGTCCTGTCTCACACATCGCCCTGGCGCAGCCACTCCGCCACTCGCTTCGCGCCATACGTGAGAATGGCATCGGCGCCAGCACGCTTGATACACACCAGAGCCTCCAGCATGCACGCACGTTCCTCGAGCCACCCGTTGCGACTCGCAGCGGCCAGCATGGCATATTCTCCGCTGACCTGATAGACGAAGGTCGGCACGCCCAGCTCTAGCTTCACCCGGCGCACCACGTCCAGGTAAGGGAGGCCCGGCTTGACCATGATCATGTCGGCGCCTTCCTCTAGGTCCAGTGAGGCCTCGCGGACCGCCTCGTCGGAGTTGTGGGGATCCATCTGGTAGGTGAACTTGTTTCCTTTGCCGAGGTTGGCAGCCGATCCCACCGCGTCCCGGAACGGGCCATAGAAGCTCGAGGCATACTTGGCCGAGTAGGCCAGTATCCGCGTGTGGATGTGACCAGCCTGTTCGAGGGCCTGACGGATGGCGCCGATGCGTCCGTCCATCATGTCAGAGGGCGCCACCACGTCCGCCCCCGCCTGCGCGTGCGAGAGCGCCTGCTTCACGAGCACCTCCACGGTCTCGTCGTTCAACACGTAGCCAGCCTCATCGATGAGCCCGTCCTGGCCGTGCGTGGTAAACGGATCGAGGGCCACGTCGGTGATCACACCCAGATCCGGCACGGCGCGCTTCAGTGCCTGCACAGCCTGCTGTGCCAACCCCTGGGGGTTGTACGCCTCGGCCGCATCCAGGCTCTTCCGTCGCTGCGGCGTCACGGGGAACAAGGCCACCGCGGGCACCCCCAGCGCCGACAGCTCACCAGCCTCCTCGATCAGTAGGTCGATGCTCAGGCGTTCGATCCCCGGCATGGACGCCACCGCTTCCCGGCGTCCTTGCCCATCGAGCACGAACATCGGGCAAATGAGGTCATCCGACAGCAGTTGCGTCTCCCTCATCAGCCGGCGGCTGAACACGTCGCGCCGCATGCGGCGCATCCGCGTGCGGGGGAACGCGCCAAACCGGATATTGTTGGGGCACATGCTCTTCTCCGCTAGTCCTCGAGGTAGGTGTAGCCCGACAGGCCGACCGCAAGCTCGTTCAAGTATGTCTCGCGCTCCTCATCGCTCAAGACGGCGCGGCCGATGTGCTCCCGGTAGGCCCGAAGCAGGTCCTCGGCTTCGAAGTGCACGTAGCGCAGCACGGAGTCCACCGTATCCCCGCGCTGCAACTGTTCCAGGCGATACGCTTCGTCCAGACCGAGGACCACGTTGACGGAGTCCGAGTCCCCGAACAGGTTATGCATATCACCCAGGATTTCCTGGTAGGCCCCGACCAGGAAGATGCCCAGGAGATAGGGCTCGTTAGGGAGAAGCCGGTGGACCAGCAGCGTGCTCTCGACGCTTCCCCCGTCCACGTAGGCATTGATGCGCCCGTCGGAATCACAGGTCAGGTCCTGCAGCACGGCGCGGCGCATCGGCTCCTCATCCAGCCGGTGCAGCGGTACCACGGGGAAGATCTGATCGATGGCCCACGCATCCGGAATGGACTGGAACACGGAGAAGTTGCAGAAGTACTTGTCGGCCAGCTTCTCGTTCAGCTCGTCCAGCACCTCGCGATGCGCACGCACACCCGCGTTCAGCAGGCCCGCGACACGCCGGCAGGTGGCGAAATACAGATCCTCCGCGCGGGCGCGCTGCCCCAAGTTCAATAGTCCGTGGGTGAACATGACTTGGGCCTCGGCCAGCCAGTGCGACGCATCGTGGTAGGCCTCGATGGGGGCGCGATTAGAGAGACCGTTCAGCCCCTCCCATAGATCTCGCAGGATGAGGGGATCGTCGGCGCGCGGAGCGGACGGTGTCTCCTCGCCTCCGATTCGTTCGCTGTCGATCACGTCCGTGATCAGCATCGCATGATGAGCCGTCATGGCGCGCCCACCCTCGGTGATGATGTGCGGATGCGGGAGCCCTCTCTCGGCGCACACTTGGCGCAGCGTATGCACCACGTCGTTGGCATACTCCTGCACCGTGTAGTTGACCGAACAGAAGCTGCGCGAGCGCACGCCCTCGTAGTCCACACCCAGGCCGCCCCCAACGTCCACAACCTCGATAGGCGCCCCGAGTCTCCGCAGGTCCGAATAATAGCGCGCACCCTCGTGGAGGCCTCGCTGGATATCGCGGATGTTAGGCAACTGGGAGCCCAGGTGGAAGTGAAGCAGGCGGAGGTGCTGCAACATGCCGTCCCGGCTCAGTCGTTCGACCAGGCGCAGCACTTCTCCAGCCCGCAGCCCGAACTTGGACTTCTCACCTCCGGTATTTTGCCAGTTGCCGGCACCGATGGCGCTGCATCTTACCCGCACACCCAGCAGCGGCACGACCCCCAGAGCCTCCGCCTCCCGCAGGACAGTGTCGAGTTCCGAGAGCTTCTCCACCACCAGATAGGCGTTCATGCCGAGCCGACGCCCGATCAGCGCCACGCGGACGTACTCCCGGTCCTTGTACCCATTGCAGATGACCACGCCACCGACGCGGGACAGGGCGAGCACGGCCATCAGCTCCGGCTTGCTGCCCGCCTCCAGACCCACGCGGCCGTCACCGTGGCGAAGGATCTCCTCCACCACGCGACGCTGCTGGTTCACCTTGATGGGGTAAACGGGCGTGTAGCCTCCGCCGTAACCATCCGACTCGATGGCCTGGGCAAACGCCCGGCAGAACATGTCGACACGCTCGTGGAGGATGTCCATGAACCGCACCAAGACCGGGAAGCTCAAACCGGCGTCACGGATCTCGCGCGCTAGCCGATACAGGTCGATCTCCCGCCCGTCAACGTGGGGCTTCGCGATCAGGCGACCGCGGTCGTTGACGTTGAAGTAGCCGTCGCTCCAAAACGGCAGGTTATAGGCGGCACGGGCCGCCTCGACACTCCAGGGAGTCATCGTAACGGAAAGCGGGTGGCGACCCTACCCAAGGCCGCCCTTTTCATTTATCTTTCGGGTTTCCGCCACGTGCAGGTGGGCACCATGGTGCTGGATGACCGGTGGCTGACGGAGATCTGCGAGGACTCTGGCTCGGCCTTCTCCATGAAGCTCGGGACGTTGCTCCATGAGGAGCAGACCGCTTACCAGCGTATCCGCATCTACGAGACCGAGAGCTTCGGGACCGCGATGCTCATCGACGGCGCAGTGATGCTGACGGACCGCGACAACTTCATCTACCACGAGATGATGTCGCATCCTGCCTTGTTCACGCACCCTCGCCCCGAGCACGTGCTCATCATCGGGGGTGGCGATTGCGGCACCTTGCGGGAAGTGATCAAACACGAAACCGTGCGCCGCGTGGTCCAAGTCGAGATCGACGAACGGGTCACCCGCTTGGCCGAGCAATACTTCCCGGAACTGTGCGAATCGAACGAAAACCCCCGCGCTGAACTTCATTTCAGCGACGGCATCCGTTGGGTCGCCGAAACGCCCGCCGAGCAGTATGACTTGATCCTAGTGGACAGCACCGATCCAGTCGGGCCCGCAACCGGGCTGTTCTCCGAAACGTTCTACCGGGATTGCCTGCGCACGCTCAAGCCGGGCGGAATATTCGCTCAACAGAGCGAGTCCCCATTGTTTCACACCAACTTCATCAAGTCCATGCATGACGGGATGCGCCATGCGGGCTTTCTGGACGTTCCGGCTTCTGCATTTCCCCCAGTGCTCCTACCCGTCGGGGTGGTGGAGCGCCACCCTGGCGGGGAAAGACCGCGTGCTCTCGGGCTTCCGCGAATCAGCGGCCGCCGACAAGACTTTCCCGACCCGCTACTACAACGCCGCGGTGCACCGCGCGGCAATGGCCGCACCTGAGTTCCTCTGTCAGGCGCTGGTGTCGTCCTGAGCGGCGCGTCGTCTGCCACCAGACTCGGCGTCGAGCTGGGTTCAGCCGGTGCGCAAGCGCTCCAGACGCAGCCGCTGGCGCTCGTCGAACAGGCGCGCCGATCCCAGCCAGACCGCCGCGAACGTGCCGAAACCCGTGCCGCCCGCGATCAGGAACATGATCAAGATCTGGTACTTCACCGCCTCGACCGGCTGTGCACCAGCCAGGATCTGTCCCGTCATCATGCCCGGCAGACTGACGATGCCTGCGGCTGCCATGGCGTTGACGATGGGGATCAGGCCGGATCGGAGGCTGTCGCGCCGTATGTCCCCGATGGCCTCCTCCCAACGCTGTCCGAGCAAGAGCCGCCCCTCGATGATCGAGCGCTCGCTCCAGACCGACTGGGTCAATCGGTCAACGGCCAGCGCAATACCGTTCATGGCGTTGCCGAGCAGCATGCCGAGCAACGGGATCGCGTACTGCGGGGTATACCAAGGTCGGGCATGGACGATGACGGTCAGGGCCAGCACCGTCACCGCGAAAGAAGAAATGAACATGGCCGTGGTCCCCACGGCAAAACCCCAGAGCCCCTGGAAACCCCGTGCCTGCCGCGCGACCACCTCCCGTCCCGCCGCGAGCAGCATCACCATTGCGACCAGCGCCATCCACGCCAGGTGCACATGAGCGAATAGCGCCTTGAGCACCAGTCCGGTCAACAGGAGCTGCACCGTCGTGCGCAAGCTAGCGACAAGCAGGGACCGGGTCAGGCCCAGGCGCAGACGCACGGACAGGGCGGCGAGCGCGAGCACGAGGCCGGCCGCCAGCGTGAGATCCAGGGGCGTCAGGACGGTAGTGTGCAAAACACGTCCGGCCCGTCGGCGCCATTGCTTCGGCCGGCAGCCCTCACGAAGCCACCAACACCGGTCGGGTTTCCCCCTGATCGAGCAGTTTACCCCCGTCGAGACGCCAGCAGCGCCCGGCCACGCGTTCCACCTGTCCTGGGTCATGGCTCACCCACAAGAGCGCTGCCTTCTGCCCGGACCGGTACGCAGCGAGCACCGCCTCTACCCGCTGTGTGCTGACAGGGTCCAAACTCGCAGTGGGCTCATCCAGCAGCAGCACGTCGGGCCGGTTGCAAAGCAGACGGGCCAGAGCCAGGCGCGCACGTTCACCGGTGGATAGCCGGCGGACGGTCCACCCCAAGACATCGTCATCGAACCCGAGCACCTTGAGCGAGGACGGGGACGCGGTTGGAAAATGTGCTCCCACCACGTCGTACCACCAGACGCTTTCGGCGGGCAACATGCCGACGGCCCTTCGCCACTTCTCGGGTGACACCTGGGAGGCCTCCCGCCCGTCGAGGTACACCTCTCCGCGATGCGGATCCAAGTCCGCGATGGCCCGCAGCAATAGGGTCTTGCCAGCGCCAGAGGGGCCGGCCAAGGCCGCACACTCTCCCGCCGCGAGATGCAGCGACAACGGCCCCAGCTTCCGAGTCACAAGTTCGACCACCCGCAGTCGGGGCGCCATCGTGAGCTGCGGCACCGTCGTCAAGGTCATCTAACCGTGCGGAGTCTTGCCCGCGACGGCGATTATGTCACAAGCGCTCGCCACCCAGAAGCAGAGTACCCCAGGCCGGACCCGGAACGCCGCTGCTGACGGGCCAGGCTACTCCGGGCGCCACGCATCTTGCGGCGGAGCGGAGCACTCCAAGCAGCCGGCGTACCCTGGACTTCGCTCGCGTCGGGCGAACGCAAATCTCATTCCGAGAGCGGGCTCGAAAGGCAGACCCCTCTTCTGCCAAAGTGGCTACGAGACCCCCGCAAAAAAAAGCGGGCGCAGTGCGCGCCCGCCGAGTCCCCCGATTAGGGGGTAGCCTTTCTTTCAACTGGTGTTTTTGAATTTAGAGAACGTAACCGCGCTCGTCGTGGAGGGCGACATCGAGACCCTCCGTCTCTTGCTCCTCGGTGACCCGCAGGCCGATGAGCATATCCAACACCTTGAGGATCACGAAACTCACTACCCCATCGTAGACGATAGTGGACATCACGCCTATGGCTTGTTTTGTGAGCTGAGCGGCCATGGTCACGTCCTTGTCCAGTCCAGCACCGCCCAGCGCCGCGTCGATGAAGACCCCGGTAAGCAAGGCCCCGATGATGCCGCCGATGGCATGTACGCCGAAAGCGTCCAGCGAGTCGTCGTAGCCCAGGAGGCGCTTCACCTTGGCCGACGCGATATAACAGCCCACTCCCGCCGCGACGCCGATCACGATGGCGCCCATTGGACCGACGAAACCCGAGGCCGGGGTGATCGCCACGAGGCCGGCGACGGCGCCGGACGCAATTCCGAGCGCGCTGGGCTTGCCGTGGGATATCCATTCGCTGAACATCCACGCGAGCGCCGCCGCAGCGGTGGCAATCTGGGTCACGGCCATCGCCATCCCGGCGGTCCCGTTGGCGGCCACCGCGCTGCCCGCGTTGAATCCGAACCACCCCACCCACAGCAGGGATGCACCGGTCACCGTGAACAGCAGGTTATGCGGAGGCATGGGGGTAGTCGGATAACCCTTGCGCTTGCCCAACACCAGCGCCGCCACCAGGCCGGCGATCCCCGCGTTGATGTGCACCACAGTGCCGCCGGCGAAGTCTTTGACTCCCAGGTTGCCGGCCCAGCCGCCGCCCCATACCCAGTGGGCGATGGGGGCATAGACCAGCGTCAGCCAAAGCCCCATGAACCAGAGCATCGCCGAGAACTTCATACGCTCGGCGAACGCACCCACGATGAGTGCCGGGGTGATGATCGCGAAAGTCAATTGAAACATCGAATACACGGTTTCCGGGATCGTCGGGGCACCGGAAAACACGGAGGGGGTCTTGGGATCCAGGGTCACTCCGCTCATGAATGCGTGCGACAGATCGCCTATCCAGTTGTGCAGATTGCTCAACGGCGCCGTGGCGTCCACACCGCCGTAGAAGGCCAGGCTGTAACCATACAGCGCCCAGAGTATGGTCACCAGGCAGGTGATGGCGAAACACTGCATCATTACCGAAAGTGCGTTCTTGGCCCGTACCATTCCGGCATAGAACAGCGCCAGCCCGGGGACCGTCATCATCAGCACCAGTGCCATGGACGTCAACATCCAAGCCGTGTCGCCGCTATCGAGCTTCGGTGCGTCCGCGGCCATGGCGAGCACGGGCATCGCCCACATCAGCAGGCCCAGCAGCGGCCGCGCACCTTTCTTATCGATCGTGAGACTCATCAAGATTCCTCCTGAAGTCCAGTTAGAGTGCATCCGGGCCGGTCTCGCCGGTGCGGATGCGGACGACCTCTTGCAGGTCGAAGACGAAGATCTTGCCGTCCCCGATCTTTCCGGTACGGGCGGCCTGGGTAATCGCCTCGATGGCCCGATCGAGCATGTCGTCGTGGATCGCGACCTCGAGCTTCACCTTGGGCAGGAAGTCCACGACGTATTCGGCACCGCGGTACAGCTCGGTGTGGCCCTTCTGGCGGCCGAAACCCTTCACCTCGATGACCGTGAGACCCTGCACCCCGATCTCCGAGAGCGCTTGGCGCACGTCATCCAGCTTAAAGGGCTTGATGATCGCTGTTACCATCTTCATTGAACTACCTCCTCGCTAGAAGCTCTTCGAAACCGTAAATACAGCGCGGGAGCCACAGAGCGTGGTATTGCCGCACTCACTCTGGCTAAGGCTAGTGTCGATGTAGCTGAGGTCGAAGCCCAGGCCCGCCAGCTGCGTGGACAGTCCCACCCTCCAGTCCGTATAGTTAGTAAAGGTTTGGGCTTCCACGTTCTGGTGACCCACGTGCAGACCGAGATTCACCTTCTGCGTCATAGGCAAAGGCAGCGGTATGCTCGCCTCGAGGTACGGGTACCAGCCCGTCCCGGTGTCGCCAAAAAAGTTGGGGCTGGCGTAGAACCCGAACGTGGTCGAGGCAAACCCCAGGTCATAGCTCAGCTTGGGACCGATCTCCCAGTAGTTGTAGTTCAGACTGCTGGCAGCGCCCGGGTAGTAGTAGTAAATCGCCCCCAGATCCCAGCCGAGCCCCCCGAGCTTTCCTGTCAGCCCGGCCGACCAGTCCGTCTCCAAGTTGGCCTGGTTGTTATCGTTGAAGTCGACGTTCGATGCCCAAAGACCGACGTACAGTCCGCTGCTATGCGTCACCCCAAAGCTCCCCTGGATGGCCGGACCGTTGTCGGTTTGCGAGATTCCGCGGAAAACGTAATTGGATGTCAGGTCTACGCTCACCGGGAATTGGAACTCGGGCTCAGCGGCGTGAGCGCTCGCGACGATGCTGGTCGCCGCGAGAAGGACAGGTAACCGTTTCATAGCTTTCTCCTTAGAGCAAGTTAAAGGAATCCGGACGGCGCCTACGGCCGGCCCCGAGTGCTCCGCTGCACTTTCTGTGCCAGACACAACACAGTGGAGCGAACAAGACACAAGGAGACAGGCAGCCTCGGCGCCCGACCCTGATGCACCAGTTTGGAGACAGAATGCACCATTAAAGTGCATGACTTCGACCACACCGCCAAAACACGAGGATCTCCGATGTACGCCAACCTGCTGGATGATCTCGTTCGCATAGTCTCCCAGACGGTCCCGGCCGGCGCCCGAGAGCTGCAACGGGACATGGAGAAGAACATGCGCGCGCTCTTCGCTGATGCGCTGGCGCGCGTGGACTTGGTCACACGGGAAGAGTTCGATATTCAGGCGGCGGTCCTCGCACGCACCCGAGCGAAAGTCGAGTCATTGGAGCGACAGGTTGCGGCGTTGGAGGGACAAGCGTTGGTAGAGCGCAACACTACTGCGGAGCATGCCGAGTCCCTGCCCCCCGAGGGCACCGCGCCGGGCGGCTGAGCCAGTGTCCCTGGCGGTCGTCTACACGCGGGCACAGGCCGGCATCGGTGCCCCCGAAGTGGTCGTGGAAGCCCATCTGTCCAACGGACTTCCGGGACTCTCTATCGTGGGCTTGCCGGAGACGGCAGTGAAGGAGAGCAAGGACCGGGTGCGCAGCGCGCTGCTGAATGCCCGCTTCGAGTTCCCCCTGCGCCGCATCACCATCAACCTGGCGCCGGCGGATCTCCCGAAGGAAGGAGGGCGCTTCGACCTCCCGATCGCGATCGGCATCCTTGGAGCGTCGGGGCAGGTGCCTGGACAACACCTCTCGAGTTTGGAGTTTTTTGGTGAGCTGGCGCTGACCGGTGAGCTGCGCGCCGTGCGCGGCATTCTGCCGGCGGCGCTCAAGACCCGCGCGGCAGGCCGCGCACTGGTGGTGCCACGGGAAAACGCGGACGAGGCCGCCTTGGTGGAAGGCGCGAACGTCCTGCCGGCCGGACATCTGCTGGAGGTATGCGCGCATCTCCAGGGAAGCGAGCCCCTGAACCCTTGGGTGCGGCGTCCCGTCATGTCTCCGGAGTTGACCGACACGGAGGCGGACCTGATGGAGGTCAGGGGTCAGCACCACGCTAAACGCGCCTTGGAGATCGCCGCCGCTGGTGCCCACAGCCTGTTGATGATAGGACCGCCCGGCACCGGAAAGAGCATGCTCGCTAGCCGATTGCCGGGGATTCTCCCACCGCTTACCGAGCGGGAGGCCATAGCCACCGCCGCCGTTTACTCGGTCAGTAGCCTGGGTTTCGCTCTGGAGCAGTGGCGACGGCCGCCCTTTCGGGCGCCGCACCATACGGCTTCCGCCATCGCCGTCGTCGGCGGCGGGAGCCAAGCCAGCCCGGGCGAGATCTCGCTCGCGCACAATGGAGTGCTGTTTCTCGACGAGCTACCCGAATTCGACCGGCGGGTGCTGGAGGTACTCCGGGAGCCCTTGGAATCAGGCCGTATCGTTATCTCGAGGGCGGCGCGGCAGGCGGAATTTCCAGCGCGCTTCCAGCTCGTTGCTGCCATGAACCCATGCCCTTGCGGCTACCTGGGCGACACGGGCGGGCGCTGTCACTGCACCGCGGAGCAGGTCCAACGCTATCGCATGCGCCTATCCGGCCCCCTCCTGGACCGCATCGACATGCACGTAGAGGTGCCGCGTGTTCCGCGTGACATGCTCGCCGGTACTGGGGACCAAGCCAGGGAGACGAGTGCTGAGGTCCGGGCGCGCGTGCTGGCGGCCCGCGTGCGCCAGCTCGACCGGGCTGGACAGCCCAACGCCGCGCTGCGGCCCAGACAGGTCGAGAGGCTGTGCCGCCTCGCGGAGCCGGAGCAACAGTTCCTGGAGCAGGTGATCGAACGGCTGCGCCTGTCGGCGCGCGCCTACCACCGCGTGCTCAAGGTCGCGCGCACCATCGCCGACCTCGCGGACTCGCCCACCATCGAGGCCGCCCATCTCATGGAAGCGGTTCAGTACCGCCGCCTGGACCGCGGCCCCGGCCCCTGAAGCCTATTTGGCCTGCTGCACCATGTAGGCGACGGCGTCGGCGACTTGCTGATCGGAGAACGACGGGTTCCCGCCTTTGGGCGGCATAACGCCCTGCGACCCCTGGAAGCCCTGGACGGCGTGCTTCACCAGGGCGTCCATACCCTTCTCGATACGGCCTTTCCAGGCGGCCGCGTCGCCCAGCTTGGGCGCCCCGGCGATGCCGCTTCCGTGACAGGCGAAGCAGGTCTGAGTGTAGATGCGTTTCCCTTGATCGAGATCGGGTCCGGTGGAGGCGGCAGGCGCGCGCGGCGTCTTGCCCGCCGGCTGACGGCTCGACCCCGCGGACGGCGCTGCCGGTGCGGACGGCGCTGCCGGTGCGGCCTGCGCAGATTCCGCCGCTTTCGGCGCGGCGAGACCCGCCTTCTCTACCATGTAAGTCACGGCACCCTTCATCTGATCGTCGGTCAACGAGGCGTTACCCCCCTTAGCCGGCATATTCTTGAAGCCGTGGATCGCGTGCTGAGTCAAGGTGTCGAAGCCCTGCGCCAAGCGCGGCTCCCATGCCGCCTTGTCTCCCAGCTTCGGCGCGCCCAGGACGCCGGTCGCGTGGCACGCCGCGCAGGTGGTTGCCACGATCTCCTTGGGCGTCTGGGCGGCGGCGGCCGCGGCCTTGGCGGCCTCGGGCGGCGCAGTCTTCCCTGCGGCCCCCACGACCACCTCTCCGGACTTTCCGAGGTTCACCTCCCCGACCGGCTTGATGCGCTCCTGTACGGCCCGCTGATACAAGACGTCGCGCTGCTGGCTCGCTTCCTCCTTCTGCCCGATGAGACGCGCCAAGATGAAGATGACCACGGTCAGCGCGGCCAGGAAGATGATCACCGCCTTGAAGACGGCCATGAAGGCACGGTCCTGCTGGCTCACTTTCCACCCCTCAACGTGTTAGCCCAAATGGCGCCGCTCCGCACACCCGAGACGCGGGCGCGTCCAACGCCCGGAACAGCGAAGAACACACTCGAAAAACGGGAGATTATAGTGGTAAGCGGACGGCGGTGAAACGGGCTATGGACGACCACCGTCCGGGACGGTATCCTACCCGCTATCGCGCCCGTAGCTCAATTGTGTGAGCCGCGACTGAGCATCCAGTCAATATTTCCCAGTGCGGCGAGCGCCCGGGCGGGGGCTTGAAGAGATCCCCGACGCTTCGCCAGGGAAGGCAGCACCAGAGCCGGAAAATTCTGCGCCCGTAGCTCAGTTGGATAGAGCGTTGGCCTCCGGAGCCAAAGGTCGTGAGTTCGAATCTCGCCGGGCGCGCCACTCCCCAGGACACTCAGGGTGCCGTGGCGACCTTGAGCAAACGCCGAGCGGCACCAGAGACGCCCTGAATTTTATCCCCGTCGGTAGGGAACATCCCTCGTTCTCCTCGCACGGTCAATGGCGCAGCCAACGCGGCCACTCCCTCGGGCCCGTGGTGAGGCTTGCTCTGGTCGTCTGAACTGCAGGCCACTGCCCGCCTCCCCGACCCTGAGCTATAATCAATCCGCGCCGCATTGTCCCGGCGGCGCCTCGGCCGATTCACTCGCTGTGCACGCAAAATGCCAAAGACCTCGGTCCCGAAATTGGGACGAGACATGCCCACCGATCAGGGAGGTTTTGCTATGCCTAATCGCAGCAACATGCGTCATCTAATGCTGGCTCTGGCGACTCCGTTACTCCTCGCACCCTTTGGCGGGCCGAAAGCCCAGGCGTTACGCATTTACCCCGTTGAACCGTGCCGCATCCTGGACACTCGTAATGCCGGGAACAGCATTGGAGGCGCCGGGGATGTTGACACCACTGCCAGCTACACGGGACCGCTTGGCCCGTCTCAGACCATCAACATTGACGTCACCGGCAATCGGATTGCGGGCCAGGGTGGAGCAGTCGACTGTGGCGTCCCGTTCCCGGACGCCAAAGGGGTGTTTATCAATGTCGTCGCCGTAGAACCAACCGGAGCCTTTAACAACCACCTCACCGTCTATCCATACAACCGTCCGTTGCCGACCGCATCCAGTCTCAACTACGAGCCGGGAGTGTTTGCCATCGCCAACGGCATTTTTGTGCCGCTCTGTACCGCGTTCTCGCCACCGGGCGCCTGCGACGACAATCTCAGCATCGCCAACGGCCCAAGCGCGAGCACCCAGGTCGTAGTCAACGTCACAGCCTACGTGCAGTAGCGCCCTGCAGTCAGAACCCGTGGGGCCGTCGGCGAGCGGCCCCGCTCATTCGCCTCTAGTCCAGCGTCGGTCCGTCCCGCACCGCACACGCGCGCTGTCACCTCCTCCCTGTGCTGCCAATGCGGACCGACAACGCGACGCCCTTGGACGGTGTTAACGAGGTCGGACCTCGAGGCGAAACAACACGGGGAAGTGCCCCACGGAAGAGGTGGGGTCAGCAGCGGCTTGGCAATGCCGCGTACTTGAGTGGGTGGGAAGCCCACCTGGATAGCCGCTAGCCACGGGTCCAGTATCGAGCCTGGCAGTTTGTCCGGCAACGGGCGGATTGATGCGTAGGCACGAAAGCAGGCGACCTTGAAGGTGTAGAGCCCCGAAAGCTTCGCAGCTAGCCTAACGGCTGGCGCTCGCCTACAGCCGCCGAACGGCGTCCGCTCGCGTGAGCGACACGCCCGACTTTTTCCACGGCCGGGCAAATATTCTCGTCTCCTGGCTCGGCAAATGGCGTAACCAACCCCCCGCCACTCCCTGTTACCCTCGGTGAAGCTTTTTCTGGCCGGCAAAACTGCGTTAGTGCCCACCCCACACCGACGGGTAAATGCGTAGCGCCTAAGTGCGCCGAAGTGCGCGAGCGGAAACGGGTCGTCAGAGCCCGCGTTGGACTGATTCTTCAACAGTCACTGGCGCCGATTCCTGTTAAGACAGCCGCTTATGGCGAGAAAGGCAGATATGGCACCAGGACATGGCGGTGCTGAGTGGACGCGTGGTTCAGGCTTGAGTGGCTGTCACTCCAAGCGGCCCATCGTCCGCGGCAGGTTCACCCCGACGGCCTGGCAGGGGTTGCGAGCCTTTGGCTTGCAACCCCTGCGATCCACCTAGGGCGACGGCGCCGTCCCGTTGACCGTGATGGGCACGGTCACCACCGTGCTGGCGGTGTCCGTCACCGTGAACGAGTCTGAGCACGTGGACGACCCTGGGACCGTGCAGTCAGGTATGGCGTACGAGAAGGTCGCGCTGGTCGGATTCTTAGTCAGCGGCGTGGCATCGGCACAGCCCCCCGCGAGGTTGCTGAATGTATACGGAGGCACGCCTCCAGACACAGTGAACGTCTGCTGTACGCCGGCACCGCACGTACCGGACAGCGTCGCCGATGGTGGAGTGACCGTGAGCGCGGCCGCCGGGGTCACCTTCACCTGGATCGGAACCGTCACCGAGGAGTTGCTGCTGTCGGTGACCGTCACGGTGGCGTTGAACACCTGGGCCGACGTGGCGTTCGCGGGAATCAGGAAGCTGTAAATCACCGACCCGGGCGCCGGCAGAGTCGTTGCACTCACGCTCCCCGAACCCGTGATGCCGATCTGGTAAGGCGCGACGCCCCCCGACACCGCTAGGGTCTGGCTCACGGTCGTACCGGGCGCGCCAGAAGGGTTCGCCGAGGCCGGCGACACGGACAGCTTGGTGCCGCTGACGGTGATGAGCACCGGCACAGCAACGGTCGCACCGCTGTTGTCCTTCACCGTGATGGTGGCGCTGAAGGTCTGCCCGGGCGCAGCCGAGGTCGGAATGGTGAAGCTGTAAGTAGCCGAACCTGCTGCCGTCAGGCTGGTCGGGCTCACGCTGCCCGAGCCGCTCAGGGTCAGGGTGTAAGGCGCAAAGCCGCCGGACACAGCCAGGGTACCAGTGACCAGGGCGCCCGAGGCACCCGTCAAGTTCAGCGAGCCGGGAGACACGGCCAACGCCGTTCCTGTACCCGCCGTGACGGTCACCGGCACCACGACCGAGCCACCCGAATTGTCCGTCACTGTTACCGTCCCAGTGAAGGTCTGGCCGGACGTCGCCGATGTCGGAATCTGGAAGCTGTAAATCACGTCCCCGGGCGACGCCAGGCTCGCCGGGCTCACGCTGCCCGAGCCGGTCACGCTCACGCTGTAGGGTGCGGTCCCGCCGCTCACGCTCAGGGCTGAACTGACCGTGGCGCCCGGGGCGCCGGTCAACTGTAGCGAGGCGGGGGCGACGGTCAGCGGCGCCGGCAGGTTCACCGTCAGTGTCGAGGTCACGGTCGTGGTCGCGGTGGCCGTCGTCGCTCCGGCGACCCAGGTGATGGTCGCCTGGTTGTTGTCGCTGCACGTGATTTGCCCACCGCTGGGGTTTGGCTGCTCGCAAGGCTTCAGGGGATTGACGGTAAAGTCCACGGTGCACCGGCCGGAAGCGTCGGTGGCGCAGAAGAGGGGCTCGGAGCCGAGAATGGCGCTGTTGCCGGTGACGCTCCCGTTGATGCAGAAGTGCGCGACGGGATTGCCCAGAGCGTCGACGAGCGCCAGCGTCACGGCTTCGTTCTGTGGCGTTGGGGGGGTATCGCAGACGTTGTCGACATTCAGGTCGTCGCAGGTGAATTGCACGGCGATGGAAGTCGGGTCGGCCGTGAGCTGGCCCGGACCGGGCGCCCCGAACAGTCCCTGCAGAATCGTGCCCACCGTCTTCGGGACGGAGTTGCCGTTTCGATCTCGGTCGACCCGGGTCCCCTGGGCCACGAGGGCGAAGGGCTGGCCCGTGTTAACGATCGGGTAGGTCATCGAGGTCGACGCTACGCCCTTGGTCTCCCTTGGCTGGGGCTGATCCAGGTCGGTAAACGCCGGCGACTGGATGTTCTCGCCGGTCGGACGCCCGATGATGTACTGCACGACCGGTCCCGGATCGGTGGTGGGCCCGAAGTCGCCGTCCAGGCCGCTGGAGAGCGGGTTGAACGGCACGTTGAAAGGCGCAAGACCCGTGTTGGTGACCGCCAGATTTTGATTCGTCGTTACGGTGTCGACCACTCTGCCGCCGCTCATGAGGGCCTCGCTGTTGAACGGATCGGGGGTGGAGGGAAGGCTCCCCATCGGGGTGTCGAAGAGCAGCAGGTCGCCGTGCCGCGCGCCGCCCCCGGCGCTCAGAAAGTGCCCGTTAATGTCGGTGAAGTTGACCGTTCCTTCTTGGGGATCTCCCGTCGTCCCCCGGATTGCGAAGTCCGCACCGCTGCAGTTCTGGGCGGTCACATCGGCAGGCGCCAGGGGACCGTCGATGAGACCGAACGAAATGGGAGTTCCGGGGACCACGGGGTTCCCGAAACGGTCCGTGGCGATGACGCTAATGACCTGAGAGTAGGACCCGTTACTTACGCCGACCTGTCCATTAGTGGTGGGCGGCGCAGCGCAGTTGCCGCTTGCGCAGACAACGACCCCACCCTCGACGATCACGGCATTCGCGACGATCACATCGGCCGGGGCAAACTCCAGCGAGAACAACTGACCGTCCGAGATCGCGATCTGCACATCCTCGGAGACCGGCGAGGCAATGCCGTTGTCCACGTTGTTGTCTGAGCGGTCCGCGGTCACCCGGACCGTGGCGATCCCCTGCTCGGTGCCACTCAGCAAGCTGACGGACGCAATGCCGGCAAGCGTTGGCACGTTGATGCCCAGGTCGGGCCCCACCTCCCCCGTCTGGACCGACTGGCCGGCCGCGTTGGTCCCCTCCAAGAGCGCGCCGTTGGGCCTGCTCACGAACGAAACCCGCACGTTGTTTACTCCCTCAGGTGGGTCGGCCACGGCGAGCCCGGAGGCATCCGTCACGATAAACTCCAGCGTGACCGTATCCGGCGCATTCAGACCCTTGATGTAGAGAGGAGAGGTCGGCTGAAGGATAGAGATAGTCCCGGGGATGCCGGTACCGGCGCCGGAGACAACGGTGAGGTTTATCGTCGCGGTAACTTGCCTGTTGCTGTTGGGATCCGTCACCGTCGCGATCAACTCGGTGCTGCCTGGATGGGAGGCCGTGGTGAAGAAGAACTGGGCCTGCCCGCTGGCGGTGTTCACGCTCAGCGTTCCAAACAGCGAGCACGGACCCACGGTGGTACCGTTGACTTGGCAACCCGTGAACTCGTTCAAATTGGTCGTTGTGGGGTCGTCGAGCTGGGTAAGCCCGCCAACACTCGGGTCCTGAACCGTGAGCTGAACGGGCGTACCGTTAGCGATGGCACTGCCGTCCGCGTTCTGCACGGCAACGGTCACTTCCGTGGTGAAGGGAGAGCTCAATCCGGGGAGCAGATTTGCCAAGTTCGCGGGCAGGCTCGCCCGGTCGACAGTGATGCTGACCTTAATGGGCAGCGGACCCGTGAACCCACCACCCCCGCTCGGCCCGCTCCCACCACCGCCTCCGCCGCAGGCGGACAGCAACCCCAAGAGAAACAGAACAAAGACGCCCCTGGCTGACCTGCTCATCACGTTCTCCCCTCCTTGTCGACCCAAACGCCCGGACATCCGCTTTTTCGCCGTGGGCCGGGGGGTCGTTCTTGGTTGCTTGCCCCGCTCAATCAGCCGTTGCTATGACACAACACACCCGTGCCCGCTGACAAACGACTTGAAGATCTGCCAGCAATGTAGTTTAAGCTTAGGTGGATTTCAAGCTTTCTAGAGTGGGGACGGAAATACGCGAGGCTCCCGGGCCAACGCCTGGTGGCAAAACCACCTCCATGGCGACAGGGAGGTGATCCGAATAACCGTAGTCCAGGGCAGTCACCTTGCCGACCTGGATGGACTGTGTTACGAGGATGTGATCCAACCCGACAGAGGGGCGCCAGCTCGGAAAGGTCTTGACGTCCTCTGCAGGCTGTCGAAGCGCCCCCCCTTCCACTAGGCGGCGCATTTCACCGCTTTGCGCCGTGCAATTCAGGTCCCCAAGCACGACGACGTTCTCGTACCCCGTCAAGAGGTCGCGGAGGTAGTCGATCTGCTCTAGCCGTGACCGGCGCCCCAGCGACAGGTGCAGGATCAGCAGGATCAGGGCATGGTCCGCACGGCCAAAGCGGACCAGGAGCGCGCCCCGACCTGGGATCCGTCCCGGCAGCTTGTGCTCCACCACCGCCGCGGGCCGGAAGCGGCTCAGCAACCCGTTACTGGGCTGCCCAAGCCTCCCGAGGTCGCGGTTGGTCTGGTGAAACCAATACGGGAAATCCGCGTGCTGCGCGAGGTACTCGGTCTGGTTGATGAACCCGCTCCTGAGACTCCCCGCGTCAACCTCCTGCAGGCCCACGACGTTGAAATCGCGCACCACGCCCGCAATACGTTCCAGATTGTCCAGGCTCTCGGGATGGGGCAGAACGTGTTTCCAGCCCTGCGTCAGGTACTCCCGAAACCGGCGCGTCGCGATCCCAGCCTGTACGTTGTAGCTCAGGAGCCGCAGCCGACGCCCGGGCCCGACACGGCCGGCCGAAGAGGTCGCGCGCTCGGCGGCCGACCTCACAGCGGGCATATCATCTCCCCCAGCTTGGCGGTGAGCTTGAAGTTCTCGCTGTAGTCGACCGGGCAGTCGATGACGCTTACGGCGTCTTCCGCAAGGGCTTGCCTCAACACCGGCAAGAGATCGGCAACGCACGCCACCCGGTAGCCGCGAGCACCGAAGGACTCTGCCAGACGTATGAAATCCGGGTTGGCGAAACTGACGTGGGAGGTCCGCCCGAACAGATTCGCCTGTTTCCACGCGATCATCCCGTAGCCACCGTCGTTCCACACCAGCACCACCAGAGCGAGCTTGAGCCGTACTGCCGTTTCCAGCTCCTGGACGTTCATCAGAAAGCCGCCGTCGCCGGTCACCGCCACGACGGCCTGATTGGGCCGGGCCAGCTTGGCCGCAATCGCTCCCGGCAGCGCGATGCCCATGCTGGCGAACCCGTTGGAAATGATACACGTGTTGGGGTATTCGCAACGGAACATGCGGGCCATCCACAGCTTGTGCGCTCCCACGTCGCAGATGACGATGTCTTCCAACTCCATGGCCGTGCGCAGGTCCCAGATGATCTTCTGGGGCTTCACCGGGAAGCTTTCGTCGCGGCTGTGCTGGTTCATCTCCTGGATGAGCGCCTCGCGCAGCGGACGCATCTTGTGCCCCTGCTGGGGCGTCGCCAGCTCCCCCAGCCGGATGAGGCTGTGCTTGATATCTCCAACCACGCTGATGCTCGGTTCGTAGCTGGCATCGACCTCGGCTGCCAGCGTGTCGATATGGACGATCTGTCGGTCCCGAGACGGATGCCACAGTTGGGGGGGATATTCGACCAGGTCGTACCCCACGCAGATGATCAGGTCGGCCCGATCGAACCCGCAGTTCACGTAATCCCTGGCCTGAAGTCCCACGCTCCCCAACGCCATGGGGTGGCGGAAAGGGATGGCGCCCTTGGCCATGAAGGTGTTCGCCAAGGGGATGTTGAGAAGGGACGCGAAGTCGGCGAGCTGCAGCCAGGCACCGGCCCGAATCACGCCGTTTCCGGCCAGGATGATGGGATTGCGCGCCCGCGAGATGATCTCGGCGGCTGCGTGCAAGCATTGCGTCGCCGGTTCCGGGGTCACCGGCGGAAAAGAACGCAAGGGGGTGTCGCTGATCTCCAACTCGGCGATGTTCTCAGGAAATTCGATGAAACACGCCCCCATCTTTTCCTCTTGCGCGAGCTTGAACGCCTTGCGCACGACCTCCGAGATGATCTCCGGCTCGAGAATCCGAGTAGCGTACTTCGTTACGGGCTGGAACAGGTTCACCAGGTCCAGCACTTGGTGGGACTCCTTGTGCAGGCGGGTGGTGGCCGCCTGTCCGGCGATGGCGACCACCGGGGCGTGATCCATGTTGGCGTCGGCGACGCCGGTCAGCAGGTTCGTCGCGCCGGGCCCCAGCGTGGACAGGCAGACCCCGGCGCGCCCCGTGAGCCGCCCGTAGAGATCCGCCATGAACGCCGCCCCCTGCTCGTGACGAGTGGTCACGAATCGGATGCTGGAGTCCAACAGGGCATCCATGACGTCCAGGTTCTCTTCGCCCGGAATGCCGAAGATGTACTCGACGCCTTCATTCTCCAGGCACCTGACGAAGAGCTGGGCAGCCCTCAAGACGGCCAGTCCGTCAGTGGCCGGCGCCCGCCGCGGGAGACGCGGATGCAGTAGCAGCGGCGGTTTCCTTGGCGATCAGGAAGTCGACCACGCGCAGCATGTTCGCCTCGCTGCCCGCCAGGCTCGCTTCGGTCCGGTACTTGCCGTTGACGACCATGGTGGGCACCCCGTCCACGCCGTAAAGCTGCGTCATCATCTTGGCCTGGCGCACCTTGGTGTCCACGTAAAAGGAGTGGAAGGTGCGCTGAAAATCCTCGTTGCCGACACCGTGCTCGGCGAAGAAAGCCATCAATTCCGCCTCGGTACCGAGCTTGCGGTGCTCCTTGTGGATGGCGTCGAAAAGTGCCGCATGCATCTTGTCCAGCACCCCCAGGGCCTCCGCCGTGTAATAGGCCCGGGCATCGAGTTCCCAGCGGGGGTTGATGAAGACAGCGGGCATGCGCCGGAACGTGACGTTTTCCGGCTTGTGCTTCACCCACTCATCCAGCTCCGGCTCGAAGTGGTAGCAGTGCGGACACCCGTACCAGAACAGCTCGACTACCTCGATCCTCTTGCCCGTCTCGGTAGGCTGAGTGGGAACGACCCGCTGGTACTCGATCCCTTCCGTGAAGTCCGTCGACGCAGCGCTCTCCGCCGCGGCGGCGCCCATCACCAAAAACAGCGACATCCACCAAACCCGGACGCTAGGCATTGAAACTCCTCGCAGGCTGTGCGGCCGTCGACCGCAGGAGGCAAGTGTACCCGAAAAAAGTAGGGCGGCTCCAAGCCGCCCTCTGCTGACATCCCGTCGGGTGACCCCGTCGGCTAGTGAAGCCCGACCATGTACTGGGCGACGGCCTGCATCTCGTCAATCGTCATTCGGGTGGCGATAGCGCGCATCATCTGATTCGGATCATTGGCGCGCACGCCGTCACGGAAAGCCTTGAGCTGAGTCAGGACATAATCCGCGTGCTGCCCCGACAGCCGAGGAAACCTCGCCGCATCGTCGCCCGCCCCGCTCGGACTATGGCATGCCATGCAAGCGGGCGCACCCGTCGCGCGGTCGCCCCCTCGGTACAAACGCTGCCCCGCACTCAGCGACTTCTCGCTTGTGACTCCGATCTTGAGCGGCTGACCAGAAAAATAAGCCGCCAAATCTTCCATGTCCCGGTCGCTGAGGGGGGTCACCATACCGCCCATGATGTCGCTCCTGCGCGCCCCGGACTTGTAATCGCGCAGTTGCTTCACGGTGTACGCGGGATTCTGCCCCGCCAGATTGGGGAAGTTCGGCGCCACGCTGTTGCCGTCGGCGCCATGACACGCGGCACAGGCAGCGGCCTTGGCCATACCCGCTTGCGGGTCTCCGTCCGCCTGAGCCGGCCCCACCATCCCGAGGACCGCACAGGCAGTGAGCACGCTCATCCACATAAAGCGCTTCCCGTTACTTGCATGCCTGGCTGGCAAAATAGGCGGCCAGGTTCTCGATGTCTTGGTCGCTGAGCGGCGCAGCCATGGGCTTCATGATCGGGTTGTTGCGGCTCCCGTCCTTATAGGCCTTGAGCGAGCTCACCAGGTACTGCTCGTGCTGTCCCGCCAACCTCGGGTACATGGGCACCACAGCGTTACCGTCGGCTCCGTGGCAGCCCGCACAAAGGGCGGATTTTTCTTTGCCGGCTGCGGCATCGCCGGCGGCATGGACTGCTGCAGACGTTCCCAACAGCCCGCACACGGCAACAAGGGCAAACCTCTTCATGCACAGTTCTCCTTTCGTCGTAGTCCGAAGTACAGACGCCACAAGACCGCTCGGTCCGGTTGCGGGTTCTTCAGAATTTAAAGGCGCGCTTAATATATCATTACGCCCCACCCGTGTTAACTTGGGCGGCGAGGCGCGCCGGGCTATGATGGCGCGATGTCACATCCGTTTCCCGGTGCACGGTTCCTCAAGGGGGCACCTAGTCTACACCATGGCCCTCCCGACCGCGGTGTAGAGGTGGCCGTTGCTGGCCGATCCAACGCAGGCAAGTCGAGCGCCGTCAACGCCATCCTCGGGCTGCGCAAGCTCGCCCGGACCAGCAAGACGCCCGGCTGCACCAGACAGCTAAACTTCTTCGACCTCGGAGACGGCCGCAGGCTGGTGGACCTTCCCGGTTATGGCTATGCCAAGGCGCCGCACGACATGGTGCAGCAGTGGCAGGCGACGCTGGCGCGGTATCTGACGAGACGACGTTCATTGCGCGCCCTGCTGCTTGTAACGGATATCCGTCACGCCTTATCGCCGGGGGACCACCAGTTGCTCTGGCTGTGCCGGGACATGGGCATCCCGATACACGTGCTGCTCAATAAGGCCGACAAGCTGGGTCGGGGCGAGTCGCTCAGGATCCTGCAAGAGGCGCGGGACTGGCTCGCTGAGCGTGGATTGGCGGTAACCGTCCAGCTGTTCTCAGCGCGCACGCACCAGGGCACCGATGACGCACGCAGCTTCATCGAGGCTTGGGCCGAGCCCGAGGTGGCGCAGTGCACCAAAAAAGAAGGCCCCGGATAGGGGGTAACCGGGGCCCAACATTTCCCGGCTTGGGGATGCCGGGTAGGGGTTTCCCGCTCAGGGAGGGGAAGCGGGAGTGCGTCAGGGGTGACGCACGATTAAATAGACTGCACCGCCGACGAAAAGTTCCGGCCGCTCTCAGAGCCTGTGAAAACATTGCCCCGAGCGGCCCGCGAGCAAAGCGCACGGGGCGCAGAGACGAGACATAGATTGGGCGAGGAGCGACTGAATGGCACGATAGCCATTCGGCACGTCCTAGGGACGCCCCAAAGGGGTGGCGTACAGGGAGGTACACCATGACCACCGCGCAACGCCGCTGTCGGGACGCGCAGCAGGTTCATTTACAAGCTCTCAGAGCTTGTGAAGAAATCGTCGCGAGCGGCCCGAGAGCGAGGCGCACGGAGCGCAGCGACGAGACATATCAAGTAGATAGGCGAGGAGCGACCGAATGGCAGGACAGCCATTCGGCACGTCCGCGGGACGCCCCGAAGGGGTGGCGTACAGGAGGTACGCCATGAACACCGCGCAACGCGGCTATCGGGACGCGCAGTAGATTTATTCACAAGCTCTCAGTTGATGTCCCGATAGCGGCGGTAGTAGTCCAGGACCCTACTCACATACCGTTGCGTCTCCTCGTAGGGGGGGACGCTGTTGCCATGCGTCAACACGGCGTTCTCGCCAGCGTTATACGCGGCTACCGCAAGCCGCACATCGTCGTCGAACATGTGCAGCAGGTCGCGCAAGTATCGCGCTCCCCCTCGAGGTTGTCGGCCGGGTCTTGGGTGTCGTAGACACCGTATCGCTGGGCCGTGCCGGGCATGAGCTGCATGAGCCCGAGGGCACCCTTGTCTGACACCGCCCCAGGGTTATAGCCGGACTCCGCGGTGATGATGGCGTGCAGGAGGGCGCTATCCAAATCAAAGCGCCGCGCCGTGGCCTCCACGAGAGCCGCATAGCGTTTTCGGCGGGCGACCAGTGAGCCGCCGGCGAGGCTGCGGGCCCGCCTGAAGCCACGCACTCGAAGGTGAGCCAATGAGGAATGTCGGTAGAGCTTGTATCCCGGCCCGAGCGGCCGGTCGCTGAAGTTCACCACGCCGCGGGCGTCCGTAAAAGTGTAGATGTCTGCGCCCGCCGACTGGCTCCAAGCGGAGCCGGCGACCGCGAGGAGCACCAGAAGTCGAGCAGCGTGCCGGGGCATCTGGCTCGCTCAGCGACCAGCCTTCTTGCACGGAGGCAACAGGCGCTCCGTGGCCAAGTGTTCGTGCACTTGACCGGGCGGCAGCTTGCTCAGGTCCTTCGCCAGCTCGCGCACCTCGAACCCATTCTTGACTAGCTGTCCGATCTCTTGGCGCAAGAATCCCAGCATGCGTGGCTGAGCCGCCAGTACCACGTAGCGCACCCGGCTGTCATGGGCCATGCGAACGGTATGCCCCGCAACGGTTCGCGCAAAGCGGCGCTCGAACTCATCGTCGTGCTGTGAACGATGGTCGTCATATCCGTGGGCGGGCCCGCCCTGGGGCGCCCGATTGCGGCCGGCCTTGCTGCTGGAGAACAGTTCGCGATCCGGCAGATCCCTCTCCGGGTTCACCAGCGCCTCACGCTCCACCAGCTTCGGGCTCGACTCGATCTCCGGTAAGTCGGCCGGCTCCAGCGTAAAAAGCCGTGCGCGCGCCCCGTCCGTCACGACTACGCAGTAGTCTGTCATGTGGTCAACCCTTCCCTTGCTCTGGATCCGCAAGCTCTGCCTTGCGCCCGACCGCACCGTCCCGCAGCCCTCGTGCCGCGGGCTTCAATTCTGACTCCTGCGTTGTATCATGGCGGCGACCCCCACGAGACCGCCACCATGCCCAAGATCGTGAAGCTCCTCGCCTGGTTTCTAGGCCTGCTCGTTGCCCTGTTAGTGTCCGCCGCGGCGGCCGTGGTGCTCTTCTTTAACCCGAACGATTATAAAGGTCAAATTGCCGGTTTGGTCAAGGAAAAGACCGGGCGTGAGCTGACCCTCGAGGGCAACATCCAGCTCTCCGTGTTTCCCTGGCTCGGAGTCACCCTGGGCCACATGGCGCTCAGCAACGCCCCGGGCTTCGGGCCGGAGCCATTCGCGCGTGTCGACTCGGCCGCCGTCAAGGTTCAGCTCCTCCCGTTACTGAGGCGGAAGGTGGTCATGGACACGATCACTCTGCGGGGTCTCAGCTTGGACCTGGAGATCGGGCGCTCAGGCCGAGCCAACTGGCAGGACCTGGCTGGCAAAAAAGGGGGCGCCGATAAGGCCGAGGGCGTCGGGACCACGGAGCTTGGGCGCGGGCTGGCCGCCTTCAGCGTTGCCGGCGTGGACGTGCGGGACGCGCACATCCGCTGGCGGGATCACCGCGACGATACTTCAGTCCTGCTGGATGGCGTTGACGTCCGCAGCACCCCCCTTGTCGCCGGACATCCGTTCGAGTTCCAACTCAACGGCCGGCTGAAGAGCCTCCCGCCCCGCCGCGGAGGGCACATTCAGCATCGCGAGTCGGGTGATGATGTCGCCAGACACCGGCCGGTACCGCCTGGATGATTTCAAGCTGCAGACCCAGCTTCAGAGCCCAACGCTGCCGGGGAAAGGTCTGGACATGCTTCTCGCGGCGGATGTGGCCGCTGACACACAGCGCCAGACGGCCGACCTCAGTCACCTCCAGGTGGGGCTTTGGGGCCTGACCGCGAGCGGCAACCTCCAGGCCAAGCAAGTGCTGACCACGCCCCACGTGACAGGCACTCTGGTGCTCGCCCCCTTCGACCCTCGCAAGACCCTCGATGCCCTCCGTGTGCCCGCCCCTCCCACTGCCGATCCCGCGGTTCTCAAGCACGCATCAGCCAAGCTGACCGTGGACGCAACGCCCTCGTCCGTGAGCCTCGCCCCATTGACGGTCCGACTGGACGACACGTCGCTGCAAGGGACGGTTCAGGTGCGCGACCTGGCCCACCCGGCCGTCACGTTCGAGTTGGAGATCGACGGGATTGATTTGGATCGTTATCTTCCACCCCGAACCGACGGGACACCGGACCGTGCATCGTCGGCCCGGGCGCGCCCCGCGCCGGTTGCGGGGGCGGCTGCCCTGTTACCTGTAGGCCTCCTGCGCAGCCTCAATCTACAGGGGCAACTGCGAGTGGGCCGCCTAAAGGTATCCAACCTGCAGCTCCAGGACGTACACCTGCAGCTCGATGGCCGGGGGGGGCAGTTGCGGCTACACCCTGCGGACGCTAAGCTTTACCAGGGCCGGTACCAGGGCGATATCCGCGTCGACGCCCGCGGGGCCGAGCCCCGAGTGGCCATGGACGAATCCCTCTCCGGCATCCAGATCGAGCCCCTCCTGAAGAGTCTCCAAGGCCGGGACTGGCTCTCGGGAAGCGGCGGAATACAAGCCAAATTCACTGCATCCGGGAACACCGAACAGGCCATGCGCCGGACGCTGGACGGCAACCTTGCGTTCTCCTTCCATGACGGCGCCGTGAAGGGCATCAACATTGCGGAGCTGATCCGCCGCGCGAAGGCCCGGATCGACGGCAAGGCCCTGCCACCCTCCACGGCGCCGAATCAGACCGATTTCGCGGAGCTCTCCGGGACACTCCAGTTCGAAGGCGGGCACGCACGTAACCACGACCTGGTCCTGAAGTCTCCGCTGCTGCGGATCGCCGGGGCAGGCGAGGCCGATCTGGTCGGCGAGACGGTGGACTACGAGCTCAAGGCATCCATCGTGGCAACCTTGGAAGGCCAGAGCGGCAAGGGCCTAGAAGACTTGAAGGGCCTCACGATCCCGGTCAAGGTCCGGGGCTCGCTGCTCGAGCCTGGCTTCAGCTTAGACCTACAGGCGCTCTTGGGAGAGAGGGCCAAAGCCAAGATCGACCAGGAGAAGGGTAAACTCGAGAAGAAGCTGGAGGAGAAGCTGAAACAAAAGCTCCCGGGTCTGTCGGATCAGCTTCCTCACCTCTTCGGACCGTGACCTCGGCCCGCGAGGCGCCAGGGCCGTGCGCTGGACGAACTCTTTTCGTCTCCACTTTAGTCTCCGCCCTGGCGTGCTCTGCACTCGGCGTCGGCGCGCTCGCGGCAACGGTGCTGGAAGCCCGAGTCGTGGAGAGCCACGGCAACTATGACATGAGCTTCGATGCCCTCATCGCCGCGCCCTACGCCAGGGTCCACGCCCTGCTCACCGACTACCCCGGACTGCCGAGGTTCAATCCGCATATCGAGGAGATCGTCCTGCTCCCCAGCCCCGACCGCGGCACGCTGCGCATGCGCGTGGTGAGCCGACCCTGTGTTCTGGTGTTCTGCAAAACGGTCGTGCACGTCCAGCAGGTCCGGGAAGAGACGCCGGGCGACATCATCGCTAAGGTGGTTCCGGAGGAAAGCGACCTGCGGCACGGTTACATGCACTGGCGTATCCTGCCGGAGGGGACCGAAACCCGCGTGGTGTTCCAGGGCGATTTGACGCCGGGTTTTTGGGTACCGCCCCTGATCGGGCCGGCGCTCATCAAGTACAGCCTGCGCGCTGAGGCCATGGAGCTGGTGACCAACGTAGAACGGGCGGCCGCCCAGCCTTGACCCCCGAAGACTTCAGCACATCCTTGGTGCGGTGGCACGAGCGCCACGGGCGTCGAGACTTGCCGTGGCAGCAGGAACCGTCGCCGTACAGGGTTTGGGTATCCGAGGTGATGCTCCAACAGACACAGGTGTCGACGGTGATCCCTTACTACCAGCGCTTCATGGGGCGGTTCCCGGACGTTCGGACCCTTGCCGGCGCGGCGCTCGACGACGTCCTGCACCTGTGGAGCGGACTCGGCTACTATGCGCGCGCTCGGAATTTGCACCGCGCCGCTCAGATCATCTGCGATCATCACGGCGCCGAGGTGCCGCTGGACCTGGAGCTGCTACGGGCCTTGCCCGGCATCGGTCGCTCCACAGGAGGGGCCATCCTGGCGCTTTCCGCGGGTGTTCCTTGCCCCATCCTCGACGGCAACGTCAAGCGCGTCCTGACGCGCCTTCACGGTATCGATGGCTGGCCGGGGAAGCCGGAGGTCGAGCGCGAACTGTGGCGGCTTGCCGAACGCTACACCCCGCGCCGACGGCCGGCCACGTACACCCAGGCGGTCATCGATCTGGGGGCGACCGTCTGCACGCGCCACGAGCCCGCCTGCCACGGCTGTCCGGTGGCCAGGGGATGCGAGGCCTACCGCGAGGGGCGGCAAGCAGACTATCCCGCGCCGCGGCCCCGTGCTCTGCTTCCAGTACGCGACTCCAAGGTCCTGATAATCCACGAGGCCGGAACCGTGCTCCTCGAACGCCGCCCGCCGACGGGCATCTGGGGCGGCCTGTGGAGCTTTCCGGAATGGGCCGGATGGGCTACCCCGGAGGAGTGGAGCCAGCGAAACCTCGGCTTTGGAATCGTCGATCCCCGGCCCGGGCCGGCAGTCCGGCATACCTTCAGCCACTTCCATCTGGAGGTGACTCCGGTGTATGCAAGTCTCAGAGGATCAGCGATGCGAGTAATGGAAGACGCGGGCCGAGTCTGGTATAAAATAGGCCGACCTCAGCCCCTCGGCATCACGGCGCTGGTCAAACGGCTGCTTCCCATGCTCTGGCGAGGCTCGAACGGAGGCAGGACATGAGCCGGACGGTGTATTGCGTGAAGCTGCAGCGGGAGGCGGACGGGCTCGACTACCCGCCTTATCCCGGCGAGCTTGGGAAACGTCTCTACGAAAGCGTCTCCAAGGAGGCATGGCAAGGCTGGCTGCGCCACCAGACCATGCTCATCAACGAGTATCGCCTCACCCCCGTGGACCCGAAGGCACGCAAATTCCTGGAGGGGGAGATGGACAAGTACTTTTTCGGGGAGGGCTCCCAGGCTCCGGAAGGCTACGTGCCCCCGCAGAGCAAGTAACGGCTTCGCCGGCTGTCCCGACGGCGTCCGGGACCCTAGAGTCTCTGACAGCTTGCGAGACACGGAAATCATGGCTCAGGCCAGGTAGCTCAGTTGGTAGAGCAGAGGACTGAAAATCCTCGTGTCGGCGGTTCGATTCCGTCCCTGGCCACCAAATCAGCGCCTCACGAAATCTCATACCATCTCAAAACCTGTATCGCTCAAAGGCATGCGGGTTTTCTTTTGTCTCATACCGTCACTGAACATCTCTTGACATACCGCCACTCTTGGCGGTACTTTTGACGGTATCCGGCCGCCCATCAAGGCAGATACCGACAAACTCTATCTCTTCCTCACTGTCCCAAGAGTTTTCCGCCGGTTTGTCGAGGTCCTGAGGCGGCAAGATCAACCCGCGTCCCTGGGGAGATACCGCCATGTCGCTCACCGATACCACAGCTCGCAACGCCAAGCCCAAGGACAGGCCCTATAAGCTCACCGACGAGAAGGGGCTGTACCTGCTGGTGAAGTCCGTGGGCAAATACTGGCGGCTGGACTACCGGTTCATAGGCACGCGCAAGACGCTCGCCATCGGCGTGTACCCGGATGTGTCCCTGAAGGATGCCAGGGATAGGCGGGACGAGGCGCGTAAGCTGCTTGCATCGGGAGTCGATCCCGCTGCGGCACGCAAGGCTCAGAAGGCGTTGCAGGCCGACAGGGTGGAGAACACCTTTGCAGCCGTGTCGCGGGAGTGGTTCGTCAAGTTCGCGCCGACATGGGCTGCGAGTCATTCCAGCAAGATCATCCGACGCCTAGAGCGCGACGTGTTCCCCTGGATCGGTGCGCGGCCCATTCGAGAAGTCACTGCGCCGGAACTGCTGACCGTGTTGCGGCGCATCGAGGCACGCGGGGCTGTCGAGACGGCGCACCGCGCGCTGCAAAACTGCGGACAGGTATTCCGCTATGCGGTAGCCACCGCACGCGCTGAGCGTGACCCATCCGCGGATCTGCGTGGTGCGTTGCCACCCGCGCAGGAGAAGCACCACGCGAGCATCACTCAACCCAAGGCCATCGGTGAGCTGCTGCGCGCCATCGACGGCTATCAGGGCTCGTTCATCACGCAGTGCGCGCTGCGCTTGGCCCCGCTCGTATTCGTGCGGCCCGGCGAGCTGCGCAAGGCAGAGTGGGCGGAATTCAACCTCGAAGGTGCGGAGTGGCGCGTTCCGGCCGCCCGCATGAAGATGAAGGAGCAGCATATCGTTCCGCTGTCTCGTCAAGCCGTTGCTTGCCTGCGCGAGCTGCATCCGCTCACTGGCTCCGGCCGCTACGTCTTTCCAGGGGCTCGGACAAATGGCAGGCCGATGAGCGAGAACACCGTGAACGCCGCACTGCGGCGGCTCGGCTTCACCAAGAACCACATCACCGGACATGGCTTTCGCAGCATGGCGTCGACACTGCTGAATGAGCAGGGCTGGCACCGGGACGCCATCGAGCGGCAATTGGCGCATGCCGAGCGCGACGAGGTGCGAGCAGCGTACAACTATGCTCAGCATCTCGATGAGCGGCGCAGGATGATGCAGTTTTGGGCCGACTACCTGGACGGGCTGAGAAACGGCGCCGACGTGGTGTCGATTCACGGGGCGAGAACACTCTGATCACGATTTGCCGCGTCTAGCCTAGCTAGCGAAAAGCCGGGTTCCCTTGCCCGGCCTGGCGCGGCTTCCTTCCTCAAGGACGCAGAAGGGAGCGAACTAAACGAATGATGTTTCTATTGACGCTCGAACAAGCGGCTATGTGGGTGCTGGCCAGAACCAGCAAATACCCCCAGCTTGACGCTACGAATCCCACTCTCATGGCGGAACTGATGAATCCGGCGAATACATCCGAAGAGGCCGCTACGTTCCGATTTATAAGAATGGCACTCCAGAACGCTGTCGATGCTGAGGTACTCCCATGCATCAAGAAACCACGGAAGAGCACTGAGGTGCGCCGCATAGTGGAAGCCATACGGCAGGAGAACCCGGAGCGCACACCGTTTGCAGGTTTCAATCCAAAGACACCGTTGATGTACGACTACTGGATCACGATTGCTGACCTTCAGGACTTTAGTGTCGGCCCTGATCGGCTCGACTCCGGCAGCTCCGACAGCCCATGGTCCCACAGCCGTGCTGCGCTGGCCAAAGCTTTATGGCTGTTCATTCGTAACCGTTCAGACCCTCCCACCAGTTGATCGATGCGTTAAGAGCGCGTCCAGCGCAGCAGAGCCGCTCGGCTTGTCGTACACTCCCGGCTCATGGATCAAGAGCCCTCTATTCCGCAGGCGATCACGGCGAGCGGCCGGAGCTTTACCGAAGAGGAGATCTCCGCCATCGTCCGAATGGTGTCGATGTGCGTGGGCCTGAGTCGTTTTGAGCTGGCGCAGACCATCTGTGAGCTGCTGGGGTGGAGACGGGACAACGGAGCCCTGAAGTCCCGCGAGTGTCGGGATCTACTGGAGCGGTTGGAAGCTCGGGGGGATCTGAGGCTTCCCGCCAAGCGCACGGGCAGGCCCAAGGGGCGGCGCACCTGCACTGCGCAGACCGATCGGGGCGAACGCCGCGGCGAGATTGCCGGTGCGCTGCAGGAGGTGGCCCCGGTGGAGCTTCAGTTAGTGCGCCAGGCCGAGGGACGGGCATTGTGGCGCGAGCTTCTCGCGCGCTATCACTACTTGGGCTATGCCACACCCTTTGGGGCCCAGTTGGTCTATCTCATCTGCTCCCAGCGCCGGGAGGGGGAGGTGTTGGGCGGGCTCACCTACACCAGCCCGGCCTGGCGCATGCAGGCCCGCGATGCGTGGATCGGCTGCGCTTTGCCGGGACCTGCTACCGGGCGGCCAACTGGTGCGAGGTGGGCGAGACCAGCGGACGCGGGCGCATGGACCGTGCGCACCAACGCCATGGCAGAGCGATAAAGCGGGTCTTCCTCTACGCTCTGCACCCGCAGGCCAGAGAGCGCCTGCGCGGTGAGCGCTGAACTCAAGCGGGCGCAGGAAGCGGCGGTGCCTCAAAGCCGCGGCGTCGGTGGGCGAGGACATCTCTGAGATAGCACAGCGGGGAGCTCAATCGCAGCCGAGAAGTCTCGATCACACTGGCGAGCAGCGCCAGCGCCCGGCTGCCTTGTTCGCTGCGGGTCCCCTGGCTGATGCGACGCAGAATCACCCAGTGACGCAGCGCCCGCTCCGCCACGTTGTTGGTCAGCGGCAGCTGAGGCTCATCCAACACCCGGAAGATCGCCCCCCAGTCGTTGAGCAGCTCCTTGCCCAGCGCCTGGGCCTTGTCATAAGGGCAGCAGCTCATGCGTTCACACAGGGCCGTGAGACTCGTCGAGCTCGCCCGGGTGGGCTTGCCGCAGGGAGCCGCCCGGTCCCTCGCGGGCGTGATAGACGGCCTGCATCAGCGCATCGAGCAGGTCATAGACCGCCTGGCCGTAGCCCTGGAGGGTGGGCGAGAGGCAATCCCTCAGGCCCCGGGCCTTGCGAATGAGATGCGCCCAGCAACGCAGGCGCTTGGCATAGTCCCGATAGACCTGGTACCCATCGCTCATCAGATAGCCGCAGAAGAGATCCTCGATGAGGTTCTGAAACATCTCTTTGGCGCGAGAGCCGACCAAGAACAGCGCCGTCGAGGCCGAGATGAACACCCATAACCACAAGGGCTCTCCCCATTGCTTGTGCGGTGTCTCATCGGCATGCATGAGGGCCGCTTCCAGCAACTGGGTCACCAGCTCATCCTCGACCGGCTCGCAGGCACGGGCGGTCTCCATCACGCATTGGTGGAGGGTGCCGATGCCGAGCGCCAGCCCAAACACCTCGTGCAGGAACTCCCGGACCAGGCGGATGGACAGGCGCATCCGAAACCGCAGCCAGACGATGAAGGCGCACAATCCCGGCCCCACCAGGCGCCACTCGCCAAGCCCCACCCCTCGCCAGCATCCCAAGTGCTCGGGCGCGCGGTGCGGCGCCTGCCGGGTCTCATGACCACAGTCGCAACGGCTCTGGTAGTATACCTGCCGCGTGCAGGTCAGGCGCAGCCCCGGCGCCTGCTCATCGCCAAAGACCAAGTCCAGCCTATCAAAGGCGGTGTAGGGCTTCGCCTGCTCAGGATTGAGCGCCCCACCACACAGCGCACAACTTCCCGGCCGATGATGGTCCCAATCGGTGACTGTCAGCTTCTGGGCGCGCCCGAATCCCTGGGAGCCAGGCTGCCGGCCCGCTCGGCGCTGCGTCCCTGAGGTCTTGCCACTCGTGTCCTTTGCGCCCTTCTGGCCGCCAGCCCCGGGGAGGCCATCCTCCTCAGAACGGCTCTTGGCCTCCTCGTCCTCAGGACCGGCGTCGGCCTCTTCGTCCTCCCGCGCACGCAGCCAGGGGTCTTGACTGCTCGGCGGACGAGAGCTATTGGAGGGACTCTGATTGAGCCGCTCCCACGCTTCCTTGAGATCCTGCAGCAGGCGGATGCTCAGCGCTGCCAGCGCATCGGGATCCTTCTGCCTCAGCTCCAGAATGCGCTCCTCGCTGAGCTGACGAAGGTCGTGCTCCTTGAGCACCATGATTGTGTGTGACAGTGAGGTCGAGGAACATCCTGCCAAGGGCACCCAACTGTCTCACGCTGGAACCGTTTTGTCCAGCCCTCCGGGTCAAAATATTCCAGGGGGGTGAACGGTTACGTTCATTCGGGTATACGTTGGGACCGCGAAAGACCCGAAGCTCGGAGACAAAGACTCGCCAGTCGTCAACCGTTTGTTGGAAGCCCTGCTGCAAGAGGTGCTGGGCTTGGAGACGGATGGCAAGCTGCCGGATAAGCACGGCATGAGGGACACCACGCTTGAGGGGTGCATCAACGAGGCTCTGGAGGAGGGGCGCGCTATCTCTCAGAGTTGAGCGTTGAGTCGCCTTTGCGGAAATACTTGGGAAGTCGCTTGCGGGGAAATTCCTTCGGAACCGGCAATATCGTCGTAATCGCTTGGAAGTCGCTCGCGAGTCGGAACACGGCCCCACTACAATCTGCTAAAAAGAACGCATCCATGAACAATCATGAGGTGCCGCTGTGCCGCATTCGGCTTCGCAGAAAGACGCCCGGAAGGGCGGGGTTCTCGATTCGCTTCGCAACTTCGATTCTCTCCCCGATTCCGCACACGTCCGACAGCCCGTAGTTGAAGCCCTATACGGGTGTTCGGCTGCGACAGTATGGAGGCGGGTGGCTGACGGACGCCTCCCGGCGCCGCGCAAACTGTCGGACCGGATCACCGCCTGGAACGTCGGCGAGCTGCGGCGCGCGCTGGCGAGCAGCCGGGGGTGAGCCATGCACATCGGAGACGATGAAGCGAGGGCCGGACCCCAGAGACGACGCGGCCCCACCGGGCAGGCACCGGGTGAGGCCGCAGGGGACAACGCAACGCAAACGGATAGTAACACGCTGCATGTCATCCACCCCACCCCGTCCACCGTGCGCGCCATGCGCGAGGCGAAGCGCATCGACCGCCAGTGGCAGCGCAAACACCCCGGCGAGCTGGGGTACGTCCGCCCCATCGTCCCCGGCGAACTGGGTGACCTCGATGTCTCCGGGGCCACCGACGTGGCCGTGCTGTTCTTCGACAAGCGCGGCAACCGGCTGCGCAAGCCGCTACGGCGGCTGGAGGCCCACGACCTCCATCACGAACCGGAGGGCGTGCAGTGAGCACGCCAGTCACGTTCGCTTACTCCCGCGGCACGTCGAAGTATGACAACTACCCCGCCCAGCGCACGGCCACTACCTTCGCGGAATTCGCTGAGGCTGTACTGGCGGACCGGGCACAGCCCAAAGGCTTGACCTACATCTGCTCCGCGTTCAAGCCCAACGGCGACGGTCGGCACCATCGTTGCCTAGATGATGCTCTACCACGGCGGTTCCTGCCCTTCGACATGGATGGCGCAGCGGACGGCGAGGTGTTCTCGAATCTGGTGCTGTGGCTGCAACCGTATTCGGGGTTCGGGTACACAACGGCGAGCCACACCCCCAACAAACCCCGCCTACGGTTCGTCCTGGAGCTTGACCGCGAAGTGGACCGCGCGGAGGGGGAGCGCATCGGCTTGGCAATACAACGGCGCATCGATGCCGAGCTGGGAGCTGGTCGCCTCAAGTGGGACCCGTCCGTCTACCGGGCAGAGCAACCGTTGTTTACCCCGCCTTTCCGCGGTGCACAGACGTTCCGCTTCGAGGGCGAGCCTGTGGACGTGGACGCGCTGTTGGCCGAGGCTCCGGACATCGAACCGGAACGGCCGGGAGCCGAGGCGCGGGCTCAGACTGCCGCGACTGCTGACCCGGTACTGCGGCGCCTCAGCGAGCGCGACATGGTGTTGCGCGAAGTGGCGCCCGGCAAGTATGCCGTCGTCTGCCCTTTCGACGCAGAGCACCAAGAGAAGACTTCCGAGAGCAGCACGGTCTACTACCTCCCGAACTTCGGCGGCGTGCGCTACGGGAAATTCCACTGCCTGCACTCGCCCGAATGCACGGGAGGCAATGGCCGCCCCCCGCGTTCGCAAGAGGAGCTCCTGCGGGCGCTGGACCTGGACCCGCGGCGAGTATGGGCAGAGCAGGCTGGTCGCGAGCCCAAGCCCCCGTCCGAGCGCGAGACCCTGTGTGACTGGAACCCCGGAGAGCCGCCCGACCCGCAGGGCGCCGCATCGCAGGCGAACGGTGAAGCGACCGCGCCGATACCCGACGCTCCGCCCATCAGCACAGAGGAGTTCGCTGTCGCGAGACTTACCCCGCGCTGCATCGTCTCGAAGTACCTCTTCGCCGACGTTGCCGTGCTGGCCGGACCGGGCGGAGCCGGCAAGACGACGCTCATCTTGTACGAGATCGTCCACGTCATCCTCGGGCTGCCGCTGTTCGGCTTGGAGGTGGAGAACCCCGGGCCTGTGCTGCTCGTCACGGCCGAGGATCAGCGTGAACGCCTGGTGGCTCGGCTGCGTATGGTGTGCGAGGCCCTGCACCTCACCGAGGAGCAGGTTCAGCGGGTGCGCGAGGGCGTGCTGATCTGGGACGTGACCGGCACCGCCTGTCGGCTTGCAGAGCTGGATGAACACGGCAACGTGATCCTGACCGGATTGGCGGACGCCATCACGGAGATCTACCGCGAGCACCCGCCGGTGCTGGTAGCCTTCGACCCGGCAATATCCTTCGGAGCCGGCGAACGGCTCGTCAACGACAACGAACAAGCCCTGATCACAGCCGCCCGGCGCATCGTGCGGGAGTTAGGCTGCTGCGTGCGGCTGATCCACCACACCGGCAAGGCCAACGCTCGCGAGCGCACCCTCGACCAATACACGGCCCGAGGCGGGTCGGCGCTGCCCGACGGTGCGCGCATGGTGGCCGTCTTGCAGCCCTGGCAGCCTGGGTGCGAAGGATTGCCCCCCCGCCTGGGTTCACCCTTGGACAAGACGAGAGCGCCACCATACTGGCGCGAGCCAAGACGAGCTACACGCCGCCGCAGCCCATGCTGTGGATCAAGCGCCGCGGGTATGCCTTCGAGTACACGGTGGAGCTGCCGCGCGACCCGGACGCGGTGCGCAAGGCACAGGCGGAGCAAGTCTTGACGTTCCTGCGCGAGGAGCTGCGGCAGACTCCGCCGCGGCATCACACCCGGCATACCTTGGAGGACGAGGATCTCGGCATGGCGCGGAAGGCGCTGCGCGCGGCGCTGTCCTCTCTCCAAGCGTCAGGGCGGATCTCCGAGTCGGAGATCCCGGAGCACATCAAGAAGGGCAGGCGAACGACCTTCCTGGACCCTGGCAATCTCGCCGGGCACCGCGGCGACAATGGACAAGATTCTGGGTCATTCTCGCCGTCGTCTTCTAATTCGCCGCCGCCCTTAAGGGATGGAGACGGCGGCGATATTGATCGCCACCGTCCTCCACCTAATTCGCCGGTATCAACGAGTTACGGCGAGAATGGCGAGAATGCCCCAGAGCCACTCCATCGGGAGCCTGGCTGCGACGACGATCCGGACGCCGCTATGGAGATCATCCGATGAGCGCAGCCGCCATCCTTGATCGCCTACGGGCCGCCGGGCTCGTCCTGGCCGTGGCGGACCACGACGCGATTGCGGTGCGCCGGAGCGAGGCGTTGACGGACGAGCTGCGTGCGCTCATTCGCGTCCACAAAGACGAGCTGGTGGCCTTGCTCACCGCTCGTCGCTGGCGCTACCGGGCAGTTCTACCGGATGGCACCGTCCGCACGTTCGACTTCGTCCCGGACGCCAGTTTGGAGGAGGCCCGCGAGGCCATCGCCAGGGCATACCCGGACGCCAAGGTGGAGGCCCTGCCTAACGAAGACCCGCCACCGCCGCCAGAGAGCCCACAGGAGGCGCCATCTGCCCCGCCCCCTACCCCGGGCATTCCCCTCTCCGAGCTGTGGGCGCCACGGGGCAACGCGCGCTGTTCGCAGTGTCGCCACCATATCCCAGAGCGTGCGCGGTGCGAGGCCGGGCTGTACTCGGGCGCACCGGTGCGGGAGTGTGAGTTGTTCGAGGTGTCGCGGGAGGCGGACGATGAGCGCTGAAGCGCTGGACCTGGCGAGGAACACACGGTCGCACAGAGAGGAACCGACGATGACCCCTGAGACCCCACCAACGTCGCCTGGCTCATGCAAGCGCTCATCGCTCACCGGGGTGCGCTTTGTAGAACCAAGCCGGCTGGGCGACTTGAGGTAGCCGCTTACGTCGGACATGCGTTACCCGGCGTTACCCCCGGTGCAGAACGAGATCGTTGGTAGCCTTGAAAATGCTCTCCTGAAGGTCTGCATCGGCCGTTCGTTCGGCGATGAGTTTGCGAATGTGCTGAACGCGATCCTCCAACAATGCCTCATACCGTTGCTTAAGCACTCGGCATTCCTTTGGGTCCAGCGGTACGCGGATGAGCCCGCGCACCCCGTGCGCCGCAGCGAGGTTGATGAGTTCGGCCTGCTCCGGCGTCTTGGTCGATACGATGGCAAGCTGCTTGCGGCGTTTCATGAAGCGAACGCTGCCCTCCGCGGCGAACATGTCATGATGCAGTTCGGCCGCCCCATCCGCCGGAAGGTCGAAGGTACTGAAGGGCCGACTGAGGTCCACGAAGTCGCCATATGGGAGCAGCAGGTGCCCGTGCTTGTCCTTGATCTCGGCATACACTTGGGCGGCGATCTCTGCTTGCGAGAGCGCGAACTTCCGCTTGGACTTGTTCTTGTTGTCAATCGCCTTTTCCTCCTTCTGACGCACCTGCTCAAAGAACTCGCGCAGGTAGGCATACAGGTGGTCGGTGAGCGTGTCGCGCTCCTGCCGGTCCTTGACCCCGAGCAGTTCCAGGACCGCATCGTCGAGGTTGCGCCGATCCTGCATGTCCAGCTCGCACACGTCAGATAGCTGCGGCAGTTCCGCTTCGCGTCCAGCCTTGGTGAGGGCCATACGGCGCATGCGGCGTTCGGACAGAAACTGCTGGACCTCTCGGTTTTTCAACGCCTTGAATGCGCTGGCTACCTTGTTCAAAATGCTAGGCGCTCTTCCGCGCGGATCGGGGACCGGCATCATCGCTACGTCAACGACCTCGGTCTTCAGGTTCCCCTCGTTGCCCACCGGGCGGCCGTATTGGAACTTGGCGAGCACAGCCCATGTTGAATTGAGAATTCCCGCAAGCGTACTCGGGTCAATGCCGTCACGCGGAGTGATATCGTACAGATTGCAGTTGGCTTGCAAGTCTTCGTCATTGGATGGCACGGCGTGCTTGTATTGCTGGGACTTTGGCCAGAACAGCGCCCCGCGGGCATGACCCGTAAGGTCATACCACTTGCGATCCTCGGTCACGCGCGCCGCGCAGGTTGCGCCTTTGTGCCATCCCTTGGACTCGCCCCACTCGATGTACCTGAGTACATAGGTACTCTTGAGGTTGGCCTTTGGTTCGCCCACAAGCAGGATGAGGCGGCTGCAATCCTCGGGGCCAACGGTGTAGCCCTTCACCTCCATGAGGCTGTGGACCTCGGGCTCAAGGTATTCGCCTTCGATGGGCCGAATCTCGCCGTACTTCTCGCCGCAACGGACCAGCCTCACCTTTCCTGACTGCACGAGCACTCGGGGAACACCGTAGTCGTGCTCGAATGCGGTAGGCTCGGTCAACTCGGTCAGGCAATCTTGCGAGCAGTCGCGAGGGTAAAAGAATTCATCCTTTCCCGACTTCACGCCAAAACGAATTTCCGCCAGCGTGCCAAGCGGAGCGAACCGCTTCCCATAGTGGTCGAGCAACTCGAACCAGAGGTCGGGGGCGCGGACGTAGAGGCCCCATTTCCCGCCGTAGTAATCACCGGCACCGAGCAGCTCATCCCGGTCGTCCTCCGCGCTCTCGTCATCCCCCTCGTCCGCGCCGCGCATGAGCCTGCCAAGGGCAACGCCATCCTCAAGCAAGCTGCGCTGCGGAACCAGTCGTGCCCGGTCACCGCTACGGCCGGCTGCTCGGGCGTATCCGTTACAGGGATCTGGACGTGAACGCCGAGATGGTCCGGGAAGGCGCTGCCTGGGTGTATGTGCGGTACTGCCACGACCCCGAGCTGTACCGGCTGGAGAACGACGCCAGGGAGGCCCGCAGGGGACTGTGGGCGTTGCCGGAGGCGCAGAGAGTGGCGCCGTGGGACTGGAGACACCATGCGCGCTCACACTGAAGGCCGCCTGCTTTCTACCCCGCCTGGTCCAGACCCGGATGCGCGGGATATGGGAGGCGGCGCAGAGAAACCCCGGCAACCCCGCTTCCCTCTCTCTTCTTTCGATAACCGCTTCCGACCCACGACCGCCACTCGCGTCCGGCACGACATTCGCCAGAAAGGTGGCGCCTACGGCCGACCCGCCATCCCACGAGTTGACCGGCAGCCTGGCTGTGGCGAGCCTGCCCGCCATCGTCATCTATTGGGCGAGTGTATTGCAGCATCAGCCACCGGCAGATCCAGAAACATAGCCCCGGTGCGAAGGCGCGAGGGAATGGCTCGGGTCGGGAGAGACAGATTCAGGGCGCGAAGCTGTCGCGTGCGAATTTGACTATGGTGGCGCACACCACCAGCAGGAACACCCCGCGCACGAAGCGGCTGCCTCTCAGGATCGCGAGCCGGGTACCGGCGAGTGCGCCCAGGACGTTGAATGCGGCCATGGGCAGGCCGGCGGCGTAGATGACGTGATGAGTGGCGGCAAAGTAGAGCAGCGCAGAGAGGTTGGTCGCGCAGTTCACGACCTTGGACGAGGTGGAGGCGGCGAGGAAGCTGTACCCGAACACGCCCACGAACACGAAGATGAGAAAGCTGCCGGTGCCGGGACCGAAAAAGCCGTCATAGAAACCGAGCGCCGCTCCGGTCGCGATGCCGGCGAGGAGCTGCGCCCCGCGCGTGAGCCTGGGGGCATGCAGGGCGCCGAAGTCCTTGCGGATGAAGGTGTAGACAGCGACCAGGACGAGCAGGCTCAGGATCAAGGGGCGCAGGATCGCGCGCTGAATCGAGCTTACCACCTGTGCGCCCAGGAAAGACCCGTGCGACCAGCGCGGTAGGCAGCGTCGCGCGCCACTGAATAGGCACGTGGCGCGCATACTGCGTGACCGCGATGGCGGTGCCAGCGATGGAGGAGAGCTTGTTAGTGCCGAACAGCGCGGCCGGGGGTGCGTTCGGCAGCAGGATGAACAGCGCCGGTATCTGTATCAGCCCCCCTCCGCCCACCACCGAGTCGACGAACCCCGCGAGGTGATGTGGCTCCGATTCTCTGAACAGAGGAATCGATTTTGTAGATGGTGAACCGCGGGTGCAGAGTTATCCACGGGGCCGCCGCCCGCCCTTCTCAGGCGGGAGGCGAGCGGCCCGGTGGGTAACTCGCGTTCAGGCTGCGAGCTTTTCGTCTTGCTGCCCATAATACACGGCGTCCGGTGTCTGGTCTCCTAGCCCTTGATGCCGGCGTCGTTGATTGTAGAAAGTGAAGTACCGGCCGAGTTGGCGCTTGGCGTCCAGGATCGACTCGTACGCCTTCAGATACACTTCTTCGTACTTCACGCTGCGCCACAGCCTCTCGACAAAAACGTTATCTATCCAGCGCCCGCGTCCGTCCATACTGATGCGGATGTCATGAGCCAGGAGCGCGCTCGTGAAATCCTTGTCGGTGAACTGGCTGCCCTGGTCGGTATTGAAGATCTCGGGGCGTCCGTGGAGCATGAGCGCCTCTTCCAGCGCCTCCATACAGAAGGAGGTGTCCATGCAGTTGGAAAGCCGCCAGGCCAGCACCCGGCGCGAGCACCAATCGATGATCGCCACCAGATAGGCAAAGCCCTTGGCCAGGGGAATGTACGTGATGTCCGTAGCCCAGACCTGGTTGGGTCGGGTGACCACTACATCACGCTAGCCAAGTAAGGCCATACCTTGTGGCCGGGGTGCGCATCCGAGAGCCGCGGCTTGCGGTACAACGCCTCGATTCCCATCTTGTCCCTCAATGTCTGGACGTGGCGCCGGCCGACCTCGAAGCCCTCGTCGCGCAACGCCCCGCGCATGCGCCGGCTGCCATAGAACGGGTGCTTTAGGTGCAGCTCGTCGATTGCCCGCATCAGCGCCAGATCCCGCGCCGACACCGCCACCGCCCGGTAGTACTGGGATGAGCGCGAGAGCCCCAGGAGCTGGCACTGCCGCGTCAGCGGCAATTCGGCCACCTTGTCGATCATCGCTTTGTCGCATCGCCGATGCGACCGAGCGCGACGGACAAAAAATCGTTCTCCAGCGTCAGCTGCCCGATCTTCGCCTGCATGTCCTTCACCGACGGCCCCGATTCGGACTTGCGTTCCCGCTCGAACACCTCGTCAGCGCGGCTCTGCAACTGCTGCTTCCACGCCAGGATCTGACTCTGATGAACCTGAAACTGCGCCGATAACTCCGCCAAGGTCTTGTCGCCCTTGATCGCCGCCAGTGCCACCCTTGCCTTGAATCCCGCTCCATGATTGCGCCTCTTGCCACTCATTTGCCGCTCCTCTCAATAGCATCGCCATGATAAAGCGGTTCATCCCCTACCACTTATCCCGCCGTACAGATTTCCGGAGCCAGCTCTCAGCCACGCGATCTCGCTCACGCCCACGCGCCGAGACAGACTCTAGGGATCGATGCGGGTGCCCGGAACCTGGAGGAACTTCGCTAGCCACTCCGGATGGGCCGGCCAGGCGGGCGCCATCGCCAATCCCATTATTACGCCGGCAGCATGCAAGTGGAACACGCTCCCGCCGACGCAAACCGTGCCTTCGTGGGACACCCGTCGCATACGTTCCTGGGCGATGAACGGTTCACCGAGTGCGCGTTGCCGACCGACTGAAAACCGAACAAGATTCAAGTTGTACCGCCCCAGTGTTTGAACGTATCAGACACGCCCGCCCCCTTCGCTCGCCTCGCCCTGTACCTCGCGGGGAAGCTCGAACCGATCGGAGGGGAGCAGCCGCCATCCTGTGCGCCCTCAATGGGTGATTGGGGTCGGGCGATCGAGGATGCAGTCGGATGCTGCTGACCGTCTGGTTCCGACCCACAACGGCCATTCGAGTCCGAGACGGCGTCGGCAGCAATCTGACGCAGAGTGGACATACACATGCGTGCATCCCGCGGAACGCAAAAAAAGCGTCCAGGCCTGCTTAACGAAGATAGCCCGTGCGGCCCCTAAGAGTAGGGGAGGCCGACGAACCCCCGCCTTCGACCCGACAGAAGCTCAGCCGCAGCTTGACCAGACGGTGACCGGATATAGTATCCACAGCCGCGCCCCTCCGCCGGCTGGTACGGTAGCGCACGCGCTGGGCTCTACAAGAGACGCCCCCACTCCGCGTCGCCGCCGAGGCTGTCCCCAAGAGGCTGCCCGAGCGCCCAAACCCGCCCTCCCGGCCTGTCCCCTCGCCCTGCACCACAGGACTGTTCTTCCTTCACTGTAGAGCCGGGGCGGTGATCCGCGCGTGCGGTTCAGCAGCTTCTCACCGCCGTACCTCGACGCGCCATTTGAAGGGTGCTCGGCCGGCTTCAGTCCAGCTCGCGCGCCGGGCAGCGCTTCCCACGATCGTCATCGCTGACGACGACTGCCCGCTGTGGTTGCCAGTCGCCACGGGTGAGGAGCCGAGCCATATCATCGCTAGTCACGGGGGCGCTGAAATAGTAACCCTGAGCTGTATCGCATTGCCAATCGCGTAGCAGTGCGAGCTGTTCCGCGGTCTCCACACCCTCGGCGACCACCTCGAGTCTCAAGGTGTGCGCCATCGCGATGACCGCCCGTGCGATCGCCGCGTCCTCCGGATCGCTTGTGATATTCGCGATAAAAGAGCGGTCGATCTTCACCACATCGACCGGAAAGCGCCTCAGGCAGCTCAACGAAGAGTATCCGGTACCGAAGTCATCGATCGCTATCCGCACCCCTAACGCCTTCAGCTCATCCAAGACGGCGATCGCCCCCTCAGTATTCTGCATCAACTGGCTCTCCGTCAGCTCCAGCTCCAGACGCGACGGGTCCAGACCGGTATCCTCGAGCACCTGCTTTACCCAGGCCACCAGGCTCCGTTGCCTGAGCTGGCGCGCCGAAAGGTTGACGGCCAGCACCAGCGCCCTCATCCCCGCGGCGCGCCATGCGGCGCTTTTTTCGCAAGCCTCACGCAGTACCCACTTGCTAATGGGGGTGATGAGGCCGGTATCCTCGGCGAGAGGGATGAACTCGGCGGGCGCAATCCATCCGCGCTCGGCATGGTGCCAGCGCAGCAGTGCCTCGACCTTGGTAGGCACGTCATGCGCGATGCTCACGAGCGGTTGGTAGCGCAGCTCCAGCTCGCGGTGTTCCAGTGCTTTGCGCAGGTTCGCATCCAGCCACAGACGGTCACGCGAGTAAGCGTCCATTTTTGCGCTGTAGAACTCATAGCGGGCCCTGCCGTGGTCCTTGGCGCGGTACATCGCCGTGTCGGCATTCTTGAGCAGCACCGGCGCGGCGTCTGCATCCTCCGGGAAGACGCTGATCCCGATGCTGACGCTAGCGTAAATCTCATGCCCTTCCACGTCGTACGGGCGTGACAAGTCGCGCACGACCTTTTGCGCGACCACCGCCGTATCCAGACCCTGCTCTATCTGCTCGAGGATCACGGTAAATTCGTCACCACCCAGCCTTGCCACCGTGTCGCTCTCGCGAACGGACGCAACAAGCCGCGCGGCGACCTGCTTCAGCAGGCGGTCGCCCAGGTCGTGCCCGAGTGTATCGTTGATTAACTTGAAACGGTCGAGGTCGAGAAACATCAGCGCCACCCGCGACCCGGAGCGGGCCGCTTGCAGTAGCACATGCTGCAGACGCTCGCGAAACAGCACCCGGTTGGGCAGGCCCGTCAGCGTGTCCCTGTATGCGAGCTGGTAAAGGTGCTCTTCCGCCTGCTTGAGCCGCGTGATGTCGGAGAAGACCACCACGTAATTGCTGATGGCGCGGGCATCGTCCCTCACCGCGTTGGCCCCCAGCCAAACCGCGTAGGACTCGCCATCCTTGCGCCGCCCCCAGATCTCGCCCTGCCATTGGCCCGCGATCCTGAGCGATCTCCACATCTGCCTGTAAAAGGCCCGGCTGCGCCGATCCGAGACGAGTATGCCAGGCGATTTCAGCAGCACTTCGTCCTGGGAGTAGCCCGTGATGCCCGTGAATGCCCGGTTGACCGCCACGATCCGTCCACGGGCATCGAGCAGCAGGATGGCCTCGTTGGTATTCTCGAACACGGCGGCGAGTAGCAGCCGCTCCTCCGCCTGCTTGCGCTGAGTGATGTTGAGATGAGCGATGACAGCACCGCCGCGCGCGCTCTTGAGAGGACTCACCGATGCCATGAACCACTGCGGGTCGGCGTGTCCCGGCCGTGGATATTCGACGGTAAGCTCGGTACCCGCCCCGTGCAGCACCGCCTCGACGGCGTCCAGCGCCTGCTTCGCCGTCCTGTCCCGGACCGCGGCGCGCCGGCATACAGACAGGTAATCCGTTCCCACCCGGACTCTGTGCAACAGCGGGTCTTCGTCCCTATCCGCACAGCGTTGCCAGGCATCGTTGACGCGGATGACCGCACCGGCCCGGTCGAGCACAGCGATGCTCGCCGGCAGCGAGTCGATGGCCGCCTGAACCAAGGCTTCCCGATCCTGGAGTGCAGCCTCGGTATGAGTGCGGTCGGTGATGTCCTGGGCGAGCGAGGCCACGCCGATCATCTCACCCTGATCATCCACCAGGCGCGTGTTGTACCACTCGCAGACGATCCTTCTCCCCTCCTTGGTGACATTGTGAGTCACATGACGCGTTGTATCGCGGCCGGAGAGAACGTCGTCCCACGGCGCACCCGGGCTTTCCCGCGTGTCTTCGGGGACAATGAGATCTACAGCGCGCCGCCCACGCGCCTCGCTGGCCGGGTAGCCGAAGATGCGCTCGGCGGCCGGATTCCACGCCACCACCTGGAAATCGAGGTCCCACTCGATGACGGCAAAGGGCGTCTTCTGCACGTGCAACACGAGCCTCTGCTCCGAGCGGCGCACCGCCTCCTCGGCGCGCTGGCGTTCTATCCCCTCCGCCGCGAGATCTCGGTTAATGACCTCCTGCCGCTCCTTGGCCCGCGCGAGGTCGGTCAGCAAGTCCACGTTCTCGAAACGGAGATCGAGCGACTCGCGCACGGTGAGGTAGAGTCGGTGCGAGATCGCCAGCATCAAGGCAGCGAACAGGACCAGCATCAGCCCCATGGTGGTATAGAGGGCACCCCCTTGGGTGAGAACCCGTGCCGTATAGGGAAACAGGGCGAGCAGCAGGAAGGCTGGGTAAGTGCCGGGGTACGACGATAGCGTGGACAGACCGCCCGCGGACATGCCGGCGAGGAGGAATGCCAGGAATGCCTGGTGGGCATAGCTTTGCCCGGTGAAGAAAAGGGCGCCGGCCGCGCCCCAGGTGAGCCCGGAGAGGCCCGCGCCGAGCACGAACCAGGCCCCCCAGCGGGTCGCCTCGGACGGCGCGGGCTGTGCCCGGTAGTAAGCTCGCATCAGGCGGTAACGCGCGAGGGTAAGGAGCAGCATGAGCGCTAGCCAGGCGAGCAGCGGGGCCCGCGGAATCTGGCCCCACATCACCGCGACGAGGATGACGGCATTGATGGAGTTGGCGCTGAGGGCAAACGGGACTTGGCGCAGCAGCAGCCGGATCTGCTCGGCGCGAATCACCTCGTCGTGACCACGCGAGCGCTGGTCGGGCGTCGCGCCCAACCGATGCACTTCGTCGGCGGAGGAGGACACGGTCAGCCCCAGCCTTTTCTGAGACGCAGGCTCATCCGGGCCTGAGGAGCGCCCGAGCGCACCGGGCAGGAGAGACGGAGCGGAACTCTAGACCGCAGACAGGGCCGTTGATATACATCCAGCCGAGGCTATACTGCGCCTTGGCATCGCCTTGAGTCGCGGCTAGACAGTAAAGACGGTAGGCCCGCTGATAGTCGCGGGGCACCCCCTCCGCGTGCTCGTAACGTGCTGCCAGATCCCGCAGCAGGTGAGCGTCCAGCCTGCGCAGTGGTCCGCCGTCCGCCGTGGCGGCGAGCGCCGGAAAGAGAATCAAGACACCCAGCAAACGCGCTGACATTCAACTAGTCTCGCTGTCACCCAAGCGCGGCTATGAGAAGCTTGGGCAGTCCGATGCCGAAACCCTGCAGATAATCGACACCGAGTTCCCGAAGCGTGTCCGCTACCCCGGCCGTTTCCACCGACTCCGCCACGGTTTTCTTCCCCATGACCCGACTGATTTCGACGATGGCCCTGACGAGCGTGATGTTAACCGGGTCGTTATTGAGGTTGCGGATGAACGATCCGTCGATCTTCACCAAGTCGACCGGCAGCATCTTGAGGTAGCTGAAAGAGGACAGTCCTGCCCCAAAGTCGTCAAGGGCGAAGCGGCAGCCACGTGCCTTGAGGGCTTCGATGAAGCGTCGCGCGCAGGGCATGTCCTTGATCGCGGCCGTCTCTGTGATCTCAAAGGCGATGCGCTCGGCGGGCGCCCCCGTGCGGTCGAACTCGTCAAGCACAAACGATAGAAACATCTCGTCGCCAAGCGAGCTGCCCGAGACGTTGATGGCGCACAAGGAAAGCCGTTTTGCCCGACTGGCCTGTCCCGCAGCCCAGTGAAAGGCGTGCGTCACTACCCAGCGGTCGAGACTGGTTGCCAGGCCGTAGCGCTCGACCGCGGGCAGAAACACGCCGGCTGAGATGAGCGTTCCGTCCTCCTCCTCGAGGCGCAGCAGCAGTTCTAAGCATTCACCCTCACCGGTGTCGACACTCGCCTGGATCTGCTGGGCATACAGGCGCAGCCGCTTTTCAGCCATGGCCTGCTTGACGCGGTTGAACCACCGCATCGCTTGCCGGTACCGAGGCAGTTCCACGTCATCCGGCCGGTAGATGTGCACGCGCTGGCGGCCCTTTTCCTTGGCCACGTAGCAGGCGGTATCGGCCGCCGCGAGTAACTCGGTGACGCCTCCGGCGTCAGGGGTAATAGCCACCAATCCAATGCTCGCGCCGAGATGAAAGTGCTGTTCCGTCCAATTGAACTCGAACGCCTCGATGGCAAGGCAGATCTCATTGGCGACAGGCTCGGCCTTGGCTAACCCGCAGTTCTCTAAAAGCAGCCCAAACTCATCACCGCCAAGCCGTGCCAGGGTATCATTAGGGCGCATCATCGCACGCAGCATGGCGCCCAATTGGCGCAGCAGCTCATCCCCAGCGAGGTGGCCGCAGGCGTCGTTGAGGAGCCGGAAGCGATCAAGGTCGAGATAGCACAGCACATGCTCCGTGCCATTAGTCGCCATTGCGGTGATCACTTTCTCTAGATGCTGCTCGAAGGCACGGCGGTTGAGCAACCCTGTCAGCCAGTCATGACTGGCCTGGTGTTCGGACTCATCGCGCAGAGCATGGGCATGAGTCGTGTCTTCAGCGACAACTAAAATCACTTTGCGTCCGGTGCTGTCCGTGGTGACGCGGGCGCAGTAGCTAAACCATAGAAGTGTCCCGTTGTGGTGCAACGCGCGAAATTCCGCCTGGTGCAACGCTTGGGGCTCTGTTTCGATCTGCTTGAGGACACTCTCTGCCACGTGTCGATCCTCGGGATGCATGAACTCAAGGCAGGAGCGGCCGAGCATCTGTTCTGGTTCGAAGCCGACGTGCACAGCGCCGAACTTGTTAACCGAGAGGATGCGCCCGTCAAAATCGAGAGTCAGGAGATTGGCTGGATTATCGTCGTAGAGTGCCCGGAGCCTGGCCTCGCTTTCGGCCAAGGCCTGCTGGGCACGTCGGCGCTCCGTGATCTCGATCACAGTGCCGAGGATGCGCACCACGTTCCCGTTGAGATCGAAGATCGGCGAAAGAAAATGATTGGCCCAGCGGCATCCCTTGGGAGTATCCCTCACGCCCTCGAACTCGACGTTGCGGCGCGTGGATACGCACTGGCGGTAGTGGTGATTCAGTTGAGCGGCGTGATCGGCACTGAGGACCTCCTCCGGGCGATGGCCCTCTATCGGACCGCTTAGAGGAATGCCGAGGTCTGCCTCGGAGGCCAAGTTGTGCGCGAAATAGCGAAAGGTCCCGTCCGCCAAAATGTCTACAAGATAGACGAGGGCGCCGATGGAACGCAGGATGGGCGCGACAATCGCTTTGTCCGAGCTGGTCAGCATGTCGATTTCACTGGGGCGACGCTCGCCAGCCACGTGCCTGGATGTCTTCGGCGCGTGGCGGCGGGTCTGCGCTTCTTGAGCGCTCGTGCGGCCGAGAGCGGTCAAGGGTGCCTGTTCGCCGGCTGTCTAGGACCCCCGACCCAGCAACGTTGATCCCTTGCGCCATCCGTTATGCCCCGTGGCTTCTTATGCCTTCGGCGCCGTAGCCGTGCCTCCCTTGAATCCCTTCTCGGAGTCTAGTAGCGGGACCACTTCTGCTATAGACCGCTCAGCGGAAGTCACACCGCGACAACACTGGGGGAGCGGTTCCCTGCGACAGACATCCACGCTACCAGGCCGACTCACAGCGGCCAAAAATACCGCGCGGCCCGCATGCAATCCCCACAGACCCCGTAGCCAGTAGGACGGGTGCTGCTCTGGTCAGTGACACTAGCGCTTCATCGCGCCAAGGGCCGCTGCCGCCCCTCTTTCTCGTCACCGGGATTCGCACCGATGGTCGGCTGTCACTTGATCTTGCCGGTGGCGCAACTTGTCGTATTCCCGTGGCGCCCGGCTCGCGCAGCACTCGTCGTCGTCGGGCTCGCACTCAATATCTGGGCAGACAGCCTCTTCAAGGGCGCGGGTCCGGCAGTCAAGCCTTTCAAGCCGTCAACCTCCCTCGTCTATGTCCCAACCGGGTCAGGTCCGCGGTGCGGGGACCCGGCGGCACCATCCAGCGGCGCGCTCCCCTGCACCCGAGCTGTCCGATAGATGTACAGCCACTGTCCGGGGAAAGCAATAGGAAATTTTCCCGTTTATTGTTCGCCTTGCGGTCTGCAACGGCCGGACCATCGACGACACCCGCCGGTGCGCCCAGACTGAGTGTCCGGTTTACGGCCTGCGCGGGCAGCTGGTGTTGCGGTGGGCAAGGGTGAAGGGCGCCTCCGCGGGAGGGGACGGGCTAGGACCGCGCGCTCACCCCATTTGCGGCCCCCACTTTGTGAGTTGACCCGGTGTGATCTCGAAGACACCGACCTCGGCGAACGTTTGACCAGACCGCGGGTGGGTCAAGCCCCCGCTCCGCAAGGGGCACCGCAGTCGGGGTGTCTCCTACGAGTTCCGCGAGAGCGGAGGCCCCCGGTGCGGCAACTTGGATTGACTAAGCCCACTTCTTTCCCAACGCATCCGGGTTGGCGCGCGCGAGGTCTTCGGGCGTCATGGCAATCCGAAACTCCACTTCGGCATCGAATGTGAGAAACCACGGCTCGGCCAACATGCAAATTCGACGTGAGGTGACAGGCTGAACGCAGCGGAGCTTGCAGAGGCGTCCGCCCGTCTCACCCAGCCCCTGAGCCCGCGCTTCGGTGGTTGCAGATGCACGCCGATAGGATAAACTGAGGCTATGGCACTTACCCCAAAACAGGCGCGGTTCGTCGAGGAGTATCTCGTCGATCTCAACGGGGCTGCCGCTGCCGTGCGCGCTGGGTATAGCCCCCATACGGCCCGAAGCCTTGCAAATCGGCTGTTGACATATGTTGACGTACAGGCGGCGATCGCCGAGGCGGTGAAACGTCGCTCCGAGCGCACAGAGGTGACGCAGGATCGCGTGCTCCTGGATCTGGCCCGCATCAGTTTCTTCGATGCCAGGCGCCTGTTTGATGAGGGTGGCAACCTGTTGACTCCCGATGCATGGCCGGATGAAGTCGCGGCCGCGGTGGCATCCTTCGAGGTCACGACCAGCCAAAACCAGGACGGCCAGCAGACCACGCTGAAAAAGGTCCGCCTCTGGGACAAGCCGCGTAACCTGGAGCTGCTCGGGAAGCACTTGCGGATGTTCGTGGAGCGCCAGGAGCGCACGGGCGCGGACGGCGGCCCGGTGCAGGTCACCGGCCAGTGGATCATTCAAGGGGTCGCGCCAGGTGACCGGAACCCGGAGGTGCCGCGCGGGCAACCGTAATGGCATGCGGCCTTCGCACAATCTTGGGGGACAGTCCGACCCGGCTGCGGGGAGCCGCTCCGAAATTGGGAGGCGCACCAGCAAGGTGTTCTCCGGCAAGCAATGTCGTCAAATCTACGGGAGTGCGGACCTCATGCAGTAGCCACCGCGGCCTATGAGCTGGCGCGGCGGCGCGGCACGACCGTCAAAGGTCCTGATCGCGGCGCTTGTCCCCCAAAGCCGGAAGCCGGGAAAAAGGCTGAGACCCGAGCGCTAAGATGAACCGCCGAACGGGCAGCAACCGCAGTGGCATGACGGTACTTATGACGGTATCTGCTTAAAACAGCACAGCCTACATGTAGCAATCACAAGCCTTGCGGCGAACAATGTGAGTGAGTCCCTGACCAAAAAATCAAAGACTTAATAGCTTTTAACGGAAAAGTCTCTTGCCACGGTAGACCTATGGTAGACCCGTGAGCAGAAAGCAAACCCCCGGCGCAAATGCCGTGGCAACGTCGTGAGGGGTACCACCGGCCTCCGCAGAGTGGTATGGCGCGACCGGATTGACTTGCTCGCCATTGAGCACGCACACGTGAAAGAACACACGCGCTGACCTGAGATCCGCGTGTCGCTGGTTCGATTTCAGCGCGGTCCATCAATAAAAACGAGTGAACGATTGCAACATTGCGGCTCGCACACGCCCACCAGCGGTGGGCACTGAGCTTCAACGGGGGGGGACGATAAGTGCTCGGGGTCTGGGGCAAAGTCAAGATGAACCGGGAAACCGGGGAGATTCTGTCATGGCTCCCGTTGGCCAGTCATTGCCTGGATGTAGCCTTCAGCTTTCGTGCTCTCTGCCACCTTCCGCTCATCCGCCGACGCTTGGATGCAGCGGCGGGTGCGCGACTGAGCGACGTGCAGATCGACCGACTGGCGGTTATCGCCCTTCTCCATGACCTCGGGAAGGCCAACCTGGGGTTCCAAGATAAGGTCCTACGCCCGGATGCCCCCAAGGCGGGCCACATCCAGGAGACGGCCGCGCTGTTCTTTGAGGAGGATCTGAAGCGCCAGCTTTGCGACGCGCTTGACGTGGATACTCTCTGCGGCTGGTTCGCGGTCCCGGATGGATTTGGATACTTCCTCATCGCCGCGCTCTCCCATCACGGCTCTCCGATCCGGTTCGACGACAGCATCAAGACCGGCAGTTATCATCTCGCCAAGACCCGCTGGTGGCGCCCCGACGGCCGGCGCGATCCGATCCGCTGCATCGGTGAGCTGCTCGGTGCCGCGCGCCGTGCCTTCCCGCGCGCCTTCGAGCCCGGCGAGGCACCCATTCCCATCATGCCCGCCCTGCAGCACCGTTACGCCGGGCTGGTAATGCTGGCCGACTGGCTTGGCTCGCACGAGGGCTTCTTTCCCTACAGCGTGGGTGCAGAGGATCGCGCCGCCTTCGCCGATCGGGCAGCAGTCGAGATGCTGAAAACGGTGGGACTGGACGTGCGGGCCTTTCAGGCGGATCTCGCCTATCGCGCGCCCAATTTCAGTGCCCTGTTCGGCTTTGGACCACGGCCCCTGCAGCGCATCCTGGCCGAGCTGCCGGCCGGGTCTGCGGACGCCCATCGTCTCCTCATCGCCGAGGCTGAGACTGGATCAGGCAAGACCGAGGCGGCACTGGCGCGGTTCTTCACCCTGTTCGCGGCCGGTGCGGTGGACGGGCTGTACTTCGCGCTGCCGACACGGGTCGCGGCGCGAGAGCTGTATGGGCGGGTGCTGAGCTATGTCGAGGGCGCCTTCCCCGATCCGGCCGCGCGTCCCATGGTGCTGCTGGCCGCGCCCGGCTATGCCCGCGTGGATGGCGTGGATGCCCGCATCGTGCTCCCCGATGCCACGGTGCGCTGGGATGACGCCGAGGCCCAGCGTCGGCGCGAGCGCGCCTGGGCGGCGGAACGGCCGAAGCGCTTTCTGGCTGCCACGGTCGCGGTCGGCACCATCGATCAAGCGCTGCTCAGCGCGCTGCAGACGCCCCACGCTCACCTGCGTTCGGTCTGCCTTGACCGCCACTTGCTGATAGTGGACGAGGTCCACGCCAGCGACCCCTATATGCGCCGGCTGCTCAAGCACCTGCTGGACCATCATTTGAGCTTGGGCGGGCACGCCCTGCTGCTGTCGGCGACCCTGGGAGCGGTCGCCCGGGCCGAACTGCTCGCCGCCGCATCAGAGCACGCGCAGGTGCCGGACCTCGCCGCCGCCTGCGCCGCACCCTATCCAGCCTGGACCGATCGCAGCGGCGTGCCGCAGGCCGCTGAGCCCGATACGGCCGCTCCGGGAGATAGCGCCACCTGCACAGAGACCGTCGGGCAGAAGGCGGTGCGGGTCGAGCCGCGCCCCGAACTACTACGGCCCGAGCGCCTGCTGCCCGAGATCGCAGCGGCCTTGCAAGCCGGTACACGGGTGCTGGTGGTGCTGAACACCGTCGGCCGGGCCATCGCCTTGCAGCGCGCTGCCGAGGCCGCACCGGAAATTCCCGCGGCCGCGCTGTTCCGCTGCGCGGGCATCGCCACCCCGCACCACGGCCGCTATGCCCCGGTGGACCGGGAGTTGCTCGATGCCGCAGTCAGCGCCCGCTTCGGCAAGGGCTCTGAGCCGGGGCCGGTGCTGTTGATAGGCACCCAGACCCTGGAGCAGAGCCTGGACATCGACGCCGATCTGCTCATCACCGACCTTTGCCCGGTGGACATGCTGCTGCAGCGCATCGGGCGCCTGCACCGCCACCCACGGGTGCGCCCATGGGGCTACGCGCTCGCGCGCTGCGTGCTGCTCACTCACCCCGATCCCACGCTGGAGTCCCTGTTGCGCGCCGATGGTGCGGTCCGGGGCATCGCCGGACTCGGCCGGGTCTATACCGACCTGCGCGTGCTGCGGCTCACCGCCGAGCTGTTCGCTGCAGCGCCGGATGTCCTCATCCCGCGCGACAACCGCCGTCTGGTCGAAGGCGCCACGCACCCCGAGCGGCTGGCGATGTTGAATGGCGAGCGCTGGCAGCGGCATGGCCAAAAGGTTTCGGGGGAGCACTTGGCGCAGGAGGTTCGCGCCCAGTATGCCGCGCTCGCCGAGCACTATGCCAAGTCCTTCGGCAGCTTCGACTTCAAAGAACTCAGCGCCGAGGCTCGTACCCGCCTGGGTCTCGGTGACCGCCGGATACGCCTGTCCGAGGCGGTGCACAGCCCCTTCGGTCAGTCGCTGGAGGAACTGGTAATCCCGGGCTTTCTTGCGCCCGAGGACGACGCTGGAGATGCGGCCACCGTAATCGACCGTGGACCACAAGCTATCCGCTTCCGCTTCGGCCCCTTCCTCTATGGTTATTCCCGGCTCGGCCTGGAGCGACTCGATGAATGCGATGAATCTGCTGTGTGACCCCGTATTCCGCGTCCAGACCCGCGACGGCCTGGAGCGCATGAGCCTGCCGCAACTACTGACCGCCCTGGGAACCGATCGGGTGGAATCCCTAGCTGGGCTGCAGCGCCACCAGGAGGATGCCTTCCACATCTTCCTCTGTTACCTGGCCGGGGCGGTGCTGGCGCGCGAGGGATGCAGCGAGCCGATTCAGGACGAAGAATTTTGGCGCAACGGAATTCGGCGGCTTACCGGGCGCGCGGACGATTGCGCTTGGACGTTGGTGGTGGAGGACGTGACGCAGCCTGCATTCATGCAGGCGCCGCTGCTGCGGCCAGGCTCGTTCGAGAGCGAGTTCTCTATAGTGAAGCTCACGCCTGACGCCTTGGACCTGCTGCTGACCGGACGGAGCCACGACATAAAAGCTGCAAGGGCCATTGATGCTAGACCGGACGAATGGATCTATGCGCTCATCAGCCTGCAGACAATGGCTGGCTATATCCTCAAGCATCAGGGTATTGCCAGAATGAATAGTGGCCTCGGCAGCCGGCCCTGTGTGAGCCTGATATACGGGAGTCGGCCAGGGGAACGCTGGCTCCGCGATACCCGCAAACTGCTCGGTATCCGCTCTGGGTTGCTTGTTCGTCCATGGCCGTATCGGCCGGACGGCGTTGTGTTGACATGGCTCTCGGCCTGGGATCGGCAGAAAAGCTTATCGCTTGACGTGCTCGACCCCTTTTTTCTCGAAATATGCCGCGCTGTACGCTGTGTGATGCAAGACGGGCGAATCGTGGCCCGCACATCAACGGAAAAAGCGCCCCGCATTAACGCGAAGGACCAGAACGGGATTCTTGGGGACCCGTGGATTCCCATCAATATGAATGATCGGAAAAAGGGCAGCTCAGCATTGACAGTATCATCGGCAGGTCTGACTCCTGAGCTGTTGCGCAACCTAATTTTTGAGGAGGGTTTCCAGCCCGCCGCGATGCAACAGCCGGATGCGGGCCGTGAGGCCGAGCCCTGCACCTTCTGCGCTTCCGTCTTGGTGCGCGGCCAGGGGACCACCGACGGCTTCCACTCCGTTGCCCTGCCCATCCCGTCCCAGGTCGCCCCGCGCCTGTTCCGCCGCGGTCCCGAGCGCGACCGCCTGGCGGCACTCAGCAAGACCGGCATCCAGGACGCCGGCCTGATACTGCAAAAGGTGTTGAAGCCTGCCCTATTCTCCTTGCTGGAGGGCGGCCCGGAGTCCATCAACTTCGACAAGCGCGAGGTGGGCGCCTGGGTGGAGCGGGCCGCCAAGCGCTTTGCCGAAGCCTGGAACCGCGGTTTCTTCCCCTGGTTGTGGCGCAGCGTCGAGCATCCCGATCCCAACACGGCGCGTCGGGAGTGGTTGGACGCGTTACGCGGTATGGCGTGGACGGCCTTGCAGGAGGCTGTGGCCCGCTCCCCGGAGCGCAGCGGTCGCCACTACCGGGCGCGGGTTCAGGCCGAGGGCCTGTTTCACGGCTGCCTGTTCACTGTCTTTCCCATGCTGAAGGAGGCGCCCCATGAGCACAGCACCGGCTGAAGTACCCGCTACCGAGCGCGAGCCGCTGCCCAGGACTATCGGCCGTCTGGCCGCGATCATCGCGAGCGAAGATTTCCCCACGGGCGACCGGGCTGCGCTCAAACGGCTTACCCCAGGGGTTGAGCCCCCGCTCGCCTTCTACCGCTTCGCGTTCCGGCATCTGGAGGACGGCTGGCCGGCCAGGAAGGGGGTCTGGATGACGATCTGCGCCGGTATCGCGCTGATGTGCCCGAGCCCTCACCGTCCCGATCGTCCGGTCGGTCAGGCGCTAGCCGAGGTGCGCTATTCGGAGGCGCGCCTGCAGCGGCTGCTCGACGCCGAGGGCGAGGTCCTCCAAACCTTGGTCTTGCGCGCCGCACGCTTTCTGGCAGCCAAGGGCGAGGCGGTCAACTGGGCCGACTTCGCCCGCCTGCTGCTCACCGAGGACCCCGCCAAGCGCGAGGACGTGCATCTACGCTTGGCCCGTGACTACTACCGCCATCAGCCGAAGGATTGAGCCATGTTCCTACAGATCCATACCCTGACCTCCTACCCGGCGAGCCTGCTGAACCGCGACGATGCCGGACTCGCCAAGCGCATCCCCTTCGGCGATGCCACCCGCCTGCGGGTGTCCTCGCAGTGCCTGAAGCGCCACTGGCGCGAGACCCTGCAACAGACCATGAAGCTCCCCGACGGGATACGCTCGCGCCAGTTTTTCGCCCGCGAGGTCCTGCCGCGGCTCATCAAGCAGGGCATGGACGAGGCCCTGGCGCGCAAGCTGGTGGCAACCATGATCGGCAAGCTCATCGACGGCGGCCAGGACGACAAGAGCCCGCTTGCCCTCAAGCAGCCGGTGCTGTTCGGCCGGCCCGAGGCGGATTACCTGGTCGCGCTGCTTCAGGAGTGCGCCGCGGCCGGTACCGAGGCCGAGAAGCTGCTGCTGGAGCGGCTCAAGACCGACAAGGCCAACTTCAAGGCCATGCTGCGCGCTGCCGGTCACGGCAATCTCTATGCGGGCCTCGAAGGCGCCTTGTTCGGCCGTTTCGTCACCTCCGACATCCTCGCGCGCTCCGATGCCAGCGTGCACGTCGCCCATGCCTTCACGGTGCACGCCCTGCACACCGAGATGGATTACTTCACCGTGGTCGATGACCTCAACCGGGACGAAGAGACGGGTGCCGCCCATGCCGGCGACATGGAGCTGGGCGCAGGAGTGTACTACGGCTATGTGGCGGTGGATGTACCACTCTTGATCTCCAATCTTACCGGCTGCAATCCGAAGGCATGGGCCAAGCAGGACCTGCACGAAGCCCGCGATGTGCTGTGCAGCCTGGTGCGCACCATCGCCACCGTCTCGCCCGGGGCCAAGCTCGGCTCCACCGCGCCTTATGCTTACGCCGACTTCGTCTTGCTGGAGGCCGGCAAGCAGCAGCCGCGCAGCCTCGCCAACGCCTACCTCAAGGCTTTGCCCGCTCAAGGCGATGTCATGCAAGGGGCGGTGAACGCACTGAGCGGCCATCTCGCCGCGATTGATGGAATGTACGGCCGCACCGCCGAGCACCGCGCCGTCGCCTCGGTCAAGGCGCTGGACGGCTTGAAGGGCGACGCCGCTGCGAGCCTGGACGAGGCGACCAAGCGGGCGCTCGCGGCCGTGTTCGGAGAGTCCAGCGATGGACGTGCTTAGACTGCGGCTTGACGCCCCGCTGATGAGCTTCGGCGGGGTGATCGTCGATCATCACAACGTCACCGACCGCTTTCCAGGTCTATCGTGGCTCGCCGGGCTGCTCGGTAACGCGCTCGGCTACCGCCACGGCGATGCCGAGGCCCTGACGGCGCTGCAGGAGCGCATCGAGTATGCCGCGCGCTGGGACATCGAGCCCGAAGCCATCGTCGATTACCACACCGTTGACCTGGGCCAACCCAAGATGTGCGAGCCCGGCTGGACCACCCGCGGCCGGCCGGAATGGCGCGAGGGCGGTGATGCTGCGCGGCTCGGCACCCACCAGCGCTACCGCCACTACCTCGCCAACGGGGTGATGACCCTGGCCATGGCCCTGACCGGGAGCGCTGTTCCCGCCACGGCGCAGCTCGCACAGGCTCTGCGTGAGCCCGCCCGGCCGCTGTTCCTGGGACGCAAGAGCTGTCTGCCTGCCGCGCCCCTGGTGCTGGACCTGCTGGAGGCGGAGGATGTGCTACAGGCATTGAAGGGCGCACCGCGCGCCCGGCGGCCCGGCACCGATGGCACTCGGCCCATGTCTGCCTGCTGGCCTGAGCGCCTGGGTCTCGGCACTCAGGCACGGCGAGTTCCGGTATACGACAGGCGCGACTGGCGCAATCAGATCCACGGCGGCCGGCGCATCCGCATCGAGGGTCTGCTGGAGGCCCAGACATGAGCCAGGCGCTGCATATGATCGAGCTGCGACTGCGCGCTGCGGAGCTCATCCGCTTCGCCCAGGAACGTGGTCTCAACCAGGCGCGCGACGAGGATCTGGGATACGCCGCCCATGCGTGGCTTGCGACGGTGTTCGGCGCGCTCGCGCCCAAACCGTTCCGGCTGCTCGACCCTGTTGGATTGGGACGGGATCGGGCCGGGGGCCTGCGGTTGCTGAGCTATACCTCTCACTCCCCGGCCGCCCTGCAGGAGCATGCCGCCAGCTTCGCCGATCCGCGCACCCTGGGTGTATGCGACCTCGCCGACCTCGCCCGCGCCAAGGCCATGCCCGGCCTGTGGCGTTCGGGCCGGCGCCTGGGATTCGAAGTGCTCGCCTGCCCGGTCACCCGCCAGGAAGACCGCGAGAAGGATGCATTCCTGCGGAAGATTGAACACGGGGGCGCTGAGGCGAAGGCGCTGGAACGCGCGGCGGTCTATGCCGGCTGGTTGTCCCAACAATTGGGAGCGGCGGCGCGGCTGGAGTCCGCCCATCTCAGCGGCTTTAGGCTGGTCAAGATGCTGCGCCGCACCCAGCGCACCGAGACCGCCGTGCGCCGTGCCGTCTCCCGCATTACGCGTCCACAGGCATTGATCGCCGGGGTACTGGAAGTGCGGGACGGTCCTGCATTCGGTGCTTGCTTGGCGCGCGGGCTCGGCCGTCACCGCTCCTTCGGCTACGGCATGCTGCTGCTTCGGCCGGTCGGATGAGCAGCTTCCTGTCCGGTCGCCTGGGACTGGCCGAAGCTCGCATCCCCCACGCGGACCGCCACGGCCTGCTGTGGCTAGCGCGCGGCAATCTATATGTGCAGGACGGAACCCTGCATTTCTGTGCCGCCGAGTCCGAGCATCTCAAGGCCGGGGACTACGCCATTCCCTATCAGAGTGTTTCCATTATCCTGTTGGGACCCGGCTCGACAGTCAGCCACGACGTGCTGCGCCTGCTTGCCCGCCACGGTACCCTGCTCGCAGCAGTAGGCGAGGACGGCGTCAAGTTCTACTCCGCCCCGCCTATGGGTCAGGGCCGATCCGAGGTCGCGCGCGAGCATGCGCGGCTGTGGGCCGATGAGACAGCCCGCCTGGATGCCGCCCGGCGCATATACGCCTGGCGCTTCGGCCGGCTGCTACCGCACAAGGACATCAGTGTGCTGCGTGGAATCGAAGGGGCGCGCATCAAGGAGACCTACCGGCTGGTGGCGGACCAGTTCGGGGTGAAGTGGGAAGGCCGGCATTACGACCGCCAGAGTCCGACCGCAGCCGACATCCCCAACCAAGCGATCAACCATGCCTCGACCTTCGTCGAAGCCGCCGCCGACGTTGCGGTGGCGGCTGTGGGGGCGCTACCGCCGCTGGGCTTCATCCATGAGGACTCCAGCAACGCATTCACGCTTGACATCGCCGATCTCTACCGCGCCGAGATCACCTTGCCACTCGCCTTCCGCGTCGCCAAACGAGCGATAAGTGAGCCCAGCCTGCACCTGGAGCGAGAGCTACGCAAGGAAGCCGGCCGAATCTTTCATAAGCAGCAACTCATCCCGAAGATGATCGATCGCATTAAGGACCTACTCGGTGTCGATGACGGTAGTGGTGACACGAAACGTGAGTGACCGGGTGCGCGGATTCCTGGCCTCGTCCATGCTGGAGCTGGGACCAGGGGTATACAGCGCGCCCCGCATCTCACCGGCGGTGCGCGAGCGGATCTGGGAGGTCCTAGGGGACTGGTTCCTTGCAGAGCATGAGGCTTCCGTGGTGATGGCATGGGCCGATCCCCAAATACCCGGCGGGCAGACCGTGCGAGTGTTGGGCGTGCCGCCGGTTGAACTCGTGGAACTAGACGGTATGGTCCTCAGCCGAAGACCGGCTTGAATCGACTGTTCTTTAACAATGTGGTATTTTTCAACGGCTTGATCACAAGGGATTCCCCCGCGCACGCGGGGATAGACCTGTCTACGTGGACGGCAAGGACCTGTTGAGCGAGATTCCCCCGCGCACGCGGGGATAGACCCTCAGCGGATATCGTCAGTGCGGTGCGCATATTGATTCCCCCGCGCACGCGGGGATAGACCTTTGCGTACCAGCTTTGCCGCCGGGCGCTTCCGGATTCCCCCGCGCACGCGGGGATAGACCCTGTTGAGATTGGCCCGACCGTCAGCAGATTCGGATTCCCCCGCGCACGCGGGGATAGACCCGATAAGCTCGACTGGCAGGGCTCTACAGATCGCCGATTCCCCCGCGCACGCGGGGATAGACCCCTGGTTGTCGCCCTGCGCGGTGGGACCTCTGGGATTCCCCCGCGCACGCGGGGATAGACCTGGATCGCAGACGACAGGCTTGGCATGATCAATGATTCCCCCGCGCACGCGGGGATAGACCTAACCGAACGGTGTGTAGGTTGGGATAGTCTCGGATTCCCCCGCGCACGCGGGGATAGACCTTGCTCCGGTAGCCGATCGCTACCACGTAGCGGGATTCCCCCGCGCACGCGGGGATAGACCTTAGTCGCGTAGTCATGACAATCTCCAATCCGGGATTCCCCCGCGCACGCGGGGATAGACCCGCCGACGGGCAGGCGGATTCGGACGTGATCGCGATTCCCCCGCGCACGCGGGGATAGACCTCTATAGCGTGACCAGCGGAGCACTCGCCACCGGATTCCCCCGCGCACGCGGGGATAGACCTCATCCCGCGGCACCGACTGAGTATGCGGATGAGATTCCCCCGCGCACGCGGGGATAGACCTGTCACAGTTCCCACCACAGCAGGATTCACGGCGATTCCCCCGCGCACGCGGGGATAGACCCTTGGTTGTCGCCCTGCGCGGTGGGACCTCTGGGATTCCCCCGCGCACGCGGGGATAGACCCCTCACTCCCGGAGCGACGGCGCTGGGACTGGTGATTCCCCCGCGCACGCGGGGATAGACCCTGCTGCTGCTGTACCGCGACGTGCTTCTGTTGGATTCCCCCGCGCACGCGGGGATAGACCCGGCGGCTGCCGGCCATGGCGCCAGTCTACGCTGATTCCCCCGCGCACGCGGGGATAGACCCATGTTGATCTCCCATTGCGCTCGACCTTTTCGCGATTCCCCCGCGCACGCGGGGATAGACCCTGTCGTATACTTCCGTCCATGCTGACTATATCGATTCCCCCGCGCACGCGGGGATAGACCCCTGCTCGTGCACCTGGCCGAGGGCGTAAGCGCGATTCCCCCGCGCACGCGGGGATAGACCCTCACCATCTTTCCGATGCTGAGCGATGCCCCGGATTCCCCCGCGCACGCGGGGATAGACCTCGGTAGGTGGCGGATTGAGTGATGAGCGCCGGGATTCCCCCGCGCACGCGGGGATAGACCTAAGCGCCGCGATAGGGTACCACCCCTTAGAGGGATTCCCCCGCGCACGCGGGGATAGACCCAATTCTGCAAATGTCGGGTTCACTATCAGCCCGATTCCCCCGCGCACGCGGGGATAGACCCCTCGCTGCCCTCACAAACACGACAGTTCTTTTGATTCCCCCGCGCACGCGGGGATAGACCGTGGTGGCCGATGATGCACACTGGCATGCGCCCGATTCCCCCGCGCACGCGGGGATAGACCCCAAGGTAGTCCGTCAGCAGGTCCGCGAGCTGTGATTCCCCCGCGCACGCGGGGATAGACCTGGGGGGGCGGCGATCATGTCAGCCCACATCGCGATTCCCCCGCGCACGCGGGGATAGACCTTTCTTGCCGCTCGGCCGCGATCTGGGAATGCCGATTCCCCCGCGCACGCGGGGATAGACCTAAGCGCCGCGAGAGGGTACCACCCTTTATAGGGATTCCCCCGCGCACGCGGGGATAGACCTCATCAAAGCCCGTCTGCGTATTGTAGGTTCATGATTCCCCCGCGCACGCGGGGATAGACCTCGAGCACCCCCCAGGTACGCGCCCAGTCTTCAGATTCCCCCGCGCACGCGGGGATAGACCTGGGTGAGCTGATTTTGCAGTGGGCGCTCCGGGGATTCCCCCGCGCACGCGGGGATAGACCCGCCTCGAAACCGATTCCTAGCGCCTCGAATTGGATTCCCCCGCGCACGCGGGGATAGACCTGCAGTGCCCTGGCCCGTATCCCGGAGGAGGCAGATTCCCCCGCGCACGCGGGGATAGACCCCGAGGCCGGCGAAGACCATCGGATTGACCGGGGATTCCCCCGCGCACGCGGGGATAGACCTAATCGGTGCCGTCGACATATTCCTGCGCCGCAGATTCCCCCGCGCACGCGGGGATAGACCTGGTGCAGTTCGTCATCGCTATAGGTCTGGTCCGATTCCCCCGCGCACGCGGGGATAGACCTGACGGGCGGAGGTGGCGGTGGAGGCGGAGGCGGATTCCCCCGCGCACGCGGGGATAGACCTCGGTCAGTGGCGACATCAGCCGGAGTCATATGGATTCCCCCGCGCACGCGGGGATAGACCTGCTCCAGCACGCGCGCGCGACCGACCGGAGTGGATTCCCCCGCGCACGCGGGGATAGACCTGTTTCCGCTCGCCACGAGAGAGCCGTCGACCCGATTCCCCCGCGCACGCGGGGATAGACCCTCGGCGAAGTAGTTGGCGTCGGCCTTGCCCCAGATTCCCCCGCGCACGCGGGGATAGACCCGACGCATCCGTCCAGGGAAGGCGCATGAAGTGGATTCCCCCGCGCACGCGGGGATAGACCCTGGATGAGGTCGCGGAATTGATCGTGGCTGAGGATTCCCCCGCGCACGCGGGGATAGACCCGGGCAGGACTATATCTCGCACTACCTGGAGCGGATTCCCCCGCGCACGCGGGGATAGACCATCACTGGAGGCTGAGCCGCCATGGGACTGTCCGATTCCCCCGCGCACGCGGGGATAGACCTCCGCCAGATTGCCACCGTACGCCACCTCGACCGATTCCCCCGCGCACGCGGGGATAGACCCAGATCCCCCGGACGATACGGCGTGTTTCGGTCGATTCCCCCGCGCACGCGGGGATAGACCCGACAAGTTGGACTGGCAGGGCTCCCAAATCCCGATTCCCCCGCGCACGCGGGGATAGACCGCTGGCGGATGCACTGGAGCGGGCGGAGCGCGGGATTCCCCCGCGCACGCGGGGATAGACCTAGTTCAGTTCCTTCCTGGACCGGGCCACCCCGATTCCCCCGCGCACGCGGGGATAGACCCGCGTCCTCCATTGCCAGCCGGCCCCAGTCCAGGATTCCCCCGCGCACGCGGGGATAGACCTTTTGGTCCGGCAGGATCACGACCGCTTCCAGGTGGAAGGGGTGTCGTGCCGCTGCAGAACACAGTCCGCAACACATCGATCCGCTCGACCAAGAGCCGATTCCCGTGTCTCTCGGCCAGATTCACCGTGAAGAACCACGTGGCTCCCGGCAGCCCGGCACGGCGGTATTCGGTCATCGGTCACCTTGTCTCGTCCGGCTCCTTTCGCGACCGATGCGGTTCCCTGCGTTCACCGCATCCTACGGGGGCTGCCGCATGAGCGGAGCGATTGTCAGCCGTTCCCGAAGTCCAGATCCAGGCTGGTTTGATCTTCCGCGGCGACGAGATCCTGGACAGCGTCGTGCCACTCCGGGCTCCCGAGCAATGCGTCCCGCGGCGTCGCAAGCCGTCCGTGCATGCGGGCGAGGCGCACCTGGGCGGCAGGGTCGTTCCAGCGGGCGAGGGCGTCGACGATTCCCGCCACGGCTTCGCGCCGATGGCAGAGCAGCACCATGTCGCAGCCCGCTGCCAAGGCGGCGCGGGCCCTGTCCGGCAGGTCCCCGGCCACGCTGGCACCTTCCATGGCGAGGTCGTCGCTGAAGATCGCCCCCTGGAAACCCAGGCGGTCGCGCAGCACCCGGCGCAGCCAAAAGAACGAGAATCCGGCGGGCTCCGGTGCGAGCCGGGGGTAAATGACGTGAGCGGGCATGATAGCGGCGAGCCCATCGTCGATGAGACGCTCGAAGGGCAGGATGTCCTCCATGTAAATATCGGCGAAGCGGCGCTCGTCGACCGGCACAGCGACGTGCGAGTCCGCGCTGACTCCTCCGTGCCCCGGGAAGTGTTTGCCCACACCCGCCATGCCCGCTCGATGCATTCCGGCCAGATAGGCGCGGCCGAGATCCGCCGCCACGTCGGGCTGGCGGTGAAAGGCGCGGTCGCCGATGACCTGGTTGAGGCCGCGGTCCAGGTCGAGCACCGGCGCAAAGCTGAAATCGACCCCCACTGCCCGCAGTTCAGCGGCCATCAGCCAGCCGCAGGTTGCCGCCAAGTGGTGGGCGTGCTTGGGGTCGTGCTCGTAGATCCTCCCGAACACGGCTGGAGACGGGAGACGGGTGAAGCCCTCGCGGAACCGCTGCACCCGCCCGCCTTCCTGGTCGACGGCGACCAGCAGGTGCGGCTCCCGCAGGCCGTGGATGTCTGCGGTCAGAACCAGCAACTGTTCGGGCGATTCGTAGTTGCGGCTGAACAGGATCACCCCGCCCACCAGCGGGTGGCACAGCAGCTCGCGCTCTTCCGCGGTCAGCGAGGGCCCTGCAAGGTCGATCATCACCGGTCCCAGGGACATGGTCCGCTCAACCCTCTTGTCTCACATCCATCCAATCCCGGAGGCGGTCGCCCAGCAGGTTCGCGGACAGCACCACTAACATGAGTGTGCCGCCGGAGGCCAGCACCACATGGGGCGCCACCAACATGTAGTGCGCGCCGTCTCGTATCATACTGCCCCAGGAGGCTTCGGGCGGCTGCACCCCCAGCCCCAGGAAAGACAGGCCGGCCTCGGCGCTCACTACGCTGGCGATGCCGAAGGTCGCCTCCACGATGAGGGGTGCGCTGACGAAAGGCAGCAGATGACGCAGCACGACGCGCAGCCGGGGTGTGCCCAGGGCCACGGCCGCCTGGACGTGCTCACGGTGCTTGACGCTCAGGACTTGGGCGCGGCTGAGGCGCGCGAAGCCCACCCAGCCGACGCTCGCCAGGGCGATCACCACGTTGTCGATTCCCGGTCCGAGCAGCCCCGCCAGCGCGATGGCCAGGAGAATCCCCGGAAAGGCGAGGAAGACCTCCACCATCCGCGCGAGCACGTGGTCCCAGATACCGCCGGCGTAGGCGCAGACGCTTCCTAACAGGGCACCGACGGTCAGGCTGAGGGTCACGACCCCCAAGGCGACCAGGCACGACGTGTGCGCCCCGATCACCAGGCGATCGAGGACCGGCCGCCCCAGGTCGTCGTAGCCGAGCCAGCCGGCGCAGTCCGGAGGGGACAGCGTCTTTGCCAGGTCGATGCGGTCCGGAGACAACGGCAGCGCGGGACCCGCGGCGGCCATCAGTCCCCACACGAATAGCACCGTTGCGGGCAGCCACACACGCATCAGGTCGCGCTCGGCAGGCGCACGCGGGGATCGAGCCAGCCGTAGAGGAGGTCGGTTCCGGTGTTCACCAGCACATAGGTGACGCTGATGAGCAGCACGCACGCCTGCACGACCGGGTAGTCGCGGCGCTGGATGGCCTCCACCATGAGCTGACCCACCCCCGGCCAGGCGAAGACCACCTCGGTGATCACCGCGCCGCCCAGGAGCGCACCCAATTGCATCCCGAGCACGGTGACGATGGGCAGCCAGGCGTTGCGCAGCGCATGGTGGAGGAGCACCTGCCGCGGCGGCAGGCCCTTGGCGTGTGCGGTGCGCACGTAGTCCTCGCCGAGCACCTCCAGCAGCGCTGCCCGGACCATACGGGCCAGCAGCGCGGCCACGCCGGTCCCCAGCGTGAGCGCCGGCAGCACCAGCGAGCCGGCGCCCGCGCGGCCGCTTACCGGCAGCCAACCCAGACCGAGGGAGAACACGAGCACCAGCACCGGTCCGAGCCAGAAGTTGGGCATCGAGATCCCGAGCAGGGAGAAGCTCATGGCAGCCATGTCCCAGGCCGTCCCGCGGCGCAGGGCGGCCAGCGCCCCCAGCGGGAACGCCAACGCCGCCGCCGCGCACAGGCCAGCCAGGGCCAGCTCGGCCGTGGCGGGTACGCGCTCTGCCAGGATGTCCAGGATCGGCCGGCCGGACTGTATCGACACCCCCAGGTCGAGGCGGGCCAAGCGCTGAACATAGGTGCCCAATTGGCTCAGCAGAGGGCGATCCAGCCCGAGGGCGTGCTCCAGCGCCAGACGGTCGGCGGCCTGCGCTGACTCCCCCAACATGACGCCCACGGGATCGCCTGGCACGAGGCGGAGAACGAAAAACACCAGGCACACGACGCCGGCGACGACCAGCGCCGCGCTCCCGAGGCGCGACAATACGAAGCGGCCCATGACTCAAGCCTCGATGAGCACGCGCGTGCCCCGCTCGGTCAGCTCGAACAGGCGGATAATCCCCTCGTTGCGCATCTTGATGCAGCCGTGGGAGCTGGGCACGCCCATCGGGTCCTCGTCGGGGCAGCCGTGGATGTAAATGAAGCGGCGCAGCGTGTCCACGGGCCCAAGACGGTTCTTTCCCTTCTCCAGTCCGCCCAGCCAGAGGATCCGGGTCAGAATCCAGTCGCGCTGGGGATAGCGGGCGCGCAGTTCCGCCGAGTAATGCTCGCCGGTGGGGCGGCGGCCGACGAACACAGAGCCCACGGGACACCCGGCGCCGATCTTGGCGCGCACCACGTGCCAGCCGCGCGGCGTGCGCTCGCTGCCGTACGCCTCCCCGACGCCGTTGCGCGCGGTGGACACCGGCGCCTCCAGCAGGCGGTGTTCCCCTTCGAGCAGCCACAGCCGCTGCTCGGGTACGCTCACCTCGATGACCCGCTCCTCCCCCATGCGCTGGCCGGCTCCGCTGCTCACGCGGACCACGATGTTAAGGCAAGGTGCGGTGCGCGGCCAGCAGTCCGTCGTAATCGCCGTCCGGGGACAGCCGGTAGCCCTGGATGTCCCGCCGCGCGACGAACACCTGGTCTTCATACCACAACGGCACGTATGGCAGCTCCTCCCAGAGGACCCGCTGCAAACGCCGGTAAAGGCTCGCCCGCAGGACGGGGTCCGTGGCGGCCTCCGCCTGCTCGATGAGGCGGTCGGTTGCTGTGCTGGCGTAGCGGCCCCGGTTGGCACCCAGCGGGGGCACGGACTGGCTGTGGAAGATGTAGCGGAAGATGTCCGGAGAGTGCACCCCGACCCAGCTCAGGCTGTACATCTGGAACCTGCCCGCCTTGATGTCGGCGTATAGGGTGCCCCAGTCGTAGGTGCGCAGCTCCACGTCGATGCCGACGTCGGCGAGCTGGGACTGGAGCACGGTGGCCACGCGCACCCGGAGCGGGTCGGTGGAGGTCCGATAGACGATGCGGGGCCGATGCGCCGCGTCGAATCCCGCCCGGTGCAGCAGCGCCCGTGCTCGCCCCGGATCGTAGCGATACGCCGGCAGGCCCGGGTCGCCGGCCCAGTGTTCCGGGGGCAGCAGGGCGCTGGCTGGGCGGGCGGCCCCCCCCAGCACGTGGCGGATGACGGAGCCGCGGTCGACGGCATAGGCGATGGCCTGGCGGACCGCAAGGCGCCCGGTAACGGGGTCGCGCAGGTTGAAGCCGAGGTAGCTGAAGTTGATCCCGGGCCCCGTGACCACCCGCACCTCGCTGCGTTTCGCCAGATAGCCGACCAGCTCGGGCGGCAGATCGTTCTGCAGCATGTCGATTTCACCGCGCAGCAGCTTCAGTACCCGCATCGTCGGGTCGGGAACGCGCAGGAACTCGATGGTCTGTCCGTCGTCCAGGCGCCTCAGGCGCAGGCGGTTCTCGTCAGGCCAGTCGAGGAATGCGCAAGGCCCGCTGCCGACGGGATCGGTCCGGAATGGATGTCCCGCCGCGACCAATCGAGCGGGAAGGATGCCGAGGTCCAAACGTCCGGGGAACAGCGGATCGGGCCGCCGCAGATAGAAATCCACGGTGTCCGCGTCCACGACCTCCACCCGTTCGACCCCGGCGAGTGGGGCGCGATGCGGAGAGGCGCTGGTCGGGCTCAGCACAGAGTCATAGGTGGCTTTGACGTCGCGGGCGGTGAGGCGCTCTCCGTCGTGGAACCGCCGCCCCGCCTGCCCGAGGACCACGCGGTAACGGGTCGGGTCGATCTGCAGCCAACGAGCCAGAGAGGCGACGGGCCGGGAGTGCTCGTCGAAGTCTACCAGGCGGCGGTAGATGAGGCGGTTGATCCGCTCGGAGCTGGCGTCGGTGGCGAATCTCGGGTCCAGGGTCGCGGGCGCCGTCGCGAGGCCGAAACGCAGTGAAGATGCGTCCTGCCGCGCACAGCCCACCACTGTGACCAGTGCGAGGGCGATCAAGCACCCGACAAGCGCTGCCACGCCACTAGCCCCGAGTGGACGCGACCGCCCGGCGCGGCCCTCTTTCAGTCTAGCCGTCCGTCCCGCGCGGCCTTCAGCACCAGAGCATCGAACTCCTCGGCAGTCATCAGTCCACGCTCGGCCACGACGTTGCGCACCGGGCGGCCCGTGCGCTCCGATTCCTTGGCGACCTCCGCCGCCTCGCCATAGCCGATGCGGGTGTTGAGCAACGTCGCGAGCCCGACGCTGGCGTGCAGGAAATAGCTGCAGCGCGTCTCGTCCACGCGGAGTCCGCGCAGGTTACGTTCGGTCGCGCCATGCACGGCATGGGTCAGCCAGTCCATAGCGTCGAACAAGGCAGATCCCAGGGCAGGCATCATGACGTTCAGCTCGAGCTGTCCGGCGGCGGTCATCGCGGCGATGGCGGCGTCCTGCCCCAGCACCTGGTAGCAGACCATGTTGAGTGCCTCGAACATCACCGGGTTGACCTTTCCGGGCATGATGCTGGAGCCGGGCTGGACAGCCGGCAGCAGGATCTCCCCGAGCCCGGTGCGCGGGCCCGAAGCCAATAGGCGAATGTCGTTGCTGATGCGGGTCAGCTCAAGGGCCAGCTCCCTGAGCGCCGAGGACAGCCCCTGGAGGTCGAGCATCGATTGCATCTGGGCTGCCAGGTCGTCCGCCGCTCGGATGGGTTGACCGGTGAGGCGCGCCAGCTCGGCGGCCACCTTCTCGGGGTATCCGGGAGGGCTGTTGAGGCCTGTGCCTGCCGCGGTCCCGCCCAGACCGATCTCGCACAGCGGCTCTTTGGTGGCCTCCAGGCGTCTCAGGCAGCGCCTCAGCGTCCAAGCATAGGCCCCGAGCCTCCCTTCCAACGGTCGTGGGGACGGCGTCCTGGAGATGGGTGCGGCCGCTCTTGACGGTGTCCCGTGCCTGCGCGCCGAGGCGCTGCAACTCATCGGCCATGCTCTGCACTGCTGCGGTGAGCGACGGCAGCTTGGTCAGAGCCGCCAGTCGGATAGCGGTGGGGATGGTGTCGTTGGTGCTCTGAGACAGGTTCACGTGGTCGTTCGGGTGCACCGGCCGATAGGTGCCCCGCTCCCCGCCCAAGGCCACGTTGGCCAGATTGGCGAGGACCTCGTTGGCGTTCATGTTGTGGCTGGTGCCCGCGCCCGCTTGAAAACGGTCCACGACGAACTGGTCCAGCAGCTCGCCTCCCAGGATGCGGTCGCAGGCGCCCACGATCGCCTCGGCCAGGCGCGGCTCCAGCCACCCGGCGTTGCGGTTGACCACCGCGGCGCAGCGCTTGATGCTGACCTGCGCGTGCACGAAGTCGCGGTCGGGACAGCGGCCACTGATGCGAAAGTTGTCCACGGCCCGCGCGGTCTGGATGCCGTACCAGGCATCCCCCGGAACCTTATATTCTCCGAGGCTGTCTCTCTCTGTGCGGTGCAGACCCGATGGCATGGCTGGGGGTTCCGCCGTGCGACTACTTGATCGCGGTCGGGGAGGGTGGCAGCTTAGACGCCGGACCGCGTATCGACGGAGGACCCATGCTGAAGTATTGCCTTTGGTTGCCGCTGGTCTCAATGTGGCTCGCGCCGCCGGTTCTCGCCCAACAGGCGGATTTTACACTACCCGATCTCGCCGGCGTCGAACACCACCTCTCCGATTACCGCGGCAAATGGGTGTTGGTTAACTACTGGGCGACCTGGTGCCCCCCCTGCCTGAAGGAGATCCCCGAGCTCGTCGAGTTCCACAAGCGCCACAAGGACAAGGACGCCGTCGTCATAGGGGTCGACTACGAGGACATCAGCACGCACAAGCTGCGTTACTGGGTAGAGACCCTCGGGATTCACTACCCGGTGCTGCGCGAGTCTCCCTCGGGGCCGACTGCGTTCGGCGCCATTACGGTCCTGCCCACCAGCTATCTGGTGGACCCGCACGGCAAAGTCGCAGCGCGTAATCTGGGACCCATCGACAGCGGTTCCGTGGAGGATTTCCTTCAGGAATCCGCGAGCCAGGCAGCCAAGCCCGCCCCGGCAGCCGAGCCCAAGACCACAGGTCAGTGAGCACGCGTCGCTCGCGGAACGCCGCTCATGCGAATATTCGCCACCCCGGACGATGAAGCGGATGCGGCGGGTCGGAGCCAACCCCGAGATCGGATCCAGTGCCCTTTGACGCGCCGGAGGTGATGTTCGATCTCCGCGCAGACATCCTCCCGCCTCGATGGCTCGCGGTGCCGGAATCGCCCTAATGCCCTGTATACGTTGCGTGGTGTCGGGTCGGGTGCAGGGGGTGTTCTTCCGCGCCTCCGCACGGGAGGAAGCGGAGCGTCTGGGCATCACCGGCTGGGTGCGCAACGTCCCGGGCAGCCAGGTGGAAGTCCTGGCCTGCGGCACGGAACGCCAGTTGGCAGCGCTGCGGGAGTGGCTGCGCCAGGGGCCGCCGCTGGCCCACGTCACCCGCGTGGCGTGCAGCCCCGAGCCAGAATCCAGATCAGTCCATCCCGCGGTTCAGCGTCCGCTGACTTGGGCGGGTAGGCACACGACCTTGTCATCATCGAGCTTCTGCCTAAGGCGCCGGTGTACTTGGACGTCACTCGGAAGCCGGCCTTTCAGGACGCCCGTCGCCGTGGCCGCATTCTCCGAGCAGACGACGCCGCGCGCCGCGATCGGCCTCGTGCTGGGGGTTGCTATTCGGCAGGTTCGTGCGTGGGCGAGGCGCCGCCTGAGCTGATTCCACAGCCGACAACGCCCGAGGCTGCCTGCGCGGCCCTGGCGCTCGCGGTATCCCCCGCAGGGCGGGCATATCTGGAGACGGTCGCGGGTGATGCCGACCTGCCCGCACCGGCAGTGGCCGCTCGCACCCGCCGGGCCTTCGAGCGCGGCGGCGCCCATGGCCTGCTGCACCTGGGCGCGGTCGAGCCGGGCAGCGCCCTGCCGCCGTCGCTCGCCTTCGGGCGGGAGCTGGCGCAGCTTTTCATGGCGCGGCTCTGCGCCATTCCGGATCTGGAGGGCCAGTGGGCGACGGCCGAGGTTCCTGTCCCGCTCACGGAACTGGAACGGCTCGCCGCAGCGGTGCCGCCCCTCACCGGGGCCGAGTACGTCGACGCCGCCCTCATCGAGGCCTGGTGGGGCGAGCTGCAGGCGGCTGCGCGGGAAGAGATCCGCGAGGCGGGCGGGAGCGTTCATGCCTGGCTCCAGGGCAAGCACCCGAGCTGGAACCTGGTGGGCCGAGTCTGCTTCCACCTGGCCGAGAACAAGGGCAACGAGCGCGCTCCCTTCGCCTTCCTCGCCACCTATGCCGCTCGCGTCTCACAGCAGGCGCGCGTGCAGCACTTGCCCCTCGGCCGGGCGCTCAAGGACTATTCCGGCGCGGGCGACCGCAGTACCCTGCTCTCGCTGCTGATGCCGGTGAATCGGGCCGCCGGGCAGACCCTCTGGCTGAAAGCCCTGGTCGACTCCGGCGCCATCTTCCACCCGCTCGCCTGGACTGCCCACGAAGCCTACCGGTTCCTCAAGGACGTCCCGGCGTTTGAGGCGAGCGGCATCGTGGTGCGCATCCCGGACTGGTGGAAGCCGCGCCAGCCCCCGCGGCCCCAAGTCCGTATCAGCCTGGGCAACCAGGCCGCGGGGCTCGGGCTGCATGCGCTCATGGACTTCCGGGTCGAGCTGGCGCTGGACGGCGAGACTCTCTCGGAGGCGGAGTGGCAGCAGGTGCTCGCCGCCGGAGACGGCCTGGTGCGGCTCAAGGGCCGCTGGGTCGAGGTGGACCGGGAGAAACTGGGCGCCGTGCTGGAGCACTGGAAGAAGGTCCAGCGTGCCGCCGGGGACGGTGTCTCCTTCCTGGAGGGGATGCGGCTGCTCGCGGGGGCCGCCATCGAGAACGACGACGTGACGGCGCTCCCGGAGGCGGCGGCCGAGTGGTCCGCGGCGGTCCCTGGCGAGTGGCTGAGCGGGGTGCTGGAGGGCCTGCGCGGTGCGCCGGCTGCCGCCGACCCCGGAGCGGACCTCCAGGCGCGCCTGCGCCCCTACCAGCAGGACGGGGTGCGCTGGCTGTGGTGGCTGAACCGCCTGGGGCTCGGCGGGTGCCTCGCGGACGACATGGGCCTCGGTAAGACGCTGCAGGTGATCGCCCTGCTGCTGGTGCTCAAGCGGGAGGGCGATGCCGGTCCTCACCTCCTGGTGGTGCCGGCGTCCCTGCTCGCCAACTGGGAGAGCGAGATCGCGCGCTTCGCGCCGGGTCTGCGCACGCTCGTCGCCCATCCCTCGGCGCTGCCCGCCAAGGAGCTGGCGGCCCTCGCACCCGAGCGGCTCGCCGGCGTGGACATCGTGATCACGAGCTACGGGACGGCCGCGCGGCTCCCCTGGATGGCCGAGGCGCGCTGGTCGCTGGCGGTGCTGGACGAGGCCCAAGCGATCAAGAACCCGGGGGCACGTCAGACCCGCGCGGTCAAGGCCTTGAAGAGCCGGGCGCGCCTGGCGCTCACCGGCACGCCGGTGGAGAACCGGCTCGGCGACCTGTGGTCGCTGTTCGACTTCATCTGTCCGGGCCTGCTCGGTTCCGCCCCGGCCTTCAGCCGCTTCACCCGGCGGCTCGCGCAGGACGAGCATGCAGGCTACACCCCGCTGCGCAACCTGGTGCGGCCCTACATCCTGCGGCGCCTGAAGAGCGACCGGCGCATCATCGCGGACCTGCCGGACAAGACCGAGCTGAAGGCGTACTGCGCGCTCAGCCGCGTCCAGGCGGCGCAGTATCAGGAGTCGGTGCAGGACCTGGCCCGGCGTATCGAAAGCCTGGACGGCATTGAGCGGCGCGGGACGGTGCTCGCCTTCCTCATGCGGCTCAAGCAGATCTGCAACCATCCCTCGCAGTGGCTGGGCGACGGCGCCTATGCGCCCGAGGACAGCGGCAAGTTCCTGCGCCTGCGCGAGCCTCGCCGAGGAGATGGCGGAGCGCCAGGAGAAGGTGCTGGTGTTCACCCAGTTCCAGGAGCTGACCGCGCCGCTGGCCGATTTCCTGGGAAGCGTGTTCGGCCGGCCTGGCCTCGTGCTGCACGGCGCCACCCCCGTGAAGGCCCGCAAGTCCTTGGTCGAGCAGTTCCAGCGCGACCACGGACCGCCCTTCTTCGTGCTGTCGCTCAAGGCGGGCGGTACCGGGCTCAACCTCACCGCGGCCTCCCACGTCATCCACTTCGACCGCTGGTGGAACCCGGCGGTGGAGAACCAGGCGACCGACCGCGCCTACCGCATCGGCCAGCACAAGAACGTGCTGGTGCACAGGTTCGTGTGCCGTGGTACGGTGGAAGAGCGCATCGACGCCCTGATCGAGTCCAAGCTGGATCTCTCCCGGCAAGTCGTAGAGGGCGGGGGCGAGGTCCTGCTGACCGAGATGAGCAACGAAGATCTGCTGCGGCTGGTATCGCTCGACATTCGCAGCGCCGTCGAAGAGACGTGAGAGAACGGGAGGTGGAAACTTGAGCAGACGGCGCGGGAGCCGTTATCGCAACGACTATGGATACAGCGGCTGGGCGCCCTACGTCCCGGTCGCGGCGAGGCGCCATCAGGCCGAACGCAAGGTCGCGGCGCTCAGAAAGCAGGGCCGCGCCTGTCAGCCGGTCGCGATCGAGGGCCGGACCATCGCCCGCAGCTTCTGGGGCAAGGCCTGGTGCCAGAACCTCGAAATTTACAGCGACTTCGAGAACCGCCTGCCGCGCGGGCGCACCTACGTGCGAAGCGGCGCCGTCATCGACCTGCAGATTGCGCAGGGCAAGGTCAGCGCCCTGGTCTCGGGCTCCGAGGTCTACCGGGTGGAGATGGGGGTCGAGGCGCTGGAGCCCCGGCTGTGGGAGGGCGTCCTCGGGGAGTGCGCCGGCAAGATCGACTCTCTGGTCGAGCTGCTGCAGGGCCGTCTCTCGAAGGCGGTCATGGAGGTGGTCACCCGCCCCGGCGCGGGCCTGTTCCCGACCCCGAAACAGAATCCGCTTCGACTGCACCTGTCCGGACGGGGCGTATCTCTGCAAACACGTGGCGGCGGCGCTTTACGGCGTCGGCAGCCGCCTCGACGGCCAGCCGGACCTGCTGTTCCTGCTGCGCCACGTGGACCCGCAGGAGCTGATCCGCCAGGCGGGGAGCGTGCCTGTGGCGGACGGCGAGTCCGCCCTGAGAGCGGAGCAGCGGCTGGAGACCCAGGACCTCGGGAGCCTGTTCGGCATCGAGCTGGACGACGCCCCGATTGCGGGTCCGTCGCTGGCGGCCGACAAGTCTCGCGCCGCCACGAAGCCTCCGGCTCCCGCGGAACCGGTCGGCCGCAAGGCCCGCCGGTCTGCGCGGGCGACGGTCCAGACGCCGGCCGCTGCCTCGCCGGCCGCGAAGCAAAGCCCACGGGGAGGCCGCTCCCGCGGTCAGACCGTTACGGCCCGCCAGCTCACCGCCCGCGGTATCCCCCACTACATGATCCAGAACTGGCTCATCTCTGGCGTGCTGCTGCACACCGGCAGGCGCGGCGTGTACCTGACGACTGAGCGCACGGAAGAGCGCACCGCGCAGTATCTGGCCCGGACCGGGGTGTCCGGGAAAGGGATGTAGGGCGCACAGGGATCCATGGCCTATGGCAACCCGGAAGGCGCCGACCGAGCCTGCGGCTCGGTGTCTTGGCGTCGTTGGACGGAGCCCGATGAACTTTGACTGGGACAAGAGAAAAGCCCGCGTATATGAACGGAAGCATGGTGTTACTTTCGAGGAGGCCGCAACAGTTTTCGGCGATCCTCTGGCTATCACCTTTTCCGATCCCGATCATTCAATCGCGGAGGATCGGTCCATTACCTTCGGGGTATCGCGATTAAGCCGACTATTGGTGGTCTCTCACGCCGCCGACGGCGATAGGATCAGGATCATCAGTGCCCGCGTCATGACGCCGCAGGAGCGGAAAATCTATGAAGAAGGCTAAGCCCGATGAGCTGCGCCATGAATACCGGCGCGAGGACCTTGGAGAGGGTGTCCGAGGCAAGTACCTGGAGGCATATCGGTCAGGAACCAATCTGGTCCTGCTGACTCCCGATGTGTCTGAGGCGTTTCCAACGGAAGAAGCAGTCAATGAGGCCCTTCGTTCGCTCATCGAGGTGGCACGGAGGTCAGTTGGCCTAACCAAACGCTCCGGCCGAGGTCGCTAATGCGCCGCGGCTGTGTGCCGGCTCGCTCGCAGTTGACGTGGCGGTCGCTGGTCGCCCCGCACCAGATGCCGCGGCGTGAAAAGGCAAGAGGCGAGTGCTTCGGTATGTGCGATCGCAAGACTTGACCCGTCCGCGCCTTTCACACCGGCAGGCGCGGCGTGTACCTGACGACTGAGCGCACGGAAGAGCGCACCGCGCAGTATCTGGCCCGGACCGGGGTGTCCGGGAAAGGGATGTAGGGCGCGCCGGCAGCAATCCTCTGTGGCTTCTGGTACGTGTGATCGCAAGGTCCTAACTCCGGAAACTCCCGCTATCCCAGCGGTCGCCCGCAGCCGCCCAGGTTCGCATGGTTTAGTTTGCGCTCAGTCGCTCACGCGGTGTCTCTCCTGCGGGTCCGATCCACTCGACCGCCCTCTGAATGGTCCCCGCCTCACAGTTGAGTTGTTTTTGCAGCAGTCCCGTCGAAATTCCTGTCGACTTCAATGGCTGTCCGTGGTCCAATGTGGCCGGAGCGTCTGGATTCTTGGCATTCTCATGGCTAGACCAGTGGCTAAGCCCCGGGCACACAAGGGTAATCTCGCAGATTACGCGCGCCCGCCTCTCATCGAGGTCGTATTCGGCGTGAAGTTCGCGCCATTGAAGGACTGGATGATTCCGCATGTCGGGGCCTTCTGGCATCAGGTGATGGGTGCCTTCCCTCGGTGTGAGCACGCACCACCGATCGGCGACACCGACTTCGTAGATGCCGCCACCGGCATCCCACTTCCGCGAGTTTGGCTCATAGCTAGCGAGGATGATCGCCTGATTCAGCTACAGCCCGGTCGCTTTCTCTTCAATTGGCGACATCGCAAGGACAGCGGCTCATACCCACGCTATAAGATGCTGTCGAGAACTTTTTTCGGGCTTTTTCGCGACTTCCGAAGTTTCGTTGCGCGGCAGGAGCTGGGAGACACGGAAGTCCTCGAGTATGAACTCACGTATATCAACCACGTTCTCGAGCAAAACGGTTGGAAGTTCCCCGAACAATTGGGGAGAGTGATAAACCAGATCGAGTGGCAGGATCGACGCGACCGCTTTCTCCCGCATCCTTCCATGATGAGCTGGCAAGCCCGATTCGCGTTCCAGGAGCAACCGGGCGGGCTATCAGTCAAGCTTAGCCCGGCACGGCGTGTCAGAGACGACAAGCAGTTCCTCGTTCTCGAATTATCGGCTCGTGGCCTGCCGGCCGACGCGCCCCTGGATCACATGGAGCACTGGTTTTCACACGCGCACGAATGGATTGTGCGCGGATTCGAGGACCTAACGAGCGACGAGGCTCGTAGAGAGCTTTGGGGCCAACATGACTGAGCCCCGTCCGCTACGGGGCTACTCCAATATTCACGCTGGACACGGGGTCATGCCCATGGCGTTATACACATCTCCCCGTAGCTAGGGCTGCTGCCCCTCTGGACACAGCCCCCGGAAGCTGATTCAATGCCCCCATCGTTCACCAGGTGACGAGGGGGAGCAGATGGAGAAGGGGTTGCCGAGGTGGTTGGGTGGGCGCGTGCTGAGCGCGGGGGAGCTTGAGAGCATACGGCGGGAGGCTTGGCTGGCGGAGCCCCGAGTGCGAGCCGAGGTGGCGCGGCGGGTGTGTCGGGTGCTGGGGTGGACCGATGCAGCCGGTAGGCCCAAGCTGATGAGCTGTCGAGTCGGGCTGCTGCGGCTGCATCGGGCAGGCTGGATCGAGCTGCCGGCGCCGCGCAACGGTAACGGCAATGGGAAGGGGCTGTCGCGCGAGCCGCAAGATTGGCCCGCTGAGGTACCGGTGGTGGGCGCAGTGCGGGATTTGCAGGGTCTGCACTTGGCGCCGGTTGCTGACCCGGCGGACTCGGCGCTGTGGAATGGGCTCATCGACCGGTACCATTATTTGGGCTACCGGCCGCTGCCCGGTGCCCAGCTGCGCTATCTGATTCGCTGGGACGGGGGTGTGGTGGGGGCCATGGGCTTCGGGGCCGCGGCCTGGAAGGTGGGCGTGCGCGACCGCTGGATTGGCTGGGATGCGCCAAGCCGTGCGCAGCACCTGGGGCAGGTGCTGAACCATGCGCGGTTTCTCATTCTGCCGTGGGTGCGGGTGGCGAACCTGGCCTCCAAGGTCCTCGGGCGGGCCGCGCGGCAGGTGCCGGGCGAGTTCGAAGAGCGCTACGGGGTACGCCCGGTGCTGCTGGAGACCTTTGTCGAGGCCGGCCGGTTCGCGGGCACCTGCTACCGGGCGGCCAACTGGCATCATCTGGGGCAGACCACCGGGCGGGGCAAGCTCGACCGTGAGGCGCTGCCCATCAAGGATGTCTATGTGTATCCGCTCGATGGCCGCTTTCGCCGGGCGCTCGGGGGAGCCGCATGAATGCCCTGGCCGAGGAGCTGGCCGCCATCGACTTGGGTGATGCGCGCCTCAACCGCCGGGCGCGACGCACCCTGGAGAAGCTGGGAGCCCATCCCATGCAGAGCATTCCCACCGCCTGTGGCGGCTGGGCCGAGACCTTGGCGGCTTATCGGCTGTTCGACCATCCCCAGGTCACCGCCCAGGCGGTGCTCGAGCCCCATTACGCCTGCACCGAGCAGCGTATGCGCGAATACTCGGTGGTGCTGTGCATCCAAGACACCACGGAAGGGGACTATAGCGGCAAGAACGACATCGTCGGGCTGGGCCCGCTCAACTACGAGACCCGCCGTGGATTGTACCTGCACCCCACCCTCGCCGTGACCCCCGAGCGGGTGCCCTTGGGGCTATTGGATCTATGGAGCTGGACCCGCGAGGCGGGCAGTCTGGGCAAGGAGCAGGGCCGCCGGCCCATCGAGGAAAAAGAGAGCCTGCGCTGGCTGGAGGGTTATCGACGCGTCTCGGAGCTCATCGAGTCCCTGCCCGAGACCCAGTTGGTCTATGTCGCCGACCGCGAGGCCGACATCTACGAGGTGCTCGCGGAACGCGCCGCCACGCAGCCCTGCGCCGAGTGGCTCATCCGCGCCGAGCGCGCCCGGCTCGCAAGCGCGCCGGTGCTGGCCGAGGCCGAATTCGACCTGCCCGCCACCGCTAGGCGTCCGGCGCGGCGCATCCACCAGCAACTGCGCGTCGCACGCCTCACTTTCAAGGCCCCGCATCGCTCGGACCGCACCCTGGCGGACATCGAGGTGAGCGCCGTGCTGGCCCGCGAGGTGGACCCGCCCCAGGGCGAGGAGCCCATCGAGTGGCTGCTCCTCACCAGCCTCCCCGTCGAGACCGCCGAGCAGGCCCTGGAGAAGCTCCAATGGTACCTCTGCCGGTGGCAAATCGAGGTGTTCTTCAAGATCCTCAAAAGCGGCTGCCGCATCGAGAAGCTGCAGCTCGAGACCCTCGAACGCCTGGAGCCCGCGCTCGCCTTCTACCTCATCATCGCCTGGCGGGTGCTCTACCTCACCCTGCTCGGGCGCGACTGCCCGCAGATGCCCTGCAACGTGGTGTTCGCCGAGGAGGAATGGCGCGCGGTGTATATCGTCACCAAGCGCCAGCCCCCGCCTGAGACACCCCCCTCGCTCGATGCGATGGTGCGTATGGTGGCGAGCTTCGGCGGCTTCCTCAATCGCAAGGGCGACGGCTTCCCGGGTCCGCAAAGCCTGTGGATCGGGCTGCAGCGAACCCGCGACTTCGTGCTCGCCATGGACGCACAACGGGCCTCACAGAGCCCGAGATGTGTATAACGACATGGGTCATGCCAGACGTGGGCTCCGCTACGGATGTTCGTCTGATTGACGTGGCCCGGACTGTGGACGAAGGCGGTACAGATCCGTACTACGTCGCACGGCTAGCGGTCGAACAATCCCGTCGGTCGTTTCCAGAGGCACGGCGAGTCGTCGAGGATGTCTCGTCAATCGGCGGCCCAGACGACGCTATCCTCGTGCACAAGCAGGGCGAGGCGATGTTCTTCGCCAGTAAGGGAGAGTTTGCAGCGCTGGATGAGTTTCGCACGCCGGAAGGACAGATCCGGCGGCAGATTCGCAGCCTTCGAGGGGCTGCCCGTTTGGCGTACCGCGAACGCTTGGCCCGCCGGCGAGCGGTTGCAGCAACTCATGCGGCGCATTGGCCAGCACGGGCGCCATATAGCGCCACGACCGTTTGATCAGCCTGTCCTCCGACCAGGCATGCAGCGGTCGGTCGGCCAGACACCTTGCCTTGCCAGGCGACACAAGGCGTAGGCAGTTGCCTGGAAGTTGTCGCGACACCGCTTCCCCCAGTCGTCCTGCTTCGAATCTTCCAGTTCAGGATGCTCAAGCAGGTAGTTCAACAAGCCACGTCTACTACGCGGCGTCGGCACGAAAGTGCGCCAAGGGTCCCGGTCGCCTACCCAGCCACCTTCCGACCAAATCGGAAACTCATCGCGCTCGTCGGCGGCGATCTGCCACTGCGGATACCTAGCGGAAAGATCGTCGAGCCGCTCCTTACCGGTCGTGCCGAGAATCGCGCCGGATCGGGCCATCTTCGCCAGCCGCAACCAAATCTCGCGCTCGACGATCCAGGTCCAGCGCTCAGGTTCGATGTCGTCCTTGAACATGGCGCGCGGCGGTCCGGCGAGGACGGCCTGTTCGAGTTCCGACAGGCCGGGCTCGTCCAGTTTCGGTGCCAGGGCGGTGAGCAAACGCATGGCCTCCCGTTCGGTTTCCACCGACCATAACCACCAGTGCTCGTCGGCCAGCAACCAGTCGAGCGCGCGGCGCGAGGGCATGATGTGTTCCTGGGACGCAGCGAAGAAGGCCATACGCCGAAACAGCGGGTACGGCGCCTGCCACCAGGCTTCTGCCGCGAGACGAGCCCGCTCTGGCGATTGCGCTGCCGTGGCGAGCCAGGCATCGCGGGTGAGGTCGATCAGCGCTGTCCAGTCGCGGAGGTCGGTGTTCTGCGGGTGTCTGCTGATCGAAGGCCGATGCATGTAGGAGAGATCGCTTCTGTCGTCAACGCCACCGAGTTCCCGCATCAAGTCGAGTGCATCGCGCAGCAGCGCGCTGAAGTCGGACAGCAGCACCGGCAGTGCCTCGGTCCAGCGTTGATCTTTGGGCAAATCGCGCAGGGCGGAATGTACGTGACCCGCGGACAGTACGACTTCCCAGTCGACGAGGTCCTTCACTCGCTGCGGTGCGCCGGTGTCGCCATCTTCCTCTGACCATCGGAAGGGTTCGCGCAGTGATACCCGCGGCGTAAGCGTTTCCCGCAGTTCCAGCCGCAAGGTGGCCGTGAGGCCGTCGCGAACGAAGCGTTCCCACCAACGGTAAAGGTCGAAGACACGCACCGGCGATTTGACTCGTCCCGTCAGCAGCACCCGCCACAGGGTCCGCATCATCGGGCGCGGGATGGCATTGGGGGCGCCAGCACGGATGCGGCTCAGCGCGTCTGAATTGCCATTACGTTCGAGCTTGACCAATTCTTCTAGGCGGTGCTCGATCCACCAAGCCAGCTCGTCATGCAACTGGCCGCCGCGCTTCGCGAGCCATAGCAGCAGAACCGGGTCATCGAGATGTCGAATCAGCCAGCGCGCGAGCTGGCGCAGCACCTCGTCCCAGCGGGTGCTGCGCGCCCCGGCGTCAACGAGCGCCATCCACGGGGCCATTTCGTAGGGCGACGGCCTGCGGGTAAGGCTGAACGAGAGATCGTCTGCGCGTACCGCCTTGGGCGGCACGCCGAAACAGGCCAGGTCGGCCTGGCGGTAGCGGTCCTCGCTCAAAGGCTCCAGCCAATCGAGTGATGGCACGGGGTCCAGCTCGGCAAAGCGTTTCGCAGGCAGACCAAGAGGGTCGCTCAACGCCCAGAGCAGGCGGCCGATGAAATCGTCCTGCTGCGTGCTCGCCAGGGGCCGAGCCATGGCGTACTCGACGACGATGCGTTCCTTGCCCCGGACGCCATCGCGGTAGGTATCCGCCCAGGCGTGCAAAGTCTTGTGCAGATAGGCGTGGCTGTTGTGCTCGCGGTAGAGGATGGGCGTGACGTTCTTCGCGCGCCACTCGTTGGCGCGTTCCTCCTCTTTGCCCCTGGAGCAACTGCCGAAGGCATACGTTTCCGGCGGCGCCTCGCCCAGCAGGCGGTCAGCGGCGAGCGCATCCATCATGTAGCGCAGCACCGGGTCGTTGATGCTGTAGCCAACGAAGCACACGGTGTAGCTCCGAAACAGCTCGCTGACGAAACGCGCTGCCCAGCGCTCGCTGAGGTAGGCGAGGCCGAAGTCGCCGCTGGAAACCACCAGCGAATCCAGTTCGCTGGCGGTCGGATGGGCTGTCAACAGCCCGTGCAGGTAGACCAGGCCATCCCACCGGTTCTTCGGCACCGGTAGCAGCGGAGCGTGAAAACGCTGCACCGCAAGACCATCGCGCTCGATCACGGCCTCGAACAGACGGTCGAAGTTGGTGGTGATCAGCCGGGTGCGGCCCTCGCGGCCCCGGCCCAGGGTCAAGAGGGCTTCGTGGGTTGCGGTGGCATTCCGCGCACTGAGGTCCGGCGTCAGGATGCCGGCTAGCACTTGGCGCACGGTCTCGCGACCGCCGACGATCCTATCTTCTAAAAGGCCAATCGCGGTGTCGAACTGCCGAGCCTTGATCGCCGCCTGCTGTACCGCATTGGGGGATTCGCCGAGGTCATCGAACAGCCGCTGAACCAGACCGTCGAAGCCGGGCAGGCCCGCCGGGTAGGAGATGCCGGCGCCGCAGAAGAGCACCAAGCGCCCGTCCTCGTGGGCCTGCAGCAGGCGCTCGGGGATGTCGGGGCCGTGGCGGACGAACTGCATGATCAACCAGCCTTGAAGAACACCAGATCCAGCGTCGGTGTAGTCAGCGAGTCATCGGTTTCACAGACCGCAATCTGTCGGGTTTCCATCGCGGTAAGCTAGGACCTGCTGAGCATCGAAGACACACTGCGGTTTGAGAAACAGACTGTCGACCGTAAGTTATTATCAGGGTCGATGCAGTGAGCGTCCAGGTAGGGCGCGCCCCTGTATGGTCAGCCTTGGGGGTCAGGTCCATCCCTGTAACATCCTGCACTCCCATGCGGGGACTGTCCCCGAACGCTATGTGGAAATGGGGGAAGCGAGCATGGCACTTGCCCCCCACGTCTCCTCCGTGTCCCTAACCCGCGGCTCCAGAATCGGCTCCTGCCCGCTCCCCGCCGTGCCCATGCACTCTGCCAGCGGAATTCATTCCCGCGGTCCTCACAGGAGCACGAATGCCCGCCCATCAGGCAGTCGGTAGCGCGAGAAGTCGGCGGCGTCCACGGTCATGATGTCCGTAATCCCGGTCTCGGCCGCCAGCCAGCAGAGCGACGCATCGGCGAGGTCCATCTCCCGTTTGCCCGGCTCCGTGTAGCGCTGCATCCAGCGGACCATATCGGCCAGATGATGAGGCTCGAAGGTATACACCAGCGCACCGCGCGGCTCTATCCAGAGCAGCAGCTCGAAGCGCGGCGGCACACCGAGCAGGTGACAGGCCTCGACCACGCAGGGCCAAGTGGTCAGCAGCCGCAGCCCTGCCCCTGTAAGCTCGGTGACCAGGCGGTCGAAGTGCGTGTGGTGTCGGTCGTCTACCGCGAACAGGGCGATCCGTGCCCCGGCATCAAGCAGGACGCTTCGCACGCAGCTTTGCCCGCACCTTTTGCGATACGTTTTCGGAGGCGTGCGGGTCGCCCATCGGCGTTCCGCTTCTCACCTCCTCGAGCAGTTCGGCGGGGCTCTTGAACCCCAGCGCGCGCGCCAGCGTGTCCGTGATGAACTCGGACTTGGTGATGCCGAGCCGTTTCGCCTCCTGAGCGATCTGTGCCCCCAGAATTGGGTCCAGCCTGACCGACAGCGCCATGACAGCCTCCCTATCGATGTAATGCGGTATTACATACCTGGGCGCACTGGACGGGGCAAGTCCATGAGGGGTCACCCGCCTGTGGGCCCTGCGGCCCCGCGAACGGCCCACCCGCGGAACCCGCCTCGGTTCGAGCCGCTTTCGTCCGGGGCCAGTGCTCCCGGACCGGCCGGTCCGGGTCTGAATGGCGAGGCCCGACACGTGCTCTTCCTCGCCACGCCGGGCGTTCAGACCGACAGGCGCGCCAGCACTTCGTCCGGTCAAGGTGGGGCCAGAGCCTCTTGCGGCGGCTGCCGCCCTCCTCGTCATTCCCTCTTCCTCGGAGTCGAGCAGGAGCCCATAGGCGGTTGGGATGCCGATCCAGCCGTAGGCATCCAGCGGCACCGGTCTGTTGGTCCGGCACCTTGGGCTGCTGCGGGTATTGCCCCTGGCCCAACGCGACCGGCCGTTCGGCATCATCGTCGAAGAGACGGGTTGCTCACGCGGACGCGCACGTGGCGTTTCGCTCACGGCCAAGGGAACCGGATGAGCGGCTCGCGAACCCCGTCGCGGCGTTCATCGACTGTCGTGCGTTGTCCCGGATTCCGCGCTGCTGCATCCGGGCTACCGTTGCTGCTCCGTGCCGGCCCGGTGGCGGTGCGGCGCCCGCCTTCAGATCGGGACGAGCTTGCGCGCCGGTGCGGACGCCGGGGGTTCGCCGCCCGGTGCCTGCGGGGACACGGGCTCGGGCTTGCCTGCTGGCGTGGCAGGCTGCGGGCGCGCAGGGGGCTGGGCCGCGGGCGGCACCACCGATGGCTTCGGGGCCTGCGGCTCGGTCGAGGGCTGCGGCGCGGAGGACTTCGGCGGCGGCTCTCGGGTCTCCGCAAGCTGCGCGAGGTAGTAGTCCACGACCGCGAAGAAGCGCTGATAAAATGCCTTGTCGTTGACGGTTGCGTCGCCGACTTTCACCATGGAATCGCTGCTGCCGCTCAGGGGCACGGAAAGGGAGCCGAATATCGGAACGCCCACGCTGGCAGACTGTGCACTCTTCTTGACCGTGTAGATCGTCTCGATGGCATTGGCAAAGACGGTCGACGCCGCCCCCCTGTCGATGCACACGATGTTCATCTCGAGGACGGTGGTCTCGTCACCCGAGCCGCGGAATGCCTTCTTCCCCTTGACGGCGCCGGCATTGGCGGACTCGATCACGTAGCCCTGGCCGAGCAGCGCCCGCCGCGCGCTCTCGCAGGCGATGCCTGCCGGTACCGTGGTGGGTAGCTGAAAGGGGCTATCCAGCGCGAAGGTCTCGCGCTTGTACACCTCATCGGAGCCGCCGCACCCGCCGAGGCACGCCAGGCCCGCCAACAACAACCAACGCGAACTGCTCGACATCTTGTCGACTTCGTCCCTGCCTAGCGGTCTGGGCGGTTCCGACCGCCCTGAACCTACCCGCGTATGGTAACAGGGGGGCTGCGGCCGGGAAACGGGCCCCCTGTGCGCGGGGCCTTCGGGCGCGCCCTCCGGAGATACCGCAAGGCGAGGTCCTGGGGCCGCAGATCGCCCGCCGGTTGTACGCTTCTCACCTCGCTTGTGGCCACTCGCGCCAATAGGTCCGGTCCGTAGTCAAGGCGGGGAGTCCGGGCGCCGGGAGCGGGCATTTCCGAGGAGTCTGAGCCGTTCACAGCCTGCCCCCTTGTCCAACCGGGGACGTTCGCTCGCTCGAAGCGCTACGTCCACTTCGCGCCTGAGCGGGACCACTGGCACGAGCTGCGGGGAATCTCTCGGAATACTTGGGTCATTCGAGCGCGTGTGCCGGGGCTGCACGACGGAGGAGCGCGACGCGTGTTGGTTGCACCAAGAAAGTGCCGAGCAAACGCGACCGGAAACGCCGGTGACGAGAGATTTTGAATAGCGGCGCCCACTTATGTGTGGCAGGCGGCAGTGGTGCAGTTCTTGCTGCTTATTGCCTACGGTACGAACAGACATGTGTCACAACGCGCATCGGCCCAGTCGGGTCGACCGCACGGCGATAGACGGGGATAGCCTTGTTGAAGCTCGTTTTGCTACGCCACTGCGAGAGCACTTCGAACCGGGAAGACCGGTTCACTGGCTGGACCGATGTGGATCTCTCGCCGAAGGGTTGCTAGGAGAGGCGCGACGCCCGTACGCGTCTGCGCGACAACGGTTTTCAGTTCGACATTGCCTTTGTTGCGCCGCGCGATTCGCCCGCTCTGGATCGTGCAGCACACGATCGACTGCCAGTGGTTGCCGGTCGTGAAGGACTGGCGGCTGAACGAGCGCCACTACCGTGCCTTGCAGGGCCTCAACAAGGCCGAGACCAGCGCGAAGTGCCGGCCGCCGATCAGGCCCACGAGTGGAGAAGGGAGACCGGGTGTGGCCTCCGCCGCTCGATGCGAACGACCCCGCAGCACCCGCGTTTCGACGAGCGTTAGCAGCGGCTGCCTGCCGAGCGGCCGCCGGATAGCGAATCGCTCGACGACACGCTGGTGCGTGTCCGTGACGGTTGGACCGAAGGCCCTACAGTCGCAGCGTCGCGCCGGGCGGCGGATCAGTCTGCGTGCGTTCGTGAAGCAGCTCCATGACATTTGAGACGAGGCGATCGTGGAACCCAACGCCCCGACCGGTATTTCGCCGGTCTACGAATTGGGTGATCGACGGCGGATGATGAAGCACCATTACCGGGCGGACGAAAGAACGGTGCAGGCCGCGACGCGTGGGAGTGCCGACCAGACGCGACCGTTGTCGCCCGGATGGTGGAACGCTGTGGGCAGCACCCGACGGTGGGACCGCGCACAGCGGATGCGGAGAAACCGACGTGGGTCACAGTGACAACCAGCCGTGGGTAGCCGCATCCGCCGCGCATCCCGCGGTGGGAAGTGTGTGCAATCCATTCGGCGACCGGATCGAGCCGAGGCATGGCGGAATCCCTACGCGCTTCGCTCGTTCGCCCTCCCATGAGGTCAGCCCCGGTTGGGGCTTCGGCAAGGACGCGATCAAGCGCGCCTTCCTCCACAATCTGTTTCACGTTCTGGGCAAGTTTCCGGCGCTCGCGACCCGCCACGACTTCTATCTCGCGCTCGCCTACACGGTGCGCGATCAGGTGCTCAAACGTTGGGTAAGCACGGCCAATACTTACACGGCGCAGGGCTCACGCACCGTCGCCTACCTGTCGGCCGAGTTCCTGATGGGGCCGCACCTCGGCAATAACCTGGTCAACCTCGGCGTACACGACACTGTCCGCCAGGCGATGGCCGAGTTCGGACTGGTGCTGGAGGAGCTGTTGCAGGAGGAGCCGGAGCCCGGCCTCGGCAACGGTGGCCTCGGTCGGTTGGCGGCGTGCTTTCTCGACTCGCTCGCCACACTTCATGTGCCAACCCTCGGCTACGGCATCCGCTACGAATTCGGGATTTTCGAACAAACGATCGTGGACGGCTGGCAGGTCGAGAAGACCGACAAGTGGCTGCGCTTCGGGAATCCCTGGGAGATCGCGCGCCCGGAATGGGCGGTCGAGGTGAAGTTCGGCGGACGCACGGAGCGCTACACGGACGTCCACGGGCGCAGCCACGTGCGCTGGGTGCCGGAGCGAACCGTGCTCGGTATTCCCTATGACACGTCTATCCTCGGCTACCGCACGAATACGGCCAATACGTTGCGGCTGTGGAGCGCCGAGGCGCCCGAGTCCTTCAACTTCGCGGAGTTCAACCGCGGGGACTATTATCGCGCGGTCGAGCAGAAGGTGGCTTCCGAGACCCTCACCAAGGTGCTCTACCCGAACGACGAGCCGTTGCAGGGCAAGCAGTTACGGCTGGAGCAGCAATATTTCTTCGTATCGTGCTCGCTGCGGGACATGCTGCGGATCATGCGCGTGCAACGCATCCCGCTAGAGCGCTTCCACGAGAAGTTCACGGTCCAGCTCAACGACACGCACCCGGCGATCGCCGTCGCCGAGCTGATGCGCCTGCTGGTGGACGAAGGCGGCCTGCCGTGGGAGCAGGCGTGGTCCATCACCGAGCGCACCTTCGCCTACACCAACCACACGCTGCTGCCCGAAGCCCTGGAGCGCTGGCCGCTCGGTCTGTTCGGGGCACTGTTGCCTCGTCACCTGGAAATCATCTACGAGATCAACCACCGTCACCTCGATGAGGTGCGCCGACGTTTGTCGAACGACGACGAGCGGGTTGCGAACCTGTCGCTCATAGACGAGCAGGGCGAGGGCTACGTGCGGATGGCCCACCTCGCCTGTGTGGGCAGCCACGCCGTCAACGGCGTCGCCGCCTTGCACACCGGGTTGCTGAAGCAGGACGTGCTCAGGGACTTTTTCGAGCTCTGGCCGCACAAGTTCAGCAACAAGACCAACGGCGTCACGCCGCGCCGCTGGATGGTGCTCAGCAATCCGCGCCTGACGAAACTGATTCGCGAGGCGATCGGGGAACAATGGGTGACCGACCTCGATCGATTGCGCGCGCTCGAGCCCCTGGCCGACGACGCGGCGTTCCGCGCCCGCTGGCGGAGCGTGAAACGCGCGACGAAACATGACTTCGCCACGTTCGTGCGCCGCCAGACTGGCATCGGCGTGGATCCGGACTCGCTGTTCGACGTGCAGATCAAGCGGATTCACGAGTACAAGCGCCAGCACCTCAACATCCTGCACGTCATCAGCCTCTACCACCGGCTTAGGACCGATCCCGGTCTCGATGTGCAGCCGCGCACTTTCTTTTTCGCCGGCAAGGCCGCGCCGGGATATCGGATGGCCAAGCTCATCATCAAGCTCATCAACGCCGTGGCTCAGACGGTCAATCGCGACCGCGCCGTGCGCGACCGTTTGCGCGTGGTGTTTCTGCCGAACTTCAACGTCGGCCAGGCGCAGCGCATATACCCGGCCGCCGAGCTGTCCGAGCAGATTTCCACCGCCGGCAAGGAAGCCTCCGGCACCGGCAACATGAAGTTCACGATGAACGGCGCTCTCACCATCGGCACCCTCGACGGGGCCAACATCGAGATCTGCGAAGAGGTGGGAGCGGAGAATTTCTTCCTGTTCGGCCTGACCGCGCAGCAGGTGCAAGCCGCGAAGGCGAACGGTTATCGCCCCCAGCAGCACTACCGCGAGAACGCGGAGTTGCGCGAATCGCTCGACTTGATCCGCAGTGGGTTCTTTACACACGGCGATGCGGACCTGTTTCGCCCGATCGTGGACAATCTGCTCTATGCCGATCCCTACCTGGTGCTGGCAGATTACGCGTCTTACCGTGATTGTCAGGACCGGGTCGGGCTGGTCTACCGCGACAGGGAGCGCTGGACGCGCATGTCGGTCCTCAACAGCGCGCGATCGGGAAAGTTCTCATCCGACCGCACGATTCGTGAGTACTGTGAGGATACGTGGCGGGTATCGCCTGTCGGGATTGACCTGGACGGATTGCCGAGGATTGCGCCGGGTGATGGCGAGACCTTCCATGACCTTGTTGGTGACGCGGCCGACGGTGTTGGAGGCGATCATCGACGGCGTAACGAAACACACCCTTTACCTGGCTAATGACAACGACTCCCTCGGCACCATTGCCGATCCACCTGGTCTACTGGCAGGACCGTCCCCAACCCGAACCAGTTCTACGTGTTCGCCTTCGGCGACAAGGACTTGTCGGACTATGAGCCTCGACACATCAAGCCCCGGCCGCTCCTGGAATGCGGCTTGGGAGGTTAGTTAGCCTCGGATTGGTTGCCAGAGAAGCGGCCTGAGGGCCGCTTCTTCGGGCCTGGGGGGGTAAAGGACCCCCCTAGCGAGCGAGCCGGCGGCATGCTGGGCCGCGTGTACTACCGCGGCCTACATGAACACGGAGATGGTCAGGGAGGGCGCGGCATGGGTGTATGTGCGGTACTGCCACGACCCAGAGCTGTATTGGGCTGGAGCGGGAGGCCAGGGAATGCCCCGGTTGTCGAGCGCTAATCCGCGGCGTAGACGAAGGCGTCCGAGTAGAAATGATCCAGGTCCAGACCGCGGGCCACGAACGCCGCGCGGGCGGCGTCCACCATCACCGGGGGGCCGCTGACGTAGACCTCGTGGCCGCTCAGGTCGGGGTAGTCGGCGGCCACCGCTTCGTGGACGAACCCCGTCCGCCCTCCCCAGCGGTCCTCGGGGAGCGGCTCCGACAGCACCGGGGAATAGGTGAAGTGGCTGTGCTCCTCCGCCCAGGCGCCCGGCACCGTGTCCAGGTAGAGGTCGCGGCGCGCCCGCACCCCCCAGTAGAGGTGCATGGGGCGGGTGATGGCGGCGGCCAAGGCGTGCTCCAGCATGGCCTTGATGGGCGCGAAGCCGGTACCGCCGGCCACGAAGATCATGGGCCGCTCCGAGTCTTCTCGCAGATAGAAGCTGCCGAGTGGACCCTCGATGCGCAGGATGGCCTTCTCCTTCATGTCGTGGAACACATGCCCGGTGAAAGCACCCCCCGGAACGTAGCGCAAGTGCAGCTCCAGCAACTCGTCGTGATGAGGGGCGTTGGCCATGGAGTAGCTGCGCCGCCGCCCATCGCGCAGCAACACGTCGATGTACTGGCCGGCGAGGTACTGCAGGCGCTCGGTCGCCGGCAGCTTCAGCCACAGCCCCATCACGTCGGGGGCCAGATGCTCCATCCTGATCACGCGGCACGGCAGGGTGCGCACCACGATGTCTCCCGCCCTGCCGATCTCGCGGACCTCGATCACGAGGTCCTGCAGCGGCCGCGCGCGGCAAAACAGCGCGTAGCCCCGGGACCGCTCCATGTCACTCAGCGCCTTGGGCTCCGCCACGTACTCGAACGCACCCTCGAGGACTTTTCCCTTGCAGGAGCCGCACTGGCCGTTGCGGCAGCCGTAGGGAAAGGCAAGCCCGTGCCGAAGGGCGGCGTCGAGGATGGTCTCGCCCTCTTCGACCGACAGCTCGTGGCCGCTGGACCGGACGCGGACTGTCACGCTCATCGCATCCCTCGCCTGAGAGGTTGTGAAAAAGAATCCGAAGGGCGGGACTTGTCCCGCCCAGGCCGGATGAATCCTGCCTTACCACCCGCCCCGTATGAATAAATCGACTCTGATCCAGACTCTGACCCGACGGCCGCGACCGAGGCGCCTGCCATAGTCGGCCAGTTGCGGGTGAGCACCGCGAAGAAGTACCTGATCATCCGATGTGACTCCCGAGTCGTTGCGTGCCTGGCAGATCATTTCACGTTTGCGACCGATTCGCAGCGCCTGCCATCGCTCGGGTCGGATCGGGACACCCGGTGCAAGGTTACTGGTACAGGGTGTCGTCTGGACCGACAAGGAATGTCCGGGGTACGCCACGGGACGTGGTTTTTCACGGCCCAACCGGCGTTCGCACGAAGCAGCCCACCGGCACCACGCCAGTAGAGAGGGGCACCGCTTCTCGCCGCGTCCGCTTGAGCGCGGGGTTCGGCGGGGCTCCATTCAGAACCCGGACGGTTGTCGACTTCGACTCCTGTGCCGGAAGGCGATCACTTCCGGAGCACTGCCCGACACGCGATGGCAGAGGTAGTACCGAATCCGCGGCAGAACCGCGACGCACCCCCTCGCACACGACTGTGTCGCGCCGGCCCCAGGCGGAACACAGAGCAGAGCCAGAATCTCGATGACATAGCGACGCACCGCGTCGGGTGCAGAAGGCCGGTTCTTCGCCCACCACGCGGCAACCGCCTCGATCTGGGCGGAGAGCCCGCGCAGAGATTTTGACGTGAAAGTGCGCCGAAGGCGCCACAAACTCCCCCTCGCCCGGCCCCTTCCCCGACCCTTCCCCACCAAGTGGGGAAGGGAGCGATCGCACCCCTCTCCACGACTGTGGAGAGGGGCCGGGGGTGAGGCGCGGGAGAGGGCTAGAGGTGAGGGAACCGGTCATGGCGTGCGCGCTTTCATTGTCCGGGGCGGCGAGAGTCGCCATGACCGGTTAGCTCTCCTTTCGAGTGTATTCGTGAGCGCTTTGATCGGTGACTCTTGTCGCCCAACGTTCGACGTAAGCGACGGGCCGTAGGCCATGCCGTTATACACATCTCGTCGTTCCGCCAGGGAATGGCGGAACCCAGAACACAGGGATGTGGTGGTCGGAGTGCCTTCCTGGCTCCTGGATTCCGGCAATCCATGCCGGAATGACGGCAGGATGCTGATTTGTGTATAAGGGTGTCGCCGTAAGCCGGTCCGTTTGATGGAGGGGTTCGGCGTCACGGTGCTAGCCTGGAATCTCGGGCTCGACGAGTGTTGCGAGTTGCGCAAGGGACTCCTGCCACCCGAGGTAGCACATCTCGAGGGGAATAACTTCGGGCAGCCCTTCTTGCACGATGTTGATCTCAGTGCCGCAGGACACCTTCGTCAAGACTACCGTCACCTGTATCTCCCCGGGTAAGTTCGGGTCGTCGAATTTGTCCGTGTAGCGAATTCGCTCGTGAGGAACAAGTTCGAGATACTCGCCACCGAAGGAGTGACCGTTCCCGGTGGTGAAATTCGTGAACGACATCCTAAAAGTGCCACCGACCTTGGCATCCATGTGGTGAACCTTGCAGGTGAAACCGTATGGCGGTATCCACTTTGCCATTGCGTCGGCATCTAGGAACGCCCGATATACACGCTCCGGAGGCGCACGGAGCACACGATGCAATCGCACAGTACCTGTAGACATTTACGGTTCTCCTCTCATAGCGGCGCTGAGCGGAAGACTTGCCGTACGACCTTGTATAAGAGCAAGTAATTCGACCCTGGCCCCTTTAACTCGTCAAGCATGGTCTGACCCCATGGGTTTATAGAATGCAGACGAAGCCGGGCAGAATGCGTTGGGCCTATTTTGCCGCGCCTCCGTGAGGCTTGTAGAAGACAAACTCGCCGACCTCGACTGTCTTGATGTATTCCGCGGACCAACTGGGGGTTGCTTTCCTGTTGTGAAAATACATTGCACCACCGGTTCGGTCTTTTAGTTGTCGATTGAGCGCTTTTCGAGCTATTTCCTTGGCTATCGCGTAGGATTTTTCATCCTCTGCGTCATCTGAACGGCCATCGCACCACCAGGAGAACTGGCAGGCGCCCTGCTCGTGGCCTTGCCTGACAACTTCACAAATCGTGTTTGGAAAGCCCTTATGTCCTAGCCGGTTCATAACAACATTGGCGACTGCTTCCATGCTGGCGGCATCCTCGCCCTTGGTCTCCCAATAGATGGTGCGTGAAAGACAGGTGATTGCTTCATCCAAGGGCTCTTTGCCGACAGGGTCGACCGCCTGCGATTCAGGTTTGGTGATGATCTCGGACTTAGAAGGGTGTGCCTTGCTGCCCCCGGCCGCTGCGTTCTGTTCCAGTACCTTCGCCTTGCTCTCAGCAGCGTCCGCCTTCTGTGCCTGGTCAGCCGCAATCGCCTGCTGGCCCACGAAAAGGATTGTCGCAAGGCAGGTCGCAATCAATATTTGACCCATGGTCCCGAACCTCCTGGATGAATAAAACAGGGCCCCACGCCCGTGCGAAACGTCGACGAGCCATTCCCGCCGAACGCTTGGGCTCAGGGGCGCGCAGCGAAGCGGAGCGTCCCTTGGAGCCCATTGTTGGGGCTGCTCATCTTCTGGTTGAAACTCGATTTTTGGAGGCAACTCACTCATTGCATAGTGAACAAATTGCTGTCCAAGGCCTGTTAACTCGTAGCCCTCGTTATTATCAAATCCCGATACCAGTGGTTTTGGGCCACTACCCTTGGGGCTTTTCTGTGGTTGTTTTGCGATGAAATTACCAAACCGGTCCACCTGTCTGTGCTGTCTGATAATTCCACCCGTACTCAGATCTCGAAACAGTAGCTTATATAAATCTGCTTCAGCAGAATCTTCACGCACAGGCCTTTTACCAATTTTTCGCCAAATACCACCGCGAGTTATGCCACCACTGTTGTATATGGCTCCAATAACTTGAAAATGCATTTCCGAATAACTGCTTATCCAATCGATGAATAAGCGTATCACATCGTCACTGGTTAGGGATGTTGCTGCAGCATTTGATAGTATGTTTCTTATATATACTCGTTTTTCTTCGCTTTCTACGCCTGCCCATTCGCGAAATGTTTTCTTTACAAGAGACTGATATTCTTTGCTTTCTACTCGTTGCGCGATAGCTTCATTTTGGAGGTCAAGGCGAGCCATTATTTCAATGATTGTTTGTTCTTTTTCTTTTAACTCGTCCTGGAGCATCCGAACCCAGTGTTCAAAAAAGCGATTAACCTTCTCTTGTTCACCTTCTGACCAAGCCCCGGCAATTGCGGAGAATACACCGCCCACGAAGGGCACTGCACCGCCTACGGCTTGAAGTGCTCCGCGCGAGTATTTTGCGATTTTACTTTCCTTGGGTAGTTCCATTTCGTCGTCATGATTCGATTCATCGATCATGTCTGTATCCTTGGTGCCCTAACAGTCTGAGTAGACGGACATCATCCGTGTTTAAACACGGACATTGTCCACCTATCCCGCACCCTCGCCTCCGCCCGTCCTCGCCCTGATGACAGCGCAGGCCGAGACAACTCCCCGCAGTATACAGCAGGTTACGTTGTGCACGGTCCCTGTGAGAAGCTCAGGCGGAAAACCTGCGCAGAGGGCATAGGCGGACATCGTCCGCCTATCCCTGCTCCCGCCGTACGCTGAGATCCGCTGGCCGACAGTACCCGGAACTTTGCTGCTGCCTCCCATGTCTCTCCGGGTGGTCTTGTCCGCCACCTCTTCAATCCCACACCGCGATGCCGCCGGCTTGCCCCCCTTGCGGCCCAACCGGTGGGGGCGCGCTGCCAACTGAACCGAGTCTGCTGGCTGCTAACGGGACTGTCAAGGAGGCGGACGCCACGGTCGCTGGATCTCGGAGAGACGAAATCGAGCGCGGCGGTACTTCATCGGAGCGGATGCGACCTCCGTGGGTGCGCAACGCTCCGACTTCCAAGGTCCGAGTTCCGGCGTCGAGGCTCCGAGCTCCGGTGTCAAAGCTCGGAGCTTCGACGTTGCCCCTCCGAGCGAGAATCTTGGTGCTCCGATCTCCGACGTTGCTGCTTGGCCGAGCGCAGGTTGGGCCTGGGCCGCTCGGGCTCGGGCCTCGGCTCGGCCGCGCTCGTCCTCGGACACGCAACTCACCTTGCAGAGCGAAACCGATGCGCCTGGGCGTAGCCGGCCTCCGCCTGGGCCGCGGCCACCCGCTCCTGCGCCCCGCGGAACGCCGCCTCGGGGGCGGGGACCCGCGCGCGGCTGCGTCCCTCAGTCGCGCCCCGCCTTGCGGCGGTAGAGGCCGTAGCGAGCACGCTGCGTGCCGCCGGCCAGATAACCGGGTACGACCGCTTCTATGGACTGAGGCGACAGGCCGAATACCCCGGGAAACGGTCCTTCGCAGATGCTGTCCACCTGCAGCGACAGGTAGTTGTCCACGGAGAAGGGCCTGCCCGGTACGTGCTGTAGCAACCGCGCCTGGAGGTAGGACATGCGGTCGCCGAGACCCACGACGAGGCGGTGCAGCCGCGCTACACGGGCGGTGTACTGGACCAACTCCTTCAGACTGTAGATCTGCGGACCACAGAGATCGTAGCGCTGGCCGGCGGTGGCGCGTTCCTTGAGGGCGCCTGCGAAGCATTCGGTGAGGTCTCCCACGTAGACGGGCGCGAATCGCGCGTCCGGGCACGCCAGGGGAAAGATGCCGGGGGCGAGCTTGAGCAGTGTCGCGAAGCGGTTGAAGAAGCTGTCTCCGGGGCCGAAGATCACCGAAGGCCGGAAGCTGGTCACCTGCAGGCCCCGGCCTTCCGCCGCGTGCACCAGATCCTCTCCTTCGCCCTTGGTGCGCAGGTAGATGCTCGGCCCCTTTTCGGCATCCGCGTGCAACGCGCTCATGTGCAGCAGGCGCGGGACCCCGGTCTCCAGGCACGCCGCGGCCACCCTGCGGGGCAGCTCTACGTGCACGCGGTGGAAATCCTTGCCGTTCCGACCACGCTCGTTGAGTATCCCCACGAGGTTGATGACGGCGTCGCACCCGGCGAACTGCGCTGCCAGCGTCGCCCGGTCTTGGACGTCTGCTTCTACGAGCTCCAGGGTGGGCAGGACCAGCAGGTCGCGGTGACGCTCCCGGTGCCGAGTGAGCGCCCGCAGACGGTAGCCGTCCGCCATCAGCCGGTTGAGCAGGTGGCGTCCGACGAAGCCGGTGCCGCCGAGCACGCAGATGGTCTGGATGTTCATGGTCGATTGAGCCTGCGGCGAGGCGGGACGCCGTCCGGGGAAGGAATTTTGTCCACCGGAGGGTCCGTGGTCAAGGCCAGGGCGTTCGGGGGCACCGGCGGCATGCGATCCGCGAGCCGCTTGAGCTGCTGCCCGAGGCGCTCGCCGTAGACCGCCGTGTACTCCAGGACGTGCTTGACGTACTTCCGGGTCTCGCTGAGCGGAATGGTGTCGACCCAGATGTCCGCCGGCAGCGGCCGCGCGTCCGGCAGCCAGCGCCTGACCCGGCGCGGGCCGGCGTTGTATGCGGCGGTCGCCAGGACCTCGTGACCGTTGAAGGCATCGAGCACGCGTTTGAGGTAGGCGCTGCCCAAGCGGATGTTACGCGCCGGGTCCACCAGCTCATAAGAATCCCTGAGGCGCTCGTCGAGCCTGCGTGCCGTCTCCGCCGCCGTGCTCGGCATGAGCTGCATGAGCCCGATGGCTCCGGCACCGGATCGGGCGTCGGTCCAGAAAGCGCTTTCCTGCCGCAAAATGCCGTACACCCACGCCGCGTCCAGCGACTGAACGCCGGCGTTCTCCAACACGATCTCCTGGTGCGCAACGGGGAAACGAAGGCCCAGGTCGTCGAAGTGCTCGCTCCGCGCCACGGTCAGGATCGCCTGGTCGAGCCAGCCCCAGCGCCGTGCCAGCACCGCGGCGAATTGCAGCCGGCGGCTGTCCAAGTCGCGCGTGGCCTCGTGCCATTCGCGTCGCGCATCCACCGTCATGCCGACCGTCAGCAGCTCGCGGGCACGGGTGATACCCGGCATGGACTCCACCGCCCTTAGTTCGGCCTCGGTGTATGCAATGGGCCGGTCCTGAAGCGCGTACGGCCGCTTGAGCCAGTCGGCCGCGAGGAAGCCATAGTAGTCGCGCGTAGCGGACAGCGGCTCCAAGTCGGGGCGCGCCACGGCTTCCCGGCCCACGGCGGACAGGGCTCGGCCCTTCCAGTAGCGCCACTCCTCTTGGCGCTGCTCTTCCGGCGTTAGGGTTGCGATCCAGCGCAGTGCCTCGTTCCAGTCTTGTCCCCGCAGCGCGGCCCGCACGCGCCAGGTGCGCAGGGTGGCGTCGTCGCCGCGAACCGCCGCAAGCCACTCCGCAGCGCGCGGGTGGTGCTGATAGGCCGCGTGCAGGGCGATGTCGCGTTCCACCGCCGTGCTCTCGGAGACCGGGAAGCGATGGCTCGCGCTGATCTCCTGCCAGCGGCCCTGCGCGCCCTCCGCGTCGTGCTGCGCCAGGCGATGAAGCCCGTAGGCGATGATCTCGCGCCCCAAGGGCTCGCTGCCCTGCAGCTCGTGCTGCTTCAGGCCGTCCCCGGGGTCCCGGTCGACACGCCTCCACACCTCGACCCACCGGCGATCCTCGGGGCTGAGGAAGGTGGACAGATAGCCGACCAGACCCCACTGCCCGTCCCCCACCGCCAGACGGATACGCCTCCAGACCTTGTCGGCCGTCATCCTGCCCTCTTCACGCCAGGCGGAGAAGACGGGCTCACAGGCGCTGGGCCGGGGATGACCGTTCATCCAGAGGGCATCGACGCTGTCGAGGGCAGCGGCACGCTTGCCCGTCTGCAGCAGCGCCTGGAGGCGGTAGCACTGCAGCTCCGCACCCTGATCTCCCTGGTACACCTCCAGGTACTTGTCCCACCGCCCCTGGGCGGCGAGCCGAGCGAGCCAATCGTTGCGCAGCCGCCCGCTGATCGGTGAGTCCCCGTAGATCTCGAGAAACACCTCGATCTCCTCATCGGTAGCATCGGCCAGCCGATTCTCCAGGTCCTCGTAGCGCAGATAGCCCACCAGGGGATAGTCCCGGACGGCCTTCAGCAGATCGAGGTAGGTCGCCCTGTCGCCGGCGGCGAGCGCGCTGCGCGCCTCCAAGAACAGCTCGCGCTCGTGGACCCACTGGGCGTCCTTGACCGCTCCTGACGTGTACAGGGCGCCCAGCAGCACACAGAAAACCCGCAGCCGGAGGGGGAAGATCAAACGGGTCTCGTCCTCAGAACCTGGTGAAGAAATCGTCGCGAGCGGCCCGAGGGCGAGGCGCACGGAGCGCGGCGACGACACATATCCAGTCGATAGGCGAGAAGCTGGCACCGCGCAACGCGGCTATCGGGACGCGCAGCAGATTTGCTCACCGTGGCGCAGCAAACATTTCCATGGTGCACGGTGCAGGAAAGCCGCCCTGAGCCGGTCGGGCGGCAAGCAATGCAGCCTATTCTAGCACCGTACCCTCTGTTACCTTAGACGCGCGGGGAGTGAACGGCGGCGCGACGCCGATCCGTTGCCCGACGGCGTGGCGCGCCCAGGAGGACGGCGTTATGGCTCTGGAATCCATCAACCCATCGGACGGTTCCCTGCTGAGGCGGCTGGACGCCTGGGGTGATGCCCGGATCGAGCGCGCACTCGCCCAGGCCGCCAGGTCCGCCCCAGCCTGGGGAGCGCTCGCCGTCGAGGAGCGCGGCAGCCACCTGGCGCGGGTCGCCGAGGTGCTGCGCAGGCGCCGGGACGAGTTGGCCGCACTCATGACCGGGGAGATGGGCAAGCTCTTCAAGGAGTCCCGCGCCGAGGTGGAGAAATGCGCCTGGGTTTGCGATCACTACGCGCAGCAGGCGCGCGACTGGCTGGAGGACGAGCCGGTGCCGACCGAAGCACGCCGCAGCTACGTCGCCTACCAGCCCCTGGGTACCGTGCTGGCCATCATGCCGTGGAACTTTCCGTTCTGGCAGGTATTCCGCTTTGCGGCGCCCGCCCTCGCCGCCGGCAACACGGCCCTGCTCAAGCACGCCTCCAACGTGCCCCAGTGCGCGCTCGCCATCGAGGAACTCATGGCGGATGCAGGTATGCCGGAGGGGGTATTCCAGACGCTGTTGGTCACATCGGCGGGCGCCCACCTGCGCCAGCTCATCGAGGACCCGCGTGTGCATGCCGTGACGCTGACCGGAAGCGAGTCAGCGGGGCGCAAGGTGGCAGCGCTGGCGGGAGGCGCGCTGAAGAAGACGGTGCTGGAGTTGGGAGGGTCGGACCCCTTCGTCGTCTTGGAAGATGCCGATCTCGATGCGACCGCCCGCACGGCGGCGGCCGCCCGCTACCTCAACGCAGGGCAGAGCTGTATCGCCGCGAAACGCTTCGTCGTCGTGGACGCCATCGGCGACGAGTTCGTGGAGCGGTTTCGCGAAGAGGCCGAAAACCTCGTGGCGGGGGACCCCATGGACGACTCCACGACGCTGGCGCCGCTGGCCCGCTCGGACCTGCGTGACGCGCTGCACCAACAAGTGATGCAGAGCATCGAGCGCGGGGCGGTGCCGGTGACCGGCTGCGCGCCCCTGCTCCGCCCGGGTTACTACTACGCGCCCTCCGTCCTCGACCGGGTGCGGCCGGGCATGCTTGCGTACGAGGAGGAGCTGTTCGGGCCCGTGGGCAGCGTCATCCGCGCAGCGGACGAGACCGAGGCGGTGCGCCTCGCCAACGATTCCCGGTACGGACTCGGGGGCAGCGTCTGGACACGTGACGCCGCGCGCGGCGAGCGCGTCGCCCGGCAGCTCCAGTGCGGCTGCGCGTTCGTCAACGCGATGGTAAAGAGCGACCCACGGCTGCCCTTCGGAGGCGTGAAGGCATCGGGCTACGGGCGGGAGCTGTCTCACCACGGCCTGCGCGAGTTCGTGAACGCCAAGACGGTGTGGGTCGGCTAGCGACGGGCGGCATCTAGCGCGCGGGGGGCGGCTGCGTTAGACCGCGATGCCCGTCCCTTAGCGACGCCCAGCGAGCGTGCCCCGGCGCCATCCGCTGAAGTCGGCACGGCGCGCCCGCAAGGTCCCCAACCATAAGCCTTCTTTATGTGCTGAGAAGATAAACCTGCTTGGCATCTACTGGACGGCGCTATATAGTGCCCGATCTTTAAGTACCGCGGGTCGTCACGTGCCCCGCCTCGGGGCGCCCCACCAGGATTCGGTCACTCTGAGGAAGCCTCATGTCGAAGCTAGTGAAACCCCACGGCGGGGGAGATCTCAAGCCGCTGCTGCTTACCGGCGAGCGCTTGGAGCAAGAGCAAGCCCGCGCCGCCACCCTGCCCAAGGTGCACATCTCTTCCCGCGAGACGGGAGACCTGATCATGATGGGTATCGGCGGCTTCACCCCGTTGGAAGGGTTCATGACCCGGGCCGACTGGGCAGGGGTGTGTGACGGCTATCACACCGCCAACGGTCTGTTCTGGCCGATCCCCATCACCCTGTCGACGGACCCGTCCACGGCCGACTCGGTCAAGGTCGGCTCGGAACGTCGCCTTGGTGGACCGCGAGAGCGGCGAGACCCTGGCGACCATGAAGATCACCGAGAAGTACACCATCGACAAGGAGCACGAAGCTGTCATGGTGTACAAGACCACGGACGGCGGCCACCCCGGCGTGAAGATGCTGATGGAGCAGGGGGAGGTGAACCTGGCGGGTCCGGTCAAGGTGCTGTCCCAAGGGGAATTCCCCACCAAGTACCCCGATATCTACATGACCCCGGCCCAGACCCGGGCGCTGTTCGAGTCCAAGGGCTGGAGCACGGTCGCCGCGTTCCAAACGCGCAACCCCATGCACCGCTCCCATGAGTATCTCGCCAAGATTGCGGTGGAGATCTGCGACGGGGTGCTGATCCACTCGCTGCTCGGCAAGCTGAAGCCGGGTGACATTCCCGCCGAGGTGCGCGCCGAGGCGATTAACACCCTGGTGGAAAACTACTTCGTGAAGAACACCGTGGTGCAGGCCGGCTACCCCCTGGACATGCGCTACGCAGGGCCGCGCGAGGCGCTGTTGCACGCCCTGTTCCGCCAGAACTACGGCTGCTCGCACCTCATCGTCGGCCGTGACCACGCCGGCGTGGGCGACTACTACGGCCCCTTCGACGCCCACCATATCTTCGACGAGATTCCCAAGGACGCGCTGGAGACCAAGCCGCTCAAGATCGACTGGACCTTCTGGTGCTACAAGTGCGGCGGCATGGCCTCCATGAAGACCTGCCCGCATCGGGCCGAGGACCGGCTGCTGCTGTCCGGCACCAAGCTCCGCAAGGCTCTGTCCGAGGGCGGGGAAGTGCCGGCCGAGTTCAGCCGCGCGGAGGTGCTCGCCGTCCTGCGGAAGTATTACGGAAGTCTCGCCGAGCACGAGAAGGTCGAGGTCAAGTTGACGGGTCATTCGGCCCGCTGACCGTTACGTTCTTAACGATCCGCCGGTCGTACCGACCAGTGGTGTTGCAGTCAACTGACGCGGAGGAGTTCGATGCCCACCTACGTACGTACCGACAAGTGTGATGGCTGCAAGGGTCAGGACAAGACCGCCTGCATGTACATCTGCCCCCACGACCTGATGCTGCTGGACAAGGATGGCTCGCTGACCGGCCACGCCATGAAAGCCTTCAACCAGGAGCCGGAGCAGTGCTGGGAGTGCTATTCCTGCGTGAAGATCTGCCCGCAGAACGCCATCGAGGTGCGCCACTACGCCGACGTGGTGCCGCTCGGCGCCATGGTGCAGCCGCTGCGCGGGTCCGACTCCATCATGTGGACCATCCGCTTCCGCAACGGCAACATGAAGCGGTTCAAGTTCCCCATCCGCACCACCCCTGAAGGCTCCATCCAGCCCTATGCGGGTAAGCCCGACGCGAACCTGGGCGAGATCACCGACCACGGCTCACTGTTCACCAAGGGCACCCACACCTGCGACACGAGCCAGTTCGCGGCAGGCTAAGCGGCTGCGCGCTTCGGCACCGCCGTTATGCGGGACACGGACCTCGTCGAGGCGGGTCCGCGTTGGATTCGTAAGACAGAGGGAAAGTAGCAATGGCAGATCAATACGGGTTCGGTAACCCACAGATTGTGGAAGAAGAGGTCGATATCCTCCTCATCGGCGGCGGCATGGCCTGTTGCGGCGCCGCCTTCGAGGTCATGCGCTGGATCGAGAAGGCCAAGCAGCAGGGTGTCGACATCAAGGTTAAGCTGGTGGACAAGGCTGCCGTCGACCGGTCCGGGGCTGTGGCGCAGGGTCTTTCGGCCATCAACACTTACATGGGCGAGAACGACCCGGCCGACTACGTGCGTTACGTGCGTGGCGACCTGATGGGCATCATCCGCGAGGATCTGGTGTACGACGTGGGCCGTCACGTGGACGACTCCGTCCACCACTTCGAGGAGTGGGGCCTGCCGGTGTGGAAGCAGCCCGGCGATGAAGGCAAGCGCCTCACCGAGGGCGGCAAGCCGGTGCGCTCCGGGCGCTGGCAGATCATGATCAACGGCGAGTCCTACAAGTGGATCGTGGCCGAGGCGGCCAAGAAGGCGCTCGGCATGGACAACATCGAGGAGCGCGTGTTCATCGTGCGCCTGGTGACCGACAAGAACGATCCGAGCCGCGTCGCGGGTGCCGCCGGCTTCAGCGTCCGCGAGAACAAGCTGTTCATTTACAAGTTCAAGGCCTGTCTGCTGGCCGCGGGCGGCGCCGTGAACGTGTTCCGTCCCCGCTCCGTAGGCGAGGGCACGGGCCGCGCCTGGTATCCGGTGTGGAATGCGGGCTCCACCTACGCCATGGCGGCCGAGTGCGGGGCCGAGATGACCATGATGGAGAACCGCTTCGTGCCGGCCCGCTTCAAGGACGGCTACGGCCCGGTGGGCGCCTGGTTCCTGCTGTTCAAGGCGAAGGCCATGAACGCCATGGGCGAGGACTACCAGACCAAGAACGCCCACATCCTCAAGGACCACGGCTACGACGCATATGCCGAAGGCGCCAAGATGGGAACCTGCCTGCGCAACCATCTCATGATGAAAGAGATGAAGGAAGGCCGCGGTCCCATCCTCATGGATACCCCGAGCGCCATGGCCAAGCTGGCCGAGACCATGACTCCCAAGGAGATCAAGCACCTCGAGGCCGAGGCTTGGGAAGACTTCCTGGACATGACCATCGGCCAGTGCGGCGTGTGGGCGGGCGAGAACATCGAGCCCGACAAGGAGATGTCCGAGCTGATGCCCACCGAGCCCTACCTGCTCGGCTCCCACGCGGGATGCGCCGGCATCTGGGTCTCCGGTCCCGCGGACATCCCCGGCACCCCCGATCACTATCATTGGGGCTACAGCCGCATGACCACGGTGAAGGGTCTGTTCACCGCGGGCGACGGCGTCGGCGCCTCCGGCCACAAGTTCTCCTCCGGGTCCCATACCGAGGGGCGCATCGCCGCCAAGGCCATGGTCAAGTTCGTCATGGATAACAAGACCTGGAAGCCCGAGATGGCGCGCTCGGTGGACGAGCTGCTGGAAGAGATCTACCGTCCCGTGCGCACCTTCCTGGAGCACAAGGACTACACCACGGCCATCGACATCAACCCGCACTACATCACCCCCAAGATGCTGCAGTTCCGCCTGCAGAAGATCATGGACGAGTATGTGGGCGGCACCTCGACCTTCTACCAGACCAACGCCAAGATGCTGGAGGTGGCCGAGCGCAAGCTGCAGATGCTCAAGGAAGACTCCCTGAAGATGCGGGCCAAGGACCTTCACGAGCTGCTCCGCGCTTGGGAGAACTATCACCGCATCATCGCCGCGGAAGCGCACATGAAGCACATCCAGTTCCGCGAGGAGACCCGCTATCCGGGTTACTACTACCGCGCGGACTTCATGAAGATCGACGACCAGAACTGGAAGTGTTTCGTGAACTCCGTTTACGACCGCAACACCGGCAAGTGGAACCTGAAGAAGGTCGCGTACAAGCAGCTCATCAAACCGGCCCCCGGCGAGCCCGAGGGAATCTCGCGGCCGGCTGCTGCAGTCTAGGACGCCCGCACGGGCGGGTACCGCAGGCCGGGCGCCCCAGAGGGCGCCCGGCCCTTCTGTTCTCTGCAGGCAGTGCTCCGCGAGCCGTTCCGCCGTCACGCTGGGCTCCCACCAGTACTCGTTGTATGCTTTACTCATCCCCCCTACCAGGCGCGTCCGCCGGGAGTAAGCACGTATGTCAGAAGCACTGGACGAGCTATCGGCAAAGCCCTTCGATCTTCCCAGCCGCAGCCCCATCGAGCCCGTGCAGTTGGGACTGGACGACACCATCCAGTTCGATTGCCACAAGGGAATCGCCTGCTTCAACGCGTGCTGCAAGAGCATCGACATCCAGTTGACGCCCTACGACATCCTGCGGCTCAAGCAGCGCTTGGGAATGCTGTCCAGGGAGTTCGTCGCCCGGTACAGCGTGCCGTTCGAGATGGACCACCTCGGCATGCCTGGTCTCAAGCTCCTCACCAAGCCGGGCACCCAGGAATGTGTGTTCCTCACGGAGGAAGGTTGCGGCGTCTACGAGGACCGGCCTGCCGCCTGCCGTTACTACGCCCTGGGGAGCATGGGAGTGCGCAAGAAGGAAAGCGCGCAGGTCGAGGACATCTACTTCCTCGTCAGAGAAGCCCACTGCCTGGGCCATTTCGAGCCCCGCCGCCTGACCGTGAGGGCGTACCGCCAGGAGCAGGGCGTCGACAAGTACGACGAGATGAACGCCGAGTGGCGCGACATCGTCATCAAAAAGCGCTCCAGCGGCCCGACCGTCGGCAAGCCGACGGAGCGCAGCATGCAGCTTTTCGACATGTGCAGCTACGACCCGGACAGCTTCCGCGAGTTCGTCCAGAGCCCCGGCTTCCAGGAAGTCTTCGACCTGGAAGCGGAGACGCAGCGGCAGCTCCTGGCGGACGAAGAAGCATTGCTGTGCTTCGCCTTCCGTTTTCTCAAGCAAGTGCTGTTCGGAGAGCACACCATCCCGCTGCGCGAGGGGGCGCGGGAGAAGCGGCTGGAGCGCGCGCGGGAGCGGCTCGCCGAACGCAGACAGGCGGAAAAGAGCGAGGCCCAGCAGTTCGACGAGCGCTACGACGCTCCGCAGGAGGGGTAAGCGGCTTCGATCGAATCTTCGGCGCCCGAACAGGGACGCTCGCCTGGCTCGTGGGTGGTGCGGCCGGTGTCCTGTAACCACGCGGCTCCAGTTACTGGACGATCTGTTGTGCGGCGACCCCTTGACCGGACCGCCAGGCGCGGCTAGTCTGGAATCTGACCTTTTAGGTACAAGTTGGCAACGTATCTAAGGCAGCACGGCATTCCCGTGGCCGATACGCGGCATCCGCCAACTAGACGACGACTTCCTCGACACGATCAATGCAGCGATCCGAAACGCACAGTCACGGCCGGGGAGTCGCCGCATAATACGCACTTGAAGCTGCCGGGTGCGGCGGCCCCTCCTGCCAAGATGGTAGTCCGTCTTGCTTGCGGCCGCCGCACCCGGAAGGTTAAGCGCAATCCGTTGGGCCAGGGTCGAATTATTTCGCTGCCGCAGTTACGAATGAGTAGGCGTCGTAAGCCCTTTTGCTGTGCCATGCCCGACCGGGGATGATGCCGCCGACGGGGCGTGTTGCGGTGAGCCCCAAGTCCTCCTCAGCCCCGCAAGGGCTATCCCACCACGAATGCTTCGAACGAAAGGAGGGTCGGCTGGAACCGTTCGATGCGAGCCGAGAAGTGCCCGTGCCACCGCGCGGGAAAACTGTGACGAGAAGGGCAATCCAGGCTGTGGGTAATGCCATACCCTTACCACATTCTCCGCATCAACCGTTACTAGACCAACGTTTGCTCTTTCGAAGAGATCAACGTGGCGAACGGCGGCAGCCGATCGAGCCTGATCGAGTACTACATAAGCCTCGTTTCCGAAGTTGCGATGGCGGAATGCCTGAGTTATAGCTCGGCGCCAGTCACTAAGCTTGAATTCAACGGTGATCACATACTGCACCTCGTTGGAACTCTTGCTAAAGATCACCAAATCTGGGACCGCACCCGGGGCCGGTAACTCGTAGCGCGTCCGGACTTGTCCATCTACGTTTCGGAGGGCGCCACGTATGAGCCGCCGACCTTTCTGAACCAGTGCAGCCTCTGACTGGAAGCCGCTCGCCGTTTGTGTCATTCCGGCTGCTCCTGGAACATCGCAATGGCGTTCAACCATCCGGGTAGATGCGAGTAGTCGGAGTCTGAGTCCAGGAACACACGTGCTGCCCTAATCTGTTCGAACAGCTCCAGAGCCTCCGTCACCCGGCCACTTAAGTAGCCGGCACGCTGAGGAACAGCGGGAAGCGCCTCTATTTGCCGAGAAAAAATAAAGAAATAGTGCTTGTAGATCTCTGACCGCTGAAAACTAAGGAAGCTGTGGGGATCGAGGAGGTAGTCTTTGTATGGTGAATCGTCAAAGTAGTCCCGCCAGTCCGGCATGAGCTGCCGCAGGGGAGGCAGGAAGGTGTCTTCGACCCATTGTATGAGGCGACCCGAGTAGATTCTGGGTCGCGGTCCACGACGGATCCTCGGCTCACGGCTTTCGAGACGTAGCGTTCCAAATGACCGCAGATTTTCGTAAGAACCAACGGTAACGGAGGTAGGGTCCGCCAATGACAAAAGTAGGTTCTTACCGGAATCGTGTGGGTAGATATGCTTACGCTGCGGCAGCCTCTGCCTGAGGTCTGACACAAGATCGTGTGTTGAACGGCAAGGCCGGCAAGTGGGCCAGGTTGCCCGCGATGAGGTAGGCGATGGTGATGAGCGAGCGCGTGGTGCGGTGGCCTCGGGCGCGGGCTTTGGCAGCCTGGATGAGGGAGTTGATGCCCTCGGCGCGGCCGTTGGTGAGGCCGGAGTGGAATGCGGCGAGCACGCCGTCCCAGTGCTCTTTCAGGGTAGTGGCGAGGCGTTTCATGGGCTGCAGGCGGCTACGCCGTGCCCAGCTATACCAGCGCCCGAGGGCGCTCTCGGCCTGCTCGAGGGTGCTGGCCGTGGCGTAGATATCGCGCAGCGCCTCCTTGAGGCGCCAGGCACGGGCGGTCTTGAGGCGGGCGCGGGAGAGCCAGTGAAAGTCGGTGAGCTGCTCCCAGGTCCAGTCGTGGGCGTCTTTGAGCCAGGTCCAGCGGGTGCCCCTGAGGGCGGGCTCGGTCTTGACCTCCTCGCGGCGCACTGTATCGACGGCCTGGTTGGCGAGCTGGATGACATGGAAGGCATCGAAGCTCACCGTGGCTTTAGGCAGATGCTTGGTCACCCCGGCGAGATAAGCGGCGGACAGGTCGATGCACACCTGCTCGATGGCCTGCGGGTCGCCCCCGTGCGCCTGGAGGTCGGCGGCAAAGGCCGCCACGGTGCTCTGGTCGCGGCCCTCGCAGGCGAACAGCAGGCGTTTTCCCGTGAGGTCATGGAACAGGCTGATGTAGTGCTGCCCACGCCGGGCGGCGGTCTCGTCCAGGCCCACGGCGCGCACCGGGGAGTGGTCCTCCTGGGCGCGGGCCGCCTCCACGTAGTGCTCGAGCACCCCCCACAGGCGCTCATCGCCCACGCCCAGGTGCCGGGCGACGGTCGCCACCGGCATCGCCTGGCACAGCGTCACCACCAGTGCCTCCATCAGCGCGGTGAAGCCACTGTGTGCGCGCGCCCACGGCGGCTCGACCTGAGTCGTCTTGCCGCAGCTCTCACAGCGCACTCGCGGCAGATGCGCGTGCAGGTCTGCCCGTGACTTAAAGAAGCTCAGGTGCTGCCAGCTGCGCTTGCGGGTATCATGCACCGGCTGGCCTGGCACTCCGCACGCCGGGCAGGCGAAGCGGCTCCCCTTGGCAAAGGCCACCTCGAGGTCGATGCGCCCAGCCTCGGGGTCAAAGCGTACGCCGGTGACTTCCCAAGGCGCCGTGAGGCCCAGTGCCGTCGTGAATAGATGCGTTGGCTCCATGGCGCTCCCCCCTTGATGGCCTGTGGATTTGTGGACGAGTCCTGCGGAGCGGCCCGCGTCCCAAGGACCGTGTGGACAACCTCCCGGTTGCCCACACTCGCGGGCCTCTCGCCCACAACCCCACAGGCCCAACCACAAGATGTTGTGATAGACGATTGCTCAGAACGGATGCTACTCGACCACCACGATCCACACAATTACCGAAAGAGCCCAAAAGTAGACCCTCCAACCCACAATACCCAAGATGCACCTCTAAGTCATTCTGCCGGAGGGCGCGTACGAACCTCAGCGCCCCAGCAAGGTACCCGGGATCCTTTATTTGCTTGGAGTAAAAGTTGTTGTCAAGAAGCAGGTAGATCCCGGCCACATCTTCGTAGCTGGTTGCCCACGAAAGCAGTTCGTCCCGCATAGGCCCGGGCGAGATATGCAGCGGTTTGGCGATCACCGTAAGCAGCAGGGGCTCAGTCAGCCCCAGTGCATGCTTGGCTTCAATAAAGGGCTCGACGAACAGTGAACTTAGCTGTTCTAAATAATCGCCGGGCAGATCCTCGAAGTACCTGGTTGGAATGACCGAATACCTAAGTCCCAGCTCATGCTGAAAGGCCAGGCATTCTTCGGCCACTTGTGGAGCGTGGCTCACGAACTCGGCAGTCGTAAAGTCGTCCAGAACGTTGCCGGGGAAGAACGGATACGTGGCGAGCTTGCCCTTGCTATCGTGCAACAAATAGAATTGGGGATCCATCCAGCTCTTGGCTAGAATGTCCTTCGGTACCCGATCCCGTACACGATCCGCCTCCACGTTGACTGGAGATATAATCAATCCATCGCCAGTGTAGTCAGCCTGGAGCGACTGAATATCCCAGATGAAGTTATGTCCACATTGGTGGTAGATCAGCATGATTGACGATCCATTCGGAGCTGAGTCATCAGTGCGTCCACAGTCCTCAATCTCTTAAACGGCTGTGTCTGCAACACCCGCTCTACGAAGCCAACTAACCGCCCGTCCCGATCTTGATCAACTGGGACGTAACTGCCGAGCATGATGTTTTCTAAGAGACTATTCTGATTGCCAACATGCTGCGGGTCGAACGGATGAAAGCCGTGCATTAACTCCAACACGAGAATACCAAGCAAGAAAAAATCTGTGCGCACATTGATCATCGCCTTCCTGTTGACCAACTGTTCAGGGGCCGCATAGATCGGAGTTGCAGGACCGCGGCCGGCGATACTTGCAGTTAGAGACGTGTCATCGAGGAAACGCGCAATTCCTAGATCAATGATTCTTGGCTCGTTGTCGCACGTAATCAAGATGTTTGCGGGCTTGATGTCCCGATGAACAACGTTGCGCTGCCAGATCACATTCAAAGCACAGACCAAGTGAGCCAATAGGCCCGAAATCTCGGCATCGGAGGAAAAGCGGTTCTTCACCCGCGTCAGTTCAACTGCGTCGAGGCGCTCTTCAACCACGAGAAACACTCGATCGACGGGCTCGATCAGGAACTCGTACTGCTTGGGATAGTACCGGGACTCAATCTCTCGCAGAAGGGCGACTTCCCGCGAGATGCGCTCTAGACTTGACGAGTAGCGATACTCGCCATACTTGATGACCACAGGCCCGAACTCTGGGTGGACCGCCGCAAGTACCTTCTTCTGACCGCCTTCCGCTAGGGATATTACATCGCTGCAGCGGCGAACGAGTTCATCGAGAAGGTTCATGTCACTCCAAAAGGTAGTCAGCAGCTAGGCTATGTCCGCAAGGGCTTCAGGGTCAGGTCTAACCTTATAACACATGCGCACCGAATTCTGTGGTGCCCTTTTGCAGCTCGCCCCGCCCGGCAAGCCTCAATAGAGCTGGTCTCGGGTCCAGACGCGAGCTTCGGCGAGTGCCGCGGGTTCCTGCCTTTCGCGCTCACGCTGGCGCTCGGTGGCCTGGTCGAATCTCTGAAGCCGTTCTTGCACGGCGCGGGCAGCCGGCGCAGCGCCTTAGGGAACGACGCGGATGGCGTCGCCGGCGGGCACCCAATCCATCTTGTCCCCGGGGCGAATGCCCAACCGCTCGGCGACCGCCTTGGGATAGTCACCTGCAGTTTGCCGGGAACCTTTGCCATAGCCCCTACTATAGCAAGGGCAGGACTCTTGTCGAATCCCGCCCCGCCATAGCCGGCCGACGAGTTTCAATGCCTCGTCGGGTTAGGGTCTGGTCCATTCTTGTAACATCCTGTGCCTCCTTGAGGCACCATGCGCGCCCGGTCCCTTTGACAAGCGCAGGACAGGCTTGACTCCTCGCGGCCAACACGTTGACCGCCTCATCCGCGAGCTTGATGACGCGGAAGCGAGCGCAGTCCGTAACTCGCAGCCTCGATGGAGCCCAGCAGAATTGAGGGACAGGGTTGCAGCGGAACAGACGGGGAGGGAGACGACAGCATCTTGGGAATGGCGCCGGTTTCCGCTCCCCGGATTCCACTTCGTTCCATCCGGGCTACCGTGTGTATCCTGTCGTCGTTGGCGCGCGGGTTGTGAATCGTCCTCTACCGCCGTCACCTCGTGCCGGGCCGTGCTTATGCCTTGACCGTTACGTTGGATCTGCTGGTTCGCGGAATCGCACACGCGTGGGGGTCCACACGCGTGGGGTCACACACGCGTGGGGTCAGGTCTTGTAATCTAGCGCGTGAGGGCGCGTGAGGGTCAGGTCTTGTAATCTAGCGTTTTGCGACTCGACGCCTGTGCAAGACTAGGCCCCACTACTTGTATGCTGCTGGATTGCAAGACCTGACCACTATCGCTCCAACCCGGCGCACTTCTTCTACCCGAACGCGCTGAAGCGCTTCGCGCTCGGCACGAAGAACAAGACACTGAAGTACAACCCCGACGGCGGCCTGACGATCTATCTCGGCAACACGTCGCCGGGCAAGGACAAGGAATCCAACTGGCTGCCCGCGCCGGTGGGGAACTTCTCGATCTGGCTCCGCGCCTATTGGCCCGACCAGGCCATCCTCGACGGCACCTGGAAGCCGCCGGTCATCAAAAAGGTGAAGTGAACGCGGAGGAGAAGTTTCATGGGATTGGAAAGGACAATAGACTGAGGTGGACCCCGCAAGGGGGACTGGTGTCGCCCGTACTCAGTAACATTTACCATTTACCTGCACTACGTGCTCGACCTCTGGTTCGAGAAACGCTTCGCCAGGGGTTGTTAGGGCAAAGCCTACCTGATTCGTTACGCCGATGATTACGTCGCCTGTTTCGAGCAGGAAGCCGACGCGCGGAGTTTCCTAATGGAGATGACGCAACGGTTGGCGCAGTTCGACCTGGAGGTCGAACCGAGCAAGACGGCGCTCCTGCAGTTTGGCCGTCAGGCCTTGGGATGCAAAGCCCGGGATAGCCAGGGACCGCGGACCTTCAGCTTTCTCGGCTTCACCCACTATGTGGGGTGCAGCCGCAGCGGACGATTCGTGGTCGGACGCCGGACCGACGCCAAGCGGGTGCGCACGAAGCTCAAGCAACTGAGCGAGCGACTGCGCGGCCTGCGGGCACAGGGCGGAGCGGCCATGGTGGCTTATGTCGGCCGCCATCTCCGGGGCCACCTCCAGTATTACGGCGTCAGCGGCAATAGTCGGGGCGTGGCGGGGTACGTGTACTTCGCCACGGGCCTGCTGTTCAAATGGCTGAACCGACGCAGCCAACGACGCTCATTGACCTGGAAACGTTTCGGCGCGGTCATTCGTCCTTTGTTGCCGGTGGCTCGCATCCTCCATGACCTCTATCCCATCCCTTGGTGGAAGGCTCAAACTGGGAGCCGGATGGTGTAACCCTCCAAGTCCGGTTCTGCGGGGAGCCGGGGACGAATCGACGCATGGCCGAGATCGCGTGGCATCTCTGTATGGATAGTTGCGCACTCGTAGTGGTATTCGGGTGCGTGGTTCCGTGTGGACTTTACCGCCCGGAAGCAGCGAAGATGATTATTCCGGTGAAGGCGGAACAAATCCAAATGAAAGGCGTGGCTCTCCGGGAGTATGCGGGTCCTCGACTATCATCAAAACAAGATTATGCGGAATCTTAAGTTTTCTTGTTGCGTTCTCATTATAGTGAGCAGTCACGCTTAAGTAGTATGGGTGCTGGTCATCGACATCTGTGCATAACAGAAATATATCTGTTTTTGTTTTGTCGTAGTTCGAAGGAGACGAGGCGCATTGATAGCGAACAAAAGAAAGGCATGGTTCTTCTACGGACTGTCGCAAATAAACAAGGTGTGTGTGTTGAATGTCTGTCATGCCGGAGTAACCCCGTAGAATAAATACAAGATGACGCCTAACGGCCAATACACCTTAAACACGGTAGTTTGCAAGTCTATATCAACCCGGAACCTCCCCTATCGGAGGCACCCAATGATAGCACACACGCGTGCGGGTCTACCATCGGATTTATGCAGGTGACGGGAGTCCGTCAGAAGGGTAGCATGAGGCTCTGACGGGGGTGTGGCTCGCACACGCGTGAGGGTCAGGTCTTGTAATCTAGCGTTTTTCGACTCGAAGCCGCGCTAACGAGTGCAACCGAGGAACCCGGCGCCGGAAAACTGCACGGCGGGGACAGCGGGGGGCGCCGGCTAACCGGCGCCCCCACCGCGGAGCCCGGAGGGATGATGCAATCTAATCTATCTAATCATGAGATATGGGTTAGGGTTAGCCTGATGGCGAGGGTAACGCATGCAACCTACTACGCTTCCGGAACCCATGGGGTTCAGCGATCTTTCGAAGGCCGAGCAAATCCGCTACCTGCAAGCACTCTGGGACCGTATCGCCGAGAGGCCAGGCGAAATTCCGGTCCCGGAGACGCACCTTAAACTCGCCGAAGAGCGGCTTGCTGAGTACCGCCGAGATCCAAGCCGTGCACAGCCGGCACATGAGGCGCTGGATCGCCTCGCTAAGCAAGATCGGTGACCGAGTATCGGCTTGTTGCCCAGCCGCAAGCCGATCTGGACGTTGCGGCAGTGTTCGACTGGTACGAGAAGGAGCAAGCTGGCCTCGGTCGGGAGTTCCTGGACGAATTGCGTGCGACGTACGACCGAGTTGTCGATGGGCCACTGAAGTACCAGCCTTTGCGGTCGGGGATCCGACGAGCGCTGGCGCACCGTTTCCCGTACGCTGTCTACTTCGCCGTTGAGGGCGAGGTGATCGTGGTGCTGGCGGTGCTTCACGTGAGTCGCGATCCGGCAGAATGGCAGCGACGAAGGGGCTAGTCGGGTAAGGCGGGGCTGCTAGCTGCCCATCTTGTAGACGCCCGAAGACGCTTGTAGGACCGAGGACCGGGGTCAGGTCCAGCCTTGTGAAATCTTGTGGGCACTTGGAGACACTTGCTCGTGGTTCGCTTTGCACAGGGGGCTGGCCCTGGCGAAGTTAATACGGTTCCAGGGCACGCCATCCCTCGCCCAACCAATGCGTGCCTTACTGCTTTGGGGCGACCTTATCGTCTCGACTGGTCTCGCTGCCGGCTCTCGCGCCCGCGGACAGGGAATGGTAACGGACAGCTTATTTAGCCTGCCGCTCGAACAGGCCCCCTCGCGGCATTCACAGAAACAGCGTCAGCACACCCGTGTAGCCGTAGAGGCGGTTGTGGAAAATTTCGCCGTTGGCGAAGAAACCGACCAGCGGGAAGTCTCCGTGCTCCTCGGCGATCATCTTGAGCTCTTCGGAGTCCTCGCCGAACTGGTAGCGACCGCGGCCCAGGCAGGAGTAGTAGACCCCTCCCCGGATCTGGCGCCCCTGGGCGCGGGCCTTGAGGTCGCGCAGCATGCGCAACATGTCCTCGCGGGCCGTGTTTCCATCGCGCCGGCAGAACATGATCTCCTCCCCCGGTGTCAGATGCTCACCGATGGCGAGCAGCTTCTGCCCGAGGTCTATCCCGATAAGGTTGCGCACCATGTAATCGCTGGTATCCGAGCCTGCGATCGGCAGCCCCGCGAAGATATAGCCGGCGACGCGCTGGAGGTCCTTCGCGAGGACCTGGCCGATGTCCTCCTTGAACACGTCCAGGGCAGGACGTTCCGTCCAGCTCGGCGAGGACGTTGCCGACGGCGTGGGTGATCCGGTGCTTCGGACCGATGGGAGCACAGCCCTGGGTGTGGCTGGTGAGGACCTCCACCGCTTGGTCGAACAGCACCCCCGAGATGCCGCCGCGGACGATCCCGCCGCTCACCTGCAGGTTCTGGCTTTGCGAAGAGGTGATGCCGCCGACGAAGAAGGCCCCAGTGTCTTCCGCCAGCTTGTAAAGCAGGCTGGGGGTCGCGGGGTTTGTCGGGTCTCCATGCACGATCCCGAAGTGGGGCTGGTGCACACTCAGCCATTCGCCGCACTCGGCGCGGAAGCCCTCGATGCCGGCCGTGAGCGAGGGGATCAGATGCAGGCCTTCAGGAGGCACGCTCCCGACCATCACGGCCAGGACCGGTTGGTCGTAGTACTCGTGGCCGGTCACACTGATGGCCACACCCACGCTGCCGACCCAGCTCTCGATGCCGGTGGCCTGCTTGAGCAGGCGCACCAGGGCCTCCAGCTCGCGGGCCAGAGCGTCGCTGGCGTAGATGAAGCCCAGGTTCGCATCGGCCGGCAGAGGGCCGAGCTGAGCGAGACAAGCCTGGACCAGCGCGCCGGGCTCGACGCCCGTCGTATGGGCGAGGCGGAAGAGTTCGGAGGTTGCGGCGGCGGGATACGTGGAGCGGAATCTCATGACCGGTCTCCTCCGAGGGTCGGGACCTGATGGGTTTGGATGCCGGAACGCCCGGTGCCCCCCGGCTGCCTCATGACGCCGCTCCGGGCATAGCGCAATAGCGATCGCTCGTCCAGGACTTCGAAGCAACCCGGTCCGCTGGGGCACCGGACCGCCACGACACGCCTATGGGGCGAAGTGGAACGTATAAGATTCATGGTAGCACCGCCGTCGGAACCTGCCCAACGACCCACCAACCGGGGTCATACCCAGACCGAGATGGCCTTGTCCGTCGGCTTGCCACGGTCGGCTTGCACTGGGCGGGCGCTGAGCCCCCTGATCGAACCTGCGGAGCGATGTGAACATGCGAATCTTCGTCACCGGCGCGACCGGCGTGGTCGGGCGTAGAGTAGTCCCTCTCCGGGGGGCCGAATCGTTCAGCCCATATCCTCACACACATCTCGTCTTTCCACGCAAGGAGTGTGCGGAATCCGGGGCGGGGATGCCGAGCGAGGCCATCCGTGGCCTCCGGATTCCGGCCTCCCGCCGGAGTGATTGTCGGAACTAGCACTTCCGTGTAATGGCGTGTGTTTAGCCCATCCGTTATCCTTCTGCAGTCGCCTCGCTCATCGATTGCTAACGACCAGGAGAGCGCGTAATGCGCACGGTAATCATCATCCTTGGAGGCTTTGCACTTTGGGCGGTCTGCCTTGGGTTTGCAAGACTCTTTGCCAGCACCAGCGCTTCGTCCACGACGACAGCCACCACGGCGTTCGTCGTCCTCTGGCTTTTGGGGGCGGCTTGGAACATGTGGGGTGGCATGTCGCGGGCCGGATACTCCTTACGAGAAGAGCTGCCGATCTTCCTGTTGATATTCTCGCTGCCTGCTGCGGTCGCGGTTGTCGTGAAGTGGAAGTTTCTTTGAGAGAAAGAGCGCGGCCTGAATGGGCAAAGGTAGGCTCGAAGCGTTCAGCGATGGCGTGATCGCCATCATCATCACCATCATGGTGTTGGAGCTAAAGGTGCCTCATGGCGAGAGGATCGATGCTCTTGCGCCATTGGTCCCAGTGTTCTTGAGCTATGTGTTGAGCTTCGTCTACGTCGGCATCTACTGGAACAACCACCACCATATGCTGCATGCGTGTCGCACGGTGACGGGGCCGATGCTGTGGGCCAACCTACATCTGTTGTTCTGGCTATCACTGTTTCCCTTCGCCACGGGTTGGATGGGAGAGAATCACTTCGCCGCGGCACCATCGGCTTTCTACGGTGTCGTTCTGCTCATGGCCGCTATCGCGTACTGGATACTGCAGCAACTCATCATTGCCTCGCAAGGTCCTGGCTCCCTCTTACGGAAGGCTGTCGGCGCCGATTGGAAGGGAAAGGTATCGCCCCTGATCTACATCATCGCCATTCCGGCGGCGTACTGGTCGCAACGGCTCTCTCAAGGTCTCTACGTGCTGGTTGCACTGGTTTGGCTTGTGCCCGATCGACGCATCGAGAACGCCCTTGCCGGCAAAGAACCGTAATCAGGTCGCCGGAGGCTTCTCTCCTTTGGGTCCCACATGCCGCCGCCCCACATGGGGTGCCGCCCAGGCTCCATCGCTTCAGCCCGAGAGCGGCAGCGCGGTCCGATACGCAACTACTTCTCGGGTGAACGATGGCCGGACGCGGCTCCACCGCACCGGAGGGTGGTGGGCACCGGATACGGGTCGTCCTTCGGAACTCCCAAATTCCCGGGCGAGGCCGCGGCGGGGGCGCTATCGCCAAAACCGGAGCGCTTTGCCTGCGACCGAAGCGGCCTAGGTCATGTGGCATCCCATTACACACAACTCAAAGGACTTGAGCCTCACGCGCGTAGTGCAGTCCTGCCGCGAAGTCCATGACGCGCGTGAGCCCTTGCCAGAGGGTTTTCACGCCGGGCTCGCCGTCGCCCTTGCGCCCCAGGAAGCCGCCGAGCCTGGCGATGAGATGCACCACTTGGTTCAGTCGGGGTGGCGTCTTCGGTGGGCGTTTCTTGTTCAGGAGGAAGGCTGCCTCCCACTCCTCGCGCTCGAACAACCACTCGGCCTCCAAGTCCGGACAGGTGCGCCCCAGGCGCATCAGCCGGGCGATGCGCCAGGCGACCACCATGAATAGCGCCAGCGCCCGTTCCAGGCGTTCCATGGTGCTGAGCTGCAACGCCTCCACGCGGCAGGCGTTCTTCAGCACGTGGAAGAAGAGTTCAATCTCCCAGCGGGCGCGATACCAGTCGATGAGCTCGGCCGCCGCCTCCAAGCTGGCGGCCTCACGGTTGGTGAGCAGGCGCCATTCGACGGGCTTCACGCCTGCTGGCGCGTCCACTTCCCGGGCCACGATGCAGGTGGCCTCCAACCGACCCCCCTTGCCGTCGGAGAGCTTCACACGCCTCGCCCACACCTGTTGGCAGACTTGCCGCGCTTTTTGTCCGTGGCGCGACGGCATCGTGAAGCGTATCCCGCCCAGGCATTCGCCTCGGGTCACCTCCTCCCACAGCTTGCCGCCCTCGGGCAGCGCACGGTTGTGCCGGGAGCGGACCAACCAGTCGGCCGGCTGCCCCAGGTCGCGCGCTTTGGCCATCAGGGCTACGATGTCAGCCTCCCGGTCGGCTACATACACCAGGCGGGTCTGTGGAAGTTCGGACGCCAGCTCTGCCATGCGCTCATAGCCCTCCACCCAGCGGGTGCTTTCCAGAACACCTCCCCGAGGGCCTTCGGCGTCCTTCGGCTCGCGTGCCCACATCCACGCATCCAGCACGCCCAAGGGCTCGCGCGCGAGCGTCACGGCATACGTCGGATGCAGGTACATACCGCGTTGCGCCTCATAGCTCAACGGCCCCAGGCCAGCGATGTCCTGCCCGTTGAAGTCCACCTCCGTGGTGTCTTGGATGCACAGCACGATTTCGTGCTCCCGCATCCGGGCCGCAGAACACTGCCAGTGCGGCTCCAGGATGTCCCGCCAGTCCATCTCGTCGTGGGCAAAAAACCGGTAAGCTCCCTGGGTCTCGGCCCAGCCCCCACACGCTCCGGGAATGCTCGCGCTCGGCTTCTCCGCCAGCCGCTCGGCAAGCAACACGGCCCGCTTGCCCAGCCGCTTGTCGCCCAAATCGATGCCCCTAAATTCCTCCGCCGCCCAGCTCATCCCGACACCCCATCTTGTGACGTTATGTCAGGATGTTACACGATTGTCATCAAGTTGTGTGTAATGGGATGGTCATGTGGGTATCCTGCCGGAGGTCCTCATCAGTGAAACCGTCGAAGCACATCGAAAGATTCTGGCTGCCGCTAGCGATAGCCGCGACCGTTGCGCTCGTCGCCGGCGTTGCGCGAGCCGGCGCCAGTGCCCTGGCGCAGACCGAAGTCATTGTCTTCAGCCCTTCCGGTGCCGGGCGGTCCCACCCGAGCCGGCGACTGCTGGACGGATTCCATCGCGGTCGCGCGCGTGGGCGTTTGGCGATGCATGGTGGGCAACGAGATCTTCGACCCGTGCTTCGAGGCCCCAGGTCTCAGCGAGGAGGTGGTTTGCGACGCCAGCCCGATCGGCAACGGGCCGGGATTCATACTGAAGCCGTCCAAGCCTCTGCCCAAGCCGACGCCCTGGATCCCGGCGTCACCGCGGGCATGGTTGATACGGGTGTCCGACGGGTCGGTGTGTGAGATCGAGACCGGAACGATTTCGCAGGTGGACGGTATAGACATTCCTTACGATTGCAGCGATTCCAAGCCCTGCGATGACCACGGCCATTGCCCGTACCTCACGGGCCTGGCGGAGGAGTTGAGGCCAGGAAAGGTGTGGACGGCGGAAAGAATCGTATACTCGGCCGCGAACGGAGCCATGAAGCTCCTCAAGCGTGAGCGCGTGACTCTCGAGGCAGTGTGGAAGTAGTGGAGCGGAATCTCCCAGGAATGAAGCGCAAGACCTTGTTGGCAGCGGCAGTGCTGGTGTCGGTCCTGCCGGGCGGAGCGCAAGCGGCGGAGCGATGGCGCCTGGTCAGTGTTCCACTCGATATGCCGCTGAGCGACCAATCCGCGCTGGATAATCAGGCGCTGGAAGGTCAGTATCAAGGCGATTACGGCACCCACCTGCCGCACAACTATGGCGGCTATATTGGAGAGAATCTCCGCTCGAGCGTCCTGAACGAATCGCCCTTCTATCACATCAACTCGACGCTCAAGGACGGCCGCGACCTCGAGCTATGGTTCTCCAGCGCGGCGGATGGGCGCAAGGTGTTCGGGACACGGCTCGACATTCCTTACTCCGACCGCCGGGGCCAGCGCGTCAAAGAGGCGCTCGCTCAGATCGAAGCGGCGTTCGGCAAACCGGACCTCGATCTCAGTCCCCCGGACATGGCCGCGCAGAAAATCCTGGTGATCGCCGATCGCACGATGCCGGCAGAGCGATACCGGTCGGTGGTTGCACGCCTGCCTAAGGCGGGAAACACAGGACGAGAGGACTTGGCTTCGTTCTGGCATTGCGAGCTGGCGCAGTTTGCGGCGATGCTGGGACCCGATTTTCGCGGCGCCGTCGCGGTGCTGAACGCCGACCCCAAGAGCGGCAAGCTTTTGAGCGGCAGCGTGCAGTTGCTCGATCTCGTGCGGGCCCGTACCGTGTTCAACCTCGGCCCGGCCAGGTGAGGGAACGCTCATGCGACGAGATGTCGCAGCACTCTCATTCATCTTCGCGCTCCATGCTCTTCCCGCCCTGGCGGCCAACTCGGGCGACGGCACGACGCTGAGTGGCCAGTCGGAGGCGACGCTGTAAAAAGGCGGCGCCGACCTTTACCTGGCGACGCGATCCCGCACCTACGAGCTGACTCAGTTTGTGTACCAGGGGACAGTGCGGACGGCCGTGGTGGAGGCCGAGGTCCGCCACCGCCGGCGCATTTCGGAAGACCTCGCGGAGAACGGGGACGAGACGGGAACCGTCACGCTGGTGGTCCATCCACTGAGCAGGTCCGGGCATTTCGACGCCCCGCTCGTGCGTCGCGAGATCCCCGGCGATGAAGTCAAGATCGAAGGGGCCGCCGGCGTCAAGATCGTTTTGTGAAGATGCTGCGCGGAGAGTGACGCGGAGATACAGCTCAACCTCAACACACTCAAGACGCTCTACGTCAAATCGAGCGGCACGCATCTGCTGACATACACTCGTCTCGCCAAACCGTCGGCGGTCGGCCGCACCGTGGCTGTCTATATGGTGACGACGCCGGCGGACAAGGAGGTCCTGGACGAAGACCCTTCAGCGGTCGGGGTGATCACTTGGGCCAGCGACGATGCGGCGTTGCAGCGGATTCTTGTGCGGCTCCGGGGAAACAATCCCCGCGAGGCAGCGATGTCCTGGTCGTCCACCCTAGGCTGGAAAGTGGAAAACGCGCCGATCGACAACCACGTCGTAGTCGATCCGACCAAGCCGAGCAAGCCGGTGCTCGTGTGGCAGACTGACGACGCCCAGTCCATCGAGATCCCGCTGGTCGGCGACCGTCTTGACCTTGCATCGGCGAAGTTGCCGCAGAGCATCAGCCTGAAGGAGATTTCCCACTAGAACTTTGCGGAGAAAGGGGTCACGGAGAATGGGGTCAGACACAGGGTCAGAGCCCTTACTCACTGGCCCTTACTCTTAAGCAACCCGGGCTCGGGGAAGGAGTCGAGCGACAGACGGTCCACCCGCTCAGCCGCGGGGGTGGTGCCGAGCGTGCAATTCCTTGAGTCTCGCCCGGGCGACGTGAGTATAGATCTGCGTCGTCGACAGGTCGCTGTGACCCAGCAGCATCTGCACGGAGCGCAGGTCCGCCCCGTGGTTCAGGAGGTGGGTGGCGAAGGAATGCCGAAGGGTGTGCGGGGAAATGGATTTCGCGATACGCGCCTGGAACGCATAACGCTTGACGAGGTGCCAGAAGTTCTCGCGTGTCATGAAGGCCCTCCTGCGTGTCGGGAACAGGCTGTCCGTCATCTGGCCCATTGCCAGGTCAGGGCGCCCATCGCGGAGGTACTGCTCCAACCAAGTGAGCGACTCCTCCCCAAGGGGCACCAGGCGCTCTTTTCTTCCCTTGCCGAGGACGCGCACGACCCCCTGGCGCAGATTGACTTGGTCGAGGCGCAGCCCGACCAGTTCGGACACCCGCAGGCCCGTGGCGTAGAGAACCTCCAGCATGGTGCGATCGCGCAGGCCCCGGGCCGAACTCACTGCGGGCGCATCGAGGAGCGCCTCGACCTCCGGCTCGGTCAGCGCCTCGGGCAGGCCACGGCCGAGCTTCGGGGACTCGATGCGCAGGCTCGGGTCGACGCGCATCCGCCCCTCGCGCAACAGGTACTGGTAGAAGCGCCGCAGGCTGGACACCAGGCGCGCCGTAGAGCGCGGGCTCGCGGCGAGGGACACGCGGCTCGCCAGGTACTGGAGCAGGTCCTCCCGCTGCACCGACAGCAAGGTCTTGCCCCGCGCCTCGAGCCAACGACCGCAGCCGCGCAGGTCTGCGCCGTAAGCGGCGAGGGTATTGCTGCTCAGGCCGTGTTCCATCCAGAGGGCATCCAGAAAGGCATCGACCAAGCCAGCCTGCCCCGATGGATCGGGATCAGGTGCAACGGGCTTCATGACGCAGCAGCCAAGCCTTGGTATCCAATGCCTGGCCCGCGGTCGCCCCGGCATAACCGCCGAGGCCGGTCGCCCCAACGACCCGATGGCAGGGAATCACGATGGGCAACGCGTTCGCGCGGCACGCATTTCCGACGGCACGCGGGCTCGTGTCGAGATCGCCCGCCAGATCACCATAACGCCGGGCGGCGCCGGGCGGTATCGTGCGAAGCGCCGCCCATACCCTGCGCTGGAACGGGGTGCCGGCGAGTGTTATGGGCAGGTCGAAGACCGCGCAGGGGTCGCGAAAGTACTGTTCGATCCATGCCGCGGCCTGCTCGCAAGCAGAGTCGCGCGGCTCGCGAAGCGCTGCGCTGGAGAGCAGAAAATCCAGCGCGGCAAGACGCCCGTCCTGCAACACCATCCCCAACCTGCCGATGGGGGTCTGCAGAACGGCCGCATAGGGCCGGCCTGCTGCTAGCCGTGTCACGGCCGCTACAGCTTCTCCTTGATACGCGCGGCCTTGCCCTGGAGACCGCGGAGATAGTAGAGCTTGGCGCGACGCACCGCACCCCGCCGCTTGACCTTGATGCTCTGAATGTTGGGGCTGTACGACTGGAACACGCGCTCCACGCCCTCGCCGTGCGAGATCTTGCGCACCGTGAACGAGGAATTCAGTCCCCGGTTGCGCTTCGCGATCACCACCCCTTCGAAGGCCTGGAGCCGCTCGCGGCTTCCCTCCTTCACCTTGACCTGAACCACGACGGTGTCACCCGGTCCGAAGTCGGGGATCTCCCGGTCCATCTGCTCCGCTTCAATCGCCTTGATAATGTCGCTCATACCCGGTCCCTCTGCGCATCCCGTAGCTCGGCAATAAACTCTTCCAGCATGCGACGCTGCTCGGCGTCCACCGTCATCGACTCGAGCAGATCGGGCCGCCGCTGCCAAGTGCGTCCGAGCGCCTGCTTGTGGCGCCACCGGCGAATGGCTTGGTGGTCCCCGCTCAGCAATACCTCGGGGACACGGAGGCCTTCCACCACCTCCGGCCTGGTGTAGTGCGGATGATCCAGCAGCCCCTGCATGAAGGAGTCCTGCTGGGCCGAACTCCCATGCCCGAGGGCACCCGGGATCAGGCGCGTGATGGCGTCGATCAGCACCATGGCGGCCAGCTCACCGCCGCTCAGAACATAGTCCCCGATGGACCATTCCTGGTCGACTTCAAGCTGCACCAAGCGCTCATCCACGCCTTCATAGCGCGCGGCCACCAGCACCAGGCGCCCTCGCGCGTGCAGCTCGTTGACGCCCCGCTGATCCAGGCGCCGGCCCTGGGGGCTGAGCAGCACCACCGAGGCTCCGTTTCCGGCCGCCGCCCGAGCGGCGCGAATGGCATCGCGCAACGGCTGGACCTGCATCACCATGCCGGGCCCGCCGCCGTAAGGGCGGTCATCGACCCTGTGGTGCCGGTCGCGCGCGAAGTCCCGCGGGTTCCAGAGCTGGACATCGGCCAACCCCCGCGCCAACGCCCGGCCCACCACGCCGGATTCGAGGAACGGCCGGAACATGGCCGGGAACAGGGTCACGACCCCTAGCCACATGTCCGGATCAGGTGTCTGTGGTCCAGTCGACCTCGATGGTGCCGCGATCCAGGTCCACCTGCCTGACCACGGCCCCCGCCACGAACGGGATAAGGTGCTCCTGCTCGCCCGCCACTACCAGCACGTCGTTCGCTCCCGTTTCGATGAGAGAAGACACTCGCCCCAGCGTCTCCCCCGTCCCGTCGAGGACGACGAGGCCCACGAGATCGGCCCAGTAATACTGTCCGGACGCGGTGGGGGGCAACTGCCTCCGACGCACCGCGATACGGGCGCCGAGCCAGGCGCGCGCATCTTCCCGGTCCGAAGACCCACCCAGCACCCCCACCAGGCTCTTGCCGTGCATGCGGCCATGTCCTAACGGCACCGGGTGCCACTGTCCCACGCCGCGGTCCAAGTACCACGGGGACAGTTCGAGAAGTTGCTGGCGCGGCTCCGTGTAGGACTCCACACGCACCTCGCCGCGCACGCCGAACAGGCCCGCGATGCGGCCGACGACGACGAAACGATCTCCGCTATCGCTCACGCCGCGGCTATGACGCCGGCGGATGCTGCTTCATGATCTGCGCCACGCGCTGGGAGGTCTTGGCGCCCTGCGACAGCCAGTACCGGACGCGCTCCATGTCGATGCGCACGGACTCCGCCACCTTGTCGCTGGCGATGGGGTTGAAGAAGCCCAGTCGCTCTATGAAACGCCCGTCGCGTTTGTTACGGCTGTCGGTAACGACGATGTGGTAGAAGGGACGCTTCGTCGCGCCGGCGCGCGCCAAACGGATGGTCACCATGTCGCTGTAGGCCCTCTCTGCCTGTCAAGGGAGCACCGCGCCAGGCCCAGCCCGGGCCTCGCAGAACGTTGCATTCTACTCCAACGCTCGTGCTCAGAGAAGGCTCGTGTTCCCCGCCATCACGCTCCGGTCACAGTCCTGTCGCTCACCCGGGCCGCCGTATCGGTCGAAGGAGGTTCGAGACGCCACCCCTGGTCCCTGTCACAGGGGGGCAGGGTGCCCGCGTCGAGAGCCGAGAGCCGCCCACCGGTCCGGTTCCCTGCCCCGTGCTGTGCGGGCATTGCCGAGCTGGAGCCGCCCCTGCGGCCACCGTGATCATTGACGGATAGCCGTCCAGCCGGTACGGTTTCGATATGAGCAGGGCGCTGCTGGGGCGTCGCGGGCACGCCTTTCCGCGCTGTCGCTCGACGCGGACCTCCTGGGATATGCCCCCGACAACGCGTGTCAGGAGGATGGAGCGGGCCGCAGGTGGCTTGACGGGCGATGTCGGTGGCGCGCTTTGGTACCTCGTGGAGCATCGTCCACGAGATCGCTCCCGCAGCGTCGCAGACGCGGGTCCGAACGCCCCTGCGAGCTGCCGCTCATGCCCGCTGATGCGGGAAGCTGGCGGGCGGTCCCAGTCTGCAATCTCGGGCTCATACGGGTGGGCATGCCGCCGGGATGCCATGGAGATGGCCGAATAGCGGCGCTTCGGGATGCCCACCGCATGATGACGAGACCGCCGTCATGATGCGCGCGTGCGGCATTGGCCGTATCCACACCGGAGAATCGACGCCGCTCGTCTTCCCTGTGCCAGGGGCTTAGTCCCCGCCGACACGGGAAAGCCCCGCTCCGACTCACCAGGATTATGCAGAGGACGTCATGAAGATCGTCGTTGTTGGCAGCGGGCTGCTGGGAACTACCACTGCCTATTTCCTCTCGCGTCACGGTCACGCGGTGACGGTCCTGGACCGCGCTGACGGGCCGGGCATGGAGACCAGCTTCGCCAACGGGGGCATGTTGACACCGAGTCAGGCCGACCCGTGGAACGCACCGGGCGTGTTGTGGAAGGCGCTTTTCGGGCTGGGCAAGGAGGATGCGCCTCTGCTCCTGCGCCTCAAGGCGTTACCGTCGCTCGGGCTGTGGGGATTGGAGTTCCTGCGCAACTCCGCCCGAGGCCGCTATATTCGGAACGCGCTCCTCAACGCGCGTCTTGCCGGCTACACGCTCGGTGTCCTGCACGCGCTACGCAGCGAGACGGACCTCCGTTACGACCAGTCGGCACACGGCACGCTGAAAGTCTTTCGCGATCGGCACTCGCTGGGTCGAAGCGCCGGGCTCGCCGAAGTGCTGTCGCACCAGGGCGTGGCGTACCGACTTCTCGACCGCGCGGAGGTGGTCGAGGTGGAGCCGGCGCTCGCCCCCATACGCGAAGCCATCGTCGGCGGCATCCACTATCCGGGCGATGAGGCGGGGGACGCCCACCAGTTTTGTCGGGCGCTCAGCGAGGCGTCGATCGAGCGCGGCGTCGAGTTTCTTTTCCGCACCACGGTGCGCGGCTTCCAGCGCCGCGGGAATCGCCTGCTGGCCGCCGATACCACAGCGGGACCCCTTCAGGCCGACGCCTTTGTGGTCGCTGCCGGCAGCTACAGCCCGTTGATCCTGAAGCCGATCGGAATCCAACTGCCCATCCGCCCGGTCAAAGGCTACTCCATCACATTGCCGCGCGGGACCTGGCAGGATGGACCTTGGATTCCGGTGGTCGACGACGCACTGCACGCGGCGATCACCCCTCTGGGCGATCGCCTCCGCGTGGCCGGCACCGCCGAGCTTACAGGCTACGATGACAGGATCACGGACAGCCGGGTGCGGAATCTGTTCACATTGCTCGCGAGCGTGTATCCGGAGTATCGCCCGGCGCTTGGAGACTCGGGAGACGAACGCTGGACCGGGTTTCGACCCATGACCCCGGATGGCGTGCCCGTACTGGGCCGCTCCTGTTACGAGAACCTCTATCTCAACACGGGTCACGGGCATCTGGGGTGGTCCATGGCAGCAGGCTCCGGCAAGGCGGTGGCGGACCTGATATCCGGCGAGGCCCCCGAGATAGACCTGTCCGGCTACCGGTTCGAGCGGTTCTGGAGCACTGGGCAAGCCGTGTGACGGAGGCGGATCGCGAAACGCGTGCGGCCGGCCGAGCCGCGGGTCATCGGAGGGCTCGAGAATAATCGGCCCTCGCAGCAAAGCGGGTCCTTCGGGTTGCTTTTCGGGCGGCGTAGGGTGGTTCCGTTGCCCTTCGAGGGCGGTCACATGGGCGAGCGCATTTTTCAGATGAGGCTCTTTTGTCGGTATCACGGACCCGACAACGCGCCCGCGGATCTCCGAGTGGAAAACCTGGAGGGCGGTGAATGGCGCAGCTTGGATCTGAACCTCCGGTCCCCCGGTTTTGTCGTCTTTGTGTACGGCTTGTTCAGTTGTCAGCACCTTTACCTTCGCACCAATGCCGCGCAACGGGGTCTGATACTGGACTTCGCGCATGGCTCCATCGAGGTGGCCGCGGCGGAGGACTGGAGCATACGCAAACGGCACGTGCATTTCGACGCGCACCTGAAGGCCGGCGCGCCCTCCGCCAGTGACGTAAGCTATATCGTCGGGCGCATGAAACAGTGTCCGGTCTCGAGAAACCTGAGGGAGATCCCGGACGCTGTGACGGTGGTCGAGCTTGCCGAGAAGTGAGCGCTTGGGCCAGCCGGCGCCCATTCCGGAGATGCATCCCCCGCGAAGCCCGTGCCGCAGCGAGAGCGGCGGCACGCCGCATAGCCAGGTAATCGGGGCGGGGGATTCATTGGCCCGACAGGTGGGCACGCAGGAAGATCTGAACGTGGCCAGAGTGCTCGTCGTCGGTTCGGTAGCTTGGGACCAGGTCGTGCGTCTCGATACGGCGTTGCGGGTGGGGTCGCACAACAGCGGGCGCTGGGTGGGTAAACGCATCGGAGGTGGGGCGGCCAACACCGCCATGGCGCTAGCGAGGGCGGGTGACACGGCCGCGGTGGTGAGCGCCGTGGGAGAGGACGCCGACGGAAAGCGGCTGGTCGCAATGCTGGCCGATCTCGGGGTGGACGTAAGCCTGGTCCGCCGCCACGCCGGAGAGACTACCCGCTCCCTGATCCTGCTGGAAGCTGGCGGCGAGCGCACCGTGATCAATCTGGCCCGCGCAGCCGTGGCCCTTCCTCCAAATCTGGGGGACGTGTCAACCGACTGCTGGTATGTGCGCAGCGCCGACCCGGCACTGACGCCGCTGCTGGCACAGCGAGTCCGAACCGGACTGGTGGTGGCGCATGTACCGCCGGTGGATGGCGGATCGCGCCCCGCCCGGGTGCTGGTGGGGTCCGTCTCCGACTTGGGCGCGGCGTTTCTCGCCGATCCTTATGCAGCCGGTCGCCATGTCGCAGGCGACGCTCTTGGAGTGGACCGTCGTCACCCGCGGGCCCGAAGGAGCCGCAGCGTATGGCGACGGCATACGCCTGGAAGAGAAAGCCTCTGTGGTCCGGGCGGCGGACAGTACCGGAGCGGGAGACGTGTTCGCCGCCGGCCTGGTGCACGCGTTGGCGGCCGGCCGGGACATGCGGAGCGCGCTCGGGACCGCCGTGGCATGGGGCTCGGCGTCGGTGCGCTACGAGGGCACGGTGCCGCCGGAGGATTTCCTGACCCTGGTGGGCACTGGAGATCCGTGAGTCCAACCACGGCGCCGACCACGGCCGCGCAGGCGGACTCGCGACGATGCCAGCCGGCAATCCTCCTCCAGAGCCGCGGGGAGAAGCCCCTTGATGCCGAATCCGCCCGGCCGAAGGCCCGCATCGAAAGGCGCCTGTCACGCACCCCAGCGCACCCTGTATGAAGGCTCGAAGGCGAAGCAGCCGTAAAGTTCTCTCCGGTCCACAGGCGATTGACGTATCAGATTAACTAGATAACTAGAGGAAGGATCCAATGGACTCGTTGCTCTACCTGAAGGCACTGCTGCTCGGAGTGGTCGAAGGCATCACCGAATTCCTGCCCATCTCCAGCACCGGCCACCTCATCATCGTAGGCGACCTGCTGGACTTCAAAGACGACAAGGCCAAGGTCTTCGAAATCGTCATCCAACTCGGCGCCATACTGGCGGTCTGCTGGGAATATAGGGCAAAGATCACCGAGGTCGTACGCGGCCTGCTCGCCAACCCTGCGGCCCGACGCTTCGTCCTGAACCTGTTCGTAGCGTTCTTGCCAGCCGCCGTCATCGGACTGCTCTTCCACCACGCCATCACGGCCTACCTCTTCAGTCCCGTCACCGTGGCGGTGGCGCTCGTGGTTGGCGGCATTGTTATCGTTTTTATCGAGAAGAGCATCGGTCTCGCCCGCATTCACCACGTGGACGACATGAGCTGGAAGGTGGCCCTGAAGGTGGGGCTCGCCCAGTGCCTCTCCCTCATCCCCGGCACCTCGCGTGCCGGGGCCACGATCATGGGGGGCCTCGTGTTCGGCTTGTCCCGCAAGACCGCCACAGAGTTTTCCTTCTTCCTGGCGATCCCGGTGATGTTCGCCGCGACCTTCTTCGATCTCTACGAGAACTGGGGCTTGCTCCATGCCCCCGACTTCGGCATCTTCGCAGCGGGCTTCTTCATGGCCTTCGTCAGCGCCCTCGCTGCAGTGAGGGGGCTGTTGCGCTATATCTCCGACCACACGTTCGTCGTCTTCGGCTGGTACCGCATCGTTTTAGGCGCTATCGTCCTCGCTTACTTCTGGTGACACATGATCGAAGCCGTCGCACAGTGGATCACGCACGTCATCTCCTCTATGGGCTATCCGGGGATCGTGCTGCTGATGGCCATCGAGAGCGCCTGCATCCCCCTGCCTTCGGAGATCATCATGCCGTTCTCGGGGTACCTGGTATCCCGCGGAGAGATGTCCCTATGGGGCGTTTCGGTCGCGGGGGCACTGGGCTGCGTCCTCGGTTCGGTGCCGGCGTATTACCTGGGCATGTACGGCGGTCGCCCTGCGGTCGAACGGTATGGCAAGTACCTGCTCGTTTCGCGACACGACATGGATCTGGCGGACCGCGCTTTCGCACACTACGGAGAGGGCATCATCTTCGGCGGTCGCCTGCTGCCGGTGGTACGCACCTTCATCGCCTTCCCGGCTGGGCTGGCCCGGATGCATATGGGCCGCTTCATCGGGTACACATTCGTCGGCTCGATCATCTGGTGCTTTGCCCTGGCTTATGTGGGCGAGCGGCTGGGGAAGAACTGGCAAACCATCGGCCCCTACTTCCACGAATACGACACCGCGCTCGCCGTGGTCGCCGCCCTACTGGTTGCCGCTTACGTCTGGCGCCACGTGCGGAATCTGCATCGTTGAGTACTGCTGGACGTCTCCGACGGCACGCACCCGGGTGGCAGCGCTTCGCTGCTGGCCGCCCGCACGGGGCGCTCGGGCGTCCTTGACGCTCCTTCACAATATTCATAGCCATTCTCGCTCGCGCTGAGGTCCACCGTCATGGAGATCACGGTTCGCAAACTGCTGCAAGACCCCATGCTGGGCCTCCGCGTGGGGGCCGGAGAGTCCGGCCTCGATCGTCCCATCACCACTGCAGAGCTCAATCGGCCAGCCCTGGAGCTCACGGGCTATTTCGCGGCGTTTCGCTCCGAACGGATCCAGATCTTCGGCAACGGCGAGGTTGCCTACATCGAGACCAACGCCCGAGACGCGGAGCTGTGCGACAACCTGGCGCGGATCGTGGCCAACGACGTGCCCTGCGCCATCGTCACGAACGGGCACGAGCCTCCGCTGCCCATGCGCGAGCGGGCCAACGAGGCCGGAATCCCGGTCCTCACCTGCCCGCACAGCACCACCAAGCTTTACAAACGGCTGTGGGAAAACCTGGAGTCGGAGTTCGCCCCAGAAACCACGGTGCACGGCGTGCTCATGGATCTGCACGACATGGGGGTCTTGATCCTGGGCAAGAGCAGCGTGGGCAAGAGCGAGTGCGGGCTGGAGCTGATCCGCCGGGGATTCCACCTGGTGGCCGACGACGTGGTCACCATCCAGTGTCTCAGCGATTCCGTCCTGATCGGACGGGGCTCGGAGCTGCTGCCTTACCACATGGAGGCGCGAGGCCTGGGGATCATCGACGTCAGCCGGCTGTTTGGCGTGACCGCAATCCGCCACGAGAAGCGCGTCTCAATGGCCATCACTCTGGTCGACTGGGACGACGGCACGGAGTACGACCGCACCGGGTTAACCGAGGAGACCATGAGCATATTGGACGTGGCGATACCCCACGTAACCATCCCCGTGAGGCCCGGACGCAGCGCCAGCACCCTGGTAGAGATTGCGGCCCTCAACCAGAAGCTGAAGAGCATGGGGGTGCATACGGCGCGCCTGATGGAAGAGCGTCTGGCCGAGAAGATGGCGGCTGGCGACAGCGGGCTAGAGCGCCCAGGCTGACTACCGGACCCGGAGCGACACCTGGATGACGCTGGGACTCTTCTAGCGGCAGCAGCGTCCCGCGACTCGGAGCCCCTGTGGCCCGGAAGCGGCGGCCTCGTGCGGGCGAGTTCAGCGCGGCGGCACCAACCCCGTCCCCTACGGAAAGATGACTACCGGCGTGCCAGCGTGTACGAGACTCACCAGTTGCTCCAACTCAGCGTCACCGGGGAGGGCGATGCAACCCTCGGTCCAATCGTAGCGGCGCGGCGGGTCCGCATAGTCGCCGTGGATCCCTACCAGACCACCCAGCGGCGTGTCCGCTGGCGGACACTGACCATCCTCCTGGGCCTGCACGATGCGCTGATACTCACCGAAGGTGATCTGGCCCGCTTCCAGCGCCTTTCTGGCGTCCGCTTCATTGGGATAGGAGAGCCACAGGAACGTCTTAAAGCGGCTGGGCTTGATTTGACATACGCGGTAGATCCCCTCTGGGGTTCGGTTATCCCCTTTCCAAATCTTGGGGCCGCTGGGGTTCGAGCCGAGGTAGACGTAGAAGGTGCGCTCCGGTATCCCGTGCCGAAGCACCACGAGCTGCCTCTTCTGCTTGAAGACGGCCAGCGCCAGTGGCCCATCGGGAACGCCCGCAACCTGTCGCAGCCGAATGTCTGTGGTCGGCGGCGGCATGGGATGCACCGTAGATGCGGCCTGCGAGGCGCAGCCAGTTGCGAACACTAGCGGCATCAGGATCCAGACGCGTGTCACGTATCGCACAGTCACAGCCGACCCCCAGGACATGAGACCTTCACACTCAGCATGACTTTAGCTCTTTTTATCACAATGTTAAAGGGTAATCTTGAAGCGATTTGTCCGTCAAGCACGCAGGCAGCAAGCGGCGTGACTGCCCCGGCCCACGGTATAGGCCGATGCGGAAGGGAGCCGGAGAAAGCGCTGATGCGGCTGGCTGGAAGGTGCTCCGACACCGGAGTTCCGCGCCCCCCTTGACCACATACGCGGACCAGAACACCCGAGAGCTTGTGAATAGACCGTGCCGATAGCCCAGTCAGGACCCCGGGCCGCTGCGCCGCCCGCCCCGGCGCCTATTCGTCCCGCTACTGACCTCCTTTGAGCAGGTCCTTGAGGTTGGCGAAGGGCCGATGTGTCACCGGGCCCGGGCGTCCTCCGCCTACCGAGGCACCGCCGCCGCGCACCTGCTCCAGGTGGCGCTGGTGCTCGTTATCGTGGCAGTAGACGCAGAGCAGCTCCCAGTTGCTGCCGTCCGGCGGGTTGTTGTCGTGGTCGTGATCTCTGTGGTGGACTGTCAGCTCCTGCACGTTCGCCAGGGTGAACTCGCGGCGGCAGCGCCCGCATACCCAAGGGTAGAGTTTGAGCGCCTGCTCCCGGTAGCCGCGCTCGCGCTCCTCTCGGCTCTTGCGGGCCTCCGCGACGACCCGTTCCAGTCTGCTGCTGTCGATACCCGTCTTCTTCGGCTTCATCTCCGCACCCTCCAATATGCGCGCCGGGTCGTTCCGGAACGCCGTCCTGTCCCCTCGGCGACTCAACCACCCGGGAGGCTTCGCGGCACTCCTGGCTGTCGATGGCAGCAGTCTACCGCAGCGCGGCTGGAATGGCGCACCGCGGCCGCAATGGCCTTCTGCAGTTCTTCCCCACGTATCGCATGAAGCCCCTCAGCTCTCGTCCCATCGCGTCCGGGTGACGGGATCGCGGAAGTCACTCACCAGGTCGCCGGAGGCGGTCACCCGCCTCTGGCTCCCACCCAACGTAGCGTAACGGTCTCCCCGTACCGCGCTCTTCGACGGAAGCGCGCCTTGATCCGCCGGAAAACCGGCTCCCACGACGCACCTGTAGGGTGGGTCGGTCCAGCTAGAGGCGGGCGCAGACCCCACGACCTACAGATCGAGCATGAGAGTCCTGATTTCGCAGCCAGGCCGGCTGCGTCCTTAACGGACCGCTCGGCGCGCGTACGCTTCAGCTCAACGGGCTCGCCCGGTGGCTGCCGGGCGCGCGCGCTTCACATCTCCTCGAAGCCAGGCAAGGAATGCCCTGAAGATGCGCCAGGAATCACGAATCGCCTGGAATTGGGAAGAGCGGTTGTGGTCGAGGTAGATAGTCGAGATCGGCATCCTGGCTGTCGGTCGTTGCTGGCTCAGGGCGAGGAGCAGACAGTGGAGCTCCATTTCGTACCGGCTCCCCGGGACGCGGCACACGACCTCCTCGACGAAGTTTCGGCTGAAGGCCCTCAGGCCCGACTGCGTGTCCACTGGGGCGCCCGCGTAGGTGCGACGGACGAGGGCACTGGTCAGGCTATTGCCGAGCCGGCTGCGCAGGGGCATGAGCTTGAAACACCGCTCGCCTATGGCTATGTCGGCCCCGGCGGCCACCAGGCGGGACAGGTCGGGGATGTCGCACGGGAGATGTTGACCGTCACCGTCCAGGGTCACTAGCGCATCGAATGAGAGGTGCTGCAGGGCGTGCTTGAATCCCGCCAGCAACGCGAAGCCCTTACCCCGATTGCTGCCCAAACCGAGCACGGTCATTCGGCCTGGATACTCCTCCTGCACCTGTCGCAGGACGGCTGCGGTCTGGTCCGTGGAGCCATCGTCAACGGCTACTACGTGCTCCGCGAAGCCCACCGTCTCCCGTAGGACCCCTCCGCACAGCGTCGCTACGTTGTAGCAGGGAACGACGCAGACCACCCTGCCCCGGTCGGGGCTTGCGTAGAAGCTCGGCCGGCGGAGGGTAACGAGACGCCAGCCCGCTGTATCGAAGAACACCGACCGGTGCTCCAGCTTGATGAACGCGCGCGTCGCATCCGCGACCACGGCAGCAGGCAGGCGGATCTCTCCATTGAGAGGGCTCCCGCGGCGTTTGGCCTTGCCGACCGTGACCCCGGTGGAGCAGTCCCGGACGAGACTCTCGGAGGACATTCTCGGGACGGCGCTGGCGATGCCGGTGCTCGAATCCGAGTGTTCCGATACGACGTACAAGCTGGCCCGGCCGAAAGGGTTACCGCCTCCCGTGCGACGGATGTGAACCCGAAGGTCGTCCCCGCACAGGCAGACGCGCCGGACAGGATGATCGGAGGGCTCCTCGTCGGTGAGGAATTTCTCCCAGCTCCCGGCGAATGCCAGGAACCGTCTGCGGCTGAGGGTCGTCTGGCTTGTGTAGCAGAGGATTGCCGCGCGCTTGCGTCTCGCCTCGTCCGGCGTCAACGCGAGCTGGAGCCGGGCCCCATCGGGGCCATTCTGTTGATGGCCGTGCACCCGGTAGCCGAATCGGACGGGCGGGGGCGTAGACTCCGGGCGGGGGCCGAGGGCGAGATCGACGAGCACTGCGCAGGCGCTGTGGTCAGGGTGCAGATCCAGCTTGGACGGCACCACGAGCACGGTTGGATGCCAGTCCACGATGTGCTTCCTAAACGCAGCGATGACCCCGCCATCCGCTCGAAGGAGGGCCTGGGTCAGTCCCTGATCCCGAAATCCCAAGAAGATCGCCTGGCCGGACTCGACGCCGAGGCAGCGCAAGGCCGCGATAGCCTCTTGACGTCGACGGCGACCCCACCGGGCGCGCTCGGCCCGCCCGATCCTCCAGCGCCTTTCCAGGAAGCGCTGCGGCCACGGATTGTCGTCCCCGTCCGTGACGAAGACGATGCGAAGTGCGGCACCCCCGCCCCGGGCCCGCTGTATCAGGCCCCCCGCCCCCAGCGTTTCATCATCGGGGTGAACGGCTACCACGAGGACACGGTCCGACTCCGTGAGATCGCCCGCCGCGTTCATGAGCGCGACCGCGACGGGCCGGGCGAGAATGGGGACAGGCCGCGGTCGAAGGCCCTGGCCCAGACCACGGCTAACGGGCCCGTGGTGCCAGGCGGGGGTCGAAACACGTGGTGGCCCGGAGTTAGGGAGAGCGGACCGAGGTAAGGCTTGCCGTCCAGCCAACCTCCTCTTTCCGGGCCAGAAGGTGCCACGATCTCGTACCGTGCCGGGATGACTAGATCGAAGGGAATAGCGCTGCTGCTCTTGTCGGCCGCTAGCAGTTTGCCGACCACCCGCAGTTGGCCCACAGCCAGGTAATTTTCGCGCAGGAAGCGCCGGGCGTCCGTGGGAAACACCCAGTCATCGGGGGTTGCCACGCATGTCCGCGTCGCGACCAGATCCTCCGGGATCGTGTCCCGGATAAGGCCGTGGCTCATGCGGAAGCGCGTGATGGTCTCGAGCGCGAAGTAAAAAGGCCTCCTGCGAAAGATCGTCTCGCCCTTGCGGTCCATGACGAAGTCGCCCGGCCGGGTGATCTCCAGCACCTCGTGCAGCGTCTCCGCGGTTTGGGCGGTGCGGTTTTGGAGGGGCGGCTCGTGCCGCAGCAACGACACCGATTCGACCGTCGCGAGGGCTAGCGGTACTAAGAGAGCCGCCCGCCGACGGTCGGCCGCATATGGCCGTGGGCGCCCAGCCCAGGCTTCTCCCAAGTGAGTGGCGGCCGCCGCGACGAAGATCATCGCCACCGGCGCGGTGGGGAGGACATCCTGTGGCGTCAGCAGAGGCCAGAAGGCGTACATGACCGCCCCCGAGAGAGCGGCGGTGAGAAAGACGAGCACCCTCGCCACCCGAAGCTGCTCGGTCGTGGTTCGGTGAAGCCATAGTGCGCCCCAGCCCAGGAGAGGAAGCGCCAAGACCAGGAATGCCTGCTCGCGATACCCCTCGGTCCATCGGCCGAGATTCGGGACGAGGTTGTGCTGGATGACCCCGTAGTACATGGCTCCCAGGTCTTTCTGGGATGCGAAGACCGATACCAGCACCCCGGGGATCAGCAGAAATCCCGCGGCGCCGCTGAGGAGGTAGCTCCCGAGGCGCCGCACCGGTGTCCGCTTGCGCCGAGACTCCAGAAACAGTGTCCAGGCGCCTGCGAGCCCCAGAGCGGCGATCAATGCGACTGTCTTCATGGAGACGCTGACCGCGGCGCCGAGCACGAGCCCGACGACCCAGGCCTTGCGGTGGCTTCCAGGCCCCGTGACCAAGATCGCGAGCGCCAGCACCCACAGAGCCATCCACAAGTCGTCCGGCCGGAACTCGACCGTGGTGAGGAAGAACAGGGGAAACAGCCCGGTCAGGACCGCGGCCCACACCCCGGTCGAGCGGGAGAACAGCGTCCGACCGATCCAGTAGGTGCTCGCGAGCGTGCCCAGGAACAGCGGGACCATGACCAAGCGCATGGGGATTAGAATGTCTGGCCGTTCTCCGAGAGCCGCGAGCAGAGGGGCCATCAGCAGATGGAACAGGGGGGTGTGATTGTCGAAGACGTCGCGATACTGGAGTAGCCCCTGAGTCCACCCCCATACCACGTGCAAGTGCTGCAGCTCGTCACCGTTTACGTGGTGCGTGAAGGCGTACAACACGCGCAGGGCAATGACGAGCGGTAGCGCGAGCACTGCGATATAGAGGTACCGGCTGGCTTCTTCGCGCCTCGACCCCGGCTCGAATGGAGCCCGGTGCCGCGGTGATCTCGGTTGCGCAACGGTGAGGGATGTCTCTGGGCTCATCATGATCGGCAGTTGGTCTCGGCCTGACGCAGACGGGTAGGGGTACCGTTGGAACAGGAGCAAGAGATCGGGAACGCGGCAAGTGCCGCCGGGATAGCGCAGGCCGCGCATCGCGCCTGGCGTTTCCCAGGCTACGGGGGAATTCCCGGTGCGCTCAGGTATAGCTTTCTATCGGGTCTTGGCAGAGATGGGCCCCTGCGCCTCAGCCCACCGCCGTGTCGGAATACGACGCGCGTAACGCCACGCCACATGTGACCCCGCCCTCTTGGGTTGGTTCCACTAGTGCCGTGCTGTACCCGCCCCACGCCGTTCGGAGACGGGGCGGTGAGCGTCCCGTCTTGCCGCAAGCTCACCGGTTCGCGGACAGCGAGGGCCGTTCCTGCAGGTCGTCGCAAGCATCCTTGCGAGGCTCGCGTCTTGGCCAGCGAATATTTTCGCTTCCAACGACGTTCCTGCGACCTTACCAGGCAAACTGAAAAACTCCGTGCCTGGCAGCTTTCGGTGGCAGCGTACACCATGACCCTGCCAACACTCTTGGGAGGCCCAAGAAACAAACCTGTCCCGCCTTGCGTTTACCGCACCCTCCCTTTAGTCGGACAGCGGGAGGTCGCCAGGCCAGGCGCTTCGCTCAAGGCTTGACGGGCAGGACATTGACGCCCAACCGGTAGACCAGGTCGCCGCCGTGGTAGGCCGTGATCAGGAGGAGAGCGGTTCCAGCCAGCCCCGCCAGGAACATCACCCAGCCCCTGCCGCGCCGCAAAGAGAAACGTCGCCACCAGGCAAATCCGTAGATCACCGACAGCACGATGAAGAACCACAGGGTGGAGAAGCCGAGGTCCTCATGCTCCTCCAGGGCCGACTTGGGGAAGCCGAGACTGAGCGCCTTATCCAGCGCCATGTCCCCGAAAATGGCTGCGACGACCGCGGAGAGCGCTCCCAGGAGGAGCGTGACCAGGACCGCTCCCGACAGGCACTCCCGTGCCGTGAGGTCCCCACCCCGCGCCAGCACGACGAATAGCAGACCAACCGCGAGCGGAAACAGCACGATCGGGAAGTGAACCAACATAGGGTGGATGTGGGCAAGGTCGATCATTTCTCCTCCTTCGTTGGGTTACCCGTTCGGTGGCCGGGGAATCGATTGCAGGCTCTTCGCCGCGTAGTCGAGACGCGCAGCAAATTCAGTCACGGGCTCTCAGCAGCCTCACTTTGCCGCACACTATCCCTTCGCCTCTGCACCGACGGACTTCCGTTGCACGAGCACGTACGTCATCGCCAACATGGTGGCCGAGAGCAGGCTCCCCGCGCCGTAGATCGTCGCCAGGCCGACTCCACCCACGCTCTGTAGCGGTCCAACCCCGAACGCGGCCAGCCCGTATCCGATCTGATACACGTTCAGCGGGCCGTAGGTTCGCGCCCTAACTGTCACGCTACCCTCACAAGAGATCTTGGGATTGGACTTCTCGCCTAAGCCCCACAAGCGCCGAACGTGCCCAGGGCTATCCCGTCTCTCCTATTCCTCCTCCTCTCAGCGAGGCTTCTAGGCCGTCTGCGGGCACTAGGACCTTCCTCCCGCAGCCTGCTGTCACTCACCCCCGCGTGCGGCCGAAGCACGGCCACAGCGCCTGTTTTTCTAACCAGCGCGGTCTGATATCTGTTAGCGTCCTCAGGTGTCAGGTCTTTCTTGACTACGGCAGGCACTTGCGAGAGCAGGTTCTCCACCCACGCTGTGTCTACCCGTAAAAGCTTTGCCAGGCGCTGCTTGACAGCCTCCAGATCCTCGCCCGGCATAATCTGTCCGGTAAGTACAAGGTCGTATAGTGCTGCGGCGGGGGCAGCAGCCTCCGGCGAGTGCTCGCCAGGTGGGCCACTCTCTGTAGCTTTTTCTCCGCGCTCTTCAGAAGGGCCAGACTTTGCGCCAATATCTCCCCGAATGTTTTGCGACTCCTCATCTTTTAAAACAGTGTGAAACACATAGTTTCGCGCTTTCTCGTGGGCACTTGACTTGTCTTTGGAGATAGCCATAGCACCACTTTCTTTCGGCATTTTCTCTCCAAGGAGAGCAATAGCGTCTCCGAAGGCGCTTCCGAATCCGCAGCGAGACACTTGCAGGAGTTCATTCAGCCCCGTTTGGCTCGACAATGTGATCTCTTCGTAAAGACACACAGGAAGTTCTCTGTTATCTTTGAATCTGCGGTCAGGCCCACCAGACTTGTTAACGTATTTCCATGTCCTATCGACAACCTTGGCATCCCTCGGAACCGCTTCGCCTTCGACGAACCGCGTGGTACCAATGCCAATACGAAGGTCCTGGTAACCGACCGCTCCAACGCCGTTTTTGTCATAAACAAGAACGCGATCTGGGAAGAAATGTAGCGCCTGTCGACCCACACCGATTGCGACGGTTTCGATGTTCGTTTTGAGGTACGGTGGCTCAGCTTTCCGGATGAACGTATTCTTTCTACGAACAAGGTTGCTGGCACCAGCGTGATACTTTCGGTCATAGACTTTCCCGGATGCCTCAATGTGCCATATCGCTGCACAACTTGCGAGTTCGCTTGCTGCGCGATGCAGGTGGCCGTAGGCACTCTCCATTTCGGAGTCGAAGTCATAGAACAACACTACTGTTTTTACCAGAGCATCACGGGTGCGGGCAATGTACGTTCCAGCGAAACCACCCAGAATAAGTAGCGCCAATAGCCAAGCAGGCCAACTGGAAGCAACCCCCACAACGAGAACAATGCCGGACACGACGACTACGATAGGCCACAGGCGAACCTTCCCTTGTTTTTGGTTCAGTTCGTTTAAGAGTTCGCGCGAAGACGAATCGACAATTTGTAGAACGTTGGCGGATTCAATCTCTTCAAGCGGCGCATGTGTATTTGCCGGTACTTGCGGAGCGACGGGCTGCGGGGGCCGGCCAGATGCGACGGAAGAACGGGACGACGCCGGTAGAGTTGCACGGTAGTATAACCCTCGCCGCCCCATATGAACGTAGTTGCCGCGTGGCCCAACACCAAAGCGTAAACCCTTTACACCGGCAGAAACGCCGATACCGGATTTCGATAGATTGAAGCGCAACGGGCCGACACTAATACTTTTTCTAAGGTAGAAACCTACGGGTTAAAGTGGCTCTTTCGGTAATTGTGTGGATCGTGGTGGTCGAGTAGCATCCGTTCTGAGCAATCGTCTATCACAACATCTTGTGGTTGGGCCTGTGGGGTTGTGGGCGAGAGGCCCGCGAGTGTGGGCAACCGGGAGGTTGTCCACACGGTCCTTGGGACGCGGGCCGCTCCGCAGGACTCGTCCACAAATCCACAGGCCATCAAGGGGGGAGCGCCATGGAGCCAACGCATCTATTCACGACGGCACTGGGTCTCACGGCGCCTTGGGAAGTCACCGGCGTACGCTTTGACCCCGAGGCTGGGCGCATCGACCTCGAGGTGGCCTTTGCCAAGGGGAGCCGCTTCGCCTGCCCGGCGTGCGGAGCGCCAGGCCAGCCGGTGCATGATACCCGCAAGCGCAGCTGGCAGCACCTGAGCTTCTTTAAGTCACGGGCAGACCTGCACGCGCATCTGCCGCGAGTGCGCTGTGAGAGCTGCGGCAAGACGACTCAGGTCGAGCCGCCGTGGGCGCGCGCACAGAGTGGCTTCACGGCGCTGATGGAGGCACTGGTGGTGACGCTGTGCCAGGCGATGCCGGTGGCGACCGTCGCCCGGCACCTGGGCGTGGGCGATGAGCGCCTGTGGGGGGTGCTCGAGCACTACGTGGAGGCGGCCCGCGCCCAGGAGGACCACTCCCCGGTATAGAGCGACAATTACGTTGACCGGTTGGCGACAACTACTTTGTCCGGTTGATCGGCCACACTGGCGGCGTTCTGACATCCGATGCTTCGGGGGGAGGGATGGCCGTCACACCGCAACAGGTCAAGGTCTATATGTCACAGAGAACCGCAGGTAAGAACCAAGTAACCGCCGCCGCCAAGGCGGGTTTCTCGGAGCGCACGGCGCGCCGTCTTGACGAGCGGGACGAGCGTCGAGCACCGCGGGGCGCGCGGCGGTATCGAACGCGCCGCGACCCCTTTGACACCGTGTGGGACAGCGAGCTGGTCCCACTGCTTGAGCACACCCCGGCACTGCACGCGCTGACGCTCTTGGAAGGGCTCCAGGAGCGCCATCCGGGCCAGTACCCGGACAAGCTATTGCGCACCTTGCAGCGCCGGGTGAAGGCCTGGCGGGCGGCGCATGGACCCGAGAAGGAGGTGATGTTCCCACAGCAGCAGGTCCCGGGACTGCGGGGTTTGTCGGATTTCACCGTGCTCAAGGACGTCACCGTCACCATCGCCGGCGAGCCGCTCGCCCACCGCCTCTACCATTTCCGCCTGGCCTACAGCGGCTGGTGCACGGTGCGGGTGGTGCTGGGCGGGGAGAGCTTCACGGCGCTCGCCGAGGGGCTCAGCCAGGCGCTGCTGCGCCTGGGCGGTGCACCGGCCGAGCACCGCACTGACAGCCTCTCGGCGGCGTTCAAGAACCTCTCGGCTGAGGCCCAGCACGACCTTGCGGCGCGCTACGCGGCGCTCTGCGCCCATTATGGGATGAGGCCGACGCGCAACAACCCCGGGGCCTGCCACGAGAACGGCAGCATCGAGTCACCCCACGGGCATTTGAAGCGCCGTATCGTGCAGCGCCTTCTGGCCCGGGGCAGTGCCGAGTTCCCCTCGGTGGCGTCCTACCAGGACTTTCTCGACACCGTCACCGCCGCCGTCAACCGGCGTAACGCCACCGCCATCGAGGCCGAGCGCCCCCATCTGCGGCCCCTGCCGGTGACCTTCGCGGCCGACTACACCGAGCTGTGGGTGAAGGTCACCACCGCCAGCACCATCACCGTGCGCTTGGTGGTCTACTCGGTCCCCGCGCGGCTCATCGGCGAGCGCCTGCGGGTGCACCTCTATGACGCCCGCCTGGAGCTGTTCCTCGGCACCGAGGCCCTGCTCATCCTCCCGCGGGTCTACCCGGCCCCGGGCAAGCGCCGGGCGAGCCGCATCGACTATCGCCATCTCGTGGGATGGCTGGTGAAGAAGCCCCGCGCCTTCTATCGGCTCCAGTACCGCGACGCCCTGCTTCCGGATGCCACCTATCAGCGTATCTGGCAGCATCTGGACGCTACCCTTGCGCCCGCCGACGCCTGCAAGCGCATGGTCGGCGCACTCAAGCTCGCCGCCGAGCACGAGTGCCAGGAGGCCCTGGGGACCCACTGGCTGGCCGCCCTGGAGCGAGGCCTATCGCCCACGCTCAGCGCCCTGCAACAACGCTTCGCACCGCCAGCCCCCGCGACGCTCCCTCTCGGCGCCACTGCTCAGCACCCGCTGGCCGACTATGACGCGCTCCTGCCCGCCACCCACCGCAGTGCCGCCGAGGAGGTGTGCCATGGCTAACGCCGCCACCTTGCCCCTGCTGCTCAGGGAGCTGCGCCTGCCGACCATGGCACGGCTGTATCAACCGCTGCAAACCCGGGCCCTCGAGCACCACTGGAGCCTCGCCGACTATCTCGCCGCGCTCTGCGAGCACGAGCTCGCCGAACGCGAGCGGCGGCGCCTGGAGCGCCACCTCAACGATGCCCGCCTGCCCGCGGGCAAGACGCTCCAGCACTTCGACTTCACGGCCAGCGCCGGGCTGAACCGCCAGCAGATCGTGCAGCTCGCCGAGGATGCCACCTGGGTCGAGCGCACCGACAACCTCCTGCTCTTCGGGCCCTCCGGCGTCGGCAAAACCCATCTCGCCGCAGCCATTGGGCACGGGCTCATCAGCCAAGGGGTGCGGGTGCGTTTCGCCTCGGCAACCAGCCTCGTCCAGGAGCTTCAAACCGCCAAACAGGCCCTCAGGCTCAGCGATGCGCTCGCCAAGCTCGACAAGTACCCGCTGCTCGTCCTCGATGACATCGGCTACGTCAAGCGCACCGAGATGGAAAGCTCCGTGCTCTTCGAGCTCATCGCCCACCGCTACGAGAGCGGCAGTCTCCTGATCACCAGCAACCACCCCTTCAGCGAGTGGGATGCAATCTTCCCCGACAACATGATGGCCGTCGCCGCCATCGACCGGCTCGTCCACCATGCCCACATCATCGAGCTCAACGGGCAGAGCTACCGAAAGCGCCAAGCAACCCGCAACCAGGAGGTATCGAACAAGAGCTGACGACAACTACCGCCTACACTACAGAGCGGCCATTCTAGTTGTCGTCAACCGGACAGAGTAATTGACGTCAGACACCCCGGTGCGCGCCGTGGGCCTGGACGAGACCGCCGCCCGGCGTGGGCAGCACTACATCAGCCTGTTCCATGACCTCACGGGCAAACGCCTGCTGTTCGCCTGCGAGGGCCGCGACCGGAGCACCGTGGCGGCCTTTGCCGCCGACCTCCAGGCGCACGGGGGCGACCCGCAGGCCATCGAGCAGGTGTGCATCGACCTGTCCGCCGCTTATCTCGCCGGGGTGACCAAGCATCTGCCTAAAGCCACGGTGAGCTTCGATGCCTTCCATGTCATCCAGCTCGCCAACCAGGCCGTCGATACAGTGCGCCGCGAGGAGGTCAAGACCGAGCCCGCCCTCAGGGGCACCCGCTGGACCTGGCTCAAAGACGCCCACGACTGGACCTGGGAGCAGCTCACCGACTTTCACTGGCTCTCCCGCGCCCCCTGGCGCCTCAAGGAGGCGCTGCGCGATATCTACGCCACGGCCAGCACCCTCGAGCAGGCCGAGACCGCGCTCACGCGCTGGTATAGCTGGGCACGGCGTAGCCGCCTGCAACCCATGAAACACCTCGCTGCTACTCTGAAAGACCACTGGGACGGTGTGCTCGCCGCGTTCGACTCCGGCCTCACCAACGGCCGCGCCGAGGGCATCAACTCCCTCATCCAGGCCGCCAAAGCCCGCGCCCGGGGCTACCGCACCACGCACTCGCTCATCACCATCGCCTACCTCATCGCGGGCAACCTGGCCCACTTGCCGGCCTCGCCGTTCAACACACGATCTTGTGTCAGACCTCAGGCAGAGGCTGCCGCAGCGTAAGCATATCTACCCACACGATTCCGGTAAGAACCGTTAAAGTCCCTCTGGTAAACTTCGAGAAGAGGTTCATTTTTGGCGGCTATGGCCCATATCAGCTTCCTCATGACACTGCCCCCGCGTTCTCCCAGACCATCCACAGCATGATGGCCGCTTCTTCCAAAATGTTAGCATATCCGCCTGCTCACGTAGGCTTACGCTCAAGCCTCCGGGGGCTACCAGCGAAGCCCAAGCGGGCTCAGCCCGCTGATCCAGGCCGGTACGCGGATCGTCTTCCCGATGCCGTCCCAGCGTGTGATGCACTTGATCGACCAGCCGCAGAGCGAGCTCCGTGTACCGTTGCTCCCCGGTCAGACGCGCCAGGCCGAGGAAGTTGCATACCGCAAAGGCGTCCGTCCACAGGTAGCGCCGCGGAGGGCGTTCGGAGACGAGCCCGGTACGCTCCGCGAAAGCCAGCATGAGCGCGGTGGCGTCTTGAGTGCGCGGGTCCGGCATGTGCATAGACTCCTCTTGCGCGCTCTGCACCGCTGACGCAAGCCACAGACCCACGATCATCAGCCAAGGGCCGGGGAATCGATTGCAGGCTCTTCGCCGCGTAGTCGAGACGCGCAGCAAATTCAGTCACGGGCTCTCAGCAGCCTCACTTTGCCGCACACTATCCCTTCGCCTCTGCACCGACGGACTTCCGTTGCACGAGCACGTACGTCATCGCCAACATGGTGGCCGAGAGCAGGCTCCCCGCGCCGTAGATCGTCGCCAGGCCGACTCCACCCACGCTCTGTAGCGGTCCAACCCCGAAGGCCGCCAGGGCCGTATCCGATTTGATACGCGATCACCAGCCCACCCGAAGCGCCTGCCGCCATCGTCACGAATTCCTTCTGGCCCAGGCTTCGTCGAGCCCGAGAAAAGCGACACGTTCTTGAGAAAAACCTTCAGCGTCCTGATCATCGACGGATAGTAGTTTCAACGGCCCCCACCCCAGCAACGGTAGTCCTCGGACGGTCAGGGGTCAAGGCGGTCAAGGCTCGGGTCAGCAAGACTGATCTTCAACAGTCCCTGAAGCAGATCCCTGTTCAGACAATGACTTGCGGCGGTCGCGAGCGGGCGTGGCACCAGGACGCCGCTGACCGAGAGGGGATAGGTGGTTCAGGCCAGAGCGGTGCCATCCAAGCGGCGCACCGTCGGCGGCAGGGCCACGCCGACGGCTTGGAAGACCTTGCCGCAGGTGCCCTGGGCTTCAGCCCGCAGGCGAAAACGCTTGCCTTCGTGCAAGACCTCGGTCTCGGTGAGGGCATCGAGATCGCGCACGATGTCGTCCCACTCCAAGGACTCGCCACGGGCTTCCAGACGCGCCTGGAGATCCTTGCGCAAGATGAGCGCCAGGAACGAGCAGAACACGTGACCGCGGATGGTCTCATCGCAGCGGTGGAAGATGGGCCGGGTGGCGAGCAGCGACTTGGCTTCGCGAAACAGCTCCTCCACCATCCACAACTGCTTGTACTTCAGCGCCGCCTCGGCGGCGCTGAGGTCGGTGTTGGTGCGCAGCACCCACTTGCCGTCGTAACGCGCTTCACGGCGCACCGCCTGCTCGTCGATGACGAAGCGCTCGCCCTGGCCTGCGAGGTACTTGCGAAAGCCACGGTTGCCGATGAGCGCCTTGTCGCCCTGCTTGAGCTTCTCGCGCAACGCCGCCAGGATGACCGCACGGTCCGCCTCGTCCTTGCGCTTCTGGGCCTCGTTGAGGCAGACCACATAGCGGCGGCCCTCGACGTTGACCTCCTTGACCCGCAGGGGGGCAGGGTCCTTGGCGTGGGCACCGGGTGGATGGACCACGTGATAGCGGCCGGCTCGGGCCAGGACCTCCTCGCGCACCTCCTTGTGCCGGCGCATGCGCGCCCCCAGGATGTAGCGCCAGCCCTGCGCTTCGAGATCCCCGAGCGTGGGCTGGCTGATCATGCCGCGGTCGGCTACCACGCACAGCTCCCCGACAGCAAAGCGCGTGCGCAGCCGCTCCACGATGGGCACCAGAGAAGTGACATCGCAGGTGTTGCCTGACCACAGCTCGCAGCACACCGGCTGGCCGGCACCGTCCAACACCGCGTGTCTCGCTAGAACTTGCCGTACGTGCGCCCGGCGTAACCCGACTTGACCGAGGCACTGAACACGTTGTTCGCCCCGGGCTGCCAGAGTGGAGCGCCCGCCGCGTCCTCCGCGCGGCGGATACATTTCCATTCGAAACTGGGGTTCGGCGGGAGATCGGCAATGACCCCAGTCCAGACCGGTGCCGACGGGCCGGGACCGCTCGGTCCCGGAGGCGGATTGTAGATATACTCCCAGTAGATGTTCGGATCGAGCTTGACGGCCTTCGCGGGGTCCCAGTTGCCGAGCTTGTCGATGCTGCCGACCACGTAGACGCTGTCTCCTGGCGCGGTCACGCCGTTGTCGCAGACGAAGTTCACCGACGTCGTGCTGGTGACCGGCTGTAAGCTAAAGGTGAACGACTTGGCCGTCGCCACCGGCATCGTCGGCGATTTTGCCAGCACCAGGTTACGGCCAGCATTGATCCAGCCGCTGCCCGCCGCATCGAAGTCGGTGCGGTTCGCCTGCTGAGGGAGCGACGCGCCGTTCAGCGCCACAGCGGGAAAAGGGCGACCATCCCTCCGGGGATGCCCTCCGGCGTCGACCGGGGTGCGCACGGAAAACCGGCCGGGGTGCTTGCCGCCACTCGGGGAACGCGTTACTGCAATTCCTCGAGGTGCGACTGCCTGAGGGCCCTCGCCTCCCGCACGGCCTCTTCCGCTTCCCGCGCCAGGCACTTACGCAGTGGGCCCCAGGTCGTCCCACGAACTTATGCAACTGGAAGGTTGACCCTATCGTTGCAAAACCTTTCTGATCATGCCGCTTTCTGCAGGGCCTGCAGATAATGCAACAGCTCGTGCTGGACGGCTGAATTGGCGCTCATCGACAGGGTCAATCGACCCTGTGGGCGGATCAGGCGACCGGCGCGCTGGATGAGCCGGCAGCGCAGCGTATTGAGACGGGCGAAGTCCCACAATGCGGGCCGTTTCTGCGAGACACGGCGGGGTAGTGGGCGCGCTATCATTTGAAGCTCCCGGCTGAGGTTGTGCGCGAGCACTGTCGAGAGCAGATAGATCGGGTTGCCCACCCAGGTGCGGGTGGGCACATAGTCGAGTTGGTTGTCGGACTTGAGCTCTGCGAACAATCCCTCCTGAGCACCGCGGCCGTTGTGGAAGGCCACCACCTCAGCGGCGTGCTGGGGCTTGTTGGTGATCATCACCTTGAACTCGTAACCGTACTGGTAAGGGATGAAGAGATCGAGCTGTAGGGGGCCCTTGGACTGTTGCCTCACCGTTCTGCGGATGAACAGGAAGCGATGATACAAGTGCCAGGACTTCGGCTTCCACTGAGCCTCGAAATAGGCTTGTTCGTCGTCCAGGGGCAACCAACGCTGGCACGTCTCAATGCGTTGCTTCAGTTCGGTCCAGCGCTCGAAGGGGACACTCAGCGTGTACTGCACCTTCTCGCTTTGCAGCAGGCCGACGAGGGAGTCGCTGAAGAAGGCGCTGTCGGCGCGCACCTCGATGATGACTTTTGGCAGGGCAGCCCGCACCTGCCGGATGCAGTCTCGGATGAACGCTTCTGCCCCATTGGAGTCGTGCACATAACGGCGGAGGAAAGAGACATGCTCCAGGAAAGCGAGCGCTTGCGCGTCGCGCCCGAGTTCAACAGCACGCGTTACGGTATCCCGACGTACTGCCAGCTTGCGGATGCCTCCGCAGACGAGATCAAACGGTAACCGTTCAGACCCTCCCACCAGTTGATCGATGCGTTAAGAGCGCGTCCAGCGCAGCAGAGCCGCTCGGCTTGTCGTACACTCCCGGCTCATGGATCAAGAGCCCTCTATTCCGCCAGGCGATCACGGCGAGCGGCCGGAGCTTTACCGAAGAGGAGATCTCCGCCATCGTCCGAATGGTGTCGATGTGCGTGGGCCTGAGTCGTTTTGAGCTGGCGCAGACCATCTGTGAGCTGCTGGGGTGGAGACGGGACAACGGAGCCCTGAAGTCCCGCGAGGGTCGGGATCTACTGGAGCGGTTGGAAGCTCGGGGGATCTGGGGCTTCCCGCCAAGCGCACGGGCAGGCCCAAGGGGCGGCGCACCTGCACTGCGCAGACCGATCGGGGCGAACGCCGCGGCGAGATTGCCGGTGCGCTGCAGGAGGTGGCCCCGGTGGAGCTTCAGTTAGTGCGCCAGGCCGAGGGACGGGCATTTGTGGCGCGAGCTTCTCGCGCGCTATCACTACTTGGGCTATGCCACACCCTTTGGGGCCCAGTTGGTCTATCTCATCCGCTCCCAGCGCCGGGAGGGGGAGGTGTTGGGCGGGCTCACCTACACCAGCCCGGCCTGGCGCATGCAGGCCCGCGATGCGTGGATCGGCTGCGCTTTGCCGGGACCTGCTACCGGGCGGCCAACTGGTGCGAGGTGGGCGAGACCAGCGGACGCGGGCGCATGGACCGTGCGCACCAACGCCATGGCAGAGCGATAAAGCGGGTCTTCCTCTACGCTCTGCACCCGCAGGCCAGAGAGCGCCTGCGCGGTGAGCGCTGAACTCAAGCGGGCGCAGGAAGCGGCGGTGCCTCAAAGCCGCGGCGTCGGTGGGCGAGGACATCTCTGAGATAGCACAGCGGGGAGCTCAATCGCAGCCGAGAAGTCTCGATCACACTGGCGAGCAGCGCCAGCGCCCGGCTGCCTTGTTCGCTGCGGGTCCCCTGGCTGATGCGACGCAGAATCACCCAGTGACGCAGCGCCCGCTCCGCCACGTTGTTGGTCAGCGGCAGCTGAGGCTCATCCAACACCCGGAAGATCGCCCCCCAGTCGTTGAGCAGCTCCTTGCCCAGCGCCTGGGCCTTGTCATAAGGGCAGCAGCTCATGCGTTCACACAGGGCCGTGAGCTCGTTGAGCTCGCCCGGGTGGGCTTGCCGCAGGGAGCCGCCCGGTCCCTCGCGGGCGTGATAGACGGCCTGCATCAGCGCATCGAGCAGGTCATAGACCGCCTGGCCGTAGCCCTGGAGGGTGGGCGAGAGGCAATCCCTCAGGCCCCGGGCCTTGCGAATGAGATGCGCCCAGCAACGCAGGCGCTTGGCATAGTCCCGATAGACCTGGTACCCATCGCTCATCAGATAGCCGCAGAAGAGATCCTCGATGAGGTTCTGAAACATCTCTTTGGCGCGAGAGCCGACCAAGAACAGCGCCGTCGAGGCCGAGATGAACACCCATAACCACAAGGGCTCTCCCCATTGCTTGTGCGGTGTCTCATCGGCATGCATGAGGGCCGCTTCCAGCAACTGGGTCACCAGCTCATCCTCGACCGGCTCGCAGGCACGGGCGGTCTCCATCACGCATTGGTGGAGGGTGCCGATGCCGAGCGCCAGCCCAAACACCTCGTGCAGGAACTCCCGGACCAGGCGGATGGACAGGCGCATCCGAAACCGCAGCCAGACGATGAAGGCGCACAATCCCGGCCCCACCAGGCGCCACTCGCCAAGCTCCACCCCTCGCCAGCATCCCAAGTGCTCGGGCGCGCGGTGCGGCGCCTGCCGGGTCTCATGACCACAGTCGCAACGGCTCTGGTAGTATACCTGCCGCGTGCAGGTCAGGCGCAGCCCCGGCGCCTGCTCATCGCCAAAGACCAAGTCCAGCCTATCAAAGGCGGTGTAGGGCTTCGCCTGCTCAGGATTGAGCGCCCCACCACACAGCGCACAACTTCCCGGCCGATGATGGTCCCAATCGGTGACTGTCAGCTTCTGGGCGCGCCCGAATCCCTGGGAGCCAGGCTGCCGGCCCGCTCGGCGCTGCGTCCCTGAGGTCTTGCCACTCGTGTCCTTTGCGCCCTTCTGGCCGCCAGCCCCGGGGAGGCCATCCTCCTCAGAACGGCTCTTGGCCTCCTCGTCCTCAGGACCGGCGTCGGCCTCTTCGTCCTCCCGCGCACGCAGCCAGGGGTCTTGACTGCTCGGCGGACGAGAGCTATTGGAGGGACTCTGATTGAGCCGCTCCCACGCTTCCTTGAGATCCTGCAGCAGGCGGATGCTCAGCGCTGCCAGCGCATCGGGATCCTTCTGCCTCAGCTCCAGAATGCGCTCCTCGCTGAGCTGACGAAGGTCGTGCTCCTTGAGCACCATGATTGTGTGTGACAGTGAGGTCGAGGAACATCCTGCCAAGGGCACCCAACTGTCTCACGCTGGAACCGTTTTGTCCAGCCCTCCGGGTCAAAATATTCCAGGGGGGTGAACGGTTACGATCAAACGCGGCGCCGACGACGAGTCCGAAATGGGCGTCTTCCACGATCTTTATCAGCCCCAACGCGAGGCCAACTTACGCGCCCGGTTCGACGAGTACACCCCTGCCGGGATGGACTCAGGCATCATTTACGCAAGCTAAGGGGGAACCATGAAAGCCGATCTCACCCGCAACACCTCCCGCCCGCTCAAGCATTTCGCGCGCGTGCTCATGCAGCAGGGACGGGTGCAAGTTCTCATTGCCCCGACCGCAGCGACGCGCTCGGGCGGCTCCCTCAGCGCGTCGCGCATCGGCATCCCGCTGGCGCGACGACGCACCAGGACGATCTCGCTCATGACGCACAGCGCGATCTCCTCCGGTGTCCTGGCACCCAAATCCAGCCCGGCGGGGGCCCGCACGCGCGCCAGATCCTCTTCCGAGAAACCCTCCTTGCGCAGGTACTCCAGCACCAGCCGAGAGCGCTTGCGGCTGGCGATTAGGGCGATGTAGCCGGCATTGGAGCGCAGGGCGCGCTGCATGGAGCGGTGGTCGCCCTTGTGCTGGGTGCCAATCACCACGAAATCACCCTGCAGGGGCTGCAGCTCGGCGTATTCCGCGTCGTGGGTAATGAGGCGGCTCGCCGCGGGATACTTGTCCGCCGTTACCAGGGGGTCATTCGCCACCACGGCGAGTCCCATGAGATCTCCGAGCAGGCACAGACACTCCGCCACCCTGCCGTGGCCCAAGAGCCACAGGGTCGGCTTCGGCAGGATCGGCTCGACGTAAACGCGCATGCTCCCCCCGCAGGGCATCCCCACACCCAGGACTTCGTCGTTCATGTCGACATCGATCAGCGCAGTCTGTTCCTTGGCGATGCACTGAAGCGCCTGGTAGCAGGTCGTGGACTCGGCGCAGCCCCCGCCGACCCACCCCGCCACCACGCGGCCCTCGTGGTCGATCACCGCCTTGGCGCCGGTCTTCGCCGACACCGAGCCCTGGGTCTCTACTACGGTCGCTACGGCATAGGGGCGACCCAGGGCCCGCATCTCCAGTATGACGTCCAGGATATCCTTGGCCACCTTGCGCTATCCCGCCGTCGCCCCCGTTTCCGTCGCCACCGCTCCCCGCTCCTCACCGAGCCGCGCCAGGAGCGTCTGATAGTCCAGGGGGGTGTCCAAGTCGAACACCACGTGGTCGGTGTCCATCTCCAGCGTCGCCACGCGCTCCGGGTGGCGTTCGATGAGCCGCCGGCACCCCAGATTGGGCTCGTTCTGCAGGATCCAAGCGCGCTGCCGCCAGGCCAGAATGATCGGATTGCCGCGACGACCCAGATAGGTCGGCACCAAGATGGAACGATCGCCGCGCCGCCCGAACGCCCGCATCAGATCCCGGAGCTCCCGCACGGTCAGCAGCGGCTGGTCGGCGAGGCACACCATCACCCCGTCACAGGGCTGGCGTAGGCTCGCCAGACCGGCACGCACCGAAGTCATCTGACCTTCGGCGTAATGCGCGTTGTCGGTGGTCTGCAGGGGCAAACCCTGCAGCACGGGGATCACCCGGTCGCGCTGGTGACCCAGCACCACTACAATCTCCTCGAGTCCGCAGGCCAGCAGGGTCTCCAGGGTGCGCCGCAGCACCGGGACGCCGCCGACCGGCAACAGCAGCTTGTTGGCCGGACCCATGCGGCGCGACTCACCGGCCGCCAGGACGATGGCGGATACGCTGGTCACGCTCGCGCCCCGGCCGCCGGGAGGTAGTCTTCGGGCGCCTTCTCGAAGGCATGCTGGCAGCCCGCGCAGCAGAAGTAATAGGTCTCGCCGCGGTACAAGCTGGTATGCTCCGCGCCCCGCGTCTCCACCGTCATGCCGCATACCGGGTCGACGGCCTGCGCCCCAGGCCCGGTCGGCTGGAGCGGTCCTTCGCGGCTCGGCGCCTCGACGGGACTGGCCGCGCGTCGATACCGAACGACGTCCGCAAGCACCGACAAGGCTATCTCTTCCGGAGTCACCGCCCCGATCTCGATCCCAGCCGGGGCCATGATAGCGTCGACCCGTGCCCGATCGTGACCGCGCTCGCGCAGATAGTCCCTGACCTTCGCCGCCTTGCGCTCACTGGCGATAAAGGCGATGTAGGACGCACCCGTCGAGAGCGCCGCCTCCAGTCCCTCCTCGTCCCTCTTCCCCTGCGTGGAGACGACCACGAGATGCGCCGACGGGTGATCTTTCGCCGCCACGTCGAGGCCGTCGACCAGGCGCTCCGCGTCCGGGAACATTTCCGGGGTGACGCACGGGAACGCCGCCGTGACGGCAAACCCGACTCGCGCGGCCAGGGCGGAGAGACACTGCCCCGCCGGAGAGGCCCCGATGATCAAGAGACGCGGGCGCGGCACCAGCGGATCGATGAAGATATCCAGCGTGCCGCCGCTGTGGCAGGTCATACCGAAGTCCAGAACGCCCTCCTCGATAGCGCCATCCTTTTCGGGACTGATGCGGATGAGGTATGGACGACCCTCCGCAAGCGCCCGTTTGGCCGTCTTGATCACGGCCGGCTGAGCGCAGCCCCCGCCGATCCAGCCGTGGATGGTCCCGTCCGGCTCCACCAGGGCCTTGGCACCCGGCTTCGCGGAAGTGGGGGACTCGCAACGCACCACCGTGGCCAGGGCGAACGGCCTCCCCTGCGACTGCAGGCTTGCCGCCCTCTCCAAGACCCGGTCGCTCTCCAGCATCATGCCACCCTCCTCCGCGATCCCGCTCACAGCCCGGTGAGATACTGCTCCAGCGCCGCGAGGCTGTCGAGGCTGTGCGCCGGTGCAGCGGCAGAGATTTCCCGACAGCCCGACGCGAATCTCGGCCTCGGTCGGATCGGGGTTCTCCTGCAATAAGCGGTAGGGGCGCATCATCATGCCCGGCGTGCAGAAGCCACAGTGCAGACCGTGCTCCTGCATGAACCCTTCCTGCACCGGATGGGCTGACTGTCGGCTGCCAAGCCTTCCACCGTCGTCACCGCGCTTCCCTCGGCCTGCGCCGCGAGCACGGTGCAAGACTTGACCGACTTGCCGTCCAGGTCCACGGTACAGGCGCCGTGTGCAACGTCTCGCAGCCGATGTGGCTGCCGGAGGCCGCCCCCCAGCGTCAGTTGGACCGCCGCGGCGGCCGTGGCGTAGTCTCCGACCTTGCGCTTGAGCTTCTTGTAGGAGTGCCCGCTGTGCGGCGGCGGGACCGGAACCCGCACCTCCACGAGCAGATCCTGCGGCTTCATCTGTGGGTAGAAGGTGCCGAGGTAGAACCGGTCCACGGGCACCACCCGCTCGCCGCTCGGGCCGCGAAACACCAGCGTGCCCGCCGGCGAGGGTGGGGGCGTGTCGGACCCCACGACGGCCCCGGCTATTTCCGGCCGAGGCGCGCTCGTTTAAGCTTGTCCTGCTGAAAACGCGTCGCAGGCGCTGCCGCACCCCTTCGCCCTGTTACGGGAAAGGCCAGGGTGATGGAACCGGTGATGGGGCGAGCAGCCTCCTCGACCCCGGGCCGGCGCGATTCGAGATGGCCGGTCGAGCGCACGACGGTCCGCGTCCTGGCCGGGCGCTGATCGGCAGCTATCGGGAGGTGTATGTCCACCAGCCTGCCCTGCAAGCTCGTGAGCTGGAGCGAGGTGTACCGGCTAAGCCGCCGCGTCGCCATGGACATTATCGGGTCGAGGTTCCGTCCGGATATCATCGTCGCCATCGCCCGCGGCGGATTCGTTCCGGCCCGCATCCTGGCGGACTTCCTCCAGGTCTCGGACCTCACCAGCCTGCGCATCGTGCACTACGGCGCCGGTGCGGTTCAGGTGAAGCGCACCCATATCCGCTTTCCCCTACCCATCGACGTGTCGGGTCTGCGGGTCCTGCTGGTGGACGACCTCACCGACAGCGGCGAGACCCTGCAGGCCGCCATGGAGCACCTGCTGGCCGAATACCTGCCGGCGGCGGTGCAAACGGCAGTGTTGTACTACAAGCACAAGTCCACGTTCACGCCGGACTTTTTCGCCCACCGAAGCCTGCGCTGGCGCTGGATCATTTATCCGTGGGCGGTGATGGAGGACGTGAGCGCTTTTATCCAGCGCATGGAGGGGTTCCCGCTCCCGGTCGAGGAGACCGCGGCCCGCCTCGCCCAGCAATATGGCATCGTCCTGCCTCGCGCGGCGCTGGACGACGCCCTGACCTTGCTGAGCAAGCCCCGACCTCGCAAGCGCACCCACGTCATCAGCCAACCGGCGGGTGATCCGTAAGGGCTGCGGCCGGAGATCGCCACATACAGCGGAGGTCTGGGGGCCCTCGCGGGGACACCGCCCGCTCCGCAGCCGACCTCGAGCTTCCGCTGGTGGAGAGCAACCCGCCCGAGGAGGAAGAATGGCTATTATTTCAACAGCCACCGCATGATGCGGCGCCACGCCACGGAGGCGTATATCTGTCAGCTTCTAATACGTCCTGAAGCGGAGGCCGCGGCCGCAGTGCCGCGCGGCGCGCTTTAGGGGGCGGCTAGTCCGCGGTCGTTCCCGACTCCTCGGTCTTGACCCGCTCCCAGAGCGCGTCCAGCTCCTCCAGGCTCGCGTCGTCGGCCCGGCGTCCGCTGCCGGCCAGTAGCTCCTCCATCCGGCGGAAACGCCGCTCGAACTTCCGGTTTCCCGCCCGCAGGGCCGACTCCGGGTCCACGTGCAGATGGCGCGCCAGATTGACGCAGCTAAACAGCAGATCACCGATCTCCTCTGCCACCTGCTCCTGGCGCGCCCCGCCGGCCAGCGCCGTGCGGATCTCCCGCAGCTCCTCCTGGACCTTGTCGGCCACCGCATCCGCGGCTGGCCAGTCGAAGCCCACTCGGGCGGCACGCCGCTGCAGCTTCCCCGCGCGCGTGAGCGCCGGTAGCGCCGTGCTGACCCCGTCCAACAGGCTGGGAGCCTCCCCCCGGGCGTGCGCCTTGGCATGCCGCTCGCGCGCCTTGTGATGCTCCCAGGCTACGCTCTGATCGGCGGCACTACCGATGCGCGCCTCCGCGAACACGTGCGGATGGCGGCGGACCATTTTATCCACGATGCCGGCCACCACGTCCCGAAAGTCGAACCGGCGCACTTCTGCGGCGAGCTGGGAGTAGAAAATTACCTGGAACAGCAGGTCTCCGATCTCGTTCCGCAGCTCATCAAGATCGCTTCGCTCCACCGCCTCCGCCACCTCGTACGCCTCCTCGATGGTAAAGGGCACGAGGCTCTCGAAGGATTGCGCCAGGTCCCAGGGACAGCCGCTTTCCGGATCGCGGAGGCGGGCCATAATGCTCGCGAGCTGGTCGATCTCCTTCATTGCCAATCCTCGATGGCTGCTGTCGAAACCCCGCTTCGCGCGGCTTGGCACATGCTACCTGACTCCCAAGAGCGGATCTGCCGCCAGCGCCCTTGCGTACACCTCCACGACAGGGTCAGAATCGCCCCATGAGCGCCTCAGCCGCCGTGGTGGACAGGATGCGTCGGCTAGTCGCCGTCCCGTCGGTGAGCAGCGTTGACCCCCGAACCGATCAGGGCAACCGCGGGGTCATCGACCTGCTGGCGAGCTGGCTCGACGAGCTGGGCTTCCGCGTCGAGGTGCAGGCACTGGCGGGAACCCTCCACAAGGCGAACCTGATCGCTGCCCTCGGCGAAGGATCGGGCGGGCTGGTCCTCGCGGGGCACACCGACACCGTGCCCTATGATGAGGAACTGTGGCGCTTCGACCCGTTCACACTCACCGAGCAGGACGGGCGGCTATACGGTCTCGGCATAGCGGACATGAAGGGCTTCTTCCCCTTGGCCTTGGAGGCGGCACGCAGCTTCATCGGAGAAGACCTCAGCGAGCCCCTCTTCGTGGTCGCCACCGCGGACGAGGAGAGTGGGATGGAGGGTGCCCGGGCGCTGGTCTCCGCCGGTCGCCCCAGGGCGCGGTACGCCATCATCGGCGAGCCGACGGGGCTGAAGCCCGTGCGGATGCATAAGGGGGTCATGTGGGAGGCGGTCCACGTCCAGGGCCGCTCCGGCCATTCGAGCGACCCGAGTCTGGGAGCCAGCGCCCTGGAGGGGATGCAGCGGGTCATCCAGGGGCTGCTGCGCTGGCGTGCAGACCTACAGGGCAGGTTCGTGAACCATGCCTTCCAGGTCTCCGTTCCCACTCTGAATCTCGGGTACATCCACGGCGGGGACAACCCCAACCGCATCTGCGCCCACTGCGAGCTGCGTGTCGAGCTGCGCCCCCTGCCCGGGATGCTTTTGGAGGAGCTGCGCCGCACACTCGCCGAGCGGGTCGCGGAATCCGTGGGAGATGCCGGCCTCACGGTGCGCACGGTACCGCTTTTCCCCGGGATCCCGGCCTTGGAGGTGGACGCGCGCTCCCCGCTCGTGCGCGCCGCCGAGGAACTGACCGGGGAACCTGCAGGAGCCGTCGCTTTTGGTACGGAAGGGCCGTTTTTCATGCAGTTGGGCACTACTCCTCTCATCTTGGGTCCCGGAAATATCGAGCAGGCGCACCAGCCGAACGAGTTCCTGGCCATGGACCGGATCGCGCCTACCGTCGACCTGCTGAGGAGCCTGATCCATCGGCTCTGCGTGCAGGGACCGCAGGCCGCATGAGTGCCGACCCCAGCGTCCCCGGAGTCGCTGAAGCCGACGCACGCCGCCCACCCCCGCGCGCCACCGCCGTCGCCTTTCACGAGGCCGGGCACGCCGTCATGGGGTGGCACCTCGGAGCAGCGTTCCGCACCATCAGCATACGCGGCACACCCCGCTGTCGCGGCTGGGTGTGGTTCTGCCGTGACTTCTCGCCCGGGCCGCACACGGTGGATAGGTCCGCCCTCGATCGCGCGGTGCTCGTCTACCTGGCGGGACCGCTGGCCGCCTGGCCGTACGAGCGGCGCTTCCGCGCGCCGAGCGCGCAGCATGACCTGGAGCGGGCTTACCGGCTGATCGAGCAGGGCTGCGGCTCCGACGAGGAGAGCCGTGATCGCTGGGGCCGGCTGCGGGAACGCGCCTGGAACGTCCTCGGACGTGACGACCTGTCGCGGGCCGTGAGCGCCCTCGCCCGGGTCCTTCTCGCGCGCGAGACCCTCACCGGCCGCGAGGCCCGCACGATCATCGCCAGGGCCGTCGAGAACCCGACATCACAAGAGCAGGACGCAAGCCGCGCAGTACCGCACCCGTCCACCGCCGAATAGCCTTCCCGGCAAATCCCTCAGGGCCGACCCCGGCTTTCTCCCAGGACCAATCCCGCCGCGATCAGGTGGGCCGCCCGCAACGGCTCGGGGAGCGCGCTGTGGACGGCCAGGCCGTCGACCACCGCGCGCGCCTCGTCCAGCGTCAACCCCGCCCGCTGGACGAATACCCGACCCGCCCGCTCCATGGGCCCGGCGCGCTCGATCAGCGACCACTTACGCGCGCCGCCCCGAATCCGGGTCAACAGCGCGCGGCGTATGGACTCCAGATCGGGAGCCCGGCGCGCCACCACCAGCACCGGCAGCCCGAGGGCGCAGTGCATCCCGTGCAGGTCGACTACGTTGAAGCCGGCCAGAGCGATCCCTTGGAGCACGACGAGCTGGAGGTGCGAAGCGAAGCGCGACCCGGACACCAAGCTTACCAGCGTGCGCGTCGCGTTGGCGCCGTCCCGGCGTACCCGGGCGCTGAGGATCCCGTCCAGGCGCAGGCCGGCATAGACGGTACCTACGACTAGGACGTCGCCTCGGTGCGTCGGAGCGAACGGCCCGTCGTCGAACCCGACGACGTGGGACAGACGCCGCGCCATGGTGTAGTTCTCGTGACGGTCACAGTGCAGCGACGGGTGAGCAACCGTCGTCATGTTCTAGGGTGGCAAAGACCCTCATGACCGTCGACGGCTGCCCACACCGGCCATCTTCCCGGCGCGGCGCCGCGGTCGCAAGGGGGACGCCCGGCGGGAGCTGCGGGAGGCTCCCACTCAGAGCTTGTGAAGAAATCGTCGCGAGCGGCCCGAGAGCAAGGCTCACGGAGCGCAGCGACGAGACATGTCAATGTCACCACCGGCTATAAGCCGGTGGCTTGAGTTGGGCACTGTAAGTGCCGGTTCCGGCTGAAGCCGGCTGCAAGCCACCCGCCCCAAGGCGGTTCATTGCGACTCCAAGTCGCCCCCCTCAACGACCTGAAACCGATCTTCGGTCCTCTGCCCAACGTCGCCGCGCAACACCCCCTTGTGGTACTTGGTACACTACACCAAGTGCACGTGCAGCCGAAAAACCGAGTGCGTCCCTCGCCTATAATCGCTCATCCCCCCTAAGCTACAAGGGCAGGCTCAAAGCTTCCAGCTCAAGCTGGGGGTTTGAACCCTCCCATGGGGTGACAATCAAGTAGATAGGCGAGGAGCGACCGAATGGCAGGACAGCCATTCGGCACGTCCCCGAGACGCCCCGACAGGGGTGGCGTACAGGGAGGTGCGCCATGACCACCGCGCAACGCCGCTATCGGGACGCGCAGCAGATTTATTCACAAGCTCTCAGGTGCGGGTTTCAGGCCTGTTTGCAGAATGGGGAAGGCCGGGGGGTGCGCGCCGCGCCATAGACCGCCCTCCCCGAACCCTCTAAGCCGCGGCTGAGAAGCGCTCCTTGGCGCGCCGGGCGGCGTCCGCCTCAGCCGCGGAGTACGCCTCGCCCGACCAGAGCATGCTGTAAGCAATCTCCTCGTTGCCGTTCTCGCAAAGCTCGAGGACCTGCTGGAACAGCGGTTGGAAGGTGTCGCTGCGATGCGATCGCTCGTGGTCCTCGAAGGACCGCCAGAAGGTGACGATGAGGGCCTCGCGGTCTTTCAGGGGGCTCGACACCGCCTGACCGACGGTGCTGCCCTCATTCGAGATATCCCCGCGGTTGAGTGCCACGAAGCCGCCGATGAACCCGGTGTCGGAGTGGTAGGTTTTCACGTTCTCGCACAGCAGCGCCACCCGGTCCTGGAGGTCATCCACCGTGTAGCCCGGCCTGAGGATCACTCGGTTGACGGTGACCACGCCGTCCAAGGGAAAGCCTGCAATCAGTCCTGACATGCTGGAATCCTCCTAGCAGTTAACGCATATTACCTTCTACTAATATATATACCCGAGTGAAAAAGTCAACATTAGGACCCGAGTGCACCTGTCTTGGCCTGTTGTCTCTGGTCCGGGGACCTGCTTATTATCACGGTCCACATCTCCCATGGAGGATTGCCATGAACCCGGGCGGCCAGCAGGAGATCCAGCGCGTGAAGGTCTGGAGCGGAGCCTCGAGGCTTGCCCACGCTGCGATGGCGGTATCCGTGCTTTGCCTCCTCGCCACAGGCTGGATCCTCGCCGGTCACATCGTCCAGACCGGCGAACGGACGCTCGCGATCCACCGTATAGCGGGCTATGGGCTCGCGGGAGCGCTGCTGCTGCGCTTCTATCTGCTGTTCTTCGGGTCGGGTGCGGAGCACTGGCGTGATCTCATCCCCCGCGGACCTCAGTGGCGTGCGGGCCGCGATGTCATGATGTTCTACCTGACCGGAGGGCGCTCTCCCCTTCCCGCCTACTACGCGCATAACCCGCTCTGGGGACCGGTCTACCTGGGCCTGTTCCTCGTCTTGACGCTCCAGGTGATAAGCGGCTTTCTGTTGGCGGCCCCGAACCTCGCGCTCGCCATGCGGGACCTGCTGCCCTGGCCGCAGGACCTCTGGCTCGGGCTCCATCGGGTCGGGGACGCGACTGTGCTGGCCTTCACGCTGCTCCACCTGGCCGGCGTCCTGCTGCAGGATTGGAAGGGAACGGGGTGTGACATTTCGGCCATGATCAACGGCAATCGGCTGTTCGTCATAGACCGCCGGAGGATTGGGAGGAGTGCCGGCAGCGTCAGCGTGCCGCTGGCCACCGGCAAGAGGACCGGACACTCCGGCTGATGACCCGGCGAGACCGGCCGTCACGGGCATTCCCGCGAGTCGAATGACCCGGCGCAGCCGGGTGCGAAATGGGGTGAGCGCCTCGACGGAGCCGTGAAACCGTCAACCGCTCAAGGCGGCGGGTCGTCGAACCCCTTCCTGCACCGCCCCTGGCCGCGCAAGGGAAAGTTACTAATCCTTTCTTAAGTAAGGCCATATCAGACAGCGTAGCAGCAATGCGGATGCATGAAAAAGCCTTTGACGATTTCTGGCAGCTTCTGGAGCCGGCGCAAAGCACCGAGGAGTTTGCTCTTGAGATCCTCTTTGCTTTCCACCCGGCGCTTGGCGACGCGGGCTTTCACATGCCCCCAAACCTGTTCGTCGGGATTGAGTTGGGGCGAGTACGGGGGGAGGAAGAACAGCTTAAGGCGCCCGTTCTGTTCGCCGATGAAGTCCTGGATCAATCGTGCCTTGTGGATGGGATGGCCATCGACGATGAGGAAGACCGGCCGGGTGGCGCCCACCAGCAGGCGCTTGAGGAATTCCTTGAACACCGCGGCGGTCACCGTCCCCTCGTGCACCATGAAGCGCAAGCCCCCGCGGGCGCTCACCGCCGAGAGCATGGCGAGCGAGAACCGCGCCCCGGTCACCGCGACCACCGGGGTCTTGCCCATCGGCGCCCAAGTGGTGCCGGCGTGGTAGTCGGAGCGCATCCCCGACTCATCCCCAAAGTAGATGGTCGCCCCCACGCGCTTGGCCTCGGCCTGGATGGCGGGAAATTGCTCTTTCTGCCAGCGCTCGACCAGCACCGGATCGCGCTGCCAGGCACGGTAGAGCGGCTTCTGGGCAGTGAATCCCAGCACCCGCATCACCCGCCTGACGGCGGAGTCCGAAAGGCGCTTGTTGAACCGCCGCTCGATCAACCTGCCGATGAGCGGCAGGGTCCACAGCGCAAACTCGAATCGGAACTGCTGCGGCGTGTGCTCGCGCACCGCCCCCGCCAGCCAGCGCATCTCCTCGGCGCCAAGCAGCGGCGGGCGGCCCGGGATCGGCTTGGCCAACAGCGCGTTCTGTCCCCCCGAGGCAAATGCCGAGAGCCAGCGAAACACGGTGCGAATGTTCAACCCGAAGGCCTGCGCTACGCTCTGTACCGTCTGTCCGTGACGCACCGCTTTCACGGCTTGCTGGCGCAGCACCTGCAGGCTCCTATGATCGAGCTTGCGCCCGTCCGATTCGCGCTTGCATTTCATGCCCCCATTGTACCAACATATGGCTTTACTTAAAATGGACTTAGTAAGTGGCTGCCGGGCTGACCGGGCCAACCTCCGACCCCGCTGAAGGCCAAGCCTCGCGGAACCCTCGGCAAAGCCGGGGCTCGGCCACGACGAAATCACTCCGCGGTGGCGTCCCGCACCAGGGGGTGCGCCACGCCTGGGGCCTCGACAGTCGGCCCCGCGGCCCGCACACCCCGACGTGGGGTGCTCGTCAGTATGCCGGCACTGCAGATGAGCACTGCCCCGACCAGCCCGAGCGCACCCAGCGTGTCGCCCCAGATCACCCACCCGTACAGCGACGAAAACACGACAGCCACATAGGTGACCGGCCCGATGCGGGCGGCTGGGGCCAAGGCATAGGCTCGAGTGAGCAGCAGTTGGCCGGCGGTGGCGAATAAACCGCTCGTGGCCAGCACGGCCCAAAGCTCCGGCGTCGGCGTCCGCCAGCTCCAAGCGAGGGGCACCGCCGAGGCTACAGTCGCGACCACGGAGAAATAGAAAACGATGCGAATCGTCGGCTCGCTCCGCGCCATGCGCCGGATAGCCACCTTGGCGAGAGCGGCGAACCCCGCGCCCGCAAGCCCGACCAGGGCTGCCGGCGCCAAGATGCCAGGCCCCGGCTTGAGCACCAATACCACCCCGAGGAAGCCCACCGGGATCGCCCAGCGCGTCTGCATCGGCACGCCCTCGGCCAGCCACACCGCCGCGATGATCGGGATTAAGAAGGGTGCCATCAGTGCCACCAGCACCGCCGCGGCCAACGGCAGGCGGCCGATGGAATAAAAGAAGCAGTACATGGCCGCCAGGCCGACCAGGGAACGCAGCAGATGCAGCCCCAGTGCATCGGTCCTCAGGCCTCCCGCGCCCGTGCGCAACAGCCAGGGGAGCAATGCCAGCAGGCCGAAGAAGTTGCGGAAAAACACCACCACCTCGTTCGGCAACTGCGCCGCTGCCATTTTCACGGCGGCGCCCATGGAGGTGAACATCAGCTCCGAGGCCACGATCAAGAGGGCGCCACGCAGGACGTTCTGGGCATACAGCATGGAGGTCAGCCTGCCGCGAGGCGCGGCACTCCGCGCGCGGCCGCATACGGAAATCTGTATCGGTAGGAGCAACCGCGGCCGCCACGGTGCGTGGAAAATAATGATACCATCGCTCGCGCCGCGCTCCGGCAGCTTTCTGAGCCGGGATCTCGTGCGCCGGTCAGGGCGCGCGGGTCGACGCCGAGGCGAGCACCCGCGCCCGCGCCAGCAGGCCCGCCAGGCGTGCGGCCCTCCGCCCATGGCGGCGCGCGCTGAGAAAAGCATTCCCCGCCGCCGCTTCCCGCCCCTGTCCATCCCCCACCGCGCGAGCCTTCAGGATGCTGGGGGCGTTGTAGGCAGTGCATACGGCGACCGCGAGCCCTTCCTCCCGTGCCCAGGCGGCATCGCCGGACGCCGCGTCGGGCGCTGGCCGCACCTGCGCGTAGGGCTGAGCACGGTCGATGGGACCGGTCAGGAACTGCTGCTGCCAGGGTCGGCTCAGGTTGGCATTCATGGCGTCCAATATCCAGTCCAGTTCCCGGGCGGCAGCCTCGATGGCGGGACCCGGCTCGTTGAGCCGCTGCCAGGTCAGGTAACGCTGACAGAACTCTTTGGCCTGTCCGGAACCGGCACGCGCCGGCTCGCGCGCCAGCGCGCCGGTCACGCATGCGTCCAGCTCGTGGGGCCCGATGTCCACACGGTGGTACTCGATGGCACGCGGCACCTGCATCTGGGCCATGCCCACGGAACCGGTATTGAAGAACAGCTCCTGTAGCTGGTCCTCCAGACCGTAGTCGGCAAGCTCGTTCAATATGCAGGTCGCCAGCAGCCGCGGCGGCAGCCGGTGCCGTTCAGCCGCGGCGGCCATGACACCGAGATGGGGTCCCACCTGGCGCAACGCCCACTCGAGCACCGCGCCGTCGGACATCGCGCCCAGAGTCTGGGGATCCATGCGCTCCCACGCCAGACCCCGGGGCGGACCTGGGAAAAGCGTCACCAGACCGAGGGCTAGCAGCACCGGGGCCAGGCGACTGACACGACGGCTCACTGGGCGATCTCCGGCGTGATCCTGCAGCGACGATGTTCCTGGAGCATGACGCCCATTCCTCGCACCGCTCGGAGCACCGACAGCGCCGCCTGGACGGTCCCGGCAGCCGCCCGAAGCCGCGGCTGTGCACCATCATAACGCAGGCTCCCAGGAGGGCGCTCCAAAGCTCCTGGGGCTAATCCAGGATCCCGCCGAGGCCATCAACTTCCAGGAGCAGCGCGTGGTGGTACTGGGTGGCGGCGATACGGCCATGGACTGCACCCGGACGGCTATTCGCCAGGGTGCGGCCAGTGTTACCTGCATATACCGGCGGGATGAAGCCAATATGCCAGGCTCCCGGCGCGAAGTGGGAAATGCCAAAGAGGAAGGCGTCCAGTTTCTCTGGAATAGCCAGCCGGTTTACATCACCGGGGACGAGTGGGTGACGGGCGTGAAAATCATGGCGACCGAGCCCGGCCCGCCGGATGCAAGCGGACGTTGGTTCCCGCAAATCGTGCCGGACAGCGAAACGTTTATTCCCGCCGATCGGGTCGTGCTGGCTTTCGGATTCAGGCCCAGCCCGGCGCCCTGGTTTAAGGATTTCGGTATCGAGGTGGATGCGCAAAACCGGGTGAAAACCGGCACTAACGGCGCATATCCTTTCCAGACGACCCACCCGCAGGTTTTTGCGGGTGGCGACATGGTGCGCGGCTCGGATCTCGTGGTCACGGCCATATATGAGGGGCGTCAGGCTGCCGAGGGCATCATGCAAGCGCTCGGCCTTGCCGGCGAAATCGCCCCGTCGGATTCTTCGGGCAAAAATCAGGCGATTGCCGCCGATACGCAGTCAATCGCCTGAGGTTGGGAGTTTTCGGATGCTGAAACCTTTGAAGGGCTTTAAGCAAATTGATTTAAAGTTGAAGACCCCAAAGGACCTTTATTCTTATTGCCATGGCCATTACGGGGATCATTCTTAGGGCCATGGTCATTCATTCCGTCCTGAGTGTATGGCCACACATCCAATTGCAGGGCTTGCATAATGCCAACCCACTCCTGGGGTGGAAAGTAGTTGTGGATGTTCTTATCCAATACATCCACGGTGGCCTGGTCCGCACGGGGGTTGGGCACGTGGTAGCCAACCAGCTTGTCCACGGCGGCTTGCATGGCCGGGCCGCCATCCTGATCGATGGGAGGGAGATCTCTAAACAGGTCCGTAAATGAACTCAACGGCGTCACAGCGTTGGGGAACACATTGCCGCTATCGGAATCTTCCAGGCGAACCTGCCCATTGACCCGAGTGTTCACCAGGGCCAGCAGAGCCATGTTCCGACGTTGCTGCAGTTCCGACTGAGCCACCGGAAACCCGTTATTTCCGATAACCGGCTGCCCTTTGGCATCCCGCTTCGGGCCGGCCAGGGTCGGGTCTTCGGTAACAAACTGCGCATAGGTGGCTGCGGCAACCGTCTCCGCAATGGTTTCATCGGGTTGAAGATCGCCTGTATTTGTCCCATCAAGTAAACCATCCAGATTGGCCTGTGAAATATGAATTCCCTCATGCGGCACTATAGATGCCAGCAGGCGAGGATCTTCATATTCATATTTCTGGTTTACAGAAATCGTGAGAGCAGTCTGTTGATCATTGACGGAGATCCACGCATAGGGATCCGCGTTTAAACCGGAGGGCACTGGGGCAAACACCACTTTATCCACCAAATCGCTGCTTTTAACGGTATCAATTGTGCCTTCGCCCGGCGTGCCGATCAGCATGGCGAGACTGGCCCGCAAGCGGGCATCCGGCACTTTCTGCTGAATGGTCGGGTCGTTATAAACGGCGAGCGCCTGTTGGATGGCCTGGCCGGTCGGCCTCCATTGGGAGATTTCCCGGCAGATTTCAAGATTGGATCCTCAAGAGTTAGAGTTGAAAACCGTGGGGCGACGCCGCTGTTGGCAATTCACTCGGTGACCGGCAGGGGGAAGAATCCGCGGAGGACCTTGGCGTCCATCCCGAACAGGACCCGTCCCACTGGCGATCGAGAACGCGAGGGCCGGCTCCGGCCCGGTCCCGTGGATGTAAACCGTGGTGACGGACCGCTCCTTGGCGGTCGCCGCCGAGACCGGCTTCTCGGCCGGCATCCTCGCCATGATTTCCTCCCTTGGCCGCCCCCTGTGCCTCGCAGCCCCCTCAGAGTCTCGGGCGTAACGGCGGGACGAACCTGTCCTTCGTGTTACCGTGCTTTCCGGGTCGCCGGGGCGCGTCTCGTACTGATGTTCGTTGCGTTTGCCCCGAACGCGACTATTTTTACAGGAGATTCCGTTGCGCGTCAAGGGGGGCGCGCAGGGTACCCCGCCCCGAGCCAGGCGGTAGGCGAGGATCGGGCGGCTCAGGCGCCTGTCGGCGCGCGGTCTCTTGACGGAGGTTCCGGGACAGAGGTTCCGGGGGTATGAGCGCTAACTTAATACAGGGCCGTCGCCCCCTCGACGCTGCGTATATAATCGCGCCTTTGGGGGCCGGAAAGCGGTGCGGTTGGACGGTCCGCCACAGAGGCTATCGGAGCCATGAGCGACAGCATCATCGTCACAGGAGGCGCGGGATTCATCGGCGCCAACTTCGTGCGCGCGGCGCTGACCCACACCGGCGGAAGCGTCGTCGTGCTGGACAAGCTGACCTATGCCGGACATCGGCAGAACCTGGACAGTCTGCGCGAGGACGACCGGCTGGTGCTCAGCGAGGGGGACATCGCCGATCACGAGCTGGTCGCCGACCTGCTGGCGCGCCACCGGCCGAGCGCAGTGGTGAACTTCGCGGCCGAAACTCACGTCGACCGCTCCATCGACGATCCCTGGCCGTTCGTGCACACCAACCTCGTGGGCACCGCAGTGCTGCTGGAGGCGGCACGGCGCCACTACGACACCCTGGAGGCATCCGAGCGTGCGCGGTTCCGTTTCCTGCACATCTCCACCGACAAGGTCTACGGCAGCCTCGGGGAGACCGGCCTGTTCTCCGAGACTACGCCGTATGCCCCCAACTCCCCATACTCCGCCTCCAAGGCCGGGGCCGACCACCTGGTGCGTGCCTACTACGCCACGTATGGGCTGCCCGCGATCATCACCAACTGCTCTAACAATTACGGGCCGCACCAGTTCCCCGAGAAGCTCATCCCCCTGGCCCTGCTGAACGCGCTCGACGGCAGACCCATCCCCCTCTACGGCGATGGCGGCAACATACGCGACTGGCTGTACGTCGAGGACCATTGCGAGGCACTGCTCCTGGTGCTGGAGCGGGGTGTGCCAGGCGAGAAGTACAACATCGGGGCGCGCAACGAGCGCACCAACCTCCAGGTAATCGACGAGCTGTGCGCCGCCATCGAGCGCCTAGCGCCCGCGGCCCGCAACCCCACGCTGGTGCGGCAAGGGTTGCGCTCCTATGCGGAACTGAAGACTTTCATGCCGAACCGGCCGGGGCACGACCGGCGCTACGCCATCGATCCCTCCAAGATCCGCTCGCAGCTCGGCTGGGCGCCCCGCCACAGCTTCGAGGCAGGGCTGCAAGCGACCGTCCGCTGGTACCTCGAGCACCTGAGCTGGTGCGCGGCCGTCCAGGCCGGGCACTACGACCGGCAGCGGCTCGGCCTTCCCGCGGCCGCCAGTCGCTAACCGGTCATGGCGAGTTTCGCCGCCCCAGACCATGAAAGCGCGCACGCCGTGACCGGTCCCTCACCCCTAGCCCTCTCCCGCCAGCGGGCGAGGGGGATTCTGTGGCGCCTTCGGCGCACTTTCACGCTAATCGCGAGTCACGGAGCACGCTTCGCGGCTCACCCATCCCGATGAAAGGCATCCTCCTCGCCGGCGGGTCAGGCACGCGGCTGTATCCGCTCACTTTAGGGGTGAGCAAACAGCTCATGCCAGTCTATGACAAGCCCATGATTTATTACCCGCTGTCCACCCTCATGTTGGCTGGGATCAGGGAAATCCTGGTGATCACCACACCCCACGACCAGGAGAGTTTCCGGCGCCTGCTCGGCGACGGCAGGCACCTGGGAGTGAGGATCGAGTATGCTTCCCAGGCCCACCCCGAGGGCATCGCACAGGCCTTCGTCATCGGCAGACAGTTCGTGGGCAGCGGCGGAGTTGCGTTGGCCCTCGGCGACAACATTTTCTACGGCCACGGTTTCCCGGAGTCGCTGACCAGAGCGGCGGGCCGCACCCGCGGCGCCACCATCTTCGCCTACCGGGTTCGCGACCCGCAGCGCTATGGAGTGGTCGAGCTCGACGCGGAGGGCCGCGCCACTGGGCTCGAAGAGAAGCCAAGCCGGCCCCGCTCGCCATACGCCGTCACTGGGCTCTATTTTTACGACAACGACGTCCTGGACATCGCCGCCGACCTGCGGCCTTCTTCTCGGGGCGAGCTGGGAGATCACCGAGGTCAACTTGGCGTACCTGCGGGCAGGCTCGCTCCGCGTGGAGAAGCTGGGACGCGGCATCGCCTGGCTCGACACGGGCACCCACGAGGCGCTGCTGCAAGCCTCGCACTTCATTCAAGTCATCGAGGAGCGCCAAGGTCTCAAGGTGGCCTGCGTCGAGGAGATCGCCTACAGCATGGGCTACATCAGCACGACGGAACGTCGCGCGCCTGGCCCACAGCATGCAGGGAAACGGCTACGGCAGATACCTGCTGCAGGTCATCCAGGAAGAGCAATGAGATTCCTGCCCACCGAACTGCCCGAGGTCGTGGTGATCGAGCCAGAACGTCTACCGCGACCCCCGTGGCTTCTTCCTGGAGACCCACCACGCCGAGAAATACCGCGTCGGCGGTATCTTCGCGACTTTCGTCCAGGACAACCATTCGATGTCGGTGCAGCGCACCTTGCGGGGTCTGCACGCCCAGACCCGCCGACCGCAGGGCAAGCTGCTACGGGTAGTGGAGGGAGAGATCTTCGACGTGGCGGTCGACATCCGCAAGGGCTCACCGAGCCTCGCGCGCTGGGTAGGCGTCACCCTGTCCGGCGAGAACCTCCGCCAGTGCTACATTCCGCCCGGATTTGCCCACGGCTTCTGCGTCCTCAGCCGGTACGCCCACGTGGAATACAAGTGCACGGCGTACTACGACCCGGCTGACGAGCTGACCGTGCTTTGGAACGACCCCGAACTGGCCATTCGCTGGCCTGTTGCGACGCCTCTCCTGTCCGAGAAGGACCGCGCCGCGCCGCGCCTGCGCGACCTGATGGACCGCCTGCCTTCCTTCGAGGACCGAGGCGCATGAAGATCCTGCTGGCAGGGGCCGGCGGCCAACTTGGCCGCGCGCTGGGCGAGGCCTTGGTGCGGCACAGCGTGATCGCCTTGGACCACGGCAAGCTGGATGTCACCGGCCTGGAGGGCGTGCGCGCCGCGGTGCGGCACCACCGTCCGGATCTGGTCATCAACGCGGCGGCCTTCACGCGCGTGGACGACGCCGAGACCCAGGCGGAGACGGCGTATGTCGTCAACGCCCGGGGCCCCCGCAATTGCGCCGTGGCCACCGCGGAGCAGCGGATCCCCGTGCTGCAGGTGTCCACCGACTACGTGTTCGACGGCACCGCTTCGAGGCCATATCACGAGTTCGACCGGCCCAACCCCACCTCCGTCTACGGCGCCAGCAAGCTCGCCGGCGAGTTGGAGGTTCGGGAGATCAACCCACGTCACTATGTGGTGCGCACCGCCTGGCTGTACCACGTCGACGGTCGAAGCTTCCTCAACGCGATCCGCGGCCTGGCCGAGCAACCCGAGGTGCGGGTGGTCAGCGACCAGTACGGCTCACCCACCTACGCACCTCACCTGGCGCAGGCCATCGCAGAGCTCATCGATACCGGCGCCTACGGCACGTATCACTTGGCGGGGCGCGGGGAGGCGAGCTGGTTCGAAGTGGCGCGAAGCCTGTACGAGTGCCTCGGGATCAGGACCCCCGTGGTCCCCGTCCCCACCGCCGCGTTCCCCCGGCCCGCGCGACGACCGCGCTACAGTGTCCTCACGACACTGCAAGATCCCGAGATCTCGCTGCCTCCCTGGCAGGAGGGTCTGGCCGCGTATGTGGCTGGTCTGGCCCGGAGCCCTTAGGCTCCGCGTCGGTGGAAATGGTCGCGAGCGGCCCGAAGGCGAGGGGCGCCCTCCTGGCCGCAATCCGGCGGCCCGCCGTTGCGCGGCTGCTTTCCGTGAAGCCAGGCCGCGATGTCCCGCCAAACGAGCGGCGCCGCACGGTCACGCAGCAGCAAGTGGTAGCCCCGTCCGTAGAACAAGTCCCGATGGGACACCTGCAGGCGCCCCAGCGTCCGGCACACGGCCTTCTTCGGAATGACTTGGTCCCGTTCGCCGTAGAGGATCAGAAGCGGCGTGCGCAGCCGGGGCGTGGTGTCCACGGCCTGGTCCATGAGCTGCACGACACCGTACAGGGCATCCAGACGGGCTTGCTTCAGGACCAGGGGGTCCGCCCGCATCTCCTTGAGGACGTCCTCGTTGTCCGTAACCATTAGCTTCAGCCCGCGCCCGCTCACCCTCAGCCGCGGCACGGTGTGCGCTCCCAGCCACAGGACGGCGCGGTAGATCGGATTCAGGCTCTGGCCGCCCCACACGGCTGGTGCCACCAGCACCGCCCCCTTTACGGGCAACTGCGGCTCGCGTACGAGAGCGACCATCGTGACAGGCGCGCCCATGCTGTCGCCCAACGCATACAGCGGTATCTCCGGGTAGCGTTCCCGCAGCAGCGTCACCACCTCGACGAAATCCCGCTCGAGGGCATCCTTGCCCGCCCAATGTCCTGGGCGACGCGTGGCGCCGAACCCCCGCTGATCGTACGCATACACGGCGACCCCCTGTGCGGCCAGGTACCCGGCGAGGCCAGCGAACGAGCGGCGGTAGTCATTGAAGCCGTGCAGAGCGACCAGGACGGCGTCTGGGTCCCGACCGGCAGGCAGCCAGGTGGAGAGCGGCAGCCGGTAACCGTCGCTGGTGATTACCCAATCCCGCATGAGCCGTGGCGGCGCCGCCGACTGGTTGGTGCGCGGAGGGGCGCCGGCGCAGCCGGTCAGTGCCATCGCCGCGAGCGCGCCTGTGAGCAGCCGCCGCAGGACCCTTCGCCCCCGTCGCGACGGCAGCAGCGTATCGTGCATCTGCACGCGGGACTTGTACCGGCAGCCAGGAGTCGGTTTACTCTTGAGATGTCTCAATCGATGCTCGGCGGCGATCATAGGCTCATTCGCAGCAGCCCGGACAGTGCCCGGCGGGGATCGGCTCCCGTGAAAGCTCGCGGGACCCTCCGATGTTGAGCTGGGCTTTCCTCTTTCTCGTCCTGGCGGTCGTGGCAGCAGTTCTCGGATTTGCCGGCACAGCGTCCGCAGCGATCGACATCGCGAAGATCCTGTTTCTGTTGTTCGTAGTCCTGTTCCTCATCGACCTCATCGGTCAAGCCTTGCGGAAGTGGCGCTGACGGCCCGCGAGCCCATCGCGCAGCCGGATTCTGCGCGTACCAGTACCCCTTCGATTGTGGGAGCAAGGATGTCGAGGCGGAAGCAGCGGCCTCCGCCCCTCGACAGGGGGCGGGCCCTCAGCTACCCTCTCTACCCTTCGCGTTCGCGACACCGTCCTCGTTCTCCAACCGCGAGCTTCTCCATTGCCTCCTAAGTCACCCCCGGCCAGAACATCGCAGGGCCTGGCCGCTGCGGACCAATTGAACGACCGTGCCGTAGCGCTGTTCCAGAAGAGCCACCTCGATGCCGCCATCGCGCTTTGGAAAGACGCGTTGGAGCACTTCCCGCACCATCCCGAGGCGGTATACAACCTCGGTCTGGCGCAATGGCGAAACGCACGCGCCGATGATGCCGCACTCATCCGCGACCTGCGGGAAGCCGTGGAGGCCAACCACCCCGACTGGACCAGCAGCTACCTCCTTGGGCTCGCCCATTTGGAACGGGACGACTGCCAGGGCGCGGCCAGCGCCCTGCAGGCTGCGGCGACCGGCGGAGCGGTAGGTCAGGCACTAGAGGAAGCATTGGACTTCGCCCGGACCCGCCTGCCTGAATCGCGGCGACTACTCCACAGCTTCGGGGAGTCGGGGACACCCGTCAATGCGCTCGCCCTGGCGGGGGACGCACGGACAGCGGTGTCCGGAGGCGACGACGGGATTCTGCGCCTATGGAGCCTTCCGAAAGGCGAGTGCGACCGCATGCTCCAGGCCCATCACGGCAGCGTGCTCACCGTCTCCGTGGACGGCGCAAATCGACTGATCCTGTCCGCTGGAACCGACCTCACCCTCAAGCTCTGGGACCACGGCAGCGGTCAACTGTTGCGGACCCTGACCGGGCATGGCGACTTGGTCGCCTCGGCGGTCCTCAGCGGCGACGGGCGACACGCCCTCTCCGGGAGCGATGACCGCACCATGAGACTGTGGGAACGTCGCAACCGGCGAGTGCCTGCGCATCCTGAAGGGCCACGACCTCGCGGTCACAGCCGTGCGTCTGTTTCGTGACGGTCGCCACGCGCTGTCGTCGAGCTGGGACGGCACCATCCGCCTATGGGACGTGGTCGACGGCACTTCGCTCCCCGGTTTCGCCGGTCACAGCAATCTGGTCCTCGACGTGGCGCTCTCCGCGGACGAGAGCCGTGCGGCGTCCTGCGGTGACGACAACACGGTGCGCGTCTGGGAGCTGGCGACCGCACGCTGCCTGCGCGTACTGAGGGGGCACCAGAGCTGGGTACAAGCGGTACGCCTGGACCGGGACGGCCGGCGTGCGGTGTCCGCAAGCTGGGATCGTACTCTGAAGCTATGGGACGTCGAGTCCGGACGATGCACCCGCACATTCGAGGGACACGGGGCGGGCGTCGCCTCGGTGCAGCTCACCGCGGACGGGAGGTGCGCCTTGTCCGCCGGGGGAGACGGGACCCTGCGGTGGTGGCAACTGGACACCGGTCAGGAGCCCTACACGGCGCCCCTTGCTGCTTCACGACATAAGGTCATCCCGACGCCGCCCCCGAAGGCGGACCGCGCTGCAACGCGGCCCAAAGGGGCGCTCGGCGCGAAGCGAGCCACCTCGCCCCAAGCGTTGCCGCGCAAGCGCTTCGTGGCCGTCCGACAGACCGCCGCGTGCGAGGGACACGGGAGCTGGGTCAACGCCGTCGCGATCACACCGGGCGGGCAGCACGTGCTGTCGGGGAGCAACGACGGCACCTTGCGCCTTTGGAACATTGCCACCGGCCAAGCGGTGGGCGTTTTCGAAGGACACAGCCTCGGCGTCAACACCCTCGCTCTGACTCGCGACGGCGGCCGGGCCCTCTCCGGAAGCAACGACAGGACCTTGCGTCTGTGGCAGGTAGTGACCAGGCAGTGCTTGAGCATTCTCACCGGGCATCCTGACGATGTGGCCGCGGTGCACATCGGTGGCAGCGGACGCTTTGCGGTCTCCGGGGGGCGCAAGCCCGTGGTGCGCGTGTGGGACGTGTCCGGCGCGCAGGGCGTCCGCACTTTGGTCGGCCATGAAGACCGCATCCGCTCGGTATGGGTCTCCCGGGAGGACCGTTATGTGCTCTCCGGCAGCGGTGACCGGACCTTGAAGCTCTGGGATCTGAGGGGCGGGGACTGCATTCGCACCTTCGAGGGCCACGCCCTCAGCGTGACCGCGGTATGCCTTGCGCGTGACGGGCAGACAGCACTATCCGGCAGTGACGACACCACGCTCAAGCTCTGGGACGTCCAAACCGGGCGCTGCCTGCTCAGTTTGGAGGCCCACGACGACGCGGTCACCGGCATCGCTTGGAGCACCGACGCGCAGTATGCCGTCTCCGGCAGCAACGACGGCACGGTGCGCCTCTGGGATTTGGTCACAGGACAGTGTCTGCGTACGTTGGGTCGGCATGACGGCTGGGTCCACTCGGTGTCCGTCTCGCGGGACATGCGCCACGTCGCCTCCGGGGGACGCGACGGCCTGGTACGCATCTGGGCCCTTGAGTGGCAGAGCTGAGAGCCCTCTCAACAGACCGAGCGCGCGTCCCGGTACGGCGGCGTTGCACGGTGGTCATGGCGTACCTCCCTGTACGCCACCCCTTCGGGCGTCCTGCGGACGTGCCGAATGGCTATCCTGCCATTCGGTCGCTGCTCCGTTCGCGCAGCTCGCCAGGAAACTCCCTGAATTCATCCCCCAAGCCACCTTTTGGCTCGGTCCGGCCAGCCTCGGGCAGTCAGATTCGCCCCGAGGACCTGCCCCACTGCGCCGACATCGCCACAAACCTCACCTGGTGTTGACTGGTACTGCGCCCCAGGACTACCCTTTCGCTACTCTGAGTCGGTTCAATTTCCTATCCTGTATCCTCTGACATTGCCACCTAAGGTGCACGCCTACACGCCTGATGGAACTGCGGAGCGACCGAGAGCGAGGGAGCTGAAAACGCCATCCATTGAGCAGTTCTAGGCCAAGTGAGGAGAAAACACGCATGCCCCCGCGAGCCGTCCGCATCCTCCTACAGACGACCATTGCGACGACCCCCGACGACTGGCACATCGGACGCTTCTCGCTCCTGCGAGACCACCTCGCGTCGCTGACGGACCAGAGCGGTGCTCCTCTCTACGAGGTCATCGCCCGCGACAGGTCCGCTGACGGCGGTGACCCGGTCCTCTCCACCATCAATCGCTCGGACATTGACGAGCTGTGGCTGTTCGCCGTCGACACCGGGGACGGCCTGACGGAGAATGACTGCGTCGCCATCAGTCGGTTTAGCAGGGCGGGCGGCGGCCTTCTGGTCGCGCGAGACCACGAGGACCTTGGCTCCTCCGTCTGCACGCTCGGGGGCGTGGGTGCAGCGCATCACTTCCACACCAAGAACCCGGAGAGCCCGGAGCGCTGCCAGGTGGACGACACCGGCGCCCCGAACATCTCGTGGCCCAACTACCACTCGGGCGAGAACGGCGACGTGCAGGAGAATCGTGGCGGCGGGAGAGCTTCACCCGGTCTTGCGCCGCGCGGATGGCTCAGCGATTCGCGACTTCCCCGCCCATCCGCACGAAGGCGCGGTCAGTGCGCCGGCGGACGAGCGCGCGCGTGTCATCGCGACCGGGAAAAGCACTGTCACCGGCCGTACGTTTAACCTCCTCGTGGCCTTTGATGGCGGCGCGTCAGGCGAAGGTCGTGCCCTCGCCCACTCGAGCTTCCACCATTTCGCCGACTATAACTGGGATACCTCGCGAGGGTGCCCGACCTTTGTCACCGACCCGGTCGGAGACGACCTTCAGCGTGAGCCTGCCCGCCTCTTCGACATCAAGACCTATGCCGCAAACGCCGCCCGGTGGCTGAGCGGGCAGTGAGTCTCGCGCCCGAACCATGAGTGGTGTTGACTGGTCCGGGCACCGGGACTACTCTTCCCCTGCGCCAGCGACCAGCCATGGAAGGCCGAAGGTCGAGGCGAGAAGCCCGCGCTAGACGCGCGTCCACGGGTATTCCTCGAACAAGAGACGCGCTTTGGGGGCGCTGGTCTGATGAAGCCTGCGGGCAAGGTGTCCGGGGGATACCAACCTCGGTTGGGTAGTGCAAAGCAAGCCAACGACACCGGCCACGTTCAAAATCGACACGCCCCGATACCAGACTGGAGTGAAACCGCGCGTCCGATAGCGGCGTTGCGCGGTGCTCGCTCCTCGCCTATCTACTTGATATGTCTCGTCGCTGCGCTCCGTGCGCCTTGCTCTCGGGCCGTCGCGACGATTTCTTCAGAACTCTGAGAACCGCGGCGTGGCGACTGACGACAAGCTCCTCGATGTCATCGGCTCGATGTACGAGGCCGCTCTGGATGGCTCTCTCTGGCCCAGCGCCCTGCAGCAGGTCTGCGAGTTCTGCGGAGTCCCGGGCATCCTGATGGGACTCATCGATAACGCGACGCGGCAAGGTCTCTTCCTCGTCAAGCACGAGATGCCTGACGAGATGCTGCAGCCCTACGCGATCGAGATCATGCCCTCCTGTCCTCGGACCGAGCGCTTCTTCACTCACCCGGAGCGGCAATGGCATTACGACTACCAGTACCTGGCGGACCGCGAGATGGACCGCCACTGGTTCTATGACTGGCTGCGAGAAGCGACGGGCTATCGGTATTACCTCGCCGCAAAGCTGGTCAGCAGGAAACATTGGACGGCTGCGGTCTCCCTTCAGCGCACTCAGCCGCTGCCCCTTCTCTCGGCGCAAGCGCCGCGGCGAAGCAGTCAGCGTAGGAAAGCGGGTGTTCGGCTTTGAGTCGGACCGCCTGCCAGAAGGTATCTTCGTCGAACTCCACCACCCTCATCGGCAAGAGAGCCATCTCGCCTCGCTTTCGCTCGGCGGTTTCCCAGCCGAATACCTTCCCGACCCGGTAAACCACTTCACCGAAATTGATGACGTGCAGCAGGAGGTGGCACTGTCCACTGGAGGCTTCTTGCATGATCTCCGCAACCCGGTCCGCACCCGCCTCGTCCTGGGCGAGACGCAGCAGGGCGCAGGCATCCAGCACATAGCGCCTAACGCCCTTCATCGCGTTTGACTTCTTCTCGGTGTTCCTCGACCAGCGCCTCGGCGAGGGACGGGCGCTTCGCCAGGGAGCCGCGGAAAGCCGCCACCGGGTCCCGCGGCAGCGGGCGCAGCTCCAAGTGGTTCTCCACAACGGTCATCTCGAGCACCGAGCCGGGCTCGATGCCGAGCTGCCGGCGCACGGCGGCTGGTATGACTATCTGGCCCTTTGCGAGTGTCTTGACGATGACCATGGACGGACTCCGGACTCCGCTCCGCGAGTTAAACAACAACCGTCAGTTTAACGAGTTGTTCGGGTTCGCACATCCCTTTACCTGCAGGAATCCCGCTTTGGCCGACCAACCGGTCCGCCGGGTCAGCGCGGACCCGGCCCGGCCATGCCAGCGCGGCGTGAGGCTCCGAGGCCCGAGGCACATGGGCGAGTTCACGGCTTTGAGTCAATCAAACAGCCCCGCCGAGCCGGGGGCTGTTTGGATAGGTGCCGACCACGGCGCCTAATAAAACGGTGAGCCGCGCAAGGCGGCAATGTCCCCTTCCCCCTGGATGGGGGAAGGCTGGGAAGAGGGTGAAAGGTCGACAGGTGGCACACCGTTCACCCTCAGCCCTCGCCCTCCCCGTTGATGGCCCGTCAAGAAGGAGGGAATAGAAGGGCTTGCCCTTTCGATTCCTGCCGTATAGATCAAACGCCAGGGCGTCGCCCGCCAGAGGCGGGGCTTACCTCCGCGAGCTATCACCCAAACAGGTGATGCAACAATGCGTTTCGCTATCCATCATGGTATCCGGACGCGTCCGCTTGCTCCCGGAGCACGTGGCTCGACAACCAGCATCAGAAGAAAAGCCATGGAGCCGTCACCGAAGGCCGTGCTCGATCTCGCGGGAAACATCTGCAAGGCGAGTCAGGACCGAAAACGCTGGGCGGATGTCCTGAAAGGACTGGCGGAGCTGACGCGGTCTCGTTCTTCGGCGCTTGTCTATCGCAACCTGGAGAACCCGCAAGCCGACCTCACCGTCGTCCACGGCGTCGCCCCGGACGCGGAGAGGGCGTACCATGAGTACTACCGGCGGCTCGACCCCCTCTACCGACTGAGCGCGGAGGCCGTGCCCCTCGGCGCGGCCTGGGCCGATCACTCCTGGCGCCTTCCCGATCCGAGCTGGAACGCCTCTGCGGCGAGTTCTACGCCGAGTTCATGGAGCCCTACGACTACTACCACGTCGCTGGCGTACACCTGTTCCGGGACGACACCTGTACCGCCGCCATCACCCTCCACCGGGGGCGCAGCCAAGGGCCCTGGGCCGCGGACGAGCTGGATCTCCTCACGCAGCTCGCCCCGCACTTCCAGCGCGCTCTCGCCTCCATGAGCAGTTCGTGCGGCTCGGCCGGCGGGACGAGGTGCTCCACGCGAGCCTCGACCGCCTGGTCATCGGACTGGTGCTGCTCGATAGCGCGGGCCGAGTGCGGTATCTCAACCCCCTGGCGAAATCCATTCTCCACACACATCCGGCGCTGTGCCTCCGGGGCGAACGGATTGCGGTTACCGAGCCCGAGCAGGCGAAGCAGCTCGAACAGCTTATCGCCGCAGCGATCGAGGCCCCGCCCGATGGCCCGGAAGGCGTGACCGCCATCGGGCTGCGGCACCGGAATGTCTTGGCACCGCTGCCGGTCCTAGCCCGACTTCGCGGATTCGCGGGGTAGGGATAGCGTAAGTGGTTGAAATTGCGAGAGGGCGCCTGGCAAGGTCTGCACTACATCGCGGCGGCTGAGGCAGTGTGGGCGGTGCTGATTTTCGGAGCTGGTGGTGCGGGCAGTTCGAGCTTCAACTGCGCTAGGAGCAGTTGCAGTTCTGGCTCAGGTTGGGTGTAGCGGGTGAACGTCAATTCGCGCCCATCGGTGGTCGGCACCTGTGCGTCGACCATCTGCACGGCGGCGAATTTCTCCAGCACGCTGCGCGTGGTTAATCCAGGCGCGAGCGCATGCAAACGTCGCCCGAGCGTGACATGCAGACAATAGGCAAGAAAGGCAATGAAGATATGGGCTTCGATACGCTCGATGTGTTGATGAAAGATTGGCCGAATGGCCAAATCCCCCTTGAGATTCTTGAATGCTTCTTCCACCGCCACCAGTTGCAGGTAAAACCCCCATAGCTTGGCGGGATCGGTGTCGGTGAGATTGGTGCGCAGCAGATACCGTCCTTCGCGCCGGCGCACTTCACGCAGCTTATCGCGGCGCAGGCGGTAGCTAAACGTGGCGTCCTTGGGGTCGACCTCCAGTTGAACCAAGCGCCATACCGCTGGGCCGTGTTGGCGCGCCGCACCGAGCTTCATCAGCAGCTGCTCGCGGGTGAGTTGCATGGTCGCGAGTTTCTTCAACCGCGCCCACAACCACTTCAGCTTGCGCCGTCGTATCGCACGCTCCTTCGCCACGCGCTGTTCACTTTGCGCGTACACATACAGCTCCCCACTCCTGCGGCAACAGTTTCACGGCTACGCCGGGGCGCGCTTCCCGCCACGGCTTGAGCAGCAGCGCGTTCTCCAATTTGCTGAGCCGCCCCTTGGGCGTGCCCACCAGGTCAGTGCACTGGCGGGTCACTTGCGCGCATCTCTTCCAGCACCGCTTCGGTCGGAATGCCGCGGTCCATCACCCAGATCCGCTGCGCTCTTCCGTACTGACGCTCAATGCGCGCGAGGAACTCCTTCAACGTCGTCTTGTCGGCCGTATTGCCCGCCAACACTTCATAGGCCAAGGGCAAGCCTTCCGGGGTCACCACCCAGGCGATCACCACCTGCACACAGTCCCTGCGCTTATCGCGCGAGTGGCCAAAGCGTCGTTTGTCCTGCTCCGACTGCGGGGGCTCACACTCAAAGTAGGTGCTCGTGAGGTCGTAGAGCAGCACCTCGAAGGTGGCATTGAACAGATCCCGCCACCGCCGCACCAGATGGTCAAAGACCGCCACCTTGTGCTCCAGCAAGCGGTCGTGACAGACATACAGCCGGTGGCTGTCGGAGAGCGCCGCATCCGCTCCGAGCAAATCCGTCAAGGCCGTACGGCCAAACCACTCCCGGTGCAACCGCCACTCGCTGCCCGGTGCCAGCAACCGATAGGCCACGAGCACGAATAACACCTGATCCCACCGAGTGCCCTTGCGACTCGGCGTTAACCGTTCCCACCAGAAGCGATCTAACTGCAATTCCTCCCACAGTTGCAGCGCCAGCCAACACGCACCCCACTGCCGCGGTCGGCACAGCCGCAATTCTTTCAGCCGCAAACGTACCACCGAAGCATCCCTCGACAGCTCTTCAGATCGCTCCTCGGGAAACAACGACATCGTGCGCGGTGTCAGCGCCCCGTCTTCGAACACCTCAATGGATTTGCGCCACGCCAACTCCTGCGAGGAGTTGATCTCACCCAAATACAGCACATGCCGTTGCAGCACGCGCCCACCGCTCAGGCGCCTATTCTCGACAATACTCCAGTAACGGTGCTCCTTGCCGTCTTTCTTCCGCGTCGTGGCCCGTAGAAACATGATGGAACATCATTATCCGCAGATTTTTCCCCTTGAAAACAAGCAAGGTCTTCACTACAGCGCATTTCGACCCTTTTTGGCCCACCACGGTCCCCACAAACAATCACTTACCCCTGGCCAGCGGGCCAATCGCCGCGCGAATCCGCGAAGTCGGGCTAGGCGTTGCGGTCCGGGGCGGCGGGATGCTGGGGGGACGCGAGAACGAGCGCATCCCCGCCGCCGTGCTGCTGTGCGACCCGCACCACAGCCACCCGCTGTCTTCCGAAGCACTCGCCGTCGTCTACGGTCTCACCCTGGCCGAGGCCCGGGTGGCGGTCGCCGTGGCCAATGGCATGACCGTCAAGCAGATCGCGAAAAACCAGCGCACCAGCCCCAATACCATCCGCACCCAGCTCCAATCCGTCTTCCAGAAAGTGGGCGTGCGCCGGCAGAGCGAGCTGGTGCGCCGGCTGCTCGCCGGGCCGTTCCAGACCATCGCGCCGGACTGAAGCTGCCTCTCCCGGCGATCCGGCTTCCGAGGTCTCTGCATTCCGTCTCTCGAATCCTGCCCACTTATTCGCGGAACGACGGGTCGTCATGCATTGGGGCGATTCTGGGAATCGCCTCCTGTCATCACCCAAATGGATGATGACGCGGCTACCTCCCGGCTTCCATAATCCTGCCCGGCGGTGATGCTTGGGCACCCGGCGGACTCTGATTCCGGATGCTGGCTGGGCTTGAAGGTGGGTTAATTCGGGCAGTTAGTGAGCAGGAGAAAGAGAGCCATGAAGAAACAAAAGTCCCTGATTGCAGGTGCGGTGCTCGCAGTGAGCCTGGGATTTCATGCCACGGACGGCCTTGCCGCGGCATCGGCCGGCGGGCTCGGCAAGTGTAGGACGATCGGTCAGTCCGGGTCCTATGCGCTAACCGGCAACCTTAACGCCTCAGGTGATTGTCTTGTGTTGGCGGCCGACTTCGTTTCCATCGATCTCAACGGCTTCACGATCTTTGGCAACGGAACGGGGAGTGCGATCAGGAGTGACGGGGCTGTCCGCACGGGTATTACTGTCAGAAATGGAACGATCACCAATTTCGAGACAGGGATCGACTTCGGCGTTAACGGTATCCAGGTAATGGTCGAACGGATGAACCTGGTCGGTAACAGCAACATCGGCGTCGGCGCCAACGACCTGTGTATCGTCAAGGACAGCCTCTTTTATCAGAATGGTGACGGCATGAACGTCGGGTCCCGTTGCGTTGTGACCGGCAATACGTCGAATTACAACACCCATAGCGGGATCGTGGTCAACGTTGGTTCTACCATCACTGGTAACACGGCCGACCTGAACGGCAATATCGGCATATATGTAGGAAATGGCAGCACAGTTGTCAACAATACCGCTTTGGGTAATACAAATTTCGGCATATATGCTACCTGCGCGAGCAACCTGATCGGTAACACCGCGACATTGAATGGCACCAACCTGTCCTTGCAGGGCGCAGGGTGCAGCACCGTCAATAACCTCACGCCATGACGCTGGCGACAGAGACCAGTTGCGTAGGTTGAATTGCGGTCCGCGCAACCCACGTTGGCCGCCCCAGTTGAACGCGGGCATATCGGAGGATCTCGGGAGGAGCCGGTAATGAGCATGTCCAAAGCACTTGTGCAAGTTGCGCTCGTTCTCTCTGCTGGCGGGCAGCTTTTCGGGTGTGCGAGCCCACGAGAAGGCTTAGCGACCGCCGCCTCCCTCCCCTTCGCCTTGGTCGACGGTGTCGTTATGGTGGGTACCCTCGGGATGTGGCACCCAGGGTTGATGGGGACGGTCTCTGACGCCGTAGAAGGCAAAGGGGTCAAATACGAGGGGTTCTGTCCGCTGTGCGAACAGACACCAGAGCAACAGGAGAGCTATATTGCAACGGTAAATAGAGGCGTTTCTCAGATCGCTCAGGCCAGGGGCGGGTCCACCATGTCTCCGGTGTCCACCGCGACCGTTGGAGGAGGCACCACTCTGGCTCAAGTTTCGGGCTCGCACCGCACCATTCTCGCCTCTAACACCAGCGAGGCGTTAGGCGTGTCTAGCGCTGAAGCTGCGGACCCACCCCGATCCGTGGGCGCCACAGCAGGTCCATGCCCTCGCACCCTTGCCTACCTTGCGTCCAGGCTACCGGAGTACCCGGACGCGGACCTCCAGAAGGCCCGCTCGCTGATACTCGAAACCGATCTTCGCGAAGGCTTCCGCACGCTTCTTGCCCAGGGCTACACCACGGCCACCGCCGCGCAGGCCGCATTTGAACAGGCTAAAGCCGATGAGCAACGCGCCCCCGAGATGGAGGTATGCATTCGACGCTCTGCCGACAACCCTGATCAGGTCATTTCGACACTGCAGAACGGGACCTATAAATTCGAACCGGGTGGAAACATCATGGGCTCCTGTGCCAAAGCGTATGTCTTGTTCTACATGGGCTATGTGGCCAACAAGGAGGCGGCTGTGGGAATCGCCTGCTGGGCTCAGCACGAGAGCTGACCGTGGCTGAGCCTCGCAACCTCACCGTAACACTGACCTGTTTGGGGTTGAGCACCGCAGCGAGCGTGTGGGCGCTGCCGCAAAGCCCCATAGACCCGACATACGAAGACTGTCGGATGCTGAGCGTCGAACTCTATAAACTCGTCAAGCCGCAGTCCGAACAGTTGCTTGCGTGCCTCAAAGGGCCGCTGGGCAAGCTTCTGGATACGTATGAATGCAGCTACCTGACAAATACGGTTCATCCCTCGCGTGGGTTTTGGGTGCAATGCAGCAACATTGAGGTGGAACTGTGCCGGCTCCTGGATTACAAAGACCGCCAAGAGAAGGAGTGTTACGCGATATGCTTGGCAGAAGACCCTGTTGCGTCCCGCTGGTCCTTGCAGAAATGGTGATCGCGACCACCTCCGCCGCCCTTGCGGGGGAACTGCCTAGTGAGTGTCTGCGTAGCTTTCAGGTGGAGAGCAGGGCAATCGTAGACCTCGGCAGCGTCGGCCCTGAGCTACAAACGGCCTATCAAGCTCTACGCGGTAAGTCCTGCGCGGAGGCGGAGACGCTGCGCGAAAAGCTATTTCTCAGCACGCCTGTGCCGCCCGCACCCCCAGACCTCAGTGCTCTTCGTGCTCAGCTACAGCAGGTCCGCAAAGACCTCCAGAACGCTAGACTGCGTCACCTCACAAACTGGGTCAATACAGCGGCCGGCCCGGCGCTATGGTCCGTGAGCAAGGCCATGTTGTGGGTGTGTCTAGCGGGCCCCGAATGGCCTCCGTGTGTCCTCCAGGCCATCTATTTCTCGGTAAGCACGCTCAATGAAATTAATAACCTCCTCAACAACGAGAACCCTGCGCAAACCGCCGACCTCCTCCACAAGCTGGACGACAAGGTGCATGAACTGGAGCGCGAGAAACATCTGGCAGATGAGGGAGTCCAGCGAGCGGATGCCTATCGCTCTCTGTTCATGGGGTACTGCCGCATCATTCAGGACAACTGCCTCAAAAAGCGGTGACGCCAGCATGGAATCGAAGGTCTCAACGATGATAGGCGTCGCCCCTGAAGCCCCCGTAGTGGCTCATCTGCAGGTCCGCCACTGCCAGTGTAGTCCTTGCCTCTCGGAGGCCGACGCCGGTTGCGTCCCGAAAGCGAAACCCGTGAGAAAACCGGGGCGTCTCAAACGGGGCTTGACAATAGGTTTGATCGCACTCTGCTGGAGTCAACCCTGGGCCAGCGTGACAGCTAGCGACTTGCCGCCATTCTCCAGCCTCACGATCTCCCAGTGGCTGTCCTTTCTGCCGCGAGTATTGGATACCGCAGTGGGGCGCCCGGAGGAAGAAAAGCAGCAGGAGCTTGTCGCCTCTATCGTTAGGGGCCTAATCAGCATCACGGATCAGGCTCACCGCAAACAGCTATGCGAGGGTTCAGAGAACTTCGATGCATTGAAGGCTCTCATGAAGCCCGGCGGTGACGATTACACCGCAACCGCTGATGCCGCCCGCGAAGTCATCGAGGCTTGTGCGCTTGCGAATCCGACCTTCATGCAGCGACTGGATGACGATGCGCGACAGATCATGAGCGAGCACCGGTACGGCAAAGGGCGAGACTTTGTCGTGGCTGCCTACCTTGGCGCTCGGGGATGCGAGGCGGATCTCAACGCCTACCGGGAGTGGCTAGAACATACCCGGTACGTGGCTGTCATCAGTCAGCTAGCAACCCTGCTGCAGGTATGCGCTGTGGAGGACAAGTTCCGACTCGCCCTAACTGAGTACGCCGCGACGGAAGACCCATCTGCCTGCGGAGTCAAACGGGACTACGATCCTGCTGTCGACGCGGTTCTGCTGGCAATCACCGATTATTCTGAAAGGCAGGCCGCCAGACAGCGAGCCGTCGACCCCAACACTTACAAGGCATTGGCTTGCCAGCGCGGCTACGAGCATACCGGGTTGGGCGACCGGTTGCGAGCCGTTCTCTCGGACCAGACTACTCTCATCGCAAGAGGTGGCGTCAACTCCGTACCCGTTCAAGCCTACATAGAACCTTTTCTCTACGCGCTGCGACAGCCCTGGCTGCCACAGCGGGCCAATAAGATGGGCAGCGATGGGAGACGAGTGCCCTGGGAACCCAAGAATTGGGATGTGGAATATCGCCGGCAGCTACTCGACGTACTCGCCAAAGCCAACACGCTGGAGTCTCTAACGCGGCCCGATCAGGATCAGCGACTTGAGCGTGAAGCACTCCAAAAGGGTATCGCGATTGGCTACGGACAGGACGAGTTCGCCAAGGAAAAGCATGCGATCTGGAAGCAGGCTTTGAGAGCGCACCTCGAATGGCTCAGGCACCTCTGGAGCCGGGAGTTCGACCGATGGAGTTTGGAAACACCCAAGGTCGACGTTGACTGGAAGACCTGGCTCGCGGAGTGTACCGGTCAAGAACAGGAGCTGCTCGAAGCTATTAAATTCCTTAAGGGCAAAAGCTATTGGTCGACCGATGCACTGGCCGACGATTACCAGAAGTGGGTAAGGCTGCTTGGGGGGTGCTCCACATGGAGGGCAACAGAGCCGCAGAACTGGGTTCCAGCCTGGGTCGTCGACTGGAAAGGCGCCTTTGACCACGCTTCGCGCCTCAAGATTACCTGAGGGGTGGCTACCTTGGGCTTATGTCCGGTTTGTCTGCCGGCTGTGCAATCCCGAATCAGAGGGCAAGCAGGGCCGTTTCAATCTCACCAATCAGAGGGTCCTTAAAGACGAAAGCACGCGTTTTTACGACTTCGCCGGCGGAACGGTCCAAGGTCTTCGGACCCCATTGCTGGACGCCGGTACGCCGGTGCCCAAACGTGACGTCAAGTCTGTGACCTCTCTGCCCGAAGACCAGCGCGCCGCCCTCGCAGAACTGCTCGGGCGCTACTACATCTGGGCCGCAGACATCGCGTATCGCAAAGCAGGCCCGCGCTCCATCGTAAACGGATGGAACGATCGGCAGAAGCGCGACGCGGACCGCGCTCTGACCCTGTATTTGCAAGCGCAGTGGCTTTTCCAGCAAGCGAGTCCTGCGTATCAGCTCGGGCTGCTCGGGCGACTGCTTGCGCTGGAGAGAGCCGATTTCCAACGCGAGATTCAGGTGCGTTTGAACCAGTTGAATTTCGGTGAGGACTACTACGGCGGCGCGCTGGGTTGGCCACGCAGCGACGTGGAGCAGTTATTGGGTTATGTGCAAAAATCCTATGTGCCTTACATCGACCATCTGGATGCGAGCCAAGCGTCACAGTTCGCGCGGAAGGCGCTCGAGGATGAGAAACAGAGCCGGGAAATCGAGCATAAGCGCGCGGTAGCGTTGGCGCACGCGGCATCCTGGGATCTCGAGGAAGGCAAGTCTGTGTTGGGCGCATTGCGTCAAGAACAGAAGATGCAGCAGCTGCGTGCGGAGGTGGCGCACAAAGAGGTTCAGCAACAGGATTACAATCGGAAGGCCGCCGAGTACAGGCATTTGGCATCCATTGAGGACCGACGGGCCGCCGCGGCTTTCAGTCAACTCGAAGAGTTGGGGGTTCAGCAGCAGCTACAGCAACAGCTCGCGGACATGCAAGGTAAGATTCGGGAGCTTGAGCAACAGAACCCCGTGCAGGAGCTGAAGATTCAGATCCAGGACGGCCGCGCGAAACTCCCTCAGGTCATCAACGATGCGCGGAAGCAGTGGGACGAAGGCCATAAGTCCAGCTTTCTCGGTTCGCTGGGCAACGCACTTACTAAGTCCATTTTAAGTAAAGCCATATGTTGGTACAATGGGGGCATGAAATGCAAGCGCGAATCGGACGGGCGCAAGCTCGATCATAGGAGCCTGCAGGTGCTGCGCCAGCAAGCCGTGAAAGCGGTGCGTCACGGACAGACGGTACAGAGCGTAGCGCAGGCCTTCGGGTTGAACATTCGCACCGTGTTTCGCTGGCTCTCGGCATTTGCCTCGGGGGGACAGAACGCGCTGTTGGCCAAGCCGATCCCGGGCCGCCCGCCGCTGCTTGGCGCCGAGGAGATGCGCTGGCTGGCGGGGGCGGTGCGCGAGCACACGCCGCAGCAGTTCCGATTCGAGTTTGCGCTGTGGACCCTGCCGCTCATCGGCAGGTTGATCGAGCGGCGGTTCAACAAGCGCCTTTCGGACTCCGCCGTCAGGCGGGTGATGCGGGTGCTGGGATTCACTGCCCAGAAGCCGCTCTACCGTGCCTGGCAGCGCGATCCGGTGCTGGTCGAGCGCTGGCAGAAAGAGCAATTTCCCGCCATCCAGGCCGAGGCCAAGCGCGTGGGGGCGACCATCTACTTTGGGGATGAGTCGGGGATGCGCTCCGACTACCACGCCGGCACCACTTGGGCGCCGATGGGCAAGACCCCGGTGGTCGCGGTGACCGGGGCGCGGTTCTCGCTCGCCATGCTCTCGGCGGTGAGCGCCCGCGGGGGCTTGCGCTTCATGGTGCACGAGGGGACGGTGACCGCCGCGGTGTTCAAGGAATTCCTCAAGCGCCTGCTGGTGGGCGCCACCCGGCCGGTCTTCCTCATCGTCGATGGCCATCCCATCCACAAGGCACGATTGATCCAGGACTTCATCGGCGAACAGAACGGGCGCCTTAAGCTGTTCTTCCTCCCCCCGTACTCGCCCCAACTCAATCCCGACGAACAGGTTTGGGGGCATGTGAAAGCCCGCGTCGCCAAGCGCCGGGTGGAAAGCAAAGAGGATCTCAAGAGCAAACTCCTCGGTGCTTTGCGCCGGCTCCAGAAGCTGCCAGAAATCGTCAAAGGCTTTTTCATGCATCCGCATTGCTGCTACGCTGTCTGATATGGCCTTACTTAAGAAAGGATTAGTAAGTCCGTTGCTGGCGTGGTCTCCCAGTATTTCGTGGGTGTAAATGTCGTAGCCATCGCCGAAGGCGCAATCAACAGCGCCAATTCCATCGGGAGAGGCGATGTCCTGGGTGGGCTTACGAACGCGTTCAATACCGCCAATATGGCAAGCGGTGGTAAGTTGGGCTCGGGGCTGGACTCTGCGGTCAGGGATCTCGATGCTCCGGTACTGACTTCCTTTAACGATGTGGCAAAGCAGCTCCACCCGCTCACAGACAATGTGGTCGGCGCTATCAAGATCGACAACGCGGGAGTGAGCGCCATAGGCCATCAGGCCTGGCAACTGGGGGTGTCCTATCTGGCCACGGGGTTGACGAGGAGTACCGGGGGAGAGCAGTCGCCGATCCACGATCTAATGAATAAACTGGGCGTCAGGAGCTTCAAGACCGAGGACCTGACGAGGCTGCAACAGCAAGCTAAGGATGCGGCTATCGCAGCGGCTACAAGCGCGCTGAAGAACCAGGGTCCCGAAGTCGAGACGGCAGCCAAAAACCTCCTGCGCTCGCCGGATCTGACGTTGGGACTTCAGCAGATGTTGAGTGGTTCGTGGACTGACGCACCTGCCTGGTTCCAAACAAGCGAAAGCTTCGAGCGCAATGTGGTGGCCTTGATCAACGAAATCAGGAAGCAGGTCCCCGAGGCTGATGTGCAGACCTTGGGTCAGGCCTTAGCCTCAAAGCGTCAGGAACTGCTTAGCAAGCTGGCCGAGGCCGCAGGCCGCCCGCTCGCCCAACTCCAGGAGGCCCTGAACCAGGGCATAGCCACGGCGGATACCATCGTGGAGGCGCTTCCGCCAGCGCCTCTTCCGAAGGAGGTCAGGGACATCCTAGAGAAAATCAGGACGAACGTCTCCAACGCCCAGACGCGGCTAGCGGTCTTCACCCAGCCGGGAGCCCTGGAAGGCGTGGTGCAGCCATTGGTCAACATCGACGACAAGGGCGAGTTTGATAAGGCCCTCGACCAGACTCAGGGCCGGTTGGAGCAACAGCTAACGGAGGCCGAATCCGAGATAACTAAAACCGAGCGCAATATTCAGGACCTGAAGCTACAGCTGACGGAAACAAAGTGGGAAGCAGCCAAACAGGATCTTCGTTCCCGGATTGCCGATTACAAGACGCGCGGTGCCGCGAATGTGCAGTTGGCGGAGGCCCAAACAGTCCGGGCTGTCGCCATCTCCTCGCTCACGGCACAGCTGCGTGTGAAAATCGAGCAAGTGGGACTGAAGAAGGTTGAGGCATACATTCAGGCCCAGGAGAACCGCGTCCGCTCCCTGGAAGAGCAGTGGAAGGGTGCACAGATGGCAGTTGAGAATGCTGGCCTCGAGGAGCAAATGGCAGGGGATCGCGTAGCGAGGTGGAACATGACTTATCGCATCTGGGACCAGCAAGAAAAGCAGGCCGCAGAGCAGGTCAAGAACTTCTATCTCGATCTGGCCAACGCAACACTAGCGCAGGCCTGGCAGGTTTTCGAAGCTTATTATCTTGTCCAACATGTATGCCAGGACTCCGAGAAGCCGGGCGGAGAGGACTGCCTGTCCTGGACTCCCAGTTACAACACGCCCGACGCGGCGGATGTTAAAGAGGCGTTGAGGTCGTTACTGGCTGAGACTGCTCGTTGGTGCCAGGGGTTGCAGAACGACATATTGGTACTCAGTAGCAGAAACTTCAAGAATATCGATAAGGATCTGTTAAGAAATACCTGCAAAAATGTGCCGCTACAAGTGGATCCCCAGGTCCATGTCCAGCCTGGGCCTAAGCTAACGAAGTCGGACATCGAACGTTACCTCGTTCGACGGAATGGCGAATTGCGCTTCCGGGTCCGACCGTATGTCACTACAGATGAGACCAATCGTCCTTGCACGCCTCAGAGCGAGCCCGGGAACACGCTAACACTCGACTGTGTATGGAATGTAAGGTCGGATGAAATTCAGCACCGTCTCGTGGGTGCCATATTTTCGATCGTTCCGGGGCGGTCCCCAATCGACTGGGAGACGGGCCAGCTTTCGCTGGACCTGTACCAAGATAACGACGGGTGGATCCGGGTGTCAAAAAATGGACAAATCGAAGCAGTTCCGATTAACTTGCCTGCACTCGGACGCATCGCCCTGCAGGAAGGGAGTGTGCAGCGGAAGGGGCTCCAGACCCGCCCTTTGTTCGCGACCTATCGAGTGAGGGGCCGGGAGAATGCTGAAAGCGTTCTAAGGGGCTTGCCGGATGACGCTGTTTTGCGTATCGATTTGATCGGTGTATCGCAGCAAGCGCCTCGGAATGCGGCCCAGTGATCAAAAACTTGCCGGTGGCTCAACGACCGCCCTATGTGGTGAACCACAGATGAAGGAAACGGGGGCCCGTTTGTGTTGTTGTTTTACGACCGTTATCGGAGGGTAGCTCGATGTCCAAGTGTTCGAGACTGTTAGTGGCAGGGGGTGCGCTGTGCGGTGCGCTGGTGACGGCTTGGGGGCAGCAGGCCCCTGCGCCTTCAGCTTCCGAGCCGGCAGAGCTGGGGCAACGCTTACTAAGTCCATTTTAAGTAAAGCCATATGTTGGTACAATGGGGGCATGAAATGCAAGCGCGAATCGGACGGGCGCAAGCTCGATCATAGGAGCCTGCAGGTGCTGCGCCAGCAAGCCGTGAAAGCGGTGCGTCACGGACAGACGGTACAGAGCGTAGCGCAGGCCTTCGGGTTGAACATTCGCACCGTGTTTCGCTGGCTCTCGGCATTTGCCTCGGGGGGACAGAACGCGCTGTTGGCCAAGCCGATCCCGGGCCGCCCGCCGCTGCTTGGCGCCGAGGAGATGCGCTGGCTGGCGGGGGCGGTGCGCGAGCACACGCCGCAGCAGTTCCGATTCGAGTTTGCGCTGTGGACCCTGCCGCTCATCGGCAGGTTGATCGAGCGGCGGTTCAACAAGCGCCTTTCGGACTCCGCCGTCAGGCGGGTGATGCGGGTGCTGGGATTCACTGCCCAGAAGCCGCTCTACCGTGCCTGGCAGCGCGATCCGGTGCTGGTCGAGCGCTGGCAGAAAGAGCAATTTCCCGCCATCCAGGCCGAGGCCAAGCGCGTGGGGGCGACCATCTACTTTGGGGATGAGTCGGGGATGCGCTCCGACTACCACGCCGGCACCACTTGGGCGCCGATGGGCAAGACCCCGGTGGTCGCGGTGACCGGGGCGCGGTTCTCGCTCGCCATGCTCTCGGCGGTGAGCGCCCGCGGGGGCTTGCGCTTCATGGTGCACGAGGGGACGGTGACCGCCGCGGTGTTCAAGGAATTCCTCAAGCGCCTGCTGGTGGGCGCCACCCGGCCGGTCTTCCTCATCGTCGATGGCCATCCCATCCACAAGGCACGATTGATCCAGGACTTCATCGGCGAACAGAACGGGCGCCTTAAGCTGTTCTTCCTCCCCCCGTACTCGCCCCAACTCAATCCCGACGAACAGGTTTGGGGGCATGTGAAAGCCCGCGTCGCCAAGCGCCGGGTGGAAAGCAAAGAGGATCTCAAGAGCAAACTCCTCGGTGCTTTGCGCCGGCTCCAGAAGCTGCCAGAAATCGTCAAAGGCTTTTTCATGCATCCGCATTGCTGCTACGCTGTCTGATATGGCCTTACTTAAGAAAGGATTAGTAAGTGCCCTGCAAGAGCAGGTGCAACGGCTATCGAATAGTTTAGCGCGGAACGCCGATGATGATCAGAAGCGGACCGATCAATTCGCCGACCAGTTGCACCGAGGCCTGGCGGAAGTGGTACCTGTCGGTACGGTAGTCGACTGGTATCGCCCCAACAAAGAGATTCCGATTCCGGAGGGCTTCCAGGTCTGTGACGGAAGCCCTATCGCGAGTGGCCCATTCAAAGGCCGCAGTACCCCGAATCTCGTGGATCGGTTCGTCATGGGTGTCAGTGCGGACCGTATGGGTGAAGTTGGTGGGGCCAGTAACGTAACGCTTCAGATCGACCACACTCATGGGGTCACCCCGTGTAACGATGCCAACGGACACAATGCGCTCAAGGCGGAGGGCTGGCACGACTATCACCCCAACTGTGCGGAACGTGCGGCTACCAGCACTGGTGGATCGTCTTTACCGCGTGTGAGCTTCGACAACCGGCCACAGTATTTCGGTCTGTTGAAGTTGATGCGCGTGAAATAGCCGCACCCGGGCGATCCGGCGGATGCAGGCCCCTCTCGGCAGACTGATAAGAGATCCCAATAATCGGAGACGTACGCCGTTTAGTACCTGCGCATCGAGGGCGCGGGCGCGAAGCTCCGGGCCGCCGATGGGCTGCGTTCGGCTACTTCGATCCGCAGACGGGAGGGGCCGCCGACACGGATGACTGCGGAGCCGAGTCCGATCACGCGGCCAACGCCTACTGGGGGATGATCAACCTCATCGACAACAGGAAAGTGACGATCCGGAACTTCGAGCTCGACGGCAACCTCGACGGCTACCTCCTGGGAGGCGCCTGCCCGGAGGGGCGCCAGGTCGCGGCCGACGGCATCCGGGCCTACGGCAACGTCCGGGTGGACATCCGAAACGTCTATGCCCGCACCACGGCGCCGACGGGATCATCATCGGGACTGCGAGGCGGTGGACAATGCCGGGCCGGGCGTGGTTTCCGAGTCGGGCGACGGCGGCTACAGCACGTTCCGCAACTGCACCTTCTGGGGAACTACCACGTGGTCAGTCGTCCCGCGCAGGCCCGGCCTGCTGTTCGAGAACAGCCGCATCTACGGCAGCGTGCCGAACGCCTACGGGTCGTCGGACCCTTCGCTCGCCACCCGCTCGTGGGCTGCCGGTTCGAGGACGTGCCCTATGCGTCGGCGGGCGTATTCCGCTCCAACGCGCTGCTGGAGCTGGACGGCGAGAACAACCTCATCGAGGACAGCGAGATTGTCGCCCACGGAACTCGGGCGCTGTGGTTGGACGAAGGCTCGACCCGCGAGATTGTGCGCAACACCACCGTCGTCCACGGCGACGACAGCCGCATCGACGGGGACTTCCAGAGCCTGCTGCGCGGCGCATTCTCTGGAGAGCGTCAATTTCGAGGAGGACCTGACCGCCCCGCCCACCACCGGCTGGTATATCGCAGCCGAGAACGTCACCACCCAGAACGTGTGCATCAGCGGTCCCTACGTCAAGTGGGGCAATCCGGTCTCGGGATACATCGGCTGTTTGCCGTGATTACCGTTCGACGAGGTCTCGCCCGGCCTGCGACCGTGGTACGGCAGGATGAGGAGGAAGCAGCCGCAACAGCCGGACCAGCTCCGCCTGTCGGCGGGTCTGGGTCTTGGCGAACAGCGAGCGTAGCTGGCTGCGCACCGTGGCGAGGGACACTCTCGCTTGAACGCAGAACTCCGCGGGTGTGTGGCCGTCCAGCAATGCCTGCGCGAGTCTGGACTCCGCCGCGGTCAGCCCGAACCACGCTCCGAGGGCACCTGGGGATAAGCTGCGGGACTGGCCGGGAGCGGAAACGGTAATCAGAGCCAGCGGCGCCTGCCACAAGCCTGCGATAGGCTCGTGCGCCGGCAGGGGGAGCACCGCCACTTCGTGGGGCGCCGGGCAACTCGAGGACCGCAGCCGCAGCGTACCGGCGCGGCGGTGCATGAGCGTCTCGGCCATCACCGCGTCCAGCCGCTGGGTGTCGGCGTGACGGGCGGCGACCAGGCGCCCGTCACGCACCTTCAACGTCTCCCCTTTCGCCAGCAGAGCCTCGGCCGCACCGTTCGCGAACATGACCCGGCCGCTCGCCGACACCACGAGGATGGGCACATCCAGCTTGTCCAAGACGGCGGCGCAGCCGGCCCCCTGGAGTCCCAGGCGCGCGGCTTGGTGGTTCAAGCGCGCGGCCCGGCAGAGATGACCCTGCAAGACTTCCAGCACTGCGATGTCTTCCCCGGCGAAGGGCGACTGGCCAGGTGCCCGAAAGACACCGATAAGGCCCTGGACGCCGCCCGCGTCCAGCAATCGGGCGCCCGCCATATATCGGACCTCGTAGGGCAGCAGGAAATCGTTATAGAACTCGTTGCGGCGCACGAACCTTTCGTCGAAGTGCTCGTGGCAGAGTAGCCATTGGCCGACGGGAAGCCTCTCGACCACTTCGCGGCGACAGTCCAGCCCGCCGTAGTGCTTTGCATAGTCCCGCATGGCCTGGTCGGTGGCATCGCCCCACATCATAGAGAACAAGGCGCCGTTGGTCGGCTGGTCCCACAGCATGAAGTGGGCAGCGCGACCGTCGAATAGTTCGGTGAGCTGCCGCAGAGCCGCCTTCCAAGCATCGGGAGTCAGCACTGTTTCATAGAGCGAGTCGATCATGCGGTACAGGTCAGTCGACAGACAGTTCATTCGAGTTTGCGACATGTGCACCTGCTCTTAGTGGCGACGGCTGATCGGAGGTAGCTCGCTTTGTCCACTGTACGCTACTACGGCACCGGGCTGTAGCAAGCGTAGCCCGGATGGAATGCCAATGGAATCCGGGGCTCCGGGGAAACAATGCCCCGGAATCCGCTGCGCTTCTTCTGGGCTATGGGGCGGGGAGTGGAGTGAATCCGGCGAGGTGCGGGCACATACGGCGAAGGCAGGACGTGGCATCCGGGAATGACGAGGCCTGATTTCGTCCCCAATCCCCGGATTCCACTTCGTTCCATCCAGGCTACGATGTGGGTCTTGCGTTCGGAGGTCGCCACGAATGGTGCTGTGCCGCCGAATCAGGCGCCCGGTGGCACGTGTTTCTTCAGGGTGACGCTCGCCGACCGCAGCTCTCGATATCGATGCCATCGTGGTCCTGCCCGACCACCTGACGCGGTCTGGGCACTGCGGTTCGACGACGCGGGCTAATTCGGCAGCGGGAGGCGGCCGAGTGGAGGTCCTGCCGCGCACCTGCATCGTGGGAAACCAGGTGTCGCACCGACCCGACCGGCGCGACTGCCGGACGGAAGAGAGTCGGTGCATGGAGGGCACGCAGCGGCCGGTCCTCATCGAAGACAACGGCGCGAAGCTCCGGGCCGCGGACGGGCTGAGTTTCGGCTGCTTCGATCCGCAGAGCGGAGATTCCGCCGACGGGTGACTGCGGAGCAGGATCCGACCCGGCGGCCAACGCGTTGTGGCGGATGATCAACCTCATCGACAACGCCACAGCAAACGGAGCCCTCGGGGTCGGAGGACAAGGGAGCGTGGCCGCCGCTTGCACGGCACAGCCCTCACGGGGCCTCCGACGTGGGGCGGGGTTCGCGGCGAACGACCTCTTCCAGGAAACTCCGCGCCATGGCGCGGTAAATCGGCTGTGGGCAGACCACTCGCGACACCGCGAACGCAATCAACGCCGCGGCCATCAGGGGCAAAGTCAGAGTCTGGCTGTCAGTCATCTCCATGACGATGACCACCGCGGTGATCGGGGCCTGCACCACGCCGGTGAAATAGCTCACCATGCCCAGGATGGCCCAGGCCCCGATTGGCGGGCCGGGCAGCCAAGGGGCCAGATTGGACCCCAGCCCGGCCCCGATCGCCAGCGACGGCGCGAAGATGCCGCCGGGGAGGCCGCTGATGTAGGACAGCACGGTTGCCGCCAGCTTCATCAGCCCGAAGGTGGCGGGCAGGCCGTGGGTTCCCTCGATCAGCCCCTTGGCTTGCTCGTAGCCGGTGCCATAGATGGTGTGATGGGAAACCAGCCCGAGCAAGGCCATGCCAAAGCCGCACAGCGCGGCGAAAAGGACGGGATGTGCCCTGATCAGCGCACCCGGCCGGCTGGGGAGTCCGTGGGCGAATACCAGCAGGACACGGGCGAACAACCCGCCCAGCAGGCCGCCGACGACGCCACACGCCAGCACCGGCTGCCAGGCCTCCGGCAACGGCAGAATCGCGTCGGTGCGGCCGAAATAGCTATAGTCACCGAGCACCGCCATGGAGGTGATGCCGGCAACGATCACCGCGAAGAGCACGGTGCCGCTGGTCCGCTGTTCGAACGACCGGGACAGTTCCTCGATAGCGAACACGATGCCGGCCAGCGGTGTGTTGAAGGCCGCCGAGATGCCGGCGGCGGCGCCGGCCAGGATCAGCACCCGGTCGATGTCCTGGATGGGCAAGCGAAACCAGCGGCCGAGCGAGTGCATGATCGCCGCACCGATTTGCACCGTGGGGCCTTCGCGCCCGACCGACGCGCCGCCGCAGAGGGCCACAGTCGTCAGCAGAATTTTACCCGCCGCCACCCGCAGCGACAGCACGCTGCGCCGGTGGGCCAACTCGGGAATCTTCAGCGCGGCGATGGTCTGGGGAATGCCGCTGCCCTCGGCGCCCGCGAACGCCTGACGCGTCAGCCATACAACGCCGGCGAAGCTCAGCGGGGTGATGACGAAGGCCAGCAGGGGATAGGCGGCGATGGCTGCGGCGAACAGCCGGTTGCCTTCGGAACTCGTCCTGGCGAACAGGATAGCAACCAGCGCCACCATCACCGCTCCGCCCCACAACAGCAGGCGGTGCAGCCAAACACGCAACTGCAGTCGGGGATTGCGAACAATGCGGGTCAGGCGGTGGGTCATGGTGCGAGCCACATTCGTGATAACGCGATCAGGCCGTGTTGACATTCATGCCGGCCGGAGCCATGCGCTCGCCCAAGCGATGAAGGCGTAGGAATCAAGGGGAGGCTTGTCGCACACGCGGGGGGTTGTGGCGGCTGGAGCGCGGGGGAATCACGGTCTTTTTTTGGGGCCCCGGCCGCGTGCCGGTGGGTACGGACCATTGCGCTGTCGAGCAACACCTCCTCAACATCCGCCGCGCCCAGGGCACAGCCCACCATGTCCTTATGTACTACTGGTCCACGTCGGAGAAAGGCCGGGTACTCCCGGGGCCTCGCGAGGTGCCGGTGCACCGTTCATTCGCTCGACCCGCGGGCCACCTTCCACACGACGTAGCCGGCAAAGAGCACGCCGGCGCCCACCAGAGCGCCCACCCAGAAGGACTGCTGCGCCCGGTGGAAACCTGCCAACACTACATCCAGCCGCCGCCCCAGGAGGTACGCCCCGCCACCCCAGACTCCGACCCACAGGAGGGCACCCAACGCGTTGTACGGGAGGAAGGTCCGCCAGGGCATGCGGCTGATGCCCGCGACGACGCCGTTCGAGCTGCCTCAGCCCCTCGACGAAACGGGCCCCAACCACGACCTGTCCGCCGTGCCGTGCGAAGAAGCTTTCTACCCGGGCCAGGCGCTGCCGGTCGAGGAATAGATAACGTCCGAAACGCAGCACCAGGGCGCGCCCACCGGTCACTCCAATCAGATAGCCGATGTTGTCGCCGACCACCGCTCCGGCCCAAGCCAGCGCAAGCGGCCAGGCAATGTTCAGACCATGGCGTGCCGCCAGTACCGAGCCCGCGATCAACAGGGCCTCACCGGGCATGGGCACGCCGAAGTCCTCGAGCAGCACCCCGGCGAACACCGCCCAGGCCCCGTAGTGGGCCAGGTAGGGGCTCACCGCGCCGAGGTGATCCGCAGCGACCCCACCCACTGCCATGATGGCTTCACTCTTTGCCTTCCTGGCTCCCCCGAGGCCCGGCCGCCGCCACGCACGGGCGCCTCGCGATGGCGCGACACCCTCCTACGGACCGCTCCGGCCAAGCGCGGGGGCATGGGTATTCAGCAGCGTCGGCGGCATCCAAGTATGCCCGTCGCGGGCGATCAGCGCTTCCGCCGCTTCCGGCCCCCAGGTGCCCGACACATAGTTCGGAAAATCGCTCGGCGGGCTGTCCCCCCACACATCGAGTACGGGCATCAACAGGGACCAAGCCGCTTCCACTTGGTCGGCGCGCATGAAGAGCGTCGCGTCGCCGCGCATGATGTCCCAGATCAGGGTTTCGTAAGCGTCGGGCGAGGCCGCCTTGAACGTGTCCTGGTAGCTGAAGCGCATATCCACGGGACGCAGCCGCATGTAAGGGCCGGGCTCCTTGGCATGGAACTTGAGCACGATACCCTCGTCGGGCTGGATGCAGACCACCAGACGCGCCGACTGCCACTCCCTCCTGGAGGCCGCCGGGAAAGCCTGATGCGGCACGTCCTGGAACCGAATCGAGAGTTCCGACGCCTTGGCCATCATCCGCTTCCCGGTGCGCAGGTAGAACGGCACGTCCTGCCAGCGCCAGTTGTCGACGAAAAGCTTGAGGGCTGCAAACGTCTCCGTGGCAGATCCGGGTCTACCCCCTCCTCGTCCCGGTAGGCCGCCACCTGCTGCCCTCTGATCCAGCCGACCCCATACTGCCCACGGGCCGTGAAATCGTGCACCTGGCTGGGAGAAATGGGGCGGATCGCATGCAGCACGTCGACCTTCTTGTTGCGAACCTCGTCCGCTTCGAAGGACACCGGCGGCTCCATGGCCACCAGGCAAAGAAGCTGCAGCAAATGGTTTTGCACCATATCGCGAAGCGCGCCGGCACGTTCGTAGTACCCGCCTCGGTGCTCCACCCCCACGTCTTCCGCCACCGTGATGGCCACGTGATCGACGTAGCGCCGATTCCAGATGGGCTCGAAGAGTGGGTTCGCGAAACGGAAGGCCAGCATGTTCTGCACGGTCTCTTTGCCCAGGAAATGGTCGATGCGGAACACTTGGCGCTCCTGAAAGTGCTCCAACAGCGCCTGGTTGATCTCGCGGAACGAGTCGAGGTCGTAGCCCAGGGGTTTCTCCACGACGGCGCGGCTGCGTCCGGCGTCGCCGGACAACCCGGCAGAACCCAGCCCGCGGGCGATCGCCCCGAAGAAGGTCGGTGGGGTGGCCAGATAGAACACGCGATGCGCAGGCTCCTCCCACCCCTCTTCCAGCGTGTTCAGCAACTCTTTCAGGTGTTGATAGGCACCCGCATCCGTGAAGTCCGCCTGAGCATACCGGACCTGTGCCGCGAACGCCTCCCAGGCAGACTTCTCGGCCGGACCACGGCGGGAGAACCGATCGACTCCCTCGCGCAGGCGCCGTCTGAAGCCCTCGTCGTCGTAGTCCCTGTGGTCCACGCCGATGAGCGCGAATCGCTTCGGCAGCCGCCGGTCCAGGTGGAGGTTGAAGAGGGCCGGCCCGATTAGACGCCAAGCCAGGTCGCCGGCTGCTCCGAACAGGGCGAAGGCCACGTACGCCGATGGCTGTTCGGTGCTCATTCACCGTTCTCCTTCTGCCTCTGCGGAATAGGTTGTGTCCTATCTTGCCACAGCGCCCGCCTGATCCGTCCCCAACCAAGCAACGCAGGGCTCGTCACCCGCGGCCCCCCGCTGTTCGTGACGTTGCACGCTGGCGCCCGTAACCCCCACAACGTGGAAGGCGTCGGTGTCCACGCAGAGACGCGGTGCGGCTTCACTTCACTCCACGACCGCCGCATACCGCGCCTCCTGCCCTCCGTGTCTTGGAAAACCGGACGGAACAGGTCGGCAGCCCGCTAAATATCCTCCAGCGCCAGACGTTCATAGATCCCCTCCTCACGATGGCCAATACATATCCCCGGCGACGAGTCCGCCCGAGGAGCCCGCGATGGGCGCGCCCGGGGCCCACCGCTTCATGTGCCCAGATGCTCTGCCGCCCATTCACCGAAAGGCACTCCCCACCCCGGTATTTTCCCTGCATTGGCAAAAAACATGTCCTTATATGACCTCTTCAGGATGTGCGGGATCCGACCCATCCTCAAGATCTGACTGGTCCCCCCGAACCACACGTCGGAGTGGATGTAGAAGCCCTGCTCGCCACCCATGTCGCCGAGGTAGACGACGGCCGGGCGCATCTCCATCTCCGCCTTCTGCAGGCCCGGCACCCCCACGTCGCGGGCGATCTGTCGCGCCACGACCTCCGCCTGTTGGCGGCCGATGCCCGCGAGCTTCGGAACCGTCAGGGCTGCACAGTCCCCGCAGGCGAACACCTCGGAGTATTTTGGGCTACGCATCGTCGCATCGGTGACGACGAAGCCCGCCTCATCGCCGATCGGCAGACCTCTCAGCGCAACGTGCGGGACCCAGTCCGGGAACAGGATGGTCAGCTCGGCTTCCAGACTACTGCCGTCGGTAAACTCGACGCCTTGTTCGCTCAGGCGGGCGACGTCCCCTACGTCGACCCGGTACCGTAGCCCCCGTTCGGCGGCATACTCCAGCAATCCCTTGCTCGCTTCGGACCCTGCATCAGGCGCTACCGACTCGCCCGGCGAGAACAGCGTCACGCGACCGGCCTGCCCCGTTCCCTGGGCGTCCAGCCAGCCTGCAAGACAAAGCGCGCTCTCGATAACCGGCTCTTCGCAGGCCGCCGCGGCCGTGGGCAGCCAGGCCGGCCGGCCCAAGCTACCCTGGTGGAAGCGCGCCGAGCCGACGGCGATGGGTCCACCACGATAACGGCCGTCATTCAGGAACTTGCGCAGCCTCTCGCCGTAATAGGTGTCGGAGACCGCCTGTCCATGCTCCGCAAAGCCAGGAATGCGGTCGTACGCAAGGTCTGCGCCCAGGGCCACGACCAGGAAGTCGTAGCCAATCCTGGCCTGCGCCGCCCCGCCACGTTCTGTGGGACGGCAGGATACGCATTTCGCGTCCAGATCGATGGCCGTCACCTCGGCTTGAATGAAGTCGACCGCATCCTCGTCCAGCACCGCCGGGAGCGGCATCCGCATGGTTTGCATGGGCTTGTTGTTCGAGAACACCTCCGGCGCAACATTGGGAACATAGATGAGATAGGACCTGCGATCCAGCAAGCTTAGCCTGACGCGATCGCCGGCAAGCTTGCGTATCGCCTGCGCCGCCCCCAGTCCCGCGAAGCCACCGCCCAGCACCAGTACTTCGGGAAGCCCTGCCTGCTTCATCCCCTTCACCCTCCTCACCCTCTCGGCCAAACCCGAGCAAGAACCGTCCCCTAAGCGTTTGTGACGAAATCGTCGCACACGGAGCGCAGCGACGCGCTATCCAGGTCGATAGACCAGGAGCGAGCACCGCGCAACGCCGCTATCGGGACGCGCAGCGGCTTTGATCGCAAGTTCTCACGCCACCATTGAGACTACCAGTGATCGGCTCGGTGGATAAACAACCGGGGCCACCCGAGCGCAGTCGTCGCAGCAAGCCGAAGGGCAGCGCCACTCTGGTGTCGTGGGGGGCGACTTGACACAACAAAGGGAGGACGATCCGCGGATCGCCCTCCCCCTCTCGCGCCGCGGTCAGTGTCCCGCGGGTATCAGCAATGGAAGGAACAGCGCGCCCTCGCCGCGCCGCACCAGCACGGGGATGTGCCTGGCGGTCGGGAGCTTCGCAACGACCTCGCGCAGTTGCGCCACGCTCTCGATGGGGGTCTGGCCCACCTCGAGGATGATGTCGCCCGGACGGATGCCAGCCACAGCAGCGGCACCCTCTCCCACCTCCTGCACCCTCACGCCATGAGGCACCCCGGCCTCGCGCAGTGCTTGTGGTGTGAGGTCGGCGACCGACATATCGAGCCGGGAGGCAGGCCCCGTCTCCTGCGGCGTCTCACCCGCGGCGAGCCGCGCCTCCTTCTCCGGTAGCTGGGCGATGGTCACCTCTATGGTCTTCTCCTTGCCGCCCCGCACAACCGTGAGCGGGACTGTTTTCCCCAGTGGCGTGGAGCCGACGAGGGGCGGCAGATCGGACGATCTCTCGACGGCGTGCCCATCGTAGCTCACGATCACGTCGCCCACCTCTAGGCCCGCCTTCTTGGCCGGGCTGTCGGGCATCACGCTGGACACGAGGGCTCCCTTGGGCATCGCCAGTCCGAAGGACTTGGCGAGATCCTGACTCACGTCCTGGATGGTGACCCCGAGCCAGCCGCGCGAAACGCGGCCCGTCGTCTTCAGTTGCTTCGCGACATCCATCGCCACGTCGATGGGGATGGCGAAGGACAGACCCATGTACCCGCCGGTCTTGCTGTAGATCTGGGAGTTGACCCCGACGACCTCGCCGTCCATGTTGATCAGCGGTCCTCCGGAGTTGCCGGGGTTTACGGCCGCATCCGTCTGAATGAAGGGTACATAGCTCTCGTTGGGCAGGCTGCGGCCCAGCGCACTCACGATGCCCTGGGTGGCGCTGTGATCGAAGCCGAAGGGCGACCCGATAGCCAGTACCCATTGACCGACCCTTAGCCTGCTGGAGTCGCCGATCTTGACCGTCGGCAGGTTCTGCGCGTCGACCTTGAGGAGCGCGATGTCCGTGAGCTTGTCCATGCCCACCACCTTGGCCTTCAGCTCGCGCCTGTCGCTCAACGCCACGATGATGGTGTCCGCTCCCTTGACCACGTGGGCATTGGTGAGGATGTCGCCGTCGGCGGAGATGATGAAGCCCGAGCCGAGCGAGGAGACCAGCAACGGGTGATCACCCTGGCCAGGCTGGAACGGCTGCTCCTCGAAGAAGTGCTTGAAGAACCTGTAGAACGGGCTGTCTTTGGGGATGTCGGGAAGTGAGGGCATCTCCCCTTGTTCCTCGCCTTGTTCCTCGCCGATGCCGACCTTTCGGGTAGTGCTGATGTTCACCACGGCGGCCCTGTTCTCGTCGAACAGCTTGGTGAAATCCGGCAGCTCCGCGGCTCGTGCCAGCGGCAGGAGGATGATGCCCACCGCCATGACCAGAAGCCGTGCTGCACGGCCGTCGATGACCTCGTGTCTCATGTCAACCTCCATTCAAGAGTCCGTATACATTGAGATGCTTAACGATGTTTCACAGGCTCGGGAAGCGTCCGACCAAGCCCGTGCCGCCGGGGGGGACACATGGCTGGACGACCGAGGGCGGGACGTGCGTCGGACGGCAGCGCTCGGCCCGTATCGACAGTGATTCGACCGTCGCGGGATTGATACCGCCGATGTACGCTCTATAGCTCGCGTGTGCTGGACACCGGCCAGTGGCGGGAAGGCGTTAATGGCAACGGTACCCGCGGTCATTGGGAATGCATCGCCACTCTTCCCGTCGCGACGCCTCGCGGGGCTCTCAGCTCGCCCTCCATTGAGTTCGGCGGCGCGACGGGAACCCGATGGAGACGCACGGTGGTAGCCCCCAGCGCGGAGGCGACCGGCGGTGGCATTGCCCCACAGTGAGCCGCAGGTCTAGCAGTACTCCGAGGGATCGGCGTTCGGCGCAGTTCACGAGAGAGCATAGAGGAAGTGGGTAGGTTACTGGCATCGGCGTCGCTCGGGTCGGGCGCCGCGTGCGGCGACGCACTCTGCGCTCAGTTCGCCCCGAGCGTACGATTAGTCGCCAACATGTCGCAGGAGTTCCCGGACATCTCGAGCTATCAATTGAGACAATTTCAGTCAGCGTTGTTGAAGAAATTACCGCGAGCATAGCGCACGGAGCGCAGCGACGAACCCTCTCCAGTCGATAGGCGAGGAGTGACCGCATGGCAGGACAGCCTTTCGGCGCGTCCGCAGGACGCCCCCAAAGAGGTGGCATACAAGTAAGGTACGCCATCACCACCGCGCCACTATCGGGACAGGCAGCAGATTGATTCCCAAGCTTTCAGACCACTGGAAGGCAAACACGGGGACTCGCGGCTGCTCGAAGCGAAGGCCGGTCTGCGTTATGCTTGAATGCGCGAAGGAAAAATTGCCGTCATGACCAAGAGCGGTACCCCAGTGTCCGACAGCAGACCGCCCGCCGGCGACCGCCGCGCACGGACGCGGGCAGTCATCGCTAAGTTGCTCGCCGAGCGCAACGAAATGCTCGTGCTTTACTGCCGCGTGGCGGGTCTTGCACCGTACGACAGCGGCCCCCGTACGGATGAACTGCACGAGCAGTTCTGCGAGGTGCTTATAGACTACATGGCGGCCGGACACTTCGGTCTCTATGAACGCATTACCGAGGGCAACGAGCGGCGTCGCGAGGTCGCCAAGGTGGCCAAGCGAGTCTACCCGCGTATCGCCGACACTACGCAGAACGCCGTAGACTACAACGACATGCACGACGGGAAGCCGTTCCGGGCTTCGGAGTCCCTGGACAGCGACCTGTCGCGGTTAGGTGAAGAAATTGCGGTTCGGATCGCGCTAGAAGACAAGCTGATTGCGGCGCTGCTGCGCTAGCGCCGCCGCCGGCCGGTCCGCGTGAAGCGCATTTCGCGGTCCGCCTGCTACGTAGCGTACCGGTCCGCGGGAGCCGGGTCCTCGTGGGGGTAGAGCCCGGCTCAAGCCCAACTTCGTCCAAGCGCGCCACTGGTGCCCAATGCGCTCCGATTCGGTCGGTTCTGTCGGTCAGGCCGGTCGCGGAGCGGGAAGATCCAGCTCGCGCGCCGATCTGGTCTGGAACCACGGTTCCGCCGATCACGCACGCATTCGCCCGTTCGCCAGGCCTGTCAGCGCGCAGACGCTCGGTGCTGCTCCGAAAAGGGAACCAACGGTCCTTCGGTACTGCCTAACGGCTATCATCGGCCGCTTCGAACGGACTCAAGGACAACAACATGTTCGATAGCCAGCCCGGCGCCGCCACAAGCGCCGTCATAGGGACCGTGGCGGCGGTGCGCCCCTCCTGCCCTTGGGACTCGGTCGGCGGTTCCCGGTAGCCCGGAATGGTCTTCGGCGCCCACCCATTGAGATGGGGCACCAGCAAGCTCATCGGCGTCTGCCGGAGGACGTCGCTGGTCTGTCGTACCCCAGCGAGGGCGTGATCTTCGTTGCGGCAACATCAATCGCCTCATCCTGCAATCACTATGTAACCGCAGATCTGTAAGCTCCGGCAGGAGCGCTTCCGCGCTCGTCGGTTTCAGTGGCCGAAGACAGTGTTGTTCCGACCCCAACTCAGGAGGTTAGCGATGTTCGCATTCGACGACTTCACTATCTCAGGAATTATGGTGGCAGTCTCGGTGGCATTGGTCGTCGCCTGCTGCAGCTACAGGAAGTGCCCTCTCTGCGGCACCAGTGAATGACGGCGAGCGGTCATGGAAAAGCGCCGCCAACGCCTTGGGCTCGCTTTGCTGGCAAGCACGCTGGTGCTCGCAGCCCTTATCACCGCGATTGTGATAGCCGCCCCCGACAAATCGGTCGCGGGCGGCCCCGCCGGGCCAGTTGCGAGAAGCGGTCGTTCCCCGCTGCCATGCACCTGCCTCCCGAAATTGACGCGCGAGACCTCAGGCCACTTGCCAGTGGAGGCCAATCCCCTCGTACTATCGGATAAACCATCGCCGGGGCTGGCGCAGCGCGTCACTGTCGGCCTCTCGACCACTCAACTCTCACGGTGGCACGATCTGGTGCAGTGCTCGTTGACTGGGATGGCTTGAGGCGCGCTACAATCTGCACCCCTGTACAGCGGGACAAAGAGCTGTGGGTCGCAAGACGTACAAGGTGCGACCTTCACGGGGCGGTGGAGCGCTGGAAAGGTGTTCGCCGCCTTCTCCGCGAAGAGGCAGCCTGGTCGCGTACTCGAGAGCTTGCACAGCGCGCCCACACCCATTGACCCTGGCGGCCTCGCACGCAGGCATGTCAGCGAAGGAAGCGCCAGGGCGGCTCCTACATCTGTGGTCTCTCTTTGCGTACCGAAAAGATCGCCTCAACCCCGTCGCGACTAAACGTTCTCCGTCGCCTGCCCCCGCCTCAGCCGCTCATCCTCACCCAACCCCACCATTCAACACCTGTCAGTCGACAAACTTGGACGGGACCGTGAGCCGTGGGCTCGCGTCATTGAGTTAGGATGTCGGTCAGGATACAATTCGAAACTGCAGAAAATAGCGATCCTCGCGAGCATGCACTACCGCCCATCTTGGCCCGATAAAGAGAACCGACCGAATCAACCGGTGCCGGTTGTGGGGCACGAGTCTAGCTCACTCCGTTCGCTGTTTCTCACCGCCACTCTGACCAGGCTCCTCGGGAAACCGGCCCAGCTCAACGGTTTTCGGTTGGACCTTTCACTCCCGGAGCAGAGGCCGTATTCACCCGAAATCGTCGATATACGCCCCAAGATTCTCAGGCAGTGGCTCGCGGACCTGCCGTGGGCACACGTAGGTCACACTGCACAACTGGTGTTCCAGAGCGTGGTGCGGAGCAATCGCATGGACATCCGCCCGGATCAGCGGCTCCGTTTCCTGGAGCAGATCCGGGCGGCCAGCCAGTATGTCGGGCGGTCACTTCGGCGACACTATATCGGCATGACGTTCTCGCTTCCCGAAACGAGCCGTGAAGTGGCGGCGCTCGCTGAAAGCTTGTGTGCCGAGATGGCCATCGGGTACAAGACTGTCGTACGAGACCTGACCGTCGGTAAGTCCAGAGCACACCGCGGCACCACCGCACTCGCGATCCACCGTAGCATTCGCTGGCTCAACCGTGTCCTCTTGGTCAACTGCCGCACTTATTCGCCGTGCCCAGGCGGGCTCTGGTCGGAACTGCACCAACTGTACGAGTTTGCAGAGCGGCTGGACATCCATCAGCGGCCCATCGAGGACGACAGCTACCGGCTGGCAAAGCGGGGCAGCATTAGTGATGCATACAAGCAAATCGCATTGCTCGCCTTGACGGACCCCTACCGTTTTCCGCAGGATGAGATGGACAGGGTGTACGTCGCCGTGGAGCAATGGGCACCCCTGGCGGACCTGCGCCTCGCGAGCGGATCGCTTGACCCGGACTGCTTCGTGGTTGACCTCCACAAGGACGAACCGCCTGCGCGTGCGTCAATGCGGGCGATGGCAGGGGACTCTCATCGAATCCTGGACACGTCGCGCTTACTGCCGGTACTCAGAAGGCAGCGTGGCGGGACGCCGGCCCAGGACTTGGGTGATCTCATCGGCGCCGCGAAACTGAGCTCGGGATCCGCATCCTCCGATACCACGCTCGCCTACCTCACCCAGAGCTGGGACACCCGACTTGGGAGACAGGTGCAACGCGCCGAGCGACCGTTGACGGTCGAGGTCATTACCGGCCTGCACGCAATTCACGCCTCCCTCACTGTACAAACCGATCAAATGCGGGGGGCACTATCCGAAGGGGCTGGGCCACCAGATCCGTGGTTACCCTTGGGATCACCGCGCGCCCCGGCGGTGCTGAGGACCGGATTCGAGGCCGCACGAGGACCGTTGGCCGTCCCTGTCCCCATTACGCACGGCTGCATCGCGCTCGACTATGGCGTGGGAGGTTGCCGGGTGCGCTGGGCGGAAGGAGACATCAGTGGCGTGAAAGTAGGCGCGTTGCTCCTGATAAGAGTCACGGCCTCGACCGCCAAGCAGGCATCCATGCTCGGGGTCGTACGCTGGATGAAGCAGGACAAAATCGATCCCCTGGAGACGGGTGTACAGTGGCTCACACCGAACCCTGTGCCGGTCATGGTCAAACGTACCGGCACGGCGCCCGGCAATCCCGCCAGGATCTTCGGACTTGCGCTGCCTAAACAGCATCTGGATCGGCACATGGTTGTGCTGACCCCGAGCGCGCTGACCTGGCGACCGGGTGATGAACTAACCGTGGACGGATGGGAGGGCGTGAGGCGCTTCAGCTTGAGCACCGTGTCCGAAAGGACGGCCGCTTTTTCGCAACTGCAGCTATCCCTCCTTGCGGAGCGCGAGCCCGTAAAACAGGGAGCGGAGGCGCCTCCAAGCCCTGCGGAGCGCTTCGCCGGCCTGTGGGAAGGGCTGTAAGGCGGCGTCTGCGCTGCACTAATCTCAGACCGTTGCGAAGATAAGCCCTTTGCGCGGTAGCAGCCATAGCGCCTAGGCCAGCACGATGGCCTAGAGCATGCCCGCGGAACTTCGCCCAGGTGATCAAGCCCTGGGGTCCCGAACTGAGAGGTTGCGAACTTTTCGCTTCAGCAGCCCAAGGAGATGGAATTGCACCGGTAAACGCCATGGCTTGCGCCCGCATCTTTAACCGCGAACCGCATTTCTTCACAACCCCTGAGAACCCTCCATCGGAAGCGACGGGGCGCTGCGGTGTCAGCCCTTAAACCCGGTGCGTGCCGTGGAGGATAGGATCGAGGACGGCGGGAAGCAGGGATTTCTCCGAGGCCGACCGACATCCCCCCGATTCCCGAACGACGCGAAGATCAGGTGTGAGCCAGCTCGTCAGTGCCGTATGCTGACTTCGGCGCAATACTGGGACCTCCAGCAGGACTTCAACTGGTCCGGCCACGACGTCTAGCGTCGGAAGCGCGACGACCCGACGCCCATAATAGGGCCCGAGGAAGGGGCGCACCGCTAAAGGACGTGCCGCGGGCGCGGTAAGCCTTCGCACTGACGCCCCCGCAGCGCCGAGTCCGGTCTTGGGTCGAAGGCTGGAACCGCTTCAAGTCGTCATGAGGAGGATGGCGATGAGAGCGAGGACGATTCCGGCCCCCTGCTTCCAGGTCACCGGTTCATGCAGCAGGACATAGGCCAGCGCGACGGCCAGCATGGGATACAGTGCCGTGATCGTGGAGATCAGCATGACCGGTCCTTTGAGCACGGCGAACAGGTATGCGAGCGCTCCGAGTAGCCCGAGGACGCCCGTCAACAAGGCGAGCGATACCCCGCGCGCGTGCATCTCCGGGCGAAAGCCGATGAAGGCCAGAACAGCCAGCGCCACCAAGGCGCCGCCCAGCGCCTCGTAAATGACCGCGCTGCTGGGGTTCAGGTACCGCGTGGTAATCTTGGGCAGGAACGCCCAGACCCCCCAACAGGTGAACGCGACGAGGGCGGGGATCATCCACTGGGGCACGGCCGGTTACCTGCTCAGTTAATGGTACGGCGCACGATCACATGGATCTCAGGGCGTGTGGAGAAATCTTCGCGAGCGGCGGCCCGAGAGCAACGCGCACGGAGCGCAATCCCGCTATCGGAACGCGCAGCAGATTCGTCCCGAGTGTCTTATCCTGGACGATCATATAGACGAGAGGAGTCTACTGTACATCCCCAAAACCAACGGCAGGCTCAGACCGCTGGGTATTTCAACCCAGCGGGATCGGGTTTCCGCCTGTTCTGCGAAGGAGAATCCCCTTTCCCAAATGGGCTTGGAAAAAGCCTAGGTCCTTCGACTGATCCGTATCGCGTTACCCTGGTGGGTCACTCGGTTCGGCCCTGTTCGCCATGCCAAGCCCACGGCGTCAGTCCCCTCCTTACGAGGACAGCCCGAATGGATCCGATCCTTGGAAGAGACAGGACAACCGACCCTTAAGGCTGACTTAAGGAACAGCCGCTATACTTCTCGGCATGGTATCGTTCCGAGGAACGGATGTGGGCAGTGCACAACGAGAGACAGTTCTTCACGCGTCCGTGGCCTCGTCCCATGCTGATGGCAGAAACGGTCAGTTTCTGCCTCAAAACGTCACAGCGCGCCGTTCGGATGTCCCCACGGGAACGTCATTCCGTTCATCTCTAGCGTATACGCAGCGCTGCGACTAATGCGGGCACGAGGCTTGTTTGAAACTGTTGCGAGGACTTCTGTAAAGGGCAAACCTACCGAAAGGTAGGGGCGCAAAGTCACCGGTCTAACGGGCTTCAGGCCCCATGATAGCGGGATTGCCAGAGTGTCGACGGATGGCGCTATTGCAGTACCCCGACTATGGGGCTCCCCAAGCCTATTGCATGGGAGTTGCCATAATGTACAGCGCTCATCCGATTTTCGCCTCGTTCCGTGCCATCTTAGGTCTGATCTCGACCTTGGGTTTATCCGTACTTCTCTATACAGCCAATAGCGATGCCGCACAAGTAACTCTAGCCTGGAATGATCCTAATACATCGGGATTCGTGGCCGGCTATAATATTCATTACGGCACCGCAAGTGGACAGTACGGCTCCACTCAAGATGTAGGGACAAATAACCCTGCCACGGTCCCCGGTCTCGCGAACGGAACGACCTATTGCTTTGTAGCGACAGCCTACGATCGGTCTGGCAGCGAGAGCGCTTTTTCTAATCAGGTATGCACCACCACCCCGGTTTCGACATCGCCGCTGCAGTCCATCGCGGTGACACCGGCGAATCCGACGATTCAGACCGGCGGGACGCAGCAGTTCACCGCTACCGGGACGTACTCGGATAACTCCACCCAGAACCTCACCAGTCAGGTGACTTGGACCTCGTCGAAGCCGGCAGTGGCCACCATCGGCGCAGGTGGGTTGGCAGCCGCCGTTAGCGCTGGCGGCACAACCATCTCGGCGGCGCTGAGCGGTGTTCCCGGGAGCACTGGGCTGACCGTGCAAGCCGCGCCTCCAGCGCCGACGCTGCAGTCGATCGCGGTGATACCGGCGAATCCCACGATTCTGCCCGGGGGGACGGTGCAGTTCACCGCCACCGGGACCTACTCTGACGGCTCCGCGCAGAACCTCACCAGCCAGGTGACATGGAACTCGAACAAGACGACGGTGGCTACCATCACCGGCGGCGGGTTGGCGACCGCCGTTGGCGCCGGCAGCACAACCATCTCGGCGGCGCTGAGCGGTGTTCCCGGGAGCACTGGGCTGACCGTGCAAGCCGCGCAGCCTCCACCGACTACGCAGGCCACGATCTTCGGTTCGGCGCTGCCCGGAACGGCAGATTCCGGTCCAGACAGCGCGGTGGAGCTCGGGGTCAAGTTCAGGTCCGATGTTGCAGGCACGATCACTGGCATCCGCTTCTACAAGGGGAGCGGCAACACCGGCACGCACGTCGGCAACCTGTGGTCGAGTAGCGGCACCAAGCTGGCCTCGGTCACCTTCAGTGGCGAGACCACCTCCGGGTGGCAGCAGGCGAACTTCTCGACTCCGCTGTCGATTACTGCCAACACCGTGTATGTCGCCTCGTACAATACCACCGTGGGCCACTATGCCGATGACCAGAACTACTTCGCGACCACCGGGGTAGACAATCCGCCCCTGCATGCGCTTCAGAACGGCGTATCGGGTGGCAATGGAGTGTACGCTTATGGCTCGACTAGCAGCTTCCCCAACCAGACCTGGAACACCTCCAACTACTGGGTGGACGTGGTGTTCAGTTCAGGTTCAGCGCCGCCGCTGCAGTCCATCGCGGTGACACCGGCGAATCCGACGATTCAGACCGGCGGGACCCAGCAGTTCACCGCTACCGGGACGTACTCGGATAACTCCACCCAGAACCTCACCAGTCAGGTGACTTGGACCTCGTCGAAGCCGGCAGTGGCCACCATCGACGCAGGTGGGTTGGCAGCCGCCGTTAGCGCTGGCGGCACAACCATCTCGGCGGCGCTGAGCGGTGTTCCCGGGAGCACTGGGCTGACCGTGCAAGCCGCGCAGCCTCCACCGACTACGCAGGCCACGATCTTCGGTTCGGCGCTGCCCGGAACGGCAGATTCCGGTCCAGACAGCGCGGTGGAGCTAGGAGTCAAGTTCCGGTCCGATGTTGCAGGCACGATCACTGGCATCCGCTTCTACAAGGGGAGCGGCAACACCGGCACGCACGTCGGCAACCTGTGGTCGAGTAGCGGCACCAAGCTGGCCTCGGTCACCTTCAGCGGCGAGACCACCTCCGGGTGGCAGCAGGCGAACTTCTCGACTCCGCTGTCGATTACTGCCAACACCGTGTATGTCGCCTCGTACAATACCACCGTGGGCCACTATGCCGATGACCAGAACTACTTCGCGACCACCGGGGTAGACAATCCGCCGCTGCATGCGCTTCAGAACGGCGTATCGGGTGGCAATGGGGTGTACGCTTATGGCTCGACTAGCAGCTTCCCCAACCAGACCTGGAACACCTCCAACTACTGGGTGGACGTGGTGTTTGTCCCGAGTTCGGGTACCCAGCAGACTCTTGCTCTGACTCAGAGCGCGTCGACGCAGATCTCGGTCGCGGGCGTTTCGACCCCGGCCGGAGATGTCCAGCCGGACGCGGTCACAGCCGCGCAGGCCCTGAGCTTCACGGAGCTGCCGGATGAACTCAGGACATTACTCACCGAGCGCCACGCCACGATCCGGGACCTCTTCGGCAGCGCCGACAAGCGACGCATGGTGTTCAGCACAGAAGCCGCCCTGGTGCCCGAGGATACCAACAGCGTGGAGGACGTGTATCTGTATGATGCCGACACCGGTCTTCTCAGCCGGGCGAGCCTCACCGACCGGGGGCTGCAGGCCAACGGGCCTAGCTACAGTCCGCGCATCAACGGCCCTGGCACCGTGGTCGCCTTCGTCTCGGAAGCCGACAATCTCGTCGGCGCGGACACCAACGGCGTGGCCGATGTGTTTGTGCGAGACCTCGACGCGAACACCCTGGAGCGGGTGGGCTTCGATGAATGGGGCGTGCAGGCACAGCAGCCCGCGCTTGACCCGGACCTCTGTGGCCGAGGCGAGCTGGTAGTGTTCGACCGGCCGGGGCAGGATGGTCTGCGCCAAGTCTACCTGTACAGCCTGAACTCAGGCTTTACCGAGCGGCTGAGCCCGGATTTGACTGAGACAGGCGCATCGACGGACAACAGCCATCCCGCCCTGAGCCCTGACGGCCGCTACGCCGCTTATCTCGAGCAGGCCCAAGACACGGACGGTCAGCAGTACAGGGAGTACAGGGCCGTCGTCATTCTTGACCGGCTGACGGGCGGTGCCGTCCGGGTGCCCTGGCCGAATGGTCTGGACGATGCCGAAGCTCGCATCCCGCACTTCAGCGACGATGGGCGGTTCGTCATGTGGATAAGCCGGGCGCAGGCCCCGGAAGAGCAAAGCTCCTCCGAGTCAACCACGCTAATCCAAAATCCCTTGACCGGGCCTACAGCAGGCAACTGACCCGGGCTCGAAGAGGTTCGAGGACTCTATGCAGTAGAACCGTTCCCGGTCTGCCAAAAGGGTGCCCGCCTCGGGCTCCTTGAGGCAGAACGGGAACGGGAAGGTAGGTGGCAAGCTGGCGGGTTAGTCTAAGTCCCGCGTCAAGGACCCCTGTCAAACCCCTCCGGACTTGACGGCGTGACTACCTCAAACGTGCCCGCAACCCCCGAGCCGCCCAAGACGGCAATGCATTTTTCCGCTTTCCCCCTCACAGGGGGAGGTTGGAATGGAGGGTGCAGCGGGCAACTCATGGTTCCCCACCCGCACCCTAGTGTTCCCCCCTCGCAGCCCGAGGGCATGGCGTTACAGACACCTCTACGCCGGTGGATGAGCAGTCCGTCGAGAAGCGGGCTAACGCCGAGTTAGCACACTCGGAAGCAAAAGTGTCGGCTATGTGTTGGTCGCGCTGGCGCACCAAACTATCCGGGTGCGTGATTACAGCGTCCAGATGCAGGATGCCTACGTGTCTTGGGTGCGGCGCTTCATCCTCGTTCTCGGCACTACCGGCGTACAAACATGGCCCGCCCGCAGATGAAGCAATCCTAAAAGCCCTCTGGCGGATAGAGCAAGACACGGCTTTCTTGGCGCCCGGCACCCAGAGCCATGTGCTCAATGCCCCGGCGCTCTGATAGCAGTGCGAGACCACGCGTCCCTTTGGGATGAGCACGACGTAACAAGGGCATAGAAACCGACGCTGGCGCGCGTGGTCTTGACGGCGAGCAAGGTCAGCCGCATGCAGTACTCGGCTCGACCTGCCGACCGCACACTCGTCGCACCGCCTCAGCACCCGCTCCTCCTCGGCACTCGACCCGGTCTCTGGAGTTCCGCGCATGGTTCTTTATCTGTGCCGCGCGACTCCAGGCCAGACAGGGGACATCTGCCTATGACCCGTTAACGACCAAGCACTGCACTACGAGAGACAAATTCTTCTCCGTGGCCTCTTCCCAATCCTGATGGCAGAAACGGTCAGTTTTTGCCTCAAAGCGTCACAGCACGCCGTTTCGGATGTCCCCATGGGAACGCAATTCCGTTCATCTCTGGTGCATGCAGCAACGCTGCGACCGACATGGGCACGAGGCTTGCTTGAAACTGTTGTGAGGACTTCTGTAAAGGGCAAACCTACCGAAAGGTGGGGGCGCAAAGTCACCGGTCTAACGGGCTTCAGGCCCCATGATAGCGGGATTGCCAGAGTGTCGACGGATGGCGCTATTGCAGTACCCCGACTATGGGGCTCCCCAAGCCTATTGCATGGGAGTTGCCATAATGAACCGCGTTCATCCGATTTTCGCCTCGTTCCGTGCCATCTTAGGTCTGATCTCGACCTTGGGCTTATCCGTACTTCTCTATACAGCCAATAGCGATGCCGCACAAGTAACTCTAGCCTGGAATGATCCTAATACATCGGGATTGGTGGCCGGCTATAATATTCATTACGGCACCGCAAGTGGACAGTACGGCTCCACTCAAGATGCAGGGACAAATAACCCTGCCACGGTCCCCGGTCTCGCGAACGGAACGACCTATTGCTTTGTAGCGACAGCCTACGATCGGTCTGGCAGCGAGAGCGCTTTTTCCAATCAGGTATGCACCACCACCCCCGTTTCGACACCGCCTCTGTCCATCACCACCACGTCGCTGGTTGGCGGGACAGTGGGTGTGCCCTACTCGGTGACACTGACGGCGACCGGTGGGACCGCGCCGTACACTTGGTCAATCGCAAGCGGTTCGCTACCGAGTAGCCTGACCGTGAACCCCGCCACCGGTGCCATCGGTGGTACGCCTGGGGCGGCGGGTACTGCCAACTTCACGGTTCAGGTAACCGATTCAGCCAATCCTGCCGTGACGACCACCCAAGCGCTGAGCATCACCGTCGCACCGGACCCCGCACCGGCCCCTGCACCGCTGCAGATTACGACCACCTCGCCGCTGCCGAGTGGGACCCTGAAGGTGACCTACTCGGTGACGTTGGCGGCGAGCGGTGGGACACCCCCGTACACTTGGTCCATCACAAGCGGCGCGCTACCCGCCGGTCTCAGCCTGAATACGAGCACCGGCGCCATCACCGGCACGCCCACAAAAGCCGTCACGAAGAGCCCCACCATCCGGGTAACCGATTCAGCCACTCCTGTTGTTGCGAAGACCACCAAGGTTCTGAGCATCACCGTCGCTGCATCGGCCCCTGCACCGCTGCAGGTTACAACCACCTCGCTGCCGAGCGGGACCCAGAAGGTGGCCTACTCGGCGACGTTGGCGGCAAGCGGCGGGAAACCGTCGTATACCTGGTCTGTCGCCAGCGGTACGCTACCCGCCGGTCTCAGCCTGAGCACCGGCGCCATCACCGGCACGCCCACAACGGCTGGCACCTGGAGCTTCACCATCCGGGTGACCGATTCAGCCAGTCCTGCTGCGACGACCACCCAGGGGCTGAGCATCACCGTCGCTGCACCGCTGCAGGTTACAACCACCTCGCTGCCGAGCGGGACCCAGAAGGTGGCCTACTCGGCGACGTTGGCGGCAAGCGGCGGGAAACCGTCGTATACTTGGTCTGTCGCCAGCGGTACGCTACCCGCCGGTCTCAGCCTGAGCACCGGCGCCATCACCGGCACGCCCACGACGGCTGGCACCTGGAGCTTCACCCTCCGGGTGACCGATTCAGCCAGTCCTGCTGCGACGACCACCCAGGGGCTGAGCATCACCATCTCCGCAGCCGCGACCGCCATCACCATCTGGCCCAGCACGGCGCTGCCCGGAACGGCAGATTCCGGTCCAGACAGCGCGGTGGAGCTCGGGGTCAAGTTCAGGTCCGATGTTGCAGGCACGATCACTGGCATCCGCTTCTACAAGGGGAGCGGCAACACCGGCACGCACGTCGGCAACCTGTGGTCGAGTAGCGGCACCAAGCTGGCCTCGGTCACCTTCAGCGGCGAGACCACCTCCGGGTGGCAGCAGGCGAACTTCTCGACTCCGCTGTCGATTACTGCCAACACCGTGTATGTCGCCTCGTACAATACCACCGTGGGCCACTATGCCGATGACCAGAACTACTTCGCGACCACCGGGGTAGACAATCCGCCGCTGCATGCGCTTCAGAACGGCGTATCGGGTGGCAATGGGGTATACGCTTATGGCTCGACTAGCAGCTTCCCCAACCAGACCTGGAACACCTCCAACTACTGGGTGGACGTGGTGTTTGTCCCGAGTTCGGGTACCCAGCAGACTCTTGCTCTGACTCAGAGCGCGTCGACGCAGATCTCGGTCGCGGGCGTTTCGACCCCGGCCGGAGATGTCCAGCAGACGCCGGACGCGGTCACAGCCGCCCAGGCTCTGAGCGTTCACGGAGCTGCCGGATGAACTCAGGACATTACTCGCCGAGCGCCACGCCACGATCCGGGACCTCTTCGGCAGCGCCGACAAGCGACGCATGGTGTTCAGCACAGAAGCCGCCTTGGTGCCCGAGGACACCAACAGCGTGGAGGACGTGTATCTGTATGATGCCGACACCGGTCTTCTCAGCCGGGCGAGCGTCACCGACCGGGGGCTGCAGGCCAACGGGCCTAGCTACAGTCCGCGCATCAACGGCCCTGGCACCGTCGTCGCCTTCGTCTCGGAAGCCGACAATCTCGTCGGCGCGGACACCAACGGCGTGGCCGATGTGTTTGTGCGAGACCTCGACGCGAACACCCTGGAGCGGGTGGGCTTCGATGAATGGGGCGTGCAGGCACAGCAGCCCGCGCTTGACCCGGACCTCTGTGGCCGAGGCGAGCTGGTAGTGTTCGACCGGCCGGGGCAGGATGGTCTGCGCCAAATCTACCTGTATAGCCTGAGATCAGGCTTTACCGAGCGGCTGAGCCCGGATTTGACCGAGACAGGCGCATCGACGGACAACAGCCATCCCGCCCTGAGCCCTGACGGCCGCTACGCCGCTTATCTCGAGCAGGCCCAAGACACGGACGGTCAGCAGGAGTACAGGGCCGTCGACATTCTTGACCGGCTGACGGGCGGTGCCGTCCGGGTGCCCTGGCCGAATGGTCTGGACGATGCCGAAGCTCGCATCCCGCACTTCAGCGACGATGGGCGGTTCGTCATGTGGATAAGCCGGGCGCAGGCCCCCGAAGAGCAAAGCTCCTCCGAGCCAACCCCGCTAGTCCAAAATCCCTTGGCCGGGCCTACAGCAGGCAACTGACCCGGGCTCGAAGAGGTTCGAGGACTCTATATGCAGCAGAACCGTTCCCGCTCTCCTTGAGAGGCTCTCCCTCCAGGGCTCCTCAAGGCAGATCGGGAACGATGGTCAGTGCCGGGGCTGGTCAACCCGCCCGGATCTTCAATCATGTCCTTCTGGCAAAGGTGACGAATTCCCACCCGTGACCCCCTCACAGGGTGCCCTTGTTGCACTGACCCTCGAATTTCCCATAGCACCATGGCCCGCCCATCGCTCGCCCACATTCCGAGCCGCATTTGGTCTTTGCACTCGGCCTCGTGATTGATGGCCGATGTATGCCCCGATGTACAAAGCTCCGCTCCCGGCCTGCAAGCCGTCAGGCAACCTGGAGGGCGCTCTTGCCCTTCAAGTAGCCCCGGCTTGGCCACCCCACACTCCGGCGCAATACTGAGGCCCAGTGGTCCCTCCTTCCCACCGCGACCTGTTCAGACTCTGCCGCTCTTTTGCGCGTAAGCCTCCGGTTTCCTTGTCGAATATTCGAGATTCACACACGACCGTCGCCTATGTCAAACCGCAGTGATGTCGGCCACATCAGTACCTAAGGCTCAACTGGAGCATCACAGTGTTCTGCCGATAGTTGTTCTCCGCCACGTCGGAAGCCTGCTCCGCATACGTATAACTGACCAGAACAGTCGACGCTTCGGTGAGTTGGCGACTGATGCGCAGACCTACATACCAGATGTCGCTCGATGTACTTGGCGAACCCGCCTTGACACGCTGCCACCCGCCGTCGACCCCGGCGTCGATGCGCGGTGACCACTGCCAAAGCCACGTAGCGGCGATACCGGACGTTGTCTGAGCCTGTGCGCCGCTCTGCACCGGCTCCTGCTTTTCGTAGACCAGGCTCAAGTCGTACTTGCTCCGCCCACTCTCGAACCGAAAAGTGCCCTGAGCCAGCCTGTCGACGAAGACCTCCGAGGACGGCGTCAGAAAATTCGCCGTTCCGACGCTGGACTGCTTCGCAATGTTGGAGGTGAGTTCTCCTGTAAGAGGATTCAACGTGAAGGGCAATCGATTGGCAACGTCCACCGCGCCGTTGGAGAGCGAATTGGTGTAACTCACTTGCCAAGTGGTGTGCCTAAACTGGTGACTGAACAAGCCGTACAAGTTATCGCCGAATGGGGCCTTTCCGTAGCAACCCGCAAGGGAGGTCAGCGGACTCGGGTTCCAGAGGCCTCCGAGACACCAGGTCAGCCCGTTGTCTCGATCGGTCGAGCCAGGAAACGTGGTTTTGATAAAACCAACTCGCGCGTACGGGCCTATGTGCGGCGTCACCAAGTAGCCAAGGTCCGAATGGAGGCGTTGCAGATTCTGATCCCCTCCAGTCCCTCCGGCCGAGTCCACCCAATCGTAGCCCACGTTCCATCCCAGACGACCGAAGCGTGGGCCGCTTGCGAGGCTAAAGAGGTAGCCATTGGTCCGAGTAACGTTTTCTGTAACCGGTGTGCCCGTCGTACCGCTGGTTTGGGGAAACTTCGCCCAGTCATAGCTGTAACGCAGCTCACCGGACGCATAGGAGCCGAAGTCCCGTGCCAAATAAGGGCTCACACCGATGGAGCTGACATCACCTCGATTTCCCGAGGTCGTAAAGTTATTTAAGAGACAGGGTTCCAGAGGGCGATATGACCGCCTGACCGATGTTGCTGGTGGCATCGATGAAGAACAGATCTGGGACCAACTGTGCATTCCCAAACATTCCCAGTTCGTTGTTCGTGGTATTGGACCCCCCATTGTTCGCAAAGAGGAGGTTCTGCATCGTGTAGTCGAGGAGGAACTGGTACTTGGGCCCCAGCCCCCTTACGGAGACTGTGGGGTCGACTTCCGTAATGAAGTCTGGGGTAGCGCTTCCAGACGGTTGAAGCCCCACGTTATCCGTATAGATCTCCCCGAGCTGCACTCCAGGCGTCACCGTCCACTGCCCGGCTGCAATAGCCGGACGAGCCGCGGGCTCGCGGCCTCCGAACTGGAGTCCGGGCGTGAGCGTCCCCAGTGCGTTCGCCGGCCACGGACTGGCTAAGGCACATGCCGCCGTAACCGCCAATAACGAGCCATATCTGGAGCCGACGGGATCTCGGGTTATCATCACAGCAAGTCGACCGAGCTGTTACGGCCAATCATAACCTTATGTGGTGGCTTTGAAAGCAAGTCAATGCGTCCGACCTGTTTTGTCAGAGTAGGTCAGCAGCGGCGAACGGTTCACCCGCAGTGCTGCGGGCCGACGCGGCCCCTTGTTCATCTACTTCAGTTCCTCCGGCACCGCGTTCCAAAGGCGTGCCAGTGTGGCACCCGAACCACCTGGCCTCCGCCGCCTTGGGCCATATTGTCCCATCGCCTCCCTCAGCAGCAAATCCCTGTGTCGTTTGCCCGTCTTTGTGGACCGGGCGCGCGTACGCCCCGGCCGGCAGGGCAGGAATGTCAACACACCGCGCCGGTATAATATCTGCGCCGGACTGGGCTGACGGACTCCAATTAGAGTCGTTGCGGCGGGGGGTTGTCATCGCGGACGCGCAGGGCTAGGCTTCCTAGGGAACGCCGTCGGACCGGTACCCGCACGCGGAAAGAGTTTGCTGTTCTCGGCCGCTGCGCTGGAGACCGTAGGTATCGCGTCAGCCATGCGTGCAAGCTTGCCGAGGGTTGCGCGCGCTTGGAACCCGCTTGCCACGCGGCCCTGGTCGATAGGCCACCGTGGGAGGGGCGATTGCACAGCTCATTAGACGTTGACTAAGAGACCTGATGAATATGACGCAAAAGGCTATCTTGGTGACTGGCGGTGCTGGCTATATCGGTAGCCATGTGGTTCGGCAGCTCGGAGAAGTTGGCGAGCGACTGGTGATACTGGACAATCTGTCCACAGGCTCGCTGGTCTCTATGGTGATGTGGTGGTCGTGGAGGCGGGGGGGGGGGGGAGGGTATGGGGTCTGCTTCGTAGGTAGGATCGGGGGGGGTAGGGGATTTTGTTGTTCCTCCTGTCGTGGCAGATCCAGACCCTTCCCGGCGTCGTGTTGGTGGGGGCGGGGAGGGGAGAGGGGGGGGCTCATGTTCTCCTCTCTGCCGCGGGGAGGGCGGAGCAGGGGGGGCGGGGGGACGCCTTCGTCACCGATCACCCCTACGGCAGGTCGAAGCTCATGACCGAGTGGATGCTCCATGACCTGTCCATCGCCTATAACCTTCGCTACGTCGTACTCCGCTACTTCAATGTGGCCGGGTGCGATCCGCAAGGCAGCATCGGTCAGTCCACCCCGAACGCCACTTTGCTTGTCAAGGTGGCCTGTGAGGCGGCAGTGGGTAGGCGCCCTCATGTGGCGATCTTTGGGACTGATTACCCCACGCCCGACGGAACGGGTATACGAGACTACAGCCACGTCGAAGACCTTGCCGATGCGCACGTCAAGGCTCTCGGCTACCTTCGACGGGGTGGAGACTCCATTACGCTGAATTGCGGCTACGGGCACGGTTACAGTGTTCGGGAAGTGTTAGCATCGGTCCAACGGGTTGGCCAGACCGCTCTGAAGGTTCGAGAAGAACCCCGCCGGCCCGGGGACCCGGCGGCACTTGTGGCGGATGCCGCTCGTATTCGGAAGGTTCTCGACTGGCAGCCGCGCTACGACAATCTCGATGCCATTGTCCGGACCTCGCTGCAATGGGAACGCAAGCAGTCTTCATAGACGGTCGCACCGGGACCCTACCCCCTTGGGCGACCGGGGTCCGCTCGCCGAGAGCCACGTCCGTCGGGCGGGCATCACCCCCTCGTAAGCGGTCCGGGTGCCAGCGAAGTTTTTCGGGCACATCGTGTTCTCGCCGGCAGAACGCGACTCTGGCGAAACACGGCCGGAGCGCGGACGAGCCCTGGTCGGAGGTTCGCCGGTGAAAGAATCCCAAGGGCTCAGGAGAGCTTCCTCACGACCGTGCCCGCGACGACGCTACCGATGGCGAGCGACGCCGTGGCTGCTGGCGAAGGAGCGTTGCAGACATGCAGCATGTTGCCATCCTCGACGATGTGAAAGTCGTCGAGCAGCGTCCCGTCGATGCCGCAGGCCTGGGCGCGGATGCCGGCGCCGCCGGGCTCGATGTGTTCGGCCCGGATTTCCGGAATCAACCGTTGGAGCGCGCGCACGAATGCAGCCTTGCTGAAGGAACGGTAAAACTCGCCGAAACCCACGCGCCAGTGCTTGCGGGCAACGACCCGGAATCCCGGCCAGGCGAGAGTGTCCCAAGTGTCACGGAAGCTGAAATCCGTCTTCTTGTATCCTTCCCGCTTGAAGGCCAGTACCGCATTAGGTCCGCACTCGATGTTGCCATCGATCCTGCGTGTGAAATGCACGCCGAGGAAGGGGAAGGCCGGATCAGGAACGGGATAGATGAGATTGCGCACCAGCCCCCGCGCCTCGGGTTTGAGCACGTAGTACTCCCCGCGAAACGGCATGATCCGAAGGGGCAGCTCGGCCTGGGTTTGGCGCGCGAGCCGGTCGGAATGAAGCCCGGCGCAGGCGACGAGCAGCCGACAGCTTCGCGTCGCCGACGGCGTCGCCACTTCGACCGTGGCGTTTGACCGTCGGATCTCGACGACGCGCTCGCCGAGCGCGATTTCTCCCCCGAACGCACGGATGCTATCCGCGTATTTTTCGCTCACCGCGTTGTAGTCGACAATGCCAGTTTGCGGCACTAACAGCCCCTTGATGCCTGGGCAGTGGGGCTCGACTTCCCTGATCTCTTCCGCGATAAGATACCGCAACCCGATCAGGCCGTTGGCTAGGCCGCGTCGATAGAGTTCATCTAGCGGTTCGAGATCACTCTCATCGACGGCCACGACAACCTTGCCGCAGATATCGTGCGCAATCCCTTCGGACCGGCAGAAATCCAACAGTTGCTCGTAACCCTCGCGGCAGTTCTTCGCCTTCAGCGAGCCCGGTTTGTAGTAGAGTCCCGAGTGTATGACTCCACTGTTGTGGCCGGTCTGGTGCTGCGCGATCCGCGCCTCCTTTTCCAGCACGAGAAGCCGCGTACCCGGTCGCTGCTCCACGATTCTCAGAGCCGCGGCGAGACCGACAATCCCGCCCCCAATGACGACAACGTCGTAGATCATCGAACGATCAGCACTCTTTCAGAGCTTAGTTCTTGGGCCAAGGCTCACAACGGTCGCGCGAGCCACGGCGGTCACAGTCTCCACACTGCATGACCCTGCTCGTGGGCGCCACGCGGGACGTGTCGCCCGTTGCAGGGGATTCATGACTCATGGTGTGAAGTCCTGGAGTTGGCCGGTCTATACAGACCGTCTACGCACCGGAGTCAGCGGACAACGGAGTCAGTGCGGACAACGGAGTCAGTTTGGCGGCTCGCGGATAGGGCGGCCACATAGGCCGACAGGCCCTCCTCCCAAGGCGGGAGCAGGATCTCCGGATCCTGCAGCGTGGCGAGCACGCTGTAGCGCGGACGCGGGGCGGGGCGCGGGAATTCCGCTGTGGAAACCGGCCGCACCGGAATGCCCATCCCGAGTTGCTGATAGAGGCGGTGCGCGACCTCGAACCAACTGGCCGCGCCGCGCCCGGCCAAGTGATAAGTGCCGTAGGCGCCGCTGTTGTCGATAATGAGCCGGGCGATGGCTTGAGCCAAATGGGGCGCGTAAGTGGGCGAGCCGTACTGGTCGCTCACCACGCGAACCTCGGGCTGCGCCGCGAGACGGCAAAGGGTGTTGGGGAAGTTCTGGCCGTTCACGTCGTAGAGCCAGGCCGTGCGCACCACGTAATGACGCGGGTTCAGCTCCCGCACCGCCCGCTCCCCGGCGAGCTTGCTCGCCCCATATACCGAAAGGGGATTGGGGCGGTCGAATTCGTGATACGGCTGAAAGCTCTCACCGTCGAAGACATAGTCCGTGGAGACCTGGAGCATGGCGGCGTCGGCTTCGGCGGCGCACAAAGCCAAATTGCGCGGCCCCCGAGCATTGACGAGGTAGGCGGCCTCGGGAGCCGTCTCGGCCTCGTCGACCTGCGTGTAGGCTGCGGCGTTGAGGACCAAGTCCGGCCGGTGACGCTGAAGCGCGGCGCGCACGTCACTCAGACGACCGACGTCGAGGGCTGCGCGATCGAGGGCGACCACTGCATGGCTCGCCAACGCTTCGCGCAGGGCCCGGCCCAGTTGCCCCCCGGCGCCGATGAGGAGGATCTTCACGGCTCGCCCTGGGCGAAGCTCGGCAAGCGGTCCATGATCTCACGCAGCAAGGGGGCACGACGGTCCTTCTCGGACAGTAGTGGGGAGGCGAGCGGCCAGGAAATGCCGAGATCCGGGTCGTTCCATCGGATGCTCAGCTCGTCTTTGGGGTCGTACAGAACGGTGCATTTGTACTCCACCTGCGCACAGGGACTGAGGACGCAGAACCCGTGGGCAAAGCCGGGGGGAATGTAGCACTGGCGAAAGCTTTCCGCCGAGAGCCTGATGCCGACCCAGCGTGCGAAGCTCGGCGAGCCCCGTCGGATGTCCAGAGCCAGACTCGAAGATCTCGCCCTCCACTACCCGGATGAGCTTGCCCTGGGGTCGGCGGACTTGAGCGTGCAACCCGCGTAGCGTGCCTTGGGCGGAGCGCGAGTGGTTGTCCTGGACAAAAGCGGGAGCGATACCGTCCGCCCGGTACTTCTCGGCATGGTAGGTCTCCAGAAAGAAGCCGCGGGCGTCCCGGTAGACCTCCGGCTCGATCACGATGACCTCCGGGATCTCGGTGGGCAGAAACTTCACGCCTTCTCCTGCGATGACCTGCAGCAGGTAACGCCCGTAGCCGTTGCCGCGCATGGTCTGGGCGATGCGGGCCACGTCGTCCGCGCCGATGTAGCCCATGCTGTAGGCGATCTCCTCCAGGCACGCCACCTTCAGCCCCTGGCGCTCCTCGATGACCTGGATGAAGTTCGAGGCCGCGAGGAGCGCCTCGTGGGTCCCGGTGTCGAGCCAGGCGATGCCGCGTCCGAGCTTCTCCACGTGCAGCGCCCGAGCGCGCAGGTAGGCGAGGTTCACGTCGGTGATCTCGAGCTCGCCGCGCGCCGACGGTGAAGGCGCGGCAGCGATGTCCAGCACCTGGTTGTCGTAGAAGTAGAGGCCGGTCACGGCGTAAGAGGAACGCGGGCTGGGCGGGCTTCTCTTCCAGGCTTGCGGCACGGCCTTGCGGCGTCGAACTCCACCACGCCGTAGCGCTGGGGGTCGCGTACCCGGTAGGCGAAGACGGTGGCTCCCGCGGGGCGGCCTGCGGCGCCGCCAACGATTCGGGAAAGCCGTGCCCGTAGAAGATGTTGTCGCCGAGGGCGAGGGCCACCGCTCCGTCGGCGACGAAGTCGCCGGCCGATCAGGAAGGCCTGGGCGATGCCTTCCGGGCGCGCCTGCACGGCATATTCGAGGGCGATGCCGAGGTGCCGCCCGTCGCCCAGCAGGCGGCGGAAGCTCTCCTGATCGTGCGGCGTCGTGATCATGCAGCATCTCGCGGATCCCCGCCAGCATCAGCGTGGAGAGCGGGTAATAAATCATCGGCTTGTCGTAGACCGGCATGAGCTGCTTGCTCACGCCCGGGTGAGCGGATAGAGCCGGGTCCCGGAACCGCCGGCCAGGATGATGCCCTTCACGGCGTCGCTCCCTCTTCCGCGGCGCTCGCCAGGCCCAGTCTCTGGCGGCGCGTAGCGCCCGGCCTGGACCGCGGCGCACCAGTCGAGGTGCTCCAGGTACCAGCGCACGCTGGCCAGCAGACCCTCTTCGAAGCTGTGGCGGGGACTCCAGCCCAGCTCGGCGCGGATCTTGGCGGCGTCAATGGCGTAGCGCCGGTCGTGCCCCGGACGGTCCGCCACGAAGGTCTTGAGGTCCGCATAGGAGCGCCGTCCATGGCGCGCGAGGGCCGGGTTCTGCGCCGCGGGCCGCAGGCGCTCAAGGATGCCGCAGAGCCGGTCGATGACTTCGAGGTTGCTGAGCTCGTTGCTGCCCCCCGACGTTATATTTCTCCCCCGGCACGCCCCGGCGCAACACCAGCAGCAGGGCCTCGCAGTGGTCCTCGACGTATAGCCAGTCCCGGACGTTGCCGCCGTCGCCGTAGATGGGGATGGCCTTGCCTTCTATGGCATTGAGCAAGGTGAGCGGAATGAGCTTTTCCGGGTACTGATACGGCCCGTAGTTGTTGGAGCAGTTGGTGAGGAGCACCGGAATGCCGTAGGTGCGTGGTACGCGCGCACCAGATGGTCGGCTCCGGCCTTGGAAGCGGAGTAAGGGGAGTTGGGTGCGTAGGGGTTAGCTCGGAGAACAGTCCGGTATCGCCCAGGCTGCCGTAGACTTCGTCGGTGGAGATGTGCAGAAAGCGGAAGCGCTCGCGCTCGGCCGCGTCGAGGGTATTGTAGAGGCGCCGAGCCGCATCGAGCAGCACCGCGGTGCCCACCAGATTGGTGTGCACGAAGGGCCAAGGGTCGTCGATGGAGCGGTCGACGTGGGTCTCGGCGGCAAAGTTGACCACCGCGACCGGGCGGTGGCGGGCAAACAGGACCTCGACCAGGTCCCGATCGGCAATGTCGCCTTCGACGAACACTAAACGGTGCTCGTCGCGCAGGCCCTCCAGGTTTTGTCGGTGTCCGGCATAGGTGAGCCGGTCCAGGACGACGATCTTTCCCTGCGTACGGCAAGCGCCGAGCGCACGAAGTTGGCTCCGATGAAGCCCGCACCCCCGGTGACGATGATGGTTTCCTTCATGGTCTGTCTGACGCCCCCCAAATCAGTGTGTCAGGTCCTGTGACCCGCGCAAATTGTGGCTCGTTAGCAGAATCTGTGGGCGAACTCCGGCTCCGGCAGAACGTGATACAAGGCCATTTCCATGGCGTCACAGGTCCGGGGCAGAAGGCTTTTCTGGAGCTTAGTTTCAGCCTCGTGTCGACCTCGCGGCGCATCACCAGTTCGGTCACCTGGCGTCGCTCGGGCAGTGGCGAGGCGCTGCCCTGCTTCAGCAAAACGCCGATCAGCCCCTTGCCAGCATCCGTGGCGATGGCGCCTACGACACCCGTGAGACCTACCGGGAAGCTGAGGCGCGCGGGGCCACCGCGGTGGTGCCCCAGCGCAGCGGGGTTGCGCTGTGGGAGCCTGCGCATCCGCGCAACGCCGCGATCGAGGCCTGCCGCACCCAAGGCCGCTCGGCTTAGAAACGCGCTGTGGGCTACCACCGCCGAGACCGCGCATGTTCCGCTATAAACAGATCTTCGGTCCAGGCCCCTCGCCGCCCGGCTGCCGGACACTAGATCACCGAGGCCTATGTGGGTGTGTCCGTGCTCAACCGCACGAGCAGGCTTGGTATGCCCAAGCGCGCCGAATAAGGGAGAAACGCGCGTCCTGACCGCCATAGCACACTTAATGGGCACATAAATTTATGGTTCATCCGGCAAATGAGTACGCGGCCTCGTGGATGAACATCAGCCGGAGATTGAAGTACTCCATGTCCCGAAAGCCGTAGGCCTGGCGTTTGAGCACCTTGATCTTGTTGTTGAGCCCTTCCAGGGGGCCGGTGGAGATGCGGTGGCGGAAGTAGGCGAGCAGGCCTCGGCGGTGACGCTCGAGCGTTTTGGCGAGGCGGCGGAAGGGTCGGCTGGCACAGTCCTTGGCCTGGGCGGTCCAGTGCTCGAGGAAGGTCTCGGCGGTAGCCACGTTGGGCAAGTGCCAGAACAGCCGAAGCTGCTCTTTCAGAATGTAGACCTCGTAGAGCGGGCGGTTGAGTTTCATCAGAACGCGCAGCGCCTCGCGGCCCTCGTCGGCGAGGTGCTCGAAGCCGCGCAGCAGCAGAAACGGCTGCCCTTCAAGATCCGGGCGTCCTCGTGTTGCAGGGTATGGGCGAGAACTCGGCGGGTCTCGTCGATGGCCTGATTGGCAAGCGCCACCACGTGGTAGGGATCGTGCACGACGTCGAGCGTCTCCCCAAAGACCCGCCGCACGGCGCTCAGGTACGCCTCGGACAGGTCGATGGCGATGGCCTCAAGCGGCGCGCGGGAGCGCTTGAGCTTCTCCAGAAACCCAATGAGCGCCCAGGCATCCTTGCCCTGCTGGGCATGCAGCAGGGCACCGCTGCCCAGATCGAGCACCACCGTCATGTAGACATGACCCTTGCGCAACGCGAACTCGTCGACCGCGATGTAGCGCACTTTGGAGAGCTTTCGCTTCTTGAGCCGGGTTCGCAGGTGGGTCTTGTAGAGGTCCTTGACCAGATCCCACCCCACCCCCGAGCAGAGCCGCTACATGCTTGATGGGGGCGAGCTGGACAGACTCCACCACATACCGGGCAAAGGACTTGAGATGCCTCGCCTTGCCGCGAGCAAACTCGATGGGCCGGCGGGCCACCTGTCCGCAGCGTTGGCAGCCAAAGCGATGACCGTGCAGCACCACCACCTGCTGGCGTCGGCCAACCGGAAGGGCGAGAAACGAACGCTCGAAGCTGCCACGGTGGACGAGTTCATGCACCTCGCTCCACAGGCTCCACACCGTTTGCGGTGCCGATCGAGTTCCACATGATGGTAGACCCGACCTTCCCGGTACTCCGTGGCAAGATGCCGGTAGCCACGAAGCCCCAGCGTGTGGTACAGAAAACTCGTCGTCGCCATGCTCGCCTCCTCCGTCCAGACTCCAAGCCAGACAGAGGATCCACACCCTGGCGACGTCCCCGCAACCCAGAGCCCACCCCTGTGAAGTACTCATTTGCCGGATGAACCAAATCAAAAAATCGACAACGCCTGTCTCCGACCTGATCCCAACGCTGATGACAGGAACGGTCAGTTTCTGCCTCGAAGCGTCACAGCGCGCCATTTCCGGTGTCTCCATGGGAACGAGGATTCCAAATCACTAGCAGTCTGTCGGACTTTGCCAGTAAGCGCTTGATTTGATTGATTTGATCAAAATTTTAACCAAACTATAAAGCAAGGTGAAATCAGAGCGTTACGAGTGAGCTGAACCTTAAGTCCGACAGGCTGCTAGCGACGGTTAGGTCCCAGGTTCCGTGCATCTATCATCATCGGCACGGCTTGGACCAATGTGGGCACGAGGCTTGCTTCAAAATAACACCGTCGCCAGGGTCAGATGCTGGAAGGCCGGACAGCGGACCAGATCCCTTGGGCTACACTACCTAACTCCGAGCAGGCAGCATGAGAAACCGCATTCCCACCGGGACGTTTTCCCCACACCACCAAGAGGCCTGTCAGAGCATCGCAAACAAACGCAACCCGGCCAGCACTGTCATTATCTCGCGACAGACGCGAGAGCGGTCGATCCGAACACGGATACCGCAATCCGTCCCGAACAAGGCCGGAAGCGACTATTTCGGCCGCGCATTGTGCTCCGAGGAGACCAAGCCTTGCCACTCCGCCAGTTCAGCACTTTGCCAAAGAACGAGCGAGCGAGCGCTTCGTCGAGCAGCCGGTCCCGGTTCTGGGTAAAGCTGGAGGGGTCCCAGACCGCGTCGTCCATATCGAGGCCCACGAACCCGCGGTAGAGCAGGTTGTACTCGATGTGCTGCACCAGCTGGCGCTCGGAGCGGATGCTGTAGAGCGCCTGATGAGACTCGCCCGCAGCACTCGCTCGGGCGCTATCGAAGGTCGGCCCGCGCTGGCATACAGTGCTTCCAATTCGCCAAGCAGCGCACTCAAGAGGCCATCCACCACTACCCGAAGCTTGCGCAGCGGATGCCCCCGCGGTATCCGGGCCTCCAGTGTGCGGTAGCTGAACAGCGCTGCTTGCGTGATGTCGGCGCCTCGCATCGGCTCCCCCCTCGGCGGTGCTCGCGTCAGAAGCGCGCATTATCCCATGGGCCTGCTACGGGTGTGCGGAGTTTTTCAACATCCTGCTAATGAGTCTGCCTTGAGGAGAAAAACCATGAAAGCCCGTCATTTTAATACCTGGTCCCTTTTTTCAATCCTCCTGCTAGGGACCTCTCAACTCTCACTTGCAGCGTGCGACCAGACCCTCAGCACCGGATCCAACGTAGGCTCTGTCGTTTCGAATGCTGCCGCCGGCTCGACAATTTGTCTCAACGCTGGCAATTATGGTAACGTTACCCTTGACAACATCGTGAAAAGTAACACGGTCACGCTGCGCTCAACGTCGGGGAATACAGCATCCATTAACCTCGACGTTGGTCGGTCACAGCGCCTGACGTTCCAGAATCTTACCATTACCGGCATGTATATTCACAATCAGGCGATACATATAACGCTCTCTAACAGCACATTTACGGGACAACTACTCCTAAATCTGGGAGTCAACGGGGGCAGTAGCTACGGCAACGCTGATATTCTCATAGATGGAAATTCTTTTGACAACATTAGTGTGTGTGGGTCTTGCTACGAGGGCCGTCTGCAAGTGATGTCTGATAATACGCCCACAGGAGTGACGATTAGCAACAACCATTTTGGCGGACCGGGCGAGTCAGATGGTATTCAGCTCGGTGCGTATGGGGTCGTTGTTGGCCCGGGAAACGTCTTCGACGGCATCGTCCAAAACGGGTACGGCCGTCACGTTGATGCTTTACAGGGGTATGGCCAATCTCATACCACGATCACCGGCAATTATTTCCTTAACGGCGATACCTATCTTATGATGCCAGATGGTGGTAACACCGAGCAAATCACAAATAACGTGTTTTACAGCAGAAACGGAAATAATGGCATTCAGCTTGGCACCCATGTTAACGACACGTTTATTCATAACACTGTGGTAAATGTCATGGTGAATATGGACAAAAAGGTGGAGAATACAACACCAAGCCAAAACACCGTCGCTCGTAATAACATTATGATCGGTACACATTTCAAAACAGTCGACTCAAACAATAATCCTGCTTGTAGCAACTGTACCTTTGATCATAACCTCTTTAATAGCAGTAGCAACGCCTCTGGCACGAACAACATCATCGGTAGTCCGACCTTCGTTGGGGGTACGAATCCCAGCACGTGGCCGGGTTATCAATTGACCACAACCTCCTTGGGCCACAAGGCTGCTTCGGACGGACAGGACATGGGCGCCAATTACTTTGGGGGCGGTACACCGCTGCCCGGGCCGCTCCTGCCGCCCGGGAATTTGCGGCTGCAATGAGCCCGATTCTGTGGTTCCCGTCTGACCTGTTAGGGAATATTCAGTCGGTTAGCATTTCCCACTTTCACGACGTGTCAATGAGTTTTGCGACAAGGGCGGTGAGAAACTAAGTTGCTATTGATAACCGTCTGGAAGAAGGAGCAGGCGCAGGTATCAATGGGAGACGTGCTTTCCCCGCCCCTACCCCCCTCCCCTTTAGGGCGGGAAATGTCCTCGCCGCCGAACGGGCTCGGGGGCAGGCAGCGCAAAGCTCTGCCTGCCCCTGGAGCCCGGGGATGAGCCGAGCGGCCAGCACCTTGCAGTCGGTAGTCTCCAGAAGGGTAAGTTCGACCCCCGGGATCTCGTGATCCTCGGCATCTTACGTGAGCTGCAGCTTGCGCTGGGTGCGCCGCTTGACGATGCTCATCGCACCCCCCTCGCAACGTGCTCCCGTTTCACCCGCGATGATACGCCCTAGAACGACCCCTCCAAGCGCCCAGCACCACCTTGTCAAGAGGCAAAGCGCGTTTTGTCCACAACGCCGGTTTCGACGATCCTAGAGATCGGAACTCCTACGTTCCCGGCGCCGCAATCATTTCTTACCCATTGGCCCGTGGTCTTGATTTTGTGTCAGCATGGCGGGCAATGGTTTCACGATAAACTTCCAGCAATTTCAGTCCTGCCGCGCTCCAGGTACTTTCCGCCACGTGTCGAAGACTCGCGGCCCGGAGCTTCTGCAACAAGATGGGATTCTCGTGCAACAGGGAAACGTGCTGCGTGAGTGTCGGCACATCCCCGACACGATGCACAAGTGCATTTTCCATATGCTGGCAGATCGCTCCAGCCGCCTCCGACACGAGCAAGACGCATCCGCTGCCCCGCCCCTCCGAAGTTACCAGAGCGCTCCCTTCTTCAATGCTGGGCAGCACCAGGATGTCGCTCTGCCGCATGAGTTGGGGCACGTCGGTGCGGTGGCCTAAGACGTGGACACTCCGATGAGACAACATCGAAGACAGTATTTCAGCATATCCCGGCACAAATCCACCAACGATCATGAACCTTCCCTTGTGGCACGCTGTAGATTTTAGCCATGCTTCCAAAGCATAGTGAAGGCCTTTTCTTGGCGCACAGCCGCCGACAAATAACATGGTCAATCCGGTTCTTTCCCGACGTGGTCTCGGATCGGGATAGTAGACCTTTTCGTCGAAGCCATATTGATGTCGTGCGAGCTTTTCCTCGGCGAAACCGAGTTCGAGGAAGCTACGTGCCACAAAGTCGGACGGGCACAACAGCCGGCTTGCCAACCCGTACTCGGCTTCTTCCTTAAGAAGTACATCCTCTTTATATGAATGCTCGTGATTCCGCGGCAGAACCACTCCCACCCGATTGCATTCCTCCTGAACCACGTCATACGCGAACCGGGTGTGCGCATTAGGTCTTTCAAGGACTGTGGGAATACCAAGCCGAGCTGCAGTTTTCAATGTCCTTAATGCACCCAGTGGCCAAGTGTGAACGATGTCGACTTTCTGGAAAACCGTTTCGAGGCGGCGGGAAACGATCAAGTCGTGAAGCGAAAAAGCTCGCATGTTGCCCAGAATCTTGTACGGGATGCGTATTCTTCCCCTGGCAAGAGTTGGGCGAACAGTGGCGCCCCGCGGCATGGGTTTGCTCAAAGCACCCGGGAATACCAGAACTTCCGCTCCTGCCTTTGCCAGGCCATCCACTTGATACCAGGCAGTAGTACAGATCCTGTCTGCTCCTAGCTTGTGTGGAAAGCTGTATACGACTCTTACCCGATCATTTTGCGGACACACGGCTCAAGACCCCCCACATTTCGGTAAGTAATTACAACCTTGGCGGCCAAGACTACCCGCGGAAGAGGCTATCCCAGCTCCGGTTGAGAATGCAGCGCATCCGCGACGTCTCATCGGACAGCCTGACGGGCTTCCTCCGTTGTGCGGTAGCCTAGGCGCCGGGCGGTCGTAGAGGTGCTCACGGGTCAGACCCCCGAAGTGCTCGAAAGCCCGCTCGTGGGCCTCCAGCAACTGCGCTAGACCATGCGCTGGAGACCGAGTCCTTCCGTTACAGCCTCGTAAGGTGACGAGGGGCGGCGTGTTCACCCAACAAATCTTGAGTTCCGTTCAACAAATGCTCTTACAACCCTTCGCGCTGCGCGCCCAGAACCCAATTACCCCCTCTCCAGCGTCCAAACCTTCCCTTCACCGCACCCTTCCCAGCCCCATCAGTCCAACGCACCGCTACAACGTTAATACCGCAATTATTAAGGTATCCCTTCAACACGGTCGGCCCTAGAGCGTTAATACCTCCTTCGCAGAAAACGCGAAACTGGCGAGCACCCCTCCTACCAAGAATGCGTTTTCCCCACCTTCGCATGGAACCGAAGTTGGGACCGCCGACCACAAACAATCCCCGACGCGAACCAAACGAGCGCACGCCTCCACCACCTGCCTCGGATTTGGAACCAGATGCAGCACATTCGTCATAAGAATGCAGTCGAACCGCTGGCCATCCCATTTCGCCAAACACTCCTCCAACGTCCCATGAACCACGTCGATTCCCTCACGCGCAGCCGCTGCTCCGATAATGGAATCCATAGGCGCTGCGGTCACATACGCGCCCCGTTCCTTCAATCTAGCCTCCGACGCTCCCCACCCACACCCAACCGAAACAATCCTCTTAGCATCACGCGGCACCAGCGCTAACAATTCTTCGTCTGGCTCCTCATAATAACTCTTAGAGCATTCCCCCCCCGACGAAACGTGGTCTCCTGCCAACAGGCTGCTTGCCGGATAGGTTCCTTTACCAATGGCCATTAGCGCTTCTATCTGCTCTCTGAAAATCCGCCTCGAAACCCCAAGTTTACCAGCGTAGCGATTGGATAAATGATGAATAAGAAAGTCTTCCAGCGCAGACACGCACACGACCTTCCGAAACCCACATCGCGTATAGGGATCTGTAGCAGCTGTACACAGCATGTCGTACCGCCCTGCGTATGGCCCACGGACAAAACCCCCGGAAGCGATAGCCGTTTTTAGCTGAGCCTGCGTCATCAAATAGAACGCCGCATGCTCATTCGTGAATTCCGCAATTGTGTACTCACCGCGCCGATGCACCGATTCTGGCTTCCAGTAATAACTTCCGTGTACTTCCGGGAAGAACATCCCCCCGCATTCATCCACCTCATACCGAAGGAAGCCAGCGATTTCATTCAATGCCAAATGCGGTGTGGCCCGAAGAAACGCCCGGATATTTGCCTCTCTCACCTCCATGTCGTCCTCTGAATAGGCGAATAAATCGTACCGATCAACATTTTTCGCGAAAATTGCCTTGTGCGCAAAAGGCAATGACCATGGATCCCTTGAAGGCAAACCGACAACAACTCTAACGTCCGCATCCAACTCCTTCGGCTCATTTGAAACCACGACAACGTCCACATCCATGTTCATGCCTTTATACTCAGCGATGACCCGCCTCAGCAGCTCGAGATTTTTCAAACCGTAACTGGCAATGACGGCTAGTAGCCTCGGCCTGCCAGCACGTCCTCCACTCATTCTCGTAGTACTCATCCGCCGCACCCCACAACTACCACTTTACGGTTATGACAGCGAGACAATCCGCCATGGAAGGTTTCCATTTGATAAGCAGGCGTTCCATCACACCGAACAGTCCCGCGACACCAATCCCAAGCCGTCGACGGCGCCCTCCAAACAAAGCGCCCCCTATGCTCTTTCGAAGAAGATAACTCTCATAAATAACGGAAGTAGCTACCCACGGCACGATGGCGACTTCCCGAAATCCTGCCTGTTCCAAAGCGTGAAGCATTGAGGAAAACGAAAATATATGTAGATGTCTCGGAGTTTTTAATCCCCGCCAAAATTCTTTAAACACTCGGTGCCCAAGGCTTCCCGCGTTCGGCGTGAACAACACTAGTTTTCCGCCCTTCTTCAAAATCCGAGCACACTCCCTAAGAGTATCTACCGGATCGGGAACATGCTCGATAACGTGGTTCAACGTAACCGCATCAAAAGCATGGTTCGCAAACTTTTGGCCGGTTAATGTGCCACAATGAATTGTCAAGCCTCGTTCCCTGCCGACTCTTACTGCTTGTGCATCTAGATCGACACCCGTCACCTCCCAACCAAGTTCCCGCATGGATAAAAGCCAATCCGCAGAACCACAGCCAACATCAAGCAAACGCCCGTGCGGTAGGGCTTGTAAAAATCGGACACTGCCATCCGCTTCGTCCCGCCGAGAAGGAAACATATATAGTAACCGCGTAATGTAAAGAGACGCCGATCCTCCGGGCCTGAATCGTACATACGCCTATCGCAAGGTATTGCTCTCTTTACCGCCAAAACAATAGATTTTAGAACGCTGTGGCGGTCACGTTCCGGTCGACGATACGTGCGTGTAGTACCCCGCATACAGTTTCTGCAGATCGTCCACTGCCGGCATGGGGTCTAGCCACACCAGAAGGCATTCCCTGTTGGCACATTGTTTCACATTCCACTCTCCGGCAACGCCGAAGAGTTGATCGCGCTTTCTACGGTATAACGAGCTACCTTCCGCGCCACATACAGCACATATGGGGCACGGTTCAGTCCTGATCGCTGGTCCATGTTCAAATTTAGTTGTCACCTATGAAATCACCTAACATCCATCCCAGTAAATTAACGTGCTTTATCCAACAATACGTCCAAAATATGGTGCCGGGATTCGGCGAATAAAGGTGTCGACGCAGCGGGAAGCCGCCCAACCTGCTAAGCCTCTTGAGGATGACCCCGATGCGTTCACGCGCACCGGCAGCAGAGAGCGACACCTTGTCTTCACGGCGAACCAACGAGACCGTTTGCATGGAGCCCCAAACCATCGCGATACGCTCGAAGCAGTTCGGGCACCGAGTATTCCCATGCCAATGCGCCCGCTACCCGGTGGCGGCCAATTCGACCCATCTTCTTACACTCTTCGGGGTTATCTAACAACCAGCTGATGCGTTCCGCGAACTCTCGATCGTTATTTGGCGTTACGTAAAGCGCTGCTTCCTGAGCCGAAAATCGCGTCTCGACCAAATCGAAGGCCACCGTCGGCTTGCCCAGCGCCATATATTCCATAAGTTTGTTCATTGTGGACTTGTCGTTCAATGGACTTAATGGATCCGGCTGAACACAAACACTAACTGCGGAAAGATACTTGCGAGCTTGGTGTTCAGCTAGCCGACCGGTGAACCAAACGTAAGACTCAATTTCCAAATCCTTGGCTAAGGCTCGGACACCCGGTAAGGCATCCCCGTCTCCTATAATGACAACGAGAAAATCACGTCGCCCCAGACTATAGACCATCTCGTGTATGGCGCCTAACAAGTGATGTAAGCCGTCTTGCGGTCCTATCGTCCCAATGTACCCAATGAGATGCCTCGCTCTATTTGCCATTTCGGGTTCAGCTTAAGCGGCTGATAAGAAAGCGGGGGACCGTTACGAACAACGAACACCTTGGAAGGATCCTGCTTGCCCCGGGTTATAGCTATTCGTTTGTACGACTCATTTGTAGCCACAACTGCGTCCGCCACAGCGTAGGAACAACGCTCAAGAACACACAAACTTCTATAAACAACCTTAGAACGAGCCGCACCGAAACGAGAAAGGTAAATCTCCGGGGCGAGGTCATGATGGTCATATACAAACCGTTTTCTAAACGCCTTGAATATCGCACCGATGACAAAGAGCGTGTCAGGGGGATTTGCCGCATGAATTACGTCAATTCCTTCTTTTGCTGCAACCCATGCTGTTAGCAGCAGCATAGCCAGCGTGGAATAGCCGAATTCCAACGCATAGCCAAGTATACCTGTACCCGTCGCGGAGCGGGGAAACGATAAACTCTGATACCGTCAATGTTCTCCATCCATGGCTGAGTAGCTCCCCGCGGAGCAATGACGGCAACCCGATACCCGGCATCACGCAACGTGTTTGCCTCCCGGCGCACACGGAAATCAAGCGGGAAGGGATTATTTTCGACGAGCATTAACACTCTAACAGACAGAGGCATCTTATCGCTCTCCAGCCCGGTCCCGGACGACCATACGAACGTTTAACGAAGAACTGCCGTGTTCGCCCGCCCCTTTCTTGGTCATTTCGCTTGCATAGATCCTGGCGCCCCCCCAAAGGACGGGCGGCGCAGGTGATCATTGTACACCCCGGATATAGGAACGGATGGTTCTGTTGGAAGTCTTCTCCGCTGCTGAGAGGCGCGTTATCAGTTTTGCGTCCGCGAACCGGTCCACCACGCCGTGGCCTCGGGACGCCACCGCCAGATCAGGCGAAAACGTTAAGAAATGCATAAACGATCTCGTGCCTCGGTAAGCAAGCGCCGCAGAATGAGCCCGGCGTTCGTGCCCTTCGGCTTTACTCGGGCTCGCTCAACCTCCTGCGAAGCTACGCGCTCGAGCATGATCTCATCGCCCCCGGATACAGAAAACTTCTCGCCTGGTACTATTCTCCGCACAGTACCGTCGCTCGCGGACGTTTCCCACAAACCACCGTCCATTGCGTCACAACCTTCGATAAATACTTCATTTGCGGCGCTTGGCACTTGAAAGACGATCTTTCTTCCTAGCGGCTTGACGCAACAGGTCGCCGCCTCCATCCGCCATAGATAATTCAGCCGACTAAGGCCAGTCAGGTTCGACCACACGACACTCCCCAATCCATTGATGAATCCCGCAACTTCATCGAAAATCTCCACCCCGTGCATCACATCGCGATGATGCGCCCTAAGAATCAGCGGCTGCCCCAGATAAGCCGCCACGAGCAATGAGGTCTCGACATTCCCAATCAAGGCCGCTCGCGGCAACACGGGGCAAGCTTCGATGACCTCCGACGGAAAAAACCCCACGTTTTTGTCCACGAGCTGTCACGGTTATACGCGCGCAACGACCCTGCCGAAATGCAAGCCCCCTCAAACCCCCACCTGGGAAGCTCCGACAACATTTCCACCGAACAAGCCCCGTGTGGCGGCACCATCACTCGGCAAACGCGCAGGTTCGTCTTCCGTTCCAGCCGCTCGATACGCCAAACTGCCTGTTGAAGCAGAGCCTTTCGCGCTGAAGGGGACGCATTTCGTACCAACTCCTCCTTTCCGTGGTTGTTGCCATGAACCACTAAGGAAAGCAACCGAGCATTACGACGGAATAGATCCGCGGTTCTTCCATGTGTGAACCACGTATCGAAAGGAATCATGGCAAAAGAAACATGGTAGTTCTCCCGTTCCGCGTGAGCCGCGATTTCTCGATAATCGATGAAGCCATACCGCGGCCAATGCAGATTTGGATCATCGATGATATACGCAGCGCGCAACGGGGGACTTAAATAGCCGTCGGCCCCACCAACTTCGCGAAGCAAATACAACAACGGCAGCATATCCAACCACCTTTCCCCATTAAACACGTCCTTAAAATTTGTGTCTTCCGACATCTGAGGAAGTGGTAAAGATGATCTAAACCGCTTTACCACATCGCCTTCGCGCACTGTCCAGATCGCCTTCTGTTGAACAGCGGCGAGAACCTTCTGCTTCTTTCCGACTGAAAGAAACGGCCAGTCTCCCGCCACGGTTGTCATCACCTCGCGGCCTCGAAACGGAATCGGTACGTCCCTGTCGTCAGCAAACTTCACGGCGACCGCACTGCTGCGGGCTCCCTCGTTGGAGCCGATCCCTACCGGAATCTCAAGCGACCCTCGACCTTCGCACTCAACAACCATATCCTTTGTTCCCAACCGCAAACCTTCCCCTTGGATCCCCGCCTCCGGACCACGGGGATCCCAACAAATAAACTTTACTCGCACCAGCTCCTCCAAAACGGACAACACTTCCATTCTTCCTGAAGCTTGAAAGCCGTTGGGGACGTATATATGACAAACCGGCGGCATGGTAACACCCCTCCCGAATCCCCTATCTCCCACTGAACGGGCCAACTCCAGAGCGAGCCGTCATGAAACCCCGCCTCCTGTCAACAACCATCGCAAGCATACAATGTCCTCCTGAAGTTTATGTCTGCTTTCAATCGACCCCCCAAACCCCAGGCTCCGGCTCACAAGCCGTAAGGCAAAGCGCACTGTATGATGCGCCACCATGCACAAGTAGCAGATAACCTGCCCCCGAATTCCATGGTGTTTCCGCCAATACCTCAACGTCGCGCGTACTATTTCAATGCTATAACGCAGCGGCGCGTTTGCCGTGCTGGCACCTCCCAAATGTGTCGCCCTGGATTTGGGAACGAACATTACCTTCCACCCTCGACCGCGCAACCGTCTGCACCAGTCAATATCTTCCCCATAGAAAAAAAAACCGCTCATCCAACCCGCCGATCTCTTCCACGGCTTGTCTCCTCGCTAGCCAGAAACAACCGCTCAATACTTCCACCTCCATGCACCGTTCGTGAGCCACATATGGCATTTCGAACCCCGAAAACACCGACCAGTTCGGACAAATGCGGTCTAAAGCCAGTATTCTACACACCGTATTCCAAACATTCGGTAAACGACGGCACGTCCGCTGTAGATTACCGTCCGCGCCGATCACTCGTGGCCCAACCAACCCGGCCTCACCATGTTCGTCGAGAAATCTGGCCAGTGTTGCCAGACAACCAGTGTGCACGATCACGTCGGAATTCACCAGCGCGAACATAGATCCTCGTGCCAGTTTCATGGCGAGATTGTTTGCGCGAGCAAACCCGAGATTCTCGCCGGCACGAATCAACATCACTTCGGGAAATTCCCTCTCCACCATTTCCGCCGACCCGTCCGTGGAGCAGTTATCCACAACAATGATTTCCTCCACCGACTCGTTATCCGTCTCGTGGATCGAATTGAGGCAATTTCTTAGATGGTTACGCGTGTTCCAACTAACGATGATCACAGAAATGGTTTTCATACTAGCGTGAGTAACCCGGAAGGCGTTGAGCGCGGACACTCAGCGGCCGCGATTCGCAAAGTGCGCTGGGGACGGCAGCAGACCGCTGGGCGGGCTCTACGCCCTGAACGGCTCCGATGGCGGCGAGAACCAAGTAGAAAAACATGACGGACTGATCATCAAACAGAGAGATCGAGAAAAAGTTTGCCACCTGCCCGAACAAGATCGCCCCTAACGTCCAGATGAGAAACTGTTGTTCTTGCGATGCACCTTCATTCTCCCGCAACGCCCGTCCAACGATGCGGAACGCGGCAGCCAAGACGACGATAAAGAGGCACATCAGCGGCAGCCCACCCATCACGCCCATGGCCAGCAGGTGATTCGTGATATCCGTCTGCGCAGCGTTTGCGTATATACCCGTCGCCATCCAATGCCGCGTGTAATCCGTACCTGCCAGCCACCACTCATCCAAATGCTCGATGGACGACTGGATGAGCCGCGCACGAAACCAGCCCGTACTGCCCCCGGTTATGTCGATCCGCGCCATTAGAAAGTACACGGGGTCTTTCATCACCATGCTTAAGGCGATAAGTGCCATCACCGCCAGCCAACGGATCGCGCGAAGACTTCCACGCGCCTTCCAAAGGGCCAGGCCGACAAGCGTAAAGAGAGCCATCATGACAGGGCCGCTCGAAGTGGACGCAAAGATTATCCCCGTCGTCGCTAATAGCCCCAGCGCTGCATACTTGCGGTGGCTCTTCCACAAATATAGCGCCATCGGCAAACACGTGGCTCCAACTGTGCCCGCTAAGATGGGGTGCACAAACGGCCCGCGCGCGCGAACGTGGCCGTCGCGTAGGATAACTGCGCCGGTCTGCCCCAAGGCCGTAAAGAAATTCTGTTCGAGAAATTTCTCCAGAAGCATTAGCATCGCGACCGGAACCAACAGGAGACACAGGATTTTGAAGACACGTCTAACGTCTTCCCAATCTTGAAGAAAACACCGAAACAGAAAGTAGGAGCCCACGCCGCCCCAAATCATTCCCATCCGGAATACCCAGGCCTGCGACGTGTGAGCGACGCTGCTCCCGAGCAAAACGGCCGACCACAGCATTAGCCTTCGGTCTACAGAACTTGTCCCATTGCTGGGCCGTTCGCCTCTAATCAGCACCCGAAGAAACCCAACCGCGACCAGAATCCTCAATACAGTGAAATGTGCCGGTCCAAGTTCCAGCACCGCGTCACCCGCGACATACGTTGCGCCGAGCAATAACGGAAGCGCGGCGTAGCGCCTCGGTAAAACGGCAAGCAGTACGCTAGTGGCTAGGGTAACAAGAACGCTGCTTGCGCCCATTATTCGGACTCACATGGATCACGGTGTTCCAAGAAATCGGCGGTGCCAAAGCTCAAACACGAGCAAGCAGAACACCTCCTTTGCGTACCGGCCGCTTTTCTGGTGGGCCGCGAGCAACTTAGAAACCGTCCGTCTGCAGAAATAGGCTTCTGCCGCTGCGTTCTTCGCCAAGACCGTATCAAAGACGAAGTCCTTCATCTCCTTGCGCATCCACACATCATAGGGGACCGGGAAGCCCGTCTTTCTCCGTCCGATAATCTCCGGGGGAACAGACTGACCCAAGGCTGCCTTCAGCACCCGCTTCAGCTGCCAACCTCTTACCTTGTAGCGCTGCGGAAGCGACGCCGCAAACTCCAGCACGTGGAAATCGAGCAATGGCACCCGCAACTCAACGGATGTCGCCATAGTCATTTTATCAGCCTTGACTAGCAGGTCGTCCGGAAGCCAAGTCTTCGTGTCCACGTACAGCATCCGGTTGAGCAGCGATTGGTCTTCGATCCGCTCGAACAACCTGCGTGTGGGTATGTCCGATGCCTGACCATGGAGGGTCGCCGCGAACTGTTTGTTATAAAGACTCGACTTCAGTTGGTTAAAGGCGTGTACGGTGTTGCTGTGCGGCTTAGATAGTATTCTGAAAGCGGTGGATCGGTCAGGCTCGCGTACTGTGCCGATCGCTCTCCAGCCCGCCAGCTCCAGAGCCTGAAATCCTAAGCGCAGAAGCCCTTTCGCCGGCCCGAACACCAACTTTAAACTTTCAAGCATGAGAATATTGCGGTAGTTTGATAGCCGCCGAAGGCTTCATCTCCTCCTTCCCCCGACAAAAGCACCTTGATCGAAGATTGCCGCGCCAACTGCGATACGAAATACAAAGCGACTGCAGGAGGTTCGCAGACGGGTCCTCCATGTGCCAGACATACTTGGGCAAAAATTCGCGAAAGTCATTGGCATGCATTGAGATTTCATGGTGAACGGTCCCGAACTTTTCCGACACTAACCTAGCGTAAGGTCGCTCATCTTCGAAACTCGCTCCGCTGAAACCTATGGTAAACGTATGAATAGGCTTATCCGTCTGCTGCACCGCATGGCGCAGCACGCCGGTAGAATCCACACCGCCGCTTAGCAACACCCCTACCGGCACGTCGCTGATCATGTGGTCCTTGACTGCCCGGGAGAGCAATTCTCGCAGTGTCTCGACCGCCTCATGAAAGCTTTGAATGCGCGACGGTGCATCGAAGCGCAGATCCCAATATTGGTGTACGGAGATCTGTCCATCTTCACAGTAAGATAGTGGCCAGGGTCCAATTTATAGATACCCTCGAACATCGTTTCGTTGCCCGGCAAATAATAGTAAGTGAGAAACCGGTCTACCGCGCGCGGATTAACCCGCCGCTCGACGGTCCGGATCGGCGAGCAGTGACTTCAGTTCAGATGCAAAAATAAGGCCTTCCCGGTATTGGTATAGTAAAGTGGTTTGACGCCGACACGGTCGCGGGCCAGAAGGAGTCGCTGTTGGCGCTCATCCCATAGGGCAAAGGCAAACATGCCCCGAAGCCGAGTCACGCATTGATCGCCCATTTCCTCATATAAATGGACAATGACCTCGGTGTCCGTTGTGGACTTGAACCGGTGGCCGCGTTCTTCAAGCTTGGTCCGGAGTTCGTGAAAATTGTAGATCTCACCGTTGTAAACTACCCACACCGTACCGTCTTCATTGGACATGGGTTGCCCGCCGGTGTTGAGATCGATGATGCTCAACCGGCGGTGCCCAAGGCCGACAGGACCGGATAGGAATTTCCCGCTTCCGTCCGGCCCTCGATGTTGAATGAGGTCCATCATTATGCCGAGGAGCCCATTATCAACAGGCTCTTGCCGATCGAAATTTAGTTTTCCGCAGATTCCGCACATATTGACCTGTGCTGTTTCGGGGTTAGTTTGCCCACATGGGGCTGCTGGAGAGACGGCGCCGAGTTCTGTTCGCACCATGCATCGGCTGTTGGCCGAATCCGCAGAGTCGGGCGAGCGGCGCGCCATGCGCCCCAAAACTCACCATCCCGTGCCGCGCCTGGAGGCAAGCGCCGCCAACCAAGTCTGGACCTGGGACATCACCAAGCTTGCCACCCTGAGCCGAGGCGTGTTCCTGAATCTCTACGTGGTGCTCGACCTCTACAGCCGCTTCGTGGTGGCTTGGATGCTGGCGGCCCGCGAGAACAGTGCACTCGCCAGCAGCGAGTCCGGGGGAGAACCTTGACGCCTTTTCGACTGCGATCAGGCCCCTTTGAGGGGCCAACAACCGGAAAGCCCCCGGCTTTGCCGGTGGATTGTTACTATGAATAGGCGTCTTAGCATCCGTTGTTCTGTGCCGTGTGGCCGAGACCGGCCAGGCGCGCGTCCCGTCCCCTGGTCCGTCCGCAGGGTCGATTGACCCTGTCGATGAGCGCCAATTCAGCCATCCAGTAAGAGTTGTCGCATTACCTGGAGGCACTGCAGAAAGCGGCATAAGTGAAAACGGTATGAACGCTGGGGTTGACGCTATCGGTATATGCATGGCCGCAGCAAGAGGCACCGAAGCTGCTGCTCCCGCAGATAGCGGATGGTTTCGTCGTCCTCCACCTGCGGCATCCTCTTCAGATAGCCCGAACAAAAGCCAGCCATCAAAGCCATCGACTCAACTAGAAACGGTTTATGTACGGCTCGCTTGAGACATTTCGCCAGCATGAACACCGGATGGTAGCCGGTGATGTAATTGGCCCGCCCGTTCTTGAACCAGTTGCGCCAGTTGCCATCTGCGCCGCCAGTGGCCTTGTGCTGAACCAACTTGAGATCAGCGAAGGTCCGTGTGGTCCAGCCCTGTAGGTTCGCTTTGACCTCATCGATGGTATCCCAGCCCGGCGCTTTGGCCAGAGGGGCAATCTTTTCCCAACACGCGCGGCGATAGATTTTCGTTGCCCCCCTGACATGGAATGGAGGATCTCCCACGGAGTCCACCTTCAGTTCCCCATTCTCCAACTTACAGACCGTTCCGCCGCCAACTCCCAATTTCATTTCAGCCCCAAACATCCTGAAGCTCTGCTCAAAGTAATCAGGGGCAAACGACAGATCACCGTCCAGCTTGACGATGAAATCCCAATTGTGGTCGCTCAAGGCAGAATATCCGGCATAGAAGGCTTCCATCACCCCCCCCCCAGCAGCCCGATATCCCCGGTTTTCCCTGTGCATCACTCTTATCCAGCTAGTCTGGGCCGCATGATGATCCAGAATTTCACTGGTACCGTCAGTTGACCCATCATCCACAATAACCCATTGGGAAGGCGGAATGGTTTGACGGATGATGGATGCGATCGTTTTCTCTATGTGGAGTGCCTCATCCCGTACCGGCGTGATAACTACGTATTTGAGTGGATTATTCAAACCGTATGGTCTCCTGCGGACATCATAAGGGGCACAAGGGTGGGTGAAACTCCCAGTCTCCGGCTTCTGTGTCACGCATTCACTCCTTCAGCCACGCATGCGATGGTTCCAGTGGCCGCCGATCTGGGGCGAGTCACGGACACAACGGGGATGGGGGGCAAATATCCCGCCCCCCTTACCCGAAGATCAACCAGGGGGCGGAGGTCGCCCGTGGTCACTGTGCCCTACCCGTCCATGCTCTTATCGGCTCCGGAGAAGGGATCGCCATAAGACACGGCCGCGGTTCTGAGCCCGTCTGCCAGCGACCTGAGGCCGCGGCCTCTCAGCCACAGCAACCGTAGATGTCGTCATTCTCAAACAGGGGGCTGCATGAAAGGCAACAATCCCGGCGAGCTATTAGTAACCCGGCCCGAAATACCGCTCACTTGCCTGCCACATAGCGTTTCGTCGCTCCCAACAGAAGCGTTCCGTTGCGGAACCTGCGTACCTCCACCACGTGCCCCCATGGCCATTGTTTGCGCCTGGTCTTGTCGCTCTCCAAACAACAGTTGGACCGTTTGGTCGTTGTTCAGCGTCCTTCACGCATCCCCTGCGGCCCGCGACAGCTTGGTGACTAAACGTATTGTGGGCGGTTGGCAGCACGTCTCGCCCCTTTTGACTTCCTCACCACTTTCTGGACAGGTCTCATACCCGCCCATAGTCGCGTCAGGCCTTCATTAACTAACCCAAGCCCGCAACTGTTACGTGGCCACGCGATAACGTGAAAAAGATGGAGCCCGAGACGACACAACCCCTCGCCGTCTCCGAAAGACACGATGGGGGGAGAAGCTTCCTCGCTCGCGGACCTCGGTCAAGCACCGCCCAAGGTGCCTCTAACCTTGGTCATCGGGTGAGGAAGAGTTGGTTGACGGCATTTTTCATGCTCTGGAATGGTGAGTCAATCGCCATGATCGTTAGGTTCAATCAACTTAACAAGCCCATAAAGGTGGATAGCACTTTGCGGAATCCGCTGACAATCGTCAGCGAACTGCGCCCTGCTAGGCTGCCCACATGCCGTATGTACGCAAACTTTATCCACGACAACGATCTCTTAACCTTGGGACAAACCTCGAGTGCCAACCCGCAAAGGTCGTTAGAAATCTCGATTTCGCCATTGGCGAATGCCGCACTGGCGCACCCAATCGTTATGCGAGCAAGCGACCAAAACATCCGCCGGTGTAGTTGTTGGGCGTCGGGCAAAACATTGCTGTAGTTTTCCAAAAAACACTCTAGCGCAGCCTTTCGCTGTTGAAGATCCGGAAGCCAGACTGTCCCAATGTAAGCCTTTGACATATTCTCAGAATGACGACGATAGACTGCCTGATGCGCTTTCACGAATCCGACTGAAGCATGTGCAGATAACCGCAACCACATCTCCATATCACCGCTGTGAGGCAACTCAGGGCGGTATCCTCCCAATCGCTTCTGCAGAATCGTTCTTACAACCGCAGTAGGTGAAGCTACAAAGTTGCTCGCCCCGGTAAGTTCGATGAATTCCCGCCCGGTCAAGATACGCCAGCCCCGCTTATCACTGACCCTCACACGTCTTTGTACTTGACTTATGGCGCCGGCATCGCTGAGGCGGATGAAATTACCAAAAACGAAACCAACTTCCGGATGTGCATCCATGAGGTTTACTGCGCGACTAAGTGCGCCTGGAAGCAAGTAATCGTCTGCCGACAGAATCAATAAGTAGTCCGCTGTAGCCCATTCAATGCCTTCGTTATACGTCGCGATGTGCCCTTTGTTCACAATGTGCCGCACGAACGTTACTCTCGAGTCCTCGCTCTCGAGATCCGCAGCCACTTCGGCCGTGTTATCTGGCGAAGCGTCGTCAATGATTCGAACGCGAACCTTTTGTACGGATTCCGCAAGAACACTTTCTACACACTGTCGCAGAAAATGTCCATAACGGTAACAAGGTACAATGACATCCACAGAGGTCACAGCACGGCTCCTCGAATGATTGCCGTTTTAGAAAGCAAAGGCCGCAAGCCACCGCCGCACGGGACGCGTGATCTGGTCCCAAGAGACCAGATTGATTAACCGACGTATCGAATAAAAGCCACTCGCAAACACCGCCAACGTCCCCACGCCGTAAGCTAACATGAGTGGAAGTAGGTAGAACCCGCAGAACACGACCGCGATCAAACAACCAAAAGCAAGGCTGTCCGAGTGTTCGGGGTTGACCATCGAAATCCGTAGACGCGGTGTACAATCGCGTAGATGATAAATCCGTGAAAAATGTACGATCCAAAGAAAGCAATGCCGGCACCATCGGCACCGAACGATCTCACACACGCCCACGCGAGACCGAGGTGGACGACCGTCCAGGCCAACTCGGTCCAGAAGAAAAGGTTCTGCGCGCCTTTTGCCAGAATAATGAAGCCGATCGGCCAGATAATCACCCGAAGGGCCATTCCAAGGCATATCCAACGTAGGATTCCTACCGCCCCGTCGAACCTGGCGCTATAGAGCAGTGCAGATCACCAGCGGTGCAAAGACGAGGGTGGCGATGACGCCCGGTCCTGCTAACAACAGACTGACTTGCGCCTGTTCGTTCACCATGCGGTTGCAGGCGGCATTGTCCCTGGCGACACCGGTCAAACGGGGGTAAAAGTCCGCGCCCATGGCCTGCAGAACGAACCCAACATACAGTCCGCCAAGGGTCCAAGCCGATTGATACAATCCGGCTGCATCGAGACCGACTTCGCGTGACAAAATGAGGCGCACTACGTAGGCGACCCCCGTCATCATCAGCGCACTGGCCATGAACGCAAAGCCGAGTTTCAGCAAAGTCCGCTGCTTCCCGCCTCACTTGCGACAGCGTCATGGAAGGCATCTGCACTGCTACCTTGCGGCTGTACCACCAAGAGGTGAGAACCGACATCGCCGCAATACCTACGAGAGACAGGACGACCCCTTCCTCGCCAAAGAAATAAACCAACGGGATGCTGATGATGGTTCCAAAGAGCGCGCCCAATACGCCCATCTTCGCGAGATCCGCAATGCGCCGCATCCCCTGGATCAGCGCGCCTTGCCCCCCGGCTACGCAGCCGAACAGCACCGCCAGCGACAGCAGGGCCACGGAGCCAGCATGCTGATCGTTGCCAAACGTCAGCGTCGACACCTGGTTACAGAGAACAGCATCAGCAGACTGGCTCCAAACAGTCCAAGTACGACCGCTATTCGTCGCAGGATGGTCGCGGTCCGCGCAATGCGATCGGTGTCACCCGAACCCACTGCGTCCGCGATCTGGCGAACACCACTGCTGTTAATCCCCATTTCACCAATGCTGCGAGCGAGGTCCGAAATCGAGCTGTACAAGCTCATCAGTCCGAACCCGGCTGGACCCAGCAGCAACGCCATGGCCTTGGTACGGACGATTCCGATGGCGATGGTCAGCATCGACGAGCCCCCGATCAATGCCGAGGACTTCAGAATCTGGCCGTACCTATGCTTCTCGCCCGTGGTCTCGACCTCGTCCGTTCGAGGCGTATCTTGCAGCGAAGGACCAGAAGGGAGTTTATTACAAGGAGTTAATGGCATGCGGGTAGCTGTCAGATGCCTTCGCCTTTCTCTCCACGGTTCGCCTTGCGCACTAGACGGCGCCAGCGGACTGCAGGACCACTCTGACTGTTTTGAGCAGAATTTTTAGGTCGAGCATAAGCGACCAGTTCCGAATATACCGAATGTCGAGCCTCACCATGTCATCGAACGATGTTGCACTGCGCCCTTCCACCTGCCAGAGCCCGGTAATACCCGGCTTTATCTCTAATATTCGGGCGAGATGCCAGGCCTGATATTTCTCGACTTCGTAAGGAAGGGGCGGCCGCGGCCCCACCAGACTCATGTCTCCCTTTAGCACATTGAAAAGCTGCGGAAGCTCATCAATACTCGTTTTCCGAATGATCCTACCAACTCGCGTAATTCTCGGATCAGATTTCATCTTATACAATGGCTTTTCCTTGTCCCCTTGATTAATGTGATCAAGATTTCCTTCGATCAAATGGCTGACATACTCTCGGTGGATTCGCTCATCCGTATTCGCAAACATGGATCGAAACTTGTAGAATACGAACGGCACACCCCTTTGACCTAAGCGCATTTGTCTGAAAATAATCGGCCCTGGAGAAGTTATCTTAATCGCCAAAGCTGCAATCAGCATCAGGGGAGAGAAGAGAAGTATCCCGACGACGGCACCCAGGATGTCAAGACTCCTCTTCAACAAGTAGGCAAATCCTTTGCATTTTTGCGGATCTTCCATAAATAGAGGATATAACTCCGACCGAGCTTGGTCCTCTGTTAAGAGGTTCTGAAAGAGCATGCCAGGATAAGTCCCGGTGATAATGGTGAAGGGTGGATTCTTGTGTCCGTTAACGATCCGATTCTTGAAATCTTGTGTCCTGTTCTCGTCCGTATCCGGAAGTATTACACCGAATACTTCCTTATCGAGACAGCCAAGAATATCTGTCTCTCGCACGCTGTTTTGGAGACGCTTTAATATCGCCATGGAGCTACGGAGATCACTGGCACTCTCGTTGTCAAGACGAATAAGTGCAATGGACAAATGACCATTGGAACGGTTTGCCCGGCGCTCCTCCCGGCGCAACTGCTCCAGGAAGGCAAATTTACTTAGAGGCAAATGCCACTGGAAGGGAGTATCAGGGTCTACGTGCATTTTACCGTAAACATTTGCGACAGTCGCCGGGTTGGGGTCGAAGTTCGTGTTACGGCGGATGCTAGCGTTCATGTTTCAGACCTCTACAAAGCAGAGACGCGTTCAACTCATAGCCCATTGACAAACGTCGGCACTCGACTTTTCTTGACCAATCGAAGGCCGCTGCACGGAAACATGGGTGCAACACGCGAGGCAATGAACCCATAAGGGACGGTGCCGAGGTGAAATACCGGGCCGTCTGCAGGCATTATCGCCCGATGCGGGCAGAAGGACTGAAGAAAGCCGAGTTGTCAGCCGAAGGAGGCCATCGGGTGACGCCGGCGGCATATCGATTTGCGCAAGGGCGTTAAGGTCTTGCCTGTCCGCAAGGACCGGGCGGCAAGGCGATGGCCGAGCGCACGGGCACGTGGCTGAAGACGGTGGAACTGCGTCAGAAGGGCAGGGCGGAGGACGTTGGCGCCGAGGTGTTAGTGATGACTACATTTCTCGCGTCACGCCCTCTACAGGCGCCAGAGAGTCACACCCGCCGGTTGCAGTGCCCTCGGCAGCGTAGCCTTAACGTCTATGACCACCCCTTCCCCGCCCTTGAGCAGGGGGGTGATACCACCCCAACCGCTCGCCACGTACTGCTCGTGACACACAGCCAGTACTACCGCATCCGCCGGAGCCAGGCGGTCTTCGGCGAGGAGCGTAAGGCCGTATGCCTCTTGGGCCTCCGCCGGATCGGCAAGAGGGTCATGAGTCTGGACCCGGACGCCGTAATCCCTGAGATCCTGGATGAGGTCGATGACTCGGGTGTTACGCAGGTCCGGCACGTTTTCCTTGAAAGTTACGCCCAGGACCGTCACCACGCTGCCCTTGACATTGCGCCCAGCGTGGATGAGCTGCTTTACAACCTGGCCGGCGATATAGGTCCCTAGCCCATCGTTGATGCTGCGCCCTGCCAGGATCACCTGGGGGGTATACCCCAACACCTGGGCTTTGTAGGTCAGGTAGTAGGGGTCCACGCCTATGCAATGCCCTCCTACCAAGCCAGGGTCAAAGGGCAGGAAGTTCCACTTGGTGCCGGCCGCCGCCAGCACCTCCCGGGTGTCTATGCCCATCTTGTTGAAGATCAAGGCAAGCTCGTTCATTAGGGAAATGTTGAGGTCGCGTTGGGTGTTCTCTATCACCTTGGCCGCTTCGGCGACCTTGATAGAACTTGCCCTGTGCACACCGGCGATGACAACGGAGCCGTACACCGCCGCGACGATATCCAGGACCTCAGGGGTCTGGCCCGCGACGATCTTGGTGATACTCTTGAACACATGGGCCTTGTCGCCTGGGTTGATACGCTCCGGCGAGTAGCCCACGAAGAAGTCGACACCGCAACGAAGCCCCGAGGTGCGCTCCAACACCGGGACGCAATCCTCTTCCGTGGCGCCCGGATACACCGTTGATTCATAGACGACGATATCGCCCGACTTGAGCTGGCGCCCGACCGTCTCCGAGGCCCGGATCACCGCGCCCAGGTCCGGCTGCTTGGCTCGATCGACGGGGGTGGGCACCGCAACGATATGAAAGTCGGCTGCCCGCAAGTCTTCACTTTGATCGGTGTAGACGATGTCGGCCTCCCGCAGATCGCGAGGCTCGACCTCGTGGGTCCGATCCCAGCCGCGTCTCAACTCCTGGATGCGCTGGGGATTGATGTCGAAGCCGACAATCCGCTGGCGCTTGCCGAATTCCGCGGCCACCGGCAACCCCACATACCCGAGCCCGATCACGGAGATCTTTCTGTTGTGTGCCATAACCTTACCTTCCAGTCGCCGTTGAACCGCTCGGTGAAAGGGCCCGATACCGACCTCAGCGGTGGCAACAACTCAACATTCTTAACCGCCCACGCGGGCATCCACAGCGGGTTCCAGAGCGCTAAGATCCTGATGGACGCTCCGGCTTACTGGCATGTACGCAAGGCATCACGCAAAGCAACCACGACCTGGTTCTGCTGCTCGAAGCTCATCTGCGGAAACAATGGCAGGATGATGGTTCTGTCTTGCGACTCTTCGCTATGCCTCAGTCGTCGGCAGTGACCATCTGCACACCCACAATTCTCTGCTGCGACCCCGCAGGACCAGACGCTGTGTGGATATGCCGGTTCCCGATGCGAGCACATAATCCCACGGCGAGTCGCCACCCCAGCGTCCAACATGACCTGCATCACGACCCGCTGATCGCAGCCCGGCGGCAAACCTACGCAGTAGCTTTGCCAGTTGGTGCGTGCGAATTCCGATTCGCTAGGCAGCTTTAGGCCAGGCGCGTCCGCGAGCAGTTCCCGGTATTGCTCTGCCAGAGCGCGTCGCTTTGCGATGATCTCGGGCAGCCGTCGCAGTTGCTCGCGTCCAACGGCTGCCTGTATGTCGGTCATGCGGTAGTTGTAACCGAGCGTCGGATAGGACTCGAAGATGACCTGGCTGGCCCCATGGCGCACCGTGTCAGGCACGCTCATGGCATGTTGGCGCAACAAGCGGAATCTTGCGTCCCAGTCGGCATTCTCGGTCGTGATCATTCCGCCATCGCCGGTACTGATGACCTTGCGGGGATGAAAGGAAAAGCATGCGATGTCGCCGTGCGGCTTGCCTACTTTCTGCCATTGGCCGCTCCACAGAATTTCGCTGCCGATGGCGCACGCTGCGTCCTCGATGACAGGCAGCGCATGACGACGTGCAATCTCGAGTATCTGTCCCAAATCGCACGGCATGCCCATCTGATGCACGCCGAAAATGGCGCGCGTACGCCCGCTCATAGCGCACTCGATCAGCGACGGGTCCATGTTAAAGCTTTGCGGTCGATATCCACGAATACCGGGGTGGCTCCGCAGTATCGGATCGCATTGGCCGTAGCGATGTAGGAGTGACTGACGGTGATGACTTCGTCGCCGGGCTGCACACCGACTGTCAGCAGCGCAAGATGCAGCGCCGTTGTACAACTGGATACCGCGCACGCATACGGGGCACCGACGAAGGCCGCAAACTCCCGCTCGAAGGCGGCTACCTCGGGACCCTGCGTGATCCACCCGCTCAGGATCACCCGCCGCGCCGCGTCGGCTTCCGGCTCGCCCATCAAGGGCTTGGCGATGGGAATCATGAGCTGAATATCGACCGGTTTGCGCGCCACCAATCCACCAATCGGGCCAGTCCCTCTTCCAGCCCCACCTGCGCCCTGAATCCGAGCCGTTTCTCGGCCTTGCGGGTGTCAGCCAAGCGCCGCGATACCGGACTCACCTTGCGCTCCGGGCCGTGCTCGGGCTCGAGATCCGAGCCCATCACCTTGAGCAGCGCCGCCGCCAACTCATTGAGGCTGGTCTCGGTGCCGCTCGCAACGTTGAACACGTCGTCGGTCAGGTCGGACTCCAGCGCAAGAATATTCGATCGGGCGGCATCCTCGATGTAGACGAAGTCCATGGTCTGGTTGCCGTCACCGAGGACGAGCGGCGGTTGGCCAGAATCGATCCGTTCCATCCAGCGCACCAAGACCTCGGTATACTTGCCGTGGATATCCATCCGGGGGCCATACACGTTGAAGTAGCGGAGTGCGGCGTACGGCAACCCGAACATCTCGTTGTAAGACCGCAGCAGGCCCTCCAGCATCACCTTGCTCGCGCCATACCAGGTCCGGTTATTGTAGGGGTGATGGTCTTCGCGGGTCGGAAACGTGTCGGCCAACCCGTAAACCGACGCCGATGAGGCGGCAACCACCTTCTTCGCACCGGCTGCCTGTGCGGCCTCCACCACGTTGAAGCTGCCGTCGCACATCGCCCCCATCGCCTCGCGCGGATCTGCAGCGCAGGCGGTAATGCGAAGCGCCGCCATGTGGATGACTGCATCCATGCCGTCGGTGGCCCTACGTACCGTGTCGAGGTCGCGAATGTCGCCGCGCATCAGCGTCACGCGAGGGTCCCTCAACGCCTCGTTCACATTGGCCAGTGTACCCCGGATCAGGTTGTCGAGTATCACAATGCGTGCGGGTGAGAAATCCTGCAGAAGCAGGTCGATGGTTGTCGACCCGATGAGCCCGCAACCTCCCGTCACCAGGATGCTCGCGCCGTCGATATCCATTCAGAGTCTCCGTTTCGTTCATTCGCGAGCTGTCGGACGCTTCCGGGCTGCGAGGTCCACGGTGTCAAATCGGCTTCGCGGGGTTGCCCACGACCCTAACACCCGCCGGGACGCTCCGGATCACGTTGGAGCCAAGGCCCACCAAGGCTCCCTCACCCACGTTCAGGCCATTCATGATGGAAGATCCGCTCCCAATGTAACAGTTCTCGCCCAGGACGGCACCTCCAGCGACTGTCACGTTGGAGCCGATCAGGCCCCATGCCCCGACGACCGCATCGTGATGGATCACGCTGTTGGGCAAAACGCAGACGTGGTCACGGATGCTGGCGTTACTGGTAACCACAACGCCCGCCATGATCAGCACGTTGCGGCCGAGCCGGGCCCGCGGCGACACAGTCGCGGCAGGATGAATCACGGTGGCGAAGCGGTCGACACTGATACCTAGGCCGTCGATGATCTGCGCGCGGCGACGGTACGAGGTCGGGCTCCCCGGAACGGCCAGGACCTGCGCCGCGGGCCACCGCGTGAGCGCGTCTCGACCGTAAACTGGACAGCCGTCCATGGCTCTGCCCTGCTTCTCCGGCGTATCGTCGATAAATCCGATCAGACGGAAACTCTCACCAAGGCAGTCCAATGCCTCGAGCCCATTGCCGTTACAAGGGAAGATCAGCAGCGGCTGCGCACCGGATGAAGCCATCTATCCCTTGGCCCGAAGTTTCAGCCCCACCCCGGGGGCGCCCGCGAGATCCCTCACGGCACTGCCGACCGCCTCGCACTGTGCTGGAGTCAACTCCGCGAACATCGGCAATGACAACATTTCGTTCGCGGCCCGCTCGGAGTGAGGGAAATCCCCCGCCTTGTAGCCCAGGTCGGCGTATGCGGGAAGCAGGTGTACCGGTATCGGGTAGTGGATGCCCGTCTGGATACCTTGCGCTTGCAGCGCATCTTGCCAGGCGAGCCGCTGCGGGGTACGGATGGCATAGATGTGATAGACGTGCCGAGAGTACGGCATCGCTTCCGGCGTGGGAATGCCGCTGCCCGCCAGTAGCTTGTCGTAGCGTGATGCCGCGGATCGGCGCGCTTCCGTCCAGGCTTCCAAGTGACGCAATTTAACTCGAAGCACGGCGCCCTGAATACCCTCCAGGCGGTAATTATACCCCTTGATGACGTGTTCGTATTTCCGCTCCGCACCCCAGTCACGAAGCATCCGCATGGTGCGCGCATAGTCCGGGTTGTTGGTAACTACCATGCCACCTTCACCGTACGCCCCTAGATTCTTACCGGGATAGAAACTGAAGCAACTCATGTCGCCCAGGCTGCCTACGCGTCTGTCGCGGTACTCCGCGCCGTGCGCTTGGGCCGCGTCTTCGATTACCACCAGGCCGCGATTCTTGGCTATCTTCAAAATAGGGTCCATATCGGCTGGCTGACCATACAAATGCACCGGCAGGATAGCCTTGGTCTTCTCTGTGATCGCACCCTCAATGGCCGTGGGGTCCATCGTAAACGACCGCGGCTCGATGTCGACGAAGACCGGTCTCGCGCCCGTGTAGTGGATGGCCGCGACCGTAGCGACGAAGGTAAACGGAACCGTGATGACTTCGTCACCGGACCCGATGCCGGCCGCCAATAAAGCGACATGCAGGGCACTGGTACCGGAATTGACGCCGATGCCATATTCCGCATGACAGTATGCTGCAAATTCCTTCTCGAATGCCGCCACCTCGCTCCCGAGTGTAAACTGGCAAGATTCCAGAATTCCCTGGATCGCGACTCCGATCTCGTCCCTGATCGAAGCATATTGAGCCTTGAGATCGACAAACGGAATCACGCGACTTTCCCCTGACGTTGTAAATATACCGGCCCCCGACGTTGTAAATATACCGTTTCACCTCTTCCGCGCATCGAACTAGTCGCAGCCTCGATGAGCTCGACAACTCGCAAACCGAGATGTCCATCCGTATCCGGATTCTTACCATTTCGGATGCAGTCCAGAAAATGCTCGCCCCCGATACGCAGCGCCTCCGTTGTGGCGAGCTTGGGCGCCCACATATCACCGGTGCGGTAGCCAACCCGCATTTCGTAAATCTGCTGCGGGTCGTCGGTAAAGCTCACGCCCTTGTCGTACACCCTCACCTTTTCGCTCGGCTCCAGGTCATCATAGCTGATCATCTTCTTGCTGCCGCCAACCAGGATCTGACGCACTTTCACCGGCGCGAGCCAGCTCACATTGGCGTGGGCTATCGCCCCGGAGTCGTAAAACAGAGTGACGTACGCCAAGTTCTCCGGCGTACCAGGGAAGTGATTGATTCCGCTGGCCGACACAGCCACTGGATGTTCCCCCAAAAGATAATCCAAGATGGAGAAATCATGCACGGCAAGGTCTGAAATGACATTTACGTCCCGCTGAAAGAGTCCAAGGTTCACACGCGTGGAATCGTAGTAGTAGACACGACCCAGATCGCCGCTCTTGACGATTTCCCCCATCTTGCGCACGGACCCGGTATATACGAAGGTGTGATCCACAAACAGGATTCGTTGACGGCGCTCGGCCTCCTCAATGAGTTTATGCGCCTGAAGGGACGTTTCGGTCATCGGCTTTTCCAGCCACAAATGCTTCCCCGCCTTCAGCGCCGCCACCCCCACTTCGAAGTGTGTACTGACGGGCGTCGCCACAGCGATCGCATCGATGGACGGATCCTCGATCAAGTCCTGGAAATGCGTCGCCGTCCTGATGGCCGGGTAACGCCGTTGGACGATTTCGAGCTTCTTCTCGTCTTGATCCGCGACGCCGGCAACTACAGCCCCGTCGATTTCGGCAAAGTTCCTAACCAGGTTGGGACCCCAGTAGCCGTACCCAATTACGCCGATGCTAATCATTTGTTGCATCCCTCTCAATAGAAGTTATGACAGTTCCCGCCGGTCTCGAACCCAAGCGTTCGTCCAGCGAGTCCTGTTGTTCACCAAAAGACGACGACCACTAGCACAGGACCGCGCGAGCCTCCTGGGCGGGCGGCAGGTGTTCGCCACGAGTTGAGTCATTACTCTTGCGGCGTCACCTCGCGTCCGCGCGCGGGTGAGGACCGAGCATCTTGGCTTTGACTGTGTTATCCGCGTCCAGGCAAGCACCGAGGCCACCGACGCACCGGGGCGCTCGGTGCCCTGAGCCCTGCGCTTCAACCCGCCGATGCGACGCTTCGCGAGGCTTGGGCAGGAACAAGGCACGTTTCCCGACGTTTTCGCGATCCGACGAACACTCCGGAGAACGTCAGGGGAGGCGTGGAGGCCAAGGACACTACCCCGAATCACCCAATGTCATCGATTACGTTTCTTGTTCCGAACGTCGCCAATCACTCGGGCAGGTCCGCCAACAACGATCGCATAGTCTGGCACGTCGTGCGTGACGATCGCCCCGGCACCGACCAATGCACCCTCTCCTATTGTCACCCCCGCCAGAATGGTGGCATTGCTGCCGATAGAAGCGCGCATCTTGACTCGCGTCCTAATCACCTCCCAATCCGCTTCGGTTTGCAAACCGCCCTCTTCTGTGACCGCGCTGGGGTAGATATCGTTGATAAACATGACCCCGTGGCCGACGAATACTCCCTCCTCTATCACGACACCTTCACAAACAAAACTGTGGCTAGAAATCTTACAATTGCGACCAACCTCCGCCCCTTTTTGGATCTCGACAAATGCGCCGATTCGCGTGCCGTCAGCGATCCTGCAGCCATACAAATTCACTAGATCCGGTTGATGTATGATGACGGTGCCACTTAACTCTACGCTTTCTGCGATCATTATAGGTCTCGCTATCGTTGGTCGCCGGGTCTGCACAAGCGTGGAAATGCGAATTTGGCTCCGGAGTGCGGATCAGCCCGCGCTGGTGACACATCGTACCAGCCAGCCCCCGGGCCAGAGAAGACAACTCCTGAAGTCGTGCCCCAAGCCGACGAGTCCACAATGGGCTGCTCAGGCGGAGGCGATACCGGCAATCAGGTCTACCCTCCGCACGCGGTTTTCCGCCCTTGGCAGCCACGCGAACGCCGGCTGCCCGACCGGGGGGCAGGAGGCTCCCGACCAGTAATCCCCAAAAGGAAGGTCCGCCGTTGGTGTCGAGCCTGTCCGAAGGCAGCCGCAGCGAGCTAGGGTGCACCGTGCCATCGAGGACCCTGGATGGCAATATTTACTGTGAGAACACCACATCCACCCAATAGTTGGAGGTATTCCATGTCTGGTTCGGGAACCCGCTGCTCGAGCCATAACGGTACACCCCGTTCCCGCCCGACACACCGTTCTGAAGCGCATGCAGCGGCGGATTATCTACCCCCGCGGTCGCAAAGTAGTTCTGGTTATCGGCATAATGCCCGACGTTGGTGTGATACGAAGCGACATACACGGTGTTGGCGGTGATGGACACTGGTGTGGCAAAGTTCGCCTGCTGCCATCCGGAGGTGGTCTCGCCACTGAAGGTGACCGAGGCTAGGTTGGTGCCGGTACTCGACCACAGGTTTCCGACATGCGTCCCGGTGTTACCGCTCCCCTTGTAGAAACGGATGCTGGTGATCCTGCCCGCAACATCGGACCGGAACTTGACCCCTAGCTCCACCGCACTGTCCGGACCGGCGTCTGCCGTCCCCGGCACCGTCGTGCTGGGCCAGATGGTGACGGCGGTCGCGGCTGCGGCGACGGTGATGCTCAGCGCCTTGGTGATGTTTGCGGCAGGGCTGGCAGAATCGAACACCTGAACCGTGAAGTTGGCAGTACCCGCCGCCGTGGGCGTCCCGCTGATGGCGCTGGAGTTCAAGGTCAGGCCAGCGGGCAGCGAACCGCTTGCGAGAGACCAAGTGTACGGCGGGGTCCCACCGCTCGCCGTGAGTGTCGCCGAGTAGGCCACACCCACGGTCCCGGCGGGTAGCGATGCCGTAGTGATCGCCAGCGGCGCAGCCTGCACCGTCAGCCCAGTGCTCCCGGAAACACTGCTCAGCGCCGCCGAGATGGTCGTGCTGCCGGCTCCTACGCCAGTCGCCAACCCGCTTGCACTGACAGTAGCCACCGCGGTGCTCGACGAGTCTCCAGGTCACCTGACTGGTGAGGTTCTGCGTGGAGTTATCCGAGTAGGTCCCGGTAGCGGTGAACTGCTGTGCCCCCCCGGTCTGAATCGTCGGGTTCGCCGGTGTCACTGCGATCGATTGCAGCGTCGGCGCGGCCTTTACAGTCAGCCCAGTGCCCCCGGAAACACTGCCCAGCGCCGCCGAGATCGTCGTACTGCCGGCACCGACGCCGGTCGCCAACCCGCTTGTACTGACGGTCGCCACCGATGTCGCCGACGAGCTCCAGGTCACTTGACTAGTGAGGTTCTGCGTGGAGCTATCCGAGTAGGTCCCGGTAGCGGTGAACTGCTGTGTCCCCCCGGTCTGAATCGTCGGGTTTACCGGTGTCACTGCGATCGACTGCAGCGTCGGCGCCGGACCTGAACTGAACACCACATCCACCCAGTAGTTGGCGCTGTTCCAGGTCTGGCTCGGGAAGGCACTGCTCGCCCCATAGGCGTACACCCCGTTGCCGCCCGAGACCCCGTTGGCCAGCGCGTGCAGCGGCGGATTGTCTACCCCGTTGCTCGAAAAATAGTTCACGTCGGCGCTGTAGTGCCCAACGGTGGTGTGATACGAGGCCACGTAGACGGTGTTGGCGGTGATCGCAACCGGCGGCGAGAAGCTCGCCTGCTGCCACCCGGAGGCGCTCTCGCCACTGAACGTGACCGTCGCGAGCTTTGTCCCGGTGCTCGACCACAGGTTGCCGACATGCGTGCCGGTGTTGGTGCTCGCCTTGTAGAACCGGATGCCGGAGATGGTACCTGCCACATCGGACCTGAACTTGACCCCTAGCTCCACCGCGCTGTCCGGGCCACCATCCACCAGCGTCGGCACCGCCGTGCTGGGCCAGATGGTGCAGCTGCTCGTGCAGCCCGTTCCGCCTGCGCCGACCGTAACGGTGACGCCGGCATTGGGGGTTTCCAGATTCCCGCTATCGTCGACCGCGCGGCTCTTGAGGGTTACCGAACCCGCTGCACTGGGCGTCCATATGTAGCTCCAAGTCCCACGCCCAATAGCAGGATGCCAGGTCGTACCGCCATCGAGTGAAACCTCGACCCCTCCGACGACACCACCCCCTGTATCGGTCGCCGTGCCGCTGATCGTCAGCGGACTACCCTGCGGCACGTTCGCGCCGGCCGTAGGCGAGGTAATCGCCGAGTTGGAGCGACCGTATCGGTCGACGCCGTTGCCAGCGTCAGGCCCGGCTCGAGGGTGGCGGGCTGCACGCCCATATCGGCGAACAGGTTTACGGTCGCCTGCTGCATCGCGCCATTGGTGGTCGCTCCCAGGCTGCTACGGTCGTGGTTGGAGTCCAGACCCCACGACCACTGGTAGGTGCCAGCGCCGAGCACCCAGGCGCCGCTTGGCGCCTTGTACAGCGTCACCTTCTGGGTCGCCGTGCCCGCACCGTAGGTGCTTCCGTAATCCTCCAGATAATTGCTGCCCGTGGTGATGGGGTTGGTGGAAACCCCGAAGAGACCGGGTGGCCGAAAGCCGTTGTCCTCGTCCACGTCCACCTCAGCCCCCAGGGTGCCGGGAGCGAGCGTGGCGGTTTGACCAGCGGCCAGCGCGGCCACCGGGGTATTGCGCCAGAACCGCATCTTTCCATCCTCGGCCGGTACCGTGATGGCCTCGGTGTATGGTCCGTTGATGCGGAAAATCGTTCCCACCAGCGCGTTCTCCGGCCGCCCGCCGTCCGCTGGCGGACTGAAGCGTGGGTCTCGCCAAGTGCCCGTCCAGGTGGGCGGATCCGAAGGGTCAATCACCCGGTTGGCGTGCGTCTCCTTGTAGCAGACCAGGGTACGGTAGGGTGTACCGGAGCCGTCGATCGCATTCTCCCAGCGCGTCTTCCAGAAAATCGTATTGCCGCTGAAGAAGGCCAGGTTGACTCCGGCGTCCCGGGCCGCTTCTACGTTCGTCCGCTCGAGGCCCGACCAGTATTCATCGTGGCCGTTCGACATCCACACCTTGTGGTTTTCGATGAGCGCACCGCTGCGGTCTGCGTCGACCCCAGTGAAATACGTCACGTCATAGCCGTTGGCCTCGAGCCAGCGCACCATCGGGTACTCGCCGTTGAACACCCAGCTCTCGGGCTCATATACCCGGGTGTGGAACGGGCGGTTGTAGCTCACCTTGTAGGCCCGCGCGGGGTTCGTGCCCGGCGACCCGGTGTAGAGGTTGTTGCCGCCATAGTCGTTGTATGCCTGCCAGGTCGTGTCCGAGGTCTGGAACAGGACGTCGGAGCGGCTCGCGTCGTCTCGCACAATAAAGAAGATGTGGCTGTCCCCGCCGGTATCCGTGCGCACCGCGTGGGCAAAGTAAATTCCCGATGTCGCCGTGGTCGGTACGGTCCACGAAGCGGACACCGCCCAGTTCCCGCAGTCGATGAGCCCGGTAGCAGCATCAGTCAAACAGGCGGGCTGCGTCTGCGGCAAGGGTGCGGAAGGCTGTATCGTGGCCACCTTGCGCGCCCCCATTCCACCGTAATAACCCATTCGATAGATGTCCAGGCGGTAGGCGGTGGCATCAGTATCGATCTTGAAGTTGACCGTGCCCCCCTTGTTCACGCTGATATCCGTCGCGAAGCCCTGGATGCTCGGATCGCCAGCGCCGGAGATATCCCATTCGGATGCCGGGTTTCCCGGCAGACAGTTCTCGGCCACGATGGAGTTCGGCGGGGAGCTGCAACCGCCACTCCCGCCCGCCGTGGTGAAGGACCACGTGTAATTGGCGGCCAGGGCGCTGCCATTGACATCCTTCACACCAGTGGTCAGGGCGGCGGTATAAGTCGTCGAGGTCGCCAGCGGACTGGTCGCGGTGAGCGTCGCCGTGTTCCCGGCCGCGCTGACGGAGGCGGGTACCAGCGTGCTGCTGGCATCTTTCAAGGTAAAGGTCGATGCGCTGATGGTCGTCGTATCGAGGGTATTGTTGAAGGTGGCATTGATGGTGATTCCCGAGCCCTCCATGCCCGGACTCACCCCCGTCGCGCCATTGGCCGGCGTCGTCGCGGTCACGCTCAGCGGGGCAGGGCCCGCATTCGTGGTAAAGACCACGTCCACCCAGTAATTGCTCGACTGATAGGTGGAAGCGGGGAAGGACGAGCTGGCGCCATAGTTATACACGCCGTTGCCCCCGCTCACCCCGTCCTGCAACAGATGAACCGGGTAGTTATCCACGCCCGTGTTGGCAAAATAATTGGTGTCGGCGGCGTAATTCCCATTAGGCGCGAAGTACGACGCGACGTAAACGATATTGGCGCTCACTGGGACAGGACTGGAAAAGGTCACCTGCTGCCAACCCGTGGCGGTCTCGTTGGTGAAGTTTGCCGTCGCCAGCAACTGCCCTGTGGTGGTCCAAAGGTTGCCGACGTGAGTGCCCGTGTTGCTGGTCCCCTTGTAGAAGCGAATACCGGTAATCACACCGCCTACATCCGTGCGGAACTTGACCCCCAATTCCACGGGATTCGGATCGGCCTCTGACGGATTCGCGGGCGTCGTGGAACTGCTCCAACCACTGCACGGACAGGGCGGCGCGGCGGCCGTCGTGAAGGACCATGTGTAATCGGCAGCGAGCGCATTGCCCGACAAGTCCTTGGCGACGCCACCCTTCACGGTGGCGGTGTAGGTCGTCGACGCCGCGAGGACGCTGTTTGGCGAGAGCGTTGCGGTGTCATTGCCCGCAGCGTAGGTTACTGTCGCCGGCACCGCACTGCTGCCAGGGCCAAGCAAGACGACGCTCCCCGTATTGATCGTGGCCGAGTCCATCGCCTTGCTAAACGTGGCCGTGACCGTCGTGCCCTGGCTCACCCCGGTGACGCCAGTAGCGGGGGAGGTCGAAGTCACGGTCGGCAGCGTCGTGTCTGCCGCATAGGTGGCGGTGTAGGCCCCTGCAGCGGCGGAGAAAAAGGCATACTCGATGCCTTTGATGCTATCGGTCGTGTATGCCACGTTGCCGCTGGGACCCGTGATGCCACTGAGCACCCCGGCACTGGAATGCGTGGGCACCATGGCCTGCAGGCCGTTGGCGCCGTTCCCGGGTGTGACAGTAAAGTTCAGGGCATTGCCACTCCAGGTCAGGCCGCCGAAGAAAGAAGCGTTGCGGGCGTCCAGCCAGTTCAGCATTTGAACGCTGGACACGATGGGTACGCCGCGCGCGAGGGCGGAAGCCACGACCGCGTCGGACACCGGATTATCGACGCTATCCGTGTGCGCGTTGACCGTATAGGCCCCGTAGTAGCCCTGTGGGCCTACCGCTGCGCTCAACAGGGCGTCGCTCGTGAACGGATAGCTCTGGCCCGATTCATCGGTCATCTGCGTTGTGGCGTTGTAGACATCGATGATGGTCCCATTGAGGTCCGCGAAACGCATGGGCATGGCAGAGCCGGTGAAAAAGCCCGGACGGTTTTGCAGCCAACCGGGCGGCCAAAAGTAATAGCTGGTGTCTAGCCGCATTCCATATTTGAACTCCGTCTTCGCACCCGTGACCCAGTCGCTCCAAGCGATGCAATGGTGCCGCTGGGTATACAGGGCCGGGACACTCGGATAGGAGCTCGTGAAATCCGAAACCTGCTGGCTATAGAAGGTGTCCAGTTGGTCTGGTGTGAAATCGGCGCAATTGGTATTGAGGTGGAGCCCCACCTCGAAGCCCTGCGCCGTGTAACTCGCGGCCTGAGCATTCGTTAGATTATCGGGCTCGACATAGATATATGAGGTGGATCGGATGCACTCCCAGTTCGCCACGCTGCACCCGGCAGGGCTGGCGGCGATGTACTGGTCGAATCGACCCGCGGTCCCCCCATTGGCGTGATCGTCGCCGGTCATGATCACGACGGCCTTCTTGCCGCGAGGGAAGTACCAGAATCGGGGCAAAGGTTTCTTGTCGAGATCCATCTGGAGGATGAGATTGGCCAGCAGCCGCTGTTGCTCGTCGGCCTGAGGGACCGCTACCTCATGGTCCAGATCTACCCAGTCCGGCTGCGGATCGCCGGCGGCCGCGCCATAGAACTTATCATCGGAACGGATCGGCGATACTCCATCGCGCTCTTGTGTTGCCCACGCCGGGTTTCCCTGGCGCGAGTACACAATGGACGTGGCCAGATCATAGGTAAAGGCCGCAGCCTGGCCACCGTTGGGGCCGACGCTACGCAGCGTTACCGCGGGATTTGGTGTGGCCGTGGTCACATTCGTATAAAGCATGGCCACGCTCGCAGCGCCACTCAGCGTATAGAGGTCCGCAGTGCCGTGGAACTGCATTGGCTGGCTCACGACACCGTTGCCGGGCGCCTTCGACGTATCCACGAGCAGGTAGCCATTGGACAGCGTGAACCCGGTCGAGGTGAGTCCGAGCAGGCTGGCGAGCTGCGGGTCGGGCTGCATCGCAATCAACTTTCCGCCGGCGGTTACCCAACTGCTCAACATGCTGACCGGATCAGGGATCTGCTGAAAAGCAGCCAACGGCGTCGCGAGGATGACCGCATCATAGGCATTCAGCGTCGTCGACGTCACGGCTGCAGCATCCATCACGGCAAATTCATTGAGTCCTTCGGTGCGCAGGATCTCCGCGTAATATTTGCCGTACGTGGAGGAAGCCGAGGTGACGACGAGGATGGGTCCGCCAGGACCCTGGTTGGGATCGGGCAGGGTTGCGGCATCGGCCGCAGGCAGCACCCAGTTCCACAGCCGATCCAGAATGCCCAGCTCAGACAGTCGCCCATTGCTCGGGCTGCGGCCATGTCTCAGTTGCCCTATCTCCGCGGGCGTACGGGGGAAGGGGGTCGCTAGGTTTAAGCTAATGGTGGTCGCGGCCGGGGCTACAGTGGAGCTCGCAGTCGCGGGCGGCAGGTTTGGCACCTGGATGGTGTTGCTGACCGCAGACCGGGACAGGTCCCAAAATCTCAACGCGTTGTCCGCACTGCCGGCCATCAGCGACGTTCCGCCTTTGCCGAAGATCAGCGCGTTGATGACATTGGGAGTCCCTGAGAGGATCTTGCGCAGTGTATGGGTCGCCACGTCCCATAGAATGATACGGGCATCTTCGCCGGCGCTGGCAAGCAACTGGCCGTTCGGGCTGAACGCGACCGCGCTGACCGGTTGCTGATGTCCCTGAAGGGGCGGCCACTGCACTCCGGTGACGACATCCCAGACGATAACGAGACTGTCGTCGCCGGCGCTTGCGACGAGCCTTCCGTCCGGGCTGAAAGCGACGGCATTGACATCACTGCTATGTCCGCGCAGCGTCTGCAGCAGTTTTCCAGTTGCAACATCCCAGACCAAGACCTGGGCGTCGGCGCCCGCGCTCACCAGCAGCTTGCTGTCGGGGCTAAAGGCGACGCCGTTGACAAAGTCTGTATGGCCGTTCAGAACCTTGCTCAGCCTGCCAGTCGACGCATCCCAAAGCATGATGCGGGTCTCCTCTCCGGCGCTCGCCAAGAACTTGCCATCCGGGCTGCTGGCGATGGCCCGGATGGGTTGTTCGTGGCCTCGGAGAACCTGGGTCGCAGCTCCACTAGTCACATCCCACAGACGCACCACGCTGTCCCTGGCGACGGTCGCAAGCCGCTTCCCATCCCCCGTGAAGGCAACGCCCGTCACCAAGGCCCCCGGGAGACCGCTGAGCGTGAGTCTCACCTGGCCTGTCGCTGCGTTCCATATACGGATGCGATCGTCGTCACTGGCGCTGCCCAATAGCGCCCCATCGGGGCTGAGGGCAAGTGCGATGACCCCCTTGCGATTCTGCGCATGAGTTCTGTTGCGTGGAGTTGGCCCTTTGCTGGCGCCGGTCGAAACAGGCGCCGTGGCGGCTTGTGAAAGCGCGGACTGGGAGACCGCGGAAGCGGGCGCTGATACGCTCGTAGCTCCGTTCGGTTGACCAGAGGTGTTGAAGGCCGCGTCAAGGCTCCCCAGGTTGGCGCCGCTAGCGGTACTGGGGTCGATAATAGGCGGCGGCCCGAGGGCACTGAGGACTCGGGCACCGGTGGTGATATCCCATAGGGTAATCCGGCCATCCCTGGCCACGCTTGCGAGCATCGTCCCATCGGCACCGAAGGCCACCGCGACCGCAAAGTCAGACCCGCCGCTGAGAACACCGCGCAAATTGCCGGTGCCCATATCCCAAAGCATGATCTCAGTGTCATCCGCCGCACTGGCCAGAATCTGACCGTCCGGGCTAAAGGCGACGTTGTTTACTGTGACGCCCGGAGCATGGGTTAGGGTTAAGCGGATCTGGCCGGTGGCAACATCCCAGAGGTCGATCCTAGTGCCGTTGTCCACGCTCACCAGGGTGCTGCCGTCCGGACTAAAGGCGGCCTGGGTGACGGCACCCGCGTGGGTATCGAGGGTCTGTTGAAGGGCGCCCGTCGCCACATCCCACACCCGGATCTTGTTATCCGAGCCCGTGCTGGCCAGCGTCTTGCCGTTGGGGCTGAAAGTCACCTGGTTCACGGCCGCGCCATCAAGGCCAGCAAGGGCCGCCGTTTCCGCACCCGTGGCCGGGTCCCACAAGATGACCTCTGAATCTTTGCCGCCACTGGCTAACAGCTTTCCATCGGGACTAAAGGCTATCGCGTTGACAGGGTCGCCATGACCGGATAATACCAATCTGGCTGCACCGGTCGCCGTGTCCCACACGATGACCCGTGCATCATTAGCTCCGATGCTGGCCAGAGCCTTGCTATCCGGGCTGAAAGCCACGTCCGTCACGTGGGCGCCAAAGCGGTCGGCGGATACGGTAACGCGCTCCTGGCCGCTCAGCGCATTCCACAAGGTGATCCGGTCATCGTCGCCAATGCCCGCCAAGGTCTTTCCATCCGGGCTAAACGCGACCGCCGTGATCGGGGATCCGTTCCAAAATAAAGGGAAACGTTCCTGGCCGGAGCGTATGTCCCAGAGCACGACACCGTGGTCATTTCCTACCGCCGCCACGGTCTCTCCATTCGGACTGAAGGCAACGGTCGTGAGCTGTGCACGGGCCTGGAAAGCCTGGCTTAGCCCAGCCGCCGCAGGGAGCGCCCCGGGCGCCAACGTTGTTGGCTGGCCCAGGGAGACCATCGTCAGGAATCCCAATAGAAGCGCCCAAAGATAGCTGTGACGCATGGCCTACACTCCTCCTAAGTAGTTGTTCCGAGGGCGGAACTTTAAGATTTGATACTGATACTGCGACTGGCCGGCCCAAGCCGACCACGGATGATTTGTTCGTCGCGGGTACCGGCCTTCCTCGCAACGCCCCAAGTTCCATCACCTCGAAACGGGGCTGACGGACCATAAGGCACACAGGCCAGGCCCTCAGGCCGAATCCTTCCGGGCTACGCTGGACGCTGGGGTGGCCGGCCGACCTCTATCATCCTGAATGTCAGGTACACGGCTGGCGAAACGGACCGCGGATGCAACAGAACACCAAGTGTTCCGCCAACGAGGGTTCCCCGATCTCCGAGACCTATGACGCTGTTCCCTGCGTGCCGAGAACGTTAGCCACAATCGGCAGGAGAGCTTGGGGCTGCCCCAACGCAGGGTCGAAACCTACGCGCCGCTCTTAGCCCCCAACTGGGCCGGCAGACCGGCGTCCACCCCCGTATACTTCGCGAAGGCATTCATCACAAGCCAGACAGATCACAGCCAGACAGGATTCCGCTACGGTCTGGAAGTGGCACCCGCGCGGCTGTGGGAACTGACCGCGGTTCCCCGACAGTGACGCACCTCGACAAACTGGGTGCAGATTCAGGGCACGGGCGTGGTGCTTCTACTCGGTTCTTTAATGCCTTCCGAGTGAACGCTTCCGTTCAGCGGTGCATCCGAGCTTAACAACCGACAGAGGGCATGCGCCCCTGAGCGGCAAATGAAATGGCGACCGGCCATTATCGGGGCAGCACGCCAGGGGAATGAGATCTCCCGCCGAGAAACACTGGTCACGGAGGGCTGCCTTCTCCTCCAGAGACCCGCAGCATAACCTTTCGGTGAGCCCTTTCACTATACGGAACCCACTCGAGCTCCATGATCGCGGTTCCGATGACATCCTCGGATATAACGGCGAGGTCATCCGCGAACGCGCAAATCATGGCTGTATCACAGAGCGTGTTTATCAGTCGCGGTATGCCGCCGGTATACTCATAGACCAGTGGCATCGTTTCTGGGGGAAAGAGGTGTGGATTTCTTGCTCCCGCAACCTTCAGACGGTGCTGAACATATTCCGTCGTTTCCAGCGCATTCAGCGCTCTCAGATGAAACCTAAAACGCACCCGCTGCGCAAGTTGCTCCAGCCCTGGCGACTCCAGAGTCTTCCTCAGTTCCGGCTGACCGACCATGATAACGTTCAAGATCTTGTCTTTGTGAGTCTCGACGCCAGAAAGCAATCGCACTTCCTCGAGAACGATGGAGTCGAGATTCTGAGCTTCGTCGATGATGAGAACAACATTGTTGTTTTGCTGGTGCTGATCCATGAGGATGTTCTTGAGCAGGTTCAGAAGCTCAGCCTTGCCGGCGGAGTACGCGCTGAAGCCAAGTTCGGCAAGAACCTCCCGAAGAAACTCGACATCATTCAACTGCGTGTGGCGAATCCTGGCTACGACGGAGCTTGCGCTCAGCCCGGACATCAACGTTTCTATGAGTGTAGTCTTCCCGGAACCAATCTCCCCCGTGATGACAACGAAGCTCGCCCGGCCCCAGATGGCGTATTCCATGAAGGCTTTCGCTCGAGCGTGGCCCGAGCTTAGATACAGATACGCAGGGTCCGGTGTCAACCGGAAAGGCTCATCCTGCAGCCGAAAGAAGTCCAGATACACGTGTTGAAAGGTCCAAGAACTCAGGCTTCAGAATAGTGGACGACCCAAGCAGGGACCGGCGCTCCTGCTCTGAGCTGACATAGCACTGCTAAATCCCTCTGCCGCGGCCCAAGGATGCTTGGCCGCCGTCTGGCGGGCCACAACCGGGGGAGGAGTCATAACGAACCGTCTCGGCAAACCTACTCGTCTTACGGTACTCCGTTGAAGACAACGCCCAGTAGCCTATCTGGTGCGACCGCCTCCACTGCAGCCGCAGTCTGCCGTTCCGTAACCTTGCCGAACGGCACCACCACCAGAACATAGTCGCACAGCTCTGACAGCACCCTTGCGTCCGCGGATTCCGTCGCTGGGTGAGCATCCAAAATGACGTGCCAACCACCCTGGCCGCGTCTCAGGCTCAGCATCAACTGGCGCATCCGGTCGGACGAGAAGTATTCGGCTGGAGACTCGCGTCTTCCGCCCGAGGGCACTATCCAGAGCCGCTCTACGCCGCTGGGGTAGACGACGTCTTCAGGCTCGAGATCCGAACTCTCCAGGTAGTCGATGAGTCCGGGACTTTCTGCCACAGCGAGATCTTGCAGTTCCGGAGTGCGAAGATTGCAGTCCACCAGCAAGACCCTCGCGTTCACATCGAGAGACAACGCCACCGCCAGGTTAACCGCCACGAAGCTGCCGCCCCCTCCAGGGACAGCGCTGGTGATCATGAGCACCAGCCGTCCGTCGCGTACTTTGGGCAAAAGCCTGGTCCTCAGATCACGAAAGGCATTCAAAACTCGCCGGTTGGGCATTTCCGGATAAATGATCCTGCGAGAGGCACGTGCTGCATTGTCGAGCAGCGGCCTTTCCGTTACGCGGGAGGGGTGCCAGTCAACTTGGGATTGGGGGCCCGATGCGGGCGTAGTCCCGACGTGGATAACGAGAGCAGACGCGTTTCCCTGGGCTCTCAGGTCGCTCCCGAATTGCGCCTTTTGGAAAGCCTTCTCGATCTTGCTCTGGGTCATATCATGCCTTTGAGGCGCAATCCCACCGTTGCGCCGTAACCGACAAGGTACACCAACAAGCCCAAAACCAAGAGGATGCCGTTGATAACAAACCGCCGCCTCTCCCTGGGGCAGGACAGGTATGGCACGACCGCCATCGTCGGCAATCCCAACCCCTCCGAGATGGAGGACTGTAACAGAATCCTGGGATCCACATTCAACTTAGTGAAAAGAAGTCCGATCGGTAGGGCGATGCCCAGCACGATTCCCCCAGCGGCAAACTGTACAAAGCCGAGCTTGCTTGCCTTGATCGGAACTGAGGCGGGCTCCTGGACTCTGAAGGTCAGCCCGTGCTGCCCCTGTTCAAGCTCCACTGACAGCTTCGCATGCTCCCTCCGCTGTATGAGATCTGCGACGGTATTTCGGTAAAACTCGTGGGTCTTGTTCAGGTTCGCCAGTTTTCCACCTAGCTCGTCGAGATATGGAGCGTTTTCCATTTCCTTGGACAAGAGCGCTTCTGTTTCTGCGAGCCGCGTATGTAACGTGTCAATCTGTGTCTTCGTTTCCGTAGCCGCCTTTAGCAACACTTCATACAGTGGGTTAACGCTCACGCTACTGGCATCCGCGTCGTTACCGTCGTCACTGTGACGCGCCTGCAGTGTGATTCTTCGGCCGCCCCGCCGCTGGTCTTCCGCAGCGATCGTCTGTGTCAGCTCCTCTATCTGGCGCTTGAGACTGATGATGTCCGGATACGTATCGCGGTAGCTCAGGCGGAGCGTGTCGAGCTTCTTCTGTAATTGCGCCAGTCGGTCTCGGTACTGTGCCTCTCGGCTGAGGCTGGCCGTCAAGGCGGCTTCCCCATAAAGCTGTTTGTCCAGCGCCGCATTGCGAGTCTGCGCCTCCTTGATCGCTAGCCTGGTCTCATCGATCTTCGCCCGAAGTGCGTCTAATCTCTGACCCACCCTTGCTTGCGAGTCCGGCCGTGCTTCCGGGTGCGCTGCCATGAACGCCTGCAGGTTCTTGTCGGCCTCTGCCAACTTTTCCTCGTATACACCGACCTGTTTATCGATGAACTGAAAGGCTGACACACTCTCACGGACTTTGGTGAAATCGCTCTCGTCGATAAAAAGTTCAGCCAGTCGGTCAGTAACCTGATGCGCCCTTTCGGGATCAGTGTCCGAATACGTGATTCGGATAAGGTTTTTCCCCTCGTTAGACACGGTGATCCGGCCTATGAGTCGCCGCATGAAGGCCGCCCGGCGAACACCCGCCAGCTCTTCCTTCGGCCACCCACCTTTATCCAACAACTTATCCAAGACCTTTCCGCCCATTATTACCTGTTGGGCGATCTGGGCACGATCCGCCACCTCCGTTGCGACGGCCGTGCCCTTCATCAGAGGCTCGATGATATTGGATTCTTGGACGTATATCGTCGTCGACGAGGCATAATAATACGGCCATACCAAGGCCAGACCCAACACTGCCAGGCTGACAAGAACAAATATGCCGACAATCGCTGCTCTAAATCGTAGAGCATCGTGGAAAAGCAGTCTCAGCGTCTCGGGTGATAACGTCATGGGATTCAAAAATAACCTTCCGGAACCGTGACTACATCCCCTGGACGGAGCTCGATATTGGTGGACAACTCTCCTTTCTCCAATATCTTACCGAGCTTGACAGGGATCACTTGGGTTGCGTTGCCGGCTTTTCTGTAGACCTTTGTGCGATCCGGAGCCGCAAACTTGTTGACGCCGCCTGCTTGCAGGATGATGTCGAGAACGGTTATTCCGCGACGGTAAGGCATCGAGAGCGGATGCTCGACAGCACCGGTCACCCGGACGCGCGACAGATACTCGTTGCTCCTGAGCGCCGTTAGGATCACCGTAACCTTGGGGTCGAGCACGTAGAAGGCGAGCTTCTGCTCGATCTCGCCGGCAATTTCCTCTGGAGTCTTGCCGGCCGCCTGGACGTTTCCAATGAGTGGCACGGAGATCTTGCCATCCGGCCGGACCGGGACCTTGACCGAAAGCTCTTCGTTCCTCCAGACCTTGACCTCGAGTTCGTCGTCCACACCGACCTTGTAGACGGCTGCGCCGCTCGATGCGGGCTCCGGGGCTTGAACGCCCGATTTCGCTTGATCGGCCGGAAGGGCGCCGCAGCCCGACATGAGACATGTCACCGTGAGAAGTCCGAGATGGACGATCCCGCGCCACCCATGACGACGGGCCTTCCTGGAGTCATTTGCTGGTGTCGTCATATTCCCAAACGCCGCAACCTCGACCGCTCATACCCACACGCCCCGAGTCGCGGCGCGCGCCGATCTGGTCCGGTCCGCTCCCCCATGACAAAGTGCCCGCAACATGCGCCTTACTCTACTGTCACTGACTTGGCCAAGTTGCGCGGTTGGTCGATGTCGGTGCCTCGCAGCACTGCAATATAGTAACCGAGTAGCTGGACGGCTACAGCATAGATCATAGGCGCAACGAACGGCTCGACCTCTGGAAGCACGAGTACAGCAGCAGCGTGCTCCTGAAGAGCGCTGGTGCCGGTAGCATCGCTCATAAGAATGACGTGGGCGCGGCGTGCTGCTACCTCCTGAAGATTGGATGCGGTCTTCTCAAAGAGGGCGTCGCGGGGTGCCAGCACGACCACCGGCACGTGGTCGTCCACGAGGGCGATGGGACCGTGCTTGAGCTCACCGGCCGGGTAGCCTTCGGCGGGGAGGTACGCGATCTCCTTGACCTTCAGCGCCCCTTCGAGCGCGATCGGATAGCACGATCCTCGGCTAATATAGAACATGCGGTCGGCCAAGTGCGTCGTCTGGGCTAGCTGCCGGAGCGCACTCTCCTGTGCCAGCACCTCTGTGACCAGGGAGGGCACCTGGAGAAGGGCGGCCGTGAGGTACGCCTCGTGTCCGGGACTCAGCACCCCTCTTGCCCGGGCCGCGGCCAGAGTGAGGCAAGCTAGGACCATGAGCTGGGCCGTGAAAGTCTTCGTAGATGCAACGCCGATCTCAGGTCCGGCGAGGGTCTGAAAGACCACGTCGGAACTGCGTGCCATACTGCTTTCAGCAACGTTGACCACCGCGAGGATATGCTGCCCATGGGCGCGCGTGTGGCGCAACGCCGCCAGAGTATCGGCCGTCTCGCCAGACTGGGACACGAAGAGTGCGGCGCCCCCTTGAGGTAACGGCGTCGCGCGATAACGGAATTCAGACGCCACGTCGACCTCCACTGGCACTCCAGCGATGTGCTCCAGCCAGTACTTCCCTACTAGGCAAGCATAGTAGGAGCTACCGCAGGCAACCATGGTCAACTTAGGCAGAGTGGCGAGGTCAAAAGGAAGTTTGGGTAACTCGACATGCCCGGCGGTGGGACTGCGATAGCGTCTGAGGGTTTGGGTCAGCACCGCAGGCTGCTCAAAGATTTCCTTTTGCATGAAGTGCGCGTACTCGCCTTTGCCGACGGGGCTCGCCGTGAGGGTCGTGCGTCTGGACTGGCGTGCAGCAAGGGCGCCGGCTGCATCGTAAACCTTGAACCCGCGGCGGCTGATGTGCGCGAGATCACCCTCCTCCAAATACACGATATCTCGCGTAAAGGGCACTAGCGCAATCGCGTCTGAGGCAAGGTATGTGGCGGGTCCGCTCACGCCTACAACGAGGGGGCTTCCGCGCCTCGCTCCCAACAACAGGTCGGGCTCTCCAGCGAACATAATAACGAGCGCGTAGGCACCCTCCAGCCGTTTTATGGCCTCAGCGGCCGCCACTTCGGGAGCCAAGCCCTGCCCCAGATAGTGGGTAATGAGGTGCGGAATGACTTCCGTGTCGGTCTCACTAGTGAACCGACACCCACGTTCGAAGAGACTCTGTTCTCAAAACTTGGAAGTTTTCGATGATGCCGTTGTGAACGACGGCCACACGCTCGGTCGCGTGGGGGTGGGCATTCTCAGCGATCGGTGGACCGTGCGTCGCCCACCTCGTATGACCGATGCCGATGCTCCCACCCAAAGGCTTCTCGTCCAGCAAACGCTCCAACTGGCAAAGCTTGCCTGCCGCCCGACGACGGAGAATGTGACCATTCACCAGGGTGGCGATACCCGCCGAATCATAGCCCCGATACTCTAGCCGGCGGAGACCGTCCAACAGAACAGGCGCGGCCCGATGCTCACCGTCAGCTACTAATCCCATGATCCCGCACATATCTCGCCCCTGTCACAATGACCGACCGGAATTACGGAGCCTTTGGCATGAATGCGTCTGCTTCGGACTAAGCTGAATCGTCACCACTGCTCCTCAGGCGGTAACGACCGAACTGCACGGACCGATAGTCGAGTGTGTTGCCCAACTGTTCATGGTCGGGGCCGGAGCAGTCCGCCCTGGAGGTAAGCCGCAGATTGGACCCGCGATGCCACCGGTTTTGAACGCCACGCCACCGCCCAAGTCGCGCGTGGCAAGACGCCTAAGTCCTCGGCGTTCCGGGACCTGGCAAGTGGCAGAGTTCTCAGCGGCCGGGGCAGCTCTTTACCTAATGTTGACCAACGGAGTTCACTGTGCACTGGAGGACCATTATTCCGAGCTGACGGACCCTCCTGATGGCGTCATCGTAGCCCGCGGCCCATACGATATAGTCGATGGCGACTGGCACGCGCTGTGGTCCGACATAGCCCATACCAACGATCTTGTACATCATCTTGTACATCGCGTTATCCTCCGGTCCGTCGTATGGGAGAACTTGATCCCACCGCCGCCGGCTCATCGACTCACTGCACCAGAGGTATGCTCGGGCGCGTTCAGGTACAGGCCCGCGCCATCGCCCAGTTCCTCCATGTAGTCGGGTCCGATAGGACGCCAGTTCTCGGGGCGCATAGTCCTTTCCTACGCACGCTTCGGCCCCCGATCAGCTCCTCAGTCCCTACCTCTTAATGAAACCTTAAGCTTTGCTGTGCGACACTCCGGAAATGGGAAAATTGCCGCACTCGCAGGACCCAGCCCCGCAACAGCTCCAGGCGCAAAGATCCTGTTGGCGCTCGGCTTCACCGAGTGCCCGTGGGCGGTGCCCACTGCCCGCGTTCGGGTACGCTACCGCCCTGCAAAGCGCCCGCGCGCTTCGCATCGAGTTAAACGACTTCGCTCCTCAGTCCCTACCTCTTAATGAAACCTTAAGCTTTGCTGTGCGACACTCCGGAAATGGGAAAATTGCCGCACTCGCAGGACCCAGCCCCGCAACAGCTCCAGGCGCAAAGATCCTGTTGGCGCTCGGCTTCACCGAGTGCCCGTGGGCGGTGCCCACTGCCCGCGTTCGGGTACGCTACCGCCCTGCAAAGCGCCCGCGCGCTTCGCATCGAGTTAAACGACTTCGCTCCTCAGTCCCTACCTCTTAATGAAACCTTAAGCTTTGCTGTGCGACACTCCGAAAATGGGAAAATTGCCGCACTCGCAGGACCCAGCCCCGCAACAGCTCCAGGCGCAAAGATCCTGTTGGCGCTCGGCTTCACCGAGTGCCCGTGGGCGGTGCCCACTGCCCGCGTTCGGGTACGCTACCGCCCTGCAAAGCGCCCGCGCGCTTCGCATCGAGTTAAACGACTTCGCTCCTCAGTCCCTACCTCTTAATGAAACCTTAAGCTTTGCTGTGCGACACTCCGGAAATGGGAAAATTGCCGCACTCGCAGGACCCAGCCCCGCAACAGCTCCAGGCGCAAAGATCCTGTTGGCGCTCGGCTTCACCGAGTGCCCGTGGGCGGTGCCCACTGCCCGCGTTCGGGTACGCTACCGCCCTGCAAAGCGCCCGCGCGCTTCGCATTGAGTTAAATAACCCCCGCCTCTGGCTTCCACGAACGATGGTTCGCAGAAGTTTCGCGGTCTAAGTCGTCCCCGGGGAGACGACTAAGATGTCCCCCCAGTATTGCAGACCTTCAAGCAAGTCTCATGCCCAACCAATCATGGCGCTCGACACAAGCAGAAGCACAGTGGTTGGACCGACTGCGATGTTTCAAGCGGTCCGCCACCACGCTGCAAGGGTGACGCTCCGAGGCGGAAGCTGACACTTCCTGGCCGGCGTTGCATGGCGTTTTGCCTACACAGGCACGCCCGGCCTTCATATCGCCGACCAAGACCAAATGGGGGGATTGCCGTCGGACACAACGGCTGACGGAATAGAGTGGCAGGTGCGCGCCTCTCCAGTTTCGCCGGTGTGTTTTGAAGCCACCGGAGAACTGCGTACAGCAATAGCAGAAGCAGTATTAGCGCCCACTGGACCCCTCCTCGGGATCAGCTGCCACACGTCCCCTGTGTCCCGGCAGCTCGGCTGTCCAAACCCTAACTAGGGCACCGGACCCGCAGCTTTGCGCCCCCACCTTGCGGTGAGTTTGCCTTTATCAGGCCTCGACGCTCGAAGACTTCTTCAGCGTCGTGTGCGAGCTATCATAAGCGAATCCTCGCTGATGTCAAGCACCAGTCTTTCCAACGGCGCCGTCGGTGGGAACTGCTCCCGGAAGCCGCGTGCGACGGGAGGCGCGCCATTGGAACCCAGGAGCCCCGGGCATTAGAATCATGAACTTCGCTGACCGTCGAGGCCGGCCCGGGTGAAACTCAGCGTCAACGAGTTCCGAGAGTGGGAGAACCGGTGCATCACGCTCCTCGGCATGTCGGGGGTGGGAAAGACGCGCCTGGCCAACCTGCTGCGCAAACGCAACTGGTTCCATTACTCGGGCGACTACCGTATCGGGACACGCTACTTAGACGAGCCGATCCTGGACAACATCAAGCAGCAAGCCATGCAGGTCCCGTTCTTGCGCGATCTGCTGCGCTCGGACTCGATTTACTTCAGCAACAACATCACCGTCGACAACTTGAAGCCCGTGTCCAGCTTCCTCGGAAAGCTCGGTGACCCCGAGCAAGGAGGGCTGTCTCTCCGAGAGTTCAAGCGCCGGCAGGAGTTGCATCGCAGGGCCGAGATCGCGTCCATGAAGGACGTTCCGGAGTTCATTCGCAAGGCGCGCGAGATTTATGGCTACCAGCACTTCGTCAACGACGCCGGTGGCAGCATCTGCGAGTTGGACGACCCGGACGTGATTCCGGGGCTCGCCCAGCACACGCTGATACTGTATCTCCAGGCCACCGAGAACGACGAACAGGAGCTGATGCGGCGCGCCGAGGAGGACCCGAAGCCCCTTTACTACCGTGAAGCATTTCTGGAGGAGCAGCTACAGCTCTTCATGGAGGAGAGGGGTTTGCCTTACGTTGCGCTGATCGATCCCGACGACTTCGTGCGCTGGAGCTTCCCGAAGCTCTTTTGCTCGCGCCGGCCGCGCTACGCGGCCATCGCCGATCAGGACGGTTACACGGTGACCACGGACGAGGTGGCGGGCGTGCGCGACGAGCCCGGTTTCCTGGCCTTGGTGGAGACGGCGATCGCGCGCCGGGGCCCGCCCGGCAGTCCCCCGTAAACGCCGTATTTCCACCATGCCGCTGGTCGCGCACTCCGATCTCCCAACTTTCGACCGCCTGAGCCGAGAAGGAACGACGGTCCTCGAGCCGGACCGGGCGATCCATCAAGACATTCGAGAGCTGCACATCGGGCTGCTCAACATGATGCCCGACGCGGCGCTGGCAGCCACCGAGCGGCAGTTTTTCCGTCTGGTGGGGGAAAGTAACCAGATCGCTCAGTTCCACATGCACCCCTTCACTCTCGACGAGCTGGAACGCAGCCCGGAGGCGATGCAGTACGTGCGCCGCTATTACGAGCCATTCCAGCGGCTGCAAGCGGATGGTCTGGACGCGCTGATCATCACGGGGGCCAACGTCACCCAGCCTGACTTGGCGGCGGAGCCATTCTGGAAGCCCCTCATCGAGGTGATCGGATGGGCGCACGAGAACGTGACTTCTATCCTGTGCTCGTGCCTCGCGACCCATGCCGTGCTGCAATTCAAGCACGCGCAGAAGCGCCGCCGGCTTGCCGTAAAGCGCTGGGGAGTCTATCGTCATCATGTCGTCGACCGCACGCACCCGCTGGTGAACGACGTCAATACTCTGTTCGACGTTCCGCACTCGCGCTTCAACTCTGTCGATCGGGACCAATTCGAGGCGGCAGGGCTGCACGTGCTGGTGGAGAGCGCAGAGGCGGGCGTTCATCTCGCTGTGAGCGAGGATCTGTTCCGCATCGTGTACTTCCAGGGTCACCCCGAGTACGACACCATCAGCCTGCTCAAGGAGTACAAGCGGGAAGTGGATCGCTTCGTGCGTGGAGAGCGTGAGGACTATCCACCGTTTCCGGAAAACTACTTCAGCCTGCGCACACGCGGCATACTCGCGGAGCATCATGACCGCCTGCTGACAGCCGCTGGCCTGGGCGAGCCACGGCCGGAGCTTCCGGAGGCGCTGATATCGGGCGGTCTGCACAACACGTGGCACGACACCGCCGAGGCGGTCATCGACAATTGGGTGGGGAAGGTCTATCAGATCACCAACAACGACCGACGATTGCCGTTCATGCCGGGCGTCGACCCGAACGACCCGCTCGGGCTGAAGCTCTAGCCGGCGCCGTTGGCGATGCGAAGGGGCTCGGAGCCCGTGAGAAGACGTCGCGAGCGGCCCGAGATCGCGTCCATTGGCGAGGCGCAACGCGCGCTATCAGCCCGTGCGGGTCAAGACTCGGCCGGGTGCCCACAGATGGGGCAATGGGGATCCCTGTGCAGCCTCACCTTGCGCCAATCCATCGTCTCGGCATCCAGGAGCAGCAGGTACCCGCACAGCGTCTGCCCGATACCCAGAAGCAGTTTGACCGCCTCGGTGGCCTGGGTGCATCCCAGGATACCCGCCACAGGCGCCAAGACTCCTTCTGAAGCACAAGTCTCTGCTGCGCCGTCACTATCGTCGCGATAGAGGCACCGGTAACAGGGGCTGTGGGGCACGCGCGGCAGGAAGGTCGTCACCTGCCCCTCCAGACGGATGACCGCCGCGGAGATGAGTGGGGTTCCCTCGCGAACGCACGCTCCATTGAGGGCGAACCGAGTCGGGAAATTGTCGCTGCAGTCGAGAACCACGTCCGCCCGCCGCACCTCATCGCGGAGAGCCTCGCCGTCCAGTTCCCAGTCGATGGCAGTGACCCCGACCTCGGGGTTCAGGGAGACCAGATTATCGCGGGCGGATTGGGTCTTGAGCCTGCCCAGATCCGAGGCACGGTGGACGATTTGGCGCTGGAGGTTAGAGATCTCCACGCGGTCGAAGTCGCTGAGCGTCAGATGACCCACTCCGGCGGCCGCCAGGTACATCGCCGCGGGCGAGCCCAGGCCGCCCATGCCGATGATCAATACCCGGGAACCCAGGAGCCGCTCCTGTCCGTCCTCTCCCACCTGCGGCAGACGCAGTTGTCTGCTGTAGCGCAGGCGCCGCTCCGAGGTCAGCACGCCCGAGCGGTCCGCATCCGTCGGCATTTCCTGTGCCACCGGTCTCAACCTCCCCATCATCCAGACCGCACTCCCCCACACAGGACTTGCCTGCGCCGAACGCGGTTCAAGAGTGGCGGGTCTTCCATTGATCGGCTATCACCTGAGCGACGCAGCAGGTCAGTCGCCGCGCTGTGGGAAGGTGCAAGAACTCATTGGGGCCGTGGGCGTTCGACTGCGGGCCCAGCACCCCCGTAATGAGGAATTGGGCTTCGGGGAAGCGCTCCCCCAGCATCGCCATGAACGGGATGGACCCGCCCTCGCCCATGAACACCGCAGGCCTACCGAAATAGGCCCGCGAGGCCCGATTGGCGGACTCGACCAGCCACGGCTCGAAGGGCGGGGCGTTCCACCCGCTCGTCGCCTGCTCCGGCTCGAAGCGCACCAAGGCTCCGTGCGGCGGAGCTTGTTCCAGCAGGGCCTGCAGGCAGGCACCGGCCGCCTGCGCATCGCAGGTGGGCGGGAGACGCAGCGATAGCTTCAGAGCCGTCAAGGGCCGAAGTACGTTGCCTGCATGCTCCAGAGCCGGCAGACCGCGCGCCCCGGTCACCGACAGCACGGGTCGCCAAGTGCGGTTCAGAATCAGCTCCTGAGGGTCCAGCGACACCGGTTGGGTGCTCCCCCCGAAAGGGAATCTACCGACGACCGTTGCACCCAGCACTTGGCCGGCGTAGCTGGCCTCGCGTACCCGTTCCGTGGGAATTTCGCTGTGCAACTCCGGCGGGATCACCCAGCCCGTCGCCTCGTCCTCGATGCGGCTCAGCAGCCTCCGCGCGATGCGGAAGCTGGAAGGGACGATGCCGCTGGCGTCCCCGGAGTGGACCCCCTCCGTGAGCACCTCGACCGTGAGAGTGCCGCCCACCATACCCCGCAGCGAGGTAGTGCACCAGAGCTGATCGTAGTTCCCGCAGCCCGAGTCGAGGCAAATGACCAGGGCCGGCGTCCCGATGCGCTCGGCAAGGGCTTCGATATACGGCGGCAGATTGTCGCTGCCGCTCTCTTCACAGCATTCGATAATCACCACGCAGCGGGCGTGCCGCACGCCTTGCTCGTCCAGTGCCCGGACGGCGCCGAGCGCCGCGAACACCGCGTAGCCGTCATCAGCGCCTCCCCGGCCGTACAGCCGATCGCCGTCGACGACCGGCGTCCAAGGCCCCAACCCAGGCCGCCAGCCCGTCATCTCCGGCTGTTTGTCCAGGTGACCATACAGGAGCACGGTCTCGCCGCCGACACCGGGAATGTCGATGTAGAGCAGCGGTGTCCGGCTGGGAAGACGCATTACCTCCAACTGCATCGCCTCGATCGGTTGGGCGCGGCACCACTGCTCCGCCAGCGCTATGGCCTGATCCATATAGCCGCGCTCCGCCCACTGTGAGTCGAAGTACGGCGATTTGTTCGGCACCCCGATGTAGCCGATGAGCGCCGGCAAAACGGAGCGCTCCCAAAGATACTCGACGAACTCAGCGGTTCGATGGCTGTCCATGGGTAATCCGGCTAGTGCAGTCGAGTCGAGGCTCCGCAGCGTTGCGCGACCGCAGCGAGCCGAGCGGTCGAAGATGATTAGTTTAGCGAGCCCGCAGGACTCGGCGAAAGCCCGGCCGCCGTGACGCCCGAAAACCACCGGAGCCGCACGCCGGCCTCGCCAACATCGGACTCTGCCCTCATGGTGGTTAGCGTCCACCCCGGTGCTGGGCTTCCTCCAACCCCCATCGACCCGACAAGCGCACGCCCGCGACGCCACCGCTGCCGGGCGAAACCGGGCCCGAGGCTTGAAATTCTGAGCCGGCAGGAGGAGCACGCCGTCGGCCCGGTATGCAATACTTGATGTCCATGCCTGAGGAGAGCGGGGGGAGCCATGAGTGCACGATCGCAGAAGTTCATGTGGACCTGGGAAGTGACCTGCGCTGTGCTGGCAGCGGCCTTGGGCGGAAGTGCTGGCGCAATGGGTGCGCCTGCTGTCCCGATCGCCGATCCCTTCATCCCACCGCCTGGCCAGGAGCTCGCTGCGCCTCGGCACCCGACTACCGCACTTGCGGCGAAGCCGGCGCTCCCGGCGCGGTCCCGCGGCGTGCTGGAGGTCGACGACAATCGGGTGCAGTGCCCGAGAGCGCAGTACACCGCCATCCAGGATGCGGTCGACGCTGCCGCCTTGCTGCCCGGCGTTCACGAGATCCACGTGTGTGAGGGCACCTATGCGGAGGATATCAGCATCGGTCCCGGCAACAGTCTGCAGATCACCGGCGACGGTACCGGCAAGACCGTCGTCACCGGTGCCGGCGACACGGCCGGGCCCATCATCGGGGTGCTGGATGCGGGACGGGTGGACATCAGCCACCTCACCGTCAACGGCAGATCAATGATGGCGGGCGACCCCGTCTACGGCATCCGGTATACCGACACCGATGGGGACATCCAAAACGTCAAGGTCCTCAATATCCGTGACCTGGACGGCAGTTCGCAGGGCATTGGGCTGTTGGTCGGGTCGGCGACGGCGTCGGCCAGCGTGAACGTGGCGGACTCCGTGGTGCAGAACTACACGCGCACGGGCATCGAGGGCGACGGCGGCGGAGTACACCTGAACGTCGCCCACAGCGTGGTGCTCGGTCCGATGCCGGCGCGAGTCTGGGCTCCGAACGGTATCCAGCTGTCCCGCGGGGCGGATGGTCAGGTCATGAATAATATCGTCAACGAGAACGCGAGTCCGAACGTGGACGCTGGGGCGGGAAGCAACATTATCCTGTTTTGTGCCGGCTCCGCCCACGTGCACAACAATGTGGTGAGGATGGGCGATCTGGGCATAACGATGGCCGACAACCCAGGCGCCCACGTGCACAACAACGAGATCGACGGCAGTGGCGTGGACGGCATTAGCCTGCAATTCATCGGGCTCTACTTCGGTGGTCAGCTCGGATGCACACCGAGCATATCGCCCACACAGGACAATTTCGTCCACGACAACTGGGTCATGAACAGCCGCCAGACCGGGATCAGCCTGACGAACTTCGACCCCACTTCCGCTGCGTCGACGCCGAACGACAACCTGATCCGAAACAACTCTGTGGACACGAGCGGCACGGACGGCATACATGTCTTCCACGGGGAGGACAATGAGCTGAAGAATAACCGGATCGACGACAGTGGAGATCCCGACGCCGTCGACGATACCAGCGGCAGCGGCAGCGCCGGCACCGCCAACACCTGGAAGAACAACAAGTGCTACAGGAGCAGTCCGAAGGGCCTCTGCAAGTAGGGTCCCGAACCAACCAGCGGCACTCGGGGCGGGCTGACAGCCCGCCCCTGGCGGTGTAGCGCCGGGCTCGCTCGCCTCTCGGGCGAGCCGCATGGCGCCCCGCGCCGGTGCGCGAGGGCCCACCCGCATCTCTCAGTCGAGATGGCTGTGAAGGTAATCCTCGACCTGCCGCTCGATCTCCGATTTCAGGGGCGCCAACACCCAGCTCAGGGTGACACTCACCCGAACCTCTGTCTCTTCCACGTCAATAGATCCGATCGCGCCCGGGCGGGAGAAATGCAGGCGGTCATGCTCCCAGCGATACGCGATGCCGAGATCTTTCCTGAGTTGCTCCGCTACGCTGGCGGCCACTTCCCTTGCCGCCTCCTTGCTCAATCGGTGCGAGCGCCTGACCTGGATGGTTGCCACGGGACCCCCGAGATGCGGCAAGATGTCGGCGACGCACGTTACCCATTCGGGCACCCGAGCGCAACAGACGGCCGCTGCTCTGGGCCGGGTCGGCCGCATTTCGGCACTGGAACGCTAAGCTTCGGCTCGCGCCGCGCGCTTGGGGCGGATTGCTGCATAACCCCGGAGAGCGCGGCCGCCCGGGCAAGACGCGGTACCATGCAGACCGCCCTCAAGGCGGACCGTTACGGGACGACAAGGAGCACGCTTCTGAACTCACGTGCCAGGCGCGGGCGGCGTGGCATCGGCCGCACCGCTCTGTCCGATCTCCAGACCGCCCCGGGGCCTTGCGTGCTGCTTCTGAGGTTTGCAGCCCAGCCTCTCACCACACGGGGCGTGTAGGCCGGTGACTGGGTCGCCTTCAAGGTTCTGGCGCCCGAGGTCGTCGGACCACGCATCGAACACCCGGGTATCGACCAAGTCGTGGATGCGGTCCGTGGTGAATGGACAGATGCGGCCCTGCCGTATGACTGCCAGCACCCGACCCCGGCGGCTGGATACCCTGACGTTGTAGCCGTGGACCTTGTCCTCGACCGAGAAGGACTGGTGGAACTGAGCCCGCACACCGCTATCGAGGCGTAGGAGTCGTCCGATCTTGGGTACCCGCACACGACTCCGTCGTCGAACACCGCGGTCCCGGCGGGATAGTCGTGGAAGCTGTCCGCGAAGCGCACGTAGCGGTACCCGGCAGCCCGTTCCGCACGCGCGCGGCCGAGATCACGCGCCTGCGCCAGGGCAGCTCAGCCAGTCTATCGGCCCCGTCGTCTGTGCCCGCGCGTCTCTTGCAGCCACCATGTGCTCGAAATAACGGCGGGGCCGCCAGGATTGGCGGTGCGCGATGCGCCGCCAAGGATGGCTTCCCCCGCGTCCACGAACCGGGCAGTGCCCGTGAACTTGTTCCCGCTGTCGCCTCCCCGATCAGAGTCCATCGCCCCTCCGGCGGAGCGCCAACTCGGCGCGGGGCCCGTTCCGTTTCGGTCTGTCCGAAGCCCCTTGAAGGCCGGTGCGGGGTCAAGCCAGGGGAGATGTCGGCGTGGCAGATGCGTTGCAGCCGACCAACTGCCCAGCCTTTTCGCCCCGTCGTCGGATTCATGTCCGATCGCGTCGACTAATATTTAGGTCTCCGAAAACCCAAAGAGCGCCGCCATGCAGACGAGCCTGCCCCTCGAAAACCTAGTCCTGATGCTCGGACTTTCGTTCTTCTTTGGGCTCGCCTTCGAAGGTTTCTACAAGGAGCGGCTGGAAGACATCCCCGGTGGCGTGCGCACCTTCCCCCTTCTTTCCTTGCTGGGATTTGGCCTCTACGCGGTGGACACGGTCCACACGCTGGCCTTCACGGCGGGGCTGTTGGTCCTGGGAGCCTGGCTGTTTGCATACTACCGCCAGCAGTTTGCGACGAGCGAATCCGCCCCTCTGGGGGCCGAGATTCTGGTCCCTCTGTGCAATCTGCTCGCCTACATGCTCGGGCCCGTCGCCTTGGTGGAGCCACCCTGGGTGGCCGTCGGCGTAACGGTGAGCGCCGTGCTTTTCCTCGGCGCCAGGGAGCAACTGCACCGACTGGCGCACCGCGTTCCCGGCGACGAGATCGCAACCGCCGGCAAGTTCCTCATCCTTACCGGCATTATCTTGCCCCTCCTACCAAACCGACCTGTCACCCACCTCACGAACGTCACTCCTTATGAGGTCTGGCTGGCCGTCGTGGTCGTGTCGTCGCTCTCGTACGGAAGCTATCTCGTACAACGCTATATCTCGCCGGCACGGGGCGTCTTGCTCACCTCCGTCCTCGGGGGGCTCTATTCTTCGACCGCCATGACCGTCGTGCTGGCGCGTCGCTTGCCCGACCACGCGGACAGCGGCGGGGATCTTCGCGCCGCCATCGTGCTGGCCACCGCCGTCATGTATCTGCGTCTGGGCGTGGTCGTCGCCGTATTCAACAATGCCCTCGCCCTGGCCCTCGCACCGGCATTGGCCGGGCTACACGCGTTGGGGCTCGGCATGGCAGCCGCGCTTTACTGGCGAGAGCGGACCAGCAGGAGCGCCGGCCGCGCCGCCCATCGCCCGGCCAACCCCCTTGAGCTGAGTACTGCCCTGCTGTTCGCCACGCTCTTCGTGGTCATCTCCTTGGGGTCCATGTGGGTAAAGACGCACTTCGGCCATGCGGGGATCTACTCTCTCGCAGCTCTGGTGGGTATCACCGACATCGATCCCTTTGTCCTCAGCCTGGCGCAGGGCAGCGTACCGGGGCTCGGAATCGAGCCGATGGCCGTGGCCATACTCGTTGCGGCCTCCTCCAACAACATCCTCAAGGCCGGCTATGCCCTGGCCTTCGCCGGGTGGCGCCAAGCCCGCGCCCCGGCGTTGGCACTGTTGGCCTTATCTCTCGTCGGCATCGCCGTCGGATGGTGGGGTGTGGGATAGCGTCGAACCGTGTGTAGGCACCACGTGTTGCACTCAGTTCGCACGAACTGTATTCGCCCTTCACCCATTTCGGGCACGCCGAGGCAGCGACGAGAGGTACGGAGTCTGCTACGGAGGCGGGACGCTGGAGACCGCCATCTGCAAAAGCGTACACCTCGGCCCGCCGGGACCTTGGCAGGTGGACGCCGCGAGCGGTCAAGTCGTCCCGCCGCGCCCTAGCCCTAATCCTGTGCAGACCGGGTCCCACGCGAAGATCTCGGCACCGGGGCGTCGGTGGCTTCGCTCCAGCACAGCGAATTGTTCGCGGTCGCCACCGCACTGTGGGGAGCCGATCAGGACGGTTTCATGCGCGGCACGCCGGCCTCCAGCACCACACGGCTCTGCTTCGCGTTGTATCCATTGCGCCGGATGATTTCGTAGTGCAGCTCGGCCCTCTCGCCGGCACCGACCGTGGTCGTCAGCTCCACCATCCGATAGTCGTGCAGCTTGGGAGTCAGCAGGCTGCGGAAGGTCACGTCCCCGTCATACTGGCGGCGCACCTCCACCCGGATGGGTTTGCCAGTGTAATTGCGGATGCGCTGGCCGAATACCTGGTGCTCGTCCCAGCCGGCCACGGTGCTGTCCAGCTCCAGACGCAGGCCCGCATCCCCGACCCTGCGATACAGGTTACCCTTGGTGTAAAGCATCCAGATCTCGCCTCGGAACACCCGGAGCTTCACCTCATCGAACACTACCTCCCGGTCCGGGCCCAGGTTCAGCTCGATGCGGTCGCCGATGGGCACGTACTTGATGGGCTGGCTGGCCAGGTAGGTCAGCCCACCCTGCCCGTTGTCCCGGAACACGCGCACCGTGCCATCGGGCAGCGGCGTGGTGCCTAGCTTGGAATCGGTATCGTTGGTGAGCAGATACAGGCGCACCAACTCGTCTCCGTACTCCCGCTCCCGATACCGGTACTCGACGGCCAGAGGCACGTCGCTCGCCTCGAAGCTACGGAGGCGCTTGGCCCAGCCGTCTGGCACGGTCTCTGTGCCTTCAATGGTGTAAATGAAGTATTCGGACAGGCCCTCCTTGTAGATCGCCTTGGGCCGGGTCAGGGGCGGCGCGGGTGCGGCGGGCATCGCCCCCGCCACTGCTTCTTCCCGCAGCATCATATCCCGAGCGGCGCTTTTGCGCAGCGCCTGGAACCGAGCCCCCTCCAGCTGTTTCACCGCTCCCACTGGAACCCGGGCGAGCTGGGCGATCTTCTCTACCAAGTTGATGGTCCCCACCACCAGCCTCACTTGAGCGTTCTGATATTCCTCGCCGGAGCGGTTCAACACGCGCACGAAGCCGGTCAGGCGGAGGCGCTGCTCGTCCCCATCCGCGATGGCGAGGTAGTCCGCAGACCAGATGATCCCGGAAGTGAAATAGCTGATCTCGATCTGCGTCTCCAGTTCGGCATCGCTACGGACATTCCAGTAGAGCATCTGCGGCTTGTCGTGGGGGAACGTGGTGTCCAGGATCTCCAGCCGATCCCCGTGCGTGCGGAACTTGAGCTCCACCGACGTTGGGTCGATGAGCGTGTTCGCCCACGAGAACTGCAGGGCGTTGATCCTCTTCTTGAAGGTGACCACCCGCGTCTCTCGCGCCAAGGTCAGGTCCTCGGAGTTGTAGATGGTGAGCTGCACCGTGGCGCGCTCGGGTACGGTGGAGAGATCGACGTTGCGGGCCGCCGCGGGGCCTCCACCCAGCAGAGCCGCGAGGCACACTACCAGGGTGGCGTAGGGTCTTGCGTCCATGGCCGTCACCACTCGTTCTTCAGCGTTAGGTGGAGGCGGTGGACCACCTTCTGCGCCTTGCCCGAGTGAGCCCGCGCCGGTAGGCCCACGTGGAAGAGCAGGCGGCCCGCGTTGGTCCTCTCCGGGTCGGGCTCACCCAGAGTGGTACCCGTGGCAACCTGCTACTCCGGGTCCCGCGACGTGTCCCCGTGTGCTTCGCTCCGCAGTTCTCGAATGTCTTCCGCAACATCCAAGGTGACCGGACTGTCCTTGAAGTTCTCGATCTCGTGCTTCACCACAACGTCGTAGTCATATAGATTCGCGGCGATGCGGCTACGCTCGTTGTGCTCCACGGTGCGCCTCACGACCACGTCGCGGGCAAGCCCCAGGTAGAGCCGCAGCTCCTCGTCCAGGGGGGTGAACTTCCCCCAGTCCTCACCGATGAAAGCCGTCCCCGCCTTGTCGTCATCCTGGAAGATACGCGCCTTACCGACCGGCAAGGCGGCCCGACCCAGGCCGTGCGCCGCATCGTTCTTCAGCACATAGTGCATAGGCACATTCAACTTGTCCTGGGCACGAACCAAGTACCCATACTCGGTCGGATTGCAGCTGTACGTCTTCTGGATAGGAACCTGCGTATACTTCCCTACGAGCAGTTCCTTGGTCTCGTCGAGGCCCAAAGCGTTAACGAAGCGCTCCCCAAACCCGGGCCATAGGCTCGCGGACTCGTACTCCTCGTTGGCATTGTTGTTCACCCGCATGTACTGGAAGAGGGTGAGCACCTTCTCGTCGTGGGCTGCGACGGCGCGGTAGTGGAAGTCCTTGTCCAGTCCGCCCAGCGCATAACTGATACGCACCCGTGCCGCCCCGGAGCCGCTGGCATACACGGACCACACCAAGGCGTTCTCGCCCGGCGGATAGCTCACCGACAGGACCTTCACCCCCAAAGGCGTCGATCCCCACCGGCGCCACGACGCGGAACACCAGTGTCTCGGGGTCGATGTGCGTGTTGGCGAACGAGAAATCCACCTGATTGACCCCCTTTAGCAGAGGGACCACGCGCTCCTCCTCCACCAGGGTCACGTCGGGGTGGTCGAACTCGATCGCGACATACTCCCGGACCGGCAGAGTGATAAGCTTGATACGGGCCGGCACCTCACTGGTGGACCCCATCAGGCACAGAAACAGGATCAGCATACCCACGGGACTTCTCGGCATCATCGAACGACTCCTTCCCCGTTCACCAACTGTGCATGATGGCATGCATCCAGTCACGACGAGTCATGTTCGGCACCTCGAGGTGCCGTGGGGTTCCGATCGCGCTTCGAGATCGCAGCACTGCTGTCCGGCGCACCCTTAGACGTTTAGCGAGATGCGCGACCGCCCACCGCCCGGCGCGGCCTCGGGCTCCAGTTCCCTAGGCGGCCCTGGGCGTAATACGTGCGGGTCCCGCAGAAAACCAACAACGGAGAAGCTCGATGGAAGAGAAGCTAGAGCACTTGATTCTGGATCTGCTCAAGGCCCATAACATCCTGACGCTCGCCACCCTCCGCGAAGACGGTTATCCCCAAGCTACCACGGTCACGTACGCCAGTGACGGGCTAACCCTTTACTTTCCCACCGGCAAGGACAGCCAGAAGGTCCATAACATCCGCCGTTGCAACAAGGTTTCGCTAACCGTCGACCACGACTACGGCGACTGGAGCCAGATAAAAGGGCTCTCAATGGCAGCGACAGCAGATATTCTGACCGATCCGAGCCAAATCAAGCGTCCTATGGGGCTGCTGCTGAAGAAGTTTCCCCAAATGGCGCGTATCGCAGAGGCCGTGAAGCCCGAAGAGGTCGCCATTATCAAGCTGACGCCGGTATTTATCTCGGTCATCGACTACGAGCGTGGATTCGGTCATGCGGACCTCGTCGAGGTGTGAGGGTGGCGGGTCCAGGTCGGCATGCGAATTCAGACCTGTTGCAGGACCCTCCCCGGTTTCAGCCTCTGCAGAGCGCGGCGCCCCATCCCTCATGCATACGGCACCGTCTCGGTCTCCGCCGCAGCCGTCCGTTCGACTTTCCAGTAGGCGATGCGGACGTAATAATCGCGCTCGGTGGCCGGGCAGCGGGCGCCGTATCCGTCGCAGGTGCTGGAGTGGCAATGTATGCTCTCACAGTATGGACACCAGACGCGCACGAACTCGACAGGCCGGGCATGGTGGCGCACCCTGGTCCCGAGAAGGATTATCAGCGCACTCATAGCACCCCTCCTCTCGGCGAGGCTGTTGGGGGCGCACCACGCGCCGCCCCGTGATACTACTTCCTGCTCGATCGACTGGCCCAGATCAGTGTGATTGCAGGCCTATCAATGCGCGCCGCGGCGGGGACCCGAGCCACTGTCGCACTGCGGCAAGTCACCGAGGTCGGCCAGCGATAGCCACGCCGGAGATCCGCGTCCACGCGCTTTCCCGGCCTCAGCAGTGTGCCCGGCTGCCTCCAGGTTCAGGCGCGGGATGCCGGTCTCCGCTCCGGGGCACACCAGCACTGCGCCGGCTGCCCGGTGAACGGATCGAACCACACGTTCGGGGCCGCCCTCTTCGCCACACAAGTCGATGACCCTGAGCATCACCCACCTCCAGTGCACCCCACATCGCGACCCCTCTGTTTTGGGGAGAGGTCGCCCGGCTACGCGCCACCCGATACCGAAATCCCATGCATAGCGCGTTCCCCCTCCGCACCGCCCCCCATGGCCCCGCCTATGACCTCGCCCGGGCCTCGCAGCGCGCCACCGACCGGCTCGGTGGAGAGCAGTCCCCGACGCGCAATTCCCGGCGGCTTGTGCCAAAAATCGGCAGTCTTCGACGCGGACGAAACCCCGGCGCCACCCAGCCGGCGAGCCCGCATCCGAGCAAACGCAGCTCGGCAGCGCGGCGGCCCCTCAGTGCTACCCTCACTTCACAAGCCGGTGCAGGAAAGCCACATAGCACCAACTGGCCCAAAAATGCACCAGCACCCAGTGCCCGTGGGCCTTGGCCAAGTCGAAAACCTGACCGTCCATGTCCGCGAGCCGGAGTGCCGGCGCGGACTCCGCTTCCGGCGGAAGGATTCCCCGTCGACACCAGCCCAGAGTCGGCGAGCAGCCCCCAGGCAGCACCAGGCGCGCGACGAGGAGCGACATGGCCGCTGCTGCTCTCACCGGGCGGCAGCCTCCGCCGCATATCGCAGGTTCTCGAGACGCATGTGCATAACGTCCCCTTGCTTGTGCTCACCCGTCGGAAATGTGGGCTCAAGGTTGAAATGCTCACGGGTGCGGGGAGCACAATGTTGCCCCCCACCACCTGGTCCGGCCGCAGATCGGGCACCTCAGGCATCAGCGTCCAGCGAAACGTCGATTGGTTAGCCAGCGCGCCGCCATGCGGGCCAGAGGTCATGCCGTTAAGGCGCGGGTCAGCCGCAGGGTGGGTCCGCCCGCCAACGGACCTCCCCGGTCTTGTCGAGAACGAGGAAGGTCATGAAGCACCGCCCCGCGGAGACGGGCGTCAGCCGACAGGCGAATGACGCGCACCTGCGCCGCCACGAGGCGGTTGGCGACACGGTGAAGACGTGCTGGAATGCTTGGAATGAATCATACTAGCCCCGGAGGCTCAAACTCCGACGATGATAGACCACACTACGGAGCGAGTGAGGCGTTGCGCAATGAGATCCTGGCGTTCCGCAATGCTCGCCGCACCGCGGTTCTGGGCACGGTAGGTGCCGCGGGTAGGCCGCTCGCTAGCTACGCACCCTGCGTGGGCGATGACGCCGGCCACTTCTACGTGTTCGTGAGCGGCCTGTCGCGCCACACCCGCAACTTGGTGGAGACAGGGCAGGCCAGCTTGCTGTTGCTCGATGACGAGGATACAGCCCGCAACCCGTTCGAGCGGCGTCGGTTGGCATATGACTGTAATGTTGTGCCGCTACCTCGCGATGCCCCGCGGTGGGATCGAATACTCGACCGCTTCGGCGCGCTCTTCGGAGACGTCGTCCAGACCCTGCGGGAGCTCGGCGATTTCCAGCTGTTCCGGCTCACCCCCCACTCGGGCACTTACGTGCGCGGCTTCGGGCAGGCGTTTGCTGTGGCGGACGAGGCGCTCACGGAGGTACAGCGCATCGGGCCGAGAGCGGTGCGGCCAGCGCCCCTGACTCCAGTCAGCTCGGCCAACGAGGTGCTGTCCTTCTGGTATTCCGAGCGCATTCGGCCCCAATGGTTCCGGTCCACGCCGGAGTTGGACGAGGAGATCCGCGAGCACTTTCTCGCCACCTACCGGGCCGCAGCGGGCGGCACGCTGGACCACTGGGAACAGACCCCGAGCGGAGCACTGGCTTTGGTAATCGCCCTAGACCAGTTCCCGCTTCATATCTTCCGTGGGCGCCTGGAGGCACTCGCCACCGCAGCGCAGGCACGGGGGGTCGCGGTGGAGGCCATCGCAAACGGATTCGACCGGGAGCTGACTGGCGAGCAGAAGGCGTTTCTGTACATGTCGCTGATGCACAGTGAAGACCTCGCCGATCAGGACCGCGCAGTGGATCTCTTCGAGGGCGCCGGTCTCGACGACAATCTGAAGTGGGCCCGTCACCACCGAGAGCTGATCCGCCGGTTCGGCCGCTTTCCCCACCGCAACGCCATCGTCGGGCGGGAAAGCACTCCCGAGGAGATCGCGTACCTGAGATCGGAGGAAGCTTTTCGCGGTTGAGGACTTGTGACTAAGTCTGCTGCGCGCGGCGATGGGCGACGAGCGACCGAATGGCCGGATGGCCATTCGGTACGTCCGCGGGACGTCACAAGGGGGTGCTGTACAGGGAGGTACGCCATGAACACCGCGCAACGGCGCTATCGCTGTGGCCGCCCGCGGCGATCTCCTCACAGGCTCTAAAACTCTACCGATCGCGACGGCCGCCTAAAGGGCAAACCCGGCCACGAGCCCTACCCTATCTGCACACTCGACGCGCTGTGCGGCGACCGCTGTCTCCGGGTCGGGGCATGTCGCGCAGCGCCAAGGGGTCGCTCGCGGCCACTGGATCGTGTTCCCGGCCAACTCCCAAGGGCCGGCGCATCGAGGAGGCCGGCGCTAACAACCTGTCCCGCGTACCAGCCCTTGCCACGCCACGCGAAGGGGTGAGTTCCGGGCCCGCTCCGCCCGGTTGACACCGGCCCTTGTGATAAAATGTCGCCTGCTCGTCCGGATGGCACTGAACCGATCCGGGCTACTAAACCTTCGACTCCATGGAGGTGTTTCCCGATGAGAAAGCTCTTGGCCATGTCTGCTGTGTCCGTTTTGCCTTTCCTGGCCACCGTTGGCACTTCGTGGGCCACGGACGGCGAGAAAATCTTCCAGTCGAAGGGTTGCGTGGCGTGCCATGACGCCACTCAGGACCGCGTCTCCATAGGCTTGGGACCCGCTCTCAAACAGATCGCCGCGTCCTATAAGGGACACCAGGATGCTCTCGTGGAGTTCCTGAAGGGCGAGGGCAAGCCTAAAGTCTATCCCGCCAAGTACCCCATCATGCAGGCTCAGCTCGCCATGATAAAAGGGCTATCGCCAGAGGACCGCCAGGCCCTCGCCAAGTTCCTCCTCACCCACTGATGCGGCGCTTCGGAGCCGGGACCCGCCGCGGGACCCGGCCCATTCTTCGGCCGGGCCGGTGACCGGCTGTCGAACGATGTGCCGCCCTCTCGGGCCCTCCGAAGACACGCCCCCGGCGGTGCGGCCCGCCAGCGTGCTAGCGGGCGCGCCGCTCGAAGCACCCACGCCGGTTCCGCGTCGCCGCCCAATAGGCCATACCATCACACCTCGGACAGGGACGCCGGGACGCGCAGCACTCCGCCTGTGCCCCCCATACTCAAGTCACTGGTCGTTTCCGTAACCAAGGCCAAGGTACGCGAATGGGCTCGAAAGCGCCCGTGCTCTAAAGCTATACTCACGGCTTGTGCAGTGCTCGTCCCAAACAGCCCGAGGGGAACGCCCAAGGAGCGCAGCAACGAGACCTATCAAGTAGATAGGCGAGGAACGAGCGCTGCGCGATGCCGGCATCGGGACGGCAGCAAATTTTAACTACGAGCTCTCGCGGCGTGTCCGCCGGGCGCGCAGAAAGGGGCGCATGCACGGCGAAATGTTCTCCAGTAACGGGCAAGGTCATGCCACGTAGCTAGCGCGCGTCGCCATCGAGGCACGCTGCAAGACCCTGGGAGATCGGACCCGATGCCTAGCCTGGAGGTCGTCGAAGGTATCGATGCCGGTAGGCGCTTTCCCTTAGGTGGCCAAACCTATCTGGGGAGAATGTCTGACCACACGCGTCGCCTCCCGAACTTCATGCCCTTGGCGGACGACGCCGTCAGCCGACTGCATGCGCGCATCAGTCTCCAGGGCGGCCGCTGCTTCGTAGAAGACATGAACTCGACGAACGGGACCGAGCTGCGCGGTGAGCGGCTGCAGCCCAGGCTCCCCTACTTGCTCAGCGACGGGGATGAGATCAGGATCTGCTCCATACGCCTGCTGTTCCGCGCCGCCGAGCACGCACCCCCCAGTCGGCGCATACCCGACGTTCCCGAGTCGTCCGCAGTCGTCGGCACACCGACCGAGGCCGGGGCCGATTCGGCAGTGCAGACCATGTCCCCGCTGCTGACGGTCGTCCAGAACGACCAGGGTCCCCCGGCCTATACCGCGGTCATCGACGCCTCCGACGGGATCGGCCAGGATCTTCCGACGGCGGAGAGGAACCTGGCGGAGGCTCTGAAGCGCCTCCAATCGATGGTGCAGGTCAGTCTCACCCTGGGGGCCACGACGAGCCGCGAGCGCCTCATGCAGAAGATCATGGACTGCATCTTCGAGATCTTCCCGGTCGCCGAGCGGGTCTTGATCATGCTCCAGAGCGCGGAAGCGGATCAGCCGGTGCCCGTAGCATCCAAGATCCGTCACCTGGCGTCCGACAGACCGGAAGAGATGGCCATTTCCCGTACCATCATTGAGGAGGTCATCCGCAAACGCCGGGCCATCCTGTGGCGCGACGCGATGCGTGCTGACGGGCCGGGACAGCCAGGTCCCTCAATCGCGCATCTGTCGCTGCGCAGCGTGATGTGTGCGCCGCTCTTGGTCCAGAACGAGATTCTGGGCCTCATCCAGGTCGACACTACCAGCGCCGCGCAGGCATTCAGCGAAGAGGACCTCCAAATACTCGCCGGGATCTGTGCGCAGGTGGCCATCTCCGTGAAGAACGCTCGCCTCTATGAGGAAGTGGAGCTGCTTTTCGAAGGCTTCGTGCGGGCATCGGTCCGGGCCATTGAGTCGCGGGACCCGACCACCGCCGGGCACTCCTTTCGAGTAGCCGAGCTGACAGAACGCCTCGCGCGGGCTGTGGACCAGACCGAGCGTTATGGCCTTGGCGGCATTCGGTTTACCCGTGAGCAGCTCACGGAGCTGCGCTATGCGGCCCTACTGCATGATTTCGGAAAGATCGGCGTGCGGGAGCACGTCCTCACCAAGGAGAAGAAGCTGCACCCGCAGCAGATGGCACTCTTGAGAGAACGCTTTCGGCACGCCCGCGCCAGCCTGGAACGGCGAACCTACCGGGAGTTGATCGACATGCATCTGCAAAGCACACTGGATGGCACCGAGTTCAGCGTGCTATGGTCTGAAATTCAGAGCGACCTTGCCTCGGAGGGAGCACATCTGAAACGTTTCTTCGAGGCTATCGAGCGAGCGAATGACCCGGGCAGCGTGAGCGAAGAATTGCTCGGGCAACTCGAGGCCGCCGCGGGTTACAGCTTCCCGGGGGAGGACAGCCGATTGATGCGCCTCGTGGACGACTCCGAACTTGACTGCCTGCGGCTCCCCAGAGGGAACCTAAGTCCCGAGGAGCACGCACAGATGCAATCTCATGTAACGCATACGTTCGCATTCCTGAGCCTAATACCCTGGACCAACACCTTGTCGGGCATCCCTGAGATCGCGTACGCCCATCACGAGCGGCTCGACGGCTCGGGCTATCCGCGAGGACTGGTTGCGGCACAGATTCCGGTCCAGACCCGGATGCTCAGCATTGCGGACATCTACGACGCGTTGCGGGCAGGCGATCGGCCGTACCGTACCGGGCTGCCGGAGGAGGCGGCGCTCGACATCCTGCAGACCGAGGCTAAGGCCGGGAGGATAGACGGAGACTTGGTCAAGGTATTCATAGAATCGGGCGCGTACCGGCCCGAAGCGCAATACCTGGAGTGAGCAGTGAGTGCTCGGGCCGTATGCAACCCATTCAGGGGTCCAGAGGAGAGCGCGCCGCCGAAACGGCGGCAGCGGCATGGGTGCGGGAGGCGGCTGGCGAGAACGAACGAGTGCCGCACGCCGGGACGACGCTGTGGCTCCCGAAACGGAGGACGGATATGCTGAGTGACGTTCTGAAGATCCCGAAGACACTGAAAGAGGTAACGTTCTGGGTCCATCCGGAGGGGAGAGTGCTGGGCTCTTTGTTCCTGCGGACGCAAAGCACGGTGATGGCGCGCGAAGAGGAACCGGTCGAAGTTCTGAACGGGTCCGGCCCATTCCTGGTACTGCAGCGGGATGGACCCGAAGACGTGCGCTTCTATAACAAGGCGTCGGTCGTCCGGGTGGAATATCGCGAGGAGCAGCCCCTGGACCTTCCCGAGATGGTATCGCTCGGATGCAGGCTGTACCTCATGGATGGCTCCTCGATGGAGGGAAGGATCCGCAAGCCGCTTCCACCCGACCGCGCGCGTTTGTTCGACTACCTGAACCTCACGGAAGAGCGCTTCGTCAAGATAGAGATCAACGATTCCAACGTGTGCCTGGTAAACAAGGCGTATATCGTCTGCGTGACCCCGTAAGCGCAGCTCGTTTCCGGTCGATGCAGACCACAATGCCAGCAATGACTGCATGGGCGTGTTAGACGCGTTCAAGGTCCACAAGTCGATCGCGGCACTCCTGCACTCCGGCGACGTGTCCGGCTCCGAGCGCGTCAAGGCGTTTTCGACCCTGAAACAGCTCAGGGCTCGCGCCGTCCCGACCCTGATCGAGTTGCTGGGCAGCCCGGACTCGTCCGACGCCGCTCGCGAGATCCTGAAGAACCTTCTCGATAACAGTACGCTCCCTCTCTTCTGCGAGGGTCTCGCCCATGGGAACGCTCGCGTCGTGAACGGGGTCGGGCAGGTGCTCTCCGCACCTGGCCGATTCGATCCTAACCTGCTGCTCGAGCACTTCGGCGACCCGGACATCCCCGCGGCTCATCTCGTCGAGATATTGCTGCACCAGAAGGAGAGGCTGGATGCGAAGGCGGTCTTGCGCCTGCTCGACCGCCTGGACCGGGACGCCTTGACGCCTATATTCCGGCTGCTGGACGACGTTGCGACGGAAGCCATTCTGCCGGATCTGATCGAGCGTACCCGGAGCGACGACTGGCTCGTTCGCTTCAACGCCACGCGGATCCTGCGTCGCTTTGCGACGGATGCGGTCCGCGACACGCTGTTGACGCTCCTTCAGGACCCCAACAAATCGGTCCGTGTCACTGCGCTGGAAGGTCTCGCCAGCCTGCGGATGCCGTTGGACGTAGCCCCCGTCGTCCACATGTTGCGCGACCCGGACCTGACCGTGCAGAGCAAGGCCATCGACACCATCGCTCGGATCAACGATCCGCGGGCCGTGCAACACTTGCTGGATGTCCTTCAGGACGAGTCCGAGTATGTGCGCCGTGCGGGGGTGGAAGTTCTGAACCTCATCGGCAATGCCGATACGATCAAAGAGCTGCTCCAAGCCATGCGGGACAAGGATTGGTGGGTGAGAGTCCGCGCAGCCGATGCGCTCGGCACCATCGGGGGCCCCAAGGTCGTCGAAGCCATGCTCGCTCTGTTGACGGACCAGGATGAGTTCATACGCCGCAGCGCCATCGAGGTCCTCAACCTGACGAAAGACGAGAGGGCGCTCAATCATCTCATGGACGCCCTCGGCGATGCGGATTGGTGGGTTAGGGAGAGGGCGGCGGACGCGCTCGCCAGCCTCGGCGACGGGAGAGCCGTACCGGCGTTGATCCGACTGATGGAGGCCGACGCCGACTCGGCGCCCGCGGCTATCCGAGCCCTCGCCGCCCTCAAGGACGCTGCCGCCATCCGGCCCCTCCTCGGGCAACTGCGCAGCGGCAAGAAAGCCGCGAGGGTAGAGGCGCTGCGCGCGCTCGACGCGCTGACCGGGGAGAAGGATGCCGAGTCGGTCCAACGGGCGCTGCTGGGCTCTCTGCAGGATCAGTCCGAGGAGTTCGTGGCACTGGCGAATCAAGCCCTGGGGACGATAGTCGGGCGATTCGGAGATAAGACGCGCGTTGTGGAGCGTCCGGCGCGAGAGCGCGAATCCACCATCGTGGGGGCGCGGTCTCTGCTGCAGGGCGACTCCGGAGCGCCGTCGGCGGCCCGACCAGCCGAGCAAGCCGCAGAGGCACCGGCCTCTGCGCCCTCCCCCATCCCGGCGGTTGCGCTACTCACGGATCCGGGCACCCTCCGATCCGGGATGGTGGTAGGCGATCGCTATCGCGTGGTACGCCAAATAGGCAGTGGTGGCTTCGGGGTGGTCGTCCTCCTGCAGGACATCGTCGTCGGCGAGGAGGTCATCCTGAAGTTTCTCAAACCACACGTAGCAGCGGACGAAAAGGCGATCAAGCGGTTCATCCACGAGATCCGATACGCGAGAAGGATCACCCACGAGAACGTCATCAGGATCTACGACTTCCTCACGTTCGGGGGGACCTACGCCATCTCCATGGAGTACTTTCCGAGCCATTCCCTGGCCGCAGAGCTCCAGACGGGGCGCCTCATGAATAAAGCAAGGGCGCTGAAGATACTTCAGGACATCTGCCGCGGCATGAGTGTCGCCCACCAGGCAGACGTCGTGCACCGGGATCTGAAGCCGGCCAACATCCTCATCAACGATAGCGACGTAGTGAAGATCGTCGACTTCGGTCTCGCTGCTGCGGCCAGCCATGGCGACTCGCGCCTCACCACCACCGGGTTCCTGGTTGGGACGCCCACCTATATGGCTCCGGAACAGGTACGGGGCGGGCCTTTCGACCCGCGCACCGACATCTACAGCCTGGGCGTAATCATGTATGAGATATTCACGGGCAAACCGCCCTACAGCGCCGACGACCCCATGTCCATCCTGTTCCAGCATGTCGAGGGCAAGGCAACCCGGCCCGGCGAAATCCAGACGGATATTTCCCCCGCGCTGGAATCGACCATCCTCAAGGCCATGGCGGTGGATCCCGAGTGGCGGTACCAGAGCATGGAGGAGTTGCGCCAGGAGCTGGAAGCCCTGCTGCGGGAGGAAGCGCTCTAATGGCCAGGCTCGACGCCTTTCTGCAGTTGGGCAAGGAGCAGGGCTGCTCGGATATTCATTTGGCCGTCGGCGTCCCTCCTCTGCTGCGCATGTTCGGACAGCTCGTGCCGGTCAAGTACCGTGACCTGGGCCGGGAAGAACTTCAGGGTCTGCTCCACGAAATCCTGACTGACTCGCAGCGCGCGAAGTTCGAGTCCGGGGCGGACCTGGACTTCTCCTATAGTCAAGACGGCATCGGGCGGTTCCGGGTCAATCTGTACCGCAAGGTGGGTGGCGTCGGAGCGAGTTTCCGGGTCATCCCGGAGCAGATTCCCGGACTGGACTCTCTCGGACTGCCCGCCGTGGTCAAGAAGCTCGCTGGCCTGCACCAGGGGCTGGTCCTGGTCACGGGCGCAACGGGCATGGGAAAGTCCACGACCCTTGCCGCCATGATCGACCACCTCAACAGCAACCGGCGGCTGAACATCATCACCCTGGAAGACCCCATCGAGTTCCGGCACGACAGCAAGATGTCCTTGGTCGTGCAGCGGGAAATCGGGACCCATGTGGCGAGCTTCGCGGAAGGGCTGCGGTCCGCGCTTCGCGAGGACCCCGACGTGATCCTGGTGGGAGAGCTGCGCGACACCGAGACCATCACCATGGCCATGATCGCCGCCGAGACCGGCCATCTGGTGCTCGGGACGCTGCATACCACGAACGCCACCAAGACCATCGACCGCATCATCGATGCCCTGCCCTCGGAGCAGAAGGCCCAGGGCACGAGCTTCCTGTCGCAGAGCCTGCGCGGCGTGGTCAGCCAGGCACTGGTCAGGTCCGCGGACGGGCGCGGAAGGAAAGCCATCGCCGAGATCCTGGTGATGACACACGCCATTGCGAACCTTATCCTGACGAGCAAGGTTTTCCAAATCCCCGCATCGATACAGACCGGAAAGGACCTGGGCATGCAGCTGCTCGACCAAGCCCTCCTAGAGGCGCTGCAGAGAAAGGAGATCGACCCGAATGACGCCTACCGCCATGCCCAGGACAAGCAGCAGATTCAGCGCTTCGTCACCGACCCGGAGCTGCTGCCGAAGGTCAACCTCGTGGGGGGGTGAAGAACCCGTGTCGACAGCAGCATTCCGGGGGGACTGAGGTGGCCCGAATCGACAGCTTCCTTGATTTGGCAGTCAAGCAGGCCGGGTCCGACCTGCACTTCGTCTCGGGAAACCCGCCCCGGATTCGCCTCTACGGAGAGCTCTTCCCGATCAAGTACCGATCCTTGACCGCCGAGGAGACCTCGGAGCTAATATTCGAGGTCATGAGCGAGGCCGCGCAACAAGCGTTCGGGACGCACCACAACCTGGACTTCGCCTACGAAGTGCCGGGGCTGTCGAGGTTTCGCGCCAACGTGTTCCGGCACGTGGGCGGACTCGGGGCCGTGTTTCGGGTCATCCCCACCGAGGTGCAGACCATCGACGGACTGGGCTTGCCCCCCGTAGTCAAGATCTTCTGCAAGCAGAAGAAGGGACTGGTGCTGGTAACCGGGCCCACCGGGGCTGGGAAGTCCACCACGCTTGCCGCCATGCTGGACTTCATCAACCAGGATCGGCACGAGCACATCATCACCATCGAGGACCCGGTCGAGTTCATCCACCGCCGTAAGAACTGCCTGATATCGCACCGCGAGGTAGGCTCCCACACCGCGAGCTTCTCTGGCGCGTTACGGTCGGCACTCAGAGAAGATCCGAACGTCGTCCTGGTGGGTGAGCTGCGTGATCTGGAGTCCATCAGCCTCGCAGTGACCGCCGCCGAGACGGGTATCCTGGTCCTCGCAACGCTCCACACCACAGGGGCCGCATCGACAGTCGACCGGATGATCAGCGTATTTCCGGCGAGTGAGCAGGCCCGGGTGCGGGCGATGCTCGCGACATCCCTCTGCGGCATCGTGTCGCAGCAACTGCTGCGCCGCGCCGATGGCAAGGGCCGGGTCGCCGCGTTCGAAGTTCTGGTCAACACACCAGCCTCGGCCAATCTCATCCGCGAAGGCAAGCCGGAGCAGTTGACCACCGTCATTCAGGGGGGAGGGTTGCTGGGCATGCAGACATTGGACACGTCGCTTCGCCGCTTGCTGGACGGGAAGCTGATCACCGGCAAGGAGGCGTACAGGAAAGCCGCGAACAAGGCCACCTTCGAGCGGTTTCTGGAACAGGGGGACGATACATGAAGCGTCGACGCCGAGATCGCGCCGTTGCGCCGGCCCGTCCGGCCCTCACAGCCACCAGCCAGACCGCCCAACCAGTTCTCCGCGAGGGCCCGCAATGAGAGGGCATAAGGTCGTGGACATCGTCGGCGAGACGGATGTCGGGCGCATCCGACCCCATAACGAGGACGCCATCGACTGGGATGCGCGCACGGGCGTGGCGATCGTCGCCGACGGCATGGGCGGACATAGGGCCGGAGACGTGGCCAGCAGGACGGCCGTGCGCCACATCAAGTCGGAGTTGCGGCGCGCGTTGGCGCTATGGGACAAGGACGCACGCGAGGAGCAGGCGCTGGCCGAGGCCGCGTCATTGCTGAAGGGGTCCGTGGAGAAAGCCAATCAGGCAGTGTACGAGACCGGGCTCAGTCGCCCCGAATGCGCTGGGATGGGGACCACTGTCGTGGTCGCACTGTTCTTGGGCGAATTCGTCACCATCGGCCACGTGGGCGACTCCCGTTTGTATCGTCTGCGGGACGCCCAGATCGAGCGGCTCACGCAGGACCATTCTCTGGTGTATGAGTTGGTGCGGGACGGCTACCTCACCGAAGAGCAGGCTCGGCTTTCAGAGTATAAGAACGTCATCACGCGTGCGTTGGGCGCAGAGCAGGGCGTTGAAGTGGACATCCAGCAACAGCGCACCGCAGAGGGCGACATCTATCTGCTATGCACGGATGGCCTGACTGGGCTGGTCAGCGACACAGAAATCGAGATGAACATCCGCAGCTTCGGTCGCGATACCGAGGGTACCGCCCACGAACTGATCCGGCTGGCAAACGAAAAGGGAGGGCACGACAACATCTCCGTTGTCCTGGTGAGGATCGACGACCCGGCGACGAACGGACACAGTTCCGACCACCAGATGCCCGGCCTTTAGCGTGAAAGAAGCCGGTCAATAGACGTGAAGGCGCCTGACCGATGAAGGCCATAGGCTGTGGGAAGAGGCGTTCAGGCTGGAGTTGGCAGGAAGCCGAATCGCGTCAGGGCCTTGATCCAGCGCGGAGCATTGCGTTTCACGAACAGGGCTGCATGGTCGATAGTCGAATCGCGGTAGGGTTGGCCGCGCGAGAGAATGAAGAAGATGGTCCGCAACCTCTTGTGATCCAGGCCGATGGTGGCTCGTTCACGTCCTCGGCGTACGATCAGGGCCTGGAAGTTCGACTGCACGGCGCATCGGGTACGGCTTGCGGCATGGGCGAACTCGCACAGCAGACGGCGGACATAGGGATTGCCTTTCCTGGCGCCCCGATTGGCGCTTGCCGGCCGACTCGTGGTTGCCGGGGCAGATGCCCACCCAGGAGGAGAGGCGATCCGCACGGCCGAAGACGCTCATGTCGTTGCCAATTTCCACCAGCAGCATGGCGGCACCGATGAGATCGATGCCGGGCAGGGTTTGCAGCAGCACCAGGCGGTTGTGCTCATCCCTCAGGCCTTCGAGCAGACGGGCATCGAAGCGGGTGATGCGCGACTCGAGATCTTCGATGTGGCGCATCAGTTCAACGGGGACGGAGCGATGGCTGTCGGTCAGGGCCCCTGGCAGGGCATCGAACAGTTTCTCCCGGCTGGCCTTCAGGCAGCGGCTGGCCAACGGAAGGACCTCGTTGGGAGCGGCCCCCTGGAGGAGGGCCGTGGCCATGGCACGGCCAGACTGGCCGTGGATGTCGCTCACCCCTACGCCCGTCGGCGAATATCTTGTGGCAACCGGTTTTTCTGCGAGGCGGCCAAGCCGATGAGGTTCTGGCGCTACCGGGCGATGAGGCGCAACTCGCACAGTTTGGCCGGGGGGACGAAGGAGGCTCGCAACAGACCGGCCCGGGCCAGCAATTGGGCATCACCGATGTTGGTCTTGCGTCTGGGAACCTGACGTGGCGGGCATTGACCCCTTGGCCCGAATGCCCTCCGCCTCCAGGGCGGCGTCGGGGCTCCTCCAGTAGATGCCGGTGCTCTCCAGGACCACCTCCTGGGGGCGAAACCCGCGCACCACTCGCCGAGCGCCCAGCGGTCTTTCTTGAAGGCGCCGAATTGCCGTTGCTCAGCGATGATCCGCCCATCCGGGCTCTTCGATGATCGCACAGGCGGTAACTTGCCCCTGATGCACATCAAGTCCGATGACGCGCTTGATAAAGAGATACCCGTTCCATACCGTCTCGGGTCGCAATACACTCAGAGGTGGGAGACGGTGGATGCCGGGACCGAATGAGCCTGAAGGCGGCAAGCCGCCGACGGCCTCTTTAATGTGCGCCCTCCGAAGCAGTCCCGGTACGAGTCGCTCCGGCGGGTCACGTTAGGCTGCGGGGTCAAGCCGCCAAGAAATTGCGCGACCTCTTTCCGCCGTCTCCCACCCCTAAGTCTCTTTAGTCCTCTGGGGTGGCGCCAGACACAATACCCGTTAGCGTGATATAGGGGGTAACACCAGCGATGCCAAAGCTAATTCTCGCCCGAGGGGCGACTGTGATCCGTGAATACGCGCTCGATGAACGGGGCGCGCGGATAGGGCGCGGGCCCGACAACGAAATCCGGCCGGACGACCCTACCATCAGCCGAAACCACGCGGCGGTTGCGCTGGAAGAGGGCGGTGCTGTGGTCCGAGACCTTGGCAGCAGGAACGGCACGCTGGTGAATGGAGAAAAGGTCGCGAAGCGGCTGTTGAGACACGGTGACATCATTGAGGTCGGCCAGCACCAGATCCGCTACCTGAGCGAAGGGGTGTCTCGTGCCAAAGAGACCATGGTACTGTCTATGCGCCCCGCGGCGCCAACAGGCACGGGTTCTCGGCCCACAGCGAGCATCAAACGCCTGGCCGGCGCGGAGGCCGGCAAGGTCGTCGAGCTGACCAAGGCCTTCACCCCGGTGGGGACGTTCGGGAATCAAGTGATCGTCATCGTGAGACGAGGCGAAGGCTACTCGGTGGTCAGCTTCGGCGCAGGCGCGGCCTCCATCTCGGTCAACGGACGAGCCGTCGATTCCGGCGCTCATGTCCTGCGCGATCACGACCTCGTCGAGGTCGGCGGGGCGAAGGTGGAGTTTCGCCTCGGGACCCCCTGACCGGCCTGACCCCGTGGCACAGTCGGAACCGTGACGCCTATGGCGGTCGCGCCCCGGCGGTGAGCACACGATGAGATTCCGCTCCCCGCAGTCAATTCCAATAGAGGTGTGAGTCTGAGCGATGGGTTTTGATGTTGAGTCTTTGTAACTATTCAGGTATCTCTTGCAGGACAGTTGATTATGCGTGACACTTTAGTGCATGCATGAGAAACAGAGTGCAACCCCATTCGATGCCGCCCTGTTCGGCGAGCTAGAGCGGCTGCGTGCGGAGAACGCCGCATTGCGCGCCCAGGTGGCGCAACTGCTGCAACGGGTCCAAGACTTGGAGGCCCGACTGGCCAAGGACAGCCACAAGTCCAGCAAACCACCGTCATCGGATCCCCCGTTCAATCCTGGCGCGACGATGGGGCTGGTGGACGAACCCGACCGCACCGTGTTCCTGCCGCTGACTGGGCACTGCGATTGCGGGTGCTGCCGTGCGGGGATCCTCGCCTCGGCGCTGCCCGAGCTGCGTTGCTCGATGAGCTGGCCGGCATCGCCATCTCTCCTGCTACCATCCATGCCGCAGTGAGGTCTGCGGCCATGCGGGTGCAGGCGCAGGTAGCGACCATCGGCCAAGCGCTCGCGCGTGCCGCGGTGGCCCACGCCGACGAGACCGGTGTGCGCGTCGACGGCAAGCTCAACTGGCTGCATGTTCTGAGCACCGATACGCTCACCACCTGCTTTGTCCCTGCCAAGCGCGGCCAGGCCGCCCTGGATGCCTTCGGTCTGCTGGCGCACTACACCGGCATTCTGGTCCATGACCACTGGTGTGCCTACGACTGCTACCCGGGCCTGCACGCCTTCTGCAACGCTCATCACCTGCGGGAGTTGATCGGCCTCATCGAGGGCTTCCCCGAGCAGAGCTGGGCGGCACCGATGATCGATCTCCTGTGCCAGGCCAAAGAGGCCGCCGATCAAGCCCGCGCTCAGGGACTCGCGGCCCTGCCCACACCCGCCCTGGAGCAGTTTCAGGCGCGCTATGACACGATCCTCACCCAAGGCGCGGCACTCAACCCCCGCAACACCCAGCGCACCGGCACCCGCGGGCGAATCAAGCACTCACCCGCCTACAATCTGCTCGGGCGCCTACGCGAGCGCCGCGACGATACCTTGCGCTTTCTCACGGATCTCCGCGTCCCCTTCGATAACAACCAAGCTGAGCGCGATGTGCGCATGCCCAAGGTCAAACAGAAGGTCTCCGGAGGCTTTCGCTCCTCCGAGGGCGCTGCAGCATTCGCCACCATCCGCTCTTACCTCTCCACCTTGCGCAAACAATCCGCCGACCTCTTCCATGCCTTGGTCATGACCTTCCAGGGGGCGCCGCCTATGCCGCGGTTGGGGTAGGTGAATAGTTACGAGTCTTTGTCTCAAATTTGATGGAGGTCTGTGGAGCTTGTGGGCAGAGGGCGGCGCGGTGGGTAACGCGCAGCGTTATCCACGGCAAGCCGCCCGGTTCGCCGACAGGCGAACTGTCCACAAATCCACAGACCCGTGGTGCGGTGAGTCTTAAGCGACGCTGCGGGATCGCTGTTGGATGGAAAGGAACAGCTGCCGGCGGGCTTGGTTGAGCCGCTCGGCGGCCTCGTTGTCCGAGAGCGCCAGCGCCTGAGCGCGCAGGCCCTCCAGGGTGATGCCGGGTTTCAGGAAGGCTTGAGCGTTGTCGAGGCCGGAGAGTCTCTCGAAGGGTGTCATCACCAGCCGCTGCGGGTAGCGCTTGCGGCACCTGCCCTTGGGGTCGGTGATCTCTTCGGCGAACAGGCAGGGTCGGTGGAAGTTGAGATACGGGTTGAGCTGCTCGGCGCAGAAGGCGTTGATCTCGGCGGCGAAACGCTGCGGGATATGAGCATAGCCGAAGTGCTTGCGCACGACCGCAGCATTCTTGGTCTCCGCCAGGCCGTTGTCGTTGGAGTGCCGCGGGCGCGACTTGGTGAATTCCACCCGCAGCTTCTCCAACATGGCGGCCACCCGGCGGTTGATGTACTCCGAGCCGTTGTCGGCGTGAAAGCCCAAGATGCGGAAGGGGAAGCCCGAGAGCAGCGCGCCGATGACCGGGAGCAGGTAGGCTTCGCTCAGCTTCTCGCAGCTCGCCACCAGCTCCCACTGAGTGAGGCCGTCGACGGCATTGATGTGATACACCCCCTTGAGCCCGTCCTGATCGCCCTGATGCACGGCTTCGATGCGGATGAATCCCGGACGGCCCTCTGGAGCGGGCGCTCGCCGATGGGAAGTGCCGTGGCGCGTGTCTTGGTCCGATTCGTGTCGCCGCTCGATGTAGCCGGCGCGGCTTGCGCAGGTTGTAAAGATGGGCCACCGAGATCGCGGCAAGTCGCTCGTAGCGGGTATCCCCATAGATGGCCCAGGCGCGCTGCATCAGATGGCGTGTCGCCAGCCCCGAGAGCGTACCGTGCAGTGTATCGGTCTGGGCCAGCAACGCCACGTCGGCCTCGGTGTAGCGGCGCACGAACCCGCGCTTCGGCGCCCGGTACGCCTTCTTCAGCACTCCGGCCGATGCACGCTTGATCAGCCGCGTGATCTGTTGACGCGAGTACCCCGGGGTACGCACCAGATAACGCACCACCACGCCCTTGTCGGCCCGCTTGAGCCGGCTGTAGCCGAAGCGCCTCAGCACCTGCTGGATGGTGCCGGTAGCGGTCTTCGTCGTGCCCACATCCCCGAAACTCGACCTCCGCAGTGCCTTCCAGGAACTGCCGCAACTGCGTCAGCGTGACCAGCTTCTGCTCGCTCATGTCGATCACCATGCACCCGATGATCGATCCACTCAGCTCGCTTCAGACTCATACCTCGCTCGAAACACACACCACCGTTCAGACTCATACCATGTTGGAAAAGACTCCCGCTGGTGTTCTCTGGAAGGTGGGCGTAGACTAGCGCGGTTGCAGTCACTGGCCGTGGCCCCTTTCCGGTAGTCCCTTCCCGAACATCCCTCCGTGGGAGCCACTCCCTGACCTGCACGTACACCTTACCCAACCCGTCACGGCGATATCCGCCCCCCCGGAGCATGGGAACAGTTGCGGCGCCGTGACCGGTCCCCTCGCCCCTCTGTCTCGCGCACGCGAGCGAGGAGGAGAAAGGGCTTGGCGGCGCATTTTCATGGTCGCAGTATCATTCGAGGTTGGTCTCTATGGCTACAGGCACAGTGAAGTGGTTCAACGATTCCAAGGGTTACGGGTTCATCACGCAGGACGGTGGTGACGATGTGTTCGTGCACCACACCGCCATCAAGGCCGGCGCCGGCGCCACCTCTCTGAGGGAAGGCCAGGCCGTCACCTTCGAGGTGCAGCGCGGCCCCAAGGGTTTGCAGGCAGTCAACGTCGTGCCTAAGTGAACCGCTACCCTCCGAACGGCAACCCGCGAACCCCACCTTTGGCGCGGCTTGGAGGACCGGCCGTCTGAACCCGATTCCAGGGGGCCTCGTCGCAGCTCATGGCGAGGGCGGTCGCGCATGGGGGCAAGATAGTTTTTCCGCGGAAAGACACCCGGCGCACCCGGGCCGCTCCTCGGGTTCGCCCGCCGCCCCCGATGCTGCACGCTGCAATGGCCCGTCCGCCATCCGCTTCCGGCCTGCGTCAATGTGGCCGCGTGGTTCCGCCCCTTCTGCGGCGCACAGTCCGCCCCTAAGGCAGCTCACCAGGGCGTCCAATGAGCATCGGGCTGCGCCGCCCGGGCCGGCGTTTCCTTGGGTAGAGATATTCCTCGGGCAGCACCAGCAGGGTCACGCTGCGCCCCGTCTCAGTGATGCACCACGAGTACTGTGGACCCCAGAAACCTGACAGGGGTATAAGCTCCGAGCCACGTGAACCAGTGGAGACGGAGATGAGCAACAGACGCAGGCAGTACGGTGCTAAGTTCAAGGCGCGGGTCGCGTTGGCGGCGCTGCGAGGCGAGCAGAGGGTGGCTGAGTTGGCCGCTCGCTTCGAGGTGCACCCGAACCATGGTCAATACCTGGCGGCGGGAATTGGTAGAACGTGGCGGGGAGCTGTTCGGTAGGCGTGAGAAGGACAAGGACGACGGGCAAGCCACGGTCGCCGAACTGTACCGGCAGATCGGACAGCTCAAGGTAAAACGCGATTTTTTGGCGAGCATGCCCGGTGTGTTGACCGGGCGCAGAGGTGCGCGATGATCGCCCCGGACCACGGCGAGTTGAGTCTCGTGCGCCAGTGTGCGCCGTTGGGGGTCAGCCGTTCGGCATGGTATTACCGGCCGCGGCCGATGGACCCCGAAGATCTCGTGCTGACGCGCCTCATCGATGAGCAGTACCTCAAGACCCCGTTCTACGGCAGCCGCAAGATGCGTGAGCACTTAACAGGCTATTGAAAAATTCCCCGATGCCTTCGGCTACGGATCTCTGATGGTGCCGAATTCAGCGTTGCAAACCCGTTGTGGGACCCGCAAACCGGATTTCAGCCGGTATTTTCGTCCCCGTTCGGGGCTGTGGCCGCCTTTGGGCGACCAGCGGGCGGATCTCGCCCTATGCAGTGCTCAGTCGCCAGCCAAAGATCGTCGCCATGCGCACCAAGTTGTAAGCGGCGAAGGTGAAGACGGTGTGGGCCGTCACCTTGGCGAGGCCCACAAACCGGGTCTTGCGCAAGCCCCCCGACGGTCTTCGCCCAGCCGAAGATCTCCTCCACCCGCTTGCGCACCTTCAGGCTCACCGCATAGCCCGCATGGCGTGTGGTGCGCGTGTCGATGGCGCTGGCCAGCTTCTTCTGGGCCACGTGCGCAGTGACTCCCCGCTCACGCAGCGTCTGCACAAACTCGGCGGTGTCGTAGCCCTTGTCGGCCCCAAGGGTGGCGCCTGGCTGGACCGAGCGCTTCACCATCGCCTCGGCGGCCTCGCGCTCCGCGGTGCCGCTCGCTCGGGGGGTCTCCACATCCACCACCAAGCCGGTGCGGTTCTCCATCAGGGCGTGTCCCAGGTAGCCAAGACGCGCCTTCTCACCCTCGGCTTTCTTGTAGAGCCGTGCCTCCGGGTCGGTGGTCGAGGCGTGGGTATCATTGCTGCGCTTCTCGCCCTTGAAATCCACTGCAGAACTCCTGACTTGGCGCTAAATTCAATGCGACTGGACGGTGTCGTAGACCAGGCGCAGGTGGGTGCCAGGGTATTTCATCGGCTGGGTATTCAGATATTCGCAAAGAGCGATGATAGCTTGTTGAGATCGATTATTGGCCAAGCCGTAGAGACGCACCCGCAATTCATGGCGCTGGTAATCCGGGATAATATCGCCGGGTAAGCAGAACACGGCTTTGAGGAAGGCGCGAACTTCGTCGTCGTGGCGCACGAAAAAGGGTTCGACAATGCTCGCGAGACAACTCTCACTGCGATAAGCGACGACCTTGATGAGCTGGGTAATGGTTTTTCGTTCGCGTTCGTGATGTACGATCTTGTCCGCCTCATAAATGCTCTTCAATGGCACGCGCTTTTCCATCGCGTTGATGCGTTCGTTGAGTTGCTCGCATTGCCTTTCCAATCGTTCGATGGCCTCTGTCGCCTTCTCTTGCTTCGCCGTCGATGCCCTGTTACGTTGGTGCTTGCCACGCTGGGCGTAGGCTCTGC
>CAWCPV010000008.1:0-107220 GCA_963797555.1 uncultured Gammaproteobacteria bacterium | reverse complement strand
ATGGGTGCCTGGTAAGGTCTGCACTACATCGCGGCGGCTGAGGCAGTGTGGGCGGTGCTGATTTTCGGAGCTGGTGGTGCGGGCAGTTCGAGCTTCAACTGCGCGAGGAGCAGTTGCAGTTCTGGCTCAGGTTGGGTGTAGCGGGTGAACGTCAATTCGCGCCCATCGGTGGTCGGCACCTGTACGTCGACCATCTGCACGGCGGCGAATTTCTCCAGCACGCTGCGCGTGGTTAATCCAGGCGCGAGCGCATGCAAACGTCGCCCGAGCGTGACATGCAGACAATAGGCAAGAAAGGCAATGAAGATATGGGCTTCGATACGCTCGATGTGTTGATGAAAGATTGGCCGAATGGCCAAATCCCCCTTGAGATTCTTGAATGCTTCTTCCACCGCCACCAGTTGCAGGTAAAACCCCCATAGCTTGGCGGGATCGGTGTCGGTGAGATTGGTGCGCAGCAGATACCGTCCTTCGCGCCGGCGCACTTCACGCAGCTTATCGCGGCGCAGGCGGTAGCTAAACGTGGCGTCCTTGGGGTCGACCTCCAGTTGAACCAAGCGCCATACCGCCGGGCCGTGTTGGCGCGCCGCACCGAGCTTCATCAGCAGTTGCTCGCGGGTGAGCTGCATGGTCGCGAGTTTCTTCAACCGCGCCCATAACCACTTCAGCTTGCGCCGTCGTATCGCACGCTCCTTCGCCACGCGCTGTTCACTTTGCGCGTACACATACAGCTCCCCATCCTGCGCCAACAGTTTCACGGCTACGCCGGGGCGCGCTTCCCGCCACGGCTTGAGCAGCAGCGCGCTCTCCAATTTGCTGAGCCGCCCCTTGGGCGTGCCCACCAGGTAGTGCACCGGCGGATCGACTTGCTGCGCATCTCTTCCAGCACCGCTTCGGTCGGAATGCCGCGGTCCATCACCCAAATCCGCTGCGCTCTTCCGTACTGACGCTCAATGCGCGCGAGGAACTCCTTCAACGTCGTCTTGTCGGCCGTATTGCCCGCCAACACTTCATAGGCCAAGGGCAAGCCTTCCGGGGTCACCACCCAGGCGATCACCACCTGCACACAGTCCCTGCGCTTATCGCGCGAGTGGCCGAATCGTCGTTTGTCCTGCTCCCACTGCGGGGGCTCACACTCAAAGTAGGTGCTCGTGAGGTCGTAGAGCAGCACCTCGAAGGTGGCATTGAACAGATCCCGCCACCGCCGCACCAGATGGTCAAAGACCGCCGCCTTGTGCTCCAGCAAGCGGTCGTGACAGACATACAGCCGGTGGCTGTCGGAGAGCGCCGCATCCGCTCCGAGCAAATCCGTCAAGGCCGTACGGCCAAACCACTCCCGGTGCAACCGCCACTCGCTGCCCGGTGCCAGCAACCGATAGGCCACCAGCACGAATAACACCTGGTCCCACCGAGTGCCCTTGCGACTCGGCGTTAACCGTTCCCACCAGAAGCGATCTAACTGCAATTCCTCCCACAGTTGCAGCGCCAGCCAACACGCACCCCACTGCCGCGGTCGGCACAGCCGCAATTCTTTCAGCCGCAAACGTACCACCGAAGCATCCCTCGACAGCTCTTCAGATCGCTCCTCAAGAAACAACGACATCGTGCGCGGTGTCAGCGCCCCGTCTTCGAACACCTCAATGGATTTGCGCCACGCCAACTCCTGCGAGGAGTTGATCTCACCCAAATACAGCACATGCCGTTGCAGCACGCGCCCACCGCTCAGGCGCCTATTCTCGACAATACTCCAGTAACGGTGCTCCTTGCCGTCTTTCTTCCGCGTCGTGGCCCTTAGAAACATGATGGAACATCATTATCCGCAGATTTTTCCCCTTGAAAACAAGCAAGGTCTTCACTACAGCGCGTTTCAACCCTTTTTGGCTCACCACGGTCCCCACAAACAATCACTTACCCCTGGCCAGCGGGCCAATCGCCGTGCGAATCCGCGAAGTCGGGCTAGTACGGGTACAAGAACCACCTGAGTGTGGACGCTGCCGAGGCGCAGCCCCGCGGCTACAGCTTCGATCGGTCCAAACCAGGTCGCGTTCGGTCCAAGCCATGCATCACCGCAACCGACGGACAGATGCAATACGAATGGTCGTGGCTGCTCAGTAAATTACGCCAGCGGGGTCCTTGCGGCCTTGGATTCCTGATCCCGATACCTGTTAGAATCACGCTGACGCCGCTCCCCATGAGTAGCTCGTGAGGGGTGGTTTCGGCCGCCGCGGGCCTCGGCCCGAGCCGGTCGCCTACGACGCGCAGTCCCGACCAACTAGACGAAGAGAGGTACGCTGCATGACTTCCCGAATGTTGCTGGCCGCAGCCGCTCTGTGCGCGGCCGCCGCTCCGGCCCTCGCGGCCGAAGGCCCGGGGACCCAGTTGCGCGAGGTGTTCCACGCACACGAGACGGCTTTCAACGCTCACGATGTGCAGGGCGTGATGAAGCTGTACGCGCCCGGCGATAGTACCGTCCTATTGGGGACTGGGCCGGGCGAGCGCTGGGTGGGCAGTGCGGAGATCGCCGATGCCTACCGGCACTTCTTTGCGGATTTCGACGCAGGCACGCTCAAGCGGAACTGTGCCTGGGAGCTGCCCGGCGTCAGTGGCGACGTGGGCTGGATGAGCGCCATGTGCAGCTACCAAGACTCTCTCAAGGGCGTGAAGCGCGAGTATGCCCTCAACCTCTCGGTGGTGATGCAGAAGACCGACGGAACCTGGCAAATCCGCGCCAGCCACTTTTCCAATCTGACAGGCCCTATGACGCAGTCGGGAGAACCGAAATGAGTGACCAACCCGTGCCGGAGGGCGCCACCACCTCCTCGGTCGCTGAAGAGGCGACACAGAGCCGCCGGGACTTCCTGCTGGGCCTGGGCCGGTGGTCGAAGATCGTCATCGGCGCCGCCATCCTGGGCGGCCTCGCTGCTGGAGAGCGGGAGGTCGTGGCGGGCGCCTGGGTCAACCGCCGCGGCGGCGCGGTGGTCGGTCCGGGTGGCGGCGTGGCGGTCCACGGCGGCGGTAGCGCCTGGGTCAACAACCGCTATGGCGGCGCTGCGGTGGTCCACGGCGGCGGCGTGGCCGTGGGCGGCGGTGGCAGCGCAGCGGTCGGCCACGCGGGCGGCTGGGTCAACCGGCGCGGCGGCGGGGGCTGGATCAACGCGCGCTGAGGCGCCCTCAATGCCTCTGGGGCCGGCGCGGGGATCTCCGCGATTCCCACACCGGCCGTAGGCGCCGCCGGGAGGCGGCCCACTTTGTCCAACGACCCCCTGATCGCCACCGGGGACATCCCGGACATCGCCGTCTGCAACATTCCTGCGGCCCTGTTCCACGCCTTCCCGGGCCGGCGGGTAGTCCTGCGCACGGATGACCCCGCAGAGCCCCCCGCGGTGCTGGGGCCGGAGGTGCCGGAGCGGGTGACATTCGTGCAGCTCACCGGCTTTCCGGAGAGGACGGATCCGCTCGTCGACTGGGGCGAGGGGCTGCCGCTCGACTTGGTGATGGCCGACCCGGCGGCCCAGTTCCCGTTTCTTTACCGCTATACGAGCCTGCTCGTCCGGCACCCGGTACGGGTGACGGTCCCCATGCTCCCCGGTGTGGGCCGGGCCATCAAGCTTGCGGTATCCCTCGGTTTCGCCGTGCGCCTGGACGGGCACCAGCCCGCCCCCGAAACGGTCGCAGAGGCCCGGCAGGCGCTGGACCACTACCTGCACAACCCCACCGTCGCCCGGCCCGTGGAGTTCTTTCACGGTGTCTTGCTCGCCTTCCTCCACGACACCCCCGTCAGCTTGTGGTCGCTCCTGGAGCAAGACCCAGCGGAGGTGCGCCCGTTGGACAACCAGGGACAGGAGGTCTCCGACCGGGGTCCTGCCTCCGTGACAGCCTTCCGTGAGCAGCTACTCGCCGCCGGCGCGGAGTGCCGACAGTGCGAGTGGCTGTCGGTCTGCGGCGGGTATTTCAAGTGGCCCCGCCCAGAGTATTCCTGTGCCGGCGTGAAGGCCCTGTTCGGAGACCTCCACGGGGCCGCCACCGAATTGCGGCAGGCGTTGACCGCCCATGCCGCGTCCCCAGCCCCAGGAGAACCGTATCGTGTCGGCTAAGAGCTTTTCCCTCATCCTGCTTCCAACCCTCAAGTGCAACGCCGACTGCGACTATTGCTTCGAGGACAAGACCAGTGACCGGCTGTCCCTGGAGCGCCTGAAGGTGCTGATGGACAAGGTGCTGGACTACCTGGTCGAGAAGGACATTGCCGAGCTGACTATCCATTGGCAGGGAGGGGAAGCGATGACCCTGCCGCCCGCGTGGTTCGAGCAGGCGCACGGCCTCATCGGCGAGGCCGCCGCGGCGCGCGGGCGGGCGGTGGCCCATGGGCTGCAGAGCAACATGATCGGCTACAGCCCGAAATGGAACGGCGTCATCCGGGAGATGTTCGGCAATAGCGTCAGCTCCTCGCTAGACTATCCCAACCTCTACCGCCGCCGAGTGGGGCGGGACCATGCCGACTACAACGAGGTTTGGACGCGCAACGTGCGCCTCGCCCGCGACGCGGGCATCGACGTGCAGGTCATCGCGGTGCCCAACGCCGCGACGTTGGAGACCGGCGCGGCGCGATTCTACAGCTACTTCGTGGACGAGCTGGACATCCGCAGCTTCCAGGTCAACACCCCGTTCCCCGGCGGCGAACCGAACGTGGTCAAGAGCATGCTGCCCCTGCAAACGGACGGGCTCGCCCGCTTCTTCACCGAACTCGCGGAGGTGTGGCTGGAACGGGGCTACTACGCCGGGGTCCGAGTGGGGCCCTTCGACGAGCTGCTCACGTATTTCACTGGCGGCCACGCGGTGCTGCCGTGCATCTGGACCGACGACTGCGCCAATCACATCATCTCCATCGATGCCCGCGGCAACGTGGCACAGTGCGACTGCTGGGTCACGAGTTACCCCGACCACTGGTTCGGCAACATCTTCGAGTGCGACAGCCTCGCTGCCATGCTGGAAGCGAGTGCGGCCCTGCAACGCTTCCACCAGCGCCCCGTCGCCCTGGTGCAGCGGGACTGCATCCAGTGCGACTACCTGGCCCTGTGCCACGGCGGATGTCCGGTGCGCACCTTCACAGTGCGTCGCACGATGTTCGAGAAGGACCCCTACTGCGAGCTTTACAAGGCCTTGTTCGGGCACATGGAGGCGGCCGCGGCGCGTCTGGCGCGGGAGTCCGTCAGCCGACTCCGCACGGCTGGCACGGGCCCGCTCTTCGCCAGTTCCTGCAGACAATAGCCCCTCGAGCCTGGTCATCGGCTCCGCGCCTGGAACCTGGCCGTCGAGACTCACAACCCTCGCCGCGCGGGACCCACACAGGCGAGGAGGGGTTGCCCTGCTACGAGCCCACCCAGCTACGCCCCCGGTGGGGCCACGGCGTCGGCGGGGCAGTCAACCGGCTGCGTCCCGCCCTGCCCCGGCGTCTCCCGAGGAAACGCGGATTGACGACGGGGCGTGCTGGAGGTGCGGGCAGCCTGCTGCGGCCGATACGCTTGCCCGCGGAAGCTCGCGGTCGCTCGTCGCCCGGCGCCGGTAGCGGATGCGGCATGGGCTGGGACGGCTCGCCCGCATCTCGCGCGTGGGCTGGGGGTCGGGCGTCAGGAGATCCAGGTCGTAGCGCCGCAGCAGCAATGCGAGGATGACCGTCATCTCGTTATCGGCGAAGCTCATCCCCATGCAGCGATGGGTGCCGCCGCCGAAGCCGGCCAGCGCAAAGCGGTGCCGGCTGTCCTCTTCGCGCCCGGGGGCGAAGCGCAGGGGGTCGTAGCGTTCGGGGTCGCGGAAAACTTCCGGCAGGCGGTGGGATACACGCGGGGAGATCATGGTGAGCCACCCCTTGGGGACGCGGTAGCCCCCCACCTCGTAGGACTCGGCGGTATAGCGCAGCAGGATGTCCGCCGAGGGGCGCATGCGCTCCGTCTCGCGGATCGCCCACCCCAGGTGCTTTAGCTGGCGGAGGTGGCTCGGCTCGATCCCGCCGTCGGCAGGCAGCACGTCGTCTACCTCCTGCCTCACCCGCTGAAGGTGGTCCGGGTTCTGAAGAAGCTGGATCAGGGCCCAGCTTCCTTGGGCTGAGGTGGTTTCGTGGCCGGCGAAGATCAGCGACAGCATGATCGCGATGATCAGCCGGTCGCTGACCGGGCGGCCGTCGGCGAACTTGGCATTGACGAAGTCCTGGAACGAGTCCTGGTGGGCGTCTGGATGGGCGCGGCGTTCGGCGATGAGCTCGCTCATCATGGCGTGCAGCTTGCGCCTGGCCCGATCGCGGCGGATGAATCGCGGCAGCGGCAGATGCGGCGGTAGGACCGGGTCGAGTCCCGCGATGAGATCGCCGAACAGGTCCCAGAAGGAGCCGCCCATGCGCCGGCGAAACTCCGTCCCCATGAAGGCGTGGGCGGCGACGTGCTGTGTCAGCCGCTCCAGGGCCGAGACCAGCTCGAAGTCGCCGCTCTCCCCGAGGGAATCGAGCCAGGCCCGGACCTCCTCGCCCATGACCCGGACGTAGCCGGGCATGTGCTTTCCCTTGAATAGCTGCAAGTAGATGCCGCGCTGCTCCTGGTAGAGCACGGGCCCCCCGGCGAACCCGACCGGCTCGCCGAACATGGGGATCAGGAACTTGTAAGCCTCCCGCATGGAGAGCTTGGCGTCCGTCTCGGCGAAGAACAGGCCGTTGTGCTGCGGCCCGATGAGCACGGCGACCCGCTTGGGGCCGAGGCGCAGGCTGAAGACCGGGCCCAGCGTCTCGTAGCCGCGGCGCAGGAGACCTCCTCGATCCCGGTAGAAGTCGACGATGTTACCGAGTACGGGTAGACCGGGCATCCTGGGGGGCGTGGGTATTCGCATGATCGCATTCGTGTCCGTCGCTGAGCCGTTGCCCGGCGCCGAGGGGCGCGCTGACCCACCCGGAAAACGCAGGCACGCCGGGCAGTATCCACCCGCACGGGCCGAGAGGGAATACCCTGCAGGCAGGGTCCGTGCGCAAGCACGTTCCCCGCGCGGGCGCCGGGAGACTTTCACCGGAAACCGAGCGCGGCGCAGGGCTCACGCTTCCGCCGCCGACGTTGTTGGGCTTGCGGCCAGTTGCTATGCTTGACTTCGGCAGGCTTTTCAACGGTCTCTACGAGCCTGCCGACTCGGTGGAGGGGCTTCGATGGTCACCTTAAGGCAATATGCATCCGGAGAGGTCATCGTGCGGGAGCACGACGCTGGGGAGACGGCGTACATCATCGAACAAGGCCGCGTCGAGGTCACCAAACAGCTCGACGGGGAAAGCGTGCGCTTGGCCGTCCTGGGTCCCGGCGAGTCCTTCGGCGAGATGAGCATGATCGACGACCAGCCGCGCAGCGCGACGGTCAGCGCCATCGAGGACACGGTGCTGAGAGAGGTCCATCGCGAGGGCTTCGTTCAATGCCTCCAATCCGACCCGGAGGCGAGCCTCAATCTGCTGAAGGTCCTGTTCGAGCGGCTGCGCGAGTCGCAGGGCATGATCCTGGAGCTGAGGCGGGCGTGCGCTCGGGCGGCAGTCCCGCCTGCGCCATCCCTTGGTGCCAGCGAAGCCGACATGCGTACGGTGGTGTTGCTGGAAGGACAGACTCAGAGGGCCGCCGACGCCCTGCCCGCCAATCCGTACCGCATCAGGCGGTTTCCGTTTCGGATCGGCCGCCTGTGCCGCAACGTGCTCGCCTACAACGACCTCAAGATAGCCGATTCCCCGCCGCTGCAGATCTCCGAGCACCACGTCACGCTGTTCCTGCGAGACGGCCGACTCGGCGTCCTGGACCGAGGAAGCGCCCTGGGAGCGCTCGTCAATGGCCGCCGAGTCGGAGGCACCGGAGGCGAAACGGGTCCGGTGTTCTTCGACGGCCCAGAGGGCGCCCTCGTCCTCGGAAATAACGAGTCGCCATATCGATTCAAAGTACTGGTCAGCCACCAGGGCTGACTTGCCTGGCCTTCTTCCTGCCGTGGCCGGCGCCGGCCTCCCGCGTGGCGGGTCCGGCGCCAATCGCGTTCGGTCCGCGACGGGCCTGACGACGGATCGCGGTCGCAGCGCCCTTGGCCCTCGCGACAAGGCGAATGCGCGCCGTTGACACCCTCCCGGCGCTTGGAGCAGACTGTACGGCCATGGACGCCTTGCCGCGCCTCACGATGACGATGCCGCACCGCCGGCTGCCCGGCTGGCGCGTGCGGCCGTGCGGCGCGACGGAGAGAGCTGTGGCTTCCTAGCCTGATACCGATCTTCGACTCCCAAAGGCCGCACGGCGCAAGCCCTGCGGCTTTTTTGTTTCCGGTTCCTTTACAGGGACCTCTAGCTAGCTGGCGACGAAGGAGTGCGCCGTGTCGGTGCGTGCAGCGTATATAGGGGTCATCCTCATCTGGTCGACGACGCCCCTCGCCATCAAGTGGAGCAGCGAGCCCGGAGGTTTCCTGTTCGGGCTCACGGGCCGCATGCTGTTGGGCGTGGTGGTGAGCCTGGCCCTTGTCGGGCTGCTCCGCATACGGCTGCCTTGGCACCGGGAGGCGCGCCGCACTTACCTTGCAGCGGGATTCGGGCTGTTCGGGTCGATGCTCTTGGTGTACTGGTCCTCACAGTACATTCCGTCCGGCTGGATGTCGGTGCTGTTCGGCCTCGCACCCTTCGTGACCGGGGTCATGGCGACGGTTTGGCTGTCCGAGAAGGCATTCACACCCGCGCGGGTGGCCGGGACCCTGCTCGGGCTCACCGGACTCGGATTCGTCTTCGCGGGCGGGCAAACCCTCGGCCCCAGGGCGGGATACGGCGTCGCCGGCGTGGTGGCTTCGGTCACCATCCACTCGGCCAGTGCGGTCGCCGTCAAACGCATCGGCAGCCAGCTTCCGGCCCTGGCGGTCACCGCTGGGGCGCTGTTGGTCGCAGTTCCGCTATATGTGGCGGTGTTCCTGGCATCGGGGGAGTCGATGCCGTCCGCAATTCCGGCACGCGGGGCCATCGCGATCGTCTACCTCGGCCTGGTCGGATCGGTATTGGGCTTCGTGCTCTATTACCACGTGCTGCGTCATGTGGAGGCGAGCCGCGTCGCGCTGATCACGCTAGTCACACCCGTCGCCGCGCTCTTGCTCGGACACGCGTTCGGCGGAGAGCCGCTGCAGCCGCAGGTGTGGGCAGGGGGAGGAACCATATTGGCGGGGCTGTGGCTGTACCAGCTCGGCCCCCGGTAGCTGCACTGGCGAGGGTGTCCGCAACGACTCGGCCGGCATGTCTCGCCACGGAAGCGCGCTGGTGCAGACCGCACGTCTGCACCTGACGGGCCGCCGAGAGGTCCCACTGCGTCGCGGCGTTGCAACCTCCCGGCCAGAGTTGGCGGGGAGGGCGGTATCCTTGCAGAGTTTGGCGGGCGGGCGCTGCTCAGGCCGGGATGAACTTCAGGGCCACACCGTTGTTGCACCACCGCTGGCCGGTCGGCGGCGGCCCGTCCTTGAACACGTGCCCCTGGTGGCCGCCGCAACGGGCGCAGTGATATTCGGTGCGGGGCAGGATCAGCTTGAAGTCCCGCTTGGTCTCCACGTGACCCTCGACGTGGGTGAAGAAGCTGGGCCACCCGGTACCGCTGTCGAACTTCATCTCGGACGTGAACAGAGGCAGCTCGCATCCCGCGCATACGAACTGTCCCTTGTGTTTCTCTTCATTGAGGGGGCTGGTGAAGGGCCTTTCCGTCCCTTCGTCGCGCAGCACTTGGAACTGCTCCGGCGTCAGCAGCCGCTTCCACTCCTCCTCGGACCGCTGGATCTTCTCAAGCTTTCCGGCGCTCGCCATGTCCCCTCCAAGAATCCGGGTGCCTGCGGCGGCAACCGCCGTCGCACCCAGACAACCTATCAAGAAGCCGCGTCTGTTCATGGTCTCGGGCTCCGAACGCTCCTATCCTTCCTCCAGCAATAGTGTGCAGCCGCGGGCGCAAGTTCCCGGCCCCCGGCGCTCCACCCCGCCCGCCAGGGCACAGGGAGATCGGCGAAACGGGGAGCGGGTGCCGCGCAGCGGGCGGGAATCGGGGTCTGCAGTCGCCTGCTGCCGGGGAGAGCATCCGGCACGCGCCACGAACGGCGGCCGTGTGCGGTCAAACGAGATCAGACCACTGGCCACGCCGAACGCCGACAGACGGAGCCGGCGTTACTGGGTGGAAGCGGGCCGCACCACGAGCCCCGCCACCCGGAACTCGTCGGACGCGAGGAACCTCACCAGCCAGTCCAGGAAGATGCGGCGAACACGATCCGGCCGACCGCGGAAGCTGTTGGCCTCCCCGAGGCTGTCGACGCTGTCGCCATGATTGCCCTGCAGGTCGAAAAAGATCATTCCTATCGGAACGTACGCGCACTTCTCGCCGTCGATGTGGCAGATGCGGATGGCGCCCCGCAGTTGTCCGGCGCCGTCATAGACGGGCGAGAAGGTCACGCGCAGAACCCTGCCCAGTAGCTGGAAGCCGAGGCTCCCGTCGTCCGCCTCTTTGGGCTGCAGCGGCAGCTCGGCGTCGATGAGGCCGAAGATGTCCCCCACGAAGCCGTCGAACAGGTCCTTCAGCGCTCGGTGGTGCGCGAGCTGCAGCCTGACGTGCGCCATGCTCTCGTCGAGCGTCATAACGACCTCCGCCTGATCTACGCTCAGCACGCGCCGGATTGGCGATGCCGTCCGCCCGTCCGACCGACCCGCGTGCACCTGAACCGCGAAGCGTCGGCGCCGGCTGCCAACACTTCGGCGCCATGGTAGCACGCGGCTGCGCCGCGACACGACGCTACGCGAGGGCCGCGGCGGCCCGGCAAGCGTGCTATAGTTGACGGCCACAGTCAACTAATAGAGGGCTCTTCATGCCTGAACGTACCAACCGCCTGGCCGACGAAACCAGCCCGTATCTGCGCCAACACGCCCGCAATCCCGTGGACTGGTACCCGTGGAATGAGGAGGCATTGGAGCGGGCTCGGCGGGAGGACAAGCCGATCCTGCTGTCCATCGGCTACTCGGCGTGCCACTGGTGCCACGTCATGGCCCACGAATCTTTCGAGGACAGTGAGACGGCCCGGGTCATGAACGAGCTGTTCGTGAGCATCAAGGTGGACCGGGAGGAGCGCCCGGATCTGGACAAGATCTACCAGACCGCCCACTACCTCCTGACCCAACGCGGCGGCGGCTGGCCGCTCACCGTATTCCTGAGCCCGGACAAGGTGCCCTTTTTCGGCGGCACCTACTTTCCCCGCGAGCCCCGCCACGGGCTGCCCGCATTCAAGGACCTGCTGCAGCGAGTGGCCGGCTTCTACCGCGAGCGCCGTGAAGACGTAGAGAGCCAGAATCGCTCGGTGGTCGACTTCCTGCAGCGTACCGTCCCCCAATCCGATCCGGACCAGGCGGTGTTGGACCCCTCCCCCCTGGACCAAGCGAGGCAGGAGCTGGAGAGCAGCTACGACCGGCAGTATGGTGGCTTCAGCCCGGCGCCCAAGTTCCCGCACCCCGGCAGCCTGGAACGTCTGCTTCGGCACTACGCGAGCACCGAAGCAGCCGACCATCGGGCGCTGGAGATGGCTCGATACACCCTCGCCCGCATGGGCCGGGGTGGGATCTACGACCAGCTCGGAGGCGGCTTCTGCCGCTACTCCGTGGACGAGCGCTGGATGATCCCCCATTTCGAGAAGATGCTCTATGACAATGGCCAGCTCCTTGCGTTGTATGCCGACGCCTGGAAGGTCACGCGGGACCCCCTCTTCCGCAAGATCTGCGAGGACACGGCCGCCTGGGTGATGCGCGAGATGCAGTCCCCCGAGGGCGGCTACTACTGCGCACTGGACGCCGACTCGGAGGGCGAGGAAGGCAAGTTCTACGTGTGGACCCGCGAGGAAGTGCAGTCGCTGCTGGACGAGGAGGAATACCGGCTAGCCGCGCAACATTTCGGACTGGACCGTCCGCCCAACTTCGAGGGGCACTGGCATCTGCACGTGGCGCGTACCGAGGGCCAGATCGCGCAGACGACCGGCCTCACGGAAGCTGAGGTCGCCGAGGTCCTGGACCGCGCCCGGCGCAAGCTGCTCGCCGCCCGCGACGGGCGCGTCCGGCCCGGCTGCGACGATAAGGTGCTTACCTCGTGGAACGCCCTGATGATAAAGGGCATGAGCGTCGCGGGGCGGCACTTGCAGCGCAGCGATCTGCTGGACTCGGCCGAGCATGCACTGGACTTCATCCATGCGCGGCTCTGGCGGGATGGGCGCCTGCTCGCCACGTACAAGGACGGCGTGGCGCATCTGCCGGCCTACGTGGACGATTATGCCTTTCTCGTCGACGCGCTGCTGGAGTTCGCCCAGGCACGCTTCCGGTCGGCCGACCTGGACTTCGCCGTGCAGCTTGCAGACACGCTGCTCGGCCACTTCGAGGACCGCGACCACGGCGGCTTCTACTTCACCGCCGACGATCACGAAGATCTCATCCAGCGCCCCAAGCCCCTCGCGGACGACGCCACACCCGCCGGCAACGGCGTGGCCGCTTTTGCCCTGGCCCGCCTGGGGCACCTGCTGGGCGAGCCTCGCTACCTGGAGGCGGCGGAGCGCACCCTGAAAGGGGGCTGGGACACCCTGATCCGGGCTCCCCACGCCCACAACGCCCTGCTCCTCGCGCTGGAGGAGCACCTGTACCCGCCTCAGACCGTGGTGCTGCGTGGAAACCCGGAGTCCCTCGCACCCTGGGCCGAGCGCTGCCATCGGGGTTATACGCCCCACCGGCTGTGCCTCGCCATCCCGGCGCATGAGGAAGGACTGCCAGGCTCGCTCGCCGAACGCCGCCCGCTAGGGGCGGCAGTCGCCTACGTCTGCACCGGCCAAACCTGTGACGCGCCGGTCACGCGCATCGAGGACCTGGAGGCAGCCCTGGCCCGCACCGATAGCGAGCGCCTGCGGTAGGCGTTGGAAGGGCCGTCGTGCCTGAGAGCCATACGCATCGGGGGTGGCTTGGCGATTCGGGCGGTTCGGGTCCATCCCCGAATTCGGCCGCGTATGGGCTAGGAAGAGCCTGTCCAGGGTCCCAAGACGGACGAAGTTGTCCTTTCCAATCCATGGGGCTCCGCATCGCTGCAGCCCGGAGCGGGTTGCAGTCGGGGTATGCGTTGAGCTTCCACTGAGCCATGCTCCATGCGTCAACGGAGCACGGCAAACTCGGAGAGGAGCACGACGTTGAGATCGGGCAGGACCTTCAGGCCCGAGTCGTTGGTGACGAAGCTCTGGCACTGAGCGTCGAGCGCCGTCGCTGCGTGGATCGCGTCCGGGAGCCTCGCCCCACCGTGTGCCGCCCGCAATCTGGCCGCTTCGATCAGGATGTCACGGGTCACCGGCTCGACCCTCAGTCCATCGGTGGACTGGATCAGCTCGCAGTAGGCCCGCTCCAAGGTGTCCGTCAAAGGCTTGATCAGGGCCTCCGCCAGGGTGAGTTCCTGGTCACCGCCTGCAGGGTCCCATCATCGACACGCTGGAAAAGCTCGGCCAGGACCGCGGCATAGCCCGGATAGCCCTCCAGCAAGTAGATGAACACGTTGGTGTCCAGGTACACGCGGGGGCCGGGGAGGGTCTGTACTATTGCCATCCCTCCCGCTCCGCGCGCAGGAAGGCGTCGGCCTCGCCAGGAGTGGCGAAGGCCCCTCGCCCCTTGCCCAGAAAGCTGATCAGCCGACGCGGTTGTGTCTCTGCGGCCGGGACGATAATCACCACCTCCGCCGATGTACCCGCCTCGAGCTCGGTGACGGTCAGCTCGATACGCCCGCCCGGCTGGACAATCACCTGACGTTTAATCGCCTGCAACATGGTGCCTCCTTTACTCGGGTTCCTGTTCTTCGCCCTCAGCTTACTCCGCCGTGCAGGACCTCCACAGCCACCGCCTGCATTGCGAATAATAGTCCGCGGCGTCCCGGCGGCCCTCCTCGCCGAGGCCGCCGAGACGGGCGGCCAGCCCCCTCTCGAACACGGCCATGCACTCCTCGGTCGGGCCGAAGGGGGTGAAGTGCCTGAGCCAGGTCACCAGGGTCCTGGGCTCGGGGATGCGATGCCTCGGATAGTCGCCCTCGACGTACCGGAATGCGACGAACTGGCTGACGCGCCGCGCCAGCCCTGTCTATCGCGCCTTTCCGGCTTCTCGCCTCGGCCTCTCCAGCGCGCGCCCCCTTCTTGAAAGCTAAACTACGGGCTAACTACTGAGAAGATGGGGCCAGCCTTCCGTGATGCGGGTCGGGCAGCGCTCACTGCTGCACACGTTCATAGTACGCCCGCACAGCCACTCGCGCGTACGGACTGTAGTGGGCATTCTGCAAAAGGCATGTGAGCGGCGGCAGGCTACGCACGACCGCCGCCACCTGCTCGGCCTCGGGCCCACTTGTCTTCCCCGTCAGGCTACGCTGTACGTCACGGATCTGGTCGGACTGCGTCTGGCTGAAGAACAGCTTGGTGGCGGCGGAGCCCGCGACGACCTCAGGCAGGTCTTTGGGAAACTGGGTCGCCACTATCACTCCGAGACCGAACGCCCTTCCCTCCCGCATCAGGGGCTCCAGGTAAGGCGACTGCACCAGCCGCCAGGCCTCGTCCAGGACCAGCAGACGGCGAAGGGCGCGCGGCTGAGACTGGCGAATTATGTGGTTGTATAGCGCCATCAGCAGGAACTCGGCCACCGCATTCTTGATCTCGTCCCCCGGCAACTGGCTGACCCGGATCACCGCCGCCGAGTCGAGCAGCCTGTGAAGCGCGGTCTCGTCCTCGACGCTTGCGAAGAGTCGCAGGTCGAAGATGGGTGACAACCGCCCTAGGAGGGCATCTTGGCCTTCCTGAATTAGGATATCGCGCACCCGCTCGAACGGTGGGAAGGCATGTCTTTCGCCCGGGGACAGGGCCTGGAGGTCGATACCTTCCGCCGCGTAGACCGCCTTCATGCCCTCCCGAAGGTGGAATGCCTGCTGGTCTCCCAGCCGGTAGACCCGTTTGAGGATACCGCCGAGTTGGTGAATGTGGGTGATAGGTGAGCAGCGCCCGGTCCTGGGGTCCGTGGGCGGCGTCATGGGGTTGAAGGGCATCCCGCCATAGGCGGCGTCGTACAGGGCAAACCCCTCGGCCTCGACATACTCCCGGTCCGAGTAATCGTCCTTGAAATCCAGCACCAGGGCTGGGAGACCGGCACCGAGCAGTTCGTGGAGGATGGCCTTGGCCGCCTGTGTCTTGCCGCTCCCAGTCTCGCCTGTCACGCAGATGTGCGGATTAGGCAGGGGCCGATCCGGAAGCTCCGGTTCTAGCCATATTTCCCGTGCACGGCCGTAAGCGCCGGTGGCATCTCCGAGGTAGACTCTTGTCCGCGGGAGCGTGACCGTTTCCACGGGTGGCGCTTGGACAGGACTGGCCGTCTCCGAGGCAACGCGTTCCTTGGCTGGTGTGGGCTCGGGCTGGACGGCCCCGGTGCCCAATCCCGCAGGCGGCAGCGACCCACCTGCGGCCTCCGACGCGGGCGAAGCGAGACTCGGGATTTCCGGCTTATGGGGGCTGTTTGCCGGCCGCAGGGCCTCGATGTTCTGCTCGTTGAGCTGGGTCATGGTGATCGGGACCAGTTCGTCGCCATCGGCGGCCTGGACAGTGCGTTCCGGTGCGAGGGACGACAGGTCGACGCCGATATGGACCTCCACGAGCCGTAGTTGGAAGCGCACGGCGAGTGAGCCCGCGAACAGGCTTTCCAAGACCTTCGCCCAGTTGCTCCGGGCTTCCGGCGCGTGCCGGGCCTTGTTAAGCTCTCGGTGAGTCTGCGCCCGTAGCAACTCCCGCCTGGCAGGGAGGCGTCATCACTCTAAGTCCGCAGCAGTCCCTGGACCATGTCTTTTCTCGGAGTCGTACCACCAAGAAAGCCAACGGCCACTCCCCTCCAGCCCGAGCGTAGTGTACGCGATCCCAGCCTTTCTCATCCCACAGGGAGTCGCACCGCTCCCAGATTGTTCTTTTCCACATCCTCTCAGAGCCTGTGAAAAAATCCCCGAAGCCCTCGTGATGGTGTAAAGTTTCGCCATTTATTTGTCCACCCAGGGGGCAGAGCGAAGTGGACATCCCACTCTTTGACGAAGAGCAGGCACCGCTCCCGAGCGGAGAAGCGTGCAAGGGGCGGGTGGTGCAGGGTGCGCCGCCGCGTTACCAGCGGCCCAACCGTGCCCAAGTCGAGCTGCGGGCCTGTGATCTGGAGGCGCTGGTAGCCGAGGACCATCCGGTGCGCACGGTCTGGGCCTTCGTGGAGGGGATCGATCTCTCGCCCCTGTACCAGGGGATCCGGGCCGTGGAGGGCGGGGCGGGACGCCCGCCGATTGACCCGGCCATCCTGATAGCGCTGTGGCTGTATGCCACCTTGGAGGGGGTAGGCAGTGCGCGGATGCTGGAGCGGCTGTGCCAGCAGCATGATGCCTACCGCTGGCTGTGCGGTGGTGTATCGGTCAACTACCACACCTTGGCGGACTTTCGGGTGGCCCATGGGGCGTTTCTCGACCATCAGCTCACCGTGGGGGTGGCCACCCTCCTGTCGGAGGGGCTGGTCAGCATGAAGCGGGTGGCGCAAGATGGCGTGCGCATCCGCGCCTCGGCCGGGGCGGCCTCGTTCCGTCGCCAACCAAGCCTGGAGAGCTGTCTCGAAGAGGCTCGTGCGCAGGTCGAGACGTTGCGCCAAGAGCTGCAAGACGCCCCGGCAGCGAGCGCCCAGCGTGAGCGGGCCGCCCGGCTGCGGGCCGCTCACGAGCGCGAGCAGCGGGTGCGCCAGGCCCTGGAGCATCTGCCTCAGGTCGAGGCCAAGAAGAAGGCCGCGGAGAAGGCCAAGGCGCGGGTCTCCACCACCGACCCCGAGGCGCGGGTGATGAAGATGGCCGATGGCGGGTTTCGACCCGCCTTCAACGGCCAGTTTTGCGCCGACACCGGAACCCAGATTGTGGTGGGGGTCGACCTCGGCAATGAAGGCAGCGACCAGGGCGAACTGGTGCCGATGCTGGAGCAGCTTGTCGAGCGTTATCAAGCGCTGCCTGAGGAGACCCTGGTCGATGGGGGCTTTGCCAACAAGCAGGCCATCGAAGCGGCCACCGCCGCCGGCACCACGGTCTACGCCCCGGTACAAAAGCCCAAAGACCCCAACCGCGACCCCCATGCCCCGCTGCCCGAGGATAGTCCAGCGGTGGCCGCGTGGCGAGAACGCATGGGCACCGAACAGGCCAAAGAGATCTACAAGCAGCGGGCCTCTACCGCCGAATGCGTCAATGCCATCGCGAGAAACCGGGGACTGCGCCAATTCACCGTGCGTGGGCTGCAGAAGGTGAAAAGCGTGTTGCTGTGGTACGCGCTTGCCCACAACCTAATACGCGCAGCCTTCCTGCGCCTGCGGAAAGCCAGCCAACCCCAATACCGCACCGCCTAGCCCTTAAGACAAAGGGTTTGACGCCGCCTGGCGGGCGCCTCGAAGGACCCCTCGCATCGCTCGGGCGTGACCCCAGTCCAGTTTGCCTATACCCAACGAGAGCTATATCACGCTCTGCTAATATTCTTCGGCATCTTCCCTATGAGCGGCGATTTTTTCCTCACCCGAACCGCCGAGATTCGATAAATTCACAGGCTCTCAGCCTTCGCCATCCTCCGCCGTCTGGTCATACTCCGATGCCCGGCGCGCGTCGCCCCTCACCCGCTCGGCCGGATAGCGCTGCTCGTTGATGCGGATCTTGGCGTAGACCGCCTGGACCAGGTCCACGTCGAGCTTGTCGGCCATGCGCACCAGGTAGATGAGAATGTCGGCCAGCTCGTGGGCCACCTCTTCCAGCTTGTCGGGCGGCAACGCCTGGCTCTGGGCCTCGGTGAGCCACTGGAAGTGCTCGACCAGCTCCGCGGCCTCGGCGATGAGGGCCATGGACAGGTTCTTGGGCGAGTGGAACTGGTCCCAGTCGCGCTCGGCCGCGAACCCGGCCAGGCGCTGGCGAAGGGCCTCCAGGCTGTCCGCGGGCGTCATCCCGCGAGCCTCTGCCGGGCGCGCTCGACGGCCGCGCGCACCTGGGCCGGCGCGGTTCCGCCAAAGTGGTCGCGGGCGGCGATGGAACCCTGCACCGTGATCACCTGGAAGACATCCTGCCCGATGACCGCAGCGAATTCACGCAGTTCATCGAGCGTCAGCTCCGCCAGTTCGCCTTTCCCGGACTCGACGCAGTAACGCACGGCCTTCCCCACGACCTCGTGGGCATCGCGGAACGCGAGGCCCTTGCGCACCAAATAGTCGGCGAGATCCGTGGCCGTGGAGAATCCCCCCCGCGCAGCCCTCAGCATATTCTCGCGCTTCACCTCGAGCGCCGGGATCATGTCCGCGTAGGCTCGCAGGGCGCCCTTCACGGTGTCCACGGCATCGAATACCGGCTCTTTGTCCTCTTGGTTGTCCTTGTTGTAGGCCAAGGGCTGCGCCTTCATGAGAGTCAGCAGGGCGATCAGGTGGCCGTTCACCCGTCCGGTCTTGCCGCGGACCAGCTCCGGCACGTCGGGGTTCTTCTTCTGAGGCATGATGGAGGACCCCGTGCAGAAACGGTCGGGCAACTCCACGAAATCGAACTGGCTGCTGGACCACAGGATCAGCTCCTCGGAGAAGCGCGAGAGGTGCGCCATGATGAGCGCGGCCGCGGCGCAGAACTCCACGGCGAAGTCACGGTCGCTCACGGCGTCCAGGGAGTTCTCCGCCACCCCCTCGAAGCCGAGCAGCTCGGCGGTGTAGTGACGGTCGATGGGGAAAGACGTGCCCGCAAGGGCCGCCGCACCCAAGGGGAGCACGTTCACCCGGCGACGGCACTCCCGGAGCCGTTCGCGGTCCCTCTGCAGCATCTCGAACCAGGCCAGCAGGTGGTGGCCGAAAGTGACGGGCTGGGCGATCTGCAGGTGCGTGAAGCCGGGCATGACGGTGTCCGCCTCCTGCTCCGCCAGCACGAGCAGCCCGCACTGCACGCGCATCAGCTCCGAGACGATGAAATCGATCTCGTCCCGCAGATACAGGCGCAGGTCGGTCGCCACCTGGTCGTTGCGCGAGCGCCCGGTGTGAAGCTTCTTGCCGGCTTCCCCGATGGCCTCGGTGAGTCTCGCCTCCACGTTCATGTGGACGTCCTCCAGGGCCACCGACCAGTCGAATTCACCACTCTCGATGCCGGCCCGCACGCGCTCCAGCCCGCGCACAATCGCTTCGCATTCCGCCGCGCTCAGCACGCCGACCTTCGCCAGCATGCGGGCATGGGCGATGGAGCCCGTGATGTCGTGCCGGTATAGGCGCCGGTCGAACGCCACGGACGCCGTAAAGCGCTCCACGAACGCGTCGGTGGTCTCCGCGAAGCGACCACCCCAGGGCTTTCTCACCGGCTCTTGCTCGCTCATCTCAGCACCTCGCACGCGCTCTGCTAGTATAAGGGAGCATCCAGCCCTCGATAAAAGCGGCGCGCCCCAGGGAGGCAACATGACACGCGCCCGGATCCTCAGCCGTCAGGGTGATACGCCTGTGCCGTACCGAGGCCCCCAGGCCAACGCCGGCGAAGAGCCCTTCCTGCCGGACCTGTGCACCGCACCCCGCGTGCTCTCGGTGGTGGTGACGGGTGAGCTGCTGGCCATCGTCCTGACGCTCGCCCCGCGGGCGTCCGGCGCTGCGGGGTGGGAGCAGCTCGCCCTCGCGTCCCTCTTCATCCAGTGGATCGCGCTCTCCACCATCGGCGTTCTGTGCCTGTTGAGACCGCACCTGGGCGGGGTCGGCGATGCCTGGGCAGCCATCTTGAGCCTCCTGGTGCTCCTCGGCCTGACGCTGGTCATCAGCGAAGCGGCCTGCTGGGTGGACCAGTATGCCGGTCTGCAACTGCACGTCCCGGCCGGCCCCCGGCATGAATTCGCCCTGCGCAACCTGGTGATCAGTGCCATCATCGGCGGCGTAGCGATGCGTTATTTCTACGTCCAACACCAATGGCGGCACCAGGTCCAGGCGGAAGCCGGCGCCCGCATCCAGGCGCTGCACGCACGCATCCGCCCTCACTTCCTGTTCAACAGCCTGAACACCATCGCAGGTCTCATCCCCACGCGGCCGGAGTTGGCCGAGCGCGCAGTGGACGACCTCGCCGAGGTGTTCCGGGCCAGCCTGGCGGAGAACCGGCTGATCCCCCTGGAGGAGGAGCTGGCGGTCGCTCGGCGCTACCTCCATCTGGAGGAGCTACGCCTCGGACCGCGCCTCAAAGTGGCGTGGCGAGTCGACCAGGTCCCTGCGGATGCGCTCGTACCCTGGCTGGTCATCCAGCCTCTCGTGGAAAACGCCGTCTACCATGGCATTGAGCCTCTGCCGGGCGGCGGCCTGCTGGACGTCGCCGGGCGCCTGGAGCGGGGACTCATCCACTTCGACATCCGCAACCCCCTGCCCGTGCAACAGCCCTCCGCACCGCGCCGGGGCTTTCGCATGGCGCAGGACAACGTCGACCAGCGTCTGGCCGCCCACTTCGAGGGCCGCGGCGGCCTGGCCGTGGAGCCCGGCGATAAGGAGTACCGGGTGCACTTGTGGTTTCCCTACGTGACCGATGCGCCTGTTGATCGTGGATGACGAGCCGTGGGCCCGGCAGCGCCTGCGCCAGATCCTGCAGGCGGTCCCCGACGTGCAGGTGGTAGGCGAAGCCGACAACGGGCGCGATGCGCTGCTGCAGGCCCACGACCTCAAGGCCGCCGTGGTGCTGCTGGACATCCGCATGCCCGGCATGGATGGGCTCGAGGCGGCGCGGCACCTCGCGGCGTCCCCGACGCCGCCCGCGGTCATCTTTACCACGGCATACAGCGACTACGCGCTGGAGGCATTCAACGCCCAGGCGGTGGACTATCTCCTGAAGCCGGTGCAGCAAGTGCGGCTGGAGCGGGCCCTCGCGCGGGCGCGGCGCCTCGGCCTACCCGACCTGTCCTCGCTCAACGCTGCGCTCCGACAATCGGGCCTGCGCACCCACATCAGCGCCTACCGGCATGGCGGCGTCCAGGTGGTGCCGGTAAGCGAGATCCGCTACTTCCGGGCCGACTGCAAGTACGTGACGGCGCGTTACCCCGGGGGCGAGCTGTTGCTGGACGAACCCCTCAAGGGCATCGAGCGCGAGTTCGCGGAGAGCTTCCTGCGCATCCACCGCAACGCGCTGGTGTCCTTGCCGCATGTACGCGCACTCAGCAAGGGGGCGGAAGGATACGAGGTCCATGTGTCGGAGATCGAAGAAGGCGTCCCGGTCAGCCGGCGGCATCTGCCAACGGTGCGCAAGCGCCTGAGGGCACTGGGCAAGACGCTCGCCTAGCTGACGCCGCGCAGCTTTGCGAGCGCACCGTCGATGCCCTGTTCGAGGTAAACGCCGTAGAAGTCTTTGCTGCTTATCCCGACCAGACGCTCCGCCAACTCCTGGCCGCCCGGCCCTAGAAACAGCACGGTGGGCGTGAGCTGGACCCGATACCGTGCGGCGAGCGCTTCGGGTGTCACGGAGCTGCCGTCGAAATCCCGGATGGGCTGGTGGCCATCGATGTAGAAGACCCGAATGAGCACCTTGTCCTTGTGGTCCCCGCTGCTGATCATGGGCTTCAGGAAGTTCTGCTCGACGTACTTGCAGTACGTGCAGTACTCCGCCGCCATGAGCAGCAGGATGGGCAGGCCGCGCTCCCCCGCGACCCGGCCGTCGGTGGAGAGGTCCTGGGCGAGCGGCACATATACCTCGCCGCTTCCTGCCGCCTCCCCCGGGCCAGGCAAGGCGGACATCGCCAGTGCGCACAATCCCAGCACGCAGCGAGACAACACGGCCGTTCCCCCTCGAATGGTGCCTCGGGACGAGACCGGCATTGTCCGACAAAACTCCGGATCATGGAAACTCCCGGTAACCGGTCATGTGCGGCATTCGCCGCCCCAACGTTTGCCTAGCGAACGTGTGCCCTATAGCATAGGCTTCGTGTCCAGTCTCGTGCGCATTGCCACCCGCAAGAGTCCGCTCGCCCTGTGGCAGGCCGAGCATGTGCGCGCTCGGCTCATCGACCTGCACCCCGGCCTCGAAGTCGAGCTGGTCGTCATGACGACCCAGGGCGACAAGCTGCTCGACGCCCCACTGGCCAAAGTGGGCGGGAAAGGGCTGTTCGTCAAGGAGCTGGAGCAGGGCATGCTCGAGGGCCGCGCGGACATCGCGGTCCACTCCATGAAGGACGTGCCGGTGGAGCTGCCGGAGGGCTTGGCGCTCCCCGTCATCCTGACGCGTGCGGACCCGCGCGACGCTTTCGTCTCCAACCGTTACCCCAGCCTGGACGCCCTCCCGGCGGGAGCGCGCATCGGGACCTCCAGCCTGCGGCGCGAGTGCCAGATCCGGGCCCGCTTCCCCGCATTGCTAATCTCGACCCTGCGAGGCAACGTGAACACGCGGCTCGCCAAGCTCGACGCCGGGGAGTTCGACGCCCTCATCCTGGCCTGCGCGGGCCTGAAGCGGTTGGGGCTGGAGCAGCGAATCACCGACTTTCTCAGCACCGAGGTCAGCATCCCGGCCATCGGCCAGGGCGCCATCGGAATCGAGTGCCGAGCCGACGACGCGTCCACCCAGGCACTGATCGCCCCGTTGGACGACCCCCTCACCCATACCTGCGTGGCCGCCGAGCGTGCGCTCAATACGCGGCTGCACGGTGGCTGCCAGGTCCCCGTGGCGGCCTACGCCGAGGTGATCGAAGGCCGGCTGCGGCTGCGCGCCATGGTGGGCTCCCCCGATGGCCGGCGGGTTCTCTGCGCGCAGGCGGGGGAAAGTCCGGAGCAGGCCGCAGCGTTGGGAGCGCATGTGGCCGAGGAGCTGCTCGCTATGGGCGCCGGGGAGATCCTGCAGGCCCTCTACGAAGCGCATGGGGGCTCTGGATAAGGTCGGGGTGCTGGTCACCCGCCCCGCCCACCAGGCGGAGCACCTCTGCGCCCTTATCCGCGCAGAAGGCGGGCGGCCCATCTGCTTCGCGGTCCTGGAGATCGTCGACCCGGAGGATTTGTCGCCCTTCCACGCCCTCGTCGACCGCCTCGACGACTTCGACATCGCCGTCTTCATCAGCCCGAACGCCGTAGCCAGGGCGCTGAACGGCATCCTGGCGCGCCGCCGCCTGCCGCCGCACCTGAAGCTCGCCACCGTCGGCAAAGGCTCCGCCCGCGAGCTGGAACGCATGGGACTCGAGGCCGATCTCTGTCCCGCGGGCCGCTTCAACAGCGAGGCCCTGCTGGAGCTGCCCGCCATGCAGGAAGTGGCCGGCAAACATATCGTCATCTTCCGCGGCGAGGGGGGCCGGGAGCTCCTCGCCGATACCCTCGCGGAGCGCGGCGCCGTCGTCGAGTACGCCGAAGTCTACCGGCGCGTGCAGCCGAAGGCCGACGTGGGCGAGCTGCTGCGCCACTGGGCGCGGGGCGAGATCCAGTCCGTCGTCGTGACCAGCAACGAGGGCCTGCGCAATCTGTTCGACATGGTGGGAAAACTCGGCCAGCAATGGCTGCGAAACACCCGGCTCGTCGTGGTGAGCGAGCGCGCCGCCGCTCTCGCGCAGGACCTGGGCTTCAAGCGGCCGGCCGTCGTGACGCGGGAGGCGAGCGATGAGGCGATTGTCGAGGCGCTACGCGAATGACGGGCCGACGACTGCCATGATCGCTGAGCCGCCGTGTCGCCGCCGAATCGCTCCTCCCCTCGGGCTACTGCAGCCTAGCACCGCAGCAACTTTGACACCGCTCGCCCACGCGCATGATCTCATTCAAAAAGCACGCTTACACCTCGCCGCCTGCATCAGAAGGCGCCGGATGTAGCGAATAGGCATTGCTGAATGGGAAAGTACTCAAAGCTCAGGGAAAAAATTCTGACCGGAAGCGCCGACGGAAACATAGAGTTCTCTGCGCTGTGCCAGTTGCTGATCCGCCTTGGCTTTGACGAACGGGTGAAGGGTGGCCATCACATTTTCACCCGGGATGGCGTCGATGAGATCATCAATTTGCAGCCTAAAGGCCGTAAGGCGAAGGCGTACCAGATCAAACAAGTCAGGACCATACTCGTGAAGTACCGATTGGGAGAAAGCGGTGTTGATTAAATATGAGTTAGTCGTCTACTGGAGCGAAGAGGACCAGTCCTTCTTGGTCGAGGTTCCAGAACTATCCGGATGTATGGCGGACGGGGAGACCTACGAGCAAGCGGTGGCCAATGCGCAACATGTGATTGAGCAATGGATCGAAACTGCTCGTGAGCTGGGTCGCCCGGTTCCAGAACCCCGAGGTCGGCTAATGTATGCATAATCGGGTACGGGGATGTTTAGCCCCCAGCCCCCACACCACCACGGCATGCAGGTCCGCACCGGGCGGTTCACAAAAGCGGAGCACACGAGGACCTCAGGGATAGCCATGGGCGCGGAGCCACAAAGCGCGTACCGATATCAAGCCCTGGCGTTGCAGCCGGTCGTTGGTCATCCCGGTCGGGCTTCCTCCGCACAGCCCCTCGCGAGGCCGCCCTTGCCGTCGGCTAGTGGTTGCTTGGGTCCACAAGGTGAACCTCCCAGGTACTCGTACAGGGGACTCTCACCCCATCAGTCCATGCCCATGTCGGGCGTACACGAAGCACTCCAGCCGACGCTGGATTCCGGTCTCTCGGTACAGTAGGATACAGATATGAAAGTCACTACAGGCAAAGTGACGCTGGCAAGATAGTCACTGAGGGTGAGCCTCTGGAAGAGGGCGCCACCGTCACCGTGCTGGCACCGGAGCGGGATGAGACGTTTGTGCTCGATTCAGAAGCCGAGGCAGCACTGCTTGCGGCGATGGCTGAAGCTGACCGCGGCGAAGTCATTACTGGCGAGCAATTGCTGAGCGAGTTACGAGACCGCGTTTGAGCCGGAACCGAAGCCTACAGCTATCGAGAGATCGCCCAGCACTTCGACGTCCACCCGGCTACCGTCGGGCGGACCCTCCGCAGGCGCAGGCGAATGCTAGCAAGCGGTAACTGACCCCAGCGCCGCTCTCTCGGGCTACTGCAGCCCAGCACCGCAGCAACCTTTGACACGCTCGCTCACGCGCATGATTTCATTCAAAAAGCGGCGGCACGCCTTCACCTCGCCGTGTGATGAGGCGGCGGATCTTCCGCCCATTTCCTGTTGGGCGTCGAATCACAGGTAGAGAGAATCATGGCACAGAGTCACGTGTCGGACACCTGGGAACGTGGGGACCCTTACGAGCAGTAGATGGGCCGGTGGAGCCGTCAGGTCGCGCCTCGGTTTCTCTCATGGTTAAGCATTCCTGCCGGCCGGCGCTGGCTGGATGTCGGATGTGGTACGGGAGCGCTATGCGCAGCCATTGTGGACCACTGTTCGCCTGCCTCGGTGGTCGGCGTCGAGCCTTCGGAGGGTTTTCTCGACAAGGCTAAAGAGCACCTTGCAGGCCAAGTGGTGCTCCATCGAGGCACTGTGGCGGCAATCCCGCTGGACAGTTCGTCTGTCGACGTGACGGTTTCGGGACTGGTCTTGAACTTCGTCCCGGATGAACGCGCGGCACTTGTCGAGATGTCGCGAGTGACGGCCAACGGCGGCACAATCGGGGCCTACGTATGGGATTATGCAGGGAAGATGGATCTCATGCGCCTGTTCTGGGATGCGGCGGTTGAACTCGACCCGGAGGCGTCGAGGGTGGACGAAGGAGTTCGGTTTCCCGTAAGTCGTCCGGAGGTGCTCACCGAGCTCTTCGACAGCTCTGGACTGCATAGGGTCGAGGTGACTGCGGTCGACATAGCGACGCCCTTCGCGAGCTTCGAAGACTACTGGCGCCCGTTCCTGGGCGGGCAGGGGCCCGCTCCGGCGTATGCCATGGCCCTCGATGAGGCAGCGCGAGCGCGCCTGCGCGAGCGCATACGACAGCGCGTTCCAGTGCAAGCGGACGGTTCGGTGTCCTTAGTCGCCCGGGCTTGGGCAGTTCGAGCAACGGTCCCGAAGTAGGCGATGCGCAACGCATCGTTCATGCCGACGCCGGGTACCAGCGCACCCTGTTTTCTAATGTTTTCTGTTGTTTCCGTGGCCGGCGCGGCACACCTCCGCGCTAGGTGCCCGCCGAAGCATTGCAGTACCATTGAAGGGCTAAACCACGGAGCTCACCATGCTTGATCGGGAATTGGTCGTGCACCGCGACCCGGAAATCCTCGGCGGCACGCCTGTATTCGTCGGTACGCGTGTCCCTGTCAAGATCCTATTCGACTATCTGGAGGCTGGCGACAGCCTTGAAGTGTTCTTAGACGAGTTCCCTTCGGTGAGCCGCGAGCAGGCCATTACGGCCCTTGAACTGGCGCGCGAAGCTTTGAACGCGGATGCGCATCCTGCTTGATGAGTCGCTGCCCCGCAAGTTGGGTCACGCGCTTACGGGCCATGAAGTGCGCACGGTGCCGCAGATGGGTTGGGCCGGCCTGAAGAACGGCGAACTTCTTCGCCGAGCCAGTGGACAGTTTGATGTGCTGGTCACTGGAGATCAGAACCTTGAATATCAGCAGAATCCCGCTCGCCTGCTCATCCCTGTAGTGGTGCTCATCGCAATGAACAACCGCATCGAAACCCTGCTCCCCTTGGTTCCGGAGCTTCTGCAGGTGCTCTCTCGCATCGCTCCGGGCCAGCTTGTCCGGGTTAGTACCTAACGAGTAAGGACAAGGCGACCTGAAAGGTCGTTTCAATCCTCGATAACCTTTTGGTGCTCGGCGGACATCGCCTGGCCGAAGCGCTCCCGATAGGCGGGGCCGTATCGGCGGAAGATCTCCTGGATGGCGACCGTCGGACGAATCGTCCCGGGCGAATGCTAGCGAGCGGGAACTGACCCCAGCCCACTTATTAGGCCGCCGCTGGATTCCGGTCTCTCGGTGCATTAGGATACAGATATGAAAGTCACTACAGGCAAAGTGATCGCTGGCAAGATAGTCACTGAGGGTGAGCCTCTGGAAGAGGGCGCCACCGTCACCGTGCTGGCACCGGAGCGGGATGAGACGTTTGTGCTCGATTCAGAAGCCGAGGCAGCACTGCTTGCGGCGATGGCTGAAGCTGACCGCGGCGAAGACATTACTGGCGAGCAATTGCTGAACGAGTTACGAGACCACGCTTGAGCCGGAAGCTTCCCCTCCGCGTCGTCCGCACTGCGGCGGCTCAGATGGCGGAAGCCTCTGCATGGTGGGAGGCGAATCGTCCGAAGGCGCCGGTGTGTTCCGTGAGGACATCGAGCGCGCCTTTGAGCTTATCTCTACCCAGCCGCAAATTGGGGCCAAGGCCAAGAATGTTAAGCTATCGGGCGTGCGACGTATCCATCTCAGCCGTGTTCACCACTACCTCCATTACCGGTCAAGGGGATCGCCTGATAGGGTGGAGATCCTCGCATTGTGGCACACCAGTCGCGGCTCCGGGCCAGGGCTGTAGTGAGCTACCTGTGAAGCGGCTAACTAGCGGGGATGAGCGGCTTGTCGAGCGCATGCAGGCCAAGGCGCTGGTTCAGGGCGATGAGCTGAGCATTCCCCGTGTCCAAAGGCGTGCCCCACCCGCCTCGTTGGTGTCCACCGCGGCAACGTCCAGAGCGCCGGATGAAGGGGATGATCGCCGCCCATTCCACCGAAGCCTACAGCTATCGAGAGATCGCCCAGCACTTCGACGTCCACCCGGCTACCGTCGGGCGGACCGTCCGCAGGCGAATGCTAGCAAGCGGGAACTGACCCCAGCAACGTCACTCCAGCAACGTCACAGCAACGTCACTGACCCCAGCAACGTCAATGGTCGTCGTGACCAGCAACGAGGGACTGCGCAACCTGTTCGACATGTCGGAAAGCTCGGCCAGCAATGGCTGCGGGCCACCCGACTCGTCGTGGTAAGCGAACGCGCCGCCGCTCTCGCGCAGGAGCTGGGATTCAAGCGGCCGGGCGTCGTGGCGAGGGAAGCGTGCGATGAGGCGATTGTCGAGGCGCGGCGCGAGTATCGGGCCGCCCGACTGCCACGATGGCTGAGCCACGCATACGCCGAAGCCATCATCTGTGGCGAAGCCTTACCAAGTTCGTCAAGTCCGGGGCGCTATTCTGAAGTACCATTTGGCAGGTGATCCCTGATGCACAAGTACGAGACGATTATTTATTGAGTGAAGAAGACCAACCGTTCTTTGCCGAGGTCCCGGAATTGCCGGGATGCCTGGCCCACGGTGCCACGCAAGAAGAGGCTCTGGCTAACGTTAAGGAGGCCATTCAGCTTTGGGTTAGACACGGCCAGAGAGTTCGGTGACCCGATACCTGCGCCAAAGGGCCGTCGCCTCATGTATGCGTAACGCGCGGCGAGGCAGCGCCGGGAACTGCTCACCGATACCCTGCGCGGGGCGCGGCGCCAAGGTGGAATATGCGGCAGTCTACCGGCGCATGCGGCAAAGAGCCGATGTCAGCGAGCTGCCGCCGTGCCAATAATCAACACGACAGCGTTTTGGAGAATACGTAAGGCGCGAAAGCAAAAGCGATATCACAGCTTTAGGGAGCACACATCCAACACGAATAGGGGGCGTCTAGTGACAATCCAAAGAACCCCTGCGAAGCTTCACTGGAACTACTTTCTGGCGCTGGAGAGAGACATGGACGCGATGTCTCGCTACGTCGAGTTTGCGGAGCCAAACTTTTCGGTGTATTCAATCGAACTCGCACACCTCTTGTTTTCCTCTGCGTCAGAGGTTGACGTTGTAGCCAAGCTCCTCTGCCAGCGCGTATCACCCGTCGCGCCAAGAGCAAACATCAACGATTACAAAGCAGTCCTAGTTCCCGCGATTCCGGATCTGCCGGACACTGAAGTTGTTGTCCTACGTTACGGCCTGACCTTCAAACCGTGGGCCAACTGGACTGCGCACAATCCGGATTGGTGGTGCAGCTATAACGACGTGAAGCACGAACGCGATACAAACTTCCATCAAGCGACTTTGAAGAACTCGCTGAACGCGCTGGGCGCCTTGCTGATCTTCATATACCATTACTACGCTAGAAAATCGGCCACACCTCCCGACACGGTACTGGCCCCCAAGGAAGCTACACGACACTTGTCACCTGAGTCGTCCCTGCTACGCCTTAATGGCGATTTCTACTATGTCCATCTAGTTGCTTGACTCCGTCGCATGGCCACTCCCGGTGCGGCTTTGCCGGTCCAATAGGGCCACAGGTGAAATTTGGCGGTCGGCCCGCAGGAGACTTCCATGAGGATTGCCATCAACGGGGCCGGCATCGCCGGTGTGACGCTCGCATACTGGCTGCGAGAATCCGGTCACGAGGTGCTGCTCGTCGAGGAGTCGCCACAGCTTCGCAGCGGCGGCTATGTCATCGACTTCTGGGGAGTCGGCTACGACATCGCCGAGAAGATGGGCCTGATCCCGCGCATCAGGGAGCTGGGCTATCAGGCGAGGGAGGTGCGGTTCGTGGACCGGCACGGCCGCAGGAACGGCGGTTTCTCGGTCGACGTCTTCGGGCGCATGACCCACGGCCGGTTCACGAGCCTGCGGCGCTCCGACCTTGCGGCTACGATCTACCGGGCGATAGAGGGAAAAGTCGAGACGGTCTTCGGCGACTCCGTCGCGGGGATCGAGGATGCGGGTGACTGCGTGCGCGTCAGCTTCGAGCATGCCGCCCCGCGCGAAGTCGATCTGCTCATCGGCGCCGACGGGCTGCATTCGCGCGTCCGCCAGCTTGCCTTCGGGCCTGAAGAGAGGTTCGAAGTCTCGCTCGGCTACCATGTCGCGGCCTTCGAGGTCGACGGCTACCGGCCGCGCGACGAGCTCGTCTATGTCAGCCACAGCGTCCCGGGGCGGCAGATTTCACGGTTCTCCTTGCGCGAGGACAAGACGCTCTTTCTGTTCATCTTTCGCGACGAGTACTTGACCACCGGGAGTCCTTCGAACGATCGAGAACGCAAGTCGGTGCTCGCAAGCGTCTTCGCCGATGTCGGCTGGGAATGCCCGCGGATTCTCGCGGCGATGGAGCAGGCCAGCGGCATCTATTTCGACCGCGTCAGCCAGATTCGCATGGATCGCTGGACGAGAGGCCGCACGGCGCTGATCGGCGACGCCGCGGCCTGCGTCTCCCTCCTCGCCGGCGAAGGGACGGGGCTTGCCATGGCCGAGGCTTACGTGCTTGCGGGCGAGCTTCACGATTGTCGGGGCGATCACGTCGCGGCCTTCGCTCGCTATCAGGAGCGGATGATGCCGTTCCTGAAGCGCAAGCAAGAGTCGGCGGCGAAATTCGCTTCCTCCTTCGCCCCGAAGAGCGCCTTCGGTATCGCTTTCCGCAACCTCGTGACCCGGCTGTTGCGGGTCCCGTTCATTGCAGATTTCTTCATCGGCCGCGACCTGCGCGACGACATCGATCTTCCCGACTACAGGCTCTAACCAAGGCGTTTTGTGGCCTCGGCGGGCCAGCCGCCGACCGTTCCGGGCCGCCGCTGCCCGTCAGTTTGGGTCAGCCCTCCTGAGGCAGAGCCTCGGCAGCTCGCGGGAACGCGGGTGCGGACGCCGGGAGGGCTCCCCAGGTAAGATCATCACATGGCGCGGCTAGTAGCAGATGCGGAGGGCCGATTCCTACAAGGGGTTGGCCGGCCGCGGCGCGTCGCGGTCGTGCCGCTGCTTTGGCGGGGGGCCCTGGCGTTTCGTCCGGCGTATCGGTTTCTGTTAGCCCCCCGCCCACGCTGGGCTCACGTTCCAGTGCACGGCCCCAGTACGCGCGCGACCGACGCACGGCGCGGCTGATGGTCTCTCCCGTCCGTGGACGCGCCGACCCTCCTCCCATGACGCCTCGCGCGGCGGCACTGAACCACGAGCCGCGGCGCCGCGCCGAGCAGGTCCGTCTCCTTTACCGCCAGGCGCCGTTCGCCTTGCCCGCTATCGCCGTCAATTCGGCGATCCTGACCGCGGTGCTATGGACGGAGCAGCCGCGCCCTCTTCTGTCGGCCTGGCTCGTCGTCACACTGCTCCTTACGCTGGCGCGCTATCTGCTGGTCCGCGCGTACTGGCGCGCAGATCCCGCGCCGGCGCAGGCGTCCCGATGGGGGGCCTGGTTCGTCATCGGTGCCGGTCTTTCTGGGGCCACCTGGGGGGTGGCCGGGTGGCTGTTCTTTGCCGAGCACAGCAACGTGCATCAGGTGTTCCTCGCATTCCTCCTCGCCGGCATGTCCGCGGGCGGCATGTCCACGCTCTCCCCCTACCCAGGCGCCTATCCTGCCTTTCTGCTCCCGGCCCTACTGCCCTATATCGCCCGGATCATGACTCATACCACTCCCGTGTACACGGCCATGGGGCTGTTACTGTTGCTGTTCGTGGCGTTAATGCTGGCGATATCGCGTCGGCTCTACCTGACGGTTTGCGAGTCGTTGGAGCTGCGCTTCGCCAACCTGGACCTGCTGGCCGATGTCGGGCGGGCCAAGGAGCAGCAGGAATCTATCAACCGGGAGCTGGCCGCGGAGGTAGCCGAACGCAAGCGCGTCCAGGAAGAGCTGGTTCGCGAGCGAGCTACCCTCCGAACCCTGTTGGATAACGTCCCGGTGGGCATCTGGATGATCGGGGCCGACGGCGCCTTGCGATTCGCCAATACCACTGTCTGCGAGTGGCTGGGCCTGCCGGAATCCTGGATGGTCAAGAGCGGCGAGCAGCGCGGCCCCCTCGGGAGCATGTCGCCCTGGCAGACGTTGGACGAGGAGTGTCTGCATAGCGACAGGCCGTATCGGCTCCGCGAGACGATCACCTTCGCCGATGGCGAGGCCCATGAAGTGCAGATTATCAAGGTGCGGCTCGCCGGCGCCGACGACCGGGCGCCGGCCATCATCGGCATCGCCATGGACATCACAGAGCAGGTGCGCGCGGAAGAGAAGGCGCGGCTGCATCAGGCAGCACTGGCCCATGTCGCCCGCTTGAGCACGATGGGCCAGATGGCGAGCGCAATCGCCCACGAGCTGAATCAGCCGCTCGCTGCCATCGCCGTCTACACTCAGGGCTGCGTGCAGATGCTGCAAGCTGGCACGGAAAAGCGTGAGGAACTACTCGACATCCTTCAGAAGGTGGCTGCCCAGGCCAAGCGCGCGGGCGACATCATCCGGCACACGAGAACCTTCTTGCGCAAAGAGACGCCGCAGCGACAACTGACCGACGTTGACGACCTGGTGCGCAACGCAGCGGAGCTCGTCGCCCCGGAGGCGCGCCGCAACCACGTCACGGTCAAGCTCCTGCTGGGTGGGAAGCTTCCCCCCGCGATGGCGGATCCAATTCAGATCGAGCAGGTCATCCTGAATCTGGCGCGCAACGCCATCGAGGCCATGCAGGGTCCCGAACGGCGACTCACTTTCCGGACCACGGCAAGGGATCACGAAACCATCGAGATATCCATCGCCGATACGGGCCCCGGCCTCTCCCCGGAGGCTCAGAGACACCTATTCGAGGAGTTCTTCACCACAAAGCCGGGCGGCATGGGGATGGGCCTTTCCATCAGCCGATCCATCATCGAGGCCCATGATGGTGGGCAGCTCTGGGCAACCACCGAGCCCGGGGGCGGGACGACGTTTCATCTCCGGCTCCCCGCCCACAAAGATGCTGACGGCGCTGCCCGGTGAGGCGGGGCGCACCGGTACGGGAACTCCGGCTCTCCGCCGGGGGAACGCCTGCCCCCCCCGTAGGCTGCGTCCACCTTGAGTACATAACCGCGTGTCGAGCGCGTCGAGTGCGAGGTTGTAGCCCTGCTTGACAACGGCCCAGATCATCTGGCTTCCTGGCTTCGTCGTAGCAAGCACCATGACTTCCCCCGCGTTGGGGGGAGACATCAGTGGGGAGATGGCGTTGGAAAGCGCGAGTCGTCACGCCGAGATGGATCGGGATCTGGCTCACGGCGGAAGAGCCTCGGGCGGGATGTCCTGCACGTGGCCAGTGCTGATAATGCTGCTCGTGTGTTCAACCGCCCTGAGTGCTACCGATCCCTGGGCGCAAGTCGCAACACCCAGCGCGGGTGGGTCCGAAGCCATCGGCAAGGATACCGCGGGCTGCTTGCAGGGCGGGCGGACGCTGCCTGCCGATGGTCAAGGCTACCACCTGATGAAGCTCAGCCGCAGACGCTTCTACGGTCACCCCACACTGGTGCGCTTCGTGCGCCGTTTGGGTCAGGAACTCACCGCGCGTTATGGTGTCGCCATGCTCGTTGGCGATCTTGCGCAGGCGAGGGGCGGGCCCTCGCCCTCCATGCACCGCAGCCACCAAACCGGGCTGGACGTGGATATTTGGTTTTGGCTTCCGCCTGACGCGAATCATGGCACGCTGAGTCAAGACGAACGCGAGCGCTGGTCTGCGCCCAGCATGCTAGCGCCCGGCGGCCAGAGCCTCAATCGGCAGGTCTGGACACCCACCCAGATCGAGATGCTACGCTTGGCCGCCGCAAGCAGTGAGGTGGACCGCATCTTCGTGCACCCGTTGATCAAGAAGGAGCTGTGCGACGACGCAAAGCGGGATGGGCTCGGGGACAAGGCATGGCTGCACAAGCTCCGCCCCTGGTGGGGACATGATGACCATTTCCATGTGCGGCTGCGTTGCCCCCGTGGCGATAAACTTTGCGTGGCGCAGGAGCCCGTGCCTAAGGGCGATGGCTGCGATGGGAGCCTGGACTGGTGGTTTTCGGACGAGGCCAGGGAGATGGCAAGACAAGTTGCGCAACGTGGACCTCCCGCCCTCCCCAAGCTGCCTGCAGCCTGCACTGGGGTCTTGACGGCGTCTGACGGGCGCCATTGGCAGGCAGATTCCGGACATGTCTTTACGCCCACACGTTTTGCCAAACATTCTGGCGCCGTGCCATGACTCCTTGTAGACGGGCGTTACCTTTGCGGCGAAATGGAAGAATCGTGGGGGTGGCGTGTAAGGCGGGGCAGCGACTGGTTCGTTTAACGCGCCACCTGATGAGCTTCACAATGGCTCGCGGCGACGTATGGCACGCGACATGCCGCCGACAAGTCTACGTATCAAGGACTGCTCCGCTTGCAAGCCCGCTCCGCTAGCTCGTTGAGTATTGAGACCTCCTCCCACGCCCCGACGCACGGATGTCGCCGGAACGGTACGCTCAAGCTTCGGTCAAGGGAAGGCGCCGAGAGAGGCGGGAGTCGGCCTGTAAGCCGGGTTCTGTCGTGGACAGCCATCCCTCTGGGATGCGCGTCGCCGCGCACCTCTAGCGACCTACCCGGGGACAGCGCGGGCCACGCTATAGTCCCCCTATTTGGTCTTGCTCCGGGTGGGGTTTGCCCTGCCACCGGTGTTGCCACCGATGCGGTGCGCTCTTACCGCACCATTTCACCCTTACCGGCGCCGATGGCGCTTAGGCGGTGTCGTTTCTGTGGCACTTTCCGTGGGCTCGCGCCCCCCAGGTGTTACCTGGCACCCTGCCCTGCGGAGCCCGGACTTTCCTCTGTACCGAAACCGGTGCAGCGGCTGCCCGGCCGACTCCCATAGCTATCATACTCCATGGCGCCGGCTGTGCCTGCGCGGCGCCGACCCAGCCCCGGTGTATAATCCGCCGCTGGCAGAGGGAGCACGCCAGCTCACACTGGGAGACGCGACAGAAAATGAAGGTGACCATCTTCGGCACTGGTTACGTTGGGCTCGTCACCGGCGCTTGCCTGGCAGAGATGGGCAACCACGTGACGTGCGTCGATGTGGACGCCCGCAAGATCGAAGGTCTCAACCGAGGCAGGATTCCGATCCACGAGCCGGGGCTCGAGGAACTGGTCCGCCACAATCGAGAGGCCGGTCGCCTGGGCTTCACCACGGACGCGGCGTCCGGCGTGGCCCACGGGCTGTTCCAGTTCATCGCGGTCGGGACCCCACCGGACGAAGACGGCTCCGCCGATCTGCAGCACGTAGTCGCCGTGGCCCGCGCCATCGGCCGCCATATGGACACCGCGTACCGGGTGGTCGTGAACAAGTCCACGGTCCCCGTGGGAACGGCTGATTTGGTGCGCCGAGTCATCCAGGACGTCCTCGATGAACGGGAGCTGCAGGCCCCGTTCGACGTGGTGTCCAATCCGGAGTTCCTGAAGGAAGGGAACGCCATAGAGGATTTCATGAAGCCTGACCGCATCGTAGTGGGGACCGATAATGCGCGAACCACAGAGTTACTGCGAGCGCTCTATGCTCCCTTCAACCGCAACCACGACCGCCTCATCGATATGGACGTGCGCTCGGCGGAGCTGACCAAGTACGCCGCCAATGCCATGCTTGCGACCAAAATCAGCTTCATGAACGAGCTGGCCAACCTCGCCGAACGTCTGGGCGCAGACATCGAGCAGGTGCGCGTGGGCATCGGCTCCGACCCACGTATCGGATATCACTTCATCTACCCTGGGTGCGGCTACGGAGGCTCGTGTTTCCCCAAAGACGTTCGGGCGCTGATCCGCACTGCTTCGATGGCGGATTACGACGCCAATCTGCTGCGTGCCGTCGATGCAGTCAACGACCGCCAGAAGCAGCGCCTATTCGAAAAGATTGCCGAGCACTTCAGCGCCGACCTGAGGGGCCGCACATTCGCCCTGTGGGGACTCGCGTTCAAGCCGAATACGGATGACATGCGGGCAGCACCGAGCCGCACCCTGATGGAGGCGCTCTGGCAGCATGGCGCGCGCATCCGGGCATTCGATCCCGAGGCGATGCACGAGGCACAACGTCTTTACGACGGTCGTAACGACCTAGTGCTTTGCGACAGCCCCGAGAGCGCAGTCGAAGGGGCTAACGCGCTCGTGGTCGTCACCGAATGGAATGTGTTTCGCAGCCCTGACTTCGGAAGAATCAAGGCTGCGCTCAAGGAGCCGGTGATCTTCGACGGCCGCAATCTCTACGACCCACGGGTGCTTCGGGACGAGGGATTCACTTATTACGCTATCGGGCGGCCCGTCGTTCCCCTCAGCGGACAAGCCTCCTAGCGGTGCAAGCCCTTGCCGGCCTGCCGGCGCGCCAGCCGGCCCCTGGCTGAAGCAGCTATTTACGGGTAAGATGTTGGCGCCCATCAGCGGCATCGGTAAGCGTGCCGGGCTGGGCTCAATGTACGAGCAATTAGCCATGTATGACCTTAGCCAGCAAGTCCTACGCACCGACGTCGCCGGTATGCCGCTGGAGTGGATCGGCTACCAGAACGCCGCGCGCCTCCATCACCAGGGGCAGGTGGCTTACTCGTGCGGAACCCATCTGTACGACATTCGCGGCGGCTTCAATGCAAAGACGGGAAACCGCAGCGTCATCTCGGTGAGCGCGATCCTTGCCACGTGCGGGGCCCATCAGGGCTGGCTCAAGGCCCGCGAGCAGTACGTCCCGCCCATGAACAATGGGGCCTTGTTCCGGCGCGACGCGCATCTGTGCATGTACTGCGGCTTGCGTCTCCCGGCCACGGAACTGTCCCGCGATCACGTCACCCCATTGAGCCAGGGCGGACAAGACTGCTGGAACAACGTGGTCACAGCGTGCAAGCGTTGCAACCACCACAAGGCGGGGCGCAGCCCGGAGCAGGCCGGCATGGCTCTTCTCGCCGTGCCGTTCATACCCACTTACGCCGAGTACATCTACCTCCAAGGCCGGCGAGTGTTAGCGGATCAACTCGAATTCCTGCTCGCACACTTCCCCCGCAGCAGCCCGCTGCAGTCGCGTCTGGGCCGTGAAGCCTGAGGCGGGCTGCGCGGCACCCCCGCGTAGCTTCACGAGCAGCCGCGCCGACGGCGTTTCCCGCCCCCGCGACGGAGCCTATGACGCAGCGGAAGGGCTCCCTCGGGTCTTGTCGAGAGCGTGCACATGAAGAGTAAGGACATCTACCGGGTCGTCTTTTACAACCAGGGCAAAGTGTACGAGGTGCACGCTCGGCGTGTAAGCACCGGGGGAATGTTTGGCTTCGTCGAGATGGAAGAGCTGATCTTCGGGGAACGTTCCGAGCTGATAGTCGACCCGTCGGAGGAGCGGCTAAAAGAGGAGTTCGCTGGCGTCCGCAAGACGTATCTGCCTATGCACGCCGTCATCCGCATCGACGAGGTGGAGAAAGAGGGCGTCAACAAAATCAGCACCCCCACCGGTGACAATGTGACCCCGTTTCCGCTGCCCGTATATCCGCCCGGCAGCGCCCCCAAGAAGCCCTGACAGTCTATGAAAAACCTCCCGGCCTCCATCGGCATTGGGGCAAAGTTTCGCCGTCCGTCCATTCACCGGGGGGCGAGCACGAAGTGGACTTTTTGGGGTCACCGCGTGCCCACGAGGTGGGCCTCAGGATTCGAGCCGTAGAAGGGCCGGCGGGACGCCCGCCGATTGGCCCCGCCATGCGGCCCGGCCGTGCTGAGCGCTTTCGCCACAGCCACGCCTGGAACGTCGATCCCCGCGAAGCTCTATCTATCCAGGAACGACTGCGGGCTCACGTCGTGACCTCCGATCAGCTCGGCGAGGTCAAGCTCGTCGCCGGCATCGACGTGGCCTTCTCCTCGTTTCGCGCCCGCGCCGCGGCGGCCGTGCTGCGTCTGCCCGGCCTCGATTTGGTGGACTGGAGCGTGTGCGAAGTGGAGGCGCGGTTTCCCTATGTCCCGGGGTTGCTCTCGTTCCGTGAGCTGCCGGCGGTCCTGGAGGCGCTCGGGGCGCTCGCGGTCATGCCCGACCTCGTGCTTTGCGACGGACAGGGGCTGGCACACCCGCGCCGGTTCGGCCTGGCCTGCCATCTGGGGGTGCTGAACGATATTCCGAGCGTCGGCGTGGCGAAGACCCGCCTCATCGGGGAGCACGGCGAGGTAGCGGATACGTGCGGCGCCTGGGAGCCTCTGTGGGACTGCGGCGAGATGATCGGCGCGGTGTTGCGTACCCAGCTCCACACGCGGCCTCTCTATGTCTCCATCGGCCATCGGGTCGGTCTCGAAAGGGCCATCGCAGTCGTGATGCGCTGCACGACTCGTTACCGGCTTCCGCAGACGACGCGGTGGGCGCACCGGCTGGCGTGCGGCGCGTCAGTCACGGAGCTTCCCACCAGGCTCCGCTAATCGGGCTGAGTCTGCTTTAGCCCCAAAGGCCCTGGAGGCAACACGGCTTGGTCCGCCGTCACAAAACTCGCGGCAAAAGGTCTCGGCGCGCCCCCTCGGCTGCGCGGGCCCGGCCACAGCCTGTACCTCCCGGTCCGGCGCAGGCTCCGCCCACGCCGCGCCGCGTGCTGGTAGATATAGCGCGCGGCGGTGCCGTCGTCCTCATGGTCATCTACCACTTCTGCTACGACCTGAACTACTTCCGCCTCGCCCGTTTCGACTTCTACCAGTCGCCGTTCTGGCGGGGGTCCCGCATCCTCATCCTCAGCCTGTTCCTCGGCGTCGTCGGGGTCAGCCTGTCCCTCGCGAGCAGTCCGGTGATGCGCTGGCGGAACTTTCTCGCCCGGCTGGTGCGCATCGGCGGGTGTGCAGCGCTGGTGAGTGCCGGCAGTTATCTCCTGTTTCCTCAGCGGTGGATCTATTTCGGTGTACTGCACTTCATCGCGATCGCGAGCTTTCTCGCTCTGCCCTTCTTGCGGCTCGGTCCGGCGAACCTGGCTGTGGGAGCCACCCTTCTGATAGTCGGACACGCCGTGCGACTGGCATGGTTCGATCACCCGGCCCTGCGCTGGATCGGGCTGATGACATACAAACCGCCCACTGAGGACTACGTACCCGTCGTCCCGTGGCTCGGCGTGGTCTTGCTGGGGATCTTCGTGGGACAGCACGTGTACGGGAAGTCCGCGCCACCCGCCTGGGCCACCGCGCGCTACCCCCACCCCGCGGCGAGCGTGCTGGCCGCCACAGGCCGCCACAGTCTGATGATCTACATGCTTCACCAGCCCGTCCTGATGGGTGCAATGCTGCTCCTGCTCAGCATCGCGGGCCATCGCCTATAGCCTCTGCGCGGACGGCCGCCAGCTCGGTCGCGCGCGGCTCGTCCTCACTCACCCACGTGTAACAGCAGCCCGCGCCGGCGGGCGACCTGAAAAGCATACAAGAAGACCACTACGCCCAACGCCAGATACAAGACATTCAGAAGGGCAGCGGTCAGCAGTTGACCGACGGGGAAACGGTGCTCGATGAGCACTGCCCGCATCCCCTCGAAGACGTGGCTGGAGGGGAGCCACATGGCTACCGCTTGCAGCCAGCCGGGCAGCACGGCGATGGGGTAGTAGATGCCGCTGACCGGCTGCACGGCGAAGATCGCCACCCAGGCCAAGCTCTCGGCGCCCAAGCCATAGCGCAGCACCAGCGCCGAAACCATCAGTCCGATGGCCCACCCCATCACCAGCAGGTTGCAGAAGAAGGCGAGCAGGGGCAGCCCCATGCTGAAGATGGAGTAGTGGTAGAACGCGATGGCCAGCAGCGCGGCGGCCCCCACACCGATCACCGTGCGGATCAGGCTGATGAGCAACGTCGCGGCCACCAACTCGTAAGGCCGCAGGGGACTGACGAATAGCTGTCCGAGATTGCGCGAGTACATCTCCTCGAAGAAGGACAGGGACACCCCTAGCTGGCCGCGAAACAGCACGTCCCACAGCAGCACCGCCGAGAGCAGCACGCCCGAGGCCCGTGCCACCCAGGCGCTGTGCTGAAGCAGGAAGAGCGTAATGAACCCCCATAGGATCATCTGCATGGTGGGCCAATACGCCAGCTCCAGCACCCGCGGCCAGGAACCCTTCAACAGGTACACATAGCGCAGCACCATGGCCCCGAGGCGGCGCAGCGAGAACGCGTTCATGAAGTCGCTCGCCGCAGCTCGGCCTCCCGCGAGCTTCGCTCCCGTGCGATGTCCAGGAAGACTTCCTCCAAGGTCTTGCGCCCATGCCTGGCGATCAGCACCTTCGGGGTCCCGTGATCCACGATGCGGCCCGCACGCAGCATGATGACATCGCTACACAGGCGTTCCACTTCCAGCATGTTGTGGGAGGCGAGCAGAATTGTGGCCCCCGAGGTCCGCTGATAGGCCTGAAGGTAGGCTCTCATCCGGTCGGCAGTATCGGGATCCAGGGACGCTGTGGGCTCGTCCATGAGCAGCACCTCCGGCTGATTGAGGAGAGACTTGGCCAGTGCCACGCGGGTCCTCTGCCCGGAGGAAAGCGTGCCATAGGGACGGTTCATGAACTGTGCGACGTCCAAGTCCTCGCCCAGCCTTGCCAGGCGCCCGCGGATGTCCCGCAGTCCGTATAGACGGGCGTACACCGTCAGGTTCTGGGCCACTGTCAAGCGCTGCGGCAAGTCCACATACGGCGAGGAGAAGTTCATCCGAGGCAGCACCCGATAACGGTGACGCAGCATGTCCTCGCCAAGGATGGTAATGCGCCCTTCGGTGGGAAGCAGCAGGCCCAGCAACATGGCCAGGGTGGTAGTCTTGCCGGCGCCGTTGCCGCCAAGAAGGGCGCAGGTGGCGCCGGCGGCGACTTCGAAGCTCACACCGTCGACGGCCAGCATCTCCTGATAACGCTTGGACAGGTCCTCCACGTGGATCGCGACGCCGCTGTCGTGCAACACTGCTATCCCCTTCTGGCCCAGTGACTGGCTAGCCCGATTCCGCTCAGGTTGTGCCAGATACTGAATACTGCTCCCGGCAAGGCTGCGGCCGGCGCGAAGTATTTTCCGGCGAGTGCCACTGCCAGCCCCGAGTTCTGCATGCCGACCTCAATGGCGAGGGTCCGGCAGGTCCGCGCGTCCAGTCGCAGCAGCCACGGAACAAGGTAGCCGCCAGCGAGTCCAGTCGCGTTGTGGAGCACCACCCCGACCACGACGGTGAGACCGAGACCCGCGAGGCGAGCATGATTCAGAGCCACGATGATGGCGATGATGAGCACGATGGCGGCCACCGACACCAGCGGGAGCCAGCGCTTCACCGGCTCCAGCAGCACCCTCCAGTAAGTGTTGAGCCAGATCCCCAGCAGCACCGGCAGGACGATTACCTTCGCGATGTCGAGCAGCATGGCCAGACGGGGGACCGGGACGGTTTGCCCCACGTAGTACGCAGTCAGCAGCGGCGTGGCCGCCACGGCAAGAAGGGTGGACGCGGCCGTCAGCGTGATGGACAGTGCCACATCGCCCCGGCCAAGGTAGCAGACGACATTGGATGCCGTACCGCCTGGGCAGCTACCGACCAACACCATGCCGACCGCCAGATCCGGAGGCATCGCCAGCCCCTTTGCGATCAGCCAAGCGCTCGCCGGCATGATGCTGAACTGTAGTGCACACCCGAGCGCCACCAGCAGCGGGCGGCGCCGAAGGAATGCAAAGCTCTCGACGGTCAGGGTCATCCCCATGCCGAACATCACCACCCCTAGCAGCGGCAGAACCGCAGGCTGCAGCGCGGCAAACGGGGTGGGTCGATACCAAGCCGCCGCGCAGAACAGCGACGCCCAAAGCGGGAACAGTCGCGTGATGCGATGTATCACCGGGTTCGTCTAGAATGATTGTGGGCCCAATGGCTAGGCGGGCAAGATCCCATGTCAACGCTCAGAGCTTGTGAAGAGATCGTCGCGAACGGCCCGAGAACAAGGGCACGGAGCGCAGCGCTGCCTCTCGGGGTCCTGCTGCTCGCCGCGGTGATCCCGGCCGGTGCCCAGTATGGGCAGCGTGACTACTGGCCGCCGGGCCCGCTGCGCTATGGGCCTTGCCGGCAACAGCCCTACTATGGCTATCCAAACCCCTGTGCTCAGCCCCCCTGCCCTGGCAGCCCCGAGTTGAACGCTCCGAGCGCCGGTACCCCCGGGAACGTCGCAGGGCCCGGCCAGCGCCGCGGGCCGGATCGTGCAGAGGCACCGTCGGCATGGCCGCCAGCCTCCGGTCCGAGGACCCCGGCCGCAAGACCCCCTTCCTGGCGGACACCCCACGGCGCGATCCCGGCACCGCGCGCACCCAGCACCGGGCGGTCGTACGTCTCCCCTTCGGAACCGGGAAACGGCTATCGGTACCAGGGCAGTATGATAGAAGGGCCAGAAGGCCCAGCTTACCACGCGTTCGGCACGCTCCCGGGTCTGGGGACACCTTACCAGCGCTACGGCAATATGCTGTATGGCCCCGGCAGCCGCTGCCAACTGTTCGGCAACACCGCTGTGTGCTGGTGAAGGCGGGCACCCACGCAACGTCGCCGAGCGCCGAACACCGCACCTCACCGTGGCCATCCGCCGCTGGCACGGAACTCAACGGGCGCCCTGCCGTCGTGTAGATTTCACGGCGCCCCGACCAAGACCATTCCCCGCTGACCCCAGTCACTAGCGGCGCTGATCCATGACTGCGCAGACCTTCTCCGATCCCGAGGCGGCCGAAGCGGCCTTCTACCACGCCTTCGAGTCCGCGGACACCGAAGCCATGATGCGCGTCTGGGCCGAGCACCCCGATGTCCTCTGCGTCCACCCTATGGGGCCTGCGTTGCGCGGTATCGCCGCCGTCCGCCGGAGCTGGGAGCAGATGTTCCAAGGCACGGCAACACTGCGATTCGAGGTTAACCTGGTGTCCGCGTCTGAGGAGCCTCACCTGGCCGTCCGTGTCGTGGAGGAGCACATCCACGTGAGCGGCGAGCCGCACAAGCGGCCGCCCATCGTGGCTACCAATGTCTACCGCCTGACACCGGCCGGCTGGCGCATCATACTGCACCATGCATCTCCCAGCCGCGGGTCGCGGGCTCCGGAGCGCCCGGCGGGCCCTCTGCACTAGCTCACGCCGGCAGCAGCCGCCCGTCTTCCAGGCGAACTTGGCGATCGCAGCGCTCCGCCAGAGCGGCGTCATGGGTCACGATGACGAGCGTGGTGCCTCGTTCCCGATTGAGATCGAACAGCAGATCGATGATGCGCCTGCCGGTTCGCGCATCGAGGTTGCCAGTGGGCTCGTCCGCCAGCAGCAGTCTGGGGTTGGGAGCGAAAGCCCGTGCGATCGCGACGCGCTGCTGCTCTCCGCCGGAAAGCTGGCGCGGAGAGTGGTGGAGCCGCCCACCCAGCCCGACGCGCTCCAGCACCTCGCGTGCCACGCCCCTCGCGTCGCGATGGCCTGCCAGCTCCAGCGGGAGCATCACGTTCTCCAGCGCAGTCAGGGCCGGAAGAAGCTGAAAGGATTGAAAGACGAACCCAATCATCTCCCCCCGCAGTCGCGCCCGCTCGTCCTCGACCAAGTCGAACAGCCGCACGCCGGCAAGCCAGACGGAGCCTTCGCTGGGCACGTCCAGCCCTGCGACCAAGCCCAGCAACGTGGATTTTCCTGACCCGGATATGCCCAGGACGGCGAGGGCCTCGCCCGCCGCCACGTCCAGGTTCACGTCACAGAGCAGAACCAGGGTCCCGTCGCGCACCGGCACTTGCTTGCCCAGTCCGCGGACCCGGAGAATAGGCATGCCGGGGTCAAGAACGATGTCCAGAGTGCTCCTGTGGATGTTACTGTGCGGCTCGAGTGCTCACGCGAGTGAGCCTCTCATTCTGGTGCTGGGTGACAGCCTGAGCGCTGCCTACGGCATGGAAGCCGCCCAGGGATGGCCGCGACTCCTCGAGCTGCGACTCGAGCAGTCCGGCTACCCATACCGGGTCGTAAACGCCAGCATCAGCGGTGATACCACCCGCAGTGGACTGGAGCGCCTGCCAGCCGCCTTGGACCGGTACCGACCCGCTGTGGTGATCCTCGAGCCTCGGAGCGAACGACGGGTTGCGCGGACTAGCTCCGGCCGAGATCGAACACAACCTGGCCGCCATGATCGATCTCGCCCGAAGTCGCGGAGCTCGCGTTCTGCTCGCTGGTATGCGCCTGCCGCCCAACTATGGCCCCAGCTATATAGACAGGTTCAAAGAGGTGTATTTTAGCCTAGCGCGCCAAGCTGGCGTGCCGTTGATTCCCTTCCTGTTGGAAGGGGTGGGAGGCAACCCAGCCCTCACAGAGGAAGATGGATTGCACCCCAAGGCCGAGGGACAGCCACGCATCCTCGACAATGTGTGGGCCTATCTGCGCCCGATGCTGGAGGCGCACTGAGCCGGCGATTTGTTCGCACTCACGCACGCGCCGGAACTCTTGCGCTTAGGGGTTCGGGGTGCTAAACATCTACGCAAGAGGGTCGCCGGCGGAGCGGAGCGACGACGATGACGCAGTGCAGCACTATCGCGAATAGCCTCATCGACCCGTTCGGTCGCCGCATCGTCTATCTCCGACTCTCCGTCACGGACCGCTGCGACCTCCGCTGTACCTACTGTCTGCCGAAAGGGTTCAAAGGATTCGAGGAGCCCGACCATTGGCTGACCTTCGGCGAGATCGAGCGCTTGGTCGCAGCGTTCGCGCGGCTCGGTGTAAGGCGCATCCGGCTAACCGGCGGTGAACCTCTGCTGCGCCGCAATCTCACTGATCTGGCGGCGCGCCTGGCGGCGCTGAGCGGGATAGAGGATCTATCCCTCAGCACGAACGCCACCCAGCTCGCCCGTCATGCCTGCGCTCTCCGCGCGGCCGGCGTCTCCCGGGTGAACGTGAGTCTGGACTCCTTGCGGGCGGAGCGCATCCGCGCGATCACCGGCCGGGACTGCCTCGGCGCCATCCTGGAGGGACTGATGGCGGCCAAAGCGGCCGGGTTCAACCTGGTGAAGGTCAACACGGTCGTCCAGCAAGGCGTGAACGACGACGAAGTGGACGATGTGCTCGCGTTCTGCATGGAGCACCGGTTCGTGCTCCGCTTCATCGAGACCATGCCCATGGGGGAGACGGGCAGAGCCGCCAGCCACCTGGGGTTGCAGGCGGTCAAAGAGAGGCTGCGCAGTCGTTTCGGTCTGGTGGATGGTGTGCTGCCGGGCGGTGGTCCGGCCCGCTATCTGCAGACCCCCGACCGCTCGTTCTCCGTCGGGTTCATTACCCCCATCTCGCAGCACTTTTGCGCCACGTGCAACCGCGTTCGGTTGGCGGTGGACGGTACCCTGTACCTATGTCTTGGCCAGGAAAACCGTTACCAGTTCCGGCCCTTGCTGCGTGCCGGGGCCGACGAGGCCGCACTGGAGGCGGCGGTACGCGACGCCATCGCGCTCAAGCCCGAACGCCACGAGTTCCGAGAGGCACCGCACAAGGTCGTGCGCTTCATGTCGGCGACGGGCGGCTGACCCCGACAGCCCTATAGCCAGTTCTTGCGTTTGAAGTAAAGCAGCAGGCCACCGCCCACCGCCAGAATCAGCAGCCAGAACGCGGGATACCCGTATTGCCAGCCGAGCTCCGGCATGTTCCACGGGCTCACGCTGCGATCGAAGTTCATGCCGAAGATTCCGGTGATGAACGTCAGCGGGATAAATACCGTGGCGATCACGGTGAGCAGCCGCATGACGTCATTCAGGCGGTAGTTCAGGCTGGACAGGTAGACATCCATCATGCTCGCCGCCATCTCGCGATAGGTCTCGAGCATGTCGAGCACCTGCACCGCGTGGTCGTAGCAATCGCGCAGGAACAGGCGCGTGTCGTTGCTGATCAGCGGATGCTCGTCGCGGGTCAGGATACTGACCACTTCCCGTTGCGGCCACATGAAGCGCCGCAGTAGCAGCAGCTCTCGCTTAAGCCCGTGAATGCGCTCGACAATCGACTGGGTAGGCGCCTCCAGCAGCTCGGTCTCCACGGCCTCGACCTGATCGCCCACGGTCTCCAGGGTGGGGAAGCCCTGGTCCACGATGGTGTCCACCAGGGCATAGAACAGATAGTCGGCTCCGCCCCGGGCACGGAACCGTCCGGTATGGCTGCGTAGCCGCTCGCGCACCGGCGAGAAGGGGTCGTTACGGCCCTGATGAAAGCTCAGAACGTAGTTCTCGCCGAGGAATAGGCTGACCTGCTCCACCAGCATCAGCCCGCCCTCCCAGCAGGGCAGTCCCAGTATCACGAAGTACTCGTCCTCGTAGCGCTCCGCCTTGGGGCGCTGGCCGGTATTGAGCACGTCCTCCAGGGCGAGGCTGTGCAGACCGAGGATCCGTCCGATGTGGCGCATCTGCGAAGCGTCCGCCACCCCGTGGACGTGCAGCCACGTCACCGTGGGCCGACTGAAATAGTACATGGCCTCCGCAACGGACTCGCAGTCGTGCTCCTCGAATTGGTGCTCGTCGTAGTCGATCACCGTGAGCCGCGGCGGCCCGGTCGCCGCTGCGGGGTGCGGTACCAGGGTACCGGGCTCCGCCCCGGGCGGCGAATAGCGCCGATTGAAATACCCCTTTCGACGCATAGCGTTCAGACGCGATACACGTCCACGCGCGCCGGTGGCAAGTTACGCCACACTATCTTCGAGGCGGTCTGGCGGAAACGATCGGGGAACTGACTGCACGCGGAGCGCAACGCATAGGTATATTGAATGAACAGGGCGCCAGGGGCGAGGATGCACTCGAGCTGCAGCATGATCTGGCGCACGGTCTCCCTCGGCAGGGAGCGCAGCGGGAGGCTCGAGACCACCGCGCACACCTTCACACCATCGGCCGGAAGCAGATCGCTGAGGAAGGCGGCGTCGCCGCGGATCACCTGGAGTTGGGGGAAACGGCGCCGCAGATGAGCGGCTAGCGTTCGCGAACGCTCCAGGACCACGAGCTGCTCGGCTGCGACACCGCGCCGCAGCAGCGCCGCGGTGACCACCCCAGTACCGCCGCCCAGCTCGACGACTCTGCCCTCCAGCCGCCTTGGCACCCAGCGCACCATGCTGCTCGCGAGCCAACGGGAGCTGGGGCACGCGGCACCAACGGCCCGCGGGTTGGTGAAAAGCTCACGGGCAAACAGTGCCCGTCCAGAGCGCCGCACGGGACTGCGGCCTCGACCCCAGACGGGTTTTGTCGGGAGAAGCAGGTCCTCTACGGTGGGCGCCAGCGGCGGAGAACGCAGGTTGTCCGTTGCCAGCACCCTCACGACCGACCTCCTCAGCAGCGCGCGCGCCTTACCGATGCGGCGTTTGACCAGCGGAGCCCGCCGGGCTGTCCAGATCATGGCCAGCGCCCACCTTGCCCCTTCGTCTCGGGCGTTTCCGCTGAGCCTTCCTGCCGGGGCGGCCCGAGCGCGGGGCGCAGCGACGAGACATATCCATGTAGATAGGCGAGGAGCGACCGGCTGGCAGGACAGCCATTCGGAACGTCCGCAGAACGTCCCAAACGGGTGGCGTACAGGGAAGTACGCCATGACCGAATGGCAGGACGACCATTCGGCACGTCCGCGGGACGCCCCGCAGGGGTGGCGTACAGGGAGGTACGCCGTGACCACCGCGCAACGCCGCTATCGGGATACGCAGCGGGCTTGTCCACAAGCTCTCAGCGCCCCCGCCCGTGCGACCGCGCGCGGCCCGCCGCTGCCGAGGGGCTCTGCCTTTCCAGCATCTGGCGCAACAGTTGCTCCGCGCGCTCCAAGAATCCTACTCGTCGAGCGTGGACCGCCGAGCCGCGAGTCGCAGCCGCAAGGCATTGAGCTTGATAAACCCTTCTGCGTCGCGCTGCTGGTAAGCCCCTGCGTCCTCCTCGAAGGTGGCCAGGGCGGGATCGAACAGACTGTCCGTGGAGGAAGACCGTCCCACCACCATGACGTTGCCCTTGTACAGCTTGATGCGCACGGACCCGTTCACCACAGCCTGGGTAGCGTCGATCAGGCCCTGCAGAATGCGTCGTTCCGGGCTCCACCAGTACCCGTTATAGATGAGTGCGGCGTAGCGCGGCATGAGATCGTCCTTGAGGTGCGCCACCTCGCGGTCCAGGGTGATCGACTCTATGGCACGATGCGCCTTCAGCAGGATCGTACCGCCCGGAGTCTCATAGCAGCCGCGGGACTTCATGCCGACGTAGCGGTTCTCCAGGAGGTCGAGGCGTCCGACCCCGTTTTCGGCGCCCAGGGTATTGAGGGCCTGAAGCACCCCCGCGGGGGACATGCGCTTGCCGTCGACGGCCGCCACATCGCCCCGCTCATAGGCCAGCTCCACGTAGCGCGGCCTGTCGGGGGCCTTCTCCGGCGCCACGCTCCAACGCCACATGGACTCCTCCGGCTCGGCCCAGGGATCCTCGAGCACACCCCCCTCGTACGAGATGTGCAGCAGGTTGGCATCCGTCGAGTACGGCGAACCTCCCCCGGGCTTGCGCTCCACCGGGATACCGCGACTTTCTGCATAAGCCAGCAGCCTCTCCCTGGAGGTGAGATTCCACTCCCGCCATGGGGCGATGACGCGGATACCAGGGTGGAAAGCGTAGTAACCCAGCTCGAACCGCACCTGGTCATTTCCCTTGCCGGTCGCCCCGTGGGCGACGGCGTCAGCGGCCGTGTCCCGAGCAATCTCGGCCTGACGCTTGGCGATCAGCGGTCGTGCAATGGAGGTCCCGAGCAGGTACTCGCCCTCATACACGGCGTTGGCGCGGAACATCGGGAAGACGAAATCCCCAGCGAATTCCTCCCGCAGATCCTCGACGTGAATCTCTCGTACGCCCAGCGCTTGCGCTTTCGCCCGGGCAGCGGCCAGCTCCTCGCCTTGCCCGATGTCTGCAGTGAAAGTCACCACCTCACAGCCGTAGGTCTCTCGCAGCCACTCGAGAATCACCGAGGTGTCGAGTCCCCCAGAGTAAGCGAGTACAACCTTCCTGATCTCGGGCATCGCGGGAGTCGGTCAGATCAGCGGGCGCAGCGAGTCGGCCACCACCGGGCAGCGCGGCATATGGCGCGCCATTGTACCAGACCCCGAGAGAAGGCACATTAACGCCGCGTATACGTGCGCGGAGGCGGCCCGCGTGCGCTAGGGCCGCTCTCGGATGCCCGACCGGGGCCGGTCCCTCCCTCGGGCCGCCGGCGCTGACATTCAGGTCTCTCTCACGCGGGTGGGGCTTCGTGAAGGGTGCCGCAAGACTTCAGCGTGGGGGGCGGCCCCAGTCTGGTCGAAGGGAAGCCCGCATGGCTCCCGGCGCCGCCGCGAACGGCGAGAGAGGCTCGAACGGCTGGAGCCCAGAAGGGGGAAGGTTCAGATCTGGGACTGCAGGTAATTCTGGAGTCCCATCTTGTCGATCAGACCGATTTGCGTCTCGAGCCAGTCGATGTGCTCTTCCTCACCCCCCAGGATCGCCTCCAATAGCTCCCGAGAGACGTAGTCGCCGCAAGACTCGCAATAGGCGATGCCGTCCTTGAGGTCAGGCATGGCCTCGTTCTCGAGCCGCAGGTCGCATCGCAGCATCTCCGGCACGTTCTCCCCGATGAGCAGCTTCTGCAGGTCCTGGAGGTTGGGCAGCCCCTCCAGGAACAGGATGCGTTCAATCAGTCGATCCGCGTGCTTCATCTCGTCCACTGACTCGTGGTACTCGTGCTCGCCCAGCTTGTGGAGACCCCAATTCTTAAGCATGCGAGCGTGCAGGAAATACTGCGCTATGGCTGTCAGCTCGTTGCGCAAGACTTTGTTGAGGTGCTGAACGACCGTCGGATCCCCTTTCACGCTCGTCTCCCTATCTGGCGGCTCGATGAGGACGCCACTCTACGCCGGGTGTCACGCCGGCTGCAATCGAAGCGCGTCCCGGCTGTCTTCGCATGCCCCCCTGAGAACCTCGAGGGCACAGGGTCCGCAACGCCCACATGCAGTGGCAACCCCCAGATTGCGCCGCAGGTCGCGCATCGTGCGAGCACCCTGCAGAACGGCTTCGCGGATTTGACGATCGCTCACACCGTTACAGAGACACACGTACATGAGATGGCACCGAGTTCAGGACAGGTACCCTGAAGGGTATGCGTAACTGAGAGTGATTGTCAATAACGGGTCCATGCCTGCCTCACGGTGCCCGGCCTCCACGGGCCGCTGTCCCCGCCCCACTCTCGAAGATATGCAGGCGGGGCCTCTATCGCCGCACTGGCACGGCACCCATGGTCTAATGTAAATCGACGAGCACCCGCACCCATGCACCCAGGAGCTGACCGATGCGCGAGATCTTGCCCGGCGTATACCACTGGAGCACGTTCCACGAAGGCATCAAGGAAGACGTACATTCCTACCTCGTCGCCGTCACCGACCCCGCGGTCCTGATCGACCCCCGAGTCCCCGACGAGGGACTTGAATGGTTCACGGGCGGCAAGACGCCCGCCCACATCTATCTCACCAACCGGCACCACTATCGGCACAGCGGCCAATTCGCCAGAGCCTTCGGGGCGCGGGTGTGGTGCCACCGTGCAGGACTACACGAGTTCACGCGCGGGGAGCAGGTGGAGCCTTTCGAGCACGGTCAGCAACTGCCGGGGGGCGTCGAAGCCCTCGAGGTGGGCGTGCTCTGCCCCGAGGAGACCGCACTGTACGTCCCCGAGCACGGCGGGATCCTGGCCATCGGAGACGCCATCGTACGCCGAGGCGGGGCCTTGGGTTTTGTCCCCGACCAGTTGATGGGCGAAGACCCTGAGGGGGTCAAGCGCGGTCTGCGAGCGGTATTCTTTCGCCACCTGGAGCGGGATTTCGACCACCTGCTGTTCGCTCACGGCGCACCCTGGGTCGGCGCGGCCAAGGCGGGGCTGCGACAGTTCCTGGAGAGGCTCCCCGCTTAGGGCTGGTCGAGGCGTCGTTAGCAGTCGCGCCTGGCCCCTTTCTCTACGGGCAGGCTGCATAGGGCGGCGGCCCGTGCTGTATTGCCCGGTTCTGCAGTTGCAGTCGATAGTAGGCGAGGCGGATATTCGTATCTGAATATGTCGGATCGGTCCCGCCGCTCGGCCAATACTGAGAAGCGTCACTGTCCGTGAGCGTTGCGTTGGGGTCCCCCTGTACACCTTTCCACGTCGCCTTGGACACCGGTGTAGTGAACAGCGATGGATCGATCACCATGCTTTGCGTTCGAAAGAAACCCGGCCCGCGCACGCACAACGTGGGCGCCACGTGCCACCCCCAGTCGACGTAGCATGCGGGGTTGTTCCTCGTGTTCACATGCAGCCAGTATCCTGGGCTCGCTCGAATCCAGACCTTGTTCGGTGACAGCCCCAGGTTGATCATCAGTCGGCACATCTCGTGGGCTCGCGCCCAGCAACCATCATCGGGATAGAGAAAGGGAATGCACGGCGGCGGGACCGTGAGCGGATCGCAACTGGTGGCCTTCATCGCGTCGAAGACCTGCTGTGCCCTTGTCATCGATATGCAACGGAACCACCACCAGGGCCACCACTTCCAGCGCCATATCCGCTCCAGCAAATCCCTGATCCAGCGCGGCGGCCACTCTTCGAGCGGCGGGACCTCCGGCGGAAATGGCGGAAGCGGCACACCCGGGCCCGGCTCAAAAAAACGAACGTCGATGATATTGTGCTCGTCGTCCTCGGTGAGGATAACCGGTCGGCGGTTCGCCACCGCCTCGCGCAGCAGTCTGTCCAACTCCTCGAAGTCCGGCTGGCCACGCCGCAGTACGTGACGCCCCTGCGAAAGCTCCAGCTCTACCCCGAGCGCACCCTCGTCGATCGGACGCACGCCGACGACGCGGCTCAGGTGCGGGATGAGTAGTCGGGTGATTACCGAGGTCGCCGGGTCGATCTCCAGGTAGACCGGCAGCCGCAGCTTGCTCAGCCCGTCCAAGATCTGTACGAAGCCGACCGAGTGAGGATCGGCGGGGTCCAGGCGTGCACGACGCCCGTCCTGCAGTTCCACAAACAGACCCGGTTCCGCACGCAGCAGCTCGGCGGGCGCCCTATCGAGCGGCGGCTCGAAACGTATGACGTTGGAGACAACTGCATTAGGGCTCAGCATTTCAACCTCCAAGAAATAAGAGTCAAGAAGAGCAATTCAATGCTCTTTGAACGCCCCGCGTCACCCAGGGCGGGCGCCGACGCGCGTGGGGCGACGGGTACCCAACGGCGCCGCTGTTGGGTGCTCCGGTTGAACGGGTTGGGCGTCAGCGTCGATCGGGTGCACGCGCATAGACCGATTCAAACTGCTCTGCACTCGGAGCGGTAACGTCAAGCCACGGATGCTGGAAAACCTTTACTTGTGTCGCTGGAACGTCCGCCGCGGCAATGAACCCTTCGCCAGGAAGACCGGTCTGTTCGCTTACGACGAGAGAAGTAAGAGGAGGAAGGTCGTTCTCTGTGCAGTACTGCTGAATGGGCCGAAGCAGATCGCCGATCCCAGGCCGCAAGGCGCCAGTGAGCCTAGCAACAATATCGTAGGTCAGGATCTGGCGACTCGTCGCCGCGAGGGCCAATAAGCTCCAAAGCTGCTGCGCTCGTTCTGCTCTTCTCATTTCAGCCTCACGCTATGAGAGACCGCTGATTCTGACGCCCAACGCTTGACATGAACCCAAGGCACCGGCTTGCCAGTGGCTGTAGGCTCGATGGAAGGGTTACGCTCAACCGCCACACCACTGAGATTCACAGGGAATTCCATCGCCGTCGCCGTCAATCTCCACGCCTGGGCAGTTCCTAAGATAGAAAGTCGCTTCCTCGCACGAGGTCATCTCGAAGCAGTGTCGCTTCCCGCGGCATTGAAATTTGGTTGTGCCCCCAAGTTCAAGGGCGGACTTGGTGCGAGGTAGAGTTCCAACGCCATACGAAAAGAAATGCTGCCAACCATAAATACCGGCAACTGCTACAACAAGCGCTGCAATTATCGGCATGGAGTTCCGACGCCGCCTTGCACGTGGACGAGCTTGGCGCACTCTGAGGTAGGCGACGTTCTGAGCACGAAGGTTCCTCTCATCGTCATTCACAAGCTCATACGTGACCAGTTCATCTCCGGTGGGGCGTTGCTGCCCTTTTCCGAAGGCGCTGATATGCACAAAGACGCGCGCACCTCCGCCATTTGGGGTGATGAAGCCAAAGCCCCGATCATCCTTCCAGTCTGTGATTCGGCCTTGATAGCGCACAGAAATGCCGCGCTCCTCTGCCCCTAATGTCTCGCTGTGCGGCGGGCCCGCACAGTGGCGAGTAGTGGCACGGCGCTGATGGCGCGTCCGCACCGGCCTGAGTTAGAGGCGAACTTCACGATACTCGAACGCGCCGGTGTCCCAGGCCAAGGCTGGCTAAAAAGTATAAGTCATTGGTTTGGCCCATTGAGTAAGCTCGGATACGTTTTTCCATCTCTACGAACGTGTCCAGCACTTGAGAGGCTTTCCGATGGTTGAAGACCATCACACGAACTACGGCGCGCACCAGCAAGAGTTTTTCAAAGTCATCAAGAATCTTCCCGAGTGTGGGCTCCCACTCGGACTCAAGGACAAGGAAAGACGCCAGAAGTTGATCGTTTCTTCGGACAAGCCACACCATGTCATAGAGCCAACCGGAACCGCGTTTAGCACTAGCACATGGGCGTACTTCAAACCCCAGCCTTGAGCCAGCCTCGCGGATTTGTGACATGAGACGCTTTGTCCAAGATGTCGACGACTTCTCTCAGCCTCCGTCAGCAGCTTCGCCAGGTAATCTGGCTAGGACGTCGCGCAGCACGTCGAGACAGCGCTTCTGGTTTTTCATTGGGGCCTCTAACGAATAGAATTTTGTCCGTCGTGCGGCAGCATGATGGACAAAAATGTGTTGAACTGAACCGCTGGATTGAGCCCGCGGAGCGATGGGGATTGTATGCGGGCGGTGCGGCGCTCGGGCCGCTCCGAGTCGGGCTGGTCGGGTGGCTACGTGGTGCATGGACCGCTTCTCCGGTCTCGGTCTGGTGTCCCCCGCATGGTACTATGGCAGAGGTGGCCGCGAGGGGTCAAGGGTGGGCGAGGACGACACGGGGCCGTGGGAGTGGTCGTCGCCATGAGAACTGTGGGGGTTCGGTGGCTTTGGAGTGGGGCAGCAGCCGTAAGCCGCGCCACGAGCCCGACCTGCTGCAGCCGCCCTCCCCGGCAATAGGGGCGCGCTGGATGTCGATGCCGGTGAGGCGCAGCAGGGTTGCTTGCACCGACTCCGGTTCGCGCCGTTCAGGCGCCGGCTGGCCGAGCAGCGCCCGGCAGCGTGCCAGGCGCTCGGCGCGGCAGCGGTTGGCGAGCAGCCCGTGATGGCGGATACGCATGAAGCCGGTACCCCGCAGGGCGGCATCGTCTCCACGAGGCTGGCCAACGTCCACCTGCTACTCAAGCGGCCGGCCTCTGGTTCGAGCGCGCGGTGGAGCGGCATTGGTGCCGGCGGGGCGCAGCGCCAGCACCTGGCCGACTTCCCAAAACTCAAGCGCTGGTTCGAAGTCATCCAGGCGCGCTCCGCCACGCAGAGCGCCTATGCCCGCGCCAGGGAGATCAACCCCTGACCTGCTGGTGCCAGGGAGATCTCACGTCCTTCGCGACTAAACCGCCTTTTCTAGGTTTGTCGCACTATTACTTCCGTGGAATTGCCCGCAGCGGCGATTGCCTTTAGGGTATCGGCTCGCGGGCATGACCTGGCCGCGTGGAAGGTCCTACGACATGACACATACGGAGGTCGAAAATGCAGCTATCCAAACGGTTTGCGACTCGCCCTGTGATCCTGGTCGGTTTCCTGGCAGGAACCAGCATGCTCGGCGGCTGCGCCGGCATCAACGGTTACGAGACCCTGCAAAACCGCGTCCTTGTGGCAGGCGGCGCCGTCCAAACGGTGCATGTGGACTGCTCGGCCGGGAAGAAGGTCCTCGGCGGCGGGTTCAGCATTGAGACGCCGGATGACATCAAGGTATTTCACTCCGAGCCCAGCGACGGCCATGGCAACCTGAGCGATCACGGTTGGGATGTCATGGTGCACAACACCGGCACCATGGCACGCCAAACCACGGCCATCGCCATCTGCGCCCAGTGAGGCCCCTGGGCCGAGGGCTGGCCCCGGGCCCAGGTCCAGACCCGGCTAGTGATTGGCAGGCAGGCGGAGCCACATCGGGGCCGTGCCCGCGCAGGAGATCCCAAGGCGAGCGAGCGCGCACACCGCCCGCCACACGGGTATACTGCCCGCGAGCAGCAGTACCCGCCCCTGCATAGATCCAATGGTAGGCGCCGTGGCTTCGCCACCACCCCCGTGCTCGATGTGCAGACTCTGCTCGCACCGGCAACGGCTGAGCGGCGACAAGATCAAGCGGCTCGACTCAGTCGCCGTAGAAGCTCTTCGATGAGCTTCAGGCGGTGGCGGCGGACAGTGGTCTGGCGGTGATTCAGACCCTGGAGGAGCTGATTGGGCTCCTGGGGAAGGAACTGATGAGCCTGAAGCCTGCCTTGAAGCCCCTGCTGTCGGTGCCGGGAATGCGCAAGGTCGCCCGGCGGCGTGCCAAGCGGTCGGTGCCGTCTGAGAATCGAGGAGCCGCTCATTGCTGATGGCGACGCGGTGGGCATAGCGCCGAGGTAAGCCAACACCTGCTCGGGAGCGGCAACGGGGCTAGGAGTAGACCAGCCATGGGAGCGCAGCTCGGTGAGCAGGTGGGCAAAGCCTGGTGGCTCGGCAAGTGTGTCAGCTCGCCGGAGAAGTGCAGCTCACCGCGCACTCAATGGAGTCTGACCCCATTAACTGCCACTGGGTTCTCTGACGCCTCTCTTCCTGCATGCCACGGCCTGAGGACTCCGGCGGACCTCCCCATGCCTCGCCCACATGGATGGTTCGTACTGGCTTCGGGCACGCTGCTGGTGCCGGGTGGTCTCATGTCGTTCGCGACTAAACCGCCTTCTCCGGTCTCGGTCTGTGTGGTCTCCCCCGCACTGCACTATGGCAGAGGTAGCCCGCAGCGGCAGATTGGGCGAGGACTACAGGGGGCCGTAGCCGGCTTGCGGGCAGCGGTCGATGGCCGCGTGGGGCGGTGGTCGTACGCCATGACACCGTAGGGTCCGGTGGCTTTTGGCGTGGGGAGCAACAGCCGTATCCACAGCAACGTCGCCTGCACCGACTCCGCGCTAGCCGATCCTGCGCCCGGTTCAGCGTGCCAGGCGACTAGGCGCGCCATCAGCGGGCTGCTCGCCAGTACCCACCCCTGCATCGATTCAATAGAGGCACCGTGGCTTCGCCACCATCCGCGCTCCATGTGGCAGAATCTGCTCGCACGTGCACACGGCGACGGCTGAGCGGCGACAAGATCAAGCGGCTCGATTTCAGTCGCCGTAGAAGCTCTTCGATGAGCTTCAGGCGGTGGCGGCGGACAGCAGTCTGGCGATGATTCAGACCCTGGAGGAGCTGATTGGGCTCCTGGGGAAGGAGCTGATGAGCAAGGCCCGCCTGAAGCCTGTGGGCCAGCACCTGCTCGGGAGCGGCGAACGGGGGCTTGGAGTAGCCCACCAGTCCATGGGAGCGCAACTCGGTGAGCAGGTGGGCAAAGCCTGGTGGCTCGGCAAGTGTGTCAGCTCGCCGGAGAAATGCAGTTCACCGCGCACTCAATGGAGTCTGACCCGAATGGCACTTACTTAAGCGCAACTGACTGAATTTGCATGCAGAAGGGCTGGCGTAGGTGATAGGCTGTTGAGTCGCCAAACACAACGTCCATCACCCAGGGAGCCAGCCCTCATGCATCCTAGCCACTGCGCCTGCGTTCAGCAACAGCGACGGGTTCGTCATCAGGCTGCCAACACGGATTCCTACGCGTTTTTCAACCTGCTCACCGGCCCGCGCTTGTTCGAGCAAGTCGAGTCGCTGCTGCCGGAGCACCGTGAGCGGCTGTTTGCACCCACCGAGACGCTGTCGATGTTTCTTGCGCAGACGCTCTCGGCGGACCGCTCCTGCCAGCAAGCGGTGAATGATGCTGCGGTCAAGCGCCTGGTGGGCGGCCTGCCGCGATGCAGTACCCACACCGGGGCGTACTGCAAGGCACGACAGCGCCTGCCGCTTCAGATGGTCACGCGGCTGTGCCGCCACACCGGGCGGCTAATCACCGAGGGTGCCCCGGCGATGTGGCACTGGCAGGGTCGCCCGGTGCGTCTGGTCGATGGGGCGACGGTGGTGCTGCCGGATACACCGGAGAATCAAGCGGCCTATCCGCAACCGGCCAGCCAGAAGGCGGGCCTGGGTTTTCCCCAGTGCCGCCTGGTCGCTTTGCTGTGCCTGGGCAGTGGCGGGTTGCTCGATGTGGCCACGGGCCCGTGCCAAGGCAAGGGAAGCGATGAACAGACTCTGCTGCGCTCCCAGCTCGATACCCTGCGCCCCGGTGACATCCTCTTGGGGGATGCCTTCTACGCGACCTATTTCCTGCTCTCCGAGCTGGTGCAACGGGGCGTGGACGGAGTATTCGAACAGTACGGGGCACGGCGACGCAGCATCGACTTCTCTGTGGGCGAGAAGCTCGGCGAGCGCGACCACCTCATCGTGCTGCACAAGCCCAAGAAGCCCGACTGGATGCGCCAGGCCGACTACGAGCAAGCCCCCGAGAGCCTGCAGGTGCGCGAGCTACACACCGGCCGCAAGACCCTGGTCACCACGCTCTGCTGCCCCAGGCACACTCCGAAGCCCGCCCTCAAGACGCTGTATCGCCGGCGCTGGCACGTGGAGCTGGACTTACGCCACATCAAGACCACGCTCGGCATGGAGATGCTGAGCTGCAAGACCCCGGAGATGGCGATCAAAGAGGTCTGGGTTCATCTGCTGGCCTACAATCTGATCCGGTTGCTGATGGCCCAGGCCGCCTGGCTGGCCGATCAGACCCCGCGCCAGCTCAGCTTCAAGCATACCGTCCAGATCTGGACAGTGTGGCAGCAACGTGGCGGGGCGCAGGACCCCGTCACTCTGTCTGCCTTACTCGTGATGATCGCCGAGCAGCGGGTCGGGAAACGCCCCCGGCGCGTCGAGCCAAGAGCGGTCAAACGCCGACCCAAACCGTTTCCGCTGCTCTGCAAGCCAAGACAGCTCGTACGGGAAGAAATCCGCGAGAACGGACATCCGAAAAAGGTTAAGTAAGTGCCATTAGAGTCTGACCCCATTAACGACCCCATTAACTGCCACTGTCTACGCTTAGCCCATCTTGTTCGCGGCCTATCGGCCGCTCCGCCATGGACCCAAGACTCGATACGGGTGGGTGGCTAGCCCTTTCCCGACAGGGACTTTCACCCTGCAAGAGGCGCCGAGCTTTGCCCAGCGCGATAACGTTGCCCCTCAGCCACCGCGGCCCAACCGTGACCCTCCGGATACTCTCAGAACCGCTCGCCGGCCGCGGCGATGGTTACGCGTCTCCCTCATTCTTTTGCTCATGCTTTTCAACATGCTCCGCATACGAGTGGTAATTTGTTTGTCCTTCACTGCGGCGATGTTTTCCGAGAATAGTCTGGTCAATACGGTGTTGTAGAAATTTCACAAGGGAAGAAAATAGCTCTACAGGCATGAAAAACGTCTTGTACCCGAACCTCTTTTGAATCGTCCTATGAAGTTCAGCATATGAAAACGCTCGAACGTCCCCGTACGAAACGCCAGCTTTTCGGAACGAAAAGTATTGAGTAATCAAATAATCAATGTAACCTCTTTTCTTCAAGTCGGCACCTAACGAACCTTCGGGATGTCGTATCCGTAGAGGACGTGGCGCCGCGATCTTGTTGATGGTGTGAGCTATATCGCCGCGGAACTCGGAGTGGGAGATTGACACCGCCACGGAAGGCTCAGCGCTGCGGCGAATAGACTGCAGTGGCGTTTTGAAATGACGTTTCGTCCATTGGACATCTGCCTCAGAGATAATCCCGGCAGTTATCTTTGAGTGGCATGTCGCGCACACGAGAAGGAGATTCTCGAAACGGTTATTTGCGGGATCAGTATCAATGTGGTGGATTTCCAGAGAGGCAACCTCGGTCTCTGAGCAGAAAGGGCAGCGAGATCCTACCTCCTGGAATACACGTTTCTCAACTATCTTTGGAATTCTGAGCCGCGTTTTCATCTTTCCACGACCATCGCGGAATGCCTAACGCTAAGCCGTTTTAGCAGCTCGGTCCCGGCCATAATAGGAAACATGGTGCCGTCTCCCCGCGCCCGCCTCCAACACCGGCTTAGGCCGTCGGTAGTTAACCGGCGATTCGTACTTCATAAGACCGCCCTTTCTTGGTCCTTGTGATTCTGCCGAACTTGTCAGCGAAATAAAGAGGCTCTTTCGGAAATTGTGTGGGTCGCGGTGGTGAAGTAGCATTTGCCCTGACTGGTCGCTTATCACAACATCTTGTGGTTGGGCTTGTGGGCTTGTGGGGTTGTGGGCGAGAGGCCCGCGAGTGTGGGCAACCGGGAGGTTGTCCACACGGTCCTTGGGACGCGGGCCGCTCCGCAGGACTCGTCCACAAATCCACAGGCCGTCATCCAAGGGGGGAGCACCGTGCAGCCCACGCATCTGTTTACCACGGCACTGGGCCTGACGGTGCCTTGGGAGGTCACCGACGTGCGGTTCGACCCCGAGGCTGGGCGCATCGACCTCGATGTGGCGTTTGCCAAGGGCAGCCGCTTTGCCTGCCCGGCCTGCGGAGCGCAAGGCCAGCCGGTGCACGACACCCGGGAGCGCAGTTGGCAGCACCTGAGCTTCTTTAAGTCACGGGCGTACCTGCACGCGCATCTGCCGCGATTGCGCTGCGAGGCCTGCGGCAAGACGACCCAGGTCGAAGCGCCGTGGGCGCGCGCACAGAGTGGCTTCACGGCGCTGATGGAGGCGCTGGTGGTCACGCTGTGCCAGGCCATGCCGGTGGCGACCGTGGCTCGGCACCTGGGCGTGGGCGATGAGCGCCTGTGGGCGGTACTCAAGCACTACGTGGGCAGGGCCCGCGATCAGGAGGACCACTCCCAGGTGCGCGCCATCGGTCTGGACGAGACCGCTGCCCGGCGTGAACAGCACTACATCAGCCTGTTCCATGACCTCACGGGAAAACGCCTGCTGTTCGCCTGCGAGGGCCGCGACCAGAGCACCGTGGCGGCCTTCGCCGCCGACCTCAAGGCGCACGGCGGCGACCCGCAGGCCATCGAGCAGGTGTGCATCGACCTGTCCGGCGCCTACCGCGCCGGGGTGGCCAGGCACCTGCCCCAGGCCACGGTGAGCTTCGATGCCTTCCATGTGATCAAGCTCGCCAACGAGGCGGTCGATGCGGTGCGCCGCCAGGAGATCAAGACCGAGCCCGCCCTCAGAGGCACCCGTTGGACCTGGCTCAAAGACGCCCACGACTGGACCTGGGACCAGCTCACCGACTTCCACTGGCTCTCCCGCGCCGCCTCCAGACCGCCCGTGCCTGGCGCCTCAAGGAGGCGCTGCGCGATATCTACGCCACGGCCAGCACCCTCGAGCAGGCCGAGAGCGCCCTCGGGCGCTGGTATAGCTGGGCACGGCGTAGCCGCCTGCAGCCCATGAAACGCCTCGCCACTACCCTGAAAGAGCATTGGGACGGCGTGCTCGCTGCGTTCCACTCGGGCCTCACCAACGGCCGCGCCGAGGGCATCAACTCCCTCATCCAGGCCGCCAAGGCTCGCGCCCGGGGCTACCGCACCACGCACTCGCTCATCACCATCGCCTACCTCATCGCCGGCAACCTGGCCCACCTGCCCGCCTCGCCGTTCAACACACCCGCTGGTGTCGGAGATCAGGCAGATGCCCCCACGCCATAGCCATTGCTACCCACACGATTCCGGAAAGAGCCATTAAAGAGCGTAATAGATATCTTCCCTTGCTACCGGCCGGTTGTAACTATAAAGCGCTGCCCAATCCATGGACTCGGCTTGTTTGGCGATGTCGGATTGCAAAACGCCCGGGTCGGCCTGAATCATTGGTAATAATACGGAGATGAGTTTCTCAAATATGGGGTCTCGTCTTACGAACGCTTCATATTCCTTCGTCGCTTTTTCTAACTCCACATTGTCACCAGCCTGTTTCCAAGACTCTACACATTTAAGATACTCTATCCTGGCGGCTAAAAAATCTCCTCGTTTTTCTGCCTGCCTTGCCCAGCTTAGGTGCATCATCGCATCTTCGTTTCTTGACATTTTCGTCTCCTTTGAATTGATTTCAGCACCGCGATGAATCAGTAGGTCGTCCTTCGCAAAATATCCTGCAGTTTACGACCTAACGATTCACCATTATGCGTTCTTCATTATCTTCTTGCTACAACGTTCTATTCTTTTCTCCCAATCCCCAGCCCATCCTTGCTTCGCAGCTTGGGTACATAACTCGATTGTCTCGACGAACTTCATCTGCTTTTCCAAGATGATGGACAACTGTTCATACCCCTTGTGACTAGGCAAGGCATCGCCCTTATACTCGGCTTGGAATGCACTCGCTGCCGCGTCAGCGAGTGATATCTGTCGTTTGCATGCCTCAATAGCTTTTTCTAGAACGTCGGATTATCTCTGTCCTTGTAATAGAGTGCAAGTTGCTCTCCATATAGGAAATGAATATCAAGAATTTGACTCTCGGTCTTAGACAGTTCTTCAGCTTTCTCTAGAATCCTATATGCAATGGGCCTATCTTCCTTCTTGCCAAACCACCCGGCCAAGGCGCTAAGAAAGCTGCCAACAGATTGGCTTGTATAGCTAATGTCACCGGAAGTTACGGAGTTGCCAGAGGAACCTAACGGCTGGAACCTCTGTTGGATGTATCGGCGCTCATGCTCGGAGAATGCCGAGAACCACCAGTCTTCTAAGCCGAAGTAGGCAATGGTGCCAGAGACTCGTTTCTTCCTGCTCAAAAATCCAAATAAACTCATAACCAAGCCTTTCGGAACGCCTAAGAGCGAGTATACGGACGCCCGTGAGTCTCCGCTAAAACAAGGACGTACACACCGTGAACGGTCGAGGCTGGGTCGCGGTGAAGAGCCTTCTCGCCGGGGAAAGGCGGACAGGGTCGGTCTATTCGTACGGGAGACCCCGGAGCCGGATGGCGCGCCTTCGTAATCCCGGCCGCGGCGCGGAGCGCCCAGGTCTGACGGACAGCTTCGAATTGCGGTCTTGCCTCCCATGACACCTCCTCGATGGTCTTCTCTGCCACCTTCTGCACTGCGTACTACCTCGACCCGCTCCCCACCGAGGCTCACCGCCAGGGGGCCAGCCGGCGCCGTGGAGACAAGATTGCACAGCGCACGCGGCGTCTGTCAAGGCCCGCGCCGGCGTTGGAGACGGCGGACCACACCGCTGCCCACCCGACGTGCATGCGATGCCCCCCTGGTGCACGGTGCGACGTTGGGGCCTGCGACGTTGGGGTCACCCATAGCAACGCCACAGCCAACCGTCAGCATTCTGAGATGCCGTCCCCGGGATACCGCCGCTTCGCCGGTGATGACCTGAGTATCGCGAATAACGTGAAGCTCCGGCGGTGGAAACTCTTTCGCTCGGAGAATCCTTCCGCCGAGCGACCAAAGATAGGCCGCGAACCCAAGTAGTGCGACATTGGGGTCAGTTCTCGCTTGTTAGCATCCGCCGGCGGACGATCTGCCCCGCTAGTTGTCAACAAAGCGGTGACCTCTAGCGTAGAGCCCTTCCAAGATGGAGAGTCCGCCAGCGCGCAGGGATCGGGCGTGGCCCGCGCCCTGCGCGCCGTGTTTAGCACGGGGTTAGGCTGCATGGTCGTTAAACATTGACGCCAGGCGCCAGAGCAGAAAACCTAACGCAATGCTAGCAACGCCACAGCCAACCGCCAGCATTCTGAGATGCCGTCCCCGGGATACCGCCGCTTCGCCGGTGATGACCTGAGTATCGCGAATAACGTGAAGCTCCGGCGGTGGAAACTCTTTCGCTCGGAGAATCCTTCCGCCGAGCGACCAAAGATAGGCCGCGAACCCAAGTAGCGGCGCTAGCAAGAGCGCGGCGACAAGTAGAAGTATCAAGCTGATTCGCTCCGCTGATGTCGCTGGTTCCGCGAGGACCCAATCGCGGAGTGGGTCGCGATATCGCTCGAGGCCAACAATCAGAAGCGTTCCGACAACTATTGCGACGGCGACAAAGAGAACCGCTCGTCGTCGAGCAGCCGGATCAGCTCTACGGACATCGGTCATGCTTAATGCAGCCTATCCCGCACGCCCACCCCGCGGACCGTGCTCGGTTCGGACGCCGTGGAAGCCCGTGAGTCTGCGCCAAGACAAGGCCTTAGATGCCGTGAACCTACGAGGCCGGATCGTGGTGCAGAGACTTCTCGCCGGGGAAAGGCGGACAAGGTGCGGCCGACCCGCACTGGAGACCTCGGAGCCGGACGCCGCGCCTTTGTAATCCCTGCCGCGGCGCGGAGGGTTCCGACCTAATGGGCAGATCGGAATTGTGGCGTTGCCTCCCATGACACCTCCCGGTGGTCTTCTCCGCCACCTTCTGCTACCTACTGCCCGGACCTCGGCTCTCCCCACCGAGGCATCACCGCCAGGGGGCGGACCAGCGCCGTAGGGACAAGCTTGCACAGCACACACGGTGCGTGTCAAGGGCAACGCGCCGCGTCCGGGCGTGCTCCCGTCAGAACGGCGCCCAGCACCGCGCGAGGACGCGGGGGTGCCCTCGGCCGGCACACGCCGCGGCAAACGAATCATCACCCTCACGGAGCGGTTCGAGGTCGGCGAGATAGGGGGCCGCGGCGAGCCGGACCTGCAGCCACCGAGGCTAACCGCTGGCTTGCTCGGAACGTAGGGTGAGCTTCTCCAGGACCGGATTGAAGAACCGCTCACAGAGCGCCCCGCTCCACCCCCCCCAGTTTCGCTCGAATCGCGTCGGTCACGCCTCCCGGGCGGGAACATTAACGCCGCCTCCCCTTCGGCGGCAAGCAATTGTTACCCCACGAGCTTATCGTAATCCGCATGACTCCCTATCCAGAATCACAGCACCCCATCGGGCACCTCAAGCCCCAAAGGCTCGGTACTGCCGACCTACGCGCACCGAGAAATAACGCCCATGCGCTTAAAAATGCAGCGAGGTAGGGGTCTTGCTTGAGCAGGGAGAAGTTTTTGTCACCCCGTTCGCGCACCGCTGGCGGCAGGGCGCGATAACAGACCCAGAAGGCCGGCGAAGCGTGATGATTCAAAGCGACGTGGTCCCAGCCTGATAGTCCCTCAACGCCTCTCCCGCGAGCGCATCAAGCTTGCCTGCAAGCGCGTCGGCCTCAATCTGGCGATCCCACGCTTCGGCGTCGAACGCCTGAAACCATTGGCGAAATGTGGCCAGATCCTCAGTCGAGAGCTTGCGCACCTCCTCTTCCAGTGCCTCCACTTTGCTCATAGCTGCCTCCCTGGAGTGGCCAAGGCTCAGTATAGCAACTGGCCTATCCGGCACTAAGCTCTCAGCGGATCGCCACCGACAGGGTCATCGCCGCACCGCCGCGCAGGACCTGGACCTCGATGTCGCTGGCCTCTTCCATGCCTCCATAGACAGCCGCCAAGTCCCCCATCGATCTGACGGGCTGCCCGTTCACCGCCAAGATCACGTCGCCCTGGGCGAGGCCGGCGCGCTGCAGAAGACTGCCTTGCTGCAGACGCGTCACCTGCAGCCCCTGGGCAGCCGGCTGCAGCTCGATGCTGCGGATGAATCGGGCGGGGTCCTGCTTCTGGGCGTTCACCTGCGCCCTGGAAAGCGTGCGCGCCGGCGTCCCCTGTCCCGGAGCCGCCGAGCCCCGCTCTTCGAGCATGACCGTCTGTTCCTGTTCGTGGTCGAGCAGCACCACCCGGTCGCGTTCGATGCGCCGCAGGGACACGCCTGGCGTGAGCTGCTCGCCGAGGCGATAGACCTCCTCCTGCGGCTTCAGCTCGGGCACCAACAGAATGGCATAGCTGTCCGGCTCTTCCCCCACGGAGGTGCCCATCAGCTCGACCCGCAGCCGGCTCCTGCCCGCAGGAGCTGCAGAACGTCGTGGTCTTCCCCGCACCCGCGGCACCGGCGAACGGGTCCTGGGCCAGGAGATAACGCAGCTCCTCGGCGCTCAGCCCGGCGTTTCGAGAGTGAACCGGGACGGTCGCCTTGGAGGGCGCGTCCAGAGAGTGGGGGCCCACGATGAGCAGGGTGAGGTTCGCGACTTCGTAGGCAAGCAGGCTGACGAGCAGGAACTGGGCCGGTCTCACGAGGCGCGGCCACTGATCGAGCCAACCCGGATCCAGCAGGGCGCGGGCGGAGAGCTTCAGGCGATCGGCTAGGGATGCCATGCGCACCCCGGCGGGCAGAGCGGGTCCGGGACGGTCTCGGCGGCTTCACTGCGCCGACGCGGAGCGCGTTTGCCCCGTTCCCCCCGAGCGGGGAGCGGTTCTCGGCACAAGGGTGGCCGGTTCAACCCCTGGGGCCGGCCAGCTTTTCCTTGAGCACGGCATTCACCTGCTGGGGGTTGGCCTTGCCGGCCGTGGCCTTCATGACCTGACCCACGAAGAAGCCCAGCAGCTTCTCCTGGCCGCCGCGGTACTGCGCCGTCTGGGTCGGGAACTGGGCGATCACCTGCTCGATGACCCGGTCGATGGCGCTCGTGTCGGTGATCTGGCGCAACCCCTCGCGCTCGATGACGGCGTCGGCGTCCCCTTCACCGGCCCACATGGATTCGAATACCTGCTTGGCGATCTTGCCCGAGATCGTGCCGTCCAGGATACGACCCAGCAGCCCCGCGAGCTGCGCCGGGCTCACCGGGCTGTCGGCGATCTCCACAGCGGACTTGTTCAGTGCCCCAGAGAGATCGCCCATCACCCAGTTGGCCGCGAGCTTGGCGTCTGCGCAGCCCCGCACCGTCGCCTCGAAGTAGTCCGCCATGTCACGGGTCGCCGTCAGCACACCCGCATCGTAGCCGCTCAGGGCGTACTCGGTCTCGAAACGCTCGCGCTTGGCGTCCGGCAGCTCCGGCAGCTCGTTTCGCGCCTCCTCGATGACCGCTTCGCTGAGCACCAGAGGCAGCAAATCGGGCTCGGGGAAGTAGCGGTAGTCGTGCGCTTCCTCCTTGGAGCGCATGGGCCGCGTCTCGTTCCTGTCGGCATCGTAGAGACGCGTCTCCTGCACCACGCTCCCACCGCCCTCCAGCACGTCGATCTGCCGCTCGATCTCGTAGTTGATGGCACGCTCCACGAACCGGAAGGAGTTCAGATTCTTCAGCTCGGTGCGCGTCCCGAAGTGCCGATCGCCCTTGCGCCGCACGGAGACGTTGGCATCGCACCGGAACGAGCCCTCCTGCATGTTGCCATCGCAGATCTCCAGGTAGCGCACCAGGGCGTGCACCTTTTTCATGTAGGCCACCGCCTCTCGGGCCGACCTCAGATCCGGCTCGGACACGATCTCGATGAGCGGGGTGCCGGCCCGGTTCAGATCGATGCCCGTGAGGCCGTGGAAGACGTCGTGCACCGACTTGCCGGCGTCCTCCTCCATGTGCACCCGGGTGACACCGATGCGCTTGGTGCGCCCGTCATCGCCCTCGATGTCCACATAGCCGTGCAAGACGAGCGGCAGCTCGTACTGGCTGATCTGGTAGCCCTTGGGGAGGTCCGGATAGAAGTAGTTCTTGCGCGCGAACACGGAGCGGCACGCGATCTCCCCGGCGATGGCGAGCCCGAACTTCACCGCCATGCGCACGGCCTCCCGGTTGAGGACCGGCAGCACCCCCGGCAACCCCAAGTCGATACCGCAGGCCTGCGTGTTGGGGGGCGCACCGTAGGCCGTCGGCGCCGCCGAGAACAGCTTGCTCACCGTGGAGAGCTGGGCGTGTATTTCCAGGCCGATGACCGGCTCCCAACGCTGGAGCGTTTCCGAGACTCTCGCTGCCACTTCCGACGTCACCATTCGCCCCTCGCGGCCTTCACGCCTTCCCCCACGCCTTCAGATCCCTCGGGCAGGCGCCGATGCCAGTCGGTCGCCTGCTGATACTGGTGGGCGGCATTGAGCAGACGCGCCTCCTCGAAGTAGTCGCCGATGATCTGTAGGCCGACCGGCAGCCCGCTCGCGAAGCCCGCCGGCAGCGAGATGGCGGGCAGACCGGCCAAATTCACGGCAATCGTATAGACGTCCGAGAGATACATGGCCACGGGGTCCGTGGTCTTCTCCCCGATTCTGAATGCCACGGTGGGCGAAGTGGGCCCCATGATCACGTCCACCTGCCCGAAGGCCCGGCGGAAGTCCTCGCTGATCAGGCGTCGCAGCTTCTGCGCCTTGAGGTAATACGCGTCGTAGTAGCCCGCGGACAGCGCATAGGTCCCCACCAGGATGCGCCGCGTCACCTCGGGACCGAAGCCTTCTCCGCGGGAACGCTTGTAGAGATCCTCCAGGTCGCGGGGCGCGTCGCAGCGGTAGCCGTAGCGCACCCCATCGTAGCGCGCCAGGTTCGACGAGGCCTCGGCCGGGGCCACCACATAGTAGGCCGGCACGGCCAACGCCGTGTTCGGCAGGCTGATCTCTTCGGCCCGTGCTCCCATTCCCTCGTACTGCGCGACCGCCGCCTCGATGACCTGGGCCACCTCGGCGTCCAGGCCCGGCCCGAAATATTCACGGGGCAGCCCGATACGCAGGCCCTCGACCGGCCGGCCGAGAGCAGCGGCGTAATCCTCTACTGGGCGGTCCACGCAGGTAGAGTCGCGCTCGTCAAACCCCGCCATGGCGCCGAGCAACAGGGCGCAGTCCTCGGCGGTGCGCGCCATGGGACCGCCCTGATCCAGGCTGGAAGCGAAGGCGACCATGCCGTAACGCGAGACCCGGCCGTAGGTCGGCTTGAGGCCCGTGATGCCGCAGAGTGACGCCGGCTGGCGGATGGAGCCGCCGGTATCCGTGCCGGTTGCCGCCGGGGCGAGCTGAGCGGCGATCGCCGTTGCGCTGCCGCCCGACGACCCGCCCGGCACCCGACCGAGGTCCCACGGATTCTTGACCGGGCCGTAGTAGCTGGTCTCGTTGGACGAGCCCATGGCAAACTCGTCCATGTTGGTCTTCCCGAGAAGCACCGCCCCCGCCGCCTTAAGCTGGCTCACCACGTGGGCGTCGTACGGGGCCACGAAGGTGTCCAGCATGCGCGAGCCGCAGCTCGTCTTCACGCCGAGGGTGCAGAAGATGTCCTTATGGGCGATGGGGATGCCCGTGAGCGGCCCGGCTTCCCCGGCCGCGATGCGGCGGTCGGCTGCACGCGCCGCCGCAAGCGCTTCGCCGGCGCAGACCGTGACGTAGCAGTTCAAGAGAGGGTTGAGGCGCTCGATGCGCTGCAGGTAGAACCGCGTCAGCTCCTCGCTGGAGACGGCCCGGCGGCCCAGCGCCTGCGACAGCTTGGCGACGGTGCGCTCCTCCATGTCATTCGATGACCTTGGGCACCAGGTAGTAGCCATCCTCGACCCGAGGCGCGATGGACTGGAACAGGTCCCGCTGGTCCGGCTCGCTGACTACGTCGGAGCGCAGACGCTGCGCCACGTCCAGCGGGTGCGCCATCGGGGTCACGCCATCGGTATCGACCGCGTTCATCTGGGCTACGAAATCCAGGATCTTGGACAGATTTTGCGCGTATTCCGGGACCGCCTCTTCGCGAATGGCGAGACGCCCCAAGTGGGCGATGCGCTCCACCTCGTCCCGACTCAGTGCCATCCGAAACGCTCCACCGGCCTAGAACAAGACCCAATACGCTACCACAGTTCCGTTCTTGCCCAAAACCCTTGGCGTTGGTAGAGTATGGCGCACCGCGCAAACCCGTAGACCCTCCCCCCCGAGCCCAGAGAGCACGCATGCTAAGACGCCTGTTGGGGCTGTTCTCCAACGATCTCGCCATTGACCTCGGCACCGCCAACACGCTCATCTACGTCCCTGGCCGCGGCATCGTGCTGAACGAGCCGTCCGTGGTGGCCATTCGCCAGGGGAGCGGCTCCAGCAGCCGGCGCACCATCGCCGCAGTGGGGGTCGAGGCGAAGCGGATGCTGGGGCGGACTCCGGGCAACATCACGGCCATCCGCCCGCTGAAGGACGGCGTCATCGCCGACTTCACGGTCACGGAAAAGATGCTGCAGCACTTTATTCACAAGGTCCACGAACACCGCTTCCTGCGCCCGACGCCCCGCGTTCTGGTGGGCGTGCCGTGCGGCTCCACCCAGGTGGAGCGCCGGGCCATCAAGGAGTCGGCCGCGGGAGCCGGGGCGAGGGAGGTCTACCTCATCGAGGAGCCCATGGCCGCCGCCCTCGGCGCCGGCATGCCGGTCGGGGAAGCGCGCGGCAGCATGGTGTTGGATATTGGAGGCGGGACCACCGAGGTTGCCGTCATCTCCCTCAACGGCATCGTGTACTCGGCGTCCGTGCGCATCGGGGGCGACACCTTCGACGAGGCCATCATCAACTACGTCCGCCGCAACTACGGCAGCCTAATCGGCGAGGCCACCGCCGAGCGCATCAAGCACGACATCGGATCAGCGTATCCCAGCAAGGAGGTGCGCGAGATCGAGGTGCGCGGGCGCAATCTCGCGGAGGGCGCGCCGCGCAGCTTCATGTTGAACAGCAACGAGATCCTGGAGGCCTTGCAGGAGCCTCTGTCGGGCATCGTAAACGCGGTGAAGCTCGCCCTGGAGCAGACCCCGCCCGAGCTCGGGTCCGATATCGCCGAGCGAGGCATGGTGCTCACCGGAGGCGGCGCGCTGCTGCGCGACTTCGACCGCCTGCTGATGGAGGAGAGCGGGTTGCCGGCCATCGTGGCCGATGACCCGTTGACGTGCGTCGCGCGAGGGGGAGGCAAGTCACTCGAGATGATGGACGAAGGGGGTAGCGATCTCTTCGTCACCGAGTAGCCTCTTCCGGGAGGACCGGTATCAAACGGATCTTTTCCCACCGGCCGCTCATAACGGCGCGCCTCGTGGCGTTCGTCGTCGCATGCGTTGCCCTGATGTGGGCCGATCATCGGCTGCCGCAGCTCGAGATGGTGCGCGCGGGTCTGTCGGTCGTGGTGTACCCGATACAGTGGCTGGTGAACCTGCCCGTTAACGCGGGCGAGTGGCTGAGCGAGAGCCTCGCCGCCCGGCAGACGCTGCTGGAGGAGAACGCCAGCCTCCAAGCCCAGTACCTGCTGCTCAAGGGTCGCCTGCAGAAGTACCTCGCCCTGGAGTCGGAGAACATGCGCCTGAGGGAGCTGTTAGAGTCCTCCTTCCGGTTCCGGGTGGGTGAGCGCATGCTGATTGCAGAGCTGCTCGCGGTAGCCACCGAGCCGTACTCCCAGCAAATCGTGATAGACAAGGGGACGCGCCAAGGCGTGTTCATCGGGCAGCCGGTGCTGGATGCCGACGGCGTGATGGGGCAGGTCGTCCATACGGGACCCTTCTCGAGCCGGGTCATGCTGGTGAGCGACCCCAACCACGCCATTCCGGTGCAGGTGAATCGCAACGGCGTGAGGACGATCGCGGTCGGCACCGGCTCCGGCAACCTCCTGGAAATCCTCCACCTGCCCAACAACGCCGACCTCCGCCCCGGCGACCTGCTGACCACCTCGGGCCTGGGAGGCCGTTTCCCCCCCGGATACCCGGTGGGCACCGTGCTGTCCGTGAAACCGAGTCCGGGCCAGCCCTTCGCCAAGGTCGAGGTGCTCCCGAGCGCGCATCTGGATCGCAGCCGCGAGGTGCTCCTGGTGTGGCCCAACGCCCAGGAGCCCGACACCGGACGTACGGACCCACCCCGACCCGTGGCCGGCTCCGATGGCGGTGGCTGACCAGATCGCTGCGCGCCGCAGAAGGACGTGCTGACTGACCCCTTCTGCTGTACTGCGGAGGGCCGGTGACGCCGCAGCGTGGCGCCTGGGTGATCCTGTCCACACTCCTGGTCGCGTTGTCCCTCAGCATATTGCCCCTGCCCGACTGGGCGGCGCCTTACCGCCCGGAATGGGTGCTCCTCGTGCTCATGTACTGGTGCATCGCCTTGCCCCATCGAGTGGGCATGGGGCTGGCCTGGATCGCGGGGCTGCTCCTAGACTCCCTGTACGGCAGCCTGCTCGGTCAGCACGCCCTGGCGTTCACCGTCGTGGCATATATGTGCTTGAGGGGCTACCGGCATCTTCGGGTCTATCCGCTGTGGCGGCAAGCGCTCGCCGTCCTGGCGCTTGTCGCATTGGAGCGGCTGCTGGTCCTGTGGATCAAGGGTGTCCTGGGTCAGGCCCCCACCCATTGGCGCTACTGGCTGCCATCGCTCACGAGTATGCTGCTCTGGCCCTGGCTGTTCATCATTTTGCGGGACTTGCGGCGGCGGTTCCGTGTGAGCTAACCATGCTTCCGGATAGCGCCCTCAAGGATTACCTGCGCGAGAGCCGACTCATCAACCACCGGGCCATGGTGGCATTAGCGGGCGCCTTGTTCATGACCGGCCTGCTGGTGCTTCGGCTGGTGTACCTGCAAGTGGTCGCCCACGAGCACTTCACCACGCTCTCGCGGGACAACCGGGTGAAGCTCGTGGCATCACCGCCCACTCGGGGTCTCATTTACGACCGCAACGGGGTGCTGCTCGCCGAGAACCTGCCGTCGTTCCAACTGGAGGTGGTTGCGGAACAGGTGGACAATCTCCCCGCAACCGTAGAACGCTTGCGGCACCTGATCGCCATCGGCGACGACGACGTCCAGCGCTTCTACCGGATGCTGGCCCGGACGCCTCGGTTCGAAAGCGTGCCCCTGCGGTTCAACCTGTCCGAGGAGGAGGTGGCCCGTTTCGCCGTCAACCGGCAGCAGTTTCCAGGGGTAGACATCGAAGCGCGACTGCGCCGTCATTATCCTCTGGGGCCTCTTGGCGCGCATGTCCTTGGCTACGTGGGGCGCATCGATGTGGACGAGCTGCAGCAGGTCGACGCGTCCAACTATCGGAACACCAACTACATCGGCAAGGTCGGTGTGGAAAAGTACTACGAGGATGTGCTGCACGGAAGCGTCGGGGTGCAGCAGGTGGAGATCAACGCCCAAGGCCGGGCTCTGCGCGTCTTGGATGAGACGCCTTCGGTCCCCGGTAAGAACCTCTATCTGACCATCGACGCGCAGATCGAAGCACGCGCCCAGGAGGCGCTGGGCGAATACAACGGCGCCATCGTGGCGCTCGATCCCCGTACCGGCGAGGTGCTCGCTCTGGTCAGCAAGCCGGGGTATGATCCCAACCTATTCGTCGGCGGGCTCGACCCTGCGGCCTATGCGGCCCTACAGAGATCGCCCGATCAGCCCCTGTTCAACCGCGCGCTGCGCGGCCGGTACCCTCCAGGCTCCACCCTCAAGCCCTTCGTGGCCCTGGCGGGGCTTCAATACCAAGTCGTCACGCCGGCCGACGCCACGTATTGTCCCGGCTGGTACCGCTTGAAGGGAAACGATCACAAGTACCGTTGCTGGAGGCGCACGGGCCATGGCCGGGTGGACATGGACCGAGCCCTGGTCGAGTCGTGCGACGTTCTACTTCTACAACCTGGCATTGGCGCTGGGCATCGACCGGCTGTCTGCGGTTCTGGGCGAGTTCGGGCTCGGGCGCACGACCGGCATAGACCTGAGCGGCGAGCTGCCGGGTCTGCTGCCCACACGGGACTGGAAGAGAGCGGCGAAGGGAGCGGCGTGGTTTCCGGGGGAGACCCTGATTACCGGCATCGGGCAGGGGTACCTGCAAGCGACGCCCCTGCAGTTAGCGGCTGCGATGGCCAGCGTCGCGAATCACGGCCTGCGCTTCCAGCCGCACGTGCTGTACGCGACCCAGGATGAGCGCGGCGGGCCGCTGGATCTGGCATCACCCCGTGTCCTGGGGACCATCCCGATGTCCCGTACCAGCTATTGGGACGATGTCATCGCCTCGCTGACACGGGTGGTCAACAGCAGCCGGGGAACTGCTCGCGGCATTGGCCACGACGCGCCCTATCTGATCGCCGGCAAGACCGGCACCTCACAAGTGTTCGGACTGAGGCCGGACGAAAAGTACCACAAGGACGAGGTGCCTCTGGAGCTGCGCGATCACGCGCTGTTCATCGCGTTCGCGCCCGTGAAGGACCCACGCATCGCGGTAGCGGTCGTCGCCGAGCATGGAGGCAGCGGCGGGGCCACCGCGGCTCCCATTGCCCGGCAGGTGCTCGACGCCTACCTGGAGGGCGGTCGGTGATGCGCTGGGCTGACCGACAGCCGCCAATGGAACGGGCCCCGAGCTGGGACAGTGTCATGCTCCGCTGGCACATCGACTGGCCGCTGCTGCTCGGTATCGCGGTGCTGTCCGGTGTCGGCCTGACGGTCCTCTACTCGGCATCGGGACAGGACACGCAGGTCATCGTCCGCCAGTTGCTGCGCCTGGGCACGGGCTGCGCCATCATGGCGGGGGTGGCCCAGGTGACGCCGCAGCAGATGAAGCACTGGGCGGCTGCGTTCTACGGCGCTGGTACGCTGCTGGTAGGTGCCGTGCTCGTGGTCGGAGAGATCGGAAAAGGCGCCCAGCGCTGGCTGGATCTAGGCCTGATCCGCTTCCAGCCCTCGGAAATGATGAAGATCGCGGTGCCTCTGATGGTGGCAACCTACATCAGCGACGGTCAACTGCCCGTCGGCGGGAAACGTCTGCTGGTCGCAGGCGCTCTGATCCTGCTGCCCACTGTCCTGATCGCCAAGCAGCCGGACCTGGGCACAGCCTTGCTGGTGGCGTGTGCCGGAGCCTTCGTGGTGTTCCTGGCTGGAATGTCCTGGCGGCTCATCGGGGCGCTGGTGCTGGGGCTCGCCGTCCTGGCCCCCGTGTTCTGGTATCTGATGCACGACTATCAGAGGCTTCGCGTGCTCATCTTCCTGAGCCCGGAAAGGGACCCCTTGGGCGCCGGCTACCACATCATCCAGTCCAAGATCGCCATAGGTTCCGGGGGCGTCTATGGCAAGGGCTGGCTGAACGGCACGCAGTCGCACCTGGACTTCGTCCCCGAACGCTCCACCGACTTCATCTTCGCCGTGCTCGGCGAGGAGCTCGGTCTGTTGGGAGGAGTGCTGGTGATCGCCCTGTACGTCGCCCTGCTGGTACGCGGGATGTATGTCGCCACGCAGGCTCAGGACAGCTTCTCGCGCATGCTGGCCGGCAGCATCGCACTGACTCTTTTCGTCTACGTATTCGTCAACATCGGGATGGTCACGGGCCTCTTGCCCGTGGTCGGACTGCCCCTGCCGCTGTTGAGCTACGGCGGCACTTCCATGGTGACCTTGTTTGCCGGATTCGGTATGCTGATGTCCGTCCACACGCACCGCAACCGACTGGCCCCGTGAAACGCGCGGCACCAACGACGACGATGAAGACCAGGGCGATGCTCAGCAGGGAACCAAGCTTCGCCTCCGCGTTCGTGCTGCGCTGGAGCATGGCACTGGTCCTGGGGCTGGGGACGCTGGCGGCAGTGGACGCGGATACTCCGCCGCCGCAGGGGCGATCCCCGCAAACCGCCCAGCCCGGGGGCTTGGACCCGCAGGTCCAGGTATTCATCGATGACATGGTGGTCCGAAACGGGTTCGATCGAGAGGCGCTGACTCGACTCTTCGAATCCGCGGAGATCCGTAACGACATTCTTCAGGCCATCGCCAAACCGGCGGAGGCCAAGCCCTGGTATCAGTACCGGCCGATCTTCCTCAATACGCCGCGCATCGATGCCGGCCTCGAGTTCTGGAACGCCCACGCGGACGCACTCGCTCGGGCGCAGGCCATATACGGCGTTCCTCCGGAGATTGTCGTAGCTATCATCGGCGTCGAGACCCGCTACGGTCAAAACGCGGGGCGCTACCCGGTACTGGACGCGCTGAGCACGCTCGCCTTCCACTACCCGCCCCGGGGCAGCTATTTCCGCTCCGAGCTGGAGCAGTTCCTGCTGCTTACCCGGGAGGAACGTCTGGATCCCGCCACCCTGAAGGGCTCCTATGCAGGCGCGATGGGCATGGGCCAGTTCATGCCCAGCAGCTTCCGCGCCTATGCCGTGGACTTCGACAACGACGGTAAGCGCGACCCATGGTCCAGCGCGGCGGATGCCATCGGCAGTGTGGCCCATTACCTGGCAGAGCACGGCTGGGAGCGCGGGGGTCCGATCGCCGCACCCCTGTCCCTGGCGGACTCCGCCCAGCCGCTGCCGACCGATGCCGCGGGCCCGCGCAACAGCCTGAAGGCGTTGAAGGCGTTGGGTGCGCGCGTGGACGGCGACCTCCCCGAGGACACTCCTGCTGCCGTCGTGACGCTGGAGGACGAAAACGGGCCCGAATACTGGGCCGGCTTCCACGACTTCTACGTGATCACTCGCTACAATCACAGCCCGTTGTACGCCATGGCCGTGACGCAGTTGGGCGCTGCCATCCGGGGCCAGCGTGAGCATCGGGGCCAGGGTCTATGAGCGGACCCGGCGCGGACTTCCCCGGGCGGGGAAGCTTGGTTGGCCGTGCGTGCACCGGGGCCGGACGAGCCTCGCTCCAAGGGTTTCGGCTGCCTGTAGGCTGCCCTGGCTGGCCCTGGTGGCGCTGGCCCTGCAGGCATGCAGCACGGTCTCGCCTCGGCCCGAGAGACTGCCCGCGACGGGGGAGGGGCAGGATGGGCCGCCCCCCTACCAGCGAGACCTTTCCGCCATCCCCGACCCCGTGCCGCGGTGGGAGCCGGCCAGCCCGTACGGAAATCCCATGTTCTACGACGTGGACGGTCACCGCTACTGGGTCCAGCGGGACGCGGCGGGCTACCAGGAACGCGGCGTCGCGTCCTGGTACGGCTGGAAGTTTCAGGGCAAACGAACCTCCAGCGGAGAGATCTACGACGTTTGGGGCATGACCGCGGCCCACCGGACGCTCCCCATCCCCTGTTACCTGCAGGTGACCAACCTCGCCAACGGCCGCAGCGTCGTCGTCAGGGTCAACGACCGTGGCCCGTTCAAACCCGGACGACTGCTGGATCTCTCTTACGCCGCCGCGGCCAAGCTGGGGGTGTTCCCGGCGGGCACGGCTCCCGTGGCTCTGCGGGTCGTGCCGACATCGCCCGAGCCCACTGCTCCCTCTTCGCCGGGAGAGAATATCTACCTGCAGGCGGGCGCCTTCAGCAGCCGCTCCAATGCCGCGCGCTTGGAGCAACAGCTCCGGGAGGCCAGCATCGAGCCGGTCCGCATCGACCCCGTCACGGCGGCCGGAGGGACGCTGTACCGGGTCCGCGTAGGACCGATTCCCGACGAGGTGAGCGCCGACCGATTCCAGCAGCAGTTGATCCGCCTCGGGGTACCCGCCGTCCATACGGTTGTCGACTAGCCCGAAACTCTTTATCCTTCTACCGCTCATGTTGTGTTCTACGCGCATCCTCCTTCCCCATCTCATCGCCATCGGCGTGCTGCTCCAGGCGAGCGCGACGTTAGCGGCCGTCCCCGCGCCGGCCGTTTCCGCGCCGGCCGTCCCCAAGCTGGGGGCCCGCGCATACGTACTGCTCGATTTTGCGAGTAACCGTGTGCTCGATGGTCAGAACCAGAATGCCCGGATGGAGCCGGCAAGCCTCACCAAGCTCATGACCGCCTACGTGGTCTTCAAGGAGCTGGCCAACGGCCGACTGCACCTGGAGGACCAAGTCACGGTCAGCAAGAAGGCATGGCAGACCCCCGGCTCACGCATGTTCATCGAGGTCAACAAGCAGGTGCCGTTGGAGCAACTGGTGCAAGGGATGATCGTGCAGTCCGGAAACGACGCCAGCGTGGCGCTGGCGGAGCAGGTGGCGGGAAGCGAGGAGGCGTTCGCGGGCCTGATGAATCGCTATGCCAAGGCGATCGGGATGACCGGGACCCATTACGTGAACAGCACCGGACTCCCGGCGCCCGAGCACTACACCACCGCCCATGACACCGCGCTGCTGGCCAGCGCCATCATCGCGCAATTCCCCCAGTACTACAAATGGTACTCTCAGAAAGAGTTCACTTATAACGGCATCGCCCAGCACAATCGCAACCGTCTGTTGTGGCGTGACCCCGCGGTGGACGGGATGAAGACCGGATTCACGGATGCCGCCGGCTACTGCCTGGTCGCGTCAGCGAACCGGGACGGCTTCAGGCTCATCACCGCGGTCATGGGCGCCGACACCGTGGAGCAGCGGTTCCGCGAGAGCGAGGCGCTCCTCAATTACGGCTTTCGCAACTTCGAATCCCGCCGCCTGTATCAGGCGGGACAGCCCGTCGCCACGGCGCGCGTCTGGGAAGGGGATGTGCAGCAGATCCCGGTCGGCCTGACCCGCGACCTGCGGGTGACCGTCCCCCAGGGGCAAGCTCAGGCGGTCTCCGCCTCGCCAAAGCTGAACACGCCCCTCAAGGCCCCGCTGCACAAGGGCGAGACCGTTGGCCAAGTGAACGTCACGCTGGACGGAAAGCCTCTGGCATCCTTCCCCCTGGTGGCCTTGCAGGACGACGCGGAAGGGGGGATGTGGCGCACCTGGTTCGACCGCATGAGTCTGTGGGTCACTAGCCTGCTCCACGACTGACCCGTGCCCGTCGTTTACCTGAATGGGGCGTTCCTTCCCCAGGAACGGGCCTTCGTGTCGGTGCTCGATCGGGGCTTCCTGTTCGGCGACGGTATCTACGAGGTCATTCCCGTCTATGCAGGGCGCCCGTTCCGCGTGGCCCAGCACCTGGATCGGCTGGATGCCAGCCTCGCGGCGATCCGCCTGCAAAACCCGCTCCCCCGCGCGACTTGGACCGGAGCCCTGCAGCAGCTCGTGGAGCACAACGGCGGGGGCGACCAGTCCATCTATCTGCAGATAACCCGTGGTACCGGGCCCCGTGACCACGCCTTTCCGGCCCGCGTCGTGCCCACCGTATTCGCGATGAGCAATCCGCTCGCCCCGTTGCCCCCGGCCGTTCGGGAGCAGGGGGTGGCGGCCGTGACCGCCGAGGACATCCGCTGGAAGCACTGCCACATCAAGGCCACCTCCCTGCTCGCCAACGTGCTGCTGCGCCAGCAGGCGATCGACGCGGGAGCCTACGAGGCCATCCTGATCCGGGGCGGGGAGGTAACGGAAGGCGCGGCCAGCAGCGTGTTCGTCGTGCGCGATGGCGTTCTTCGCACCCCCCCGCCAGGGCCCGCCCTGCTGCCGGGCATCACCCGCGACCTGGTCGTGGAGCTGGCAGCAGCCAAGGGTATCCCCTGTCAGGAGGCCACCATTGCAGCCTCTGAGCTGCTCTCGGCCGAGGAGCTGTGGCTCACCAGCTCCACCAAGGAGGTCCTGCCGGTCACGCGCCTCGACGGGCGGCCTGTGGGCAACGGGCGCCCGGGCCCGCTGTGGACCGAGATGCACGACCTGTACCAGGCTTACAAGGACGACTTGCGCCGAATTCCGCCAGCTCTGGCCGGGGGCGACTGAAGGCCAGTGACCCGGACATGCCGCTAAGCGACTCCGAGTCCGCTCTGGAGTTCCCCTGCGACTTCCCGGTCAAAGCGCTGGGCCGCGCCGATGTGGACTTCGACGCGCTGGTCGTCGGCCTGGTCCGCCGACACGCTTCGGACTTGGCGGAGGGCGCGGTCCGCTGCCGCCCCAGCCGGAACGGCACCTACCTCGCGGTCACGGTCATCGTCCGCGCGACGAGCCGCGCACAGCTCGACGCTATCTATCACGAGCTGAGTGCCTGCGAGCGCATCCTGCTCGCCTTCTAGCCATGCTCCCACGCGTGCAGGTCCGCGACCTGGGTCTGCGGGATTATGCGGAGACCTGGCAAGCCATGCGCACCTTCACCGATACGCGCACACCAGCAACCCCGGACGAGATCTGGCTGACCGAGCACCCCGGCGTCTTCACCCTCGGCGTGCGCGGCACCCCGACACAGATCCTGGACGCCGGCGACATTCCGGTCCTGCGCGTCGACCGCGGTGGCCAGGTCACCTACCACGGTCCCGGACAGCTACTATGCTACGTCCTGCTCGACCTGCACCGGCTCGAGCTGGGAATACGCGAGCTGGTGCGCTGCCTCGAGCAGTCCGTAGTGAGGCTGCTCGCTGCATGGTCCATCTGGGCGGACGCGCGGGCGGACGCGCCCGGGGTCTACGTCTCGGGCCGGAAGCTCGCCTCCCTCGGTCTGCGCGTGCGGCGGGGTCGATGCTACCATGGACTGAGCCTGAACGTCGCCATGGACCTGAGCGCCTTCCGACGCATTCACCCCTGCGGGCAGCCCGGCCTGGAAGTGACGCAGCTCGCCGACTGCGGCGGCCCGACGGACCTCCGAGAGGTCGGTCGGAGGCTGGTCCAGGAGCTCGCACAACTGATGAAGGTGGACTACGAGTGGCCATAGAGCGCGAGGCGTTGCCCCTCCGAGAAAGGGGCGCGGCCAAGGTGGCGCGCAATCCCATCAAGGTCTCCGTCGGCGATCCGCCTCTGCGCAAGCCGTCCTGGATAAGGGTGCGCGCCCCCGGAAGCCCGGAGTTCCTGCGGGTCAAGGCGGTGCTCCGTCAGCACAATCTGCACACCGTGTGTGAGGAGGCGTCCTGCCCCAACATCGGTGAGTGCTTCGGCGGGGGCACCGCGACCTTCATGATCATGGGTGACATCTGCACCCGGCGGTGTCCGTTCTGTGACGTCGCCCACGGGCGGCCCGCGCCGCTCGACGCGGATGAGCCGGAGCACTTGGCCCAGGCGATTGCCAGCCTCGGCCTGCAGTACGTGGTGATCACGTCGGTCGACCGGGACGACCTGCGCGACGGCGGTGCCGCGCATTTCGCAGCCTGCGTGCGAGCGGTGCGGCGGCACACTCCGGCAACGCGCATCGAGATACTGGTGCCAGACTTCCGCGGCCGCATGGAGATAGCCCTCGGGCAACTTGCCGAGGCGCCGGCCGACGTCTTCAATCACAATCTGGAGACCGTGCCGAGACTCTATCGTCGAGTCCGGCCGGGCGCCGACTACGCGCGCTCCCTGGAACTTCTGCAACGTTTCGCGCAGGTGCATCCTCACGTGCCTACCAAGTCCGGCCTCATGCTGGGACTGGGGGAAGAGCTGCACGAAGTGGAGCAGGTGCTGCGGGACATGCGGGCGCACGGCTGCATGATGCTGACCCTCGGGCAATACCTGCAGCCCACCCGACACCACCTTCCCGTCGCTCGGTACATCGCACCCGAGGAGTTCGCGAGGCTCGGGGACGCCGCCCGCGACCTGGGCTTCAGCAGCGTCGCCAGCGGCCCGCTGGTGCGCTCTTCGTACCACGCAGACCGGCAGGCCAGCGGGCACGTGTGACGGCGCTGGGCCGTTGGCTCCCGCCGGCCGCCGCACGCCAGGCTCTGCTGTTGGGGCTGGCAGTGCTCACAGGGCTGATCGCGGGAGGCGTGGTCCTGGCGTTTCGTTGGCTGAGCGACACGGCCCAGAGCGCCTTCCTCCCCGGAGGGAAGGTCGGCAACTACGAGGCCCTGCACCACGCGACCCGGCTGATCCTCCCTGTCGCCGGGGCCATGCTGCTGGGGACGTGGTTCCGCCACCTGGACTCGGACAGGCGCCAAGTCGGCGTCGTGCATGTCCTCGACCGCCTCGTCTACCACGGGGGCCGCCTGCCCCTGCCCAACGCCGTGGTGCAATTCATCGGCGGCGTACTGGCCATCGTGACGGGACAGTCGGTGGATCGCGAAGGACCGGGCGTGCACCTCGGGGGCGCCGTCGGCAGCCTCCTCGGCCAGCGCTTGGGCTATTCGGATGCCACGCTGCGCCCGCTCATCGCCTGCGGCACAGCCGCCTCCATCGCGGTCGCCTTCAACACCCCGCTGGCTGGCGTCGTCTTCGCCCTGGAGGTCGTCACCATGGAGTACACGGTGGTGTCCATCAGCCCCGTGATCCTGGCCTCGGTCATCGGCGCGGTGATAGGACGCAGCTTTTACGGCCCCGAGCCCGCCTTCGCGATCCCCTCCATCGGCCAGTACTCGCTATCCGCCGTCTTCTTCGCCGTTCCCTTGGGCGTGGTGACCGGCCTCGTGGCGGCGTCGTTCGTGTCCATGGTGGAGCGGATGAGCAGGCTGACCGCTACCTGGGAGGTCAGGGCTCGCTTCGTGTTCGCGGGTGCCCTGACAGGGCTGTGCGCACAATGGGTGCCGGAGATCATGGGTATCAGCTACGACACGGTCCAGCGCATCCTCACCGATCAAGTGGGGCTCCTGTTGCTCGTCGGCATCGTCCTGGCCAAGGTACTGGCCACGGCCACCGCCGTGGGCGTGGGGCTCCCGGGCGGCTTGATCGGGGGCACTCTGGTGCTCGGAGCGGCCTGCGGCGGCGCCATGGGTCACCTCGCGGCGGGGCTCTGGCCCGATCCCGGGCTGCCGGCGGTGCTGGTCGCGATGGTAGGCATGGCGGCGATGATGGGTGCGGTGCTGCAGGCCCCTCTGGCCGCCCTGACCGCTCTGTTGGAGCTTACCGATGACCCGCACGTCATCCTGCCCGGCATGCTGGCCGTCGTGACTGCGGACTGGGTGGCGATAGCCGCCGGTCAGGACTCGGTGTTCCTGACCTTGGTGCGATCCCGCTCTGGCAGAGCTTAGCCGTGCCCGACGCTGCGGCTGAGCTGCGCATCCGTGCGAAAGCTGCCACGACGACCGCCGGGCGCCGGGCGCCCTACTATCCCTCGCCTAGGCGACTTCGCGCCTTATCCGCCCTACCCTCTACCGCACGCCGGCCCGGCGGTTACTGTCGTCCCGGACGCCTGGCCGCAAACCGCCCTTTCTATGAGGCGGACAGCAGGGAGAAGCTGAAAGGCCGGCCGTTCAATGTCAGCCGGCGATCCTGATAGCGCAGCCGGAATACGTACTCGCCGTCCTGCTCCAGGAGGTACCCCCGGTCCCGCAGCGTCCGCAACTGCTTGCGTCCCGCTTCCGACTCGTTCTGCAGCGGCGTGTTCCCCTCGCCCCGGGCCGCGGACTCATCTCTCTCCTGCAGGATAGCGTTCACCAACGAAGCCGGAAGCTGCACGTCCACGTTCGCCTGCAGCCGTGTGAGCCAACCGCTGGAAAACACCGGCAACTCTTCGGGGCCGGGATCGATCCGCACCACTGCGGTCCCGCGCAGTGTCCCCGCTGGGGTGGCTCCGACGAGTCTGAGGTCGAACTCCGGGCCCACCGCAAGCAGCCGGGGCAGGAGTTCCATGAGTCGGAATGTGGCTCCCAGGCGGGCCTCCTTGTCGGTCAAGCCTTCGCGCTCCAGGGCGCGCATCTCGCGGCGCAGACGTCCCAGCGTCGGGGCATCCAGGCGCGACAATGCCGCGGCCAGGGATGCGGGACCATAGTGAGTGTCGCCCAGGTCGACGCCTTCGACGCGGACCTCCAAGTCCACAGCCACCTGTGAACCCTGAGCCTTGGATCCCGTTCGCAGACACCAGCCTGCCAGGTGCACAGGTGGCGCTTCGTTGCCCTCGGGCTGGTAGGCGAGGCTGGAGATGGACGCGCTGACTTCCCCCAGCGTCAGCCCTTCCAGACCCTGGTGCAGATCCAAGCGAAACTTCAGGTCTATCACGGACCAGTGGCTGTCTGCGCTGCTCACGCGCAGGCCAGGAGCCTCCACGGCGCCGTCGATGCGCAGCAGATCCCGAGGAAAACGAATACTGCCGTGCAGGCCCTCCCAGTGGACCGTTGATTTGCCCTTTCCGGGCGCCTGGACCTGATAGGCCGGAGCGCCGAGTTCTGTGAGGCCGCTCCCATCGAGAGCGAGCACGGTGCGCGCTGCAAGCGGCGAAAATCCCTTTCCTGCCGCGGCCGTGGTGATCTGCGTGTCGATGACCGCCTGCACCGGCCTGATCTCGCCGGCGCGTAGTCTGTCCCAGGGCATCGGTCCGTGCATGATGCGATGGTGCAGCCACAGCACAGGGGTCCCGGGCGGGATCTCCACGCGCATATCCGCACGCGAGCTGAGCCATCCCCGCTGGTAGCTCTCCGGCACCAGCCGCACGTCTGCAGCTTGCTGGGTCACGCGCGCCAGCAAGGCCAGGTAGGTGGCTTGCGCGTGCACTCCCATGACGTATGGCACGAACGACACCACGGCAGCCGCCACCAGGACAATAACCGCGAACGTCCGCTTCACGCCCGGCGCTCCCCCGGCTCGCCGGCGGCCGCTGACGGAAAGACGATCCTCGGGACTCTGCGCCTCAGTGCTGGCACGCTGGACAGTAATAGCTGGAGCGCTGGCCCTGGCGCACCTTGCGGACGGGGCGGCCACACGCCGTGCAAGGGAGCCCTTCGCGGCCATATACATTGAGCCGCTGTTCGAAGTACCCGGGGCGGCCGGCACTGTCCCGGTAGTCGCGCAGCGTCGTACCACCCTGCGCGATCGCCTCGCTGAGAACACGCTGGATCGCTTCACCGAGGCGCCGATAGCGCATGCGTCCCACCCGCGAGGCGCGGCGTCCCGGATGGATGCGCGCGACGAACAGTGCCTCGTTGGCGTAGATGTTGCCGATACCGGCTACGACGCGGGCATCCATCAGCAGGAGCTTGACCGCCACCTTGCGCCCGCGCGCCCGCTGATACAGGTAATCGCCCCCGAACACCGCATCGAATGGCTCTGCACCCAATCCAGACAGCAGCGGGTGCGTCTGCGGGTCGTCCTCGGTCCAGAGGACGCAGCCGAAACGCCGCGGGTCCCGCAGACGCAGACGCAGGTCCGTTGCGAACTCCAGATCCAAGTGGTCATGACGCTCCGGCGGCTGGCCACCCGACTGCAGTATCAGACTCCCGGACATGCCCATGTGGAGAATCAGGGTACCGGTGCCGAAGCGCAGGAGCAAGTATTTGGCGCGTCGCTCCACGCCACATACGGTCTGCCCGACCAGGCTCGTCGCCAGATCCGGCGCTACCGGCCAGCGCAGGCGCGCGTCCCGGACCACGACGGCGCTCACCGACCGCCCCAAGAGATGGGCTCCGAGACCGCGCCGGATGGTCTCCACCTCCGGCAGTTCGGGCATTATTTGTGGGTGGCGGTCTTGGGGGGGGGCTTTAGCTGGAACAGGCGTTCCGCGAGCGGCTCCGACAGCACATACTGCAGCCCAACGTCCGGGCGGACCAGGGTGGGTTGCGGCTTGACCGCGGTGATCTCGAAGACCAACGGCGACGGCTCCCCCTCGAGCTTCAGCGTCGCCTTGCCCAGCACTGGGTGATCCTTGTCCGCCCGCTTCACCTCGAGTGCGCTGGCGAAGCGCCATCCGTCCACCAGCCTGTTCAGGACATCTTGGGAGACCTCCTTGCCGGCGCCTGCCATGGTCCAGCGGTTGTCCTGAAACCGCAACTGTACCTGCGGCCCGAAGGGTTGCTTGTCGTCGCCCCCCTGGGCCAGCAGTGGCAGGTCGATCTCCGCGGGGTGCGCACCCTCCGGCAAAAGAGCATTGCTGACATACTCCGCAACGTCGCTGTTCAGCAGCTCGGCGATCCGGTCCGTGATGAGGTGCACGGTCCCGTCCGTCAGCGCATAGCGCCGCCCGCTCAAGGGCTCGGCGTCCCCGAAGACCACTTCCGTCCCGTTGAGATGGACCTTCAGCAGGGGCTTGTCGAGCTTCAAGGCGGCGAGATCGAGCTTGGCAACAGGGTACTGCGCCAGGCTCCCCGCCTGCGCGAGGTCGGCCAAGGTCTCGGCCCGAAAGCGGTTGGCGGGCATGTGCAGCGGCTGGGTAAGCCGCCACGTGTCCTTCTCCTTCACCAGGACGATCGGCTCTTGGCCCGGATAGTCCACCTCTATGCGGCGTACCGCATCGGGCTCCAACGAAGTCAACACGGGCAGAGGCTTGGGCTTCTCGATGCCCGGCTGAAAGTAGGCGATCAGGACCAGCACCACCACCAAGGACAGCAGCGCGAGGTCGATCAGGAGGTGGGTGCGGGTGCGCATTACGTTTCCTTTTCACCGGGCCGGAAGGCCCGCGCGGGGCCGCGCCGCAAACCCTCTCCCCAGACACGATACGGCTTGCGGACGAGCGCGCCGCACTCCGCGCCGCACTCCGCGCTGCACCTCACCGTCACCGCCTCCGACGCCGCAGCCACAGCAGCAAACCGTTGCCCCCCAGAAGCAGGGGAAGAACCAGCAGGAACCCAGCCCCGATGGTCACGATCTGCAGACGCGACAGCGTCAGGCTAAGGTCCGGAGCGGTCTTGGGCGGTACCGCAATCAGTCGGTCATCCTGGCTCAGCCAGTTGAACAGGTTGAGCGCGAGAGCGAGGTTGGCGCCATTGCCGATATAGGCGTCCGCCAAGAAGTCCCCGTCCCCCATCACCACGATGCGTTGTTTGCGCTGCGTGTTCCCGGTGGCCCCCCCCTTGTCGGCATCGCCCTTCTTGCGGGCGGCCGGCGGCGAGCCGGCAGATCCGGCCTTGTCCTTCTCCGATCGCTTGCCTGGAGCGCGCGGCTCAACGTCGCGCTGCAGGCTGATGCCGATGGTGAGCGGGCCGGCTACGTCCTTGCCGGCGTCAAAGGCGATCTCCCCACTGAGCGGCCCGGTCTCCAGCCAACTGCGTGCGGCCGTCTCCAAGAAGGCGGAGCCATCCCAACCTTGCGGAGGCTTGAGCTCCATGGCGGCGGCTTCGGGGAACAGGGTCAGCGCATTCAACCCGCGCGTGATCGGGCTGGACCCGTACTCGCCCACGAGCGCGAAGGCCGCCCCGAAGAGCTGGACCGCCACGGGGTCGACGACGATGCCGTGCATGAACTGTATGCCAAGCTTCTCCGCCATGGGCTGCAGCCCATGGAGGCTACCCGGATCCTGCAGCCACAGCAGACTTCCCCCGTTGTCGATGTAGTGCTGGATGAGCTTCACCTCTCCGGGCAACAGGTCCACGTCCGGACTTGCAATCACCAGGGCCGTGGTGTTATCGGGAATCTTCGGGTCATTCACCAGGTTGAGCGCCTGTACGTGAAACCCTTTGCTCTTCAGCTCCCGGTCCAATACCGTCAGGTCTCTGGGGGCGTTGCCCGAAGGGCTGCGCTCGCCGTGGCCCTGAAGCACAGCCAGCCACCGCTCCCCGCGCCGAGCGATCCTCTGGAGCCCATTGGTCAGGCTCTGCTCCGTGACGTCCTGGACCTTCTCTTGGCGGCCCTGGTAGTCGAGAACCAGCTCCCCGTCCACCGTGATGCCCAGGCGACGCACTTCGTCCGGCTGCGTGTCCGGATTGACGAACTTCAGCGCGATGTCGTCCTTGTAGCGCCGATAGCGCCCGATCACCTCCGCGATGTGCCGCCGGAGCGGCTCGTTCTCACGTGCAAAAGCGGTGATGTTCACCGGCCCGGACAGCTTCTTCAGCAGCGTCTGGCTCGCTTCCGACAGGGTGTTGCGCGCCCCTGCCGTCCAATCTGCCTGATAGTGGTAGCGGGTACCGAGCCACGCGAGGAGTCCGATGGCGGACAGGAAAAGCGCGACGAACAGGAGCTGTTCGAGGCGCGCCTGGCGGCGTGTCTTGCGGGTGACTTCCATGGGCAGCCTAATGTTGCAGCCGGTCGGCGTCCAGCCGTCGTATGCTCAGCACAACGAAGGTAAGGATGAAGAGCAGGTAGTAGAGCACATCGCCGCTGTCGAATACCCCTTTGAGCATGGGGTCGTAATGTCGCAGCAGGGAGAGGTAGGCGAACAGTCCGCTCGCCCCCGCCCGGCCGGTCGCACCGGCCCAGTCCAGTATCCACAACAGCAACAGGGAGCCAAAGGTACCGATCGCCGCGATGGCCGGCTGCACGGTCTGCGTGGACATGAACAGACCCAGCGCCGCGAAGCTCGCCAGCAACAGCGAGATCCCCAGGAAACCGGAGGCTACCATGCCCAGATCGAGCGTCCCGCCCATCAGCAGGGACAGGGGCATGCACGCGATCAAGGCCACCACGACCGCGAGGAATCCCACCACCCCAAGGTACTTTCCCAGGACGATGTCGGTCACGGAAACCGGCGCAGAGAATAAGAGGCTGAGCGTCTGTCCGCGGCGTTCCTCGCTGATGAGCCGCATGGTGAGCAAGGGCACCACCAGCAGCAGGACGATGGCGGCGTTGCTGAGCAGCGGCGCCACCACCACCTCGGTGACACCCGGCGCCCCTTCCACGGCCATCAACTGGGACTGGTAGGTCAGAAAGGTGTCCACCTGGACCAGGAACAGGTACCCCAGGATGAGCATCACCACAGCGAGGATCGCCCAGGCGAGCGGCGATAGGAAAAGGCGCCGCAGCTCGTGTGATGCCAGCAGCCGGATCACGCGGCCTCCGCCAGGCGGGGCTCGGCCTCGGTGATCTCCATGAACACTTCCTCCAAAGAGCGCCGCTCCGGCGCCAGCTCGTAAAGCCGCCAGCCCTGCTCCACAGAGAGCCGAATCAAAGTCTCCGCGGGATCGTCCTCGGGCTTGTAGTGTAAGCGGAAGCGCCCTTCGCCGGCTGGCTCGACCTCCTGCACACCGGGAATGGTCCGCAGGACGCCCGCCGAGGGTGGGTTGCGCATGCCTGCGATCAGGGCCGAGGCGCGCATGTGGCGCTCCAAGCCCTCGATGCTGTCGCTCAGCGCCAGCTCACCCCTGTGGATGATCTGCACCCGGTCGCAGGTCGCCTGGACCTCGGGGAGGATGTGGGACGAGAGCAGCACACTGTGCTCCTTACCCAAGTCCCGGATGAGCGTTCGCATCTCGCGGATCTGGATAGGGTCCAGCCCCACGGTGGGCTCGTCGAGCACCACCACGTCCGGGGTATGGATGATGGCCTGGGCGATGCCGACACGCTGCTGGAAGCCCTTGGAGAGGTTGCCGATGAGGCGCCCCCCGACCTGCTCCAAAGCGCACCGCTCTTTCGCCCGGGCCACGGCCGCGGATACTTGCGACGGTAGGATCCGGTTCAGGCGTGCACAGAACCGCAGGTACTCATCCACCGTCAGCTCGCGGTAAAGGGGGGGCTGCTCAGGGAGGTAGCCCAGACCCGCCTTGGCCTTCTGTGGCTCGTCCAGAATGTCGAAGCCGTTCACGCTCACACGTCCGGCGCTTGGAGCCAGGTTGCCGCTGATGACTTGCATGGTGGTGGTCTTGCCCGCTGCGTTGGGCCCCAGGAAGCCCACCACCTCGCCGCGCCGAACCTCGAAGCTCAAACCCCGCACGGCGCACAGGTCGCCATAGTAGCGGTAGAGATGCTCTACGCAGATCAACACGTCATTGGTCATGGGACGTATATTATTGGCGCCGGCCCCCGCTTTGCCAAGCATTCCGGGAAGTGACGGCGAGCCCTCTGGCCCTGCTGGGCCCACCACCTCTCGCGCAAAGCGCCACGCTGCCTCACGAGCGCGTGCAGGAGTGGCCCGGATCGCCCACCGACCTCGATGGACGCTCGTCCCAGCGGCTCGGCCAGCGTCTCTACGGCGTCAGCCAGCCGTGACTCATGGCCTCACGGATCTCCACGAGCGAGGCCCTGCGCCGTGCCTGAACCTCTTTGCGCTGCCCCCAGACTCGACGAAGACACCGCAGCGCATCCCGCTTAGCCTCGAGGATGACTCTGGCCCGGCCATGGAGCCCAAACCACACAACCGTCGCCAGATTCAGCACGAGGTGCTGGGGCAGATACAGCCACAGGAGCGGCAGCGGCATATTCTTCAGGAAGGTCCACACCAGGTTTCGGTGCCCATGGTAGACAGAAAAGTCGCTGTACCGGCCCGTCACGGCGGATCCGACGTGCAGCACGGTGGCATCCGGAACGTATAGGGAACGGTAGCCCCCAAGCCGGAGCCGAAAGCCGAGGTCCACATCCTCCAGGTAGCAGAAGTACTCCTCGTCGAAGCCGCCCGCAGCGAGGAGGATCTCCCGACGGTAAAACGCCGCGGCTGCGCACGGTGCAAAAATTTCCGATAGGCCATGGGGCTCCACTTGGTCTGCGCTCATACCCTCATCGCGCCGCCACGCCCGACCGCTCACGTGGTAAACGTCGCCCGTCCCATCCATGAGCCGCGGGTCCTTCGCTTTCAACATGTGGCTGCCGAAGGCGGCGCATTCAGGGTGCGTGCGTGCGGCGCGCAGCAGCGCCTCGATCCACGTGGGCTCAGGGAAGGCATCTGGATTCAGAAGCGCTACCCACGGGCAGTCGTGGAGCGCGCGGATGCCCGCGTTGTTGCCTGCGGCAAAGCCCACGTTTCGCGGTAGCCTGACGATCTCGGCCCACGGGTGCCGAACCCTCGCGGCATCGACCGAGCCGTCCGTGCTGGCATTGTCGATGACGACCACTCGGCACGGCCTAACGGTTTGGCGAGCTAGTGCCGCTAAACACTCGCCGAGACAGGAATCGGCGTTCCACGCCACGATGACGACGCCGCCGGGCGCGGAGCCTTCAAGCATCTCGGCTTAGCCGGTACCCCAAGCGCTGGCCGTCTCCGCGCAGATGGACCGGCAGGCACGCCGCTCGGCGCGGTTCCAGCCGGTATCCTCCAGCAACACCTCGCCGTCGTCCGGAGCGCTGCCGGTGTATTCGGGGCGATTCTCGGCCAGATAGTCCTGCACGGCGTGCTGCTCGCTTTGGTCGAGCCCTAGGAAGGCCCCGACGCTCGCCACGACCTCCGCGGTGCGCTGGCTGAGGTGCGCCTGCTCCAGCTCCAAGTACGAATCGTCTGGCAGATAGGCTCGCACTCGCGCCCAGGCCTGCATGCAAGCCGCCCAAAGATCGAACGAGTAGACCAAGGAGTCGGTGGGGAACTTGAGCTTCCGAGACAGCGCCACCTTGATGGGATGTCGGTGCATGTAGATGAACCGAGCGTTCGGGTAGATGTGGCTCCACAGAGGCGCTGCGAGGACGGCCTCGGCCAGCGCGGTCTTGTCCACCCACCTGAGTGCCCGGACGCGGTACATCGCGTCAAAGGTCCGCACGACGGCGTTCAGCGCCACGTGGACATCGAACTGCCCGACCGCATACTGGTCTCTGGGAAATCCCGGCGCGTAGGTATACCGAACTGCGTCGTCCCAGGTCTTTTTCAAACCAACCAGCAGATCGTCCAGTGCGGGAAACAGGTGACCCTCGGACCACCCGAAGAGCCCCGCCCCTTGCCGGAGGGCGTTGGCCATGGCGCTGGTACCCGAGCGGGTGAGTCCCAGTACGAAAACGGGCTCCACGTCAGGGAACTGGACGATGCGCGACAGCTCGAAAGGGTACCCGAAAGCGCTGGCAATCTCTCGCTGCGCCTCGTGCGAGTGGGGTTGCTCCCCGTCCGGGATGGCCTCGGAAGCCGACTCCGGCCGCCTGAGGCGCACCCGCCGACGCCATACCGTCATCAGACCCGAGCCGCCTCGACCTGCGGCTCTGTGCGCCTGGCCAACACGGCCCGGTAGAGGCGCTCGGTGCGGAATGCCTCTTCTTCGATTCTCGGAGGTGGCACCACGTTCCGCCCGAACTGGCCGATGAGTTCCGGCTGCCTGGCAATGGTCTCCAGCCGCTCTGCCAGCGAGTCCACGTCACCGGGCCGGAAAGTGAGTCCGTCGTAACCCGGACGCACCATCTCTGCCATACCGCCCATGTCGGCGGCGATGACCGGGATACGAAAGGCATGGGCCGAGGTCACGGTGAGCGGGGCGTTTTCGTACCAGAGCGAAGGCACCACGACAATGTCGATCCCGCGGGTAACGCGGGCGAGGTCGGCATGCTCGTAGGGTCCCCGGAACTCGATCCGGTGGTCATCGGCCGCCAGCCGCTTCACGTGAGCATCGTACTCCGTTTCGTGGAAACAGCCCCCCCAGACCTGGAGGCGTAGCCGGGACGAACGCACCTTGCGGAAGGCCCGCACCAGCACGTGCACCCCCTTGTGGTACTGCACCGTTCCGATGTAACCGACAGTAATTCTCTCCGGGTCGGTCTCGCGGGGGGGCTCGGTAGGTACGTCGGAGTAGTCGAAACCGTGTCGGGACAGCCTTATCGCCCCTCGGGGCACGAAGTCGTTGTATTCGAAGACCCCGATCAGGAAAAGCGAGGGCGAGAGCAAGCAGTCGGCGTGACGCACGAACTCCTGGGCCTGCTCCAGACGCTGGTCCATGTCCGCCTGGGTCTTGGCGCTGAAGCAGTAGCGGCGGCACTTTCTGCCCCCGTCCGGGCCGTCGCACTGGGTGTTGTCGCTGCGCAGCAGGATACCGACGGGACACATCAGCCAGTAGTCCGTCAGGGTGAGTACGGTGGGTATTTTCATCTCGTACGCGGCGCGCAGGGACCCCCCAATGCGCAGCGGGTGAGCGCAGTGATAGATGTCGAACGGGTGCGCTCTCAGAAACGCGCGCGTCTCCCGATAGAAGTCCTCGTTGTGGAGGTCGAATCCGAAGTCCGGGAAGCTCGGGTGCGAGAACGCGGTCACCGGAATGCCCTGATACCGGTACTCCTTCACGTGCAGTCGGCCGGCCGGGCCGGGCTGCGTGGCCTCCTGCTTGAAGTCGTAAGTGAGCACGTGAACTGCATGGCCCCATGCCTGAAACTGGCGCGCCAGATTCAACACGTAACGTTCCGTGCCCGCGTAGTTTTCCGGGAAGAACTGATGAACACCGAGCAGAATGTTCACCTAGACCCCCGCCAGCAGTCTGGGCGGCAGCACCGCGCCCGACGACGCCACGATCGCCCCTGCGGCCGCTGCGTAAAACTTGTGGAGGACCAACGCGACTTCGGGCGAACCCCAATCGGAGCGCTGGACCATGAACTGCCCGAAGCTGTGCAGGTCGCCGCCGAGACGTTCCCCAAGGCTGTCCAAGACATGCGGCTCTGGAAACGGCGCGGAGTGCGAGCCGAGCAAGGCGTACAAAGCCGGATCCCGCTCCTCGGGCACCACTTCGCCTTTGCCTCCAGCCCATGCGGCCTTCAGGGCTTCCATCAAGAGAGCCAGCGCCGCCGCGAGGTCTGTCGAGGGGTGGGTCCGCTGAGTCCATGCAGGCAGTTGACCGCAGAACAGGTCGTATGCCCTGCGCAGCGAAGGCAAAATCTCCTGGGGGCCACGCTCTCCGAGAGATCTGCCGAGCAAGTGTGCGAGGCTGAGCGTGTTGACATACTCCCGCCGGAAAAAATAGGCCGCAGGGCGGGAGTGCGAATGGATGACGGCGTTGTCCACCTGGAACAGCAGCCGGTGACCTGCTGCCAGCAGCCGGCTGCCCAGGTCAAGGTCCTCCCCGTAAGCGCCGCTGAACTCGAACTTCTCGAATAATCCCCTCCCGATGGCCATGCACACGTTGTCCAGGTGGGCGGCTCGCCGCAACTCGTCGGGTGCGAGCGCCTGCAGCATCGGGTAGTCCTTTCCGCAACGCAGTGCGTCGGAGTGAAATCCCAGATAGCGGAAGTACCCCCAGGCCGCCCATTGCGCAAACAGGTCAGCGTCGGCGCGCGGGATTTGCCGCGCCGAGACCGCGTCCGCCTTGCCCGACACCAGTGGGGACACGAGCCGGTGCAGCCAGTCCCGCCCCGGGGGCACAGCGTCCTGGACCGTGAACACCAGTATCTCCCCGGCCGCCTGCCGCGCAGCCTCGTTTCGCGTGCGGGCGTGATGGAAATCTTCGGGCGCCAGAGCCGTCACGCGAGCACCCGTCGCTCTCGCGAGGGTCGGCGTGCCGTCGGTCGACCCGGAGTCCATGACCAATATTTCCACCGAGCCCACGCCGCACTGCGCCTTTATCTTGCTCAAGCTTTCCGAGAACGAACGGCCGGCGTTTCTGGTGGGAATAATGACGCTCACCGCCACATCGAGCCGCCCGTCGACCGCTTCCAGGCTCACCTCTCCCTCGTCCACGGGCACGTACGGGTAGACCGCCCTGCGCACCTGTGCAGGGAAAAGAACGCTTCTCGCGACACGCCGCCGAAGACCGGTAACCCCCTCGGCCGCGACGACCTTCAAGCCCTGCGGAATACGCGCACCTAGGCCACCCCGCATAAGTGCGGGGGCCGACAGGACGCCCCTCAGGCTCCTCGTCTTGAGCACAGTGCCCAGCACTCGCGCCGGCTGCATCACCCGCCAGAGGCGCGAGCGTTTCATCTCGGCAATGGTGGCCTCCCGTTCGCCGAGCTGTTGCTGGAGCCGGTCCACCTCCTCTCGCAACTGCTGCGACCCCTCCTGCGCCTCGCCCAAGGTGGCCGTCAACGTAGCGACCTCTGCCTGCAGGTGGCCGAGCGACGTCAACTTCTCGTCGAGATCTCGGCGCCAAGCTTCGAGCGCGGCAGTCGTTCCATTGCCGGGTGCCCTGACAGGCGCCAGGCGTGTCAAAAGGTCCAGCAGTTCGGCCCTCGACAGACTCTGCGGGCAAAACGACGCGCTGTCGGCGTGGATACTGTCCGGAGGCAGAAGGGCCGCCAAGTCATCCAGACTGGGAGCCGCCCGTGCTCCAGGCTCCGCCGGGAGGCGCGAGAGATACTCTTGGAGGTAGCGTTCCGGTTGCACCCCTAGAGGTACCATCTGACGGACAACCTCGGGGCCGGACAGTTCAGTTCCGGACAGTTCAGTTCCGGACGCGGCCGCGAGCAGTGCGTTATTGACGGTGTCGGGTGTGGCTTCCCAGTCGAAGAGCTGGCTTCGACCGTGGGCCGCGAGTCGCTCGGCGAACGCTCCCAGCCGCGGGGCCACGACCGGGAGACCGCTGTCCAGGGCCGCGCTCAACGTATACGAGTAAGTCTCGGGCCACTGAGCGGGAAACAGGACTACGTCGCCACGCTCGCGGGCGATGAGCGCGGGGAGGTCGTCGTCTCGATAAGGACCTGTGAACGACAACGGCACGTCCAGCTCGTGGGCGAGGGGCACCGAGGGGCTGCCGATGCCCCGGAAGTAAAGCGGCAGCCTCCGCGCCCTGGCATCGCGCGCGCAAGATTCCAGTAATTTTGCCCCCTTGGCCAGCGACAGGGCGCCGAGCACCAGCACCTTGACCTCCCTGGTCCGCGGCACCTTTTCGTTCAGGGCGGGGTGTGGCAAATACACGTAGTTTGCGCGCGGGACGTAGCCCCGAGTTCGGGAGATTACGTCGCGGGACGGCCCGATCACCCGGTCGGCGCTCTCGAGAAGGTCTGAGAACAGCGTCCGCCATCCCTGGATGTCGAGTTGCCACTGCGAGGGTCGCTCCTCGAGGCACCGATTGCAGCCAGGAGTGTCGGGTTCCCCGCAATACCGCCCGTCCGCCAGCGTGAGGTTGAACTGCGGACAGACCGCAAAGTAGTCGTGCAGGGTGTAATCGTACGGCACTCCGAGCCTCTTCGGCAGCTGCGTGACCAAGAGATGATGGCCGATCAAGTGATGGATATGGATACGGACCAGTCCAATCTGCCGTAGAAGGTCGATCAGGCGGTCGAATGCGAGCGGGATGCGAAAATACGCCTCGAATTCCTCGCCGCCGCGCGCCCAGCCGAGAACCACGGAGTCCCGCGAGCGCGGGCGCAGCAGGAGCACCTCGAAACGCTCCTCCAGCAACTGGGAAAGGTCTTGGATGTGCCGTTCGGTGCCGCCTCCGATATTGTGGGTGACGAAAAGGAGCCGAGGCCGTCGAGAAACGGCAAGCCGTGCAAGATCGACGCGGCGGCGAAAGCTCCGGGCCGAATCGGCCTCCACATGGGCTTGCACGAGTGCCGGATACTCCGGGTGCAGTCTCGCGATCTCCGCTTGCGCCTGCGAGTACAGGACCGCCTTCTTGGCGCCGAAGGAGACCGATCCTTGGTGGTAGACGAAGGTATCGGCGCAGAGCAAATGAACGAAGCCAAGCTCGCGCGCGCGCATGCAGAAATCGTTCTCTTCGCCGTAGCCGCGGGGGAACTGCACGGCGTCGAAGTAACCGACGCGCTCCAGGCAGTCGCGCCGAATGTACATGCAGAACCCGACGGTGGTCGGGATCGGCAGTTGTTGCCCTCGATTCACGCGCGCGAACAGATCATCGAGGGCTGCCAGGCCACAGTCTCCCGGTAGGCGATTGTCGTGGCAGAACCGAGGATAGCTGCAGATGGTCGCATTGTTGGAGAACGGCCCGACGGTCCCAACGTTGGGCGCGCTGTAGGCCGCCCGGCGCAGCCGGTCCAGCCACTTGCCGTGCACCTCCGAGTCGCTATTAAGGAGCACTGCGTCCCGCTCGGGGTGCAAGGCCATCGCCAGATTCACGCTTTGCACGAACCCCCGGTTCGCGGAGTTGACGCGGAGCAGGATTTTCCCTTGCGTTTCGAGGCCCCGAAGATACTCGGACAGAAGAGGCTCTGGCGTGGCATCGTTGATCACAACGACCTGGAACGGCACGTCCTGGGGATACCGAAGCACGCTCTCGAGACAGCGGCTGGTTTCCTGCAATCCCCGGTAAACGGGCACGATGACGTCCACCAGGACATCAGAGCGCAGCGTCAGCCATTTTCCGGCCGGGACGGCGGAGAAGACATATTGGTAGGCGTCGGCGTCGGGACCGACGACGAACTCCGGCGGGAGCATGCCGCCCTCGCGGAGCAAATGCCGGAACTCGCTGCGTTCAAACGGCAAGCGCACCGGCTCGACAGCCTCGACTGAAAACCCGTGGTCCTGCAGAAGCCGCTCGAAGCTGGCCCGGGTGAAGAAGCGCAGGTGACTCCGGTCGAGCAACCCCTCGTCCCGGTAGCGGAACTCTCCCGCGACCAGTTCGGCCAGCAATCCAGCGTAAGCGACGTTCGGGACCGAGGCGAGGACCTTGCCTCCCTCTGCAAGGAGCTCAGGAAGCTGGGTCAAAATCGCGCCCGCGTCGCGAAGATGCTCCAAAACGTCGGCACAGACGATAAAGTCGTAACAGTGCCTGGGGAAATGGTCGGCCAGCGCCTCCCGCTCCAGATCGGCCACCAAGAGGCGGCGGCACCAAGGGCGTGCTTCCTCCGCCATGTCCGCGGCTAGATCCACCCCGTCTACGACGCAGCCGAGGCGCTCTTTGAGCAGGCGGGAAAAATAGCCGGTCGCCACTCCCAACTCGAGCACACAGCTGCCGGGGGTGATGCGCCGGGCGATCGCCGCCAGGGAGTCTTGCCCATCCAAGTCCACGAGCCGCCGGTACGTATGTCCGACCCTCTCCCTAGGAGGCATGCTGAGGCTCCTTCACCCCGACGCAAGAACTCGCTTCGTCAACTTGGAGCCCGATGCGGTGCATCGGTAGCGTATGTCAAGTGGGTATTGTCGCCGAACAGGTTCTGGCCCAGGCGGGCCTTGACGAGGAGCCCGACGATGAGGCAGCCCAGACCCGCCTTGGCCTTCTGCGGCTCGTCCAGAATGTCGAAACCGTTCACGCTGACACGTCCGGCGCTTGGTGCAGGTTGCCGCTGATGACTTGCATGGTGGTGGTCTTGCCCGCTGCGTTGGGCCCCAGGAAGCCCACCACCTCGCCGCGCCGAACCTGGAAGCTCACGCCCCGCACGGCGCACAGGTCACCATAGTAGCGGTAGAGATGCTCTATGCAAATCAACACGTCATTGGTCATGGGACGTATATATTGGCGCCCCGCCTCACACAGCGCACCCGGAAGCGCCAGCGAGGCTCTGTCAATGCAGAACTCCTGACTTGGCGCTAAATTCAATGCGACTGGACGGTGTCGTAGACCAGGCGCAGGTGGGTGCCAGGGTATTTCATCGGCTGGGTATTCAGATATTCGCAAAGAGCGATGAGAGCTTGTTGAGATCGATTATTGGCCAAGCCGTAGAGACGCACCCGCAATTCATGGCGCTGGTAATCCGGGATAATATCGCCGGGTAAGCAGAACACGGCTTTGAGGAAGGCGCGAACTTCGTCGTCGTGGCGCACGAAAAAGGGTTCGACAATGCTCGCGAGACAACTCTCACTGCGATAAGCGACGACCTTGATGAGCTGGGTAATGGTTTTTCGTTCGCGTTCGTGATGTACGATCTTGTCCGCCTCATAAATGCTCTTCAATGGCACGCGCTTTTCCATCGCGTTGATGCGTTCGCTGAGTTGCTCGCATTGCCTTTCCAATCGTTCGATGGCCTCTGTCGCCTTCTCTTGCTTCGCCGTCGATGCCCTGTTACGTTGGTGCTTGCCACGCTGGGCGTAGGCTCTGCCGAGCTGCGCCTTGGTTGCCTGGAGCGATTTTATCAGCGCTCGGCGCTCAGGATCGGGAACCATCCGCTCAGGATCGGCTGGTTCGGTGGCATAGGTGCTCAAGTGGTCGATGTTGAATTCGTCCTGCAGGTATTTGAAGAAGTTCTCTTGGCGCCAACGGCCGAACATGCGATGGGCGATCTCTGCGGCAGGTAAGTCCTGCCGGGTCGTCAGGATCGCGCTCTGATGTCCGTTTTTGCATAAGCGGCGGATCTCGCGCATCCACAAGGCGGGTTGTTTGCGATTGGCAGCGATGACCTGCACGCTGCACTCGGCCAGACTATAGGTCACAGACTTACCGTGGTGCTCGACGCTTAAGGGGCGGAAGTCCTCCGGGTCCCAGGGCGTTTGTTTACCCTTGCGATACGTGATGACTTCGGCCCCTTGGCTGTGCCACTGCTGGAAGGACTGGGGGCTCCAAGCCTCACGGTCAAACACCAAGGTCAGCGTCCGGTCGGGGCCGATCTGCTGGCGCGCCTGGGGAATGACCTCCTGCTCGATCAGCGCCAAGAGGTGTCCATTGAGGGGGCTGGTGACGAAGAACACCGGCTCGGCCGCTCCGTTATGCACCCAAACATCCGTCGAGGCGGGCAGACACTGGCGGCGTTTCTGCACCAACGTCTTAGGCAGCGGATGCTTGCGCCCCGTGTAGGCATGGACGTGACCGTCGACGTACAGTATGCCCAGCTCATCGGGCTCCCCCTGCGCCCACTGGGCGGTCAACGCCGCGGCGAGTTGCGCCGCCTGTTGGCGAACTCCCAGTTGCGCGAGCTTACGCCGCAGCGTTTTGACTTCCGGCACGCGATCCAGTCCCAGCAAGATGCCCAGCTCACCGGGTTGATGGGCACTCAGGCGCTCAATGCTCTTGATGCGCAACAACGCCATCATGACCAGGCACCACAGGATCGAATGCAGACCATAGAACCCGGCTTTGAGCGGCGCGTAAACACGCTCGGCGTGGCACAGCAGACCTTCACCAATCATGGCCGGTAAGGCAAGCAAGACGCCGGCGTTCGCCACGCCCTCCGCAGGCTCAAAGTGGGGGGCTGCTTCGCCGAGCATCCCTTGGCAGGCGAGGACGCGTTCCTCCAAGCGTTTGACCGCGGTACCCGCCCCGCGGGCCTGCGCGGCGTCACGCTCAGCCCGCTCGCCTGGCAAGAGCGCGGCGCGGTGTTGTCGAGGCCGCTGGCGGCGCAGCCGTCCGGTCTTGATCGCATGGCGCACCGCCGTCTCACTCACACCGAGCGCACGCGCGGCCTGCGACTGCGAGCACCCTTGGTCCAAGCACGCCTGAGCGATCGGCAAAACCTCATCGGTGAGCTTATGCCCACGACGCGGCGCACCATGGCCTCGGCCATCGCGTATGGCATCAAGACCCCCTTCGCGATACAGCTTCTGGTTGCGAAATACCGTCGAGCGGTGAACACCCAACACCGCCGCCAAGTCCTCACCCTTCGCTAAACCCTGCGTCATGAACACCGCCCCGAGGTAACGCTTAGCCGTCGTATCCGTACGCGCGCAGCTCATCAACGGACCGGAGGCATTCATGAACACGAGTTCCTTGGGCGTTTCGATGACCGTCAACCGCGGACCCAATGTCACAGCCTGTTCGGGCAGCAAGGGAAGCTCAATGGTGCCTGGCATAGCATTCCTCTGGTCTCGTATTTATATTTCGATACCAGCATCGATTATAGCGCCTTCTCAATCGGTTAGGTAGCGCATGTCAGGAGTTCTGCAATGTACAATTTCGATACTATCGCAATGCGGGGGGGCGGGGGTGAGGCACTTCTGACCTGCGGCACGGTGCATTGTTCTTTAGAATATCAGCGAAATAATATATGCTTGGTGCGCACCGCTGTCAACGGAGACGCTTGGACGACGGGGTGGGACCGTGCTCATTGTTCATCATGTCTCAACCACCCTCGCCGGACGGCCTGAAGCGGTCTGCCTGCAAGGGCGCCGAAGTGGTGCTGGGGCGGACAAGTGCAACGCCAGCGACACCATACCGGGGCTGAGCACCATCCGCGTCTCAATTTCTTCTCTCTCGGGTGGGAACCGGCTGATAGACTTCAGGGGCCACGATACCCCAAGCTCACGGGATCGCATGTGTGCGCCTCGCAGGAACGCTTGGCCTCTACCGGAGCGAAGGTAACCCGCAGCGCGGGCTGGTTGCGTCAGGGATAACCGCAACCCCACCCCTCGGTCGAGCGCTGCCACCGCAGAACTTTCGGTGCCCAGACCAGTCGGCAACGCCGACAAACTTGGCATGATGTCAGGGGCCGTTGTCCTGACAGACGAGAAAATGCTGGCCGACGGGACATGGGCTCTCGGCACCCGCCAGTGGTTCTCGCCACGCGCCAGGGCGGTGAAGACGACGTACGTGCCGTGGTCGTGGAGCATCGCCGCCGGCCCGAGGCTTGGCGCGAAAGCCTTGTGGGGTCATGCTCATCGAATGGTCATGCCGGCTCGGGCCTTGGGTCCGGCATACTCATGCGGGCGCGATCGTAGCCGTCAGCCCGCGCTGCCAGTGAGGAATGGCGCCGGCATGGGCGCGGCGGGGGTGACCACGCAATCACCAGCTCGGGGATACTGCTTTCCCGATTACCCCGAGGCTGGCGAGCCCCTCTCCTAAACGCAGGGACGGTTCATTGGAGTCAATACCGGTCGCTACAGAAGCTCTACGACTTGGTCTCGCAGTCTTCGTGCCGTGGTGGACCGGATCTGTGTGGATGCGCTGGATGTGCCCAAGCGCCACGCAAACGAGCCTGCCCCTGTGGCTAGGGTACGGATATCCACTGGGGATACTTGCGGCCACGGTCACCATGCGGCTAGTCGACTTGGCGGGGGCTGAACAGAATTTTGCTGCTCCCCTTTGCGCCCTGACAACGCTGGCACTGGCGGGGACGTGGTTGTCGGCCAGGGCCGCCACACCTCCGGAAAACGGTGGAGAAACGGCTACGCCCAAAGCACCCAGTTGGCAGCGGTGGGCTGTCGTGCTGCTCGCTGCCCTCCTGCTGTTGCGGCTTAGTGGACTGGCCCTCGAGGTCCTATGGCGCCCCCTCTATCCGTGGGACGCCTTGAGCACCTGGGGAGTCAAGGCCCGAGTCTGGTTCGAGGCCAGGCATCTGGTGCCGTTCGTCGACGGGGCGACGTGGCTGGCCTCGTATACACCGCAGCGCTATACCATCGAGGCTTGGGACTATCCCTCGACCGTACCGCTCATCCAGCTTTGGATGGCACTTGCCTTGGATCGCTGGGACGATGCGCTCATCAATGTGCCATGGCTCGTGTGTGCCGTAGCACTCGGCCTAGCCTTCTATGGACAGAGCCTGAACGCCGACGTTACGCCACTGATGTCTATTCTTGGAGCCTACTTACTGCTCTCCATGCCGCTCCTTGACGCACACGTCGCCCTGGCCGGTTACGCCGACCTCTGGCTCGCGACCTGCGTGGGCCTCGCCGCCATGGCCTTTTTCCAATCGGGGAACTCTACCCACCGCGGGCAGGGCTGGCTGGCACTGCTCCTGTTGATGGCCTGCCCCTTCGTAAAGCGAGAAGGGGTCATTTGGGCGCTGGCGTTCCTTCCAGCGCTCCTGTTAACCAGATTGAGTTATCGGACGCTTCTTGCAACCGCGGGCTTGGTTGCGGCTGCGGCCGTGACTGTGGTGCTTCACGGCGTGAATGTCCCCCTCCGCGGCCTTGGTCAGCTCGTGCTCAGCCGCGACAAAATTGAGGTCCCGTATCTCGGCACGCAGGAAATCGGGTATCACCCCACCTGGGGCGCCTTCTACCAGCATCTGTTTGTGTTCGATAGCTGGCACATCTTCTGGCCGTTGTTTTTTGCGGTGCTGCTAGCCTCGTTGTTCACTCGCGACCGACGTTTGTCCGATTTTAGGATTCTTCTGATTACGATGTTGTTAGCGATTCTTGGGATATTTTCATTTTCAGGCAATGCTGCGTTTGCGGAGCGGGGAACGGGCATTAGTCGCATCCTGCTCCAGATCGTTCCGGTATGCGCATTCTATGTTGTCCAATTTTTCAGCCATCGTCTCGGTACACGGACCGTTGAGCACGGCATCCCCTAGGCGGGTCTTGCACATAGGGAAGTATTATCCACCCTTCGCGGGCGGCATGGAAAACTTTTTGGGAGATCTTCTCCCGGCATTGATGCGTCGGGGGCTGGTCGTCAGCGCTCTAGTCCATCGCGATCACCGAACTTATCCGATTGCGGAGTGCTTGAAGCCAAAGATTTACCGCGCCCCGAGCCACGGTCGGCTGCTGTATGCTCCCGTCAGCCCAGAGTTTCCAATCTGGCTGCACCGCGCGATCCGCGAGTTCAGACCCGAGGTCCTGCACATCCACTTGCCCAACACATCCGCGTTCTGGGTTCTGTTATCGCCCATCGCCCGCAAAGTCCCGTGGGTACTGCATTGGCACTCGGACGTGGTCCCGTCACGCTTGGACGGGCGCCTCATCTGGGCCTATCGAATGTACCGAATACTCGAGCGCAGGTTGCTCGCTCTGAGCCATACGGTAATAGCCACATCAACGGCGTACCTCGAATCCAGCATTGCGCTCAGAAAATGGCGAAATAAGTGCCAGGTCATACCTTTAGGGCTAGATCCCGAACGGCTAGCGGATCCCAAGCCCGCCGAGCTGGCGTGGGCAGAGTCACTTTGGGGCCCGAACCGGACGCGCATGTTGGCTGCCGGCCGGTTAACCTACTACAAAGGGCACGAGATCCTGGTTGCGGCAGCGCGCCATGTCCCTGGGAGCAGGCTGCTGATTGTGGGAGCCGGCGATCGCTTTGACAAGCTGCGCGCCCTCGTGACAAGTCTGAAGCTCGATCAAACAGTCGCGCTGCTGGGGGCTCAGCCCGCGCAACGCCTAAACGCGCTGTTAGCTACATGCGATTGTCTCTGCCTGCCGTCAGTCGAGCGCACCGAAGCTTTCGGTCTTGTGCTGTTGGAAGCGATGAAATTTGCTAAGCCGGTAGTTGCCAGCAACGTTCTCGGATCCGGAATTGGATGGATAATTCAACAAAACTATAACGGTCTCTTGGTTGCACCGTCGGATCCCGGCGCGCTGGCCGCCTCACTCCGGACTGTACTAGCAGATTCAGACCTGAGAGAGCACCTAGGACGGAACGGTGCACAGCGGCTATACAGTGATTTTCACATCGACCTGGTAGCGCGGAGCGTATTCAATCTGTATGAAACCATTCACCGGTAGGAATCCTGGTAGCCTCATGCTGCGTCCATTACCGGAAACTGCGTTACGACAGCGGCGGGACCGTGCTGCCGGGGATCCGCTCATCCCTGCGAACGTTCGCTGGAAAAACGAGGACACCGAGCGCACCCTAGTCCTGATACCGGCTCGAAACGAGGCCCGTACGGTCGCACAGGTGGTGCACGACGTGAGGGAAACCGTTGACCTGCAGGTGGTCGTCATCGACGACCATAGCATAGACGACACTGCAGCGGTGGCCCGATCGGCGGGCGCGACGGTGCTGCGCCTCAGGCACGGCCTCGGCGCTTGGGGAGCCATCCAGACCGGACTTCGGTATGCGCTCAAGCACGGTAATACGGTCGTGGTTACGATGGATGCCGACGGACAGCATCAAGCGGCGTTTATTTCGGCCCTGCTTGCCCCCCTGATTTCCCGTCGGGCCGATGTCGTGATAGGAGCACACCCGGAGCGCGGAAGCCTCGCACGTCACACGGCGTGGAGCGTCTTTCGCCTAGTCTCGGGAATATGGATTAGAGACCTCACCTCTGGCTTTCGGGCCTATAACTATGAGGCCTCGCAGCTCCTAGCTTCAGACCGCGCAAGCCTGCTGGAATATCAGGATCTCGGGGTTCTGTTACTGTTGCGTCATGCGGGGCTGAGAATTGTCGAAACCCCTACACCGATGAGGCCCAGGATGTCAGGTCATTCCCAAGTATTCTCCTCCTGGGCAAAGGTAATAGTCTATCTGCTTCACACCGGAATTCTTTGCTCCCTCAAGCGGGCCCTGCCCACGATTAGAACGAGGCTTCCCAAGACACGACCATGATCTCCTATCAATGGACATCCGCCTTTGCTGGACTCACCATAGCTGGAGCCATCGCCTACCTAGTTCGCCGTGACCATCTGCACGTACGCCATACCCCTTGGTGGCTGTTGGTCGCCGTCCTCGTCGGCATATTGGGCCTCTTCCCGCGACTGGTCGACCGGCTCGCCGCGATGTTGGGCATCAGCTATCCCCCGACGCTCCTGTTTGTGATAAGCATCGGTATGTTGCTCATCAAAAACCTGACCGCCGATATACACCAATCCCGTTTGGAACGTGAGATCCGCAGCCTAACGCAGCATCTGGCCCTCATCGAAGCTGAGGCTGAGAGACGAGACGGCGCCCCGACCTGCAGAGGCCCCGACAGTGCGTCTTGACCCGGCCTGACGACAGACTGGCTAAGGTCATATACACGGGTGGCTGTTGCGCGAGCCCCGAACCACCCGGACGAACCGGACGCGCTCGGCACCGCGAGGTCGTTTCTGCTTAAGGGCGTCGCCTGCCGATATCGGGCACACAGGCTTCACGGCCCAGGAGGCCCCCAGATGGTCGCTTCTCCCTTCAGCCGGCATGGTTTCATGTTCTTCTTGTTCCTGGCGATCAGCACCATAGCCGTGCTGGAGAGGTTCGCCCAAGTCGCCGCCCCCAAGTTGGGCCTCCTTGAGTACAATTTGCTGTTGACGCTGGTCGTGACCTATCTCGTCTATTTGTCGATAGCGCGTCACGTCTTGGTCAGGTTGTGGGGGTGCGCGAACACCCTCCCGGCCGCTGCGCTGTTTCTGGTCGGCTGGGCCGTGCTGACCATCATCTTCGCTTGATATACCCCCTCGCCGACTCAGGCAGCCTGGGTTTCTCCAGCGACCGCGAGGAAGCCATCCACGCGCAATCGGGGGTGCATTCCGGTTGCCCGCAAACAGGCAACCCCATCGGTCAGATGCCCGGCCCGTTCTTGCTTGCCGCTCCGGCGGTCTTCCTCTTCGGCAGCGCACGCGCGCCTGTTCCCCACGCACATTGAAGTACACCCCATCGGCCCACCAATACACGTAGCGCTTGCCTGAGGGGTCCCGGCGTGCCCAGCGCTGGTGCTCCTCTTCCCATTGACGTTTCAGCCGGCTGAGGGTCGAAGGCGACAGCCCCTCGGCCTGCTCGCCTAGCAATGAAGCCAACGCCTCCTGAAAATCGCCCGTGGAGACTCCCTTCAAATACAGCCAAGGCAGCAACTCCTCCAAGCTCCTGGTGCGCCGCACCGGGAGTGGAACCGAATGCCTGACCCACTGCGGTCTCGCACCCTGGGCACCTTCACCGCGACCGGCCCCACACCCGTCCGGATCTCACGCTCTGGCAGGTAGCCGTTTCGCACCACAGCCGCCCGGCCATCCAACGACTTCACGCCCTGGAACTGCCCCAGGAATTCGGTCAGCTCCGCTTCCACCGCCTGCGCAATCAGTTGCCGCGCTCCCGTTCTCAGAAGTTCGGTCAGCAGGTCGCTCGTCTCGCCCTCTGGCACTCTGCCGTCCATCGGTCTATCGTTATCCATCGGCGTATCCTCCACGGCTGGCTTGTGTCTCTGGTCCCTTCACATCCCAGCCGGATACGCCGCCTCACTCAAGCCCCGTACACCAGATTCGAGCATAGCTCCGCTCTCCTCGCCAATACCGTACTTGTCTGCGTGCCCTTGATCCTGCTCATCCAGGACCCGAAAAGAAAATACGCGCACGGACTCGCCCTGCTATTGGGTTGCGCCCTCTCCTGGCGGGGCGTCTTTTGGCTGCTGGTTGTTCCGATCGTAACCCACTTCGCCAGGCGGGGTCGCTGGCGCGAATTGTTCAGTCTGGGTGGTTTTTCCCTGGCGGGATTTGCTGTTGTCAACCCTCCCCTTGCTGCTCTGGCACCCGGAAGGCTTCAGTCCCTGGCAGGTGCAGCAGCGCTACAACCTCTATACGCACATCCTGCCACATGCCGGCATGATCATTACGGCCTGGACGATTGCTCTGGGGATCTGCCTTGGCTGGCGCGCCGGTACCCGGGAATCCTTGTTCCTTGCCTGTGGCTCGGTGCTCCTCTTACCGATACTGGCCGGCGCCACTTTCAACTCGCTACAGCTTGGTAGACCAACGCTGCTGTTTTACGGCTGGTACAGCATTGCCAGTATGCTGTTCTTGTCACTCCCCGCGTTCCCCATCCGTCCGCACCAACATCCAGAATGATCAGGTTTTACCGCTACGCAACCTTGAGCCTCTTGGTGCTCATGCTAACCGGCATCTGGGCCGGCCCTGCGCCCCGCCTGCATGGTTTTGGCGAGTGGCTGTACCAGAAGTCGCATCCTCACCTTGCACGTCGCCCATCCCGAGCCATGGCGTTATACACATCTCCCCGTAGCTAGGGCTGCTGCCCCTCTGGACACAGCCCCCGGAAGCTGATTCAATGCCCCCATCGTTCACCAGGTGACGAGGGGGAGCAGATGGAGAAGGGGTTGCCGAGGTGGTTGGGTGGGCGCGTGCTGAGCGCGGGGGAGCTTGAGAGCATACGGCGGGAGGCTCGGCTGGCGGAGCCCCGAGTGCGAGCCGAGGTGGCGCGGCGGGTGTGTCGGGTGCTGGGGTGGACCGATGCAGCCGGTAGGCCCAAGCTGATGAGCTGTCGAGTCGGGCTGCTGCGGCTGCATCGGGCAGGCTGGATCGAGCTGCCGGCGCCGCGCAACGGTAACGGCAATGGGAAGGGGCTGTCGCGCGAGCCGCAAGATTGGCCCGCTGAGGTACCGGTGGTGGGCGCAGTGCGGGATTTGCAGGGTCTGCACTTGGCGCCGGTTGCTGACCCGGCGGACTCGGCGCTGTGGAATGGGCTCATCGACCGGTACCATTATTTGGGCTACCGGCCGCTGCCCGGTGCCCAGCTGCGCTATCTGATTCGCTGGGACGCGGGTGTGGTGGGGGCCATGGGCTTCGGGGCCGCGGCCTGGAAGGTGGGCGTGCGCGACCGCTGGATTGGCTGGGATGCGCCAAGCCGTGCGCAGCACCTGGGGCAGGTGCTGAACCATGCGCGGTTTCTCATTCTGCCGTGGGTGCGGGTGGCGAACCTGGCCTCCAAGGTCCTCGGGCGGGCCGCGCGGCAGGTGCCGGGCGAGTTCGAAGAGCGCTACGGGGTACGCCCGGTGCTGCTGGAGACCTTTGTCGAGGCCGGCCGGTTCGCGGGCACCTGCTACCGGGCGGCCAACTGGCATCATCTGGGGCAGACCACCGGGCGGGGCAAGCTCGACCGTGAGGCGCTGCCCATCAAGGATGTCTATGTGTATCCGCTCGATGGCCGCTTTCGCCGGGCGCTCGGGGGAGCCGCATGAATGCCCTGGCCGAGGAGCTGGCCGCCATCGACTTGGGTGATGCGCGCCTCAACCGCCGGGCGCGACGCACCCTGGAGAAGCTGGGAGCCCATCCCATGCAGAGCATTCCCACCGCCTGTGGCGGCTGGGCCGAGACCTTGGCGGCTTATCGGCTGTTCGACCATCCCCAGGTCACCGCCCAGGCGGTGCTCGAGCCCCATTACGCCTGCACCGAGCAGCGTATGCGCGAATACTCGGTGGTGCTGTGCATCCAAGACACCACGGAAGGGGACTATAGCGGCAAGAACGACATCGTCGGGCTGGGCCCGCTCAACTACGAGACCCGCCGTGGATTGTACCTGCACCCCACCCTCGCCGTGACCCCCGAGCGGGTGCCCTTGGGGCTATTGGATTTATGGAGCTGGACCCGCGAGGCGGGCAGTCTGGGCAAGGAGCAGGGCCGCCGGCCCATCGAGGAAAAAGAGAGCCTGCGCTGGCTGGAGGGTTATCGACGCGTCTCGGAGCTCGATCGAGTCCCTGCCCGAGACCCAGTTGGTCTATGTCGCCGACCGCGAGGCCGACATCTACGAGGTGCTCGCGGAACGCGCCGCCACGCAGCCCTGCGCCGAGTGGCTCATCCGCGCCGAGCGCGACGCCGTCTTGCCGACGGCGGTAAGCTGCGCGCCCGGCTCGCAAGCGCGCCGGTGCTGGCCGAGGCCGAATTCGACCTGCCCGCCACCGCTAGGCGTCCGGCGCGGCGCATCCACCAGCAACTGCGCGTCGCACGCCTCACTTTCAAGGCCCCGCATCGCTCGGACCGCACCCTGGCGGACATCGAGGTGAGCGCCGTGCTGGCCCGCGAGGTGGACCCGCCCCAGGGCGAGGAGCCCATCGAGTGGCTGCTCCTCACCAGCCTCCCCGTCGAGACCGCCGAGCAGGCCCTGGAGAAGCTCCAATGGTACCTCTGCCGGTGGCAAATCGAGGTGTTCTTCAAGATCCTCAAAAGCGGCTGCCGCATCGAGAAGCTGCAGCTCGAGACCCTCGAACGCCTGGAGCCCGCGCTCGCCTTCTACCTCATCATCGCCTGGCGGGTGCTCTACCTCACCCTGCTCGGGCGCGACTGCCCGCAGATGCCCTGCAACGTGGTGTTTGCCGAGGAGGAATGGCGCGCGGTGTATATCGTCACCAAGCGCCAGCCCCCGCCTGAGACACCCCCCT
>CAWCPV010000007.1:0-619545 GCA_963797555.1 uncultured Gammaproteobacteria bacterium | reverse complement strand
GTCGCTCTTCGATGATGCCGAGATACGAAGCAACATCGCCGCCATCGACGCCGAGGGCTTGTAGGCTCTCTCGCGCCATTGGGATCAGCTCTTCGAGCACCAGGGAACGCAGCGCAACTTCGCGGCCGTTCAGCCAAGTGAGCGGGGCATCCAGTCCGTGCCGTGCGGCGTGGTAGAAGTTCGCCCGCGCTCGGGGAAACGGGAGTCGGGTCTCCGGTGCCGGGCTGTCCTCGGCGAGGGCATGAACGAGCCCGTAAAAGAATGCGATGTTGGCCACGACGTCCGCGATGGAAGGCCCGGCGGACGCCACGCGGTGCTCTATGCGCAGGTGGGGCTCGGCCTCATCCACCCCGATGAGTGGCCGGTTCCAGCGCCAGATGGTGCCATTGTGCAGGCGTACATGGTGGAATTCGCTGCTGTCGCTGTCGAACACCATGGGGAGCAGCACCGCATAGCGCTCCAGATTCTCCAGGTAGCACTCCCACAATGACTCGCGCGCATACCCGCTGCCGAAGGTCACCCGGGGGACCGGTGGGGGAGAGCCGTCCCGCGGTCCCGGAACGGCAATGGACTGCTCGAACAGCGGGATGCGGGTGTCGTCCCAGAGATCCATTCCGAACAGGTAGGCGGCGTTCGCGGCCACCGCCACCATTGGGGCAGACACGATCTGGGCCGCGTTGTAGAAGCGGACTGCCTCGGCCTGGGGCACCTGCAGATGGATCTGCAACGAAGTGGCGGCCGACTCCAGCATCACGTCGCGGTGCGTGGTCACCAAGTGGTCCCTGCCCTGAATATCCAGCACCACGGGCTCTCCCCGCCGCAGGCGTAGGATCTGCTCGTTGAGCGCTCGATAGCGGGCCAGCGGAGACATGTGCGCCAAGTTGAGCGCGGACTCGGTGACCGTAGGCAGAATACCTATCATCAGCAGGTCAGCCCCGAGGTCGTGCGCACAGTCACGGCACCGCGCCCACACCTGCTCCAACTCGTGCTGCATCAGCCGCAACACGCCGGCCGTAAGCAGGCGCGGCGTACTGTTGATCTCGACATTGAATTGGGCCAGCTCTCGCACCACCAGAGGATCACCGAGGCGCGCCAAAAAACCCTCGTTGACCGGGGCCGGTTGGCCCTGGCCATCGACCAGCCATACCTCCAGCTCGAATCCGGCCACCGGCCTGCCGGCGCTGAAACGTTCCTCTGCGAACCAGCGCCGCAGAAGATCCGTCTCCTCCCGCAGGCGGCTCTGGAAGCGCGCGAAGTCGCCGTGGCTGAAGTGACTGGTGGCGACCTCTTCACCCATCGTTCACGGCACCCTCTCGCTCATCGTAGAGAGCATCGAGCAGAGCGCCCTGCTCCCGATCACGGGCTCCGAGCACACCGGCACGGTCTGTCGCGGTCGCTGCCGGCCCCGGCGGTAGTGGTCGAGGTCCGCTCCACCGTCGACGAAGGCGGCGTACCGGTCGAGTTGGCCCGGGGCGTCGCGACGGCTGAGGTTGGTGACGAGCCCACACTGCACAGCCGCGCCCGCTCGCAGAGAATCCAGGATCGGTCACTCACCGAGGAGCGCGGACGTTCTCGCACCCCTCAGTGCGGGTTTGCGCAGTCTGGGCAGGCACCTATCTTGCCACTCTTTATGGGGACTCTGCAGGTCGCCCCAGACGCACAGATCGAGCAAGGAGAGCCAGCCATCCATCAAAACAGGGACCCCCGCGGCTAAACACCAAAGACCGCTGGATATGCCGGACATCGAGGGTCATGGCTCGCACTCGGCATGGTCAAATGCCGCACATCCGTCGGCCCCGAGCCCCGTGCGCGCGGCAACCATCCCTCCACGCCCGGTGACGACCGTGAACCGATGGTCGGACAGGGCTCTGGGGCGGCCAGCCACACTCTCACAATGCCCCAGGGACCGGGGCTGTGACGGCACCGGCGACCGCCCGCTCCTCGAGAGCCTGCAGACGTTCAGGCGTCCCGACGTCCAGCCAGACGCCATCGTAGCGCTCGCCTGTTACGAGTCCCGCAGCGGCGGCAGCCCGAAGCAACGGCGCCAGGGGGAAAGCACCGACCGGTGCATCCGCGAACAGGTCCGGATGATAGACGCCGACACCGGCAAATGTCAGGCGACAGGCGCCGAACGGCGCCACGCAACTCCCCGTCAGGGCGAAATCGCCGTTCGGGTGGTGGTCTGGGTTTTCGACGAGCACGAGGTGCGCCGACCCACGCACCACGCTCGGCAGCCGAGCGAAGGGGTAGTCCGTCCAGATGTCCGCGTTTACCACGACGAACGAGCCCGGCCCCAGACAGGACAGTGCCTGACGGATGCCGCCGCCGGTGCCGAGCGCGCCCGGCGGCTCCGGGGAGTATAGAATACGCAGCCCGTAGCGGCTGCCGTCACCCAGGAAATGCTCTATCTGCTCTCCGAGCCACGCATGGTTCACGACGACGTTGTGGAACCCCGCGCGGAGCAATGCCTCGATGTGGTGCTCGATGAGCGCCTTGCCGCGCACCCGCAGCAGGGGCTTGGGCGTCTGGTCGGTCAGAGGGCGCATGCGCTCACCGCGCCCGGCCGCCAGAATCATGGCCTTCATGCCGCAATAAGGGGCAGCACACGCTCGCGCAGCAGACCGACGAGAGGACATAGCTCCTGATAGCGGTCGCTCACCGCGGCGACGTACCCCAGCGTGCGCGGTATGTCCCGCAGATACTCCGTCTTCCCGTCGCGTAGCTTCAGGCGTGCGAAGATGCCCGCGGCCTTGAGATGGCGCTGGACCCCCATCCAATCGAACCAGCGCACGAACCGCTCCTCATCCTCTTCGCGCAGCACTCCCGACTGCAGCGCCAGCTCCTGGTATCCCTTGATCCAACCGGTCACGCGCTCCTGCGGCCAGGCGATGTAGCAGTCCCGCAGCAACGAGACCAGGTCATACGTGACCGGGCCTTCGACTGCATCTTGGAAGTCCAGAATGCCAGGGTTGTTGCGCGGCACGACCATCAGGTTACGCGAGTGGTAGTCACGATGGACGCTCACGCGAGGCTGCTCCAAGGCTGCGTCGGCCAGCAGCCCGAAAACTCCCTGGAGCTGGGCGTGCTCTTGATCGTCGAGGCTCACCGCCAAGTAGCTCTCCAGCAACCACCGCCTGAACAGCCCCATCTCGCGCAACAAAAGGTCCCGGTCGTAGGGTGGCGGGGCCTGCCCCTCGATCGAAAGACCGCGGGCTTGGAGGATTATCAGCGCGCCTATGGCATCTCCATAGAGCCGGTTCGCATTGTCCGCGTCGAGGACCTGGAGATAGGTGCACGCGCCGAGGTCGGTGAGCAGCAGAAACCCGCTCTCGAAATCGGCGTCCAACACGTCCGGGACATTGAGTCCAACGTCCCGGAACGCCCTGGCGAAGGCTACGAAGCTTCGGGCACCCTCCGGCACCCGCCCCGCATCCATCACGATGTAGGTGTCGGTGCCTCGACGCACGCGCACGTAGCGTCGGAAGCTCGCATCGCTGCAGGCCGCGTGCATCTCCAGCTCGGCACTCCCGAGCCGGATCCGCAGCCAGCGGCTCAACTGTTCGAGCCGCTCACGCCCGGCTGCAGGGACCCCGACGTGCAAGGCACGACCGCATCAGCGACGCGTATACAGCAGAGCTCGCGTGTTCTTTCCGATGGGCAACTCGTAATCATAAGCGGAGAGGACTGCGCCGTCCGTCGGGCGGATCACGCTCGCCTTGACGAAGACCTCGTCGCGGGCCACTGCGTACACCCCCGCCACCACGGCCTGCGCCTCACGCGACGAGCTTATGTCCTGAACCGCCCGGGACAGCACGAACTCCCCTCCCTGCTGCTTGACGAGGATGTTGTTGCGCAGCGTGACCTGAACCACCTGGTAGCCCTGCTGAGTCAGCCGGGATGCCACCTGCGTGGCGATCAGGCGGCCCATCGCCGATGAGTCTTCGAGATCGTTGATATTCACGAAGGTAGCCACCAAGAGGTTGCGACCCTTGTCCAGAGGAATCTGGCTGTGCGCCACCAGATTGTCGGCGGCTGCGTAGCTGGCCGCCGTGATGTTGGCATCCCTGACCTCGCTAACCCCGGTCGCGTAGCACCCCGCCAGCAATGCGAACAGGGTGAGCGCGAACACTGTCTTGGAAATAGCGAACTTTGCGATATGGCTCACGCTGATCATGGCCCGACAACCTCCATGCGCTTGTCAACGGGAGGGGGAGGAGCCGGCAGCCCGCGACTCGCGAGATCGGCGACCATACCCTGTCGCGGGAGACTGAGCGTCTCGCTGGCTACGATCTTGGAATCCGTCACGTCGATGAGACGCGCCTGGATGATGATGTTGCTCTCGAACGCCGTGTAGGTGCCGGTGAGCACATAACGAATGCCCCTTTGCATCAGCCAGGACTCGGGCCGGATTCGGCTCGCCGTTCCCGCCTCTAGCAGCCCCTGCCGCGTCCTGTAGATGGCGCCGACATACTGCATCAGCATGACCTCGTCCTGTGCCTCCATGTCGTACACCGGGTATCCGTAGCGAACCAGCTCGTTGGCATAGAACTCGCTCAGGTAACGCCCCAGGCTGGACACGCGCGTCAGGTCGTCAATGCTGGCGAAGGACGCTACGACCATTCGCGAGGACTTCGGTACGCCTTGGTCGAGGACCAGCGCCTTGACCGGGCTGACTTGGTTCATCGGAGTCTCCACCACGGGAAAGCTCCCCGGTATGGTCGACTGTTGCCCTTGGTAAGTGAGCTGACTTGAACAGCCTGGAAGACCGGCGACCCAGCCAGCCAGGAGCATTGTTGTAAGTTTTGCGCCTCTCATGCTTGCACCCCCTTTGGTCTCCGGGACCCACACGTGGAACGTCCGTTGCGCCCGTGAGTTATAGCACAAGCGCGAGACCATCGCCACAACAAGCTTCGCAATAAAGCGACGCTCGGGAGCGTTGGCCGCCCGTTTCTGCGAACCCTTCGCAACGTTGCACCACAGTACATCAAGGCCGTCCCGGAGAGAAGGGGAGCCCTGCCGTGGACGACTGGCCGGCCATGTTGTTTCCCCGTCGCAACACTTTGTCCCGGACTCCGGTTTCCGGATCGGTCAAATTGAAGCTCAGTCCGTTCTATGCCATTGTGATCGCGTGCATCGCGATCCGCTCGCTCACCTGTTTATCCCTGCTGCGCTCGCCTGCGTACTTGCGTCGGCCGAAGCTCGTGCCGACTCCGATCTATGGCGGCTGTGTCCCGGGGAGCCGCCATCCGCTTCGGAGATGAAACCGACCCGTCTGCCCGGAGCGGGGGTAACCCGCTTCCGCGCCGACTTCGCCGAGGTGCGCGACAAGTCATTGTTCACCCTGCGCGGATCTGCGGAGATGGAACGGAGCCGACAGCGGCTCCTCGCCGATCTCCTGAGCTACGACAAGGCGAGTCAACGCGTAGACGCGGAAGGCCACGTCCTTTTCCGACAGGACGGCCTGCTGCTTACCGGGCAGTCCGGCTTCTACAACTTGCTCACCAAGACGGGCGCTCTGCAGGACTCCACCTTCCGTCTGGAGGGGCGGCACGCCCGCGGCGCGGCGACACGGGTCCAGGTCGCGGGAGACGTGGCGCGGTTACACCAGACGAGCTTTACGACCTGCAGTCTCGGCAATCACGACTGGTACCTGCGTGCCCGAGACCTGCGGTTGGACCAGGACTCCGCCACCGGCCAGGCCTGGCACGCGCTACTGGAGTTCAAGGGCCTGCCCGTTCTGTACATGCCCTACCTCAGCTTTCCATTGAACGACGAGCGGCGCTCCGGATTCCTGCCACCCCGCTACGGAACCTCGAACGAGTCCGGGGGGAGCTCGCGGTACCCTATTACTGGAACATCGCCCCGAACCAGGACGCGACCATCACCCCTCGGCTGCTGACCAAACGCGGACTGATGCTGCAAGGGGATTATCGATACTTGTATCCGAGCGGCCACGGCCAGCTCGACTCGGAATTTCTGCCCTACGACCGCGTCTTCGGGGGCCCCCGCGGTCTGCTCTCCCTGCGCCAGGTCGGCGACCTCGCACCCCGCTGGCACACCGACATCAATGCGAACTGGGTCTCCGATCAGAACTACCTGCAGCAGTTCGCCAACACGCTGAGCATCGCGAGCATCGCCTACCTGGAGCGCCGCGCGGATCTCTCCTACTACGGCTCCTTCTGGTCGGTGACCGGGCGGGTGCAGAATTTTCAGACCCTGGACGAAACCGTCCCCACCTCCGACCGCCCTTACCAGCGACTGCCCCAGCTCGTCTTTCAGGCGAGCCTTCCCCCGGCCGCATGGCCCTTCGAGCCCGCCGTGCGCGCCGAGCTGGTGCGTTTCGAGCGAGCCGACAGTGTGACCGGCCAGCGGCTGGACCTGCAACCCAAGCTACAGTTTTCCTGGGCCACCCAGGGCGGATATGTGACACCCACGCTGAAGGCGTGGCACACGAGCTATCTCCTGGACAGCACCCCGTCCGGGGTGTCAGAGGGACCGCGCACGCTTCCGCTGTTCAGCCTCGACAGCGGGGCCTTCTTCGAGCGGCCACTGCTGTTGCAGGACCGCCCGTTGCTCCAAACCCTGGAGCCCCGTCTCTACTACCTGTACGTGCCCTTCCAGAACCAATCCCAACTCCCGGTGTTCGACACCGAGCTGGGCGACCTGAACTTCGCCCAAATATTTCAGGATAACCGCTTCACCGGAGCGGATCGCGTCGGCGACGCTAACCAGCTGACCTTGGGTATGACGACCCGCTTCCTCGATCGGCAGACCGGAGTGGAACGGTTGCGGGCCAGCGTGGGTCAAATCCGGTACTTCGAGGATCGGCGGGTCACCCTCCCTGGAGAGCCCGTCCAGACCTCAAGCGCGTCTGATTTGCTAGGAGAGGTGAGCGCGCGGCTCGCGGCTCGATGGTCGACGCGGCTGCAGCTCCAGTGGAATCCGGCCACCCAGGGCACGGACAAGGCGTCGGTGAATGTACGCTACGAACCGTCCGAGCACAGGATCGTCAACGTCGCCTATCGCTTCGTGAATCCCGACCTGAACCAGACGGACAGCTCCGGCGTCATGTCCGGCCTGGACCAGACGGATATGTCGGTTCTGTGGCCGATCGGCGATAGATGGACCATAGTCGGTCGCTGGAACTACTCCTTCGAAGACAGGCGCACGTTGCAGTCGGTCTTTGGCTTCGGCTACGAGAGTTGCTGCTGGGCGGTACGAATCGCCGCACGGGAGTACGTAAGGACGAGCGGGGGCGGTACCAACAAGGCCGTGTTCATGGAGCTGGAGCTGAAAGGCCTGACACGCTTCGGCAACCGTATAGAGGACCTACTGGAGCGAGGTATTCTGGGGTATGAGCGTGGGTAGGACGGCGCGTGCTCTGTGGGCGGTGTGCGGCATACTTATGGGTGCGTTCCTCGCGTTATCGCGCGGGGAGGCCGCAATCGAGCATCTGGACGGGGTCGTTGCAGTGGTGAACGACGACGTCATCACCGGGAGCGACCTCGCCGCCGAGATGCGACTGGTGGAACAGCAGTTGCGGCAACAGAAGGTCCAAGCACCTGCGGAGGAGGTACTCCGCCGCCAAGTCCTGGAGCGCTTGATCTCGAAGCGTCTGCAGCTCGAGCTCGCGGCCACCAGAGGCATCCAGGTAGATGACGAGGCGGTTAACCAGGCCATTCGCACCATCGCACAGCAGAACAACCTCACCGTCGCGCAGTTTCGCCAAGTCCTGGAACGGGACGGCTTCGACTTCGGGGAGTTTCGGGATGACTTGCGCAGCGAGATCACCCTCCATCGCCTGCGCCAGCGCATGGTGGACAACCACGTCACCGTCACGGAGCGGGAAGTGGACGATTTCCTGGCCAGCCAGCGGCGGGGCGTCGGCACGGGCGATGAGTACCATCTCGCACACATCCTGATCGCCATTCCCGAGGGGGCATCCGCGCAGCAGATAGAGGCGGCGCGAAAGAAGGCCGAAGAGGTGCTGCAGCGGCTCCACGGCGGCGCGAACTTCGGGCAAACCGCCATCGCGGTCTCGGAGGGGCAGCAGGCGTTAAAGGGCGGCGACCTCGGGTGGCGCAAGACGGGGGAGTTGCCCACGATGTTCGTGGATGCGGTTGCCCATCTGCATGAGGGAGAGACCAGCGATCTCATCCGCAGCCCCAGCGGTTTCCACATCATCAAGCTGCTGGAGAAGCGCGGCACGGGGCGGCATGAGGTCAGACAAGCCCATATCCGCCACATCCTGCTGCGCGAAGCCGGCGGAGTGTCGGAGGAGCAGGTGCGCCGACGCCTCGACCAGTTGCGCCAGCGAATCCTTGCCGGGGAGGACTTCGCCGCCCTTGCGCGCGCCCACTCCCAAGACAACAGCTCCGCCAGCCACGGCGGCGATCTGGGCTGGGTCGACCCCAGCGGTCTGCCCAACCCCTTCGCGGAGGTGCTGAGTCACCTGAGTGAGGGTCAAGTGAGCGAGCCTTTCAAGACCACCTATGGCTGGCACATCGTCCAACTGGTTGGCCGCCGCGAGCAGGACGACAGCAAGACCTTCGCCCGCGACCAGGCGCAGCAGCAACTGCGTGCCCGCAAGATCGAAGAGGAAACTCAATCCTGGCTCCGCCAGCTGCGGGACGAGGCCTATGTGGAGTACCGCCTGGAAAAGCCCTAGGGCCAACGCCCACACGGGTATCGGAGCGAGTCTCCTGGGTCCGCTAGCCCAACCTGGTTCATGCCCGAGCCCTGGGTCCCCCGCATCGCGCTGAGCCTCGGTGAGCCCGCCGGCATCGGTCCGGAACGTCGCGGTCCGGTTGTGCCAGCAGGGGCATCCAGCCGAGCTGGTGGTATTTGCGGATGCAGACATGTTCAGGGAGAGGGTCCAGTCGCTCGGATTAGCCCTTGAACTTCAGCCCTTCGACCCCGATAGCCCCGCCCGGTCCCAGGGGCCGGGCACGGTCAAAGTCGCCTCGGTGCCAGCCACAGTCCCGGTGGTCGCCGGTCGGCTCGATCCCCGGAATGCCTCCTATGTGCTGCGGGCGCTGGAGTTCGGCGTGCGTGGCTGTCTACGGGGCGTCCTCGACGCGCTGGTGACGGGCCCCATCCACAAGGGAGTCATCAACCAGTCCGGCGTCCCGTTCACCGGGCATACGGAGCTCCTAGCCAGCCTGACCGCGACCCCTCAGCCCGTGATGATGTTAGTCACCCCGGGTCTACGCGTAGCTCTCGTGACCACGCACCTGCCCTTGAGGGAAGTCCCGGACGCCATAACCCGGCCGCGTCTGGAGCGCATCCTGCGGGTCATGTGTCGGGATCTGTCCGTGCGCTTCCGAATACGCGACCCACGTATCCTGGTCTTGGGTCTCAACCCGCACGCCGGAGAGGGGGGACACCTGGGTCGAGAGGAAGCGGAAGTCATCGAGCCGGTGTTGCAGCGCCTGCGCGCGGAGGGAATGTCGCTGGCGGGGCCGGTGCCCGCCGACACGGCATTCACGACCGAACGACTGGCGGAAGCCGATGCCGTGCTCGCCATGTACCATGACCAGGGTCTACCCGTCCTCAAGGCGCGCGGCTTTGGGCGGTCAGTGAATGTGACTCTGGGGCTGCCCATCGTGCGCACCTCCGTGGACCACGGAACGGCGTTGGAGCTGGCGGGAAGAGGAACCGCCGACGCGAGCAGCCTGGAGAGGGCGCTGGACCTGGCCATCGAATTGGCCACACAGTCGCGATGACGACCGCGGGACGCAAGCGCTTCGGCCAGCACTTCCTGCATGATGCGGGCGTCATCCGGCATATCCTGGCCGTGCTCGACCCGCAACCCGGCGAGGCGATCGTGGAGATTGGGCCTGGGCGGGGCGCGCTCACTTGCCCACTCCTCGCCCGAACGCATATCCTGGACGCCATCGAAGTGGACCGGGACTTGGTGCCTGTACTTCGCGCCAACTGCGGTGATCGGGGCACCCTGCGCGTCCACACGCAGGATGCACTGCAATTCGATTTCGGCGCGCTCGCCGCGGCGCGAGGCCGCCTGCGGGTCGTGGGCAACCTGCCGTACAATATCTCCACTCCCCTGCTGTTCCACCTGCTGCGGCAAGGGGAAGCCATTCGCGACATGCACTTCATGCTGCAGAGGGAGGTGGTCGACCGAATCTGCGCGCAGCCGGGAACCCGGGACTACGGGCGTCTCACCGTGATGTTGAGCTACCGGGCCCGCGTGGAGCGCTTATTCGCCGTCGGGCCGGGTGCTTTCACTCCGGCCCCTCGAGTCTGGTCGGCGTTCGTGCGCCTGCAGCCCCACGCCAGCACTCCCGTCACAGTGTCCGATGAGCGTGTGCTCGAAACTGTCGTCTCACGGGCCTTCGCTGCCCGCCGCAAGACCTTGCGCAACGCCCTCAGAGGGCTACTGGAGGGCTCTCAAATCCGCGCCCTGGGGATCGCCCCGGAGGTGCGTCCCGACACGTTGAGTCTTGAGCAGTATGCGCGCCTCTGCAATGCCTTGTGTCCTTTGCAACCCTGCCCGCGGCCGTCATAATTCGTCGCGTGACGGTGTGCCCGACAGGCCGCCATAGCGGTATGTCGGCTGGCGATCCGCCCCACAGGACCCAAGCGCGGTCGGGCTGCGGCGCGGGGCCGTAGCGATCACGCAAGCCCATTGCCGTGAGGGAGATATGGAGATGCAGGGCTACCAATATGTACTCCTGGCCGCGGATCTGTCCCCGCAGGGCGAGGCGGTCGGAACGCGCGCCGTTCGGCTCGCCAGCGTCGCGGGGGGCCGCATGGGATTGATCCACGTGGTGGAGCACGTCCCCATGGATTTCCCCAACGATATCGTGATTCCCGAGCAGTTGGACGGAGTCGGGTTCCTGGTGGACTACGCCACCGGCCGGCTCGCCGAGCTCGCGCGCTCGCTCGGCGTTCCGGACGCGCCGCGCTGGATAGAGGTGGGCTCGGCGAAGCGCGAGATCACCCGTGTCGCCGCGGAACAGCAGGTAGACCTCATCGTGGTTGGCAGTCACGGACGGCATGGCCTGGGCGCCATTCTGGGCTCGACGGCGGACGGCGTCCTACACCATGCCCATTGCGATGTCCTAGCAGTGCGCATCAAACGTTGACGGAGGGAGAATTCATGGCACGTACCGACTTTACGTGGAAGAGCTTTGTAGTGCGTTTCCTGGCTGCCTGCTTGCTGGTGACTCTCACGTACAATCCCCATCGCTACTCCTATTTTCACTGGGCCATCGAGCCGTTGTGGACCGTGAAGCCGCTGGCGTTCAGTGTCCTCAAGGCGCTGGCGGGTATGGTCCTGCTGATCGGCTGGATCACCTTCCTGCGCGCGACCCTCGCCTCGCTGGGCAAAGTTGGGGTGCTGCTCGCCATGCTGTTCTTCGGGCTCTTGGTGTGGCTCTTGGTGCAGTGGATCCCGCCGACCAATCCCCGCGTCTGGACTTACCTGGGCATGTTCGTCGTCGCCAGTGTGCTCGCCGTCGGCGTGAGTGCCTCGTTTGTCCGCCGCCGTCTGAGCGGGCAACTGGATGTCGATCGTGTAGACAACTGAGTGGCCGCAACCCGCGCCGGCGTCGGGGGGCGGCATCCCGCCAAGGGCTGGGCGCTGGCCCTCGCTCTCGGCGTGCTGGCGAGCGCCCTCTGGCCTGTGCTGGCCGCCCCGCCCGAAACACCGCAGGCCGCCAGTCTGGCCGAGAGGCGCCGGGCGCTGCAGGAAGAGCGGCAAGCCCTGGACCGCGCCCAGGCAGAGCTGCAGAAGAAGCGCGACGAGTTCCAGCAACAGCGCAGTAGTCTCGACGCCTCCAAGGTCACGGCTCCGGTCCTCGAGCAGGCACGGCTCGACTTCGAAGCGGCGCGCGTGCAGCTCGAGAGTGCCAAGCTAGACGTGCAGGCAGAGCAGCGCGTCATGGAGGACCTGGAGGGCTCCATCCGCGACTTGGAGAGCCAGGTCAAGTCCCTGAAAGGCGTCGCGCCACCCCCCGAACAGGGCCCGGCACACGAGAAGGATTTGACGCAGCAACAGGACGCCATTGCCCAGAAGAAAGCCCTCCTCGATCTGGAGCAGCAACATCTCACCAGCCTCCAAGTCGCCCAGCAGATTGCCCGCGACCGTCTGAGTCTGGCGGACGAACGGTACCGGACTCTACAGACGGTCTACCTCACGGGGCAGGAGCAGAGCCGCCGCGAAGCGCTGGAGGACCTTCGCACCCGCCTCCAGAAGGAACAGCAAGCGTGGGCAGCAAAGGCAGTCGACCTGCGCGCCCAGGCCGAAGCTGTCAAGGCCGACGACCCGACCGCGGAGTCCCGGCGTCGCCTACTGGAAACCCGAGCCGACGACGCGGAGACGCGGGGCCGTCTGGTCCAACTGCAGATCAACCTGGCTCAGGGAAGGAGCACGCTGAACAGTCTGGAGGCTATGCGGCTCAGCCCGGACACGCCCACCCAGACGCTCAAGACCGCCCTCGACCAACTCCGGGGCCTTATCGACGATTTCACTTCCACGCAGTCGCTGCTGAAACGCAAGACCGCCGTCCTGCGTCAGGAAGAGGAAGTCGTGGCCAAGCGCGAGAAACCGACCGACGCGGTGCGCAGGAACAATGCCGACGAAAGGCGCATTCTCGCCTCCCTGGTGGCCGACCTCGAGGAGGCTGCCACCGAGATCGGCCCGGTCGTCGATACCGCTCAGGAGAAATACAGCGACGTGAAGCTCGCCTACGACGAGAGCTTCCGCCGCGGCCTCTTCGCCAGACGCACCCTGGTACCCCGCGACGTGGAAGGTTGGAAGTCTTTCCTTCAGCAGATGTCGCTGCTGCCGATGATGTCCCTGCAACAGGTGTGGGAGGCATCCGTCGCCGCCACACAGGCCGCCGCCCAGGCTAAAGCCGGAAGCTGGCTGACACTCGTACTGCTGGTCGTGCCATGGCTGGGCCTGATCTATTGGGGACGGGCGCTGGTCGGGCGTGTGATCCGCGCAGCAGAGGCCAAGGAGCGCAGCTTCTCCAACGACATCGTGCTGATCTCGCTCGACCTGTTGCTACGCAGCTTGTTCGGCCTAGGCATTGCCGGCGTGCTGCTGCTCGCTCTTTGGCTGCTGGACGTCCCCGAGCCGGCGCTGACTCTGGTACCGTCCGTGCTCGCGATCTGGCTCGGCAACAAGCTCCTCATCGACATCGCGTGGGCACTCCTCAAGGCGCCCAACGTACCGCATCAGCGCAAGCAAGAGCGGCTGTACGCACAGATCCGCTGGGTGCTGCTGGTCGGCGGCATTCTTTCCACGCTGACAGTGATGGGGCACCTCATCGCGCTGCCCGCGCTGCTCCGGGATTTCATAGACCGCACCTTCATGCTGTTCGTGTTCCTCATCGTATGGCCGACCTTGGGGATCCGCCGACTGGTTCTCCAACTGCTCGGTGAGAACTTCGACGGTGCGTACTGGCTGCGACTGGTCCGACTCTTCAGCTTGCTGGTGCCCCTCTCGGTCCTCGCTGCCGCTGCGCTGGGACTGGCGGGTTACGTGAATCTCGCCTGGGCCCTCGGCCAGCATCTGTTGTGGTTCCTCGCCGTGCTTGCCGCATGGCTGGTCGTGGCAGGCATGCTGCGGGATCTCTCGGTATTCCTCAAGAACTACGTGAACCTGCACTCCAACTACGGACTGCTTTGGGCGCAAGGCTTCATCGAGCCGCTGCATCGCATCGGGCGGGTGGCGCTGTTCGTGCTCGCGTGGGTCGTGTTGTTCCAGTTGTATGGCTGGGGCGCCGAGTCGGCGGCCGTCAAATACCTCATGAGCATCCTGGAAAGTCCGCTGTTCACCATCGGAACGACCCCGATCGACATCAAGAGCGTCTTGCTCACCGTGCTCGCCTTGATGGTGGTGATCTGGACCGGGCGCTGGAGCCGGGAGGCCACCTACCGCTGGATCTATTCCGGCATCGGCGACCTGGGCATGCGGCACAGCGTTTCTGTATTTACGCAGTACGCGGTGGTACTTGCGGGTCTGCTCATCACGCTGCGCATCATCGGCATCGACCTGACCACCCTGGCGATCTTCGCCGGCGCGCTCGGCGTGGGGATCGGCTTTGGGCTGCAAACCGTAGCCAACAACTTCATCGGCGGGCTGCTGCTGCTCATGGAGCGTCCGCTGCGAACCGGCGATATCGTCGACATCGGGGACAGCGAGGGCGAGGTGACGCGTATCGGAATGCGCTCCCTGACCGTCAAGACCTGGGACAATCAAGAGGTAATCATTCCGAACTCCGAGGTCATCTCCCACGCCTTCACCAACTGGACGCACACGGACAACGTGGTACGCACCAAGCTCGTGGTAGGCGTCAGCTATGACGCCGACCCGCGGCAAGCCCGCCAGATCATCGAGCGGGCACTGAAGCACAACCCCGCCGTGCTAGACCCGCCCGAGCCGCGCGTATGGCTCAGTGAATTCGGCGACTCCTCCGTCCAGTTCCACGTCCAGTACTTCATGGACGTGCGCCGTTACAACCGCCTCGAGGTGAAATCTCAAGTCCTGTTGGGAATCTGGGATGCTCTGAAGGAAGCGGGCATCGTCATTCCCTATCCGCAGCGAGACGTCTACATCAAGGCGTTCCCCGCAGCGCCCGAGAGGCCGCCGCTGGATGTGTCCTGAGCCCTGCGGCAGTGGCGTTTAGGCCGTGACGGCCTAGTGTTCGCGGTAGTGCGGGTCCACCCAGCAGCGCGGCAGTGGCTCGCCGGACGGAAAGATCAACTCGGCCTTGCTGAACGTGGCGGGGTCCTGGAGTTCCTCCCCGACGTGGAGTCGCCCGCTGATCTCCAGCTTGAAGGGATCGAACAGCAGGGCGAGGTCCAACACCTCCACGAGATCTCCGGTCGCCTTCTGTTTGAGGTACATGTCCTGGCTCCTCAGCCACTACCTTTTACGTGCCAGCCATCCCCAGATCTTCGCGCACGGCGCCGGTGCCGGCCCCGGTGCAGCGTGCATCGAACTCTCCCGAGGCTGCGCGATGCCCCCGCTTCGGGGCGGACTTAGCCATGCGCCGCCTGCCTGTGTGGACAGATCGCTCGCGAGTGGAGTCGCAGAGCCCGCGAAAAGTTACGCTGCGCGAGTAGCGCCGATCCATACCCGATTGATTTTGCTATTCCTACACCCTCACCTACAGGTCGCTACGCCGAGACATTCAGGGCCCCTCAGCATAGAGCCGCACTGGGCCCTTGGCAAGCGCGGCGCAGTCTGCGGAAGGGCCGGCAGGAGTCGCGAGGCTATTGCTCCACCAGCTTGTAACCACTGCCATGCACCGTGATGAGATAATGCGGCTCGGAAGGATCCGGTTCAATCTTCTTGCGCAGGCGCACGATGAAGTTGTCCACGGTGCGCGTGGCAATCTCGCGCTGATGACCCCATACCTCGGTCAGCAGATCCTCCCGGGAAACCACCTCGCCGCGATGGCTAACGAGGTGGCGCAGCAACTCCATCTCCTTGGCACTGATTTCGAGAACCGCGCCCTCACGGGTCAGAACGTGACGCTGAAAATCCACGAGCGCGACCCCCACACTCACCGGCCCCCCCGCCAGGCTGGTCACCGGTTTGCGCCGGAGCTGGGCACGTACCCGCGCCAACAGTTCCCGTAGCCCGAAGGGCTTCACCACGTAGTCATCCGCCCCCACCTCGAACCCCAGCACCTTGTCCATCTCCTCGCCGCGCGCCGTCAGCATGATGATCGGCTGCTCCAGGCCCTGTGTACGTAGCTGGCGGCACAGACTCACCCCGTCACCATCCGGCAGCATGAGGTCCAGCAGGATGAGGTCCGGCTTGTGCCGTAGTACGGACTCCTTTCCCTCCCGAAGGGTCGCGGCGGTCAGCACGCGATAACCCTCCACCTCGAGGTTGTCGGTCAGCCCGGCGCGCATGGCCGGGTCATCATCGATCACCAAGACCGTCGCAGGAGTCACGCACCGCCTCGGTACATGGGGAAGGAGACAACCGCCCGGGTGCCAGTGTCTCCCTCGGGGGAATCCAGGATCAAGTGGGCGTGGTGGGCCTGGGCGATCTGCTCGACCAATGCCAGCCCGAGGCCGCTTCCCGACGTTTGCCCCGCGCTCGCACCCCGGTGGAATGCCTTGCGCAGCTCGTTGCGCTCGTGCACCGGTATGCCGGGTCCGCAATCGGCGACCTCCAAGTCGGCCCACTCGCCGTCCGCCCTCAGCCGCACCGCCACGACACCACCCTGCGCACCGTACTTCGCAGCATTGTCCACCAAGTTCAGCACGACTTGGGTAACCCCATGGGGGTCGTGGGCCACGGGCGGCAGGTTCTCCTGCAGCGTCACGTCGAAGCGCAGACCGCGCTCCTCGACGCGCGGGCGGTAGTCCTCCACGACCCGCTCGACCGTGCCGCGCAGATCCATCGCGGTCAGGTGGTACAGGTCCGCTCCCTGGCTCAGCCGCGCAAAATCCAGGACCCGATCGATCATCTCGGTAAGCCGCTCAGCCTCCCGCAGGATCGTGCGATAGTAATCGTGGCGGCGGCCCTCCGCCGTCACGCGCCCCAGATGCAGGGTCTCGGCATACATCCGGATCAGTGCGAGAGGGGTTTTCAGCTCGTGCGACACGTTGGCCACGAAGCGGTTGCGAAGGTCCAGCAATGCCTGCTCGCGACGCAGCTCACGCCACACGAAGAATGTCACCATGATCATGGCGAGCAACACCGCACCCGCCACCCCCAGCAACAGCGCACGCTGGTGCCAGAGCCGCTGCTCGGCGTCGTGCACATCCGGGCGATAAACCAGCATCCAGCCCGGGAGCACCCGGTTGAGCGGCCAGTTCACCGCGGTCTCATCCCAGTCGGCCTCGGCGTCGGCGAGTTGCACCCTGCCCCCATGTTCCTTGTTGAACACGTCTAGCAGCGGCGCCACACGGCGTGCCTCCAGTTTCGGCAAGTCGAATCGGATGAGCAACCAGCCTTGGCTCTGATCGATATCGTTGAGCGGTTGCAGCGCGAACAGTGCGGGGCCGTCCGCCATCGATTCAACGAAGGTGTGCAGCCCAAAGGGCCTCGCCTTCTTTTCCGCTCCTCCCACCACGAGCCTTTGAACGAGCCAGCGATTGACCTTTCGTTCCCGCACGTCGGCCGCTGGCGGAAAGCTCTCCCGCAGATCCATACCGCTGCCGAGGAACAACACCTGCACGACTTCCGGGAACGAAGCCCATACCCAATCCACACGGTGGACCATGTCCTGCGCACCGAGGGGGATGTTCTTGAGGACCAGAAACGGCGTACGGACGGCCCCGAGCAGCGCCTGCTCGACACTGTCCGCCAGCAAGGTCATGGCCTGAGCCTGGGATTCGCGCACTGCCTCGTCAAGCAGGGTGCGCTGCCCTGCCAGCAGCTTGAGGGTGAATAGGGAAACCGCGAAGATGCCCAGCAGCAAAGCACCCACCAACACGATGGCGGGCCTGCTACGGGGCGTCCCGGCCGGCCGGAGCGTCACACCGAATCCCCGCGGTGCACGGCTGTCGTCATGACAGCATTCTATCGGTTTTGGGATTGAGGGCCGAGGGACAGACGGAGGCCGCCGCCCCCGGTCCCCGAAAAAACCCCGCCGAGCGGCGGGGTGGGAGGTAAGACTGCCGGCCAGACTTATTCGGCCGGCTTTGAGGGAGCCGGCGTGCTGGGGGCGGTGGGCTCAGCCGCGGGCGCCTTGTGCGTCTTCTTGGTGTGCTTCTCGACACACGTCTTCATGTAGGCATCCATCTTCTCGGCGGTGACGTGGTGCTTCTCCGCCAACCCCTTGCAAACGTCTTCCGGGCTCTTCTTGGCCAGAGCAGGCAGAGAGGCGGCGAAGAACACGCTCAGCGCGGTAACAGCCAATACGGCCTTTTTCATCGAGATATCTCCGAATAATGAGAGTTAGTCCTAAGGACGCGGGACGGCGTGCCGGAGACTCGTGACGGCTTGCCATCGGCCCGGAGAGGCGTGCGGAGCAAGCCAAGTCCGCAGCGCGCAGCCTCTTGGAGAACCCTCCGCGCTGCGTACCGATTGTCTTCCGCTTGGCCCATCCGGTACCTGGGCATTAAGGTAGCCGCTAACTCTGGCGAACAACATCACAGGCGCGTCGGAGATCGTAAAAGAGTGTCACTGCCGCTCCGCCGCTGTGCCGCTTGACGTTCACGGCAGAACGTGGAAACTGGAAGCGCACCCGCCGCGTGCCGCCTCCGCAGACAGGAGGACCATCCGACGGTATACTCGACCGGGTCGCCTGCAGCGAGCGGCCGCACATCCGTCCGGGTACCTGGGCGATGAGCGCAGCGTCCCCCGTATCCCATCGAGAGCGCTTCGGGATGGCACGACCGACACCGCGGCCACAGTCAATGCTGGTAGGCCGAAGACGTGGTACTGGCCATCGTAATCTCGGTGGATGCTCGCAGCACACCGGCCGCTCGGGATGCAGGCATGCGCGGGCTAGCGCAGCCCCTGGCAAAGTCCCCGAGGGCTCGGACCAGCATGGAGTCGATTCCGGCCGGGCGCCCGAGCGTGCCTGGAAAGGCTGTGCGCAGAGGCAAGCTGCACGTCTGGAGCCGCTGGGGGACAGGGGATGAGGGTCCTGACCGGTGACGTCGGAGGGACGAAGACGTGGCTCGCCCTCACGGAGTTCGCGGACGACCGACCGCGCCTGCTGGCGGAGCAACGCTACGATAGCCGCGCGTTCGGCGACTTCTCCGACTTGTTGGAGGCATTCCTCCGGGAGCACGGGGGCAAGGGTCGTCTCGCCGGCGCTTGTATCGCGGTCGCTGGCCCGGTCCACGGCGACGAGGTCCGCGTCACCAACCTCCCCTGGCACCTCTCAACCCACACCCTGCGCGTCGTATTGCGGACCGACAAAGTCCGTCTGATCAACGACTTCCAGGCGACAGGGTACGGCATAGCCGGGCTGAGCGACGAAGATCTCGTGGTCCTCCAGCGTCGGACGGGCGATCCGGGAGCGCCGCGCGCCGTCATCGGGGCTGGCACCGGGCTCGGCCAGGGCATTCTGGTCTGGCAGGGCGACCACTATGAGCCCTTGCCCACCGAAGGAGGCCACGCGGACTTCGGACCGTCCGACGCGGCGCAGGTCGATCTCCTGCGCTATCTGAAGCGCCGCTACGGACACGTCTCCTACGAGCGGGTGCTCTCCGGTCCCGGCCTGACGAACATTTACAGGTTTCTGCACGAGCAAGAGCCGGACCGCGGGAGTGCCCAGATTGTAGAGGCGTCCGAAACGGGCGACGCAGGTGCGGCGATCGCAGAAGCGGCCATGAACCAGAGCGATGCGTTGGCGGAACGCGCTCTCGACATGTTCGTGGCGATCTATGGGGCACAGGCCGGCAACCTGGCATTGGCCTGCCTCGCGTCCGGCGGAGTCTACGTCGCGGGAGGGATCGCCCCGAAGATTTTGCGCAGGCTGCAGGCGGGCAGCTTCATGCAGCACTTCCTGGCCAAGGGGCGGATGTCCGAGGTACTGGTCAACATTCCCGTGCAAGTCGTGGTCAACGCCAAGGTGGGGCTGCTGGGAGCAGCGCTCGCCGCAAGCCGTCTATGACGTCCTGCAAGCGGCCTGGCGGTCCCAGCCGTGCGGCCATCACCCCGGCTCGGCGTATACCATACGGAGATTTCCTTGTCGCGCGGCCGTGCCGCCGCGCCGCAGGACTCAACCATCATTAGAGGCGAGCTTACGAAGTGGAACCCTACCGCATCAACATCCAGGTCGAGACGCGCTACATCGAGGACCAGTCTTCCCCGGCGCATAAGCGCTATGTGTTCGCTTATACCATCACCGTGCACAATGCCGGCACGGTCCCGGCGCAGTTGTTGCGGCGCCATTGGGTCATCACCGATGCCAACGGACGGGTGCAGGAAGTGCGCGGCGAGGGTGTGGTCGGAGAGCAACCCCACCTGAAGCCCGGCGAAGCATTCCGCTACACCAGCGGTGCTGTGATCGAAACGCCCGTCGGAAGCATGCGCGGCAGCTACCAGTTGCGCGCAGACGACGGCACCCTGTTCGACACCCCGATTCCGCCCTTCACCCTGTCCATGCCGCGTTCCCTCCACTGAGCGCGAGGCTTCGCGGACGCCCCTCGCGATTCCGCCTGAGCGGTCGGTATGGCCAGCTACGCCATAGGGAACGTCCAGGGTTGCTACGACGATCTCTGCCGCCTGCTGGAACAGATCGGGTTCGACCCGGCCAGCGATCGTTTGTGGTTCGCCGGAGATCTGGTGAACCGGGGCCCACACTCGCTGGAAGTCCTGCGCTTCGTTATCGGGCTGGGCGAGCGGGCATGCACGGTGCTCGGCAACCACGACCTGCACCTCCTCGCGGTGGCCGCGAGCGAAGACCGGCTGAAGACCCACGACACCCTGACCGAGCTGCTCCGGGCCCCAGACCGCTCGGAGATCCTTGCATGGCTCCGGCACCGACCCCTGCTCCACCACGACCCCGACGCCGGACTCACGATGGTGCACGCGGGTCTTCCGCCCCAGTGGAACCTCGATCTCGCCAAGACCTGCGCCGCGGAGGTGGAAACCGTGCTGCGAGGTCCAGACTACCCGAAGTTCTTCCGCCACATGTACGGCGATCGCCCGGACCGCTGGTCGCCGTCGCTTTCCGGCTGGGAGCGCCTGCGCTTCATCACCAATTGCCTGACGCGGCTGCGTTTCTGCGACATGACTGGCCGCCTGGCGCTGGCCTGCACCGAGCCTCCAGGCGGGCAGCCGCCGGGCTACCTGCCGTGGTTCGACGTGCCTGGGCGCGCCAGCGCGGGACTCAACATCGTCTTCGGGCACTGGGCTGCCCTGGGTCTGTACCGGCGACCGGGCATCTACGCCATGGATGGAGGGTGCGTGTGGGGAGGGACTCTGGCGGCCCTCCCGCTGGACACACTAGCCGACTACCAGACAGTCCCATGCACCGGAGCTAGGCGCCGCCCCTTCGAAAGCGCCACCAGCAGCGCAGGAACACGCGGGAGCTGAAGAACCTGGCCATGCTGGCGAGATGCCAGCGTCTGTGCTCCCAGTCGCCGTGGCTGGCTCTTCGAGCGTGATGCACCACCGACGCGCCCGGGTGAACCATCACTGCGTAGCCGGCCAGCCGCAAGCGGCAGCAAATGTCCACGTCCTCGTAGTAAAGGTGATAGCGGTCGTCGAAGCCCGCCGTCGAGCGAAACACACCGCTCGGGAACAGCATGAAGATGCCGGCCACCCATTGCACCGGGAGTGGGGTGCCGTGGAAGCGGTACTGCGCCCCCCAGCCTCGACCCATGGCTTTGGCCGCGATGGAAAAAGGCGTCGGAAGGCGGCGCGCGCTGTCTTCCGGATGGCCGTCGGGGCTCTTGACCAATGGCGCCGCTACCCCCACGCGAGGGTCGCTGTCCAGCATCTCCCGAAGGGGCTGGAAGGGATTGCAGGGCAGCCGCACATCCGGGTTCAGGACGCAGAACAGCGCCGCGTGATCGTGCGTCGGGCCACCCTCAAAAGCCGCATTGTGGTTGGCGCCGAACCCTCTGGGACGGTCGTTCTGCACCACCCGCAGCGGGAACCGGAACGTGCCGGAAGAGAACCCCAGAGTTTCCGGCCGATTCAGCGTCAGCGTGACCCGCAAGTCCTCGCCCGCGCAATGCCGATCGAGGTCCTCGAACAGGTCACCCAGCAGCGCCCCGTGACCGTGGCTCACCACGGACACGTGCAAGGTGCCGCTCATGCCGCCCGCGTTTGGGCGAACAGCCGCCCGACGGTCAAACCCTGGATCAGAATAGAAAACACCACTACCGCGTAGGTAGCCGTCAACAGAACAGCGCGCTCGGGCGTCGCCGGCAGCGACAGAGCCATCGCCACCGATATGCCGCCGCGCAACCCGCCCCAGGTCATCACCTTGACGGCGTTCGGGCTGAACTGCCGCCGAAGGCGCAGCAGCCCGACAGGAAGTCCGACGCTCACGAAGCGCGCGCCGAGCACCAGTGGGATGCAAAGCAGGCCGGCGGCCACGTGGGCCCCGGTGAAGCTGACCAGCAGCACTTCCAGGCCGATGAGCACAAAGAGGACCGCGTTCAACATTTCGTCCACCAGCTCCCAGAATGTGTCCAGATGCTCCCGCGTCGTATCCGACATAGCGAAGGCCCGGCCGTGATTGCCGATGAGCAGGCCGGCCACGACGATGGCGATGGGAGCCGAAAGATGCAGCGCATCGGCGAGGGCGTAGCCGCCGGTCGCCAGAGCGAGCGTCATGAGGATCTCGACCTGGTACTGGTCTACCTGCTTGAGCAGCCGGTACGCCAGGTAGCCGGCGCCCGCTCCGAACAGAGCACCTCCGAAGGTCTCCTTGAGGAACAGCAGGATAGGGTCCCACAGCGTCGGACCGTGCCCCGTCTTCACCACGTCGAGCAACGCGATGAACACCACGACGCCGATTCCGTTGTTGAACAGGGATTCGCCGGTGATCTTGGTCTCGAGGTCCCGCGGCACGCCTGCCCGCCTGAGGATACCCAGGACCGCGATGGGGTCGGTGGGCGAGATCAGCGCACCGAACAGCAAGCAGTAAATGAACGCCACATGCAGTCCGAGCCGGGCGAACAGCGCGGCGGACAGCACGCCGACCACGCAGGTCGAGATGAACACGCCTACGGTGGCGAGCACAGTCACGGCCCATTTCTCCCGCCACAGGTCCCCCAGGTCAACGAGCAGCGCGCCCGCGAACAGCAGGAAGCCCAGCATCCCGTGGAGCAGGGTCTCGCTGAAATCGATGCGATGCACGAGCGCTCGGGCAGAGTCCGCGACCCCTGGAGCCACCCCGAGCTTGGCCAAGGCTACGACCGCGGTCGACGCGACCAACGCGATGAGCATCAGCCCGATCGTGCTCGGCAGACGCAGGTAGCGGTAGTTCAAGTAGCTGAACGTCGCAGCCAGCGTCAAGAGCGATGCGATGATGTCGGATGGGCTCATCGAAGCCGGAAGTCAGCGGTCCGATGCCCGCGGAGGCTGCCAGGGTAGAGCATCGTCGCGGCTCATGCAAAGGGCTTGCGGCAACTCGGGCGAGCCGTCACTTGGCCGTGTCGCACAGCCGCTGCGAGCCCCGTGCGGTCAGAGCTGGTGAAGATCGTCGCGACCGGCCCGAGAGTGAGGCGCACGGAGCGCAGCGAGGAGACATATCCAGTCGATAGGCGAGGGCCGACCGAATGGCAGGATAGCCATTCGGCACGTCCGCGGGACGCCCCGCAGGGGTGGCGTACAGGGAAGTACGCCATGACCACCGCGCCGCGCTGCTGTCGGGACGCACAATAGACTTATTCACAAGCTGTCAGCGCAACCAGGACCGAAGCAACGCCGCAATCTCGGTACGGGCGTCGTATCGTTGGTCGAGCCAGTGGTTCACGAACGCCGCGAACGCGATGGGAGTGCGGGCCGACGCGTCCAGGTACCCAGCCAGGGCGACGGTATGCCGCAGGGTTCCGCTCTTGCCCCGCAGCTTCGGCAGCGGCGGCCAGTGCCGGAGCGTGCCCTGGCCGGGCGCGGCGAGCGCCGAGACGAAAACCTCGCGCCACGGCTGGCGCAGCACGTACTCCAGCAGGGCTACGACGGCCTCCGGCGCCAGCAGGGCGGAGGCGTCATCCAAGAAGAAGGCTTCATCGGGGATGCCGACTTCCTGCCGCAGGAAGGTTCGCTCGACCTCCAGGCCGAGATCGGGGCGGCCCTCGCCCCGCACCTCGAATGCCATAACGCGTGACAGCATCTCTGCGTACCAGTTATGGCTTTCTCCAAGAATCACCGGAAGGATCTCGGAGAGCGGCGGAGACCGGATGCGACCGACCGGTTTTGCGGAGACCGCTCGGGGCGCGATGTGCGCCACCCTCACTTGGCCGGCGACGCCGATGCCGTCTTCCCTCAGGATCTGCAAGAAAACTTCGCCGGCGTAAAGATCCGGGTCGGGAACGCTGGCCTTCACGGTATAGGCGGGCTCGTCCATCGGGTAGTCGCCTCGGGCGACCAGCGTCCTGCCGTCCACGCCCGGATACATCTCGACGCTGCCTTTGCGTCCGGCCGGGACGGTGACGATGCGGTTGGTGAGGTTGAAGAACGGGATGTCGGCAGATAGCCGTCCCGGCGCCCCGACCCGCAGGCCCGCTGCCATGCGCAGCGGGAACACGTTCTCGTCCACCGCCGCGGCCGAGCACGGCGCCCCGTACCACGAGGAGCGCTCGACGAGAGTGTAATCGGGGGACTGAGACGGCCCCAGGAAGCGGCTTGCGTCCACGACCAGATCCCCGGTGACCCTGCGGATACCGGCGTCCCGCACCTGGCGCGCGAGCTGCTTCAGGGGCTCGTGGGGATCGGCGGGGTGAAACCTCGCGCTCCAAGTCGGAATCGGCCGCGCCCCGGAGCAGCAGGTCCCCCTTCAGTGCGCCGTCGACGAGCGGCCCCGCGGCCGCCACGACCGTGGTGCGACGGTGATCGGGACCCAGAGTGTGGAGCGCCGCCGCGGCCACCAACAGCTTCAGGACCGAGGCAGGCGCGAAGAGGCGCTGGGCGTTCTCCGCCGCGAGCACGTCCGTGCCGCGCACCGCGAGCCAGCCGCGCAGGCTGCGTTCGGAGGCGGGCGACGCGGCAGTGCCGCCGCCGCACTGGGCGGTCCAGGCTAGCGCGAGCCAGGCGACGAGTTGGGCGACGCGCCAGCGCTTTGGCTTTCGGAGCGTCAAGGCACCCTCCCATCGTGGACTTCAGGGCGCAGTTTAACGCCTGTCTGCGCTCTTGGACGTCGCTCGCTTCTTCTGCAAAGTAGAGATGTCCCTTTGAGGCGAGAGCTCGAGGTAGGTGTCGAAGAACACGTTGGCGGCGTCGATGTCCTGGATGTGCGCCACCCGTAGGGCCTTGTATCCAAGCGGTCCTGAAGGGTCTGGAACAGCCGCTCCACCCGCCCGTTAGCCTGTGGGGAGAGGGCCTGGATGGAGGCGATGTCGAGGCTCCCCAGCACGCGCTGCGCGGCCCCGGCCCTCTCCTGCTCCGGGATGCGCCGATGGGATCGGCGGCCCCGGCGCTTGCTCTACCTAAGCCCGCTGCCCGTCCTGCCGAAACGCACCCACTAGGCGCTTCACCTGCCGAACCGATAGCCCCAGCATGCGGGCCGCATCGCCCTGTTTGATCCACCTGCCTGCCACCGCCCTCGCGACCAGACTCGAGAGCCGGGTCTTCGCCTCATCGATGTCGAACGCCTCGCTCATGCCGTTAGCTTGACCAGACTGCTTGTCCAAGCAGAGCAGGCAGGAGGCCAGTGCCACCTCACCGACGAATAAAAGAGCGTTTCATCTCATTTTAGAGTCCATTGCCCGCGGCGCTTGTCGCGTGGCGGTCGCGAACAGACCAGGACAGTCAGCCGGGTCCCGTAAATCGCGACCGATCGAGGTATACCCTGCCGGTAAGGCTCGATCGAGACCGACCCTCAGCCGTCGCCGCAGGGAACCGACATATAGCCCTCGGCGGTGGAATGAGCCTTGGCGATCTCGATGAACTTGAATTCAGCGGATCACCTGATTCCTGTGGTAGCTGGCTGGACTAATAGGAAATGAGCCGCTGGCGTCACAGGGCGAGGTCTCGGGATCCAAAGCGCCCTGCACGAGCGAGCGACTGGCGGATGACTTAAGGGGCACCGAGCTCCGGAATCTCGCGCAGTATCTGCGCACCGTGCATCACGGTCAGGACATCGATGCGGTCCGAAAGGACACGGTAGATGATGCCCTGATTCCGTGACTTCGCGTCTTAGCGGATGGCTGCAACCTGCTGATTTATCGTGGCAGTTCGGGTAAAATCGGCCCGCACGCCCACTCACCCGGCAGGTGAACGATGAAGCGGTTCATCCTGGAGCAGTCCGACGAAGAGTTCTACACCTCCCATTCCGGTCTGGCTCTGGTGGGTCTTTGCGTAAACCGCTTCAGCGGCCTGGGCAAGGCGCTCAAGCAGGCCATCCCGCTACGCCACGGCATTTCCCATGAAGACATAGCCAGGAGCTATCTGGGGTTGATGTGTTTGGGCAAGAGCGACTTCGAGGCGGTCGCCAACGTCCGAGGGGACGATTTTTTCCGCCAGGCGCTGGGGCTGGAGCGGGTGCCTTCGGCGGAAACCTTGAGGCAGCGCCTCGATGAGCACGCAGCGCTCATGCGGGAGGTCATCGACGAGGCCGATATCGAGTTCATGGTCAACGCCAAAGTGCCGGTGAGCCCGCTCAAGACCGGCCATGTGCCGCTCGACATCGATGTGTTTCCCATGAACAACTCCGGGACCAAGAAAGAAGGGGTCTCGCGCACCTACCACGGCTATGACGGTTATGCGCCGATCGCCGCCTATCTGGGAACCGAAGGCTGGGGGCTGGCCTGTGAGCTGCGTGAAGGCAAACAGCACTCCCAGAAGGAATTCCGCTACGTCTGGGAGCGTATTTTGCCGCGGGCCCGGCGGCTGACCAAACTGCCGCTGCTGGTACGCCAGGACAGCGCCCATGACGCCTTGGAGAACCGGCTGCGCTACCTCGAAGAGGAGGTGGACTTCATTATCAAGGGGAACCCCCGGGGCGAGGACCCTGGCGAGTGGCTGGAGCGCGCCGAGCGCCAAGGGGTATGGGAGACCCCGCGCCCCGGCAAGCGCGTGGCGCTGTTCAGCGTCATCGAGGAGCACCTCCATCGGGAGCACACCTACCACGTTCGCCGGGTGATGCGGGTGACCGAGCGCACCATCGACAAGAGGGGCCAGGCACTGCTGGTGCCGGAGCTTGAGATCGAGGGCTGGTGGACCTCCCTGGCCTATCCGGACGAGGAGATCGTCGCCCTGTACCGGGACCACGGCACCTCCGAGCAGTTCCACGAGCCGAGTTCAAGACCGACCTCGATATCGAACGGCTGCCCTCCGGGAAATTCGACACCAATGACCTGGTGCTCGCCTTTGCCGTGTTCGCCTACAACATCCTGCGCTTCATCGGACTTATCGGGCTGACCGGCGAGGCGGCTCCTCTTCGCCATCCAGCCAAGCGCAGGCGGCTCAAGACCGTCCTCCAGGAGCTGATGTACCTCGCCGCCCGGCTGGCGGCCACCGGCCGGCGGCTCTGTCCCGGCTTTCGCGCCTTCGAACAGCTGTATTACCAGCTCGCCTTCGGGTAGCTAGGACGACATCCCTAGAAACTCGACCCGGGCCTCACCAGGCCCCGGTGTAAACCTATGCCTGAAATTCAGCGCCAAAAGGTCAAAGCCCCGCCATCACTCCTGCGCCGACCAGGTTCCACGCCTGCTGTGCACAGCCGATGTCGCCAGTTGGCTAAACACTAACCAACTCAACTGAGAATACCTCCCATTATCCCGTGCCCCGGATGCCCAGAACTCGAAGTCACGGATCCAGGTGATGCGATATGGCGGCTCGATAACCTCGCGGATATCTGCCTGCTGGAACTCAAGAACCACTCGCCCCGAGAAGGGAAACTCTATGACCTGCTCGGCCCGGCGGATCAACCGGTCGAGCATACGGGTCGCATTAGCGGGGGAATCCCGTGCGATGTAGGAGTGGATGGCCCGTAGATCAGCGCGCGAGTGCGGCGTCCATCGCAGCTTCATTCAGGCAGGCCGAGTTCCATCCGTACCGTCCTGGTATCGACGACATCGCCCTCCTCGCTCAGAGCTGGCTCCGGAAATCTGTACGGCGGGATAAGTGGTAGGGGATGAACCGCTTTATCATGGCGATGCTATTGAGAGGAGCGGCAAATGAGTGGCAAGAGGCGCAATCATGGAGCGGGATTCAAGGCAAGGGTGGCACTGGCGGCGATCAAGGGCGACAAGACCTTGGCGGAGTTATCGGCGCAGTTTCAGGTTCATCAGAGTCAGATCCTGGCGTGGAAGCAGCAGTTGCAGAGCCGCGCTGACGAGGTGTTCGAGCGGGAACGCAAGTCCGAATCGGGGCCGTCGGTGAAGGACATGCAGGCGAAGATCGGGCAGCTGACGCTGGAGAACGATTTTTTGTCCGTCGCGCTCGGTCGCATCGGCGATGCGACAAAGCGATGATCGACAAGGTGGCCGAATTGCCGCTGACGCGGCAGTGCCAGCTCCTGGGGCTCTCGCGCTCATCCCAGTACTACCGGGCGGTGGCGGTGTCGGCGCGGGATCTGGCGCTGATGCGGGCAATCGACGAGCTGCACCTAAAGCACCCGTTCTATGGCAGCCGGCGCATGCGCGGGGCGTTGCGCGACGAGGGCTTCGAGGTCGGCCGGCGCCACGTCCAGACATTGAGGGACAAGATGGGAATCGAGGCGTTGTACCGCAAGCTATAGAGCGACAATTACGTTGACCGGTTGGCGACAACTACTTTGTCCGGTTGATCGGCCACACTGGCGGCGTTCTGACATCCGATGCTTCGGGGGGAGGGATGGCCGTCACACCGCAACAGGTCAAGGTCTATATGTCACAGAGAACCGCAGGTAAGAACCAAGTAACCGCCGCCGCCAAGGCGGGTTTCTCGGAGCGCACGGCGCGCCGTCTTGACGAGCGGGACGAGCGTCGAGCACCGCGGGGCGCGCGGCGGTATCGAACGCGCCGCGACCCCTTTGACACCGTGTGGGACAGCGAGCTGGTCCCACTGCTTGAGCACACCCCGGCACTGCACGCGCTGACGCTCTTGGAAGGGCTCCAGGAGCGCCATCCGGGCCAGTACCCGGACAAGCTATTGCGCACCTTGCAGCGCCGGGTGAAGGCCTGGCGGGCGGCGCATGGACCCGAGAAGGAGGTGATGTTCCCACAGCAGCAGGTCCCGGGACTGCGGGGTTTGTCGGATTTCACCGTGCTCAAGGACGTCACCGTCACCATCGCCGGCGAGCCGCTCGCCCACCGCCTCTACCATTTCCGCCTGGCCTACAGCGGCTGGTGCACGGTGCGGGTGGTGCTGGGCGGGGAGAGCTTCACGGCGCTCGCCGAGGGGCTCAGCCAGGCGCTGCTGCGCCTGGGCGGTGCACCGGCCGAGCACCGCACTGACAGCCTCTCGGCGGCGTTCAAGAACCTCTCGGCTGAGGCCCAGCACGACCTTGCGGCGCGCTACGCGGCGCTCTGCGCCCATTATGGGATGAGGCCGACGCGCAACAACCCCGGGGCCTGCCACGAGAACGGCAGCATCGAGTCACCCCACGGGCATTTGAAGCGCCGTATCGTGCAGCGCCTTCTGGCCCGGGGCAGTGCCGAGTTCCCCTCGGTGGCGTCCTACCAGGACTTTCTCGACACCGTCACCGCCGCCGTCAACCGGCGTAACGCCACCGCCATCGAGGCCGAGCGCCCCCATCTGCGGCCCCTGCCGGTGACCTTCGCGGCCGACTACACCGAGCTGTGGGTGAAGGTCACCACCGCCAGCACCATCACCGTGCGCTTGGTGGTCTACTCGGTCCCCGCGCGGCTCATCGGCGAGCGCCTGCGGGTGCACCTCTATGACGCCCGCCTGGAGCTGTTCCTCGGCACCGAGGCCCTGCTCATCCTCCCGCGGGTCTACCCGGCCCCGGGCAAGCGCCGGGCGAGCCGCATCGACTATCGCCATCTCGTGGGATGGCTGGTGAAGAAGCCCCGCGCCTTCTATCGGCTCCAGTACCGCGACGCCCTGCTTCCGGATGCCACCTATCAGCGTATCTGGCAGCATCTGGACGCTACCCTTGCGCCCGCCGACGCCTGCAAGCGCATGGTCGGCGCACTCAAGCTCGCCGCCGAGCACGAGTGCCAGGAGGCCCTGGGGACCCACTGGCTGGCCGCCCTGGAGCGAGGCCTATCGCCCACGCTCAGCGCCCTGCAACAACGCTTCGCACCGCCAGCCCCCGCGACGCTCCCTCTCGGCGCCACTGCTCAGCACCCGCTGGCCGACTATGACGCGCTCCTGCCCGCCACCCACCGCAGTGCCGCCGAGGAGGTGTGCCATGGCTAACGCCGCCACCTTGCCCCTGCTGCTCAGGGAGCTGCGCCTGCCGACCATGGCACGGCTGTATCAACCGCTGCAAACCCGGGCCCTCGAGCACCACTGGAGCCTCGCCGACTATCTCGCCGCGCTCTGCGAGCACGAGCTCGCCGAACGCGAGCGGCGGCGCCTGGAGCGCCACCTCAACGATGCCCGCCTGCCCGCGGGCAAGACGCTCCAGCACTTCGACTTCACGGCCAGCGCCGGGCTGAACCGCCAGCAGATCGTGCAGCTCGCCGAGGATGCCACCTGGGTCGAGCGCACCGACAACCTCCTGCTCTTCGGGCCCTCCGGCGTCGGCAAAACCCATCTCGCCGCAGCCATTGGGCACGGGCTCATCAGCCAAGGGGTGCGGGTGCGTTTCGCCTCGGCAACCAGCCTCGTCCAGGAGCTTCAAACCGCCAAACAGGCCCTCAGGCTCAGCGATGCGCTCGCCAAGCTCGACAAGTACCCGCTGCTCGTCCTCGATGACATCGGCTACGTCAAGCGCACCGAGATGGAAAGCTCCGTGCTCTTCGAGCTCATCGCCCACCGCTACGAGAGCGGCAGTCTCCTGATCACCAGCAACCACCCCTTCAGCGAGTGGGATGCGATCTTCCCCGACAACATGATGGCCGTCGCCGCCATCGACCGGCTCGTCCACCATGCCCACATCATCGAGCTCAACGGGCAGAGCTACCGAAAGCGCCAAGCAACCCGCAACCAGGAGGTATCGAACAAGAGCTGACGACAACTACCGCCTACACTACAGAGCGGCCATTCTAGTTGTCGTCAACCGGACAGAGTAATTGACGTCAGACATCGCCGCGGCTCTCGGATGCGCACCCCGGCCACAAGGTATGGCCCTACTTGGCTAGCGTGATGTAGTGGTCACCCGACCCAACCAGGTCTGGGCTACGGACATCACGTACATTCCCCTGGCCAAGGGCTTTGCCTATCTGGTGGCGATCATCGATTGGTGCTCGCGCCGGGTGCTGGCCTGGCGGCTTTCCAACTGCATGGACACCTCCTTCTGTATGGAGGCGCTGGAAGAGGCGCTCATGCTCCACGGACGCCCCGAGATCTTCAATACCGACCAGGGCAGCCAGTTCACCGACAAGGATTTCACGAGCGCGCTCCTGGCTCATGACATCCGCATCAGTATGGACGGACGCGGGCGCTGGATAGATAACGTTTTTGTCGAGAGGCTGTGGCGCAGCGTGAAGTACGAAGAAGTGTATCTGAAGGCGTACGAGTCGATCCTGGACGCCAAGCGCCAACTCGGCCGGTACTTCACTTTCTACAATCAACGACGCCGGCATCAAGGGCTAGGAGACCAGACACCGGACGCCGTGTATTATGGGCAGCAAGACGAAAAGCTCGCAGCCTGAACGCGAGTTACCCACCGGGCCGCTCGCCTCCCGCCTGAGAAGGGCGGGCGGCGGCCCCGTGGATAACTCTGCACCCGCGGTTCACCATCTACAAAATCGATTCCTCTGTTCAGAGAATCGGAGCCACATCAGTCGTCTGGCAGCTCGTCAATGAGTTTGTGAGCCGCCTTCTTCACGCTCGCGGGTTGCATGTCTTCGCCTCCGATTTGAAGGCAGCCTCGTCTGCTAAGAATATCAGGATTTCTTTCGTTGTTCCGCGTCTCCGTGGACGGAGGCCGACTTACCCTAACTATGCGATCTCCTCGTGCGCAAGTGCTTCGGCGGCATAAAGCGTCGTGGCCCGTATACCCTCGCCCCAAATATGCGGATAAGCGTCAAGCAGACCCTGCTCCGAGGCGCCCTCGCTCAGGTTGCACAGAATCAGCTCCACCGGGAGAGACGCGCCGGGTATGACCAGGCTGCAGGCAGAATCGCGCGCCGCAGCCGCAAGCAATGTCTATGCAGCCGTACCGGCCGCTCAAGACCTCGCCGCACTCGGGACACGTGACCTCGGTCACCCACGTTCCAGACGTAATGAAACATGAGCAGGTTGGCGATCATGAGCCGCAGATCGGGGGGCTGTTCGCTCTGCAGCGCCTCCAACAGCCGGCTCTCCCACCCACCGAACTGCGGGTGCAGCGGGTCATTCGCCATCAGCCCATAAAAGGCGCCAAAGGCGACGCGGGCCTCGATTTCAGGCGAAGGAAAGCTCGGCCATCGGGCGCGGACGGCGTCCAGCTCCCCCAGCCAACGCTGCAGCGGGCGGGGATCATCCAGGGCAAGCCAGTATGTTTTGCACACGGCCGCCCAGCCCAGGAACAGCCCTTCCACTTCCTGGGCCTCCTTGAACTTCAGGTAAGCCCGTTCAAAGAGGGAGCGCGCTCCGAACGGGTCGCGGTGCAGCCGGGCACGTCCGGACCAGTACAGGAGCCACGGCCGCTGCGCCACCGCCGCCTCGGGGATGCCGCTGAGCCACCCCTCCAGGCTTTGCGTCCGGCCTTGTATCAGGAGCGAAGGAGCGGCCCGACGGATCAAGCGCGTGAGCGCCTCCCAGTCCCCCAAGTCGCGCCATAGCCCCACGGCGGCATCCAGTTGGCCCGCCTCCTCGAGAATTGCCGCGGCCCGCCGCCGGCAATTATCCTGCTCACTCGGACTCCATGTGGCGTCAGCATGATGCAGCAGGAATGTCCGGAAGAGCTGGTGATATCGGTACAGGGGGTCCGCGGAGGCAGTGCGAGATAGGAAATAGTTCCCATGGACGAGCGAGGCCAGCAGGGCATCGGCCTGCGGGTGCCCCGTCATGCGTTGGGCCATTTCCACGGTCATGCTCGGCAGCCATGCGCTCTGGAGCAGGAAGTCCCGGACCTCCTCGTCGGCGCCGCCGAGGACTTCCCGCGCGAAATACTCGAAGAGCAGCCCCACGGCGTCCGGAGGCGGAGCGGCCCGGGCGGGGTGGCGAAGCAGAAGCACAAACCCTGCCGCCCACCCGCCCGCTCGCTCGTGGAGGACTTGGAGGCTTTGTTCGCTGAGATCTTCTTGAGGGCGCCGCAGCCGAGCGATGGCCAATGCCTCGGTGAGGGTTAATCGGAGGTCTTCAGCCCCCACTATCGCCACCTCATCGTACATCTGCGCCCGGGCGAGCGCAGCGGGCGGCGCCTCGCGACTGAGGACAATGAGCCGAGATCTCCGGGGTATGACCGCGAGGGCAGCCGCGACGACGGTATGCAAGGGAGCATCGGGCGCGACTTGCTGGTAGTCGTCGAGCACCACGACCTGCGCGCCCTCGAAGTGCGCGAACACCTGTTTGAAGTAGGCGCGGGCGAATGCGCCGATGTCATGGATGTCGGTGGAATACTGCAACAGCGGCGCGCCAGGGATTGCGACCGCGAGACCGGAGCTGAGATCGGAGAAGAACGTGGCCACATCCGAGTCCGCCTGCTCCAGGGTGTACCAGAGACACGGGACCGCTATCTTGTCCGCGTACGCTCTTGCAAGGCAGGTCTTGCCGTAGCCCGCCGGCGCGCCCAGCCAGGTGCAGGCGCGAGGGCTGAAATGGTCGAGCCGCTCGAACAGCCGCTCCCGAGCGTAGATGCGGGGGATCTCGGGAGCACCCCACTTGGCACTGACAGGGGTGGCCGTCGAGTGCGGCCTCCGAGCCATGAGGCTGCCCGGCGCCATGCGGAAAGCGGTCTCGACCGCGCTCAGATCCGTTCGACGCACCGGCTGGGACGACTCGATGCGGCGCATCGCGCGCAGGGAGACACGTGCGCGGGCGGACAACTCCTCCACCGTCCAGCTTCTCTCCCCGCGCAGGGCCGTCACCCGCGGTCCGTCCGGCAAGACTGTTCCAGAGCCCGTCGCCACCTCCTTTCCCCCCACCCAACGACGCGCCGAACTTCCGCCTCGTCGGCAATCAGCTCCTGTTACCTATCCGTAACCAGTGCCTCAGTACATTGAGTACGGTGGTCAACTTATCGTGCGCAAGTTCATCTTGCGCTTGTGGCCAGTACCTCAAACACCTGTTCGGCCCATGTTGACAAGATACCAGATTGCCCGCATGCACGCGCCACAGCATCCTCATCGGACACGGGCAGGCACGTGATATCCGGACAAGCCGCAGCGGCCGCGCAGCACTCCGAGCACCTCCAGTGCGGTTGATTCATAGCAACGGCAGAAAGACTCAAGGGGCGCCGAAGGGGGCGCGCCGGCAAGAGAGGGAAACGCGATGAAGAGAACGGCTGACAGCGAAAAGCGGGGAGTCGTTGACGGCGAACCGGGCGCAAAAAAGCTCGCGGAGCCTTGGAATGATCCCCATCTTGGTGTCGCTGCTGAGGTTTACCGGCGCTTGCGTCCGGCACCGGGCGCAGTCGACGACGGTGAGCCCTGGAATGATCCGAAGCTCGGCGCAGTTGCGGAAGTGTACGGCTGGTGCCACAAAGGTCGAAATGGGCACACCCCGCCGAGAAAGGAGGTGACTGGAACTTAAAATGCTGGCGATTCTCCAGAAAAGCGTCAATTCTTAAGAATCTAGGAGGCAAGAAGATGACTACACTCACTTTTCGGCGAGCGGATTCGACGATTCTTGTCGGTGCCTTTCTATTATGGAGCGTGGTGGCTGAAGCGGACATCTTCGACGTTACCATCACAGCGAGCGTCAGTCCCTTTTTTGGCGAAACACTTTTTGGCCAAACTGCAGACTCCCCAGCCACAGTCAAGTTTCGGCTTGATACGAGCGCCCCAACCATTATCCAAGGCGGAACGCAGATCGGCCCATTTCCGCAGGACATCATCGCGACCGACCTTTACGGTTATCAGAAGACCGCACTTTCCGACATTTCAGCGAACTATGGCACGAAGACGTGGGATGCCAATGATGTTGATGACGGGCCACTCGGTGGATACGCTCCTAATCCCTCAGCCGCCATCTGGTTTAACGTGGTTTAACGGTCCAGTGATGGTTGGCGGTAACGCGATTCCGACCATCGTTTTCGAAGACCTTGATGGACGTTTGGTGACCGCCGGTCTGGCCTGCGGTCTTGCGGACGTGGGAGGCGGTTGTGAGCTTTTGGATCGCGTAGATATCATGGACAACAGCACCCATGGTCTAGGTATCGGTGGACCCTTGAATATAGCGGTGTCGGTTGTCTCCGCAGCGCTAGAGGTAGCCATTGACATAAAGCCTGGAAGCTACCCCAACAGCATCAACCTTGGATCGGCGGGAGTGATCCCCGTGGCGATTTTGAGTTCGCCAACATTCGACGCCACTACAGTCAACCCCGATTCGATCACACTCGCCGGCGCCAAAGTCCGACTGGTGGGCAAAGCCAACAAATACCTTTGCCAATCCGAAGACGTTAACGGCGACGGTCTAGTCGATCTTTTGTGTCACGTCGAGACCGAGCAGCTGTTGTTACAACCTGGAGACTCACAAGCTACGCTGGAGGCAACCACCTACGATGGTGAAGAGATACGTGGTACCGATACCGTTTCCATCGTCCCGAACCAATAACCTCCGTTGATCCTCATCGAGGGTGGCTTCGTGCTGCCCTCGGTCTAATGGACCGCGGCATCGGAAAGCAGGGGTACACACCTCCGGAATGTCGGTGAGGTTTGCTCTTGCGGGGCTCCGGACCCCGCAAGAACCCCGCCTCGGATGGCTCTCGGCGGGGGGCTCTGCGGGCGGGCGCGCAGGGTCCTGCCCGCGAGCGGCGGACGAGATCCCAACCAATCACCCTTATTAACCCACTCCTTGGAGGGCGGCAATGAGGACTACGAAGAACATCCATCCATCCTCCGTTGCAGGCATCGCGGTCGTTTCAATGCTCTGCTGGGCACCGCTTGGCGTGTTGGCGGCGCAACCGGTGAGCAATATTTCTGACGGTATCAGCAAGGGGCAGATCAGGGCACTTAGCGCTGACTGGTGGCAATGGGCGCTCTCGATTCCGGAGGCAGTCCACCCACTAGCCTTCGTCGGGCCGCAGTCCGCCGACTATTGCGGTGTGGGCCAGCACGGCGACGTGTGGTTTCTCGGCGGGGTCATCGCCACCACACCGGTAGACCCCATCCAGGGCACGGTCGTGCGCACCTGCGTGGTCTCCCCACGGGACCGCAATCTTTTTCCCCGTCATCAACGCCGAGTGCTCGGTTATCGAGGGCAACGGAACTACCGAAAGGGATCTCCGTCAGTGCGCTAAGGACCTAATGGACCACGTGACGGAGGTCGAGGCGAGCGTCGACGGTGTCGCGCTTCGGAACCTCGGCCGGACACGGGTACAGTCGGACCTGTTCAGCTTCACCCTGCCGCCCGGCGACCAGTTGGGTCTCTTCGGGACCGAGCCCAACCCGAGCGCCTCGGTTTCCGACGGCTTCTGGGTGCTGCTGCCCCCGCTGTCGGATGGCGCCCACACGGTCAAGTTCCGGGGGGTCGCGCCGTTTCCGGAGTTCGACTTCGTTTTCAAGCAGGACATCACCTATGACCTGACGGTGGTGCCTCCGCCGTTTCAGTAAACCAAGCTGCCTATGTGGGGACCGGCGTCAGCGGCAAGGCCGCCGTCGGTCCTCCGCGTACGTGCACATCAGAACGTCGCCAGGAGGATAGTCATGTACGAGTGGGCTGTTCGCGGAGCCTTGTGTGTTGGGGGACGGGGCGACTCCCAGGTCTCGAGCCAGAGCGTCCTTGCACCGCTGGTGAGCACTGATCGCCTCGCTGCGCTTTGCAAGGCGTAGGGGGCAAGACATGAGCTTCTGACAGAGTCCTTCCGCTGCTGCGTCGACCTCCAGTCCACGCTCATAACAGCTCATGGCTTCATCCCTCAGCCTCATCGTCTCTCGTCTCGAAATTCAGCCCAAGGGTCTCGATGGCTCGAAGGTATCTGCGATGCAGACACTCACGGGGTTTCCCCGCACACGGCAGTCGAAACGGACGGTGGTCCTGCAAGCCCCATCGGCCATCGGGAACGACGAGTGCACTAAATCCTGAACCGTTCCACCCGGACTTCGACCGGATTACCGTCGGCGATCCCGATCCTTCGCCTTCGACGGGCGCCTGCGGCGTCATCCGGGCAACCCCGCCCCGCCGCCGCTGACTATGACCCACCGCCGGGACGCTCGGCGCCTTCCCTGGCGCCAGGAGCGCGTTGTCATGCAGCTACCGTTTACTTGATCGCCGGCAGGGCACCGTCTTCGGTACCGATGTAGCCGATGGCGGCCTTCTTGCGGTTGTCACACCGGGTGTCGATGGCGTCCAGCACATCGGTCTCGGTGATTCCAGGGGCGCCCAAAAACTCGCCTTTCTGGTCCTGCTCGCCGGGGTGCTGGAAGTTGCTCATGATGTAGCTGTAACCGTTCTGGTTCTCCACCACCTGCAGGCCGGTGGCCTCGGCGTACATGGGCACGGACAGAACGCGGGAGAGCTTGCGGGTGTCGATGTTGAACGCCCAGACGTAGTTGTTGTTGCGGCGGCTGGTGTCTTCGCCGATGAACAGGGTGCGCATGTTCTCGGCGTACTTGAGGTTGTCGCCGCCGCAAACCTTGTCCTGTAAGCAACGGTTGCCTTCAGCATCCTTGATGGCCTTGCCGTTCGCATCCAGGCCCAGCCAGCCGCCCAGCAGCTCGGGGATGCTGGCGATGCTCTTGGCGACATAGCCGCTCGGGATCGAATGAGCGTCCGTGTCCTTCTGTCCGCCGGACAGTGCAAGCTCGTAGATGGCGCCGCCGTCGTTGCGGGCGAGGCGGATGTCGTTCTGCGGATCGCTCGCGATGTCCGTCATGCCTCCCTCGACGCGGGAGATCACCACATAGGTCTTCTTATCTCTGGCATTGTGCGTCACGCCTTCCATTTTGGAGAACTCGGTGGTGGCGCCCAGCAGGGCGGCGTAGCGGCGGGTCTCCAGGAAGGCGGCGGCCTTCTCCATGCCCGGCTTGAGCCGCAGCCACTCGGTGCCCATGTAGGTCTTGACCTCCTTGTAAGCGACGTCGCCCGGGTCCGTGTTGCTGACATCGAAGATATCGCTGAATTTGATGCCGCCGTCCACCAGGGCCTCGATCTCCTCGTCGGAGGCATGGCCCAGCCGGATCCAGCTCAGGCTTGCGCTGCCGCCGTTGGCGTCACTGATCTGGTGCCATTTGGCGGCGTACAGGGTGCCTTTGGACAGGTCGCCCCAGCGGTCGGCCAGGAACATGAACAGCCCCGTGTAGCCGCCGTCGTCGCCCATGTAGACGGTGCGCCCGTCGGGCTGCACGTCGGCCAGCTCACGGGCGATGCGGCCGAGGGCATAGTGCTTCACGACGCTCGCGGTGCCGTTTCGCGTCACCTTCACCTCGGGCACCAGGCCGTAGCGGTAGGGGTTGGCGGCGGCAGGGTCGCCGAAGTAATACAGACTGAAGCTGTCGATGTCGGTGGTGTCGTTCGTGTCGGAAGCGGGGGGCAACAATCTCTCCGCGCGTTTTGGCATCCGGTTCGTACTCCTCGGAGCCGAGGTGGGTGTTCCAGGGCGAAAGCGAGGCGGCGCAGTGGATCCAGCCGCCGTAGACGTCGGCGAAGCTGATGTGGCCGTAGTCCACGACTTCCAGGGCGCCTGTCTTCTTGTCCTGATCCAGCTTGCTCAAACCCATGGTGGCGGGAAGCTTGGACCAATAGCTCGTATAGGGTCCTCCCACGTGGTCGGGATAACCCGGCGGCAGCTCCCGATATTCGAAGTGGGTCACCATCGCGAGCGGACGGTTACGCGACGGGTTGGCGGCGCGCATCCCTGGAATGTCCATCAGGGAGTTGCCGTCCGGCGCATCGGAGGCCATCTGGCCGTTTGTGTCCATGATGGCATCATCATTGTGGTCGAACAGCCCGCCGACGACATTGCTGTTGATCAGCTCGGTGGTGTTCATGAGGGGGTGATACTCGAGGTCGAACGTCTGGGACTTTCTGTTGACGTACGTGACCTTCATCCGAGCTTTGGTATAGATGTCGGCCCGTTCGCTGACGCTGCTCGGCGCAGGCATGCCGATGAACTCGACGGACTTGACGACCGGCGCGGCGCCGGCGTTCTCGGTGAGGGGCATGACGGAAAGGGCAGCGGACACGGCGACGGTCGTGGCTTTGAGCTTCATTCCAGACTCCTTGCTCGACTGGCTGATAGGACGCGGAATGGTCGCACCTTGCCGTTGCAGGACCGTGAAGCGACTGTGTCGAATTGCGAAAACTACGCGGCCAGGTCCCCGATCCCGTCCCGGCGGCGAGCGGAAATCCGCTTCTTAGCAACAACGTCCTCCCAATCAGCAAGGGGGAGTCACTGCCACGGAGTCCTGCTGGCCAGGCCCCTCGGGGCGTAAAGGTCGGGGCGTCCCTGTATGATGTGCGGTTATCTGTATCTGCGGACACCTCCAAGAAAGGCAGCACGCGCTGGAAGGTGAGGTGGCATGACAACGACTGAACTGCGTGGAAGGGCGCAGCGGTTGACGCCGGGACCGCTATCCGTGATTCAAATTGCAGCTCCTCGACGAGACCGGCATCGCCGCTATCCCGATGACGCCGGTTCGACCATCGTCCGGTGTTCTGGCATAAGCGTCTGCAAGCCAACCGGCGGCTCTTCGGGGCCGCTTGCACATCGGTTTACGGCACGGCTCGCGGCAAGCCTCCGGCGAAGCCACGCAGTTCGAGCGCTCTGCGGCACCGCATGCGCTGTGGAAAGCTTGCAGCCTGCGGGCGATGCGAGAACCCTGACCGGATCCATCACAGCGCCCCTGGAACTCCGCGGCCAAACCTCCGTCGGGCTACTGGCAAGTTTTACCGCACCGGGTGCTTGCGGACATGTTTCGACGCGTGTGTCGGATTTCTCTATCGATCGGTGCCCGGTTCGTTTGACCTCCCAACGCAAGCTTCCTTGAGAAACCACCCCTCAGAGCCTTCCAAGGAACACCTCAGCGGCTCGGTGGAGCGGCTGACATTCCACAGCGAGGAGAGTGGGTTCTGCGTGCTGCGGGTCAAGGTGCGCGGTCATCGCGAGCTGGTCACCCTGGTAGGGACGGCCGCCACGGTGACCCCTGGCGAATACGTGGAGGCGGACGGCTGTTGGGTCAACGACCGCACGCACGGCCTGCAGTTCAAGGCGACCGACATGCGCGTGGTGCCACCCAGCACCCTGGAGGGTATCGAGAAATACCTCGCTTCTGGACTGGTGAAAGGCATCGGACCCCACTTTGCCTCCAAGCTGGTCAAGGCTTTCGGCGAGCACGTGTTCGACATCATCGAGGACACCCCAGAGCGGCTCATGGAGCTCGACGGCATCGGCCCCAAGCGCAAGGGACGCGTGGTCGCGGCGTGGGCCGAGCAGAAGGCCATTCGGCAGATCATGGTGTTTCTCCAGTCCTACGGTATCGGAACCGCGCGCGCCGTGCGCATCTACAAGACTTATGGCGATGAAGCCATCGATCGGGTGCGCGAGAACCCTTACCGGCTGGCATTGGATATCCACGGCGTTGGCTTCAAGACCGCGGATGCTTTGGCCCAACGCCTGGGTATTCCGGCGGACTCTCTGATGCGCGCCCAGGCCGGGGTGCGCCATGTGCTCCAAGAGCACTCCTCGCAGGGCCACTGTGCAGCGCAGCGGGAGACGCTGGTGGAAACCGCGACGCAGCTCCTACAGATTCCTGCGGGCACGATCGAGGCCGCCGTCGATCGAGAGTTGCTCGAGGGCAACCTGGTGACCGAAGACATCGAGGGGACACCTTCCCTGTACCTCACGCCCCTGTATCGTGCGGAGGTCGGAGTGGCCGCTCGGCTCTTGGCCTTGCTGGGCGGTGCGCCTCCTTGGGGAACCATCGACCCTGACAAGGCCATCGCCTGGGTGGAAGGCAAGACCGGGCTTTCGCTTTCCGCCTCGCAGCGCGGCGCAGTCGCGAAAGCGGTCAACGGCAAGGTCACCGTGATCACCGGAGGTCCCGGAGTCGGCAAGACCACGGTGGTGAACAGCGTCTTGCGCATCGTCCGGGCCAAGGGGGCGCACGTGGAGCTCTGCGCCCCTACCGGTCGAGCGGCCAAGCGGCTGTCCGAGTCCACCGGGCAGGAGGCTCGAACCATCCACCGGCTGCTCGAGTTCGACCCCAAGGCGATGCGTTTCAAGCGCGGTCCGGAGACCCCCCTGGAGGCCGACTTCGTGGTGATCGACGAGGTCTCCATGGTGGATGTGGTCTTGATGAATCAGTTGCTGCGGGCCATCCCCGATGAGGCCGCGGTGCTCATGGTCGGGGATGCCGACCAGCTTCCCTCGGTCGGACCGGGTGCGGTGCTGGCCGATCTCATCGACTCCGGCCGCATTCCCATCCTGTGGCTGTCGGAGATCTTCCGCCAAGCGGCGAGTTCCAGCATCGTCGTCAACGCCCACCGCATCAACCGGGGACTCCTGCCCGAGCGTCCCGACAAGCACCAAGAGCCGAGAGACTTCTACTTCGTCGCGGCCGACACCGCGGAGGAGATTCACGACAAGCTGATCGACCTGGTGAGCGTGCGCATCCCGAAGCGCTTCGGGCTCCATTCAATTCGAGACGTCCAGGTCCTCACGCCGATGAACCGCGGTGGGCTCGGCGCGCGGTCATTGAACGTGGAGCTGCACCAGCGGCTCAACCCGGATGCGCAGCCCACGGTCACGCGTTTCGGCTCGACCTTTGCCCCGGGGGACAAGGTGATACAGACCGTCAACAACTACGACAAGGAGGCGTTCAACGGCGATATCGGGCGCGTCTCGCGCATCGATCTCGAGGAAGGGCTCGTGTACATCGACTTCGATGGCCGTGAGATCGAGTACGAGCTGGGCGAGCTGGACGAGGTCTCCCTGGCGTTTGCCACGACGGTGCATAAGAGCCAAGGGTCCGAGTATCCTGCGGTGGTGATTCCGATAGCGACCCAACACTACACGCTCCTTGAGCGCAACCTTCTGTACACCGCCGTCACCCGTGGCAGGCGGCTCGTCGTTATCATCGGTCAGATCAAGGCGCTAGCCATGGCCGTCAAGAACGTGCGCTCCAGCCGAAGGATCACGAATCTCGCGGCCCGCTTGAGGGGCGATGCTCGCGGGATCACGCGAACCGAGTAGGCTGCGGCGCTGAGCCGAAGAATGACGTACGGGTCATCGTGGTGGCAGAGGCTGCGCGCCGGGGATTCGATCCGGGTCGCTTGGAATGTCGCGGTCCGGCTGCGGTCTGTGGGGATGGCTGCCGCACCGGCGCGTTCCGGGACTCGACCGAGCCGCGGAACGCGCTTTCGTGACAAGGCCGGCGATTACTTCACCGTGTAGCCGCGCCCTTCCAGACACGCAGCGAAGGCGCGGTCGAACCTGTTGCGCCCTTCGGCGTACCGCGCCTGCTCGTTTTGCTGCCACTGCTGCTGAGCCTGCGCCTGCTGACGCTGTTGCTCCCGCCTGCGGACTCCGCCGACGACGGCCCCGACTCCTGCGCCGATTGCCGCCCCCTTGCCGGCGTTCCCGCCGATAGCTCCCCCTATGGCGCCAACAGCAGCACCGCCGGCAGCACCCCGCAGCGCATTGGACCGAGGCGCTTGCTGCGGTGGGGACGGGGTGCCGGCCGCCGGCTGGGCCGGGTCGAAGCCGGTCTGGCCTCTGGCCCACGCATAACACTGGTTCTTGTCTGTCCGCTGCTGGGCAGAGCTCTGCCCTCTGCCGGGGTAGATCATCAGATCGCCGGCACACACGGTACCACTAAGCAGTAGCGCGGTGAGCAGACAGGTCGGGAGCTTCCCATGAGTCATCCTGGTCATCCTCCAATGAACAGCTTGAAACCGGAACACGACGCTCCAGCGAGCGCCGAGCAGGCGCAGTCGGCTCGCGTCCGGTTCGGGCGATAGGCTGGACGTGTCGCCGACGTTTGACGATACCGGAAGTCACCTCCCGCACCTATCCCGGACACATGCGCAGAAGGCCACCGGCCGGGCCTCGCAGGTTACCACGGTTCAGCCGCCCTCCTCCATCGCCGAATCCCTGGGAACGTCCTTCTCGTGCACCGCCTCGACCGCGGAGCACCGGCAGCCCCCCAGTTTCGGGCGACCTACCGCATTAGCGGCGTTGGGCTACACTGTCGCGAGCACTTGGCCGACCGTCTTGTAAGACGGCTGATATGAGCCCAGATCGAAGGCCATTCCTTCGCAGCCTAGCGCTGCCACTTTCGGGACCCGGCAATGCTGCTGACCTCGTTGTAGCGATTTGTAGCGATGAGCTGGAACCCCCCACCGCGTGGCGTATGACTTCGCTCCGGCCGACGCCCGCAAGCGGGCGCGGCTGAGCGAGACGGTCGACGGACCGGAAGAAAGCCTGGTCGCCCCTGCGGGAGGTGCGTTGATCGCCGGGTTTGGAAACCGCCAAGACGAGAGGAGACCAGACGATGAGACTGGAGCCGATCGAGAAGCCCAAGGGACTCATGATGCGCATCGCCTACTGGATGACGCGCCGCCAGTTCGGAAAGGTGATGACTCCGATGAAGGTCGTGACCGCGCGCATCCCGGCGTCGCTGCGACTTACCTACGAGATTCAGAAGTTCCAGATGAAGGGGATACGCCTCGAGTCTGGGCTCCATCTCATGGTCGTAACGCTCGCCTCGCAGGTCAACGGGTGTGGTTTCTGCGTGGACCTCGCGCAGGCGATGGCGATCCGCGAGCACCTCGGGATGGAGAAGTTCAACGCGCTCTCGGAGTGCCGGACGAGCCCGCTCTTCTCCGATCGGGAGCGCGCGGCGCTCGCCTACGTGGAGGAAGCCACGCGCCACAAGCGCGTCGCCGACGCCACATTCGAAGTGCTCCGCAAGCACTTCAGCGAGTGGGAGATCGCCGAGATCACTTGGCTGAACGCGCTGGAGAACTATTACAACCTCATCAACCTGCCGCTCGCGATCGAATCCGACGGCTTTTGCGCAATCGCCCACGCGCGGACGGCCTCACGCGGGAACGGCGAACGCGCCGAGCGGTCCGTCTAACTCGTGCTCGCGGCCCCGAAGACCACGGTGGCCATGGCTTCGCTTGTCGTGACCTCGAGGGGCACATATGGAACTTTGGCAGCTACGATCCCTGGTGACACACAACCACGCGTTCGAGGGTCAGACGGCTACCCCGAAAACAGGGAAATCCCCCTTAACCGATACGGAGGAAAAGGCAATGCATCCCGTCGTTCACTTTGAGATGCCATATGACAATCGGAAAAGGATGGCAACGTTTTATGAGTCAGCATTCGGCTGGCAGACGCAGATGCTGGGCCAGGAGATGGGTAATTATGTCCTTGCAACCACCACCGAGACCGACGAGAACGGTCCGAAAACGCCCGGCGCGATTAACGGCGGCTTTTTCCCGAAACAGCCCGATTGGCCCGCGCAATATCCGTCCATCGTTATCGCGGTGGACGATATCAAAGAATCATCAAGGAAGGTGACGGATGCGGGAGGTAAAGTGCTCGGCGAGCCCATGGAAATACCCAGTGTGGGGCAATATGTCTCGTTCACCGACACCGAGGGCAACCGTGTGAGTATGCTCCAGCCCATCCCGCGGAATTGGCATGCGGCGAAGTCGGAGTGAGGGAATCAGCTCTGCCGCGCGCATGAATGTTAGGCCGATATCACGGTCATCGTGAGAGACGGTCGTACGTGTGGGCAGGCTAGAAGAGGCTACGAGGAGATGCGCGATGCAAGCGAGCATTCAAAAGATCACTCCCTTCCTGTGGTTCGACGACCAAGAAGCGGCGAGCTTCTACATCGCGGTCTTCGGAAATTCCACGATTGTCAGCACTACTCGTTATGGAAAAGATGGCAGACTGGGGTGAGTTCATGGCCGATGAAGAACAGAGGCCACACGGCACCATCCGGGCAGGCAAAGCGGCTGCCCTTGGCAAACGCCACATCGAGGTCGATGCGCCCAGCCTCGGGGTCGAACCGCACGTCGGTGACCTCCCAAGGCGCTGTCAGGCCCAGTGCCGTGGTAAACAGATGCGTGAGCCGCACGGTGCTCCCCCCTTGGATGACGGCCTGTGGATTTGTGGACGAGTCCTGCGGAGCGGCCCCACGCGAGGGCCTCTCGCCCACCACCCCAACCACAAGATGCTGTGATAAGCGACCGGTCAGAACAGATGCTACTTGACTACCACCACCCACACAATTGTCGAAAGAGCCTTTCTTTGCCTCTATTTTCTCCAGTGCTCGGGGTAGCGTCTGGCCAGGAAGTCGCGGGCAACACGCCAGTCCCGCAGCGCAGCAGCCCGCCACAATCCCACGATGCGGACCTCGGCCTTGGCTTCTGCATCGCGGACAGCGTTAAGAAACTCAAAAAAAGGGCCTTCCTGCGCCTTCTCGCCTCGCGCCTTCCAGGCCAGGTATGTTGGTCTTGTAATGCCCCGTACTAGCGGCACGCGACCTCATAAGTGCTGCATCACCCGAGGTACCCACGGCGGAGGCCGGCGGCCGCACCGGCGCCTGGGCGAGAGCTGACCCAGGCAGACAGGGGAACCGCCCGGCGGTGGGCAGGGAGGGCAGCCCGTCCGAACGCAGGGCTGCGGCTGCGCGCAGGGACGGAGGGGGCGGTTCCCGTCAACCCGGCTTGAGGATGAGGATGGGATTCGAGTCGATCTGATCCGGCATCTCGGGAAATGGCTTCGTGCAGAAGCGGAGGCGGATCTGGACGCGCCGTTCGGCCACAACCTCACCGGGGATGGTCCAGACCCACGTCCTCTGCTCGGGATCCGTCACGGGCAGGCAGTCCGAGCTACTGCGATCCAGCGAGTAGGACTGCAGCGTGGCCCCGTCGCGAACCACTGAGAACCTGGAGACCAGCCCGAGGGGATAGTCGGTGATGCGGGCAAGCTTCAGCTCGACCCTCTCGCCCGCCAGGTAGATGTCCCGGTCGGTGCGCACCATGACCCGCTTGTCGTGGGTCGAGATATCGGTGCGGACCTTGGACGAGGTTTCATCCCAGAACCGCGCCGGCCCGGTATCCACATGCACCGAGTCGCCATGGTAGTAGCCGATGCCGCAGCAGTCGAGGGCCTTGATCCCTTCGAAGGCTCTGGGCGCGAGAGTCTTCCCCAGCTTGACGTTGGCCGCCATGCCCTCCATGTGCAGGCTTGCCCGCGCGGCTAGCCGCCCCTGAGCGCGCAGTCCCTCGTTGTATTCCGGGCTGCGGTAGCCGGAGATGATGTCGATGGGGTCGTGGTAGCGATCCTCCATGTAGTCCAGAAGGGAGATGAGGCGCAAGGAGATATGGTCCTCGGAGCCGGCCGGTACGCCGAACAGGCGGTCGATCCGGCGCCGCGCCGCTTCCGGGTAGGTGCCGTCGGCCAGGCGATAGCGAATGTGCGCCGATTCCGCGCTCTTGTCGTTGGTCAGGCGGATGCTCCCATCACCGCTCAGGAAATAGCGGTCGACGACCCTGGCCGGCCCGGCGCCGAGCGCGGGTGCAGCGAGCAGCAAGAACAACACCGCAACGGGCCTCCCGAGGAATCTCATGCGGGGCAAACACCCACGGCACGGCGAACAGGCGCGTCGGCGGTCCGCCGCGTCTGAGCTATGCACCCACGGCATGTCGGTAACAGTGGTCGAAGAGAAGCTGCCACTCCCGCTGCTGGATGCGTCGACAGAGCATGTCGTGTGGGGCGCGCCCCTGCACGGTCGCCTCGCACAGGTCGACGAATGCCGCCGAATCCCACCCCGTCTGGTGCAGCAGGAACTGCGGAGCCTGCTCCGGACCGCCACTCGCGGCGAGACGCGCACCCTCCGCAGCCAGCGATCGGTAGATCGAGTGTCGGCCCACCTGTCGGAACCAGTACTTGGCGTTCCAGAAGTCCCCTTCCCGGCGATGCATCAGCGCGTGCCAGTGGCTGCCGCTGGTAGTGCCAATGGACTGGCTGATGCGATGGCATTCGTCGAGGAAGTCCTGATGCAGCCACAGCCCCGCCAAGCAGAGCTGGGCCATGTCGGCGTCTACGATGGCGCGGGGCGCGAATGCACGCTCCGCGCTCAGAGTCCCCAACGCCGTCCGTGCCGCACCCTGGGGCGATCCCGCGTCCAGTGGGTTGAGCCTTTCGGCATCGATCAGAGCGGCGAAAATCGTGCCGTAAGTCCCTGGATCGAACATATCTGGTCTCCCACCCTGCATGTGGTCTGCGGCGGTCTCGCAAACAGGCCCCCACGTCGCGAGCCACGGACAGGGGGATCACTGCGGTGCGGCGTCTTCAATGCCTTCTCTCTCGAAGGCCGCCACCACGTCCTGAAACAGGTCCCGGTTCTGCTCGTTCAGAGCCATCAGCGCACGATGCGCCGCCAGCACCGTGCGGGCCAACTCCTGCGGGTTGGGATCCCCCACCGGCCCCACCTGCCCGTCTTCCCCTCGGCGGTCCGGCCCTTCACGATATCGAAGACTTCGTCCAGACCGAGCGCCAAGAGGATCTCGTCGGTGTCCTCGTGGCCTGAGATGATCGTCACCCTGGGCCCACCCAGTTCCTGCATGTGCTTGGCGATCCTGACGAGGAGTCCGAGATTGGTGCTGTCGATACCGCTCGCCTGCTGAAGGTCTGTGACAAAGCCAGCGGGCCTGACCCGCGCGAACAGATCCTCCAAGAAACGTCCCAGGGAAGGCGCGAGGGTGTAGCGGACGTCCCCGATGTAGCGCAGCACCTGGACGCCTTGATGGCTCGCGTGCAGCACCCTCCCCTCATCCATGGCCGACCTGCCTGCTCACGGCGAGAAAGGTGACATCGTCCACGAGCCTGGAGCTGTCGCCCAGACCCAGCCCAGTCGCGAGCCGCTCGACGCCGCTGCCCGAGTGACGCAGGCAGCTACAGAGCGCTTCCCGCTTTTCGCGCATAGTCCTTTGTGGCAGGAGCTCCAGAGCACCGTCCGAGATGAGCCAGAGGGCGAATGCCGGAGGGAGCTGAAACTGCTGGGTTTCGTAGTGAGGGTTGTCGAACAGCCCGAGCGGGCGGCTGCGGCAGGTCAGAATCCGGGCCGCTTGCCCTTCGCAGAGGATGGGGTAGGGAAAGTGCCCACCGTTGCTACAGGTCATGTCGCCTCGCTCCGCATCGATGACGCCATAGAACGATGGTCAGGTACTGATCGAGGTTCTGCCGGCACACGTCCCGATTCAGCCGCTGCAGCATGAGCTCGGGGCTGAGTATCGTCGCATCGCCTTCCTCGCGGCAAGCGTCGGAATACTGGCCGACCAGCGTCTTGATCATCACCGTCACGAAAGCGGAGGCAGCGCCGTGCCCGGACACGTCGGCCATGTAGAACCCGGCGTAGCGGTCGTCGATGGCGAAATAGTCGACGATCGCCGCTCAGCAGCTTGGACGGGTAGAGCTGGCGGGTAAACAGATAGTCCCCGAAGCTCCAGCGATCCGCCGGAAGAAGTTGGAACTGGATCCTGCGCGCGGCCTCCTCGTCCGCTTGCAGTTGATGCAGCGTCCGGGTCAGCTCCCGGTTCAGGGCCTCCAGGTGCAGCCGGTAGCGGCGGTTCTCGCCCAGCAACCGCGAACGCTCCAGTGCCCGCCCCAAGGCACCTTCCAGCACGCCCATGTCCAGGATGGGCTTGGTGACGTAGTCCCAGGCGCCCCGTTTGAGCGCCTGCACCGCATAGCTCAGGTCACTGACACCGGAGACCACTATGACGGGTGTCTCCGGGAACTCCGTGGTGATCGTCGATAGGACCTCCAGCCCGTCCATCTTGGGCAGACGCAGGTCGCACAGCACGGCATCGGGACGGCACGCACGGACCAGCGCGATCCCGGCGGCCCCATCGCCGGCCTCCAGAACCTGGTAACCACTGTCCTCGAGATAGGCCGCGAGCCCGCGGCGTACCGCGGGCTCGTCCTCGATGGTGACTACCGTGACGTTGTCGCTCACCAGTTCCTTCTCAGCCGGCCCTGGCCATCGATCGCAGGGCATCGGCCAGAGCCGTCATGTCCACGAGGGGCTTCCTGAAGAGATGGGCTTCGCCGACACCGATGGCCTGCAGCTGAGCCGGCACGGCGTAATCCGCGGACCCCGTGTGGATGACGAAGCGCAGGCCGGGGCAAAGCTGGTGGAGGGCGCGCGCGGCCGCGTCACCGTCCATCCCGGGCAGGCGCAGGTCCATGATGCACACGTCGAACGCCGCACCGCCCCGGACGGTGTCCAGAGCCTGCTCGGCCGAGTGCTCGATGTGTACGCGCATGCCTTCGTCTTCCAGGAACGCCTGCAGCGTTTGCGCGACCAGCGGCTCGTCGTCCACCACTAGCACGCGGAGGCTCATGACCCGCCCCTACCATGGAGCGGTAGTCGAATCACGAAGCAAGCACCCTCCCCCGCTGCGCCGGATACCGCAATGCTGCCGTGGTGCCGCTCTGTCACTATGAAATAAGACACCGACAGACCTAGGCCGGTGCCCACCCCCACCGGCTTGGTGGTGAAGAAGGGCTCGAACAGGCGGCTGCGAACCTTCTGGTCTATGCCCGGCCCGGTGTCCTCGATCTCCACGCGCACATAGTCGCCCTCGCGCCGCGTGCGCAGCGCGATGCGCGCGGGGCGCGCGCCGTTGCCCGCCATGGCCTCGGCGGCGTTCTTGATGACGTTCATGAATACCTGTTCCATCTCCATGCGGTTGCAGTAGACCTCGCCGAGCTCCGCGTCGTAGTCACGGATGACCTCGATCTGACGGAAGTCGTAGCGCTTGTTAAGGTCGTAGTCGCTGTCGGCGAGTCGGAGCACCGCTTCGAGTAGTTCGTGCATGCGCGCGGGCTCGAAGTCCGCGGCGCTGCGGCGACTGAAGGCCAGCATGTCCGATACGATTCCGGTGGCTCGGATGGCCGCCGCCTGCATTCCTTGCGACGCTATCTGGAGCGCAGGGAAATCCTGGGTTTCTCCAGGTCCAGACCCAAGTCCTCGGCCGCGGCCCGATTGGCGGGCAGATCGAGCGACAGCCGACGCTGGATGTTCTGGCAGCTCTGCAGAATGCCGCTCAGGGGATTGTTGATCTCATGGGCCATTCCGGCGGCAAGGCCGCCCACCGACATCATCTTCTCCGTTTGCACCATCATCTGCTCGATACGCACCCGGTTGGTGACGTTGTCGACACGGATGACCGCCCCCGCCACACCTTCCCCGATGAGGAGATAGACCATCACGTCGAAGTAACGGACCTCGCCGCCGTCTTCCGACGCCAAGCGCTCGATGCGTGCAAACTGACGCAGGCGCAGCGCCTCGTGCACCTTGTCCAGGCGCGAGACGAGCTGCGGCAGCAGTTCCACGAACCCCCGCCCCAAGGCCCGATCCGCAAGGACGCCGGTCGCATGCTCCGCCTCCGTATTCCATTCGGTGATGCTGCCCTGATCGTCCACGCCCACGAGGATGGAGGGCATGGAGTCGATGATGTTCTTGAGGTACGAGCGGATGCGCTGCATCTCTTGGGATGCCTGTTTGCGCTCGGTGATGTCCCGAAAGCTGAGCACGGCACCGACCGGTCTGTCGCCGTCGCGCATGGGTGTGCTGACCAGCGCTACGGGGATGGGTCCTCCGCCGCGGCGGGCAAACCATGCCTCGTCGGCGCGATAGGGCTCGCCGGCGGCGATGGCATGTCGCGGGAAAGGCTCCGTCGCATCACTGGATCGCCAAATCGACTCCAGCGACTGTCCCACGAGATCCCCTTGCTCGGAGCCCAGCAGGACTTGGGCCGCCGGATTGGCGAAGATGATGCGCCCATCCGCATCCACGCCCAAGATGCCGTCACCGACGGCGTCGAGGATCAGTTGCTGCTGGCGCTGCAGCCACCGGATCTGCTGCTCGGCGCGCTTGATCTCCGTGAGGTCGTGGACGATGCCGGTGAACAGTATCTCGTCGCCGTGCCGCGCTTCGGCCACAGACAGGTACATTGGAAAGGTCGTTCCGTCCTTGCGTCTACCCTCGACCTCGCGGCCGATGCCGATGATCCGGCGCTGGCCGGTCTCCAGGTACCTGCGCAGGTACTGGTCGTGCTCCGAATGATAAGGCTCGGGCATCAACATGGACACGTTGCACCCGAGCATCTCCTGCGCGGTGTAGCGAAACAGATGCTCAGCCCCCGGGTTGACCATCTTCATCAGACCGCGCTGGTCGATGGCGATGATACCATCCACCGCGTTCTCGACCATCGCCCGCAGGAGCGTGGTATCGAGCCCAGCGGGATCCTCGCGCTTTGCGTCCATTTTGGGTCGGCTGCAGTGGGATGAAACTCGCAGCGGTCAGGCCCGGACGGGCCATCCGGTCAACGAAACGATGTTTATACTCCATTATAGATCTGCTCCACGCCGCAAAGCCGGAACGCTTGCCATAGAGCAGATCTGCCCACGCGGCCTCGGTCGTGCCGTGTCAAACCATCCGTGGCACAGCTGGGCTCCGCGCCCGCCGGGCTATCCGGCGCCTTCGCTCTTCGGGGCTCTGACGCCTAGACGCTCCACGATGAAGCCGGCGAGCTGCTCCGGGAGGGTGATGTCGAGGATTGGCAGGGCAGTGTCCACCGCCAGGGGCCCGTCGGTCGCCACGGCGATGACCGATCGATCGTCCGGAAACAGCAACCGGTGCCCGAGGGCTGTACGGTGCAGCTCGATCTTGGGGAAATCCTCGTACTTGAAGCCCTCGACGAGAACCAAGTCGAGCCCTGTCTGGTCAAGCTCGGCGAGCAGGTCGTCGAGCCTCGCCTCCTGCGGGGAGTCGGTTTCCACGATCAATGCCCAGCGCCGCCGTGATGCCACCAGCATCCGGGTGGCGCCTGCCTTGCGCAGATCGTAGCTGTCCTTGCCCGGCTGGTCGATGTCGAAGCTGTGGTGGGCGTGCTTCACCATCCCGATCCGCAGGCCCTGCGCCTTCAGCAGCGGCAGCAGACGGCACAGCAAGGTGGTCTTGCCGGTGCCGCTGAAGGCCGCGAAGCCGATGACCGGAACCGCAGCGTGCTTCAGCATGCGTTGGCCTGCATCAGGCGCTGCTCCAGGGACGAACGCTCCTCCGGGGTATTGACGTTGATGAAGGCGTCCGGCACGTCGGACAGGTCCACTCGGGCCATGCGATGGCGCGCATACCACAGGTCGATCTTCCGCTGGCCGGTCTCCAGATACGCCAGCAGACTGGGGGAGAGGTCGCGCCGCAGCAGAGCGAAGACCGGCTGGAGGCGTTGCCCGTCGTGGGCCACGCCAAGCTCCGCCCCCTCCGTCAGGAGTCCCGTCAGCAGACGGTCGGCGAGATCCGGTGGCACGAAAGGGCAGTCGCAGGGGACCGTGAGCACGTAGCGGGTCGCCGCCGCCTGCATGGCGCTCACCATCCCCGCCAGCGGTCCGGCATAGTCCCCATGCGTGTCGGGGACCACGCGGCAGCCGCAGAGCCGCGCGTAGGCGTCCCGATTACGGTTGGCATTCACCAGCACTGCAGCCACCTGGGGCTGCAGTGCCTCCAGAATGTATTGGATCATCGGCCGGCTATTAAGCTCGATGAGCCCCTTGTCCGCACCGCCCATGCGGCGCGCACGTCCGCCCGCCAGAACGACGCCTGTAATATCGGGGTTCCTCGGGAAAGGCGAGCCCTCAGCCCGCCCTTGGTCGAAGTCTGCGTCAAAACAACGCACCGCCTTGCCTACCCCGTCTGTATTGCCCCCCGCGAGCGAGGGAGCCTCACGAGGTATTGTGAGCAGCCACCTCGCCGGTAGAGCCAGCGTCGCACCACGCCGCCAGAGAGGTCCTCAGCAAGCTTCATTCACAAGCCCTCACCGCGGGCGCCAATCCGTGGTCACACTCGACGGCCTTGCCAGCGCCAGTGAGCGCAGCTACTCGTGGCCGGACCCGACCTCGAAGCGCGTCACCCCCTCGCGGGCATAGCGCTGTAAATCCACCGGCTTGCCGTTGTAATCGACCGACACGTCATGCGGGTTACCCAGCACCACCTGGAATGGCGCTCTTCCCTTCAAAGTCTTGACGCCGCCGCGGGAGATCACTCGGTACATAAGCCTCTTTCCGTCGGCGTCGCGGACAGACACCCAGGACCCGGATCGAGCACGCAGCGTCAACACGTCGAGCTGCACCGTTGGCGCAGTTGCCGAGCTCGTCACGGCGGCCGCTCGCGGCTTGGCGGGTGCGGGGTGAGCGGGCCCCGGCTGCGCCGCGGAGGCAGCCTCGCCACTCACTTCGTGGTCCGTCGCAAGCTCCGCGGTCTCCACCGCCGCCAGCTCGTTCTCGTCCACGGTTGGGGCAGTGTCTTCGGGGACTGCAGTGCTGGAGGCCGTATCGGGTTGGGGAGTCTGCGAAGTTGTCGCCGCCCGAGGCTCTTCCGTCGGTACCAGCGGGTTCGGCAGGGCCGGACCGGCGTCAGCCGGCGAGGTCTCCCAGAACCGGAACGAGCCCTGCGTCTGCCACCAGATGACCGGTAGCGCGATGAGGACGACCGTGAGCAGGTAAGTGAACCAGCGCACCCGCCGATCCCGGCTAGTGGCTTGGCGGCCAGTCCTCAGACTCGCCGGCTCCCGACCTGGAACCACGATCTGAAGGCTCTGGTAAGCTTCGCTCACCATCGCCTCCGGCAGGTCCAGGAGACGGGCATAGCTGCGCAGATAACCGCGCACGTAGGCTGGCGGCGGCAGACTCTTGTAATCGTCACGCTCCAGCGCCCCGATGACGGCGGCCGGTAAGCGTAGCTGAGAAGCCACGTCCTCCCGGGTCCAGCGGTAGGCCTCGCGCGCCTCCCTCAGCCGCCGTCCAGGGCTACCCACTTCGGCCATGGCCGGATCAAGGATTTGCTCGAGAATCTCGCCCTCGCTCACTGCTCCGCTCCTCCCTTGTCGATCGCTTGGAGCTGCTGCGCCTGCTCGGAGTCCGGGTATCGCTCCCGCAGGAGGAGCGCGTAACCCGCCGCTGCCTTCCCGTCGCCCAACTGACGCTCCGTGCGCACACCGAGCCACAGCGTCTCAGGGGTCTGCGGCCCGACCTCCTGGTAGCGCTGCAGGTACGCCCGTGCATTGAGGTAGCGACCGGCTTCATAGCTCAGCGCGGCCATCTGAAACAGGGCAGTGGACTGCGTCGGGTTGATGCGCAATGCCTCCCGGAAATACTTCTCCGCCGAGGCCGCGTCGGGCCGCCTGAGAGCGCACAGTCCTGCGTTCGCGTAAGCCAGGCCTCGCGTGCTGTACAGGGGGTTCTGGGCAGCGATCATGAACTGCTTGTCCGCCGCATCGAACTGCCCCTTGCGGCACAGGAACGCGCCGTAGGCATTGTGTGCCTCGGCATAATCCGGCTGCAGAGAGATGGCGCGGCGAAAATGCTTCTCCGCCTTGTCCAGCTCCCCCAACTGCTCGTAGAGCAACGCAATCGCATAGTGCCCGGTGGGCAGGTTCGGGTCCAGCTCCAGACCGCGCTGCAGCTTCTGCAGCGCCACCGCCTGATCCCCCCGCTCCATGTACGCCACACCGAGCTTGATCAAGGGCGCGCCCGGGCTCTCACCGGACGTTGGCCGTGTCGGCTGGTTGGTGCAGCCTGCCAGTGCGGCCGCCAGCGCGAGCCCGCAGAGCAACCGCCGCCTCGTCAATGCACCAGATCCCCGCGCCCGAGGCGGCGCTTGGTACGGTCGGCCACTTGGCCCGCCAGTTGCCCGCATGCCGCAGCGATATCCGAACCTCGCGTCCTGCGCGTGACCGTGACCAGGCCCGCAGCCATGAGAACCCCCCGAAAGCGCTCGATGGCCTCCGCCCCCGAGCATTGGAATCGCGTTCCAGGGAAAGAGTTGAACGGAATCAAATTGACCTTCGCGGGGATGTCCTGGAGCAGGCGGACCAGCGAGCGCGCTTGGGTGGGTGAATCGTTGACTCCGTCGAGTAACACGTATTCGAACGTTATCCTGCACCGCCGATCCTGTCTTGCGTAGCGGCGGCATGCATCCAGCAACGCGCCCAAAGGATACTTCCTGTTCAATGGGACCAGCTCGCTGCGCAGCGCGTCGTCGGGCGCGTGAAGCGAGACCGCGAGGTTCACCGGGCAGGCTTCCGCCAAGCGGTCGATGGCCGGCACGACGCCAGCCGTACTCAGCGTAACGCGGCGCCAGGACAGGCCGTAGGCCAGGTCTTCCAGCATCAAACGCAATGCTGCCACCACGTTGTGGAAGTTCAACAGCGGCTCGCCCATGCCCATCAGCACCAGGTTACTGATGCCCAGACGCGGGTCACGCGCGCGCAGCATCCGGCGTGCGAGCCAAAGCTGGCCGATGATCTCGGCGCTAGTCAAGTTGCGGTTGAAGCCCTGGCTTCCCGTGGCGCAGAACGCGCATTCCAGGGCACATCCCACTTGGGATGAGACGCAAAGGGTGTTGCGCCCGGCTTCCGGAATGAACACCGTCTCGATGCAGTTGCCGCCGTCGAGGCGAAGCAGCCACTTCAGCGTGCCGTCCTGCCCCGCATCTTCTGTCACCAGTTCGGGCGCTCGCACCTCGGCCACCTCATGCAGGCGGACGCGCAGGTCCTTGCTGAGATTCGTCATCGCAGCGAAGTCCGCGACGCCCAACTGGTGGACCCATTTCATGACCTGGTCGGTGCGGAACGGCTTCTCGCCGTTCTGCGCGAAAAAGCCCGCTAGGGCCGCTCGGTCCAATCCCAGGAGATTGACCCTGGCGGGCCGAGAATGGATGTCAGCAGGAGAAGAATGCATCAGACTTGGAGAACCGATGCCATGTCTGGCGGGATCATGCGCACCGACAGGACGGGCCAAGCCGGCGGACATCGTGAAACCACCTCCACCTGCCGCCGTCGAGGGTGCACCCTGGGGCGGCGGCATCGCGAGTGCCACCGCAGTCTACGCCCGTGAACGCTCGTGCGCCGAGTTTCTTAGCCACCGACTCAGGCTTGATGACCACCAACTCCCTTCTTGGCACCACTGACCCTCGCCTACGCGACCGCGTAGGCCGTCGCATGCGCCGTCGCCCTTCACCTTGCCCCGACGAGGCTCGGCGGGCGCTAGGCTGGCCCAAAAGGCTGGCCTGAGACCCGCGCGGCACTTAGTCTAGCGCCAGATGAACGGAGGAGGCAAACGGCTGGGCTGCCGGGAGGCTGGGCTTAGCAACGCGCGCAGCGCTGATGCCTGGGATGCGAGGGCGGGCGGTGGGCCAGTAGCGCACGGCGATGCACCGCGCGCATCCCGAAAACAGGATGCGTGCTAGGTGTTGAAGCTCTCGCCGCAGCCGCACTGACTGCGGACGTTGGGGTTGTTGAAACGAAACCCCTCGTTCAGGCCCTCCTTGCGGTAGTCCAGCTCCGTGCCGTCTAGGTAGACCAGACTCCTGCGGTCGACGAACAACCGGACGCCGTGGTTCTCGAAGACCTCATCCTCCGGGGCGGCTACGTCCGCCAGCTCCACGACGTAAGCGAGGCCCGAGCAACCTGACTTACGCACCCCGACGCGCAGTCCTTGGCCCTTTCCGCGCTTGGTCAGCGACTTCTGCACGTGCTGTGCAGCCGCCTCGGTCAGTGTGATAGACATAGCTGAACCTCCTGAGTACTGCCTCGATATCTACGGCAACGCGCCGCGAGTACCCCACGCGCCAGCGTCGGAACACCCGCAGCACAAGGTTCTCATCCTTCCCAAGCCGCCACGGCGGACCCCACCTGCGGTCGCTGCGCCGCGCCCAGCTCCCGGCAAAGGCGCTCCACGTCCTGCAGCTCATTGGTCGGGCCAAAGCTCACCCGCACCGCGCCGTGGGCGAGGGCCGCATCGACACCCATGGCAAGAAGCACGTGGCTCGGGTTTGCCCCTTGGCTGGAGCAGGCAGAGCCGCTGGCGAGCGCAAAGCCCGCACGGTCGAGACCCATCAGCAAGGTCTCACCCGCGATACCCGGCAGGCTGAACATGACCGTGTTGGGAAGTCGCTCCGCCTCTTGCCCGAATACCCGCACCTCCGGCATGGCGGCAAGCTCCGCTTCCAGCTTGCGGCGCAGCGCCAGCATTTGCTCGCGACGCTGCCCGATCTCGGAGGCGGCCAGCTCTGCCGCCACGCCGAATCCGACGATCGCCGGAACGTTTTCCGTGCCGCCGCGCAAGCCGCGCTCCTGTCCGCCGCCGACGAGTATGGGCTCCAGCTCCACCGCGTTGTTTACGATGAGCGCACCGGCCCCTTTGGGGCCTCCGAGCTTATGGGCGGACAAGCTCAACATATGGGCGCCGCAGCGCTGGAAATCAACGGGCACCTTGCCGGCGGCCTGTACGGCGTCCGTATGCAACAGACCTCCCGCGGCCCGCACCGCATCGCTGATGGCGGGGAGTTCTTGCAGAACGCCGGTCTCGTTGTTCGCCATCATGACCGACACCAGCCCAGTGCAATGATCCAGACTCTCGACGAGAGCCGTCAGGATCAGGCGTCCCTCGCCGTCCACCGGAAGGATGTCCACCTGCCAGCCCCGATGTTCCAGCGCCAGGGCAGGTCCGAGCACGGAGGCATGCTCCACCGCGCTTACCGCGAAGCATCCGCGGCCGACGACCTGAGCATATCCCTTGAGAGCTAGATTGTTAGCCTCGGTGCCGCCCGAGGTGAACACGACTCGGGTAGGGTGCGCGCCCACCAGGGCCGCCACCTGCTCCCGCGCCTGGTCTATGGCCTGTCGGGCTTGACGGCCGGGGGCGTGTATGCTTGAAGGATTGGCCCAGCACCCGCTCAGATAGGGCGTCATGGCATCCAGCACCCGCGGGTCCAGAGGAGTGCTGGCGTTGTGATCCAGATAAGTAGAGACTCCCACGACCTGACGCGGTCAGGCAGGCCCCACGCGCGCCCCTTTCAGGCTCGGCCCATGCGCGGAATAACGGCCCCGAAACAGGTGATCCTGGCGCCGAGAGACCTCCTTGACGCCACGGCGCGCGACGAGGTCGCTCAGGGTGATGGAGGAGAGGAAGCTCTGGATCTGATGGCTCAGATCCATCCACAGGTCATGGGTCAGACACTGCTGCTCGTCCTGGCAGTTGACCTTTCCGCCGCAGCGGGTGGCATCCACCTTTTCGTCCACGGCCGAGATGACGTTGGCGACGGCGATCTGGCCCCCGTCACGGCTCAGCCGATAACCTCCCCCCGGCCCGCGGGTGCTCTCTACCAAGCCCTTCTTCCGCAGTCGAGCGAATAGCTGTTCCAAGTAGGAGACCGAAATACCCTGGCGCTCAGAAATGTCCGCCAGCGTGATGGGGCCTTCGGCCTGGTGCAGCGCAAGATCCAGCATCGCCGTCACCGCATAGCGGCCCTTCGTCGTCAACTTCATGATCGATCACCTCATTTGGTGGCAAGACATCATACCTTAACCTTAGCATTTTATTCAACTATTTACCCGAGGCCCTCGCTCTTACGGCCTCTTCCGAAGGGGTTCCCGACGGTACGTGGGCCTCGTCGATCTCGCACGCGTCCAGGCTGGGGAGGTCCCCGCCATCTACCTCGATGCCCAGTCTGTGTAACGTCTGCGCCATCGCGTCCATGCGTTGGTCCATGGCATGGATATGGTCCAGCATGCAGTTGATGGCGTGCGCCAGGGGGTCGGGCATGTCACGCTTCATCCCGTATGCGTCAAATCCCATCCTCTTGGCCACGGCGCGGCGGCGTTCCTCCAACTCTCCGCCGAAGCCGCTCACCACGTGGCCGGGCACACCGACTACTGTCGCACCCGCGGGTACCTCCTTGACGACCACCGCGTTGGAGCCGATGCGAGCCCCGTCACCTACCGTGATGGGGCCGAGAACCGTAGCCCCCGCCCCGACCACCACGTTGTCACCCAGGGTCGGATGTCGCTTCCCCTTCTGCCAGCTCGTGCCCCCCAGAGTGACCCCATGGTAGAGGGTGCAGTCGTCGCCGATCTCCGCCGTTTCGCCGATCACCACACCCATGCCGTGATCGACGAAGAAACGACGTCCGATCTGCGCCGCCGGGTGAATCTCGATGCCCGTCAGCCAACGGCCCACGGCCGATAACCACCGTGCCAGCCATTTCCAGTTCGCACTCCACAGGGCGTGGCTGAGCCGATGCAGCCGTATCGCGTGGAACCCCGGATAAGTGGTCAGTACCTCCCAGGTCGTTCGTGCGGAAGGATCCCGCTCGAATACGCAGCGCACATCTTCGCGCAGACGGTCAAACATCGTTCACTCCGACTTCATACCTGACTATGTTACTCAACATCATTGCCCCTGTCACCGAGCGCTCTTGCCGGCCGCGCGAGCCGTTGCGCGGCCGTCAATATGCCCCGCAAGATGCTCACCTCCACCTTGTCCGGTCGCGCACGGACCAACAGGCGCTTGAGGCGCCGCATCAAGTGGCGCGGATTGGTGGGGTCCAGGAAGCCGATCGAGACGAGTGTCTGCTGCAGGTGGGCGTAGAGCCGCTCCATGTCCTCCGCTGTCGCATAGTCCGCACGCGGCCCCTCCCCCGTCATGGGCGCTCTGGCCGCGAGCAGGATCTCGTAGGCGACAACCTGGACAGCCGCCGCGAGGTTCAGAGAACGGTACTCTTCGCCCGTAGGGATGGATACCAGGAAGTGACACCGTTCCAGCTCCGCGTTGCTCAAGCCCGAGTGCTCGCCGCCAAACACCACCGCCACCGCCCCACACCCCGCCTGCCGAGCGACCTCCCTCGCAGCCTCACGGGGCTCCAGTTGCGGCCACGGGAGGTGCCTAGACCGTGCGCTGGTGCCGCATATCAAGACACAGTCGCCGAGCGCCTCGTCCAGCTCACCGCAAACCGTTGCGGCGGCCAGGAACGTCGTCCGCACCCGAGGCACGGGCCGTCGCCTCGGCGTTCAGGGGGGTCTTCGGATTGACCAGATAGAGCTGGTGCAAGCCCATGGTCTTCATGGCGCGGGCCGCCGCGCCGATGTTCCCCGGATGCGACGTATTCACCAGCACGAATCGGATACGTGGACGGGGGTCGCTGGGCCCTTGCCCGAGGTTGGATCTCGACATGCCTGTTAGCAACCGACGCACCGAGCCCGAGATGGGGCTCAGGCCCGCCTTGCACGCTCGGGTACCATATTCAGCCGATGACTTGGCAAGCGCGTTCGGAGATAATAGACACGCCTCGCCCTGGACTGCCGCAGGCGGGCCGCCCAGCCGGAACGGCGGCACGGTTTGAGCCCGGCAGTGCTCGCCCTTCGTGCCCCATAGCGTAACGCCCGCGCGACCGGCCGGGCATCGCTCGCAACGTCACAGCCGGCTCGGCCATCCCCGGAATCGCCCCCATGCAACACCCCATGCTGAATATGGCTGTCCGCGCCGCACGCAGCGCCGGCAACATGATCCTGCGATACGTCGATCGCGTGGACAGCGTCGCCGTAGCCGAGAAGGACCACCATGACTTCGTGAGCGAGGTGGATCGCCTGGCCGAGCGAACCATCATCGCCGTGCTCCACAAAGCCTATCCCGACCATTCGATTCTGGCCGAGGAGAGCGGCAGCCAGAGCGGTGACGAGTATCAGTGGGTCATCGACCCTCTGGACGGCACCACGAACTTCCTGCACGGCTTTCCCCAGTTCGCCGTCGCCATCGCCCTGCGCCATCGCGGAAACCTGCAGCACGGGGTGATCTTCGACCCCCTTCGCAACGAGCTGTTCACCGCCTCCCGCGGGGGCGGCGCAGCCCTCAACGACCGTCGCCTCCGCGTCAGCAAGGTCAAACACCTGGACGCGGCCCTTCTGGGGACGGGATTTCCGTTCCGGCGCCAGGAATACCTCGACGACTACCTGTGCACGTTCCGAGCACTGTTTCCGCAGACCTCCGGGATACGCCGGACAGGCTCCGCGGCCCTGGACTTGGCCTATGTGGCGGCCGGGCGCCTGGACGGCTTCTGGGAGATCGGGCTGAGCCCGTGGGACATGGCCGCCGGCGCCCTTCTGGTACAGGAGGCCGGGGGCTTCGTCAGTGACTTTGCCGGGGGTGGCGATTTCCTCGCCACGGGCAACATCATTGCGGGCACCCCGCCCGTCGCCGAGGCGATGCTCGAGGTGCTCGGGCCTTGCCTGCCGCCCGCTCTGCGGCGCTAGGCCGCCAGCCTTTGCAAGGCAAAGACCAAAGCCCGCGCCTTCACGGCGCACAGCTCACCCTCTGGTAAGCCCCTTCGGGTCAGCCGGCCCCCTCCTTCTTCACCGGCATCAGATCGGCCCGGCTCACCCCTAGCATGACCGCGGCCGCACTCGCCACGTAGATGGAAGAGTACGTGCCGACCACGATGCCCAGGATGAGCGCGAGGGAGAATCCGTGGATGATCTCACCGCCGAAGAAGAACAGGGCCACGACGACCAGCATCGTGGTGACGGAGGTCATGATACTGCGCGTGAGCGTCTGGTTGACGGAGGCGTTGACGATCTCGAGAGTGGTCCCCTTGCGCATCTTGCGGAAGTTCTCCCGGATGCGGTCGTAGACCACGATGGTGTCGTTCACCGAGTAACCGATGACCGCCAGGACGGCCGCCAGCACCGTGAGGTCGAACTCAATCTGGAATAGCGAGAACACGCCGACGATGAGCACCGGGTCGTGCACGGTGGCGATCACGGCCCCGACCGCGAAGCGATATTCGAAACGCAGAGCGATATAGATCAGGATCCCCAGCAGCACCAAAATGAGGGACAACCCCCCGGCCTCCACCAGCTCGCCGCCCACCTGCGGACCCACGTACTCCACGCGCCGAAGCTCGGGTGGATTCTGGGGCGAGGCGCGCGTCAGAAGGTCCATGGCCTGGGTGCTCAGCTTGGCGCTGGTCGCCTCCCGCGGAGGCAGCCGCACCAGCACGTCGCGGGCGGTCCCGAAGTGCTGCGCAACGGCACCGCTCAACCCGCCCGTTTCCAGGGCCGAGCGCACTCCGTGAAGCTCGACGGGCTCGCGGTAGCCGAGCTCGATCACCGTGCCTCCCGTGAAGTCGATACCCAAGTTCAGTCCGCGAATCGCGACGGACAGCACGGACACGACCAACATCAGCGCCGACACCATCAGCCAGAGCTTGCGCTGCGCCATGAAGTCGAAGTGAAACTGTGTGTACTCCCTGGCCATGATGGCTTCTCAGACCGGCAGGGCGCGCAGGCGCCGGCCGCCGAACGCCAGATTGATTACCGCCCGGGTCCCCATGATGGCGGTGAACATGGAGGTCAGGATGCCGATCGTCAGGGTGACGGCGAAGCCCTTGATAGGCCCCGTCCCGAATCCGAATAGCACGACGGCGGCGATCAGGGTGGTGAGGTTGGCGTCCGCGATGGTGGCCATCGCACGCTCATAGCCGGCGTGAATGCTCGCTTGGGGACTGTTGCCGGCCGCAAGCTCCTCGCGGATGCGCTCGTTGATCAGCACGTTGGCATCCACCGCCATACCGAGAGTCAGCACGATGCCGGCGATGCCCGGCAGGGTGAGGGTCGCCTGGAGCATGGACATGATGGCCACGATCAGCACTAGATTCAGAGTAAGCGCCAAGTTTGCCACCAGCCCGAACACCCGATAGCGGACGGCCATGAAAATAAGCACCAGCACAAAGCCGATGATGGTGGACCGAAACCCCTGGTTGATATTGTCCTGGCCCAGGCTCGGACCGACCGTGCGCTCCTCGACGATGTCCATGGGCGCGGCCAAGGCTCCGGCGCGCAGCAGCAGCGCGAGATTGTGGGCCTCGTTCATGCTCTCCAGTCCGGTGATCTGGAAGCGTCTTCCGAGCGGCTGCAGGATGCGGGCCACGCTGATGACCTCTTCGGTCTTCTTATGCGTCTTCACCGGCTTGCCGTCGACGGTTCGGGTCTCGCTCTTGGTCTCGATGAAGACCACCGCCATCAGCTTGCCCACATTCTGCTTGGTGGTGTCGCTGAAGATGCGAGCGCCCCGGCCGTCCAGGGTGATGAACACCGCCGGGCTGCCGGTCTGCTGGTCGACCCCCGAATTCGCATCGGTGATGTAGTCGCCCGTCAACATCACCTGGTTCTTCAGCAGCACCGGCCGGCCATTGCGCTCGTAGTAGAGACGCGAGCCTGGCGGGACGTGTCCCGCGACCGCTTGCTGCGCGTCGTGCTCCATGTCGACCATGCGGAACTCCAGGGTCGCGGTGGCGCCCAGGATTTCCTTCGCCCGTGCCGTGTCCTGCACCCCCGGGAGCTGCACCACGATGCGCTCCTGGCCCTGCTGCTGGATGAGCGGCTCGGCGACTCCAAGCTCGTTGACGCGGTTGCGCAGCGTGGTGATGTTCTGCTGCAGGGCCAGCCCTTTGATGGCCGTCTTCTCACGCTCGCTTATAGCCGCCACGAACGTGAGCCCGCCCTCCGTGGAAGGCTCGCGCAGCAGCAAGTCACGGTACTCCCCATGAATCGCCTCCCGTGCCGCATCGAGCTGCTCCCGATTGCCGAACGTGACCTCTACGCCACCCGGAACCAGCTCGGCGCGCTGGTAGCGGATACGCTTCTCCCGCAGCAGGGACCGTATGTCGCCCAGATACCGCTCCTCGGCCTGATGCACGGCGGCCTGCATGTCGACTTCCAGCAGGAAATAGACGCCGCCTCGCAGGTCGAGCCCTAAATACATCGGCTGCGCATTGAGGGCACGCATCCAGCCGGGCGTCGTGGAGGCGAGATGCAGCGCCACCACGTAGTCGTCCCCCAATCCCTGACGCACCAAGTCGAGGGCTTTGAGCTGGGGCTCGGTGGAGCTGAACCTGACCAGGATCTGGGCGCCGGTTACGCGCACCGACGTATAGGGCACATTTGCGCCCTTCAGGAGACCCTCGACCCTCGTCACGAGCGCTGCGTCGACGGGCGCCCCGCGGGTCGCGGAAATCTGCAGCGCGGGCTGGTCGCCGTAGAGATTGGGCAGCGCGTAGATGACGCCCACCACGACGACCACCGCGATGAGCACGTACTTCCACCAGGGATAACGGTTCATGGGAAGCTGCGACCGGGGCGGGCGTCAGTCCGGGGACTTCACAGTCCCCTTCGGCATCAGGGTCGCGACGGCATGCTTCTGCACCTTCACCCGGACGCCTTCGGCCACCTCCACGACGAGGAAGTTCTCCCCCACCTCGACGATGCGTCCCAGCAGCCCGCCCTGGGTCACGACCTCGTCGCCCTTCGCGAGGGTCTCCACCATCTTCTTGTGGTCTTTGGTTCGCTTCATCTGCGGGCGAATCAGGAGCAGGTAGAAGACCACGAAGATGATGACGAGCGGCGCGAAGCTCAGATAGTTGGGTGCAGCCGTCGTGGCGCCGCCTTGCGCCCACGCCTGGGATATCGAGAAGCTCATGGAGTGCCCTTTCTAGTCGGGTCGTTGACGGGTTTGCCTGACGCGCTCGGTGGCAGCGGCACCGAACCAGGGCGCGGCCACTGATGGCCGCGTATTATGCCACAGGCGGCGCGGATTGCGCGCGCATGTCGTGGAACTCTCCACGGTGCCTAAAGTCTGTCGATGACTACCGGGTTCAAGGGGTGGACTTGGCGGTCGGGCGAGGATGAGGGGCCGAGGCGGAGGGCCAAACGATGGAGGACCGGTCGCTCCTCGACCATGACTTGATGGGCGACTCGATATGCCTCGTCGCCGCGCTCCATGCGCCTCGCGTGGGGCCGCTCGCGACGATTTCTTCACGAACTCTGAGCGAAAGCACTCTTGGCAAAACCCCCCTCGCGATCAGGACGCTGGGAGTTGCCACGACGGAGTCCTGTAGAACTCCTCCACGTACTCCTCCAGCCGGCCTTCGGCAATGCTTTCGCGCAGCTCGCCGAGGAGCGTCTGGTAGTAATGCAGGTTGTGCAGGGTGTGGAGGTGGGATCCCAGCATCTCGCGGCACTTGGCGAGATGGCGCAGGTAAGCCCGCGTATAGTGGCGGCAGGTGTAGCACGCACAGCCTTCGTCCAGGGGGCGCGTGTCGCGGCGATAGCGCTCGTTGCGTATGCGCAGCACCCCATGCCGTGTGAAGACCTGCCCGTTGCGGGCATTGCGGGTGGGAAGTACGCAGTCGAACAGGTCGATGCCGCGCCGCACTGCCTCCACGATGTCTTCGGGCCTGCCGACGCCCATGAGATAGCGCGGCTTCTCTTCGGGCATGCGCGGGGCCACCGCGTCGAGGATACGAAACATGTCCTGCTTGGGCTCGCCCACCGCGAGGCCGCCGATGGCGTAGCCGTCGAACCCGATGCCGGCCAAGGTCTCGAGCGATTCCAACCGCAGGCGCTCGTACACCCCTCCCTGCACGATGCCGAACAAGGCGCCGCTGCTACCACGATGGGCCTCCTTGCTGCGCGCGGCCCACCGCATGGAGAGCGCCATGGATTCGGCCGCCCGCTGTTCGTCCGCGGGGTAAGGCGTGCACTCGTCTAGGACCATCACCACATCGGCATCCAGCGCATGCTGCACGGCAACGGCCTGCTCCGGTCCGAGGAATACCTGCGCGCCGTCCACCGGCGAGCGGAAGGTCACCCCGTCCTCGCGGATGCGCCGGCTCGCCCCCAGGCTGAATACTTGGTAGCCGCCGGAGTCGGTGAGGATCGGGCCGTCCCAGTGCATGAACCGGTGCAGCCCCCCATGCATGCGGATGACCTCGCTCCCGGGCCGCAACATCAGGTGGAAGGTGTTGGCCAGAACCATCTGCGTGCCGACGGCGCGCAGCGCTTCGGGCGTCATGGCCTTGACGGTTGCGTAGGTCCCGACCGGCAGGAAGGCCGGAGTGTCCACTCGGCCGCGGTCGAACACCATGCAGCCGCGGCGAGCCCGGCCGTCGGTAGCGATCAAATGAAACTGCACGTCAGGCCTGAAGCCCGCGCTCGGCCTTCCAGACCGCTCCCGCCCGCGCCGCGCCCGCGCTGACCGGATCGGGGGTCAGGAACATGGCGTCGCCGTAGCTGAAGAAGCGGTAGCCGCCAGCCACGGCGTGCTCATAGGCGGCAAGCACTTTGGCACGACCGGCGAAGGCGCACGCCAGCACCAGAAGCGTCGATGCCGGCAAGTGGAAGTTGGTGAGCAGCGCGTCCACACAGCGGAACCGGTAGCCCGGGACGATGAAGAGGTCCGTCTCGCCGGCAAACGGCGCCATTTCGCCTCCGCGACAGGCGGTCTCCAGGCTGCGCACGGACGTGGTTCCCACCGCCACCACGCGACCGCCTCGCGCCCGCGCAAAGCGCACTGCGTCGCATACGTCCGCGGAGACCTCCACGTGCTCCCCATGCATTTGGTGGTCCTCCAGCCGCTCGCAACGCACCGGCTGGAACGTGGCCGCACCGACATGGAGCGTCACGAAGGCCATCTCCACACCGTTCGCTCTGAGGCGTTCCAGCAGCGAGCCGTCGAAGTGCAGACCCGCCGTTGGCGCAGCAACGGCGCCGGGGCGTTGCGCGAACACCGTCTGGTAACGCTCGTCGTCGACGCTCTCGGCGCAGCGTCCTAGGTAGGGCGGCACCGGTATCTCACCCAGTCTGTCTAGCAGGTCGGGCAACGGGTCGCCGCCGCGGAACGCGATTTCATAGCTGTCGTCATCCCTGCGCAGGATCTGGGCCTGCACCTGCTCCGAGATGACGATCAGATCCCCAGGCCGAGGCGCCCGGCTCGCGCGGATGCGCGCCGCAGCGCGCTCCGCATCCAGCACGCGCTCCACGAGCACCTCGACCCTGCCCCCGGTGGGCTTGCGGCCACGGATGCGTGCCCGTATCACACGCGTATCGTTGAACACCAGCAAATCGCCAGGGCACAACAAGTCGGGCAGATCCTGCACGGTGCGGTCGGTCACACCGCCGGTCGCTCCGTCCAGCACCAGCAGCCTGCTGTCGCCCCGCCGGGCCGAGGGGTAACGAGCGACCAAGCGCGGAGGAAGGTCGTACCGAAAGTCGCTCAGCAGCATGGCCGGATACTATAGCAGAGGCGGCGCGCACCGCCTGACGGCGTTCTTGAGATACCCTGACAAGGGTGAGTCGGCCATCGCCGGGGTGGCGAAGCTGGCAGACGCGCCTATCGAAATCCAGCGTGTCCGAGGCACTCGAGCGCCGTCCCCGTGACAACCGACTCCAGCCCGCGAGCGTTCGCCGCCAACTTCAACCTTGCCAAAGCGTACGAGGAAAAGGCCCTGAACGCACTGAACGAGGCGAGCATCGCCCATGACACCATGGCCCACTGGCGCGCCTGGTTGTATGCCGCGGCAGAGCTGGACCAGCGCATCGCACCGGGTCTGCCCCGCGCTTGAGCTGGCAACGGTGGGCAAGTTCCTTGATCCGGCGGTGGCAGGCTCCGCCTTCGACCAGCGCTGGGCCTCTCCGGCCCTGGACCTCGGCGCTGGCGTGAGCAGCGTCGCCTTCAGCCCCGATGGGCTCACGCTCTCCTCGGGGTCTTTAGACAGAACCGTGGGGCTGTGGGATATCCGCCTGCTTTCGTTGCTTCTCCAGCGCAACGACGCCTCCCCCGTCTGGCTGGCCCTCATGGACGCCGCGCGGTTCCTGTGGCAACTCGATGTGGGCGGGCTCAACGTCCAAGCCCCGGCCCCACGCCCCAACGCTGTTTCCGTCCGAGGGGCAATACTTCCTCTACGATCCCAAGTTCCGCCCGTTGCTGGCCCCGCCCGCGCATGGAGAGACCAAATTCGACCAGGTATACCGCTGGGCGGTGCAGCAGGCCAAGGAGCGGTCATGAAGGCGGCGAGTGCTTCAGCCGAAGCGGCCTGGCCGATGTGTTGCGCCGAAATAGTTGGCCCCCGCACGGTGGTGCATCATGTGTACTTGGCGTTCTGATACCACGGGGCGGGTAAGCATCTGTCTGGACCGGCTTTCACAGCGGTCCGGCCGTTCGGCCCGGGGTTTGATGGCCCGACGACTCTATGTCGAGATGGGGTCCTGAGAAGTGCGGCGGGAGGGTTCGGGCCGGCGCCTCTACGAACCACTTGAAATATAGGGAGGAAGAACGATGGCAGATCAGTCCGCCTCATTGGAGCGGTGCAAAGAGAGGGTCAACGGCATCCTGAGCGGCGCGTCGGCGACGCCCGACGAAGTGTTGGACCTCGTCAAGTGCCTGCACCGGGATCGCGTATTCGGGCCTGCCCGCAAGCTCCTCGACCGCTACAGCGCGGATGTCCGCGTCGCCGGCAGTCCCGACCAGCGTCTCGTGTTCGCGCAGAAACGCGCTCTCTCGACCTACAAGGACCCGGACCTGCAAGCCGACGAGAAGCTCGAGCGGGCGCTGCGCATCCTGCGCGAGGCGGACGACCTCGGCAAGACGGTGAACCAGGAGACACTCGGGCTCGCGGGTGCCATCCACAAGCGGATGTGGGAGCTGACTGCGCAGGAGCGCCAGCTCGAGACCTCGCTCGCCTACTACCTCCGGGGCTACCAGCAGGGCGTCGTTTCCGACTACGGCTACACGGGGATCAACGCCGCCTTCGTGCTCGACCTGCTGGCCGACCTGGAGAGCCCGGAGGCTCAGCTCGCCGCCGAACTTTCGGGCGCCTCCGAGAGCACGGCCGCGCTGCGGCGGGCGCAGGCGCGCGCCATCCGCGAGGCCATCGTGGCAGCCCTGCCGGACTTGCCCGCGCAAGAGGCATGGCTCAACGAGACCTGGTGGTTCCTGGTCACGCTCGGCGAGGCGTACTTCGGTCTCGATGACTACGAGAAGGCCGAGGAATGGCTGACGCGGGCGAATGCGCTGGAGGGAGTGGCGGACTGGGAGCGGGAGAGCACCGCGCGGCAGCTCGCTACCCTGCTGCGCTTGAAGCAAGACGGAGCGGCCCGCCGCAGCGAGCCGGTCGATACGCGGGGACAGGAGGCGCTGCGCAAGTTCCTCGGGGACAGCTTTGCCGCCGTCGCCTCGGTGATTCGCGGCAAGGTGGGGCTCGCGCTCTCGGGCGGCGGCTTCCGGGCCTCTCTGTACCATATCGGGGTGCTCGCCAAGCTCGCCGAGCTGGATCTGCTGCGCCACGTCGAATACCTCTCCTGCGTCTCCGGCGGCTCCATCATCGGGGCCCACTTCTACCTGGAGGTGCGTAAGCTGCTGCAGGACAAGGCCGACTCGGCGATCACGCGCGACGACTATATCGCCATCGTGCAGCGCACCACCGAACGGTTTTTGGCAGGCGTGGAGCGCAACATCCGCACCCGCATCGCCGCCGAGTGGCTCACCAACATCAAGATGATGTTCGTGCGCGACTACTCTCGCACCAAGCGCGCCGGAGAGCTGTACGAGACCGAGATCTTCTCCAAGGTCGAGGACGGCGAGGGCGGCCGCGAGCGGTGGCTCAACGAGCTCAAGGTCTTCCCGAAAGGCGAGCCCGAGGGCTTCGTACCCAAGGATGGCAACTGGCGCCGCTCGGCGAAGGTGCCCATCCTGATGCTCAACGCCACCTCGCTCAACACCGGCCACAACTGGCAGTTCACCGCGACCTGGATGGGCGAGCCGCCCGCCGGCATCGACTCCGAGGTCGATGCCAACTACCGCCTGAGGCGCATGTACTACGAGCAGGCGCCCGAGCCCCACCAGCGCGTGCGCCTGGGTTACGCCGTCGCGGCCTCGTCCTGCGTGCCGGGCATCTTCGAGCCGCTGCCCCTGGCGAATCTCTACGAGTACATGCCCGAGGAGGGGGATCGGAAGGTTCAGCCGGTGGTGAGACTGGTCGATGGCGGAGTGCACGACAATCAGGGTGTAGCGGCGCTGCTGGAGCAAGGCTGCTCGGTATTGCTGGTGAGCGACGCCAGCGGGCAGATGGATGCGCAGGACTTCCCGAGCAACGGGCTGCTGGGGGTGCCGCTCCGCTCGAACAGCATCCTGCAGGCGCGCGTCCGCGTGAGCCAGTTCCAGGACTTGGAGGGGCGGCGGCGCGGCGGGCTGCTGAAGGGGCTGATGTTCGTGCACCTAAAGAAGGGCCTGGAGACCACGCCCGTGGACTGGATCGGCTCGCAGGACCCGTCCGAGCCGCAACGCGCCAACCCACTCACCGAATACGGAGTGCAGAAGCACGTCCAGCGTCGGCTGGCCGCCATCCGCACCGACCTCGACTCCTTCTCGGAAGCAGAGGCGTATGCACTCATGACCAGCGGTTATCTGATGACCGAGCACGCACTCAAGGAGCCCATCCTGGGCTTCGAGGTGAAGCAGCCGCCTCGCGAGGAGTGGAAGTTTCTTGTGAGCGAGCCCTTGCTCAAAGACCCGACGCCCGGCAATCTGCTTGTCCGCCAGCTCAAAGTCGCCGATAAGCTCTTCTTCAAAATCTGGCTGCTGTCCCGGCGGCTTCAGATCGCCGCCGGCGCGCTCGCCCTGCTGCTTCTGGTGCTGCTGGGCTATGCCCTCTACGGTTGGTGGACCCGTGAGATCTTGCGCCTGACACTGGGAGGCGCGGCGATGGTGGTAGGCACCACCGTGCTCGCATTGGCGGGGCTCGGCATCGTCTCGAAGCTCGTGAACTACCGCAAGACGGTCCAGCAGTTTCTGATCGGGCTGGGCATGGCGGTGATCGGCGCCGCCCTCGCCCGCCTGCACCTGCACGTGTTCGACCGGCTGTTCCTCGCGCAGGGCCGGCTGAAGAGACTGCTCGCCAAGCGCGGTGGCGCGCCCAGCCGCCCCGGACGTTGACTTCCTGGGCGCACAAGCCGCCCCGCGTGGGCAAGCGAGCCCGTGAGTCGGCGCGCGCCGCGGGCCTGGCCCTGCATTGCGTAGAAGTCCGTGCCGCCCCTCGCTCGGCGCCGGCACGGAGGAGAATGGCGCTGGAATATCGGACCCTCAGGATTTGGTTCGACTGGCGAAGTGAAAGCGGCGCAAGCCCAGCGCGAGCTGCGGCTACAGGCGGTGGCGCGGCTCCACCGGTTCGCGCAGGTACGCGGGCCAGACGCAGTGCGCCCAGCGCACCTGGGCTCGGGAGAGTCACGGTATCATGAGGTGGGCGAGGAGCGATGGCCGGTCGAGGGCGGCCACAGGGTTCTCCGCGCCGGGAACGAAATCGAGGACAGCCTAATGGAAGAGCTTCTGGAGCTGCGTGCGCACATCGAACAGGGCCGTTATGCCGAGGCCCTTGCCCTTCTGGGGGAAATGGAGGAGATGAGCCGGGACGACAAGATAAACAAGGTCGAAGCCTTCCTGCACATCCTCCTCGTCCACCTCGTCAAACAGCACGCCGAGGAACGCTCCACACGGTCTTGGGAGGTCTCCATCAAGAACGCCGTCGACGGGGTGCTGCGCGTCAACCGGCGCAGGAGGGCCGGGGGGTCTTATCTCGGTGTCGATGATCTGCGGCAGAGCATCGAGGAGATCTACCCCTCTTCGCTGCGGCAGGCTTCTCTCGATGCCTTCGGCGGCCGGTACAGCGACTTGGAGCTTGCCGAGAGGGTCAACGAGGAACGCATCAAGGAGGAAGCGCTCCGGCTGGTTCTGGAGGGGCAGTGACGCGAGGCTAGAGCGCTTGCCGGAGGAAGATCTCCTGGGGTCGAGGCCCTTATCGGCCCAGGTCCATGGGAGAGACGTATTCATGCGGCTCTGGGCCGGAGGGCAGCCAGCCCCGGTTGGGCACCCGCCAACGCGATCTTCGGGCTTCGGCTCATTCGGATCGACGCTGCCGATAGTTCTCGCCTGGGGTCTGAAGCCTTGATAGCAGCGCCTGCCAGCACGGACCCAAAACAGCGCCGGTGGGGCCCTGCTACGGTGGTTGTAGTCCATTTGGGGTTCGAGTAGGCTCTTTCCATGAAAGTCTTCCTAAGTCACGCGCACGAAGACGTGGATCTGGCGCGCCGTGTGGGCGACGCGCTGCAGGAAGCCGGTCTCGAGGTGTGGGACGCCGAGCGGGATGTGCTGCCTGGAGACAACCTGGCGCTGGAGGCGGGGCAGGCGCTCCAGAACTCGGACGCCATGGTGGTCCTGTTCACGCCCGCGGGGGTCCGTTCGCGTTTCGTACGGGCGGAGCTGGAGTATGCCCTGGGTGAGAAGACTTTCAAGGGCCGACTCGTCCCCATCATCGTAGGAACGCCCCAAGAGGTCCCGGACGAGGAGCTACCCTGGATCCTGAAACGTCTTCAAACGGTGAGACTTGGCCGGGATGACCGGGAAGGTCTGCGTCGCGTCGCAAGCCTGCTCACGGAAGCCGCCTGATAAGCCTGTTCACGCGCTTCCGTGGCACCACCCCAGGAACTATTCCTGTCCCACTCCGACCAGGACCATGCGTTCGCCGAGCGCTTGGCGGGCATGCTTGTCAGGCACGGGCTACCGGTGTGGTACAGTCGGCGGGCGATCCTGGGCGCCCGGCAATGGCACGACGAGATCGGCGCCGCCCTGCGGCGTTGTGATTGGTTCGTCCTGGTGTTGTCCCCGGCCGCGGTAGCGTCCCGGTGGGTAAAGCGGGAGCTGCTTTACGCGCTGCAGCACGAGCGCTTCGACGAGCGCATCGTGCCCGTCTTGCACCAGGACTGCGATTTCGAGCAGCTCTCTTGGACGCTTTCGAGCTTCGAGCACGTGGACTTCACAGACACCTTTGATGCGGGCTGCCAGGCCCTGTTGCGCGTCTGGGGCGTTGGATATCGACGGTAAATGCGTTCAGCCTGGCACGATGACCGCGGTCACGCTAGGCACCCCCATCGGTATGCACTCGTGGCCCGACGATCGGGGCAATTGTGGCTGCACGGCGTATTAAGCACAGGATAGGAAGGCACGGATTTTTCGGTTCAGGGGCTATCCGTTGTCAGCGCGGTCTGCCTGCCGTCTCCTGCGCCTCCGAGGTCTATTGCGTCCATAAGCCGGTGTATTGGGCATCCGCTTGTCGAGGTCGACCAGCACTCCGGTAATCCCCGGCAAGTTGAGCTCCATCATCCGCTCGAATAGCTCGGTGCCGTGCTCCTGCTGCGATGGCCCCAGCTCTAGCAGTCGTAGGGCGATCGAAATCAAGATATCCCCATCGAGATACGCCCGGGAATGGGGACTGGCGAACTGTTCGCCGAAACGGTCGAGCAGTGCGAGGCACACGCGGTGGACGCGCTCGGGCTCCCCTACAACTAGTCCTTCGAGGTGTCCGAGCAGAAATTCTGTGTCGTTCTGACCAAGAATGGCCGGGTTGGCGGAGATGGCATCCAAAAGCTCGCGAGTCATGTCGTCTGGGAATAGGGCCTTGACCCGAAATATGGCCCTTAGCGCTTTGAGTACGCCAGGATCCTTGTCGGCGATCAGCGCGACCACGGTCGGGTGAGCCACTGGACGGTACTCAGCCTCCTTCCACAGCGCGGCAGCACTATGCGCCACCCCGACGCGAGCCGCTCGAACGCATGTATCGGAGGCCGCACCGTACACGATGGATCGGACCCGCTCCGTTGCCCACTGTTCGCGCGGGAACAAGCCGTGCCGCAGCATGGCGACTTCACCGTAGCCCTGACAGGCAAGGCGAGATCCCCTGCCGCGCGTGGTCTCTAGCCAGGCGTAGCCGCTCTGCTCCCACCCAGTGCTGTGCATGGGCTAAGAGATGGATACCCTCGACTCGTTCGAGAAGCTCAGGATAGCGGCCCCACAGGCGCTGCATGAAATCTTCGGCTCGGTTACGGTCCGCGAAATGCAGCCACTGTAGATAGGTCCCCATAGCCGCCCACACTTCAATATCTTCGTCGTGCCCCAGATGCCGTTCCAACAAAGTGCGCCAACGGACCGCTTGAGTGGGTTGGGCAACGAGGCAAGCCTCCGAGAGCGCCTGCAGGATCGGATAGTTTCCGTGCGGCAGGACCCGCATCCGTGCATATCCCCAAAGAATGCTGTCCTCTCTCTCACATCATCCCGATCCTCCGAGCGCTCTCGAGAAATCCGATCCGCAGGGACCAACCAACCCTCAAGCAGTTGGAATACCTCGTCGGGCAACGGTTGTGCGCTGGAGACGACCGTTGCTATGGCGCGAGCCGCGGCGTGCCTGAATGCATCGCCTGTGAATCCACGCTGGCTAAGTTCTAAGATCAAAGTGTAGAGTGATTCGGGAGCGTAGCCGCCCTTCACCAAGCCTTCCAACACTTGGCTTACCGGATACTCGTTTCGGACTGGTCGTAGCAGTCGAGCAATCCGGACGCCTCGCTCCGGGTCTTTCGATGCCAGCTCGCCCCGCCTGTATCGGACCACCCCGGCCCCAGCTTTGTGGGTGGTCCCAGCCATGGTCATCGGTAAGCTCTTCGAAGAGATTCAGAATGTGCTCGTCCTTTGCATTTGCCATCTGCTCTGGACTCATTGGGCTACCGACCACGCGTACGCCGGAAAACCACGTATCTCGGTCACTCAAGTCGGGGAAAGCCCGCGTTTCCGCATCGAGGAGTTGGCGGCAATCCTCGCTCATGTACTCCCTCGGGAATGCGCGCAGCAGCCGGAGCCGGTGCTCGCGGCTCCATCGCAGGCGGCGTAAACGAACGTCGGGTTCGTCCTCCGGATGACGAGTATAGTGGCTCCAACGAATAAGGGCCTCTTCCAGCCGCCGGCGGCCGCTCGCGTCCAGGCGAGGAACGACGGCCCTTATCAACCGCTGTGAATCGGCGTGCTCATTGGCCGACGGTTCCAGCGCAAACCGCCGCGGATCCTCGGTGAGAAACTCAAGCACCTCGTTAGGCCACGCATCGACGAGCTGCAACATTCCGCGGGCCAGCAGGCGCTGTACCAGAAGCATAAGCAAGTCGTGCCGGCGATGGGTCTCGACGAACTCGAGGAAGGCGCGGGGTTCTCGCGCCGCGACTCCGTCCACTGCGATCTCCAGCGCTTTGAGAAGTGGGTGCTCGCGCTCGAGGTCTGCGTCGTTCTCCCAGTCCGTAACCAAACCGTGGTCGTCGCGGTACCCGATAACGAACGGGTGCGGTTCTTCGGCCGCTTGCTGCAGCACCGTGAGGAACCATGGCCAGACAGCATTGAGGAACGACCACGGGGCAGCCTCGGCGACCGCGGGCAGGTCGTGCAGTCGCTGCTCGCCGACTAGTTTGCGGTAGCCCGCGTGCGGGTCCATCTGGCTGATATCTCCCGCCGCGGTCTCGGTGGGGTCGGCATCGCGGTTTGATGTTGTGGCAGAGGCATTGGTCGCAATAGATCTGAGCTGGCGATGCAGCCATGCGGCGACAAGTCGAGGCGCCTCGTTGGGCAGTGCCGCGCTCACCTTGCTCGCGAGTGCGTTCACGGCCCACGCGGCGATCTCCGTCCGGCCGAGAACGCGGCAGAACCGGTCCACCACCGCATTGTCCCACTGCGGTACCTCTTCCAGCAGGCGCCATATCACCACGTCCCGTTCCATGTGAGCCATCCAATGGGAATCCGCCAGCTCAAGTACATCGTCGCGGGCGAAGACGAGAGCCGCTTGCAGAACTGGGAGTGCCTGCGACGCTTCCTCAGCAGTTCCGGACATCAGCATCGGCAAGTGACCGGGCATCAGCAACCGAAACCAGCCGGGGCTACCGACAACGGCGGACAAGATCCGACGCCTGTGCCAAGGGTCATCGAAGCTCGCGAGTAGCAGATGAGCTTCGCGCTGCTCGGGATCGTGCATCCGCCCCAGGAACTCGATGACGAGCGCGCGCAAATGGGCACGCAGATCGGCGTGCCAAAGGAGTTCGATCTCCCCAAGATACGTGCTGCGATCGGCTGCGCGCAGATAGCCCAGGGCATGCCACAGTTGCGGACGAACGCGCAGGCTGGTTTGCCGGGCGACGACGGCATTGGTAAGCCGACCCGACTCCTCGAGAAAACTGCGAGCGCGCACGAATTCGAATAGGGTCTGGTGTCGGAAGCCGACGCGCAGACCCGCGTCGTCCGTGGTGAGGATTCCATCGCGCGCCAGCGCGTGAACCGTCTCCCGCCGGTCCTCGTACATCGCCAACGGCAACCATAGCGTCTCTCGTTCGGCCATCTGTTCCGCCATGTCGAATAGCAGTTGGCGTCGTGCCCCGGTCGTGTCGTGCAGCACCCGTTGCTGCCAGAGGGTATCCAGCATCGCCTGGTAGCAAGAGAGCACGTGCGCTTCGTGCCTGTCTTTCAGCAAGTCGAGGAACAGCGCCAATACGTGAGGACTACGGAGTTCTTCGCGGATCGAAGCGCTCCAGGCTCCTGCTTCGATACCCCAATGGCGCAATGTGGACGCCACAGATTCCCAGCCAGGGAGGGAGAGTTGCAGGGGCTCCGCAGCAAGGCTCCGCAGGCGTGGATCGTGGCGGTGCTCAAAGGTACGGCACGATGCCACGATATGGACGGTATCGATCTCAGCGAGAGTCTCGATGAGTTCGAGCAGGGGCTTCAGGCGCTCTGCATGCTGCACCACCATGTCGGCCAAGGCATCGAGCTGATCGACGAGGAGCACCACGGGCCCTTGGGCTGCGAGCAGTGGGAATGCCCGGTCCACCGTGACGGGAAACTGCAGATAGGTCGACAGATCCGAGAGCGTCAGGACGTTGCTGGGCAGGAAGTCAGCCTTGATCGCCAGCAGGGCTATAGCGCGCTCCTGGAGAAGCGCACCAAGGCGGGCCAACAGGGCCGACTTGCCGCCCCCTGGTTCACCGAGCAGAAGGGTCAAGGAGGATCGTGTGGTTTCGATCGAGCGCAGGATATCGTCCAGCTCCGGCCGCTCCAACCATGTGCCTCCGGGGAGAGATGCGGGCCAGCGGAGGAGGTCCTGCGATGCATGGGCGAACCTGTCGCGAAGGACGTCAAGCTCCTCCCGAGTCGCGGTACCTGGCGCGTTTGCGGCCATGGTCCCGTAATGTGCCGGTGAGCAGGCGTCGATGGGCTGGCGGCATGCCTCTTCGGTTTCCGAGCGGAGGTCGACACGATGGAAGCGCCCGACGAAATCGGGTATGCCGCAGTCTTCCAAAAGAACGGTATGAACCGGCGCTCGCGGTTGAGAGGGTCCCGGAAAAGAACGCTATTCTGCTCAGCGCGGGCCCAGTCAGATTCGACCGATTCTTTCGAAATGCAGAACACCTGCCGCCGGGAGCGCTGAAGCCCCTCTTGTATTGCAAGATTGAAGTCATCGCCGGGCCGGACTACCCAGTCATCCAGCCAAACGTGCAACCCGGCATCGCGCAACCTTTCGGCCAGACGGAGAACTCGCGGCTTGTCCGCATGGCTGTAGCTCAGGAACACGTCCCACTCGAAGTGATCAGGGTGCTGCACGCACGTAACCCCACCTACGGAGCAGTGATTTTGACATGGCTGGCCTGCAAGAGCCTCTGCGGACCCTTCGCAGTTGGACTCACACAAAAAGCCGAGGGCGCACCGTTTATGATAATCGAGCCGTGCTGAAGTCCGCAGTATCGTGTTTCTTGCCGGCGTACGTCGAGTAACGCAGCATCCTTTCAGCGATGTGCCAGCCGCAAAGACTTAGTTATTACCGTGCCCGTTGCTCCAACTCCCCCTCGATCTCCCTCGCCCACGGTACGTCGTCCCTCCGCCCCTCCCTGGCCTCTCGGATGGGCCGCAGGTTGCGCGCGGTGGTCTCGGGCTCCCAGGGCTCCGCACCGCGGCCAGCGCGTCCGCGAGCGCCGGTATCGCCTTCTGCTCGTCCTGGTAGCTGCGGCATCGAGTCCGTAAGTCGGTACACGTCGCAAGCATCGCGCTGGCGAGGCCCTCAGATCGACGAGACATGACTCCGCGGAGCCTTTAGGGCGGCAACCCCTTGCCGCCGCAAGCTTTTGCCAGAACGCTGTCGTCGGCCCCCGGCAATCCGCCGTTAGTGCATGTACACTGCTCGGTGTACATTCCGGGGAGGACACGATGCACGTAGTCAATATCCGCGAACTGCGGGCCCAGATAGGCCGGCTTCTGGATGCCGTCGAGGCTGGCGAGGAGGTCGTCATCGAGCGCCGCGGCAAAGCGATAGCACGCCTGGTGGCTATCGCTCCACAGCCGCAGGGCGTGTGCTTTCCGGACCGGCGGGCGTTCCGCCAGCGGCTACCTGTCAGCCAGATCACCAGCGCCGAGATCGTACGCGGTCTGAGAGAGGATGAGCGCTACTGAGGAGCTGTACCTGGACACCAGCGCGCTGCTGCCTTACTACCGTGAGGAGGCCGTGAGTGATGCTGTGCAGGCGCTGTTGATGTCGTTGACCCGCCCGGCGCTGCTGACCCTCCTGACCCAGATCGAGCTTGCCTCGGCACTGGCCCGATGGGTGCGAATGGGTGAATTGACCCCCGCTCAGGCCGCAGAAGTCGAATCCGCCTACCGCGAGGATTTGGAGAGCGGCTGCTTTCGGGTCGTTGCGCTCGATGCACGCCATTATCGGCAGGCAGAGCGCTGGCTGCTCGCCCGGATGACACCGTTGCGCACCCTGGATGCACTGCACCTCGCCTGTGCACATGCGCTGGGCGCCGTGCTGGTGACCTGCGATGTACTGCTGGCCCGATCGGCCGCTTCCCTCAGCGTCAAGCATCGGTTGCTGGCTCCCTGAGACCGTCGGCTTCGATCCAACGGCGGCCCGCGCTGCATGCACAGCCAAGAGTCCGCGATGTCCTGTGACTTATTCCTCAGCTATCCGCACAAGAACCGGGGCGCGGTGCGTCCCATCGTCGAGGCGCTGCGAGCCTCCGGCCTGGCGGTCTGGCAGGACGAGAGCGACATCCGGGACTACTCCAGCATCACCCGCGCCATCGTCGAGGGCATCGCCAATTCCAAGGCCGTGTTCGCCTATTACTCCGAGCACTACGCGCGCTCCCGCGCCTGCCAGTGGGAGCCGACGGCGGGCTTTCTCGCCACAAGCCGCGAGGGCGATCCGAGGTGTCGAGTGCTGGTCGTGAATCCCGAGGCCAGGGCCGCCCACATCCACCCCATCGAGCTGAGGGACGCACTGTTTCGTCAGGCCGCCGCGGATGATGCCCCGGCACTCAGGCGCTGTCGGCTAGGGCGTTTTCTGCAAACGCTGTACTGAGGCAATGATCTCTTTCTGCAGCGCGGCGAGGGCAGCCTTGTCGTCCGACTTATCGAGTGTTTCGGCGAGCTGGGCCATTGCCCGAAGTGTGTCGGGGTGCTCAGGGCCGAGCAGGCGGCGGCGGACCTCCAGGACCTTTTCCTGAAGGGCGCGGGCGCCGGGGAGGTCGCCCTGGGCCCGGAGCGTCCAGGCCAGGTTGCCCATGCTGGTCAGGGTGTTTGGGTGGTCCTCGCCCAGCACCCGGCGGCGGACCTCCAGGACCTTTTCCTGAAGGGCGCGGGCGCCGGGGAGGTCGCCCTGGGCCCGGAGCGTCCAGGCCAGGTTGCCCATGCTGGTCAGGGTGTTTGGGTGGTCCTCGCCCAGCACCCGGCGGCGGACCTCCAGGACCTTTTCCTGAAGGGCGCGGGCGCCGGGGAGGTCGCCCTGGGCCCCAAGCGTGCCAGCCAGGTTGCCCATGCTGGTCAGGGTGTTTGGGTGGTCTTCGCCCAGCACCCGGCGGCGGACCTCGAGAACCTTTTCCTCAAGGGCGCGGGCGTCGGCGAGGTCGCCCCGGTCCCAGAGCGTCCCGGCCAGGTTGTTCATGCTGGTCAGGGTGTCCGGGTGGTCCTCGCCCAGCACCCGGCGGCGGACCTCCAGGACCTTTTCCTGAAGGGTGCGGGCGCCGGGGAGGTCGCCCTGGGCCCAGAGCGTCCCGGCCAGGTTGTTCATGCTGGTCAGGGTGTCCGGGTGGTCCTCGCCCAGCACCCGGCGGCTGACCTCCAGGACCTTTTCCTGAAGGGCGCGGGCGCCGGGGAGGTCGCCCTGGGCCCGGAGCGTCCAGGCCAGGTTGCCCATGCTGGTCAGGGTGTTTGGGTGGTCCTCGCCCAGCACCCGGCGGCGGACCTCCAGGACCTTTTCCTGAAGGGCGCGGGCGCCGGGGAGGTCGCCCTGGGCCCGGAGCGTCCAGGCCAGGTTGCCCATGCTGGTCAGGGTGTTTGGGTGGTCCTCGCCCAGCACCCGGCGGCGGACCTCCAGGACCTTTTCCTGAAGGGCGCGGGCGCCGGGGAGGTCGCCCTGGGCCCGGAGCGTCGCGGCCAGGTTGCCCATGCTCCTCAGGGTGTCCGGGTGGTCCTCGCCCAGCACCCGGCGGCTGACCTCCAGGACCTTTTCCTGAAGGGCGCGGGCGCCGGGGAGGTCGCCCTGGGCCCGGAGCGTCGCGGCCAGGTTGCCCATGCTGGTCAGGGTGTCGGGGTGCTCCTCGCCCAGCACCCGGCGGCTGACCTCCAGGACCTTTTCCTGAAGGGCGCGGGCGCCGGGGAGGTCGCCCTGGGCCCGGAGCGTCGCGGCCAGGTTGCCCATGCTGGTCAGGGTGTCGGGGTGCTCCTCGCCCAGCACCCGGCGGCTGACCTCCAGGACCTTTTCCTGAAGGGCGCGGGCGCCGGGGAGGTCGCCCTGGGCCCGGAGCGTCGCGGCCAGGTTGCCCATGCTGGTCAGGGTGTCGGGGTGCTCCTCGCCCAGCACCCGGCGGCGGGCCTCGATCGCCTGCTCCTGCAGCCGTCGCGCTGCGTTCCAGTCACCTTGCTCCCAGACGGTTCGGGCCAGCCGGTCCATTGCCGCCAGGGTATCGGGATCCTGCTCGCCCTTTAACTTTGCCTTGCGGGTGAAGATTTCCTCTCGCAACGACGCTAGCTCGCGCCTCGCCTCGGCGTCCGCCCCGGCCCGAGCCCGCAACTCGCGCTCCTTCACCTCCAGTACGCCGAGGTCGCGGATCGCGCGTGCCTGCTCCAGACCTTCCCAAGGCGCGTAGGAGTTGGCCAGCCATTCCAGCAACGCCTTGTAGCTCCTAACGAGGGAAAAGCGGTCCTCGCTCGTCTCCACGTTGACGGCGATCTCTTCACCATAGGCGTAATCGGGGCTGTGCTGGATCTGCACCTCATCGAAATAGGCCCCCAGGTCGCATTGCTTCAGCCCGTAGACGTTCTGGAACAGCCGCTCGAAGAGTGGCTGGTAACCGTCGACTCCATGCGTGGAGTCCCCATACCGCCAACGCTTGCGCAACTCGTCCCGCTCTGAATCGATGCGCGATGGCAGAGGGTAGACGAGCAGGGGCCGCAGGTCGTCGGAACGGCGACGGTACGTGGTAGCTCGCTTGATTACCTCCGACATACCGGTCAGGCTTTGTCGATTAGGGGTAAACACCACGACCAGCTTTTCCGGCATGAGGGTCGTGCATATCCCGCTCATGTCCGCAAGCCCGGTGCGCGCGTCGATGATGACGTAGCGGTACCGCGCCGCAAGGTGCCTGGCTAAGGTCTGGTAAAGGTACGGCGCACGCCGGTAGAGGCCCTCCCAGGCGAAGGTGTTGACCCGTTCTGGATAGCCCGAGTCGAGCCGTCCGGCCTTGAGCAAATGGACTTTGGGAAAGGCCGTCGGAGTGACGTAGGTTTCGAGCGACAGGCCTTCAAATAGCTTCTCGGCCTGCGCTTCAGCCTCGACGACCGACTCCGCATCGGTCTTCGGCACCTTGCGTTCTAGCATCTCAAGCAGTTCCATCAACCCTGGTCGCTCGTCACTCCCGGCCGCACGCCATCCGTCGTTCGCCCCAGGAAGCTGCGAGCGGAGGAAGAACCAGTGCTGGCCTGGCGCCTCCAAATCCCAGTCCACTATAAGCACCTCACGGCCGTCTGCACTCGAGGCAGCAAGCAGGCAAGCGATATTGGCCAGCGCCATGGAGCGGCCCGTACCACCCTTGTAGGAATAGAAGGTGATTACCTCGCCCGCGATGGCTGGCTTCACGGGGCGGACTTCCGGCCGGGAAAGGGCAATGGGCCAGGCACTGTCCCCCCGTGTTGCCAAGGCGGCGCGTCGGCTTCAGCGGGAACCCGGAAGTCGACGCAGTCCATATGCTGATTTCCGGCGGCAATCTTCTGCCGCAGCAGCTCGTAGAGCTCGTGGATAGCTGTGCAGATGTCCTTAATGGCCGGTATGAAGTCCGGGTTACGGCTAATATCGCTGCTGGCAAGGGTCCACCCAGAGAAATCGGAGTAGTGGAGGGCACCTTTGATCTTGTCGGGGACTCCGTCAGCGCCGGTAGTGAGAATCACCGGAATAATGAAGCCACGTCCATGTAGGTGGGCACCCAGTAGGGCCTTGCGGTGCTCCTCCATGATCTCCATGGCCGCGAACTCGCGCCGGCAATACGAGTGCTGCTCGTATCTGGGGTAGTAGACCACGATCATGCAAACGCTCTCGCAAATATCTCTGGCCAGGGCTTCGTTGAATCGGTAACCGGGCTGAAGCCGCTCGTAATCGACATATACCCCCTCGTCCATCAGCGGCTCCAGGTAGTTCTTGAGTGCTCTACAGAGCTGCTCGATGAAACCCTTGATCAGCTCATTCTGACCGTGGCAATAGCTGATGAAACATGCGTTCTTGATCCGCATCGATGCTCCGCCGAAACTCCCCGCTCAGCCCCAATCCAGCCCCAATAAAGTGCCCAAAGTACACCTGACCGACGCATCTGCGCCTGCCCACGCACCGCATTCATATCCTGTCGTCGGAGCGCTCTGGCAGCTTGGTCGGCGTCTCAGCGCCAACCGCCCGAGCATAACGTAACGAACCGACCTTGGTCTGTATGCCTGGTGCGTTACGCTGGCGCACCTGGGATCTCGATCCCCTCAGAGCGCTAAGTGAGGTCGCGGCTGTGGGGCACTAGCGCCGCTGCGATCGCCGCTCCAACTCCCGTTCGATCTCCCTCGCCCACGGCACCTCTTCCCCCCGCCCCTCCCTGGCCTCTCGAATCAGACGCAGGTTGCGCGCGGTGGTCTCGGGCTCCCAGGGCTCGCGCACCGCAGGGAGCGCGTCGGAGAGCGCTGCCTTCGCCTTCTGCTCCTCCCTGGCCAGCACCGCCAGCTCCAGGCGGGTGGCGTGGTCCCAGTAGTCGGGCTTGCCGGCGGCGATGCGCCGCTCCACGGCGTAGGAGACCACCGGTAGGAGCGCCCCGCGCCGCGGGTCGGGCGGGTCCTTCAGCTCCATCAGGGTGACGGCGTTGATGCCGGGATAGGCGTCGCGCCAGTCGGCCTCGAAGCCCTTGAGGTACGCCTCGACCGCTCTGTCCAGCAGCCCGCGGGCGAGGAAGCGATCACCGGCCTTGGCTGCGGCCTCCCAGCGGTCCTTGTATACCCGCCCCAGGATGCCGTAGGTCTCGCTGCTCGGCCCGCGCCTCTGGATAAGGTCGAGGAGCACTCGCTCGGCCTCTTCCCCGCGCCCCGCACGGTTGAGTGCGAGCGCGAGCTGCTCCTGCACCATGGCGGTGGGAGCGAGTGCCGGAGACATCTTCGGCACCAGGGCGATCATGTCCTCCCAGGCATTGACGGCGCGGTAGGACAGGAAAAGGTCGATCACCACGCCGGCCTCTTGGTTACGGATGTCCCGGAGCTCCCGCTCCACCGCCCGCACCGCCTCGGCCCCCTGCTTGCGGGCCGCCGCGAGCCGTTGCTTGGTCTCGGCCGCGTATCGCACTTGGTCGCGGAAGACGTTGGTCTTGGCGTGGTCGACGTCCGGGAACCCCTCGACGAGCTGGTACACGGGGCTGTCGGTAGCGGCCTCTTGCTCGGCCGCTTCGAGACGTTCCACCAATGCCTTCTTGTCGGCCTCCACTTCCGCAGGCTTGCCCTCGGGGGTCAGCCGGTAAGGCATCGCCCGCAGCGGTGCCACATCGAAGGGCAAGCGGCTGCCGCCTGCGGCGAATAGCGGGACCGTGCTGAACGGGCGCACCGCATGGCGCACGCCCAGCTCGTAGAACACATTGGCGTTGGCCGTGGTGAGGTCGGCCACCGCATACTCGCAGAGGATCAGGCGCTCGAACATCGGCTTGTGGATGATGCCGCCGGTCATCTCCTCGTCGGCGCGCAGGGGCTCCAACCCGGCCTCCTCAATGGCCGGGGCGATCAGCTCCCGGTAGACGGCGTCGAAGTCGACCACCGAGCCCCCGGCATCCGGCTTCTTGCCGAAGGGCATGAGGACGAAGCAAAGGGGGCGGTTCATGCGTTTCTCCTTGTTGCAGACCTGTCTGGGTGGCCTCGCTGCGTTGGGGCCTCGCGCGGGCGCTGCCCAGGCTGCGCTACGTTTTCGAGCCGGTAGTTTCGGCCGCGAACCGGCCCGGAGGGCGTCCTTGCTACGTAGTATATAGGTGCCCGAGCGCGCCTTCGCCCACCGTCGTGGTCCGGGGGGAGTTGAGATTCGATGACGCCGCGCCGTCGGTGGGGGAAGAGCGCCGCGCGGATACGAGCTGGGATTCGTGGCACAGGCGCCAGAGGTGGCGCGTCACTTCCAGCCTCAGGTTCGCCCGTTTGAGCGCCGTCCGCTTTGCCCCGCCGGCGCTGTAGCCGGCCTCCACGAGCGCCTCCAGCACATCCAGGATGCGCGCTCTCGATGCGCTCCCCGAGCGTGAAGCGCCGTACCCGAGGCAGCTTGTCCAACAGCGGCAGCAGCCACAGCAGCAGCTCGTGGCAGGACTGCACGGCGTGGGGGGTGAGGTCCTTCACCGGCTCAGCCGACGCTCCAGGGGGCTCCGCCCCCTGGACCCCCGAAAGGGTAAAAGGATAAAGAGCAAAGGGCTACAAGTCCTGGGCGAGGCGGAAACCGAGGTAGTTGGTCCGGTAGTCGGCCGGTATCCTGTCACGCACCGCCGAGCGCACGTCCCTCGGTCCGTAGTTCCAGGAGCCGCCGCGGACCACGCGCCGACCGCAATCGCCGCCATCAGCCTCCAGCCAGGCCGAGCCGTCCCGCGGCGGATCGTCACGGTAGCTCTCGTGCCAGCAGTCCTGCACCCACTCCCAGACGTTCCCCAGCATGTCGTACAGTACTAAGGCGTTGGGCTGAAAGCGACCTACCGGCGCGGTCTCGACGAAGCCATCCTCGCAGTCGTGCGCCTCCCAGGTGATCGCGTATTTCTCCTTGCCTCCGGCCTCGCCCGTCTTGTCATAGACGTTCGCGTAGCGGCACGCCTGCTTCGGATCGTCGCCCCAGAAGCGTGCGGTGACGCTGCCCGCCCGCTCGGCATACTCCCACTCCGCCTCGGTGGGCAGCCGAAAGCGCTGGCCGGTTTTTTTTCGACAGCCACTGGGCATAGGCGACGGCGTCGTCCCAGGAGACATTGATCACCGGGCGCTGGCCGCTGCCCCAGCCCTGGTCGCTGGGCGGGCGACGGCCGGTGGCGAGCGCGAAGCGGTCGTATTCCTCGAAGGTTACCTCGTACTTGCCGATCTTGAACGGCTTGGCGATCACCACGTCGTGGGCGGGCCACTCATCGGGATGTGCCTCCTTGTCACCCTCGGGGGAGCCCATCATGAAGGGGCGGGGCTCGATCAGGACCATCGCGGGCGGGATCGGCGCCCGCTCACGCCGCAGCCGCTCAGCCACGCCATACTGCCAGGTGGCGACCGCTAGAGAGGCGAGCAAGACCAGCGCCGCCGCGCTTCCCGTGAGCCAGCGGCGGCGGTCCCTCGCCGCGAGGCTCGCGCGCACGTAGGCGCGCTGCTCCTCGGTCAGGTCGTCCCCACGCTCCCCCAGCCAGCGTTCGGCCTCGGCCAGCGGGGCCCCGCGCAGCAGGGTGCCGGAGTCCTTGCGGCCGGCACGTTTCCACTGGGCGAGCGCTACCTCCAGGCGCTGGCGCCAGAGCAGAAACTCGCGGTCCTCGTCGAGCCATTTCCCCAACCGATCCCAGTGACGGATCAACGCCTCGTGGGCGACCTCCACCGTCTCCTCGCCGCTCGCCTCGTCGCGCCCGATCACCAGCAGCCGCTCGCGGGCGAGCTTCGCCACCACCGGTCGCACGGCGGGCGCAAGGTCGGCGAGTACCGCACGTCGGCGCGTGTCCGCGGTCCCCGCACCGGCGCTGACCAGTTGCAGGAAGAGATGGTGCAGCGTGGTCTCCTCACGCTCACCTAGCTTTTTCCAGACCTCCTCCGCGCGCTGCGCCATCGCCCCCTGCACGCCGCCCATGGCATCGTATGCCTCGTGCAGCAGCCGGCCGGCTTGGCGGTCCTGCCATAGCCCCGTCAGCACGAACTCCAGCAGCGGCAGGTGGCCCGGCTCCTCGCCGACTTCGTCCAGGATGCGCTCGGGCAGCCCCGGCTCGAAGGCGAGCCCGACCTTCTCGGCCGGCCGCACCACCACTTGCGCGATCTCCTCCCGATTCATGGGTCCCAGGTTGACGACCCCGCCCTGCAGCCGATCGGCGAGCCCGCGGTGCGCCAGCACCTCGCCGAAGAAATCGCCGCGCAAGGTCAGCACCACGGTGAGCGGCGCGGTGGCGGTGGCGTCCAGCACCTCCTCGATGAAGCGCTGCGCAGCCGAGCTTTCCCGAGTGAGCGTGTAAAGCTCCTCCCACTGATCGGCGACCAGCAGCAGGCGCTCGGTCCCGAGCTGCTTCTCCAGCACCCGACCCACCACGTCGCGCAGCGCCACCGTGCCCGCGGCGAGGTGCCCGGCGAGCTTGCCCACTTCGGCGAGCCGGTCGGTCTCGGTCAGCTCGGCCCGCTCCGGCTCCAACAAGGGCAGCAGGGCGGCGGCCAGCGCGTGCAGCGGCCGGTCGCCGGGGAGCAGGGTCGCGATCTCCCACACCTTGCCGCCCTCGCCGCGGCGCAGCCGCGGCAGCAATCCCGCTCGGACCACCGAGGACTTGCCGCTGCCCGAGGCCCCCACCACCGCGACCAGCGAGCACCCCTCGACGGTAGGCCGGAGCTGTTGATCGATGAACTCGTCGCGGCCGAAAAAGAAGGGGGCGTCCTCCTCGCGGAACACGCCGAGGCCGCGGTAGGGGGCGATGCTCGCGAGCGTGGCGCTCAGGCGCACCGACAGGGTAGGTCCCGGCGCCTCGCCGCGCGCGGCGTGCACGAGCACGTCCAGGGCCTCGGCATCGTCCAGCGCGGCACGCAGGTCCACCCAGGTGTTGAGGGAGAGGAACTCCAGGGCTGGCTGCTCCGCGCGCGGCAGCAGCACCGGGATCACGGGAAAGCCCGGCTCCCGCGCCTGGCGGTCGAGCGCGAGCCACTTCTCCCGCTGCTGCCAGCTCCCCACGCCGTTCGGCCCGAGGAACACCGCCGCCGCGCGGCAGGTGCCGAGCGCTTGTTCGAGCGCGAGCGGCCAGGGCTGGCCGGCGGGGAGGTACCAGCGATCCAGGAAGACCTTGAGCCCCCGCGCCGTGAGCGCCTTCGCGACCGACTCGACCGCTTGGCGGTCGCGCCAGTGGTAGCTCAGGAACAAATCATAGCGGGGTGCCGAGTCGTCCATGCTCCCTGTTCGAGCCGCGTCTTCGCGCGGTTTTCCCCTGAGGATGGGCCAAGGATACACGGCACCGCGCGCCGGGGCCAAGGCTATTGCCTCGGCCCGGGCGAATCGAAACGTCCGCCTCCGGACCTGCGGTCGGTCTACTTAAAGCTCACCGCGGAGGCGCTGGACGGATAAGATGGCGTTCGTCCTATAACCCGCTTCATGGAGGTGTCGAGATGAAACTCAATGCAAAAGCGTTCGCGCTCGCCTGCGGGATTATCTGGGGTTTGGGCCTGTTCTTCCTGACCTGGTGGATCATCGCCTTCGACGGCGTCACAGGAGAGATCACCTTCATCGGGCGCATCTACCGCGGCTACAGCATAAGCCCCTTGGGCAGCGTCATCGGTCTGGCCTGGGCCTTCGTTGACGGAACGGTCGGCGGATTCGTCTTTGCGTGGCTTTACAATCTCTTCGCGCAGCGCACGGGCGAAAACGACGTCCGCTGAGGCTCGCGTGGCGCGTCGGAAGTCATCCGGCGAGCCGCAGGCGGCGCCGGGAGCGTGTGAAAAAATCCGTGGGGTGCGTCTCGGCTGCGCACTCTCTCTGCGCCGCTCCCTGTTGACGGCGGCAGCCGCTCGATCTGGCCGGGGGACCGAGCGGCGCCCTCTGCAAGGTCGAGGCTTTCGGCAATCGGTGGGGTCCGCACGTCCGCGCGGCGGACGCCGCCCGTCAGCGCCTGTCTGCGAGCAGGACGACCAGAGAGTGGGCGGCGACGCAGTGGCGTTCGGGGTCCGGTACGGGCTTGCCGCGGCCCGACGTGCAGATGTCGTCGGGTGACGGGGCGGCGGTATCCACGGCGACCCGCCAGTGCGTCCGGGCGTGCGTGGGGGGAAGCCGGAACTCCACGGCGACTTCTCGAGCGTTGAACAAGAGGCAGAGATCCATGTCCTGGCCATTGGCCGCATGGAGAACGCATCCCAGCGTGCGGTCGGTGCCGCCCCAGCCCGGGACGCCGCCGGCCGCGTCGAACCAGCGCACGTCCTGCTCGGTATAGAAGGCCTCCCTCGACAGGGTGGGGTGTCGCGCCCGGAAAGCGATCATGCTGCGCGTGAAGCTCAGCAGCTCGCGGTGACGGTCGACCAGACGCCAGTCGTACCAGGAGGTCTCATTGTCCTGGCAGTAGGCGTTGTTGTTGCCGTGCTGGGTGCGGCGGAACTCGTCGCCGCCGAGGAGCATCGGCACGCCGCGCGAGAGCAGCAGCGTCGCCAGCAGGTTCTTGATGTGGCGCAGGCGCAGCCGTTCGACCGTCGGATCGTCCGTCGGTCCCTCCACCCCGCAGTTCCAACTGAAATTCTCGTCGCTGCCGTCCCGGTTGCCTTCGCCGTTCGCCCGGTTGTGCTTGTGCTCGTAGCTGACCAGGTCGTTGAGCGTGAACCCGTCGTGGCAGGTCACGAAATTGATGCTGTTGATGGGCACCTTCTCGCTGCGCTGGTAAAGGTCCGCACTGCCGCCAATGCGGCTGGCAAGCTCGCCGATCATCCCCGGATCGCCGTGCCAGAAGCGGCGCACGTCATCGCGGAAACGGCCATTCCACTCCGACCAGCGGCCCCCCGGGAAGCTGCCCACCTGGTACGCTCCGCCGGCATCCCATGCCTCGGCGATGAGCTTGGTATCGCGCAGGATGGGGTCCTCAGCGATGTGCGCGAGCAGCGGGGGATTGTGCGCGATGTTGCCCGATTCGTCGCGGCCCAGCACGGATGCCAGGTCGAAGCGAAAGCCGTCGACGTGCATCTGGACCACCCAGTAACGCAGACAGTCGAGGATCAGGTCCCGCACCACCGGATGGTTGCAGTTCAGAGTGTTGCCGGTCCCGGTGTAGTTCAGGTAGGTGCTTCGGTCCGCGCCCAGCAGGTAATAGATGGAGTTGCCGAACCCGCGGAAGCTCAAGGTGGGACCCCGCTCATTCCCCTCGGCCGTGTGGTTGAACACCACGTCCAGGATGACCTCGATGCCCGCCCGGTGCAGCGCCCGCACCATCTCCTTGAACTCGCGCAGCACATCGTGCGCTCCCTGCCTGTAGGCGTAGCTTTGCTTGGGCGCAAAGAACGCGATCGGGCTGTAACCCCAGTAGTTGCGCAGGGGCTCACCGGTGTCCGGATTGGACAGCGCCAGCTCGTTCTCATTGAACTCCTGCACCGGCATCAGCTCCACGGCGGTGATCCCGAGGTCGCGGAGGTAGGGGATCTTCTCCGCCACTGCGCGGTAGGTGCCGGGGTGCCCCACGCGGGAAGACGGATGGACCGTCAGACCCCGCACGTGCGTCTCGTAAATCACGGTCTGCGACCAGGGGCGTTTCGGGAAGCGGTCCTCTCCCCAGTCGAAATCGTTGCCGACCAGCACCGCCTTCCCGGCAGAGGCTGCAGCATCGCCAACGGAAGGAGACCGCTCTGGCGAAGGACCCGCACGATCGTCGCGGGCGGCATGGAAGTCCCAGGTGGAGGCGCCGCTGACGCCGATGGCGTAGGGGTCCAGCAAGAGACGGCGGGGGTCGAAGCGCAGCCCGAGCTCGGGGCGGTAAGGGCCGTCCACTCGGAAGGCGTAGCATTGTCCGAGACCGACGTGGGACACCCATACGTGCCAGATATCCCCGGTGCGGTGACGGTCGGGGCGGAGATCGACCGTCTGGTACGGCTCCGCGTCGGCGGGCGAACGATACAGGAGGAGCTCCACCCGTGTGGCGCTGCGGCTGAACAGGGCGAAGTTGAAGCCCTCCCCCCGCGGCCATGCCCCCAGCGGCAGCGGGCAGCCGGGCGTCGTCTGAAACCGTTGTGCGCGGAGCCTCAGCAAGGTGGCTCAGTACATCCTGTGGCGGAACAGCCAGGCCGCCACCGACAGGGTCAGCACGCCGATGAGCGCCATCGGCCAGAACTGGCTGACCAGCAGATCGAAGGGCGTCCCCTCCAGAAACACTCCTCGCAGCACCACCATGAAGTAGCGCATCGGGTTGAGCAGGGTGATGTCCTGCACCGCCGGCGGCATGTTGGCGATGGGGGTGGCGAAGCCTGACAGGATAACGCTGGGCACCAGGAACAGAAAGGCCCCTAAGAGCCCCTGCTGCTGGGTCACCGCCAGCGACGAGATCATGAGCCCGACGCCGATACCCGACAGCAGGAACAGGAGCACGCCGGTGTAGAGGGTGAGCAGACCCCCGAGCAGCGGGATGCGGAACCAGAACACCGCGATCAGGATGATGACCGTGGCTTCGCCGAGCCCGATGAGGAATCCGGGCAAAGCCTTGCCGACGAGGATCTCGACCGGACGCAGCGGAGTCACCAGGAGCTGATCGAAGGTCCCCTGCTCGCGCTCCCGCGCCACGGACAGAGCCGTCACCAGCAAGGTGACGACTAACGTGAGCAGCCCCACGATGCCCGGAACGAAGAACCAGCGGCTCTCCAGGTTGGGATTGAACCAGGCCCGCGTCTCCAGTTGGGCCGGGGGGCCTCGTTGTCCAGTGCGCGCGGCCCACTGCTCGTTGAAGGCGAGCACGATAGCGCGGGTGTAATTCAGCACCAGCAGAGCGGTGTTGGAGTTGCGGCCGTCGACGATCGCTTGCACGTCGGCGGGCCGGCCCAGGAGCAGGTCGCGGCTGAAATGCGGCCCGAAGTGCAGCACGAGCAATGCCTCCTTGCGGTCGACGAGCGGGGCGATCTCGCCCTCGCGGGTGACGGGAGCCAGCTCGCGGAAGCTGGGGGAGCCGCGAAAGCGGGCGAGGAGGTCCCGCGACGCCGCCCCGGGGTCCTCGTTGTACACGGCGAACGGGACGTGGCTGAGGTCGAACGTGGCGGCGTAGCCGAACACCAGTACCTGGATGATGGGCGGACCGACGAGCACGAAGCGGCTCTTCTTGTCCTTGAGGACGGCCAGGAATTCCTTCTTCGTCAAGGCCACGATGCGCCGCCAAGTGCTCCCCACGGCCCCTCCTAATCCAGACGCTTGCGAGCCTTGCGCCGGCTGAGACCCAGGAAGATGGCCGCCATCACCATGAGGGCGAGGGCGTTCGGCACGATGACCGACCACACGTCTCCGGCCAAGAACACCGTCTGCAGGATGGCGACGAAGTAGCGCGCCGCGATGACATGGGTGATCGCCTGCACCACCGCGGGCATGCTGTCGACGTCGAAGATGAACCCGGAGAGCAGGAAGGCCGGCAGGAAGGTGACGATGATCGCCACCTGCCCCGCGACGAACTGGTTCCTGGCCACGATGGAGATGAGAAGTCCCATCCCCAGAGCCACCAGCAGGAACAGCGAGGCCGCGGCGAACAGCACCAGTGGGGAGCCGCGCAGGGGCACGTCGAACAGCCACACCGCCATGGCCACGGACAGCGCCATACCCCCCATGCCCAGAATGAAATACGGGATGAGCTTGCCCACCAGGACCTCGCGCATGGCCACAGGCGTCACCAGTAGAGCCTCCATGGTCCCCCGCTCCCACTCCCGGGCCATCACCATCGCCGTGAGCAGCGCGCCGATGAGCGTCATGATCACGGCGATGAGTCCCGGCACGAGAAAGTTGCGGCTGCGCACCTCGCTGTTGAACCACACGCGCTGCTGCACCTGCACCGGGGTCTGCAGCGTCTCGCCCCGCGCTACGGCCTGATGTTGGAGCCAGGCGCTCCACGCCCCCTCGACGTAGCCCTGGACGAGGCGCGCGTTGTTGGCGTCCACCCCGTTCACGATGAGCTGGATGGGGGCTCCGGCGGGCCGCCTGAGGCGGCTCCCGAAATCCTCCTGCAAGCGCACGATGGCGTCCACGCGCCGTGCCAGCAGCGCCCTTTGGGCCTCCCGCATGTTCGCCATCGGCCGCGCGGCGAAGTAGTCGGTGCCTCCCAGTGCGCCGGTGAAGCTCGCCGTATCGGCCGTGGGCTGATCCACTACCACGGCGATCGGGACGTGCTTCGCGTCCAGGGAAACGCCATAGCCGAAGATCAGCAGCAGGACCACGGGCATCAGGAACGCGATGGCGATGCTGCTGGGGTCGCGCAGGATCTGCAGGAACTCCTTGCGCACCAGGCCGCGCAGGCGCATGAGGGCAGCGCCGCGTGGCGCCGCCGCGGCGGCTGCCGGGCTCGCCTGCGGCGCGCCCCGCCTCATTGCACCGTGCCGTGGGCCTCGATGAGCCCGATGAAGGCGTCTTCCATGGTGGGCGCAGGCTGCTCCTCCGACCGCGCGCGTTCCTTGATCGCCTCCGGAGTGCCCAGGGCCAGGATCTCGCCGGCCGCCATGATGGCGAGACGGTCGCAGTACTCGGCCTCTTCCATGAAGTGCGTGGTCACCAGCACAGTCACCCCGTCCTCGGCGAGGGTGTTGATGCGCGCCCAGAACTCCCGTCGGGCCAGCGGGTCCACGCCCGAGGTCGGCTCGTCCAGAAACAGGATCTCCGGCTCGTGCATCAGCGAGCAGGCCAGCGCCAGGCGCTGTTTGTAGCCGAGCGAGAGGTCCGCGCTGGGGGCGTCGCGCACCGGGCTCAGGGAGAACTGCTCCAGTGCCCAGTCCGTGCGCTCCACGCGGTGCCGCCCCCCCAGCCCGTACGTGCTGCTGAAGAAACGCAGGTTCTCGTACACGCTGAGGTTGCCGTACAGGGAGAACTTCTGGGACATGTAGCCGATGCGGGCGCGCGCCGCCGCGGCGGCGTGACGCAGATCCACCCCGGCAACGCGCAGCGCGCCGCCGCTGGGCGGGAGCAGTCCGCAGAGCATGCGGAAGGTGGTGGACTTCCCCGCCCCGTTGGCGCCCAGCAGACCGAATACTTCGCCGCGGTCCACGTGGAAGCTGATGTCCTTCACCGCGTAGAAGTCCCCGAAGCGCCTTTGCAGGCGGTCCACCTGGATGATCGGCTCGTCCCCCGGCCGGTCTCGGCTGCCGGGCGCGGGGGTCACGGAACGGCCGCGGTGCGGCGAGCCGCCGCGGCCCCGCAGGGTGGCGACGAACCCGTCCTCGAAGCGCGGAGGTACGGGCTCCGATGAGAGACCGCCGGCGACGTCCGAGATTCGCTCCAGGGCCGGTGGCGATTCCCCCTCCATGACCACGCGGACGTGCCCACCCTGAATCACCGCATCCACCACGCCCGGGCTGCCGGCGAGGGCCTCTTGCACGGCACGCTTGCGGTCGGCGGGGGCACGCACCGCATAGGTGCGGCCTCGCAGGCCGGCGCTGAAACTCTCGGGCGGCCCGCTGCCCAGCACCTGACCCTCGTGCAGCAGGACCACCTCGGCGCAGCGCTCGGCCTCGTCCAGGTAAGCGGTGCTCAGCAGCACGGTCATCCCCTGCTGCTCCACCAGGCCGTAAACGATGGTCCACAGCTCGCGCCGCGACACCGGGTCCACCCCCACCGTGGGCTCGTCCAGGAGCAGAAGACGCGGCGCCCGCACCAGCGTGCAGGCCAGGCCCAGCTTCTGCTTCATGCCGCCCGACAGGCGCCCGGCGAGCCGCCGGGTGAACGGATCGAGGCCGGTCATGCGGGTCAGACTCCGGTAACGCTCCGCTCGCTCGGTGAGCGGGACGCCCTGCAGGTCGGCGTACAGGTCCAGATTCTCCTGCACCGTGAGGTCTTCGTAGAGACCGAAGCGCTGTGGCATGTAGCCTACCGTGGCCTGGACCGCCAGCGGCTCGCGCTGCACGTCCAGCCCGAGCACGGTGATGTCGCCGGCATCTGGCAGAAGCAAGCCCGCCGCCAAGCGCATGAGCGTGGTCTTGCCGGCGCCGTCCGGGCCGATCAGCCCGGTCACCCGCCCGTGGCGGACGCGCAGGCTGGCGCCGCGGAGCGCCTCCACATGGCGCCCGCCCGCCTGGAAGCTCCTGCTCACCTCGTGCAGCTCCAGGGCGACGCCCTGCGGCGCCGAGGGGCGGTCCCTCACCTCCATCTCCGCCCCCTCGTGCTCAGGAGCCCTGGCAATGGCCGGTCGCCGCACTCCCTGCCTTGACTGGGGGCTGCTGCAGAGGAATGGTGACGGTGGCCGGCATACCGAGGCGCAGCTCGTTCCGGGGGTTGCAGACGTACACTCGGACCTGATAGACGAGTTGCGTGCGCACCTCCCTCGTCTCCACGGACTTGGGGGTGAACTCGGCAGTAGGCGAGATGAAGCCGATCCAGGCCCGGTAGGTCCTCCCTGGGAAGCTGTCCGTGGTCACCCGGGCGGCCATTCCAGGTCGGATCTTCCCGAGGTCGGGCTCGCTGACGTAGGCCCGCACCCAGAGGGGGTCGACGAGGGCCAGCGTGTACACCGGCCGGTCCGGGGAGGCCATGTCTCCCGGCTCGAGAAGGCGGTCCTGGACGACGGCGCTGGCCGGCGCATACAGCTCCGCATCCGCCAGCTTGCGGCGCTCCAGGGCGAGCTGGGCCTGGAGGGCCTCCAGCGTGGCCCGCGCAGCGGCGATGTCCTCCTTGCGGGGCCCGGCCACTGCCAGAGCCAGCGTCTCCGCGGCCGCCCGTTGCCGGGCCGCGGCTGCATCGGCTGCCGCGCGCGCGTTGTCGGCCTGCTCCTGGGAGGCGAGGTGCCTGGCTGCCAGGTCCCGCAGCCGCTGGTCGTTGCGTTGGGCGTTGCCGGCTTCCACCTGGGCGGCCTCGAAGTCGGCGCGAACCTTCTTGATATCCTCCGGGCGCGTGCCCGCCTCCAGGCGGGCCAGCACCTGCCGCTGGGATTCCACCTGGGACGCCGTATTGGCCACCGCCAGATCCAGACGCCGGGTGTCCAGCTCCGCCACGAGCTGACCCGCCCGCACCGGGTCGCCCTCCTGCACCAGCATCCGGGCGATCCGCTCGGCGCCGTTGAAGGCGAGCTGCACCTGGCGGATGTCCACGTTCCCATAGATCACGAGGACATCGGGGGCGGCGCCTCCCGACCGCGACCGCCAGAACCATGCGCCCGCTCCCAGCCCGCCCACCACCAGCAGGAGCAGCAGCGTCACTCTCAAGCGTGTCTTGCTCATCCTCATCCCCAGCTTCTCTGGGTCGGAAGCGGTCGGTCACGACCGCACCCGACCGCGCGCCCGTGCGCTTTCCCCGGAGCGATGGGGAAGCCCGCGACCCCCTGCCACGGACATTCTCCCGTCGGATGCGTGTCCGCGGGTCCGAGGCTCCGGCTCGCCAGTAGCTTACCCTACCCGTAACCCGCACGCGCCGGCTGCTCGCAACGCCACCTTCTCTGCGGCCAGAGGAACACCCCGTTGCTGTGGCCGCTGCTGCGGCTGCCGTTGAGAGAGCTTCCTCTGCGGGCAGACCAGCGCCTCCTGCGTCTGGCGCTGGGTAAAACCGGCGGGATGGGCCGAGGCGGTCAGCCGTCGGCGACCTGCAGAACCAGCTTGCCCCGACCGTGGTGGGAGTCCAGGCGCTCGTGCGCCTTGCGCACCTCTTCGAGCGGCAGCACCGCATCGATCAGCGGGCGCGCTTGTCCGCGCTCGAACAGCGGGCGCATCTCGTCCAAGCGGCGACGTTCGCGGGTCAAGAACACCCCGTGGACGGCGATGTTCTTCTGATAGAGGAGTGTCAGATCTCCTTGAGGCGGCAGGATGCAAGCGACGCGCCCGAACGGCCGCAGCGCCGGCAAGCAGCGCGCCACGCGGTTGTCTCCCTCGATATCGAAGGCGGCGTCGACCCCCTGGCCGTCGGTCTCGGCGAGCGCCACCTCCGAAACGTCCTGCCCGCGATAGTCGATCGCCACGTCGGCCCCCAGCTCGCGCAGCGTACCGAGATTATTGGGGCTCGCCGTGGCCAGGACCCGCGCTCCGGCCGCTTTGGCGAACTGCACGGCGAACGAGCCCACGCCGCCCGCGGCACCGTGGATCAGGACGGTCTCGCCCGGGCGCACCTGAAGCCGCCGGAGCACCGCCTCCCAAGCCGTGCCGCCGGCCAGAGGGATGGCGGCGGCTTCCACGAACGACAGCCCCTTGGGCTTCTTGGCGACAATCGAGGCTCGGGTGACGTTGTACTCCGCATAGGTGCCGAGCGGGTTGCCGAGGACCTCGGGGGTGTACCACACCTCATCGCCCGGCTTGAAGGCGCTGACACCCGCGCCCACTTCCGCGACCACGCCCGCCGCGTCGTAGCCCAGTACCACGGGCGGTGTCAGCTTCGCCCATGTCCCGTTCGCCCGCAGCTTCGCGTCCACCGGGTTGGTCCCCGACGCGATCACGCGGACCACCACCTCGCCGGGTCCGGGCCGGGGCCGGTCCATCTCGCGAAGCTCGAAGAGCTCCGGACCACCAAACTTGGGAAGCACCATCGCGCGCATCTCTTCCTCCTGCCACGCAGCCGTGACACCGCAAATTAGCGGGCCTGACGCCCTGAAGCCTGACAGACGCCGGCGATACGCGGGCGTGCCGGCCCCGCTGATCGGCTGCCATGCCCATGCCGTGGGCCGGGCGGCGCGGACCCTGCTCCCCGAACGCTGGACTGACGAAGCATCCCCCCAGCGCGTGCGGACAGGGAGTACGGCACGTTGGTGGAAAGCACCGGGCCTGCGCAGGATACGGCCCGGCCCGCCGGGCGTCAGGAATGCCCTGCCGAGCCCGAACCCAGCCCCGCGCCCGGAGCACGCCCGCATATCCTGTTCATCCTGTCTTGGACCCGGCCGCGCGTCCGCAGGACGTGTCCAACGGCGATGCGCGGTGCCATGTCACAGCCCGCGGCTCAGCCACCCGCTGCGCTGTGCGTCCAGGATAACCCAGGAGTGTCGGGCCTGGATTCAACCCGCTCCGCCATGCGCCGGGTGTTGACGAACACCAGCGTGGTGCGATGAGATTGGATCAGCTCGGCCACGCGGTCGTACACCTCCTCGCGCACCTCGGCCGACATCACCGCCTCCCAGCGGAGAGCCGGGAACCTCGATGGCCAGATCGCGATCGCGGATATGGCCGGAATCGATGATCGCGCACTCCGACGAGGAGCTTGCGCTCCCCACCAGAAACCGCGCCACCTCCTCGATAGGATGCTGCGTGGCCGACAGCCCGATGCGCACTAGCCCCGGTCCGGTCAGAGCCTCCAGGCGCTCCAGCGTGAGCGCCAAGTGCGAGCCGCGCTTGGCTCCGGCGACGGCATGGATCTCGTCGACGATGACGGTGCGCGTCGTCGCCAGCATCCTGCGACCGCCGTCGCTGGTAAGCAGGATATAAAGCGATTCGGGCGTGGTCACCAGGATGTGCGGCGGGCGGCGCAGCATGGCCTGGCGCACCGCCGGGGGGGTGTCCCCGGTGCGCACCAGGGTGCGGACGACGACATCGGGATAGCCGCCCGCGGCCAGCTCCTGCCGGATGCCTTCCAGCGGAGCCTCGAGGTTGCGCTGGATGTCGTTGCTGAGCGCCTTGAGCGGAGAGACGTAGACGACCTGGGTGGCGTCGAGCAGCGTTGCGACCTCTCCCTGCCGCACCAGGTCGTCGATGGCGGCGAGAAACGCCGCCAGGGTCTTGCCGGACCCGGTGGGGGCGGCGATGAGCGTGTGCCGCCGCGCCTGGATCGCGGGCCAGGCGGCAGTCTGCGGGGCGGTGGGCTGCGGGAAGTTCCTGCCGAACCAGGCAGCTACCGCCGGGTGGAAGGCGGGCAGTACCATACGGCATCAGTAATCATTTATCGGGGATCGGGAGAAAGGACCGGCGGGCGGCAGTGGGTCCTTCCGCGGTCGGGACTGGTTACGCGGCGCGGTGCGTCCCCGACACCTCATAGGCTTCCGACGCGTTTTCTGGGTGGATCGCTTCACGTAAGCGCCATCATGGTGAATGATCATCACGCCATCGCCATTATCGACGGACGCCCCTGCCGCGTAGGAGACCAGGTCAGCGGGCTGAGAGTGCAGGCCATCGATCTCGGACGGGTGGTCCTGCGAGGCGCCGGCGGCGAGCGCGTGATCCCGCTGGTGCAAGGCGCCGAGCCTCCGACCCGGCCCGAAGCCCGCTGAGAGGTTGTGAACAAATCTGCTGCGGAGCCCGTGTGCAGCGTCCCTCCCCGCTCGCATCCTCGTAGTCCCTTGTATTGTCTCGTCCCTCGCTGCCGGGCGCCTTGCATTCCCGGATCCGCTCGCGACGATTTCTTCACAACCCTCTCACGCCAGCGGTACAGGCTCTGCTCCGACACCCCAGCCCGGCGCGCGATCTGGGCCGCCGGTTCTTCCTTGCTCAAGAGCCGCAACACAAGCTGCGAACGCTGCTCTCCGCTCAACGCAGACTTCTTGGTCATCTCCGATCTCCTCTGCACGACACTTCAAGTATCACTTCTCCTCGTGTCCAGAGAAATCGGAGCTATACATGGCATTTCACGCGTGACCGTCCTATTGTGTTGCCTGCCTGACCCGTTACGCGGTCAGATCGGAGAGCGTCAATGGAGTCTGACGTCGACCATCCGCCTGAACCACCGCGCGCCGTGATCCACCCGCTAGCGGTGCGCATCGGCCACTGGGTCAACGCGTTCGCGATCTTCGTCATGATTCTGAGCGGGTGGCGCATCTACGACGCCTCGCCGCTGTTCCCCTTTCAATTTCCGGACAGCCTGACCCTGGGCGGCTGGCTCGCCGGCGCGCTGCAATGGCATTTCGCGGCGATGTGGCTGCTGGTGACGAACGGCGTCGTGTACGTGCTTTATGGCATTTTCTCCGGCCATTATCGGCACAACTTCTTCCCGCTCACGCCGCGCGCCATCGCGCGCGAATTCGGCAACCTGCTGCGCGGGCACCTTTCACATCGCCTCGGCAGTTACAACGCGATACAGAAGTTGGCCTACGTCGTGGTCATCCTGCTCGGCGTGGTGTTGGTGCTGTCCGGGCTCAGCATCTGGAAACCGGTGCAGTTCCAGGGCTTGGCCGCGCTGATGGGCGGATACGAAGGCGCGCGCTTGGTGCACTTTTTCGCCATGGCCGGCGTCGTCGGCTTCATCGTGATCCACCTCACCCTGGTGGTCCTGGTGCCGAGCACGCTCCCGCCCATATTCACCGGCCGCGCACCGCGCGATTCCACGTTGCCGGAAGGCACGACAGCAACATGAAGCAACGCCCGCGCCGCTACACCGCTCTCGCGACCGTTCCCCCGAAACAAATCCAGCTCATCGAGCGCCGGCTGTTCCTCAAGCGTTCGCTGAGCCTCGGGGCCCTGGCGTTGCTCACCGGATGTGACGTCACCGACGTCAACGCGGTGCATAAGACGCTGTGGGCCATGTCGAAATGGAACGACCGCGTGCAAGGCTGGCTGTTCAATCCCGACAAGCTCGCGCCGGTCTACCCGGAAAGCGCGATCACCAAGCCGTTTCCGTTCAACGCCTATTACGCCGAAGACGAGGTCCCCCGGGTCGACGCCGCGCGATACCGGCTGATGCTCGGCGGCCTGATCCGCGACCGAAAACCCTGGTCGCTGCCGCAGCTCTACGCCCTACCCCAGGTGTCGCAGATCACCCGCCACGTGTGCGTCGAGGGCTGGAGCGCCATCGGCAAATGGAGCGGAGTGCCGTTCCGCTACTTCCTCGAGCGCGTCGGCGCCGACCTGTCGGCCAGATACGTCGGTTTCCGCTGCCTCGACTACTATTACACCAGCATCGACATGGCCACTGCGCTGCACCCGCAGACGCAATTGACCTTCAAGTACGCCGACGAGATATTGCCCGCCAAGTATGGCTTCCCCATGAAGCTGCGGATTCCCACCAAGCTCGGTTTCAAGAACCCGAAACATATCGCGGAAATCTTCGTCACCAACGTCTACCCGGGCGGCTACTGGGAGGACATGGGTTACAACTGGTTCTCCGGCTTGTGAGGCACGGCATGAAAAAACGCTTCATCGCCGCGCTCGTCCTGGCGCTGGCGTGGCCTCTGCCGTCGCTCGCCGCCGAGAAGAACACGCCGCCGGCGCCCGGCCAAACCGATGCGGGCGACATCGAGTTGAACAAGATGACACGGACCGAATCGCAACAGCCCATGAACATGAACCAACCGATGCCGACCGGCATGGCCAGAAAAGATATGAAGAAAGGTGACGTTAAAGCGCACGCCATGAAGAAAGAAGCCGTCATGGACGAAAAGATGAAGCAGGAGGAAATGAAGAAATGACTTGCCGCCGTCGGGTCCGTGCCCGTTATCCGTATCCGTGCCAGACCCTTTTGCTCGCTTCGAGCATTAAATAAATCAACGTCTTAAAGATCAACAACAAACCGCGCAAAAGGCTTCCCTTTTGCACGGCTCATTCCTGGACCCCCGTCACTGCGGGTCAGGAAGCGCATCAGCCAGGCATTCGCCTCGGCCGCCCCGGATGCTCTACATGGACATCGGACCCATCGCCAGGAGCCTGGTCTTCACCAAGGTGATGGGCTACCTCGGCGTCCAGTTGAACGCCGCCTTCGGCACAGGGATGCTCCGCCATTCCGGGATGATCCAACGTGTACGCTGCGTAGGAGTACACTTGGTCGTGTAGATAACCGCGGTCAGCAACACCAGGATCTGGTGACGTCCCATGACCAAGAAGTGTAACGCCGCCCCCGCTATGCTCTGTGGGTCCTAGCCCAACGCCTGATAGACGAGGCGGTTAGCGAGGATCTCGAACATGGGTCAGCTCCTGCTGCATCGGGGGGCAGGGCGCACTGCCATAGGAGCAGAACACGCAGCAGTCGCCCGGCTTGGGCCGCAGCAGCCGCCCGCAACCAGCGCATTCGTAGAACCACTGGCAGGCGTCCGTCGGGCATGGTCTCCTCGGTGCGCACGCCGCAGTGCGGACAGGTGAGCACGGAACTCAAGATGGGCTTGCATCTCATCCTCCCAGAAGCCGCGGCGCGAGAAGCTCCCAGCCGAGCCTCACGGCCACCCCGAGGAGCAGCACCCCATAAGCCGCCCGCACCCACTGCGGCTGCGCCTTGCGCGCCATGAACCAGGCCCCGAGCTGCGATCCCACAATCACCGCGAACACCGTAAGCAGTAGGAGCCGCAGCGGCGGCAGCGCCCCGAAAGCGTGCCCCAGGAAACCCGAGAACGAGGAGAAGGTCACTACGAAGGCGGTGGTGCCGGCGGCCTGCTTGGGTTCGTAGCCGAGATCCATGAGCACCGGGGCGATGAGAAACCCCCCGCCGATGCCGAGCAGCCCGCCGAGAAAGCCGGCGGCGGCACCGGTCCCCCCTCCGATCCCGAGGCGTTTCAACCCCGACAAGACCCGCATGGCCGGCTTGCGGCCGGCGAGGCTGCGTAGCCCCGCGAGCGCTACCATCAGGGCGAACAGTGCAATCAGCATATTGCGCGGCAGGTAACGCACGCAGTAAGCACCGAGCGGCGCGGTCAGGAGCGCCGCCACGGCCGCCGGCGCCCCGCCGCGGAAGTCCACCAAACCTTCGCGTGCGTAGCGCAGGAAGGCGAGTAGGGTGTTGAGGCCGTTCAGGAGCAGGCCGAGCGGGATGGCAGCGGTCTTGAGCGGCAGCCCCAGCCATTTGAGGATGGGGACATAGAGCATGCCGCCGCCGAGCCCCAGGGCCGCGAACACCGCCGAGACGACGAACACCAGCGCGGTCGCCAGGACGTAGGTCTCTGGCGCAGCGGTCATGCCTCAGCCGCCGTAGCCCGAGCACGGGATGCACACCGGCCGGCCGTCCTTGATGCGGACCTTGTTCTCTGCCACCGCCTCGCCGCAGGTGCTGCAGGTGACGAGGTTGAAGGTCGCCGGCTGGCGCGGCGGCGGCGCATAGTCGAAGACCTCCGAGACGCTGAACAGCTCCGCGGCGCTGCGCGCGAGCAGCTTCTCCACCAGCGGCTTGCTCAGCTCCAGCGGAACCTCGGTCGGGGGCACACCCTGCTTGCGCTGCTGCACGAAGGGCGACTGGAAGGAAGCCTGGATGACCTCGGGGCGCACGGACACGCGCACGGCCTTGCCGCTGTCACGGTCCACCAGAGTGAGTGCCCACTTGCCGTACTGGGTGCGCTCGATGAGTCCCTTGCCGAAGGTGCAACCCGTGCCCAGTTGCACGCCGTCAGCGAAGCAGCCCGCGGCGTGGCCGGTGCCCGTCTCCACGAACGCGAGCTTCGCCATGTTGAGCTCGCGCTCCGCACCCAGCGCCTCCAGCGCCTTGCGCGCGGCGCGGAAGCCGAGCGGCATGCCGCCGCAGATGTGGCCGTGGATGAAGAAGGCGGACTCCAGGAACGTGTCCCAGAGATCGCCGAAGGCCCGACCCTTGGCGCCGAACTCGCGCATGGCGGTGATCTGTTCCTGCTTCATGGCTTCATTGCCTCCGATTACCCATAATGGGTTCAATGCCCGGCGTGCAGGCGCAGGTCCGCCGGACAGCACACTTCGTACGGCACCACGCCGTCGCGGCGCTCATACCACGCGCGGGTCCTGTTCACCACCCCCACCGCCGCGAGCATCACTGGCACTTCAATGAGCACGCCCACGACCGTGGCAAGCGCGGCGCCGGACTCGAAGCCGAACAGCGCAATGGCTGTCGCGACCGCCAGCTCGAAGAAGTTGCTCGCGCCGATGAGGGCCGAGGGACCGGCCACACAGTGGGGCGAGCGCACCGCCCGGTTGAGCAGATAGGCGAGCCCCGCGTTGAAGAACACCTGGATCAGGATGGGCACCGCGAGCAGCGCGATGATGAGCGGCTGGGCCACGATCTGCTCGCCCTGAAACCCGAACAGCAGCACCAGCGTTACGAGCAGAGCCGAGAGCGAGAGCGGGTGCAAGATCTTCAGCAGCCGGTCGAGCCGGGCGTAGCCTTGTTCGTGGTTCAACAGGGAGCGGCGCCAGAGGCTGGCCACTGCCAGGGGTGCGACGATGTAAAGGGCCACCGAGAGCAGCAGGGTGTCCCAGGGCACGCTGATGCTGGAGAGCCCCAGCAGCAGCCCCACGATCGGTGCGAAGGCGAACACCATGATGACGTTGTTCAGCGCCACCTGGGAGAGCGTGAAATGCGGCTCCCCGCGTGACAGGTGGCTCCAGACGAACACCATGGCGGTGCAGGGGGCGGCGGCCAGCAGTATGAGGCCGGCGATGTAGGAGTCGATCTGCCCCGCGGGCAGGTAGCCGCGGAACAGCCCGCCGATGAACAGCCAGGCGAGCAGCGCCATCGAGAACGGCTTCACGCCCCAGTTGACGAGCAGCGTCACCCCCACTCCGCGCCAGTGCTGGGCCACGCCCCTGAGCGCCTTGAGGTCGATCTTCAGCAGCATGGGGATGATCATGAGCCAGATGAGCAGCGCCACGGGTAGGTTGATGCGGGCGAGCTCCAGCCTCCCCACGGCCTGGAAAGCGCCGGGGAAGAGATGGCCCAGGCCGATCCCGGCCAGGATGCACAAGAACACCCACACGGTGAGGTAGCGCTCGAAGACGCCCATGCGGGCACTCGATGCCTTCTTCGCGGTGACTTCGGATTGCGCGCTCATGGAGCCGTTCCGCCGTCGCTGTCGTCTAGCTTGGCCTGCCCGATGCGATCGAGCTCCCGCTTAAGCTTGAGGCGGTCCAGCGCGGCGATGGGGAGGCTCACGAAGATCTTGATACGGTTCTCTAGCTCTCGAAAGGTGCGGCGGAACGCGTTGAGACGGGTGATCTCATCACCCTCGACGGCGGCTGGGTCGGGCACCCCCCAGTGGGCTGTGATGGGCTGGCCCGGCCATATCGGGCAGACCTCGGCAGCCGCCTTGTCGCAGACTGTGAACACGAAATCCATCCGGGGCGCGCCCGGCTCCGCGAACTCGGCCCAGTCCTTGCTGCGTAGACCACTGGCGTCGAAATCTAAGCGCCTCAGCAGCTCCAAGGTCAGGGGGTGGACATAGCCCTTGGGGTGGCTGCCCGCACTGAAGCCCCGAAACCTCCCCCCGCCCCAGCGATTGATCAGGCACTCGCCCAGGATGCTGCGGGCAGTGTTCCCGGTGCACAGGAAGAGGACGTTGTAGACCTTGTTACCGCTCATGAGCAACTCCTGGCAAGGGATGGTCAGGACTATGTCAGGCGACGCAGCAGCGCCCTTGGGGTCGGTTCGGCATCTCCCGGAGCGCAGCGCGGTCCTCGGCAAACGGCAGCTCCCCCGCCACGCCCGCGGCAGTTTCAGCCAGCACGGCACGTGCCCAGGCCGGCAGATCTGGATGCAGGCGGTAGTAGACCCACAGCCCCTGGCGCCGGTCGCGCACGATTCCGGCTTCCCGCAACTGGGCGAGGTGGCGGGAGATCTTGGGCTGGGGCACCCTCAATGCATAGGTCAGCTCGCAGACGCAGAGCCCCTGTTCCGATTCCAAAAGCAGAAGACAGCGCAGGCGCGTCAGGTCTGCAAGTGCTTGGTAAAAGACCTCGGGATGCAATGCCATGACGGTCAATATACCGACATCCATATATACCGTCAATCGAATAGTCCCGGAGGCAACGGTACCGAAATCCGTGGCCGAGTCTGGCTATCCGACAAAGGGGAGCATCCTTGCCGCCCCAAGCTCTCGGCCTGGTTTCTCGCCCTGTTTTTCACCCACCGTTTCCACTCCGCCAAACAGGCTGCAGCTTTCCTGGGCGTCGTCCCGATCCAGCATCAATCTGGCACGGTCTACGATCTCTTCAGCATCGCAGCGGACTCTCTGGAAGTGCCCGAGGAGCACATCCAGTCGGGGTTGGCCCCGCGGCTGCCACCGACGAGAGCGGCCGGACAGAGGACCGCATCCGTAGCTCGAAGCAGCGCCCCGAGCAGTCGATGTTCGCAGTCAAGCGTCACGGATAGCGGTATTCCATCGACGCCACGGATATGGTGAGCAAGCTGGCGTTCCGCCTCCTCGAGACCCTCATATCGGTGCGGATGGCCGAAGCGTGGAGCAGAGGACTACACTCGTCCTGACCGTCCCGGTGTTGCGGTAGCGCGATCCACCCCCGTCGCAGCGCATGGGAGACTTCCAGCGGCCGGCGCCCCCGGAATCCTTCTTCGCGGATTCCGTCCACCATCCGTGGCGCGAAACGTTGGGTCAGCAGCGGTAGCCATGCTCGGTCGGGTATGCCGCGGGCTTGTCCGCGGCGATGCGCTCGGTGTCCGGTAGCCCATCACGCCGAGGTTGTATGCGCTGCCGTTGTAACCAGCCGACGTTGTCCGCCCGGATGATCTCAGGATCGTTCGGCTTCCTGTCTGCAGCGAATGCAAGCGCCGGAACCCACGGGATGGCGGCTCACAGAAAGGCCAGGAACTTCGCATGCCATGTCATCTTTCCTGGCATCAGGATCCCCTGATTCCGTGACTTCGCGTCTTAGCGGGTGGCTGCAACCTGCTGATTTATCGTGGCAGTTCGGGTAAAATCGGCCCGCACGCCCACTCACCCGGCAGGTGAACGATGAAGCGGTTCATCCTGGAGCAGTCCGACGAAGAATTCTACACCTCCCATTCTGGTCTGGCCTTGGTCGGTCTTTGCGTCAACCGCTTCAGCGGCCTGGGCAAGGCGCTGAAGCAGGCCATCCCGCTACGCCACGGCATCTCCCATGAAGACGTAGCCAAGAGCTATCTGGGGTTGATGTGTTTGGGCAAGAGCGACTTCGAAGCGGTCTCCAACGTCCGAGAGGACGATTTCTTCCGCCAGGCGTTGGGGCTGGAGCGGGTACCCTCGCCAGAAACGCTGAGGCAGCGTCTCGACGAGCACGCAGCGGTCCTGCGGGAGGTCATTGACGAGGCCGATATCGAGTTCATGGTCAACGCCAAGGCGCCGGTCAGTGCGCTCAAGACCGGTCATGTGCCGGTGGACATCGATGTCTTTCCCATGGACAACTCCGGGACCAAGCAAGAAGGAGTCTCGCGCACCTACCACGGCTATGACGGTTATGCGCCGATCGCGACCTACGTGGGAACCGAAGGGTGGTGCGTCGGCTGTGAGCTGCGAGAAGGCAAGCAGCACAGTCAGAAGGAATTCGGCTAGGTCTGGGAGCGCATCCTGCCGCGGGCCAGGCGCCTGACCAAACTGCCGCTGCTGGTGCGCCAGGACAGCGCCCACGACGCCTTGGAGAACCGGCTGCGCTACCTCGAAGAGGAGGTGGACTTCATTATCCAGTGGAACCCTCGGGGCGAGGACCCTGCCCATTGGCTGGAGCGCGCCGAGCGCCAAGGGGCATGGGAGACACCCCGACCCGGCAAGCGCGTGGCGCTGTTCAGCGTCGTCGAGGAGCACCCCCATCGGGAGCACACCTACCACGTTCGCCGGGTGATGCGGGTGACCGAGCGCACCATCGACAAGAAGGGCCAGGCGCTGTTGGTACCGGAGCTGGAGATCGATGGCTGGTGGACCTCGCTCGCCTATCCGGACGCGGAGATTGTCGCCCTGTACCGTGACCACGGCACCTCCGAGCAGTTCCACAGCGAGTTCAAGACCGACCTCGATATCGAACGGCTGCCCTCCGGGAAATTCGACACCAATGACCTGGTGCTCGCCTTTGCCGTGTTCGCCTACAACATCCTGCGCTTCATCGGACTCATCGGGCTGACCGGCGAGTCGGCTCCCCTGCGCCATCCGGCCAAGCGCCGGCGGATCAAGACCGTCCTCCAGGAACTGATGTACCTCGCCGCCCGGTTGGTCGCCACCGCCCGCAGACTGAAGCTGCGCTTCAGCCGGCTCTGTCCCGGCTTTCGCGCCTTCGAGCAGGTGTATTACCAACTCGCCTTCGGGTAGCTAGGACGACATCCCTAGAAACTCGACCCGGGCCTCACCAGGCCCCGGTGTAAACCTATGCCTGAAATTCAGCGCCAAAAGGTCAAAGCCCCGCCATCACTCCTGCGCCGACCAGGTTCCACGCCTGCTGTGCACAGCCGATGTCGCCAGTTGGCTAAACACTAACCAACTCAACTGAGAATACCTCCCATTATCCCGTGCCCCGGATGCCCAGAACTCGAAGTCACGGATCCAGGGATCCGTTGTGTTCGCCTCGTGGGCGCGCTACTTCGGGAACATGAGCTGCACCTGCGCGCGAATCTGCCAGTTCGCTCCTAGATCGGGCGTCACCACGTTGTAGTATGCGGACAATTGCGTGTTCACCGGCAGCTTTCCGAGGTGGAATATCTTGCCGACGCCACCGCCCAGCGGCACTGTCCATCGCTGGCCGCTGTCCGCCTTCCAGTCGACGGTCGCGATCGGCGCGCTGGTGAGATAAAGGCCGCCCTCGAAGTTGTAATTGACGAACGGCTGGATCAGGCCGTTGTTGTACGACCCGCCCTGCTGGTCGCTGGTGAGCGACCAGATATTGTTGACCAACACTCCGTAGACCCAGGGATCGCCGTGTTCGAGGTGCAACACCACGAACGACGGACCCAGGCCCCAGTTCTTGTTGCCGAGCTCCGAGTTGCTGTTCGTCGGAAGCTGGATGACCGGCCCCGCGCCCCAAATCCAGTGCCCGGGCTTCGCCGGCGACAGAAACGCGGTGAAGACCGTGTCGCCGATGCCATTCGTCCGGTCATCGCCCGGGTAGAGCGGCGGCATCGAGATCACCGGCAGAATGGTGCGGGTGATGATGTTCCATTCGCTGTTCACCGAAATCGGAATCACCGGCTGGATGTTGAGGATGTTCTGCGTCCCCTTCTCCGGCCCGAAGTTGAGGTTGGTATTGTTCTGGAACGGCACGCTGATCAGGTTGCCGACCGGGTTCTGCGCGAGCTTCGCGAGTTCCTCGGCACTCATCTCCGCCACTGCCGGCGTGGCCGCAAGCAGCGTGGTCATCAGTACCGCGCCAGCCAGCGATCTAGCTTCGTTCGTTTCGGTCATGGGTGGTATCTCTCCTGTCGGTGCCTTGGATGCCGAATCCTGTCCGAATCAGCATGTGCCGAATGCGCGGGTGGTGGGGCCGCACCAATTTGGAGCGTCGGGTAGGTCGGGTCACGCCCTATCGGGCTAACCCGACCTACCAAGTGACCGACCGGCTTCCTAATACGGCCGCGCCGGCCCGATCTGCGGTGCGCGAACGGGCTTGGCCATTCCATAGAAAATCACGACGCCCTGACCGCCGCAGCGGGTCGAGAGCGCTTCGGGAGGCTTCCCATAGCAAGCTGTCGACGTCCTGCCAGTTGTTCATCACCCAGACGTTGCCGGCCGGATCGATGGCCAAATCCGTCTGCATCTGCAGGCCACCGCCGACGTAGCCGCCGGGCGGCGAGATCTGGTCGCCGGTCTTGAAGCCGGGCGGGCAGTTCTCGGTGCGGGCGCCGCACAACTGCACGATTGGACTAGCGGGCATGGCGAAGTTGGAGATCCAGACGTTGTCGTTGCCATCCACCGCCACCGCCCACGGTCCCGGAAGACCGCCGCCCTTGAACGGCGAGCCCGGAAATGGAGTGCCGTCCGGCCGCAGCAGCGTGACACTGCCGGCGCCTCCCTTCTGCTCGGACATGGTCTTCGTCAGGTAGTCAGCGGCGGACGTAAGACCCTCGGCCTTCATGCGTACCGCAAAGTCGACCAGATGGGCCATGCCCAGCAGGCCCGTACCGAACCGATTGGTGACCCAGACGTTGCCCTGGCTGTCGATGTTCAGACCGCTGTTCTGGAGTCCGGTCTTGAAGTTCTCCACCTTGCTCGGATCGGCGGCGGGGAAGCGGGTGACCTTGTCGCTGCTGTCGGACACCCAGATCCGGTCCTGCTGGTCGATGGCGAGGTGAAATGGCCCCAGGAACGACTTGCACGGCTCCGCGCTGTCGCCCTCGCAAACGATCCGGCCCTTGGTCAGATCTCCCTTGGGGAAGTAGACGAGTTGCCTCTTCTCAATGCCCAGGGCCCAGACATCGCCGCTCGGCGTGACGATGATTCCCTGCATCAGTCCGAGCCGGCCTCCGAAGTTGATGCCTTCAGGGGGCGTCAGGGGCTTGCCGTTCTTGTCGAATTCCGTGATGGACTTGCTGCCGTAGCTGGTGAACCAGGCGTTGTCCTTGGCGTCGACGGCCGCGCCGAACGTGCCGCCTTCCATTCCGCCGCCGGAAAACCCGGTGGTGCTGGGCGACAGCGGCTTGCCGTTCGGCGCGAACTTGGTGGCATGGCCCTGCCACAGCGCGTCGCTCGCCCCTGCCAACCGACGGTGAAGTTGTCGCCGACCCAGAGGTTGCCCTCGCTGTCGAACATCGCCTTGCCGCCCGCGCGATACCCCCCGCCGTCGAACTTGAGCGGTAGCACCCACGCGCTGGGCGAGAAACTCAAGGTACGGCATGAAGGGAACCGCGCGCAGATTCTTGCCCTGCGGAACCGGATAGAACTGCGTCCAGCAGCGCGAAAATTCGCTCGGGCTGGTACCACGAGTTGCGTGCGATCGACTGCGCCGCCGTCAGCGTGTCGGTCGGGACGCTGCCCTTGGGCGACGTAGACGCGGCAAAGAGCTTGCCGCACGCATCCGCCGTCACGCGCGTAACGCATCCGGCCAGCACGTCGGCCAGCGTGGCGAAGTTCGCCATCGTGGGCGTCTGGCTGCTGTTGAGCGGACCCTGGATGGCCCCACCCCACCCGCCGGTTGCGAGATCAACGAAGTTGGGCACGTTGCCCGCGGCGATCTTGCAGGCCGAGCGCGTGACCGCTGATTGCGCTGCCATCGAGAAACTGCGCGTGGGTCCACACCGAAGCCACGGTCGTGAACTCGTTGATGACGACCCTGGCCGGGGGCTTGATGCCCACGACCGCCATCAGCGCAATGGCGTGGTTGTCCCCGCTTGCCTTGTTAGCCGCGGGTTGGCCGCCCTTGGCGACCAGGTACAGACTCGCGTCCGCGCTTCGCGTGTCGGGAACCGTCAGCGCGAAGCGGCCATCGGCGCCGGTTTGCGCCTCTGCCAGTTGTTTCGGTGCATCCGCACTTGCGGCCCAAAGCGTCACCGTCGAATTGGCGATCGGCGCGCCTGCGCCGAGCACTTGGCCGTTCAGGGTGGCCGCGAAAGCAGAAACCGTCGACAAGAGGCCGAAAACGGCGAGTGCCGACGATATCGAGCGTTTGCGCATCGTCTGTCTCCTTGAAGTGAAACGGATCTCGGGATCGACTCGCGTCAGTTCTGCGGAGACGAAATCGTTTCCAGTTCCTTCAAGCGTTTCATGGCCTGCATCGCCTGGAGGGAGTTGTAGTTGATGTCCGCCGCGTTCAGGCTGCTGCCCTGCTGGAACGGATATTCCGGCAAAGTCGTGAGGAACGCCTTGAGCTTTTGCTGCACCGGCACGAAGAGCCAGATGTTGTCGGCCATACCAGCGGATGTACATGCCCGACTCCCGGGGCCCTTCTCGTAGGGGTCGGCCCGCAGGTTGATGATCACCGGCCAGCCGGGCGACGTCGCGGATGGCGGTGGCGATGTTGCCGTTCTCGACGGCGAAGGAGACCTTCCAGTCGTTCCAGCGCACGGCGTTGAGGTCGCCGCCCTGTCCGAAGTAGAAGATTTCCTCGCGCGGGCCTTTCTTGACCTCGCCCTTGAAGAACGGCAGGAAGTTGTAGCCGTCGAGGTGGACCTTCCAGGTCTTGCCGTTGGCCTGGTAACCCTGCTTCAACTTCTCGACGATGTCCGGCTCGCCCGCCGCCGCCAGGAGGGTCGGCAGCCAGTCTTCCTGCGAGAAGATATCGTTGACGATCGTGCCCGGCTTGATGACGCCCGGCCAGCGGACGAGCATCGGCACTCGGAAGCCGCCTTCCCAGGTCGTGCCCTTCTCACCGTGGAACGGTGTGGTCCCGCCGTCCGGCCACGTCACGGTTTCCGCGCCGTTGTCGGTGCCGTAGACGACGATGGTGTTTTCGGCGATGCCGAGATCATCGAGCTGCTTCAACACCTGCCCACCATGTCGTCGTGTTCGACCATGCCGTCGGGATAGATACCGATGCCGGTCCGGCCCTCGGCGGACTTCTTCAAGTGCGTCCAGACGTGCATGCGGGTGGTGTTGAACCAGACGAAGAACGGCTTGCCGTCCTTGACCGCTTTCGCCACGAACTTCTGCTCGGCGTCGTAGATTTCCATGTCCACGGTCGGCATCCGCTCGCGGGTGAGCGGGCCGGTGTCCTCGATCTTCTGTTTGCCGACCCGGCCGAAGCGCGGGTCCACGTGGGATCGTCCACGTCCGTCGCGAAGCTGTGGAGCACGCCACGCGGGCCGTATTTCTTCCTGAACTCGGGATCTTTCGGATAGTAGTAGGTCTCCGGCTCCTCCTCGGCGTTCAGGTGGTAAAGGTTGCCGAGAAACTCGTCGAAGCCATGCACCGTCGGCAGGTGCGAGTCGCGGTCGCCGAGATGGTTCTTGCCGAACTGGCCGGTGGCGTAGCCCTGCTTCTTCAGCAGGTCGGCGATGGTCGGCGCCCAGTCGGGAATGCCTTGCGGCGAGCCGGGCATGCCGATGGTGAGCAGGCCGGTGCGGAACGGATGCTCCCCGAGGATGAACGAGGCGCGGCCCGCCGTGCAGCTTTGCTGCGCGTAGGCGTCGGTGAACAGCGCCCCCTCCTTCGCGATGCGGTCGATGTTGGGCGTGTGGTAGCCCATCACGCCGAGACTGTAGGCGCTGATGTTGTGGATGCCGATGTCATCGCCCCAGATGACGAGAATGTTGGGCTTCTTGTCCGCCGCCTGCGCCGGGACGACAGCGAGAATCAGGGCAACCCAGGCGGTCAGCAGGGTCAGAGCGCGTCCGACCAGATTCTCTTGTTTCATTGTTTATCTCCAGTTAACGTGTCTTTTACACTTCCGGCGGGCGCCGCGGGATCTACTTGTTGCGGCATGGGGGTCTGATAATAGCACTGTCCCGAATGCCGAATGCCCGGTATTCATTAGGAGTTCACATCACGGCGCGAAGGCGAAGATTCGCTTCCAGTCGTTCTTCATGCTGATGACGAACCAGCCGTCCTTCTTCGCCTCGTCGTACAGCGCCCGGGTGAACGTGCCGACCTTCGTATCGGGCAGCCCCTGGGCCGGACCATACGCATACTCGCGCTGCGCGCCGTCGTGCAACACCAGCATGGCGAGCCGCGCGCCGTCCTGATCGAAGGTGGCGATGCGCTCGGCCGGCGGCACGAACTTGGGACTCGCCGGGTCGGTGGTTTCCTCCACGAAGGTGACAATTGCCTGCCTGGCGGCGCCGTCGTTCCACGACGGCAGCGGATCGGTCTGGGCATGGGCGCGCGCGCGCAGGGCGAGCAGGGCGCCCAGCGCAAAGAAGCGCGCGAATTGCGATAACGAGGGAATGTGTCTCATGGGTGGTTTCTCCTTGATCACGTAAAACGGGCGACCCTTTCGGGCCGCCCGCTTTGTCACCTCATGCCCTTCCTGTCAGGCTAGTCGCTCGGGTGCCCGGTATGGAGAGCGCGCTTCTGCGCCTCGATTTCCTCCATTACCTGCGCCAGGTTGTAAGAAGACGGCGCCTGCAACGGCGGAAACTTCGCGTAGGTCTCGAGGAACTGCAGCGCCAGCCGCTGGCCGAGGGGCAGGAGGTTCCAGTCGTAAATGAAGGCGGTCATCGGGGCCGCCAGTGCGCCGCCGATGCTCATGGCCGTATCCTGGAGCGGGCCGACGGCCTGCTCGAAGGGATCGCGCTTGATGTTGTCGACCAGCGTGAAGTTGTACGTGGTCTTGGGGAGCAGCCATCCCTGCGCCGACGGACTCGGCATCGTCCAGTAGAACTTCCAGTTCTTGTAGCGAAGCGCCGACAGAGTTGCGCCCGAGTAGTAGAAGAATTCGTCGCGCGCCGATTTCTGGGACTTGCCCGTCAAGTAGTCGATCTGGTTGATCCCGTCCAGGGTGGTCTTGACGAAGCCGGGATACTGGCCGGCCTCGATCTCCTTCTTCAGCCCGTCGCCCTTGGGACCGCCGGCGATCTCCACCAGCGTGGGCATCCAGTCGAAGGAGGCGAACATCTCCGTGTACACCGTGCCGGCCTTGATCTGACCCGGCCAGCGAATGACCGCCGGGACCCGGTAGCCGCCTTCCCAGGCCATGCCCTTCTGCCCCTTGAACGGCGTGACGCCACCGTCCGGGAAAGCTGATCGCCTCGGCGCCGTTGTCGGTGGTGAAGACGACGATGGTGTTGTCCAACTCGCCCATGTCCTCCAGCTTCTTCAGCACGTAGCCGATGTTGTCGTCCATCTGCTTCATGCCGGCCTCGTTGACGCCCCAGTCCTTGCCGCCCCGCACGCCCAGCATGGCTTCATACTTGGGCGACAGCATGGTCGTCACGTGCATGCGCGCGGGGTTGTACCAGACGAAGAAGGGCTTGCCGGTCTTCTTGGGATCGTTGCGGTCGAGGAAGTCGATGACCTTTGCCGAGATCTCCTCGTCCACCGTCCTCGAACGGTCCAGCGTCAGCGGGCCCTCGTCCTTGCAGGTCTGATTCTTCTCCGTGCCGTCGGAGGACGTGCACGAGATGATCGGGCGCGGCGGCGTCAGGCAGGTCGTCGTCATGGGGTCAACGGACCCCGGGGATCTCTGGAGGCCGGGGACCGGCGTGTTCTTGCACGGCGGCACGATGGCCTGCTCGGTCGGGCTCGAATTGATGATCCGGGAAACTCACCTGCTGCATCGCATCCAGGTGGTACAGATAGCCCCAGAATTCCTGGAAGCCGTGCGCCGTCGGCAGCGCGGCGGTGTGATCGCCCAGGTGATTCTTGCCGAACTCGCCGGTGTTGTAGCCGAGATCGAGCAGGACCTTGGCGAGCGCCGGCGTGCCGGGTCGCAGGTAGGAAGGGCTGCCGGGGAGCTGCGGCTCGACCATGCCGGTGCGCAGCGGATACATGCCGGTGAAGAAGGCGTTGCGCCCCGAGGTGCAGCTCTGCATGGCGTAATAGTCCATGAACATCCCGCCCTCTTTCCCGATGCGGTCGATGTTGGGTGTCTCCCCGACCATCAGGCCGCGGTGATAGATAGACGGCTGCATGATGCCGATGTCGTCGCCCATGATGAACAGGATGTTGGGTTTCGTCTCCTCGGCCGCAGAGACAGACCCGGTGCTGAACGCCAGGGCGCTGCACAACGCGAACAGACTCAGCAAAACTCTTCGTGGGTAAACCATTACAGCCTCCTTTGTTGCCTCGTGGTTGACTGGATCATCCCGCGTACCGTCGGGCAGGTACGGGATGGACGGAAAAGCGCCGCCGAGCTTGGGCACCTATGCCCACCGCTCCGCAGCGCTCATTGCTCGAACGCGAGATCCTCCTCCAGTCCTGTTTCACGCTGATGACGACCTACCCGTGCTGCTTCGCCCGTCGTACAGCGCCTGGGTGAAGGTGCCGGGCCAGGTGTCGGGCAACCCCTGGGCCGGAGACGGGCGGCCCTTGCGAGCCGCCCGCCGTGACGGTCACTCCGGTCAGTCGCCCGTGCCTTTGGCCGCCTTCTCCGCCTCGGCCATCCTCTTCGCCATCTCCGCTTTCACGGCGTCAAGGTTGAAGCTCGCGCCCCGCTGCATCGGCGGGAAATCGAGGAAGGTCTGGATTTCCTTGCCCATCACCTGCTGGACGAACACGAAGCGCCAGAATTGGAACTTGAACCAATCGAAGTATTGCTGCGCCCCGTCCTTCGTCCCGTTGTTGGGCCAGCCCATGCGCTCGAACGGATCGAGGCGCAGATTGGTGATGTAGGGCACGTCCGGATGGGTCTTTTCACCCAGCCAGCCTTGGGGCTGGTCGATGAAGCGGAACTTGTAGTCGTCGATGCGCACCGCGCCGACCGTGCTTTCGCCGAGGTAGAAGATCTCGTGACGCGTGGACGGGCCTTTGCCGGTGATGGCGGCCATCTGGTTGTAGCCGTCCAGATGGTTCTTGTAGGTCCGGTCGCCGAGCTTCACGCCCTTGAGCAACTGGTCGGTGATGTTCGGGTTGCCGGCGGCGGCGAGGAAGGTGGGGAACCAGTCCAGGCCGGAGAAGATGCCGTTCTGCACCGAGTCCGCCGGCACATGGCCGGGCCAGCGCAGGATGCAGGGCACGCGGAAGCCGCCTTCCATGATCGGTCCCTTTGCACTGCGCGAACGGCGTCGTGCCGCCGTCGGGCCAGGTGAAGACTTCGGTGCCGTTGTCGGTGGTGAAGACGACGATGGTGTTGTCGTCCTCGCCCATGTCCTTGAGCTTCTTCATCACCAAACCGACGTCGTCATCGAGCTGGGCCATGCCGGCTTCTTCTTCCGACCAGCCGTTCTCCGAGTTGCGCAGTCGCTTCATACTTCGGGGAGAGATGCGTGACGATGTGCATGCGGGTCGGGTTGAGCCAGACGAAGAACGGCTTGCCGTCCTTCTTGGCCTTGTCCATGAAATTCGATGGCGAGGTCGCGGATCTCGTCGTCCACCGTCTCCATCCGCTTGGGATAGAGCGTGCCGGCATCCTCGATCTTCTGCTTGCCGATCTTGCCCCAGCGCGGCATCTCGGTCGGGTCGTCCATATCGGTCGCCCAGCTATGAACCATGTTGCGCGGGCCGACCTTGTTCAGCAGGTCCTGCGGGTAGTTCGGGTGCGCCGGGTCTTCCATCGCGTCCAGGTGATACAGGTAGCCGAAGAATTCGTCGAAGCCGTGGACGGTGGGCAGAAACTCATTCAGGTCGCCGAGATGGTTCTTGCCGAACTGGCCGGTGGCGTAGCCCTGTGCCTTGAGCGCGGTGGCGATGGTGCAGGCTTCCGCCGGGATGCCGATTTTGGCCCCCGCCTGGCCGACCGTGGTCATGCCGGTGCGGATCGGCAGCTCGCCGGTGATGAAGTTCGCGCGACCCGCCGTGCAACTCGCCTCGGCGTAGTAGTCGGTGAACAGCATGCCCTCCTTGGCGAGCCTGTCGAGGTTCGGCGTCCTGCCGGCCATCATGCCGCGGTGGTAAGCACCGATGTTCCACATGCCGATGTCGTCGCCCATGATGACGACGATGTTGGGCTTCTTCTCCTCGGCCGCGGAGGCAGGCCCGGTGTTGAGCGCCAGTGCGCCCAGACATATCAGAGCGAGAATCGTAGCGATGCGATGTCGATGCATGCGTGCTGCCTCCTCGGTTTGGTGGGTTGTTTTGTAACGTGACACAGCAGCGAAGGGATACGAACCGCGTCGGTAAGCTGCGCCCGGCGGCGCACAGGCGCAGAGTGATGTAGCAGGCGCGGCAAGTCAAGCCCGATCACAAAACCGTCACGAACAGGTTCCCGCTGAGGGCCGGTACAGAGCGCCATGACCGCTGTTCCCGGCGGCGCTCAGCCCGGTCCCCGCCTCGCAGCCGACGAGGCGGATGGGGACGCCGGCGGCAAGGGACAGGTCGCCCGGCCCTGCCCCTGCATGCCGAGTGGATTCCGGGCCGGGCGCTGCCCGTAATCGTCCAAGCTGCAGCGCTTCGCGTATCAGCGTCTGCTCCTCCTCGGGGATCGCTGCGCGCATGAACTCGGCATAGCGTTTTCGTCAAAAAAGTGCCCGGAGAGTAAGCCGGGTCCTTGCCGACGGTAGAAGTTTGTGTTCTCTGTTTGCCGCCTGGTTTCCCCGCGGTGCCACGTGATCTCGGCCATGCATCGATTCGTCCCCGGCTCCTCGCAGAACCGGACTTGGAGGGTTACACCATCCGGCTCCCAGTTTGAGCCTTCCACCAAGGGATGGGATATATGCAACTGGAAGGCATACAATACAGGAGCACCGAGTCAGGTGGTACCACTGCCCCAGTAAGGCCGGGACGATGAGCAAAAGGACCTAAGGATGGCTCGGCAGCGGTTGAACAGGATAGTTCGCCGCTCCCCGCTGTCTCCGGAATTTGGCGCCCTCGGCGCGCCAGTGCGAACCCCGCGAGACACTCCAAGCCAGATCGAATCAACAAGATTCGAAACAAGACAATGACTCCCAAAAAATCCGAGTATCGACCCCGGGACCGTGGCCGCATGCGCCTCTCGGCACTTCGGCTTGGCCCGGCCAACCGGTCGATGCTGCGATGCACACGGTTGCCGGGGTCACCCTCGCCCCGATCCGGCGCGATCGAGGAGCGCACGTTAGAAGAAGACGATGAGGAAGTGGGCAGGTGCGGTTGATCTCCAAGTCGTCGCGCGGACCCTCAAGCGGAGATATGCCACATTTATAGTTGAGGTGCGTCGATACTTTCTCCACAATTCGTGAATGCACGGGGCCTTGGGCGGCCTGCTCCGCGCCGCGGAGGGTTTCCGGAAGCCGGCGACGCCTCCGCCGTGGCACTTCCAGCCGCGTCTTATGCTTGCGGGGAACGGCGCAGCGAGCAAGTGCGCAGGCGTCGGAGCCGATGTCTCGTTTTGGGGTGATGCCAGGCTCACCGGCGGACGCGAGCAAGCGCACTTTGCGGGGTTAGTGCAAGCAGAAGCGGCGCCATACCGAAGCAGCGCTCGGGCAGGCGCAGTGGCCGAGCGGGCCGCTGGGTCCCGCACAAGTAAGGGAGTTGCTGACGATGGCGGAACCACGTCTATCGATATACGTGCGGCTCAGGCTGATTGTGGGGTACCTGGGCGAGCGGGCCCAGTTCGGGTGGTGGTCCACCTCCTTTTTCACCCCGGCGAGCAAACTGTTCTCGGAGCCCGTCTTTCCCAAGACGGTTCGCCTGGCGCGGTATCATGGGATTGTCGAAGCGGCCAGGCGCCTGCACGATGAACACATCGGCATCGGCAATGTCTTCCACTTGTTCCGACTGCCCGAAGAAACCGAGCAGGATCTGCACAACCTGCTGCTGGAGTCCTTGGGGGACGACAATCTGCTCTCGAGCTTGCAAAGCAAAGACACAGCACTGGCAGTGTTGGCCACGATGTCGGGCGGCAACAGGCCGAAAGCGGAGGGTCCGATCTCGATTGGCGGGGCGGACGACCTCGGTGCTGAGCGCAGTCAGGAGGCCATCGCCGGCAGCTATTTGGCAGCCTTCGAGGCGGGCACGAGGACGTACCCCTACTTCGTCGCCTGATGGTAACCAAGAGGGCGCCATATACTATCAGGCTTGGGGCCGGCCTCGGACTCGTCGATGAAACCAAGGCACTGTTGGAGCTATGGGAGCCCGGAATGAGAGCACCGCAGATCCATCAAGCGGCGCTTGAGTCCGGTCGATTCCCGAACATTGCCGACCGAAGGCTGCGGAACATCGTCACTGAATGCTTCGCTCCCCGCTACCTTGTCAGAGACGGTGCACCCGCCGGACACCTGAAGCGCCTGGTGGTTCGCCTTGCGCCGCCGGAGATCAATCAGCTCTTCATGCTTTTCACCAGCCGGGCGAATCCGATCCTCGGGGACTTCATCCGGCAGGTCTACTGGGAGCGGTACGCGGCAGGCGCCGGCGAGATATCGAACGACCATGCGCGAGCGTTCGTGGAGCGCGCCGTCGACGACGGCAAGACTGCAACACGCTGGTCCGACAGGACGATCCAGAATGTGGCCGGTTATCTGACCGGCTGCTGCGCCGATTACGGCCTGCTCGAAAACGGGCAAAAGACGGCCCGGCGTATCGCCGCCTTCCGTATGTCGCCCAGGGTCGCGGCCTACCTGGCGCACGACCTGCACTTCTCGGGCCTGGGCGACAACTCGGTAATGAGTCACCAAGATTGGGGACTGTTCGGGGCTCGGCCGCGACGATGCGCTGGATGAGCTGAAACGCCTGTCGCTGACGGGACTGTTCATCGTCCAGGCGGCGGGCGACGTGGTCCGAATAAGCTGGAAACATCGAGACATGAAGGCGCTCTGCGATGTCCTCGCTCAAGGCTGACTTCGACGAGCTGCGGGAGCGCATCCGCCATGGCCGGGAACTCGGCCACGCCAGCTTCGAGCCTATCTACTACCTGGTGTTCCACCCCTCGCAGATCCTCGAGGTCAAGCGCCAGACGCCGGCCTGGATTGCACGGCTGCGCAACGAGGGCTGGGAGGTGACCACGTTCTCGATAGCCGAAGCACATCGAGGCCGTCCTGCAAAACGATCCGCGCCGTGCGCTGTGGCTCACCGCCGACCGCCGGGAGCCGCAGAATTGGACCAAGACCAACCAGTCCCTGGCGAATGCGCTGACAGCAACGGCGCGCTGCAGCGCCGCCTGGAAGCTTCTCTGACCTCCCTCGAAGGGGCCAGTAACGCTTTGCTGCTGGTCACCGACCTGGAGGCGCTCCACCCTTACCTGCGGATCGGTTCCATCGAGGGGCAGCTTCAGGGCAAGTTCCACGTGCCGACCGTCTTTCTTTATCCGGGCATCCGGAGCCGGCAAGACGCGGTTGAAGTTCCTCGGCTTCTATCCCGAGACGGCAATTACCGCTCCGTCCATGTGGGCGGCTGATAACCCGTCAGAACTAGGCTGATCGCGCATGAACCAGATCCGCACGCTGTTCGACCCGAGCAAGGGCATCGACCGCACCATCGAGAAGGTGATCACCTACAGTGCCTCGCAGGAAGAGCGCCTCAAGGCCGAGATCACGCGAGTACATCGTCACCGACAGCATCGAGGAGCAGTTCGAGCAAGCTGCTGGACAAGATGCAAGCTGGCCATGGAGCCGGGCGGCGAGAACGAGATCGGCGTCTGGGTCTCCGGCTTCTACGGATCCGGGCAAAAGCTCGTTCACCAAGTATCTCGGCTTCGCCTTGGACGAGCGCGTGCACGGTCGACGGCGTGCCCTTCCTTAAGCACCTGCAGGACCGCCTGCACACAGCCCCAGACCAAGGCCTTGCTCGACCACGGTGGCGCACGCGCTACCCGGCCGCCGTCGTCATGCTGGACCTCGCCAGCGAGATGCTCGCCGGGGCGACGCATGGAGGATGTCTCCACGGTCCTCTATTACAAGGTGCTGCAGTGGGCCGGCTATTCGCGCAACCTGAAGGTGGCGGCGCTGGAGCGGCGGCTGGAGAAGGACGGCCGCTATGACGAGTTTCACGCGCGCTGATCGCAGGCACGAGCCGGGCTGACCTGGAGCGACGTTCAGAACGATCCGCTGGTGGTCGACAGTCTGCTGCCGGAGATCGCCCACGAGATGTACCCGGCGCTGTTCACAGACGCCCACGTCGTTCTCCACCGGCACCAGCGATTTCGTCCGGTTCGAGAACGAGCGCGTGCAGGAGATGATCGACATCGTCCGCGAAGCATCGGGCAAGCAGTATATCCTCTTCATCATCGACGAGGTGGGCCAGTACGTCGGCTCGCGCGCCAGACCTCGATCCTCAACCTCGACGGCCTGGCCAAGAACCTCAAGCAGCATGGGCGACGGCAAGGTCTGGATCATCGGCACCGCGCAGCAGACGCTGACCGAGGACGACCCGCGCGCGGCCTTCAATTCGCCGGAGCTCTTCAAGCTCAAGGACCGCTTCCCCATCCAGGTCGACCTGGAGTCGAGCGACATCAAGGAGATCTGCTACCGCCGGCTGCTTGGCAAGTCGCCAGCCGGCGAGCAGACGCTCGGGCGAGCTGTTCGATGCAGCTCGGGCAGGCCCTGCGGCACAACACCAAGCTGCACGACGCCAAGCTACTACGACGCGGATTTCAACCGCGAGACCTTCATCAACCTCTACCCTTTCCTGCCGGCGCACTTCGATATCCTGCTCCACCTGCTGGGTGCCCTGGCCAAATCCACCGGCGGCATCGGCCTGCGCTCCGCCATCAAGGTGATCCAGGACATTCTGGTCGAGGGCAGCGACGGCCGCACGCCGGTCGCGGATCAGCCGGTCGGGCTGGCTGGCCACCACGGTGACCCTGTACGACGCGCTGGAGAAGGACATCCGCCGCGCCTTTCCGTCGATCCATCAGGCGGTCGGCAAGGTCCTGCATTCGCTTTCCACGACTCCGCCCTGCACCAGGAGGTGGCGAAGACCGTCGCCGTGCTGCAGATCCTCGGCAATATGCCGGTCACGGTGCAGAATCTCGCCAGCCTCATGCACCCGCCGTCGACCGCGCCCTCGCGCCTGGACGAGGTGCGCAAGGCGCGTCGAGGAGATGCTGAACGATCCGCTGGTGCCGCTCGGCGAGAAGGACGGCAACCTGCTGCTTCTTCAGCGAGAAGCTGAACGACATCGAGCAGGAGCGCGGCGCAGATACCGCTGCGCACCGTCGAGACGCGGCGCATCCTCAACGAGGCGCTCCGCGACGCTTTCGACCCGCTGCCGCCCGCCACGCCTGCACGGCACGCTGGCCGTCACCACGGGGCTCAAGGCGCAGTCGGGCAGCACTCATCACCAGCCTCGCCGGCGAGCGCGAGCACGATCCAGACCGTCGTCGAGTTCGCCAATCCGACCGACTACGAGACCGCCAGCGCACCCGGCTGCTCGACGAGTCGCGCCAGCGAGCGCACGGCAAAACGTGATCTACCTGCTCGGCCGCGCAGCCGCCGAAGCCGACGATCTGGTCGGCCGAGATCTACCGCTGCCAGCGCATCGCCGAGCTGCACCGCAACGATCCCGACCAGGAGGTCAAGGAGTACTGCGCCAGCCAGACGCGAGCGGGCCGCCAAGCTCGCGGCGAACTTGCAGCAACTGCTCAAGCAGGCAGCTGCGCGCAGGGCTCGTTCCTCTTCCGCGGCCAGACCACCGCCGTCGAGAGCCCTCGACCAGACGTGCTCGAGGCCTTGCAAGAAAGCATCTCGCGGATGTCGCCGAGCAGGTCTTCGACCGCTACGCCGAGGCGCCCGTGCGGGCGGAGACGGCCTTGGCCGAGAAGTTCCTGCGCGTCGGGCAATCCCGCGGCCATCACCAGCGCCCTGGATCCGCTGGGGCTGGTGCAGATCAGCCGGCGGCACGGCCGCGCATCAAGACCGACCACAAGGCCCTCGTCAGCATCCGCGACTACATCGAGCGCAACGGCACCGTCGAAGGCAAGCGCCTGCTCGACCACTTCACCGAGCGCGCCGTTCGGCTGGTCGCCGGACACGCATCCGCTACCTCCTCGCCGCGATGCTGGTGGCGGGCGAGATCAAGCTCAAGGTCTCGGGCCGCGAGGTCACGGTCAACCGGCCAGCAGGCGATCGATGCGCTGAAGACCAACAGAAGCTTTGCCAGCCGCGGGCGTAGCGCTTGCGCGACGAGCGGCCCTCCATCGAGACCTTGGCGCGCGCCGCCGAACGCCTCACCGAGCTGATCGGCGACACGGTGATCCCGCTGGAGGAGGAGATCAGCAAGGCCGCCGCCAAGCGCTTCCCGCGTTTCCAGCACGCAGTACGCCCCGCTCGCGGAAAAGCTCTCGGCGCTACAGGCTGGCCGGCGGCGGAACGCATCCGCACACTGAACCAGGACATCGCCGACGTGCTGTTCACCGACGCCTCCGATGCCCCGCAGCGCCTGGGCGGCGAGGAGTCGGCGCTGTACCAGAGCCTGAAGTGGGCCGGCGAGGTCGAACCGAGCGCTCAAGCAACGGCCTGGAGACCACCATCGCGGGATCTGCAGGCGCCACCGCCGCGACATCGAGTGCGCTGCCCGCGACCGGCATCCCCGGGGAGCTGCGCCGCGACCTCGCCGAGAGCTTGCAGCAGCTCGCCGAGCGCCTCGGCAAGGACGACTTCTTCCAGCCACGCCGCCGACCTCAGCACCCCGCTCACCGCACATCAAGGCGCCGGGTCAGCAACGCGGTCACCGCAGCTCGACCGAGCAGCAGAAGCTGCGCCTCAAGGAGGCGCCAGAGGACCTGCAGCGCCTGCCCGAATGGCAGAGACTCACCCAGGAAGAGCAGCGCGAACGCGTTGGCCGCGTCTGGACAGCGCTGGCGATGGAGGCCGACGCAGGACCTCGCCGGCCTCAAGCAGCTGCTCAACCGCGACTACGAGATCATCTCCGACGGTCAGCGATCTCAAGACGTCGATCGGCCGTCAGGGCCAGGAGCGCGCGCGCCGGCGGATGGAGGAGCGGGCGCGCGAAGGATCGGCGATTCCGTGCGCGACGTACGAAGCTTACCGTGCGACGTCCACTGTCAGCGATCAGCGACCCGACGCAGATTCGAAGACCTGATTCGGCAGCTGCAAGAGCTCAAAGCGAGATCTGGCCCATCTACTCGAGACGTCGAGGTGACGCTTCAGTCATCGAGGACGATGGCTAATGGCCTTCGATCAACCCACCCGCAACCGCCTGCAGCGCTTCGTCAGCGAGGCGCGCGCGCGCTGCTGACCGAGGAGTTCACCCGCCAACTGCAGAACGAGTACGGCCTGGACCCGCATCTCCGGCGCAGGTGGCGCGACCTGGACAAGCCTGCGCCACCTCGATGATGCCCGGCGCGAAACGGCCCGCATCCTGCGCGAGACGCTGGCGCACTACCTGCGCCGACCAGCCGCCACGGGCGGCAACCGCAGCAGCGGGCTGGAGCGCATCGTGCGCGAGCAGGCCTTCACCGTGCTCAACCGCCTCGCTGCGCCTGCGCATGGCCGAGGCGCGCGGCCTGCTGATCGAGTCGGTGGCGAGCGGCCACAACTCCAAGGGCTTTCAGTTGTACGCCAGGCTGGCGGGCAGCGGCCTCGGGGAGATGGGCGATGCCTACCGCTGCTACCTCTTCAGCGTCTTCGACGAACTGGCGCTCGACCTCAAGGTGCTGTTCGACCGCTACTCGCCCCAAGGGCGGCTCTTCCCGCGCGAGCCAGCCCTGCTGGAGGCGCTCCAGCTCATCAACGCCCCCGACATCGCACCGCTGTGGGCGGAGGACGAGACCATCGGCTGGATCTACCAGTACTTCAACTCCAAGGAAGAGCGGAAAAAGATGCGCGACGAATCGGCCGCGCCGCGCAACAGCCGCGAGCTGGCCGTGCGCAACCAGTTCTTCACGCCGCGCTACGTGGTGGAGTTCCTCACCGACAACACCCTGGGCCGCATCTGGTACGAGATGGCCCAGGGCAGGACGGCGCTGAAGGAACGCTGCGGCTATCTGGTGCGTCGCCCGCGCGAAGTCTTCCTGGCGCCCGGAGAAGTGGCGCCCGAGCCGCCGAGCGATCAGGGCAACCTCAGCCAGGAGGAACTGCTGCAGCAGCCGGTATATATCCCCTTCCGGGCATTGAAGGATCCGCGCGAGATCAAGATGCTGGACCCCGCCTGTGGGTCCATGCACTTCGGGCTCTATGCCTTCGACCTGTTCGAGTGCATCTACGAGGAGGCATGGGATCTCAATGTGCTCCCTTCGCCCACGGGAGGAGATGCGCGGGGCGAAGGCTTGAAGCCGCTACGGGAGACGTACGCAGACAAGGGCGAGCTGCTGCGGGATGTTCCCCGCCTCATCATCGAGCGCAACATCCACGGCATCGACATCGACCCCCGCGCGGTGCAGATCGCCGGGCTGTCTCTCTGGCTGCGCGCCCAGCGCACCTGGCAGCAGCAGGGCCTCAAGCCCGGCGAGCGCTTCCGCATCCGCCGTTCGAACATCGTCTGCGCCGAGCCCATGCCCGGCGAGGAAGCGTTCTTGGAGGAGTTCGTCACGGCGCACCTCTCCGCCACGCCCGAGCGAAAGCTTCTCGGGCAACTCGTCCGGCGGGTATTCGAGGCCATGAAGCTCGCGGGCGAAGCCGGCTCCTTGCTCAAGATCGAGGAGGAAATCGCCGGCGCCGTGGCCGAGGCGAAGCAGAAATGGCTCGTCGGCCCTAAGCGCGAACAAGGCCGTCTCTTCGCCGACGACACCGCTCCGCCCGTGCAACAGCAACTCGGGTTGGATGTAACCGGCATCACCGACGAAACCTTCTGGGAAAAGGCCGAGGAACGCATCTACGCCGCCCTCCAGACCTACGCTGGACGGGCGGAGCACGGCGACGGCTACCAGCGCCGCCTGTTTGCCGATGATGCCGCCCGTGGCTTTGCCTTCATCGACCTGTGCCGCAAACGATATGACGTGGTCCTCATGAATCCGCCGTTTGGCGAAGCGACTAGAGCCATTTACCAACAGGAGATTCCGGCACCTGCAGGATCTAGTCGCGAAATTGCGTCGCTATTCTTAACGCGCAGCATTCAGCAGCTATCAGTCGGCGGCCGTATCGGTGTGCTTGCGACACGCCTTCTGATGTTCCTCGATCAGCTCGACGAGTGGCGGGAAGCGATCCTGTCGTCTTGCAACTTCGCTCTCGTCGCTGATTTGGGATACGGGGTTTTGGATGCGGTGGTTGAACCTGCCGCTTTCGTTATCTCTCGTGAAGGACGACTCGGAACATTCTTTCGCCTGCTTTCGGCGAGCGATAAAGCGACTGCTTTGGCTGCTGCGATTGTCCAGTCCACGCCTAAACGCGATGTCTTTGCCGTGCCAAATTGCTGGGGCCAGATTCCCAGCCACCGCATTGCTTATTGGGCGCCAAAGCATTGGATTGACCTTTTCGCGGAACGGCCGGTCGAGGCTTTTGCGAAAGTTTCGAAGGGGCTTGAGACAGGTGAAGACGATCGATTCTTGCGCCTCCACGTCGAAGTTCCACCTAACGAGTTGGACGGCCGATGGCGGCGCTATGCAAAAGGCGGCGACTATCAACCTACCGCTGGGAACTACGAGTTGGTAGTTGACTTCAAGTTGCTACCTGTTGCTCGAAGGACGACCGATTCCGAGATTTACGGAGTTCCGGGGATTACTTATACCCAGCGAACGACTAGCTTTCTTTCGTTTCGAGCATTACCTGCGGGAAGCGTCTTCAGTCCGGGAGGCCCTGGCATTATTCCTCTCGCCGGCCAACACCTTGTGCCGCTACTTTCGTATCTCAATAGTCGTCCGGTCGGGGCCTTAGTTGAATTCTGCGTCGGGTCCGGAGATTCTGCCGTTCGAGGTAGTGCCGCCCGGAATTATACGACGGGGATCATGAAGAGACTTCCATGCCTTCTCGACCGCCTGAACTCCGCTCAGTCCGAACACATCAAACAGAGTATCGATCGGCGGTTTCGGTGTGTTCAAACTCATCAGTTGGCTGTCGACGAGCTGTCTCCAACCTTTCAGGGTCTTCGATTCGGAGCGACACGTCAGTCTCTCAAAGATTTCGCGATATCTAACGCCAAGTCGTTTCTTGCAGACGCGCTAGAGGTCCTTCGGTCGGATTGGATGGTTGACAAAATATGGAGACATATTTTCGGGTTTTCCGAGGCTGATGACGGATTACTTGAGGCAGATTTTGCGCGGCACCCATACCACTGCGGCGGCGGGCAGATACCGGAGGGCTTTTGGGGCAGTCCCAATCTCCCGACTTTGGACGGAGATGAAAAGGAGGCACCCGTCGAAGGCGTAAGTCGGCAGCTCATGAAACGCTCTCACGTCATACACGCCGAGTTCGAATCGTTGGCTTTGAGGTTCAATTGCGATCTTGAGAAGCTTGCGAGTGAATCAAGATTTCATCGGTCGCTGGCAGCGTCGGGACGACCCGCTTTCGAATTTGCGCCATCCTATGCCCTCGGCACCGCCTTTGGCCGCTGGGACATCCGTTTCGCCACGGGCGAGAAACCGGCGCCGGAGTTGCCCGACCCGTTTGCGCCGTTGCCGGTTTGTCCGCCCGGCCAGCTCCAGAACGAGCAAGGGCTACCCGTCACCAAGGAGGACGTGGCAAGGCTGAAGCAGGAAGGCCGCTGGAACTATCCGATCGAGATCCCGTGGGACGGCATCCTGGTGGATGACCCGGGCCATCCGCTGGACATTGAGGCCCGTGTCCACCAGGTGCTGCAAATCATCTGGAAGGACCGCTGGGAGGCCATCGAGCGCGAGGCGTGCGACATCCTGGGCGTGCGCACCTTGCGCGACTACTTCCGCAAGCCTGCCAGTTTCTTCGCCGACCACCTGAAGCGCTACTCCAAGAGCCGCCGCCAGGCCCCCATCTACTGGCCGCTCTCCACCGCCTCCGGCCGTTACACGCTCTGGATCTACTACCACCGCCTCACCGATCAAACGCTCTATGCCTGCGTCGTGCACTTCGTGGAGCCGAAGCTCCGTCAAGTCAGCGAGGCGGTAGGCCGGCTACAGGCCAAAGGCAGCGCCCGCACCCGTGCCGATGAAAAGGAGCTGGAAGGGCTGCAGGACTTCGAGATTGAGCTGCAGGCCTTCCGCGACGAGCTGCTCGCCTGGGCGCCCCGCTGGAAGCCGAACCTGAACGACGGCGTCCAGATCACGGCGGCGCCCCTCTGGAAGCTGTTCCGCCTGCCCAAGTGGCAGAAGACGCTGAAGGAGACCTGGGAGAAGCTGGATCGCGGCGACTACGATTGGGCGCACCTGGCCTATACCCTCTGGCCCGACCGCGTGCGCGAGAAATGCAAGACCGACAAGTCACTGGCCATCGCCCACGACCTCGAAGACCTCTACCAGGCGCCCCCGCAGAGCGCGAAGAAAAAACGGGGGCGCAAGCCCGTCGCGGAAGATGGCGGGGACGACTAGGGCGACTAGGGTGCATGATCGCCGCGGGCCGCGCAGGCCCTTCAACATGATAAGCTTAGTTCACCTTAGTCCATCCAGAGATGCCAGCCATGGCACAACAGATAAACATCCACGAAGCCAAGACGCACCTTTCCCGGCTGGTCGAACAGGCCCAGGCGGGTGAGGAGTTCGTCATCGCCAAGGCCGGCAAACCGGTTGCCCGGCTCGTGCCGCTGGCATCGCCACGGCGGCTCCGCAAGCTGGGGCTGCTGGACGGCAAGCTGCGCATTCCCGATGACTTCAACGCACCCCTGCCCGATGAGATCCTGGCTCAGTTCGAAGGCGAGCGTTGATGCGCATCCTGCTCGATACGCACGTGCTGCTCTGGGCCGTGGGTGCGAGCCACCGGGTACCCAAGGCGGTGCGCCGCATGCTTGAGGACGGCGACAACGAGATCTACTTCAGCGCTGCCAATATCTGGGAGATTGCCATCAAGAGCGCGTTGGGCCGGCAGGATTTCCAGGCCGATCCGGCCGAGATCCTGGCCGTGATGCCGGAAACCGGCTTTGCCGAGCTGCCCGTCACCGCGCAACACGCAGCGCTGGTATCGCGGCTGCCGCCGATCCATAAGGACCCGTTCGACCGGCTGTTGGTCGCGCAAAGCCGTGTGGAGCCCATGCTCCTGTTGACCGACGACAGTCTTTTGGCACGCTATACGGACAACGTCCGGCTGGTCCATGCATCCGGGTCGTCCTGAGACGGCGAACGGGTCGAGTTGACCGGTCCTTGGGACGCGGAATTCATACGACAGTCCGGATGTATCGCCGGCTAGATGGACCGATCGGCGTTCGTGTTGGGCAACGCTGCGCTTTTGCCCAACCTACGGGTGCTAATTTCTTGAACCCGTGAGGCCAGCATGGCAACACCTGTTGATGAACGCCGGCTCAAGGAGCTGCTGAAGGCGGCTATCGTGGAAGTCCTCGAAGAGCGACGCGATCTGCTTCGCGACATCGTCGATGAGGCCATCGAGGACGCTGCGCTCGCTCGCGCCATAGAAGAGGCCGAGAGCACGGCCTCGATAGGACGAGACGAAGTCTTCAATCTCCTCGAGGGTGGCGAGTGAAGGCTCGGTTCCGATCAACCTGTCCGGCGTCGATAAACGTGGCTCCATCAGCATTCGTTGGTGGTGCTTGAATGAGGAGGAGAACATCCATGCAAGCCTACCGATACCGAGCGACCGTCCAGGCGGATCACCGCCTGTCCCTTCAGTTGCCCCCGGAGGTTCCCGTCGGTGAGGTGGAGGTGATTGTCTTATCCTCGGAAGCGGAGACTCCTCTCGGGTCTGAATCGCCCGTCCAGCAGATTGCTAGCATACGCGGAGTGCTGACACGGGGGCCTATGCCCGAGGGTGACCCGGTGCGATCGGCCCTGGACGAGTCGCGCGCGGAGCGCAACGCCCGGCACGACAGGCTGATCGACGAGCTCGCGGGAGAATCGAAGCGGTGAATCGGTACGTTACGGATACCCACGTCCTGATATGGCATCTGATGGCACCCGATCGCATCGGGCGCGGGGCGGCGCATGCGCTGGCGGAGGTGGAGCGCGGGGAAGCAGTCTTTGCTGGTGCCGGCCGTGGTGGTGGCCGAGGCCTGCATGGTCGCGGAAAAGCAGCGCCTACGGGGTTTTACCCTGACCCGGTTGATACCAGTGCTGGATCAGTTGCAGGACAGCGATAACTACCGGCTCCTTCCGCTAACCGCCGCCCGTGTCATCGAGAGCACGAAGCTCACAGCGATTCCGGATATCTTCGATCGGCTCGTGGCGGCTGAGGCGTGGGCATGGGGAGTGCCGTTGCTCACCAAAGACTCATCGCTCGCGGATAGCGGGTACGTGCGGGTCGTTTGGGACGAGGCGGCTCCGTGAGGGCCAGCGCTGCTTTCCGGTAGAACCATGAGATTAACAGCGTTCATCCGCGAGCAGGTGCTGCTCCCCCGCCTGAAGAAGGCCCAGTGCATGGTGGTGTACGACCCCGAACGGCGCTATCGGGAGCTGTGTCTGGGTCTGGCTTCCGACGCCATCTATGTGGTCGATGCCTCGGAGAGCAGCATCGAGAGCCGGGAGGCGGCGCTGCGGGGACTGCGCGCGCTGGGCGCGGCCAAAGCGTCGGTGGAGGGGCTGCTAATCTACGTGCCGGCCGGAAAGCCTCTCAGCGAGCAGCAGAAACAGGCCGATCCCTTTGCGCTCTACGCCGAGTGCGGCGCGGTGTTCCCGGAGGATGACGGGGACGAGTTTTTGAGCGTTTGTCTGCGGGCCAAGCCGGATTTCGCCACCGAGGTTCGCCGCGTGTTCGCGGAGAACCCTTCCCCGGCCTTTGCGGTGATGGATGCGATTGGCGGCGGCATGGGCTGGCCCCAGTTGCGTGCGACGCTGAAGGTCGAATCGGCAGGCGATATCCTCGCAGCGCTGCTGGTGCCGAATCCGGAGCAAGCGAAGACGCTAAAGGCCGCGGACGGCTGGTCGCAGGAGGCACGCGATCTCCTGCGCGCGACGCTGGAGATGGAACTGAAGACCCGCGCCAAGAGCTGGGGACCATTGGCCGACGAGTTTTGGCGTTTCCTGCTGTTCAGCGAATTCGTCTTCGACTTGCCCGGCGTGCTACCTGATGCCTTGGCGGGCGTCCCGCGCGCACCGGAGGAGGCGCGGCCGCTGGTCGAGGACCTGTGCGAGCGGCTGCGCAGCGACCTGCGCACGCGGGCGAGCTATGTCGAGAGGGCGGAGGCTATCGAGGCCGAGATGAACCTGCCCGAGGTGTGCTCCGAGATTGAAGACCTGGGTCAGAAGGACACCTTCCCCTTCGAGGAGCGCACCTTCCTGCGGCAGGCCATGGACGCATTGCTGCGGGACAATGCCGATCGAACCCGCGCCCTGCTCGGCCGCCACGCTCGGTCGGTGTGGATTGGCAAGGGCGAGAGCCAGGTGCAATGGGCGCTGATCCGGGCAGCCCTGCATCTCATGGAGGCCTGCGAGGATTTCGAACGCCAGTTGCCGGACCACGGGCGGCGCCAGGAAAGCCTGCTGGATTTCTATATCGGAAGCCTGCGCGAGGCGGACCGATTGCAGCGTGAATTCGAGCAGGCGGTCGGCGATTTCCTGGACGCCCAGGGTTTCATGGGCGAGGTCATCCAGGTGGCGCGCAGCCGTTACCGCCGCCTTGCGGAGAAGGTCCAGGCCGCCTTCGTGAGCCACCTGGAGACGGACGGCTGGCCGCCGACGGGGCGTCTCGCCAACGCGGACGTGTTCGATCGCTTCGTCGGCGAGCGGCTGAAGCAGCGCGGCCACCGGCTGGCCTACTTGATGGTGGACGCGCTGCGCTACGAGCTGGGCGTGGCGCTGGAGAAGCTCGTCGCCGAGGACGGTCCGGTCGAGCTCCGGGCGGCCTGCGCCCAACTGCCGACGGTGACCCCGGTCGGCATGGCCAGTCTGCTCCCAGGGGCGCACGCGGACCTTTCCCTGGAGAGCGAGGGCGACTCGCTGGTGCTGAAGCTCGCCGGGATTCCCGTCAATAACGTCTCCCAGCGCATGGGCGTGCTGCGCAAGCGCTACGGCGACCGGTTCGCGGAGATGGCGCTGAGCGATTTCGTGCGGGGCAAGGCCAAGCTGCCCGACACCGTGGATCTGCTGGTGTTGCGCAGCACCGAGATCGACAGTCAGCTCGAGAGCAATCCGGAAAGCACGCTGAGCCTCGTTCCAGGCACGCTCAAGCTGATCCGAGTCGCCCTGCACAAGCTGCGGGGCCTGGGATTCCGGGAGGCCGTCATCGGGACCGACCACGGGTTTTTCCTGAACGCCCAGGCGGAAGCCGGCGACGTGTGCACCAAGCCCCGGGGGCGGTGGCCGGTCGCCGCGCACGATCGGTTGATGCTGGGCGATGGGGTCGCGGATGGGCACAACTTCGTGGTCTCCGCGGAGAAGCTCGGGATTCGCGGTGCCTTCGCGCAAGTGGCGGGTCCCCGCAGCATGGCGCCCTATCGAGCGGGCTATCTCTACTTCCACGGCGGGATCTCCCTGCCCGAGGCCGTGGTACCGGTGCTGCGGGTGCGCTTCGAGGCCCCGGTACAGCCGGACGCGCGGCGCTACACTGTGGTGCTTTCCTACAAGAGCGGCGCGAAGCGTATCACGACCCGACTGCCCGTGATCGAGGTCGAGCTGCACAGCGACAGCCTGTTTGCGGGCGCAGGCGATGCCGTCGAGGTGCTGCTGGAAGCGCAGGACCCTAAGGGCAACGTGGTGGGCGAGCCGCGGCCCGGCGGGGACGTGAACCCGGCGACACGGACGATCACCCTGGCCGCGGGGGCGCGCAAGCAAATCGCGCTGCGCATGGATGCGGACTTCGAGGGCAAGTTTACCGTCAAGGCGCTGAATCCCACCACTCTTACGGCCTACAGCAGCCTGAGTCTGGAGACCGACTATACGGTGTAGGGCATCTCCTTACACACATCTCGTCATTCCGCCAGGGAATGGCGGAATCTAGAACACAGGGATGTGATTGGGGTGACCGTCCCTGGTCGCTGGATTCCGGCAATCCATGCCGGAATGACGGCGAGGTGTCGATTTGTGTGTAATGACATGTAGGTATAGGGAGACTATGGACGCGCTGGACAGGAAACTGAACGAGGTGTTCGACGGGAGGGTGGTCCGCAAGGACCTGCTGCACCGTATCAAGAAGGGCACCAATGTCCCCACCTTCGTGCTCGAGTTCCTGCTCGCCAAGTTCTGCGCCAGCAACGACCCGGCCGAGATCGACGCCGGCATGGAGGCGGTCCTCGCCACCCTGCAGGACAACTACGTCCGCCCGGACGAATCGAACGCAGCGCAGTCGAGGGTGGCCACCAAGGGGCGTCACCGCTTCATCGACAAGGTGCATGTGCGCTACGTCGAGAAGGAGAAGCGGCACTGGGCGGCGCTGGAGAATTTCAATTCCCAACGCATCGCCGTCGGGCAGAAGTTCTATCAGGACAACGACCGCCTGCTGGAAGGCGGCATCTGGGCGGAGGTGACCATCGCCCACAACGACATCGAGGAGGACGACTACGCCTTCTACGTCGAGGACATGCGCCCCATTCAGCTCACCCGCTTCGATTTCGACCGCTACGCCGAAGGCCGCGTCGCCTTCACGCGCGAAGAGTGGCTGGACGCCGTCCTGCGCTCGGTGGGCCTCGAGCCGGGCAAGCTGTCGCACCGCGTCAAGCTGCACTTCGTTGCCCGGCTCGCCCCACTGGTCGAAGCCAACTTCAATTTCATCGAGCTGGGGCCGCGCGGCACCGGCAAGTCGTACTTCTTCAGCGAGTTCTCGCCCTATTCGACGCTGGTGAGCGGCGGCCAGGCGACCAAGGCCACCCTGTTCTACAACAACGCGCGCGGCAAGGTGGGGCTGGTCGGGTTCTGGGACACGGTGGCCTTCGACGAAGTCGCGGGCATCAAGGTGAAGGACCCGGACACCGTCCAGATCATGAAGGACTTCATGGCCAACGGGCGCTTCTCGCGCGGAGTGGAGGTCATCGCCGATGCGAGCCTGGCCTTCGTCGGCAACATCGACCTGTCGGTGGAGCAGGTCGTCAACTCCACCGAATACGACCTGTTCCAGCCGCTGCCGCCGCAGTTCGATCTCGCGGTCATGGACCGCTTCGCCTGCTATCTCCCCGGGTGGGAGATGCCGAAGAACAGCAGCGAGTTTCTGACAAGGAACTACGGGTTCATCACGGACTACCTGGCCGAGGCGTTCCACTACCTGTTCATGCACACCAACCGCTACGAGGAGGTGAACAAGCGCATCGCGCTCGGGCAGGCGGTGGAGGGGCGTGATGAGAAGGCCATCAAGAAGACGGTGTGCGCCTTCCTGAAGATCCTGCATCCGTCTGCCGCCCCATCGGACCAAGAATTCGAGGAGTACGTGGCGTACGCGGTCGAGTGCCGTCGGCGGGTCAAGGAGCAGATGAACAAACGCAAGCCGGACGACGAGTTCGCGAAGATCGGCCTATCCTACTTCGGGGCGAGCGGCGAGGAGGTCGTCGTCTATTGTCCGGAGTCCGAGCACGCGCCAGCGACACTGCATCCCACGCGAAGACGGATCGGAGAGGAATTGCGACCTCGCAAGCTCCCAGTCGGCGTTCCCGCAAACCTCGATGACCGCGCTGCCACACCGGCAGTCCTCTCGGCGGTAGACGTGGCTCTTCCGGGCACCGAACCCATGGCGCCGGAGCTGAAGGAGCAGCACTTCAGCATCCTATATGGGGACACTGGCCACACCTACGACTCGATCATCGGTCCGTATCTGCGAGGCGCAACGGAGGTCACCATCGAAGACCCCTACATCAGGGCGCAACACCAGATCCAGAACTTCCTCCGTCTCTGCGAGACCGTGGTCAAGGCCGGAACCGTGAAACACATCAAGTTGGTCACCGGTTACGACGACAAGAAGCAACGGGCCGATGCCCAGGAGAAGCTGGAAGAGGTCAAGCAAAGCCTGCTGGAGCTGGACGTCGTGTTGGACGTACAGCTCAATCCAAACCTGCACGATCGCGAGATTCGCCTCGACAACGGTTGGAGCATCAAGATCGGGCGCGGCCTGGATTTCTATCAGAAGCCCGGCAGCCGTTTCGAGATCGGCGCCCAGGATTTGAGTCTGCGGAAGTGCCTGGAGACAAAAGTAGACATCTTCCGGGGATAATCTACCGCCCGCGGTCCGAGCACGGTCCACCCCGAAAGTGCGTTCGCCGCTCACCCGGGACGCCGGCGCCACCGCGCGTGTTGACGAAGCCTGGGGGACGCCACCCCAAAGCCACTCCAGGTGCGTAAAGCTCACGGCAGCCCAGCACCCACTCTCTGTAAGATCTCTACCCTCAGGTCGGTGGCAGGCCATGACTGCCCGATCGGCGCGGCAGTGTGCCGGACCGGGCGGCGGCGGACCGACCCGCGGCCGCGATCGCCGCTCCCAGGCCCTTGACCCCCTCGCCCGCTCGGACGACGATCTGGGGTCGGAAGAGAGAGGCGGGAGATTCGCCCGCGGGTGGACGACTCATGACTGAGTTCTTGACTCTGTCGCGCGCCGCGCGCCTCGTGGGAGTGACCCGCGGCGAGCTACAGAAACGCATCCGAGACAACGAGTTGGAGACTTTCGAGGGCCAGGTCGGTGTTTCCGACCTGCTGCGCGCCTTTCCCGAGGCTCACTTGGAGGACGACTCGGCGCTGGAGCGCGTCAACCGCATCAAGGCGGCCGCGATGCCACGCAGGGAGGAGATAGCCGAGCTGCCTTCCCCGGAGGTGCTCGCGACGCGCTTGGCCCGCCTGTCGCGGGAGCTTACCGAGGCCAAGTCCGAGATCGGCACATACTCGTCCCTGGTGACGACGCTCGGCGATCGGCTTGCCGCCCTGGAGAGCTTCGACGACGCCGCGCTGCGCCCCGAGGTGCAGGCACTCGCGCAATGGCTCGGACGGGAGGTGGAACGTCGCCCGAAGGTTCCCAAGCGCCAAGCCCAGATCCTGGCGAGGGACACCTTCCTGCGTCTGCTCGCCGCCCAGGTGAAGGTAATTCCCGGCGGCCGCGAATTCTTCGTGGAAGGGACGGACTCGATCCTGGATGCAGCCGTGCGCGCCGGGCTGGCCCTGTGCTACGGCTGCGAGGACGGCAGTTGCGGGTCGTGCAAAGCGAGGGTGGTCGCGGGCGAAGTACTCAAGGTTCGCGATCACGACTACGAGATCAGCCCGACCGAGCACAGCCTCGGCTACATCCTGATGTGTTCCTATACGGCAGTCACGGACCTCACCATCGAGGCAGCGGAGGCACACCGGAGCGAGGACATCCCGCTCCAGACGATCTACGCGCGGGTCAGGCAAATCGTGCGCCCCAGCGACGAACTGGCAATCCTGAGCCTACAGACCCCGCCGACCCAGCGCTTGCGATTCCTGGCCGGACAGCGCGTCACCCTCACCCTGGAAGATGGCGCTGCCGCCGACCTGCCGCTCGCGAGCTGCCCCTGCGATGGTGGGAATCTGGAGATCCATATCCGCCGACACGCTTCCTCCCCCTCCCCCTTCACCGACGCCGTTCTTGGGGGCCGCATTCAGCCAGGCCACCCCGTCACCGCCCACGGGCCGCATGGCAACTTCGTGCTCGACGAAGAGACCACCCATCCCATCCTGTTCTTTGCTTACGACGAGGGATTCGGGCCGATCAAGAGCCTGATCGAGAACGCGATCTCCATCGAGAACGCGGAGAGCTACCACCTGTACTGGCTGGTATCCGCGCCGGGCGGCCACTACATGGACAACCGCTGCCGGGCCTGGACCGACGCCCTGGACAACTTCGACTACACGCCGCGTGTGCTCGGCCTGGACGAAGGGCCGCAGGAGCCGACTGGGGCGTTGGCGGCCGGCATCTCAGAGCTGGAAGAAATCGCGCAGTACGAGGTGTATGCTGCAGGCCCGCCGCCTTTCCTCGACACGCTGCAAGCTCTGCTCGCCCGCCACGGGATGCCGCCCGGGCAGCTCCACTTGGAGCAGGCTCTCTGAGCCATCCGCACCGCCGGTGGTGGAATTCCGTCCCCCTTGACCCGCCGCCGTCATGCGGAGGTTGCCCGATTGCGGCCTCCTTGCTTGGACTGATAGAGCGCGCGATCGGCAGCCTGGACCAACTCCGTATAGCCGTGCATGCCGGGGCCCTGGGTACTGAAGCCAAAGCTGGCGGTGACGGCGATGGGTTGGTCCTCGAACATCACGGAAAGAGCGGCGATCGCGCCGCGCAGCCGCTCAGCGACTCTGCCCGCGACATCGGGTCCAGTTTCGGGCAGCACGACGGCAAACTCCTCCCCCCCGTAACGCGCGGCGATATCGCTGCCGCGGACGTTTCCCGCGATGCACGCTCCCACTGACCGCAAGACCTCGTCGCCTGCGATGTGACCGTAGGTGTCGTTCAACAGCTTGAAGTGGTCGATGTCGGCCAGGATGAACGAAAGAGGATGGCCTTGGGCGACTGCTCTGTGGAACTCTGTCGCCAAGCTCTGCTCCAGATGGCGGCGGTTGTATAGGGCGGTCAGGCCATCGCGGTGGCTCAGCCGCTCCAGTTCGGTCATCGTTTCCGCTACGGCGTCCAGCCTGTTCTCGTAGGCGTAAACGTCCGTCATGTCAAGCACGTTGATGAGCACGTACTCGGCCTCATCCCGCTCGTCGACGATGGGAATAAAGCTACAGTCTTGGTACATGTAGTCCACGTTTCCGGTAATGGCCCGCAGGTTCTTGAGGCGGAACAGATAGGGCCGCTCCTGCCAGGACGTGAACGCGTAGTTCCGAATCACCAGTACGCTACGCAGCTTACGCTCAAGCCACGATTTCGGCAGCTCGGGAAAGGCCGCGAACAGGTTCTTGCCCAGCACCTCCGCCGCGCCGCGACCGCTGTGCCTGGCCATGAAGTCATTCCAGTGGCAGATAGTCCAGAACCGGTCCACCAAGACCGTTCCGATGCTGACGTGGTCGAGCACCCTGTTCAGCAGTTCGGGTGCCAGGAGTGGGCGCTGGTCCGCGTCCGGTTCCAACCGTCAAAGGTTCCGAAGCAGGACGTCCATACGGCCCTTGAGCATATTCATGGACGCCTCCGTGAACAGCAGCAGCAGGTCGCTGTTGAAGCCGCGGGATGTAATCCTGAACTGGATCTTGAATAGCAGGACGGCCTCCCAGGCGAGCTTCTGGGGTGCGAAGAGAGAGGCGATGAGCTGCTGCACCGGCACCCGCTCGGCAAGCACCGAAGGTCTGGAGAAATCCAGTTGGCCCTGCATCAGCGAGACGATGCGGTTCACGCAGGCCCCGATAATGATATTGCTGAGGTCCAGCAGCGCCTCACGCGCCTTGGCGGGGTCTGGGGGGGTGTCGTAGCCGAGCAGGTCGGCCACGGTGACCGGAGCGTCGCTGTTGAACAGCGCGATGGCCTCTCCTTCCAGCGATCCGCTAAACCCCTGACGTACCGCGGCTACTTCGCTGAAGTCGGCAGTCAGGGTGCTGACGTGATCCGTGATCTGCTGCCGCGTAACGGCCTCCACGCGCGGGACGTGCAGCTCGACGAACTCCCCTAGCAGCAGCGCCAGACGCTCCCCCGCCTGGCCCATGGCGATGTTCGCGGCTTCGGTCAGGATTTCGACCTGCTCCCCTGTCAGAAGGCTCCCACCGCTCACGTCGAGGCTCATACCCACCCCCTTTGCGACAGTGCTGCTTCCAGGTGCTTGACATCAAAGGGCTTGTGGAAGAGGCCCGCTGCACCCAAAGCGCGGGCGCGCTCCTCGGCCTGAGGCTGGACATCTGCGGTGACGACGTAAACCAGCACCTCCATCTGCTCCTCTCGCATCTGTTCCAGGACCTGATAACCATCCATGCCACCCATCGTGAGATCCAGAAGCACGAGGTCAAACCATTGCGAGCGGAGGGCTTGGAGAGCGGCGACGCCATCAGCAGCCTCGGAGATCTGGAAGAACTCCGCGCCGAACTTGGCCTTTAGCCGGCCCTTGAGAAGGGCGCGTGCCACCGGCGAGTCATCGACGATAAGCAGCGATAATGGCATCCGGAGTGATCCTTGCCTTCCCAGCCGCGAAAGGGCGTTCATCCCACGCCGGCGGCGGTTCCCGGCCCGAACGCAGTCCGGGTCTCCATGGTCCACACGCTCATGAACCACTGTATGGTATGGTGCCAAAAAGCCTCTTCCCACTGCGCGGCCTCGGCCTCGAGCTGATGTCTTTCTCGGCGGGCGGCATCGATTTCTGGCCAGAGGGCGCTCAGCAGCCCTTCGGCGCGCCTCTGCCTGCCGATCGCCTTGCGTCGGCTCTGCTGAACCGCGCCATGTCTCCGGTCAGAAAGGCGGCGCTCCTGGCCTCACTCGCCGATATGCGCAGTTGGCTCGCCAGTCCCGCACAGCCCTGGCTCGCTGCCGTCGCTGCACCAGTCGCTCCAGTCGGAGCTCTGCGAGCGCGGCCGCCGTTCGTGTCGCCCGAAATTGTGCCTCCGCCCAAATCCATTGCTCCTGATGGGCGATTTTGCAAACCGCTTGCATGTTCCTGACTCCGCCTCGTGAGCCGCCAAGACCCAGCCTCGCCATGTTACCGCTTCGTACAACGGAAGGAACAGCACGACAGCGAAGCATGAAGGCCGACCGCACGGCCTGCAGCACTCGGGCCTGTCCGAGTACGTAAGCGTCTGCCCCGTCTCCACTATAGGGCACCTCGAAAAATTGGCGCGGCGGGCGGCTGCCCGGTAGACTGGCGCCAGTTCGTGGCCGATGAGGAACAGAGCGATGCCCCAGCCCGGATTCTTCGACCTCGATGAGCGCTATGAGCGTCTGAGCCGGCTCGGTGACCCCCCTGGTGCACATCCGGCAGGTGGTCGACTGGGAGGGTTTTCGCCCCCGGCTTGAGTGCTTGCGGGACAGGCCGCGCAAGAGCAACGCGGGGCGCAAGCCCTACGATGCCGTGCTCATGTTCAAGGTGCTCGTTCTGCAGCACCTGTACAACGTGAGCGACGAGAGCGTCGAGTACCCGATTCGGGACCGTTACTCCTTCAGCCGATTCCTGGGGCTGTTGCCCGAGGACCGGGTGCCCGATGCCACCACCGTATGGCTGTTTCGCGAGGCGCTGGCGAAGGAGAACGCCGTGCAAGAGCTGTTTCGGGCCTTCAACCAGCAGCTCGAGCGGCGGGGGTTCATTGCCCGCAAGGGGCAGATCATCGATGCCAGCATCGTCTCGGCCCCCAAGCAGCGCAACAGCCGGGAAGAGAACGATGCCCTCAAGCGGGGCGAGACGCCCGAGTCCTGGAAGGACAAGCCCGCCAAGCTTCGTCAAAAGGACACCGAGGCGCGCTGGACCAAGAAACATGGCAAGAGCTATTACGGGTACAAGAACCACCTGAGCGTGGACGCTGCCCACAAGCGGGTGCGCAGGTAGGTCTTCGAGCCGCTGCTCGACCGCGCCAACACCAGCACCGAGGTCTGGGCCGACAGCGCCTACCGCTCCGAGGAGACCGAGCGGCTGCTGCGTAAGAAGGGGCTCAGGAGCCGGATTCACCGTCGCGGTCACCGTCACAAGGCGCTCAGCGTGTACCAGCAAGCGCTCAACCGGCGCCGCTCAAGCATCCGGGTGCGCGTCGAGCATGTCTTCGGCTCCCAGCACAACGAGCAAGGCGGCAAGCTCGTACGAACCATCGGAGGGGTGCGTGCGAGGGCCAAGATAGGGCTCATGAATCTCGTCTACAACATGCCCCGGCTGAGCTACCTGGTCAGCTCAGGCGGTAAAGGTCCGATGCCGGCACCGGCCTGATCGCCGCCGGAGCCTCCGCCCGGCGCCCGCAAGGCGACGGGAGCCCTCCCAAAACCCCTCAAAAACCACTCGTTTCGCCCCAATTCCCTCATCCGTGACTCGATCAGAGGGACCGACCGGCGCCAAAACCAATTATTCGAGGTGCCCTATAGCGAGAGGCCGTGCCCAAACGGCCGGAAACGAAGCTCTGGGACGCCATGCTGCGGCGATGGCCACGGGCCAGTGCGGCGAGCCCCCATCCAACCGGCCGGTTCCACGTCTGAGGGTTGCCCATTCTCGGGGAAGCCCATAAGCTTAGATCGCCGTTTTTTCACAGAGTTAAAGGAACAGCACGCATATGCCCATCTACGAGTTTTACTGTGCGGACTGCCACACGATCTTCAACTTCCTGTCCCGAGTCGTGAACACGGAGAAGCGCCCCGCTTGCCCCAAGTGCAGCCGTCCAGAGCTGGAGCGCAGGATGTCCGTCTTTGCCATCTCGAAAGGGCGCAAGGAAGAGTCGGAAGAAGCGCCGGATATGGACGACGCACAGATGGAGCGGGCCTTCGAGTCAATGGCCGGGGAACTCGACAGCCTGGATGAGGACGACCCACGGGCCGCGGGACGCCTGATGCGTAGGCTTTTCGACGCAAGCGGCATGCAAATGGGCCACGGCATGGAAGAGGCCATCCGGCGGATGGAGGCAGGCGATGACCCCGAGCAGATAGAGGCCGAGATGGGAGACGTGTTGGAGGGGGAAGAGCCCTTGATCAGCAAGGGCAAGCCCAACTTGAAGCTGCTCCGTCAGCGCTTCCTTCCACCGAGGGTGGACGAAGCCCTCTACGAGCTCTGAGGCGCAGCCCGGCGCGCCGGCGCAAACTCGACGTGCTCCCCGTGCAGCCGCAGAGCGAAGACAAACTCGCCCAGGCCGGTTGGACCAGCTCGCGGCTTCGGCAGGTCTGTTCCAGGCGCTCTGGAGGGGGTGGAGCGTGCGGCCTCGCCGGCAAGCCGGGTCGCGAGTTCGCGTCATAACGCAGATGACGGGCGTCTACTGTTGCCCCTTGAGAACCTCCTCCCTCTCCTTCTCATAGGCGTCGTAGCTCTTGTGGTCCGGATCGCAGTTCGGCACTCCAGTACGATCCATGCACCACTTCTGATGCAGTGCCTCGTAGGCACTTCTTTTCGCTGCATCGGACGTGCACCCGGGCAGGATCAAGGCAAGTAGAATGGCAAGCGTACCGAGTTTTCCGGAGTTCATGGGCCGTCGATGCCTCGTGACATTTCTTGCCGGACCTCGGCCGCACCGGCGCGCGCGCATCGACACGCCGGCCATTCCCCGGGGTGCTCCTCCGGCGGCCACCCAAATCGGCGGCTCACATGTCCCTCATGTAAGTCTTGGCCTCTTCGCCGGGATCGGGAAGCCCGGCGACGCGCCACGCCTCCATGCAGGTGCCGAACAAGTCGTGGACGCAGGACTTGCCCATCCTCAGAGTCCAGCAGACGTGACTCATGGCCGGCGCCACTCCGAACTTGGCGTAGTGATCTCGCAGCGACCGGATGACGTGCCAGTGCGCCTCGGTCAAATCGCCGAGTTCGTCCTGCTCGGCGATGGCCCGAGCAACCGCCTCGGTCCACTGTCGGGGATCTTTCATCAGTCCGTCCTCGTCGAAATCCACGCGGTCGAGATTCTCAGCGGCAGGCTGGTCGTGCATATGCCGTGCTCCTCCTTCTCCCAACGGTCTCACCTATAGAGCACTGCGGGTCTGTGTCAACGCCGAGTGTAGAGAAGCACGAGCGCCCGCCGCGCGACTTGCGCGCCGGCGTAACCCGGCGATGGCCTCCGCAGGTACGTTTAAGGGGCACAATACCACAACACGCAAGCCCCACTCGCCATGACCAAAGTGGACCCCGGATCGCACAGTGTGCACAGGTAAGGCTCGCCGCAGGCCGCGAGAATGCGCGACGTGCAGTCTCCCGCCGGACCGCTTGCGCCCAAAGGATTCGCTACAGACCACGCGCCGTCATCTCCTCCGGGGGCTCTCCTCCGAGCATCCCCTGGGCGATGATGAGCTGGCGCGCTTCGCCACGCAGGCTGGGGAGTCTCAGGGCGAACAGGCCCGCGCCGATCACACACACCCCCGCTCCCAGACCAACCGTGAGCGGAGCGCCGAAGCCGTGTGCAACTGCCCCCGACAGGAGCGCGCCGAACGGCGCCATCCCCATGAAGCTCATCGAGTAAAGGGCCATCACGCGCCCCCGCAAGTGGTCGGGCACCATGGCCTGAAGGAGGGTGTTGGAGCTTGCCATCTGCAGGATCATGGAGAACCCGGCAGGCACCAGGAAGGCCGCCGCAGGCCAGAAGGAGCGCGACAGCGAGAACAGCATCAGGCTTATCCCGAAGCCTGCGCACGCCATGGCGATGAGGCGTCCCAATCCTTGCACGCCGGAGCGCGCAGCGAGCGTCAGCGCCCCGAGCAGCGCTCCCAATCCAGTCGCCCCCATGAGTATGCCGAGTCCTCGTGCGCCGGAGTGCAGGATACGATCGGCAAAGACCGGCATGAGAACCGTGTAAGGCATTCCGACGATGCTCACCAGCGCCACGAGGAGCAGAATGGCTCGTACCGGCGCGGTGTGCCGCGCATAGCGGAAGCCTTCGATCACGCGCTCCAGCGCGGTGCCGTCGAACGTCCTGCCGGTGCCGCCGATCGAGGCTCATCAACAGCAGCCCGCCGATCACTGCCAGGTAGCTCACGCCATTTGCGAAGAAGCACCAGCCTTCACCGAATCGGGCCACGAGAACCCCGGCCACGGCAGGGCCGACGACACGCGCGCCATTGAACATCGAGGAGTTGAGGGCGATGGCGTTCAACAGGTCCTTCTTCCCGACAATCTCCACGATGAATGCCTGGCGGGCAGGAATGTCGAAGGCATTGGCAGCGCCGAACAGCAGCGCGAGTACGATGACCTGCCACACCTCCACCAGCCCCGTCAGCGTGAGGCCCGCCAGGATGAGCGCCAACGCCATCATCGAAGTCTGGGCGAGAACCACCACCCGGTGGCGACTGTACCGGTCGGCCACGGCACCGCCGAAGGGTGCGAGGACGAACACCGGGATCTGGCTCGCGAACCCGACCACGCCCAGCAATAGCGCCGAGTCGGTCAGGCGATAGACCAGCCAGGATTGCGCCACGGTCTGCATCCATGTGCCGACTAGGGACGCGAGCTGTCCGCCGAAGAACAGTCGAAAGTTGCGGTGGCGCAGAGCACGCAGCATGGGCGGCACGCGGTGCGCGGGAGTCCGTTGGCCTTTGCGCGAAGGACTCGGTGTGAGAGTCGACGGGACGTTTTCCATGCACCCTCACCTGCCGGTCGATTCCCCGGCTATGCTGGCAGAACTCCGGCGGCCGCGCGACAGCTTCTTGGCGCTCGCGCGGCGCAGCCTATGGTATAGCCGTAAATGCGTGAATTCCTTGAACAGAGCGCTCACCAAGCTCCTGCACCTGACCTCTTCGACGCGATTCGGGCCATGTTCGCGTAGCCGCCGCTCGGCCTCTGCGCGGCCCAGCCCGTCCGCCTTCGATCTCAAGCTCGCCAGCGCCTGCGAAACTCCCAGTTGAGCGATGTTCATGTCGGTCGCCGAGTCGTGACGGGCCGATCATATCCAGAATCCCGAGCCGCCGGGTGCGCCGCCGCAGCGGGCGGGACCGCTGGCTGGCGAGATCTCGGACACGAGGCCGTCAGCCGAGCTGAGCCGTCCGGGCGTACGTGTCGGCGGCCGCAGCTGCGAGTGCTGAACGAAGACGAGGGTTTCTGGGATCTGTTCAGCGCGTTGGCCGCCGCGAGGGAACCGGCGCCGGCTGCCCGCCCACGGCGGCGCCCCATCATGCATAATGACTATCTACCCGTCCGAGCCCGGTGTGAGAGCCAGCCCGAGCTTACGAGGTCCTGTCCCTTGCCAGGGATTCTGTGGACGGCCTTGGACTGGCCGTAAGGCTCGAGCGTTGCAGCCGGGCCTGCCGCTTATCGGCCTTCGGTGCTGGCGACAGGAGCGGGGCCGGCGCGAGCGCGAGCGCACCGGGCCGTTGGGGCGACACTGTGTGGGCTGAATCGACGGAGGTAACGTGGATAAACGCCGGCTAGGAACTCAGGGGTTGGAAGTCTCGGCTTTAGGGCTGGGGTGCATGGGGATGAGCTGGGCGTACGGCACCCCGAATGATGCCGAGTCCATGCGTGTCATCCACCGCGCCCTGGATCTCGGGATCAACTTCCTCGACACCGCAGAGATCTACGGACCGTGGACGAACGAGGAGCTGATCGGCCGCGCCATCGCGGGCCGGCGCGAGCGATACGTCATAGCCACCAAGTTCGGCTTCGATATCGCGGAGAGCGGAGAACGGCGCGGTCTCGACAGCCGCCCGGACAACGTCCGCCGGGCATGTGAGGGCTCCCTCAAGCGTCTGGGCATCGATCATATCGACCTGCTCTATCAGCACCGGCTCGATCCCGCCGTGCCCATCGAGGACACGGTCGGGGCAATGGCGGAGCTGGTCGCCCAGGGCAAAGTGCGTTACCTGGGCCTCTCGGAGGTCTCGCCCCGCACCATCCGCCGCGCCCACGCGGTGCATCCCCTCAGCGCCCTCCAGAGCGAGTACTCGCTGTGGGAGCGCGGCCCGGAAGCGCAGGTGCTGCCGACGGTGCGTGCGCTGGGCATCGGTTTCGTGCCCTACAGCCCGCTCGGGCGCGGGTTTCTCAGCGGTCAGGTCAAGCGTTTCGATGACCTGGCAGAAGACGATTACCGGCGCATCGATCCGCGATTCCAGCGGGAGAACTTCGACAGGAACCTCCGATTGGTCGAACGCGTGAAAGAGATCGCCGGGGAGAAGCACGCTACACCCGGCCAGGTAGCCCTCGCGTGGCTGCTGCATCAGGGCAAGGACATCGTGCCGATTCCGGGCACCAAGCACGTCGAGTACCTGGAAGAGAACGCCGGAGCAGCCAGCCTCGCTCTGAGCGCCGAGGATCTGGCGCGGCTGGAGGAAGCCGTACCGGTCGGCGCGGCCTCCGGTCCGCGGTATACCGAGGCGTTGATGAGGACCATCGATCGCTGAGAGCTTGTCAATAAACCTAACGAGGCTTCGCCTCAGAGCGTCGAGGCATGGGGGGCACACACGGAGGGCTCCGAGTGTTGCAGGGCGTGGTGGTTACGCGCTGCGTGACATCGACTCAAGCGATGAACCCTGTGGGCCAACGCGTGACACGCGGAGCCCGGTAACCACGATAGCCAAAAACGTCGCAGAAGCGATCCGGGACCATGTTAGCGGCGGCCAGCGCGAAGAGGCGGGGACCGAGGCGTCTGAATCCCATCGATTTCCCCTCTCGCCATCCCCTCGCCAGGCTGTGGGTGGGGCGGCAACCGCGGCCGCTCGCCCCTCTGCGGATGGCCAGGCTTTGCTCGGGGTCAGGAATTCGCCCTCTCGCGCAGCGGCACCGACCCCTCCCGCAACAGGCGCTCCATGTCCTGCGGCCAAAGCGGGACGGCGAAGTAGTAGCCCTGCATCTCGTTGCACTGGCGCGACATCAGGAACGCGAACTGCTCCTCCGTCCCTGCAGGTTGAGGCTGCGCGCCATCGCCAGCACGGTCTCCACGATGGCCGCATCGCCGGGGTCGGTGGAGAGGTCGCGCACGAAGGTCTGGGCGATCTTGATGCGGTCGATGGGGAAGTTTTTGAGGTAGCTCAAGGAGGAGTAACCGGTGCCGAAGTCGTCGATCGCCAAGTGCACGCCCATGTTCTTGAGCGCCCTCAATCGCTTCACAGTCTCGTCGGCGTCCTCCATGATCATGCTCTCGGTGAGTTCGAGTTCCACGAGCTCCGGCGGCATGCCGGTCTCGTCCAGTATCCGCTGCACCAAGTCCACGAAGCCGGGCTGCTTGAACTGCCGGCAGGAAAGATTCACCGCCATGCGCAGAGGGGGCAGCCCTGCATCCTGCCAGGCCCTGCCCTGCAGGCAGGCGGCGCGCAGCACCCACTCGCCCACCGCGAGGATCAGGCCCGTCTCCTCCGCGACCGGGATGAACCGGCCGGGCGGTATAAGCCCCTGCTCCGGGTGACGCCAGCGCAGCAGGGTTTCGACCCCCGTGATCCTGCCCCGGGCGAGGTCCACCTGAGGCTGATACTGGACGGAGAACTCCTGGCGCTTCAGGGCGCGTCGCAGGCTGGTCTCCAGATCCAGACGTTCCAGGGCACGCCGGTTCATCTCGTCGGAGTAGAACTGGTAGGTGTTGCGGCCCCGATTCCTTGGCCACGTACATGGCCATGTCGGCGTTCCTGAGCAGGGTGCCCGCGTCCGGCCCGTCGAGCGGGTAGACTGCAATCCCGATGCTGCCGCTGGTATAGATTTCGCGGCCCTCGATCTCGAAGGGCTGCGTGAGCCGCTCCAGGATCTCGCGAGCGACCAGGGTGGTGTCCAGCTCGCGCTGCACGCTCGGCAGGACCACCACGAATTCGTCTCCGCCGAGGCGCGCCACCGTGTCGCTCTTGCGGACGCACTCGCTGAGCCGGCCGGCGACCGATTTCAGCAGGAGGTCCCCCACGGTGTGCCCGAGGGTGTCATTGATCGGCTTGAAGCGATCCAGCTCGAAAAACAGTACACCGACCAGTCGCGCCTCGCGCTCTGCGCGGACCAGGGCTTCCGTCAGCCGGTCCTGCAGCAGGGTGCGGTTGGGTAAGCCGCGTCAGCGTGTCCAGGTATGCCAGCGACTGTATCTCGTCCTCGACGCGCTTGCGCTCCGTGATGTCGTCGAAGATGGTGGCGAACTTGCCGGGCCTCGGACCCATTCGACATGGACTCTCAAGACCCCAGGAGGAAAGAGGCCGGGACGATCACCAGGTAGGTATGCTCAAGCATCCGTGGCTCCGGGCGGCGCGGCGCAGCGCCAACATTCGGCAGCGTGCGCATGGAAAGATCCATTTGATCATTGAAGCACGCGCTCGCCGACGCGTCCAACCTACGCGCGGGACTCTGCGGTGCACAGGCTCGCGCGCACAAGGCGTCCGACCGTCACGGATGCGGCTCCACGATTACCGGCGCATCGATCCGCAATTTCAGGGGGGGAGAACTTCGACAGGAACCTCCGTGAAGCGCCGACCCCCGATCGGTCCGTGGGGGGGCGGCAACCGGCCCTGGGTGCACTACAATTACCGACACTGCTGACCGCAAGGACCAAGGGCTAGACGATGAAGGCGACGCCGTGCGGACCCGGCTTCGGCCAGACGCAGGAAGGAACCGCACCAAGAAGCTCGTCGAGCAGTACGGTGGCCCGCTGGTTTGCGTCCGCTGCTGCGCCGCGCCCCGAGGTTGATAGGTGCCGGTCGAGCAGGGCTTGGCGGACCGGGCAAACGCCGGCAAGTCCGCAAAGCGCATCCCGTCGCCCTTGCGCGATGACCTCATCGCGTGGGTGGTGGAACGGGCGGCAAGCGGAAACGTTATCCATACCTGACCAGCACTCGACCGGCCGCATGGGACCCATGCCTTTCAAGCACTTATTAGCCGTAGTTGCTGTTTGCCTCGCTGCGTGGCCGTCATTGACGACCTCCGGTACTGCTCCCACAGCAGCGGGTTGTTTGGCGTATTCGCTCGCGGGCAGCGGGTCGCCGGCGGTTGTTCTGCAATCTGGACTCGGCGACGGCAAGGACGTTCTGGGGACCGGTGTATGCCCGGATCGCCCGGACCACCACCGTCATCGCATTCGACCGGCCCGGCTACGGCGGCAGCGCGGCATCTTCGGGACCGCGTGATCCCTGCACCATCGCTTCCGAGCAAAGGGCGTTGTTGCGGGCGGTAGGGCTTCATCCCCCCTACGTCTTGGTCGGGCACTCGCTTGGCGGGCTTTATCAGTTTGTCTATGCGAAGCTGTATCCCCAAGAGGTGGCTGGGCTCGTGCTACTTGATCCGACTCACCCAAGGCTCTGGGAGCAGATGCAGAAGCAAGCCAAGACCACTGCGGCTATTCTTGCGAGGATGCGCTGGACCTTCAGCCGCGTCATGCCACGCGAGTTCCATGATCAAGCGACCTGCCTCGATCGACTGAATCTGGTCAGGCCGTTGCATTGTCCGGTGCGAATTCTCGTACGTACAAGGTTTGATTTCTTTGATCGCACCGAACAGGGCGCGATCGAGAGGATGGCTCGTGCGCTGGAAAAGGACTGGCTGCGGCTCACGGGCGCCTCGCGCGTCGAACGTGTTTCGGGTGCGGGTCATTACTTGCAGCTAGACCGACCCGAACTGGTCGCGCAAGCCGTTCGCGCCATGGTAATCGGGGCGTCCTCGAGCGTACAGGTTGGGCGCGGGTCCAACAGGTCAGCGGGTGCTCTGGGAGAGTTTCGGGGAGGTTTCCAGGAATGAACCGGGGAAGCATCTTCATCTTGCAGAGATTAAAGCACGAGCCAATCCCATTTCTGTTTTTCGGGGGTCTTTTAAGTTGGAAAGTTTACTTTCTGGTCGATTTTCTCTTCATCAAACACGGCTACTCTTATCTGCTGTATCTATTTCAACTGCGCCATTTTAATTTTGATCCGCGAATCACCCAGACGATCGTCAACGGAATAGCCCGCATCAGTTACAATCTAGTCGCTATTCTATTCGATGCCTTGATATTTGCCGGTTACCTGATCCGAACCGACCCCGTTAGCAAAGCCCGCGGGTTCTGGGAGAGATATTATCCGCTGGTTACCATTTTCTTCCCTATGGCGGGGTTTTCCATCCTGCTCATACCTGGCTTCAACGTTATCATTCCGCCATTTCAGATGGGAAAGATCGCTTCATTATTTGGTTTGCCCCCCCTCTTCCCGCTGCTCATAGAAACCGTCGCATTGATGATCGCCATCATAGGCTCAATCCTCAGCACGGTTTCGCTGTGGAGCCTCAAGCGGTCGTTCGGCCTCATGGTGGAGGTGAGACAGCTAGTCACCACGGGCCTTTACCGCTATATCCGCCACCCACTCTACATGGCGGAGATTGTCCAAGGTCTCGGCACCGCGATTCTAACCGTCCACCCCATTGGTCTTGGAATCTTTGTCATCACCACAATCATGCAAATCGTCAGGGCAAAAGTGGAAGAACACAAGTTGCTCCTACTCGTGCCCGCGTATGCCCACTACATGCGCACGACCGGTTTTTTGTGGCCCAAAGTGCGGATGCGGAATCGGGTCTAGCGGCGGCGGCCCACAATAAGATCGATCCGAGTTCGTCCTCACTGGCCGAATGGCATCGATGAAGCCGGGATTTTCAAATTCTGAACTCCGAAGTCTCGGCTTAGGTCTAGCCTTGCAACCTCACTGACCTCTTTCAGCCTCAAACGCCCGTATCGCCCGTGTACCCCAGGTGGCAGGCGATGGCTGCCCAGGGTGGCCGGCCGGCGAGGTCGCACGCCCCAAGGCCTCGTCACGTTGGTAGCGCGCCTCGAACCGCGTGCTCGGCCGGCTTCAGAATCCTCCACGCCAGTTGGACCCTCCCCGCCCGAAGCGGATTGAGGAAGAAGTAGCGCGCCCGTTCCAGAGGTAGCGGTCTCGCTCGACGAGGATGGCTTGGCGGTGCCCACGGAACGGGGGTCGGACCCGGGGTCGGACCCGCGAGTGGGCTCGGTTGAAGGCGTGCGTGTAGACGCCGTTGAGCTGGCGCATCCCCTGGGCGAGATCGGCCTCGGGCGTCTCGACGAGATGGGGTCGCCGCGTAAAGGCTTCGTAGCCCGTGGTGCGAGGCTCCTTCGTTTGCCCGCGACCATCAATCCACCGTTCGGTCCCGAGCGGACCCGAACCCGTTGCCGCAGGCTAGAATTTGCGAGGTGAGTGCTTTACCTTGGAGCCCCGATTGCCCACGGCCGCGACCCTCGCGATCCTTCTGTTGCACGGGAAGGCGACCATCGATTCGGGGCAGCCGGCCGCGGCCGGGTCAACCGGTGGCTGCATCGAGACAGTGCAACGGGCCAGGCAGCCTGGAGGCGACTCCCGATGCGCCCTATCTCTTTGCGCCCTCAATCCGCCGTCGCCAGACCTCGTAGCCCGGATGAAACGAAGTGGAATCCGGGGATCGAGGGCCACGAGACCACCCCGCTCCCCAACCCCAATGCCACTCCCCTCGATTTGACTGTACTCCGGCCCCCTCGATTTCGCTCCGCTTCATCGAGGCTACTTTCGGGCTACGCTCACTAGCTGCAGCGGCCCACGATTAGGTGCGTCGGCCCGTGTCCACGGGCGGGTGCATCCGGCCGGGCCGGCAAACCGTGCGCCCGGCTTGATAGCCAGTCTCGCGCTCGTCAGATTTCGCCAGAGGTCAAGGCGCTCCAGAGGGCGGCCGAAAAGGTGGCGGACCAGACCACCGAGAGGCACATGGGAGGCCCGCCGCTTTCTGCTGCATTTGCTCCCACCCGGCTTCATGCGTATCCGTCAACTCGGCTCTTGGCCAAGCGGTGCCGCGCCGAGCGTCTGGGGCGTTTGCCGGGCCCTGCTCGGCCGGCCAGAGCCAAGCCACGAGAACCGGAGCCGGTGCAGGCGGCCATGCTGCGCCTGACAGGGGTCGATATCCAGCGCTGCCCCCGCTTCGCAGAAGGGCACCTGCAGCGGATTATTCTCGTGGTGCCGCTCAGGGCTGCACCTTGTACTCCGAAAGCCATCGGACCCCCGCCGCTCTCATGACGACGATCACCCGCCGAAGCCCCATCGACCCCTTCCCCCCGCAAGCCGGCCACAGTCCCCTTTTGTCTTCTCCAGCCCTTGACCCGTCCAAGGGACCTTTGCCATAGTGTTCTGCGGGGACATCCCGCCAGACCAAGACACGGGGAGCGGTCCAGGTACCACACAGCCACCCGACCAGCCACACCCCAAGCCGCCCGACCACCGGACCGCCCGCATACAATCCCCATAGGCCGGTCGCCTGAATCCAGCGGTGCAGTTCAACACATGTTATCCATCATGCTGTCGCACGACGGATGAAGCGGATCACAGGGAGTCTCAAACTATGCAAAATGCAATTGCTATCCCTATTCAGATCGCGAATTGGCAGGTAAAACTGCCCACAGCGGTGCGGTATCTGGAAAGCCAATACGTTGACCAATTCCTGAATAAAGGCAAGTTGATGTTGTCGTCGTTTAAACGATTCTGGAAGCATGAAGACGAGCATCGCGGTGACGACGATGAGGGCAAAGCGCACTTGCGGATGAATCTTGGTGGTATGCCTTTCCAAGGACTCGTTACCATGGGCTCTGGAGCATTTGTGCTTAGGGGAACACCCAGGTGCCACCTTCGCGCGACATGCACAGGAGAAGCTCGATAGATATGAGTTCCGGCCAACATCCAACGAACGTCAGATTTCAACAAGCAGGCGCAGGCAAAAGATTGACAGCGCGCCTGACCTGCGTTAGCTGAATACAATAGGGGTCCGTCCCCTATTATTCTCGTTATTATTCTTATCGTCCCCTGTTATTCTTATTATTATAATCGTCCCCTATTATTATCGGAGGCTGATACGCGAAGCGCTGCAGCGCGGGCAGTTGACCGGCAACGGCCGGCTCATTCACGAAGTCGAGGCGATCCTCGGCTGGCGCATTGAGCACGGCACGCCAGGACGCCCGCGACACGGGGCAGCAAAATGAATCCGTCCGCTTTTCCCGTAAATAAATCTGTCCCCTTTTCCGGTTCTTACCGGAATCGTGTGGGTAGATATGCTTACGCTGCGGCAGCCTCTGCCTGAGGTCTGACACAAGATCGTGTGTTGAACGGCAAGGCCGGCAAGTGGGCCAGGTTGCCCGCGATGAGGTAGGCGATGGTGATGAGCGAGCGCGTGGTGCGGTAGCCTCGGGCGCGGGCTTTGGCAGCCTGGATGAGGGAGTTGATGCCCTCGGCGCGGCCGTTGGTGAGGCCGGAGTGGAATGCGGCGAGCACGCCGTCCCAGTGCTCTTTCAGGGTAGTGGCGAGGCGTTTCATGGGCTGCAGGCGGCTACGCCGTGCCCAGCTATACCAGCGCCCGAGGGCGCTCTCGGCCTGCTCGAGGGTGCTGGCCGTGGCGTAGATATCGCGCAGCGCCTCCTTGAGGCGCCAGGCACGGGCGGTCTTGAGCCGGGCGCGGGAGAGAGCCAGTGGAAGTCGGTGAGCTGCTCCCAGGTCCAGTCGTGGGCGTCTTTGAGCCAGGTCCAGCGGGTGCCCCTGAGGGCGGGCTCGGTCTTGACCTCCTCGCGGCGCACTGTATCGACGGCCTGGTTGGCGAGCTGGATGACATGGAAGGCATCGAAGCTCACCGTGGCTTTAGGCAGATGCTTGGTCACCCCGGCGAGATAAGCGGCGGACAGGTCGATGCACACCTGCTCGATGGCCTGCGGGTCGCCCCCGTGCGCCTGGAGGTCGGCGGCAAAGGCCGCCACGGTGCTCTGGTCGCGGCCCTCGCAGGCGAACAGCAGGCGTTTGCCCGTGAGGTCATGGAACAGGCTGATGTAGTGCTGCCCACGCCGGGCGGCGGTCTCGTCCAGGCCCACGGCGCGCACCGGGGAGTGGTCCTCCTGGGCGCGGGCCGCCTCCACGTAGTGCTCGAGCACCCCCCACAGGCGCTCATCGCCCACGCCCAGGTGCCGGGCGACGGTCGCCACCGGCATCGCCTGGCACAGCGTCACCACCAGTGCCTCCATCAGCGCCGTGAAGCCACTCTGTGCGCGCGCCCACGGCGGCTCTACCTGAGTCGTCTTGCCGCAGCTCTCACAGCGCACTCGCGGCAGATGCGCGTGCAGGTATGCTCGATACTGGAAGAAGCTCAGGTGCTGCCAGCTGCGCTTGCGGGTATCATGCACCGGCTGGCCTGGCACTCCGCACGCCGGGCAGGCGAAGCGGCTCCCCTTGGCAAAGGCCACCTCGAGGTCGATGCGCCCAGCCTCGGGGTCAAAGCGTACGCCGGTGACTTCCCAAGGCGCCGTGAGACCCAGTGCCGTCGTGAATAGATGCGTTGGCTCCATGGCGCTCCCCCCTTGATGGCCTGTGGATTTGTGGACGAGTCCTGCGGAGCGGCCCGCGTCCCAAGGACCGTGTGGACAACCTCCCGGTTGCCCACACTCGCGGGCCTCTCGCCCACAACCCCACAAGCCCAACCACAAGATGTTGTGATAGACGATTGCTCAGAACGGATGCTACTCGACCACCACGATCCACACAATTACCGAAAGAGCCCCTTTTCCTGCTTAAGAACATATTTCTGCCTTTTCACCTTCACCCATACTCAATTATTGCCCATATCAGGAGAGCAAATGGTGCCGCTATCAATGCTTGAGGGTAGATTAGAACAATAGCGACGCAGACGACCGTGAATATCACCTGCCAAGGTTTCATCTTGCGCTTCTTGGGTGCGAGCCCATGGCCACAATGGGGACATTGTGTAGCCATTCCGCTTACAGGTTTTCCGCAATACCAACATAGCGGTCTCCAATGCCAACGTGAAGCCACGGTTGTACACCTTCCTACGGCGATGGAGCTTCGGGCTCCGGCGTTCGGGTCACTCTGAGTCGGGCTCGCAGGCTGCATTGCCGGCGCATGGTCCGCTCCCCAAGTCCTGTCGTGGTGTCCTCTGGAGCGACGTGTAGCAGAAGCGCCCCGAGCGGTCAAGGGGCCTCTCGCCGGCCGTCTAAGGACGCCCCAACCCAAGCGACGTTGGCCCTTCCCAGTCCCCACTACTGTCAGGCGCAGAGGGTGGCGCCATGGACTGGAGGCATCCTAGCCATTCGGCGTGTTGAAAGGCCGCGTGCCTTCGCCTCGCCCTGGTGCGGTGCGGACCCGCATGCCGTGGTGGTGGCTGGGGGCTAGACACCCCCGGCTGTCCGATTCGCCGCCTCTTCCGCATGCACCTTGAGGTCAGCCTGCATCGCCTTCAGCTTGTCGAAGTAGCGACCGAATTCGATACCCTCCGTCCCAAAGAAGTCGGCCAGTGCCTTGCTCTGCGCAAGCAGCATTGCCGGGATGGCGCTAAGGTAATGGAGCAGGTCCGCCTTAGTCATCTTGAACGCGACAACTCGGTATTCACCCGCGCTGGTCTCATCGAGATGCCAGTCCTCAAGCGAGCGGATGTTGTTGTGGGTGTCAAGGCAGAGCGTGTTATACACGGAGAGATACTCATCTAACTTACCAGCGAGTTCCGCGCGACATCGAATCTGAATTGGGCCGGTCTTCTCGCTCCTGAGTTTGTCCACTTCGCGCTGCGTCTGCGCCAAATCCTCCTTCGGCGTACGGTGTTTCCGAATATCCGCAAAGAATGGGTTGGGGCGTGATGACGCGGCCTCTTTCGTGAGGCGAAGTTTCTGTTCCAGAAACGACGCGTACATCCGCTTCGAGTAATCTTGGTACCTCATGAGATTCGTCAAGTCGATGTCGGCCTCAAACATGCTGCGCAGCAGCACGGGAACACCCATGAGAGCTTGCTTTTCCAACATCGCTTTGCATCCAAACGCGAGTTCAAGTAGTCTTGAGAACAGGCATACGGCGTAAAGTTGCTGCGGGTTCCGTCTGTCGAACCGGAGGGTCTCAAGCAAGTGGAGCGCGAGTCCGAGCACCGACTCAAGAAGGGTCTCGCATTGCTTGGCTAGTGACTGCATCCTATCGCTCATGCCATTTTTTCGGCGAACGCCCAGCTCAAAGCCGCGCCCACCCACAGAGCGCTGAGGTTGATACAGAGGCCGGTGCGAGCGGGCCTCGGCTGCAAGCAACTTGGGTCGTTGGGGTCAGGTGTATCCCTCCGGACCTCCGGATGGAAGATAACGGTATGAGGTATGGTTTTCAAAAGAATATCCTGAACAACCAAGAATGGGTTGCTACTGAGCGTTCTGTTTGAGAATACCGGAATAAGCCCGAATCTCTAGGTCAGCCTGCGCTGCACTTCTTGCTGCTGATACGACAAACCCTATTGCAACTTCCGCGTCTACTAGCCATACATATCGAGCGGCTTGGAAAACGCCATTTGGAAGCGGAGAAAGCATTGCGGCAAGTTTGTCAAGACGGTCTATTTCCGTATTCGATTTTGGGGCATCAGTGACCAGCACAACAAGATTCATATTGCCTCCTAATAGCTATTGTATGATGGCCGCCGTCGGTTTCGGCCGCTGCGCATCGGGCTCGCGGGCCGGATGTCTGCCGCGTGGACGGCTCCCGAGTCTTTGCCGTCCTGTAATTCCCATCCAGTAATTGATAGCAGAAGCTGCCCAGAGCGGTCAAGCCCGCGTGGGGCGGAAGCCCCTTGCGGGCGTTCCGCCGCATGGCCTCAACCCCGCTCGCCGGCGGCAACGTCGGCCGCGCCTTCGCCGCCCCAGGAGCGTGGATAAAACACCCTGTCTCACCAACCGATGAACCTAAAAACGGCAGTTGGACTGTATGTATCGGATTTATCAAGAACTGTTCCAACTGCTCCGCAGATAGCGTTTCGCGCTGGAAGCCGCGCCACGTAAGACTTTCAGCTCAATTGCGAAGGGCAACTGCGTTTTTTAGGATGAAACGTCGAATACGACCAGTGCGCGACGGCCGCCCCATGACCATGTTTGACCGGGTTGAAGTGAAGGTAGTCCATGTGCCGTGCATAACGGGGAGAGCAAGACGCGCCTGACCTGTACGGATCCAGCTAGGGGCCACCGTCCCGGACCGAAACCCTATCCCCGTCTGGCATCCGGTAGCCGTGTTACGAGTGACGGCCGGGCCGTCACGAGTTACGGCCGGTAGTTCATGCGTTGTGTGGTCAAGAAGTTTTGGCCACGCTCTGAGCATCCACTTCGGACTGTTCGATTATGCTGAGCACTGGGTCGAGGTACTTGCCCTCTTCACTACTTGTCGCCTGGCGGAGGTAAAGCGGGATCATCTCGACGAACTCGCTCTTCGTGATCGGCATGAACTCGAGCAGGGCCTCCAGCATGGCGGACCGCAGCAAGCGACGGTTCTCTGGTGTCTCGGGAACCTCGCTGCGGATTACCTCGCGATCGAAGCGGACGAGCTTCTCGCGCACGTCGAGACCCTTCGGGACAACAGCATCCATGAACAGCTCTAGCTGCTTTTCCTTTTCGACGATTTCCCGCACCTCGACTGTTTCGGTCGCCTGAGGCTGTTCCTCGGGGATCTCGGTCTTCAGGGCGTTCAGCTCGCGCATGATCGGCTCGATTTCGGCCTGCGGATTTCTGTACCAGTCCGTGGACCAGATGCGGCGAATGCGCCAGCCCAATCGCTTCAGCACGGTCTGCCGCAGCCGGTCGCGATCGCGAACTGACTTGGCCGAATGGTAGCTCGCGCCATCGCATTCGATGCCCATCAGATACCGACCGGACTTCCCGGGATCGCGCACGGCAACGTCGATGAAGAAGCCGGCGACACCGACCTGGGGCACGCACTCGAACCCTGCCCGACCGAGCGCGGAGGCCACGGCCACCTCGAAGTCGCTGTCGGGCGCTCTACCGGTGGAGATTGCCTGGTGCAGATGGCCGGTCTCGGCAAACGACAGGAAGTTCTTGAGCGTTTCCACACCCCGCTTCGAGTGCTCCGAGAGCACGATGTCGTCGGAACCCATGGAGCTGAAAACGTGCATCCGCTTCTTGGACCGCGTGAACAGCACATTGAGCCGCCGCCAACCCACGTCGCTGTTGATCGGCCCGAAGCGCTGGGCGGGCTTGCCGCCGATCTCCTCCGGACCGTAGGTGCAGGAGATGAAGATGACGTCCCGTTCGTCGCCCTGCACGTTTTCGAGGTTCTTGATGAACAGCGGCTCTTCGAGCAGCAGGTTTTGCTCCAGCGCCTCCCGGAATAGCGGATCGTCCTTCGACAGCTCTTCGACGGCGCGGTCGATCTGGTCACGCTGCTCCGCGCTCATGGCAGCTACGCCTAGGGACTCGTCCGGACGATTCAGGAGATGGCGCTGCACCGCCATGGCGATCACGCGGGCCTCCTCGACGTTTCGCCGGTTGACGAAGCGCCCGCGCGGCACTCGCGTGAACTTCACGCCGAACTCTTCCGATAGGCTGTAAGGAGCGGGAAAGACAACGAGATCGTGGTAAAAGGCGTGATTGGAGAAGGCGATCAGGCTTTCATGCTTCGAACGGTAGTGCCAGCGCAAACGTCGCTTATCGAACATCGGCATCGCGCTGTCGAGTATGCTCTCGGACGCGGCGATTGCGGCGGAGTCCTCCTCATCGTCATCGCGCGCCTTGTCGAAAAAGGTTGTGGGCGGGAGCTGGTTCGGATCACCGACAACCACGAGCTGCCGGCCTCTGGCGATAGCCCCTAGCGCATCCTCCGGCTTCATCTGCGAAGCCTCGTCCATGACGACGAGGTCGAATTCGATCTGGCCACGCGCGAGGTACTGTGCGACGGACATCGGTCCCATCATGAAGCACGGTTTCAAGGCTGCCAGAGCGTTTCCCGCACGCCTCACCAGTTCCCGGAGTGGGATGTGCCGTTTCTTTTTCGCGCACTCGCGGCGGATCAGGGCGAGCTCCGTGTACTCGCTGACTTTCCCGCCGACCGAGCCGGAGGGAACCGTGTTCTGGGCGATCCGCCAGGCGATGCGCTGACGCTGCAGGTGCTTGAGCTTCTCGTCGTACTCGCGGAATCGCTTCCGCAATGCGATCTGTGCATTTCCGGAGAAGCGGGCAAGACCGGGGATCTCCTTCAGAATCTCCCTGGCGAGGAGATCGTGCACCGCCAATTTGTAGCCAGCGTCGATGTCGTCCGGCCGGACGGTGCCACGCTCCACTGCCACCGCCAGGCGACCGAAGCCGATGGATTCCGCATGGTGGCGAACCCGCACGTAGTCGAGCCAATTCGACAGCCAATCCGGGCTGTCCAGAGCCGCCTGATTGCGGGATTCGAGTCCATCGAGCGTCCCGTTCGACCGTCGCTGCCAGGCGTCCAGGTCCAACTCGGTGAGCTCGGCGAACCGGGCGCGCTGTTCCACATGCGCCTGCCACGCGGCTGCCAGCTTCTCCCCGAGCTGCCTCAGCTCCGTGAACATCGCGCTGTGCGGATTTCGGTAGATGGCCTCCCGCAGAATCCCGGTGCTGAGCCTTTCATCGATGACCCGCGCGAGGGCTTCCGTATGCTCCGCCGCGGCCAAGGTCTCGTCCGCCAGTTGGTCGGGGTCGACAAGCAGGTCGATCCGGCCGTTGAACCATTGGGGGTCGACCGCACTCTCGTGCCATGTCTGCAGCAGGAATCCCAACTCCTCCAGGCGGCTGACGACGGCCTTTACGGCGGCAAGCGACGCGTTCGTGTCGATCAACTGCTGTTGGCAAACGGCGAGGTTTCGCCGAAGCAAGTCTTGCAGCTTGGACAAAGGCCCGTCCGCCGCCAGCAGGGGCGCGTCGTGTCGCTGGATCGGCGGGTATCCTGCAAGCGCCGATTTCAGCTCGCCAAGCTCCCGAAGGACGTCGTCGACCCGGTGGACGATGCCCTGCTGGCTGAGGGACTGGATTCCCCTGGCCACGTTGGTGCTCATCCCGAGCAGGGCGTCACCGAGCGCCACCGTAGGACCGAACCCAACGCCGTAGCGCCGCCGCACCGTCCTGCACCAATTGCGAAGTTCGGCCAGATGCGCCACGGGCGTCTCGGTGCCTGCAAAGTGGGTTCCGAGGGTCTTGCTGAAGCGAGCGTCCTCTTCCAACGCCCGCTTGTCCCTCGCGTATTCGGAGAGCTGTTCCAGGCGGCCTGCCAGCTCTTTGAAACGTGCCGCCGGTGTGGCCGAGAGCTGGAGCAGAGCGCGGCGGGAGGCGCGCCATTTCCCGTCGAACCAACGGAATAGCCCGGTCTTCGCGAGCTGCGTTCGCATCTCGGCGAGACTCTCCGGAGGAGGGAGGCGATCCAGCGCAAAGCGTTGGCCAAGCTCCTCTCGGGCTGCGTTCAGTGCTTCGACCCTCTTCTTCAGCTCCGCGAGCAGATCGTCCAGACCGTCATCATCGAAGCACGCGTCGCGGAGCTTGAGCAGGGCGGGTCTGAGCTGGCTGACCAAGTCGACCAGTGCGCGGAACTCCCCGAGGCCGGCCTCATTCACCTTTATGAGGTCGGTAAACGGACGGCCGAGGTGGACGGCGATCTCCGCCATGGGCTTGCCGAGCTCCTGAATGCGCTCTTTCAGGCGCCCGATCCGCTCGAAGTGCCTGGCGAGCGTCGCGAGGTCGGTACCACTCGCCACGCCGAGTTGTTCCAGTTCTGTGTAGGCGGAGCGCAACTGTCCGTGCGGTTCGGGGTCTCCCAAGAACTCTGGCCGCAGCCGCTCCGACAGCACCTGCCGGCACTCTCGGATCTCGCGGAAGAGTTGCAGATGGCGGGTCAACGCGGCGAGATTTTCCTCGCGCAGGTGGGGCAGCGCCGCCAGGACTTCGTCACCATGCAGGGCAGGGATTTCTCCGAGATCCTTCTGCAGGATCTCGATGCCGTCGAGATCATGAAGCGCACTCACGTTTTCTGCGCCGAACAGAGAACCGGCTGCCGCGATTATCTCACCCAGGCGACGCAAAGCGTCTTGCCATCGGGACAGGGCGGCGCACACCCGCTCTTTATCGAAGAGCTGCAGGTCCCTGTTGCCGACGCCGTGCCAGGGGTGGCTCTGGAGGTCGTCCCCCCGATCGAGCTGGACGGCGATCTGGCGATAGACGTCCGCAAAGATGCGGACGGTGTCCAGACTCTCCCGCTGGACCTCGCCGGTGAACATCTCCCCGCCGTACCCTTCGGCGTGAACGGTGGCCGGATCGATTCCCAGCTCTTCCCGGTAGCGGCTGGCTGCCATAAGGATCTCGTGGATGGTCAGCGCGGTGTTTTTCCACTTGCTGTTGATCCGCTCTGCATAGCCGCGAAGCTCGTTTTTCAGGGCCTCGTAGCGTGCAATATCCGCGTCGATCTGCGCGGGGCACTGATATTTGTCCTGGTTGCTCAGGCGCGTGGCGATGTCATCCAGTACCTTGCGTTTCTGCGTCTTGTGACTGTGCAGCTCCAGGCAGAAGTCACCGAGACCGGCATGGTCCAGGCGCCGTTTGACCACCTCCAGCGCCGCCAGCTTCTCGGCGACGAACAGCACCCGCTTGCCCTGCGCCAGAGCGGCCGCGATCAGGTTGGTGATGGTCTGGGACTTGCCAGTGCCCGGCGGTCCCTCGATGACGAGATTCTTGCCTTCGATCGCGTCAACCAGGGCGCTGTGCTGGGAGCTGTCGGCATCCTCCGCGAGAGGATAGCGCTCATGCACGTCCGGCAGGTCGTCGATCACGTACTCGTCGTCGAACCCACTGGGACCCGCTTCCTGGCTCTCGGCGGTGAGGAACCGGCTGGCGACCGGGTGATCGGTAATAAGCTTTTCGCTCGGCCACTTTGCGGGGTCGAGATCGAGGTACATCAGCAGCTTGCTGAAGTTGAAAAGCGCAACGGTCGCGTAGCGCCGAACCTTCCAACTGGGCTGCGGCTCCTCGATCAGATGCGCGACTTGGAGAAAGTAGTCTTCCGGGCTCGTAGACTCGTCGAGATGGGGCAATGCGAGCCCGAAGTCGATGCGCAGCTTCTCCTTGAGCGAGAGGTTCGGGAGGATGTCCTCGCCCGTGTAAGCGATGGTGTAGTTGTAAGTGCCGTTCGCCGGGTTGAGCCGGCCCTTCGCGATCCGGACCGGCACCAGCAGGAGCGGCGCGTGGCGTGGCTGGTCGCTGTCCGGACTCTCGAACCACTCCAGGAAGCCGAAGGCGACGTGACAGACGTTCGCCCCCGTTTCCTCGATGGCCGTCTCCGCCTTGTTGCGCAAGCCGCGCAGACGCACCTCCATCTCCGAGGGGAACATCAGGGTCTGGATGGCCCTGTCCTGATGTTTTGGCTGCGCACCCCCGTCGCCACTCGGAACCGGCAGCTCGTAGCTCGTGTCATAGCCGAGCCAGCGTGCCCACTCTGCGGCCGTGGGGTCTTTCCTCACACGGCTGTCCAACCCTGTCTCCGGGTCCATCTCGATGTAGCCGGCCTCGATCAGTTGTTCTCGGGTTGGGTCCGGGATGGCCTGGAACCTGAGCTCCTCCTCGGACAGCAGCATCCGGTGGAGCTCGTCGGGCGGCTCGTCGACGAGTCGGACGTTGCCCTGGCGGCCGTGGGCGAAGTTCAACAAGCGGTTGCGGGCAGTGAGGTCGAGGAGACGACGTCTGAGGTTCTCCAGCGAGTCCGTTGCAAAGTTGGTTTGAGGAGCGTCATTCATGATGTGCTTGCGTACCCTTGAGCCGACACGTAGTCATTCCATCGGCAAGTCAAATCCCCCTGCGGACCGGTCCCCTTGCCCCGAACCTCCCCCGAACCCGTGTCAACCCAAAGTAGAAATGTCCCCTTTTTCTGCAAAGTAGAGATGTCCCCTTGAGGCGAGAGTTAGGGGCAGTTCTTGCTGGTGGCGGTTGGTCTGGGATGGGAGTGCAAGGGTCGCCGCCAAGGGTGATCTGCCGGGGGCTTTCGGGGCGTTTTCGGGGCGAGGCGGGCGATGGCTTGGTCGACCCGTTGGTTGAGCGTCTTGTCATCGACGCTGCGGTCGGCGGGCCCGTCGCGGCGCTCATCGAAGACTCTGTACGGCAGGACCTCGGTGCCGTTGAGCAGTTCGATGGTGCCGTCGGGGTGCTCGCATACGGTGATGCGCCGTCCCCGCAGGCCATAGCGCGGGGCGTGGGCCGGGGTCTGGAGGATGTAACGCTGACCCCTGAAGCTGACCACCAGGTTCTTGGAGAGGGTGCGCGCGTGCTGCAGCGAGCAGAGGTGGGAGAGCTCGGCGACCGAGCCGCTCCAGGGCCGGTGGGTATCCTGCGGGGGTGCGGGCGCGACGGCGAAGCGCGCGTTGTGCCGCTCGAGGTAAGTGTCGAGCAAGACGTTGGCGGCGTCGATGTCCTGGATGTGTGCCATCCGCAGTGCTTTGACCAGGCGGTCCTGAAGGGTCTGGAACAGCCGCTCCACCCGCCCCTTGGCCTGCGGGGAGAGGGCCTGGATGGAGGCGATGTCGAGGCTCCCCAGCGCGCGCTCGAACTGGGTGGGCTCGGGGTCTTGCGGGTCGTGTTTGGTGAAGATGGAGTGGCGGCGCGCTATAGAAGGCCACCGGGCACCCATGACGGCGCACATACGCCGCGAGCACACTGAGGTAAGCCCGGCTCGACTCCACTGGCACGAAACGGGCGGCCATCACCCGGCTGGTGGCATCGTCGATGAAGCCGATGAGGCTCACGCGCGGCCCCCGGCCCTCGAACCAGTCGTGCGGGCTGCCCTCGATCTGGATCAGCTCGCCCAGCCGAGGGCGTCGCTCACGCGGGGGATGGGGACGGCTCGCCTTGGCTTGGCCTCGTTGCCACAGCCCGGCCTCAGACATCCACCCGCGCAGGGTCTCCACCGAGTAGGGAAATCCGTGCGCCTGGGCCAGATACTCAGCCCCAAGCGTTGGGCCGAAGTCGGGGTACTGAGACTGGACGATGGCAAGAAAACGCGCCTTCTCCGCCTCCGGGATGCGCTGATGGGACCGGCGACCCCGGCGCTTGCTCACCAAGCCCGCTGCCCCGTCCTGCCGGTACGCACACACTAGGCGCTTCACCTGCCGAACCGATAGCCCCAGCATGCGGGCCGCATCGCCCTGTTTGATCCGCCTGCCCGCCACCCGCTGCATCACCTCAAGTCGCTCCAACTCTCGCCGGCTCATCGTGATCACCCCTTCTTCCATACGTCCCCCTTCGAGTACCAAAAGGGGACATTACGACTTTGGTCAAAGGGGACATTACGACTTTGGCGCTACAGCCTCCCCCGGGGCGCCTTGACGGCTCCCCCCGCGGCCCCTATACTTTTTGGTCCACCTCGTTGAATTTCCTATCCTTTCCTCGGAGGCACCATGTCTCGTCTCATTCCAGCCCTTGGAGCCGGCCGCCGGACGGCCTGCTCGCTGGCGGCCCTGTGGGGAGCCAGCATCCTCCTGCCAGCACTCGCGGCAGCCCCCGCCCAGGCGGCCACCACGACCGTCCGTTGCGATAAGGCGCAGAGCTTGCAGGACGCGATCGACGCTGCCGCTACCGGCGACACGATCCGCGTTAGAGGCAGCTGCACCGGCCGCTTCACCATCGATCGCGACCTCACCATCATAGGCAGCCCCTCGGCGACCCTCGACGGCGGAGGCGCCGGCACCGTCGTCAGCGTGGACTCCGGCGTTACCGTCACGCTGGCCAACCTGACGGTGCAGCATGGTTTCAGCGACTTAGGGGGCGGCATCTACAACGACGGCACGTTGAGCCTCAGGAACTCGAACGTGTCGAACAACACGGCGTCCAGCGAGAGTGGCAATTGCGGTACAAGTACCCTCCTCTGCTTCGGCGGCGGCATTTACAACGACGGCACGCTGAGCCTCAAGAACTCGATCGTGTCGAACAACACGGCATACTTGGGCGCTGGCATTTGCAGCTACTGCAACTTCTACAACCACCCTATCACGCCTCTCCCCGCGGTGACCCTCGACAACTCGATCGTGTCGAAGAACACGGCGTCCCTCGAGGGTGGTGGGATCGTCAACGCCGGCGGCACGCTGACCCTCGACGACTCGATCGTGTCGAAGAACACGGCGTCCATGTTCGCCGGCGGTATCACCAATTCCTTCGGCGGCACGCTGACCCTCAATAACTCGAGCGTGTCGCAAAATAGCATGTCGCAAAACACGGGGCCTTTCAGCGGCGGCGGCGGCATTCTCAACCTCCAGTATGCCGACCCCGTCGACGGCATCATCCGCACCACCACCCTGACGCTCAACGACTCGATCGTGTGGAAGAACTCGGCTGTCCTGTTCGGCGGTGGGATCTTGAACGTCGGCGCCACATTGACCGCCACCGATTCGATCGTCTCGAAGAACACGGCGTCCGCCGACGGCGGCGGGATCTTCAACACCGGCGGTACGGTAACCCTCACCGGCTCGACGGTAAAGAAGAACACGCCGGACGATTGCAGCCCCCTTTGCTGAGCGCTGCGGGCCAACGGGCCGCTGCCGCGGGAACGCCTTGAGGCGAGGTGAGGATGCATTCGCCCCCCTCGATCGAGGGGGGGCGGCGGACGAAGGCGCGCCAGACGCCGGCCCCAGGCCGGAGAGATTGTACCAGCACCCGCCCCGCGGCAAGCCCTTGTCGCGCCTTGTGTTGTGGCGCTCGTGTGCATAGCTCCCGTCAAAGTCGGGTAAGAAGCTGTCTAATAAACAGCGGAGGCGTGCGGGGGATTCCTGGACTAAGAGGCGGACGGCGCATACTCCGCGAGCGATTCCACCAGCTCGGTGTAGGTGTCCAGCTCCAACTTGGCCAGAAGGTAGATGGTGCGCACCTGAACCAGGTAGGTGGAAGCCCGCTCCCAGGCCTGGGCGATACCCTCCACGCGGTCCCGAATCGAGTCGCCGGCGTTGTCGGCGGATGCGAACGTGGCGGGAAACCCCGGCACGGCAAAAGGGTGTCGGATCGCCGCGCCAGCGGCTGCCACTCGGCTGCGCAACCCGCCATAGTCCACGTGGTACGCCATGCGCACCGCCCGCACCTGTTCCCGCGTCAGCGCGCGGTCGGCGCAACAACCCTCCAGCAACGCGTCCGCCTCCCGCAGCCGGGCCTGCGCCTGGGCCTGGAGGCGATCCACCCGCCGCTCACCCATCACCCTCACGCCGAACTGCCGCTCCCACGCGGCCACCTCCCCCGCCAGACTCTGCGCCAATCCGCCCGCCACGAATTCCGGATCGTAGCTCACGCGCAGCCGCAGCACCCGTTTCACGTCCTTGCGGAACATCAAGTAAATCTGCCGGCGGGCGCTCTCGATCCGGTCCGAGAAGATGGTGCGCACCAGCCGTCGCCGTGTCGCCCTGAGGTCGCTCAGGACCAGCTCCCCGCGGCTGCCGAAGCGCTCGCGCACATGGGCCTCCAGCTCCACGTGCGGCCACAGGAAGTGCTGGGCGTTGAAGTACGGCGCCTCCCGCTGCAGATCCAGATACCTTTGGTTGAACAAGCGGATTTGCCGGCCCAACATGGCCCCGTACTTTCGCATCGTATAGGTATGCCAGAAGGACGGGGAGGGATTGGACGTTGCCAGGGCCAGGACGCGGCTCAGCCACGGGTGGTCCGGCAGCGTTGGCAGCTCGCGGAGGTGGCGGTTGGCGTAGCTGTCCCTCACCACGCTGTCCTCGAAGGTGAAGACGCTGCGCCGGTACCAATTCTCCAGCAGGCTGATGTCGAAGCCTACCTCCTTTTCCTGCAGCACCTGAGGCAGCGGTACATTGAGCGCATACAGGCCGGTCAGCACGAACAATGCACGCGTCGCCTCCAGTGCCGGGTCCTGCGGATAGGTGGAGAGGATGCGCTCCACCATGGGCTCCAACCCGTGAGCGTCGTCGAGGCGCAGAAGCTGCCGCAACCCCGTGGGAAGTCCCGCCAACACGCCGCGCAATGCCTCGGTGCGCCGCGCCAGCTCCTGCTGTGCCAGCTCCGCCTGACGGGGCGTATAGCGGAACGCCGCCTCATAGCAAAACACCTCGTCCCAGAGCCGTTCCAGGTGGTGCCTGCAACGGTCGCGCTTGTAATCGCCCATCAGGTTCAGGTGGTTCACGTAGGCGAAGTTCATCTGCCCGTGCACCCGAAAATCCGAGATGCGCACCAACAGCGTCCCCAGCGGGTAGGAGGCCAGTGCGGCCACCGCGGAAACCCAGGTGAGGTGGTGCGCAAAATCGCCGTTCGCGCCGCTCAAACCGACATGAATCAGCGCCGAGAGATACGCGATCAGGATCAGCCCGCCGTTGCGCAAAGCCTTGCGCTGCAGGTTCCGGCCCAGCACGAAGACGACGTCCTCCAGCACCGTGGCAGTCCGTTTCAGGTGATGGAAAGACCAGAACAGATGTCTCATCGCGGGAATCGCAGCCTTATGGGCAAGATGGGACGGGGCGCGGACGCTTGCCGCCTCCGCAGAGGACCGGCGGACATCGAGCTTGCCCTACGCCCTGCCGCTGCGGCACATCCGGGTGCTGCGCCTGCAGCACACGTCACGGAGCGAAGGCACCGTTTCAGCCCAGCCCCTTCTAGGGCGCAGGTGGGTCGACCGTGCAGCTCGCGAGATTGACGGTGCCGCCGGCGGCGATTCCCTGGTACAGCGTCCAGAGGCGATTGTCCACGCGCCGCTCGCGCGCCGAGGCCCGGTCCGACATGAAGCGGCGCGCCGCGCCGGGACCGGCGTTGTAAACAGAGTAGGTCGCACGTGGTGCGGCGTCCAGATCGCCCGTGCGGTCGACGACCTTCGCGCCATAGTCCTGTAGATAGCGCATCAATATCTGACCGCCCGCGAGCGCGTTGTACGCTACGTTCCATTTCAGCCGCTCGACGTTGTAGAAGCCGCGCCAGACGTGCCGATTGATCTGCATGAGCCCGATGCCGCCCATATCCGAGCGCAGATAGGAGATCCGCCCGCCCTGGCGTACGAAGTGCCGCCAGCAGCTCTCTATCAGCGCGGTGCTGGGTACCAAGTTGCGGTACGCCGGCACGAACCGGGAACCGAGCTGTGTGCGTTGCAGCTCCCCCGATACCACCAGATCCAGCAGCTCGTGGACCGTGCGGCGGTACTCGTCCAACTGGCTGTCGGTCGGTATCCAGCCGTCCAGGCGTTTGCCGAGACTGGCGGCGTCGGAATTCAAGGCCGCATCCGCGCGCGCAGAGCGGACGAGCAACGTGCCAAGCCGGTCGCTTGCCGGGGGCTCGTTGAGCGGCAATTGCTGGTCGGGACCGAAGCCGAACAGCTCGCGTAGCTCCGGGTCGACCTCCCAACTGTACTGCAACGGATCGCCGGTCATGGCTGGGCGAAGCGCGCGCGCCAGACGGCGCAGCCCGTCGGTCGACATCTCGATTCCCAGACCGGGCGCGGCGCTCTGCAGCGCGAGCAGGGCGTCACCGGCGTTGATGAAGGTCAGGTACTGCAGCAGGTGATCCTGCACCAGGCCGCGCCTCTCCGCCTCCTGGATGATGGCGCGCAGGCGTTCCCAGGCGTCCTTGAAGAGCACGCGCACCGGGTCCCGAGCGCCCGCCGGCAGCTCCCCGCCGAGGATCGGGAGCAACCGGTACCGGCTGGCGATGAGGAGCTGGAACAGCTCCCCCCGAATCCCACCGTCCGAGATATCCAGACCGGCACTCTTGATCACGAACACCAGAAATGCATCCCAGGGTTGCAGCGCCTGCTGCACGTGCTCGAGCTCCTGGGGCGTGAGTGGCGCCTCGGGAGACTTTACCGGCGCAGGCGGATTGGCGATGAGATCGGGCACCGTAAACGCCAACGGCACCGCAATACCCTCGGCCGATGCATAGGGTGGTTGCGGCTTCAGCGAAGCCAGGATCGTCTCCACTTGAGCGCTGACCGCGAGCGGCGCCGTAGCGCGCACCAGCGCCGCAAGCTCCTGCCGAGGCGGCGCGAGATCGAGCGTGAACGACTCCACCAGCGGCTGCAGAAAACGCGTGGTCATCCGCAGCACGAAGCCGAACAGCCCTTGGGGGTGCCCTTGGGCATCGAACACCCGCACCTCCGAAACGCGAAAGCGCAACTGCCATGCCTCGTCGAGGGAGGGCAGCAGGTCCAGCGCGACCGTGCCCGTCCAGTCCAGCCCCCCGAGACAATGCCCCCACAACGAGATTCCCAGCCGAGCGCTGCCGTGGCTGATGAAGCGCAGCTTCCGGCCTTGGATCTCGAGGTGTGGCTGGGAGGTGCTGAAGAAACGGCACGACCCTTCCTGGTAGAGCACCCGCGGTTGATCCGATCCGGCATACAGGCGCTTCTCGAGCAGTTGATTCAGCAGTGACAGCCGCACGCTGAGCGGAATGACGACCTCGCCGCCGAGCGCGAGCGGTGCACAGCACAGCAGGCAGACCAGCGCGATCAGCATCGCGAACCGGCGCCACACGGTACCCGGTAAGGGGATGAGCGGTGGAATGCCGACCGCCCGTCGCCGAACGGTCCAGCTCTGCACCCTGGAGGTGGGAATAGGCGCACGCCTCCTGCTCGGTCAGTAGGGTCGCTGGGCGTACGAGCCCATCGCTGGGGGTCGCCCGGGCGAACCCGGGGCACAGCCTCGCCTGAGCGAGAGGTTCGGGTCAGCCTGCGGCGCCAGCGGCGACGCGATCCCTGGCGTTCGGCGTCGACGGAGCGCGCCATCCAGACTGCGTCTCCGCCGGTTCGGCGCCCGGCTCGCCTTCGCCTTGCACGCTTAGGTTTCGTGCTCACGCACGCGAGACGGAAGCCTGGCGCGCCCAATCATAGCCGATCGCGGCCGCGTCGGCAGCGGACGATCGCGAGAGACGATCTCCGCCGGTGGGCGTGTCTGCGCGCACCTTCGTAGCGGTGTGCTCCACCGCCAGTCTTGCCGGCCAGACCGGTCACGGGCTCACTGTCACCAAAATGTAATGCTCATCCTGTACCTTATGGCCCGCATACCTTATGGCCCGCAAACTGGCTCTGGTTCCACCATCCACAGCGTCGCGTTCGATACTCTGTGCCACGATAGGAGTCGACATGCTGAAACAACTCGTCAGGATTTCGTGCGGTGGCCTCTTCGTGATGGGCATCGCCTTCAATCTCCAGGCGGCGGAGGTCAAGGACATTTCGGGCGCCGGAGCGACCTTCCCTTACCCGGTTTACGCCAAGTGGGCCGAGGCATACGCCCAGAAGACCGGTGCGAAGCTAAACTACCAGTCCATCGGCTCGGGCGGTGGCATCAAGCAGATCAAGGCCAAGACCGTCGACTTCGGGGCCTCGGATGCGCCCCTCAAGCCCGAGGAGCTCGACGAGGCGGGGCTGCTGCAATTCCCCACCGTGATGGGGGGTGTGGTGCCCGTGGTAAACGTCAAAGGCGTGCGTCCCGGTGAGATCAAGCTGAGCCCCGAGGCACTGGCGGACATCTATCTGGGGAAAATCAAGAAGTGGAATGACCCCGCCATCACCAAGCTCAATCCTCATGTGAAGCTGCCCAGCGCTGCCATCACCGTCGTGCACCGGTCGGATGGCTCTGGGACGACCTGGATCTTCACCAACTACCTCACGAAGGTGAGCAAGGAGTGGGCGGACAAGGTGGGGAACGACAAGGCCGTGGCCTGGCCCGTCGGAGTCGGCGGCAAAGGCAACGAGGGGGTCGCGTCCTACGTATCGCGCATCAAGGGCGCCATTGGGTACGTGGAGTACGCCTACGCATTGCAGAACAAGATGAGCCATGCCAAGCTGCGTAACCACGCGGGCAGCTTCGTGGACCCTGACAGCGAGAGCTTTCAGGCGGCCGCCGCCAGCGCGGACTGGGCAGGTGCCCCCGGGTTCTATATGGTCCTGACCGACCAGCCTGGCGCGAAGAGTTGGCCCATCACCGGCGCAACCTTTATTCTCGTCTATAAGGTGCAGCAGAATCCCGCGAAGGGGAAGGCGGTGCTCGGCTTCTTCGACTGGGCCTATCGCAACGGGGACCAGATGGCCGAGGCCCTCGACTACGTGCCCCTGCCCAAGAGCGTGGTGAGCCTGGTCGAAAAGACTTGGCGGAAGGACATCGCGGGACCCGACGGCAAGAGCGTCTGGAGCGGAGACGCCCACGACCAGGCATCTGCCCGCTGAACCTGCGGCTGTCCCGGCCGAGCGCGCAGCGGGGCCGTCTTGGACGGCCCCGCTGCTCCATTTGTGGAGCGGAACGGCCCTCTTGGAGGGATCTTTGAAACCGATGCGAGGCTCTCCGGTGACCCGGGTGCCGACGGTCCCAGGCTGGAGATAGAGCCCTGGACGCGACCATCCAAGGCTGGGAGCAGGTACCGGTCGTGGTCACCGCACGGGAGCGGAGCCAGCTAGCGGATAAGCTCTTTCGGGGCACGACCCGCCTGTTCGCCACGCTGGTGCTGGTGCTGGTCGCCGCGATCCTCGTGTCTCTGCTGGCGGGAGCCTGGCCCGCGCTGAGTAAGTTCGGCCTGGGCTTTCTCGCCAGCAGCGCCTGGAACCCGGTCACCGAGCAGTTCGGAGGCCTGGTCGCCATCGTCGGCACCCTGGTGACCTCGGCGATTGCGATGATCATCGCCGTTCCGGTCAGCTTCGGCATCGCGCTGTTCATCACCGAGCTGGCCCCGCTGTGGCTCAAGCGCCCGATCGGCACCGCAGTCGAGCTGCTGGCAGCCGTCCCCAGCATCATCTACGGCATGTGGGGGCTGTTCGTCTTCGCCCCCTTATTTGCCGATTACGTGCAGCCATGGGTCACAGACCACGTCGGAGACTGGCCGGTGGTCGGGATACTGTTCCAGGGGCCACCGATGGGCATCGGGATCTTCACGGCAGGGCTCATCCTGGCGATCATGGTGATCCCGTTCATCTCGGCCGTCGTGCGCAACGTCTTCGAGATCGTCCCGCCGGTCCTCAAGGAATCGGCTTACGGGGTGGGCGCCACCACCTGGGAGGTCGTGTGGAATATCGTGCTCCCTTACGCCAAGGCCGGCGTCGTGGGCGGCATCATGCTGGGACTGGGCCGGGCACTGGGCGAGACCATGGCGATCACGTTCGTGATCGGAAACGCCCATCAGCTCAGCGCCTCGCTGTTCATGCCCGGCAACACGATCTCGTCCACGCTGGCCAACGAGTTCACCGAGGCGGTTGGGAACATCTATACCTCCTCGCTGATCGCGTTGGGACTCATCCTGTTTGCGATCACGTTCGTGGTGCTGGTACTGGCCAAGCTGCTCCTCATGCGTCTCACGGCCCTCGAGGGCAAGCGCGCCTGAGTGGTGGGGTGCAAGTGCCGCACTCCTGTCAGACGATCAGCGGGTCGGCGGGTACCCCACAGCGCAACGCGCAAGCGCCCGAGTCCGGTATGACTCGCGACGGCCCTGGGGAAGGCTTTCGCCATCGTCCTAGCTTGCCCATGGATTGCTGATCCGACGCCGCCAAGGATGCAAATCTACACGCGCAGACGCATCGTCAACGCTGCCAGCCTGAGCCTGTCCGTCGTGGCCACAGCCTTCGGGCTGTTCTGGCTCGGTTGGCTGCTGTGGACTCTGGTGAGCCACGGCCTCCAATGGACAACTTGGAGCGTGTTCTCCGAGAACACGCCTCCGCCCGGGAGCGAAGGGGGTCTCGCCAACGCCATCGTGGGAAGCCTCCTGATGACGGCGGTCGGCGTGTCGATTGGTGCCCCCCTGGGCGTGCTTGCCGCCACCTACCTTTCTGAGTTCGGCCAGGCCTCGCGCCTCGCTCCGGTGATCCGTTTCGTCAACGACATCCTGTTGAGCGCTCCGTCGATCATCATCGGGGTGTTCGTGTACGAGCTGGTGGTGCTGCGCACAGGCCACTTCTCCGGGTGGGCCGGCGCGCTCGCCCTGGGACTCATCGTCCTGCCGGTGGTGGTGCGCACCACGGAGGACATGCTGCGCTTGGTGCCCGACACCATACGCGAGGCGGCTGCTGCGTTGGGGGCACCGCAGTGGAAAATAGTGACGCACATCGTCTATCGCGCCGCTCGAGGCGGGATTATGACCGGGATTCTGCTGGCCCTCGCGCGCGTCAGCGGGGAGACCGCGCCACTGCTGTTCACGGCGCTCAACAACCAGTTCTGGAGCACCGACCTCAACCAACCGATCGCGAACCTGCCGATGGTCATCTTCCAGTTCGCCATGAGCCCGTACGACGACTGGCATCATCTAGCCTGGGCTGGGGCACTGCTCATCACATTCAGCGTCTTGATATTCAATATCCTAGCGCGCTTCCTGCTGCGTTCCCGCATCCCGGTGCGCTGAGCCCATGAGCGAAAACCACTCCGCCGCCATGACACCGATGCCACAGCCGACTTCGGTCAAAGTCCCCACCCCGCAGCCAGACGACCGCTGGGCGGCCGAAGCCGAGAGCGTGCTCAGGGCGCAGCCGGCAGCCAAGATCGTAGTGCGCGACCTGAACTTTTACTACGGGAAGTCTCGCGCCCTGGAGTCCATCAGCCTGGAGATCCCCGAGAACCGGGTGACCGCCTTCATCGGCCCCTCGGGGTGCGGCAAGTCGACGCTGCTGCGGTGCTTCAACCGCATCTACGATCTCTATCCGGGTCACCGGGCCACCGGCGAAGTCATCCTGGACGGGAGCAACGCGCTCGACCGTGCCCAGGACCTGAATCACCTGCGCGCCAAGGTGGGGATGGTGTTTCAGAAGCCCACCCCGTTTCCGATGACCGTCTACGAGAACATCGCGTTCGGTGTGCGGCTCTATCAACGCCTGGGACGGCGGGAGATGGACGAGCGCGTGGAGTGGGCGCTGCGCAAGGCGGCGTTGTGGGACGAGGTCAGAGATAAGCTGGGGCGGATCGGCACCGAGCTGTCCGGGGGCCAGCAACAGCGCTTGTGCATCGCGCGGGCGATCGCCGTCAAACCGGAGGTGGTGCTTCTCGATGAGCCTGCCTCGGCCCTGGACCCCATCTCCACCCTCAAGATCGAGGAGCTCATCTACGAGCTGAAGACCGACTACACCATCGTCATCGTCACCCACAACATGCAGCAGGCCGCACGGGTCTCCGACTACACGGCGTTTCTCTACCTGGGCAGGCTCATCGAGTTCGGCGACACCAACACCATCTTCACCAACCCCCAAGTCAAGGAGACGGAGGACTACATCACGGGGCGCTACGGGTGAGAAGGCGGGCGTCGCGGCCTGCGGAGCTGTTCGGTTACCGTTTCTCGGTTCGCTGAACCGCACCCCAGCGGCACCCTGACCGGGCGGCGGACGCCGGCAGCGCGCAGCCAAGCCCCCTCCCCGCCTCCGCACCGAGCCGTAGCACCTATCCGACGCGGTGCCCACTGTGCACTTGCGACACCCTCCTGCTCCGGTCCCACCAAGCGCCCCCTTACGGGGCGCACCTTGACGACGCCACGCCCATCGTGGGCGCCCCGCCGCCTTCTCCCGGCCGCGTGGACGTACCCTTGGCTCAGAGGAAGCCCTCCACGGGTCATTGGCGCCAGATCCCGCTTCGACGCACCGAACGCCGCACTTGACCGTCCGAGCTAGAAGGTGCTATCGGTACTGCGTTGCAGGGTTTCGGATTCCTACCCCAAACGAGTCGCACGCCATGGAAATCTACCCTCTCATGCCCGGCAGCTATTACGTCACCGATGGCGAGCATGCTTTGCTCGCCGGCGTCCCGCCGGAGATCGTCAAGGTCATCCGGCAGAAAGGCCTGCGCTCTCCATGCCACGTCCTTCTCCCGGACATCCCTACCGCCCTAGGGGAGTCTCAGGTGGCGGTGGAATTTCCTCTGTACAACCACCTGTTCCAAAGCGACCGACGCACGATGGAGCCGCTCACGCTGATAGGCAACAGCCGGCGTGTCAGCGCAGCGAAGGACCTCCTCGACCTGACGCTGTTCGGCCCGGACGCAGCCACGATGCATGCCTGGGGGTTGCCCCTGCCAGAGGCGGAAGCGCTCGCACAGGAAACACGCTGGTTCCGCATGAAGGACAAGGAGGGCAAGCCGTTGACCATCGACGCCCTGGTCGAGGTCAAAGAACTTGCGGAGGAGGAGATCGACCTCGGATGGATTCGGATCGCGCACGTCCAACCGAACGTCTTCCGCCTGTCCTTCGATCATGGAACGAGCAAGCTTGATCTTAACGTCCGCCGAGAGCAGGAGCCTCCTTACCCGGTAAATACCGACCTGACCGTGTCCGCGCTGGTCAAGCTCGGCGTGGAAGTGCTCGGCGGTGCGACCGGTTTCAGCACGACTCAAGCATCCTCCGGATTGGCGCTGTGCTACAACGGAAACTATATCCTCATCGACGCCATCCCGTTTCTAAACTACCATTTACGCGCACGGGGCATTGCCCGTAACCAGGTTCACAGTATTTTCCTGACGCACATCCACGACGACCACTGCAATGTCATACCCTTGCTGCAGTACAACCGCAAGATTCAAGTGCTCACGGTGCCGGTCATTTACCGCATGATGCTGGAAAAACTTTCCCTGACGCTCGACCGCTCCGTGGATCGCCTGAATGAATACTTCACACTCATTCCACTTACAGCAGGCAAGGAAACAGACTTTTTTGGCCTGAAGATAACGCCTCATTGGTCCATACATTCCATTCCGACCATCGGTGCTCAATTTGCGGCGGAGCACTTCGGCCTGACCTATACCCTGGCGTACACGGGCGACAATCAGTCCCTGGAAGACATCAAACGGATGCGGAAAACCGGAGTGATCGACGCGGAACGGCACGGCTCAGTGGCCGAGATCTACCGGAAACGGTTGAACATGCTGATCGCCGACGGGGGTGAAGGTCTGCTGCACGGCGATCCCGCTGATGCATTGTCGTCCGAAGCAGAGCGGATCATTTTCCTGCATCTGGATAATCTCTCCGATCGGTTCCAAGCCCAGTTCACGGTGGCATCTTCCGGCAAGCGTTTTCCTATTGTCCGGGGCGACACCGATTACAATTTGACACGCACCATCGAGTTTCTGATGGAGTATTTCCCCGATATGCCTCCGAATTGGATTTCCAATCTTTTGGCGAACCAAGAGGTGCTGATCTTCAATGCGGGAGATATAATCATTCGCCAGGGCAGCCGCTCGGAAGGCCAGGTGTACATGATCCTGACCGGATACGCGCAGGTCATCTATTACGACGGGAAAAAGAAGAACTATTTGGCCGCGATGGAAGCCGGCGAGTTGATCGGCGAAATGTCAATCATCATCGGAAAGGGGCAGCGCAACGCTTCGGTCGTGGCACTCAGCCCGGTCACGGTGACGGCGTTTTCGGAAACAGCGTTCCACAGCTACATCCGCCATCAGAACTACGAGCATAAGCTGCGGTCCATGTGGCGCAACCGTGAGCTGCTGCAGACGTTCCCATATCTCAAACCGCTTCAGCAGCCCGTTATCCGGGTCTTGAGCGAGCGTGTGGTCTTGAGTCAGTTGCCCGCGCGAACGGCGCCGGAACCGATTGAGAGTCTGTGTGACAACTGGGGACTCATCTTCCCGCTCGCGCAAGAGCTGGAGATCGCTCGGAACAAGCATACAAACAAGATTCCGCCCGATTCCCAGCCGGTGCTTTGCACCGCCGGTGCCATGCTGCTCACGAAAGCGGAGTTTCAGTATCTGGTTCTGCGTGCGGACCAGGCCGCAGAGCTCCGCTGCTCCATTCCCGCGTTCCGCTTCTTCTGGGAGGAGACGCTCGGCCTCCCGGTGCCCCCAGGCGGCTGATCGGGAGAACGGCATTCAGGCCGTCCCGGTCAGGTCGCCGCCGTGGAAGGTTGACAGATACGGCGCTGCGGCCCGCGAATCCGTTCGGTTCCGGAGCCTCCCAGACGGACCCGCGACCGTCTCCCCTGGACCCCGCAGGAGTTGTCCGACAGCATGCGTTCAGCCGTCAGGCACATCCCTAACATGATATCGGCGGCGCGCCTCTGCGCGACGCCCGTTCTGCTCGGGCTCACCTATTGGGGCCAGCGAGACCCTTTCAAGTGGCTGCTTCTCGCGGCGTTGCTCAGCGACATTATGGACGGGCTCATCGCCCGCGCATTCGGGCTCGCGTCCAAGCTCGGCGCTTCGCTGGACTCCACCGCCGACAGCCTGCTGATTGTGGCGACCCTCTACGGATTGTGGGCGTTCTTCGGCGACCTGCTGCGGGAACACAGCCTCGCCATGATCTTCGCGCTGGGCCTGTGGGCGCTGGAGATCGGCTGGGCCCTCCGCAGATACGGCCGCCTTTCGAGCTTCCACACCTATCTGGTTCGGGCCGGTGCATACGCGCAAGGGGCCTTCGTGGTCGTCCTCTTTCTCTGGGGTTTCCAGCCCTGGCTGTTTTACTCGACCATTGCGCTGATCGTCCTCGGCTCTCTGGAGGAATTCGTGTTGCTGTGGCTCCTGCCCGAGTGGGAAGCCGACGTTCGGGGCGTTTACTGGGTTCTCAGGCGCCGCCGGGCGGCATCGTGACCAAATGGCTCGCGATCGTAAACCCCCGATCGGGCGGCCGCCGGCAGTCCGCCCTCCCGCCGATTTGGTGGCCCCGGCTAAAGGAGCTGGTCACCGCGGTGGAGTACACGGAGCGGCCGGGACATGCCAGATTGCTGGCTGCCGGGGCAGTCGCTTACGACGGTCTGGCGGTGGTCGGAGGGGACGGCACGATCTTCGAGGTGCTGAACGGCATGGATCGGTCGCGCCAACGCCTGGCCGTTATCCCTGCGGGCCGCGGGAACTGCCTTGGCAGAGACCTCAACATTCGCGATGCGGAGACCGGGCTCTCGGCCTTAAAGGCCGATAATGCTTCGCCCATCGACGCGATGGAAATCGAGGTGGACTTTCTGGGCGGCACGCGCGGGACCTACCTGGGCGCCAGCACGGTGGCCCTAGGGTACGTGGCCTCTCTGGTGCGCCGCGCCGAGCGCCTCGCGCACCTGGGAAGTCTCGCTTATGTCGCCGCGGCCCTTCTCACCCTCCCTCGCGCGTTCTCAATGGAGCTGTCGAGGGACGGCGAGCCCCACGTGTCCATACCACTCACCGGGCTGATCGTCAACAACACGGCCCATCTCGCCAACGCGCGCGCGGTACCCGACGCGAGACTCCGCGACGGGCTGATCGATATCGTCGAGCTGAGCGCCCGCTGGGCTCCACAGACCCTTCACAACTTCTCCACGCTCTCGCCCGTCCGCTTCTTTGACCCGAGCCGAGCGTCCCAGGGTCGCCAGACCCATGTGCGGCTGGCGCAGCCTTCCGTTCTGATGCTCGACGGAGAGCTCATGGACGGTGCGTTGGAGGTCCGGGTGCGCTGCGTTCCGTCCGCAGTTCAGTGTTTGCAGGCGCCGGCGGCCTGATTGGCCGCGTTTTGCCGATCACCCTCGGCGTGTTTCTCGTCGGCACGCTGCTGCTCGCGCTGGCGAGTGGCCGAGTCTCTCCCGAGGTTCGCAGGGACCGCTGGCTGAAGCTCGCGACTTATTTTGTCATCGTGCATACGGTCGTGCTGGGCGCCGTAGCCGGGACGGCCTATGTCGTCGGCCTGTTCGTTTTGATTACGCTCGCGGGGGCGCTGGAAATGCACCGCGCCATCTCTCGGGGCGGGCGAACCGCCTTTCCGGTGCCCGCGGCGCTCTGGGCCGCCTACCTGGTGTTGTCCGCCGGGACCGTGGCGACGGCGGCCACCTGGCCGGCGAGCGGTGTCGTATACCTGTATCTCGTCGTCGCGGCGGCCGACGGCTTCGCCCAAGTGGTCGGCCAGCTCGTGGGACGCCACCGGCTCGCGCCGCGGGTGAGTCCGGCGAAGACGATCGAAGGAGCGGTGGGCGGAGTCCTCGGAGCAGTAATCGTTTCCTGGATGCTCCGCGACCTCTTGGAACTCAGCGTACCCGCGGCCGGGGGCCTGGCGGCGGCGATCGCCGTCACCGGCCTGGCCGGCGACCTCTCGGCGTCCTGGGTGAAACGACGGGCGGGCCTGAAGGACTTCGGTACCGTGCTGCCCGGCCAGGGAGGCGTCCTCGACCGTTTCGACAGTTTTCTGTTCGCAGCCGCCTTCGTGGGAGGCGTCCTGAGGATAGGGACGGCGGTCTGAGGGTGCGAGGCTCGTTGTGCGCAAGCGGCGCACGACGCGGCTATCGAGACGCGCAGCAGATTTGTTCACAAAGTCTCAGGAGAGGCCGAGGCTCTCGTGCCCCGAGCGAGCTTCGCGTGCGCCGGGGTGAACTCGCCGGCCGAGACTGCCCCGATGATGGATAGCTCGCCCGCCAGGCACAGCGCGGCGGCCAGCTCGGCCAGCGCCCGCGCGTGACCGGGTCCCGCAAGGCCCATGATCTCCAGGCAGGCGCGCTGGCTGGGCAACCCGGTGCCGCCGCCGACGCTGCCCACGATCAGGTTCGGCAGTGTAACGGCGGCGTACAGGTCGCCGTCTGCCGTCGTTTCCACGCGTGTCACGCCCACGGCGGCCTCTGCCACGCACGCAGCGTCCTGGCCGCAGGCGATGAACATGGCCGCGAGCCCGTTGGCATAGTGTCCCTGGGTGCCGACGGTGCCGGACAGGATCCCTCCCATCGTAGCCATCTGGGAGCACTCCACCATGTCCGCGACGGTCGTGTGCAGCCTCGCTTGCACGAGCGGTGCGGGTATCCGGACCTCGGCGCTGACCTTCTTGCCGCGCACGCTCTGAAAGGACTGTGCGCTCGCCTTCTTGTCGCCGGAAAAATTGGCTTCGACGAACGCCTTTCTGGGGCGCACCGGGGACTGAGCGAGGATCCACGTTAGGGCGGCCTCTGTCGCGATCGTGGCCATGTTCTGCCCCGCCGCATCGCCGGTCGTGAAGACAAGAATCAGAAACACGTGATTCCCTTCCACGCTGATCTGGATGTCTACCAGCTTGCCGTGCCGTGTCGTAGCCTCCGCCGCCGCGCGCAAGTCTTCCTGGTGAGTCAGCAGCCAAGCGAGAAATCGGCCGGCCTCTTGGAAAGTGGCGAAGGCGAATGCCGGAGCGCGGCTCACTCCCTCGTTCAAGAGCAGCGCGCTGGCACCGCCCGCCTCCGTGATCAGCCGCGCACCGCGGCTGTATGAAGCCACCAGGGCGGCCTCGGTTGTCGCCAGGGGCAGGTAATAATCACCCTTTGCGAACAGCCCGTTGACACGGAGCGGCCCCGCGAGACCGACCGGGAGCTTCACGGTGCCGATGAAGTTCTCGATGCTGTGTCGATAGGCGTCCATCTGGCCTACAGTCTGCTCGTCCAGGAGCTGTGCGCGGCAATCGGCGGGCGCACCGAGCATCCGCCATCGCCGCGCGAGCGCCTCGGGAGAGATGACAGCCCCGCCCGGCACATGGGGCGGCCGTTCGCTGAAGTCGGGGTTCAATCGATCGGCCAGTGACTCGAAGGTGGTCAGATTCAGTAGGCTCGAAGCGTAGTCCCACGCGCGTCGTGACGGCGTCGTCATGTTTGCGGGTCCTCCCGATGTCGTATCGTGGCGCCCTTCCGGCGCATCGTTTCCAGTGGCCATCGGACGGGCGCTACCCGAATCGATGGCGGATTCCCGGAGGGCCGCGGCATGCGCTGCGTTTCGCGGTCATCCGGAGCCGGAGCCGCCGGCAACGAGGCCGGCCGAAAAGAGCTGTGCGCGAAGCCGATGGCTGGCCAGTCGGGCTAGTCCTTCTGGTCCCGGGTTACGACCAATCCATGTTCTACCGTAATCTTCCGGCCGAAACGATTTCGCCCAGTTTGATCGTATTTCCAGTTCCATGCCCTTGGATTCCAACACCTTAGTGGTCGATGTCGATCAGCTTGCCGAGCGAATCGAGCATCTCGCTCGCCCTCCGCGGCCTCCCCCCATGATAGGCACTCTCCGACGCGGCATGGCCGGTGTTGGCCAGCGCGGGGCTCGTGCGCCCGATCCAGGGGGTACTCAGAGCTTGTGAATTTATCGAATCTCCGCGGTTCAGGTGACCCAAGATCGCTGGGAGGTGACGAAAGAATATTAGCCGAGCATGATATAGCTTTGGTGCTGCATCGGGTCGAACCCGGACTTGCTCGCGCCCAAGCGAGGTGGGGTCCTTCGCAGGCGCCCGCGCGAGGCGCCAAACCCTTCATCTCAAGGGCTATGCCGTGCTGTATTGTGGCTGGCCAGCCTGCTGCAGGCGCAAGAAGGCTGCCCGCATCAGGTTGTGGGCAAGGGCATACCACAGCAACACGCTTTTGACCTTCTGCAGTCCACGCACGGTGAATTGGCGCAGTCCCCGGTTTCTCGCGATGGCGTTGACACACTCGGCGGTGGAGGCCCGCTGCTTGTAGATGTCCTTGGCCTGTTCGGTGCCCATGCGGCTTCGCCACGCGGCCACCGCTGGACTATCATCGGGCAGCGCGGTGTGGGGGTCGCGCTCGGGGTCTTTGGGCTTTTGTACCGGGGCGTAGACCGTGGAGCCGGCGTTGGTGGCCGCTTCAATGGCCTGCTTGTTGGCAAAGCCTCCATCGACCAGGGTCTCTTCAGGCAGCACTTGATAACGCTCGACAAGCTGCCCGAGCATCGGCACCATCTCCGCCTTGGTCGCTGCCTTCATTGTTGAGGTCGACCCCCACGACGATTTGGGTTTCCGTGTCGGTGCAAAACTGGCCGTTGAAGGCCGGGCGGAACCCGCCGTCGGCCATCTTCATCACCCGAGCCTCGGGGTCGGCGGTGGAGACCCGTGCCTTGGCCTTCTCCGCTGCCTTCTTCTTGGCTTCGACCTGAGGAACCTGCTCCAGCGCCTTCTGCACCCGCTGCTCGCGTTCTTGGGCTGCCCGCAGGCGGGCGGCTCTCTCGCGCTTGGAGGTCGCTGCCGGGTCGTCTTGCAGCTCCTGGCGCAGCGCTTCGACCTGCGCGTGGGCCTCTTGAAGACAGCTCTCCAAGGTGGGTTGACGACGGAAGGAGGCGGCTCCGGCCGAGGCGCGGATGCGCACTCCGTCCTGAGCCACCCGCTTCATGGCGACCAGCCCCTCGGACATGAGCGTGGCCACACTCACAGTGAGCTGATGGTCGAGAAACGCACCCTGCGCCACCCGAAAATCCGCCAGCGTGTGGTAGTTGACCGACACTCCACCGCACAGCCAGCGGTAAGCATCATGCTGTTGGCACAAGCGCTCCAGCGTCCGGGCACTGCCCACCCCCTCCAGGGTCGCATACAGCCACAGCGCCATCAGGATGGCAGGGTCAATCGCCGGGCGTCCCGCTTGTCCCTCCACGGCCCGGATACTCTGGTACAGGGGCGAAAGATCGATCCCTTCCACGAACGCCCAGACCGTGCGCACCGGATGGTCCTCGGGAATCAGCGCCTCCAGATCACAGGCCCGCAGCTCGACTTGGGCACGGTTGGGCCGCTGGTAGCGCGGCGGTGCACTCCGCACCGCTTGCCCCTTGCACTCCTCAGTGGTCGGGATCGGTGCCTGCTCTTCGTCAAAGAGTGAGTTGTCCACTTCGCTCCGGCCCCCCCTGGGTGGACAAATGAACGGCGAAACTTTACACCATTGCAGCGGCTTCGGGGATTTTTTCACAGGCTCTCAGAGCTTGTGAGGACGTGCCGAATGGCTGTCCTGCCATTCGGTCATGGCGTGCCTCCCTGTACGCCACCCTTTTGGGGCGTCCTGCGGACGTGCCGAATGGCTATCCTGCCATTCGGTCGCTCCTCGCCTATCCATTCGATAAGTCTCCTCCCTGCTCTCCGGGCGCCTGCTCTCGGCCCGCTCGCGACGATTTCTTCACAAGGTCTGGGGTGTTTGCACCTCGGCGGGCGGGCGAGGTCCAGAAAGGACCCCGTGTCCCGAGCGTGATCGGCTAGCTAGAACGGGAACATGCGGCCCATGCGTCCCATGGTCGATCCGATGGACCTGGACATCAGTCCCATCGAGAGGTTCATTTGGTGCATCTCGCCAACCATGGGCGGCACCGCGGTCATGGCGATATCCATCTGATGCATGTCGGCCGCCATGGCGGGAATTGCCGAGAGCGCCACATTCATCTGTGCCAGCTCGGCGGATACTTCGGTGGGCGGTTGTGTGTGCTGCCTCAACCAGTCCGAGTCCTGCTTGGTGTTCGTTATCAGGATCGCCAGATCCTGCACGACCTCGCCCAACGTTATGGGGCCCGTCGGCGCCTGGGGCTGCGGGGTCTGCCCGGCCTGCGCCGTCGAGCCCGTCACTTGGGGCTGCTGGGCCGCCCGCGGCTGCGGTGCCGCTGCCCTCTGCGGCGGTACCGGTAGCGGTGCTGCCGGCGGTTGCGGTCCCGAGCGTGTTCCCCATCCCCAGTTGGGGGCGTGCTCCGGCGCCAAGGCCGTTTGAAACAGGGTTTGCGCGATTGGGCCCAACGCCTGCATGGTCTTGGGCCAGTTCACGATCAATCCGTTCTCGCTCATGTCCTTGAGTGCAGAGGCTATCTGCTGCAATTCCGAGTTCGGCGTATCCGCGCGCGCGCCGGTGGCGACGTTGAATGCGAGATAGAACACGACCGAGGACAGGCCGACGAGACCGGCCGCCATCCATCGGTAGACCCGTTCCATCGATCGGTATCGGTTCTAGCTCTTCGCGAGAGCGACGACCAGAGTGTTGACGGTCTCGGTGAGTTTCTCAATCGACTCGTCGGAATGGCTCATCATCTCGCTCCTTTGTCATCACCCGCTTAATCGAACACCAGTGCGCAGCCCTGGTGGGCCTAGCCGCCGCCAGGACTGCACCGACGGGACCGAATCTCGCAGGCCCGCCGCTTCACCCCCAGCCTCGCCGCCGTCACCGAGGGAGTATGCTGCTACAGCCTCAATGATCTCGGGACCGTGGCATGACTCAAAGCTCGGCGAGCACCTCGGCAAAGCTTGGCCTTCTTCGTCGTCTGGTCGCTGCCCGTTTTGTCGTTATCGAGTCCGGACGAGGCATGCGCCCTGCCCCACTGAGCGCAGCCGCGCACACCCCATAGCCTCTCACCGGGGCATATCATCTGCCAAGAGGATGACAGCCACAAGTCCAGCCGATTGCCGGCACGGTGTGGTGCGGAGCAAGCGCGGCGTCCGCTGGACCGGCGCGTCGGGGCTGCTCCCAGGCGCGCGCTCCGTCCGCCGTAGTTCTCAGCGCAGCCTCGGCTGCCTGGGGACGAGCGGCGCCTCTGGCGGCGCCGGGGCTCGCTACTTGGATCCTCGCTCGGGCGGCGGCTGCCCTGCGCCCGCCGGCAGTTCCGGTGCCTGGGCTTTCGGCCCCTGGCCCCGTGGCTCCAAGAGCCTCAGCTTCTTCACGGCCTGCTGGTCTTTGCCGTCGCTTACCTCGATGGAGAGATCCTGACCCTTGTTTTCCGCGGTCAGCGGGATCAGCAGAGTGAACCACCCGTCTTCGGATACCGCGGGTTCGGGGTGGAGCGGGCGCACCACATACCTGTACGGCGGCGTCCCTCCGTTCGCGTGTGCGGTCAGGCGCACGTGGTCTCCTGCCGACTCCTGGGTCACTGCGAGATTCGAACTTCGAGACCCCTTTCTCTGCGGAGCCGAAGTAGAAGCCGACGATGGTGCCGAGGATGCCGGTGAACACCGTGAAGGTCTCCCGTGCCCGCCGGAACTTCTGGTCCTCCATCTTCGGGTCCGAGGCGAACAGCGCGGTTATCAGGAGGATCAGGCCGAACGTGACGGCGCCCACGGAGACCAAGAAGGTGATCAGGCCCCGTGCATAGTCGGGGTTTCTCAGTTGGTCGATCACCGGAAGCTTACTCATCCAGAGCCCTAGAAAGACCGCGACGATGATGGCCCCGACGATCGTCATCAGGATATAGAAGACTGGGCCGAGGGACTGCCGAGAGCCATTGGAATTCGCCGGGGCGGCGGAGGTTGCGGAACCGGAAGCGTCGCCCTCGTCCTTGCTCTGGTCCGAAGATGGGGTGTTATCGGTCATTGCTCATCCTCCAACGTCGAATCGCCCCCCCGTAGCTGGGGCTCATTGGGTGAACGCCTCGAAGGCGACGCTCAACCGCGCACCGCCCAAGGCCGCGAGGCTGTTACTCCTTCCCTTTGGTCGCGTAGATTGATTGCCACTGCATAATCGTCATCGCCTTCCCGGTGGAGGGCGAGCGAGATCCGCGCTCTCGTCGGCACCCTCTTGATGGGGAAAGGTCCGGATGGGGGCGAAAGCCGAAGTCTCGCAGGCCCGGCAATGCGCCTGTCAGGACGCGCAGCAGAGCGATTCACAAGTTCTCGAATCTCGCCGGGTCCACCGCCCGACTGCACGATCGTAATCCAAAGGCCCAGGGGAAGCGCAATGGCCGCCCCAATCCGGTGAACGAGGACCCGGTCTGAAGCGCCCCGTATTCATCGGCTGGGCGCGACGCCATGGGACCCATCGTATCGAGGGCCGGCGCCCCGGCAGGACAAACACCGGACCCCTCGATGATGCACATGCCCGCCCCGGATGCGATACGATGCTTGGGTTCAGAAGGCGACAGCCGCGAAGCCCGGCCGCCCGCCGCACCCCAGAAAACGACAACTCGACCGAAACCCCAGTTGCTGTAGGGAGACCCGACCGTGCGCGAGAGCCAGTTTGCCCTGCTAGGGACCCGCCGTTTCCTGCCGCTGTTCGTGACCCAGTTCCTGGGAGCGTTCAACGACAACGTGTACAAGAACGCCCTGGTGATCCTGATCACCTACGTCCTGGCCGCCCGGACCAACCTGAACGGGCAGGTCATGGTGACGCTGGCGGCGGGCATCTTCATCCTCCCTTTCTTCCTGTTCTCCGCGACCGCGGGGCAGCTCGCCGACCGCTACGACAAGGCCATGCTGATCCGATGGATCAAGCTGGCCGAGATCCTCATCATGCTCGCCGCCGCCATCGGCTTCTACTTCAGCAGCGTGCCGTTCTTGGTGACCGTGTTGTTTCTGCTGGGCACGCAGGCCACCTTCTTCGGTCCGCTCAAGTACGGCATCCTTCCCGACCAGCTCGGCGAGGAGGAGCTGATTGGGGGCAACGCATTCATCGAGGCGGGAACGTTCCTCGCCATCCTGCTGGGCACCATCGTCGGGGGTCTGGTCATCCTGGCGCACCACGGCGCCGCCATCGTCTCCTTGCTGGTGCTCGCGGTCGCGGTGGGCGGATGGGCGGCCAGCCGATACATCCTGCCCACCCAGTCCGGCTCGCCCGACCTCAAGGTCAGCTACAACATCGTGTCGGAGACCTGGCGCATCGTCCGCCACGCCGCCGCGTCCCGGGTCATCTTCCTGTGCATCCTGGGCATTTCCTGGTTCTGGCTCGTCGGCGGGACCTTCCTCGCTCAGTTTCCGAGCCTGACGAAGGACGTTGTCGGGGGCGACCAGCAAGTGGTCACCCTCTTCCTCACCGTGTTCTCGGTGGGCATCGCGCTCGGATTGCTGCTCTGCAACCGGCTCCTCAAGGGGGCCATCCACGCCACCTACGTCCCACTCGGCGCCGTCGGCATCACGCTGTTCTCCATCGACCTGTTCTTCGCCACCGGGCATCCCCTGGGCACCCCAGGCCAGCTCCTCGGTGCGTGGGCGTTCCTGTCCCATGCCGCGAGCTGGCGGATCTTGCTGGATTTGCTGCTCATCGCGGTGTCCGGCGGCGTCTACATCGTACCGCTCTACGCCCTGCTGCAGGAGCGCAGCGAGCCGAGCCACCGGGCCCGCAACATCGCCAGCAATAACGTCATCAACGCGGCGTTCATGGTCCTGTCGGCCCTGGCCACGGTGGGGATGCTGGAGCTGGGGTTCTCGGTTCCGCAGGTGTTCCTGGTCACGGCCCTCCTCAATGCCGGGGTGGCCGTATACATCTCCCAACTGCTACCCGGCGCTCTGGTGAAGGCGATGATCGCCTGGCTCCTCGAGACGCTGTACCGGGTGGACGTGCAGGGCATCAAGAATTACTTCAAGGCCGGTGACCGGGTGCTCATCGTCGCCAATCACCTCTCGTTCCTGGACGCCGTGCTCATCGCGGCCTACGTGCCCGACCCGCTGACCTTCGCCGTCGACACCCGTATCGCCAAGCAGAGCTTCATCCGTTACTTCCTCTGGCTGGCGAAGACGCACCCGGTCGACCCCACTAACCCCATGGCCACCCGCGCGCTGATCGAGGCGGTGCGGCGCGGTGAGAAGCTGGTCATCTTCCCGGAGGGCCGGATCACGGTCACGGGCTCGCTCATGAAGGTCTACGAGGGGCCCGGTCTGGTCGCCGACAAGGCTGGGGCGATGCTGCTGCCGGTGCGCCTCGACGGCGCCCAGTACACGCCCTTCTCGCGCCTGCGCGGGAAGGTCCGCATCCGGTGGTTTCCCAAGATCCGCGTCCAGTTCCTGGAGCCGAGGACTTTCGACGTACCGGCCGAGATCAAAGGCCGCAAGAGGCGCCAGTACGCGGCGGACCGTCTGTACGCCCTGATGGCGGAGATGCTGTTCGAGAGCAGCGATTACCGCCACACCCTCTTCCAATCGCTCCTCGACGCGCGCAAGACCCATGGAGCGCGCCATCCGGTGCTGGAGGACGTTGAGCGCAAGCCCTTGGGCTATAGCCGCCTCATCACCGCGAGCTTCGTTCTCGGAAGGCGCCTCGCCGCGGGGTCCCGGCCCGGTGAGCACGTCGGACTGCTGCTCCCCAATGCCACGGGCACCGCCGTCGCGTTCTTCGGGCTGCATGCCTTCGGTAGGGTGCCCGCCATGCTGAACTTCTCGACCGGCACCCGCAACGCCGTGCTCGGTTGCCAGTCGGCGGCCATCCGGACCGTCTACACATCGCGCCGCTTCCTGGAGATGGCGAGGCTGGCAGACATGGCGAAGGCGATCGAGGGGGCCGGCGTCCGCCTCGCCTACCTGGAGGACGTGCGGGAACGCATCGGAAGGTTGGACAAAGTCCTGGGGCTGGTGGGACGCTGGATTCCCCAGCTCTATTACCTGATCACGAGCCGGCAGCGAGACCCGGACACCGCGGCCGCCATCCTGTTCACCTCCGGCACCGAGGGCGCTCCGAAGGGCGTGGTGCTGACCCACGCCAACCTCCAGGCCAACCGTTACCAGGTAGTGTCACGCATCGACTTCGGCCCCACCGACACGGTGTTCAACGCGCTGCCGATGTTCCACTCCTTCGGGCTGACCTGCGGCACCATCCTTCCCATCCTCTCCGGAGTGCGCGCCTTCCTCTACCCCTCTCCCCTGCACTACCGGATCGTGCCCGAGCTGGCCTACGAGACCAACGCCACCATCATGTTCGGCACGGACACCTTCCTGTCGGGCTATGCACGCTTCGCCCATCCCTACGACTTCTACAGCATGCGCTACGTGTTCGCGGGCGCGGAGCGGCTGAAGGGCGAGACGCGCCGCCTGTGGAGCGAGAAGTTCGGCATCCGCATCCTGGAAGGGTACGGCGCGACCGAGACCGGTCCCGTGCTCGCGCTCAACACCCCCATGCAGAACCGCACCGGTTCGGTAGGAAGGCTGGTCCCGGGCATAACCAGCCGCCTGGAGCCGATCCCGGGCATCGAAGAGGGCGGCAGGCTGCTGGTCTCGCGGCCCGAACGTCATGGCGGGCTACCTGCAGGTCGACAAGCCGGGGGTGCTGCAGCCTCCGCAGGACGGCTGGTACGACACGGGCGACATCGTCGCCATCGAGGATCACGACTACATCGTCATCAAGGGCCGCGCCAAGCGCTTCGCTAAGATCGGCGGCGAGATGGTGTCCCTCACCGCGGTGGAGGGTTACGTGTCGCACCTCTGGCCGGAGCACGCCCACGCGGTGGTGAGCCTTCCCGATCCCAAGAAAGGCGAGCAACTGGTGCTGGTCACCGACCAGGCCGACGCCAGGCGCGAGGCGCTGGTCGCCTTCGCCAGGCAGCAGGGCATCGCGGAGTTCAGCATTCCCAAGACCATCCTGAAGGTCGAGGAGCTGCCGCTGCTCGGCAGCGGCAAGGTCGACTACGTGCGGCTGAAGGCGCTGGCCGAAGAGGCCACGCGCGCGACGCCCGCCGCGGCGGCCGCGGGGTGGGACCCGCCCGAGGCCGACGACGAGGCCGCGGAGGAGGATGGATAAGCTCGACAAGGCCGAAGAGGCCATGCGGAAGACGGGAGCAGGCCGATGAGCGCTTCAAAGGCACCATAACACCGTGAGCCGCCCAAGGCGGAAATCATGCTCCCTCCTTCTTGTGCTGGGCGTTGGCTGCGCTCTCTGCACCACCACCGGCCGCGGCTCGTCCGGTGCGCCGCTGCGATTTCCCAGGCGTGTGCCGGTCCGACATCGGGCCGCGGGTCGTGACCGCCCTACTGGTATGTATGGTATGTGCATCAAATTGCTGCGTCCTGAACTGCGAAGTATGATTGCGTACGAGATTTTTCATGCAGGACGTGTGAGATGAGAGCGAAGGTTGCCGAGCGGGGCCAGGTCACAATTCCCAAGCTCCTGCGTGAACGCCTTGGGATCAGACCTGGGACGGTCCTCGACTTTGATACATCGGACGGCCGGTTGATTGCGGTAAAGGTCTCTTCGACCGACCCCGTAGAGCAGGTTTACGGCTGTCTGCGCCTGAAGCGTGGGACGGACGCGGTGATGCAGGAGCTTCGCGGTAGGGAATGATCACGGCGGTCGACACGAATGTTCTGCTCGATGTCTTCGGGGCCGACGCCAACTTCGGACAGATCTCGGCACGCGCGCTCCGCTCGTGTCTGGCCGCGGGTGCCGTGGTGGCGTGTGAGGTTGTGTGGGCGGAGACCGCGGCGGCTTTCCCGGACGAGGGCGTCTTCCTCCACGCGATGACCGCGCTCGGAATCGACTTCCAGCCTGTGGAACGCGACGTTGCTATCAAAGCCGGGGCTGCATGGCGACTCTACAGGGAACGGAGCGGCAAGCGCGGGCGGGTCGCCGCGGATTTCCTGATCGCCGCTCACGCATTGGCCAGATGCGATCGGCTGCTGACACGGGACCGGGGCTTTTATCGCAGCTATTTCCACGATCTGCAGGTGCTGGATCCATCCGTTTCCAGCCCATGACCCAAAGAAAGAACGCCGGGACCGTCACTGCGGCTATGCGCCTCACGAGCGCAAACCCTGACGCGCCGTGCCGCGCCCGGCATTGCCGTAACGGTATGAACGGCGTTTTCCAACGCCCGCGACGGTTGCTGTCCCCGTTTAGTAGGCATTACGTCAGCGAGGTAGAAGGTGGTAGAGGGGGTAGAAGGCCGTGCCGAGAATCAGGAATGCGTTGTCTATCTTGACGGGCGCGTCGAGCGGGATCGGCGAAGCTACCGCGCACGCCCTCTCTGCAAGGGGGAGCAGAGTGGTTCTTCTTGCTCGGAATAAGGCACGCCTGGACGCAGTCGCCTCGGACATCCGCTCCCGCGGCGGCAAGGCGGACGTGTACGCCGTGGACCTTGCTGATCCGCACGCCATTTCAACGGCGGCCCCCGCGATCGTTTCAGCTTTCGGCGTCCCAGACATTCTGGTCAATAACGCCGGCGCTGGCCGCTGGCTGCCAATCCTCGAAACCACCGCGGAGGAAGCAGCCCAGATGATGGCTGTCCCTTATCTGGCGGCCTTTAATCTCACTCGCGAGTTCCTGGGTGGAATGCTCGCGCGCGGGAAGGGCCATATCGTCAATGTGACCTCGGTCGCGTCTCGGCTCGCCTGGCCCGGCGCGGTTGCATATACGGCCGCACGTTGGGCGGTTGAAGGCTTCACAAAGGCGTTACGTGCCGACCTGTACGGTTCGGGAATCGGCGTGACGTTGGCGGTATTCGGTACTGTGGATACCCCGTACTGGGAGCACAACCCTGGCAGTCGCGAGAAGTTGCCGAGACGGGCTGCGCAAATCCATGCCCTTACCTCTGACGAAGTCGCTGTCGCAATTGCGGATGGCATTGAGAAGAACAAGCGCATCGTAATCAAGCCGGCGATCTTTCGGCTGCTTTTCCTACTCAATGCGCTGTTTCCGGCACGGACCGAGGCGATGATGAGTCGAAGGGATTAGTTCATAGTGGTGCACGAGACGTGGAATCGTGCAGTCATCGAATGTCCAACTTGTCGCCGCGGCGGATGCCTTGCGGCGCGGCCAAGCTTGGTCGATGGACGAACGCGCGCTCAAGGCGTTGTGTGGACGTTGCGAAACAACCGCTCGCTCGGTCCTTCAGAAGGGAGGGCGCGTGAGGTGGCGCCTGAGGTGAGGGGATCGAATCGGCGTCTCGCTCTAGGCACCCGTAACTCCGACGCGCTAACGGCCCACGCGCGGAGGAACGCTTTGGCTGAAGGCGCTGCGGGCGAGGTAACGAGGGAAGCGGCCGCGGGGTGGGATCCCCCTCATTCCGACGTTGCGGGTGCAGAGGAGGATGGATAAGCTCGACAAGCTCTACCGGCTGCACCACCTCCTGGACGGCCGGCGCGTGCCGATCCCGCGCGCCGAGCGGTTGAGAGAACTCGAAATCTCCTGGTCCACCCTCAAGCGCCTCATGCGCGACCTGCGCGAGCGCTTCAACGCGCCCATCGTCCCCGTGCGCGACATGGGCTATGTCTACGATCCCAAGGCCGGCAAGATGTTCGAGCTGCCCGGCCTGTGGTTCAACGCCCAGGAGCTGCTCGCGCTCGTCACCATCGACGAGCTGCTCAAACGCCTTCAGCCCGGCCTGCTGGACGAGCAGCTCGCGCCCCTGCGCGCCCGCGTGGAAAAGCTGCTCGCCTCCGAACACCTGGGCGCCGGCGAAGCCGCGCGGCGCATCCGCATCCTGCGCATGGCCAGCCGGGCGGGCGATCTGCCGCACTTCCAGACCGCCGCCGGCGCGGTGCTCCAGCGCAAGCGCCTCGCCATCGCCTATTTCGTGCGCGAACGCGACGAAGAGACGCAGCGCGAAGTCTCGCCCCAGCGCCTCACCCATTACCGCGACAACTGGTACCTCGACGCCTGGTGCCACCTGCGGAAAGCCTTGCGCAGCTTCGCCGTGGAATGCATTCGCAGCGCGCACCTACTGGAGGCGCGCGCCGACGACATCCCGGACGCCCGACCTCGACCGCCATTTCGCCACCGCCTACGGCATCTTCGCCGGCCAGCCCATCGCCACCGCCGTGCTGCGCTTCACCCCCGAGCGCGCCCGCTGGGTCGCCGACGAAACCTGGCATCCCGAGCAGCAGACCCGCTGGCTTCCGGACGGCCGCTTCGAGCTTTCGCGTGCCCTATTCCGACCCGCGCGAGCTGGTCATGGACATTCTCAAGTACGGGCCGGATGTGGAGGTGGTGGCGCCGGAGGCGTTGCGGAAGAGCGTGTTGGAGCGGCTCCAACGAGCCGTGGAAAAATACCACGCGACAGATTGACTCGGGTCCATGATTTGAGCCAAAGCGGGGTAAGATTCCCTGCTGACGCGACAAGAAGGCGCCGAAGCGCTCGTGTATCGGAAAAGAAGGGAGGGAACATGGTGTTCTTTGCACACAGTGCGAAATGATGCCGGGCGATGGCACCCGTTACGCGACCATTTGGACAGCGTGGGTCGCTTGGCGGGGGGTTTTGCCGGCTTGGCGCCGTGGGCCGGGGAAGCAACGTTAGCCGGGCGCCTGCATGACCTCGGTAAATTCGCTGACCGGTTCCAGGCTCGGCTGCATGGAAAGGATTCCGGGCTGGACCACTGGTCGCAAGGAGCTTGTCTGCGCACTAACAACACCGAGCCGTTGCTGCAGCGCTGGCGATCGAGGGCCATCACATCGGATTGCAACGTGGCAACACCGACGCGTTCGAGCGGCCTCAACCTTTCCGGCTCCAACGCCACTCCGTTCGTCTCGATTTCCGATCCCGAACTTCGATCAGCTTCTGTGCACGTGCCACACCAGGATGGTCTCGCATTCCCGCACCCGCGCAACTACGCCTCCTCCCACTGGGCATGACAGCCGTCGCCGCCATGCTCGATGTGCGGTTGTTGTTCTCCTGCCTGGTGGATGCAGATTTCCTCGACACCGAGGCCCACTTCGAGGGGGATGACTGCGGCAAGCGCTATCGGCAACCCGGCCCGAAGCTGGATGCGCCAGCCGCCCTGAACGCCGTGCTGGACCCATATCCGGCAGGTGCAGCGCAAAGCACCACCGGCCCGTGTCAAGGCGGAGACGCGCCAGGCAATTGCTGGCCGCCTGCCTAGAGCGCGCAAGCCGGCCGTCGGGCCATTACACCCTCACCGCGCCCACCGGCAGCGGCAAGACGCTGGCCATGCTGGCCTTCGCCATGGCCCATGCGGCCGGACACGGGCTGAAACGGGTCATCCTGGCCGTGCCCTACCTCACCATCATCGAGCAGACCGCCTGCTCTACCGGCTCGATCTTCGCCGGCCATCCCCGATTCGGAGAGGGCTATCGTGCTTGAACACCATTCCATGGCCGGTCTGGGCGCGGAGCACCACACCCACGACAACGAGGGCCGGGGCAACGAAACCGGCCATGCGGAACGCCAGCGCCGGCTTGCTCGCCCAGAACTGGGATGCGCCCATCGTGCTGACCACCAACGTGCAACTGCTGGAATCCCTGTTCTCGAACCGCCCGTCCGCCTGCCGCAAGCTGCACAATCTGATGGAGTCGGTGATCCTGTTCGACGAGGCGCAGAGCCTGCCCCAAACCTTGGCCGTGCCCACGTTGGCCGCCCTGTCGCATCTTTCAGCCGCCTATCGCACCAGCGTGGTATTCGCCACCGCCACCCAGCCCGCCTTCGACACCCTCGATGAGGCGGTCACGAAACATGCCGTTTCCGGCTGGAAGCCCGGCCAGATCGTGCGAAGACCACGCCCCCATGTTCGCGCCCTCGAAGCGGGTCGAGGTGACCTGGCCGGAGACAGGCAGGAAACGGGCTGGGATGCGCTGGCCGCGCGGCTACGCGCCAGCGATCGGCGCCTTGTGCGTGGTCAACCTGAAACGCCATGCCCTGGCCCTGATGGACGCGCTGAAGGACGAGGCAAGCGTATTCCACCTCTCCACCAACCTCTGCCCGGAACATCGGCGTGGCGGTGCTGGACGGCGTGCGCAAACAGCTGGCCACGCCCGGCTCAGCCCTGCCGGCTGATTTCCACCCAGTGCGTGGAGGCCGGCGTGGATGTGGACTTCCCCGAGGTGTTCCGCGCCTTCGGCCCCCTGGAGGCCATCGCCCAGGCCGCCGGCCGCTGCAACCGGGAAGGGCGGCTGCCGGGCTCGGGCAAAGTGACTGTGTTCGACCCGGCGGAAGACGGCGGCTGGCGCCGCCGCTACCCCACCTTCGCCTATTTCCAGGCCGCCCAAGTGGCGCGCACGCTGCTCACCGCCCACGGCAACATCGACATCAACGACCCAGAAGTCTTCCGCGACTACTACCGGCGTCTGTATGACCTGGGCAGCCCGGACATGCTGGACCGCGATCTTGATATGCCATCCGGGCCATCGACTTCCAGCCATCGCCCGGCACTACCGCCTTATCGAACAGGACGCCATCCAGGTGCTGGTGCCCTATTCGGCGAAACGCGCGCTTTTGACGAACTGCGCAAAGAGGCGGATCGCGTGGCATCCACGGCGCATGGATGCGCCGCGCCCAAGGGCTGGCCGTCAGCCTCTACCGCCCGACGCACGGGACACCCGGCCTGGGCTGTGCTTCCAGCCAAACTCCGCAGAGGCGGTGTTTCCGACGAGTGGTTCATCCTCGAAGACCGCAGACTATTACGACGACACCCTCGGGCTGCGCCCGCCCGATTCCGATCCCATCTTCATCGCATAGGGAGGACACCATGCCCAACGGCACACACACCCTGGAAGTCTGGGGAGACCTCGCCTGTTTCACCCGGCCAGAAATGAAGGTCGAACGGTTTTCCTACCCCGTCATCACCCCTTCGGCGGCGCGCGGCATCTTCGACGCCATCTATTGGGACGGCAAGCGAGAGAAGCAGGGAAGGAGATCGTCATGCGCCCCTATTTCCACTGGCAGGTCACCCGCATCGAGGTGCTGGAGATACCGCGCTACATCGCCCTGCGGCGCAACGAGGTGAAGGGCTGCGTGCCCGGCGCGGCCACGCTCAACAAATGGATGAACGGAAAGGAAGCGCCCGAACCCCTTTGGGCCGATGGCGACAGACGACTCGACCACGGGCCGCACCCAGCGCCAGACCATGGCCCTGAAAAACGTCCGTTACCGCCTCACCGCCACATCTCCCCAAGCCCGGCTTCGCAGGACTATGGCAAACTCAACGCCTGCTTCGAACGCCGCGCCAAACACGGCAAGTGTTTCCAGCAGCCCTACTTCGGCTGCCGCGAATTTCCCGCCTTCTTCGAATACCTCGACTTCCCGACGCCGCCCGGCCCGCCGCGCGCCGTTCTTTGATCAGCATCTGGGCTGGATGCTCTACGACGTGTTCGACCTCGACCAGGAGCTGGTGAAGGCCAACGAGAAACCCTTCATCAGCCTTTTCGATGCCAGCTTGGTCGGCGGCGTGCTGGAGGTGCCGGCGTTCGCAAGCGATGCGGTGCGCAAACCGGGGAGGGCATGACCATGCTGCAAGCCCTCATGATCTATGCCGAACGGCGTCTGCCCGGCTCAGAGCCCGGGTTCAAGACCCGCGAGGTGCGCTGGAGCGTCGAACTGACCGCCGATGGGCGCTTTCTCAACGTGCTGCCGTTGGGCGATGGTAAACGCGGGGAAGATCAGCCGCGCTGCCCGGACATGCACGGCATGAATGCCGGCGGCAAGGCCATTTCCTGGTGGAGACCGCGCAGACGGCAGCGCTCCTGTTCAAATCGGGTGAGAGCCGAAGAAAGTCGCAACCGCCCAAGAGCGACATCGTTTCTTCGTGCACCTGCTGGGCGAGGCCGCCGCCACGGTCCCGCTGCTGGCGCCCTTGGCTCGCTTGTGGAAGACCCCGACCGGCTGGCCGAACTCCGCGCTGCCTTGGCCACCCAGAAGGCCAACCCTCCGACTGGGTCGGCTGGCGGGTCGACGCATGATCCTCGTCTGGATGAGATGGTCCAGGCATGGTGGCGGGAATGGCGGCGTGCTGACCTTGGCGGAAGAACAGGCTGTCGAACCCAAGCCCCAACTCGTCGCCGATCCCAAGACCGATAACGACGCGATGGTCTGCTTTCTCACCGGCGAGGCCGTCCACCCCTTGGCGACCCAGCCGAAGATCAACGGACTTGCCGGGGTGGGCGGGCTGGCGATGGGCGACGTGATGGTCGGCTTCGACAAGGCCGCGTTCAACTCCTTCGGTTTGGAACAATCGGCCAACGCCGCCATGAGCAGCGAGGCTGCGCAGAAATATATCGACGGCCTCAACGACCTGATCCGCAACCACTCGCGCAAACTCGCCAATGCGCTGGTGACCCATTGGTTCAAGGAGCAGGTGCCGGCCGAGGATGACCCGTTGAGATTCCTGTACGGCTTCGACACTCCGGAGCAGACCGAGGCCGCCGCGCTTGGAGCAGTCCGGCGCCTGTTGGAGTCCATCCGCAGCGGCCAACGCGCCGACCTGGGCGATAACCGGTACTACGCCCTGACCCTGTCCGGGGCCGCTGGCCGGGTGATGGTACGCGACTGGATGGAGGGACGCTTCGAGGATTTGGCAGCGAACGTCGAAGCTTGGTTTGCAGACCTCGCCGTCATTGCCCGCGACGGAAAAGGACAGGCGCGCGACCCGAAGTTCATGGCTGTGTGTGGGGCGCTGGTACGCGAACTAAAGTACTTGCCCGCTCCCACCACTGCCACGCTGTGGAAAGTGGCCGTGCAGCGCCTGCCAATTCCGCAACCGCTCATGGCTCAGGCACTGGCGCGCTGCCGCGCCGATCTTATCGAAGATCAGCCGTTCAACCACGCCCGCATGGGCCTCATCAAGACGTACTTCGTCCGACTTAACCCCGGAGGTGACAAAGACTATGACCGCTTATCTCAACCCCGACCACCCGGCCTCCGCCTACCACTGCGGGCGCCTGCTGGCCGTGCTTGCCAACCTCCAGCGCGCGGCGCTGGGCGACGTGGGGGCAGGCGTGGTGCAGCGCTACTATGCCGCTGCCAGCCAGACGCCCGGCCTCATCCTCGGCCGACTTATAGCCAACGCCCGCAACCACCTCGGCAAACTCGAAGCGGGACTGGCCTGGTGGTACGAGGGACGCATCGCGGAGGTCATGAGCCGCCTGGGCGACGGCGCGCCGCGGATCCTCGACCTCGAAGGCCAGGGCTTGTTCGCCCTGGGTTACTACCAGCAGCTCGCTACCCTGCGCGCCGGCAGCAAGTCCGACCAGACGCCAGAAACAGATTCCGAACAGGGAGAAACCAAATGACTGCCATTCAGAACCGATACGAGTTCCTCTATCTCTTTGACTGCGAGAACGGCAACCCGAACGGCGATCCCGACGCGGGTAACAGCCCACGCATCGACCCAGAGGACATGCATGGCCTAGTGTCCGATGTCGCTATCAAGCGGCGGGTGCGGAACTACATCCAGACGGCCTTTCATAATACGGCGCCCAACGCTGTCTTCGTGGAGCATGCAACAAACCTAAATAAACCCATCACCGCTGCCCATGTGGCCACAGCAGGGGCGCCCGGTGGCGGAGCCAACCGCACGCAGGTCGGGAACGCGCGCGACTGGATGTGCCAGCACTTCTTCGACGTACGCACTTTTGGCGCCGTCATGTCCACCGGACCCAACGCCGGCCAAGTGCGCGGCCCGGTCCAGGTAGCGTTCTCCCGTTCCGTCGATCCCATCCTACCTATAGACGCATCTATCACGCGGATGGCGGTGGCGGAGAAAGTGAAAGACGCGAAAACGGTTGCCGACTACGAAAAATGGGAAAACGAGCAGGAGGAAGACAAGCTCCGTACCATGGGCCGCAAGGCGCTTATCCCCTATGGCCTTTACGCGTGCAAAGGCTTCATCTCCGCCCACCTCGCCAAGGGCACGGGTTTTTCCGACGACAGATCTCAAGCACTTCTGGGAAGCACTCGCCAATATGTGGGACCACGACCGCTCCGCGTCCAAGGGCATGATGTCCTGCCGAGGGCTTTACGCCTTCAAGCACGTCGGCACCGACAGCGATCCGAACCAGCGCGTGCGTGAGGCCATGCTCGGCTGCGCCCCAGCCCATCGCCTGCTGGATTACTCGACGCCCAAGCGGACCGTGCCCGGTGCCATCATCGAGATCGACCACCGCGAGGGCCTCGGTAGCTCGTCTCGTGCCTTCTCGGATTATGTCGTCAACGTGCACAAGGATCGCCTGCCGCCGGGCGTGGAGCTGGTCCGTCTTGGCTGAGTGCGTTTGGCCGTGCAACAGGAAACGGACCTCATCAACGTCTCCGCACTCAACCAGTACGCCTATTGTCCCAGGCGCTGCGGTCTGATCTACCTGGAGGGCGAATTCGAGGAGAATATCCACACACTGCGCGGCAACGCCGAGCACGATCGGGTGGACCGGGTCGCCCATGAAACCTCCCGTGAAGGGGCGCGCGTCGAGTATGCACTGAACATCTGGTCGGACCGGATCGGTCTCGTGGGCAAGTGCGACGTGGTGGAGTTCTGGCCCGACGGCACGGTGTATCCCGTCGAGTACAAGCACGGCCCGCGGCGGAAATGGCTCAACGACGACCTCCAGCTTGCCGCCCAAGCGTTGTGCTTGGAAGAGATGTCGGGCCGCCCCGTCCCGCACGGGGCGATTTTTCACGCCACCAGCCGCCGACGGCGGGAAGTGGCCGTCACGCCGGAACTACGCAGGCAGGTCGAGTATATGGTGGGAGCCATCCGGCAGATGCTGGCGTCCGGCCGGCTACCCCCGCCGGTAAACGATGCCCGGTGCCGGGAATGTTCCCTGAAGGAAATCTGCCAGCCCGAGGTGCTGGCAGACAGAGCCAGGCAAGAGGCGGTGCGAGCGGGGCTGTTCAACGTGGGGGAATAGCGCGGCGGGACGTATGGCAATGACCTCGGAAAGCGGGACACCTCTCCGCAACCTGTACAACTCTTCGAGCTTATCCGCCTCGAGTGGCAGGACAAGACCCGCCCGGCGCGCGATTTCGCGGATTCCAAGGTGTCGCCCCGCCCGCTGGAAAACTGGACCAGTATGCCGGTGTCGAACTAACATCCTGTGCGCGTAAAGAGCCCGTCATGTGGTCGCAGACTGTCACCCCAACCAGCCGCGAGGTTACCGTGGAGGTGCCCGAGGCGTTGCTGAATCAGCCCGTCGAGGTGGTGCTGATCCCCACTCAGCTTTCGGAAGACCGGGAGACCCGGCGCCGACAACTCCAGGCCTTTTTCGACCAGTTCCGGGCAGATGCGGCGCTGCTGAAGTGCAGCCGAGACGAGCTACATGAGCGCTAAGCCGTACCCTTTCACGGGTAATCTCACCTATTTGGAAGAATTCAATGGTCGAAATCCACTTCATCGCCGAAGAGGCCCCCGACGGTGGCTTTGTTGCTCGCGCCGTCGGTGCGGACATCTTCACCGAGGCGGACGACCTGGAGGCTTTGTATGCCCAGGTGCGGGACGCGGTGCGCTGCCATTTTGAGGCAGGCGAGACCCCTGACCTGATCTGCCTGCACATCGGCCGGGAGGAGGTACGGATGGCATGAGGCTGCCCCGAAACCCAGTCTGGGCACCGTCGGCCATAAGACTGTCTTCCGCTCTCGGAGCTACACTGTGGTTTTCGACGACGAACTGGCGGGAGCAAGCGGTGACCTCGTAGCTGCGCCGCCCACGACACTGAGAAGGAGGTGTTCATATGGACTGGCATGGCCGCATCGTGACCGACCCCGAAACCTTGTTCGGCAAGCCTCGCATACGGGGCACCCGTATCGGGGTAGAGTTCATTCTTGACCTGATGGCCTCGGGGTGGAACGAAGCGCAGATATTGGAAAGCTATCCGCACCTGACTCAAGAGGATCTACAGGCAGTTTTCGCGTTCGTTCGCGATTGCCTGAAGGATGAGACTTTCATCATGAAGGCGGTCGCCGAGTCCGGAGACGTCGCCCGGTGACGCTTGCGGTCCTGGCTGACGAGAATTTCCCCGGATCGGTAATAGACGCGCTTTCGGCAGCGGGCTACGATGTCCTGTCCGTCGCTCGAACCTCACCGGGCATCAACGACCGCGCTGTCCTCGAACTCGCCCGCCAAACGAGCCGTCGACTGCTCACCTTCGACGCCGACTTCGGCGATCTGGTGTTTTTCCACGGCGCACCGGCGCCGGTGGCCATCCTCTATTTCCGCATGCATCCGATCATCGCGGAAGATGTTCTGGAGGCGGCCTTGCGCGCCCTGCCCGAAACGCCGGAGGGCTACTTCGCGGTTGTCGGCCGTGAAGGCACCCGGCTGCGGCCACTGCAGGCGGGACACAAAGGTGAATGAGACTGCCGACCCCATCTCCCTCTCCGCCATCCAGCACTGGGCTTACTGCCCGCGGCAGTGCGCCTTGATCCACGTCGAGCAAGACTTCGAGGACAACGTGCACACCATGCGAGGACAAGCAGTGCATCGGCTGGTGGACGAACCCCGATATGAAGTGATGGGGCTGGAGTGAGAATCGAGCGGGCCCTCCCCCTCTGGTCCGACCGGCTCGGCTTGACGGGTAAGGCCGACATCGTGGAGTTCCACCCTGACGGCCGCATCTATCCGGTGGAATACAAGCACGGGCGCAAGCGGCAGAGGACCCATGACGACCTGCAACTCGCCGCCCAGGCCATGTGCATCGAAGAGATGACCGGAAAACCGGTGCCGCGAGGCGCGATCTATCACGCCTCCAGCCGCCGCAGACGGGAGGTGGAGGTCACCCCTGCATTGCGCGTCAAAGTGGAGGAAGCCGTGGCGGCCATTCGCGCGGTGTTGGCCTCCGGCCGGCTGCCCCCGCCGGTGAACGATGCCCGCTGCCGGGAGTGTTCTCTCAAGGACATCTGCCAGCCCGAGGCGCTGGCGGACAAAGCCAGACAGGCAGCGGTGCGAGCGGGGCTGTTCAGCGTGGAGGAATAGGGGATGGGACGTTTGGCAATCACCTCGGAATGCAGGATCCCTCTCGGCTCAGACCGACACGATGTTCGCGCGGTCAACCTGTGCAACTGTTCGAGATCATCTTGCCAGTCGAGGCGCTGGCCGGAACGGCGCATCTGAAGCGCCTGGCCGAGGCGTTGTATGCCGACGATGACGAAGGCGTCAGCCCATGAGCAGGCGTTCCAGGCACTGCGCCGGGCTCAGGATTCTCAGGCCACAATCGGCGGGAAAGTGGCGCACGTTGCCGGTGACGATGGGGCAGCCCGCCGCCAAGGCAGTGGCGATGAAGGGGGCGTCGTCGGGGTCCGGCAGATCGGCGGGAACCACGGCCTCGGGGCGAATATGGAAGGCCAGCGCGGCCAGATCATCCAGCAGCGCATGCACCTGGCCATCCGGGAAGTTGAAACGCGGGCGTCGCAGTACCTCCGAGTATTCGGCCAGGATGGCCGCGTTCACCACCGGCGTCAGCGCGAGGGTGCGGATTTCATCGACCAGCCGTCCCGGCGTGCCGCCCGGGTTGACGAGCGCCGAAACCAGGACGTTCGTATCAACGACCGCCCGCATCCCGCCCGCGCCGTTCCCTGCGTGCTGCCGCGATCTCGGCGTCGATGTCCTCCATGGTCATCTTGTCCAGGCCCTGCTGCACCGCAACCGCCTGCAGCTTGCGCACGTTGGCCGCGAAACGCTCGCCGCGTATGGCACGCAACGTATTTTCCAGATCTTCGGGATTGGTGTTCACCAACAAGGCGAATGGCTTGCCATGGCGGGTGATGACCACCTCCTCGCCAGCCTCGATCTTGGCCCATACCTTGGCCGACTCGGCCCGCAGCTCACGCACCGTAACGAAATCCATGACACGCTCCTAGACACAGTTAGGTACGCAGTATAGCCTCATGCACACTATCCAGAACACCCTTTACGTGATGACTCCCAACGCCTACGCGCACCTGGAGAACAACACGGTGCGCATCGACGTGGAGCGGGAGAAACGCCTCCAAGTCCCCCTGCACCACCTTGGCGGCATCGTCTGCTTTGGCAATGTGCTGGTCTCGCCGGCGCTCATGCACCGATTGGCGGACGAGGGGAAAAGTCTCGTCCTGCTGGACGACTCGGGCCGTTTCAAGGCACGGCTGGAGGGTCCGGTCTCCGGAAACATTCTGCTGCGCCAGGCCCAGCACCGCGCAGCGGGCGACCCAGCCTTCACGCTGGAATTCGCCCGCTGCATCGTGGCCGCCAAGCTGAAGAACAGCCGGTCGGTCGTACTGCGCGGTGCGCGGGAGGCCGCGGACACCGGCGAGGCGCAAGCCCTGACTCGCTCCGCCGACGACCTGGCGGCATCGCTTCGCTCGGCCGCCGTCGCGTCCGACCTGGACGCGCTGCGCGGGGTGGAAGGCGAGGCGGCACGGGGCTATTTCGCCGCCTTGAACCTAATCGTCAAACCTCAGGCGAGAACCGACTTCGCCCTGAACGGCCGCACCCGCAGGCCGCCCCGGGATCGGTTCAATGCTCTCATCTCCTTCCTCTACGCCATGCTCATGAACGACTGCCGCTCCGGCGTCGAATCCGTGGGCCTCGACCCCCAACTGGGCTTCCTCCACGCCGTGCGCCCCGGTCGTGCAGCCCTTGGGTTGGACCTCCAAGAGGAGTTTCGTTCCATCCTCGCCGACCGGCTGGCCCTCACCCTGATCAACCGAGGCCAGGTCACGGCGGACGACTTCGATGCACGCGAGGGCGGCGCCGTCCTGCTCAACGAGAAGGGCCGCCGGACGGTCGTCACCGCCTGGCAGGAACGCAAGCAGGAGGAAATCACCCATCCCCTGCTGGAATCCCGGTTGCCGCTCGCCCTGCTGCCCTTTGTCCAGGCCCGTTTCATGGCCCGCACGCTGCGCGGCGAGATGGACGGCTACCTGCCATTCCTCGCCAAGTGACCCGGGCCCGCCATGCTGATCATAGTCGCCTATGATGTCTCCACCGAAACTCCCGCGGGCCGACGGCGGCTGCGCCGTGTCGCCAAGGTATGCGAGAGCATGGGCCAGCGCGTGCAGAAATCGGTATTCGAGTGCCAGGTCAACGACATGCAGTTCGAGCAACTGGAGCGGGCGCTGCTGGCCGAGATTGAAGAAACCGAAGACAACCTCCGCTTCTACCGCATCACCGAGCCCGCCGAGGTCCGCGTCAAGCAGTACGGCGTATTCCGCTCCGTTGATTTCGAAGGCCCCCTCCTCGTATGATGCGCGAACCTGGAGCGACGGCGTTCCGACGGCAGGTTCGCGCTTCTGCTAACTCGATGATCTTTAACAACCTGAGCATTACCTTCGCCCTGGCAACCCTTCCGGCCCCAGCCCCGACCGCGCGGTTCGCGCACTCCTGCATTTTTCCGCAGTCGGGACCGGACGTTGCCAGCGCAGCGAATCGCCCGGCCAATCGGCCGGGCGCGGATTGAAACATCTGAGCATGCTGTCAGCCGACTGCGGACGTTCGCGAATCGCCCGGCCAATCGGCCGGGCGCGGATTGAAACATTGTCACAGGAAATCGACGCTGCCCTTGCGGAGGAATCGCCCGGCCAATCGGCCGGGCGCGGATTGAAACATGGTGACCTCGACGTGCTCGACCGCACCCGCGGGAATCGCCCGGCCAATCGGCCGGGCGCGGATTGAAACCGCAAAGACTACTATTTGCTGGGCCGCACCGAAGGAATCGCCCGGCCAATCGGCCGGGCGCGGATTGAAATGTTCAATGGCATCGGCCCCGCCAAAGCCTTGGGCTGCGCGCTGCTGCTGGTGTGCAGGCTGTGAGTGTGTATAATGGATGTGTAGATTGTTGAGCACGGAGCATATCATGGCCCATCGCGTCAATATCATGCTGGATGACCGGGTCTGGGAGGAACTCCAGACGGTGCCCCCCGGAGAACGCAGCAAACTGGTGAACGAGGTCGTTTCCGACGCATTGCGCAAACGCCGGCAGCGGGAGGCATGGGCAGCCATCGAGGCCGTGCGTAAGTCGCTCCAACCGGTCCCCGGCAGCACCGAGGACTGGGTACGTGAGGATCGGGACAGTCACCAATGAATGTCGTCGTCCCCGACGCTTCGGTGATCCTCAAATGGGTTCTGCGTGACGAGGATGAGGGACATCAGGCGCAGGCGGCGGCCATCGTGGACGGGGCTCTGGATGGTAGTCTTCAGATCACGGTTCCCGCTCTGTGGTATTTCGAGGTCGGCAATATCCTCGTTCGGCGAGTGCCTGAGCATGCCGATACAGCTCTAGGCCAGCTTCAGGTGCTGCTGGACCCGTGGGTTGCAACACCCTCGCCCCAGTGGCAGACAGCCACACTCAACATCGCCGAGACACACGCAGTGAGCTTCTACGCCGCCAGCTATCACGCCCTGGCCTTGACCCGTGGCGGTCTGATGATAACGGCGGACGCCGGCTATATACGCAAGGTAGGCAACGGCCCGCATCTCATGGCCTTGTCTGACTGGCCGTCGCCGTGACGACACTGCTTCCCCCCGCTCAAACCTATTCCCATCGAGGAGCACCTCTCGGTCCTGTTCGTGGAGAAGGGGCAAATCGACGTCCTGCATGGCGCTTTTGTCGTCGTGGACAAGCGCGGCGTGCGGCTCGACTCGTCGGGGCAACCCGGCGGCGCCCGCTCAGACCGGCTTCTCCATCAGGCCAGGTTGGCATCGGACCCTGCCCTGCGTCTCGGGTTGTGTGCAAGATGTACGAGCTGCGTTTCGGGGAGAAGCCGCCGGAGCGCCGCTCTGTCGAGCCGTTGCGCGGGATCGAGGGTGTACGGGTCCGGGAGACAAGCGTATCGCCCAGAAATATGGGGTCGAATGGAAGGCCCGCAATTAACACACGGACGATTGGGACGCAGGCGACTTGCCCAACCGGTGCTTGTCTTCAGAGCTGCGGGTCGTCTGCTATGATGTCGGCTGCTCGCTTGTTCCCTAGCCGAACCGTCGAGCCGTATACGCCAGACCGATGGCCGAACAGCACACTGCGAATCCCGCCAGCGGGCCCGACTCGCCGCAAACACCCCCGGGCGGTTACCGACCCCTCAGACTGCCCAGCGTCGCCGTCATCGGCTTGGGATACGTCGGCCTGCCGTTGGCGTTGGCCTTCGGTCGGCGGCTCCGCACCATCGCCTACGACGTGGACGGGGCCAAGGTGGGCGCCTACCGGGAAGGCCGCGACCCGACGGGCCAGATGGAGCCAGGGGATTTTGCGGCCGCCACACGCGCCATATGGACCGATAACCCGGCCTCGCTGCGCGAGGCGGACTTCGTCATCGTCGCCGTCCCCACGCCCATCGACCTCGCCAAGCAGCCCGACCTGCGACAGGTGTGTTCTGCGAGCGAGGTCGTCGGCAGGCACCTGAAGCGGGGGGGAATCGTGGTTTACGAGTCCACGGTCTACCCCGGCGCCACCGAAGACGTGTGTGTGCCTGTTCTGGAGAGGGCCTCCGGCTTGAAGTGCGGCGACGGTTTCCGGGTGGGCTATTCCCCGGAGCGCATCAATCCGGGGGACCGCGAGCACACCCTGCAGACCATCGTCAAAGTGGTGGCCGGCCAGGACCAAGAGACATTGGAGGCAGTGGCCTGGCTTTACGAGCAGGTGGTCGGCCGGGGAGTCTATCGGGCGCCCAGCATCCGCGTAGCGGAGGCCGCCAAGGTCATCGAGAACACGCAGCGCGATCTCAACATAGCGCTCATGAACGAGCTCGCGATCATCTTCCACCGCATGGGGCTCGACACCCAGGAGGTACTCCAAGCGGCGTCTACGAAGTGGAACTTCCTGCCATTCCGGCCCGGGTTGGTGGGCGGCCACTGCATAGGGGTGGACCCTTTTTACCTGACCTACAAGGCCCAGATGGTGGGACACCATCCCGACGTCATTCTGGCCGGCCGGCGCATCAATGACGGCATGGGCAAGTACGTCGCGGAACAGACGGTGCGGCAGCTTACAGAGACCAGCCGTAGCGTGAGAGGAGCGCGGGTGGCGGTGCTGGGGATCACGTTCAAGGAGGATTGTCCGGACCTGCGCAACTCCCGTGTCGTGGACGTGATCCGGGAGTTGCAGTCGTTCGGGGCGGAGGTGGTGGTCCACGACCCGATTGCCAGCCCGGAGGAGGCATGGCGGGAGTATGAGATCCGTTTGACCCCGTGGGACGACCTCCCGGCCAGCGACGCCTTGGTGGTGGCGGTGGCCCACGAGGCCTACCGCCAGATGTCCCCGCAGGTACTGCAAAGCAAGATCTCTGACGCGGGTGCCGTCATCGACGTCAAGTCCATCCTGGATGCGGAACCCCTGCGCAGACAGGGGCATACGGTCTGGAGGCTATGACACCCATGTGCCCGCGCAACCATTCTGGGAGTTGACATACCGCGGGCGGACTGCATAATAGGGACGATCCGCAGAGGCGCCTCGCCCGAGGCTGCCGCTGACCGCGCAGTTCCGACAAAGGCAAAGCTACCGGAAGGTGGCGGCGCGAGGCCAGGTCCGAGGCTCATACGAGCGATGGCAGCCGCGGGCTGCCGAAGACCGCAGGAGACGATCCCCCAGAGCTTGTCTGGGATCTGTCTCCTTAGATGGAGACCTAGACAAGATGCAGAACTGGTATCTGATCTTCTGCAAGCCGCGGCAGGAGAGGCGGGCACAGGTGAACCTGGACCGTCAAGGCTATACCACCTACCTTCCCAGAATCCTGAACAGGCGCCAGCGCGCCGGGCAGTGGGTCCAGGTCATCGAGCCCATGTTCCCACGCTATCTGTTCATCCAGCTGGATGATCTGGCCGACGACTGGGCACCAATCCGCTCCACGTTCGGCGTGACTTGCATGGTGCGGTTCGGGTACCAAGTGCCAGTGGTACCCGCAACGATCGTCGCTGGCATCGAGGCGCGAGAAACGGACGAGGGGTACCACGTCGCGCCAGAGCTCGACTTCAGGGAGGGTGAAAGGGTCCGTGTGCTCCGCGGCCCCATGGCCGGGTTGGAAGGCATCTTCACAGCCCGCTCCAGTCGAGAGCGGGTGCTCATCTTGCTCGACATGCTCGGGCGGTCCGTTGGGGTGCAGATAGACGGAGACCTCATCACGTCCTGCGCCTGACATCCAGCGGGCGAGAACGATGACAGGGGGACCGTTGGCAGGGGTCCCGCCGGCTAAGCGGAGGCGAGGCGCCGAAGCAGCGTTGCGGGCCGGTCGCGTGCCTGAAGGTGGACAGCACGGTGTCCCGGTGCCGGCACGGAGTGGCACGTGAACCATGGACATGCTGCGCAAGCGGGTCCTCGTCACCGGCGGCGCCGGGTTTCTCGGCTCGCACCTGTGCGAGCGGCTCCTGAGCGACGGGCACGACGTGCTCTGCGTCGACAACTTCTTCACCGGCACGCAAGGACAACATCGCGCACCTGCTCGGCGACCCGCACTTCGAGGTGATGCGCCACGACATCACCTTCCCGCTCTACGTGGAGGTGGACGAGATCTACAACCTCGCCTGTCCGGCCTCGCCCGTCCACTACCAGTTCGACCCGGTGCAGACCACCAAGACCAGCGTGCACGGCGCCATCAACATGCTGGGGCTGGCCAAGCGGATCAGGGCCAGGATCCTCCAGGCATCCACCAGCGAGGTCTATGGCGATCCCGCAGGTGCATCCGCAGCCCGAGGAGTACTGGGGCCACGTCAATCCGATCGGCACCGCGTGCCTGCTACGACGAGGGCAAGCGCTGCGCCGAGACGCTGTTCTTCGACTATCACCGCCAGCACAAGGCGCGATCAAGGTGGCCCGCATCTTCAATACCTACGGACCCCGGATGCACCCCAACGACGGGCGCGTGGTCTCCAATTTCATCGTGCAGGCATCTGCAGGACCGAAGACCATCACGCATCTACGGCGACGGCGGTCAGACCCGGTCCTTCTGCTACGTCGACGACCTGGTCGAGGGATTCGTCAGCCTGATGGAAACGCCGGACGACTTCACCGGGCCCGTCAATCTGGGCAACCCGACGGAGTTCACGATCCTGGAGCTGGCCCAGAAGGTGATCGAGCTGACCGGCTCACGCTCGGAGATCGTCCACAAGCCGCTGCCCGCCGACGACCCCGCTCAGCGCTGCCCGGACATTTCCGTCGCCCGCCAGCACCTGGGTTGGGAGCCCGCGGTGGCGCTGGAAGAAGGGCTGGTGCACACGGTCGCCTATTTCGACGGGCTGCTGAGAGGCTCACCCATCCGTGACTAGCGATCAGACCACTGGGCAGCATAACCCGCCGCGATTCGCCGGCCCTCGAGGCAACCCCACAGTTGACTCGGACCCGTTTCACGACGCCGCACGCCGTGCTGTGGATTGCGCGCAATTCCCGGAGGGAGCCGCCCGGCAAAATCGCAGGGAGGCCGTCGAGATTCTTGCGCGGCCTCCGGGTCTGCGGGCAATGCGGGTAGCCAGATTGAGATCTCCCGATTGGCCGGCGTCTGCGACTTAACCGCGCTGGTCCAAGTCCAGCGCGGAGTCGAAGACGTTTCGCGACCGGTCGTGGGTCTGATCCGCGCCATCCCGGAAGGATAGCCTGCTGTTCCCCTGCCCGGCTAAACTACGGGTCACTGTTCATCACTCACCGAGCCTCATGCCCACCATCCTCGTGACCGGCGGCGCAGGCTATATCGGCAGCCACGCCTGCAAAGCCCTGGCAAAGGCCGGATACACGCCCGTCACCTTCGACAACCTGGTGTACGGCCACCGATGGGCGGTCCAGTGGGGGCCTCTGGAGGAAGGGGATGTGCTCGATCGGGCGCGCCTCGATGAGGTATTTCGGAAGTATGGGCCCGAAGCGGTCATGCATTTCGCCGCCTACGCCTACGTCGGCGAGTCGATGGAGAACCCCGCAAGGTACTACCGCAACAACGTGGCCGGGAGCCTCACCCTCATGGAAGTCGCCCGAGACCGTGGCGTCCAGCGGTTCATCTTCTCCAGCACCTGCGCCACGTATGGTATGCCCCGCCGAATACCAATACCGGAGGACCACCCTCAGGACCCGATCAGCCCCTATGGCGCGTCCAAACTCATGGTCGAGCGGATGCTCCAGGACTTCGAGCGGGCTTATGGCATGCGCTCCGTCTCGCTCCGCTATTTCAACGCCGCAGGGGCTGATCCGGCAGGCGAAACGGGTGAGGACCACGATCCCGAGACGCATCTCATCCCGCTGGTGCTGGACGCCGCAGCGGGGAGGCGTCCTCACGTCACGGTCTTGGGTGATGACTACGAGACACCGGATGGGACCTGTATCCGCGATTACATCCACGTCACCGATCTAGCCGAAGCGCACGTGCTGGCCCTGCGCGCTCTGCAAGCAGGAAGCGCGGGTTCGGCTTACAACCTTGGGAACGGCATAGGTTTTTCCGTCAAGGAGGTCATCGAAGCAGCGCGCCGTGTGACGGGGCGCAACTTCACCGTAAAGGTGGGTCCGCGCCGCCGCGGAGACCCGCCGCGTCTAGTCGGAGAGGCCACACGCGCGGTGGCGGAGCTCGGCTGGCGACCGCGCCATCATGATCTGGAGACCATCTTAAGCACTGCTTGGGACTGGAGCATCGCCCGGGCGTCCGGCGTTCGGGGCAACGCCTCCGGGTAACCTCGCATTCGGCTCGGCCCCGCCCGTCGAGGGCCGACCGTCAGCGTCCGACCGCCGGACACCGTCGTCATCGCGAGCCGTGTGCCGCCTTCGCCCTTGACTTGACACCCCGGCGTCGGTTCAATGCGGTCGTTCAACACTTGAACACCCAACGGGCTCCGCGTCGGCGCAACGGCTGACAAGAGTCCGAACACCCAAGACCAACGAGCGATAAGCCCGTACTGTGCAGAGAACGCACGGTACGGCGGTAGCGTGCCCGAGCCCCTGCCTTTGTCTCCAGAAGAGACCCACTACCGGCTCCTCAAGCTCATCGAGGCTCACCCGAACCTCACTCAGCGCGAGCTTGCCAGAGCCCTCGGCATCAGCCTGGGGAAGGCCAACTATAGCCTCAAGGCCTTGGTCCAAAAGGGCTGGATCGAGGCTCGCCGTTTTCGGGCGAGCGCCCAAAAACGCGCTTACGCTTACTTGCTGACCCCCAGCGGCCTTCACGAGAAGGCTCAGACCACGGCACGGTTCCTGAGAGCCAAGATGGAAGAGTACGAGCGCCTGACGGGTCTGCTGGAGGAACTCCGGGAGGAGCTGCCGGGGATACGCCGGGACTCTCAGCTCCAGAATCCGTGACTTCCGCTGGCAGCGAGCGCCCCGCCGACACCGATGTTTCTGCCACCAAGGGCACGACGCGCGCCCCAAACATGCCGTGGACCGCGGGGCCGCAAGCGAACCCGCATGCCACGGCCGACCTCGCCGAAAGAGTATCCCGTGCGCCGTGGGTCTCAAAGCGACGCCGACAAGCTCTGACTTTCCTTAGCTTCTCCGTCCATGTGTGGCGTCGCCGGCATTTACGCGTACCGACATTCAGCGCCTCGGATCGACCGGGAGGAGCTGCGCCGCATCCGCGACCACATGGCGGCGCGCGGACCGGACGGCAAGGGCGAGTGGTTCTCCGAGAGCGGGCGCCTCGCTCTGGGCCATCGGCGTCTGTCCATCATCGACCTGTCGGACCGCGGTGCCCAGCCCATGAGCACCGAGGATGGCGGGGTGGTCGTCAGCTTCAATGGGGAGATCTACAACTACCGTGCGCTGCGCGGAGCGCTCGAACGCAAAGGCTACTGCTTCCGCTCCCACAGCGATACCGAGGTGCTGCTTCATCTATACGCCGACAAAGGCGAGGGTATGTTCGACGAGCTGCGCGGCATGTACGCCTTCGCCTTGTGGGACGCTCACAAACGCGCCCTCCTTCTCGCCCGCGACCCCTACGGCATCAAGCCTCTCTACTATGCCGACGACGGCGGAACATTGCGGGCGGCTTCTCAGGTCAAGGCCTTGCTCATGGGCGGTGGTATCTCCCGATCGTTGTGTCCCGCCGGCTTGACTGGTTTTTACCTGTTCGGCAGCGTGCCGGAACCCCACACCATCTACCGGAGCATCCGCGCGTTGCCTGCCGGCACCTACCTCTGGGTGACCGACTGCGGACCGCGGACACCGGAAACCTTTTGCTCCGTGTCGAGCGTCTGGCACGACGCCGTCCGACGCCCACAGCCGCTCGCAGAGGGGGACCTCGGCGAACGCGTCCGCGCCGCCCTACTCGACTCCGTGCGGCACCACATGATCGCGGACGTCCCGGTGGGCCTGTTCCTGTCGGCGGGCGTCGACTCCGGCGCCCTCCTCGGGCTGATGAGCGAGGCTCAGCGGGAGGCCTCCAACGCTGGTCGCCCGCCACAACCCGCGCGAATCAACACTGTCACCCTGGCCTTCGAGGAGTTTCGTGGGAAGCGCGGCGACGAGGCGCCGCTCGCCGCGCGGGTCGCCCGCCGGTATGCTGCGGAGCATGTCGTCCGGACCGTCACCCGCACCGAGTTCCAGGCCGACCTGCCCCGCATTCTGGATGCCATGGACCAGCCCAGCATCGACGGGGTGAACACCTGGTTCGTCAGCAAGGCGGCGGCCGAACTGGGGCTCAAGGTCGCGATCTCGGGATTGGGCGGCGACGAGCTGTTCGGCGGGTACCCCACCTTTCGGGACATACCCCGGTGGGTCCGCACCTTCGCTCTGCCGTCCAGAGTCCCCGGGCTGGGTGACGCGTTTCGCCACGCGGTCTCCGTACTCGCTCCTCAGACCTCGGGTTTCAGTCCCAAGACCGCGGGTCTCCTCAAGTACGGCGGCACATACCCCGGCGCCTACCTCCTGCGCCGCGGACTGTTCATGCCGTGGGAGCTCAGCGGGTTCATGGACCCCGAACTCGTGGCGGCGGGTCTGGCCGAACTTCAACCGCTGGGACACGTGCAAGCCGCCCTCGCACCCGATCCCGTGTCGCCCTTCGCGCGCGTGGCCGCCCTGGAGGCATCGCTGTACATGCGCAACCAGCTTCTCAGGGACACCGACTGGGCGAGCCTGGCCCACTCCCTGGAGGTGCGCACGCCGCTGGTGGACATCCAGTTGCTCCGTGACGTGGCGCCGGTCCTCGCCGCATCGGCGCGCCCGCATGGCAAGCGCTGGCTGTCGGAGAGTCCCCGCCCGCCTCTTCCGGCCGTCGTGGCGGACCGGGCGAAGACCGGCTTCACGGTCCCGATCGACGACTGGCTCGCCGGCGACCCGCGGGTCGGAAGCTGGAGTTCCATGGGGCCGCTGACCAGAAAAGGCACGCCCTGGGCCCGGCGCTGGGCGTACGTGCTCGGCACAAGGATCACGGAGTCAGCGTCGCTGCGCGCCGCGGCGTGAAACAAGGCACAAGGAAAGCAGCTGCCTTTCACCTTATCCTGTGTAGGAGGCCCGGCCGAACTGCTGGGGTGCGTCTCGCAGCAGTTGCTACCTGAACCCACTCCCGGCGCTTGCCCGTCTTAGTCCCATGGCAAAGGACCTCGAAGCCAGACTCGAGGAGCGCCTCGCTGCGGAACCTTCCGTCGCCCTGGCTCTGCTCTTCGGCTCGGTCGCCAGCGGCCGGGCGCGTCGCGACAGCGACATCGACCTGGCGGTGGCTGGTCCCGCCCCGCTCACCGCCGACGCGAAGGCTGCGCTCATCGCTGACCTCGCCGTATTAACCGGGAGACCCATCGACCTGATCGACCTCAGCACAGCAGGAACAGGAATCCTGCGCCAAGCCCTGTGCAAAGGCCGGCTTGTCTGCCTGAAGGACCGCGCCCTCTACGCAGAGCTCATCAAGAGGCTGGTATTCGAACAGGCCGACTGGCTCCCCTATCGAGACCGGATACTCGCGGAACGGCGGCGTCGGTGGATAGGCGGCTCCTAGCCGACAAGCTGGAGTCCCTCCGCCGTTGCGTAACGAGGGTGCAGGCACGGTGTCCGGCTACCGTCGAGCAGCTCGCCTCGGACTCGGACGCCCAGGACATCGTCGCGCTCAACCTCACGCGGGCCGTCCAGCTCTGTGTGGATGTGGGATCTCACTTCCTCGCAGAAGGCGACATGCGGGTGCCCGACACGATGGGCGGCGTGTTCGACGCGCTCGCCGAGGCAGAGATAATCGACGGCAGCCTCGCCGAGCGCCTCAAGAAGGCCGTCGGCTTCCGCAACATCGCCATCCACAACTACAGGGCCATCGACTGGCAGATCGTCTTCGGCATCTGCCTACGCGGACTGGATGACTTCCGCGCCTTCGCCCGAGCAGTCGATGCCTCGCTCGAGGCGTGATTGGGGGCCGCAGATCGCGTTGCCGACCGGAACGCGCGCCTGCAGGAGGCGCCTCCCGGGGACGAAGACGTAGGCCGCCTGACCGCAACATCGGTTCCTCCGCCAGGATGCCTGCCTACCTGTCCCCCTATGCCCGTACGCCTCCTAATTTCCACCATTGCTGGCAAAGGACGAAAGGTCAAAGGAGTGATTCGTGGCGACCTTTCACCTTGCGCTTTTTGCCTTCCACCAGAACGCGTCCTGATCTCCACCATCGTGCCCATCAGCGGCGGCGTCCCGCAGATGGCAAGCTTCGTCGCGGGAACACTGGCCTCCGAAGGATACGAGCCCGTCGTCGCGTACTATCAGCCCTATAGCCTCTCCCCCGAGCTGTCCGTGCCGGGGCACCGGCTGTTCCGCCGGCGTGTGGGCACGCGGCCCGAGCGGGCTCTGGGCGCTTTCGAGGCGCACGCCATGGGCGCGTGGCTGCCCGAGCTGGAGTTCACGCACTATCTGCCTACCCGCTCCTGGCGGCGCCTGTTCGAATCCTGCCAGCATTACGTTGCGGTTTCCGGGAACTGCCTCGCGGCCACCGGGTACGCACTGACCGACCGGCCGTTCCTGGCCTGGGTCGCCACACCTTGGCATGACGACCGGCGCGACCGCATTCGGCTGTTCCCCTGGTATCGCAGGGTCCTCGACCGCCTGCTCAACGGCCGGGTGCTCGGCGCCCTGGAACGCCGGGTGTTGCGCCGCGGCACTATACTCGCCTTGAGCCGCTACACCGGGGAAGGACTGAATCGCGTGGCCGCCCGCAGGGTCACCTTCGACGTGCTGCCGATGCCCGTCGACATCGACCGCTTCTCCCCCGACCCCGCCCAGGTGATGCCGGGACGAGTGAGCTTCGTGGGCCGGGTCGACGACCCACGCAAGAATGTCGGACTGCTCATCGAAGCCGTCAAGTGCTGCCGCGACGCGGGCCTGCAGGTCACGGCGCATCTCATCGGGGGCGCGCCTCCCGAATCGGTGCGCGCCCAGGTGCAGACTCTGGCGCTCGGGGACGCGGTGCGCTTCCACCCGTACCTGGGGGCTCGTGAGATTGCCGAGCACCTTCGGCGCACCGACGTATTCGTCATCCCGTCCCACCAGGAAGGGCTGTGCATCGCCGCGCTGGAGGCCATGGCCTGCGGCTGTCCCGTGGTGTCGACCCGCAGCGGCGGCCCCGAGGAATTCGTTCTGGAGGGCCGGACCGGTCTGCTGTGCGATTTCGCCGCCCCTTCCATGGCTCAGGCCGTTCGGCGCATCGTCGGTGACCGAGCCTTCCGCGCGACGCTGTCGGTCGGGGCACGACGGCTGGTCGAGGAAAGCTACGGCAGGCGGGCCGCGCGCGAGCGGTTCTGGGCCGCGTTCCGATACACGTTTGGACGGCAAGGAGCGAGCGGGTGCCATCCATCCTGATCACCGGTGGAGCCGGTTTCATCGGAGTCAACTCGGCGGCGCACTTCGCAGCCAAGGGCTGGGACGTCACCGTGCTCGACAACCTGTCACGCCGAGGGGCGCCGGACAACCTGCAGTGGCTGCGTGAGCGGGCGCCGCTGCACTTCGAGCGCGTGGACCTGCGCGATGCGGCGGAAGTGGATCGCGTGGTGCGCGGCACCCGCCCCAACGTCCTGTTGCACCTTGCGGCCCAGGTGGCGGTCACCACGTCCGTCTCCCATCCCCGCGAGGACTTCGAGATCAACGCCCTGGGCACGTTCAATATGCTGGACGCGGTGCGGCGCCTGAGCCCGAGGACGTTCTTCATCAACGCCTCCACGAACAAGGTCTACGGCAAGATGGAGGACCTGAGTGTCGTGGAGCGCCAAGGCCGCTACGAGTACCAGGACCTCGCCGAGGGTGTCTCGGAGCAGCGCCCGCTCGACTTCCACTCCCCGTATGGCTGCTCCAAGGGCGTGGCGGACCAGTACACCATAGATTTCGCGCGCATTTACGGCATCAAGACCGTGACCTTCCGGCAGTCCTGCATCTACGGCCCGCGCCAGTTCGGGATCGAAGACCAGGGGTGGGTCGCTTGGTTCACCATTGCCGCCGTGCTGCAAAAGCCGATCACCATCTACGGTGACGGCAAGCAGATTCGCGATGTGCTCCACGTGGAGGACCTTGTTGGCGCCTACCAGGCCGCCATCGAGCACCAGGAGATCGCGAACGGCCAGGCATTCAACATCGGGGGCGGGGCCTCCAAGACCCTGTCGCTGATGGAGACTCGTCGTCCTCCTCGAAACGGACCTCGACACACGGATTCCACTCTCGTTCGATGCGTGGCGCGCGGGGGACCAGCCCGTGTTCGTCTGCGACCTCGGCAAGGCGAGGGACCGGTTAGGCTGGCGGCCGCAGATCGGTGTCCGCGACGGCGTGCACCAACTGATCCACTGGGTGAGAGAAAACGCGCATCTGTTCTCGTCCTCGCGAACACCCCTCAGCGCCTCGAAGGCGCCCATCAGCCCTTGAGCCCAAGCGGCCAGGCCATTGGCCCAACCCATGGGAGAAATTTTCCGAGAGAGCCGGTGGTCTTGCCGAAGCGCTCGGTGGGCCCTGCTGGCGGGCCGCTCCCGGCGATTTAGTCACGAGTTCCGAGAACACTCACATCCAAGACGAGCCACGAAACCGCGCCAATCAGCGTGTTGTGGTAATTCACTGGAAGAGCACGCCCGCGCGAGGTGCCCGACTGCTCACCGGGCGTGGCCCCCAGATGGTGGTACACGGCACCCCGTTCGCGATTAGCGCCTCGCGAGGCACGAGCCACTCATGACGAGCCGCGACCTTCCTCTTGCCGCCGAGACGAGCCCGCCCGAACAGGGTCTTCACGACGCCTACTTCGGCCACGAGCATCTCACCGTCATCGAGCCGCCCAAGGGCTGGCGAATGCTCGATGTCAAGGAATTGTGGGCCTACCGCGAGCTGTTGTGGGTGCTGACCGCGCGCGACATCACGGTGCGCTACAAGCAGACCGTCTTGGGTGCGGCCTGGGCCGTGCTGCGGCCGCTCACCACCATGGTCATCTTCAGCATCGTTTTCGGGCGCTTCGCCAAAGTGCCTTCCGATGGCTACCCCTATCCGGTGTTCGTTTACGCAGCGCTCGTGCCCTGGGCCTTCTTCGCGGACGCAATCGGTAAGTCGGAAAGGTCTCTGGTAGGCTCGTCCCAGCTCGTCAGCAAGGTCTACTTCCCTCGGCTCATCATTCCGTTGTCTTCCGTCGGGGCAAGCTTGGTCGACCTCGCGATATCCACCGGCACCCTGCTGTTACTCATGCTGTGGTTCCATATCGGTCTCACGTGGCACTTGCTCGCTGCGCCGCTCCTCTTGGTGGCCGTCGTGTTCACGGCACTCGGCTTCGGCACGATGCTCTCGGCCCTCACCGTGGCCTACCGGGACTTCATGCATCTCACTCCGTTCCTGGTGCAGATCTGGATGTACCTCACGCCGGTGATCTACCCGGCGAGCCTCATCCCGGAACGCTGGCACTGGCTGCTGTATCTGAACCCCATGGCGGGGCTGGTCGAGGGCTTCAGGGCCGCATTCTTGGGCAAACCCTTCGATCTTGGGGCGCTGGAGGTCTCGTTTGCCGTAGCCGCGGCATTCTTTGCCATGGGGGTCGCCTATTTCGAAAAGGTCGAGCGGCGTTTCGCCGACATCATCTGAGACGCTGTGAAAAAATATATCCCCTCGCCCCCTTATGGGGGAGAGGGTTAGGGTGAGGGGCTTTGAATTCAGCGAGTTACCACCCTCACCCTAGCCCTCTCCCTGGGGGAGAGGGGATTTTTTCACAACCTCTGAGCCGCCGTGTCGCTGCCTGTCATCCGTATCGAAGGCCTCTGGAAAGAATATGCGACGCTGGCTCTCCTCAACTGAACCGAAGACTTTTGCGAAACGCTGCTGCCGGCGATGCGTCCTGACAGCTTACCTGGCGAGTAAGCCCTCGGAACGGAGACAGGTGTTATGGAGGCGCTAAAGATTCTGGAGACATCCGAAACCATCACATGGGAGTACGATGAAGACGGCGATGTACTGTATCTGTCAATCGGGGAGCCGAAGCCGGCTCTAGGTGTGGACATCGGCGAGGGTGTCATCCTGCGCTATGACGAGAACCAGAAAGAGGTTGTCGGGTTGACGCTGGTGGGGCTGAGGGCACGCCTCCTCGACAGCCTCGCTGAGAAGTAAGCTTTTGCAACGGTCGCTTCTCGCCCCGATTGGTCGTCTTGGGGGGTGCTGGGCTGAGCGCATAAGGCCAGTGCAGCGCTTGGGTTGTCCCTGACTGACTCGGACCCCGGACTCTGAACCCCGACCCCCGCGCAGCCGCATCCCAATCATTGCAGAAAAACACCTTCGGCGAGGTACTGTCCCGACCGGGTGCTCATCCTGACCTGGAACCTGCTCGCCGCACCCCTGCTCCGGTCAGCCTGGTCCCCGAGCGCTGGCGATGGCTGCTGTACCTCAACCCTATGGCCGGCCTCATGGAAGGATTTCGGGCCGCGTTCCTGGGCAAGCCTTTCGATCTCGGTGCCCTCACGATCTCCTTCGCCGTGACGTTCGCCTTCTTCGCGGCCGGTGTGGCCCTCTTCAAGAGAGTCGAGCGGCGATTTGCCGACATCATCTGAGAAGCCGAAATGTCGCCGCCTGTCATCCGTGTAGAGGGGTTGTGGAAGCAGTACCTGCTCGGTGGTCCGCAGCCGGTGACCGGAAGCTTTCGCGAGATGCTGGGCCATGCCGTGGCGGCTCCCGTCAGGAGGCTCAAACGCTTGCGGGGAAAAGCCGCCGGGCAGGAACGCCTGTGGGCGCTCCGCGACGTGAGCTTCGAGGTCCAGCATGGAGAAGTCGTCGGCATCATTGGCCGAAACGGGGCCGGAAAGAGCACTTTGCTGAAAGTTCTCAGCCGCATCACGGCCCCCACTCGCGGACGGGTCACGCTGCGCGGTCGAGTTGCGAGCCTGCTCGAGGTCGGGACGGGATTTCACCCGGAGCTGACCGGGCGGGAGAATATCTTCCTCAACGGCGCCATCCTGGGCATGGCCCGACGCGAGGTGCAGCAGAAGTTCGACTCCATCGTCGCCTTCGCCGAAGTCGAGAGATTCCTGGACACCCCCGTCAAGCGATACTCCTCGGGCATGTACGTGCGCCTCGCCTTCGCGGTGGCCGCGCATCTCGACCCGGACATCCTGGTAGTCGACGAGGTGCTCGCCGTCGGCGATTCTGGCCTTCCAGAAGAAATGCCTCGGCAAGATGGGCGAGGTCGCCGGGGGCGGACGCACCGTCCTATTCGTCAGCCACAACTTGGCCGCCATTCAGTCGTTGTGCCACCGGGCGTTCCTCTTCATGTCGGGCACGCTGCGCAACCAAGGGACGGCCGGCGAGGTGGTGGAGCAGTATCTGGCGCAGGCTCAGCAGGCCACGTCCCTGGCCGAGCGTTTCCCCGTATTCAACGACGCATACGGCATCGGGCTGAGCGGCTGCACCGCAGAGCTGGAGGGAGGCGCGGGCCGGCGCGTGGGTCTGGTGATCCGCGTCGGCATACGGTCGGACAGTTCCCGACGCGACGTTGGGGTGGGTTTCAAGATTACCTCAGGGTCGGGCGTCCTCGTTACCCGAGTGGCGCCAAAGGCGACTCACTACACACTGAACGTCCGGCCCGGCGAACAGTGGTGCGAGTTCCGCGTGGAGGACGTGACGTTTTACGTGGCCGGGGGAGACTACATTGTCGGCGTCTGGCTGGCCATCCCGAACGTCGAGGTCCTGGCCAGGGTCGACGAGGCAGCCGTCGTCGCCATTCCCGCGAGGGATGTCTACGGCAGCGGGGTATTTTTCGACGGCCAACGGTTCGGAGTGGTACCTCTCAAGGCTTCGTTCTCCGCGGTTGAATTTACGCCGCGATCCAAGGAGGTCTGTTTCTGAATATGGCCAGATGGATTTTTGCCTGTGGGATGCCACGGTCCGGCTCGACGCTCCAGTATCAAATCACCTGCGATCTCGTTGAGAGTTGCGGGGCCGGGCAGGCCCTGGGCTGGATATCCCCACCTGCCTTACCGGCGCTGATTCGGCGCTATCAGGACTTCGACGGTTACCTCGTCATCAAAACACACACTTTCACCGACCTCGCAGCGAAGCTTTTTGACGGACGATGCGCGATGGCGATATATGTATACAGAGACATTCGAGACGTGGTGGTCTCACTGATGCGAAAGTACGCACTCCCGCTTGAAACGGTACTCACCCAAAGCCCCATCGCTTCTTTGTTGCAAAATTACTATGCGTGGACCGCACTCCAACCCCGACTCGTATCTCGTTACGAGACGATGGTATCCGACCTATCTGGGGAGGTTCGCCGCATCGCCAAGTTCCTGGACTTGCGCATTGACGTCCAACGGAGCGACCAAATTGCCAACGCCCGCAGCCTCCAGAATCAGCTAACAACAATCGCAGCCTTCGATTTTCAACGCCACGGCGCCGGGGCTAACAGCGACGTCTACGATCCTGTGTCGCTACTCCACAAGAACCACATTCATTCCGGCGCTACAGGTCAATGGAAAGACGCGCTAAGCAACGCGCAAGTGGCGCTCTTAGAGGCGCAAGCATACGGCTGGATCGTACAACATGGCTATCCTATCAGCCAATCAGCCTTGCGCCGCAAACTGGCCCTCCTACGCTTGCCCGACGCACCCATGAAACATACCATCCATCGCTTCGTCGCGCGTGCACAACGTTTCATGCGGCACGTACGCAACGGCACCCTTGCGGAACGACTTTATTCGGCTCGGAAAACAAGAACACGAGAGCAGCACTGAAAAACCTCGCCGAAAATACCTGGATTGCGAAGTGATTAAGGGACCGCATATAAGGAGATAGCAAGCTGGCTGGGTTAATCTATCTTCACGCTTTCGAGACAAGAGCGAGGCTATTTGTGCGCCGCTGCCTGCGGCCCACTGACGTGTTTGTTGACCGTCGGCGCGAATATCGGACTTTTTCCCATTCTGACAGCCGTGGCGGTTGGCTCGCAGGGCGATTCGAGCCAAACCTAAAATCGCATTGATCGTCTCAGGGGAAATATTCTACGAACTCGCTTGACAAGTGTCTTCGCCGTTCAGGTGGAGCGGCATTAACATGGCATGCACCTGCAGCTATCATTTTGGCGACGACCGACATGATTGTCTGGATTGCTTCGTATCCTAGATCGGGTAACACGTTTTTCCGAGTGGTCATGCAGGCGGCTTTCAAGACCGCTACGTACGCCGAGGGAGACAACCCCTACTTCGATAAGGTGGGCGCCGCCAATATTGTCGGGCACCGACGCAGGGAAAGCTCGATCGACGAGCTCGCCGCGGACGGCGATCTGCATTTTGTGAAGACCCACCGGCTTCCGCGTGCCGATGCTCGTGCCGTCTACATCGTCCGGGACGGACGCGACGCCTTGGTGTCCTATGCGAGATACCTCTGTGACATCGAAAAGCCGGCATCGAGACACAAGCACCATGCGGCAGAACGGCTCCTGAACTGGCTCGACCCGCACAGAGATTATCGGGGGGTTCTCGTCAAGTTGTGTCGAGGCGAAGGCTCGGAATTCGGGGCTTGGTCCCAGCACGTTCAGACATGGATGGAGCGCGTGGCAGAGGGGAGTGTCGCTCTGGTCCGGTACGAGGACCTGGTTCGCAATCCCGTTAATACAGCTGCTATGGCGCTCCACCGGATCGGCTGCGACATTCAGCAGGTGGGCGGCGAAAACGCCGTTCCCACCTTCGATGACCTGCATGCTAAATGGCCTGACTTTTTTCGAAAGGGTCGTGTCGGCGGGTGGCGTAACGAGATGCCACCGGACATGGAGAACACCTTCTGGCAGCATCAAGGCCTGGCCATGAGGCTGCTCCAATACCCTCGGTGATTGAGATTCCGCGCCGACGGGTCACCTTGGAAGGGCAGGCCGCTGCGGGGAAGCATGGGTCCGCCGAGCGCCCAGATAAGGCGGTTGCGCCATGCGGCCGTGGGCTGCGCGTCACGCGCGCGTCGCGACACTAAAGATGACGTGACAGAGTCTTTGGAAACCCGACCGTGCCTCAGGCAGCGTGGCCAGCGTACTTTCTCGTCATTCCGTACAGGGACTGTACGGAATCCAGGGGCAGGGATGCCGAGGCATGCCGTCCGTGGCCTCTGGATTCCGGCTTCCCAGCCGGAATGACGATTGAGACCAGGAGTTGTGTGTTGTGGCACCCTGCTCTTGGCCACCTCGCGTAGCCCGCCGATGAAACGTAAGGTATTTTTCTTTTTCGCTCCGCCTCGTACCGGGAATCATTGGGTCGAGCGCATGCTGAGCGGCCTTTATTACATGGTCCCCACTTGACCTCGATCTGGTTCGTGGCCTGGTGCGTGACGCCGAGTGGGGCAGGCCAAGATCCCTTGCTGGTCGAATGGTTCCATGGAGCCTATCATGCAGAGCCGTTCGACCCAGTGTTGCCCGGCGGCGTGGAAGCCCCGTTTTGGTTCGTCATGAGAGCGCCGCAAGCAAACAGCGCGGCGCGAGGTAGCTCAGGTGTGTTGATTTCCCGGCTCAAGTGGAGCGCCAGCCTTCGGGAAGGCGGTCTCGATAGGCCAGGCGCGGGTCCGCCGGCACCCGGCGAGCCCCGAAACCGCGCGCCAGCGGCTGCTCCCAGAGACGTTCAGCAAGCCGGACCGCCCACTCCCTCAGCCCCTCCCGCCACGCCGATGTTCTTGATTTCCTCCGCCGCCAACGCATCCCCAGACCCTGCCTCCGACCTGGCATCAGCAGGTTACAGGAGTAGCCCCAAGTTACGCGTCATGGCACCGGGCAAGGTGGATGTCGTCTCGCTCCGGGCATTTCGCGAGACCGGCTTCTACATGCGGGTTGCGTGGTCCGCGGAGGAGGCGCTGGCCCGCGCAATCGATGCCCGGCTGATGGTCCCCGACTTGCCGAAACGCAGCTACTATTTTCGGAGAAACCGCATTGCACGCATGCTGCGTCGTTCGTGGCCGAACTTCGGGCGAGACCTTCTGCTGTTCGACTGCCGGCGCGACGTAATGCTATTTCTCATGTGGTGCGACTTTGCCGTCGGCGACGTCTTGGCGAATCCGCGGCGCCGAAAGTGGGTATATCTATTCGATACCTGGGAGCCCCAGTGGGCCCAGATTGGGAAGTACATGAAAGAATGGCGCAATATCGGGGGGGTCATGTTTTCCTCCTCGCAAGCAGCCGAACACTTTCGCGAGATAATGCCATTCCCGGTATTTTGGTGCCCCCAAGCCGCCGATGCACGTGAATTCGAGATCCCTGCGCCACCCGCGAAACGCGCCCGTTCTATCGTCAATATCGGACGACCGAATAGAGCGCTCGACGACTTCTTTATCCGCTTCGCGGAAAGACACGGGTTCCGATACGTATCCCAGAGAACGCCGCTGGGCACCATATTCAAGTATCGCGCCGACTTCGTCCGGGAGCTTCTGGGCAGCAGCATAGTGGTGGTTCACCCACGCAATATCGACTCACCGGAGGTGACGGGGAAGGTGTCCATGCTTACGGCCAGGTACTTCGAGGCTTACCAGTCCGGCGCCGTCGTATGCGGGTTCAAACCGAACTCCGGAGAGTTCGAAAAAGTGCTCGGGGACTACCCGTTCGTTGAATTCACTGGCGAGAAGGCGTTTCAGGAAGAGCTGCTGGAGCAGCTTAAGAATCCCCGGGTTTGGGCTGAAGCGAGGAACCGCGCACTGAAGGAGCATAGCTGGGACGCGCGCGCGAGCATGATGGGATCGTGGATAGCTGAGGGAATGCGCGGATGAGACGACCGGCTATTCGGAAGAAAGCGGCGCAGCTCAGAGGTTGTGAAAAATCCCCTCTCCCTCAGGGAGCGGGCTAGGGTGAGAGTGGTAACTCGCTGAATTCAAAGCCCCTCACCCTAACCCTCTCCCCCATAAGGGGGCGAGGGGATATATTTTTTCACAGCGTCTCAGCGCAAATCGAGGGAACGCCTCGATACCTGGACTCCGCGCGATGAAGGTACTGTTCTGCGCCAGGGCCTATCCGACCCTCGGGGGAGTGGAGCAGTGGCTCGTCGACGTCTCCCACGGCCTCTCCGCTTCGGGCCTCGACGTGAACGTCGCCCTCAGTTGGGGCGAGAGGTTCCATCGTCCCGAGGATTTCGTTGCGGCCCATGCAGGGCTGTCCGCGGTGAGGATCGATGGGCGCGCGGGCACCGCGCGCGGGCGCCGCGCCGGCGTACGGGGGATCCTGGCGCGCCTGCAGCCCAACGTCGTCGTGCCGGTCCTGCTTGACGACGCCTTGACAGCAGCCGTAGAGGCCCGGAGGCACGGGCAGACTTTCCGAATCGTGTACCCGGTGCACGAAGAGCATCCCGGCGTAATCGAGACTATCCGACGGTACGGGAGCTTCATCGACTGCGTCGTGTGCGCAAACCACCTCCTCGCCGAACTGATCCGCCACGTCGCCGGGCTGCGGGACGAACGGCTGGCCGTGATCAGATGCGGTGTGCCGCCCGTGGTCCGGGAGCGTGCGCCGTCCAGCGGCGGAGTGTTGCGGATTGGCTATTGCGGTCGCCTACAGCAGGTGCAGAAACGAGCGCTCAACGTCGCCGCGATATGCCGGGAGCTGCAGAAGCGGGGCACCAGATACCGGTTGATTATCGCAGGCGCGGGGTCGGCCGAGGCAGAGTTGAAGGCATGCCTTGGTGACCTCTCGAGCAGCGGCGTCGTCGAGTTCGTGGGGCCGGTATCGCGGGACTATCTGTATCGCAGCTTCTATCCGTACCTGGACTGTCTCCTTGTCACGTCCGATTGGGAGACAGGGCCGATGGTGGCGTGGGAGGCCATGACGCACGGTGTTGTCGTGGTCACCAGCCAGTATCGCGGCCTCGCTTGCGAAGGAGTCTTGCGCGACAGGCAGAACGCCATGGTGTACCCGGTGGGAGACGTGCAGCGTGCAGTCGAGTGCCTGGTCGCTCTGGCCGAGGACGAAGAGCTTCGTCGCCGCCTAGCTGAGGCGGGCGAAAGCACGGCCAGCACCTTTCTGAGCGCCGAGCGGACTACGGCCGAGTGGGCCGATCTGGTGCGCGATCTCGGCGCGCGGCCTCGCGCGCTCGGCGGACCCCTGGTCGAGTGTGGGGATACGGCGGGCAGCAGGCTGGAGAGCCTGGGTCTTCCTCCGCGGGTCGCGGCCCTTGTCCGCAAGGTGACTGGGCGTTCGCGGCCGCATTCGTATCCCAGCGAGGAGTGGCCTTCTTACCCGCGCGTCCCCGCTGAGGCCGCACAACGCTTCCGGGAGGCCATCGAGCGGTTGGACAGGCCGCGGCAGTCGATGGAGCCTCACCCTCCGCGCCCGGAGCCGAAAGCGCCGCAGGTTCTCGGGACCGCACTGGCCGATGACTCCCGCAAGCGGGGCTGATGCGCGACTGGCCGATCGCCAGAAACGCGCTCGACTCCACCATGGGGCGTCCCGCAGGGAGGGAGCGAGCACCTCTGAACGGCTGCCGCACGATGCGCCGTGACGCACGGCGCATCAGCCACGGCACTGCATGCGAGTTCCTTGAAACGTAAACTGCTGTTCGTCGCTCCTTCCGCCTATCGGTTGGGCGGGCTCGCCACCTGGCTGGACTATTTGGCTCCTGCGCTGCAGGAGAAAGGGTGGGACGTAGTCGTTGCGCTCGTGGCAGGGCGCTACCATGACGTGGAAACCTATCTGGCCGAGCATCGCCTGGATAGGACCGTGAGCGTACGAAATCCCACAGGCTCGCGTGAGGGACGCATCCGGAACTTGCTGCGGGTTCTCACGGAGCAGCGGCCGGACCTCGTGGTCAGCGTGAACATTCCGGACGTTTACCCGGCCGTTGCGCGGATGCGCACCCACAGCGACGGGGGTCCATCCGTGGCGATGAGCCTGCACGGTATCCAGCCTGACCTTTACGAGGATGCCAGAGCGGCTTCCGGGAGCCTCGACGCCGTCGTGGGAACAAATCGGCTTGCTTGTCGGCTCACGGAGACGGACGCAAGAGTGAGCCCGAGACGGATCTTCTACGCTCCGTACGGGGTCGATGTGCCGTCCGGCGAGCCAGAGATCAAGGAGGATCGGTCGTTCCTGCGAATCGCGTACGCCGGGCGCTTGGAGCAGTCTCAGAAGCGGGTCCACGACCTCGTTGAAATCACCGCGTGGCTCGACGCTCGTGCTGTCCGCTACGAGCTGCTCATCGCTGGATCGGGGCCCGAGGAGGCGCGACTTCGCGCCCGATGGGCGAGCAGCGGTGCGCTCGAGAGAGTCAGATTTCTTGGAAACTGCTCATTTTCGGAGCTGGCGGATAAGGTCTACCGGCAGGCGGACGTCCTGCTCGTGACGTCGCTTTGGGAGACCGGGCCCATCGTCATCTGGGAGGCCATGGCGCATGGTGTTCCCGTGGTCACCAGCCGTTACGTCGGGTGTGGTCTCGAAGGCAGCCTCGAAGACGGGGTGAACTGTTTGATGTATCGCGTGGGCGACATCGCCGGGGCTGGAGAATGTCTGTTGGAGGTGTTGGAGCCGCGCGTCCGGCACAGGCTCGCAGCCGAGGGCCGCGAGCTGATCGAGCGGCGCTACTCCCGGCAACACTCGGTCGATTGCTGGCACAAATGCCTCGTCGAGATTGCCGACCTGCCTCGGCGAAGCCCGGCGCCGCACCGCCCTGTGCCCCCGGCCGGGCATCTGGACGCGTGGCTCGGGGTCCAAGCGGCAGAGCATATTCGAAGACTCGTCGGCCGATCGTTCGTGCACTCCAGCGCTAGCGAGTGGCCGCACTCATACGGCATGCGCGGGCTGGGCGATCCGAGCTTCTGGCAGATGGCCGCCGAGATCGACGGCCTGTCCCTCACGGAGCGGCCTCGGTCAGGCTAGCAGCTATCAGCGGTAGCGCGTGTCGAGAACAACCTCGTGGGCTTTCTGCGCCAGCCCGCAGCATGGCCGCTTCAGGGCGCGGTAATCGCTGAATGGCTGAACCCGCCGTTTCCGTCCTGGTCCCGGTATTCAATGGCGAGCCCTTCCTGTCGCAGGCTCTGACATCCATCGGACACCAGACCTTTGTCGACTACGAGGCGATCATCGCCGACGACGCGAGCACGGATGACTCCTCGCGCATTGCGGCAGAATGGTCTTCGCGAGACCCCCGATTCCGCGTATCGAGGACCGAGACCAATCTCGGGATGACCGCTAACTGGAACCGTGCGCTCGCGTTGGCGCGCGGAGCATATGTCGTCAAGTTGGACTGCGACGACGCGCTGCGCCCGCGAATGCTCGAGGAACTCGTCGGCCACCTCGAAGCCAATCCCGGAAACCGGGTCGCGTACTGCCGCACTCTAAGCTGCGACGAGTCCCTGGAGCCCGTTTCGTGCTACCGAGGAGATCTCGCGTTTTACCGGCACCACCTGGACCCGCTTCAGCCACACGCGAGGCCCGCCCAGCAATGGTACGAGATGTGCTTCGAAGACATCCAACTCTGGCACTCGAATGCCCAGATGCACCGCCGCGCCGATCTTCTCGCAATCGGCGGCTGGGACGAGACATGGGGGTGCGCCGCAGACACGGACCTGATTCTCCGGATTCTCGAGCGCGGGGGCCCGATTCATCACCTGCCCTATGTGGGGGTGTATTATCGGCACCGCACCGGCTCGGTGAGCGACAGTTTCAGGACGGACGGCCGTCTGCGAGTTGAGAACGTGCTCGTGCATCTCCTGTCGCTCGCTCGCCAGGCCGCCGCGGGCAAGCTGAGTCCGCGCCTGCGCAAAGCCTGGTTTCGGTTCTGGAGAAATTTTCGGCTGTGGGGATTCGAACGGTCGGCGCTCGCCGTACTTTTCGAGCCCCGACAGCGGGATGCGATCGTCCGAGCCATATCGGGGGTGGAGCGTCCCCCCCTCGGCATCCGGGCCGAGGGCGCACTGCGGCAGTCCGTTTCGCAGACCCTGCGGTGGCTCGATCAAGTTCGAGGCCGGGCTTTCCCGGGGCAGGAGGCAGGCACGGGTTCCGAACCGTGAGCCGCAGGACACGGATAAACGGCCGATGGGCGGTCCGTGTCGGCCGTCATCTCCGTCGTACGCGGCCGAGACGGCTGCGCAAGGTACCCCACGGCGCCCTGCGGCGGCTGGTTTGACCGGCATTCGGCTGAGCGGGGCATGACGCAGAGCCCGGTCTCTGTCGTCATCCCCACCTACGAGCGGGGTCCGGTGCTCGTGGACACGGTGCGCCTGCTGCTTGCGCAGGAGCCCCGTCCGGTCGAGATCATCCTCGCCGACCAGACAGCGCAGCCAGAGCCCGAAGTCGCTGCACAGCTCGAGGCCTGGGAACGCCAAGGCACCGTGCGATGGCTCCGGCGCACCGTACCCTCGGTCCCGCAGGCGATGAACCACGGGCTGGGCGAAGCCAAAGCGCCCATCGTGCTCTTCGTCGACGACGACATCGTGCCCGGACCGGGCATGCTCGGCGAGCATGCTCGCAACTATGCCGACGCTGATACCTGGGCCGTCGTAGGTCAGATTCTGCAACCCGGCCAGTCGCCGCTGCAAGGCGCCGACGGTGGAACGCGCCGGGGAATCTGGCGCGACCTGGAGTTCCCGTTCAACGGGGACCTCCGTCGGCAGGTATTCAACTGCATGGCGGGGAACCTGTCGGTACGGACAGATCGCGCACTACAAGCGGGTGGCTTCGATGAGAGCTTCCTCGGGGTGGCCTATCGCTTCGAGACCGAGTTTTGCCGGAGGCTCATCCGCCTGGGAGGGAAAGTGTTCTTCGATCCAGCCGCTTCAGTGCGCCACCTGCAGGCGGCCCGCGGGGGCATCCGTGCCTGGGGAGGCCACCTGCGGAGCGGCAGTCCGGCCCACAGCGTGGGCGACTATTATTTCGCGTTTCGGGAGAGTGCCGGCAGCGAGAGAATGGCTTATGTTCTGGGAAGGTTGTTGCGCTCGATCCGTACCCGCTATCACCTGCGGCATCCGTGGTGGATTCCCGTGAAGTTGACGGGCGAAGTGCGCGGCCTGTGGCAGGCATACCGTCTGAGCCGGGAGAGCCCGCGGCTCTTGGCCGCCGGAGGCGCGGACGCGAGGAAGCGCTGAAGTGCGGAGCCGCCGAGGCGCTTCGCTCTGCGAGGCTTCGTGCTTCGGGTGGGGCAGCCCCGAGGGGCGCTCTCTGTGCGACAGCACGATGGCTGGGCCCGGCTGATCCGCCGCGGCCAGCTCACGACCCATGATCCCAGCCGAATCGCCCGTCAGCCGCACCCGGCCCCAGGCAGGAAGTGCGGGCAGCGCCGCCCAACCCGGGTCGGGGGAGCACCGCGATCACGTCGTCATCGCGTGCCCCGGATGTGGCTCCCAGGGAAGCGTCGCGAGCGTGGCGCTGCGCCAGGCGCGCGAGCTCAGCCGCTCCTTCCGGGTGACCCTGCTCTCCGAGACGCTGCCGGCCGAGGGACTGCCCGGCGTCGCGCTGGAGCCCGTGACGGCGCCCCGCTTCGACTACCTGCGGCGATTCTGTCACGTCCCCAATCAGCTCGCGTCCGCCTACGCCGCACGGCGCCGGCTGGCGGCGCTGCATCGGCGGGACCCGGTCGCGTTCGTCCTCTGCCACAGCCATGCGCTCGCCGCGCTCGCCGCAAACCCTCTCCGGCTGCGGCACGGCGTGCCCTACGGCGTGGTGACCCACGGGGACATCTTCGATCGCCCGCCCGGCACCTATGACAGGCGCTTGACGCTGTTCTATCGTCGGGTCACCCCGCCCGCTTACCGCCATGCCGGCTTGGTCGTCGCGTTGTCTCCGCACATGGCAGAGTGCGCAAAACGCGGCGGGGCCAATCCGGACGCCGTGCACGTGGTGCCGAACGGGATCGACCCGGCAGACATCGGACTCCCCGACGAGGTCCCAGTCTCCGGGACGACACGGGACCGTATAGATTCGGCCTTCCGACTCCTGTACGTCGGACGCCTCGCTCCCGAGAAAGGGGTCGACACGCTGATTGAAGCGCTGGGCATTCTGGTGGGCCGCGGCCTGAGGATCGAGCTTCGCATCGTCGGCTCCGGCCCCCTGGAGACCGCTCTGCGGGCGGATGTCGGGCGGAGCGCTCTTTACGACCACGTCGCGTTTGTCGGTCCCGCGCCGCGCGAGGCGCTGGCGCAACACTACCGATGGGCCGACGTTGTTTGTGTCCCGTCGCGCAGCGATCCGCTGCCGGGAGTGGTACTCGAAGCGCGGGTCTGCGGACGACCCGTCGTGGGCGCCGCCGTCGGCGGCATCCCCTTTCTGGTCGAGGACGGTGAGAGCGGCATGCTCGTCCCCCCCGATGCGCCCCGCGCGCTCGCGCAGGCCGTGCATGCCCTGGCGGCTGACCCGGCGAAATTGAGACGACTGTCGGAGAATGCCGCCCGGTCGGTCTATCCCAGGTTCTCGTGGGCCCGCATCGGTGACGAGATCGCAGCGCTGCTGCGCGCGGTCATCCGCCGGCGACGGCAAGCGACTGCGGGCCACGCCACACAGACCCTTGGAACGCGTCACGGAGAAGCCGCGCCATGACCCCACTACAGGAGCAGCAGAGAACGGGCGTGCAGGACGAACCTGGCTCCGCCCTCATGGGCGAGATCCCCGCCGGCAGTCTCGCAGCAGAGGTGGATCGAGGCCCAGAACTGGGAGCGGGCCTTTTGGGACAGGCAGAACATTCCCCCGCCCCTGTGGAAGCGCGCCTTGCGTCCCGTCCTGGTAGTATTGGGGCTGCGCGCTCGCACCACGAAACCGGCATTCGATGACAGGAACTACTGGTGGAAGGCGCAGTTCAACGACTATGCGGACCTGCCGTCGAGGTTCGAGAACGCCTGCGAGCTCGGGTGCGGCCCCTACAGCAACATCCGGCTGATTAGCGAGGACCGGGACATCCGCTACATGCACTGCAGCGACCCCCTCGCGGCGAGCTACATCCGGTACGGCCAGGCCTGGGTTGGCAGAGCGCATCGGGAAGGACGGGTCAGCGTGGACTTCCATCCGGCCGAGGAATGCCCGTACCGGAGCGACTACTTCGACCTGACCATCCTCATCAACGTCCTGGACCACGTCCAGGATGCCAGGCGATGTCTCGACGAGGCGCTGAGAATCACGGCCCCCGGAGGATACCTGGTCTTCGGACAGGATTCTGACCAGCTCGGCCGACGGTACTCCGTTCAACGCCGGCCATCCGTTCGTGCTCTCCCACCCGCAGGTCGAGCCGCTGCTCGACCGCGTCTGTGACCGGGTCTTTTACCGCTTGGTGCCCCGCGAAGAGATGCACGAACCGGACATGCATTACGGCGCGCTCGCCTACATCGGCAAGAAGCGCATCCTTGGGAGCCGGCCCGAGGGCGCGGGTTGAGGGATGAGGGTCGATGGGCTCGCGCCGGCACTGGAGTCGCGACTTGCTTTTCCACGCTGGAGCATGGCTCAGAGGCTCTGCGGTCGCCACGACCTATCCGCTGTGGATGGCGGCAAGCCCCGCGAGGCGTCACCGCTTCCTGGAATATGCGCGGCTTGCGTGGCACCCGATTCCTTCGGTGCCGCTGGACACCCTGATCCCGGAAGACTTCGACGACGGTACGGCGGTCGCGTTGAAGTCGCTCGCGCCGCGGCAGCACAACTGCTCATGCCTGGAGCTGTTCGTCCTGGCGGCCGTGGTGTCCGTTACGAAAGCGCGCAAGGTCTATGAGATCGGCACGTACGACGGAAGGTCGGCGCTCGCCATGGCGTGCAACCTGCCCGCCTCCGGTGCGCTGTACACGCTCAACCTGCCGGAAGACTATGTCGCCGCCCATCCCGATGCCCTCCACGGCCCGGACGCCCGACTCAGCACGAAGGTGAAGAGCGGCCAGCGGTTTCTGGCTCAACCCGAGAGGCAGCGGATCATCCAGTGGTACGGGGATTCGCGAACGTTCGACGCCAGCGCGGAAGCTCCCTACCAGGTGATCTTCGTCGACGGAGGCCACGCTTACGACGTTGTCGCCCACGATACCCGGGAGGCGCTGAAACTCGTCGACCGCAGCGACGGTGCTGTCCTATGGCACGACGCCACGCACTTCGGAACGGGGAGCTGGCTTCGGGACTTCTTGCGCGAAGGGCACGCCATCCATCGCATCGAGGGCACCGACATCGCCTTCCTCAGGTTCCTGGCCGGCAACGAAGTGGTCTACGCGGCCTGATGGGAAAACCGTTGCACGGGCGTTGGCTGGCCGGCGGGGTCGCGCATCCGTGCCGACCGTAGCAGCGGGATTGGTCTCCACCGTCCTTCCGGTGTACAACCGGCCCGACATGCTGGTGGAAGCCGTGGCCAGCGTGGTCGGACAGACGTACCGCCCGATCGAGCTGATCATCGTGGACGACGGCTCGACCGATGACACGGGCCGGGTGGCCGAGGAGCTGGCGGCACGGTACCCCGACATCATTCGCCTCGTGCACCGAGAGAACGGCGGTCCGGGCGCGGCCCGGGAGGCGGGGAGACTCCGGGCCAGGGGCGAGTTCATTCAGTACCTCGACAGCGACGATTTGCTGCTGCCGTGCAAGTTCGAGCTGCAGGTGGCCGGGCTGCGGGCGAATCCCGGGTGCGGGGTCTCCTACGGCAAGACGCGGCACTACCGCCGGGGCGCGCGGCCCAGCGACGAGCCTTGGAAGCGGACCGGGGAACGAATCGACGCGATGTTTCCCGCTTTCCTCCTGGACCGGTGCTGGAGCACGTTGGTGCCCCTCTACCGCCGAAGCGTGACCGACGCGGCTGGGCCGTGGACCACGCTGCGGCAAGCGGAGGACTGGGAATACGACTGCCGCATTGCGGCCCAGGGCGTCCGGCTGCACCACTGCGACGCGTTCATCGCCGAAATAAGGATGCACGACGGCCCGGGGCTCAGCCTCGCCTGGCGGCGAGACCCCGCGGCGATGCGGGACCGCGCCCGCGCACATGTGCTCATCCACGACCACGCGCGGCGCGCCGGCATCGACCCGGGCTCGCCCGAGATGCAGCGTTTCGCCCGCACGCTGTTTCTGCTCGCCCGCCAATGCGCGGCGGTGGGCCTGGTTGCGGAGGCCAAGACGCTCTTGGGGCGGTCTCGCCACGCGGCAGGGCGCCCGCGGGCCAAGGGATGGGACTACCGCCTCTACCGGGGACTCTCCGCCACCATCGGTTGGAAGACGGTCGGCATCCTGTCGGGTTGGCTGGATCGATCACGAGCGCACTCGCAGCCGAGCCGAACTCCGACGCCGCTCAGTCCGGCGGGCATGGCGGCCGAGTCACCACCCCCGGCGAGTCCGGTGGCTTGATCCGGCGAGCACGTCACAAGGCGCCGATCGACGCCTGAGCCTCGCACGGCACCGCCGCGAGGTCTCCCGGATTCCTCGCCTATACGCGCGCACCGTCATGTCATCGCTTTCCCAGGTCAGGCAGCTCACGCGCAAAGTCGCCGCAGGCCTACACGATCGCTCGCGCCTTGCCTGGCTGAGGCACTACGTGCAAGCCCGGAAATCAAACGATGCGGTTTTTCTTTGGATCCCCAAGACCGCGGGAACCAGCATCCAGACTGCGCTTAGCTGCCCGATGCTCAACTCGACGGATCTGGTGAGATATCGCTTCCCACAGAAAGGAGCCGTTACGTTCGGGCATATGAGCTACCTGCAACTCGTGGAGGCTGGTTACGTCTCCCGCAGCTACCACGAGTCGGCATTCAAGTTCTGCTTTGTACGGAACCCGTACGATCGGGCGGTGTCTTTGTTCCACTACTTGAAGAAAAGGCCCCGCTTGGACCCCGGCTTGTCTTTCGTGGCATTTTGCCGGAAGCTCAGAGATGGCGAGTTCGCGCCCATCGGGCTATACAATGACATCGGCCTGAGCCAGTGCAATGCGCAAGCGAGATGGCTCGACAGTATCGACGTAGATTTCATCGGGCGTTACGAGTCACTGGAAGCAGACTTCGCCACGCTCCTGACGCTTCTGGGGCTTCCACCTACTCACATACCCAGGACAAATGCTACGCACCACCAGCCTTACTCGCATTATTACTGCGATGAGTCACGAGCGATCATCGCAGACGTTTATGACGAGGATTTCCGCTCTTTCGGATACAGTACCGCATTCGACGGCAGCTCAGGACCATGAGGGAGCAGGCGCCTGTTCCACGAGATCGTTGCCCCGGCGACGCTAGCCGGGCACGCCTCTACCTGAGCTGGCCACGAAAAGTCGCTCTGACGGGCTACGGCAGATACGTTCACTGCGGACTGGCGGAATAGCCGGTGTATCCCATCCTTCTGACACTGTCCTCGGGACGGTCGGGAACGACGTTTCTCTGGCGACTCTTCGGGTCTCTCTACGGGAAGGAGGTTCGCAGCGAGCACGAAATGCTGTCCCATCGCGAGGCCCGACTTCGCCGTCTCTTCCGTTGTTTCGACGAGTCGGCGCAGCGTGAGGCAACGCGAGATCCGCGCATCGCCTGGTTGCTCGAGGAGGTGGCTCGCACCGCGAACGAGAAGCCGATTCTGCTGTTCGGCAACAGTCTGTCCCATCTGGCACCGCTCTTCGTCCGGGAGTTCGGATCGCAGCTCCGCCTGCTGCTCCTCTATCGGCATCCCGTCAGCCTCGTCGCCTCGTCCTACGTCATGACTGATCCCGCCTGGTGGCGCTCCGTACCGCGGTGGGAAGACGACCCGTCCGGGAACAAGCTGACGCCGTTCGACCCCAACATCCGGTTAACGGCCTATCGGGAGCGGTGGACGGAAATGGGGATCTTCGAGCGGATTCTTTACAACCATTTGGAACGCCTCGAGATGGGCTTCGAGGTGGCAGAGCGGTTTCCATCCGTCCCGGCAATCCGTCTTCGGGCTGAGGACCTGTTCGACGGTGATGCCGGCATCCGCGCGCTGATCGACTTGACGGGACTCCGCCCCCACGAGCGGATCGATATGGCCGGGGTCCCGAAGAACTCCGTTTGGCGCAGGACGCTGGAGGAGCGTCCCCTCGGGCGGGCGTGGATGAAGTACAGGCACCACGGTGAGCTGCTGCGACTGTGCCACAGGCTGGGTTATTCGTCGCAACACGCCGAGGTGGCGAAGCTCGTTCAGAAGTATCAGAGGCCACCCGGTATCGGGCCATGGCTGCGCCACAGGATTCGCTACTGGCAGGCGCGGCGCGTGCTTGCGGAAGGCGTGCGAAGAGCGGGCTGGTTCGAAGCCGCACGCCGCGACCCGGGCGTTGAGCCGCAACACTGAAGACCGATGCGGAACGGGCAGCGGCAGTCCGGGTGCCACATCGGTGCCGCGGCAGCGGCGGAGGTTTGTGGCTGTACTGCGCCGCGACGCGCTTGTTATGGCGGAAGTCGTCCTTGCCGTGCTCCTCGGTCCAGACCCTCGCTACCCAAGGCAGGCGGCCCACCCCCGCAGCAGGCAACTTCAGAGGTGCCCTCGAGTGAGTATCCGACCCAAAGTTCGACGATGTGAGGCAGCACCGCAGCCGATGCAGCGGCGCTCGGTCCGTGCGTGGCTGGTCCTTCTGGCACTGGGCGGCCTGTGCTGGGTGGGCACCGAACGCGCGGGTCTCGCGGTCGACCGCGTTCTGGCGTTGGCGCCGGCGCACGAAAGGCCATTCCTCCTGCCCGATCCGGAGCGGGCGCGGATTCGCGGGCTGATCGCTGCCGGCGGTACAGAGCAATCCGCCTATGAGCGGGCGAAGGAACGGGCACGAAACGGCGACCCTTTCTTGTCGGCCTTTTTCTATGCCGTGACCGGTGATCCGGCTTACCTGCCGGCCGCCCGCGACTGGCTTCTCGAGTACGCCGATCGGGGGGGGGATATCTTCCGTGTGCAAGAACACCTGAACGACCCGAACTTTTTCAAGGGTGGCCAGCATGACATGCAGCAAGTCTACTACCACCTGAATGCCAAACCCCTCCTCGCCTATGACTGGATCTATCAGGGACTCGCCAGGGATGAGCGCCGCCGAATCGAAAACGGCATCCTGACGTCCGCGCGTTTCCGAATGCGCTCCATGGACCGCTGGACGCAGACCCCCAACCTCGTCTACAAACCGACCTGGATGGTGGCGGCAGCGGGACTCGTCACTCAGGATCGGGACGCGCTGGAGTGGGGCTTTTTCCGCAAACCCGGCTCGCCGATCGGGGGTTACTTCTCGGCCATGGACGTCATGCTCAAGGACGGTGGTCCCTGGGCAGAAGCCCCGGCCTACCCCATCCTGAACCAGGATCTCTTGCTGATGATCCGCATGTCTCGCTACCTGAAGCTCGTAACCGGAAAGGACTGGTTCGACCGCAAGACACCGGCCGGCGGAAGTCCCAAGGGACTCATGGATTACTACATCGACACCGCTTACCCCATAGAGCAGACGGGGTACGGCAAGGGCCAGATTCGGATAGCGAACTATGGGGACGCGGCGACCGACGCGAGGGGAGATCTGTTTCTGGTGAACCCGGCAGGACCGGGCCGCGACATGCACGAAGAGCTCGCCGCCGCCTACGGCGTCTCCGCCGACCCGCGATACGCAGCGTTCCTGGAGTTGGTCCAGAACTACGAGCCCGACGTGGTCGAGGACCGGCCGCTGCCCGGGAGCGTCGAGCTACCGGCCGCTCCCTCCAAGGTTTGGCCCAGCTACGGCCTGGCGATGCTGCGCTCCGACGAGGCGCCGTCCTATTGGACGAGCGGCAAGGCGATTGCGGTCTTCCAGCTCATGACGCAGGGCTACGGGCACGACCACCGCGACAAGCTGAGCATCATGCTGCACGGAGCGGGCCGCCTCCTGTACCCGGACTACAACACGGTGCAGTACGAGAACCCCTCGATCGGCTGGACCCGCAACACCATCGCTCACAACACCATGATGGTGGACGAGCAGGAGACCCGCGATGCGATCCCCACCGCGATCCGCCACGAGTTCTCTCCCCATGTCAAGTTCCTGGCGACCTCCGCCTCCGGCGTGTTCGAAGGGGTAGACCAGACCCGAGCGCTGTTCCTGACCAGCGAATACCTGCTCGACGTGTTCCGCGGGACGAGCCGAGTTCCCCACACGTACGACTATCTCCTGCACAGCTTCGGGCGGCCGCAGCCGGTCACGCCCCGCAGCTTCGGAGCTTCCGACTCCCTCGGCAGCCGTTACTGGGAGGTGAAAGAACGGCGAAGCCTCGCGACCGACGCCGCCTGGTCGCTGGACTTCGTGCTGGACGAGGCCGCGGTCCGCAACCGGGAAACGAACGACAGCCGCGTCATCGAGGAGCGCGCCCGCGCCCGCAAGCGGCGCGCCGCCAGCAAGCGGCCGTCCGAGACGCACTTCGGTCCGCAATGGTATGAGCACAGGGCGGCTGTGCGCGTGCACATGGCCGGAGAGCCGGGCACTCTGGTGGCCTACGGCTACGGCCCGCAGGAGATGCCCACCCTGGTCGTGCGCCGCCGCGGGATTGCGGACACGGTGTTCGTCGCCACCCACGAACCCTTTGCAAACGGGGCGGCCCCGAAGGTCACAGGGGTCTCCGAGCTGGCCAGGACGCGCACCGCGGTGATCGCCCGCGTCGAGTCCGCAGCCTTCACCGACTATGCGGCGGTCACGCTCGGCCCGGACAGCCGGACCGAGCAAGTGCTCGCCGCGCCGGCGGACAGCCGTACGGTGTTTGCGTTTCGCAATTACGGCTACCTGCGGGTCGGACCCAAAGGCGGAGTGGCCGCCCGCGGCGGGTGGAGCGCGTTTCGCATCCCCGGCGCGCGGGGACCGGTCACCCTCAACGGGAAGCCGGTGGCGTTCAGGGAGGCGGACGGATACCTGGAGTACGGGAGCGCACCCCATCGCCCCGAATCCAGCCTACACGCCAGCTTCGGCCACCGCCCTGTCCGTGGCGACGCTGCCCGAAGTCATCCGGCTGTTCCCCCGCGACCGGCGCTCGGTAGTGTTCACTGTCAAGAACATCCTCGACGAGCCGATATCCGGGGAGCTCCAGTTCGACCTCCCCAAAGGCCTTGGCGTGAGCCCGGGGCGTCCGACGTTCGGTCCCCTGCTGCCCGGAGCCACCGCCCGAGTCCAGGTGGAAATCTCATCCGCCGACCCGCCCCAAGGGCGCCACACGCTCCCTTATCAGGTGCGCTTCCGGAGTGCGCGCGGCGGACTCCGAACAGCCCCTCAGGGAGTCATGGTCACCATTGGACCGGTGCTGGTGCCGGTCTACCGTTATCCCAAGCCCGCCGTCTATCGAGTGCACGCTCAGCGCTACACGGCCGACGCCCAGATGTTTGCGGGGCTGTTCACCTACCTCGCCGACGACGATGACACGGTGCGGCTCGCCGGCACACCGCTCTTCACCATATCCGACGGGGCCGAAAAGCTTCTTTACGAGGACACCGAGAACGGAACGACCTGGCCCCAAGAGTCCCCGGCCGGGCTCCAGGCGTCCGCCGCCGGGGAGCGTATCCGCTGGCAAGCGGTCTTCTTCGGCGACCGCATCATGATACGCATGGAGCCGGGCTGGACGCGGATCGCCCGCCCGTCCTTCACTATCCCCGGCCGGTGGGTATCCCCGAAAGGCGCTCCCCGCTGGAGGAGCATCCTGAAGGCCGCCGGGCCGCCGACGGGGTTGGCCAGCTCCGGAACTCTTCAGGCCAAGGTGAGCGCCGCGGAGCTGGCGTTTCCCGGCGGAGACTGGGACCTGTGCTTCGAGTTCTCGCCCGCTCAGGAGGTGGCGTTCGATGGAGCTGCGATGAACTTCTCTCTCGGCAGCTCCGACAACGAGAACTGGACCGTCGGCTTCTGCCGCCCCGGCGCGCTCCAGGGCTGGCGCTGGCCCCATGGGTGAGCGGCCCGAAGTTTCGGTAGTCATGGGGGTGTACAACGGCGGGGACGGACTCGCGGCCACACTCGACAGCGTGCTCTCCCAGGAGGGAGTGGACTTGGAGATCATCGCCGTCGATGACGGGTCCACCGACGGCTCCCGAGCAGTCCTGCGGCGCTACGCCGCGGTCAGCCCCAAGCTGAGAGTAGTGGAGCAGCAACACAGCGGGCTCACCGCGGCGCTCATCCGCGGTTGCGCTGCCGCCCGCGGAACTGTGATCGCCAGGCAGGACGCGGGGGATCGGTCCCTTCCGGGGAGGCTGCGCGGCGAGCACGCCCGTTTGGCCGCCGATCCGGGGGTCGCTTTGGTCTCCTGCGGCAGCCGGTTCGTCGGACCGTTCGGCGAGTTGCTCTACGAGTCCGTAGCGCCCTCCGAAGAGGCGACGGCCCCGCTGCTGGCCGATAGCGTCGCGGGTCTGCGCGGCCCCGCCCATCACGGCAGCACCCTGTTCCGCCGCGCTCTCTACGAGCGAGTGGGCGGCTACCGCCCGGAGTTCTACTTCGCCCAGGACCTGGACCTGTGGACGCGTCTGGGGGAGGTGGGGCGGCACATCGCCATGAGGGACGTCCTCTACGAAGCCCGGTTCTCCCCCGCCTCCATCACCGGGCTCCACCGCCGCCAGCAGGTAGCCCTGGCCCGGACCATCCTGCGGTGCAGGAGACTCCGCCAAGCCGGGAAAAGCGAGGCGCCTTGCCTGCGGCGTGCCAGCCGGATTCACCCACGCCGGGGCGGCCGTCTCCCGCGGGAGAGGGCCGAAGCGTTCTACTTCATCGGCGCGTGCATCGGTCGGCGCGACCCGGCGGCGGCGCGGCGCTATTACCGAGAAGCCGTCACCCACTGGCCGCTCCACTGGAGGTCCTGGATGAGACTGCTGCTCCATGCGGCGTAGCGGCTATCCAGGCGTGCGCGTGCGGGTCACAGAAGGCGGCTTCGGCGGGGCTCTGATGAGCGCCGGGATCGCCGGGCCGATACTGGACAGTCCGGAGCGGCGCAAGCCGACAGAGCGTTCCGCCGCAGGCCGTGTCCGCTGCGGCATCGGATGCTTGCTCGCTGCGCATGGTGGGCCATGCTGCCTCCAGGCCGCGTGCGAGCCGGACGCAGGAAGGCCGACCGGATTCGCATGAGGGTGCCTCCATGTCATCCCCTCCGTCAGTCCGGCGCACGGCGGCCCCTCCCATGCGCTCATCCGGATGGTGCGGGGGGTGGTGCGGGAGGGCCTGTCCGTGGACGTCGTCACCACGCCGGCGGACCGGGATGGGGAACTCGACGTTCCACTGGATGGCTTCGTCGAACAGGACGGGGCCCGCTACCGCTTCTTTCCTCGCCAGCCGCCCAGGTCCTGGACGTTCTCCTGGCCGCTGACGCGCTGGCTGTACCGGCACCTCGGGAAGTACGATGTCGTGCACGTGCACGCGCTGTTCTCCTATCCCACGCTGCCGGCCTGTCATGCCTGCCGCCGCAGCGGTGTGCCCTATGTGCTGCGCCCGGCCGGGATGCTCGACCCGTGGTGTCTGGCCAACGCGAGATGGAAAAAGAGCCCCTATTACGCGCTCCTGGAGCGAAGGAACCTTGCCGGCGCCGCCGCCGTCCATGCCACCTCGCAGGCCGAAGCCGCGAACATCGCCCGACTTGGCTTCGGCGAGAAGACCTGGGTCATCCCGCTCGCCGTGGACCTGCCCGACCCGGCGCCACGCAGCGAAGCACCCCCGGCCGATGCCGGTCTCAAGGTTCTCTACCTCGGTCGGCTCCACCCCAAGAAGGGCGTCCCGGTGCTGTTCCAGGCGATCGCTGCGGTGCGCCGCGGCGGCGCCGAGGTGAGCCTAGTCGTGGCAGGAGACGGAGACCCCGCTTACCGGGAACGGCTCCTGAAGAACGTTCGGGAGCTGGGCATCGAGGACCAGGTCCAGTTCATCGGCTTCGTGGATGGGACGGAGAAGGCGGCGGCCTTTCGTGCCGCGGACCTGTTCGTTCTCCCCTCCTACCAGGAGAATTTCGGAGTCGCCGCCCTGGAGGCAATGAGCTACGGCATGCCGGTCGTGGTCAGCGACCAAGTGGCGCTGGCCAGGGAAATCCTGCAGGCCAATGCCGGGCGCACAGTCCCCGTGGACGACCCGCTGGCTTTGGCGCAAGCCATCGTCGCCTACCGCGACCCGGCCAGCCGGCGGGAGTCCTCGTTGCGCGCGCAAGGTCTGGTGCGGAGCCGCTTCACGAACGAGGCTCAGGCCCGCGGTCTCGTCGAGCTGTACCGGACCCTTCAGCGTGGAGTCGGCGTATGCGAGCCATGAGCGCCGGGGTTCTGACTGCAGTCGCCGGATGAAGAGGGGACGCCGTCCGTTCCTCCAGGCACGCGTGCAGCTCGCCCTATGCAACTGCCGACCAACCCGTGCAGTCGAACAACAACCTGGGCACGAGACCCCGACTCCATGAACACGGCCGACTCGAACCTGGAGGCAAGCAGTCGGTGCTTGCCATTGCAAGTTGCACGCGTGATGGCTTCTGTCCTTCCGCGTGGGAAAGGCGCGTCAGCCAGACTGATAGGTCGACTCGCCCGTCGCTGGATCCATCATGTTCTCCTAACCCGACATGGAGCTCTATTACCGATCGCTCCCGAGGCATTGGACGTGTATGTCTCCATGATGTCACAAGGCAATAGTTGGGATTATTGGGTGCTACGCGTGCTCAACAACTTTCTTGCGCCGGGGGGCGTATTGTACGACATTGGCGCGAATCTCGGGTACATCTCGGTGGAGATCGCCCATCTAAGGAGACACGACGATATCAGTATCTACGCGTTCGAGCCACAGACAGCTCTAGCTGCTAAACATTTCCTTGGCCAAAACGCTGAATAATCTGTCCAACCTGACGATCGGCGGCTATGCCATTGGTTCGCGGGATAGCTACGTGACATTTCACCATATGCCTCATTCAGTCCATGCCACTGCCGTCCCCGGAGCCAGCGGAAGCACGAAATCCACCCAGGTTCCCCAGAAAAGGATCGATACGCTGGCAAGCTCCTCTGAGTTTAGGCCGCCGACGGCAATAAAGATCGACGTTGAAGGATATGAATATAAGGTTATTAAAGGCGCCGCTGAAACTATCGCGAACTATGAGCCGGTCATCGTCTTCGAGATATCCAGGATGACGGCTCTTTCTAGGAGTGTCTCCGTCGGATTTCACCCGGTTGTTCTCCGAGCTTGCGCCCTACCGCTTCTATTCATTAAGGGGGCGACCCATCGACCTGGAGCTGATCGAGATCAAGACGGGCGGACATGTGGACGTGGTTGCCCTTCCGGACAGCACCGATGCAAGCCAGATCGCGGGGCACCACCCCGCATTGGGGAGTTCGAGGACCGACGGACTTGTCGGCTCGATGAGCCGGCTCCGGTGACCGTCGACCGTCCTGGTCGTTCTCCCCGCGCCCGAGAGGGGAGCCCGCCTCCTCGGCACTCGCGCAGCGCATCGGCCACGACCCTGGGCATCCTACGCTTGGTCCGCTGACGATGATCCAGACCCTCACGCTCTTCTTGGTCTTCCTCGGGGTCGGACTGGCCCTCCAGCGCTGGCGCTGGGGAGTCTTCGTGTTCGTGGTAGCAGGGTTCCTGCAGGACCCTATCCGCAAGCTGTTTCCGAACCAGCCGCCTTATTTCGTCCTGTTCGCCGCATTGTTCTTCTTCGTCACCTACATTTCCTTGTTGGTCCGGGGCATCCCATTGCGCTTGTCCAGCATTTCGGCTCGCGACGGGGCGCTGCGGACTGCGTGGCAGACCTTCATGCTCCTCGCAGCACTGCAGTGCGTGCATACGCTCGTGGGCTACGGAAACTTGGCGCTCTTCGGTCTCGGCCTCGCCGCGTACTTCGCGCCCATCGCCGCCGCCTTGTTGGGACAGCGCTTCCCCAGGAACGAGCGCGACATGACGAGATTCCTGATCTTCTATGTCGCTCTGGCGGTGCCCTTCTCCCTGACGGTGTATCTCTCCCACTGGCTCGGGAGCGGTTGGGACATCTTGAAAGACGTCGGGACATTCGTGGGGCGGCAAATGTACATGTACGAGGCCGGCGTCGTGCTCCCGTCCAATCCCGGCGTGTTTCGCGTGGGGGAGATCGCCGCGTGGCACGCCGCAACCGCGTGCGTGCTGCTGACGGTGGTGGCGACTCTGCGCCCCTCGGCGCTGTTCCGGGCGCTCGCGGGGGTCGCGATCATCCTCCTCGTCGGAGCCATCGTCCTGACCGGCCGGCGCAAGGCGCTGGTGCTGTTGACCATGTTCTTCGGTGTCTACTGGTTCCTCTTGGCCTACTATTGGCATGGAGCGATGAAGGTGGCGGTCGTGGCGCTCACCCTCGGAATCGCCGCAACGGCCGTGCTCGTCTTCTACATGCCGGAGGCATTCCAGTCGGCATACTGGGAGCGCAGTGCCACGGTGTTCGGCGAGATCTCCGCGCGCGCGATGACGGCCTTGGGAATCCTCCAGTCGGCCATCCACAAGTTCGGCTTCCTGGGCGCCGGCGCCGGAGTTTCCGCGCAGGGATCTCAATACTTCGGGGGCGGCAGCGCGCTCGTCAGCGGCTCTGCGGAGGCCGGGATAGGCAAGATCGTGGTCGAGCTGGGCGTGCCCGGGCTGCTCGTCATTCCCTGGCTGGGCCTGATGCTCGCACGTCATTTTCACCACGTGTTCCGCCGTGTCAGCCGCCGCTACCGCTCCCTGAACGTCCTCATGGCGGGCCTGTCCGCATTTCTCGTCGCCAACGCCGCCACCTTCGCCGTGGCGGCGCAGCTCTATGGCGACGTATTCATTTTTCTGTTCCTGGGGCTCGTCCTGGGCTTTCTCTTTGCGACAGAGCGAATGGCCGGGGAATGGGCCATCGAGGAGACAAGGCTGGCCCATGGCTCGCCCTACGCCCTGCAACCCTAGCCGCCGGCTGCCCGAAATCGATCGGCTGAAGGGAATCCTCATCGCCATGATTGTGCTGGGGCACAACACCACGTTCTCCGCTAGCTACCCCACTGCCTTCGACGCCTTTTACAACTTTCACGTCGCCTGTTTTCTGTTGCTGCCTTTCATTTTTTGCGCGCATTCCGGCTTCATGACGATCGGCAAAGACCGTTTGGCCCGCTATCTGGTTCCCCATACTCTGTTTTTCCTGCTGGCGTGCGCTCTCTATCTGGCGTGGTTCGTGCCCAAAGACTTGTTCGACATCGCCCGCTGGCTGGTCTCCGTACTCATGGCGGCCTTGCTTTCCACCGAGGGTATGTACCACGCGGCCTGCGGCTTCCGGCTGTTCTGGTTCCTGCCCGCTCTGCTGGCTCTGGCCGCGCTGCTCTCCCTGTATGGGAGGGCCGGCCCCAGCAGCCGGCGCGGCATACTCGCCCTGACCCTGCTCGGCCATGGGCTCGTCGGGTTCATTCCGCGGCGCGTGCTGCCCTACGTGCCAGTCAGTCTGCCCCTCGTCCTGTTTCTGTTTCCGGTGGGGTTGGCGATCAAAGAGCTGTGGAACCGCCATGCCAACGGGTTCTGGCTTTATCCTGTCGCGATGACAATATTCATTCTATGTGCGTATATCGGCGTATCCTCGTCGAGCGCTGTCGGGTTGGCCGGAGACCTCAGGGTCCCATCCATCTCCAATCCGGCCCGCCTCGCGTTTCACGACGTGTATCTGCTCGCTGCCTTCTTCGCATTGCTCGGTCTGTCGCGCGCGGTTCGCTGGGATCTTCTCGCCTTCCTTGGCCGACGCTCGCTTTACGTATTCCTTGCCCACTCCTTCGTTTGGCAGTCGCTGGTGAGGGCGGGTTGGGTCGACTGGATGGCGATCGTACTGCCTGGAAAGTTTCTCCTCGTAGCGTTCTCCTACCTCACCACTCTCCTCATCACCGTGGGCAGCGGCTGGTGCGTCGAGCGCTCCTCTCGCATGCAGTCATTCCTGTTCCCTGGCGGATGGGAAGAATGGAAGACTGCAGTGTTCGCTGCTGCACCGGCGGGTCGAGCGCCGCGGATCGGGACGGACGCGCAGCCCCCGCCCCCCCTCCCGCAAAGCCGCACTCGAAATTCGTAGCGGAGCGGACGAGCTGTCGTGACGCGCGGGACAGGTGTCAGGCGTATCCCCGATGGCGAGCAGGATGAGCGCGATCCTGGATGCACCCGCGTGTCTGCGTTTGGCAGACAACTTCCACCCGCAACGCCTCGGGGTAGCGCCCCGGTTGACAAACGCCGGGATGTCGATCGCAGCCCGTCAGCTCCTGGGCCACCTTTATAGGTCTTGATCGCGCTCGGGTCGACCTGCGGTCCGTGGACGCCCTTCCCAAGAACCACCGACGGGTCCGCGCTCCGCCATGCGGCGTACACCGATACTATCTGGCTTGCAGCGGCCGTGACCCCCACTCGGCTCGCGATCATCACCACGCACCCGATCCAGTATGCCGTACCGTGGTTTCAGCAACTGGCGCTGCAGCCGGAGCTGGAGGTGATCGTGTACTACGCACTGATGCCGACCCCCGCTCAGCAGGGTGCAGGTTTCGGGATGTCCTTCGCATGGGATGTGGACTTGCTCGGAGGTTACCGCTGGGAGCTACTGGACAACGCGGCCAGACATCCGAGCCTCGACCGCTTTCTCGGATGTCGCACACCCACCGTCGCCAGGGCACTGGCTCGCTGGAAGCCGGATGTCGCACTCATCACGGGATGGCAGGCATTGTGCCTTCTCGAAGGGCTATGGGCGTCCATGCGCCTGCGCATCCCTCGCATCGTGCGCGGCGACTCGAATGCCATGCAGCCGCGCCGACGGGCGGTGCGTTTGCTCCACCGCGTCCTGCTGTCCCATTTCGATGCTTATCTCGCCGTCGGGCGGTCCAATCGCGAGCTTTACGCCGGGTATGGGGTTCCGGAGTGCCGTATCTTCGATTGCCCGCACTTCGTCGACAATGAGCGTTTCCAGCAACAGGCTGCCGATCTCGCCTCCTCGCGGCGGATGCTGCGCGCCGAGTGGGGATCCCACAGGACGCCGTATGTTTCCTTTACGCCGGAAAGCTCGTCCCCAAGAAACGCATACTCGACCTGCTGCGCTCGCTGGATCTGGCCCGCGCGTCCGGCTGCGGGATGCATCTTCTCGTCGTCGGCACGGGCGAGCTCCTGGGGCGGGCGCGGGCAGTGTCGCTCGATCGGGCGCTGCCCGTCACCTTCGCAGGGTTTCTCAACCAGCGACAGATCGTCAGGGCGTACGTCGCCGCCGACTGCCTGGTGTTGCCTTCCGACTATGGCGAGACCTGGGGTCTGGTCGTGAACGAGGCGATGGCCTGTGGTCTGCCCGCCCTGGTCAGTGACCGCGTCGGCTGCGGTCCCGACCTGGTCGAGGACGGGGTCACCGGGGCGGTGTTCCCCTTCGGCGATGTCGGCACCCTGGCTGTTCGCCTGACGCAACTTGCAGCCCAAAGCCGTCAACTCAGCGAAATGGGAGCCAGAGCCAGGGAGCGCGTCGTGACCCACTACTCCGTGGAACGCGCGGTCGCGGGGACGAAGGAGGCCGTCGCTGCACTCACCTGTCGGAGCGGCGCCTGAGCTGCGCACTGCTGCACCTCGATTGTCGGCCAGGGGCGGGGCTCACCGGGAGCGGCGCGGCTACTGCCTCGGGCATAGCCGCCTACCGCAAGCCCGCCGCCTCGGGCGCAACTCTGCACGCTGTGCTGCTCGATGGTGAGCCGCGGCGGACAGTGGCTCGCTGCGGCGCGGCAGTCCGCGGCAGATCCCTCTGCTTGGGCATCCGTGGCGTCGCGGATGAAGCAAGTTCATGGCGCGGTCTCGAAGCCGGTCACAGGACCTGACATTGTCGGGGGCGGAAGATTATCCGCAGCAAGCCCCCGTGTCGGTGATGGTCTTCACATTGAACGAGGACGTCCATCTGCCTCGATGTCTGGCGAGTTTGGGCTGGACGGACGATGTGATCATCGTAGACTCGTTCAGCACGGATGAAACGCGGCAAATTGCCGAGTCGCACGGAGCGCGCGTCTACCAGCACCCCTTCGAGGGCTTCGGCAGCCAACGAAACTGGGCGCTCGACAACGTCCCGACCAAGTATCCGTGGATCCTCATCCTCGACGCCGACGAGCGTGTCCCCTCCGCCCTCGCCCACGAATTGGGCGGCATCGCCCATGGGGATCCGCCCGATCTCGGGGCCGCGCGTGTCAGACGCCGGTTCTACATGTGGGGCCGCTGGCTGCGGTACAGCAGCCTGTACCCTACCTGGGTAGTGCGTTTCGTACACCGGGACCGTGTACGGTACGTGAACCGCGGGCACGCGGAAACGCAGGAAGTCCAAGGTGCCGTCAGGAACCTCCAAAACGACATCATCGATGAGAACCAAAAAGGGCTCCAGGAGTGGTTCGAGCGGCAGAACCGCTACTCCAGCCAGGAGGCGGACTACGAGCTAGCCGAGGAGCGCAAGGCATGGAGCTTCGCCGACCTCTGGTCATCCGATCCGCTGGTACGCAGGGCGGCAATCAAACGCATCTCCTGGCGGATGCCGGCGCGCGGCTTCGGTTATTTTGTTTACAGCTACCTGTGGAGGCGCGGCTTCCTGGACGGGAAGGACGGATTCGTGTTCTGTCGGATGAAGGCGCTCTATCAGTCCATGGTGGCCGTGAAGAAATACGACCGGCGGCGGAGCGCGGTGCACGTCAACCGGGGGTCCCGCCCGTGATCCCGGCTTCCCGCGAGCCGGAACCTCCGATGCGCTGGGAGTCGCGCCGACCGCCACACCGCCAAGCCCCCGAGTTGGCCGACTCACCGCATGCACCGTCCCTCGGGCGAGGAGAAGGTGTAATGGCATCACCGCCAGCTTGCGGCGCGCGACCCGGCTGATCTGCTATCCACACCCTTGGCCAGAAGAGATTTCCATGCAGCTCCCGTTCGACCGGGTGTGCTATAGTCGGAATCACCGACGCGGTTCGCGAACGATCCACCAGTCTGCAAGCAGCGCATGAAATACATCTTCATTGCCGGACTGGAGCACAGCGGCACCACACTCATCAATCACGTGCTGAGCCAACATCGTGACGTCATCGGCCTTGGCGAAGTCGCTCCGTTCTTCTCCAGACACCATATGACGCAGTATATGGCCCGATGGGGCGAATACGCCGATGCCAGGCTCTGCTCCTGCGGGGAAACCTGGGAACGATGCCCCTTCTGGGGCGGGCTTATCGACCTCAACGGATTGAACTCGAATAGACCGATCTTGGAGAAGTACCATCGTCTTGTCCACTACATCCGGTCCCACTCCATGGCTGAGCCCATCGTGGTGGACTCGTCGAAGAGTTATTCCTTCCTGCGGACGATACTCGATCATCATGATGAAATAGGATTGGGAAAAGACGATATATCGGTCATTCTGTCCGTCAAAGACGTGCGCAGCTTCGCCACTTCCATTGCGAAGAAACAGGGAGCTACGAGCTCGCTCCTGTCTCACCTGCGCACCTTTAACTGGTGGGTAAGCGAAAACAAGAAATTCCTGAACTACCTGAACGGCCGCGAGATCCCCTTCGATCTGGTGCTTTACGAAAAGTTCTGCGTCGACCCCGAGCATTTCCTCAGATCTATCCTCGAGAAATTCGGCGTTCCTTGCGACGACGAGATCGAGCTGGCACATAACGGATCGCACATCGCTACGGGGAACAATAATTTCCTCATGGGAAACAGGAAAAGAATCAGATACGATATTCGTTGGTTCCTCGAGGATAACATTAGTCTGGCCTACCTGATTCATCACAGCGCCAGGACCTTCAACAAGGAGTTGTACAGGCTGTAAGGGCTGTTCGCGCGGCCCCAGGCCATGGCACGGGAGGCATTTCGGGACCAGGTCCAGGAGGTGGTCGGCGGGTTCAACGCGCTCAGCCGCTGCCGCAACGCGCCGCTCCTCAAGCTAGAGGAGGTCAATTACGTGGACGGGACCCTTGCACCGCTCTAGGCGATTGCCGTCTCGACCAAGCGCCACGCTCTTGACAACCGGCTCCTCGGCGCCTCTCCCCGGCTGGAACGTCACACTCCTGGGCCAGCGGTTCGGGGTGGTGTGAAGTGTGAAGGGCGGCGCAGCACAGCAGTGCACCGGCGGCTTCGGAAGCGGCTGGAAGGTGACGCTCGCAAAAGGTCTCGCCCCTCGAGCGCGGCTTTAGGCTTCGCGTAATAAATATGGTCCTGCTCTATGGCCTTATCGTTATACGCAAGTGACTCCATATCTCGAGGGTGTGGAAATTCGTTCCCCCTCCCTGCGGGAGGGGGACAGGGGAGGGCGATCAAGACAATGGCGCGCAGCACGGTTGCCAAGTACCTGCGAAAGAACATGACCGACGCCGAGCGTTTGCTCTGGGAACGGTTGAGGCGCAAGCAGATGGAAGGCTACAAGTTCCGACGTCAGTGCCCCATCGGCCGTTACGTCGTTGACTTTGTCTGCCTGGAAAAAGGCTTGGTGATCGAGGTCGATGGTGGCCAACACGCCGTGCAGCGCGAGGCGGATGCGGCACGCAGCGCGTGGCTGGCCACGCACGGGTACCAGGTTCTTCGCTTTTGGAATCACGAAGTGCTGCGTGAAACTGAAGCGGTGTTGGAAACCATACGGGATCACCTACTGTAGCCCTTTAGATCGCCCTCCCCCACCCCCTCCCGTCGGGAGGGGCAGCGGTTCCAGTGCCACGCTCCGAATGGCGGGACGAAGTGTGTATAACGATGAGGCTCCATGGCTGCCGACATTGAACCCTGGTACTTTCGTCACCTTGCCTGCCCTGACTGCGGTCATCCGCTCGCTATCTCGGCTCCAGTGGCATCATGTAGCTGTGGGTATACACGGCCGCTCTCACTACCTCTCGATCTGCGGCCTATGTCGCCATCGCCCAGAACCTTTACGGTCCACCTCTCCACATCGGCCCCCCAGCTTCTTTCCGACTGCCTCGTTGAGCGCCCTGCGAATACTTATACCGGTCCCTCGGCTCTCCGTGATTCGTCCGAGCTTTTCTCCGCAGTCTCTGCTAGCTTCACGAATGGCAAGGCTCTTCTCGACCTTGGCTGTGGCCCACGGGACCAGGCCCTACCAGCCCAACATTTCGGACTTCGATATGTTCGGGTCGATTTCTCCTCGCCAACTGCCGATATTCTTGCCGACGCCCACGCGCTTCCGTTTCAAGAGCACTCTTTCGATCTCGCACTCTCTTATGCCGTACTGGAACATCTTTACAATCCGTTCCTGGCCGTGCGCGAAGTCACGCGCGTACTCAAGCCCGGTGGTCTCTTCTTCGGTACGGTCTCACAAGGTGAACCTTTTCATAACTCCTTCTTTCACCACACATCATGGGGATTGTTGCATGTCTGCCAGAGTGCGGGGCTGCGGGTTAATCGGCTCTGGTACTCTTATGACACTCTACGAGCGCTTGCGGTCATGGGTCGGTATCCCAAGCTGGGGCGCTTCCTAATTAGTCTTGTCGATCGCTTTCTCGATGCCACACCTGTGCTTTCACCCCGAAAGCACTTCCGGTGGTCGCGTCGCGAGAGGGAGATCGATGCCTTACATCGCGCTGCGAGCATCTGCTTCGTCGCCCAGCGCCCTGGCGAAGCCTAATGAAGGCGGACGGCTGTTTAGCCAGGCAGAGGCCACGGACGCCATCACTCGGCATCTCTGCCTCCGGATTCCGTTTTCTTGCTCCTGAGCAGCGAAAACAGCCATGACTGGTTATTCCCGAAGCCACCGCTATTCGGCAGTGAAGCAGCCACTTCCCTCGCAGGATTTCACTTGGTGCCACGTACGGGAAAGCGGCGTCGACAAAACAGGCTGAAACCAATGTCTCGTGAAGGGGCCGATGCGGCCAGGCGGGCCAAGCACCGGATTGGATGCACTCTCGGTCCGGACAGGCCGAGGTCTTCTCGAATTCGTCTGGACACACCCGGCAAATCGCGCGCAGCGGCTGCGCGCAGTCGCGCGGACGCTGGCGTGGCAGCTCTACAAGCGAGTCGGCGGACGGCACCGTGACCTGCGCTATGCCGGCCTCCTGATTCGCTGCTACCCGGACAGCACTTCTGCGAGCCTGGTTCTATACTGCAGTGGCCAGCCAGATTTCCATGAAATGGCGTTCATGCGCCACTACCTCCGGCGAGGTGACAACTTCATCGATGTCGGTGCAAATGTCGGAGTGTATACCCTCTTGGCCGCATCACTCGTTGGGCCTGAAGGTTCAGTGGAGGCCTTCGAGCCAGGTCCGAAGGCGCTTTGTCGGCTCCGTGAGAACGTGGCACTCAATAGCCTGGAGAACGTCCACGTCTATCCTGTAGCGGTCGGGACATCGCGCGGACCAGTTCGATTCACGCTGGACCGGGATGCCACGAACCGCATCGGAGCCGGTGGCGTGGGCGAGAGGTCGATTGAAGTATCGTGCGTGCGCCTCGACGATATGCTCATCGGGCGCCGTTACGCCATGGGCAAGATGGACATCGAAGGCGCAGAACCGCTGGCGCTCAGGGGTTGCGAAGGCATGCTGGCCCAAAGTAACCCACCCGTCTGGCAACTAGAACTCGGCGGATACTCGCGGGCATACGGATTTCCGACTGACCAGGTCGTCGGCTGGCTCAAAGCAAAGGGCTACGACACGGCCCTGTATGACGCCGATCGGCGCTCCCTGGTCTTCACGGAACGCCCGTGGGAGTCGAGAGCAGCGAACGCGCTCGCAGTCGCCAGGTCTGCCCGAGGGCACTTGGCGAATCGCATCTCCGCGCTGGCAACGGTCTCGCCCACAAGGAGTTCGTAGCCGCTGGGAGCGCCGTCTCTCATGCACTCGCCTCAGAGCTTCTTAAGAAACCGTCGCGAGCGGGCCGAGAGCCCGGCGCGCGAAGCGCAGCGATTGGACCTATCGAGTAGATAGGTCGAGGAGCAACCGAATGGCAGGGTAGCCATTCGGCACGTCCGCGCGACGCCCCGAAGGGGTGGCGTACAGGGAGGTACGCCATGACCGCCGCGCAGCGCCGCTCTCGGGACCCGTAGCAGATTCATTTGCAGGCTCTTAGAAACTCATGACGATTATTCTGGGGATCAACGCATACCACGGAGACGCGGCTGCCGCCGTCGTCGTGGACGGCCGGCTGGTGGCCGCCGCCGAGGAGGAGCGGTTCCGCCGTGTCAAGCACTGGGCGGGGTTCCCATCGGAGGCCATCCGCTACTGCCTGGCGGAGGCCGGGGCCGGCCTCGGCGACATCGACCAGGCGGCCATGAACAGCGACCCGCGGGCCAACCTGGCCCGCAAGCTCGGCTATACGCTCGGCAGGCGCCCCGACCCGCGGCTGCTGCGGGATCGGCTCCGCAACGCGCGCCGCCGCGCATCCGTGCGCCGGCAGCTAGAAGAAACGCTTGCCGGTGAAAACTTGCGCGGGGCGGTGCTCCGAGTGGAGCACCATCTCGCCCACCTTGCGTCCTGTTTTCTGGTCTCCCCTTTCCAAGAGGCCGTGGCGGTGTCCGTCGACGGCTTCGGGGACTTCTCGAGCGCGGCGTGGGGCATGGGCGATAGCGGCCTCGCCAGGGTCGACGGTCGCGTCTACTTCCCGCACTCGCTGGGGATTTTCTATCAGGCATTGACCCAGTATCTCGGCTTTCCCCACTACGGGGACGAGTACAAGGTCATGGGACTGGCCCCTTATGGGGAGCCCCGCTTCCTGGACGCCATGCGCCGCATCGTGCGGCTGCGGAAGGACGGGACCTTCGACCTGGATTTGCAGTTCTTCCGGCACCATCGGGAACGGGTCGCGTACGAGTGGGACTCGGGCGCCCCCGTCGTGGGTCGACTTTACAGCCAGGCGCTCGCGGATCTCCTGGGACCGGCTCGCGAGCCGTCCGACGCGATACAGGACCGGCATCGGGATATTGCGCGCTCGGTGCAGGCGATGTACGAGGAGGCATTCTTTCACCTGCTGAATGCCCTGCACCGCAGATACCGGATCGACGACCTCGCCCTGGCCGGGGGCTGTGCCATGAACTCCGTCGCCAACGGCAAGGTTTGCCTGCACACGGCCTTCAAGCGAGTCTACGTCCAGGCTGCCGCCGGAGACGCCGGCGGCGCCATCGGCGCCGCCCTGTTGGCTTGGCAGGCAAGCGGCGGCGGACGGGCGTTCACCATGGATCATGCATACTGGGGCCCACGCTTCAGCGCGCGCGAGGTCGGCTCGCTGCTGGAGGCCCGCCGCCCTGACTTGGCGGAGCAGGGTTGTCGCTTCCAGCGCGTCGACGATGAGGGTGTCCTCTCCCAGATGACGGCGCGGGCAGTCGCCGACGGCAAGGTAGTGGGCTGGTTTCAGGGGCGCATGGAATGGGGGCCGCGGGCGCTCGGGAACCGCTCCATCGTCTGCGACCCGAGGCGTCCCGACATGAAGGACATCCTCAACCTCAAGATCAAGCGTCGCGAGTCGTTCCGGCCCTTCGCCCCCTCCATCCTGCGGGAAGCGGTGCCCGAGTGGTTCGAGACCGACGACGACGTTCCCTTCATGATGAAGGTGTTCCAGATTCGAGCCGAGAAGCGGGCGCAGATTCCGGCGGTGACCCACGTAGACGGCAGCGGCAGGCTCCAGACAGTGAGCCGAGAAACCAATCCGCGCTACTACCGCTTGATCGAAGCATTCAGGGACCTCACCGGTGTTCCCGTGGTGCTGAACACGTCTTTCAACGAGAATGAGCCGGTGGTTTGCACACCAGAACAAGCACTGGACTGCTTCCTGCGGACACAGATGGACGTGTTGGTCATGGAGAACTATGTCGTGATGCGTGAGATACAAGGCGTACAGTGATAACGGCAACCTCGGGCTTCGAGGTCGGCCCTGCGGAAACGCATCGACGAATGCCCGAGAAAGCTCGGACACCGGCGCGCAGAGGATTCAATCCACGCCATCACACGCAAGTGCTGGTTCCGACCGTCATTCCCGCTGGGAAGCCGAAATCTAGAGGCCGCGGACGCCATCGCTCGACATCCCTGGCCCTGGATTCCGTACACTCCCTGTACATCGACCAAGGAGACCACGGCACATGCTCAGCGGTAACAAGATCCTGGTCGTCTTGCCCGCGTACGAAGCCGAAAAGACCCTGCGCCAGACTTACACGAGCATCCCTCGCGACATCGTGGATGACGTGCTGTTGGTGGACGACGCCAGCACCGACCGGACGGTCGCAGTGGCCCGGGAGTTGGGAATACGAACCGTGGTCCACGAAAGCAACCGCGGGTATGGTGCCAATCAAAAGACTTGTTATGCGGAGGCCCTTCAGTCCGATGCGGACATCGTGGTCATGCTCCACCCGGATTATCAGTACGAGCCGAAGCTCCTGACTGCGCTGGCGTCGATGATCGCTTCCGGGGTCTACGACGTGGTCCTCGGGTCCCGCATCCTGGGTAATACTGCACGAAGGGGCGGGATGCCCCGGTACAAATATGTCTCGAACCGGGTCTTGACGGCCGTGCAGAACCTCCTGCTTGGAACGAAGCTCTCCGAATTCCACACGGGATACCGCGCGTTTTCCCGGAGGGTTCTCGAGGAACTCCCGCTTCTCGCCAACTCCGACGATTTCATATTTGACAATCAAATGTTGACACAGGCCATCGCACAGGGGTTTCGCATCGGAGAGGTGTCCTGCCCGACCAAGTACTTCCCGGAAGCCAGCTCGATAAACTTCCAACGTTCCGTGACGTACGGGCTTGGCGTGCTGAGAACCAGCGTGCTGTACCGCCTATGGCGCTGGGGTCTCATGACACCTCGCCTGTTCTCCGTCGGTCCGGAAGCGCCGTCCCTGAGACCGGGCGCATCTCCACGCTGCTGCCGGAAAACCCCGTGACGCTGTCCGGCCCCATCGTCGGGGTGCTGGCCACCCTTTCGGGGACCCCAGTGTGTTGGCCTCTGCAGACAAGCCGGGGTTCATGGTGCCCCCGCCACGAGGCAGGCGTAGGAGGCCCACCCCCGGTGGTTGGGGTCCGGGAGCGGTTCGGCGCGGGTGTTGTATCATGACAGCTCGGCGTGCGAGGGCTCGTTGAGCCCGATGGCCGCGACAGGATCCACTCCATGGACACGCTTAAGCTCTACGAGGACCTGGCGCATACCCTGGACCCGCAGGCGGCGCGTGCCGTTGCCTCAGCCATTGGAGCCGTGTACGAAGAGCTGCACCAAGCCCTCACCAAGGAGGACCTGGCTGGGCTACGCGACGCCGTAGTCGCACTAGCCGAGGCCCAGGCACGCACCGAACAGCGTCTGCAGGCGCTGGCTGAGGCTCAGGCACGCACCGAGAAGCGGCTGGAAGAACTCGCGGAGGCTCAGCAGCGGACAGAAATCAGGGTCGGCGCGCTGGAGCAGGCTGTCACGCGCCTTGCGGAGGTTCAGGAGCGGACAGAAATCAGGGTCGGCGCGCTGGAGCAGGCCGTCACGCGCCTTGCCGAGGCCCAGGCACGGACTGAGCGGGAGGTGGCCACCCTGGCTCGAGGACTCAAGGAGACGCGGGACATGGTGGCCGGGCTCTCGGACACCGTAGGCTACGGCCTCGAGGATCGCGCGATGGCGGTGCTGCCGGACCTCTTGAAGCGCGAATATCGAATCGAGGTAGAGGGGCGACTCGTCCGCCGTTTCGTGGAGTACCCGGAGGGCGGCGGAGAGGAGGTGAATATCCTGGGTGCAGGCCGGAAGGACAGCGCGCCCCTCAGCATTGTGGGGGAGGCGAAATCCCGCCCGGGCAAGAAGGACGTGGATCAGTTTCTCAAGCGCGTGGAGCGCCTCCACCGCCACGGCCTGCTTGCCGACGAACGCTTTCTATTACTCGTCGCCTACTCCGTGCATCCGGAGGTAGAGCGTTACGCTAAGGAGAAGGGCCTGACCCTTATCCCGTCTTATCTGCTGGCAGCTTAAGCTGCGCGTGCGCTCGGGGACGGCGTTCGGGGTGCAGGGGCCGGGTACGGGAGCCCTCACCAGGGAAGACTGGCCTCCGTGCCATGGCCTCACTGCCGAGGCCGGGGCACGCACCGAGCAGCGTCCCGGAGTGCTGCTGAAGCTTTCAACCGCCACTCCTTGAACCTTGCGCCTGTCCTCCAGCCGTAGCTGGCCGCCGCCTGCCGTGCTGGGGTCGGTCCGGAAGACCCCCGCCGTGCCTAGACCGGGCGCACCTCCACGCTGCTGCCGTAAAACCCCGTAACGCTGTCCGGCCGCGCAAAGCCCGGATTGTCTGCGGCCGATGGCATGCCCGTCGGCCCGGCGCCGAGGCGGCGGTCGAACAGCCCGCGTCCGACCGGCTCCAGACCGATGATCGTCGAAGCTGCAGCGCCGAGCGGCGAATCTGGAAGTATCGCGGATACTGGGTTATACGTGGCCCTGCTGCTGCTGATTGCTTGGCTCCCCGTACCCTGGGGCAGCAACCGACCGTGGTCATGGGCGCTCATGGAAGCCGCGACGTTCGGCCTGCTCGCCATCTGGCTTGCGAAGGCTTTCTGGCGTCCCGCCCCAGCGGCCGGGGCGCTGTCGAGCGCGATGCCGTCCCTGCTGCTGTTTTCCGTTTGGTTGGCTTACATCCTGGGGCAGACCCTGCCCTTGCCGGACCGCCTGCTCGAGGTGCTCAGCCCGGTGAGCTATGAGCATCACCGACAAGCCGCGGTCGACACGGCAACCGCTTACCGGTCGTTGAGCCTCGATCCGTCGGCCACACTGGCAGACTTCGGCAAAGATTTGGCGTACGTCGCGCTGTTTTTCCTGACTATCGCCTTGGCGCGAACGCGGCGCCGTCTCGTTGTGCTGGTGTCGGCGCTGTTATTCGTCGGCGTGGCAGAGTCCGTCTTCGGCGTCTATGTCATGAGGTCCCACTTGAAATTCGTTCCCGAGGGGTTGCGGGACGGGCATTGGGACGTCGTCACCGGCACCTTTATAAACCGTAACCACTTTGCTGCGCACCTGGCGATGATTATCCCCCTCGGAGTCGGGCTGCTGCTGGGCGGCGCCGAGGACCGAAGCTCTCTGCGAGGTTGGAGGCGGCGCCTGAACGGACTGATTCTTTTCATCACGGGGTGGCGCGGCCTCGTGCTGCTCGCTCTGGCGACGATGGGCGCGGCGCTGCTCCTTTCCAAATCGCGCGGCGGGAACCTGGCCCTCCTGGTCGGACTCGTCACCGTCATGGGCCTGGCGGCGCTTTTCCGCGGCCTCGAGACAAGGGAGGTCCGGCTGCTTTCTGCGACGCTGCTGCTGGCACTGTCTTTAGCAGCCGCTTTCGATTTTGGTGGCCTGAGGGAGAGGATGGCGCGTATCGCCATCGAGAGTTCGGGCCGCGCTACTCAATGGGAACTTACGCTTCACATGTTCGAGGACTATTGGGCGTTCGGCAGCGGCGCCGGCAGCTACAAGTCGGTCTTCATAAACTACAAGGATGACAGGCTCCCTCCGGTAATCCATGATCACGCGCATAATGATTACCTCGAGCTTTTGTCGGAGCAGGGGATCGTGGGGTCTGCGCTGCTGTCGATCGCCGTCTGCGCCATTATCCGCAAGGCGGCATCGGCATATAAGCTCGGACACGATCGGGTGATGCGAGGTCTACTCTTCGGTTCGCTGGCCGGGATTACCGCGATGCTGTTTCACGCCCTCGTCGACTTCAACTTTCATATCCCCGCGAATACCGCATACTTCTACGTGTTGCTCGGGATCGGGATGAGTGCATCCGTGATGCGTGATGCGTGCTATTGATCCGACCTTCTTCCATTCGCGCTCCTACGCGGACTTCGAGACGGGGCGAGCGTGATCGAACGACTCCAAAGAGTCGCTGCCCGCCGTGCCGACCTCGCCGCGAACGGTCGCACGACAGCGCATGTCGGAAGCGGCTGCACCGTTCGCATACCGTGAAGTCCGGCCGGGAAGCACTCGCCAGGTATGGATCTGTTCCTCTCCAAAGTGCTGGCCCAACTGGTCTACCCGTTGGGGGTGTCGCTTGCGCTCTGCGCGCTCTCTGCCCTCCTTCTCCGGGTCCGGCGGACCCGGTTGGCCATGGCCAGTCTGCTGGCTTCGCTCGCCATACTCTGGGTATCCGCCACTCCCCTCGTCTCCGCAGTGCTCCAGGCATCTCTGGAGCGGATCTTCCTGCCCACCCCCGTCGCAGAATCCCCGACGGCCGACGCCATCGTGGTACTGGGCGGAAGCGTTGCCGGCGCGGACTACCCCAGGCTGGAGCCGGAAATCATTGACAGTTCGGACCGGCTGCTGCACGCCGCGAGGCTCTACCGTGCGGGCAAGGCGCCCCTGGTCATCGCGGCCGGAGGAAATCTGCCTTGGTCAGGCTCGACACGTCCGGAATCGACGTTCGTCGCACAGATGTTAACGGAGTGGGGAGTCCCGGCGGGAGCGATTGTCGAGGAGTCGGCCAGCGCCAATACCCATCAGAATGCTTCCAACGTGAAGCGGCTACTGCAAGAGCGGCACCTCAGGCACGTCTTGCTCGTAACGTCGGCCATGCACATGCCGCGGGCACTCGCCACTTTTCGCGCCGCGGGCATCGACGCCGTGCCCTCGCCGACGGACTACGGTGTCGTGGACGCCGGGCGCCTCACCATCCTGGCGTTCTTGCCGGACGCCGGCGCACTCTACGGCACGACACGGGCACTGAAAGAGTATTTGGGTCTAGCGGTATACTGGTGCAGGGGCTGGATCAAGATATCGTAATTGCTTGTCAGGGCAAGGCATGACAAGCTGGCTACGTGCGAGACCGCGCAGTGGCTGGCGGGGTAGCCGGAGGAGGGACTGACCACACGGGCTCCTTCCCGCCACGATCCGGCAGGGAAATAGGGCAGGCGAGACCTACAGGAGCCCAGACGGATAGGAGAGGCGGGAGGCGGGTTACACCCGTGACTCCACCGCCTCCCCTCCCGAGGGACAACTGCATGTTGGATGACATCATCCGCGGTTTTCGCCGTTATCTCACAAGGGGACCCGTGTTCGTGACACGGAAAGCTCTATCGGCTGTTTCGAAATGGCGAGGAAGAACCATTTGTCGCTTCGGCCAGAGAGATCTGGACAAGTATGTCAATACCCTTGCAGAGTTCTATGATCCCTTTATTCATCGAGGTGCTCTGTGTTTCGATGTCGGTGCTCATCGTGGTACTCGCACGTGTGCTTTTCTCGCACTCGGGGCCAAAGTCGTCGCCGTCGAACCATATAGCGCCAACGCTGACAAGCTTCGGACCAGCCTTCGCAGATTCATCGATTCGACACAACTCGTGGTAATCCAAAAGGCGGTCAGCGATTCCGAAGGAACAGCGGAGCTTCATGTCGCCCCTGGCATGTCAGATGTCTGTACGATTACTGATCACTTTTTTCGAGCGTGGGGAGAACGAGGAGCACGAGTATATCGTGGTATCGAAACCGTCGAAACGACGACCCTGAAATCCATCATTGATCGTTATGGAGTTCCCGATCATTTAAAGGTAGACACGGAAGGTGCTGAATTCCTGGTTCTCAGCACATTGGCACATCCGATCAGACACGTCTCCGTCGAGTACAACCAGAGGTTCCTTCATACGGCTATTCAATGCATAGAAAAACTTTGCGAGCTCGGCGACTATCGGTTCAACTACACTATCAAGGATCAGATAGCTTTCGAGCTAAGCCAGCTTGTCGGTGCACAGGCGATTGTCTCCATTCTGAAGGGTTTGTCGCCGAAAGGCGAGCTTTGGGGCGATTTTCATGCGATCAGAGTCGGGTCTGGATAGACCGAATTTTTGGATCACAAATAGAACGCTTACCTGCAAGCGAGGTGTGCCACCGCCTTCCGCGTCGAACGGAGGACTGTCCAAGCAATGGGCGTTGGCGGTCATAAGCTCATAGGCGCATAGGCTGAACAAATGGTCTTTGTGAGGCGTGCTCGAACCCCTCGGACGCGTTGTTTCCGGCGCCTTTGGGCAACCCGAGGGTGTCGAGCGTATCCATACGGCAATGGGCGCAGGAACCTCGATCTCCGAGAGTCTCCAACAGCCGGCCTCTCAATTTCGGCGGGAGCAGGGATTGATGGCGGCAGGTGGCCGTCTCGCGTCATCTTAGTATGGGGTACCACCGTGGCTTACACGCGAGTCGCGTAACTGTGAATGAGGCGGAGGCCGACCGTCCCCTGAAGATCATCTTCCTGAACCGCTACTTCCACCCCGACCATTCCGCAACCAGCCAACTCCTTAGCGACCTCGCGTTCGATTTGGCCGCGGGCGGGCATGAGGTGCACGTCATTGCAGGGCGCCAGCGCTACGACGACCCGGCCGTCGGCCTCCCGGGGCGAGAGCGTATCCGGGGAGTAGAAATCCATCGCGTGTGGAGCTCGATGCTTTGGGCGCGCTCGCCTATCCGGCCGCGCCTTGGACTACCTCTCTTTCTACGTTTCTGCGACCACGCAGGCGCTGTCTTTGACCGAGGCCGGTAACGTCCTGGTCGCGAAGACCGATCCGCCGCTCGTCTCTATCTTCGCGGCGGCAGTCGCGCAGTTCCGCAGAGCGGTCCTGGTGAACTGGCTGCAGGACGTGTTCCCCGAGGTAGCCAGTGCACTCGGCGTGCGCGGGCTGCGGGGCCGCCAGGCGGCCATGCTGCGCAAGGTGCGAAACCGCTCGCTGCACATCGCGGGCATCAACGCCGTCTTGAGCGAGGGGATGGCGCGCCGCCTGAAGGCGGAAGGCATCCGCCCAGAAACCATCCGCGTCATCCACAACTGGGCGGACACCCGGCAGATATATCCTGTCCCTTCGGCACAGAACCCGCTTCGGACTGACTGGGGTCTGGAAGGGAAATTCGTGGTGGGCTATTCGGGAAACCTGGGGCGTGCGCACGACTTCTCGACCATTCTGGAGGCCGCGCAACGACTCGCGAGCGACAGCCGTTTCACCTTTCTGTTCATCGGTGATGGGCCGCAGCGAGCGTGGCTGGCGGAACAGGTACGGAGCCGGCGCTTGGCCAACGTGATCTTCCAGCCCTACCAGCCGAGAGACCGCCTCGCTGCCAGCCTGAGCGCGCCCAACGTCCACGTCGTTTCGCTGCGCCCGGAGTTGGAGGGACTCGTCGTCCCCAGCAAGCTCTACGGGATTGCCGCTGCCGGGCGGCCCACGATATTCATCGGTGATCCGCGCGGCGAGATCGCCGACATGCTGCGCGAGCAACAATGCGGAGATGCCGTGCGGCAGGGCGACGGGGACGGGCTGGCCTCCTGCATCACCCGGCTCGCCGACGATCCGGATCGCCGTCACAGACTGGGGAGCAACGCCCGCGAGCTATGTGAGCAGCGGTTCGACAGACGCTTCGCCTTGGCTGCATGGCAAGCTCTGCTCGCGGAGGCGGGAAGCCTTGCCGATGCGCAACGCGCTGCAACGTCGGCCAAGCCGTGACCGTTCACGGCGTCAAGGCACGCAGGCCCGTCAGCCGTCCCCCGGAAGGAAATCGTCGGAGCACCCCGGGGCTGCCGCCGTTCACCGAGTCTCACCACATTCCAAGGTACCGAGCCGCTCCCCGTGCCTGGCTCGCCTTTTCGCTCGCATTCTGGGGGGCGCTGGCTTGCGCCGGGGCACCCCCCTCACGGACCGAGGCGCTGCTCGATCAGGCCAGACGCGTGGCCGCCACCCGTGCTCACGACGACCCGGGCGCGGACGAGGTGGTAGACGCCTATCGCGCGGTGCTGCGGGTTGACGAAAAGAACGACAGCGCACGGCGGGCCCTCGCTGACATCACGATACGCTATGCGGAGCAGATCGAGCGGGCCGAATCCCTCGAGCAGGGCCCGCAAGTGAGCGGCATGGTGGCTCGCGTCCGCGACCGACTCGGCGACACCGCCCCGCAAGTGAAGTCGAGGGCCGACAAGGGCGACCCGATGGCACAGGCGGCGATGGGTCTTCTGTATCGGAGAGGTATCCTGGTCCGGCAGAACGAGAAAGTCGCTTGCGAGTATTATCGCAAGGCGAGTCGGCACGGACCGCCGGCAAGCGCATACCGGTATGCGATGTGCATCGCGGAGACGGACCGGGCGCGTTTCATGCCGCTGTTGCAGCAAGCCGCCGAAGGGGGCCATGCGGCAGCGCAGCATCTGCTGGGCGAGGCATACCTTACCGGCAAGGAGCAGAACATCCAACGAGGTGCCGAGTGGGTCATGCGGGCGGCCGCACAAGGCCGGCCCAGTGCGCGGAGCCTGTTGGCCTGGCTCTATGCCTCCGGAACGGGCGTTCCGAAGGACGAGCAAAAGGCATTCGAGCTGTACAAGGCGGCTGCCGAAGCGAATGTGGCGAGCGCCCAGAACAATCTCGGCGAGATGTACGAAACGGGAGCGGCAGGTGTTAAGGATGTCTCGACCGCGGCGCAGTGGTACCGCCGAGCCGCCGAGGCGGGTTTCCCGCCCGCCGAGTTCAACCTCGGCCGCCTGTACGCCGAAGGCCGGGGCGTGCCCAAGAACCTACTGCTCGCCCGGTCCTGGCTGAGACGGGCTCAGGACCGTGGCGTCGAAGAAGCCACCAAGCTGCTGGACTGGCTGGCAAAGCAAAGATGAGGAGAGGGACAGTCCCACGAGTGTGGCCGATCCGCACTGGTATGTTGCCATTGCGAAACAGCTTGGTGTGAAGTTGCACCGAGCACTGGCCACACGCGCCTCCGGGCTCTAGCCGGCACTGACTCGCTCTTGCTTGCGTCGCAATGAGCGGCTATAGTTGGCAGCAGGGTACGAAGGGTCGGTACTAGCCATCTTTACCGCGGGTACCGCCGATGATTCCGAGCAACTGGATACGCGGAATGTTGCTAAACTGCACCGTCGCCCTGCCTGGAGATGCCGTATGCGGTGGTCCCGCGCACGTTGTTCCTTTTGGGGCCGTCTGCGCAGGCGCGCATCCGCGTCGCCGTCGACTCCGTTCAAGCGGCGACAAGCGCGCGGTGCGGCGAGCGTTCGCTGACCTTTACCAGGACAATGTCGAGCCCGTGCGCGGTCCCGGTGGACTGTCGCTGGCAAGTCCGAGCTGACGCCCAAGCGCGTCGGGCTGCGAGTGCCGGACACGGGCACGTTTCCCAATCGGTTTCGAGGGGATGCCGATGAAAACAATGAGCTTCGCAATTCATTCGACTCCGCAACGCCGCCCGCAGGCGCGCTCGGCCCTCGCGCTGTACTTGCTGGGCGCCTGCGCTTTCCCGGGTGCGGCCTGGGCGTTTTACGGCGCCGGTACGACGTACGGCCACGTCATTGCAAACTACATCCCGCCCGCCCAGGAGGCACAAGTCCAAGGACTTCCGGTGGGGCCGATGACCGCCTACCCCTCCCTGGCCTTGGGCTTCTCGTACGATGACAACTTCTACCGCGTAAACAGTAACGAGAAGAGTAGCTGGGTCACTGTCATCTCGCCCGCCATCAATTTCGACTACCGGCGCGGTGTGAACGACTACACCCTGGTCTATCAGGCATTCGTCACGCGAGTCGGCGTCAATTCCAACGACAACACCGTCGACCAGCAGGTGCTCGGGACTGCGGCCTTGTCCCTCAGTCAGCGTGCCACCCTGAACCTCAACGCGGGGTATTACAACTGGCATGACCCGCGCGGTCTGGATTTCCCGGTGGGTACGGTGAGGAACACCGTCGTCAGCGAAAACGGAGTGCCGGTCGGGTTCTCCGCCAGCGAGCCCGACGCCTGGAACTCGACGAATTTCGGCGGACTCTTCACCTACGGCACCTCGGAATCGAAGGGACGTTTCGAGCTCTTGGCCGAACAGATTTTCCGCCGTTACACCAACAACGGCCAGGAAGCCCGCGACGTGAATACGACCGAACGTCGGCGGAACGTTCTATTATCGCGTGGCGCCGAAAACCTCGCTGCTGGCCGGAATCCTGGACGCCAATTACAACTATACCAATCAGCCTCCGGGTGCAGTGACCCTGGACAGCAACGAGCTCTTCTATAACGCCGGGGCCACATGGGACGTCACCGACAAGACCACGGGCATCGTCCGACTGGGCTACCGCAACAAGAACTTCGATGCGAGCGAGCGCGGAAACTTCTCTGGCTTCGCTTGGGAAGCTAGAGGAATCTGGCGGGAGCAGCAGGGTTCCGTTTACCAGATCCTGACCGGGCTGACCACGTACGAGACGACGACGACGACCTCCGACTACGTCAAGACCCAGTTCGTCGTGGGCCAGTGGACGCGCGACTGGCGGCCGCGCTTCAGCACCGTACTCGACCTCGGCTATGCCCTCGACAATTACAACCCGGGCGGCCGACAGGACAATCGGTTCTCGGCCGCCATTCGGGGGCTATATCAGTTCCGGCCGTGGCTCACCTTCAACGTGGGTTACGACCGTAACCAGCGCCACTCGAATGAAACCGGCGAGGGGTACGGCGACAACGTATATATGCTCTACATCCAAGCCGCCATGTAACGCGGGGGGCCGCTTCCGGCTCAGGGATCTCGGTTGCAATGGTCCTGAGGCAGTTGGCCCCTTTACACTGCGCGTCGTCACAAGACCCTCAGCTCGGGGCAGACGTATGGACGCTCGCGCGATGTCGGGGTTATCGCGTACAATTCCCGGCATGACGTTGGAGTTGAAGCGCTATCTCCACCGGCGGTAATTCTCACCGCCGACTTCGCGTTGGTGCGTAAGGTAAGGAGTGGGCCACGGGCGTCACCGCCTTTTGCGCCTCACGGTCTTGTGTCGCCTTTGTGTCTGCCGCCCCACAAGCCCCGGCCACGCGGGGGTGGCTCGAACATCGGACCTCTAGCTTCTCTACGTGCGTAACCTAGATCTCGTGAATAAGTCCGCTGCGCGTCCCGCCGGCGGCGCTGCGCGGTGCGTGGTCCTCACCTACCGGGTTGATCGGTCTCGTCGCTGCGCTCCGGGCGCGTCGCTCTCGGGCCGCTCGCGGCGATTTCTCCACAAGCGCCCGGCATTGCTACCCCTTCTACTGTGGACGGCCTTGGCGTGGGCTTCGCCGCTGGCGGCAGGGGCGCAGGCAGAGAGCGCCTCCCAGCATTATCAGTTGGGCGCAGGCGACAAGATCCACATCGAGGTGTTCGGGGAGTCCGACATGAAGGCCGATGTCCGGGTGAACCACCAGGGCACGATCACGTACTGGCTCCTGGGGGAGATCAAGGTCGCCGGTCTCACGGTGAGCCAGCTCCAGCAGATGATTACGGACCGTCTAAAAGGGCCCTATCTGCTCGACCCCCGCGTCCAAGTCTCCGTTGCGGAATACCGCGCGTTCTACGTCACCGGCCAGGTGCATAAGCCTAGCAGCTATCCGTATTCGCCCGGGCTGACCGTGGCGCAGGCGATCCTCACCGCCGGCGGCTTTACGGAACGCGCCTCCCGCGGGAGGATCTACGTGCACCATGAGGGTACTCGCTCGGACCAGCGCACCCGCGTGAGTCTGGACGATCCGGTAGCCCCGGGCGACACCGTCACGGTCGAAGAGAGCTTCTTCTAGCTCCGCCGCAAGCGCCGCGCAACGCATCGCATAGATTGAGATAAGCCCAATGTCGAGCATCTCCGCCCAGCCGGCCGCAGTGCGGCCATCGGTCCCACCCTCCCGTCTCGCGAGCCCCCATGAGCAAGCCGACGAGGAACAGCTAGACCTTCGGCAATACTGGCGTACCGTCAAGAAGCGCAAATGGACCATTCTCGGGATCATGCTGGTCACGGGCGTCCTGGCGAGTCTGACAATCGGGTTCATCAAGCCTGTCTATCGGGCCACCGCAACCCTGCTGATCGAGTCCAAGCCGGCCAAGATCGTCTCCATCCAGGATATCGTCGACTCGGCCTATCAGAACTACCTTTACTACGAGACGCAGTATCAGATATTGAGTTCGCGGACTCTCGCTGAGAAGGTGGTCGAGCGCCAAGAGCTATGGAAGCACCCGGCCTTCGACCCGGCTCAGCAGGAGCCTGCGCCGTTCGAGACCAAGTGGCGGGCCTGGTTCCCTCACGCTTGGCTGCCGCAGTGGCTGGTGGGGCCTGACAAGCCGCAGCCGCTGACGGAGGACCAGCTCAAAGCCCGAGCCGTCGGCGCCATCAAGCGTAACCTCGTCATCGACCCGGTCGAGAAGAGCGAGCTGGTGCATATCAGCTTCGACGCGCACGACCCCAGGCTCGCGGCGAAGGTGGCGAACGCCATGGCGGACGGCTATATCGAGAGCACGCTGGATGCGCGTTTTCAGATGACGCAAAAGGCGTCGGTCTGGCTCAGCGAGCGCTTGCAGGAATTGCGCGCGAAACTGGACCAGTCCGAGAAGGCGCTGCAGACCTATCGGGAGCGCGAAGGTCTGGTGGACATCTCCGGTGTAAAAACACTGGCCGTCAACGACTTGCAGACCATTCGGGAGCAGCTCGATCGGGCCCGGCAGAGGCGCAAGGACCTCGCCGATCTTTACGCACAGATGCGGAGCGGCGCCAAGCAAACGACTACCGGATCGGAGTCGGTGGCAGCCAAGGACGAGCTGGTCCAGAGCCTCAAGATCGCGGAAGTCGACGCGCAGCGGCAGATTGCCGAGTACTCCAAGCGCTACGGTCCCCAGCACCCCAAGATGATTGCCGCACAGTCGAAGCTGGAAGCCGTTCGCGCGGAGCTGGACAAGGAGCTGACTGCAGCCGTCGGCGGCGTCGCCAGCGAAGTGCGTGCGGCCCAGGCAAACGTGGCGCAGCTCGAAAAACAGTTCGAGGAAGCGAAGACCAAACTCCAGCAGGTCAACCGCAAGGAATTCGACGTGCAGCAGCTCGATCGCAACGTCCAGGCGAACCGGCAGCTCTACGACACCTTCCTCACGCGGGCGAAACAGACCGATGTCGGCAGCAGCGACGTGCAGGCCGCCACAGCTCGGGTCGTGGATCCCGCGATCCCGCCCGGGGGGGCGATCTGGCCAGACAAGAAGCGCATCCTCGGCACGGCCTTGCTGCTGGCGTTACTCGCCGGAATCGGGCTCGCCTTCTTCCTGGAGCGACTGGACAATACCCTGAAGACCGGCGAGGACGTCGAGGAGAAGCTGCATGAGCCCGTGCTCGGGATCCTTCCTGCCCTCAGGCAACAAGGCGCCAAGCGGACACCCCCGGAGCGGGCGTTCCTCGACCAGAATCAGTCCCATTTCGCCGAGGCCATTCGCACCGTGAGAACCAGCGTGCTGCTGTCCGGTCTGGATAATCCGCACAAGTGCGTTCTGGTCACGTCCTCACTGGTGGGCGAAGGCAAGACCACCGTGGCCATGAATTTGGCGTTCGCGTTGGCCCACCTGCAAAAGGTTCTGCTCATCGACGCCGACATGCGCCGACCATCCCTCGGTGAGATGTGCGGCTTCGACCGCGATGCCCCCGGCCTGTCGAACCTGATAGCCGGCACCGCATCGGCCGCAGAATGCATCCGCAAGGTCGCCGACAGTGACGTGCACGTCTTGCCCGCAGGTATCATCCCCCCGAACCCGCTGGAGCTTCTGTCCTCCCAGAAGATGGCACTGCTGCTCGAGAAACTTGGCAACATCTACGAGCGCATCGTCATCGATAGCGCACCCGCTCAAATCGTAAGCGACCCGCTAGTACTCGCGCAGCACGCCAACGCGGTGATATACGTGGCGAAGGCGGACGTCACGCCCTACCAGGTGATCGGCGCGGGAATCAAACGCCTGCGCGAGGTGGACGCGCCGGTGATCGGCGTGGTCCTGAACCGGGTGGACCTGGAGAAGGTTGCCAAGTACGGAAAGTATGGCTACTACAAGCAGTATTACACGCACTATGGATACTACCGAAAGGCCTCCTGAGCCGGCGCGGCGGCAGAATCCGTGGGCGTGCTCTGCGCGCGGCGGCGGCCGGGATTGCAGGCTGTCGGGGGAGGCCCCAACCGTCGGCAAGCCTCTTGGCGGGGTCCAGAGTCTGTGAATGAATTTGCTGCGCATCTCGCCAGCGGCGTTGCGGGGTGCTTGCTCCTCGCCTGGCGACTTGCGATGTCTCCTTGACTGCGCGCCGTGCGCCTTGCTTTCGGACCGCCCGCGACGCTTTCTCCATAAGTCTTGAGACCGGCCGCGCTTGTTCTCAGCAGCATCTTCGCCGCCTTATCCGGCTATGCTCTGCTTTCGCTCGCCGCCGATCTCTACATCGCGCAGGCTGAGCAGGCGCTCGGTCTGATGGACGAGCGCGCGCAAGCGCCCTCGGAGGCGGAGAAGGCAAGAGCAGAGCGCGCCCTAAACACGGCCCTTCGCGTGCGGCCCTGGGATGCGGACATTTTGGGCGACCTCGGCGACCTATACGCCTGGAGAGCCATCGACCAGGCCGCGCACGCGGCCAACGCGCGAGTCTTGCGCAGGAAATCCCGCGACTATTACAGACGCGCCGCCGCCTTACGGCCCACCTGGCCATATACCTGGGCGAACCTCGCGCAGACCCAACTCGCGCTGACGGAGCTTGACCCGGCTTTCGCCCATGCGCTCACTCGGGCCGCAGAGCTCGGACCAGCCGAGCCCGATGTGCAGATCGCGGTGGCCGAGTTCGGCATCTCCGGTTGGTACGCCCTCCCGGAAGGTGCCAAGCAGGTCGTGCAGAAGAGCGCATGGAGAGGAGTGCAGAACTCCGGCAGCCGGCTGCGTAGTGCAGCCCTGGCGACGTTGCGACGCAAACAGCGCGAATTGACCCAGCGCCTCGAGGCGAGACCGGACGTGGTCCTCTGGAAGCGTCCAAGCCCCATGACCCGCTCGGGCAGCGCGGACCATCTCTAGGGGGCTGCCGCTTCCCGGGAAGCGCAGCCTCTAGCATCTGCGCCGGGGCAACCCAAAGATTCGTCGCCCGCGGCTGCGATCGAAACCTGGTGTGTGCGTCGCACACGACGATGGCGAGGTAACGAACGATGCATTACCTGTCGAGTCACGTCATCGCCTTTGCCGTCACCCTGACTCTGCTCCGAGTCCTCATGCCTCTAGCTCGGCGCATCGATCTCGTGGACTGCCCGGGCGGACGCAAGTGCCATGACGGACCTGTGCCCTTGATCGGCGGCATCGCCATGTTCTGGGGGTTTCTGTTTGCGGTGCTCACATTGGATGTCTCGCTGGCACCACTGCGAGCGCTCTTCGCAGGCTCTGCCCTTCTCGTGCTCGTAGGGGTTCTCGACGACTTCCACGAGCTGTCTTCCCGCACACGGTTCATCGGCCAGATCATGGCCGCTCTAGCCATGATCTATTGGGGAGGCGTGCGCCTGGGGCACCTCGGTCATCTCGTATCCAGCGGCCTCTTCACTCTCCGGCCCTGGGAGGCGCCGGTCACGGCGTTCGCGACGGTCGGGGTGATCAACGCTCTGAACATGGCCGACGGCCTCGACGGGCTGGCGGGCAGCCTAGCCTTGATTGCCTTGGGGACCATGGCCGCGCTGGCGCTCGCGGCCGGGCACCTCGCGGAGGCTCAGGTGCTGCTCGTCCTCGCCTCTGCAGTCGCAGCCTTTCTATGCCTGAACCTGCGCTTCGCTGGGAGGCCGCGCGCCCTCGTGTTCATGGGCGACGCGGGCAGCATGTTCCTTGGCTTCGCCATCGCCTGGTTCAGCATCGGTCTGTCACAGGGAGATGCACCGGCCATGACCCCGGTCACGGCCCTGTGGATCTTCGCCCTGCCCTTGTTCGACACGGTCAGCATCATGCTGCGGCGGGTACTGAAGGGTCGGTCGCCGTTCGCGGCGGACCGCGAGCACTTCCACCATATTCTTCAGGCAGCCGGTTACAGCGTGAACGAATCGGTGCTCATCATGACGAGTCTCGCCCTGGGTCTCGCGGCCGTCGGTGTGGCGGGGTTCCACATGAGGATCCCCGAATCGGTGATGTTCCTCGGCTTGATGATGCTGTTCGCCGCCTATTTCTGGAGCGTCCTGCACGCGTGGAAGGTCATGAAGGCCCTGAGACATCACAGCGAGCGCCCGGCCGGGGTTCGCGACCTGGTGGCCGGCACGGAAGCGCGCGGGCCGAGTGGCGGCTGAAGGCGGCGCTCTGCCGGTTCAACTCGGCCCGCGAAGGGCGATCAGGCGCGGCGACGGTGCTCCGCCGCTTCCAGCCACGGCAAGAGCTGGGCGACGTGCTCCATGCATGCCAGTGGCGCATGCCGCTGGAGCCTCGCCGGGTCGTGCACCCCATAGCACACCGCTATCCCTCCCATGCCCGCATTCCGCGCCATCAACAGGTCGTACTCGGTGTCGCCTACCATGAGAGCCTCGCTGGGCGCTACCGAAAGCAGCCCCAGGATGTCCCAGAGCATCTGCGGGTGAGGCTTGGACTGCGTCTCATCGGCGCAGCGGGTCGCGTCCAGCAGCGGCCCAACCCCTGTGTCTGCGAGAGCCTTGTTCAGCCCGCACCGTCCCTTGCCGGTCGCCACCGCCAAGAGATAACCGCGCTGGTGCAAACCGAGCAGTGTCTCACGCACGTCCGCAAAGAGAGCGGACGGCGTGCGGTCGGCGACCAAGAAGTGGTGCCGGTACCGCTCGACCAGTCTGTCCCTCAACGCCTGGTCGCCGCCCGGGAAAAGCGTGTCCAGGGCCTCCGGCAGCCCAAGCCCGATGATCTCCCGGATGCGCCCAGGCTCCAGCGGCTCGACACCCGTATCGCGCATCGCCGCCTGCATGCAGGACACGATGCGGGCGGCCGAGTCCATCAGCGTCCCGTCCCAATCGAACACCAGCAGGCGAAACGACCCGGCGGCACGCGGCGTCATTCGGGGTTTCCCGCATCTGGATCGAGCGCAGCGAGCACCCGCCCCAGGTCCTCGGGAAGGGGCGCGCAGAACTCCGCCGTCTCCCCGACATCCGGCCGTCGGAAGGCTACCCGCTCGGCATGGAGGAACAGTCGCTTCAGGCCATGCGCCTTCAGGGCCGCGTTGAACGGCGCCGAGCCATACTTGTCGTCACCGGCCACCGGGTGCCCGATATGGGACGCATGCACGCGGATCTGGTGGGTACGACCGGTGAGGAGCGCTACATGCATCAGGGTCGCCCGGCGAACCCTCCGCACCGGATAGAAGACGCTGCGAGCCGTCTTCCCTTCGGGACTCGTCCGCACTACCCGTTCCCCCGAACGCAGCACGTTCTTCTGCAGAGCCGCTTCCACCGTCCGCGATCCGCCCCGCCAGGGTCCTTCCACCAGCGCGACGTAGCGCTTCTCCACCCGCCCCTCCCGCAGCATCTCATGCAGCGCCCGCAACAGGCTGCGCCGCTTGGAGACGAGCAGACACCCCGAGGTTTCCCGGTCCAGGCGGTGTACCAGCTCCAAATCTGCCCGCGCGCGCAGCGCCCGCAACGCCTCTATGAGTCCGTAGCTCTGCCCGCTGCCGCCGTGCACCGCCATTCCGGCGGGCTTGTCGAGCACGAGCAGCGATTCGTCCTCGAACAGAATGCGCGCCTCCAGCCACCCCAGTCCGGCCGGCCCGACAGCCGCCTCCCTGACTTCGCGGCGCACCGGCGCAATCCGCAGCCGGTCGCCCGCTTGCAGCCGATAGGCGGCCTTCACGCGACCGCTGTTGACGCGCACCTCGCCGCGGCGCAGCAGCCGATAAATATGGCTGCGCGGAACCCCTTTCAGGTGCGTGATCAGGAAATTGTCGATGCGTTGGCCCGCGTGCTGTGCATCGACCTCCATGCGCTGGACCTGACTGCCGTACCCTTCGCTCACGTGCACAGAGTGTAGCCGAAGTTTGTCGCTCCTGACCAACGCTGATATAGTATTCTTCCGTGCAAACATGCAGATGACCGTCTTGCACCGCCTGCCCGAGACGGACGGTCATTGGGGTCGCGGAGGCAGATCCCCACCTTCACAGCGACGGGCAAACGAATAACCGAGCTCCCAGACCGGGCGTCGAGCGTGGACCAGGATTTCCGGGGAGGCCACTCGCCGCACGCCGCCCGGGGTTGGTTGAGCCCTACCGAGATGACGACTTATGAAGCGCATGCTTATCAACGCAACGCAGCGCGAGGAGTTGCGCGTGGCCATCGTGGATGGCCAGCGGTTGACCGATCTCGACATCGAGGCCCGGTCCAGCGGACAAAAGAAATCCAATATTTACAAGGGCACCATCACCCGCATCGAGCCTAGCCTCGAAGCGGCATTCGTCGACTATGGGTCCGAGCGTCACGGCTTCCTGCCCTTCAAGGAGGTGGCGCGCAGCTACTTCAGCGCCCCCCCGGAAGAGACGAGCGGTCGCCCCACCATCAAGGATGTCCTGAGGGAAAGTCAGGAGTTGCTCGTTCAGGTCGAGAAGGAGGAGCGAGGCACGAAGGGGGCCGCTCTGACAACCTTCGTCACCCTGCCCGGGCGTTACCTGGTGCTGATGCCCAACAACCCGCGTGCGGGAGGTATCTCAAGGCGCATCGAAGGCCCGGAGCGCAATGAGCTGAGAGAAGCGCTGAGCGTGCTCAACATCCCCGAAGGCATGGGGCTGATCGTGCGCACCGCCGGGCTTGGGAAGACGCCGGAAGAGCTGCAATGGGACCTCGATTACCTGCTCCACCTGTGGGGAGCGATCGAGCGGGCGAACGCCGAGGCCAAGTCTCCCGCCCTGATTTACCAGGAAAGCAGCATGGTGGTCAGGGCCATCCGCGACTACCTGCGTCCGGACATCAACGAGGTCCTCATCGACGACGAAGGGGTATATCAGCAGGCTCGAGAATTCACCCAAAAGGTCCTTCCCCAGAACCTCAGCCGCATCAAGCTGCACCGGGACCGCGTGCCCCTGTTCACGCGGTTCCAGATCGAGAGCCAGATCGAGACCGTGTTCCAGCGCCAAGTCCCGCTTTCCTCGGGCGGCGCAGTAGTGATCGACCGCGCCGAAGCCATGGTGGCCATCGACGTCAACTCCGGACGGGCCACCAAGGGTGGCGACATCGAGGAGACGGCGCTCAACACCAACCTCGAGGCGGCAGATGAGATCGCGCGCCAGCTCCGTCTGAGGGATCTCGGCGGCCTGATCGTCATCGACTTCATCGACATGGCCGCGGCCCGAAACCAGCGGCAGGTCGAGAACCATCTGCGAGAGGCCCTCAAGGCTGACCGAGCCCGAGTGCAGGTGGGCCACATCTCGCGTTTCGGTCTCCTGGAGATGTCCCGCCAGCGGCTCGGAACGTCCCTCGGGGAGAGCAGTCACACCGTCTGCCCGCGTTGCGAGGGTGAGGGTCATATCCGCACCGTGGAGTCCCTTGCCCTCTCCGTGCTCCGCCTGCTCCAAGAGGAGGCTATCAAAGACCGCACCGGGCGCGTCATCGCGCAGCTCCCCGTGAGCACGGCCACGTACCTGCTGAACGAAAAGCGAGGCGTCCTGGAACGTATCGAAGCGCAGCACGGGATTCTCGGTTGTCCTCGTACCGGACCCCGGTCTGGACACGCCCCATTACCGCTTGCAGCGTGTCCGTCTGGACGACGTTGAAGCCTCGAGCGAGGTACCGAGCTACGAGCTGACCACACCGCCGGAAGAGGCTACCGAGCCTCTCCCGCTCACCGCCCAGCCTGTGCTGCCGGAGCCGATTGTCAAGGATATCACGCCGGCGGCCCCCGCCCCGCCTCCGAGGGAAACAACGTCAGCACCGGACAAGCCAACCCCCGGATTCATCCGCAGGCTTTGGGCGTCCTTGTTCGGAACCTCCGGTGCGGAGCCCGAGTCCGAGTTGCGGAGCCGGGCGGTCACTCACTCGACCCGCCCACGCGCCCATCCTCACGCGGGTGCCTCCGGGCGGCGCGGCCGCGCTCGCCGCGGCAGCGGTCGGCCAGAAAAACGCGGTGCCGCTCCCCCGGAGGGAGGGGGCGCACCGCCCGCTGCGACCCGGGAACAGCATCATCGTCGCAGGCCGGAGCCGGCAGCGGCCTCAGCAGCCGGAGAAGCGGCTTGGGAGGCGAATTCGCCGCAATCCGTCGGCACACCGCTCGTCGGCGCTCAGCAGACAGCACCGCAGCCTGCCGAGAGTTCCCGTCACGAGCCACCGCCAGCGCTTGCGGAGACCGCTACTCCCGAGGACACGACTGCAGAACGCGGGCGGGACACGGCGCTCGGCGCGAAGGCACGGCCCCCACCCGACCTAGTAGACCGCCCGACTCAGGTGCCGGAGGAAGGCGAGCGCCCCCGGGAGGCTGCCGCGGAGGGCGAGGCCGGCTCGGTCGAACGTCCTTCCCACGCCGCCAAGCCGGCTCGCCGCCGACCGCCACGGCGACGCAAGAGTGGCGGCGGTCGGAGCGCTGCTGCGAAGGCTGCCGATGACAGAGGGGCAGCGGGAGTCGGAGCAGCCGCGGAGGGGGCACCCTCCGAGGAGCCCGCCGTGGCGGAGACTGGTGACACGCACTCCGCCGGAAACGCGTAGCAGTCCCAGGGGAGAACAACCATGACCAAGCTCGTACTGCTGCGCCACGGTCAGAGTATCTGGAATCTGGAGAACCGCTTCACCGGCTGGACCGATGTCGATCTCTCCGAGTGGGGTATGCAGGAAGCCCATAGTGCGGCACAACTGATCGCCGAGGCCGATCTGGATTTCGACGTGGCCTACACCTCGGTGCTGAAACGCGCCATCCGGACCCTCTGGATCGTGCTGGATGGAATCGACCGGATGTGGCTGCCCGTGCACCGCCACTGGCGACTCAACGAACGCCACTATGGGGCGCTGCAGGGGCTCGACAAGCGCGAGACGGCCCAGAAGTTCGGCCCGGAACAGGTGCAGATATGGCGGCGCAGCTATGCGACACCCCCGCCGGCGCTCGCCCCTGACGACCCCCGCCATGCGCGGCTCGACCGTCGTTACGCGGGAATCGCCGAGCCTCCAGCGAGCGAGTCCCTCAAGGACACGTTCGATCGGTTCCTGCCATACTGGCATGAAGTGCTGGTCGAAGAGCTGCGGGCCGGCAGGCGCATCCTGGTGTCCGCCCACGGAAACACCATTCGGGCTCTGGTCAAGCACCTGGACCGGATTTCCGAGGAGGCCATCAACGACGTCAACATCCCCACCGGTATCCCCCTCGTCTATGAGTTCGACGACGCATTGAGCCCGGTCGACCACTATTATCTCGGGGATCTGGACGCCGTCCGCAAAGCCGAGGAGGCAGTCGCGCGACAAAGCGCGCTGTCCCCCTGAGCATTCGGTACCCGGTATTCCCCTGCCGCCGGATCAGCCCTGCTCCCGGTCCAGACGCTCCCGCAACTCCGCCAAGAGACCCTCCGCGGCCGCGTCGATCATATCCAGAACGCGGTCGAACCACCAGCCGGACCCGTAGTAAGGGTCAGGGATTTCGAGCATGCGGAAGTGCGGGGCATACTCCATGAATAGCCGGATCACCGTCTCGGCGCTGGGGGTGCGTGACTCCTGCAGGAAGCGGTAATTGTCCTGGTCCATGGCGAGCATGTAATCGAAGCGCTGAAAGTCCTTCGGCGCCAACCGGCGCGCACGGTGGCCACTGATGTCGATACCGCGGCGCGCCATGGCCTCTTGCGCCCGAGGGTCCGGCGGCGCATCGAGATGAAAAGTGTGGGTGCCGGCCGCGTCCACCTCCACGCGACCCATCAGACCCGCTCGATCGAGCACGCGCTCGAGCACGCCACGCGCCATGGGTGAGCGGCAGACATTCCCTGTGCATACGAACAGTACTCGGATCATCGATCCCTCCGGCGCTTTCCTGGCATCCCGGCGCCCACCATAATGCCGCCATGAAGGATTCGGCGCTCTCCCAAGAAGAGCTGCGGGGCTTCGTAGGGCATCATGTACGCCATCGAGGCACTCTGTGGTTGGTCGTGGATGTCCTGGAAGATGGACCGAGCCTGGTACTGAGGGATTGTGACAGTCACCTGGCCCTGCAAAACGACCAGTTCGGAGACCCGCATCGCCTGGTGCCGCGCACCGTGGTACTGCCCGTTTGGGACGCCGAGCGCCGACAGCCCACTGCGGACTTCCTGCAGCTAGACATCAGCGACGTGTGACAGGAAAGTCTCCGCCCGGGACAGATCGGCCTCCGTGTCGACCCCCGGAGGACAAGGCTCCAACGCCATCGAGACCCGGATCTTGACACCGTGCCAAAGCGCCCTGAGCTGCTCCAACGCTTCCGCTTGCTCGATCGCAGGGCAAGGCCAACTGGCTGCTGCCTTCAAGAAACCGACACGGTAAGCGTACAACCCGAGGTGGCGGTACCAGCGGACGCCTCCCGGCAGTGCCGTGCGATCATCGCGAAACCCGTCGCGGTGCCACGGGATAGGCGCACGGCTGAAGTACAACGCAAGACCCGAGGCGTCCATGACGACCTTGACCACGTTCGGGTCGAACAAGTCCCCGGCCGCCGTGATCGGCATGCACAGGGTCGACATCGCCGCCGCGGGGTTGGCGTCGAGGTCCTCGGCCACCTGGCGCAGTAAGCGCGGCGGCATGAGCGGCTCGTCTCCCTGGAGATTGACCACCACGGCCTCGTCGGCGTGTCCCAGCGTGCGCACCGCTTCCGCCAGGCGCTCGGTACCGGACCGATGATCGCGGGAGGTCATGCACACTTGCACCCCTGCGGCGATTGCCGCCGTGCGTATGCGCTCGTCGTCGGTGGCCACCCACACGGCGTCGGCACCGCTCGCCACCGCTCGCTCGATGGCGTGCTGTACCATGGGTTTTCCGGCGATCAACCGCAGCGGCTTGCCGGGCAGGCGCGTCGACCCGTAGCGGGCGGGGATGATGACGTCAAACGACAATCAGACCTCTTCCTCGGCCGCGAGCGATCGCGCCTCATCCTCGAGCATCACGGGGATATCGTCCCGAATCGGATAGGCCAGGCGGCACGCCTTGCAGATGAGCTCCTGCTCCGCCTTCTTGTACACCAGGGGGCCCTTACAGAGGGGGCACACGAGAATGTCCAGCAGCCTCCTATCCACAGGCACCTCCTAGCCGGGGACGCCCCGCGGCATGTCCAACGCAGACATCAGAGCGGGTGCACGGACCGGCGTGGCCGCCGCCGCTCGCTCATCACGGCCCATGACCCGTCGATCCATAGGCTCGGTTCATCCGGCCTGTGCAGGATCGATACCGCCCTACGGTTGTCTCACAAGCTCTCGGCGGCTCGTTCCCGCCTCTTCACGCCAGGCGCGCAGGCGCTCCGCCACGACCTCTCGAAGAGATCCCTCCGGCACCGCCTCCACAGGAAGCACCCAGTAGCCAGGGGCGGCGAACCCTGAGCATTTTACCGCATCCTTCTCGGTCATCAGCACCGGCAGCCGGTCCGGGAATTCAATGTCTGTCTGGCGAAAGCGGTGGTGGTCGCGGAAGGCATGAGAGCGCACGCGCAGTCCTGCATCCGCCAACACCGTGAAGAACCGCTGGGGGTGAGCGATGGCGGCGACGGCGTGCACTTCCTGCCCTCGGAACGCCGAGAGCGGGCGGGTGGTCTGCGGAGAGATCAAGCTCCACAGAGGTCCCGCCCGCATGCGCATGATCAGCTCGCCCGCAGCGGGGGTGCCCCCGTTGCATACTCGGATGAGCCCCGGCCACTGCAGGCGCGACGCAGGCTCGCGCAATGGGCCGGCGGGCAAGCAGTGTCCGTTTCCCAGCCGCCGTACGCCGTCGATCACCGCCACCTCCACCTGGCGCTCCAGAGCATAATGCTGTAAGCCGTCGTCGGACAGGATCAGGTTGCACTCCCGTGCCTGCACCAAGTGCTGGGCGGACGCGACCCGGTCGGGACCGACAGCCACCGGGCAGCCGCAGCGCCTGGCGAGGAGCACCGGCTCGTCGCCCACCTCGGCAGGATCGCTGTCCGCGTGGACCTCCCGCGGCCAGTGGCGAGAACGGCCCCCATAGCCGCGGCTCACGACGCCCGGCCGCCAGCGCTCCTCGGCCAGATATCGGGCGAGCCAGGCCACCAGCGGCGTCTTGCCCGTACCCCCGACCACAATGTTGCCCACCACGACCACCGGCACCGCCAGCCTCACCCGCCGCAACCAGCCCCGCCGGTAGGCCAGACGCCTGACGCCGACCGCCAGACAGAAAGCACCGGACAGCGGCAACAACAGCCAGGCCAGGGGGCTGGCACCGTACCACAGATCCTCGAGGTCACGACTCAACAATCGTAGACGCGCCCCAGGAAGTCTTCCACGGTCGCGCCGCCCCGCCGGCACTCTCCCAGAACAGGCGACGCCTCTGTCCGCCCGCTGCCGCACCTGAATTCCCCGGTCCATACACGCCTGCCGACCGCCGGGACGCCCCTTCGAGCGGCTGACAGGAGGTGGGCTCCACTGACGGAGACAGCGACCGCCGTCGGCCCGCGCGATTCGTCCACCCTTAACGCCAGCTTGCCGCACAGCCCACCAAGCGGCGGGCAGCCGCAACAGGCGCCAGCACCCGTACACGCGGGAGCCACCACACTTCGGACACGCCCTCGGGCACTTCGGAATCGCCGGCTAGGGCACGGCCGGGAGAGGACACGGTTGGTGAGCGAACGGCCGCGGGCCGCCATACGCCGCACCAAAAGCAGCCTATGGCCGCTGGCTGGTGGCGATAGAGAGATGGAGGAAGCCCGTCTGCTGGGCGGCGTCCATTGCGGTGACCACGGCCCCGTGGGGGGTCCTCGCGTCCGCACTGACGATCAGCGGTGGTCGGTCGCCCGTTCCAGCCGCCTGCGTGAGGGCTGTTCTCAGAGCCGCCAGGCTTTCATCCTGAAGCCGGTGGCCGCTCATGTAATAGTGACCTTGGGCGTCGATGACGATCTCCACCGTGTGGGGGCTCTCCTCCGCGCGGGGCTTTGCGCTCGCCTCCGGCAGCTCGACACTGATCTCCGATTGGCGGCTGAAGGTGGCGGAGAGCATGAAGAAGATCACCAGCAGGAACATGGTGTCGATGAGCGGGGTGAGGATTATATCCGGACCCTCCGTCTGCCGCGAGCCTCGGAGGTTCACGCCTCGCCCTCCCCGTTCTGCTCGCGCTCCCCGTGCAGTACCTCCACCATCCGCAGCGCCTCGCGCTCCATCGCAATCACCAGCTCGTCGACGCGTCCGCGGAAGTAGCGATAGAAGATCAGGCTCGGGATCGCCACGCACAGCCCCGCGATGGTGGTAATCAGGGCAGTCGCGATGCCGGGGGCCAGGTCGCGCGGATTCCCCACCCCGACGGCGGCGATGGCATCGAACACCCGCATCATGCCAATCACCGTTCCGAGGAGCCCCAGCAAGGGCGATACCGCTGAGATGGTGCCGAGGGTGTTCAGGTATCGTTCCAACCCGTGGACGACATGACGCCCGGTCTCCTCGATGCTCTCTTTCATGACCTCGCGGCTATGGCTGGCGTTGATCAGTCCCGCCGCCAGGACTTTCCCCAGCGGCGAGCTGTCGCGCAACCAGACGATCTTGACGCTGTCGAGCTGACGATGCCGTATCCAACGCCAAAGCTGGCTGCGCACCCGCGGCGGGCAGACGCGGCGCATGCGCAATGTCCAGAGGCGCTCCAGGATGATGGCCAGAGCGACGACCGAGCACGCCAGAATGGGCCACATGACCCAGCCGCCGGCCCGAATGAACTCGAACATGCGCCGTGATGCCTCTGCTAGTCGCCTCGCGGAAGCGCCTACTCTAACAAACGCACACCCAAACGCAAGGCGGCGACCTGCGGGGCCGCCGCGCTAGCGACTGGTCCACCAGTGGCGCCCCGACCGGCGGAAACTGTCGACGGACAGCCGCTCGCCCTCCCAGCGCATCGTGATCGCGCCTTCCGTGGCCGTATCCAGCACTCGCGCACCGTTGTCCCGGTAGCGACGCACGACCGCACGCTTGGGGAAGCCGAAGCGATTGCGGTAGCCCGCCGAGAACAGCGCCCACTGGGGCTGGAGCGCCGCGACAAACGCCGACGTGGAGGATTTGCTGCTGCCGTGGTGGGGTGCGATCACGACCGTGGTGCGGTGCAGTTGGCCGTCACTTGCCAGAGCTGTCTCCACCGCGGCACCGATGTCACCGGGGAGAATCACGCTCGCCCGACTCGACTCGACGTAGAGCACGCAAGACGCGTCGTTGTCCCGCAGCGCCGATCCGCGTGGCGGGTGGAGCACCCGGAAGGTCACGTCGTCCCAGTGCCACAGTTGACCTGCGGCGCACACCGTGGGCCTCGAGCCTGGAGCGGCATCCGGGGCGCTGGTCAGGATGCCGCTCACCGGCACCCCGCCGACCAGGGAGGCCGCACCCCCCACGTGGTCGCTGTCCCCGTGGCTCAACACCAAGAGGTCCACCCGTTTCACGCCTGCATGGCGCAGGTACGGCACCACGACGGCGCTACCGGCATCGAAGTTCGGACCGTAACGGGGCCCCGCATCGTAGACCAGCGCATGATCGTGCGTCCGTACCACCGCGGCCAGCCCTTGCCCGACATCCAGCACCGTGAGTTCCAGGTCCCCCGGCGCCGGCCGACCCGGCTGGAAAAGCACCAGCGGTAACAGCCACAGGGCTCCCACCCAACGCGCCGGGACCCCGCGCGGTGCCAGCAGCCATAGCAGGCCCACGGTAGCGGCCGCGACCGTCCAGGCGGGGGGGCTGGGCTGCACCCACTGCACCCAGGTGAGCCCCGCCAGGGGTCGCAGCACCGCCCACAGCCACGCCATGGCGTGGTCCGCGACGGACAGCGGCCACACGGCGAACGCCGGCGCCAGCAGCGTGAGGGCGCTCGCCAGCAAGGTCATCGGCACCACCACGAAGCCCACCCAGGGTATCGCGACCAGGTTGGCCGCCACGCTCACCCCGCTGGCCCGTTGGAACAGGAACACGCTGAGCGGCAGAAGGCCGAGGGCGACCAGCCACTGCACCCTGCCCCAACGCCACCACAGGCGCGGGCGCCCAGTGCGGCCGGTCATGCCGTAGAAGATGACGGCCACCGCCGCGAAGGACAGCCAGAAGCCGCCGGACAGAACCGCGAACGGGTCCCAGGCCAGAACCAGCAGGAGTGCTCCGCCGAGCAGGTGGGTAGGCGTCACATGGCGCCCGGCAATGAGTCCGGACAGCACCGCAGCGAGCATAAGCAGCGATCGCTGCGTGGGGATCGAGAACCCCGCCAGCGCCGCGTACAACAGCGCTGCCCCCAGGGCGACTGCAGCGGCCGCCTTCGGAGCGGGCCAGAGCAGCGGCAAGCGCCGCGGGATCACCCAAGCCCAGCGTGCGATCCAGAACACTATCCCCGCAACCAGACCGATGTGCAGCCCCGAGATGGCCACGAGATGCGCCGTCCCGGTGCGCTGGAACACCTCCCACTGGTCTGCCCCGATGTCTCCGCGCTCGCCGATAGCCAGGGCCTTCAGGACCCCGACGAACGGACTCTGCGGAACACCCGCCTCGATGGCGGCGCCTATTTTTTGGCGCAACCTGTCCACGGGCCGCGACCACCAGACAGAGGCCAGGAGCCGGTTGTCGCCGCCGCTGCGGACATAGCCGGTCGCCCTCAGCCGGTGTTCCAGCAGCCACGCCTCATAATCGAAGCCGCCGGGATTCATGAATCCGCGGGGACGCTTGAGGCGCACCGTCAGCCGCCACTCGTCGCCCGCCGTCACGCTCGGCGCGTCGCCGACCCAGGTGAGGCGCACCCGGCCGGGGTTGGACACCTCCGTCCCCTGGTAGCTCAAGGTGCGCACGGCGAGGTCGAAACGAAGGTCCCGGGCGGCCTCCTGAACGGGTACCGACGCCACGGTCCCCTCCGCGACCAGGTCGCGTCCTTCCAGAGCGGAGGGAAGCTGATGGGACAGGAGCATGTCGGCACGGAACAACGCCCACAGGAAACCGGCGCTGACCCACACCGCACTTGACCATCCTGCCGAACGCCGCCGCCCGCTCACGGCCAACGCGACCAGGGGCGGCAAGAGCCAGGCCCAGCGGGCATCCGGGAGGTCCCTGAGTTGCTCGAAGAGGACCACTCCCGCGAGGAAGGCTACCGCCGTCAAACGCACGCCACGCGCCGATCCAGATCGGGCATAATGGCCGGGCGAGAGCGCCTCTGCCCATGCCACGGAAGTTCATCAAGCGCTACCTGCCTGGCCATCAGCAGATATGCGCTCACAAGCACCTCAGGGTGTTCGGCAGTCTGCTGCATGACCCGAACCTCTGGCATCTGAACCGCCGCTCGGTGGCGGGTGCCTTCGCGGTCGGGCTGTTTACCGCCTTCATCCCGGTACCGGGTCACATGGCGATCGCAGGCGCAGGGGCCATCGCAGCGCGCGTGAACCTCCCCATCGCCGTAGCCCTCGTTTGGGTCACCAATCCGGTGACCATCCCCCCCCTCTTTTATCTCGCCTACAAGCTGGGCGCGCGTCTGCTGGACATGCCGCCGCGCGCTTTCCACTTCGAGATGTCCCTGGCGTGGCTCAGAAACGAGCTGGCCGTCATCTGGCAGCCATTTCTATTCGGCTGCCTGGTCCTGGGGACGGTCAGTGCGGCTCTCGGGTACCTCATGGTACGCGCCGTCTGGCGTATCTCGGTGCTGCGCAGTTGGCGGCTGCGCAAGCGCCGGCGACGCAACCTGCGGAGCGTGCCGTAACGCCTCCCTCGCTAACCCGTCAGCGTCCCATCCTCCAGTGTCAGAACCCTGTGCAGCCGAGACGCCAGGCGCGGATCATGGGTCACGACCACCAAGCTGGTCTGCAGCTCCAAGTTGAGCTCGAGCATCAGCCCGAATACCCTCTCCGCCGTCTTCGGGTCCAGATTTCCGGTGGGCTCGTCGGCGAGCACGCAGCGCGGCCGCGCCACTAAGGCGCGGGCCACGGCGGCTCGCTGCCGCTCACCGCCGGACAGCTCTCCGGGCTTGTGACGCAGCCTTTCCCCGAGCCCCACTCGCTCCAGGATGTCGCGCGCGGAGGCTTGCGCCTCGGACGGTGTGGCGCCTCGGATGAGCAGCGGCATCGCCACGTTCTCCAGGGCAGAGAACTCCGGCAACAGGTGATGAAACTGGTACACGAAACCGAGCGCGCGGTTGCGCAGACGTCCCCGGCGCGCCTGGCTGAGCTCCAGAAACTGCTGCCCCATGACCAGGACCTCGCCGGCGCTGGGCACGTCCAACCCCCCCAGGAGGTGCAGCAAGGTGCTCTTGCCGGACCCGGAGGCACCGACGACCGCTACGCTCTCGCCCGCGCCGACCCTCAGGCTCACGTCCCTGAGCACCTCGACGACCAATCCTCCCTCGGAGAAGGTCTTGGCGAGACCTCGGCCTTCCAGGACCGGAGCGTCACTCATAGCGCAGCGCTTCGGCCGGCTGCACGCGGGCGGCGCGCCAAGCGGGGTACACGGTTGCCAGAATGCTGAGCACGAACGACACTGCGGCGATGCGCGACACGTCATGCCAGTGCAGGTCGGAGGGCAGCTCGCTGATGTAGTACACGTCGGGCGAGAGGAAATGGATCCCGAACAAGTGCTCGATGAAGGGGACCAGGGACTCCACGTTGAGCGCGAGCAGAACGCCCCCAATCACACCGAGAACCGTCCCGAACACCCCTAGGAGGCTGCCCTGAACCACGAAGATGCGCATGATCCCGAGCGGCGTCACACCCAAAGTGCGCAGGATAGCGATGTCGCCCTCCTTGTCGGTGACCATCATCACCAGCGTCGAAACGATGTTGAAGGCCGCGACTGCGATGATCAGCATGAGGATGATGAACATCACCGTCTTCTCCGTGCCGACCGCCCGAAAGAAGTTGGCGTGAAGCTGGGTCCAGTCCCGCACCAAGTCGGAGGCGGGCAGCTCCAAGGCGAGCTGGCGGGCCGCTCCGGGCGCGAGGAACATGTCGTCCAGCTTGAGCCGCACCCCCGTCACCTCCCCGTCCATACGAAACATGCGTGCGGCGTCTTCCATGTTCACGAGCGCGAGCCCCTTGTCGTACTCGTACATGCCAATCTCGAAGATCCCGACCACGTGGAAACGCTTCAGCCGCGGCAACACGCCGGCGGGGGTCACGGTCGCCTCGGGCGCCACCAGCGTGATCTGATCTCCGACCTGTGCCCCGAGCGTCCACGCCAGCTCCTTGCCGAGGATGATGCCGAAGCTCCCCGCACTCAGGTCGCCCAGGGCTCCCGCTACCAGCTTGCTCCCCACCTGCGACACGGCCGGCTCCTCCTGCGGGAGGATGCCGCGGATCACGGCGCCGCTGACCGCCTGGCGGTGAGTCAGCATCGCCTCGCCCTCGATGTATGGCGCCGCGCCCAGCACATGGGGCTGCCCCCTCGCCACCTGGGCTACACCCTGCCAGTCCCGCAGCCTTCCCGTCAAACCGGTCACCGCGACGTGGGCTGCCATGCTCAGGATGCGTTCCCGCAGCTCTTTCTCGAAGCCGTTCATCACCGAAAGCACCGTGATCAAGGCCGTCACGCCGAGGGTGATGCCCAGCATGGAGGTCAACGAGATGAACGAGATAAAATGGTTGCGGCGCTTCGCCCGCGTATAGCGAAGGCCGACGTACAAGGCGAGGGGTCGGAACATAAGCCGGTCATTAGACCACAAATCACAAGGCGCCGCCGCAGCGGCAGAGGCCGGTCGGGATCGAGCCCTGCCGGAACGCCGCAGCGACCTCGAGTCACGGCCGGTTCTCCTGCCCGCCGAGTGGGTCCGCCAGAGCGGCGTGCTGCTGACCTGGCCGCACGCGGACGGCGACTGGGGGCGTTGGCTGGACGAGGCAGAGGCCGTATTCGCGGCGATTGCGCTCGCGGTCACGCGGCACGAGCGGCTGCTTGTGGCCTGCAGGGACGAGGCTCACCGCGACCACGTGGCAGCAAGGCTGAGGAAGGAAGGGGCGGACCTCGGCCAGGTGACGTGCCACGTCGCTCCCTCCAACGACTCCTGGGCGCGCGATCACGGGCCGATCACCGTGCTCCGGGACGGTTCTCCCCAGATCCTCGACTTCATCTTCAACGGCTGGGGCGTAAAATTTCCGGCGGATCTGGACAATCAGGTCACCCGACGCCTGCACGCCGCTGGCGCCTTCGGCTCCGCTCCCGTGCGCTCCGTCGACCTGGTGCTGGAAGGAGGCAGCATCGACACGGATGGCGCAGGCACGCTGCTCACGACCGAGCGCTGCCTGCTCGCACCGACGCGCAACCCGGCGCTTTCCCGCGAGGCCCTCGCCGATCGGCTCGCAGAGCTGCTGGGCGCCCGACGCATCCTTTGGCTCGCGCACGGGACTCTGCTGGGGGACGACACGGACAGCCACGTGGACCTGCTGGCGCGGTTCTGCGATCCTTCCACGCTGGCCTACACGACGTGCCTGGAGCGCCGCGACCCAAATTACGCCGAGCTGCGGGCCATGGGGCGGGAGCTGGCCGGGCTGCGCACCCCGGAAGGCGAGCCCTACCGGCTCGTCCCGCTGCCCATCCCCGCTGCCCAGCACGACGAGGCGGGGGTGCGCCTGCCCGCCACCTACGCCAACTTTCTGATCATCGATGGGGCGGTTCTGGTTCCGGTGTACCGAGATGCCGCCGACCGGGTGGCGCTGGACCGGCTCGGTCGTTGTTTCCCGGACCGGGAGATCGTGCCCATCGACTGCCGTGCGCTGATCCGGCAGCACGGCAGCCTGCACTGCGTCACCATGCAGTTGCCCGAGGGCGTGCTCCCGTAAGAGCGGGTCTCCGGGACGCGAATGGACGCCTGAATTCGGGCGCGATACCGAATCCGGAGAGGGCCGCGATCCGCACAACGAGGCGCGGTTCGGGCCGTCGGTAACGGAGGAACAGGGTGGACGAAAACCGTTTGGTCGTCGCTTGCGTCCAGCACTCCTGCGAAGAGGGCCGGGCCCGCAATCTCGCCGCCTCGCTGGACGGAATCCGTGCCGCCGCCGGCCTCGGGGCGCGCTTGGTGCTGCTTCAGGAACTGCACAACAGCCTCTATTTCTGCCAGACGGAAGATCCTGGCTGCTTCGACCTGGCAGAGTCGGTGCCCGGCCCCACGACGGAGGCGCTCGGGCAGCTCGCGGCAGATTCTGAATGTCGTGGTGGTCGCCTCGCTGTTCGAGCGCCGGGCGCCGGGCCTACACCACAATACGGCAGCCGTGCTGGAGCGAGACGGGAGCCTCGCCGGCTGCTACCGCAAGATGCACATTCCCGACGACCCCGGCTATCACGAAAAATTCTATTTCGCGCCCGGGGACCTCGGCTTCCAGCCGATCCCGACCTCGGTCGGACGCTTAGGAGTCCTGGTCTGCTGGGACCAGTGGTTCCCCGAGGCAGCCCGCCTCATGGCCTTGGCCGGTGCCGACCTGCTGCTGTATCCCACCGCCATCGGCTGGGACCCTGGGGACGATGACGCCGAGCGCCAACGCCAGCGCGACGCGTGGGTCACCGTGCAGCGCGCCCACGCCGTCGCCAACGGCCTGCCCCTCGTCGCATGCAACCGCACCGGACGCGAGCCCGACCCTTCCGGGCGAGCCCAGGGCATCGAGTTCTGGGGCAGCAGCTTCGTGGCCGGACCCCAGGGGGAGATCCTTGCCGAGGCTCCCGCCGACGCCCCTTCGGTGTTGACCGCCGAGGTCGATCTGGCGCGCAGCGAGCGTGTGCGTCGGATATGGCCGTTCCTGCGCGACCGCCGCATCGACGCCTACCAGGAACTGTTGCGGCGTTACCGGGACTGAGAGGCGGTGAACAAGACCGTGGAGGCGCTGCTGTGCGCACCGCGCCGTTCCCGGATGAGACAGAGGGGGCAAGTCCGCATAGCCGGCACCGGATGCGGTGAGCGAAGAGAACCGCTTCGCTCGCGAAAAGCGCCGGACCAGAGAAGGTGATCGGTGACCGAATACCGCTGTGCGTGGGTGTCCGGAGCCACGTGGTTTTTCACGGTGAATCTGGCCAAGCGGCGCGGGAGTCGCTATTGGTCGAGCGGATGAGCGACGGATGACCGTGTCGTCGCGGTCGAGGCCGAGCGTGAGGGCACTCGCGATAGAGCACCTCCTCGCGGACGTAGTCCTGAATCAGGCCGTCGAGTCGGCCCCCGTGGGCGGCTGCTGCCACGTCCTGCGGAAGTTCTACGCGGGGTTCCTGATGCGCGCCTCGCCGAGAGGACGATTCCTCGGCCCCCGGCGGTGTCTGTAGCGGGCGAGCCTATGCGTCGAGGGCAAAGAGCGCCGCGCCGAGCACCAGGAAGTGGACGAGCGGCTCGCGGAGAAGCGATCGGAACATCGAGAAGTCCGTGGAGGGCCGCGCCAGGCAGTAGCCAGTGTTTACCCGCACACGACCCGCGCCAAGGGCGGACGGCGAGCGGTGTTCGGGCCGTGATGACTCCGATACGGTGCGTCGGATCAAGGGTTCGGGCCCGGATCAAAGGGCATCACGTCGGTGCGATCGAAGTCGTTCCCCTTGAAAAGCAGCGGCTCGGCGAGTATACGGGACAGTGCGTAGGAAAAGCAGTCGCCGAAATTGAGGCCGGCGGCGTGGCGGCCCTTGCCGAACCGCATGAACGCCTCACGCGCCGCCCTTGCCTGCTCGAAGTCCACCGGCATTACCTCGATATCGGCCCGTTCGATGAAGCGGTCCAGAGCCTGGAGGCCCTCGGCGCCGAACCGTGACTCGACCACGATCGAAGCCTCGACGAACGTAGCCGCCGACATGCGCCGCGAGTCGGCCATCTCGATCGCCTCATTGAACCGGCGCCGCTCGGGCTCGTCCTGCAGGATCGCGAGCAGCGCGGAAGTGTCGAGGACCATCAGCGGGGCAGTCCGTGCTCGTCATATCCGAGGATCTCATCGGCCGGGCGCAAATCCTTGACCGGCAGCCGGGCACAGTGACGCGCAATTTCGTCGAGGTCGTCGGCGAGCCGGCGCCCAGCCCGTTCGCGTCGAAGCTTGGCGAGTCGGTCGCGCAGCGCACGTGTGACCGCCTCGGTCTTGGTTTCGCCGGCGAGCTTTGCGACCGCGTCCGCGAGGCGTTCCGCCTCGGGATTCCTAATGTTGAGCGCCATAGGTTTCCCTACGTGTAGAATTATATCTACACAGTAACCTTCGTAGTCGCTCATGTAAAGCTGCCGATCGCGAGGATCAGCGCGCCCCACCGAAACCTTCAGTAGCGCGAGCAGCGCTTTCGTCATACCAGGTAACCGTAACCATCAGCAACGAGCACGTCGGTCACGGCCGTTGTTTCCCGGACCGGGAGATCGTGCCCATCGACTGCCGTGCGCTGACCCGGCAGCACGGCAGCCTGCACTGCGTCACCATGCAGTTGGCCGAGGGCGTGCTCCCGTAAGAGCGGTCTCCAGGACGCGAATGGACGGTAACGGAGAAACAGGGTGAACGAAAACCGTTTGGTCGTCGCTTGCGTCCAGCACTCCTGCGAAGAGGACCGAGCTCGCAATCTCGCCGCCTCGCTGGACGGAATTCGCGCCGCCGTCGGCCTCGGTGCGCGCTTGGTGCTGCTTCAGGAGCTACACAGCAGCCTCTATTTCTGCCAAACGGAAGACCCTGGCTGCTTCGACCTGGCAGAGCCGGTGCCCGGCCCCACTTCGGAGGCGCTCGGTAAGCTCGCGGCAGATCCGGAAGTCGTGGTGGTCGCCTCGCTGTTCGAGCGCCGGGCGCCGGGCCTGCACCACAATACGGCAGCCGTGTTGGAGCGGGACGGGAGCCTCGCCGGCTGCTACCGCAAAATGCATATTCCCGATGACCCCGGCTATCACGAGAAATTCTATTTCGCTCCTGGGGACCTCGGCTTTCACCCGGTTCAGACTTCAGTCGGACGTCTCGGGAGTACTCGTCTGCTGGGACCAGTGGTTCCCCGAGGCAGCCCGCCTCATGGCGCTCGCCGGTGCCGACCTGCTGCTGTATCCCAGCGCCATCGGCTGGGACCCGGGGGACGACGACGCCGAGCGCCGGCGCCACCGCGACGCGTGGGTCACCGTGCAGCGCGCCCACGCCGTCGCCAACGGCCTGCCCCTCGTCGCATGCAACCGCACCGGACGCGAGCCCGACCCTTCCGGGCAACGCCAGGGCATCGAGTTTTGGGGCAGCAGCTTCGTGGCGGGACCCCAGGGGGAGATCCTTGCCCAGGCCCCGGCCGACGCGCCCGTGGTCCTCGCGGCCGAGGTCGACCTGGGGCGCAGCGAACGCGTCCGGCGCATGTGGCCCTTCCTGCGCGACCGCCGCATTGACGCCCACCAGGACCTGCTGAGGCGTTACCGGGACTGAGAGGCTGCGAACAAGACCGTAGGGGCGCGATTCTGGACGTTGTTCAGCGCATCCCGAGCGCCGTTTTCAAACCTTCTTCGATCTGCTGCAGCGCAGCCGGGGGGATCGTGCCAATGCGTTGAGCCAGCTTCGACCGATCCAGGGTAGTGACTCGATGGCAAAGTGTAACTCCTGCCTTCTTCAACCCACCGGTACCCGGCCGGCAACAGTATCGCTGTCGGACCGCGGCGAGCCTGGGTCGCCTATGTCGAAAGGGAAACGACGATCACCGAGCGCCAAGAGGGCGTTTGGTTGAAGGCCTCGTGAGAGAGCACGATCACGGGGCGCCGCCCTGCTTGCTCTGAACCGGAGCGCGGCACAGATCCGCCCAATACACCTCTCCACGCTTCAAGAACCATCCTTTCCGAGGTCTGCCAGGTGTTCTGCCGCAACAGCCTCCAGATCCGCATCAATGTCGGCTTGGCTGCCCCCCTGCTCCTCCGCATACGCACGAATCGCCTCGTGCAAGAGGTCTCTGTGCTGATCTTGAAGCCAGCTTTGGATGGCATGCCGCGCAATCTGCGTCGCAGGCTGACGCAGTCGCTCTGCTTCTTCGCGGAGCTGCCGGTAGACATCTTCGGGTAACGGGACACGAAAGTCGTGTAGGGTGGTCATGGTATCCTTCCCGCCATAAGTGGCATCCATCCTACCATGGCATAGGGTGGCAGATGGTCCGCACCCCGAATGCGAGGATGCGAGAACTGACCCCAGGCTTCCTGCAGGCTTCCCTTGCCGAGCGCGTATATTTGGCTGGTTGCACGGCGAGATGACCTATGGACCCGTTTGCGCTCGAACAGTTAGCGGCGCTCTATGAACGCGAAGGCGAACAGCTTTTTCTGGACCCACGCCGGTTCGCCAATCTGTTGCGGGACGTTATCCCGCAGTATCGCCGGGAGGCGAATGTCCTCAGCGTTGCGGTGCAGGCCGGCATCCCCGCCGGTTGGCCGGGATGCCAACCGGCTTGCCGCTCACCCTACTCGTAGACCAGCTCGCGAAAAGCCTGAGCGACGACTTTGGGTTAAGCGACGAGGCGGCCCGTTGGGCGGTAGAGGTATTGCGGCGGACGCTCAGCGGGAGAGACGAAGCTTTACCCCACCTCACGGTCGCTCAGTGTCATCACGGCTACGTGAAGGCGGTCGCCTTCTCCCCCGACGGCCGCTTTGCGCTGTCCGGAAACTCCCACGGAATCGTGAACCTGTGGGAAGGGGCCAGTGGGCAGGAGCTACGGACATTCAGTGGTCATACGGATGGGGTCTGGTCCGTCGCCTTCTCGCCCGACGGACGTTACGCACTCTCCGGGAGTTCGGACAAAACCGTCAAGCTCTGGGATGTGTCAAGCGGGCTGGAACTCCGTACCTTTGTGGGACACGCCGAGTGGGTCGGTGGGGTTGCCTTCTCGCCCGATGGACGTTATGCACTCTCGGGAGGCGGCGACAAGACCCTCAAGCTCTGGGAAGTGGCCAGCGGGCAGGAGCTGCGGAGCTTCGTGGGACATACGAGTCGGTCAAATCGGTCGCCTTCTCGCCCGACGGCCGCTTTGCGCTGTCTGGCGGCAACGACAGAACCGTCAAGCTGTGGGATGTGGCAAGCGGGCTGGAACTCCGTACCTTTGCAGGACATGCCGATGGGGTCGGTGCGGTCGTCTTCTCCCCCGACGGCCGCTTTGCCCTGTCTGGAAGCGAGGACGAAACCCTCAAGCTGTGGGATACGGGGAGTGGTCGCGAGCTACGCACTTTCTCCGGCGCATGGGGCTGGCAGCGCCTAATTACCTTCTCGCCAGATGGCCGTTATGCGCTCTCCGCGGGTGAGGACGAAATGCTCAGATTATGGGACCTTGCCAACGGGCGAGAGATGCGGACCTTCGCGGGACATACCTCCTACGTCAACTCGGTCGCCTTCTCGCCCGATGGACGTTATGCACTCTCCGGGAGTTGGGACAACACTCTAAAGCTCTGGGATGTGGCCAGCGGGCAGAAGCTGCGGAGCTTCGTGGGACATACCAGCTCGGTCAATTCGGTCGCCTTCTCGCCCGATGGACGTCACGCACTCTCGGGAGGCAGCGACAAGACCCTCAAGCTGTGGGAAGTGGCCAGTGGGCTGGAACTCCGTACTTTCTCGGGACATACCTCCTACGTCAACTCAGTCGCCTTCTCGCCGGATGGACGTCACGCACTCTCGGGAGGCAGCGACAAGACCCTCAAGCTGTGGGAAGTGGCCAGTGGGCTGGAACTCCTTACCTTCGCGGGACATGCCGAGGGGGTCAGTGCGGTTGCCTTCTCACCCGACGGGCGTTACGCACTCTCCGGGAGTTCGGACAAAACCCTAAAGCTCTGGGATGTGTCAAGCGGGCTGGAACTCCGTACCTTCGCGGGACACGCCAAGTGGGTCGATTCGGTCGCCTTCTCGCCCGATGGACGTTACGCACTCTCGGGAGGCAGCGACAAGACCCCCAAGCTGTGGGAAGTGGCCAGCGGGCAGGAGCTGCGGAGCTTCGTGGGACATACGCTCTCGGTCAGCTCGGTCGCCTTCTCCCCCAACGGCCGCTTTGCCCTGTCTGGGGGTGGCGATTGCACTACTCGATTATGGCGAATCGCGACTGGGGACGAGTTGGCCTGCATGGTGGCGTTCTCCGATGGCGAATGGGTGGTGCAGACAGCGGAGGGGTACTACGACGCCTCGGCGGGTGGCCATCGGCATCTCCTGCTGGCGCAGGGAATGTCCGTCACTTGCGCGGCGGACGATCCGAAGCTTCGGCTGCGATGGCATAATCCGGAGAAGGTCCGCGCCTTTCTGAGCGCCGCCTTGGATGGCAACGGCGATTCGAGGTAGATCAGCCCCAGACGAGCTTGGGCGCCAGGACCGGGGCCGGTGGCCCTAACGAGAGGACACGAAGGAATGAATCAGCTCCTGAAGATCGGATCGACGCTGCAGGCGGAGACCACGCCTTGTCGCGTGGAGCGGTTTCTTGGCGGTGGCGGTCAGGGAGAGGTGTATCGCGTCGAGATCGAAGACAAGGCGCTGGCCCTGAAGTGGTATTTCCCCCAAACGGCCACTTCGGAGCAGCAGCAGATGCTGCAGACCCTCATCAATCGGGGGGCGCCCGACGCTCGCTTCCTGTGGCCGATGGCAATGCTCACGGCGAACGATGTGCCGGGGATTCGGCTATCTGATGCCGCTACGCGAAGCGCACTACCGCAGCATCGTCGATCTGATGAAGCGGCGGGTCGAGCCCAGTTTCCGGGTGCTGGCGACGGCAGGTTTTCTGCTTGCCGACAGCTTCCTCCAGTCGCACGCCAAAGGGATGTGTTATCGAGACATCCCCCTTCGGGAATGTGTTCTGCGATCCCGATAGCGGTGAGGCGCAGATCTGCGATAACGACAACGTCGGCGTCGATGGCCATGCAGCCGGGGGCGTGCTGGGCACACCGCGCTTTATGGCCCCTGAGGTGGTGCGGGGCGATGCCGTACCGAGCACGGAAACCGACCTGTACTCGCTGGCGGTGCTGCTGTTCTATCTGTTTGTGGTCCATCACCCCTTGGAGGGTAAGAAAGAGAGCGCCATTCGCTGTTTCGATCTCCCGGCAATGAACAAGCTCTACGGCACGGAACAGGCCGCTGTTTATCTACGACCTGGCCGACCGAGCAACCGCCCGGTGCCGGGCCTCCACGACAATGCGATCGAGTACTGGGCGATCTATCCCCCCTTTCTGCAGGATCTCTTCACGAAGGCGTTTACCGACGGCCTCCACGATCCGCTCCACGGCCGGGTGCGCGAAAGCGAGTGGCGGGGGGCCATGGTGCGGCTCCGGGACGCCATCTTCTACTGCGCCCATTGCGGGGCGGAGAATTTCTTTGGGGCAGAAGGGCCGAAAACGCAGCCTGGGCGACCCGGCACCTGTTGGGCATGCAGACACGGGTTGCGCTCCACCGCCGCGGCTGCAGATCGGCAAGGCAACCGTGATGCTCAACCACGATACGCGGATTTTTCCCGATCACACCGATCCTCAGCGCCGTTACGATTTTTCCGCGCCCGTGGCCGAGGTGACGCGGCATCCGGTGGACCCCGACCGCTGGGGACTGAAGAACCTGTCAAACGAGCGCTGCGTAATCACCACCGCCGAGGGTGCCATCCGCGATGTGGAGCCGGGGCGCAGCCTGAGCCTGGCAGTGGGCACGCGGGTAAACTTCGGGTACGCCGAAGCCGAAATCCTGGGCTGAGCCGGAGGGAATCGGCACCCCCCGACAGGCCCATAAGAAACGAATCCGACCAACCCGATCCGCTGATCCTGGAGACCAACGAGGCCCACCATGCCCACCAATCCCGTTCGACGGCCCGGCGGCGAGCTGGCCACGCGCCCGCTGCATTTCATCTGGATCGCCGATTGCTCCGGCTCCATGGACATCGACGGCAAGATCCAGACGCTCAACAACGCAATCCGCGAGGCGATCCCCCACATGCAAAGCGTCGCCGACGAAAACCCCGAACGCGGACGTTCTGGTGCGTGCCCTGCGGTTCTCCTCCGGTGCGCAGTGGCACATTTCCCAACCGACCCCGGTGGCGCATTTCCGCTGGGAGAACCTTGAAGCCGGGGGCGTGACCGACATGGGACACGCGCTGAGGATGGTGGCCGAACAGTCCGCATGCCCCCGATGACGGACCGCGCCCTGCCGCCCGTGCTGGTGCTTGTATCCGATGGCATGCCGACGGACGACTTCAACGGCGGGCTGGCCGCCCTGATGGAGGAACCCTGGGGAAAGAAGGCCGTGCGCATTGCCATCGCCATTGGAGGGGACGCCGATCTCGAGGTGTTGCAGAAGTTCATCGGCCATCCGGAGCTGAAGCCGCTGCAGGCCGCCAACCCCGAGGCGTTGGTGCGGCACATCAAGTGGGTGTCCACCGCCGTGCTCAAATCGGCTTCCGCCCCGGCCAGCCAGGCACCCGGACACACCGGCTCCGGACTGAACGTACCCGTACCCGCCGCGCCCGAACCGGCTCCAGATACTGCGGACGATGTCTGGTAGCCCTCATCGGTGGCGGGCCATCGGCAAGAGTGTCATCGGTGCCGCTCATAGCCGCAGCGGATTGCCCAATCAGGATCGGCTGCATGTTCCGAACACCGCAGCCGGCGAGCCGCTGATCCTGGCGCTCGCCGACGGGCACGGAAGCGCCAGGAGCTTCCGCAGCGACCGGGGGGCCGGGTTCGCGGTCTTGGCGGCCCGCGAGCTGGCGCGCCGACTGTGCGCTACGGGGCAAGGTCTCACAGGGGTGAAGCACTGGGCGGAAAACGACCTGCCGCGCGCACTTGTACAGCGCTGGCGGGAGCGGGTGGACGGGGATATCGGGTCCACCCGTTCAGCGAAGCGGAGAAGTCGACCCTGCGCCTTCTGGACGCTGGCGGCTCGCGCCGCTGGTTGGCCTACGGTTCCACCCTGCTCTCGGTAGTAGTGACGGACGCCTTCATCTTCTACCTGCAGCTCGGTGATGGCGACATCCTGGCGGTATCCGAAAGCGGCGAGGTCGAGCGACCGCTACCGCGGGACGAGCGGTTGATGGCCAACGAAACCTCCTCTCTTTGCCAGGAACACGCGTGGCACGAGGTGCGGACCACTTTTCACCTCATCGCGGGTTCCCCGCCGGCGCTGATCCTGGCCTCCACCGATGGCTATGCCAACTCCTTCCGCGATGAACAGAGCTTCCGGCGGGTCGGCATGGATTTGCTGCAACTGATTCGGGACGAAGGCCCGCAAGTGGTGGAGCAGAATCTTGAAGGTTGGCTCGCGGAGGCGTCACGGTGCGGCAGCGGTGACGATGTCACGGTCGGCATCGTCTATCGCGTGGCCAGTGAGGGGGGAACACCCGGCCGATGAACGACCTGCCCCGCCAGATCCTGCGTGACCTTATCGCGCAGCACGGCGCGGAGCTGTGCGACGACCCCCGCCGCTGCGAGGCGTTACTCAGAGACCTGTGCGCTCAGCACCGGTTAGAAATCTTCCTGCTGGTGAGTGCCCAGCGGGAGCGCGTGCCCCAGCAACTCTCCGCATCGGGGGCCGGCGCGCCGCAGGCCCTGCTGGAGTCACGTTTGGTCCGGCAGCTCGAAGAACACCTTGGTCTGGCACCCGAAAAGGCCCGCTGGGCGGTGGAGTCCTGGGTGTGGGTGCTGGGACATTCACCGACTCCGAGTCGGGGTCGACGCCGCACTGCAGACGCTGCCGAGGGAAGCTATCAAGCCGGGCTCGAAGCCTATAATCGGGGCGACTTTGCGGCGGCGCTTAGTAACTTCCGACCTCTGGCCGAACAGGGCCACGCCGTACGCGCAGGTGTACCTGGGCGTCCTGTGCCGGGACGGCCGCGGCGTGCCCCAGAACGATGCCGAGGCGCTGAAGTGGTATCGGCTGGCGGCCGAGCAGGGCAACGCGTTCGGCCAGAACAGCCTCGGCTGGATGTACCAGAATGGCCGCGCCGTGCCCCAGAACGATGTCGAGGCGCTGAAGTGGTATCGGCTGGCAGCGGAGCAAGGCGACGCTGGCGGGCAGCACAACCTCGGCTGCATGTACCAGGACGGCCGCGGCGTGCCCCAGAACGATGCCGAGGCGGTGAAGTGGTATCGGCTGGCGGCCGAGCAGGGCGACGCTGACGGGCAGCACAACCTCGGCTGCATGTACCAGGACGGCCGCGGCGTGCCCCAGAACGATGCCGAGGCGTTGAAGTGGTATCGGCTGGCGGCCGAGCAGGGCAACGCGTTCAGCCAGAACAACCTCGGAGCGACGTACCAGAATGGCCGCGGCGTGCCCCAGAACGATGCCGAGGCGGTGAAGTGGATCGGCTGGCTGCCGAGCAGGGCGACGCGTTCGGTCAGCACAGCCTCGGCTTGATGTACCAGAATGGCCGCGGCGTGCCCCAGAACGATGTCGAGGCGGTGAAGTGGTATCGGCTGGCGGCCGAGCAGGGCGACGTGGACGCGCGAGGTCAACCTCGGCTGGATGTACCAGAACGGCCGCGGCGTGCCCCAGAACGATGCCGAGGCGGTGAAGTGGTATCGGCTGGCGGCCGAGCAGGGCAACGCGTTCGGCCAGAAATACCTTGGAGCCATGTACCAGAATGGCCGCGGCGTGCCCCAGAACGATGTCGACGCGGTGAAGTGGTATCGGCTGGCTGCCGAGCAGGGCAATGTGGGCGCACAGGCCAGCCTCGACCGGATGTACGGGCCGCGGGGTGCCCCGCAAGCGCCCGGCCCAATACCAGCCGACGCAGACTCCTCCTCCCGCCCCCACCACACCTTTTCAGCCCAAACCCACTTGGCCGCGCTTCGTGGCCTTGGTTGTGGTGGCATTGGTTATCGGAGTCATCTACACGATTGGCAATAAACCACGTGACGCCACTACATGGGCGCCGGAGCGCGTACCTGGGGTTGTCCAGGAGAATGATGCTGCGAACGAGGCCCAGTAAGCGGCAACTTGTCGCCGAACGCGTTCGGCTGAACCAACAAGCTGGCCTCGTCGAAAGGATCCTAGCTCAAGGAATCGTGACGTTGTCCGGAAGAATAACAACGGTCGTAGAAGCAGCCGGGTCTGGCGGCTTCTGGTCATTCTCGATTAAGGCCGACGACAATAACGCACAATATGGCTTCATGTGCAGTAGTTACGACGAACTTTACTTCCGCATCGGCCGTGGCGATGTCGACTGGGAGACCGGAAGGCGTGCGATGCGACAGGATTCTGCGCATGTCATCCTGTACTTTCGCTCTAAGGACTGGGGCTCCGTTCGGACGTGTTCTGGTGTTTCTCCACCTGTGACGGCAACGCGTGCCCGCTTGCTATAGTGATTGAGCCCACAGCGGCTTCACAGGCAGTTATCCGTGGTCAACATCAAGAAGCGTCGGTCGTGTCCCAATCTGGACCAGCCCCTCTTGGTGCACCACCTGTACTTATAGTCCCTCAGGGCATAGATGCTAATCACGCAAAGCCACCAAAAATAACACGGCGGAGCTTTGCACCGAAGTCAAAAGACGACTTATAGCATAAGGCTGGACTCTACAATGCCCAATCTCACACGACACCGTATGCCACTGGTGACTTTGCTTGCCATTTCCTTACTTGCCACGCTTCCCGGGTGTGCCCACACCTACCATTGCGAACTGATGTTTCGCGAGACCTAGCGCTAGCTCTTCCGAGACAAAGCATCATCCCTGCCAAGGTTGGGATTTATATCGCCGATGATCTTAAACACTACGTATATACTCAACAAAAACTTGGTATGTTATTTAGGATGAACGTTGGCGAGTATCTCGTGCCTATTTCTAGGCAGATGGTGGGCAGTCTGTTCCAGGACGCGGTCTACGTATCGCAAGCGCCGCCGTATCTAGGGGCCAATAAACCCGACGTAGAAGCGGTAGTGGTACCTGAGGTTCTATATTGCTACGGGAATGCCATTGGTATAGCCAGCGGAACTATTGAAGCCGCGATAACACTTCGGATAACTGCCTACGATTTGAGCGGCAGGGTCCTATGGCAGGATGAACGTACCGGCACTAGCCAGAGCGGCACGCTGAACTTCGTAACAACGTTCTTGGCTGGCATGGACCAAGTAGGAAAGGTAGCCTACGCCGCGGCTTTAAGGGCCGCACTGAACATCATCAAGGATTTCGAGAAGCGCCCTCCGAAAGAACTATACTCGCTCCTGGAAATAAAGCGATTGGCCACATTGACAAATCAAAGCAACATTTCTGATTTTGCGTTATACCAGTCCTATTATCACAAGGGCCTACATCAGTTCACGAACAAAACTTATTTTCAGGCTTTGTATTCGTTCGAAAGAGCCGAGCGGCTTGCTCCAGACGATCTCTCTACCAAGTTCTATGTGGCGGTATGCAACTTTTTCACGGCGACAAGGAACACGCGCTAGAGGGATTCCGACAACTAGCGGGGCGTGTTCCGCGCAGCCAGGAGGGAGAAGATAGTACCCGTTGGGTCGAGCGATTGCGACAACCTTTGAAGGTAGGTCTGGTGTTTAGCCCCGAGAGTGGCACGATGTTTGTGGGCAATATTATTGGAGCAAAGGCGTCAGAAACTGGCATACATGAAATGTTTCTAATGGGAGAACGGGGAAATCGCCAAGCGAGAGAATCCCCAACGGATATGGAAAGGCTACTTACTGAATCTCGCAAACAGGATATAAGAATCATCCTTGTCTTAGATATTCACACGAGCCGAGATCTGGCACGGCTAAAGGATGGCGTTACAGAATTGTCTGGTCCGGCGAGAAACGTTGTAGCAGGCAACCTAAATAAGGGCGGAGAATAGCAACCGAGTATACGGCAGAGGTTCGTGTAAAGGCGTTTTCAACGAATAAACATAAACTTATTTCACAGTTTGTTATAAAAGAGCACACCAGTGCTATGGCGGAGAAGAACCTGCGAGAAGAGTCCGGGATTTACGGGGACCTTCTGGCTAAGGCAAGCGGGAACCTGGTCATGACGTTACTGCAAATGGAGATATACTGAGGACCGGATCAAGATGGAATCTGCGACGTTAAAATGTGAGGGAACCTTAAAAATGGCCGAGAAGAAGATCGAGTGTCCAAGGTGTCGCGGCAAAGGGACCGTCCGTGACCGTGGTTTGTTAGGACCAGGAAAAGAGAAGACTTGCCCTAATTGTAATGGGACGGGTTACGTGTACGAGAAAAAACGGTGAAGCGATTGCACGGATTGGCAAATGTGGTCGCCCGCGTCGCCCACAGGACCGGTTACCGGCGAACGGCCACGGCCTCTCCCACCTCGGGGAAACAGTATTGCGATTGCCGGACGAAGCTAACCCACAGATGCGTGCGCTGCGTTGCCGCTGGCGTCGGATGAACGGGATCTTAGGAGAGGACCAAGAGGATGAAGGAGACTGCACTTCCATTACTCGTGGCCGGCGGCATGTTGGTTGTCATGCTGGTAGCGTTGGGAAGATTCAGCCTAGGAAAAGAGGGGTGGGGAGAAATGGTTGGCACATTGGCGGCGTACGTAGTAAGGGCGTTATTTTTGGCGCCTTTTCGGCTGGCTCGGTTTTTATTTCGTCTTCTCCGTGGAATCCCGTGACTGTCGGTCAGTCACCAATCTCCGGAACTGAAGCAACCGTTGAGTAAGCCGGTTCCTTGCCGACGGGTAGGCTGAAGTTTGCGCGGATGAAATGGGGTCGGATGAAATGGGGTCGTACTCGATATGTTCCCCGCTCCAAGCCCCGTGCTACCGCTGCATCAGCAGCAGGGGCTGGGCTCACCCTTCTAGCCGGCTCCGGTCAGTTCTCGCGTGATAGCACGTGGGTCAGGGGCTGGGACTCACAAGGGTAGATACAACACCAATCCGGCCCACTCCGCCTGCTCGCTGCAAGCATCCACCAGCAGCAACTCATCAATCGCCTGCCGTACGGGGAGGCGATCATTTACAACGAACACGCCAGGCATTGGCTGACCCCACCATCCTGGCGTATGCAAAATCGGGCATAGTTGCTCGATCATGGGTCAGCAGAATCCTGTTCTGCTCCGCTGCCCAAGCCAATACGGCCGGGTCTTCGACGCCCTCTAATCCGGTGTCTCGCAAGCGAACCAGATCGAGGGTCGGACGGCGTAGGAGCGACCCGCGGACGATATCTCCGTTGAAGTTTTCATCGCTCACCAGACGCAACATAGCCCATTCTTATGCGTCTCGTCGGGCAAGCAACCGGCGGCGTAGCTCTCCAAGGTCGCCCTGCCGACGTTCAATCCGCTGCCGAGTCTCGCCGGCCTGCTTCTCTCGTTGCGTGAGGTACGCTTCAACCTCCTCTCGGTGACGCAGATTAATCGGCGATGACAGCGTAAACATCCGGCAGTGTCATTGTAGGATACGTTGGACAATGGTCTCTGGGGTTACACCGTCCTGGAACACTCCGGATGAGTCGGCGAGTTCCAAGAGGACACAGAGGCGCCGACGCGCAGGGCGCCCGTCGGGGTCCTGGTGCAAAGGCGGGGAATCGGCTCGGGATCACGACGCTCATGGAACAATCTCGTCGCTCCCATTTAGCCTAGCACGAGTTAGGCTGAACCGTTGATTCCTGGGTTCCGCTTGGTTCCACCCAGGGTACGCTTGCTATGACCGCCAGCGCGTCGGCGGCGACCGCTTCGCCATAAGGCAAGCCGAAGACCGACTGAAACAGCTTGCCGCCCGAGACTGACAGCTGGGTCAAGTCCCGCCTTATAGCATCTTTGCGAGGTGTTGAAGACTTTTCCTGGCGTAGGGAAAGGATGGGTCAGCAGAATCCTGTTATGCTCCGCTGCCCAAGCCAATACGGCCGGGTCTTCGACGCCCTCTAATCCGGTGTCTTGCAGGCGAACTAGATCGAGGGTCGGACGGCGTAGGAGCAACCCGCGGACGATATCTCCGTTGAAGTTTTCATCGCTCACCAGACGCAACATAGCCCATTCTCATGCGTCTCGTCGGGCAAGCAACCGGCGGCGTAGCTCTCCAAGGTCGCCCTGCCGATGTTCGATCCGCTGCCGAGTCTCGCCAGCCTGGTTCTCTCGTTGCGTGAGGTACGCTTCGACCTCCTCTCGGTGACGCAAGTAATAGGCGATGACAGCGTAAACATCCGGCAGTGTCGTCGTAGGATACCGTTGGACAATCGTCTCTGGAGTTGCACCGTCCTGGAACGCCCGGATGACGAGTTCCAAGAGGACACGAGAGGCGCCGACGCGCAGGGCGCCCGTGGGGTCCTGGTGCAAAGGCGGGGAATCGGCTCGGATCACGACGCTCATGGAACAATCTCGGTTCGCTCGCATTTAGCCTAGCACGAGTTAGGCTGAACCGTTGATTCCTGGGTTCCGCTTGGTTCCACCCAGGGTACGCTTGCTATGACCGCCAGCGCGTCGGCGGCGACCGCTTCGCCATAAGGCAAGCCGAAGACCGACTGAAACAGCTTGCCGCCCGCGACGAATCCCGACTCGCATAGAATGTGAAGAACAGCAGGGTGAAGCCGGCGCTCGCCCAGCGCAGCACCCGGCTGGCATCGTGAAATCGCCGCTCCAAGAAGTCGGGCAGGGTCAGAGCATCGCCCGCGACCTCGGTATAGCGCAGACCGGGGTCAGGTCCCGCCTTGTAGGATCTGCGAAAAATAAATCCGTCCCCTTTTCGTCGAGAGACTCGGCGCAGGTTGCGAGGTGTTGAAGACTCTTCCTGGCGTAGACCACCCAGGCGCGAACTGGAACACCCGCAGACCGGGGTCAGGTCCCGCCTTGTAGGATCTGCGAAAAATAAATCCGTCCCCTTTTCGTCGAGAGACTCGGCGCAGGTTGCGAGGTGTTGAAGACTCTTCTTGGCGTAGACCACCCGGGCGCGAACTGGAACACCAGCACCCCGGGCTCGCATCCGGGTGCCTACCAGGCTCATGCCAAGTCGGCAGCGGCCGATTCCAGCGCTTCCCATCGGGCGTAGCAGGCTTCCAGCTCGCCGGTGACGGTGTCCAGTCGCTGGAGAATGGCCGTGATCTGCTCGGCCGGTCGTTGGTAAGAGCTTGGGTCGCTTACCGTCGCATGGAGCTTCGACTGCTCTACCTCTAGAGCTTCGATCCTCGCGGGCAGGCCCGCCAGCTCGCGTTGGTCTTTGTAGGAGAGCTTGGGGGGCCTTGCACTGCGCTTCTGCGGCCCGGCCTCCCTCGCCGGTTTGGCGGGACGCTCGCCGTCGACTACCTCCCCGGCGCTGGCCTCCCGGTACCGGACCCAGTCGGCATAGCCGCCCACATACTCTCCGATCCGACCGCCGCCTTCGAAGGCCAGGGTGCTGGTGACCACATTGTCCAGAAAGGCCCGGTCGTGACTCACCACGAGCAGTGTGCCCTGGTAATCCACCAGCAGCTCCTCCAGTAGCTCCAGTGTTTCGACATCCAGGTCGTTGGTCGGCTCATCGAGCACCAGGAGGTTGGCTGGCTGGGTGAACAGCCGCGCGAGCAGCAGCCGGTTACGCTCGCCGCCGGAAAGCGTGCTCACGGGAGACTGCAGGCGGTCCGGGGGAAACAGGAAGTCCTTCAAGTAACCCGAGACGTGGCGAGTTCGACCGCTGACCGTCACCGTCAGCCGGCCCCCACCGACCGTGTCCATCAGCGTGGCCGATCGATCGAGCTGCTGCCGCTCTTGGTCGAAGTAGGCCGTCTGCAGATGGGTGCCGCGACGAATGTCACCGCACTGCGGAGAGAGCTCACCGAGCAGGAGCCTGATGAGGGTGGACTTGCCGGCCCCGTTCGGCCCGATGATGCCGATCCGATCTCCCCGCATCACGGTGGTGGAGAAATCCCGCACGATCAGACTATCCCCATACCCGTAGTCGAGGTGCTCGGCCTCGAACACCAGCCTTCCCGACTGCTCGGCCTGTCCCAGGTGCAGGTTAGCTTGACCGACGCGCTCCCGGCGCCGGCGGCGCTCCTCGCGCAAGGCTTTTAGGGCGCGGACACGCCCCTCGTTGCGCGTGCGGCGCGCCTTGATGCCCTGGCGGATCCACCGTTCCTCTTGGGAAAGCTTCTTGTCGAATAGGGCGTTGTGCCGTGCTTCGACCTCCAGTTGCTCTTCCTTCCCGCGCGCATACGCGTCGTAATTTCCGGGCCAGGACGAGAGCCGGCCCCGGTCCAGCTCGATCATGCGCGTTGCCAGCCGCCGCAGAAATGCCCGGTCGTGGCTGACGAAGAGCAGCGCTCCCGCGTAACTCGCCAGGAAGTCTTCCAGCCACGTGATGGCGTCGATATCGAGGTGGTTGGTGGGCTCGTCCAGCAGAAGGAGGTCCGGCTCGCACACCAGCGCCCGCGCCAGCATGGCGCGCCGCCGCCAGCCGCCGGATAGGGCATGCAGGCTCAGGCTCCCGTCCAGGGCCAAACGAGACAGCACTTTCTCCACCCGCTGCTCGAGCTGCCACGCGGCCGCGGCTTCAAGCTCCTGCTGCAAATCGGCCAGTTGGCTCATCCCGGATGGCGTCTGCGTGCGTGCGAGCTCTTCGGCCGCACGGTGGTAGCGGGAAAGCACTTCGCTCGACTCCGGCAGCCCACCGGCAACAACGTCGAAGACGCACTCGGGGCTGTCGATTGCGCTTACCTGCGGGAGATGGGCGATGCGCGCACCGGGGCGCACCCAGACGGTGCCGTCATCGGGGGTGACTTCGCCAGCGGCGATGCGCATCAACGAAGACTTGCCTTCGCCATTGCGTCCGACCAGGCAGACCCGCTCCCCACGGCGGACCTCGAGATCTACCTTGTCCAGCAGGGGGCGGTGGCTGTATTCCAGCGAGACCTTGTCGAAGCGCAGCAACGGCATGGCAGAGTTCGGTTTCAGGTCAGTCGTTCCGAAGCTTGCTGAGGAACCGGTCCAGCTCGTCCGCAAACGCCTTGCGGTCCCTCTGACCGAGCGGTGCAGCAAGAGTTACTAAGTCCATTTTAAGTAAAGCCATATGTTGGTACAATGGGGGCATGAAATGCAAGCGCGAATCGGACGGGCGCAAGCTCGATCATAGGAGCCTGCAGGTGCTGCGCCAGCAAGCCGTGAAAGCGGTGCGTCACGGACAGACGGTACAGAGCGTAGCGCAGGCCTTCGGGTTGAACATTCGCACCGTGTTTCGCTGGCTCTCGGCATTTGCCTCGGGGGGACAGAACGCGCTGTTGGCCAAGCCGATCCCGGGCCGCCCGCCGCTGCTTGGCGCCGAGGAGATGCGCTGGCTGGCGGGGGCGGTGCGCGAGCACACGCCGCAGCAGTTCCGATTCGAGTTTGCGCTGTGGACCCTGCCGCTCATCGGCAGGTTGATCGAGCGGCGGTTCAACAAGCGCCTTTCGGACTCCGCCGTCAGGCGGGTGATGCGGGTGCTGGGATTCACTGCCCAGAAGCCGCTCTACCGTGCCTGGCAGCGCGATCCGGTGCTGGTCGAGCGCTGGCAGAAAGAGCAATTTCCCGCCATCCAGGCCGAGGCCAAGCGCGTGGGGGCGACCATCTACTTTGGGGATGAGTCGGGGATGCGCTCCGACTACCACGCCGGCACCACTTGGGCGCCGATGGGCAAGACCCCGGTGGTCGCGGTGACCGGGGCGCGGTTCTCGCTCGCCATGCTCTCGGCGGTGAGCGCCCGCGGGGGCTTGCGCTTCATGGTGCACGAGGGGACGGTGACCGCCGCGGTGTTCAAGGAATTCCTCAAGCGCCTGCTGGTGGGCGCCACCCGGCCGGTCTTCCTCATCGTCGATGGCCATCCCATCCACAAGGCACGATTGATCCAGGACTTCATCGGCGAACAGAACGGGCGCCTTAAGCTGTTCTTCCTCCCCCCGTACTCGCCCCAACTCAATCCCGACGAACAGGTTTGGGGGCATGTGAAAGCCCGCGTCGCCAAGCGCCGGGTGGAAAGCAAAGAGGATCTCAAGAGCAAACTCCTCGGTGCTTTGCGCCGGCTCCAGAAGCTGCCAGAAATCGTCAAAGGCTTTTTCATGCATCCGCATTGCTGCTACGCTGTCTGATATGGCCTTACTTAAGAAAGGATTAGTAAAGGGGCCAGAAGAGAGAGTTAAAGGGGCCAGGGTCGAGTTATTCAGGACGGACCGCAAGGAGGGGAAAAAGACCGTAGAGTTGAGAGCCGAAGTCTACAGGAGGAGCTAGCGTCTGAGCAACTAGCAACGCAAGCTTCCACACGTCGTTAACGCGTTCGTCTTATGCCGGTTACGGATTGACCCTATTCGGCCACCTTCAATATTCCTTGTTTGCAGCCCACGTAGGATGCGGTGAACGAAGGGAACCGCATCGCTCGCGAACAGCCCCGGGGTTTTGGGCTCCCAGCTCTGCCTCGTCCTCGGCACCGGGTCCGCTTGCGTTTGCGGGTGAAGCGGCGAGGAACTCCCGCGTGGAACGGGCGCCGGCCGATGATGCGGATTATCCGGGCCGGTGGCGGCGCATCAAGGCCGACTTCTCGCGGCGGGACTGGCGGTTCTCGTCGTTCCACCGCTATGTCAGGTTGAGGCTCCTTCCGGAGGACTGGGCGGGCACAGTCACCGTCGGCCGTGGACGCTGCGGCCGAGGACCGCTACCCGCGTAAATCCCGCGAGGGGCGGAGATTTGGCGCAATGCTTGGCACACCAGCACGCGGGCTGCTGGCGGGCTAGCGAGGGCACGGGGTCTCCTGCCTGCCAAGCTTCGTAAGCCTGCATGGGGCGGGGAGGTTCCACTCTTGCGGCTACGACTGGTCCGAGTCGGCCTTTCCACCGAGCAACGTCGGCACATACCATTCAAGAAACGGGGAGTTGCTCGACAATTTACCGGCGTGCCATGATGGACCTGTACGATGGTCAGCAAGCGGGCCGAGAATGAACTATTACACCTTCGAAATCCTTATCGAGAAGGAACCCGACGACGAAGGCTATTACGCCTACAGCCCGACCCTCCCGGGATGTCTTGGCAACGGAAAGACGATCGAGGAAGCCAAGCGGAACATGCGGCTGGCTGTCTCCCAGCACATCGACGCCTTGCTTGCCCACGGCCAGCCGATTCCCCAGAATGAGCACTTGGTGCACGTCGGAGAACTTACGATCGGCGTACCGGCGTGACGCGCCTCCGGCAGCTCTCGGCGCGCGATCTCGTTCGGTTTCTCAAGGCACAGGGCTTCGTGGAGGACCGCCAATCGGGCAGTCACCTGACCTTATGGCATGAGGACCGCAAGGTGGCTGTGACCGTCCCAATTCACTCGGGGGACGTGGGCCGCGGCCTGGCAGCGCGGGTTCTCAAGGATGCCGGCTTCACTGTAGACGAATTTCTGAAGCTGCGGTGAGCCGGCGGAGCTGAGCGCATAAGCGCTCCACATCGTTGGGCAGGGACTCGTCCATCTTCATCCGGATGGTTTTTGACGACATGCCTGTGCGGGTCTGCATCCACGAGCTAATCGATACGAATCCATACACATATAGCGGTCACTGAAGATGCAGCACGGAAGAAGCACGCATTACGAGTAGATGGGTTGCCCGCCTATCCCCGCCCTCGTCGCTACCCGCCGTCCTGACGCGCTCAGGCCGTGAGGTAATGCACGCTGAACAGCCGGTCGGGGTCGGTCCAGGCCTGAACGGGCTCGAAGCCGGCACTGCGCGCCAGGTCTCGGAATTCCCCCAAGTCGTACTTGTACGAGTTTTCGGTATGGATGCGCTCGCCGGCCGTAAAGCGGAAGCGCTGCCCGTCCACGATCACCGTCTGCGCTCGGACGCTCTCCAGATGCATCTCGATGCGTCCTCGCCGCTCGTTGTAGAAGGCCGAGTGGCGGAATGCCTGCAGGTCGAAGTCGGCACCCAGTTCCCGGTTGATGCGGGCGAGGAGATTCAGGTTGAAGGCAGCGGTCACGCCGTGGGCGTCGTTGTACGCTGCGTGCAGGACCGCCGGGTCCTTCTTCAGGTCGACCCCGATCAGCAGCCCACCGCCCGGGGCCACCACCTCTCGAACAGTCTGCAGCAGCGCAGCGGCTTCCTCGGGATCGAAGTTGCCGATGCTGGAGCCCGGGAAGAACGCCACCTTGCGGCTTCCCGAGCCGCAGGCAGGCAGGCTCAGGGACCGCGAGTAATCGAGACACACCGCGTGCACCTGGAGCCACGGATAGTCCTGTGCCAGGCCCTTGGCCGCCTCGAGGAGGTGATCGCGCGAGATGTCGACCGGCATGCAGACCGCCGGCCGGATGGCCTCCAGGAGCAGGCGCACCTTCCGACTGCTGCCGCTGCCTAGCTCCACCAGGACGCTGTCGGTGCCGACGAGCGCTGCGATCTCGCCCGCGTGCGCCTCCAGGATCCCGATCTCGGTGCGCGTCAGGTAATACTCGGGCAGCTCGCAGATGGCCTCGAACAGGAGCGAGCCCTGGGCGTCGTAAAAAAACTTGGGCGGAATGGCGCGCGGGCGCCGAGCCAGGCCGCGCAGCACCTCGTCGCGCAGGCTGGAAGGGGGCGGATGCTGGTCCTGAAACCGAAGGCGTCCGGCCGTCAGCGGCTGCCCGCGCACTTCAGTCGGCCTCCGCCGGGCCGCGGACGGCGGGCTCGATGTGCTCGACCACCAGCCGCGGACTGACCCGTCCCTGGTAGTGGTCCAGGTCCAGACGGTACGCCATACGAAGCGCCGATCCCCGCTCCATCCATGGCGCAGCCTCGGTCCGAAAGGCCAGAGCGACGACCGTACGCGAGTCACCGGATTGCCGCACGACCAGCTTCTGGTGGCGCTGCCCTACCGTGCGGATGTCCGCGACCTCGAACAGCCCATCGAAAACCGGCTCCGGGAATCCCTGTCCCCAGGGACCGGCACCCCGCAGCGCCTGCGCCAGCTCGACATTGATCTCGTCGGGCGCCAGCTCGCCGTCGCTGTGCACCACCCCGACGGGCTCTGCGAGCCCCAGGCGCCGCGTCACCTCCTCGTCGAAGGCTTGGGCGAACGGGGCGAGCCGATCGCCGGACAGTACCAGACCGGCGGCCATGGCGTGTCCGCCGAACTTTCGAATGAGGTCCGGCATGCGGGCGGCGATGGCCGCCAGGGTATCGCGCATGTGCAGACCGGGTACCGAGCGTGCCGACCCCTTGATCTCGCCGTCGCTGCCCGGGGCGAAAGCGATGACCGGACGCTGGACTTGCTCCTTGATGCGCGAGGCCAGTATCCCGATGACCCCCTGGTGCCAGGTGTCGTCGTACAGACATAGTCCGTGCGGCAAACCGGCCTGCGCATGAACCTGCGAGGCCAGGACCTCCAAAGCCGCGCGGTGCATGTCCTCCTCGATGGCGCGCCGGTCGCGGTTGAGCGCGTCCAGCGTGCGCGCAAGCTCGCCGGCCCTCGCACCCTCCTCCTCCAGGAGACAGGCGATGCCCAGAGACATATCCTCCAGACGCCCGGCGGCGTTTAGCCTGGGCGCGAGGCCGAAGCCGAGGTCCTGAGCGGTCAGACGCGGCAGGGCACGCCCCGCTGCCTCGGCCAGCGCGCGGACCCCGGGGCAGCACGTCCCGGCGCGCAGGCGGGCCAGGCCCTGGGCCACCAGGATGCGGTTGTTGCGGTCGAGCGGGACCAAGTCGGCTACCGTGCCCAACGCCACCAGGTCCAGGAGCTGCGCCAGGTTCGGCTCGGCAAGGCGACGCCTCTCGAACCAGCGGCGGTCCCGCAGGTGGGCGCGCAGCGCCAGCATCACGTAGAAGATGACGCCGACGCCGGCCAACTGCTTGCTCGGAAAAGGATCGCCCGGCCGGTTGGGGTTCACGATGGCGTCGGCCGCGGGAAGCTCCGCTCCCGCCAAGTGGTGGTCGGTCACGATGACCTGAATGCCACGGCGCTTTGCCTCGCGGACCCCATCGAGGCTGGCGATTCCGTTGTCGACCGTCACGATGAGGTCGGGCGAGCGGTGGGCGGCCACCTCGACGAGTTCGGGCGTCAGCCCGTAACCGAAGCGGAACCGGCTCGGCACCAGGTAGTCCACCGCTTGGGCGCCCATTGCGCGCAGGGCGCGAACCGCCACAGCCGAAGCGGTCGCCCCGTCGGCGTCGAAATCTCCCACCACCAGGATGCTGCGCCGCTGCTCCACCGCCACCCCCAGGAGATCTGCGGCTTTCCCGATGTCGAGCAGTGTCTCGTAGCCGTGCAGGTCCGCTGCCGAACGGCTGAGATCGGCGGCGGAAGTGATCTCGCGCGCCAGCAGAACCCGACGCACGACCGGGTGCAGGTTCTGCGGCAGGTCATCGCGCACTGCCGGAACCGCCCGCCGTACGATGGTCCGGCGCGCGGTCCCGAGGCTTCCGTGTGCGCCGCCTGGACGCAGCATCAAGGGTGCCGCTCTGGTCGCGGACGACGCCACCAGCGCCAGGCGCCAGCGGGCGTCAGCTCGTATTCGTCCCGGTCCCCTCCGTAGAACGTCAGGCGCTGCAGCCGGCGCCGCGTGAGCGCCTTGAGCAGGGGCCGGAGCCAGTTTTCATCCCACGCGCGGGCCGTGGCGCTGACATCCCCGGCGTCCAGGCACGCTGCGCCCCGCAGGTCGCCCAGAACCGCCAGATGGTTTCCCGCATTGGCGACGGCGAGCCAGGCTTCGGCGTCCGCAGGGCACGGAGCGCAACCCATCCCGGCTAGACGCGCCAGTCCCCGGAGCATCGGCTCCTCCCCCCAGGTCGTTGCGTCAGGGCCTTGCACCCTTTCCGGCAGTCGGCCCGCCCCCCACAGCCAGAGGCTGTTGACCGGGAGTACGCCGCGCGCCTGCCGGGATTCATTGGTCGCCGAACCGGCCAGAAGCATCTGGATCTCCGTGAGCAGGCGCTGCCAGGTAGCCGCCTTCGCGCCTGCGGGGAGGAGGCTTCCGACAGTCCTTCCCAACACCTCGGGCAAAGGCTGGGTCTGGATCTGCGGATCCTCCGGCAATCGCAGGTACCACCGCTGCGGACACGGCGCTTCGAGCGACCAGCGCCCTTGTCCGAGAGTATGAGTAATCTCCCGGACCAGTTCGGCCGCCTCCTCTTCCCGCAAGTCCAGGGGCGCGCCGCCGAACACCAGAACCCGGTCTCGGTCCGCGCGAAGGTGCACCGGGTCTGCCCGCATCCACCAACCACCGGTCTCCCCCGAACCGGTATCCGCCACCCAGGTGACCGCGCCCACCGGGATCTCGGCGCCGGGCGCTGCGGGCAGACCGAACCGGCGCCACAAGGCCGCTTCGTAGCCGTCCTCCCGCAGTGCGGCTCGGCGCGCCCGAGCGAGCAGGGCCCGGAGACCCGGCGACCCCGCGATGCGCGGCGCCCCGTCCGGCGCCAGCAGCCCCGGAGCCAGTAGGGTCAGGGTGCGCGTCACAGCCGCTGCAGGTGGTCTGCAAGACGCCGCACCCCCTCTTCGAGCCGCTCCATCGACGTGGTGTAGGCGAAACGCAGGTGCCGCTCGGGCCCGTGGTCCCCGAAGTCGCGACCGGGCGTCACCGCCACGCCGGCACGCTGCAACAGGTCCATGGCGAACGCATGGCTGTCGTCGGTGAGGCCGGCGCAACCGGCGTACACGTAGAACGCCCCTTGGGGCATCACCGGAACATCAAACCCGAGGCGACGCAGGGCGGGTACCAGAAAGTCCCGGCGCCTCCGAAACTCATCACGCCGCGTCTCCAGAATAGCCAGCGTGTCCGGCTCCAGCGCCGCAAGCGCCGCGTGTTGGGCCGGGGTGGACGCTGCCAGGAAGATGTTCTGGATCAGCTTGTCCAACGCCGGCACGTAAGCCTGAGGCGCTACGAGCCAGCCGATGCGCCAGCCCGTCATGCCGAAGTACTTGGAAAAGCTGTTGATGACGAAAACGTCCTCGGACAGACCCAGGGCCGTTTCGGCCCGGCCCCCGTAAGTCAGCCCGTGGTATATCTCGTCCACGATGACCGCTGCGCCGCGTTTTCCCGCCCAGCCCAGGATGGCCTGCAGCTCGGTCCTCGGCAATAAGGTCCCGGTGGGGTTGGACGGAGAAGCCAGCAGCACCGCCCGAGTCCTGCGGGTCGAGTGGCGCGCCACATGGTCGCGGGTGAGCTGATACCCCGACCCCGCGCTGACGGGCACAGCGACCGGCTCTCCCCCGAGAAGTCGCACGAAATTCCGGTTGCAGGGATAACCGGGGTCGGCGAGCAGCACCTGATCGCCGTCGTCGACCAACACGCTCACCACGGCGAGCAGTGCCCCGGAGGCGCCGGGGGTGATAGCCACGCGGGCCGCCGGCACGGTAACGCCGTAGCGCTCTGCGTAAAACGCGCCGATCGCCTCCCGCAGCTCGGGCAGCCCGAGCGCCGGGCTATAGTGTGTGTAGCCCTGCTCCAGCGCCCTCTTGCCCGCCTCCACGATGGGAGCAGCCGTGGGGAAATCGGGCTCGCCGACCTCCATGTGCACGATGGACTGCCCGCGCGCTTCCAACTCGCGGGACCGGGCCAGCAGCTCCATGGCGAGGAAGGGCTGGATCGACCGAATGCGTTCTGCTGGCTTTCCAGACTGGCTCACCCAGGACGGACTCCAGGAAATGGTGGCGGCCGGTACGTCGCCCGCTCCGCGCAGGCAGCGAACGCGGCTCATTGTAACTCGGGCTGTCCCCCAGGGAACGAAAAGGCGAACGTGACGGGGCGCGGCGAGGGGCACGTGGCGACCGTCCCAACCGGCATGCGGTTGCCGCGTTGGCGGAGCGGTTGAAACGCGGGCGCGTTTTCTGCTATACAACACTGTTTTATGGTCAATCCCTAGGAGTCAGGCTCATGCCGGAGACCAAGTCGACCCCGCCGGGGTCTCCTACCGCCGCATGGACGGAGGAACCGGGGGAGGAGTACATGAGTCAGCGTCACCTCGCACACTTTCGCAGCGTCCTGCTGGAGTGGAAGCAGGAGCTGATGCAGGAGGTGGATAGGACGGTCCACCACATGCGGGATGACGCGGCAAACTTCCCGGATCCCAACGATCGCGCCAGCCAGGAGTCCGAATTCACGCTGGAGCTGCGCGCCCGCGATCGGGAGCGCAAGCTGATCAAGAAAATCGACGAGGCCCTAGGACGGATCAGTCGCGGCGAGTACGGCCACTGCGAATCTTGCGGGGGCGAGATCGGTGTGCGTCGCCTCGAAGCGCGACCGACCGCCATGCTCTGTTTCGAGTGCAAGACGCTGGACGAGATCCGCGAGCGACAGAAGGGCTAACGCCAGCGCCGATCGGGAAAGGACAAACACGCCGGGACACGGCACCGGCTCCGCTGTCCCCGCGTCCAGCGCCCGGCCCTTCCGCCTGGCCAGGCAGGACCGGGTGGATTCCCTCACCACGGTGGGGCCCGTAGGGCCGGTGACGACTGTCCCAGCCGCATTGCGGGCCGCGAAGCGTCGGCTACGCGCCTGAGCGCGGCAAATCACCCCGCTCCCCACGGCACGCCAACGACCGCAGGAAGGAGAGCCACCATGCTTCAAGAAAGGGTATACGAGGTCCCGCCCGAGATCGCGGCACACACCCATGTCGACGAAGCCCGTTACCAGGAGCTGTACGCATACTCGGTTCGGGACCCCGAAGGGTTCTGGGCCGAGCAGGCCGCATCCTTTCTGGAGTGGTCCAAACCCTGGCACAAGGTCCTCGAATGGGACTTCTCCCGGGGCCACATCCGCTGGTTCGAAGGCGGTCAACTCAACGTCAGCCATAACTGCCTCGACCGCCATCTGCCGGGCCGCGCGGAACAGATCGCCATCCTCTGGGAGAGCGACGACCCTGCCGTCGAACGCAGGCTGACGTACCGGGAGCTGCACCAGCAGGTCTGCCGCTTCGCCAACGTTCTCAAGGCACGGGGCGTCCGCAAGGGCGACCGTGTGTGTATCTACATGCCCATGATCCCCGAGGCGGCCGTGGCCATGCTCGCCTGTACGCGCATCGGTGCGGTCCACTCGGTCGTGTTCGGCGGCTTCTCCCCCGAGGCTCTGAAGGACCGCATGCTGGACTCCGACTGCCGAGTTCTGATCACGGCAGACGAGGGGCTGCGAGGGGGCCGCGCGGTCGCCCTGAAGCAGAACGCCGACAAGGCCCTGCAGTCGTGCCCCAACGTACACACGGTGCTCGTGGTGCGCCGTACCGGTGGCACGGTGCCGTGGCACGAAGCGCGTGACGTCTGGTACCACGAGGCCATGCAGCAGGCATCGGAGGTCTGCGAGCCGGAGGCCATGGACGCGGAAGACCCGTTGTTCATCCTCTACACGTCGGGGTCCACCGGGAAACCCAAGGGCGTGCTTCACACCACTGGCGGCTACCTGCTGTTCGCCGCCATCACCCACAAGTACGTTTTCGACTACCACGATGGCGACATCTACTGGTGTACCGCCGACGTCGGCTGGATCACCGGGCACTCCTATATCGTCTACGGGCCGCTCTGCAACGGGGCGACGAGCTTGATGTTCGAGGGAATTCCCACCTACCCGTCGCCGTCGCGTTTCTGGGATGTGGTGGACAAGCATCAGGTCAACATCTTCTACACCGCTCCCACGGCTATCCGGGCACTCATGCGCGAAGGGGACGCGTCCGTGAAGCGCACCAGCCGCCAGAGCCTCAGACTCCTGGGATCGGTAGGCGAGCCCATCAATCCCGAGGCCTGGGAATGGTATCACCAGGTGGTGGGAGAAGGCCGCTGCCCCATCGTGGACACTTGGTGGCAGACGGAGACCGGCGGCATCCTCATCACACCCCTCCCCGGAGCGACCCGGCTCAAGCCCGGATCGGCGACGCGCCCCTTCTTCGGGATCGTACCGGCGCTCATGGACGCCTCGGGCCAACCGATGGAAGGGGTGGGTTCGGGCAACCTGGTCATCGCTCGCCCCTGGCCCGGAATCACGCGCACAATCTACGGTGACCACCGGCGCTGCGTGGACACCTATTTCAGGATCTATCCCGGCTACTACTTCACAGGAGACGGTGCGCGACGGGACGGCGACGGGTACTACTGGATCACGGGGCGCGTGGACGACGTGATCAACGTCTCCGGGCACCGCTTGGGCACCGCCGAAATCGAGAGTGCCTTGGTGCTGCACGACAAGGTGGCTGAAGCCGCCGTGGTCGGCTTTCCGCACGAGATCAAGGGTCAAGGCATCTACGCCTACGTCACCCTCATGGCCGGAGAGGAGCCCAGCGAAGAGCTGCGCCGGGAGCTGATCCAACAGGTGCGCAGCGAGATTGGCCCGATAGCCACCCCGGACGTGATCCAGTGGGCACCCGGTCTTCCCAAGACCCGTTCCGGCAAGATCATGCGCCGCATCCTGAGAAAGATCGCCGCAAACGACCTGGCCAGCCTGGGAGACACCAGCACCCTCGCCGACCCCGCGGTAGTGGAGGAGCTCGTAACGCATCGCGCCTCCCCCTAGCCCGCAGCCGCTGCCCGAGCTCGGCCGCTTGCGGTGACGGACAGTGTGTTCAGGCCGGCCTGGTGGCTGCCGGGCGGGCACCTGCAGACGCTCTGGGCGAACGTGGCCCGACGCCCGCGCGGCGTCCCACTGCAGCGGGAACGCTGGGAGTTGCCTGACGGAGACTTTCTGGACCTGGATTGGACGCCGGGCGGGGGTACCGATCTGGTGCTGGTACTGCACGGCCTGGAAGGATCGAGCCGATCCCCTTACGCGCGCGCATTGGTGCGCGCTCTAGGCACGCAAGGCTACCAGGCTGTGGTCATGCACTTCCGCGGCTGCGGCGGCGAGCTGAACCGTCTGGCGCGCAGCTACCATTCCGGAGAGACCGGCGACCTGGACTTCGTCGTGGGCCGCCTTCGGCGCAGCGGCAGAGTGCGCCGCCTGGCGGTGGTCGGCTATTCTTTGGGAGGCAACGTATTGCTCAAGTGGCTGGGGGAGCGCGGCGCCGACGCTCCGGTCCAAGCCGCGGTCGCCGTATCGGTCCCCTTCGACCTGTCGCGCGCGGCGTGGCGTCTGGAGCGTGGGCTCTCCACCCTGTATCAGTGGAAGTTGTTGCGCAGTTTGCGGCGCAAGACTGCACGCAAGTTCGCCGTCTTGCCGGCACCCGACGGCCTGGATTACGTCTCGCCTCTGAAGACCTTCAGGCAATTCGACGAGCACGTCACCGCGCCGCTGCACGGCTTCCTGGGCGCGGACGACTACTATGCGCGATCGAGCAGCCGGCGCTATCTGAGGGACATCAGGGTACCGACCCTCATCCTGCACGCCCTGGACGACCCGTTCATGACCCCGGACTCGGTGCCCGAGGCCGATGAACTGTCCGGCGACGTCACCCTGGAGTTGAGCGCGCGGGGCGGTCATGTAGGATTTGTCGCCGGCCCCCCTTGGCGTCCGAGCTACTGGCTGGAGGAACGCATTCCGGCGTTCCTGGCGGCGCACATTTCAGACCATCGCCCGGCGCGCGAGCCCGGAATCGCGTCCCACGGCGGGGGGTCGTTCTCGCCAACGCCGGACCATCGGTTACAATCCCCGTCGCACCGTCGGGATAACTACCCAGCACGGCACCCGCCCGCCGATCCCACCGAGGAGGAGACACAGCGCATGCCGCAAACCAAGGTCCTCTTGGACGAGTCCGAGATTCCCACTCATTGGTACAACGTCATCGCGGACATGCCCAACCCGCCGGCGCCGCCGCTGGGCCCGGACGGAAAGCCCATCGGCCCCGACGCCTTGCTGGCCATCTTTCCGGAGGCGCTCATCGGCCAGGAGGTCTCGGGCGAGCGCTGGGTCCCGATCCCCGAGCCGGTGCGTGAAATCTACCGGCTGTGGCGCCCGTCACCCCTGTACCGCGCCCACCGCCTCGAACAGGCGCTGGGAACGCCGGCCAAGATCTTCTACAAGTACGAGGGGGTGAGCCCCGCCGGCTCCCACAAACCCAATACGGCAGTTGCCCAGGCATACTACAACAAGCAGGCGGGCATCCGCCGGCTCGCGACGGAGACCGGGGCGGGGCAATGGGGGTCGGCGCTCGCCCTGGCTGGTCAGATGTTCGGGATCGAGGTGCGGGTCTACATGGTGAAGGTGAGCTACCACCAGAAGCCTTACCGCCGCTCCATGATGCAGGCATGGGGCGCGCGAGGTGCTCGCCAGCCCGACGGACCTGAGCGCGGCGGGCCGCCAGATCCTGGCCCAGGACCCGGACTCGCCCGGGTCCCTGGGAATCGCCATCTCCGAGGCGGTCGAAGAGGCGGCCTCCCGGAAGGACACGAACTATTCCCTGGGCTCGGTGCTCAACCACGTGCTGCTCCACCAGACGGTCATCGGTCTGGAGGCCAAGAAGCAGTTCCAGAAGATCGGCGAATACCCCGACATGGTGTTCGCGTCGTGCGGCGGCGGCTCGAACTTCGGGGGCTCGGCGTTCCCGTTCTTCGCCGACAAGGCGGCGGGCAAGGAGGTGCGGCTCGTGGCGGTGGAGCCCAGCCTCCTGCCCTACCCTGACGCGCGGCCACTATGCCTACGACTTCGGGGACAGCGTGGGCCTGACTCCCCTCATGCTCATGTACACCCTCGGCCACGACTTCGTTCCGCCGGCCATCCACGCGGGCGGGCTGCGCTACCACGGCGACTCGCCGCTGGTGTCCCAGCTCCACAAGGAGGGCTTGGTGGACGCGCTGGCCGTGCCACAGGTGGCCACTTTCGAGGCGGGCGTCACCTTCGCCCGTTCCGAGGGCATCATCGCGGCGCCCGAGTCCTGCCACGCCATCCGTGCCGTCATCGACGAGGCCCTCAGGTGCAAGAAGACGCGGCGAGCCCAAGACGCTGTTCTTCAACCTCTCCGGGCACGGCCACTTCGACATGGCCGCCTACGACAAGTACTTCAGCGGGGAGCTGGAGGACTACGAGTACCCCGACGCGGCTATCCGCCAGGCGCTGGACCACCTGCCCAAGGTGGCGGCATGAGGCTCTGACGCGCGCACCTCGACAGTAGCACGGACCCGGTGGGTCATCGAGAAACAAAGCCGATGCCGGAAGGCGACGACACCGAAGAGCGCAGGCGGTTCACCCGCGTCCCCTTCGACGCCCACGTGCGGATCCGCGACGTTCCGCGGCATCTGGCAAGGGACCCTGCTCGATGTTTCGCTGAAAGGGGCACTGGTCGAGTTGCCGGCGGATTGGCCGGGCCAGGGAGGCGACCCGGTGCAGCTTCAGATTCGCCTGGGCGATGGCAGCTTCGGCATCACGATGGAAACGCGCCTGGCCCACCTCGATGGCCGGCGCGGCGGCTTCGCGCGCACCACCACGGACCTGGAGAGCTTCACGACGCTGCGGCGTCTGCTGGAGCTGAACCTGGGCGACGAGGCGGCCCTGATGCGGGAGCTGAGCGAGCTGGGCTAGCAGTTCTTCAGACGCCGCGGGTGGCACCGTCAGGCCGCCGGGACGGTTGCCGCTGCGGTGTGGCGAAGTCTCGCCTTGTTCCAAGGCGATTGTATGAGCTGTCATTGGGTGCGCGGGTTGGGCCGGAGCAAGCTGACTATCGACGCGCGCTACCGTTTTGTGCGTGGCAAGATTGCGAGCTGTTGCGCGGCAATCGCCCGGCCAGACCAGCTTCGACCGGCCACCGCGATGCCCCTCTGAACGCGATATTGCGCGCCGCAGAATGGCGGCAAGTCATCGCGAATATCGCAGTGCTAGGTCCTGTATCGCGGGGTGGCTGATTCGTTGGGTTCGAACCCCCAGCTTCGGTGTGAAAGCCTTGAGCCTGCCCTTGCAGCGTCCGGGATGGCGCCAGACGCAATTATCGTTATACTCCGTAAAGGCCAGCGACCGGTGTCGTGCGCCGCAGGTCGGGCCACGATCTCGGGCAACCAGACAAGCGGGCAACCAAAAAGGGCTAGCCTGTGAGCAAGGCGGGTGTTTGGGGTTGCCTGTCGGGCATCGTGGTCTCGTGGTTCAATGGCAAACAGGCATCTCTTGAGGAGTACGTGAAATGACAATTCCTAGCGTCCGCAAAAAAACCCTGATCATGGCAAGCGTCATCTGTGCTCTGAGCTACGCAGGCACCTCCCAGGCCATCAGCCAGGCCGAGCCGGGTGAGGCCGTGCTCGTCCCGTATGTGGTGTACGACTCCGCCAATAACGTCAATACCCTCGTCGGGCTCACCATCCCCTCGACCCTGGGGGATGATCCCAACCAGACGGAGAGGGGGGGCGGTGACTATACCGGACCCGGCTTCACTTCGGCGCCGCAGGAGAATGCGACCGACTGCGACTTGGTCGGTGCACCCAATAACACGGGAGCAACCGGCACCATCGATTGGTGGTTCTTCAACGCCACGGGCATTATCCAGGCCCAGGGCCAGATGAACACCGGCTGCGACGACTTCGTGCCGTTCGATTGGGGTTCTGCGGTGCAAAGCTCTGGCATGAGTGCGCTGGATGGCATGAGCGGTTTCCTGGTTTTTGGCAACGATTCGGCGACCTTTGGGGCATTCGACCCCGCGTTCGGCATCTATGGAGACGCCGCTATCATCCGCGGCAACTGGGAGTCGGCGGCTTACATCCCGGTGCTGCCGATGGCAAACCTTGGAAACACCCCCCCGCTGCGTCAAGGATTCGCGGAAATCGTCTATACCGGTGGGCAACCTACCAACTATTCGCCCCTGACTTCCGGCATGGGGCTGGACAACGACGACGGCGCTGCGAACGATACCGTATTTTTCGACATGCGCTACTTCCTCGATCCCAGCCTGAACGGCTCCACTCAGCTCGTGGTGTGGCTGGACCAGAACTGTCGGGCCGGCGCTGACGGGTGCGACCGTCTGCACGTCCCGGTCAGGACTTTTGATAGCGACCGCAATTCCCTGGCCGGCGAGCTGAACCTGAGCAAGATGTTGAACGTGATCGATCCGTCCACCCTGGCTCGGCCCAGTAACGCCACTTCCGGATTCGTTCGTGTTGCGATGCCGGAGGTCTCGGATTCCAACGCGGCGGGCCGTGAAGGTCCCGACCATGCGGGGGTCGCTTTTTCACTCATTCGTTTCAGTACTCCGGGTAATGCCGAGCAGACGCAGACGGCCCTGGCCCATGAGCGCGGGGTGGTGCAATAAGGTCGGGAACGACAGGGGCCGCGGGAAATTCGCGGCCTGCGGCTGCCACAGCGGCCGGCACCGCCGCTGACCGAATAGGCCGGTCTGGCGGTCGCCGGCCCACCTTGACGGGCAGCCTCCCGACTTCTGGGCGATATCTCGATAGCTGTTAGGCACCCGTCGCGTAAGCTGCGAGCATCGCCTCGTCCCGTGTGCTCGGGACTTCGCCGCAATGGACGCCAGCGAGGCGGGTGGAGCTCGCCTTTGGGCGCGCGGAATACTCAGCTCATCGCCCTGAACCTGCGCCTTGGCCTGCATGCGCTCGACAAACCGCTCATCCCCAAGATAGATCTTGCGGTCGCAACCCGCTCCAGAGGCTCTCCCTCCCAATGCCCTGACGAACGAACTGCCGGTGATGCCCCTAGGAACCTCTGCCGATCTCCATCGTCCTCGAAGATGGAGGTCGCGCCGATCAGCGCGAGAAGTCATAAGCTACAGTGCAGCGAAGAATTCGATGCGAAGTCGTCATGGCTCGCACGATACCACCCTCGCCACAGGGCGAGTACTGACCCGAGGCGCCTGTACAGGTTCCATATCTCAGGGCAACCGGCTTGCTCGACTACCACACGAATGGCACAAGACGATGCCGGACCTTTTCCTGGTATTCGGTATATCCGGGCAGATTCCCGGCCAGGAAGCGCTCCTCGTCAAAGAGCCTCCATATCAGAAATGGCGCCATCGCGGCGATCGGTACGAGCCCCCAGTACGAGCCAAGCGCGAGCGGCGTGCCGAGAAGGTACAGGGACGCACTCGCGTACATCGGATGCCGAACGATTGCGTACGGCCCGGTCGAAATGATCCTCTGATTCTCAGCAACCTCGATGGTCGCCGACGTGAACGTGTTTTCTCGATACACCAGGAAAATGAGATAAAACCCGATCGCGACGAGCGCGTCCCCCGCCACGACACCGCCGAGCGGTACGGGGGACCACCCAAAGCGGTGGTCGAACGCTGGTACGACAAGAAGCGCTATGAAGCCGATTGACATACCCAGCATGATGAGCTTTTGAGCTGGTCGCTTCTCCGCCGTCGGACCGCCGCGCATCCGACGCTCAAGAAGAGCCCGGTCTTTTCTCATGAGATAGAGCGTAGTGACGCCCGATGCGCCAGTGAAGATGGACAAGTACACCCATGCTTGCCAATAGTGAACGGTCCCCGCAGGGACAAACAGCAGAAGACCCATCACAACGGCGAGCACCGCGAGTGCGGGCCATGCCCTTACACTCAGCTTCTGCATAGCGCCATCGGCCTATAGCAACACGCCAGCGTGCAACCTAACATTTGAAATCAATGGCCTGCGCGGCGTTTCGCGCAGGTCCGGTGCATTGATGCGTCGGAGCGGCGTGATCGGGGTCCAGCGCGATCGAAGTCACGCCTTGCTCGGCCCCATCTTCGCGAACCAGAACGAAGCCCGTAACGCCGTCGCCGCGAAAGAGCCTGAGCACAAGCCGGAGGACCTCCTCGTCGTGCAACTCGTCCCCCTGACCACGGAGCAGCGACAGGCGCTCGCCGCCGCGGCCGGAGTCGAACGCACGGACGCATTCGTCGAGGGGATCGAGCGGCACGGGCTCGACGCCCTGGCAGAGCGCCCCGGCGACCTTCTCGACCTCGCCGAGTACTGGAAGAACCAGCACCGCTTCGGCTCGCTGGTCGAGATGACCGAGCAGGGCGTTACCCGCAAGCTCACCGAGCGGGACAAGTTCCGGCCCGACAACCGAGATCTTTCACTCGAACGGGCGCGCCAAGGCGGCGAGCGACTCGCCGCCGCGCTGACATTGGCCAAGTCGTTTACGCTTCGTGCGCCGGGACACGACCCCGACCCGACCCTCGCCGCTGGTGCCCTCGATCCCGTCTCCGTACTCGACGATTGGGCGGACGCCGAGCGCAATGCCCTGATCCGCCGCGGCGTGTTCGCGCCCTCGACTTACGGGCGAGTCCGCTTCCACCATCGGGCCACCCAGGAGTACCTGACCGCGAAGTGGCTGAACCGGCTCCTTCAGCCTGGCTCTCCGCGAGATGCCCGAGATGCCGTGTGGGAGCTAATCTTCGCCGATCGCTACGGCATCGAGACCCTTGTGCCGTCGCTCCATGGGACCGCGGCCTGGCTCGCTCTGGACCACCGGGATATCCGCGACGAGATGATCCGGCGCGAGCCGCTGGTGCTTCTGCGTTACGGCGACTCGCGCTCGCTCCCTTTGGAGGCCAAGGAACGCCTTTTATTCACCTACGCGGAGCGCCACCGGGCCGGGGAGATCGCCAATGACAGTCTCGACCGCCGTGCGCTGTGGATGTTCGCCACACCGGACCTCGCCGGCGCTATCCGTCGAAGCTGGACCATCAACGACCGCAGAGATTTTCGGATCGATCTCCTGCGCGTCGTCCGCGAAGGGGCGATCCGCGCCTGCGTGGACCTAGCACGCGGAACGCTGGTGGATGAAGCGGGCGACGACTACCTACGGATGGTCGCGCTGGAAGCTGTCGACGTCTGCGGCGATGTCGAGGGCTTGGCCGCGGCCGCGCGTTGGTTGGTGGCCGCTTCCGCGCCGGCCACTGCCCGGCTCGCCCCGCACTTCGCCAAGGTGCTGTTCCCGCATTATCTCTCGGTCGACGAACTGCTCGACCTGATCGAGCGCTTTCCCTCACCGAACGAGCGGTCCCACGAAGGCTTCGGCGATGTGACTCGCGCGCTCTGGGAAGCTTGTCCCGATGCCGCTGCCCGTGAGCGTTTCATCGCGGGCGTTGCGGACCTGTGCCTTGCGCCGCCTTTCGCGGCTCATCACTTGCGAATCTCCGCACACCATTACGGTTTCGCTGCGAACATAACGGCGCTAGGACGTGACGCGGTGCTGGCCTTAGGAGGCGCGGAGCCCTGCGATGGCCTGGTCCGCCTGCTGATGGTGATCGAGCGCGCCGAACCGCGCGCGGCCGCCGACCAGGAAGGGCCGCCGCTCAGCACCCTGGTGTCCGCCAACCAGCGCCTACAGCGCAGGCTCTTCTGGGCGGACGTTGACGAAACCCGGCGAAATGCCAATCTTGGAGAGGAGCACCCGACACGCGTTTGGCAGGTGCATGTCCACGGCGGCAGGTTATGGCGACTCGGCCCCGAGGATCTGAGCTGGCTTTACGAAGACCTCGCCGCGCGTCCCTTCGAGCCTGACAGGCGCGTTGCGCTCAGTGCCCTCGTTGCCGTGCTGACGAATGCCGGTACATTCGGCGCTGAAGCGCCCAGGTTACGCAGGCGGGTCGCGGGCTGGGGCGAGTTGGAGAGGGACCTGAATGCTTACCTCGCACCTCCGGTCGAAAGTGAAGAAGCTCTCCGCTTACGCCGGAGGCAGAGCACCATACAACGCCAATGGGAAGAAAAGGAGCGCAAGGACAGGGCGTCCTGGGTAGAATTTCGTGACGAGATCAGGGCAGACCCGTCGGTGCTGTGCGATCCCGTTCTTTTGGCCAATTGGGCCAAGGGGGCATCCAGGCTCCACTACCTGACCAACTGGCTTCGGCACAGAACTAAGGATGGAGAGGCGGAAGCGGTTCTCCAATGGCGACTGCTGGAAGAGGCATTCGGTCGGGCCGTCGCCGAGGCGTACCGCGACGGCATGAAGGCGCTCTGGCGCGTCACAGCGCCGGAACGCCCAAAACACACAAAGGACAACCGTGTGACCGTCAAGTACGCGACCATCCTGTCGGTCGCCGGGTTGGGGGTCGAAGCTGCGGAGCATCCAGACTGGGCGTCGCGCTTGGTTCCCGCCGAGGCCGAGCGCGCCGCCCTGCACGGCTGCCTCTCCGAGCAGGGCTACCCGTACTGGATCGAGGCACTCATCGACCGGCAACCGGGGGTAACGTTGCCGATCGTGCGTCGGACCTTGCAGCAGGAGTGGTCGGGACGATACGGAAGCCGCACCGACCTCCTCTCTCACTACGGCTGGTCCGACAGGCCCGTCTCGCCCTCTGTACAACAGCTTCTGTTCGAGGCGGTCACCGGGAAAACGCCGAAAAACCGGGAGATGCTCGACTGCGCGCTGCGGATTCTTCGGTACCTGGACCTGAACGACGCTCAACGGCGCCGTACGGCAACGCTTGCGCTCCGAAGACTGCGAGCGGCGAAAGTCGCGAACGAGGACGGAGGCGTGCGGCGCTACCTCGCAATGTTGTTCCTAGTCGACGCAGAATCGCGCCACGGGTGAGCTGGCCGACTGGCTCGACGGTGCTGCGCCGAGTCTGCGCGACGCCCGTGCCGAAGCTTGCCTCGGTGCGCTGTTCGGGCGGCACGAGCCGCTGGCGGCAGGCACTCTCCACGGCGCATCGGTATCTTCCTTGGAAGCACTTGTGCGCCTCGCCTACCGGTACGTACGTCCCGAGGAAGACCGGAGGCGTGAGGGCCCGTACACGCCGGACGCACGGGACGAAGCCGAGGCAGCGCGCAACACCCTCCTTGGCACCCTGCTCGACCGGCCCGGTGTCGAGGCCTACCGAGCCATGCGCATGCTGGCCGCCGACGAGGCATTCCCGTCTCGCGCTATCCGTTTCAGAGAGCTCGCGCACGGCAAGGCGGAGCAAGACGCCGAGCCACCGGCCTGGACACCGGCCGAGGTTCTTGCCTTGGAGCGGTGCCACGTTGCGCCGGTAAAGTCGGGCGAGGCGCTGCTGCGCGTCGTCATGGATGTGCTGTCGGATATTCAGTCTGGTCTGTTTCATGCCGATGCCACATCGCGGCCGTTGGTCGCACGCGCACAGAACGAAGACGAGGTCCAGAAGTGGATCGCCGAACAGATGAGTCTCCGCGCGAATGGCCGCTTTCACGTCCATCGAGAGGCTCAAGTCGCGCGCGGTGACAAGCCGGACATCATCGTCTCTTCCACCGCCGCCCCGTTCGAGGTCGCGGTGGAGGTGAAACACGGCGGAATGCCCTGGACCGTTCGAGCCCTGGAACGGGCGCTAACCTGGCAACTCGCTAGGAACTATCTGAAGCCCGCGACGCGGCGACACGGTGTCCTGGTGGTATCGCACCACGGACGGCGTACATGGCACGACCCGGACACGCGAGCGGCCATGAGCTTTGGCGACCTGATCGAGCGCCTGCGGAAGATCGCGGTGGCGTTCGAAAGGAACCAACTCGGCCCCATTGAGGTTCGGGTCTTCGGCATCGATGCTTCTCCATCTGGAGAGGCGTCGGCCCGTAGCTCGCATCGGGGGTCTGGCGCGGGAAACCGTGCACCCCTCGCTCAGCTCGCCGAATCGGCCTAACCCTGCCCGCTGCACAGCGAGCGCACACTGGATGCAACCCGGCGGGATCCCAGTCTCTTAGGTCTGGGCCCGGTGGCTCCGGAGCCCCGGATTTTTCCCACCGCACCGCGTCCTCCCCAGAGTTTACGAAGCGAGAACTGACCCCCTAGCTCCTACGAAGGATGGCACAAATATCGTGTCTGACCCCATTCGTCCTGGTTCGTCCTGGTGCACGAACACGACTCCAACAGAGATTACACGGGGAGGACTGACTCGATGTGCCCCCGGGCGAGTTCATCCGCCGATCTCTGGAACGGACAGCGCTTGGCAGATCTTTCTTGCCATGCGATTGGGGATCTCAGAGTGCCGGGGCACGGCTTCTACCGCTCCAGTGTTAGGATTGCACCATAAGGAATGGGATGACCCTTCCCGTTTGAGGTAGCAACCGTGCTGCCGGAGATGCCGCAGAAGGACACCTCTCTTCACTCCACAGTCACCGTCTCCCGTTCGGCATCGGCTGGCAACCCTCGCAGCACGTCTTCTCGCCGGTCCCGCAAGATGAGTTCGATCGCGCTGGCCAGGCTTTTCCGAGCCTCTTCCTTCGTGTGGCCCTGGCCATTCGCCCCGGGGATTTCAGGACAATATGCGATGTACCACTCACCATCGCGCTCGAAAATCGCGGTGTACGTATTGCCCAAGGTTAGCACCTCCCGCAGAGATTCATTCTGTGTTCGACCGCCCAATGTCGCCGAGACGCGTCGGGGAAGCCGCGCAGCGGGTTCGCCGGTCGCTGTCCATCGGCTGGTTATGGTTAGGACAAACGTCGGCAAGTAAGCAGGACATTCCGGCTAACGCGTCCGGACGACAATGTCAGACGCCAGGCGATAGGAGTTCATCCCATGAATCCTCCGATGTGCGGCCAGGCCACGCGATGCAAATTGCCCGCGACCAAGAGACGACCTCGTCCTCGGCAGCGCCGGTCAAAGTAGCTTCCAAGATTTCGGCAACGGTTCGGTTTCATGATATCCCGATTCGGCCGGGATCACGCATCCTCCCACTGCATTTGCTGCGAGAACCCGGACCGGCCACGGCCCGCTACTCAGTCGGTCATCAGGAGTCGCGCTAGCCCGCAGCCCTAACGGACTATCGACGCAGTGGCGTTCCCAACGGGACGAGGCCGACCTGAGGACACACGTCAATGACGTTCACGACAATCCAGTCAGACATGGCCATGTCCCTCGCGCTGTGGATCACCGCTCAGGTGCCAGGTGATCGGGTCCGTTCGCCATCTAGCACGGTGCCTCCGAGGCCCCAGATCTGTTCACTCTATCACGTTCTCGCCAGCGAACCGCCCCTGAAACAGGTGGCCGCTGCGCTGATGCCGCCGGTTCGACGCCTGCGTGTAAACGCCATTGAGCTGCCGCATGCCTTTGGACAGATTGTCCTGCGGGGTTCACATTACCAGTGGTAATGATTGGTCAGTACGCATGGCACAACCAGTTGAACCGCTGGACCACCTCGGCCAGCGTGCTCAGAAACCTCTGGCGATCTCCGTCCTCATCGAAGATGGGCTCGCGCCGATCACCGCGAGAGGCCACATAATACCCTGCACCCGGAGAATTCGATGCGCGGCCGTCTCGCCATGGCCCGCACGACACCATGTCCTCGGCAGGCTACAAGGCGGGAACTGACCCCCGATATACCCTGGTATACCCTGGCGGTTGTTGCCGCGTGGATGATGTGCTGCGGTTGCCCGGGGATGACGTTAGCCGGGAAGGCGGGCCATGGCGGTTCAGGTCGTGAACTGACTGCAAGAAGGATAGCACCGCTATCGTGTCTGACCCCATTCTGACCTCGCTCTATCACGTTCTCGCCAGCGAACCGCCCCTGAAACAGGTGGCCGCGCTGATGCCGACGCTTGCCTCTAAACGCCTCAGTTGAACCGCTGGACCACCTCGGCCAGCGTGCTCAGAAACCTCTGACGATCTCCGTCATCATCGAAGATGGCTCGCGCCGATCACCGCGAGAGGCCACATAATACCGTGCACCCGGAGAATTCGATGCGCGGCCGTCTCGCCATGGCCCGCACGACACCATGTCCTCGGCAGGCTACAAGGCGGGAACTGACCCCCGATATACCCTGGTATACCCTGGCGGTTGTTGCCGCGTGGATGATGTGCTGCGGTTGCCCGGGGATGACGTAGCCGGGAAGGCGGGCCATGGCGGTTCAGGTCGTGAACTGACTGCACGAAGGATAGCACAGATATCGTGTCTGACCCCATTCGGCTCCATTCGGCTACACATACAGCTTGGCAGAGCGGTCATGAGACCTCGCAAAACGTCAGGCAAAATGGTGCCCCGGTGAATGTCGGGGTGCATGACAGCGTCGAAATGGGGTGGAAATTCAGCCAGAAATAAAGCGGAAACGCTAAGGAAACGAAACCACCGCGTAAGCGGTTTAGTTCAACGCCAAGCTCAGCCGCCGGCCCGGCGCTGAGCGCAACAGGAGAGCCGAGAGTGAGTGACGAGCAGACGGAAAACGAAGCCGCTTCATGGCCGGTCGGCTGCAGCGCATTGTTAGGTTTGTTTTTCATGGCAATGCTTGTATTTCTTTCTGCTGCCGCATGGACACAAATCATTACGTTGAGGTTTCCAATTTATGGCTTCATGTAGTTGTTGGAATTTCTGCTCAATTGCTCGGAATGCAACAACAGCAACCTGTACTTGGTTTGAGAGCGGCGTTGCATATTGCGTAAGTACCTTAAACCTTTCCTGAGATACCGCTATAAGCTCATGAACAATAGGCGAGGAAGCTAATGAAAACCGAAGATTATCATGCCTTATGCCTTTATATTCTGCACTGTCATCCTGAAGGAATAGCAGAATTTCCTCATTGTCCGGACGTGGAGTTACTTCAACAAGCTCGCCTTTTTCGTTTTTCCAGGCAGCATGAGCTTCACGTTCAATCCAAACCCGAGGCCAAAGAAATATATTCTAGCCATATACAAGAGAGCCGCCGTGATGATCAACGGCAATCTTTACATTCTGGTAACACTCTTGAAGTGCACTCCAAGGTTGCTGGGTGACCCGCAGAAATATGGGCTTATGCGCTGTTGTGATTTGTGCGCATACCTCTTCAATTTCCTTGGTGATTCTTGATGGAGTTTGGGCGTAGATCAATTTACAGACCTAACGCCGTGTGAGTTCAACGGACAACACCCGTGCGAACGCACGGGTGTTGTCCGCTGCGACGAGTGGTTAGGCCTCACTTCATCTCGCTCTCGCGTGTTCCCATCTTCATGATCCAGCTTCCCAATTTTCCGGACTTTGCAGTCATCCAAGTTGTAAGGCCGAGATCAAGCGCCGCTGGAGAAGCGTTGAGAGTAATGATCCCGCCACCAATGAGCACAAATGCACTTCTGTTGCCAGCATGGCGCCATTTTTCGAGTTCGACGAAAGATTCAGCGTAGCTGCAAATTTCAGCCGCAAGGGCCTGCACTTCTTGTTGCATTCGCGTCCAAGTAGCAGGCGGTATGTTCTCCAGATTCCAGTACTCATGCTTGAGATCGGTCGCTCTATTCATCACGAACCGCCGAATGTCAGGGGGCATGCCGATCTTCTCGAAGAGACTGGACTCGGCGGCGATAAACACGTCAAAGATTGCACGGCCGGAATCTTCAAAGTCGTCTAGCTGTCGGCCCGTCTTATCTACGACGGCTAGATGATTCAGCGCCCACGCAATGTCTCCATCGGGTTCCATGTCCCGACTCAGGTCACGAAGCGCCTTGCATCCGAGTCTTAAGAGACGGGCGCCAGCCGTTCGGTGAGACAGGCCAGTTTCCGTGGAATTTAGGAACTCCATGAGACTTGCTGCAGTGGTGAAATAGTTTGCTGGTTCCATGATGCGGCCTTCGCAGTGATGTCAAGGAAATTGTGACGCCTCCGCCGTAGGGACGGCGGTCACCCGCCGCCCCCGGCACAGACCCGGACGTGCAGTTTTTCCGCATCCGGTTCCTCGGTTGTACTCGCTTCCGCGCAGACGACGACTCGCCGTCTGTTTGCTATTGCCCGCAGTGAGGTTCGCTTACATTCTCCGGCCCGACTCTGTCCGGTGCAAGTTTCCTTTACAGGCTGCGTACTTCCGTCAGGTCCTTCCCCTTGTGGTGGGCTTTCCCCACCTCCGAGTACTATGCCTGATAAGACTCCCCAACCGCATCTGGCAGGCTTTCCCTTCTACAGTACTTCTCCGCCTTCCTGCTCCGGGTTCCCTCCGTCCACTTAGGTTCCGGCCTAACCCTGTTCCCGGGTTTCCCCTTCCGTGCCTCAATAGCCGTATACCGTCTGTCCGGCTTCCCTCCGGCCAGGAGCCGATGGGGCCTCCTGGGTTCTCTGACGCCTCTCTTCCTGCATGCCACGGCCTGAGGACTCCGGCGGACCTTCACACCCTCGCCACAGACGGATGCTCTTGTGTTGCCTTCGGTGCACGTTAAAACCCTCGGCGTCCGCAACAAGCTTATCTCGAAGCTGTACCAGCACTTCAGGGAGCGCGGCCTCCCCTACGGCCTACAGGATACTCTGTCTACGCTTAGCCCGTCTTGTTCGCAGCCTCTCGACGACTCCGCCACGGACCCAAGACTTCGATACGGGTGGGTGGCTAGCCCTTATGAAGATGCCTTAGACCTCTCTCCCGACAGGGACTCTCACCCTGCAAGAAGCGCCGAGCTTTGCCCAGCGCGATAACGATAAAGCTCAGCGGCCGCGACGTTAGGAGCGGTCCGCTGGAGCGCCTGGTTAGGGCTTCATCTGCAGATCTCATATATGGTCATTCTGAATCGGCCCATAACTTCCATGCATTCTCCCATTACCGCCTCCAAGAGGCCGAACAACCGTTCGAAATGCATTTGACTCATTCCGTGAAGTATTTCATTCATGCGACCAATTGTATTCTGTAGTCGGCTGGCGATTTCGCTAGGTAAAGCAATATCAGACGTGGCAAAATGGCGAATCAAGTCGTTCACATGTTTATTCATCCTACCAACGGCGACAAGTATTCCCTCTTCGATCTCTCGCCATCTCTCGTATCCATCTCTTGTAAAAACGAGTCGAACGCTTCCGAACTGAGCCATCGACAACATCGAGTTTCGATCAGGCGATCTTGACTGGGTTCCCGTCAAGAAGCTGATTTCGAGAGACTTAACGTACCCTCGTAGCTCATTGAGTGATGTCTCCACCCCCATCACGGCATCACGAATAGCATTGCAATTGGCTTGGCGCTCTTGCCTGTATTTCGAAACTCTTGAGTCCACTACGGCATAGATAGAGGCAATGGATCCGACGGCACCAAGTGCGATCACCAATGCGGAAAGCGGATCGGGATCGATGTCTTGTGCGGGTCGTTCTTTATCTAGTGTTGTCACATTACGTCCCTTCTCTTGATCGCCCTAACATATGAGTAGACGGACGTTGTCCGTGTTTAAACACGGACATTGTCCGCCTATCCCGCAGACCACGGGCCGGCCGCCGGACCGCTCAGGTGGCCGCCGACCGAGTGGTTCGCCCAGACGAACAGACACTTGAGTGATACTCGAGCACTAACGACGCCGGCACAGCGGACGCCCCTTCCGGGGAAAGGCGGACATCTTCCGCCTATCTGCACTGGAGAGACTGGAGCCGCACGGCGCGCCTTGGTGATCCGGGCCTCGGCGCGGACCGCCCGAGCCTGACGGACACCTTGAAGTTGCGGTGTTGCCTCCCATTGCACCTCCCCGGTGGTCTTTTCCGCCACCTTCTACGCACTCCCGGACCCGGCTCTCCCAACGGAGCTTGCCACCAGGAAGCCAGTCAGCGCCACGCGCACAAGCTTGCACAGCCCACACGGGGAATGTCAAGGGCGGCATGCCGCCTTTCGAGGGGAGATCCCGTCAGGCAGGGCGCTGACCGCGTGAGGACGCGGCTCTTTGGACTGGCCGTATTCGACGTTTCACCGCTACGTTTGCCCGTTAGATGGGGAAAGCGATGCGCCGATCCGTCCGGGGGAGGGTTTCGGCGAAGGAGTGCCGATGGCTTGCCCTTCGTCCCACCCATCCCACTCGGGTTCGAGAAGCCGGGTCGGGCCGTTGGACCGGGCCGTTGTGCCCGACCGTCACAGCCGGTCAGAGCACCGCCAGCGCATCGGCCACCCGGTCCACGGCCGTGCACTCGATCCCGGATGCAGAATCGCGGCGCGGGGCGTTGGCGCGCGGCACCAGGGCGCGGTGGAATCCGTGCTTGGCCGCGTCCTGCAGGCGCTCGGTGCCTCCCGGAACGGGCCTGACCTCTCCCGACAGCCCGACCTCCCCGAACACCACCAGATCCTGCGGCAGCGGGCGGTTCCTGAGGCTCGACAGGATGGCGAGCAGCGCTGGCAAGTCCGCCGCGGTCTCGGTGACGCGCACCCCGCCGACCACGTTCAGGAACACGTCCTGGTCGTAGCTCACCACCCCTGCGTGGCGGTGCAGGACCGCCAGCAGCATGGCGAGGCGGTTCTGCTCCAGGCCGACCGTCACCCGGCGTGGGCTGGAGCCGTGACTTTCATCGACCAGGGCCTGGACCTCCACGAGCAGCGGGCGGCTGCCCTCCCGGGTGACCATCACTACGCTTCCCGGCACCGGATCGCTGTGGCGGGACAGAAAGATGGCGGAAGGATTGCTCACGTCCCGCAGGCCCCGGTCCGTCATCGCGAACACGCCGATCTCGTTGACCGGCCCGAAGCGGTTCTTGACCGAGCGGATGACGCGGTAGCGGCTGCTCGCGTCCCCTTCGAAGTAGAGCACCGTGTCCACCATGTGCTCGAGTACTCGGGGCCCGGCCAGAGTTCCCTCTTTGGTGACGTGCCCCACGAGGAAGATGGCGGTCCCGCTCTGCTTGGCGAGCCGCACCAGCACCGCAGCGCTCTCCCGCACCTGCCCCACCGTGCCGGGCGCAGAGGCGAGCTGTTCGGTGTACACGGATTGGACGGAATCGATGACCAGGACCTGAGGCCGTTCCCGCGCAACCGCCATCAGGATGGGCTCGATCCCGGTTTCGCTCAGCAGGCGCACGTCCCCGCCCAAGCCGAGCCGGCGCGCCCGCAGCGCCACCTGTTGCGGGGACTCCTCGCCCGTGACGTACAGCACGGGCATCTGTGCGGACATGGCAGCCGTGGTCTGCAGCAGCAGGGTGGACTTGCCGATGCCCGGGTCCCCGCCGATCAGCACGACCGAGCCCGACACGAGTCCGCCCCCGAGCACGCGGTCGAGCTCGGCGCTGGCGCTGGAGCTGCGCATCTCCGGCGCGGTCTCTACCTGCTGCAGCAGGACGACCTCGGACGCGTGCCCCGTGTAGCCCCCCGCGCGGCCGCGTCCAGCGGCCACCGGTGCGGCGGGAACCTCCTCGATGCTGTTCCAGGCGCCGCACTCCGAGCAGCGGCCAGTCCACTTGGTGAGGTGGGCACCGCACTCGGTGCAGGCGTAATTCGGTTTAGCGCGGGCCATCGGCGCGGGGTGCAATGATCAATATGAAAATGCGCCGAAGGCGCCGCAAAATCCCCTGTCCCGGCCCCTTCCCCAACCCTTCCCCACGAAGTGGAGAAGAGTGCGATCGCACCCCTCTTCACGATTGTGGAGAGGGGCCGGGGGTAAGGTGCGGGAGAGGAAGGGTGAGGGAACCCGTCTTGGCGCTTCAACCGTTTTCATGGTTCGGGGCAGCGAATCGCGCCATGACGGGTTAAGCCCATCGAGCACTCGCGACACCGCTGGAAGCCGCTTCGTCGTCCAGCAGGCGCCTGGGCACCCGGCGGGTCACCTGGCACAGCAGCTCGTAACCGATGGTGTTGGCTTGGCGTGCGACCGTCTCCACCGGCAAGCCGCGCCCCCACAGCACGACCGGGTCGCCGACGCGGGCTTGCGGGTGGCCGCGCAGGTCCACGTAGAGCATGTCCATGGAGACCCGGCCGATGAGCGCAGCGGGCCGGCCGTTCACGAGCACCGGGGTGCCGGAGGGCGCATGGCGCGGATAGCCGTCGCCGTAACCGATGGAGACCACGCCGACCGCCATGTCTTCAGGGCAGGTCCAGCTCGCCCCGTAGCCGATCGCTTCCCCGCCCTTGCACTGCTTTATCGCCATGAGGTTCGAGCCGAGGGTCATGACCGGCGACAGATCGTGGTCGGTGCCAACCCGGTCCGCAAACGGAGAGACCCCGTACAGCATGATGCCCGGCCGCACCCAGTCGACGTGCATGTCGGGCCAGCCCAGGATGGCGGCGGAGTTGGCCACGCTGAGATCCCCCTGCACTCCGCCGGCAACATTCGACAGGCAGGACCACTGCTGGCGAGTCAGCGGATGATCGAGATCGTCGGCGCAGGCGAGGTGGGTCATCAGGCCGCACACGCGACTGACCTGCTGGCAGGCCCGCAGGCGCCGCAATGCCCCGGGCACGGCCTGCGGCGGGAAACCGAGGCGGTGCATGCCGGTGTCGACCTTGACCCATACCTCCAGCGGGCGCGGGAGCCGCACGCCCTCCAGCATGGCGATCTGCTCTTCCATGTGCACCACGACCGTCAGGGCGTGCTCAGCGGCGTCCGCCAGCTCACCCGCGGCGAAGACGCCCTCGAGCAGCAGGATGGGCGCCGCGATCCCTGCACCGCGAAGCGCCATGGCCTCTTCCATGCAAGCCACACCGAGTGCGTCGGCCCCCTCAAGCGCGCGCGCCACGGCAACGATACCGTGCCCGTACCCGTCGGCCTTGATGACGGCGACGACGCGCGAGCGGGGCGCTGCGCGCCGCACGCGCTGGAGATTCAGCCGCAGTGCGCCCAGGTCGATAATCGCCTCACGGGCGCGCGCCATGCTCAGAACCTGTCGCTGTAGCCCTGTGCGGCGTAGCTCTCGAAGCGGGTGTACTGGCCGAGAAAGGTCAGCGGGACAGTCCCAATGGGCCCGTTACGCTGCTTGGCGACGATGATCTCGGCCTTCCCCTTGTCCGCGCTGTCGGGGTTATAGACCTCGTCGCGGTAAATGAACACGATGACGTTCTGCATCCTGCTCGATGGCGCCGGACTCGCGCAAGTCCGCCATGCGCGGGCGCTTGTCCGGACGTTGCTCCAAGCTGCGGTTGAGCTGGGACAGCGCGACGACGGGCACATCCAGCTCCTTGGCCAGCGCCTTCAACGAACGGGAGATCTCCGAGATCTCCATGGCGCGGCTCTCCTTGCCGCCCGGAACCTGCATGAGCTGGAGATAATCGACCACCACCAAGCCGAGATCATGCTCCCGCTTCAGGCGGCGGCAACGGGCTCGGATCTCGGTGGGGGTCATGGCCGCGGTGTCGTCGATGAACAGCGGGGCGTCGGCGAGCAAGCTGACAGCGGAGGTCAGGCGCGGCCAGTCTTCGTCTTCGAGCTTGCCGGTGCGCACCTTGTGCTGGTCGATGCGCGCGAGCGACGACATCATGCGCATGGCGAGCTGCTCCCCCGGCATTTCCATGCTGAACACCACCACTGGCCGGTGCGTCTTGATCACGACATGTTCGGCCATGTTGATGGCAAGCGCCGTCTTTCCCATGGACGGGCGCCCTGCGACGATGACGAGATCCGAAGGCTGCAGTCCCGCCGTGAGGTGGTCGAGGTCGGGGAAGCCGGTGGGCACGCCGGTGATCGGGTTGTCGAGCTGGAAAAGGGTGTCGATACGCTCGACCGCCTTGACCAGCAACTCCTTGATGGACCGAACACTGCTGCGGTGGCGGGCGATCTGTTCGGCAATCTGGAAGACGCGCTGCTCCGCTTCATCCAGCAGGGTCTTGCTGTCGCGGCCCGCGGGGTAGAAGGCGCTGTCGACGATCTCCGTCCCGACGCTTATGAGCCGCCGCAGGACGGCGCGCTCCCGGACGATGTCGGCGTATGCCCGGATGTTGGCCGCGCTAGGGGTGTTCTTGGCCAAGGCTCCCAGGTAGGCCAGGCCGCCCGTCTCCGCCAGCAGGTTCTGACCGCCCAGCCACTCCGACAGGGTCACTGCGTCGAACGGGCTGCCTTTCTCGGCCAGCGCATGGATGGCTCGAAAGATGAGACGATGGTCGCGCCGATAGAAATCCGCCTCCGACACCCGGTCCGCCGCCGTGTCCCAGGCGTTGTTGTCGAGCATCAGCCCGCCCAGCACGGACTGCTCGGCGTCAATGGAGTGCGGTGGTAACCGCAGCGCCTCCGTGGCCGTATCCGGCGCTGCTAGCAGTTCCCCCCCGTCGTTCGCCACCCCCATCGGGCGCCATCCTCCCGCGGATCCCGAGAAAGCCTCGGATCTCCGGTGCCGGCCCGATTCGACTCAGACCTCAGCGACGATACTGACCTTCACCGTGGCATTCACATCCGCATGCAGGTGAATCACCACCTCGTAGTCGCCCAGCTCGCGCAGCGGCCCGGCCGGCAGACGAACCTGATGCTTCTGCACGGGGAACCCCACCGTCGCCGTGAGGGCCTCTGCAACGTCCGCGGCGCCCACCGATCCAAACAGCCTGCCCTCCGTACCCGCCTTGCGGGCAATGGTCACCGTGACGTTCTTCAATGCCTGGCTGCGGGTCTTGGCGGCTCCCATGTGGTCCGACGCAGCTTGCTCCAGATCGGCGCGCCGGGCTTCGACCGTAGCCAGATTCTCAGGGGTGGCGGGCAGCGCCTTACGCCTCGGCAACAGATAGTTCCTCGCATATCCGGGACGCACCGCCACGCGGTCGCCCACCTTCCCAAGATTTTCCACCTTTTCAAGCAGAATGACTTCCATCGTCTCTTACCTCCCAAGCGCCTCGCACGACTCCATGACAGCCTGTCCGCGCGTCAATCAGTTACCGGCTTCCGGAACCAACCGCCGCACGTCCAGCAAGCTATCCGCAAGACCGGCCAGGGCCAGAAGCAACGTACCGTAAACCGGGGCGATCGTCAGGACCACGTAAATTCCGACCAGCCAACCCTTATGAGCCCTGGTACGGGCCACCAGGCCGTGGACCAGGCCCAGGCCGGCCACCAGATAGATCGCAGCGCCCACCCACAGCATGTCCCGCGCCATGGCGCCCAGACCGGAACCGCCGACCGTCGCCATCACCACGAGCCCTATCACGGCTGCGGCCGCATAGCGCCCCAGGCGCAGGCCCCGGAACTCCAGGGCGAACCCGCCGGGGTTGAACAGGGCGGCCTGCCACCCGCGCGTCAACATCAGGTTGAGTACGGCGCTCGCCGCGAGCACGGCAGCCAGCGCCCCGGTCATGTAGCCCGCCATGGTGTCCAACAGCGCACCCACGTTGGGCGTCATGCCGGCGTGCTGCTCGGCCTCCACCAGCACCGGACGGATCTGCTCCAGCAGCTCCCGCCACCAGTGCACCGGGTTGCCGAGCCAGGCGTAACTCGCGACCACCCAGACTCCCCCAAGCAGGCCCCCCACCTGCACCGCCAGCGCCAAGGAGCGCGTGTAATACAGCACCGCCGCGAGCAGCCACAACGGCATCCACAGGGCCAACGTGAACACCACTGCGGGAGCATAGCTCCCCAGTACCAGCTCGCCGAGGACCGCGGTTGCGACGGTGGTGGCGGCGATCGCCAGGAGGCCGCGTTGTGCACCCTGCCGCAGCGTCACCAGCGCCACGGCGGAGCCGCTGAGGTAACTGAGCCAGGCCGTGAACGGGCTCAGCAACGCGAGCAGCGCACAGGTCGTGCCCACCAGGGACGCCTGCATTGGCCCCTTGAGAATGTACTCCGCCAGTGCGCGCACCGAGTAGCCTCAGCCGGCCCGCTCCTACGCCTCGTCCGCGAAAACCCCGATCATCCGTCGCGCACGGCACCGGCCTCGCCGCCCGAGGGATGTTCAGTGGTGGTGCCGATCGGTATAGGGAATCAGCCCCAGAAACCGTGCCCGCTTGATGGCGGTGGCCAGTTGCCGCTGGTAGCGGGCCTTGGTACCGGTGATGCGGCTGGGCACGATCTTGCCGGTCTCGGTAATGAACTCCTTCAGGGTCGCGATATCCTTGTAATCGATCTCCTTGACCCCTTCCGCCGTAAACCGGCAATATTTCCTGCGCCGAAAGTAGCGTGACATGCGACTCTCCTTCGCCTAGAGCTAGTTGTGATCCCGATCCTCGATGGACTGTGCATGCAACACCAGATGCCTCACGCCACGGCGGTCACGTCGCAGGTTGAGGAACCCGCTGATGCACACGCGGCGGCCTGGCCCGAGGCGCCCTACGATGGGCTGAAGGGCCGCGCCAGCGGCGAACACGACAACGCTGCACGCGGCGGTCCGGGGCATGCCTGCCTCCTCTTGCTGTGACTGGTGGTCCACGACAAAACGGGAGATCGGTATGCCCGCCGGGCTGCAACGGGTCTGCGGCTCACCGCGTACCGTGCCCGTGATTACCAACTGGTTGGCTGCGGCGGTGCTGTTATTCAGGGGCCACCGCGGCGTCCTGCGCGCCCTCTGTGCGAGCTTCCGACGGAGCGGCACTGGCCTCGTGGCGCTCATCCCTGGTCTTGACCAGCGGGGACGGCTCGGACACGGCCTCTTCGCGGTGAATGACCAAATGCCGCAGGATAGCGTCGTTGAAACGGAAACCCGACGTCAGCTCGTTTACCGTTTCCACCGGGCACTCGACATTCATCAGTATGTAGTGCGCCTTGTGTACCTTTCCGATGGAGTAGGCGAGTTGCCGCCTGCCCCAATCCTCCAGCCTGTGGACCACGCCGCCAGCCGTCGTGATGGCATTACGGTAGCGTTCGATCATAGCCGGCACCTGCTCACTCTGGTCGGGGTGGACCAGCAAGACGATTTCGTAATGGTGCATGGGCTCTCCTTACGGTTTGAGCAGCCTTCGCCTAGCACGAAGGCAAGGAGTCGTCGGGTGATGCGCAATCCCGCGCGGGTCAACCCCAAAAAGGGGAAGATAGTACTTCACTGCACACATTGATGCAAACGCAGGTGCACGAACACATCGGGTCCGCCAGCGTCAGGATTGTCGGCTTCCTCCTGGGCGCACCGCAGCCGCCGGACACTGCGCGCCAACGGTCGTGCGGCGGAGACGCCTGATGACCGAGATCCTCGTCGGCGCACGCCGGTGGATGCACGCCGCCCGACGCGACAGGTTTTGGCGGAGAATTTGCCGGAGGACTGGACACTCCGCTCCCCGATCCAGCTCCCGGTGCCACCCAGGCCCGTGGATGCGATAGAATAGCCGCGCGTGAGTCGCCCTCTAACCGGGGAGTTTCCGCTGACAGGCGTCTCGTTGCCGTTCTCGTCGTCACGCCAACGTACATCGCGCCCACAACCCGCAACCTCTCCGCCCAACCGCCGCGAACACCCCCATGCCGGTCGGTCCACAGTTCCGATGAGTTCAACTGCAGCGAACTCGCAGGCCGAGCCGCTGGTCCAGATCCGGGGAATGCGCTTCACCCGCGGCCCTCGGGTGATCTTCGACGAGGTCGACATCACCGTCCAGCGGGGACAGATCACCGCTATCATGGGGCCCAGCGGCACCGGCAAGACGACCCTGCTACGTCTGATCGGTGGCCAACTGCGGCCATCGCGGGGCACCATTCACGTGGACGGCGAGCTGGTCAACGAGCTGACGGGGGAACGCCTGTACCGGCTGCGCAAACGCATGGGCATGCTGTTCCAGAGCGGGGCGCTGCTGACCGATCTGGACGTGTTCGAGAACGTCGCCTTCCCGCTGCGCGAGCATATCCGCCTCCCGGAGCGCATGATTCGGAACTTGGTGCTGATCAAGCTGCAGGCGGTCGGGCTGCGCGGCGCGGCGCACCTGATGCCGAGCGAGCTTTCGGGCGGCATGGCGCACCGCGTGGCTCTCGCCCGCGCCATTGCTCTGGATCCGATGATGGTCATGTACGACGAGCCGTTCACGGGACAGGACCCAATTTCCATGGGTGTCCTGCTCAAACTCATCCGCCGGCTCAACGATGCACTCGGCCTGACCAGCATTGTGGTATCGCACGACGTGCGCGAGACCGCATCCATAGCCGACTGGGTTTACGTCGTGAGCGACGGCAGGGTGGTCGCGCAGGGTAGCCCCGACCAGCTCGAGGACTCCCGGTCCGAGTGGGTGAACCAGTTCCTGAAGGGCCTGCCGGACGGACCCGTACCCTTCCACTATCCGGCACCTGATTACGCCCAGGATCTGCTGCGTTGATCGGCTTACTGCAGGACCTGGGACGCTTCTCGCTCGGCACGGTCCAGGGTCTGGGACGCGCGAGCCTCCTTCTGGTCCAGATGTTCATGGGGATGCCGGAGGTGCTTCCAAGGCCGCGGCTGGTGATCCAGCAAGTTTACGCTGCCGGGGTCTTGTCCGCGGTCATCGTACTGGTCTCGGGGTTATTCGTGGGCATGGTCCTCGGCTTGCAGGGCTACAACACGCTGGTGCGGTTCAGCGCCGAGGAGTCCATCGGGGTGGTGGTCGCTCTGTCTCTGGTCCGTGAGCTGGGGCCGGTCGTCTCGGCGCTGCTGTTCGCCGGGCGCGCGGGCACCGCTCTGACCGCCGAGATCGGCCTGATGAAGGCCACGGAGCAGCTCTCGGCCATGGAGATGATGGCCGTGGACCCTCTGGCACGCATTGCGGCGCCGCGTTTCCTTGGCGGCGTGCTCGCGATGCCCCTGCTCGCCGCGCTGTTCAGCGCAGTGGGCGTCATCGGCGGCTACCTCGTGGCGGTAGACCTGCTGGGCATCAACGCAGGAGCCTTCTGGTCCCAGATGCAGGCTCGCGTAGACTTCTACCAGGATGTGATCAACGGCACCATCAAGAGCGTCGTGTTCGGCTTCGTAGCGAGCTGGATCGCGGTGTTCCAGGGTTATGACTGCATCCCGACGGCCGAAGGGGTCAGTCGGGCTACGACCCGCACCGTCGTGAACACGGCCCTCGCGGTCCTGGGGCTGGATTTTCTGTTGACCGCCCTCATGTTCGGGCAACCGTAAGCCGGGTCCACGGGTTCGGCAGCCGTCTGCAGATTGGAGCGATTCGGGCACCTGACATGAAAATGCAGAGCCGCACCGTAGAGATCATGGTCGGGACATTTGTGGCGCTTGGCTTAGCTGCGCTGTTCATGCTCGCCATGAAAGTGAGCAACCTCACCGTCATCTCCACGGGCGAGGGGTATCCGTTGCACGCCAAATTCCAGGATATCGGGGGGCTCAAAATACGGGCGCCCGTAACCGTCGCGGGGGTCGCCATCGGACGGGTGACGAAGATCGGCCTCGACCCCACCACTTACGAGGCCGTCGTCACCATGACCATCGACGGCCGCAATTTGCGCCTTCCCCAGGATACGAGCGCCAGCATCTACACTACGGGCCTGTTGGGGGAGAACTACATTGCCCTGGAGCCCGGCGGCGACGAGACTGTCCTGAAACCCGGGGGCCAGATTACGCTGACACAGTCCGCGCTGGTCCTGGAACGCATGATCGGGCAGTTTCTTTCCAGCAAGGCGCAGGACAGCTTGGGGAGAGACTCCCCGCCGCGGCGCTGAGAATCGCCGTCCGTCGGAGGAACCTTCCGGGCATTAAACTCGGCCCGACGCCATCAACCTAAGAGAGGAGCCAGACCGTGGAACGCCCTGTCCTCAACGCACTATTGCCCCTTGTGCTGCTCCTCGGGCCGCAGATCTCTGGCGCCGACCCCACGCCCTCCCCCGTGAAGCTGGTCGAGGACACGACGCAGCGCATGATGGGGGTGCTCAGAGCCGACCATGACTCGCTCAAGCAACACCCGGAACGCCTTTACGCGTTGGTGGAGTCCATTGTCCTGCCGCACTTCGACTTCGCGCGCATGTCACGCCTCGTGCTCGGCCGGTATTGGCGGACCGCGACCGCGGAGCAGCGCCAGCGATTCGCCGAGGCGTTTCGCGCCCTACTGGTCCGCACGTACGCCGTCGCCCTGCTCGACTACACCGATCAAAAGATCACCGTGGGACCTTTGCGCGCCGCACCAGGAGCTACCGACGTCATGGTACACAGCGAGGTCGAGCCACCTGGCGCCTTGCCGGTACCCATCGACTACCGCATGACTCTCGAGGGCGGCGAATGGAAGGTCTATGACGTCACGGTGAGCGGCGTAAGCCTGGTGACCAACTATCGCAGCTCGTTCGCCACCGAGATCCAGAAGAGCGGCTTGGATCACCTGATCACGACCATCGCCTCGCGCAACCGTGGCGGCCGCAGCTAACAGCATCCTCATCGAGCGCCAGGAAGCAGGACGGGTGCTTCTGGGAGGGGTGCTGGGCTTCGAGACGGCAACCGCCTGGCTGGAGCGCACGGACGAGCTGTTCGTGCAAGCGCCGGAGATTCGCCTGGACCTCAGCGCCATCACGCGCGTGGACAGCGCCGGCCTGGCGTTGCTGCTGGAATGGCTGCGCCGCGCCCGCGAGATCGGCAGGCCGCTGTTCCTCGATCACGTGCCGGAGCAGATGCGGTCCCTCATAGAAGTCACCAACCTGGACCAAGTACTGCCGCTCTCCGCCTGAACGAAATCCACGGCCAGCCTGCGGTTTGGCTTCGCCGTCCGAAGGTTATAAGCTAATGCGTTTCGAGACGGAGGTAACGGGCCATGCAGCCCGAAGACATCAAGCGCCTGATCGAAGCCGGCCTGCCGGGATCCCGGGCGGAGGTCACCGGAGATGGGAGCCACTTCGAGGCGCTCGTCATATCCGAGGCATTCGGGGGAAAACGTCCGCTGGATCGGCACCGGATGGTGTACACGACGCTCGGCGATCGCATGCAGTCGGCGATCCATGCGCTCTCCCTACGCACCTTCACCCCCGAGGAGTGGACTGCCGGCGGGGAAGCCTGACCCTGGACAAACTCATCATCACCGGCGGCGCGCCCCTGCGGGGCGACATACGCATCTCCGGTGCGAAAAACGCCGCCCTGCCCATCCTCGCCGCGACGCTGTTGGCGGACGGGCCCAGCCTCATCAGCAACGTCCCGCATCTGAATGACATCACCACCCTGATGGAGCTGCTAGGGCGCATGGGGGTGCGGCTGATGGTGGACGAGCGTCTCAATATCGAGGTCGACCCTCGACCCATCCACAAGTTTTTCGCCCCCTACGAGCTGGTGAAGACCATGCGGGCCTCCATCCTGGCGCTGGGCCCGCTGCTCACCCGCTATGGGCGAGCCGAGGTCTCCCTGCCTGGGGGATGCGCCATCGGTGCGCGACCGGTGAATTTGCACGTCCAGGGACTACAGGCCATGGGCGCCACCATCTCGGTGGAGCGCGGTTACATCAAGGCGACGGCCGAGCGGCTGTGCGGCGCTTCGCTGGTCATGGACCGGGTCACGGTCACCGGGACGGAGAACCTGATGATGGCGGCCACCCTGGCGGAAGGCACGACCGTTATCGAGAATGCGGCTCGCGAACCCGAGGTGGTCGATCTGGCCCGGTTCCTCGTGGCCATGGGCGCAGTGATCCAGGGCGCCGGTACCGACACCATCACCATCCACGGCGTGGATCGGTTGACCGGCGCGCAGCACCGCGTACTCCCAGACCGCATCGAGACCGGGACCTACCTGGCGGCTGCCGCCATCAGCGGCGGACACATCCGGCTCAAGGACACTCGGCCCGATCTGCTGGATGCCGTGCTCGTCAAGCTGCGGGAGGCCGGAGCGAGGATCGTGACCGGGGACGATTGGATCGACTTGGATGCAGACGGGCGCCAACACACCGCCGTAGACGTGCGCACGGCCCCTTACCCGGCATTCCCCACCGACATGCAGGCCCAGTTCACTGCCCTGAACGCCGTTGCTGCCGGCGTGGCGACCATCACCGAGACCGTGTTCGAGAACCGTTTCATGCACGTCCACGAGCTGCAGCGCATGGGAGCCGACATCCGGCTCGAGGGGAACACGGCCATTATCCAAGGAGTGACCCGCCTGACCGGCGCGCCGGTCATGGCGACCGACCTGCGCGCCTCCGCGAGCTTGGTTGTAGCCGCCCTCGTGGCCGAAGGCGACACGGTGGTCGATCGCATTTACCACATCGATCGGGGCTACGAGTGCATCGAGGAGAAGCTGGTGCAGCTCGGAGCGCGCATCAGGCGCGTGCCAGGCTAGATGACCGGCTGATCATCGCATCCAGTGAGCGGCCACGTCCCCGCGCGGTCGGGCGGGTGGGCGGCTCTTTGCCGGCAGCGGACCAGGACTGATATGCTCGTGACGGGTTGAGGAAGCCGGCCCTGGTACGCGATGCTCCACATCAGACGCCTAAGCACGAGTGACCCCGGGTTCTGGCACCAGCTAGAACAGCTGCTTGCCTGGGAAGACAAGGTCGCCGACCAAGTGCAGGAGACGGTCCGCGAGATTCTGCAGCGAGTCCGTGGGCAAGGAGACCGGGCGCTCCTGGCTTATACGAGGAGCCTCGATCGCCTGAGCGTTGACGAGGCCGCGCGCCTGGAGATCCCCCGGGAACGTCTGGACCAAGCCGTCGCGGGTTTGCCGCAAGAGCAGCACCAAGCCCTGGCGGAAGCCGCGGCACGCATCCGCTCCTATCACGAGCACCAGAAGCAGGGCTCGTGGTCCTATCGCGATGATCTCGGCAATCTTCTCGGACAACAGGTCACCGCCCTCGACCGGGTGGGGGTCTATGTCCCGGGGGGCAAGGCCGCTTACCCCTCGACCGTGCTCATGAACGTCATCCCGGCGAAAGTCGCCGGCGTGCCCGAGGTGGTCATGGTGGTACCCACACCGGGCGGCGAAGCGAACGACATGGTGTTTGCCGCCGCGGCCCTAGCAGGCGTGGACCGCGCATTCACGATCGGGGGCGCCCAGGCGGTCGCGGCCCTCGCCTACGGCACCGAGACCATCCCTCGCGTCGACAAGATCGTCGGTCCCGGGAACATCTACGTGGCCACTGCCAAACGTCTGGTGTACGGCACGGTGGGCATCGACATGATCGCCGGGCCGAGCGAGATCCTGGTGGTCTGCGACGGCAAGACGGACCCGGACTGGATCGCCATGGACCTGTTCTCCCAGGCCGAACACGACGAGGACGCCCAGGCCATCCTGGTGTGCCCTCTGCCCGCCTACCTGGAGCAGGTCGCGCAAAGCATGGCGCGATTGCTGCCCGAGATGCCGCGGGCCGACATCATCCGGCAGGCACTGGACTCGCGCGGCGCATTCATCGTGGCCCGCGATCTGGACGAGGCTCTGCAGGTCGTCAACTTCGTCGCCCCCGAGCATCTGGAGCTATCCGTTGCGGATCCCCAGGCGGCCGCGACCAGGGTCCGGCATGCCGGAGCCATATTTCTGGGGCGCCATACCGCTGAGGCCATGGGAGACTACTGCGCCGGGCCGAATCACGTGCTCCCCACCTCGCGCACCGCACGTTTCTCCTCGCCCCTCGGGGTCTATGACTTCCAGAAGAGATCGAGCCTCATCGCGTGCAGCGCGGAGGGAGCGCCCGTCCTGGGGCGCCTGGCTTCTGTGCTGGCGCAAGGGGAAGGGCTCACCGCCCACGCTCGTTCCGCGGAGTACCGCGTCAGAACGGGTAGGGCACGCGCGGGCCGGGAAACTCAATGAGAGCCGAAGTCGACCCGACGCGCTCGCTCGCAGCCGCGTGGATTCGACCCGAAATCCAGCAGTTGTGCGCGTACCACGTCCCCGACGCCACCGGCCTCATCAAGCTGGATGCCATGGAGAATCCCTATCCGTGGCCGGGCCAACTGCTGGAAGCCTGGCTGTCCGCCCTGCGGGGCGCTAACCTCAACCGTTACCCCGACGCCGCAGCGCAGACCCTCAAGGCTGCCCTGCGACGGGCCATGGCCGTGCCGGATTCGATGGATATCCTACTGGGCAACGGGTCGGACGAGCTGCTGCAGATCATCCTGCTGGCGGTCGGAGGGCCTGAGCGATCCGTCCTCGCGCCCGCACCCACCTTCGCCATGTACCGGCTGATCGCCACTTTTGCCGGGCTCGAATACCGGGAGGTGCCGCTGCGCATCGATTTCTCCCTGGACCTCGACCTCCTGCTGGAGGGCATCGAGCGCTGTCCTCCCGCGGTCGTATTCCTGTCCTATCCCAACAATCCGACCGGGAACCTGTTCGACGTCGGCGCCCTTCATGTCTTGATCCAGGCCAGCCGGGGCCTGGTCGTCATCGACGAGGCATATCATGCCTTTGCCGAGGAGACGCTGATGGGGGCGCTGGAAAGGTACCCCAACCTGTTGGTGCTGCGCACCGTCTCGAAGTTGGGGCTGGCCGGGCTGCGCCTGGGGATGCTGGTGGGTCCACGACCGTGGATCGCAGAGCTGGACAAGGTGCGGCTGCCGTACAACATCAGCACTCTGACGCAGCTCAGCGCGACGTTCGCCCTGCAACACGGCGAGCTGCTGGAAGCCCAAGCGCGCGCAATCCGTGCGGAACGTCAGCGGATGCACCGGGCCATAGCGGAGTTGTCCGGTATCACCGTCTATCCGAGCCGAGCGAACTTCCTGCTGTTCCGGGCGCCCCGAGGCCAGGCCCGCCGCTTGTTCGAATCCCTGCGCCGCTTCGGCATCCTCGTGAAGGATGTCTCCGGAACACATGGCCTGCTGGCCGACTGCCTTCGCGTGACCATCGGGACACCCGAAGAGAACGAGGCATTCCTGGCTGGTCTCGCGCGGGCGCTCCGAGACCCCTGAGAGCTTGTGCACATGTCCGCGGACGTGCCGAATGGCTGTCTTGCCATTCGGCCATGGCGTACCTCCCTGTACCGCCACCCCCTTGGGGCGTCCTGCGGATGTGCCGAATGGCTGTCCTGCCATTCGGTCGCTTCTCGCCTATCGACTCTCGATATGTCTCGTCGCAGCGCTCCGGGCGCTTGCTCTGGGGCCGCTCGGGGCGATTTCTTCGGAAACCCTGAGGCCTGGGCCGCTGGCTCGGGTCGTCCGCCGACACCGCAGGGAGAGCGACACCCCAAGCGGATCTCCGGCGAGCCTGGGCCAGAAGCGCGTGAGACGCGCGCAGCTTGCCCCTGCGGGCGGGCGCGCATACCCTATACATCTGCTCTGAATAGCGACTCAGCGCCTAAGAGGACCCGATGACGACACGCGATCCCGTCACTTGGATGTGGCTCGAGGCTTGCGATCTGGTGGAGCGCGCGGAGCGGCTCCACCGCCGCTTCTTCCAACTGGGCGTCTCGGCCGCACGTGGACCGACCTGGGAACCGCCCGTGGACATCTTCGAGAGCGCGCGCGGGCTATCGGTGATCGTGGCGCTGCCCGGCGTAACCCCCCCTCATATCTACATCGGCATCGAAAATGGCACCTTGATCGTGGCGGGCGAGCGCCCCATGTCACTGGAGGCCCGATCCGGCACCATCCATCGTCTCGAGATCCCGTATGGCCGATTCGAACGCCGCATCGAGTTGCCGCCGGGAAGGTTTGAGTTCGATCGCCAGGAGGTCGCGGATGGGTGCCTGCTCCTCAGACTCCTGCGTCTAGCCTAGGAAAAATTGCCCATGGCCGTGGACCAATGGACGAGGCAAGAACTGCGTGCCGAGGCCGAGCGCCCCCAAGGCAGCGGCGGGGACGTTCCGCAGGAAGCTAGCCTTCTTCCGCCCCTGCCCGAGGATGGCCTCATCATCGTGCCGGTGCGCGGCGTCGTGCTGTTCCCCGGCATGGTGGTGCCGCTCACCTTGGGACGCAAACGCTCCATTGCCGCAGCCCAGGAGGCCGCCAGACGCGAGCAGTCCATCGGCGTGCTTCTGCAGCGAGACTCAGCGGTGGAGGGTCCCACGCCCGAGGACCTCTACTCGGTAGGAACGGAGGCCAACATCCTACGCTACGTTACCGGTGCCGACGGGGAGCACCATCTCATCTGCCAAGGCCAGCAACGATTTCGCGTACAGGAGTTCTTGGACGGGTACCCGTTTCTAGTCGCACGCGTGGAGCGCATTCCCCGTGCCGAGGTGTATACCGAGGCGGTCGAGGCGCGCATGCGGCAGCTCAAGCGGGAGGCCCAGGAGTCTCTGGAACTGTTGCCCCAGGCGCCCCCGGAGCTTGCTCAGGCCATCGAGGCGACGGATTCGCCGTCAGCGCTGGCCGACTTGGTGGCGAGCTTCATGGACCTGAGGGCGCCGGAGAAACAGGAGGTCCTCGAAACCTTCGATGTGCAGGAGCGTCTCGACAGGGTTCTGGAGCGCTTGGCTCACCGACTGGCGGTGCTGCGTCTGCAGGAGGAGATCAGCAAACAGACCAAGAAGGCCGTGGACGAGCGGCAGCGCGAGTACTTGCTCCGAGAGCAGCTACGAACCATCCAGAAGGAGCTGGGGGAGGCCGACAGCAAGACGCTGGAGATCGACGAGATCAAGCAGGCCATCGCCGACGCGAAGATGCCGGCGGAGGCCGAGGAGCAGGCGACGAAAGAGCTCGCGCGACTGGAGCGGATGCCCGAGGGGGCGGCCGAGTACTCGATGGTACGTACTTATCTTGACTGGTTGACCGCGCTGCCGTGGTCCGTGAACACCGAGGACCGCATCGACATCGCAGAGGCTCGCCGCATCCTGGAAGAAGACCATTACGGGCTGGACAAGGTCAAGCGGCGTATCTTGGAGTACCTGGCGGTGCGCAAGCTCAACCCGGGAGGCCGCAGCCCCATCCTGTGTTTCGTCGGTCCCCCTGGCGTCGGCAAGACCTCACTGGGTCAGAGCATCGCCAGAGCGATGGGCCGGAAGTTCGTGCGGGCCAGCCTCGGGGGCGTGCATGACGAGGCGGAGATCCGCGGGCATCGGCGCACCTATGTGGGGGCCTTGCCGGGCAACATCATCCAGGCGATCCGTAAGGCGGCGACGCGCAACCCGGTGTTCATGCTGGACGAAATGGACAAGCTGGGCGTGGGCTTCCACGGCGACCCCTCGTCCGCCCTGTTGGAGGTCCTGGATCCCGAGCAGAACGCCACCTTCCGCGACAACTATCTCGCGGTTGCCTTCGATCTCAGCAAGGTGATGTTCATCGGCACGGCCAACGTGCTGGACACTATTCCGGGTGCTCTGCGCGACCGTATGGAGGTCATCGACCTGCCCGGCTATACCGAGGACGAAAAGGTCCAGATCGCGCGCCGCTATCTGGTACACCGGCAGCTAGAGGCCAACGGCTTGAAGTCCGAGCTATGCGAGCTGAGCGACGAGGCTTTGCGGGTCATCGTGCGCGACTATACGCGCGAGGCGGGTGTGCGCAATTTGGAGCGGGAGATCGGCAACGTGTTCCGCCACGTCGCCATGCGCATTGCCGAGGGTGGCGTGGAGACCATCCGTGTCGACGCCGACGACCTTCACGCCATTCTCGGGTCCAAGAAGTTCGAGAGCGAGGTGGCGATGCGCACCAGCGTCCCCGGGGTGGCCACCGGGCTAGCCTGGACGCCCGCGGGCGGCGACATCCTGTTCGTCGAGGCGAGCCGCGTACCCGGCAGCGGCAAGCTGATCCTCACCGGGCAGCTAGGCGATGTCATGAAGGAGAGCGCACAGGCCGCCTTGAGCCTGATCAAGTCACGGGCGGGCAGCCTCGGGCTGGCCGAAGACATCTTCGAGAAGAGCGACATCCACATCCACGTACCCGCCGGCGCCATCCCGAAGGACGGTCCCAGCGCAGGGGTCGCGATGTTCATCGCGCTGGTCTCCTTGTTGACGGGCAAGACTGTCAACACGGATGCCGCCATGACCGGGGAGATCAGCCTGCGCGGGCTCGTCCTGCCGGTGGGCGGCATCAAGGAGAAGATGGTCGCAGCAGCGCGTGCGGGCATCGGAACCGTCCTGCTTCCGGCCCGCAACCGCAAGGACTTCGAGGACATTCCGCAGGCAGCGAGAGAAAAGCTCCGCTTCGTCTGGCTGGAGAACGTGGACCATGCCGTGGCCGCCGCGTTCGAGGACGCGACGGAAGGTCTTCCGGACGCCTTGCGCGCCTCCGCGGATTGATCTCCGTCCGCCGCGCATGCGGCGCCAGCCGGCTCCGGGACTGTGCTTCCGTGGCTGGAAGGTCCGAATAGCCTGGCTCCTACCTGCGGCCGGGATACATTTCTAGCGCCGGCACCGGCGCTCACGGCCCTCGGCCGATGGGGTGCGCACCCGCTCGCAAGCCGGTGGGCCGACCTCGCCGCGTCCCGTCCGCCGGTCAGGGAGCCGAGCGGCCTGCCCGTCCCGATGGGATCAAGGGATGGGCTGCAGCACCCGATCGATCTCGGCCTCCGCTTCAATCCAATCCTGTTCCGGGCTGCCGCCGATGAAACCACGGCGCTCGGCCCGATAATAGGCCGCCTCCGCAATCATGCGACGACGCTGGTCGTCCGTGAGCACTGCGCTGACCGCGCTCGGCGCCATTATGGGACTCGGGGCCTTGTCCCGCCGTGTGGGGGCGACGGCAGGGATCTCACGGGATACCTTCTTGGTGCTTCGGGCCATAGTTGCCTCCCCTGAATATTGACCACCAGTAGCTTGCCCGCCGGCCCCGTCGGGAACCGGCGGCAACAGCGTAAGGCCATCCTCACCCGCTCGTCAAACAGGGGGAGTCCCGGTCCTTCCGTGTCCCGGCACACGCTGCCGTGCCGCCCGGGCATGACCAGATCGTGAAGCTCGTGAGGCGATTCTCTGACAGCGCCTTCGGCGGACGGGTGCAGACCCCGCACCCGGGGGTTCCCGGAGGCCGCGGCCCACACTCCAGCGGCGGCCGGCCACGCGGGCCGCTTCCCTGCCCGTCGGCTAGCACTATCGCAGGACCCGGACTCCCCGGCGTTCGGCGTAAGCGAGGCCAATGGCCAGCACAGCAGGCACCAAACAGAGCATCGTCAGGTACAGGGGTCCCCTCGCACGCCCACGCCCGCCGCGGACAGCCATCGGGCGGGCCAACACGTCCGCAAAGAAGACCAGCAAGATCACCGCGAGCGCCACTGGACTCGCGCGGGTATGCAGAAGCGTCTCCGCGCCCAACAGCGGCAGTGAGCCGGCGCCGGCGAGTAGAGCGCTATTCCCGAACGGGTAGCGGACGACAGGCCAGTTCCACAGAATGAAGCCGGCCGCAGCCGCCGCCAGGGCGAAGGCCAGCTGTGCCAACGAGACCGCTGCCGCCAACCAGGCCACACCTCCCAAACCCAGCCCGGCACTGAATACCATCAGCGAGGGCGCCAGCCCATCCCTCTGGCGGTAAACGCGGAACAGGATCGCCACGGCACCGAGGTACAGCAGTCCCACCTCGCAGAGGACGGTCTCGTCGGGGACTCGCCACTCCGGTGCCGTCACCCATGCCAGGGCGAGCGCCGGCCACAGCGCGATGAGCAGGACGCTCGCCCACCTCGGGGGCGGGCGCAGGTCCAGGAGCGTGCCGAGGAACAGGCCCATCCCGACGATATACGGCAGCTTGTCCAACGAGGCGCTTGGCGGGAACGCGGGCAGCCCGAGGACGATCGGTACCACCCCGAGAAAGGCGATGCTCACGGCCGCATTGGCGAGCTGGCGTCCCTGCCGGCGGCCGCCTACCAGCCGGATTGCACCCGTCGAGGCCAGGGAGAATGCGAACGGAAACAGCGTGCTCTGAACGGATGGGTCATGAGGATCCATGGTCATGACGGTCTGCTGGGAGCTGGCCTCGCACCCTATGGGCCGGCTCAGGGCCTGACCCCGGATCGCCCCCGTCACTGGGAAGCTCGTCCCTCCACCACGCCGTCATGCCACCTGCAAGGTGCACCGCTTCGGCGAAGCCCTGGCTGTGCAGCAGGCGCACTGCCGGAACGCTCCGGTGCCCCGTGAGACAAATGGCAACGATGGGGCGCTTGGGGTCGAGGCCAAGGCCGTCGAGCCGACGGCGCAGCTTGGTGATGGGGACATGGACCGCTCCGGCAATGCGGCTCTTCCTCCACTCCAGAGTCGTGCGCACATCCAGGAGCTGAGGCGGCGACGGCCCATTCAGCCGAGCGTGCAGTTCCGCAGCCTTGATCTCGGGAACGCGCCCGAAGGGCACCCACCACAGTGTTTTACTCAGCCTGCACAGGAGCGCTGACACGGCCCTTTCACCTCCTCGACGGCTATCAACGCGCACAGTATAGTCAAGGCGCCGCGACCGTTGTGTCCCCACTTGGCATTCTCACCAAGTGGCGTAGATCATTCATACTTCAGCCCGACCCCACCAGCACAGGAGACACCGCTGCATGACTACTGAGCCCATTCTCGTTGGCGTGGGAGAGTCTCCAGTCTTCCTGCTGCCGCGTATGGCCAATCGCCACGGTCTCATCGCTGGCGCCACAGGAACCGGCAAGACCGTCTCTCTCCAAGTCTTGGCGGAAGGCTTCTCACGCATCGGGGTGCCAGTTTTCATGGCGGACGTCAAGGGCGATCTGTCCGGCATCAGCCAGCCGGGCGCAGAGCACCCGAAGATAGCCGAACGGGTGGAGCGTTTGGGCCTGGGAGATTTCCGCTTCGAAGGCACTCCCGTTACCTTCTGGGACGTCTTCGGAGACCAAGGGCACCCGGTGCGCACGACGATATCCGACATGGGTCCATTGCTACTGGGTCGGCTGCTCGGCATCAACGACACCCAGCAGGGCGTCCTGACTCTGACCTTTCGGGTGGCCGACGACCACGGCTGGCTGCTCCTCGACATGAAGGACCTGCGGGCCATGCTGCAGTTCGTGGCGGAGAACCGGAGCACCCTCCAGACCACATACGGCAACATCTCGTCGGCGAGCGTAGGGTCCATCCAGCGTGGACTCCTGGAGCTGGAGGAGCAAGGAGGCACGCGGCTGTTCGGGGAGCCGGCGTTGTCGCTCGATGACCTGCTGCAGACGGCTCAAGGGGGTCGCGGCGTGGTCAACATCCTGGCCGCGGACAAGCTGTTCCGTGCTCCGAAGCTGTACTCCACATTTCTCCTATGGCTGCTGGCAGAGCTGTTCGAGCGTCTGCCGGAAGTGGGCGATCGGGACCAGCCCAAGCTGGTCTTGTTCTTCGATGAGGCTCATCTGCTCTTCGACGACGCCTCCGGGGCGCTGATGGACAAGATCGAGCAGGTGGTGCGTCTCATCCGCTCCAAGGGGGTGGGCGTCTACTTCGTAAGCCAGAGCCCACTGGACATCCCCGATCCCGTGTTGGGCCAACTGGGAAACCGGATACAGCACGCCCTACGCGCCTACACACCTCGCGACCAAAAAGCGGTTCGAACCGCCGCGCAGACCTTTCGCCCCAACCCCAAGCTGGACACCGCAACGGTCATCACCCAACTGGGGGTCGGGGAGGCCCTCGCTTCCACTCTGGACGAGGCTGGACACCCTGGCATGGTCGAGCGGGTACTGATTTGCCCGCCGCGCGGCCAGATCGGACCCATCACGGCGCAGCAGCGCGTCCAGTTGATACGAGAGTCAGTGGTTTACGGCACTTACGAGAAGGAGGTCGATCGGGAATCCGCCTACGAGATTCTCAAGACCCGAGCAGCCCAGGCGACCACCCCCCCGCCCGAGCCTGCGGGGCCCCCGAGCCGCGAGGCGGCCGGGCGCAGCGCAGGGCGTGGCCGCGAGTCCATGCTGGAGGCATTTGCCAAGAGCACGGCGCGGGCAATCGGCTCCCAGATCGGTCGGCAGATTATCCGCGGGGTCCTGGGATCGCTCCTCGGGGGCCGGCGCTGACTGCAAGTCTCTACCCCCGCATGGTGCAGCAGGGCAGCTCAGAAGCCAACCGGGCGGCGCCGCCGTCGACTCGCCCTCGTCGGGCGGACCGTTGTCAACGAGGTAGTCGGTGTGCGGCAAGCGCGGCACGCCGAGTGTGTTGGTGCACGCACCAACTGCTGCGTAACGCCTGCTCAGGAGCAACCCGTCGCGGAAGAAGGCATGCGCAGCAGCCGCGCCTGCAGGGGAGTTGGGGCGCGAACTGAGGCTGCGCGTGTTCGCCAGCTTGGCGGACCACGGCCCAATGCGTGCTATCATTCGCAGCTTGTCGATGCGCTAAACCAGGGTGGACGGTGCGCGGCCTAAGGGTAGGCGACGGCGCCGTACAGCGGGGTGGCGTCGAGCGCCCGGACGGCACCGGCCCGCGGATACGTCATCTCGCGGTCGCGCCGCCGGCAACAGTCGGCGCTACTGTAGACATCGTCGCTAGCGGCGCGAGAGCAAGGCTGCGCGCAACGAACGATGCCTACCGAGTGGCCAGGCGAGGAGCGACCGAATGGTCGGATAGCCATTCGCCACGTCCGCAGGACGCCCCAAAGGGTGGCGTACAGGGAGTAGACCATGACCGAATGGCAGGATAGCCATGCGGCACGTCCGCAGGACGCCCCAAAAAGGTGGCGTACAGGGAGGTACGCCATGAACGCCGCGCAACGCAGCTCTCGGGGCGCATCACCGACTTTATTCACAAGCTCTCAGGGACCTCGCACGTGTGGAAACATCAGGTCATCCGCATCCTGCTCGGGCTGCTGGTCGTGACCTCATTCCTCATGTACGCAGCCGGCTACGTGCGCTGGGATGTCCTGCGGCGCCTGGACGATATTGCCTACGACATCCGGCTGCGTCTCACCATGCCGGGCGGACAGGACCGCCGCATCGTGATCGTCGATGTCGACGAGAAGAGCCTCGCCATCGAAGGACACTGGCCATGGCCGCGGGACCGTCTGGCACGGCTCGTGGACCGGCTGTTCGACGACTACAAGATCGCCGTGCTGGGAATGGACGTGGTGTTCGCGGAGCGCGACGAGAGCTCGGGCATCAAGGTCTTCGACCAGTTGGCTCGCGACCAATTGCGTGGAGATGACGCATTTCAGCGAGTGTTCAAGTCCCTGCAGCCGACCCTGGACCGGGACCGGATCTTCGCGGCCTGCCTCAGGGGGAGGGCGGTTGCACTGGGGTATTACTTCGATCTGCGCGAGCCCGGCGCTGGCCCCGAAGGGCACACCGTCGGCGAGCTGCCGCCTCCAACCCTCAGCCTCACCGACTTTGCCGGCTTGCCGATTCCATTCATCCGCGCAGACGGCTACGGCGCCAATCTGCCCGAACTGCAGAGCAACGCGCTCTCGGCGGGCCACTTCATCCCGCTGGTGGACGGAGATGGCGTAGTGCGGCGCATACCCATGTTGGTGGAGTACAAGGGCGGCCTGTATCAATCCCTTTCCCTGGCGGTGGCCCGGCTGCTCTTGGGGGGAGAGGCGGTGGTGCCGGTCCTCGCGCGAGGACTCGGGGCCGATCAAGGCTACTCCGGCCTGGAGGCCTTGAGGGTGGGTAACCGTCGCATCCCGGTGGATGATCAGGCGGCCACCCTTATCCCCTACCGCGGCCCACAAGGTAGCTTTCCTTACGTCTCCGCCGTCGACGTGCTGACCGGGGCGGCGGATCGCAGCTTGCTGGAGGGCGCCATCGTGCTGTTCGGAACCTCCGCGCCCGGCCTGATGGATCTGCGCTCGACACCGGTGCAGAGCGTGTATCCCGGAGTCGAGATCCATGCCAACATGATCAGCGCCATCCTGGACGGACGGCTGAAGGAGCGGCCCGCCTATCTGGTGGGGGCGCAGATCGCGATCCTGACGGCCGTCGGCCTGCTCGCCACGCTGCTGCTGCCTTTCCTGAAGGCCATTGCTGCCGCTGTGTTCAGCCTCGCCCTGCTGGCGGGCATTGCCGCATCCAATCTGGCTCTCTGGCAAGCAGCCAACGTCGCTCTGCCGGTCGCCGCACCGCTGATGCTCGTGCTCTCTCTGTTCCTGCTCAACATGTCCTACGGCTATTTCGCGGAGTCCCGCGCCAAACGGGTCATGTCGCGCCTTTTCGGCCAATATGTGCCGCCAGAATTAGTGGAGGAGATGAGCAGGTCTCCGAAGCAGTTCGGCATGGCGGGCGACAGCCGGCAGATGACCGTGCTGTTCACCGACGTCTGGGGCTTCACCACCATGTCGGAGACGCTGGAGCCGCACGAGTTGTCGCGTCTCATGAACGACATGCTCACGCCGCTGACGAGGGTGATTCATCGCCACCGCGGCACCATCGATAAGTACATGGGTGACGCGATCATGGCCTTCTGGGGGGCTCCGTTGGCCGACTCGGACCACGCGCAGCACGCTCTGGAGGCCGCACTGGACCTCGAAACAGAGATTCGAAACCTGCAGCCCATGTTTCGGGAACGAGGTTGGCCGGCCTTACGGATGGGCGTCGGTATCAACACCGGCGTCATGAGCGTGGGCAACATGGGCTCGAAGTTCCGCATGGCCTATACGGTGCTGGGGGATGCCGTCAACCTGGGCTCGCGGATCGAAGGGTTGACCCGGCAATACGGCGTCGACGTGATGCTGACCGAGAGCACGCGCAGCCAAGTTGCCGGTTTTGTGTTCCGAGAGGTGGACCAAGTCCGGGTCAAGGGCCGCGACAAACCTACCCGGGTCTTCGAGCCGATAGGACCCGAGAACGCCGTCGACGCAGCCAGGCAGGAGGAGCTGACACTCTACGAGGAGGCGCTGCAGCGTTACAGGGCGCGCGACTGGGACAGCGCCAGCCAGGCCTTCCGCACCTTGCACGAGCAGACCCCCGAGTGCCGCCTTTACCGGATGTACCTGGACCGGGTAGCATACTTCCACGCGAACCCGCCGGCAGCTGATTGGGACGGAACCTTTGTGTTCACCAGCAAGTAGAGCCACCGCGCAGAGCGCGGATCGTCCCGGCATGCGACCCGGCCATCCTTGGGGAGGACACCGATCATGACAAGGCACTCCATGACTTTCTTGGCCCCGCCTCTGCTACTCTTGCTGCTCGCGGGGCAGACACCGGCGCAGACGCCCGCACCGCGGGAGAAGGCAGGGAGGATCTCGGACATCAGCGGAACCGCGACGGCGACCGCTCCGGATGGCACGGTCCGCGAACTCACCTTCGGGGGTCCTCTGTACAGCGGGGACACGCTCCAGACCGCCAAGGGGGCAATGCTGCGCATCGCCATGGTGGACCATTCCAGGTATACCGTCACGGAGAACACCCGCCTCAAGATCAGTGATTTCAGGTATCAGGAGTCTGCACCGGCGGAGGACAGCAGTAGCTTCTATCTGTTCCGAGGCGCCTTCCGGTTTTTGACCGGCCTCATCGGAAAACGCAATCCCGACAAGGTTTCCTACCAGACGCCACTCGCCACCATCGGCATAAGAGGCACCGAGGGTGAGCTTTCTTACAGCGGAAACCCCGCTGCAGCCGAGTAACGTTTCCTCGAGGACTAGCGATCATGACAAAGCACTTGGTTCGACTCCTGGGCTCGTTCCTGTTGTCTATGCTTCTCGTAGCTCAGGTCCATGCGCAGACGGCCGCAGCGGGCGTTAAGGCGGGCGTCGTCTCGGACATCACCGGAGCCGCGACGGCCACCGCCCCGGACGGCACGACGCGCCAACTCCAGGCGGGCAGCGCCCTATACAGCGGGGATACCATCGAGACCGCGCAGGGGGCAATGCTGCGCATCGCTATGGCGGACCAGTCCAGGTATACCGTCATCGAGAATACCCGCCTGAAGATCAGTGCCTTCAGGTATCAGGAGTCTGCGCCGGCGGAGGACGACAGCAGCCTCTATCTCTTCCGTGGCGCCTTTCGGTTCCTGACCGGCTTCATAGGCAAGCGCAACCCCGAGAAGGTGGCCTATCAGACACCCGTCGCCACTATCGGGATAAGGGGCACAGAGGGCGAAGTCCATTACGACGCGGAGCACTCCACATTCCACCTATGCGTCCTGCAAGATGCAGTGATCCTGCGAATCGGGGACAAGCTGGTCTGGGACGTGCCTGTCGGACAAGGCGTCACGTTGACTCTGGATGCGAAGACGGGACTGCTGCACGTGGACGCCCAGTGCCAGTGCGAGTCCGGAATCCCGGGCGTAGTCTCCGGGCAAGGGCCTGAGGGAGAGTCCCCGTTCGGCAACGGCGGTGGCGCAGTCGCTAGCCCGAGCTGAGAACGTTTGCACCTAGCTAGAGAGCGACCCCCCGCCCCGGTCGTGGGCGGGCACGCTCTTCACCGTCGGTCCTGCGAGCCGGCACCTCCCTTCCCTCGGCCGCGCTCGCCAGCGACCGGCGCCTATCCAGCCGGCGCACAAACTCCTCCAGCACGGCCCGGTAGAGGCGATCCTTCAGGCAGAGGTCTTCGACGCCCGCGTCGATATTCGGGTTATCGTTGATCTCGATGATGTAGAGCCCTTCCTGGTTCTGCTTCAGATCCACCCCGTACAGGCCGTCCCCGATAAGATTCGCCGCGCGTAAGGCCGCCCCTACCACTTCCCTGGGGGCGTCTTCGATGAGAAAGGTCTTGGATTCCCCCCAGACGGGACGGCCATTCTCGCTGTGCCGCACCACCTGCCAGTGCTTGCGCGACATGAAGTACTGGCACGCGAAGATGGGCGCGCGGTTGAGGATGCCCACCCGCCAGTCGAACTCGGTATAGACAAATTCCTGCGCCAGTATCAGGTCCGATTCCTTGAACAGGCGTTTGGTAATCTCTTCCACGTCCCGCGCATTGTTCGCCTTGTAGGTACCCCTGGAGAAGGAACCGTCCGGGATCTTGAGGATGACCGGATACGGCAGCTTGGACTCGAGATTCACCCGCGTCCCACGCTGCAGGATGATGCTGTTGGGCGTCGGTACCTTGTGGGTCTTTAACAGCTCCGCCAGGTACACCTTGTTCGTGCACCTAAGAATCGAGTCCGGGTCGTCGATGACTACCATCCCCTCGCTCTCCGCCTTCTTCGAGAAGCGGTAAGTGTGATCGTCGATGCTGGTGGTCTCGCGGATGAAGAGCGCATCGAACTCGGCGAGCCGACCGTAGTCCTTCCTCTGGATGAGCTCCACGTCCACCCCTAGCGATTTGCCCACCCTCGCGAACTGCTGCAGGGCCTTCTTGTTCGACGGTGGGAACCTCTCGGCGGGGTTGCGCAGAATCGCCAGGTCGTACTTGTAGATGTCCCGCACCCTGGGACCTGCCCAGCGCTTCGCCACATACGCGTGCAGGGCCCGCGAGAAGCACGCCTTCTGTTCCTGCGGCATACGGTGCAGGCTGCCCGGCCGAATGGTGGCAATCTCCCAGCGGGGCTGTTTGCGGAATTCCACCCGCAGCATGGGGCACGGAAACAGCTCGAAGATCTGTCTGCCGATGTCGCCCAGATCCTGGTTGTGGCATTCCCCGAAAAATATGCTGGTCTCGAAAGCGTGGCTGCTGTCTTCCACCCGGCGCCCGAACACGCGCTGGACCACTTGGTCCAGGTCATCGATCTCTAGGCTGTATATCGACTTGCGGCTGAGGTCGGAGATGGTCTTGACACTCGGAATGACCTTGTGTTTTCGCGCCTCGGCGAGAAGGGAGCAGTAGTACCCGGTACTGAGGTACTCATAGCTGCGGCACAGGTTGATGATCCGCACGTTGCGGGACTTCAGCAGCTCGCTCTGGGTAACGTACTCTCGCGCGGTGATGACCACTCCCTCGGGGGAGTCCACCTGCCAGTCACTTCGTCGGTCGACCACGATGATGTCAGTGGACATCGGTCAAAGAGCCCTCCTGTACCGCAGCGGTGTAGCGCCGTTTGTGTCTCCTCAGGATGACTACGGCCTTTTGGCCCGCCTTCCCATAGCGCGCCATGCGCTCGAAATCCTTCTTCAGGATCGGCATGTTCACGCAATCGGTGAGGGTCTTGCCCTCCTCCGAGTCGATATAGGGGTCGTGCACGTAGATGAAGCGCTCGTCGAAGCCGGTCACCACCACCCAATGGGGGAATTTCTCGTGGTAGATCCGGTACGAGCTGATGAGCACGATCGCGATGCCCCCCTCTTCGAACTTCTCCTGCAACTGCTGGACGTTGAGCGCGCCATGGGTGAGCTGGATCTGGTGACGTCCGATCTCCTCCACGAAATCCTCGTGCACCAATCGTATGACCTCTTTCTTCTCCCGGTTGCGCACCGAATCCACGAACAGCGACCCGATCTCGTTGACGTGGATCTCCACGTCGAACCCCCGGTGGTAAGCCGCTAGCGCTAACCCGTAAGGTCCGCAGCCGCCGTGGCCGGAGGTCATGAAGACGGTGGTGGCCTCCCGCCAGATGCGCAGCTCCAGCTTCCGATCCATCTGCAGGGACGGGTCGAGGGCCTTCATGGCCATCATTAGGGTGGCCGAGCCACACGTGAAATCAGTAGTCTGGCAGTAATAGGGGACCCCGGCGAGGTCGCGCCTCAGGTGCGGAGCCAGCGACTTCTCCAGCCGCAGCGCGTCCATGTGGTCCTCGTAGTAGTCCTGATAACTGCCGAACTGCCGGTAGCCCGCTTTCTGGAACAGGGCGATCGCGCTGCTGTTGTCGCGACGGACCTCCAGGCGAATGGCGACCGACTCCCGTTCCTGGGCCACGTCGTCTATGCCCTGGAGTAGACGCAGTCCGGTCCCCTGACGCCGATATTCGGGGTCCACCGCGAACGAATAGAGCCGAGCGAGCGACGTGCCGGCGTTGAAAAGCAGCATCGCATAGCCGCGGATGCCCCCCTCAAGCTCTTCCACAAGAGTGGTCGCCTGCGCGCGGGTCAGAAGATAGCGAAAGCTGCGCCGCGTGATTCGGTCTGTGCTGAAGCAACGGTTCTCCATGCGCACGAGCGCGTCCCTGTCGAGCAGCGTAGCGGTGCGAATGGTCGGAACAGTCTTCTCGGCGGCGGTCACGACGACCATGGCGACAGGTACGACCCCGTTGGACACCGGCTCCCATTGTAAGGGCAAACGCGGCGCGGGCGGGCTGACTATGGCGCCGAGCCGTAGGCCGCGCATTCACAAACACTCGATCATCGCGTTAGACCGACCACCGACGATTCTCGCCGCCAATCCCAGCGGGGATCTTATCGCGACGGACCAAAGAGCCCGCCGTGGTGCGCGATGAACGCTGCTCCCCTCTCCTTTGGATTGCCTGAGCAGCGAGCTCGCGCTTGTGATGGAATCCACAGCCCCAAGACCGCGAGGGCCGCCAAGCCAGCCGTGTGGACATAGAACCCGATGGGGATGCCTACGCGCCCCCGGACATGGAGATAGCCCAAGTTGCAGCCACCCAGACCTGCGGATGGCGCCGCTGGCGCCCACCGCCGGTCGGGTAGAGGAGAGGCTCAACAGCGGCCAGACAGCGGCCGCGGCAATCTCGCACAGCGGGTAGGATTCGGGAAATCGGCTATAGCCCGAGCACTTGTGAAGTTAACTCACCCCCGGCAAAGCCGGGGGCTTATTGGGTGAGCGCCTCAAAGGCGCCATAACACCGGGAGCCGCCCAAGGCGGCTGGACCTATGTCCCCAGCGTTAGCTGATCGTAGCGCTCGTCCTCTTGCTCTTGGTTCCGGATGTAGGCCCTGACCATCGCCTCATCTAAGCCGACCGTGGACACAAAGTACCCGCGCGCCCAAAAGTTCTCTCCGGTGAAGTTCCGCTGCCGGCCTGCGAACCTCCGGGCGATCTGGATGGCGCTCTTGCCTTTGATATACCCCACGACGTTGGACACCGCATACTTCGGCGGTATGCTCAGGCACATGTGCACGTGATCGGACATCAGGTGGCCTTCAACCACCTTCGAGTCCTTGTGGCCCGCCAACTCGTGGAAGATCTGTCCCAGGTGGCGGCGCAGCGCCCCGAAGATCCGCTTCTTCCTGCGCTTTCGGGATGAATATCACATGGTACTTACAGTCCCACTTCGTGTGGATCAGACTCTGGTACTCTTTCATCGTGCGTCTCCTTCTCTTGGCGGAGATTGGAGATTCACGACGACCGTCGTATAGGTCAAACCTCGGTGAGTCCCCCGGCAAAGCCGGGGGCTTACCTCGGGGAGTCATCGGGCTGTCATCGTCCAGGGGAATTATGCTTTGCCGTCGCCCACGGATCCGACGAGAGTCAAGAGCCACCCTCAGCGATTGGCCGGCGGTCACAGGCTCGTCATCGGCTCCATGCCCTGCGCCACCGCACACACCAACATGTGCACGGTGTTCTTGGCATATCCGACGCCCCCCGGAAGTCGACCACGATCAGCCCCGCCTCGCTCCCCGTCCCGGCGCGAAGATCCGCAACAGGACACTGCGCCGTCCCGGGTGGCGTAGGTACCGCATCCGATCAAGGCGGAATCGCCGACGCGGCCCGACAGGGCGTCGAACAGGCCGCCGGTAGAGGTGGCCGCAGCACTCCTGCCGACCCGATCCACCGCCACGCAACCCACCGTCCCGTGGCTCTCCTCCCAGCGCCTGCGCTGGCCCGAAACGATGAGGTCCTGGGGCTGGCAGGTCTCGATGCCGTGCTCCTCGGCAAAGCGCCGCGCCCCCTCCCCGACCAGCAGCACGTGGGGTCCTTCTTCCAGCAGGCGCCGTGCGACCTGCACCGGATGGGGTATTCCCCTCGCGGCCCCGGCGGCTCCGGCGCGCAGCGTCGCCCCGTCCATGATGGAGGCGTCGAGCTGAGCCTCACCGGCCCGCGTTCAGCACCGACCCCAGGCCCGCGTTGAACAGCGGGCTGTCCTCCAAGATCTCGACCGCGCACTGAACGGCGTCCAGGGCAACTCCGCCTTGCTCCAGGATGCGCCACGCAGCTCACGCCGCTGACTTGCAGCCCTGCAGTCGCTCCTGGATCAGGCCGTCCGCAATGCGTCCGGCACCGCCATGAACGACGAGGGCCAGCCGCCCTCCCGCAACCACGTCGTCTCAGCCAGCGCGGCTCAACGCCCGCGCTGGTAGGTACCGACGAGCCGTGCTTCGGCCAGGACGTGCCCCTTCATTGCCTTCTCCAATGCGGCCTTGCTGGGGGTCCCCAAATCCGGCAACGCGACGTCCAGGGCATACAGCTTGTGGAAATAGCGATGGCGACCGATGGGAGGGCACGGGCCGCCATATCCCGTGCGTTTCCAATCGTTCAAGCCCTGCAGGGTACCTCGCGGGAGGCCGCTCGGGGGCACCTCCTCAGGCAGGTCAGTGGTGCCGGGGGGCAGGTTGTACAGCACCCAGTGCACCCAAGTCATCTTGGGCGCGGCCGGGTCCGGGGCATCCGGGTCATCGACGATGAGGGCCAGGCTCTTCGTCCCCTCAGGCACGCCGGACCATGTCAGCGCCGGGGAGATATCCTTGCCGTCGCAGGTATAGAGTGCCGGGATTGCGTCATTCTGGCCGAATGCCGGGGAAATGATCGTCAAGCTCATGGCTGCCTCCTTAGCGTCTTGATAGGCGATGCTCTGGGGCGCCTGCAATGTCCAGGCACCGAGTGCGACAACCATTACGCTCGGCGCGACCAGCCGCAGACACGTCGACTCCTCTCGTTCTCGCGCCCGCTGCGGCGCAGGGCGGCCCACGGGAATGGCCTCGCAAGGGGGTGCCACCTTTGCGAGGCGGGACAGGGAGTGCGCCCGTAGCTTACCGTGCCGCCGCGCGGCGCGCAAAGCAGTCGGACCGACGCCAGGCCGAGCGCCGCCCCAGCCGAGAGACGGCACTGCGCAGCGAATTGGCGCCCTATCGTCGGCCGCGAAGCGCCCCGGTCCAAGTGCTGGCCACCTCGACCGACCGGACTCGCCGATCGGTACGGCTTATTCCCTGGCCGGACGCCTGCCTGGTGGAGCGCGCGCTGAGCCGGTGGGGTGAGATCTCAGAGCTTGCGAAGAAATCGTCGCGAGCGGCCCGAGAGCAAGGCGCACGGAGCGCAGTGACTTGACATATCAAGTAGATAGGCGAGGAGCGAGCACCGCGCAACGCGGCTATCGGGACGCGCAGCAGATTTATTCACAAGCTCTCACTCATCCTCACGGCGTGCCTCCAGTCGGTCGAGGCGCCCCGCTTGGTCCACCCTCGCATCGAACTCGATAGGCCGGCAGCACACCGGACAATCCTCGATATACTGCTGGCTTCCCGACGACACGTCCACCTGAAGGACGATGATCTCGCCGCAGTACGGGCACGTTACTGTCGCATCGTCCAATTTCGTCTCCCGAGCCTGCTAACGAATAAGGATGAACAGCGCCCCGTCTCCGCGGCGGATATTGAGCAACAACCCCTGCGCGGAGTGCTGCGCTGCACGCCTCAAGTCCTCCAGGCTCGCGATGGACTCGTGGTTGACGGCCAGGATCACGTCTCCCTTGCGCAGCCCGGAGACTCCACGCGGAACTGCCGCGCTGGATGTCGAGCACCTGGACCCCGGGGTCGCTGCCGAACACCCGTTCCCCCTGCACCTCGGCCAACACGGCCCCGGCCAAGTACCGGCTCAAGCGCCTGCCGTCCAGGTGCGAAACCTGGACCTCGCCGATCTTGGCCTGAACAGCCAACGGGTGGGCGCGCCTCAGCAGATCCACCGTCACCGACTGGCCCACGTGCAGCAGGCCCACCGCGTTGCGCAGTTCAGCCGCGTCGTGGACCGGTTTGCCATCCACCGCCACGATCACGTCTCCCACCTGCAGCCCCGCCTGGGCCGCCGGCGAATGGGGCACCACACGGGCCACGACCGCTCCCTCGGTGGCCTGGATGTCGAAGGCGTGCGCCAGCTCCGGGGTCAGATCCTGCGCATGCACCCCAAGCTGGCCGCGCCGGACTTGGCCGTACTGGATGAGCTGGGTCATGATGTCGCGCGCCATGTTCACCGGAATGGCGAATCCGATGCCGACGTTGCCGCCGCTGGGTGCCACGATGGCCGTGTTGATACCGACCAGCTCGCCGTCCAGGTTCACCAACGCCCCACCGGAGTTCCCGGGGTTGATGGAGGCATCGGTCTGGATGAAGTCCTCGTAGCCCTCGATGCCGAGGCCGGAGCGACCGAGGGCGCTCACGATACCTGAGGTGACCGTCTGCCCGAGTCCGAACGGATTGCCGATGGCCACCACGAAGTCACCCACCTCCAGCTTGTCCGAGTTGCCCAGCCTGATCGCCTTGAGTCGGTCGGCATCGATGTGAATCACTGCGATGTCCGAATCCGGATCCGTCCCCGCCACCTTCGCGTTGAAGGTACGCCCGTCCTGCAAGGTCACGGTGATCTGGTCCGCTCCCTCCACCACATGACGGTTGGTGAGGATGTAGCCTCCCCGCCCGTCTACTACCACCCCCGACCCCAGGCTCTGGGTCTGGCGCTCCTGCGGCTGCTCAAGCTGCCCAAAGAATCGCCGGAAGAATGGGTCGTCCAGCAGCGGACTCTCCACCCGCACCCGCGCCCGGCTCGCGATGTTCACCACCGCCGGCATCACCTCCTTGAGCATGGGCGCCAACGTGTGCGCGCTCCTCTCCCCCCCGAGGATAGGAATCGCGGCAGGCCCCGCGTGCGGGTTCAGCAGTGCCAGGCCCCCGACGAACCCCAGGGTCGCAGCGAGACTCAACGAAGCGATGCGCGGCATACGAGATCCTCCTCGATCTTCCATGTAGTTCCTTCACTCCAAACCCCGGAGAGCCTGTGAATCAATCTGCTGCGCGCGATTTCTTCGCAAGCTCCGAGCTTACCGCCGAGTCGAAAACCCTGTGCCGGCCTGCGGACGTACATCGTCGGTCGAGGGGACGCTCGATCACCCGGCGTCGCCTACTATGACCATGGCCCGCGGACATGAGTTTCCGGACAGTTGGCGCAAGGCTCGATGCCCGTAACAGCGGAGCTTCCGAAGGCGTCTCGGGGGCAGCGTCTTGCGATACACGGCGGGCACGCGAGGATCCCGGGCGGACGCGGCAGACTCTCGCCGTCCGCCTCGCGGAGGCGCGACGCCGCGCGTACAATGGCGCGTCGGGCCGCACCGTGCGGCCCTGTGGGTGGCGGGCCCCCGCACCCATCCTGAAACGGAACGGCCTATGGATACCCTGCAAGAGCGCGCTCTACCACGTCACGACTGGTCGCTGCACGAGCTGACGGCGCTGTTCGAGCTGCCGTTCAGCGACCTGCTGTATCGCGCCCATGGCATACACCGCACCCATTTCGACCCCAACACGGTTCAGGTCAGCACGCTGCTCAGCATCAAGACCGGTGCTTGCCCCGAGGACTGCGCGTATTGTCCGCAGAGCGCGCGCCACGACTCCGGCGTCCGATCGCAGCCCCTGCTGCCGCTGGACGAAGTGGTGGCGGCCGCCGAGCGCGCCAGGGAACGCGGGGCCACCCGCTTCTGCATGGGGGCGGCCTGGCGCAGCCCGCGGGAGCGAGATTTTGCGCGCGTGCTGGAGATGGTGGCCGCAGTCAAGGCCATCGGGCTGGAGACCTGCGCCACCCTGGGGATGCTCACCGCGGAGCAGGCAGAGCGCCTCAGGGAGGCGGGACTGGATTATTACAACCACAACCTGGACAGCTCGCGGGAATTCTATCCGCAAATCGTCGGCACGCGCACCTACGATGAGCGCCTGAAGACCCTCGCCCAGGTCCGCATAGCGGGTATCCGGGTGTGCGCCGGCGGCATCGTCGGCATGGGAGAGACCCGGCGGGACCGCGCCGGCCTGCTGATGACCCTGGCCAACCTGCCGGCCCACCCGGAGAGCGTGCCCATCAATCTGCTGGTCCGGGTCAAGGGCACGCCCCTCGCCGACGTGCCGCAGCCGGATCCCTTCGAGCTGGTACGCACCATCGCCGTCGCGCGCCTGTCGATGCCACGCTCCTACGTGCGGCTGTCCGCGGGTCGGGAGGCCATGACCGACGAGTTGCAGGCGCTGTGCCTGTTCGCCGGAGCCAACTCGATCTTTTACGGCGAGAAGCTGCTCACCACCGGAAACCCCACGGTGGACCGCGACCGGGCACTGCTCAGGCGCCTGGGGATGCGTCCCCAAGCCCCCGAGCGAGGCAGTCCCGAGACGGACGGTTCGCTAGAAGTCGCGGAGGCGGCGCCTAGAAGCGTCTGATCGGCAACCGGCCGGCCCCCGGCGGCCGCCAGCCCTCACGCCGCAGTCGGCGCCGGGCTTACGCCTTCAGGGCCGTATTCCTCCTCGCGCGCGATATCTTCCGCCTTGCGGGTCGCGCCGCTGCCGACGCTCACTAGATCCCACACCAGCAAAGCGTAGCCGAGCAACGTGACCCACCCGAAGACCATGCGCCACCACATGGCCTGAGTGAACCAGGGGTTGTTCTGCGCGTCGAAGTAGCCGCTCCAGCTCGAGCCGTCCACGGCCCGCTCGATGAACGACTGCTCGTAGCCGGCGACGAGCAACGCGATCGACATCCCGACGACTCCCACCGTCAGCGTTCCCAGCGACCACTTCCATCTGGCGCCGATCCCGGCGCCCATCCACACGTCGCCGCGCCACTTCTGGACGGCGAGGTACATCATGGCGACGTTCATCGTGACGTAGGCGCCAAAGAATGCCAAGTGGCCGTGGGAGGCAGTCCACTGGGTGCCATGGGTATAGAGGTTGATCTGGGGCAGGGTCTGCATGAACCCCCACACTCCCGCCCCGATGAAGTTCCCGAAGGTGTGGGCGATGATCCATGCCATCGCCGGGTGGTTGCGGTTCTTCATGCGGTGATGGCCGGTGTCGTAGATCGCGTGCACCACCATCGCCACCAACGGGATGGGCTCCAGCGCCGAGAAGAAGCCACCGACCTCGAACCAGTAATCCGGCGTTCCGATCCAGAAATAGTGGTGCCCGAGGCCCAAAATGCCCGAGCCCAGCATCAGGGCCACCTCCACGTACAGCCAACCGGTCACGATCTTGCGGCGGGCGCCGAGCATGTACATCAGCGCCCACGCCATGACGACACCGACCAGCACCTCCCAGGTCGCCTCGACCCACAGGTGCACCACCCACCACCACCAGAATTGGTCGTGGCTGATGTTGGTCATGTAGAACATGCCGGCGAGGTAAAGCCCCAGTAGCGCCACCAGGTCGAGCACCAGCACCCCGCCCACCCCGGTGAAGCGCCCTCTCAGGAACGTGGCCAGCACGTTGTAGAAAAACACCGCAGCCCACGCGACGATGCCGATGTCAGCCCAGCGCGGCGCCTCGATGTACTCGCGCCCTTCGTTGATGAACCAGCGGGTGAAATCGGTCCCGGGTCCGGTCTGCACGAACAGATACACCACAACGACCACGGCCACCGCCGCCGTCACCACCCAGAACGCCAGATTGCCGAGCGCGAGGCCCACCGGCTTCGCCCCACTCTCATCCTCCAGCAGCCAGTAGACGGACCCCACGAAACCGAACAGCAGCCACACGATCATCGCGTTGGTGTGGACCATGCGGTTCACGCTGAAGTCCAGCACACCGTACAGCAGTTGGGGATGAAGGAACTGCATGGCCGCCAGGATGCCGAAGACGAGCTGCGCGCCGAACAGCACGATGGCGACCGCGAAATACTTGACCGCGAGGCGCTGGGCATCGGTCAGGTTGGCGGTATCAAGCGCTCCGATGGCCATGGGGCGTCATCCTCCTTGTCGTATGGGCTTGAAGTTGGCCGGGAAGCCGTTGGTGTCGATGGCCGACATCCACTTGAGGAAGGCGATGACCGCCTTGGCCTCCTCGTCGGTGAGGTGCAGGTTCGGCATCCTGCGTCCAGTCCCGTAGGTCCGGGCATTGTTGGCGGGATCCTTCAGGAACAGGAGCATCAGGGTCTCGCGCGAGGCCTCCGAGCCCCAGGCCGGATCCAGCCACGCCCGGGTCAGGTCCGGAGCGAAGTACGCCCCATTTCCCAGCAGGGTATGGCAGTTCATGCAATTCCTGCCCTGGATGGTCTTCTTCCCGTGAGTGACCAGGGCCTTCGCCTCCTGCTCGGTCAGCTCCTTGCCGAACAGCGGCTCCTTGTCGCCTATCACAGGAATCATGCGCCTGCGGTTCCCGTCGTACACATAGTCGATACGCTGGTTGATGACGCTGTACGCTTGCACGTGGTGGTTTCCGGCGCGGCTGTACTCGAGCGTGTTCACGCTGAGGAATATGAGCACCACCGTCATGACCACCGTGGTCCAGATGGCCACGTGTCTCCAAAAGGGAATACTCGCCCACCAAGGGGTCTCACCCATGCGTGCATCCTCCTTACCGGGTGTCATTGTTCGTGGTCCGAGCGCGCTGCCTGCTTCATTCCGCCTCGTCCGTCTCCGCCCCGTGGGTGGCCACGCTCAGATGCCAGATACCGTGCGGTGCCAGGAGGTAGCCGAAGAGCAGGAGATAAGTCAGCACCCGCCATGACCCACTGAAGTGCAGTGCGCGCGACAGCGTCAGTACCGCCACGGCCAGCATGACGTAGGCTAGATAGGCGAAGGGCACGAGCCCGGGACGGCCGTAAACCCGCCCCGCCGCGAACAGCAGCGCATAGGCCGCGCCGGCGATAATGACCGCGGCCGCTGAAACGACGGCTACGAAGAAGTCCTGCAGCGCGACCGGCTCCATGGACCTTGTCCTCCGCGAGCACGCAGCCCAGCGCGTGTGGCGCTCAGTAGAATGCAAGCCGCCCCGTCAGTCCTTGATTGAGATCAAGTCAGAGGCCCGCGCACCCGCCTACCCTGGCAGCCGGTAACCTTCGAATAGGCAACAGGCGCGCCGCCTCCTCGGGCGAATCACGGTTTCATCGCGCCCTCGCGAGGCGCTGCTCGCCTGCAAGCCCCAGCCTTTGCCCGGCGGGTCAGGTGACTCCCGTTGCCTCCCAAGCCACCTGCGCTCGCCGAGGTGTTGTGATCCGGGCCGCTGCGAGCCGATGGGCCGGTTTTTCTTCACTGCCACCGTCTTGGATACGGCCAGGTCTCCCTCTGCATTTCTTGCTGGAGCTGAAGCCCGCGCTGTTGCCTCTCGAACTGCTGAATCTGGAGACTTTCCGCCCCACGGACGTTGGCGCCCGGCAATGCCTTCATGCGCTGTTCCAGCAAGAGTTCGTCCCCAAGTTGCTGCTGCTGGAGCTGGCGCTGCTGGAGCTTTTGCTGCTGCAGGCGCTGCTGAAGCTCTTGCCGCTGCTGTGGCGCCAAGGGCTTGAGCGACTCCGTATAGGTCTTTTGATCCGTCTCCAGCTTCAGCCTCTCCGCCTCATCCTGCTTTTCGACCTGGGGGCGCAGAGTCGCAGTCTGGCCGTGGACCACAGCAGTGAGCATGAGCCCAAACACGGCGAGAACGCACAACCATCGGCTCAAGTTTGACATTGGGCTCGTTGCTCGGCGGATGTATTGTCTGAGATCGTCACGGGGAACCTTATCGTTGGATCAGCCATGTACCGGTTGGTTCAAGGGGGCTGGCTGGCGCCAGTGCGCCGCAAGGTCTCGCCATTGGGCGGACCGGGCACGGTCCATGCCTCCAATCCCATGCGCGGCCGGACACCTGCAGAGCTATGCTCATCGACAGCAGATCCTCTCGACGCGGTGAGATCTGCACCGGGCATGGCTGCCCGGCCCTGACTGCCCTACCCGCCGTGAACTTCCTCCCGGCTGCCCGGTCGTACCAGACGTTTAAGTCAGCCGGCGGGCGCTCGCCCGTCTCTCGATATGGTACACGGAGCAAGGGGTTTCGCATGATCGAGGCAGAACAGTTGTCGCGAAGCTACGGCGACTTGATGGCGGTGGACGGGGTCTCGTTCGAGATCCAGCGCGGCGAGGTCGTCGGACTGCTCGGCCACAACGGGGCCGGGAAGACCACCATCATGAAGATGCTGACCGGCTCTCTGGAGCCTTCCGCCGGGCGCATCACCCTGGACGGGGAGGACTTGGCGGAACATCGGCAGGCGGCGCAGCGCCGCATCGGCTATCTGGCCGAAAACTGTCCGCTCTATCCGGAGATGACCGTCATCGATTTCCTGGAATACCACGCAGGACTGCACGGCATCCCCGATCACAAGCGGCTCGCGGCGGTGCGCAGCGCCATCGCTCGCACCGAGCTAGGGCCCAAGGCGGCCGACGTCATCGGAACGCTGTCACGGGGCTACCGGCAGCGGGTGGGGGTCGCCCAAGCCATCCTGCACGAGCCGGACATCCTCGTCCTCGACGAGCCGACCAACGGCCTGGACCCGACCCAGATTCAGCACATGCGCTCGCTCATCCACGAGCTGGCGGAGAACGCCACGGTGCTGCTGTCCACCCACATCCTGCAGGAAGTGGAGGCGGTGTGCGGCCGGGTGCTCATCATCCACAGCGGCCGGCTGGCTCTGGATTCCCGCCTCGCCGACCTCAACGTCACCCATCGCCTGCTGGTCACCGCGGACGGCGCGCCGGAGCAGGTGCAGCCCGTGTTGGGCGGGGTTGCGGGGGTGAGCGCGGTGCGCCACCTGGAGGCCGTCGACGGCGTCCACCGCTATGCCCTGGACACGGCCGACCCCAATGCGGCCGCGCCGCAGGTGGCCCGTGCGGTGATGGACGGAGGCTTGCGCCTGTACGGCCTGGAGCCCGAGCGCCGCGACCTGGAGACGGTGTTCGGCGAGATCAACAGCCAGCACAGCGAGGAGGCCGCTCATGCCTGACCTGATTCGTGTGGCCCGCAAGGAGCTGTGGGCCTTCTTCTCCTCGCCCGTGGCCTACATCTTCCTGGGCGCCTTCCTGGCCGTTTCCCTGTTCGTCTTCTTCTGGGTGGAGACCTTCTTCGCCCGCAACATCGCCGACGTGCGCCCCCTGTTCGAGTGGATGCCGCTGCTGCTCATCTTCCTGGTCGCCGCCTTGACCATGCGGCTGTGGAGCGAGGAGCGCAGGGCGGGCACCCTAGAGACCCTCATGACTCTGCCGGTGTCCACGCTGCAGCTCGTGCTCGGCAAATTCCTGGCCAGTCTGGCGCTGGTGGCCGTGGCCCTGCTGCTGACCCTGCCTCTGCCGGTGACCGTCAGTCTCCTCGGACCGCTGGACTGGGGCCCGGTGGTCGGAGGCTACATCGCCGCCCTGCTGCTGGCCGCCGCCTACATCTCCATCGGCCTGTTCATCTCGGCGCGCACCGACAACGCCATCGTCAGCCTCATCGGCACGGCTCTGGTGTGCGGCGTCTTCTATCTCATCGGCTCGGATGCCTTGACCCATCTGCTGGGGCACCGCGGGGGCGAGCTGCTCCAGCTTCTCGGAACCGGATCGCGCTTCGAGTCCATCACCCGCGGCGTCATCGACCTGCGGGATCTCTATTACTACCTCAGCATCGTGGGGGTGTTCCTCACCCTCAACGTCTACACTCTGGAGCACCTGCGCTGGGCCGCGGACAGCAAGAGGCCCGAGGTCCACCGGCGCTGGGGGCTGGCGACCGCGTTGTTCGCCGCCAACTTTCTGGCCGGCAACCTGTGGCTGCAGCAGATCGGCTGGGCGCGCGCCGACATCACCGAGGGACACGTGTATTCGATCTCGGACGCCACCCGGCATTATCTGGCGCAGTTGCGGGAGCCTCTGCTCATCCGCGGCTACTTCAGCGCCAAGACGCACCCCCTGCTCAGTCCGCTGGTGCCGCAAATCCGCGACCTGCTCAAGGAGTACGAGGTGGCCGGACGCGGCAAGGTGCGCGTGGAGTTCGTAGACCCGCAGGAAAACCCCGAGATCGAGCGCGAGGCGGGCGAGAAATACGGCATCCGCCCGGTGGCCTTCCAGAGCGCCAGCAAGTACCAGACCTCGGTGGTCAACTCCTATTTCGACATCCTGGTCCAGTACGGCGACCAGTTCGAGAAGCTCGGCTTCCGCGACCTGATCGAGGTGAAGCGGCGCGGCGAGACCGACCTGGACGTGCGTTTGCGCAATCCCGAGTACGACATCACGCGCGCTATCAAGAAGGTCTTGTACGGCTACCAGGCCGGCGGCGACCTGTTCCAGTCCCTGCGCAAGCCGGTGACGTTCCGCGGCTTCATCTCCCCGGACAAGCGGCTCCCCAAGCCGCTGCCTGCGCTGCGCAAGGACCTGGACGCGGTGCTCGCGGAGCTGAAGCAGCAGTCCGGCGGCAAGCTCACGGTGGACATCCGTGACCCCGACGCCGGCGATGGATCGCTGGCCAAAGAGATCGCGGAGAAGTACGGCTTTCAGCCTCTGGCGTTGAGCCTGCTGGACCCGACCACTTTCTACTTTTACATGCTGCTGGAGTCCGACGGCCAGACCGTGCCTATCCCGCTACCGGAGCCGCTCGACACTGACGCTGAACTGGGCTTCGCCGATCAGCATCGATTCCACCAAGAACAAGGACCGCCGAGTCGTCGAGCTGCTGCGCAGCTCCGCGCAGTCATGGACTTCGCCGTCCACCGATATCGAGCCGAACTTTTCGGCGCATGGCGAGCTCGGCTTCGCCCCAGGCGGTGACCGCGGCTCCAAGCTGCTGGGGGCGGTGATCGAGGGCCGCTTCACGAGCAACTTCAAGGGCAAGCCCTCGCCCTTGCTGAAGAGCGATCAAAAGCCCACCGCGACCGAAAAATCGGCCAAGGAGACGGCCGAGCAGAAGCCGGTGGTCTCCGGGGTCATCGACAGCTCACCCTCCTCCGCGCGGCTGGTGCTCATCGGCTCCAGCAGCTTCCTCAGCGACGAGGCCCTGGGGCTGGCCGCGGGGGCGACCGGGACGCGCTATCTGAAGCCGGTGCAACTCATCGAGAATGTGGTGGACTGGTCGCTGGAGGACCGCGGCCTGCTGGCCCTGCGTGGCCGCGGGCAATTCTCGCGCATGCTCGAGCCCATGGGCCGGAACGCCGAGATGTTTTGGGAGTATCTCAACTACGGCCTGGCACTGGCCGGCCTGGCGCTCATCTACGGCCTGCAGCGTCGCAGCCGCAGCCGTCGGCTGCGCCACTATCGGGACGTGCTGAACCTGGGGAGGGCCTGAGCATGAAGCGACTCATCAACGTACTCGGTGTCGTGCTCGGACTGCAGGTGCTGCTTGCCGTGGTCCTCGACATCGCGGGCAGCGGATCAGGCGCGATCCCAAGCGGCGACCCACTGCTGCACTTCGACGCCAAGGCGGTCACCCGAGTCTCGGTCGGACAGCCGGGCAAGGAAGCCCTGGTGCTGGAGCGCAAGGACGGAAGCTGGCAGCTTCCGGCGCTGGGCGGCTTTCCCGCCGCCAAGCTCAAGGTGGAGGATTTTCTCGTGAAGCTCGAAGGGCTGCGCGAGCGCGTCCCTGTCGCCACCAGCGCGGCCGCTGCCAAGCGCTTCAAGGTCAGCCCGGATGCCTTCGAGCACAAAGTCGTCCTAGCCGCCGGGGACAAGTCTCTGGCCACCCTGTGGCTGGGAGACTCGCCGAACTTCCGGAGGGTCTACGGCCGCGCAGACGGTGACGATGCGATCTATGACCTGGAGCTTCCCGCCCACGAGGCGAGCACGGACGCGGACGGGTGGACGGACAAGTCCTATCTCGATCTGAAGGAGGACGACATCACCGAGGTCACGCTGCCGGGGCTGCATCTACAGCGCAAAGACGGCAAGTGGCAGGTGGACGGCCTGGCGGCGGGCGAGCAGACCAATGCCTCGGAGGCCCAATCCATCGCCCGCCAGCTCGCCGAGCTGAGGTTCGTGTCGGTGCTGGGGAAGGAGGCGAAGCCCGAATACAAGCAGGACGCCCCGGTGCTTTCGATTTCGGTCACTGCCAAGGGCACCAAGCCGCGCAGCTACGTCTTCTCGAAGCCGGACAAGGGCGCGGAATACGTGCTCAAGACTTCGAATGCACCCTACTACTTCAAGGTCGCCGACTTCACGGTCAAACCGTTGATCGAGGCCAAGCGCGAAAAGCTGGTCAAGGCCCCGGCGAAGCCGCCCGCCGTCGCACAGGCTCCGGCCGGGAAGCCCGCCGCCGCGCCGGCTCCGGCAGCCGCAAAGGCAGAAACTCCAGGCGGAACGGCGCCCGCCAACCGTGCCGCGGCGCCCGCTGCTACCCAGACCGCGAATGGGCCCCCTCCCCCACCGGCACCACCCGTACCCACAATGGGCGCTGCACCTGCGGGCGGATCCGCTCCGCCGCCTCCTGCGGCTTCCGCTCCCCAGGTCCCGCCGAGCCATACTGCAGCCGCCACCGCGCCGCCCCCCGGGACAGCCCCGGCGAGCGCGCCCGGTAGCCCACAGTAAGTCGACTGCGGGGCGCTCCGCTCGGGCGCCCCGCACATCTTTCGACGACAGACCCGCCGCGCCGAGCGCGTGACGGGCTTTCAAGGAATTCATGACCCCGTTCCCCTACTCTGCGACGCCTCGTCGACCGCATCGGCGAACAGACCGCGCAGCAGCGCGATGAACGCCACCAGCACCAGCACGAAGCTCGCAGCGTGGCCGACCTCCCAACGCAAGCGGTACGTCGGCCAGTCCGGCGGCAGCGTTTCAGCGGTCCAGGTCGCGAACGCAGCGTTCACCGGTGCGTTCAAGGCGAAGAACACCGCGAGTGCAGCGCTGAGACAGAGCGCCGCGAGGAGCGTCCACCGGAAGGCCGGCCGCCGTTTGCGGACCCGCAAGAGCAGCAGCCACGTCGAAACGATGGCCGCGACTTCGAACGGCCCGATGAACGGTCCCCACCCGCGGTAAAGGTGCTGCTGAACGGCGAGCCAGAGCGGACCGCCGAGCGCGAGCTTGTTGGGAAGCTCTAGCACGTGGGCCGCGGTCACGCCGAGCGTGACGCCTGTGCAGACCAGGCTGATCCAGCGGACGATGCGAAGCAGCATCAGATGCCCCTCCCTTCAGGTCAGAATTGGCCGAGCCTCGGGCAAACATCGCCGCGCCGGGATAGCCGTTGCGCGGCTTGGAGGAGCGCATCGGCTGGCCGGCCTTCCCGGACTCCACTGCATTCCATCTGGGCGGCCGCCAGCTACCAGCCCGCGTAGGATGCGGTGAACGAAGGGAACCGCATCGCTCGCGACCGATGCGCTTCGTAGCTCAGCGCATCCTATGGACGCCTTCTCCAAGAGATCAATTCACCTTCCAAACCGAACTTTAACCGCCCGGCCGAGGGGCTCGCCAAATGATGATCAGGTCACTCCGACTGCGCGGACCCATTTCCCTAGATTGACTGCGTTCCTCCTGGTTGGGACGCCTTGGCGACCGCATCGGCGACCAGACCACGCAGCAGCGCGACGAACGCCAAGAAAGCCAGCACGAAGCTCGCGGCGTGGCCGACCTCCCAGCGCAAACGGTACGTCGGCCAGTTCGGCGGCAGCGTTTCAGCGGTCCAGGCCGCGAACGCAGCGTTCACCGGCGCGTTCAAAGCGAAGAAGATCGCCAGTGCAGCGCTGAGACAGAGCGCCGCGAGGAGCGTCAACCGGAAGGTTGGCGGCCGTTTACGGACTAGCAAGAGCAGCAGCCACGTCGAAACGATGGCCGTGACCTCGAACGGCCCGATGAACGGTCCCCACCCGCGGTAAAGGTGCTGCTGGACGGCGAGCCAGAGCGGCCCGTCGAGTGCGAGCTTGTTGGGAAGCTCCAGCACGTGGGCCACGGTCGCGCCGAGCGTGACGCCTGTGGAAATCAGGCTGATCCGGCGGACGATGCGAATTGCTCGAGGCTCGGCCATTGTCACCGGTTGCGCGGTTTGGAGAAGCGCATCGGCTAGCCGGCCCTCCCGCGTCTCACTGCATTCCCTTCGTGTTGACGCCAGCTACCAGGGCATCACGTCGCCTAGATCGCGAGCCGGTATCCCAAACTTCTCGGAGGCGACTGCCGCCGCGAGCGCCCGCGCCACCGCCCACCGCACGTTCCAGTCCTGGTCGGCGAGCCGCCCGAGTAGAGCTTCCCGCACCGCGGGCTCACTCACCGCCGCCCCGAGCGCCTGCGCCGCCGCCCGCCACACGTTCCAGTCCTGGTCGGCGAGCCGCCCGAGCAGGGCCTCGCGCACCGCGGGCTCACTCACCGCCGCCCCGAGCGCCTGCGCCGCCGCCCACCGCACGTTCCAGTCCTGGTCGGCGAGCCGCCCGAGCAGGGCCTCGCGCACCGCGGGCTCACTCACCGCCGCCCCGAGCGCCTGCGCCGCCGCCCCCCGCACGTTCCAGTCCTGGTCGGCGAGCCGCCCGAGCAGGGCTTCCCGCACCGCGGGCTCACTCACCGCCGCCCCGAGCGCCTGCGCCGCCGCCCACCGCACGATCCAGTCCTCGTCGGCGAGCCGCCCGAGTAGAGCTTCCCGCACCGCGGGCTCACTCACCGCCGCCGCGAGCGCCTGCGCCGCCGCCCACCGCACGTTCCAGTCCTCGTCGGCGAGCCGCCCGAGTAGAGCTTCCCGCACCGCGGGCTCACTCACCGCCGCCCCGAGCGCCTGCGCCGCCGCCCACCGCACGTTCCAGTCCTCGTCGGCGAGCCGCCCGAGTAGAGCTTCCCGCACCGCGGGCTCACTCACCGCCGCCCCGAGCGCCTGCGCCGCCGCCCCCCGCACGTTCCAGTCCTGGTCGGCGAGCCGCCCGAGCAGGGCTTCCCGCACCGCGGGCTCACTCACCGCCGCCGCGAGCGCCTGCGCCGCCGCCCACCGCACGTTCCAGTCCTCGTCGGCGAGCCGCCCGAGTAGAGCTTCCCGCACCGCGGGCTCACTCACCGCCGCCGCGAGCGCCCGCGCCACCGCCCACCGCACGTTCCAGTCCTGGTCGGCGAGCCGCCCGAGCAGGGCTTCCCGCAACTCGGTACCTAGTGGCCGCTCCCAGCGCTGCACGATGGTGCATACTTCCTGGAAGGGGCGGGTGGTCCGCTCGATGATGGAGCGGGCCCAGTCCAGCACTCCTGTCTCCGGGGGGCTAACGGGGGCCGATCCTGTCCCGAGCAGGCGCAGGCAGGCGAGCTGCGGGCGGAACAGGTACTCATCCAGCGGGTGAGCATCGGCCAGGATGGTCTGGAACAGCTCGGCCGTCCGCGCCGGGTCGGCCTGAACGCCCAGCCGGTACAGCGGCCAGACCTCGCGCCAGTCCGGGTGGTCCCAGTAGCCCTTGATGTACCCGGCGGCGTTCTGGCTGCGGTGGACCAGCGCGCGGGCGGCATAGAACTCCTGAAAGGTGACGTGCAGGAAGCCGAATCGGCTGGGACCCTGCTCCACGAGGACGCCAATCAGGTCGCGGGCGGCCTCCAGCAGGCGCGCAACCTCCTGGTCCCGCTCACCCCCGCTGTAACCCCGTGCCCGCAGCAGGCTGTCCGCCTCCTGTTTGACATCCTCTTCAGCGAACAGCACGCTGCCCTCGACCATGCCATCGAGAGCGAGCACTTCCAAGAGTTCGGGCAGGTAATCGCCGGGCAGGTAGCGCTGCGCCTGTTGCAGGCGATGGCGCACCCAGCCATCGCGCAGCGCCTGCTCGGAGCCATCATAGAACTCCCAGCGGTGGTGCGGGAGCCGCTTGCGCGACTTGTAGAACAGCACCGCCATGGTCAGCAGCAGACCATTGCCGCGCATCAGCCGCAGCCCAGGGTCCGCTTTCAGGGCGCTAGCCATCTGCCGGTGGTCCAGCACCAACTGCTCCTTGCGCTGCAACACCCCCGCCCATTTCGCCAGCACCTGCTCGACCTGCGGGTCGGACAGGCTGGGCAGCTCGCAGCGCAGCCAGCCGCTGCCGATGCCGCCGGCCGGCTCCCCGGCCGGGCGGGTCGTGACCGCCCAGCGATCCTGCGGGCGCATCGCCGCTGTCGCCCGGACCTCGGCTAGCAGCCGACCGCGCTCGTGGGGGTCGCGCACCTCGTCGATGCCATCCAGCAGCCACAGCACCGGGCCCCGGAGCCACGCCTCGACCGCCGCCGAGCCCACCTCGGCGAGCCGAGGCAGTTTGCTGCTCACGTGCTCTCGGAGCCACCCCTCGCCGCGCTGCGGGTCGCTCTCCCATTCCGCGAGCCGTACCAGCACCGGCAGCGGGTGCAGGGCCGGCTGCTCGCGCCATCGAGCGGCGACCGAGAGCAGCCAAGCGCCCAGCAGCGTGGACTTGCCCTGTCCCGGCGCACCGACGATGAGCACGCGCTGTTCCTGGGCCAGCACCTGGAAAGCCGGAGTCCGGCTCGCAGTCGGCGCCTGCTCTCCGCGCCGGCGTGCGCGCATGGCAAACGACAGCCCTGCCCGCTCCAGCGCTTCCGTCTCGGCGACGGCTCCCTCACCTGCTCGGGCGCCGCGCTCCGCGCGTTCGAGGTCCGGCTCGACGAAGACCTCGTCCAGCAGCACGTCGTCCCGAGCATACCCCGCGCCCCACTGATATAGCCCCTGAAGGTTGGCGACGCCGTAATGGGCTTCGAGACCCGCCAGATATTGGGCGCGGGCGTAAGCGAAGGCATCCGCGGCCACCGCCGCCGGGGGCGCGGGGGCGCCGCGCCGCCGCTTTTCCAAACACGCGGCGACCTGCCGGAAGGCGTGTACCCAGTCTTCCTCTTTCTCGATGGGGACCGCCTCGATCTTGTCGCGGCGGTCGAGGAGCGCCTTCTGTCCATCCTTCATCTTCCACATCCAGGGCGTAAAGGCGCTTCTTCCGCCCCTTCGTGATTCCCCGTACTGTCGCCAGCACGCTATCGAGATGCGGATCGGACAGGGAATAGCCGACGAACAGCACGGTCTTGTTGAGGACGATGCCCTCCAGATGGCGGAAGGCCCACGGGTGCTTTTCGGACCACAGGCGGTAGTCCTCGCGGGTGAGCGTGTGCTGCCGGGCGAGGGTGCCGTGGATCTGGAACAGGTGCGGCTGACGGTCGGGGGCAAGCTGGAGCCGGTCGTAGTCCTGTTCCTCGTAGACAGGGTCTTCGCCGAGCAGCCGCGCGAGCAGGCCATCGTAGTTGGTGCTGAGCACCGCCGCCCAGGGGAGGTCTTTGAGGGCCAGGTGGGCGTCGGAAAGCTCGAAGCCGCGGTCGTCCAGCGCCTGCCGCACCGCCTCCTCCAGCGTCATGCGGCTCTGGCCATAGACGATGGCATCGAACAGATCCAGGATGTGGCGATAGGAGTCCAGGTCCTCATGACAGGCCGCAGCGACTTGTTCCGCAAGACCCTTCCATAGAGGCAGTCGCCGTCCGTCCGGGCCATTCGCCAGATGCGAGATCCCGGCGCCGACAAAGAGCGCAAGCTGCCCGTCATAGAGCTTGTCGGCGAGGATCTGTGCGTGCTGCCCGGGCAGCAGTTCGGACACGAGTCTCTCCCTTTACGAATCGCCCCTTATTCTTGAGCAAGGTTTTCGTGCTGGGCTGGATATTCGATATTCGACGCGTTGATGGATGGAATCGTCGCCGTAACCGAGGATGGCGTCAAGCCTTGCGGCGGGCGGGTACCGTGTTGGCCCTGTCGAGCACACTAGCGGGAAACCTGCCGATCGTCCGGCAGTATCGCCAACACCAGCGCCATCAGGTCGGCGGGCCAGCGATTGAACAGAAAGCCAGCGAACAAGAGCTGGACCAAGCCGAAACCGAGCGCCGGTCCGCGGTCAAACAAGGGGTACCACCCCCAACCGGAGACGAGCATGACTGAAGTCGCATTCTTTGGCCTCGGCCGCATGGGCACTGGCTTGGCATTGCGCCTGCTAGGCGCGGGCCACAGCCTCAAGGTCTACAACCGAACGCCGGAGAAGGCAGCCCCTCTGGAAGCGAGGGGCGCCGTGCGCACCTCCAGCCCCGAGCAGGCGGTCCGCCCCGGCGGTATCCTCGTCACCATGCTCGCCGACGACCGAGCGCTGCGTGCCGTGGTCACCGATTCTGTGTTGTCCCGTCTAGGCCCCGACGGCGTGCACGTGTCCATGAGCACCGTCAGTCCCGAGACCGCCCGTGAGGTTGCCAGCACGCATGCGGGCCACGGGGTGCAGTACCTGGCCTGCCCGGTGTTCGGACGTCCCGATGCGGCGGCCGCCGGGAAGCTGTGGCTGTGCATCGCCGGTGACAGCGCTGCCAAGGGGCGGGTCGAGCCCTTGCTGAAGGTCATGGGTCAGGGAGTTTTCGACTTCGGGACCGCGCCCAGCGCAGCGAACGTGGTCAAGCTCGCCGGGAACTTTTTGATTGCGGCCGCTATCGAGGCCATGGCCGAGGCGCTATCACTCGCGGAAAAGGGCGGAGTGGAGCCGAAGGCCATGTATGAGCTGCTCGCCCAGACCCTGTTCGCCTGTCCGATTTACCAGAACTACGGGCAGGTCATCGCCGAAGGCCGATTCTCGCCTGCCGGGTTCTCGCTGGCGCTCGGCGCGAAGGACCTGCGACTGGTACGCGATACGGCCCGTGCCGAACAGGTGCCGATGCCCTTCGCCGCCCTGCTGGAAGACCGCTTTCTGCGATGCCTGGCCAACGGGCGGGCAGAGCTGGACTGGGCGGCGATTGCCCTGGACCAAAGAGAAGCCGCCGGGCTGCCCGCCACTACTCACGGGCTTCCGGCCTAGGTATTTTCATCAGCTCTGAGCGCTGGTGAATAGATCTCCTGCGCGTCGCGATGGTGGTCCCGCAACCGCACCCGCGGTCGCCGGTCCGATCCTCATCGGCCAAGCGGATGTCGAGTGCCGCCGGGTGGTGCAGGCTCGGCGCCCGACTCGCTGTCTCCCGGCAGAGCCTCCCAGTCGGCGAACATTGCGGCCTGGCCGCGGTATCTGCCCTCGGCGTCGACGAGGTTCCACACCGTTGCCTGGCGGATGAGGAAGCGTCGACCGGTGCGGGAGATACGCACCCCCGAGTAGCTCTGGATGACTCCCTTGGTCGCTACCTCATGGAGCAGCCTGTCGCGCTCCTGCTGCGCGACGGGATCGGCGCAGAGCCTGGACCGCAGAGACGTGAGTTGCTGCCAAGACAGCTCGAACAGATCGAGGGCGGTGCGATTGCCGTAGGTGAACGTCGGATCCTCATCGGCGTTGTGGGAAACCACGGCGAAGGGCGCGTGGTAGAGCCACGAGGCCGCCTCGCCCTCCGGCACCCCGGGTGCAATGAGATCCCGACCGCCCCAGCGGATCAGGCTGTCGCGAAGCAGCCTGACGTGCTCCGTCAGAAACCCGTTGGTCTCGCTAGGTTCGGGGGGGGCGGAAGTGGAGAACCCTCCGTCGCCAGCCGAACCGGTATCTCCGTGCGTGGGCATTTTGCAGCGCGCAAGCCTATTGCGGAACAGAATAGCCACTCCACACGGTCGCGTCGACCCGGACCACTAGCCAGGCGACGGCATGGGTGAGCCCTTGTCGGGCTCCTGACGGCCCCCGCCGCGGCGGCCACTCGCCGCTGCCGTCACGCCAAGCCAAGCCCAATGCCGTTTCCCGCGCCGCTGCACAGCCTACAGCTTCGTTCGGCGCGCCACGAGCGCCCCCACTTCGGGCTCCCACACGCCGCCCGTGCAAAGGGTTAACCCTCGACTCGCCCAGGGATCTCCCCGATAGCACTCGAACGGAACGACTCGCTAGAGTGCACGCTGGCTCTCTTTCCTCTCCAACCATACGAGCGCCGCAAACCCGGCGCCAGCGAGGTGCTCCGTCCGCGCGCAGCGAGCCGCAGCGGCAATTGCTACCCTGGCGTCTCCGGCAGGCGCGACCCGCAGGCTGTCCTGTGATTCCCCAGGAGCGACTCCGGAGGCGGTGGACCACTCGCCTGAGCACTGAGGAAAACCATGAAAGCCCCGATCCGTGGTGCCATGGCTCTCCTATCCGCCCTTCCCCTGGGCGGGGCGCCTGCGGTCTTGGCCCAGAGAACCGGGGACGTCTCGACGGGCACGCCGGCAGTCTTGACGGACCTCGATAGGGTCTTCGCAGAGGTGCGCATCGGCGTCGGGGGCGTGGGGCCCGCTTCGACCGCGAAGGTCACGCCCGGCGAAGTCGCCGCCGTTTCCGCATCCCCCCTGACCACCACCGCGGACCCCGGCAGCCGCGCAACACCGGACGCCGCTGTGGCGTATGGGGCGACTCTAGGAACGTGGTTCAGCTTCCTCGGTGCTTGGGCGAAGAATCTCGGCGTGTCCTTCGACTACAGTCACCAGGACCTCGGCCTCGGGTCGAGTCCCGGAAGCTACTCGGAGGTTCTCTCCAGTCCGGGACAACGGGACACCAATCTTTCGGGCGACAGCACCTTGCACAGCATCGGGTCGCTCGATTCCGTCGGCATCCTGCTCAAAATCCGCCATGGATGGCTTGCCGACGGTGAGGCGCCGGATGGGAAGCTGGAGGTGGGCGTGGGACCGTCGGTCAATTTTGCCTCCCAGAAAGCCATCGTACGCTTCGACAACGTCAGGCTTGTCAATGGAGTGCCCGAGTTCACTTCCCTCGGCAATCAACGGAATCTCGGCTGGTCGAGCAACGTCGCCGTCGGCGTGGAGGTCGAGGCCGGAGCGGGGTGGCGGTTCGGGGACCGCTGGTCTATGAGCATTTTGGCGCGGTACAACAACTTCTTGTCTTCCTACAGCCTGCGGGGTCCCACGAACATGCCAAGGCAAAACAGAATTTCCCATCGAGGATGTAAGCGTCAATTTGGCGCTCGCCTATCATTTCCGCTAGCGTGCGGCAGGCGTCGATGCGGATGCTTGCAAAGCGGCGCGCCGGCGCAGTCAATTGCGGCTTCCCGAGCGGAGCATCCGCGGGCCGACGACGGCCTCAGAGCTTGTGTTGAAATCGCCGCGAGGGGCGCGAGAGCGTGGCGCACGGAGCGCGGCGGCAAGGAGCACCCCGTAGAATAGCCGAGGAGCGACCGAATGGCAGGACCACCATTCGGCACGTCCGCGGGATGCCCCAAGGGGTGGCGTACAACCTATTCACGCGATCTCGGTCGAGGTGGTCCGGCCGGGCACGAAGCAGTTGCATTCCCCTGTGGCTCTTTGACCTCGGTCAGCTGGTCGTGGATACAACGGCCTGCGGCCTGCCAGAAGCTGCTGGACAGCCTCCATCGGCCACTGGCGGCGATGTATCCCGCCGAGCCATCGGTCCGGTGCGCCGCTGCACTGGCTATCTCCGTGCCGACAGCCCTGGCAGGAGACAGGTGTTGAGAGGAAAATACCCTCCACCCACGAACTCCGCCAAAGTGCAAAGCCGCGAGGCCAGACCGCCGTGCCAACCCTGGACCATTTATTCCGTACAGACGCCTCTTCGGCGAGGCCGAAGCCGCGCCGTCGAACCGCGCCATTGCTCCGCGCAACGAGGCGCGGGGCTTCGCCGTCGGGATTTCGCCCCGTGATCCCAAACGCTGCCGTGCCTCTCGCCGCTTGTCGGCCGCAGGAGGGGGCCTGCACGGCGCATTGGAGGGGCTGCCACGAGATGGCGCCGCGCCCTGACATGAGCGCAACGAGCCAGCGAGGTCCCAGCACCATCCTGGTGGGATCCGCTCCCTGGCCGATGCTCCACGCCTCGTGAAGACCGCAATGAGACCCACGGCGATTGGCCTGCCCCTCCTGGCCCTCCTCATTGCGGGCGTCACTTGCGGGGAACCATTGGACTCGCCCGTGCCTGAGCGGGCATCGCTGCAAGCGCTGAGCCAGTCCGTCCAAGAGCTCGCCCGAAGGGTCCATCCTTGCGTGGTTAAGGTGGTGACCATGGGCTTCCGCGAGCCGGATGAGGACAATGCGGAGCAGGGAGTGGTGAGCCGAGAGCAGATCTCCGGCTCGGGAGTTATCATCGACCCGGCCGGATACATCGTCACCAACGCCCACGTCGTGGCCGGCTCCGATCACGCGCAGGTGACCCTCCCCTCCACGGCCCTTGCATCGGCGCTGGGCCATTGGAGCCCGGGCGGAGGAAAGGTCTTGCCCGCGCGAGTCGTGGGCCTGGACTCCGATGCCAACGTCGCACTCCTCGAGGTGGCGCAGGCAGGGCTCCCCTACCTCCCGCTGGGGGATTCTGACCAGGTCCAGCAGGGACAGGTGGTGCTGGCATTCGGAAGTCCGATGGGCTTGCAAGACTCCGTGAGCTTCGGCGTCGTCAGCTCGACCGCCAGACAGTTCAATCCAGAGGATCCGATCGCTTACATTCAGACGGACGCGCCCATCAATCCGGGGAGCAGCGGCGGGCCACTCGTGGATTCGGCGGGACGAGTGGTGGGGATCAATACACTCATTCTCTCGCAATCCGGCGGAAATGAAGGGCTCGGATTCGCAGTCCCGAGCAACCTGGTCTCCGCCGTGGTGCGGCAACTGCGGCGGAGCGGGCGCGTCGTCCGCAGCGACATCGGTATCGAGGCGCGCACGGTCACCCCGACGCTCGCAGCCGCCTGGGCACTACCGACGACCGCCGGCGTGATGGTGCGGGATGTGGAGCCAGATAGCGCGGCGCAGAAGGCCGGCATACAGCCCGGCAACGTCATCGACTCCATCGAGGGGAAGCCTGTGGTGAATCTCCCGCAGCTCAACCTCAGTCTCTACGGCGCCCCCATCGGGTCGACGCTGCAGCTAAACATCCTGCGCGACGGACGTAAACTTCCGTTTGCCGTCGAAGCGCGCAAGCGAGCGTCCGAGTCCGCCACAGTCGCGGCGGCCATCGACGAGCGGAACCTCGTTCCTCAGCTCGGAATCTTCGTCATGGACGTAGACCATCGATTGGGCGAACAGCTCAACCAAACGCGCGGGACCGGGGGCGTGCTGGTGGCCGCCACCCTGGAGGAGGGACCGGCATTCGAGGAAGACCTGAAGGCCGGCGACATCATCTACCGCGTGAACCGCGAGCGGGTCTCAAGCACAGCACGCCTGCGCGAGCTGCTGAGCAGCATGAAGGCGGGCGACGCGGTGGCCTTGCAGATCGAGCGTAACGGGCAACTGCACTTCGTCGCTCTGGAGATCCCCTGAATCGGAGCCTGTGAAGAGATCGTCGCGAGCGGCCCCGCGAACCGTTATGCTTGCGCCCGATGCGGCCTGCAACCGGCGCAGTGGTCGAGCAGGACTGCAACTGTCATGGGAGAAGGACACCGGCACTGGCCCTGGTACTTGTGTTCCAAGGGATCAAGTCCGTGCCACAAGGCATGGAGTATACGGTCGAGCGGTTTGGGCGCTACACGAACACCTTGCCGCCGGGCCTGCACCTGATCGTCCCGCTCATCGACCGCGTCGGACGCAAGATGAACATGATGGAGCAGGTACTGAACGTGCCGTCCCAGGACGTCATCACCCGCGACAACGCCATAGTCGAGGTGGACGGCGTGGTGTTTTTCCAAGTGCTGGACGCCGCCAAGGCCGCCTACGAGGTGAACCAATTGCAGCTCGCCATCACCAACCTCACCATGACCAACATCCGCACGGTCATGGGCTCGATGGATCTCGACGAGTTGCTGTCAAAACGTGACGAGATCAATGCGAAGCTGCTGACGGTGGTGGATGAGGCGACCACTCCTTGGGGCGTGAAGGTCACGCGCATCGAGATCATGGAGATCGCACCCCCGGCAGACCTCGTAGCCGCCACGGCGCGGCAGATGAAGGCCGAGCGGGAGAAGCGCGCCAACATCCTGGAGGCGGAGGGTCTCAAGCAAGCGGCCATACTCAGGGCCGACGTTGTTCGCATCAGACTCCAGCGTTTATACCAAAAATCGAGGTGAAATAAGGTACTAGAACTCAGCCCGAAAGACGGAACCGCGAGAGTTCCAGCAGAAGCCCACACCGTGCCGGCCGGCGCGCGCCAGGGTCATCTCGCAACGCATTTCGGTGTTGCGCCTGTCGTGGACCGTCATGGTCGCTCGGAGCCCAGCCGAGCGGCCCGGTGTCGGGCCGGGAGGACCCAACGGTCCGCTGGGGGCGCGGGAAACGACTTCCACGTCGGTGCCAGCGGAAAGCATTCTGATCTCTCCTTCCAGCACTTCACCGTCCGGCATCGCCAAGGTCGCGTGCTGGACGGGGCAGTTTCCGACGCGGCACGATCGCGTGAGCCGGGCCTTGAGGACGTCCTGTTGGGGCGCACCCGCGGCGGGATACAGCCAGAGGTCGTCGGTGGACGTGGATGCACAGGCCGACAGCAGGCACGGCAAGAGAAGCAGCCAATAGCCTTCGCGCCGCACGGCGCCTCGGTTCACGAGCCGGGACCTTGCCATGGCGCCAGTCTAACCGTCGTTTGGCATTTCACTGCGATGTGGGTTCGCGAACACCGGCATCCAGCATTGTCAGGAGAAACCCACCGATCGCAAACAAGATAATTAGGCTCTTTCGGTAATTGTGTGGATCGTGGTGGTCGAGTAGCATCCGTTCTGAGCTAGCGATCGAGCACCCCCCACAGGCGCTCATCGCCCACACCCAGGTGCCGAGCCACGGTCGCCACCGGCATGGCCTGGCACAGCGTGACCACCAGCGCCTCCATCAGCGCCGTGAAGCCACTGTGGGCGCGCGCCCACGGCGGTTCCACCTGGGTCGTCTTGCCGCAGGCCTCGCAGCGCACTCGCGGCAGATGCGCGTGCAGGTATGCCCGTGACTTAAAGAAGCTCAGGTGCTGCCAACTGCGCTCCCGGGTGTCGTGCACCGCCTGGCCTTGCACTCCGCAGGCCGGGCAGGCAAAGCGGCTGCCCTTGGCAAACGCCACATCGAGGTCGATGCGCCCAGCCTCGGGGTCGAACCGCACCTCGGTGACTTCCCAAGGCGCCGTCAGGCCCAGTGCCGTGCTAAACAGATGCGTGGGCTGCACGGTGCTCCCCCCCTTGGATGACGGCCTGTGGATTTATGGACGAGTCCTGCGGAGCGGCCCCACGCGAGGGCCTCTCGCCCACCACCCCAACCACAAGATGCTGTGATAAGCGACCGGTCAGAACAGATGCTACTTGACTACCACCACCCACACAATTGCCGAAAGAGCCGAAAGAAGGCGACACCTGCTCAGATAGCGCTCGCTTGGCTGCTTGCCCAGAAGCCGTGGATTGAGAGCTGGCTCCGGAAATCTGTACGGCGGGATAAGTGGTAGGGGATGAACCGCTTTATCATGGCGATGCTATTGAGAGGAGCGGCAAATGAGTGGCAAGAGGCGCAATCATGGAGCGGGATTCAAGGCAAGGGTGGCACTGGCGGCGATCAAGGGCGACAAGACCTTGGCGGAGTTATCGGCGCAGTTTCAGGTTCATCAGAGTCAGATCCTGGCGTGGAAGCAGCAGTTGCAGAGCCGCGCTGACGAGGTGTTCGAGCGGGAACGCAAGTCCGAATCGGGGCCGTCGGTGAAGGACATGCAGGCGAAGATCGGGCAGCTGACGCTGGAGAACGATTTTTTGTCCGTCGCGCTCGGTCGCATCGGCGATGCGACAAAGCGATGATCGACAAGGTGGCCGAATTGCCGCTGACGCGGCAGTGCCAGCTCCTGGGGCTCTCGCGCTCATCCCAGTACTACCGGGCGGTGGCGGTGTCGGCGCGGGATCTGGCGCTGATGCGGGCAATCGACGAGCTGCACCTAAAGCACCCGTTCTATGGCAGCCGGCGCATGCGCGGGGCGTTGCGCGACGAGGGCTTCGAGGTCGGCCGGCGCCACGTCCAGACATTGAGGGACAAGATGGGAATCGAGGCGTTGTACCGCAAGCCGCGGCTCTCGGATGCGCACCCCGGCCACAAGGTATGGCCCTACTTGGCTAGCGTGATGTAGTGGTCACCCGACCCAACCAGGTCTGGGCTACGGACATCACGTACATTCCCCTGGCCAAGGGCTTTGCCTATCTGGTGGCGATCATCGATTGGTGCTCGCGCCGGGTGCTGGCCTGGCGGCTTTCCAACTGCATGGACACCTCCTTCTGTATGGAGGCGCTGGAAGAGGCGCTCATGCTCCACGGACGCCCCGAGATCTTCAATACCGACCAGGGCAGCCAGTTCACCGACAAGGATTTCACGAGCGCGCTCCTGGCTCATGACATCCGCATCAGTATGGACGGACGCGGGCGCTGGATAGATAACGTTTTTGTCGAGAGGCTGTGGCGCAGCGTGAAGTACGAAGAAGTGTATCTGAAGGCGTACGAGTCGATCCTGGACGCCAAGCGCCAACTCGGCCGGTACTTCACTTTCTACAATCAACGACGCCGGCATCAAGGGCTAGGAGACCAGACACCGGACGCCGTGTATTATGGGCAGCAAGACGAAAAGCTCGCAGCCTGAACGCGAGTTACCCACCGGGCCGCTCGCCTCCCGCCTGAGAAGGGCGGGCGGCGGCCCCGTGGATAACTCTGCACCCGCGGTTCACCATCTACAAAATCGATTCCTCTGTTCAGAGAATCGGAGCCACATCATTGTTCCAATCCCAGGCACCCGCAAGCTGGAGCGCCTGGAGGAAAATATTGGAGCCACCGCTGTCTAACTTACCCCCGCCGATCTCCGTGAGATCGACAGCGCCTCCTCAAAGATCACGGTGCAAGGGGCTCGGTACCCAGAAAACCTGGAGCAAATGACCGGTCGCTAAGGCGCCTATGCATAATAACTTGAACAGTTGCCGGCTTTTGGCTATGCTCTGGGTCCATGGTGGCAGAGGATGCCCTGCGGGTGAAGTACCGGATACTCACACCGCTATTGGACGAGCGCTCGTTGCGAGTCTGTCTGGCAGCCGAGGCGACGGCTTTGGGGTATGGAGGCGTGAGCCGTGTAGCCAAGGCAGCCGGTGTATCTCGCACCACCGTACACGCGGGGATGCAGGAGCTGAGGAGAGCTGGTCGGGAAGCGGCGCGGGTGGAGGAGCGCCGGAGGATTCGAAGACCCGGCGGTGGGCGTAAGCGACAACAGGAGCAGGACGAGACGCTGCTCTCGGATCTGGATCGACTGCTCGATCCGGTAACCCGAGGCGATCCGATGTCGCCGTTGCGCTGGACTTGCAAGAGCACGACCAAGCTGGCGGCAGAGCTTCGGGACAGGGGGCATCGGGTGTCGCAAGCGACGGTGTGGAGACTGCTCGATGAGCTCGGCTACAGCATGCAGTCCAATCGCAAGACTCGGGAAGGCTCGGACCATCCCGATCGCAACGCGCAGTTCGAGTTCATCGGTGCGAGCGTGAGTGATTTTCTGCAGCGGGGTCTGCCCGTGGTCTCGGTCGATACCCAAAAGAAGGATCTCATCGGGCGGTTCAAGAACAGTGGCCGAGAATGGCAGCGCAAGGGTGAGCCCGAGCAAGTCAACCTGCATGACTTTGTCGACCAAGAACTCGGCAAGGCCATCCCCTACGGGGTCTACGACATCGCTCGCAACGAAGGCTGGGGAAGTCGCGGCATTACCCACGACACGGCGGAATTCTCCGTCGAGACCCTGCGGCGTTGGTGGTACCGCATGGGCAGCCAAGTCTATCCCCGGGCCTCGGAGATGCTGATCACCGCCGACGGTGGTGGCAGCAATGGCGCCCGAGTCCGGTTGTGGAAGCTGATGCTGCAACAGCTTGCCGACGAGCTAGGCATCGCTATCCACATCAGACACTTTCCGCCTGGAACGAGCAAGTGGAACAAGATCGAGCACCGCATGTTCTGTCACATCACCGAGAACTGGCGTGGCCGTCCCTTGACCAGCCAAATGGCCATCGTCTCCTTGATCAGCCACACTCGGACCCGCCAAGGGCTTGCCATTCGGGCCGAACTCGATAAGGGCAGCTACGAGACCGGCAGAAAAGTCACGGACCAAGACATGAAAACCCTGGCTATCACGCGCTGTGACTTTCACGGCGAATGGAACTACAGCTTGTCTCCCAACCCCACTCGCGCCCTTGAGATGTTCAAGTTATTTTGCATAGGCACCTAAGCGGCAAAGACCGTGTTCTCTGGTTGCATTCCGTAGCTCACTGAACAAGGCAACACGTGCGAGGCAGATGCTGGCGGCGTTGTCGATCAAATAAATTTATGGGCGCATTAAATGTACTATGGGCCTGGCCCCAGGAGGGGTTTCCCCGGTTTTCCCCCTATTTGGCGCGTTTGGGCAGACCGAGCCTGTTCATGCGGTTGAGCACGGAGACACCCACGTAGGCCTCGGTGATCTGGGTGTGTGGCAGACGGGCGCTGAGGCAGGGGCCGAGGATCTGTTTGTAGCGAAACATGGCGGTCTCGGCGTTACTGCGCCAGTGATAGCCGACGGTGCGTTTCCAGGCCGAACGGCCTTGGGTGCGGCAAGCCTCGAGCGCGGCGTTGCGCGGGTGCCCAGGGGCTCCCAGAGCGCCGCCCCGCGGCGCGGGGGCACCACCGCGGCGGGCCCCGCGGGCTTCGGCCTCCCGATAAGTCTCACGAGTATCGTAGGCGCCGTCGCCACTCACGCTGGCTAGGGGCTGGTCGGCGTTTTGCTGAAGCAGGGTGGGGAGCACCTCGCAGTCGGCGCTCTCCAAGCGGGTGAGCTCGACGCCCAGGATCTCGTGGCGCTCGGCGTCTACTGCAAGGTGGAGCTTGCGCCAGGTGCGCCGCTTGCCGATGCCGTGTTGGCGCACCTTCCACTCACCTTCTCCGTAGACTTTGAGCCCTGTGGAGTCCACCACCACGTGCACCGGTTCGTCCCGCGCAAGCACCGGGATGGCCACTTCAAGATGCTTCGCCCGCTTGGCGAGCGCGGTATAGTCCGGGGCCTTGAGCCCAATTCCACCCAGAGCAAACACGCAGTTCACAAACCCTTCGGTCTGCCGGTAGGCGAGGTGGAACACGGCCTTGAACGTCAGACACCTCTGGATGGCGTGGTCGCTGAAGGTGCGGTGCAGCCCTCGGCTGCCCGCAGCCTTGGGCGTGCGGTTGAACCACAACTCCAAGAGGTCCTCACCCAGCCAAAAGGTCAGCGACCCTCGGTTGGTCAGCGCCCTGTTGTACTCCGACCAGTTGGTAATGCGCCGCTCCTGCTACTGGGCTCCGCTGCTCATCGCACTCCCTCCCCAACGCTCGCGTTGGCCGCGATGATACGCCCTACAGCAACTTCTCTCCAAGCGCTCAGCACCCCCTTGTCAAGAGGCGACGGGCATTTTGTCGACAACGCCGATGCTGGCAGCAAAAGGCGAGGGAGAGCAGTATGCGAGTTGGCATTCTAGGTTCGGGATTGATGGGTGGCAAACTCGGGACGCTCTTCGCGCGTGCGGGGCATCAGGTGGTATTCAGCTATGCGCGCAGCAAGGAGAAACTGAAGAAGCTCGCGCGGGACGCCCGCTCGAGTGAGGCCGCGCAGGAAGCGGATCCCCTCTTGTTGGCTGTGCACTGGTTCGGAATCGACGACGTGTTGAATCCGGCGGGGGACTTCTCGGGCAAGGTCATCGTAAGCGGCTCGCTTCCGATGAATGCTGACAATAGGCGGAGACGACATGGGCCTTCGGTTGTATGCTCTGCGACTCGACGGCGTCCCCGATGAGGAGCCTCTGTTATTATGGCGGGAAAACCCCCGGCTCTGCCGGGGCGACATCCAAAGTTTGACAGTGCAGGGAGTCGGGCTGTTTGAGGCGACTTGTGGTTCCGCTCAGGGACTGGTGCATCACTTCATGTGTCGATGAGTCACGAACGGGAGCCGTTCTTCTGTCCGTCGCGGAAAGGCCCCTTTGAGGGGCCAGCGACGGGGAAGCCTCCGGCTTTGCCGGAGGATGCTTACTCTCATGGGTGGATAAACCCCAACGTACGCGCACGCAAGGCCGCGTGGCCGTGGCACCCCGTGCGGTAACGTTGCCGCCGGGCGAGGCTTGATACCGATGGGTGTCGACGTGACGGTGGCCGTCAGGCGAGGAGCAGCATCTGGCTGGTCCGGGGGAACCGCGGGCACAGTTCGCCCGTCCGGCGCGCAAGGAGCAAGACATGGCAAAGAAGTGGCGCCCCGAGGTCATAAGCTGGTCCCAGGCGGACCGGACTGACCCTGAGCACAATCCCGACTCTTCGAGCTTCGACTTGCGCATACTGGCGGAGGGCGATTCCTGGTTCACTCTGGGCGGAATCCCAACGTTTAACCTGCTGTTCTCGATGCGTTTCGACGGAAACACAGTGATCATCAACTGTGCTTTCCCGGGGGATACCATCCGCCGGATGAGCACGCTCACCAGGGACCGGGCGCTCCGGGACGCGCTAAGTCCCAAGTTTGGCAGCTAGTGCAGTGGGATCTGATTCTTCTGAGCGGGGGCGGCAACGACCTGATCGACGATGCGGACGATATTCTGCTGCCGCCGGCCGCGCGGTCTGCAACTACCGCTGGACCGGCCGACTACTGCGACCAGGCCAGGCTGCAGCGGCTGAAGGATGACGTTCAGACTGGCTACCGGAGCATCGTGGCCCTGCGAGACGCCCCAGATAGCACCGCGATCGGCAAACCGATTCTGACCCACACGTATGATTACCCCACGCCCCGGAATGCACAGGCGCGATTTATTCTCGTGCCGGTTCTCGGCCCCTGGCTGTTCAGGGCACTTACCGATGCTCAGGTGCCGCAGACCGACTGGATCGGCGTCTCGGACTATCTGGTCGACGAGCTTGCCGAGGCGATCCTCGCCCTCGCCACGGGACCGCATGCCTTACGAAATTCCATGTCGTCGATACGCGGGGGACGCTCAAGCGTGCGAAGCTGGGAAGCCTCGGTGAAGACGGAGACTGGATGAACGAGATCCATCCGAGCATTGACGGATACAAGAAGCTTGCGAAGCGGTTGGACGCTCAGTCGCTCCCTCTGCTGGGCTCGCCTTGAGCGCAGAGGAGCGGCAGTTCGGTGCGTCACGTCGCGGCGGGACATCGTCCGCCGGATACCGTCCAAGCTCGCGCGGCGCCGAGAAAAGGCATCGGAGCAAGCCGACGCCACATGCGACCCAGGCCGAGGGAACACCTGCGGTGCCAAAAGCTTACCGCGCATGCCGAAGGAGCCCCCCCAGCGTCAGGCCAGGCCCCGGATCGCCACCTCGGCGGGCTCCACGCACACGCGGCACTGCCACTGCTAGGCCCTGCGGTACAGGGGCCTACCGCGGTCGGGACGGAACTCCAGGCCCGCAGCAGTATCTGGCAAGGCCGTCGCGGTTTGGGATAGACTGCAAGGTACCGTGCTTACTAATCCTTTCTTAAGTAAGGCCATATCAGACAGCGTAGCAGCAATGCGGATGCATGAAAAAGCCTTTGACGATTTCTGGCAGCTTCTGGAGCCGGCGCAAAGCACCGAGGAGTTTGCTCTTGAGATCCTCTTTGCTTTCCACCCGGCGCTTGGCGACGCGGGCTTTCACATGCCCCCAAACCTGTTCGTCGGGATTGAGTTGGGGCGAGTACGGGGGGAGGAAGAACAGCTTAAGGCGCCCGTTCTGTTCGCCGATGAAGTCCTGGATCAATCGTGCCTTGTGGATGGGATGGCCATCGACGATGAGGAAGACCGGCCGGGTGGCGCCCACCAGCAGGCGCTTGAGGAATTCCTTGAACACCGCGGCGGTCACCGTCCCCTCGTGCACCATGAAGCGCAAGCCCCCGCGGGCGCTCACCGCCGAGAGCATGGCGAGCGAGAACCGCGCCCCGGTCACCGCGACCACCGGGGTCTTGCCCATCGGCGCCCAAGTGGTGCCGGCGTGGTAGTCGGAGCGCATCCCCGACTCATCCCCAAAGTAGATGGTCGCCCCCACGCGCTTGGCCTCGGCCTGGATGGCGGGAAATTGCTCTTTCTGCCAGCGCTCGACCAGCACCGGATCGCGCTGCCAGGCACGGTAGAGCGGCTTCTGGGCAGTGAATCCCAGCACCCGCATCACCCGCCTGACGGCGGAGTCCGAAAGGCGCTTGTTGAACCGCCGCTCGATCAACCTGCCGATGAGCGGCAGGGTCCACAGCGCAAACTCGAATCGGAACTGCTGCGGCGTGTGCTCGCGCACCGCCCCCGCCAGCCAGCGCATCTCCTCGGCGCCAAGCAGCGGCGGGCGGCCCGGGATCGGCTTGGCCAACAGCGCGTTCTGTCCCCCCGAGGCAAATGCCGAGAGCCAGCGAAACACGGTGCGAATGTTCAACCCGAAGGCCTGCGCTACGCTCTGTACCGTCTGTCCGTGACGCACCGCTTTCACGGCTTGCTGGCGCAGCACCTGCAGGCTCCTATGATCGAGCTTGCGCCCGTCCGATTCGCGCTTGCATTTCATGCCCCCATTGTACCAACATATGGCTTTACTTAAAATGGACTTAGTAACTGCGGGACTGAACGAAAATAGCAGCGTGTCAAAGGATGGGTGGCGAGGAAACAGACGGTTGAAGGCATTCAATTTCAATGTTCTACGGGATCATCATCCGGCGGTACTTTCTGGATAACCAGCATCACGCTGCGCCGCACGTTCATGCGCGGTACTCAGGATTCGAGGCATCGATTCGGATTGATGATGGTGAAGTTTTAGCCGGAGAGTTAACTCACCCCCGGCAAAGCCGGGGGCTTATTGGGTGAGCGCCTCAAAGGCGCCATAACACCGGGAGCCGCCCAAGGCGGCTGGACCTATGTCCCCAGCGTTAGCTGATCGTAGCGCTCGTCCTCTTGCTCTTGGTTCCGGATGTAGGCCCTGACCATCGCCTCATCTAAGCCGACCGTGGACACAAAGTACCCGCGCGCCCAAAAGTTCTCTCCGGTGAAGTTCCGCTGCCGGCCTGCGAACCTCCGGGCGATCTGGATGGCGCTCTTGCCTTTGATATACCCCACGACGTTGGACACCGCATACTTCGGCGGTATGCTCAGGCACATGTGCACGTGATCGGACATCAGGTGGCCTTCAACCACCTTCGAGTCCTTGTGGCCCGCCAACTCGTGGAAGATCTGTCCCAGGTGGCGGCGCAGCGCCCCGAAGATCCGCTTCTTCCTGCGCTTTCGGGATGAATATCACATGGTACTTACAGTCCCACTTCGTGTGGATCAGACTCTGGTACTCTTTCATCGTGCGTCTCCTTCTCTTGGCGGAGATTGGAGATTCACGACGACCGTCGTATAGGTCAAACCTCGGTGAGTCCCCGGCAAAGCCGGGGGCTTACCTCGGGGAGTTACCGCGTAAGCAGCTACGTTTGGTGCAAGCATGGATTGAATTGTGTCGAGATGAACTCATGGCCGATTGGGACCTGGCTGTGGCGGGTGAAAACCCGTACAAAATTGATCCATTGTGAGGTTGCTATGTATTGGGACGTGAAGACAGTTCGCCCATTAGACGACTATGAGATTTTCGTTGAGTTGGTAGATGGTCGGAAGGGCGTCTTTGACCTCAAGCCGTATCTGAATCACGGCGTATTCAGGGAGCTTCGAGATAAGAGTTACTTCTCGCAAGTCGACACAGTCTTTGGTGCAGTGACATGGCCCCATGAACAAGATATCGCGCCGGAAACGCTGGTATCTGGATTGAAGCCCGCAGCGCATGAAGGTAATGCCGAACAAGGTGCGTAGCTCGGACTGCGTCAGTCGCTGGGCTCCTTCCGCAGCCGGTTAGCGCGGTCATAGGGCCGCAGTAGAAATGCTTCGGGCAATTCGAACGAGGAGATTAGAATGACTGACGGGGTCCAGGAATCAACCCAAGACTCGATCATGGTCGGCCGAATGAGCATTCGGTATCTCATTGACGGCGCTACCACCGGCGGTATGGGCGTCTTCGAATTGAGCGTACCGCCGAATTCAAACGTTCCCGCGCCCCATAGCCACACGCGCAACGAAGAGTGCGTCTATGTGTTGGAGGGCACGCTTCGATACTCCGTGGATGGCGCAGAGCGCGACTTGTGTCCGGGAGAATGGATGTTCACGCCGCGGGGGTCGGTCCATCAATTCAGCAATCCGCACAATTACACGGCCCGGGCGCTCATCGTTTTGAGCCCGGACATCGGTGCCCAGTATTTTCGGGATGTAGGTTCCATCGTCAATGCGGGCGGGCCTCCTGACCGTGCGAAACTTCTTGACGTTATGTCCAAATACGGACTGGTTCCGGCCCCACAGGGAGCCCCCCAACGAGGCGCTCCCGCGGACGAGCCGGCCGCGCCGGCCCGCGGCTGAGCTTCAGCCTTAGATGGCATGGGCAACAACCGTTACGGAGGATCGCATGGCCAAGTATGAACACATTAGGGTGCGAGACGCGCACGTAGCTGGGCTCGATGCTGGCGATGCCGAGGCGTGGGTCGCACAGTTCACAGACGACGGGGTGCAAATGCTCCCCAACGCGCCCGCAAATGTCGGCAGGACGATGATCGGACCGTGGTCACCCTGACTCAGTATGGTTAGACCTGACGTAATGTCCTGACCAGTCGCTCGGATGAAAGTCTATCTGTCATCGACGTTCACTGACCTAAAGCGCCACCGGGCAATCCTTGGCCGTGCCTTGCGCAAGGCCGGCTACGATGTCGTGATGATGGAGGAGTATGTCGCACGCGACCAGCGGGTCGAATTTGCCTGTCAGGGCGACGTGGTAGCGTGCGATGTCTATATTGGCGTTTTCGCTTGGCGCTACGGACACATCCCCATCGACAACAATCCCCAACGCCTCTCAGTGACCGAAATGGAATATGCAGCCGCTACCGACAAGCCGATGACGCGACTCACATTCTTGCTAAATGAGAAGGCACGTTGGCCCAAGGCACGGAAGGATGCAGACCTCGCTAGGATCAGTAATCTTCGTGAGCGGCTGAAGAAGCAGTGCAGCGGGTACTTTGCTAGCGCTGAGGAACTCGCTGTAGAAGTACTGGCTGCGCTGCGTATGCACGAAAGCACGCGCTTAACGCGGCAACTGGAAGCAATCGACGTGATGCTTAAGGCTCAGGAGCTTGGCCCGTCGTACATGATGAATATTAAGGACAAGCTAGGACTTCTGGGCAAAGTACAGTTCATCGAGTTGCACATAGGACCCACACCGTGGTGGAACACGCGCCTGTATCTGGTGTCGGCTCTGGCACGCGAGTTCGGTCAAACTCGCGGCTTCGTGTTCATCGACGCCGGAGGGAAGTTCCTGTTGATGGCAACGCCGTCCGAGTTCTGTCATCGGCTGGAATTGCGCTGGCCGGCCCTCGAACAGGCTTACGGGAACTTTCGTCGCGAAGCCCCAACTCTGGAGAAGCTGGAACAAGAACTCTGGCGGTACCCGTTGTTTGTCGGCGAAGCGTTCGGGGCGGACGAGCAAATTACAAAACATTCCTTGTCAGCGCGCGACCTCGAATACGAATTGGGTATTGCTCGGGATGCACAGGTCGTGGATGTCAGAGAGAAGGGCCAGCGGTTTCTACAACAGGAAGTTCTCGGACGGCAAACGCGCTTCGCAGCACTGGTCCGCGACGGTCGCCTCGAAGGACTGGTCGACCGCGAGATACTCGCCCGCCGCGTGGCCCAGGCAGCCCTGACGTAAATTTCGTGAGGCTTGATGATGACAGGGTGTGCGTCAAGGGTCAACGTACAACAGTCAAACCGCTAGCAGGCGACGAGCGTCGGGTCGAGGCAATGGCAAGGACAGCGCTCGGTCGAACGGTGCCGCATAACTGCGGCGTTGGGCTTTGCTACGTGCAGGTTGTTTGCGCCACGAATCACGATTCCGAATTACAGTAAGGAGAAACTGTGAATCTCATGAACGCTACCGTCATCCGCAAGGCATATGAGGACTTCGCCAAGGGCGACATCCCCGCGGTCCTTGAGGCATTCGACGCATCGATCACCCGGCACGTGCCGGGTCACAGCCCGTTATCGGGCGATTACAAAGGCCACAACGAGGTCGTCGGATTTTTCAGACACACCATGGAACTTTCCGGCGGCGTCTTGGGTATTGAGGTGCATCATGTCCTTGCCGAAGACGATGTGGTGGTCGTGCTCGTGACCGTCAAGGCGGAGCGCAACGGTCAATCTGCGGCTTTCCCAGAGGTGCATGTTTGGCGGCTTGTGAACGGGAAGGCCACTGAGTTCCGCGAATTCCAAGGGGACGAGCAGACAGATGACCGCTTCTGGTCGTAGAGGAGGTTTGGGGAGGCAAAGCCAGTGCGCAAGCGACGGGCCTTCGCTGAAGCCGGTCAGCGCCCGGCTGTTCTCATGTCCGCCGTCGAACACCATGTCCGAGAAAGTGTTGTTGGGCGAGGGCCGCACGGCCGGACAGCAGCGCCGGGCCGCATCGCCGACACGCGCGTGGTAGGCCGGAATCCTTGAGCGCCACCGCCCGCCCCTGGCCACCGCCGTGGCTCCGGACGGCGAGGCCATGGATATTGACGGCGCTTTGCCTCGCCGGCCTCTCCACCCTGCTCTTCGTGGCGCCCGTCCCCCAGGATGCCGCTTATCACCAATTCATCGATCAGCGGAGGCTGTGGGGCATCCCGAATTTTTGGAACGTGGTATCGAACGTCCCGTTTCTGCTGGTCGGGCTTGCGGGTCTGGTTGCCGTCGTTCGCCGCAAGTGGGAGGGACTGCGCACACCGGCTCTCGCGGCTTATATCGCGTTCTTTGTCGGCGTTGCACTCACAGGCATCGGATCGGCCTGGTATCACCTGCACCCCACGAACGACACCCTGGTCTGGGACCGTTTGCCCATGACCGTCGCCTTCATGGGGCTGTTTTCGGCCATCCTCACGGAGCACCTCGACCCCCGCGCCCGGCGAGCGCTTCCTTGGCTGCTCGCGCTGGGCTTGGGCAGCGTTCTCTACTGGGATGTTTCCGAGCATTTCGGCGCCGGCGACCTCAGGCCGTACGCATTGGTCCAGTTCCTCCCCGCCATCCTGATACCCGTTGTGCTCGTGGCTTACCCCGGCCGGTTCACACGCAGCTCCGACCTGTTCGTTGTGCTGCTGTTCTACGCCCTGTCGAAGCCGGCAGAGCACTTCGACGCCGCCTTGTACAGCCTGACCGGGGAGCTGAGCGGGCATACGGTCAAGCATCTCCTGGCTGCGCTCGGTGCGTACTGGGTGCTTCGCATGCTGCGGCTCAGAATCGCAGGGTCGCCTTGAGGCGGCCTGGGTGCAGCAGCAACTCGAGGGCATGGACGGGAGATGTCACGACGATGTCCGCTGCCGTCAGAGCGTCGATGGAGCATCCCTCGATTTGACATACGGCGATGCCGAGGCGTGCAGCCCGCAGCATGCGCCGGTCGTTGTTGCCGTTTCCGAGCGCCGCCACCCGTTCGGCGCCGAGCGCGCGGACGTAATCCTCCTTCTGGGCGTCCTCGGCTCCTCCGTCCAGGATGCGTACCACGCAGTGGACCCCTTCGAGCTCGGACCGCGCCATGCCGAAGGTGTCGGCCGTCACGACGTGCACTTGGAGGTCTGCAGCGACGGCGTTCAGCAGTTCCCTGACGCCCGGCAGAAGTGCGCCGTCCGCGGACAGCGTACCCGTATAGTCCGTCACCAGGTGTTCGAGACCCAGCCCACCGAACCCCGGAATGGCGATCTCCAGCATCTTTTTACCCCCATGCCCGGTCGGTCTCGATCCGCTCGCCGGACCGACGCCTGTGCCGGTAGCTTGGGCACCTATCAAGGGTCCCCGGAGGCCTCTGGGCTCGCGGATCGCGCCTGCGCCAGCATGGACAGAACTTCCAGCGCACGCAGACTGTCGTCGAGCCGGGGCACCGCGCCCGGCACGCGCCCAAAGCCGCCGCGCCGAGTCTGGCAGCTCGCGACATAGTCCTGCACCACCACGGGTTGGCGCGGGCCGGCGCCGAAGTGACGCAGCACCCGCATGCCCGCATGGTGGCTTTCCAGGCCGCTGGACGAGGCCGACGGGGTGATATTGAAGCCGTAGGGAAACGCCTCGCATCGCCGTACGTAAGCGAGCGCCGCGGGGTCGACGGGCAGGTCGAGCGCGGCAGCGAGCGCCACAGCGGCGGCGGTATCGGGCAGGCTCGCCCCAGGCGCGCCGTAACCGCCGTCGTCCTGCCGCAGGCGGCTGAGTCCGGTGCCCACCTGCGTGCGCACTCGATCGCTCAGGGACAGGTCATAGTCCCGCCATAGCTCGACGCAGCGCAGTGCGTTGTGGAGCCAACCGGATGCCTCCCGCCCGGCGGCATCCGTGAGTCCGTAGATCCCGCCCATTTTCTCCAAGAAACGGCTCGGGTCTTGCGGCGGCGCTTCCCCCAGGAGGCGCAATGCCGTAAGCGTCGCATGGGCAATGGTGAGGGTCGGATAGCCGCCGCGGGAGTCCTGCTGGGCCTTGAGCCAGTCCGCCACGGACGCCCGTCTCGGCACCGGCCGGTCGAGCAGGCCGAGGCTCGCGACGGCGGCACAGGTGTCGGGCGCGTTCGGTTCCTCCACCCCCCAGTCGTGGTAAACATAGAAGCAAAATCCGCCGTCGATGGTCTGACGGCCCAGGATATAGCGGTAGCAGGCATCGACATCGATGCCGTTCCCGCGGGGCCGACCTGCCGGCGATGGCCTGTGACCGCAGTCGCCAGAGGGCTCCGGGGAGCCGCGTCCGGTGCGTGCGGTTTCTCCTCCGGTCTTCGTCACTTTCCGCCTCCGATTCTACAAGCCTCTTCACCACGCACGAAAGGCGGCCGCACCCGCAATGCTCGGGGCGACGCCCGCCCGAGATCATCCGCAGCGGCAGCGCACGGTCCACTGCGTCAGGTGGTCGGGCGGCACCAGGTCGCCCAGCGCCTCGATGGCGGCCGCGACAACGTCCGGCTCGTCGAAGAACTCCACCACCAGCGGCAGATGGACGCTGAGGTGCAGCAAGTCGGCCGTGTGGATGTCGCCGTGATCGCCGAAGCCCGCGATGCCCCGGAACACCGTTACCCCATGGACTCGGTGCTCGTCGTGCAGCACGGACAGGATCTCCTCGAGCAAGGCCTTGCGGTGTCCGGGGTCCGCCTCGCGCAGGTAGATCCGCACCAGAGTCATGTCCTTGTCCATGTCACGCTGCCTCGAAGCCTTCGCTACTCAAAGCCTCCAACCGATGCCTAGGGCAACCGAACGCCACGGCCGGCGACATTACAGCAACGGCACCAGCAGAATCAGCACCAGCGCCCGATCAGGGCCAGGTAGAAGTTCAGGTTTCCGGACTGCAGCGCCTGCAGGTGGGCCGCCAGGCGATAAGTCAGGCGCACCGCCGGGCCGAACAGCAGCGGTCCGAAGATCGGAGCTACCTGGTGGTCGAAGCGCAGCCGTCTCAAGAAGTAGGCCGTACCCACGTGCTCGTGGTGCACGTCCAGGGTCGGCCGGTAGACCATGCTGTAGAAGGTGCGCATGGCGTTGGAGAAGGCGAGCGGCGTGGTGGCGACGCGCTCGGACAGCCGCGGCAGGCCGCCGTACCAGGCAGGCGTGCGGCGCCACTCGCCGCGGGAGAGCCGCCACAGCGAGAGGGGCAGCAGAGCCAGCAGCGGTCCGGCGATGACCAGGAGGGTGGGCGAGATGAAGGCGAAGTGGCTGGTGAGCGGCACCAGCAGCCAGCCTTCCCGCAACGCAGCCGCGCTGGCCCCGGGCAGCAGTCCCTGCACGGCCGGGTCGAGGGCCGTGAGCCACCAGGGCATGCCCACCGCGGTCGCGAGCACGGCAAGACCCAACAGCCCCACCGCGGCGCCGTAACGCGCGGGGATGCCCGGACCCCGATGAGCTCCGTCGCCGAGCAGTCCGATGCCGAACAACTTGACGAAGGTGGCGAGCGCCACGGCCGCGGTGAGGGCCAGGCCGGCCCCGGCGATGGCCAGCGCCAGCGGCCCCGCCAGCCCCGGCAGGTTGAAGCCCTGGAAAACGGTCTGGAACACGTACCACTCGCTGACGAAACCGGCCTGCGGCGGCATGGCGGCCAAGCTCATGACCGCGAACAGCGCGCCGACCCCGAGCGGCCAGCCGCTTCGGCGCAGCAGGCCCTGCGGAACGAGCCGATAGGTCCCGGTGACCGCGCGTGCGCCGTCGGCGGTCAGGAACAAGGCCCCCTTGGCGAGCGCGTGGCCGGCGAGATGGAGCAGGGCCACCAGCCACCCGAGCCCGGCCAGATTGTTCAGCCCGGCGTGGCGGAACAGCAGTGCCGCCGCCAACGCCGCGGCGGCGATGCCGGCATTCTCGGCGGTGGAGAGGCTGAGCAGCTCGCGCCAGTCTTCCTCCTGGAAGGCGTACAGGATGGCGAACACGGCGGTGAGCACGGCCAACGCAAGCAGGGTGAGCGCCAGGTCGAACCCGGCGCCGCCGTCCCCGGGCAGCCACTGCGTCAGGCCGCGGGCGAGCGCGAAGTAGGCGGCGTTCAGCACCACCCCCGAGAGCACCGCCCCGGTGGCGCCGCTCCCCGCCCCGTAGGCGCCCGGGAACCACTCGTAGAAGGGAAGCAGCCCGAGCTTGGCGCCGAATCCGACGATGAGGAGCATGCCGACGAGGTAGTGCATCCCCGGTCCCAGGGCGGCGCCGGCGGCCGTGAAGCCGGCGAAGTCGAGGCCCTTCCGAGCGCCCAGCAGCAGGATGGCCGCCACCAGCGCGACGGCCCCGAGCTCCAGCAGGGCGAGCATGAACAGCACCGGTGAGCCGCCCCTGCTGCTCCGCTCGGACAGGATCATCAGCGCCCCGCCCAGACTCATGAGCTCCCAGGCGATGAGAAAGGCCGCCCCCTCCTGCAGGCCGAACACCCCGAGGCTGCCGAGCAGGGTGAGCGCCGCCCCTGCGATCCAGCCGCCGCGCCCGGCGGGCGAGCCCAAGGCCACCGCCAGGGCGGCAGGCGCCAGGCCAAAGCCGGCGAGCCACAGGGCCTCGGGGGAGAGACGGAAGGTCACGGGTGCGGTGAGGGTGACGCCCAATCCGAGGACCGGCACCTCCCCGGGGAGCGTGACCAGCGCGCCCGCGATGACGGCCAGCGCCCCCAGCGCGAGCAGCGCCCGCGCGAGCCGCAGGCCTCGCCCGGCGGCGGCGAGCACACCGGCGAGGCACCAGGCGAGCACCGCCACTCCAACCGGCTCAGGGCTCAAGGCGACCTCCTCGCACGCGCTGGGGGCGGCGCTCCAGCAGCACCAGCAGCCCCTCGATTACCGCCGCCGGGTTGGGCGGGCAGCCCGGAAGCCACAGGTCCACGGGCAGCACCCCGTCGAGCCCGGTACCCGTGCTGTAGCCGCCGCCGGCGACCCCGCCGGAAACCGCGCAGGTCCCCATGGCCATCACCAACCGCGGCTCCGGCATGGCCTCGTAGGCGGCCGCCAGCGGTCCGCGCATGGCGTAGGTCACGGGACCGGTCACCAGCAGCAGATCGGCGAAACGCGGCGAGGCGGTAAAGAACACCCCCAGGCGGTGCAGGTTGTAGAAAGGGTTGTTGAGCGCCTGCAACTCCGACTCGCAGCCGTTGCAGGAGCCCGCGTCCACGTGGCGCACGTGCAGGCTGCGTCGGAGCGCAGCGATGCGGCTGCCGAGGCGCCGCCCGGACGGCGCGTCGAGGGCCTCCCGCCAGCGCAGATCGGCGCGCTCGCGCACCGCGAAGGCCCAATCTCCGGAGGGCGCGAGCGCACCGCTCGGGCAGTGCTCGGTGCAGAGCTGGCAGACCACGCAGCGGCCGTAATCCACCTCGATCGGGACCGTCGCGCCGTTCGGCGGGAAAGCCAGCGCCCCGGTGGGACAGACCTCGACACAGGCGCGGCATTCTGCCTCGCAGCGCTGCGGATCGAAGCGCGGCATGCCGAGCACGCCGATCTGGCCGTCTTCGCCGTCCCGCGCCGGCCAGGCGGTGGTGGCGGTTCCCCTCGACAGCCCGAACCAGGTCCACTTGGACATGTCAGCGCCTCACCGGTCGCACCCGGCGACGGTCAGCCCGAAGCTCGCTTCGTTGATGGCGTAGTCCATCATGTTGGTGTCGTGCACGGTGTAGGGGAACGCTCGCCAGTTCGAGAAGGACGGCGACTTGATCTTCACCCGCGCGAGCCGTCCGTCGGCTCCGGCGTGCACCGCGTAGTAGAGAGAGCCCCGAGGCGATTCGGCCCAGCCCAGTCCCTCGGCGCCGCCCGGCACCGTCACTGGGACCCGCACCGGGCCGTCGGGCAGGCGCGGCAGCAGCCGGAGGATAGCCTCGAAGCCCGCCTCGATCTCCCGCACCCGCACCCGGGCGCGGGCATGGGCGTCGCCCGCGCTCTCCACCGGCACCCGCAGGTCCATCTCCTCGTAAGCCGCGTAAGGGTGGTCGCGGCGCAGATCGCGGTCGAGGCCGGATGCCCGCTCCACCGGCCCCGTGGCGCCCTGGTCGAAGGCGGTGCGCGCATCCAGCACGCCGGTGTCGTGCAGACGGTCGCGGTAGCTCGCGGTGCGCTCCAGCTCTGCGGCATACGCGGCCGCCTCGCGGCGCACCGCGCCCAGATCCCGGCGAGATCATGGCCCGGCGCGAGGTCGCGGCGCAGACCGCCCGGAGCGAGCAGGCCGCGCAGGAACCGGCTCCCGGTGAGCCGGCCGTTGATTTGCTTGAGCCGCTCCTCGAGCAGCTTGCCCTCGGCCTGCCCCACCTTGAGCGTGGTGGTGTCGGCCAGGTGCCCGAGGTAGTGCAAGTGGTTGTACAGCCGCTCCAGTTCGGCCAGCAGCACCCGGAGGAGCCGCGCGCGCCGCGGAACCTCGGCGCCGGCGGCGGCCTCGACGGCCTGGCAGTAGCCGAGCGCATGGGCGACGCTGCCCACCCCGGAGACGCGCTCCGCGAGCACCACCGCCGCGTGCGGGTCGCGGCCCTCGAAAAGCTTCTCCAGGCCGCGGTGCTTGAAGAACAGCCGCGGCCGGTAGTGCAGGATCTGCTCGCCGATGTAGCAGAACAGGAACTGGGCCGACTCCACCACGTCGGCCCGCACCGGACCGAAGGGCAGCACCTGCACGTCGGGGCCCTGCACCTCCAGCAGCGCGGGGGCTGTGGGCGTGTAGGGCATCGGCACAGCCGCCGGGCAGCGGGGGTCCAGCGGCGGACAGACCGGCGCGGCGCCCTCGTGCAGCACCAGGGGGCGGGGCTCCGGATGGTTCTCGAAGCGGACCCCGCAGAGGTCGGTGATCTCGCGCTCGTACCAGCCGAGCAGCGGCGCGGTGTGCGCCAGGCTGGGCACGAGCCCGTGCTGCGGCCGCGAGCGCCACAGCTCGAAAGGCTCGCGCGGCCGGCGCGCCGCCAGGTAGCACAGCTCGGCCGCCTCGGGTTCGGGGAACCAGCCCCAGGCCATCTGCATCCGGCCGCCATCGGCGAGCAGATCGCGGCATGCCGCCTCCAGCTCGTCGGGGGCGAGGCGCCTTTCGGCTGCCGGGGTCACGGCCCAGCTCCCAGACCTGCCGAGACCTGCCCGAACAGCCGGGTGAAGCCCACCGGCCACCACAGCCCCAGCAGCAGCAGGGGCGCCAGAGCGAGCGCCATCGGCGTCACGCACCAGGGGCCCGCCACGCCCGGGGCCTGCGGCTCGGCATCCGCCTCGGTGTAGTACATCACCCGGAAGTGGTTGAGGAAGCCCGCGAACACCACCACTAGCAGCACCAGCATGACCACCGCGGCCCAGGTGGTGCCCGGCGCAAGCCCTGCGCGCAGCACGGTCAGCTCGGACAGGAACAGGCCGAAGGGCGGCGCCCCGGTGATGGCCAGTGCGCCCGCGAGCCACAGCGCCCCGGTCAGCGGGAAACGCACACCGAACCGGCGGATGCCGGTCATTTCCTTGGTGCCGTATGCCCGCATCGCGACACCCGCGCCGAAGAACATGAGCGACTTGTTGAGCGCATGGTTCAGCATGTGGTAGAGCGCGCCCGCCACCCCCAGCGCGCCGCCGAAGGCGAAGCCGAGCGCCGTGATCCCCATGTGCTCCACGCTGGAATAGGCCATCAGACGCTTGACCCCGTTCTGGCGCACGATGAACAGCGTGCCGACCGCGAGCGAGGCCGCCCCCAGCACCATGAGCGCGATGCGTGGCAGCTCCCCGGCTCCCGCCTGCTCGACGACCGCCAGCAGCCGCACGATGCCCACCAGTGCGGTATTCAGCAGCGCGCCCGAGAGCAGCGCCGAGACCGGCGCCGGACCCTCGCTGTGCGCGTCGGGCAGCCAGGTGTGCATGGGCGCGAGCCCCGCCTTGGTCCCGTAGCCGACCAGGGCCAGCAGGAAGGCGAGCGTCACGAGCTTCGTATTCATGGCCGGCGCCGCGGCGGCCAGCGCCTGCCACGTCATGTCGTAGGTGGGTCCCAGCGCGGCCGTGCCGGCCCAGTAGAACAGCATGGTGCCGAGCAAAGCCATGCTGATCCCCGCAGACACCACGATGATGTACTTCCAGGCCGCCTCGATGCTTTCCGGCGCGCGCTCGAAACCGACCAGGAAGGTGCTGACCAGGGTGGTCAGCTCCACGGCGATCCAGTACACGCCGGCATTGTTCATCAGCGGCGCGGCCAGCGTCGTGAAGGCGAACCCGGCGAACAGCGCATAGAAGCGCGGCAGGCGCCGTGGCTCGCCCAGCAGGCGCATGTAACCCACCGCATAGATCGAGGCGAGCAGGTAGACCAGCGCCGCGCACAGCACCACCCAGGCCCCCAGGGCGTCCACCAGCAGATAACCGTCCAGCGCCACGGTGCTGTGACCGGCGGCGACGAACGGCAGGGGCAGCGCCGCCGCCAGGGTCACCCCGGATGCGGCCAGATTGACGCGCTCCGCGGCCTGCGCCCGTCGAACGGCGGCGCACAGCACCACGGCGGCGAGCGGCGCCAGCAGGACCACGGCGGCGAGCCACACGCCGGTCATCCCACCAGCCTCCGAAGCTGCAGGCTGCTGGTGGTGCCGGCCCGCTCCACCAGGTAGCGAGCCAAGATACCGAAACAAGCCACGGCCACCAGCAAGTCGAACAGGATCACCAGCTCGATGAGCAGCGGCATGCCGGGGATCAGCACCTGGGAGCCCAGGAAGATGCCGTTCTCGAGGACCAGCAGCCCCAGGACGTGACTGACCGCCTCGTGGCGCACCGCGAGCATGAGAAAGCCGATGAGCTCCATCGCGAATGTCACGGTGAGCGCGAGCACCGCTATGTTCCCGGTCAGCCCGAGGGCCGCGGAGATCCGGTGGGAGACGGCCAGGGCGAAGACGACCGCCAGCGCCCCGACCACCAGGCTGGTGGAGGCTTGCAGGATGACGTGCAATTCTCGGTGGGCCTGGACTCGGCGCAGGATGCGCAGGATGAGATAAGGCAACAGCAGGCCGCGGAACAGGGCCGTGAACACCGCAATTAGATACAGCTCAGGAAAGTGTGCGTGGTAGGCGACCGTGGCCGAGAGCAGCGCGATCAGCCAGGACTGCAGCCCGAAAGCGAACAGATAGTCGCGCAACCAGCGCGAGCCCAGCATCACGAAGGCGAGCAGCAGGCTGCCGATGGCCAGCAGGCTGAAGATCGAGCCGGCGAGCGGAGTGAACTGCGGGATGGGCATGGCGTCAGCGCAGTTGGTTGGCGACGACCGCCAGGGCCGCCAGCAGAAACGAGGCGGCGAGCGGCTCCTGGTAACGGTAGAAGCGCAGCCGCGACTGTGCCGTTTCCACCACGATCACCCCACAGGCCACCAGCGCGACCTTGCCGAGCAGCGCAGCAGCAGCGCCCACCGCCCCGAGAGCGGTGCCCTTCACCGATAGCCCCCAGGGCAGCAGCAGCACGTTGCAGAAGATGGTGTACAGAATCAACTGCTTCATCATCGAGGCCCACTTGAGCAGCGCCAGCAGCGGCCCCGAGTACTCGAGGATGCGCGCCTCCTCGATCATGTAGACCTCGATGTGGGTGCTGGAATGGATAGGTAGCCGGTCCGTCTCCGCCAGCAGCAGGATGAAGAACGCGCACGCCAGGAACACGTGCGCCGGGCTCCAGTACACGGCGGCATCGGCCACCAGCAGGTGATTGACCACGAACGGCAGCATGGCTTTGGCGAGCAGCGTGATGCCGACCAGCACCAGGATCAGCGTGGGCTCGGCCAGGATCGTCACCATCACGCTGCGGCTCGACCCCACACCGCCGTACGCGCTTCCCGAGTCGAGGCCGGCCAGGGTGACGAAGAAGGCGCCGAGCGTGAGGATGAGGCCGCCGCCCAGGATGTCGCCCATGTCGGAGAGCGGCAGCGCGTAGTTGGTGAGCACCGGGATGAGCAGCGGCACGACGAGCATGGCGGTGAAAGCCACCACCGGTGCCGCGAAATGAATGAAGGAGGCGCCCTCCGGCACCACCAGCTCCTTGTGGAACAGCTTCCACAGGTCGCGGTAGGGCTGGACCAGGCTCGGTCCGCGGGCGCGCTGCACCCGCTCCTCGTAACGCAGGATGAAGCCCTGCAGCAGCGGGGAGAACGCGAGCACCGTCAGCACTTGCCCGAGTTGCAGGGCAATGTCCCGCAGGCTCACGGGCAGCGCTCGCGCGAGCAGGTCGAGGAAACGGTGCAGCTCGGAATTTCGCCGCGGCCGGCGTCGGGCAGCCGCGAGCGCACAACGGGGATCTGGGCCATGGGTCGACTCCTCTGAATCTCTGAGAAACTCAGAATCCAGTAGGAGTCATCAGCCCTGCGGGCGGTTTAGGTGGACCCCATCACCGATGGTACGCGGGAATTTTCGTCACAGCAGCCGGCGCCTGTCAAGCGCGGCCTACCCCGCCTCCGTGGAAGGTCGACCAGCGTCGATCTGCGAAAGCCGATCTGTAGCAACCCGACCTACGCGGTCGGGTGCAATTCCTCCCGGAGGATGCGGCGCAATGTCTGCTCATCCACGGGTCGCCGGCCAAGGTGCTCGCGCAGTGCCAGGTTGATTAAGGTCTGGTAGCCGACGCCCTGCTCCTTCGCCCTTTGACGAAAGCTCTGCAGGACGTCTTCGTCCACCATGATGGTAATCCGAGTCTTGCCAGCCCTTAGGCGGATCAGGTGTTCGACTTCGGTCGCACGGCGCGCGCCAGTCATGTCGTACTCACGCTTCATATGCTTGTCGCTCCTTTTTCGTAGCCACCCGAGCCGAGATCAGCCGAATGGTGTCCGGCTCGCGATAGATGTAAACGACCGTCAGAACGCGACCCCACGTGTCTGCGCCCACCGCGACAAAGCGCTGCTCTCCCCGGGCATCCGCCTCCTCGCAGACCACTGCCATCGGGTCGAAGAGCACGAGCTTGGCGTCTTCTAGGTCAACGCCATGCTTGCGCAGGTTTATCGCATTCTTGGAGAGGTCATAGTCCAGATCCACAACGTCCTAGTATGCATATCGCATATGCATTGGCAACCCCACTATCGCTTGGGCCGCGCGGACGGTCGCCAACCGATGAACGTCGAATACGGCCAGACCGCGACGGCCGTCGCATAGCCGTGTTTCACTGGGTTGAAGTGAAGGTAGTCCATGCGCCGCGCATAATCGTCTTGGTCGCGGGATGGCATAGTTCCCAGAAACGGCGTTGCCAGATTCCACGCTCTCGGCGCGCTACCCGCGCTGATGAGCGCCGCTCAACGGGCCCCGCGGCCCGCACGAAGCGCATCTCGATGGCCTTGATGCGGTTGGAGAAGTCATCATCGCCGGGGGCAGGGTGAGCACGCAATGGACGTGATCCGGTAGGACCACCACATCTATCGATGTGGAAAGACCGCTCCGCCCGGGTACGCGCCACCGCCTCGCGCAGCGACTCGATATGGCGCACCAACAAGTCCGTGCGGCGCTCCAGGAGACTGACGGTGAACAAGTAGGTGCCGCCGGGCACGCGATAGTGGCGGTAGTCGGGCATGGCGCGATCTTATCGGCCCGATGCGTTCGGCGGAACGCCAGCAAGGGGCTTCCGCCCTACGCGGGCTGGAATCAGGCCAGGCAGGGGCCGCGACCGGGCCGGATGGCCGCCCAGCGCTGGGTCATGGCATAATATGCCATGCCATCGGTTCGGTTCCGAAAGGGGCGGGGCCTTCGCGCGACCCTGAGCAATCAGGGCCGCGGGCTCCATGACCGTATCCCCCACCCCCGCTCCTCTGCCGGAGGGCGAGCACGGTTTGAAGCGCCCGCGGCAGGACTCGAACGTCAGCCGCAACATCGGAGGTGACCATGCCCACACGCAATGTCGTTTTGACCAACCACCAGGAGGCCCTGATCGGCTCCCTGGTGGATAGCGGCCGCTATCAAAACGCGAGCGAGGTCCTGCGCGAGGGGCTGCGGCTCGTCGAGCAACGGGAGTTGGAGGACCAGGCACGCCTCGAGGCCTTGCGTGGGGCGGTCGACGAAGCGCTGATGGACCTGACGGAGGGCCGCTACCGCGCGTTCGAGGGGGTCGAGGATGTCATGGCGCATCTCCTTCGAGAGGATGCCGACCCGGCCGAGGATGTGCCTCCGACGGCTCCCGGTACCTGAGTGCGCCGCCTGCTCCTGACCGCCCGGGCGGAGCAGGATATCCGGGCGACCCTGAGATTCACCGCGAGCCGTTGGGGAGCGGCCCAGGCCGCGTCCTATGGGACGCTCATCTCCGCCGCGTTCGCGGAGCTTTTGGATGATCCCCGGGGTCCGACAAGCCGGGCACGCGACGAGATCCGGCCCGGGGTGCGCACCCTGCACATCGGTCGGGCGGGACGACCGGCCCGCCACCTGCTCGTCTACCGCGTCTCCACCGCAGGCGACATCGAGGTCCTGCGATTTCTCCACGACGCGATGGAGCTGCGGCGGCACCCGGGAGAACCCGGCCCTTAGCCGGCCGTCGCATCCGAGTCGGACGATTGGCCACCTGGGGTCGCCGACGGCTCGTTCTCCGAAGCCTGTAGCAGCTCGTCGATGGCGCGCTGGATCTCGGCGACGGGAACGGCGCGCTCGGCGAGCAAGCGGCGCAGGGGGTCGAATTCCGGCTCCGCGAGCAGGGACTCCAGCCCGCGTAGGGCGGAAGCCCCTTGCGGGCGTTCCGCCGCATGGCCTCAACCCCGCTCGCCGGCGGCAACGTCGGCCGCGCCTTCGCTGCCCCACGAGCGGGGATACACACCCTCTCTTGCCAACCGAGACCGTCGCGCAATGGCCGTATTCGCCATTTCATCGTCACATAGCCTTATTCCACCGGGTTGAAGTGAAGGTAGTCCATGTGCCGCGCATAATCGTCTTGGTCGCGGATGGCATATCCCCAGAAACGGACGTTGGATGGTTCGCTCCGGCCGCGATCACCTCCATCGTGTGCTCAGCCGGCCCCTAGCGATGATGACTTCCCCAACCGCATCAAGGCCATCAGGATACGCTTCGATGCGGGCCGTGGGAACTCACCATGAGCGGCGCTCCGCGGCACAGATAACGCGACACGAGCGTGGACATTTGGCAATCGATGTGGAAAGACCGCTCCGCCCGAGTACGCGCCACCGCTTCGCGCAGCGAGTCGATATGGCGCACCAACAAGTCCGTGCGGCGCTCCAGGAGATTGACGGTGAAGAAGTAGGTGCCGCCGGGCACGCGATAGCGGCGGTAGTCGGGCATGGCGCGATCTTATCGGCCCGATGCGTTCGGCGGAACGCCCGCAAGGGGCTTCCGCCCTACGCGGGCTTCCGGGCCACGCTCGCTTGGCCTTCCGGGATACCGCGGGCTGGCGACGGCGGCGAATCGGGGTGCGATAGGCGACACCGCCGACCGTGCCAGCGTACGCCATGCGCTGGATGTCGTTGGATCCACCGTGCGGTGCCTGCGTCAATAGATCCATGCGTTGACCGCCAAGAACATGCCTTCCAGATGGACCCCGGAACCTTCTAGGTTCCCCAGGGCACGGGCGATGTCCTCGTAGCGCATGGCCTTGCCCAGGTCCGAGTCCTGGTACACGCACAGAACTGCCGCCGTGGGCGGTGCCGCGCTCGTGCAGAGCGAGATAGTCGGCGCAGTTGCGGGTGAGCAGGACACGATCTGTTGCAGCGGCCAGCGTCAAAACCTCGGTGTCGGAGGCTCCAATCCGGTCCGCCTCACCGACTGTCAGCACGTCGTGGCCCCGCGTCCGTAAAAGGTCGACCAGGCGCCGCGCCTGGGTGTCCTCATCGAGGAGCAGGCGCAAGCGCGACTCCCGCGTCGCTGAGCCGGCGTCGTTCCTCGTCTGCCTCGAGCGCGATCAGGGCCGCGTTGTCCTCGCAGTACCGAACGATCTCGTCCACGGCCTGCGGCGGCAGGTCCCAGTCCAGGGAGACCTGCTCCCTGGTCAGTTGGTTGGCACGCATGTCCGACCAGACCTGTGCGGCCAGGAGCTTGCGCCCCTTGACCCAGAGCTGCCGGCGCCAGGGGTGCGGGCGGGCGACCAGCCAGCGCCAGCCGCCATCGACCGTTTCGAGCTCCGGCAGCACCAATCGTTCCGCCGTCTCGGGGCGCTCGCCGAGGTACAGATGCTTGCCGCTGGCAAGCTCGCGCGCCAGAACCAGCATCACACTGGTCATGCGGAGTACGGCATCCTTCAGCGAGGACGCCTGGAGCAGTTCTTTGACGGCGCTGAGGCGCGCCTCCTGTTCAGGCGTCACGTCGAAGTTCGCCCGTTTGCTCTGACTGGTCATGGGAGTACGTCGGGTGAGTACGATATGAGTCTATGATACACAACGGGCAGGCGGAGAGGGGGGACACAATAGGGGTCTGCCCCGGGGCCGTCCCCTGTTATTTCCCCGAACCTCGACGCCGGAGTTTGGAGCCTCGAAGTCGGAGCTACGCGCTCCAAAGGAGCGGATGAAAGCTGGCCCTGTCCCCCCGCTAGGAAAACCGCCATCCGCACGTCCGCCGCCTGCTGGGATTGTAGCGAGCGGAACGCGGCGCGGCCCCGCACATTCTGGGTTCGCGTGAAGGACGGTCAGGCCCGGTTCGAAAGCGAAACCGGGGCAGAAAACGCGTTGAGTGGATACCATAAAGCCGGCGGCGACTCGCTCAGAGAGGCAAGATATGGTCGAACCCAACCAGCGTGTCCTTGATGACTTTCCGTATCCCGTCGCTTACCCGTACTCGCTCATGTTCGACGAGCACGAGCGGCCGCCGTCGATCCGCCGCTGGGCGCTCTGCTTCACCGAATACCAGTTGCTCAGGATGGTGTGCCTGCCGCTGGTCGGTCAGTACCTGCGGGAAGACATCGACACATCCGCCCAGAAGGGCGTCTCGGCGCTCAATCGGGCCATAGCGGCGATCCGCTCGCCGTTTTTCAGCGACTGGATCGCGCTCGCCGGGGCCTTGAGCCGGCACCTGCCGCGGGTCGGCATCGAGCCCCTGTTCCCGCGACTTGGGGAAGCTCTCAAGGCACTCGGGCGGACCGCGGAGCGGCCTGTGGGGTTGCGCGGGCGCACCAGTCTCAATCCGCTCGAGGCGATCCTGGCGCTGCGGAACGAAACCGCCCACGGCGGGCTCGCGGACGAAGAGGAGGCGGCGCGCCACCTAGAGCAGTACCTGCCCGTGTTGCATGAGGTGCTCGCGGCCTTCGACTTCCTGGGCGACGCCGACCTGCTGGTGGGACTCGATGGTATGGAGGCTCTCGCCACCGGCCGCGCCAGGTTGCGCCGGCTGCGGGGCGCCCGGCTGCGCGATCCGGCCGAAGAGGCGCTGTCGGATGAGCTGATCGAGGCCCTGGAGCAGTCGCGCGCAGTGCTGACCTTTCCGGGAGCCGCGCCGGTGCCCCTCTATCCCCTGTTCAATCCGCTGACCGAGCAGGAGCCGCTTTATCTCTATGACGGACACTACGGGATTCGGGTCGAAACCAAGCAGCGGTTGGAAGAGCGGAGCTACATCTACTACCTGGGCACGCACCACCGTGCCGCGGATAGTCCTGCCTGCGAGCGGCTGAAAGAATTGCTCGCAGCCCGGCACATCAGCTTCTTCCTGAGCAAGGAGCACACTTACCCCTGGACCATCGCCGACAGCGCGGCGGATTACTCCCGGCGCACCCTGGACGATCTCATCGGGCAGAAGTATTTCCCCGTGTGCTACGTGCCGTTCGAAGACCTCGAGCGCCACTTCGAGCGCTTCCTGCGCGTGCCCGATCCCGAGCGCTGGGCCGCGGACACGAGCCGCGCCCGCTGCGTGAACGGCCTGGTGCTGACGGGGCTCGCGGGATCGGGGAAGACCGCGTTCCTCGCACGGCAGGTGGAGAGGCTCACGGCCGTCGACCGGGCCGATGCCCGGCGCGAGAACCCGAACCTCGTGCTCTTCCTGCGCGGCGACGGCGTGGCGCTCCGCGCCGAAGGCATATCGTTGTTCCGCGATGTGGCCGAGAAGCTCGGTCTCGCGGTCACCCCGGCCGAGACGCGCGATAAGCCAAAGCCCTCGGCAACGGCGGGCTTCAGTCTTTTCGCCGAACTGCTACAGCATCTGCACGGGCGCTGGAAAGACGACCGGGTGGAAGGGAGGCGCCTGATCCTGGTGCTGGACGCGCTCAACGAGGCCCCTTACGCGGGGAAGGTGGTCGACGAGGCTCTGGAGATGATTGCCACGGCCGCGCGCTTCCCCTGGTGCAAGATGGTGATCTCGACCCGCCAGGAGTGGCTCGCCATCTGGTCGGGCAAGATGGGCGCCCAGGAGACGAGCCGGCTCGAAGGGCTGCGGCCCTGGCTCTACGTCGCCGAGCCGCAGGAAGGGCCGCGGCAGCCGGGCCCGCCGGTGCTGACGCTGGAGCCCCTCACCGCGGGGCAGGCCGCCGAGGTCTACCGGCGGTACCAGGCGGCTGCCGGACAGCCGGCCGCCGCGGGGCGCGGCCCCATTCCCGGCTGCCGCACCGCCTGGAATGGACTGCCGGAGGCGACACGCGCGCTCCTCACCAACCCGCTCTACCTGCATCTCTTCATGGAGACCTTCGACGGGAGGGAGGCGGAAGCGCTGACCACCGTGCCCGCCCTGTTTCGCCGCTACGTCGAGCGCGCGGTGGCCGACCATCCCGGCCTGAAGGAAAGCATCGAGGCGGTGGTGGCACACCTCCTGGGCGACCTGGGACGCGCCAGCGCCGATCTCGGCGACGACGACTGCAATGCTATCCGGCGCGCCTGGGCGGAGGCGCGGTCCGCCGAGGAGGCCCGGCTCTCCCTCAGCCCCGTCGAAGCGATGGCCCATGAGGGGCTCATCGCCAAGCGGGTGCGCGAGGAGGGAGGCGGCTACCGCTTCTTGTTCGAGGCCGTGGCAGAGTATCTGATCTACCGCTATCTCGACGCAGCCCGCCCCGCGGGGGAGGACGAGCTGGCCTACTGGACGCGCCGAGCGCAGCCCGCCGGGGTGTTCCCGGAGTATGCGGGCGCATTCGGCTTCCTTCTGCGGGACTGGGCCGCCATGGGGCGGCTGGAGTGGGTACCTACGCTGGCCGAAACCTCGCCCTCGTGGACGAAGACGATCCGCAGCATACCCGGGCTCGGAGCATGGACGCCTCTGCCGTCCGGGTGGATGGGCGAAGTCCTGACTGCCTTCCTCGTGGAGCGGGGTCGGAGCGGCTACGTTCCGGACACGGGCAGCGCGGCGGCCGAGGCAACCGTTCGCGCCTTAACGCGCACGGGCGGGGCCGCATCCGCCGATGCGCTCCATGCCGCGGGCTCCCAGTTGGCGAGCACGCCTTTTGCCCTGGCGGCGAGGACCTTCTACCAGGCCTGCGTCGCGATCTACGAGGCGCTGTCGCGGGCGAACCCCGAGAACGCGGGCATCGGCGACCGCCTGGCCGGGGCACTGACCAGCCTGGGGCTCCTGCTGGCGGGCGCCGGGCAGGCGGCCGAGGCGGAGCGGACGTACCGGCGCGCGGCGGAGATCGACCTCGACGCTGTGGCAGGCGAGCCCCGAGGACGGAGGCATCGGCGACCGCCTGACCGCGGCCCTGACCAACCTGGGGCCCCTGCTGGCGGATACCGGGCGGGCGACCGAGGCCGAACGGGTGCACCGGAGCGCAGTGGAGATTGGCGAGGCGCTGTGGCAGGCGAATCCGGAGAACGTTGACATCGGCGACGGCTTGGGCGCGTCCCTGAACAACTTGGGGAAGCTGCTGAGGGATCCGGGCAGGTGGCCGAGGCGGAACGGTTGTGGCGCCGCGCAGTGGAGATCGGCGAGGCGCTGCGGCAAGCCAGCCCCGAGAATGTGGACATCGGCAAGGGCCTGGCGATGACGCTGAATAATCTGGGGATGCTGCTGAGGGAGGCCGGGCAGGCGGCCGAGGCGGAGCGGGCGTGCCGCCGCGCGGTGGAGATCGGCGAGGCCCTGTGGCAGGCGAACCCGCAGAATGTGGGCGTCGGCTACAGGCTGGCCGCCGCGCTGAGCAACCTGGGGATCCTGCTGAGGGTGCTGGGCAGTTGGCCGAGGCAGTGCGGACGTCACGGCGTGCGGTCGAGATCGACGAGGCGCTATGGCAGGCGAGCCCCGAGAACGTTGACATCGGCCACGGCCTGGCCGTGGCACTGTACAATCTGGGGAACACCTACACCTGCTGAGGGATGCTGGGCAGGCGGCCGAGGCGGTGCGGGCGTACCGGCGCGCGCTGGAGATCTACCAGGCGCTGTGGCAAGCGAGCCCCGAGAACATGGACATCGGCAACGGCCTGGCCGCGGTGCTGAGCACTTTCGGGGTCCTGGCGCTGGAGGTCGGGCAGGTGGCCGAGGCGGAGCAGGTGTACCGGGACGCGTTGGAGATCTACCAGGCGCTGTGGCAGGCGAATCCCGATAATGCGCGCATCGGGTACGGCCTGGCCGCGGCGTTGCACAACCTGGGGCTTCTGCTGAGCCATACCGGTCAGGAGGCCGAGGCGGAGCAGGTGTACCGGCGCGCGGTGGAGATCTACCAGGTCCTCTGGCAGGCGAACCCGCAGAACGCCGAGATCACCGTGGGATACGCGGGCAGCCTGTGCTCGGTCGACAGATTCGAGGAAGCCGAGCCGCTGATCGACCGGGTGCTGCGCGAGGTCCCCCAGCACCCATATGCCAGACAACTTAAGGCCCAGATCGCTTCGCTAAGGGGAGTTGGCGGTCACGAAGGCCAATAGTAGCCCCGACAGGTACAGTGCTTTTTGTAGGGCGGGCTTGTAACAGCGTCCGCCTACCGGGGGCGATGGGGCGATCCGCCGCATACTGTCTTGCACGGCCTAGGCTGGACTGGACTACTTTCTGTTTGGTGTCCGGCTTTGCCGGTTCAGGTGGCTTAGGGAGCTCACAGATATGGCACGTCACGAGGTATTCGATTACGCGCGCGACGGTTTCCGCCGCTTTGTCCCTCCTCGATATCACGAAGCGGCGAAAGCCCTTGAAATTATTTACGACGCGTATGCTCATCGACTTGAAACATCGAAGGCAAGCATACGCGAGTCTCGGAGCCAATATTGCCATTACTTAACGCCAGTAGGTAATCCTGGTCACCGTATCGCGGTGTTCGCCGTAGAGTCGCATAATGCGATTATAGAACTTTACCATCCCGGTGCTCTAACTAGGGAAACGCGCGCACTTTGTGCTCATACACGAACCGGTCGAGACTGGGCTCGTATTGTCATCCCCACCTCCAAGCGCCTGGATCCGAATACCAAGGGTCACATGGATGTCCGGAAGGCTATCGACCTTCTAGGAGAGTACCTAGATGAGTTGGATAAGCTAATCCATGAAGGCATCGCCGGTTCAAGCAGTTCCGAAGGAGAACTTGTAGTATTTCGAGTCCTCCAGGCTAATGCCGCGGGACAATGGCATCACCGTGTTCGTCCCGAGTTTCTGAGGCAAAGCACGCAGCGACGTCTCGAACTCGATTTTTGGAACAAGTCGAGGAGTGAGGCGATTGAAGTCATGGGGAACCAGCACTTCCGTGACGTTGAGAAATGGGGCGGCAATACCAGTCGGATTGGCAGCAACGAACGCACGCGCCTCAAAGTGATGGCCTGCATGGATCGTGGAGTCGCTTTAGTTTTCGCCAGATGGGTGGCGCATACTGATAGTGTTCTGGGAGGGAGGAATGAGGGTTATCTGTGGCAGCTAATTCAAAAAGCTTTTAGCCGCGCCAGTGAATACAATCGCTGGGTTGACCTCGATGAACTGGATACGGGCAGTCGGTTCAATGGTTATGCGTTCCTGAGAGAGAACGGGTTGTGTTCGGCCCTTGACAGAGAAGAGCTTGATGCGGGGCGATCGCTACCCTGAAAGCGCTCGCAACCTCGCGCCAGATCAAGTCGCGTGGACAGCCCGCGCAGTTAGCTATAAGTGGGCGAACGGGGTCTATGCATCCCATTACACACAACTCAGAACATGAGCCTCCCGCGCATACTTGAGCCCTGCGGCGAAATCCATCACCCGCTGAAGCCCTTGCCAGAGGGTCTTGGCGCCGGGCTCGCCATCGCCCTTGCGGGCCAGGAAGCCGCCAAGCCGGGCCACGAGGCGCACCACCTCGTTGAGGCGCGGCGGGGTCTTGGGCACCGGCTTTTTGCTCAGGATGAAGGCCGCCTTCCACTCGTCCGGGTCGAACAGGAGCTCGGCGTCCAAGTCCGGACAGGTGCGCCCCAAGCGCACCAGCCGGGCAATGCGCCAAGCGACCACCATGAACAGGGCGAGCGCCCGCTCCAGGCGCTCCATCGTGCTCAGTTGCAGCGCTTCGACGCGGCAGGCGTTTTTCAAAATGTCGAAGAACCGCTCAATTTCCCAACGCGCCCGATACCAGTCGATGAGCTCGGCTGCCGCCTCCATGGTCGCGGCCTCGCGGTTGGTGAGCAAACGCCATTCAAGGGGCTTCACCCCCGCAGGCGCATCCACTTCCCGCGCTACGATGCAGGTGGCCGCGACCCGCCCGCGCTTGCCGTCGGAGAGCTCTACGCGCTTGGCCCACACCTGTTGGCGCACCTCACGTGCCTTCTGGCCATGGCGCGCAGGCAAAGTGAAGCGCACCTCGCCCAAGGGGGCTTCTGCGGTCACGGCTGCCCAGAGCTTGCCGCCTTCGGGAAGCGCGCGGTTGTGCCGGGAGCGAATCAGCCAGTCGGCCGGGTGACCCAGATCCCGCGCACGGGCCATCAGCTCCATGATATCGGCCTCCCGGTCAGCCACGTACACCAGCCGCGTGTCCGGCAGCTCGGCCGCAAGCTCCGCCACACGCTCGTAACCTTCCGTCCAGCGGATGCTCTCCTTGAGACCTCCGCGCTCGCCGCTCTCGTCTTTGGGCTCGCGCGCCCACATCCAGGCATCCAGCACTCCCAAGGGCTCGCGCGCAAGCGTCACCGCATAAGTAGCGTGCAGGAACATGCCCCGTTGCGCCTCGTAATTGAGCGGCCCCAGACCCTGGATGGCCTGGCCGTTGAAATCGAGCTCGACACTGTCTTGCAGGCACAGCACCACACGGTGCTCGCTCATGCGCGCCTCAGAGCACTGCCAGTGCGGGGCGAGGATGTCGCGCCAGTCCAGGTCGTCCTGGGCGAAGAAGCGATAGGCCGCCTGCGTCTCCGCCCAACCCCCGCAGGCCCCCGGAATGCTCGCCGTCGGCTTCTCCGCCAGTCGCTCTGCCAATAGGATCGCGCGCTTGTCCAGCCGCTTGTCGCCCAGGTCAATGCTCTTGAATTCCTCCGCCGCCCAGCTCATGCCTACCTCCACTTCGTTGCGAGATCAGCATGTTACCGGAGATGCTCGAGTTGTGTGTAATGGGATGGGGTCTATGGCAGCGCCGTTGTTGGTAACATTTCATCGGCGATCCGGCAAAACACGGACGGGTTCGGCGGATAGCCGACTGGCCTCATTCGAGTTTCCATGCGTTCAAGCGCCGAGGAGTCTACCCGGAAGATCGGGGTGGCGAGAACGTCCCAGCTATTGTGGCAGGAGAGTAACGCGAGCGATGCGGTATCCCTTCGTTCACTGCATCCTACGCGCTCTCCGTGCTGTCGGGCGAGACGACTCCATCGGGCATAACCGAGGCCACGGAGAATTTGCGGTATGAATCCACTGCGCACAGCAGAAATATTCGAGCCTTGGCCCCTTTGACGCACTGCTCCCCCTTGCAGAGGCGGGGGACGATCCGCCGCATGACGTCATTAGCCCGCGTAGGATGCGGTGAACGAAGGGAACCGCATCGCTCGCGAAAAGAGCTGGACGAGAGAAAGTGACCGAATACCGCCGTGCCTGGCTTCCTGGAGCCACGTGGTTCTTCACGGTGAATCTGGCCGAGCGACAGGGGAATCGGCTATTGGTCCAGCGGATCGATGCGCTGCGCACTGTGTTCCGTAGTGTTCGGGCACGGCACCGTTCCACCTGGAAGCGGTGGTGATCCTGCCGGATCATTTGCATTGCGTCTGGACGCTGCCGCCCGGCGATGCCGAGTCTTCTGTTCGCTGGAGTCTCATCAAGGACAGTTCTCCCCTGCCATCGAACCGGGCGAGCGCGTTTCGGAAAGCCGCGCCAAACGGGGCGAAAGGGGTTTATGGCAGCGGCGTTCTTGGGAAGATCTCATCCGTGACCAGGGTGACTTCAACCGGCACGTGGACTATATCCATTGGAACCCGGTAAAGCACGGATGGGTTCGGCGGGTAGCCGACTGGCCTCATTCCAGTTTCCACGCGTTCAAGCGACGAGGAGTCTACCCGGAGGATTGGGGTGGCGAAGGCGTCCCAAGTATTGCGGCACGGGAATAACGCGAGCGATGCGGTTCCCTTCGTTCACCGCATCCTACGGAAGACAATAGGGGGTCTGTCCCCGGGTCTGCTGAGGGATGCTAGCCAGGTGGCGGATGCAGAGCAAGCGTACCGGCGCGCGGTGGAAATCTCCCAGACGCTGTGGCAGGCCAGCCCGCAGAATGTGAGCATCGGCAACGACCTCGCCGGGTCCCTGAACAACCTGGGGAACCTGCTGAGGGATGCCGGCCAGGTGGCCGAGGCGGATGCGGCTCTGCGGCGCGCGGTGGAGATTTCCCAGACACTGTGGGAAGCGAACCGCGAGAATATGATTACCGGCCCCTGCCTGGCCCTGGGCCTGATCAACCTGGGGAACCTACTAAGGGATGCTGGCCAGGTGGCCGATGCAGAGCAAGCGTACCGCCGCGCGCTGGAGATCCGCGAGGCACTGTGGCAGGCGCATCCTCACAACGTCGACATTACAGCTTGATACGCAGTCATCCTGTGCTCGGTCGGCAGATTCGAGGAGGCCGAGCCGCTACTCGACCGGGTGCTGCGCGAGGTCCCCCAAGCACCCGTATGCGAGAGAGCTCAAAGCCCACATCGCTTCGATGCGGGAAGTTGGCGATCGGGGGGGCCAATAGCAGGCCCGACCTGCACCGCCTCCTGCGCACCTAGCCGTAAGATCGATGAGCCCTGCCGTGCATCGCATCGCGCTTGCTCCGGACAAGCGTCGCCAGCGCCCAAGACGGGCGACAAGGCCAGGAGTCGATCCGAGGTGGGGTGGCGAGAGCGTCCCAAGTATTGCGGCACGGGCGCAACCCGAGCGATGCGGTTTCCTTTCGTTCGTCGCATCCTTGCGCGCTGCGGGAAGGCCGGGAAACCCTCGATGGCCATGCCGTCGACTCGGGGGGCACCCCGTTGGCCTTCGCCTGGTTCCATGTTCCATGCAGGTTCTCTGGTGTCACCATCTGCGCCACGAGGTCATCGCGCAAGGCAGGCCGCATGGGGCACGCCGATCCGCGACTCCTCCTGCCGGACTCCACATCGAGACCGAGTGACTCGTGGCTCGTCCTGGTCTCACCGTATTCGGCCCTTCGATGGCACACGGTGTCAGGTGCGGTCCCCTACTACGGCCTTGGCTTCCTTCTGTCCAATCACGCCCGACGTTGCTGCGTGGCGCGCTGCCCGAGTCCCTGATTCTCCTCAAGAGCCTTGACGCGTTCACCTGCCCGGAGCTACGCTCCCTCTGGTGGCCGGACGCGCCAAACTCGAAGAGGAGTGCAAAATGCAAAAAGCTACACAGTCTCTCTGGGTTGTGTTCCTGCTCTTTACTAGCGTAGCTCATGCTATGACAGGCGTGGAATTCTTGCGTGTAGAAGGCACGAGTCAAGAACACAATACACTTGAACCAATCGTTATCGAATTTGTAGCCCAAGGGTACAAGAACGTGCCAAGTTGGTCACGCCTAGGAACTACGATGGCTGAGTTGATCCGCAAGAATGGATGGGCAACAGATGACATTAACAAAATTGCGCTCGAAGCTGCCGAGAGTTTAGGAATGACGAAGAAATAGTCATACTGTTGTGTTGAATCACACATCTTCTCATCCTAGCGAACATCACTGTTTTTATAGGCAAGGAGAACTCTATGGGATCTGATGTCAGGACAAGAACTTCGTCATTACGTAAAACGGTAGCAAACACTACGGTTATACGTTTTGTTGATCCGCCTCATTACAGGAATAATGCTGTCATATTTCAGGCGGTAACGTACTTCAACTATACGGTATCGCCAGACTGACCCGTGGAAATAACCAGGGAGGCATAAGGGCAGAAGTCCCACATACAGCAATACCGGAAGGCAGATGCCACGTTATGATAGAAGGTCGTGATTTCGAAGTGCTTGTTGGCTGGAGCGGTGAAGTTAACTCACCCCCGGCAAAGCCGGGGGCTTATTGGGTGAGCGCCTCAAAGGCGCCATAATACCGGGAGCCGCCCAAGGCGGCTGGACCTATGTCCGCAGCGTCAGTTGATCGTAGCGCTCCTCCTCTTGCTCTTGGTTCCGGATGTAAGCCCTTCAACTACCTTCGATTCCTTATGGCCCGCCAACTCGTGGAAGATCCGTCCCAGGTGGCGGCGCAGCGCCCCGAAGATCCGCTTTTTCCTGCACTTACAGTCCCACTTCGTGTGGCTCAGACTCTGGTACTCTTTCATCGTGGATCCCCTTCTCTTGGCGGAGATTGGAGATTCACGACGACCGTCGTATAGGTCAAACCTCGGTGAGTCCCCCGGCAAAGCCGGGGGCTTACCTCAGGGAGTTAGTATTGGCATTGTGGGTTACTAGTATGGTTTTCTCCGCTCAGTCAGCCCTACGCGACGCTAAACACCGACTCGGGTGTCGCCTTGATTTTCTTTGTTGAATTCGGTTTCGTGCGCGGCGGCACTCGGTCCGGTAAACTCGCCATTACGAGGCTGCCAATCGTAGAACGACTCATCGAGTAACCGTTCAGACCCTCCCACCAGTTGATCGATGCGTTAAGAGCGCGTCCAGCGCAGCAGAGCCGCTCGGCTTGTCGTACACTCCCGGCTCATGGATCAAGAGCCCTCTATTCCGCAGGCGATCACGGCGAGCGGCCGGAGCTTTACCGAAGAGGAGATCTCCGCCATCGTCCGAATGGTGTCGATGTGCGTGGGCCTGAGTCGTTTTGAGCTGGCGCAGACCATCTGTGAGCTGCTGGGGTGGAGACGGGACAACGGAGCCCTGAAGTCCCGCGAGGGTCGGGATCTACTGGAGCGGTTGGAAGCTCGGGGGGATCTGAGGCTTCCCGCCAAGCGCACGGGCAGGCCCAAGGGGCGGCGCACCTGCACTGCGCAGACCGATCGGGGCGAACGCCGCGGCGAGATTGCCGGTGCGCTGCAGGAGGTGGCCCCGGTGGAGCTTCAGTTAGTGCGCCAGGCCGAGGGACGGGCATTGTGGCGCGAGCTTCTCGCGCGCTATCACTACTTGGGCTATGCCACACCCTTTGGGGCCCAGTTGGTCTATCTCATCTGCTCCCAGCGCCGGGAGGGGGAGGTGTTGGGCGGGCTCACCTACACCAGCCCGGCCTGGCGCATGCAGGCCCGCGATGCGTGGATTCGGCTGGGACGAGAGAGCGCGCAAAGCGCACCTCGCACGCATCGTCAATCAGGGGCGCTTCCTGATTCTGCCCTGGGTGAAAGTGCCTCATCTGGCGAGCCACGTGCTGGCCTTGGGCAGCCGGCGCATCGTAGGGGATTGGGAGCGCCACTATGGGCTGCGTCCCTGGCTGCTGGAGACCCTGGTGGACCCGGCCCGCTTTGCCGGGACCTGCTACCGGGCGGCCAACTGGTGCGAGGTGGGCGAGACCAGCGGACGCGGGCGCATGGACCGTGCGCACCAACGCCATGGCAGAGCGATAAAGCGGGTCTTCCTCTACGCTCTGCACCCGCAGGCCAGAGAGCGCCTGCGCGGTGAGCGCTGAACTCAAGCGGGCGCAGGAAGCGGCGGTGCCTCAAAGCCGCGGCGTCGGTGGGCGAGGACATCTCTGAGATAGCACAGCGGGGAGCTCAATCGCAGCCGAGAAGTCTCGATCACACTGGCGAGCAGCGCCAGCGCCCGGCTGCCTTGTTCGCTGCGGGTCCCCTGGCTGATGCGACGCAGAATCACCCAGTGACGCAGCGCCCGCTCCGCCACGTTGTTGGTCAGCGGCAGCTGAGGCTCATCCAACACCCGGAAGATCGCCCCCCAGTCGTTGAGCAGCTCCTTGCCCAGCGCCTGGGCCTTGTCATAAGGGCAGCAGCTCATGCGTTCACACAGGGCCGTGAGCTCGTTGAGCTCGCCCGGGTGGGCTTGCCGCAGGGAGCCGCCCGGTCCCTCGCGGGCGTGATAGACGGCCTGCATCAGCGCATCGAGCAGGTCATAGACCGCCTGGCCGTAGCCCTGGAGGGTGGGCGAGAGGCAATCCCTCAGGCCCCGGGCCTTGCGAATGAGATGCGCCCAGCAACGCAGGCGCTTGGCATAGTCCCGATAGACCTGGTACCCATCGCTCATCAGATAGCCGCAGAAGAGATCCTCGATGAGGTTCTGAAACATCTCTTTGGCGCGAGAGCCGACCAAGAACAGCGCCGTCGAGGCCGAGATGAACACCCATAACCACAAGGGCTCTCCCCATTGCTTGTGCGGTGTCTCATCGGCATGCATGAGGGCCGCTTCCAGCAACTGGGTCACCAGCTCATCCTCGACCGGCTCGCAGGCACGGGCGGTCTCCATCACGCATTGGTGGAGGGTGCCGATGCCGAGCGCCAGCCCAAACACCTCGTGCAGGAACTCCCGGACCAGGCGGATGGACAGGCGCATCCGAAACCGCAGCCAGACGATGAAGGCGCACAATCCCGGCCCCACCAGGCGCCACTCGCCAAGCTCCACCCCTCGCCAGCATCCCAAGTGCTCGGGCGCGCGGTGCGGCGCCTGCCGGGTCTCATGACCACAGTCGCAACGGCTCTGGTAGTATACCTGCCGCGTGCAGGTCAGGCGCAGCCCCGGCGCCTGCTCATCGCCAAAGACCAAGTCCAGCCTATCAAAGGCGGTGTAGGGCTTCGCCTGCTCAGGATTGAGCGCCCCACCACACAGCGCACAACTTCCCGGCCGATGATGGTCCCAATCGGTGACTGTCAGCTTCTGGGCGCGCCCGAATCCCTGGGAGCCAGGCTGCCGGCCCGCTCGGCGCTGCGTCCCTGAGGTCTTGCCACTCGTGTCCTTTGCGCCCTTCTGGCCGCCAGCCCCGGGGAGGCCATCCTCCTCAGAACGGCTCTTGGCCTCCTCGTCCTCAGGACCGGCGTCGGCCTCTTCGTCCTCCCGCGCACGCAGCCAGGGGTCTTGACTGCTCGGCGGACGAGAGCTATTGGAGGGACTCTGATTGAGCCGCTCCCACGCTTCCTTGAGATCCTGCAGCAGGCGGATGCTCAGCGCTGCCAGCGCATCGGGATCCTTCTGCCTCAGCTCCAGAATGCGCTCCTCGCTGAGCTGACGAAGGTCGTGCTCCTTGAGCACCATGATTGTGTGTGACAGTGAGGTCGAGGAACATCCTGCCAAGGGCACCCAACTGTCTCACGCTGGAACCGTTTTGTCCAGCCCTCCGGGTCAAAATATTCCAGGGGGGTGAACGGTTACGTACGCTATGGCCGTCCTTTTACCTCATCATGGCGCAGAAGTTGACTGTCGACCGGTTCAGGCTGACTGGGAGGTGCAATGGATATGGGACCCTATTACGCGCCTCGCCCACCACTGGAAAGACGGGGAGGTCCAGGGAGAATGGGCATGGAAGACACATCGCGTCAGGGGAGACAACCTGCCGAAGCGGCCGTGGGATCGCCCGAATCCGCCCACAGACGAAGCCTCTCGAATCAAGTACGTCATTCGCCCAACGCGAGAAGACTACGATGCCCAGGGCATTGAGCCGATCCGAGAACACGTCAACAACCTCGTGTTGAAGGTGTCAGCCGGCGCGACAGATCAGCCCCGACCTGGGTGAACGGAAGAAGCCAGCAAAGCACGTTCCCGCCCCTGGCTGCGCCCGGCGGACAGCTACGGTTGGGACGACTTTCGGTGCGTGCTGCGGACAGGTTTCCCGGCAGGCCAACATTCCACGCTCGATCCCAGGCCGAGCTCGACCACGTTCCCCCCCTCGTAGCCACTATAAGCATATCCATGCGGGGGCGGTCGGGGAGAGACGCTCGGCTGTAAACCGGTATTGGGGAACCAGGAGAAGACTGATTCGGGCAGGGGATGCGTGGCTACGGGGTTATGGTACACGGCCGACTGATCTACGCTGACCCTGAACCGCTCACCGTCGAACTGCGAGAGTACGAACACGATGGCCGATGCTTCGGCCGGGATCGTGGCGTTGAGCCTGTCTGGACATACCACATACTCTGCAATACCCCGCGCCACCTCCGCCCCAAAGCCACTCCATGCCGTATAGTCGAAGACGGCGAGGGCGATCGGCTGGCCTTCGGCTGCTGCGGCGCAAAGCTGGCCTTTCTTGCCACAAACGATATTGAGCAACCTCCGCGCCGTTTCTTTGTGATCTAAGGGCCGTACGTCGGCGCGATCTTTAGCCGACACGTTCTCAGTGGTGACCTCCACATGCAATCTGTGAGGATGCCGAACCAGAAAGTCTGGCGTGTAAACTCCTTTCTTACAGGGCACGGGTTCAGCTTTCCAGTCCATCCGTTTCATCAATTGCCACCACACTAGTTCATTCACGGCACCGAGGTGAGCCTCATTTTCTTTTAGGTTCCGAAGCCGACCGGCCATCTGACTCTTATCGTCCGTCTTCAACGGGTACGCATCAAACCATTGCTCCAAGGTGGCTAGGTAGACCTGCCCCCCGGTGGAGTCATCGAGTGCCCGGGTGGCCCATGAAGCTGGGTTCCGATCGGCGCTGGCTTGTTTTACCCATTCCTCATTGAAGAGATGCTGGTGCGACTTCTTCTTGCTCATGGGTGCCCATCGTGGTTATGCGGTGCCGGAGTCAGATCTTACCTTCCGCAGCGAACCGAAAAACGGGAAAATTTCCTATTGATTGTCACCCCATGGGAGGGTTCAAACCCCCAGCTTGAGCTGGAAGCTTTGGGCCTGCCCTTGTAGCTTAGGGGGATGAGCGCTTATAGGCGAGGGACGCACTCGGTTTTTCGGCTGCACGTGCACTTGGTGTAGTGTACCAAGTACCACAAGGGGGTGTTGCGCGGCGATGTTGGGCAGAGGACCGAAGATCGGTTTCAGGTCGTTGAGGGGGGCGACTTGGAGTCGCAATGAACCGCCTTGGGGCGGGTGGTTTGCAGCGGGCTTCAGCCGGAACCGGCACTTACAGTGCCCAACTCAAGCCACCGGCTTGTAGCCGGTGGTGACATTGACTTCCCGTGACAATGGGAGTAAACCCCGCAGGGACAGGTCGGGAGCGGGGCGAACGCGCCGCTGGACGGTGCCGCGAGGTCGGTTGGTCCAGCTTCCAAAGGAGCAGACGGCGACACCAGAGGCGAGCGGTCAGAACCTCGGACCCGATCCGGTTGGGAAGACGATGGCTAAGACGAAGGGAGGTAACAACGTTATGACGACATTCATTATTTCCGGAACTCGGGGAACGGATGATCCAACAATGGCGACGCTTCCCTTCATGGTTGCCAAGGCAGCCAAGGAACAAGGACATGATGTGGTTCTATGGCTTTGGAATGAGGCCGTGATCCTTGCCAAGATTGGGGTCGCCAACCATGTGATTGCAGTGAATCTGCCGCCACTCAAGGATTTGTTGGCTGTGATTCAGAGCGCCGGAGTCCAGATTTGGGTATGTAGTGCGTGTGCTACAGGAAGACAGATTGTATCTGCCGATTTAGTCGAAGGGGCAGTTATTAAGGGAACGTCGGACTATATGTCCGCTATTTTGGAAAGGGATAAATGTATTACGTTTTGAGTGCCCAATCGGTAGCCGGGGGTGTTTCACCCCAGCCCCACAGCACCATGGCATGCGGGTCCGCACCGATCGGTTCACGTCAGGGAGACTCGGGAGGGATGCTTTTCGTCTAGGTCGCACCCCTCACCGGCTTGCCTTGCCCGGCCGCAATGCCACCCGCCCGCACAGGGGTTAGACCGGACACGTTGCCAATTGGCACCGCCGCCTGTCGTCGATGTTCCGGCCGTTGCAGATAGCCCGGCCGTTGGCGGCGCAGAAGTGCCACATCGCTGTACTTCGTGGTGAAGCCGATCTCCGCGGGAGGTGCGTCGTGAGCCGCGCCCTCGCACTGCTGCTCACGGCCGCAGCGCTTGGTCTGCCGGCCGCCTGCTGCGCGGCCCCGAGGTCTTTGAGTGCCCTCGACCACCGGCCGGACGCGACGGTCGACCTGCGCAGCGCGGCAGGTGTCGCTCTCGTGAAGGGGCAGTGGCGTTACAGCGAGGCGCAGGTGGTCGACGTCGCGCACCACAGCCCCGGTCCGGACCTGAAGCCGAGCGGCCCCGCCCAATAGGACTCACGACGTGGTCCCCCGCGCCGGAGCGGTCGGCTTCGACGATTCGGGCTGGGAAGTGCTGGATCCCGCCGCACTCGATGGGCGCCGCGGAACCGGGCGGCTCAGCTTCAACTGGTACCGCACCGCCATCACCATCCCGGAGCGCATCGGGCGGTTCGGCACCACCGGCTCTACCGCGGTCTTCGAGATCGTGGTCGACGACTACGCCGAGGTCTGGGTGGACGGCCGCCTGCCGCAGGTCTTGGGGCAGACCGGAGGTGGGCTCGTGCGTGGCTACAACGCCCCGAACTGCGTGGTCATCGGTCGCGACCTCAAGCCGGGCCAACGCATCCAGCTCGCGGTGTCCGGCGTCAATGGTCCGCTGTCCGATCCGCCCGGGAACTTCATCTGGGTGCGCTCCGCAACCCTGGACTTCTATGGACCGGAACACGCTGGGGTGGGAGTGTCCGTTCCCGTGGAGGTGGTCCGCCTCGATAAGGCGCTGGATGCGATCGTTCCCGAGAATCCCAAGCTGGAGAAGCTGGCCGAAGGCTTCCAGTTTACCGAGGGGCCGGTGTGGCACCCGGACGGCTACCTGCTGTTCAGCGACCCCAACGACAACATCATTTACCGCTGGACACCGCAGGGCGAGCTGTTCATCTTCCGCCCGAAGAGCGGCTATACCGGCTTCGACATCGTCGAGTATGGCCAGCCGGGCTCCAACGGCCTGACCCTGGACCGGGAGCACCGGCTCACCATCAACGAGCACGGCAACCGACGGGTCACTCGCCTGGAGAAGAACGGTGTGCTCACCGTGCTCGCCGACCGCTATCAGGGCAAGCGGCTGAACAGCCCGAACGACCTCGTCTACCGTTCCAATGGCGACCTCTACGTCACCGACCCGCCCTTCGGGCTGCCCAAATTCTTCGACGATCGCCGTAAGGAACTCCCGTTCAGCGGCGTGTTCCGCGTGCGCAACGGCAAGGTCGATATGGTCGCCCGGGATCTGGCCGGCCCCAACGGCATCGCGTTCTCGCCCGACGAGAGCTACCTGTACGTAGGGGACTGGGACCCGAAGCGCAAGGTGGTCATGCGCTATCCCGTGAAACCCGACGGCACGTTGGGCGCGGGAGAGGTGTTCTTCGACATGACGGCCCAGCCCGGTGAGGACGCCATCGACGGCATCAAGGTGGACCGGCTCGGCAACCTCTATGTGTCGGGGCCCGGCGGCCTGTGGATCCTCTCCCCCGAAGGCAAACATCTCGGCACGCTGCGTGGGCCCGAGCATCCCCACAACCTCGCCTGGGGAGATGCCGACGGCAAGACGCTCTATCTCGCGGCGCAGACGGGGCTGTACCGGATGCGTATGAACACGCCAGGAATCCGCCCCGACTGAGGGATCGGAGACGCCGCCAGGCGGACACCATGGCAGCGCAGGCCTGCTTCGCAGCCGCAGCCGGATGATGGCGCCGCCTCCTGGGGTTCTCCGTGCGGAGGTTTCAACATGTGGCATGCACTGCAGCGGCACTGGCCTGAGTACCTGATGGAGGGCGCGGGTCTCGGCCTGTTCATGGTCTCGGCCTGCCTGGTCGGAATCGTTCTTCTGCACCTTGGGTCTCCGGTCCCGCCACTCATCCCCGATCCGGTCGTGCGGCGCGTGATCTTCGGGCTCGCCATGGGCCTGACCGCCATCGGCATCATCTACTCCCCCTGGGGGAAGCAGTCGGGGGCGCACATCAATCCCGCGGTGACCCTGACCTTCTTCCGGCTCGGCAAGGTCGCGGGCTGGGACGCTCTGTTCTACGTTTTGGCCCAGTTTCTCGGCGGCACCCTGGGCGTCGCCCTCATGGTCTACCTGTCTCGCGGGTTCGTGGCCCACATGCAGGTGAACTATGTGGTGACGATGCCTGGTCCGCAGGGGCCATGGGTGGCTTTCGCCGCGGAGCTGCTCATCTCCTTTCTGCTTATGAGCATGGTGCTCCTCGTGACGAACACCGCGCGCATCGCGCACCTCACGGGCCTGTTCGCGGGCGCCCTGGTGGCGATCTACATCAGCATCGAGGCGCCGCTCTCCGGCATGAGCATGAACCCTGCCCGCACCTTCGGTTCGGCCTTCTCCGCCCACGCCTGGGGCTCGCTGTGGCTGTACTTCACCGCGCCGCCGCTGGGAATGCTGCTTGCGGCCGAGGTTTACGTCCGGGCGAGGGGCGCGCGGCGCGTCTTTTGCGCCAAGCTTCACCACCAGAACAAGAAGCGCTGCATCTTCTGTGAGTATCACGGCCACAGGCCGGTCTGAGGGCTTGGGGCTTCTCCCAAGGCACGGCGCGGGCACCCCGCGGCCGGGTGTTCCCGGCGGAACTCTGTGCACGACCAGACCCGTCTTGCTGCTCCTGCGCGCCCCGCCGAGCCGGGGGTTGGGGGCACCGGCGGAGACGACGGCGCAGATCCCGCCCGTAACAGAAATGTTATCCGTTCGTGAACGTGCCGTGAGATCGACCCGCCACAATTGTCACCATCCGCGGGGAGCACGCCGGGCCAGGCCCCGCGTCCCGCGGGTCGGTTCTCAGGGACGAGGCCGCGCAGAGCGCGGCGCCTTGGGCAAGGAGCCTGAATCCTGAGTGAGATGCTGATAGGAGACCGTCGATGAGAGACACGAAGACCCTTCTGATTTCCGCGATGGCTGGCGTGGTTGCGCTGGGCCTGGCGAGCGCCGGACAGGCCGTGGCCGCCGAGAAGAAAGCCGAGAAGTGTTACGGCGTCGTCAAGGCCGGCAAGAACGACTGTCAGACCAGCACCCACGCCTGTGCCGGGCAGGTCAAGATGGACAGCGACCCCATGTCGTGGATCTATCTGCCCAAGGGGGCCTGCGAGAAGATCGTGGGCGGCAGCCTGGAGCCGAAGAAGGGGTGAGGCGGGTCATGCTCGCTCCGGATGCAAAGCGCGGCGAGCTGGAGCCGGTCCCGGCGCGTGCCGGGATCGGCCTCCGGGCGGTCCATTACCGCGAGGTGCTGGACACGCTTCCAGCCGTCGGATGGCTGGAGGTGCACAGCGAGAACTACTTCGGCGGCGGCCCGCCGCTGGATTACTTGGAGCGGGTGCGCGCCCACTATCCCGTGAGCTTGCACGGGGTGGGGCTGTCCCTCGGCTCCACAGACCCGCTGAGTGTGGGGCACCTGCAGCAGCTCAGTGCCCTCTCGCGGCGCGTCGAGCCGTTCCTCGTCTCGGAGCATCTGTCCTGGAGCTCCGTGGGGGGCGCTACCTGAACGATCTGCTGCCGCTGCCCTACACCGAGGAAGCGCTCGGGCACGTGGCGGAGCGCATCGCGCAGGTCCAGGAATTCCTGGGTCGCCAGATACTGGTGGAGAACGTATCGAGCTACCTGCAGTATGAAGACTCTACGATCCCCGAGGCGGAGTTCCTGTCCGAGGTCTCCCGCCGCTCGGGCTGCGGGATCCTGCTGGACGTGAACAACGTCTACGTCAGCGCGACGAACCACGGCTTCGACGCGCACGACTACCTCGACGCCATCCCCGTCGCCCCGGTGCAGGAGATTCATCTGGCCGGCTACAGCGTCAACCGCTTCGAGGACGGAGAGATTCTCATCGACACCCACAGCCGGCGCGTCGCCGATCCGGTCTGGGCGCTCTATCGCTGCGCCCTGGAGCGCTTCGGGGCGGCTCCGACGCTCATCGAGTGGGACGCCGACATCCCGCCTCTCGCCGTGCTGCTGGCCGAGGCCCGCCGAGCGGAAAGTTGCCTGGAGGAACGCCGTGCGCTCGCCGCGTGATATGCAGCTCGCCTTCGCTCAGTCCGTGTTCGGCGAGACGGATGCCGGTCTCGCTGGGCGGATACAGGGTCGGGGGCTGAGCGGCAAGAGAGGCTCCAGGTTTACCGCAACAACACCTTTGCGAGCCTGACGGACGCCCTGGGAGCCGTGTACCCGGTGGTGCACAAGCTCGTGGGCGGGGACTTCTTCCGCTATGCGGCGAGGAGCTATGTCCCGGCCCACCCGTCCCGATCCGGAAACCTCCACGACTTCGGCGCAGAGTTGGCCGAGTTCCTGGAGGCGTTGGCGCCCGCCGCGGAGCTAGCCTATCTGCCGGACGTTGCGCGGCTGGAGTGGGCCTATCACCGGGTGTTCCACGAGGCGAGCCACGCTCCGATGGACCTGGCGGCGCTCGCGGCGTTCGACCCCGACCATTACGGACGACTTCGTTTTCGCCTGCACCCTGCGACCCGCCTGGTGCGGTCTCCGTACCCCATCTTGCGCATCTGGCAAGTCAATCAGGAGGGCTTCGAAGGCGATCCTGTCGTGGACCTTGCCGAGGGCGGCGTTCGCATCCTCGTCGCCCGGCAGCGGTTGGAGGTCGAGCTGGAGCCGCTCGGCGAAGCCGAGTTCACCCTGCTACGGGAGCTGGGCGCGGACCGAACGTTTGCCCAGGCCTGCGAATCCGCCTTGGACGTGCAATCGGATTTCGACCTGAGCGCCTGCCTGCAGCATCACGTGCTACGCGGCACTTTGGTGGAGTTTTTCAGCAGTGAATTCGTGGCTTCGAACGAGGAACCCGTGTTCGCTATCGGAGGTGAAACATGAGCGCTGTCATGCAATCAGGGCCCCCGTCGCTGTTCGGGCGTGCCGCCGGCTGGGTAAAGGTGGTGTACCGCGGGCTGGATTTCCTGTCCCCGTTGGCGGATCTCGCGTTGCGGCTGTGGGTGGCCAACGGCTTCTTCAGGTCGGGGCTCAGCAAGATCCAGAGCTGGGACACGACCGTCCTGCTGTTTCAGGAGGAGTATCACGTGCCGCTGCTGCCGCCCGAGGTGGCCGCCTACATGGGCGCCTTCACCGAGCTGTTCTTCCCGGTGCTGCTGGTGCTGGGGCTCGCGGGCAGATTCGCGGCATTCGTGCTGTTCGTGTTCAACATCATCGCGGTGATCTCTTATCCGGGGCTGATGGCAGCGGGCCTGGAGCAGCACGAGGTGTGGGGGCTGATGCTGTTGGTCTTGCTGCTGCACGGACCGGGGAAGCTGTCCCTGGATCATCTGCTCGGAAAGAAGTTCGGGTTCTAGAGCACGTTACGGGACCACGCCGGCATGAACAGGTCTGAGAGCTTGTGAATAGATCTGCTGCGCGTCCCGATAGCGGCGTTGCGCGGTGCTCGCTCCTCGCCTATCTACTTGATATGTCTCGTCGCTGCGCTCCGTGCGCCTTGCTCTCGGGCCGCTCGCGACGATTTCTTCACAAGCTCTGAGCTGTTGTACGGGCCGGGAGCAGGAAAGGGCGGAGCCCTCCCGAAAGACGGCACGCCGGAGCCGCGCCTGGCGGTGCGAGACCGGAAGGCACTGGGATTCCGCGAGTGGAGGCTGAGCATGGAGCCTAGAGTTCTGGGAACGGCGGTGATGTGGCGCAGGCGGACGGCAGGTGCATGGCTGTGCGCCGCGCTCCTGGGCCTCGCTGCCTTGCCGGCTCTGGGTCAGGTCCGTGCTGTCCAGGGGTTCGCGCTCACCGTATCGGACGTTGACCGCTCCGAGGCCTTCTACGAGAAGGTGCTCGGCTTCCAGAAGGTCGCCGAGCGGCGCATCGTGGACCCGAGTTACGACGCCCTCACCGGGGTTTTCGGCGCACGGGTGCGCAGCGTGACTCTGCGGCTGGGCGACAAGGCCATCGAGCTGGACCAGTTCGTGGCCCCGGGAGGCGAGCCGATCCTGATAGACAGCCGCTCCAACGACCTGTGGTTTCAGCACCTCGCCATCGTGGTCTCGGACATGGAGAAGGCCTACCGGCACCTCGGCGAGTCACCGTTTCAAGCCATCTCCAGCGAGCCTCAGACCATTCCGGCCGCGAATGCCGCGGCGGCCGGCGTCCAGGCATTCAAGTTCAAGGACCCCGACGGTCACCCCCTGGAGCTGCTTTACTTCCCGCCGGACAAGGGCCGGCCCAAGTGGCACGCCCCCAGCGACCGGCTGTTCCTGGGCATCGACCATTCGGCCATTACCGTTTCGGGCACCGAGCGCAGCCTGGCCTTCTACCGGGACCTCCTGGGCCTCAAGGTGGGCGGCGGAAGCCTCAATAGCGGACCCACCCAGGAGCACCTGGATGGTGCGTTCGGGGCGGTGGTGCGGGTTACCGGGCTGCACCCGGAGAGCCCCGAAGGACCTGGAATCGAATTTCTCCAGTACCTGACCCCGGCGGGAGGCCGGCCGACGCCGCCCGGGGCGCATGCCGCTGACACCGTGCACGCTGCACTCGGTGCTGCAGGTGGACGACCTGGAAGAGCTGGTGCCGGCCCTGGAGAGGCAGAACGTGACCTTCGTGTCGCCGCGGGTGGTGACGCTTAGCGGGATGCCGTTCACCAAGGGGTTGATGGTCAAGGATCCGGACGGCCACGCCGTCTTGTTGGTGCAACGGTGAGCGTGGCCTGCGGGGGGCCGGGCTCGGCTTGTCGGCAGTCGCGGCACTGTGGAGTGAGAGCATGAACGACAGGACATACGACTACGTCATCGTGGGCTCCGGCGCAGGCGGCTCTGCCGCCGCATATCGCCTGGCCCAGACCGGACGCTCCGTGCTGGTCATCGAGAAGGGGCCAGCGCTGCCGGAGGACGGGAGCACGCTGGACCCCGACAAGGTCCTGCGCCAGGGCGCCTTCAAGAACCACGAGCCCTGGGTGGACGGCCGCGGTAAAACGGTCTACCCCGAGGAGTATTTCAACCTCGGCGGCAAGACCAAGTGGTACGGCGCGGCTCTGCTGCGCTTGAGTCCCCATGAGTTCGGCGACGACGTGCCCCACCAGTGCCGCGCTTGGCCCATAGGCCACGAGGACCTGGCGCCCTTCTACGACGAGGCGGAGCGGCTGCTGGGGGTGCGCAACTTCCCGGTCGAGCGCAACCTGCGCGCCATATTCTCCCGGCTAGCGCGCAAGGACGCCGGCTGGCACGAGCATGCCATGCCCATCGGGCTGGTTTCGGACATCCTGGAGCACCCCGCGGAGGCGAGCCACTTCGACGGCTATGCCGTGCCCCACCGGCTGAAGTCCGATGCGGAGGCGGCCATGCTGGCCAAGGTCGAGGACCGTCCCAACCTGCGCATCGTGACGGGCAGCCCGGTCGCTGCGCTGGTCGGTGCTTTCGGCAACCCGCGGCTCATCACCGGGGTGCGGCTCGCCGACGGCACCGAATATGGCGCCCGCCACGTGCTGCTCGCCGCCGGCGCCATGCACTCGCCGCGCCTGCTGCAGGCGTACGTGGAGGACCAGGGGCTCGCCGCCCAGCTCCCTAGCTATCGGCGCATCGGGCGCAACTTCAAGACCCACCTGAACACCATCCTCATCGCCTTCGGCGCCTCGCGGCGCACCGACGTGCTCTGCAAAACCGCCTTGCTGATGCACGACGACTGCCCGCACAGCATTCTTCAGGCCCTCGGAGGCGGCATCGTCGGCGACTTGGTGGTGACGCAGGCGCCGGGTTTTGCACCGCGCTTCCTGGCGGCGGCCATGGGCCGGCATGCCTACGGATTCTTCCTCACCACCGAGGACGGCAGCCACCCCGACAACCGCGTGGCGGCTCGGGCCGAGGGGACGGACCGCCCACTGGTCGACTACGACCCGACGCGAATCCGCCCGGCCTTCGACGAGCACCGGCGCTTCGTAGCGACCTTCCGCCGCGGCTTGCTCGGCCTCGGCCTGGTGAGCGTCGCGCGCCTCATGCCGATCGAGGCCACGGCCCATGCCTGCGGCACGCTGGTCACCGGCAAGGATGCCGACGACTCGGTGGTGGATGCCGGGGGCAAGGTACACGGGATGGAAGGGCTTTATGTGGTGGACGGCAGCGTGCTGCCGCGCTCCAGCCGGGTGAATCCGGCGCTCACCATCTATGCCTGGGGGCTCAGGGTCGGGGCCGCACTGGCGGCGCAGGGACTGCCCGGCGAGGAGGCGGCGGCCTGAGCGGGCCGCTGACCAAGGTGCGTGGCCTGGGCGGGGCCGGAACATGTGCGGCGGTAGACCGTGTCTGTGCACTCTCGGTGCGGCCGCCTCGCGCCCCGAGGCTTGACTCCGCCTCGCTCTGAGGCGAGAAAGCGGTCGACGCGGGCGCCCGAAGTGCCTATCCGTAAAGCGACTGGAGGACGGGAAAATGATCGATACCAGATTCATCGAGGAAGAATTTCCGGAACCGGTGATGCCGCGCTGCTCCGTTGTGAAAGTATTGAAAGGCCAGAAAGCTCTGGTGACGGGTGCCAACTCGGGAATCGGCAAGTCCATCGCCGCCGCCCTGGGTCATGCCGGTGCCGACGTGGTGGTCAATTATGTGAGCCGCAAAGAGCTGGCCGACGAGGTCGTGGACGAAATCAAGCGCTGCGGCGCCGAGTCCTACGCTTATTCGGCGGATGTCAGCAAGGAGGACGAGGTGCAGGCCATGGTTCAGGACGTCGTCCAGCGGTTTGGACGCCTGGACATCCTGGTCAACAACGCCGGGCTTCAGAAAGACGCACGATTCGATGAGATGACGCTTGCCGATTGGAACTTCGTGATCGGCGTGAACCTCACCGGCCAGTTCCTCTGCGCCCGGGAAGCCGTGCGTCAGTTCAAGAAGCAAGGAGTCGACAGAGACATCTCCTGCGCCGCCGGGAAGGTCATTTGCATCAGCTCGGTGCACGAGGTGATTCCTTGGGCGGGCCATGTGAATTACGCCGCATCGAAGGGCGGCGTCATGCTCATGATGAAAAGCATGGCGCAGGAAATGGCGCCTTACCGCATCCGCGTGAACAGCATTGCGCCCGGTGCCATTCGTACGCCCATCAACATGGAAGCGTGGGGAAGCCGCGAGGCATACGCCGATCTTCTCAAGCTTATACCCTATAAACGCATCGGAGAGCCGGACGAGATCGGCCGTGCGGCGGTATGGCTCGCCTCCGACGATTCGGATTACGTTCACGGGATCACGCTGTTCGTGGACGGCGGAATGACGCTCTATCCTGGATTCGAGACCGGAGGGTGAGAGTTGAGGGGGTACCGTGGGAATCGGGAGTTCGTGTTGGCTGGCCCTGCGCCAAAGGAGGGCGCCCGGCGAGGCTTCCAGCGCTTCATAAACCGGCGGCCTGTTCGACGTGCCGGACGGGCCGGAGGGCGACGACGCCGCGGTGCGCCCGAACCAGATCTTCGCTGCGAGCCTCTCACGGCGCGCTGGACCGAGAACCGCAGGCCCGCGGAAGCTCTGCGACCGTGAGCTGGTGTGCACAAAGGCGCTACCGCAAGCGCGAAGCCGGGGTCCGACGCATCCCGTTGTGCCAATCCAGCCTACCTGTGGGGCCGTCGGACCAAGACCGTCGCACACCGAACGGCGTGTGACGCCCAGATTGTATCTGCCTTGCCTGTGGCCTATTCTCACCTCGCAGGTGAGGCACCTGCAGGCCGCCGGCTACGTCAGAGTTTCCACGGAGGGCCAATCCGGCCCACCTTTCAGAATAGGCGACGCGATGAATGATAAGGCATGGGTTGCGAAGGCGGCGAAGCAGCCGATGGTGCTCGAAACCGTTGATCTCGGACCGCTCGGGGCCGAGGACGTTGAAGTCGCTGTCGAACACTGCGGTTTGTGTCACTCCGATCTCTCCGTCTTGAACAATGACTGGGGCATTTCGCAGTACCCCGCGATTCTCGGCCACGAGGTCATCGGTCGGGTCACGGCCATAGGTCCGAATGCCAAGGGTCTCAAGGTCGGACAGCGCGTCGGCGTCGGCTGGAACTCGGGCAGCTGCATGCACTGTCACCAGTGCATGTCGGGAAGCCATCACCTTTGCCCGCAAGTGCAAGCGACCATCGTCGGTCATCGCGGCGGGTTCGCGACCCACATCCGCTCGCACTGGGCTTGGGCCATCCCGCTGCCGGAAAAGCTGAACTTCGCCGAAGCCGGGCCGCTCTTGTGCGGGGGCATCACCGTCTTCGCGCCGCTGGCGATGTACGCCAAGCCGACCGACCGGGTGGGCATCATCGGCATCGGCGGGTTGGGGCACATGGCCGTGAAGTTCGCCGCCGCCTACGGCTGCGACGTGACCGCGTTCACGTCGAGCGAGAGCAAGTTCGATGAAGCCAAAGGTTTCGGGGCGAATCACGTCGTGTCGAGCAAGGACTCGGCGGCGATCAAGAAACTCGGCGGCAGCTTCGACCTCCTGATCAGCACCGTCAACGTGAAGCTCGATTGGGACGCGATGATCGGCACGCTCGCGCCCAACGGCCGGCTGCACGTCGTCGGCGCCGTGCTGGAACCGATCCCGGTCGCGGCGTTCTCGCTCATCGTGCAGCAGCGCAGCGTCTCGGGTTCGCCGACCGGCTCGCCGGTGGCGATCGAGACGATGCTCGACTTTGCTTCACGGCACAATATCGCGCCGCAGACCGAGCACTTCCCGATGAGCAAGATCAACGAGGCCTTCGCCCGACTTGAATCAGGCAAGGCCCGTTACCGCATCGTGCTGGACGCGGATTTCTGATCCGCTTGACCATCGAATTTTTTCCAGTGACAAGACGTTTTCGAGGTAAACAACCATGAGCGGCCCACGGAAGACAGCCATCGTGACCGGAGCTTCGCAGGGAATCGGCGCGGGAATCGTGAAAGGGTTTGTCGAACGGGGTTTCAACGTCGTTGCCAATTCCCGGAAGGTGACCCAATCCACCGAGGTCGCGGCTTCCGACCAGCGTCGCTCTGGTGGACGGCCACATCGGCGAGCCGGCAACTGCCGCCAAGATCGTCGAGACGGCGCTATCTCGCTTCAAGTCGATCGACGCGCTGGTCAATAACGCCGGCATCTTCTTCACCAAGCCGTTCACGGACTACACGGCCGAGGACTTCAAGTCGCTCGTCTCGACGAACCTCGAGGGCTTCCTGTACGTCACCCAACTCTGCATCAAGCAAATGTTAGCGCAGAAGACCGGCGGGAGCATCGTCACGATCACGGCGGCCCTTGCTCGCAACCCGATCCGGGGCGTCACGGCGGCGGTGCCGATGATCACCAAAGGCGGTCTTGAAACGATCACCCAGCACCTGGCGATGGAGTACGCGAAAGACGGCATTCGCGTGAACGCCGTCGCGCCGGGCGTCGTCGACACGCCGCTTCACCGGGAGACTCCGAAGGACGTGATGGAGAGCCTGTCGCCGATGGGTCGGCCTTCGACGTCAAGGACATCACGGACGCGGTCATGTACCTGACCGACGCCGCGACGGTCACTGGTGACATCCTGTACGTCGATGGCGGCGCTCATTTCGGCCGCTGGTAATTGAAAGGAGCTTTCGTCATGACCACAAACTCAACGACCGCCGAGGACCGTCTCGCCGAGCTCGGCATCAAGCTCCCGGCGCCGCCGGAGCCGTTCGGCATCTATGTGGAGGCGGTGCAGACCGGGCAACCTGCTGTTTCCTGACCGGCATGCTTCCCACGGAAGGCCGCGGGGCGAAATTCATTGGGCGCGTCGGCGCGGAGCTCGATGTGGAAGCGGGGCGCAAGGCGGCCCACCTCGCGGCGCTCAACGCCCTCGCGGTTGCGAGACAGCATTTGGGATCGCTCGACAAAGTGACGCGGATCGTCCGGCTCGGCGTGTCGGTGGCCACCTCGGAGGAGTATTAGCGCTATTGCGCTCATGTAGGTCGCCGGCAGTCAAATATCAGTTTCACTATTTCACAACCACTTGGCAGCAAATCGAATTGATCCCAACTGGTTCCGTGACGGGCGGTTCCGGCATTTTGCACTCGATGAGGTAACCGTTCACCCCCCTGGAATATTTTGACCCGGAGGGCTGGACAAAACGGTTCCAGCGTGAGACAGTTGGGTGCCCTTGGCAGGATGTTCCTCGACCTCACTGTCACACACAATCATGGTGCTCAAGGAGCACGACCTTCGTCAGCTCAGCGAGGAGCGCATTCTGGAGCTGAGGCAGAAGGATCCCGATGCGCTGGCAGCGCTGAGCATCCGCCTGCTGCAGGATCTCAAGGAAGCGTGGGAGCGGCTCAATCAGAGTCCCTCCAATAGCTCTCGTCCGCCGAGCAGTCAAGACCCCTGGCTGCGTGCGCGGGAGGACGAAGAGGCCGACGCCGGTCCTGAGGACGAGGAGGCCAAGAGCCGTTCTGAGGAGGATGGCCTCCCCGGGGCTGGCGGCCAGAAGGGCGCAAAGGACACGAGTGGCAAGACCTCAGGGACGCAGCGCCGAGCGGGCCGGCAGCCTGGCTCCCAGGGATTCGGGCGCGCCCAGAAGCTGACAGTCACCGATTGGGACCATCATCGGCCGGGAAGTTGTGCGCTGTGTGGTGGGGCGCTCAATCCTGAGCAGGCGAAGCCCTACACCGCCTTTGATAGGCTGGACTTGGTCTTTGGCGATGAGCAGGCGCCGGGGCTGCGCCTGACCTGCACGCGGCAGGTATACTACCAGAGCCGTTGCGACTGTGGTCATGAGACCCGGCAGGCGCCGCACCGCGCGCCCGAGCACTTGGGATGCTGGCGAGGGGTGGAGCTTGGCGAGTGGCGCCTGGTGGGGCCGGGATTGTGCGCCTTCATCGTCTGGCTGCGGTTTCGGATGCGCCTGTCCATCCGCCTGGTCCGGGAGTTCCTGCACGAGGTGTTTGGGCTGGCGCTCGGCATCGGCACCCTCCACCAATGCGTGATGGAGACCGCCCGTGCCTGCGAGCCGGTCGAGGATGAGCTGGTGACCCAGTTGCTGGAAGCGGCCCTCATGCATGCCGATGAGACACCGCACAAGCAATGGGGAGAGCCCTTGTGGTTATGGGTGTTCATCTCGGCCTCGACGGCGCTGTTCTTGGTCGGCTCTCGCGCCAAAGAGATGTTTCAGAACCTCATCGAGGATCTCTTCTGCGGCTATCTGATGAGCGATGGGTACCAGGTCTATCGGGACTATGCCAAGCGCCTGCGTTGCTGGGCGCATCTCATTCGCAAGGCCCGGGGCCTGAGGGATTGCCTCTCGCCCACCCTCCAGGGCTACGGCCAGGCGGTCTATGACCTGCTCGATGCGCTGATGCAGGCCGTCTATCACGCCCGCGAGGGACCGGGCGGCTCCCTGCGGCAAGCCCACCCGGGCGAGCTCGAACGAGCTCCACGGCCCTGTGTGAACGCATGAGCTGCTGCCCTTATGACAAGGCCCAGGCGCTGGGCAAGGAGCTGCTCAACGACTGGGGGGCGATCTTCCGGGTGTTGGATGAGCCTCAGCTGCCGCTGACCAACAACGTGGCGGAGCGGGCGCTGCGTCACTGGGTGATTCTGCGTCGCATCAGCCAGGGGACCCGCAGCGAACAAGGCAGCCGGGCGCTGGCGCTGCTCGCCAGTGTGATCGAGACTTCTCGGCTGCGATTGAGCTCCCCGCTGTGCTATCTCAGAGATGTCCTCGCCCACCGACGCCGCGGCTTTGAGGCACCGCCGCTTCCTGCGCCCGCTTGAGTTCAGCGCTCACCGCGCAGGCGCTCTCTGGCCTGCGGGTGCAGAGCGTAGAGGAAGACCCGCTTTATCGCTCTGCCATGGCGTTGGTGCGCACGGTCCATGCGCCCGCGTCCGCTGGTCTCGCCCACCTCGCACCAGTTGGCCGCCCGGTAGCAGGTCCCGGCAAAGCGCAGCCGATCCACGCATCGCGGGCCTGCATGCGCCAGGCCGGGCTGGTGTAGGTGAGCCCGCCCAACACCTCCCCCTCCCGGCGCTGGGAGCAGATGAGATAGACCAACTGGGCCCCAAAGGGTGTGGCATAGCCCAAGTAGTGATAGCGCGCGAGAAGCTCGCGCCACAATGCCCGTCCCTCGGCCTGGCGCACTAACTGAAGCTCCACCGGGGCCACCTCCTGCAGCGCACCGGCAATCTCGCCGCGGCGTTCGCCCCGATCGGTCTGCGCAGTGCAGGTGCGCCGCCCCTTGGGCCTGCCCGTGCGCTTGGCGGGAAGCCTCAGATCCCCCCGAGCTTCCAACCGCTCCAGTAGATCCCGACCCTCGCGGGACTTCAGGGCTCCGTTGTCCCGTCTCCACCCCAGCAGCTCACAGATGGTCTGCGCCAGCTCAAAACGACTCAGGCCCACGCACATCGACACCATTCGGACGATGGCGGAGATCTCCTCTTCGGTAAAGCTCCGGCCGCTCGCCGTGATCGCCTGCGGAATAGAGGGCTCTTGATCCATGAGCCGGGAGTGTACGACAAGCCGAGCGGCTCTGCTGCGCTGGACGCGCTCTTAACGCATCGATCAACTGGTGGGAGGGTCTGAACGGTTACTAGCGTACCTGTCTCCCGACTGCAATGCCTTCTCAACTTCACCCTCGCTCCAGTAGATTAGGCCTCTCTCGACCGCTTTGGCCTCGACGTGCAGCAGATCTTCACTGTTCCTCCGGATGACGATGTCTGACTCGCCGCCTTGGCTACGGTCTGGTCTGTCGCTGACTTCGCACTGCCCTTGGAACAGATCGCTGAGCTGTTTTCGAAGCCACGCCTCGGCGGTCGTGCCGTGCTCGCGAGCGGACTGGTCCCGGCCGGGCCCCCCGCTCGGGGGGACATTGGGCGGTACCTGCGGGGTCGGGGGGACAACCGTCACGAGCGGAATCTCCGTAGGGAGAACCACCGGCTCGGGCGCCGGTACCCCGACGGTAACGGCGGGGACGCCGGTCGTAGGCGGAATTGGCTCAGGTTCGGGTTCGGTCGGAGGGACCATGGGCACGGGTTCGGGATGCCGAATTGGGGGTGACAGTGGAAGATCCGGCTTCGTGGTTTCCGGCGGGTGCCAGAGCTTGATGTCTTCTTCGCTGATCCCCTTGTTATGAAGGTACGCATGGGCGTCCTCCTGCGATCGTTCGAGTTTCTCAAGCAGTCTCGCCAAGGCGTCTTCCATGAGATCCCGCCGCCCCGCCAAATCCTTCAATGCTTGGTGCAGGACGGCTGGATCCCATGGGTCATTTGAGCGTCCTCTCCGAGTGGCGCCCGCGGACAGCGGACGAAGCATGCGCCGCCACCAAGCGGGACGGGGAAGCGCCGGTTCGTCTGGCGCATCGGGATGCTCGTCGAGCAGATCTCCCAACCTATGGCTCCACAGCCGCAGGTCCTTAGGAGCCACGTTGCGACCGCTCACCGTGGGCACGAAAGGCATCGACCGGACCGTACCGACCAACCGTTCGCTGAGCACGCGCTCGACACTCTCTGATGAGCCCGCCACCTGCGGCCCAGGCCGCAGATAGTTCAGCGCCCTGTGTCCGAAACGATCCACGAGCTCCGGGATCAGGTACTCTGCGCACAGCTCGCTGAGGGCCGCGATCAAGGCGTCCTGGTAGCTCGGATCGTCTTTGCGCAAGTGGTTGCGGTCAGAGGTGAGCAGGAAGGTCCCGTGAATCGCTATCGCCGGCAAGGGGGAAAGGCACTCTGTCGGGAAGAAATTGTAGACGTAACTCGCTGTCGCTTGGTCGCCCGCGTCGGTGCAGTAGGCGAGCGCGACCTCGACGTCCCCGACCTCATCGGATTCCTCCGGGCGGACATCCGGCAGGCGTCTCCGCAGCACCCGATAGCTCGCGTGTGTCCTGCCGTCCTTCAGCACCTCTAGGTCGTGGGATTCGACGCCCTGGGTTTGCCGATGCCGATGCCGGTGCAGTGTCCAGGTGAGCGGTACACCGTCCAGCCGCAGAGTCACCTCGCCGAGGTGGCTGAGAAAAAGTAGGTCGCGCGGATCCAGCGAGCGCAGCTGGTCGCCGACTTCAGTCACCCTGTCGGGGAACAAATGAAGCCGAATGACGGTTGCCCAGCCTTCGCCAAGGAGCTGACACATGCGCTGGTCCGGAATCGCCGGTAGCGGCACCCGCAGGAGGGGCATGTGGGAGTCTGGCCAGTGCCCGTCTGCATCGAGCCGCGTACGCCCCTCATCGCATACAGCCTCAAGGATCCGGGTTGCCGCCTCAACTCGGTCGAAACGCGCCCCGATGGCCCCCGAGTAGATTTCCAGTCCGTCAGACCAGTTGAGCACGGCCTTGAATCCGGTGCCCTTGCTGCCCACGAAACGCTGGCTGCGGCGATTGGGGCTGTCATTCCGATCGCAAAGCGCCTGGAAGCCCCGCTCCGAGAACGGAGTACCCTGGTTGGCGATGGTGAGCATTCCGTCGGTGAGCGCCAGCAGCATATCGCCCCGCTGTTCCGCGTCCGCGAGGGCATCCTCAACATTCTGGATCAGCTCCAGCAGGGGGCGTCCAGCGTAGCCTCGCCGGTCAGATTCCTCACCATTGTAGTGCTCGCGGATAAGCTCGGGTTTTGCCTGGTAGGCGCGCAGGATGTCCTCTAATTGCTTCGCGACTGAGTCCATCAATGCCTACCGGTGGTCAAGCCCGCCAGAATCAGCGGCAATTTCGGCGCGTCGCCGACCTCCCCCCCTCCAGCCGGTTCATGCAGTTGGTCACTGATCGTATCTTACTCTTCATCTCCATCGCCAAATCCCTTGTAGCTCCACCGAACATCTGTGATCCTTCGGAGATTCGAGTCCACGGCCGACGCGGCCCTTGGATCAAACAGCACCAAGTTCACACCGCTCGGATTCATTGCGCTGGGATAAAGAATACCATCGAATCCGTGATCGCTGATCCAGGCGGAAAGCCACTGCGACGCGCGGTAATCTTCTGTTGTATCGTCGCGTTCCAACGGTTGGGACAAAGACGAAGCGAAAGCTCTCATCAGCCCAGCGAACTCCATCCAAGTAACGCAGTGGGTCGTCCACGAAAGGATCGGGTTCCGCAATGGGGCTGACCAAAGTCGAGCAGGCGAGTGGAGCGACGGGTGGCAAATTCCCCTACAGAGACCAGTAGTCCGCGAGCTGGCCGAATCTCAGAGACGGCTGTCCTTTCTTCCTTCGCGAGGTATAGGACTGGTTCGCCCCCCTTATTCGCCCGTCCTGGTAATGCCTTTTCAGGTGATGGCAGCCCAATCTCGGCACCCCTGTATGGCTGCTTGTGCCCCCAAGCATCCTCTTCAAACCCTTTCCGGGCTCTGTAAAACGTGCTTCGTTCGGGGATTTCCTTCTCAAGACAGTAGATGTCCTCTTCGAGAGCATGGGGAAGTTGATGTTCTATCGACCCGTCTTTTCGCACTCGCTGACTGAACTCTTCCCACGATTCGTCAGGAGCTTGGTAGAGACACGACGGCACGCGTACGAATAGGGCATTCCTGATTCCGTGACTTCGCGTCTCAGCGGATGGCCGCAACCTGCTGATTTATCATTGCAGTTCAGCTAAAATCGGGCCGCACTCCAGCTCACCCGGCAGGTGAACGATGAAGCGGTTCATCTTGGAGCAGTCCGATGAGGAATTTTACACCTCCCATTCTGGTCTGGCCTTGGTCGGTCTTTGCGTCAACCGCTTTAGCGGGTTGGGCAAGGCGCTGAAGGAGGCGATCCCGCTACGCCACGGCATCTCCCATGAAGACGTAGCCAAGAGCTATCTGGGGTTGATGTGTTTGGGCAAGAGCGACTTCGAAGCGGTCTCCAACGTCCGAGAGGACGATTTCTTCCGCCAGGCGTTGGGGCTGGAGCGGGTACCCTCGCCAGAAACGCTGAGGCAGCGTCTCGACGAGCACGCAGCGGTCCTGCGGGAGGTCATTGACGAGGCCGATATCGAGTTCATGGTCAACGCCAAGGCACCGGTCAGTGCGCTCAAGACCGGTCATGTGCCGGTGGACATCGATGTCTTTCCCATGGACAACTCCGGGACCAAGCAAGAAGGAGTCTCGCGCACCTACCACGGCTATGACGGTTATGCGCCGATCGCGACCTACGTGGGAACCGAAGGGTGGTGCGTCGGCTGTGAGCTGCGAGAAGGCAAGCAGCACAGTCAGAAGGAATTCGGCTAGGTCTGGGAGCGCATCCTGCCGCGGGCCAGGCGCCTGACCAAACTGCCGCTGCTGGTGCGCCAGGACAGCGCCCACGACGCCTTGGAGAACCGGCTGCGCTACCTCGAAGAGGAGGTGGACTTCATTATCCAGTGGAACCCTCGGGGCGAGGACCCTGCCCATTGGCTGGAGCGCGCCGAGCGCCAAGGGGCATGGGAGACACCCCGACCCGGCAAGCGCGTGGCGCTGTTCAGCGTCGTCGAGGAGCACCCCCATCGGGAGCACACCTACCACGTTCGCCGGGTGATGCGGGTGACCGAGCGCACCATCGACAAGAAGGGCCAGGCGCTGTTGGTACCGGAGCTGGAGCTCGATGGCTGGTGGACCTCGCTCGCCTATCCGGACGCGGAGATCGTCGCCCTGTACCGGGACCTCCGAGCAGTTCCACAGCGAGTTCAAGACCGACCTCGATATCGAACGGCTGCCCTCCGGGAAATTCGACACCAATGACCTGGTGCTCGCCTTTGCCGTGTTCGCCTACAACATCCTGCGCTTCATCGGGCTCATCGGGCTGACCGGCGAGTCGGCTCCCCTGCGCCATCCGGCCAAGCGCCGGCGGATCAAGACCGTCCTCCAGGAACTGATGTACCTCGCCGCCCGGTTGGTCGCCACCGCCCGCAGACTGAAGCTGCGCTTCAGCCGGCTCTGTCCCGGCTTCCGCGCCTTCGAGCAGCTGTATTACCAACTCGCCTTCGGGTAGCTAGGACGACCTCCATAGAAACTCGACCCGGGCCTCACCAGACCCCGGTGTAAACCTACGCCCGAAATTCAGCGTCCAAGCCTCAAAGCCCCGCCGTCACTCCTGCGCCGACGAGGGTCTACGCCCGCTGTACATAGCCGGCGTCACCGGTTGGCTAAAAACTAACCAACTCAACTGAGAATAGCTCCCATTCTCTCGCGCCCCGGGCGCTCGGAGATTCAAGTCACGGGTCCAGGGCATTGGCATCCGGAAAAGGCTCTCCGCTATCATCGTCCCATCCAGCTTCGAGAATGGCTTGGAGCAGGGCTGAAACGTTATCGGAGCCGGTGAGTTTCTCGCTGACGACTTGCCAGTCGTCTTGCAGTAGGACGTGGAGGGGGTCCCCTTCGTCATAGGGCTCAGTCCAAGGAGGAATTGACGCACCACGCTCAGCAGCGGAGTAAATACTCGTTGCATTGCGGAAGGCGTCCGATAAAGCAGACACATGTAGGATCGGGACGGCAGTCGACCCGCAAAAATCGCAGGTTCCGACTTCCTTGGACTCGTCCTCCACGATGGCGCGTGGTGTTGGGTGACCAAAACACTCGGGACAACACACGCCGTCAGGGTATTGCGGACTCACGATCGGTGGGCATTGACGGTGCGGGTGAGGTCCTCACTGCTGGTGCCGCAGGTCTGAGTTAAAGAGCCCTGCCGTGCTTTATTCGCGGCCCCGGAGCGGTCCTCGCCGACGCCGTGAACGCTCAGTCGAACCGCACCACTTCCAGGTGCAACGCGTGTGCTGCGTTTGGGTCAGCTCGCGGTTGCGGCGACGCCGGGCAAGGAGGCACCGCATTTCGACCGCGGTCAATGTACTGATGTGCAGCTCAGCTTCCTGCTGCACCCAGGCCGCGAAGTCCTCCGATCTGGCTTCATTGACGTACCACTTCGCCAATGCGGACGTATCCACATAGACCGTGCTCTACCGCTCGTTCCTGTCGGCTCTGACCAGCTTCTCGTTCGGCGTCTTCAGGAAGGGCATCGACGCGCGCAGTTCGGCATGAGATGGCCGCCGACGCACGTTCTTCACTGGCAGCAGGCGGGCGATGGGTATTCCCCGGCGCGTGATGACAACCTCGCCCTCCCCTTCCACCAGCTCGCCCAGCCGACCTAGATTCTCGCGCATCTCGCGTATGGTCAGTTCCCGCACGGTGCTGCCCCCAAGGTGCTACATCGACATCAAGCGTAGCACAACTCCGGATAACGTATGAGACGCCGTGCGAGCCATGGGGTTGGAGCAGGCGGCCGAGCGGCACACACCGACCGCACAACGAACCGTGCCAGGCATAGGAGTCCCTGATCGGCCGCCCTTCAGAAACTGGGAGGGCAGTCTGCTCAGGGGGATAGGAGCCCCTTGACGAGTTCATTGGCCCCCTGTCTGCAGCCGGCCGCCGCTCTCCTGGCTGCCGTCGCGGAATAAAACAATATGGTCACAGACAGGTTCATACCCCCCCCTCCGTCTGTGCCCCGCCGCCCGCCCTTGCCGCGGCCGCTGCCGCCTGGAAGCGCTGGATGCCGTCGCGTAACTCGCGGGCCGAGCGGACCAGGGTCTCGGTCTGCTTGCGCCGGTCGCCGAGGTCGCGCTCGAACAGGGTCAGGGCGCCGTCGCCCACCGCCTTCAGGCTGTTCAGGTGCTCCCCTATGTCGGTACGCAGGCGCTGCTCCAGGTCGGCTAGGCTCGCCTGCAACGCCAGGCTGCATCGAGTCTCCAGGCGTTCGCGGTTGCGCGCGAACAGCGCATACCCGACGCCCAGGTAGCTCACACCGGCGAGGATGAGGCCGCTGAACAGGTCGCCGAAATGCACCGAGAGGACCAGCACCCCCAGCGCGGCCCCGCCCTGAGCCAGGCGGTAGGCCAGGATCAGGCGGTTCAGGCGCCCGAGCGAGGCCTGCGGCTGCACGGTCTCCTCGAGGCGGATGTCGTCGAGGGCGGCCAGGCGCTGGCGGACCTCGCTCAGGGTCTGGTCGCGCCGGCGCGCCAGCGCATCCGAGGCGGATTTCTTGAGGTAGCCGGGACGGTTGGCCAGGACTTCCAGCATCTGCTGACCCAACTCCTGGGAGCGGCGGTGCAGCTCCGAGAAGTAGCGCAACTGGTCCTGATAGAGGGCGTGGCTGATCTCGGCCTGCACCTGGGCGAAGAAATCGGCCAGCCACTGCCGTACCTCGTGCCCGCTGCCGAGCGCGTTCTTGAGGGTGTCGAGCTTGTCCAGGAACGAATGGCGGCCCTGGAAGCGCTTGCGCAGGCGCCGCTCGGCTTCTTCGGTGCGGCGCCGGCAGGCGTCCATCATGGCGGCGACCTGCCTGTCTACTTCGGCCTCGGCCTGCAGGTTCAGGGTGAGACCATGGAGCTTTCCGAGCAGGATCTCGTCGTGCTGGTTGAGCCGTTCGTGTACGTGGAGCAGCTTGTCCAGACCGCCGACGAAGTGCATGAGGTTATTCGCCAGGGACTGGACCTTGGTGAACTGGCGCCCCTCTATCACTTCGGCGCGCAAATAGTCGCGCAGCGCCCCCATCCCGTTGCCGGTCTTGACCGACACCGCGAACACGACGGGGTTCTCGATGCCGTCTTGGATGAGCTGTTCGCGGATGTGCTCCTCGGTGCGCTTGCGCTCGTCGGAAGGCAGCAGGTCCGCCTGCTGGAGCACGAACAGGGTGTTGCGCTGCCAGTCGTGCTTGATGTAGCGCAGGAAGTCCCAGGCGCTCCCGGTGTAGGGGTTCTTCGCGAAGAATACGAACAGCACCAGGTCGCTCTGGGGGATGTAGTTCTCGGTGATGCGCTGGTGCTCACGAATGATGGAGTTGGTGCCGGGAGTGTCGACGATGGCGATGTGCCGCAGAATGGCATGGGGCAGGTGCAAGTGCTCTTCGAACTCGGAGACCTCGGTGCGGCTCTCCTCCTCCCCGTAGCTGATCTCCTGCACCCGGGTCGTGCAGGGGGCACTGTCCACGGCGCACACCGGGGCCTCCAGCAGAGCGTTGATGAGGCTGCTCTTGCCGGACTTGACCTCGCCCACGACGACGAACAAAAAAGGCTTCACGGCACTGGCGGAAAGCTGGTCGATCTCGGCGCTGAGCGCAGACTCACCCAGCACGGTGGCGAGCTGCTGGCCCTGCCGTATGAAGCCCAGCAACTGATCCCGCTGCTGGGTCAGGGCGCTCGGGACCAGGCTCCTGTCGAACAGGGATTTAGCAATACGTAGCATCGTCGGTGTACGCTGCGGACTCGAAGGGCGCGCTGCTGCGCCGGCCGGAGTCAAAGGTAGCACGGGCCGCTGTCGGAGTGGCCGGTAAGCGTGAACCTGCGGCCAAACGCCTGGCCGGACGGCTCATGGCGAGACGGAAGACGTCCGGCAGGTCATCAGGACCGCCAAACCGGCGCGGGGGCTCACGGGTGGTCGTGAACCGCATCGGTCCACACCTTGCCGTCCTGGGACGACAGCCATGTTCAGTACCAAACGTCATGCCCGTGCAAGCCGATATCCCGAGATTCAGGACGCGCACGTTGCAGGGTTGGATTCCGGCATTCACCGGAATGACGGGACTGAGGTTGTTCGATACCTGAGCACCGCATCCCTGGCCCTGACCACTGGTGTCTCACTGGTCACCCTCCACCGCATCGGCCCACACCTCCGATTGAAAGCGCTTGATGTCCTCGCGCAAGGCGTTGACCGAGGGAAGCAGCTCTTCGGTTCGAGCCCGCCGCTCCTCGAGGTCGCGCTCGAACCGGCCCACGGTATCCTGCATGGCGCCCTGCAGCTCGGGGGGCTGGGTCAGGAGGGTCTCGCGCAGCCGCCGGTCGACGTCCTCGATGCTCTTCTCCAGCGCAGCCGCGGCCTGTCCGCCGATACGCGCCCGGCTCCGACGGGCCAGAGCGTACCCGGCTCCCAGATAGCCCACCACGCCGAGCAGCAAGCCCGCCAGCAGATCGTCCAGGCGGTAGCCGACGACCAGGCAAGCCGCCCCGGCACCAACCTGAGCGACTCCGTAGACAGACGACCAGGGCCTCAGCGCGCTCAGCGCGGGAAGCCGCGAGATGGAGCCCTCCAGGCCGAGCTCGCCGAGGCTCTGGACCGCGTCGCGGGCCCGGGTGAGGGTTCGCTGACGCCCGCGCGCGAGCGCATCGTCGAGCGGTTTCGCAAGGCACGGGGGATCGGCGGCGATGGCAGCGAGCTGCTGCTCCACCTGCCGTTTCAGTTGTCGGTAGAGGTCGATACGCCGCAACTGTGCCCGAAACAGACAGCGGTTCAGGTCGAGCTGCAGCCGGTTGAAGCGCTCGGCGGTACGCAGCGACCTGTCCCAGCCGCTGGACAGAGCCTCCCCGACCGCGGCGCGCTCCGCGAGAGCCGCCCCGAGGCGCCGCATGCGCTCCCGGAGCGAGCGCCAGTCCCGCCAGCTCCAGCCGGCCCGGGCAACATCAGCACCCGAGCTGCCGGCCGCGACGGCCTGCCCGAACAGCCACTGTCGCGCCTCGTCCGCGTAGTGCCGCGCCCTCGCCGTCAGGGCCGCGTATTCCTGGTCCGCTTCCGGCCCCAACCCGACGGCCAGTTGGCGCAGCTCGCCCAGCAACGTCTCATCGTTCTGCAGGAGGCATTCGTGATCGCGCAAGGCGGCTTCCAGGCGGCGCAAGAAACGCAGGACGTTGTGTGTCAGCGAGATGCTCTTATTGAATTGCCGCCCCTGAACCACCTCGATGCGCAGGTACTCGCGCAGCACGTCCAAGCCTTCAGCGGTGAGCACGGAGACCGGGAAGACGACGGGCTCGGCAATGCTCTCTTCGGCGAGCTGCTGCTTGACCAGCGATAGCGTGCGCTCCAATTCCCCGGCATCCAGCAGGTCCGCCTGCTGGAGTACGAACAGGGTGTTGCGCTGCCAGTCGTGTTTGATGTAGCGCAGGAAGTCCCAGGCGCTCCCGGTGTAAGGGTTCTTCGCGAAGAACACGAACAGCACCAGGTCGCTCTGGGGGATGTAGTTCTCGGTGATGCGCTGGTGCTCACGAATGATGGAGTTGGTGCCGGGAGTGTCGACGATGGCGATGTGCCGCAGGATGGCATGGGGCAGGTGCAGGTGCTCCTCGAACTCGGAGACCTCGGTGCGGCTCTCCTCCTCCGCGTAGCTGATCTCCTGCACACGCGTCGTGCAGGGGGCACTGTCCACGGCGCACACCGGGGCCTCCAGCAGAGCGTTGATGAGGCTGCTCTTGCCGGACTTGACCTCGCCCACGACGACGAACAAAAAAGGCTTCAGGGCACTGGCGGAAAGCTGGTCGATCTCCCCGCTGAGGCCGGGGTCATCGAGAACGTTCGCGAGCTGTTGACCCCGACGCACGAACTCGAGCACCTGGTCCCGCTCCCGGGTGAGCTTTTTCGGCACCAGGGAGGGGGAGCGGGAGCCTTTACGGACTTTCGGCATGCTCGGTTAGCGTTGATAAATTGACCCGCACCAGTATTACACGGCGGCCCAGCCCACGTCCGGATGAGCGTCGTCGATCCTGCACACCCCGGCACACTGCCCGGACAGGCCGAGAGTGTTAATCCCGCGTGCGCTGGGCAGTGACCGGCATTGGCCCTGCCCAGTCACGGTTTCCGGCCCGGTTTCGTCACCGGTTTCGGGCAGGCGCGGCGGACGATGGGTGCAGCACCTCGGCGGATGCAGAGAGATTCAGCGTCGCGGGAGCAACAGTCGACGGGGTTTCGCCCCGATTGCCCGCAGTCGGCCCGTACGTTCCGCCAGAACCCCGAGGAGCACCTGGAGACCTGTCCTTCGCTGCACAGGGGATCTTCGACGCCCGAGAGCGGGTGGCTAGGTCCCAATCAGTGGGGTCTGGCTCCGGCCGCTACTTTCCGACGCGGAAGAACACCAGCGGCTCGGTCCACCTCAAGCAACTGCCCTGACCGGGAGAGGCCAGTTGTTTGATCTGCTTCGAAGAGAGCTTTCCCAAGGTTACGTCTCCCCCCTTGCCGACCGTCCCGGCCAGCACACCCGCTTGAACCCGCTTCGCGCACTGGACGGCGTCCGGGGTCCACACCACGATCTGTTCGTCCTCCCGCTTGACCAGGGCCCACAGATAACGACCGGGCTGACCCGGATCTTTGGTGTTCGCGAAGGTCGATTCAGCGGATTCTCTCAGGGCGATCCGATAGGATTCGAGCTTTAGCGCACCTTCCTTCTCTTCCACCCACGCGACATCGAGCAATCCCGCACGCGGGTCCGACACCCTGACGGTCACCGGATGCTCTTGGTGTATCCAGGTCCCTTGCCACACCTGCGCCGTGACCTCTTTCGGGCGTTCTCCCATCGGCTCTACGGAAGATACCGAAGCGCACCCGGTGATAGCGGCGGTTCCCAGGACCACCCAGAAATGCCGGACCGGCGTCCGTCTATAGGTTCTGAACACGATTGAAGGCCCACTCATGAGCTGTACCCTTCCGGTTCGTCGTTTTGCGAATCACCGAATCGACCTCGATCGGAGATCCCCCTCCGCCGCCGTCTGCGCGCTCTCCGACCTCACCGTCATCGCATGGCCGGAGCACCCAGCCACGAGCGTATCCCCATAGCGGCCGCCGGGGGCCTTTGGATTGGAGCCTCGTCGATCCAGCACTCGGCCGATCTCGCGAGACCCGGACGGCGGCAGCCAACGGCGCGTGCGAGCCGCTTCCCGATGTGGGAGTCGGCCGCACCCGCCCGAGCGCCGGTGCCAAGTCCTGTGAGGCCCTCTGGCCCACCCTCTGGCCCCTTCCACGAAGCTACCATGATATCTTGATGCTCAGGATGCGCGCCGCTCGTGCGCGGTCCACCATCACGCCGGCACCAAACCGGCGGCAGTGCCTGGACCGGAGACCCACCGAACCGATGCCGCTTCTCAGGATGGACGAAGGCCCCGGGCAGCTCGTGCTGCATACCGAGGGGACCATTTGCGGGACGACGCGGGAGCTCGTCGAAAGCGCCGCCTTCGAGCGCGTGGTCGCTTTGTACCTGGAACGCCTCGCTGCACACAGGGCTCCCGTGCTCGACGAGCTTGAAATTGACGCCGCCGACCCGCCTCGGCGGGCGCGCCTCGTGGACGTGCTGCGCGTGCTGGCGCACAACCCGCTCGAACGCATCGCCGGCACGTCGCCGGACAGCGCCAAGCTGCTCAGTCAACGCACCGCTCTTCACGAGCTCGCCGAGGGCCTGTACGACTTCTGGCGGAGCTTCGACCGTTTCATGGTCAACCACTCCGAAGGCGGGCCCGACAGCCACGACCGGCGCCCGTACCGCACGTTCAACCGGACCGTCGAAACCCTCGCGCAGCTCGTGCGCGACCTGTATCGCGACGTGGTCGAGAATATCACCGCCAGTCATCCGCGCGTGTACCGGCAGGTTCCGGCCGGTGCCGACATGGGCGTCATCGCCGTGCAGCGCGCTTGGCGCATGCCCGAAAGCTACCGCGACCTGCTCGTCGGCATCCCCTTCGTGCGTCACCTGCTGATGTATCCGCCGCTTATCCTCGACCCGCCCGCCAACACTCGCTCCGGACAGTTCGTCGAGGTCTACGAGAACCCGCTCGCCGGCATGTCGCTCGAAAAGGAGCGCTGGATGTGCTACCCGGCGGTGGTCGGGCGCCTGGTCGTGTTCGCCTACTTCCACCAGCGCTTCGCCGGGCTCGGGCTCGCGCTCGGCAACCTGTTCGAGATGGCCAGCGATCAGCAAGTCGCAGCCGGCCCTGATGCGATCTACCTTTATGGCGCACCGCCGCAGGCCCTTGCGCGGTTCGGCCACGCCCCGACCGTGTTTTACGACGACGAGACCAGCGACCTGCTGGTGGGCGCCGTACCGCTCGAAGAGCGGTTCGGCTACTTCGGCTATGTGAAGAAGATGGCGCTCACGCTGCACAACGTGGCGGTGATGAAGAAGGGGCTGATGCCGTTCCACGGTGCCCTCGCGCGCGTCGTGCTGCGCAACGGGGTGGCGGCCACTATGCTGCTCCTCGGAGACACCGCGACCGGCAAGTCGGAGACGCTTGAGGCGCTGCGGCTGCTGGGCGACGATGTCGTCGGGGAGCTGCGTATCGTGGCCGACGACATGGGATCGGTCGAGGTGGCACGGGACGGCCGACTGCTCGGCTATGGGACGGAGATCGGGGCCTTCGTGCGCCTCGATGACCTGCAGCGGGGTTACGCCTTCGGCCAGATCGACCGGGCCATCATCATGAGCCCGCAAAAGGTCAACGCGCGGGTCGTCCTTCCGGTGACCACGATCGAGGAGGTGCAGCGCGGGTATCCCATCGATTTTCTCCTGTACGCCAACAACTACCAGCCGGTCGACGAGCAGCACCCCATCATCGAGCGCTTCGGCTCCGTGGATGCCGCGGTGCGCGTCTTTCGTGAGGGCACCGCGATGTCGAGGGGCACGACCAGCTCGACCGGCCTGGTGAGCACCTACTTCGCCAATGTGTTCGGGCCGGCCCAGCGGCCGCTCGCGCACGACGCCATCGCACGGCACACCTTCGAGGCAGCGTTCGCCGCCGGCGTGTTCGTCGGTCAGATGCGCACCCGGCTCGGCCTTCCGGGTTACGAGGCAAGCGGCCCCCGTGAGGCGGCAGCGACCCTGCTCGGCCTCATGTCCCGGAGGTCGTGAGGTCATCGAACCGCGGTTGGTCCCGGCTGTGCAAGCGGCCGACGCGCCGGCGCCAACGTTCCGCGCCGGCTGTGCCCGCTCCATCCGCGACCCGGTAGGCAGAGGTCGCCGTAACCTGCACCGGAAGAGATCTGAATCGCGGATGGGAACGACCGAATGAAGGAAACGGCGGCGGCCACCCGCCCCCCCACCGCGACCGCCAGGGGGTTGGCAATAGCGGCCATCACTGCGGTCGCCATGCTGCTGGGTGGTGGCCTCGGGGAGTCCCCGGCGCTCACGCCGATCCGCCTGACGGCGCTCAATCTGCAACACCTGCTGCACCGCGACCCGGCGTTCCGCGACCGGCGCATCTTGATCGTCGCGGTCGACCAGCGCAGCCTCGACTACTTCGACCGGGACAACGTCCCCTTTCCGTGGCCCCGCACCCTGTATAAACCGTTGGTGCAGTACGCAACGATGGGCGGCGCCAAGGCCATCCTGTTCGATTTGCTGTTCAATAACCAATCGCCATTCGGACCGGACATCGATCGGGAGTTCGCCGATGCGGTAGCCGCTTCCGGCAAGGTTTATCTCGCCGCCGCCGTCTCTCGTGGTGATTCCGCGGGCGGCAAGGCGTCGGCGGCATTGGGTATCCGGTTTCGCGGGACGCCGCCCGATGCCCTCACCCGGGCAACCGTCTCGCTGCCAGTGGAGCCAATCTCCTCTGCCGCCGCCGGCGTCGCGTTCGTCACCCAAGGACCGGATGAAGACGGGGTGTATCGCTCCGCCCTTCCCTTCGTGGTCCTTGGCGGGCGTCTGCTGCCGGCCCTCGGTCTGGCGGCTTTGGTGGGGAAAGGCAGCGAGGTGCGGTGGGGCAACGAGGACGGCATGAGTCTCGACGGGCGGCGCTTGCCGGTGGATTCCGCCGGCAGGCTACTGCTGCGCTTTCGCGGCGGCGGCGAGCAGTTCGAGCGCCTCTCGGCGGTCGATGTGATTCGATCGGCGGTCATGCACTCCAAAGGTGAAACGCCGCCCATCGCGCCGGAAGTGTTCCGTGACCGTTACGTCTTCGTCGCCTATACGGCGCCCGGCCTCCTCGACTTCAAGCCCACACCGGTCAGCGCGGTGACGCCCGGGGCCTTCCTCCAGGCGACACTGCTCTCGAACGCCCTGGACAAAGATTTTCTGCACTTGGCGGCCGGCGCCTGGAATCTTCTCTTGACCGGGTTAGTGACCTTGGCCGCGGTGGCTTCCACGGTGCTGGTCCAACGGTCGTCGGTGTCTTCCCTGCTCAGCGCTGGCGCGTTGAGCGGCGGCCTGGCGGCGACCCAGCTCGGTTTCCGCCAGGGGATGGTCTGGGACGTGACCTTGCTCATCCTCTGTGCGCTGAGCGGCCTGATTCTGGCCTCTGCCTACCGCTACCATTCGGAAGGTCGGCGCCGGCGGTTCCTGCAGAGCGCCTTCAGTCATTACGTTTCGCCGCAGGTGGTGCAACGCATCATCCAGTCGCCCCACGGCCTGGAACTCGGGGGTGAGAAACGGGAGATCACTGTCCTGTTCGCCGACCTGGCCGGCTTCACCACCCTGGCGGAGCGATTGGAACCCCAAGCCTTGGTGGCGATGTTGAACGACTATACATCCCAGATGACCGAGGTTATTCTGGCGCGTCAAGGGACGGTAGACAAATTCATCGGCGACGCCGTGATGGCCTTCTGGGGGGCCCCCGTGGATCAGGCCCAGCAGTCCGAGCTGGCGGTGGCGGCGGCCCTGGAATGTCAGCAGCGCTTTGCCGCCTACGTCGCCTCCCTTTACCCGGACTTACCGCTGGCGGTGCGCATCGGCATCGACCGGGGCGAATGCATCGTCGGGAACATGGGCTCGCGCGAGCGGTTCGACTATACGGCCATCGGCGATACCGTGAACCAGGCATCGCGTCTCGAGGGTCTCAACAAGGCCTATGGCAGCCGTATGTTGATCGGCGAGTCGGCGTGGGAGCCGGTGCGGGAACGCTTCGTCGGCCGTCAGATCGACTATCTGAAGGTGAAGGGCAAGAGCAATGCGGTTCGGGTGTACGAGCCCATTGCCCCCAAGGACCTGGCCACGCCACAGCAGATCGACCTGTGCCAGCATTACGAAGCGGCCTTTCGGGCTTATCAGGAACGCGCATGGGACGAAGCGGAGAGGGTTCTCCAAGAGATGCCGCAACTGGGAGGCGATCCACCCACACAAGCACTGATGGCGCGGGTCAGGCACTTCCGGCACAATCCCCCGGCTGAGGATTGGGACGGTGCATTTATCCATGTCAGCAAGTGAGCGCAACTCGGGGACGAGGTTGCATGAAGGGCGTTAGCGTGTCCCGAAGAAGAATCGGGATCTTGAGTGCTGCATTGCTCGCCGGCGCGGTCTTTGTTGGAGCCGTTCTCGCCGCTGTTGCCACAGTGGTGGTGAAGGTGAAGCAGACCTCGGTGCGGTCCGACCATCAATTCTTCTCCCCCAGTCTCGCGACCGCAAGTTTCACCGAGCGCCTGGAGGTGCTGGGGGAAGCGCAGGGCTGGTACCGCGTCCAGTACGGAACGGTGACCGGCTGGGTCCACAGCTCCGCAGTGTCGGGAGCGGGTGGCGGGAGCGGAGCGGCCTCGGGTGCGCTGTCGGGGGTCGGGTCTGCCCTCGACGTGCTGGCGGGTCGTGCGCCCGAGCCCGCCAGCGCCGGCAAGGGCTATACGGAAGACGAAGTGGCCTTGGCCGGAAAGGGGTTCAACCGCAACGTCGAGGAGCAGTACCGCACGCGCTATCCACGGGCCGATTTTTCCGCGGTGGACAAACTGGAGCGGCTACAGGCGGACAGCGAGGAGATCCGCAAGTTTGCGAGTGCCGGCCAACTCATCACCATGGGCCAGCCGCCGGCCAGCCAGGCTAGCCAGCCTGCGGGCGAACCCAGCGGCCGCGGGTCCGCTTCCTTCGTGATAAAGCCTCGCGCGACGCGGAAGGAATCGGATGACCGGCGGCGCGAATCACACGGGGTGGATCCATGGGGCAACTGAAACGGGTCATCGCTCCCTTATGGCTCACAGCGGTGTTCGGATCGGCGACACCGAGCACGGTGGGGGCGTTCGACCTCGGCGGCTGGAACACACTGATGCAGCATGCCGGGTCCGGCGCCGAGGTGGTGACTAGCTTACGTAAGGGGGTCGAGGACCTCACCCCGGAGGAGGAGTACTACATCGGGCGCTCGGTCGCCGCGCAGGTCTTCGGCAGCTACAGGCCGCTGGCGAACCGTTCGGTCAACCAGTACCTGAACGAGGTCGGCGGCTATCTGAGCAAGTTCTCCGCGCGTCCGGAGACCTTCGCCGGTTACCACTTCGAGCTGATCGACTCCCCGGAAATCAACGCCTTCGCCGCGCCGGGTGGCTTCATCTTGGTAACCAGCGGCCTTTATCGCATGGTGGGATCGGAAGACGAACTCGCTGCCGTGTTGGCACACGAAATCGCCCACGTGACGCTGCAGCACGGACTCTCCGCCATCCGCGCCTCCAATCTCACCAAGGCATTCACGCTCATCGGTCAATCCGCCCTGCAGCGCTCCAGCCAAGGCCGCAACCTCATCGCGCTGACCGACGCCTTCGACGCCAGCATCAACGACATCGTGAATCGGATGGTGGTCTCCGGCTACTCTCGCGACCAAGAGCTGAATGCCGACCAGGCGGCGGTGCAGATCCTGCGCGCCTCGGGCTACGATCCGTCCGGGCTCGCTTCTATGCTGCAGAAGCTGGAACGGAACTCGGGCCGGAGCGACACCGGCTTCTACAAGACCCATCCACCGGCGTCGGAGCGCCTTGCCGCCATTCGCGGCGAGGTCGCCGATGCCTCCGCGGGCGGCGAAGGAGCCAGTTTGCGGGACAAAAGGTTCCGGAAATACCGGCTGATGTAACACGGTCCCGACCCGCCCGGCCGACCGCATTTCGTCGGGCCTGCTACTGGCACCGCACCGCGGACGGCCGAGGGGGGTGGGTCGTCGACTCCGACCTTTCCGGGCGAGCGGCGCGATGCCCGCCGCTCGTGCGCTGAGGGCAGATGGTACGCACCGGGTTGGAACGCCTCCTGACCGACAGGGTCGACCTGCTGCGTGGCCGGAGGGTCGGCCTGTGCTGCAACTCGACTGCGATCCTACCGAACTTCATGCATGCCGTGGACGCGCTCCATGGGCACGCGCAGACCGATCTGCGGCGCCTGTTCGGGCCCGAGCATGGGGTGCGCGGCACGGCCCAGGACATGATTGCGGTCAGCGCTGCCGCGGACCCGGTCACCGGAATTCCCGAAATCAGCCTCTACGGCCGCGAGCGGGACTCACTCAAGCCCCGGCCCGAACATCTGGAAGGGTTGGATGCACTGATCTTCGACCTCCAGAACGTCGGCAGCCGCTACTACACCTATGGCTACACCCTGGCTTACTGTCTGGAAGCCTGCGCCGCCACGGGACTCCAGGTGATCGTCTGTGACCGCCCCAACCCGATCGGCGGCGATCGCCGCGAGGGCAACCTGGTCGATACCGATGGCTACGGCTCCTTCGTGGGTCGCTTCCCCCTCCCCAACCGCCACGGGCTCACGGCCGGGGAGCTGGCGCTCTGGTTCTGCGAGCAACTGCACATCCCTGCGGACGAAGACGCGCTGGTCGTCATTGCTTGCGAGGGCTGGCGGCGAGACCAGTGGTTCGACCAGACGGGCCTGCCCTGGGTCTTGCCCTCGCCGAACATGCCGACCCTGGACACCGCGGCGGTGTATCCGGGGCAATGCCTGCTGGAGGGCACCAATGTCTCGGAGGGGCGGGGCACGACGCGGCCCTTCGAGCTGCTCGGCGCACCCTGGATTTGCCCGCAGACGCTGAAACGGGAGATGGATCGGGCGGCCGGGAGCTGGAGCATGGAGGGCGTCGCCTTCCGCGCCACGTTCATCGAGCCGGCCTTCCACAAGTTCTCCCGCCAGATCTGCGGCGCCGTGCAACTGCACGTCACCGACCGGCACCGCTATCAACCGCTGGCGACGAGCGTCGCGTTGCTGATTGCCTTGCGGCGGCTCTATCCGAGTGATTTCGCTTGGCGCACCGAGCCCTACGAGTTCGTGAGCGATCGGCTGGCCATCGATCTTCTCGCGGGGGACACCAGCATTCGCGACCTCGTGGACGGGGGTGGCGAGCTGCCCGATCTTTATGCGCACTGGCGCCGGTGCGAGCGAGAGTTCAGCGAGTCGGTGCGACCGTATCTGCTCTACGTCTGAGAAACGTGGCAGCCTGTTCCGGGCTCGCGGCAGGCACTCGCATGGTCATAGTGGTGAAACCTCAACAAGCGCACGGTGGCCGCGCCTCAGCCAGTACCTCGTCCGTCTCCGTCAACGGACCCTGACGGCATGAGGCCTACCGGGCTGGATAGTCCAGGTGGCGGCCCCCCGGACCCACTGACCTCGGTGTGATAAGCTAATGCCGTTTGCTTATACACCACTGCGTGGCGTAATCCCCACCATGACCGTCGCTGAGCCCAGGCGGGCTTGCCGCCCCTGACGTGCCGCCCACCACCCTCGCCAAGACCATGGGCAGCCGCCAGCTATACCTGCGGCTGTTGCGCCACGTCCTGCCGTATTGGCGCACGTTTGCCGCAGCGATCGGCGCGATGATTCTCGAGGCGGCCACCGAGCCGGCAGTCCCCGCGCTCCTTAGGCCCATGCTGGACGGCAGCTTCGTACACAGAGACGGCGGACCTCTGCACCTGTTTCCTGTTCTGCTGGTAGGCCTGTTCTTGTTCCGTGGGATGGCCAGCTTTGGCGGAGACGTCGGTATTAGCTGGGTGGCCACCCGACTCGTCATGGACCTGCGAGCAGCGATGTTCGGAAAACTCCTGGTTCTGCCGACACGCTACTACGATGCCCATGCCTCGGGGAATCTTATCTCGCGAGTGACCTTCGACGTGGAACAGGTGACCAAGGCCGCTACCGAGGTGCTCACGGTGTCAGTGCGGGACGGGCTGACCGTCATCGGCCTGCTGGGCTGGATGCTCTATCTGGATTGGAGGCTGACCCTGGTCGCCCTGGTAGTGGGTCCAGGCATCGCCGTCATGGTGAAGCTCATCAGCCGCCGTCTACGCGTCATGTCTCGGGCCATTCAGGCGTCGATGGGCGATATCACCCACACCCTCGAGGAAAGCATAAGAGGCCACAAGATCATACGACTGTTCGGAGGGCAGGATTACGAGAGCGGCAACTTCAGAAACGCCATCAACCACAACCGTCGCTACCGCATGAAGCTGGTGACCGCAGCGGCTGCGAACGTTCCGGCCGTCCAACTGGTAGCAGTCATTGCCCTCGCGGTCATCGTCCACCTCGCCTCCCAGCAGTCCGCCAGGCACCAGATGACCATCGGTAGCTTCATCTCGTTTGTGGGCGCGATGGCCTTGTTGTTCTCACCCATCAAGCGCTTGACCCGCGTCAACGAGGCTCTACAGCGCGGTCTGGCGGCCTCCGAGAGCGTGTTCTCTCTGGTCGACCAGCCGTCCGAGCCCGACAACGGCACACTGACCCTGGGTCGTGCCGCGGGGCGCCTGGAGTTCCGCCAGGTTAGCTTCAGCTACGACGGCCGCACACAAGCGCTCGCAGATGTCTCGTTGCTGGTAGCGCCCGGCGAAACCGTTGCCTTGGTGGGGCCCTCGGGTAGCGGTAAGAGCACGCTGGTAAATCTGGTGCCACGGTTCTACGTACCGACCGATGGCCAGATCCTGCTGGATCACGTCGACATTGCCGACCTCAAGCTTTCAGCGTTAAGGACCAACATCGCGCTGGTCAGCCAGGAGGTTGTACTGTTCAACGACACCGTCGCGGCCAACATTGCGTACGGCACCTTAACGCGTCACTCCCAAACCCAGATCATCGCGGCCGCTGAGGCCGCCCACGCCATGGAGTTTATCGAGGAACTTCCGCGGGGGCTCGATACCCTCATCGGTGAGAATGGCGTCCGTCTGTCCGGCGGGCAGCGGCAGCGCATCGCCATCGCGCGCGCCATCCTCAAGGACGCCCCGGTCCTGATCCTGGACGAGGCGACTTCCGCCCTCGATACGCGCTCCGAGCATGCCGTCCAGGCGGCCATGGAGCGCCTGCGCCGGGGCCGGACTACGTTGGTGATCGCTCATCGGCTGTCTACCATCAAGAACGCGGACCGCATCATCGTACTCAGCAGGGGCCGCATCGTCGAGATGGGAACGCACCCGGCTTTGGTGCAGCGCGACGGGCACTACGCCCGGCTGTACCGAGCACAGTTCGCTGTCAGGGACAAGGAAGTAGTCCCCCGTGCGCTGCCTTGAGCGAAGGGGCGCTGCGCGCACGGGCACCTGAAGCGGTGCTGAAGGGGACGCCGATTCTCACTGCACTCTCAGTTGATGGACCCCTTCCCGGTCCACACGGTCTGCGCGCATCGGACGCGTTATACCGAGGGACGGGGGTGCCGTGCGCAGCGCTCTTGACCTTCCACGACGGCTGCACGCGTGATTGACTCCCTGCACGTCATCGGCAGCCGCCAGTTCGGCGGCGCTGACCGCTTCTACGTGCGTCTGGTGCGCGCCCTGAACGAAGCTGGTCATCATGCGCTGGCCGTGACCCGGCCGAAGACCCCGATCGCCCGAGCCCTGGAAGGCGCGGTGGAGCAGGTGCACATCCCGATGCGCAACATCTGGGATGTGTTGTCCGTGTGGCGCATCCGCCGACTGGTGCGCAGCCGCCGCCCCGCCATCGTGCAAACTTACATGGGCAGGGCCACGCGTCTGACGCGCTTACCTCATCGAGGCAACGCGGTGCACGTGGCGCGGCTCGGCGGCTATTACAAGCTCAATGGCTACTACCGCCACGCCCACGCCTGGGTCGGAAATACCCGCGGGGTGTGTGAGTACTTGGTCCGCGAGGGACTGCCCGCACGTTCTGTCTATTTCATCGGGAACTTCGTAGAGGATGTGGCCGACCTCCCACGCCAGGAGATTCGAGGCGCTACGGGAAACCCTTGGCATCCCGCCCGACGCCGTGATTCTGCTCGCGGCCGGGCGCTTCCACCCTGTCAAGGGCTTCGGCGACCTGCTGCGCGCCTTCCGGGAGTTGCCTCCGGACGTGGATGGCAGACCGCTGTACTTGATCATCATCGGCGACGGGCCGCTGCGCGCTGTGCTTCAGGCACAGTCCGACGAGGCGGGCGTGGCCGAGCGGGTGCGCTGGCCGGGCTGGCAGAACCGCCCTGACCCCTTCTATCAGCTCGCCGATGTGTTCGTATGTCCCTCCCGTCACGAGCCCCTGGGCAACGTGATTCTCGAGGCGTGGAGCCACGGGCTTCCGGTGGTCGCGACACGCACGCTCGGTGCCGCGGAGCTGATCGACGACAGCGTCAATGGACTACTGGTGCCCTGCAGGGACCCCCATGCCCTAGCCGAGCGCCTTCTTGACCTGCTGCGCGCACCCGCTGCATTGCGGGCGGAGCTGATTGCTCATGGAAGCCGCGTCCTGAAAGAGCGTCACAACCAGCACTTAGTGTTGGACGCCTATCTCGCGATGTACGACGAGCTCTCCCACCGGGCTCGCTAGAGTCCATCGGGTACACTATGAGACCAGCTAGCGATCCGGCTGCCGCCGCGAAGCCGGGGGCCTCTCCGAGGATCCTCATCATTCGGCTGAGTGCCATCGGCGACGTGGTGATGGCCTCGGCCCTGATACCAGTTTTGCGCCGCGCCCATCCCCAAGCCTACCTCGCCTGGCTCGTGGAGCCGCCCGCACAGGACCTGCTGAAACACAACCGCGCTCTGGATGAGGTCATCGTGTGGCCGCGGCACCGCTGGCGCCAACTAGCCCGGACCCGGCGACTGCCCGCGCTATATCGGCAGGTCCGAGACTTCACCCGGCAGCTTCGGCGTCGGCGTTTCGACATCGTCCTAGATCTCCAGGGGCTCCTGAAGAGCGCACTCTGGGCGTACCTGTCTGGAGCGGGCGAGCGCGTCGGCTTGGGGTCCAGAGAGGGGAGCGCGCTGCTGATGACGCGGGTGGTCGACCGCCCGCCCAATGACCCGCGTATCGGATCGGAATATTTCCGCTTGGCCAAGGACCTTGAGTTGTCCCCGGGGGACTTCCCCATGGACGTTGCCGTCGGCCGCGACGATGAGCAGGCGGTCGGCGACTGTCTGAAGGCACTCAGACTCCGCGCTCGCTATGCAGTCTTCTGCCCTTTCACGACCCGCCCCCAAAAACACTGGGTGGACGAACGGTGGGCGGACCTCGCCAGAAGGCTGGCACAGGCACAGTCCTTGCCGGCGCTCATCCTTGGTTCAGGTGCGGATACCCCCGCAGCGCAGCGCATCCATGAGTTAGCCCCTACCTGTATCGAGGATTTGACTGGGCGGACAACCATCGGTCAGGCCGCAGCCACCATCCGAGGGGCCTCGCTCCTGGTAGGCGTCGATACTGGCCTAACGCATCTGGGCATCGCCCTCGGAGTCCCCACGCTCGCACTGTTCGGTTCGACGCGCCCCTACCTCGATCCGGCCATGCCGCAGGCCGCGGTACTGTATCACCGCCTACCGTGCTCTCCGTGCCGTCGGCACCCAACCTGCAACGGCGCCTATACGTGCATGCGTAGTATCGATGTAGAGCAGGTGTTGGCGACGGCGCAGCGACTTCTGTCCGCGGCGGAAGTGCGCGGGTGAAGGTTCTGCATGTCGAAGCGGGGAGGCACCTCTATGGCGGAGCCGCGCAGGTGCTGTACCTTCTAGAGGGCCTCAAGGCGCGTGGGTACCACAACGTTTTGGTGTGCCCCCGCGGAAGCGCCATCGCATCGCGCGCGGTGGGCCCGGCCGATACGGTTCACGCCATTCCTCTGCACCGGGACCTGGACCCGTTGTTCCCGCTGCGTCTCAGGGCACTCATCGCACGGGAACGCCCGGACCTCGTGCACGTCCACAGCCGCCTCGGGGCCGACCTCTGGGGCGGTATCGTGGCACGGCATCTGGGAATGAAACGTGTCTATAGCCGCCGCAACGACAACCCCGAACCGGGCTGGCTGGCTCGCTGGAAATACGGCCTCTACGACCGAGTGATCGCCATTTCCCAGGCGATACGTCAGGTGCTTCTGCGCGAGGGTGTCCCAGAGAGACACGTGGTATGCGTGCACAGCGCCGTCGACCCGGGCGCGTATGACTTTCCATGCGAGCGCGCATGGTTCGAGGCGGAGTTTGGACTGTCGCCGGAGACACGGGCCGTGGGTGTCATCGCCCAACTCATCGAGCGTAAAGGTCACCGCTACGTCCTGGAGGCTGTGCCGGCCGTGGCGAGCCGGTTTCCCGCCGTGCGGTTCCTGCTGTTCGGGCGAGGCCCCCTGGAGAGCGAGATACGCCGGCTGTGCAGGACGAACGCACTCACCGAGTACGTACGCCTCGCGGGCTTCCGTTCAGACCTGCATCGCGTACTCCCATGTCTCGATTTGGTGGCACATGCCGCCCTCACGGAGGGCCTAGGCGTCTCCCTGTTGCAGGCGGCGGCCTCCGGAGTGCCTATTGCAGGTGCCCGAGCGGGCGGGGTCCCGGAGGTCGTGCATGACGGCGTGAACGGCTACTTGGTCCCGCCCGGCGATTCCCAGGGTCTCGCCAGCGCCATACAGCGCCTCCTCGCGGATCCCGCTGGAGCCCGCTCTATGGGCGCGGCGGGACGCCAGATCGCGGAGAGAGAGTTCTCCATCGAGCGGATGGTCGCGGGGAACGTGAACGTTTACGAGGATGTGCTCCGACGCTAGGTCTGGCCGTGCCGAATCGCACGTCCTGGCAATCGGTGCCCGCTCCGCGTCGGTGTCGATGGGTGCGCATTCGTACGCAGCTGAAACGTGTATGCCGACCCCGCGAAGATGACCCAATAGAAGCGCCAATCCGCGTGCACCATGCGAAAGTCCCCGGCGCTCCACACCGCCAGGAGGGCGAACGCGCCCCCTAAACACAAGAAAGCGTCCAGCGGGAGCGACCCTGCGCGGCGGGCGCGCCACAAGGCCCTCAGCAACAGCCAGAACCCAACCCCCATGAGACAGGCACCGACAAGCCCCATGCGAACCAGGACATCCAGATAAGAATTGTGAAACTCCTTGAACTGGCGAATGGCAGGGATATCGCTCTGCTGAATCAGGCGAGCAGCACTTCCCGGACCCCATCCGAAAAAGGGTCGCTCTAGCCAGCGGTCCAGCCCGAGCCGGTAGAGATGCGCCCGATAACTGACCGAGTCCTGGGGCGGAAGCTGCTGCCAACGACCCGAGAATACCGCGTGGATACTCGACCGCTCCTGCAGCAGCCGGTGCTTGATGGGTCCCAGATTCGCGCCGACCAGCCCCAAAATGACCAGCCCAGCCAAGACGATCGGCCAGCGGGTCCGCGGCCCACGCCCCTTCCCCGGCGCCCGCAGCCAGGGAACTACTCTCAACACCAGCAGCGGCGGAAATACGACGAGGACCGCGATCCAGGTAGCCCGCGACTGCGAGGTGATCACCCCCTGGACCAAGACAACCAGGACCGCGAGCCAGGCTGCCACTCTAGCGGCGAAGCGCCCCGGCCGCTGCGTCGTGCCCCATATGCGCGTGGCGAACAGCAACACGCCCAGGACCGCGGTGGCGGTGTACAGTCCGAAGCCGAGCGCGGGGAACTCCAGATGGGGCCGGAGCCCGGCCAGCACGTCCCCTAGCTTCTGTGGGTTCAGGTTGGACGCCGTGCCTACGAGCAGCCCCACCAGCGCCAACCCCATTACCTGCAGGATCCCGCGCACTTCGCCGCGCAGCCACCACGCCACCAGCAAAAACACCCAGAGCTTGGACCAGTCCAGGGACTCCCCCACCTGTTTGTGCACCGTCTCCGGCCACTCCAAGACCCCCCAGAGTGTTCGCGCCGAAAGATACACAAGAGAGACCGCGAATAGCACCATCATGGGATCCCGCTGAAGGTCCCGCCAGGGCGTGTCCCTGTCCGCCACGAAGGTGATCGATAGCAAGGCCAGGCAGACGCTGGCTACGGGCGTGCTGATCCAGGCCGTCAGGGCAAACCCCAGCAAGGCCGCATGGGCCACTCGTGGCACGACCCGCTCCGGCGGGGACACCCCTAAGGCCACGATTTTCTCCGCCGGACGGGGTAACTGCCTGCTCCCTGGTGAAAGCGCGGAGCCCGGCGAGGGCGCAGCCGGGTCGACGCTCGTAACGATGCGGTCAGTGGGAAAGATACGGAATCGGGTATAATTCGGCGCACGCGCTGGCACACGCTTGCGCACCGGTCCAGTTCCAAAACGACGCTCTCCAGCCTACGGCAGCTCGGCCGCGACCCGTACCCGAGGCGCTTCGCAGTCCTGGTGGACTGCCCGGCTCCCCGGTCGGCAGCGGGAAGATGCGCATCGATCTCGTCAATGCTTTCGCCGATCGGTGGGCCGCAGAGCGCCGCTACTTACCGGAAGGGCCGCTCGCGTCCCGCATCCTCGCCAAAGTCGCGGCCTTGCGGGCTCGCCGCCTTGGCCGCGGCACAACGAGTCTACTCCGCTGCGGACACCCGCCTGCGCATAAATTTGTAAGTGTACTCGGGGCCAAGAGGCGGTCACAATACCGTTACGTGCACCACTACTACCCGCAAAACGACGACCTCAGACCCGTCTCCCGTGAGGTGGCAGATGACTTAGCCATCCTGTTCAATGCACCCGAGCGATGAATCCAGATCATGGGCAAACCCCTCGTCAGTCCGGATCTACGCGGTGTCGCGCGAGCGCGCGGCCCACCGCTGGGTTCCCGTCGGCGAGCCCCGGCACCGTTGGGGGTGGGCCGCCCGGAACGGCGCGGTCGGCTGGTCCTGTTGAACCAGGGAAGTCAGCGCCAGGCACTGCAGAGCCTCGGCGGCGAGATCCGTATCCGCGAGTACCCGGGCGTCAGCCCGCGCTCTGACGGTTCCGGGGAGCGCAATGGACAGCCGTGAGCCCCCATACAGGCTTTGCGTCTTCATACCCTCCTTCGGTGACGGTGGTGTGGAACGCATGCTGGTGAACCTGGCCGGCGGCATGGTCCAGCGCGGCGTCACAGTGGACTTCGTGGTGCGGCAGGCCACCGCTCGTTCCCTGGCGTCGCTGCCCCCGCAGGCCAGGCTGCTGGAGATCGGCTCCTCGCGTGGCGTGCGGGCGCTTCTCGCCACAGTTCGCTACCTGCGAGCCGCGCGACCGCACGTGGTCCTTTCCGGGAAAGGCAGCGACGACCGCCTCTCGCTGCGCGCCAAGCGTTGGGCTGGGGTTCCGGTGCGCTGCGTCCTGATCACTGGAACCAGCCTGTCGGGCCGGCTCGAGGCGCGTGGCCGGGGAGGGCTGTACCGCTGGCGCAAGTTACGCGCGGTCCGTCGGATGTACGCCAGGGCGGACGGCGTTGTCGCCGTCTCGCGCGGCGTCGCCGAGGATGTAGTGAGAATAACCGGTCTTCCGAGTGACCGCGTCCGAGTGGTCCCGAACCCTGTCGTAACGCCGGAGTTGGAGCGGCTGGCCAACGCGCCGCTCCCTCATGCCTGGCTTCTTCACAAGGAGACGCCAGTGATACTGGGGGTCGGCGGCCTCCGGCGCCAGAAGGACTTTCAGACGCTGCTGCGGGCCTTTGCCGCAATGCGCCGCCAGCGGCCCTGCCGTCTGATCATCCTCGGCGAGGGCAGGCAGCGGCAGCGTCTAGAAGCCCTCAGCCGGGAACTCGGCGTCCAGGGCGACGTTCTCGCTGCCGGGCTTCGAACCCAACCCTTATCCCTACATGGCCGCTGCCGATTTGTTCGTGCTGTCCTCCCTCTGGGAGGGCTTCGGCGCCGTCCTTGTGGAGGCATTGGCCCTGGGGCTGCCCGTGGTCTCCACCGACTGTCCCACCGGACCGCGAGAGATCCTGGGGGACGGCCGCTTCGGTCGGCTGGTGCCGGTCGGGGACCCTACCGCCATGGCGCAAGCCATGCTCGCCGCCCTGGCTGACTCACGCCCGCGCGATTTGCTGCAGTCTGCCGCGCGTAGGTACACCCTGGAGGCGAGTAGCCAAGAGTACCTGCTTGCCCTCGGGCTCTCTGCCAACAGCCGGAGCCAGCGGAATTGAGCGGGCCTGCAGAATCTCTACCGTCACCTCCTTCTTCCCCCTCGTCCCCGAGCACACGAGCGTCGTGAGGTCCGCGCGCGTGGAGCGTCTGTCCCTTGACTCGCCAGCGGGAGCGACCGGGAGCAGCGCTGCGGCAAGAGGGGCAACGGCCGCCTGACGGGTAATCGAGATGTGTGGTATCGCTGGCATCTATCTGCGGGCGGGCGCGGCGCGTGACGATGAGCTGCGGCGCATGGGCGACCTGCTCCGTCATCGAGGGCCCGATGATGTGGGCATCCACACCGATGGGCCAGTTGGTCTTGCCCATACTCGCCTGTCCATTATCGACGTTGGTGGAGGACACCAGCCACTCCTCGCCGACGGGGCCAGGCTGGCCCTAGTGGCGAACGGCGAGGTCTACAACTACGTCGAGCTGATGGCCGAACTGCAACACAGCGGCTACCGCTTCGCCACCCGCTCCGACAGCGAGACCATCCTCCACGCCTATGCCTTGTACGGGCGCCAGTTCCTAGGTCATCTGCACGGAATGTTCGCGTTCGCCCTCTACGACCGTGCGCGCAAGGAGTTGGTCCTGGCCCGTGACCGGCTGGGTATCAAGCCACTTTACTACGCGGTCCTGCCCGACCGAATCGTATTCGGTTCGGAGATCAAGGCCCTTCTGCCGCAGCTCCCGCGCACACCGCAGATCCACCCGGGCGCTCTGGCCCAGTTCCTCCATAACCAGTTCCACACGGGTCGGGAGACCATCCTCCAGGGCATCCACCGGGTCCTCCCGGGCGAGGCGATCGCCATCCGGGCCGATCTGCAGATGGAGGCCTGGCGCTACTGGTCGGCCCTGGACGTCGCGCCTCAGCGCTATTGCTTCGAGGACGCTCGGGAGACCTTCGACGAGTTGATGAATGTCGTCATGCGCGAGCACCTGCGCTCCGACGTTCCATACGGATTGTTCCTGTCGGGAGGCGCTGACTCCGCGGCCCTCTTGGCGTTGCTTACGCGCGCCCAGGAGCGGCCCATTCAGACCTTCTCGGTGGGCTACACCGGGGTGGAGATGAAGGACGAGCTGGCCGACGCGGACCGCATTGCCCGGCACTTCAACGCCCGTCACACTCCTCTCACCCTCGACCTGCGCAGCCTGTTCCGTCATCTCCCGCATACGGTGTGGGCGGCCGACGACCTCATGTTGGACTATGCGTGTCTGCCGATGTCCATCCTCGCGGAACGCGCTGGTCAGGAGCTAAAAGTGGTCTTTACGGGGGAAGGTGGGGACGAAGTCTTCGCCGGCTATGGGCGCTACCGCGCATCGCCGGCCAAGTCTTGGCTCAAGAATCTCACGGCGCCGGGGTCGGGCGGCTTCCGTACCCGCAGCCGATGGCAGCGCCGCTGGATCAGCCGGGTCTTCGGGCCAGAGCTCGCCGCCGCCCGGGCAGCGGCGCGGCTACCCTTCATAGAGGCGTGGCAGTCCTGCCCGGAAGGCTGGAGCGCTCTGCAGCGCAGGCAGTATGTCGACATCCGGACAGCCCTTCCTGATAACTTGCTGGTCAAGGTGGACCGGATGCTCATGGCCTTCGGCGTCGAAGGCCGCGTCCCCTTTCTCGACCATCGCATCCTCGAGTTCGGACTATCACTCCCCGACCAGCTCAAGGTGCGCTCCCGGCATGGCAAGGTTCTTCTGAAAGCCTGGGCCCAGCCAATGCTGCCGCGTGGCCACCTGCGCCGCAGAAAGCGCGGCTTCCACGTCCCTGTGGGAGAGTGGCTGCGCGGCCCGGTGCTCGACCATTCATCGCCCACCTTCCTCGCCACCCCGCCATCCAGGCCTGGTTCTGCCCTCAGGGGGTGCGAGAGATGCTCGAAGCCCAGCGGGCAGGACACCCGGTTTCCCGGGAGATCTGGTCCCTGCTGCAATTCGCCATCTGGCATCGCCTGTTCATCGACAGCCCCGGTGTCCTGCCGACCCCGGACGAAGACCCATTGTCCTGGATTGTCTGACCCGTACCCCATCCGGGGAACACCCCGCAACCGTTTCCCGCCGCGTACTGATAAAACCGTGTCCTTCTTCCTTGCGACTTCCGGACACAGCGGCGTGGACCGGATTGCGCAGCACCTGCTTCCGGCCATCGCGCGACGTGGCTACTCGGTAGACCTGCTGCACGTTCGCCAGCACGGCCCGGCGATCGACGGCCCGGCCGTTCGCGTCATAGACCTGGGGACCTCCCACGTCTATACGGCCTTGATGGCCGTGGTGCGCTACCTGAGGCGGGAACACCCGACAGCTATGCTGTCGGACAAGGACAGGGTCAACCGCGTCGCCCTGTTGGCAAGGGCCCTGGCCCGCACGCGCACCCACCTGGTGCTGCGCTCGGGCACGACGGTATCCCGGGATCTCGCCAGCCGGCGCCCACTCGATCGCTGGATGCAGAGGATCTCCATGGGCCATCTGTATCGGTACGCGGACACCATCGCGGTTCCCTCGCACGGCGTCGCCACCGACATGGCGCAGTATACTGGCCTAGACCTATCCCGGATCGCCGTGGTGCCGAGCCCCGTCGTTCCCCGCACCCTTTTTGACACGGAGCAGCCCCTGCCCCCGCACTCATGGTTCGGGGCGGGCCAGCCAGCGGTCATCCTAGGGGTCGGTGAGCTGAGCGCGAGGAAGGACTTCGAGACGCTGTTGCACGCGTTCGCACGGGTACGCCGCGAGCGGCTCTGCCGCCTGCTTATCTTGGGAGAGGGCAGGGATAGACCCCGACTCCAAGCGCTGGCTCGGGCACTCGGCGTTGCCGACGACTTCGACCTACCGGGATTTCAGTCGAACCCGTATCCGTACATGGCCCATGCAAAGCTCCTCGCGCTCACCTCCAAGTGGGAAGGCCTCGGGATGGTGCTTATCGAAGCACTCGCACTCGGCACTGCGGTCGTTTCGACCGATTGCCCGAGCGGACCCCGCGAGATACTTGGGGACGGCCGGTACGGAGCCCTGGTAACCGTAGGCGACTCCGACGCCATAGCGCGCGCCATCCTGGAGACCCTAGATGATCCACTCCCGAGGTCTCTCCTGAGGGAGGCCGCGCTACCCTACGAGATCGAACGGGCCACGTCTGCTTATCTGCAAGCGATGGGGCTCGCAGGCCGTGCCACCTGACGCGTCGGCAGCATACGCCGGACCTGTATAATGTGCTGAGTGCCGGGGATGGACGTTGCGGAGACCTTTGACATCGCCTGTTCGGACAAAACCTTTTCGGCCGCCAGCGACGGGCGTGCTCGCGTCGCGGAAGCTGCCGAGTATACCTTCTCCCCGCCGATCAGGACCATGGAGCGTTCAGAGAACCCCTTGAGGGTCCTGGGCGTTTTCCAGGAGCAATCGTAGGCTCAGCACCCGATTAGTCGATCGCGCACATTGACGACGGCAAGCTCTCCCGACTCGCTCTCCGAACGCCAACGGCTGGCCGTCCTCGTTTCCTTCTCTGGGTCCGGTGGGGTAGAACGTATGGTCGCGAACTTGCTCCGGGAGCTCGCTCGCCTCGCGGTCCCCGTGGATCTGCTGTTGGTGCGGGCTCAAAGTGCCCATCTGAAGGCCATACCGCCGCAAGTCAATGTCGTGCCGTTGGGCCGCCGACACGCCATCACCAGCATCCCGAAACTGGTGCGGTATCTGCGCCGCCATCGTCCAAAGGCTCTCCTTGCGGTCAAGGATCGAGCGGGCCGGGCGGCCCTGATCGCCAGGCGCCTGAGCGGGGTCGATACCCCCGTCACCATCCGCCTTGGCACGCATCTCTCCGCTTCCCTGAAAGGCAAAGGCGCGGCAGCTCGCTGGTCTCGCTATCTGCCCATGCGCCTGTTTTATCGGTGGACCGACAACATCATTGCGGTCTCCGAAGGCGTTGCAGCCGACACTGCCCGGATCACCGGTCTGCCGCGGGAGCGCATCCTGGTCGTACGCAACCCGGTAGTTACGCCCGAGATCCTCGCCTCAGCGCGGCAGGAATCCGACCATCCCTGGCTTCGGCCGGGTAAGCCTCCTCTCGTCCTGGGAGCCGGCAGGTTGACCCGTCAGAAAGACTTCCCCACTCTGCTGCACGCTTTTGCGCGGGTGCGGGCCATGCGGCGCTGTCGTCTGATCATCCTTGGCGAGGGCCATGACCGCTCTGGCCTCGAGTCTCTGGCACGTCGCTTGGGCATTGCCGAAGACGTTCTCATTGCCGGGATTTGTCGGGAATCCCTACGCCTACATGGCCGGTTCCGCCCTGTTTGTGCTGTCTTCTGCGTGGGAGGGCTCCCCGAACGTTCTGACCGAGGCTCTGGCACTCGGCATCCCGGTCGTCTCTACGGATTGTCCCAGCGGACCGCGCGAGATACTCCAGGGGGGCCGGTTCGGACGCCTCGTGCCAGTGGGTGATGCCATGGCCCTGGCTGACGCCATAGAGGCCACGCTGGAAAATCCGCCCGCCGCTGAATTTCTCCGTCAGGCAGTCGGGCCCTACCGGTCGGAGTCCAGCGCGCTGGCCTACCTCGAGGTGCTCGGGTTGACCGCGAAGCAGTGAAGAGCGGTCGAGCCTGAGAGGTCTTGAAGAAATCGTCGCGAGCGGCCCGCGAGGAAGATGCACAGAGCGCAGCAACGCCACATATCAACTAGATAGGCGAGGAGCGACCGAATGGCAGGATAGCCATTCGGCAGGTCCGCGATGCCCCAAAGGGGTACAGGGAGGTGCATCATGAACACCGCCAACACCGTTATCGGGACACGCGCAGATTTATTCTCACGCTCTGAGGTCTGATCTTCCCGACAAGACTTGCATGCTGCTCTGTTACCGCCATCGGTTCCTGTTCGTGCACATCGCCAAGACCGGGGGGACCAGCATTCGCCGGGCACTCCAGTGGGAACGTTGGAAGGACCGCCATCGTATTTCGCGCTTGATCTGCAGTCGGCTGAGCGCTATGACCGGACACCGCCTGGGCGTCAGGTTCCCGCGCCACGCCAAGGTGATCGCGGCCAAGGAGATGCTTCCCCGGGAGCTGTTCCAAGAGCTATTCAAGTTCGCCTTTGTACGCAACCCTTGGGACTTGCAGGTCAGCTCATACCACCACATCCAGCGGGAACGCCCCCACTTGATGACAGCGATAGAAGACTTCCCTTCCTTCATCCGCTGGAAGCTCGACAAGGAACGCCCCTACCATTACATCGTCGACACCTCCATGGAGTTGCAATCGGATTACGTGCGGGACCTGTCCGGGGAAATCATCGTGGATTACGTGGGGAGGTACGAGAACCTGCAGGAGGATTTCGACGAGGCATGCCGGCGCATCGGCATTGCGCCGCGTCAGCTCCCGCACAGGCGCAGAGCAAGGGATCGCCAAGCATATCGAAGGTACTACGATGACCAGACGGCAGAACTCGTGGCAAAGCACTTTTACAGCGACATCAATGCCTTCGGATACTCGTTCTGAGCATCTACGCTGTGCGCTGTGCCGCAATGGATTCATAAGGTCTTGGGACACTGGCGGGACATTTGCTCGAACAGCATGGCATTCATGCGTGCCAGTGCTTCGCCTTGATGCTGGTCGCTCAAGTGCGCATAGCGCTTGACCATGGAGAGCGTCTTGTGACCCAGCACCGCGGCGATGGTGAGCATGTCCGCTCCCGACATGGCAAGGTAGCTCGCGGCGCCGTCTGGAGCCTGGTGACGAGTGCAACGGTTTTGTACGCCGGCAGCTCAGAGGGCATCTTCAAGAGCAGTGACGGCGCCGAGAGCTGGACAGCCGTAAGCAGCGGAGTGCTAAACACGCAGATCATGGTCGTGACCACCGACCCGGTCCAGTCCGACACCGTCTACCAGGGGACCGCCAGCGGGGCATTCAGATCGACTGATGCGGGTCAGACGTGGAGTGTAATGACCGACCTGGACGGTTTGATTGTCCGCATGCTCAATGACCGATCCGGCAACCCCGACCACGGTGTACGCGGGAACAGATAGCGAGCTGCTTACGAGCACCGACAGCGGCGCCACGTGGGTGTCGACCCGGCGGTAGCGGTCCTGCTCCGCCGGTCAGGGCGGTGGTCGCTGCGCCGCTCTCTCGACGATGATCGAGACTCGTCGGTTGAGCGCGCGACCGACCGGGTTGTCGGTGCCGTTCGGGTTGGTGTTCGCTGCCACCGGGTACTGCTCGCCAAAGCCCTTGGTAGCGATGTCGGCCGCCGGGACGCCACCGTTCTTGACCAGCCAGTCCTTCACCGCCTGAGCCCGTTCGCGCGACAGCTGCATGTTCCCCGTCTGTGTGCCTTTCGCATCGGCATAGCCTTCCACCGTCACCTGGCTTTCGGGGAATTGTGAAAGCACTACCGCCACCTTCTTGAGTGCCTGTTCGGCTTCCGGCTTCAGCGTCGCCTGGTCGTAGTCGAAGAGCACGTCGCCGGAAAGATTCATGCTGAGGGAACGGCCGCTCTGCTGCGCCTGAAATTCCTTGCGCGACTTCTCAAGGTCGAGCTCCTTCTGCCGCAGCTCCAGGCTCTTCTTCTCGAGCTCGATGCGCTGCCTCTCGAGCTCCGCCTGCTTTTTCGCGATCGCGGCCTGCGGATCGTTCTCTCCACCTACGACGGATGAGCTGCTCACCATAAGAAAAGCGATCAGCAACCCAATCACCCAGATTCCGCGAGACGTTTTCGATAGCGATTTCATGTGATCTACCCCATCATGGAGTGCCGATGAGCATCGGCTGGATTCCTTCAATGGACTGCGACGCCGATTTATCATGCCCCCGCAACCCCATTGACGCTTAAATCTGAGTACGCAGTCACATCTACGGCCTGAAGAACATGCCGTCAAGTACAGTACAATACCGAGCCAGGCAGTGCCTATGATCTGCCGACGGGGTAAGATAGGCGACCGTCCTGCGCCGGGCGTGATTGGTGCTATGTGAAATTGCTCTTGTGCCTGGATCTTCACCACCATCCACACCACCGTACCGCCTCCGCTTCAAGGATAGGAAATCCAATGGCTCTAGGCAGACAGGAGTGTAGGGTCAGGGCGCGCAGCGGTCAAGGCGCGGGGAAGGGCTGTCGCTCGACAAGGCCGGGTTGGGGTGCCCGAGGCAGGCGCAGCCTGCGCTTGGGGCGGCTTGGGGGCTGTGGTTGGGGTGTTTCCCGGCGAGCGGCGCGAAGGCCGCCGTGCCTTTTGCCGAGGGCTCGCGCCGGCCGAGGGGCGGCGCCGCGAGGTTTACCAGGAGAGGGTCTGGTCGAACCGGAAGGCGGGCGCCGGCTCGGTAGCTTCCGGGTCGAATGCCGGGCTCTGGTCAAAGGGTACCGCAGATTCAGGCGGTCCTCGCGCGGGGGCTACGCGCGGCGGCTGGGTCGGTTCCCCGAGGTGCCGCAGAATGTGGGTGACCGAGGGCGTATCGTATCGGTGACGAAGGCCAGGATTCGCATCGGGGCCGCACAGCGAACATCTCGCCAATGTATCGGTGTCAGTGGCCGCCGCAAAAATGCGCAACTCGAATGGCCGTTCTGGTCGGAGGACTAAACCGCTCGCGCGGTAGGGGAGGTAAGCTGGCGCGAGGTTGGTGAATTAGCGGGAAGGGTCTGTCCCGTCTAGAGGTTTGAGGTGCAGTCCCCCTCAACCTCAAACAGGAGCAGACCCATGAGTATCGAACATAAGCCGGTGAGCCCGTTGCGTCAGCGCATGACCGAGGACATGCGCCTGCGCAAGCTCGCAGAGAAGACCCAGAGCGGCTATATCCGCTGGGTGAAGAGCTTCACGCGCTTCCTCGGGCGTGGCGAGCTGATGGCGAAGATGAGCCATGTGCGAGTGCCGCGCAAACTCCCGGTGGTGTTAAGCCCCGAGGAGGTCATGCGCCTGCTGGAGGCGGCGCCGGGGCTGAAGTACAAGGCGGCGCTGGCGGTGGCCTACGGGGCGGGGCTGCGCACCTCGGAGGTGGTGGCGCTCAAGGTCGACGATATCGACAGCGAGCGGATGGTGATCCGCGTTGAACAAGGCAAGGGGCGCAAGGACCGCTACGTGATGCTCTCCCCGACCTTGCTCGCGCTGCTGCGCCAAGGGTGGTGTGAGGCGCATGTGCACGGCAAGATGCTGCCCCACGGCTGGCTCTTCCCCGGCCAGGACCCGCTCGATCCGATGTCGACCCGCCAACTCAACCGCGCCTGCCACACCGCCGCCGCTGAGGCCGGGATCGCCAAGCGGGTGTCGCTGCATACTCTCAGACATAGCTTACCCATCTGCTCGAGCACCAGGAGGACATCCGTGTCATCCAGGTGCTGCTCGGGCACCAGAAGCTGGAGACCACCGCGCTCTATGCCCAGGTGGCCACCCGCACCCTGTGCGCGGTCACCAGTCCCCTGGAGCGGCTGACGCCACAGGAGCCGCCGCGCACCTGAGCCGTGCCGCGGCAGGCCTTGGAGGTCGCGGACATCTTCCGCGACCACGGACCGGCGTGGCGCCGGGCACAGGCCGGGCACCTGAGCCTGGGGCAGCTCCAGGTGATGTCGGCCATCACCCAGTGCCGCACCGCCACTCTCGGCGGCCACGTCGAGCAGTGTACGGATTGCGGCCACACCCAGATCGCCTACAACTCCTGCCGCAACCGTCACTGTCCGAAGTGCCAGGGGGCGGTGGCCAAGCAATGGCTCGCTGCCCGGGAGGCCGATTTGCTGCCGGTGGAGTACTACCACGTAGTCTTCACCCTGCCGGCGCCGATCGGGCAGCTCGCCTACCACAACAAGGCGGTGATCTACGCCCTGCTGTTTGCGGCTGCCGCCGAGACCTTGCTCACTATCGCGGCGGATCCCAACCACTTGGGCGCGCGCATCGGTCTCAGCGCCGTGTTGCATACCTGGGGCTCGGCCCTGACCCATCACCCACACCTTCACTGTATCGTGCCCGGGGGTGGGATCTCACTGGATGGCGAGCGCTGGGTCGCCTGCCGCCGTGGCTTCTTCCTGCCCGTGCGGGTGCTCTCGCGGCTCCTCCGGCGGTTATTCTGCGAGAAGCTCGCCGCCGCCCATCAGGCCGGTGAGCTACAGTTCTTCGGCGAGCAGGCCGGACTTGCCGAGACAACCGCCTTTGGCGAATGGCTCCAGGCGCTGCGCCAGCGCGACTGGGTGGTCTACGCCAAGCGCCCCTTCGCCGGACCGCAGGCGGTCCTCGCTTATCTCTCGCGCTATACCCACCGCGTGGCCATCGCCAACCGCCGCCTGATCACGCTCGATGAGAAAGGAGTCACCTTCAAGTTCAAGGACTATCGGGCGAAGGGCGGTTGCCGCTATGGGCGCATAACCTTGACCGTCGATGAGTTCATGCGCCGCTTCCTGCTGCATGTCCTGCCGCGGGGATTCCATCGCATCCGCCACTACGGACTGCTCGCCAATGCCGCACGAGTTGAGCATCTGGCCCGTGCTCGGGAGCTGCTCGGCGCCAAGACCTCCCCGCTCATTGCCGTGCCCGTCCGCCTCCACGAGGAGGCACCGCCGGCTGCCCCAACCACCCAAGCGCGCCCTTGTCCCTGTTGCGGTGCACCCATGCTGAATCATCTCAACCTTGGAGCGTGCTCATGCCCCGCGTGCACCACCATCGGCCATGGGCGAGGCGGTATGAACATCGCCGCTATCATCCCCCGCGCTTCAGCGCCCTTCGCTCATCGGCTCGGCGTCGGTGAACCAGACGCCGTGCACAACGCTGCGAGAAGCTCGCTCGCGCCGCAGCCATCACCGCTTCGCGCCAGCCGGCCGCCCACCTCCAGTGGCCCATTTCGCCTCCCCGAACCCGCAGCACACCCCAGTCATCGCCTCCTCATCGCATCCGAGACCCGCCGGCAGCATTCAAATCCCCATAGCACTATCCCTGCACTGGCCTCGTCGTTCGCCTCCCGCGGTTTCCTCCCCCGAGGCTTATCAGACGCCTACCGCCGACCACGCTAACCAGCAGGTCCAAAGGCAATCTTCCAGCCCGGCGCCCCTCTCGATCGCCTCCACCCGGCAGTAGGCATCTGATAACCCTTAACAAATGCGGACGCCCAACCGCCGCCGGTGAGGGGCAGCTTCAGATGCTGGAAGCGGTCATACGGGCGCCACCCGAATGTCATTGCGGCCCGCGTTCCAGTCCTCGCGAAGGGCGATAGCCCACGTCACGGCGCTGGTGGGCGCACCTCAGACCCATTCGCAGGCGGTAAGCTCGACTGGAGGCGCAGGTAATGGCGTGAACAAGTGACCCATCGAGCCCAGACGCCGAACTCTCGGCCCCGCTGCGCGCAGACTTCAGCTGCTGCTTGACAATACGTGCCGACCCGCTAATCTACCATCCGTATGGAGGATGGTTAGATGGTAGAGAGCGGGTAATGGCGGGAGAGACCGAGAAGATCACGATCAACCTGGGGTTCGTCGACCTCGGGCAGATCGACCTGTTGGTGCAGGAAGGCTTTTATTCCAACCGCACGGATTTCATTCGCACCGCGATCCGCAATCAGCTCGCCACTCATGCCGAGACCATCAAGCAAACGGTGGCGCGCAAGACCCTGGTGCTCGGTCTGCAACACTACACCCGCCGCGACCTGGAAGCGGTTCGGGCGACCGGACAGCGGCTTCAGATCCAGGTGCTGGGCCTGGTCATCATTGCCGACGACGTGCCGCCCGACTTGGCCCGAGATACCATCGACTCCATCAGCATCCTGGGCGCCTTGCGGGCCAGCGCGGCCGTCAGGGCGGCCCTGGCCGACCGGATGCGTTGACCCGCCGGGTTGTTGCCGCACCTTAAAGGAGATCACGGACATGGACGATACGATGCACGCTGCAATGGCGGAAGCCACCCGGCTCACGCGCGCAGGTCGGCTGACGGGGGCGACCGCAATCATTCAACGCACGCTGCGGGGCGGATGGGCGCCGGAAGCCGCGTCAAGCGCCGCCGCGGGAGGTGTCGATGAGCCCATCGACGCCACGTTCAGCGTCGTCGATGAGCCGGCAGCGCCCGCGGGGGCATCGGCCCCGGGGCCGGCCGGGCGGGGCCGCGTCATCGCCTTGCCGCCACCGCCGGATGTGGAGCCGTCACCCCCACGGGCGGGCAGGGGCGCCTGCGCCGAGCCGACCGAGCCCGGCTCGGACTCTGATAAGGCGCAGCGCAGCGGGGGACCGTGGACCGCCACGCATACCCCTTGGAGCAGACAGGCCGCGCCCAACCCCCTCGCTTCCGAGCTGACCGAGCTGCTGGGCAGGACGCTGCGCGCGCCTCGCAGCGGACTGCGCGCGCCGGGCGCCGTCCGCAGGCCCGATCGGGACCGCAAGGAGACGGAAACCGGCGGACAATTCGTCAGCGCCTCCTTTACCAACCGGGCCGGGACCCGGCCGTACAAGCTCTATGTCCCCAGCGGGTATCGCGGACAGCGCCTGCCGCTGATCGTCATGCTCCACGGCTGTACGCAGGGGCCGGATGATTTCGCCGCCGGCACCCGCATGAACGCGCTCGCGGAGCGGGAGCTGTTCCTCGTGCTGTATCCCGAACAGACCCTGCCCGCCAACCAGTCCCGATGCTGGAACTGGTTCAAGGCGAGCGACCAGCACCGGGGCCGGGGCGAGCCCTCCATCATCGCCGGCATGACGCGTGAGATCATGAGCTACTATCACATCGACGCGCGGCGCGTCGATGTGGCGGGCCTGTCGGCCGGTGGAGCCATGGCCATGGTGATGGGCGTCAGCTACCCCGACCTGTTTGCCGCCATCGGGGTGCATTCCGGCCTGCCTTACGGCGCCGCCCATGACCTGCCCTCGGCGTTCGCGGCGATGCAAAACCCCCAAACGAGCGCTAGGCCTTCGCAGGAGGGCGGCTTTCCCACGAGCAAGACCCACCTCCAGGCCGTTCCCACCATCGTGTTCCACGGAGACCGGGATACCACGGTGCACCCCGGCAATGGGGACCGGGTGCTCGCGCAATGGGCCACGGTCCACGCCGGCGCCGGGACGGGACGGGCGGCGGGCACGAAACTGCGCATGACCACGCACCGGGGACAGGTGCACGAGGGACTGGCCTACACCCGATCCCTCTATCGCGGCGCGAGCGGCGAGGTCGTTCTGGAGCGCTGGCTGGTCCACGGTGCCGGACACGGGTGGTCGGGGGGCAGCCCGGCCGGCTCGTTCACCGAGCCCCGGGGACCGGACGCCTCGCAGGCGATGGTGCGTTTTTTCCACACACACCCCGCTGGCGAGCCATACCGTGGGCGACCATAATTGCTGGTGGGGTACCCTTGTGGGAGACTGCACGAGAGTCCGGTGAGGGGACGCAGGGTAGTAATAAGAGTCAGGGAAACCGAAAGGCAGCCTTAAGGGGCCTTAACAGGGTGTTGAAAAAGTCCGGCCGCGGGCTGCTTTTCGTGTCCGTGGCCGAGCGCGGCCACATAAGTCGTTGATTCTTCAATCTTCAGTCACCATTGACTCGCCCCGATTCAATGTCCTCAGGAGTTTTTCAACAGCCTGTTAAGGAACGGTTCACTAACAAGTTATCCAGCTTTCGTGGTGTAGAGTCTGAACCTGGGCCGATAGTTGCTTGAACGGGAACAATATTGATGCAAACATGAGGTCTGCTTAGCCCAGTCCGTGGGTAACGCCATGAACGAGTTTCCCGGTTATGAAGCGTCGCACGAAGAATTCATGAGGCTCTATTGCCGTTCGTTGATGTCGACGCGGCGAACCTGTCGCTCAGCGGAAAGCGCAGACCCAGCCGGGCGGTCCTGGCGAGGCTCGAAAAGGTTGTGGCACCGGGAGCGGGCTGGCGGGGCGGGTTATGGTCAAGGGGTGGATCGGGCTAGGGAACGTGATCAACTCCTTGCGCAGGGAACGACGCCGATAGCCGGCCCGCTCCAAAAGTTGCGCCGCCGTGTTGCGGCCGATCTCGTAGCCACGTTGGAGCAGTTCCTGCGCCAGTTCCAGCGGTTTCAGATCCGTCCAACGTACCGTCTCGTCGGTCGGACTGCCGGCGCTGTGGGCTTCAAGAATGTCGCCGACCGTCGCCTCCAGCCCCGCGTGGCGTTCGGTGATCTTCGGTCGACCACCGCCTGGCCGCCGGATGCGCTTGGCATCGCCACTGGGACGCCCCGGGTGTTCGGGATCGTCGTTGCGCATCTCCTCCAACTCGCGAATCCCGGTGTAGATCGTGCACCGGCTCATGCCCAAGACCCGCGACACGTAGGCGATGCCGCCGAAACCGATCTTCAACGCCTCAAGCGCCGCGTAGCGCCGCCGATGGTCCTCCGGCACTCCCTTGGGGAACGGCTTCCCGCGCGGCTGTTTTTTGCTCATCTCAGCACCCCCCACTCATCGCTCCGCCCCGCGCTAGTGTAGTGCTTGGTAATTAACGGAACATATATGATCTATCGCTGTCCAGGGCTATGAAGCCAAGACAGGAGAGCACTGATGCGAGTAGCCCCGATGGTCCGACTGAGCGCGGAAGAACAGCGGAGCCTGAGGCGTGTGTCGCGTTCGAACACCACGAGTGTGAGGCTGGCCCGCCGAGCGCGCATTGTGCTGTTGGCGGCGGTGGGCATGGAGAACAAGGCCATCGCGGCGGAACTCAAGATTGGGCGTGTGCAGGTTGGGCGTTGGCGGGAGCGCTATGCGCAAGGCGGGCTGGCGGCCATCGAGTGTGACCTGCCGCGCGGAGGTCGTCAGCCCAAGGTGGATGCCGCCGAGATCGTGCGACGCACGACTCAGACCCAGCCCTTAGCAGCGACACAGTGGAGTACGCGGACCCTGGCTAAGGAAATGGGAGTGAGCGACACCACGGTGCTGCGCGTGTGGCATGCCCATGGGCTGAAGCCGCATCGTGTCGAATCCTTCAAGGTATCGCGCGACCCGAAATTCACCGAGAAGTTGGAGGACATCGTCGGGCTGTATCTGTCCCCCCCGGAGCATGCTTTGGTGTTGTGCTGCGACGAGAAGAGTCAGGTTCAGGCGCTGGATCGTACCCAACCTGGCCTGCCGCTGAAGAAGGGGCGGGCTGCGACCATGACCCATGACTACAAGCGCCATGGCACCACGACACTGTTTGCTGCCCTGAACACCTTGGAGGGTTCCGTGATTGCCCGCTGCGAGCCGCACCATCGCCACACGGAGTGGCTCACCTTCCTGCGCCAAATCGACCGCGAGACGCCCAAGGACAAGGAACTGCACTTGGTCTGCGACAACTACGCCACCCACAAACATCCCAACGTTCAGAAATGGCTGGGAAAACACCCGCGTTTCCACATCCATTTCACGCCCACCTCAGCATCCTGGTTGAACATGGTCGAGCGATTCTTCCGCGACCTGACTGTGGATCGGTTGCGCCGTGGCGTGTTTCGAAGCGTCCCCGAGTTGATCCATGCCATCAACCGCTATGTCGATGCCCACAACGCCAATCCCAAACCCTTCATCTGGACCGCCAAGGCTAAGGACACCCTGCAGAAGGTCATCCGCGCCAACGCACGTTTAAGTTCTAAACAGAATGAAGCACTACACTAGACAGCCTACAGCATTTCCGTTTCCGCCGGGCCGAGGCCGAAGCGTTCGACCCCGCCTTCCACGCCGGTTTCGAACGTAACCCCAGCGGACGCTATTTGACCTGGGACCAGGCGCTAGAGCGCTTGCCCAAGCACCGCAACCCGCGCGCTGTGCTGGAACGGGAGTTCGAAGCGCAGCGGCTGATAGCCTACCATCACGCGTCCGGCATGATTCGGCCGCGCCGTGTGGAAGGCAAGTTTTTGCGCCTTGAAGAAGGAATGTTCGAGGAGGGTAAGGTTGATTCGCTGCTCTTGAATGAGTTCGGGCCTGAAGCGCTGAAGGAGCCGGCCGACGGGGGCCAGCCGCCGGTCAAGCGCACCGGTCGGGCGAACCAAGCCAGGAGTGAGAAGGCCAAGGCTTGGCGTCGAGACCTGGGAGGCTTCATCGACCTCATAGACCGTGAAGTGTCTGAGCAGGGTTTAGTGCTGGAATGGAGGAAGAGACGTTGTGGCAACGGCTGTCGCCACACCATGCACATTCAATGCACCGAGGTCGACTTCCACCGCGCGTTTCAAAGCAAGTACCCGAACGCGGATGTCGAACCGAGCACGCTGTGTCGCGAATTGTCCCGGTTTCGCGTCAAGCTCGGACAAGGCGCCAAACACAACAAAGACAACCCGTTAGCTAAGCTCTTGCGCGCGCAAACCGGGATAAAAGTTTCACGATTTATCCCGCTTTCTGCCCGGCGAGCCATAGCGCGGGTGTCGGGCAAATCCGGGCGGGCGGCCGAAGCGGACCGAGGAAGAAGTGAGCCTCGCGGAGGCGTGCCGGGCAAAGACCTCCGAAGCCCTCGTTGTGGTGGAAACCCTCATGCGCGAGAGTTCAAACGACCGGGTGAGGTTGGCGGCGGCTCAGTTCGTCATCGAGCGGGGCTGGGGCAAGGCGACGGAGCGGGTTGAGCTTGCCGGCGACGGCGGCCCGGTCCAGCTCACCGGCGAGTGGGTCATACATGGCGTCGAGCCTAGGCGCCCCGGACCCGGACGATTCTGACATGTGCCATCAATGACGCGGCTTTCCGGCCGATGCCGTGGGACACTGGCGGGACAATTGGGCTCAATTTCGGTCAATTTTCGCCAACACGAGACAGCAGCTAGAACAGGGTAAGGCATTGAAAAGCTGACTGTCTAGTGTTGACCATTGTTGTCGGTTATTGGCTTACCTCGGATACTCGTTCTGACAGCTTGAGTCACATCCCTACGGAGCCCTTGGTCGAGGCTCCCCGTATAAATCTCGGGACGTTGCTTTGGCGCGTTCGCAGCGGTCAGAGAGGCAAGAGAATCCGGGAGGCATGTCCAGGATCGAACACCGCTGAATACCCGCCGCCATCATCCATCCACCAGCACGTACACCGCGCTGCAGTACGGGCAGCGCCCTTCATCTCCAACTTCCTCCAGCGGGATATAGACGCAGGGGTGGCCGTTCCAGAGGCTCATCTCGTCGGTCGGGCAGTGCACCGGGATGTCGGCCCGCGTCACCTCGTAGCGGGTCTTCATGCAGCAGGTGGTGGCGAGCGGAGTCTCCGCCTGTTGTTGCGTCATGGTCACTCCTGGGCTCCTCGGCTGCGATCCGTCCCAGAGTACCGAGGATCCTAACCCACCGGCGACAGCCATTCGGAGTGCTCACGACGACGGCCATGCACTTGGTCGAAGTACATGGCCTGCAACTGTTCGGTGATGGGTCCGCGCGTGCCGTTGCCGATGATCCTGCGATCCACCTCTCGGATGGGGGTCACTTCGGCGGCAGTGCCGGTAAAGAACGCCTCCTCCGCGACATAGACCTCGTCGCGCGTGATACGCCTTTCGCGCACCTCGATACCCACTTCGCGCGCCAGGGTGAACACCGCGTCGCGCGTAATCCCATCGAGCGCGGACGTGAGATCGGGGGTATGCAGGACGCCATTGCGTGCGATGAAGATGTTCTCCCCACTGCCTTCCGCCACGTAGCCCTCCACGTCAAGGAGCAATGCCTCGTCCGCACCGCAGGCCAATGCCTCGTGAAGTGCCAGCATCGAATTCATATAGTTGCCCGTTGCCTTCGCCTTGCACATGGTGATGTTCACGTGATGCCGGGTATAGGACGACGCCTTGACCCGGATCCCCTTCTCGAGACCCTCGGCTCCGAGGTAGGAGCCCCAAGACCAAGCGGCCACCGCGACGTGCACGCGCAGGTTGTCCGCGCGCAGTCCCATCCCCTCCGCTCCGTAAAAGCACAAGGGCCGGATGTAGGCGGAGTCAAGACCGTTCTCGCGGACGACCGCACGGCACGCCCCATCGATCGTCTCCCGATCGTACGGGATCGCCATACCTAAAATGTGTGCCGAGCGGAATAGCCGCTCCGTGTGGGCGTGCAGCCGAAATATGGCGGTGCCCTGCGGGGTAGGGTAGGCTCTCAAGCCTTCGAACACCCCCATCCCGTAGTGCAGGGTGTGGGTAAGCACGTGGATCCGCGCCTCGCGCCAGGGGATCAGCGCCCCATCCAGCCAAATCACCCCGTCGCGGTCCGCCATACTCATGCTGGATTCTCCTCTGAGGCCGCACACGTTAACAGGCCGCGCCAGACTGCCATGACCGCCGCCCGGTGCTCCGCGAATTCATCCCCGCTGACGCGCGCGAGGTCTCCCTGCAGCGTCAGTGCATGCAGTCGGCCACGATAGGCCCGGTAGGCCTCTCCCAGTCTGTGGGTATCTTCCGGGGACATGAGCCCGCGACGGGCGAACTCCTCAAGCAGGGGCAGAGTAGCCGTATAATGCGTCAGCGCAGGCTCGGCATGAGCCCACGCCAGGACACCGAACTGGGTAATGAACTCGATATCGACGATCCCCCCCGTATCCTGCTTCAGATCGAAATATCCGAGGTCGCGGCTCGCGAGCGATCGCTGCATGCGAGCACGCATGGCGCACACATGCTCACGCAACAAAGCCCGCTCGCGGTGCTGCCTGAGAACCCGGTCGCGGACCGCACTGAACGCGCTCCGCACCCCCTCCTTGCCGGCCACGGCGCGGGCACGGATCAGCGCCTGATGCTCCCAGGTCCAGGCCTGGCCGCGCTGATATTCCTCAAAAGCATTCAGGCTGCTCACCAACAGACCGGCACCGCCATCCGGCCGCAAGCGCGTATCGACCTCGTACAGGACCCCCGAGGGGGTGTGGGCCGTCAGGATGTGTATGATACGCTTCGCAAGTCGGGAGAAAAACAGTTGGTTGTCTACCGGGCTCTCCCCGTCGGTCACCTCGTTCTGACCCATGCTGTCGTGCAGGAACACGAGGTCCAGGTCCGAGCCGTATCCGAGTTCGCGGCCACCGAGCTTACCGTAAGCCACGATGGCAAAGTCCGCTCCCTTACGTCCGCCGTCTTGTCCGTAAGTGGGCCTGCCGTGACGCCGCGCCGTGTGCTCCCAGGCCAGCGTCAGCACTTGCTCCAGGATGATCTCCGCGACGTCGCTCAGGTGGTCGCTCACCTTCGCCAACGGGAGCAGCCCCATAACGTCGGCGGCTGCCACACTTAACACCTGCGACTGTTTGAAGTGACGCAGCACCTCCATCTGCTGCTCCAGATCATCGAAAGCGACCCCCTCCAGGTCGTCGCGTAGCTCCCGGCTCAGCTCATCACGCTGGACGGGCGCGTAGAGGCTTCTCGGGTCTAACAGATCGTCCAGGAGAATGGGGTGAAGTGCCACGAGCCGCGTGATCCAGGGACTGGCTGCGCATAGCTTCACCAGATGGGAAAGCGCCAGGGAGCTCTCGACAAGAAGCGCCAGATAAGCGGTACGCTGCGCGACGGTCTCTACGACAGTCAGCACACGCGTCAGGGCAGCGCGAGGTGTGGGGAGACGAGTACAGACATCCATAAGCAATGGCACCAGAACGCCGAGCCGCTCTCTGCCCGTTTCGCTCAGGGAACGGACGCTGTGCGATTCGCGCAGCCGCACCAAGCTCTCCAGAGATTCTTCAGGCGGCAGGAACCCCGCCGATTCCAGCGCGTCGACCGCATCTTGGCCTTCCAAAGACCCTGCCCAGATGGCAGCGAAGGCGGCCGCCGGGCGCCCCTCCTTCTGAGCTGGCGTTCCGCCTTGAGGGTCAACGAACACCTGTTCAAAATGTCTTTGGACCCGTGCACGGTGGCCGTCTAGGACCTGCCGGAAAGCAGCCCAGTCGACGAACCCCAAACTGCATGCCAACTGCGCACGCAGCACCTCGTCCTCGGGAAGCTCGTGCGTCTGCTGGTCGCCGGCCTCCTGCAATCGGTGCTCCACCATGCGCAGAAACACATAAGCATCGGCCAGCTCTCGGCACGCAGAGGGCGGTAGGTGGCCGCGGCTTGCGAGAAGCTGCAGCACTCTCAGCAAGCGCTGCTCACGGAGCTGGGGCACCCTCCCTCCACGCACCAACTGGAATACCTGCGCGGTGAACTCGATCTCCCGTATACCTCCAGCGCCGAGCTTGATATTGCCCTCCAGTCCCTTGCGCCGCACTTCCTGGCGAATGAGCTGCTTCATCTGCCGCAGAGACTCGAAAGCACCATAGTCGAAATATCGCCGATAAACGAACGGCCGCAGGATGCTCATCAACTGTTCCCCGGCCCGCCGGTCTCCTGCCACCGGCCGCGCCTTGACCCAGGCGTAACGCTCCCAGTCCCGCCCATGCGTTTGATAGTAGCTCTCCATGGCGTCAAAGCCCGTCACGAGCGGACCGCTGTCGCCAAACGGACGCAGCCGCATATCCATGCGAAAGACTCGGCCCTCGGGTGAGGGCGTGGACAGCAACTGCACGAGGTGCTGCCCGAGCCGCGTGAAGAACTCGTGGACCGTCAGGGGTCGCGCTCCCCCAACGGTCTCGCCCTCTTCCGGGTAAGCGAAGACCAAGTCGACATCGGAGGAGAAGTTCAGCTCCCAGGCGCCGAGCTTGCCCAGGGCCACGACGACGAGTTGCTGCTCTTTCCCGCTCTCTCCCATCGGGCGGCCCCACTCCTGGGAGAACCACAGGTACAGCCGTTCCAGGGACGCTTCCAGAACGGCTTCCGCCAGCCATGAAAGCTCGAGCATCGTCTCCTCGAGCGGCGACCAGCCGGCAAGATCGCGCCAACCGATGCGGACCATTTCGCGCTGGCGAAACCTGCGTAGCGCCCGTGCCAGCTCGGGCTCGTTCGGTATCCCCGACAGGGACTGCTTCAAGCGCTGGGCGTACTCGTCGGGTCGGTAAGGGCGCGTCGCGTCGCCGCTTTCCCACAGGGACAGGATGAGGTCGGGTTGGCGCACAGCGGCCTGGGCCAGGAAGTCGCTATAGGCCCAAAGGTACGGAAGGGCCGGCCCCAGGTCCGCCGATGGCTCTGCCAGCCCGTGCTCCTCCAACGCCCGCAGGAAGTCTTCTTGATAGCGTTCGACGCGGGCGCGTAGCACGCCGGGAATCCGCACCGGGGACAGCGGGAGCAGAGTCGGTCTGCGGGACGGAGGCTCGGGCGGCGGGACCATTCGAATGCATCCTCGGCTGCCGGCAGGGGGCGCAACACGAACGGCGAACCGGCACCATGCAGAAGTGCCCAAAAAATAAGGCCCTACCCTGCTCGGGTAGGGCCTGTACCACAGCTCGAACTGACGTTACATCAGTAGTCCATGTCTCCGCCCATGCCACCGGGAGGCATCGGAGGCGTCTTCTCCTCCTTGGGAAGCTCCGCCACCATCGCCTCGGTCGTAATCATCAGGCCGGCCACGGACGCGGCGTTCTGCAAAGCGGTGCGAGCGACCTTGGTGGGGTCCAGAATTCCCATCTCGATCATGTCCCCATATTGGCCGGTGGAAGCATTGTACCCGAAGTTGCCCTTCCCCTCGGCGACTCTCGCAAGCACCACGGAGGCCTCGGCACCTGCGTTGGCCACGATCTGGCGCAACGGCTCCTCCAGGGCGCGGCGCACGATAGAGATGCCCGTGTCCTGGTCGTGGTTGTCGCCCCTGAGGTCCTTGAGTACGTCATAAGCGCGCACCAGTGCTACGCCGCCGCCAGGCACCACGCCTTCCTCGACGGCGGCGCGGGTGGCATGCAGCGCATCCTCGACGCGTGCCTTCTTCTCCTTCATCTCCACCTCGGTCGCCGCACCGACCTTGATCAGCGCGACCCCGCCGGCGAGCTTCGCCAGGCGCTCCTGCAGCTTCTCGCGGTCGTAGTCGGAGGTGGCCTCATCGATCTGCTTGCGGATCTGCTCGATACGCGCATGGATGTCCTTCTGGCTGCCGGCACCGCCGATGAGGGTGGTGTCCTCCTTGTTGATCACCACCTTCTTGCAGGTCCCCAGCTCATCCAGCGTGGCCTTCTCGAGGCTAAGACCCACCTCCTCGGAGATGACCGTGCCGCCCGTCAGCACCGCGACATCCTGCAGCATCGCCTTGCGCCGGTCGCCGAACCCGGGCGCCTTCACGGCAGCCACCTTGACGATGCCGCGAATGGTGTTCACCACCAGGGTCGCCAGGGCCTCGCCCTCCACATCCTCGGCAATGAGCAGCAGGGAGCGCCCGGACTTCGCGACGGCTTCAAGAACCGGCAGCAAGTCGCGGATGCTGGAGATCTTCTTGTCGTGAATGAGCACGTAAGGGTTTTCCAGCTCCGCCGACATCGCCGCCTGGTTGGTGATGAAGTAGGGCGAGAGGTAGCCGCGGTCGAACTGCATGCCCTCCACGACCTCCAGCTCGTTCTCCAGACCCGAGCCCTCCTCGACCGTGATGACCCCCTCCTTGCCGACCTTCTTCATGGCCTCGGCGATGCTGTTACCGATAGCCTCATCGGAGTTCGCCGAGATGGTCCCCACCTGGGCGATGGACTTGTCATCCGCGCAGGGCTTGGAGAGCTTCTTCAGCTCCTCGACCGCCGCACTCACCGCCTTCTCGATGCCCCGCTTGAGATCCATGGGGTTCATGCCAGCAGCCACGGCCTTCATCCCCTCCTTCAGGATGGACTGCGCGAGCACGGTCGCCGTCGTGGTGCCGTCACCCGCATCGTCGGCGGTCTTGGACGCCACCTCTCGTACCATCTGGGCACCCATGTTCTCGAACTTGTCCTTCAGTTCGATCTCCTTGGCCACCGTCACGCCGTCCTTGGTGATGGTCGGAGCACCGAAGCTCTTCTCCAACACCACGTTCCGGCCCCGTGGGCCGAGCGTAACTTTGACGGCGTTGGCCAGCACCGAAACGCCGTGCATCATGCGCTGCCGCGCGTCTTCATGAAACTTCAGCTCTTTAGCTGCCATCGCAGTGTCCTCTCTCCTAACCTATTCAGCCGCTTTAGGTACGCGTAACGTCATTCAGCCCTCGATGACCGCCATGATGTCTTCTTCGCGCATCACCAATAGCTCTTCACCCTCAACCTTGACCTCGGTCCCGGCATACTTGCCGAACAGCACCTTGTCGCCGACCTTGACGGCGAGAGGCCGTACACTGCCATCTTCAAGGATCTTGCCGTTTCCGACAGCCATCACCTCGCCACGAATCGGCTTCTCAGCCGCGGTGTCGGGGATCACGATGCCGCCAGCGGACCTACGCTCTTCCTCCAAACGCTTGATGATCACGCGATCATGCAACGGACGCAGGTTCATACATGCCTCCCATCCAAATTGACGAGAACCGTGGGTTATGAAGCTTTGTGCCCATGCTGTTAGCACTCAGCTTACGCGAGTGCTAATGATAGGACCGAAAGCGACGGAGTCAAGGGCCGCGCGCCATATTATTTTTTTATGGATTAGCTACTGAAACTTATCATCCACCGACCTTCTTGGGCTCGTGTCTTCTCCCGCTATCCGGACTGGATACTATGTCACTTCGCACTTGGGGCCGCCCCGGCAAAGCCGCAGGAGCGGCGCTGCCAGCGCTTGCCCACTCCTAAAGACACCACGCATCGAAAACTGCTAGCCTGGTATGCTTAGCGTTGCGCCCGGCAGACACCTGCATGCGGTCATGGAGCTCGACACCACACCCTTTCACATCGTGCTATGCAACTGTCCCGACGCGGAGACTGCCGAGCGCATCGCCGGCACCATCGTCGAACAACGGCTTGCGGCATGCGTGAACATCGTTCCGGGCGTCCGTTCCGTCTATTGGTGGGACGGACACGTGGAAAGGGGCACCGAGCATCTCCTCGTCTGCAAGTCTGAGGTGCGCGCCTATACCGCGCTGCAAGCCCGCTTGCTGGAGCTACACCCCTACGAACTTCCCGAAGTGGTCGCGGTCCCTATCACTGCCGGGTCCCCGGCCTACCTCAGTTGGATCCGGGAAGTGATGGAGAAGTGAGGGAGCACAAGTCTTGATGAGGCTGCTGCTTGCCCCGTTGCTGCTTTGTCCCTGGGTTGCCGGGTCGGCGCAGGCACAGAATGTCCTGGAGCCGGGCCAAGCTTTCCGGTTCCATGCGCAAGCCGACCACGCCCGTGCAGTGCGAGCGGACTGGGTCGTCGGCGACGGGTACTACCCGCACGGAAAGCATCTCAATTTGTCATCATCGACCCAAGGCATGAGCCTGGCAGACACTCGGATGCCGGGGGGGGCGATGACGAAGGACAAGACGCTTCGGGAGGTAGAGACCGACCCGCACCGCTTCTCGCTAGAAGCGCCGGTTCAGGGTGGGCGGTCAGGGGCACCCCTCGCCATCAGCGTGAGGTACCAGGGCTGCGCCGACCTTGACGTCTGCTATCCGGCCTCGACCGAGCGGGTCGGTCTGGTCCTCGCCGAGGCCAGCCGCCCAGAAGAAGCCCCGGTCTCCCTCCAAAACCTCGGACACAAGCTGGGACTCGGAAGCGAGCAACGCGACTTCCTGGATCCCGACCAGGCTTTCGTTCTCTCCACGGAGCTGGCAGGGCCCAATGCGCTTCTGGCACGGTGGGAGATCGCGGACGGCTACTACCTCTATCGGGACCGGCTGAAGCTCCAAGCCGTCGACGCACCCAACGTGGAGCTGGGCCGCGTCGAGATGCCAGTGGGCGAGACCAAGCACGACGAGTTTCTCGGGGACACCGAGGTTTACCATCACCATCTGCAGGTACGCATTCCCTTGATCCGAAGCGGCGCAGCGACGGCCAGCACGCCGCTCACCCTGAAGATCACCTACCAGGGCTGCGCGGAGGCAGGCCTCTGTTATCCGCCCATCACGAAAGAGGCATCCTTCTCCTTACCCGCCGCCGCAGCGTCGAAGCCCCCAACCCCGACCGCCGGGGTCGCTACACCTTTGCCAGAACAGGACCGGATCGCGGGCTCCCTCGCGAGCGGGAGCACCCCCCTGGTGCTGGCTTCGTTCTTCCTCTTCGGCCTGCTGCTGGCGTTTACACCTTGTGTGTTCCCCATGATACCCATCCTGTCCAGTATCATCGTAGGCCAAGGCCGCGGCATCACCATGGCGCGCGCCTTGTCGTTATCGGTCGTATACGTGCTCGCCATGGCGATCACCTACACGGCGGCGGGGGTGGTCGCTGGCTTGTTCGGGGAAAACCTGCAGGCGACGTTCCAGAATCCGTGGCTGTTGGGCACCTTCAGCGTCGTCTTCGTGCTCCTCGCGTTGTCCATGTTCGGCTTCTATGAACTCCAGCTTCCAAGCGATTGGCAGAGCAAGCTGACTCAGCTCAGTAGCCGTCAGCGCGGCGGCTCATCAATGGGGGTCGCGCTGATGGGGTTCCTTTCCGCTCTCATCGTGGGCCCCTGCGTTGCGCCGCCCCTGGCCGGTGCGCTTATCTACATCGGTCACAGCGGCGACGCCGTGCTCGGCGGTACGGCCTTGTTCGCCATGAGTCTGGGTATGGGGGACTCCACTGCTCGCGGTGGGGGCCTCGGCAGGCAAGCTGCTCCCGAAGGCGGGTCCATGGATGGACAGCGTCAAGGCGGTGTTCGGAGTGGTTCTGCTCGGACTCGCGATCTGGACGCTCGAGCGCATCGTCCCCCCTGCGATCAGTCTCGCGCTGTGGGGAGCGCTGCTGGTGGTTTGCGGTGTCTACCTCGGCGCCCTGGAACCGATACGTGGCGGAAGTGGCTGGCGCAAGCTGTGGAAAGGTATCGGGTGGATGTCCCTGCTGTACGGTTCGGTCCTGCTCGTCGGAGCAGCTATGGGCGGAGAAGATGTGTGGCGTCCCTTGACAGGTCTCGGCAAAGGGAGTGCAGACGCACCGGCCGTCACGCACCTTGCCTTCCAGCGCATCAAGACCATAGACGACTTACAGCGGGAGCTGGCCGCGGCAAAGTCACGTAACCAGCCGGCAATACTGGATTTCTACGCGGATTGGTGTATCGAGTGCAAGCGCATGGAGAAGTACACGTTTTCAGACCCGGCAGTGCGCCGGACGTTGTCGGGGGTGCTTCTGCTGCAGGCCGACGTGACCGCAAACGACCCCCAAGACAAGGCTCTGCTCAAGCGCCTGGAGCTTATCGGACCACCCGCCACCCTGTTCTACAGGGCAAACGGCGAGGAAAGCCGCCAGCATCGCCTGGTGGGCTACCTCGGTCCAGACCGGTTTGCCCTCTTGGTGCGTTCGGCTCTCGGGTAGCTGTCGTTTGCCTCGGGCACGCCTGGCATCGCTGCTGATAGCCGTGGTCGCATTGGGTGCGGCGGGCGGCTATCTCTTGCAACAGCGGCAGCACGAAGGGTCAGCGACTGATGGGCGAGCCGTCGTGGGGGAGGCCCTCCCAGACTTCGCGCTGCGCGATACTCAAGGGAGACCGCACACGGCCCACGAGTGGCTGGGCAAGGTCGTGGTCCTCAACTTCTGGGCCACATGGTGCCCCCCATGCCTTAAGGAAATCCCGAGCTTCGTCCAGCTCCAGAAGCGCTACGGCAGCCGTGGGCTGCAGTTCATCGGCATCGCCATCGACGACTTGGCCCAGGTGCAAGAGTTCATGCATGGGAGGGATATCAACTACCCGGTGCTCGTCGGTAACCAGGATGCGATACAGCTCTCGGAGCGGTTGGGCAACGCCCTAGGCGTCTTGCCCTTCACCGCGATCGTTGACCGCCAAGCGCGCGTCGCCCACGTTCAGGTCGGCGAACTGTCGAGTCGGCAGGCTGAGAAGCTCCTGCTGCCTCTTCTGTAAGAAAGTGCGGCCCACGAGCATGGAACGAGGCTAAATCGTGAACGTTCTGGACAAGTTTCGTCCTTTTGTGCAAGATCTGCGTTGCTGCTCTGGGACATGGTCGCCGGTCCAAGCAGGGCCTAGCGGAACGCCTGCTGCGGGCGATGCCTGGGGGGCCTCTCGCGATTCCCATTCCACGAGACATTCAGAGGTTCCCGAAGGTGCACGAGGCGCCCCGCGAATTTCCCCGCCCAGACCACCCAAGCTAGATGGCAACGGTCTGGGTATTACACGGACCGAACCTGAACCTCTTAGGTCGGCGCGAGCCGGAGCTTTACGGCATGCTGACCCTGGATGCGATCAATCGTCGCCTCGAGGAGGTAGCCCGAGCCTCAGGTCATAGCCTGAAAGCCTTTCAGACGAACGCCGAGCATGAACTGATCGAGCGCATCCATGCCGCCTCCGAGGAGGGCGTCGCTTTCATCCTCATCAACGCGGCCGCTTTTACCCACACCAGTATTGCATTGCGCGATGCCCTCCTCGGAGTAGCCATCCCGTTCATAGAGATCCACATCTCAAACATCTATCGGCGAGAGCCGTTTCGCCATCCCTCCTACCTTTCCGACATCGCGGTCGGTGTGATCACTGGGCTCGGGCCAATCGGCTACGAACTCGCCCTGCGGGCGGCCATCACCCGTTTGGCGGACAACGGCAAGCATGACAAGCAGGAAGCCCCTTGATGGACATTCGGAAGCTGCGCAAGCTGATCGAGCTGATGCAGGACTCGGACATCGTCGAGATAGAGATGAAGGAGGGCGAAGCAATGGTGCGTCTATCGCGGCGCTCGCCGCAGGCGCCATTTGCACCCTTTATTGCCCAGCCGCCGCCCAGCACTTCGGTTACGGGCGACTACCCGCCGCCGCCCGAGGAGACGCAGGAGGAATCCATTCCGCCCGGGCACCAAGTGACCTCGCCGATGGTGGGAACGTTCTACTGTGCTCCCGCCCCTGGAGCCAAAGCCTTCGTCGAGGAAGGACAACGCGTGGAGGTCGGCCAGACCCTCTGCATCATCGAGGCCATGAAGATGCTGAATCAGATCGAGGCCGACCAGGCCGGCGTGGTGGCAGCGATTCTGGTGGAGAACGGTCAGCCCGTCGAGTACGGCCAGCCATTATTCGTGATCCAGTAAATGCTGGAAAAGGTCGTCATCGCCAACCGCGGGGAGATCGCCCTGCGCGTGCTGCGAGCCTGTCGGGAATTGGGCATCAAGACGGTCGCCGTGCACTCCACGGCGGATCGCGACCTCATCCACGTGCGCCTCGCCGATGAATCGGTCTGCATTGGCCCGCCGCATTCCCGCGACAGCTACCTCAACGTTCCCGCCGTCATCAGCGCCGCCGAGGTTTCGGATGCCGTCGCCATCCACCCCGGCTACGGTTTTCTCTCCGAGAACACCGATTTTGCCGAGCGAGTCGAACAGAGCGGCTTCGTCTTCATCGGACCGCGACCGGAAACCATCGAGCTGATGGGGGACAAGATCTCAGCGAAGCGGGCCATGCAGCGCGCGGGCGTCCCTTGTTTGCCGGGGTCGGATGGCCCCCTGGGGGAGGACCCCGATGAGAATCGTCATGTGGCGCGAGAGATCGGCTATCCGGTGATCATCAAGGCGGCGGGCGGAGGAGGAGGACGCGGCATGCGGGTCGTGCACAACGAAGCGGCCCTGCCGAACGCCATCGCACTGACTCAGGCCGAGGCCATGGCCGCCTTCGGCAACGGCACGCTCTACCTGGAGAAGTTCCTGGAAAACCCTCGACATATCGAGGTCCAGGTCCTCGCGGACCAGCACGGACACGGCATCCATTCTCGGGGAGCGGGACTGCTCGATGCAGCGTCGTCACCAGAAGGTCGTGGAGGAGGCACCGGCGCCGGGGATCACGGAGCGGCAGCGTCACCGCATCGGTGAGCGCTGCGTGCAGGCATGTCGAGAGATAGGCTACCGTAGCGCGGGCACCTTCGAATTTCTGTACGCCGATGGTCAGTTCTATTTCATCGAGATGAACACCCGTATCCAGGTCGAGCACCCGGTGACGGAGATGGTCACCGGGGTGGATATCGTGCGTGAACAGCTCCTCATCGCTTCGGGTCAGGAGCTATCCTATCGCCAGAAGGATATTGTGCTGCGGGGTCACGCCGTCGAATGTCGCATCAATGCCGAAGACCCATGGACCTTTGCCCCCTCACCGGGGCTCATCAAGCTGTTTCATGCACCTGGCGGGCCGGGCATCCGCGTCGACGCCTATATCTATAGCGGCTACGTGGTCCCCCCCTATTACGACTCCATGCTAGGCAAGGTCATTGCGCACGGCGACACGCGGGTCGCCGCTCTTGCGCGCATGCGCACCGCCCTCAGTGAGCTGGTCATCGAGGGTATCAAGACCAACATTGCACTCCACCAAGACATTTTCGAGGACGCGGGCTTTCAGGCCGGAGGGGTGGATGTCCGCTACCTGGAGGACCGTCTGACCAGGTCCTGAGAGCTTGTGACTAAACCTGCTGCGCGTCGCGATGGCGGCGTTACGCGGTGTTCATGGCGTACTTCCCTGTACGCCACCCCTTCGGGGCGTCCCGCGGACGTGCCAAATGGCTGTCCTGCCATCGGGTCGCTCCTGGTCTATCTGCTGGATGGGTCTCGTCGCTGCGCTCCGGGCGACCTGTTCTGGGACCGCACTCGACGACTTCTCCACAAGCTCTGAGCCTTGATCTGCGTAGCCCGAGCCCCCACCATTCGCACCAGGGTCGACAACCTTCCTGTCCCGGAGACGCGCAGCATGGCTGATTCTCCCCACATCCGCGAAGCCCGCGGGGATTCGTTCGAGACGCTGGTCCTTGAAGAGTCCAAGCGTCTACCCGTACTGGTCGACTTCTGGGCGGCGTGGTGCGCCCCCTGCCAAGTGCTGATGCCTATCCTGGCCAAGCTGGCGAGCGATTACCGGGGGAAATTCCTGCTGGCCAAGGTCAATACCGACGAGGAGCAAGAGCTGGCGCGCCGTTATAGCGTTCGCAGCCTCCCGACAGTCCTGCTGATCAAGAACGGCAGCGTAGTGGAGCAATTCATGGGGGCTCAGCCGGAGCACGTCATCAAACAGCTCCTGGATCGACACATTCCACGAGAGTCGGATCATCTCCGTGCAGCGGCCGCCGACGCCCTGGAGAGGGGGGAACTCCCGAAGGCCCGGAGGCTCCTGGAGCACGCATGCCAAGTCGACCCGCAGAATCCGGGCGCGACCGCGGATCTTGCCAGGATACTGATTTCGGAAGAACGATACGACGACGCGGAGGAGGTGCTTCAGCGTTTGCCCCGCGAATCCCGCGACGGGCCGGAGGTCAGGGGGGTGCTAGGGCTCCTGTCCTTCGCCCGGACGGCACAAGCGGCCCCAGCTCTGGCGCAGCTCGAGTCGCAGTTCAAGCGATCACCCGACGACCACCATCTGCGCTATCGACTCAGCGCCCGCCGAATGCTCGCCGGAGACTACGAGGGGGCACTCGATCTGTTGCTGGAACTGTTGCGTGGTGAGCCATCGGAACGGGAGCAGGCGCGGGAAGCCATGCTTGCCGCCTTCGACGTTGTCGGCGGGAAGGGGGACTTGGTGAGCCGCTACCGCACGAGGATGTTCAACGCCCTGCACTGACATGTTGCGGCGATCGCCGCCTACGGCATCAGATGACCCGCGAGAACCGCTGCTCCGCCTGCTTGCGCAGATAGCGGTCGAAGACCATACAGACATTCCTGATCAGCAGCTTGCCGACCGGAAGTACCCGAATCTGGTCGCCCGAGAGTGCGATGAGACCGTCGTCCTGCAGCTGCACCAGATCCGACAGCTCCTCTGCGAAGTACTCGCCGAACACGATACCATGACGCCTTTCGATCTCGGGAATATCCGCGCGCCAATGACAGATGAGCTGGGTGATGACCTCCCGGCGCAGCCGATCGTCCGGGCCGAGCTCGACACCCCGGAGCACAGGGAGTTGCTGCTCGTCCAATCGCCGGTAGTAAGTCTCTAGGTCCTTGACGTTCTGGCTATACGCATCGGCCACCTTGCCGATGGCAGTCACGCCCATCCCCACGAGGTCGCAGTCGGCGTGTGTGGAGTAACCCTGGAAGTTGCGGTGCAGCTTCCCCTCCCGCTGGGCAACGGCCAGCTCATCGCCAGGCCTCGCGAAGTGATCCATGCCGATGTAGACGTAACCGGCGTCGGTCATCCGCTCGATGGTCATCTGCAGGATGCCCAGTTTTTCGGCGGGCGCTGGGAGGTCTTCGGGAGAAATACGCCGCTGGGGTTTGAACATCTCTGGCAAATGGGCATAGTTGAAGATTGACAACCGATCCGGCGATGCGGCTATGACCTTGTCCAGGGTGCGGCCGAAGCTGCGGACACTCTGGAACGGCAGACCATAGATGAGATCCACGTTCACCGAACGATAGCCCAGGCGGCGCACCTCCTCCAAGACCTGGAGCGTCTGCCCCTCGGACTGAAGACGATTGACGGCCTTCTGCACCTGAGGGTCGAAGTCCTGCACACCTAGACTGACGCGATTGAACCCCAGCTCGCGCAGCAGCGCCAAGGTGTCGGGGCGGACCTCCCGCGGGTCGATCTCCACGGAATACTCCCCAGTGTCGTCGTCCCGCAGGCTGAAGTGCGCCCGCGTGACCGCCACGATACTGCGCATCTCCTCGTGGCTGATGAAGGTGGGCGTACCGCCTCCCCAGTGGAGCTGGTCCACGGAACGCGAGCGGTCGAACAACGAGCCCTGCAAGGCGGTCTCCCGGCAGAGACGCTCGACATAAGGACCGGAACGGGAGCGGTCCTTGGTGACCACCTTGTTGCATGCACAGTAATAGCAGACGGTGTCGCAGAACGGGAGGTGAAAATACAACGACAGGGGGCGCAGTACGGCCTCCTCGTTGGTCCGTACCGTCCACGCCCGATAGGCCGCCTCCCCGAAGCCCTGATGGAACTGAACGGCAGTGGGATACGACGTATAGCGCGGGCCGGCCTTGTCGTAACGGCGAATCAGCTCCGCGTCGAAGGTCAGCCCCTGATCCATATTTCCCTCACCGGCCGGCATCCGGAAGGCCCCGGCGGTGCGTCAGGTTGATCGTCTCCAAGAGGGTCTTGAACGGCAGCATGAATGGGTCCACGCCGCTGACGGCGCGCATGAACGGCAGATCCTCGTCCCGGAACTCGTAGGTGCCATTCAGCATCGACTGTTGCACCTTCCGCAGCTCCGTCTCCAGGGGATCCAGGAAACCGAACACCTCACCCCACTCCTCGCCCTCGTCGTATTCTGCACTACGGCGCAGGTCTTCGACCTCCATCAGCGCCTGCTCCACCAGGTCCTGATACTCCTCCATTGTCTCGGGCGGGCGCACAGTGACCCCCTAGGAAAACAGCGGCCGATGAGTGAACAAGTCGTTAGCGCTCAGCAGAAATACCCCCTCGCCGCCGCGTTCGATCTCGACCCAAGTGAACGGTACGTGCGGAAATCGCCGACTCAGGGTCTCGGCGCCAGCGCCCACCTCGACCACCAGGAGTCCGTCGGGCTTGAGGTAATCGGGGGCCTCCCGCAGCAGGCGTATTACGTAATCCAGTCCCTCCTCCCCTGCATTGAATGCCACGTCGGGCTCGTGCCGGTATTCTGCGGGAAGATCCTCGACGACGGAAACCGCAACGTAGGGAGGATTACTGACAATCAGATCATAGCATTGCCCCTGCAGGGCAGCGAACAGGTCCGAGGTAATGGGCCTCACCCTGCGGCGCAGGCCGTGGCGTTCGACATTCATGAGCGCGACCTCGATGGCGCTGGCCGAGATGTCCACTGCATCCACCACCGCCGCGGGGAACGCGTGAGCACATGCGATGGCGATGCAGCCGCTGCCGGTGCCCACGTCGAGGATGCGGCGCACGTCCAGCCCGTCCGTCCATGGCCCGAAGCCACGCTCGATCAGCTCCGCGATAGGCGAACGCGGCACCAGCACCCGTTCATCCACGTAGAAACACAGCCCGGCAAACCACGCCTCGTGGGTCAGGTAAGCAGCCGGGACGCGCTCGTCCACGCGTCTGAGGAATAGCCCGGCGAGGCGGGTCTTCTCGTGGTCGAGCAGCCGCGCGTCCAACAGATGGTCGGGTATGACCGGCGATAGGTACAGGGCATGAGCCGCCAGATAGGCCGCCTCGTCCACGGCATTATCCGTCCCGTGGCCGAAGTGGAGCCGGGACTGGTTGAACAGACTGGCGCCCCAACGGATGAAGTCGCGAACGGTGTTCAGAGATGCCGAGGCCGACAGGCGCTCATCTGCATCGATCATCTCTCATTCCCGCATGTTTGGCACGGGTCACTCGGCTTGACGGGCCGCTTTACCCGGACGCGCGACCAGGGGGTCGTGGGTGCCGGAGGCCCCAAGAAGATGCGCGGTCTGCGGCTCTCGGCGACCATTCCACCCCCCATGGTAACCCGCCCCGCCGAGGACGAGGAGCAGATTTCTCCTTTGAGGGCAACATCTTGGAAACGTTCCAGACCGACTTCGCGCCGCTCTAGCCCGAACATTTGGCGACGTATGAGAGCGCCCCCGCGCCATGCGACGCAACGTCTGCGGGGCGGTCAGCTCACGCAAGAGCGGATTCAAGTTCGCGCGAGTGACTTTTCGATGGCAGCGCCACCGGCCCATCTCTCTTCTGCAAGAGGTCTGCGCCCTCGCACGCGGATCGAACCGGCGTTGTTGCCAAATCCCCCGGTCGGGCTCTAGGCTTGACGGATGGGGCCAGTGGAGCCGAGAGGAGGACCATGGAGAGCAGGGAGCCATCAACGGCTGACGTTGTCAGGGTTCGCGACTGGCTTGCGGGGCTGCCCGACGCCGTGACGCGCCAGTATTCCCTGCGTATTATTATGAACGCGACACAGGGAGGGTCCGTTCTTTGCCTGGATGCAACGGCCGACCGAACCGGTGCGCACCGTGTACCACCCCGGGTACGCCTTGACCGGTCTATGTCCCGCCGGTGCCGCGGGTTCGCCGCCTTGCTCGCCGCAATGGCCCTGGCGGCGCCAGCCGCGCGCGCGGCCGACCCACAGCCTTACGCCGTCACCATCGACAAGACGGGTCACACCGCGCTGGATCAGGCGCTGAGTGACTCGTCCACGCTCCTTAGCCTGCGCCAGCAGGCCCCGGTGGGCCCGTTCGCTCTGGTGGGGCGCGCACAGGAGGATGCCAACCGCTTCGTCACCGCCTTGCACAGCTTCGGCTACTACAAGGGCAAGGCGGAAGTGCGGATCGCCGGCCGGGCGCTCAATGACCCGGGCCTGTCCGAGCTGCTCGATCATGCTCCGGCCGACCCGCCGGTCAAGGTGACAGTCTCGCTCAAGACGGGACCGCTCTTTCGTCTGCGCAAGGTCCGGATTCAGGGGACGGTGCCTGAGGAGGCGCGCGCCAAGCTCGGCCTCGCACCCGGGGCCGCGGCGGTCGCTTCCGAGGTGCTGGCAGCGCGTGAGCGGCTGCTGAATGCCCTGCGGGACGAGGGTTACGCGCTGGCGAAGGTCGCTCCGCCTGTGGCCATCCTGGAGGCCGGCGCCAACGCCCTCGACATCACCTACAAGGTGGATACCGGCCCGCGCGTGAACCTGGGCCCCATCACGGTGAAGGGGTTGGATCACGTGAACGAGTCCTTCGTACGCCGCCGCCTGCTGGTCCATCGCGGAGAACAGTTCAGCCCTGGCGCCATCGAGAAGGCTCGGCAGGATTTGGCCTCGATCGGCGTCTTTTCGTCCGTGCGGGTCAGCGTCGCGCGTAAGTTGGACGCGCACGGGCGCCTGCCGATCACGTTCGACGTGACAGAGCGCCGACGGCGAGCGGTGAGCCTGGACGCGGCTTATTCTACCGATCTCGGTGTGAGCTTTTCCGCCTCCTGGCAACACCGCAACCTGTTCGGCAACGGGGAGCAGTTGCATCTGACGACGGGGGTGACCGACCTCGGCGGCAACAGCACGACCGGGATTGGCTACAACGCAGCCGCCACGTTCATCAAACCGGATTTCCGGCACCGCGACCAATCGCTACAGGGGGACCTCGGCGCCATCAAGCAGAGCCTGGACGCCTACGACCAGACCGCCGCCACCGCCGATGTGCTGCTGAACCGCAAGTTCTCCGAACACTGGAGCCGCGGTTTCGGGCTGGCTGTCGAGCAGGAACGGATCACGCAGCAGGGGGTGACGCAGGACTACACGCTGGTTGGCCTGCCGCTGACGATGAAATACGACAGCACCAACAGCCTGCTCGATCCCACCCAGGGCATCCGCGCGGCTGCGTCGGTCACGCCCACACAGCCGCTGGCCGGCCCGCGGACCACCACCTTCCTGCTGATGCAGCTCTCGGGCTCGGCCTACCTGAACCTGGGCGAGCCAGGCCGCAGCGTGCTGGCGTTGCGCGGCACGATCGGCGATGCGGAAGGCGCCAGCCAGTTCGACCTGCCGCCCGACAAGCGCTTCTACGCTGGCGGCAGCGCCACGGTGCGCGGGTACAAGTATCAGTCCATTGGGCCGCAGTTCCCCGACGGCAACCCCGTTGGCGGCACCGCGCTCGTTGCCGGCACGGTGGAGTTCCGTCAGCGCATCCTGGACAAGTATGGTGCCGTCGTCTTCGTCGATACGGGCCAAGTCACCGCCGACGGACCGCCGTTCGCTGGCATTTGGGCTACGGGCGCCGGCGTGGGCGCGCGCTACTACACCTCGATCGGGCCAATCCGGCTGGACGTGGCCCTTCCGCTGAACCGACAGCCCGGCGGCGATGCGTTCGAGCTGTACATCGGCATCGGGCAGGCGTTCTGATGCGGCGCAGAACCCGGTGGATTGTCCGGACGGCGGCTGTGCTGCTTGGCCTACCGATCCTCCTCGCCGTACTGGTGCTAATCGCGGCCAATACCGAGCCCGGACGCGAGTTGATCGAATGGGGTGTGCCGAAATTCACCGGCGGCGAGGTGACCATCACGGGGCTCGCCGGCCGCTTCCCCGACTCGCTGCGTGCCGGACGCATCGAGGTGCGCGACCACGCGGGTCCCTGGCTCGTGATGGATGACCTACGGTTGGACTGGTCGCCGTCCCGCCTGTTAGCGGGGGTGGCGCAGATCGACCGGCTGGAGGCGGGGCAGATCGCGGTCGACCGCCTGCCGGCCCCTTCCGCACCGCGGACCGGCAGGCGGTCCCTGCCGATCGGCGTCGCTTTGCGCGCGTTGCGCGTGAACCGGCTGGTCCTGGCCGCGCCTGTGGCTGGCACCGCAGCGGCACTCGCCATCGACGGCACGGCGCACCTCGCCGCGCTCGGACAGGGCGATGTCGACCTTTCCGTGCGGCGACTGGATGGAGAGGGGAACTACCGGCTGCGGGGCCGCGTGGACCCGGCTGCGCTGCGCGCGCACCTGACCGCGCAGGAGCCGGCGCATGGCCTGATTTCCGGTATCGCTAGGCTACCCGAGCTGGGCGCGCTCTCGGTCGATGCGTCTCTCGACGGTCCCCGCTCGGCCGTACATACGAAGGTTGCGCTGGAGGCCGGCCCGCTGCATGCCGCCGCTCAGGGCACGCTCGACCTTGAGCACCGGGCTGCCGACCTCACCCTCACCGCGTCGGCTCCCGCGATGCGGCCGCGGCCGGATCTGTCCTGGCAGGCCGTGGCGCTGGACGTGCAGTTGCACGGTCCCTTCACCAAACCCACCGCCAATGGCACGCTGCAGATCGACGCGCTGGATGTCGCTGGCGCTGCCATCCGTCGGATCGCTGCGAAGTTGCAGGGCGACACCGGGCGGGTAGGCTTGCACGCCGAGGTCGATGGCCTGCGCGCGCCCGGACCGCAGCCGGACCTGCTCCGGGGCGCGCCGCTGAAGCTTCAGGCCGACGCCCGGCTGGATGCGCCGCATCGGCCTGTTACCTTTACCGTGAAGCATCCGCTGATCGATGTCGAGGGGAAGGCCGAGACCGCAGGCGAGATTCACGGAGAGGCCGCGCTCACTCTGCCGGACCTGGCACCGTTCGCGGCGGCAGGCGGAGTGGACGTGCAGGGCAACACGACCCTGATCGCGCGCGCGGCCCTGCGGGGCGACACCACCCGGCTGGAAGTGGACGGAAAGCTCGGCGTCACCGGGGGCACGGCGCCGTTGCCGGCACTGGTCGGCGGCGCCGCCAAGTTCGGGATCGCCGTCTCCATCGCCCGGCACGGCCAGGACATCGCGCTCTCCCGCCTGCAGCTCGACGGGAGAACGCTGACGCTGTCGGCCAGTGGCGGAGTCACCAGCCGTGTTGCGGACCTGAAGTGGAAAGTTGCGCTGTCCGATCTCGCAGCAGTCACGCCGAAGGTTTCCGGACGGTTTTCCGCGCAGGGCCATATCGCCGGACCGCAGGACGACCTTGCCGTTACCGCCGTTGCGAACGGCGAGGTGGCGACGAAGGGCATGCCGCGGGGCCCGATCACATTGAAGCTCCGGGCACGGGGCCTGCCCGGGGCGCCTTCCGGCGAGCTGACGGCGCAGGGCGTGCTGGACGGATCGCCGCTCGAACTCGCGCTCGCCGCGCAGCGCAGCGCGGACAGCGTTCTGCACGTCGCCATCCGCCGCGCTGACTGGAAGAGCGCCCATGCGGAGGGTGCACTGACACTGCCAAAGGGCGCCGATCTTCCGGTCGGGAAAGTCGATCTTCGCCTGACCCGGCTGGAGGACCTGCGGCGGCTGGTCGGCCGGCCCCTGTCCGGCTCCGTCACTGCGGCCCTGAAAATGACGGCCCAGAACGGCCGCCAACAGGTGCACCTCGATCTCGATGCGCGCAACGCCGCGCTGGACGGAACCGCCTCGGTCGGGCACGTCACACTGGCCGCCACTGTCGTAGATCCCACCACGCACCCCGTGACCGACGGCCGACTCACGCTGGACGCCATCTCGGCGGGCGGGATCATCGGCTCCGCGCGGCTGGAGGTGGCCGGGCCTGGGGAGGCACTCCACCTGCGTCTGTCCGCCGCGGCGCAGAATCTGGCGGGCGCGGAGGCACGGCTGACCAGCGCCGCGACCCTCGATGCCCCGGCCAAGAATGTCGCCGTCTCCGCACTCCAGGCGAGTTGGAAGGGTGAGACGCTGCGCCTGCTCTCGCCGGTGCGCGTCGGTTTCGGCGCAGGCATCACGTTGGACCGGCTGCGGCTAGGCTTGCGGAAGGCGGTGCTGGAGGTAGCGGGGCGTGCGGCGCCCACGCTCGATCTGAGCGTCGCATTGCGCAACGTCCCGGCCGATCTCGCCGCCTTGTTCGCCCCGGGTCTCGCCGCAGACGGCACGTTGCGGGCGGACGCGAGGCTGACCGGCACCCCGGCGCGCCTGGACGGGACGGTGAAGGTCGAGGCGAAAGGCCTGCGCGTGGGTCCGGGCCGCACCCTGCCGCCCGCGGACCTGATCGCGACTGCCCACCTGAGCGGCGAATCGGCACAGATTGACAGTCGGCTGACCGCGGATTCGACGCGCCTCACACTGACCGGCCAAACGTCGCTCAACCGGTCCGGCCCGATCGCCCTCCACGCCGAAGGATCGGCGAAGTTGGCGATGCTCGACCCGTTTCTGGCCGCCGGCGGACGCCGCGTGCGCGGACAGATGACGCTGAACGCCGACATCGCCGGAAGCCTGAGCGCGCCGCGCGTCACCGGCACCGTCCAGGTCGCCGATGGCGAGGTGCAGGACTTCGCGCAGGGCGCCCATATCACCCACCTCACGGCCCTGCTCCAGGTGGACGGCGACACCATCCGCATCACCCGGCTCGAGGGCCGCGCCGGCCCGGGCACCATTACCGCCAGCGGCACCATCGGCGTGCTGGCGCCAGGCATGCCGGTCGATCTGAGCATCACCGCCCGCAACGCGCGGCCACTGGCCAGCGACCGGCTGACCGTAAAGCTGGATGCCGACCTCACACTGCGCGGCGAGGCCGCACGACGACTTACGGCCGCCGGCACCCTCCGCATCCATCGCGCGGAGATCGCCATCCCCGAGCACCTGCCCACCAGCATCGCCGTGCTCAATGTGCGCACGCCCGGTGCTCCGCCGCCCCCGCCCGCCACGCCTGGGCCGAGGATCGCGCTGAATCTCACCATCAAGGCTGCCCGCGAAATCTTCGTGCGCGGCCGCGGGCTGGACACCGAGCTGGGCGGTACGGTTCGGGTGCACGGCACCACGGCCAACCCGCAGCCAGACGGCAGCTTCGAGATGCTGCGCGGTGAATTCCGCCTGGTGGGCCAGACCCTGACCTTCAGCAAGGGTGTGGTCAGCTTCAACGGGGGCAGCCTGACCGACCCCTCCCTGAATTTCGTCGCCAGCGCCACCAGCGGCAACGTCACCGCGACCCTCACCGTTAGCGGCACCGCCCAGAAGCCCAAGATCACGCTCAGCAGCGTACCCGATCTGCCCCAGGACGAGGTGCTCGCCCACCTGCTGTTCGGCCGCGGCATTTCCTCGCTGGGCCCACTCGAGCTGGCCCAGATCGCCGCTGCCGCAGCCTCGCTGACCGGAGTCACTTCCGGCATCGGCAACCCCCTGGAGAGCATACGCAAAAGCCTCGGCCTCAGCCGCCTGTCGGTCAGCGGGGGTAGCGGCAGGACCGGTACCCAGGCCACGGTTCAGATCGATCTGGCCAAGGGGCTGAAGCTGGAAAGCACCGTCGGAACCGGCTCGTCCTCAGGCGCCACCAATTCCGGTGGGAGTAGCGTCGGGCTCATATATGAGTTTGAATACTGATGGTCCAGTGCCGCCACTCGATGGTCCAAGACGGGCGACACATGGGATACGGCGGACACCGCGAGGGCAGTCGTTGGTTGTGGTGCAGCCTTCGTTTTTTTTGAGCCCTTCACCCCGCTCGTTTCCCTGCTGACAGGAATTGTTTCGCATCCTGTCAACCTTCCCGCCTACAGGTTATCGAGAATGGTCTGACGCACCGAGTCCAGGGTCGCGTCGACCGTCAACACTGCCGTCCCACTCTGGCGGATGGCGGTGTCGGGGTCCTTCAGACCGTGGCCGGTCAGAGTGCAAACGACACTGCTGCCTTGCGGGATACGCCCGCTAACGATGTCGCGGCTCGCACCCGCTACGGAAGCCGCCGACGCCGGCTCGCAGAAAATACCCTCGGTCTGCGCCAAGCGCCTCTGAGCGGCCAGGATCTCCTCGTCGGTACAGGAATCGAACCAGCCGCCCGACTCCTCCACGACCGTCCGGGCCTGGTGCCAGGACTGGGGGTGGCCGATGCGGATAGCCGTCGCGACGGTTTCGGGCTGTTCCACGGGATGCCCAAGGACGAAAGGAGCACTGCCCGCCGCCTGGTATCCCGCCATCCGGGGACGGTTTCCGACGACGGCGCCGCCGGCGAACCGGCAGTGGCCGGCGCAGTACGTGCAGGCCTCCGTCACACGCTCGCCCGAGGACGAGGAATACTCGCAGTATCCGATCCAGTGCGCGGTGATGTTGCCCGCGTTCCCCACGGGCAGACAGTGATAATCCGGGGCACGCCCGAGCTCCTCCACGATCTCGAACGCCGCCGTCTTCTGCCCCTGGAGCCGGTAAGGATTGATGGAATTGACGATGGTCACGGGCGCCTCCTCTGCCACCTCCTTCACGAGGCGCATCCCGTCGTCGAAGTTGCCCCGGATCTGGATGACCGCCGCCCCGTGCATCATGGCCTGAGCCAGCTTGCCCAGCGCAATCTTCCCCTCGGGAATGAGCACGAAGCAGCGGATCCCGGCGCGTGCCGCATAGGCCGCGGCCGACGCCGAGGTGTTGCCGGTGGAGGCGCAGATGATCGCCTGGGCCCCCTCCTCCACCGCCCGGGTGACGGCCATGGTCATTCCACGATCCTTGAAGGAGCTTGTGGGGTTCAGACCCTCATACTTCACGTAGATATCGACGTCCTTGCCCAGCAGCCGGGGCAAGTGGTTCAGGCGGATGAGCGGCGTATTTCCCTCCCCCAGGCTGATCACCCGCATGTCGTCATGGACCGGCAGGCGGTCCCGGTAGGTCTCGATCAGCCCGGTGTAACGCGAGCGAAATGGCATCGACTCAATCCTCTTACTCTTTACTCTTTCACCGAGCACCTGCCGGGCGAAACCGTTTGGGTTCGACGGAGATCACGATGACCACTCCGGTGTAGTCCAAACGCAGCTCCGCCACGACCTCCGCAGAACCGCGCCATTCTCTGGCTGTTCCGACTTGGACAAGAAAATTACCTAGCGGAGCTGCCCCGTATCGCGGCCACCGGCACTCGGCGCGCGCCCCGCTACAGGTGCTCCAAGCGGATGCGGGTGACCGCGCCTTCGATGGCCTCCAGGCCCTCGATGCGCACGATGGCGTCGGTCATCTCCCGCTCCGCCACCGGATGGGTGAGCATGATGACTGGAACATGCTCCTGGCCGGGCTGAGGTTCCTTCTGGAGGATCGCCTCGATGCTGATCCCGCGGTCGCCGAGGATGCGAGTCACGTCTGCCAGCACGCCCGGGCGGTCCACCGCCTGCATGCGCAGGTAATAGGCCGACTGGATCTCGTCCATGGCCAGGATAGGCAGGTCCTGCAAGGCATCGGGCTGAAACGCCAGGTGTGGCACGCGGTTCTCGGGGTCGGAGGCGAGCATGCGCACCACGTCCACGAGGTCCGCCACCACGGCGGAAGCAGTCGGCTCCGCCCCGGCCCCAGGGCCGGAATACAGCGTCGGCCCGACCGCGTCCCCGCAAACGACGACGGCATTCATCACCCCTTCGACGTTGGCCAGGGGACGCCGGTCGGTGATCAAGGTGGGATGCACGCGCAGCTCGATCCCGCCGGGAGAGCGGCGCGCGATGCCCAAGGGCTTGATGCGGTAGCCGAGCTGTCGGGCGTAGTCCACGTCGTCGCGGCGGATCTCCCCGATGCCCTCGCGATAGACTCTCTCGTACTGCAAGGGAATGCCGAACGCAATGGACGCCAGGATGGTGAGCTTGTGCGCCGCATCCACCCCTTCCACGTCGAGGGTGGGGTCCGCCTCTGCACAGCCGAGCCGCTGGGCCTCCGCCAACGCCTCGGCGAAGTCCCGGCCCTGGTGTGTCATCTCGCTCAGGATGAAGTTGCTGGTGCCGTTGATGATCCCGGCCAGCCATTCGATTCGGTTGCCTGCCAAGCCCTCGCGCAATGTCTTGATGATGGGGATACCGCCGGCCACGGCCGCCTCGAAGGCCACCATCACCCCGGTCGCCTGGGCGGCATCGAACAGCTCGTTGCCGTGCAAGGCGATCAGCGCCTTGTTGGCGGTCACCACATGCTTGCCGTTGGCGATGGCGCGCAACACCAACTCCCGGGCAGGCTCGATTCCGCCCATCAGTTCCACCACAACGGGCAACTCGGGGTCATCTACCACTGCGGTCGCATCGGTCGTCAGACGCACCGCTTCGGTGGCGCAGGGGCGCGGCTTGTTGAAGGCTCGCACCGCCGCCCGCCGCACGACGATGGCCCGGCCCGCCCGGCGCGCGATCTCCCCGGCATTGCGCTGCAGCACCTGGACGGTCCCGCAGCCTACCGTGCCGAGCCCGAGCAGCCCGACGTACACCGCAGCCGGGCCAATCGCGCCGCTGTCCCGCTCGCGCGGGGAGCGATGGGTCTTCAGGGGCCGCGTCAGGGCCCCACCTCCCGCAACATTACGCGTTGGTCGCTGCGCAGCATATCTCGGATGCCGCGCAGGGCCTGTCGTGTCCGGTGCTCATTCTCTATGAGAGAGAAGCGCACATGGTCGTCACCGTACTCCCCGAAGCCAATGCCTGGAGACACGGCCACCTTCGCCTGCTCCAGCAAGCGTTTGGAGAACTCCAGCGAGCCCGCGGCGCGATACTGCGGAGGAATGGGCGCCCACACGAACATGGTGGCTTTGGGCTTCTCCACCTTCCAGCCGAGCGCATTGAGCCCGTTGCACAGCACGTCTCGACGCCTGCCGTAGGTCTCGACGATCTCCCGCACGCATTCCTGCGGCCCCTCCAGGGCGGCGATGGCAGCCACCTGGATGGGCGTGAACATGCCGTAGTCCAGGTAGGACTTCATGCGGGCGAGAGCGGCTACCAGCGTGGCGTTGCCGCACATGAACCCCACCCGCCACCCGGGCATGTTGTAGCTCTTCGACAGGGTGAAGAACTCGACTGCGCACTCGCTCGCGCCCGGCACCTGAAGAATGGATGGCGCGACGTAGCCGTCGAACACGATGTCCGCATACGCAAGGTCGTGCACCACCCATATCTCGCGCTCGCGCGCGATGGCGACGACCTTCTCGAAGAACGACGACTCGACGCACTGCGTGGTCGGGTTGCCCGGGAAGTTCAGCACCAGCATCTTGGGCCGCGGCCAGGCATCCTTGATCGCCTTCTCCAGCTCCGCGAAGAAGTCCACCCCCGGCACCAGGGGCACGTAATGGATGTCCGCTCCCGCGATGACAAACCCGTAGGGATGGATCGGATAGGCCGGGTTCGGGACCAGCACCGCATCCCCCGCCCCGACCGTCGCGAGCGCGAGGTGCGCGAGCCCCTCCTTCGATCCGATGGTGACGATGGCCTGGGTATCGGGGTCCAGCTCGACGCCGAAACGACGGTGATACCAGCGGCAAATCGCCCTGCGCAGCCTGGGGATGCCCCGCGACATCGAGTAGCGATGCGTGTCATCCCGTCGTACCGCCTCCACCAGCTTCTCGACGATGTGGCGTGGCGTAGGCTGATCCGGGTTCCCCATCCCGAAGTCGATGATGTCCTCACCACCGGCACGGGCCTTGGCTTTCAGCTCGTTCACGATGCTGAACACATAGGGAGGCAGCCGCTTGATGCGGGGAAATTCCTGGAGCAAGGCCGTCGATCCGAGGGAAGAGCCGTGACTCGTGATTATAGCGGCTGCGGCGCAGAGGAAGAAGCGGCCGGGGCGCGTTGCCGGCGGCGTGCACCGCTGTCGGGACGCGCAGCCGCGTTATTCACAGGCTCTCGGCAGAGAGTTCGAAGATCCCGCCCGGCTATAATGAGAACGTCGTCCGGGAGGGCCGGCGGAATGCAGACACGTCAGGACATCAGCCCCGCGCATTACACCTTCCGGTCCTACGGCCCGGGCCAAGTGACCCTCAGGGTGCCCGAGGACGCGGCCAAACGATCGGAGGGCGGCTTGCGGACCCGGACCCTGACCCGAAGCTGTGTCGTCACCCCTCATCGCCTGGTCGCGGACTGGCCACCCCAGGCGTTCGGCGAGGTCGCCCGCGTCCACTTCGAGCTGGTATCGGCCCTGGATCCCGAGATCGTGCTCTTCGGGTCGGGCGCGAGCCTGCAGTTCCCTCGCGTGGAACTGCTCGCCCCGCTGACTTCGCGCGGCATCGGCGTCGAGGCAATGGACACGGGCGCAGCCTGCCGCACCTACAACATACTCACCGCCGACGGCCGAAAGGTCGCGGCGGTACTGCTCATGATCGGCGCAGCTTGAGACAGAGCGCGGCTGCGCCCGAACGCCCCGGCCGCTGCACGCTGCTTCGTGCTGGTCAGCCCGGCCGAGCCGTCAGTTTCGAAACTTTTGTCGCGGTCTGGCTTCAGCCGCGCACGCGCCCCAAAGCCGCCTACTTCAGCAGATTCTCCAGGGAGAATCCTTCCCGCTCGAGCAGTTGCCGGAGCCGCTTCAACGCCTCTGCCTGGATCTGCCGCACCCGCTCGCGGGTCACTCCAATGGCGCTGCCGACTTCCTCCAGCGTCGCCGCTTCCTGACCACAGAGGCCGAAGCGCCTCTCCACGACCTCCCTGTGCTTGTCCTGCATCTGCGATAGCCAGGTATCGATATGACGTTGGAGATCGTCGTCTTGCACCATGGCGGCCGGGTCGAGGTTCTGCTCATCCGCGATGCTGTCGAGGACGGATCGCTCCATGTTCCGCCCCACCGGGATCTCCACGGAGGACACGGGCTCCCTCAGCCCGAGCATGCGTTCGACTTCCTGCAAAGGCTTGTCCAGGAAACGGGCCACCTCGTCTGGGCTCGGCTCGTGGTCCAGGCTCTGGGCCAGCTCGCGTGACCGGCGCAGGTACAGGCTCAGCTCCTTCATGACGTGGACCGGCAGCCGGATGGTGCGGCCCTGGTTCATGATCGCGCGTTCCACCGTCTGCCGGATCCACCACGTAGCGTAAGTGGAAAAGCGAAACCCCCGCTCCGGGTCGAACTTTTCCACGGCATGGATCAGCCCCAGATTCCCTTCCTCGATCAGGTCGAGCAGATCGAGTCCGCGGCGCAAATACCGCTTCGCGATCTTCACCACCAGCCGCAAGTTGCTCACTATCATGCGCCGCCTGGCGGCCTGGTCGCCCTGCCGCGCCAGACGTGCGTAATACCGCTCCTCCTCGGCGCTCAGCAGCGGGGAAAAGCCGATTTCCCGGAGATAACGGCGAGTCGCGTCCAACTCGTCCGCAGGGACATCTCCCGCCGGGGGCGGCGCATCGGCAGCTTCGCCGGCACGTTCTCCCTCTCCGTCGCCGGCAAGCTCATTGGCGTCTTCACCGTCGTACCGCGCTAATTCGGGGTCCAGCTCATCTGGTTCCCTCACATCCGCCTCCTCCTCCGAACATCATCCAGGCCGCCTTGGCAGGTATAGAAGTGGATCGACGGGCTTGCCCTGGCGCCGGATCTCGAAATGCAGCATCACCCGGTCGGTCCCGGTATGTCCCATCTCGGAGATTGGCTGTCCCGCCTTGACCCATTCCCCTTCCTTTACCAGCAGCCGTGCACCGTGCGCGTATGCGCTCAGGTAGCTGTCGTTATGTTTGACAATAATAAGATTGCCGTATCCGATCAGTCCACTGCCGCTGTAGACCACCTTGCCTGCAGCGGCGGCGTCTATCGGCTGCCCCGGTATCCCGGCGATATCCAGTCCTTTCTTGGCTGGCCCGGACGCCGAGAACGTCTGGATCACCTTGCCCCGGGCAGGCCACGTCCAGATGATCTCCGGCGCGCTGTTAATCCGGGTATCCTCGCGCCCATCCACGGACAATGGGGTCGGCTTGGACACGGTGGCCGCGGCAGGCGTGGAGACCGTCGGTAGGCGCGGGCTCGGAGACCGCTCACCCGTGCGGCTGCTCGGCCCGGGCGTAAGGCGCAGCCGCTGCCCAGGATAGATTCGGTCGGGATCCCCGATGCCATTCCACGCGGCCAGGGTCGAATAGTTGAGGTCGTAACGCCAGGCGATCGAATAAAGGGTGTCTCCCCTGTGCACGACGTAGTAGCCCCCATGCGGCAGGCCCTCTGCACCCCGCGGCGTGCTCACGGGGGCAACTGCTTGCGAGCCACCGCAGCCGGCGACGCACAGCCCGATGAGAAACCACCAGCCGAGCCGCAGACCTATCCCAGGCATCAGTCCCGCGATACTAAGGACGCAGTCAGCGCCGTGAGCGCCGTTGTGCACCCGATCCAGTCGATGCAGCGGTGCGGAGGTTCCTGTCGGAGTGCGCCTCCCCCGGGCCATCCACCTGGCCAGGAGAAACGAGCGGTTCCCGCGGCCCATCGGGGAGCCCACCACCAACGGCAGCGCCGGCATGGACCCGGCGCCGGCCCCGGTGGTAAATGCCTTATGGAAGGTGAATGAAAAGCCGGCGATGAACACCGCCCCGAACGTCCCGCACCGGAAACCGGCCGCTCGCCCGCCCGCGCCAGCCACCGGTAAAATGCGTATAAAGGCCAGCGGGCGAAGCCATAGCCTAGCATGCCCCACCACGGGGCCCAACGTACCTATCCTGTAATTGGGCCTCTCTGAGCAACCAGTATGTTGTGATGAGTGACTACGGAGATGGTCTGCGCTTGGCGCGGTCTGCTGCGAGAGCGGCCTCGCGCCGGGACGCCGAACGGTCTAGGCTGGCGGCGTGAGCCCCTCCACCCACGCGGCCACTTTGTCGAGGGCCGTGTAGCGCGTCAGGTCGACCTGCAAGGGTGTAATGGACACACACTGGCGCCTGATGGCGTGGAAGTCAGTGCCGGGGCCGGCGTCCTGCTCCGCGCCCGGCGGCCCGACCCAGTAGATGGGCCGGCCGCGGGGGTCGGCGGTCTTCAGCACCGGCTCCGCCTTATGCCTGTGACCGAGACGCGTCGCCTCGAAGCCCGCCAACGCCTCCCAGGGAACATCCGGGACATTCACATTCAGGATGGTGTCGCCCGGCAGCGGGTTCGCCACCAGACGTTCGATGAGCAGCACGACTACCCTGGCCGCCGTCTCGAAGTGCTGTGCGGGATGCCCGGCGAGGGAGACCGCCATGGCGGGAACTCCCAAAAATCGCCCTTCCATGGCCGCAGCCACCGTCCCCGAGTAAAGCACGTCGTCACCCAGGTTGGGTCCGCTGTTTATCCCGGCAATCACCATGTCCGGCTCCTCGTCGAGGAGCCCGGTGATGGCGAGGTGCACGCAGTCGGTCGGAGTCCCATCGACGCGAATGAACCCGTCGTCCGTGCGCGTTGCCCGGATGGGATTGTCCAGTGTCAGCGAGTTGCTCGCCCCGCTGCGGTCCCGGTCGGGGGCCACCACGGAGACCTCGGCGTATCGCCTCAGGGCCGCGGCGAGACAGATGAGCCCCGCCGCCTGATAGCCGTCATCGTTGCTGAGCAGGATCTTCATAGTCGCAGGCCGCGCTGGCGGTTCACTATACGCAACCCCGGCGGAGGCGGCCATACCGGCGCCGTATGCTGATAAGCGGGAACAGCGGCGACGAAGAGAATGCGCACGAAAGTGCCCAACCGCGTCAGCCCTTGACCAAAGGCGTCGTCGCCCCGCCTGCCGATAAGCGCAAGGTCTGCGGCGGCGGGAGACGGGCGAAGGCGAGTCCCTCGGACTGGGCCTGAGGCACCGGCCCCGCACCGCCAGAACGAGGAACGGGTGCCGATTCAGGATGCGAGATCTTCGTGCGGTCCGGTCGCGGTACGCCGCAAAACATCGAGTGCTCCACCGGGACGAAACGCGTAACATCGCCCGTCGGCACACGGTCCTCGGCCCGAGGAACAGTTCAAATGCCACTCCGGCAGGACCAAAGCGCGCCCTCTTGCAGTCCGCCGCGCGACGGAGATGGCATGGTCCATGCTTAAGTCCCTAGCGGAAGCGTCACCCTTCCGAGCGCAGCGCAGGCTCGCACGTCAAAGGGGTCGCCTGCAGTCAACGGCATCGCGGGGTTCGGCAACACGTCCATCCCGCACAGCGGAGAACTCGAAATGAAACGCGTACAGCAAGGCTTCACACTCATCGAGCTGATGATCGTCGTCGCCATCATCGGCATCCTGGCGGCCATCGCCATTCCTGCCTACCAGGACTACACCATCCGCGCCAAGGTCTCTGAAGGCCTGAACCTGGCGTCGGCGGCCAAGACCTCGGTCGCCGAGTATCGCGTCACCAATGGCGCTTGGCCGACGTCCAACGCTACAGGCTGGGATGTCCCAACACGATCAACAGCAAGTATGTGACCGGCATCGCGGTGGGGACGAGCGGCACGATTTTGGTCACTTTCAGCCCCAGCCTGGACCCGAAGGTGTGCGGCAGCACGCTAGTGCTCGCGCCCACCATGTTGAACAACCGCGCGGTCGACTGGGTTTGCACGGGCGAGCCTCGCGGCGAAGTATCGTCCGGCCAACTGCCGTTAGAGTCGACCCAGCAGTCTAGCATCCGAACCCCGGCCCTGCCGGGGTTCTTCATTTCTCGGTGCTCACTTTTCGGACCCGTTCCAGCGCCGCACCGCAGTGGGCCGTCGTCCTCGGCCTCTACGGGGTGCTCGGCACCGACGGCGGTCTTGTATTGGCCGGGCCTGAGCGGCGACCTCCTCCTCGACGACATCGAGAACCTGCGTCCGCTCGGGGAGCTGTCCGCGGGCCTCACGACCTGGCAGGACGTGCTCGCGACCAACCCCTCCGGCCCCTTGGGCGGCCCGTCGCCATGCTGACCTTCATCGGCAACCAGTTGCTGGAGGCGGGAGAGGTCTGGGCCTACAAGTACACGAACCTGCTGATCCATCTCCTGGCCGGTGCGGTCCTGTTCTGGCTTGCCGGCAGACTCCTGCTGGAGCGCCCCGAGCTGGCGCCGCGCCGATGGACTCTCGCCCTCTGGATCGCGGCGGTGTGGCTGCTCGCGCCGATTCAGGTGAGCACCGTTCTGTACGTCGTCCAGCGGATGGCCGAGCTGGCGGCGTTGTTCGTCTTTGCAGGGCTTCTCGCCTACACCGTCGGACGTCAGAACCTCGCGTCCAGACCGGTGCTCGGCGGTGTCCTCATCGGGTCGTCCGTCCTGCTGTGGTGGCCCCTGGCGACGCTCAGCAAGGAAAACGGGGCGTTGCTGCTGCCGCTGCTGCTGCTGGTCGAAATCTATTTCTTCGGATTCAGGACGCCGCGGCCGGCAGCAAGGCGCATTCTGGCTGGGCTGTTCGTAGTCTTGCTGGGGATACCGGCGGGCGTGCTCCTGGTGAAGCTGACGCTGCATCCTGCCCTCCTCCTCGGCGGATACGCCAGCCGGGATTTTACGCTCGAGGAGAGGCTGCTGACCGAGGGCCGCGTGCTCTTTTCCTACGTGCGCGCACTGATTGTTCCCGACAGCACGACGCTCGGTCTCTATCACGACGACTATCGCAAGTCCACGGGCCTGCTATCGCCTCCGTCGACGCTCCTGGCGGCGGCCGGCTGGCTCGCAATTCTCTGCTCGGCTTACCTGTTTCGGAGGTCGTCGCTATCGCCGGTGTTCTTCGGGGTGCTGTTCTTCCTGCTCGCCCAATCGCTGGAATCGACCTTCATCCCACTCGAGATCTACTTCGAGCACCGCAACTATTTGCCTGGGTTCGGCCTGTTCTTCGGGCTGGCGGCTCTGCTGTCTATCCTGATACGCTCGCAGCCGCAGTTGCGGCGCCCCCTGCTGCTGTTCGCCGCCGCGCTGCCCGCCTTCTACGCCTTTGCAACCTACCAGCGCGTCCAGACATGGACCTCGTCGCAGGGCATCGTCCTCTCTGCGCAGCGAGCCCACCCCGACTCCTCGCGCCTGCAGGCGGACCTCGCCGTGTATTTCGCCAATGCGCGGAACGCTCAGGAGGCGCTCCGACCACCTGCAGAAAGCGGCCAGACTTGCGCGCCCCTGCGGCTGCGGCGCTCCCGCTTCGGCGAATCGTCGTCCTGTGCATCGCGAAGAGCCCGATCGTCGCGTCCGACTACGATCAGGTGGCATCCGACCTGGAGATATCCAGCCGAGGCTATACCGAGCTGGCGCTCGAGATTCTGAGAGACCTCGTTCACCAGAAACGTTGTCCGCAGTTGGACGCGGAGAAGTTGACGCAGGCCATGGACGCCTGGTACTCGCGACATGACTCGTCCCGCACTCCTGAAGCCACTTGGTGGACCCGAATCTACATGGCGCAGATCTTGAGCTACCTGGGCAGACCGCAGACCGCCATCCGCTACGCGGAGCGCGGCGCAGAGCCTGCAGCCCGAGCGGCTCGAAGCAGGGCTGCTCGAGCTCCAGTACGAGCTGCGTCTCGGCAAAACCGCAGACGCGCGCCGTACCCTCGCCCGCTTGAAAGCGCATGACAATGGAAAGAGGCTGGACCTCAGCCGGATGATAGGCTTCTACGACCGGGCCCTTGCGGACGCCCCCAAGCGTCAGCGGCGGTGCAGGCGATGGCGACCGAAAGTGAGCTGGTCGACGCGATCGAAGCCCAGTCCAGCCCCGTTCGAGGGGCCGCGGCATTCCCGGGGCGCTCCCGATAGCGCTCGTTTTCCTGTCCCTTTGCGCGTTCTATGTCTATCTCACCTACCCCATCCCGGTCACGGGCTTCACGTCTGACTCGGTCCGTTACCTCTTCATGGCGGATTACCTGTCCCCCTATGAGGCAGCGGCCGGCGGCCACGAACCCAACCTCGCCGAGCGGGTCTTTTCGACGGCCCAGTTCCCACCCTTGTACCCGCTGGCCCTGGCGTTGCTCGGGGCGGGAAGCCATCGCATCGCCCTCGCCCACCTGATCACCACCGTCTTCTTGCTGGCCTCCCTCGCGGCTTTCTTCGCCTGGGCCAGGCAAGAGACCGGCAGCCGGGCCCTCGCCCTGCTCACCGTGGTCGCATTCGCCGCCCTCCCCGCCACAATCTTTCAGTCGCTCCGGGTGCTCAGCGAGAACCTCTACCTGCTCCTGACGCTGGCGGCATTCCTGACCGCCAAGGCAGCGCTGCGCCGGGAAGCCTGGTGGTACGCAACGGCCGCCCTGGTGGGCCTCGCGACGCTGACGCGAACCGTAGGAGTCGCGCTGATCCCGGCCTTTCTGCTGTACCTCCACTTCCATCATCGAGGCGGGATGCGGCGGAAGGCACCCCTCGCCGTGGTGAGCGCGCTGCCCGTAGCCCTGTGGGGCCTCTACAAGTCGCTGCATGCGGGGGCTATGCCGTACCTGGCTATGTACGCCGACTTTCTGCGCGAAGCCAAGATGGCCGGCTTGGCGAAGACTTTCAAGGTGCAAGCCGTCGTGCTGTGGAGGAGCTGGATCACCTCGTTCGATACCTTCTGGACCTATCGGGGCGCCATTCCCGTCTGCAGCGCACTGCTGCTTCTGGCAGCGGCGGGACTGGTGCAGCGTCTTCGGCGGCGCCGGCTCGACGCGTTTTATGTGATCTTCTATCTGCTCATCGTCCTGTTCTGGCCGTTTCCCGCCCATGTTCCCCGGTTCCTTTACGTCGTTCTGCCCATCCTGCTGCTTTATGCAGTGCTGGCGTCGCAGACGCTCGTCGAACGCAGCAGGCACACCGCACTCAGACTGATGCCGCATGCTTGCTGCGTCGCCGCCCTGCTCGTCTCGTCTCCTACCGACGCGCTTCTGGCGCGAAGATTTCTTCAGCCCCTCGATGCAGACCTCTCACCCTACAGGCGGACCGAGGTCTGGCTCGGCGCGGTATCGGACCGACTAGCCCGTCGTAACACCGAGTTCGATGCACCGAGTGATCGTCGCTGCCAAAACGATTCCCGACTATGTGGGCCCCGCAGATTGCGTGTACGCTTCGCACGCCGACCTGGTGATGATTTTCTCCCGGCGGCTCACGTACTACACGCCGATTCCGAACACACCACGAGGGCCAGTTCCTGGAGCGCGCCAGACGCTGCCGCTATCTGTTCGTAACATCGGCTACGACCGTAGGCATCACCTATCCGTCCGCTCTATCCCTACGACCGGGTCAAGGACGCCGTCAAACCGCTCTTCGTGTCTTACCAGACCGATGGGAAACGTCGAGGCATCGCCGCCGCGCTGCTGGAGTGGAAGGAGCCGCCGCAGGGAGGAGCGGCGGCTCAGCGCCGGGGTGAGTGACAAATAAGACTCCCGTGACCGGATCCGGGCACGGCTCTAGGCACGGTGATCTGAAAAGCCCCTTAGCGAGGACCCATACCGCTCGACGCGCTCGGCGAAGCGCCGGGGTGGACGACCGGGCGAGGCGATTGCTACCATCCACCAGCGATCATCAGGACAGCCCGCTGCCCGGGCGCCCGGAGAGATGGGGAGATTCGACATCGACGCGATCGATCCGGGTGCCCGCAGCGTGGCGGCCCTGGCACGTCGGCTTGGGCGGGCCCGAAAGGCATGGGATTACACATATCTCGTCATTCCGCCAGGGAATGGCGGAATCCAGGACACAGGGATGTGATCGGATTGCCGTCCCTGGCCTCTGGATTCCGGCAATCCATGCCGGAACGACGGCAGGGTGCTGATTTGTGTGTAAGGGGATGGCCTACAGGAGGTCCATCTCCGAAGCCCAGAACAGCGTCTGATAGAATCGGAGAACTCAAAGGGGTTCCGCGAGAAGTCCATTTTCTCCCTGCGGGCCGCGAGCCGGCGTCACGCCGCATGTCGCCGCGATCGAGCAGCCCCTCAAGCCTGGTCGGCGCTCGGCGGGATGAGCGCGGCCTGAGCTGGAATCTCGGCGGTCTCCCGAAATCAAGAACAGAACGGCCAAGACCACCCTATGAATCCCCCTCTGAGCATCATCCTGCCGGCCCGAGACGAGGCGAATAGCCTCAAGAGCCTGCTTCCCGACCTGGTTCAACGGTACCCGGATGCCGAAATCATCGTCGTGGACGACGGGTCGAAGGACGACACGGCCCAGGTATGCTCCGCCCATCGGGTCACCCTTATCCAACACCCCTACGGCGTCGGCAATGGAGGAGCGGTCAAGACCGGCGCCCGCGCTGCGAACGGCGGCACGCTGGTGTTCATGGATGCCGACGGCCAGCACGACCCCGCAGACATCCCCGGCCTGCTCGTCGCCCTTGACATGGGCTACGATATGGCCGTCGGGGCCCGAGATTCCGGCTCGCAGAGTTCCGCGCTGCGCAACTTGGCCAACGCGTGCTACAACCGCCTGGCGAGCTGGATGGTAGGACATCGGGTCGAGGACCTGACGTCCGGCTTCCGCGCGGTCCGTGCCCATCGGTTCCGGGAATTCCTCTACCTGCTGCCCAACGGGTTCTCCTACCCCACCACCATCACCATGGCCTTCTTCCGCGCCGGCTTGCCAATAGCCTACGTACCCATCCACGCAGCCCGCCGGACGGCCAACAGCCGCAGCCATATCCGGCCCGTGCACGACGGGGTCCGCTTCCTCGTGATCATCTTCCGCGTCGGGACTCTCTATTCCCCTCTCAAGATATTTCTGCCGGTCAGCGGTCTCCAGTTCGCGCTCGGACTTCTAAACTATGTCTACACCTATGTCAGTCATGGTCGGTTCACCAATATGAGTGCGCTGCTCATCATGTCTTCCATCCTTATTTTCTTGATTGGACTCGTCTCGGAACAGATCACCAACCTGTTGTATTCGCATACCGAGCACGAGTGACTCGATAAATGTGCAAAAGCCTGCGCTTCTGGTATCGACTTCCACTTTCCCCCGCTGGGAAGGCGATCGTGAGCCCCGTTTCGTGTATGACCTGAGTCAGCGACTCGCCGCCGATTCGCTCCTCTCCGCCGTGGGCGAGCTACGGCATCCGTTCTCCCGAGCTTGTTCTTTCCGCGGCGTCAGGGCCACTGCATGGCGTACAGGCGCCCCCGCCGAGAAGCCGTCCCCGCCTCGCGGGGCGAGCGAGGAAAAAGCCTACCGCCTTCCCGGGTCCCTCCTGGTCTCTAAACCGCACCCGTGCTAGAATGCCATTTCTCTGCGAGTCGTGTCTATCGGGCTTCGTTGCGGCGCTGACCGGTGCACCGAGCGGCGAACGTCGCGGACGCTACCTGCCTCGACTCGACAGGGCTTGCATGGTCGGGAAAGGAGCCGCGAGAGGGAGGAGGTGATGGCGCTGTTCATGCCGCACGGGTTTTCACAATCCCTGGTGGCGAATATCACCATGGCGGGCTAGGGGCGGAGTGGTAATTATGCAGCGCGCCCCCCAGACGCACCTCACTCACGAGGACTATTTCCGTCTGGAGCAGGAACAAGATCGCCGCTACGAGTACTTGGCCGGCGAAGTCTTCGCGATGGCCGGAGGATCGGAGCGCCATGCTCTGATTTCCATGAACACGGGAGCCGCCCTGGTCAACGCCACGCGGGAGTGGCCCTGCCGGGTCTATGGGGCCGACATGAAGCTGTACGTCGCCTCCCACGACCACTTCTGTTATCCGGATCTCATGCTCCTGTGCGAGACGGGACGGCGCCATGAGCGTTATGTGGAAGCCCCCAGCCTGATCGTGGAAGTCCTCTCCCCTGCCACCGCCTCCTACGACCGGGGCCTCAAGTTCGAACACTATCGGGCCATCGAGTCTCCGGAGTACTACCTCTTGTTGGACCAAGAGCGCCCCCACGGCGAGATCTTCGAGCGCCTGCCGGAGGGCGGGTGGAAGCTTACCGAGGCAGCCGGGTTAGAGGCCGAGATCGCACTGCCCCGGCTCGGCCTCCGGCTGTCCATGTCAGAACTTTATCGCCAAGTGAAATGGCCGCAATCCTACAGGCCGGAATTGCCGCGCGGCGAAGCGGTTCCGTAGATCCTGGCGGCAGGAGGGCTGCTGCGCCTGCTCACCCCCGGTTCTCCTCCAGGCGTGCAGACCCGCCACCCGGAACGTGGCGCGGGGGTGGTATACTTCGCGCATAGAAGCGAGCTGCCATGGCCGCCACCACCTTCGATACACACAGGTTCATCCGCCGGCTCAAGGATGCGGGGCTGCCCGAAGCTCAGGCAGAGGCCATCGCCGACGCCTTCCGCGAAGCCCAAGGTGAATCCGATTTAGTGACCCGTAAAGACCTCCAGATCGAGCTCGCGCCCATCAAGGCGGACATTCTGCTCATCAAATGGATGTTGGGATTGCTGCTCGGGGGAGTCGCCGCGCTCGTGCTCAAGACGTTCTTCTAGCGCGGACAGGGGGTTGAACCGAGTTGAACCATGCCTGGCGGCGGCCGGCATGCCTCCGGGCCGCATTTGAGAAAAGGCTGTGTTCCCGTCATCTTGGAAAGCGGGCCAGGCTACGGCATCCGGTACAATCCGACAAACCGCAGTCTATCGAGAACACGGCCCATGGCTGAACTCGCAGAACGCCGCGCCCGCTACGAATGGTCCGCCCCGCTCCCAAACGGCCTCGCCCATCGCAAGCAGGTCGCAGTGAGAGCCCCTCCGGATCGCCCTCGCGGCCTTCCGCCCGACGCGGGCTGACCGAGATCTACCGAGGTCACGAGGTATTCGTCCTGCCCTCCTCCGCCCGACGAAGATGGACTTTGCAGTGGCCTCCTCCGCATAATTGCGTTACCGCATCAATCTGATTTTGTCCATGAAGCCGTCCACCGCCCTCGATCTGCAACGAGCTGCCGTGCGCGAAGCGGTAAGCCGCTTCCATGCCGCCAACCCTCGTGTCTTTGGTTCGGTGCTGCACGGCACCGATCACGACGGCAGCGATCTCGATTTGCTGGTGGATGCGCTGCCCGGGGCAACGCTCTTCGATCTCGGCGGCCTGCAAGTCGAACTCGAAGAACTGTTGGGTGCGAGCGTCGATCTGCTGACCCCAGGCGACCTGCCGCCAAAGCTCCGGGAGAGAGTGCTTGCCGAGGCGGCGCCGGTATGAGCGAGAAGCGCCTTTCCGATTACCTCGATCACGTCGTGCAAGCGGCGTCCGACGCATGCAGGTTCGTTGAAGGCATGAGCAAGGACGAATTCCTTGCCGACAAGCGCACCCAGCAAGCGGTCGTCATGAGTCTCGTCATCATCGGCGAGGCCGCGACCGGACTAATGGATCGGTTTGCGGAGTTCGGCGAGCACCACCCGGAAGTGCCCTGGCGCAACATGCGCGGCATGCGCAATCGCATCGCCCATGGCTACTTCGACATTAACCTTGACGTGGTATGGGAGACGGTGCAGACGGCCTTGCCCGGATTGGTCGCGCAGGTCACTGCCATTCGCGCTGATGCTGACCAGGAAGGACGCAGCAACTAACAAGTGTCGGACATGCAGCATGGTAGCAAGGCAGGGGGGAACACAATGCCCAATCGTTCCGGAGTCAGAGGCGACGAATTCGACGGCTTGGCCAATCATCCATATCACGCCGGGCGAAGCCTCGAACTTCTGGGCGGGGAAGGAGCCAGCTGGCGGCGGTGATGAAGCTATTCAACTTTCGCGCATCAAGTGAATGTTGCGCTTGCTGCCCGGTGGAGTGGCTACGCTCACGCGGCTTTTGTTCTAGCGCAGACATCGCGTGAGCCGTGCCCGCTGGCGGCCGGAGTCCACCGTCACCGAACCTGAGAGAGGGACGTGTCCTGCAATTCCTCCGAAGCGGGCGGACGCCATAGCGTTCGCTATAATGCAGCGAGGCACAGTGTCCGGAACCCACGACCCATGGCCGAGCCCGCAGAACGCCGCGCACGCTACGAGGACCTCTTCGATCTGTCGGACAACGTGGTCGGTGAGATCATCGCGGGCGAGGTCCACACGCACCCCCGCCCCGCCCCGCGGCATGCGCGGGCCACCTCCTCGCTCGGAATCAAAGTCGGCGGCCCGTTCGATCAGGGCGAGGGCGGCGGCCCCGGCGGCTGGTGGATCCTCGACGAGCCCGAGACTGCATCTCGGCGAAGAGATCCTGGTGCCCGCCCTCGCCGGCTGGCGGCGCGAGCGGATGCCGAAGCTGCCCGAGACGGCGTGGTTCGAGCTTGCACCCGACTGGGTCTGCGAGGTTCTTTCGCCCGCTACGGCCCGCACCGACCGGGTGCTCAAGCTTCCGCGCTACGCCGCCGCTGGCATCCAGCACTGCTGGTTCATCGACCCGGATTCCCGCCTGCTGGAAGCCTACACTAACCGCGAAGGCCGCTGGCTCCTGCTCGGCGCGTGGGGTGGCGACGACGCGGTCCGCATCGAGCCCTTCGACGCGATCGCCCTGGAGATGGCCGGCCTGTGGGCGGACTGAGCACGCGCCGGTACAGACGCAAGCACGACGAGCGCAGCGCGCCGGGTCTTCATCTCGCAGTTCCTCCTCTGCCCGAAAACGGGGAGCCGCGCGGGTCAATGTCACTGGGGCAAAAGGAAGGGTAGTACTTATCATGTGTCGACTATCGCAAGAAGGTCCGGGCATGAGCACGACGATGTCCTCGGTCTTCCCGCGCCTCACAGCCCCGGAAAGAGGGCCGCCCCCCTCATCCCGTCCGTTGAGCTGATCCTACAATTGTGGGATAGGTGCGAATTCATTCGCACAACGGACTGGGAGATGTCCTACGACGAGGTGCGCAAGGGCCGCTGGCGCCGGGGCAGGTGTATCTGATAACGGCGGCCACGCACCGAGCTACCCGTATTTCGCTGAACTGAAACTTAGCACGCTGAACACAGTAGTGGTAAGGTGGTGGTTATGGCTGAAGTCAACGTAACGGAAATCCTAAAGCTCCCGGTTGAAGACCGGCTTCGCCTCGTTGAACTTATCTGGGAAAGCATTGCCATCGATCCCTCGTCGCTTCCCCTGAGCGACGCACACATCGCGATTCTCGAAGAACGGCTGGCCGAGGACAAACGCGACCCGACCAACGTTCTGACCCTGGAAGAGGTATTGTCCGAGGCCCGTCGAGCCTCATGATTCTACCGGTAGTCTTCCGTCGCGGCGTCGAGCGCGATTTGGCTGCTGCATTCAGGTGGTACGAGGCGCACGGGGCTGGGCTGGGTGAGGAATTTCTTTCGGCCGTTCGGTCTTCGTTCGAGTCAATCCAAGGCCACCCTGAGAATGTTTGCGCTCGTGCATGGCGAGGTGCGGCGGGCCGTCCTATTGCGATTCCCTTATGCCCTGTTTTACGTAGTTCAACCAGCGCGGATTCTTGTGCTGGCTGTGCTTCATATGGCACGCAGTCCCAAGCTCTGGCCTCGCCTCACGAGGAGGGCACGCGGTATCCTCGATACCGTGGCGCTGCTCTTCGTCCGTGGTGCTCGTAGCTCGATACTCCGTCGGCGGGCTGCTGAAGCCCAGCGTCGGGCAGCGGGTGGTCACGGAGATGCACAGGGTGCACGAGGAAGGGCTGGTCGATTCGCTCGCCTGGGTGCTAATGCCGGACCACCGGCATTGGCTAGTTCAACTCGGGGAAGGAAGCGCGCTGGCGGCGGTGATGAAGCCGTCAACGCACGTTCAGCCAGAGCTGTCAATCGGGCCCTCGGCCGCAGCGGTCCGATCTGGCACTTTATCTCCGGGAGCGGAGCAGTGCGAGGACAACGAGCCGATCGCTGGTGGACGCCGCATTGGCGCAGGTAGGTGACGGGCCGAATGAATTCGGCCCTACCACCCCCAACCAGCTTATACGCAATACGATGGCGGTTCCGGCGCATGACCGTCGGCGTACCGCCATCCCGAACATCCTGCCAATCGCCAGTGGCGTCGCAGAGCCAAATAATACGGGGAGGAATCCAGCCAGAAGCAGGGGAAAGCCCGAGGACACGAAACCGCCTGCACGCGCTTTAGCTCCGCTTTGGGGGTAGGTGCGAATTCATTGGCACCATGATGTCAGCGGTTCCGGCGGCCAGCCCCGATGGGGCGCAGGGGAAATCGAGCGGCCGGCTTTCATCGCGACCGAACCCGAGGGAAGGATGTGCCCCTCGATCCTCGAGGCGGCGAACACCATGGCATCCGCTATAATGCAGTGAAGCGCAGTCTCCAGGACACGCGACCCCATGACCGAGCCCGCAGGACGCCGCGCCCGCTACGAGGACCTCTTCGATCTGCCGGACAACGTGGTCGGCGAGATCATCGCGGGCGAAATCCACACCCACCCGCGGCCCGCGCCGCGCCATGCACTGGCAGCTTCGCTGCTCGGCGGCGAGCTGGTAGGTCCCTTTGGAAGAGGCCGGGGCAGCGGCCCCGGCGGCTGGTGGATCCTCGACGAGCCCGAACTGCATCTCGGCGAAGACATCCTGGTACCCGACCTCGTCGGCTGGCGGCGCGAGCGGATGCCGAAGCTGCCCAGACGGCGTGGTTCGAGCTCGCGCCCGACTGGGTTTGCGAGGTCCTCTCGCCCGCTACGGCCCGCACCGACCGGGTGCTCAAGCTCCCGCGCTATGCCGCCGCCGGCACATCTCACTGCTGGCTCATCGACCCCGATGCCCGCCTGCTGGAGGCCTACACTAACCGCGAAGGCCGCTGGCTCCTGCTCGGCGCGTGGGTCGGCGACGACGCGGTCCGCATCGAGCCCTTCGACGCCATCTCCCTGGAGATGGCCGGCCTGTGGGCGGATTGAGCTTGGGCGCCGTTAGCACGCCCTCTCTGCCCAGGAGCGGGGCGGAAGCGATGGGAAGAATAACGCTTGCGGGCCGTGTCGGCGAAAAGCGTAGGGTCTCCGCATTCCGGCTGACGCCAGCGTCTGGGCTACGGGCTACCCGCCGGGACGCCTTGGAGAAGAACAGTGGAGCTTCGAGGCGATGCAAGGTGGGGTGGATCCTCTGAAAAATCGGCTAGCTAATGGCGATCCCAGCCAGCCGGCCCACTCTCAGCCGGCCAGGACATTACGCGAGCGTCCGAGAGACATCATCCGTGGCCACGCGCAGGCAAGGGTTCCTGCAAAGCTGCCTCAAAACGCAGGGATACACCTTCCCAGTCGGTTTGGTCCGGATAGTCGACAAATCCTCGTCGCTCGAGGTTGGTACCGATCACCCTGGCAAGGTCTTGGGCATCGCCCGGGGCCGCGAGCATCTCCGGGTGGTTGGCTAGAATCCATGAGGTCGCCGGGGTGCGGGTCGCCGCCACCGGTACGCCACAGCGCATGGCTTCGTACAGCTTGACGGGGTGGCTGTGGCGCCCGAAGGAGGAGTCCTGGTTGATTACCGTGAGCAAGTCAAGGCTGCCGACCAAGTCAGGCATAACCTCGTCTTCAATGTAGCCCAACCACAGCGTGTGCGTAGGCAGGGTGATGCGGGGGTGCCGCCTACCCGATAGCACCAATGAAACCTCAGGCCTTAGAGCGCGCACGCGCTCCATGGCGGCGAACAACACTTCCAGGCCGCGGTTAGGGAACAAGGATCCGCAGTAGCCCACCAGTGTTTGCTCTTGCTGCAACCCAAGCCGACGCCGTACGGCACGGCGGTCCACCAGAGGGGCGAACACGGGATCCGCCGCCATGGGCAACACCAGGGCGTGGTCAGCGGCTCGATCACGGCTCATCAGTCGCGCAAGGCCGGGGCCTGCGGCGGAAATCCTGGTTGCCTTCGACAGCGCATGCCGCCATAGCCAGTGTAGAGGCTTTGCCCACGGCATATAGCTTTCGTAGTTGTCGTAGGCGTCAATCCAGGAGCGCGCCCCATACTGTTCCGCAAGGCGGTGCGCCAGGATGCCGAAATAGGTGTCCGAAAAGCCTATAATCCAGTCCGGCCCGACCGCGCGGGTGAGGGAACGGGCGGCGTGCCAGTAAGGCAAGGGGCCGTATGGAATGAGGCTGCGGACCATCCAGTGAACGCCATCTCGAACCATGTTCACATCGGGTTCCCGGCGATAGCCCAGCAGCAGCGCGTGCACCTCGTGTCCGCGTGCGGCGAGCTGGCGCGGAAGATGATAAAAGCGCCCATAAGGACGCTGGATGAGATCCCGACCCTGCGGGCAGCGCTTGTACAGAAACAGCAATCTCATAAGATGGTTGAGCCCGAGGGCTCAGAGCATGATCGACTGATGGCGAGTTCCGCAGATTATAGGCGCACCGCTGGCAAATGGTTGCCCCTTGTGTTGCCGCGGATGGCGGGAGAACGGACGGGGCGCGCCACGCCATTTCGTGGCCGATACACGAGCCTGACGGAAGCCCGCGCCAAGGCCACACGGTACGACAGCACGGACATACTGGCGCAGTTCTGGTTGCGTCTCTGGAATTCCAGTGGACGGCGCCTCGGGTCAGCGTATCGTGCTCAGGCCGCCAGTCCGGACCGGGGACTAGCGCTCCCGGCGACCACAGCCCGCTGTCGCCCCTCTGCACCGTGGACGGCCCCTGGCGCCTAGCCGCGGGCCTTGCCTCCACCGCAGCCGCGGTGGACCGCGCCCGGGAGCGGCACTCGCGGATTGCCCGGACGGCGCTCAGCGCGGTCCTGCCCAAGGCGATCAACCTTATCACCGTGCTGATCTCGGTGCCGCTGGCTCTGGGGTACTTGGGCGAGGAGCGTTACGGACTGTGGATGACCATCGCCTCCCTGACCACGGTGCTGGCATTCGCCGACCTCGGTCTGGGGTATGGGCTGATGAATGCCATCGCCGAAGCGAATGGGCGGGACGATCGGGAACTCGCGCGCACGTGCGTTGCCAGCGGGCTGGCCATGCTCGGGGCGCTAGCCCTAGGTATGATCCTGGTCTTCGCTGTCACCTATCCCCTGGTACCCTGGGGTCGTTTGCTCAATGTCAGCTCGGCCGCGGCTGCGCGTGAGGCCGGTCCCGCCGTCGCGGTCTTGGTGGTGTGTTTCGCTCTCAATCTACCCTGCGCAGTGGTCCAGCGCGTGCAGATGGGCTATCAGGAAGGATACGTCAACAACCTGTGGCAGAGCGGTGGCAACCTGCTTGGGCTGCTCGGAGTTCTCGGCGCCATCCACTTCCACGCCGGACTGCCGTGGCTGGTCGTGGGCCTGGTGGGAGCGCCGCTCCTGACCGGCGCCGCCAATGGGGTGGTGCTCTTCCGTTATCGGCGGCCCTGGTTGCGGCCGAGCGTCCGGGACATTTCGCGGCCGGTAGTGAAGCGCATCATCCACCTGGGCTCCCTGTTTTTTGTGCTTCAGGTGGCGGTGGCGCTTGCCTTCGCCTCGGACAACCTGATTGCCGCACGGGTCCTCGGGGCCGCGGCCGTCACCGAATATGCCGTAACCGTGCAGCTATTCGGAATCGTGTCCGCTTTGCTGGGGATGGCCCTGACACCCCTGTGGCCGGCCTACGCCGAGGCGCTGGTGCGGCGCGACGTTGCGTGGGTCAGACAAACCCTCCGCCGCTCCGCGGACCTGGCCGTCAGCTTCAGTGCTATCTTTTCTCTGTTATTGATACTCTTCGGGCGGGAGATTATCTCCATCTGGACCGACGGGAGGGTTAGTCCCTCCTCGTTGCTGCTGATCGGCTGCGGGGTCTGGAAAGTCCTGGAGGCGTTGGGGAACGCCCTGTCCATGTTCCTCAACGGCGCCAACGTCGTCCGCCTCCAGGTGACCCTTGCACTGCTGATGGCGGTTGCCGCAGTCTTTAGCAAAATCCTGCTGGCTCGGCTCATCGGGGTGCCAGGAGTCGTCTGGGGGACGGTGCTGGCCTATTCGCTTTTCTGCTTGCTGCCCCTCGCCTGGTTCATCCCCCGGCTGCTGGCACGACTGTGATGCGCCAACTTGCCTACCGGCATCTCGCGACTACCGTACGGTTACCGCGTCTCTACGCCCGTGCGCGCGCAGCCTGCAGCTACGGCGCGGCACGTGGGATACCCGGCGTGGAGTTCGCCGAATTCGGGCGCCGCCTGGGCTGGCGCTTGTTACGCCGAGGACTATCGAGTGGCGTGGGTTACCTATTGACACCGGTCAACATCGTACGTTACTTCGAGTTTCCCTTTGCTTTAGCCAACGTGCCGGCGACTGCCACCGAGTGTCTCGACCTCAGCTCGCCCCGTCTGTTTTCCCTGTACGTCGCCACGTACTTCCCGGCGCGCACGATAACGATGCTGAACCCGGATCTCGGGGACCTCACCCACACCCGTGCGGTGATTTCACGGCTAGGCATCCGTAACGTGCGGACCCTCGCCCAGGACGTGGGGACACTGGCCGAGATGCCTGGACACTACGACTGCATTTGGTCCATCTCGGTGGTCGAGCACATCCACGACAAGCATGACGACACCGCCGCGATGCGCCTCCTCTATGGAGCGCTGGCGGAGGGTGGGCGGCTGATTCTGACGGTACCGGTGGACCGCGCGTTCCGCGAGGAGTACCGTGGCCAGAACATCTACGGGACCCAGGCTCCATGCCCCGATGGGAGCTATTTCTTCCAGCGCATCTACGACGAAGCGACCATCAAACGACGTTTGCTCGACCCCATAGGCCAACCTGCGACCTGCCTTCGCTGGTTCGGCGAGACCCGGCGCGGACTGTATGTCGATTATGAGCGACGTTGGCTGGAACAAGCTCAGGCCTGCTCTGTCGACGACCCCCGCGAGATCGCCGACCACTTCCGAGAGTTCCCGAGCTGGGAGGCCATGCCGGGGATGGGAGTGTGCGGTCTGGTGGTCGCCAAGAGAAAGCGTCGCAACGGTACAGAGATAACGTAGAAACCTCTATGCTTAACATCCCCCTGGCGGCACCTGACCTTTCCGGGAACGAAGAGCGCTACGTGGTGGAAGCGATCCGCAGCAGTTGGATATCGTCCACCGGCGTGTTTGTGCAACGTTTCGAGGCCGAGTACGCGCAGATGTGTGGAACGCGCGGTGCGATCAGCGTGTGCAACGGTACCGTAGCCCTTCACTTGGCGTTACTGGCTTTGGACGTGAGACCGGGGGATGAGGTGCTGGTGCCCTCGCTCACGTACATCGCGACCGCGAACGCAGTACGTTATGTCGGTGCGGAACCCATCTTCGTGGACGTGGATCCGGAGACCTGGTGCATTGACCCTCGGCTCCTCGAAGAAAACATCACCCCGCGCACCAGGGGCATTATCGCGGTCCACCTATACGGGCACCCTGCCGATATGGACGCCATCAACCACGTCGCGGCGATACACGGCCTGTGGGTCGTCGAAGACGCCGCCGAAGCCCATACGGCGCAGTATAAGGGACACTCCGTCGGGGATCTTGCACGCGTTGCTACGTTTTCGTTCTACGGCAACAAGATCTTTTCGTGCGGCGAGGGTGGTGCCCTCACCGTCAGCGACCCGCAACTGGAACTCCGCATACGCACGCTGCGCGGTCAAGGCATGGACCCCCAACGGCGCTACTACTTTCCCGTGACCGGGTACAACTTCCGCCTTACCAACGTCGCCTGCGCCATACTCTGCGCGCAGTTGGAACGGCGGGAGCAGATCATCGCGTGTCGGCGCCGGGTCTTCGCCCTCTATCGGGAGCTTCTGGGCACTGTGCCCGGTATCGGCTTTCAACCTGGCGCGCCCTGGGCCCAGCCCGCACCCTGGCTATTTTGTATCACCGTGGATGAGGCTGCATACGGTCGCAGCCGCGACCAACTCATAGCCGACTTGGCCGAGCGTGGTATCGAGACCCGGCCCTTCTTCATCCCCCTGCACCATCTGCCGCCCTTCCGAGAAAAGTCGCGCCAACGCGGCGAGGAACTCCGGTTCACCGACCAACTCGGCGCCCAAGGGATGAACCTCCCCACACATGGCTCACTGAGTACTGAGGACATTGCCGGTATCGCCCAATGCGTCCGCGACTTCCATCGGTAGGCAGGCAGCGCTGGGCGAGGGGGTTACCGGGCGCTGGGTGCTGAATAAGGCCGTGGCGGAGACTACACACACGGTGCTTGAAACACTCTTTTCGTCGCGCTACTACGCCGAGGATGAGTTGGCTCACGCTGGCTTTAAGAACTTGGGCAGTAACGTCCGCATCCATCAGCAGGTCAATCTGCACGGTATCGAAAACATCACCCTGGGCAGCAATATCAGAATCGATGCCTTCGCCAGCATCATTGCTACCGGAGCGGTTACTCTCGGCTCGTATATCCACATCGCGTCGCACTGTCTGCTCGCTGCCGCGGAGGGGATACTGATGGCTGATTTCAGTACCCTGTCATCAGGCGTGAAGATCTTCACTCGCAGCGATGATTACTCCGGACGCCACATGACCAATCCAACGGTACCGGAGCTGTACACCGGCGCACAGAGGGGCGCGGTAACTCTGGAACGGCACGTGATCGTCGGCGCTGGCAGCATCATCCTCCCCGGCGTAACCATCGGCGAGGGCTCCGCGATCGGCGCCCTGTCGCTGGTGGCCAAGAGCCTGCCCCCGTGGGGTATCCACGCGGGCATACCCGCGAAGCGGTTGAGGGCACGTTCGAGGGAGTTGTTGGAAAAGGAAGCCGCCCTCCTCGCCGCGCAGCCGGGCAACCGGTGAAACGGGCGGATGGGAGAACTCGGCCGCCCGGCCCAGACGCCCTCGGGACCGTATCGCGCGTTCCGTGCACCCTCCGTTGCAAAGACCGCCTCCGTGGATGAGAAAACTACGAATCTGTCTTGATGCCCGCCTAGTCGAGGGTCAATCGGGTGGTATCGAACAGTTGAACATCGGTCTGGCGACTGGCCTGGGGACGCTGGACGGTGACCAGGAGGAGTATGTTTTCCTCACGTACCAGGGGGCAGACCAGTGGCTACGCCCTTACGTCGGCGGCCCGTGCCGCATCGTGGCGTTGCCGCGCCCCGCACGCTGGGAGGAATGGCGCAACTTACCCCTCCTGACTTTGTTCTCCCTCCTTTCCCGCATCGGCCTGGTTGGCGGTCGGCCGCTTCCGCGCCTCTTCCAACAGGACCATGTCCTCGCGGGTATACACGCCGACATCATCCACTTTACGCGGCAAAAGGCTTTTCTGACCGACACTCCGAGCCTGTACCATCCCCATGACCTGCAACACCTGCACCTGCCGCAGTATTTCAGCCGCGGCGTTCGGCGTATCCGCGAGATTCGTTATCGCGTCTATTGCGCACGGGCTAGTCTGGTCCCGGTCGCCTCGTCCTGGGTGAGGAACGACGTTTTGCGTCACTACACGTTATCCGAGGAGAAGGTACAGGTGGTGCCGCTGGCACCCGCCGCCGCCGCATACCCCCTTCCTACTGCCGAAGATCTAGCGCATACCAAGACTAAGTTTTCTTTGCCCGAAGGGTTTGTTTTTTACGCCGCACAGACATGGCCGCACAAGAATCACATCGGCCTGTTGGAGGCACTGGCGTTGTTGCGCGCGCATCGGAAACTCGAGGTACCCCTGGTCTGTTGCGGTGCCCAGAACGCCTTTTTTGGCCAGATCGAGGCTCGCGTAAAACAACTGCGGCTGGAAAAGCAGGCCCGATTCCTTGGCTTTGTGAAGCCGCTCGAATTGCAGTGCCTTTACAGACTGGCGCGGGCGGTGGTGATACCCAGCAAATTCGAGGCTGCCAGTTTCCCCCTATTCGAGGCCTTTTTGGCAGAAACCCCGGCTGCCTGCTCCAACGTAACCTCGCTCCCGCGCCAGGCGGGCGCAGCGGCGCTCATCTTCGACCCAAACGCCGCGTCCGACATCGCTCGGTCCATAGAGCAACTGTGGACAGACGAGGCCCTGTGCAGGGAACTTGTAGAGCGCGGTCGCGAGAAAGTCGCCCAGTTCACGTGGGCGCGGACCGCGCGGATGTTCCGTGCCCACTACCGCCGCCTGGCCGGGCGCCCGTTGAGCATGGAGGATGAAGCGCTGCTAGCGGCCACGCCTCTGGTTTAGATCAAAGTAGGATCATGGCCGCAGCGAGTTTGCCTATTGGTCCCGCCCCGCCTTGTGAGGAGGTTGATGCTTCCTCAGAACCCACAGATAAGTGGGGCATAACCAATAGGCCATCCTGAGTATCGCGAGAGCAAGTCGCTGCTTGACGCTGCCAGGCACAACCAGGTCTTCCATATGAAATGTTTCAGGATCTTGCACCACTTTAAGCGTGTAGTCGATCACCTCGAACCGGGACACGAGTCTTCGCAGTCCCATGAGGCTCCGGTGGTTCTCGTAGTAATGGTCCCCCCGTCCGGCCAGCCTCAAATACTTGTGGGCCAGCCATTTTGGGATAACGGACAATAAGGGCAGCCTGTAGTGGGGCTCAATCAGGCTGAGGCGATTGCCTGCGGAGAAGAAGCTCACACCCCCGCACCTCAGCAGCCGGTAGATCTCGTCCATCAGGCGAGCGGCATCCGGCACGTGCTCGTAGATGTGGGTGCATGTGATCACGTCGAAACTCTCGTCCCGGAAACCCAGGTGCTGCGAGTCCTGGACCGTCCAGAAGAGGTTGGGCAGAACATTACGTCCAGCGGCAAAACGCACCGCCGGCTCGTCCACGTCCGTCCCTACCACGGTCTTGAAATTCATGGCGTACAGCCTGGTCATGAATCCCGGTAGAGCAGCCTATGTCCAATGCCTCGAGGGCACTCAGATCTCCCAGGCAATCCCTCAGGATCGCCAGGACCTTACGCGCCTTTCTTTCTCTGGCAGCCGCGTCGAAGGCCGCCTCACCGTATAGCCGGGAGAAGCCGACCTGCAGCTCAGTCTTCGCCATGTCGTTCTCCTTGCGATGCCGATCCATTCCCCGCAGATCTGCCGCAGCCGTTCGCCGAATCGTTCCCAGGAGAAACGCTCGGAAAAGGCGCGGCAGCTCGTGGCGCTTACGCCCGCGACGTCTTTCCTCAAATAGCCGAGCAGGGCCTTGGCCATCAGGCGGTAGTCGCCCGGACGGTATCAGGGAGCCGGACACCCCCTCCTCGACCGCATCGGGAATCCCGCCCACTGCGAAAGCCACCGTGGGCAGACCATGGGCCGCCGCCTCCACCGCGACCATCCCAAAACCCTCCACGTCGCCTTCCGCCTCCAGGACCGGAAACACCAGTACCTGGCTGGAAGCATAAGCCTGCGACAGGGTGTCGTCGTCCACCGCACCCAACAACAGGACATTCTTCTCCAGCCCATGGGCACGAGCCGCGTCGACAATGCCGGCCCTGACCCTCTGGTCCTTCCGTGCGGCGTCTTTGGCCTCCTCTCCGATCACCACAAAGACCACATCTTGCAACTCATCCACGACCCGAGGGAGGCCATGGCGGATAAACTCCCCGATCCCTTTGCGGGCGGTCAGGCGGCCAGCGCTCAGCAATATCGGCCTGTCCCCAAGACCCAGGCGGTTCCGGAATTCCCCCGAGGCAGGGAGAGGGAAAGGGGGAGGGCCACCCCCGGATTGAGAATCCGACACCTTCCGGGTGTCGATGCCCGCCCGCCCAGGCGAGCGCCTGCGTGTGACGGCTGTTGACCAGGAAGCCATCGCACAATCGCATCGCCGGGACGAAGACGGACTGGTACACGGGGCTATCGACTACTAGATCCAAGCCATGCAGATAGCCGGCGACGATGGCACCGCGTCAGGCGCCCGGCGACCAGGGCTGCGGGGACCGTCAAGCCGCTTCCAGCAAAGATCAGTGCCGGTCTGAACTGCATTGCGGATTGTACGGCTCGCCAATGGACTTTCGGCAAGAACTGTGAAAGAGGATCTGGTGCAACGGCATAACAACTGGTTTGGGGGTGGAGGTAAGGTTCACACCCTTTGGGGCCGATCACTCGAACGTCGAACTCCCTGGCAAGCTCCAGATAGACGTGATGGAGCAGGCGCTCCATGCCCCCCTGCAAGGGAGGGAGATTCCTTGTGACCAAGAGTACGCGCTTCCTCCCTTCGCTCATTCAAGACACCGCTGCATGGTCGGCCACCGCCGACGCTCACGGACCTTGTAATTCAGCGCCGTGATCTGCTGCGCCACCGGGCTCATCAGAGACATCAGCACCGCATAGAAGCGGGGTGGTATTCGCCGCGGGTGTCAGGGTGCAGTTCCCACAGGGAATACCTTCCCTGGCATTGCCGCCCCAAAAGACGATCGCCGCTCACCGCGCCGGCGGCCCATTGGACTGGGATCCCTTCTGCGGGCCGTCTCTGAGGCGTGCCAGCATACCTCCCACACCCTGCGTGCCCGTGCCGTCATCAAGTGTCGTGGTCTCCAACAACTCCAGCCGACCTTGTAGCCTGGCCAATAAATACATGGCCTCGGGATAGGTCGGACTCCGCGCGGCGATGAGATAGAAATAACGGCAGCCGCTAACGCCCAATGCCGCATCGAACTCCTTATTCGTCAACGCCGCTCGCGGTGGCGGTCGCGCCACGCGCCCGGAGAGGTAACGCGCCACTGAAGGTTTTATCACATAGACACAGTCCTGCGTCGGGATAGTGCGGGACAGTCCACGGAAGCCTCTCTCCCATGCCTCGCTGAGGAGCAGTCCCTCCACCCCTTCCCGCGAATCGGGTAAGTACCACCATGGCACACGCTTATACGCCGCGAGTTTTTCTGACAACGGCTCAAAAAATCGTTGCTCTGTGAGCAAAAGTTCTGGCAAGACGACGAGGAACGGTGCCCCAAAACCTGCCATCAGCAGAGTCCATTGTAATACTTTGAACCTACCGAACCGTATCCGCACCGCCACCAAAACAGCCTGTGCTAGCAATATCGGCACAATAACAAAAACGAAACGTGTGCCTTCCGCCGGAAAAGGCCAGACCGAAATCATAGCGAGATAAAATACTAAATAGATCGAATCGAATTTGCGGGAAATCAATCGGGACGCGACACCGGCCATCGCTGCAAGTAGCAGCGCGCCAGCCACCCCGGGCGCCACGACGCTGTGCCCGAAAGTTTCCACCCAGCCTAACCACAAGGCATGGATTTCGGGGTCCAGCTGCTGCTTCAAAACCGAAAAAATGTCCCCGCCGTAGCGATCGAATAGAACAGCCCAGTAGCTGCCGCCATTCTGGCCGCGTAGAACGGTCCAAGTCAGCACCGGAAAGGCAGACATCAGGCTCAAGGCAACCCACTGTCGAGCATGCTTCCACTAGAGATAGGCCACGAACGCAGCCAGCAACGCGATACCACCCCCCCCCGCGTCAGGCAGGCGGCGCCGACGGCAAAGGCGGACAACAGGAGCCAACGTGAATGTCCACTTTCCTCCCAACACGACGCGCCGAGAAACGCCGCCATGCACAGTCCCAAATAGAGGTTCTCGCTCAGTACCGACAGCGCCTGCAAATAGGTTCCGGGTAACAACGCAAACCAAGCGGTAACGGCAAATGCGGTCCACGGCGAGGAGGTCTCCTCTCTTACCCATCGGTAATAGAGCAGAAACGCTACCAGCAGACAGGACACGGTAACCACATGGGCCGTCAGCAGACTCTCCGCCCCACCCGCCAGCGCCAGCAGTAATGGGAACAGCGGCGGAAATTGGCTACTTCGTGCGAACTGTGCGGCCACGTCGGTGTGGGACGAGTACGGCGAGAAATACTGCGCGGTCAGCAAATAGACGGCACCGTCCCCGCCGAAATCTCCCAGGACGGAACTCCAGCCCCAGATCAAATACGCCACGGCGAGAACCAGAAACGCCCCCCACGCGCAGCGATGCAGAAACGGTCTCAGGTTTCACATTCATTCATTTCGTGGTCGAGCGGAGCTTCCGCGGCACGCCGCCATCGCCTTCCCGGTGTCAGCGCCCGACAGGCGGATTGACGCCATCCCCTTGTCGCGCAGCGGTGTCGCGATCAAGCCGGTGCTCAGCCTTGCGCGCATGACGCGTTTGAGGGCACTTGCTGGAAACGGTGGAACCTGGTGGCTATTTCCCAATGCCGAAACGGAGCTTGCTACCGGGTCCGTGTCAGCGTCTTCGACCAGTCCACGCAGGGAACTGGATTGCACAGTGAACCGGCCTCACCGCCGCCTTAGTCAGCAAGCTAATGCACGTCCAGCGTCATGCCCCGCCTAGCGGAAAGAAAGCCTTGAGGATGAGCGCGACGATACCGCCCAGTACCAGTCCCAGCATCCATTTGAGCAGCGTCACCTCGCCGCTCAGCCGTGTGAACTCGCCGCTCAGCCGTGTGAACTCGCCGGCGATCTTGGCCTCGAACTTGTCCATTCGGGCCTGCAGCCGAATCTCCAGTCCCTCGAGATCGCGCCGCAGCTCTTCCTTGGCCGCCGACAGGTCTTCTTTGACCGCCAAGAGGTCATCCCTGGTCGCGAGGTCCTTGAGGTTGACCTCCAGGACTTCGGCCAGCGCCTCAGCCTCGGCCTCCGCCTGCCTTTCGGGGACACCCGCCTGCTTGAGGCGGTTGGCGAATTTCAGCGTGTCGAATGCGGCGACGGACATGTTCATGCTCTCGATCTGGAGTGCAGTATAGCACCGGTGCTGCGTGCTCTCAGTCCGCACGCGAGTCGAGCGTGAACCGGGGCATATGGCCAGAACCCGCTTCACCGCCGGCTGTCCGTTTTGCGGCGCCGAGGCGGTACGTGCCCGTTGCCACCGACTCCCCGTCGGCTTGCGCCGCCCCGCGTCTCTGCCTATCCTGGGGTCGTCGGAGGAACGAAAAGTGGGTACACCTTTCGAACACACCCTGCTCAGCGAGGAGGAATACCTCGCCGCCGAGGCCGCCGCTGTCGTCAAGAGCGAGTACGTGGCCGGCGATGCGTTCGCCATGAGCGGCGGCAGCGAGCCGCACAACCGCATCACCGGCAACATCTTTTTCCACCTGCGCGCCGCCACCCGCGGGCACCCCTGCCGCGCTCTGATGGCCGATATGAAGCTGCGCGTTGCCGCCCATCGCGCCTACTACTATCCCGACGTCATGCTGGTGTGCGACCCGAGCGACGACCACCCCATCTACAAGACCGCCCCCTGCTTCGTGGCGGAAGTTCTTTCACCCAGCACGGCAGCCGTGGACCAGCGGGAGAAATGGCTGCACTACCGCGACATTCCCAGCCTGCGCTATTACCTGCTGGTGGACAGCGAAAAAAGGCACGTACGACTGCTGCAGCGCACAGGCGAGACCTGGCAGGAGCAGGCCCTGGGGCGGGAAGACATCGTTCAGATCGGGTGCAGGGAACTGTCCGTGCCGCTGTCCTAGGACGACCTTTACGAGGACACGGGTCTGCTTTGACCGCTGCACGCGCGAATCCGCCGAATCGCCTGTGCGGCAGGACCCGGGGCGGAGCGTACGGATATTTCAAGTCGGTGAACCGATGCCCCATTTGGGCTACGATCCTTTCTGTCGGTGGTCCTTGAGGCGCACCAGCATGCCTACGGCGTTCTGCCCGCCGGTGCCGTCGTCGAGGGCGGTGATTTCCACCACCTCAAAACGCCCCTGCAGCCTGTCCCGAGGGTAGAACACCTGGGGATAGCTCGGACTGCGCGCGGCCAAGAGGTAGAAGTAACGGCAGCCGCCGATCCCCAATGCCGCGTGGAACTCCGTATCGCTCAACGCCGCTGGCGGGGGCACCCGCGCCACGCGGCCGGAAAGGTAACTCACCACTGCAGGCTTTATCACATAGACACATTCCTCCGGCGGAATCGCATGCGAGAGTCCACGAAAGCCTCTCTCCCACGCCTCATAGCCCAGCAGGTCCTCCATCCCTTGCTGCGGATCGGGCAAGTACCACTCTGCTATGCGCCTATACGGGGCGAGCGTTTCTGGCAAGGGCGCAGAGAACCGTCGCTCTGCCAGCAAGAGTTCCGGCAAGATGACGAGGAGGAGCGCGCCCAAACCCGCCGTCAGCAGAGCCCCTCGTAATACCTTGAACCTATCGAATCGCATCCGCACTGCCAGGAAAACAGCCTGCCCTAACAGTACTGGCAAGACAACGAAGGCGAGACGTTCGACTTCCAACGGAAAAGGCCAGACCAACATCATGGCCACGTAAAACACTACATAGATGGAATCCAATTTGCGTGACTTCAGTCGGGACGCGAGACCCGCCACTGCCGCAAGCAGCAGTCCCCCAGCTATCACAGGCGCGACAACGTTGTACCAGAAATTGAGCACCCAGCCTGACCACAAGGCTTGGACTTCGAGGCCCAGTTGGTGCTGCAACGCCCCGAAAATGTCTCCGCTGTAGCGCTCGAACAGGTCTCCCCAGTAGCCGCCGCCATTCTGGCCGCGGATAATGTTCCAAGTCAGCGCCGGCAAGGCTGATATCAGGCTCAAGCCAATCCGCCGAGGGATACGTTTCAACCAAAGATAGGCCACGAATGCAGCCAGCAACGCGATCCCCGCCCCTCGCGTCAGGCAGGCTGCGCTCACGGCAAACGCCGACAATACCAGCCAATCTGGCTTTCCGCTTTTTTCCCAACGGGATGCACCGAACAATGCCGCGATACAGAGTGCCAAATAGAGGTTTTCGCTTAATACCGACAACGCATGCAAATATGTTCCGGGTAACAAAGCAAAACAAGCTGTAACGGCAAATGCGGCCCACGGCGACGACGTCTCCTCCCTTGCCCACAGGTAATAGAGCAGAAACGCCACCAGGAGGCAGGACACGGTAACGATGTGAGCCGTCAGCAAACTCTCCGCGCCGCCCGTCAGCGCCAGCAGCAAGGGGAACAGCGGCGGGAATGCGCTATTTCGTGCGAACTGCGCGGCTAAGTCGCTGGCCGGCGCATACGGCGACAAATACTGCGCCGTCAACAGATAAACTGCGTTGTCGCCGCCGAAATCTCCCAGGACGGAGTTCCAGCCCCAGATCAAATACGCCACGGCGAGAACGAGAAAAGCCAGCGCTCGCAGCGATCCTCCCGCTATGGCACGCGCGCTAGTCATGCCGCGGCGGGCCATACTGTAACACGTCGTAAATGGCGGACACCCATAGCATCACCGGGAAAGGCGCTTGCGGCGGTGGTCTGAGGTGATGCGCGCCGCTGCCTCCGGCCTCGCAACAACTCTTGGACCAGCGTCGCCGTGCGCAGGAAGGGCCTATCCGGGGCCGAGCCAAAAGCCGCGGCGCGCGCCGCGGTCATGACCGCGCCACCACCGTCTTCGCTCACACGATGATCCACCTCATCCATGTGCCGCTCTCCCCGCGCCTGCCTGATCGGGACGCCCACATGGACTATTAGCCCTCCCGGGCCCATGGTGCTCCGATTTGGATTCCCCCCTTTCTGAAGGGCAGGCGGGAACTCTTGCCGATGCTCTCCTCCAGAGAGCGCAAGCCGAGGACTTTCGGAGGGGCAGGAATGACGCCAACGATTCGTTCTCGAAGCACGCAGCGAAGGCGAACACCCCCTCTGCGCTGGGCGCTCAGAAGTATGGCCCATTCTTCACCACGCAGGCCAGGCCCCATAGCAAGGCAATTAGCCAGGCAACACCGGCAAGCAGCTTGCGTCGACGCGCGGGGAGCGACGCCGACACCCTGACGCAGGCCAGTGCACAGGCGAAGCTCATAACCACAGAACTGGAGAAAGCGAGTCGCTCGACGCGATAGCCGACGCAGGCAAAGAACGACATTTGGGTCGCGAGGATCAGTGCCAGCGGCAGAAATGTCGGGCGTAGCTCTGCCGGGACCCCGGGAAGCCCCTGCCTCTCCGGCCATGCCAGGAGCAGAGTCGCCAGCAGGATGAGCAACACGGGCTCGGTCTGCCGCACCGCGGAATATGCGAAGAAGCCGAGGTTGGAAAGCCACTTCACTGCCGCCGCGACCAACCCCTGCTCCCGAATCGTGTCCATCACCCAAATGATCTGCCGCCAACGGACAAACTCGTGATTGTAAAACGCACCGTTGCGGACGAGGATTACCGCGATCCAAAGCGCCAGCGGCAAGCTCACAAGCACCGCGGCAATCATGACCGAGGGCCATCCGATGGGGTCCGAGCCCGAGGAAGACGCGCGCTTCAGCGCGTGCCTACTCCCGATAACGAGGAGCAACGCACCGAGGATTGCAAACGACCCATACGCCAACAACAGCACACCACAACCGCTGCTCCAGATCAGCAATCGTCGCGCGGACGCCTCTCCCCACAACTCGCTGACCGCCGTGAGGCAGAGCATCGGTACGAGGATATTGAACATCTGGAGGTGGGCAGCGAGGACAAATGCCTTGGTGACTTCGTTGAACAATATCAGCAGAGCAAACGCGGACACGAGTGCGGACCTTGTAGTCGGCGTTGACGCGCCGAATGGATCTGCAGTCGTAAGGCTCGTGGCACCGAGCGCATACCACGCAGGCACCTGTCGCAACCACAGGGCAGCAACTCGATGCAACCAGCAACACGTTGAATAGCAGCCATACCAGATATGCGCCCCAGAAGCCGGAAAGCGGGTCGGACCGTCGGCCTTCCTGCGATCGAAGTACCAGGGCAGATGCAGCAACGCTGGGCGCGTACAGAACCATCGGCACGAGCGGCCTCGACTGTAGGATCTCTTTCGGCTGCAGCAGGCGGCCTGGATCCAAGGTGGCCCGCAGATATAACCAACTGTCGCGGTTTACACTGATACCGAACGGCCCCGGTAACTCGACATTTGTCAGCCAGAGCCCCTTCGAACGAATCTCGTCGTCGCTGACGCGCGGACCGACTGCGAGCGCGAGCATGTCGACAACCGTCAACGCCGCAAAGATCCACCAGAACCAGCCACCGCCCGCCGCACTTGCGCACCTCGTGTATGACCTCTGGTCCCTGCCCAGCAGATTTGTCATCGGCCGAAGTTGGCACCCGATGCCAGCGGCGCAAGACTTTCACCCGCCCCGCCTTCGCCTCCAAGCGGGCGACGGGGATGAAGAGCGCTTACGCCGATCTCCCGGATAACGCCCTTTGAGCCAGGTCCCACAGGATAGCGGCCAGGGGCACATGCGGCATGAACATGCGCGCTCTCCGGCTGGGAGTTCCCGTTCACGGTCAAGCTGCTCTGACAGGCAACGCATCCACCCAAGCCTACTCGACCATCGGCCGCCCGCACCTGGCCCGGGCATCGTGATCGGCCGTCTCGGGGGTCTGGGCCAGTAGCGTGAACGGGCGGGCAGCGTCCACCCACTGCAAGCGCTTCCATGTGGACTGTCTACGCCTCGCGCGGGAACAGCCTCAGATCCCAGATGACCGCCTCCGGACCACTCGGCGCGATTGACGGAAAATCCGGATGATTGGGGTTGAGCATATCGTTCCGTTCGTACCGTGCGACCACACAAGGCACTATAAGGGCGGCGGCAGAGGCATTGTCCAGCCGTTGGTCGCCGAAGGAACGGGAAGCCGTCTGGTCGGTGCTGCTCCAGCCGGAAGCCCGTTTGCATCGACGTTGTCCACCCGCAACCCCCCCTGGCCGTCCAGAGGCGGCTGGCGGTCGTCAGCGATGCAAAAGGCCGTGAGGCTTCGCTCAAGCGGGAAGCCCATAGAAGAGCTTCCAGAGGATCTCGGCATCGGCTGCGGGGTCTCCATGAAACGGCGCGCGGCTGACTCGTCGGCCCAGACGTAACAGGCAGTGGCGTAGACGCGGGCGAGCGGTTCGGTGCATTCGCTCTGGGCAGGGGTGAGCCGCTCCTCGCGCCGGCTCACACGCTCGCCCGCGGAACAATGCCGTGCGCAAGAGCTTGCTGCTCCCGCCTCGAAGGGGCGATCTGCGCGGCCACGTGCCTTCGCGTTGACTTGCGGACCATGGGCAATCGCGTCCCGCAGTTCGGCGAGGTCTCTGACTTGCTTCAGGCCGAGGGTCTCGGCCACACGCTTAGCCGGTATTATCATTGGCGTGGGCGACCTCACCTGACCAGAATCTGCAACTCACATGATACAGCGCTCACGCAACCACGGCGGGAGTCCCACTCTCGCCACAGGTGCCCTCCTGTCGCACCGCTACTGGGGGATCACTTGGGCGGTGCGGGACGGGAGACGCCCGTCCACCGCTAGCCTCCGCGAGGCACTCGCTTTGGACGACACTTTCGCGGACGCGCATTTCAACCTTGGGCGCGCGTTGGAAGGGCAAGAAAAGCTGGAAGAGGCGTGCGCTCAGTACCGCCGAGTAGTGGAGCTAAGGCCGTGGGACACTGACGCGCGCCTCGCCCTGGGCCGAGTCCTGGCGCGGCTCGGGCGTCGGCAAGCGGGGCCGGATTCGCCGCGGGCCACGGCGTGCTTTTGGTGAGGATAAGGCGCCTCGCGCCTCAACCGGCGACCGTCTGCCCTCGTCGCAGCCGACCCTGCCGCTCCGCCGTCTCGGGCGTCTGGGCCATGAGGGTGAACCGCCTGGCAGCGTCCAGCCACTGCAGGCGCTGCAGCGGGGTCAAGGCCGAGAATGCCTGCAATTGTTCATCGCTGACCAAGTAGTAGAACCCTCCCGGGGGACGCGACTCGCCCCGCGGGTCCGCTGCCGCCTGAGGGGTCGCCGGTTTTGTCCGCCGGTGCCCGCTCATCCCTTCGTCTGCTGCAGGCGGCGCAGGTGCTCGATGTCGGCCAAATCCTGTGCCCGCCCTGCCCTCACCTTCATCTGTATCATGTCCTCTATCGCAGCGACGCGCACGATGACATCCCCTACTTGACGGCGCTGCACCCTGGCGAACGCGGACTCGAGGTCCAAGGGCGGGTCGATCAAGATGTCGACGGTGGGCGCACTCGCATCCGGCGCGCGCAGGGGGAAAGCCATCATGTGCTTCTCTGTACGCCAAGCGCGGCGCCGGGCCGGGTCCAGAAGGTCGGTCAGGGGCACAGGGACCGCGGGCTGCAGTTGCAACTCGTCGGCGGCTCCCAGGAATGCATCGAGATTGCCTTGGTCCAGGGCGACAACGATGTCCACGTCCATGGTCATGCGCGGCACCCCAAGCAAGTTCATCGCGACCCCGCCGACCAGCAGGTAACGCACTTCATGGTCCGCCAGCGCCTTGAACAGGTCAAGGTAGAACACCGCGATTACCTAGTGTGCAAGAAGACTCCGGCGGGCGGCGTCTATTCCGCCCCGGCCGGATGAGCCCGACCCTACCAGCAGCGCAGTACGCATTGTAATGGAAGATCGGCCCTGGCGCCGAGGCGGTTTCTTGACAGATCCAGGAAACGATCGTCGGGCTGCTCACGCCATCGCGGCGCCGTAGCATGGCGCGGCCGGCGCAGTCACACGCTGCCGGGCACATTGCCCAGCCCCAGGGCCGTGCGAAAGGGACGGTCGATGCGAAAGGACGATCGTCTCTTAAGTAGGTCTTGCCCAGGCTGAGGAGACCAGCCACGCGCCGGGCGATCCTCCTCGAAAGATTGCGTTTACAATGCAACAGCCGCGTACGAGGTCATCTCCGGCCTGGACGATTCCGGGACGGGAAGCGCGCCACAGGGCATTCGGGTGATGCTCGGCGGGCACCATTCCGCAACAGAATCATTGCGTTGGCTGCGAACTTGCTGCCTTGCTGCACGGATTCGGAAACACTATACTGGCGCCGCGGCATGCCGTTTCAGCAACGTGACGGTCTTTGTTGTATAGACGGTTTTCCCTCCCTTCCCCATTGGATCGGTTCCAGGCCGGGTTGTTCTTCGGTATGGAGCCCATGTCCCAATGCCTAGCCCGATTGTGCAAGCGGTGCGGCCTTGGCTGGAGCGATGCAGTCGTCAGCCCGCCTCTGCGAAATGAGCCCCGAACTGGGTAATCGACCGGGCGTGTGCGGCGGCGAGCGCAAACCAGTGCGCTGCCACGACAAGGCGCGATCGAGACAGCTTTCGTGGGCCGCGGACAGGCTCCGCGCAGCCGGCTCGGCATGGTCTTCAACTCGCTAAGCTTCATCCTCTTTCTTGCGGTCGTTTGGACCGCATACATGCTGACGAGCTCATGGAACGCACGGAAGAACATTCTTGCGACCGCGAGTTACCTCTTCTACGCGGCCTGGAATCCCCCCTTCGTCGGGCTGCTGCTGTTCTCGACCACCGTCGACTGGTTGCTGGGACGAGCCATCGCGAGCGCATCGTCGGCGGGTCGCCGCCGCGTGCTGCTCGCCGCCAGCGTCGCGACGAACATCGGCGTGTTGGCATATTTCAAGTATGCCGAGTTCATGCTCGACAGCTTCGCTGCCCTCCTGCAGGGAGTGGGCCTGCGGTTCGTGGCTCCCAAGCTCGACATCGTCTTACCGGTGGGGATCTCGTTCTACACCTTCCAGTCGCTGTCGTACACCATCGACGTGTACCGGGGCGCGGTCAAGCCGACGTGGTCTTTCAGGGACTTTGCGCTGTTCGTGTCCTTCTTCCCGCAACTCGTTGCCGGTCCGATCGTCCGCGCCAGCCATTTTCTACCGCAACTGGATGAACGCCGCATGCCCACGGTACCGGGCCTGGGACTCGGAGCGGCATTGCTGGTGATGGGGCTCTTCATGAAGGTCGTTATGGCCGACAGTCTGTTCGCGCCCATCGTGGATTTCGTTTATGCGGACCCTCGCGCCTATGGCGCTGCCGACACCTGGCTGGCAGTGGTCTCCTTTTCCGGGCAGATCTACTACGACTTCGCCGGCTATTCCCTCTGCGCCATCGGTATCGCTCTCTGCTTCGGGCTCGCGCTCCCCGACAACTTCCGCTACCCTTACGCCGCGAGTGGCTTCTCGGACTTCTGGCGCCGCTGGCACATCTCGTTGTCGACCTGGCTGCGCGACTACCTGTACATCAGCTTGGGCGGCAGTCGCGGCACGAAGCTCGCCGCGTATCGCAATCTCCTCGCCACGATGCTGATCGGCGGCCTGTGGCATGGGGCTTCCTGGCTGTTCGTGCTATGGGGAATGCTGCACGGCGTCTATCTCGCCGTCGAGCGCGCCCTGCGATCGTATGCCGCGCGGGGCGATCGCGGCCATACCGCATCTCGCGGTAACATCGTCGGTATCCTGCTGACCTTTCTGGTGGTGACCTTGACTTGGGTGCCCTTCCGATCCAGGAGCCTGGAGCAGATGGCCGGCATCCTTGGCGGACTGGCGCGCTGGGGCCAGGCGCTGCGCACTGACCCGCTGGTTGCGTTCCTGGCAGGGACCTCGATTGCGGCGACGCTGCACTGGCAGTTGACCATGCGAGACCGCGCGCTCAGCCAGTTCTACCTTGATCTTCGTCTGCCCTCGAAGGTCGCGGTTCTGACGGCGTTGCTCACTGCTATGTATCTCGTGTCCGGTGGGGACAGCCGTGCGTTCATCTACTTCCAGTTCTGATGCTCGGTGCGACAAGTGGGGCTCGTTGGCGGCCTTTGCCCTAGCGCTCTGCCTCGTCTCGTCGCTGGTGGTCGTGACGGAAGTCCTGCTGGCAGCGAAAGGGTATAAACCGACCGTCGTGGATTCGAAGGAACTCTGGATCGCGGAGCGGCAACGCGCCAGTTGCCTGGGCGGGCAGGCGCTGATCCTGGTGGGCGCATCGCGCATTCAGCTCGGTATGGACCTCGATGTGCTCCGTGAGGAGACCGGACTGGAGTCGATCCAGCTCGCCATCGACGGGACCTCCTTCCTGCCTATCCTGGATGGTCTTGCGCGTGATCCGTCCGTCACGGGGACCGTCGTCGTCGACTTCGCCGAGGAAGTCGTTGGCGGTACTTCCGATTCGTCCCGCGCCATCGAATACCAGACCGCATTCGAGCGGCTGCCGAAGGCGTCGTCTTGGAACTACTTGCAGGTTGAGCAGTCCCTGGCTCAGGCTGTTCGGCGAAGACTGCGCGCCTATGCAGACGGTGGGCGACCGCTGGACGCGTGGCTTTTCCGGCTCCTCGATACGCGGGCCTCACCGCAATACCTGATCACCCTGCCCGATCGATCGCGCCTTGCCGATTACACCCGGGTCCATAAGCCGGGCTTTTATCTGATTCGGGTCGGCAGGGAGCTTGGCACCGACATCCCGGCGGACCCCCGCATCGACTGGAAAGCGCTGGAGCAGGAACTGACGCGCGCCGTCCGTCAGCTCCGGCCCGCCGACGAGAGCGTCTATCGCTCCCGCGCGCAGGAAGTCGAGCGCGCGGTTCGAACCATTCAGGCGCGGGGTGGCCACGTGATACTCCTTCGCATGCCCACCAGCGGTCTGGTGCTGGAGGCCGATCGAAGACGTTGGCCCCGCGATCGCTTCTGGAACCACGTTGCCGCGAGCAGCCAGGCGCGCACCATCTATTTCGAGGATTGGCCGGGGTTGAACTCGTTCGCCTGTCCCGACGGCTCGCACCTGGACTACCGCGACCGTGCCGCATTCACCAAAGCCTTTGCCGCGGCCGCTGGCTTCACAACACGGTCAAGGCCGGAAAGTGTGTCGGCGTCGGTGCGTCCGCCCCAAACCCGCGCATGGCGGAAGACTTCCGCCCGGTCTTCTCCCAGCCCAGGCCATACAATGCGTTACCCCGAAGCCACTCACGTCGAGCGGCAGCGTCTTCCATGTCCCGCCGCTGGCCCCGACATCCTGCACCGCAGCGGAAACGGTCGTTTGCGTCGATCGGTCAGGCTGCGGCTCTCGGGGCGCCGGCGGCGTTCACCCGTCGAAGCCCGAGATGGAGACTGCGTGTGAGAATTTACCGCAGAGAACCTGCATGACCGCCGACACGAGGCTCGACGTGCGCCAATTGCTCGTATGGCTGGGTCCGCTCGGTGCCGTCTCGCTCGCCTGGCTGGCATACCAAGGGGCAGTGGGCAACGGTTTCCTCCACTGGGATGACTACCCCTACGTTTACCGGAATCCGCATATCAAAGAGCTGGACTGGGCCATGCTGCGCTGGGCCTTTACGCAGACCTACGCAGGCAACTGGCACCCGCTCGCCTGGCTCTCGCACGCCCTCGACTACCGCTTGGCGGGGCTCGCGCCGTGGGCGCACCACCTGAGCAGCGTCGTCCTTCACGCCGCCAACTCCGTACTGGTGTGGGTATTGACGCTGCAACTCCTCACGCTGGCGGCCCCCCGCGACAGGCGCCGCGCCTTGGGCCCGGCACCGCTCGACAGCGCCCCCCTGGTGGGCGCGGCCTTCGCCGCTGCCCTGTTCGCCGTCCATCCTCAGCACGTGGAATCGGTCGCGTGGATCGCCGAACGCAAGGATGTACTGTGCGCTTTCTTCGTCTTGCTGACCTTCATAAGCTATCTCGCTTACGGGCGCGACCCGACACAGTCCAAGCGGCTCACCGGGAGCTTTTTGTTCTTTACCCTGGCGCTGCTCGCCAAACCGATGGCGGTGAGCGTCCCGCTCGTCCTTCTGCTTCTCGACGTGTACCCGCTCCATCGCGTCCGGGGCGAGTCGCCAGGAGATCTACGCCGGCGAGCGGTGGCCCTCCTTGCGGAGAAGTGGGCATTCTTCGCCCTGAGCGCACTGGTCGCTGCCATCACCGTGATCGCCCAAAGTCACGCCGGCACCATTCGCTCCCTCGGCGATCTTGGGCCGCTGGCGCGCGCTCTCAGTGCGGCCCATGGCCTGCTGTTCTACCTCCAGACGTTCCTGCTTCCCGTCGGACTGTCCCCTTTCTACCCGTTCCCGCCCTGGATAACTTCACCCTCTGCAGTGAGCGTGATCGCACCCCTGGTGGTCTTGACCGCATTCCTGCTGTGTCTGAGAGAATGGGGCCGCGGGCAGCGATACTGGCTGGCGGTAGCGCTTTACTACGTCATCGCACTTTCGCCCGTCCTCGGGGTCGTGCAGGTGGGGCAGCAGGCGACCGCCGACCGCTATGCCTACCTGCCGACGATCGGGTTCTACGTGTTGGTGGGGGCGGGCCTGAGCAGAGCGCTGAGCGCGGTGGCCGCCTCCACGCTGTTGCGCATTTCCGCGCTGTTGGGGACGTTTGCCATCCTGCTGGTGCTGGTGATGGCTACGCGGCAGCAAACCGCTGTCTGGAAAAGCGATGAGAGCCTCTGGCTTGCCGTATTGGAGCGCTACCCGAACTCGTCCGTGGCCCTGACAAACCTGGGGAACGTGTACCTGGGCCGGGGCGACCTTCAACGCGCCATCGCGAGCTACCGCAAGGCTGTAGCCGCAAACCCGAGCGATACCCTGGCCCAGGAGAACCTCGGTGTCGCTCTGATTCGGAGCGGGGCACCAGACCAGGGAGCGATCGTGTACGAGCGGCTGTTGCGAGCGGTTCCGACCTCGTCGCCAGCCCGCGTGCGCTTGGGAGACCTTTATGTGAAGCTAGGCCGGTTCGAAGAGGCCGGCCGTCAGTACGATTCAGCCCTGGCCGTCGACCCAGGGAACGCCAACGCCTACTTCGGAAAGGGCGTCGTAGCGGAGAAGGAACACCGCTGGGCAGACGCGGAGGCGCTATACCGCCGCGCCTTGGCGGTCGACCCTGACCACCGGGACGCGACGCTCTGGCTCGCCGTTCTGCACCAACGAGCGGGGAGGCTTTGCGCCGCCGCAACCGAATATCGGCGCACCCTGCGACTCGACCCCGGCAACCGGGTGGCGCAGGCGAACCTCGCGTCCGTTCTGGCGTCCCCGTCGGTAAATGCGAAGCAGGCTGCGTGTCAGAGGAACGCAGCACCCCATGACTGACCCGCCCGGCGCAGACCTGTATTCCGCCAGCATCCCCCAGTCGGCCGTCGCCGGTGAAGCAGACCACGTCGAAGGGCTTCTCCTCGCGAGCGAGGGCCCCCAGATTGGCCCCAAGCCAGTCCGAGGACCGGGCGGCGCCAGTGCTTCTCCTCGCGGGCCCCGCGCTCATGCAGGTCGGAGAGACGTAGGATGCGCAGAGGGTAAGTCGCCCGGCCTTTTCGTACTTTCCGTGATTCCTCCGGTTCCTGACTGGTGCCACCCCAAGACGGCGGGAGCCGGCAGGTTCGTCGGCCGCCGGGAGGGCAAGCCCGCGCGCTAGAGCCTTTTAGCCGCTAATCCGTCGCTTGCGCGGACGGTGTGACCGGCTGAAGCACATCGCTCGGGGTGGCTGCGGCCCTGCAGATCACGGGGTCCCCGGTTATCCGCGGCAAACCGCCGCGGCCCCACTGGAGCGCTCGGCGGACGTGCAGGGCCGCGCGTGGGCCTGTCTCTGATCTCGCCCCTCGGGTGCGCCGCCGACGTTTCCACGCACGTCGTCCAGGCCACTCAAGCACGGGCATCGAGCGCTGCCACGGCGACAACCGTGGCTCGCCTCAGCCCCGAGTGCTCTCGGACCGACGCTGCCTGCGAGGCTATGGTCCCTGAAGCTGGTGTCCCCGCGCGGCTGCGCTGCGCCGCCCGGGCCGGCGTTTCTTTGGGTAGAGATATTCCTCGGGCAGCACCAGCAGGGTCACGCTGCGCCCCGCCTCAGTGATGCACCAGAGCTCGGTATCTCGGCAGGTGCGGTAGATGCTGAGCAAACGCAGGCCCCGCTCCAGGGCGCGTGCGTTCTGCTGACGATGGTCTTCGTCGACCTCCCCCCAATCCCCCGTACCATGGCGCTGCAAGAACTCGCCGACCGATTGTTCGGCCTCCTGCAACGCCGCCAGCACCCCTGGTGAGGTCACGATCTGCCCGAACGGGAATAGTGTGTCGTTCATGCTCCCCCCCTCCACCCCGGCCAGTGCATAGTAACCGACCTCAGGCAGTTGTGCACAGAGTGCCATGGGCCGATAGGCAGGCGCCTGGGCGAGCGCTCGGCGCCTCCAAATGACTTGCACGGCCGCTCAAAACTCACTGCCTCGCATACTGTTTCATCCCGATGGCGAGAGACTCGCCAGATCGGCGAACGGGCTTGAAACGCGGGGCTCTATGCCGCTTATCTGACAGTTGTCCACGGAGATATCCACAGGTGCTGTGGAAAGCTTAAAGTTTCCTTATGCTTTCATGTCATTACGATGACAACCGCGGCAGCCTCCGCCGATCGCGAGCCAACCGCGCGCCTGGCCGCGAACTCCGGTGAGACCCCTCGGTCAACGAGGCGACCGAGCGCTAACCGCTCCTCCTGTTCGGGGGGCTCGGCTCGCTGCCCTCGGATCCCGGCCTGCACCCTTTGCGCGGGTATCCGCCGAACGCGCTCGGTGTGCCACCTCGAGAGGTCGTAACTCCAGGCGCGGCCCCAGGAGCGGCATGAGGCGGTCATGCCGGGCTGACTCCCGGCGGGTTCTACGGTCGGGACCGACTCAGGGGGTCGGGCGGCGGCCTCGCTCTGCCGTGCCAAAGCCGCCCCGCCAAGTAGTAGATGAGCGCCCAGCTTGGTGATAATGTGTCTGCCCGTTGGCGGAATAACGCGCCGGTGCCGGCATGGCGTGGACAAGCCAATCGTCGCCCTCACCCTCTTCTGACAGAGCGCGGGGACTGGATCGAGATGCGAGATAGGAAATCTGAACGATCAGTACATTGTAGTGAGCGCCTTCAGAGGATCGCTGATGCATCGCAGACAGGCACGTCTCCCGCCTTCAACGCGGTGAGACACGGCCGGCGTCAATGCAGGAAGCGCCGCTCGACGGCCCTGAGGGACCGTCCAGGAGTCCGAGTTCGACGTGAGCCCCGGGGAATCCCGGTGTGTCAACGATGCTATAACCTTCAGGAGAAGCAACGAGAATGGCCGCTAAGGAGCTGAAGTTCGGGGTAGACGCGCGGCAGCGTATGTTGCGCGGGGCAACCGTGTTGGCGGACGCCGTCAAGGTGACGCTCGGCCCACGGGGCCGGAACGTGGTGTTGGAGAAGAGCTTCGGTGCTCCGACCATCACCAAGGACGGCGTGACGGTGGCCAAGGAGATCGAGCTGAAGGACAAGTTCGAGAACATGGGGGCTCAGTTGATACGCCAAGCGGCGTCCAAGACCTCCGATGATGTGGGCGACGGTACCACGACCGCAACGGTACTCTTACAGTCGATGGTGCAGCATGGCATCAAGGCCGTGGCCGCCGGCATGAACCCCATGGATCTCAAGCGGGGCATCGAGAAGGCGGTGGGCGCGGCGGTCGAGGAGCTGAAGAAGCTCTCCAAGCCTTGCGCGGATGACAAGTCCATCGCCCAAGTGGGGACCATCTCGGCGAACTCCGATGAGGCTATCGGTAACAGCATCGCCGAGGCCATGAAGAAGGTCGGCAAGGAGGGGGTCATCACGGTCGAGGAGGGCTCGGGTCTGGAGAACGAGCTGGAGGTCGTGGAGGGCATGCAGTTCGACCGCGGCTACGTTTCGCCCTACTTCATCACCAACCAGGCGGCGATGTCGGCGGAGCTGGAAAACCCTTACGTGCTCATTCACGACAAGAAGATCTCCAGCATCCGCGACTTGCTGCCGGTTCTTGAAGCCGTCGCGAAGTCCGGGCGCTCCCTGCTGCTCATTGCCGAGGATGTGGAGGGCGAGGCCCTGGCGACCCTGGTGGTGAACACCATTCGCGGCATCGTCAAGGTGGCTGCCGTGAAGGCGCCAGGGTTCGGCGACCGGCGCAAGGCGATGCTGCAGGACGTTGCGGTGCTGACGGGCGGCACGGTCATCTCCGAGGAGGTGGGTCTCAGCCTCGAGAAGGCCGCGCTGGGCGACCTCGGGAGCTGCAAGAAAGTGGTTGTGAACAAGGACGACACCACCCTCATCGGCGGTGCCGGCAGCAAGAAGGACATCCAGGCGCGTATCGAGCAGATCCGCAAGCAAATCGACGAGGTCACCTCCGACTACGACCGCGAGAAGCTGCAGGAGCGCCTGGCGAAGCTCGCCGGCGGGGTCGCAGTGCTCAAGATCGGTGCAGCGACCGAGGTGGAGATGAAGGAGAAGAAGGCACGCGTCGAGGATGCGCTGCATGCCACCCGTGCCGCCGTCGAGGAAGGCGTGGTGCCTGGCGGCGGCGTGGCACTGGTGCGTGCCGAGAAGGCACTGAAGAGCCTGGAGGGCAATAACCAGGATCAATCCGTGGGTATCGTGATCGTGCGCCGCGCCATGGAGGAGCCGCTGCGCCAGATCGTAGCCAATGCGGGTGCCGAGGACTCCGTGGTACTTGCCAAGGTGGCCGAGGGGTCGGGCAACTTCGGGTACAACGCGGCTACCGGCGAGTACGGCGACATGATGGCGATGGGTATCCTCGACCCCACCAAGGTCGCTCGCACCGCTCTGCAGAATGCGGCTTCCGTCGCGAGCCTGATGATCACGACCGAGGCGATGGTGGCGGAGCTCCCCAAGGAGGAGAAAGGGGCATCCATGCCGGGCGGCATGGGCGGCGGCATGGACTATTGATCGGATCCCGTCCGGAGCGATGTTACCAAAGGCCCCACCGGACGTCGGTGGGGCTTTCTTGTTTTTTCCGGGGCTGGCGACTCCTGCCGGTCTGTGGTGAGGATGGCCTGCGGGGTGTTTTCAGGGTAGCGCGCGCCAGCTTCACCGTCGCCCTTGGGAAGTGGATGGCGTGGCCGAAAACGCGCGCCCCGTCCACGCCGCGGACATCGACGGGTTCGCGGTCGACCCCACCGGCCATGTCCGCCGGATGACCGGCGGTTGTAATTCGGTGCCGCTGCCGGTCGCGGCCCGGGGGTAGGGATGCTGGCGCGTCCGCAAGGCGGGCTGGACCCGGTGCGGGAGTGCCAGGCCATCGCTTACCGGCTGGCCTGTTGGGAGTTCCCATGGGATACCACCCGTTCGCTCGAGCTTGCCCTGTTCCGCACCTTCGCCAGCCCGCGCATCGGGGGGCTGCTGCACGCCACCGGGGAGTTCGAGGCGCGGCCCCAGAAGCGCTATGACGACACCGACCTGATCGTCTCCGAGCTGCTGGAGTGCGGGTACGACTCGGAGCGTGGGCGGCGGGCCATCGCCCGCATGAACGGGATCCACGGGCGCTTCCGCATCGCCAACGAAGACTTCGTCTACGTGCTGTCGACGTTCGCGCTGGAGCCCATCCGCTGGAATGCCCGCTTCGGCTGGCGGCCCATGACCGACTGGGAACGGCTGGGCTGGCTCCACTTCTGGTTGGAGGTCGGCCGTCGCATGGGGATTCGCGATTTGCCGGAGCGCTACGAGGACCTGGAGCGTTTCAACAGGGACTACGAGCGCTCGACCTACCGCTACTCTGAAGCAGGCCGGGCGGTGGGCGAGGCGACCCGCTCGCTGTTCGCAGGCTGGTTCCCCGGCCCCCTGCACCCCGTGGTGCGGGCAGCGATTGCCGCTCTGCTCGACGATCCGCTGCGGGAGGCTTTCGGCTTCCCCGCTCCCTCCAGAGGCTGGCGGCAAACCGTGGAGACTGCCCTACGCCTTCGGGCGCGGCTCTCGCGACTGCTGCCAGCGAGGCGCCGGCCGCGCCTGCGCACCGCCCTTCGCCGGCCCACCTACCCGAAGGGTTACCAGAATCGAGGGGCTCGGGCCGCCGCCCAGTGGGGTATAGGCGGACGCCACAGGCAGCAGCGTCGCCCCGGCGCCCCGGCCTGCCTCGCGGCGGACGCGCGGAGACTTCACTTGGGCTCGTCACGTGCGGCAGCGGGTCCGATGGTCACGCTGAGTAGCGGTGAGCGCTTCGGGCCGGTAGAAGCGGTCATAAAAGTCCGCATCGACGTGGGTGGCCTGGTAGCCCAAGACGGTGCGAAACGGCGCACTGTAAGCCGGAAAGCGGCCGTAGCGCTGGTAGACATAGTCGCAGTATGCGACGGTCGCGGCGATCGCCCCCTCGCTCGGCGCAGGGATCTGGGAGGTCGCCGTCGCGGGCTCGCGCCAGCCGCTGTTGCCTGCGCCACCGCGAAACACGCCCTGTGACCCGAACTTGTACTCGACATAGGCACGGACCGCCGCTGCCATCGTCGCATAGTACGGGGGACAGTAGGGTTTAAGGAGGGTGTCGTCGTTACGTTCCAGGCCCAGGGGATAGGACACCGGCCGGTCGCGGCCGAAGAGCGCCAACAGCGTGGAGACCAAGCGGCTGGCACCGAAGTAACGGCTGGCCGGCATCGCCCCCATCCGAAAGCCGAGGGCTTCGAACCACCCGAACTCGTGACGAGCGAAATTCGGAAAGCCGCCCAAGCCAAGCGCCTGGCTCATGAGCCCCAGGTTCTGCAGCATCATTCCCTGCTCCACGGACACGGCCTCGGCCAGCGACATCTCTATCGCCAGCACCGTGGCGACACGGCCTGCGCCGGGATCGTCCACCAAATGGCCGCCCTTGCTGCGTGCAAATCGGCCGACTCCCGCGGGACGGAAGTTGGCCCGATCGTCCAGAATGAACAGCGCCATGGTCTCGTCGAATGCCTCCAGCAGGGCATTGATGTAGATCCCGGTCAGCTCGTTGATGGGCAGAAGGTACGTGCCACCCGGCGCATAGAGCGACCACTTGTTGATGTTGAAGTTGTACCCTGGCTCCACTGGCGGCGCGGCCCGCCCCTGGCCTATCTCGACGCGACCGCAAGCTCCGTCAGGTCGCCAGCTTGGGCCAGGCGAATCAGCTCTGGGATTTCGACGGGGTCGAAGTCCTGGGGGCGCCGCAGCAGATAGGTAGCTTGGTCGTTCGTGACAACCAGCGATACCGTGTTGATCGCGTCGGCGCTCGCGATGGTCCGGCCCAGCAAACCTGCCAACATGCTTCCGCCTTGACCGGGCCCGTATGCCAGGTCGGCCAGAGCATAGCCGGTGATCCCGCAAGCCGCGAAAGCCAGCGCCGCCTCTTCGGCCTCGGTAAGCGGCAACGGCAAGTGCGGGCTGCGGTAGGTGAAGGGGCCATGCCCGATCTCCATTCCCATGCCGAAGCGCCGCGAGCGCCGACCGCGCAAGGCGTCCAGCAGTGGGTAGCAGGCCAGTGCATCCGTCATGTCCTGAGGAAACCTAGCGGGATCGAGTGCCATCGACCTTCCTCGTTATCGTTCAAATGCGCCACGGGGGTCCCGAGTCCCCCTCCCCCATCTGCGGGCGGCAGGGGTGAGAGCCTTGTGATCGAGTCTGCTGCGCGTCCCGACAGTGGTGCTGCAGCGGTGCTCCCTCCATGCTTGCCGACAGCTCACGGCGCGCGTCGTAAGGCGTGGAGCCTGAATACGCGCGCTGTTCAGCGCACCCATCGGCACCTGAGCACCGAACGGCCGGGAATCTCGGCACGGCCGTCACAAGGCTCTGGACCGTCGACCGGCCCGGTGTGCCGATTGCTCTGCACGGCTAGCACGGGCCGGCTCCCGGCACCTGTCCTGGGCCCACGCCGGCAGGGCGCGCTGCCTGCAGGAGCGCCTCGGCCTCCGCGCGGCGAAGATAACGCCAGGGTAACGGAACCAGGGCCGGCACTCGCACCCGGTATCGGCGGTAGATCTCGCCGTGGTGCTGGATCAGCTTGCGCTCTTCCAGGCGTGATCCCACGATGAGGTACAGCGTCATTGCGAGGACGCTCACCAGAAGCGGAACGGTCATGTCGCGCGTCCAAGCCAACATCAGACCCAAAAAGTACCAGGGATGGCGCACGAATCGGTGCAGCGGCGATAGGATAAAGGGCCCCAAGTCTTGGGAAGGGTTTGCCCTTCTCTGCCACTGCCGCCAGCCCGCGAATTCCAGCCCGTCGTAGTACCTCAACGACCACACGAAGCCGAGCAGCGAAACGACAGCGCCCAGGCTGCTGACCCATGCCCACGGACCTGCCCATCGCCAGAGGTATGGCCCATCGAGGGCGAAGGTGAGCCACAGCGCAGGGACGACCAAGAGCAGCGCAACGGCGTTGTACAGGAGACGATAGGCAGGCCCCAGAGCGGGCCAGCGGCGGGTCAGCAGGCTCTTGACGCTGAGCGCCGCCAGCAGCGAATGCAGGGCGAAGTAACCGATCCAGACGATGAGGAGCACAACGATTCCGAATGCGCTCTGGCTCATGGCGGGCTCCAAGCCGCTTCGCCACCCCGGAGATCGTGCTCCCCAGGAGCCGCAGTGCGGCATGCGCGTGAGGCTGGGTCACGAGCGCAGCGCTTTCCTGGACCGCTAACGGCTGCTGGACGCGGCAGGATGGATGGCAGCGGGCTAACCGAGGACCGTCCGTTGAAGCGTGGAGAGGCTCGCCGCCAGGAGGGCGAGCCTACGGATCGGAGAGACCGAAGGGCGGGGCTCCGTCACGGGAGCAGCGGACCGGGCGCTGCGCGCGCTTGGCCAGCCGCGACGCCAGGTCCTTTGGGCTCGGACGCCCGCTCACCTGGAATACCTGCCTGCCGAGGACCAGCAGGTCCGTGGTAGGCGTGCTCGTACGCTTCAGCGTCACGTCCGTCGGATCTCCTTCGCGTAGCGCGTCCGGACGCCTCCGTGGCATCTTCGAACTGCTTGCGGGCGGTTCGAGCCTGCTGCTGCTGTTCCCGTCCGATGTCCTCGAGAAAGCCGCGCCGAGCCCGCTCGGACGACTGCCAGTCGGTAGTCGATTTACGCAAAGCCATGGCGCCGGGATCTTAACCGCAGCAAACGCTGCAGATCCAGTTTGGCAGCCAGGCATCCAGCTCGCTTCAGCTCCTGGCCCTTGCCTTCGCATCCCATGGCTTGCCGGGTCTCGGCTTTGAGCGTTCCCAGCACGGACGTGGAGCCTCGGGGACGGGTCCCCCCGCAACGACGCCGATTGGTCCCCGATGGTACCTCGAGGGCATAGTATTAGGGACGCCGCTCTCGGCTGCCCGGTCGAAGCCCTGGGCGGGAGAACGTCAACGGGCGAGGCGAGCGCGGCGCGTTGAGCCTTCGGGCTCCCGGATACGGCGTGAGGGTTCCGTCATGCGCCAGGCACAGTTGGAACAACGGGTCCGCGAGCTGGGCACGCGCTTGGTGCGCGGCGCCAGGGAACGTGCGTCGTCGTTCTGGGCGCGCGCGCACTGGGAGTCCACCCTGCTTCAGAAGCTCATGGCCGACGAGGGCTTCCGAGTCCAGGCGCTGCGCTTCATCGACGTGCTGCCCACCCTGACAGACGACGCTGACCTGGTTCAGCACCTCCAGGAGTATTTCTCCGACGATCAGCTTCCCCTTCCAGACTTGGCCCGGTGGGGCATCGATAGGGCCGGCAAGGGGCTGTCGGGACGGCTCCTCGCGGGCGCGGTGCGCATGACCCTGCATGGCTTGGCGGGGCGGTTCATGGGCGGAGCCGACCCCGAAGAGGCCTATCGGAGCGTGGAACGCCTGCGCCGCCGCGGCCTGGCCTTCAGCCTCGACGTGCTGGGCGAGGCGGCCGTGAGCGAGGCCGAAGCGGAAGGGTATCAGCACCAGTATCTGAGCCTGCTGGAGCAGGTCCCACCCCGGGTCGCAGACTGGCCCGCGCATCCGCTCCTGGACAATGTGGGCGGCCGCCCATCACCCCGTGTCAACCTGTCGGTCAAGCTCTCTTCTCTGCACTCCCAGTTGACGGCTCATGACCCAGAGGGCGGCGCGGAGCGCGTCAAGCAGCGGCTGCGGGCGATCCTGCGGCTGGCCAGGAGCCGCGGAGCGTTCGTGTGCCTGGACATGGAGCAATATCAGACGCGACACATCGTAATGAAGGTGTTCCGCGAGCTCTTGATGGAGCCGGAGCTTCGGGACTGGCCTGACGCCGGCATCGCGCTGCAGGCCTATTTGACGGAGGCCGAGGCCGACTTGGAGGCGCTGCTCGCCTGGGTCAGGCAGCGCGGCACGCCGGTGACCGTGCGCCTGGTCCGTGGGGCATATTGGGACTACGAGACCGTCGTGGCGAGCCAGCACGGATGGCCGGCGCCGGTGTGGACCGATAAGGCCGGCACCGACCGGTGCTACGAGCGCTGTCTGGCGCGTTTATTCGAGCACCACCCGCATGTCGAGGCGGCAGCGGCGACCCACAACGTGCGCAGCGTGGCGTTGGCGATCGCGCTGGCGGAGTCCCATGCCCTGTCGCCGGAGCAGTTCGAGCTGCAGATGCTGTACGGCATGGCCGACCCCCTCAAGGACACCGTGGCGGACATGGGCTACCGGCTGCGCGTCTACCTGCCGTTCGGGCAGGTGCTTCCCGGAATGGCGTATCTGGTGCGCCGTCTGCTGGAGAACACCGCAAGCCAGTCCTTCCTGCGCATGAGCTTCGTGGAGGACCTGCCGGCCGAGGAACTGGTCGCACCACCGGCGGAGTCGCCGCCACAGGAAGCCTCGACCGAGCCCCTGGAGAGCGGCGGCGCCGGGCGCGAAGCGTTGCCCCGGACAGCGCAAGCGCACCTCCCCCCGTTTCGTAACGAGCCGGTGCGCCGCTTCACCGGTGACGCCGAGCGCGGCGCCTTCGCCAGCGCCCTGATCTCCGTGCGCCGCCAACTGGGCCGAGACTATCCGCTGGTCATCGGGCCGGAGCAGGTGCTCACGGGGCGGTTCATTCATTCAGTGAACCCGGCCCGGCCCTCCGAGGTCGTCGGCCGTGTGGCGGGCTCCGATCAGAGCACGGCGCAGCGGGCAGTGGAAACGGCCGGGTCGGCCTTCCGGCAGTGGCGCGAGGTCGCGGCCGAGGAGCGCGCCGGCTTCCTCTTGCGGGCCGCAGAGCTTCTGCGGTCGCAGCGCGACGAGTTCGCAGCCTGGGAGATCCTCGAGGCGGGCAAGGGGTGGACCGAGGCGGATGCGGATGTGGTGGAGGCCATCGACTACCTGGAATATTACGCGCGCGAGATGGTGCGCCTGAGCGCGGGGCAGGCATTCAACGTACCAGGGGAGACGAACCGCTACTTCTATCAGCCCCGCGGAGTGGGGCTGGTCATCGCCCCCTGGAACTTCCCCCTCGCCATCCTGGCGGGAATGCTGTCGGCCTGCATCGTCACCGGTAACACCGCGATCGTGAAGCCCTCGTCGCAGACACCGGTGGTGGCGGCCCGGTTCACCGATCTGCTGCGGGACGCGGGGGTGCCTGCGGGCGTGGTGACCTATCTACCGGGTGCGGGCCACGACGTGGGCGACTATCTGGTGCAGCATCCTGGAGTGCACCTGATCACCTTCACGGGCTCCCGCGAGGTCGGCACGCGTATCTACCGCCTCGCCGCGCACACCGCCCCGGGTCAAGACCATCTGAAGCGCGTCATCGCGGAGATGGGCGGCAAGAACGCTATCGTAGTCGACGCCGATGCCGATCTGGACGACGCGGTGCTGGGCACGGTCGCCTCGGCCTTCGGCTACCAGGGCCAAAAGTGCAGTGCAGCATCGCGCGTCATCGCGGTGGGCGCGGCCTACGACCGTTTTCTGGGGCGCCTGGTCGAGGCGGCGCGCAGCCTCCCTATCGGTTCCCCCGAGGAGCCCCGCCACTCCCTCGGCCCGGTCATCGACGCGCGGTCGGCGGAGCGCATCCGCAGGGCGGTCCAAGCCGGCAAACAGACAAGCAAGGTAGCGCTTGAGACCGACGTATCGGGCCTGCAGGAGGGTTTCTACGTGGGCCCGACCATCTTCACCGAGGTGCCGCCCGATTCGGCCCTCGCCCAGGAGGAGATCTTCGGGCCGGTGCTCTCCGTGTTCCGGGCCCGCGACCTGCGACAGGCCATCGATCTGGCCAACGGCACGCCTTACGCCCTCACCGGCGGCATTTATTCTCGGCTGCCCAGTCACCTGGCCCTGGCGGCGCGGGACTTCCGGGTTGGGAACCTGTATCTGAACCGCAAGATCACGGGCGCCGTCGTGGGACGCCAGCCGTTCGGGGGGTTCAAGATGAGCGGCCTCGGAAGCAAGGCCGGCGGCCCCGATTATCTCCTGCAGTTCCTGGAGCCACGCACAGTCACGGAGAACACCCTGCGGCGCGGATTCGCGCCGTCGGCGGAGGCGGCCGGCGATGATGGCGACCGGGCGCACTCCTCAATCGGTGCAGAGGGAGGACCCGCTTAGTGGGCCTCGGCCACGACGCGTCCGCCCCGGGGCGTTGCCCTGGCCAGGGAGGTCCGCTCGCCCGGCTTGCTCTCCTCGGGGCCGGCTCTCGCGAGCACCGGCGCCAGGGTCGGCTCCATGGACTTGAGCACCTGGACGGGCAGGGCACTCGTGAAATGGTAATGTGCAGCCGGAGCGCCGCCCACGTAAGCGGTGAGCGTCCCGAAGAACCGCTCCCCCAGCATGAAGGCAAAAGTGGCGGTGCGGTTCAAGACCTTGGTTTCGATCACGCGTCCGCGCGGGCCGAAAATCTCACGGCGCTGATCCCCTGTTCCGGTCTTGCCGCCCACCATGAGCAGTTTCCCGTCTGGACTCTTGTAGGCGCCCTTGAGCCGAACCGCGGTACCATGGTCCACCACCTGGGCGAGTACGCTGCGGGCCGCCGTGGCCACCTCGGTCGGGAGCACCCGTTCACCGTGTGCCGGCCCCCGCCCTACCAAGGTCTCGTATGGAGTTCCCGCAGCGAAGTGGGCACTCTCGAAACGGACCATGGGGTTGCGTATGCCGTCGTTGAGCAGGATGCCGATGAGCTCGGCCAAGGCCGCAGGGCGGTCGCCCGAGGCTCCGATCGCGCAGGCGTAAGAAGGAGTCAGGCTCTCGAAAGGGTAGCCCAGGCGTTTCCAAGCGGCGTGGATATCGGCGAAGGCTTGGACCTCGAGCAGCGACTGGATGCGCTTGTCTTGGGCCCACCTCCTCCGCGTCTTGAACAGCCACGCGTAAACTTCCTGGCGTTCCCTGCCGCTAGCCGCAACGGCCTCCGATAGGCCGGCCCGCGGGTGCCTGATCAGATAGCCGACGAGCCACAGCTCCAAAGGGTGAATGTGGGCCAGATATCCTCGGTCCTGCAGGTTGAAGCGTTGCGGGGAGTACTTACGGTACAGCTCCTCGATGTCCTCGTCGGACAGCTTCGCGGTCTCCCGCTGAGAACGGAGGTAAGCCGACAGTGCCCCGGCATCGCTCTGCGGATAGAGCGACCGGTAGATAGTGGCCAGGCGCCACGGAGTCACGTGCACGCCTTGGACCAGTAGGGCCAGCATCTCCTCCGGCGTCTTGCCGCGATACTTCGCATAGAAGCGCCGCAGGAACACCTTTCCCTCCTCATCCGCGAAACGCTCCAGATATTGCCGGCGTAGTGGGTCGCCGCCGCTTGCCAGCTCCCGGCCGATGGCCCCCGGCTTGTACAGATAGTGATAGACGATGTCACGCATCAGCCGGATGAAGACCAGGTTGACCGAGTTCTGCAATGCGTCGCGCACGGACAGAATCCTGTGGTTGTCCGCTTTATCGAAATTGACGAAGGTGTGGATACCGCCGCCCGTGAAGAACGCTTCCCCGGGGCTGGCGGAATAGCGCCGTTGCAGGGCCGCGTCGAGGAGTTCGCGCAAGCTCATGGCGGGTTTGGCCTGGAGTTGGTCGACGACCCAGCGCGACAGATGATCGCGGTGGTGGATGTCGAGCTTCTTGAGCGCCTGCGGCGGCTGGCCCCGATATTGCTGATACAAATCCGCCATGATCTGCAGGTAGTGCACGAGGGTGCGCAGCTTGGCGGTGGATCCCAGGTCGAGTCGTATCCCCTCGTTCACGTCCAGGGGCTGGTCGTAGTTGTCGGTCTGGACGCGCAGCAGATTACCCGTGGCCCCGCGCTCATAAAGGGTGAAACTGTAGATGATGCGGCTCAGGTCGTCCCGCTCTCCCAGGAGACGCAAGCCGACCAGACCCGAGGCCCGCACATAGGCGCGGTCGTTGAGTTTGCGCAGAGTCTCGCTGATGGCGCGCTGGGTCGGCTGATCGAGGGTGCTCTTGACGGTCAGGTCGAGGCGATCCAGGTCGTACAGCCGGGCCTCGCCCAGTGCACCTGCGAGACGCGCGCGAAGGACGCTTTCCGCCTTATGCGTGGCGTACGGGTAGGACGGCTCCGAGACCGGGTCTGTGCGCACAGTGACGGGGGAGCGCAGCGCGGCGTCACACAGCGCCGACGTGATGACCCCGGAGCTAGCCAAAGCGCGCAGGTAGCTGTCGGCGAGCGACTGCAGATCCTCCCGGCCTTTACGCAGATAGTAGGCCGGGCGCCGCTGCGCCAGCATCAGAGTGAGCGCCTCGCGGTAGGCGGCGGCCTGCGCTCGGCTGACGGGGGCTCCCGGAACCGTCGAGTCCGCCGTGAGCGACGTGAGGAGGCGGTTGACCGCATGGAAATCGGCCCCGTACCAGATCCGCAACCCATCGCCCAGACCGTTGACCTCGCCATAGCCGGGCACCGCCGACAACGGCATGGAGTTTAGATAGGCCACCGCGATGTCGCGTCGCGTGTCCGCGGTATTCGGACCGTCCAGGTAGGCACGCACGGCTGCGCTGGCCATCTGCCGCAGCTTCTCGAAGACCGAGCCAGTGCGCCCTTCCGGCGAATGCCGGTACTTCTCCAACTGCGTCGCGAGCGTGCTCCCGCCAGGGACGTGGTTGCCGGAGCCCAAGCGGTGAGCCACCTCTTCGAACACTGCACGACCGAAGCGGTCCCACTCCACTGCCGGATTCCGTTCAGGATAGCGATCGTCGAGCAACTCACGATTCTCGATGAACAGCAGCGTCCGCACCACCAACGGCGGGATGGCTCTGAAGTCGCGATAGACGCGAGCCGGCTCGACGGTCGAGAACAGAACTTCGTTGTCGCGACCCAAGATCTCCAAACCGGCCTGGGTCTTCTCGTGGTAGATGGTGAACAGGCCGAGGTCGGTGAGGCGGGTCAGCATGGGCGAGAAGCGTGCCTGAGCGGTGATCTCGAAGCCCTGGGCGCGCAGACGCCGGATGAACTCCGGCAGCCTCACGTAGCCGAGCCGAACATCGTAAGGCCCGGCGCTCGGGAAACGGATGGATGCGCTCGGTCCAGGCTGGAGTTGGAAGCGAAGCTGGTTTCCGAGCTGGGAAAGATAATGCGCCTGCCAGTTGCAGGTACGCAATTCCCACGTGAGGACCAGCGCACCCGCCACCACCGCCAGAGCGAGCCCGCCAATGCTCAAGCTCTGCAACAGCGACCGCCAGACATGGCGCATCACAGCTAACGTCAGGGCTCGACCCGGTGCGTTCTAATCAAACCGTCAAGGGGCCCCCTCCAATCCAGGGGAAAGCATTCGCACAGGGATGCTCAAGGCGCACCGGATCGATGCCCGGCATCCGCAGCCACACCCTCTCCTGGAGAGAGGACCACCAACCTTGTACAACATACCGCCACTCCGTGCTGCTCGCGACCGCTCGATCATCGAGTCGGAGTCCTCAGAGCTTGCGAAAAAATGCAGGTTACGGCCGCAGGTGTTTCTACGAGCCATTGATTGTACTGCTTTGTCACCCTCGCCTTGGGCCTTTACGCCGAAAAAATTCACAAGCTCTCAGCGCTCGGTATTATTCGTCCCATGCCAACGAGGCAGACGCGCGGACAGCGGGTCGGGCCGCGATCCGACGAACCGGCTGATGCTTGTGCAAACCGTGCGGGGATCTCTTCCGCCGTGTCGCCGCCTTGGCTCTGACGCCCTTGGTAGATCTCCTCGCCAGCGAATGCTTCCGCGCGACATGGTGCCTCAGGCTCACCCGCACGAACCCATCGGTCGCCCCGGCCGAGCGCTCCTCCACGGCAGGCGAGACCTCCTCGCCATCGGTCATGGCCACCTCCTCCGCAGTCTGCGGCCCAGGGCCCGGCGGCCGTGATGCAACACCGGTCAAGTGTCCCACCGGCTGCGCGTAGGCGAGCAGATCTTGCGAGGGGCCGACCCGATCCTTCGGTATCCAGACCTCGGTTCCGGCCGGCAGAGGGACGCGGCCACTCACTGCCTTGGCCGTCCAGGCGGGATTCCGATCGGCCAGCTCACCCCGCGCGACGCCGCACAGCGCGGCCAGCCGGTGCGAAGGCAGCGCGCGCGTCAAGCGAAGTCGTTGTTGCTCCAGCGGTGGGTCCGGATGCACCCCAGGGAAGCGGGTGTCGGCCTCGGCGATGAGCGATCGCACCGCCAGAAACTCCGCGTAGAAGTTCCGGGAGGAAAAGCCGAACGCAGGGCCGTCGTAATCCCGCACGATGCGGCCGAAATCCGGCCCGAAACGCTCCTTGGCGCGCACCATGCCGCCTATCCCGTGATTGTACGAGGTGATTGCGAGCGGCCAAGTTCCCAGCTCCTCGTACGCACGCGCCAGGTATCGCGCGGCACCGCGCGCAGCGAGGACCGGGTCGTAGCGTTCGTCCACCGCGTTGTTGATGCGCAGGAAGCGCCGACCCGCGGACGGCATGAACTGCCATATCCCCACCGCCCCGGCCGACGAGCGGGCGTGGCTCACGAACGAAGACTCCACGTGCGGCAGATAGGCGAGATCCTCGGGCAATCCTGCCTGCCGGAATACGCCGCGCATCAAGGCATCGTACCGACCGCTGATCTCGAGACCGCGCAGGAACCGCTCTCGCATACCCCGCTGACTGCGCACCCGCTGGCTCGCTCCGTAAAGCGCCGCCTTTCCGGCCGCTCCGGTGATCACGCCCAACAGACGCATCTGGCTGGGCCGCAGCGCTGCGCCAGCCTTGACGGCGGCCTCCAGCTCTGCCAGTTGCTGCTCCAAGAGCCTCTTGCGTTGCCGGACGTAGTCTTTCTGTTCCGAACTCCATCCGTCGCCGGCGGCGCTGGGAATTTCCGTGACCTCGTACACGAGGCTGAGATGGGTGTCGTCGTGCAAAGCTACCTGGTTGCGCCGCCACACGCCGAAGACTTGGCGCCAGAAATGCACGGCGTCGGTAAGCTCGGACGGAGTCGGGAACGGGTCGTTTCTGCTGACGCTCGCAGCGCCTGGGTAGGCAGCTCCAACGCACACGAGAAACAGGATTCCCCCTGACAGCGCAAGTGCCGCAGTCCTAGTCATCGCCGATCGCGCCCCCCAGAGCACCCTACCGCGAGTTCGCCGGACTTGAGGTGACGACGCAGCCCGCCCGCTGCCGTCTAGCGTCTCAGCCTCCCTCGGCACCGAAGTGCCATGCATAAACATAGCGAGCGCGAGCGCAGTATGCAAGGGTCACGGCGTACATATTCAACGCGCAGCCCGCCCTCCCGGTGCACCGCTTGCCTCGATCGGGCGGCCCACAGGCTCGCCCACGGACCCAGAGCCCGCGAAAGGGTATGGGGCGGAACGCCCCAGCGACAGGCTCTGCGAGATGCCCACACTCGCGGGCAGCAGGCAGCAGACCCGCAACCCCTCAGGGCATCACCCTCACGTCGACCCTGTCGTACCGTCCTGTGCGGTCCATGGCGGTGATCTGGTAGCTTCCCGGCTCCGCGAAGCTGAGCCTCAGGGACTGGTCAGGGGCCGTGCGGTGGCGCAGTTTGCCGTTGACGAGCCAATAGAGATCTCCCTGCCCCCCCACGGCGGTCAGCGTGATCGCGGGCGGCGGCCCGTCTGCGCCCGCCCGGCGCAGCGTGCTGACGCTCTCCAGACCGCGGATCCTGACGTTGCCGGCCGCCGCGGAGATGGGCACCCGGCAACGGGGGTCCAGTTCCGGCAGGCGCGCCTTCGCGAGGATGTCGCTGGGCAGCCACGGCTCCAAGGCGAGCGGCCAGCGCGCGACCTCCCGCACCTCCCGAGTGCCCACCGGGCAGCCCAGGGGGACCTGGAGCCCCGTGGCGTGGTTCACCCACACGCGCGCGAGCAAACCCTGGTCGCCCTGCTGAGCACGGTCGGGAAGCGTGGGCGGCACCATCCCGTTCAAGGCCCAGGCCGTGCGCTGCTCGTGGCACAGCGGATCTTCGGGCGAACGCGGCGCTATGCCCAGCGGCCAGCACACCTGCACCCGCTGCACGGAAGACGGCCGCGCCGTCCTCGCTCCGCGGCGCGCCGGGAGGGTGTCGACGACGTGAAACAGGATCGGCGCAGCGGTGATCGCCCCGTATTGGCCGGGCATCGGTGTGCCGTCGGGCCGTCCCACCCAGACACCCACCGTGTAGTCATCCGTGACGCCGATGGCCCAGGCGTCACGGAAGCCATAGCTGGTCCCGGTCTTCCAGGCTACGTGCCGCCGCTCGACACTGCCGGCCTCGGAGGCCGGGCCCGGCGGCGGGATGCCTTCCAGGATGTCCCGAACGATCCAGGCCGCTCCCTCCGAGAGCATGCGACGCTCCTCCAGGGGCTGATCCCCGGTAAACCGCAGCCTGCCCGACAGACCACGCCTGGCGAGGCATGCATAGGCCGCCACCAGGTCCTCCAGCCGGGCCGCCGCACCGCCCAGGACGATGGACAGGTTCGGCTCAGCCCCCCGCGGAAGGTACAGGGGCAGCCCGCCGTTGCGCAGCCGCGCCACGAACACGGCGGGTTCGATTCGCTCCAGCAGATCGACGGCCGGCACATTCAGAGAGCGCTGGAGCGCTTCCCGGACGCTGACCGGTCCCGAGAAGTCCTGACCGAAGTTCTCGGGGCGGTAGCCGTCGAAGGACTGGGGTGCATCCACCAGCAGGCTTTCCGAGTGGACCAGCCCTTCCTCCAGAGCGAAGCCGTACAGGAAAGGCTTGAGGGTGGAGCCTGGCGAGCGCCTGGCCCGCACCATGTCGACGTGCCCGAAGCGGCGGCCGTCGCGGAAGTCCACCGAGCCGATGTAGGCACGCACCTGAAGCCCCGCGTTCTCCACCACCAGGATGGCCACCGAGGTCTTCTCCGGGAGGTCGGCGGTGAACAGGCCGAGCTGGTCCTCCAAGCGCCTCTGCGTCTCGGCGTCGATCGTGGTGGAGAAGGGACGCGCCGGGGACAGCTTGGGCTTGAGGCGCCTGGCGAGGAGCGGGGCGGTCAGCGGCTGCGCGTGGAACTCTTGCGCCACAGGCTCGATCTCGGCCTCCTGCACCGTCTCCCGGCTCCACACGCGGTGTTCCGCGAGCCGCTGGAGTACCTTGTTGCGGGCCTCCTCGGCGGCCGCCGGATGGCGATCCGGGCGTAGCCGGCTCGGTGCCTGGGGGAGCACCGCAAGCAGCGCAGCCTCGGCGTGGCTCAGGGTGCGAGCCGGCTTACCCAGATAGGCGAAGCTTGCCGCCTGCACGCCCTCCAACGGCCCCCCGAACGGCGCCAGATTGAGGTAGAGGGCGAGAATCTGCTCCTTGCTGAGGTGCCACTCGATCTGGAGCGCGCGCAGGCATTGCTTGAGCTTGCCCGCCACCGTGCGCTCGTGGGGATCGATCAGGCTCGCCACCTGCATGGCCAGGGTCGACCCCCCGGACACCACCCGCCCCTGCGCCACCCACTGCCAAGCGGCCCGTACCAAGGCCAAAGGATTCACCCCGGGGTGGTAGAAGAACCAGCGATCCTCGTAGTTGATGAGCGCCTGCAGGTAGAGGGGCGACACCTGCTCGGGCGTCACCGGATAGCGCCAGACCCCCCGATCGTCCGCGAACGCCCGCAGGGGCGTACCGTCGTCGGCCACTACCAGGGTGCTGAAGCGCGCCGGGTCGGGAGTCAGGGGCAAGGGGAACAGTCGGTCCAAGGCCAGGACGCACACCGCGACGAACGCGGCGATGCGCAACGCCTTGCCCACCGGACGCCGCAGGGTCAAGGCGCAGCCTCCCCCGCCCTCAGAGCTTGTGAAGCAATCGTCGCACAGCGGGTTTATTCACAAGCCCTCAGAGCCTGTGAAGAAATCGTCGCGAGCGGCCCGAGAGCAGGGCGTGCGGAGCGCAGCGACGAGACATATCCAGTAGATAGGCGAGGAGCGACCGAATGGCAGGACAGCCATTCGGCACGTCCGCAGGACGCCCCGAAGGGGTGGCGTACAGGGAGGTACGCCATGAACACCGGGCAGCGCGGCTATCGGGACGCGCAGCCGGTTTATTCACAAGCTCTCACGCCTCCCGCCGCGGCCGATTCCGTCATGGAGCCGCGGACGGGCTGGTCACGGTGAGGGCGGGCGGCGCGATGCCGACGGCCCGGACCTCGGGGTTGTACATGTCATCGAACGCGACGGGCGGCACCAGATAGGTCCCCGGGGTTACCGCCCGCACCAGATAGTACAGGTGCAGCTCGCTGTGGGCCGACAGGCGCAGCGCGGCCACGAAGCGGTCGTCCCGGTACTCGACGTGCTTGATGTCCTCGTTGCCCATGCTCGCCACCACCTTGACTCCGTCGACGACCAAGTCCGCCAGGCTCTCGGAGTGGGCCAGGTTCTGGTTCTCGACCTCGAGGCCGGCCGGCACCAGGTCCACCAGCAGGGCATGCTCGATGTCTTGCTCCGAAACGACGGCGATATGGACCAGCAGCATCTCCCCGGCCGTCAGAGGCCGCTCCGGCACGGCCTCGCCGTCCAGGGTGTAGAGCGTTCGCTCCACCCGCACCGGCACGAGCACCGCCTTCGGCGGCTTGGTCGGATAACCGGTTACCTCCACCTCCGAAAACAGCGGGAAGGCGGCTTGCGAGGCGAGCTGGACACCGGATACCACTTGCTCGGCATCGAACATGCGCGACAGGGTCGCCGGAACGCTCAGCGCCTCTCGCCCCGTGCCCACGCGCAGCTCGGCCTCCCACGCCCGCCCGGCATTGCGCCCGAGGGCCGCCCCGGCCAGGAACAGGGCATTCTGCTCCTGGGTACTGAGCCAACGCCGGCTGGCCAAGTCGGAGCGCAGCCTGTACACCAGGTCGTCTGCGTGGGGCACGTCGAGCCGATACTGGCTCAGCAGGCGGATGATCGCGGCGGTATCGCGCACGTCGCTCCCGTAGTCATCCAGGTAGCGGTCGCCACGCCGGGCTTGCAGCGCCCGCTGGACGGCATCCAGCCCGCGCCGAGCGTCGCCCGCCAGGGTCAGCGCCACGCCGAGCTGGGCCAGCGACAGCGCGGACCCCGCGTCTTTCAGCCGCTGGTCGTACAGCGTACGCAAGGTCCCCAACGGCGCCCGGTTGACCCTCGCCAGCACGTAGGCCGCATACGCCTTGGCGGCGAAATCCGACTGCGGGTCACCCTGGTCGCTGACCCGCACCGAGAGGCGCTCGGGGGACTGCAGGCGCTGGTACAGACGGTCCAGGGCACGCCTCAGCAGAATCCTGAGGGGCGTCGAAGCCCTGGTCGCGGGCCTCCAGCAGGAAGTCCGCGGCATACGCGCTGAGCCAAGTCTCCTCGGGGCTCTCGCTGCTCCACAGACCGAACCCGCCGTTGGCGAGCTGCATGCTGGCCAGACGGGCGAAGGCCACCTCCACGCGCTTGCGGCGCTCCTCCACCGACAGCGGCTGCACCCCCAGGCGCTGGGCGGTCTCGGCATCCACATACAGCAGCGGGAAGGCGCTGCTGGTCGTCTGCTCCAGGCAGCCATAGGGGTACCTGAGCAGATACTTCAAGGCCGAGCGCAGGTTGAGGGGCGGCGTGCTGGAGACCAGCACGCTCGCGTCCACCGTGCTCGCCATCAGACCGTCCACGAGGGCGGGGTCCACCTCGAGAGTCCCGCCAGGCTCAATCTTTCCGTGGACCACGCGCCGCTCGCCGGGATAGGCGGGCCGCACGCCGAGCTCCCAGCTCCGCTCGACGCCGACCCCCTGGCCCTTGACCGACAGCCGCACGGTCCCGACGCCGAAGCCCTCGCCGCCCTCCAACGGGAAGGACAGCACTGTCTTCTGCTGGTCGCGCAAGGCCACGTTCTGGGGCGCAGCCGAGAGCACCAGCGGCGCGGCGGCAGACAGGGCGACCGCGAGGCTCTGGTCGCGCCCGCTCAGGTTGTGGAGCTCCAGCGTGAGCAGCGAGCGATCGCCCGCCCCGAGGAATCGGGGCATCGCCACCTCCGCCACCACCGGGGCGGCCACGGTCACCTCGGACTGCGCCGCCGCGAACCGGTCTTCGCTGAAGGCCACGGCCATCAAGCGCAGGCGCCCGTTGAAGTCGGGAATAGGCAGTGCCACGGACGCCTCGCCCCGGTCATTGACGGCCACCGGCCCGCTGAACAGGGCGACGATCTTGACCTTGGCGGGAGGCGCTTTCCCGGCCGCCCGGCGCGTCTCGTTGTCGCCGCCGAAGCGCCGGGTGGCCTGCGCGCCGGCCATCCGCTCGATGACCTGTCCATAGAGATCGTAGACATCGACGCCGTAGCGGCGGCGCGCGAAGAAGTACGCGAAGGGGTCGGGCGTCGCGAAGTCGGTGACGCTGAGCACCCCTACGTCCACGGCGGCGAGGGTGACGTAGGCCGGCTGCCCTTTCAGTCCGTCGACCGTGAGCTTGACCTCCAGCGGGCGCTCGGGCTGGACTTTGCCCGGGGCCTGCAGCGAGAGGGCGAGCTTCCGGTCGCCGCGGTCGATGGGCAGGTGCAGCACACCCATCGCCCGGTTCGGCGTCATCTTGTTCTCGACCGTGGCGGGCCGCAGCACCACGGCGCTCACGTACAGGTCGTGACGGTTCCAGTCGGATGCGATGGGGATCTCGAACAGCGCGCCCTTGGCCTCGACCGCCCGCCGCGTGGACCACAGCAGGTGATCGCTCTCCACGGTGACCAGCGCATCGCCCGCGTTGGGCGGCACCACCGTGACCTTGGCGACCTCACCCGGCCGGTAGGCGGCCTTGTCCAGGCGCAGCTCCACGCGGTCGGGCTTCGCGGTGGGCTTCTGTTCCTCGCCCGCCACATACCAGTAACCCGCATGAAAGCGGAACTTGCTGGTCAGCCCGGTATCCGGATCCTGCACCTCCAGCCGGTACTGACCGTACTTCACGTCGGCACCCATCTTGACCGTGCCGCCGGCCGCCAGGCTCAGAGTGTCTTCGTACACCGGGTAGCTCACCTCGCTGTAGCGGCTCACCCAGCCGCGATCGTCGGCGTACTCCCAGTAATAGTCCCGGTCCTCGCGGACCAATCGCACGGCGAGGCTCCGGCCCGCGAGGCGGTGGCCGTCCGGGTCCGCCTTCACCAGCTCGAACTCGAGGCGGGTGTCGGAGGCCGCCTTGTCCGGATCGAACAGGGGGCGGATACCGACGAGGGCGTCGGCGGGCCACACCGTCCTTTCGATGGAACGGGTCACCGGCCGCCCGCCGAACTCATACAGGCTCGCGGCCACTTTCACCGCCATCGGCGAGGCGGGCTCGGTTTCCAAGGGCACGAATTGGATCAGTCCCTTGCCCTGCCCGTCCAGCTTCATCTCGGGCAGGTCGTGCCGGACCACCTTCTCGTCATCGTCCGCGCTCCCGAAGAAAAAGTCCGGCAGGCTGGCGACGGGATGGGGGTTGCGGCGTATGGTGGCTACGGCGGTCACGCGGTTGCCGGCCGCCGGAGATCCGTACAGGTACGCGCCCGTGACCTGAATCCGCAATGCCTGCCCCTTGCGCAGCGCCTCTGCCGGAGCCTCCAGGTCCAGTTTCAGCCGCTCCGGCAGGAAGTCCTCCACGCCGAAGCTGTAGAGCGCCGTGGGCAGCTTGGCTGCCGGGTCGGCGCGCACCTCCAGGGTCCAGGTCCCGGTCGGCGCGTCCGCCAGGAGGGGCAGGCTGGCGCTGTAGAAACCGAGCGCTTGCGGCGGCCAGCCGAACGACGCGATGATCCGGCCGTCCGGCTGCTTGAGCTTCGCGGTGAGCGGCTGCGCAGGCAGCGCGCGCCCGTCCTGGTCACGCAGCAGGGCGGCGACATCCACCGTCTCGCCCGGCCGATAGATATCGCGTGGGCCGTAGACGAAGAGATCCACCGCCTGGTTGGTGCGGCCGGCGACCTCGAACTCGGAGAGGTCCAGCGCGGGCCGGTTGAAGGGCACGAAGGAGACGTGCCCTTCGCGCTCGGCCGTGAGCAGCACCGGTTGGTCGGGCAGGAGGCTGAAGTGCGCGTGGCCGTCGGCGTCGGTGTAGAGCGGTTGAGACGGCCGGTTCTTCTCGTCGTAGACCGCCAGTTTCACGTCGGGCAGGGGCGTACCCTTGGCCAACGAGGCGGCATAGACGTCCATCCCGTGCGAGTAACGGCGGGCCTGCAGTCCGATGTCGCTCACGAAGAAGAACGAGGTCTTGTAATTCGATTCGAAGCGCCCGGGCTCGTGCATGATGGCCACGTACAGTCCGGGCGCCTGCAGCTCCTTGACGTCCTCCACCGCGATATTGGTCACGCTGCGTTTGTTGGGAGCGGCGTTGGTGTTGAAGCGCGCCATGTAGACGCTGTCCGAGTAGGCACGCATGCGGTCCAGCTCGTAGTAGCCTTGCGTGGGCGACTGGCGGAAATCGCGAACGAAGGCGCCCAGGCGGTCGCTGCGCACCTTGAGGAACTCGATGTCCACGGCCGGGACGTTGATGGTGATGATGGGCAGCCCCTCGGTCAGTCTCGCGGGAAGCACCGAGCCCTGGCTGGCGAAGCCGAAGGAGGGCTGGATGGGGCGGGTCTTGACCTGCCGCTCCACGCTGCTCGGGAGCACGCTGCCGCTCGAGGCAGTGACTCCGCCTCGTACCAGCACGGTGTAGGTGGTGTCCGGCTGGACATTGGGGAAATACAGAATGCGCGGGTTGTCCCCGACCACCCAGGCCCCGGCGACGGCTTGCCCCGCGGCCCCGCTCACGGCGAGGAGATCGTCATAGCGCCGTTTGGGGTCCAGCTCCTCCGAGAAGATCACCGCGAGCGGCCGGGCCGCCGTCGAAGCTGCGCTCCGTGACCTCGACGACCTTCAATGGAGCCGCCTCGGCTCCCGCCGCCGGCGCGGCCGGGAGCGCCCAGAGCAGCCACACGTAGACCAGGAGCCCGGGGGTCATGGAGGGCGATAGGTTCACCATGGGTCGCTTGCCGCTCTCGGTAGGAGGATGAAGGGGAATGCGGCCCGGCCCGGAGGTGTACGGCGCGGCGTCCTGCCGCCGGAGGCCGCGTCGCGCTCGGCAGCATCGAGCAGCCCCTGCGATACCTTGCGCTGGTCATCGCATACCTCCCTGTACGCCACCCCTTCGGGCCTCCTGTGGACGTGCCGAATGCTACCCGCCGGGTCTCTGCCGGCCAAGAGCCGCACCCCCGCTGACGGTCATGCCGACCCTCAGCGCAAGGCCCAGCACTCCGCATACTCCCATGCTGGACCCCGTCCTCCCGCGCGCAGGATCACAGTTGGTCCAGCGGGCTGCGCACCCCTTTCCCGCCTCGGTTGAGGACGTGGGTGTAGATCATCGTCGTGCTCACATCCTTGTGGCCGAGCAGTTCCTGCACCGTGCGAATGTCATAGCCCGACTGCAGCAGGTGCGTGGCAAAGGAGTGGCGCAGCGTATGGCAGCTCGCGGGCTTGGCGATGCCCGCCTCGCGCACCGCCTTTTTGACCGCTCTCTGCAAGGACTTCTCGTCCAAGTGATGCCGGCGCTCCTTGCCGGAACGCGGATCCATCGAGCGGCGGGAGGCAGGGAACACGTACTGCCACCCCCACTCCCGGGGCGCGCCGCGGTACTTCCGCTCGAGCGCGAACGGCAAGTACACCTCACCGAAGCCTGCCTCCAGGTCCTCCTCGTGCAGCGCCTTGACCTTGGTGAGGTGTACCCGCAGGGGCTCCGCCACCGACTGCGGCAGCATCGTCACCCGGTCCTTCTGCCCCTTGCCGTCGCGCACCGTGACCTGTCGCATCTCGAAGTCCACGTCCTTCACCCGCAGCCGCACGCACTCCATGAGCCGAAGACCGGCCCCGTACAGCAGGCTCGCCATGATCCAGCTCCTCCCATCCAGGCGCGCCAGGAGCGCCCGTGTCTCCGCTTGCGTCAACACCACCGGGAGCCGGGCCGGGCGCTTCGCGCGGGTGAGATCGTCCATCCACCCGAGATCCTCTCCCAACACCTCCCGGTACAGGAACACCAACGCCGAAAGCGCCTGGTTCTGCGTCGAGGCCGCCACCTTGCCCTCCACCGCCAGATGGCTGAGAAACCGCTCCACCTCCTGCGCCCCCATCGAGGCGGGATGTTTGAGGCCGTGGAAACGGATGAAGCGTTTGATCCACTCCAGGTACGCGCGCTCGGTGCGGATGGCATAATGCTTCACCCGCAGCTTCTCGCGAACCTGGTCGAGCAGGCGGGGCTTGTCGGCCATGACGGGGTGGTGTATAAGACGGGGCAGAGAGTGGTTCGTTTGGGGGACTACATGATAAGCCTCACAATGGATTCCGACAAGGGATAGCACGCTACATGCCACCGTTGCACGAATTTGTGGCGCCACTTAGGGTGTCGACTTCATGTTAGAGCGCAAGGCCGAGGATTCTTTGAAATGTAACGCTCCTACCCTAAGTAAGCGCCGGAGTACAAATGCATTTTCGCTTACGCGCCGTGCTATTGTCAGGCAGAATCGAAAAACCCCGGAAACCAAGGTAGCTTCGCCAGCGGACACGGCGCCCCTCAACTCATTTCCGTTGACCATGAAGAACGCCGACAATCTTCTTGGTCCGAGTCAACGTCGGTTTTTCCAAGGGAGAATTACTATGAAAAACAGTACCCGCACGATTTCTCTTCTGATAGTCATGGCGTTGTCGCAAACGGCCTGCTCACAAACAGGCAAAGTTCGCGACACCTTTACAGGTGGAGGTACCGGAGAGATCACCGACATCGGAAACGGCCAATTCGACATCGCGGCTGCCGGAGGATTTTCCGGCAATCGAGCAGACACCTATGCAAAATGGGACCGCACTGCAACAGCCGCCTGCAAGGGCGGCGAGTACAAGGTAATTAAGAGGGAGTGGCAATCCGCCGAGTATCCTGGACTGTTGGGCGGCATCGTTGAATGCGCTAAAAAAAAGAAATAGATGGGAGGTCTCTGGTACCGGTGTTGAGATATCGTAACCGTGGCTCAAAGGGCTTCAACTTCTTTGATGAAGATTCGCCCCTGGCTCCGAAAGCCGTCGTCGATAAAAGCGGAGAATATTTACCGGTGTCGAGATATTGCGCTCTAACTTTAGGTGCAGCGGACGCCTATCGGCGCCGCTGACCATGACGTTAGGCCCGCGCTTTCCGGCCGAGCAATTTCACGGGGAGCAGGCGCCGTGGCAGAATGGACCTTTCGTGGGATACTGGGCGGTGCCCGCGGCGCTGCTCACCGGCGCTGGTCGCTTCGGGGGCTCCGCGGAGAACAGGATTTGGGGGGTCGGTGGTCAGGCGCGCCGTGCCCGCTGCGCCGTGGCACTCGATGGAGGTAGGCCGGTGGCTTCGGTGAGACTGGGGCGGCAGCGTCCACCCCCTGCTCGGTCACGCTCGGGGGTCACTTGACGGTCTGGCGGTCCATCCAAGCCTGCCTAACTCGTGCTTGCAGCCGACCCGCCTTACGCCTGCGGTATCCTCGGTTCGCGGCGTTGCTCACTCTCAGCGGTGTCCGGCGTTCCGCTCTCCGTTGCTCGGCGGGCGGCTGAAGCTAAGCGTTAGGCATCAAGAAGAAACGCACACATGGAAACAACAATACTCGTAAAAAGTAGTAGCAGAGATGAGCCGTATGCAGTAGCAGTTTCATCAACGGAATCTGGGCTATCAATTTTTTGTGATTGCCCCGCTGGTGAATGGGGAAAATATTGCAAACATAAAATGGCAATCGTATTAGCCGATGAAAGAATCCTTTTTGATGAAGAGCAAAAAGAAAACTTCAATAAAATAACGAAATGGATCTCTGAATCTGGCTACCCATATTTAGTTCAAGAGCTCAAGGAATCCGAAAAAGCACTCGAAACGGCAAAGAAAAATGTTAAAAGTCAAAAAGAGAAGATTGCTCGTTTAATGAAAGAGGGGTTGAAATAGTGGATATTGAAGCAAGGCGAGATGATAGAGGGTACGCCCTGATTGCTAACTTTAAGGATGGCTTTGCGCTTGGCTGGAAAATGGCAGTTCCAGAGGCATTTAAGGAAGCGCTTGATATTAAATTGACACCAAGAATGTTTGCAAAGAAAAAGGAAATGCTATGGACGCAGGGTCGGTTATATGATTTCCACGAAGGAGATACTATTCATGATACCAAACATGCGTATAAAGAATGGGGCGAAGCTTTAAAAGACCTAAAACTTAGTGTGCAAGTGCAATTTGCATCTTCTTCAGGCTATGTAAATTACGAAACAGTTGAAGTTCAAAACAAGGAATTAAAAATAATTCATCAAAAAGGAAAGTCAAAACCAATAGAAGAAATCGTTGATGGGTTGGTTGTAAAAAGGCAACGCATAGATCATGGCTTGGTGCGATTCAAGGTTTATCGTCCAAACAACGAGAAAACGGCAGTCGAAGAATGTGAAACCCTAGAATGCACACAGGATGATTTCGTTGCTTTTCTACAAACAGGCATAGTCCGCACAAAAGAAAATAAGCTATTGAATCTATTCGAAGAAAATGCCTAACAATCACATACACTCGGACAGCAAAAAGCGCCGCTCCTCGTTCCTCGTCGCTCTGCTTTTTGCTGCCGGTGATGTGAGGCGTTAGGAACCAGTCCCATACGGTGCATCGTCTTCCATCATGAGCTTGTTCCCTTTCTGCGAACTCCCGACGGGGACAATACTCTGCCTACCACCTCCCCATTGAATTTCCTAAACAGAGGGAGATGAGAAAGATGAACAAAATAAAATTGTTCTGCGCCATTGCAATTTCATTGGTTCCAATGATCGCGGTTGGAGCTTACAAATGCACAAAACCAGACGGATTAATCGTATATCAACAAGTACAATGTGATGAGGGTGATCAAAAAGAGATTGGGAGTACAAACAATCATTCTAATGCTAAAGGTGAATCTGAAATCAAAATGCATTTGGCTATCGTTAAGGCTCATTTAAAGGATCCCGATAGTGCACGATTTTCGTCGATTAGATCAGCAAATGGCAACACTTGTGGTATGGTCAACGCCAGGAACAGTTATGGCGGGTATTCAGGTGCCGAGAAATTTATACTACTGACCGTCGGCGACAGACAGCCATATGTTCTTATAGGACGAGATGTCTATGGAACTCAAATTTTGGTCAACGGGCTTTGGATACTGGCAGACCGCTATGTTAATGCTTGTTTCGCTGCCCCTGTAGCACAACCGTAATATAGTGAACTCCAAAAATACGATCCGGTCTTGCATTCAAGCAAGCGGCCAAGGCAGCCTAACAAGCCGCTCAACCGGACGCGCGATAAGGCCGCGCGCCGGTTAGCTTGTCGTTAGGAAGAACGCCCGAACGATGCATAGGAGGAAGAATGATACGTTACTTTATAGCAATTGGATTTTGGCTTCTTCTTGCAATTCAGGCACAAGCGGAGCCTTTTAGGTATCCAGTTCCTCAAGCAGTACAAGACGCCAGGATGAGGTCGAGGCTTCCTTCGCTGAACGGGATGTATCAGCTGGACATAGGTACGCTTCGGAACGAATGCAGCAAGGGCAATCCCTTGTCTTCCGAGTTACAAGGACGATTGGACAAGGCCTGTCCGCTTTGGTGTAATCAGGAATATCCTGATCGCATTAGTTCTGAAAATATAGACTGCATTGGAATGTGTGCTGGACTACCTCCCACCGGACATAGTGGCGCATCGCGTGATTCTGGTGGCTGGTCTGGGGGGAAACCGGAGCACTATGACTGTCAGCTAGACTGCATGAACTCAAGGAAGGGTTGTAACCGGGGATGCAATGTGGGACCGAGTTCGTCGAATGCACTGTGCAGGACGGGATGCGAAGATACCTATAGGTATGTGAACGAGGGTGCCCCTGATTGGCTTGTCCGGACATTTCATGCCACAACCCCCGTTAAGCCGGGTAGGTCGTGCAACATTTCTATCGTTGCCCAACATTTCCGATTAACGTACCGGCCTAACTAGTCATTCCAGCCGACCCGGCGCGATAGAGCCGCGCCGGGTCGGCTGAATTCTGGCGTTAGGCCGCTCAATCAGATAGGAGAAGCAAGATGAAACGCGTACATCTTAAATCATTGATGGCTATATGTCTTACGGCTTTGTTCATGTCTGCGCCGACAGCGTATGCAGCGAAAGCGTAATGGGAAAGCGTAATGGGGTCAGACACGATATTTGTGCTATCCATCGTGCAGTCACTTCACGACCTGAACCGCCATGGCCCGCCTTCCCTGCTACGTGATGCCCGCTACTGCACCCTCAAGTGCACGGCGCCGGGCTGCTAGGGGCTCGGAACAGTCATACGTCCGCGTCAACCCCCTGGTCTGACCGTGCAAGCGCGGCCAGACCAGGGCCATCGAGCGAACATCTTTCTTGGGAACAGACTCCGTGCCGCCCGCCCGCGAACAATCCTAACCGGCAGATCTCAGGCGGCGTATCTCCTGAGCCCGATCCCGAACTGATCGTCGAGGTGGTAGGGAATCCCGTGCACGGTGCCTTGTCCGCGGGCGATGCAGAGCTTGCGGACCCGGACGTTGTCCACCCAGCGCGGATTCGCCGCTTCCGCCCTGCGGTTTGCGATGATCTCCATCTTGTGCGTTTCCCGATCCTCGTCGGAAAGTGTGGCCGGCAACGCCTGGATCTCAGCCATGATGCGCGCCTTTGTGACGCGGTCGATGCCGCCGTTTTGCGTCACGATGTCGAACATGAGAGCGACAGCCCGCTCGCTCCATAATCCGTACTCTTGGGACAACGCCGAGGCCCGCTGAAAGACGCCCTGAGCATGCTCGGTTTCGATGGCCTGGAACTCGGGGGTGCGCCCGAGCGATTTGGCGAATCCCCGCCAGGGTTCGAAGATCCCGTGCGTGACGGGGTGCTGAACGGAGCGCGCAAAGTTGAGCAGTTCTTCTCCGGTGGAGTTGAGGGCTTCGACAAAGGGCTCATAGGATTCGCCGAAGACTGCGCGGATGACGTTCCGGGTGCCGGTCCATCATGTCCTTCACCAGCGGCTGGAGCGACCCCTGGCCGAAGTTCCACTGCAGCACCCCGAAGCTGATGCCCTGGCCGTCGAAGTCGCCGCTGATGCCGCAGAAGCAATCAGGGGCTGCGGTTCCCGTTTCGAACGTCCCGGTGAGCGCAAGACAACGGTAGACGAGAGCCTGAGTCCCGATGGCGGGAGCGGGGATTTGGGTCCCGAAAAGCGCCGTCCAGGTCTGCGATCCAACGCTGCCGTCCGGCTCCAGGCCTTTGCGCTGCTGGAATGCGGCCACGGCAGCCTGCGTCCCGCCCCCGAAGTCGCCGTCGAGGGGGCCCCGGTAATCGCCCAACTCCGTGAGCTTGCGTTGAATGGCGCGCACCTCCTCGCCTCGCGAACCCAGCTTGAATACGGCCATGACACTCCTCCCTTCCAAAATCCCGTGCTTGTCGGAAAGCTTTCCTGACCACACACCGATCGCCTTCGAGCTTGGCTGTACGCTCGCATCTGTCTGGCTCGATGCGCGTGCTCAGATCGCCGGCTCCCATGATACTTGGGTCCGGACCCGCTCCCTGGTCGCATCCATCCGCTTGAACAAGGGCGATCGTCCTTGACCGGGCGACGCAGCGGTTCCCCGAAGCGAAGATGACGGACGCGACCCGGCAGGTCCGCCGAACGGCGAGCGGGCCTGTTATGCCGTCTCTGGGGATCGCGCCGCCAGACCCCGAGCGCGTGCACTGCCCCGGCGAGGAGTGATCCGCCGGGATGCGGTCGACACCTTTAGCTGTTGAGGTGTCTTATGGGAGAGCGTCAGAATGGGCTTGTCGAGGCGGTCCCCGCGCGCCCGTATGGCCTGCGCGAGCTGGTGCACGGCCATCGCATAGTAAGTGCTGTGATTATATCGGGTGATCACGTAGAAGTTGTGCAGCCCCAGCCAGTACTCGTATCCCCCGACGGTATCCAGACGCAGGAGGCTCACTTCCCCGGAGCCGTCCACCGGTAGGTGGGCGGTCACGCCGTTCGCGGCCAGCATGTCCAGGCTGTAGCTGGTCGTATAGTCCGCCTCCAGAGCGTGCGCCGCGCTCCCGTGCGCCGCGGCCGCGACGGCCACGGCCTCTTCGCCGCGCCAGCCCTGCTCGCTGAAGTAGTTCGCGACGCTGCCTATCGCATCCACTGGGTTCCAGAGGTCGCGCCGCCCGTCGCCGTCAAAGTCCACGGCGAAGCGATGGAAGCTGCTGGGCAGGAACTGACCCAGTCCCATGGCGCCGGCGTAGGAGCCTACGGGCTCCAAGGGGTCGAAGCCCTCGTCACGCGCCATCACCAGGAATTCCAGCAGCTCGTTCCCGAAGAAGTCCGCTCGGCGGGGATAATCGAAAGCCAGGGTGGCGAGGGCGTCGATGACGCGGTGCGTGCCGACGTTGGCGCCATAGTGGCTCTCGACGCCGATGATGGCGATGACGTATTCGGGCGGCACGCCGTAACGGACATGGGCCCGATCCAGCGCGTCGGCGTGCTCGCGCCAGAAGCGCACGCCCTGCTCGATCATCTCCATCGGTGAGAAACTTCGCCCGGTAACGCTTCCAGCCGCGCGGCGGTCCCTTGGCGGCCTCGTGCGTCGGGCGGTCGACGTAGTCGAGGATCCACTGCTGGCGCTCGACGCGGGAGAACAGGCCGTAGAGATAATCCCGCTCGAAACCCTGCTCTTTCACCAGACGGCCGATGAGATCCCCGGCGGCAGGATAAGCGGCGTAGTCCCCGGTCAGCGCCGCCGCGGCGTAGGCCCCGACGGCACGATGACGCGCGGCGGAGATACCCTCGACCCTTGCCGCCTCCGGTGCCTGCGCCACCGCCGCGTTGGCCGGTGGCTCGGTTGGACGTTCGCCTGAGGAAACGGCGGGAGGATTCGAGGCACAGCCGCCGAGGACGGCAAGCATACCTATCGGGATCACCAAGGCAGCGAAACGCATCATCCGCACCTAGCCTTACGAGAGGTTCCTCGGATTTTAGGCGAAGTTCCAGCAAACGCAAGTCCTTTCTTAAAGCGCTATGCGGATCGCGCGGCGTGACCGCCGGGATTGCCCCAGCGATCTGCCCGGGCAGGGCGGAGGAGAACGTTGTGGGCCGCGGGACCTGGCAGTGGGTGTACCTTTTTTTTTACCTGGCCCCCGCGGTGCCGCACCGATGTTGCGCCCCGGTTCGCCGTCATCGCGGGTCAGTAGGTGCGGCAGGCTCCCGCACGACGCGCCTCTGAGAGCTTGTGAATAAATCTGCTGCGCGTCCCGATAGCGGCGTTGCGCGGTGCGCGCTCCTCGCCTATCTACTTGATATGTCTCGTCGCTGCGCTCCGTGCGCCTTGCTCTCGGGCCGCTCGCGACGATTTCTTCACAAGCTCTGAGAACCGCGGCGGCCTCGGGGCGACGGGCGCGGAGCGCAGCGACGAGACATTAGATTAAATGGAGATGGGCGAGGGACGGTGACACAGACGCTCCACCCAGTCGACCCGCGCCGAGTCCGCGCCTTTCCTGTCCCGACGACAGCCTCACTCTCCGGACGCCGCCTTTGCCTCGAGGGCACCTCTGTTTAGCGCCAATCCCACGGCGGTGAGCACCGCCTGCAACGCCGCCGAGGCCGTGTCCTCGGCGAGAGCCGCCGCAGAGGCGGCCGTCTCGCCCAAGCGCACCCGCACGCAGGCGAGGGCGTCCGCCTCGGTGCCCGGCCCGAGGGCACGCTCGTCGAACTGCTCGACCTCGACCTCCACACCGCGCTGGCGGGCCAAGGCATCCACCAGAGCCTCGACGACGCCATGCCCGCGCCCATGCAGCCGCAGGCGGGATGGCTGCGTGCCGACCGTGACGTCCGCCTGCACCTCGTCGCCCGCGCGGCGCAGGTCATAGTCGTGCATCACCCAGTCGGCTGCCGGGGAGACGTAGTGCTCCCGGAATAGCCGGTAGATGCGCGTGGAACCGACCTCGCTGCCTGCCTGCTCGGCATGCGCCTGCACGACCTGGCTGAACTCGTGGGCGAGCCAACGCGGCAGGCTCAGGCCGTAATCGCGCTCCAGCACGTGCGCCACGCCGCCCTTGCCGGACTGGCTGTTGATGCGCACAACCTCCTCGTAGCGTCGCCCGAGGTCGCGCGGGTCGATGGGGAGGTAGGGCACCTCCCAGTGCCCTTCGGCCGTGCGGGGATGAGTCATGCCCTTGCGGATGGCGTCCTGGTGGCTGCCCGAGAAAGCGGTGTAGACCAGCTCCCCCACCCAGGGATGGCGCGGATGCACCGGCATGTTGGTGCACTCGGTGAAACACTCGACGACCTCCCCCATCCCGGAGAGGTCCAGCCTGGGGTCTATGCCTTGGGAGTACAGATTCAGCGCCATGGTCACGATGTCCATGTTGCCGGTGCGCTCGCCGTTGCCGAGCAGCGTCCCCTCCACCCGGTCGGCGCCCGCCATCACCGCGAGCTCCGCTGCTGCCACCGCGCAGCCGCGGTCGTTATGGGTGTGCACGCTCACGGTGAAATGGCTGCGCTGCGCGACCCGATCACAGAACCACTCGACCTGATCGGCGAAGACGTTGGGGGTCGCCATCTCCACGGTGGCAGGGAGGTTGATGATGACGGGCTGCCCCTCCTGCGGGCGCCACACGGCGTTTACCGCATCGACCACCTCCACGGCGTAGTCGAGCTCGGTACCGCTGAAGCTCTCCGGAGAGTACTGGAACACCCACTCGGTTTGGGGGTGGGCCGCGGCACCGGCCTTCACGTCCTGCGCCCCGTGCACCGCGATGGCCTTCACGCCCTCGCGGTCGAGGCGAAACACCTGCTCCCGCTGTACCCGGTTGATGGAGTTGTAGACGTGCACGATGGCGCGCCGCACTCCGCGCAGTGCCTCGTAGGTGCGAGCGATGATCTCGGGTCGTGCCTGGGTGAGCACCTGGATGGTCACGTCCTCGGGGATCAGTCGATCGCCGATGAGTTTGCGCACGAAGTCGAAGTCGGGCTTGGACGCCGCCGGAAAGCCGACCTCGATCTCCTTGAAGCCGAGCCGCACGAGTAGCTGGAACATGCGCATCTTTTGCTCGACACTCATGGGCCGGACGAGAGCCTGGTTACCATCGCGGAGATCCACGCTGCACCAAGAGGGCGCCCGGCTGATGACCCCGTCCGGCCAGCGCCGGTCGCGCTTGGCAACCGGCAGAAAGGGACGGTACTTGCGATGATCGAAGCGGCTCATGTTCCACCTGTCTCGTGTCGGTTTTCGGGCAGGGGGGGTTGCCCCCTGTCGGCTCAGGCGCCAGTGGTGAGGCGCCGGGCCTGAGTTACAGTCTAGGCGAGTCGTCGGAGCATGTCCTTGCGAATTTGACTCGAACTAGCGTGAACTTTGATGATGTATTGCTAGAATGTGAGCGTCTCTAGCGTTTTCTTGCCGACGAGGCCCGACATGCCGGATCAGCCCAAGCTAGACCGCTTCGACAAGCGCATCCTCACCGAGCTGCAGAGAGACGGCGGCTTGACCAACCAGGATCTCGCCGAGCGCATCGGCCTGTCGCCCTCCCCGTGCTCGCGCCGGGTCAAGCAGCTCGAGGAGGCCGGCATCATCCAGCAGCGCGTGACTCTGCTCGACCGCCGCAAGCTGGGGCTCAGTCTCACCGCCATCATCCAGATCAGCATGGACCGTCACACCCCGGAGCGCTTCGAGGCATTCGAGGTGAAGGTGCGCCAGTACCCCGAGGTGCAGGAGTGCTACCTGATCACCGGCCAAGACGCCGACTACCTGCTCAAGGTAGTAGTCCCGGACATGGATCACTACCAGGAGTTCCTGCTCGACAAGATCACCCGCATCGAGGGGGTGAGCGGCGTACACTCGAGCTTCGTGATGCGACGGGTGGTGGAGTCCACAGAGCTGCCGTTGGGGTATGTGGAGTGAGCGGACGCGATTGGAAACACCCCGCCGAGGAGGCAAGCGCGCTCAGGTGTCCCCTGCGATTGCCACCGCTCGTTGGCGCCCGCCGGCAAGAGATCGTACAGTCATGGCCCCTGGTAGAGTGGTGGAGCGCTGCCTCCGCTCACGGCGCTTCTGCAGGAGCCTGCTGAGCGCCAACCTCTGCCGCTTAGCGGTGCCGCCCCCCCGCCTGGCGTCCATCCCGGCGGGACGCGAGGGGCTGTGATAAGATGCCGTACCTTTAGTTTGGTCCAACGTTTCTCGTGCTCCCGCCGTCGTTTGCCCGCGCTCACGTCCTGGTCGTCGGCGACATCATGCTCGACCGGTACTGGCATGGCGACAGTTGGCGACTCTCACCCGAGGCGCCGGTTCCGGTGGTGTACGTGCGAGGGGCGGAGGAGCGCCCTGGCGGGGCCGGTAATGTCGCCCTGAACATCGCGGCCCTGGGCGCCAGCGTCACATTGATAGGCGTGGTCGGGGAGGATGAGGCCGGGGCGACGCTGTGCCGACACCTGGAGTCCGTGGGCGTCGATTGCCAGGTGGAGCGGGTCCCACACTGTGCGACGGTCGCGAAAGTGCGCGTTCTGAGCCGTCACCAGCAGCTCATCCGGTTGGATTTCGAAGGGGGGTTCGAGTTTCCCGACCCGGCGCCTGTGGAACGTCGGCTCCGCGCGCACCTTCCGAGGGCCGATGTCGTGCTGTTCTCCGACTACGCTAAAGGCACGCTGCGGGCCGTGGAACGCTGGATCCCCATGGCGAAGGCCGCCGGGAAACCCGTGCTGGTGGACCCCAAGGGAAGGGACTTCGGGCGTTATCGGGGGGCGACGGTACTGACGCCGAACCTGGCGGAGCTGGAAGCCGTCGTGGGCCCCTGCGATGACGAGGAGGTGCTCCGGCGCAGGGCGGAAGCGCTGCGTGAGGAGATCGATCTAAACGCCCTGCTCGTCACCCAGGGAGAGCGGGGGATGACGCTCTTTGCCGCGGGCCGCGAGGCGCTGCACCTGCCTGCGCGGGCCCGCGAGGTGTATGATGTCACCGGCGCGGGAGATACCGTCGCGGCAATGTTGGCCGTGTCCCTCGCAGCAGGCCAGGACTTGGCCCGCGCCGCCCAGTTGGCGAACGTGGCTGCCGGCATCGTCGTGGGAAAGCTCGGTGCCGCCGTCGTCAGCCCGGACGAGTTGCACGACGCGCTGACCGAGCAGGCGTCGCCATCGCGGGGCGTCGTTGACGAGGAGACCCTGGTTGGAGCGGCGGCGGCCGCCCGAGGGCGAGGGGAGGTCCTGGTCATGACGAATGGGTGTTTCGACCTCCTGCACGCCGGCCACGTCCGCTATCTGGAGCAGGCCCGAGCCCTCGGAGAGAGGTTGATTGTGGCCGTCAACGACGATGCTTCGGTGCGCCGCCTGAAGGGGCAACGTCGACCCGTGAATCCCTTGGCGCAGCGCATGGAGGTCCTTGCGGGACTGTCCGCCGTGGATTGGGTCGTGCCGTTCGCGGAGGATACGCCCGAGCGACTGATATGCCGCGTCCGTCCTGACGTACTGGTCAAGGGCGGGGATTATCGCCCGGAAGCCATCGCGGGAGGCCAATGCGTGCGGTCGGGCGGCGGGCGCGTGGTGGTGCTGGACTGGATCGACGGCTGCTCCACGAGCGGCATGATCGCGGCCATCAGAGGCACGTGAGGGCGTCCGCACCATAGATTCCTGTTGCCGGCGGTCGTGGGCCGCCGAGCGGAGCCATCGGGCAGGCCGGCCCCCGGGCGATCGATGTCAGTCTTCCCCCAGGTCACGGTTGTGGGCGTCGTCGCGAGCGCGGAAGCAAGCCCGATCGCTCCTGGTCACGCCGTCGCTTCGTTTCCATGACTTCCACCGGTACCCGGGCCGTCGAGCTTTCCGTCGTGGTCCCAGTGCGCGACGAGGCCGAGAACATCGCGCCGCTGGTCGAGGAGATCCGAGGCGCGTTGGATGGGCGGCTGGATTACGAGGTGCTGTACGTCGATGACGGCAGCACCGACGACACGGCCGCACGGCTGGCCGCACTGGCGGTGGAGTTCCCGCGGCTGCGCGTGATCGGTCACCGGCAGAGCTGTGGCCAAAGCACCGCGCTGCGCACAGGCGTAAAGGGGGCCCGCGCGCCGTGGGTGGTCACCCTGGACGGGGACGGCCAGAACGACCCCGGGGACATTCCGAAGCTGCTCGGCGAGCTGGGCAATCTGGATCATGCACCCCTCGATCAGATGATCGCGGGCTACCGGCGCCGCCGTCGTGACACCGTCCTGAGACGGGTCTCGTCGCGGGTCGCGAACGGCATCCGCGCGTTCCTCCTTCAGGATCGGACACCGGATACGGGCTGTGGGCTGAAGCTGTTCCACCGCGACACCTTTCTCGATCTTCCCTACTTCGATCACATGCACCGCTTCCTGCCCGCGCTGATGTTGCGCAGCGGCGGCCGGGTCCGGTCCGTCGAGGTGCGGCACCGTCCGCGCACACGCGGCAGGTCACACTACGGCGTGCGCAACAGGCTCTGGGTCGGCATAGTCGACCTGCTGGGTGTGATGTGGCTGCAGCGCCGGTCCACGCGTGCTGTCCTCACGGAGGATCCGTCCCTTGAACATTGAAGGCTTTTGGCTGGCGGTGGGTTTCACCGGCCAAGCCCTTTTCTCGGCGCGTTTTCTCATCCAGTGGTTGCAGAGCGAGCGGCTGCGTCGAAGCGTCATACCGACGGCGTTCTGGTACTTCAGTCTCGGCGGCGGTCTCGTATTGCTGACGTATGCGGTTCACCGCCAGGACCCGGTCTTCATCGTCGGCCAGGCCGCGGGCGTCTTCATTTATGCGCGCAACCTGCACCTCGTGATACGCGAGCGCCGCGACAAGGCGCTCCAGACACCGCTTCAAGGCGGTTAGACCGCGGGGCTCGGTTGCCGAAGCCAGCCGCGGTGGGGGTCGGCGCAACCGGTCTGGCGCTATCGGGACAGAGCTTGTGCCTATCCACTCCGATAGGCGAAGATCGATCGTCGCACAACACCGCTATCGGGACGCCCAGCAGAATTATATAGTTGGCAGCTTCGATCCCGGGTAGACCATTTCGTGGACCCACAGCCGTCCTTCCGGACCGCGCCGTCATCCCGCTCCGCGGCCTGGCCGTGGATGCTGGGAGCGGTGCTCGCTTTGTGGCTCGTGCTATGGCTCACGACGACCTGGGTCCGTCCCCTGTGGCCGGTGGACGAGACGCGGTACGTCTCCGTGGCGTGGGAGATGTGGCTGCACGGCGACGCGCTGATCCCCCACCTCAACGGTCGACCTTATAGCCAGAAACCGCCGCTGCTGTTCTGGCTCATCTGTCTCGGGTGGCGCGTCTTCGGTGTGAGCAGCCTGTGGCCGCGCCTGGTCCCTGGACTGTTCACCGTAGCCAGCCTGATCCTGACCGCTCGCTTGGCCCGACAACTGTGGCCGGGAGAGACGCGGCCGGCTGAGCTTGCCCCGGCCATCTTGCTCGGGACTGTCCTGTGGGTCTTCTTCGCGACGCCGGTGATGTTCGACATGTTGTTAACCTGTTGCGTGCTGATGGCCCTCTCGGCCTTCCTCGCCGCGTGGCGCTCGGCAGCTCCCGGGGCTTGGCTGGCGGGTGGCACCGCTCTCGGTCTGGGCCTGCTGGCGAAGGGGCCGGTCGTGCTCATCTATACCGTTCCCGCGGCGGCGTTGGCGCCTTGGTGGAGCGGAGGCACAATGGCGATTCCTCGCGCCCGTTGGTACCGGGCTCTCGGCTGGAGCCTCCTGCTGGGCGGCGCCATCGCACTCTGTTGGGTCATTCCCGCCGCGCTGCACGGGGGTGAGCCTTACACCGAGACCATTCTCTGGGGGCAGACCGCGGATCGGCTGATGGAGGCGTCTGCCCACCGTCACCCGTGGTGGTGGTATCTGCCGATCGTGCCCTTGGTCCTGCTGCCGTGGTCAGTTTGGCCCGCCCTCTGGCGAGCTGCAGCGCGCAGCGCCGCGGGCGACCCGGGGATGCGCTTCTGCGCGGCATGTGCAATTCCGGGGCTGGTGCTGCTCTCCCTGGTCAGCAGCAAGCAGGTCCATTATCTCGTCCCGCTCGCCCCCATCTTTGCCTTGGCGGCCGGGCGCTCTTTGGAGACTGCCGACCTCGGCGACAGGGACGGATGGTTGCCCGGACTCTTCCTCATCCTGCTCGGTGTCGCAGTGCTTCTGGTTCGGTACGCGGGACCCAGTCTGGGTCTTCCCGGCTGGACTACTCGCGTGTCTCCGCTCCTGGCAGGCGCGCTCGTGACCGGTGGGATAGCGCTGGCCTGGTGGCTGCGCGGACGCCTCTCCACACGCGTGCTCACCCTGACGGCTGCGTCGGTGCTGGGGGCTGTTGCCCTGTATCTCGGAGGGGTCCGTGCGGCGGTGCCGTACTATGACGTTACACCGACGGCACAGTGGCTGGCCAAGCTGCAACGGGAAGGCCACCCGTTAGCGTATGTGGGCAATTACCGCGGCGAGTTCCAGTTCGTGGGACGACTGCGCCAGCCGCTGGATGTCCTGGACGAGGTCGGGGATGCGACGAGGTGGCTTCGTGCTCATCCGGGTGGGCGACTGGTCATGGCTGTTCGCGACTGGTCCGAGGTCCCCGATCTGAAGGTGGAACAGGCGCAACCCTATCGGGGATACGAGATGCTGACTGTGCTGAGGGCACCCCCATGAGGCCAGCGGCGGCGTGGGATTGGCCAGACCCCGGCACCACGCGTACGCTGCGCCGCGCATCGCTCTCCTCGCCGAAACCATTCCGGCTCAGCGGGTCCCCAGTGGGCCGCGCTGCTGCACCGATCCAATTCCAATCCGCGACTGCTGTCCTGCCAAGAGCAGGCACGTTCGTCGCTCACCTCGCACCTCGATTACACCGCCCCCAGGCACGCCAGCGGCTGTCTGGGCCCGGACATTGCCGGACGGAGCAACGTCATGAGCCGGAACAGCCGTTTGATTATCTTCGATACCACTTTGCGGGATGGGGAGCAGAGCCCCGGCGCCTCCATGACCCGGGAAGAGAAGGTGCGCATCGCCAAGGCGCTGGAACGCATGCGCGTGGATGTCATCGAGGCCGGCTTTCCGGTAGCCAGCAACGGCGACTTCGAGGCCGTCCAAGCCGTGGCGGCACAAGTCAAGGACAGCGCTGTCTGCGCTCTCGCGCGGGCCGTCGATCGGGACATCGAGCGCGCCGCCGAAGCCCTTCGCGGAACGGGCGCAGCTCGCATCCACACCTTCATCGCAACCTCGCCGATACACATGCAGTTGAAGTTACGCATGACGCCCGAGCAGGTATTGGAGCAGGCAGTGCGGGCCGTGCGGCGCGCCCGTCAGTATACGGACGACGTGGAGTTCTCCCCGGAGGACGCCGGCCGGTCGGAGCCCGATTTCTTGTGCCGAGTGATCGAGGCGGTCATCGGCGCCGGAGCCCGCACTGTCAACATCCCCGACACCGTGGGCTACAACCTTCCCGGGCAGTTCGGCGAGCTCGTTCGCCAGCTCATCGAGCGGGTGCCGAATTCCGATCAGGCGGTGTTTTCGGTGCATTGCCATAACGACCTGGGCCTGGCGGTGGCCAACTCGTTGGCCGCTGTCCTGCACGGCGCGCGGCAAGTGGAGTGCACTATCAATGGCCTGGGGGAGCGTGCCGGGAACGCGGCGCTAGAGGAAGTCGTCATGGCAGTGCGTACCCGGCGTGACGTGTTCCCATGCAACGTCGAGGTCGATACCACCCAAATCGTCCCCGTGAGCCGCCTGGTATCGGGAATCACCGGCTTCCCGGTACAGCCCAACAAGGCTATCGTGGGCGCGAACGCGTTCGCTCACGAGTCCGGCATCCATCAGGACGGGGTGCTCAAGAGCCGCGAGACTTACGAGATCATGCGCGCCCAGGACGTGGGCTGGACCGCCAACCGTATGGTGCTGGGGAAGCACTCGGGCCGGAACGCCTTCCGCGCGCGGCTCAGGGAGTTGGGGATCAGCTTCGACACCGAGGAGGAGCTGAATGGCGCGTTCCAGCGCTTCAAGGATCTGGCCGACAAGAAACACGAGATCTATGATGAGGACCTTCAAACCTTGGTGACGGACACCCAGCTAGCGGCGGAAGGCGAGCGCGTGAAGCTGCTCTCGTTGCGGGTGTGCTCTGAAACCGGGGAGACGCCCATCGCCAACGTCACCCTGTGGGTGGACGGTGAGGAGAGGCGGGCCAGTGCGCCGGGGAGTGGGCCCGTGGACGCCACCTTTCGTGCCGTCGAAAGCATCATGCAGAGCGGAACGGTACTCCAGCTCTATTCCGTGAACAACATTACCAGCGGCACCGATGCCCAGGGCGAGGTCACCGTGCGGGTCGAGAAAGCCGGGCGGATCGTGAACGGCCAGGGTGCCGATACCGACATCGTGATCGCGTCCGCCAAGGCCTATGTGCACGCCCTCAACAAGGCCATGGCTCCAGTGCAACGGACTCATCCACAGTTGTAACGTCTCTGCGAACGCGCTGATGGACCGGGACGGGCGCCTTCGGTATCTTGCTGCCATGGGTATTCCGGTTTGGGTCCGGCGGCGCGGGGCGCCCGCTCCGAAGCCGGATCTCGACATCGCCTCCCCCGCTCCGGACTTCCCCCCAACGGCGTCGGCGCCGACGGCAGAGCCGCACCCACTGGCGTGGGAAGATCTGGAGCGCCAAGTTGCCGGATGCACTCGCTGTGCGCTCGCGCGCGGCCGCACGCAGACCGTGTTCGGGGTAGGCGACCGCCGCGCCACCTGGATGCTTATCGGAGAAGCGCCCGGAGCCGACGAGGACAGGCAGGGAGAGCCCTTCGTGGGAAGGGCCGGCCAGCTCCTCAACGAGATGCTGTTCGCCATCGGCCTGAGGCGGCCCGACGTTTACATCGCGAACATCGTCAAGTGTCGGCCGCCCAACAACCGTGAGCCTTTGCCCGAGGAGGCTGCGGCGTGCGAGCCCTACTTGCTGCACCAGATCGATCTGGTGCAGCCGGGGCTCATCCTGGCGCTGGGACGCGTGTCGGCCCAGAATCTGCTGAAGAGCCAGGCGAGCTTGGGCGCCATGCGCGGACGGCTGTTTCACTTCGGGCCGGCCAGGGTCCCGGTGGTCGTCACCTATCACCCGGCTTACCTGCTGAGGAATCCGGCCGACAAACGCAAGGCATGGCAGGACCTGTTGTTCGCCCGACGCACGCTGGGGGCGCTGGCGTGAGCGCCGTCTCACCCCTCGCCGCGGCACGATTTCGTCCGATGCTTGAACGCGACCTCGAGGAGATCGTCGCGATCGACTACAGTGCCTACGAGTTTCCGTGGAGCGAGGGGATCTTCCGAGACTGCCTACGGGTCGGGTACTGGTGTCGTGTCCTCGAACGGTTGCGCACCATAGATGCCTACGGCGTCATGTCGGTGGCCGCCGGCGAGGCGCACGTGCTCAACCTGTGCGTGCGGCCCGACCTGCAGGGCCGGGGCCTGGGCAGGAAGCTCTTGAGCCACCTTCTGGACTTCGCGCGGCGCGCGGGCGCGGACACCATGTTCCTCGAGGTCAGGGTCTCGAATGCTCCGGCCATCGGCCTGTATGGCACCATGGGCTTCTGCGAGGTGGGTGTGCGCACGGGATACTATCCGGCGCGTCAGGGCCGCGAAGACGCCTTGATGCTGGCGCGTGTGCTATAGGTGCTCAGGCGACACGACCCAGGGCTATCCAGGCAACCCCCTGCACGACAGCGCACCCAAAGAGTCCCGCGAGGGCATCGTCCAACATGATACCCAGGCCGCCGCGGACGGTGCGGTCGGCCAGTCCGATGGGCCACGGCTTGGCGATGTCGAAGATGCGAAACGCCACGACGCCCAGGAGCACCCACGGCCAGCCGTGAGGCGCCCCGGTAAGCGTGATGAGGAGCCCCACCATCTCGTCCCACACGATGCCGGGGTGATCGTGCACACCGAGAGCGCGGGCGGTCGCTCCACAGATTCCGATGCCCGCGAGGAACAGGGCGGCTGTAAGGCTCAGATACCAGGCGATCGGGAGGTCCCGGAGCAACAGCCAGTAGGGGGGAACAGCGGCCAGGGTGCCACAGGTCCCGGGAGCGACCGGGCACCGGCCCGTGCCGAAGCCGAAGGCCGCGACCTGAACTAGCCCTCTGAGCGTCGGCCGCGGTCCCACGGGTCCAGGTCAGCACCCGTCAGGTGTTCCACGCAAGCCAGCCGGGCTGAGTCGTCACGGCGTGGGGCACGCGGTCGTGATCCTGCCCGAGGAGGCTGAGGTCTGCCGGCAATTTGGGGGAACCGCGTTGTTCGAGGCGACGGGATGGGTGGGTTCAAAGCTACGTTTCGAGATACTTGAGCTTGCCCGGAATGCCCTCCCATTGCCCGGCGTCGGGGGGGGCGTCTTTTTTCTGCGTGAGGACCGGCCACTCCTTCGCCAGCTCCGCGTTGAGCTCGAGGAACTTCTCCTGCCCTTCCGGGATATCATCTTCCGCGAATATCGCCTCGACAGGGCACTCCGGCTCACACAGCATGCAGTCGATGCACTCGTCGGGATCGATGACCAGGAAGTTCGGACCTTCGTGGAAACAATCGACCGGACACACCTCCACGCAATCCGTATACTTGCACTTGATGCAGTTCTCGGTCACCACGTAGGTCATCGGTCTCTCCAAGCTTGGCCGTCTACGGCCCATTATAATCCGACGACCGGGGCCGATCAGCCGAATGGTGTTGGCCGGGGCGAACCCGGCAGCGGTACCGCAAAAATGCGCCGCAGGCGCTCGGTCCCCCTCGCGCCCCTCTCCCGCATGCGGGCCGGCGTTGAGCAACCGTGTGCTGTTGTCGAGTACCGCAGGCGAGCGTCGCCGTGACCGGATTGACCCGTTGCCGCAGCTTCTGGATGATCGGAGCGCTTGTGAAGAGTTTGTCGCGGGCGGACCCAGAGCCAGGTGCACGGAGCGCAGCGCTGGGACCTATCCAGTAAATTTAGGCGAGGCGTGAGTGTCGCGCACCGCCGCTATCGGGACACGGGCGGCAGGGCTATTCACAAGCTCGGAGCTGTCCCGGCAGACGCGAGGGGGGGGAAGTCGATGAAGGCGGTCTTGATGACGGCGCCCGGTGCTCCAGAGGTCTTGGTCGCGCGGGACGTGGCCGAACCGGTGCTGCGCACCGAGCGCGATATCCGGGTGCGCTTGAAGGCGGCCGGGGTGAATCCGGTGGACACCAAGCTGCGGCGCCGTGGCACCTTCTACCCGGAGCGGCTGCCGGCGATTCTCGGTTGTGACGGTTCCGGCATCGTGGAGGACGTGGGGGCCGGCGTGACTCGGTTCAAAGCAGGGGATGCGGTTTACTTCTGCAATGGGGGCATCGGGGACGATGCCGGCAATTACGCCCAGTACGCAGTGCTGGACGAGCGCTTTGCCGCGCATAAACCGGTGCGATCCACCTTCGTTGAAGCCGCTGCCGCTCCGCTGGTTTTGATCACTGCCTGGGAGAGCCTCCAGGATCGGGCCAGGACGCGCGGCGGACAGCGAGTGCTGGTGCATGCGGGAGCGGGGGGTGTCGGCCACGTTGCGATCCAGCTCGCGAAGATCGCGGGCGCCCAGGTTTGCACCACGGTAAGCACCTCCGAGAAGGTGCGGTTCGTGACCGAGCTGGGGGCCGACCTGGCTATCCCCTACCGGGACGAGGACTTTGTGGCGGCGGTCAATCGGTGGACTGACGGGCGCGGCGTCGACATCGCCCTGGACACGATCGGATCCGAGGTCCTGATGAGGACCTTTGCGGCTGTGGCCTTCTACGGGGACGTCGTGACGCTGCTCGAGCTGCCGCGGGAGGCGGATTGGAAGGAGGCGCGGCTGCGCAACCACCGGATCAGCCAGGAGCTGATGCTCAGCCCCATGTTGTACGGCTTGCAGGATGCCCGCATACATCAGGCGGATATCTTGGAGCAGTGTGCTCGCCTGATCGATGACGGCCGGCTGCGGGTGCACGTCGGCGCCACGTTTGCGCTCCCGGAGGCGGCGGCTGCCCATCGGGCAATCGAATCCGGATCGGTCCAAGGCAAGCTGGTGTTGGTGATGGACGATTGAAGGAGGGCAGATGCGCCAAGTAGTGCTGGATACGGAGACCACCGGGCTCGACCCGGCTCAAGGACACAGGATCATCGAGATCGGGTGCGTCGAGCTGGTCGACCGCAGGCCGACCCAGAACCGTTATCACCAGTACCTCCAGCCGGAGCGGGCGATCGATGCCGCTGCGGTGGAGGTGCACGGAATCACCGACGAGTTCCTGGCGGACAAGCCGCGCTTCCTGGAGATCGTGGAGGAGTTGCTGGCGTTCGTGAAGGGCGCGGAGCTTATCATCCACAACGCCCCCTTCGACGTGGGCTTCCTCGATGCGGAGCTGCAGCGTCTGGGACACCAGTGGGGCAACGTGCTGGAGCATTGCACCGTGCAGGACACTCTGACGCTCGCCCGCCAGCTCCATCCCGGCCAGAGCTGCAGCCTGGACGCCCTGTGCAAGCGGTACAACATCGACAACTCTCAGCGCGAGCTGCACGGCGCGTTGCTGGACGCCGAGATTCTCGCGGATGTGTATCTGGCGATGACGGGCGGTCAGGCGAGTCTGTCTCTCGATCGCGAACACCGGGCATTCGGCGAACAGGTACTCAAGATCCGCCGCGTGGACACCGATCGGCCCAGACTGCGCGTGGTGAAGGCCACTGACGAGGAGCTGATGTCGCACCGCAGGCGCCTCGATGTCATCGACCGCGTGAGCGGCGGCAGCCTCTGGAGGCGATTGGAACCTGAAGTGCAAACGGTGGCGTGAGCCTGGTAAATACCGCGAGGTATAGCCCAGCCCATTCGGGGGCTCCGATCGCACGGCACCGGGAGTGGTAAACGATTTCCCGCTTCGCCCATCCGCACGCCCGATGATCGGGTGCTGCGGGCTGCCGGGGAAGCGCCCGGAGCAACGCGGCCAGGCGCCGGGCCGCATGCCGGTGGTGGGGGACCGACACCGACAAGACCTGCACCATGGTCCGCGTCGCGGTGTCCACCACACCCAGGTTGCCGGTGTGCTAGCCAGTCACGAGGAGCGTGTCGCGGTCCGCACCGTGCTGTTGGACGGGCGGGCATTTCACCGAACCGTAGGAGCAGAACACGCAACAGTCGCCCGGCTTCGGGCGCAGCAGCGTCTCGCAGTGGTCGCATTCATACAAGTACAGGCAGGCATCGGTCGGCATGACTTCCTCGGACGCATGCCCGCACTGCGGGCAGGTCAAGAGCGAGCGAATCACGACGGGCATCATGTGCGTTGGCAGGCAAACGAAAATTCAGCCGTAGGCGCCAAACACCGCCAACACCGCGACCGAGAGATCACCGATAGTACGCATTTCCCAGCGCCACCGCCGCCCGCTGCGGCTCGGTGCAGCTCAGACCCGTACCCGGCAGGCCAACCGTCGTTCGCACCCGGTCCCCACGAATGTTGATTGTGACTGCCGGCTTGCGCAGCGAGGTGCTGACGCCCGTTTTGCTCAGGTTCACCCTGCCGCCGCGCTGGCCTGGTAGATGCCATCGGGTTGCCGGTTAAGACCGGCGTTGCGCTCCATCAATAGGTCAACGCCAGTATCTGGCTTCCGCGTCGGACAGTGTACGTGAGCCTCCCCGTTCCGGACATGGCATCGAACACCTCGGCGCCGTAGTCCGACGTCGTGTCGAGTGGCACGCCGTTAACCTCGGTCAGGACGTTGCCCGGCTCGAGGCCAAGGGACTGGAGAAACGCGGGGTCCTCGGGCTTCATCACACGGTAACCGAGAAAGTGTCCGCCTTCGACGACCACGGTGGCTCCCGCCAGCTCGAGCAGTAGCTCCGGGCGGGTAAACACCGCGTTGCGCAGAGCCTCGTCATTATTTTCGGGTGGAATTTTTTGACTCGCCCCTGGGGCACGCTGGATGGAGCGCGCCAATGGGTTCCCCGACAATCCGAGGGCCTCCAGGCGGCCATCGCGCCGTAACAAGACCACATGATCCGGATGGATTTCAACGAGCTTCCCAACGTCCGATATCTCATCCCCGCGCGCGTATACCCGTTGGCGACCGCGCACATCGGCGATGATGGCTCGGGCCTTCGTCGATACGGCGGAGAGTATCGTGCCCGTGAGTGTCGCCAACGGCCGATGCTGACGGCAGCACGTTCGCCTCGTGCGTAGTCACCAGCGTCGGCGACGGTTCATTCATGGCGGGCGCATCCGAATCATCGGGATGCGCCCCGCACGCCATCCCCCGCACCGATCAGCGTCAGCGACAATCCCAAACCCAGCGCCAGCCATCGCTCCCGGACGCGACACCGTCTCTGCAACGAATCTGGGCTGCGTGGAAACATGCGCGATCGTCTTTGAAAGACAACCAGGCTGGGTGTAGCGCCCGGCCTGGTCGATTACCCTAACAGACAATACAACATCCAACCGGCTTTACGGCTGCAGGATCGTCACCGATTCGTAGAAGCAGTGCTCGCCCTCGTCGCTGATGTAGGCCGTGCCGGTCGATCTCTGGATGTTGACGCCGTGCACGTGCGGCTCGAGCTCATCCGGCGTGCAGTTCGGGATCAGACGCGAGATCGAGTGCACGTTCTGCAGCTTCATCGTGTCGGTGTTGACGACCGCGAGATTGCCGGTGTGCTCCCCACTCACGAGCAGCGAGTGGTGCGCCGGATCGGCCATCAGGAAGTGCGCGTGGATGAAGAGCTGGTCGAAGGGCAGACCCGAGGCGACCGCGTCATGATGGTCCGGATAGTCCGGCACCGACTGGCCGTTGGACAGATCGATGATGGTGACCTTCTTGAAGGTGGGGGAAGCCGGATTGGTGTCGACCTCCGCTACCCAACGGCCGGTGTACTCCGGTCCTTCGACCTCCGGGACGCCTGCTTCCTCTCCTCTTGCGCAACCTCCTCGACCGTGGCGATGGTGTGAATCGCATTATACGCGCGATGATTCACCCGGTCGGTGTTGAGGTCGTGCATGTGGATGATCCAGCCGGTCGGAATCGTGAACTGCTGACTTGGCGGCAGGCTGGCGATGAACGCATCGAACGGCCGGCGGATGTTGACCGAGTAGAGGGAGGTGTCGGTGGCGCTGTCGAAGGTCCACATCTTCTCACCGAAGTGCGTGGTGCCATTCACCGTGCTTGCGTGCCCAACCCCGGGTCGACGTTCGATACCCTGCACGCATTGGTTGGCGGCCATGTCGATGAACTTGTAGGGATGCGTCGGCGTACTCTCGTCGATCACGGACACGAAGCACGGGACGTTGGTCGCCGACGGCTCGTGGTTGCCGGCGTAGACCTTGTGGTTGATGGGATTCACCACGTCCTCCTCGGTGGCATGACCCGTCACGTAGGCACGCGACGATCTTCGGGTTGGTCGAGATCGCTGATGTCATATTTCACCAGCATGCCGGACTCTTGGTCGGTGTTCTTCGCCTTCACGAAGCCGGTGCGGGTCGGATTCCATTGCAGGCCGGAGTGCTCGATCACCTGCCAGGCGAGCTTCTTGGCTTCGTCGAGGTCGATGCCGTGCGGATGGCGCGGATGGCCTTCGGCTCCCGTGCGGTGCGCAGCCGCCGAACTGCTTCATCAGCGTGCCGTTGGGTTGGACCACCGGGATGCAGGCCTTCTCGATGTTGAGCGTCGACAGCTCCTTGTTGGTGCCGTACTCGAAGATCGTGATGCCGGCCTTGTTGGTGAACTGAGTTACCTGTCCGGGGGGCACTGACTCATCGCCGCGCTCGTTGCTGGAGATCCAGTAACTGGGCGTGGGGGACGCGGAGTCGGTCTCGTGCGGCTTATAGACGTCCGCCGACTGGGTGTCCGCTTCGCCCGAGTACTGGTCGGGCGGGACGAGGATGTTGGTGATCGTATAGGTCGGCGCGGGCTGCGCGGCCCCCGCCGATAGACTGACCGCCGCTACTACAGCACCTGCGACGCACGCGCGGTTGAAGTGCAAGCTTCTCATGTTGACTCTCCTAACTCGTAATGACTAAATGTTTGCTGGGTTAACCGGTTGCGCTGGGGGCACGAAAGGCGCGTGCCCGCCCGAGCGGCCTAGTCTCCGCCTCCGTCACCCGGGGCTGCCAGAATTTCGGTGCAGGTCGGGATGGGGGCGACCTGGTCGCCAGTTCTCAGGAGACGTGTCGGTCAACACACCCGCCGTGGCGCCCACGATATCGTTCGTCACATCCGTCAGCGGGCGTTGCACCACCGCACGGCGACGGTATGGGGCTCCGCGCCCGCGGCTTCGTCGCACTGGGCTTCTCCGCCGCCTTCGGGCACTTCCACCGTGATTGTGGCGCCAATCGCCCCGTTGTTTTTGGCAAGGAGCGGTTCTGATTCTTCAGTCGTCACATTCTTGACGATGGACACCGAGAATGGTCCCACGAACTTGTTTTTTACGAAGCATCCTGTCACCACACCGACGCCCTCCGCGGTGCAGTCGTAGGTAACCAGCGAAAGGGCGCCGAGTCCCGTCTCCCTGAATTTGCATTGCAGGTTGCCAGCATTGTCGAGCTTGATATCGGCGCTGACAAATTGCTGGGCCTGCGCGGTGCCGGTCCCGAGCGCAGAGAGGGCGACCGCCGCCCCGAGCGCGATGCCGGTCCGCTTGGCTTGATTTTTGAGGATCTGTTTCATGTCTTTCTCCTTAAGGCTGAGCACAGCGCCCGGCCTGATGTTGATGGATTAACTGGTTTCGCCGGGGCACGAAAAGCGCGTGCCCACCCTGCCTGGGACTAGGGCTGGATTGTTCCTACTGCTTTGTTCCTAATAGATCAGTTGGCAGTGTCGCCAAGGTGGCGCAATCAGGCACGGCGCTGCTGCCATTTCTTATGAGCTGCAGGAACAGTAATCCTCCTTAGCGCCCTCGAGAGGGGTAGTCGTATCCTTCAGCGAGACATTGCACCACCGGATGGCGGTAACCTCTTCGGTAATCACCACCCCTTCCGTTTCAGGGCAGAGCGGGTCCGCGACCTCTTCTTCTGCTGTGGGGTAGGCGGTCAGGATAGAATGGGTGATCACCCCTCTCCCGGTGGCCGTGTACGTGCGGGTGGTAATCAGGCCGTCCGCGGTGTGGGCGACATGCAGAGCTGTGGAGAGGTTGCTCACCGGCTTATTTTTGACGAAACATTGGTGACCCAACCCACGTCGGTCGCGCCGCTGGTGTAGTTGACCGCCGCACCGGGGGCGAGCCCGGTCTCCTTGAAGGCGCTGTCGAGGAACCCGACGCTGTTGAGGCTGATATCGGCGGTGGTAAAGGTCGGGTTGCCGGGGCGGCCTGCGCGATGCCGATCCCGAGCGCCGTGAAGCCGGCCACGGCCACGAACGCGATGCCGGCCCGCTTGGCTTGTTTTCCGAATGTGTGTTTCATGTCATTTACTCCTCGTTAGGTTGGGTAATGATTCATTTTGTTGGGTTACAGGCACCGAGTACTCGCGGGACTATACCGTGCGACTGAAGGCGCGTGTCCACCCGTTTCGCCGGAAACGAAAAGCGCTGCCCAGCTTATTCGCCCGGCAGCGTAAACGGCCCATTCGCCAAGGTGGTGCAACTCGGCACGCTGCCGGTGCCGTTATTGACTAGATGAGCGAACAATTCCGTCACCGTGGCGCCCGTGATGTTGTTAGTCAGGTCCACCAGCGAGTTGTTGCACCACCGCACGGCGGTAACGGCGACCTCCGAGGGTACCGTGCAGATGATCACGTTTGCTTCACCTGGTTCGGGGATTTGCGTAATGATTGACGCTCTGATCGACCCGTTGTTTATGACATCCAAGTTTTCTACCTCTTCGGGATGAATATCGTTATAAATATACAGCCGGCTGTTTCCCACGGCCCTATTCTTGTAGATGCATTGCTCCACCACGCCGACATACTGCGATGTGCAGTCATATCTCACAAATCAACCGGGGGTAAGTCCCGTCTCCCTAAAGCTACATTTGAGGCTACCTGCTGCTTCGCCGCGTTCTCGAGGGTGATATTGGCCCTGGCAAATTCCTGCGCCTGCGCGCTTCCGATCGCGAGCGCCGAGAAGGCGGCCACCACCGCGAGTGCGATGCCGGCCCGCGTGGCTTGCTTTCCGAATGTGTGTTTCATGTCCTCACTCCTCCTTTGTAAACCTAAAATAGTTGAGCTGCATGCATGGCATCTCGGAGAGCACCTCTCGGGCGCCCATCGGGAAAACCGCCGTAAACTGGAGCAACAACGATGCCAGAAAAGGAGTATCGAATATTAGCAGCTATTGAAACAGTGAACCTGCAACCGCAATGCGGGTCCGAGCGTGCTAAGGCCGGTTGCGGTGGGCAGCGAAGAGTAGATTCGCGCCATCCGCTCGTCTCAAAGTTGAGAATTGCTCAGCGTTGAGTCTCGATGCTGAGACCCCGGGCGGAATGGCGAGAGCTATTGTCTAATCCGGTGTATGGCGCCGCAGCCGCGGTGGCCCGGCGGCATTCGGTTGCCGCTCCGGTGGGTCGTCCGTCGCCCGATGGCCGTTTGGAAGACCGTTCCGCTCAGCAGATCGGCGAGCTGCTCGGGGGCACGGGTTCCGTGCCGGGACTTTCCGGCCTGCTCGGTGAGCTTGAACGCCAGCCCGAGGAAAGTCGTCCGGGTCACGCAGTTCTTCGCGCGTGCGGTACGCTGGCGTAACGTCAACTCGATCGGGTTGCTCGGGCGCAGGCGAATCCAGTGCAGCGAGCTTGTCCTGCCTTCAAGACTCGCCCGGCTTGAGCTGCTGCAGGTAGCGGTACAGGGTCGCCTTGGAGATGCCGAGGGTGCGGGCCGCAGAGCTGCGGTCTCCGCCCACGCTGCACAGAACCTTGGCGATGTGGTGTGCCTGGAACTGTCGGACCGGCGAGATTCAGGTTGAGCGCATCGGTGGCGTTCTCGGCCCGGATGCTCGCGGGCAGGTCAGTGGGGCACAGCACTTCCCCGTCGCAGAACAGCACCGCTTGCTGGATAGCGATGGAAAGCTCCCTGATGTTCCCCCGCCTCCATGGGTAGGAAACCAAGCACTGCATGCTGGCCTCGTCGATCGCGAGCGGAGGCCTGCCAAGCTCTCGACAGTGGTGTTCGACGAAGTGGTGAGCGAGGGCCGGGATATCCTCGACCCGCTCGCGCAGAGGGGGCACGTGTATGTTCACGACATTCAGCCGCATCAGCAGGTCCTGCCGGAAGGTCCCCGCTTTGACCATGTCCTCAAGGTTGCGGTGAGTCGCGGCAATCACTCGTGTGTTGACCTTCACCGGCAGGTCGCTCCCCACCGGGAGTATTTCTCTCTCCTCCAGCGCTCGGAGCAGCTTTGGCTGGACGTGCAATGGCAGCTCGCCGATCTCGTCCAGCAAGACGGTGCCCTCGGACGCGGCCCTGAAAACGCCCTCACGAGAACGATCCGCGCCGGTGAACGCACCCCGCCGATGTCCGAACAGGCAGCTCTCGATCAACGCTTCCGGAATGGCAGCGACGTTCACCGGAACCAGCGGGGCGTCCCTTTGAGGAGAAAGCTGGTGCAACGCCCGCGCAATCAACTCCTTGCCGGTGCCGCTTTCACCGGTGATCAGCACGTTGCAGCGGGAGGCGGAAACCTTGCCGACGAGCTTCATCAAGTCGGAGATGGCCCGACTGCTGCCGATGATCCCGGAGGCGTCGGTCCGGCGGTGGATCTCCCGGCGCAGCGCCGAGCGCTCGCGGATGACGTTGCGGCAGTAGAGCGCCGAGTTCTCCCGAACGAGGTGGCGGCAGCGGAGAAAGTTGGCAACTTTCTGCTCTACCTCCTCCAGTCGGAAGGGCTTCAGCAAGCAGTCGTGGGCCCCGAGACGGAAAGCCTCCACCACCGAGTCCACCGAAGCGTAAGCGGTCATGACCAGCACGCCCGTCGCAGGGGAGCCTTGCTGGACACGCCTCACCACGTCCAGGCCGTCTCCGTCCGGCAGACGCATGTCCACAAGCGCCACATCGAACTCGCGCGTGGCCAGTCGCTGCTCGGCCGCGCGTACATTCGGCGCATCGGCGACCTCGCACCCCAGGCTCGCGAAGAATCTTCCCAGATTGCAGCGAAGCGCCGCCTCATCCTCGACGATCAGCACGCTCCCTGTCATTGCTTCACTCCCAAGCGGTGCGGCGCTTCGGTGCGGCGTCTACTCCCCCCGCGCAGCGTCGAGAGGAAAGACGAGACTCGCCGTTGTGCCCCTGCCGGCTTCGCTGCGCAGTTCCAGACGACCGCCTCCGGCGTGCATGATATCCGTACAGATGGCGAGGCCGAAGCCGCGGCCCGTCGAGACGCTCTGGGGCGTGCTCGACGGCTGAGAGGTGCGGTCCAGCTCGGGCTCGAACCCCGTCCCGGTGTCCGTCACGGACAGAACGATCTCTCCGTTGCTGCACAGCTCAGCGCGAATCGACAGCGTGCCGCCGTCGGGCATGGCCGCGAAAGCATTCAGGATGAGATTCACCAGGACGAGCACCAGATCATCTTCTCGCGCCTTGACGAGGGGCAGCGCACGGGGAACGTCCGCCTCGATGCTCACACCGCGCGCTCGGGGATCATAACGCGTCAAGCGCAGTGCGTCCCGCACCACCTGGTCCAGGGCGACCTCTTCGATCTGCTCGCCGCGCCGTCGGGCGAAATCCACTATTTCGTTCAGTGCTCGGGAGATGCGCTGGATGTGGGCGTCCAGAGTCTCCAGGGACTCCCGTGTGTGGCCCGAATTTGCCCGCGCTGCAGGAGCTGAAGCTCCGTCGTCAGCGACGCCAGCGGGTTGGCGAGATCGTGGGCAAAGCCCGCGGCGAGCGCTCCCAGCGCCGCCATCTTTTCCTGATGATGATTCTTGATGGCCGCCTGGCTCTCCTCGGTAATGTCGCGGGCGACCTCCAGCACGAGCTTTGGGCTGCCGTCTTCCACCGCCAACGGATAGGTATCCAGGGACAGAAGCCGTCTGCCGTCGGGCCCGTCCCAAAGCAGTCGGGAACGTTGTGGCTTGCCGGTGGCGAACGTGTAGCGGAGGAGCCCAAGCACGCTGCGCCGCTCCTGCACCTCGGGGCTGGACGGTACCATTTCGGACAATGGCAGCCCGCGCGGGTCGCGGCCCAACCACGCCGTAGCAGCGGCGTTGGCGTTCACCACGCGGAGTTCTCGGTCCACCACGAGAGTTCGTTCGCGGAACGCATGAAACAGCGAGTTAAGGAGAGACTCCGATTCGGCAAGCGATCGAGTACGGGATTCGACGATCCGATCGAGATCCCGGTAGGCGGCCGCAACGCCACGTTGGGCATCCTGAAGCCTATCGTAGGCGCGCCACAGGCTTTGCAGTCCATAACCCAGACCGAATGCTACCACGATCAACCCGACGTGCGCCCAAGAGTGGATGCCAGCCGCAGGCATCGATAACAGTACAAAGCCCTCGTGAATGGCGACCAGCAGGACCACCGCGAAGGTAATAACGGTGACGGTGCGCAGCCGGCGGTACACGCCTAGTTTCTCGACCCCGAGGTCGGGACGGGCCGACTCTCTGTCATCCACTGGTTACCGACCCCCCGTGCGGTTCCCGCGCTGACGTGGTCCGGCGCAAAGCATAACATTAGCGAACCCCATGCGAGCGAGCATCGCCAGGGCCGGAAGCATCATCGTCGGACTAGGATCTTAGCGCGCGACGCGCAGCCGGCAGCAAGCTGCCATGTCATGCCGCCAGAGGTGTCCCTTCGGCAGCAGGCTGCGTCGTGGAATCGCCGATCGCCCGTAGACTTCGCGTTCCGGGACGGCGGTGCCGGCTAAGGCCGTACCCGGTTGGCGTGCGCGTCTGTGGAGATGGAGCCGCAAACGCAAGGCAAGGTCCTGATCCCCCGCGGATGGTTCGAGCACGTTGTCCCGCTGTCCGGAAGGGGCGCAGCGGATGCCGGCTCAAGCCCGCGGACTCCGCGGCGCGCCATCCTGGCTCCAGTTCGGGTGCCGGGCCTTGTTTTTCTTGCTCCTCGGCCTGCCTTTGCCTGTCAGCGCGAGGTAATATGCTACGGTCTTCAGACCACCCGGAACGCGTGCAGAGGAATCCGGGACCGTGCGGCCCGAACGGAGGGGGAACCGCGACGTGGCGCGCATCTTCATCAGCTACAGCCACCTGGACGAGCCGTGGAAGGACCGAGTCCTCAGGCAGCTCGGCGTGCTGACCGGCGAGGGCCTGGAGACCTGGGACGACCGCCGCATCGCCGCGGGCGACGATTGGCTCCCGGCCATCGAGCAGGCGATCGCGCAATGCGACGTTGCCCTGCTGCTGGTCTCCGCCCACTTCCTCACCTCGGGGTTCATCCTCGGCCAGGAGGTCCCTGCCCTGCTCCAGCGGCGCGAGCAGCAAGGCATCCGGGTCATCCCGGTCATTCTCTCCCCCTGCCAATGGACGCGGATCACCTGGCTCAAGCCCATCCAGGCGCGTCCCAAGGACGGCGTTCCGCTCAGCGGCATGAGCGAGCACGATGCCGAAGCCGCCCTATCCGACCTGGCCGGCGTGATCCACGACCTGGTCAAGAGGCTCCCGGCCGACCGGATCCCCGGCCAGCCCGTCCCTCCGGAAAAGATCGACCTCAGTCACCTCCCCGAAAGCGCGGTGCACTTCCTCGGCCGCGAAGAGGAGCTGGCGTGGCTGGACGCCGCCTGGGCCGATTCGGGCTGCACCCACATCGTGGAGCTGACCGCCCCCGGCGGGGTGGGCAAGACCGCCCTGGTCAAGCGCTGGCTGGACCGGCTCAAGCACGACGGCTGGCGCGGCGCGCAGCGGGTGTATGCCTGGAGCTTCTACAGCCAGGGCACGGGGGACGACCGCCAGGCATCGGAGGACGGAGTTCTCGCCGACGCCCTGGAGTGGTTCGGGGTTCAGTACGACCCCGCCCTCTCGCCCTGGGACAAGGGCCGCAAGCTCGCCGAGGCGGTGCGGGCCTCGCGAACTCTCCTGCTGCTGGACGGCATCGAGCCCCTGCAGTATCCCCCGGGCACCCTGGTGGGAGAGCTGCGCGCCCCCGGCCTCAAGGCCTTGCTCACCCAGCTCGCCGGGGCTGGCCAGCCGGGTCTGTGCCTGCTCACCAGCCGCGAGCGTGTCACCGACCTCGCCGAGTACGAACAGGGTCCTGGTCACCCCGGCGGCGTGCACCGGCGAAACCTGGGCAACCTGAGCGAGGAAGACGGCGCCCGTCTGCTGCACATTTTGGGCGCAAATCGGGCCGGGGCCGCAGCCATCGGACCCGACGACGAGGAGCTGAAACAGGCGAGCCGCGAGGTGCAGGGCCACGCGCTCACCCTCAGCCTGCTGGGGCGCTACTTGGCGCTGGCTTTCGAGGGGGACATCCGCAAACGCGACCAGGTGGATTTCCGGGAGGCCGATGCCGAGGTCCAGGGCGGCCACGCCTTCAAAGTCATCGCCGCCTACGAGACTTGGTTCGCCCGCGAGGGTGAGCAGGGCACCCGGGAGTTGGCGGCCCTGCGCCTGCTGGGTTTCTTCGATCGCCCCGCCGCCCCGGAGAGCCTCGCCGCCCTGCGGGAGCGCCCGGCCATTCCCGGACTTATCGAGCCCCTGACGAACTGAGCCCGGCCCAGTGGCGCACCACCCTCGCGCGTTTGCAGGACTGCGGCTTGGTCTACCCCGGTGCGGAAGGCGCCGCCCTCGACGCCCACCCCCTCGTGCGGGACTACCTGGCCCAGGCCCTGCGGGAGCGCCAACCGGATGCCTGGCGCGAGGGCCACCGCCGCCTGTACGAGCAGCTCAAGGCTAGCGTCCCCTACCGCCCGGAGGGCTTGGCCGGGCTGCAGCCCCTCTACCAGGCCGTCGTGCATGGCTGCCTGGCGGGGATGCAGCAGGAGGCGCTCGTGGAGGTGTACCGGGAGCGCATCCTGCGCGGCACGGGGCCGCGCGGTTTCTACAGCACCCGGAATCTCGGCGCCTTCGGCACCGACCTGGGGGCGGTGGCCTGCTTTTTCGCCGACACCTGGCGGCGTCCAGCCCTGAGCCTGAGCGAGGCCGATCAGGCCTGGCTACTCAACGCGGCAGCTTTCCGCCTGCGTGCCCTGGGCCGGTTGGACGAGGCCCTGGAGCCGATGCGGAATGGGGCGGAGATGCTGGTGAAACAGAATGCCTGGAAGAAAGCGGCCGCCGTTTATGGCAACCTAAGCGAGCTGCAACTGACCCTGGGCTGGGTTACCGCCGCTGTGGACTCTGCCGGGCAGGCGGTAGCCTACGCCAACCGCAACGGCGACGCGTTCCAGCGCGTTGAAAGGCGCGCGACCCTGGCGGACGCCCTTCACCAGCACGGCGAGCGGGAGGCGGCCGCGGCCCTCTTTGAAGAGGCCGAGACGCTGCAGACGGAGCAGCAGCCCGAGCATCCGCTCCTCTACTCGCTGCGTGGTTTCCGGTATTGCGACCTGTTGCTGGCGGGGGCTGAGCGGGCCTTCTGGCGCGGGCCGGTGGGGGATGCTGCCATTATGCGGCGCTGCGGGGAGGTCACGGCAAGGGCGGCCCAGACGCTGCAGTGGTATGAACGAAACCGCGCTGGGGCGCTAACCCCTGCCCTCGACCAGCTCACCCTGGCCCGTTGCACCCTCTATGCAGCCTTGCTGCAAGGCGAGCCGCTCCAGGCCGGCCGGCGCGAAACCGACTGCGCCCTGGACGGTCTGCGCGCCGCCGCTCAGCAGGATCACATCCCGCGCGGTCTCCTCACCCGCGCCTGGCTGCGGTATAGCCTGGGCGACCCGTCGGGCGCCGAGGCGGACCTCGCGGAAGCGGAGCAGATTGCCGCCCGCGGCAACATGCGGCTCCACTTAGCCGACATCCACCTCACCCGCGCCCACCTGTTCCGCGACCGGTCGGAGCTTGCAAGAGCCCGAGCCTTGATCGGGGAATGCGAATATTGGCGCCGCCTGCCGGAACTGGAGGACGCCGAGGCCGCGCTTACCGCGGGAACTAACCCCGCATCACCCCTCCCACCGGAACGGTCTCCTTCGCCTTAAAGACGCTTGCTGGGGGAGCGGACAGCCCGTAGTCTTCAGCCACGGCTGGCGGCTCAGCGCGGACGTGTTCACACGGCAATCGTATGGATGGCGTTAGCCCGACTTCGCGGATTCGCGGGGTAGGGATAGCGTAAGTGGTTGAAATTGCGAGAGGGTGCCTGGCAAGGTCTGCACTACATCGCGGCGGCTGAGGCAGTGTGGGCGGTGCTGATTTTCGGAGCTGGTGGTGCGGGCAGTTCGAGCTTCAACTGCGCGAGGAGCAGTTGCAGTTCTGGCTCAGGTTGGGTGTAGCGGGTGAACGTCAATTCGCGCCCATCGGTGGTCGGCACCTGTGCGTCGACCATCTGCACGGCGGCGAATTTCTCCAGCACGCTGCGCGTGGTTAATCCAGGCGCGAGCGCATGCAAACGTCGCCCGAGCGTGACATGCAGACAATAGGCAAGAAAGGCAATGAAGATATGGGCTTCGATACGCTCGATGTGTTGATGAAAGATTGGCCGAATGGCCAAATCCCCCTTGAGATTCTTGAATGCTTCTTCCACCGCCACCAGTTGCAGGTAAAACCCCCATAGCTTGGCGGGATCGGTGTCGGTGAGATTGGTGCGCAGCAGATACCGTCCTTCGCGCCGGCGCACTTCACGCAGCTTATCGCGGCGCAGGCGGTAGCTAAACGTGGCGTCCTTGGGGTCGACCTCCAGTTGAACCAAGCGCCATACCGCCGGGCCGTGTTGGCGCGCCGCACCGAGCTTCATCAGCAGCTGCTCGCGGGTGAGCTGCATGGTCGCGAGTTTCTTCAACCGCGCCCATAACCACTTCAGCTTGCGCCGTCGTATCGCACGCTCCTTCGCCACGCGCTGTTCACTTTGCGCGTACACATACAGCTCCCCATCCTGCGCCAACAGTTTCACGGCTACGCCGGGGCGCGCTTCCCGCCACGGCTTGAGCAACAGCGCGCTCTCCAATTTGCTGAGCCGCCCCTTGGGCGTGCCCACCAGGTCAGTGCACTGGCGGGCGACTTGCGCGCATCTCTTCCAGCACCGCTTCGGTCGGAATGCCGCGGTCCATCACCCAAATCCGCTGCGCTCTTCCGTACTGACGCTCAATGCGCGCGAGGAACTCCTTCAACGTCGTCTTGTCGGCCGTATTGCCCACCAACACTTCATAGGCCAAGGGCAAGCCTTCCGGGGTCACCACCCAGGCGATCACCACCTGCACACAGTCCCTGCGCTTATCGCGCGAGTGGCCGAATCGTCGTTTGTCCTGCTCCGACTGCGGGGGCTCACACTCAAAGTAGGTGCTCGTGAGGTCGTAGAGCAGCACCTCGAAGGTGGCATTGAACAGATCCCGCCACCGCCGCACCAGATGGTCAAAGACCGCCGCCTTGTGCTCCAGCAAGCGGTCGTGACAGACATACAGCCGGTGGCTGTCGGAGAGCGCCGCATCCGCTCCGAGCAAATCCGCCAAGGCCGTACGGCCAAACCACTCCCGGTGCAACCGCCACTCGCTGCCCGGTGCCAGCAACCGATAGGCCACGAGCACGAATAACACCTGATCCCACCGAGTGCCCTTGCGACTCGGCGTTAACCGTTCCCACCAGAAGCGATCTAACTGCAATTCCTCCCACAGTTGCAGCGCCAGCCAACACGCACCCCACTGCCGCGGTCGGCACAGCCGCAATTCTTTCAGCCGCAAACGTACCACCGAAGCATCCCTCGACAGCTCTTCAGATCGCTCCTCGGGAAACAACGACATCGTGCGCGGTGTCAGCGCCCCGTCTTCGAACACCTCAATGGATTTGCGCCACGCCAACTCCTGCGAGGAGTTGATCTCACCCAAATACAGCACATGCCGTTGCAGCACGCGCCCACCGCTCAGGCGCCTATTCTCGACAATACTCCAGTAACGGTGCTCCTTGCCGTCTTTCTTCCGCGTCGTGGCCCGTAGAAACATGATGGAACATCATTATCCGCAGATTTTTCCCCTTGAAAACAAGCAAGGTCTTCACTACAGCGCGTTTCAACCCTTTTTGGCTCACCACGGTCCCCACAAACAATCACTTACCCCTGGCCAGCGGGCCAATCGCCGCGCGAATCCGCGAAGTCGGGTTAGACTGTATTCGCAACACCCTCACCCATAGGTCCTCGAAAGGAGGCGTGTCATGATCTTGGGTATGTCGATCTCTACGTTCACTTTGGTGCACGTTGTGTTGAGTCTGATCGGGATCTTCTCCGGCGTTATCGTCCTGTTCGGCATGTTCAGCGCGAAAAGACTCCACGGCTGGACGGCGCTCTTTCTCGCGACCACGGTGTTGACGAGCGTGACAGGGTTCCTGTTCCCCTCCGCAGGCTTCACCCCGGCCCAGGGGGTCGGCATAGTTTCGCTGCTAGTGCTGGCGATCGCGATCCTCGCGCTCTATGTCTTTCGCCTCGCGGGTGCCTGGCGCTGGATCTACGTCGCAGGCGCTGTCGTGGCTCTCTATTTCAATGTCTTCGTCGCGGTCGTACAGGCTTTCGAGAAGCTGCCGGTTCTGAAGACTCTGGCGCCGACACAATCCGCGCCGCCATTCCTGGTCACGCAGCTCGTCGTGATGGCGGTCTTCATCGTGCTTGGCATCGTGGCGGTCAGATCGTTTCACCCTGAGATCGAGCACCCGCATTGAAGCTCGGTCTGAATTGCATGACAACGGTAACCGATGGCTCGAAAGAGCCATGAGCGAGCCTCCTGTCAACGCGCAGCTTTGGCGGCCCGAAGGCCCTCGGGCCGGTCTGGTTACCGCGTGGTCCGCAACGCGTTCCCACCGCGGAGCGTCCTGTTGTCCGGGCTTCGATGCAGCGTCAGCCCGTCGCCGCAGCGCTACGCTCCGCGTCCTCCAGTGCCTCGCAGGCGGCGAGCCAGGCGTTCTCGGCCTCGGCGAGGGCCTGATCGGTACGCGCCTGCTCCAAGAGCAACTGCTTGAGGCGCGGCTTTTCGGATTCCTGATAGACGGCGGGGTCCGCGAGCTGCTCCTCGAGCCGCGCCTTTTCGGCGGTCAGACCTTCCACTTCGGCCTCGAGCCTCTGCACCTCCGCGCGTAAAGGCTGGAGCTGGCGCCGCCGCTCCGCGGCATCGCGGCGGCGATCCCTGCGGGCGGCGGCTCCGTGCTCGACGCTGAGTTTCTGGGGATCGGGCCTGTCGGCGGTCCGCCGCTCGGCGAGCCAGCGTGCGTAGTCTTCGAGGTCGCCGTCGAACGCCCGGACCGTGCCGCCGGCAGACCAGCAAGAGGGTATCGGCCGTAGTGCGCACCAGGTGCCGGTCGTGGGACACCAGGACCACCGCGCCCGCGAAATCCTGGAGGGCCAGGCCGAGCGCGTGGCGCATCTCCAAGTCCAGATGGTTGGTGGGCTCGTCCAGGAGCAGCAGGTTCGGCCGCTGGTAGACGAGCAGCGCGAGCACCAGCCGGGCCTTCTCCCCTCCGGACAGGGGGGCGACCGAAGCGAGGGCCGCGTCCCCAGCGAAGCCGAAGCCGCCCAGGAAATCCCGCAAGGTCTGCTCGGGGGTCTCGGAATCCAGTCGGCGCAGGTGGATGAGGGGGCTCGCGGCCAAGTCGAGCTGCTCGAGCTGGTGCTGGGCGAAGTAGCCGATGCGCAAATCCGCGGAGGCCTCTCGCCGGCCTGCAAGGGGCGGCAGCTCCCCCGCCAGCAGCCTGACCAGAGTGGACTTTCCAGCGCCGTTCGGACCCAGCAGAGCGACCCGGTCTCCAGGCAGGAGGGACAGGCCGGTATTGGAGATGACTGCCCGCCCGTGGTAGCCGGCTGCTGCCCGCTCCAGGTGGAGCAGCGGCGACGGCAACTTTTCCGGGCCGGGGAACGCGATCTGGAAGGGCGAGTCGATGTGAGCCGGAGCGATCAGCTCCATGCGCGCCAAGGCCTTGAGGCGGCTCTGGGCCTGGCGCGCCTTGGTCGCTTTGGCACGGAAGCGGTCGACGAAGCGCTGGATCTGAGCCACCTCGCGCTGCTGCCGTGCGAATGCGGCCTGTTGGCCGGCCAGCTCCTGCGCCCGCTGGGCCTCGAAGTCCGAGTAATTGCCCGCATAGACCTTCAGCGCTTGGCGTTCCAGCAGCACGACGTGGTGGACCACCGTGTCCAGGAAGTCGCGGTCGTGGGAGATGAGGAGCAGGGCGCCGGGGTACGCCCTCAGCCACTCCTCCAGCCACAGGACGGCGTCCAGGTCCAGGTGGTTGGTGGGCTCGTCCAGGAGCAGCAGGTCGGAGCGGCACATGAGGGCCTGGGCCAGGTTGAGGCGCACGCGCCAGCCGCCCGAGAAGGTGGCGAGCGGAGCGCTCAGCGCCTCGTCGGCGAAACCCAGGCCGTGCAGGAGCCGCGCCGCCCGGCTCTCCGCCGTGTAGGCGCCGATGGCCTCCAAACGGCCGTGCAGCTCGGCTTGGCGCAGGCCGTCGCCTCGCGCCTCGGCGCCCGCCAACTCGGCCTGCAGATGCCGCAGCTCGGCGTCGCCGTCCATCACGTAGTCGAGCGCTGGGCGGTCCGAGGTAGGGTTCTCCTGGGCCACGTGGGCGATGACCGTCATTGGCGCCAACGCCAAATCGCCTGCATCCGGCGCCAGCTCCCCGCGGATCGCGGCGAACAGGGTGGACTTGCCCGCGCCGTTCGCCCCGATGACGCCCGTCTTCTGACCGGCGTGGACCGTGAGATCGGCGTCACGCAGGAGCAGCCGGCCGCCGCGGCGCAGCGAAAGTTTCGAGAGGGTCAGCATGGGCGGGCAGTTTATCAGGCCGGCAGTGGGAACGGTGCCGATGCACGACTCTCGCCCTCCGGCCAGCACCAACGCACGGCATGGGTTCCATGCCTGCCGGAAAGCATCAGGTGCGGGCGAACTCTATGACGGGCTCCGGCTGGTCGTCCCGGGTGACGGTTCGGTACATGGCGCCAGGGTGAGCGTGCGCGTCTCCACGGTCAGCCCACGAGCCACCGGACGGCCGCCGCGATCACCACGACAACTCCAACGCAGAGCAGGCACGCCAACGCGATCTTGATGGGTTTGCTCATGCCCAGGAGGAGGTCCACGAAAAGGTTAGGACCCTGCAGCCAGTCCAGCGAGGCCGGCGGCTTGCGTCAGGTCGCGGCCGGCGTTCCCGCGAATGCGCGCGTCTCCCGGGCGCCGCTTGCGGAACGCGGCGCCCAGACGCCGGCTCAACCTTCCTGAACCTCATCCAGCAGCGACTTGAACGCGTCGCGGTCGGACTCCCGCGGACTATCCTTTCCGGGCGCTGCGTGTCAATTGCGAACGCCCGCCTTCCATCCCGTTGGGTGGATCGCGGCCCGGACAGACCACGATCTCTCATCATAGCGACTGGTAGTACTGGACCATGCGCTCCCGCAGCGCCGCGTCGGGCAGACGCCCGTAGTTGGCCCCCATGTCGTCGATCATGTGACGCACGTCCGCGGTCGCCGGGATGGCGCAGGTCGCGGCCGGATGCGACACGGCGAAGTTCAGAAAGAATTGCGCCCAGCTCGTGCAGTCGAATTCCTTCGCCCAGTCGGGCAGCGGTTTGCCTCTGGTTCTCCTGAACAGCCCACCCGTCTGGAAAGGCCGGTTGACGAGGACCCCCATGCGCCGTTCCGTTGCCAGCGGCAGCAGCCGCTCCTCGGCCGCGCGGTCCTCGATGTTGTAGCTGAGCTGCACGAAGTCGAAGGGCTGCTCCTTCATGGCCTGCTCCAACTCCTCGTGCATGCGCCCGTGCGATGTGGTAATGCCGATATAGCGCACCTTGCCGGCGGCCTTCCACTCCTTGAGGGTCTCCACGTGTACCCGCCAGTCCCTGAGGTTGTGGATCTGCATCAGGTCGATGACCTTGACGCCCAAGCGCTCCATCGAGGCCAGCATCTGGCGGATTCCCGACTCCTTGCCGAAGGTCCACACCTTGGTGGCGACGAACGGGGCCTGCTCGTGGCGCACCCTCCTGAGCAGGTCCCCGACCACCGCCTCGGCGCTCCCGTACATGGGGGAGGAGTCGATGACCGTGCCCCCGTTGTCGAACAGGGCCTGCAGCACCGGAAGCAACTCCTCACGGGCGCGCGCGTCTGCGCCCACGTCGAAAGTCCGGGCCGTACCCATGCCGATGACCGGAAGAAGCTCGCCGGTCGAGGGAATCGCTTTCTTCGTGACCACTCGCGCTTCCGCGCCGGTCCAAGGCGCTGCCGCCACGAGGGCGGCACCCGCCCCCAGCAGCTCCAGGAACCTGCGGCGCGTCGTGGTGCATGTCTGTCTCTCCATCGCGTATCTCCTTGCGTCGGTTCTTCAATGGTGCGGCGCGGGCGCCATGGACGTCTGGCGCAATCCCAGCCGGTAGGCCACCCAAGCCAGTGCGAGCGCGAGCGGCGCGGCGACGAAGGCGAGCCCCGACAAGCTCAGTCCCAGCCCGCTCAGCCCGGCATAGACCCAGGCGCTGCTCGCATCGCCGCCGCGGTAGACCACGGTGTCGATGAAGTTCTTGGCCTTGTATTTCTCCTCCCGGCTCAGGACCACGTACAGCATTTCGCGCGCTGGCCGCATGATGGCGTAATTGCCCGCCCGCCGCAGCACCTGCACGACGATCAGCACCGCCAAAAGCGGCGTGCTTCCGAGCCACACGAAGCCTCCGGCCAGCAGGAGCGGCAACAGCGCCAGTGTCCATGCGAGCCCGATCCACCTCACCAGGCGCCCGGTCAGAAACACCTGCATCACCACGGTCAGCGTATTCACGGCGAGGTCCATGCCCGCGAAAACGGCCGTGCGCTGTGCCGGGTCGTTGAAGCTGTCGCGCACGATGTGCGCCTGCTGGAAGTAGAGAAAGGTGGCCAGCGTGGTGAAGAGCAGCATCAGCAGGCAGATGCCCAGCAGGTAGGTCGAGCCGGCCACCAGCCGGATGCCGGCCAGGATGCTGCCGCCCATCGGCCGAGCGGCGGACTCCGCTCCTGGGGCCTCCGGCTGCTCGGCGCGCCAGACCGTCAGTCGCTGGATGCACAGGGCGGCCACGCCCAGGAGCAGGGCGGAGACGAGGAGGAGGTTGCTGGGTCCGAGCGGCAGCGCCAGGAGAGTGGTGAGCACGGGTCCTGCGATGGCGCCTGCCGTCCCCCCGGCCGCGATCACCCCGAACAGCCGCCGCGCCTGGGCGTTGCTGAAGATGTCCGCCATAAAGCTCCAGAAGACGGAGACCACGAACAGGTTGAACACGCTCGCCCAGATGAAGAACGCGCGCGCGACATAGGCGTGGCGGATGTCGGACTCGAAGAGGATGTAGAACGCCAGCAGGTGGGCGATGAAGAAGTAATAGACGTAGGGCACGAAGCGCCGGCGCTCGAACCGTGCCGACACCCAGCCGAACAGCGGAACTGCGGCGAGCATGACCACGAAGGTGCCCGTGAACAGCCACTGCAGGTGCTCCACGCCCCCGGCGACGCCCATCTCGTCGCGCATGGGGCGCACCACGTAGTAACCGCAGAGGAGCGAGAAAAAGTAAAAGAAAGACCACAACAGCGCCCGCACCTCGTGAGGCTCCACGTCGACCAGGCGTTCCAGGGTGCCGTGGAGGGTGAAGGTGCCGGCAGCGGAGGGGCGAGACATGGGAGCGGTGACCCCGTTCGGCCGGCTACTCCCCGAAGTGGGGCCGCGCCGCTGCCGCCAGGTCTTCCGGGAGGCGCAGGATGATTTCGGTCTGCAGACCCCGCTGCAGGAAGAAGTCGTCCGTGCGGTAGTTGGGGTACGGGTTTTGCCGCGTGATGCAGCGTATCAGGCAGTGGAAGCCGTCCGGCTCGCCCGCCTCCCGCCGCGAGTACAGGGAAAAGTTGAAGCTCAGATGGCCGAGAGACTCGTACAGCCGCAGCGTTGCCGACAGCCCGCGCGCCAAGGCCCGCAGGTCGTGGTCGGCGAGCTGCGCCAGGTCGCCGTTCGCCTCGTGCACTCCGACGATCTCGTTCGACCCGGTCGGCGCATAGGCGGCGATCCAGTCCCAGCCCTCGGTGCGCGCGATGTATCGGTGCTCGTGGGTGCGCTCGGCCGCGATCAGATCGGTGTGGTAGGGTCGCCCGTGGCCTGCCAGGTAATGCCGGCAGGCTGCCAGCAGGTGCGCCTGATGCGTGTAGGGCACGGCCGTGGCGAGGAGCTGGAAATGGGGGTGCATGAGGCTCGCGCCCGCCGGGAACAGGTAATTGGCGTTGACGGTCGAGTAGAGCGCGTCCGGATCCTTGGCCTCGGTCGCGAGGAGCAGCCGCTGCAATGCGCGGAAGGCATCCGTCAGGAGCTCCGGCGTGAACTCGCGCAGCTCCAGGAAATGCGCCCGCGACAGCGCCGCCACGGCGTGGTGTCGGCCCAGCGAAAAGAGGTTGGGGAAGAGCACCGTCTCGCCGACCCGGATAACGCCCTCGGGGATCAGGTCTTCCGGGAACCGGGCCACATGGTCGATGCGCTCCGGGCAGAAGAAGCAGGTGCGGGCGCTTTCTTTGGCGAGACTCTCCACCAGCTCGCGGTCCACGTCCCCCACGAACATCTTCACCTTGTCGCGCAGCAGGGGGTTGTAGACGCTGCAGTGCCCGAGCAACGGGTCTATACGCACCTCGACGCGCTGCACCTCCCTGGCAAACCCCTTCAGTGGGTTCAGGACTTGGAACTCGTCCTCGAAGCGCTCGAACTGGATCTCGTCCACGGTCCGCCTCCTCTCAGCCCCCGGTCGCCGAACAAGGATAACCCCTCGCGGGGCCGGTGTGGGACGGCCGCCCGTATCGCGCAATCGGATCAGCGCACGGAAGGCTGTTCCTCGCCAGCTCCAGTGGGAGCTGGTCCGGCGCCTCCGGTATCGTCGGTGGGTGCGCGAGCCGGTAGAAACGAACACGCGCCGCGCGGGTACCCTCCGATGCCACGCGCCACCGGCCGGCGTCTACAGGGTACAGGAAGCACACGGTAGGTCGGGTTCCCGCAGCGTAACCCGACAATCCAAGTCTGCGGGCGGGGGCGCCCGCTTGACGGGAGCGTCGGGCACGAACGAGCGGCGTCACCGCCGCAGACCCAAACGCCACCGGCATAGGTTCGGCTCTGGCTCTGCTCCGAGCGTAGGCCGATGAGGCCGGTCTCCACCTCCTCATGCGATTCTGGTTCCGCCGAGCAAGGAGGGGACCGCCTTGGCCGCGGTTACATCACTGTGGGGCAAACCCCGCGCGGCCGTGCGTCAAGTGTAGTGCTTCATTCTGCTTAGAACCTAAACGTGCGTCGGCGCGGATGACCTTCTGCAAAATGCCCTTAGCCTTGGCGGTCCAGATGAAGGGTTTGGGATTGGCGCTGTGGACATCGACATAGCCGTTGATGGCAGGGATCAACTCGGGGACGCTTCGAAACACACCACGGCGCAACCGATCCACAGTCAGGTCGCGGAAGAATCGCTCGACCATGTTCAACCAGGATGCCGAGGTGGGCGTGAAATGGGTGTGGAAACGCGGATGTTTTCCCAGCCATTTCTGCACGTTGGGATCTTTGTGGGTGCGCACCCTCCCGCACCACCTGCTTCACGGGCTTGTCGCCGGACCATCGGGCGCGTTCGGTGTTCTTCGGCCAGAGTGGGAGGGCCTCATGCAGTGCCGGTCTCGTAAGTCAACCCGAAAACCGTCTCCGTGAGCCACCGCCGGAACGACTCGTTGTCCATGAACTGCTTGAACAGCTCGGTGTCGTCCTTGAGCACGGCGGTCATCACGCGCGCCAGCGCCTTGTCGTGCTCGATGCGGGCGTTCTGCTTGTCGGAGTTCTTCTTGGCATTCTGGTAGGCCGTATCGGCCGCGACGCGGTTCGGGATGTCCTCGGTGATCAGCCTGTGCACGCGGTCGGCGTCGGTCCAGCGGATGTTGCCGAACTGGTCGTTGAAGGTCTTGAGGATATTCGACAGCCGGTCGAGCTCCGGCTCGGGCTTGCGCCCTCCTCCGCTCGTCGGCACCGGCGGGATCTCCGCGGCCGAGTCCGGAAGCTGGATCCGCATCGCGGCCTGCTTCTCGACGCGGTAGCTGTCCATGTCGATGGCCTCCAGGATACCCTTCGACAGGTCTTCCTCCACGGGCGCCGGCGGCTTCGGCACGAGGAAGGCGAGGAAGATCGAGAGCTTCTCCCACTCGGCGTTGGTGTAAGGCAGGACCTGAGCGAGGAAGCCATAGGTACGCGTGAACGCCTTTGCCTTGCCCTTGAAGTCTACCTGCCCATCCTCGTCGAGCTGCTCCCTGTAGACGGCGACGCAAGCGTCCAGGATGGGGTCCAGCCGGTCACGGTCGGCGCCGTCGAGGTAGAGCGTGACCAGCTCGTCGATCTGTGTGCCGAGTAGACCTGGTAGGCGTCGAGGGCAGTCTCGAGGTCGTGCAGCTTGTCCGGGTCCGTCTCTTCCGCGAGGATCGTGGTGCGGTAATAGTCTGCGAAAGCCTGCTGGATGGTGTCCGCGTCGTTCATGAAGTCGAGGATGAAGACATCGTGCTTCTGGGGGTGGGCGCGATTCAAGCGGGAGAGCGCCTGCACCGCCTTGATCCCCGAGAGCACCTTGTCCACGTACATGGTGTGCAGCAGCGGCTCGTCGTAGCCGGTCTGGAACTTGTCGGCGCAGATCAGAAAGCGATAGGGGTCCTCCTGAATCCGGTCGGCGATCTGGCTGGAAGGAAACCCGAGGCTCTGCCCTTCAAGTGGGTGCAGAAGCGCACCTCGTGGTCGTCCACCGCGAAATGCACCACGCAACGGCCGAACTCGAACAGCTTCTCGCGCGGGTCGCGGTCGCGCTTGTACTGCTGGATGGCGTCCTCCACCGTCTGCTTGGTCAGGCTGTTCTTCAGCTCGAAAGTGGCGACCGGGAGGCCGTTGATGAACAGACCGAGGTCGAGGGCGAGCTGCGTCTCGTCGCGGCTGTAGCGGAGCTGGCGCGTGACGCTGAAGCGGTTCGCGGCGTAACGCTCCCGGGCCTTCGCGTTGCCCGGCGACGGCGTGCCGTAGAACAGGTCGAGCTGGTGCGGCCCGTGCTTGATGCCGTGGCGCAGCACGTCGATGATGCCGCGCTTGCTGATCTCGCCCTGCAGGCGCGCCAGGAACTTGCGCCGCGTCGGACCGTCCTGGTCGAGATCGAGCGCCTCGGCCACCTTGGGCTGCGTCTCCCGCAGGAACCTGGTGAGCTGCGCCAGGTCCATGCAGTACTCGCGGTCGTAGTCGTTGGGATCGCCGCCGACCCAGCCGACGCCGTAAATGGCCGGCCGCTCGCGCAGATCCCCCGCCTGCAGCGGGTCACAGGGATGGCCCGCCAGCGCCGTGCAGATCAGCCGCTCCAGACCCTTTTCCGAGGTGTCTGGGAACCCGGCGCTCACCGCCGTTTTCCCTCAGTCAGGAGCACAGCCAAAGTCCGCGTCGCCGCGAGATCGTCAGCGAGAAGGCGCGCGTCCTGCTCCAGGTAGCCTTTGTACTCGGCGAGATCGCGCTTTTGTGCGCCTTGGTCAGCACCCCCCAGTGGCCGGCAGCCAGGCCCGCCGTCTCGGCAAGCGTCTGAAACACCAGGTAACGTTTCTCGGACCTGTAGCCCGTACGTCGGAGCGCGCACAGCGCCAAGGCGTGGGCGGCGTTGTATGCCAGGTCGAAGCGGCTCTCGAACGCGAGGTCATTGTGTTCGGCGTAGGCCAGGCGGGACAGCCCGGGTTGCTTCAGCCCGACCAGGTCAGGAGGCGGCGGTTCCTGCTTGAGCAGGCCGGTCCGGACCAGATTCTCAAGCTTGTCAGAGGTCATCCTCGGATCCGAGTACGAGCAGGTGTGGCCTGTCAGCGACTCGGGCGGGAAACTGTCCAACTGCGCACGCTTTCGCCTCCACTCCTGACCGGCCGGGCTAGATCTCGTTCGGCGGCCTGCAGGGCCTCGAACAGCGTCGGGTAGTCCAGACCCTCGGCGATCACCATCAGATCGATGTCGCTGTCCGCCCGGTCCTCGCCGCTCGCCACCGAGCCATAGACGAAGGCCAACCCTTAGCGGCCTTGCTCATTCCCATATCGGGAACCAGCGTACCCAATTTGGGAATGTTACCCAGGCCGACTACCTTCAGCCGTCTGGTGTCGGCCTGCCTCCCACCGGTGCCTCCGCCCATTCCCCGACCTATGCCGCCTGAAGCACTTCGGCGAATTCGTCGGGTCGTGACCAGTGCGCCACCGTGGATAGACCCTCCACCAGGCGGAAGTCCTCGTCGGCCCAGACGTCCACCGTATCGTCGAACAGTGAGACGAAACGCAATGCCTCCGGCCCGACCGCCAGGTGGTTCAGGTCGTACCACGCCGCGAGCACGGTGTTGGCCACAGCGCGCGCGGCGGAGCGGTTACCCGTGCTCAGGACGTAGACCAGGGAACTGCGCGCCGGCGCCCGGACATGAAAATCCACGCTCCATCCCCGCCCGGATCGTCCGGCGAGCCTCGCTGCACGCTCGAAGTTGAACCGCCGCTCGGAAAGGAAATCCGCGACTTCATCGGTGACGGATTCCACAGCCCGCGTGCGGAAGGTGAACCACAGATCCGATACCCGCAGGCAGACCTGAGCCACCCGCATCGTCACCCCTGCCAGGGAGTCTCCCGGACGACAACGAGCTAGTAGCGTGCCTTTGTAGAACTCAACCCCATGCGTCAGGCAGGCATCTGCGATCAGGGCATTCTGCTTGGGCGAGCGGCGCGGCGACAGCGTCTGGGAGCGCAGCCAGCGCAGGGTTTCTCCCAGATCGGACACGGAGATGATGTCCCCATTCGTCTCCACGTACAGGTCGATGTAGTCCCCATCCGGATAGAGGTACGGCGTGCGGATGCGCTGAAATTCGCCGTGCTGTCCGCAGGAGAAGAGCTCTCCCAGGTCGCGTTGCAAATCAGCGCACAGATTCGACGCGTTCATAGAAACAGCCCCCACGTCGAAGGCGGTGGAGGGAACATCCGCCCCTGATGGTCGATCCGGGCCTCCGCACAGAACTGCTGCCAGACATCCACTGGCTGCGAGGCAGCGGCCGTGATGTCCGTGGGCACATAGGCATCCTTGTCGCGGAATCGCTCCGTCCAGCGGTGCTTATGGCACTCACCCACCTGCTGGCATTCCGGGTTGTGGTGGTCCTTGCCGAGGTCGAGCCCGTAGATCCGCCCGTCGGTCTTCAGGATCAGCCCGTAAGACAGGGCGGGGATGAGCGGGTTGAAGCTGCCTCGCACGAAGAGCGGCCATCCGCTTTCGGAGCGCACCTCGGCGCGGAAGTCGAAACAGGGCGAATGATCTTCGTCCGTCTGCCAGACGAGGTCGCCTTCGATGCGCTTGGTCGTGTCGCTCAACAGCGTTTCGAACTCGGTCTGGGTCAAAGGCACCCTCTCTCCCTCCGTGCCCCAATGCTTCTCAGGAAAATCCTCGCCGCCTTGTGCGTTGGACTGTCGTCATGCTTCGGCCTCCCCCGGTGCAACGTCGAGGTCCGCGTCGCCGACAAATTTGTGTCCTTCCGCCAGCGCGTCCGCTCCGTCGAGCGCCGCCATACGCACGTCACTATCGCTGCCCTCGCCTCAGGCGGACAACCACCCCTCGGCGCGCAGACGTTCTGCTCCCAAGGAAATCTGCGCGGGCGAGAATTGGCGCTTCCTCGGCGCCCAGGCATAGGTGGCGCGCTCCACATCGGCCTTCGACATGGTCTGTTCTTGAGTGGCAACCCAATGCACCGTCGCCAGCAGTTCGAGTCCAAATGGGGTCTCGAACCCTTCCACCAAGCGCACCACGCGGTCGAAACGATCATGGGTCGCCGCATGGGATGCGAGAAACGCTTCGGCGTCGCTTACCGCGCACGGCACCAAGACAAGCTGTTTGTCCGGCGCGTCTCCGCCGTCGGAATAACCCGAAATCAGGTGGCCTTCAATGTCGCGGAGCACGTGGCGCAGGTTCTCCGCATAGGGGCCATACGGAGCCTTCACGTAGCGCAGACGCAGCGGCTCTCCCGCAGCCTGCAGGAAATACATCAGCTTGTGCACTTCCAGCAGCGTGATGGACGGATCCATGAGCGCGGCGAGATAACGGTTCATCAGGCTCACCAGGGCGGCGCGGCCCGCCGTCATCCTGGGCACATTGCGCGACCGGTTGGCTTTGCCTTCCGCCGGTGCGCTTCCCGGCTCGAACACAAGGATATCAACATCCGGCAACGCCGCCATGGCGCGTTCGATGACCGGTCGGACCTCACTCCATTCGAGACCGCCCAGCCCGCTGCCCAGCGGCGGAATGGCGATGGAACGGATGTTGCGCGCCTTGATCTCGGACACCAGGGCAACCAAGCCATCCCGGATATCCTCGATGCGGCTCTTCCCGCGCCAATGGCGCTTGGTGGGAAAGTTGATGATGTAGCGCGGGCCGGTGAGTTGCCCGGTCTCGAACACGAACATGCGGCCGGGCTGCACCTCGCCCTGCTTGCAGGCAGCCGCATAGGCTTTGAAGTTGTCCGGAAAGACGTTCCTGAACTGGAGCACAATACCCCGTCCCATCACGCCAACGCAGTTGACGGTGTTCACCAGCGCCTCGGCATCGGCCTTCAAAATATCGCCTTGGAGATATCGGTTCATCATCGCCTCCAGACTCAAAAATACCATTCGCGGCGGATTTCCACAGCCGGCCGGTGTTCTCTGCCTACCAGAGCGTTCACCACCACGCGTACACGGGGCGGGAAAGCACGCCGACACGCCGCACGAGGCGCCACGCAAAGAAGCCGTGCAACAGAAATTCGGCCTGCTTTCCCTCCTTGACCGCAGCATCTCGGAAATCCGTCGCCGCCACCGCCGTCCAATTCGCCTCGCCGAGCTGATCCAGCCGGTGGCGAAAC
>CAWCPV010000006.1:0-146661 GCA_963797555.1 uncultured Gammaproteobacteria bacterium | reverse complement strand
TCGATTTGGAGCACTCTTGCGAACCTCGGCTGGTGGCGGTCTGGTCAGGTTGACCGCGCCGTGGACTAGCGGACCCAGAGCTGGTCGAGGAGGGTCGTCCGAGAGTGGGTGTTGCTGGTAGTTGCCGACGCGCTTGGAGACGAACACGATGCTCCGGCGATTGACGAGCGGGACGAGCGGAGCGGCGGCCTCGAGGTCGCGGTAGACGTCCGTCCAGAGCGCGTTGGCGCGTGGTCCGTGTGCGGCCAGCGCCGCTTCGATCCGTGATTCGAGGCCGCGGTCGCAGAATCCGGCCAGGTTGCCGTTGTTGACCGACCGGGGGTTGATCGCCGCGCATCGGAACGGTGGTGTGAGAGTCGGACGGGACCGCGACGTCCGCGCCCCAGCCGTCGATGCCCATCTGCGCGGGAGCGCGCGCGTGGGCCATCGCCGCGCGGTAGGCGGTGTAGCCGGGGAAGATGCGGAGCGAGCTGCGGTAGCCGAGGTCGCGCAACAGTGAGACGAAGTAGCGCGCCAGCGCCTGCTTCTCGCGGTTGATCCAGACGGTGACCTTGGTGCCCTTAGTCCCGGATTGGTCGATCAGGCGCCGTGCGCGCTCGAGGTCGGGCGCGCTCCAGCCGCCGCCGGGATCGGGGTGGAGCGTGTAGCGACACGATGGGGTGTAGTTCGGAAAGCCCGGGGGCAGCAGCTGGCAGGCGGTCTGGGCGAGATCGGGACCGCCGGCGAGCTGGGTGATCGCGCGTCGGTCGACGGCGTAGTTGATCGCCCGCCGGGCGCGTGGGTCATCGAACGGGGGGTCCGGACGTTGAGGAAGACGTAGTCCAGCTCCGGCGCGGCATCGGTGTAGAGCTGACCGGCGTAGCGGTCTTCAGCGCCGGCAGGGCGGCGGGCAGGTGAGCCCCGAACCGGCTGACGGCGAGCACGACGTCGGACTGCCCGCGCCGCACGGCGGCGATCTGGGCCTTGCGCTTACGGTCGACGCGGACGACGATCTCGTCCGCGTACCCGTCGGGGCGCGTAGCCGGCGACCATGCATGGAAGTGGAGGTCGCGGACCCGCCGCGCTCCGCGGTCGCGGTCGTAGCCGACGATCCGGCACGGGCTGGTCCCGGGCGGAGGCGTGCTGCCGAACGGGGTGGTCGGCGGGCGCGACGAGGGCGAAGGGGTGGGCCAACCGTGGGAGGAACTCTTCGTCGGGCCGGGTCAGGTGCACCGTGATCGTCCGCAGACGCGCGTCGGGCATGATCCCGGCCGAGAGGTCGCAGCGCGCGGGCTGTCTCGCGCACCGACGCCCCCCACGATCCCGCGGTAGAACGCCGGCAGCTCCGGGTGGTGCCAGAGCAGGTTTTCGAGCGAGGCGCGGAAGTCGGCCGGGCGGACAGGTGAGCCGTCGGAGTAGCGCAGGTCTGGTCGCAGCTTGAAGACGTAGGTCCGCCCGCTCCGCGCTCGGGCGCGGGACCTCGGTGGCGAGATCGCCGACGAGCGTCCCGAACGACGCGCCGCCAGCGCGCCGGTAGGCGACGAGGCCGTCGTAGGCGAGCGAGAGCAGTTCGTAGGCCGTGCCGTCGCCGTAGTCGCCGGCCTCAAGCCGTTTGTAGAGAAGGGTCGGCCGCCACCGGCAGGGTTCCCCCGCGATGCGTCGCCGGGGCGGCGAGCGCCGCCGCCCAGACTGCGCCGCTCGCCGCGACGGCAAGCGCGCTCGGGCTGCTCTTCACCGCGATCGTCTTTACCGTCCTCGGAGTCGCGGGGTCGATCCGCGAGACGGTTCCGTCGGTCGGGTTCGCCACCCAGACCGCGCCATCGCCGACGGCGATCGCGGCCGGATCGCGCCCCACCGTGACGATGTCGGTCACCGCGTCGGTGGCTGTGTCGATACGCGAGACGGTCGCGTCCTGGCGATTCACGATCCACGCCGACCCATCGTCCACCGCTACCGCGACCGGGCCGTGGCCGACGCCGATCGTGCTCGCGACGGTGCCCAAGCGCGGGTCGATCCGGAACACGGTGTCGCCTTCCTCGCTCGTGACCCAGACGGCGCCCGCGCCGACCGCGAGCGCCGTCGGGTTCGCGCCGAGATCGATCGACCGAGTCACCTTTCCGCGCTCGAGATCGATCCGGGCCACCGTGCCATCGGCCTCGGAGGCGACCCACAGCGCCCCGAACCCGGCGACGATGGCACCCGGCGCGTTGCCCGCGTCGATCCCGCGCACAACCCGGTTCACCGCCGGGCTGATCTGCGACACCGCGCCGCCTCGATCGGTCACCCACAGCGATCCGGCCGCGTACGCGAGACCAATCGGCGCCCTCGCCGACGGGGATCGCCACGATATCGAATCGCCCTCCCAGCCCCGATTCGCGAAACGGTGCGGTCGCCCCGCGTTCGGCGACCCACACCGACCCGCCGCCCGCGACCACCGCGCTCGGCCCGCGCCCGACCGGGTACTGCGCCGTGATCCGCGCCGGTCCGCGCTTCGATCACGCCGACCGCCGTTCTCGTCGATGCGCGCCGAGCCCCTCCGGCGCGCTCGTAAGCGGCCGACCGCGAAGACGGCGAGCACCCGCCGACGAGCACGAGCGTCGCCGCGGCGGCGAGCACGCGCCGACCCGGGGTCCGGGCCGCGACCCGCGGCGCGCGTCGACCCGGTCACCACCGACGACGACACGGCCCCGGATCACCGTGGCACGGCGGCGGCCAGATCGAGCGCGGCCGCGTCCTGGCGCAGGATCGCATCGTTCAGGCCGCGCAGCTCCGCGCCGGGCGCGACGCCGATCTCGTCCACCAGCAGGCGGTGGGCGGCCGATACGCTGCCAGCGCCTCGACCTGGCGGCCCCAGCGATACAGCGCGCAGCATGCGCTGCGCGGCAGCCGCTCAGCGGATGCCCCCTGACCAGCGCCTCCAGCTCCCCGATCAGCTCGCGATGGCGGCCCGCGGCCAGCTCGCCCTCGATCGCGAGCTCGGTCGCGCGCAGCCGCAGCTCCTCCAACCGGCGGATCTCCGCGGCGGCGAACGGCTCGTCGGCCACATCGGCCAGGGCCGCGCCACGCCACAGCGCCAGCGCGTCGCGCGCAAACCCCGCGGCCGAGCGGTCGGCGTCGGTGGCCGCGGTGACCAGACGCTCAAAGCGGGCGGCGTCGACGCACTCGGCGGCCGAGCGCAGCTCATAGCCGCGCCCGCGCGTGACGATCTCGGCCTCCGTCCCAGCAGCTTGCGCAGCTGCGAGACATACAGCTGGACCAGCTTGGGCCTCCATGGCCGACTCCAGCATGCGGATTATCACATGCGCATCGGGAAGCCCTATCCTTTCGGGGCCACTCTGGTGCCGGGGGGCGTCAACTTCTCGATCTTCTCCGGGCATGCCCGATCCTGCACTCTGGTGCTCTTTCAAAAACGTGCGCCTCGTCCCATGGCGGAGATTCCCTTTCCGGAGGAGTTCCGCATCGGCAATGTGTTCACGATGGTGGTGTTCGGTCTCGACTACGAGAACATCGAATACGGTTACCGGATGGATGGGCCCTTCGACCCGAGCGCCGGCCACCGCTTCGATCATCGCAAGATCGTGATGGACCCCTACGCCCGAGTTATCGGGGGTCGGGACATCTGGGGTGAACCGCCGGACTGGAACGACATCTACCAGCACCGGGCGCGCCTTGCCTTCGATGACTTCGATTGGGAAGCGGATCGCGCCCTGGAGATTCCCATCGAGGACCTCATCATCTACGAGATGCACGTGCGTGGCTTCACGCGGCACCCTTCCTCGGGGGTCAAGCACAGGGGGACCTTTGCCGCTATTCGGGACAAGCTTCCGTACCTGAAGATCTGGGCGTCAACTGCGTAGAGCTGATGCCGATCTTCGAGTTCGACGAGTTCGAGAACAGCCGTCAGCATCCCCAGACCGGTCAGTGGCTGCTGAACTACTGGGGCTACAGCACCGTCGGATTCTTCGCGCCCAAGGCGGGCTTCGCGGCCACCGGCAAGTTCGGAATGCAGGTGGACGAACTCAAGACCCTGGTCAAGGCGCTGCACAGGAACGGCATTGAAGTCATCCTCGACGTTGTGTTCAACCACACGGCCGAGGGCAATGAGAACGGCCCGACGATCTCGTTTCGCGGTATCGACAATCAGACCTACTACATGCTGACGCCGGGGGGCTACTATTTCAACTTCAGCGGGTGCGGCAACACCCTGAACTGCAACAACCCCGTCGTCCGGGAGATGGTTCTGGATTGCCTGCGTTACTGGGCTGCGGAGTACCACATCGACGGCTTCCGCTTCGACCTGGCGTCGGTGCTGGGTCGTGACCCGTGGGGTGCGCCGCTTGCCAACCCGCCGCTGCTGGAGACTCTGGCCTTCGACCCTATCCTTGGCAAGTGCAAGCTGATCGCCGAGGCGTGGGATGCCGGCGGGCTGTATCAGGTGGGCTCCTTTCCCGCTTACGGCCGCTGGGCCGAATGGAACGGGAAGTACCGTGATGCGATACGCAAGTACCTCAAAGGGGACATGGGCTTCGTGGGAGAGATGGCGCAGCGCCTGCAGGGGTCGCCAGATCTTTATCGCGGGCGGGGCCCAGCCGCGTCCATCAACTTCATCACCTGCCACGACGGGTTCACCCTGGCCGACCTCGTGTCTTACAACGGCAAACACAACGAGGCCAACGGCGAGGACAATCGCGACGGCTCCAACGACAACTATAGCTGGAACTGCGGATGGGAGGGCCCCACCGAGGACGCAGGCATCAATGAGCTGCGTGTGCGCCAGATGAAGAACGCTGTTGCCATCCTGATGGTAAGCCAGGGCATCCCTATGATTCTCATGGGCGACGAGATGGCGCGCACTCAGGGTGGCAACAACAATGCTTATTGCCAGGACCACGAGATTAGCTGGGTGGATTGGAGCCTGCTCGAAAAGAACCGGGACCTGTTCCGTTTCTTCAAGAACTGCATTGCATTTCGTCGCTCTCATCCAGCACTGCGGGGGCGTCGGCATCTACGCAACATGGACTATGTAGGCAGCGGTTACCCCGATATCTCTTGGCACGGTACGCGTGCGTGGTACGCGGATTGGTCGGGCACTAGTCGGGTGATAGCGTTCCTGCTCTGCGGCAAGCACGCCAAGGAGGGGACAGTTACGGACGATTATATCTACGTGGCCATGAACATGTACCATGACGCGCTGGAGCTGGACGTTCCGGGCCTGCCGGAGCCAATGCAGTGGCGCGTCGCTGTGAATACCAGTGCTCCGCCACCGGAGGACATCTGGGAGTCGGGGCGCGAGCCTTTAGTTTCGGACTGCCATCGTTTCATGTTGGGGGGACGGTCGGTCGCCATCCTGGTCGGGCGCTAGCCCCAACGCGGAAATTGGGCTTGTATTTTGAGGAGACTGGCCATGGCTTTCAATGCTGCGGTAGAGATGACGGACAAGGGGATCGCCAAGATTACGCTGACGGGTGATCTCGATGGTAGCTCGGCGCCGACGTTCAAGGCGGAAGTGGAGAAGGCTGCGGCTGAGCATCCGAAACGCCTGGTGCTGCTGATGGACCAGTTGGACTACATGGCCAGTGCGGGCCTGCGGGTGCTAATCTTCGCCAAGCAGAAGCTCGGCTCCGGCGTGGACATCTACGTGGTCGGCGCCCGTGAAATGGTGAAGGACACCATCGAGAAGACTGGTTTCCAACAGAGTGTCGTCATGCTGGCCCACTACGATGCAGCGCAAATCGAGAGTATCTGACGGTCCCGAAGTGCGGGACGGCGCGCTGCAGAGTTAGCTGTCATGCAGCCACTGACTGTGCCGGGGAAGCTGGAATCTCTCGGAGCGATAGCGGAGTTCGTCCAATCCGCGGCGGTCAAGGCCGGCCTGACCAAAAAGGGAGCCTACGACCTGCGGCTCGCTGTGGACGAGATTGTGACGAACATCATTGTGCACGGCTACAAAGAGGCAGATCTCACTGGCGACCTCACCGTGACGGCGGAGGTGGACGACGAGCACCTTACCATCGCGCTGGAAGACAGTGCTGCCGCGTTCGACCCGACGCAGACACATACCGCTGCCCGGGATGCTCTGGACCAACCGTTGGAAGAGCGTCCCGTCGGAGGCCTCGGGGTGTATCTGGCGTTAAGCAGCGTGGACGAGTTCGTGTACCAGAGAGTGGGGGACCGGAACAGGAACATCTTCATCATGCAGCGGCCGAGCGCCGCTACGGAGCCAACTCCGTGATCCATGCCCGCCTTAGGCTTGGCCACGGGCGAGACTGCCGGCGCAGCGCGAGCGGTGCGGCCCCGCCCTCCTAGCTACCGCGACACAATCCGACGCCAGCGCCCAAACCTGTTTTTCCTTTGCGTTCAGCGGGACGGCCTCCGGCTATATTGGGGCGACTTGTTGAGTCAGCGACAGTCACAGGCATTCCGGTCGCTTGGCGAGGTGAATGGAACTCATTGATGGGTACGGAACAGGCACACTTAGTGGTTGTGCATAGGGACGCTGATCGGGAGCTTGAGTTGTCCCGGTTACTCGAGCGGCAGGGCTACTCCGTGTATGTGGCCGGGGCGGGCTGCGGTGCCGCCAAGGCGGCACTGGCGCAGGGAGCTGATCTGGTGTTGCTGGATCTCGCCTGTGTGTCATGGTCGGAGCGAGACCCAGGGACGCATGGGGTCAGCCTCGGTGCTCGGTATGGAACGCCAGTCATCGTCATTGCCCCCGAGGAGACCAAGTCAGGCGCTGCTCGTTTGCTGGGTATGGGCGCAGATGACTATCTGGAGGAGCCGCTGGATCCGGCGATGCTCGCGCTGCGCGTCGAGCGCTGCTTAGAGAGGTCGCGACTGCGGCACGAAGCGCAGGCATTGTCCGCCAGGCTGGAGAAGCTAACTCATGACCTGACCAAGGTGATCCTCCCCGTGGGGATCGCACTATCGGCGGAAAAAGACCTCGATCGGTTGTTGGAGACGATCGTGCTGGAAGCAAAGTCCTTGTGCAACGCCGATGGCGGCACGCTCTATCTGCGTACCAAGGACGACCGCCTCAAGTTTGCCATCATGCACACCGACTCCCTCGGCATCGCCCTGGGAGGGGCGACAGGCAAGGACATCCCCCATCCGTCTTTGCCGATGTACGACCCCTCGACCCGCGAGCCGAACCATCACAACGTGGCTACTCATGTCGCGTTGGAGGGTGAGTCCGTGAACATTCCGGATGTCTACCACGCCGAAGGGTTCGATTTCTCTGCGACCAAGGGGTTCGACGACAAGAACGGCTACCGCACTATTTCTTGCCTGACCGTTCCGTTGAAGGATCACCAGAGCCATGTCATCGGCGTCTTGCAGGTGCTGAATGCCCAAGACCCGGTGAGAGAAGCGGTGATCCCCTTCGATCCCTATTTGCAGCTTGTGACTGAGTCCTTGTCCTCCCAGGCGGCTGTGGCGATAAACAACCATCTGCTTATGGACAGGGAGCGGGAGCTAACCCGCTTCGAACGCGACGTGCAGATCGGACGCAAGATGCAGGCGGATTTTCTGCCGGCCGAGCTGCCGAACCTGCCCGACTGGGAGCTGGCAGCCTACTTTCAGCCGGCCCGCGAGGTGAGCGGCGACTTCTACGATGCCTTCACCGTGAGAGATGGTAGCCGGATAGCCCTGGTGATCGCGGACGTTTGCGACAAAGGAGTCGGGGCAGCCCTGTTCATGACTTTGATCAGGAGTCTTATCCGCGCCTTCGCCGAGCAGCGCTACGCCGCTCTGTCGGAAGCGCACCTCGACGCTGGCCAGGACGACCCGCTGGCCGCCGACGCCCTGGCGCTGGAGGGGGCCGTTACGGCCACCAACGACTATATCTCCGCCAATCACAGCCGCATGAACATGTTTGCCACGCTGTTCTTCGGCGTGCTCGATCCGCAGAGCGGTTGGCTGGTGTACGTGAACGGGGGACACGAGGCACCGGCCGTCGTGGGTTCCAACGGCGTGAAGGCCAGACTGAAAGCGAATGGACCAGCCGTCGGGATGTTGCCCGGCGTTCACTTCCAGGTACAGCGTGCGCGGCTCGAGTCGGGCGACTTCCTCCTGGCCTACACGGACGGCGTTACGGAGGCACGTTCCCCGGACAGGAGCTTCTTCACCGAGCAGCGTTTGATGTCGGTGTTGGAACTCGGGCGCGGGCGCCCCGCCCACGAGGTGCTGGACAGTCTGGTGCAGCGATTGCGCGACCATATCTCGAGCGCGGAACAGTTCGACGACATCACCATCCTGGCGGTGAAGCGGGCCTGAAGGCCATAGATGAACCCCTCCATCGGTCTTGCCAGTTTCCAGCCATGCGCGGTCTTTGCATCTAAACGGCGCGTGGAAGCTATAATACCGCCCCGGCTTTCCCATTAAGTTGCGCCAGGGAGGGCTCCCCGGTTTCGAGTCCGTCCCGGCGGCCGCTCGGGGCTGAGGGTGGAGCGTTTGCTTCGCCCGTAGCGGCGGGAAGTCAGTGTCGGTTCGGGGTTCTCTATGCGAGGGCGGTCATCAGTCTACTTTTCGGCCGAGCGAGGCATGCGCGTGGCAGTGGTCGGTGCGCTGGCCTTGGCGCTTCCTGGCCTCGCGCTGGCGGGCGCGGAAGGCGGTTCCGGGGCGGACCTCATCGCCAGCATCGGCATCAGCATCGTGGTCGCGACCATCCTCGCCTTCTTCGCCAACCTCAGCAAACAACCCCTGCTCCTAGCGTATCTCGCCGCCGGCGTCGTCATCGGACCCAGAATGGGGCTCGGCCTCGTGTCCAACGAGGCCGATATCGAGGTGATCGCTGAGATCGGCTTGATCCTCTTGCTGTTCATGATCGGCCTGGAGATCAACGTCAAGAGGCTTGCCGAATCCGGGCGCACGCTGCTGGTGGCCGGGTTTCTCCAGTTCGTTCTGTGCGTGATCCTCGGTATCGGGTTCTTCGCGCTCATCGGTTTCTCCGCCGGGGGCGGCCACTACGACCTGCTGTACCTGGCGGTATGCTGCGCCATTAGCAGCACCACCATCGTCGTCAAGCTTCTCTACGAGAAATTCGAGCTGGACACGCTAGCGGGAAGGATCACGGTCGGCATCTTGGTCTTCCAGGACATTTGGGCGATCGTGGTGCTGGGCGTCCAGCCGAACCTCGCCGACCCCGCGGCCCTGAAGATCATCTGGTCGTTCGCCAAGGGGGCCGTGCTGGTGGGGGCGAGCCTGGTGATAAGCAGGTATCTTTTGGGCGCACTCTTCCGCCAAGTCGCCAAGCTGCCGGAGCTGGTCTTGGTCGCCTCGCTCGCCTGGGTTTTTCTGGTCGCGGGGGCTGCGGACCAGTTGGGGCTCTCCCGAGAGATGGGCGCCCTGATCGCCGGCGTCGCGATCTCTACCTTTCCCTATAACCTGGATGTCATCTCCAAGATCGTCAGCATCAGGGACTTCTTTCTCACCCTATTCTTCGTGGGCCTAGGGATGCAGATTCCGAATCCCCTGCAGGACCCGCAGGTGCTGCGGATCGCGGCTATCGCCTCGGGGTTTCTGGTCCTCTCGCGGTTTATCGTCGTATTCCCCATCCTGTACTTGCTCGGGAACGGCAACCGCGTCGGCCTGCTGGTCTCGATCAACTTGTCGCAGATCAGCGAATTCGCCCTCGTGGTCGCGGCACTGGGGGCGGGGCTGGGGCACATTCGAGGGGACATCTTGTCGGTAGTCATCTTCGTGTTCGCGATCACGTCGATTCTGTCGACCTACATGATAAAGTTCAGCCACCCCCTGCAGATCTTCTTGAGCAGAGTTTTGAGGGCGCTCGGCATCCGAGACCTTCCCGGGACGGCCGCGGACATAGTTCCCCGGGCGGACAAGGAGATTGCTATTCTGGGGTTCTTCAGGGTGGCCAGCGCCTTGATCAGGGAGATCCAGGAGCAAGCTCCCGAGCTGTTGAATAGGATGGTCGTGGTCGACTTCAACCCGGTGGTTCATCGGGAGCTGCAGACGCTCGGAGTGAAGGTCATCTACGGGGACGTGAGCCATCTCTCCACCTTGGAGCACGCCGGCATCGGGAGCGCTAAGGTAGTGGTCTCCACCATCCCGGACGCCATCCTCAAGGGGACCAGCAACGTCCGCATCATTAGAACGGTAAAGAATACGTGGCCACAAGCCAAGGTTATCGCAACGGCCGAGAGCAGTGGGAGTGCTACCAAGATGTACAGCGCCGGAGCCGATTATGTTCTCCTGCCGAACATCCTGACCGCCAAGCGGCTGATTACGGTGATGTCCCGGATGCTGGGCGAGGGCAATGCCGCGGTTTACGGGGACGAGGTTGCGGCGCTTGGTTTGACGCGCGAGATTTTGAAGTGACCGCTATGTCATCGAGACGAGCTGACGCAGGAACACCGCTGGCCCCGCTCCTGGGGCTCTTGATCGCCTGGACAGTCGGGACGAGTGATGCGGCTGGTTGGGAGATCCAGGCCGGGGCGGCTGCCGCGGGCGTCGGAAGCCGATGTTCCATCCGCTCAGCCACGGAGACGCTGAGCGACGGATACCAGGACGTTAAGGCACACATCGTGGTCACGCCGGATGCTATACTCGTGCGCACGGAGTCTCCGCTGGATCCCGGCTTTTCGGACATTGGCCTGCAGGTGGACCGGAACGAGTTTGTGTCCACGGACAGCGTGTTCCAAGACAAGTCTGCCCGGTTCTCTAAGGAGTATCCACAATTGGTCCAGCAGTTCGAGAAGGGCAGAGTGGTCCGGGCGCAGCTCAGGTTCTGGCCCACCTGGCCGGTCACCGGCACCCATAGCGCCGTTTTCAGCCTGGTAGGCTTCACCAAGGCCTACGAGGGTATGACGGGCGCGTGCCATCCCTGACGACGCGTCCGTGCGCTACGCACGAAACCCGACGGAGGGCATATAGATGGGGCTGCGGACTAAGTTCAACCTCACGTTGCTGGCGATCTGCGCCCTCGGACTCGGGGCCACCGGGGCGGTTTCTTACCGGCTGCTCCAGGATATCGCCCGCGACGACGTTCTGAGGAAGGCCGGCGTCATGATGGAGGCGGCACTGGCGATGCGCAACTATACCGTCAAGCAGATCCGGCCGCTGCTGGATATGCAGCTTCGTCGCGCTTTCCTTCCGCAGTCTGTGCCGTCCTATGCGGCCACGGAGACCTTCAACAAACTGAGGGAGAGATATCCTGAGTACTTGTACAAGGAGGCGGCCCTCAACGCCACGAATCCGAGGGATAGAGCCACCGACTGGGAGGCGGATCTAATCAACGAGTTCCGGAACACTCCGGGGAAGACCGAGTTGGTGGGCGAGCGTGAGACGCCCTCGGGCCCATCGCTCTACCTGGTCCGTCCCATCCAGATCAAAGACGGGGCGTGTCTTGCCTGCCATTCGACCCCGGAAAACGCACCCGAGACGATGATCAAGCTCTACGGCTCAGCCAACGGCTTCGGCTGGAAACTGAACGAAATCATCGGCGGACAGATCGTCTCCCTGCCGGCTGCTATCCCTATTCAGCGGGCGGATTCCGCATTCTACACGTTTATGGGATCGGTCGCCGCTATCTTTGCGGTCATCTTCGTCGCCCTGAACTGGCTGCTTGGACATCTGGTCGTCCGGCCCCTGTCGCGAATGTCCCATCTCGCGGACCAGATCAGCATGGGGAACATGGATATGCCCGAGCTCCCCGAGAAGGGGCGCGATCAGGTAGCGGTGCTCGCCGGCTCCTTCAATCGTATGCGACGGAGCCTGGAGCGTGCGATGAAGATGGTGGAAGGATGACCCGCGCCTACAGGTGACACCGGTGGACTCGACTGACACGGCACATCGGACTTGGCTCTGTAGCGTCCTGTTCCTGGATGTCGTGAACTTTTCCTCTCAGTCGGTCGCTGAGCAAATGGCGATCAAGGACCATCTGAATCGGATGATCTCGGCTGCCATCGAGCACGTCGGAGAGAGCAATCGGATTATTCTGGACACGGGTGACGGTGCCGCCCTGTGTTTCACCGGGGACCCCGAGGACGCGCTGTTCGCCGCGCTGAATCTGCGTGACGCCTTGCGTACGATGGATGAGCAGGGGAAAGCCCCGTGTGCCCTGCGCATGGGGATCAACCTCGGGCCTGCCAAACTGGTGAAGGATCTGAACGGGCGCATCAACGTCATCGGCGATGGCATCAACGCGGCCCAACGGGTGATGAGCTTCGCGGCGCCGAACCAGATCCTCGTCTCCCGGTCCTTCTACGAGGTCCTCTCCTGCTTGTCGGAGGAATATGCGGCCCTGTTCCGCTACGAGGGTGAACGCAAAGATAAGCACGTTCGTCAGTATACGGTTTATGAGGTGACGGTCAGCCCGGAAAGCCATGGGACGCAGCCGTCTGTTGTGTCGGTCGGCGAGCCTCGGCCAGGGGTACAGGACCGTGATCGCCCACCGCTGCAGCCGTCGGCCTCAACCTCGGGGTCCACGGCGTCCGCCGCCGCGCCGCCAGACTGGGACCCCAGCCTGCTCCAGAAGGCGGAGCGCGACCTAGCAGCTCACATCGGCCCCCTCGCCAAGCTGCTGGTCAAGCGCACGGCCCAGCGCACCAACAGTATCGAGGAGTTGTATAAGCTCCTGTCCGGCGACATCGCAGATGAGCGGGCCAGGCAGGCATTCCTATCCAGTGCGGGGCGCGAGGAAGCACGCCCGGAGTCGGGCAAAGGGTCGGTCGAATCGGGAGAAGCGCCGGAGGCGGCTGAGCGGTGGGACCGCGAAGTCTTGAAGGCCTTGGAGGGTGTATTGGCGCTTTATCTGGGCCCGGTGGCGAAGATCCTCGTGAAGCGCGCAGCCAAACAGAGTTCAGAACGAGAGGATCTCTACCAGCGCCTTGCAGGCGAGCTGCCATCCGAGGCTCAGCGGACCGCCTTCCTGCAGGCCGTCCGCAAGGGGTCCGGATGAGTGTAGCCGAGGTCGTTCACTCAGGCAACCCAGTGCAGTACCGACGTGACCCTGTCCCACGACGCTGCGCTCTATCCGTGCAGCCCAGCCGCGAGGAGGTCGCCGGGGCTGATTCCATACTGTGCCCGATGGACGGCAGCCCGTATCCTGAGTGCCTGCACCGCTGAGGAAACCTGTTGGTGGAGCAGGTCCACAGTGACCCCGTTCTGGTAGGGCTGTCCGTCTCGGCCGAGTAGGAGCCGCACCTTGGGTAGCAGCCGATGGCGCGGATGGGAATCGACGACCATGCCCACGTCACCGCTGTTCAGCTCTACGAGGCTTCCCACGGGATATATCCCGATGCACTGCACGAAGCGCAACACCAGCGTCTCGTCGAAGTCCCTCTGGCGCCGTTGGTACATGTTGCGCAAGGCATCGTAGGGAGTGAATCCCAAACGCCATGCCCGGTCGGTGGTTACGGCGTCATACACGTCGGTGAGGGCGCAGATCAGGCCAAACAGCCCGATGTTCCCTGCTTTAAGCCCTCTGGGGTAGCCGCTCCCATCGTAGCGTTCATGATGGTTCCGCACCATTTCGATGGCCGCTGACGGGATGCCGCGCGCCTCTTGAAGGATGCGCAGGCCTTCCTCGACATGAGTCCTGACCAGTGCCAGCTCTTCTGCCGTCAACCTGCCCGGCTTGTCCCGCACTTCCGGCGGTATCTTCACGTACCCTACATCGTGCAGCAGGGCTCCCAACCCGAGAGTGTGAAGGTCGGCCTTGGAGATCCCCAGATGCCGTCCGAACACCAACGAAAAGATGCAGACATTCAGGCAGTGAGTGGCAACGTATTCGGTTTTGGTCCGGAGCTGAGTGAGGAGAGTGAGCGCATTAGGATTGCGCAAGACGCTCTCGGCGATGTCCGTGACGATCTCGCGGACCGCCGGGGCGTCCACGCTCTTACCCAGCCGGGCATCCTCCAGCAAATGTGTGACCAGCGTCCGCGTGTTACGGTATAGGTCGTGGGCGCGTTCTAGCTCTTCCCCGAGGCTTGCCCGGTAAGGCCACGGCGGATGCTTGGCGACTGCGGTCTTGAACTGGCCGGTTGGAACCGGCGTCGCACCCGCCGCCGCGGCGGCGACGTGCCCAGCGGACGGAGTAGGGAGCCCACCGGCAACTGCCGCCGGCTCGGCCGCCGCGTTAGGTTCTGGCGCGTCCCCGACGTTGAGTCCGCGCTCCGGATTGATGTAGATGTGCCGGCAGTACCGCCGGAGCTCCCTGGACCTCCCGCTCGGTCTCAATGAGGAACCCTTGGAGCAGAAAGGGTGTGCCCAGCCACGGGCGATCTAACCTGGACACGAACACTCCAGGCCTGAGGAGCCTGGCATCTATGAGCTTTTCCATGGCCTCCAACCGGACAGCGCGCACGCCGCCAGCGAGGGTCTGGCGGGAGCTACCCTGCTCAGAGACCCAGGCTATACCCTCTCGTCGCCGACAATTCCGGCGCGAACCCCTGTCTAGTCAAACATATACCTGCCGATCAATCAACAGGGGACAACAGGTCCCGAACTCGGCGCTGCTCAATTCCGCCAGTTGCCCGGATGAGGAGTCTAAGGCGTCGCGTTGGCACTGCACCCATGCCCCCGTGAGGTCCCGCCGCGGCAGGTGGCCATGTGAGAGAAGCGAAGGCACTTGCCACCGACGGTCTCATGCTCCGCGAGGGGTTGCCAGGCGCATCCTGAGGCCAACATTCGTCGCGGAGTCGGCATTGCGCAGCGCCTCCTCGCGGGTGATCGATCCAACCTGAAACAACCTGTACAAGGATTCGTCGAAGGTCTGCATGCCACGATCGGCTGCCTGAGCTTGCTCCATGGCACCTTTCAGATCTGCGAAACCACCCCGCTGTATCAGGTCGGCGACGTATGGAGAGTTGAGCAGTATCTCCACAGCGGGTACCCGCCTACCGTCAACACCCTGCACCAGTCGCTGGGAAACGATCGCTTGCAGGTTCAGCGAGAGATCCAGCAACACTTGTTGACGAGCAACGTCCGGAAAGAACGTGGTGATGCGTTGGAGCGCCTGTTGGGCGTTGTTCGCGTGTAGTGTGGAGAGGCAGAGGTGTCCGGTCTCTGCGTAGGCGACGGCGTGTTGCACGGTTTCCCGCTCGCGGATCTCGCCGATCAGGATCACGTCGGGTGCTTCGCGCATCGCGTTCATCAAAGCATCCCCGTATGACAGGGTGTCGATCCCGACCTCCCGTTGCTCCACGATGGAGCGCTTGTGGTAATGCACATACTCGATGGGGTCTTCGATGGTCAGGATATGCGAGACAGAGGTGGCGTTGCGATAGTCGATCATGGTGGCAAGGCTCGTGGACTTGCCGGACCCCGTGGGACCCACGAACAACACCAGCCCCTGCCGCACGGTCGCGAGATCCTTTAGCAACAGGGGCAGGCGCAGTTCCTCGATGGAAGGGATGACGTGCTTCAGACGCCGCACGACCATAGAGACCTCGCCTCGCTGACGGAAGACGTTTACGCGAAAACGTCCCAGGGTGCCGAAAGAGAAGGCGAGATTCGTTTCGGGGCGCACGCGGAAGGCCGCGACCTGCTCAGCGTCCATGAGGGAGAATGCCAGTGGCTCCACGGACCCCGGCTGAAGCGGTGTGACGTTGGCCGCCGATATGACTCCTTCGACCTTGATGTGAACCGGCGCACCGACCGAGAAGAACAGGTCTGAGGCATCTCTCTGCGTCATGAGTTGCAAGTAGTGAGGGAAGTCTAGCGTCTTCACTGGGGTCACGGAACGTTCAGGCTGCTCGGCAGGATGACTAGATGGGATCTATAGGAGGAACGCGCGCGGGGCGCTACCGGCTTAAGTCAACGAGTGCGCCGCCGTCGCGACCCCCCTTAGAGAACCTTTGCTGATCTTATCCGGAGCATACTGCGGCAGGCATCTGAGGGGCCCATGGTGAGCTGCATACAACCTAGCCGACCGCTTTGGGACGGTGCCGATCCCGGCCGCAGGTTTGCTCGTGCCTTGAGGATGCCAGCGGCCCTCCCGACGCGATGACGCACAGAGGACTCACCCGCGCCCCCTATACAGGGGGCGAGTGTCGAGGAACACCGGAACACACTCGCTCAAGGCCTTCATGCCCACGCCAGAACGGCGGCAGCGCGCGGGTCCTACTAGCCAAGCAAGCCGGCCCGAGAGGTGTACCCGCGCCCACCGAAGGTGTCAGCAAGTCCAGGCCTTGCGCAACGCGCCGATCCCCGGACCGTCGGGTTAAGTGACGGTGCAAAAACAAGTAAAACATTTTATGAAAATGATCCGCTGGGATCCACCACATAGTTCCACTGTCCGAGAACTTCATCGTGGCGAATAAATTTGTCTTTAATAGCGTGGAATGTATCGGAGCACTTCCGCCCCAGTGCGTAGCTTGTGTCGAGAATACGGGCGGTAACCCGCAAGCCAGTTTTGGTATGGGTACGCTCTACGGTTTCCAGTGCGGTCTGGGGTGAGTCCAGGATGACGGCGCGCCAGGGTCGCTCGACGTGGCTGAACAAGCGGTGCTCAATGGGATTCCACTTGGAAGTATAAGGCGGGTAGTGCGCGATACGCAGGCGACGCCCCAAGCGCTTGGCGAGCGCCACGAGGTCTTCCTTGAAGCGATGGGAGCGCGCGGCGTTGGCGCCGCCGGCGTCGCAGAGCAACAGGATCTCCTCAGCCTCGGGGTAATGGGCGCGGCGGTCCTCCTCCCACGCCAGTGCGATGGCCTCGCAGACGAACGCACTGGTTTCCCGCGAGGTGCCCAGCGTCAGGAAGCCGACGTTGGCGAAGTAGTCGTAAACGCCATGGGGCACCAACAGACCGCTGGCCAGGTGACGAAAATCGTGATCGTACACGTACTGCTCGGCGCTGCTGTAGCATTGCCCACGCCGATACCGGGCGCCGAGCAGCTCCTTCTTCTTGGTATCGGCAGACAGCACCGGGATGCCCCGGCGCCGGGCCAAACGAGGCAACGCATCGATATAACGAAACTGTTGGTCGCGCTCGCGCGGGTCGACCTGTCCGGTGATCAACTCCTTGCGCAGGGAACGACGCCGATAGCCGGCCCGCTCCAAAAGTTGCGCCGCCGTGTTGCGGCCGATCTCGTAGCCACGTTGGAGCAGTTCCTGCGCCAGTTCCAGCGGTTTCAGATCCGTCCAACGTACCGTCTCGTCGGTCGGACTGCCGGCGCTGTGGGCTTCAAGAATGTCGCCGACCGTCGCCTCCAGCCCCGCGTGGCGTTCGGTGATCTTCGGTCGACCACCGCCTGGCCGCCGGATGCGCTTGGCATCGCCACTGGGACGCCCCGGGTGTTCGGGATCGTCGTTGCGCATCTCCTCCAACTCGCGAATCCCGGTGTAGATCGTGCACCGGCTCATGCCCAAGACCCGCGACACGTAGGCGATGCCGCCGAAACCGATCTTCAACGCCTCAAGCGCCGCGTAGCGCCGCCGATGGTCCTCCGGCAACGAACGGCAATAGAGCCTCATGAATTCTTCGTGCGACGCTTCATAACCGGGAAACTCGTTCATGGCGTTACCCACGGACTGGGCTAAGCAGACCTCATGTTTGCATCAATATTGTTCCCGTTCAAGCAACTATCGGCCCAGGTCCAGACTCTACACCACGAAAGCTGGATAACTTGTTACCTGGATCCGTGACTTGAATCTCCGAGCGCCCGGGGCGCGAGAGAATGGGAGCTATTCTCAGTTGAGTTGGTTAGTTTTTAGCCAACCGGTGACGCCGGCTATGTACAGCGGGCGTAGACCCTCGTCGGCGCAGGAGTGACGGCGGGGCTTTGAGGCTTGGACGCTGAATTTCGGGCGTAGGTTTACACCGGGGTCTGGTGAGGCCCGGGTCGAGTTTCTATGGAGGTCGTCCTATCTACCCGAAGGCGAGTTGGTAATACACCTGCTCGAAGGCGCGGAAGCCGGGACAGAGCCGGCTGAAGCGCAGCTTCAGTCTGCGGGCGGTGGCGACCAACCGGGCGGCGAGGTACATCAGTTCCTGGAGGACGGTCTTGATCCGCCGGCGCTTGGCCGGATGGCGCAGGGGAGCCGACTCGCCGGTCAGCCCGATGAGCCCAATGAGGCGCAGAATGTTGTAAGCGAATACGGCAAAGGCGAGCACCAGGTCATTGGTGTCGAATTTCCCGGAGGGCAGCCGTTCGATGTCGAGGTCGGTCTTGAACTCGCTGTGGAACTGCTCGGAGGTGCCGTGGTCACGGTACAGGGCGACGATCTCCGCGTCCGGATAGGCGAGCGAGGTCCACCAGCCATCGAGCTCCAGCTCCGGTACCAACAGCGCCTGGCCCTTCTTGTCGATGGTGCGCTCGGTCACCCGCATCACCCGGCGAACGTGGTAGGTGTGCTCCCGATGGGGGTGCTCCTCGACGACGCTGAACAGCGCCACGCGCTTGCCGGGTCGGGGTGTCTCCCATGCCCCTTGGCGCTCGGCGCGCTCCAGCCAATGGGCAGGGTCCTCGCCCCGAGGGTTCCACTGGATAATGAAGTCCACCTCCTCTTCGAGGTAGCGCAGCCGGTTCTCCAAGGCGTCGTGGGCGCTGTCCTGGCGCACCAGCAGCGGCAGTTTGGTCAGGCGCCTGGCCCGCGGCAGGATGCGCTCCCAGACGTAGCCGAATTCCTTCTGACTGTGCTGCTTGCCTTCTCGCAGCTCACAGCCGACGCACCACCCTTCGGTTCCCACGTAGGTCGCGATCGGCGCATAACCGTCATAGCCGTGGTAGGTGCGCGAGACTCCTTCTTGCTTGGTCCCGGAGTTGTCCATGGGAAAGACATCGATGTCCACCGGCACATGACCGGTCTTGAGCGCACTGACCGGTGCCTTGGCGTTGACCATGAACTCGATATCGGCCTCGTCAATGACCTCCCGCAGGACCGCTGCGTGCTCGTCGAGACGCTGCCTCAGCGTTTCTGGCGAGGGTACCCGCTCCAGCCCCAACGCCTGGCGGAAGAAATCGTCCTCTCGGACGTTGGAGACCGCTTCGAAGTCGCTCTTGCCCAAACACATCAACCCCAGATAGCTCTTGGCTACGTCTTCATGGGAGATGCCGTGGCGTAGCGGGATCGCCTGCTTCAGCGCCTTGCCCAACCCGCTAAAGCGGTTGACGCAAAGACCGACCAAGGCCAGACCAGAATGGGAGGTGTAAAATTCCTCATCGGACTGCTCCAAGATGAACCGCTTCATCGTTCACCTGCCGGGTGACCTGGAGTGCGGCCCGATTTTAGCTGAACTGCAATGATAAATCAGCAGGTTGCGGCCATCCGCTGAGACGCGAAGTCACGGAATCAGGTTGTTAGTGAACCGTTCCTAAGGCTCCGCAGCGGCCGGGAATTCGCTGGCCCACATCTGCGCCAGACGACCGCCGATCCCCCGCACCAGTGGAGTGGTGCTCTCTATCGCGACGCCGTTGGTCGGCAGGCGGTTCGCGCAACTGGAGCTGGCAGCCGTGACAAGCCAATCCGGTTTCTGGCGGTCTGCCTGGCCACCAAAGCGATCCCACGACATCACCCCGGGGTCTGCCCCAGGAGCATACAACGCGCCTGTTTTGTGGGTACATTGGGCTATTTCCGCGCGGCTTTCTCTTCGGCATGCAGTTGCTCCAGTCTCGCCTCCGTGCGCGATGTGCGGTAGAAATCGTCTTTGGTCAGGCGCAGAGCCATCTCGAGTTGCTTGATGGCGGACTTCCGGTCCCCCATCCCGTAATAGTACTCAGCGAGGGATTGGTGGGCGTCCGCCGCATAACCCGCTTCGCCCTGCGCCTGGGCGAGTAAACGGTACGCTTCAGGTCCGGGAAACCCTTCGTCGCGCAGGTACTCTATCAGCTTGCGTCGCGCGAGGTCAGGCTCACCGCCGTCGAGCAGGGCTTGGGCATAAGCGAGGGTCAGGGCCAAGTCTCCCGGGTTCGACTGCAGGGCACTTGCGAAGATCTTCAGCCCTTTCTCTTTCTGTCCAAGGGCGAGCAGGACCCGAGCACGCAGGATGACGTACGCAATGCGTTCGGGATCGGCCTCCGATAGCTGAGCGATTTGCCGCTGAGCCTCTTGGTAGGAGCCGCTCTGGAACAGGGCGAGTGCGTAACCGTAACGGGCCGCCACGCGTTCGGTCGCTGTTCCGGTATCCATTGCAGGCCTAAAGTAGCTGACCGCGGAGCGCGGGTCGGGTTCGTCCAGCACTCGAAGGCGCGCCTTGATAATCTCGTAGCTGAGGTCATCGGGTACGGTCCGGTGCGGATACTGCTCGGCCCGCGCGCGCGACTCGGCGATGCGGCTCTCCGTGACGGGGTGGTCCAGCAAGAAGGCCGGTGGGCGTGTGGCGAGCCGCTCGCTTTGCAGCATGCGTTCGAAGAAGCTGGGCATGCCCCGGGGATCGAAGCCCGAGCGGGCGAGGATCTGCATGCCGACCCGATCCGCCTCCTCTTCGTGCTCCCGTGTGAAACTGATCTCGTGCTGCATTTGTCCCGCCGTCGTGGCAGCCAGTGCGGCCGTACCTACCTCCGGGCTCTTCAGCCCTATCAGGATCGCCGCGAGCAACGCCGCAGCAGCCGGCAGAGTCATGCGCTGGGCCTCCCGCAGGGTGCGGGCGATGTGGTGCTGTATCACGTGCCCCATTTCGTGGGAGAGCACCGCAGCTAGCTCACTCTCCGTGCGGCTCGCCAGAATCAGGCCGGAGTTTACCCCGATGTACCCTGCGGGTCCGGCAAAGGCGTTGATGGCCGGATCGGAAACCGCGAAGAAGCTGAAGTGCCCGGGCCCGCCTTGGAGGTGCGCGGTGAGCCGTTCAGCCAGTCCTGCCAGATAGGCGCTGACTTCCGGATCGTCGATGACGTGAAGTTGCTGGCGCACCTCGCGCATGAACGCTTCCGCGAGGCGCTGCTCGTCTGCTGAGGACATGATCGCATCTGCCGCGTCGCCGATGTCAGGAAGCGCGAATTGTTGGGCGCTCGCCTGCACGAGCCAGATGAGCGCGCCCAGGCTGAGAAACAGGATTTTGAAGGGTCGCATCAAACGATTACCGCCCGAGTCGCCCGACAGGGCGACCTCATCACTTGCCGATGAGCCGGGGAGGTCGAGTGCACCTGTACCATCTGCCCCCGTTCCCACTTGGCCTCGGTCAGCATGACTCAGGCAGCAAAAACCGGCACACGACCGGGAGAGCCACCTTCTTTACGATCCTGATCACGCCCCGGTGCCAGAGCCTACTTGAGGCAGCCATCGTCGTCCCGCAAGCGAACAATCTTGGCATCCTCGTGGAGCTCGTAGACTATAGACCGTTGTGGCGCCAAGTTGTTCGGCATATGGACCTGACCAAGCGTCCTCGTGGAGCTCGTAGCACTTATAGACCGTTGTAGCCCGCCGACCACCCGCGGTGGTATGTACGGTTAGCGGTTAGTGTAACGGGTGTGGCGGGTCAAGTCTCGCTTGCCCACCGGTTGCCGGTCATCAGGCCAGTGCAAGGCGGAGCGCCCCTGCTTGAAACCATATAACAATATTTTAATATTGACAAGACGCGTGCTTTTGGGGTACAAACAAGGCATTTCTCGCGCAATGCGGCTATTCGCGCGTTCCGAAGAGGATGCGGCTCCCGGTGGGCTGCCCGAGATGCCCGATGGGGCTGGCGGGAAAGACCGCCAGCATCGACCACTGCTGTTAAACCCTTACCCAAGGAGGAGAAGACGATGGCTGACTTTGACAAGGAGCTTGACGCTTCCGGTCTCAACTGCCCCCTGCCGGTGCTCCGTACCAAGAAGGCACTGGGGGAGTTGCAGAGCGGGCAGACGCTCCACGTGATCGCGACCGATCCGGGCTCGGTGAAAGACTTCGAGGCGTTCGCGAAGCAGACTGGAAACCAGTTGATCGAGTCCCGCGAAGAAGGGGGCAAGTTCTATTTTCTGCTGAGGAAGAAATAGGAGGTCTGCCATGTCGGAGAAGAAACTGGCCATCATCGCCACCAAGGGTTCTTTGGACTGGGCCTATCCGCCGTTCATCCTCGCGTCCACCGCCGCGGCGCTTGGCTACGAGACCCAGGTATTCTTCACCTTCTACGGGCTGCAGCTCCTGCGCAAGAAGCTCAACCTGCAGGTGACCCCCCTCGGCAACCCCGGCATGCCGATGCCGATGGGCATGGACAAGTGGTTTCCAGTCCTGTTGACTGCGCTGCCCGGTATGCAGTCGATGATGACAGCCATGATGAAGCAGAAGATGAAGTCCAAGGGTGTCGCCAGTGTCGAGGAGTTGCGAGGTCTATGTATCGAGGCGGACGTTCAAGCTCATCGCCTGTCAGATGACCGTTGACCTGTTCGACATGAACCCGAGCGAATTCATCGATGGAATCGAGTACGGTGGCGCCGCGACGTTTTTCGAGTTTGCCGGCGAATCCGATATCTGCTTGTTCATCTGAGGGCTGCTGCGCACTTAAAAAAAAGTGCCCCCAGACGAACTCTGGGGGCTTTTTTTGGTAGTCTGCATTCGTATTCCGCAATAATTACTCCCCTAACCCCACGCCCGCCCATAAGTCCCCCGCCCCACCCCCGTTCGCGTCCCTCACGGCCGGAAAGCGGCCATCCTGGCGTCACCCCTGGAAATACTGGCCGCATTGGGCTGAGCGCGAGCGCTCGTCAGGGAAGTCGAGGAAGAGCAGGGTAAGCGTGGACGTGCGAGCGTAACACCATCGTAGCCCGCGTGAGACGCCAGCCACCGCATGTGGCATGGCGGGGCGACCGAAATCCCGGACCCCGGCGCGGGCGGTTCCTCTTTGCGTGCTACCCCCTGATCGGCCGCAGCTTTATCCGCGTCGGCCGGGGCTTACGGCGGATTTTTATCGGCCCATCGCTTTGAAAGAATAGCACTGGTTTGCGTAGTCCTGGCTTTTCGTCTTCCAAACAAGAGCTTTCCCATTGTATGGCTTCACACAAACCAACAAGGTCTGGAAATAGCACGCCTGAATTTATGCCAAATATATTTAACGTAGATCTCATCTTCGAAAACATTTCCGGTTGGATCATTATTTTCGTTAGCTTCTTCTCGTAGAGGCCATTGTCCTCCAGTGGCACAATCTTCTCTCCGTCTATGAGTTTGTGTGCCGTAAACCAACCGAATTGCGCAATGATGCGGCGAGTGATATGGCTTGGCTGAAATACCTGCGTTCGCGTGGCTTGAAAGGGATCTCGTGATTTCGCGATATCAACCATATCTGGACCAGCGGGTCGAAATACCCAAACCACGCCCGACCTTGGTTCATCGTTCTTGTCTTTCTTCGGTGGCTTTTCCGGGTTCTTACCGGAATCGTGTGGGTAGATATGCTTACGCTGCGGCAGCCTCTGCCTGAGGTCTGACACAAGATCGTGTGTTGAACGGCGAGGCCGGCAAGTGGGCCAGGTTGCCCGCGATGAGGTAGGCGATGGTGATGAGCGAGCGCGTGGTGCGGTAGCCCCGGGCGCGGGCTTTGGCGGCCTGGATGAGGGAGTTGATGCCCTCGGCGCGGCCGTTGGTGAGGCCGGAGTCGAACGCGGCGAGCACACCGTCCCAGTGGTCTTTCAGAGTGGCAGCGAGGTGTTTCATGGGTTGCAGGCGGCTACGCCGTGCCCAGCTATACCAGCGCGTGAGCGCGGTCTCGGCCTGCTCGAGGGTGCTGGCCGTGGCGTAGATATCGCGCAGCGCCTCCTTGAGGCGCCAGGCGCGGGCGGTCTTGAGGCGGGCGCGGGAGAGCCAGTGAAAGTCGGTGAGCTGCTCCCAGGTCCAGTCGTGGGCGTCTTTGAGCCAGGTCCAGCGGGTGCCCCTGAGGGCGGGCTCGGTCTTGACCTCCTCGCGGCGCACTGTATCGACGGCCTGGTTGGCGAGCTGGATGACATGGAAGGCATCGAAGCTCACCGTGGCTTTAGGCAGATGCTTGGTCACCCCGGCGAGATAAGCGGCGGACAGGTCGATGCACACCTGCTCGATGGCCTGCGGGTCGCCCCCGTGCGCCTGGAGGTCGGCGGCAAAGGCCGCCACGGTGCTCTGGTCGCGGCCCTCGCAGGCGAACAGCAGGCGTTTGCCCGTGAGGTCATGGAACAGGCTGATGTAGTGCTGCCCACGCCGGGCGGCGGTCTCGTCCAGGCCCACGGCGCGCACCGGGGAGTGGTCCTCCTAGGCGCGGGCCGCCTCCACGTAGTGCTCGAGCACCCCCCACAGGCGCTCATCGCCCACGCCCAGGTGCCGGGCGACGGTCGCCACCGGCATCGCCTGGCACAGCGTCACCACCAGTGCCTCCATCAGCGCCGTGAAGCCACTGTGTGCGCGCGCCCACGGCGGCTCGACCTGAGTCGTCTTGCCGCAGCTCTCACAGCGCACTCGCGGCAGATGCGCGTGCAGGTCTGCCCGTGACTTACTAATCCTTTCTTAAGTAAGGCCATATCAGACAGCGTAGCAGCAATGCGGATGCATGAAAAAGCCTTTGACGATTTCTGGCAGCTTCTGGAGCCGGCGCAAAGCACCGAGGAGTTTGCTCTTGAGATCCTCTTTGCTTTCCACCCGGCGCTTGGCGACGCGGGCTTTCACATGCCCCCAAACCTGTTCGTCGGGATTGAGTTGGGGCGAGTACGGGGGGAGGAAGAACAGCTTAAGGCGCCCGTTCTGTTCGCCGATGAAGTCCTGGATCAATCGTGCCTTGTGGATGGGATGGCCATCGACGATGAGGAAGACCGGCCGGGTGGCGCCCACCAGCAGGCGCTTGAGGAATTCCTTGAACACCGCGGCGGTCACCGTCCCCTCGTGCACCATGAAGCGCAAGCCCCCGCGGGCGCTCACCGCCGAGAGCATGGCGAGCGAGAACCGCGCCCCGGTCACCGCGACCACCGGGGTCTTGCCCATCGGCGCCCAAGTGGTGCCGGCGTGGTAGTCGGAGCGCATCCCCGACTCATCCCCAAAGTAGATGGTTGCCCCCACGCGCTTGGCCTCGGCCTGGATGGCGGGAAATTGCTCTTTCTGCCAGCGCTCGACCAGCACCGGATCGCGCTGCCAGGCACGGTAGAGCGGCTTCTGGGCAGTGAATCCCAGCACCCGCATCACCCGCCTGACGGCGGAGTCCGAAAGGCGCTTGTTGAACCGCCGCTCGATCAACCTGCCGATGAGCGGCAGGGTCCACAGCGCAAACTCGAATCGGAACTGCTGCGGCGTGTGCTCGCGCACCGCCCCCGCCAGCCAGCGCATCTCCTCGGCGCCAAGCAGCGGCGGGCGGCCCGGGATCGGCTTGGCCAACAGCGCGTTCTGTCCCCCCGAGGCAAATGCCGAGAGCCAGCGAAACACGGTGCGAATGTTCAACCCGAAGGCCTGCGCTACGCTCTGTACCGTCTGTCCGTGACGCACCGCTTTCACGGCTTGCTGGCGCAGCACCTGCAGGCTCCTATGATCGAGCTTGCGCCCGTCCGATTCGCGCTTGCATTTCATGCCCCCATTGTACCAACATATGGCTTTACTTAAAATGGACTTAGTAAAGAAGCTCAGGTGCTGCCAGCTGCGCTTGCGGGTATCATGCACCGGCTGGCCTGGCGCTCCGCACGCCGGGCAGGCGAAGCGGCTCCCCTTGGCAAAGGCCACCTCGAGGTCGATGCGCCCAGCCTCGGGGTCAAAGCGTACGCTGGTGACTTCCCAAGGCGCCGTGAGGCCCAGTGCCGTCGTGAATAGATGCGTTGGCTCCATGGCGCTCCCCCCTTGATGGCCTGTGGATTTGTGGACGAGTCCTGCGGAGCGGCCCGCGTCCCAAGGACCGTGTGGACAACCTCCCGGTTGCCCACACTCGCGGGCCTCTCGCCCACAACCCCACAGGCCCAACCACAAGATGTTGTGATAGACGATTGCTCAGAACGGATGCTACTCGACCACCACGATCCACACAATTACCGAAAGAGCCCTTTTCCGTTGCAAACCACAGCGCGGCATGCGGGTTTGCCGTCCAATCAAGAAGGCGGGTGGCCAGTCCATGAGTGTTGCATCAATGCCAGCCAATCCCATGTAGTACTTGGCACATGTTCCAGAAACGGAAGACTTCTTCGTCTGAAATCCTCATACATGCGTTTTTCTGCTATTTCTATTCTTATAGCAGAGCGCAGTCGCAAGCGAGCCAATTTGGGAAGCAGAGGTTCATCCGTGGATTGACCGCGAAACAACCGCAGTTTACCTGGCGATCCGTGCCCTACCAGTTCAATATAGTGCTCGAACGATTCCAGAGAGTACTCATCCATTGCGTTTCACGGAAGATTAAAGTGAGGGTACCCGGACATGGTTCCTCCAGATCCCCCTTGGCGCACTCGACGGCCTCCCATCTCCTCAAGTGCCGGTATCTCAGTGGTCAAGGCGCTCGCCCCCGACCCGGTGCGCACTTACTTCTACGACTCCAAGACGCCGCACCTGGCGTTGTGTGTGCAGCCGAGCGGCGCCAAGAGCTTCTATCTCTACCGCAAGCTGGACGGTAAGCCCGAGCGCGTGCTGCTCGGGCGCTGGCCCGCCATGACGGTATTCCTGGCACGCCAAAGAGCCGAGAAGCTGAACGGCGCCATCGCCTCGGGGGACAACCCGCAGGCCGCCCTGCGCGCCAAGCGGGCAGAGCTGACCCTGGGGGAGCTATACCAGCAATACCTCGAAGAGCACATCAAGGCTCAAGGCAAGCGGACCAAGAACCCCGAGAGCTACTGGGGCCTGTACCTCGCCCCGTGGGCGAGCCGGAAGCTTTCCGCCATCAGCCGTTCCGAGGTGCGGGCGCTGCATATGCGCCTGGGGCGGGAGAGGGACACACCACCGCCAACAAGACCGTTTCCATGCTGCGGGCCATGTTCAACCGCGCCATCGCCTGGGAGCTGTGGAAGGGTGACAACCCGGCCGAAGGAGTCACCAAGTTCCGGGAGCGCTCCCGCGATCGTTTTCTGCAGCCGAGCGAGCTTCCCCGGTTCTTCGAGGCCGTCGCGCAGGCCCCGCGGGACACGCGCGACTTCCTGTTGCTCGCTCTGCTGACCGGCGCCCGGCGCAGCAACGTGCTCGCCATGCGCTGGGAAGACGTGCGGATCGAAGAGGCCACCTGGCGCATCCCGCAGACCAAGACCGGCGAGGCCCTGACGGTCCCGTTGGTAGCGGAGGCCGTCGCGGTACTCGAAACTCGCCGCGTGTTCGCCGGGGACAGCCCGTGGATCTTCCCGAGCCGGGGCAAGACCGGGCACATGGTCGAGCCCAAGCGGGCATGGGTAGCGGTCAAGAAACGTGCGGGCGTCGAGGACCTGCACCTTCATGACTTGCGCCGGTCGCTCGGGAGCTGGCAGGCCGCCACCGGGGCAAGCCTCGTCACTATCGGCAAGAGCCTGGGGCACTCGAACGTCAGCACCACCGCCATTTACGCCAGGCTGAACCTGGACCCAGTGCGGGCGTCCCTCGAGAAGGCCACCCGCGCCATGCTGGCCGCCGCGGGCGTGCTGCCGATCGCCGACGTGCAAGACATCAAGACCGGCACATGACCCGGCGCGTTTCTGAGTTCTTCGAGGAGCAAACCGAGCCGCTTGGCCCGGAGCCGTTAGAGAAGTGGCCGGCGACACCCAAGCGCTGGTGGAAGAAGTGGCGGGAGCGGGAGCACGACAGGGAAGAGGCGCTGAGGCAGTTCAACGAGACCAGCGCCGCACGGTTTCCCGCTATCCTGGCCTCCTGGGAGGCAGAGGCCAGACGAAGGCTTGAGCGTCTCGGCTATGACGCCCGGCTGTGGCGGACCCTGGACCGGACGAGCCTACCCGACGAAGGCCGCGACGCCAGGGATGTGTTAGAGGGCTGCGAGCACGTCAAGCAGGCCATCGGGGACCGCGCAGCGGACCGGAGGTTGCTCGCTCATCTTGCGGTCAACCTGGGGCTCGCAGTGGGCAGGGCTCATGTCAGGCCCCACGAGACCAACGCGGGGCACGGGCGTCGCGTGCAAACAGGGCGCCACAAAGGGGGGGTCAACGCCGGCATCGTGCGGGGCAGGAACACCGAGGCCCGCGTCCTGAACGCGGCCGGAGCCTTCGAGCGGGCAGGAACGACCCCACGTCACGAGTGGGCGTCAAAAATTGCACGCCGCGTGGACAAGAGCGTGCGCCAGGTTCGGCGCATTCTCAACAAAAAAACGGACACGAGCTAAGTTCAAGGCCGCCTTCGCTGTTTTACTCATCTCACCGCAAGTTGACAGCCCGTGAGGTGAGCAAAAATGCCTTTCGTTGACCCGGACCCGCGCCTAGCCCGACTTCGCGGATTCGCGGGGTAGGGATAGCGTAAGTGGTTGAAATTGCGAGAGGGCGCCTGGCAAGGTCTGCACTACATCGCGGCGGCTGAGGCAGTGTGGGCGGTGCTGATTTTCGGAGCTGGTGGTGCGGGCAGTTCGAGCTTCAACTGCGCGAGGAGCAGTTGCAGTTCTGGCTCAGGTTGGGTGTAGCGGGTGAACGTCAATTCGCGCCCATCGGTGGTCGGCACCTGTGCGTCGACCATCTGCACGGCGGCGAATTTCTCCAGCACGCTGCGCGTGGTTAATCCAGGCGCGAGCGCATGCAAACGTCGCCCGAGCGTGACATGCAGACAATAGGCAAGAAAGGCAATGAAGATATGGGCTTCGATACGCTCGATGTGTTGATGAAAGATTGGCCGAATGGCCAAATCCCCCTTGAGATTCTTGAACGCTTCTTCCACCGCCACCAGTTGCAGGTAAAACCCCCATAGCTTGGCGGGATCGGTGTCGGTGAGATTGGTGCGCAGCAGATACCGTCCTTCGCGCCGGCGCACTTCACGCAGCTTATCGCGGCGCAGGCGGTAGCTAAACGTGGCGTCCTTGGGGTCGACCTCCAGTTGAACCAAGCGCCATACCGCTGGGCCGTGTTGGCGCGCCGCACCGAGCTTCATCAGCAGTTGCTCGCGGGTGAGCTGCATGGTCGCGAGTTTCTTCAACCGCGCCCATAACCACTTCAGCTTGCGCCGTCGTATCGCACGCTCCTTCGCCACGCGCTGTTCACTTTGCGCGTACACATACAGCTCCCCATCCTGCGCCAACAGTTTCACGGCTACGCCGGGGCGCGCTTCCCGCCACGGCTTGAGCAGCAGCGCGCTCTCCAATTTGCTGAGCCGCCCCTTGGGCGTGCCCACCAGGTCAGTGCACTGGCGGGCGACTTGCGCGCATCTCTTCCAGCACCGCTTCGGTCGGAATGCCGCGGTCCATCACCCAAATCCGCTGCGCTCTTCCGTACTGACGCTCAATGCGCGCGAGGAACTCCTTCAACGTCGTCTTGTCGGCCGTATTGCCCGCCAACACTTCATAGGCCAAGGGCAAGCCTTCCGGGGTCACCACCCAGGCGATCACCACCTGCACACAGTCCCTGCGCTTATCGCGCGAGTGGCCGAATCGTCGTTTGTCCTGCTCCGACTGCGGGGGCTCACACTCAAAGTAGGTGCTCGTGAGGTCGTAGAGCAGCACCTCGAAGGTGGCATTGAACAGATCCCGCCACCGCCGCACCAGATGGTCAAAGACCGCCGCCTTGTGCTCCAGCAAGCGGTCGTGACAGACATACAGCCGGTGGCTGTCGGAGAGCGCCGCATCCGCTCCGAGCAAATCCGTCAAGGCCGTACGGCCAAACCACTCCCGGTGCAACCGCCACTCGCTGCCCGGTGCCAGCAACCGATAGGCCACGAGCACGAATAACACCTGATCCCACCGAGTGCCCTTGCGACTCGGCGTTAACCGTTCCCACCAGAAGCGATCTAACTGCAATTCCTCCCACAGTTGCAGCGCCAGCCAACACGCACCCCACTGCCGCGGTCGGCACAGCCGCAATTCTTTCAGCCGCAAACGTACCACCGAAGCATCCCTCGACAGCTCTTCAGATCGCTCCTCGGGAAACAACGACATCGTGCGCGGTGTCAGCGCCCCGTCTTCGAACACCTCAATGGATTTGCGCCACGCCAACTCCTGCGAGGAGTTGATCTCACCCAAATACAGCACATGCCGTTGCAGCACGCGCCCACCGCTCAGGCGCCTATTCTCGACAATACTCCAGTAACGGTGCTCCTTGCCGTCTTTCTTCCGCGTCGTGGCCCGTAGAAACATGATGGAACATCATTATCCGCAGATTTTTCCCCTTGAAAACAAGCAAGGTCTTCACTACAGCGCGTTTCAACCCTTTTTGGCTCACCACGGTCCCCACAAACAATCACTTACCCCTGGCCAGCGGGCCAATCGCCGTGCGAATCCGCGAAGTCGGGCTAACTCGCGAAGAAGCCGCAAAGTATCTCCGCGTTCCGGTTCGAACCCTAGAGCTTTGGGCATCGAGCGGCCGCAACGCGTTGCCTTACATCCGCGTGGGGCGGACCTGTCAGTACCGTCTGAGTGACCTTAACGCGCTTTTAGCGCGGCGGACGCGGCGCTTCGACGCGGGCGAGGCTGCGTGACATGACCGCCCCGCCCCGAGCTGGACCCCCAAACGAGCGCGGCCCCGACCGGAGGGCACCGGACGAGGCCGCAGGGGACGACACAGACACACCGCAGGATAGCACGGTTCGATACTCCCGCGGTGGCAGCAAGACCGACGCCTACCCTATTCAGCGCACTGCCAGCACGTTCGCTGAGTTCGCGTCCACCGTGCTGGCCGACCGTGCGCGAGCGAAGGGCAGGCAGTACATCTGCGGCCCCTTCCGCGCGAACGGAGACGGAAGGCACCACCGCTGCAAAGACGACGCCCTGCCACGGCGCTTCGTCGCTTTCGATGTCGACGGGACGGACCCCGAGGGCTTCGCGGCGCTGGTTTCCTGGCTGCAGCGGTCCCAGGGGTTCGCCTACACGACCGCCAGTCACACCGCCGTTTCCCCCAGGTGCAGGTTCGTTCTGGAGACCGACCGGGAGATGACCCCCGCCGAGGCCGAGCGAGTGTGTATCGCCATCGAGGCCCGCATCGAGCGGGAGCTGGGAGGCGGATGCTTCAAGTGGGACCGCGCCGTCTACAGGCCGGCGCAGCCCCTCTACTGCCCACCACTCCAGGCCGATGTCTACCGCTTCGAGGGCGGCCCCGTTGACGTGGAAGCCCTGCTCGCGGAGGCACCGAAGGAGGAGCGGCACCAGGCTGCCGGCCCCAGGGGACCGCTGGACTGGTTCGCGCGGGTGAACGCGCTCGCGCTGGCGGATCTCGAGTGCGTGGGCACCGGAGCTGTTCCCCAGTGCGCGCGCATCAGGACGGGTATCGAGTCTCGTCGAAGGACCTGGGACGCGACCTGGAGGAGGACTTGAGCCTGCTGCCCCAGGGTATCCGAGACTTTGGGGAAGAGGACGGACTGACGCCTATCGATGTCGTGCTGCGGTTCGGCAGCGCCAGCGCGCCCAAGGCCGCGGCGCAGTGGCTGGCCCAGAGGCTAGGACTGCGGGCGAACGGCACTGACCAACGGGCGAACGGGGCGGATCATCTTGACTGGCCCAACCCAGAGCCGCTCCCTGATGGTCTGCCCAGCGTGCCGAGCTTCGACCCGATCTTGATGCCAGACGCGTTCCGCCCATGGGTGGAGGACATTGCGGAGAGGATGCAATGCCCCCCGGACTTTCCTGCCGTGGCATCCATGGTGTCGCTCGCTGCGGTTGTCGGCCGGCAGATCGGTATTCGTCCAAAGCGGCGCGATGATTGGCTAGTCATCCCAAATTTATGGGGTGGCGTCATCGGTCGGCCGGGGCTTCTCAAGACCCCAGCGCTTGCCGAGGCGACGCGGCCTCTTCTCCGTCTGGAGCACGTCGCCAAGGAGACATACGACGAGGCGTTGCTTCGCAGCAAGGCCGGCTCAGTGGTGGACAAGTCAGCCGCGAAGAAGGCTCAAAAAGCCATTGACTCGGCATTGAAGCGAGGCGACGAAGAGGAAGCATACCGACTTGCGACCGCAGCGACGGTTGACGAGGAAGGCCCGCCCCGGCGCTGCCGATACGTAGCGAACGACAGCACGGTCGAGGCGCTGGGCGAACTTCTGGCTGCAAACCCGCGGGGCTTGCTGCTGTTCCGCGACGAGCTGACTGGGCTGCTGCGATCTTTGGACCGGGAGGGCTGGGAGTGTTCTCGGGCATTTTTTCTAGAGGCGTGGAACGGCAGCGGGCGTTATACGTTTGACCGAATTGGACGCGGCACTATCGACATCGAGTCGTGTTGCGTTTCTGTTCTCGGGGGCATTCAGCCTGGCCCCCTGCAAGAATACCTGCGTGGTGCGCTCGCCGGAGGCGTAGGAGACGACGGTCTCTTGCAGCGTTTTCAGCTCGTTGTCTGGCCCGACGTATCTGGTGATTGGCGCCATGTGGACCGTTGGCCAGACACGGAGGCCAGGCGTGCCGCGTGGGATGTGTTCACACGGATGGACAGCCTCGTGCCGGCCGCCATCGGAGCGACCCATGAAGAGGGCAGCATCCCCTTCCTGCGATTTGCTGAGGACGCGCAAAGCGTGTTCAACGCATGGCGCGCGGGGCTGGAAAAGAGGCTGAGGGACGAAGAGGAGCACGTTGCCTTTGAGGCGCACCTGGCGAAGTATCGAAGCTTGATCCCGTCGCTGGCACTGCTGATCCATCTTGCCGACATGGGCACCGGACCGGTCGGTGAGACGCCGCTAGTCGCTGCTATCGCGTGGGCTGAGTACCTGGAATGCCATGCCAGAAGGCTATACGCCACGGCACTGGACCCCGACTTAGCTTGTGCACGCGAGCTGGCTCAACACATCCTCGCCCGGGACGTGGTAAGCCCAGTCACAGCTCGGGAGATATACCGCCATCATTGGCGGTTGCTAGACCGCACCGGCACCGATGACGCACTGGAAGTATTAGCTGATCACGGCTGGGTTAGGGGGGAGACTGTCGAGACCGGGGGCAGAAAAACGACCGTATGGACCATCCACCCGAGCCTGATCTGACCACGACCATGGACGCTATCGCCAGACTGAAAATTCTGAAATGTGGCACACCCCCCAGTGCCAGAAGTGCCGAAAGCCTGAAAAGTGACCCTTCTGGCACTTTTGGCACTACCCCCCCTGGCACATCCGCAAAAATTCATGGTGTCGATGACCGGGTGGAAGAGGCCGTCGAAGGGGGTATGAAATTCACGGATGTGCCACACCAGGCAGTGCCAGAAGTGCCAAAAGCCTGGCGCTTTCTCGCCTCCCTCCCGGACGGCACCACCCGCACCTTCGACTTCGTGCCGGCCGCCATTCCGGCTGAGGCCCGCGCCATCATCGCCAAGGTGTATCCGGACGCGACGGTGGAGCCCTGGGCGGACCGCGTGAGCACGACAAGTGTGGTGCACTGCCAGCGTGAGCCATACAACGTGTACATTGGCCGCGCCGTCCCGCGCCTTGGATTGCCCGCATCCCCATGGGCGAACCCCTATCGCATCGGCCGCGACGGGGATCGCGCGGAGGTCATCGCGAAGTACCGGGCTTGGATACTGACCCAACCGGAGCTGATGGCCCGGCTGCCAGAGCTTCGAGGAAAACGCTTGGGCTGCTGGTGTTCTCCGCTCCCGTGTCACGGCGATGTGTTGGCGGCGCTGGCGGAGGGCGGGCTGCGATGACTAGGTTCTCCTGGCGTCCCTTCGCTGCGAGCGAGCAAGCCGGCGATAAATCCGTAGGCTAACACTTCCCTAAGGAGTTCGTACGTTGGATGACAACGCCAAATTAACGCCCGGTTCCTACCTGTGGAGCTCCGAGCAAACCCGTTATGTGCTTGGGGGTATTACGCCGCGATGGCTGACGACGCTTACCACGCGCAGGAACGACCCGCTTCCAATTTGGGAACGCGGCCGGCGCGGGCAAGCGCACCGATTCGACCCGAGAAGCGTGGTCCTTTGGGCTGTGCGCCAAAAGATCCGTGAGGACTTCGGGGAGCAAGTGGCCGACATTCACCTTCGCCTTGACCAAGAGAGAGCGCAGCTTGCCAAGAGTCAGCGCGAATTGATCGACATGCGGATTCGCGAGCGCGCCGGCGAGCTGGTGGAGCGAAGCCGCGTCGAGACCACAGCGTTTATGGGTGCCCGCACCGCTCGCGACCGTATATTAGCGCTGGCCGATAGACTCGCGCCAATTTTGGCAGCCGAGACCGACGAGCGCGCCGTGTACGAGAAGCTGAAGGCCGAAGGACGCGCCGTCTGCATCGAGTTGGCGCAGGCGTGGGACGTCCAAATTCCACAATAGCGAGGTGCGCGATTATGCTGATTCAACTTCAAACGCTGTATGACGAGATTGAAGGCCACCTAAAGCCGGCGCACAAGGGCGATGTTATCGCCTCCTTCGAGGCGGCCGACAAGGCGTTGACCTCGCTGCTCCACGCTCATGCGGTCCTTGGCGCACATTCGGTGCGACCACAACCACCACCGACATCACCACCGACGGCATCGCCCATTCCAAGATGAGCCGATCTCGGCTCAACCAGCTCGTCGCGCTGGCCCGGGTCCACGACCCGGGTCTCGCCGGCTGGATCACGGAGGCGTTGACCCGTTGGCAGTCCGGTGAGGACCTAGAGCACGCCCTGGATCTGGCGGGCCCGGGCGCCCGTCAGTTGCGAGATTCCGCGATTGCCAGGCTTGGGGAGCTGGTGGACCCTACCGGCTCGCGGTCCACGTGGGCGCTCGCCGGGCAGATCTCAATCTTGCTACGTCGCAAGGTTCGCACGGGCGATGTTGGCGCAACAGTTCAAGCTGTCCTGGCTTCGGGCTGCCATGTCCCGACATCGCGTCGCCAGCCTTACGAGATACTGAAAAATACCCGCAGCAATTGCGGTTCCAGGCACGGTCTGATAGGGCATCAAGGCATGTCCTTATACACATCTCGGGCTCTGTGAGGCCCGTTGTGCGTCCATGGCGAGCACGAAGTCGCGGGTTCGCTGCAGCCCGATCCACAGGCTTTGCGGACCCGGGAAGCCGTCGCCCTTGCGATTGAGGAAGCCGCCGAAGCTCGCCACCATACGCACCATCGCATCGAGCGAGGGGGGTGTCTCAGGCGGGGGCTGGCGCTTGGTGACGATATACACCGCGCGCCATTCCTCCTCGGCGAACACCACGTTGCAGGGCATCTGCGGGCAGTCGCGCCCGAGCAGGGTGAGGTAGAGCACCCGCCAGGCGATGATGAGGTAGAAGGCGAGCGCGGGCTCCAGGCGTTCGAGGGTCTCGAGCTGCAGCTTCTCGATGCGGCAGCCGCTTTTGAGGATCTTGAAGAACACCTCGATTTGCCACCGGCAGAGGTACCATTGGAGCTTCTCCAGGGCCTGCTCGGCGGTCTCGACGGGGAGGCTGGTGAGGAGCAGCCACTCGATGGGCTCCTCGCCCTGGGGCGGGTCCACCTCGCGGGCCAGCACGGCGCTCACCTCGATGTCCGCCAGGGTGCGGTCCGAGCGATGCGGGGCCTTGAAAGTGAGGCGTGCGACGCGCAGTTGCTGGTGGATGCGCCGCGCCGGACGCCTAGCGGTGGCGGGCAGGTCGAATTCGGCCTCGGCCAGCACCGGCGCGCTTGCGAGCCGGGCGCGCTCGGCGCGGATGAGCCACTCGGCGCAGGGCTGCGTGGCGGCGCGTTCCGCGAGCACCTCGTAGATGTCGGCCTCGCGGTCGGCGACATAGACCAACTGGGTCTCGGGCAGGGACTCGATGAGCTCCGAGACGCGTCGATAACCCTCCAGCCAGCGCAGGCTCTCTTTTTCCTCGATGGGCCGGCGGCCCTGCTCCTTGCCCAGACTGCCCGCCTCGCGGGTCCAGCTCCATAGATCCAATAGCCCCAAGGGCACCCGCTCGGGGGTCACGGCGAGGGTGGGGTGCAGGTACAATCCACGGCGGGTCTCGTAGTTGAGCGGGCCCAGCCCGACGATGTCGTTCTTGCCGCTATAGTCCCCTTCCGTGGTGTCTTGGATGCACAGCACCACCGAGTATTCGCGCATACGCTGCTCGGTGCAGGCGTAATGGGGCTCGAGCACCGCCTGGGCGGTGACCTGGGGATGGTCGAACAGCCGATAAGCCGCCAAGGTCTCGGCCCAGCCGCCACAGGCGGTGGGAATGCTCTGCATGGGATGGGCTCCCAGCTTCTCCAGGGTGCGTCGCGCCCGGCGGTTGAGGCGCGCATCACCCAAGTCGATGGCGGCCAGCTCCTCGGCCAGGGCATTCATGCGGCTCCCCCGAGCGCCCGGCGAAAGCGGCCATCGAGCGGATACACATAGACATCCTTGATGGGCAGCGCCTCACGGTCGAGCTTGCCCCGCCCGGTGGTCTGCCCCAGATGATGCCAGTTGGCCGCCCGGTAGCAGGTGCCCGCGAACCGGCCGGCCTCGACAAAGGTCTCCAGCAGCACCGGGCGTACCCCGTAGCGCTCTTCGAACTCGCCCGGCACCTGCCGCGCGGCCCGCCCGAGGACCTTGGAGGCCAGGTTCGCCACCCGCACCCACGGCAGAATGAGAAACCGCGCATGGTTCAGCACCTGCCCCAGGTGCTGCGCACGGCTTGGCGCATCCCAGCCAATCCAGCGGTCGCGCACGCCCACCTTCCAGGCCGCGGCCCCGAAGCCCATGGCCCCCACCACACCCGCGTCCCAGCGAATCAGATAGCGCAGCTGGGCACCGGGCAGCGGCCGGTAGCCCAAATAATGGTACCGGTCGATGAGCCCATTCCACAGCGCCGAGTCCGCCGGGTCAGCAACCGGCGCCAAGTGCAGACCCTGCAAATCCCGCACTGCGCCCACCACCGGTACCTCAGCGGGCCAATCTTGCGGCTCGCGCGACAGCCCCTTCCCATTGCCGTTACCGTTGCGCGGCGCCGGCAGCTCGATCCAGCCTGCCCGATGCAGCCGCAGCAGCCCGACTCGACAGCTCATCAGCTTGGGCCTACCGGCTGCATCGGTCCACCCCAGCACCCGACACACCCGCCGCGCCACCTCGGCTCGCACTCGGGGCTCCGCCAGCCGAGCCTCCCGCCGTATGCTCTCAAGCTCCCCCGCGCTCAGCACGCGCCCACCCAACCACCTCGGCAACCCCTTCTCCATCTGCTCCCCCTCGTCACCTGGTGAACGATGGGGGCATTGAATCAGCTTCCGGGGGCTGTGTCCAGAGGGGCAGCAGCCCTAGCTACGGGGAGATGTGTATAACGCCATGATCAAGGAGGTGACCATGCCAGAGCCACGATTGACCCGACCGATTCCGTTCGCCAGGCAAGACATTCTCGAAGCTCTGCCTGATTTTCTCCTCCTCCGAGCTGGGCAGCGCGTGCCCGACGCGCACCCGGTCGCGGAGCTGCTCAACGGCCCGGACGAGCGAGTTTCGTTGCTTGACATCGCAGCGCATTTGAGCGGCCATGGCAGCGGGCGCACCGGCTCCGAAGCGACGAGACAGCTAACCACGTCGGATTTTGGGGAGGCTCTCGCCGTCGCGTTGTCGCGAGTTCCCGCCATCAGCTACGATAAACAATCTGCGGAGCATGGCTCTATTTGTCGGGACATCGTAGCTCGCGATCTTAGGCCGATTTCGTTTCCCGAGCTGGATCTGGGCGAGCTTTCGTTTATTCCGAAGAGCGGAGGACCGATTCAATTCGCTCCGATTCTCGCCAGTGCCGGAGTCACCGGGGAGCCTTCTGTTTTTGGTGCGCGTTTTCTCGTCTCTCGCCAAATGTTGATCAATGGTGACGCGGACATTATTATTTCGGCGACCGAGCAATTGTCGGGACATGCGGCGAGAATAGAAGCGGCGCAGATTGCCGCTGTCATTCAGGCAAACGGCAATTTGGGCGACGGCGCACCGTTGATCGGCGCCGGCAATTCGGTCTCGGGTGGAGTCGCCACGATAACGGGTTTGGGTAATGCGGCCGCGAAGTTGCGGACGAACACCACGGGAGTCGGCAACGTCGGCAATATCAAGCCTGCGTTTTGGGTGGTCCCTGGCGATTCGGAGATCGCAGCGGCGGCCACCGTGGCGAGTTTGTATGCTGGCGTTCCTGGTATTCAAGTTATCTGCAACCCATGGTTGCCGAGCGGGGCATCCTATCTAATGGGTGACCCGGCGATTGCACCCGTCATCGCCAGGATGGCGCTGAACTTCCCGAATACTCCGAGTGTTTCCCGAGTCCGCACGCCACTAACGTATGACGGTCAAGCGTTTCGATTCGAGTTCATTACCGGGATTCAGGCAATTGGCCGGAACGGTATTGTGAAGGCAACCGCATAATGAGCACCCTGACCCGTACCCAAGTCCGAGCTGCATCGCGTTCGTTCCAGCGCCATGCCGGAATTTGCCGTAAATGCGCCACTGCGGTTGCGGCCAAACTTCGTGATTCTGTGCCCGGGATTCCTGCCGTCGCGGTTTGCACCGAGGAGTCGGCTGGAGTTTTTGCGATGATTACCGGCGACGGGCTGCTTTTTACGCAGCCGTTGGACGTGACCGAGATACCCGCTGGATCGACGCTGTGCCCTGCGGCGCAGGGGTTGCAATGAGTCGACGCGATCCCTGGGTTGTGATGCGCCGCCGGCACGACGGTACGTTTGCCTTTGTGCGCAGTGTCATCAGCGCTGCCGAGGGTCAACGGCTCGTAGGTGACTCGAAAGTCCTGTTCTGCATGTCGCGCTCCGAGGCCATGGCGTTGGAGCTGGGACAGGAGCGTACTGCCGCCCTGGGGCATGTAGGGCGCCGCAAGTAAAGCCCACCGGCCGCCGCCTGCGCTGAGAACCGCGGGCTGCGGGACGCACCGCTCCGGTCGCCGGCCTCACTCCCCGGCGCGACGCGGCAACTTCGTCTGTCGCTCCTTCCTCCCCGGCTTCGGCCGGGGGTTTTTTTGAAGAATCCGTGGTTAGATTTGCCGTTTCTGATACTACTCATCCCCGACCGGCGCCACGCTCGTTCCCACAGTCACCCCTCCGCCCCTTCCCGCGTTAGGCCCCGGGCCCCGACTGCGAGCGCTGCCCGTGACACACCGAGGGCTCAAGAAGCCACTAGATATCTGTGGTAGTAGTCTCCGTGGAGACGAATCAATTCTGACTGGGGATACAACTGTTGCGTCGTGTCCTTCGGGGCCAGAACTTCATTTGGCTGTGCGGCTAGTTTGCGGGAGTAGTAGCGCCACCAATCCGGATTCTCGCCGTTAGCCCAGTTCTCCCACGGCTGGAAGGTCAATCCATAGCGAAGAACAATTACTTCGGTATCGGGAAGATTTGGCAGCGCAGGAAGCAAAACGGACCTGTACGCATCGATATTTCCTCTCGGCGCAGCAGGCTCCACTAGTTCGCAGAGGAGCTTCGCAACAACATCAACCTCAGATGCAGCGGCAAATAGAAGATGGGCAAACTCTATAGAAAAAGCTAAGAAGTTTGATTGGCAGAATTCGACGTAGCGAGACGTTAAGTCCATATCCCGCTCTAACGCCAGGAAGTAGTTCCAGTGAAGTTTCGCCGGCGTCGTACGGATGGTCACGAGATGCTCCTAGCGGTACGCCAGCTCAATCTGGCGGTCGACGCACCCGCCCGAAGATGAAGGCAGAAACCAATCCAACCACGCCGCCGGTTCCGATGAAGGCACCGGCTACTTGGGCTCCATGAGTTGCCGTGTAGGTGCCACATATAATCGTAAGCGCTCCGATGGCGAACGCCAACCACTGCCCGACAGAGGCTTCTCGGGCATCAATGCGGATGGCGGACTGCTCAAAGGTGTGCCGGTGCCCTTGTTCCTTCTCAGCCATGGCCAAAATGCGCTCGGCTGCACCGGGCAGAGTGCGTTCGTATTGATCAAGTAAAGCGGGAGGCGGTAATGGACCTTGCCATTTGGCTGTTATTTGCTGGGGCGCCCCTTGATGATGGGAGGAAGCATCCTGCGAGGACAAAGCATCCTTCGCCTCCGGTAGGCGCTTATCCCTTCTTTTCGTAGTCACGTCGCCATTTCGCGAGTGCCACCTTCACGTCCCCGCCGATACGTACCCAGTCGCTTTGCATTGCCTCACAATCAGAGGCATAGCCATGGTCACAGTGGACAGGGACAGAAGAGCTACGCACCGTCCACCGACCATCCGGCGACCTCACAATTTTTCGCATGGTGGGGCAGTCAGGCCAGAGCTGAACAACAGTACCGGCACCATACAGCGCGTTGCTGATGGCGCGAACGGTGGTCTTGATCTGCTTTCGAGCTTTGCGATTATTAGCCATGACAGCCTAGTGCATGCGCGCCTGGACTGAGTTTCTGACAGAAGCCGAGACAACACGGACCCCGTAGCCCTAACATCCCGCCACCCTGGACCTCGCCGCGTGCGGGGTTGTGGTGTGGGTTCGGTTACCCCGAACCCTCTGTTACCGTCTTGAAGCTGGTAGGCACGAATAGGATCGAACCACCGTCCGCATCACCGTGTCAAGTCTCGACACTGCTCACCCACAGCGGGCGTAGGCTTCGCCTAACGCCCCAATCTCGCCCGAGCATGTAGGGTAGTACCCCACCCCCTTCACCCCGCCCCGCGCGGGGTTTTTTGTGCCTGCCGGCGCATCGTAACAGCACCGTAACGCGTTACGGGTAACGCCCCGGCCGGTCTTGGTTCGGTAGCACCGCGGTAGCACCGAGCCTCCTTCACTTCCCGAGAGTGGCGCCCCGGAGCCGACTCGAACGGCTGACCTTCCCCTTAGGAGGGGGACGCTCTATCCTGCTGAGCTACCGGGGCGGGGCACAAGCGGGCCGGGCATTGCCCGGCCCCGCGTGGATGGTGGAGCCGAGGAGGATCGAACTCCCGACCTTCGCATTGCGAACGCGACGCTCTCCCAGCTGAGCTACGGCCCCATCGGCTCTGAGATTCTAACACCAAGGACAGGGGCGGTGCGAGCCCGGAGCGAGCAGTGGGTGCTCAGGAACACCGTCCACTCCACCGCCCGGCGGCCCTGTCTCCTGCCGGAGCCACTCGAGGATGAGCGCGGGCCCAGATAGTGATGCGAGCGCATCAGCGCCTCCCAGCGGTCCCGCTTCTCGGGCCCGACGGGTCGAACGTGCACCCCAAGCAGAACGCGATGGAAGTACCCTGCAACCCTGACCCCCGAGTAAGCCCCCGCTGCTGGAACGCTACTCAGGAAAAGTCCAGTCGTCAGGATGAGTACCTCTGGCATCATGAGGGTGCCAGTGAGGAGGATGGGGCCCTGAAGTGGTCCGCGCAGCGACGGCCCGCAATCCGCCGTCTATGATATACATGGGAAGACCGAGACTCACCAACAGGAGACGAAAACATGCGAACAGTAACGAAAGCCATCCTGTGGCCGGCCCTGCTGTGGGCTGCGGTGCAGGGTCCGGCCTGTGCGGCGGACGAAAATCTCAAGCCTTTCTATCTCGCGTGGCGTGGGCCAGGACAGCTTCAGGACAAGGTGGTCGAGGTCAGGCAGAGCCTGGGCGGCCATGGGCTCCAAGTTGTCGGGGAATACTCGCCGTATCCCGAAGCCCACATCCTCGTGGTGACGAACGATGATCTGCGGGCGGGCGCCGCGAAGTCGGAGAAGGGAGGCTTCGGCGCGATGCAGCGGGTGTCGGTGACCCAGGCGGGTGACGAGGTCCAGATCGCCTACACCAATCCCCTCTATATGGCGAGTGCCTACCGCATGGGCTACGACTCCAGCGGCGTCCAGTCGTCCCTCACGGACGCCCTCGGCATGGTGGAAGCCTTCGGATCGAAGGACGGACTTCCGGCCACCAAGCTGCGCAAATACCACTATATGTTCGGTATGCCGTACTTCGACGAACCAGACGTGCTGGCCACCTATGGTAGTTACGACCAGGCAGTGAAAGCTGTGGAAGGCGGTTTAGCGGCCAGCCGCGGCGGCGTCTCCAAGGTCTATCGTATTGACATCTCCGGCAAGGAAGAGACGGTGTTTGGGGTACATATGACTGAAGGCTGCAGCGGAGATCAATACATCATGGAACGCATCGATTCTGGACCGATCAAGCACAGCCCGCACCTTCCTTACGAGATGCTCGTTTCCGGTAACACCGTCTACGCTCTGAACGCGCGCTTCCGCATCGCGATCGATTTTCCGGATCTGTCCATGATGGGTGGTCATAGCTTTATGTCCATCATGTGTGCACCGGACGCTATCAAGAAGGCGTTGACCCTGGCTGCGGGAGGAAAAGGCTGACGCCGCGATGTGCTGTTAATAATAACCCCGCCGAGGCGGGGTTATTATTGGCCATCGGATGCAGGACAATAAATCTGATGTGATAAAATACCAGCGCATCAGCGCATCCCAGCGGCCCCGCTCCTCGGGCAGGATCGGCCGAAGCTGCACACCTCGCGCTGCGCACGCCCCGCCGTCCCAAACCTCTGTGACATCCCACCGCTGACAGGACACTTCGGCGCAAGAGTCCCTGAGGTGGACCAAGTACGGGCGGAGAAGGTCTTCGGTATCAACACCAGCGTCAGGATATTGTATTTCTCGTAGCTCCTGGGCCTCGACTTGGGCTTGTCGCCGCGCAAGCTGGGATCCAGGGAACGAGGGTGACACGCCAGATCTGCTCAAGCAGCGGGGGTTCGTCCAAGCGATTCTCGCTAGCTAGCCTTGCAGGAGTGCAGCCGCCGAAAGCCCCCGCGGTCGTTCCCAGGGAAGGGGATTTCGGTCGGATGCAGTGCAACGGCCTGTGAAAGCCGTTGTGACCTGTACTACGATGAGGAGTACTAGATGTGGGTGCGCCGGGAGCAGGATGGAACGCTTAGCATCGGAATGACCGGCATGTCCCAGAAACATTGCCGGCAACGCTTTCCCTGTGCGCGGCGTCCCGGAGTCGCGGGCCCGCGGAGAAACCGGTGGGCACTATTGAGAACGCCAGCTCGGCGGGGCTGGTTCCTCACTGCTTCGTCGGCGTGATCCGGATGGCCAACAGTGCCGTCCTGGAGGACCCGAGCCCGCTCAACCGGGTGGCCTATGATGCATGGGCCGCAAGGGTGGAGGCCGTGGCCGGGCCGGACGGTGCCCTGCCCGATTTCCGAACCTGGGATGGGGCGTGCCGCGGATACTGCGACGACGCGGTTGGCAAAGGCGTCCACCGCGAGCGAACTCAGGATCGAGCCTGACCGTGGACCCGGTTCACTTAATAGAGGCCGAGGCGAGATCGGTGGTCATCATCATGACCAGCGGTCCAAGCGCGCCTCATCGCTGTGCTACCCCGTTCTACTTAGGCGCTATTCTCGCGGCCATGGATGCCGAGGTAAATATCTTTCTCACCATGGAGGCTGTGCAACTGGCGGAAAACGGGGTGGCCGAGAGCCTCGCGGCCATGGTGGGGGGAAAGCGCATCATCGAATTCATTCGCGACGCCAAGAGGGCTGGCGTGAAGCTGCACTTGTGTCTGCCGGCGCTGCCTGGCTATGATATCGACGAGAGCAAGGACATCATCGACGAGGTGGACGCACTGTCCGGGGGCGGAGTGCTTGCGGACTTAATTCTTTCCTGCGACAAGGTCTTGACCTTCTAAGGGCGATTGCCGGACAATAACCAACCAGCAAGGAGACTGTTCCCATGGGTGTTGTGCGCGGGTGCAATCTGCCGGAGGACCTTCACTATCACATCGAGAGCAACGTCTGGGCGCGTCGGGAGGCGGACGGCAATGTCACCGTCGGGCTTACGGCATACGCCGGTTCCCTGGCTGGGCAGATAGTGTCCTTTACTCCCAAGAAGGTCGGCAAAGATGTGAAGAAGGACAAGTCCTGCGCCACGGTGGAGTCCGGGAAATGGGTGGGGCCGGTGAAAGCACCCGTGGGCGGTGACATTGTCGCGGTGAACGACGCGGTGCAGGCCAAGCCCGGCCTGATTAACCAGAGTCCCTACGGGGAGGGATGGCTAGTGAAGATCAAGCCAACCGACTGGGGGGCGGAGTCCGGTGACCTCAAGACCGGCGGGGATGCACTGACCGCCTTCGAGGCCAAGATGGACTCCGAGGGCTTCGGTGGCTGCTGACGGCGCGGCGACCCCCTGGCCCGAAGTCGTTCAGCGGGTCGAGCCGCTGGAAGATGCGGGCCTAGACCCGGCTCTCATCGCGGATATCCAGGCCCGCTGGCAACGCCCATCAGGACAGCCACTTCCGCCCATCTGCTTTTATACTCCTACGTTCAAAACATTCCAGAGTTCCGAGCTGTCCGCCTGTGCCAAGGCTTCCTGGCCCGCGATCTCCATCACCGGCGGAGACTGTGAGCTCCAATGCGATCACTGTAAGGCCAAGGTCTTGGGGCCGATGATCCCGGCACGAACGCCACAGGAGCTGTGGAATAGGGTCACGGAGCTGGTCGACCACGGCGCCCAGGGTATGCTGCTGACCGGGGGATCGAGCCGTCGCAACGAGGTCCACTACGCGCCGTTCTACTCGACCATCCGGCGCATCAAGGACTCCTTCCCGGAGTTCCGCATCACGGTCCATACGGCGCTGGTAAACGAGGACACGGCGCTCGCCATGGAGCATGCTGGTATCGATGTGGCCATGATGGACGTGATCGGTGCCCAGGATACCATCACCCAGGTTTACCATTTGAAGCGAAGCGTAGAGGACTTCGAGCAAACCCTTGCGGCACTGGTGGCCACTCGCATGAAGGTGGTGCCGCACATTGTCCTGGGCCTGCATTATGGTCACTTGCTCGGGGAGTGGGTTGCCCTGGAGATGGTCCAGCGGCATCGGCCGGACGCCTTGGTCTTGGTGGTGGTCATGCCTTTTTACGCGCCGCGGCAGCGCCCGTTCGATACCCCGGATACCCACCAGGTGGGACGGTTCTTCACGGATGTCCGCGGAGCGCTGCCCGACATGCCCCTGCTGCTCGGTTGCGCCCGTCCACCGGGGACGGCCAAGCAGCGGATCGACAGCTACGCGGTCATGGCCGGGCTGGACGGCATCGCCCACCCGGCCGAAGGCGTCGTGGAGTTGGCCGCACGCCTGGGACGGACAGTGCGGGTGCGCGCCTCGTGCTGCTCCTTGGCAGCGGCGGAAGGGTTAATGTCCACGGACAGTGACAAGGGAGCCGTGGAGATCGATCTCCAGTCGATCCTGGAGCAGGAGCGGCGGCACCGATCTCTACCTCGCTCGGGGCGCCTGGGTGAGATACCCGTCGTGGCCCGGACTCGCCGCGCGCTGCTATGACGCCTCGGCGGGCCGAGGAGCCAAGCCGGTGAAGGCTTGGCGACTGCTCGATACCGGCCTGCGCTCGGCGGCCGAGAACATCGCCCTCGACCGCGCCATCCTGGAGAGCCATCAGGCTGGGGATGCCCCGTATACGTTGCGTTTCCTGCGTTTCACGCCCTCAGCACTGGTCGGCTTCCATCAACATGTCGCCCAGGAACTGCACGTCGAGTACTGCGTTTCCCATGGGGTCGAGATTCAGCGGCGCATCACCGGTGGCGGAGCGATCTACTTCGATGAGACCCAGCTTGGCTGGGAGCTTTTCCTGGATAAGCCGCTGCTCGGTACCGGGGACATGGCGGCGATCTCCCGCAGGCTGTGCGAGGCGGCGGCACGGGGTATCCGGAGTCTGGGCGTGGACGCGTGCTATCGCCCCCGCAACGACATCGAGGTTGCCGGCCGCAAGGTGTCCGGGACAGGCGGAGCATTCGACGGGGACTCGTTGCTGTTCCAAGGGACGCTGCTGGTCGAGTTCGACGTGCAGAAAATGCTGTGCGCGCTACGCGTCCCGGCGGAGAAGCTCAACCATAAAGCGATCCGCTCGGCGCGCGAGCGGGTGTCCAACCTCCGGGAATTGCTGGGCCGGGAAGTGGGCCTGGAAGAGGTTCAGCGCTGTCTGACGGGTGCCTTCCGGGAGGAGTTCGGGGTGCGGCTCGATGAGGGTGGTCTGATGGCCGCGGAGGAAGAGCGATACCGAGAGGCATTGTCCGAGATCGGACATCGGGACTGGGTATGGTGCGCAGATCGGCCCCGGGTTGAAGCGCCTCTGCTCGAGGCCCTGCATCGCTGCCCCGGGGGGTCGCTGCGCGCTCAGGTTCTCTACGACGCCCACAAGGAGTGCGTTAAACAGGTCTGGTACAGCGGCGACTTCTTCGTCAACCCGCGGCGTGCGGTTCTAGACTTGGAGGCCGCGCTGCGCGACACTCCGCTGACCCAGCTGCGGCCACGGCTGCACGGGTTCTTCGACAGCCATTCCGCCGAGATGCTCCTGATGACCCGTGAGGACTTCCTAGCGCCGGTCCTTGCGGCGCTGGCTAATGCCGGATTTCCGGAGCGGCGTGTCCACCGTTGACCTGCTGGTGGTCGGGCTGGGGCCGGCGGGTGCCAGCGCGGCCGCAGTGGCGGCTCGGGCGGGACTGGCGGTCGTGGGGATAGAGAAACGGCGGCAGTTGGGCGAACCCGTTCAGTGCGCCGAGTTCATCCCGCTGCCCATGTCCCCCTTCGCACAGGATGACGGCGTCACAGTGCAGCGCATCGAGGGAATGGAAACGGTGCTGCCCTCTGGTGCCGTGGAGTCATCCCCGTTCCCCGGCCTGATGATCGACCGCCCGACCTTCGATCGCGCCATCGCGGCCCGAGCGTGCCGTGCCGGAGCTCGCCTCATGGCGGGCGTTGTCCTGGAGGGCGTTGATGGCGTGAGGAAGGTGGCCTGGGTGCGGAGGCCGCCGGACGGGCTGCCGTCTGCGCTCGGCTACAGGACGTTGATCGCGGCTGACGGGCCGCGTTCTTCCGTGGCTGCGCTGATGGGGCTGGACCCTTTGCCGCTGGTTCACACCCGGCAGTACCGTGTTCCGCTGGCGAGCGTCTACAGAAAGACGGACATCTGGTTGTCGGATGCTTTCCCGGGCGGCTATGCATGGCTGTTTCCCAAGGGCGCGGTCGCCAACGTCGGGATCGGGGTGGACAGAGGCTTTCAACGCGACCTCAAAGGGCCCCTCGATACTCTGGTGAGGCGGTTGGCCGCTGAGGGTCGCATCAAGTACAGAACTCTTGCGCGCACCGGCGGTGCGATTCCAGTAGGCGGGCTTCGCCCGCGGCTGGTGGAGGGCGCGGCCTTGTTCGTAGGGGATGCGGCGGGCCTGACCCATCCGATCACGGGTGCCGGCATTGCCGCGGCGGTCGTCTCCGGGGAAAGTGCAGGCCGGGCGGTCGCGGAGTTCCTCGGCGGCCGCGGGAAGAAGGCCCTCGAGCACTTCGAGGAGGACCTACGCGACCAGTTCGAGAACACCCTGTCGCGGGCGGTCCGTGCCCGCCGCTATCTGGACGGCTGCTGGAGAACGTCCGCGGCCCACAAGGACAGCGTCATGCGGCGCGGATGGATCGCCTTCGAGGAGTATTTCGACGCGTAGGCGATACGGGAACGTGGCGGAGGAGCGACATGAGCAAACCGGCTGAGAACTTGGTGGCGCCGCTGAATTTCTATCGGCCGAACTACCACGTAAAGACACCTGACATGCGCTCGCCAGAGTACGTGCAGATGTCGACAGCGGCGGCGATCACCCTGGGGCTCGTGCCCGGCGTCATGCACCGAACCTCTTGCACCCATTGCCTGAACCTCTTGGTAACCTATCCGGAGGGCTGTCGCGCCAACTGCAGCTACTGCGGACTGGCGCGTCATCGGGAGGAGTCGCGGGATTACGCCGACCGGAACTTCATCCGGGTAGACTGGCCCACCGCGCGCTATGAGGAAGTGATCGAGCGGGTCCGGTCCAGCCACGACGGTGGCGCTTTCGAGCGCATGTGTATCTCCATGATTACGCACCCCAACTCGGACTGCGACACATTGGTGATGCTCAAGCGGTGGATGAAGGAGGTGCCCGATGTTCCAGTATCCATCCTCTCCAATCCGACGACTTTGAACCACGACGACATCGTGCGCCTGCGCAACGAGGGCGCGCAGATCTTCACGGTGGCCCTGGATGCCGTCACCCCAGAGATCTTCGAGCGCACGCGTGGAAAGACCGTGGACAGCCCCCACACCTGGGAACGCTATTGGCAGGCCATTGAGTGGGCGGCGGAGATCTTCGGCCCGGAGCGCTTCGGCGCCCACCTCATCTGCGGGATGGGGGAGACCGAGCAGGAGATTCTCACGGTGGCGCAACGCATCACCGACATGGGCGGCCACAACCACATATTTGCCTTCTTTCCCGAGCGGGGCTCCTTAATGGAAGACTGGGGACCGGTCCCGAGAGATCAATGGCGCAGAGTGCAGCTCGGGCGCTTCATCATCGATTATGTCGGCGGCCGGGTCGAGGACATGCGCTTCAACGCCGCGGGCCAAGTGGTGGACTTCGGATTTTCCCCCGCCGAAGTCGAGACTCTCATCCGTTCGGGGAAACCGTTCCGAACCTCCGGCTGTCCAGGAAAGACAGACCGCGAAGTCTCTGCCTGCAACCGCCCGTACGGCGATTCCAGCCCTTCGGACATCCGCTCCTTCCCGTTTACCCTGCATGACCTTGACGTCGAGATCGTGAGACGGCAGTTGGCTGGTGAAGACGTTGGAACTCTGGATCACGAGTGCGACTGACCCCCTCGCGGAGGTAAATCGGGTGAGGGCTGTCAGCGCCCCCAAGCAAGAGTGATGGTCAGGTATGTGACGTACAGCACCCCATTTACCGCGAGGTGATACACGCACAAGGGCCCCGCTCGAACCCGCAGACGCAGCCACAACGCAGCGGCCAGCGTGACGAGGACGCCGGTGAGCACTTCAATGCGAGCTTCCCAAGGGGTGAGCATGATGCCGATGGCGGGTAGCAGCGTTCCCTGGAAGACCATGGCACCGGTGACGTTCGCGAAGGCGAGTGTGTCCTTGCGGCGCCGTATCCAGAGGATGCTGTTGACTTTCTCGGGAAGTTCCGTCGCAACCGGAATGATGAGCAAGGATAGCAGCAAGGCCGACACGCCGAGTAGAGCAGATGCCTGCTGTATCCCGTGTATGAACCCCTTGGCTCCTGCCAGGAGGAGGGCCAGCCCTCCTAGAAGCTGGGAGATGATGGTGGCGAGGTTCTCGGGCAGACCTAGCCTGCTCAGCAGCATGGATTCGTGCGCTTGGGTCCCGTGGCCGCTTTCCACTAGCTTGGTCGAGGCCCTCACGGTGAGGAGAAGGTAGACGAAGTAGGTCAGCACCAAGGCCATCGCTAGGAGCGCACGCAGCAAGCTCACATGGTGGGGCACAAACAAGGCGAGCGCAGCCAACAGGAACGCCAGCACAAAGAAATCCAGGTCCCGCTCGATACCACTTGGCTCCGGATCGAACGTTCCGCGCGTGCCGCGACTGCGCAGACTGAACAGGGCGAGGAGCCCCATGGCGAGCGTGGACAACATCAGCGGTGCGCCCAGTATGGCGCCGACGCCGATCTCCTCGTTGAGGTGTTGATCCGGCGTTCCCCCAAATATCGCCAGCAGCGGCACCGTGGTTTCCGGCAGCGCGGTCGCGACCGCCGCAAAAACAGATCCCGTCACGCCCTCGGAGATGTTGAGACGTTCTCCCAGATGTTCCAAGGCGTTGGTGAAGACTTCCGCAGCCGCGAGGATAAGGAGCAGGGCACCGATCAGGCTGAGAGCGACCAGCATAAACAATCTCGTGGGGCAGGACCGTGAGGTACGTACGCCGCACAAGCCCGGTTTGCGGGATGAGTATCGGGCCGTGACCCGCTCCATGATACCCCAATCGAAGCTCCGACCCACGGTCGCCGGCGAGCAGAAACGGCGAGCGCTAGACGGGGAATCTTTCACCCGGAGTGCAAGGTCGCGGACATTTCTGGGAACTGCCGGGTACCCGGCGACCGCGCTGGCCGAACAGCCCACCGCGGGCGGACCAACGGCGGGTGGTGTCGTCAAACGAATAGACCTGTCCGGTTCTGCAGGAAATAGTCTGCCCGCTATTGGTCTAGGCAGAGGGATCGGCTTGGGGGTTGCCATTCAGGGAGCGTCCCGATTTGCGCTTGCCGGCAGATACATCGTTGCCGGGGCAGATGCCCACCCAGGAAGCCGGGTGGTCCGCATAGCCGAAGAGGCTGATACGGCGCACGATCTCCACCAGGAGCAGGCCCCCCTGCCGGTCCGGTAGGCATGGCGCCGATGAGATCAACGCCAGCCACGGTCTGCAGGAAAGAGCAGGCTGTTGCGCTTCTCCTTGAGCGCTAAGAGCGGCCGGGCATCGAAGCGGCCGATACGGGCTTCGAACAGTTCTTCGGCTTTCAGGCGCCGGCACGGCGGATGCTGGGACCGAATAAGCCTGAAGGCGGCGAGCCGCCGGCGGCCTTTTTGGCGTGCGCTTTCTATGGCAGCAATCCGGGGTACGAGTCGGCGGGTCACGTTATTCTGCGGGGTCGAGCCGCCAAAAACTTGTGCGACCTCTCTCGGCGTTTCCCACCCTTGAGCTTCTTTCATCATCAGGGGCGGCGTCAGACGCAATGATCGTCAGGTCCGACCCAGCGAAGGGAGTCGGGACCAAGCTGTCCAGCCGTACGTCGATCTACCCGATCCTGGCAGTCAACTTCGTCGGCACTCTGGGTTTCAGTATCGTGCTGCCGTTTCTGGTCTTTCTCGTCACGAAGCTCGGGGGGGACGCGCTCGTCTACGGTGCCGTGGGGGCGACTTACTCCATCTTCCAACTCTTCGGCGCGCCGGTGCTGGGGCGTTGGTCGGATCGCTACGGGCGGCGGCGCATCCTGCTGCTGAGTCAAGTCGGGACCCTCGTCTCCTGGGGGATCTTTCTGGTGGCGCTCTGGCTTCCGGTCCGGCCCTTGCTTGAAGTGCACTCCGCGCTGCTCGGCGCGTTCACGCTCACGGCACCGCTCGTGGTGCTTTTTTTCGCGCGGGCGTTGGACGGGCTCACGGGAGGCAATGCGTCGGTTGCGAACGCCTACCTGGCGGACATCAGCGATGACACGAACCGCAGCGCCAATTTCGGCAAAATGGCGGTGTCGGCGAACCTCGGGTTCATTTTGGGGCCGGCGATCGCCGGCGCGCTGGGCGCGACGTTGGCGGGGGCGACGTTGCCAGTCCTGGCCGCGTTCGTCATCTCGGTGGTGGCGAGCCTGATGATCGCCTGGTGGCTCCCGGAGACCGATCCCTGCGTATTGCGGAGCGACCCGGAGGGGGTCAGTGTGCGCAAGGTCCTCGGCCAGGATCACAAGGCGCGTTTTCGGCTGACGGCCGCGCCGAAACTGTCGATCATCGAGATCCTGGCGCTGCCGTCGGTGGGGTTGCTACTCGCGCTGTACTTCCTGGTGTTCCTCGCCTTCAATTTGTTTTACGTCAGCTTTCCGGTGTACGCGGCCACCGGGATCCACTGGTCGCTCGCCGAAACCGGCGTGTTTTTTTCGGCCATGAGTTTCATGATGGTGCTCGTGCAGGGTCCGGTGTTGAAGCGCGCCGCGAGAATTTGGTCCGACCGTGCCCTGGTCCTGGGCGGCAGCCTGGTGCTGGCCGCCAGCTTCCCGTTTTTCAGTTCGGCCAGTACCGCGACCCTCTACATCGGCACGGCCTTGCTCGCTCTCGGCAACGGCGTAATGTGGCCCTCATTGCTCTCGGTCCTGGCGAAATCCGCGGGCCGTGACGTGCAGGGGGCAGTTCAGGGGATCGCCGGGGGCCTGGCCGCCGTGGCCAGCATCATCGGCTTGATCGCCGGGGGCCTGCTGTATCGTTTCCTGGGTCCTTACGTGTTCCTGATCTCCGCGGCACTGACGTTGCTGACCTGCGTGCCGGCCTTCGCGATCCCCAAGACGGCGCCGAACTGACGGCAGGCGGAAGCCCTTTTTGTGGCGGATCTAGAATCCCACTTTCTTTATTTGCGCCTGACTTCAGTATTCCGCGAAGGCGTCGTCCGGATAGCAGTACAGCCACCGCTCCCCGGGCTCCGCCGAGGCTACCACGGGGTGCCCACTGCCGTGCGCGTGCTTGGTCGCGTGGCGGTTTGGCGAATCGTCGCAGCACAGCGTCGTGCCGCACTCCTGACAGGTCCGCAGATGGACCCATCTTGCGCCGATCTTCACACACTCATCGCACTCCCGGCGTTTCGCGTGTGTGACCGTCGTAATGGCGCCGAGATGAGCGCAGGATGATCTGGATGTCATGGGGTTTCCTCTACTCGCGGAGTACTTGGTGTACGAAGGCGATGGTAATCGATCCCTCCCCGACGGCGGACGCCACGCGCTTGATGCTTCCTGCCCGGACGTTGCCGACCGCGAACACGCCGGGCAGGCTCGTTTCCAGGAGGTGCGGCGCGCGGCCGAGCGGCCAATGCGCCGCGGCGAGGTCGTCCTGCGTCAGTTCGGATCCGGTCTTGATGAATCCCTTCGCGTCGCGTAGGAGGCAGCTATCGACCCACTGCGTGTTGGGAACGCCGCCGGTCATGAAGAAGACGTGCCGGAGGTCGTGGGTCTCGACGTTTCCGGACCGATGTTCGCGCCAGCGCACGCGTTCGAGATGGCCGCTGCCTTCGAGGGTCACGATTTCCGTCTGCGTTCGCAAGACGATGGCGGGATTTTCTTCGATCCGCCGGATCAGGTAGCGCGACATGCTCTCGGCCAGCCCGCTCGACCGGACGAGCATGTGCACGCGCCTGGCTGTCTGCGCGAGGAAAACCGCGGCCTGGCCGGCCGAGTTTCCGCCTCCCACCACGATCACCTCTTCACCGGCGCACAACTGCGCCTCCATGAAGGTCGCGCCGTAGTACACGCCTGCCCCTTCGAACCGCGACAGGTTCTCGATCGCCGGTTTCCGGTACTCGGCGCCCGTCGCAATCACGACGGTGCGTGTCGTCACGCGCGGACCCTCACCGATCTCGATGGCGTAGGGTTTGCGGTCGCACGTCAGCCGCGTGGCGCTTTTCGCGATAATCACCTGGGCCCCGAACTTCTGCGCCTGTGTGTACGCGCGGGCGGCGAGCGCCTGGCCTGAGATGCCCGTCGGGAAGCCGAGGTAATTCTCGATTTTCGAGCTCGAACCGGCCTGTCCCCCGGGCGCATTGGTCTCGATCACCAGGGCGTCTAGCCCCTCCGACGCGGCGTACACGGCCGCCGCGAGCCCCGCGGGTCCCGCGCCGACGATGACCACGTCGCGTATCTGCGTCTCGTCGATCGCGGCGTTAAAGCCGAGGCAATCGGCGATCTGCTGATTGGTCGGGCTCCGCAACACCACGTCGCCGCGCCAGATCAGCACCGGCACGTCCGCGGCGGAGATATGGAACCGGTCGAGCAGGGCCTGGACGTTGGAGTCACGGTCGAGGTCGATGTACGAGTAGGGATGACCGTTGCGCGTCAGGAACTCCTTGACGCGCAGCGTTCCCGAGCAATGAGTCGACCCGATGAGCACGACGTCTCCGAACCCGTGCGCGATCAACTCCACGCGGCGCAGGATGAAGGCGCGCATGATGATCTCGCTCAGCTCGCTGTCGGTCTGCACGAGTGCCAGAAGGTGCTCGCGATCCAGCTCGATCACTTCGCCCGGCTCGCTGGCACGCGCCCGGACGAGCGCTCGGCGGCCCGAGAGCATTTGGATCTCGCCGGTGAACTGACCCGGTTCATGGACCGCGATCAGCGTCTCGGTGGCGCCGGATGGCTGGACGATCTCGATCTGACCTTCCGTGACCACGAAGAACGGCATGACCTCGGACCCCGCTTCGAAGAGCACCTCGCCGCGTTGGATCGGATGCCGGTGCCCGTGCGCCCCGATGCGCTCGATCTGCGCGGGCGTCAGTGTCGGAAACATCTGGGCGATACGCGCGGTAAGCGTCAAAGGTTCTGGCGTAGCGATGGCACCGGTCATGGCGATGTGTCCATTGTTGGCGTGGGTGCTCAGATCGAGCGACTCACCGACTGGATGGCGTTCTGGAGATCGAGCGTTTCGACGAGCGTCGCAAGGTCAGCGTACGTGTCCATGTCGTTGCCGTTCCAAGGCTGGCTCGATCGGCCATTACCGCGGCGGTCATGGGCGATGCAGCGGAATCCGCGGGCGCCCAGAAACAACATCTGGTCCTCCCAGGGGTCGCGCCAAGCGGCCAGCCATGGCTATGGCTATTAACCCGAACACAATGCTCGCTACACGCAATCCAAAGATTTGTGAGTTCATGACCGTGTCACCTCCTCGCTGGTGGTACGAGGAGGGCGGGCCAAACACCCGCCCTTACCCGATTAGACCGCGTCCCTTGGCCGGATCAACCCGAACAACCGGCCGCTTGACCGGCCACTCCGGCCGTTGTCAGTCCGCGAGCTGGCACTCCTCCGGCCGCACCCAACCACCAGCTTCCGCCGGTCCCGCGGCAGGACGCAAGACGCTGTGCGGTCGCGGACATCGGTGACGGTTAACCAACGTCCCAGTCGACGGCCGGCTTGACTAAGCCCACTTCTTTCCCAAGGCCTCCAAGTTGGCGCGCACGAGTTCTTCGGGCGTCATGGCAATCCGAAACTCCACTTCGGCATCGAATGTGAGAAACCACGGCTCGGCCAACATGGGGACCTCGGACGGATTCGTGGACGTTCACGACTAAGGTGCCACCGCGCCGGCCGTTCTGCTCGGAGAAATAGACGGCTTCGGGCTTGATAGCCTCAAGAATTCGCTGGATCTTTTCCCCTGCGGTGCCATCCAGAACGGCGGTGTTGAACGGTTCAACCGGGAGCTTAACGTGCATAAGCATGCGCATGACTGACCTCCAAGTGTCGGGTGTTTTCCTGTTCGATTATATGCCAAGCCCTTTCAGTCTGACGCGGTCCTGGATCCGTGACTTCGAGCTTTGAGCAGCCGGAAGGGAGGGGAATGGGAGGTCTTCTCAGTTGAGTTGGTACAGTTTTTGGCCAACCGGTGACACCGGCTGCAGAGAAGGCTTGGATCCTCCTCGGCGCAGGGGTGATTGCAGGACCTTGACCCTTTGGTGCTGCCTTTCGGGCGTAGGTTTACACCGCAGCCTGGTGGGGCACGGGTGGAGCTTCTCTGATGTCGTCCTAGTGTAGTGCTTGGTAATTAACGGAACATATATGATCTATCGCTGTCCAGGGCTATGAAGCCAAGACAGGAGAGCACTGATGCGAGTAGCCCCGATGGTCCGACTGAGCGCGGAAGAACAGCGGAGCCTGAGGCGTGTGTCGCGTTCGAACACCACGAGTGTGAGGCTGGCCCGCCGAGCGCGCATTGTGCTGTTGGCGGCGGTGGGCATGGAGAACAAGGCCATCGCGGCGGAACTCAAGATTGGGCGTGTGCAGGTTGGGCGTTGGCGGGAGCGCTATGCGCAAGGCGGGCTGGCGGCCATCGAGTGTGACCTGCCGCGCGGAGGTCGTCAGCCCAAGGTGGATGCCGCCGAGATCGTGCGACGCACGACTCAGACCCAGCCCTTAGCAGCGACACAGTGGAGTACGCGGACCCTGGCTAAGGAAATGGGAGTGAGCGACACCACGGTGCTGCGCGTGTGGCATGCCCATGGGCTGAAGCCGCATCGTGTCGAATCCTTCAAGGTATCGCGCGACCCGAAATTCACCGAGAAGTTGGAGGACATCGTCGGGCTGTATCTGTCCCCCCCGGAGCATGCTTTGGTGTTGTGCTGCGACGAGAAGAGTCAGGTTCAGGCGCTGGATCGTACCCAACCTGGCCTGCCGCTGAAGAAGGGGCGGGCTGCGACCATGACCCATGACTACAAGCGCCATGGCACCACGACACTGTTTGCTGCCCTGAACACCTTGGAGGGTTCCGTGATTGCCCGCTGCGAGCCGCACCATCGCCACACGGAGTGGCTCACCTTCCTGCGCCAAATCGACCGCGAGACGCCCAAGGACAAGGAACTGCACTTGGTCTGCGACAACTACGCCACCCACAAACATCCCAACGTTCAGAAATGGCTGGGAAAACACCCGCGTTTCCACATCCATTTCACGCCCACCTCAGCATCCTGGTTGAACATGGTCGAGCGATTCTTCCGCGACCTGACTGTGGATCGGTTGCGCCGTGGCGTGTTTCGAAGCGTCCCCGAGTTGATCCATGCCATCAACCGCTATGTCGATGCCCACAACGCCAATCCCAAACCCTTCATCTGGACCGCCAAGGCTAAGGACATCCTGCAGAAGGTCATCCGCGCCAACGCACGTTTAAGTTCTAAACAGAATGAAGCACTACACTAGCTACCCGAAGGCGAGTTGGCAATACACTTGCTCGAAGGCGCGGAAGCCGGGACAGAGCCTCCGGGCGGTGGCGACCAACCGGGCGGCGAGATACATCAGCTCCTGGATGACGGTCCGGAGCCGCCTGCGCTTGGCTGGGTGGCGCAGGGGGGCGACCTCGCCGGTCAGCCCGATGAGACCGATGAAGCGCAGGATGTTGTAGGCGAATACGGCAAAGCCCAGCAGTAGGTCATTGGTGTCAAAGTTCCCGGAGGGCAGCCGCTCGATGTCGAGATCGGTCTTGAACTCGTCTCGTGAAACTGCTCGGAGGTGCCGTGGTCCTGGTACAGGGCGAGGATCGCATGGTCAGAGTAGGCCAGGGAGGTCCACCAGCCCTCGAGCTCAAGCTCCGGCACCAGCAGCATTTGGCCCTATTTGTCGATGGTGCGCTCGGTCACCCGCATGACCCGGCGAACGTAGTAGGTATGGCCTGGATGGGGGTGCTCCTCGATGACGCTGAACAGCGCTATCCGCTTGCCGGGTCGGGGTGTCTCCCACACCCCTTGGTGCTCGGCGCGCTCAAGCCACTGCGCAGGGTCCTCGCCTCGGGGTTCCACTGGATAATGAAGTCCACCTCCTCTTGCACAGACCTCAGCCGATTCTCCAGTGCGTCGTGGGCGCTGTCCTGGCGTACCAGCAAAGGCAGGGCCGTCAGGCGCCTGGCGCGCGGCAGGATGCGCTCCCAGACGTAGCTGAATTCCTTCTGGCTGTGCTGCTTGCCTTCGCGCAGCTCACAGGCGAGGCTCCAGCCTTCGGCTCCCACATAGGCCGCGATCGGCGCATAACCGTCATAGCCGGGGTAGGTGCGCGAGCCCCCTTCTTTCTGGGTCCCGGAGTTGTCCATGGGAAAGACATCGATGTCCACGGGCGCATGGGCGGTCTTCAGGGGGCTCACCGGCACCTTGGCGTTGACCATGAACTCAATATTGGCCTCGTCGATACCCCCGCATCGCCGCTGCGTGCTCGTTCGAGGCGCTGCCTCAGCTTTTCCGCCGAAGGCACCCGCTCGATACCCAGCGCCTGGCGGAAGAAATCGTTCTCTCTGGCCGTATGCCGTAACCGTCTGTTTCTCTGGCGGGTTGAAGTCCCGCGAAAGGAGTTGTCCGTGCACCTTTCTAGCGGTTGGCGGCCCTGTGCCCCACCGCCGCGGGTCTCCCGCCCTGCTCTGCTTCTCTTCCGCTGCATGCCGCCCCTGCTACCCCGGGAGATCCGATGGAACGCTTCCGTTTTCCCATTCCACCGACAGCGGCCTTCCCCTTCTGACCACAGGGTCGGCATCTCCAGCTCATCGTAACGAGGCTACTCGTAGGTTCGCTCGCGCTACGGCCTGCAACTTCACCCTGGGGAAACTTACAACCCCTAATTGCTCAGACGCTGCCTCCCAGCGGCGCCCGGCCAAGCTGTGTACCTGTACCGACCGGCCTGTTTTGTCCCCATCTCACTCCCAAATCTGCACGCCGCACTCCTCTCGTGTGGATGACCGCCGACTCAGGTTGCGAAGGCACTGCGAAAACCTGGCGCATGAGTCGTAACGGCTTATAGACCCAGCAGGAACGGTCGTCTCAGTCACAGCGCAGAACTCCTGACTTGGCGCTAAATTCAATGCGACTGGGCGGTGTCGTAGACCAGGGGCAGGTGGGTGCCAGGGTATTTCATCTGCTGGGTATTCAGATATTCGCAAAGAGCGATGAGAGCTTGTTGAGATCGATTATTGGCCAAGCCGTAGAGACGCACCCGCAATTCATGGCGCTGGTAATCCGGGATAATCTCGCCGGGTAAGCAGAACACGGCTTTGAGGAAGGCGCGAACTTCGTCGTCGTGGCGCACGAAAAAGGGTTCGACAATGCTCGCGAGACAACTCTCACTGCGATAAGCGACGACCTTGATGAGCCGGGTAATGGTTTTTCGTTCGCGTTCGTGATGTACGATCTTGTCCGCCTCATAAATGCTCTTCAATGGCACGCGCTTTTCCATCGCGTTGATGCGTTCGCTGAGTTGCTCGCATTGCCTTTCCAATCGTTCGATGGCCTCTGTCGCCTTCTCTTGCTTCGCCGTCGATGCCCTGTTACGTTGGTGCTTGCCACGCTGGGCGTAGGCTCTGCCGAGCTGCGCCTTGGTTGCCTGGAGCGATTTTATCAGCGCTCGGCGCTCAGGATTGGGAACCATCCGCTCAGGATCGGCTGGTTCGGTGGCATAGGTGCTCAAGTGGTCGATGTTGAATTCGTCCTGCAGGTATTTGAAGAAGTTCTCTTGGCGCCAACGGCCGAACATGCGATGGGCGATCTCTGCGGCAGGTAAGTCCTGCCGGGTCGTCAGGATCGCGCTCTGATGTCCGTTTTTGCATAAGCGGCGGATCTCGCGCATCCACAAGGCGGGTTGCTTGCGATTGGCAGCGATGACCTGCACGCTGCACTCGGCCAGACTATAGGTCACAGACTTACCGTGGTGCTCGACGCTTAAGGGGCGGAAGTCCTCCGGGTCCCAGGGCGTTTGTTTACCCTTGCGATACGTGATGACTTCGGCCCCTTGGCTGTGCCACTGCTGGAAGGACTGGGGGCTCCAAGCCTCACGGTCAAACACCAAGGTCAGCGTCCGGTCGGGGCCGATCTGCTGGCGCGCCTGGGGAATGACCTCCTGCTCGATCAGCGCCAAGAGGTGTCCATTGAGGGGGCTGGTGACGAAGAACACCGGCTCGGCCGCTCCGTTATGCACCCAAACATCCGTCGAGGCGGGCAGACACTGGCGGCGTTTCTGCACCAACGTCTTAGGCAGCGGATGCTTGCGCCCCGTGTAGGCATGGACGTGACCGTCGACGTACAGTATGCCCAGCTCATCGGGCTCCCCCTGCGCCCACTGGGCGGTCAACGCCGCGGCTAGTTGCGCCGCCTGTTGGCGAGCGGCGCAGCCGTCCGGTCTTGATCGCATGGCGCACCGCCGTCTCACTCACACCGAGCGCACGCGCGGCCTGCGACTGCGAGCACCCTTGGTCCAAGCACGCCTGAGCGATCGGCAAAACCTCATCGGTGAGCTTATGCCCACGACGCGGCGCACCATGGCCTCGGCCATCGCGTATGGCATCAAGACCCCCTTCGCGATACAGCTTCTGGTTGCGAAATACCGTCGAGCGGTGAACACCCAACACCGCCGCCAAGTCCTCACCCTTCGCTAAACCCTGCGTCATGAACACCGCCCCGAGGTAACACTTAGCCGTCGTATCCGTGCGCGCGCAGCTCATCAACGGACCGGAGGCATTCATGAACACGAGTTCCTTGGGCGTTTCGATGACCGTCAACCGCGGACCCAATGTCACAGCCTGTTCGGGCAGCAAGGGAAGCTCAATGGTGCCTGGCATAGCATTCCTCTGGTCTCGTATTTATATTTCGATACCCGCATCGATTATAGCGCCTTCTCAATCGGTTAGGTAGCGCATGTCAGGAGTTCTGCAGTGAGGCATCCCATGAGTGACTCGGACACTCAGTGAAGGTAATCACCAGCTCACATGCCCAGCAAGAACGTAACGGCTTGGCGTTTGCCTTCCTCCATCAACTGATGCAGGAAGGACGGCGACCGATCGAGTTTCGAGGCGTAATCCAGGGTCGCAGACAATTCGGGACTCATATCGATCCAGCGCACCCTAACCTTCTTGAACTTTTCGGAGGCCTTTTCCGCGAAGTAACCCTCCTCTATCCATCGATTCACGACCTCGATGAAATGAAGTTCCTGGTTCATAGATAGATTGCCTGACAATTCATTCCGTCGATCCAGTATACCTTCTGTTGTTTTCGGAATCGTCCTGCGCGTTTGGGGATTGATCCGCACGATCCAGATTTCGTCAGGACGCTCCTCGACCTTGTCCACCATGAAGTCGGCGACAGGCGGATTTTCGTAAAACAGCCCATCCCAATAAGCGGCAAACCCAATTTTCCACTGCCTTGAAGAGCGTCGAAGAATAAAAGGGGTCGTACTCGATAATCGTGAATAAATGGGGTCGTACTCGATTTACTTCCCCCTGATAAGGTCTCACCATCTAGGCCTACGATGCCGCCGACAACTGCGTGAGCGAGACCCGCGTCGACGGCACCATCATCATCTACAGCTACGATGCGCTGAACGGCCTGAGCGCCGTCCACTTCCCCGACCCCGCTGAAGACATCACCCTCAGCTACGATCAGGGCACCCCCATGGCTAACGGACCGCTCATAATCGGCGGCAGCCCGCACGCGAAAGCTTACCACGGAGGCAAGCGCTGAAGGACGGGCCGCCGTCCAGTCGCTCTGATTTTATGTGGCTCTTTCGGAAATTGTGTGGGTCGCGGTGGTGAAGTAGCATCTGCCCTGACCGGTCGCTTATCACAACATCTTGTGGTTGGGCTTGTGGGGTTGTGGGCGAGAGGCCCGCGAGTGTGGGCAACCGGGAGGTTGTCCACACGGTCCTTGGGACGCGGGCCGCTCCGCAGGGCTCGTCCACAAATCCACAGGTCGTCATCCAAGGGGGGAGCACCGTGCGGCCCACGCATCTGTTTACCACGGCACTGGGCCTGACGGCGCCTTGGGAGGTCACCGACGTGCGCTTCGACCCCGAGGCTGGGCGCATCGACCTCGATGTGGCGTTTGCCAAGGGCAGCCGCTTTGCTTGCCCGGCCTGCGGAGTGCAAGGCCAGGCGGTGCACGACACCCGGGAGCGCAGTTGGCAGCACCTGAGCTTCTTTAAGTCACGGGCGTACCTGCACGCGCATCTGCCGCGGGTGCGCTGCGAGGCCTGCGGCAAGACGACCCAGGTCGAACCCGCCGTGGGCGCGCGCACAGAGTGGCTTCACGGCGCTGATGGAGGCGCTGGTGGTCACGCTGTGCCAGGCCATGCCGGTGGCGACCGTGGCTCGGCACCTGGGCGTGGGCGATGAGCGCCTGTGGGCGGTGCTCGATCACTACGTAGGCAGGGCCCGTGCTCAGGAGGACCACTCGCAGGTGAGCGCTGTGGGCCTGGACGAGACCGCTGCCCGGCGTGGACAGCACTACATCAGCCTGTTCCATGACCTCACGGGAAAACGCCTGCTGTTCGCCTGCGAGGGCCGCGACCAGAGCACCGTGGCGGCCTTCGCCGCCGACCTCAAGGCGCACGGCGGCGACCCGCAGGCCATCGAGCAGGTGTGCATCGACATGTCCGCCGCCTACCGCGCCGGGGTGGCCAAGCATCTGCCTCAGGCTACGGTGAGCTTCGATGCCTTCCACGTGATCAAGCTCGCCAACGAGGCGGTCGACGCGGTGCGCCGCCAGGAGATCAAGACCGAGCCCGCCCTCAGAGGCACAGCATCAAGCCAGAGAACAGGACCAGCATCAGCCCCATGGCGGTATGCAGGATACCCCCTTGGGCAAAAACCCGTCCCGTATAGGGGAGCAGGGCCGGCAGCAGGAAGGCGGGGTAAGTGCCGGGATAGGACGATAGCGTGGACACACCGCCCGCCGACATGCCGGCGAGCACGAACGCCAGGAATGCCTGGTGGGCATAGCTTTGCCGGGTGAAGAAGAGGGCGCCGGCCACGCCCCAGGTGAGCCCCGAGACGCCCGCGCCGAGCACGAACCAGAACCCCCAGCGCGCCGCTTCGGAGGGCATGGGCTGTGCGCGGGAGTAAGCCCGTGTTAGCAGGTAACGCGCCAGGGTAAGCAGCAGGGTGAGCGCCAACCAGGTGAGTAGCAGGACTTGCGGTATCTCGCCCCACATGACGGCGACGAGGATGACGGCGTTGATGGCGACAGCGCTGAGGCCAAACGGGGCTTGGCGCAGCAGCAGCCGGATCTGCTCGGCGCGAATCGCCTCGACATGACCGCGCGAGCGCTGGTCGGGCGTCGCACCCAACGGATACGCGTTGTGGGGGACGGAGGACACGGTCAACCCCAGCCTGTCCTGAGGCATGGGCTCCTCCGGACAGGAGGAGCGCCCGCGCGCACCGGGCAGGAGAGAGGCGGGGCTCTAGAATCGAAGCAGGGCGCACTGCACGCGCACGGGTGAAGCGCCGGCGCCATTAAGTCCTTCGTAGGACCGCCTCCCTGACGAAAGCTGACCTCATCCTTAGCTCTTGTCACCAACGGCCGGCACGGCAGCTTCCGCAGATAATTCTTTGTATTATTTGGGAAGCGAGAGATACTGCAGCCCGTTACCGTATCCGACTCCGCTCGGTTCGATTCGTGGCCGTAGACGGCGCGCGCCAGACGCTGAATCGAGGATACGGGCAGGCGCCAAGTGGCTAGGATACATCACATAGCACGCCGTTGCGAGGCTGCATCGCGGGTACGCGCGGGTCGCGGGTGAATCGCAGCACATCGTCTGCTTGCTCGCGCAGGCCGGGGGATTGGCCGCCTCGCCTTCGCTCAGGAGGGTCTCGTAGTGCTAGCTCAGGGTCGTGAACCGACCGTTGTGGTGGGCGCGCAGACTCATGGTTCCTCAACCACCCTGGGGGACCCTACCATGTGCGCTGAGCACCCGCACCAAGCGACTGGCCGCCCGAGACCCCGGAAAGGGCAGGCTGGTCCGACCGAAGTCTCCCTTCAAGCTCAAGGAGATCTGGGCCATCCGCATTCGGCTGCAGATCGCCAAGCGGATTCGGGATCTCGCCCTGTTCAACCTCGCCATCGATAGCAAGCTGCGCGGTTGTGATCTCGTGCACCTCGGGGACATGGCCCACGTGATCGCGTCCTCGCCCGCGCAACGGACTCATGCCTTGCGCTCGTGAGCGGCGCCGCAGGTGAGCCCCAAGCCGCTGACCGCCTTAGACGGAGGCGGCTGACATATAATCGAGCAGGAAACCACGCGACACCTCTGGAGGTCAGTCATGCGCATGCTCATGCATGTCCATGTCCCGCTTGAACCGTTCAACACTGCGGTTCTGGATGGCACCGTTGGGGAGAAGATCCAGCGAATTCTTGAAGCCATCAAGCCCGAAGCCGTCTATTTCTCCGAGCAGAACGGTCGGCGCGGTGGCACTTTGGTCGTCCACGTCGACGATCCGTCCGAGGTCCCGATGTTGGCCGAGCCGTGGTTTCTCACCTTCGATGCCGAAGTGGAGTTCCGCATTGCCATGACGCCCGAAGACCTCGCGCGCGCCAACTTGGAGGCGCTGGGAAAGAAGTGGAGCTAGAAGGTCACGCCCGCCGTCGATTGAGGCGCGACCGGCGGCGAGCGAGAACTGATGTACTGCCGGCTCCCCCTCGCTTCTTCTGCCATATCGTCACCTCACCGCTGTCGCTCCGAGTCGGATGTCGGCAGGCTTGCGGACTGATGGACTCGCGGGAAAGCGCTCAATCACCGGGCTGCTCATAGCGCTATATCCGGGCTCCGCGCGACCACAGTGCTCTGCGATGCAAAGCTCGGTGAAGAATCTGTGCCGTAAGAAACCACTGAGTTGGGCATGCTGCCTTGTCTGGGACATCCAACGCTCTGGAGGCTTTCCTTCACGTTAGGGGCACTTGGAGGAATCGCTCGGAACCTTGCCCACGATGCGCAGGAAGGCCCCGAAAGGCCCCATGTTGCCCATCGCCTCCATCTTCGGCCCTTCGAACTTCAAGCGGCCGAACATCATCGCCTTGAAGGGTCCATATTCTCCCTTGCCCATTTCTAGCCAGCGCGGGGTCGCCGCGGACATGATGTAGTCGGCACTGAGGTCCAAATTCTTGGTTTCGACCGCACCGCCGTAACCACACATCGCCTTGCCGTCCTTCTTGTTGAATCGAAGCTCCACACGCGGGCTATCGGGGCAGTCGGTGCGGTACATTTCGATCACCTTGAAGCCGCGGCCCTTGTCGTTCTCTATCCACTTCTCCAGACCCTCGGTCAGGGTCGAATCGGCGTTCCATGCTTCACACGCCTGCTTGGCCCATTCTGCGACATCATGACCGGTTCAGCAGCGGCTGCGGTGCCCAGCGCAAAGCAGGTGAAGCTCACCAACGCTACGAGACGGAATTTCATGGGGGCTCTCCTCGCTTTTTGATGTCATGACAAACCGGTTACGGCTTCACTAGCTTGCCACAACTCAAGCGGCGGGGACCACTGGGGCAGCGCAGCCGTGCGGCTGCCGTGTCGTGTCGGACACGAATGGCTGCTCTGGGTCGAAACCAGACGGTCAGCAGCATCCGGCCGCATCCTCTCGCCTGACCCCAATGAGCCGCTCAGGGCGCGGGCGTGTTTGATACGTTCAAACACTGGGGCGGCACAACTTGAATCTTGTTCGGTTTTCAGTCGGTCGGCAACGCCCACTCGGCGAACCGAGCATCGCCCAGGAGCGTGTGCGACGGGTGTCCCGCGACGGCACGGCTTGCGCCGGCGGAAGCGTGTTCCGCGTGCATGCTGCGCGCGTACCTGAGGGGATTGGCAATGCGTATTTCTCGAAGGGACAAGGCCGCCGTGGGCGGCTCAGCTATGGGGTGCTTGGAGTCGCGCCAAGCCAACCTTACGGAACGCAAAATCCAGGTGGCAATCTTGGCGGGTTGCTGGTGGGGTACGGCGGCATCCGGCCGCAGCGGGCGCTCACATACACCGTACCCGGCTCCTACGGCGAATCTTCACCACGCTTCGGCGCCTCCGGAAACCGCGTCCGGATGTATTCCGCAGCGCTTTCGGGGCGGAGTCTCACGCTTCCCGGCCCGCTCCGCACGTAGAAATCTCCGCCGGGGCCCTCCTCGGTTCCCTTCCATTTGAGGAACACGGGCTCCGGGCTGCGCTGGCAGGTGACCAGGCACACGGTCTTTCCCCGGACGACCTGGGTCCTCGGGTCGATGCAGGTGCTGGCACGGTCGCCCAGGCCGTTGCGGACGGCCTGCGCCAGGTGGCGCATGAACTTGTCGTCGCTGTCGAGCCGGTCGACCTCGATGCCGACCACCGATCCGTCGTCCGCGACACCGATGAGGAGGTCGCCGCCCTCGGTGTTCAGGAACGCCGCGATGGTCTTGAGGACGGCATGGGTGACGGCCTTGTCGTCCATCCGGTTTTCGCGGAGGCTCCAGCGCAGCGTGGACTTGAACTCGAGGGTCCGGGACTCGCCTCGTTTGATCAGCTCCTCCGCCTGCCGGTGGGTCCGCAGATACTGATCGAAAAGGAAGTTCTTGACCGCTTGGCCGAACGCCCGGTCGTCGGTGATGCGTTTGTACAGATCGAAGTTCGAGTCGACGATTTCCTGGATCACGTCCTCCACCTTCTGGTCGAAGGTGAGCCTCACGTTCTCGCGCGTGTTGGCCCGGGCGCTGGCGTCGAGGGCCGGGTCGTCGTCCAGCTTCTCGATCATCTGGCCGAGCGTGACTCGGTGCTCGGGGCCGAGATTCAGCCCGAAGCGCTCGTTCAGCTCGGCGATGATCCGGGATAGTGGCTCGATCTGCTCCGGTCCCGGCCCGGGATGGTCTTTCGTCCCCATCGGGTCGAGCAGGCCGGTCTTGCGCTCCAGCGCGATCTTCCCGCTCCCCGTCTGCTGGATGCGGTAGGACTCCATGTCGATGTTCTGCTGCACCTCGCCGGGGAAGCTCGACCTGATCGGAGGGCAGGAGCCGCCGCAGGTGGCGCGCGAACACGTAGAGCTTCTCGAGGTCCGTGTCGGCGAAGGTCAGCACTTGGGCCAGGAAGGCGTAGAGCCGCACGTAGTCGGTGAGCTGGCCGCGGACGTCGTGCCGCTCCTCTTCGGACAGCTCCCCGAAGAAGCGCGCCGTCACCGGGGCCAGGGCCGCATAGAGCTGGTCCTGCGTGGCCTTGCGGTCGAAATAGACCTTCGCGAAGCGGTCCACGTCCGCCTCGGTATAGACCCCGAAGGCGAGGAGCCGGCTCTGCGTCTCGTAGAGGAGGTTGGGGTCCGTCGCCTCCGAGAGCAGCGTGGTCTCGTAGTATGGCTCGAACGCCGCCTGAATGGCGTCGGCCTCGTTGGCGAAGTCCAGCACCATCGTCCCGCGCTTCCCGGGGTGGATGCGGTTCAGCCGTGACAGGGTCTGCACGGCGTTCACCCCGCCGAGCTTCTTGTCCACGTACAGGGTGTGCAGCAGCGGCTGGTCGAAGCCGGTCTGGAACTTGTTGGCCACGATGAGGAAACGGTACTCGGGGCGTTCGAAGGTCTTGGCGGTCTGCCTCTCGGACAAGCCGTTCATCTCCGCCTCGGTGTAGCCCAGTCCGCCGTCCTGCACGGCGCCCGAGAAGGCGGCCAGCGCCCTGAACGGATACCCCTTCTCCTTCACATAACGGTCCAGCGCCAGCCGGTAGCGCACCGCGTGCAGCCGCGACCGCGTCACGATCATGGCCTTGGCCTTCCCGCCGATCTCGTTCTGCGCTTGGGCGGCGAAGTGCTCGACCATGATCCGCACCTTCTCGTTGATGGCGTGCGGGTGCAGCTCCACGAACGACTTCAGCAGGTGCTGCGCCTTGTTCTTGTCGTAACGGGGGTCGTCCTCGATCTTCTTGAGGAGCCGCCAGTATGCCTTGTAGGTGGTGTAGGTCTCCAGGACATCGAGGATGAATCCCTCCTCGATGGCCTGGCGCATGCTGTACAGGTGGAAGGGCGCGAACCTGCCGTCGGGGCGCTTCGTGCCGAAGAGCTCGAGGGTCTTGGGCTTGGGGGTCGCCGTGAAGGCGAACAGGGAGAGGTTGGGGAGCCGGCCCCGCTTCTCCATCTCGGCGAGGACCGTGTTCTCCAGCTCCTCCTCGGGAGTCTCTGCTGCGGCCTCCTCCCGTTCCGCCTCCTCCAGGCTCGCGGAGGCCAGCACCGACTTGAGGCTCTTGGTGCTCTCTCCCGACTGCGACGAGTGCGCCTCGTCCACGATAACGGCGAAGCGGCTCCCCGGAAGCTCGCCTATCTCCCGCGCGATCACCGGGAACTTTTGGAGCGTCGTCACGATGATGGTCTTCCCCGACTCCAGAGCCTGCTTGAGCTGGCGCGAGGTGGTGTCGATGTTCTCCACCACGCCGAGGGTTTGCTCGAACTGGCGCATGGTGGTCTGGAGCTGCCGGTCGAGGACGCGCCGGTCGGTGACGACCACGATGGAGTCGAAGACCCGCCGGTCGGCCGCGTCGTGGAGCGTCGAGAGCTGGTGGGCCAGCCAGGCGATGGTGAAGCTCTTGCCGCTGCCAGCCGAGTGCTGGATGAGATAGCGCTGCCCCGCCCCGTACTGGCGGGCGTGGGCCACCAGCCGGCGGACGGCGTCGAGCTGCTGGTAGCGCGGAAAGATCAGGAAGCGTTTGCCGGTCTTGCGCCCCTTCTCGTCCTCCTCCTCGACCTCATGGATGAACTGGCGCACGAGGTCGAGCACACTGTCGCGCGCCCAGGTCTCCACCCAGAGGTACGCGGTCGCGTAGCCCCCCCGGGTGGGCGGCACGGGCGGGTTGCCGGCGCCGCCGAACTTGCCCTGGTTGAAGGGGAGGAAACGCGTCTTCGGCCCGGCGAGCTGGGTGGTCACGTAGACCAGGTCCGGATCCACCGCGAAGTGCGCGAGGCAGCGGCCGTGGGCGAGGAGCGGCTCGCGCGGGTCGCGGTCGCTCTTGTACTGTCGGATGGCGTCCTCGACATCCTGGCCGGTGAGGGGGTTCTTCAGCTCGGCAGTGAAGACCGGCAACCCGTTCAGGAACAGTGCCAGGTCGAGGCTCTTCTCGTTTTTCCCGCTGTAACGGAGCTGGCGCACCACCGCGAACAGGTTCGCCGCGTGCAGGCGCCGGGTCTCCTCGTTGAGCCCGCTGGCGGGGCGGAAGTAGGCGAGCCGGAACTTGCAGCCCGAGTCCTTGATGCCGTTCCGCAGCACGTCGAGCGCGCCGCGCCGTTCGATCTCCGAGGCGAGGCGCTTCAAGAACCGCTCCTTGGTTTCGGCGCCGTGGTGCTGCTTGAGCTTCTCCCATTCCTTCGGCTGCGTGGCGAGGACGAAGTCCGCGACGTCGCGCGGCAGCAGGCACAGCGCGCGGTCGTAGTCCTCCGGCGAGCGCTTCCGGTAGTCGCCCGGTACGGCTTCGCCGTAGGGCGGGGGCGTCTCCCGGACGGCGGTCGAGTCCCCGGCGCGGGCGTCCGGGCCATACCGGAGCAGCCCGCACTCGATGGCCTGCTCGAAGGAGCGCTCGGAGATCTCGGGACTCATGGCGCCTCTGTGCCCTCGTTGAGGATGGCGAGGTACCGTTCGTACACGAAGAGCCTGTTCCGACGTTTCCCGGTCAGCTCCCGCACCGTTCCGAACTCTGCGAGCAGGTCCATCGCCGACGAGGCGGCCGGAAAGGACAGCCCCGTGCTTCGGCAGACCTCGGGCATGGAGAGGATCGGCCGCCTCTTCAGCGCCTCGTGCACACGTAGCGCCGAGCCGGCCCGGCGGCCGGCCGGTTCTATCTTCGCCCGATCGGCCGTGAACGTTTCGGCCAACCGCTGCGCGGTCGAGACCGCGCCTTCAGCCGTCTGCCTTACCCCCTCCAGGAAGAATGCAAGCCAGGTCTCCCAGTCACCGGTGCGCCGCACTCGGTCGAGCAGGTCGTAGTATGCCGTCCGGTTCTGCTTCAGATAGAGGCTCAGGTACAGAAGCGGCTCCCGCAGCAGGCCGGCATCGCAGAGCAGGAAGGTGATGAGCAGACGTCCAACACGCCCGTTGCCGTCGAGGAAGGGGTGGATCGTCTCGAACTGGACGTGCGCCACTGCGGCGCGCACCAGAACGGGCAGGCCGTCGCCCTCGGCGTGAAGAAAACGCTCGAGCGCCGCCATGCAGTCGGGCACGACGGTGTGGGGCGGAGGCACGAAGGCGGCATTGCCGGGCCGGCTGCCGCCGATCCAGTTCTGCGAGCGGCGGAACTCACCGGGATTTTTGGCGCTGCCGCGCCCGCGCGAGAACAGCACGCCGTGGATCTCGCGGACGAGTCGATTGGAGAGCGGAAAGCCCTCCCGCAGGCGTGCCAGCCCGTGCTCCAGGGCCGCGACGTAGTTCGAGACTTCGACGACGTCATCGAGAGGAACGCCCGGCGCCTCGTCTAGCTCGAAGAGCAGTAGGTCCGAGAGCGACGACTGCGTCCCTTCGATCTGGGAAGAGAGCACCGCCTCCTTACGCACATAGGCATAGAGAAAGAGCGCCTTGTCGGGCAGCAGGGTCGAGACGCCGTCGAGCCGCCCGACCGCAAGCACAGCGGATTCGAGCGTCTGCTGGAGTGGACCGTCCAAGACGAGCGGCGGGGCTGGCGGCAGCGGGGCCGGCACGAAGGCGCGGACCTGCTCGCCCCCAACGCTGGTGACCTCGTAGCGACCGGTTTCCCCGCGCTGCACGACGCTAGGCCCCGCTGTTCAGAAACTCTGAATAAGCCGCAGTGCTATTAAGACTTCAATGGTGAAGTCTAACCAACAACCCCAGCCGGAGACAACCACCTTCGCTGGCTGCGAGGATGTTAGCGCCTCCGAAAACAAGCCGCCGAGCTATTTGCGTCAGCGGGCTTCGGTGAAGACAACGGCCCCGCGGACTGCCGGTGAGGACCGTCTGCAGAGCGTCAGTCGACTGACGGCTCCAAGCAGGGCACGCTCGCGCCGCACTGAAGCCTCGGCAACTTCCGTGTAAGGGCCTCAAAGCTCCGGCCAACCCTCTGGCGTGCCTGGTGCACCAATTTCCGTTTGACGGCAATTCGAGTCATGCGACCTCCTTCCGCACGTCGATCTTGCCTGTCACCGCGGCGGAGATGAGGGCGGTACGCAGTTCCTTGAGCCGCTCGATGGCTTCGCGGACCTTGGCAATGAGGGCGTCAATCCGCGCCGCCTCCAGATCGAGAAAGGAAATGATGGCGCGCTGCTCGAGAAGGGGCGGCGTCGGGACGCGGAGCGATCTCAAGAGATCCTGGCTGAGGTTCGGTTGACCGCCGCCGTAGCCAAGCGAGATTAGATACGGCCGCCGCATCTGCAGCCAATAGAACCAGTACCACGTCTCGATACCCCTGGGCCTGCTAAAGACACAGCAAGCCTGATTAACTGTCGCGGGAACGCCCAGGATTCCGAGACGCCCAATCGTCGCACCGTACATCGCCACTGCGACACTCCCCTTGGGATGAACCTTCAGGCTCGGGTGGTCTCTAACCGCGTCCCCAGTGACGTTCTTCTCTGTTGCGACCACTTCCGACTCGCGAAGCTCAGATGTGGTGATCCAAGGCGTCTCACCACCGTAGTAAGCGGGATCCTCAGACCGGGGCGTCGTTCCACTCCCAATCGTGAATATCCAGGTCGTCTTCCTGACCTCCCAATGCGCCGGAATTTCCCCCAGCCACTCGACGCCGGAGTCCTTCATGGGGACGTTCGGGTCGAGGCCCTTGGTGACGGTGCGGGTGATGAGGGCGGTGCGTTTCTCCTGGAGCAGCTCGATCAGCCGCTCCTTCTTCGCCACCAGCGCATCGATCCTCGCCGTCTCCCGGTCGAGGAAGGCGGCGATGGCACGTTGTTCTTGAGTCGGGGCGAACGGAAGGCGGTAATGCCTCAGTTGCACGGCGGTGAGGTGATCGATCGTGTTCGGGTTCCCGCCCGCGACGAATACACCACGCTTTGCCAGAGTGTACATAAGGTAGTAGAAAAAGCGCGGCGCCTCTTTGTCCGAATGCGGTCTTACCCGGTGGATCGCCTTCTGGTAAAAGCACTCCTCGATTTGCCCACCCCAGATTGCGGTTCTACCGACCTCGCCACCCTCGCAAACGAGCAGGTCGCCCGGGCGAATCAGGTACCGGTCGCGCTCCCCCGGGGCGAAGTCCATCTCCGGCAGCCCTTCTGTGTTCACCGCGTCCCATTGGACATCGATATTGCGCAAGTATCGCCCGGAAGACTCGCCGGTCACCCGCTTGGCATCGAGCATCTTTCCAAGTGCTATCTGGTACCGCGCATAGACGGGCGCGACCTCCCAGTGCGCGGGAATCTCCCCCAACCACTCGACCCCCGAGTCCTTGTAGCCCGGATAGGACCTGAAACGCTCTGGCCGCGCCGCACGCTCGGTGTTCTTCGCCGCCCTCACGACGCCTCCTCGATCGGCTCCTCGGCGTCCCATTCCTCCGGCCCCTCGTCGTAGACTTCGGCGACGACCCCGGCGCGGAAAAGTTCCGGCTCGCGCGTGATGGTCTTGCCCGTCGCGGCCTCGATGCGCTGGAGCAGCGCCTCGGCGCGTGCAGCGTAGAACTCCCAGAAGCGGTCGGCCCGCAGTTCTCCCGGTGCGATGCAATGCGAACGCAGGATCTCGTCCATACGCTCGGTACCAACACCAGCGGCCTTCTCGATCGCAGGCAGGTACTTCGACGGCGCGCGGCCGCCGATCTGGCGGTTGGTCTTGGCGGCGAGCGCCGTCTTGTTGATCACGCTGTTGTAGGTGCCGGGCTCGATGCCGGCCGCCTTGCACCACTTCTCGGGGAAGATGTGGTGGATGTCGACCTTGTCGTCGAAGAAGGTCTGGGCTTCGATCGGCTCGCCGGTGCGGAAGTCCCGCCCGCCGTCGCGCATCAGGAGCGCGTAGACTCCCTTGTAGGCCGAGCTGTTGCGCGTCCGCAGCGTCAGCAGCCGGTTGGCCTGGAAGCTCGACTCCTGGATACTGATCGGCTCGCTCCCCTCGCCGCGCACCAGGGCGACCACCTCCGGCAGGTCGCGCGCGAAGCGGCTCTCGATGGCGCCGCCGTAAAGCTCGCCGAGAACCCCACACCAGTACCATCGGGCGATCCGCTGGCGGGCACCCTCGGTCTCACCGTCCTGGCCGAGGTTCACAAACATCGCGGCGAGCGGCACGAGCTGGGTGCGGTAGGGCAGATCCCGCGCCTTGAATATCTTCTGCCCGTACAGAAAGCGCGCGGCGCGCACGAAACCGGCCTCGACGCGTTCGGCCCATGCCTGCCAGTCGGCGACCTCGAGCTTCAGGATGTCCTTGCGCTTGCAACTGATGCCGGGCGCCTTGTCGACGGCGACGCCGGCCGCGAGCGTGTTGTGGCGGCGCCTCTGCGTCACGAGGAGCGAGATGGCCTGGAGGAAGTCGTCGCTCTGGAGGTTGCGCAGCACGGGGTGCTGGCCCTTCAGGCGCTGCTCGCGGGCGTTCCAGTCATCGCGGAGCTGGAAATCGTCCGCGGCAAAGGCGGCCGTGAGCAGCTCGAACACGTTGAGCGCCATGCCCCCCGTGTTCACGCGCTCGAAGACCAGGCAGACGGCCTCCTTGGGTGTCTCCTTTTTCAGCTCGATCACCGGCACCTGATACTGCTCGAACCGCTTGATGACCTCGCGCTCGAACTCGTCGTAGAGCTGGATCTTCTCGGGTACGTAGTTCCAGTGCTTGTTGTAAGCCTGACGCCACTCCGCGCTCTGGAAAATCCGGTTCACGGGAAAGAGGTCGGCTCCGTACTCCCGCTCGGGTGTCGTCACGTCCAAAGCGATCTCGCCGCCGAACGCCTTGACCTGGCGGTCCTCGGGGACGCTCAGCACCGCGTCCTCGCGGTCGTCGTCGTTAGTCACGGCCTGCTTCATGTCGATGTAGTACCAGCGGCGGATCGGCTTGCCCTTGGCGTCCTTGGTCTCGACCACCACCGCGCTCATCAGCGCCTGGTAGAGCGATGTCAGCCGCTGCTGGCCGTCGAGGATCAACGTCTCGGGCGCGATCTGGCGCAGCCGCTCGTGCGTTCCGGAGAGGGGCCGCGGCTTGAAGCGGACGTGCTCGCCGCCCGTTTCGAGCAACATCACGGCACCGATCGGGAAAGAGACCGACACGCTGGCGAGGAGGCTCCGGATGCGGTCGTCGTCCCAGACCCAGCCGCGCTGAAAATCCGGAAGCTGGAGCTTGCCGCCGTCGGCCCGTGCGAGCAGGTCGTGAAGCGGGGTCTTGGTGCTGTCGAAGCTGGCGCCGATCATTCTGTGTTCTCTTGTCCGGCAGACATCCAAGGGCCTCCCGGCGCCCAGGCACGCTCGAACGCCTCTCCCGCGGCGATGCTGCTCCGGACAGGGCCAAGGAACTCGATGATGCGCTCTCCGATGACCGCGAACTGGGGCGGCAGCGGGGCGAGCACGGCACCCGCCGCGCGGTAGTTCCGCCAGCGCGTCTCCATATCCGGCATCTGGTAGAACGCCGGGGTCAGGACGCGCGGGAGTTCATCGGTCCACGGTGTGCCCCGGCGCTCGAAGCAGGCCGCGATTGCTTTCTGGAGCGACGGGCCATCGAACTCGAAGGCGCCCACAAGCGCCCAGATGTCGTGGAAGTCCTTCATCCGGCTGTTGCGCGTGTCGAGCTTCACCATCGCTTCGAACTTCTCGGCGACGGACGCCTCGCGCGGATAGGCGCGGAGCCGGGGCGGGGGCAGGGTGTCGAGCATCGTCGGGTAGACGATCTCTTCGGGCTGTACGGTCAACGCGTCGCCAACGCCAAGGTCAAGCTGCACGGCGATCCGCGCGTTGCCGAGGAACGCGCGGAAGCGGGCGCGCTTGCCCGAGTACTCGTCCTCGGGCCGGATCGTCTCGACGACCAGCTTGGAGAGGTCGAAGCGGAGGGCGTCTTCGGGACAGGCCATCGCGCAGATCTCCGCCACCAGCGACCGGATCGCGGCGTCGTCCGCCTGTCCCGAGAGCAGCACGTCCACATCGCGGGTTGCCCGGTAAGGATCCGGAAGCCATACCGCAAGGAGGCTGGCGCCTTTCAGGATGCAACGGTCTCGCGCCGCGGATTCACCGAGGCGAAAGAGCAGCCGCTCGGCGGCGAAGCGCGCCAGGGTTCGCTCGAACTCCTCCCCGCTCGCCTTTGCCTGGTTCAGGAGACGGGCCCTGACCGACGCCGCCACGTCTGCAGTCATATCAACCTCGTGTCCAGCGCGGCGCTGAGGCGGCGCGACGGAAGGATCTCCGCCACGCGCGAGAGTTCGGGGATCGTGACCTTCCGCTGTCGCAGGGCGTCCTGCAGCGCTTCCATCGCAGCCTCGGGCCCCACGAGGCGCTCGAACCGGAAGCAGTCCGCCACGGTCCGCGCGGGGGAGGTGATCCGTGCCGGCACGCCCTCGAACGCGGTCGTCTGTACACCGAACGTCCAAGCAGGTCCGCTGAAGCGCACGACGCGCAGCTTGAGTTCGGGGAGGCGCGGCATGCGCGCCTTGTGCGGAATGGCGAGGCAGACCTCGGCCGGTGCCTGGGTGCCGATGCCATGGACGCGCAGGGCGGAGAGCAGGCAGACGATGCTGTTCGGCACCCGCGCGCACGCCATCGCCAGGGAGTAGTTCTCGGTCGGCTCGGCGTCCGCGAGCCGGTAGAGGCCGCGACCGATTCGTTCGACCTTCCCCGATCGCACGAGGGCCGGGAGCTGGTCGCGCGATAGTCCTGCCGCATGGATCTGGCTCGGACGGAAGAAGGCACCCAGAGCGGCGCTGCGAAGCAGGTCGACGGGCTCCGAAGACTTGGGGGATTGACTCGAATTGTCGGCACGCTGTTGTGACATGCCTGCAATATGCGTCGGACAAACGGGCGTGTCAACACATAATGTCGGCATCTGTGATATCCGTGCCGACTTTTCGCGTCAGAGCACCTTCGATCCGGTCACCTCCGCCAGCATGCGGACGATATCCCTCTCGATGCCGCGGATGTCCGCCTCGATCTCCTCCAGAGGGCGCGGCGGCGTGTAACGGTAGAAGTAGCGGTTGAAGTTGATCTCGTAGCCCACGAGACCGACCTGGCTGTCTTTGGGGTCGCGTTTGGATGTGTCGATCCACGCGTCGGGGACGTGAGGCCTGACCTCGCGATCGAAGAAGGCTTCGACGCGCTCGGCGAGCGGCACGCTCTCCGTATCGCGCAGCTCCGGGTCGGGCTCCGGGTTGCCGTCCTTGTCGCAGCAAATGGCGGCCGTCTCGTCGCGTTCCGAAAGCGCGGAGAGGACGGCCTTCCTGGCGGGCGCCGGGAGCTTCACGCCGGCCTTCGTCGTAACGGCGTCGAGCAGGCGCTCGAACTCGGCACGATCCTTTATGAGGGTGTTCGGCAGCCCGTGCACCACCTTGCGGATCGACTCCTGCAAGGCCCGGCCCTGGGCCTGCTCTTGCTCCCCGGCGGGGCCTTTCTTCTTGGGCTGCGCGATCGTCTGGAAGCCCTTTTCCTCTTCGATCCGCGCGATACGTTCCGGGCTGGCCTGGAAGTTGAGCCGCAGCGGGCGCTCGACGGTGATCTTGCGGAAGCCGAAGTGGGTAGTCGGGAAGATGCGGCTGACGACGACTTCCTCTTCTTTGGCGTCCTTGGCCACCGTCCGGGTATCGCCGTCCCGAAAATCGGCGAGGATCTTCAGGATGTCCTGGGCGCGCTCGCGCGGGACCTCGCGGCGCTTGTCGCCCAGGCTCTTGCGCATGGGCGCCCAGAACGAGGTCGCGTCGATGAGCTGGACCTTGCCTTTGCGTTCGGGCGCCTTGCGGTTGGTGAGCACCCAGACGTAGGTGGCGATGCCGGTGTTGTAGAAGAGCTGCTCGGGGAGTGCGATCAGGGCCTCCAGCCAGTCGTTCTCGAGAATCCAGCGGCGGATCTCGCTCTCCCCGCTCCCGGCGTCGCCGGTGAAGAGGGGCGAGCCGTTCATGATGATCGCGACGCGGGAGCCGCCGTCCTTCGGCGCCTTCATGTGGGCCAGCATGTGCAGCAGGAACAGGAGCTGCCCGTCGCTGATCCGCGGCAGGCCCGGCCCGAACCGCCCGCCCGCGCCGCGCTCGTGCTCGGCCCGCACGGCGTCCTCGTCGCGCTTCCAGTCCTTGCCGTAAGGGGGATTCGCGATCAGGTAGTCGAACCCGCGGGCGGCGTGGCGGTCGTTGGAGAGGGTGCTCCCGTAGAGAATGTTCTCGGCGTCCCGCCCGTCGGTCGACTTCATGAAGAGGTCGGACTTGCAGATGGCGAAGGTTTCGGGATTCACCTCTTGGCCGAACAGGTGGATGTCGGCGTCGGGATTGATGGGCCCGCGCACCACGCCGCTGTTGCTGCGAACGCCGACCGTGACGTGGTCCTTGGTGATGGTGAGCATGCCGCCCGATCCGCAGCACGGGTCGCAGACCGTGAGGACCACCCCTCGCTTGCGGATTCGGGCCTGGTCCCCTGCGAGCAGGAGGTCCGCCATCAAGTGGACGACATCGCGCGGCGTGAAGTGCTCGCCGGGGTTCTCGTTCAGCGCTTCGTTGAACTTGCGGATCAGCTCCTCGAAGATGGTCCCCATGGTGGGGTTGTCGATCTTGTCCGGGTGCAGGTCGACGTTCTTGAAGCGCTCCATCACCTGGAACAGCAGCCCGGCCTCGTCGAGCTTGCTGAGGGTGTTGTCGAAGTCGAACTTCTCGATCACCTCGCGCATGTTCGGGCTGAAGCCGGCGATGTAGTTGCGCAGGTTGGCGGCCAGGTGCGGGGCGTCCGCCAGGAGCTTCTCGAAGTCGTAGCGGGAGGTGTTGTAGAAGGCGAAGCCTGCCGCCTTGCGGAGCTGCGGGTCCAGGTTCTCGATCTTCCCCTTGAACCTGGCCTGGGTGGCGAGGATCTTCGCCTTGCTCGGGGCCAGGACGCAGTCGAGCCGGCGCAGGACCGTGAGGGGGAGGATGACGTCCTGGTAATGGCCGCGTCTGAACGTGTCCCGGATCAGGTCGGCGACACCCCAGAGGAAGCTGACGATTTCGCTATGATTCACGAGTCCTGCTCTCTATGGTGTGTTCTTGTTGAACAGGCCCTTCATGGCTCGGCCGTTCAACGGCTCGGCGGGCGGGTGGCACCTTCGGCCCCCGCATTTCACTGCAGGGGGAAGTTAACAGGGATTTCGTGTCCGACCAAGGAGGATACTCGAAACTACGCCTGCCCATTCAGCCGGGAGCCGTTGACGGCATCCGATCCTGGGCGCCCGTCGGCCGAGGGAGGTTCGGCGCGGGCCCGTCGAGGGAGGTGACGCGGCGGGCCGGTACGCGGTCAACGTTCATGTGCTTCGGGTCGGGTGCGCCCAACTTCGCCTTGGTGGATGGCGCGCACGGTCTCGACCGTGTCCGCGTCGGCGGCGCTCTTGTCGGGTCGGTAGCGCTTGACCCGTGCGAAGCGCAGAGCCATCCCGGCCGGGTAGTGGGGGCTCTCCTGGATGTCGTTGAAGGCGACCTCGACCACCAGCTCGGGGCGCACGCACACCGTGTAAGCGTCGCGGGCGACCTCCAGCTCCAGGAGCCGCTGCGTCTGCCACTGCAGCATGTCGTCGGTCAGCCCCTTGAAGGTCTTGCCCAGCATCACGAAGGCGCCAGTCGCCGGCTCGCGCGCCCCGAGGTGGAGATTGCTGAGCCAGCCGCTGCGCCGGCCGTGTCCCCACTCGGCGGCGAGGATCACCAGGTCGAGGGTGTGCGCGGGCTTGATCTTCAGCCAGGTGCTGCCCCGATTGCCCGCCTCGTAGACGGCCTCCAGGGACTTCGCCATCACGCCCTCGTGTCCGCGCCGCAGGGCCTCGTCGAGGAAGGAGGCCGCTTCATCCGGGTCCACGGTTTCGATGCGGGGGATGATCAGGGTTGCAGGCAGGGTCTCGGAGGCCGCCCGAAAGCGCCTTGCCGCCGGCTCGCCCGTCAGGTCACTGCCGTCGAGGTACAGGCAGTCGAAGAAGTAGACGCTGAGCGGTAGCTTCTCTCGCATGCGCTCGACGTCGAGGCGCCGGCCGAAGCGGCGCATGGTGACCTGAAAGGGGTGCGGCCTCCCGTCCGGGCGCATGGCGAGTGCCTCGCCGTCCAGGATGATCTCTCCGGCAGGGAGCGCCCGCACCGCCTCCACCAGCTCCGGGACGGCCGGCGTCACGTCGTTCATGCGGCGACTGAACACCCGGACCTGCCCGCCGGCCTTGTGCACCTGCACCCGGGCGCCGTCCAGCTTGAACTCGACGGCGGCGCGCCCCAGGTGGGCGAGGGCGTCCGGCACGTCTTCCGAGGTTTGCGCCAGCATGGGCCGGACCGGTTCTAGCAAACGGATGGAGAAACGCCGCAGCCCGTCGGTCCCGGCCGTCAGCGCCGCAGCGGCCACGGCCGTCACGTCGCCCGCGACCATGGCGGCGCGGCGGACCTCTTCGGCGGGCACCTGAGCCGCCTGCGCCACGGCCTCCACCATCAGCCCCTCCAGCGCTCCCTGCCTCAGCTCTCCGATCAGGAGCCGCACCAGGAAATCCTGCTCCGCGCGTGTCGCCCCGGCGAGTAAACCGCCCAGAAGCTGGAGACGCTTTGCGGTGCTTCCCGCGCCCGAGGTTTCTGCGATGCGGGTGAGGGTCTCGTCCACCTCGGCGATAGGGAGCCGGGGCGTGGAGGCGGCGCTGCCCGGCATGGCGTCGCGCAGCGCGGCGCCTCCAATGCCGATGCGGCCCTGGCGGGTCACGCCCGACAGATAGCAGACTCCCGCTTCCAGCTCTTCAGGCGGCAGGCGTCTCAGGCACTGGGCCAGTTGCTCGACCTTCGCCAGGCGGCTGCGGGTCCCCGAGACCCGCCGGGAGGTGTCGACGATCTCGGCGAAGAGCATGGCGTACTCGCTTCTTGTGGGGCGGTTCGGCCTGGCAGGCCACCGGCACAATATACCCCGAGCCGTGCGTCGGCCGCTTCCTCAGCAGAGATCCTTGACCGTACCCATGAACGCCGCACCGACATTTCTGCAATCGCGGGCGGTCCGGCGGGCGCCGGAACACCTGCGCCCGCGGCGGCTCAGGGCCTAGAATCTGAGTACGAGTTCGTAGTTCGTAGGTCGGGTTAGCGCAGCGTAACCCGACATCGATATATCGACGAACAGATAACTCCACCGATGCAATATCGCCGTGCATACGTGCCTGGTGGCAGCTACTTCTTCACTCTCGTCACCGAGAGCCGGCGGCCGATCCTGGCGACCGATGCCGCCATCGACATCCTGCGGCAAGCGTTCCGCGGCGTGATGGACCAGCACCCGTTCGTCCTATCAGCGGCCGTGGTGCTTCCGGACCACCTGCATTGCATCCTGACATTGCCCGACCATGATCGAGACTTCTCCACCCGGCTGCGATTGGTCAAGACGTGGTTCACCAAGCATTGCGATCCCCACCTGCGAGACAATCCCGCCAATAGCGCCAGGCGCCGAAAAGGCGAGCGGGCCATCTGGCAACATCGCTATTGGGAACACCTGCTGCGCGATGAAGAAGACTACAGGCGGCATGTCGAATATATCCACTACAACCCGGTAAAGCACGGCTATGCCAAGCGCCCACTCGATTGGCGCTATTCCAGTTTCAGGCATTACGTCGCGGACGGCACCTACCCCGAGAGCTGGGGTGAATCCGCCGTTGACCTCCCGAAGGGCATTGGCGGGGAATGAAGATTCGGATTGTCGGGTTACACTGCGCTAACCCGACCTACCATCTACTGGTCCGGGCGCGACACGGTGACGAAGGCTCGCGGGATCTCGATCTACTGCTGGCGAAGCTCAAGATCCAAATCGCCGCTTTTGACTCGACACAGGCGGAAATCGCCCGCAGGGCGTTTCGTGAGTTCGGTAGAGGGAGACATCCGGCAGGCCTGAATTTCGGTGATTGCATCGCCTATGGGCTTGCCAAAGAAACGGGCGAGCCGCTGGTCTTCAAAGGTCGGGATTTCAGCAAGACCGATATCGCGGTTGTTGCTTACTGAAATAACGGGAGTCTTGCCGCTATCTCGCCTGTGGGATCCCCACACCCGTTCGCCGGTATGCCGGACGGCGGGGACCGAGGCCCATCTGGTCGACCCGAGGGTTCCCTGCCAGCCGCAGAAGGCTGCGGTTTGTCCCGAATTCGCGACGTCCTCCCTTGGCCTGCGGGCCTGCGCGTCGGCGGGGCCGGGGGTCTTCGAGTCAGGAGCGCTCCTGCTCCCCGACGGGCTCGGCGTCCAGGCTCTGGGGGTGGGCCGTGCGCAGGCAGTCGGCGGACTTGTCCCAGAACAGCGGCTTCTCGGTTTGGAGCAGCGTCAGCAGGTTCCGGAAGTCATCCGAGTGGAGGTTGGTGAGCCAATACAGATCGGTCAGGCGCTGCGCGCTGCGCAGGATAATCCTTCCGGTCCCGGGGTGGTCAGGCGTGCCGGAAGGCAACCACTCGGCGTAATAGCTGTTGATCTGGACGACGGACATGGATGAATCTCCTCTCTCGGCTGGATCAGGGCGCTCGCTGCCGCGCATCGTTTGGGGGTTTAGGCTCGGTCCTTAATATACCAGCCGCGGCGGGCCACGAATCCTGAGGCCCTGCGTTGCCTGGATGACGGGTTCAGGCTGCGCGCGGGCGGGGGCCGTTATGGCATACTAGACCATCATGCGGGCACGGCAGATCTTCCGGTACAAGGCCCGGCAGGCGGATGTGTTCGTGGAGATGGTCATCTGGGCCTTACCGGGAGTTACCCCGGAGCGGGCTCATGGGCTCAAATACCGGCTGTATTGCGGTCGCGCCGGCAAGTGTCTCGTTCGGTACGACAACGAGAGCGGCAAGGGTGACCATCGACATGACGCCGACGGGGAACACCCTTACCGGTTCGATTCGCTGCACAGGTTGATCGCCGACTTCCGCGCCGATTGCGTGCGCCTGGCGGGCTGGAGGTGGGAATGAACCGGATCGAGATCATGGTGATGAGGCCGCAGGCCGGCCTGAATGCCTTCGCCGAGGCCTGGCGGCGATTGGAGGCTGGAGAGTCGTCCACCCCGCGCCTCGCGTTCGGGAGCCTGCGGGAGCTGTTTTCCACTATCACCGAAAAACGGCTGGAGCTGTTGCGCCACGTGGCCGCTCATCAGACTCTGAACGTCCGCCAGCTCGCGCAGGGGCTTAGCCGCGACTACAAGAACGTCCACACCGACGTCAAGGAGCTGGTCGAGCTTGGGCTGCTGGAAAGGGACGAGGACGGGAAACTCGCTGCGCCTTTCGATGAGATCGTTATTCACGCGGAGATCCGGGATGCGGCTTGATGGGATGTGCGGGCTGTGGGGGCTCGCGGGGTGGGATTGTGAGCGACTTTGTAGGGGGCATGCGATCGATGCCGTCGCGTTCGACCCGATCGGGCTGCTACTTCTGACCGCTTCCGAAAGGATTCACGCTGGCACGGCGCGCCTTCTCGCACTCCGGAGTGACGATTCCAACCCCCGTCGCACTGCATCCCACCTTCCCGGCACCGGGCTGGTCGCCGCGCCCGGCGCCTGCCGGCAACTCAGCCAGGCTCACGACGCGCAGGCGCCTGGTCGCCGGGTCCCGGTAGAGGGCATGACCTGGCGAAATGTCGAAGCGAGTGCCGCTCTCCAGGTCGTCGTAGGTGACCGGAGTCGAGCGCCGACCGAACGGATTCTCCGTACTCGTCGATGCGAACGACTGTGGCGCGGGCTGCGGTGCCGGCTGAGCGACCTGCCGCACCTGCGCACGGGCCACCGGTTGGGGCGGCTCGGCAACGTCCTGAACGAAGCGCCGCCGAGGCGGCTGGAAGGGGTTAGCCGCGCCGGCAGAACTCGGCGCCTCCTCGCGGCCGATCTCCGAGACCTGTTCCCCGAGGTCCTCGGCCTGGCCCAGAACGGCGCCTTGGACCCTGCGAATCCCTTGAAACGCCTGCCCGGAAATCTCGGCCGCGAACGGGTTACGCGCCAATGCCTGGCTGCGCATTTCATCCACCCCGGAGGCTATCGCGCCGTAGCCTTGATCCTCGTGCTCCGGTAAGCCTCCGGTCGCAACACCGACCCCCTTGCCCACCAAGAAGCTGCTGACGGCTTCGCCGCCCTTCTGGGCGGACGCCCCGAATGGATTCTCGCCGATCTCGGCGATGTCCTTCGCCAGGCCGGCGCCTTCCTTCAGATTCTTTACGAGATCCCAGTAATGGGTCTCTTCCTCTTGGCGACCCTGCTCGGTCTCCTGCTGACGCTCCTCGGCGCGGGCTTCCTCTGCTTGGGGGTGCTCCGCTTCCGGCTCCCTCGACCGCTCGGACGCGTCCAAGATTTTTTGCCAAAGTGATGCCTGTCGCGCTTCATGCGACTCACGGTCCCGATCCTTGGCGCTCTTTGCTTCCCGTTTCTCTCCGCCGTCGCGCCGCTCGTCTTGGCGCCGTGCCTCCCGTTCTTGCCTGCTCCGCGCGTCTTCCTCTCTGCGCCGCTCCTCCCGAGCCTGGCGCGCCTCGCGCTCGTGCCGCTCGTCTTGGCGCCTTGTCTCGCGTGCGTCCCGCTCCTCGCTGTCCCGACGCTCGCGCGCCAACCGCTCCTGTTCCTGCTTTTGCTTTTCCCGTTCCATTTCTCGCTGCTGTTCCAGGTAGGCCGCCACTTTGGCGCGGCATGCGTCCAAAGCCTGATCTCTCGCCCTGTCGGCCTCGTCCTGCTCACGTAGGTACTTCTTGCAATGGGGCGGAATCACCTCAAGACCGTTGTACTGATCTACGCACCGCATGAGCTGATCGGAGATTTTCTGGGTGACGGCGTTGAAGGCCTGCGCCATCGCGTAACACTCTTGGAACGACGTCGGCAAGACGGGTTCCGTGACTATTCCGTAGAGAGAGATATTAGGCCTGCGCCTGAGGCAAGAACAGCGCCGCGAGGACAGCGGTGAACGACAGGCGGGTGGAATTCATGGACGCTCCCTCCTCCAGGCATGGGCTTCGATCCTGCGCCCCGCTGTCTGGACCATCGAAGCTGTAGCGGCTTGTTTAACGACATCGACTCTTTGGCTCGTATCTTTCCGGGGCCGTCTCGGCCGAGTCCTGACCGCCGTCCCGGTGGGGAAAACCGTGCCCCAGTAAGCCTGTACTATTAATACTCGTTTTGGTAAGCGGCCACGCCGCAAGGGAGGCAAAGATGGGGAAGGTTCTGCTGAAACCGTTTGGGCTCATGGTGTGGTTGGTGCTTTTTTCTACCGCTGTCGGGTCGGGCAATGGCCATGCGCAGCAAGGGGGCGCGCAGCAATTGTTCTTCGACGCCTTCGAGCTGAGGAAGGCGGGCAAGCTCGACGCAGCGGCGGCCAAGTTCGAGCAAGGGCTCAAGGTCGAGCCCGACAATGCCCCGGCGAACTACTACCTGGGCGAGACCTATCTGGCGCTGGGCAAGAAGGACCAGGCCCGCGCGCGCTTCGATGCCTCGCTCAAGGCGGACCCGAACAGCCCGGTGGCACCCCAGGCGAAGCGCCGCCTCGCCGAGCTGTCCGGGAAGGGCACCGCCAGCGCCGCGCCGCGTTACCCTAAGCCCGGCACCGAGTTCCAGGACTGCGACGTTTGCCCGGCGATGGTGGTCATCCCGGCCGGGTCCTTCGTGATGGGCTCGCCGCCCAGCGAGGCGGGGCGCGACAACAACGAGGGGCCCGCCCACGAGGTCACCTTGGCGAAGCCCTTTGCGCTGGGCAAGTACGAGGTGACCTTCAACGAGTGGGACGCGTGCGCGCGTGCCGGGGACTGTGGGCAGGTGGGAGACGAGGGCTGGGGCCGCGGTCGCCAGCCGGTCATCAACGTCACCTGGGAGGAGGCGGTGGGCTTCACCGAGTGGCTGTCGGAGAAGACCGGCAAGGGATACCGTCTGCCGAGCGAGGCGGAGTGGGAGTACGCGGCGCGCGCCGGATCGCAGAAGCCCCGGTTCTGGGGCACGTCGACGGACCGCGCCTGTCAGTTCGCCAACGTCTATGATTGGTCCGGCGAGACCAAATATTCGTCGCGGTACCCTTGGCCGGCCTTCGCCTGCGACGACGGCTACCCCGACACCGCCCCGGTGGGCTCCTTCCGGCCGAACGCATTCGGGCTCTACGACATGCTGGGAAACGTCTGGGAATGGACCGAGGACTGCTACGACGAGAGCTACGCGGGCGCGCCGGCCGACGGCAGCGCCAGCCACCGGGGCGACTGCGGGCGGCGCGTTAACCGCGGCGGCAGTTGGGACTCTTCCCCGCTGTTCGTGCGCTCCGCCAGCCGCGGCTGGTATCCCGTCTCCGCTCGGAACGGCGCCCCGGGGTTTCGTGTTGCCAGGACGCTGCCGTGAAACGGCAGCTTAGGGCTTAGCTTCTTTACCCCTTTACCCCGTCGTGGCGAGCACCCAGCCACCGCGCGCCGCGCCGGGTCGGCAGCCCGACCCGGCGCGGCGCCACGGCCCGGCGTTGGAGCGGGCCTACCAGTTTCTGCTGTGGATGATCCCGACGGTGGAGAAGTTCCCGCGCAGCCAGCGCTTCCTGCTGGGCGACCGCATCCAGGGCACGGCGCTGGACTTGCTGGAAGGGCTGATCGAGGCCACCTACACGCGCGAGGCGGCGCCGATCCTGCGCCGGGTGAACCTGCGGCTGGAGAAGCTGCGTTTTCTGTTTCGGCTATCGAAGGATCTCGGCTACCTCGATCTGCGCCGTTACGAGCACGTCGCCCGCAGCGTGGACGAGGTGGGGCGGCTGGTGGGGGGCTGGATGAAGGCCGACCGCGGTGCGCAGGGCTGATCATCTGTTCGAGGGCATCGCCAACTTTCACGCCCTGCACGCGGCGGCACAGCGGGCGGCGCGCGGCAAGCGCGCCAAGGCCGGCGTCGCCGCCTTCCTGGCGGGACTGGAGACGAACCTGTTGGTCCTGGAGCGGGCGCTGCGCGACGGCTCGTGGAGGCCCGGCGGCTACACGGTGATGGAGGTGCGCGACCCCAAGCCGCGGCGGGTGTCGGCCGCGCCGTTTCGCGACCGGGTGGTGCATCATGCCCTTTGCGCCGTGGTGGAGCCGCTGTTCGAGCGCGGCTTCATCCCGGACAGCTTCGCCAACCGCCGGGGCAAGGGCACCCACCGCGCCGTTGCCCGCTACGAGCATTACCGCGACCGCCACCGATACGTGCTGCGCGCCGACATCTACCGGTACTTTCCGGCGATCGACCACGCCATCCTGAAGCGGGATCTGCGCCGGCGCATCGCCTGCGCGCGCGCCTTGCGCTTGCTGGACCTGATCGTCGACGGCTCCAATCCCCAGGAGCCGGTCCATCTCTACTACCCGGGTGACGGCCTGTTCACACCCTTCGAGCGCCGCCGCGGGCTGCCCATTGGCAACCTGACCAGCCAGCTCTTCGCCAACGTCTACCTGGATGGCCTGGACCACTTCGTCAAGGAAGTCCTGCGCGCGCCCGGCTATGTCCGCTACGTGGACGATCTGGCACTGTTCCACGACGACCCGGCGCAGCTCGCGGCATGGCGGGAGCGCATCGCCGAATATCTCGCCCGGCGCCGCCTGTCGCTGCACCCGGACAAGACCCTGGTTCTGGCGACCGCCGAGCCGGCGACGTTCCTCGGCTTCGAGCTGCACGCAAACGGGCGGCGGCGCCTGCCGGAATCCAATGTCCGGCGCTTCCGCAACCGTTTGCGGGGGCTGCGCGACCGCTGGGGGCAGGGGACCGTCACCGAGAAGGAGGTGCGCCAACGGGTGCAGTCCTGGGTCGCGCACGCCGCGCATGGGCACACGCGGCGGCTGCGCCACGCCATCTTTCGCGGCGGCTGGTTCGACCCGGCACCTGCCGGGTCCGACCGGCCCGCGGGAGCCTGACCGGCGTCAGGGCGGCGCGTGAACCGCGGCGGCAGTTGGAACAATACCCCGCAGAACGTGCGCTCCGCCAACCGCAACAGGAATACCGTCTCCGATCGGAACAACAACCTGGGGTTTCGTGTTGCCAGTACGCTGCGAGGCGGGAGCCGGCCCGTTCAAGGACGGGCCAGGAGTGCGCTCGCGCGTCCAACGCCGGTCATGATGAGAGCGGTGCCCGGCGGCTGTCCTGGCTCCCGGCGGGAGCGACAGCCGCCGGGATGTCTTACACAGGGAATCGGGGTCGCCCTCCAGCCGGCTACCGGACCGAGGATTCAGCGCCCTTGCGGCGGCAGCGCTCGCTCCACTAGAGTGGTCTGGCTCGAAGCTCCGCGACAGGCCATGGAAACCGAAGACTTCTTCAACCTTTACCGCCACCGTATGGTGCGGGTCGCGGCCGCGTCGCCCGAGGTGAAGGTGGCGGACCCGGCGTTCAACGCCGCCCAGACCATCGCGCTGCTGGAACGGGCGGCGGCGCGGCGGGCGGCGCTGGTCGTGTTCCCGGAATTGGGGCTGTCGGCCTATTCCTGCGAGGACCTGTTCCACCAGCAGGCGCTGCTGGACGGCTGCGTGGACGCTCTGTCGCGTATCCTGCACGCCTCCCATGCGCTGCCCGTGGTCGCGGTAGTGGGGCTGCCGCTCCAAGTGGACGGGCTGCTCTACAACTGCGCGGCGGTGCTTTACCGCGGCAAGCTGCTGGGGATCGTCCCCAAGACCTACCTCCCCAACTACCGGGAGTTCTACGAGCTGCGCCAGTTCACGCCGGCGGACGTGGCCGGCAGGAGCACCGTGGACCTGCTCGGGAGCCGCGACGTGCCCTTCGGCAACCGCCTGCTGTTCGCGGCCGAGAGTCAGCCGCTGCTGACCTTCTCGGTGGAGATCTGCGAAGACCTCTGGGTGCCCATCCCGCCTTCGAGCTATGCGGCGCTGGCGGGCGCCACGGTGCTCGTGAACCTGTCCGCGTCGAACATCACCGTGGGCAAGGCGGACTACCGCCGCCAGCTCGTGGAGAACCAGTCGGGGCGCTGCCTCGCGGCCTACGTGTACTGCGCGGCCGGGAGCGGGGAGTCGACCACGGAGCTGGCCTGGGACGGGCACGCCCTGATCTACGAGAACGGGACGCGGATCGCGGAGTCGGAGCGGTTCCGCTATAGCGCCCAGCTCGTCACCGGGGACGTCGACCTGGAGCGTCTCGTTCAGGACAGGATGCGCCAGGGCACCTTCGCCCAGGCACGCTACCGCCACCGGCAGGACCTGCAGGACTATCGTACGGTGCCGGTGCCGCTCGACCTTCCCAGCCGGGGCGTGCTGCTGCCGGAGCGGGCTTACGAGCGTTTCCCCTATGTTCCGAGCGATCCGAACCGGCGCGACGAGCGCTGCCGGGAGGTGTACGAGATCCAGGTGCAGGGGCTGGTGAAGCGCCTGCACGCCGCGCAAGTGGACAAGGTGGTCATCGGCGTCTCGGGGGGGCTCGACTCGACCCAGGCGCTGCTGGTGTGCGGCCACGCCATGGACGTGCTGGGGCTGCCGCGCAGCCATGTGCTTGCGTATACCCTGCCGGGCTTCGCGACCAGCGCCCGCACCCTGGCGCAGGCGCGGCGCCTCATCGCGGCCCTGGGGTGCCCCGCGCGGGAGGTGGACATCCGCCCCGGCTGCCTGCAGATGCTGCGCGACATCGATCACCCCTACGCGCGGGGTGAGCCGGTGTACGACGTGACCTTCGAGAACGTGCAGGCGGGCGCACGCACCAGCCTGCTGTTCCGGCTGGCGAACCGCCACGGCGGCCTGGTGGTCGGGACCAGCGATCTCAGCGAGCTGGCCCTGGGCTGGTGCACCTACGGCGTGGGCGACCAGATGGCCCACTACGGCGTGAACGCCAGCGTCCCGAAGACGCTGATCCAGTACCTGATCCGCTGGGTAGCGAAGACGCGTCAGCTCGGCCCCGAGGTGAGTGCGGTGCTGGAGGAGGTGCTGGAGACCGAGATCAGTCCCGAGCTGGTCCCCGCGGAGCCGGACGGGGAGGGCGGGCAGCCGAATCAGCGCACCGAAGCGGTGGTCGGTCCTTACGAGCTGCAGGACTTCAATCTCTACCAAATCCTGCGCTTCGGCTACGCCCCGCCGAAGGTCGCTTTCCTCGCCTGGTGCGCCTGGCACGATGCGGCGCGCGGCGTGTGGCCGGATATCCCGGAGTCCGAGCGCCGCGAGTACACCATCGCCGAAATACGCCGGTGGCTCGGGGTTTTCCTCGAGCGCTTCTTCCAGCTCAGCCAGTTCAAGCGCAGCGCCATGCCCAACGCGCCCAAGGTCGGGTCGGGCGGCTCGCTGTCACCGCGCGGCGATTACCGGGCGCCCAGCGACGGCGAGGCGGCGGCGTGGCTCTCCCAGTTGGACTCGATTCCCGAGCAGGAGCCGCCGCCAGCGGCCCCCTGAGCGGGGCAAGATCATCCAGCCGGTCCTGTCGACGAGTGCGAGGTACTCTCACCCGGTGAGCACGCCGGGCCGCGCCCCGGGAGCCGGACGTGGCGGACAGCCGCCGCGCGCCGGTCGGGTCAGTCCCTGCCCTCCCAGGGGCGGCCTTCCCGCGATCTCTCCGGGGGCCGTTCACGGTCGAAGCGCTCATCCAGGCGGCGCATGATAGGAGCCAGGTCAGCCCACTGGGCTTCCACGCGGCGGGAGAAATCGGCTTGGTCCAGGGTCGAGCCCGCGCGCCGGTAGTCATCCTCCAGCCGCCGGTACGCCCTGTGCGCCTCGCGTCCGGCGGGGGGGACGCCGGCCGCGAGGCGGTAGAAGTCCTCCGCGGAGGCTTCGAGCGCCTCCAGGTCGCGCACCGCTCTCCAGCGACGCGATCCCTGCGCCTCCCGCTCGGCGTCCCGGTGCAGGCGCCGTGTCCGGTGGACCAGTTCCTCGGCCAGAGGGGCTACGGACTCCTCCGCCCCGCGACCGTCGCGGGACGAGTCAGCGCACAGGACGACCTTGACCGAATGGACGTGGGCGTCGTCCCTGCGGATGCGGACCGTCACCCGCCCGCGCGAGGCGTAGCGGTCCGCTCGGAACACCGACGTGTTCCCGGCCGATTTGATGTCCGTGTTTCCCAAGGGCTGTCCGTCCAGAAACACCTCCCCACGGGCGTTGTGTCCCTTTCCGATGGCGTCATCCCAGCGGACTGCGACGGAGTCCACGTATCCTGGCGGGACGCGAAGATCGAGCGAGTCCTCCTTGTGCACCGTCTGATGGATGGGGAAGTCGCGGACCTGGCAGTCCCGCGCCGGTTCTGCCGACACCCGTCCGAGGGGCGCCAAGAGGAGCAGGCCGGCTGCGAGCACCTTCGGGAGCACATGCTCTTGCCGTCGGCGCGTATGCGCCCCAGTGTGGGCATCGCCTTGCGTTGACATCTCAATCTCTCCTCTCGGCGCCTCCGGAAATCCGATGGCCCCAGTATAACCGCACAACCTGAACGCCCCCTGACCGGCCCTCGCTTCGCTGGGTCAGCGTCACCCGGATCCTCCCGCACCCCTCGCCGAGCCATCCGGGCGGGCGCTGGCGGGCAAGATGGTAGCAGTCTTCGGGATGCGGGGGGGGCGTCCTGACACGCCCCCATCCCGCGGACTCTCTCTAGTCTATGCGGGAAGAAACCCCGCTTGACAGCCGCGCCGGACGCGCAGCATGCTACTTCGCCATGCTGCATCGCCGCCCCGTCGCGATTGTCCTGCTCGCACTACTGGTGCTCGTCGCCCAGGGGCGAGCGGCGGTGCATCCGCTCTCCCACCTGAGCGATCCGCTCTCTGGACCGGGGCAGCCCGACAAACACCTGCCGCATTCCCACGTATGCGAGCAGTGTGTCGCGTTCGCCCAGCTAGGGGGGGCCTTGCCTTCGGTGCCGCTCTTCGTGGAGCCGCCGCGGGCCGTCGCTGCGCCCGCGCTCCCGGCGGCCCCGCGCATCATCTGCCGTATCTGCCGTCCCTATTTCTCCCGCGCCCCACCGCCTCTCGCCTGAGCCTCAAAGCCCGTAACGGCAGGCCCCCGTTGGGGTCTGTGTTGCAGTGTTGCCTGGCGGTGAGGAAAAACCATGAACCAACGCACCCTGCGGGTGGCGCCCGGGGCTATCGGTTTGCGGCAGTTTCAGCCGAAAGTCGGAGCGCTCGCTATCGTGCTGGCGGTGGGGTGTCCGGCCCCGCTGTATGCTGCTGGCGATGCCGAGCTGGCCCAGATCCGCGAACAGATCAAGGAGCTGAAGAAGAGCTACGAAGCCCAGACCCGAGCACTGGAAAAACGTCTCGACGAAGCAGAGGCCCGAGCGAGCAGGGCCGAGGCTGCGGCCACGCGGGCGCAGACGGTCGCGGCCCAAGCCCAATCGTCCGCGGCCCAAGCGCAATCGTCTGCGGTCCAGGCGCAATCCTCCGCGGTCCAGGCGTCGACCAAGCAGAGCACGCCCAATGCCTTCAATCCCGCGATCTCCCTGATCCTAAACGGCCAATACGCCAACCTGCAGCACAATCCGAACGACTACAAGGTGGAGGGCTTCCTGTCCAATGCCGATGCGGTCAAGCAAGACAAGCTGCCCGGGAGGCGAGGATTCACTCTCGACGAGTCCGAGCTGTTCATCTCGGCCAGCGTGGACCCGTGGTTCAGCGGAGCCATGAACCTGGCCGTGGAACCGGACAACACGGTCTCGGTGGAGGAAGCGTATTTCCAGACCCTGGGATTGGGCCACGGCCTGAGCGTCAAGGGAGGCCGGTTCTTTTCAGCGATCGGCTACGAGAACTCGGTTCACGCCCATGCGTGGGACTTCGTCGATCCGGCGCTGGTGCAACGCGTGTTCCTGGGTGACAACTACGGTGACGACGGTCTGCAGCTCAACTGGGTCGCCCCGACTCCTGTTTTCCTCGAGCTGGGGGGCGAGGTCGGGCGCGGCGCGGAACCGCCCGGGTCGGACCGCAACCAGAACGGAGTCGGCGCCGGCACGGCATTCGCGCACGTCGGCGGGGACATCGGGACCGGGGGCAGCTATCGGTTTGGGCTGTGGACCTTGCGCACCGCGACGGGCAGCAACGGCGTACCGATCGCGGATCTGGACGAGCGTACCGGAGTCAGCAACAGCTTCACCGGCGACACGCAGGTGAACGGCGTGGACTTCGTGTACAAGTGGGCGCCCAACGGCGACTACTACTACAAGAACTTCAAGTTCGTCACCGAGTGGATGCAGCTCAAGCGCGGCGGGCAACTGGCGTTCGACACGACAAGCATCGACAGCATCGACTCCTTCAACAGCAATCAGTCGGGCTGGTACCTGCAGGGCGTATATCAGTTTCACCCCTATTGGCGCGTGGGCCTGCGTTACGACCAGCTCGATCCCGGAAGCATCGGCGCAGGGCTGAACGCGGCGAACGGCGTTACCGCGACCAGCTTCAAGCCGCAGCGTTTCTCCGAGATGATCGATTGGAGCCCTTCCGAGTTCAGCCGTCTCAGGCTGCAGTTCAACCAGGACCAATACCAACGCGGGCTCACCGACAACCAGGTGTTCCTGCAGTACATCATGAGTCTGGGTACCCACGGCGCTCACAAATTCTAGGCCGGCGGCCCGTTTAAACAGGACGACAGCACATGAGAAATTGGCCTAAGTGGTTCATTTGTCTGACGTTATGGGCGGCTGTCGCACCCGCACCCGCACCCGCATCCGCGGCCGTCGAGGTGTTCGCGTGTGAGCCGGAGTGGGGCGCTCTCACGACCGAGATCGCGGGCGACCGGGCCCGCGTCTTTGTCGCCACGACGGGCCTACAAGACCCGCATCGGGTTCAAGCAAAGCCCAGCTTGATCGCCGCGGCACGCCGCGCCGACCTCGTGGTGTGCGCGGGGGCCGAGCTCGAGGTCGGTTGGCTGCCGCCGGTCCTGGCCCAATCCGGGAACGACAAGATCCAGCTCGGAAAGCCGGGACATCTGGAAGTGGCGGATTACGTCCAAGTCATCGAGCGGCCGGCCGTGCTCGACCGTTCGCTCGGCGATCTTCATCCGGTGGGCAATCCGCACCTGGTTTACGACCCGCAGAATATCCTGCTGGCGGCCGATGAGCTGACCAAGCGCTTGATCGAGACAGACCCCCAAGGTGCCAGCGCCTACCAGTCCCGTCTGCGCTCGTTCACCGAGCGCTGGGAGGCTGCGATGAGGAAGTGGGAGCAGGAAGCTGCACCACTGAAGGGAGTGCCCGTGATCGAGCACCACAAGGAGATCACCTATCTCTTTCACTGGATAGGCATGCCGGTCATGGGCTCTCTGGAGCCCAAGCCGGGCGTGGAACCCACTTCTGCGCATCTGGAAGAGCTGCTGGACCAGCAGCGAGTGCACCCGGCCAAGCTCATCGTCAGGGCGACCTACAAGTCGCCGGACGCCTCCGATTGGCTGGCCCAGCGCATTCACATCCCGGCGGTCGCAGTCGCCGCGACCATCGGGGGGACCCCGCAGGCGAAGGACCTGTTCAGCCTTTACGACGACACGATCAGCCGCTTGCTGGCCGCGATCGAGTCCCACACCCGTGGCCCTTGACACGGCTGCAGCGGGGTCCGGCGGGCGTCAGCCGGGTGCGCTCGGGACCCATTCGATAGAGGATGCGGCCGCGGAAATGCCGCCGGATTCGGCATTGCTGTCGGTCGAGGGCGTTGCGGCGGGCTATGAGCGTCCGGTGGTTGGTCCGATAAGCTTCTCCGTCGCTCGGGGCGAGATCGTCTGCATCCGCGGCCCCAACGGTTCGGGCAAATCCACCCTGATGAAAGCGATCGGGGGCACCGTCAAGGTCTTTGCCGGCCGCATCGAGAAGCGACCGGGGCTGCGCATCGCTCATCAGCAGCAGAATCCCCTTCCTCTGGAAGACATCCCCCTCTCGGGCCGCGAGCTCCTGGCCTTGACCGGAGCCGACAGCGACTCGCTGCCGAATTGGATTCGACAACTCCTGGACAGGCGGCTCGACCGGTTGAGCGGCGGACAACTGCAATTTCTGCAGGTGTGGGCCTGCCTGAAGGCACCCGTCGACCTAGTGATGTTGGACGAGCCGACCAACAATGTGGATCCCAAGGGCCTGGAGTATATGGAACACGAGCTGGTCAAGCTGACCGACGGCCACGCCATCATCTTGATCAGCCACGACCACCGGTTCCTGGACAAGGTCTGCACCCGTCTCGTAGAGGTCGGCAAATGAGCCCTCTGGCGGTCTTCGACCCGGTGTTCCGGCTGCCCTTCTTCACCGGCCTGGTGTTCGCCTTCGTGCTCCCGCTCCTCGGCATGTACCTGCTGCTGCGCGAGGAATGGCTCGCCGCGCTGGCCCTTGCCCAGTTGGCCGCAGCCGGGTCGCTGGCTGCCGCCATCGTGGCCGCTCCCTTTTATGTCGGCGCGATCGTCGCTTCGGCTTCCGCTGCGGTCGTAAAGGCGTGGACATCGCGGGGCGGCAACAATGGCTACGCATTGTTCATGCTGCTGGGGTGGGGATGCGGAATTCTGGTGCTCGCCAACGTGCCAATGGCCGAACACCTGGGGCACGCGCTGTACGATGGCCAGCTCTACTTTACGAGCGCCTCCCACCTGACGGTCGCGGCGGCGTTCATGATGGTGTGCGCGGTGGTGATGCGCTGGCTGTCGCCGAAGTTGCTGCTGGAGCGCATGTTTCCGGATTTCTTTCTGGCGAGCGGGCATTCACCCAGACGCTTTCACCTGTACTTCGACCTGTTGATTGCCGCCGGTATTGCCCTCGCCACGTCGTCGATCGGCGTCATGGCCGCGTTCGGGCTGGTTTTCGTGCCTCCCATGGTCGCATACCGGGCCGGCCCCAACTGGAAGATCTCGCTGGCCATCGCGGTGGGGACGAGCATCCTCGCCTACCTTCTCGCGTTCGAGCTGGCTTTGGTCCTGGACCAGCCGTTCGGCCCGATCCTGGTACTGGCGCTGGTGGCGTTCGGAGTCATCGGAATGGCGGTCTGGTGATGGCCGGTGCCGAAGCTGCCGGTCAGCGACAAGGACGTTGAAGATTGCGACGTCTGCTGCCGAGACCGGGTTAGCGCTCGGCGTGGTCCGCATGGCGCCTGGCCTCCGATCATTAAACTAATTGCTGATTGCTGGAGGCGCGCAGCGCGCCTTCCCGTTTTTCGGACCTGCGGGCGCAACGCCTCTCCGTGGCGCTCCGGCCCGCCCAATCCCTGTCGGTACGCCGGTGGGGGAGAGCCGGCCCCAGTCGATCTGGAGCCCCGGCAGGATGCCCACAGGCGTTGCACCCGTGGTTACGCGGATTCCGGGCTTGCGGTACTCACCCGTTACTGAATGGTAGACAGTCAGGACCCGATCGAGCGGGTGGACGAGCCAGTACTCGTGCACACCATGGTGCAGTAGCCAGAAATTTAGCGCCAGTTGGCCGAGAGAAAGACGGGGCCAGAGCACGGTAGATATCTCTACAATGAACCGATTTCTTGGCTCCAACCCGGTCTTTTTCTGTGGACAGCGTCATCTTCATCAGCTATGCGCGGGAGAACGCCGATCTTGCTCGCGAGATTGGGCGTGACCTGGAGGAGGCCGGCCACCGCTGCTGGATCGACGTGAGCGACATCCAGCCGGGAGCCGAGTGGGAGCAGCGCATCGCAGACGCCATCGCTGCGGCCTACGCGTTCGTGGTGCTGGTGAGCGCGACCGCCAACGCCCGGCCCTGGGTGGCGCGGGAGCGGCGCATGGCGCGGCGGCGCGACCGGCCCATCTTCCCGGTGCGGGTCGAGGACTGTCCGCTGCCCGCGGACCTGGCCCGACTCCAGGCGCTGGATCTCTTCCGCGACTACCAGGGTGCCCTGGACCGGCTGCTGGCGAGTCTGCCGGCCCCAGGTCCGGCCCCGGTGCCCGCCCCGCCGCTCGCGGCCCAGCAGCCGCGCGAGCGGGAGCTGGCTTACCTGCGGCGCTTGGAGCTGCGGGAGCTTCAGCACGTGGACCTGTACACGCCGCTCGCCGGCACCGCCGAGCTGGGCGGCGACGACAAGGCGCCGCTGCCCATGCTGGTGGCCCGGCCGGAGCTGCAGCACATCCCCTTCGAGGCCGTGGGAAGCGCGGGCAGCCAGAAGCAGACCCGGCGTTTCGAGGACATCACCGAAGCTTTCCCGACGCCCGACATCACGCGCGCCGTGCTGCTCGGCCCGCCCGGGGCTGGCAAGACCACGACCCTGTGGCGGCTCGCCGCGGATCTCGCCGCCCGGGCGCGGGAGGACGGTCGGGCCCCGCTGCCGCTGCTCGTGAAGCTCGGGGACTGGACTGACGCAACGCCCTTCGAAGACTTTCTTGCCGGCCAGGTCGAGCCGCTGCAGCCCGACCTTCCCCCCCTGATGACCGACCGCCGCGCCGTGTTGCTCCTCGACGGCTTGAACGAGCTGCCCACCGGCGCCTGGGCCGACAAGGCGGGCCGGATAAAGACCTGGCTGAACAGGACCCGCCCGCAAGCGATTCCGGTGCTGGCCACCTGCCGTCAGGACGACTACGGTGAGGACCTGGCCCTCGCGCTCGACACCATCCGCATCCAGCCCCTGACCATTGCGGGCATCGCCGACTTCGCCGAGCGTTATCTCACGGCCGCCCAGCCCGAAGACCTGCCTGCTGCCGAGCGTGCCCGGCGCGGCGCCGAGGCCGCCGAGGCATTCTTCTGGGCTGTCGCCGGCGGCGAGGCGGTGCGCTCCGTCTGGGATAGGTGGCAGGCGGCCGGTGCCGACCTGGAGCTGTTCTTCTCGGCGCGGGAGGTCCCGCGCGATAGCCCGGATGTCTACCACAAGACCAGCGGGCACGACTACCGGGTCTGGGCGGAGCAGGTGGCCTCGCCCCGCAACCTCATGCGCCTCGCGCGCAACCCCTACATGCTGGTCATGCTGCTCGGGGTGTATCGGCGCAGCGGGACGGTTCCGGCCAACCGCGGCGTGCTGTTCCGTTACTTCGTCGACACCCTCATCGAGCGCGAGGGGCTCGGTCGGCGGGACCCGGCCGGCCGGTCGCTGGTAGTGACCCCTGACGGTGAGCGGCTGCTCGATGCCGCCGGGCGCATGGCCTGGAGCATGCAGCGCTACGGCGAGGACACGGGGCGCGCGGAGGCGGTGACCTCGGTGTCGGCGCGGGATGCCGCCCTGCTCTTGCAGCCGGAGCTGTACCGCCTCGCGGTCAGGGCGAGCCTGATCGAGCCCACGGGCGGGTACGTCCGCTTCGGCCACCAGCTCCTGCAGGAGTATTTCGTCGCCCTGGGGATGCAGGCCAAGATCCAAGCCCGCGAGCTGGCCGCGGCCGACCTCTGGCCGGTGCAGCGCTGGTGGCAGCGCAGCGGCTGGGAGGAGGCGACGGTGCTCCTCGCGGGCATCTACCCGGAGGACTGCACCCTCATCATCGACTGGCTGGCCGACGCCCAGCCCTGGGTGGCCGGCCAGTGCCTCGCCCGCAGCGGGGCCAGGGTTCCGGCCGCGACCCTCGAGCGGGTGCGGGCCGCCTGGACCCCGCGGCTCAGCGACCTCGATCGGGACCCCGACCCTGCTGCCCGCGCTGCCATTGGCCAGGCTCTCGCGGTGGAGGTGGAGGGGGAGATGCTGGACACCCGCCCCGGCGTTGGCGTCGCCCGGGACCCGAAGACTGGGCTGTGGCTCCCGGACATCGACTGGGGCGACGTCCCCGCTGGCGAGTTCCGCTACCAAGAGGGCGAGCGGCGCACCCTGCCCGCTTTCCACATCGCCCGCTACCCCGTCACGAATCGCCAGTTCCGTTGCTTCCTGGACGACCCGTCGGGCTTTGCGAATCCCGCGTGGTGGAAGGGCCTTGCGCAGCGATTCGATGCGGCCTGGGAGCCTAGGTGGCCGGAGGGCAACCATCCGCGCGAGACGGTTGCCTGGTACGAGGCGGTGGCCTTCTGCCGCTGGCTCTCGGATCGGCTCGGCTTCGAGGTTCGGCTGCCGACGGAGGTCGAGTGGGAGAAGGCGGCGACGGGCGGCGACCCGAACAACGTTTACCCCTGGGGCCGGGAGTGGAATGCCGCGCGCTGCAACAGCGCCGAGGGCGGCCCCGACCGCACCACCGCCGTCGGGCTCTACCCCGGCGGGGCGAGCCCCCACGGCGTGTTCGATCTGGCGGGAAACGTCTGGGAGTGGTGCCTGAACGAATACCAAAACCCCGAACGCACGGGCACAAAGGGCGACGAGTTGCGGGCGCTGCGCGGCGGTTGCTGGTGCTCCCTTCGCTACCTCTGTCGTGCCGCCCGCCGCAGCGGGGGCGGCCCGGATTCCCGCAACGACTACTACGGTTTTCGGGTGGTTCGTCCCCCATCTCCAGATCGCTGATCACTGGTTTCTGAAGGCGCGCGCAGCGCGCCTTCGCGGTTGTTTCCGGGTCCTGGGCTTCCACGGCCATCGCTCGGACAGGTCGAACCGGGCCAGCACATGTTCCCGTAGTCCCCAGGAATCGGCGTAGCGCACGTGGCCGATGCAGCCCTGCACGCTGGCGTCCAGTTCGGCGAAGGTGATGTCGCCCCGGCGCCAGGCGTCGTAGCGGGCGGTGAGCCGGCGGCTCGCGGCCACCACCTTGCGCCGCTTCACGCGCCGATGGTCCGGGTACACGATAAAGCCGAGCCAGGGAATGCCGCACGCGACCGGCAGGACCTGGGCGCTGTCCGCGTGCAGGGTGAGCCGCACGGCAGCGAGCCGCTCGACTAGGGCACGCTTCGCCCGGGCGCGCGCCCTGCAGCGCGCCGACGTGGCGCTGCAATCGCTGCGGGTCTACCTGCGTCTCATCAACCGCTGGGCGTGGCTGAAGGACGGGCAGTACGAGCACGTGAGCCGGATCACCGCGGAGATCGGGCGGCTGCTCGGCGGTTGGCGCCGGCGCGTCGAGGCGGATGGAAGGTAGGGCGCATCGGGAGTCGCCTCCAGGATGCGCCCTGGTTTGGTATGCGCCCGACCGGAGGGATGTGCCCCGGTGCGGACCGGATCGACCTGCGCCATCTAGCCCTTTCCGCCTCGGCCGGCCAAGCGTGCTCGACCGGCGTTGCGGGAGGGTGGTGCCCCCGCGGGGCCCGGCCCCACGCCGCCGGAGCCGCGCCTGGAAGCGGGCAGGATGTGGGACGAACCACACGAAACCGGATGTTGTCGTTGCGGTCGTCCGGGTGGTTGTTGTTGCGGTTGGCGGCGCGACAGTTGTCGGAGTCGATGTTGATGCACGCCATCCTGGCGTGCCCCATTCGGGCGCACTACGTGCGGCCCGTTTCGGTCCGGAGGAAACGGTCCGCGAGCCGCCACGCACCGCCCGCCGTTCCACGGGCGACCGGATCGGCGATGTCGGCGCTCCGCGCGCATCTCAGTGATCAGTGATCTGAAGATACGGGACGAACCACACGAAACGCGATGTTGTCGTTGCGGAAGTCCTGGTGCACGGACGTGCGGGAGGCGGCGCGACAGTAGTCGGAGTTGAAGTTCCACGAACCGCCGCGCAACGCCCCCCGGTCCTCAGGGGACCCCATCGGCTCAGTCGGTTCGTCGTACTTGTTCAGGCACCATTCCCAGATGTTCCCCGCCAGGTCAAGTACGCGCTGAGCGCTCGCCCCGGCAGGATAGAGCCCAACTGCGGTGGTGCGGTTGAGGCCGCTCTCGGCGCTGTTGCAGCGCGCGGCGTCCCACTCCCCGCCCCACGGGTAGACGTTTTGGGGATCACCGCCCGTCGCTGCCTGCTGCCACTCGAACTCCGTGGGCAGGCGCACCTCGAACCCGAGCCGGTGGGACAGCCAGCGACAGAAGGCTACCGCCTCGTACCAGGAGACCTCCACCCGCGGGTGGCTCGTCTCGGGCCAGCGGGATGCGGCGGGTCCGTCGCTCGCGCCATCCGGCATGTTCTGCCACCAGCGGGGGTCGCGGTAGACATCCTCGGCGGCTGTGAAGGCATGAAACTGAGCGTTGGTGACGGGATAGCGGGCCAGCTCGAAGGGTTCGACATTGGCCTGACCCGCCTTCTCCTCCAGGACCACCTTGCCGCCAGCGATGGGCACCCAGTCGATGTCGGGGTTGCCGTCGGAACCCACGCCGACCCCGGGTCGCGGGTCGCCCAGCTCGGCGAGGTAGGTCCCTACCGTGCGCCGCTCCTCGTGGTCGTGGCTCATGGCACCTGCGACCACCCGCTGGAGCATCCGCGTCTGGGGCCAGGCAAATTCGCGCACCTCGGGGTCAGCCCGGTCGGGCGGCAGGGCATCGATGACCCGCTGCAGACGCTTCAAGCGCTTCGGGTGCCAGAGGTGGACCAGGTCATAGCCTTGCCGCGCCCACTCCGCGGCGTCCAGCTCCCCCTGGCGCAGCAGGCGCAGGTCGTCCTGGTGGGCCGCGACCCAGCGGGCGAGGCTCGGCCAGGCATCGAACAGGCGCCCGTGGGCCACGGACACCAGGGCCTCCGCGCCCTCGCCCTCCGCCGTCAACAGCCGGGCCCGCAATAGGTGCTCGATCACCGGGCGCACGTCGCCCGGGATGGCGGAGAGCTTGGCACGGCGGCGAGTCGGCAGGCCCTGGACGCTCACCCGGACCAGCGACTCGAAGACCTGCGGCAGTTTATCCTCGATCGCTTGCGGGCCGAGGTCCTGGCCCATTGCCGCCTCCGCCTCGGCCGCATGGCCGGAAAGCGCTCCCTCCAGTCCGCCCAGGTCCCGCAGGTACACGTCCTCGCTCAAGGCATCGTCCCGGCGCAGCTCGAACAGCCGCTGCAGCACGAAGGCGAGCGGGGGGAGGCTGCCCGGCTCGGCCCCGGCATCCGCGATGAGCCGGCTGGCGAGGGACTCGGACACCTGCAGGCCGGCACAGTGGGCGGGCCGCACGATCATGTCGTGCATGGTGTGGGGAAACACCTGTCCCAAGGGGTAATGGCCGGGGCCGCGCAGCACGGCGAGCATATCCGGGTGGGCGTAGCAGCGATGCAGCCAGTCGCTGCGGATGGTGGCGATCACCCAGAGCCTGCCGTTCTGGGCGGTGCGGTAAAGGCCGGCGAGGAACGGCCCGGCGGAGTTGACCTCCAGTGCCGCGCGGTCGGTGCCCGCGAACAGCTCCTCCATCTGGTCCAAGAACAGGACCAGGGCGTCGCGCGTCAGACCCCGTTCGATGATTTGGCTCAGCGTCGGGCTCAGGTCGGCCGGGCGCCGGGCCAGCGTCCGGGCCGTCGTGAACGGGTCGAGGCCCGCCTCCTCAGCCTGAGTGTGCAGGCCGCGAAGGAGGGCGTCGAAGGGGTCGGTCCCCTGGCTCGGCACGATGCGTACCGTTTCGGCCGCGACACCCCCCGGCAAGGCCCCGGCCGCGAGCCGCGGGAGCACTCCGGCGTCCACCAGCGAGGACTTGCCCGTGCCCGAGTCGCCGCTGACGATGACGAACCGCCCCGCCGGCAGGTGCAGCCGGTCCAGCACCTCGCGCACCTTGGCCTCCCGGCCGAAGTAGACAGGGGCGTAACGCGGGGTGAAGTGCATCAGGCCCGGATAGGGTGAGCCCAGCTCATCGACATCCCAGGTGACCGGCGCTTGCCGGTCTTCGCCGGGACTGGGCACCGATCTCTCACCGGCGAGGAGCTTGGTGATCGCGGACTGGACCTTGCTGGCCAGCTCCTGGGGCGCGGCGAAGAAGCTCGCCATCTTCTCCCGGCCAAGGTACTCGCGCAGCGCCTTGATGCGCTTTCCGCCTTCGTTCTCACCGGTGACGGCGTCCATCTGGTCGGGAGGCCACGGTGCCTTCTCGTCCAGCAGGAAGGTCAGACAGTGGACCCGCGGATTGGCGTCGGCGCGGCGGAACTCCAGCTCGGTGATGGACAGGCCATCGGGGTTGCCGTGCTCCGCCGGCGGGCAGTAGCCGTAGCGGAAGGCGAACAGCCCCACGTAGACGTTGCAGCGCTCCACGTCGGCGAGACACGCTGGCGCCGGCCGGTCGTCGCGGGCGACATAGTCCTCCATGGCGATGACCGCGTAGCCGGACTGGCGCAGCGCGTCGAACACGGCGCGACGATGGTCCTGCAGGTCCCGGTAGGTGGAGGAGAGATAGATCGTGGTCACGCGCGCCCGGCCCTCGGGGCGAGTATAGCCCGCGAGATCGTTTCAAGCTGCAAGGCATTTAGCGTCAAAATGCGCCGAAGACACCCGAAAAATCCCGCTCGCTTGCGGGTGTCGTCAAGACGGTAGGTCGGGTTAGGCCCCAAGGCCGTAACCCGACGTTGGGAGATGTCGGGTTACGCTGCGCTAACCCGACCTACATGGCTACGCCTTGTGGGGCGCAGCCTGGTTGTGAATCCGTATGGGTCTGCGACCGTCCAAGCTCGCCGAGGCTTGCAAGGTCGCGGATGAATCCTCTCCTACCCGAGGGGAGGGGCGGTGGGCAGGGCGGGGCCAGCCACGTGCGCTCCGCGGGTCCCGAGGGGCTGTTCAGGGCTCTATCTCTACCTCCGGCATGGGCTCGTGGGCGGTCGGGTCGAAGGGCGGCAGCTCGGGCTCGGGAGCACCGAGGGCCTTCAGATGGGCGCGGGCGGCCTCCAGGCCCCAGTGATAGGCGTAGGGAGGGCCATCGCACCAGGCGAGTTGGAAGGCGCGTGTGGCGGCGGCGATGGCGCCCGGCGTATTGCCGGCATCGCGCTCGATCTGGGCCAACACGACCAGGGCGTCGGCGTGGAACAGGGGATAGGGGCCCCGCTCGGCGGGCTCCCAGACCTGCTCCAGCAGCTCGCGGGCGATCTGGGGCTCGCCGCACCGGCGGTGCAGCTCGGCCAGGGCGACGAGGACGGGCAACTCCTCCTCGGCCAGCTCCACGGTCCGGGCGCGCTGCAGGGCGTGGTGCAGACGCTCGGCGGCGGTGGCGAGGTCGTCGAGCAGGAGGGCGGCGGCACCCTGCAAGCGGGCGGTGCGGATGAAGTCATGCTCGTGGCGCCAGACCCCGGCCAGCGCCCGGGCGCGCTCGGCCAGGTCGCGGGCCTCGGTGGCCCGGCCCTGGGAGAGCGCCAGCTCGGCGCGGTAGGCGGCGACCACCCCCTCACCCTGACGATTATCCCGGGCTTCCTGAAGGCGGCTGGAACGGATCAGTGCCCGAGCGGCGGCACCGCCCTCGCCCCGGGCGGCGAGGGCGGTGCCGAGCCGTTGGAGACTCACCGCCTCCCGGAATGCCTCCCCAGGCTGCCGCGTCAGCACCAGGGACCCGCGCGCCGCCCGCTCCGCCCCGTGGAGTCCACCGCTCAGCCGCTGCGCGTCGGAGACGTTGCGGAGACCGACCCCGAGGTTGCGCTTGTTCCCTTCCCGCTCGGCGATGGTCGCCCCCTGCCGGAACAGTCCCACCGCAGCCCCCGGCTGGCCACTGAACTGATATGCCTGGGCCATAGCGTTCAGGGTCCAGCCCTGGTCCTCAGCCTTCTCCAGGCGCGGCGGGGCCTCCTCCCCGTCCGGGAACAGCGCGCGCAGCAGCTCCAGCCGGCGGGGGGCGGCGCTCAGGCGGTAGAGGGTGGCGTCATCGAGACGGTCGCGGAACAGCTCGAATGCCTCCTGGTAGCGGCCGAGGCCGACGAGCTTGTCGTACAGCTCGATGGCCGGCTCCAGGTCGGCGAGGGACTCCTCCTTCCGCCAATCCTTCACCAGGGGCTGGGCCCGGAAGTAGTCGTGCAGTTCCTCCAGCACGGCGCGGCGGTCGCCCTCGGGCAGGGCCGCCCAGATCACAGCCCGGACGATGGGATGGAGGTCGTAGCGGTTGCTCCGCCGCTCCCAGCCCACCAGTCCCCGGTCCTCCAGCTCGGTGAGGGTGCGGTCGAGCGCCGCCTCGTCGGCGCAGGGCGCCCCTTCCCCCACCAGCAGGGCGCGCAGAGTGGCGTAGCCGGTGGGCATGCGAAAGCCGGCCAGGGTGTACAGCACCCGGCGCGAGGCCTCGGCCAGTCCTCCCAGGGCGTGCTCCAGAATGTGGTGGTGGCGCTGGGCGAGGGGCAGGGCGCCGGGGTCGAAGGCGGGGTGGGCCGCGCGCCAGGCGGCAAAGTCGCCAGGCGCGGGACGGAAGTCCGCCACCTCCCCGGCCAGGGCCTGGAGCAGAAGGGGGTGGTAGCCGAAGCTCTCGAACAGGGGCAGCAGCTCGTCGCGCGCCCCGCGCACCCCCAGCTCCCGCCAGAGAGCCAAGGCGTCGGCGGGCTCCAGCCCCTGCTGGAAGACCACGGTGCTGCCGGCTAGAGGCGAACCGGTACGGGTTTGGATCTCGGCGGGGTAGAGCCGGCTGCTGACGAGGATGCGCGAGGTGCGGAGGCGGGTGAGCCGCTGCAGGAAGCGCCCGGCGCGCGGGTCGGTGCAGGCACGCAGGTGGTGGCGGGCGAGGTAGGTCTCGCCGCTGCCCGGAGGCAGGCCGCCAGCGTCGGCGACGCGGTTGACGGTGGCCTCGTCCAACTCGTCGTCGAGCAGGCGCGGGGCATCCAGGCGGTTGTACGCCACCAGGATGCGTTCGAGGCCATCCAGAACCAGAAGGAAAGGCCGCTGATCGAGGAGCTGCCACAGGCGCTCCTGCTGGGTCTCGGGGTCGAGCCGCTCCACCTCCGCAAGGGGCTCGCCCGAGCAGTAGGCCAGAGCGTGGGGCAGGAAGCGCTCGAAGCCGGCGTCGCGCTCGTAGAAGCTCCACCACAGCCGCCCGGCGAGCGGGCGCATCTCCTGGGGAGCGATGACCTGGAAGAAGTGCCAGGTGAGCGCGCTCTTGCCCATCCCGCCGATGGCGATGAAGTTGAGGACCGGGCTCGCGTATACCTCGCTCATGGGCTTGGCCACCCAGTCGGTGAGGAGACTCAGCTCCCGATCGCGCCCCACCAGGCGGCGGGACTGGAGCAGGGTATAGGGGTGCGCGACATAAGGCTGCGGGATTGCGGGGATGGGGGAGCCGGCGCGCTCCCGCTCCGGGGGGACGGTCTCGCGGTGCGCGGCGAGGGCCTGGACGACCAGCCCGCGCAGGTCGTTCTCGGTGGTGAAGAAGCTCCCCACCCGCTCGGTCCCGACCCGTTTCTTGAACGCCTCCAGCTTCTTCCCGCCTTCCCCCTTCTCCACCAGGCGTGGGGGAAGCGGGTAGTCCTCGTCCATGAAGAACAGCAGCCGCGGCTTCTTCTTGTCGACCGCCCGCTGGTACTCCAGCTCGGTGATGGACACCGCGTGTCCCGGCGGAACCCAGCCGTAACGGAAGGCGTAGACGCCGATGAACAGATCCGCCCGGTCGACCGCCCGCAGGCACACCGTCTCGGCGTCGGCATCCTGGGCGGGCCAGTGCTCCATCCCCACCGGATGGTAGCCCATGCGCAGGCAGGCCTCGATCACCTGCTTGCGGTGCTCCGGCAGGTCGATGGAGGTGCTGGAGATGAAGGCCCTTTTCTGGCCGCCCCTTTCCCTGTCGTCCTGTGCCATGGTCTCGCTCTCCGTCGATCGGCCGCCGGTCTTCCCCTTCCGCCTCTGAAGCAGCTAGAGGCCGGATCGAGGGCGCCGCACCCCCCACAGCCGGCGCCGCAGCAGCCCGCTCGTGGCAATCGTAACCCAAGCGCTAGCCGATGTCGGCCCAGGGGGCTCGGATTGAACAGGCGCCGCCCTGGCGTATGATGCTCGCTTAGTGTTTCGAACCCCTGTCCCGATGGCTCCGGCACAAGGAGGGTCTATGGTCCAACTGGTCTTGAACGGAGAGAAACGGGAGGTGGAGGCCGATCCCGGTATGCCGCTGCTCTGGGCCGTGCGGGACGTGCTCGGAATGACCGGGACCAAGTACGGATGCGGAGTCGGCCTGTGCGGGGCCTGCACCGTGCAGGTCGATGGCGATGCCGTGCGCTCGTGCGTGACCCCGTTGTCGGCGGTTGCCGGGAAGCGGGTCGTGACCATCGAGGGCTTGTCGGCGGACCGGAGCCACCCGGTACAGCGCGCCTGGATTACCGAGGACGTGCCTCAGTGCGGGTTTTGCCAGTCGGGGCAGATCCTGACGGCTGCTGCCCTGCTCGCCAAGACCCCCCAGCCGAGCGACGCGGACATCGATCAGGCCATGACCGGCATCATCTGCCGCTGCGGGACCTACCAGCGCATCCGGCGCGCCATCAAGAGAGCCGCCGAGCTGGCTGCCAAGGAGGCATGAGATGGCGGACGGGCCCGAGATGGACCGCAGGACCTTCCTCAAGGTGAGCGCCGCCGCGGGAGGCGGGCTCCTCATCGGGATGCATCTCCCTGCGTTCGTGCGCGACGGACTCGCGGAGACCGCCGTGCCGCAGAAGACCTTCGAGCCGAATGCGTGGATCCGCATCGACCCCGACGACTCGGTCACCATCAGGGTGGCAAGCTCGGAGATGGGGCAGGGGGTCATGACCTCCATCCCGATGCTCGTGGCCGAAGAACTCGACGCCGACTGGTCCAAGGTGCGCGCGGAGTTCGCCCCGGTCGGCGACGCCTACGTCAATCCCATCCTCGGCCGTCAGCTCACCGGCGGGAGCACCGCCGTGCGGGGCTTTTGGCAGAAGCTCCGTGAGGCCGGCGCCGCCGGTCGCCAGATGCTGGTGCAGGCGGCGGCCGCGACCTGGGGCGTCGACCCGGGGAGTTGCCGCGCCCAGGCGGGTGAGGTGATTCACGAGTCCACCGGGCGGCGGCTGCGCTACGGTCAGTTGGTCGGGAAAGCGGCGACATTGCCGGTGCCGCAGACCGTATTTCTCAAGGAGCCGCCGGAGTTTCGGATCATCGGCACCTCCAAAGCTCGCTTGGATACGCCTGCGAAGGTCGACGGCAGTGCGCGCTTCGGTCAGGACGTCAGGCTTCCCGGAATGCTGATTGCCTCGGTGCAGCGCTGTCCGGTGTTCGGAGGCAACGTCCGGTCCGTGGAGGGGAGCGCCGCCAAGAAAGTGACCGGCGTGCGCGACATCGTGAATCTGGGGGACCGCGTGGCGGTCGTCGCAGACGGCTTTTGGGCCGCCAAGCAGGGGCGGGATGCCCTGAAGGTGGACTGGGACGAAGGACCCAATGCGACGCTGAGCAGCGACGAGATCTTCCGGCGCTTCCGGGAGGCCGTGGACAAGGGCGTGGTGGCTCGGCGCGAGGGTGATGCCATGACGGCCCTGAAAGGCGCCGCCAGGACGCTCGATGCGGTTTACCAGGTGGCCTATCTCGCCCATGCGTGCATGGAGCCCATGAACTGCACTGCCGGCGTGCGGGCGGACGGCGTCGACATCTGGGTCCCGACCCAGGCCCAGGGCGCCACGCAGCAGGTCGCAGCGAAGATCACCGGGCTGCCGCCCGAACGCATCCGGGTCCACACCACGTTCCTGGGGGGCGGGTTCGGGCGCCGGGGGGAGACCGACTTCGTCGAGGATGCCGTGGCTATCGCCAAGGCCGTCAAGGCGCCGGTAAAGGTGATGTGGACCCGGGAGGACGATATCCGCCACGACTTTTACCGGCCTGCCGCCTACAGCCGCTTCTCCGCAGGGCTCGGGGAGGGCGGCGCCCTGGTCGCCTGGGTGCATCGGATCGCCGGTCCGTCCATCAGCGCCCGCGCTGCCCCGGGTCGCATCAAGGACGGCATCGACCAATCTTCCGTGGAGGCAGCGGCCAATATCCCCTATATGATCCCGAACCTGGAGGTTACCTACGCGATGGTGAATCCAGGGGTGCCGGTGGGGTACTGGCGTTCCGTCGGAAGCTCGCAAAACGCTTATGTGACGGAATGCTTCTTCGATGAAGTGGCCGCTGCCCTCGGCAAGGACCCGTATGAGTTGCGCCGCCAACTGCTCGGGAGCAGTCCCCGGCACCTGGGGGCGCTGCAGTTGGCCGCCGAGAAGGCAGGCTGGGGAAAGTCATTGCCGGCCGGCCGTCAACGAGGTATCGCCGTCGCCCACTCGTTCGGGAGTTATGTCGCCCAGGTCGCCGAGGTCTCCGTTGCAGACAAGGACGTACGGGTCCATCGGGTGGTGTGCGCCATCGATTGCGGCACGGTGGTGAACCCGAACACCATCGAGGCGCAGATGCAGAGCGGAATCGTTTACGGGCTTACGGCGGCCCTGAAGGGCGAGATCACGGTCAAGGACGGTCGGGTTCAGCAGGGCAACTTCGACGATTATCCGATGCTGCGCATCGCCGAGATGCCGGCCGTGGAGGTGCACATCGTCAGGAGCGACGAGCACCCCGGCGGGGTCGGCGAGCCCGGCACCCCGCCGATCGCGCCTGCGGTGGCGAATGGAGTGTTCGCCGCTACCGGGACGCCGGTGCGGCGTCTCCCCATCCGCCTGTGATGACAGCATCGGAATCGCGGCGCCCATCGGCCAGGCGCGCCCGAGCGTGTGCCGGGGTGGCGGATGAGCATGGCAGGGGCTCGGTGTCTGGGAGGGACCGGATCGTGCTCCGACGGTGCCCCAGCACGCTGGGGGAGGCCGCCTTTACTCCCGCCTTCCAGCGATTCGAGAGATCTGCGTGGACGTTCGGGCCGGCGCCACGGTACAGCAGCATCGGTACCGGCTCGGCCGCGCAGCGGCGGACGGCTGCGGCCTCCTCATGGACATCGCTCGCGCGCCGCGTTGCCGACTACAAAACAACGAGAAAACAACGGAGACTGGCCTTGAATCGATGCTAGTTGTGAGCTGGGACCGATGGCCGGCCTGTATAATGCGCTGCCGACAGCTCTGACCCCCGGGACTCGCCTGCATGATCAGTGCGCTGACTATCCGCGCCCTACACAAGACCTACCGCACTGGGTCTGTGGCGCTGAGAGGCGTCGACTTGGACGTTGACGAGGGTGATTTCTTCGCCCTGCTCGGACCCAACGGCGCCGGCAAGTCCACGCTGATCGGTATCGTCACCTCGCTGGTCAACAAGACTCGCGGCAAGGTGTATGTCTTCGGTACCGATACCGACGTCGATCTCGCGGCTGCCAAAGCTCACATCGGCGTGGTTCCCCAGGAGATCAACTTCAACGTCTGGGAACCGGTCATCGACATCGTGGTGAATCAGGCAGGCTACTATGGCATCGACCGGCATACGGCGCAGCGGCGTGCCGAGCGCTATCTGGGCCAGCTCGGCCTCTGGGACAGACGCCGCAGCCAGGCTCGGGACCTGTCGGGCGGGATGAAGCGGCGGCTGATGATCGCCCGCGCCCTGGTCCACGAGCCCAGGCTGCTGATCCTGGACGAGCCCACGGCGGGCGTGGATATCGAGATCCGGCGCTCGATGTGGGACTTCTTGCGGGAGATCAACCGCGGCGGCACCACCATCATTCTCACCACCCATTATCTGGAGGAGGCGGAGAGCCTCTGCAAGAGCATCGCCATCATCGATGGGGGCGAAATCATCGAGGACACGAAGATGAAGGTGCTGCTCAATAAGCTGCACCTGGAGACCTTCGTGCTGGACCTCAAGAGCCCGTTGGACGCCGCTCCCAGCCTTCCCGGCTACGCCGTGCGCTGGCTGGATGCCACCACGCTGGAGGCGGACGTATCCAAAGAGCAGAACGTCAACGGGCTGTTCGCCGAGCTGTCCAGTCGCGATATCGAGGTGCCCAGTATGCGCAACAAGACCAATCGCCTCGAGGAGCTGTTCATCAGACTGACAGGCGGAGATGGGCGGGCGCGCACGCCGGTTCCGGAGGCGCAAGCGCAGGCGCTCGACTATGAGCCCGCCGAGCGGTGAGTCCGCTCGCTCGAAGGAACTATATCGCCTTTGAGACGATCGCTCTCAAGGAGATCCGGCGCTTTGCGAGGATCTGGGTTCAGACCATATTGCCCGCAGCCGTCAGCATGGGGCTGTACCTGGTCATCTTCGGACGTTTGATGGGACCGCGCATCGGCGACATGGCGGGCCACAGCTACCTCGACTACATCATGCCGGGAGTCATCATGATGGCGATCATCAACAATGCCTACTCCAACGTGGTGTCGTCATTCTTCGGTGCCAAGCTCCTGCGCCACGTGGAAGAGATGCTGGTGTCGCCCATTCCCAACTGGATCATCCTCGTCGGCTACGTCTCGGGCGGGGTCGCCCGGGGGCTCGTCGTGGGCCTGGCGGTGACGACCGTCGCCATGATCTTCACCGATCTCAGGGTGCACGACTGGGCCGTGACGATGTGCGTGGTGGTGCTGACGGCGGCCCTGTTCTCGCTGGGAGGCTTCATCAACGCCATCTTCGCGAAGAGCTTCGACGACATCTCCATCGTCCCCACTTTCGTTCTCACCCCGCTCACCTATCTGGGCGGCGTGTTCTACTCCATTCATTTGCTGCCGGATTTCTGGCAGAGAGCCTCCCTGCTCAACCCCATCCTCTATATGGTGAACGCCTTCCGCTATGGCTTGCTGGGGGTGAGCGACGTTGGCCTGGCCAGCGCCTTCGCGATCGTATCGCTGTTCATTGCGGCCCTTTTTGCGGCTGCTTTGGTACTGCTGAACCGCGGGGTGGGAATCAGGGCTTGAGCGCACGGCGTGCTCCAGTCTTCCTCTCCCGCTCCGGGAGATCCAGGCTCGACCGACCCCCGCTGGGAGCTCATGCGCATTGGGCGGCTCTTCGCGGCGCCGGTACGGCCTCGGCTCACGTTCACCCGCGGCGCCCAGAGAGGTGCGTTTGAGATTCATGTCTTCTTCGAACTCGCGGATACGGGGCCTGCCCGTCTTCCTCGACGTGGTCGCCATCCTTGCGATCCTCCTGCTGAGCGTGAAGGCATGGGTGGACGTGGATTACTCCTATGACACCTGGATGTACCACCTGCCGTTCGCCGCCAGACTCTCCGGCATCGTCCCGGCCACGGACTACGCCTACACGACGGGCCAGGCGTTTCGCTATGACGGCTTTCCGCTGCTCGGAGAGTTTCTACAAGGTCTGCTGTGGCGGGGATTCGGCAGGCTGCAGGCTGCCAACTTCGTCGCGTTGGGGGGGCTGTGTCTGTTTGTCTTCTTCTTGAGAACTTGCCTCGGGATTCCCCTGGCATACGCCACCATTGGTCTACTCGCTATCCCGTTGGTCCAGGTCCACGCGACGGCCTGCTACGTCGACTTGCCTGCCAACCTCGCCCTGTCGGCGCTTCTGCTCTTGACGTATCTCTTCCTGATCCGCCGAGACTCGATAACGGGGCGCAACCTCCTGCTGGCCGCGATCTCGGCTGCGGTCGCCGTCAACACCAAGCTGCAACTGATGCCACTGGCGTTCATCGCGCTGTGCGTCATCGGGATGCGATTGCTCCTCCTGGACGGGGAGCCCAAGACACCCATGCGCGCGGGACGCCGGCCCGTTCTCCTGGCACTGTCATTGATGGCGCTTCCGCTGATCTTTTTGACCCCTATCAAGAACCTGGTCCTCTACCACAACCCCCTTTTCCCCGTGGACCTTCACCTGTTCGGCATGTCTCTTCACGGTAATGAGCCGGTGCCTTCCGGCAGGCAAGCGCTTCCTTTCGTGCCCGAATACCTCGTGTACGCATCGCCCGCCAGGCGTTGGCTTCTTTCCTTGCTGGAGGTCGGCATCCGGCCCTTCACCGACCCGAGGCGCTGGAGCATCGACCAATACATGCCCCGAGGCTCGATGGGATCTGCGATGGGCGGCTTCTCCGTGGTCTACGTGCTCTTCAACCTTGCGCTGCTGGTGTACCAGGCGCTGCGCTCTCGCGATGGGCAGACCCTCGTCGCCGTCCTATTCGTTGCCTTCATGTCTGCCGTGGCCTCCGTGATGCCCCAGTCCCACACGCTTCGCTACTATATGTTCTGGATGATCACTCTGGTCTCGTTGAACCTGTACCTGGCGTTCAACCCGTCGGTGCCGGCTGCAGCAAATCCCGTCGCTGTTCGACGTGCCTTGGGACTCCTCTTGTGCGGGGCGCTGGCCCTGGTCATCACCGTAACACACGGCAGGTACCTGCTACCGCGTTTCTTCCCCGTCGAGGCATTGATGCAGGAGCACCTCGATCCACGCGTCCTGCGGGCCATTCCCGACGGGGGGGAGGTGTGCTTGTTCCGGCAGCCCTGGACGTTTCTCTATGCTGCTCACTTTCACCCGCCGCGCCGCTACGCCCTCAAGGAGGGGCTATCCGACGAGGAGTGCGGCAGTTACCGCCGCTGGCCGACGTTGGTTTCCGAGAGTTCGTGAATCGATCTGCGGTGCGTCCCCACCGCGGCGTTTCGAGGTGGTCACGGCGTACGTCCCTGTACGCCCACCCCTGTGGGGCGTCCTGCGGACGAGCCGGGGCCCGGCCCCGCGCGCGGTGCTGCGACCGCCGAGTCAGTTGCCACGATGCGGCGCCGGTGGTGCCTTGGTCGCCAGCCTCGGGCGAGCATTCAACCTTCTTCCGCCCCATAGCTGCCTCGGGAGACTATCTTTTGATTGGGGCCGACCGTCGCGTTGGCACGTCCGCAGAGGCTAAAGGTGAGACCTCATTTTGCTCATTCTCGCGCCCTCTGGCTTGCGTTGCTCTTCACCCTGACGACGGGCGCGCCCGGGCCTGCCCGCGGGGCTCCCTCCGCTGGTCATCACGCCTCCCGGCACGAGCATGTCCTGGAAAGCCACGTGGGCGAGGCAACCTTCTACGGGCCCAAGCGGCATGGCAGAAAGACCGCGAGCGGCGAGCGGATGGACAAGAACGCGCTGGTCGCAGCCCACCCTCGCTGGCCTTTCGGGTCGGTCGTCCGCGTCACCAACCTCGCAAATGGCCGCTCGGTCGAGGTCCGTATCATCGATTGAGGGCCCTCCCGCAGGCTCCGGCGCAAGGGCATCATCATCGACCTCTCGCTCGCTGCCGCGCGGGCGCTGAGGTTCGCCGGCGCGGGGCACGCGCGCGTGAGGGTGGACGTGCTGAAATGGGGTAGGACGCGCTAGCGGGCGGGCTTCGCGGCGGTCCTCCCGCAAGGTTTCGTTCCGGACAGCGAGCTGGAGGGCGGCTGCGGGGTCGACGAGCCACCGCGGGAGATTCTGCTCCGGGACGATGCTGCCGTTCCATGGGGCGACGGCTGGGTTGACGGAAAGCATGCGGCCACCAATGATAGCGCACGGCTCAACCATGATTGCTGAGGACCCAGTATGAATAGGAGGATGCTAGGAGCGGCGGTGCTGGCACTCGGTTTGGCGCTCTCCTGCGCCGTGCTGGCCGCCGACTGCGGAAGTGACCGGGGGACGGGGATCACGGTCGTCGGGGCGGGCGAGGTTTCCGCCACCCCGGACACGGCGGAGGTCGTCGCGGGCGTGACTTCGGAGGCGCCCGCCGCGGCCAACGCCTTGCAGATGAACACGCGGGACATGAAGAAGCTGTTCGAAGTGCTTGCTAAACGCGGGATCGCGAACGAAGACGTCCAGACCGTGAGCTTCGCCGTCTCGCCTCGATACGAGTACGAGCACTCCGGGAAGCCGCGCACGCTGGTCGGCTATCAGGCGACCAACCAGGTCCGAGTCACCGTGCGGCAGTTGGACAGCCTCGGCGCGATGCTGGATCAGCTCGTGTCCGAAGGGGCGAACACCGTGGAGAGCATCAGCTTCTCGGTCGCGGATGCATCGGCCCTCATGGACCAGGCCCGCCGCAAAGCTATGGAGGACGCGAAGCGCAGGGCCGAACTATACGCCCAGGCGGCCGGAGCAGCTCTTGGCCGCGTGCTTCACATCGACGAGCAGGCCGCGGCCAAGCCGGGACCCATACGACCGCAGATGATGATGGCGAGGGGCGAAACCGGCGTCCCGGTGGCGGCCGGTGAGCTGGAGTTCCGTGCCGAGGTCACCGTAACTTACGCTATCGGCGATGTGAGGTAGGCCCTCATGGCCCGGGCTGGGTTGGGGTCCCCTCGTCCGGGCCGTCGGGTTCTTCCTCCCAACTGTAGCGCTTCTGCGGCGGGGGAGGATCCCGATGCCTGAGCAGGAACGCCAGGATTGCTCCGGTCAGCGCCCCGAACAAGTGGTACTCGAAGGAGGCCTTTGGGTCGTAAGGCAGGATGGTCCAGACCATCCCTCCATAGAGGAAGAACACCAGCAGCGATAGCGCGATGGCGCGCCGGTCCCGGCGTAGTATGCCGACCACGAACACGAAGAACATCAGTCCGTGGGCGAGGCCGCTCGCTCCGATGTGATAGCTGGCCCGACCGAACAGCCAGACACCCAGCCCCGAGCCGAGGTACACGGCGGGGATCACGATGGCCGCCGAGCGCGGGTAACCATATATGACAGCCGTTCCGAGCACGAACAGCGGGAGAGTGTTGGCGAACATGTGGCTCCAGGAGCCGTGAATCAGGGGCGCGGTCAGGATCCCCAGAAGACCGTTGACCGCCCGCGGGTAAACGCCATAGCGGTAGAGATGCAGGTGGAGGGCGGCGCCGACCGCCCAGATCACCCAGAGCAGGGCGACAAAGGATCCCGTCGCCAGGGCGCAACGACCCAGGCTCGCCTGGTCCTGGATGGGATCGACCGAAGATGTGCTTGAGGCCATGTGTGCAGTGCCTAGCAGTTCCTGGCTGCGCCGGCTGGGGCCGCTCATCCTGACCGCCTACCGCGGCGCCGTGCCGGTGCGCAACGGCGCAGCAGCCCGGGATGAGGTGACGGGCTTCACCACACTCTGCCGTGGCGCCGCGTTCCGATTGAACGGCGACGCGCACCGCAGCGTTCGGTGCAGCGTCGTTCCCGCGGAGACCGTCACTTGTCCAAGAGCAGACAGCGCAGGACGTGCCGGCGGGCGAGGGTGTCCCATTGAAGAGGGCGCCACCGCTGCTGTCAATCTTGGCACCTCGCCCGGCACCAGGTCGTGGCTGTCCTTGTCGATGAGCTGCCGCCGGATACGGCCGACCCGCCGCGCGAAGCTCTGGTCCCGATGTTCCAATGAGGAAACGATCTTGCTGGCCTCGGAATCCGCGGGCTCTAGCCTACGGGCCGAAGCGATCCCGAGGTCTAGAACGCCTGGGTCCGCGCGGCTGTGGTAATCTAACCGCCGCGCGCAGGATCAGCTTGCGCGCAGGTCCGACTGGCGACACACGCGGTGCGTCCAATTCCGACCGAGCCGAGACGCAGCGATGTGCCGCGGTATGCGGCATGCCCTCGTCTCAGGCAGGGCGGCTGATCGGCCTGCCGAAGGCCGGGACAGCCGACCGGTGACTTGAGGGACAAGAACAATGGTGTGGCTACGTACGATGCCTGTTGCGGCGCTCCTGTGGTCCACGGTCGTGTCCGCCGAGATCATCTGGGATCAGCCATGGGACGGGAACGCGGGGGCCTTCATCGCGCAGGACTTCAGTGATGCGTCGACTCTGTCCGCATTCCAACTCGACGATTTCACCACGACGCAGCCCTACTATCTCGACAGGCTGACCGCTCCCGGCTTCGAGGCCGGACCACAGACTGCGTCCGAGGGCAAGGGATCCAGCAAAGGAACGCGGTTGTGGGTCGACGCTGCGGAGATCCTGGACGCCGCCGCGAGTGGGCAGCCCAACGAAGCGGTCAAGAACAACAGCGTGGTGGCGGAGATCTGGGAAGGTCTACCGGGATCCTTCGGGGGACACAAAGTGATGGGCTCCGTGAGCGGCGGCGAGGAGATGAAGACCGGAACGCTGGTAATCAACTTCGGCGGCCAGCGGCTTCCCCCCGGACAGTACTGGGTATCCGTTTACGTGGTGCGGCCGCTGAGTACGGGAGGGCAGTGGTTTTGGCTGTCCACGGAAAAGGTGGCCGGTAACGAGCACCAGTTTTACACGCCCGGGAAGGGATACGGCGTCGGCAAGGACCCGGTGCCGGCGTCTCAGGTCCCTTACGCCGAAGAGCACGTGAGGACCGACATGGCGTTTACACTGCAAGGGCGGGCTACGGGTGAGGAGACTCCTGCGCGCATCCAGCAGGCCCCTGGACCGGCACCTGCGGCGCCTTCGACACCATTGCCCGCACAGGAGGTGCCGCCGGGCATGCCCATGCCTGCGCCACCGGTTGGGCCAGGGCCGGCGCCACCCGCCCCGCCCGTGACGCCACCGCCCGCGGCTCCCCAGGGGAGCGCAGCGCCTGCACCGGGGGGCCCACCATCCCCGCCGGCGGCTGGATCCCCGGGTGCAGCGCCCCGAACGTCCGGCGCGCCCGCGCAGTGATGAGTGGACGAGCGACGAGCGAGCGGACGCCGTCGGCACCGCCTGCGCCCTCGGCGCAGAAGTGCCGGCCTCACCCGCCCGCAGCGCGTACGTCGCGCGTGCTCTGTAGCGTAGGTCGGCAGGCATTGCCGGATGCGACCTGAGAACCGCACCTTCAGCACATGCGGGCCCGCCGCGTATGCCGCGCCGCGTCCCGGAGTGCCTCGGGGTCTCTTCAGGCGCCCGAGATGCCTCGGCTCCGCGTCGCCCGCAGATTCGACGGACGGCGCGTACCGTGCGCTCGGGTGAGATCTCGTCCGGGTTGGGCGAGGCGCGACAGCAACGGTCCGGCAAGACACCGCCAGGCAAGACACCGGCGCGAGTCCATGGCGATCTCCGGCAAGAGGGACTGCCGGGGTGGTATAATCCCGGCCGGTTCAAGGACCATTCCGTGTCGCCCTGGCTTCCCCGCAGTGCCCATCACCAATCGAGCGTTGCCCGCTGCCTAGCTTGTGGAGACAGCGGTCGTCCGCTGGATCTCCTCTCCTTCTTCGAGGGCTGGACATGACTCGTTCATTTCCGCTGGCCGCACTCTCCATGGCGCTCTGGTGGTCGGTGCAAGTAGGGGCGACCGCCATCCAGCAGATGGGACTCAGCGAGGTCCTCAATGGCTCCGAGCTGGTGTTCGAGGGGCGCGTCGTCGGTGCGGAGGTTCGTCCCGGCCCCGACCAGCGCCAGATTTACACTTACGTCACCTTCCAGGTGATGGACGTGATCAAAGGGAAGGCGCCCGGGGATACCGTGCAGCTCGCCTTCACGGGCGGCAGCCTGGGGGATCTGACCTTGCATGTCTCGGATATGCACATTCCCTCGATCGGCGAGCGAGGCTTCTACTTCGTGGAGTCGCTCCAGCGCCCGCAGACCAACCCGTTCTATGGCTGGGACCAGGGCCACTACGTGGTGCGTGCGGACCCGGTGGACGGCCAGGAGAAGGTCTACACGCGCGGGCTGCACGCCGTCACGGCGTTCAGCTCGCAGGCGCCGGCGCGACCTCAAGGGCTCAGCCGCGGCTACGCCTTGGGTCTGTCTGTGCGGCGAGACCAAGCCTCCACCGGCGCGCTCAGCGTGGAGGAATTCAAGCAGGGGCTGCGCGACCTCCTGAGGCGGGGGAAGTAAGGCGATGCCGAAGGCGCTGGCTAGGCTTTTGGGGGGAACGCTGGCGCTAGCGGCTGGGTGGGCGTCGGCCGCTGCATGCGTGTACGAGAACTCCAAGTGGCCCAGCCCATTTGCCACCATGTCCCCGGCGCCCTCCCTGGGATCGACCTTCCTCGGGGCCTTTCAGCAGGCCACGCAGAGCTGGACGTCGGCCACGGTGTTCGGCTTCTCCGTCAGCCAGGACGCCACCGCGGACCCTTGCTCGAATCCTAACCAGTCCACGCCCAAGAACGGCGTCAAGTTTGCCAGCACCGACTGCGGCACGGCGTGGGGTGCTGGCGTACTGGCCGAGACGCTAACGTGGTCCGCCGGAGGGACAACGGGACAGGCCGGCACCCAGTTCAACAGCAACGTAACCTGGGGCGTGTACGGGGGCCCGTGGTCAAGCTCGCAAGCGGACTTCCGGCGCGTCGCCGTGCACGAGCTGGGACATGTTATCGGGCTGGACCACGACGACAGCGGGGTGCCCACCATCATGCAGACGTTTGTCGGGGACACTGAGACCCCCACGGCCCACGACATTTCCTGCGTGGATGCGTTGTACGGAGCCGCCGCCCTGGCGGACGTGATCGTCCACTTGGAGGCCCCGAGCGAGGGCAGCATCAGCTCCGGGGTCGCCAACATCCGAGGCTGGGCCATCGGTCAAGCCGGGATCGATCATGTGGAGCTCAGCATCGACGGCGCGTTCTTGGGCAACATCCCGAGCGGGGGCAGGCGCGACGATGTCCAGGCGAACTACCCGGGCTATCCCGATTCGTTCACCGGGGGCTTCTCCATGGCCTACAACTACGGAAATCTCTCGCCAGGGAGCCACACGATCGATGTGACCGCGGTCGGGAAGGACGCCGTGTCTGCCGGCGCTTCAGCGACGTTCAGCGTGGTGAGGTTCGATAACCCCTTCATCGCCGATCCGTCGGCTGTGAGCCTCGGTGGTGCGGGCGCTTCCGTGGACGCGGCCGGTGTGCACTTGTTTCACGTGCTGGCCGACGGCAAGTTCTACGACGTGACGCTGGCCTGGCGTTCGGAGAGCCAGAAGTTCGAGCCGATTCAGATAACGCCGTCCCCGTAGCCGCCTGGCAGTATCCTCTGCGGACGTGGTTGCACGCTGGGTGTCCAACGGGTCCTCTGGGGCGGCAGTTGGCGTCCCGGGGCGCGAAGGTGAAGAGTGCCAAACGACATCGCAAAACGGTTCTTGACTGAGCGCGCCCGCACTGCCAACGACAAGGCCTACGAAGCGCACATGGCCCTGGTTTCCCGGCGAGTGCAGGTCTTGGGCGTCCCTGGCTTCGAGGCCATGGGCTACGACGATTGGGCCAGGCAATGCGAGCATGAATTCCGGGAAGGGATTCTCAAATGCGTGTCCTATCGGGGGCTGAAGGTCCTGGTCGATAGGCCGACCCGGGTCATGTTCAAGACCCTCGAGACCGTGGAGGCGTCGGACGGTACAGCGGACACCAGGGGCATAGAGGTCGTCATCGAGCGGGAGGAAGACGGCGCTTGGCGCGTTGTCCAGGAGCGCGTCCTGCCGGACGAGGAAGCGGTCCACGACGGGCTGAAGAGCCCGAGCGGCTGAGCCCCGTCACGGCGCCTGTGGGGGTGGACGCAATCCGCGGCTCAGGGCTTGTGACGCAACTGTTGCGAGCGGCCCGAGGGTGAAGCGCACGGAGCGCAAGTCACGACACCCACCAACTCGATAGGTGAGCAGCGACCGAATGGCAGGACAGCCATTCGGCACGTCGCGGGATGCCCCGAAGGGGTGGCGTACAGGGAGGTACGCCATGACCACCGCTCGACGCCGCTGCCGGGCTCCGCTGCAGATTTTATCCACAAACTCACGGGGGCCCTGTGGCCCCGGCAGCCGTGCCGTGGAGTCGCTTAGGAAGTCGGCTCGGTTTGCGACCAGCCGTAGGAGCAGTCGAGGTCCGAGCGAACAGCGACGAGGCCCTCGACCCCGTCCTGCACCATGGTGGCGACGGGGGAGCGGAAGTGGAACCGCCGATGCGGGCGGTTCATCCAGCGCGGGCCCATGTGCGCGTTGCGAGGGAAGGTCGTCCGTAGCGCCTCCCCGATGGCCAGCACGTGTCCGACGCGCTCGTTTACCGGAGCTTCGTCGGGGAGGGGGGTGTCTTGCTGGTAGCGGCGCAGGACACGAACTCGCGTGCCAGCGGGTAACCCCAGGACAGCGATCTGATCAGCGGGGGAGACGCCCCACTGATCCAGCAGGCTCATTACGATGCGCGTCACCGCGAGGCGGTCTTCATGGGGGAGGTTCGGCATATCGATGCTCCTGCTGCCGCAAGCGGTGCGGTGTCGCCGGCGAGGTTTCGCAGTACTCTAGCACGAAGCTCTGCGCGAGGATCCATGGATCCCGGTGTGGTTTATGGACTCTCTTGCAGGGCTTGCTCCAAATGCTCGCAGAACACTTGCAAGGTGCGGATGCGCGCATAGCGTTTGTCGTTCCCCTCGATCAGCTTCCAAGGGGCATGACGAGTAGTAGTGCGTTCGATGACGTCGTTGACCGCCTGCTCGTACTCATCCCACTTCTCCCGATTACGGTAGTCCTCCGGGGTAATCTTGTGCTGCTTGAAGGGGGAGTTCTCTCGTGCCTGAAAACGCGCGAGCTGCTCGTCGCGATCGATATGGATCCAGTACTTCGCCAACACGATACCGTGGTCCGTGAGCTGCTCTTCGAAGTCGTTGATCTCGGTGTAGGCGCGAATCCATTCGTCTTTGGCGGCGTAGCCTTCGATGCGTTCCACCAGTGCCCGCCCGTACCAGCTCCGGTCGAAAATGGTGACTCGTCCTGCTCGGGGCAGGTGGCGCCAGAAACGCCACAGGTAGTGGCGGGCACGTTCCTCGTCGGTCGGCGGCCCCATGGGAATGACCTGGTAGTAGCGTGCATCCATCGCTGGCGTAATGCGCCGGATGATCCCTCCCTTTCCCGCCGCGTCCCAACCTTCGAACACCAGGATGCTGGATAGCTTCTTGAGGATCGCCTTGCGCCAGAGCTGGTTGAGCTGCCCTTGCCAGACGCCCAACTGGCGCTGGTAGCGGGCCTTGGGGAGCGTCTTGGACAGGTCCAGGGAGCTGAGTATCGTGGGCTGCCCCTTGCTGGTCTGCGGAGTGATGGCGACGGCCTCCTGTCGAGCCCGCGCTGGCGGGCCGGACAGACGTGCCGAGATGCGGTCGACCAAGTACTGGCCCACGGTGAGGCTGCGGTAGTTTTCGTCGGCCCCTTCGACGATGAGCCAGGGTGCCTCCCCCGTGCTCGTCGTCCGCACCACACGCTCGGCGACGTCCCGGAAGCGGTCGTATGTCTTGAGGTGCTTACGGTCCAGCTCGGTGACCCGCCAACTGGTCTTGGGCGAGCGCTGCAGCGCCTTGAGCCGCTTCTTTTGGGCCTCTTTGCTCAGATGGAACCACAGCTTGACGATGAGCGCCCCATCATCGACCAGCTCTTTCTCGAACGTGTTGATGCGGACGAGGGTCGGCGTCACGGCAGCCTCGTCCATGTCCCCCTGTACCCACCCCGCAATCGGGTGGCTGTACCAGGAGCCCGAATAGATGGCGATTCGGCCGCGCGGCGGCAGGGTCCGCCAGAAGCGCCAGTATTCGGGGCGTTCCCGCTCTTCGTCCGAGGGCGGGCCGAAGGCGTAGGTTTCGAGGTAAAGCGGGTCCATCCACGTGTGCAGCAGGTTGATAGTCTCCCCCTTACCGGCTCCGTCGACCCCGGAGATGACGATGAGAACCGGGAAATCGGCGTCACGCAGCTCCGACTGCACGCGCAGCAGCTCGGTCCGCAACGTGGGGGCCTGGGCCTTGTAATCGGCCTTGGAGACCTGCCGTCCTAGCTCCGCTGTCTCGAACATCGGTTCAGAGCCGGTGAGGAAATCGTCGCGAGCGGCCCGAGAGCGAGGCGCACGGAGCGCAACGACGACGCATATCCGGTCGGCAGACGAGGAGCGACCGAATGGCACGACAGCCACTCGGCACGTCCGCGGGACGCCCCATAGGCGTGCCGTACACGGAGGTACGCCACGAGCACGGGGCAACGCCGCTATGGGCACGCGCAGCAGGTCTATCCACCCAGCTCTCAGACTCCGGACGGCCCAACCAGGGATGGGCGCCGACGACCCGTGCCGGCAATGGGGAACGGGGGCCGGGGTCGCGGCTTGGGACCCGTCAGCCGATTGGCGAGCGGCGTGTCCGGGGCTAGCATGATCGGACCCTTTGCCGCCTGATCCCTGCCATGGCCCACAAGCTTATCCTGCACCCCGGCGAGCCGGAGGACGCCCCGCGGGACGTTCCCCTGTTGCGCCGCGCTCTGCAAGACATCGGATTGTTGGGACGGGAGTTCCAGCTTGCCGGGCGCGTGCACCACTTGCCTGGCGAGAGCTTCTTGCAGCTCGTGGCGTTCCTGGGGTGCTCGCCCCGTGTGGCCATCGATCCGCCCGCGGGAGCAGAGGCAGCCCCGTCCACCCTCGCAGAGGCGTTCTGTCACGTTCGATTGGATGTAGCCGCGTACCCCGAGGCGCGGTTGCTTGGCGCAGAGAACATGCGACCGCCGCGGTGCCGCGCCTGTCGCCGTGACGTGGCAGACTGGGCGCGTTTGGCCCCTGTGGGGTCCGGGGGTGCGATGCAGCTATGGCGATGCCCCAACTGCGGATACACCGCCCCGCTATGGACGCTCGACTGGCGCCGAGGTGCCGCTTTCACCCGGTTCTCCATCGAGATCTGGGGGGTTTACCCCCACGAGGCGATCCCCAGCGACAGGCTGTTGGCGGCGGTGCGTTGCACCTCGCATGGTGATTGGGCGTTCTTCTACTTGTCTCAGTAGACGGGCCGGGTTCCAACGGGTGGTCTGCCATTCCATAGACTAAGATACGCCATTGCGGCTACCGTTCGCGCACGTGTAGGGCCGAGCAGCCGGCCGCGGGGACGCCGCGGCCGGCTGGGCACGACCGGGGCGGGACCGGGTGCGCTCAGGGGCGACGACCCGGTTTACGGGGAACGGCAGCGCGCTGCTGTGCCTCGTTCACCCGGAGGGATCGTCCTTGAAAGTCTTTGCCGTCCAACTGCCGAATGGCCACGAGGGCGGCATCGTCATCCATCTCCACGAACCCGAAGCCCCGCGGTCGTCCGGTCTCTCGGTCCATGATGACCTTAGCCGAGTGCACCGTGCCATGCGGCGCGAACAGGTCGTGAAGCTGGGAGTCCGTGGTGTTGAAAGGCAGGTTGCCCACGTAAATCGATTTCGCCATGACTTGTTACTCCGCGCGCGAAGGTTCCCGTCGTAGGGCAACCCCTCGCCACCTCCGTTCGGCCCCGAGTCGGGGCGATAGGCGCGCCGTCCCGAGAGAACGTCAACGCCCAGCACTTTACAGGGCCATCCTTTGGTCGGTCCCGTCCTCTCCATTCGCCGAAATCAGCTCCACGGGACCTACCCGTCCCCCAGACGCCCCGGTTCAGACGAAGATTCGGGGTCACGAACCAGCGTGGAGATTAGCCAAAGCCCGGACCGACTGCAATGGCCCCGTCGGAGAGCCCGAGTGCAGGGCCGTCGCGTGATGGGAGCGCACGGCCATGCCTCCCGCTCGCCGGGGCAGCTACCGCCAGCGCCGCGGAGCGATCAACGACCCTGGAAATATTCGTCCAGGCGCTCCTGCGCCGCATCGCCGAACAATCGGCGACACGCGTCGAGCAATCCGGGCGAGCCCTCCAGTCTGCCCCGCCGGGTGACCAGGGCGGCCAGCGTACGCCGTCGCAATAGATCTTCGAGCTTGACCACCATTTCCCGCCGGGCTGCATGCTGCAGTTCGCACCGCATGTACCCGGTGCCCTCGACGACTGGTTCCGCCTGGCGCGGGTCCCTGCGGATGGCGTCGAGCAGGGCGCCGGCCTCCTCGCCGTATCTGCGCCACAGGAGAGCGGCGAGCGGCTCCGTCGCTCCCGAGGCCGCGTGCCGGTCGACGCCCATGGCGCGGGCCTGTGCCATGAATGCCTCTCGGGCCGAGCTGGGCGCTTCCCCGTGCCATCGTCGAGCCCCGCAAGGCACCGGAAGGCCGAGGCGCCCCACCGCCTGCACTAGCTCATTGCCCACGTTGATGCAGTCCGTGAGCTTTCCCCCGAAGATAGTGACGTGGGAGGTCCTTCTGTCGGCCTCGATGACGTGGCGTCGGGAGATGAGCGTCCGGTCCCGATGCCCGACGCTCCGTCCCCTGACGACGAGCGCGCGCACGCCGCAGCGTTCGCCGATGACATCGCCCTCCGCAAGCGGACGGCTGAGCTTGAGGCACGCGTTGGCGTTCTCCAGCAGGAAACGTCGGTCCTGGTCGGTAACCCGGACGGAAGGCCCTTCGACGGAGGTATCGGTGGTGCCGATACACGTTCTGCCGCCTAGCGGGACGGCGAAGAACGGCCGTCCGTCGCTGGCGAAGAAGCCCAGGACGCGGCGTCGGGCTATGACTGGTTCTACCATCAGGTGGATGCCCTTGGAGAACACGTGGTGGTGTACGGTCCGCTGTGCACAGCGGGTGTTTTGCTCGTCCGCGAAAGGCCCGGCGGCGTTCACGAGTATCCTGGAGCGGATCTCGGTGGCGCGGCCCCCAATCAGGTCGCGCACGGCGGTGGTCCAGACCCCTGCTGGGCCGCGTCGTGCGCCGAGCGATTCCACGTAGTTGACCGCGGTGCAGCCGCGGTCCATGGCAGACCTGACCAGGCCCAAGACGAAACGGGCGTCACCGTCCACGAACAGGGCATCGGAGTACTCCAGGGCTCCCGCCGCGTCCTGCGCGTTGATGAGCGGCTCTTGCTGTTCGATTTCCCGCCTCGACAGCCAGCGCGGAGGCCGGGTAACGCCGTTGCCCAAGAGCCAGTAGAGCCAGGCTCCCAACCACAGGAGCGGGCGCGAGCGACGAAAGCCGGCGGGGACCGTGACCAGGAATCTCACCTCGCGGATACTGGATGGGTAACGCCGCAGCAGCTCGTTTCGCGCCAGGCAGAGCTGCCGGACCAGCGGCAAATCCAGGGATTCCAGGTATTTGATGCCGCCCCAGGCGAGGTTTGAAGATTCCTGACTGGTGCCGCTGGCGAAGTCTCCCCGGTCGATCAGGGCAACCTTTAAGCCAGCTGTCGACAAGGCCGCCGCCGCGGCGGCGCCGTTGACGCCGGCCCCGACCACCAGAGCGTCGTAACGCTCCCGGGCAATCCGCCGAAGGTTGTGATCCCTGAGCCTCATGCGGTACCTTGCGCGCGTCGGGCGGGTAGCAGGCGCGATCTCGCCACGCTGGTGCCCGATGCTCCGCTCAGCGAACGGTCTCGACTCCGAGACTATACCCCCAGGCTCTACCCTTGCGAACCCGCGTCGTATACTGACACCCTCGGCAAGCCGCCCATACCGGCACAGATGAAGGACCCGCAAGGTGATGACGCTGGAGATGAACGGTGAGCGCGTCGAGGTTCAGACCGACCCGGACGTCCCTCTGCTGTGGGTGCTGCGCGACACCCTCGGCCTCAAGGGCACCAAGTACGGGTGCGGGGTGGGCGTCTGCGGGATTTGCACCGTGCTGGCCGCGGGGCGGCCTGTACGCTCGTGCGTCACTCCGGTTGCGGAGGTGGCGGGCCAGGCCATCACCACCATTGAGGGGCTGGCGCGGCAGCCGGATCATCCTCTCATCCAGGCTTGGATCGCCGAACAGGCTCCGCAGTGCGGGTACTGTCAGACCGGACAGATCATGGCCGCCGCCGCGCTGTTGGGCGACATCCCAACGCCCACCGACGCCGACATCGATGCGGTGATGTCGGCGGTACTCTGCCGCTGCGGGACCTACCACAGGATCCGCCGGGCCATTCATCGCGCCGCGCGAATCGCCGGGTCTCGCGGCGGTGGCTAAGGCCAGAGACTTGCTGCGGCGGGTCACTGGGCGCGTGGGTGGCAAGCGCCGGCCCGTCATCGATGGCACTTGGTCCCCCAACCCATGGGTGAGGATCGCTCGCAACGGCACGATCACCGTGATCATCGACCGATCCGAGATGGGGCAGGGGGTCGTTACCGGGCTGGCGATGCTGGTGGCCGAGGAGCTGGAAGTGAGCCTGGATCAGGTGGACTTCGAGTTTGCGCCGGCGCATCCCCAGTACAACAACCGCATGTTCGATGAGCAGACCACAGGCGGCAGCACCAGCGTGCGGGCTGCCTGGGAGCCTTTGCGGCGGGCTGGTGCCGAGGTCCGGGAGATGTTTCTCATGGCGGCGTCGGATCTCTGGGGCGTCGCCCGGGCCGAGTGTCGGGCCGAACGCGGCAGGGTCTGGCACTTGCCGACGCAGCGCATGGTTGCCTACGGGGATCTCATCGATCGCGCGGCGAAACTGCGTGTGCCCGTCGTTCGTCTGAAGGAGCCGGGCCAGTGGCGCCTCCTAGGCACGCCTGCCCCGCGCATCGAGATTCCCGACATGGTAACGGGCCGGACGGTGTTCGGCATGGACGTACAGGTGCCTGGAATGTTGTTCGCGACGGTGCTGCGCTGCCCAGTGTTCGGCGGTCGCATGAGCGCATTCGACGATCGGGCGGCGCGGGCGGTTCCGGGCGTGCGTGATGTCCTGCAGATCGATTCCGGCATCGCGGTGGTGGCCGACTCGTTCTGGCCGGCGCTCTGCGGGCGGGAAAAGCTAGAGGTCGCCTGGGACGGGGGGCCGCATGCCCAGCTCTGTAGCGGCGCCATCCGCGCCAGCCTGCGGCGGGCGGCACAGTCCCGCGGCGTCGTGGCGCGAGAGCACGGCGACGTGGCGGGCGCCCTCGGGCGGAGCCAAAGGCCGATCGACGCCTTCTACGAGACCCCGTATCTGGCCCACGCGCCGATGGAGCCGATGAACTGTACCGCGCATGTGCGGGCGGACGGCTGCGACGTTCTGGGTTCCCACCCAGGCGCAGGGCGGCGCTCAGGACGCTGCCGCGCGCATCTGCGGCCTGCCGCGCAGCGCGGTAAGAGTCCATACAACCTTCTTGGGCGGAGCCTTCGGGCGGCGCCTGGAGCAGGACTTCGTCGCGGAGGCCGTGCAAGTCTCGAAGGCAACCGGGGCTCCGGTGCAGGTGGTGTGGACGCGTAGTGACGACATGCAGCACGATTTCTACCGCCCCGCTAGCTGCTGTTTCCTGCGCGCCGCCCTCGACCCCGGCGGCAGACCCACTGCCTGGCTCCAGCGCATAGCAGGGCCCGAGTTGGCGCTCGACGGCGTCGATGTCCCGTACGACATCCCGAACCTTCGCGAAGAGCATGTCCGGGAGGACCCCGGGGTACCGACCGGTCCCTGGCGGTCAGTCGGGGCATCGCAGAACGCCTTCGCGGTAGAGGGGTTCATCGATGAGCTGGCCCATGCCGCGGCACGGGACCCCCTCGCCTTCCGGCACGCGCTCCTGACGGCTTCTCCACGGCACCGGGCCGTTCTCGACCTGGCAGCCGAGAAGGCCGGCTGGCATCGAAGCCCGCCCGACGGGCGGGCCCGGGGCATCGCCGCCTACCGGTCCTTTGGCAGCTTCGTGGCCCAAGTCGCGGAGGTGAGCGTCACGCCCGAGGGGCGGATCAACGTGCACCGGGTCGTGTGTGCGGTGGACTGCGGCACGGTCGTGAACCCGGATGCCGCCGCGGCCCAGATCGAGGGAGGGGTGATCTATGGGCTGACCGCGGCTCTGTGCGGGGAGATCACCGTCGAGCAGGGCCGGGTGGTGCAGAGCAACTTCAGAGACTATCCATTGCTTACCATGGCAACGGTCCCCGCGGTGGAAGTCCATCTCCTCAAAAGCAGGGATGCGCCGGGCGGTGTGGGCGAGCCTGGTGTGCCGCCGGTGGCCCCCGCAGTGGCCAATGCCCTCTTCGCCGCTACAGGCCGGCGCCTGCGAGTGCTGCCGCTGGAGTCGGTCCGACCACTTCAGGGCGTGCCCGAGGGCGGCTGAGACATCTTCCCGGAGGGTGGGTGCGCGCTAACGCGATGACCGCCAAGGCTCGAACCGATGACCTGCAGTTGCTTCTGGCCACGCTGCCCGAGGCGTTGCGGGAGGCCGTGCAAGGGTTTCCGCAGGAGGACCTGCTGGAGGTCGTGATGGACTTGGGGCGGCGTCCCCAGGCGCGCTTTCCGCATCGCGCGCTGGACCTGTCCAGCGAGCCCGTGAGCCGGGCGGACCTCGAGCACGTGGTGGCAGCAGTGGGCGAGTTCGGGGCGGACAATCGGGCCGGGATCGAGGGGACCCTGCACCGAATCTCGGCATTGCGCAATCGGCGCGACGAGATCATCGGGCTCACCCTGCGGGTCGGGCGCGCGGTCTACGGCACCATCGACCTCGTCCGAGACCTCGTGGAGCGTGGTGCGAGCATCCTCCTGCTGGGTCGGCCTGGCATCGGCAAGACCACCAAGCTGCGCGAGATCGCCCGTGTGCTCGGCGATGACCTGGGTCAACGCGTCATCGTGATCGACACTTCCAACGAGATTGCCGGAGACGGCGACGTCCCGCACCCCGCCATCGGCAGCGCACGGCGCATGCAGGTGCCCCACCCGGAGCGCCAGCACGCCGTCATGATCGAGGCGGTGGAGAACCACATGCCGGAGGTCGTCATCGTGGACGAGATTGGCAATGCGGCCGAGGCGCTGGCCGCGCGCACCATCGCGGAGCGAGGGGTGCAGCTCATCGGAACCGCCCATGGGAACACTCTGCGGAATCTGGTGATGAACCCGACCCTCTGCGACTTGGTGGGAGGGGTCCACACGGTGACCCTGAGCGACGAGGAGGCCCGGCTGCGCGGTACCCAGAAGACCATCAGCGAGCGCAAGGCCCCTCCCGCCTTCGACGCCGTGGTGGAAATCGCCGGCTGGGACGAGGTGGTCGTGCATTCCGACACGGCGCGCGCCGTCGATGACCTTCTGTCCGGTATCGAGCCGCCCAGCGAGCGCCGGTGCGCTGGCGGGGTGGTCGGCGAGCCCCCGGAGCCCCTGGAGCGGCAGCCCCTTGGCTCTCCACCGACCGAAGCTGAGTGGTCACCCCGCATTTATCCCTACGCCCTCAGCCGAGACTCGGTGGATCGTGTGCTGCGAGACCTGCGGCTGGATGCACGCACCGTGTCCCAGCCGGATCGGGCGGACTTGGTGGTAGCGTTGCGCTCGCGGGCCGACGATGCACGCCTGAAGCGGATCGTTGCCACGCGGGGTGTCCCAGTGCACGTGGTCAAGAGAAACACCACGGCGCAGATCCGCCGCCTTCTGCAGGGGCTCTTCAACATGGCGCCGGGGCTGGGCGAGACCGAGGTAGCCGCAGCGGTGCGTGAGGCGGAAGAAGCGGTGCAGCGCGTGATGGCCGATGGGCTAGGGGTGGATTTGGCGCCGCGCCGATCCGCGCTGCGACGGCTGCAGCACCGCATCGTGGCTCGGCATCGCCTGGTCGCGGAGAGCGTGGGCAGCGAGCCCCTGCGACACCTCGTGATCTATCCGCAGTAACACGGACGCACCGCGATTCTCACAGCTCGACGACGACCAGCGGCACGTACATCTCCCCCTCCGTCAAGCCACCGTGGGTGCCGATGTGGGTATAGCGACGCTCTCCCGGCACCCAGTCCTTGATCCGGTAGTTGTCCCGCATGCTCAAGGTGTAATGGCCGATGCGCTCCAACAGGCGGGGGTGCGGCGGTCCCAGTCCGAAATAACCCTGCTCTACGAGGTCCTCGCTCCTGAACAGCGTGGTGCATTCCGCCAGATGGGTTCGGACATAGGCCTCGAACTCCTCTCGCTTGCCGGGATGTACGTAGCAGTACGCCGTGCGCGCCTCGCCGCAGAGCGGCAGCAGCAGTGTGGCGGCGAGGTCCGGATGGCTCTCCAGCTCGATGAGGCGTTCCGGCGGCGAGTCGACGATGCCGTGGTCGGCTGTCACCAGAACCACCGTCCGACTTCCCTTGCAGCTCTCCAGAAACGAGCGGAAGGCGCCGTCGATCTGCGCAAGGTGGGCCGCCGCGACCTTGCTGCCAATGCCGTGGGTGTGGGCGAGGCCGTCGAGCTCGGGCCAATAGGCGTACACATACTTGCGGTGGTCGCCTTCGCGCAGAGTGCGTTGCAGGACTCCGAAGAGCTGGTTCAGAGAACCGTAGGGGCGTCGCTCGGCGATGCCGGCGTGGGCCACGTTGTAGTCGCTGCCCGCGATGCGTTGCGGCACGACGACGTAGGAGCGGACATGGAGCCGGTTGAAGAGCGGTGTTGTCTGGAACAGCGTGCTCGCTCGGACGCCGCTGGTGCCCAGGGAGCCCCCGCCATGGCGGGCCTTGAATGGCAGTACGGCGGTCACCGTGCCAATCTCCTCGAAGTAGGTGAACCAGCCGGTCAGGCCGTGCTGCTGGGGCGCCGTGCCGGTGAGCAAGGTGGTGATGGCCGTTGCTGTCGTGCTCGGGAACACCGACGTGATGCGACCCACCAGATGGGCGTGGAGTGCCGTTTCCGCCCCCGCGCGCGTCAGGAACTCGTAGCCGAGTCCATCGATGACGAGCAGTACGACATTCTGCGCCTGGCGCAGCCGCGACAGCGGGATCTGCGTCAGAGGGGAATACGGTCCCGGCCCGTCCCCGAGCGCCTCCAGCACGCAGGCCATGAGGTTAACGAGGCTTCCGCCGCGATAGTCAGGTAGTGGCAGGGGCTCGACCTCTTTGCGTCTGCCGCACGACGCCTGGATCGGCGGTCCATGTTACCGGAGCTTGCCCGGAGCGCTCATCCCGGATGGCGGGCTTCTGCGCGGGTGGCTCGCACCACGACGCCAGTCCCCGAGTTCGGACGGCGCGCCCATGAGTATCGCGGCCCACAGTCGATCCTTTGGGATCGGTCTTGATGCCGCTCCGCAGGCAGTGGTGCAAAACCCGATTTCGGGTCGCCAGCACCTACCCGGGCAGTCGTTTTTGGCCAGCGCGCCCGCCGCCGCAAACTGGAGGAGTCCCGACGACACCGACTCCATATGACGGCATTAGCCGCCTGCTAGTGCTCCCGGGTCGGGCGAAAGCCGATCGCCGGCCAGCGCTCCATGGTGAGGCTCAGGTGGGCGCGTGTGGGTGCGAGGTAGACGAGGTCACGCCCTGTGTCCAACGCCAGATGCGATTCCATGTGGTCGCGAAACTGATTCAGCTTGCCGTCGTCCTCGCACTCGATCCAGCGAGCCGTGGCCACATTCACCGCCTCGTAGCTGCACTCCACTGCGTATTCGTGCCTCAGGCGGTACGCGATGACATCGAACTGCAGTGCCCCCACGGCCCCGAGGATGAGGTCGTTGCTGCGCAAGGGACGGAAGATCTGCGTGGCACCTTCTTCGCTCAACTGGTCCAATCCCTTCTGCAGTGCCTTGGCGCGCAGCGGGTCGCGCAATACCACGCGCCGGAACAGCTCCGGCGCGAAGCTCGGTATGCCGGTGAACTTGAGCTTTTCTCCCTCGCTGAAGGTGTCGCCGATATGAATGGTGCCGTGGTTATGCAGACCGATGATGTCGCCCGCGTGGGCGGTATCGACGTGCTCGCGATCCTGCGCCATGAACGTGATGGCGTTCGCCACCTGAACGTCGCGGCCGATGCGCACGTGATGCATCCTCATGCCTCGGGTATAGCGGCCCGAAGTGATGCGCAGGAAGGCGATACGGTCCCGGTGCTTGGGGTCCATATTCGCCTGTATCTTGAACACGAAACCAGTGAACTGGTCCTCTTCGGGTAACACGTTGCGGCCCTGAGTCCGCCGCATTTGCGGGGCAGGAGCATGCTGAACGAAGCTGTCCAGCAGCTCCTGCACCCCGAAGTTATTGATGGCGGAGCCGAAGAATACCGGTGTCAGAGTACCCTCCAAATAAGCTCGAAGGTTCATCTCATGGCTCGCCCCCCTGACCAGCGCGATGGCCTCCCGCAGCTCGGCGGCCTGGTCGCCCAGCACCTCGTCCAACATCGGATTGTCCAGGCCGCGGATGAGCTTTCCCTTGGGCAGCCGAGCGCCTTGGCCCGGGGTGAAGAAGTGAACGCTGTCGTGCAGTAGATGATATACCCCTCTAAAGCGGCGAGCGCTCCCAATCGGCCAAGTGACGGGAGCACAGCGGATGCCGAGAACGGTCTCGATCTCGTCCAACAGCTCCACCGGCTCGCGACTCTCCCGATCCAGCTTGTTGATGAAGGTCATGATGGGTGTGCGGCGCAGGCGGCAGACCTCCATGAGCTTGACGGTGCGCTCCTCCACGCCTCTGGCGCTGTCGATGACCATGAGCGCCGAATCGACCGCCGTCAGCGTCCGGTAAGTGTCCTCGGAGAAGTCCTCGTGCCCGGGCGTGTCGAGCAGGTTGATGATCCGCCCCTCATATTTGAACTGCATGACCGAGGAGGTCACAGAGATACCACGCTGCTTTTCCAGCTCCATCCAGTCGGACGTTGCGTGGCGTGATGCCTTGCGGCCCTTCACTGTGCCGGCGAGCTGTATGGCGCCCCCGAACAGCAAGAGCTTTTCGGTCAGCGTGGTCTTGCCCGCATCGGGGTGGGAGATAATGGCGAACGTACGGCGACTGGCGATCTCGTTCATGGTCTGCAAGCAGCGGGCAGCGAAGGCGAGCGACCGGCACCCAGGACGACCTGGACGCTGGGTTGGCGGGCCGCTGGCGGCGAAACGAAGACCCCGCCGTACGGCGGGGTCTGTGGATGCTTTGAGCAGGCCGGAGCCTCAGCGGGCCGAGCTGACCTGTCGCGCCTGAAGGCCCTTGGGACCCCGCTCCGCTTCGAAGGTTACGGTCTGCCCTTCGGTCAGGGTTCGGAAGCCGTTACCTTGTATGGCCGAGAAATGAACGAACACGTCTTCGCCGCCATCCTGCGGCGTGATGAAGCCGTAACCCTTCGACTCGTTGAACCACTTTACGGTGCCGGTACGCATCAAATAACCTCGAACATAGATTGTAGTAGGTGGGTGTTGCGTGCAGGTCGTGGAGCGGACTGCGGCAGAAGACTGCGAGAGACTTTCGGAGCGACCGGCGTCCACAAACTGCACAACCAAAAAGTATATCAGCGCGGTATACGAGATGCTACGGGACCCGTCGGCAAGGATGGCTCGGAGGACCCGGCTTCCTCGGGCCAACGACCGTCACGACGCCCGGACCGCGAGCCGGGGCTGCCCGTTTTGTGGTAAGGTGGGCCGCTAAGATTAGGAGCTTCGGGCGATGGACAACGGCGAGGAGGAAGGGGTTCGGCGCCAGCTCGCGGAGCTGCGGGTGGAGCACCGCGATCTGGATGACGTCATCGTGAGACTGTCGCAGGACCCGTTGGTGGATCAGCTTCAGCTACGCCGTCTGAAGAAGCGCAAGCTGCTGCTGAAGGACATGATAGCGAAGCTGGAGAGCAGGCTCATTCCAGACTTGGACGCGTAGACTGTCCACTGCCGCAGGGCCGGACAAGCCATCGATGGCCTCGCAAGCCTCTCCTCTGGGTACAGAGGTTGTTTAAGAGCGCTGGCCCGATGCGGCTCACCTGCGTTGTGGCCGGTCGCCAGGTGACCGTACCGATTCTGTTGGGGAATGCTGCGCAGGCGGATATGCGATGTGGTGTATAGGCGCCGGCCTCCTTGGCCGCAGTCTCGCACCGCTCGAGGTCGTCGCTCTCGACCGCGTTCGCCGGACACGCTGGCGCCAACGAAATGAGCGAAAATACGTTCCGGCTCACGCCGTGCCTGCGGAGCGTCGAAACCTTGGCCAGCCATGGCCTCTGCCATCCTCTTGGCGTCCTCGGGCGTCAGAGTCCCGCGCCAGCGTCATCACGCTCGCCTAGAAGTTTTCGTGGCTTCCAGAGTGACTATCGCTTTGGGACGCTTGACTCGTGGCGCCAGGATCTCGAGCACCCGCAGGAGGTGGTTCATCTTCTCCGGACCGAGGTAGGCTACGACCATGTCCTGCCCTACCGCCAAGTCCAAGTTCTGTCCGCCGGTGGAGAGGACGATGGCACGATCCTCCGGCATGACCGGTGAGCGGAACGCGCCGGCAGCAGTGAGCTCCTCCACGTTGCGGATTTCCAGCACGCCCGTCCGTTCGTGGACACCATGCATGCGGGAATAAAGGACAGGTGGTACCACCAGGGCGTAAGGCCCATAGAAACCTTCCTGCACCAGATGCTCGATGGCCTTCGTGACATCTGCGAACGCATTCCCCACCTTCTCCCAGTTGCTGAGTGGGAGAACGCCCCGGCCGTCGGCGGTCAACAGACCATCGATGCCCATGCCGGGGTGGCCGTTGAAGATAAGGTCGTCCTCCTTGCGCGCAGCAAAGGCCGTGGCACTGCGCGCGGCCGAAACGTCCAGGGGCAATCCCAACTGCTGGCTGGTGGCGATGTTACGCCACAGGAGCAAGAAATCCTTGTGGATGATGGGCAGGGTAAGGTGTTTCACGCCCGCGGTGCGGATGGTTCCGCACTCCGCCTCCCCCGTCAGATCCAGCTCACCCATGCAGGCGCCGTCGAACTGGTCCAGGGTCACCGTCTGGATGCCCGCGCCGAGCGGACCGAACACGGGCATGAAACGCCTGCCGACAAGGGCGTTCCTGGCGGTGTCGAAGACCGCCCGATCGAGATCCTCCCACTGTGCCTGGCTGAGAGGGCTCGATGCGTGGTCAAGAAAACGCTCGATCATTGGTGTTCTCCGAGAAGGCTGCCGACGGTGAGCCGCGCTGCGGGGACGACGTTCCGGGGAGTCGCCGTCGAGGATCTCAGGGGGAGTCGCTCCCGCCGCTTGGTCTGCCTCCTCCAGCTCCGTGATTTTCCCGGAGCTGAACAGGTAGGTCCGCAGCACCCGATCGAACCGCGGATCACGGCGGCGAATCCATTCCAGCACCATGGCGGCGTGTTCCTTCTCCTCGTCTCGGTTATGGGCCAGTATGGCCCGCAGTTCCTCGTCATGGCAGGCCTGCACGCGCTGGTTGTACCAATCGGCCGCCTCGAGCTCTTCCATAAGGGAGGTGAGCGCGCGGTGCATGTCCCGTGTCTCGTTGCACAATTGGTCGAACGGTTCGTGATAGCCTTCGCTAGCCATGGCGATCTCCTCTTCGCAGGGCCCCCCCTGGGCTCAAGCGGTTGCTAAGGATGCACGACCGGGAGATCCATGTCTAGCACTGTGCTCCCGAGGCGAGGTCGAGAGCGGAGGGTGGGTACTGCGAGGAATCTGCCACCCTGCCGCGCCGATTCGGCCTCCCGGAACTTCCGGGCCGGCCGAAGCGGGAGATTGGGAAGCGGTTCAGTGCGAGGTGCCGTCGCCGCAGGTCAAGGGGATCCCGGAGCGAGTGTCGACGCAGGATGCCCATCAGCTCTTTGAGACCGATGATCTCGGCCAGCCGCCCTTGTCACTCGGTGCGAGGTACGCTATCGGCGGGGTGCGGACAGAATCCGGTACGAGCCGCAAGGCCCTGCGGTTCGACCGGAACGTCCGCCCTTCGCAGGCGGTGCTCTACGCTGAAACGTTGTGAACAGATCTGCTGCACCTCTTGACAGCCGCTTCGCACGGCGTTCATGGCGTACCTCCCTGTACGCCACCCCTTTGGGGCGTGCCGCGGACGTGCCGAATGGCTGTCCTGCCATTTGGTCGCGCCTCGCTTATCTGCTCGATATGCCTCGTCGCTGCGATCCCTGTGCCTTGCTCGCGGGCAGCTCGTGACGGTGTCTTCACCAGCCCTGACTTATCGATGCTCGGGTTCCACACCGCCGCCAAGCACACGACTTACCGCGTTCTTCTCAGCCCTCGATGGCTCTCCGGACAGCTACGGTTGTACCCGACTACACCATGAGCATGGGCAGACTGGTCGTGTGCCTGTCTGTATGCGTTCCCGGAGCGTCAGGCGTGGCGGATTGGCGCGGACGCTAGAGTAGCCGGTGCGGAGCCTCACTGAGACTGCCGAGGGCGGCCGCGAGGGCACATCAGCTTCGGCCCGACTGAAGGATCTCCTGGCCCGCGTCGAGGACACAATGCTCTGCGACCGGCGGCATCTGCGGCGGGATCTCCGTCGCTTGCAGGAGGCGGCTCAGCGCCAGCGGCTCAGCGCCCCTGAGCTGGAAAGATTCGAATCGGCGGTGGCGCGCTCGGCGCAGCGTGTTCAGGCGCGCCGACAAGGTCTGCCGGTGCCGACATTCCCGTCGAAGCTGCCGGTCGTCGCGCTGCGACAGGACATCGCCGACGTCATCAAGCGCAACCAGGTCGTGGTGCTATGCGGTGAGACGGGCTCGGGCAAGACCACCCAGCTCCCGAAGATTTGCCTTTCCTTGGGGCGAGGTGTGAGCGGCCTGATCGGCCATACCCAGCCGCGGCGCATTGCAGCACGCAGCATCGCAGCCCGCATCGCCGAGGAGCTCGGCGGTGAGGTCGGCGGCCCGGTCGGCTACAAGGTACGGTTCGGGGACCGTGTGAGCCCGGATAGCTACGTCAAGGTGATGACCGACGGGATGCTGTTGGCGGAGACCCAGGGTGATCGGCTACTGGAGCAGTACGACACCATCATCCTGGACGAGGCCCATGAGCGCAGCCTCAACATCGACTTCCTGCTGGGTTATCTCAGACATATCCTCCCCAGGCGACCGGATCTCAAGCTCATCGTGACCTCGGCGACCATCGATCCCGTGCGCTTCGCCCGGCACTTCTGGGACGCGCCGGTGATCGACGTCTCGGGGCGCGCCTACCCCGTACAGGTGCGTTACCGGCCGTTGGAGAAAACGGAAGAGGATACCCGCGACCGGGACCTGCAGCAGGCTCTTCTGGAGGCCGTGGACGAGATTTCCCGCATCGGCCCCGGCGACATCCTGGTGTTCCTGCCGGGCGAGCGCGAGATCCGGGAGACCGCCGAGGCGCTGCGCAAGCACCACCCGCCCCGGACCCAGATCTTGCCGCTCTACGCCCGCCTGTCCACCGCGGAGCAGGAGCGGGTATTCGAGCCCCACGTTGGGCGTCGTATCGTGCTGGCCACCAACGTGGCGGAGACTTCTCTGACCGTGCCTGCGATCCGTTTTGTCGTGGACCCGGGATATGCCCGCATCAGCCGTTACAGCCATCGGACCAAAGTCCAGCGGCTGCTGGTGGAGCCCGTGTCTCGGGCGTCCGCCGATCAGCGCAAGGGGCGCTGCGGGCGCGTGACGGCCGGCGTGTGTATTCGCCTCTACGGGGAAGAGGACTACGCGTTGCGGCCGGCTTACACCGATCCCGAGATCCTGCGCAGCAACCTGGCTGCCGTCATCTTGCAGATGAAGGCTCTCGGCCTCGGGGAGCCGGAGGCGTTCCCTTTCCTGGACATGCCCGACCCGCGCTTGGTCAAGGACGGCTACCAGACCCTGAGGGAGCTGGGCGCGCTGGAGGCGACCGGTCGACTGACCGACACCGGCAGGCGGCTCGCGCGGCTGCCCGTGGACCCACGCGTGGGGCGCATGATCCTCTCCGCCGAAGCAGAAGGCTGTCTCGCCGAAGTGCTGGTGATCGCAGCGGCCCTGAGCATTCAAGACCCGCGAGAGCGTCCCATGGACGCGCGCCCACAGGCGGATCAGGCGCACGCGCGGTTCAGGGACGAGCGCTCGGATTTCCTGAGCTTCCTGAAGCTGTGGGACGATTTTGCGGAGCAGGTGCGCCGCCTCTCCAACAACAAGCAGCGCCAGTACTGCCGGGAGCACTTCCTGTCCTATGTGCGGATGCGCGACTGGTCGGACGTCCACAAACAGCTGTATGGGCTGGTGAAGGACATGGGGTTTCAATTGAACCGAACGCCGGCGGAATACGATGCCATCCACCGAGCGTTGCTGCCGGGCCTCCTAGGGCATGTGGCCTGCCGCGGCGAAGGGACGGAATATGCAGCCGTGCGCGGTGCGCGGCTCGCTGTGTTTCCGGGCTCGGCCCTGTTCAAGAGGGGGCCGAAGTGGATCATGGCTGCGGAGTTCGTGGAGACCACCAAGCTCTACGCCCGCACCGCGGCCGCCATCCAGCCGGAATGGGTCGAGCAGGCGGCCGCCCACTTGGTGCGGCGCAGTTATCTGGAGCCCCACTGGGAGAAGTCGCTGGCCCAGGCGGCGGCTTATGAGCGGGTAACGCTCTATGGCCTGACCCTCGTCGCGCGGCGCAAGGTGCACTACGGTCCCATCGATCCGGAAGCGGCCCGGAGCATATTCATCCGCAGCGCGTTGACGCAGGGCGAGTATCGAACGCGCGGCCCGTTCTTCGAGCATAACCGCCGTCTGATCGAAGAGATCGAGACGATGGAGGCCAAGTCTCGCCGCCGCAATGTGTTGGTGGACGAGGAGCAGGTCTTCCGGTTCTACGACCGGCGCATCCCGCGCGGGATACACAGCGGCGCGCTGTTCGAACGCTGGCGCCGCGAGGCGGAGTCTGGGCAGCCGCGGCTCCTGTTCATGACCCGGGAGGATCTGATGCAGCATGCCGCGGCGGAAGTGACCGCGGAACAGTTTCCCGACGTGATCGAGCGGGGCGGGATAAGGTTTCCCTTGGAATATCGGTTCGAACCCGGCGATCCGGCTGACGGCGTGACGGCCTGCATCCCCGTGGCTGTCCTCAATCAATTGGACCCTGCCCCATTTGACTGGCTGGTCCCCGGGCTGCTGCGGGACCGGGTGATCGCCCTGATCCGGTCGCTGCCCAAGTCCTTGAGACGCAGCTTCGCCCCGGCACCAGATTTCGCCGACGCCTGCCTGCAGGAGCTGGCGCCCGGGCAGGCACCGCTGACCGAAGCTCTCGCCATGGCTCTGGAGAGGATGACGGGTGTGAACGTTCCGCCGGATGCCTGGCATCCGGCGGTGGTTCCCGAGCATCTGAAAATGAACTTCCGGATAGTGGACCTGGACGGCCGCGATCTCGCCCTCGGAAGAGACCTCGATGTCCTCCGGCGTGGTCTCGGCGCAGAGGTGCAGCGCAGCTTCCGGGCGCTCCCGCTCGGGGAATTCGAGCGCTCCGGTATCACGCGCTGGGACTTCGGCGACCTGCCGGCGGAGCTGGAAGTCGCGCGCCACGGCCTGACCGTGAAGGCGTACCCGACCTTGGTCGACGAGGGAGACGCGGTGGCCCTGCGCCTGGCCGATTCCCCTTTCGAGGCGTCGCGGCAGATGCGCGTTGGCGTCAGGCGTCTGCTCTTGTTGCATCTGCCTTCTCAGCGCAGATACCTGGAAAGGAATCTGCCGGGTATCGAACGGATGTGCATCGACTACGCCGCGCTCGGAACCGGCGCGGAGCTGAAGGAAGACCTCGTGCGTGCCATCGTGGACCGGGCATTTTTTGCGGATCATCCGCCGCCCCGCTCGGCCGAGGCCTTCGAGCAATGCAGTGAGAAGGGCAGGGCGCGGCTCGGTGGCGTCGCGGACGACACCTGCGCTGTGGTGACCGATGTTCTGCGCCTATACCGTCATGTCCGGGGGCGGCTGGCGACCGATTGGCGGGCGTATCCCGAGGCTGCAGCCGACGTAACACGGCAGCTTGAGCACTTGGTCTATCCCGGCTTCGTGACCGACACACCCGACCCGTGGCTGCAGCAACTGCCGCGCTACCTGAAGGCCGTCGACCTCCGGCTCGACAAGCTCTGCGTTGCCCCGGCCAGGGACGCCCAGCGCCTCGCCGAGCTCGCGCCGCTCTGGGATGCGTACCTGCAGCGCGTCCAGACACATCGGCTGCGAGGTCTCGTGGACACGGATCTCGAGACCTACCGCTGGATGCTGGAGGAGCTTCGGGTTTCGTTCTTCGCGCAGGAGCTGAAGACGCTCCTTCCGGTGTCGCTCAAGCGTCTGCAGCGGCAGTGGGAGCGCACGCGCGCCTGACTGCCGCAGCTTCTTCGGCGCTGGCCCGCGTGATTCTCACCGCATCCAGCCTGCGTGGGCCGGCGCCAAGGGGCCGTCGTGGTCCAGGTGCAGCAGGGTCGGCGGGCGCCGTTGCCATAACGCGCCTCGAACTGTTATAAAACGCCGGATGCGCCTGCTCTCGGGCAGGCCCATTGCGCGTATCGGCGACCTCCCGAGCCGAGGACCGGGTAGCGACTCATGCGGGCCGTGCCTCCGGCAGGAAGGATGGTCATCCGCGGTCTTGGCGGGTCGAGTGCCGTCGGACCCGGCATCTCTCTCACAGACAAGCATCCCAGAGGAGCAGAGCGTCATGGACTGGAGCAAACAGACCGAAGAGGCAGTGAAGGACTGGGCGGACATTCAGAAGCGGGTATGGGAGACCTGGATTGCGCCTCTCAAAGGAACGCCTGGTGGCGTGGGACCCGATGCCGGCAGCGCTTATCGTCAGGCCTTGGGGGTGTGGGAGATTGCCGTCAAGCAGGCGCTGGACGCACAGCTAGTGTGGACCCGCCAGTGGGCAGACACCCTCGGTGCGGCGAAGGGCACGTCGGACCCGGCCGCGTCCTACGCCAGAAGCACCCACGAGATGATGCGCGCCTGGACCGAGGCGCATAAGCAGCTATGGGAAACCTGGTTCAGCACCCTCAGGCAGTTGCAGCCGAGCGGGGGTGCCGGCGCTGATCTGTGGGACAAGCAGGCCCGCAGCGTGCTGAACGCCTGGGAAGAGGCGATCAAGGCGGCCCAGCAGTCCATGGCCGATTGGTCGTCGCAGTGGAGCGCAAAGGTGTGACCGCCCGCCGAGGACTGGGCCGCGGCACGGCGGCCGCTCCAGGGGCAGGGCATGGCATGGCGCTGACCTCCCGCTCGGCGCCGCGGGTGATTCTCGGAGCGGCCTCTTGCTGACCTGCCATCGAGGCAGGATCACGAAGCTGCTGGTGGCGAACCGCGGTGAGGTCGCGGTACGCATCATGCGGGCCTGCGCCGAGATGGCTGTTTGCTCCGTGGCCATTTACTCCGATGCCGATCGCCACGCCTTGCACGTCAAGAAGGCCGACGAGGCTTACAGCGTCGGCGCAGACCCGTTGGGGGGCTACCTGAATGCGCGCGGCATCGTCGACCTTGCGCTGGCGAGCTGCTGCCAAGCGGTGCACCCCGGTTACGGGTTCCTCGCCGAGAACCCGCTCCTGGCGGGGCTGTGCAGGCGCCGAGGTTTGATCTTCATCGGTCCCTCCCCCGAGGTTATCCGCCGCATGGGCAATAAGACGGAGGCGCGCAGAGCCATGGCGCAAGCGGGCGTGCCCGTGGTGCCCGGGAGTCCCGGGAATCTGGCCAGCGCCGAGGAGGCATTGCAGACCGCCCAGCTCATAGGCTACCCGGTGATGTTGAAGGCCACGGGGGGAGGGGGCGGGCGTGGGATCCGACGCTGCAAGGACGCGGCCGAGCTCGAGCAGAATTACGGGCGCGTGGTGTCCGAGGCGACCAAGGCATTCGGCAGCGCCGAGCTGTTTCTGGAGAAGTACATCCCCAGGCCCCGGCACATCGAGGTCCAGATCTTGGGGGACAGCGCCGGCAACCTCGTCCATCTGTTCGAGCGAGATTGCTCCATTCAGCGGCGTCACCAGAAACTGGTGGAGGTCGCACCTTCTCCTCAGCTAAACGACGCGCAACGTGAGCGGTTGTATGAGCTGGCGCTGCGTGCGGGGCGCGCAGTAGGGTACGAGAACGCGGGGACGGTCGAGTTCCTGCTGGACCAACAGGGCCGGATCTACTTCATGGAGATGAACACACGACTGCAGGTAGAGCACACCGTTACCGAGCAGATTACCGGGCTCGACATCGTCCAGGAGCAGATTCGCGTCGCCGCCGGAGAACCGCTCAGCGTTCGACAGGACGACATAGAGCGACGGGGTTTTGCCATCCAGTTGCGCATCAATGCGGAAGATCCGAAGCAAGGGTTTCTGCCCAGCTTCGGGAAGATCACTCGCTACTACAGCCCTGGCGGACCAGGTGTGCGCACCGACGGGCAGATCTACACCGGCTATGAGTTGCCTCCCCACTACGACTCGCTGTGCGTGAAGCTCACGGTATGGGCGCGCACCTGGGAGCAGACCCTGGCTCGAGCCAGTCGAGCGTTAGGAGAGATGGGTCTGTACGGGATTCGGCACGCCATACCGTTTTACCGGCGGATGCTGGAGACCCCGGAGTTCAGGTCGGGGCGCTTCGACACGGGATTCGTGGAGGCGCACCCGGAACTCACGGACTATCCGCACGAACGTCCGTTGGCGCACATCGTAGCGGCCGTCACGGCGGCCATTGCCTGCGATCGAGGGCTACACTGCGGCGAGGCCGTTGAGGTGGTCTGAGATGGCAGCGGCCGCTCCCGTCAGGGTGACCGAAGTGGTCCTGCGCGATGCCCACCAGTCGCTGCTCGCAACCCGCATGCGCACGGAAGATATGCTGCCGATCTGCGGCAACCTGGACGAGGTGGGCTTCTGGTCGCTGGAGGCATGGGGTGGCGCCACCTTCGACGCGGGCCTGCGATTCCTCAGGGAGGATCCATGGGAGCGGCTGCGCAAGCTGAAGGCGGCTCTGCCCAACACCCCGCTACAGATGCTGCTGCGGGGACAGAACCTCCTCGGTTACCGCCATTACTCCGACGACGTTGTGCGCGCGTTCGTCGAGCGGGCGGCGCGCAACGGTGTGGACGTATTCCGCATGTTCGATGCCATGAACGACCTGCGCAACCTGGAGGTCGCGGTGCAGGCGGCGGTTGCTGCGGGTAAACACGCGCAAGGCGCCATTTGCTATACGACCAGCCCGGTGCACACAGTGGAGCATTTCGTCGAGCAGGCGCAGGCGCTGGAGCGTATGGGCTGCCACAGCGTTTGCATCAAGGACATGGCCGGCCTCATCACCCCCAAGGCGGCGGCGCGGCTGTTCGCCGCCCTGTCGAAGGCGGTGCGCCTCCGACTCCACCTGCATTCCCATAGCACCACCGGCGTCGCCAACGTCAGCCTCTACAAGGCGGCGGAGAATGGGGCGCGGCACGTCGACACGGCCATCAGCCCGCTGGCCTGGGGCACTAGCCACCCGGCCACCGAAAGCATGGTCGTGGCCTTCCGCGATACCCCGTACGACACGGGGCTGCCGCTCGCGCGGCTGCAGGAGATCGCCTTTTATTTCCGGGAAGTCCGCAAGAAGTACCACCAGTTCGAGAGTGATTACTCCGGCACCGATACTCGCGTGCAGGTCAGTCAGGTGCCGGGCGGCATGATGTCGAATCTCGACCATCAGCTCAAGGAGATGGGCGCGATGCAGCGGATGGAAGAGGTGCTGGCCGAGATTCCGCGGGTCCGAGAGGACCTGGGGTTCCCGCCGCTAGTGACGCCGACCTCCCAGATAGTTGCCGCCCAGGCGGTGGTCAACGTGCTCACCGGGCAGCGCTACAAGACGATCACCAATGAGGTGAGATTCTATCTACAAGGCCGCTACGGTCGCGCGCCGGGCCCGGTGAACGAGGCGGTTCGAGGGCTGGCCATCGGCGCGGGTGAGGAGGTGATCGCCTGTCGCCCAGCGGATCGGATTCCAGCGGAGATGCGCCGGCTACGGGAGGAGATCGGCGACCTGGCGCAGTCGGAGGAGGACGTCCTCACCTATGCCATGTTCCCGGAGGTCGGCCGGAAATTTCTCGAAGAGCGCGCCTCTGGGGCGCTGCAGCCCGAGCCGTTGCTCCCGCGAAGCGACAAAGCCGCTGGCTCTGCACCCGTTCCCAGCGAGTTCAACGCAACCCTGCATGGGGAAACCTACCATATCCGGGTTACCGGGATGGGTCCGGCGGCGCGAGACGGCGGCTCATTCTATGTGACGGTCGATGGCGTGCCCGAGGAAGTAGTCCTGGAGCGCCTGACGGGTGCCGCACCCGGCAGCGCGAGGGGCTTTGTCGGTGACCCACCGCGCGGGGCGGGCTGGCGTCCCGGCAGCGTGAGCAGCTCCATGCCCGGTACGGTGATCGATGTCTTGGTGAGCGCCGGAGATCGCGTCAAGGAGGGCGATGCGGTCCTCGTCATCGAAGCCATGAAGATGGAATATCAGGTATGCGCCTCGCGCGATGGGACCGTGCGGGCGGTGCACGTGCGTAAGGGTGACAGCGTCGTACCAGATGAGGCGGTGCTCGAGATCGATTGAGAGCTGGTAAAGAAATCGTCGAGAGCAGCCCGCGAGCGCAGCGATGAAACCCAGCAGGTCGATGGGCGCGGAGCGACCGCATGGCAGAATAGCCATTCGGCACGTCCGCGGGACGCCCCAAGAGGTGGCGTGCAGGGAGGTGCGCCATGAGCACCGCGACGCCGCCATTCGGGACGCGCAGCAGCTTTGTCCACTGGCTCTGAGGCAGAGGTACGGGTTGGTTCGGGTCGCATGGCGCAGCTAAGGCGTAGCTCGCTGCCAGAGTTGGTGGCGTTGGCGGTGCAGGGGTCGGGTCGGTCGCTTGCACTGCTCCGAGACGCATGGCGGTGGCGGGCCTGGGAGTTCCCATGAGCGAGGAGCCGTGGACGAAGGAGCTTGCCATCATGCAAACCGTGAGGCAGGCCCTCGCGGGGGTGGTCGAGGATACCGCGGTGGCCACGGGAATGAGGCATCCGCTCACGGATTCGAACCCGAGAGGATATTTATTACTGCCTCAGGCTCATCGAGGAGCGCGAGCGCGAGTTGGCCGGCTCGGCCGGACCCAGTGGAGCCTGCCCGGAGTCTCCCGCGAGCCCGTCGGGTGCGGAGCACGACGATTCCACTTAGGGGCGGGCTGAGGGCTAAGGCCGTCGATTTTCTTCCGGGGAGAGGCCCGCATCGCCGGGCGGTCCGTTACCCACGGCTGCAGAGGTAAGTGCCTGGCACTGGGCAGTGGCGGGCTGCATGCTCTCCATGTACGCCCGCTCTCGAGGGAAGGAAGGGTGTTCTCTCCCGCCGCCTCAGGAGCGTCGCGGCGGATATTTCGAGGTCTGGGAGATGATCGATGGCTGCGCTGCCTGATGTCGACGAACAGGAAACTCGGGAGTGGCTGGAGGCGCTCGATTCCGTGCTCCGGTACGAGGGTCCGGAACGGGCGCACTTCTTGCTCGAGAGGCTGGTCGACAAGGCACGCCGCTCGGGCGCCTACCTGCCCTATAGTGCGAAGACCGCCTACATCAACACCATTCCGCCTCATCTGGAAGAACGCTTGCCCGGGGATGCGGCCCTTGAGCGGCGCATACGTTCCATCATCCGGTGGAATGCGCTGGCCATGGTGGTGCAGGCGAATCGCGAGAGTTCGGAGCTGGGCGGCCACATCGCCAGCTTTGCTTCGGCGGCAACGCTCTTCGATGTGGGCTTCAACCACTTCTTCCACGCTCCCAGCGAGAAGCACGGCGGCGACCTGGTGTTTCTCCAGGGACACTCCGCCCCGGGGATCTACGCGCGGGCCTTTCTGGAAGGACGCATCACCGAGGAGCAGCTACACCGGTTCCGCCGAGAGGTGGACGGAGGCGGGCTTTCCTCCTATCCCCATCCGTGGCTAATGCCCGATTTCTGGCAGTTCCCCACCGTTTCCATGGGACTTACGCCCCTGATGGCGATCTACCAGGCCCGCTTCATGCGTTACCTGCACGACCGGGGCGTCCTCAATACCGAAGGCCGAAAGGTGTGGGCCTTTATCGGCGACGGAGAGATGGACGAGCCCGAATCGATGGGCGCGATCTCGCTGCCCCCGCGCGAGTGCCTGGACAACCTGATCTTCGTGATCAACTGCAACTTGCAGCGGCTGGATGGGCCGGTTCGCGGCAACGGCAAGATCATCCAGGAGCTGGAGGCCGACTTCCGTGGCGCCGGGTGGAACGTCATCAAGGTCATCTGGGGTTCCTACTGGGACCCCCTGTTCGCCAAAGACACCAAGGGGCTACTGCTAAAGCGCATGGAAGAGGCGGTCGACGGCGACTACCAGAATTACAAGGTGAAAGGAGGTGCGTACACCCGGCAGCATTTCTTCGGTAAGTACCCGGAGTTGCTGGACATGGTCGCCAACATGACGGACGAGGATATCTGGCGGCTCAACCGAGGCGGCCACGATCCGCACAAGATTTATGCGGCCTACGCGGCCGCCGTGAAGCATGAGGGGCAGCCCACCGTCATACTGGCCAAGACGGTCAAGGGCTACGGTATGGGCGAGGCCGGCGAGGGCCAGAACGTCACCCACCAGCAAAAGAAGATGGGCGAGAAGGCCATCAAAGCCTTTCGCGACCGCTTCAACATCCCGATCTCCGACGACGCGATCGCGGGTGCGCCGTTCTACAAGCCCGCCGAGGACAGCTCTGAGATCCAACATCTCAAGGAGCGCCGGCAAGCGCTGGGAGGCTGTCTGCCGGCGCGCCGCAGAGCGGCGGAGCCGCTGCAGATCCCGGATCTCTCCGCGTTCAACTTGCTGCTCCAGGGCACGGAAGATCGCGAGATGTCCACCACCATGGCCTTCGTGCGCTTGCTCGCCCTGCTCACGCGAGACAAGCACATCGGCCGCTATCTCGTTCCCATCGTGCCGGACGAGGCGCGCACCTTCGGCATGGAGGGGCTGTTCCGCCAGTTGGGGATTTACTCGTCCGTCGGTCAGCTGTACGAGCCGGTGGACGCCGATCAGCTGATGTACTATCGGGAGGACAAACGCGGCCAGATCCTGGAGGAGGGTATCAACGAAGCCGGGGCCTTCGCGTCGTGGATGGCCGCAGGGACCGCCTACACCAACCACGGCATCAACATGATCCCGTTCTATATCTTCTATTCCATGTTCGGCTTTCAGCGCATCGGTGATCTGGCGTGGGCGGCCGGTGATATTCAGGCGCGCGGCTTCCTGATGGGGGGTACTTCCGGTCGTACCACGCTGTCGGGGGAGGGCCTGCAGCACGACGATGGACATAGCCATGTATTGTCATCCACGGTCCCCAACTGCCTCTCGTACGATCCGACGTTTGCATACGAGCTGGCGGTGATCATCCGCGAGGGACTGCGCCGGATGTATGTGGACCAGGAGAGTGTCTTCTACTACATCACCGTGATGAACGAGAACTACAGCCATCCGCCCCTGCCTTCGGGGGCCGAGGCTGGCATCCTGAAGGGGATGTATAGGCTGCGCGAGGGCGAGGGGGATCTCCGCGTCCAGCTCCTCGGCAGCGGCGCCATCCTACGGGAGGTGATCGCCGCCGCGGAGCTGTTACGACACGACTTCGGTGTGGCCGCCGACCTGTGGAGCGTGACCAGCTTCACCGAGCTGCGGCGTCAGGGGCTCGACGTGCAGCGCTGGAATACGCTGCATCCCGAAGAGGCCCCGCGTGTGAGCTACGTCGAGCAGTGCCTCGGTGACCGCTCCGGCCCCGTCATCGCTGCCACCGACTACATGAGGATCTTTGCCGACCAGATCCGTCCTTTCGTGCCGAGGCGTTACACGGTCCTCGGCACGGACGGTTTCGGGCGCAGCGACACCCGCAGGGCGTTGCGCCGTTTCTTCGAGGTGGACCGGCACCATGTGGTGGTTGCTGCACTCAAGGCATTGTCCGACGAAGGACGTCTCCCTGCAGCTCGCGTCTCCGAGGCCATCCGCAGGTACCAGATCGACCCGGAGAGGCCGAATCCCGCGACGGTGTAGGACGATTGGACCCGCGCGGACACGTACCAGGCGCGTTCTCGAACCTGCTCCGGAACGATGACCCGCCCTCTCCCCAGTAGCGTCTTGGAGGCTCCACGGTGAGTGCTCTGAAGGAAGTCCTGCTGCCGGATATCGGTGACTTCAAGGACGTTGACGTGATCGAGGTCCTGGTGTCCCCTGGGGACCTCATCGCCAAGGAGGACTCCCTCATAACCCTGGAGAGCGAGAAGGCCACCATGGAGGTGCCCTCGCCGTACGACGGCACGGTGCGCGAGGTGAGGGTCAAGGTCGGTGACCGGATCTCCAAGGCTGCACCGCTGGTTGCAATGGAGGTCGCAGAGGTCGCAGAGGTCGCGGAGGGCGCAGCGAGCGCACAGGAGCCCACCTCCGCCGGAGCACGGCCGCCAGCGTCGGAGCAGCGGAGCGCGAGCCGAGTCAAGGAAGAGAAATCGGACCGCTCCACCGCGCCGCGGCCCGACGCTCTTGCTCTTGCCAGCGCCCGCGGTGGGGAACCGTCTCGCGAGGCCGTCCCGGCGTCCGCACCCGGCATCGACGAGAGCGCTTTCGGCAAGGCCCATGCGAGCCCGGCAGTGCGCCGGTTCGCCCGCGATCTCGGCGTGGATCTAGGGCGGGTATCCGGCACCGGCCCGAAAGGTCGCATTCTGAAGCAAGATGTGCAGGCGTTCGTGAAGACCGAGCTGACCCGGCAAACCCGGGCGCCCGAAGCTGCAGGTCTGGCGGTGCCTTCGATGCCGGAGGTGGAGTTCTCTGCATTCGGCGAGGTGGAGACCGTTTCTCTCAACAAGCTCCGCAGGCTGTCCGGGGCCAACGTGCACCGCAACTGGATCGCGATCCCGCACGTCACCCAGTTCGATGAGGCGGACATCACCGAGCTGGACAAGTTTCGACGGGCCCAGACCGACGAGGCCAGCCAGCGAGGAGTCAAGCTCACGCTGCTCGCCTTCCTCATGAAGGCCGCGGTGTCGGCCCTGCGCGCGTTTCCCGAGTTCAACGCCTCGCTGTCGATCTCCGGCGACAGTCTGGTCCTCAAGAAATACTTTCACATCGGTATCGCGGTCGACACACCCCACGGCCTCGTCGTGCCCGTGATTCGGGATGTGGATCGGCTAAGCTTGTTCGATCTCGCGGTGCGGCTGGGGGAAGTGAGCTCCCGCGCCCGCGAGCGTAAGCTCACTCCAAGCGACCTGCAGGGCGGCTGCTTCACCCTCTCCAGCCTGGGCGGGATCGGGGGGACAGCTTTTACCCCCATCATCAATGCGCCCGAGGTGGCCATCTTGGGGGTCGCCCGTGCGGCTATGAAGCCCGTCTATTGCGACGGACAGTTCGTCCCCCGACTGATGCTGCCGCTCGCATTGTCCTACGACCATCGCGTGATCGATGGGGCAGCCGGGGCCCGTTTCATCACCTACTTGAACGCGGTGCTGTCCGATATCCGACGGTTGCTGCTGTGAGCTACGGCGTCGGCTCTGTGACGTCGTCGCTCAGCGCTTGGGAAGAAATGGCCGTGAGCGGGGCGAGAGCATGGCGCGC
>CAWCPV010000005.1:0-317952 GCA_963797555.1 uncultured Gammaproteobacteria bacterium | reverse complement strand
TAAAGGCAGTAGACTCGTTTGCCTGCAGCGCCAGGGCCTGCTCGACCGCTTCGAACCCCTGTTCGAAGCGCCGCAGGCGGGCATAAGCTAACCCGAGCAGCGCCCAAGCCTGTGCACTGGCACCGCGCCGGCAGAATGGTTCAAGGAGCTCGACCGCCTCGGCAAATTGCCCGGCCCGGAGCAGAGCCCCGCCCTGTTCGATCGTATCGGGGTGCCCGGCCGTGGCCCCTTTATCGAATGTCGTGCTCAACCAGCCCCCCGGAGGGGCTTCAGGTGCCCAGTGCAGGTGGGCACGTTGAACCAACGTAAGGACGGCGCAGGACCGATCCATCGAGTACAAGGATGCACACGCAGAGCCCCAAGGCAGTGCCGAGCCGGGGGGGAACTCTCGCCGCCGATCGTTCCGGGCCGCCTACGCTCCATGCTCTGGCTGCGACCCTTCAGCGTGTCAGGAGTGCGGCCCATCGCGTGCAGGACGAGCCAAGCCCCAAGTGGAAATGCAGCACCGAGGCACCCAGACGTTGATCGACGCCCTCGATCGCTGCCTGTGCTGAGCCCCTCCTGGGCACGACCCAGCGCGAGCAGCGCTACCGGGTTTGCAGCCAGCGCCCTGACGTGCCGCGGCTCGCGGGCGAGCACCCGGCGGGCCACCCCAACGGATCGCTCGGCTTGCCCGATCTGCAGCAGCCCAATCTCGAGCGTCAGGCTTGCGGACATGCATCGGCATGAGCATCAGGGAGGGCGTACCGCAAGCCTGCTCCAGTCGCCCGCGCCGAAGAAAAACGGCGCGCCTCCTCTGGATAGCTGTCCAGCAGGCTGCCTGACGGTCGTCTGCGAGGTTTTGCGTCGCCTCGAGCCATCCTGCGTTTGGGACGCGAGCCACCTGCAGCGTATCAGCGTGCTATTTCTGCTGCGGGAGGGGCGCTGGCGTAGGACGGGAAGTGGCGGGCGCGGCCTTCTCGCCGGGGGGTGCACCCGTCGGCAGCCTCGCTTCGCCGGCCTTTGGACTCTGGCCCTTGAGGTCGGGGCGCGTGGTCACACCGACGCCCGCCATGGTCTTCGGGTCGAAGGTCTTGTGGTACCAGACCCCGTGGACACGGACCCAACGGTCCGTGACTTGAGAGCCGAGGAAGCCACTCCGGAACTGCATCTCGGGGACGCGTAGGTCGGCCTTGACCACCACCTGCCCCTGGTCGCCTTCGACCTTCGCCTTCTCGATGACTGGATTGGTCACGACGATTTGTCCCCCAAGGCCCGCCACGCCCCCGGGCTTGAGCCAGCCGCCCGGCAGGGCCGCGGACTCCATCCGGTAGAGGGTCGGGAGGTCCCCGGCGGCACGCGCCTGCCAGTACGCAGTGGCCCGCTCCAGCAACGCCTTCTGGGAAGCTTGCGGGTCCTCGGAACGGCCGCAGCCCGCGCCCGCCAGCGCCAAAAGCCCTGCGAACAGCCACCACCATGACCGTCTAGGGCATGGCATCCTTCAGCTCCTTCATCTCGATGGTCACCCCGAACTCCTTGACGAGCTGCCGGACATAGCGCTGCCGCGCCGCCTGTTGTTGCTGGGCGACGAAGCGCTGCTTCACGGCGTCCCGCACTTCCTGATACGGCGGGACGAGCGAGGCGCGCCGATCGGTGACTTCCAGGATCTCGAAGCCCACCTTGGACTCGAGCACGCCGGTGTGCTCACCCACCTTGATTCCCGCCACTGCCTGCTCCAGCCAGGGGTCGGCATGCAGCGGCAGAAATCCCACATCGCCCTGGCTCTCCCGTGCCCTTGGGTTTTCCGTCAAGCGCCCCGCCAGCTTGTCGAAGGGCTCCCCGGCCTTCAGCCGGGCGAGCGCCGCCTCGGCGCGCCCCTTCGCGGCCTCCCAATCCGCGGCTTTGGCCCCCGACGGCACACGGAACTGGATTTGGCTCACCCGCACCAGCTCCGGGATGCCGAACTGGTCCCGGTGGGCGTCGTAATAGGCTCGCAGCTCCCCCTCGGTCGGCGGCGCTGGCGGGGGGAAGTGTTTCTTCGCCAGCTCCCCCAGAGCCTGGTGCAACTCCGCGCCGCTCACCGCTTCCTTGCTCTCGGGCAGCAGGCCCTCCTGGCGCACCGCTTGGTAAAGGAGGCGCCCCACGATAAGCTCTTTCAACAACTGGGCCTTGCCGGTCGGGGTCAGGGCCTGGCGCACCCTGCTGGCATCCTGGGAGATGAAGGTCATGAACTCCGACACCGTGATTCTCGTGGTCCCCCACCTTCGCCATCACGACCTTCGGGGGCTGCAACAGCGCCGGCGGCGCCTGCTTCTGCTCCCCGGCGAACGCCCCAGCGGCGGCGCACGCCATGAGCACCGCCAAGACCTTTAGCCCCCTCATCGCCTGACCTCTTCCGCCGGCGGCCCCGCCCCGGCCAGCTTCGCGGCCTGCGACCAGAGCGGTCCGTATAGAATCCACACCGCGTCGTCCTCTATCTTCCGGCCCCGAGCGCCTATCACCGCATCCAGCCAGCCGTCGCCGTCCAAGTCGATCAGGGCGACCGTGTATGCGGTGCGCCCGAAGGGCACCGAGCGGGCCTCGGCGCCCCCCTTGCCGAGGCGGTACAGCACCAAGCCCGGATTCCCGCCCGCGAGCAGGTAACGGCTGCCGTCCCGGTCGGTCCCGGCGGCCACATCCACCGGGCCGCTGCCCGGGAAGGAGAGCTGCTCACCCGCCTTCAGGTTCCCCTGGCCGTCGTTCATCAGCAAGGCGATGACCCGTGTGACCGGCAGGGGCACCGCCAGATCCTGGGCGCCGTGTCCGTCGAACGGCACCGCCTTTTGCGGCCAGCCGGCCTGGAATCGCCACAGCAGGTCCGCCTTGGGCGGCTCTCCCTCGCGGGGGCGGGCTATGGCGAACACTGCGTTGTCCTCCGGAGACGCGAGCACCAGCACAGGCTCCCCGCGCCGCAGCTCGGCCACTGCCGCCGCCCCCGGGGAGCCGCGCCGGGAGATCTCGACCTGATAGCGCTCACCTGCGGTCGCCTTGGCCGCATCGAGATCCCGCAGCAGGGTGACCGAAGTCGCCGCGTAAGGCGTCACCGCCGCCGAAAGCCCCCATCCCTGCCAGCGAACCAACGAAGTGGACCGCGGCTGCGGCACCCGAAGGGCGCCGAGTTCGGCGAGCCCCCCCCTGGCCTCGGGCCGGAGCACCACAAGCCTGCCCGTCCCCTCGGCATTGCCGAGGTACAGGCGCTGCGCTCCGGGGACCCGCACCAGCCCCCAGGGGTGGAAGCCCAGCACCGTCACCCGTGGGCCGGCCTGGAAGCTTCTGGCGGCCCGCTGATAGAAAATCTGCGTGAAGCTCGCTCCGTGGGAGGTGACGGCCAGATCCGGCCGTCCGTCCCCGTCCACGTCGTCCACCAGCAGCGCATCCACCGGGGCGCCGACCGCCACCGCCTGGAGCGCTTCGGTGCGCGGCGGGGGAGCCCGGTGGCAGCCCGCCAAGGCGAGCAGCGCAGCGAGCGGCACGCCTCCCCAACCACAAAAAAGGCAGCGCGGCAAGCCGCGCTGCCTTCGACCCGGATTCGCCACGCCTTCGAACGCCTCGCCGCGCGAACGGCCTCTGGCTCGGCGCCGGCGCCTTAGCCGCTAGGGGCCGACACTGCGGACGGAAACACACCCTCTTCATGCGCGAGCGCAGTCTGGACCTGGACAGGATTGCCCGGGCATTGAAGGAGATCAGGCTGAACGCAACCCCTGCACGATGCGAGAAGCCCGCAGCGCTATCTGCTTCCTCCGGAAAGGACACCCGCATGAAGCCGGTCGTCGCGAAGCTGCCCACCATAGGCGGCCGCATCCAGCACAATTCAGCTCGTGCGGCAGGGGATGGCTGCCGGAGACGCAGGCCTCGTCGGCGTCACACATGTGGATAGGCACGACGCGCTTGCTGTTGGCGGTGTCCAGCCAGATCACGAACCGCGTGCTCGATTCGAGCGTGGAGATCGCCCAGGAAGTAGCGCATGTTCCACTGCACGGTCTCGTTCACATTGCCGCTGCCGTCGTCGAGCTGCATGCCGGCCACGAGCGGCGACACCTGGCTCGGGATATGGCCCGGGCCGTAATGAACGTTGTCCGTGTAACTAGCCGTCGTCCCAGTATCGGCCGTGTCGTTCAGGGGGACCACCGGCACGAAGGCCGCCGACTCCCAGTCGCCCTGGATGATGGCCGCATCGCCAAACATCGAGAACAGGTTCGCAGGCGAATTCGGGCCGCCCAAATTGTCCTGGGTGAAGACCAGATAGCCGGTAACCCCGTCGGTCAACGCCGGGTTGATCGAGGCCGCGATGGCGCCCCAGTCGAACGGCACGAAATCGTTGCAGGTCGCCGGCAGAGAAAAGTCGAGCACATGATTGCTGTCTTGGTTGAAGAAATACCAGTGGACCGCCTGTTTGCTGTTGCTGCTCCCGAGGTTGCAGCGGCCCGGGGTGGTCCTGTTGATAGATTCCCAACGCGGTCTCGTAGGGAGACCCGCCGCTGCCGAACTGCGGATCGAGCCCGATCGCAGGAGGAATGGTGATCCCCACGAGGGTGTTGACGTTGTTCTGGGAATCCCAGAGGACGTAGGGAACCAGCAGCGCGTCCCCCGGCTCACCCAGAGTTATCGCACGGGCCGGACCGGATACCGCCGCCCCCAAAGCGATCGACACGGCGGCCGCAGCCGCCTTTTTTGGAAACTTACTCATTTGTGCCTCCTTCTTAGTTAAGGCAATGTTGACGGCAATCACTTCCTCGCCCCCGACCGGCCCGTCGCCGTTAGTCGCTGGCCGCGGATGGGGAGTAGTTTACACAACAGCCGTACCGTGTCAAGCGAATTTCCGCTTATCGCCTGCATGGCGCGACAGACGCGCCATGTACGCTCAAACTGTACGCGACTGTGGGCAATGTGTCAAGGCTTAGCGGCATTTCTGCCTCAGTGTTGGTTGATCGCAACCAAACGGGCGGCAGGCGCGGTCGCAGGGCCGACTGCGACGCTGTACGGCGAGAGCCCGTCCGCCCTACCCGAGCGCGATCCGGGACGAATGCACAACGGGCGCGGTTCTTTTTCGCCCTCTCTCCGCCACGATCCGTGGGGGCACCGGTGGGGAAACGACAGGATGTTGCCTGGAGGCACGGGCGGCCCCGATCAGAACAGCGACGCGCTCATTTCGTGGATGCCGCCGACCATCTCCGGGTCGTCGGTGAGGGCCTCGGCGATGGCGCCGCGGCAGGCTGTGACGGAATCGATCCCGGACGCCATGAGCTTGCCGGCGTGCACCAGAAGGCGCGTGCTGGCGCCCTCATCGAGGCCGCTCCCTTTCAGGTTGCGCGTCATCCCGGCAAACTTGACCAGGCGCTCCGCCGTGAGGTCGTCCAGGCCGCTCTCACGCATGACGATGCGCTTCTCGAGATCGGGCCGCGGGTAGTCGAATTCCAAGGCCACGAAGCGCTGACGCGTGCTCTGCTTGAGGTCCTTGAGGACGCTCTGATAGCCCGGGTTGTAGGAGATGGCGAGGCAGAACTCCGGCGGGGCCTGCAGCAGCTCGCCCCGCTTCTCCATCGGCAGCACCCGCCGATCGTCGGCGAGCGGATGGATGACCACCATGGTGTCCTTACGCGCCTCGACGATCTCGTCCAAGTAGCAGATACCCCCGGCGCGTACGGCGCGCACCAGCGGGCCGTCCACCCAGACGGTCTCGCCACCCGCGACCAGGAATCGGCCCACCAAGTCCGCCGCCGTCAGGTCGTCATGACAGGAGACGGTGATGAGGGGGCGCTCGAGGCGCCAGGCCATGTACTCCATGAAGCGCGTCTTGCCGCAGCCGGTGGGCCCCTTCAACAGCACCGGCAGGCGGTTGCGGTAGGCGGCCTCGAACAGGGCGATCTCGGGGCCAACCGGCTCGTAGTACGGCTCGGACTCGATGAAGTACTCTTCGGGCTTGAGGGCGCGCGCTTGCACGGAGGGTGGACCCACGTTCCGAGTGCCGTTGTAGTTTTATAGAATTCCAGAAACCGCCGGGCAGCCGCCGAGAAAGGCCCTTCTACCGGTGGGAGTTATACAAAGGCTCTATTCACGCATTCGAATTTTCCATCGCGCCCGCCCCGTTCTCCTATGGCCTCGAAGGCGCATTCGGGCTATCTTAGAAAGCCCTGTCCAGGGACCTGAGATACCCCTCGCAAGCGGCTGCACCAAGCAGCTTCGGAGCACGTCACCCGAGGCCCCAGGTTCGCCCCGCCGGTAGTATAACCCGAGTCCGCAACGGAGGACTGTCGATGACGGAGGTAATCGCAACCAACCAGACCATCTTGGTCGTGGGTGGCGGCATCAGCGGCATGACTGCGGCATTGGAGGCTGCGGAGTGCGGCAAACAGGTGGTGCTGCTGGAGAAGAACCCTTCCCTCGGCGGCCGTGTGGCCCAGCTCTACAAGTATTTTCCCAAGCTCTGCCATCCCACCTGCGGCATGGAGATCAACCTGCGGCGCATGAAGGCGAACCGCAACCTGCGGGTGCTGACGCTTGCGGAGGTGGCCGAGGTTTCCGGGACGGCCGGCGACTACACGGTGAGCGTGAAGCTCCACCCCCGCTACGTCAACGACAACTGCACCGCGTGCGGGGAATGCGCAAGCGCGGTCGAGGCGGAGTTCGACGACGAGTTCAACTACGGCATGAAGAAGCGCAAGGGCGCCTATCTGCCGTTCAACATGGCGTACCCGCAGCGCTACGTGCTGGACCCCCGCATCATCGGCACGCCGGACGCGGAGAAGGCCAAGGCGGCCTGCAAGTATGGGGCCGTCGACCTCGACATGCAGGAGGAGGTGATCAGCCTCAAGGCCGGGGCCATCATCTGGGCGACCGGCTGGAGGCCGTACGACGCCGCCAAGATCCAGCCCTACGGCTACGACCGCTTCGACAACGTGATCACCAGCGTGGAATTCGAGCGCATGATGGACCCGTTCGGCCCCACCGGCGGCAAGCTGGTGCGGCCATCCGACGGCAAGCAGGCGAAGAACGTCGCCTTCATCCAGTGCGCCGGCTCGCGCGACCGCAACCACTTGGCGCACTGCTCGCGCATCTGCTGCATGGCGACGCTCAAGCAGACCACGTACCTGCGGGAGAAGTACGCGGACGACTTCCAGGCCAACGTCTACTACATCGACATCCGCGCCATCGACCGCCTGGACGACTTCCACCGCAAGGTGAAAGCCGACCCGAACGTCAAGTTCATCAAGTCCAAGGTGGCGAACATCACCGAGGACCGGGAGACCAAGGATCCCATCCTGCACGGCGTGGACACCGAAGGCTATCACCGTTACGACAATCCCCATGACCTGGTGGTGCTCGCCATCGGAATGGAGCCCAGCGTGCCCGCCTCGGCTATCCCCGGCGGACTGCACGTGATGGCGGACCCCAACGGTTTCATCGAGCGCGACCCCGCCAACGGCGGCATCTTCGCGGCCGGCTGCGCGGAAGACGCCCTGGACGTCAATCGAGCCGTGCAGAGCGCGACGGCCAGTGCGCTGCACGCCATCCAGGTGGTCAATCGGGCAGCAGGTATGGAGGGTTAAGGGGTGTCAGAGACCAAGATTGCAGCCTACGTCTGTCAGGGATGCGGCCTCGCCGAACGCCTGGATACGGCGGCGCTCGCCAAGATCGCCGCGCGCGAGGGCAAGGTGCCCCTGGTACGCGAGCACGAGTTCCTGTGCAGCAAGGAGGGGGTGGCCACCATCCGGCAGGATATCGACCAGGGGGCGACGCACCTCGTGATCGCCGCATGCTCGCCGAGGGCCAAGACCGAGGCATTCCGCTTCAACGGCGTCGCCATGGCCCGCGCCAACCTGCGCGAGGGCGTGATCTGGGCCCGGCCGCAGACCGAGGAGGCCCGCGAGACCACCCAAGAGATGGCCGAGGACTATGTGCGCATGGCCTGCGCCGAGATCAAGCACATGAAGCTTCCCCAGGGCAACCCGGCGACGAGCCTCAACCGTCGACTGCTGGTCGTTGGCGGCGGCATCACCGGCATGACCGCGGCCCTGGAGGCATCGAAGGCCGGCTACCCGGTGACCCTGGTGGAAAAGACCGGGGTCCTTGGCGGCATCGCGGCCAAGCTCCACAAGCGCATCCCCGAGCACTCCCCCTACGCCGATCCGCAGGACAACGGGGTCGCGGAGATGATCGCCAACATTCAGGCGGACCCCAGCATCACCGTCCACCTGAACTCCACCATCACCCGCACGGACGGGGCTCCGGGCCGCTTCGCGGCGGACCTCACCACCGAGAGCGGAAGCACTGTCACGGAAAACTTCGGTGCCATCGTCCAGGCCACCGGGGCCACGCCCTATGACGCAAGCCGGCTCCCGGAGTTCGGTTTCGGCCGGAGCGCGGACGTGGTGGATCAGCTCGGCCTCGAGGCCCTGGCGCGGCAGGCCAACGGCGCGCCCATCAAGCGGCCTTCCGACGGCAAGGAAGTCAGGAACGTGGTGTTCGTCCAGTGCGCCGGGCAGCGCAGCGACAAGCCTGGCCACCTGCCGTACTGCTCCGGCTTCTGCTGCAACGCCAGCATCAAGCAGGCGATGTACTTTAAGGAGTCCAACCCCGGCGTCGACACCACCATCGTGTACACCGACCTGCGCACGCCGGGCAACGGCGAGGACTTCTACCGCAGCGGCCAGCGCAAGGGGGTGATCTTCACCAAGGGCGTCGTGAGCGAGGTGGTCCCGGGGAACGGCGCGCTCCAGGTGCACCTGCGCGATCTGATCCTGGACCAGGACATGACGATGGATGCGGACTTGGTGGTACTGGCCACCGGGCAAGTCCCCAATGCCGGCGTCAACATCGAGCCCGAAGGCGAGGCCGGCACCGGGCAGGGTCCGAAGCCGGCGTCCATCCTCAACCTCACCTACCGGCAGGGGCCGGACATGCCCCAGCTCAAGCACGGCTTCGCCGACTCGCACTTCATCTGCTTCCCGTACGAGACGCGGCGCACGGGCATCTACACGGCCGGGCCGGTCCGCCGCCCCGGCGACATGATCCAGTCCATGGAGGACGCCGCGGGCGCAGCCCTCAAGGCCATCCAGGCCATCGAGAATGCCGCCGTGGGGCGTGCCGCCCATCCCCGTTCCGGCGATCTGTCCTTCCCCATCGTGCGTCTGGAGGGCTGCACCCAGTGCAAGCGCTGCACCGTGGAGTGTCCTTTCGGGGCCATCGACGAGGACGAGAAGCGCTATCCGGTGTTCAACGAGAGCCGCTGCCGCCGCTGCGGGACCTGTATGGGTGCCTGCCCGGTGCGCGTCATCTCCTTCGAGAACTACTCGGTGGACACCGTGGGCCAGCAGATCAAGACCCTGGAGATGCCGGACGAGTCCGAGGGCAAGCCGCGCATCCTGGTGCTCGCCTGCGAGAACGACGCCTATCCGGCCCTGGACATGGCGGGCATGAACCACTTCGGCTACAGCCCCTTCGTGCGGATCATTCCGGTGCGCTGCCTCGGCTCGGTCAACACCATCTGGATCACCGACGCATTGAACACCGGCTACGATGGGGTCATGCTCCTGGGCTGCGTGAAAGGGGAAAATTACCAGTGCCACTTCGTCAAGGGATCGGAGCTCGCCCACTACCGCATGAGCAAGATCGACGACACCCTGAAGACCCTGCAGCTAGAGACCGAGCGCGTGGCGACTTACGAGGTGGCCATCACCGACATCGCCCGCATCCCGCAGCTCATCGAGGACTATGCGCAGGTCGTCGAGCGCATCGGCATGAACCCCTTCAAGGGCTTCTAGGAGGCGCGACCCGTGGGCAATCTCAACGCAGCGATGGTGGAGAAATACAGCAACAGCTTCCTCCGCGAGGTCGAGGCCAACGTCGAGGAAGGCGAGTGGGTCAAGATGTGCATGCAGTGCGGCGTGTGCTCCGGCTCCTGCCCCCTGGGGCCCCACTGGGAGCATCCCCCGCAGGAAATCTTCATGATGATTCGCGCGGGGCAGCGCGATGAGGTGCTGAAGTCCGACTCGATGTGGATGTGCACCTCCTGCTACAACTGCATCGTGCGCTGCCCGCGGGAGATCCCCATCACCCACGTCATGCACGGCCTGGCGCACTATGCCGATCGCCTCGGCCTGGCCCCGAAGAACCAGCCCACCCGCAAGTTCGCTCTCATGTTCTGGAACAACCTGGCGAAGGACGGGCGGGTCAACGAGCCGGTGCTGGGCGTGAAGCTCTATTTCATGAACGGCTTCGTCGAGGGCGTGAAGACCGCCCTCAAGATGGCGCCGGTCGGGCTGAACATGCTCAAGACCAAGCGCTTCAACCCGTTCGCCTTCTTCGCCCACAAGGGCTGCAAGGGCAAGAAGGACATCCATGCGATTCTCGCCAAGGCACGCGAGATCGAGCTGGCGAAGGCCGCCAGGTTCGCCGGCTGAGGAGGACCGAAGACATGGCGAAGAAGCAATACTCCTTCTACCCCGGCTGCTCTTCGGAGCGGGCCGCGTCCGCCTCCAACTACATGACCTCGGTGCACGCCATGTGCGACGTGCTGGACATCCAGTTGAACGAGATCCCGGACTGGAACTGCTGCTCCGCCTCCATCGGCTTTGCCGGCGGCGGCGAGCTGCCCCGGCTGGCGCTGAATGCCCGCAACCTGGCCCTGTCGGAGGACGCCAACCCGGGCCAGGACGTGGTGGCCACGTGTGCCGCCTGCTGGCTGGCCGCCCGCGAAACCAAGGAGCGTCTGGAGGAGGACGGCGACCTCATGGCCGAGACCAACCAGGCCCTGGCCGCGGCAGGTCTCAAGTACAAGGCCAAGCAGAACATCCGCCACATGGTGGAGGTGCTGATCGAAGACCTCGGCTACGAAGAGATTGGCAAGCACGTCAAGAAGCCGCTCGAAGGCATCAAGATCGCGGGCTATGTGGGCTGTCAGACCAACCGCCCGTTCGGCATCGAGGGCGAGTCCTTCGAGAACCCCAAGTATCTGGACAAGATGGTCGAGACGATGGGGGCCGAGCCCATGGAGAACTACGACAAGAAGGTCTCCTGCTGCGGTGGCGCGCTCGCCTTCTCCGAGCCCGAGAAGAGCCAGGCGCTCATCAAGGACATCATCGAGGCCGCGTACGACGGGGGCGCCGACATGATCGTCACCCCGTGCCCGGTGTGCCAGATGAACGTCGAGGTGTACCAGGACCAGATCAACCGCCGGTACGGCACCAAGTTCAAGATGCCGGTGGTTTACTACTCGACCCTCATGGCGGTGGCGTACGGCAAGAGCGGCAAGGAGGCCGGTCTGGACGGCCAGATCATCCGCGCCAAGCAGCTCGAAGAGATCGCGGCGAAGAAGTAGCGGGCCAGTCCCGTCGGACACAAGGCGGATTGCGGCCACTACAATCCGCCTTGTGCGTTCCAGGGCGTCCCGCGGACTGCTTTATACCGTGCGTACGATGAGAACCTCTTCCCCAAGCATGTCGACGATCTTCACCGCGACGGAGGCTTCGCCGCTCAGCGCGGGGAACTCCTAGCGGCCCGCGACCAAATCGCTTTTCTTCTCCGGAACGTCCGAGAGCCCGATATTGAAGACCCTGGCGTCGTACGCCGGGTCGATCATCACGCAGTCCACCATCGCGCGCCAGTCGTCGATCCTGGGCTTCAGGAGGCCGGCCTGCTGCTCCAGGCGTTCGATAATCGTGGGCGATATGAAGTCCTCGATTTGCACGACGATCCTGCCCTCGGCGCGCTCGACCTTGACCTGGGCGCGCGCGGGCTCGTACCGGATGAATTTGCCGTAACGCGGGTCGGTGCGCAGCTCGATGACCTCGATGCGGTTCACGGCGTCCCGGCCCTTGCGCAGACGGTTCCAGTCTTCGACCCAGGACTGGGCCGCCAGCTCGCTGCCGAGACACACCAGAGTGACGGGCCGGTCTTCCTCGGGCCGGGCCTCCAGCTCGCGCTTGAGGTCTTCCAGGTCCACGGGCGTGAGGGGGTGGCCGAAGGGGACGATCTTGACCAGGGACTTGCCCAGCGTCCCGTCGAAATAGGCATCCGATCGGGTGCGCTCCACGCCGATGTGCTCGCAGGCGAGATTCACCGCCTCGTTGTGCTGGATGGCGAGGTCGTAGTCATTGACCCTCCACACGGTGAAGGAGAGCTGGGCGGGCGCAGCCGCCTCCGCATCCTCGAGATCGGGAGTTGGAGCGAGGTCCAGCCTGCCCTGCTTGGCCCGCCGCTCGGCGGCCTCGATCTGGTCCAGGATGATGGTCTGCAGCCTCTTGGCCGTGGTCTGGATCGCCCCCTTGTTGATGTCGCAGCCGATCCAGCGGCGCCCAAGCTTCTGCGCAACCGCCGCGGTGGTGCCCGAGCCGATGAAGCAGTCGAGGACGAGATCGCCGGGGTTGGAAGACACAGAGATAATGCGCTCTAGGAGCGCTTCTGGCTTCTGCGTGGGGTAATCGCCCCGTTCGCTGGCTTGGCTGTTCACTGGAAAGATGTCGGTCCATAGCGTGGAAAGCGCCTTGCCCTCTAGTTCATCCAGATAGCGCTTCAAACGGGGGAAACCCTTGCCGGCCCTGGGCCAATAAATGCGCCTCTCGGCATCCAACCCGTCAAGCCGCTCGGTGGTGTACTTCCAATGAAGGCCTTGCGCACCGGGGTCAAAACCCCTCCAAGGCTGGCCAGAAGACCCGCTCCGCAACCCTGGAGCCGTGAGGTTATCGGCCGCGAATCGCCGGCCGTCCGGTTTCGGTCTGGCTGTAGTAGCGGTCGAGGTAGATCGAGTCGTGTCTGGAACGAAGCGGATTCCATATCCGCCCCTCGGTTCCTTTGGCGCAATACAACAGCGTATCGTGGACATGTCCGAACCCGGCGGCATCATTCCTGGAGGCGGTCCGTTGCCAGACTACTTCGTTCTGGAGCGCGTCAGAACCCAGCACCTCCTCCAGCAGGAGCCGAAGCATGTGACTCCTACGCCAGTCGCAGTGGAGCCACAGCGCTCCCCCTTCGCCAAGCAGTTCGCGCACGAGTGACACCCGTTCGTACATGAACTGTAGGTAATTGTCGTTCGCCCAGATGTCGGTGTACTGGATCTGCTCCCCCAGCGTGTAGCTCTCGCCGTCGATCTTGGCCGTTCCCCTGGCGCCGCGCAGGCTGACCTTGCGCACGTAGTCGGCGCCGGAGTCGAAGGGCGGGTCTATGTAAATCAGGTTGACCTTGCCGCGGAAGCCGTTGGCGAGGAGATGGGCGAGGACCTCCTTGTTGTCCCCGTGGATGAGAAGCCCGCCCCTCGGATAGGCCGCGGGCCAGTCCCTCCATCCGTCACCGTCGTCCGGCGCTCGTTTCGCCGCAGGGGCGAAGCTCTCCACCTGCTGGGCAGGAAAGGCGGTCACCCGCGTGAGCGGCCGCTTGCCGACCCAGGTGAGCATGGGGCGGCCCTTTGCCGGGGTGATCTTTGTGGCCTTCTTCTCGCTCAAGTGCGGGTTTCTTGCGTGTCGCGGCGCGGCCAGTCTCCTCTCACGTCATCCGGGTCCAAGAATGCAACGCCCGGCCAGGATATTGCGGTTCTCCCTTCGAGAATGCAATAAGCCTGACCGGCTCAGCTTGCGCCCTATGGTAAGTGTCTCCGCACCGCGGTCAGCCCGTCTCGCGGAATGGCATCGGTATCCGTGAACACCATCTCGTACCTGAGCCGCCGCGGATCGAGGTTCTCCCAGCGGCGGAGCGCCATGGCCTTGCGGCCGTGCTCCCCGTCGACGGGATGTCTGCGCTGCCGCTCGGCCTTGATCTCCACGATGATCGTCTTGCCCGTCCCCGGTTTTCCTCCCTCCTCCGGCTTCAGGCGGATCACGAAATCCGGCGTGTAGCGGCGCCACCGCCCTTCGTCGTCGCGGTACTGGACGAAAAAGTCGGTCTTGGCCGGGTCGGTAAGCGCGCCGGTGAAGTAGATGTCCTCGACATCGTCCAGACGGCGGCTCAGCTCCGCCAGCATCTTGTCGAAGAAGTCCCTCTCCGGCCTGGAATCGAAGTTGTAAGGGTCGTAGTGGAAGCCGAGCTCGCCCGCCCGCACCTTCCAGTCGCCGAAACGCGCGAGCAGGGCCTCCTTGTCCTTCGGATACCTGATCTCAGCGGTGTAGACCTCGGCGCCCTGCGCGTCCCGCTCCTTCACGAAGCCCTCGGGCTTCACCAGCGCCAGGGCCGTTTCCTGGCGCTCTTCCGTGACCTCGTAGAACCGGGTCTGCCGCTCGATCTGCCCGGCGAGGTCCGGCAGGTCGGAGGCTGGGATGTCGTCGGCCCCATAGAGCCGCCTGATCTCGCCCAAGACCTGCCACAGGTCCAGGCGGTAGCGCGCGGCGAGATCCACGGCCGCGCCGTAAGCGTCGGTCGCCTCCGGCAGGGCGTCGATGTTCACTGTGTCTCCGAGCTGGCGCAAGACCCTGGCGCTCGCCGGACTCTCCTCGAGCGTATACGTGGTGCGGGTGAGGCCAGGCGCTGCGCCGCCCCGCGGACGCACCAGCCTGAGCGGCTGGGCCTCGCCCTCTTTTCGCACCACGGTGCGGGCGAGGTGCGTGACCGAGAGCGGCGGCACCCCGAGCTTGCGCAGGACGATGCGCGTGCGCCGGCTCTCCTGGGCCGTGTGGCTCAAATCCGCGATGGTCTCGCCGTAGGTCTCCTGGAGCTGACGGTCGAGGATGTTGAAGTTGTCGGTGGACAGATAGACCCGCGCCTTGTGCGTGTTGCCTGGGACTTGGCGCAGGCAGCGGGTGGCCGCCTGCAGCACGAAGTTGTTCGAGGTCTTGAGCCGCCGCGCGAGGGCGCAGGCGAACAGGCTGGGGCAGTTCCAGCCCTCGGTGCCCTTGTTGACCAGAAGGAGGACCCGATGGGGTGCGGTGGGGTCGTTGAGCCGGTTGAAGGCGTCGATGTCGGCCTGTCGGGTCAGCGTCTGGTCGGAGGTGTTGACGAGGCAGAGCGCCGGATCCCGGCCGGCCTCGACTAAGGCCTGGTCGATCACCGGCCGCAACTCCCTGAGATCGTTCGTCTGGGGAAAGTAGACGGCGAGCTTGGCCGGGGCACCGTTTGGCAGCCGCACCTCGCCATAGTCGCGGAAGAAGTCGCGCACCACGTGGGCGACGTAGGTTGCGGCATTCCCCTGGAAGTCGTAGGCCTGGACGCTGTCGGAGAGATCCTTGAGGATGCCGTCTCTGATGCCCTCGGAGAGGCCGTACCAGACCACCACGTCCTTGAGCGGCTGGCGTTTGAAATAGGGGGTTCCCGTCGTGTTCACGACGCACACCAGGTGGGTGCTGGCGGCGAGATAATCCACGGTCTTGCGGACCTTTTTCAGCTCGGTGTCGAGCGACTGGCCGTAAGTGTGGTGGGCCTCGTCGGAGAACACCGCGAGGTGCGGCAGGCTCGCGATAGCCTGAAGGCGCAGATTCGCGATCTCCGCGCGCGCTTCGTCCTCCTTCTGGGGGGCGAACAGCGTCCCGAGATCGGCCTTGCGCACGCTCTCCTTCTTGATGCGGATCTTTTCGGTGTTGGTGACCACCACGTTGAAGGCGGAGCCTCGGATGACGGGGACATCCTTTTCGCCGTCGCGCGTGAACGTGAGCTTGACCGAGGCGGAGAAGGGCCTGAACAGGCGCGGCGGGAGCAGGCGGTCGTACGGAACCTCGGCCAGCTCACGCAGCGACTCGATGATGGTCTTGCCAGGAGCGAACACCAGCGCGTTCTGCACGAAGGGCCCGTCCGGGTATTCCAGGGCCATGGCGAACTCGGTGGCGATGATCGCCCCGATCAGCATGGTCTTGCCGGCCCCCATAGCGAGCGCCAGGATGTAGCTCGGATATTGGAGCGTCAGGGTCTCGCGCAGCGCCTCCAGCCTGAAGTCGCGCACCAGGGCGTCGTCGCTGCGGATGCGGTCCAACAGGGCGTCGATTCCCTCGTCGACCACCAAGGTCTGGATATCGCCGTGGTCGAGCCCGAGCGCCGCGAGCAGCTCGGACGGTCTGGAAAGAAGCCGGCGGTACAGGTCCAGGACGTGCGGCGTTTCCTCGACGAGCCGCAGATACCAGTAAGTCTCCAGTGCCTCGAGCTGGGGGCGACGCAGAAAACGCAGCTCGCCGCTCTCCGTGTCCCGCGCCCAATCCAGGACCTCCGCGATGGCCGGGTACTGCTCAGAAGGGTAGCCCGCGTCAGACCACACTCGCACCCGTGCCGCGATGTGCTGGTAAAGGTGGGGCAAGCGTGGGCCTCCTACCCGGTCTTGTCCAGCTACTCGCGCGGCTCCGCCAGCCGCCGATCCATCTCGGCAAGCCGGTCCCGGCACGTGGTCCCCGCCGCCTTCGCCATCAGGACAGGGACCCGCTTGTCAAGCAAGGTGCGGACCCCCTTAGGGTTCCGGGTGTAGGCATCAGCGGTGGGGCGCCGGCTGCTCGTCACGTGCGAACCGCCCGCAGCCCCAGGTGCCACTCTATCGGATCAAAATCCCGATCGGCGTGCAGCAGCTCGTGCCCGTGGCGGATGCAGAAGGTCGCGATCACCACGTCGATGGTCTTGCGCACGGTCACGCCCCTGGCGCGCAGCCGGCGGTAGTTGCGGGCACTGTCGATGGCGGCCTCAGGCCCGAGCATCTCCCGGAATTCCAATGCGCCGAGCAGCGCGAGCGCCTTGCGGAAATGGGTCTCGCTGCGGAATCCCTGCAACACCTCGGTGAGCGTGATGTCGCCGACGATCAGGGGCTCGTCACCGAGCAGGGCATCGAGCTTGTCGGTTTCGGGCGTGGGCCGGCCGTTGAAGTAGTCGATCCACACCGAGGCGTCCACCACGATCATGACCGACGATCAAGGGTCGGTACGCATGGCATCGAGGTCACCCTCCCAGCGCAGCTTGCCGCGCGCTGCGCGGATGCGCTCCTGCTCCTTGAGTTTGACCAGCAATTGCAGACCGGCCTCCACCGCTTCCCGTTTGGTCTTGACGCCAGAAAGCTTTATCGCGTGGGCCATCAAGTCGTCGTCGATGACTATGTTGGTTCTCATCCGTCGCCTCCAGGGCATGTGTACCATCCGGTAATTCTATACACATACCGTACGGCTGTCACGGCCGCGCCTCGATGTCGGACCCGGCACACGCCCTGAAAGTCTCAGCCCGCGCACTGGGCGAGCCGCGGTAAACGGCCCTCCCGGATGGCCTGGCCGGTGTTCCACACCTGGGTCTCGGTCTCCTTGCGCCGCCCCTCGTCCGCCTGCCTCTGCGCCGTAAGCCCGTCCCTTCACCCTGTTGTAGATCCCCCGGGCCGGCCCCCGTCCTTCGCGGCCGACGCCTGGTGACCCATGCACGGCCCCTTCAAGTTTTCCGGCCCTTACGGCTTGATCCAATTCTCCAGGCGTAGGCCCGGATAGCCCGCGAAGTCTGCTTCGTTGTTGGTCACGAGCGTCAGATCCCGGCTCACGGCGTGGGCGGCGATGAGCTTGTCCAGCGCGTCCCGCCTGCGCTCGCGCACCGCGAGCCATAGGGGACCATAAGCGGCAGCCGCGCAGTGGTCAAAGGGGACGGCCGGGATGTCTTCCAGCAAGCTTGACAGCGCCCGCTCATTCTGCGCCCGAGTGTCTGCGCGGCATTCGACGCCGTAGCGCAGCTCCGCCAGGGTGATGGCGGAGATCACCACGTCGCCCCGGCGCAATCGGTCGAAATGGGCGCCGGCCTCGGGCGGCTGGTGACGCATGAGATAAATGCAGATGTTGGTGTCGAGCATGTAGCGCATGGCGCTCACCATCCGACCCGTTCGCTCTCCTCATTCTCGCCCCGCCCTGCGGCCATGAAGTCCGCCGAGAAGGCGGTAAACTTCGCCAGCACGCCGGATAGCGGGTGGCCTACCGGACGGATGATCAAGGTCTCGTTCACCCGCTCGATCTCGACCTCCTGGTCGCTAGCATCGAATTGCAGATCTTTCGGGATGCGTACGGCTTGGGAATTACCGCTCTTGAAGACTCTGGTCAGCATCGAAAACTCCTTCTGCCAACGACGTGTATATCCGTATATACACCCATGCTCACTCACGGGTCAACGGCTTGCCAAGTGCGCTCATCCACCATAGCAAAGGGTGGCTCCGATGTCCCCGCTTAACATGAGGCACTGCCGGCGACGTTGCCCGCGTTCATCCGTCCCAAGCATCTCCGCGGGGCCCGACCTTCTGCTCCATCGGGCCGCACGTCAAGATGTGAGCCGCCTCACCCCGAGCAGCGCACCTCGATAGCGATGGCGGAGATCCACGGTCTCCCCCTGCAGCCCCCAACAACCGGGAACGTGGCGATCCTGGTGCTAAGCGCTGGCCTTGGGAAGAACTCCTGCGTAGGATGTTGGGGTCCGAGGAAATGACGAGCTGAGGAGCGGATCATGGGCAGAAAGTGGATCTACGCGTTCAACGAAGGCGACGGCAAGAACAAACGCTTGCTGGGCGGGAAGGGGGCGAACCTGTGCGAGATGACCCAAATCGGGGTAAACGTGCCGCCGGGCTTCGTGATCACCACCGAGGCATGTCTTGCCTACTTGGGCACGGAGGGCCGCCGTCTCCCAGAGGGCCTGATGGAGGAGGTCCGCGCGCACATGCGCGCCTTGGAGGAGCGCACTGGCAAGGCTTTCGGCGGCGCGCAGAATCCTTTGTTGGTCTCGGTGCGGTCCGGCTCCGCCGTGTCCATGCCCGGGATGATGGACACGATCCTCAACCTCGGGCTCAACCGGCAGACCTTGGAGGGACTCGTCAGCCAAACGCGCAACGAGCGCTTCGGGTACGACGCGTACCGGCGTTTCCTTCAGCTCTTTGGCAAGGTGGCCCTGGATCTTCCCGATAAGCTGTTCGACGAGCAGTTCGAAGCCGTCAAGGAGCGGGTCGGGGCCAAGGTCGATGTGGCGCTTCAGGCCCAAGACCTGAAGGAGATCAGCGAACGCTTCCTGACCGTGGTCAGCGACCACATCGGGCGCCCGTTTCCCGAAGATCCGTTCGAGCAGTTGGAGATAGCCATCAAGGCCGTGTTCAACTCCTGGATGGGGCGGCGCGCCGTAGACTACCGCCGCGAGTTCCACATCACGCCGGAGATCGCCAACGGTACCGCGGTCAACGTGGTGGCGATGGTGTTTGGCAACATGGGCAACGACTGTGCCACGGGCGTCGGATTCACCCGCAATCCGGCCACGGGCGAGAACCAGCTTTACGGGGAGTACCTCGTCAATGCACAGGGGGAGGACGTGGTGGCGGGCATCCGCACCCCCAAGCCCATCCAGGACATGGAGATGGAGATGCGTGACCTGTACCGCCAGCTCCTGGAGCTGCGGGCGCGGCTCGAGGGCCATTACCGGGAGGTCCAGGACTTCGAGTTCACCATCGAAAAGGGGAAGCTTTACTGCCTGCAAACCCGGGACGGCAAGATGAACGCCAGCGCGCTGGTGCGCACCTCGGTGGAGATGGAGCGGGAAAGACTCATCAGCCGGGATAGGGCGCTGCTGAGGATCGACCCCCAGCACCTGGAGCAGCTCCTCTACCCGCGTCTGGACCCGCACTTCAGGGGGACGCCGTTGGCTCATGGCCTGGCCGCCTCCCCAGGCGCGGCCACCGGGCAAGCCATCTTCGACGCGGACCGCGCGGAAGCGCTCGGGAAGCAGGGATTCAAGGTCATCCTGGTGCGCGAGGAGACCAAGCCGGAGGATATCCACGGGTTTTTCGCCAGCCAGGGGATCCTGACCAGTCGGGGCGGCAAGACCTCCCACGCTGCCGTCGTCGCGCGCGGCATGGGCAAGCCATGCGTGGCCGGGGCCGAGGGGATCTCGGTGGACGTCCAACTGCGGGAGGCGTTCGCCGGCGGGACCGTCATCAAGGAGGGAGATGTGATCACCCTCGACGGCACGAGCGGCAATATCTACCTGGGGCAGATCCCGATGGTCGAGGCCGATTTCGCACCCGATCTGGCGATACTGCTGGGCTGGGCCGACGAGACCTCCCGGCTCAAGGTCATGGCCAACGCCGATACCCCGGACGACGCTCAACGGGCACTGAAATACGGGGCCATGGGGATCGGCCTATGCCGTACCGAGCGCATGTTCAATGCCCCCGATCGGCTGCCCATCGTGCTCGACATGATCGTCGCGGACACTCAGGAGCAACGGCAGGCAGCGCTCGACCGGCTGCTGCCGATCCAGCGGTCGGACTTCAAGGCGCTGTTCAAGACCATGTCGCCCAGGCCGGTGACCATCCGGCTGCTGGACCCGCCCATCCACGAGTTCCTTCCATCGGAGCAGCAACTGCTGGACGATCTCGAGCACCTGGGGCGCCTGCGCGGCACGGTGCAAGGCATGGAGGTGCTGGCCAAGACCGTGAGCCTGCTGGCGGGCAGCGGCACGGCGGGCATCTCGGGAGCCCTGCCCGCGTCGTTCCGGGATCTGAGCGACACTCGTCTAGTGGACAGCGTGATCGTTCGCAAGGAGGCGATCCTGAAGAAGGTGCGCGCTTTGCGCGAGGTGAACCCGATGCTCGGTCACCGGGGTGTGCGCCTGGGCATCACCTTCCCGGAGATTTACTGCATGCAGATCCGGGCGATCCTGGAGGCGGTGGCCGAATGCACCAAGGACGGCATCGACGTGCGGGCCGAGATCATGGTGCCGCAGGTCTGTACAGCCGAGGAGATCAGGCACGTGAGGGGTTATGCGGAGAGCGTGTGCCAGGCCGTGGAGGCGGCCCATGGCGTGCCCCTGAACTACCAGTTCGGCACGATGATCGAGGTCGTGCGGGCGTGCATGCGTGCCGAAACGCTGTCGGAGGTGGCCGAGTTCTTCTCCTTCGGCACCAACGACCTGACCCAGGCCACCTTCTCGTTCTCGCGTGAGGACGCCGAGAACAAGTTCCTGCCTATGTATCACGAGCGCGGCATTCTGCAGGACAATCCGTTCGAGGTGCTCGACGTCAAAGGCGTCGGCCGGCTCATGAGCCTCGCCGTGGAGTGGGGCCGCAGCACGCGTCCGGGGCTGAAAGTGGGCATCTGCGGAGAACACGGCGGGCACCCGGCATCCATCCGTTTCTGCCACCAGATCGGCCTGGACTACGTATCCTGCTCCCCGCCGCGCGTACCCTTGGCACGCCTGGCCGCAGCGCACGCCAATATCCTGCCGGACAGCGTCGAGAAGGGGGTTACCGACAAGGCCGCATAGCGGTCCGCCCGCACTTGCTCTCACGCCAGGTAATCGCGCACCCTGGCCGATGCCAGTTCGGTCCACACCTGCTTCTTGCCTTCGTGGTCCTCCGTATCCGCCACGGTGACAGCTCCCTGGCGGCCTCGGAGAGAGACTCATGATTGGGGGCGGAGAGAAAGACCGCGGGTCCGAGCAGGGACCTGTGTACCATGCCGGTTCGCCGGCGTCGCTCCCAAAGGGGTGGCGTACAAGGGGGTACGCCATGAACACCGCGCGACGCCGCTAAGCGGGAGCGCGTAGCAGACTCATTCACGGGCTCTCAGGACACGTCGACGGGCTGCGGAAGATAGTCCGCCGACGGAGCGAACGCGCTCAGGTCGCGGGCGATGGCTGCGCGCAGGAACGAGTCGACCCACCAGAACACGTCGTGCTTGCGGATGGTTCGGCGCAGGCGTCGCATGCGGCTACGCCGCTCTTCGGGGGGCATCGTGACGGCGCGGTGGATGGCGTCCGCCATGCCCTCGATGTCGTGTGGGTTGACCAACAGGGCGCCCCTCTGCAGTTGCGCCGCAGCCCCGGCGAACTCGCTTAGGATCAGGACGCAGTCCTCGTCGACGCTGCAGGCGCAATATTCCTTCGCGACCAGGTTCATGCCGTCCTTGAGGGGCGTAACCAGCCCGATAGCTGTCGCCCGGTAGTAAGCGAGCAGCTCGGTACGATCCAGGCTGCGGAAGATGTAATGAATGGGCACCCACTCCCCGGGGCGCGTGAACTCGCCGTTGATCTGACCGACGAGGCCCTCGATCCCGGTCTTGAGCGCATCGTAGGCTGGGATCTCGGAGCGACTCGGGACCACCACCTGGATGAGCGTGACGCGCTCGCGCAGATCGGGATAGCGGCGCAGGGCATTGCGGAACGCTTTGAGGCGGTCCGGGATGCCCTTCGTGTAGTCCAATCGGTCGACCCCGAGAAGCAACTGGCGGTCCGGGTGCAGGCCCCGCAGCTCCCTCGCTTTCTCCCGCACCTCCCGGCTGGCGGCATCCTGCGCGAAGCTCCGGTAGTCGATGCCGATGGGAAAGGTACCGACGCGCACCTCCCGGTCGCCCACCGTCGCCGTGACGACCTGCCCTTTACCGTGGACCGCGGCGCCCGGAAGCAAGGTGCGCACGCAGTGCAGAAAGTTGCGCCGGTCGCGCGGAGTCTGGAAGCCGATGATGTCGTACTGCATGAGGGCGTCGAGGATGGCGAAGCGCCAGGGGAGCTTCAGGAAGATGTCCATGGGCGGGAACGGGATGTGCAGAAAGAAGGCGATCTTGGCCTGCGCACCGAGGGCCCGCAGCTCCGCGCCCACGTTCATGAGCTGGTAGTCGTGCACCCACACGAAGTCTTCGTCCTCGCACACCTCCGCGATGGCAGCAGCATACTTCCGGTTGACCTGCCGGTAGACCTGCCAGTATGCAGGGTCGAAGTTGCACAGGGACTGCAGGTCGTGAAACAGAGGCCAGATGATCTCGTTCGACCACCCGCAGTAAAAGTTGTCGACCTCCTCGCCGGTCAGGAGCACCGGCCTCAAGGTGTAGCCCGCGCGCGGCGCGGCCTCGGCGAGGGCGGCGTCCAGATTCTCGACGCTGTCGTGGGCCCCCGGCCAGCCCACCCAGACGCCGCCGCGGTTTCGCAGCACCGGCAGCATGGCCGTCACCAGACCTCCGGAGCCCGGACTGATGGCGCACCGGCCTCCGGGCTCCGGCGTGATCAGGAACGGCAGCCGGTTCGATACCACAACGAGTCGCGCATGTGCCTTCGCCATCTCGTTCCCCTCCGCTGTGCGGGTCCGATTGGAAAGCGCCCTTCAGCGCCGCCCGTCGTGGACTGGCACGCTGGCCCAACGCTGCAGGAACTCAAGCAGATCTCGGGGCGGCGTGAGCCAGACATCGGCCGCAGTAGCCCTCAGCTCGTCCCGCACCAGAACTCCGAGACCGCGGCTGCGGATGGCGCGGAAGGCGTCCTCGTCGGTCGCATCGTCCCCCAGGTAAGCGGCGATCGTTGCGGCGGGCATCTCGTCCAAAACGGTCCGCACCGCGTCGCCCTTGCTCCGGCCCCGAGGCCGCAGCTCCAAGCCCCCGTCGAAGCCGTGGACCTCGAGCAGTCCGCCAGCCAGTGCGCGCCACCGTCGCTCCGCCGCATCCCGCACGCGACGTACGATGTCCGGCTCGAGGCCTCGCCAGTGGACCGCGACGCTGGTCGGCTTGACCTCGAGCAGAGCACCCATGGCCGCGGCGTCGGCGACCGTGTCTCCCGCTTCCTGGAGGCGCCGCCGCACCCCCTCCGCCAGCGGCGCAAGCTCGTATCTGCCGTCGGGCCGCAGGCGTTCCCAGCCGTGGGAGCCCCACACCTCGGGGTCTTGCCTCAGCCCGAGCAGGGGTTGGAGATCTCGGGCCGGCCGCCCGCTCACTATGACGAGTCGCGTGTGTCCGCCCGCCATGATCTGGTCGAGCAGGCCGGGCACCTCGGGGTAGGGGATCGCCTCCTTCGGCGAAACTTTGAAGGGTGCCAGCGTCCCGTCATAGTCCAGCATGAGCGTGCCGTGTGCAGCAGCCGCCAGCCGCGCAAAGAAGGCTTCCAGGTCAAGTTCGGGGCGAAGGACCTTCATGACTTGGTGGCATCCCACACCGCAACGCCTCTGACAACCTCGCGCCGGAGCGGACCAGAACAGCCTGCAGAGGCTCCCGACTCGGGGAAGAGCAGCCTGGCCCGCTTCTCACGCTCCTGGGCGCCCATTCCGGGCGAGTGGGCCATGACCGCAGCCGCTGTGGCGGCCTGTATCTTCAGGCGCGGGTTCGCGAAGGGCACCCGGAGCGTCCGCTCCGCGCCTCTCCAGGGTCCGACAGCCCCGGGATCGCGGGGCTGGGGACCGCCCGTCGTGGAGCGGCCCCCTCCAGCGCCCGCAGAGGGACCCGCAGACGTTGTCACAGCGCGACACAGCCAGGGCCGTCGCCCCGGTCAGCACGGCATGGCGGTATTTGTTCTCGCGGGTGGGCATCGCGGCGCCGAACGAGCCGTCCTGCTGCTGGTGACTGACCACGGTGGCGATCGCCCGATCTAGGGACGGTAAATGATCCCCCAGGCCTACCAGCTTCGTGCACACGGCGAGCTCGGCGAGCACGTCCAGGGTGCCGTGCGCCATGGCCCAGTCCATCCCGGCGTCGAGCACTCGGCGATACTCCGCCGCTTGCCGGCATACGAAGGCCGGTGCGGGCAGCGCCCCGAAATCGGTGAGTCCGAGGATTTCGTGGGTGAGGTCGTACAGGGCGCCCTCGGTCTGGGCCGCGTCCGCTTGGCCGTGCGAACCGTCGCTCAAGCGCTTCTGCACGGTGTGGGTGCTCGGCTCTCGGTACAGGCGGCTGTGCTCGATGAGCTGCTGGACCGGAACAGGGGATTTGAGGCCGAGCCGCTGCAGGTAGAGCCCCAACACCATCCGGACCGACGGGTGGTCGGGAAAGAACTTCCAGTGGAATAGCTGCATGTCTTGGATGATCCGGCGGTAATCGGCGATCGGCAGGCCGACTCGTTGGAACATGGCGGCAAGCACCGCATACTTCGTCGGACCCCACGGGTCGAACAGGTAGCTGCGGCTCTCCATGTCCGCCTCGACATGCGGTTGCATGGCTGTCTGTCGGCTCGCGATCTGACGGACATATGCGTCCCGTGCCGCCTTGTCGCCCGTGGTGTTGTGCAGGACGTAGAGCATGTAGACTTCTTCGCCCATCTCCAGGAAACCGCCCTCCTTCGGAGTGGCGCGATGGTGCTGCACCCAGGCCAGAGCCCGCGCGAAGGCTTGGTTGACCGTCGTTGCAGGCGGCTCGCCGGAGCCGGGCGTCGCCGGCGCAGCCGAGTCGCTCGCCTCGGCGACCGCTGGCGACGGCGACCCGGTCAGCAGCGGTGCGACGAGCAGGATCGGCAACATCGAATGGCGCAGGATGCTCATGCTTCACCTGTCCCTATTGGGAAACTCGCGTGATGGACACCATGGACGTTGTGTGGCCGCAAGCGCTACGTCCCAAGGGAGGCAACTGCTCCTCCCCCCTTGCTTGCCGCCGCGGCCGGCTTTCTCCAAGGCCTGCCCTGGTCCACCCGGAAATCGTTCGCTCCCACCACCCGCTGCAGACAAGCGCCCAGCGGGTTGCGAAACGGTCCCCTTTTCCGTCACACGTCCCAAGGCTGCAAGCCCATCAGGCCGGTGAAGAGGACGAGGAGACTGGCCGATCCGTCGGGGGAGCGGCGCCCCGACAGCGGCGCGCGGCGCTATCCGCCAGCCGCGCCCTTCTTCAGCCTCGCCGCAACGCGGGCTTCCAGGTCCAGGATATGGCGGATGTTGGCACCCAGGTCGCCCTTCCCCACGCGCGACCGCGACCGAATGTGCAGCAGGCTCGCCTGCGCCCCGTCGGGAACCGCCCGCGCGGTGAGGTCGTCCTGGAACTGCCAGAGGCGGCTGGTCACGACGGCCCCCAGGGTTTTCCTGTCGTCGCTCGTCGCCACCAACTCCCAGCCCAGGTCGGCCACCGCCTCTTGGGCGACCCGGTAGAGCCGACCCGCCGACACGGGGTAGCGGCGGACTTGCAGCTCCGGGAACTCGGAGTTCTCGGCGGTCTCGGCCACGTTCTTGGTCAGGTAGGTCGCGAGCCGCTTCTCCAGCCCCGGCGGTTGGGTCAGCGGCACGCGGTTCGAGAATAGCCCGCCGGCAAGGAGGCCCACCGCCACGACGGCCAAGACTGGCAACAGCTTGGTCAGGAAGAAGGACAACGGGCTGAACCTCCGGCTCGCTGGATAAGCCGCCATTTCGGCCCCAGAATACCATCAGGGCGCCCTGGTATGCGCACCGCAGAGGTGGTCGGCTCGTGCACACGGACACAGTCCACCGCGTGCCGTGTGCTGCGCGCCGTCGGTGTGGCGGGGGCTCAACAGGCCGTCGGGTAAACGGGATGTAAGTCCATGCCGGCGAATCCGGGCATCGTCAGCGCATTGGCGGCCGCGGTACTGTTCGGCCTCAGCAGCCCGCTCGCCAAGCTCCTGCTCGGGCATCTGCCGCCGGTCGCCCTGGCGGGACTGCTGTACCTGGGCTCTGGCATTGGACTGCTGTCCTGGTGGGCAATCAGGCATTTCCTGACGGCAGCCCAGCGGCCCGTCCGGGAGGCCACCCTGAGGCCGCAGGATCTCCCCTGGCTGGCGGGCGCCATCCTGTCCGGCGGCGTGGCGGCCCCCGTTCTCCTGATGGTGGGGCTGTCCCTCACGCCTGCCGCGAGCGCGTCCCTGTTGCTGAACCTGGAAGGGGTGCTCACGGCGCTGTTCGCGTGGTTCGTCTTCGGCGAGAACCTCGACCGGCGGGTTGTCGCCGGCATGGGCTTGATCACGCTCGCAGGCCTGTTGCTTTCCTGGGGAGGCGGGCAGGCGGACGCTCCATCCCTCGGGTCGCTGGCCGTCGTGGCGGCGTGTCTGGGCTGGGCCGTCGACAATAATCTGACGCAGCGGGTCTCCGCGAGTGATCCCGTACAGATCGCCGGCATCAAGGGCCTGGTCGCCGGCTTGGTCAATCTCGGCATCGCCGCCGCCCTCGGCTGGCCGACCGTTACGACGGCGCTGCTCGTCACCGCCTCCGTGGTGGGGCTGCTCGGCTACGGAGTCAGTCTGACGCTATTCGTGACTGCGCTGCGGCACATCGGCGCGGCGCGCACCAGCGCTTACTTCTCGCTGGCTCCGTTCATCGGCGCGGCAAGCGCCATAGTGCTGCTCCGCGAGTCGCCAGGCGCGCCGTTCTGGATAGCGGCGGTCCTGATGGGGGTCGGCATCTGGCTGTACCTGACCGAGCGGCACGAGCACCTGCACCGCCACGAGGGACTGGTCCACACTCACCCCCACGAGCACGACGCCCATCACCGCCACACCCACAGCTTCGCTTGGGACGGTCGCGAGCCCCACAGCCACCCCCACACGCATGGGCCGCTGGTACATAGCCATCCGCATTACCCCGACCTGCATCACCGGCACCGCCACTGAGAGCTTTGCGTAAAGCTGCCGCGCGTCCCGAGAGCGCGATTGCACGGTGCTCGCGAGCCGGGAGGGTGACCTTCGAGGCGCTTGATGTCCAGCTTCGGGCTGGAGGACGACCGGGGGCTGGCGCGGCTGCCAGTCTGGTGCATTTCCTGGACGTGGGCGGCATCCCCGTCGCTGAAGGGACCGGAATCGAGGCAGTGCTGAGCGGAAGGCGTTCCCCGACGACCACGCCCCGCTCGCCGACATCACGCCGGTGCTGTACGCTCTGTATGGCAGCTACGCCACCGGGGAAAGCCTCGACGACGCGCCGACGCACTCACGCGGTCGACCCCCGCCGTGGCGCGCGCCTCTGAGGCGTCGATACGGTCCCGTGATCGAACCTCACCGATGATCGAACGTCCGGAGATCGTGATGTCCGCAGAGCCCACAGGCGCCGTGCTCGATCAAGCCCCGCCAGCAACAGTCTCCTTGGGCAAGGCGGTACTCTACTGGCTCAAGCTTGGCGTCATCAGCTTCGGCGGACCGGCCGGCCAGATCAGCATGATGCACCAGGAACTGGTGGAGCGGCGGCGCTGGATCTCCGAGCATCGGTTCCTCCACGCCATGAACTACACCATGGTCCTGCCCGGTCCCGAGGCGCAGCAGCTCGCGACCTACATCGGCTGGCTCATGCACGGCACGCCGGGCGGCATCATCGCGGGCACGCTGTTCGTACTGCCGTCGTTGTTCATCCTGATCGGCCTGACTTGGGTGTATCTGGTCTATGGCCAGGTGCCGGCGGTGGCGGGCATCCTGTACGGCATCAAGCCCGCCGTCACCGCCATCGTGATGTTCGCCGCTTACCGCATCGGCTCCCGGGCGCTCAAGAACGCCATGCTGTGGACCCTGGCTGCGGGCGCGTTTCTGGCCATCTTCGCGCTGCACGTCCCGTTCCCGTTGATCGTGCTGGGAGCGGGCGTCGCCGGCTACCTCGGGGGCCGTGTCGCACCCGAGAAGTTCAAGATTGGCGGCGGTCACGGCGCATCGGCCCAGGCTCACCGGCCGGCGCTCATCGACGACCACACCCCGGTGCCGGTCCATGCCCGCTTCAGCCGGCCGAGACTCATCGCCTACGCAGCCGTCGGGGTCGCTCTCTGGGGCGGGGTCCTGGGGTTGCTCCTCGCGCGGTTCGGCTGGGACGGCACATTGAGCCGGATGGGCTGGTTCTTCACCAAGGCCGCCCTGGTCACCTTCGGGGGCGCCTATGCCGTGCTGCCCTACGTCTACCAGGGAGGCGTACAGACCTACCACTGGCTCAGTGCTCCCCAGATGATCGACGGTCTGGCCCTGGGCGAGACCACTCCCGGGCCCCTCATCATGGTGGTGGCCTTCGTGGGCTTCGTCGGCGGCTGGACCAAGCAGCCGTTCGGGCCCGAAGCGCTGGCCCTGGCCGGCGCCGCGGGGGCGGCCGTGGCGACCTTCTTCACCTTCCTGCCCTCGTTTCTCTTCATCCTGCTGGGCGGACCGGCGGTGGAGGCCACGCGCCACGACATCAAGTTCACTTCACCCTTGACCGGCATCACCGCGGCGGTGGTGGGCGTGGTGCTCAACCTGGCGCTGTTCTTCGCCTATCACGTGCTCTGGCCGGATGGCTTCCAAGGGCGCTTCGAATGGTTCTCCGCGCTGCTCAGCGTGGCGGCCTTGGTGGCGCTGCTGCGCTACAAAGCAGGCATCATCCCGCTCATCGGGGGTTGCGCCGCGGCGGGACTGGCCTATTCGGCCGTCGGCTGAGAGCCGCGCGACCGCTTCTCGTGCCCGGTGAGAGGATCGTCGTGAGCGGGCCGAGAGCGAGGCGCACGGAGCGCAGCGACGAGACGCATCCGGTGAACGTGCGAGAAGCCCAAGACTCCGTGCTCGACAGCCTTCTTGGATGCGACGGCGAGGTGCACCAGCAGCATCTCCCCCGCTCGCCACCGGCCGCTCGGAAGCGCCTGGCCGTCCAGGGTGTAGAAGGTCCGCTCCACCCTGGCCGGGTTCCTGGATCGGCTTCGGAGGCATGGCACCGATGCGCGGTGCTCGCGGACATGGTCCCGGCCGGCCTCGAGGTGGAGAGCCAGAACCTGGCTCATTCGGAGAGTCTGGCCGACCTGGTGATGGACGGAGTCAAGGTGGCCGAGAGCATGCAGAGCGAGGACATCAAGCACGTCCAGTATCGCGATGACCGCTTCGTGGCCGCCGTGCGCGTCGGCGGGAGGGCGAGCTGCACTTGTACTATCTGGTGCGGGCCGTGACGCCGGGCACCTACCTGGTGCCCTCTGTCTCTTTCGAAGACATGTACAGCCTCGAGCTGCGCGCGGTCGGGCAGGCTGCTTTGCCGAGGCTCGTTGTGACCAGCGGCAAGGAAGGTGGCTGAGAGCTTGTGAATTTTTGTTGAGCGGGTCGAGGTGACGGGATTGCGCCCGTCACCGCTCCCACACCACCGGACAAGCGGTTTTCCGCATCCGGCGGTTGGACCTGGCGGCCATGATGCGGCCGCGAGAGCGGATGGGAGAAGGCTCCATCAAGCTCTCATTCAGCGCCTTCATTCATCCTCCTTACGTCAGCCGAGCACGAGCTTCGTGACAGCGGCCGCACGGCCCCCACTTTCTTGTTGGCCCCTTCCCACGGCCGGTCCAACAGCTTGCCGGGGAGGCCAAGCGGTCCTCCCGCACGTGCCCATGGGGAAACCCTGGAGGATAGTTATAGGCCGGCCAGATGCTCGTAGTAGAGCCTTTGCATACTGGGCGACGGGGCGACTCGCCGGTCCCGCGCAAGAGCGTCCTTGCACCGCTCGTAAGCACCGATGGCCTCGCTGCGGTTTCCGAGGCGTAGGTGACAGAATATAAGCTTCTGGCAGAGTCCTTCCGCTGTCGGATCGATCTCCAGCCCACGCTCATAGCAGCTCCTCGCCCTATCCGTCAGCCCCGTCGCCTCAAGCTTCACCCCAAGCGTCTCGACAGCTCGAAGGTATCTGCGATGCAGCGACTCACTGGGTCTTGCCGCACACGGCAGATCGCTTCCCTCGAAGAAGCGGCCTCGATAGAGGCTCAGGATGCGTTTACCAAGCCTCTCCAGAACTGGCGTCTGATTTGGCGCGGGACGGCCTGCAACGCCATCGAGTTCTTCGAGCGACTGTTCGAGTGCCCACACGTCAACCCAAAAGTGGCTGGGATTGAGGGAAAGCTTGCCGTCGCGTACCTGCACCGTCTCCTCGTGCCTAAGAAGCTTCCGCAGACGATGCAAGGTAATCTTCAGCGCGCTGGCGGCGGCGTCGCCTTCGGCGTCCGGCCATAGCTCATCGGCGAGCCTTTCGCCGGACACGCCTTGGCAGCCCTGGGCAACGAGCGCCTTGAGCAGATCGATAGGCTTGCGCTGCGCCTTCCTCGACCATTCCACGGGCTCGTCGTCGACGCAGAGCGCGAAACCTCCCAGGGCAGTGACCTTGACCGCCCAGGGCCAGCGTTCGGTCAACGGAGCACCGGGCGGTAGCTTCAGGCAGCGCTGGTACACCAGACGGCGCGCGTAGTCCACCTCGATGCCAGCCTCCAGGGCCTGGGCACACAGGTGGGCCAGTGTCTCTGGCTTGAAGAATAGTATGTTGGCGTAGCCCTCCTGGCGTCCGAGTGCAAGCACGATACGGAGAAGGTGCCGACACCGCTCGGGGTTTCCCGCTTCCAGGGCGAACTGGGCGAGCGCAAGTCCCCTTGCGAACGCGGCGTACCTGCCCATCACCCGCCGTAGCCAGTGCCGCGTGTCCGCCAGGTAACGCAAGGCCTGGGCGCGGTTGCCCAGGCTCATCTCTATCTGGAATAAGGCAAGCCAGCTGTTCGCGTTCGGGAACAGGTCTCCGAAGTGCTCGCCGTACGGAAGAGACTTCAGTGCAGCTTCCCGAGCTTCGGCGAAGCGGCCATCCAGCCAGGCTTCCCACGCGCGGACAAAGCAGAGGCTTCCGCTGTCGAACGAGCGCGCCCAATCGATCATGCCCAAGAGCTTCTCAAGACAGGAGCGCGCCTCGACGAGGTGTCCCGCGCTCAGATGCCCGAGAGCACTCGCAGTCCACAACCTGAAGTCGTACAGGTGGACTCCACGCTCGTCCGCCATCGCCCGTGTCTCTTCCAGGATCTTCTGGCATTGGCCGAGCGATCCGCCGAAGCAGTACTCGTAGGAGAAATCTCCCCAGGTGCGGGCGATGATTACATTGAGGGGCGCGGTGGTGCCGTCGCCGGCGAGCGCTCTCAGGATGCCAACGACCAGGCCCGCCCGGCCTCGGTCACCTACGTTCCAAGACGTAGTGAAACATCAGCAGGTTGGCGATCGTGAGCCGCAGGTCCGGGGGCTGTTCGCTCTGCAGCGCTTCCAACAACCGGCCCTCCCAAGCACCGAGCTGTGGGTGCAGCGGATCATTGGCTATCAGCCCGTAGAAGGCCCCGAAGGCGACCCTGGCCTCGATCTCGGGGGAAGGAAACCCCGGCCATCGGGTGCAGATGGCGTCCAGCTCCGCCAGCCAGCGCGTGAGCGGGCGAGCATCATCCAGGGCCAGCCAGTACGTCTTGCAGACGGCCGCCCAGCCGAGGAATGCCCCCTCCGCTTCGTCGGCCTCCTTGAACTTCAGGTAAGCCCGCTCGAAGAGGGAGCGCGCTCCGAACGGGTCGAGGTGCAGCCGGACACGTCCGGACCAGTACAGGAGCCGCGGCCGCTCGGCCATCACCGCCTCCGGGATGCCGCCGAGCCATCCCTCCAGGCTTTGCGTTCGGCCTTGCCTCAGTAGCGAGGGGGCGGCGCGACGGATCAAGCGCGTGAGGGCCTCCCAGTCCCCCAAGTCGCGCCACAATCCGACGGCGGCATCCAGTTGACCCGCCTCTTCCAGAATCGCCGCAGCGCGCCGCCGGCGCTCGTCCTGCTCGGCAGGACTCCATCTGGCGTGGGCCTCATGCAGCAGGAACGCCCGGAAAAGCTGGTGGTAGCGGTACTGGGGGTCCGGAGAGGCAGTGCGCGACAGGAAGTAGTTACTGTGCACGAGCGAGGCCAGCAGCCCCTCGGCCTGCGGGTGCCGCGTCATGCGTCGGGCCATCTCCGCGGTCATACTCGGCAGCCAGGCGCTCTGGAGCAGAAAGTCCCGGACCTCCTCGTCGGTGCTGCCGAGGACTTCCCGAGCGAAATACTCGAACAGCAGCTCCACGGCGTCCAGTGGCGAAGCGGCGGGGGCGGGGGCGGGGTGGCGAAGCAGAAGCACAAACCCTGCCGCCCAGCCGCCCGCTCGCTCATGGAGGGCTTGGAGGCTTTGTTCGCTGAGTTCATGTTGAGGGTGCCGCAGCCGGGCGATGGCCGAGGCCTCGGCGAGGGTCAACCGCAGGTCTTCAGCCTCCACTATCACCACCTCATCGTACATCTGCGCCCGGGCGAGCGCGGCGGGCGGTCCCTCGCGGCTGAGGACCATGAGCCGGGCGCTCCGGGGCATGGCCGCGAGGGCGGCTGAGATGACGGCATGCAACGGAGCGTCGGGCGCAACTTCGTGGTAGTCATCGAGCACGAGGAGGTGGGGACTGTCGAGGTGGGCGAACACCCGTTTGAAGTAGGCACGGGAGAATGCGCCGATGTCCTGGATGTCGGTGGAGTACTGCAGCAGCGGTGCGCCGGGGATGGCAACCTCAAGACCGGAGCTGAAGTCGGAGAAGAGCGTGGCCACGTCCGAGTCCGCCCGTTCCAGGGTGTACCAGAGACACGGGAGCGCTGCCCTGTCCACGTAGGCTCTTGCAAGGCAGGTCTTGCCGTAGCCCGCTGGGGCTACAACCCAGGTGCAGGAACAGGCGCTGAAATGATCGAGCTGCTCGAACAGCCGCTCCCGGGCGTAGATGCGGGGGATTTCGGGGGCGCCCCACTTGGGGCTGACAGCGGTGGCGGGTGGGCGTGGGCTCCGAGCCATGAGGCTACGCGGCGCCACTCGGAAAGCGGTCTCGACCGCAATCAGATCCGTTCGATGCACCGGCTGCGATGACTCGATGCAGGCGCATCGTGCGCAGGGAGATGCCTGCGCGGGCGGACAACTCGTCCGCCATCCAGCTTCTCTCCCCGCGCAGGGCGGTCACCCGCGGTCCGTCTGGTACGACTGTCCCAGAGCCCCTCGCCACCTCCTTGTCCCCCCCTACCCACCGGCGCAGCGCGCCTGCGCCCCGTCGATCATCAGCCTTCCTGTTACCTATCCGTAACCTGAGCTTTGGTAAATTGTTTTTGATCGGTCACTGATGGTGCGCAAGTTCATCTTACGCCTTGTGGCCCGCGCCTCAAACACCTGTTCGGCCCGCGGGTAACGGCGACGATAGCTCCGAGGAGATCCTGCCATGAAAACCAGGTGCGTTATCAATTTTTTCGCTGTCACATCGTTCGCTGTGCGGACCCTGAAGTGTGCCGCGAGCGCTCTTCTGCTGGCGCTCTTTTGCAGCGCCGCTCCTGCCTGGGCGCTGACGCCCACCGAGGTGGCCAAGCTCCTCGCCAGCAACGGGGCCGCAGGCGCTACCTTCGGCAACTCGGTGGCCCTTGCCGGCGACACGGCCGTCATCGGCGCCCCGTGGGATGACTACAACGGAAACTAGTTCCGCTCCGTCTCTCCTGCCCGGTGCGCTCGGGGCTCCTCAGGCCCGGATGAGCCTGCGCCTCAGAAAAGGCTGGGGCTGACCGTGTCCTCCTCCGCCGACGAAGTGCATCGGTTGGGCGCGACGCCCGACCAGCGCTCGCGTGGTCACGACGAGGTGATTCGCGCCGAGCAGATCCGGCTGCTGCTGCGCCAAGTCCCGTTTGCCCTCAGCGCCAACTCCATCAATGCCGTCATCCTCGTCGCGGTGATGTGGGGCCAGATTCCGCGGGCCCCGCTGCTCGCCTGGCTAGCGCTCATGCTGCTCCTTACCCTCGCGCGTTACCGCCTGATGCGAGCTTACTACCGGGCACAGCCCGCGCCGTCCGAGGCGACCCGCTGGGGGGCCTGGTTCGTGCTCGGCGCGGGCCTCTCCGGGCTCACCTGGGGCGCGGCCGGCGCCCTTTTCTTCACCGGGCAAAGCTATGCCCACCAGGCATTCCTGGCATTCCTCCTCGCCGGCATGTCCGCGGGCGGTCTGTCCACGCTATCGTCGTACCCCGGCACTTACCCAGCCTTCCTGCTGCTCGCCCTGTTTCCCTATACGGCACGGGTTCTCACCCAAGGGGGTGCCCTCTATACCACCATGGGGCTGATGCTGGTCCTGTTCGCTGCCTTGATGCTGGCGATCTCGCACCGACTCTACCTCACCGTGCGCGAGTCGCTCGATCTCCGTTTCGAGAACGTGGACTTGCTGACCGACCTCGCGCGGGCCAAGGAGCGGCAGGAGGTCATTAACCGAGATCTCGCGGCGGAGGGGATAGAACGCCAGCGCGCCGAGGAGGCGGTGCGCCGCTCGGAGCAGAGGCTCGTGTTGCACGTGCAGAAGACGCCCTTTGCCGTCATCGAGTGGGACCTCGATTTCCAGGTGGTGGCGTGGAATCCGGCCGCCGAGCGCATCTTCGGCTACCCGGCCAGCGAGGCGCGTGGGCGGCGCGCTGTAGATCTCATTGTCCCCGAAGACACGCGGGAAAGCCCGGGTGCGCCGTGGGACGACGTTCTCTCCGGCCGCGATACAACGCGTCATGTGACTCACAATGTCACCAAGGAGGGGAGAAGGATCGTCTGCGAGTGGTACAACACGCGCCTGGTGGATGATCAGGGTGAGATGATCGGCGTGGCCTCGCTCGCCCAGGACATCACCGACCGCACTCATACCGAGGCTGCACTCCAGGATCGGGAAGCCTTGGTTCAGGCGGCCATCGACTCGCTGCCGGCGAGCATCGCTGTGCTCGACCGGGCCGGTGCGGTCATCCGCGTCAACGATGCCTGGCAACGCTGTGCGGATAGGGACGAAGACCCGCTGTTGCACAGAGTCCGGGTGGGAACGGATTACCTGTCTGTATGCCGGCGCGCCGCGGTCCGGGACAGGACGGCGAAGCAGGCGCTGGACGCCGTCGAGGCGGTGCTGCACGGGGCGGGTACCGAGCTTACCGTCGAATATCCACGGCCGGGACACGCCGACCCGCAGTGGTTCATGGCATCGGTGAGTCCTCTCAAGAGCGCGCGCGGCGGTGCTGTCATCGCTCATCTCAACATCACTCAGCGCAAGCAGGCGGAGGAGCGGCTGCTACTCGCCGCCGTGTTCGAGAATACCAACGAGGCCATCCTGCTGCTCGATGCCCGTGGACGGATCGTGGCGGTCAACCGGGCATTCACGGGCATCACGGGCTACTCCCAGGACGAAGTGCTGCTGAAATCGCCTGGCATACTCGTCTCGGATCGGCGCAGCCGGGCCTTTTACAGGCAGATGTGGAGATCGCTCAGGATCGCGGGCCAATGGCAGGGCGAGATCTGGGGGCGGCGCAAGGATGGCGAGTCCTACGCGGTTTGGCTGGGGGCCAACGCGGTGAGGGACGATGCCCGCGCCATCAGCAATTACGTGGTGGTCTTCTCCGACATCACGCGGCTCAAGCAGGCGGAAGAGCACCTTTACCAGCTCGCATACAGGGACACGCTGACGGGCCTGCCCAACCGGGTGCTGTTTCGCGAGCGTCTGCAGCATGTGCTACTGCAAGCGGCCCGCTCCGGGTCGCGGGTGGCGCTGATGTTTCTCGACCTCGACCGTTTCAAGTTAATCAACGATACACTCGGGCACGACCTGGGCGACCGCCTGCTGAAGCAGGTCGCCGCGCGGCTTGTTGCGTCCGTTCGCGAGAGCGACACGGTGGCAAGGCTGGGTGGTGACGAATTTACCGTGATCCTCGAGCAGATAGAGCAGGGTCTGGATACGGCGGTGGTCGCGCAAAAGGTCGTGCGCGACTTGTCACGCCCGTACGACGTGGAAGGGCATGAGATTTACGCTAGCGTCAGCATCGGGATCAGCGTCTTCCCGGAGGATGCAGACGCCGCGCCGGTGCTGCTCAAGAATGCCGACACGGCGATGTACCGCGCCAAGGACCACGGCAGGGCCCGCTATGAGTTCTACAGCGCAAAAATGGACGCTTACTCGCGTGACCGTCTGTGGCTGGATGCGAACCTGCGCAAAGCACTGGAACACCGCGAGCTGGAGCTGCGCTACCAACCGCTCGTGAGCATCGCGCATGACGTGCCTACCAAGGTCGAGGCACTGCTGCGCTGGCACCATGCCGAGCGCGGATGGATTGCGCCCGCCGAGTTCATCCCTCTCGCCGAGGATACCGGCCTCATCACCCCCATTAGCAAGTGGGTACTGCGTGAGGCTTGCGAAAAAAGCGCCGCATGGCGCGCCGCGGGGATGAGGGCGCTGGTGCTGGCCGTCAACCTTTCGGCGCGCCAGCTCAGGCAACGGAGCCTGGTGGCCTGGGTAAAGCAGGTGCTCGAGGATACCGGTCTGGACCCGTCGCGTCTGGAGCTGGAGCTGACGGAGAGCCAGTTGATGCAGAATACTGAGGGGGCGATCGCCGTCTTGGATGAGCTGAAGGCGTTAGGGGTGCGGATAGCGATCGATGACTTCGGTACCGGATACTCTTCGTTGAGCTGCCTGAGGCGCTTTCCGGTCGATGTGGTGAAGATCGACCGCTCTTTTATCGCGAATATCACAAGCGATCCGGAGGACGCGGCGATCGCACGGGCGGTCATCGCGATGGCGCACACCTTGAGACTCGAGGTGGTCGCCGAGGGTGTGGAGACCGCGGAACAGCTCGCACTGCTACGCGATTGGCAATGCGATACAGCTCAGGGTTACTATTTCAGCGCCCCCGTGACTAGCGATGATATGGCTCGGCTCCTCACCCGTGGCGACTGGCAACCACAGCGGGCAGTCGTCGTCAGCGATGACGATCGTGGGAAGCGCTGCCCGGCGCGCGAGCTGGACTGAAGCCGGCCGAGCACCCTTCAAATGGCGCGTCGAGGTACGGCGGTGAGAAGCTGCTGAACCGCACGCGCGGATCACCGCCCCGGCTCTACAGTGAAGGAAGAACAGTCCTGTGGTGCAGGGCGAGGGGACAGGCCGGGAGGGCGGGTTTGGGCGCTCGGGCAGCCTCTTGGGGACAGCCTCGGCGGCGACGCGGAGTGGGGGCGTCTCTTGTAGAGCCCAGCGCGTGCGCTACCGTACCAGCCGGCGGAGGGGCGCGGCTGTGGATACTATATCCGGTCACCGTCTGGTCAAGCTGCGGCTGAGCTTCTGTCGGGTCGAAGGCGGGGGTTCGTCGGCCTCCCCTACTCTTAGAGGTCGGCCTCCCCTACTCTTAGGGGCCGCACGGGCTATCTTCGTTAAGCAGGCCTGGACGCTTTTTTTGCGTTCCGCGGGATGCACGCATGTGTATGTCCACTCTGCGTCAGATTGCTGCCGACGCCGTCTCGGACTCGAATGGCCGTTGTGGGTCAGAGGACTAAACCGCTCGCGCGGTAGGGGGAGGTGGGCTCGCGCGAAGTTGATGGATTAGCGGGATGGGTCTGTCCGGTCTAGAGGTTTGAGGTGCAGTCCCCCTCAACCTCACAGCAGGAGCAGACCCATGAGTATCGAGCATAGACCGGTGAGCCCGTTGCGTCAGCGCATGATCGAGGACATGCGCCTGCGTAAGCTCGCAGAGAAGACCCAGAGCGGCTATATCCGCTGGGTAAAGCACTTCGCCGCCTTCCTTGGACGTTCCCCCGATACAGCGACAGCGGAGGAGCTGCGCCGCTACCAGCTGCACTTGACCGAGAGCGCTGTTTCCCAGATCAGCCTGAATGCGGCGGTGACGGCGCTGCGGTTTTTCTTCGAGGTGACCCTCGGGCGTGGCGAGCTGATGGCGAAGATGAGCCATGTGCAGGTGCCGCGCAAGCTCCCGGTGATCTTGAGCCCCGAGGAGGTCATGCGCCTGCTGGAGGCGGCGCCGGGGCTGAAGTACAAGGCGGCGCTACGTGCCTCCGAGGTCGTCGCACTCAAGCTCGACGACATCGACAGCGAGCGGAGGGTGATCCGGGTTGAGCAAGGCAAAGGGCGCAAGGACCGCTACGTGATGCTCTCCCCGACCTTGCTCGCGCTGCTGCGCCAAGGGTGGCGTGAGGCACACGCGCACGGCAAGATGCTGCCCCACGGCTGGCTCTTCCCCGGCCAGGACCCGCTCGATCCGATGTCGACCCGCCAGCTCAACCGCGCCTGCCATGCCGCAGTGCAGGAGGCTCAGATCCACAAGCGGGTGTCGCTGCATACTCTCAGACATAGCTTCGCCACCCATCTGCTCGAGCACAAGGAGGACATCCGTGTCATCCAGGTGCTGCTTGGGCACAAGAAGCTGGAGACCACCGCGCTCTATGCCCAGGTGGCCACGCGCACCCTGCGTGAGGTCACCAGTCCCCTGGAGCGGCTGACCCCAAAAGATCCGCCGCGCGCCTGAGCCGTGCCGCGGCAGGCCTTGGAGGTCGCGGACATCTTCCGCGACCACGGACCGGCGTGGCGCCGGGAGCACGCCGGGCACCTGAGCCTGGGGCAGCTCCAGGTGATGTCGGCGATCACCCAGTGCCGCACCGCCGCACTCGGCGCTCACATCGAGCAGTGTCCGGATTGCGGCCACACCCAGATCGCCTACAACTCCTGCCGCAACCGTCACTGTCCGAAGTGTCAGGGGGCAGTGGCCAAGCAGTGGCTCGCTGCTCGAGAGGACACATCATCATGCAGACCGTCAAGCAAATCGTCCACGATATCGCCGACCGCCTACCGGAACAGGCCACCTTTGACGACGCCATGCACGCGCTCTACGTGCGCCAGAAGCTGGCGCGCTCGCTACAGACGGCGGAGGAGGGCAAGATAACATCGCAGGAAGAGATGGAAAAGCGATACCTGGACCGATCCGCGTTGAATGGTCGGACGTCGCGCGTCAATCGGACGGTCTGGGAAGATGCGCTGTTTCGACCCCGTGCCTGTGCGTCTCTGAGCCGGCGTGTCGTGCTTATGCTCCGGAGAGTGGAGCACGACGTCCGCACCCACCACACGGACTTCCACCGTGCTGTTTGCGCGCTTTCGCAGGCGCGCCAGGATGCCGGAATCGGCAAGGCGCTCTACTACGTGCGTGGTCTGCTGGAGTTCCGCGAGTCCATAAGCGTCACGGCCAAGGACCTCCACGCCTACATCCGTTTCTGAGGTAGCGCGAGGGCGGCTGCAGTCGCCGGCGCGCCCGCTGGCCGCGGATGCGACAGCGAGCGCGCTTTCCACCGCGCTCGGGTAGACTATAGGCCGCAAACGCGGGAGGTAGCATGGCCGACGAACCGCTGATCGCCGTCTTCGTCGACTTCGAGAACCTCGCCATGGGCGTACGGGACATGAACTGGCGGCGACTTCCAGATCGAGACTCGTCCTCAAGCGGCTGCTCGAGAAGGGCCGCATCGTCTACAAGCGGGCCTACTGCGACTGGAGCCATTACCGCGACGCGGTGCGCGAGTTCCACGCGCAGGGGATCGAGATGATCGACATCCCGCAGAGCAAGGCGAGCGGCAAGAACAGCGCCGACATCCACATGGTGGTGGATGCCCTGGACCTCTGCTATTCCAAGCAGCACATCGACATCTTCGCGCTGCTCTCCGGCGACAGCGACTTCTCGCCGCTGGTCTCCAAGCTGAAGGAGAACAACAAGCGCGTCATCGGCTGCGGCGTGAAGAGTTCCACCTCCGACCTGCTGATTGCGAGCTGCGACGAGTTCATCTACTACGACGACCTGGTGCGCGTCGCCGAAGAAACAGCTCCCGGCCAGGAAACGGGCGGGCAAAAAGGAAACGGACAAGCAGCAGGAGGCGATGGAGCGGCTCACGGAGATCGTGCGCTCGTTGGAGCAAGACTACGACCCGCTGTGGGGCTCGCTGGTGAAGCAGACCATCCGACGGGTCCATCCAGGATTCAGCGAGGCGTATTACGGTTATCGATCCTTCGCCGACCTGCTGAAAGCCGCAGAGACCCAGGGCGCGATCGATCTCGAGTACGACGAGAGCCGGGGCAATTACAAAGTCCGTCTGAAGGAGGAGTGATTAGCCGACGACCCCTTGCCGCGCGAAACGTGGCGCCTTCCGCTTTGGAAGCCGGCCATCATGGGGTGGGTGCTATCGAAAGAGGCGAGCGCGTTTCGCAAAGCTGCGCCAAGCAGGGCGGACGCGGTCTAGGGCCATCCGCTTACACACATCTCGTCATTCCGTATAGGGAGTGTACGGAATCCAGGGGGCAAGGATGCCGAGCCATGCCGTCCGTGGCCTTTGGATTCCGGCTTCCCCGCCGGAATGACAAACCGAGACCGGGAGCTGTGTGTAATGGCATGGTCTATGGCGGCGGTGTTCTTGGGAACATCTCATCCGTAATCAGGGCGACTTCAACGGGCACGTGGATTAAGTCCATTGGAACGCGCTAACGGACGGGTTCGGCGTTTGGCGGGCACCAGCCTGGCCTCATTCCAGTTTCCATGCGTTCAAGCAGCGAGGGGTCTGCCCCCAGGATTGGGGTGGCGAGCGCGGCCCGAGTATTGCGGCAGGGGAATAACCCGAGCGATGCGGTTCCCTTCGTTCACCGCATCCTACGCGCTCTGGATAAGCCAGTGATCCAGAAGCGGCAATGCGACAATCCGGGGAGGGAAATCAGCCGGACGGGCGTCGGCACGGGCCGGCGGGTCGGCGGTATCAGGCCGCCGAGAGTCGAGCCTTCTCGGCCGCGCGGAATACCACGAGCATTCCTGTCACCTGGCCGCGTTCGTCGTGCACCGAAGACAACGAGCGCTCGATGACCTTCTCGCGGCCATCCCTGGCGACCAGCAGCAGCGGCGGCGGGTCGTCCGGAACCTCGGAACGGCGCAGCGGTCGGCCTGGGGGTCGCGGATCTCGCGTCGCGATGTCGCAGGTCTGTAACACCGCGTCGAGCAATTGGCCACGCGCCTCCTTCTCGATCCACCCGGTGAGGCGTTCCGCAGCCGGGTTGATGCACTCGACCAGCCCGTCGATATCGGTGGCGATGATGCCGTCCGGGATCATCTCCAGGGCGGCTTGGAGGCGACTACGTTCGCACCGCAGTTGCCGCTCCACGCGCAGGCGCTCGAGCTCCAGACTGGCGCGCGCGGCGAAGATCCGAAAAATGGGCGTCGTGAGCAGGGTATCGGGTATGGGATTGCGGTCCATGAACGCGAGGTGCCCGATGATCTTGTCTCCGGAAGAGTCGAAAATCGGCACGCCCAGGTAACTGTCCATGCCCGTCGGGCGCTCTTTGGGGTAGCGCTCCAAGATGCCGCTCGGCCAATAGCAGAGCTTGCCGCCGGCGATGACGTCCTCACAGGGCGTGCCGGCAAGCTCGAACTCCATATTCGAGCCAAAATCGCTTCCGGTCCAATAGGCGAGCGTGCGCACCCGCGTGATCGGATAGTCCACGCACTCGGTCACGAAGGCGAGGTGTACCTGCAAGGCACGGGCGAAGTTCCTCACCAGAGCGTAGAAGAACGGCTCCCCCGAAAAGGGGGAGGTCGCCTCCGCCACCAGCCATAGCACCTCTTCGGCGCGCTTGCGATCGCTGACGTCCGTATGCAAGCCCAGCATGCGGTAAGGCCGGCCCGCCGCATTTCGGATAGCCGTACCGCGCGCCAGGACCCAGCGATAGCTGCCGTCCTTGTGCCGCAGCCGGTGCTCGTTCTCGTAACGGGGAGAGGCCCCCGAAAGGTGCCTCTGCACGTCCGCCAAGACTCTAGGCAGGTCGTCCGGGTGGACTCGCGCGCGCCACTCCTCGGGAGAGGATCCGACCTCGTCCTCCCCATAGCCCAGCATGCTCTTCCAGCGCGGCGAGTAGTAAACCTCCTCGGTCTGGAGGTTCCATTCCCAGAGCCCATCGTTCGCCCCTCTGATTGCCAGCGCATACCGCTGCTCACTCTCGCGCAGGGCCTGAAGGATCTGCTCGCGGTCGCTCACCTCGGAGCGCAGCCGCCCTTCGCAGCCCTGCAGCCGGTCGCGGAGACCTGTCACCGCCTCCACCAGCCGGCCTATCTCACCGCCACCGAAACTGGGCAGGCGCACGTCCAGATCGCCTTTCTGAAGCCGTTCCGCAGCGCGTGCCGCACGGGCGATGGGGCGGTGGATCACCAGTTCCAGGCCTGCGGCAATGATGGCCAGTAGCAGGGCGACGCCGGAAAGTCCCCAAACCCCTTGCCTGAGGTGCTCCGCCCGGAATGCGGCGTGGCGCTCGGCGGGATCCCCCTCGACCACCAGCTCGCCCCTCTGTCCATCGGCCAGTTGGAGCGGCTGCCTGAACACTGTAGTGCCTCCAGCCCGTTCTGGCGGGCCGGCACCGCGGTTGTCTGGCAAGGTGAGCGCGGCGCTTGCCCCGTTCGAGAGCCAAATGCGCACCCAGTGCGGGTGGTCCGCGAGGGCCTGAGCCAGGCGCCGGCGGACTGGCCCCCACTGATCGTCCGCCGGCGTCACGAATAGACCGGCGGAAAGGGCAGACAGCTCCCGGACCAACTGCTGGTCATCGAGCGACTCCGCGCGCTTCACCGCGCCCGGCAGCCAGACTCCGACGAGGAAAACAGCCGCCGACAGGCCCGCGAGGACCAAGGCGAGCGAGGTCTTGATTCGCAAGCTCACGTCAATCTATCCGGACCGTGAAGCATTCGCCGCTGGAGGGGCCGCGCGTGGAGCGGGGTTGTCGGGGAGAACGGGCAGCCCGTCCACCTCCCGACGGACATGTGCCGTCACCGTCTGCGGAGGACGGACGACGACGGTTCGCGCTCGCAGGTACGCGAACGAGGATAGGCACACCAGGGACCCCCATGGACCCATAGCATAGCTTATCGTGGCGAGTCCTCCGTTAGGGAAATCCCTAAGGTCGAACGCTGGGAGCCTTCGGAGCTGCGCAACGGTCGTCAGTCCAAGACATGCGCGGGGAAGCTGAAGAAGAAGGTGGTGCCGCCCTGCATTCTGTTCTCCGCCCGGATGGTTCCTCCGTGGAGTTCCACGACGCGCCTGGCAATGGCGAGACCCAGACCCGCCCGACCCGATTTCTCCTTTTCGTTCTTCTCCACTTGATAGAAGCGATCGAACACGCGTGCAATCTTCTCGGCGGGAATCCCCTCGCCCGTGTCGGCCACTTGGACCGTCACGCGATCCTGCGCCGGAGTCAGCGTGACTCTGACCACACCGCCCGGTGGGGTGTGTCGCAGAGCGTTCTCGATAAGATTCTCGAACACGCGCTCGATAAGGCCGATATCCCCGAGCACGAAGGGAACATCTTCGCTGAACGACGCCTCCAGGCGGATGCTCCTGGACTCGGCGGCAAGCTGGAACTTCTGAACGATGTCCTGGACGAGCTCGCCCAGCGAAACGGGCTCCCACTGGATCTCCCGATCCCCGGCATCCAGCTTGGCCAAGTCCACCAACTCCGCCACCAGCTTTCCCAGACGCTCGGTGTGCTTCAGGGCCACCTCCAGGTAGCTGCGCCGCTCCTGCTCCGGCAGCGCGTCGTCCTTCAGGAGGAGCGTCTCGAGATAGCCTTGCAGAGAGGCCAGCGGTGTGCGCAGATCATGCGACACGTTGGCGACCAGCTCGCGACGCATGCGGTCCGTCTGCTCCAGGGTCTGCATCTGCTCGACGAGCTTCTCCGCCATCTCATTGAAGGCGGCGCCGAGCCGGCTCAGCTCGTCACCCCGCTGTTTGGCCTCCTCCGCAAACTCGACGCGCTCGTTCAGCTTGCCGGCCTGGAACGCGCTCATCGCCATCGCTAGCCGGCGCACGCGCCGGGTCAGAGCGTTGAACAAGAACAGACCCCCCAGCGCGGCGAACAGGACGCTTGCTCCTACCGTCCAAGCGCTCAGCCTAAAGATGTAGCTGGCTCTGCTGCTCTGGGCGGCGCTGTCGTATTGCTTCCCACCGAGGATGACGTACAGGTACCCCGGCCTCTTATCCTGGTCGGTCGCGCGCGCTGCCGAGAAGATCTTCCTGCGGTCGGGGTCGCGGGGGTCATCGCCCCGGATGGGGAGAGCTGTCGCCCCGGAGAGAAAGGCGCGCACCGGCCGCAGGTCCACCCTGCGGCCGCGGACATCCCCGGGCTCCCCCGAGAAGCCCACTACATTGCCTTGCGCATCGAGGAGGTAGATCTCGATGCCGGGATGGATGTTCATGAGCATGTCGAGCATCCGCTCCAGGGCCTCACGTTTGATGGCCTGACTTCCGGGAACCAGGTTCTCGCTCACGAGGTGTTCGGCGAGGTGGCTGTTCAGCCGCTGGGTAACCTCCTGCTGATGCAGGTCCATCAGCACCCAGAAGACCGCGAGGAAGAGCAGGCCCGTGACGGCACAGAGCCCCAACAGAACGGCCGCCAGGCGGCTGTAAAGGGTTCTAAGCATCGGACCGACTCAGAGCTGGTGAAGAAATCGTCGCGAGCGGCCCGAGAGCAAGGCGCGCGGAGCGCAGCTACGAGACCTATGCGGTAGACAGGCAGCAGACCTGTTCACAGGCTCTCAGCCCTGCCTCTCCGCCTCGGAGAACTTGTAGCCCACGCCCCACACCGTCAGGATGTAGCGCGGCCGTGCCGGGTCGTTCTCGATTTTCGTGCGCAGGCGATTGATGTGGGTATTGACGGTGTGCTCGTAGCCCTCGTGCCCATACCCCCAGACCTGGTTCAACAACTGCTCTCGCGAGTAGACCCGGCCGGGATGCTGAGCAAAGTGCGCGAGCAGGTCGAACTCCCTGGGTGTGAGATCCACGGGCGCACCCTTCACGGTTACGGTGCGCTTGTCCATGTCGATGAAGAGGTCACCGGCGTCCACGGTCTTGGTGTTCTGGGCGGCCTGCGCCGCCAGGAGGTCGGCGCGGCGCAGGATGGCCTTCACGCGTGCCAGCAGCTCCCGGATGCTGAATGGCTTGGTGAGGTAGTCGTCGGCGCCCATCTCCAAGCCGAGCACGCGGTCGATCTCGGAGGACTTGGCGGTCAGCATGAGGATGGGGGTATAGATCTGGCGCGCCCGCAACTGCCGGCAGACCTCGAGCCCCTCCAGCCCGGGGAGCATCAGGTCCAGGATGACCAGGTCGTAGGGTTTGGCCTCGGCGCGCGCCAGCCCGGTACGTCCGTCGTAGGCGAGGTCGACGGCATGCCCCAGATCCTGCAGGTGGATCCTCAGGAGGTTGGCAATGTCCCGGTCGTCCTCCACCACCAGGATGCTGCGCGTCATCCCTTCACCTCCAGTACTGTGCTGCGTTGCTGTGGAATCTTAGCGCCGCTAATATCACAAAAGTATCACGCTCGCAGACCGCAACCGGTGTGTCGGCCCTGCACTTACGAATGCATTGAACGCTGTTCGTCAGCCCTCCCCGGCGCCTCCCGCGCTTGTCGTCCCGACGGGAGATCCTGGCCCTGAGTGACCGCCCCGCTGTTGGCGCCGTGTCCCGGGAAGGCATTCGGACGGGGACGAGCATGCCTTTCCGCGTGACTTTTGGCGCCGCATTCCTCGGCGTGCTGTCGTTCGCGGTATGGTTCGTATGGCACGATGGGCTGTCGTCGTTCGCCGACGACAGCGTCAGCTACCTGATCCAGGCTCAAGTATTCTCGCCCTATTCCGAAGCCAGCGAGGCAGTGCGGCGAACGTTCTCCCAGGAGACCAATTATCCGCCGCTGTTTCCGCTATTGCTCGGGTTGCTCGGGGCCTCCCACCGCTTTCTGTATGCCCACTTGGTGGTCGCCGCCTGCTTCGCCGCGGCCTGGACGGCCATGTACTGTTACGGGTCACGGCGCCTCGCTTCACGCTCGGCGGCGCTGATCGCGAGCGTGCTCTTCGCGACATCGCCTGCCGCGTGGTGGAACCTGCTCGGCATCCTCAGCGAGAACTTGTACCTGGCGCTCACTCTGGCCTTCTTTTGCCTGCACGACCGGCAGCATTCACGCCCGCAATCGTCTCCGTGGCTGCTGGCCGCTCTCGGTCTACTACTGGCTGCCGTGGTGCTGACGCGTGTCATAGGCGTTGCGCTGGTCGCCGCCTATGCGGTTTCGACGGTGTTGGATCGCACGCCCCAGAACGGTCGGAGACTCCCTCGGCTCGCGGTACTGGGTGTCCCCGTCGTCGCGCTGTCCGCCTGGGTCTGGCTGCGCTCCCTGGAGGGGATCGGGCTGTATGGCTCCCTGGCCGCGGGCCTGGTCCAACACCTGGGGCAGGGCGGCGCCTCGGTCGCCAGCTTCGTCGAGGTGGTCTCTCCCCAATGGGCGGCCGTCTTCCCCGCCTGGCTCACCTCCACGATTTTCTATTGGACGAGCCCTTACACGCCAGGGTACCTGGTGGCAACCGTCGGCGCCGTACTGGCCGCGGCCGGCACCGTCGGCGGCGCAGTCCGGGGCAGGCTCGACGGCTGGTACATACTGATTTACTTAGCTATCGCCATTGCTTGGCCCACCTCGGACCAGATGGTCAGGTTCTTGTATCCGGTTTTCCCTCTGCTCCTCTTGCAGGCGGCCTGGGTGGCCAAGGCTCTGGGCGATCGGCTCTGCCGCGTCCGAGCGGGGCGTTACGCCCCGCACCTGCTGCTGTTGCTGCTTCTGTCCGCCTCCGCGCCCTCGCTGGCCTTCGTCGTGCACCGCGCGGGTCAGCGCGTGCCGCGCGACTACAGTCGCATCAGCGAGTTCTATCGGGTACCGGATTTGCCTGCCGCCCGGCGCAAGGCCGATCTGCACCTGAGGCTCTTCGACGACATGCAGCGCATTCGCGCAGCGACCGACCCGAGGTCGGTAGTGCTGTGGGACACGCCCGACTATCTCGCCCTCCTGGCGGACCGGCAGGGAATACCATTTCCCCGTGCCACTGCGAGGTGCAGCATGCTAACAGCGATAGAGCGAGGTCCGGCCCGCTACGTGTTTCTGTCGAAGCTCAATCCGCGGAACACGACGCAGGCGACTGCGATAGTCGATGGCCTGAATGCACTGGCCGGGGTGGCAACTCCGCAGTGGTGGCGGACAGCCGAGGACGGCTCCGAACTGGCGGCCGTTTTTCTGAAGATCGACGAACGCCGACTGCGTCAGGAGATCTCCCGGCTGCGCAACGCCGAGCCGGAAACCTGCACAATGCCCTGAATCAAAGCGAACCGTTCCCGGGGGCGATCACTTGCTTGTACCGGCACATGGCGGTCTCGGCGAGGCTTCGTCGGTGGTAGCCCACCGCCTGCTTCCACGCTTTGCGCCCTTCGCTGCGGCAGGCCTCGATGGCGCGGCTACGGGGATGCCCCGCGGGCCAGGAAACGGCGGTACGCCGCGGCGCGATGACAGGCTTCGCCCCACGGGCTTCAGCCGCTTGGTAGACGCCCTCGGTGTCATAGGCCCCATCGCCATAGAGGCTCCCCACCGACCCCTCGGCAGGCAGTTGCTCCAAGAGCCTGGGCAGCGCTTGGGCATCGCCCACCGAGACGGTGGTGAGGCTTGCAACGATGACCTCGTGGCTTGCGGGGTCCACGGCGAGATGGAGCTTGCGCCAGACCCGACGCTTGTCCGCCCCATGGGTGCGCACCTTCCACTCGCCTTCGCCGTAGACCTTCACCCCGGAGCTGTCCACCACCACATCGACCGGCCCTTGCGGCACTCGCCGGGGAATGGCCACCTCGAGCTTGCGAGCGCGCTTGGAGATGGTGCTGTAGTCCGGGCTCTGGAGCGCCAGAGCCATGAGCTCAATCACCGAGCCGAGGGAGCCTTCCAGCATGCGCAGCGGCAGGTTGAACAGCATCTTCAGCATCAGGGCGGTCTGAATGGCGACGTCACTGTAAGTCTTGCCGACCCCACGGCCCTGCTGGGGCCCCTTGTGGTGCCAAGCCTCACAAACCCTCGTCGAACCAGAAGGTGATGGAGCCGCGCTTGACCAGAGCCTCGTTGTACTCGGCCCGGTTGACGATACGCCTCGTGCTCTTGCCCATGCCCCCCCTTTGTCGGCTCCAAGCCATCCCGCGGTCCAGTCTACCGCTCAACCGGGGGATTTGTGTAACAACGCCCCATAAACCCCACAACGCATCCGGGCAACGGATGGCACGCTACATGCCATGGCTGTAGGAATCTGTGGCACCATTTAGGATGTCGACTTCATGTTCGGTGAAAACAAGGAAGCGCCATGAGGATATCCAAGGAGGAATTTCATCTTCAGCGGACACCTCGCGAGTTAGTGGAATATGTAAATAGTGCCTACGAGCATATCAGAAGACATCCAGAGTTGGTGAAGCCGGCTCGGCTGAAGAAGGAGCCGCACAAGACCTTTTCCGAGGAGTTGCTGCCATTTAGCGTATTCTGCGACTGGAAATACGGCGATCGGACTGATGTCCTTTGCTCACTCCTGTCCGGCACGCTGGCAGGTGACGGGGTCGTGCGAGACCTGACCGAAGGCACGGACCACCTCGTAGAGATCACATGGCCGATGGATGGCCGGAAGGCCGTGAAGGAAGGCCGGCAGCTAAACGAACGAGGCTTCACTGATACGGAGGTCTGGGATCACAACGACATCAGCCCTCATATTGAGGCCGTTCATAGGGCACTCTCGCTCGGGCGTAAGAAGTCTCTCAGGGACTACCGGACAGACGGGGGATCGACGCTCCTGCTGGTTTTCAATGAACTCCCTCACTTCTGGGAATATAATCCGAACCATCAAGCCGTCATCGATCTTCTGGTGCAAAGCCTAAGATCTACTCCTTTTATGGTCGACAGCGTCGCGGTTCTGCTTGTCCCAAGCAAGAGAATCATAGAAGTAAAGAGCACCGAACCAGCGCTCGAACCGGACGCTTGACAGCGCCGGTTGAGCGCGCCGTTTGGGTCACCGGAGCCATGAAAGCATTGCTCCAGCCAAAGCGCGACCGAGAACACCGGCTGTATGCACGCCTCCGCGACTGGCCTGATTCACACTCAGCAGAACGTCGTGAGTTCTTCACCGGAGCGGGCATGGTTGCCTCCTTCTCAGGCCAACTTGCAGACGGGAGGCTGCGGCAAGACACCATGCAACGTTTCCAAGTTGAATTCTATGCCGTGTTGAAGAGCATTTTCGACGAATTCAAGTCCATCAAACTGACAACAAAGCGAGGATGAAACGTATCTGCCTAATCGGGAACGCCGGGGGTGTTTAACCCCCGGCGCCCACACCACCACGGCATGCGGGTCCGCACCGGGCGGTTCACAAAAGCGGAGCACACGACGACATCAGGCATAGCCAATCATTCCAGCAGACCGTCAAAAGCTGCGCTCTTGCAAAACCACTCTGGTCCAGGCCCGCATCGGCGAGCTGGCGACGAGCGCCCGAGCGAGTTTCGCCGCCGGCTGGTCGGGCAGAAGGGCATGCCCCGAGCCCCTGATCTTGCGGGACTACCAGGGCTACCAGGACGAGCTGCCACAGCCTGCTTGACCACTGGTGGCGCAAGGCCGCCCAGGAGGCGCAAGACAAGGGCCACCGGCTGGACGTGGACGGACGCCCTGGACTGGTTCGACGAGCATGCGGGCGACCCGGACCTGATCCACCGTCACGGCCTGCGCCCCGGCCAACCTCTGCCGCCGGAGCTCCGCATCTTCGACCCCAGCGGTCGGACCAAGGAGCAGCGCCCCCGCGAGTCGGTGGTCCGGTTGCCGCCTGGCTGGAGGACGACGCGGCGGTGCTCGGCTGATTCTTCCCGGAGGGGCTGCCGGCGGAGGTGCGCCGGGACCTCGAGGAGCAGCTCCGGCATCCTGCACCACGACCAGCGCCCCGACGGCGAACGTGGCCAGCCTTGGTCCCCCATCGCCGTCCTCGACGCCGCCCTCGCCGACTGGCCCGAGCACCAGTCCACGCGGGAGGTGACCCTGGCTGCCGCCGAGCGGGACCTGTTGGTCGTGCTCGACAGGCTGTTTCCCGATAACGCCGGGGCAGCCTGAACCGGGGCCGGGCCGCCCCACGACTCGGGCAACGCGGTTTTTGAGTAGGCTGGGAGCTTCTCCCAAACGGAGGGGTCCGTCACTCGACGGTAACGGACTTGGCGAGGTTGCGCGGTTGATCGACGTCGGTGCCCTTCAGCACGGCCACGTGGTACGCGAGGAGCTGAAGGGGTATGGTGTAGATGATGGGAGAAATAGGATCCTCGGTAGGCGCGACGTTGACCACTTCCATGTCCAGGCCGGGTGAGAACGCCGCGCTCTTGTCGCCGAACACCAGAAGCCTGCTTCCACGAGCGCGCACCTCTTGCAGGTTGGACTTCAGCTTCTCCAGCAGCGCGTTGTTGGGAGCCACCGCCACGACGGGCATTTCGGAGTCGACCAGGGCGAGCGGGCCGTGCTTGAGCTCTCCCGCAGGATAGCCCTCCGCGTGGATGTAAGAAATCTCCTTGAGTTTGAGCGCCCCCTCGAGGGCCACCGGGTAGTGCGCACCTCGGCCGAGGAAGAGCGCGTGGTGCTTGTCGGCGAATTGCTCCGAGATGCGCTCGATCACGGGATCGAGGCTCAATGCCTGCTCGAGCTGGGCGGGGAGCCCGGTGATCTGCCGCAGCAGCGAACGCTCGGCCTCGGGCTGCAGCCCGCGCCGCCGACCGAGCGCAACGACGAGCAGAAGCAGGGCCACAAGCTGGGTCGTGAATGCCTTGGTGGAGGCCACCCCGATCTCTGGGCCTGCCCGGGTCATCAGTGCGAGCTCCGCCTCCCGCACCAGAGCGCTTTCCGGCGCGTTGCAAACCCCCAGCGTGTGTGCAAACCCCAGGGCCCGGGCCTCCCGCAGAGCGCCCAGCGTGTCCGCGGTCTCTCCTGATTGCGAGATGGCTACCACCAGCGTGCCGGGCTCGACCACGGGGCGCCGATAACGGAACTCGCTCGCCACCTCCACCTGGCAAGGTAGCCGGGCGATGGCCTCGCACCAGTACCGCGCCACCAGACCGGCATGGTAGCTCGTCCCGCAGGCCACGATCTGGAGGCGCTGGACCCGGTCGAGCAACTCCCGGGCCTCAGGCCCGAACGCCTCCTCCAGCACCCGCCCCCCGCTGATACGCCCTTCGAGCGTTTCGTGCACCGCCCGTGGCTGCTCATGGATCTCCTTCAGCATGTAATGGCGATAGGGTCCTCGCTCCACCGACTCTGCGCTGAGCAGACTGCACCGGCGGGCGCGGCTAGTGGCTTTGCCGGAGGAACTGTAGACGGTCACCTGGCTCGAGGTGATATCCGCAACGTCGCCGTCCTCGAGGTAGATGAATTCCTGTGTGACCGGAAGGAGCGCCGTGGAGTCCGACGCGATGAAGTGCTCGCCAATGCCAAGGCCGACGACCAGGGGGCTGCCGTCGCGCGCCGCGATTAGTCGCTGCGGCTCACCGCTGTATATGACCCCGATGGCATAGGCGCCCTGCAACTGCCTCAGGGTCGTCTGCACAGCCGCCAGGAGGCCCATGCCGGCTCGCAGATGGCTGTATATCTGGTGCACCACCACCTCGGTATCGGTCTCCGAGGTGAACTCGAACCCCTCATCCAACTGCCGCGCCCGCAGAGCCTCGTAGTTCTCGACGATGCCGTTGTGCACCACCGCCACGGCATCGTGGGAGGTCTGGGGGTGGGCGTTCTCGACGCTGGGGCGGCCATGCGTCGCCCAGCGCGTGTGGGCCACGCCGATGCGCCCACGAAGCGGGTCCTGCCGGTAGATGCGCTCCAGGGCGCTGACCTTGCCAATGGTCCGAACCCGCTCCAGATGATGATGCTGATTGAGGACCGCCAGCCCGGCCGAATCGTAGCCGCGGTACTCCAAACGTTTGAGGCCCTCGATCAGGATCCCGCCCACATCGCGTTGAGCCACAGCACCAACGATGCCACACATGACCCACCCTCCCTAGTACATCGTTCCCATAAGCGGTCTACGCAGCGCCGTTCGCCGGCCGTGCTTCGTACCCCCAAGGCACCGTGATCCGGGTCATCCTGGATAACCAGTCGGTCACATCTGCAAAGCGACCATGGCCTACCCGGCGCCTCGCCCGAGGGCTTCGTCTAGGTCCATATACCCAGCATCCTCAGGAACATCGCCGATATGAACCAACCCCCCCGGTCGTCTTTCGCCTGCGCAACTTCGAACCGCGGGGCGAAGTGACGTAACCTTTTGGTGGAACGACGTACCAGGTTAGGGCGGCCATATCCTTTGGGCGCAGCGGTGCGGCCGTCCGCTACAGGTCCCGCTTGGCCTTGACGGGCCGCTTCCAGCCGCGACGCGTCACCTGCGGGGCCCGGCTGAGCGTAAGCTCACCTCCGGGAGCGTCACGGGTGATGGTGGAGCCCGCACCGATGGTGGCGCCGGCTCCCACCGTTACCGGAGCCACCAACTGAGTGTCCGCGCCGATGAACACGTCGTCGCCAATCACCGTACTGTGCTTGTCGGCTCCATCGTAGTTGCAGGTGATGGTCCCGGCACCGATGTTCACTCGCGCACCTACCGCCGCGTCTCCGACGTAGCTCAAATGATTGATCTTGCTGAGCGCGCCGACGTTCGCCTGCTTCAGCTCCACGAAATTCCCAATGTGTGCACCGGACGCCAGGTGGGTCTGAGGCCGAACCCGGGAGTATGGTCCTACGCGACAACCGGCCTCGATAACTGCGCCCTCGACGACGCAGTGGGACAGAATCTCCACATCAGCCCCGACGATCACGTTGCGCAGCAGTGTATGAGGCCCGATCCGCGCGCGGTCGCCGAGACGCACGTAACCTTCCAGGATGACATCCACATCGACCACCACGTCGGTCCCGGCCTCTACCGTTCCCCGCACGTCGAACCGCGTGGGATCGAGCAGGGTCACGCCCCCGCGCATCAAGGTTTCGGCCTGTTCCTTCTGGAACTGCCGTTCCAGAGCTGCGAGCTGCACGCGATCGTTGACGCCGGTCACCTCGCACACCCGAGGCGCCGCCACCGTTGCCACCCTCGCCCCGTCCGCGAGCGCCACTGCGACCACATCGGTCAAGTAGAACTCCCCCTGGGCATTCTTGTTCTCGACCCTGTCCAGCCACGGCCCGAGCCGTCGGGCTGGTGCGGCCAGAAAGCCGGTGTTCACTTCCCGAATGGCGCGCTGGAGCTCGGTGGCATCGCGCTCCTCCACGATTCCGGCGATCTTGCCGGCACCGTCGCGCAGTATCCGGCCATAGCCTGTGGGGTCTTCGAGGTGAGCGGTCAGCAATGCCAGATCATCTGCACTGGCCGCAGCGACCAGTGTCTGGAGCGTCCCGGTGCGGATAAGGGGCACGTCGCCATAGAGCACCAAGACGCAATCTTCGCGCGGGATATCCGGCAGCGCCTGACCCAAGGCATGCCCGGTCCCCAGCTGGCGCGACTGGCGCACCCAGTGGATGGGCAAATCGGAGAAACGCTCGCGCACGGCTTCGCCGCCGTGGCCGTATACGACCAATAGGCGGTCCGCGGCAAGCTGCCGCGCTGCATCCAGCACGTGGTGCAGCAGCGGCCGACCGGCTAACGGGTGGAGAACTTTAGGCAGCGCGGAGCGCATGCGGGCCCCCTCCCCCGCTGCCAAGACCACGACGCTCAGCCCCATGCCTTAGTGCAGGACGGGCGGGAGCGGACTGTCGGGGTGTCTATTCGCGATCTCTTGGGCTGTAGCATCCCGCACTTGCACGACACGCACACGGAAGGTGACGGTCTGGCCGGCCAAGGGGTGGTTAGCATCTACAGTGAGCCTGCCGCGCTCGATCTGGGAGACGACCGCGTGTAACGTCTCGCCTCGTTCGTTCTGGAAGTCCACCTCGGCGCCTAAATGACGGAACTGCGGCGGTACGTTCTCGATGTCGTCGGTAAACGTCAGATCGGATCGATGCTCGCCGAACCCTTCCTCGGGAGTCACCCGCACGGTCAGGGCATCACCCGCTACATGCCCCTCCAGATGGTGCGCCAGCACCTCCAAGAGCGGGCCCGGGACCCCGTGCACGTACCCAATGGGTATATCGGAGCGCTCGAACACGGCGCCCTCCTGGTCCTGGATCTCGTAGGTGAAGAACACTACTTTGTGCTGGCTGATGCGTTCTATCATCAGCGCTTCAGATGCTTGCGCAGGGTCTGCAGGGTCTGCAGTTGGGCTGCGGCGCGCATCAGCTCCTGCTGCACCCGCGCCAAATCCTGCTCCGTCGCCCGCTCCCGGAGCGACGCCTCGGCCCGCTGCTTCGCCTCCAGCGCCGCCGCCTCGTCGATGTCGCTGGCGCGCAGCGCCGTGTCCGCCAGGATGGTCACGTGGTGCGGCTGCACCTCCAGAAGCCCGCCCGAGATGTAGTAGGGCTCCTCTTCGCCTTCCGGCGTAATGACCCGCACCGTTCCAGGACGCAGGTGGGCCAGCAAAGGCGTGTGACGCGGCAGGATACCCACATCGCCCATAACCGCTGGCGCCACCACCATGCGGGCGGGCCCCGAGAAGATGGCCTGCTCGGCGCTCACCACGTCCACGTGCAAGGTATCCGCCATTGTTCTCCGCTCCCGGCAAGCCGTGGACTGCTACTTCAGCCGCTCCGCTTTCTGCACCGCCTCGTCGAGGTTGCCCACCATGTAGAACGCCTGCTCCGGAAGGTGATCGTATTCTCCTTGCACGATGGCCTTGAAGGCGCGGATGGTCTCCTTCAATGGCACGTACTTCCCCGAACTGCCCGTGAAGGTCTCGGCCACGAAGAAGGGCTGGGACAAGAAGCGCTGGATCTTGCGCGCTCGGGTCACCGCGAGCTTGTCGTCCTCCGACAGCTCCTCCATGCCCAGAATGGCGATGATATCCTTGAGCTCCTTGTAGCGCTGCAGGGTGCTCTGCACCGTCCGCGCCACCTCGTAGTGCTCCTCGCCCACGATTAGCGGGTCGAGCTGACGACTGGTGGAGTCCAGCGGATCCACGGCAGGATAGATGCCCAACTCTGCGATCTGCCGCGACAGCACCACGGTCGCGTCAAGGTGAGCGAAGGTGGTCGCAGGCGAAGGGTCGGTCAGGTCGTCGGCGGGCACGTACACGGCCTGGATGGAGGTGATGGAGCCCGTCTTAGTGGAGGTGATGCGCTCCTGCAGCAACCCCATCTCCCCGGCCAACGTCGGCTGATAGCCCACCGCCGAAGGCATGCGTCCGAGCAGCGCGGAGACCTCCACCCCTGCCAGCGTATAGCGGTAAATGTTGTCGATGAAGAGCAGGACATCTCGTCCCTCCTCACGGAAATACTCCGCCACGGTCAAACCGGTGAGGGCGACCCGCAGGCGGTTCCCGGGCGGTTCGTTCATCTGCCCGTAAACCAGGGCGACCTTGTCCAGCACCTTGGCTTCCCGCATCTCGTGATAGAAGTCATTGCCCTCACGGGTGCGCTCCCCCACGCCGGCGAAGACGGAGTAGCCCGCATGCTCCGTAGCGATGTTGCGGATGAGCTCCATGAGGATGACGGTCTTGCCCACCCCGGCCCCGCCAAAAAGCCCTACCTTTCCGCCCTTGGCAAACGGACAAATGAGGTCGACGACCTTGATGCCCGTCTCCAGCAGCTCCGTGGTCACGGTCTGCTCCGCGAAGCTGGGCGCCTCACGGTAGATCGGCCAGTGCGCCTCGGCCTCGACGGGCCCGCCTTCGTCCACCGGTTCGCCCAACACATTCATGATGCGCCCCAGCGTCTTGGGGCCAACCGGGACGGTGATGGGCGCCTCGGTATTGGTCACCTTGAGGCCGCGCCGCAGCCCGTCGGTGGACCCCATCGCGATGGTCCGCACCACACCGTCACCCAACTGCTGCTGAGTCTCCAGGATCAGGCCGGCCTTATCCACCCGCAGCGCATGGTAGAGCCGGGGGAGGGCCTCGCGCGGGAACTGCACGTCCACGACGGCACCCAGAATCTGGGAAACAGTTCCGGAACTCATATAGTTCGATGTCCTCTTTCGGGTGGGATCAGGCCGATGGTCAGACCGCCTCGGCGCCGCCCACGATCTCCGACAGCTCGCGGGTGATGCCCGCCTGCCGCGCCTTGTTGTAAGCCAACTGCAGATCTTCGATGAAACCGGCCGCGTTGTCCGTGGCGTTCTTCATCGCGATCATGCGGGCCGCTTGCTCGCAGGCGACGTTCTCCACTGCCGCGCGGTATACGAGGGATTCGATGTAGCGGGCCAGCAGGCCATCCAGCACCGCCCGGGGATCCGGCTCATACAGGTAGTCCCAGTAGTAGTCCAGTTGCTGGTCCGCCGCCGCTGTTTCCTCGTGAATGGGGCAGGGCAGCAGTTGCTGCATCGTGGGGCGCTGCACCATCGTACTGACGAATTCGTTGTAGCTCAGATAGAGCCGATCGATCTGCCGGTCGTGGAACGCATCCAGCATCACGCGCACCGTTCCCACCAAGTCCTGCATGCGCGGCACGTCTCCCAGATGACTGGTCTGGGCGACGATGTGCACCCCCAGGCGCCGGAAGAATGCGCTGCCTTTGGCGCCGATTGCGCACAGGTCCAGATCCACCCCTTGCTGGCTCCACTGCCGGACCTTGGCCACAACGGAGCGGAGTTCGTTGGTGTTGAGGCCGCCGCAGAGTCCGCGGTCGGTGGTGACGAGGACCAGCCCGACCCGCGTGATCGGCCGCATCTCGCAGTAAGGGTGCCGGTACTCGGGGTGGGCGTAACCCAGGTGCGTGATGACCTGCCGAATCTTCTCTGCATAGGGCCTGGCCGCCAGCATCCGCTCCTGCGCCTTGCGCATCTTGCTGGTGGCCACCATCTCCATCGCGCCGGTGATCTTCTGCGTGCTCTGGATGCTCTTGATCTTGTTCCGGATGTCTCTTCCGCTGGCCATGCGCCGGTGCTCCTACCAAACGTGGTGGGCCTTGAAGTCCTTGAGCGCCGCGTGCAGCGCGCCCTCGATCTCGTCGTTGTAGTCCCCGCTGCCCGTGATCTGCTCCATCAGCTCGCCGTGCTGGGCCTTCATGTAGGCGTGCAGCGCCCCCTCGAAGTCCCCGACCTTGCGGACCTCCACGTCGTCCAGATAGCCCATGCCCACGGCGAACAGCGATACGGCCTCCTCCGCGACGCTGAGCGGCGCGTACTGCTTTTGCTTCATCAGCTCCGTCACCCGCTGCCCGCGTTCGAGTTGCTTACGTGTCGCCTCATCCAGCTCGGAAGCGAACTGGGCGAAGGCGGCGAGCTCGCGATACTGGGCCAGGTCGAGCCGGACGCCGCCACCCAGCTTCTTGACGATCTTGGTCTGGGCCGCGCCGCCCACGCGCGAGACCGAGAGGCCGGCGTTGATGGCCGGTCGGAAGCCAGCGTTAAACAGGTCCGTCTCGAGGTAAATCTGGCCGTCGGTGATGGAGATGACATTGGTCGGGATGAAGGCCGAGACGTCGCCGGCCTGGGTCTCGATGATGGGCAGAGCGGTGAGCGATCCGGTCCTACCCTGGACCGCTCCGTTGGTGATCTTCTCCACATACTCGGCATTGACTCGGGCGGCCCGCTCCAGGAGCCGGGAATGCAAGTAAAAAACGTCTCCCGGGTAGGCCTCTCGGCCCGGAGGGCGGCGCAGCAGCAACGAGATCTGGCGGTAAGCCCACGCCTGCTTGGTCAGGTCATCGTAGACGATGAGCGCGTCCTCACCCCGGTCGCGGAAATACTCGCCCATTGCACACCCCGCGTAGGGCGCGATGAACTGCATGGCCGCCGGGTCGGAAGCGAACGCAGCCACCACGATGGTGTGGTCCATGGCCCCACGCTCCTCCAGCTTGGCCACCACACGCGCGATGGAGGACGCCTTCTGCCCGATGGCCACATAGATGCACCAGAGGTCTTTGCCCTTCTGGTTGATGATGGCATCGATGGCGACTGCCGTCTTGCCCGTCTGGCGGTCGCCGATGATCAGCTCGCGCTGACCGCGCCCGATGGGCACCATGGCATCGACCGCCTTTAGCCCAGTCTGCACCGGCTGGCTCACCGATCGCCTAGTGATGACCCCGGGCGCGATCTTCTCGATGGGCGAGGTCGCCTCGGCCTCAATGGGTCCCTTGCCATCGATCGGGCTGCCGAGGGCATTCACCACCCGGCCCAGCAGTCCCCTTCCCACCGGCACCTCCAGGATCTTGCCGGTGCACTTGACGGTATCGCCTTCGGAGATGTGCTCATAGGCCCCGAGGACCACCGCACCGACGGAGTCCTGTTCCAGGCTCAATGCCACGCCGGATGTGTTGCCGGCCAGCTCGATCATTTCCCCCTGCATCACGTCGGCAAGACCGTGGACGCGCAGGATGCCGTCGCTCACCGCCACCACGGTACCCTCGGTACGCGCCTCGGTGACGACCTCGAAGTTCTTGATCCGCTGCTTGATCAGCTCGCTGATTTCAGCGGGATTTAGTTTCGCCTGCATGTGTCTCCCTCTTAGCGGGTAAGTGCGGCCGCGAGGCGCGCCAACTGCCCCTGGACCGAGCCGTCGATGACCAGGTCCCCCGCATGGATCACTGCGCCTCCGATCAAGGCACGCTCGGTCTTGCACCGCAGCTTGACCTCGCGTTGGAAGCGCATCTTCAAAGCTTCCGAGATCTTGCGTTTCTGAGCCTGGGTCAACGGTCGGGCGGAGACCACGTAGGCCTCCATCCTTCCCTCCGCCTCGGCGCGCAGCGCGTCGAACAGCGCGGCGACGCGGGGCAGCAGTTGCAGTCGCCCGCTGTCCGCCATCAGGCGCAACATGCTCTGCGCATCCTTGTTGAATCGCTCACCGCCCATGGCCAAGAGCAGGTCGACCACCTGCCCTTGGTCGACACGCGGATTCCCGACGAGGGGAGCCACATCGGGGTGGGTAACCGCCGCCGCCAGGGCCGCCAGGATCTCGGACCAGCCGGCGAGATCTGCTTCCTGCTCGGCCAGCTCGAAGGCCGCCTTCGCGTACGGGCGGGCGATCGTGGTCTGCTCGGTCATGGGCCAGGAGCTTAGATCTGGGCGACGAGCGCGGTGAGCAGATCGTTGTGCGCGTTCTCGTCGATCTCTCGACCGAGGACCTTGGCGGCGCCAGCCACTGCAATCGCGACCACCTCGCTCCTGAGCTGCTCCCTGGCCCGGTTCACCTCCGTCTCGATCTCAGAGCGGGCCGCTTCCAACATGCGATCGCCTTCAGTGCGGGCCTGGACTTTGGCCTCCTCGACCACTTCCGCGGCGCGCCGCTGAGCCTGTGCCATGATCTCGGCCGCCTCTTCCTTGGTCTTCCGCAGAAGCTCCTGGGAGTGGGCCTCGGCGCGCTCCAGCTCGTATCGGCCTCGCTCGGCCGAAGCCAGACCGTCGGCGATGCGGCGCGTGCGGTCGGCCATCATCTGGGTCAGCGGGCCCCATAGAAATCGCCAGACGAACCACACCAGGATCGCGAAGGTGATCATCTGTCCAAACAAGCTGACGGTAATGTTCACGTCCGGACTCCTTGAGATCCCCTCGCCTGGTCAACCGGCGATGGCCGCCTTGGCACCCCCGATAAAGGGATTGGCGAACACGAACCACATCGCGAAGGCGAGCACGATAAACGGGAACGATTCCATCAGCCCGGCAGTGATAAACATCTGGATGCGCAGGGTAGGCATCATCTCGGGCTGACGGGCCACGCCTTCCATGTACTTGGCGCAAATGAGGCCCCATCCGAGGGCCGACCCCAGGCCGGCCGCGGCCAGCATGACTCCGACACCCAGGCTGGTGTAAGCGTAAATCGTGGTCACGAGAGTCATCGTAGTTGCGGCTTCAGTCATGGGTTCTCTCCTAGGATAGAATGGCAAGGTGGGAAGTGTCCGATACATGGTGAGCCCATCTAGTGCGCCTCTTCGTGCGCCATGCTCAGATACATGACGGTGAGCACCATGAAGATGAACGCCTGAAGCGTGATGACCAGGATGTGAAAGATGGCCCATGCCGTCCCACCCAGCGGGATTAGCCAAAGCGGTAAGAGCGCGATGAGCAGGAATACCAGCTCGCCGGTGAACATGTTGCCGAAGAGTCGGAGGGCCAGACTCAGGGGCTTCGCAAGCTCCTCCACAGCGCTCATGATGAGGTTGACGGGCATGAGCCACTTGCCGAAGGGATGGAGCAGGAAATTCTTCAGGTAGCCCAGCGGCCCCTTGATCTTGACGTTGTAGTAGATGACCAGCGCGAAAACGCTCAGAGATAGCGCGAAGGTCGTGCTCAGATCGGTGGTAGGCACTACCTTGAGGTGGTGGATGCCGAACAACTGGGCCAGCCGGGGCAGCAGGTCTACGGGCAGCAAATCCATGGCGTTCATCAGAAACACCCAAACGAAAATGGTGAACGCCAAAGGGCCGATGAGGGGATTCTTGACCTCGCCGAAGGCCTCTGCAACCAAGCCGTCGACGAACTCGAGCAGCGCCTCGAGCACGTTCTGAACGCCGGTCGGCCTGTCCGCATCCAGTCGCCGTCCTACCCGCCAGCTAATCACCATGAGCGCACCCCCCAGGACCCAGCCGAAGAACAGGGTATCCATGTGGAGCGCCCAGAAACCCTGTCCGATCTGGAGGTTGGCCAGGTGATGCTGGATGTATTCGACAGGGGTCTGCGCCGCGGCGGCGCTGCCGGTACTCATGACGTGCGCGATGTCCCCAACGAGCGGGACAACCCCATGGGGAAGCCGAGGTGCGCCACGCCGAACCCTATGACAAGTGGCACGGGCGCGAGCTTGAGCAGGCCCAGCCCCAAGACCAATAGCGCCAGCACCAGAAGGAAGCGCTCCAGCGCCCCGAGGTAAAGGGAGGCCGCCCCGCGAGCGGCGCTGCGCTGTGCCAAGTCCTCCGCCGACCGGATTCGCCGCGCGAGCAAAAGACTGTTGACGAGCGTGACGCCGCCGCCATACAGCGCCGCTCGGGCCTCCAGGACACCCTGCAGCATCAGGAAGCCAACGGCCACCGCCAAGGCAATCACGAGCTGAGCGACGAGTATTCTTTGCATCACCATAGCTCCCCGCCCGGAGTGCGGGCCACTATGTCAAGGCAGGAGACGATCTCTAGGACGCAAACGGACGTTGCCGCCTCGGCCCGTGCGGCTGAGGCAGTATAAAGACTCCCCATGCCAGGGTCAACGCGGCTTGCACGCGCCGCGGCGTAAGGTCTTTGGAAGGACTCAGTGAATGCGCAGCAGGATGCCGTCCAGCTCTTCCAGGCTGTTGTAGTGGATGACGAGCTTTCCCTTCCCTTTGGGACTCTGCTGGAGAACGACGGCCGCCCCCAGCCGCTGCGATAGGTCTTCCTGCAACCTGAGGACGTCCGGGTCCAGGCGCCTGTCGCGGTGCGCCGGGCGTTCTCCGTCCTGAAGGTGCCTGACCAACGCCTCGGTCTCCCTGACGGACAGCCCCTTGGCGATTGCCCGGCGCGCCGCCTCAATCTGCTGAGCGTGGTCTGCCAGTCCCAGCAGGGCCCGGGCGTGGCCCATCTCAATCCGGCGCTCCTGGAGCAACTGCTTCACCTCGGCAGGAAATCCAAAAGTCGGAGCAGGTTGGTCACCGCCGCCCGCGAGCGTCCCACGGCCTCTGCCACCTCTTGGTGGGTGAGCCCGAATTCCTCGGCAAGGCGCTGCAAGGCGTTGGCCTCCTCTAGCGGGCTTAAGTCCTCGCGCTGGATGTTCTCGATGAGGCCGATGGCGAGCGCGGCTTGGTCCGGAACCTCCCGGAGCACTGCCGGAATCTCCTGCAGTCCCGCGAGCTGTGCGGCACGCCAGCGACGCTCCCCGGCAATCAGCTCGAATCCGTCCCCGTCGGGCAAACTTCGCACCACCACCGGCTGGACCACACCTTGAGCACGTATCGAGTCGGCCAGCTCTTGGAGGCTCTGTGCCGAGATGTCGACCCGCGGTTGAAAGCGCCCGCGCCGAATCTTGTGCACCGGCAGCGCGTGTACCTCCCCGGCGGAGGCTTCCGGGGCCTGAGCCCGCGCCGCGGCCCCCAACAGAGCATCCAGTCCTCGGCCGAGCCCATGCTTCCTGACCGCCATGGCGTGGCGCCTCAGCTCCCAGCCACCGCGGCCGGTCCGTGGCTCACGTTGTTCAACAACCCTGCCACGCGGGCCCGTGTATCCTGGTGCAAAAGCTCCCCAGCCAGGGCGAGATACGCCTGCGCGCCGCGCGAGGTTCGATCGTACAGCAGAACCGGCATGCCATGGCTGGGGGCCTCGGCCAAGCGCACGTTGCGCGGTATCAAGGTGCGGTAGACCTTGCTCTCGAAGTGCTCCAACAGTTGCGCCGAGACCTGATCCGCCAGGCTATTCCGAACGTCATACATGGTACGCAGCAGCCCCTGCACTTCGAGCTGAGGGTTCAGCGTCGCACGCACAGTCTCGACGCTGTCCAGCAGTGAGGTCAAGCCTTCCAGAGCATAGTATTCGCACTGGACGGGGATGATTACCCCGCGCGCCGCCACCAGCGCATTGACGGTCAACATATTGAGCGCCGGCGGGCAGTCCACAAGGACGAAGTCATAGTCCCCGCTCACGCGCTCAAGAGCCAGCCGCAGGCGGTGTTCCCCCTGGTCCAGTTGGAGCAGTTCCACGTCTGCGGCGATCAGGTCGCCGTTTGCCGGTACCAGACAATAACCAGCATGTAAGGCTGTCACGGTGGCCTCGGCGACCGGCAGCCCCTTGATCAGCACGTCGTAGCTGCTGTGCTGCAGGCGGTGTTTGTCCACGCCACTGCCCATGGTCGCGTTCCCCTGGGGGTCCAAGTCGACCAGCAGCACGCGGCGGTGGAACGCGGCAATGGAGGCCGCGAGATTGATGCCGGTGGTGGTCTTCCCTACGCCACCCTTCTGATTGGCGATGGCGATGGTGCGCGTCATGGGCCGGTCGCCCGATCCCGCCCCGCGCTCAAGCGCACCACGTGTCTTTGCGCGAGGAGGCCAGGCACACGGACCCGGCGGACTCCGTCGACCACGAACCCGCAGGGCAATGCGGCCAGTTCCTCGTCCGGAAAACGGCCTTTCATCGCCAGCAACTGGGTGCGCCGGTGGGTCAAGTGTGCGACGCGGGGCAGCAGCTCGGACAGGCTCGAAAAGGCGCGCACAACTATGGTGTCCACGGGGGGTACGCGGTATTCCTCCACACGTGCATGCGCCACGGCAACGTTGCGCAGGCAGAGCTCCGCCACCGCTTGCGTCACGAACCTCACCTTCTTCCCGCTGCTGTCCAGAAGAATAAACTCCGACTCCGGACATGCCAGCGACAAGGGAATTCCCGGCAGACCCGCGCCCGTGCCGACGTCCAGGATGCGCGGTCCCTGCAGGTCAGCCGCGATGGAGAGGCTGTCCAACACATGCCGGACGAGCATCTCGCGGGGGTTGGTCACTGCGGTCAGATTATAGACTCTACTCCACCGCCGCAGGAGTTCCAGGAATGCCAGAAGTCGATCCTGGGTCTCGCGATCCAGGACGACTCCCAGGTCGGCGAGCCCATCGCCGAGTTGTCGCTGCAGGCCCTGGCGCTCATGCCGATTGTCGCCAGCCATGGGAATGCTTTCTCAAGTGCACGAGCAACAGTGAGACCGCGGCGGGGGTGACGCCGGGGATGCGCGCCGCCTGTCCCACCGTGACCGGCCGGATCGCGGCCAGCTTCTCACGCGCTTCCGTCGACAGTCCGCGGACAGCCTGGTAATCGAAGTCCACGGGTAACGGAGTCTCGTCGTTACGCCGCTGGCGCCGGACCTCGGCGTGTTGCCTCTCGATGTAACCGGTGTATTTGGCCTGAATCTCCACCTGCTGCGCCACCTCTGGCTCGCAGGCGGCCGACTCGGCCGAGGCGGCGGATAGCAACGAACGGTACCCGACTCCCGGTCGGCGCAACAGCTCGAATAGCGTCGTCTCGCGAGCGACCGGCACACCGAGCGTGGTCGCCACTGCCCGTGCGGCGTCGGTATCGGGCCGTATGCAAATATCCCGCAGACGCCGCTGCTCACGCTCGACCGCCTCCTGCTTGCGTTCGAGCACCCGCCAGCGCTCGTCATCAACGAGACCAAGGCGTCGCCCCAACGGGGTGACCCGGAGGTCGGCATTGTCCTCCCGTAGCAGAAGCCGATATTCGGCTCGGCTGGTAAACATCCGGTAAGGTTCGGTCGTACCCTGGGTCACCAGGTCGTCGATGAGGACCCCGATATAAGCCTCATCGCGACGCAGCCACCACGGTTCCCGCTCCTGGACGCGAAGCGCGGCATTCGCCCCGCCCATCAGGCCCTGCGCGGCAGCCTCCTCGTAACCGGTGGTGCCGTTGATCTGTCCTGCGAAGAATAGACCCGAAACGTACTTCGTCTCGAGCCACGGGTGCAGGTCCCGAGGATCGAAGTAATCATACTCGATAGCGTAACCCGGCCGCGTGATGGGGGTGCGTTCGAGACCCGGGATGGAGTGCACGGCCGCCTGTTGCACATCGAACGGCAGACTTGTGGAAATGCCGTTCGGATACACCTCCGTGGTGTGCAGACCTTCGGGCTCGAGAAAAACTTGGTGTGAGCCCTTCTCCGAGAAGCGCACTACCTTGTCCTCGATAGACGGACAGTAGCGGGGACCCACGCCCTCGATAGCACCGGTGTACAGGGGTGATCGGTCCAGGGCACGGCGGATGATGTCGTGGGTGCGGGAGGTTGTGCGGGTGATGTGGCAAGGGACCTGCCGGGGATGGTCCTCAGTACGCCCCAGGAACGAGAAAACCGGAGCGGGTGCGTCAGCCGGCTGCATGGCCACGCTGGAGTAATCGATGGCGCGCCCGTCCAGCCTCGGCGGCGTCCCCGTCTTCAGGCGACCCGCCCGGAAAGGCAAGTCCCTCAGCCGCTTTGCCAGCATGTTCGAGGCCGGGTCGCCCGCACGCCCACCCGGATGGTGATTGAGGCCTACATGTAGTCGGCCACCCAAGAACGTCCCCACTGTGAGGACCACACAGGGCGCCTGGAAGCACAGCCCGATCTGGGTCACGACACCCCTCACTCGGCCGTTCTCCACCACAAGATCATCCACAGCCTGCTGAAACAACGATAGCCGGGGCTGCCGCTCCAGAGCGTCCCGCACAGCGGCCTTGTACCGTTGGCGGTCGGCCTGTGCGCGGGTTGCGCGCACCGCTGGTCCCTTGCTGGCGTTCAGTACACGGAAGTGGATCCCGGCTCGGTCGGCGGCCTGCCCCATCAAGCCACCGAGAGCATCTATCTCCTTGACCAAGTGGCCCTTGCCAATCCCGCCGATGGCGGGATTACAGCTCATCTGGCCCAAGGTCTCGAAATTGTGCGTCAGCAGCAGGGTGCGGACGCCCATGCGTGCGGCCGCGAGGGCGGCCTCGGTCCCGGCATGGCCGCCACCCACCACGATGACGTTCGAACGCGTCCTGATACCACATCGCTGCATACTTTCAGTCTGGAGGCACAACAACGCCCCGGCCAAGGACATGGCGCATGGTTCAGGCGACGATGTTCACGGCGCTTGCCTGCGGGCCCTCCACACCTTGCTCTTCGACGAAGCGCACCGCTGTTCCAACGTGCAAGCTCTGAAACTCACCGTTGACGACGCTGTTGCGATGGAAATAGATCTCTCGCCCGTCCGTCGTCTCCAGAAAACCGTACCCCTCCTCGGGGAACAGCTTGCTGACGCGCGCTTCCGGCGCTGCCTCGTGGAGCTTGACCTCGCGGCGTTGGCGCCGTGCAAACTCTAGGAGCTGGCGCCGCGCAGCATCGAATGCGTCGCGAATAGCCACGTAGAGATCCTCATGGGGCTCGCGCTTGACCACGAGCTCGCCGCCCGGAACGGTCATGTCCACGCGCACGTTATACAGGATGCCCTTGTTCTGGTGTCGGTGCGGAGCCTCCACCACTACACGGCACCCCATGACGTGGCTGTAAAAGGAATCCAGCTTCTCCGCCTTGTCCCGGATCAGGCCCTTGGCTGCATCTGAAAGGGAGACATTGCGCGCTGTGATCTGTATAGGAAGCTTCATACTGCTCCGTCCCTCGAAGTTGCCTCAACTCACCCCAAGTTCCGATGCCCAATGGGAAACCCTCGCTCGGCCCGGCAAGTGCCGTCTTGGGCAGCGTGAAGTGGTCCTCCGAATAATGGGGCGAAGTGGTCTGGCAGACCCGACCACGATGCTTCGTGGGGGCCCCTGCATAACGGGGCGACCGTTCACCCCCAAGTACTGCTGTAGCCGCGTCAACGCGCCAGGGCCGCAAGCAGCAGGCGACAAGCGGTATGTCCCGACGGAGTTTTCTAAGCGCAAGGACGCAGCCAGGAAGTTGCGCATGATACCACGCTTTGTCCGTCACCCAGCAAACGGCAACGAGGATGCTCAGCCGCCGAATCCCTTGTCAAACAGGCGCTCAAGCCGCCGCCGGGCTCGCTTGGTGGGTCGCCCCTTCACGGCGGCCGGAGCCGCCGGCCGCTCCTTCAAGGCCTGCGCCAGCGCCTCGCATCGGCAACGACTCTCCTGCGTCTCCTCGTACAGACACCTCGCTTCTGACGCGGGACGCCGCTGCCGGGCCAACCCACGCACGACCACGACCCGTTCCACAGGCCCCTGGCGGATGGCGACCTCGGCGCCCACCTCCACGAGACGCCCCGGCTTCACGCGCTGCCCCTTGTAATGGACCTTACCGCCGCTAATGGCCTCCGCCGACAGCTCCCGTGTCTTATAGAAACGCGCCGCCCAAAGCCACTTGTCGAGTCGGACACGGTCCTCTCCCACACTCGCGGCCACACCCGATCTCCGCACCTGCTCCCAGGATCTCGAGGCGGAGGCTCGCCCCGCTCGCTCAACCAGTTCCCCCAACCCAGTCCCGCGGGCGCAGAAACACGTCGTAGAGCTCAGCCTCGGGGGTCCCGGGCTCGGGATGCCAGTTGTAGCGCCAGCTTACCGCGGGCGGAAGAGACATTAGAATGCTCTCGGCACGCCCGCCGGACTGGAGCCCGAACAGGGTGCCCCGGTCGTAGACCAAGTTGAACTCCACGTAGCGGCCCCGGCGATAAAGCTGGAACGCACGTTCGCGGTCGCCGTAAGGGACGTCCTTGCGGCGCGCGACAATGGGCCGATAGGCGTGGAGGTAGTGATCACCGATGCTCCTCATAAAGGCGAAACAGCGCTCAAAGCCCCAATCGTTGAGGTCGTCGAAAAACAAGCCTCCGATGCCCCGCGGCTCGCGCCGGTGCTTGAGAAAAAAATATTCGTCGCAGCAGCGTTTATAGCGCGGGTAGACCTCGGGTCCAAACGGTTTGCAAGCCGCCAAGGCAGTCAGGTGCCAATGTACGCAGTCGTCCTCGAAGCCATAGTACGGTGTCAGGTCGAAGCCGCCGCCGAACCACCACACCGGGGCGGCGTCCGTTGCATAGGCGGAAAAGAAGCGCACATTGGCATGAGAAGTGGGGACGTAGGGGTTGCGCGGGTGCACAACCAGCGACACCCCGAGGGCCTCAAAGCGGCGCCCCGCCAGCTCGGGCCGCTGGGCGGTCGACGGCACCGGGAGTGCAGATCCGTGGACGTGGGAGAAGTTCACACCAGCCTGCTCGAATACAGCACCCTCCCGCAGGACGCGGGTGCACCCTCCCCCGCCACCTTGGCGGTCCCACACGTCCTCGATGAAGCGCCCGTCCCCGTCTTCCTCCTCGAGGTCCGCGCAGAGGCGATGCTGCAGATCCAGAAGGTAGATCTTGACCGTGTCCACATCAGGCATTTTCATTTCCAACCTCCCCCGTTGGAACCCCGGCGGACGACGCGCCCCGTACGCGCATCTCGGATCTGGGTGGGCGTGGTCAGTCCACCGAGATCACCCGCCAAGACATAGTCCACCCCTCGACCGAATGCGCGTCTAACCTCGGCCGGGCAAGTCGCGGGCGGCTTGCCGGCTCGGTTCGCGCTCGTCGACACCAAGGCGGTACCGGCCGCACGGCATAGCGCCCTGCACAGGGGATGGGCGGTCACGCGCACCGCAACAGTCCCGTGGCAACCGCGCAGCCACCTGGGGACGCTTGACCGCGCGGGCACCAACCAAGTGACCGGCCCCGGCCAAGTGGGGCACACCCGCCGGGCCAGATCCTCCGGCAAAGGCCGCATGAAGCGATTGAGCCGCCTCAGGCCGTCCGCAACGAGAATCAGGCCCTTGGCCGGAGACCGCCTCTTGAGGGACAGCAACCTCCTCACGGCCACCTCGCGGCGCGGGTCGCAGCCAAGCCCATAGACCGCTTCCGTCGGATAGGCGATTACGCCGCCGACCCTAACGAGCTGCGCCGCTCGAAGCACGTGCCAGCGGTTCACGGTCGGCTATAGCAGCGGCGCCGCTCGGCAGGCATAGAGCATATTGAGCAGATGGCTCCGCACACCATTCGCGTATACGGGGGGTACCGCACGGCGGGACCGGCCCGCCCCGCCGATCCTCAGGAGGCCGCAGCGACTCGCAAGTCCGAGGGCTGAACGTAGCCGCACTGCTTCCGCGGGCAGGCGAGCTCGGTGCCGCGACGCTTGGTCGTCTTGACGGTCAAGATCGGCCAGGCACATCTGGGGCACGGCCGGGCGACCGGCTCGTTCCAAACAGCATAGGCACATGCGGGATAGCGGGAGCAAGAGTAAAAGACCTTGCCGCGCCTGGACCGGCGTTTGAGGAGTGTGCCCGCGTGACATTCAGGACACGGCACTCCGGTGTCCGACGGCCTCTCCAAGGGCTCGATGTGTTTGCACCGCGGATAGTTGCTGCATCCGACGAATTGACCGTAGCGCCCCAGCTTGACGTAAAGTTCGCCACCGCATTGCGGACATACCCGCCCCTGCACGACCTCCGGCTCGGCTCGCGCCTTCTCGTCCTCGAGGTTGCGCGTGTAGTCGCACCCGGGGTAGGCCGTGCAGCCCACGAAGCGACCGTGGCGTCCGAGGCGAATGGAGAGCGGGCTACCGCACTTGGGGCAGGGTTCATCGAGGGCCTCGTGGGTAACGTCCCTGCGACTCACCGTTTCCTCCTTCGCATCCACGAGTTGCTTGAACGGGTGCCAGAACTCGTGCAGTAGTGGGACCCACTGTTTCTCGCCGCGCGACACCGCATCCAACTCGTCCTCCAAGCGCGCGGTGAACTCGTAGTCTACGTACGGAGCGAAGTGCTGGGTAAGAAAGCGATTGACGATCCGTCCGACGTCCGTCGGCCGGAACCGACGCTTTTCCAACACCGCATACTCGCGCTGCAGCAGGGTGGATATGATGGCCGCATAGGTGGAAGGCCGCCCGATACCGTATTCCTCGAGCGTCTTGATCAGCGTCGCCTCGCTATAGCGCGGCGGGGGCTCCGTGAAGTGCTGGTGCCCGGCGATGTCCAGCAAGTCCACGGACTCCCCGAGCGCGAGGAGTGGCAGGGGCACGTTGTCTTCGTCGTTCTTGGCGTCGTCTCGGCCTTCCTGGTAAACGGCTATGTAGCCGGGATCGGCCACCGTGGAACCAGTGGCCCGGAACAGGTGCTCCGGCGAGCCGCATGCGAGGTCGACTCCGACGGTATCGACGGTGGCATGCAGCATCTGGCATGCGACGGCACGCCGCCAGACCAGGTCGTACAGCTTGAACTGGTCGGCGGTCGCTTGTGTCCTGACGGTTTGGGGTTCGCGGTACGCAGAGGTCGGGCGAATCGCCTCGTGGGCCTCTTGAGCATTCTTCGACTTCGTCTTGTAGGCTCGGGGCCGCTCCGGCAGGCTGCCCTGACCATAGCGTTCCGCGACGTAGCCTCGGATCTCGGCGATCGCTTCCTGAGCGAGATGCACCGAGTCCGTCCGCATGTAGGTGATGAGGCCCACCCGGTCACCGCCCAGGTCCACGCCCTCATAGAGCTGCTGGGCGACGCGCATGGTGCGTTGAGCCGAGAAACCGAGCTTGCGCGCGGCTTCCTGCTGCAACGTAGAAGTGGTGAAGGGCGGAGGCGGTTGACGGCGTCGCTGCTTCCGCTCCACCTTCTCGACGCGCAGCTTGCCGTCAGCCACCGAGCGGAGCTCCGCAATGGCGGCCTCGGCCTGGTCGCTACGACCGATGCTGAACTGCTCGACCTTGGAGCCACGATACTGGATCAGCCGCGCGCCGAACGGCTGCCCCTGCTTGGCGACCTCCGCCTCTATGGTCCAATACTCCTGAGGGACGAAGGCCTCGATCTCCTCCTCCCGCTCCACGATCATGCGTAGCGCCGGACTCTGCACCCGGCCCGCGGACAGGCCCCGACGGATTTTCTTCCACAGCAACGGCGACAGATTGAACCCCACTAGGTAGTCCAGGGCTCGCCGCGCCTGTTGTGCATTCACGAGATCCATGGACAGGCTGCGCGGGTGCTTGACCGCCTCTTCGATAGCCCGGCGAGTGACCTCGTGAAACACCACGCGATAAACATCCTTCTGTTTCAGCACCCGACGTTCAGCAAGGACCTCGCGCAGGTGCCATGAAATGGCTTCGCCCTCGCGGTCCGGGTCGGTTGCAAGGTAGAGCACGTCGGCGCCCTTCATCGCTTTGGCGATGGCGTCCACATGCTTGGCGTTCTTGTCGATCGAGCTCGTACGTCATCCTGAAGTCGTTCTCGGGAACCACCGCGCCCTCTTTTGGGAGAAGGTCGCGTACGTGTCCGTAGGAGGCCAGGACCTGATAGTCATGCCCCAGATATTTCTTCAAGGTGCGCGCCTTGGCCGGCGACTCGACAACCACCAACTGCCTGCTCATCTTGGTTACCGTCAAGCCCGTCTGAGAAGGGCGTACATCAACAGCGCAGCACGATCAGTGCAGGTTGCGCGCCGCTTCATTGAACACCAAGTCCTCCATCCATGCGAGCGCAGCTTCCTGCCCGGGCTGGTTGAACAAGACCATAAGGATGACCCATTTCAGTTGCTCCAGATCGATCTCCTCGGCCTCCAGTGCCATCACCCGGTCGATAACCAACTCGCGGGTCGCCTGGTCGAGGACCCCGACTTGCTCCAGGAACACCAGGAATCCCCGACACTCGATGTTCAGTCGGGCAGCTTCCTGCCGCGTAAAAACCCGCATTGAGGGACTCGCGGAACACGTTTCCAACCGGTTCTCCTGAGCCTGCACGAGACCCTCGAGCCACGAGAAGGCCTTGATGATCTCGGCCTCCGGGAACCCCGCCGCCACCAGCTCCGCCTTCAGGGCCTCTTGGTTTCCGTCCATCTCCGTCTCGTCGTCCATGTAATTCTCGAACAGATACATCAGCACGTCGATCACATTCTCTTTCATTTCAGGCCCTCTTGCCGCGGCGGGCGTACAGGCCACCTGCCATGGAGGACACATGGCCCTGTAACTCAAGCACCAAAAGCATGGAGGAAACGGTCTCCGCCGTCAATCCGCACCGCTCCACCAACTCGTCCACGGGAACGGGGTCGAAACCCATCTGGTCGAGCAGGCTTTGCCATTCGACCGGCAATCTTTCGCGGTCGTTCCCCGAGGGAGCGGTCTCCTCGGGCACCGCATTCTCGCGGAAACCCGGCAGCTCCTCGAGTATGTCCTGAGCCGTCTCAACCAGCTTGGCGCCCTCGCGGAGCAAGGCATGGCAGCCGCGCGACAGCGGGTTGTGGATAGAGCCGGGGATGGCGAACACCTCCCGCCCCTGTTCCGCCGCCAAGCGTGCGGTGATGAGAGAGCCGCTGTGGCGCGCGGCTTCGACCACGAGCACACCGAGGCAAAGTCCGCTGATGATGCGGTTACGCCGCGGGAAGTTGCGCGCGGCCGGTGCGGCCCCCAGCGGCAACTCGGAGATGATCGCTCCCCGGCGGGTGATCTGCTCCGCCAGGTCGGCGTGGCACGCGGGATACACCCGATCCACACCGGTACCGGCAACCGCGATGGTGGCCCCGTTCCCCGCCAACGCTCCGCGATGACTGGCACCGTCTATTCCTACGGCCAGCCCACTGGTAATCGTTAGGCCGGCCTGCGTCAGGCTCCTGGCAAAGCGGTACGCATTCTCCTCGCCAGACGGGGAGGGATTCCGGCTCCCCACCATCGCGAGCTGCGGCCTCGCCAGGACAGTCACGTCACCCCGAACGTAGAGCAACGGCGGCGGATCTACTATCTCGGCGAGCAGCGCCGGATAGGACGCGTGCCGCAGATGTACGATGTGTTGGTTAGGTGCCTCCGACCAGGCGAGGGCCCGCTCCACGGCGCGCCAGTCCGGATGACGCAGGTAGGCCAGCGAACGGTCACCGACACCCGCCTGCGCCAGCTCCGCGTCGCCCGCATCGAAAACGGCCCGTGGAACCCGGTAACGCTCCAGGAGGCGCCCGAATGCGCGCGGGCCGACCCCCGGTGTCCGGTGCAAGGCCACCCAATAGGCGAGGTCCTGCACCCCAGGTTCAGTCTGGATTCGTGACGACGTCCCGCACACTCATCTCACGCGTCGCCTGCATCACCAGACCGTAACTCACCCGGTCGAAGACCCGAAAGAGCATTACGAGTCCAGCGTGCTCATCGGGGAGCCTCACTCGGCCCCCCCTGACGGGGTCATGCACGGTCTCGCCGGATTGGTCGACCGCCAGCACGTCACCCACCTCCACCCCATCGCCCTGCCCCAAATCTACTACTACGACGCCGTACCGCCCCACGTACGGGCTCCCGTCGGGAATGGCGATGACGCGCCCCTCCACGGGCATGGCGGGCGGTCGCGGCAGGAATGAGGTGTCGGGCTCGGTCTCATCGGCCGGTAGGACCCGGTCACCGGGGTGTATACCCATTAACGCATCCGTGATGACGAGACTCGCCAGACCATCGGAACGGACCAGCTTGCCATCTGCAACGTGCACGGCCTCGTAGCCCAATACCTCCCGAGTCGAGGGGTCTCGGAACACGTCGCCCGCGCGGAAGATGCGGAAGTTAGTTCCCTCGAACTCGTCTATCCCGCGCACGTAGACTTTGTCGCCGGTCCCAACTACAAGCCGACCGTTAGGATTTCCGACGACGTAAGCGGCGCGGTGCAGCTGGCTCTGGCTCACCACCAGCGGCTGAATCAGAAACGGGCCCACCACGTCCAGGGGAACCGTGGGAATAGGTCGTGGGAGCGGAATCGCTTGGACCTGCGGAGACAGCTTGACCTCGCTCCGTCCCCGCTGCAGCTCCACGGAGGGCCCCGAAGCCCCTTGGCGCAACACCAGGGTGTCTCCGGGATAGATCCAGTGCGGGTTGGCAATCTGCGGATTATCACGCCAGATTTCACGCCAACGCCAAGGTTCTTTGAGGAACCGCCCGGCGATATCCCACAGCGTATCGCCTTGCTTCACCACATACCGGTCAGGATGGTCCGGATTAAGCACCACTTGTTGCCCATACGCTACGGCAAGCACGCAGCCCAACAGCAATCCCCACCACTTTCGCACTGCCATATCCCCTCTCCCCCGTGTGTTGAAAAGGAACGCGCCCCCCAGGGATGGCACAACCTGCCTGGTATAAGTATCATTATGACTATACCAGTATTTTTTGCGCACCATCCAGGGTCCAGCTCAGGAATATGCTACTTGAAATTTTGCAGTTTCCCGATGGACGGCTTCGACGCAAGGCTGAACCGGTCGCCGAAGTGGACCGAGAGCTGCGGCACGTTATCGATAGCATGTTCGAGACCATGTACGATGCGCCGGGGGTCGGTCTCGCAGCCATCCAGGTGAGACGTCGCGAAGCGCATGGTGGTCATCGACGTCTCCGAGGGCAGGGACGCACCGTTGTGCCTCGTCAACCCAGAGATCGTGAGCCGCGACGGCGTGGAGGAGACGGAGGAAGGATGCCTCTCGGTGCCCGGGATCTTCGAGCCCGTCACCCGTGCGCAGCGGGTGACGGTGCGGGCTCTCGACGTTAACGGCAAACCCTTCCAGGTGGAGGCGAGCGGACTCCTCGCGGTCTGTATCCAGCACGAGGTCGACCACTTGAACGGCAAGCTGTTCGTGGATTACCTCTCCCCGATGAAGGCAGGCCGCATCCGCAAAAAGCTGGAGAAGCGGCGGCGGCAGGGCCCGGTGGCGTTGTAGGCCTATCCGTCATCCCCTCCCGTCCGTATCCGAGCGGTGCCCAGACCCCTAAGACTTATCTTTGCCGGCACACCCCGGTTTGCGGCTGTGTCTTTGGATGCTTTGCTCGCGGCCGGCTACGCAATCTGCGCCGTCTATACGCAGCCCGATCGGCCCGGAGGCCGCGGCCGCCGCCTGCAGGCAAGTCCTGTCAAGCAACTGGCGACGCATTGTGGTCTGCCGGCATTTCAGCCCGTTTCCCTGAAGTCGGCGGCGGAGCAGCGTCGACTGCGCGAGCTGGCCGCCGACCTCATGGTGGTCGCCGCTTACGGACTCCTTCTGCCGGTTCCGGTGCTCGAGGCCCCTCGCTTGGGGTGCATCAACGTTCATGCATCCCTATTGCCGCGTTGGCGGGGCGCTGCTCCGATACAACACACGCTGCTGGCAGGGGAGTCCGAGACCGGCATTACCCTGATGCAGATGGATGCCGGCCTCGATACGGGCCCGGTCCTGGCCCAGGCCCGTTGCCCGGTCCTGCCTGAAGACACTGCAGGGACTCTGCACGACCGCTTGGCGCGCCTTGGTGCCGAAACGTTGCTGACTGCCTTGCCCAAGTTGGCGGATGGGACTCTCACCGCGATCCCCCAAGATCGGGAGCGGGCGACTTATGCCCCCAAGATCACCAAAGACCAAGCCCGCTTAGACTGGAAGCGGCCGGCCGCGGACCTGGAGCGGAAGGTGCGGGCCTTCAACCCCTGGCCGGTCACCTACACCGAGATGGGCGATCGGACGTTGCGCGTGTGGCAGGCGGAAGAAGCGGAAGGACCTGCGGCGGAGCCTGGAACCATCGTCGATGTCAGCCGCCGCGCGATAGACGTAGCTACCAGCGCGGGCACTTTGCGCCTGTTGAAGGTCCAGCTGTCGGGAGGCCGCATCATGACTGCGGCAGAGTTTCTCGATGGAAGGTTGTTGCGAACCCGTCGGCTCGCCTCGACGGGCGGCACTGGAGGTTGATCCGTTTGGCAGCAGGACGCGCGCCGCGTGCGTGCATTTCGTTGCAGTCGCAGCGACGGAGCCCCGAAGCACCCGGCGAGCGCGCTGTAGCCGCTGTGGTGATCGTGGAGGTGCTCGGCAACGGGAAGTCCCTGGACGCGGCGCTGGCTGCCGCGCTGCCGGCCGTCCCGTTGGCTCGGCGTCCCCTAGCGACCGCCCTCTCGTACGGTACCCTACGCTGGTACCCCCAGCTGCAGGTGCTGCTCGCACTCTTGCTTCCCAAGCCGCTGCGGGCTCGGGACCGCGATGTTTACGGTCTGTTGCTGGTCGGGCTCTACCAACTCGCTCACACCGGGATACCCACTTATGCGGCGGTGTCTGAGACAGTGGCGGCGGTGACTCAGCTTGCCAAACCCTGGGCAGCAACGCTGGTCAACGGCGTCTTGCGCGCGTACCTGCGTGACCGGGACCGCCTTCTCTCGGCCGTCCGCTCACAACCGGAGGGTGCAACGGCCCATCCTGCGTGGTTGGTCGAGCGCATCCGCGCTGCGTGGCCGGAGGCGGCCGCAGCGGTGCTGCACGCCAACAACGAGCAGGCCCCCATGACGCTTCGGGTGGCCGCGCATCGCCAGGACCGCGTGCATTACCTGGAAAAGCTGCGTGCCGCCGGGGTCGAGGCCAGGGCACTCGCCGAAGCGCCCCAGGCACTGGAGTTGGTCCGACCAGTCGATGTACAGGAGTTGCCCGGCTTCAGGGACGGTCTGGTGTCGGTCCAAGACGGGGCTTCACAGCTGGCGGCGGAGCTCCTCGCGGCCGAGGGGGGGGAGCGTGTCCTGGACGCATGCGCGGCCCCCGGGGGCAAGACCTGCCACATCCTGGAGACCCAGGCCGGGCTCGGGGAGCTGTGGGCGGTGGAGCGTGACGCAGTCAGAGTCGAGCGGCTGAAGCAAAACCTCAGGCGCTTGAACCTGCAGGCAACGGTCGTACAAGGCGACGCGGCCCACCCCGCTGGCTGGTGGGACGGTCGCACCTTTGACCGCATACTGCTCGATGCCCCGTGCTCCGGCACCGGGGTCATCCGGCGTCACCCAGACATCAAGTTATTGAGAAGGCCCAGTGACATTGCGGCATCGGTGCGGCAGCAACGGGATCTGCTGGACGCGGTCTGGGCCCTCCTCAGGCGGGGGGGGCGGCTCGTCTACGCGACCTGCTCCATCCTGCCAGAGGAGAACGTGGGCCAGGTAACCGAATTTCTGCGAACGCACCCAGATGCCAAGGAGGTTCCCATCGTGGCGGAGTGGGGGAGGGCGGGCCCCGTGGGTCGTCAAATCCTGCCCGGCGACGACGACATGGACGGTTTTTACTACGCCCGTTTGGAGAAGACATGACGCGGTGGCTATCCCAGTGCGGTGCACTGCTTTGCTGCCTGTGGGCGTATGCCTCTGCGGTCCACTGCCAAGAACTGACTGTTGACCGTGCCAGCACCCGGCTGGTCGGTAATGTATACCTCCTGGATGCCCACATCGACTATGCGCTGACCCCGAAGGCATTGGACGCGCTGCATAACGGCGTGCCCCTGACGCTGGAGCTGAAGATCGAGGTCACACGGTCACGCCGTTTCCTCTGGGACGAAACTGTTGCGGCCCTTAAGCAACGCTACCAGATCCGCTATCACCCATTGACCCAGCAGTACTTGGTTAACAACCTGAATACCGGCGTGTCTGAAGGCTACCCCACGCTTCGGGCGGCCCTGCAAGCCTTGGGTCAGCTTAGGGACTTCCCGATGCTCGACCACAGTGTCTTGCGCCCCGGAGAAGACTATCACGCTCACCTGCGGGTGCTGCTGGATATCGAATCGCTGCCGGCTCCGCTGCGGCCGCTCGCCTATCTGTCGCGGGACTGGCACCTCAGCAGCGACTGGTACTCATGGCCTCTGCAACCCTAAGACCGCATCTGCGCGGCTTCGTTGCCTTCCTGGCCCTGACCGGGCTGCTGCTGACGTTGCTCTATCTTATGGGCGACGCGACGCAGAACTCGGCCCGTTTCGGGCGCCTATATTCCTACCTGCTGGTCCTCAACCTCCTCGGCCTCGTCGTCCTGCTCGGTCTCATCTCAACAAACCTTTACCAGACCGTACGCGACTACCGGCGACGTGCGCCCGGCTCGCGCCTCACGGCCCGGCTCGTATTGGTCTTCGCGCTTATCGCGCTGGCCCCCGTCGGCGTCGTGTATTACTTCTCCCTGCAGTTCCTGCAGCGCTCGATAGACAGCTGGTTCGATGTGCAGGTCGACCGCTCGCTCACCGACGCACTTGATCTGAGCCGTGCTGCCCTGGACATGAGTATGCGGGAAACATTGAAGCAGACCGAGGGCATGGCCGCCGAGCTGGACGGCACGTCCGAGGACCTGGCCCCCCTCACCTTGAACGAGTTGCGCAGCCGTAGCGAGGTCTACGAGCTCACTTTGTTGACGGACAAGGGGCGGGTGATCGCCTCGAGCTTGGCCGATCCGACGCGCATCGTCCCTGACCGCACACCCGACGCCGTACTACTGCAGCTTCGCCAAGGGCACACATACGCCGGCCTGGATCTGATCCGTGGCGCTGGCCTGAATGTGCGTGTCGTGGTGCCGGTAGGGCGTGCCCAACCGTCCGGCGACATGCTTCTGCTGCAGGCGCTTTACCCCATCGCGGAGCGTATGAGCACCCTGGCGGAGAATGTCCAGTCGGCTTATGCGCAGTATCGGGAGCTGGTGTATCTGCGCGAGCCACTGAAGTTCAGCTTTACGCTCACGCTATCCCTGGTCCTGTTGCTCAGCGCGTTGGCAGCGGTCTGGGTAGCGTTCTTCGCCGCCCGGCGCTTGGTCGCACCCATCGGCGACCTAGCGCAGGGAACGCGCGCCGTAGCCGCCGGGGACTATGACACTCAGCTTCCCGTTTCGAGCCGTGACGATCTAGGCTTCTTGGTGCAGTCTTTCAACGTCATGACGCGCGAGCTTGCCCGGGCGCGGGACGACGCCCGCCGCAGCCAGCAACAGCTGGAGCGGGAACGCGCCTATCTGGAAGCCATCCTTGCGCACCTCTCGTCCGGCGTGGTAACCGTCGACATGCGGCACGTGCTACGCACGGCAAATGCTGCCGCCAGCCAAATCCTCGGCGTAGACCTTCACGCAAGGCTGGACGAGCCGCTCGGGCATCTCTCCCGTCTGCAGCCTCACCTGCAGCCATTCGTGGAGACCTCGCTGCCACAGCTGTCGCGTATGATCCAAGACTGGGCGGCCGAGGTCGTGCTGTTGGGACGCCAGCACCAAGTGCTGCTGTGTCGCGGCTCGTACCTGCCGGGCGTCGGTGAGATGAGCGCCGGTTATGTGATTGTGTTCGACGACATTACGGCCCTGGTGCAGGCCCAGCGCGATGCCGCTTGGAGCGAGGTGGCGCGCCGCCTCGCCCACGAAATCAAGAATCCCTTGACCCCCATACAGCTCTCGGCGGAGCGGTTGCGGCACAAGTACCTGAAGCGGCTAGAAGCGGGTGAAGGCGAGCTGCTGGACCGCCTGACCCATACCATCGTCCAGCAGGTCAAAGTGCTGAAGGAAATGGTCAACGCCTTCTCCGATTACGCACGCACCCCCCAGCTCAAGTGGCAACCCGTCGATCTTAATGACCTCGTGAGGGAGGTTCTGGACCTCTACCAAGAGCAGGCAGGCCAAGTCAGCTTGCTCACTGAGCTGGCCAGCGAGTCACCCACGGTGGAGGCCGACCCCGGGCGACTGAGGCAAGTGCTCCACAACTTGGTGAAGAATGCCCTAGAAGCGCTGGAGGGCCGTGACGCCGCCATGCTCAAGGTGGTCACTCGTTGCATCCCGGGTCTCCATTGTCGGTTCGCGGAGTTACGGGTGGAAGACAACGGCCCCGGCATTCCGGACAGTCTTCTCGCCCACGTTTTCGAGCCCTACGTGACCAGCAAGCCCAAGGGAACCGGACTCGGCCTCGCCATCGTCAAGAAGATCGTCGAGGAACATGGCGGCGTCCTCTGGGCCGAGAACCTCACTGGCGGCGGGACATCCGTTGTTATACGCTTTGCGGTTAAACAGCCAGAATCACCCAGCACCGACACCGCCCAATCCAAGGAGGAGACTACATGAGCGCGGAGCACATCGTGGTCGTGGATGACGAGCCCGACATCCGCAATCTGCTCAAGGAGATCCTCGAGGACGAGGGCTACGAGGTCAGCGCCGCGGCGAACGGCGAAGAGGCCCGGCAGGCGCGGCGTCGGCATCGGCCCGATCTGGTGTTGCTGGACATCTGGATGCCTGATATCGACGGCATCTCTTTGCTCAAGGAATGGTCGGAGGAGGAGGGAGGCGCGCGGGTACCGGTCATCATGATTTCCGGGCACGGCACCATCGAAACCGCAGTGGAAGCGACACGGCTCGGCGCGTATGACTTCATCGAGAAGCCGCTGTCCATGGGTAAGCTTCTGGTCACAGTGAAGAATGCCCTCGAGAGCTCCCGGCTGCAGCGCGAGAACGTAAGTCTTCGGCGCCAGGCCCTGCCCGTGAACGAGCCGATCGGTCGGAGTCTCGTCATGCAGAGACTGCGCGAGCAGGTGAAGCGCATCGCCCAGCACGACACCTGGGTGTTGATCAGTGGTGAATCGGGCAGTGGCAAGGAGGTCTTCGCTCGCTACCTGCATGCCGCCAGCGTGCGCCGCGACGGCCCGTTTGTCGTGGTTGGCGTAGCGAGCATCGCCGGCGAGAACTCCGCGCGGGAGCTATTCGGGGCAGAAGGAGGCGACAAGGTCTACTTCGGACGCCTGGAGCAGGCCAACGGCGGGACCTTGTTCCTGGATGAGGTCGCCGACATGGATCCCGTCACTCAGGCACGTTTGCTGAGTGTGCTGCAGAGCCACCTGTTCCTAAGGGTGGGTGGCAAGGAGTCGGTGCGCCTGAATGCCCGCATCATCGCTGCCACACACCGCGATCTGGAGCAGGAGGTGCGCGCCGGGCGCTTCCGCGAGGACCTTTACTACCATCTGAACGTCGTGCCGCTGCGGGTACCGCCGCTGCGCGAGCATAGCGAAGATGTTCCGGAGCTGCTCGGTTACTACGTAAACATCTTCGCTACCCAGGAGAACCTGCCTTACCGCAACTTCAGCGTGGCCGCCCAGAATCGGCTGCGCCACTATTCCTGGCCTGGGAACGTCCGCGAACTCAAGAATCTGGTACAGCGGCTGCTGATCCTCGGTGCAGGTCCGGACATCGATCTCGACGAGGTCGACGCCGCCTTGGGTGCTCAGCGTCCGGGCAAGGAGCTTCCGGAGACCGCCAGCAGCTTTGACTTGCCGCTGCGGGCGGCGCGGGAGCAATTCGAGAAGGCCTATCTGGAGCACCAGTTGCGGCAAACGGGCGGGAGTGTGGGCAAGGTCGCGAAGCTGGCGGGAATGGAGCGCACCCACCTCTATCGCAAATTGCGCGCGCTCGGTATCGACGCCAAACACGTGGCCAGCGATCGGCTCTAACGAGGTTTCCGCTGCCGCGCCCACCTCAAGCGATGCGGCACACCGCGTCCGATCCCCGACAGTCATGAAGATCATCATCCTGGGTGCGGGGCAAGTCGGCGCCTCGGTGGCTGCCAACCTGGTCAGCGAGGCCAACGACATTACGGTGGTGGACACCGACGCACGCCGACTCCAGGCTCTGCACGAGCGACTAGACCTGCGCACGGTGGTCGGCCACGCGGCCCACCCTGAGGTTCTGGCACGCGCCGGGGCCGAGGATGCCGACTTGGTGCTGGCCGTCACCAACAGCGACGAAACCAACATGGTGGCCTGTCAGGTCGCCTACACCCTTTTCCACACCCCTACGAAGATCGCGCGCATCCGGGCATCGGAATACCTGGCTTATCCCAAGCTGTTCGTGCAGGAGGCCATCCCCATCGACGTGCTGATCAGCCCGGAGCAAGTCGTTACCGACTATGTCAGCCGGTTGATCGAGTACCCGGGAGCACTCCAAGTGCTCGACTTCGCCGGTGGGAAAGTCCAGCTAGTTGCCGTCAAGGCGGTGGAGGGAGGGGCACTGGTCGGCCATCAGTTGCGCACACTCCGGCAGCACATGCCCAACATCGATTCCCGCGTTGCGGCTATTTTTCGGCGCGGTCAGCCCATCATCCCCTCCGGTGAAACCTTCATCGAGGTAGAGGATGAGGTCTTCTTCATTGCCGCCAAGAAGCACATCCGGGCGGTCATGTGCGAGCTGCGCAAGCTCGACAAGGCCGTCAAGCGCCTCATCATTGCGGGCGGAGGCAATATAGGCACGCACCTCGCCAAGACACTGGAGACCGACTATCAGGTCAAGCTCATTGAGCGCGACCCAGAGCGCACGCGCTTAATCTCGGAGCAACTGGGCAAGGCTATCGTCCTACTCGGAGATGCTGCCGATGAGGATCTGTTGATCGAGGAGAACATCGAGAACACAGACGTGTTCTGCGCCGTCACCAACGACGACGAGGCCAACATCCTGTCCGCAATGCTCGCCAAGCGGCGAGGGGCACGGAAAGTGATGGCGCTCATCAATCGTGCCGCCTACGTAGAGTTGGTGGAGAGCGGCAGCATCATCGACATCGCCATCTCGCCCCAGCAAGCAACGATTGGCAGCCTCCTGACCCATGTGCGTCGCGGCGACGTTGTGGTGGTCCACTCCCTCCGCCGCGGCGCAGCCGAGGCCATTGAGGCCGTCGCCCACGGCGACCCCAAGACCTCCAAGGTGGTGGGCCGCGCCATCGAAGACATTCGACTGCCGGCAAGCACCATCATCGCGGCGATCTTGCGGGGCGACGAGGTCATCATTTGTCATCACGATACGGTGGTACAGCCAGAAGACCACGTGATCCTGTTCCTGGTGGACAAGCGTTACGTCGAGGATGTGGAGCGGCTGTTTCAGGTCGGCGTCACGTTCCTGTAGTGCCGCTTGCACGGCGGTTCTTTCCCGGATGTGCGGTGCGGTTCCGCGTCTTGGATTGACCTTGCCTCGTATCCTGCGCGGCGCTTCGGTCGCTGGCACGCCGGATCAAGGCACGCTGAGCCGGTGTCTTTATCGGGATCGCCGCAAAGTCAACGGTGACGTGCCTCGTCCTCGCAACCGTTCGCGGAGGCTTCTGCGCCATAGCCGCTGGAGCCGTTCAGCCCTTCCGTTATGTCCACGCTGCTTCGCAGGTGCCGGTGACCTCCATGGAAGAGACGATCGAGACAGCTCGGCAGAAATGGGAGGCTCGCGACCGGGCGACCCACGCCTGGGACTGGTCTTCCATCGCGCTGCAGCGTTGGCGGCAGGCAGCGAGCGGGCTCGGGCTCACGGTTCTCACCGAGGAGCGGAACGTGATGGCCGACCGCCGAAGGGTGGACGGCTTCGACGTTATCGTGGTAAGTCATTTCCTGGAATGCGCTCTGGCCGGGCACTTGACGGCAGCCTTGCGGCCGGACGGGCTCCTGTTCTACCAGACCTTTACCCGGTGCCACGTTGATGACGGTGGCCCGCTCAACGCAGGCTTCTTGCTGCGCGACCATGGTTTGCTCGCGGATGCTCGCATCACTTTGCCTCGTGGCCTATCGCGAGGAGAAGCGAGTGGGGAATATGGGGCGGGGCTCGCGTAACGAAGCGCTGCTGGTCGCCCGGAAGAGCGATAGACCGTGGACGTGATCTCCAATCTGGAGACCCTGCTCGCGCGCGGCCAGGACACTGCCCCGCTGCGCTACGGCCTGGGCAGTGCTTACTTGCAGCGGGGAGATCCGGAGAAGGCCGTGGCTCATTTGCAACGGGCGGTAGAACACGACCCCGCTTATTCCGCTGCGTGGAAGCTTTACGGCAAGGCCCTTGGAGCGGTGGGTAAGACCGAGGACGCAGTCCGGGCATACGAGCACGGAATCAGGGTGGCCGAGGCCCGAGGCGACGTGCAGGCGGCCAAGGAGATGCGGGTGTTCCTCAAACGCCTGCAGCGCTGACAGCCACGAAGCTGAGCAGCGTCGTCGTCCCGCCGCTGTAGCGTACGCCGGTAGGAGGGTAGGCGACGTGTTCCGAGCGCATCAGCCGCGCGGCGCCCCAACCCCCCTCGTGAACGAGCAGGGGCGCGGGGCGCGCCTGCGGGTCGAGGTGGCGATCGTCCGGGCGCCCACCCGTATGGCCTCGGAGATCACCCCGGGCCGTGCCTATGCATGGCAGAGCGTGCTCGCCCGCAGGGGCGGCCGTGATCCCGACGCTGGGAAAGCTCGGCAGCCCATTGCCGGGCTTGAGAGGCTTTTCTAGCGCAGAGAGCGCACCTGCAGCACCCGCATCCCGTCGGCCTGCATCACGCCCGCCTCTGCCTACGCAAGGTCTGCCGGCCATGCTGCTCGGCTCGGTCCTCACCAGCAGCGTCTTTGCGGCCTTCTTCGGGTTCGTCAGGCTTCCGCATGGCGCAGGGTCGCGAGGAGCGTGCGCAGCGCCTGAGCGCGATGGCTGATGCGGTTCTTGACTTGCGGGGAAAGCTCTGCGGCGGAGCATCCGTACGCCGGCACCAGAAAAATCGGGTCATAGCCGAAGCCACACCGCCCGCGGGGCGCCATCAGGATGCGTCCTTCCCATGTGCCTCGGCAGATCACCGGGCTCGGGTCCTGCCCGTGCTCCAGATAACAGATGACGCATCGGAATCGGGCACTGCGCTTGCCTTCCGGGACGTCGCGCAACTCCTGCAGCAGCCGTTGAATGTTGTTCCGATCGGAGGCCGCAGCCCCGGCATACCGGGCGGAATATACTCCAGGGGCCCCGTGGAGGGCATCCACTTCTAAGCCCGAATCATCCGCGATGGCTGGAAGACTCGCCACAGATGATGCGTGACGCGCCTTCAAAACCGCATTCTCCGCGAAAGTGGCGCCGGTCTCCTCCGCCTCCGCGATGCCGAACCGGGACTGGGGTAAGACCTCGAACTTCGCGCCGGACAACAGCTCGGCAAACTCGCGCAGCTTGCCAGCGTTGTTGCTGGCCAGCACCACAGGCGTCACTGGGTCAAGGCTGCCTTCTGCAGCTCAATGAGCTGGTTAATTCCCCTTCTAGCGAGCGCCAGCATCCCCAGCAGTTCGTCCATGCTGAAGGACTGCGCCTCGGCCGTCCCCTGCAGCTCGATGAAACGCTGCCGTTCATCCATGACCACGTTCATATCGGTCTCGGCATCAACGTCCTCCGCGTAGTCGAGATCCAGCACCGGATTACCCTGAATAGATACCGACCGATACGGACGCGACGTAGGCAGTGATCGGGTCCGTAGTCAGCAGGCCCTGAGCACGGAGCGGCCGAATCGCATCCACCATGGCCACGAAACCGCCGGTAATCGAGGCGGTGCGGGTGCCGCCATCCGCCTGGATGACGTTGCAGTCTACGGTGATGGTCCGTTCCCCTAGCGTCTTGAGGTCCACCGCGGCCCTCAAGGAGCGGCCGATCAGTCGCTGAATCTCCATGGTACGACCACCCTGTCTACCTTGCACCGCTTCGCGGGCTTTCCGCTCTGAGGTCGCACGGGGAAGCATGCCATACTCAGCCGTAATCCAACCCTTTCCGCTGTTTTTGAGAAACCGTGGCACCTTTTCGTCCACCGAAGCGGTGCAGATCACCTTGGCATCGGAGAACTCGACCAGCACAGAGCCCTCGGCGTGCTTGGTATAGCGGCGGGTGATCGACACGCGCCGCAACTCATCAGCGCTTCTGCCGCTGGGGCGCATGGCTGCTCCTGTCGGGATCGAACGCGGACATTATAACCTGTTCGACTGGCCCCAAGAACGGTTACCATGGCGTCAGGAAGTCCTACGCCGGAGCAGCCAAGATGATCCGCAGCATGACCGCCTTCGCTTGCCGCGAGGACGCCACCGAGTGGGGTACCCTCTCCTGCGAGATCCGATCCGTAAACCATCGCTATCTCGAGGTGAGCGTTCGGCTGCCGGAGGAGCTACGGGAGATCGAGGCGGGGGTGAGGGACCGGACGGCTCGTCACATCCAGCGCGGAAAGGTCGAATGCCGCCTGCGCTTCCAACCTGCGTTCACCATGGCACAGGAAATCGTCCTCAACGAGGACCTTGTCCGGCGACTGTCGCAAGCGACCCGGCAGATCGACAGTCTCCTCTACAACCCGGCCCCGGTCAACGCAATGGATATTCTTCGATGGCCGGGCATCATCGCGGCCGGCGATCCGTCAATTGAGCCCCTGCGTGATCGCGCGCTCGCCCTGTTGGAGAGCACACTGCAGGAGCTTGTGGCATGTCGCGAGCGCGAAGGGGCCCGGCTGCGGGCATTCGTCCAGCAGCGCCTGGATGGGATGCAGTCCTGGGTCGCCAAGGTCCGCACGCATTTGCCCGCAGCCCTCGCGAGCGTGCGCGACAAGCTCGTGCGCAGATTGGCGGATCTCAGAGTGGAGGTGGACGAGGAGCGGTTGCAGCAAGAGATCGGAGTGCTGCTAACGAAGGCGGACATCGCTGAGGAGCTGGACCGATTGGACGCTCATGCGCAGGAAGCACGCAACGTCATGGAGAGCGTCGGCGCAGTCGGGCGGCGTCTAGATTTCTTGATGCAGGAGTTGCACCGCGAGGCCAATACGCTGGGCGTCAAGGCCGCCGACCTGGACACCGTCCGCGCGGCCCTCGAGCTAAAGGTTCTCGTGGACCAGAGCCGGGAGCAGGTGCAGAACATCGAGTAACGGCATCAGCGTCCGAGGCACGATGCTCGGTACCCTCTATATCTTCTCTGCGCCGTCCGGCGCGGGCAAGTCGAGCCTTGTCAGGGCGCTCGTCTGCAGTACGCGCAACCTCCGAGTGTCTGTGTCGTTCACTACCCGCGCGCCGCGTCCGGGGGAGCGCGAGGGCGTCGCCTATCAGTTCGTCGAGCGAGCGCGGTTCGAGACAATGCTACGCGAGGGGCAATTCCTCGAGCACGCACGAGTGTTCGACCACTACTACGGGACATCCAGGCAGATGGTTGAGGAAAGCCTCAGGCGCAGTGACGTTCTGTTGGAGATCGATTGGCAGGGCGCCCGTCAGGTGCGTGCGCGCTGGCCCGACGCGGTCAGCGTCTTCATACTGCCGCCGTCGATCGAAGCACTCAAGGAGCGGCTGGTCCATCGAGGCCAAGACAGCCCGGAGGTTATCCAGCGGCGTCTCGACGGAGCCAAGCAAGAGATGTGTCATCACGACGAATACGATTATCTCGTGGTCAACGCGGCGTTCGACGAGGCATTGACCGACCTGCAGGCGATCCTGCGGGCGCGACGCCTTCGCACCGAGACGCAGATCGAGGCGCTGGGGCCCTTGCTCCATACGCTGCTGGTATGAGATCGTCGCTATGAGTACACTTGACCGATTAACCGAAACGCCTTGCACGGAGACTGATTAAGGATGGCTCGCATCACCGTCGAAGATTGCCTGGAGCACCTCGATAACCGGTTTCAACTCGTGCTGGTGGCGGCGAAGCGCGCCCGGCAACTGGAAAGGGGTGCCCAGCCACAGATCCCTTGGGAGAACGACAAGCCGACTGTCGTGGCGCTGCGTGAGGTCGCGGCTGGGCAGGTCGGGCCATCCATCCTGGATGACTTGGATGGCGTCGTGAGGGAGTCGCAGTCCGCCCTCGGCCTGCCTCCGGAGATGGGATCCTGAAGCGCTCCGCGCCTAACGCGAGGCGGTAGCCCGATTGACCACCCCTGTGAGCACTCTTCCCGCGCCGGCAGCTCAGATCCCGACCCTCGCCCCTGAGGCGCGGGCGAGTCGAGGCCTTTTCCTGATCAGTGACCTGTGTGCTCTGCTGGAGACATATCTCCCGCCTAACAAGGTCCAGGAGGTGTACAGAGCCTATCTGTTCAGCGCCGAGGCCCACCAAGGCCAGCATCGGCTGACCGGAGAGCCCTATATCTACCACCCTATCGCGGTTACGCGAATCCTCGCAGACATGCGGATGGACCATCACACGCTGGTCGCGGCCGTGCTGCATGACGTAATCGAAGACACGGGGACGCCCAAGGAGGTGCTGGCCCGAAAGTTCGGTGAGGAAGTGGCGGAACTGGTGGATGGGGTCAGCAAGATCACCCAGCTGAACGCGGAGAACCGCGCGGAGGCCCAGGCGGAGAACTTTCGCAAGATGCTGCTGGCCATGGCGCGAGACATCCGAGTCATCATCATCAAGCTCGCAGACCGCCTGCACAACATGCGCACCTTGGGCGCCATGCCAGCCAGCAAGTGCCGGCGAATCGCGCGGGAAACCCTTGAGATCTATGCCCCTATTGCCAGCCGTCTGGGCATGAATGCCATCCGCCTAGAGTTGGAGAATCTCGGGTTCTCTGCTCTCCATCCGACGCGGGCGCGCGTGCTACGCGCCGCCATCATGCGGGCCCGAGGGCACCGCAGGGAAATAGTGGACAGGATCGAGACCGCACTCAAGCGGCGCCTCCGCCAAGAGGTCCTCGACGGACGGGTGTCGGGACGGGAGAAGCACCTCTACAGCATCTACAAGAAGATGCGTGGCAAGACGCTGTCCTTCGAAGAAGTGTTTGACATCTATGCCTTTCGCATCGTCACCGACAAGGTCGATACCTGCTACCGCGTGCTCGGCGCGGTGCACAATCTCTACAAACCTGTCCCCGGCAGGTTCAAGGATTACATCGCGATCCCCAAGGCGAACGGTTACCAATCCTTGCACACGGTGTTAATCGGACCTTACGGCGTGCATTTGGAGGTGCAGATCCGCACCGAAGAGATGGACAAGGTGGCGGAAGCCGGCATCGCTGCACACTGGCTCTACAAGACGGGCGATGCGCCCAACACCACGCAGCAGCGAGCGCGGGAGTGGCTGCGCGGGTTGTTGGAGATGCAGAAGAGTGCGGGTAACTCTCTAGAATTCCTCGAAAACGTAAAGGTAGACCTGTTTCCGGAGGAGGTATACGTCTTTACGCCCAAGGGTGAGATCAAGGTGCTGCCGCGAGGAGCCACCGCAGTGGATTTCGCCTACGCGGTGCACACCGACATTGGGAACGCCTGCGTGGCCGCGAAGATCGACCGGCGGTGGGCGCCGCTGCACACCCCACTCCACAACGGCCAGCAAGTCGAGATTCTGACGGCACCGGGTGCTCGGCCCAAACCATCCTGGCTCAATTGCGTGGTCACCGCCAAGGCGCGCGCCAATATCCGTCAGTACCTGAAGAACCTCCAGCAGGACGAGGCGATCGCGCTCGGCAGACGTCTCTTGGAGAAGGAGCTGAGCGTGCTCTCCCTATCGCTCGCACAAGTGCCCCAGGAGCGGATGACCGGGCTGCTGCAAGAGACTCAATGTCCCCGCGACAGAGGCGCTCTACGAAGACATCGGGCTGGGAAGGCGTCTAGCCCCGCTGGTAGCGCGCCGGCTTGCCCCGGAGCCGGAGGTCAGAGACCGCAAGATCGAGTCCTCCTTGGCTCGACCGCTGGCCATTCAGGGGACCGAGGGGATGGTGGTCGCTTTCGCAAAGTGCTGCCGTCCCATCCCCGGGGATACCATCGTCGGCTTCGTCAGCGCGGGGCGTGGGATCGTCATCCACGCAGCGTCCTGCAAGAACGTCGCGGAATTCCGGGACGCGCCCGACAAGAGCCTGAACGTTCAGTGGGAGCCCACGGTGGCCGGTGACTTCTCGGTCGAGATGCGGGTTGAAGTGGCCAACCAAAGGGGGGTGCTGGCCAGCGTCGCGGCGGCGATCGCCGAGATGGAGGCGAACATCGAGAACGTCAGCATCACCGAGCGGGACGGTCTCTACACTACCCTCAACTTCACGGTTGCGGTGAAGGGCCGGCAGCACTTGGCCCGTATCATGCGCAGGATCCGTAGCAACCGCTTGGTGATGCGCATCAATCGCACGAAGGGTTGAGCGTGCGGCGCGAAGCCATCCACACGGAATCCGCACCGCAAGCCATTGGCACTTACTCGCAGGCTGTCAAGGTCGGAAGCGCGGTGTATGTGTCGGGGCAGATTCCGCTGGACCCGAGCACCATGGATCTGGTGGATGGCAGCACGGAGATGCAGATCGCTCGGGCCCTGGACAACTTGCAGGCAGTCGCTCGGGCAGCAGGTGGCAGCCTGGACGATGTGGTTAAGCTGACCGTATTTCTGACCGATCTCGCCCACTTTTCAAAGGTCAATGAGGTCATGACCGGCTACTTCAAGGAGCCGTACCCCGCACGTGCAGTCGTCGGCGTTGCGGCGCTGCCGCGCGGCGCCGCCGTCGAGATTGATGCCGTCCTGGAGTTGCGGCGCTGACGCGAAGGTGTGCCTGCGGGAATTCCGCGGTCGGCGTCCAGCCCAAGACTCTTTCGCGGATGCCTCTCACCACCCTTGAGCGAGCACCTCGCGCGCTTGGGGGCCCGGCCGCCGGATCTCGGTGCGCTGCCTGGAGGACGACACCGGTAGACTAACTGTTCGGTTGGTCCACTTCGGCAGCTACTATCAGGAACGGCTACGCCTTGGAGCCGTGCGGCAGTGTTTTAGGACGGCGCGTGTCGGGCCCGCCGGCGGAGAAAGTCCAACCCGAGTATCGTGTCCTCAGAGCTTGTGAAGAAATCGTCGCGAGCGGCCCGAGAGCAAGGCGCACGGAGCGCAGCGACGAGACATATCAAGTAGATAGGCGAGGAGCGAGCACCGCGCAACGCCGCTATCGGGACGCGCAGCAGATTTATTCACGAGCTCTCAGTGCTGGCATGGCATTGGAACCTGAAACGCATCTGACGCCCATCTATGCCTCCTCCGGCGGCTTTGGGGCAAGCTCGGCTTCGCGCGCCGTTGCCCACAAGCCCAGGGCACAGCTTCAGCGCAGGGTGAAGCGGCAGGTCCGATGTGGAACACCTCACTGGCTCCCGTACGGGAGGCTTCGCGCGCTTGAGACGCCGGAGTCTGTGCGCCGCTGGCTGAGAGACCCGTCGTCCCTGACTCGGCGGCTGCGCCAGCTGTGTGCTGGACAGGTCCGCGTGCATCCACTGCAGCAGTCCTGGGAACGGCCCCTATTGGATGAAGCGAGGCAGCTCGGTCTTTCCCACCAAGAACTTGCCCTGGTGCGTCAGGTCAGTCTAGGCTGCGGCGAAGCCCCGTGGGTCTTCGCCCGCACCGTGTTTCCGCGCGCAACCCTTGCCGGCCGTCATCAACGCCTGGGGCGCCTGGGAACGCGGTCCCTCGGTGCCGTCCTATTCGCGGACCCAACCCTACGGCGCGGCGCGGTTCACGTTGCCTGCCTCAACGGCGGTCAGCCCCTGTTCAGGCTCGCGAGCCGTCTCATTCCATCCGTGCCACAAACGGTGTGGGCACGCCGCTCTGTATTTTATGTAGAACGGCACGTCCTTTTGGTTAGCGAAATCTTCCTTCCGGCATTGCTGGAGGAGCTGACCCCGTGAGGTGGGGGTGGGACACCGACGGACCTGCTTGGGTCGAGAAGGTGCGTCAGTATGCTCTGCTCGTACGGTTACATCGTCCCATCGGGATCCTGCTGTTGCTATGGCCCGCCCTCTGGGCGCTGTGGATTGCCGGCGACGGTCACCCCTACCCGCGGGTCGTCACCGTGTTTGTGCTGGGTGTGGTCCTCATGCGCTCGGCGGGGTGCGCCGTCAATGACTACGCCGACCGCAACTTCGACCCCCATGTACGCCGTACCAGGGATCGCCCGTTGGCCGCCCGGCGCATCCACCCCGAGGAGGCTGTCGCTGTGTTCGTGGTGCTCAGCGTCACCGCCTTCGGCCTGGCACTTCTCACCAACCTCCTGACGGTCTTGATGTCGGTGGCGGGCCTATTCCTGGCTGTGACATATCCTTTTACGAAGCGCCACACCCATCTTCCGCAGGTATATCTGGGCGTGGCCTTCGGCTGGGCCGTCCCGATGGCGTTCGCCGCCCAGACCGGAAGGGTGCCGGCGGTCGCGTGGGCAATATTCTGGGCCGCCGTCCTGTGGGCGGTCGCTTACGACACGTTGTACGCGATGGTGGATCGAAACGATGACCTACGCATCGGCATCAAGTCCGCCGCCATCCTCTTCGGGCGTCACGATCGCCTTGTGGTCGGTCTCGCGCATGCGGCCATGCTAACAGTCCTGGCCGTGGCCGGCGCTAGCCTGAACCGAGGCTGGCTTTACTTCACGGGTCTTACAGCGGCTGCCGGGCTCGCCGTTTACGAGCAGTACCTAGTACGCCAGCGCTCTCCCCGCGGCTGCTTCCTGGCCTTCGTCAACAATAACTGGATGGGGGCAGCCATCTTCGCGGGCGTCCTCTTGGACTACACGAGCCGCGCTTGAAGCAAGACGCGCGGGTTCAGCCTCTGGAGCTGCATCCACCCCGTTGACGTTGCTACAAGCTTGCGGAAGTGCTTCCGCGGAGCGGGTCGAGGTACGTAGCGAGCGGATTTCCTGCACTACGCTCTTCGAAGAGTGAAAGATTTACGGCACAGCGATAGCCTGCAGCGCCCGGTAAGGGCGCAACAGGGGCGGAAAACCTCTCACGTCATGTGCCCGTCACGGCTGCGGCTACACAGCATCTTGTGCCAGTATCATTCGACGAACCGATGCACTTGCTGCAAGGCCCGGAAGTTACCAGCGATACTGGAGTGGGCGAAGTGGCCTCGCAGCACCCGATTGAGGTTGATGACCTGCTCGCGCGTCGGCAAGCGCCGCATGCGCCGTATCAGGTCGCCCAAGTGGATTCAGACTGCGCGGCAGTCGAGATTTCTCGGCACGCAGCCCCGCCCTAGAAGTTGCCCTTCTGGTTGCGCGTGCACTTGCCCGCGGACTTCTGGGCATACAATAATGACCGAACTCGACGAGCTTGGTCTCGCTCGGCTCCAGACGCAGGCCGAACTTGCTCAACCGTTTGCCCAACAGGCGCGGATCTCCGACTCGATGCTCGACGCCACTCAACATCCCTCCCGCCGGCGGGACTTCGACGGGGCCGTGTTGGCCTCGCGGCTTTCGCCTTGCGCTTCACTACGGTTGTCGTCACTCTTTCCGGGCTGTCCTCCTCGCAGGTCACAAGTCTCGTCCCATGCCGGGCAGGCACACTGGGTGGGCGCCGGAGGCGTGCCTGTCAGGGCCAGGACGATGGGCTCAGGAAGCACCTTGCAGCGCCTGCAACAGCCGCTCGTGGATACCTTCGAACGGACCGTTGCTCATGACGAGCACGTGATCGCCCGGTCGCGCGGTCCCGGCCAGGTACTCGATGATGTCTGGCACGGCGCGAAACACCTTCGCCCTTGAGCCGACAGCGCCAGCCACCTCGGCTACATCCCACCCCAGCGAAGGTGGCTGATAGAGGATTGCTTCGTCCGCCAGCGTCAACGCCGGCGCCAATGCATCCCGGTGAACCCCGAGGCGCATGGTGTTGGAACGAGGTTCCAGGACGGCCACGATGCGGGCCTGTCCCACCCGTGCCCTGAGTCCCGCGAGGGTTGACGCGATGGCGGTGGGGTGATGGGCGAAGTCATCGTAGATCGTAACCCCCCTCACCCGACCCCGTTGCTCCAGTCGTCTCTGGATGCCGCGGAACTCTGCGAGTGCAGCCAGCGCCAAGTGGTGTGACACACCGGCATGGCTAGCTGCCGCTATCGCACCCATGGCATTGTTTACGTTGTGTCGTCCTGTGAGATCCCATGTCAGTTGCCCCAGCACCTGGCCGTCGCACAGCACTGTGAAGCGAGTCCCGTCGGCGCTTTCCAACCGCGCTGTCCAACGCCCCCCGGACCCGAACTGTTCGCTCGGGGTCCAGCACCCGCGGGCAAGCACTTCATCCAGGTGCCTCTCGCCGTGGCCCGTCAGGATGACGCCTGCACTCGGGACGGTGCGGATGAGGTGATGGAACTGCGTCTTGATGGCTTCCAAGTCCGGAAAGATATCCGCGTGATCGTACTCGAGATTGTTCAGCAGAAGGATTCGCGGGCGGTAGTGGACGAACTTGGATCGCTTATCGAAGAACGCGGTGTCGTACTCATCTGCCTCCACCACAAAGCAGGACCCGTTGCCCAGACGCGCCGAGACCCCGAAATTGCGGGGCAGGCCACCGATGAGAAACCCGGGGGCGAGCCCCGCGCGTTCCAGGATCCAGGCGAGAAGGCTGGCGGACGTGGTCTTGCCGTGCGTCCCCGCGACGGCGAGCACGGAGCGCCCCTCCAGGACATGCTCGGCCAGCCACTGCGGACCCGAGGTGTAGGCTAGACCCTCGTTCAGGAGGTACTCCACAGCGGGATTTCCCCGGCTCATTGCGTTGCCGACCACTACTAGGTCGGGCGGCGGGCGCAGATGCTCGGCCGCATACCCCTCGCAGATCGCGATACCTTGGCTCTCGAGCTGTGTACTCATCGGCGGGTAGACCCGGCTATCGGAGCCCGTGACTTGGTGGCCGAGGGCCTTGGCGAGGATGGCCACACCCGCCATGAAGGTGCCGCCAGCTCCGAGGACGTGGATGTGCATGCTAACTGCGCTCGCGCCCTGCTACCGGCTCGCGGCGCTTTACCCAAATCGACGCTGACGGCTCGGCGAGCAGCGCTTGCAGCTTGAGATCGCACTCTCGAAGATGCTGCGCGATGTCCTCATACATCCCCAGCGCCTGCTTGAGCACGAACAGGTGCTCCTCGCGCCAGTTGCCCGTCAGCGCTCGCGCGATGTCTTGCTCGCTGGCCCGGATGCGCCGGCTGACGGTGCCGCGCCAGCACCCGCGCATCGCGCTGGCCGGACACAATGTCGCCGATGATCGCCTGGCCCGTCACGTCGCTGATGACCTCGGTGAGCTGGATGTTCATCTGCACTAGCGCCTTTTGCATGCGCTGCACCCAACTGGCCTGCTCGGTGAGCCGCGGGTCGCAACGCTGCGCGCAGCAGCCCATGGCTCACGAGCTTTTGCAGCCACTGGCAGTCCTGCACGTCGCTCTTGCGCCCCGGCACGTACTTCACCTGCCGCGCATCAACCCGCCACACCTTCAAGCCGCGGCTCTCCAACACCTCGTACACCGGGACCCAGTACCCCCCAGTGGACTCCAGCGCCACCCCATCGACCCCGCAGGCGAGTAGCCAGTCGGCCAGGGCGTTGAGGTCATCGGTCATCGTAGCGACTTCGCGCACCGGGGCATCGCTGCGATGCGCAGGCACTGCCACCCAGTGACTCGATGCCCCTACCTCCACCGCCGCCGCGTTGGGAAAAACCTCCTCTTCTCGCTTGCGCATCGCCATGGCCTGCTCCACTATCGTTGAGGAACGGCCTCGATCTCTCAAACGGGATGCGGCTCGCGCCGCTCACCCATGTCACCGACGATTCCCGGACCATGCTCAGAGACGAGCTCGCACCAAGGCGTCGGCTAACGCCGCGGGCTCGCACCCATGACGTGTCGGTCATCTCGGCGCTGCCGCTCACCTTGTACCTCATCGGCGTTTCTTCCAGAACACCTGGCCCGCGCGCGGGATTGGGTTGCTCAGGAGGGTTAGCCGAGTTGCCCCGAACACCATAGTAGTGGTAGTGCCCCCGCAGCCTGCGGTTCAGGCCGGCAAAGAACTCGCGCCCCGGCGGATGCCGGTGGTCCCTGATCCATGTCTTGATGCGCCGGCACGCCGCCAGCAACTTCTTGCGGGCGGAGCGCCGTTTCACCCGCACTACACCTTGTCGGTCAGGCATCCAGTAGAAACTCGAACCCCAAGAAGGTGAAGGGTCGCTTCCTGCTCGGGTGGAATCGGCTGAAGCGTAAGAGCCGGGTCTTCTCGGGCGCCACTTGCAGGCCGAATTTTTCCAGCCGCTTCGGCAGCACCCGGTAGAACCGCCCGGCATCGTCCCGGTAGCGGAAGGCGCACACCCGTCGAGTCGCCCAAGGGAACCGCCCCCCTGGGCGCTCACGGAACCGGACGTGAACGTCTCCGCTCATCCGGCTCTTCCTATCCAGCCTGCCCATAGAGCAGCAGCCAATGGGCGAACAGCCCGAGGTGCCGACGCGCCACGCGCGCCAACCATTGAGCCGCCCGCCGGCGGTGGCCACGCAAGCGCTTGAACTTGCGCGTCGCCCACAGCATGAGCTTGCGCTCCAAATGCTTCAGGGTCGGATACAGCCCCGACTTGTAGTAGGCGCTGTAGTAGTTGACCCAGCCGCGAATCACCGCATTGAACATCCGCGCCAAGCCCTCCAAGTCCTTGTCGCTGCGCAGATGCAACTTCCAGCGCCTCACCTGCTGGCGAATCGCCTTCGCGGCCGGGTTGCTGATGGCCGGGGTGAAGTTGATGAAGGGTTTACCCCACCGGTTCTTCGAGCGCCGGGGACGAAACGTGTACCCCAGGAAATCGAAGGCGGTGTCCGAATACGCCTCCCGTCGGTCGTCATCCTGACAATAGACGATGCGGGTCTTCTGCGGATGCAGCTCTAGCCCACACGCGGCAAAGCGCCGCTTGAGCGCGGCCTTGAGGTGTTCAGCCTCGTCCTTGGTTCGACAGTGGCACAGACCATCATCGGCGTAGCGCTCGAACGGGATGTGCGGGTAGTGCCGCTGCATCCACGCGTCGAAGGCACAGTGCAGGAACAGGTTCGCGAGCAGCGTCCCATCCAGCATCTGCACCGGGGCGCACAGCCAGCGCTCGATGTAGAGCAGCACCCAAGCCTCCTGAGTGTGGTGGCGCACCGCGCGCATCAGCAGCTTCCAGTCGATGCTATCGAAGAAGCCCTTGATGTCGAGGTCAACCACCCAATCGTAGCGCCAGCAGCGCTTGCGCGCCTGCCCAATCGCCTGCAACGCCGACTTGCCCGGCCGGTAGCCGTAGGAGTCAGGATGAAAATGGCTCTCCAGCACCGGCTCTAAGGTCTGCTTGACCACCGTCTGGGCGATCCGGTCCGCTACGGTGGGCACCCCCAGCGGCCGGACTCCACCGCCCGCCTTGGGGATCTCCACGCGCTTGACCGGTGGGGGCATGTAGCTCCCGGACGCCAGCCGGTTCCAGAGCTTGTAGAGGTTATCTTCCAGCTCCTCCGCAAACTCAGCCAGGCTTTGCTCGTCCACGCCCGCCCCTCCCTGGTTGGCTTTCACCCGTTGATAGGCTTCCCACACTTGACGCTTGCTAATGGGAAATGGCTTGGCCCGATTCAAAGAAGTCCTCCCATCACTGGTTGCTCCCCCGTCTCAGGCCGGATAGGGCAACCCCTTCGCTCCGGCCCCATTACAGAACCTTCATCACTACTACGGGTTGCTCCGTCCCTGTACCCCGCATCGGTACTCTCACGCTCGTGGGGCTTCCACTCGCGTTTCTCCCTTGGCATCGGGGTGACAGGTTCCCGCGTTCCGCACAAGAGCCTGGACCGAACTCTCGCCGCCTCCATGCCGGACGCCGTCTGGACAGTAGACAGGTGCCCCCCAGACTCATCCCGGAGTAACGATTCCCCCCCGGTTTCGACGTCGCGCCTCAAGCTTTCGACACGTCATCAGCGGTTCACTTGCGTTCGACTGCTCGGTCCTTACCTGACAGGGTCCTGCCCTGCCGTTTCCTCACTCGCTCACCACCACGTCTCTTGAACGCAGCAACAGTGGGTGGTTTGAAGCCTCCGCCTGCACGGCGGCTCCGAGGGGCCTGCCCTCATCTCCTGTGCAGCATGGCTGCTCCAGTGTGCCTAATTCATAAGCACCCCTTCGCGCCTTCGCGGCGCACCATCATCGGCGTAGCGGCACAGCAGTGCCTCACCACGACAATGGGCCTTGACCACCCGCTCGAACCACAGGTCCAGCACATGGTGCAGGTACACGTTCGCCAGCACCGGCGAGACAATGCCGCCCTGCGGCGTGCCGGTCTCGGGATGCATGACCACTCCGTCGGTCTCCAGAATACCGGCCTTCAGCCATTGACGAATCAGTCCCAAAAAGGCCCGGTCGTCGATGCGCAACCGCAGCATCTCCAACAGCCAGTCGTGGTCGAGATTATCGAAGAAACCTTTGACGTCGGCTTCTACCACATAGCCATAGACCCCGTACTGCAGGTCAAAGGTCAACTCTCGCACCGCATCCAATGCGCCACGTTCTGGTCGGTACCCATAGCTGCATGCGAGGAAGTCTTGCTCGTAGATGGCGACGAGCAGCTTGGCACAGGCGAGCTGTACCAGCTTATCCTCCAGCGCCGGGATGCCTAACGGCCTTTCAGTTCCGTTCTCCTTGGGAATATAGACACGCCGTACCCGCTGGGCACGGTAGCGTTTGGTCTTCAGTCGCTCCGCCAGGGCCTGGATATTGGCATGCAGGTCCTGCGCATACTCGGCCGCCGTCACCCCGTCCACCCCACTGGCCGCATCCTGGTTGAGGTCGCCCCAGCAGTGCCGCAGGAACTCGGCGTCCAGGCACCGGCAGAGGTCCTGAAACCGATGTTGCTGACAGGCTTGCGCCTTGGTGGCTATCGCCCGCAAGAAGGTTGGCTCGTGTGGACCCGGCCCGACTCCGTCCGGCACGAGGGGCCTGTGCAGGCTACGTACTTCCGTCAGGTCCTTCCCCAGGTACATGGCTCTCCCATGCTCAGAGTACTACGCCTGATAAGACTCCCCAACGGCATGCGGCGGGCTTTCCCTTTGACAGTACTCCTCCGCCTGCCTGCACCGGACTTCCACATACGCGCTTAGGCTCCCGTCTAACCCTGTGTCGGGGTTTCCCCTTGCGTGCCTCAATAACGGTATGCCATACACCCATGCTTCCCTCCGGTAGGAGCCGTTGGGGCCTCCCGGGTTCTCTGACGCATCTCGTCCTGCATGCCGCGGCCTGAGGACTCCGGCGGACCTCCACAGCCTCGCCAACACGGCTGCTTCGTGTGGCCTTCGGGCACGTTAAAACCCTCGGCATCCGCAACAAGCTATCTCGAAGCTGTACCAGCACTTCAGGGTGCGCGTCACCCCTACGGCCTACAGGATGCTCTGTCTACGCTTCGCCTGTCTTGTTCGCCGCTCCCTCGGCTCCGCCACAGACGCAAGACTCGATACGGGCGGGTGGCTAGCCCTTACCCGACGGGGACTTTCACCCTGCAAGACGCACCGAACTTATCCCGGCGCGATAGCGAATAGCTCCACGTCGCTCCTGGAGATGAGGCGGGAAAGAACGGCCAGTCGTTCCAAGCCAACTCGGCGCCGCCGCCGGGAGTCAGCGTAAACAGCACTGCTGGCAACATGATAACCGGTTCCGTGAGGTGCACAAATATAGCGGCCGATGCTCGTCGTCGCGGGGCCTTGAAACGCCAGCGACACGACTCCATTTGACGCTCAACGACCTGGAGCAGTCATGGCGCCGTCTAAGGTCGTGTCGCATTCCATTCTTGTCTACTAGTATGGAGGGTATGTCATGGCATTGATCCCCTATGACCCGTTTCGCGTGCTCGACCAACTCCGGGACGAGATGAATAAGGTATTCGAGAGTCGCTTGGCACGCGGCGGGGGTGATGTCTCGAACGTGGTGACCAGCGAGTGGGTCCCGGCGGTCGACATCAAAGAAGAGTCCGACCGCTTCGTCCTATTCGCCAACGTCCCTGGGGTCAATCCCAAGGACGTCGAGATCACCATGGAGAACGGAGTACTGACCATCAAGGGTGAGCGCGCCGAAGAGGCCACTGAAGAGCGCGAGGGCTACACGCGTATGGAGCGGGTGCGCGGGACCTTCTATCGGCGTTTTACGCTTCCGGACACGGCCGAAGCTGACCGGATTAGCGCAAAGACTAGGAACGGCGTACTGGAGGTCGTGATCCCCAAGCATGAGCGGGTGCAGCCCCGAAAGATCTCCGTCGAGTCGTCTGACTAACAAACTGCGGCTGGCAGCAGGGGGCGGCGGCCATGCCGCCCTCTATGTCAGAGCCTGTGGTGAAATCGTCGCGAGCGGGCGGAAAGCGAGGCTGCAGGGGCAAAGGGCCGAGACATTATGAATGTAGATAGGCGACGAGCGAGCGTCGCGCGACGCCGCCATCAGGGCGCGCGGCAGGTGTATTCAGAGGCTCTCGCACGAAGCGCCCGCTGATACCGTTCAATGGAATACAAGGACTACTACCAGATACTGGGCGTACCTCGCGAGGCCTCGCCGGACGAAATCAAGCGAGCTTACCGGAAGCTTGCGCGCAAGTATCATCCCGACGTCAGCAAGGAACCGGACGCGGAGGCTCGCTTCAAAGAGGTCGCGGAGGCTTACGAGGTCCTCAAGGACCCGCAGAAACGCACCGCCTATGAACAACTGGGCACCGAGTGGAGGGCGGGCCACGAGTTCCGGCCCCCGCCGGGATGGGAGGCCGAGGTCGACTTCGGCAGAGGGGGCTTCACTCGCGGGGCGCATCATTTCAGCGATTTCTTCGAAGCGCTGTTCGGACGGGACGCAGATACTGCCCATGGAGGCGCACGACGCACGCACTTCAGGGCACCGGGCGATGACCAGCACGCGAAGCTCTCCCTCACTCTGGAAGACGCATACCACGGGGCTAGCCGGACTGTGCACTTACAGGTTCCGGAGATGGACGATCAGGGACGGATCATCATGCGTCCCCGTTCGTTGCAGATCCGTGTCCCTGCCGGCGTCACACAGGGGCAACGAATCCGACTGCCGGGCCAGGGCGGTCCGGGGCTCGGGGGCGGACCCGCGGGCGACCTTTATCTGGAAGTCGACCTCCAACCCCACCCTCAGTACCGTGTGGACGGGAGGGACCTGCGCTTCGAGCTTCCAGTCACGCCTTGGGAGGCCGCGCTCGGCGCCCGCATTGCAGTTCCCACCCTGGGAGGACAGGTGCACCTGAGGATTCCACCGGGCGCTCGCTCGGGGCAGAAGCTGCGGCTGCGCCACCGTGGGCTGCCCGGCAGAACACCGGGCGACCAGTATGTCGTCCTGCAGATCGTCACCCCACCGGCCGACAGCGACGCCAAGCGAGAGTTCTATCGGACCATGGCCCGTACTATGCCATTCAACCCGCGAGCCGAGCTTGACGAGTAACGTGACCACTACGCTCATAACCGGTGTGGTCCTTGACGAGGGCGTAGTCCTCAGTCTGGCCGACATGTGCCGCATCAGCGGTCTTTGTGCCGAGGACCTCATCGCCATGGTGGAGGAAGGCCTGCTCGACCCGCTCGGCTCCTCACCGATGACGTGGCACTTTCCGGCCAATGAGCTGCCGCGTTTACTCATGAGTATTCGGCTGCAGCGTGACCTACACATCAACCTGGCTGGTGTCGCCCTGGCGCTGGAACTGCTGGACGAGCTGCGGGTCTTGAGGAGCCGGTTGAGTGCACTGGAAGATGAGGGGTAACTGGGTGCGCTGGCGGACGCAGCGCGAGCGTCTGTGCCCTTGCCGCGGGAACCTCGGGCAGCCGCGCTGCAGTGGGCTATACTGAATAAGCGAGAGGGCATCGCACGCACGCAATGCGAGCGTGGAGCGGGGGCCCATAGGCACACCGACCGGGTGCCTGCATCGGTACAGAAGGAAGAGCGCAATGGCAACCTTGAGTCAGTTGCGGGAGGGGTTGACACGGGCCTGGGAGACGCTGGCGGAGGGCTGGAGCCATCTCCGATCCCGGGCTGCTCATGCTCTCACGCACTTCCAGCCCTCGAACCGCCGCAGCGCAGCACAATCCGCGAACGACCAAGTAACGCAGAGCGCGGTGCGCTGGGGACTGCTGCCGGCGGAAGTCATTGAGCAGGGCTCGGACATCGTGGTAAAGCTCGAGATCGCCGGAATGCGGGGCGACGATTTCGAGATCCAGACGGCGGGCGATATGCTGGTGGTCCGCGGAGAGAAGGTCATGGAGCGAAGCGCCGAGGACGGCCGCTACCACGTCTTGGAGTGCGCATACGGCAGGTTCGAGCGCGCGATTCCTCTGCCGACGGTAGTGCGGGAGACAGGCGCACGTGCCAGCTACAAGCGCGGAGTGCTCCAGATTACTTTACCCAAGGCGCAGGAGGCGGGCCTCCGACGCATACCGGTGGAACGGGGCTGACGCTGCCATGAACCGACTCGTTGCATTGGTCGTCGCCTTGGTGACGGCCCTGCCGGCGGGGATGTCGACCAACGCGGCGCTGGGCGCGGTACCCGCCAGTTCCGGCGCGGAGATGCCCACCCTGGCCCCGATGCTGGAAAAAGTCTTGCCGGCGGTGGTCAATGTAGCAGCCCGAGACTGGGAGTATGTTGCGCTGCCACAGTATCCCATGTTTGGGAGTCCGCGTTTCGGCTATCCGTATGCCCCCGAGCGGGGCCGCGAACTCAACTCCCAGAGTCTGGGGTCAGGCGTCATCGTAGATACCGAGCGGGGCTACATTGTCACCGACTACCATGTCGTGGAGAATGCCCGTGACATCACTGTCACATTGCAGGACGGGCGGAAGCTCCCTGCTCAGCTCGTCGGCAAGGACAAGGACACAGACATCGCCCTGCTTATGATCCGAGCCGATAGACTGACTGCCATTCCTCTTGGGGATTCGGACAGTCTTCGAGTCGGGGATTTCGTGGTCGCCATCGGCAGTCCCTTTGGACTAGGGCAGTCTGTAACCTCCGGGATCGTCAGCGCTCTTGGTCGCAGTGGGCTCGGGCTCGATGGGTACGAGGACTTCATTCAGACGGACGCATCGATCAACCCCGGGAACTCTGGCGGTGCGTTGGTCAATCTGCGTGGTAACCTGGTGGGGCTGAACGCAGCGATATTGGCTCCGGCGGGTGGCAACGTGGGCATCGGCTTCGCCATACCGATTAATATGGTGCGGGCGGTAGTAGGGCAGTTGGCCACGGACGGTACGGTGCGCCGCGGTCGGCTGGGCATCGCGGTACGTTCCGTAACGCCGGATATGGCCCGCTCGCTCGGCATCGGACCAGCGCAGGGCGCCGTCATCACCCAAGTTCAGAGCGGGCTCGGGGGTGCTCAGGCCGGGCTGCGCATCGGTGACGTTATTCTTGCAGTTAACGGACACGCAGTGCGTGGTGCAGCCGATCTCCGTAATCGGATCGGTTTGTCCAACATCGGTACCAAGGTCAAGTTAGAGGTATGGCGTAACGGCGAGTCGTTGGAGTTTCGAGCGTTGGTATCCGTCACGCATCTGCGCGGGTCACGGAGTTAGCTACCCGCGGAGGCGCACTGAGGGGCACCGTCGTCTCCGGGCATCCGGGCCTTCGATGTTGCCATCGACCTGCCAAAGACAACCCGTGAATGCCGCACTTCCCTGACAAGAGGCAGCAGATACTCCAAGCCCACGCCTGGCTGGTCCACGGCGTAGTCATGGCGTATCACCGACCCGAACTGCGGCCAGAGATCGAAAAGGCGCTGAAGTTCTCCGCGGACAACGGCTGGACGGAACTGGTAGGGGCGATCCGCCTGATCCTCGCTGGCACGAGGGATCGAACAGTCCTGAGCAGACTGGATGAAGAGGACACCGTCATCGCGGAGGCGATCCTGCAGGGCTTGCAGGATCCATCCGCGCTGCCGGACCCCCGCTTCGAGCCGGATCCCGCACTCGCCGCGCCCGGCTTGGCCGCGGCGATCCACGCGGCGGCGCGCGGTAACAGCAAAGCCCTGCAAATCGTTGCCGGAATGGCAGAACAGACGAGCAAGGTGCCTGGGGACATGTCCCGCCTGGGTGCCGCCATCCGGCCCCTGATCAACGGGGAGCGGGACCCCGACAGACTCTCCAAGGGGATGACGGCTCAGGGCAAACAATTGGTTCTTATGATCGTAGAAGAACTTGGGCGCCTGGATACCCACTGAGCCGGCGCCGACGTTCATTCCTCGGCCCGCACCCACAGTCGGCACGTAACGGGGCTCGGTTTCACAACCCCCAAGAGATGTCGAGAGCCGTCCGTGGCGCAGGGGTGAGATGATCAGTGCATGAGATCTGCCCCGTACAGTGAGTATCCGAGGCTAGTCACGCCGACAAGCCCTAGGGCGAACAGGCTGCGCAGGACGTTCCTCTGTCTGGGAGAACAGAACGGACTGCACATCGTAGACAGGATGAAGTTGCCCGCCAGAACCGTCGTTGTGAGGTAGAGATAGATGCCCAGTGACATAGTGTGCTCCTCTCCAACCGTATCCGTTTCAGGATCGTCGAGTTTTTCGGCGAAAAACATAACACCACGACCCGGTGATCGTCTCGTCAGGGTCTTCCCCACCACGGAGACCCACCGCGAACAAACCGCGGGTTGATCTTTATACCAAAGCCGCGTACAAGCGGCAAGACCCTCCGGCGCCGGCGTTAGTCCAACGTAGTAATGTCCCCCCTGTGCAAGGTAGAAATGTCCCCTTTTGGTGGCAACCGTGGGGGTTAGGCGTTGGCAGAGGAGGTCTTGAGTGTGAGCAGGAAGGAGTTGGACCGGGTGGGGGTGACCCCTTGTGCCAGTACCGTTCGACGAACCGATGCACTTGCTGCAAGGCCCGGAAGTTCCCGGCGATGTCTGAGTCCGCGAAGTGGCCCCGTAACACCCGGTTGAGTTGGCGACCTGCTCGTGCACCGGCAAGTGCCACATCCGGCGCATCAGGTCGCGCAGGCGGGTCAGACTGCGCTGCAGCCGAGTCTTCTCGGTCCGCAGCCCCACCTTGAAGTGGCCCTTTTGGTTGCGCGTGCAGTAGAAGGTGAAGCCCAGGACGCCTCCTCCCCCGCTTGCTCGCATACTGGCATAACGACCGAACTCGACGAGCTTGGTCTTGCTCGGCTCCAGACTCAGGCCGAACTTCCCCAACCGTTTGCCCAGGCCCGACTTTGACAGTTACCAATACATCGATGGGGTGGACGTTGAGTTCGGGGTTCCGCGGATCAACGGGTTAGCGGTGAGCGGGCGCTCGCATGCCGCCAAATGCATAGATACATGGAATGTTAGCTTGTCATTGATGTGTACTTAGTGATGCATGTATAGTTGCGCACATGTACTTGCGCGAGACCCACCAGAAGCGCGCCGACGGCTCGGTGATCACCCACCTGCAGCTCGCCGAGAGCGTCTGGAACCCGGACAAGGGCCGCTCCGAGACGCGCATCGTCTATAACTGTGGGCGTGCCGAAGCCCCCGAGGTGACCGAGCGGCTGCGCCGGCTCGCTCGGAGCATCCTGCGCCGTGCCGCGCCCGAGGACATCGTGGCCGAGCACCCGGGCTGGCAGGTGGTCAACGCCTGGCCTTACGGGGAGGTCTACGTGCTGGAGGCGCTGTGGGCACGCCTTGGGATCGCCGAAGTGATCGAGGAGGTCGTCGGAGGACGCCGTTTCGACTTCTCGGTGGAGCGGGCGCTGTTCGCGATGGTGGCGAACCGCGCCTGTGCTCCGGCCTCCAAGCTCTACTGCTTCAGCCAGTGGCTAGCCGAGGAGGTGCGCATCGGACAGACCGAGCGACTGGAGTTGCAGCATCTGTACCGGGCGATGGACTTCCTGGAAACCGAGAAGGCGACCATCGAGCGGGCCATCTACTTCCGCTTGGCGGACCTCTTGAACCTCGATGTCGATCTCGTCTTCTACGACACGACCAGCCTGCACTTCGAGGTCGATGAGGAGGACCGAGGGGTGGGGCCGGACGATGTTGTGCGAGGATCCGCGGCGGCAGAGGGGCCAAGCCGTACGCGGCGCCGAGGAAGCGCGGCAACAGCAAGAACGGGCGCGGCGATGCGCGCGAGAATCGTGGTCGGGCTCGCGGTCACCCGCGACGGCTTCCCGGTGCGCCACTGGGTGTTCCCCGGCAACACGGTGGATGTCCGCACCGTCGAGCAGGTGAAGCGCGATCTCAAGGGCTGGCAGCTCTCGCGCTGTCTGTTCGTGGGCGATGCCGGGATGGTCTCGCAGGCCAACCTCCAAGCGCTCGCCCGCGGTGGGGGCAAGTACATCGTGTGCGTGCCCATGCGCCGCGGCGATGAGGTCACCCGCGAGGTGCTCGCCCGTCCCGGGCGCTACCATCCGGTCGCGCAGAACCTGCGGGTGAAGGAGGTCGTGGTCGGCGAGCAGCGCCGACGCTACATCGTCTGCCACAACCCGCAGGAGGCCGAGCGCAGCCGAGCGCACCGCGCCGAGCTCTTGACGGAACTGGAGGCAGAGCTCGCGAGCCTGCGCGAGAGTCCAGGCGAGGGCCAGAGCAAGCGGGCCTGTGCGTTGCTCAACAGTGGGCGCTTCGGTCGCTACTTGAAGCGTAGCGCCACCGGCCATCCCCTGCTCGACCCCGCCAGGATCAAGGCCGAGGCGCGCTTGGATGGCAAGTTCGTGGTCACCAGCAACGACGACACGCTCTCCCCCGAAGACCTGGCGCTCGGCTACAAGCAGCTCGCGCGGGTGGAGGAGGCGTGGCGCACCTTGAAGAGCGGGCTGAAGCTTCGGCCCGTCTACCACTGGGCGGTGCACCGCATCCATGCCCACGTGGCCCTGAGCGTCTTGGCCCTGCTGCTCGAGCGGGTGGCCGAGCACGCCTGCGCCGACACCTGGCGCAACCTCCGCGATGACCTCAAGCACATCAAGCTCGCACAATTGTTGAGCCCCAATGGCACCGTCTGGCAGGTCACCGAACCGACTCCGGCAGCCGCTAAGCGCCTGAAAGCACTCGGAATCAAGAATCCCCCACCGGTCCTCGATCTGCGCTGAGGGCCTAGATACACGCCTCTTTTGCTGCAATGCGGCAAACCCTTGTCGCGCCTCGTGTTGCAGCACCCATGTGCGTAGCTCCTGTCAAAGTTTGACCCCCGAGCACATCAAGAGCTGTATCATGGTTCGCTAATATTCTCTCGGCATCTTCCCCGTGAGCAGCGATTTTTCTCACCCGAGCAGCCGAGATTCGATAAATTCACAGGCTCTCAGTCGAGGGCGTAACGCCAAACGCCCCCGTCATGGGTAGGACACGGTGAAGGCCCGAACCTTCGGCAACGAGAGAGACGGGAGGGCCTCAACGGCCGTAGGCGCACCCGACCGGGTGAAACGGTCTTGGCGGTTCGTGCCGTAGCCAGCGTTGGAGGTCGTCATCCTCGGGTGACCCTTTACCATCCGAAGGAAGCGCCCCGTGCGGATCCGCATGCGGGGTGCTGTGGGAGTTGCACCTTGCAAGCGCATGGAATTCAGCAGCCTGAGAGGGCTGCCCTGGTAGAGCTTAGGCACCTATGCACAATAACATGAACGTCTCAAGTGGCGAGAGTGGGATGAGGGGCGAGGCTGTAGTGCGAGCTCCACCATCGCCAACCGGATTTTAAAACAACTCTCGGGCGGCTCGAGCTGACCGAGGCGGTGCGCACCATGGTCACGGAGGCCTGCGCGGCGAATCCTGTGGCTCGGCTCTCTGGGGTGCTGAGAGCCTTGGGCATTGCCCGCTCGGTGTGGTATGCAGGGCGAGCCACCGAGCCCAAAAAGCCTGGGCGCAAGCCGAAGCCAGTGCCTGAAGAGCCCTGGCCGAACGCTACCCGTGGTGGGGATACAAGCGTATCGCAGTAGTCGCGCGTCGCCAGGGTTTGGCAGTGAGCAACAAGGTGGTCTACCGGGTGTTCAAGGCCGCCGGGCTGTTGCAAAAGCGCCGGGTACGCGAAGCGGCACTGTATCAGGCGGCGCGTCTGTTCGAGCTGCTGCCCTCCAAGCCGAACGAGCTGTGGCAGGCCGATGTCACTTATCTGCACATCCCGGGACACGGGTGGTGGTACGCGGTCACCGTCATCGACTACTACTCGCGTTACCTGCTTGCCTGTCACTTCACGGCCAGCTACAGCGCGCCGGAGGTCGCCGCCGCCCTCGATAGCGCCCGCGCCGAAGCCGAGCGGCTGCACGGACCCCTGGCGAAGCCCCCGTTCTTGGTGACCGACAACGGCTCAAGCTTCCTCGCCCGGCACTTCCAACGGCACATCGACGGGCACTACACCCATGTGCGCATCCAATACCGCACCCCGACCCGAGCCATCGCCGAAGTCCCCACCCAGGCCGCCACACCACGCTGTCCGAGCACATGCCCCAGGCCCATCGGCAATACGCGGGCTGGAGCCCGCAGCGGCTCATCGGCTGGGCGGCCAAGACCGGACCGGCGACCGCCCAGGTGGTGGAGGCGATCCTCGCCCGCCGCCCCCACCCCCAACAGGGCTTTCGGTCGTGTCTGGGCATCATGCGCCTGGGCAAAGACTACGGCGCCGAGCGCCTGGAGGCCGCCTGCCGGCGGGCGCTCGCCATCGGGGGCCTGAGCTTCAAGAGCCTCAAGGCCATCCTGCACCACGGTCTGGACCGCCAGGGCCTGCCCGCCTGCGAAGGCTCCGCCGCGACGCCTGCGCATCCCAACCTGCGCGGCCCCGAGTACTACCACTGAAGAGGACCTCCGAGATGCTCACTCATCCCACCCTAGAGAAACTCTCCGCCCTGCGGCTCAACGGCATGCTGAAGGCAGGACCAACAGCATACCCCGGACATCGAGGCGCTCTGCTTCGAGGAGCGCCTGCGTGGAGGACATCGACTACCGCGCCCCGCGGGGGCTGGACAAGGCGCTGATGGCCACTCTCGCCTCCTGCCGCTGGGTGGACGAGCACCTCAATGTGCTGATCACCGGTCCCACGGGGGTGGGCAAGAGCTATCTCGCCTGCGCACTCGCCCACAAGGCGTGCCGAGAAGGCCACAGCGCGCTCTACCAGCGTCTGCCGCGACTGCTCCAGGACCTCTCGCTCGCCCGCGGCGATGGGCGTTACGGAGCATTGCTTACCAGCCTTGCCAAAGTGGATGTCCTGGTGCTCGACGACTGGGGGCTCGCCAAGCTGACCGAGGAGCACCGCCGCGATCTGTTGGAGCTACTCGATGACCGCCACGGCCTGCGCTCCACCCTGGTCACCAGTCAGCTCCCCGTGGAGCACTGGCACGAGCGCCTCGGCGACCCCACGCTCGCCGATGCCATCCTGGACCGCTTGGTCCACAACGCCTACAAGCTCACTCTCAAAGGAGACTCGATGCGAAAGAAACGCTCACCCTTGACCCAAACCGCTCAGTTGCAGTAAAAGTGAACGGCCCTGCGTCGCTTCGCTCCGACCACCGATCGGTTTCACCGGTCTGGGTGATCACTTTGCCGTGGACCAGGCGATCGATTTGCGTGGAATACGCAATCAAGGACACGATCGCCAGTTGACTGGTCAAGGGACGGCCACGCCAGTTCTCGGTGATGTGACAGAACATGCGGTGCTCGATCTTGTTCCACTTGCTCGTTCCAGGCGGAAAGTGTCTGATGTGGATAGCGATGCCTAGCTCGTCGGCAAGCTGTTGCAGCATCAGCTTCCACAACCGGACTCGGGCGCCATTGCTGCCACCCCCGTCGGCGGTGATCAGCATCTCCGAGGCCCGGGGATAGACTTGGCTGCCCATGCGGTACCACCAACGCCGCAGGGTCTCGACGGAGAATTCCGCCGTGTCGTGGGTAATGCCGCGACTTCCCCAGCCTTCGTTGCGAGCGATGTCGTAGACCCCGTAGGGGATGGCCTTGCCGAGTTCTTGGTCGACAAAGTCTTGCGCTGCCATTCTCGGCCACTGTTCTTGAACCGCCCGATGAGCTCCTTCTTTTGGGTATCGACCGAGACCACGGGCAGACCCCTGCCCAGGAAATCGTTCACGCTCGCACCGATGAACTCGAACTGCGCGTTGCGATCGGGATGGTCCGAGCCTTCTCGGGTCTTGCGATTGGACTGCATACTGTAGCCGAGCTCATCGAGCAGTCTCCACACCGTCGCCTGCGATACCCGATGCCCCCTGTCCCGAAGCTCTGCCGCCAGCTTGGTCGTGCTCTTGCAAGTCCAGCGCAACGGCGACATCGGATCGCCTCGGGTCACCGGATCGAGCAGTCGATCCAGATCCGAAAGCAGCGTCTCGTCCTGCTTCCTTTTGTCGCTTACGCCCACCGCCGGGTTTCCGAATCCTGCGGCGCGCCCGCGGGGCTTCCCGACCAGCGTCCATACCCCAGTGAGCCTGAAGGCGGCAAGCCGCCGACGGCCTGTTTAACGTGCGCTCTGTAGGGAAGCAATCCGGGGTACGAGTCGGTCCGGCGGGTCACGTTAGGTTGCGGGGTCGAGCCGCCAAAAACTTGCGCGACCTCTTCCCGCCGTCTCCCACCCCACAGCTTCTTTCATCCTCTGGGGTGGCGCCAGACGCAATGATCGTTAGGATGATTCGAGGGCGGACTGGAGGATGTCATGCCCAAGCCTGTTTCAGTTGGAAGTGGTACTGAGGTGGTAGCCAACCCTGAGCATGATCGGGGGCTGCATCGGCGCTTCTCGGCCGAGGACAAGCAACGTCTTTTGGCCGAGGCCGAGGCTTGCACTGAGCGTGGAGCACTGGCGGCGCTGCTGCGTCGAGAGCGGCTGTACAGCTCCCAATTGGCGGCCTGGCGTGTGCAGCTCGAGCGTGAAGGCGAGGCCGGGCTCGCACCCAGGAAGCCGGGTCGCAAGGCGCTCAAGGATGCCAAGGACCGGCGCGCATCGAGGCGCTGGAGCGCGACAAGGCGATCCTCACGCGCAAGCTCCTCATCGCCGAGAAGCTCCTTGAGCTCCAAAAAAAGCCCAGGAGTTGTTGGCGGCCACCGAGAGCGAGCACGTGCCATGAGTGCGCTTCACTCGAAGCGCGTGACCCGGTGGTGCCGCTCAAGTCCGCCTGTGCGGCCCTGGGGCTTGCGCGGGCGACACTCTATCGGCACCGACCGCGGGTTACTCGGCCTGCCAGCGGTCCACGGTGTAGCCCACGGCGCCTGAGCGAGGCGCAGCGCCGGGAAGTGCTCGAGGTGCTCCACGAGGAGCGCTTCATCGACCAGCCCCCGGCTGAGGTCTACGCCAAGCTTCTGGACGAGGGGCGGTATCTGTGTTCTGTTCGCACCATGCATCGGCTGTTGGCCGAATCCGCAGAGTCGGGCGAGCGGCGCGCCGTGCGCCCCAAAACTCACCATCCCGTGCCGCGCTTGGAGGCAAGCGCCCCCAACCAAGTCTGGACCTGGGACATCACCAAGCTCGCCACCCTGAGCCGAGGGGTGTTCCTGAATCTCTACGTGGTGCTCGACCTCTACAGCCGCTTCGTGGTGGCTTGGCTGGCGGCCCGCGAGAACAGTGCACTCGCCAAACAACTGCTGGCAGAAGCCATCCATCGCCATGGCATCGAGCCACGCAGCCTGCGGGTCCACCAGGACCGCGGTGCCCCCATGACCGCACGGGGCTTTCTCGACCTCCTGGCGGAGCTGAAGGTGGAGCCCTCTCACTCCCGCCCCAGGGTGAGTAACGACAATCCCTTCTCCGAGTCTCAGTTCAAGACCCTCAAGTACCAGCCGGACTTTCCCGGTCGCTTCCGAGGTCTCGAGCAGGGGCGGGCTTGGTGCACCGAGTTCTTCGACTGGTACAACCACCACCATCAGCATTCGGGGCTCGCCCTGTTCACGCCGGCTGATGTGTTTCACGGACGGGTCAAGGAGCTCTTGGCGGTGCGCCAGGCGGCGCTCGATGCCGCCCACCAGGCACATCCCGAGCGCTTCGTGCGGGGGCGCCCAGTCGCAGCCCAGCCCCCCAAGCTGGTCGCCATCAACCCGATAGTCCCCGAGCAGGATCTGCCCACGACCAGTACCCTGCTCCTCGAGCAAGCCAACACGCTCGGCCAATGCGAGATGGCGGCAATGGACAACTTAGTTTCCAACCACCCGTGTCTCAAAGTTGTTGACACGTTCCGGATCTGTGGTTCGAGCGGGTGGTCAAGTCCCGGTTGCGGGGCGAAGCCTACCTGGTGCGCTACATCGACGACAGTGCGCCACGAAGGCGCGAAGGAGTGCTTATGAATTGAGCACACTGGAGCAGCCATGCTGCACGAGAGATGAGGGCAGGCCCCTCGAAGCCGGCATGCAGGTGCAGGCTTCAAACCGCCTCGAGCTGCGCGGGTCAAGAGTCCGGGTGGTGAGCGTCGAGGAAAAGGCAGGGCGAGACTTTGTCAGGTGTGGGCCAAGGAGACGAGCGCAAGCGAACCGTCGATGAGCTGTCGAAAGCGTAGGGACGAGGTCGAAACCAGGGGGTAGTCGTTAACCTGGGATGAGTCTGGCGGGAGCCTGTTGACTGGCCAGATGGCCTCCGGCACGAAGGCGGCGTGACCTTGGTTCAGGCTCTTGTGTGGAACGTGGGAACCTGTCGCCCCGATGTGAAGGGAGCCGCTCAAGTGGCAGCCCCACGAGAGCCAGAGTACCGAGGCGGGGCACAGGGGCGGAGCCGCCCGTAGGAGCGTTGAAGGTCCTGTAATGGGGCTGGAGCAAAGGGGCGGCACTGTCCGGTCTTATCGGAAGGTCAACCGGAAACGGGAGGAGCCTTTTGGATAAAGCAAAGCCGTTTTGTATTCCCAAGCGTTGGGTTTGGGAAGCGTACAAACGGGTGAAGGCAAACCGGGGAGCGGCTGGTGTCGACGAGCAGTCGATAGAGGTGTTTGAGGAGGATTTGGAAAACAACCTCTACAAGCTGTGGAATCGATTGTCGTCAGGCAGCTACTTTCCGCCACCGGTGAAGCGTGTGGAGATCGCCAAGCGAGAGGGTGGGACGAGGCCGTTGGGGATCCCGACGGTCGCGGACCGCATTGCGCAGGCGGTGGTGAAGGGGTACCTGGAGCCCGAGTTGGAGAAGCATTTCCATTCGGACTCCTATGGGTACCGGCCTGGGAAGTCGGCGTTGGACGCCGTGGGCGTGGCGCGTGAGCGTTGCTGGCGCTATGACTGGGTGCTCGACCTGGACATCCGGGCCTATTTCGACACCATTCCGCACGACCTGCTTCTCAAGGCGGTGAAGAAGCACACCGACTGTCGCTGGGTGCTGTTGTACATCGAGCGGTGGCTGAAAGCCCCCGTGCAGTTGGCTGATGGCACCCTGGAGCCCCGGGAGCGGGGGACGCCGCAGGGGTCCGTGATTTCCCCTTGCTTGCGAACCTCTTCTTGCATTATGCGTTCGACCGGTGGATGGCGAAACACCATCCGCACATTCCGTTCGAGCGATTTGCCGATGATATCCTCTGCCACTGTGTGAGCGAAGCGCAGGCGCAATGGCTGAAGCGTGTGCTGCAGGGGCGGTTTGCGGAGTGCGGGCTGGAGCTGCATCCGCAGAAGACGCAGATTGTCTACTGCAACGATGACGACCGACGGGGCCACTACCCCAACGAGAAATTCGACTTCCTCGGCTATACGTTCCGGTCGCGGCGTTCGAAGAATCGCTGGGGAAAGTACTTCGTCAACTTCAGCCCGGCGGTCAGCAACCGGGCCGCAAAACGCATGCGTCAAGCGATTCGTGACTGGCAGCTCGGTTGCCGGGTGGACAAGCGGATTGACGACCTGGCTCGGATGTTCAATCCCGTCATCCGGGGTTGGCTGACGTACTACGGTCGTTACTACCCATCGGCGCTTTACCCGACGCTTCGCTATCTCGACGAGCGTTTGGCCTGTTGGGCACAGGCGAAATACAAGCGCCTGAGGCGGCATCGCCGGCGCTCGGAGCGACGGCTCCGTGCCATTGCCACTCCCCCAGGTTGACGGGGCGGTGGAGGAAGCACGGCATCGTCTGTTCGGCCAGATCCCGCAACAGAAGATTGCCGGGCGCCCCATAACCCAGGACGGTCTTCCCCAACTTCCTAGCGCCCGCTGGTAGGACTTGGTGAGGCCCATCGCCTCCGGGACGCTTGGGCACTCAGATCCTGAGCCGCTCGACGACACGTCCATGGACAAGGTGCTCCTCTACGATCTCGTCGATGTCCTCTCGGTCCACGTACGTATACCAGACCGCTTCCGGGTACACCACGAGCACCGGCCCCTCGGAGCAACGGTCCATGCAGCCTGCGATGTTGATGCGTATACCGCCCGCCCGACCCATTCCTAGCGCCTTGACCCGCTGCTTGACATAATCGCGCATGGCCCGCGCATTGCGGTTCTGGCAGCACTGGGACCCGTCCTGCCTTTGGTTCGTGCAAAAGAAGACGTGATACCGGTAGTAGGACTGGTTCATCGAACACCCCGTCACAGAGATCTGGTCATGAATCATACCCGTAACCAGCGAGCAACGAGGATGGCAAGCGTTAGTACGTCGTTTGTCGGCTCCAAGGCGAAACCAATATAATCAGCGTCACGCCGCACCGGGACCCCGTGTAGATATGGCCAATCTGGTCACGCTTAGCCGCTTCCTGCTGTTGTTCGTTCTGGTGATTATGGCCTACCAAGCCCCCCCTCTCTGGCAACTCCTCGACATGCCGCTTTTGGTGCTCATCATCGGCTTGGATGCAGTGGATGGATATGTAGCCCGAAGACGCGGGGAATCATCGGTCTTCGGCTCTATCTTCGACATTGCTGTGGACCGCGTGGTGGAAAATGTGCTGTGGGTCGTACTGGCCCACCTGGGGCTCATCCCGGTGTGGGTGGCCATCGTCTTCATCACCCGCAGTCTGGTCGTCGACTCCGTGCGCTGTCAGGGCGCAGCCCAAGGGCAGAGCGCGTTCAGCATGATGCGCACCCCTGTGGGCCGGTTTCTTGTCTCGGGGCGGCTCATGCGTGCGCTGTACGGCGTGATCAAGGCGGTCACATTCGGCTGGGTCTTCCTGATCCAACCGTGGCCCGCGCTGTTTCCCCTCTTCTGGAGCGACTTGGCGCCCCTTCTCCACGCGGTGACTCTCACTCTGGTCTCCGCGTCGGTCGCCGTCTGCCTGTTGCGGGGCGTACCGGTGGTCCTCGAATTTATGCTCTCCGAGGGAATACTGGTCTCGTCCAGGCCGTCGCGCGGAACCCGTTAGATTGGGCGGCGTCCTGATGGACGTTGACGGCACCTTGCTGGAGGGATTCTAGCTCCGAACGCCGGTTCGTAAGATACCTCATTCAGGCCCGCTACCTGGGCGCACAGCAGGTCGCGTCGGCGCTCGCCTTCTATGCCCTGTGGTGGCCCAAGTACGGGACGCAGGTGGGCAAAAAGAACAAGGCCTACCTCGCGGGCTTGGACGTGGGGCCAATCGAGGAGATGGCGGCCAAGTTCGTGCACCAAGACCTCAGCAAGCGGGTGCGGCCTAGCATGCTGGAACGCATCAGAAGGCACCAACGGGCGGGCCAGCCGGTGGCGCTGTTGACCGGCACGCCGGACTTTATCGCCCGCCCATTGGCCGCGCAACTGGGCGTGGCGGCCTTCAGCGCGACGCAGTGCGCCCAGCAGGACGAGGTTTTCATCGGCTGTCCTCCCCTTGTCCATCCCTTCGGCGATGGGAAGCTGCAGAGCGCGCTTGCACTGTGCGCCGAGCTGAAGGTACCGCTGGAAGAGTGCGTGGCCTACGCGGACTCTTACAATGATTTGCCGCTACTCGACCGTGTGGGCATACCAGTGGCCGTGCACCCCGACCGGCGTCTGCGCCAGATGGCGTTGCGCGAGGGATGGGGCATCGTCGAGTACTGACCGCGCGCCGCCTCACCCAGATCCCTTCATCGGTCAGGCCCCGTGCGCCGAAAACGGGCTTCTTTCACGCTAAAACCCTCGGCATCCGCTATCCAAGCTTTACCAGCACTTCAGGGTGCGCGTCATCTCTCACCCCGCAAGATGCGCCGAGCTTGGCCCGGCGCGATGACGTTCCAGCCCAAATGCCGCCTGGCATAGCGCTCAGTCAGCCTCAGGACCCCATCGACCGGCGCCCGACGATGGGAGACTTGCGACAGCCGCTTGCCGATGAGTCCGTCCAGCCCTTCATCCTCACATCGGTCAATGTAACGGCGAAAACGCTGGAGCCTGGCCCCCTCCTCTTGCCTCAGCCGCCCCCTGCCGCCAACCTCCATACGCTTCCTCGAACCTCATCGGCCGGATCTCCTCTAGTGCAGTGTCTCACAAATGCCTTTACTTATGCCGGACTGGTGCCATACTGGAAGTACGGGCACTGGGAGGCGGGAGCCATGAGGAGGATGTCCCTGGAGGTATTGCCAGAAGAGGCGCAAGAGCTGCAGCGTCGAGTGCGTTCGCACACGGTGGCAGTTCGGGATCGGCAGCGCGCGAGAATCATTCTGCTGGCTGTTGAAGGACTGGATCAGAAGGCCATCGCCGCGAAGCTGGGCACCACGCGGGCGAGCGTCGGGCAGTGGTGCCGGCGCTATCGGCAGCGGAGCTTGGCGGGGCTGGCGGATGCGCCCGGACGAGGGCGCAAGCCCAGGCTCTCGCAGGCGAAGGTGAGGCGGGTGCTGGAGACGGTCGGTAAGCCGCCGGCGCATCTGGGGCGCTGGAGCTGCCGCACCATGGCTTGCCGCCGCGGGCATCTCGAAGGCGAGTGTGCAGCGGCTGTGGGCGGCCAATGACATCAAGCCGCACCTGAACCGCCAGTTCAAGCTGTCCAAGGACAAGCACTTTGAGGCGAAATTCTGGAAGGCGGTCGTGCTCTGCTGCGACGAGAAGACCCAGATGCAGGCGCTGGAGCGCACCCAGCCAGGGCTGCCCCTCGGCATCGGTCACCTCAGGACGCGCACCCACGACTACATCCGTCACGGCACGCTCACCCTGTTCGCGGCGCTCAACTACTTGGAGGGCAAGCTCACCACCGCCCTGGCGCGCAAGCACCGCCATCAGGAGTGGCTCGCGTTTCTGCGCCGCATCGACCGGGAAACCCCCCAGGACCTCGACCTCCATCTTATCCTCGACAATTACGCCACCCACAAGCATCAGGCGGTCAAGGCGTGGCTCGCGAAGCACCCGCGCATGCACCTGCACTTCACCCCCACCTCTTCGTCCTGGATGAATCTGGTCGAGCGGTTCTTCCGCGATCTGGGCGATTTTCTCGCCGAAGGCAGCTTTGGCTCCGTCAAGGCGCTCGCCGAGGCTATCATCGCCTTTCTCGCTGAGCGTAACGCCCACCCCAAGCGCTATGTTTGGAACGCCAAGGGCGAGGACATCCTGCGCAAGATCGTCGCGGCCCGAAACCGGATGGAGCAGATCTGTGCATAGCTATTTGTGAGACACTGCACTAGCAGTTCTGTCGCCTGCCGGGAGGTCGACCAACCGGACAGATCACGTGATCGCGTGCTACAAGTCCAGACAATTTATTTCCTCGCAACACCACATCGACAAACCTTTGCCTTTCCCGTAATATAGCCGCGTCCTTTGGCTGTGCCCAGAGTTTCTGGGAGCCGCCGAGCACTCGCCAGAGAACACTTGGTTCCACTCAGTCTTGCATCCAAGAAGGTAAACTGCATGGCTTACGGTATTCTCGACCTGTCCCTGTGGGGCTACGTCGTCGTCGGTCTAGTCCTAACCCATATCACCATCGCCAGCGTCACCATCTTTCTTCACCGTCACCAGGCGCATCGGGCCCTCGAGCTACACCCGCTAGCAAGCCACTTCTTCCGTTTCTGGCTATGGCTGACCACAGGCATGATCACGCGCGAGTGGGTAGCTGTCCACCGCAAGCACCATGCCAAATGTGAGACTGCGGAGGATCCCCACAGCCCTCAAATCCTCGGGCTCAATCGGGTCCTATGGGGAGGGGTAAGTCTCTATCAGGCGACCGCTGCGCAGGAGAAAACGCTAGCAAAATATGGCCGCGGGACGCCCGACGACTGGTTGGAGCGCAACCTTTACTCTGCGCATCAGATGGCCGGGATCCTCCTCATGCTCTTTGTTGACTTGGTGCTGTTCGGCGTGCTTCCCGGCGCCCTAATCTGGGGAGCGCAGATGGCGTGGATCCCTTTTTGGGCCGCGGGTGTCATCAACGGGGTCGGTCACTACTGGGGCTATCGCACCTACGAAACTGCGGACGCATCCACCAACATTGTTCCGTGGGGCATCATCATCGGGGGCGAAGAGACTCCACAACAATCATCATGCCTATGCCAGTTCTGCCCGCCTCTCCTCCAAATGGTGGGAGATCGATATCGGCTGGCTCTACATCCGGATACTGCAGGCATTCGGACTCGCCCACGTCAAGCGCGTCGCACCGGACCCATTGGTGCTACCTCACAAAGGCATATTGGACACCGACGCGGTCGCAGCCATCGCGACCCACCGGTTTCAGGTCATGGCGACCTATGCCCGCCACGTAATCGTCCCGGTGCTCAAGGAGGAGTTACGGCGGGCGGACGACTCCTGTCGCGAGGTGTATCGCCGTGCCCGTAGCTGGCTGGTCCGCAGCGAAGCGCTCCTCGACGAGAAGAGCAAGGCGGAGTTGGAGACGGTGTTGGCGTCCAGCAGCAAGCTGCGCACCGTCTATCATTTCAAGCAGCGGCTCCAGGCGCTGTGGCAGCGTTCCGCGACGACACACGAGGCCATGGTGCAATCCCTGCATGACTGGTGTCGTCAAGCCGAGGCGACGGGTGTCGGCGCACTCGGAGAATTTGCGCGCAACCTGCGAGGGTATAGCCTTACGCGCGCCTAACCAACACCGGCAGGACCACAAGTCTTGCTCTCCCGTCTCATGCCGTGGCGCGACTACGGTAACCCTACGCCGTTGCTTCCGCCCTGCCCTGCGTTGGTTCTTTTGGCGTCCCTTGCTTAAAGTAGCCTGTGCGCGGGCTTTCGCGGTGCTTTCTTCATGTCCGCAGCCATTTTGAATCGGGCACTGGCCCAAGCCGGTCAGATCATCCTCGGCAAAGAGGAGGCACTCCGCTTAGCCCTGACCTGCGTCATGGCCGGCGGTCACCTGCTGATCGAGGATCTTCCCGGGATGGGCAAGACCACTCTCGCACACACCCTCGCTAGGGTGCTAGGTCTGAGTTTTCAACGGGTACAATTCACCAGCGACCTGCTGCCCAGCGACATTCTTGGGGTCTCGATCTACGACCGAACGGCAGGAGCTTTCCGGTTCCATCCCGGACCGATCTTTGCCCACTTAGTCCTTGCCGACGAGATAAACCGGGCCACGCCCAAGACCCAGAGTGCGCTGCTGGAAGCAATGGAGGAGCGTCAGGTAACCATCGAGGGGCAGACCCGCCCTCTGCCTAATCCCTTCTTCGTGATTGCAACGCAGAATCCATCCGACCACGCGGGTACGTTTCCGCTTCCGGATTCCCAGCTCGACCGGTTCCTCATGCGGATTGAGCTGGGTTATCCCGACACAGAGGCCGAGCGTACCCTGCTCTCCGGTCAAGAACGTCGCGCCCTGCTGGCGGGTCTTGAATCAGCACTGGACCCACAGATCCTAATGGAACTGCAGGGCTCGGTCAGCCAGGTGTACGTCGGTGACGCGCTGATTCGGTATATTAGGGCACTACTGGACTTCAGCAGATATTCCGGGCAGTTCCGTCGCGGGTTATCTCCGAGGGCCGGCCTAGCGTTGCGCATGGCGTCTCAGGCATGGGCTCTGTTGGGCGGGCGTGACTATGTGGTACCGGAGGATGTGCAGGCGATCCTTTCAAGCATAGTCACGCACCGCTTGGTCCCAGTGCATCAGACGGGTGCTGGGACGCACCGTAGTTCACCGGCCATGTTATTGAACGAAGTAGCCGTGCCGTGACCCGTTGGATCGAGAGGCAGATGTTCCACGTGGAACGCTAATAAGGCCGGGCCGGTGCCGTCCGAGCCCCCCAAATGGAGGACTATACGACTTCGCTACTTACCGTACACCTTTCGCGCAAACAGATCTTCATCGTCCCAACGTCCCAGGGGCTGCTTTACGGCGGGCTCCTCTTGGTTATGCTCGTCGGCTCCATTAACTACAACAGCAGCCTCGGACACCTCCTCACGTTCCTGCTGGCCAGCCTTGGCCTCACAACCATGATCTCGACCTACCGAAACCTCGTGGGCCTCTCCGTGGGGAAAGGCGCCGCATCCCCGGTGTATGCTGGGCAAACTGCCCACTTTCCGATCCTCCTGCAAAACTTCGGTCGCGCTCCTCACTATGCCTTGCGCGTAGGATTCCCCACCGACCAGCTTGTCGCAACCGACGTCCCCGCCGACGCCACCGCCTGGCTCACAGCCGCTGCCCCAACATCCGCACGCGGATACCTTTGCCCAGGACCAATTACCCTTTGTACCACCTTCCCATTGGGGCTCTTTCGCGCCTGGGCAAACGTCGATTTAGACCTCCGCTGCGTGGTCTACCCCCGGCCCGAGGGCACGTCACCGTTGCCTCATAGCAGTTCCAGCAGCGAGGCTTCCAGAGCAACCGAGAGACGCGACGAGGATTTCGCCGGGCTCCAGGAATACCGTCCCGGCGACTCCCCTCGTCGCATCTGCTGGAAGGCTTTCGCGCGAAGCGACGAAGTTCTGGTCAAACATTTTGCTGCCGGCCGCCAGGACGAGCTGTGGCTCGATTGGGACATGCTCTCCGGTGACACAGAGCAACGCCTCTCCGCCCTCTGCCGCTGGGTCTTACAAGCCGAGGCCGCGTCGACGCGCTACGGCTTGCGGTTGCCGGGCATCATGGTTTCCCCGAACCTCGGGGAGGTCCATGGTTCGAGATGTCTCCGGGTTCTCGCCCTCTTCGACAGCCCCGTTGGCCGCTGACGCCCCTGACGTAACGAGGCCGCCGACGTTGGCCGGTCTGCTTTGCGCTCTAACCACCGTGGTGGCACCGCACGCAGCCCATCTGCCGTGGTGGGTGACGCTGTTTGCCCTAGTCACCGGCGTCTGGCGGTCCATCCTGGGCCGGTACCGGAAGCCGCTCCCCCGACGGCTCACGCGCGTCTTACTAGTCAGCGTCACGCTCGCCGCCGTCTATGCCAACTTCCACACGCTCACGGGCCGGGACGCTGGCGTTGCGCTTCTCATCCTGATGGTCGGGCTCAAGCTCCTGGAGGTCGGTGCGCGAAGAGACCTATATGTCGCGGTGTTTCTGGGATATTTCCTGGCCATTACCAATTTTCTTTATTCCCAGACGATTCTGATGGCTATCTACATGGCCGTACCGGTCTTGCTGCTTACGGCGTCCCTCGTCTCCGCCAACGACCTGCGTCAGGTACTGGGAGTTGCGGGCGCCGTCCGGCTCGCCGCACGTATGCTTCTCTATGCTATCCCCTTGGCCTGCACCCAGTTTCTCTTTTTCCCTCGGGTCACGGGCCCCCTTTGGGGCTTACCGACAGATGCTTACCGCGGGCTCACAGGACTGAGCGACGAACTCGCCCCGGGGCAAATCAGCCGACTGAGCCAATCGGATGCCGTCGCCTTCCGGGTTGAATTCACGGAGAGCACGCCGTCCCCTGCCATGCTCTATTGGCGCGGTCCCGTATTCTGGCGCACGGATGGTCGTCGCTGGACACGTTCAACTCCCAAAGGCACCCCCCCACCCGTCGATCCTTCCGCACCCGTTATCCACTACACGGTGACCATCGAGCCTCACGAGGGACGGTGGCTGTTCCCGCTCGAGCTACCCGTCGCAGCGCCGCGGGGTACCGAGATCACGTCCGATCTGCAGCTCCTCGCGCGAAACGCGGTCCAGCAACGCTCCCTCTATCAACTCGTTTCCCGACTATCTCACGCAACCGGTTCGCTCACCCCCTCGGAACGTTCTCTTGGCCTTGAACTGCCCAGCGGCTACAACCCGCGCGCGCGCCAACTGGGCGCCCTGTGGGCACGGACCTGGGTGCAGCCAACCGCGGTGGTTCAGGAGGCCCTCGCCTACTTTCGCCGCCAGTCCTTCGTCTACACGCTGGAATCGCCGCGTTTGGGGAGCAATCCCGTGGACGAGTTCCTCTTCGATACTCGCCGTGGATATTGCGAGCACTACGCAACAGCCTTCGTAGTGCTGATGCGCGCCGCCGGGATTCCCGCCCGCGTCGTCACGGGCTATCAAGGCGGAACCTATAATCCCCTGGGTGGCTACCTCATCGTTCAGGAACGTGACGCGCATGCTTGGTCGGAGGTCTGGTTTGCCGGCCAAGGATGGGTCCGTGTCGACCCCACGGCAGCCGTCGCCCCCGAGCGCATCGAGCTCGGCATGGAGCGGTTTCAGGGGGTTTCCGCACGGGGTAGCCTGCCCGAAATGGTCTTCTGGCAGTGGGCGGCGGACAATCTCCGCCTTGGTTGGGATGCCGTAAACAACGGCTGGAACCATTGGATCCTGGGCTACGGTCCTCAGTTGCAGCGGGAACTCTTCGGCAGTCTCGGCTGGCCCGATGTGACGTGGCAGGGTCTAACGATAGCGCTGGTGCTCGCTATGACCCTCGGGCTCGCCGTACTGGTCGCCCGCTTTTCGCCCGTCCGGGAAACGCCGGACCCCCTTGGGGAATTGTACCGGCAGTTCTGCGCGAAGCTGGCGCGCAGAGGGATCCCGCGCTCTCCAAACGAGGGTCCTCTGGCCTATGCCCGCCGCGTCGGTCAAACTGTCCCCCGCCATGCGCGTATGGTGCAGTTGATTATCCGCATTTACGTCGCCCTACGTTATAGGTGCGTTCAGCGCCCTCTCTGGCAGCGACGGCTGGGGCGCCTCGTTCGCGCTTTTCGCCCCTGAGTCCGCTCTGTCGCTGCACAGCAATTGCTTAGGACTTTCAGTGTCCAGGGACAGCCAACGCGCCGACACAACTCCATTAACCGAGTCGCTAGTCGCTTTTGAGAAGTCTACTTCCCGATGCAGAACGTCGAGAAGATGCGATCCAGGACGTCCTCCGATCTCACCTCACCAGTGATCTCGCCCAGCGCCTGCTGCGTCAGGCGGAGTTCGTCCGCGACTAGCTCCCAAGATCCCGCCACCGCCAGATCGCACGCGGCGGCAGCAGCAGCCTGGGCGCGGTCGAGCGCCTCCAAATGCCGCCGCCGTGCCATGAACACCCCTTCGTCGGCGCCCTGATATGAAACGCATTCCTTGAGATGCTGCCGCAGGAAGCCCAGTCCCTCTCCAGTGGCTGCTGAGAGCGCCACCTCCTCCCCGACCCCGACCGGCCCACGGGATCGACCGCACGGACGCCCGCTAAGGTCAACCTTGTTCCGCACTACCGTCACCCCGAGCCTCGGCGGTAAGTGTTCACAAATTTCCCGTTCATTGTCCCCAGCCCCAACCGTATCGTCCACTACCAACAGGAGCCGGTCAGCTTCCGAAATCGCCTGCCAAGCCCTGCGAACGCCCTCCTTCTCCAGGGGATCCGACGTGTCCCGCAGACCCGCCGTATCCAGCACGTGCAGCGGCATCCCATCGATGTGGATGCACTCCCGAAGCACGTCGCGCGTCGTCCCGGGGATTTCCGTCACGATGGCCGTCTGCCGCTGCGCCAAGGCATTCAGCAGCGTTGACTTTCCAGCATTCGGGGGGCCGGCGATGACCACGGTCATGCCTTCGCGCAACAGGGCCCCCTGTCCGGCCAACGCCTGCAGTCGCCCCAGACTGGCCTGAAAGGCCTTTAGGCGTTCTGCCAACTTTTGGACCCACCCGGTATCCAAGTCCTCCTCAGGAAAGTCCAGGTTGGCTTCCACTTCCGCCCGCAACGCAAGCACGCTCTGCCCCATCGCGCGGATCCGTCCCGAAAACTCGCCGCTGAGCGAGCGCATGGCGCTCTTCGCCGCCTCCTCCGATGTGCACGCGATCAGGTCCGCCACGCCCTCGGCCTGAGCCAAGTCCATCTTACCGTTCATGAACGCACGTTCGCTGAATTCGCCAGGGCGAGCAGGTCGGGCACCCAGCTCTACAGCCCGCCGCACCAACATATCCAGAGAGACCGGACCTCCGTGACCGTGCAACTCTAGAACGTTCTCTCCGGTCAGGGACCGGGGTGCCGGAAAGTACAGAGCGATGCCGAAGTCGAGCACTGCACCGTCTGGGCCCCGAAAGGCCCCGTAAAGGGCCATTCGCGGAGCCGGAAGGCGGCCCAGCATCGACTTCGCCACGGCCTCCGCCGCTGACCCAGAGAGACGCACGATACCCACCCCTCCGAAGCCTCGGGGAGTCGCAACGGCTACAATGGTGTCTTGCTCGGTCAGCGCGCGGAGTGTTGGACCCGACGGGTGATATGCCACTGTTGCGCAATGGAGAGCGCGTTGTTAGTGGTCCAGTAAAGCACTAGACCAGCTGGGAAAAACGCAAAAAATACCGTAAAAACAAGCGGCAAGGCCATCATAACCTTCTTCTGGAGGGGATCCACGGGAGCGGGGTTGAGCCACTGTTGAACCAGCATGGTTACTCCCATGAGCACCGGAAGGACGTAAAGCGGGTCCGGGACAGAAAGGTCCTTGATCCAGCCAATGAACGAACCTTGCCGCAGTTCGACGCTCTCGACTAGCACCCAATATAAGGCGATGAATACGGGTATCTGGACCGCGATCGGGAGGCATCCCCCCAAGGGGTTGACCTTCTCGTGCTTGTAGAGCTCCATCATGGCCTGGCTCATGCGCTGGCGGTCATCGCCGTAACGTTCCTTCAGCTCCGCTACTCGGGGCTGCAAACGGCGCATCTTCGCCATGGACCGGTAGCTTGTCGCCGAAAGGTGGAAGAAAGCCAACTTGATGAGGCCGGTCAGTATCACGATCGCCCAACCCCAGTTACCGACCACCCCGTGAATGTGCTGCAGTAGCCAGAACAGGGGCTGCGAGAGAAACCAAAAGATGCCGTAATCGACAGTAAGTTCAAGTCCTGGCGCGACATGATCGAGGCGGCTCTGCACTTTCGGCCCCACATACAGCTTCATCTCCCGCGAGGACGTTTGGCCTGGCGGTACGGTCACCAAAGGCGCGATCACACCAACAAGATACCGACCCCCGTCCAGGCCCCTCGCGTAGAAGCGACTGTCGCCACCCTCCGGCGGCACCCATGCCGTCACGAAGTAGTGCTCCAAGATGGCAGCCCATCCGCCGTTCGAGTCCAGGTCGACTTCGTGTGAGCCCATCTCGCTGAACGTGACCTTGCGATAGCGCTCCTGCGTGGTGTGGAACGCCGCTCCTGTAAACGTGTGAATAAAGCCGGAATCCGACTGCGCGGCGCCCTCGGTGCGCTGAAACTGTCCGTAGATCCTCGCTGACCAGGGCTGTACCGCGTCATTGTGTAGAACATGCGTCAAGCGGACCACATAACTACCCCGCCGAAAGCTGTAAATCTTGTCCACCGTCGTACCTGAGGGACCGCGCCAATGCAGCGAGACCTTCAGTTCGCTCTGGCCGTCCTCTAGGCGATACTCCTTATGATCGACCGTATACAGGTCCCGATGGCTTGGAGAGGGGGTCGCGCTTAGTACGCCCGACTGCGCGATAAACAACTGGGGCGGGCGGTCATACAAGAGGCGAACGGGCTGATGTTGCTCCCGCACGGACACGGGATACTTCCGTAGCTCCGCGCGGAGCAGGTCGCCTCCGCGCGTTCCGATCTCGAGGTCCAGCACGTCCGTCACTACCCGAATAGTCTGTTCAGACTCCGACTGTTGAATACTCGTCCCAGCAGCCTGAGCCCCCTTGGGCAGTGCAGGGACTTCGGCACTCGCTGCCGGCGGTGCACTCGTTTGTGCCGGCCCAGCGCGCCGTGCCCCGTAATCTTGGTCCCACGCCTGCCATATCATCAGCAGCACGAAGGCCAGCGCGATGAACAGCAGGAGCCTCACGTTATCCATGGCTCTGGCTCTTATGGTTCTCGGGGACTGGGTCGTAGCCGCCGACGTGCCAGGGGTGGCAACGGCCGATGCGGCGCAACGCTAGCCACACACCACGGAGCAGACCAAAACGCTCGATGGCACTTTTGGCATAGTGCGAGCAACTGGGGTAGAAGCGACAATGACTACCGAGCCACGGGCTGATTCCGAGGCGGTAGGCTTCCAGCAGCACTATCACACTCCGCCGCATCGATGGACCAACTGCTGCCAGTAGCCGTCCAAGGTATGCCCAAAGGTGGTGGCCACCGGATCGACGAGATCTTTGCGCACCCACACCACGATATCCAAGTGACCCAGTGTCCTTTGGTGGCGTCTAAAGCTCTCTCGAATCAGTCGCTTGAGACGGTTGCGCGTCACTGCTGCATGCACGGCCTTGCGACCAACGGCCAAGCCCAACCGAGGGTAGCTAAGACCATTGGGACGCGCGAGCACAACAACCGCCGCGTCGCCCACCTTGCATGGGCATCGGAAGACACGCCGAAAATCTACCCCGCCTGAGAGACGCAGGCGCCGGGAAAAACGCTGCCGGCCTTGAATCAAGGGGGACCGGTCACGGACTAAGCCGTTTGCGGCCCTTCGCCCTCCTCGCGCTGATCACGGCCTTGCCGGCTTTGGTAGAGATGCGGGCGCGGAAACCATGAGTGCGTTTACGCTTTAAGATGCTGGGCTGGAACGTTCTCTTCATTGGGGTGCGCCCTGATCCCTATGGTGGGTGATGACGGGATCTGCAAACCTGCAAAAGTATCGGAGATAACCCCCTCTGTCAAGCCATTGGGTCCGTCTCGGTGGAGGTGGACAGGCACCGCACTTCCGGGCGGGCGTGGCCCTTATCGACGGTTTCGTTGCTAGCGTGCCGTCTAGCGTTGGGTGTGTAAGGCATCGGCGGTGACCGCGCAATGCGATGGCGCTTGCCACGCCCAGCGCGAGCATCGGGCAGAGGCTCGCACGCGAGAATAAAGATCCTGCCTCTGTGCCGGCTGGTGAGCGTCGCAGAGGAACTCACGGGCCCTGGGATGGAAGGGGTGGACGAGCACCTGCTTGGGCCGGGCACGGCAGGAGCCACGCAGCGAGCTGGTGGATTAGCTTCTTGTCCAGCGAGGGTTGGTGGCCGAAATCGAAAGTCTCCAAGGGTTCTTCACGAACGGAAAGCGGGCGAGGCTGGTGCGCATGCTGATGTGCTTGGCGGTCTTGGAGGCCACCTCCTCGGCGGCTGCTTCCTGCAGCAGCGCCTCCACGAGAGTCACGTATCGCTCCGCGGCGCCCGGCGATAGGCATTCCACCCACTCTGTTGCGCCAATGAGCACGGTCTTTCGATAACGGCTGTGTATCTAGCGGGTTGAAGTCCCGTCTGAGGAATTGTCCGTTCGCCTTGGTAGCACCGGGGAGCGGCGTCCGAGCAATCGGAGGTCGTGAGTTCCCCGAGGGCGAAGTTGCAGGCCGCAGCGCGGGCGAACCTAGAAGTAGCCTCGTCATCGAGTTGGAGACGCCGACCTTTTGGTCAGATGGGGAAGGCTGCCACCTTAGGTCCTGGAGCAAACGGAAGCGGGTCTGGGGTCTCCCGGGGTAGCAGGGGCGGCATGTGACGGAAGATACGCGAGTCAAGTGCGGGAGGCCCAATGCGGTGGCTGGAGAGGAAGGTCAGCCGGTGCGTATAAGGGCAACCGAAGTCGCAACGGGCCGTATTGGGAGTCGGAGGGGTTCAACCTAACAATCATTGCGTCTGGCGCCACCCCAGAGGATGAAAGAAGCTGTGGGGTGGGAGACGGCGGGAAGAGGTCGCGCAAGTTTTTGGCGGCTCGACCCCGCAACCTAACGTGACCCGCCGGACCGACTCGTACCCCGGATTGCTTCCCTACAGAGCGCACGTTAAACAGGCCGTCGGCGGCTTGCCGCCTTCAGGCTCACTCGGTCCGGCACCCGCCGTCTCCCATCTCTTGAGTGTATTGCGACGGGAGACGACATGGAACTGGTAGCGATCTTCAAGCGTGTCATCGGTCTGGATGTGCATCAGGGGCAAGTGACCGCCTGTGCCATCCTTGAGGAGGCCGACGGCCAAGTCTACATCGAGCAACGCCAATTCGGTGCCTTCAAGAAAGACCGCCGGGCGTTCGCGGAGTGGTGCGCGGGATTTCGCCCGGAGGAGGTGGTCATGGAGAGCACCGGCATTTACTGGAAAAGTCCTTACGCAGCCCTAGAAGGCGCACGGCATCCAAGCCAAGGTGGTCAACGCCCGCCACGTCAAGCAGGTCCCGGGACGCAAGACCGACATCGGCGATGCCCAGTGGCTGGCCATGTTGGCTCGCGCCGCTCTGTTGCGCGCCTCCTTCGTGCCGAAGGCCAAACTGCGCGAGCTGCGCCTGATCGCCCGGCAGCGACAGAAGCTCGTGGGCTTGGCTGCCTCGGAGAAGAACCGGCTGCACAAGGTGCTCACCGATGGTGGCATCCGCCTGGGGGTGGTGGTGAGCGATATCCACGGCCAGTCGGCCCGTGCCATGCTGAAAGCCCTCATCCAGGGGGCTGCTGCCCACGAGGTCCTCCCCCTGGCCAGCCGCCGGCTGAAGGCGAGCCGCGAGGAGCTGCTCGATGCCCTGCAGGGGGACCTGACCGAGTCTCATCGCTTCGTCCTCGATGAATTGATGCGCCACATCGAGGAGCTCGAAGCCCGCATCGCCCGCTTCGATGCTCGCTTGCTCGAAGGCCTGAAGGAGGAGGCCAACAGCCTGCTGTTGTTGCAGACCCTACCAGGGGTCAATGTCATCGGTGCCGCCATGCTGCTGGTGGAAATCGGTAGCGACATGAGCGCCTTCGGTCATGCCGAGCGGCTCGCTTCCTGGGTGGGTATCTGCCCCGGCAACCACGAGTCGGCCGGCAAGCGCCAATCGGGGCGCACCCGCAAGGGCAACCCCTATGTGCGTCGTCTGCTGTGCGAGTTCGCCCATGCCGCAAGCCGTACCCGCTGCGCCTTGCAGACGAAGCTCCAGACTCTGGTGGTGCGCCGCGGCCGCAAACGAGCCATCATCGCTCTGGCCCACAAGATGTTGCGTATCATCTTCTGCATGCTCTCGCGCGGCCAACACTACCGGGATTCGGCCACTGACTATGAAGCCCTATTTGTGAAACGCAACGCCCCACGCTGGATCAAGGCCCTCAGCCGCTACGGCTTCCTGCCAGCCGCCGCCTGAACCCTTCACCCCCTCCCTCCTATGGCCCTCATCGGCCAGGCTCCGTCACGCCCAAAAACCGGCTTCTTTCACGTTAAATTCGGCAGTTGACCGAGGCCATGAATCGCTGAAAGCCAGTATTGGTGCGGCATTCCGAGACTTTCGAGCAGCTGCGGAGCAGTTACTTTTGGGTGATGCCCGAGTCACGGTAGGCCGGAACGAAAGTGAACGGGAACATAGCCCCCGAAATCGAACGTGGTCGAAGCAGCCGACCCAGTCTCTCTATGGGGAAGGCGAAATCCCAGGGCGCGCATTGGCGAGTGTCCTGGGGTGCTTCCGGGGTTTGTACCGCCGGCATGGCGTCGAAGGGTTTCATGCGAACAAGGGAGATCCGTCGGGTTCAAGCGGAGGCTTGTAGGGTCCGACAAGCTAACCATGCGAGGACGGCCCGATGAGTCTGGCGGAAGTCAGACTGGCCGATAGTACTCGGAGGCCGGGAGAGCCGGCCACAGGGGGAAGCGGCCAGCGGAGAGTGAGTCGTTTCTTGGGAAACATGGGCTCCACACAGTGGGAGGAGACGGTCTTCTATGCAAAGAGATAGAGCAACCCCTCATGGCAACGGGACTTGAACGAATAGCGGCGAAAGCTCGGTGTAAGTCGAAGCTGCGCTTCACCTCATTGGCCCGCCATATCACGGGGGGACGGGTGTGGGAGAATCTGTGTCACATCCCGAGCGACTCGGCCCCTGGCGTCGATGGCCAGACGGTGGCGAAGGAGAGCTTCGAGGCCTGGATTGAGCCCATGCTCGAGGCCGTGCACCGCCAGGGGTATCGTGCACCGGCCATCCGGCGGGTGTATATCCCCAAGTGAGGCCAAGCAGGAGAAGCGCCCCCTGGGCGTGCCCTGTGTCGCCGACCGGGCGCTCCAGCGCAGCGCCGCCCAGGTGTTGTCCGCCATCTACGAGCGGATTTCCTGCCGTGTTCCTTCGGTGGACGACCTCGGTTGAGCCCTCACCACGCTCTGGCCACCCTCTACTAGAGGTGGTTGCTGGGCGCAAGGTGAGCTGGGTGCTGGAGGCGGATTTGAAGAACTTCTTCGGGAGTCTGGACCACGGATGGCTGCTCCGCTTCGTCGAGCATCGAGTCGGAGATCCGCGCCTGTTGAGCCTGATACGGCGTTGGCTGAAAGCGGGCATCCTGGAAGCCGGGGAAAGCCGTCCGAACGAGGAGGGGACACCGCAAGGGGGGTCGATCAGCGTGGGGCTTCGCAACGTGTACCTGCATTATGCGCTCGACCTGTGGTTCGAGCGGGTGGTCAAGTCCCGGTTGCGGGGCGAAGCCTACCTGGTGCGCTACATCGACGACTTCGTGCTGTGTTTCCAATGCCGGGAGGATGCCCTGCGCGTCCAGGAGGCCCTGGGCAAACGGTTGGGGAAGTTCGGCCTGAGTCTGGAGCCGAGCAAGACCCAGCTCATCGAGTTCGGTCGTTATGCCCAGACGCATGCGAGCAAGCGAGGGAGGCGACGCCCGGAGACCATTTATTTCCTGGGCTTTACCCTCTACTGCACGCGCAACCAAAAGGGCCACTTCCAAGGTGGGGCTGCGGACCGAGAAGACTCGGCTGCAGCGCAGTCTGACCCGCCTGCGCGACTTGATGCAGCGGATGCGGCACTTGCCGGTGCGCGAGCAGGTCGCCACGGCATCAGTAACCAGCTCTCTACTCTACCAGCTACCGGGGCTGGCATAGTGACTGACTTCACCACCTCTACTGCTTGCAACATGAACTACCCTCCTCGAAAAGGAAGGGTGGGGAAAATTCAGTGACCCGAAGTGGGGATTATCGAATGACCGCTGACAGGGCACTTCGAGAGGAACCGTGCACAGCGTTGTGCTTGTGGATAAGACCCAGTCCGCAGTATACACTTGGAACCACCCGCGCCCCGTAGCCAAGGGTTAAGAACTTGCGTCAGACGCTCTGGCAGAAGTGCCTCGACCGCCTTGAGATGGACCTGCCCCCGCAGCAGTTCAATACCTGGATCCGACCCCTGCAGGCGGTTGAGGAGGAGACGCGACTGCGTCTGCTAGCTCCCAACCGTTTCGTGGTGGACTGGGTCAGCGAACGCTTCCTTCCGCAGATAGCGGAGGTCGCGTCGGGCGTTCGGGGCGAGACGATCCATGTCGTCGTGGAGGTAGGTAGCCGGGCGTCCAGCAGTTTCCCTGACCCAACCGCACCACCCGCTACCGTGCGCGTGCCCAACACCCCAGCGTTCGCACAGCACAGTAGCCTTAATCCCCAACTAACGTTCGACACGTTCGTGGTAGGAAAATCCAACCAGCTCGCACATGCCGCGTGTCAGCAGGTGGCCGCGAACAGCGGGGACGCCTACAACCCGCTACTGATCTATGGGGGTGTCGGCCTCGGCAAGACCCATCTAATGCATGCGGTGGGGAACCAAATTCGTGTTCTGAACGCTGCGCGTCGTATCGCATACATGCACTCAGAGCGATTCGTCGCCGACATGGTCAAGGCTCTACAGCACAACACGATCAACGACTTTAAGCACTTTTACCGGTCTCTAGACGCGCTCCTCATCGACGACATTCAGTTCTTTGCAGGGAAGGAACGCAGTCAAGAGGAATTCTTTTACACTTTCAACGCCCTGGTGGAAGGCCAGCAGCAGGTCATCCTCACCTGCGACCGATATCCTCGGGAGGTCCACGGTCTAGAAGAGCGCTTGAAGTCGCGATTCGGCTGGGGGTTGACCGTCGCCATCGAGCCTCCGGAGCTCGAGACACGAGTGGCGATCCTTATGAGCAAGGCCAACCTCGCTCAAGTCAAGCTCCCGAGCGAAGTGGCCTTCTTCATCGGCAAACGCATTCGCTCCAACATCCGGGAGCTGGAGGGAGCGTTGCGGCGCGTCGCAGCCAACGCCCAGTTTACCGGCAACCCTATCACGGTGGAGTTCGCCAAGGAGTCTCTCAAGGATCTGCTCGCAGTCCAAGACAAGCTTGTCACCCTGGATAATATCCAGAGGACCGTGGCCGAATATTACAAAATTCGTGTAGCCGATCTGCTCTCCAAGAGCCGAGTCCGGACACTCGCTCGGCCCCGCCAGATGGCCATGGCACTGGCCAAGGAACTGACCGAGCATAGCCTCCCCGAGATTGGGGACGCCTTCGGAGGCCGCGACCACACCACCGTGCTACACGCCTGCCGTAAGATCACCGAACTAAAAGAGCGTGATACGCGTGTCGCGGAGGACTTCAGCAACCTGTGGAAGATACTCAGCAGTTGATGGGGATATCCAGTCTGGGAACTCCGCCTAGCCTGTTGAGGACCACAACAGCCCGTTATAGGGCTATTCCTTGTTCCATAGTTACCCACAGGCCAGGCACCGTGTATACCAGCTTATCCACAGGATAATTCAAAGGATAACTACTTGTTGGGCAAAGAGAACCCCTAGTTCTCTCGTGACAAACATGGATCTATAATAACAATTCCAAGTTATATTGAAGTTAGTTTAATGATAAGTCTAAGCATACCGCGTGAGGAGTGGCTGCGGCCGTTGCAGCTCGTGAACAACATCATGGAACGTCGCCAGACCCTTCCAATATTGGCGAACACCCTCCTATCAGTGGCCGCTGACTCCTTGACGATGCAAGCCACAGACCTCGAAGTAGGGGTGGCCATCTCCATACCGCTTAGCGAGGCCAGAGCGGGGGAATGCACCCTACCCGCGCGCAAGTGCCTGGAGATCGTTCGGGCCTTGCCCGAAGGGGCTGTGGTAGAGTTAACGGCAGAGTCCGGTAGGGCTGTGCTGCGTTCGGGGAGGAGTCGGTTCAGCCTGACGACCCTGCCCGTCCAAGATTTTCCCCGTAGCGAGCAGTCCGGCGAGGGCACGGTAGTGGCTTTAGCGCAAAAGGATCTGCGTTCCCTGATGGACCGCACATATTTCTGCATGGCCCAGCAGGATGTGCGGTATTACCTGAACGGGTTGCTAATGGAGGTCTCGCTTGGGCGCCTGCGGGTCGTTGCGACAGACGGGCATCGTCTCGCCATGTGCGATCTGAGCGTCGACTTGACGCTCGACGAGCCACTACAGCTAATAGTCCCGCGTAAGGCGGTGTTGGAGTTACTCCGCGTTCTGGAGAACACCGAGGCGCGTGTGGAGATTCGGGCGGGAACGCATCAGATCAGGTTCTCGCTGCCGCACTTGACATTTACGTCCAAGCTCGTGGATGGGCGGTTCCCCGATTACGAGAGGGTCGTCCCGCTTGGCAATGACAAGATTCTGACGGCGAACTGCTCGGCGCTGAGGAATGCGCTCCTTCGCGTTGCTATCCTCAGCAGCGATCAGTCCCGCACGGTGCGCCTCCAATTGAAGCCCGGGCGATTGACGGTATCGGCTCACAACCTAGAGCGGGAGGAGGCGGAAGAAGAGTTGGAAGTCTGTTACGAGGCGGGCGAGATGGAAATCGGCTTCAATGCCAACTATCTCCTTGATGTGCTCGGCTCAATCGGTACAGAGGAGGTAAGGCTGACGCTGCTGGATTCCGCCAGCAGTTGTCTGGTCCAAACGCCTGGCGATGATGCCAGTCGCTATGTTGTCATGCCGATGCGGATTTGAGCATGATGATGGCGAATCAGTTGTTCCACGTGGAACAATGAGCTTGGAGACTCCTAATCTGACTAGGCAACACTAGAACGGCCCTGACAGGTCGCTTGGACGACCGAGGTACCCATTCTGCGCTCATTTCACAGATCGAGTTCACCCGGACCATCTTAAGGAGATTTTAGCGTATATGTGCGCGACGAGCGTCAAGGCCGCGAGCGGCACGTATGGTGCCGACAGTATCAAGGTCCTCAAGGGATTGGATGCGGTGCGCAAGCGGCCTGGGATGTATATCGGTGATACCGATGATGGCACGGGGCTGCATCACATGGTCTTTGAGGTCGTGGACAACGCCGTGGACGAGGCATTGGCGGGATACTGCACGGAGATCACCGTCACTATACATGCCGATGAGGCTGTGACCGTGACGGATAACGGTCGCGGCATTCCAGTGGGCATCCATGCTGAGGAAGGTCGCTCCGCAGCGGAAGTCATCATGACCGTGCTGCATGCTGGCGGCAAGTTCGACAACAGCTCGTACAAGGTTTCTGGCGGCCTGCACGGCGTCGGCGTCTCGGTAGTAAACGCCCTATCCGATACTCTGCGCCTCAGCATTCGGCGTGACGGGCGGTTGTACCAACAAATATACCGCCTCGGCGAGCCGTTGGCGCCCTTGACTCCTATGGGCAGCGCTGTCGGCAGCGGCACCGAAGTGCACTTTAAGCCCAGTTCAACCATCTTCTCCAACATTGAATTTCACTACGATCTTCTTGTCAAGCGCTTCCGTGAGTTGGCTTTCCTGAACCCGGGGCTGAGGATCGCCCTGACCGACGAGCGCAGTGGTAAGAGTGAGACGTTCCGTTATGACGGCGGGATACGTGCCTTCGTGGAGCACCTCAATCGCAACAAGACGCCACTGCATCGTCGAGTGTTCTACTTCAGTACTGAGAAGGAGCAGAAGGTGATTGAGGCGGCGATGCAGTGGAACGACTCTTATCAGGAAAATGTGTTTTGCTTTACCAATAACATCCCGCAAAGCGACGGCGGGACTCACCTGGCCGGACTCCGCAGTGCTCTGACCCGCACCCTCAATCAGTATATTGAGGAGCAGGGTGTGGCCAAGAAGGCGAAGGTCGCGGTCTTGGGCGATGATGTGCGCGAAGGCCTAACGGCCGTTCTATCCGTTAAGGTTCCAGATCCGAAGTTCTCCTCGCAGACAAAGGATAAGTTGGTATCATCTGAGGTTCGACCGGCAGTGGAGTCTGCGGTGACTGAGAAGCTGCAGGAGTTTCTCCAAGAGAACCCCGCCGACGCGAAGGCTATCGCCGCCAAGATCGTGGAGGCCGCCCGAGCACGAGAGGCCGCTCGCAAAGCCCGCGAGCTCACCCGGCGCAAGGGGGTGCTCGATGTGGCCGGGCTGCCGGGTAAGCTCGCGGACTGTCAGGAACAAGATCCCGGCCAAGCCGAACTGTTTCTTGTGGAGGGGGACTCGGCCGGCGGGTCAGCCAAGCAGGGCCGTAACCGTCGGTTTCAAGCGATCCTTCCACTCAAAGGTAAGATCCTGAACGTCGAGAAGGCCCGTTTCGACAAGATGCTTTCCTCTGCGGAGGTGGCGACTCTTATCGCGGCCCTGGGATGCGGCATCGGACGCGACGAATTCGATCCCAACAAGCTGCGGTACCACCGCATCATCATCATGACCGACGCCGATGTCGATGGCTCACACATCCGCACCTTGCTGCTCACGTTCTTCTATCGCCAGATGTCTGCTCTGTTAGAGCGTGGCCACATTTACATCGCACAGCCACCTCTTTACAAGGTAAAACGCGGCAAGCGCGAATGGTATGTGAAAGATGACGTTGAGCTACATACGACGCTCCTCCAAGCTGCTGTCCAAGATGCTCGCTTGATTCCCGCAGCCGACGCTACACCGCTCACCACGGCGGATCTGGAACGCCTCGTTAACGGTTATTCAGGCCTTCTCCAGACCATCGACCGGCTAGCGCGCCGCTACCCCGCGGTGGTCCTAACGGAGATTCTTCGCTTGCCGACGCTGAATGCCGACGCTTTGCAAGACCGGGACAACGCAGCGGCTTGGCTCGATGCGCTGCAGCAACGGTTGCTGCCTGCCGCCGAGTCGGGCGTCTCTTACGAGGTGCGGATTCTGGAGCGACCTACGGGCGGGTACCAGGGTTCGGTTCGGGTCACGCGTCACGGGCTGACCAGCGAATACGTGATTGGGCGAGACCTGTTCGCCTCGTCCGAATACCGCTCTATGACGCGTCTCGTAAGGGAACTTGACGCGTTGGTAGGCCGAGGGGCGCACATCGAGCGCGGAGACCGCAGGCAGCCAGTGGAGCGCTTTGAGCAAGCCTACGACTGGTTGCTCGGCGAAGCCCAGCGGGGCCAGCAGGTCCAGCGTTACAAAGGGCTCGGCGAGATGAACCCAGACCAGTTGTGGGAGACCACGATGGACCCGGAGTCGCGTCGCATGTTGCAGGTACAGATCGAGGATGCCGTTGCTGCCGACGAGATCTTTACTACGCTTATGGGCGACAACGTGGAACCGCGCAGGGAGTTTATCGAGCGCAATGCCTTGTTGGTCTCCAATCTCGACGTGTGAGCGCCGAGCACCGCACAGGACGGCTGTGCTGTGGCCTTGGTATCCGCGTTTTCCCACTCTGGCGAGCGATCCTCACGCTGTGGCTGGAGCTTACGCTTCTTCCGACCGTGTCGGGTGGGGAACTGCTCAAATGGATAGACGACCACGGTCAGATCCACTATGGCGACAGTCTACCCCCCAACGCCGCCCCACTGGAACGGGAGATCCTCAACCCGCAAGCGGTGCCACTCAAGACCATCCGCCCGGAGGCGCCTTCGCCACGAGGTAAGGTGGGAGATGCTGCCGACACGGATGAGGCCAAACAGCGTGCTGACCAACAGGCTAGCTACGACCATTTCCTCCGTCAAACCTTCGGTACGGTAGAAGCATTGAAGTCCGTCCGTGATCGCCGGATTGCGGCAATGGACGCTGAGGTCAGTGCGACTGAGGTGCAGATTGCCAAGCTCAAGGTGCAATTGGCGCAACTGCTGGGCGAAGCGGCCGGACGCGAGCGCCGCGCGGAAGCTGTCCCTGACGCACTTCTCACGGCGATGGAGGCGACCCGGACGCAAATCCAGAATAGTGTCGAGTTCATTGAGATCCAAGAGCGCAAGCGAGCGGACGTGGACAAGAAATACGCCAAGGATCTTCATCGTCTGGAGGAACTGACGTTGGAGGAGGGGGAAACAAGGCGGTGATACTACCTGCGGATGAGCGTGCCGATCCCTTCGTCGGTGAAGATTTCCAGCAGGACCGCGTGCTCGACCCGGCCGTCCACAATGTGCACACTTCGAACCCCAGCACGCAGCGCCTCCACGGCACAGCGTATCTTCGGCAGCATCCCACCCGTAATGGTGCCATCCTCGACCAAAGCGTCCACGCGAGAGGTATCCAGCCCCGACAGCAGTTGGCCGCTGCGGTCTAAGAGACCGCTAGCATTCGTCAGCAGGATTAGCTTCTCCGCCCTGAGTACCTCCGCTAGTTTCCCGGCTACGAGGTCGGCGTTAATGTTGTAGGTGTGTCCGTTCTCATCCACCCCGATGGGGGCGATGACCGGAATGAAATGGCCCGTGACCAGCATGTCGACCAGTGCTGGGTGAATGGAGGCCACCTCACCGACATACCCGAGGTCGATGATCTCTGGAGCGTTCCATTCCGGCGCATCCCGTGTCAGCGCCAGCTTGCGGGCACGGATGAGCCCGCCGTCCTTTCCGGTCAATCCGACCGCGGCACCGCCATGGCGGTTGATTAGGTCTACGATTTGCTTGTTCACGAGACCTCCGAGGACCATCTCCACCACATCCATGGTCTCCGTATCTGTCACCCGCATTCCTTGGACGAACTGACTCTCCTTGCCAAGTCGCTTCAGCAAGTCACCGATTTGCGGGCCCCCGCCGTGAACGATCACCGGGTTGATGCCCACGAGCTTCATTAGGACTACATCGCGGGCAAAGCCACTCTTCAGTGCCTCGTCCACCATGGCGTGCCCGCCATACTTGATAACCAGTGTCTTGCGGGTAAATCGACGTATGTAGGGGAGCGCCTCGCTCAGCACATGGGCCACATTCATCGCGGAACTGGCGTCCAGGGGCATGGGAGGTCCTCAGAAAGGCAAGCGTAGCGAAGGGTCCAGTACTTGCAGGAATGCCCCGAAGGTCCGCTTGATCTGCTCTAGTCCCTCCGGCTTGAAGGCCTCGAACCGCAGGACTAAAGAGGGCGTAGTGTTGGAGGCTCGCACCAAGCCCCAGCGGTCCTTGAAGTCGACACGCAACCCGTCGATGGTGGTGATATCCGAACCCGCAAACCACCGGTCTGGCTCGGCGGCCACCGTCGCGAGCGCGCGGTCCATGAAAGCGAAGTGCTCGCCCTCCGCCATCTCTATCCGCATCTCGGGTGTGTTGACGGCGTCTGGCAACGCGGCGAACACCGCGCTCGGGGTGTGGGGCTGGCGGCCCAGGATTTGGAGCAATCGGGCGGCGGCGTACGGGGCGTCGTCGAAGCCGTACCAGTCGTCGCGAAAGAAGATGTGGCCGCTCATCTCTCCCGCCAGCAAAGCACCTGTCTCGCGCATCTTCGCTTTGATCAGGGAGTGTCCGGTTTTCCACATCAGAGGATGGCCGCCCCGGTTGCGGATCACCCCTTCGAGGTTGGCCGTGCATTTGACATCGTAAATGATGGTCGCGCCCGGATGCCTGGTCAACACGTCTGCCGCATACAACATCATTTGACGGTCTGGCCAGATGATCCGGCCCTGATTATCCACCACCCCCAATCTGTCCCCATCGCCGTCGAACGCGAGACCGAGATCCGCTCCTTCGGAAGAGACCTTTTCGATCAACGCGGCGAGGTTCTCGGGCTGGCTTGGATCGGGGTGGTGGTTGGGAAAGTGCCCATCGACTTGGCAGAACAGCTCGACGACCGTACACCCCATGGCACGGATCAGCCGCGGAACCACTAAGGCTGCGACGCCGTTCCCGCAGTCCACGACCACGCGTAGGGGCCGGGCCATGACGACCTTGTCTAGTATTCTGCCCACATATTCGGCGATGACATTCGATCCGAGGGGCCCAACATCGGTCCCGAGGGGTCCGCTCGAGGATGATCCATCGACGGGTGCGACTGATTGCAGATCTCGGGTCTCGATGCGCTGCCGGAGCTGCTGGATACCGGCTTCGGCTAAGGTTTCACCCCCGAGCACGATCTTCAGGCCATTGTAATCCGGAGGGTTATGACTTCCCGTGACCATAACCCCGGACGGGATGCGTAGTTGTTCGCTGGCGTAATAGAGGGTCGGCGTCGGCACCATCCCGATGTCCAGTACCTCCATGCCGGAGGTCTTGAGACCGTTGACCAGCGCTCGCACCAAGCCAGGCCCGGACAGGCGTCCATCGCGACCAACGACGATGCGTCGTTCCCCGAGCTTCTGGGCTTCGCTGCCGATGGCCAGACCAATCTCGTAGACAATGTACGGTGTTAAGGTTTGTCCCACCACGCCGCGAATGTCATAGGCGCGGAAGATAGAAGCCGGAACGCGCCCGTCGCCGCTGGCTGCGGGCTTATCGCTCGCAAGGACCTCCAACACTTCGGCACCTCGGGTGCCATTGCCATGGGATACCTCAATCGGGCTGGCCTCGAGATCTGCCACTGGCTCGCCGGGTAGCTGCTCCGAGGCGCGTGGCTCGGAATCGACCAGCGCCTGGTTGTGGCAACTGGCGGCGGGATCCAACGTCAGCGGCGCGTTTTGGTCGCCGCCCGCGCGCGGCCACGCGACGTATTCGCGTGAACGTTGTCGACGCCGCAGCGCGACCCAGACCCCGAACAGGATGCCTCCCAGGAGGAGTGCTCCGCCCACGAAGTCCGCTGCCAATCTGTCCGCTGACGTGCCCGGGGGAGCACGCCAGTACGTGAGTTTCCAGGCAGCGCCCGGGACTGGCAGGGCGGCGGTTCGCACCCCGGGGCGCAGTCCGCTCCTTCCCTTGATGACCACCTCGTCCCGACCTCCGACGGTCTGAACGAGGCCCAGTCCCTGTGGGTATTTCGCGTCATCGAACGGTTCCCGAAAGAGTGTCCAGGGCCAGGCGGCGACGATGGCCCCGAGGACCTCTCCGCTTGCGTCCAGCACCGGCTCGACAAGGGTGACATGTGCGTCCGGCTTGCCAATGCGATGGACCTCCGCGGGAGGCGGATGCCCGGTGGTTTCGGCTCGCCGTACCATGTCGATGTCCGCCAAGTGCAGATTCGGGCCTGCCTTCGGCAGGAGCCGCATCCAATCGCGCCCCACCACGCGCACCGCGATGGCCTGCGGAAGGCTCCCGCGCAGAGACCGCTCAGCGGTAGCTACGTCCTGCGGACGTTGGCTGCGTAATGCGTCGCGCACGCGCCCGTCCAGCGTGTGGATCCGTAGCTCCTCCCGCAGGCCCTGGACGCGTCGCGCGAGCGCGTCTGCGACCGACGCAATCTGAGGGGGTGTTGCCGCCCCTCGCTCCCTGCCCGCCTGTGCGCCAGGGACCGCCTGGGAACCGCCGCCGCACGCGGCCAGGGCCAGTAGCGCATAGAGCAGTGGGAACCGACACATCGCGGCGGATTGCCACGCCCTCTGACCAGTCTGCTTCCCGATGACTACTCGTTTCTCTCTCAATGCCGGCCCGAATGGCCGAAACCCTGCTCGCCGCGAGCGGTGGCAGCAAACTCCGCTACGATGTCGAAGTCCACCTTTGCAACGGGGACCAACATCAGTTGAGCGATGCGCTCACCTACCTGGATAGTAAAGGGTTCGCGGCCACGGTTCCAGCAAGAGACCAAGATCTCGCCCTGGTAGTCTGAATCGATGAGGCCCACCAAGTTGCCCAAGACGATGCCGTGGCGATGGCCCAACCCGGACCGTGGGATCAGTACGCCGGCGAGCGAGGGGTCAGCGATGTACACAGCCACACCGCTCTGGATCAAATGCGTCTCTCCGGGCTCGATGCGCAGGGCGGACTTCAGGCAGGCGCGTAGATCCAATGCTGCGGCACCTTCCGTAGCGTACCGTGGCAGAGGGAATTCCTTACCGAGCCTAGGATCCAGGATTTTGATCTGAACCTTTCTTCTCACGGTATCGATCACTGACCAGTTGCACGAGTTCCCGAGCTACCGCAAGCTTGGAGGCGCGCGGAATGTCGTGCTTTCCGTTATCCCACAGCACCGTAAGGGAATTCTCGTCGCTTTCGAAGCCAGTCCCTTCGGTACCCACCAAGTTGGCGGCTATTACGTCGAGCCCCTTCGCCCTCAGCTTCGCTCGGGCGCGCGTCTGCAGATCTTCGGTCTCGGCTGCAAATCCTACGACGAAGGGGCGGCGCCGAAGACCCGCGACTTGCCCCAGGATGTCGGGGGCTGGGACGAGGCTGAGATCCAGGCCATAGGGTGTCCTTTTCAGCTTGTGGTCCGCGCGGTGCTCCGGGACGTGGTCCGCCACAGCGGCCGCTGCGATGAAGATATGGTTGGAACGGACCCGGGACAGAACCGCTCTGCGCATTTCGGACGCGCTCTGGACGTCCACACGGTGTACTCCGGCTGGCGTGCAAAGTGCTACCGGTCCTGTCACGAGAGTCACGTCGCCGCCCGCCTCGGCGGCGGCCTGCCCGATGGCGAACCCCATCTTCCCGGAACTGCGGTTGCTGATGAAACGAACCGGATCGATATCCTCTCGGGTAGGGCCGGCGCTGACCAGCACCCGTAGCCCCGTGAGGTACTGCGGAGACAGCGTTCGTGCTAGATGCTGCAGCAGCAGTTCGGGCTCCAGCATGCGACCGGTGCCGGTGTCCCCGCAGGCCTGTTCTCCCTCCGCCGGGCCCAACACGGTGATCCCGCGCTCGCGCAGCAGACTGCAATTGGCCTGTGTGGCGGGGTTGACCCACATCTGGTGGTTCATGGCCGGAGCCACGGCGAGCGGCGCTGTAGTCGCGAGGCACAGGGTTGTCAACAGATCATCGGCCAGGCCGTGGGCGAGCCGGGCTAAAAAATCCGCGGTCGCCGGCGCCACCAGGATGGCCTCGGGCCACCGGGCGAGGACGATGTGGTTCATGCCAGCCTCGGCCTCCGCATCCAGCAGCAGCACCCGTACAGGTTGCCCGCTCAGAGCCTGAAAGGTAACGGTACCGACGAACTCCGAGGCCGCGGGGGTGAGCACGACGCGCGGCTCGGCGCCATGATCGCGTAGACGCCGAACCAGCTCGCAGCTCTTGTATGCGGCAATGCTGGCGGTCACGCCGACCAATACGCGCCGACCGTAAAGTGGTTCCATCGCCGGTCTGTTTATACCCCAGGGACTATCCTAGCAAGCTCGCCGGTGGACGCCCATGAGCGCCAAGGAGTTGGCGTACGAGAATGCCAGGAGCGGCATCTGAGCAGGGTAACGCGCACTCGGGGCCGCTCTGCTCGCCATAGGGCGAATACGTGACTGGACGTAACGTCCTCCGTTAGGGCGAGCCGTCATTCGGCCGGTGTCCGCCGTTCGGGTCACCGGGTGGCCGACCCGATGGTGGGCCTTCCGCGAACTGCTGCTCTATGAGCTCGATACTTTGCAGTTCGCGATCCAGATCCGTGTCGGGAACGGCACCGGAAGAGGCCGGATGCGTTGCTTTTTGGAGCTGAGTCCGCAGAAGCCACCGGCTGAGCACTACCCCGAGCTCGAACAGCATCCACATGGGCACGGCTAGTAAGGTTTGCGAAATCACGTCCGGAGGGGTGAGGAGCATACCGATCACGAAGGCCGCGACGATGATGTATGGTCTCTTGGCAACCAATGCCTCCGGTGAAGTGATGCCTGCCCACACCAGCAGCACCGTCGCTACGGGAACCTCGAACGCCACGCCGAAGGCGAAGAACAGCGTCAGGACGAAATCGAGGTACTTGTTGATGTCGGTCATCACCGTCACCCCCTCGGGAGCGGCGGAGGTAAAGAAGGCGAAAACCATTGGGAATACGACGTAGTACGCGAATGCCATTCCGAGGTAAAAGAGTGCAGCGCTAGAGACTACCAGCGGGAGAACGATGCGCCGTTCGCTCTGATAAAGCCCCGGCGCGACGAAGGCCCAGATCTGGTAGAGGATCATGGGCATCGCCAGAACGATAGCGACGACCAAGGTCAGCTTGAACGGTGTCAGGAAGGGGGAGGCGACCTCAGTAGCGATCATGGTCGCTCCCTTTGGCAGATGACGCATAAGAGGGTCCGCCAGCAGCGTGTAAATCCTCTGGGAGAACGGCATCAGGGCGGCCAGGAGCACAATCACGGTTAGCACGCTGCGCAACAGGCGGCTGCGCAGCTCGATCAGGTGCGAAATAAAGGACTGTTCGGCCCCGCCGGGAGGTGGGTTACTGCGGGGGGTCATGGGGTGGCAGGCCGTCGCCCTGATCCGTGCGCGACCGGTCTTTCTCCGCAGGGCGCTGGGCGAGGTGTCTCGCGTCCACTGCCGCTTTCGTTTCGTCAAGCATCTCGCGGAGATCCGCCATTTCCCGCGACTGCTTGTCGAGGAGACTTCGCAGCTCCTCTGTGTTCAGCTCCCGCTCGATATCTGCCTTCACCGTGGCTACGAAGCGGCGCGCCTTGCCCACCCAGTACCCGACCGTGCGCACGAGGCCAGGCAATCGCTCGGGTCCGACGACTATTAGGGCCACCACCAGTACGACGGTGATCTCCCAGAAACCAATGTCAAACATGGCATCACACCTTCTCCTTGCGTCGGCCGGTGACCTCGCCGTCTATCACGCGCCCCTGTTCCTTCTGCTCGATGTGCTCGGCGTCACCGGCTGATTGCTCGCCTTCGCGCATGGACTCACGGAAGTTTTTGATCGCGGCGCCTAGGTCGCCGCCGATGTTGCGGAGTTTGCTGGTCCCGAATAGCACCACAACAATCAAGAAAACGATCAGCAGTTGCCAGATACTGATACCCATCACGACCTCCAGTCGTCTCAGAACCCGGGCAGGCGTCCGCCGCCCAGCAGGTGGATGTGCAGGTGGAATATCTCCTGTCCGCCGCCGCGCCCGGTGTTAATGACGGTGCGGAACCCGTCCCTCAGGCCGTGTGCCTGGGCCAACTCCGGGAGCAGGCGGACGGCCCGACCGATCAGGGCGTCGTGCCCGACCTGCAAGTCCTCCAGGCTTGGGATGTGCAGACGGGGAACGACTAGGAGGTGGACGGGAGCTTTGGGGTGGATGTCTTTAAACACTACCACATCCCCGTCCTCGTAGACAAAGTCCGACGGAAGGTCGCCACGCGCAATCTTACAGAAGAGACAACCCTCAGGCATAGCTTCCTCCTTATAGGCCGGGCTGGCTGAAAGGCGGCACGCGTGGCCCCCCACAAGGAACCGACGGCTCACCCAGTGTGTCGGGTACGTGTGGCCTTCTCGTCGAGCCCGGACGTACCGAAGAGCCGCTCCAGCCCGCGAAGAACCAACTCGGGCCGGAGGTTGAGACGGGCGAGTACCGCCTACGTATGGAGCCAGAGGTCGGCAGCCTCGCGGACGATGTGCTCGGGATCGGGGTCCTTAGCGGCGATGGCCAATTCCAAATGCCTCCTCGCCGATCTTCTTGGATAGCGCATCCAGGCGGGTGACACACGACATCCCGGACGCGCCACCCTCGCGCTCTTCGAAAACCGTCGTCAGCGTCCGTAAGGCCCCTCCAAGATCTATTCCCTCGCCCGGTAAATGGCATCCGGCGACTTGAGCACGGCGTCCACCGTCACCCAACGATCGCTCATGAGTTGCTGGAAAAAACAGCTCTGCCTCCCGGTGTGGCAGGCGATACCGCCCTCTTGCTCCACCGTCAGCAAGACAACGTCATTGTCACAGTCCAGGGCGATGCGCCGCACGCGCTGGACATGACCCGACTCCTCGCCCTTGCGCCACAGCCTGTTGCGGGATCGCGACCAGTACACTGCCCGGCCTTCCTGAGCCGTCAAGCTAAGGGCCTCACGACTCATCCAGGCGAACATGAGCACCCTTCCTGTCGCCCCATCTTGGGCGATGACGGGTACCAGACCGTCCTTCGTCCATTTGACCTGATCCAGCCAAGTATTCACGCCGTCACACCAGGCGCACCACTACACCATGCGTGGCCAAGTGGCGCTTGGCCTGCTGCAGGGTGTATTCGGCGTAATGGAATATGCTGGCGGCGAGGACCGCGTCCGCCTTTCCCTCGACAATGCCCTCGACCAAGTGATCGAGCGTGCCCACTCCACCGGAGGCGATGACGGGCACGGCCACCGCGTCGCTGACCTCTCTGGTCAGGGCGAGATCGAAACCCATGCGCGTGCCGTCCCGGTCCATGCTGGTCAGCAGGATCTCCCCTGCGCCAAACTGCGCCATTTGCGATGCCCAGGCGACGGCGTCGATGCCGGTGGCCTTGCGGCCGCCATGCGTAAATATTTCCCATCGCGCCGGATCGTTCGCTACCTGCTTGGCGTCGATGGCCACCACGATGCATTGGGATCCGAAGCGTGCGGCGGCCTCCCCAACGAACTCGGGGTTCGTGACAGCGGCCGTGTTGATGGCGACCTTGTCGGCTCCCGCGTTCAGCAGCCGGCGTATGTCGCCAAGGCTACGGATCCCTCCACCGACCGTCAACGGGATAAACACCTGGACAGCGACATTCTCCACGACGTGGAGAATGGTATCGCGACCATGGGCGCTCGCGGTAATGTCCAGAAAAGTGAGCTCGTCCGCGCCTTCCCGGTCATAACGCGCCGCCACCGCCACCGGGTCCCCCGCGTCGCGGATCTCCAGGAAGCGCGTCCCCTTGACCACGCGGCCTTGGTCTACATCGAGGCAGGGGATGATGCGTTTTGCCAGCGCCATGTTCAGCCGGAGCACTCCGCGGCAAGCCTCTGTGCCTCTGTGAAGTCCACGTTACCGCTATACAGTGCCCGTCCGAGTATAGCCCCTACCACCCCGTCTCCGGACGCCTGGCAGAGGGCTCGGATGTCATCCAGGCTTCCGACGCCGCCGGCGGCGATGACAGGTAGCTTCGTGGAGCGGGCAAGATGGACGGTCGCCTGCACGTTCAAGCCGGTCAGCATGCCATCGCGAGCGATATCGGTGTAGATGATGCCCTCCACCCCATCTCTTTCGAACCGCCTCGCCAAGTCGAGGATGCCGTGGTGCGACAGCTTGGACCAACCGTCCACTGCCACCTTTCCATCGCGCGCGTCCAGGCCCACCAGAATGTGCCCCGGGAACTCCAGGCAGGCGTCGCTCAGAAAGTGGGGCGCGGTGACGGCCTTGGTACCTAGGATGACGTAACGGACGCCCGAGTCCAGATAAGTCTGGATGGTCTCCTCGTCGCGGATTCCACCGCCTACCTGCAGCGTAATGTGGGAGTGCTCGCTGGCGATGCGACGGACGATATCGATGTTTACGGGGTGCCCCGAGAACGCACCGTTCAGGTCCACGATGTGCAAGCGCTCGGCTCCGGCCTCGACCCAGCGGGTAGCGACGGCTACGGGATCGTCCGAAAACACCGTCTCCTCCTCCATGCGCCCTTGACGCAAGCGAACGCATTTGCCGTCTTTGAGGTCAATGGCAGGGATCAACAACATCTCATGTTCCTCGGGGGATGGCGATGGACCGTCGTGGACTGCGGCCGCAGTGCGGCGAGGTCGTCAAGCCAGAGGTGCTCTCCCTGTTGGAGTGCTTGGTATCTTAAGCAAGTCGCTGTGAAATCAGGCGCGACCGCTGTCCTAGCCGACTGTTCCGAATTCAGGAGGCGCCGTCCCACCTCAAGAAGTTCTGTAGGAGCGTGAGCCCGACATCCTGGCTCTTCTCCGGATGGAACTGCACCGCGAACACGTTGCCATGGGCGAGGGCAGAGGCAAAGCCCAACCCGTAACTCGTGGTGGCCGCCGCCAGCGCTTGGTCGCGCGGCTCGACGTAGTAGCTGTGGACGAAATAGAAGCGGCTGTCCTGAGCAATACCGTGCCATAGCGGGTGCTGGAATGCCTGATGGACCTCGTTCCAGCCCATGTGGGGAATCTTGAGCTTCGCCGTACCGCCACGATCTGCCGTGTGGTCCGGGAAACGCCGCACGGTACCCGGAAGCACCCCCAGACCCGGTGTCCCTTGGTTTTCCTCGCTGAACTCGAGCAGGGCTTGCAGCCCAAGACAGACCCCCAGGAAGGGCCTCGTGTGAGCGCACTCGCGCACCACCTCGTCAAGACCGGAGCGATGCAACTCGTGCATGCAATCCCGGATCGCTCCTACTCCAGGGAAAACAACGTGCGAGGCTGCCATGACCGCGGCCGGTTCGGCGCTCACGACGATTCGGGTGCTCTCGGCCACGTGCTCCAGCGCCTTGGTTACCGAGCGGAGGTTCCCCATCCCGTAGTCTATCACCGCGACCGTGCTCATGAAGGAACTCGGAGAATGCGTCGGCTCACAGGCTTCCCTTGGTGGACGGCAATGCCCCCCGCATACGGGGATCCAGTTCCACCGCCATGCGCAGCGCGCGCCCGAAAGCTTTGAACACGGCTTCGGCGATGTGGTGAGCGTTGCGGCCGCGCATCAGGTCGATATGCACGGTCACCTGTGCGTGGTTCGCAAAACCTTGGAAAAACTCGCGGACGAGATCCACATCGAAGGCGCCTATGCGCGCCCTGGGGAAATGGACGTGATACTCAAGACTGGGATGTTCCGGAGACGTTGACCACCGCCCGAGCCAGTGTCTCGTCCAGCGGCACGTAAGCGTGACCATAACGCCGGATGCCCGTCTTGTCTCCGACAGCGCGCACCAGTGCCTGCCCGAGGCAGATACCGATGTCCTCGACGGTGTGGTGGGCGTCAACGTGGAGATCCCCTGAGGCTTTCACTCTGAGATCCAGCATCCCGTGTCTCACGACTTGGTCCAGCATATGGTCCAGGAAGGGGATCCCCGTCTCAAGCCCGGCGCTACCGCACCCGTCGAGGCCGAGGATCACCTCGACTCGGGTCTCTGAGGTCTGGCGGGTAACGGTGGCCGTTCGGTCGGCCATGGAAGGATCCTGAAGCAGGCGGTAGATTCGGATGTGCGACGAGTACACAAATGCTAGTGAAATTCGATGCGGACTTCAACGATGATCCGCATTTCTCCGAAATAATGGACGCACCCGCGTGCGAGAGGACCGCGCCGGCGGTGGGACTCGGTGGCGTCCGGCACGGCCCCGGAACGGGAGTCGTGTCCGACGAGCACCAAGTCTACCCATACGGTATCTGGATATTTTGCAACTCATGCAGTACACTACGATACGCGCCAGGACGGAAATACAACAGAAGTATGCGCCGGGGCACGACGTACCGCCACCCTACAACATTGAGAAGGAGGAACAGACAATGAAACAACGCTTATGGGCGTACACCGCGGTGGCCGCGGTGTCCAGTTACTCGACCCTCGGTTTGGCTGCGGGGGCTGCAGCGGACCAGCCCATGAAGGAAGAGGTGGTTCAGGAGAGGATCACGCTGCAGGCGGATGCCCACTTCGATTTCGACAAGGCGAGCCTGAAACCGGCAGGCAAGCAGAAGCTCGACGAAGTCGTAGCGAAGTTGCAACATTACAAGGAGGCACACGACGTCCGGGTTCTGGCGTACACCGACCGCCTGGGCAGCAATGCGTACAACATGAGGTTGTCCCAGGCGCGCGCCGCTTCCGTCAAGGCGTATCTCGTGGACCACGGGATTCCCGATTCGAAGATCGAGGCGAAGGCGATGGGTGAGGCCGACCCGGTAGTGGGTTGCGAAGGCGTACGCGGTCGCGCCCAGCTCATCGAGTGCCTGGCGCCCAACCGTAGAGCCGAAGTGCAGATCCTGGTGATCAAGGAGACCGTCAAATACACGCCACCGCCACCGCCAGCGCCACCGCCGGCGCCACTGCCCCGCTGGCTGGTTCGGCTCACGGGCACGTATGTGAAGCCCAATAGCGATACCAGCAACGTGCAGGGCCTGCCCGCGGGCGCTCAGTTGCAGGTGGATCCAGCTTCGTCGGCCACGTTCACCCTCACCTACATGCTGACGGACAACATCGGGGTCGAGCTGCTGGGCGCGGTGCCCTTCCACCACGACATCGTGGGCGGGGGCAGCCTGAACGCGTTGGGTACGGTCGCGACGATAACGCAACTGCCGCCCGTCCTCAGTTTGCAGTATCACTTCAACGCCGGCGGGGTGGTGCGGCCTTACCTCGGCGTGGGCGTGAACTACACGTTCTTTTGGGACGAAAATGCGACAAACAGTCTGAATGCGGCTTTGGGTGGTCCCACCTCGGTCGACGCCAGCAACTCGTGGGGTGCGGCGGGGCAGTTCGGCGTCGACTTCGCGGTTAACCACGACTGGTTCCTCAACTTCGATGTGCGTTACATTCTCGATCGACACCTCGGTCAAGCTTAAGACCAATGGCCAGACTCGCAGCCTGGATCTCGGGGTCAACCCGTGGGCCATCAGTGCGGGTGTCGGGTACAGGTTCTAGCTCCGCGTTCGCGCTGACGACGAACGGGCGGCCGTCTACGGACGGCCGCCCGTTCGTTTTTTCCGGAGGGGGGCCGGAGTCTGTTGTGCAGGCGACTGCGCGGCGGTCAGCCAGGGCGGCCAGTGCGTGTGTGGCTCTGTACAAGGTCCCAGGCCAAGGACGCAGCATGAGGAGTTGGTCGCGTCGGAGACGGATTCCTGACGCAAGAGTGCTGGCCGTCCTGTGGGGGGCGTGCCTGCTGGTGAGTCAGGCGGCAGCGCAGGCGCAATCGGGTGCCGTGCCGCGGCGAGTGCCGCCTCGCGTGAAGGCGGCGGCGCCCGGGAGGTACCTGGACTGACGCTGCCCGATCTCAATGGTACGCGGCACGACCTCCGGGACTGGAGGGGCAAGGTCATTGTTCTCAACTTCTGGGCCACATGGTGCGGTCCCTGCCTGTATGAGATACCCGACTTGGTGAGGGATCAGGAGGACTACGGCCGCGAGGGCCTGCAGGTGGTGGGGGTGGGGCTGGATCAGCAACGAAGGCTGAGAAACGTTGCTCGAACGCTGGGCATCAATTATCCGGTGCTCGTGGCCGACCCGACCGAGGCCGCGTCCCTGCTTGCATCGTGGGGAGACCCGCAGCAGACATTGCCCTTTAACGTCGTACTAGGCAGGGATGGACGAAGGAGCTACCTGCGCCAGGGACCGTTCGAGGACGAAACCTTCAGGGGGCACGTGGCGCCTCAGTTGAACGCGCGTTGACGCGTTTCAGCCGTCGCCTTGGATCGGCACCTTCCAGTCCACTTTATAGCGTTGTGCCAGTTGTACCAGATACTGCGGCAGATGCTCGGCCAGCACCGCCCGCCTTATGCGGTCATGGACGGCGGCGAAGCTTTCCTGCTGCTCCGGCAAGCGGTCTATGAGGGTCACCAGGTGATAGCCCTTCGGTGTCTCGACGACATCGCTCACTTGGCCCTCCTTTAAACCCTCCAACGCGTGCTCTATCTGGGACATGCCCGTCCCCTCCCGAAGCCATCCCATATCACCGGCGTGCGCCCGCCCGTATGGGTCGATGCTGTACCGCTCGGCAAGGACGAAGAACCCCTCGCCGCTAGAGATTCGGCCGCGTAGCGCCTCTGCCTCCGCGCGGGTGGCGACCACGATCTGGGCGATGTGACGACGTTCCGGGATACGGCCTATCTCCGGGTGAGCATGGAAGTAGATCCGCAGCAAAGTGTCGTCGGGTACCCACTCGCGTTCCTTGCGCGCGAGCAATAGGCGGGCCATGCTCAAGCGAGCATATTCCTCCACCGCGACGCTCACATCGACGCCCTGCTCTTGGGCAGCCCTGACCCCCAGCGACATCTCCAGCCGATCCTGCAATCGGTCCGCCAACGACATCCCTTCCTCACTGGTGGCCGCGCCGGGCGAACTGAGATCGGAGTAACGCACTGTGAAGCCGTCGCCTTCTGCGACAATGGTGTCCGGCGACGGTGACCCGAGGAGGCGTGATGCGTAGGTGCGCACGTGGTAGCGAGCCCGCAGCTCGTCGAGACTGGCATTCTTGGTCTCTTCGTAATGCCCGGCGACGAAAACGGCGCGGGCGGCAACGATAGCGTCGGCGTCGCCTTTGTACTTCTCCCGTATCGAGACGTTGACATCGTTGGGGATTGGGACATGATCCCGTACTCGGTGGAGGTACCGCTGGTACAGAAGGCCCTTACGGTACTCGTCCAGGTCCCGAGCATATTCGGACGTTCTGTCGATTCCCAGTGCCTGTGCCTCCCGGTAGAGGAGCCGGGCGTTGACCAGCCGCACCAACATGTCCCCCCGCAGAGCCGCCTGAGCGTCTTCGTCCATGCTGGGAAACTGCGTGGCGAACGGTGCACTCGCCAATGCCTGTGCCAGATCCGTGCTTGTCACCGTTTGTCCGCCCACAACGGCCAGCACCTGCGCGGCCGGCAGTCGGCAAGGTAGGGCCGCCAAGCTCAAGCAAGCCGTTAGGGCGGCTGCACGGCCCGGGGCGAAGCACCGGGGACTCCTCTCTTTCGATAGCATTCGTTCATCACCCCCAGGTTTCAGCCGCCCGCCCTACGAAAACGGGACAGGAGCGCTAGCCCCCTTACCCGTCGGGCGACGCGCGTCGCCGCGCTGGTGTCATGGGCCCTAGGGAATCTTGCCCCCCAAGTCCGGCGCGCTCGCATGCATCCACGACACGGCGGCATCGAAGTCCTTGTCGATAGGCTTGCCGTTCCACGTCAGACCCTTGGCGATGAGCGGTACCCCGGAGGCGTTGGTCTGATGGCACGCACCGCACACTAGCGGACCATGGCTGCCGTCGGGGTTGTATTGAGCCGCCTGCCGGTACGTGGTCGGATCGATGCGCGGCGTCACCGGATACAGCCCATGGATGGACTCATGGCAAGCCTGGCAGGCGAGGCCGGCGTGCCCTTTGGAGTAACGCATGAGGCTATATTTCCCGGGCTGATTGATCGGGAAAGCCACTCCACCCTGACCCTCCACGTACGGGGCCGCATGGCAGTCGGCGCAGTGCGGGGCACCGGGTGACAGCCAGTAGTCGCGGCCGTTGGTGGCGGCCTGGTAGGACACTGCCCCGGTGGCCCCTTCGGGTAACTTGAGGGACTTGGGATCGACCTTGGGATCGGCGGACAATATGGTGACGCTGAGGTCTCCGTCCTCGTCTTTGTGCACCAGAGGCTGGTCACCCTTGGTAGCGATGACTGCGATGTCGGGGACGAGCCTCTCCTGTGCCCATGTGAGCAGGATGCCGGACTTGCCGGGAGTGTCGTGGCCTGCCGCATCAATTACCACCTTCGGGTCCATATACTTGGCGGCCAAGTCGTTCTCGGTCACCCCGAGGGCCTTCGCGATCTCGGTCAGCGATTTGTTTCGTAACGTCTCGCCCTCCTGACGGAATGCCTGGGTGATGTGGTCGCGCTGGTAAAGCTCCCGGGACAGTTGGTTGTGGCAGTTGGTGCACCACAACCCCTTGCCGTGCTCGCCGTCGCCGATCTTGGAGACGTTCGCCTGGAGCCACTGACCGATGGCCGTCAGGTGCTCCGGCGTGCCGACCCCGTCCCTGTCCTTGTTGGGGTTCGAGTGCACGTCGCGTCCCGCGAAGCAGCCGCCCTTGGTGTCGCGGTTGTCGGATTTGGCATACGTATTGAGCCCTTTCGCCGTCACGGGGTATCCGTCGAGCGAACCATCCTGGCGATGGGCCGGATGACAACCCGCACAGGTGCCGCTACGTCCTTGGGAGTCGGGCAGGGGCCGCATCGTCTGGTGGGCATAGCGCAACGCCTGTGACAGGGGCACCAGCGGGATGTCCTTGGGCGCCTTCTTGCCGGTTACCGCCTCCGCGATGCCCTTCGATTGCAGAACAGCGATCACGTTGTCGGCGTGGCACTTCTGGCAGAGAACCGGACGCGGCCGAGGCGGTTGGAAGTGGCGCGGCTGTTGGGGTCGTACTTAGCGGTGAAGTTCGTGCCATGCTTGGCGTCGTGGATCTGCAGGATCGACACCGAGGTCGCCTTCAAGTTGGCGATGTAGTCGCTCGCCCCCTAGACCCTTCCAAAAGCCCTTTTCTGCCTTGTAGAGGGAGTACTTGTCGCCGTTCGCGTTCTCGTTGGAGTGGCAATTGGAACAATTGGGCATGTCGATGGGATTGGTACCGATGAAAGTTTCGGGCTTGCCGCTACGGCTGTCGATGACGGGCCGCCCGTTCTGGGCGTCCACCAGTGTGACCCACGCCTCTTGATAGGGCCGGATGTCGCTCTCGACGACGGTGATCGAGCTCTTCATCATCATGCTGTCCCAGAACGGTGTCAGGGGCAGGCCCAGCGCGTCCCAGATGCCGGGGTTGGTAAGCACGATAGGCACGTTGTCGAGCACCGGCGACTTGGTGAACACGATGGTCCCCTTCTCACCGGAGTAGTCCGGGTAACCACCCTTGAGCGGCGCCCCGGTCGGCCCGGTGTCGCGCTTGATGACGATCTGCCGGCCCACATACAGCTTGTCGCCGTCCTTACTGGTGCCCTTGGGGTTGCTCCCCTCCAAATCCTTGTAGATGTAAAGATGGTCGAAGTATGCGTTGGCGACGTCCTCATTGGCCTCGTATTTGCCGTCGGCGCCGTTCACGTCATAGGGCACCGTCCAGTAAGCGAGCTTGGTCCCCTCGGAATAGGTGTTGTCAATGTGGCCGTATGCCAGCTTCATGCGCTTGTCGCCATCCACGAGCACCGTGGGATCCTTGGGGTCCGCCCGGAGCAGTCGCGGTATGTCGGTGGGGCCGCTCGCCGTCTTGACGACCTGGCTCTGGATGGAGTTGTAGGGCGGCAGCACACAGCAGTAAGAGAAGTCGAACCCGGTACAGTGCATGCCGAGCTCGTAGTTGATGGTGATGTTGTAATCGTGTTTCGGCCGATGGCTATCGGCCGCAGCCTCCGCGCCGGCAGCGGTCCCCGCTTGGGTTTGCTGTGCGGCCCAGCCGATCGCTCCCGCCGCGAGCGCGGAAGCCATTACAGCGTTTCGGATGCTCATGGGAGTCCCCCTCTGTGGCGCCGCAGCGGGCACATGCATGCGGGCACGTCGCCTCCTTGCCGGAGCCCAAGCGGGGGCGCTCAGACCCCCGTGTTCTTGCTCGTTGACTGATGCCGGTGCGGATGTTATCTATGATCGCGTTCGAAAACAAGCGAGTAGAAGTCGCGCATATTCTCATATTCGAATCGGTCGCAAGGCTAGGAGAGGTCGGAAAAATGAGCGAGGAAGAAGAGAAGGCAGTGCTGAAGGGACCGTGTCGTGGCACCTGGACCATCTACCTGATATTCATCATTCTATTCGGTATCGCCTGGCTCTACATGTACTTCGGCGTGTTTCTGAGCCACGGCCCGGTGAGCTGAGGGGAGCGCCATGCCCATACATGTCGACCGACTGGAGAAACAGGGTCTCTACTTGATCGCGTTGCTGGTCGCTGTGATGCTCGGCGTGATCTTCTTCACCGCGTTCGCGCGGGGTATCCACCCGCCTAGCAACGTGGTCACCATCGACTCCGCGCGCCTGCATCTCAGCGATGAATTCGCGGAAGACAAGCTGGGCGCGAAGACCAATCCCGACGGCTCGGTCACCGTTACGATGGTCGCGGCCCGCTACGGCTTCTACCCCCAACATGTGAAGGTGCCCGCGAGGACCAAGGTGACGTTCCGCCTGGCGAGCTTCGACGTGATCCACGGGGTCCACATCCCGAAGACCAACATGAGCACGATGATCATTCCCGGATTCGTCTCGGAGGTGACCACCGAGTTTCCGTACCCCGGGGAGTATCCCGCCGTGTGCAACGAATACTGCGGGCTCGGCCACCATTACATGTGGGGTCGTGTAACGGTGGTTCCAAAGGGCGCGGGCGCGTGAGGAGAGACCCATGAGCGATAGACCGATTGCCCTCACCCTGACCCACCTGTGGGTCGGAGTCATCGCGTTCTTTGCGGCAGCCTTCCTGGGCTTCTACCAGGTGTTGGAGCGCAGCGGCATCATCTCCGGCCTCGAATCGGCCATGGGGTACTACACCTCGGTCAGCATCCACGGTGTGCTCATGGCTTTCGTATTTACCACCTTCTTCATCATGGGTTTCGGCTACTACATTGCCGCGACCAGCTTGAACCAGCCCATCTGGGGCAAACCGCTGGCTTGGCTGGGCTTCGCGGTAGCCCTGGTGGGGACCCTGATGGCTGCCGTCCCCCTGCTCACGGGACACGCATCGGTGCTCTACACTTTCTACCCGCCCTTGCAGGCCCACTGGGCCTTTTACATCGGTGCGGCGCTGCTGGTCGTCGGCTCCTGGTTCTGGGTGCTGATCATGATCGTGATGACGGTGCGGTGGAAACGCGCCAATCCCGGTCAGCCTGTTCCGTTGCCCATGTTCGCGAACACGACGAACGCTCTGCTGTGGATATGGACCAGCGCCGGCGTCGCGTCGGAAGTCGTGTTGCAGTTGATCCCGTGGTCGCTGGGCTGGACCCAGACTGTAGATGCCGGGCTTGCCCGCACGTTGTTCTCCTGGACCCTGCACCCGATCGTGTACTTCTGGCTGATTCCGGCCTATATCGCGCTCTATACGCTGGTGCCCAAAGAGGCTGGCGGGCGTCTGTTCAGCGACGAGATGGCCCGTATCGCCTTCCTCATGCTGCTGCTGTTCGGCCTGCCCATCGGGCTCCACCATCTCTACATGGATCCCTTCCAGGCCTCGGGCTGGAAGCTGCTTCATGGCTTCGGTACCTTCATGGTGGCTGTGCCGACGCTGATCACCGGGTTCACGGTGATCGCCTCGCTCGAGATCGCGGGCAAGATGCGCGGGGGCCGGGGACTCTTCGGCTGGATCGGTGCCCTGCCTTGGGGAAACCCCATGGTGCTCGCGGCGCTCCTCGCACTGCTGATGCTCATCCTGGGAGGATTCGGTGGCGTCATCAACGCGAGCTATGCCATGAACGCCATGGTGCACAATACTTCCTGGGTGCCGGCTCACTTCCATCTCATCTTCGCCGGCACCACCGTGATCATGTACTTCGCCATCGGCTATTACCTGTGGCCCAAGCTGACAGGCAGACAGCTCTCCTCCCGACCCATGGCCGTGACCCAGATTTGGCTCTGGTTCATCGGGATGGTCATCCTGAGCACCGCCTGGCATATCAACGGTCTTCAGGGGGAGCCCCGGCGCATCGCCTGGGCGCCTTACGCCAGCGACTTGGTGGCGCAGTGGGCGCCCTTTGACCTGCTCATGGTCCTCGGCGGAGGGGTGTTGCTGGTCTCCGGCGTGCTCTTCGCCCTGAATCTGTTCCTTACCCATCGCAATGGTCTGGTGGAAGCCAAACGTGAGGTCGAGTATGCAGAGGCGGTCCATCCCGTGCTCAAGCTGCCGGCCGCGCTGAATGGCTTCGCCCTATGGAATTGGCTGCTGCTGGCCTACATGGCCGTGGACTACGGCTATCCCATTCTGCAGTTCTTTATGATGCAGACCTTCAATCCGACCGCGTGGGGGATCTGAACATGAAGAACGTTTATACACTGGGATTGGCTGCACTGTTGGTGTCGAGCGTCCACCAGGCCTATGCCGCTCCTTCCTCGCTGGTGGCCTGGACGCCGGAGACCCGGCGCTTGGTGGATGGGGGAGACGCGGTCAAGGGTAAGGAGTTGGCACAGCAGTGCGCTGGATGCCATGGCGCGCAGGGCGTGAGCGCGAATCCTGCGTATCCGCATCTGGCTGGCCAAATCGGCGCTTACACCTTCAAAGAGCTGCGCGATTACAAGGACGGCAGCCGCAAGAACGCCATCATGGGTGCGCTCGCGAAGGGGCTCAGCGATCGGGACATGGCCGACCTGGGGGCATTCTATGCTGCACTGCCCACTCCTCCGGGGAAGGCGGCGGGTGGTGACGCGAGCCAGGTCGACGGTCTCGTTCGGCGCGGGGACGGGGCCCGCTTCATCCCAGCGTGCGCCTACTGCCACGGGCGCCGTGGCCAAGGGAACGTGATCGACGTGCCGGCTCTGGCGGCTCAGAGCAGCGCTTACCTGAAGCAGACGCTGCAGTCCTTCAAGACCGGCGAGCGCGCCAACGACGTTTACAGCCGCATGCGCCTCATGGCGACAGAGCTGACCGACCAGGAGATCGACTTGCTGGCGGCCTACTACGCGGGCCTTTCCCCGTAGTCTCTGTGGGGACCCGCGGCGCTCCGGCGGCGCGGGAGGACGACGAGCCTGGAAAGCTGCTTCCATTGCGGCCTGCCCGTTCCGCCGGGAGCCCGTTGGCTATTCGACGTGCTCGGCGAGCAGCGGGCGTTCTGTTGTCCCGGATGCCACGCGGTGTGCCGGACCGTGGTCGAGTCCGGACTGGAGGACTACTACCGATACCGGGAGATCTCGAACGCGCGGCCGACGTCCCCCGTCCCCGAGGAGATTGGAAGTCGGCTGACCCTTTATGACCACCCGCAGATCCAGCGCACCTTTGTCCGGGACCTCGGGTCGGCCCGGGAAGCTCAGCTTCTGCTGGAGGAGATCCGCTGTCCCGCCTGCCTCTGGCTGAACGAACAGCACCTGCGGCGGCTGCCGGGGGTGCTCGATGCGGATATCGACTATACCAGCCACCGTGCCCGAGTCCGTTGGGACCCAAGCCGTATCGAACTGAGTGGGATCCTGCGGGCCATCTCCGCCATTGGCTATACCGCACACCCCTTCGATCCCGCCCACCGCGAGCAACTCGCCGCCGATCAGCGCAGACGCAGTGCCGAGCGGCTGATGTTCGCGGGGCTCGCAGGCATGCCGGTGATGTACTTCGCTCTTGCCAGCTACCTGATGGGAGAGCCGGCGGGCGCAGGGCCGCTTCCCCTGTGGGAGGTCATCGGGCGCTGGAGCAGCCTGTTAGTGTCCGCGGCCGTGCTTGGGTACTCCGGCCAGGAATTTCTTGTCGGGGCTTGGCGTGACCTGCGGCACCGCCGCCTGGGTATGGACGTTCCCATCGTCCTGGGCCTGGGGGGCGCGTTGCTGGGCAGCTTTGTCGCGACGGTGCTCCAGCATGGCCAAGTGTACTTCGACGGTATCGTCATGTTCGTGTTCTTCGTCCTGCTGGCCCGCGTGCTGGAGCTGCGCGGACGTTCTGGCCGCGGCCTCCGCCCTGGACCGTCTGGCGCGTGTTGTGCCGGCGGGCGCCCGCTGCCTGGACGCGGAAGGTGGCGAGCGCACCGTTGCGGCGGTGGACCTGATGCCGGGAGAGCGCGTGCGGGTGCGTCCCGGAGAGATCGTGCCGGCGGACGGCGTGGTCCGGGAGGGTTACAGCAGCTTCGACGAGTCGCTGCTGACCGGCGAGGCGCAACCGGTGCAACGAGGACCCGGCGGACCCGTCCGGGGCGGGGCGCGCAACCACGACCAGCCGGTGGTCATCGAGGTGGTGCGCAGCGCGGATGCATCCACTGTGGCCCAGATACAGCGGCTCGTGGGTCAGGCCATGCGCACGCGTCCCCCCGCGGCCGCACTCGCTGAGCGCGCGGTACCGTGGTTCGTCGGCGCGGTGCTATTGACGGCGGCAGCCACCCTGCTGGTCTGGCTGTGGCTGGATGCGGCGGCATGCCTGAGCAATACCATCGCGGTGCTGATCGTCACTTGTCCGTGCGCGCTCGCGCTTGCGACGCCCGTAGCCATCTCGGTGGCCGCTGGACGGTTTGCACGGGGCGGCGTCCTGCCGGTGCGCATGACGGCCCTGGACGCTCTGGCAAACGCGGATGTCGTAGCCCTCGACAAGACTGGGACCCTGACCTGGGGATGCCTGCGGTTGGTTGCTGTGGAGAGGCTCGGAGACCGCGAGCGGGCGTTCCTCCAGGCAGTCGCGGGCGCTCTGGAGGGCGCTTCCGAGCATCCCATCGCGCGGGCTTTGCGTCGCGTTGACTCGCCCCCACTGGCTGTGAAGGGCGTACGCAACCTGCCGGGAGGGGGCGTCTCCGGGATCATTGACGGCGTGCTCTGGCGGCTGGGGACACCGGAGTTCGTGCTCCAAGGTCGGGCGTCGAGCGACGCACTGCGCGACAAGCTGCAGCGGCTCGGCAGCTCGGGCCACACGGTGGTCTTGCTCGGCGCCGCGGGCGAGCCTCAGGCACTATTCGCGCTGCGTGACGAGGTGCGGCCTGGCGCGGAAGAAGCGCTGCGCGCCCTTGAGCGCGGGGGCATACGTCGCTTGGCGGTGCTGAGCGGGGACAGTGCGGCGAGCGTGCATCGACTGGCGAGTTCGCTGAGGGTCGGGGAGGCTGTCGGGGCGCTGACCCCGGAGGACAAGCTGGCGTGGATCAAGCTGCAGCAGGCGGAAGGGAGGACCGTGCTCATGGTGGGAGATGGGGTAAACGACGCGCCCACCTTGGCCGCCGCGGATGTTTCCTTGTCTTTCGAGGGGGCGACCGACCTTGCTCAGTCGCAGAGCGACTTCATCATCACGGGCAACGACCTGCGCGCTATTCCGATGGCGATCCAGCTTGCCCGGAAAACGCGCAACGTAGTCCGGGGAAACCTGTTCTGGGCCGTCGGCTATAATCTGACGGCCGTGCCGGCTGCGGCGTTCGGGCTGGTTCCGCCGTGGGCAGCGGCTTTGGGCATGGCGGCGAGCTCGCTACTGGTGGTCGCGAACTCGTTGCGTCTCAGAGGGCTGGACTCCATCTCTCCGCAAGCTCCGGGCGCCGCAGCGGCAAGGTCGACGTTGCCTGCGCGAGCATGCGAAGTGACCTACGTCTTGCCAAGCCTACCGGGCGGCTGACCGCCCGCTATCGGCGGCCGCGCCGGGTAGGCTGCGGAGACGCACGCAGGGCGAGCCGCTCAAGGCATAGTCGTGAGGGCCGCGGATACTCTTTGGGTGGCCGGACGGCCCGGGCGGATCGCAGAGACTTGCTCGCCCCCGCCGCGGTCCTGCCTCATGTCCCGGTGGTCGTGGAGGCACCGCACGGCGGCCGCTCGCGTGCCGATGACGCATGCCGCACCGACCAAGAGAGGCCCGACTCACGGACGCAGGTGCCGCTCCGGTGCGGCGCGAGGCCCGCGGATGCACCGGGTACCGACAGAAAGATGGGGGGTTGTACGCGCAAGGCTGGTGTTCTAATATCGCTGCCGATAACTCGGATACCTGAGAGCTAACAACAAGAACAGGGTTGGTTCCTCGGCGCCCCGTGGACTCGCGTTCATGGGGCGCGTGTTTTTTGATGTCTCACCCATGCGCGCCTATTCCCACCTGCTGTTTGGCGCCGGAAGCTGGGTGGCGCTATGTCGCTGGGGCGCTGCGCCAGCCCAGGCCGCTAGCGTGGCCGCGGCGATGGCGGGCAGTCTGCTTCCCGATATCGATCACCCCAAGAGCTTTGTGGGTCGCCGCCTCTGGTTCCTGTCGGTACCCCTCGCCGCAGTTCTAGGGCACCGTGGGATGACCCATTCGTTGCTCGCCATCGGCCTGTGGATCTGGCTCCTGCTGCGCGGACTGGCTTGGGATCAGGAGCTGACGGCTGCTGCGGCCACCGGCTACCTCAGCCACTTGGCCGGAGACTGGCTCACCGTCGGCGGTATCCCGCTGCTTTGGCCATGGCGCCGCCGGTTCCAGGCTCCCCTGAGCTTCAAGAGTGGAGGCGCGACGGAGGGGGCTCTCGACATCGGATTACTTGCCTGGCTCGTGTGGGCCCTCGGCCTCGTTCCGCACACCGGGCTGTTGCCGTGACCAGCCATCCTGCTGACAAATCCATCATCAAGAAACCAAGGCATGGCGCTCGGCGGCGGAAGCCGTGCGATTGGCGGGACGGGATGTCCGCGCCGGCGGCCCCGCAGATTCCGACCAAGACTTCCCAGAATTCTGAGGAGGGGATCGTCTCCGCTGCCGTGATCGCGTGGGTCCTGCGCGGCCGCTGAAGCCGGAAGAGCCCGATGTTTTAGCCTTGCTCGCTCGTCCCGAGTGCGCCTGGGTCGACCGCGACCTCGAACGGCGTGGTGCGGGAGCACCTCGGCGAAGTGCGCGCCCGGACCCAGGACCTCATCGCCAAGACCGAGGCCGCGGCTGCAGAAGCAGACCGGCAGGCCCAACGCCAGGCTCACCGCCCTGCTGAGCCAACAGGAGCTGACCAGCTATTCCGGGACTTGGAACGAGAGCGGGTGGAGCGCAAGTAGTCTGTCGGTCCGGGCGGGAATTTTCCACCCAGATGGCGGACGACTGGCCGCCTGGTAGAATGTAAGGACGTAAGGCCATCCTTACAGGATGCATTCATGAGGACACTTGCTCGAATCACCAGCAAAGGGCAGACCACGATCCCAAAGGAGATCCGCGAGGCGCTTCAGGCTGGACCCGGCGACCTGCTGGCGTGGGAAATCGAGAAGGATGGCAGCGTCCGGGTTCGCCGAGTCCGCCCGACGGATTTGGAATACCTCAAGGCCGTTGAAGGCACCCTTAGCGAGTGGGCTTCCCCGGAGGATGAGGATGCCTACCATGACCTATGAACGCTTCGATGTGGTCCGGGTACCCTTTCCCTTCAACGACCGAAGCGCCACCAAGGCGCGCCCCGCCCTTGTGCTATCCTTGGCCGCCGCGTTCAACGAGCCGGCCGGCCACAGCGTCCTGGCCATGATCACCTCGGCCAAGCGGTCAGCCTGGCCGCTCGACGTGCCGGTCCAGGACCTCACGGCCGCCGGGCTGCCTGTAGCCTCCCTCGTGCGCATGAAGCTTTTCACTCTGGACCATCAGCTCATCCGTGGTCGTCTCGGCCGACTCGCCAGGCCCGATGGCGAAGCGGTGCTCGATTCCGTCAAGCGGTTGCTGTCACTCACGGACTGAGCAATGCGCCAAGACACCGAGAGCCGCAGAAAGTCGTAGTCGGCCACTTCGCATTGAAGAAGGGGCCGAAGTCGTCCCAATGAGGACATGAACCGCGTGACCCGCAACTGGCGGCGGATCGAGGAGCAATGATTGTGGCCGATTTTCTTGATCAATGGGCCAACAGAAACGAAGAGATTGCGTCTCGGGACAAAGGAACTCCACGGTCACCCCGTGGGCGGCCAGCGCCGCCCAAGCCAGACATCCATCTGCCCCACCCCAGCCGAATGGCTGGCGACCCTGCCCGGACCCTGAGCGATGGCGATCTCGTGTTAGCCGGTCGGCCGCCCAACTCCCCGAGGTGTGTGTCGTCCAGGGAAATACGGCCGAGCGGCCGTTGCCATCCGAGCTTGCGGTCACGCTGTGGAGGACAATAGTGCATGAGCATACCCGACTATCAGTCGATCATGCTGCCGCTGCTTCGGCTCGCCGCAGACCGCGAGGAGCACCCGCTTCGGGGGGGCCATCGAGGCGCTCGCCGATCAGTTCGGGCTGAGCGACGAGGAACGCAAGGAGCTGTTACCGAGCGGCCGGCAGGCGACATTCGACAACCGGGTCGGCTGGGCTCGTACCTACATGAAGAAGGCGGGTCTCCTGGAGAGCCCCCGGCGGGGCTACCTCAAGATTACTTCACGTGGTCTGTCTGTGCTGCAGCAGAACCCCGGAGAGATTGATATCGACTACCTGAAACGGTTCCCCGAGTTCGTGGAGTTCCGATTGCTCAGAAAGGAGTCCGGGGTCGACTCCGGCGAGCGAGACACCCAGTCCCAACAGACCCCAGAAGAGGCCCTGGAGGCCGCCTATCTCACGCTCCGGCAGGGCCTGGCCTCCGAGCTTCTACAGACCATCAAGGGCTGCTCCCCGGCCTTCTTCGAGCGCCTCGTGGTCGACATCCTCGTGAAGATGGGGTACGGCGGTACGCGCAGAGACGCCGGGCAGGCCGTCGGCAGAAGCGGCGATGAGGGCGTTGACGGCATCATCAAAGAGGACCGTCTTGGGCTCGACATCATCTATGTGCAGGCCAAGCGCTGGGACAACCCGGTGGGGCGGCCCGAGGTTCAGAAGTTTGCTGGTGCGCTGCAGGGCCACCGGGCTAGAAAGGGGATATTCATCACGACCTCGGCCTTCACCAAGGACGCCGAAGATTATGCCTCGCGCATCGACACCCGGATCATCCTCATCGACGGCGAGGCCCTCGCGCACCTCATGGTCGACCACAACGTCGGCGTGAGCCCGGTCGCCTCCTACGAGGTCAAGAGGATCGACTCGGACTACTTCACCGAAGGGTAGGGTACGGCGGGCATATGGGCCACCCGAGGAGCCTTTTCGTGGTCCAGCCATGAGAACGGCGCGTCCGGCCGGGCGGGAGCCGCGATTCTCGGGTTACCACCTGGGCGACTGTCTCCAACATCGGCTGGCTCTATCTTCATGGGCCGGGTAAGTTCGACCCCGAACCATGCTGGATTTATTTTTTCTGAGTTTCAGACCATGCGAGCCAGCCCGGGCCGGGCCGAGCGTGCCCCATCGACTGGAGGCGAGGCAGCAACCCGCGCGCCTCAGCCGAGTTGTTCAGTCCCCGACCGAGGAAGCAAGCGCCATGATGTGGAAGTACGCTTTAGCCTGGATACCCATGGTTCTGATCGCCATCGCCAATGGCGCGGCCCGCGAGGCGTGGTTCGCAAAGCACATGGGTGAGCTTCCGGCCCACCAGATCTCTAGCGTCAGCGGAATTTTGGTATTGGGCGTCTATATCTGGGTCATTGTGCGCGTCTGGCGCCCGGAGTCCTCCGAATACGCTCTCGGTGTTGGCCTGATGTGGCTTGCATTCACGGTCACGTTCGAGTTCCTGTTCGGCCGCTATGTCAGGCGTCTGCCGTGGAGCCGTCTCCTTCATGATTACGACCTTCTCGCTGGGCGCCTTTGGCTGTTGGTGCTGGCTTGGGTTACGGTCGCGCCTTGGGTCTTTCTTCGAGTGCAGCAGTTGTGAAACGAGACGGCCGCCCATCGGGTAGGTGCGGGTGTCTAGCCTGACCATCGGGTCGCACCGAGGTGTCTCCTCTCCCTGCGGCGAGGATCCCGCATTCGAGATAGCGGCGGAATTCCCGCTGCACGAACCGGCATACTAGGTCGAAACGCCCGTGCTCGGCCGCCCTCGAAGCCGAGAGATGGTCTCCAGGTGCCCCCTCTGGACCGGCCCCGGTTCCTGCGCGGGCCGCCTGGGCGGATAATACGCAGGTCCCTCTGCCGCCCGGCTTGCTGCCAAGACACCGCACTGAGCCGCCACCAGGAATCTTCCTCCACCCGATAGTTGGACGTGTGTACCGTGTAGCCTGGGGCACACGCGTCATGTGCGGCCTCAGACGAGTAGGCTCAGAGGGGGCGTGATGCGCTCGCGCTTTGCGTCGGCGGCATGTGCAAGCAACGTAAACCCACCCTGAGTTACGAGCGGGCGTAGAGCGGGGACTCGCAGGCTTTTGATGTTCTCATCGCGGAGTACCAGCAGATAGTCTCCGCGCGCAGCAGCTAGCCGTTTCATGCCTTTTTCGCCGTGCAGCATGGTGTAGGGTCTCCCCCCGTAAAAGGAGACCGAAGGGTAGTTCAGGTCGAGGCTGAATACCGGCGTAGTCGATGGGGTGTGCCGTATGGCATCGGCAATGACAAGCAAGGGGCCCTGGATGAGCCTGCCGCCGAACACACCGATCCCGGTTAACAATCCCGTCTGCAAAGCCGCGGAGATCACTATCAACGTGGGCAGCGCCCATCGGGTAAGTCGTCCGCGGCTTAGAAAGACGCCGACACCCATTGCCGCGAGCAGCAAGCCGATCATCGAAATCCACCATGGCGGCGCTATAGGCTGGGCCAAGAGCGCCAGGGCGCGCTGATCGTGCACCCAGCGGGGCAGATCGCGATAGACCCTAGGAAGCGCACTCAAGACCGACGCCAGGGGCAGTACCAGGACGGCAGCAGCGCCCAGCATACGACGCAACGTCCGCAAATCGGGGGGCGCGTCATACCATTCCGCCGCCAGGCCGAGCGCAACGCCGGCATAGATACTGGAGATATACTGCGGCAATTTGGTTTGTGCGAGGGTAAACATCAGCATCACCGCCAACATCCATAACCAAGCCAGGCGCGACAGGGCATCGGTATCCGACGATACACGCCAGCGCTGCAGAGTTTGGCGCCACGCCCACGGCAGGCATGCCAGCCAGGGGAGTGTCGAGACAGCGAACACAACGAGGTAGTAATACCAGCCGCCGCCGTGTCCCTCCATCGGATGCTCGGCGCGCCCGATGTTGTGCACCAGAATGAAATCCTTAAAGAAACCCCAAGTGTGGTTGAGGGCGACGAGGCCATACCATGGCAGGGCCGCCGCCAGAAACGCCACACCCCCTCGAAACCAGGGGAAGTTGCGGAAGAACGCTTTCAACGTGCCGCTGAGCAAGCCGTCCAGTGCCACGACGACGACGGGAATGACCACGCCAACTGGGCCTTTCACGCTGACGGCTGCGCCTGCCGCCAGGGCGCTGAGGTACGCATCGCGCTTAATACCCCGCGTATTCCAGAGAAAATAGCTGAGGATGGAAAGAACCAGGCAGAAGTTCAGCGTGGCATCGAGAATGGCTGCGTGCGCGAGCAAGCCAACCTCCAACGTCGTAAGAAAAACACAGGCAGCCATCAGGCCGAAACGGGGGCCGCGAACGGTTCGACCAAAGTAAAACAGGTAAAGGGCGGTCATCAGTGTAAAAATGGCGGAGGGCAAACGAGCGGAAAAGCTGTTTTCTCCGAAGATGAGGAAAGAAACATCCATGAGGTAATAAACGATGGGCGGCTTGTCGAAGAACGGAACGCCGTTGACGCTGGGAATGATCCAGTTGCCACCGCGCAGCATGTCGGCGGCCGCCTGGGCGTATACCGTTTCGTCCAAGTCGAACAGTGGGGTCAGCGCCAGGGAGGGAAGAGTCAGCAGCGCCCACAGCAAAACCAGCACAAGTGGATACAGCCGTTCGGGGACGGAAAAACGCGGTAATCGCAGGTGGACCTCCGTAAGGTAGAACCACGGTTTCTCGATCATAGTAGCTCGGCAACTCGATACCGTACCTCTGCGGTAGATTGGCGCATCCGTGCGTCCTGGACCTCTCACAGGCTGCGCGTGACGCCGAAGGTATCCAAGATCCCGTCGAAACGCATCAGCGGCCGCATGGCCGGGCATCACCGCCGCATTCCCACTCCGGACCGGTGCGGCTCGCAATGCGACCGGCCGCAACGAAACGCCGGCCTTGCATGGGGGGTGCGCGTCGTCCGTCGACGGTGCGCGGTGCCTCCCTCACGCGCTCCGCAGCCAGCCGGCGAGGAGCGGCGTGTAGTGGTCGGCCATGAGGAGCGCAAACAATGCGGTCAAGTAGTGGATGGAGTACAGGAAGGTGCGCAGTGCCCACCGCCCGTCGCTGGACCTGAAGAGCATCACCGCATGGTACAGGAACCCCACCCCGAGCATCAGCGCCCCGACGAGGTACAGCAGACCGGACATGTGGGTGGCGAAGGGCAGGACGCTCACGGCGAGCAGCAACACGCTATAGAGCAGTATCTGGAGTCGCGTGTAATCGACTCCGTGGGTCACCGGGAGCATCGGGATGCCCGCGCTCGCGTACTCGTCGCGGCGATGAATGGCGAGGGCCCAGAAATGCGGCGGCGTCCACACAAAGATGATCAAGAACAGCAGCAGAGCATGAGGGTCCAACTGGCCCGTGACCGCCGTCCAACCGAGCACGGGGGGCGCGGCCCCGGCCGCCCCGCCGATCACGATGTTCTGCGGCGTCGCGCGCTTGAGAAATAACGTATAGACCACCGCATACCCGATGAGGGATACGACGGTCAGTACGGCCGTCAGGGAATTGACCACAGCGGTCAGCAGCGCAGTTCCTGAAACCCCCAGCACCGCGGCGAAGAGCAGGGCCTGAGAGGTGCTCACCTGGCCGGCAGGGAGCGGGCGATGTCGGGTGCGCGCCATGATGGCGTCGGCGCGTTGGTCGACCACGTGATTGATGGCGGCGGCGGCGGAAGCCACCAGACCGATTCCGGCCGCACCGAACACCAGAATGCCCGCGGGCACCATGCCCGGCGTGGCGAGGAACATACCCGCAATGGCCGTAAACACCAGCAGCACGACGACCCGCGGCTTGCAGAGCTCCAGATATTCCCGCCACGGAGTCGGTCTGTCGCCGGCCCACCAGGATTGCCTGGTCGCTGTCGTTCTAGACATCTCAGAGTCTCCCCGTGGGGCCGAGCCCCTTGAGTCTCCCACCGACACCTTGCCGGAGGATGGCCCGCTGCCGCCTGCCATGAGGGCAGTGCAGACCAGCCGCCTCTGGCCGTTACCCGATACTCGAGACCTGGAGCAGCCGCTGCAGGTCCCGCAACATCCCCCTCGGCTGGAAACCCTGAGGATAGCGCATCATGAGATTCCCGAGGGGGTCTACGAGATAGACCGCGTCATCGAGACCGCGCGGGGAGAATTCTCCCACCAGCTCATGCAGCGCCGGCCCCTCCGCCGTCGCCACCGTCAGTCCGGGATGCTGAGCCAGAAGCGGCGGCAGGGCTCCCGGGTCCCCTCTGTCGGTGAGCACAAACAGCCGCTGCACCCGCAGGCTGTCCTCGCCAAGCGCGAGCCGCACCTGGCGCATCTTGTACAGGCTGTCGCGGCAGTTCGTCGGGCAACTGGAAGGACCCAGGTATACCAGGGTCCACTTCCCTCGCAGGTGATCGAGACGCAGGGCGCCGCCACCCAGCCGCCGCAGCGCCTGATCTTGGAGGGGGCGTGCAGGACGGATCAGCTCGCCGTAATTGACCGTTTCCAGATTCCACCAGCCTCGCGTGGCGTACACGGCCCAGCCGAGCAGTACCGGCGCCGCGAACAGCAGCGCTATGAGCAGCAACATCCGCCGGCCGGCGCTAACGCTCGGGGCTTGCAGGTGCGGCGTGTCCATCAGAGGTAGCTGGCGATGCGCGGTGGGAGTGAAGCAGTCCGTAGAGCACCAACAGAAGGACCGCCATTGCGAACCATTGGACTGCATAAGCGAAGTGCCGTCCCGCACCCATCGGAGTGACCTGCCAGCGGCGCAGGAAGCCGAAGGGTGCCCGCGCGTCCAGCAGGACGACCATGGGTTGCAGTGGGTGACCGAGGCGTTGCGAAAGCTGCCGCAGATCCACATACTGCACCACCTTCGGCCAGCCAGGCGTTTCCGTTTCGCCCAGGGTCAAGGTCTTCCCTGGGGGGAAATCGAGGAGCCCCGCCAGCTCAGTGACGCCTGTCGGGGTGGTCACTTCCGGGAGCTGCGCCCGCGTTTCCCCTAGGGGCACCCAGCCGCGGTCGATCAGGAGCCACAAGTCTGGCGTCTCGAGTTGCAGGGGGCTGAAGACCTCGTAGCCAACCCGTCCCGCCTGGACGCGGTTGTCCAAGAGCACCAAATGGGCTGGGTCATATCGCCCCCTCAGAACCACCCGGCGGTAACGCAGCGCCTCGGCGTCCTTGATCGGGACAGAGAGTCGGACCGCCTCATCGGTGGTTCGCGCCCGGTGCAGGTCCTCCAGGGCCTCCTTGTACCACCCACGCTCCAACTGCCAGACCCCGAGACTCACCAGCATCGCCGCGAGCAGCAGGGTCAGCGCAGTTACCCCGAACGAGGCCGAGAACTCGACGCTGGCGCAGCGAAAACCCAGTCTGCCTGTCACGGCCGAGGCGATCCATGGGCTATACTGAGAGCCTGTGAATATATCTGCTGCAGAGAGCGGCGTCGCGCGGCGCTCGCTTCTCGCCTATCTGCTCGATATGTCTCGCCGCTGCGCTCCGTGCGCCTTGCTCTCGGGCCGCTCGCGACGATTTCTTCACAAGCTCCGACTTGCCCACCTCCAGCGAGGCTTTCGATGCTAGCCAAGCTCTTTGTCATCCTCATGCTGCTCCTGATCGTGGCCGCGCTGGGCTTTGGCCTCTTTGCGCTCATTCAGGACAAGGGGCAAACCAATCGCACGGTGAAGGCGTTGACGTGGCGCATCGCGCTCTCCCTCACGTTGTTCCTGCTGCTCATCATCGGCTTCGCGTTCGGCCTGATACGCCCCCACGCCCCCGGCTTTTAGAACCGGCACAGGCCCTTCGACAGAAAGGGCGCTGCGTCGGCGGCAGCGCCCCTTGCCGAGACGATCCGGTTCAGAGCCAATAGACGAAGATGAACAGGCCCAGCCAGACCACGTCCACGAAGTGCCAGTACCACGCCACGGCCTCGAAGCCGAAGTGGTCGTCCGGCTTGAAGTGGCCGGCGATGCTACGGCCGAGGATTACGCTCAGCATGATGGCCCCGAGGGTCACGTGCAGCCCGTGGAAGCCCGTTAGCATGAAGAAGGTCGTCCCGTAGATCCCCGAGGTCAGCTTCAGGTTCAACTCCTCGTAGGCGTGCCCGTACTCATGCGCCTGCAGAGCCAGGAACAGGAAGCCCAGCGCCACGGTGAAGATGAGGCCGACGATTAGCTGAGCGCGCCGGTTCATCTTCAAGCCCCAGTGTGCCCAGGTGACGGTCACGCCGCTGGAGAGCAATATCAGCGTGTTGAGCGCCGGGATTCCCCAAGCCGCCATGGGCTCCTCGGGCACCGAGTAGTTGGCGGGGTTGGGCATGTGAATCAGAGGCCAGATCGCCTCGAAATGCGGCCACAGATAGTGGTGGGTCGCAAACTTGGCGCCCTCCCCACCCAGCCAGGGGACCGACAGCACCCGGGAATAGAACAGGGCGCCGAAGAAGGCGCCGAAGAACATCACCTCCGAAAAGATGAACCACATCATCCCCCAGCGGAAGGACTTATCCACTTGGCTGTTGTACATTCCCCCCTCGTTCTCTCGAATGACCGTGCCGAACCACCCCACGATCACATAGAGCAGGACGAGGAATCCCAGGAGCAGGATGTACTTGCCCACACCGAGGCCGTTGATCCACGAGCCCGCCCCGACCGCCATCAAGAACAGCGCGGCCGACGCCGTGACCGGCCATCGGCTAGGGTCTGGTAGGTAGTAACCGCCGTGCTGTGCGTGTGCCATCTCTGCTCCTCTTCTTAGCTTGCCCTGAATGGTGTCACCGATTGCGCTCCAGTCAACCCCGCGCTATCCGCGAGATCGTGAACAAAGCGGCTGCGCCTCCCGATAGCGGGGTTGGCGGGGTGCTCGCTCCCCGGGCCGATATCGCCGCCTTTGCAGATGACGCTGTGGATGCGCAAGACCGAATAAGCCGAGATGCCGAGGGCGACGCTCAGCGGCATCACCAGCAGGACGCGGACTGCGGTTCGTGGGGTCGATCCCGTCACCGGGTAAACCCGTACCCCACGAGGAATGCGATATAGATTCCCGCAGCCAACAGTAACAACAGCACGAGCAGGCGGAGGTTCGCACGCCGGGTCTTTCGGTCCTGATCCGCCATCCGTCGCGCCGCATTGCGGCCGGCCCACGCCGGGCCGCCCGCTTCTCGTACCTGCTATTTGACCTCCGGCGGCGTCGCGAAGGTGTGATAAGGAGGCGGCGACGGCAGCGTCCACTCCAGCCCCCTGGCGCCTTCCCACACCCGGTCCGATGCCCTGGCGCCCCCCCGAATGGTCTTGTAGACGACGTAGACGAAGATGAGCTGCGAGAACCCGAATACGAAGGCGCCGACGCTCGAGATCTCGTTGAACCCGGTGAATTGCACCGCGTAATCCGGGATGCGGCGCGGCATGCCCGCCAGCCCCAGGAAGTGCTGCGGGAAAAAGGTGACGTTCATACCGATGACTGAGAGCCAGAAGTGCCACTTGCCCAGCTTCTCGTCGTACATGTGCCCGGTCCACTTCGGCAGCCAGAAGTACACGGCTCCGATAATCGCGAACACCGCGCCGGAGACGAGCACATAGTGGAAGTGCGCCACCACGAAATAAGTATCCTGGTATTGGAAGTCTGCCGGCGCCACACCCAGCATCAGGCCGGAGAAGCCGCCAATGGTGAACAGCACCACGAAGGCGATCGCCCACAGCATGGGCGTCTCGAAGCTCATGGAGCCGCGCCACATGGTGGACACCCAGTTGAATACCTTCACCCCGGTCGGAACTGCGATGAGCACGGTGGCATACATGAAGAACAGCTCGCCGGCCAAGGGCATCCCCACAGTGAACATATGGTGTGCCCAGACGATGAACGAGAGGAAGGCGATGGAAGCGATGGCGTATACCATTGAGGTGTATCCGAACAGCGGCTTGCGCGCGAAAGTCGGGATGATCTGCGAGATCACGCCGAACGCCGGCAGGATCAGGATGTACACCTCCGGATGCCCGAAGAACCAGAAGATGTGCTGGAACAATACCGGGTCGCCGCCGCCCGCCGCCTCGAAGAAGCTGGTGCCGAAGTGCCGGTCGGTGAGTAGCATGGTCACCGCTCCGGCCAGCACCGGCATCACGGCGATGAGCAAGAAAGCGGTGATCAGCCAGGCCCATACAAACAGGGGCATCTTCATCAGGGTCATCCCCGGGGCCCGCATGTTGAGGATGGTCGCGATCACGTTGATGGCACCCAGAATGGAAGAAGCCCCCATGATGTGGATGGAGAAAATCGCGAAGTCCATCCCGGGGCCGAACTGCAGGGCGAGCGGCGGGTAGAGGGTCCAGCCGCCCTGGGGACCTCCCCCCGGCATGAACAGCGTCGAGAGCAGCAGTGTGAAAGCGAACGGCAGGAGCCAGAAGCTCCAGTTGTTGAGGCGCGGCAGGGCCATGTCGGGAGACCCGATCATCATCGGGATCTGCCAGTTCGCGAGCCCGGTGAAGGCTGGCATCACCGCCCCGAAGATCATCACCAGGGCATGCACGGTCTGCATCTCGTTGAAGAACGCCGGAGTGGTGATCTGCAGCCCAGGCTGAAACAGCTCGGCGCGGATGATGAGCGCCATGGTTCCGCCGACGAAGAACATGATCAAGGCCAGGAACAGGTAAAGCGTCCCGATGTCCTTGTGGTTGGTCGTAAACAGCCAGCGTTTGATGCCCGTTGGGATCTCGTGGTGCTCACCGTGTGCCACTGCTGTGCTCATCGAACCCTCCTGACTGGAATCCAATCGATGGACGACGCGGTCGGGTCAGACTTTGCCTGCCGCTGTGCCGGACCCAGCGGTCGCCTTTTTCGCCCCCTCGCCCTGCGATTCACCGCTCGTCGGTGTCGGAGCCGGGGCGGCCGCCTTCTGCTGTGCGATCCATCGCTTGTATTCGCCCTCGCTGACGGCGCGCACGACGATGGGCATGAACCCGTGGCCGACGCCGCACAACTCCGCGCACTGGCCGCGGTAGACACCGGGCTTCTCGATCTTCGCCCAGGACTCGTTGATGTAGCCGGGGATCGCATCCTTCTTCACCCCCAAGGCGGGCACCCACCAGGAGTGAATCACGTCGTGCGCCGTAATCAGAAACCGGACCTTCTTGTCGACGGGGAGGACCAGCTCGTGATCCACCTCCAGCAGGTAATGCTCTCCCTTGGGTGCGCGATTCTCTATGGCTTCCCCGGGTGTGGACAGGGTGCTGAAGAAGCTGACGCCGTCATCCACGTAGTCGTAATTCCACTTCCACTGGTACCCTGTCACCTTGACGGTGAGATCGGCGTCCCGCGTGTCCTCCATGGCGATGAGCGTGCGCGTGGCCGGGATCGCGAGCCCCACGAGGATGAGAAAGGGGACGATCGTCCAGATGACTTCGACCGCGGTGTTCTCGTGAAAGTGGGCGGCTTGGGCGCCGACGGATTTCCGGTAGCGGAAGATGGCGTAGAACATGACGCTGAAGACTGCTGCGCCGATGACCACGCAGATCCAGAAGACCAGCATGTGGAGGTCGTAGATGTCGGCCGCCACCGGCGTGACCGGCGGTTGGAAGTTCACGGCATAGTCCGCGGCTGCCGGAGCGGCGTCCAGGGCCGCCAGGACACCGGAGCATGCGACGAGTGGCACTCTGTTACCGGACATTTCGTTTCCTCTGTCTACCCAATAGTCTCTTGTTCGAGCGTCACGCGCGGGCCCTCCGGACCATTCGCGCGCAGAGCCGATTTCAGGTCGGCGGCGAGCGACCTGCGCTCTTCTTCGCTCAGACAGCCGCCGACCTCGACGCCGCAGCCGCGTGACACGATGCACAACTGGCTCGGGTACCACTCGTGTCGTCCTGGCTCCAGACGAACCTGAGCCCAAGGGCGAGGGACCACCCATCGCTCGGTGATGCGCCTTCGGCCCTTGGTGACCTCGAGGTCGCCGCTGCGGATAGTTACCACCTCGTAGCAGGCTGCTCGCAACGCGCTCACATAGAGCGCGCCGCCCAACGCCAGCATCTCGAGACCGGCGAAAGGGAATACCAGCCACGCCCCCAGCGCTGTAAACACGGTCGCGATCGTGAAGGAGACGGCGCACGTCAGCGCAAAAAAAACCTTGGTCTCCCGCCAAGAAAGCGAGCGGTTGGGGCGGATCACGAACTGCCAGTTAGCCGCGTCCGGGTCACGCCGAGCGAGAACCATGAAAACACCCATTGTCCCGTGCCGCACCGACAGGGTCTCGCAGCCATCGGGACCCGCGACAACAGCGCGGCAGGATACCGTAGGAGAGCCGCCCGGCGCAAGACCGCGGCGGGGTTTGTCAGCACAACGCGGGGGATATATGATTGCGCTGCCTGTGGCCCTGCTCCAGCGCTCGCCGCGCCCTTAGGTCCCAGGGGGCCGGCGTCACCCCCGCTCGGCGCCCCTCGACGCGTTGGAGCAGGGCCTCGGGAGCTTCAGGGGCCGAGTGCTGTGGGTGCTGAAACAGATAAGGGTGACCTACTGACAGGAGACCGCCAATGAGGAGAATCTATTTTCTGGTACCCGACATCGACACGGCGCGGAAGGTCGTGGACGAGCTGCTGCTTGCCCGCGTGGAGGAGAGGCACATGCATCTGGTCGCCAAGGAGGGGACGCCGATGGAGGACTTGCCGGAGGCGACATTCCTGCAGAAAACGGACTTTGTCCCGGCCCTGGAGAAGGGCTTGGCCATTGGGGGAGCGACCGGGGTGCTGGCCGGACTGGCGGCGATCACCTTTCCACCAGCCGGGTTGATCCTCGGTGGCGGCGCGGTGCTCGCCATCGCGCTGGCCGGGGCCGGCGTCGGCGCGTGGGTATCGAGCATGATCGGCGCTTCCATCCCGAATAGCCGCATCAAGGAGTTCACGAAGGCGATCGAGCAAGGGGAGGTGCTGATGTTGGTGGACGTCCCGAAGGCCAAGGTGGAGGCCATCGAGGAGATGGTCAAGCAGCACCACCCCGAGGCCGAAATCGAGGGCACCGAGCCCACCATCCCGCCGTTCCCCTAGATCCCCGCGAACAGCCCCAAATTCAGCAGGCGTGCCGCCGCCACTGCGCCCGGTCGGGGCATGTGCGGCAGCGTGCCGATCAGGGGGGCGGCCAGACGTTGACGTAGAGTTGCAATGTTCGCCTCGAAGCGATCGCAATGGGGATCCGCCCGGTTCGCCACCCAGCCCGCAAGACGTACCTCTGCTCGGAGGATGCTCTCGTAGGTGAGCAGGGCGTGGTTCAAACATCCCAGCCGCACCGCCACCACCAGCACGACGGGGACGCCCAGGGTCACGGCGAGGTCGGCCACCGTCGTGTCGGGCCCGAGCGGTACCCTCCAGCCGCCCAAGCCCTCCACCACCACCAAGTCCGCTCGCCCCGCGAGCTGCGCCATGCTGGCACCGATGAGGGACAGATCGATGGATACGCCGCACTCGCCAGCCGCGATGTGTGGCGCCACGGGCGGCTCGAAGGCATAGGGGTTGACCCAGCGGTAGGGGACGCGGAGCGACGCCCGGCGTCGCAGGCGCACGGCGTCGTCGTTGCGCAGACCCTGGCGGGTCGGGCGGCAGCCCGTTGCCACCGGCTTCATGCCGAGCACCGTATGGCCTCGCGCTTGCAGGCCCGCCATGAGCCCCAGGGCGACACAGGTCTTGCCGACGCCGGTGTCCGTCCCGGTCAGGAAGAAGCCGCGCATCATCCCGCCGTCAGCGAATGGTCCGGCGCACTGCCGAGACCGGTATCCGGAAACCGTCGTCCGACGCGTGTCCACGGGTCTGTGGGGTCCAGGCATGGCCGTAGACCACCTCGTAGCTCGCCGGGATCTGCCCGGCATCGGTGCGCCGCGCCTCGTAGTTGCGCGTCATGGCCGCGATTCGCCCCTTGCCGGTGAGCGCGGGGCGGCGTCCCGCGGTCACGTTGTGCGCCCCCATGGCCTTGAGGTCGCGCATAAGACCATACACGTCGGGATAGGTCAGCGTGAAACGCTCTACGTCCAACGCCGCTCCTTGGAAGCCGGCCCGTACCAGTGCGTCCCCAATGTCGTGCATGTCCAGGAAGGCGTTCACGTGGCTGAACTCGTCGGCCTGTCGCCAGGCATCCCGCAGCTCCTTCAGCGTGTCCGGTCCGAAGGTGGAGAAAGTGAGCAGGCCGTCCGCCGCCAGGATGCGGTGAAATTCCGCGAAAACCGCGTCCAAGTCGCTGCACCATTGCAGAGCGAGACTGGAGAACAGCAGGTCCACGCTGCCATCGGCCAGGGGCGCGCGCTGGAGGTCAGCGCAGACGAACCCTTGTTTGCGAAACCATGCGGCGCGCCGTCGGGCCTGCTCCAGCATGGCCGGTGCCAAGTCCATGGCGACCACCAGCGCGCCGGAGTAGCGCCTCGCCAACGCCGCCGCCGTGTGCCCGGTCCCCGCGCCCGCATCCAGGACCGTGCGCGGCGTGATCTTCACCAGCTCCAGCCTCTCCAGCATGGATTCGCGCACGCGCCGCTGAAGCAACGCAACACCGTCGTAAAGAGGGGCGGCCTCCTGGAACGAACGGCGCACGTCCCGAGGGTCCAGAGCATAGCGATCCCGATCAGACATCCAGAAAACACCGGACGGCATCGACGAAGCGCTGCGGGTGCGACAGGAAGGGCGCGTGACCGGCGCCGCGGATCAGCTCTAAAGTAGAACCGGGAAGCATCTCTCTCATCGCTAGTGCAGCGGCTGCGGGTACCAGCGGATCGCGATCCCCGAAAACCAGCAGCGTCGGGCACCGCACCCTTCTCAGCAACGGCCGCAGGTCAGCCTCCAGCAGGATCTGCAGCCCGGCACGCACGGCGCGCACCGGCACCGGTCCGGGGACGCTCAGGTGCCGCCGCAGCCAGCGCTGCACCTGCAACGCCCGCTCGCTGCCCCGGACCTGCAAGGACACGAAGCGCAGCAAGGTCGCCCGGTAGTCCCGTTCTAGATCCCGAGCAAAGGACTCCAATACCGCCGCATCGACGCCCGGCCAGGCCGCCTCTCGCGTGAAGCGCGCGCTGGCAGCGACCACGATCAGCCTGTCTACTTGGCCCGGCCAGTCGGCGGCGAGCCGGATACACGCCATTCCCCCGAGTGACCATCCCAGCCAAGCGGCCGGCTGCGGCACGGCCAGCGCCAGCTCCGCTGCGAGATCCTGCAAGGTGCTCGGAGCCGCCGTCTGGGCACTGCGGCCGAAACCCGGCAGGTCGACCCGGCTGACCTCAAAGCGTTCGGCGAGCGCTGCCGTCGTCTCCTCCCAAACGCTGGAGGCGAAACCCCAGCCATGCACCAGGACCAGCGGAGAGCCTTTCCCCGCGACCTCGACGTGCAGCGTCACGATACTCCTTCCAAGGCATCCAGAAGCCGGTCCACGTGCTCCTCGGTATGGGCGGCGGAGAAGGCGATGCGCAGCCGCGCCCCGCGGGGGACGGTCGGGGGGCGGATCGCCTGCACCAGGATGCCGGCGCCCCGCAACGTCTCGGCCCACCTGAGCGCCGTGCCTGAATCGGGCACCGCCAGCGGCTGGATGGGTGTGGCGGACGGCAACAGGGGCAGGCTCAACTGCGCCGCGCCGCGCCGGAAGCGCTGCACAAGCTGCATGAGCCACTCGCGCCGCCACGGCTCCCGCTGCACCACCTTCAGGCTCGCCCGCGTCGCCTCGGCCAGGGCCGGCGGCAGCGCCGTCGTGTAGATGTAACTGCGCGCGCCCTGGATCAGGGTGTCGATGAGAGCCTCTTCGCCCGCCACAAACGCTCCGAAGGTGCCCAAAGCCTTGCCCAGGGTGGCCATCAGCACGGGCACCTGCTTCCAATCGCATCGGTAGTGATCGAGCGTGCCCTTCCCGGACGGACCGAGAACGCCCAGGCCGTGGGCATCGTCGATCATCAGCCAGGCGCCCTGTCGCGCCGCCGCCTCTGCCAGTTCGGAGACCGGGGCTATGTCGCCGTCCATGCTGAATACCCCGTCGCTGACTGCCAGTTTGCGGGGCGCGCTTTCGCCCTCCAGGCATCGTTCCAGCCCCGCAACGTCGCAATGAACGTAGCGCCTGAACCGGGCACCCGATAGCCGCGCTCCGTCGATGAGCGAAGCGTGGCTCAGCCGATCCTGCGCCACTAGGTCACGCCGGCCCAGGAGGGCAGCGATGACCCCCAAATTAGCCATGTAGCCCGTCGAGAAGAGCAGCGCCCGGGGCCGCCCGGTGAAATGAGCCAGCTCCTCCTCCAGTGCGTGGTGCGCCCGGCTATGGCCGATGATGAGGTGGGACGCCCCGCTGCCCACCCCGTAGTCGTCCACCCCCCGCTTCAGAGCCTCCCGCACTTCCGGATGGTTGGCGAGCCCCAGATAGTCGTTGCTGCAGAAGGACGTATAACTCGCACCCCCCACGACCGCCTCGGTAGCCTGTGGCCCCTCCAGGATCAGGCGGGTGCGGTACAGATGCTGCGTGCGCAGCCGCGCGAGGTCCGGGACCAAGTCGAACGTGTCGCTCACGTCGCAGGGGTCGGCAAGTCGGGTGCTCGGGCCCGCGCTATGGCGTGCCCGGAGAGCCTGCATAGGAGGTATGCTAGCGCGGTGTTCATGATAAGCGCTCGCCGCGGCCTGTCAATCGCACGGAGGTCCGCCCGCTCCTTGGCAGGCCACCTGCGCGAACGCCTGTTGCCTGCCATCTGCCTGCTCTGCGGAGACCGCGGACTCCCGGGCCTGGATTTGTGCGCCGGTTGCCTCGCGGAGCTGCCACGCCCCGCCGCAGGGTGTACCGTCTGCGCCGCACCCTTGCAGGTGTCTGCGGTGTGCGGGCACTGTCAGCAGCGCCCGCCGCCCTATCGGCACACGGTGGCCGCCTTCCGCTACGGCTGGCCCGTGGACCACATGATCACGGCACTCAAGTTCCACGGGAGACTGGTCATGGCCCGGGCCTTGGGAGATTCTCATGGCGACCGCCCTCGCGTCAGAGGGAGGCCCATGGCCGCAACGCCTTATCCCGGTCCCGCTGCACTCCACGCGCCTGCGCGCACGAGGCTTCAACCAGGCCGTGGAGTCTCGCACGTCCCATCGCTCACCGGCTCGGCATCCCCATCGATCTCGACTCCTGCAGTCGAGTCAGGCCCACGGCGGCGCAATCCTCCATCCCAGCCAATCTGCGGCGCCGTAACGTGCGCGGTGCGTTTCGGGCGGACAAACCCCTCGAGCGCCACGTGGCCATCGTAGACGATGTCATGACCACTGGTCACACGGTGGAGGCACTCGCCAGGGCAGTCCAAGCCGCCGGAGCCGAGCGGGTGGACATCTGGGTGTGCGCGCGGGCCACGGGACGTGCCTTTTGAGTGCGTGATGCCTGTGCACTGCATGCCAGTCGTGGCTACCCCGATCGGTGTAGAGCGAGCTGAATAGCCCGCGCAGCTCGATCACCTCTTGCACCCCTCGGAAGCTCGAGGCCGTGCCCTCTTCCTCTACGAAGAACATGCCGTAGTGCTCATGCGTCGCATCATCCATGGTGACCACCAGATCGCCCTGCCACCCACTCATGACGGCTGGCATACTGGTGCAGCATCATGCCAGGCAAGGGTGCACGGTCCCTTCGTTTGCGGTGGGTACCCCGCCTGCTCGCCTTCTTCACTAGCCCCGACGCCTGCAGGGTGTAGCTGCGCCCACCGCCCTCACGCCGGTACCAGCTGTAAAAGTGCTTGACGTTCCAGCCCAGATGCCGCCTGGCATAGCGCTCCGTCAGCCTCAGCACCTCATCGACCGGCGCCCGACGATGGGAGATTTGCGACAGCCGCTTGTCGATGAGTCCGTCCAGGCCCTCGTCCTCATAACGGTCGATGTAACGGCGAAACGTCCGCTCACACCCCTCCCAGGAGCCTGGCTGCCTCCTCTTGCCTCAGCCGCCCCTGCCGCCAACCTTCCATACGTTTCCTCGAACCTCATCGTCCGGATCTCCTGTAGCAGTTCTGTCGGTCTCATGGCCCACCTCCGGGCAGACCATGTAACCGGACAGATCACGTGCTACAACCCTGGACAATTTATTTAGCTCGCAACACACCCCTTGACAGCAAGATTTTAATATTAGACAATATTGACGTACTGATTTGCTGTGATGTTCAGCAAAGTCTTTAGGCTCCTCCATCCTCCTTTGGTGGTTTTCAGCGCGGCTAGCAGCCGCGCTTTTTTTTGGCGACCGACCCGTCAACCCAAAGTAGAAAATGTCCCCTTGAGGCGAGAGTTAGGGGCTGTTCTTGCGGGTGGCGGTTGGTCTGGGGTGGGAGCGCAAGGGTCGCCGGAAGGGTGATCTGCGGGGGCTTTCCGGGGCGAGGCGGACAATGGCTTGGTCGACCCGTTCGTTGAGCGTCTTGTCATCGGCGCTGCGGTCAGCGGGCCCGTCGCGGCGCTCATCGAAGACTCGGTAAGGCACGACCACCTTGGGGGGCCGGGCAGCGACGGGCCGTCCGCGCACGAAGCGCTCGGGATGTGCTGCGTACGCTGCATCGAGCGCCACCTGGCGTGTGGCAAGGAGTGCTTCGACACGCCCGCAGAACAAATTGGCGGGCGTGAACAAGGCGAGCCCCGAATGCTGATGGTGGTGGTTGTACCAGTCGAAGAACTCGGTGCACCAAGCCCGCCCCTGCTCGAGACCTCGGAAGCGACCGGGAAAGTCCGGCTGGTACTTGAGGGTCTTGAACTGAGACTCGGAGAAGGGATTGTCGTTACTCACCCTGGGGCGGGAGTGAGAGGGCTCCACCTTCAGCTCCGCCAGGAGGTCGAGAAAGCCCCGTGCGGTCATGGGGGCACCGCGGTCCTGGTGGACCCGCAGGCTGCGTGGCTCGATGCCATGGCGATGGATGGCTTCTGCCAGCAGTTGTTTGGCGAGTGCACTGTTCTCGCGGGCCGCCAGCATCCAAGCCACCACGAAGCGGCTGTAGAGGTCGAGCACCACGTAGAGATTCAGGAACACCCCTCGGCTCAGGGTGGCGAGCTTGGTGATGTCCCAGGTCCAGACCTGGTTGGGGGCGCTTGCCTCCAAGCGCGGCACGGGATGGTGAGTTTTGGGGCGCATGGCGCGCCGCTCGCCCGACTCTGCGGATTCGGCCAACAGCCGATGCATGGTGCGAACAGAACACAGATACCGCCCCTCGTCCAGAAGCTTGGCGTAGACCTCAGCCGGGGGCTGGTCGATGAAGCGCTCCTCGTGGAGCACCTCGAGCACTTCCCGGCGCTGCGCCTCGCTCAGGCGCCGTGGGCTACACCGTGGACCGCTGGCAGGCCGAGTAACCCGCGGTCGGTGCCGATAGAGTGTCGCCCGCGCAAGCCCCAGGGCCGCACAGGCGGACTTGAGCGGCACCACCGGGTCACGCGCTTCGAGTGAAGCGCACTCATGGCACGTGCTCGCTCTCGGTGGCCGCCAACAACTCCTGGGCTTTTTTTGGAGCTCAAGGAGCTTCTCGGCGATGAGGAGCTTGCGCGTGAGGATCGCCTTGTCGCGCTCCAGCGCCTCGATGCGCCGGTCCTTGGCATCCTTGAGTACCTTCAGAGGACCCTGATCTCGCCCGTTGATGCCTTGCTGGGGGAGGACTGAAAAGTCCTGGGTTTTCATATGGAAAGGCGTCCGTCTCGGTGGTCGGAGCGGTGGGGGTGTTGAGGACGCGCGGATTCTGAAAAGATACCGATTTGCCGCGTGCCGAGGTGCGCCTTTCGCCGAGAAGCGCCGATGCAGCCCCCGATCATGCTCAGGGTTGGCTACCACCTCAGTACCACTTCCAACTGAAACAGGCTTGGGCATGACATCCTCCAGTCCGCCCTCGAATCATACTTACATTCCAGGAAACCCGTGTCTCAGTCATTATTGGCACAGAGGGCCGCTACCCATGTACGCTTGGACGGGTGTTCACTCCCTTAAAAACGCCTGTCAGGGGCCGGCAGCACGTCCCGGTAGTGCAGTCCCGGCCGCGCTGTCAGTCGCTGCCGAGGGGCTGACCGGCTGTAACCCGTTCTTTTGACTGTAGTACAGGGCGCCTGACAGCGCGAAGGGCAGGATGTTAACGTGTGTTCGGTCCGGTGACCACCGGTCACACGGTGGAGGCACTCGCCAGGGCAGTCCAAGCCGCCGGAGCCGAGCGGGTGGACATCTGGGTGTGCGCGTGGGCTGCCGGGCTGCCTTCTAAAGCCGAGCCTCGTACAGGGAGTCAAGCGGATAACGGAATCTAGAAACGGGAATACAGCAGCACGCATTGCTCTTGTCCCCGCGAGGTTCTGAAATGGCAGTTGGGTCGTCTCTCCCGGGCGTCCGTCCTCCACTTTGAGGGTGCTTCTTCCTCAAAGCCTTCTCAGCGGTTTCCTCCCAAGCACCTTCTATCTTCAGACGGGTCGTGGGCCGACCTGGACCCGGATTCCTCTCCCCTGACGCAGCGGGCGGTGACCGCTATACTGGAACGTCCTTACCCCGAGATCTCGCCATGTCCCGGTTCGTCGGCGACTCGAGCTACGCTCACGGTACCCAACCCTGCGTCGGGGTTCTGGTCACCAACCTCGGCACCCCCGACGCCCCGACCTCGCGGGCGGTGCGGCGGTACTTGGCCGAGTTCCTCTCGGACCGGCGCGTGGTGGAGACCCCTCGGGCCGTCTGGTGGCTAGCCCTTCACGCCGTGATTCTGCGTGTGCGCCCGCGTCGCTCGGCACGCCTGTACGAGAAAGTCTGGCAGCAGGACGGCTCACCGTTGGCGCGCATGTCCGAACGCCAGGCGCACGCCCTGCAGAGGGTGCTTCGGAAAAAATTTGCCGGACCCGTGCAAGTTGGGCTGGGGATGCGCTACGGGCAGCCGTCCATCGGCTCGGCCCTGGAGGAGTTGCGGCGCGCCAACGCGCGGCGACTTCTGGTGCTGCCCCTCTATCCGCAGTACTCGGCGACCACCACGGCGTCCACCTTCGACGCCCTGGCGGACCACCTCAAGGCATGGCGATGGCTGCCGGACGTACGCTTCATCGCACACTACCACGATGAGCCGGGCTACACGCGAGCGCTCGCTCGCTCCGTCACCGCGAGCTGGGAGGCTAACGGCCGCTCGCAGCGCCTCTTGTTCTCGTTCCACGGCATCCCCAAGCGCTACTTCCTCTCTGGCGACCCTTACCACTGCCAGTGCCAAAAGACCGCGCGGCTGGTGGCCGAGGAGCTGCGGCTGCAGGACGGGGACTGGGCCGTCGCTTTCCAGTCGCGGTTCGGGCCGCAAGAATGGCTTACTCCCTACACGGACCACACGCTGCGCGACTGGGCGCAGGGTGGGGTGCGCAGCGTCGACGTCATCTGCCCGGGCTTTTCCGCCGACTGCCTGGAGACGCTGGAGGAGATCGCGCAGCTCAACCGCGAGGTGTTCCTCGCCGCCGGAGGCGAGAAGTACACGTATGTCCCGGCCCTGAACGACGGGGACGAGCACATCGAGTTCCTGGCCGACCTCGCCCTCCGGCACAGTCTGGGTTGGCCGGAGGCAAGCCAGCAGTGGGACGCCGAAGGGCGGGCTGCCGAGCTGGGGGAGGAGCGCCGTCGTGCGCTGGCCATGGGGGCAGGGCGTTGAGACGGGCGCAGGTCTCTTGTTCGGCCGAGCCTCGGTCAACGGCCGGATTCGGACATGACATCGGAGCCTCGCCTGACGACGACCTCCGACGAAAGAGGAGAACCCTGCTCGGCTTGCCATATCCCCCCTGCCCTGCATTCCTCGGCGGAATGCTCCGCGGTTCGGAAACTGCGGGGTAGGGAGGCGGGGGTTTGCTGGGGCCCCGACAGGATTGTGCCCCTTATGGCGCCGCCGCATCCGGGCGATGTCCTTGAGTATGCGCTGCACTTCGGCCTTCGAGGGCCCGCCGATCGCGACCGCCCCGGGCGGCGCAACGCGCCTGAGCAAAACAACCCTGCTCGGCCAGGATATGCGCCGAGTTGTTGAAAGCGTAACCTTCCACCCCCGATTTGAGAGACCCCGACGCACGAGTGGCCAGGGCCAGGGCACTGCCTGGACTCGATGGAACTAGCCGCTTCCATGTACATTCTCTCCCCGCCAGAAGTCTGTCGTTGCCCCTATTCATGCACCAGCGCTCCGTTGTCCCCAAAACTCCGGCGCTCGATGCAGACTTACACTGAAATGCCTCGGGTCACTTCTCCTTCACAACCGTGATCGTGCCCACCATCTTCGGGTGCAGCGAGCAGAAATAGCGGTATGTTCCGGGCTGCGTGAGGACAAAGGAGTAACTGTCGTTGGTGTCCAGAGCAGCGGAACGGAATTTCTTACCTTCTTCCACGACCGTGTGCGGCACCTGGTCGTGGTTCGTCCAGGTCACCTTGGTGCCGGCGGCAACGGTCAATTGTGCAGGGCCGTAGGCATACTCCTTGATACTGACGTTCGCCTCCTGTGCCGGCGCTGCGGGTGCCCCCAACAGGACGCTCAGCGCCACAACGCCTAACAGCGGTCTCATGGTGTGCTCCGTGTCGCTAGCTAAGTGTGGAATCGATCAACGCCAAGGGATGGTCGCCTTGGGTAGCCTTGACGTTGGTGATGCCCAGATAGCTGCGCAGTTGGTCCGCAGGGACCTTTAGCGGGTTAGGCAGCCCAGCCGCAGCGCCCGGTGCCGGTAGCGGATAGGCGGTTCCACGGGCCGTATGAAACGTGATGTTGCCTTCCACCTTCTGGATCACCTGGTGGATATGGCCGTGCAATACCGTCACGGAGCCGAATCGCCGAAGCAGCGCCAGGGCGCGGTCGCCATCCTCAGTGCCCCAGCCCCAGGGCGCATAGATCGTCCACAGGGGAATGTGCGTAAACACCACGATGGGCGTGCTGGTGCTGACCCCCCTCAAGTCATCGGACAACCACTTCAATTGAGCGGCGCCTAGGGTTGCCTCATGGCCCGGCCGAAAATCAAACACGTTCACCAACGCGACGAAATGGACGCCGTGATCGTCGAAGCTGTACCAGCCATTGCCCTGCGTGCCTTTCCCATAGCGCTCGAGGTAGAGCTTGCCGCCGCCTTCATCCAGGGTGTCATGCTCGCCCGGCACGTAGTGCACGGGTGCAGGCAATTCTTTCAGGACGTGCGCAGCGGTGTCGAATTCTTGCGGTTTCGACAGGTGCGTGATGTCGCCGGTGTGCAGTATGAGCGATGGCGTGCGCGGCAGGGCCTTGACCCTGTCGATTGCCTCACCCAGCGTTTTGAGCGGGTCTGGGTTGGGTTCCTTGTTGAAGCCGATATGGCTGTCGCTGATCTGAACGAAGTGAAAATCGCTGGCCAGCAGCGCCTTGCTAGGCCGGCGGGTGGTGTCATCCAGCGCAAACGCACGTGGAATGCCGCCCACCAGCGCCCATACGACGCCGGTTCCGGCCCAAGCGGAACATTTGAGAAATGACCGGCGGCTGAGCTCGGGTAGCTCCATGGAATCGCGGACTGCCTCAGTGTGGGAATGGGGATCGTGTGTCATGTCGGTTAGCCTCCGCAGCATGTGACATCAAGCAATGTCATGCTATAAACGGGCGACGTCGGGAGTTTATTTATTCCCCCGTTACGAAAAAACCTTTGAATCCTGGGCAGAAGAGCTTCCGGATAGGACTGAGGGGCGAACGAGGATCCCTCCTCCTTTGAAGGTATAAGCTTGCGTGGCTGCGTTGCGCTTTGCGGAACCGACCAACTGCATATCCAACGAGGGCGCGTAAACCGCCTGAGAACTAAGAATAGCCACGGCCAAGACGATTGCCGCCACCAATAGAATCCCGCTATGAAGCATCCACAGTTCCGCCTCAGGCACCGATCACTCATGTAGCAGGGAGAGCAAGGGGAAAAAAAATAGCGCAGAAGTCAGCCACAGCCCCAGAAGGATCGAGAACAGGAGACCTCCAGCCCCGGGGAGCACCCAGGTCGCAAACCTGCTCGATCGAACCATGAGCACCTTGACGACGACGGCGCCGTAGAGGGCCGACCCGAGCAGCGAGTGAATCAAGATGCGCGGGCTGTCGGAGCCGAATCCAAGCAGGAAAATGCAGTGGTAGGCCACCGGCAACGTCAGGAGGATTGCCGCCCGTCCTGACCAGCGATGGACACTGTGATAGAAGCGCCCCTTGGGCGGAAAGCGTAGCAGCTCGTAGATACGTGCGGCCGTCAGTAACTGACCACAGGCCAGCATCAGGGCTGCCGTCACCAGCCACGTCTTCATCTGCAGGATGTCTGCGAAGAAGGGATGAAAGAAGGGGGTTGCATAGGGCTCGCGAACCGTCCGGCCGGCCACAAGGCCGACGGTGACAGCGATAAGAGCGAAAACCACCAGCGGAAGGGCCAGCCAAACCGGATGCGCACCGCTGGGATACTTCGGACTGAGCCTCTCGCTCACGTATATCCTCTTTGACGGGAGGATAGGAAATCCAATCGCATTCAGGGTTGGAATGGAGGGAAGGCTACCATCGTAAGGAGCGCTAAAGCAAGGGACTTGGCAAGCGCACACGGCGCTAGTGTAGTGCTTGGTAATTAACGGAACATATATGATCTATCGCTGTCCAGGGCTATGAAGCCAAGACAGGAGAGCACTGATGCGAGTAGCCCCGATGGTCCGACTGAGCGCGGAAGAACAGCGGAGCCTGAGGCGTGTGTCGCGTTCGAACACCACGAGTGTGAGGCTGGCCCGCCGAGCGCGCATTGTGCTGTTGGCGGCGGTGGGCATGGAGAACAAGGCCATCGCGGCGGAACTCAAGATTGGGCGTGTGCAGGTTGGGCGTTGGCGGGAGCGCTATGCGCAAGGCGGGCTGGCGGCCATCGAGTGTGACCTGCCGCGCGGAGGTCGTCAGCCCAAGGTGGATGCCGCCGAGATCGTGCGACGCACGACTCAGACCCAGCCCTTAGCAGCGACACAGTGGAGTACGCGGACCCTGGCTAAGGAAATGGGAGTGAGCGACACCACGGTGCTGCGCGTGTGGCATGCCCATGGGCTGAAGCCGCATCGTGTCGAATCCTTCAAGGTATCGCGCGACCCGAAATTCACCGAGAAGTTGGAGGACATCGTCGGGCTGTATCTGTCCCCCCCGGAGCATGCTTTGGTGTTGTGCTGCGACGAGAAGAGTCAGGTTCAGGCGCTGGATCGTACCCAACCTGGCCTGCCGCTGAAGAAGGGGCGGGCTGCGACCATGACCCATGACTACAAGCGCCATGGCACCACGACACTGTTTGCTGCCCTGAACACCTTGGAGGGTTCCGTGATTGCCCGCTGCGAGCCGCACCATCGCCACACGGAGTGGCTCACCTTCCTGCGCCAAATCGACCGCGAGACGCCCAAGGACAAGGAACTGCACTTGGTCTGCGACAACTACGCCACCCACAAACATCCCAACGTTCAGAAATGGCTGGGAAAACACCCGCGTTTCCACATCCATTTCACGCCCACCTCAGCATCCTGGTTGAACATGGTCGAGCGATTCTTCCGCGACCTGACTGTGGATCGGTTGCGCCGTGGCGTGTTTCGAAGCGTCCCCGAGTTGATCCCTGCCATCAACCGCTATGTCGATGCCCACAACGCCAATCCCAAACCCTTCATCTGGACCGCCAAGGCTAAGGACATCCTGCAGAAGGTCATCCGCGCCAACGCACGTTTAAGTTCTAAACAGAATGAAGCACTACACTAGTAACTCCACGAGCAACGCGGCTTCCTGCTTCGACCGGCCCACGTCTGATCGGGGTTGTCCGGGTTACAGTATTTCACCTCGGCCGGTGCCGCGGCGTCTCCTCTTGAGCTTGGCGTCTCCAGAACCCCTTCGACGGTGAAGCCGTAAGAGGCCGCAAGGTCCTTCATCCCCCGAAGTGCGGTCTTCCGGTCAGAGGATCCGTTACCCACCGGTGGCTGCGCGTTACCCCGCGCAGCCACCCATCCATCTCAGTGAAGCCTGATGGGGCGGCCCCGAGCGCGCTCAAAACCGGCCCTCCGGTTCCTCCCGAGCGTCCAATCTTAACGATCGTCGCCGTCCTCGCCCTCCGAGGCAGGCACGGACGGACTCACGGGTACCAGCGTTCCCGACAGTACCCAAGCCTTCTGGCTGGGGGCAAACCGGGGTGCCAGCAACCCGTCGTTAATCTCCCGCGTGACTGCGAAGCGATTGAACTGCGTGGCCGGAATGAAGAGCCGTTTGTTGTCTGGGAATCCGTCCGAAGCAGTGTCCACGTCGCCTTCAGCGGCGGATATGACGCCATTGCCGTTGTCAAACCCCTCGCCGGTGTCAACCCTTGCCACCTCCGCGGCGTAGGCGTCGAACAGACGTTGACTGAAATCGGTGACACCTGGCTGGAAGGAGGCCGGCCTTTCGTAAACGTCCAGAAAGATCTCATTGGCCAGGCCGCTGGGGATGAATCGCTGACGGAACTCGCGCTGCGAATCATCGTCCGCATCGAACTTATCCGGGTCACGCGGGCCGGACGCCTGTAGCACGCCGACAGTGTTGGGATTGTCGCCGTACTCGAGCGGATCGTTCTTGACGCCCGAGGGGCCCGAGCCGGGAACGAGAGACGAGAGTGCGCCGACCTGACCCTTCTCGAAGGTGCCGGGAATACCGCCGGTGAAGGGCAGTTCATACAGGGGGTGGACCCAGTCGGTGGTGTAGTTGAACTCCCAGTAAGCGTGGCCGTCACTCTGCTGCAGCGTGTTCCAGGCGCCCATGCTAAGCTGGATCGGGACGACGTTGGTCTGGAGGTCCGGAAAGCGGTCTGTCGGGCTGGGGAAGTGCACCGGTTTGCCATCCGTCGTGAAGATGTGGCGTGGCACGTTGTTGCCGCTGCCCATCGCCTTCAGCGCGTCGGCGTCAGCCTGCAGGATAGCGCCGAATTGCGCATGGCCGTCGGGGCGCGTCGTGTCGTTCACTGGGGCAACCCTCAGGTCATGGATCATCCACCCTTCGTACCAGCCGCTCTCGTTGTTGATGACGAAGAGCCCAGAGATGTCGGTGAAGACGTCGATGAACGCGCGGACGTCGTTGGGGTCGGTCGGCAGGCCAGGTTTGGGCTCCAGAACCACGCGTACTGTGCCGAGGGTGGGTAGGCCACAGTCGGGGCCCGTGGCGGTGAGCATGGCGGTGTCGTTGACTTCCGGTATCAGGCTCGTGAACGGATTGGGTTCGAAGCCGTTCGTATCGAGCAAGTAATACTGGAAGAGCTCACTCGGCTTGGGTTTGAAGGGTGCTTTGTCAGAATGGGCTTCGGCGTATGCCTGTGTGGGTAGCTGGCTGTGAGGCCGGCCTGCGAGAATGGCGAGGCGGTCGGTCAGCGCGTCTGGCAGGTTGCGAATGTCTCCTCGGGTGAGGACGCTCACGATGTCGGGCACCGCGCTGGGGTTCGGGTGGCACGGGGGTGGTGGGGTGATCTCCGCTGCAAGCCTGGAGGCCACGTCGCCCAGGCCTTTGCTCTGGGCGACCGCTGGGTTTGGCAGCGTCAGGAAGCAGGTGGTGAAGGTGACTAATGTGGTCGCTAAGTGCGAGGTCTTCATCGGTGAATCCTCCATTCGAAGTGGCGGAACGGGCGGCGAGGCGGGGCTCGCCCAGGCGTTGCTGTCCGATTAGACACCGTCAGTCGCCGTGGACCTCGTCGGCATCTGACCGTTGGGCTTCGCATAAATCATCTCGCTGGCACCGCAGGGAAGTCATAAGCTTGCGGTTAATTTGCCGTAAGTATTTCGCTAAGCCATGTAAACGAGCCTTCAATCCCGCAGCGCCCTCTTGACGGGACGTTCGCTGCGAGCGTGGAGTTGGCGGGCACGCTAGCCCCCGACCATAGTGCCTGGGTGCAGTAGCACTTCCGTGAGCCGTCGCGAGGGCCGAACCTCATGGGAGGGAGGAGCCTGCTCCGTCTCGCCTCTGACAGTGATCCCCGACAGGAGAGTTGAGACGCGGCGATGGCGTCAGCGGCAAGCCCTGGACGTGTTGCAGGCCGTCGCTCAAGTAGATGTGCACAGGCAATATCACGCTTTACGTGACAAGAAGAACCGGACGGTTGTGCCGTCCAGTTCTTCCACGGCCCTTGTGCAAAGATCCTAGTTGGCGTCATCGCCCGAGTAGAAGAAGTAGTCGGCCGTGTAAGGCACGAACGCCTCCTTCCCAACGTCTGTTAGCGAGGTACAGTCCGCCGGTGCCTCCGTCGGTGCTAGCCCCCCAGTGGTGTTCACCCGCTGGATGAAGGTGGTGTCCGAGAGCGTGTCGCCACCCCTCGGTCCGTCCTGGGCACCAACCACCATAAGCTTGAGCCAGGCGACGGCACCCTCCGCGACGAACCCGGGGTCGGAGCCGTGGGTGGCGGAGGCGGTCGCCTTGGCCCAGACGGTGCTCGTGTCCGAGTCCTGCCACGTGGCGCGAATCGTGCCCTTAATCTCATCCGGGTCGGTCGGGGCGAGGTTGGGGCTGAAGAAGTGGGTGATGATTTGCTTACCATGGTCGTCGAACAGCGTGGCCTCGGGCGTGAAGAGTACGTAGGCGGAGCCGGCGGAGGCGTCGGGACAGGTCGGGTTTGGGCACGGCAGGCAGACGTAGTTCTGGGTGCCCGTGGCGTGACCCACGAGGAACGCCGTGTTCCCCGCTGGCACCTCAATGTTGTCGGGCACGGGTGGCGGCGTGACCTGTTTGGCGTGGGCCGGCTGCGGCAGCGAGACCGTGAACGACACGGCGAGAGCAGTGGAGCACACGATGGGCAGGATGCGACGCGTGGTCTGATTCGACAGTGCATTCCAGATTCATATACTTCTCCTTTCGCGCCCTGTGCGCGGGTTGTGGGGCTGGCACGCCTGAGCCGCCCATCCTCTTCGCGGCCTCTGTGCTTTCACCGAATCGGTATTAGGATTGGGCCTATTCCGGGAACTGCTCAAGCCCTGTCGCCCCCTGCGAGGACATCGCCGCCGGCCCGGCCTGCCCATCCCCATCAAAGGGGGTAGAGCCCACAAAGTTGAAGCATGCTGGAACTTGTGCCGGATCGGCGAACCAGAAGACCAGGTGGTCCAGGTCCTCTCGGAGCCGGGTGGTACCCACGGTACTGACGAACGCCTCGGCGATGATTGCATCGACCTTGAGCGACCCGATACCCGCTGCATTGGTGCTGAAGTCCCCGATATAGGCCACCGCGCCGAAGGGCGGCGTCGCAAAGGCGTCGGCCGAGGTCAGAAAGACCGCAAAGTCCGTGTCGGCCGGCAGACCTCTGGCATCCAAATGCAAGGTATCGACGCCCAGCGGATCCTCCTTATGGAGCACGATCACCTGCCCCGTCGCATCCGGCAGGCACGTGGCGTTCCGTGGCACGAGGTCAAAACTGATGGTTGTGAGCGCGTGCGCCACACGGAGCGCGCCCAGCAGGGTCAACGCGAGGGTCACGACCACTACCAGCAATCCAGATCGCCTCATGGCATCTTCCTACTTTTGGGAACCTACCGGAACCTGGAAATCCAAGCCCCAGCCTCTTTTGGGTCGAGCCTCGGGAACAATTAGATACAGTGACGAGAGTGCTCCACGGCTTCAGATTCGGCTACAGCCGGAGTCGAAGGATCGGAAATCCGGTGGGCGGGCACCGGGCTTGGCGAGGAGTGTGGGTGACCCGGTCGTGTGCAGTCAATTGGGATAATCCCTGACGGGTAAAGGGTAAACCCTATCGTTGCAAAAACTTTCCGATCATGCCGCTTTCTGCAGAGCCTGCAGATAATGCCACAGCTCGTGCTGGACGGCTGAATTGGCACTCAACGACAGGGTCAATCGACCTTGGGGACGGATCAGGCGACCGGCGCGCTGGATGAGCCGGCAGCGCAGCGTATTGAGGCGGGCAAAGTCCCACAATGCGGGCCGTTTCTGCGAGACCTGGCGGGGTAGTGGGCGCGCTATCATCTGAAGCTCCCGGCTGAGGTTGTGGGCGAGCAGTGTCGAGAGCAGATAGACTTGGCTGCCCACCCAGGTGCGGGTGGGCACATAGTCGAGCTGGTTGTCGACTTGAACAGCCCATCCTGAGCACCGCGGCCGTTGTGGAAGGCCACCACCTCTGCGGCGTGCTGGGGCTTGTTGGTGATAATCACCTTGAACTCGTAGCCATACTCGTAAGGGATGTTTCGCAGCAGTCGTCCAAGCTCTCGCAGCAAGGTTCGTGTCCCGCCCCTTCGGGGAGTCACTCGTACCTCTGCTAGAGGCGGCTCGCACCGCGCACCTTCGCCTCAGCCTGGAGAACACCCCCGAGACCTCCCCGGACTACGTGAATGCCGTCTTCAAGCTGTTGGACGCCATCCCCCAGGCCGCCGGTCGGGTCGGGCTGTGTCTTGATACGGGACACGCCAACCTGTTCTCGGACACCCGGAACGACTATGTGCGCTTCGTGGACCTCCTCGGGAAGCACGTTCCCATCATCCACTGGTACGCCCACGAGAACTGGGGAGATGGGGACAGTCACCTGACGCTCTTCACCGGTCCCGCCGCTCACGATGACCGCGGGCTGCGGGCACTCATCCAGCGTCTGTTGAGACGAGGGTTTTGTGGCTCGGTGGTCCTGGAGCAGTGGCCGCAGCCGCCGGAACAACTGCTGCAGGCCCGAGACCGCCTACGGCATCTGTGGAACGACCTGACTTGACGGGGCCGTGTTGGAAGAAAAGGGCTCGGTGCGGTCCTCGGGCCAAGATTGCGTTAAAATAGCCAGTTTTTCCCGTGACCACTCCATCTCATGACGGAAATCTGCCGAGACAAGCGCTCGCCGCCGGGGCCTCAGGAAGCATTCGACATCAGCTTCCCGGACGGGTCGTTGGAGCGGCTGTACGCGTTGTTCCGGCAGTATGGTGACGTCTATCGCCTGTTTGCACCCGCTGGCGGCGGTGACATTTACGTCCTGAGCCACCCCGACGAGGTCAAGCACGTGCTGGTGACGAATCGGAAGAACTTCGAGAAAGGGGTCGGGATAGACCGGGTGCAGATCCTGCTGGGTCACGGCATCATGGTGAGCGAAGGAGACTTCTGGCGCCGGCAGCGGCGAATGATCCAGCCCGCCTTCCACCACAAGCTGATTGGCAGGCTATCTGACCTCATCGTCAGCTCGAACCGACTGCTGCTGCACAAGTGGCTGCGGCATGTTGGTGCGGGCCAAGCGGTGAACGTCACGCAGGATACCAGCGAGCTTACGCTGGACATTACGCTGCGTGCCACCTTCGGCGAAGATCTCGAGCGCATCGTCCAGGAGCAGGGGCGCAACCCGTTCGCCCTATTGACCGACGAGCCCGAGAGGAACCTGGCGTTCGCCTTCAAGTTCCGCTCACTCGCGAACATCGTGCGTGAGTGTGTCCAGCGTCGGCGTAGCGAAGGAAGGGAACGCGCAGACTTTCTCGGCATGCTGATGAGTGCGCGCGACGAAACGACGGGCGAGCCGATGTCGGACAGGCAGTTGTTGGACGAGACGATGACCCTCATCGTGGCGGGTCACGAGACGACGGCCAGTGCCCTGAACTCGACCTGGCTCCTTCTGTCCCAGCACCCTGAGGTAGAGGCGAGGCTGCACGAAGAGGTAGATGCCGTGCTGGGGGCTGAGCTTCCAGATATCGAGCGTCTTGCGAGGCTCCCGTACACGCTGCAGGTGGCGCAAGAGGCGCTGCGGCTCTACCCGCCGGGCTGGCTGCTCACACGTAGGGCACTGGGCGAGGACGAGGTCGGCGGCTACCACGCGCCGCCGGGGACGCAGGTCTTCATCTCCCCCTATATCATCCACCGGCACCCCGCGTACTGGCGCACTCCGGAACTTTTCGACCCGGACCGCTTCGCGCCGGATCGGGTGAAGGCCAGGCCCCACTTTGCCTACGTTCCCTTCTCCGCGGGTCCGAGAGGCTGTGTCGGCGAGCTTCTCGCGCTCGTGGAGATGCAGATGCACCTTGCGGCCATGGCGCGACACGTCCGTTTCGAGTACGTCCTTCGAGAACCCTTGGCGCTGGAGGCGCACATCAACCTGCGCACCAAGCATGACCTCCATATGATTCCCCACAGACGAACCGACCCTTCCGATGCGGAGCTTTAACACCCTGACCGAGGCCCTTGATGTGCGCCTCGCTGACGACGTGGCAATCACCTACATCGGCGGGGAGAGTAATGAGCGCTCCGTCTCGCTGCCGATCCTTTACCAACGAGCCCTTGGGATTCTGCGGCACCTGCAAGGGCGAGGCTTGGGGCCGGGCGACCAACTGATTCTCTGGGTCGGCAGCGACGAGCAGTTCGTCGATGGTTTTTGGGCTTGTCTACTCGGCGGAATCGTGCCCGTACCGCTCGCGCTCGGGATCACCGACGACCACCGTCTGAAAGTATTGAGGGTCGGCGGAAAGCTCCGCAACCCGTTCCTGTATACCGATCGCAAGAGCCTGGGACGACTGCAATCATTCGCCCGCACCCAGGGACTCGCTGCGGCCTTCGATCTGATGCGGCCGCGCACCATCCTGGCGGACGAGATCGACGACATCTCCCGCTCGGGCGACCCATACCGGTCCGCCCCGTCGGACACGGCGTTCATTCAGTTCTCGTCCGGCTCCACCAGCGAGCCAAAGGGCGTGGTGCTGACGCATCGCAACCTGATGGTCAACATCGACGCCATCATCGCGAGCAGCGCGATGACAGCGGCGGACTCCTTCCTGAGCTGGATGCCACTGACCCACGATATGGGGCTCATTGGGTTCCACCTCACGCCGTTGGTTCTGGGAGTGAACCAGTTCCTCATGGCAACCGAGCTGTTCGTGAGGCGCCCCTTGCTGTGGTTGCAGAAGGCAAGCGAGAAGCGCGCCACCATCACGTGCTCCCCAAATTTTGGCTACAAGCACCTGCTGCGGGCCTTCTCTTCGGAAAAGGCCGCGGGCGTTGATCTCGCGCCTGTGCGTCTCATCTTCAACGGGGCAGAGCCAGTGGCTCTCGATCTGTGTAACGAGTTCTGCGCGAAGCTCGATCCGTTCGGGCTGAAGCGGACCGCCATGTACCCGGTATACGGGCTGGCTGAGGCGAGCCTGGCCGTGACCTTCCCTGACCCTGGCGCGCGGGTGCAGTCGGTCGCCGTCGACAGACGTGTGCTGGGGGTGGGGGCGCACGTGCGTTTCGTGGACGCAGCCTCCGGGAACCGGGCGATCTTCGTGAGCGTGGGCCGTGCGATCCGAGACTGCGAGCTGAGGCTCGTCGATGAGCGGGGGGCTGTCCTGGGCGACAAGGTCGTCGGTCACATCCAGATCCGCGGCGGGAACGTCACCGCCGGCTACTACGGCGACGAGGAGGCGACCCGCGCGGTGCTCGGTCCAGACGGTTGGCTGGACACCGGCGATCTGGGTTTCATGCTGGACGGCCGGCTCGTAATCACCGGTCGGACCAAGGACATCCTCTTCGTCAACGGGCAGAACTTCTTCCCTCATGACCTGGAGGCTGTCGCGGTTTCGGGCGGCTACGTCGATCTCGGCAAGGTGGCCGCCTGCGGTGTCAGACGGGAAGGTGACGCGACGGACGAGGTATTGGTCTTCGTGCTGCACCGAGGCCCTGTCGGGGATTTTATTCCGATGGCCAGGGCGATCAAGACGCACATCAGCGAGCAGGTGGGCGTCGAGGTGGCACACGTCATTCCCGTGACCAGGATACCGAAAACCACCAGCGGCAAGATCCAGCGCTACCTGCTGGGCGAGGAGTATCTGCTCGGGGAACACGCGGAGATCCTGAGGCACACGGAGAGGCTGCTGGCCACACACGAGGAAGCGATGGCCGGTGGGCCGACGGCCGTGGAGCGGACTCTGCTGGAGATCTGCGACAGCGTCATGATGGGCAAGAAGGTGGGTCTGCACGACAACCTATTCGAGATTGGAACCAGCTCTTTAATTCTTGCCCAGATTTACGAGCGGATGGAAAAGGTCTTCCCCGGCAGGGTGGACATCCAAGACCTCTTCGAGCATCCCACCATCGCGGATCTGGCTGCCCATCTGCAGGGGGGCTTGGTCTCATGAGGCGTACAGCGGCTTCTTGTATTTCCACTTGCGGTAGATCCACAGCCAGTCGGGCGGATGGTCCAGTACCTGTCTCTCGGCTTCGCGTACATATGCCTCGATGATCTCATACCCATCCGCAGAATAGGGTGGGCAAGCCAAGGTTCTCAGCCGGACGTCATAATGGCCTCTACGGGTGCGCATCATGCGAATGAAGACTACGGGGGAGTTGGTGATCTTCGCGATTTTCTGTGGTCCCACGTAGAAGGCCGTATCCTGATTCAGGAATCTGGTCCAGTACTTCTCCTCGTGCCGCAGGGGCGTCTGGTCGGCGACCAGCGCGAATCCTCGGGCGCCACCCCTACGCCGCATCACTTCGGTGAGAAAGCGCTGCACGGGGATGGGTCGGCCCCCGAACCGCGATCGCGCCTCCAGCATAAGACTGTCGACAGGCGCATTGTGCAGCGGCTTGTACACCGCATCGACCCGGAAGGGCAGCTCCAGGCAAGCGGCCAGCAGCAGCCATTCCCAATTGCATTGGTGGCTTGCGAGGAGGATGACGGACTCCCCGCGCTGGGCGAATTCTTCCAGGACTTCCAGATTGACGAACCTCACCCGCCGGCGCAGCTCGCCCTCACTTATGGTGAGGCCCTTGATGGCCTCTGCCAGCACTTGGCCAAGGTGTCGGTAGGAGGTTCTGCAGAGGCGGGCGAGTTGCGCTTGTTCGAGGTCCGGAAAACAGTTGCGCAGGTTCCTCAGCACCACGTCCCGACGAAACCGCATGACATGGTATGCGATGACGTAGGCGAAGGTTCCAAAGGCGTACAGCATGCCCAGCGGCAGCCTGGAGAGGACCTTCAGAAGCTGTACGAGGAACATCGGTCAGGGGCCTAGATGATCGTCGTGCGGGGCGCCGGGTCTGGAACGTCGTGAAAGGACACAAGTCGGCTGCGATGTCTTAGGGGACTCCGCGGCTGGCAGCCGCGTTCTCCAGAGCAAGACCATGACGGCCTGCACGAGGAACCGTGGAGGCGACACATTATCACCGGTGGGCCGGCGGAAGGCGAGATGCCGTTGGGGCGGGAGCTACGGGTGCTCGTGAGTGCGAAGGACAGCCCACCGCTGCGCCGCGACCATGTCCATGTGTGGTGCGTCCCGCTCGACACCCGGGGAGCCCGGGTTGCTGAGCTGGCGGGCCTGTTATCCGCAGAAGAGATGACGCGGGCAGCCCGTTACCGATTCGACGACGACCGCCGGCGTTTCGTCATCGCCCGCGGAATGCTTAGGGCTCTGCTGGCGCGCTACTTGGGCGCGTCTTCCAACGCGGTGGAGATAAGCTATCAACCAGGCGGCAAGCCAGTGCTCACTCGGGCAACGCGCCTGGAGTTCAATCTGTCGCATTCACAGGCTCTGGCCGTTTACGCCTTCGGTCTGGACCGGCCTGTCGGCGTGGACGTGGAGGATCTGGCGCGCCCGCTCGATTGCCTCGCCTTGGCTCGCAGATTCTTCTCCGCGCGAGAGCTGGCGATGCTGAGAAGTCTTCCTCCCGACCTGCGCCCGCGCCGATTCCTGGTTCACTGGACACGGCGTGAGGCCCTCTTGAAGGCGACGGGGCAGGGGCTGCTCGGGCTGGCGGGCCTCGATCTCTCGGGCCTACCGTGGGAATGTGCCAGCCCAATTCCCATGTCGGGCGACGCGCTTGCGGGGCAGTGGTCAGTGTGTGACCTGGACCTAGGACGACACCATGTAAGCACGCTGGTGGCCCGGGGCCAGCATTGGACACCCGTCCTGTGCAACCAGCCATAGCCAGCCAGGCGGGCGCCACGGTCCCGTCAAAGTCCGTCGATGGGTGCAGGTGCTGAGTGGCGGGGTTTGGGGTTTGGCGAGGAGGAGGGGGCAGCGCGTGCAGGTCCAAGAAGTGATGTGCCTTCATCCGCGCATCTCAACGCCCCCCTCCTGCGGCCCAAGCAGGCGGACCGGCACCTCCCGCAGGACTCCCCTTGTTGGCACAACTTTTCTCGCAATCAGGAAGATGGGGAGGCGCCCCGTCTCCAATCATCCAGCCCCGCAGGGTCTCCACCGACACCCTCAGCCCATGGACCTCGGTGAGCTTCTCGTGGGCGAGCGTCGGCCCGAAGTCCGGGTAATGCGCCCGCACCCGCTCCAGTACCTGGCAGCGCAGCCGCTCCGGCAACCGGTGGTTGCTACGCCGCCCCCGGCGCCGCGACACCAACCCCTGCGGGCCCTCGCGCCGGTAGCCGCGCAGCAGCCGCTTCACTTGACGCACACTCACCGCAAGCTGCCGAGCCGCCTCGCCCTGCTTCATCCGCCCCGCCACCAACGCCTGCATCACCCACACCCGGTCCAGCTCCTTCCTGCTCACACTCAAGACCTCCTCTGCCAACGCCTAACCCCCCTCGGTTGCCACCAAAAGGGGACATTTCTACCTTGCACAGAGGGAACATTACTACTTGGGGCTAACATATTCGCAACAAGCGACCTTGACAGTCGGCGTCCCCGAACGTACGATAACCGTTCTTCATTGGGCAGGCAGCCTCGGGCGTAGCTCCATGACAACGTTCAGCGCAAGACCGGCCGACGTTCAATCGGGACTGGTTCGTCGTCGACGCGAGCGGCAAGACGCTGGGTCGCTTGGCGAGCGAGATTGCTCGGCGTCTGCGTGGTAAGCACAAGCCCGAGTTCACGCCGCACGTGGACACGGGTGACCACATCATCGTGGTCAACGCGTCGAAGGTCTACGTTACGGGCAAGAAGGGTGCGGATAAGATGTACTACCGGCATTCGGGCTACCCGGGTGGCATCAAGGGCGAAAGTTTCGAACGGCTCGTCGAGCGGGCGCCGGAGCGCATCATCGAATCCGCCGTGCGAGGCATGCTTCCGAAGAACCCGTTGGGCCGAGCTATGCTTCGCAAGCTCAAGATATACGCCGGTGCGGATCATCGGCACGCCGCTCAGCAGCCACGGCCCCTGGACATCTGACGCGGGCCTCATGGCAGAGCGACCCCATTACGGTACTGGACGCCGCAAGACTGCCGCGGCGCGCGTGTTCCTTCGCCCTGGTACAGGAAGGGTGACAGTGAATCGACGACCTCTTGACGAGTACTTTGGCAGGGAGACCGCGCGAATGGTCGTGCGGCAACCGCTCGACCTCTTGGAGCTTGCTGAGCGTTTTGACGTTGATGTTACGGTGGCGGGCGGTGGCATGACCGGGCAGGCGGGTGCCATCCGACATGGACTGACCCGGGCTTTGGTGGCTCACGACGAAAACCTGCGTAGCCCGCTCCGTCAGGCCGGGCTCCTCACGCGGGACGCGCGTCAGGTCGAGCGCAAGAAAGTCGGTCTGCACAAAGCGCGTAAGGCGACTCAGTACTCCAAGCGCTAGGCTCGGGATACCCTCGCTTGCGGGTCCGCGCTTCTGGGTGCCCCGCCCCGCAGACGCCTGTTTGGGGGATCGTCTAGCGGTAGGACAGCGGACTCTGACTCCGTTAACCGAGGTTCGAATCCTCGTCCCCCAGCCATAAAAAACCAAGGCTTAGGCTGAAGCTCAAGCCTTGCTGGTTTCAGCGGCACACTGTCGGCACACTCCGGAACGATAGGTTGCCCGGTGGTCCGGTCGAGCGCTCCCTAGTCCATCCCACGTAGGCCCACGTCGTCCCGTCTCATCCCATGTGTCCCCCCCTCTCGCCTCCCTCTCAACCTGGCCCTCTGGCGCCGGGGTTGCGCGCTATCTGCGGACATTCCTGAGGTAGGGCTTTCCAGGGACCTCGTGACAGCTAAGGCCGTCGGCAACGTACGCCAGTTAGGCCGCGTCTAAAGCTATACTGCCTGGTTCATATCAACTGGAAGACCTGCAGCCTTGAGTTCGCGAGCAAGTTGAAACCGCCACTCTGACCCATCTTCAACAGTCCTCGGGGCGTGCCGGCTCGCAAAGCGGCATGGTGACTGGCGGGCAGTTGGAAATCAGCCGAATCATGGTGCCACGTATAGTGGTATTTGATATTTCTAGTCGTTTACGAATGGCTATAATCATGGTGATACTCTCTGGAGGCGTGGGTGGTGAAGCCGCCCCAACCCCACTGGTTCTTCAGCTCCTCGAAGGCATTCTCGGCGTCGGCCCGGTCCCGGTAGAGTTGGCCGAGGCTTCGAATCGGCTCTTTCGGAAATTGTGTGGGTCGCGGTGGTGAAGTAGCATTTGCCCTGACTGGTCGCTTATCACAACATCTTGTGGTTGGGCTTGTGGGGTTGTGGGCGAGAGGCCCGCGAGTGTGGGCAACCGGGAGGTTGTCCACACGGTCCTTGGGACGCGGGCCGCTCCGCAGGACTCGTCCACAAATCCACAGGCCGTCATCCAAGGGGGGAGCACCGTGCAGCCCACGCATCTGTTTACCACGGCACTGGGCCTGACAGCGCCTTGGGAGGTCACCGACGTGCGGTTCGACCCCGAGGCTGGGCGCATCGATCTCGATGTGGCGTTTGCCAAGGGCAGCCGCTTTGCCTGCCCGGCCTGCGGAGTGCAAGGCCAGCCGGTGCACGACACCCGGGAGCGCAGTTGGCAGCACCTGAGCTTCTTTAAGTCACGGGCGTACCTGCACGCGCATCTGCCGCGGGTGCGCTGCGAGGCCTGCGGCAAGACGACCCAGGTCGAAGCGCCGTGGGCGCGCGCCCACAGTGGCTTCACGGCGCTGATGGAGGCGCTGGTGGTCACGCTGTGCCAGGCCATGCCGGTGGCGACCGTGGCTCGGCACCTGGGTGTGGGCGATGAGCGCCTGTGGGGGGTGCTCGATCGCTACGTAGGCAGGGCCCGTGCTCAGGAGGACCACTCGCAGGTGAGCGCTGTGGGCCTGGACGAGACCGCTGCCCGGCGTGAACAGCACTACATCAGCCTGTTCCATGACCTCACGGGAAAACGCCTGCTGTTCGCCTGCGAGGGCCGCGACCAGAGCACCGTGGCGGCCTTCGCCGCCGACCTCAAGGCGCACGGCGGCGACCCGCAGGCCATCGAGCAGGTGTGCATCGACATGTCCGCCGCCTACCGCGCCGGGGTGGCCAAGCATCTGCCTCAGGCTACGGTGAGCTTCGATGCCTTCCATGTCATCAAGCTCGCCAACGAGGCGGTCGACGCGGTGCGCCGCCAGGAGATCAAGACCGAGCCCGCCCTCAGGGGCACCCGCTGGACCTGGCTGGGACCAACTCACCGACTTCCACTGGCTCTCCCGCGCCCGCCTCAAGACCGCCCGCGCCTGGCGCCTCAAGGAGGCGCTGCGCGATATCTACGCCACGGCCAGCACCCTCGAGCAGGCCGAGAGCGCCCTCGGGCGCTGGTATAGCTGGGCACGGCGTAGCCGCCTGCAGCCCATGAAGCGCCTCGCCACCACCCTCAAAGAGCATTGGGACGGCGTGCTCGCTGCGTTCCACTCGGGCCTCACCAACGGCCGCGCCGAGGGCATCAACTCCCTCATCCAGGCCGCCAAGGCTCGCGCCCGGGGCTACCGCACCACGCACTCGCTCATCACCATCGCCTACCTCATCGCCGGCAACCTGGCCCACCTGCCCGCCTCGCCGTTCAACACACCCGCTGGTGTCGGAGATCAGGCAGATGCCCCCACGCCATAGCCATTGCTACCCACACGATTCCGGAAAGAGCCTTCGAATCTCGTAGTCGGTATTGGTCACCAGCACGGCATACTCGTAGCCGGTGATGTTCTTACCCACCTTTCGGTCCGCCTTGATGAAACCCAGCAGTTGCTGGCCGTTATGGTCCTGCGCAATCAGCACTTCGCCCTGGAGCGGACGGCGTAACACCACGACGCGCCGCGGCGCCTGCCAGCCACCGAGACGCAGGCTGCCGTCCTTGCCTTCCCAGCCCTGACCGGCATCGGACCAGCCGCTGCGCCAGAAGATGCGCTCGATGTGACGTTTGACGTTCTTCGAGAGCTTGAGCTTGAACAGGTAGGGTGGTTGCCGCTCCTCCAGCGGGGCCAGTGAGGGTGTCGGAGCCGAAACCGCAATCGCCGCGCACCAGCTTCGGTCGTCTGGGGGGCGAGAGGGCGTCGAGTATCTTCAGCAGCCCCGGCAGGCTGTGGCTGCCCGAGTGCGCATCGCCCGCCTTGACCTCGGCGCCGACGACCAGCCCCAGCCCCGCCATGAGGTAGGTGTGATAGCTGTGAGAGGGGCGCCCCGGCTTCAAGAATCTCAAGGGTGATTTGGCCATTCGGCCCATCTTTCATCAACACATCGAGCGTATCGAAGCCCACATCTTCATCGCCTTTCTCGCTTATTGTCTGCATGTCACGCTCGGGCGACGTTTGCATGCGCTTGCGCCCGGATTAACCACGCGCAGCGTGCTGGGGGAATTTCCCGCCGTGCAGATGGTGGATATGCAGGTGCCGACCACCGATGGGCGCGAATTGACATTCACCCGCTACACCCAACCTGAGCCCGAACTGCGACTGCTGCTCGCGCAGTTGAAGCTCGAACTGCCCGCGCAACCAGCTCCGAAAATCAGCACCGTTCACACCGCCTCAGCCACCGCGATGTCGTGCAGACCTTGGCATGTGACCCCTCGCGATTTCAATCACTTACGGTATCCCTACCCCGCGAATCCGCGAAGGCGACCACATCAATGCGCCTCTCCTGCGCAAACCGCCAGATGGAGCGGACGAACGCCTCGGTCATGGGGGCGATCACCGCGGTGGAGGCGATGGGATAGCCAAGGTGACTGCGCACGAAATGCACAAAGCCCCCTTCGCTCTGCAGCCCAGGCACATAGCCGTTGAGGTACAGTGGCTGAGGATGTCCGCTACCCTCGCATCCCAGGAGTTCTCCTTCGATGCGACGCGCCCGCAGGTCCTCCCGGTCCTTGGTTTGCAGCGCCTGCTCTAGCCCGACTTCGAGAAAGGACAGCGCAAGGACGATGTGGCGAAGGAGTACCTGGCAAGGTGTGCTTTCTCCGAAGGGGTATTGTTCATCGGCAAGGCCCAGGAGAAGGCCTCGGTGTTCCGCACCACCGGCAGGAAGCACCCCGAGACCGGCCAGCGCTATCCTTGGATCACGCGCGGCTCGGCCCTGCCCAACCACTATTACTTCTACCTCCTGGATGAGGACTTCGGGCCGCTGTTTATCAAGTTCTGCTCGTACTTCCCCTATGCGGTCAAGGTGTGCCTCAATGGCCACGAGTGGGTCAAGCGCCAGCTCGCCAAGGAGGGCATCGCCTTCACTGCCCTCGACAACGGTGTGCTCTGGTGCGAGAACCCCCAGCGGCTGCAGCAACTGTGCGCGGAGCTGGACGCCGAGAAGATCGAAGCGGTGTTTCGCAAGTGGCTGGCGCGGCTGCCTCACCCCTTTCGCCCGGAGGACTGGCAAGCGGGTTACCGATACGCGCTGTCCATCCTGCAGGCCGAGTTCTCGCTCACCCAAGTGCTCGATTGCCCCACGAAGATGAGAAACGTCATGGCATGCGCGAAAAAGAGCAGGACCCCGAAAAGGCCGATTTCCTGGGGTCTGGTTTGGACGTTGAAGCGCGCAACAAACAAAGTCATCAGCAACTCCCATCTGGTAACCGATGAACCCGGTCCAGAGAAACGTCGATGCGGCGAACGAATCGACCCAGGACGACGTACCACGAGAGAGGCAGCAGGGAAAGGAAGATCCTTCCCGCCATCAGCGGGGGAAAGACCGCGCCGAGCAACGCCAACGAGGCGACGGCCAGGGAGTTGGGCACCGGGTAGGCGGCCCATTGGAAGGCGGCGACGGGCTCGGGATCATGTCGTTATACACATCTCGGGCTCTGTGAGGCCCGTTGTGCGTCCATGGCGAGCACGAAGTCGCGGGTTCGCTGCAGCCCGATCCACAGGCTTTGCGGACCCGGGAAGCCGTCGCCCTTGCGATTGAGGAGGCCGCCGAAGCTCGCCACCATACGCACCATCGCATCGAGCGAGGGGGGTGTCTCAGGCGGGGGCTGGCGCTTGGTGACGATATACACCGCGCGCCATTCCTCCTCGGCGAACACCACGTTGCAGGGCATCTGCGGGCAGTCGCGCCCGAGCAGGGTGAGGTAGAGCACCCGCCAGGCGATGATGAGGTAGAAGGCGAGCGCGGGCTCCAGGCGTTCGAGGGTCTCGAGCTGCAGCTTCTCGATGCGGCAGCCGCTTTTGAGGATCTTGAAGAACACCTCGATTTGCCACCGGCAGAGGTACCATTGGAGCTTCTCCAGGGCCTGCTCGGCGGTCTCGACGGGGAGGCTGGTGAGGAGCAGCCACTCGATGGGCTCCTCGCCCTGGGGCGGGTCCACCTCGCGGGCCAGCACGGCGCTCACCTCGATGTCCGCCAGGGTGCGGTCCGAGCGATGCGGGGCCTTGAAAGTGAGGCGTGCGACGCGCAGTTGCTGGTGGATGCGCCGCGCCGGACGCCTAGCGGTGGCGGGCAGGTCGAATTCGGCCTCGGCCAGCACCGGCGCGCTTGCGAGCCGGGCGCGCTCGGCGCGGATGAGCCACTCGGCGCAGGGCTGCGTGGCGGCGCGTTCCGCGAGCACCTCGTAGATGTCGGCCTCGCGGTCGGCGACATAGACCAACTGGGTCTCGGGCAGGGACTCGATGAGCTCCGAGACGCGTCGATAACCCTCCAGCCAGCGCAGGCTCTCTTTTTCCTCGATGGGCCGGCGGCCCTGCTCCTTGCCCAGACTGCCCGCCTCGCGGGTCCAGCTCCATAAATCCAATAGCCCCAAGGGCACCCGCTCGGGGGTCACGGCGAGGGTGGGGTGCAGGTACAATCCACGGCGGGTCTCGTAGTTGAGCGGGCCCAGCCCGACGATGTCGTTCTTGCCGCTATAGTCCCCTTCCGTGGTGTCTTGGATGCACAGCACCACCGAGTATTCGCGCATACGCTGCTCGGTGCAGGCGTAATGGGGCTCGAGCACCGCCTGGGCGGTGACCTGGGGATGGTCGAACAGCCGATAAGCCGCCAAGGTCTCGGCCCAGCCGCCACAGGCGGTGGGAATGCTCTGCATGGGATGGGCTCCCAGCTTCTCCAGGGTGCGTCGCGCCCGGCGGTTGAGGCGCGCATCACCCAAGTCGATGGCGGCCAGCTCCTCGGCCAGGGCATTCATGCGGCTCCCCCGAGCGCCCGGCGAAAGCGGCCATCGAGCGGATACACATAGACATCCTTGATGGGCAGCGCCTCACGGTCGAGCTTGCCCCGCCCGGTGGTCTGCCCCAGATGATGCCAGTTGGCCGCCCGGTAGCAGGTGCCCGCGAACCGGCCGGCCTCGACAAAGGTCTCCAGCAGCACCGGGCGTACCCCGTAGCGCTCTTCGAACTCGCCCGGCACCTGCCGCGCGGCCCGCCCGAGGACCTTGGAGGCCAGGTTCGCCACCCGCACCCACGGCAGAATGAGAAACCGCGCATGGTTCAGCACCTGCCCCAGGTGCTGCGCACGGCTTGGCGCATCCCAGCCAATCCAGCGGTCGCGCACGCCCACCTTCCAGGCCGCGGCCCCGAAGCCCATGGCCCCCACCACACCCGCGTCCCAGCGAATCAGATAGCGCAGCTGGGCACCGGGCAGCGGCCGGTAGCCCAAATAATGGTACCGGTCGATGAGCCCATTCCACAGCGCCGAGTCCGCCGGGTCAGCAACCGGCGCCAAGTGCAGACCCTGCAAATCCCGCACTGCGCCCACCACCGGTACCTCAGCGGGCCAATCTTGCGGCTCGCGCGACAGCCCCTTCCCATTGCCGTTACCGTTGCGCGGCGCCGGCAGCTCGATCCAGCCTGCCCGATGCAGCCGCAGCAGCCCGACTCGACAGCTCATCAGCTTGGGCCTACCGGCTGCATCGGTCCACCCCAGCACCCGACACACCCGCCGCGCCACCTCGGCTCGCACTCGGGGCTCCGCCAGCCGAGCCTCCCGCCGTATGCTCTCAAGCTCCCCCGCGCTCAGCACGCGCCCACCCAACCACCTCGGCAACCCCTTCTCCATCTGCTCCCCCTCGTCACCTGGTGAACGATGGGGGCATTGAATCAGCTTCCGGGGGCTGTGTCCAGAGGGGCAGCAGCCCTAGCTACGGGGAGATGTGTATAACGCCATGCCCTTATATCCTACCGCGATAAACGGTATCTTCTGCCTCGTCGTAGAAGGCGGCAATCCAGCGTTTATCGGGCCACGGAGCTGTGGAAGCTCATAAGTTCCTGGGGTACGGTCTAGCTTCTTGAGGCTCGAACAACTTGCCTCTACGTTACTCCATTGGCGTCTCAAATCAGATTTCACCTCTATTACGGCGGAGACAGCGTCGGCTAAGTAGAGGCGTGGACCTGACGAACCGAATACTGGAAGACTTGGCAGAAACGGTAGTTCCACCACAACGTCCAGTTGTCCGGAAATATTCCCGTCTCTATCCGTCACTTCCCCGGACCCAAGCCTGTATGGGGGTGGGAGCATTCGAGAAAGGAAATTGCTAACAAAAGATTCTCTCTCCTGTCCCTTACTGGCTGAAGCCATTGGTCCTCCGCACTCATACGCGGACATCAAGAGGTCTCGAACCCCCTTCAATCTTCGGAGGATGTACTGGTTTGGCATGCTCTCAGAGATTGACGAAGAAAGTTACAGTTCGGGCAACAGACCGGCCGACAAACGTCTTGTTAAACTGCTGAATTCAGCCGCCGGAGTCGCGCAATTTCTGTGTAGACGCGTTGGCTCCCAGTGGGACTCGTAACGTGACTCGGCACGGCATGGTGCTCTTCGCGCCGTCTCCTGGCCGTCTGCGGACCGGCCAGACTGGCAGGGTAGCAGGCACGCCGTGGACGGTCAATGTGTGCTGGTAGCATGTCCTCCGCTGCAAGCGAGCCTGGTATGCCCCGACCACCGCGCGAAGTGACGTGTAGAGCCCGCAGGCCAGTTCGATCCGCAGGGGCTCGCCATACCCCTAATCATAGCTACGAGGGCCTGTTCCCCCCTGTGGAGGTCCGCGAGGAGAGCGGCCGAGTCGCCGTGTTCCGCGGCGTCTCCGCTGCCATCAAGCACGTCGCCGACCGGATTCTCGAGGCGACCGGCTACCAGGGCCTGCCGCCCGACAGCCCCCGCCTGCGCGACCTGCGGCGCGCCTTCTACCGGCTCGCACAGGTGGGCGAGGAAGGCCAGTTTACCCGCCGTATCGCCCGCAAGAGCGGTATGCCTGCCTCCTGTGCGGAGGTGCTGAAGCGGTTCATCGACCAGCGCCTGCTGGTCTCCGGCGCCGACCACGGCGAGGAGACCCTGAGCGTCACCCACGAGGCCCTGTTCCGCGTCTGGGACACGCTGCGGCAGTGGCTGGTGCTGGATCGCAAGGCGCTGCGCCTGCGAGCTCGAGATCGAGGACGCGGCCTGCGAATGGGACGCCCAGCGGCAGGACGAGAGTCGCCGCTGGCCGGAGGAGCGGGTCATGGACGCCGTGGGCGAGATCGCGCCGAGCGGCGTGTCCCTCGATGACGTGGCGGAGCCCGGGCGGGTGCGCGCATTCCTGGGTCCGACCGAGCGCGACGAGCTCAATGCGCTGCCGCTCTGCTCGGCCGAGGCCGCCGGTTCGTACGGGGAAGCCTGGCGGCTGCCCCTAGGCCATGCGGCGCGAGCGGGCGTGGGTGCGCGCCTGGCCTTGCTCGGCGATCCCCGGCGCGGCGACGGCCGCGAGGGAACCGTTTGCGGGCCGACGGCCTGCCCGACATCGCCTGGTGTCCGGTCGAGGGCGGATCGGTCACCATCGAGATCCGGTCGAACCCGGACAATCCGAACTCGGCGGTGGCCCGCACCCTGACTCGAACGGTGGAACCTTTCGAGATGGCGCGTTATCCGGTCACCGTCTGCCAGTTCCGGGCCTTCGTGGACGCCTGCTATGCGGGCGGCCGCTGGCGGTCCACCTTCCTCGCCGAGTCGAAAGATTATCCGGCGCCCGAACATCTCGCGCGCCACCCCAGCTATCCGGCCGACTCGGTCGCCTGGTACGACGCCATGGCCTTCTGCGAGTGGGCGAGCGAGTGCTCGCGGCTACGAGATTCGGCTCCCGACCGAGTTCGAGTGGCAGCTCGCCGCAACCGGCGGCGAACCGGGCCGAAGCTACCCCTGGGGTGGCGATTGGGACCCGAAGGCAGAGCCCTGGCGGGCGAACACCTACGAGAGCGATCTCGGCGGGGCGACGGCGGTCGGTCTGTATCCCCACGGTGCCTCGCCGGTCGGCTCGCTGGACATGGCGGGTACGCTCTGGGATTGGTGTCTCAACGCATTCGAGCATCCCGACGATGTGGGCTTTCCGCGGACGCCGGAGGAGCCCCGGGTGGTGCGCGGCGGCTCCTGGAACTTCAGCCAGGCCTACGCGCACGCGGCTTTCCGCAACCACGGCGCCCCCGGTAGCCGCAACGGCCCTCTCGGTTTTCGGTTGGTGTGTTCGTCCCCCATTTCCTCGAACGCTGATCGCTGATCGGCTGATCACTGGAACGCGGGAAGGCTTGAACACAGGGGTGGCCCGCGCTGGCGCAGAGTTCCGGACTGAGAGCCGGGAGCGATCTACCTCACGTTCTTTGAGTCACGGACCCTGCTCGGTGCCGTCACTCGCAACGCGTTTCCACCCGATGAGGTAGGGGTCGAGGACCCAGAATCTCCCCCCCTTCTTGACCACGTCGATGGGTCTCGCGTAGCTGTCGGGCCATTTCTCGTTGCGGAAATTCTGCTCCGCAACCTCGATGCGATCCACCTCGCGGTCCACGGCCGTCACCACGGCCACATGGCCGGTGTTCAGGAACTCCCTCGAGTACACCAGCAGGTCACCGACCTTGGGCGGCTCAGTCGAGCCGTTCAGGTGGGCACGAAACGGGAGCCGCTGGCCGTCGGCGATCCGTGTGACCGTAGTTGTCTTACTCCAGATGTCTGCGGCGACGTCGACATCGCCATAGACGACGCCCCGGGTCTCGAGCAGCCACCTGCGCGCAAACTCGACGCATTGCCACCTGAGCCCGGTGTACCTGCCGTTCAGTCTGTTCGGCTCCGGCACAACGCAGCGGGCGCTGCAGTTCGAGTACGCCGTGACGCCACCGGAAGCCACCCCCAGCACCTCGCCGTACCGCGTGGCGCAGCCGGTCCGACAGCTCTCCGGCAGCTCGGCCGCAGCCGGGGGCGACGGCGGATGCTGGATCTCCGGCCAGGACGGAGAGGCAAGGAGCAACGCCAGCGTGCAGAGAAGGGGTCCGGCGAGTTGGGCGTGGCTCCTGGCGTGCATGTGGTATGAGCAGATCCTGGCCCCTGAGAGAATCCTTTTTCGCATACCGTGCCGAATGCAGGACTATAAACTAAACCGCCTATGCTCCGCGTGCCTCTCGGAGATCACGGAACGCACGCGGCTGGTGCTTTGACATCATCCTTGACATCATCCCAAGCCTTCCCCGCACGCTAAACCTGCGGACCGACCCGAGGCCCTCGCGCGAGTCCAATCCTGACTCGCCGAGCGGCTGGGGACACCGGGGCCATGAATGTGCCGGCGTATGCCGCTCATCGTGACTCCCTGCATTCGGACCTTGTGAATGAATCTGTTGTACGTCCCGGTACGGTGCGCTCCTCGCCTGACTGGGTATGGCTCGGCCCTGCGCCCTGGTCTCGGGGCCTCGCCGATCAGCGCCTTGAAAGACTCCGCCACCTCGTCCGCTGGCTCTCTGGGTGTCGGTTCTGCGGTGCATTCGTGGACTTGGCTGATGATACAGCAGCCTTTGAACGGTCGGCGCGGACGCACACCCGTCCGGGCGCTGTCCGACGCAAGCCCGGAAGCCGTATCAGCTCACTGCCACCGGAAGAAGTAGGCGCCTATCGCCAGAAACAGCGCGGTCATGGCGAGGAGAACGAGCAGGTGCCCGGACACTGCCGCGATCCCCGCGCCGTCGATCATGACGGCGCGCGCTGCGTCGATCACGTGGGTGAGCGGCAAGACGAGTGCGAGCTTGCGCAGCCAGGGGTAGACCCCCTCCAGGGAGAACCATACGCCGGAGAGGAACATCATCGGCCAACTGATGGCGTTCAGCAGGCCACCGGCCAGCTCTTCGCTGGAAGTGCGGGCGGCCACCAGGAGCCCGAGGCTGACGAGGCTGAGGGCGCCGACCGTGAATACCACCAGCAGATCCACATAAGAACCGAACATCGTGAAGCCGACGAGGAGATCGGTACCCACGAATACCAGCACGTTGATCGCCACAATCAGCCAAAGCCGAGACACCACCTGCGCCGCCAGGAACTCCAACGCGGTCAGCGGCGTGGCGCTCAGCCGTTTGAGGACTCCGTTCTTGCGGTAACGCACGATCACGTACCCAACGCCGAACAGCGCGCTGAACATCATGTTCATGGCGAGCACCCCGGGCACCAGCCAGTCGACGTAGCGGATCGGTCGCCCGCTCAATGTCTGCTTCCGGAATGCGGCACCCCCCGTACCGCGCAGCACGCGCTCCAGGATGTATCCCCGCGGCGAACTGTCGTTCACCCAGAATCGGCGCGCGCCGGGGTCTACCAGCATGTCCAGTTGGTGGCGCTGAACCTTGATGGTGCCCGCATGCAGGTCGTTAACCGGCAGAAACTGCAGGTGGGCAGTGCGGAAGAAGGCGGGCCGGTCTGCACCCGCCTGCCGCGGGACGCCCGGATAGACCCCGACCTTGTACAGATCCAGGCGATCGCCTGCGAACGCGAACGCAAACCCCACGATGATGAACACCGGCAACAGGATGTTCCACGCCAGGGCGGAACGATCGCGCAAGAACTCCTGGTTGCGCGTGCGCAGCACCGCCAGAATGCGTCTGGGACTCAGGGGCGCAGCTCCCGTCCGGTCAGCTCCAGGAACAGGTCTTCCAGGTTGCGGCTGCGAATGCGCAGGCGCGCCAAGGAAACCCCCATGGCGAGCAGCCTGCGGATGGTCTCGGTCACGTCCGCAGTCGACAGCTCCACGGTATCCTGGCTCCTCAGCACTGCAGCCGGCAGCTCGCTACGCAGATCCCGAACCTCGTCCGCGGGGAGCTGCAGGATGACGTTGTCGAAGTGCTCTGCCAGCAGTTGCCGGGGGGAGCCCTGGGCGATGATCCTGCCGTGGTCCATGATGGCGATCTCATCGCAGAGCACGTACGCCTCCTCCATGTAGTGCGTCGTCAGCACGATGGTCTTGCCGCGTGCCTTGATGCTGCCGATCAGCTCCCAAAAGTTGCGCCGCGCCTGCGGATCGAGCCCGGTTGTGGGCTCGTCCAAGAACAGCACGTCAGGGTCATTGGCTAGCGCGATGGCGAGCAGCAGCCGTTGACGCTGGCCTCCAGAGAGGCGCCGTGTGTCACGGTCCAGCAGATCCCCCAAAGCGCAAGCGGCGATCAGATCCTCGAGTGGCGCTGGCTTATCGTAGAAGGACCGAAACATCTCCAGCGTTTCGCGCACAGTGACGAAGTCCTGCAGCGCGGTGAATTGGAACATGATGCCGGCCTCGGTGCGGAACCTCCTTCCCAGGGGTCGGCCCTTGTAGAGAACCGCGCCAGCCGTCGGGCGACTGATGCCCTCCAGCATCTCGACGCTGGTGGTCTTGCCCGCGCCGTTCGGACCCAGCAGTCCGAAGCAATGCCCTCTGGCGATGGCCAGGCTGATGCCATCGACCGCAGTGATGCGCTTGTAGCGCTTGACGAGCTGCCTTGCCTCCAGCACGACCATCAGATGGAAACCTTGGCGGTGCATGCCGAGGACCGCTGCCCGCGCGTGGCCGGGTCACGCCTCAAGGGAGCGCGGCCGGCGTGGGCCGGGCCAATCGCGGCAGCGAGCCGGCCACCCAAGGGAATGAAATCCCGGGAAAACGGCGGCGAGGTGGTGGCGCCCCTAGCCTCCGGGACGGGCTCCAGCACTGGGCGGATCGGTAGGGTCGAGGCGGAAGATGAGCGGGCAGGCGGCCGTGCCAAACAGAGATTATTCGGTCGTGACCGTGGCGTGATGGCCCTTGAGGGCCGCGTGCATGGTGTGCCAGGAGAGGGTGGCGCATTTCACGCGCAGCGGATAGTCCTTCACGCCGACCAACACGGACAGCTTACCCATGAGATCGGACCGGCCCCCCATACCCTCCCCTTCACGGGTGAGCACGTCGTGCACTTGCTCGAACAGGGCTTCCGCCTGTTCGACGGTCTTGCCCTTTATGGCCTCGGTCATCATGGAGGCCGACGCCGTGGAGATGGCACAGCCCCCACCCTCGAAGCCGACATCCTCGATGACCCCGTCGTCATCCACCCTGAGATGAACGCGGAACTCGTCGCCGCACAGTGGATTGAACCCGTGAGAGCTGTAGTTGGCACCTTCCGGCCGCTTGGGGTAATTTCGCGGGTTGCGGTTGTGATCCAGGATCACCTCTTCGTAGAGTGTACGCAGATCGCTCATGCCCGAAGCCTCTCCTTGTCTCTGCCCACCGCCGACGACGCGCTTTGGACGCTCGTACCATTGCGCAATACGTGGTTTGCGACCAGGATACCAAGAACAGTAGTTGACTGCCACCGTTGGTCTTGTAGGGCTACGGCTATGCCTCGGAGCTGACTTGGAAATATGGTGGCTCAGGCAGCAACGTGAACGGGCTGGTCCCGCCGCCCGTCAGCTTATCCCCATTTCATGCCGTGTGGTGCCCCCGTGGGGTATGAAGTCTTGTGAAGAAATCGTCGCGAGCGGCCCGGAGAGCGCGGCGCACGAGGCGCAGCGACGAAACCTATCGAGTCGATAGGCGGGGGGAGCGACCGAATGGCAGGACAGCCATTCGGCAGTTCCGCCGGACGCCCAAAAGGGTGGCGTACAGGGAGGTACGCCATGACCGAATGGCAGGACAGCTATTCGGCACGTCCGCAGGACGCCCCGAAAGGGTGGCGTACAGGAGGTACGCCATGACCACCGCGCAACGTTGCTATCAGGACGCGCAGCAGATCGGTTTACAATCGCTCGGTCCTCGAGCGGCATCGGGTCTCGGCATCCGCCGCGCCGCTCGGCGAGTCTCAACGGGGCTATGCAGCCTGGACCTGAGTCATCGCGACGGGAATGACAAAATAGGCCCGGACGATCTCGTCGTGCAGGTCCCGAAGGCCAATCTGAAGCTGATCGATGAGCTGGTGGACCTCGCTCTGCCCCAGCGTTGCCAGATCCGCGTTCAGAACCAATCGCTTGACACGCCCCACAACGCGCAGGGGACCCTCGTTGCGGCCCAATGCGTTCAGGGACTGCTCCACCTGACCGGCGCAGTGGTAGAAAGCCCGCGGGAAATCACGGTCCTGGAACAGAAAGCGCAGCACGTCGTCCCGGCGCACCCGCACTTGCATTTTGCGCCGGTACATCTGATAACCGGTCAGGGACTTCAGCACGCTCATCCACTGGATAGTCTCGAACGGGCGCAGCCCCGCCTGCTCCGGCAGCAGAGTCGCCGACCGCACATCCACTAGGCGGGTCGTCATGTCCGCCCGCTCCAGGTTCCGACCGATGCGCAGGAACTCATAACCTGCGTCGTGATTCATCGTCCCGGCCAGCATTCCGGTCAGGGTCTGGGCGCCGAGGATGATCTGTTTGAGATAGTGATAGCGGCCCCGCTTGGCGAGCCCGGTCTGGACGTTGTCCCGCGCATAGAGGTAGATCTCGTTGATGTGCTCCCAGACCTCGCGGGGGACGAAGTCGCGGATGGTACGGGCGTTTTCTCGGGCGAGCGCCAGGGAACTGAAAATAGAGCCGGGATTCTCTGCGTCGCCTACCAGAAACTTCAGGACATTGCGTTCCTCGCAGTCCCCGTAGCGTTCCCGGTAAAGATCGGAGCTTCCCATGATGGCGATGAGCGGTGCCCAGCCCGGCGCGATTCCTTTCGGCAGGTCGAGCAGCAGGTTGGCGTTGACATTGATGATGCGAGCGGTGTTCTCCGCGCGCTCGAAGTAGCGCGCCGTCCAGTAGATGTTCTCAGCAACGCGCGACAGCACGTCAGCCGGCCTCCCCGTCGACGATCCACGTGTCCTTGCTGCCTCCGCCCTGGGAAGAGTTGACCACGAGCGACCCCTTGCGCAAGGCGACGCGCGTCAAACCCCCCGTGGTCACGTAGACCTTGTCGCTAGACAAGATGAACGGCCTGAGATCGACGTGCCGGGGCTCCGCGTGGTCGTGAATCAGGGTGGGCACCGTGGACAGGGTGAGGACAGGCTGGGCGATGTAATTCCTCGGGTCCTGCTGGATGAGCTCCGCGAAACGTTCTCGCTCCTTGCGCGATGCGGCCGGCCCGACGAGCATGCCATAACCCCCTGATTCATTGGCGGGTTTTACCACCAGGGTATCGAGGTGGCTCAGGACGTGTTCCCGTTCCTTCTCGTCCGTGCACAGGTAGCTCGGCACATTGGGGAGGATGGGATCCTCGTCGAGGTAATAGCGAATCATCTTGGGGACGAAGGTGTAAACCACCTTGTCGTCCGCCACCCCGGCGCCCGGTGCGTTGGCGAGCGTCACATTGCCTTTTTTCCAGGCCCGCAGCAGCCCCGGGACACCCAGAGCGGAGTCGGGCCTGAAGGCCTCCGGATCCACGAACAGGTCGTCGATGCGCCGGTAGATGACATCGACTCGGGCCAGGCCCTCGATAGTGCGCATGTGCACGCAGTCGTCGTCCCCGGCCACGAGGTCGCGTCCCTCGACCAGCTCGCAGCCCATCTGCTGGGCGAGATAGGCGTGCTCGAAATAGGCCGAGTTGTAGATCCCCGGTGTGAGCACAACCACCTCCGGGATCTCGGCCGGGCGCGGGGAAAGCGCCGCCAGCGTGTCGAAGAGCTGCGAGGGGTAATCGTCCACCGGCAGGATCTGGTAGTTCTCGAATAGCTCGGGGAACACGCGCTTCATCACCAAGCGGTTTTCCAGCATGTAGGAGACGCCCGATGGGACGCGCAGGTTGTCCTCCAGCACGTACAAGCTGCCATCCTTGTCGCGTACCAGGTCCGAGCCGCAGATGTGGGCCCAGATACGCAGCGGCGGATCTACACCCACGCATTGGGGTCGGAAATTCTTGGACTCCGCCAGAACCTCGGCGGGAAAGACCCCGTCCTTCACGATCCGCTGATCGTGGTAGATGTCGTCGATGAACAGGTTGAGGGTCTGCACCCGCTGTTTCAGCCCCGCCTCCGTGCGCTCCCATTCGCGCCTGGACATTACCCGCGGGATGATGTCGAACGGCCAGGCCCGGTCGATGGAGCCGCCCTCCTCCCCGTAGACCGTGAAGGTGACGCCCATCTCCTTGATGGCCAGCTCCGCAGCCGCCTGCACCGCGACCAACTCCGGGTCGTCGAGCGCGGCGAGAAAACGGCACAGCGGCGCCGCTTCGGTCCGGGGCCTGCCGGCAGACCGGATCAACTCGTCATACAGACCGCTGACCGGGTAGTCTTTCCAGTCGATGGTCATGATGTGAACCGCGCGTAGATCGGTTCCAAGGGGTGATGCGAAGCATATCCTGTCACCGGCCAGCCGTACAGGCAGGCGTGCGGGGGCGTCCACGGCGCGGCAATTTCAGGCATAGCTGTTTATGATCTCCTGGCGGCGGAAACAGTCGAGGGTGTGGTCGTTGACCATGCCGGTGGCCTGCATGTGGGCATAGCAGATGGTGGAGCCGACAAAGCGGAAGCCGCGTCCGCGCAGGTCCTTGCTCATCGCGTCTGACTGCGGAGTGGTCGCCGGATAGTCAGCCAGTGTCCTCAAGGCATGCAGGATGGGCGCCCCGTCCACGAAGCGCCAGACGTAAACGTCGAAACCGCCGAACTCCTCCTGGACCTCCAGGAACCGTCTCGCGTTGCTGACCGCCGCGAGGATCTTCTGACGGTTGCGGATGATGCCCGGATCGGCCAGTAGCGACTCCACTTTGCGCTCGTCGTAGCGGGCGACCTTCTGGGCATCGAAACCGTCGAGCGCCCTGCGGTAGCCCTCCCGCTTGCGCAGTACCGTGTACCAGCTGAGCCCCGCCTGAGCGCCTTCGAGGACGAGGAACTCGAACAGACGGCGATCATCGTGCACGGGAACACCCCACTCCCGATCATGATAGTCGAGGTAGCCCGTCTTGCCCGGATCGACCCACGGACAGCGGCAAAACGCCGCCTCTGTTCCCCTCATATGCACTCCGGGGCGGTCTTAGCCAGGAGATGTGCGCCAATGCCTTGTCGGACCCGCGCGTCAGCTTCACGGCACGGCGCACGGACCCTACGTACGAGGCGCAGCGCCAGGCGCGGGCACGGCCATGCGGAGCAAACTGGTTGCGCCTCTCGCCGCTGACGGACCACCGGCCGCGGAGCCCTGTGCCAGCCGAGGCGGTCTGCCGAATTCGTCACGGCTGAGCCGACCAGCGACGCCACCGCCGGCTCGGTGGGCCGGGAATAGAATCGTCCACGCCGCACGCTCTGGGGGTCACTCTGTGGGCGGTCGGCCACTTGCTGGCGAACGGCGATCTCGTCGGCATGCTGCTGTTCGGCGGGCTGGGCGCCTTTGCGCTCTTCGGCATGCTCGCCGCCAACCTGAGGGGTGCCGTATAGTCCACGACTTGGTATCCGCTGGGCCGGGACGTGCTCGTTGTAATCGTCGCCGTCGCACTCTACGTGGCCCTCGTCTGCTTGCATCCGCACCTGTTCGGGGTGCCTGCGATCTTGTAGCCCTCAGCGAGGCGGGTCTATTCATGGCCTCGGTCGATCGCGCGCGGCTCGGAAGTCAGTGCCTCCCGGCAAGCAAGCGCAGCATGTGGAGGACCAGAAGCTTCTTCATTTGGCTGAGGCTGCAACCCTCAACGTCGCCTCGGGGGTCGCAGCCTTCCGCCTGGCCCTCGTCGTCCGGACGCGTGATGATGTGCGTGCTCTGATCTACCACGTAGGCGACCGCGGCGGCCACCTCGTTATCGGACAGATCAGCGAAACCGCCCCTCGGCGGCATCCCTCGGTGCCCGCCCAAAGCATGTTGGATGAGGACGTCGAGGCCCTGCTCCGTGTGCCCTTGCCATCTGTCCCCCTCGGCGAGCGCTGTTGTGCCGGCCTTACCGGTACCATGGCAAATCACGCAGGCCTCGTGGAATACTCGGCTGCCCAGAGCCAGATCGTACGGGCCGGGGGGGGCCTCCTGCGGGGCCCGGGCCGCACCCGCCGACGCGCGCCCGTGCGGGGCCGCCGATGTCTCCCAAGCCGCAGGAGTCCGAACTGGGTCATCGACGCCGTTGGACCCGGCGGCAGTCTGCTCTCCGCATCCGGCCAGCACCAGGACCGTCGCCAGGCACGCGACGCCGCCCATGAAGACCGCGCGTCGCCAGACACTGAACCAACCGAAGCCTCCAGCCATGGCGTTCCCCCCCTGCCCCCGCCTGCATGATGAGCATTAACTATAGTCCAACGCGGCGGGCGGCGTCGCACCGGCTGGTTGGCGTGACCGCCCCGACTCCCCCGACGCCGTCAGCGCGGTCTTGGCGCTCCTCTCTTGGGTACGGAAACGCACCGGCTGCCTGGTTGCGACTGGGCTTCCTCTATTTGCTCGGCTCCCTCATCATGGTGATATGGCCGGACTTCGCCGACCAGTTAGCGCGCGTGAAGAAACCATCGCGACCAACCCGCAGGGGTGGTGGCGTACAAGGAGGTACACTGGGCAACGCGGCTAACGGGGGGTGCAGCAGATCTATCGACGCGTCAGGATCGAGGAGTTGATGCGGGATCCGCACCTCCCCTCGTGCTTCGTGCCGGGTCACAGCGTGGCCGGTCACTTGGTAGGTGCCCGGCGCACAGGCTATGCGAGGGGCGCGGTTCTCGCCATCTCAGCGGTCGGCGCCGCCATCCTCATGGGAAAAGGAATCCGCTGAATGCGCCACACTTATCTCTTGGAACCCAACACCTGGCGCGCTGTCGGACAGGTCTTCGGGGCGCACGGCAGCATGACCGAGGCGGACGGCGAGGCCGCGGTGCAGCACGAGCCCGAGCTCTGGGTCATCCAATCCAGCATCCGGCTCGTCAGGGACGGAAGCCCTCTATTCGAAAACAGGTACGAAATCGCCCCGTGGGATGCGGGGTCCGACACGACCTCGTGGAGGTTGAGGCACGGTCTCCTCGGGGAGATCAAGGGGCGATTCGTCATCGTCGGCGACTCGATCCTCTCGGCATCCAGGAGCACCGACGGTCGTCATAGCGGCACGGAATACCTGCAACAGCTCACGGCCGACCGCTACCTTAACAGGGGGGCGCTGTTCCGGGGCCGGACCATGATCTCATCCTGGAGCTTCGAGCTAGTCAGACGGACGTAGAGGTCGGGCCGCTTCGCGCGCCTCGGGACGGAGTGCCGACCGCAGAGGGGTCACAGCATCATGGAATTCGGAGATTTGCGCCTGTTCGCTCTCGACGCGGGTCGTGAGTTCGGTCTGAGAGTCGCGCAACGGCTGGGGATCCAACTCAGCGAGCACGAGGAGCGGGAGTTCGAGGACGGTGAGCACAAGGCTCGCCCCCTGGTGAACGTGCGTGGGCGGGATATCTATGTTGTGCAGTCGCTCTATGGCGATCCCCGGCAGAGCGTCAACGACAAGCTGTGCCGCCTGCTGTTCTTCATCGGGGCGCTCGCGGATGCCGCAGCGGGCCGCGTGACGGCGGTGGTGCCGTATCTCTGTTACGCGCGCAAGGACCGCAAGACCAAGCCCCGGGATCCGGTGACCAGCCGCTATGTGGCCGCGCTATTCGAGGCGGTCGCTACCGATTGCATCGTAACCCTCGACGTGCATAACCTCGCGGCCTATCAGAACGCCTTCCGCTGCCGTACCGAGCATCTGGAGGCGAAGATGCTGTTCGTGCAGCACCTGACTCCGCTGCTGGCTGACGCGCCGGTCGCCGTAGTCTCCCCGGACGTCGGCGGTATTAAGCGGGCGGACGCCTTCCGCGAAGCCCTTGGCCGGGCGCTGGGACGAGAACGTCGGGGGAGCGTTCATGGAGAAACGGCGCAGTGAAGGGGTGGTGAGCGGGGAAGCGATCGTCGGTGATGTCGCGGGAAGGGTCGCCGTCATCGTCGACGACCTGATCAGCACGGGAACTACCATTGCCCGGGCGGTCCGCGCCTGCCGCACTCTGGGCGCCACGCGCGTGTATGCTGTTGCGACGCACGGGATCTTCGTGGGCAAAGCGGAGGCCGTCCTGAACGACGAGGGCCTGGACCGGCTGGTCATTACCGACAGCGTTCCGCCGTTCCGGCTTGGGGCGGCCGTCGCACAGTCGAAGGTCACGGTACTCGACGCCGCACCTCTCCTCGCGGAAGCCATCCGGCGCCTGCATACTGGGGGCTCCATCGCGGACCTGCTGGAGGTGTGAGCGCACCGGCGGTGGGTAGTCAGGTCAGCACTGGGCCGCGTGGAGCGCTGCGATGTCCAAGTAGCGCCGCGCCCGCGGCATCCAGGCAGCGGCCTGAGAGCCGCCAAGCTCCGTCGTGTGCCACAGCGCCAGCTTGGCGCGCAGGCTTGCCCGATACGCCTGGTAAAACCGCACCAGCGCAACGGGGGGTCGGTCCCCGCTCAAGTCGCCGTAGATGTTGAGCACCCGTCGGCCCACATCCGGCGCTCCGAGCCGCTCGCACTCCATCGCCAGGAATGCCAGCTCGTCGGCGACATCCATGACCCGGAACCCCCGGTTGAACTCGATGCGGTCGATGATGACCGGACGGGGCTCGAGGCAGATGTGCTCCGGGCGGAGGTCGCCATGTGCCTCTATGATCCGGCCTTGCCGGGCACGCTGCCCGAGTAACGCGGATTCACGGTCCACGAAGGCGAGCAGGGCCCGATGAACCCATTGGACCTGGGCGAGCGGGAGGTCGTCCGGCGTGGTCAGCGCCCTCTGATTGGCCTCAACGTCACGCGCCAGACGCCGCCGGTAGTGCTCTGGCCGGATAGGGACGCGGGCAGCCGCGCCGTAGAAGTCGGCGAGCACCCGGACGACTCGCTCCACGTCGGCTGGGCTGACGGTGCCGCCACGGATGACCGAGTCCAGCATCCGCTCCGCGGGCAGGCGCCGCATCTTGACGAGCCGGTCCACGACGGTCCCAGCGCCTTGCAACTGCATATCTCCGCTCTCGTCGACGGCCAGTGAGACCAACTCCAGATAAACGTCTCCCGCCAGGGGCCGGTTCAGCCTCAACTCCTTCTCACAATCGCGCTGGCGGGCCTGCAGGGTGCTGAAGTCGAGGAAGTCGTAGCGAACCGGCTTCTTGAGCTTGTACGCATAGCGGTCCGTGAGGAACACCCAGGACATATGCGTCTCCACGACATCCACGCGCCGAGGCTGGTCGGGGTAAGCCTCGCAACGCCGGAGGAAGTCGACTTTGGTCTGGATGTCTGGGAAGCTCAACGGGGGGTACCATCTGCCGAGGCTGTGTGGACGCGGTTCGGCCGCCGTAGCCTTATGCTAGGGAATCGGCCTGCGGACCCGTCCGTGTTCTCCGACACCAGCGCCGTGAGGCGTCGATGGCCGCGGGCCCGAGGCGAGGGGAAGCCGCCGGTCGCCCACGGCGGCTTGGCCTAAACGCAACTATCTCGGCGCACTCCATACGCTGGAGGGTCCCAGGTCCACCGCTCATAGCGACTTCCGCCGCTCCCGGCACAGCGCTCGGGCCGTGACGGCTCCCTAATCCCCAACCTTCCGGCAAACCGGCGAGGGGACGAAGACTGCTTGCGACGCGTGTTCGCGGTAACGCTAGCGGCCCGCTCGCCATGGCAACGGCTGTCTCAGGCATCAACTGACGCGCCATTATCGCAGGGTGTAGCGACTTCTGGCTTGCTGACTTCAGGCTCAGTCGGTCCCGGCATCCGCCGTCTCCCATCTCTGAGTGTATTGAGACCCGAGACGGCATGGAACGGGCATCTCTTTTCAAGCGGGTCATCGGACTCGATATGCATCGGGGGCAAGTCACCGCCGGTGCGATCATCGAAGAGCCGGATGGGCGGGTCATCGTTGAGCAATGCCAATTCGGCGCCTTCAAAGAAAGACCGCGGGGCGCTCGGCGAGTGGTGCGCGGGGTTTCGCCCCCAGGAGGTGGTCCTGGAGAGTACCGGCATCTACTGGAAGAGCCCCGACGCCGCCCTGGAGGCGGCGGGCATCCGGGCCAAAGGGGGTCAATGCCCGCCACCTCAAACAGGTCCCGGGACGCAAGACCCGCATCGCTGATGCCCGGTGGCTGGCTTGGCTCTCCCGGGCCGGCTTGTTGCGCGGCTCCTTCGTGGCGAAGGCCAAACTGCGCGAGTTGCGCGTGATCGCCCGGCACCCTGTCCGTGAAACGCAACGCTCCACGCTGGGCTGGACAAGGTATTCGGGGATCTGGGCCTGCTCGATGCTCTCCGGGTGGTCAATCCTGAGCCGAGGGAATACACTTTCGTTGTCGAATCGTGGGCGGGTTTGGGAAAAATGTCGCGTGGCGGATCGACTATCGGATCGTCACGCCCGGTCTGAAGACCACGGTCCGGGATACCGCTATCCAAAAGCGCGAGCGGTTCTCCGATTACGCCCCCCCTGAACATGGACTATGACTTCAACTGCTATGGGCAAGCGCGGTAGATTGGTGGCTGACTCGGCAGCCCGTAGCGGCCTCCAAGCGCCGGCGCGCTGATCCCATCCCGGTCCCGTTGTAGGGGGCGGGCGCTGCCCGTTCTTCCCCGTCTGAGGCACATCGTCATGCCGGTCGATGCCAGTTACGCTGCAGCTTGGCTGGTCGGACTGCTGGGCGGTGTGCACTGCGTTGGCATGTGTGGGGGCCTCGTGGCCGCTCTCGCGTACGGCCTGGCCCCGGAGACACGCGCCCGCACGCGACGCCTGTTACCTTTTCTGCTGGCCTACAATCTGGGGCGCATCGCGAGCTATGTAGCCGCTGGAGCGCTCCTCGGCGGAGCGGGGTACTTCACCGCTCGCTTGTTGTTCCTGCACGAAGCCCAGCGTGTGTTGCAAGGGCTCGCCGCGCTGTTTATGGGAGCGCTGGGCGTCTATCTGGCGGGATGGTGGACGGGGGGGCTGAGTCGGGTGGAGCGGGTCGGTGCCCGCCTCTGGGCTCACGTCCAACCGCTTGGACGACGGCTGCTTCCGGTACAGCGGCTAAGACAGGCCCTGTTGCTTGGTGCGCTGTGGGGATGGTTGCCGTGCGGACTGGTCTACAGTGTTCTCGTCTGGGCCATGGCGGCCGGATCCGCAGGATCGGGAGCACTGCTGATGCTGAGCTTCGGGCTCGGCACGCTCCCCACGCTGGTGACCACTGGAACCGTCGCGGCTAGGGTAGCCACCCTCGCGCACCTCTGCTGGGTGCGGCGTATCGTCGGCGGCGTCATCCTGATACTGGCCGGCTTGATGCTGGTTGCAAGTTTGCGCTGACGCAACCGTTTGGGAGACGACCGGCCGGCTCTCCTACTCCGTGAAGAATTGCTTGCGGAAGTTAACGGTCACGGGAGCCTGCTGGCCCGATATGCTCACCTCCAGATTGAAATCGAGAACCTCCTGGTCAGCCACTGGGAACTCGCTGATGTAGTAAATTGCATTTCCTTCCCGAACCTCCCTGACCTCCAGCGTCTTGAGTTGGCCGTTGAGGTTGGTGGCAGTGCCGGTGATGGTCGCCAGCACCGGCTTGCCCAGCGTACCCAACACCTTCTGAAGGACGCTCACGGTGAGCATGCCGCGGTTCTTGCTGCGCGTGATCTTGTAGCGGCCAGCAACGGCGGGTTGCAGGGTATTGGTGGTGAATGCGTTGTAGTGAACCTCGTAATCACCTACGCTTACGGCTTGCTCCGCGCGCGAGGAGGCGGGGAGGCCGAGCGACAGGCTGAGCGCGATGACGAGGGTGGCGTAGCGGGCCGTCAACATCCGGGCCTCCTCCAAATCTGGCGGACAGGCTGCAAACTATAGCGCTTCCGGCACCCGGTCGCTAGCGCGGACCACCTTCCCTCCGAGGCGCGAACCCTGGCGGCAGGATTTGGGGCGCGTGAATGCGCAGGCGTTTGTCTCGCCCGCCGTGACCGCTGATGAGTTGCACTTGCCCGCGCCCTACCCCGAAGGTCTCGGCAAGGAGACCGACGAGGCGGGCGTTGGCCTGCCCGTGGACGGGGGGTGCGGCCACACGGATGCGCAACGCATCGCCGTGCTGGTCAACGACCGTGTCCCGTTTCGCCCTGGATTGCACACGGACCTTCAGAATCAGGTCGGCGCCTTCCCACCGATAGCAGGGCACCCTCCCGTTCATACCGCAGCGCTGGCCCAGCCCATGTCAGTCAGCGGGGCCACTAGGAGCATCTTGAGGAGTTGTATGGCTACGATGACGACCAATGGTGACAGATTGAGGCCAGAGATGGGCGGGATCAACCTCCGGGCTGGGCCGAGCAGTGGTTCGTTGAGCTGATAGAGTAAGGCCGTGACGGGATGATAGGTGCGCGGTGCCAGCCAGCCCAGAACGACTTGGACGATAACGGTGAACAGGAAGATGTTGAGCAGCGTGCTCAGTAGCTCGGCGATCGAGAGCAGAAGCACGGCTGTTAAGGAGAACACGGTGCCGGCGATGACCCCGATGAGCAAGAGCTTGAGTAGCTCCAGCCCCACCAGCAGCACCACCGCCGCGAGGTCCAACCCCCCCAGGGGCTGGATCACTCGACGCAATGGGACTAACACGGGATTGGTCACTGCGACCAGGAACTGGCTCACCGGATTGTAGAAGTCGGCGCGTACCCAGGCCAGTAGCATCCGGAGCATCACCGCCAGAACGTAGAGTCCGAACAACGTATTGACGAGGAAGACCCCGGCATTGCTGAGGTAAGGGTTTCCCATTTACTGCTCCCCGAAGTGCTTGGCCAGCTCGATCGAGCGTCGGTGAGCGGCGACCACTGCTTCCCGGAACAGGTCGCGAATCTTGCCCTCATCGAGGACCCGCAGAGCCGCCTCCGTGGTCCCGCCGGGCGAGGTGACGTGCCGCCGGAGACTCGGCATGTCGTCCGCACTCTCCATGGCCATCTTTGCTGCGCCGAAAGCCGTTTGGAGGGTGAGCAGACGCGCCGCGGGAGCGGGTAGGCCGAGGCTCACGGCCGCCGCCTCGAGGGACTCCATAACTAGAAAAAAGTATGCGGGTCCACTTCCCGACAGTGCGGTGACGACATCCAGCAGGGATTCGTCATCCAGCCATAGCGCCACGCCGACGGCCCGCAGGATGGATTCCGCGAGGTCTCGTTGGGCGGGTGCGACGTGCTTGTTTGCGCACAGTGCCGTCGCCCCGCTCCTTACCAGTGCGGGGGTGTTAGGCATGGCGCGGACTACGGCCACCGCTCCGCCCAGCCAGACCTCGACGTTGGCGCGCCGGACGCCGGCTGCCACCGAGATCACCAGGGGCTTGCCAGCCTTGATGACAGGTGCCAGGGGCCGTGCGACGTCCTTGAGTACTTGAGGCTTAACCGCGAATACGACTACATCCGCGCCCTTTGCAGCCTGCTCGTTGCTCTCCGTCGTTTGCACCGAGAAGCCACTGCTGAGCGCTTCGCGTCGCTGCCGATCGGGGTCGGCGACCGCGATGGTGTCAGGATCCATGCCGTCATCGATCAGCCCGCCGATGAGGGCACTCGCCATGTTACCGCCGCCAATGAAGGCGATCTTCCTGGGCTGCATGGATTGCGGTCTATGCGGGCTGGCGGGCTAGGGCCGTTCGATGCCTCGGGCCTGCACCGGGGTTCCTCATCGTGCGGTGCCTGGGTGTCCCGCTGGACTAATGGTTCGCGACGCCCAGCACCGCCCTTTCTCAAGAGGCGGCAATCATATCACGGAAACGCGCGGGGTCCGAAGATCGCCGTGCCTACGCGGACCAGCGTGGCGCCCTCGGTGATCGCGGCCTCGAGGTCGGCCGTCATTCCCATGGACAGCGTGTCGAGAGGCACTCCCGTGCTCGTGCGCAATCGGTCTCTCGCCTCCCGCAGTGGACGAAAAGCCAGCCGTCGCTCCTCGAAGCCCTCTCGATGTGCCGGCATGGCCATGAGCCCCCGCAAGCACAGGCGGGGCAGGCTGGCCGCCACCTCGACAAGCTCGGGTAGATCCTCAAGACAGGCGCCCTGCTTGGTGGATTCGCGGTCGATGTTGACCTGCAGGCACACGTTGAGCGGCGCCAAGTCTGGGGGTCGCTGGGTGCTCAGGCGACGGGCGAGGGCCGCACTGTCGACGCTGTGCACCCATTGAAAGTGTCGGCTCACCTTCTTGGTCTTGTTGGCCTGCAGAGCACCGATGAAATGCCACTCTAGGCCCGCACTGGAGAGCGCCTCGATCTTGGGCAGCGCCTCCTGTACATAACTCTCTCCGAACCGACGCTGACCATGACGGATGGCCTCAAGCAGGTCGGCTGTCGGGCGGGTCTTGCTCACGGCGACCAGGGCAACGCTCCCCGCCGGCCGGCCGGCGCGTCGCTCTGCCACTGCGATACGCTGCCTTACAATCTCCAGGCGCCGGCCGATCTCTTGCACGCTCATGGTCTTCGCGCTACTTTTAGCTGGCTATAACTACGAATCATGCTACCGGGGAGATCAGATGGACATCGCCGAGTTGCTCGCGTTTGGTGTCAAGAACAACGCCTCCGACCTGCACCTTTCAGCGGGCCTCCCCCCTCTCATCCGGGTGGACGGAGACGTGCGGCGAGTCAATGTGCCGCCCTTGGACCACAAGACGGTGCACGCGATGATGTACGACATCATGAGCGACAAGCAACGCAAGGACTACGAGGAGTTCTTGGATGTCGACTTCGCCTTCGAGATCCCGGGGTTGGCCCGCTTCCGCGTCAATGCCTTCAACCAGCTGCGAGGCGCGGCCGGGGCGTTCCGAACCATCCCGCACAAGATCCAGACGCTCGAGGAGCTAGGTTTCCCGCCGTCCTTCCGCGAGCTCGTGGATGTCCCCCGCGGTCTCGTGTTGGTGACGGGTCCAACCGGCTCGGGGAAGAGCACGACGCTGGCAGCCATGATCGATTACAAGAACGAGAACGACTATTCCCACATCCTTACGATCGAGGACCCCGTCGAGTTTGTCCACGAGAGTAAACGATGCCTGATGAACCAGCGGGAGGTCCACACCCACACGCTCGGGTTCAGCGAGGCCCTGCGCGCCGCATTGCGTGAGGATCCGGATATCGTTCTGGTCGGTGAGATGCGCGACATCGAAACCATCCGCCTCGCTCTGACCGCGGCAGAGACCGGTCATCTCGTGTTTGGGACCCTGCACACCAGTTCTGCGGCCAAGACCATCGACCGGATCATCGACGTTTTTCCGGCGGGCGAGAAGGACATGGTGCGCGCGATGCTCTCGGAGTCGCTGCGGGCCGTCCTGGCGCAGACTCTGCTCAAGAAGGTCGGGGGTGGACGCGTGGCGGCTCACGAACTGATGATCGGCACCCCGGCTATACGCAACCTTATCCGAGAAAACAAAGTCGCGCAGATGTACTCTTCCATCCAGACCGGCCAGGCAGTCGGAATGCACACGCTGGACCAGCACCTCCAAGAGTTGGTGGCCAGAGGGCTGGTGAATCGTCTGGAGGCGCGGGCGCGAGCGGTGAGCAAGGAACTCTTCCGTTAGGAGGGCGGGACATGGAACGGGATCAGGCGATGGGTTACATGAACGAGCTGCTGCAGTTGCTCGTGGGCAAGAAGGGCTCGGATCTCTTCGTCACGGCGGGCTTCCCTCCGGCCATCAAGGTGGACGGCAAGGTGGCGCCGGTAAGCAAGGAGGCGCTTTCGCCGATCCAGACCCAGGAGCTTACGCGGGCGATCATGAACGACAAGCAGGCCGCGGAGTTCGACGCCACCAAGGAGTGCAACTTCGCGATCAGCCTGCCGGGGACCGCGCGCTTCCGTGTGAGCGCATTCGTCCAGCGCGCCAGCGTAGGGATGGCCGTGCGCCCGGTGGCAACTGATATCCCAGACTTCGCCCAGCTAGGGCTTCCTCTGGTGCTGCGGGACGTTGCCTTGGCGAAGCGCGGTCTCGTGCTGTTCGTCGGCGGAACGGGCACCGGCAAGTCCACCTCGCTGGCCGCGATGGTAGGTTATCGCAACGCCCACAGCTTCGGGCATATTATCACCATTGAGGACCCCATCGAATTCGTGCATCGTCACCAGAACTGTATCGTGACCCAGCGCGAAGTCGGGGTGGATACTCAAAGCTATGCCGTGGCGCTGAAAAACACCTTACGGCAGGCACCGGACGTCATCCTGGTCGGTGAGGTCCGCGACAAAGAGACCATGGACTACGCCGTAGCCTTCGCTGAGACGGGGCACCTGTGCTTGTCCACGCTACATGCCAACAACACCAACCAGGCCTTCGACCGCATCATCAACTTCTTCCCGGAGGAAAGGCGCCATCAGCTCTTGATGGACCTCTCCTTCAATCTGAAGGCGTTCGTTTCCCAGCGGTTGATACCGAAACCGAGCGGGCCGGGGCGAGTGCCGGCGGTGGAGATCATGATCAATACGCCGCTCATGGCGGAGCTGATCCTGAAGGGCAAGTTCCACGAGATCAAGGATCTCATCGCCCGATCGAACGAACTCGGTATGCAGACCTTCGACCAATCCCTGTTCAATCTCTACGAGTCGGGGCTGATCAATTACGAGGATGCCCTGCGCAATGCCGACTCGGTCAACGACGTGCGCCTGCGCATCAAACTCGAGAGCAAGAGGCCCGGCGGAAGAGATATCTTCGAGGGGGCGGACCGTCTGCGCATCCAGGAGGACGAAGAACGGGGGCTGCGATACTGAAGCGCTGTCGAGAGAGCATCTTAGGCTTTTCCCGACGTTCGGGCACCCCCGTGATGGCGCCTAAGCCCCGAAGACGAGTGGTGCCGCACGCCGTTGAACGCGCGGTGTGCAATCTGCCGATCGCTGCGAGGTGAACGCGATGGAGCTTACCCCTTATCTCAAATTGATGGTAACCAAAGGCGCTTCGGACCTGTTCTTCAGTGCCGGTGCGCCGGTCAATATCAAGGTGGAGGGAAAGGCTACTCCGATCGGCAGCGAACCGCTGCTGGGGACGCGTCTCCGTGAGCTGGCGTATGGCCTCATGAACCAGAACCAAGTCAAGATCTTCGAGGACACTCTGGAGATGAACCTGGGGGTCTCGGTCGAGGGGCTAGGCCGGTTCCGCGTGAATGTGTTCCGCCAGCGGGGCGAGATCTCCATGGTGATCCGGTACCTGACCACGATCATCCCCACGGTCGAGGATCTCAACCTGCCACCGGTGCTCAAGGACTTGGCGTTGCTCAAGCGGGGACTCATCCTGGTGGTGGGTGCCACCGGTTCCGGGAAATCCACGACGCTTGCGGCCATGCTCGACCATCGCAACGCGTCTACATCCGGACATATCCTCACGGTGGAGGACCCTATGGAGTACGTCTTCCAGCACCGCAAGGCAGTGATCAATCAGCGCGAGGTGGGTATCGATACCCTCAACTATGCCAACGCCCTGAAGAATGCCATGCGCGAGGCGCCGGACGTTATCATGATCGGCGAGATACGCGACAAGGACACCATGCGCTACGCCATCACCTACGGTCAGACGGGGCACTTGGCGCTGTCCACTCTTCACGCCAACAATGCCAACCAGGCCATGGGGCGCATCGTCAGCTTCTTTCCCCACGAGGAGCATGCCCAACTGTTCATGGATCTGTCGCTCAACCTCAGGGCCGTCGTGTCCCAGCGTCTGGTCATAGGGGTAGACGGCCGGCGTCTCCCGGCAGCGGAGGTGATGCTCAATACCCCCTACATCGCCGAGCTGATCCGCAAGGGTGAGATGGACGAACTGAAGCGCGCCATAGAGGAGACACGCATGAAAGGCATGCAGAGCTTCGACCAGTCGCTCTACGACCTCTACCGGGCGGCGAAGATTATCAAGGAGGAAGCTCTGACTAACGCCGATTCCCGCACCAATCTGGAATGGAAGATGAACTTCGGGGGCCAGACTGCCGATACAACCTCCAGCACAGCTTCGGCCGAGCCCCCCGAGTCGCTCCCGCGCGTGGATGCCTAGCCGCTGCAGCGACTCGCGCACGGGTCAGTCGGTCCTCTCGGACGTTCCGACAGCGCGCTGCACACCTCTTGAACGAGGCGCGGCCCCCGATAGATTAGGCCCGTGTAAAGCTGTACCAGATCGGCTCCGGCGACGACCTTTTCCAGTGCGTCGGAGGCCTTCATGATGCCGCCGACGGCGATCACGGGGACCCTGCGCTGAAGCGTTCTGCTGAGCTGCGCGACCACGGCGGTGGCGCGCGCGCGCAGCGGTGCGCCGCTCAGGCCTCCCGCCTCGTGGCTGACTGGGTGGTGCTCGACTCCCTCGCGGGAGACTGTGGTGTTCGTGGCGATCACGGCGTCAATCCGGTACTCCAGTAGGACTCTCGCGATCGTGTCGATCCGATCGGCATCGAGATCGGGGGCGATCTTCACCGCCAGCGCGACATAGCGCCCATGCCTCGCGGCCAGTCTCTCTTGCTCCTGCTTCAGGGCCGCCAGCAGCCGATCTAGCTCGCTGCCCCCCTGTAGATCCCGCAGACCGGGTGTATTGGGAGAAGAGATGTTGACCGCCACGTAGCTTGCGTGGGGATAAACGTTCCGTAGACACGCGAGATAGTCCTCTACGGCCTCTTGAAGCGCGGTGTCTCGGTTCTTGCCGATGTTGATGCCAAGCACGCCGGGGACCCGCGAGCGTTTGATGTTTTCCACCACGCGCTCGACGCCAGGGTTGTTGAACCCCATGCGGTTGATGAGCGCCGCGGCCTGCGGCAGGCGGAAGATGCGGGGTCGAGGATTCCCCTTCTGCGGGCGTGGCGTGACCGTGCCGATCTCGACGAAGCCGAAGCCGAGGGCGAAGAAGGCGTCGATGCACTCGCCGCTCTTGTCGAAGCCCGCCGCGAGTCCCACCGGATTGGAGAACTCCATCCCCATTACGCTGCTTGGCGCATAGGCGCGTGGACCCCGCGACGCCCGGACTAACCCTGAACGGCTCGCGTGGCGTAGTACGAACAGACTGAGGCGATGGGCGTCCTCGGGCGCGAGCCTGAACAGTAAGGGTCGCAGCAGTTCGTACCAGATGTGTCTGCCTCCCTGTCCTCTTTTCGTGAGCCGGCGCATGCACCGCGAATCAGATTGCGCCCTTTCTGCGCCCGTTCTGTCTCTGCCCTACTGCTGCGACGTTCAGTAGATTGCGGGTCCCGTCGACCGGTGGACCGCGGCGGCGATAGACAACCTCTCCCGCCACAACGGTGGCCTGGACGGCGCCCGTGAACTCCCACCCCAGAAAGGGCGTGTTGCGTCCGGCGCTGACGAGCTCCTGGGGGGTCAGGCGCCAGACGTTGTCCGGGTCGATGATGCACAGGTCGGCAGGACTGCCAGGAGTCAGCGTACCGCCCTGCACCTCCCCCAAGACGCGCATGGGCAGGCAGGTCACCCGTGCCAGCGCCTCAGGCAGGCTGAGGACGCCTTCCCGGACCAAACGCAGGGTCAGCGGAAGCAGCGTTTCCAAGCCGGAAATGCCCGGTTCGGTCGACGGAAACGGAGCGCACTTTGCGTCAGGTTCGTGGGGCTGATGATCGGAGCAAATGGCGCACAGCGTTCCGTCCGCCAGCCCGCTGCGCAACGCTTCGCGGTCATAGAGGGTGCGCAGGGGGGGGCGGACGTGGCAGGCGCTGTCGAAGCCGGTCACGCTGGCCTCGGTAAGGTGGAGATGGTGGGCGCTGACATCGGCCGTGACTGGCAGTCCGTGACCCTGAGCTCGGCGAACCATCTCTACGGCGCGCGCGCAGGAGAGGCGGCAGAAATGGGCGCGCACGCCCGTTTGTTCCACCAAGACCAGATCTCGGGCTAGGGCGACGGTTTCCGCCGCCTCCGGAATACCCGGCAGTCCCAGGCGCATACTGACCTCCCCCTCGTGCACGCAGCCGTGGTGACTGAGCCAGGGGTCCTGCGGCTCCAGAAACACCGCCAAGTGATGGGTGGCCGCATACTCCAGCGCGCGGCGCAGCACCAGCGTGTTTTCGATGGGCCGCGAGCCGTTGCTTACACCCACGCAACCCGCTCGCTTCAGCGCGCCCATCTCGCTGAGGTGGGTTCCGGCGAGATTCCTGGTGAGTGCCCCCAGAACCACGACCCGGGTCTTGCCAGCCTGTTCGGCTCGGCTGCGTATCAGCTCGACTACGGCCGGCGTATCCACTACCGGGTCGGTATCGGGTGGACAGCATAGCGTGGTGACCCCGCCTCGCGCTGCCGCCAGGGTCTCTGTGGCGATGGTGCCCTTGTGCTCCAGTCCCGGCTCCCGCAGCCTTGCGCAGAGGTCGACCAAGCCGGGGCTGACGATACATCCCGCCGCCTCTATGACCAGGTCGGCGACGAAGCCGTCCGGAGCCTGACCGAGGCCGACAATGCGTCCCTGTGCGAGGTACACGTCCTGCGGGCCGTCGGTACCTTGCATGGGGTCGATGACACGCCCGCCGCGCACCTCGATCCGGGCCGGGTCAGCACGGGCAGTCGTCATGGGGTGCACGCCGGGGGCCGGAGACCGCTGCCCCAATCCACTTGGCGGAACTGCAGCGCGTCGACGGAGCGCCATGGGGGACCAGCGCGGTGCGAGCGCGACCAGCGGTGGCTCGAATGCAGGCGACCCCGATGCCACCGCTCATTGCCGCAACGCCATGGACATCACGGCCATACGCACGGCGATGCCGTCGCTCACCTGCTGCAAGATCACCGACCGCGGACCGTCGGCCACGTCGGAGGCGATCTCCACCCCGCGGTTGATCGGTCCGGGGTGCATCACGAGGGCGTCGGAACGCGCCGAGGCCAGCCTTTCGCGGGTTAGCCCGTAAAGCTGGAAGTATTCACGTTCGCTGGGCAGGAGCGCCCCGGCCATGCGTTCTCGCTGTAAGCGCAGTGCCACAATGACGTTGACGTCGCGAAGGCCCTGGGCGAGATCGTAGTGGACGCGCACGCCCAGCGCTTCGATTCCCGGAGGGACCAGGGTCTTCGGCGCGATGACGCGCAGCTCGCGCACCCCGAGGGTACGGAAGGCGTGAATTTGGGAACGCGCCACCCTCGAGTGCAGGATGTCCCCGATGATGGCGACGCAGAGCTGGCTGAAATCGGCCTTGTGGCGCCTCAGGGTAAAGGCGTCCAACAGCGCCTGGGTGGGGTGGGCATGACGTCCGTCGCCGGCGTTGATGACAGCGACATGGGGAGCCGCGTGCTCGGCAATGAAATGGGCGGCGCCGCTGTCCGGGTGGCGTACTACGAACATGTCGCAGTGCATCGCCTCCAGATTACGCAAGGTGTCCAGGAGGCTTTCCCCTTTAGTCGTAGCGGAGGCCGGGACGTGGATGTTCAATACGTCGGCCGATAGGCGCTTGGCCGCCAGCTCGAAGGTGGTGCGCGTCCGCGTACTGGCCTCGAAGAAGAGGTTGACGATGGTCTTGCCGCGCAGCAGGGGCACCTTTTTTACACTCTGTCGGGCTACTCCAGCGAATGACTCGGCGGTGTTCAGAATCTGAGTCAACAGCTCACGCCCAAGACCTTCGACGGTCAGAAAGTGACGCAGGCGGCCGGCCGCGTCCAGTTGCGCCGATGCGGAAGTCACGGCACCCTGAGGACGTTAAGGGTCAGCGGGTCGGGGCCGTTGAGCTTGACCTGTTCGCCCCGTGCCAGGGTCATCCGAGTCCCGACCACGTCGGCATGAATGGGGATCTCGCGTCCGCCGCGGTCCACCAGGACGGCAAGGACGACGATCGCGGGCCGGCCGTAATCGAAGATCTCGTTGAGCGCTGCGCGCACGGTCCGACCGGTGTGCAGGACATCGTCCACCAGCAGCATGTGTCGGTCGTCGACGGTGAACGGGATGTGGGATGGCTTCACCTGAGGATGCAGGCCAATGCGCGTGAAGTCGTCGCGATAGAACGAGATGTCCAGGCAGCCGAGGGGCTGTGCCAGCCCGATGGCGGAGTGTAGTCGCTGTGCCACCCACAGTCCGCCGGTATGTATCCCGAGCATCCCAGCGTCGTGGATATCTCGCGCTTTGAGGAGTGTGCGCAGTGACCGCGCCATGCCATCGAGCAGGCCCGCGACATCGAGGTGGCTCATCGGCGCTGGTCAAGCCAGGTTTGAAGAATCACCCGGGCCGCTTCCCGATCTATGTCCCCGGCCCGGCCCCGCGTGCGCAGATGTCGGGACGCCTCAACGGAACTCAGCCGCTCGTCGATCCAGTGCACGGGAAGGCCGTATCGTCCGGCCAATTGCCGACCGAAGCGGCGGGCGGCACGGGTCATCTCGCGCTCGTCGCCTCCCAGCGTCAACGGCAACCCGACTATCAGTGCTTCCGGGCACCAGGTCCGGATGATCTCCGCGATGCCGTCCCAGTCCGGTCTGTGCCCGACGCAGTGAACTGTGCGCAGCGCAGTCGCCGTACCGGTGACCGCCTGTCCCACCGCGACCCCTATGCGTTTCTTGCCGAAGTCGAATGCGAGGAGGAGGTTGCCCCTTGGGGTCACGCGTGCCCTGCTTGCCCGGAGAGTCGGTGAATATCGATGCCAAGGAGCATGCTGGCGGCCTCCCAGCGGTTATCAGGAGGTAGCTCGAAGAACAGGTCCGGATCGGCTGGACCGCTCAGCCATGCGTTCTCCGCGATCTCCCGCTCAAGCTGGCCCGGTCCCCAGCCCGCATAGCCCAGAGCGACGAGGGCATTCCCCGGCCCATCGCCACGAGCCATGGCCTCGAGGATATCGCGCGAGGTGGTCAGCCCGACCTCATCGGTAATCGCGAGCGTACCCTGCCAGTGGCCGATCGGCCGGTGCAGAACGAAACCGCGTTCGGTTTGAACCGGGCCGCCAAGGTACACGGACTGCTCGGCAATCGCGCGGGGGGCATGGCCGATGTCCATGTGCTCCAAGAGTTCCCCGAGGTGAAGCTCAACCGGTCGGTTAACCACGACCCCCATGGCTCCCTCGCTGTTGTGCTCACAGATGTACGTCACGGTGCGAAAGAAATTAGGGTCGGCCAGCGTTGGCATGGCGATCAGAAACTGGTTCTTGAGGTAGGACCGCTCGAACATGTCAATAGTATGGAAGGGGCGACCCGGTGTGACAAGTCACGGTGCGCTCGCCAACCGACTGCCCCGCTCGAAGCGCCACGTGCGGGTGATATGGAGCAGGTCGGTCTCGTTGGCGATCTCGTCCGGAAACGGAGCGAAGGGGGCGGAGAGCTGCACGATGCGCTGTGCTGCCTCGTCCAAGACGGGAAGCCCGGAAGAGCGGAGCACGGTTACCGACTGGATGCTGCCGTCGGGTCTCAGGGCCACGTCCAGTACCAGCTCCCCCGTTAGCCTCTGGCGTCGCGCTTCCTCTGGGTAGTTGAGGTTGCCGATGCGCTCGACCTTGGTGCGCCAGGCATCCATGTAGGCTGCATAAATGCTCTCGCGGGTGCTGGCCGAAATGAACCTCTCTCGACGCGCGCGGTTGTATGCAGCGATAGACTGCTGCACGGATTCGCTGAGCTGGGCCAAGTCCAGGCTCTGGGCGATCAGCGCGCTGGCCGACAACTGTTCGGGCGTCGGGGTCGGAAGCTTCCCGTTCCTGACCACCGGCGCGTCGGTCGGCGCCCGAGGATGTGCCGACGGGGTGGAAGACTTGGCTACCCTGAGGGGGGTCGCTTCGGAGTCCGAGGGCTCGGAATCCTGGACGGCGGTTGCTTCCTGCGCCGGGCTGACCACATGGCTCGGCGTATGCGAGGCGGGCGCGCGGGGCGGCTCCAGGCCGGTCGGCTTGTCGCTGGCTTCCTGGTTTCGAGGGGCGAGATAGTCGAACCTTCGCGGAGGCCGCTGCGCTGTTGGAGTTACCAGGAGGACGTCCAGCATGGGCTCAGGACGCTGCGGCGCCGGACTCATGGTCGGCAGGAAACCGATTCCCAGAAGTATGAGGACGTGCAGCACTCCCGATGCGACCAGGGCGGCGACCATACGGCCGGAATGCTGGTCTCGTGGGACAGTTCCGATCACTTAGACGCCCGTTCGCGCGTACCGGATGGCAATGGCGCCGAGGGCGGCGTAGCGACCTCGAAGCGTTTGCGGGTAGGCAGCTCGGGATTCACCACGGGGATGGTCCTCAGAGAACGCACCCGCGGGACGTGATGGACGTCCCTTCCGCGCGCGATCCCGTAACGGCGATGCGAACTGCCCCGGCAACGAACACAGCGTCCGCAGCCCCGTCCATTCTGGTGGCGTTGGGGTGAATGGCTGGGGTACCCCGCGCTAGCATGGGGCCGCGGTAGCAAGTTTCGCCTCGATGCGGTCCAGTAACAGCCCACCGATGTTTAACTGATACAAGGCGTCCAGCTCTCGGATACAGGTTGGGCTGGTCACGTTGATTTCGGTGAGGTAGTCCCCAATGACATCTAAGCCGACGAACATCAACCCTTTCCTGCGCAAGGTTTCCGCTACCTGGGCGCAGATCCAGAGGTCGCGCGAGCTCAAGGGCACGCCCCTGCCTTCGCCCCCAGCCGCCAGGTTGGCACGCACCTCACCGGCGGCCGGGACGCGTGCGAGCGCATAAGGGACCGGTTCACCGTCGATGAGCAAAATGCGCTTATCGCCGAGAGTGAGGACCTCGGGCAGGAAACGCTGGGCCATCACCAAGCGGTGACCGAAACCGGTCAGCGTCTCCAGGATGACACTCGTGTTGGGGTCACCTCGGCGCACCCGAAAGACGGAGATGCCACCCATCGCGTCCAGGGGCTTGACGATGACATCTCCTTGCTCCGCCACAAAGTGGCGCAGCTGGTCGATACGGTGCGTCACCAGCGTCGCGGTACAGCACTGCGGGAACCACGAGGTGAAGAGCTTCTCGTTGGCATCGCGCAGCGCACGCGGCCTATTGACCACGAGCACGCCATCGGTTTCCGCCCGCTCCAAGAGAAGCGTCGTGTACAGATACTCCGTGTCGAACGGGGGATCCTTACGCATCAGAACGACCTGCAGCGTGCTCAACGGCGCCACGATGTCGCCGTGAAAGGAGTGCCACGCTGTAGACTCGTCTCGCACCTCCAAACGCCGCATGCGGGCGATCGCTTGCCCGTCGCGCAGGTACAGGTCCTCCTGCTCCATGTACCAGATTGCCCATCCGCGGCGCTGGGCGTCGAGGAGCATCGCGAAGGTGCTGTCCTTCTTTATGTTGATGGAGCCGATAGGGTCCATCAACACCCCGAGCCCGAGGCTCATTGCCGGGCCATGTCTGCTTGCTCGCGTGCCGCTGCCAACAAGGCGAGGCGGGCGATCACACCGTAAGCATAGAAGCGATTGGGGCAGGCGTCGGGCGCCATGTCTGGTGCCGGTGTGGTGCAGTATCCGGCGAAGGCTAGAGGCTCGAAATGCATGCCCGGAGCATTCAGGTTCTCGTCGGGTCCCCGTTTGGTGTGCACGCGATAGAAGCCTCCCACGACGTAATGGTCGATGAGATAGACGACGGGCTCGGCTACCGCCCGGCTCTCGCCCCAAGTCTCGAAGGTGTAGATGCCCTCCTGGAGGATGACCTTGTGGACCGCGCGGCCGCCCTTGGTCGCAGCCATTTTCGTACGTTGCTTGCGGTTCAGTTCGCGGACTTGATCGGCGCTGACCACGCTCATGATGCCCATGCCATAGGTACCTGCATCGGCTTTCATCACCACGAAGGGACGTCGGGTGATGCCGTACTCGTCATATTTCTCCTGAATTGCCTGGAGCAAGACGTTCGACGTAGTACGCCAGGCAGTCCTCGCCCTCACGTTTCATGAAATCAATCTCGCCGCAGTTGCGGAACAGGGGCTCGATGTGCCAGGGGTCGATGCTCACCAGCACGGCGAACTGTTCTGCAACGTCGTGGTAATGGGCGAAATGTTTGGACTTGAGCCGCGACCACCAGCCCATCCCGAGTGCGGGAATGACTGGCTGAGACAGGCCCTGGAGAATGGCGGGTACCCCGTCGGCCAAGTCGTTGTTGAGCAGGATAAGGCAGGGAGACACATCCTCGACGCACAAGGTGTCGCCGCTGCGCTCCAGCGGATCGAGGCGCAGGATCCGCCCAGAGGGAAGAGACAGCTCCCCGCTGGTCGCGGAGTCATCAGGAAGGTTCCCGAGGTGTACCTCGAATCCGGCCTTGGTGATGATGTCGTTGAGAGTGGCGACGCTTTCCCAGTAATAGACGTTGCGGGTGTGCCGCTCGGGGATCAGCAATACCCCGCGCGCCCGCGGATAGGCGTGCTCGACGGCAGACTGCACGGCCTGAATGCAGAGCACGATGAAGTCGGGGTTGAGGTTGTTGAAGCCGGCCGGGAAAAGGTTCGTATCTACCGGGGCAACCTTAAAGCCCGCGTTCCGCAAGTCCACCGACGCATAGAAAGGTGCCGGCGTTTCGAGCCACTGTTCGCGGAACCACGCCTCTATGTGCGGCTGGTGCTGGAGCAAGTGGCGCTCCAATTCCAGCAGCGCCCCACTTAGGGCGGTGGTCAGGTGGGGTACGGCATCGTCTTCCGTTAGCTGCATGGTCGGGGGAAACTGCGGTCCTGTCACGGGTTTATGCGCTCATTCTAATATAGTGGCGCCGTTTGACACGCTGCCGAGAATGCGCTATTAACCCGCGTGAGAGCGTAATAGGCGGAGAATCGTCGCCGCAAACGGGTCGGGGGCAACACGACCGGCCCCGAGCCGCGGGGAGCCGGCGTCGAGTTGGCTGGACAACGGGGTCCGCGCCGATGACAGGCGTAGACGGCGACACGGCGGGTTGTGGCGTAGTTGACGATGCAGGGTGCTGGATAGGCCGCCATGGGTGCGGAGTAGGTTCGAGCTTGTGCTCGTGCCACGTAGCAAAGACCATGGGCGGCAGTCCAATAGTGCGCGGTGTTCGGCGGAGGCGCAAGGACATGATACAGCGGCGTCCTGGCGCATATAAAGTTAACCCTTTCCGACGGCAGCCCGCCCGCCGACTGCGTGGTGGTCGTGCCGGCAGGGCGAGATGAAAGAAAATGGACACGCAGGGTGCTGAGACGTTTGAGCGGATCAAGGTTCTGGTGATCGACGACAGCAAGACCATCCGCCGGACGGCGGAGGCTCTGTTGAACAAGGCCGGCTATGAGGTGCTGACCGCCGAGGATGGGTACGAGGCGCTGCCCAAGATCGTCGATTTCCGGCCGCACATTATTTTCGTCGACATCATGATGCCACGGCTGGACGGCTACCAAACCTGCGCGCTCATCAAGCATAATCGCTCTTTCAAGGCTACGCCCGTCGTCATGCTGTCCAGTAAGGACGGTCTGTTCGACCGGGCACGGGGTCGGCTGGTGGGAGCAGAAGACTATGTGACTAAGCCGTTTTCTAGGGAAGAGCTGTTGGGTGCTATCAAGCGCTACGTGCCGGAGGCGCACCCCGACGTGGCCAATTGAGAACAAATCCGGCCTATTTCTGAGGATGCGGAGATGGCGCTGATACTGATCGTGGATGACTCCCCAACCGACGTGCATGTCCTGAAATCCATGCTGGAGCGCAACGGCTTTCAAACGGCTGTTGCCACTACGGGTGAAGAGGCGTTGGCCAAGGCACGCCAAGAGAAGCCGGATCTGATCCTGATGGATGTCGTGATGCCTGGAATCAGCGGCTTTCAGGCTACTCGGCAGCTCAGTCAGGACCCCGAGACGGGGTCCGTCCCGGTGATCATCGTGAGCAATAAGAGCATGGACACCGACAAGATTTGGGGCTTGCGGCAGGGAGCGAAAGACTACCTTACCAAGCCGGTTTCTGAGAAGGATCTGATATCGAAGATCAAGACCGTGCTCGCGCCATGAGCGCACAACTTCGGGTCGGCCCACTGGATCTACTCCGCGAGCTGCAGAACCACGCGCTGCGGTTCGCGCGCGGCTTGCCGCTGCAGGTGGAAGCCAAGACCATGTGGGCTGGCATCGGCTTCCGGATAAGCGATCTCCGGCTGATCAGCGCGCTGGACGACGTGCGGGAGGTGCTGACCTATCCCGACGTGACACGGGTCCCGGGCGCAACGGCCTGGGTCAAAGGGATCTCCAACGTCCGGGGTAACCTCCTGCCGGTGCTGGACCTCGGCGGCTATCTGGGGCGCGGTGAGACGGCGCTCACCGAGCAAACCCGAATACTGGTGGTGGAGCCGGGGGAGATATTTGCCGGACTCTTGGTGGATGAGGTCTTGGGGTTGAGACATTTTGTCGCCGACGAAGACCGGGTGTCGAGGGTGCCTGCGTCTCACGCATCCCTGGGCGACTATCTCGATGGCGGCTTCGTTAAGGGCGGGGAGTACTGGGGGTATTTCACGATGGTCAAGCTGGTGCGCACCCCGGCCTTCCTGCAGGTGGTGTGACGATTAGAGTCGGAAAACGACGGGGGAGTCGAGACATGGCAGCGAGCACTTCCAAGGATCTTACCCAAAGGCAGGGCACCGACAAGGGGCTGATTGTTATCATCCTGTTGCTGGTGCTCGGCATCGTGCTGATGGCCGGCATATTCACCTACGTCAACATCCATGCGACCGAAGATCGCGTCTACATAGGACTCGCGGGGGAGCAAGCAGTGCTGTCCCAGCGGATCGCCAAGTTTGCCGTGGATGCGACTACCGGTAAGACCGAGTCGCTGGACCGGCTGAAGGAGGCCCGGGGACGTTTTGCGGAGACCTTGGCGACCCTCCAGGAAGGCGACCCGAAGACCGGCTTGTCGCCTTCGCCTCCGGCCGTGAAGAGCCAACTGGATGCAGTGGTCTCGGATTGGCAGGCCGTCGCGCAAAGTGCCGACCGCATCGTGGCCCGCGCGGCCGTCCTGCAGGAGTTGCCCAATCTCGTTCAGACCATCGGTCAAGCGACACCCGAGCTGATCCAGGCGTCGGACGATGTGGTACGGCTGCTCATCGATAAAAAGGCGGACGCCCGCCAAGTGGCGCTCGCGACTCGCCAGCTCATCTTGGTGGAGCGCATCAGCAAGAATCTGCAGACGGTGATCCGTGGTGAGCGAGGGGCCGTAACAGTGATCGAGAGTGTGGGTCGCGACACCGCCTTGTTCGGGCGCGCGCTCGACGCCCTGCAGCAAGGCACCCCCGCCCGCCACATCGCGGCCGTGACCGACCCCGAGGCGCTCCAAAAGCTGCAGGAAGTGGCCAAGCTGTATACCCAGTTCAACGAGGCCATCGGTCAGGTGCTGGCAAAGTCGGGAGACCTGTTCGACGCTCAAGATGCGGCCAGGAATATTCTGGCCACGAGTGACCAGCTATTCGCGGCGACGCAGAACCTGCGCGCCGCTTACACCGCACTCGAAGCGCAGCGGCCGGTGAGTGCGCAGATGGGTTACGCACTGGGTGCGCTGGTGCTGATGCTCCTCATCCTGCTGGGTTATCGCTTGGTGCGCGAGGCGCGGTTGCGTTTTCGGGGGGCGACGGAACAGAACCGGCGCAACCAGGAGGCGATCCTGCGTTTGCTGGACGAGATCAGCGGTCTCGCCGAAGGCGATCTAACGCGTCGGGCCACGGTGACGGAGGATATCACCGGAGCTATTGCAGACGCCATCAACTATGCCATCGATTCACTCCGCAGCCTGGTGACGACCATCAACGAGACCTCCCAGGAGGTCGCGGCTGCGTCGCAGGCTACCCAGGCCACTGCGATGCACTTGGCAGAAGCCAGCAACAATCAGGCGGAACAGAGCACTGGTGCGAGTGCGGCGGTGAACGAGATGGCCGTATCGATCGAGCAGGTATCGAGGACCGCGACCGAGTCGAACAAAGTGGCGCACCAGTCGGTGGACACGGCCAAGAAAGGGGCCGCGACCGTGCGTGAGACGATTCAGGCCATGGACACGATCCGCGACCAGATCCAGGAAACCTCCAAGCGCATCAAGCGTCTCGGTGAGAGTTCTCAACAGATCGGCGACATCGTGGAGCTCATCGACGACATCGCCGACCAGACCAACATCCTGGCCCTCAACGCGGCGATCCAGGCGGCTATGGCGGGCGAGGCTGGCCGTGGGTTCACCGTGGTTGCCGACGAGGTGCAACGTCTCGCAGAGCGCGTCAGTAACTCGACCAAGCAGATCGAGGTGCTAGTGAAGACCATTCAGGCCGACACCAATGAAGCCGTGCTCGCCATGGAGCAGAGCACCAGCGGTGTGGTCGAGGGGACACGTCTGGCGCGCAACGCGGGAGGGGCGTTGGAGGAGATCGAGGGGGTATCGAGCGAGCTGGCACACCTCATCGAGACCATCTCGACGGCGGCCCAGCAGCAGGCCGTGACGGCGGTCAACATCTCGGAGACCATGAACGTCGTCCAGGAGATCGCGACCGAGACCTCTGCAGGGAGCAACGAAGCGGCGGTGTCCATCGGCAAGCTGGTAGATCTGGCCAATGAGCTGAGGCGTTCCGTGGCCGGGTTCAAGCTGCTGCAGCAGGGGGGCTAGGAATAGTCTTGAGGGCGATGACGGCGAGAGCCCCAGTGCTGCGGGCGTCGCCCCCGATGGGCGAGGATGACTTCATGTTGTGGGCCGGGCTGCTGGAGCGGCGTAGCGGAATACGGTGGTCCCGCAGCCAGCGCTCGTTCCTCGAGACGCGGCTGCGCATGCGTATGCGCGAGATCGGCTTCGAGGAGTTCCGTCCATACTACGACTTCGTACGGACGCGGGAGCCCAAGCATACGGAATGGTCCGTGCTTCTCGATCGTCTGACTATCCACGAGTCGCATTTCTTTCGTCATCCGCCTTCCTTCGACCTCATCCGAAACCATGGTCTGGCGTGGCTGGAACGGTCTCGATCACCGTCTCGGATTCGAGCCTGGAGTGTCGGCTGTGCCACGGGGGAGGAGCCGTACACCCTGGCGATGGTCATTGACGACGCGCTACGTCGGCCGGGCCTTGACCACGAGTTCCACGTCATCGGCTCCGATATCAGCGTCGGGGCGCTGGCGACCGCGCGGGCCGGCCGATATGCCCGCGCCAAGGTCAAAGAGGTGCCGCCCCTGTTGAGGGAGCGCTACTTCGTGCCGGAGGACGCAGAGAACTGCCGCGTGACGCAGCACCTGCGGCAGCGTGTCCTGTTTCTTGAAGCCAATGTCGTCGAGGGTGGCCTGCACTGCGCACAGGAGTCGGACCTCGTTATGTGCCAGAACGTATTGATTTACTTCAGCAGGGACGTACGCCTCAGAATATTGGATACGCTGGTGCACTCCCTGGCCCCCGGGGGTCTTCTCGTGCTCGGTCCCGGGGAGATGGTGCATTGGTCTCACCCGCTACTCAGGCGCGAGAGTGCTGCCAACACATTGGCGTTCGCGAGGACGGAGGGGTCCGTGCAGAGAGGGGGGGGATAGCTATGGATGACATTCGCGATTTTGGGGGCCTGTCGTGGATCCGGGGCGAGATCGACAAGAGTCTTGCGCAGGCTCGCGCAGGCCTGGAGACGTTCTTCGAGCAGCCCGCCGAGGTCGATGGGCTGCGCGCCGCATTGGTGGCTCTGCAACAGGTGCGCGGTGCCTTGCAGATGACCGAGTCCTCAGGGTCGGCGATGTTGGCCCGCGAGATGGAGGCGGTGGCCCAGGCCCTGGTGAACGATGCGGGTGCCCGGCGCCCCGAGGCCTTCGATGCCCTGACGCGCGCGATCCTCGTGTTGCCCAATTATCTGGAATGGGTGCGGACCCAACACCAGGATCTGCCACTGGCGCTCCTGGCCGTGGTGAACGATCTGCGGGTGCTCCAGGGCGCGACGCCTTTGGCAGAGCGGGACCTGTTCACTCCAGACCTGGCCGTGGCACCTTCGGATTGGGTCCCGCCGGCGGGCGCGGATACGTCGGGCGCGGAGCCAGCCCGCGTAAGGCCCTTGTATGAGGCTGGTCTCTTGGAGTGGTTGCGAGATCGTACTCCGCGGCATGGACTGACGGTCATGGCACAGGCCGCCGAGCGATTGAAGCGCTCGTGTGTTCTCCCGGAGACCGCGCGGCTATGGTGGCTGGTCGCTGCAGCGGCGGAGGCGCTGGCCCGCGGTCCGCTGGTGCCGGATGTCGCGGTCAAGCGACTGCTCGGCCGTGCGGACGCGATCCTAAAGACCGCAGCGGAGCAGGGCGAGCCCGCCGCGGCGTTGGCAGTGAGCGAGCCGATGCTGAGGGATCTCCTATACATCGTGGCGCAGGCCGACCCGGCCACGCCTCGCTTGCGCGCCGTGCAGGAGGGGTTCCGGTTGGCGGAGCTGTTCCCTTCGGCTGAGTTGCTGGAGAAGGTTCGCCAGGAGCTGACTGCCCCGGCCACGTCGCTGTTCCAGGGTGTCCTTCCCGCGCTACAGGAGGATATCGCTGCGGTCAAGGATGCCTTGGATATGCTGGCGCGGCAGGAATCCTGGCAACCGCCCGACCTTGCACCCGTGGGAGAGCGTCTGAGGCGGTTGAGCGACATCCTGCAGATGCTTGGTCTGTTGGAGCCCAGCGACGCACTGCGTGTGCAGGCTGAGCACGTCGCGAGCGTGGTCTCTGGGGAAAAGCCCCCGCACGCTCTTCAGCTGACCGATGTGGCGGGGACCGTCGTCGGAGCCGAAGCGGTGCTCACCCGCGCCGCCCGCACCGGGGCGGGGACTTCGGGTGCTGCGGCGACAGCGTTGGAAGATCGAGACCTGGCCGCCGTCGTTATCGGACAGGCCAGGAGCGACATGGGCGGGGTGATGGAGGCGATCGAGGAGTTCACGCTCGACCGCGGACGTAGTGACCTGCTGCCGAAGGCGGTATCGACCCTGCGCCAGATTGCGGGCGCGTTGTCCATGCTCGGCCTGACCCGCCCGACCGCCGCGTTCAGAGCCTGCACTCGGGTCCTGGAGCAGGTTCTGATCCCACAGGCCGGCGGCTCTGTGGACCCTCGGTCCCTGGAAGCACTCGCGGACAGCGTCGCGGGTTTGGCGGAATATCTAGATGCCGCGGAACGGGGGCAGGAGAGCCGTGGGAATAGCTGGCTGGACCAGGTAGACCAGAAGCTCGCGGGCCTACAGGCGCGGCAGGCGTCGACCGAGGCTCCGACAGACGTGGGCGGTGTGGCCGAGCGTTTCCCACCCGAGCCCACGACGGCAGAGGCGCCTCTGCCCGAGGTCGCGCCCGCGCCGCCCGAGTCGCCAGCCGCCGAGGAAACCGTGGAGCTGCTGAGCCCGAAACCGGCCGCGCCGGAGGCCGGCGGCCAGGCAACCGACGAGATTGGCCCGGGTCAGGCCGAAGCCCCCCCACGGACGGTCGTCTTGGAGGGCGTCGATCCCGAAGTGGTAGAAGTCTTCCTGGAGGAAGCGCGGGACGAGGTTGCGAAGATCGGGGATCAACTCCATCGCTGGACATCAGATCCCGATGATGCGGAGAGCCTGAAGACCCTGCGGCGCTCGTTCCATACCCTCAAGGGCAGCGGCCGGATGGTCGGTGCGACGACTCTGGGCGAGTTCGGCTGGGCGTTCGAGAACATGCTGAACCGCGTCATCGATGGGACGATCCCTACGGACCCGTCGATGTTCGCACTCATGGACGAGGGCAGGGGGGCCTTGGAGCAACTGCTCACCCAACTGCAGGGCGGGCCCGCGCCCCGCTTGGACGTGAACGCCTTGGCCGAGCGGGCGCACGCCGTTAGCGAGGCCCGCGGAGCGGTCGTCGCTGCGCAACGCGCCGCGGTGGAGCAACCGCCACTGATTCTCCGAGACGGAGCCGGGCGCCTCCGAGGTGGCCACCATCGCTCCCACGGAGGCTCGGGCGGTGTTCGAAGAGACCGCAGCTCAGGAGGCTGAATCTGTCGGTGCCGCCGACGCGGCCGCGGAGTCCGTGCCCCCCTCCGAGGCCCAGACGCCACCGGCGGGCGCGCCAGCCGTTGAGACGATGCCGCAGACCGAGTCTGAAGACACCGTCGCCTCGGAGGTCGTGCCGTTCATCGCGCTGACGGAGCTGGCGAAGGAGCCGTCGGCGGAGTCGACCGGGGGGCACGTCGGGGTGATGGAGCCCCCTACGAATTCCGTGCAGGCGACGTGGGAGGCGCCCCCGGAAACGCCAACGCCCAATCAAGCACCGACGCTCCCCTCCGGTGGGGCAGTCGTCGAGATGGATGCCGAACTCGCAGCGATATTCTTCCAGGAGGCGAGCGAGCTGCTCGATGGCAACGAGGCTAATCTGGAGCACTGGCGCCAGGAGCCCGAACAGCGGCAGTGGCGGGAGGCACTGCAGCGCTCGCTTCATACGCTGAAGGGCAGCGCGCGCATGGCGGGGGTGAGCGCCCTCGGCGACTTGGCGCACGCTCTCGAGTCGCTGCTCGCGGCTGGCCTGGAGCGGCACCTCCCCATCGCGGGCGGGCTGTTCGACCTCCTCCAGGCAGGCAACGACCGACTGGCGCAGATGCTGGACTCTCTGCACAGCCGTACCCCCGTGATGCCGGCAACTGATTTCCTGGAGCGAGTGCAGTGGGTAGTGGAGCATCCCGCGGCGCTGGGTGCGGCGGGTCCTCCTCCGGCAGCCGGCCTGACACTGGCAGCCGGCCCCGACGCCTTACCTGGCGAGCCACTCACCGAAGAGGAGCGCGGCCTGCGCAGCCTCTTCCTGGAGGAGGGTCTTCCCCTAGCCGAGGCGGCACGCGAGGCACTGGCTGCCTGGACACGGGCTCCTCAGGATGTCCTATCTCTCGACAGACTGCGCGACAGCCTGCGTGGCCTAAAGAGTGGCGCTGGCCTAGCCGGTCTCTCGGCCGTGGAAGGGCTGGGCGGCGAGATGCTAGGAGTGACCGAGGCGCTGGCAAGTGACACGTTCGAGGCGACGCCCGAGGTGATGGAACGGCTGCGGCAGGCGGTCGATTTGTTGGGCGACATGCTGCGGCGCCTCCGGGACGGGTCGTCACCCACGCCGGCGGGCGACACCATCGCGCATCTCCGAGGCTTGCTGGAGCCTGCGCAGGCGGCGGGTCTCGGAGCCGCCGCGGCACCCCGCGGGCTTGGTGAAGTCCTCCCCTTTCCACCCCGGGAAGAGCCGGTGCCGGGCGGTCGGCCGCAGTATGAGCAGGTGCGGGTACGTGCCGACCTCCTCGACCGGTTGGTGAATCTTGCCGGCGAGGTGAGCATCTACCGTTCGCGCCTGGAGCAGCAGGTGAACGGGTTCCATCAGGCCCTCGACGAGTTCCAGCAGACCTCGGAGCGGCTGGTCGATCAGCTGCGTCGCCTGTCCATCGAGACGGAAGCGCAGATGTTATTCCGCCATCAAGAATCCCCGGTCGGCCAGGATTATGCCGTATTCGAGCCCCTGGAGCTCGATCGGTACTCGTCGGTGCAGCAACTGTCGCGAAGCATGAACGAGAGCGTCAGCGATCTCGACAACATCCGACTATTGATCGATACCCTCGCGCGCGACGCAGAACTGTTGCTGGTGCAACAGGGACGAGCGCACACCGACCTCCAGGAAGGGCTGATGCACACCCGCATGCTGCCCTTCGCTGTGCTGGTCCCGCGGCTTAACCGTATCGTCCGGCAGCTCTGCGGCGAGCTGGGTAAACAGGCCGAGCTGCGGGTGCGGGGCGGCCAAAACGAGCTGGATCGGGCCGTGTTGGACAAGATGGTGGCTTCATTGGAGCACATTCTGCGAAATGCCATCGACCATGGTGTCGAGGCCGCGGATGTCCGACGAACGCGAGGGAAGGCGGTGCGGGGGACGATAGACGTCCTCGTCAGCAGACAGGGGACCGATGTGGTCGTCCAGGTTGGCGACGATGGCGGCGGGGTGGACTTGGAAGCGGTGAGGCGCAAGGCGGTCGCGAGCGGCCTCATCGATGCCGCTGCCGAGATCCCGGAAGAGGAGCTGTTGCAGCTCATTCTGGAATCTGGGTTGTCGACGGCCGTGCAGGTCAGCCAGATTTCCGGACGTGGCGTAGGCCTCGACGTTGTCGACGCTACGGTCAAACAGATGGGGGGCACGGTCTCGATCCGCTCGACGAAGGGCCTGGGAACGACCTTCATCATCCGCTTGCCCTTGATGATGTCCATTACCCAGGCCCTGATCGTGCAGGCGGGGACCGAGGTCTACGCCATCCCTCTGGGGCAGGTGCAGGCAGTGACCCAGGCGAGGCATGAAGACCTGGCCCGTTACTATCGCAGCCAGTCACCGACGGTGAGGTATGCCGGTACGTCGTACCAGTTCATGCACCTCGCCACGCTCCTCGGTGGTCCTCCACCCGAGCTCCCGGGACCCGGAAAGAAGTTGCCGCTGCTGCTGATGCGTTCCGGTGATCAGCAAGTGGCACTGCAGGTGGAGGCCATCTTGGGGCGCCGCGAGATCGTGGTCAAGCCACTGGGCCCGCAACTCAGCGCAGTCCGGGGCCTGCTCGGCGCGACCATCCTGGGCGACGGGCGCGCCGCCCTTATTCTGGAAGGCGGAACGGTGGTGCGTCGCGGGATGGCGATGATGCGTACCGCCCGCGGTCCTGGCGAGGTGCGCGAAAGGATCGCCGAGGAAGCTCTGACTGTCATGGTGGTGGACGACTCGCTCACCATGCGCAAGGTGGCTACACGGCTGCTGGAACGTCATCGCATGCGCGTGCTGACCGCGGCAGATGGGGTTGAGGCGCTCGAGCAGTTGGAGGAGCATAAGCCGGACGTGATGGTTCTGGACATTGAGATGCCGCGGATGGATGGCTATGAGCTAGCTCGCCACATGCGCCATACGCCCGAGCTGAAGGACATCCCGATCGTCATGGTCACTTCCCGCATCGGTGAAAAGCACCGCCGGCACGCCATCGAGATCGGAGTGGACCGATACCTGGGCAAGCCTTACCAGGAGGCTGACCTCCTGGAGAACATTCACGCAGTGCTGCGAGAGCGGCGGTGAGATGGAAGAGGCGGCTCGAAGGCCGCCGCGGCTGGCCATTGGGTGCAATCGGGCGGACCGGGCCGATGCGCTGCGGCGCGACTTGGAGGCGGGGGGCATCGAGGTAGTCGCCTTCGGGCCCATCTGCCGAGCATTCCTCAGCGGGATTGTCCCAGGGGATGCCGATGTGTTGCTGGTCGACTTGGACGACGATATCGAGTGTGATCCACTGTTGCTGGAGGCGCTGGTGGAGAGGACGGCCGTGCCGGTGCTCTTCAACGACGGCTCCACGAGCCCCCTCGGTTTGGGTTTGAGCCGCGGAAAGTGGCTGGCAAGACTCATGGAGAAGGTGCGCGACGTCGCTGCGGAGCGTACATCTCAGTCCCTCAGAACGGCCGACGTGGCGAGCACCATGCCTGCGGGAAGGCAACCGGCGTTGATGACGGCGGCGACGCCCAGCCGGGGCGCGCTGCCTGCGGAGCGGGTCTGGGTGCTGGGGGCATCGGTCGGGGGACCTCAGGCTGTCAAGGAGTTCCTAGGCGCTATGCGCGCAAGCGTGGAGGCTGGCTTTATCCTGGCACAGCACATCGGCGAGCGTTTCATCGCTCCACTCGCCAATCAGCTCGGCAGGCTCACGGCGCTGGAGGTGGTACCCGCCAGGCCCGGCACGGCGCTGCACAGGGGCCAAGTCGTCATCGCCCCGGTGGAAAGAGCACTGACCATCGGTCGCGATAAGGAGCTCGCGCTCGGGGCTGAACTCCCGGACAGTGGCTACCGTCCATCGATCGATGCCATCATGATGCAAGCGGCCGAGCAGTATGGGCACGAGGCGGGGGCCATCATCTTCAGCGGCATGGGGGATGACGGAGCGCGCGGTTGTCGGGCTGTCGCCGCCCGAGGCGGTGTGGTTTGGGCGCAGGATGCCGATAGCTGCTTCATCAGCAGTATGCCGGATCGCGCACGTGCCACCGGAACGGTGAGCTTTAGTGCGCGGCCCTCCGAGCTTGCGCGCCGCTTGAGTGAAACGTGCCACGGCTGACGAGGGGAAGGGTGGGTCGGTGAGCGAACGCTTCGAGGTAGTGCCCAGCATCCTGATCCCGGTGGAGGGTGATCCGCTCGTTCTCCCCTGTGCCGTGGTGGCCGAAGTGGTTCGCTACCTGCCGCCGGAGCGGGCGGAGGAGGCCCCGGACTGGTGGCTGGGCTACGTGCGATGGCGGGACCGTCCGATCCCGATCGTGTCCTTCGAGGCTGCCTGCGGGCATCGTCGGATGCACGACGGTACGCCCACCAGCCTGGTGGTGCTGAATGTCCTCCGCGCAGAGGCTGGGGTGGACTTTTACGCTCTGGTGACGGCCGGCACCCCGCATCTCCTGCAGATCACCGACAAGACCATTAGCGAGCGCGAGGGTGCGCCAACCGAGTCCCTGGTGTCTCGTGGCGTGCTTATCAAGGGGGAGCCTGCGCGGATTCCCGACCTGCCTGCCCTCGAGCATCTGGTGCTGGCTCAGGCGGCGGAGACCAAGCCGCCCCCGGCCGGCGATACGCCTCCTGCGCCGGACCGGCCATCGTCAGCCCCTCCCTGACGCCGCCCACCGCTGCGGCCGCCCCCGTCGGGGCCACCTCATGGACCGCCGCACCCGACCTCCAATGCTGGATCCCCCGTGCTGCACCCGGCCCCTCGCGGGCACGCCATGGGTTTAGATAACGCAGCCGTCAGCGCGCGCGACCTCGCGGTCGTCTGGCATCCGTGCACCCAGATGAAGGACCACGAGAGGATACCGCTCATCCCGGTGCGGCGGGCGGAGGGAGTGTGGCTTGAGGACTTCGAGGGACGACGTTATCTCGATGCCATCAGCTCGTGGTGGGTCAACCTCTTTGGCCACGCCAATCCGCGCATCGGCGCGGCCCTGAAGGAACAATTGGACGCGCTAGAGCACGTGTTGCTTGCGGGGTTTACCCACCAGCCGGTCGTCGATCTCTCCGAGCGCCTGGTGCGGCTGGCCCCCCCTGGGCTCAGCCGTTGCTTCTACGCCGACAATGGCTCGACCGCGGTGGAGGTGGCGCTCAAGATGAGCTTCCACTATTGGCAAAATCTCGGCATCACCTCCAAGATACGCTTCGTCGCCCTCGACAACAGCTACCACGGCGAGACCTTGGGTGCTCTAGCCGTGTGTAACTCGCCCTTGTATCGCGACACCTACCGCCCGCTCCTCATGGAGCCTATCACGGTGCCTTCGCCGGACTGCTTCCATCGCCAGCCCCATCAGTCCTGTGCCGAGCACGCCCGGGAAGTATTTGCGCCCACGCTGCGAGCGCTGGAGCGGTACGCGGACGAGGTCTGTGCGGTCATCGTAGAGCCACTGGTCCAGTGCGCGGGCTACATGCGTATGTATCACCCGGTGTATCTGACGCTCCTACGGGAAGCCTGCGACCGTCTTCAGATACATCTAATCGCCGACGAGGTTGCCGTGGGGATGGGGAGGACCGGCACGTTCTTCGCCTGTGAGCAGGCGGGGATCACCCCGGATTTCCTCTGTCTCTCGAAGGGCCTGACCGGGGGATATCTGCCCCTGTCGGTGGTGATCACGACAGACGCCGTCTACCAAGCGTTCTACGCCGACTACCCAGCACAGCGGGCCTTCCTGCACTCCCACAGCTACACTGGGAACCCGTTGGGATGCCGGGCCGCGCTGGCAACCTTGGACATCTTCGAACAGGATCGTGTGCTCGACGCAAACAGGCGTCTGGCGCAGGTGATGGCGGAAGTCACAGGGCATTTCGAAGAACATCCCCATGTGGCAGAGGTCCGCCAGCAAGGAATGATTCTCGCCGTGGAGATGGTGGAGGACAAAGCGCGGCGCCGCCACTATCCCTGGGAGCAGCGTCGGGGCCTGGCAGTGTATCGTTTCGCGCTCGAACGGGGAGTGTTGCTGCGATCCCTCGGTGATGTCATCTACTTCATGCCCCCGTACGTGGTGACCCCCGAGCAACTGGGCTACGTGGCCGAGGTGGCGTGGGAAGGCATCCGGCGGGCCACCTCTAGCTGACGGTGCGCGCTCCTCGCCTCTATGCCTCCACTCATCTGGAGACCGGCGCGAGCATCGTGCTGGAGTCGAGCGCCGCACACTACCTCACCCGCGTGCTGCGGCTGAGCGCCGGAGCCCGGGTCATCCTCTTCAACGGCCTTGGAGGGGAATACGAAGCCACCCTCGCAGCCGGCGAGGGCGCGGGCTGCATCGCAGAGGTGGGGGAGTTCAGGGCACGGGAGGCCGAGTCGCCGCTCCACATCCGCTTGTTGCAGGCGATCTCGCGCGCCGAGCGTATGGATTACACGGTGCAGAAAGCGGTGGAGCTAGGTGTCCAGGAGTTCGTCCCCATCATCGCGGAGCGATGCCAGGTCAGACTCGACGGCACGCGCGCCGAACGACGCCTGCAGCACTGGCGCAACATCATGGTCAGCGCTTGTCAGCAGTGCGGCCGTAATCGCATTCCGGATCTCCACCGGCCCATGGTCGTCGCGCAGGCGCTAAGTGATGCCTTCGATGGCTCCAAGCTGGTATTGGATCCCTGCGCGGGGGCGTCCCTCGCCCGGACCCCTCCCGTCAGAGGCCGCGTCATGCTGGTTACGGGTCCGGAGGGCGGATTTACCGAGGGGGAGATCGCTCTGGCAGTCGCGTGCGGATTCGCAAGAGTCCGCGTCGGCCCTCGAATTCTGCGTACCGAGACCGTCGCGCTTGCGACCGTTGCGGCCTTGCAAGCGCTGTGGGGGGACTTGGCGGGATGCCGGGAGCACGGCGGTGCCTAAGTCTTCCTCGGCTGGCCCGTCCGGCGGTTGACGGCGCCGCCGCTGGCAACCGTCCTGTGTTTGAGGATACCGGAACGTGTTCAGACACAGGATCGGAGCCCGGCGGCCAGATCGGGGTACCGAAGGGCGACGTTGAGTTCTCGGCGCATGCGCGCTGTGCTCAGCCGGCGTGATTCGCGCAAATAGGACATCATCTCCGCGCCGAGGCGCCGTTCGGCCTCGTCCCAGGAAACTGCCGGCGGTCTAGGCAACTGGAGCAGATCGGCCACGGCGTTGAAGTACTCAGTCATGGTCCCGGGACGGCCATCGCTGACGTTATAGATGGCTCCACCGGGACCATCGTCGGCAGCCGCTACGGCGACCGACGCCAAGTCTTCGGAGTGAATGCGGTTCGAGAACCCGCAGTCCTCCTCCCGCAGCACAGCGTGCCCACCACGCAGCCTCTCGATGGGCAGCCGCCCTGGACCGTAGATGCCGCCCACCCGCAGCACTACCACGGGAACGGCGGTCCGCCGAGACCACGCTGCCAGGACCTGCTCGGCGTGCAGGCGGCGCCGGGCCCGGTCGGTCTGGGGGCGCGGAGTCCTGTGTTCGTCCACCCATTCGCCGCCACAGTCGCCGTAGACGCCGCTGGTGCTGATGTAGACCACCTTCCGCGGAAGCTGCTCGACAGCGATGGTGTGCAGCCAGTCGCGCAGCCTTGTGGCGTGTTGGCCGCGATTCGGGGGAGGTGCCAGATAGTACACGAGGGCGCCGTGCGGACCCGGTGTACGCCCAAGGGGTGCGTCCAAGTCGGAGACCACGGGCCGGATTCCCTCCGCCGCCAGAGGTTCGGCGCTCTGCGCACTGCGCACCAGGCCGACGACGACTTCCCCCCGACGGATATGGCGCGCACCCACGCGTCGTCCGATGTCGCCGCATCCCACGATAAAGACCTGAATCATGCCGTCCCGCCTCTCGGCGCACCCTGGCGCCTGAGCCTGCGTTCACAGGCCGGTGTCTGATCGCATACGCCTTGCCCCCGGCTGGCGGAATAGTAACATAACCCATCGCCGTCCAGATTCCCTGGTTCTCGGCGGTGGTATCCGACTAGGGCGGTTCTTTGGATTCGCGACCGGATCAGGCGATGACTGCACGTTCCCGAAGCTTCATCGATCTGGCCTTGGCCGAGCGGGCGCTCCGTTTCGGGACGTTCACCCTCAAGTCCGGCCGGCGGAGCCCGTACTTCTTCGACAGTGGCCTGTTCAACCACGGCGCGAGTTTGGCGCGGTTGGGCCGCCTGTGCGCAGAAGCGATCTGCGAGTCGGGGATCGCCTTCGACATGTTGTTCGGTCCGGCCTACAAGGGGATACCCTTGGTGACGGCCGGTGCTATCGCCCTCGCCGAGCACCATAGCTTGGACGTGCCGTATGCATTCGACCGTAAGGAGCCGAAGGACCACGGCGAAGGCGGCACGGTCGTTGGTGCACCTCTTCGCGGAAGGATCCTGGTTGTGGACGACGTGATTACCGCCGGCACGTCCGTGCGGGAGTCCGTGCGGGTGATCTGTGACGCCGGCGCCAAGCCTTGCGGTGTCGTGGTGGCCCTGGATCGCCAGGAGCGCGGGCTATCGGGGTGTTCCGCCGTGCAGGAGGTGGCCGCGACCTACCGCGTGCCCGTGGTTGCCATCGCCACGCTCGATGACCTGATTGCCTTCCTCGAACGCACGCCTGGGCAAGCGGTCGCGGCGGAGACTCTCAAGGACCACCGGGCACGTCACGGCCTCGGGCCTTAGCCACGGGAGACGGCGTAGTGACGGCCAGCGGTACGGGCTCGTACGCCCTCCTGGCTCCGCGGGGGCGACGCGGATGGAGCAGTGGGGTGAGCCGCCGTAGCGCGGGGCACGGGGCCGAACGAGTCGGGGCCACTGTAGGGCAAGTTAACGCCCGGTCTCTTCGGCGCGGCTCGGGGATGTGAGGGTTAAGTTGTGCGCTGGCCTTCGGCTCTTATGTTACTGCTGGCGGGCGAGGTGGGTGCGGCGATGCCGGCGGCGCACGCTGCGCCGGAGATTTGGATCCTCGTAGACACGACGACGCACACGTTGTCTGTGCGACAGGCCGGGCGGGCGCTGCGGACGTTCAGAGACGTTGCAGTCGGGCGCGGAGGGGTGGCCGAGGTCAGGCACCGCGGTGATCAAACCACGCCGCTCGGTGAGTTTCATGTCACACGGATCCTGTGGGACAGTCCGTTCCACGTGTTCATCGGTCTGGACTATCCGAACCGGGACCAAGCCGAATCGGGGTACCGGGCGCGGCTCATCGATCGCGGCACTTACCTTGCAATCCAGAACGCGCTTGACGCGGGCCACGTCCCGCCGCAGGACACCTTCCTCGGAGGGCACATCGGAATCCACGGGCTCGGCCGCGGCGATCCGGCTATCCAGCGCCGGCTCAACTGGACCCAAGGATGTATCGCCCTCACCAACGCGCAGATTGACCGGCTCGCAAGTTGGGTGAGACCTGGGACCCGCGTGGTCATCCGCTGAATGAGCGGGGGATACCAAACACGGCGCCAACGGCCTATGATAGACACCGCAGTGAAACCCGTAATAACCCTAAGGGGGTAACAACATGGCTACGTTGAGAAAAGTCGCTGCAATCTCGTTGGTGGTCCTGCCTCTCGCGCTGGCGGGTTGTGCCACTACTGGGGATCTCCAGAAGGTCGCGGCCACCGCCGACCAGGCCAACGCCACTGCCCAGCGGGCGGCCCAGTCTGCGGACGAGGCCAAGGCCATGGCGTCTCAGGCCATGCAGAAGGCTGACGAGGCGCAGAGCTGCTGCACCCAGACCAACGAGAAGATCGGCCGGATGTTCAAGAAGTCCATGTACAAGTAGCGCCCGAGCAAAGGGAGCTGCTAGCCCTGCGGCGAAGTCGCCGCGGGGCTCTCTCGCTTCGTCTGTCCGGTCGCGGCGTTCTCATCCCGTTCGGCCTCTCCGAGTGCTCCTAGAACAGGGTAGCCTCGGGGATCTGAGCGGCGGGCAGTGTCACCGGACCTCCCGGGCGCCTGGACAGTAGTCGCGTCTTCAGGCGTAAGCGTGCACTGATACGCCGGGCTGCGGCCTCTGCGTCGTGTCTGTCGTTGAAAGGGCCCGCGGCGACGCGATAGGTGCGCCCGTCGATAGCCGGTTGAGCGGGGATGGGGGGTGATCCCTGGCGCAGGGTGACGGCCAAGTTTTCCGCTCTGGCTCGCTGCGCAAATTCGCCCGCTTCCACCCACCACTGGATATCCCGACTCAACGTCACCGCTTCAGGGCTCGCCTCTGGGGCGCGGAGAGCCGCCTGCGCCAGTACCTCCCCGACGGAGGGGGACTCGGCGCCCATCGGGACGGGAATTCCTAGCCTCTGGCTGGCCGCGTCCTGCGCCTTGTCCCAATCGACCGCGTAGTCCCGGTTTCCTATTGCCGCCATGACCGCTCTGGTCAGAGGCGTCATGGCGGCTTGCAGGTTCTGCGCGTCGTCAACCGGCAGCGCGTGCGCTTCCAGGTAGAGTTCCCCATCTTTCCAGCCCACCTTGTAGGGTTGGTTCACGATGTGGACCGGCGTATTTACGGGGATCCGGCGGAACAGTTCCTCGATATCCTCGGGGTAGAGACGAATGCATCCATGGCTGACCCGCATGCCCACCCCGTATGGTTTGTTCGTCCCATGGATGAGGACGCTGGTAATGCCGAGGCGCAGGGCGAACTGGCCTAGCGGATTGTCCGGGCCTGCTGGCACCACTTTGGGTAGCGGGTCCCCCTGCGCGGCATGCTCGGCGCGGATCGACGCGGGCGGGTACCAGCTCGGGTTCGGCACCTTGGCTACGATACGGGTGTTGGCGACTGGCGTGCTCCAGCCTTCGCGCCCGATGCCCACGGGGTGGGTGATCACTACGGCTGGCTCTCCGGCCTTGGGACGAGGGTAGTAATAGAGGCGCATCTCCGCCAAGTTCAGCGCAATGCCGTTCCGAGGTGCGTCGGGCAACACGAACTGGGTTGGCAGCCGAATCCGTTTGCCATCCCCGGGCAGCCAGGGGTCGACGTCCGGGTTGACCTGAACGATCTCGTCATATCCGAGGTCGTAGCGGCGGGCGATGTCCGACAAAGTGTCTTCGTAACGGGCGGTGATGCTGGACAGCTCCCCGACCACATCGTCGCCGGGTTGGAGGGCGAAGGTGCCGGGTTGCGCGGTAAGGGGCCACAGGAGAATCAGCGAATGGCTGCACAGGCGCCAGAGACCGGAAAAGAACGATCTCGGCGGGTGCCCATCAACGGGGGGCGCAGATGCGAACAGTGTCGTTCGACGTCTCCAGAGCATGGGGCAACTTCAGCGCTTGTCAACAAATCGTCGCGATCGGCCCGAGAGCACGGCGCACGGCGCGGAGCGACCAGGCCTATCAAGTAGATAGGCGATCAGCGAGCACCGCAGGACGCCGCTATTGGGCCTCGCAGCAGATCTATTCACAAGCTCTCAGTATGCGTGAGGCGGCCATGCAGGGCATGGACGACCTCGTGAAGGCCTACGATGCCCCGCACGACGGGTGAGGGCGTGGTGAATGGCAGTGCGCGGCAGGTCGGGAAACCGGAACACTGACAGGCAGCAGATCTCCTCTTGGAGGAGAGTCCATTCCTCGTCCCCGAGTAATGACTGCAGGGCGCCGGCCATAGGCCGCCACCAACGGCGGCCTCCGGGTGCCTCGCGCCACTGCTGGAAATCGCAGCCCACGGCATGGAGGCGGCTCAGGGCTTTGCCGGCGGTGCTGCACTGGGCTACCGTCGGGATGCCTGGCCGGGTCCCGCACCGCCGCGATACGAGAATCGCTGGCCTGCCGTCGATGTGCCTCAGGGGGCCTCCGGGAGTCGGCAACGGGCCGCGGCGACGGCAAGCCGCGATCTGCAAGACAGACCATGAGTTCGGCGGTGTAGCCGAGCCGCTCCTCCTCCTCTGCACCCTCGACCAGCAGTGGGAGATGACGTGGACCCTCATGGGACATGACGAGTGGGCTTGTCCTCGGCTTGATGTTCACTCGGAATTCGTGCGGGCCGAACACCTCGCTCCGATGAGCGCCCCAACCGAATCTTGCAACGCGACCCCGGTTTCCTGGGCTGACCGATATGCGGCCCTGTCGCGATTACCAGCTGAACAGAATCCACTGGGGCGGGGCGATCGGGGCTAGGTCGTTCAGCCGAGTATCCCAAACGCCGTCGGCATTGGTGTCGACGAGGTAATAGGGGAAGCCGATGGGAGGAATGACCCGGATCATGTAGAGACGCCCATTGATCCGGTATTCCTGTACAATGACCTGCCCCCTGTGGGTAATGGTGATCTCGGGCTCGATGCCGCCGGCGTTTGGCGGTGGCACAGGCTCTTGGGGCCGAGAGGGCCCCTTGCCTGCCTCTGCGGCGCCTTGGCCGACCACGGGGGCGGGCGGCCTCTCCAAGTCCGGTAGAGGCTGCGGCTGCGCCTGTGCAAGCGCCGCGGCCAGCAGCGTGAGGGCGAGGACGGAGCGGTGCATCAATGCCTACAGTGAACGGTTATAGTGCGAGCATTATCTCACGTTCCCACGCAGAAGGCTTAAAGCCGCGGTGCCGGTAGAAGTCGAAGATGGCTTTCACCATTTCTCGGGGCTCATTCAGGATGACATACAAATCTCAGGTCCGACAGGCTGATCGTGTCTTCTGGAGCCAGGATGTCGCGGAACCAGTCCACCAAGCCGCGCCAGAACGGCTCGTGCAACAGGATGATGGGGATGCGCCGGGTCTTGCCCGTCCGCACCAGCGTGAGGATCTCGGCTAACTCATCCGGGGTTCCGAACCCGCCCGGCAGCACGGCATACGCGGCGGTGTACTTCACGAACATGATCTTGCGCGAGAAGAAGTGCCTGAAGTTCAAGGACATGTCCTGATAGGGATTGGCCGTCTGCTCGCGGGGTAACACGATGTTTAGGCCAATGCTAAGGGGATTTCCCCGCATAGGCCCCCCGGTTCGCGACCTTCATGATGCCCGGTCCGCCACCGCTGACGACACTGAAGCCTGCCTCCGGTAGCGCGCGGGCGATCTCCTAGGGCAGTGTGGTAATGGCCGGGGGAATCCGAGACGACCGAAGACGCTCACTGCCGGACGGATCTGGGTCAACCGCTCGAATCCCTCGACGAACTCGGCCATGATCTGAAAGATCTTCCAAGGACTCCCGGGGGAGCAACGTATCGTCTACGGGCCGCGGCGCCGGGTGAGACGACTTGCCGTCCACAACCATCATGCCATCGTTGCCCACTGTCCCAATCGCGATATGCCACAGACCAAACCCATCATCCTTGTCGACGGTTCCTCGTATTTGTACCGGGCCTTCCACGCGTTGCCGCCGCTGAGCAATTCCCAGGGAGAGCCGACCGGCGCGGTTTATGGCGTGGTGAACATGCTGCGCAAGCTTCTCGCCGACTACGAACCCGAGCTTGTTGCGGTGGTGTTCGACGCCAGCGGTAGAACCTTCCGTGATGACCTATTCGAGCGCTACAAGGCCGACCGTGCGCCTATGCCTGATGAGTTGGTGGGACAGGTGGAGCCCTTGCAGCGGGTGATCCACGCCATGGGGATTCCCGTGCTGGTGGTGGAGGGTGTCGAGGCCGACGATGTCATTGGAACCCTTGCCGAGCAGGCATCGGCCTCCCGTTTTCCTTGTGTCATCTCGACCGGTGACAAGGACATGGCCCAGCTCGTGGACGGCCGGGTAACGCTGTTGAATACGATGACCGGGAGAACACTGGACATACGTGGTGTGGTCGAGAAGTTCGGCGTCCCTCCGGAGCGCATCGTCGACTATCTGGCCTTGGTGGGGGACAAGATCGACAACATCCCAGGGGTGCCAGGAATCGGCCCCAAGACCGCGGCGCGGCTGCTGGAGGACTATGGTTCGCTGGAACGCCTCGTCGCGCATGCCGGGGATCTGGGCGGGCGGGTCGGAGAGAGCCTGCGCCAGCACTTGGACCAACTGCGGCTGTCGCGGGAGCTGGCGCGGATACGTCGCGATATCACTCTGCCTATCGGTCTCCAGGGGCTGCGGCGCCGCGAGGCCGACGCGCAGACACTCCGCGGATGGTTCAAACGCCTCGAGTTCAAAACCTGGTTGGCGCAACTGCCTTCCGCCGAGCCCGAAACCACCACCCCACCCCAGTATGAAGTCGTGTCCGACAAGGTCGGCTTGGAGCGCTGGTTGGAGCGGCTGTCCGCCGCTCCCTTGTTTGCCTTCGACACCGAGACCACCGGTCTGGATTACATGCAGGCGGAGGTCGTTGGTGTCTCCTTTGCGGTGGCCGCAGGAGAGGCGGCATACGTCCCGTTGGCCCACCGCTACCCAGGCGCCCCCGAGCAGCTCGATCGCGACGAGATTCTGGGCCGCTTGCGGCCTTTGTTGGAGGATGCAGCGCGACCGAAGTTGGGCCACAACCTGAAGTACGACATGAGCGTTCTCGCGCGACACGGCGTCGACCTGCGCGGCATCCGCTTCGATACGATGCTGGAGTCATATGTATTGGACAGCACCGCCACTCGCCACGACCTCGATTCCCTGGCGTTGAAGTACCTAGGCCACCGGAACATCCGGTTCGAGGACGTGGCCGGCAAGGGCCGAGGCCAGTTGCGCTTCGACGAGGTGCCCATCGAGCAGGCAGCGCCCTACGCCGCTGAGGATGCAGATGTGACACTGCGCCTCCATCAGACGCTGTGGCCCCGCGTATGCGCTGAGGCCCGTGTGCAAGCGTTATTCGACGAGATCGAGATCCCGTTGGTACCTGTTCTCTCCCGTATGGAACGCCGTGGCGTGCGGGTGGATCGCGCGCAGCTCGAGGCCCAGAGCCGCGAGCTGGCGCAGCGCATCGACGCCGTGCGACGCGAGGCACACCAACTCGCTGGAGTAGCGTTCAACCTCGACTCGCCGAAGCAGTTGCAGGACGTACTATTCGGCCGGTTGGGGCTGCCCGTCCTGCAGAAGACCCCTAAGGGGCAGCCGTCCACGGCGGAAAACGTCCTCAGCGAGCTGGCCTTGGACTTCCCGCTGCCACACCTGCTGTTGGAGTATCGCTCCCTCAGCAAGCTCAAGTCCACATACACGGACAAGCTTCCCCAGCAGGTCAATCCGCGCACCCGCCGTGTGCACACCTCGTATCATCAGGCAGTGGCCGCTACAGGGCGTCTGTCTTCTTCGGATCCCAATCTCCAGAATATTCCCGTCCGGACGCTGGAGGGACGAAGAATCCGCCAAGCGTTCGTGGCCGACCAGGGCTTTCGGCTGGTAGCCGCCGATTACTCCCAGATTGAGCTGCGTATTCTGGCGCACCTGTCTCAGGACGCGCGCCTGCGGGCCGCGTTTGCGGCGGGCGAAGACATTCACCTGGCCACCGCGGCTGAGGTGTTCGGAGTGGCCCTGGACGGCGTGAGCGCGGATCAGCGGCGTCGCGCCAAGGCCATCAACTTCGGATTGGTCTATGGCATGTCGTCCTTCGGACTGTCACGTCAGCTCGGGATTCCGAAAGAGGAAGCACAGAACTATATCGAACGTTACTTCGCGCGTTACCCGGCGGTCCAGGCTTTTATCGAGGCGACGCGTGTCCAGGCGCGGCAGCGCGGCTTCGTGGAGACGGTGTTCGGCCGTCGGCTCTACATTCCGGAGATCAATGTCTCCAACGCTCAGCGGCGCATGCAGGCAGAGCGGACGGCCATCAACGCTCCCATGCAGGGTTCGGCCGCCGACATCATCAAGCGGGCGATGATAAGCTGCGATCGGTGTCTTGACGAGACAAGTGTCCGCATGATTATGCAAGTGCACGACGAGCTGGTGTTCGAGGTTGCCGAAGACGCCGTCCCCACGGTGCAGGAGGCCGTCCGCCGTCTGATGTCTGAGGTGGCGGAGCTATCGGTGCCGCTGGTGGTGGAAATTGGAGTGGGGCAGAACTGGGACGAGGCTCACTAGCACACCGGAGGTTCGGTCCGTAGGAGACGAACTCGATTTGGTGGGGAATGACGGCGAGCCGGGTAGGGTAAGGCGAAGCCCGAAACGCATGAGCCGCGCTGGCATGACGGTGAAGGCGATGTTTGGGTCACCCGCATGGTTGTGCGCGGAACGTCGGGAAGTCTGCCACCGGGATGACGGACGCAGGCGTCAGAGCCTCCATAGTGGCTACGCGGTGCAGGCCGCGAGCGGCGCGGAAGGCGAAAGTCGCGTCCAGGGTGGGAGGCGCGGAGGCGTGAGAGCGCAAGCAAAGAGTCTTAAATGCCCGCCAGGGCTATTCAAGGCTCGTGCGCTCTGGCGAGGCCGTCGGGCCGGGGCGGCTTTTCCTCCTGTCACTCTTCGCGACGCTCGGGAGGCAGCGAGGTGCATCAGGCCTCGGCAACGATGGAGCGGGTGATGGGAATCGAACCCACGTTCTCAGCTTGGGAAGCTGACGTTCTACCATTGAACTACACCCGCGGTGCGCAATATTGTTGCGCCAGAAGATGACGAGGTCAATGCGCGGTAGCTAGCGCCTCGCTGGCGCGTGGCCGGAGCGCCGCCGCCGTCCCGGCGGTACCGCTTGCCGAGGACGATCCCACTGGACGGGAGGGCGCGGCTCGATCAGCAATTCGTCGGTCACGGCCTCGGGCGGGATACTGTGCCCGATGTATTCTTCGATATCTGGGAGCGAATAGACGAACTGCTCGCAGGCGAGACTCACGGCTTCACCACTCGCGCCCAGCCGAGCCGTCCGACCGATACGGTGGACGTAGTCTTCGGGGTCCTGCGGCAGGTCGAAGTTGAAGACATGGCTGACTTCGGGAATGTGGAGACCGCGGGCCGCGACATCCGTGGCCACCAAGATGTCGAGGTGACCATGCTTGAAGCGCTCCAGTATCTGCTGGCGCTGACGCTGCGGGACGTCCCCACTCAGCGATGCGGCACGGAAACCGTTTCCGGTCAGGTAGGCACCGACCCTGTCCGCCACCCGTTTGGTATTGACGAACACTAGGGACCGCCCGGGTACCATGCGCTTGAGCAGGCCGAGCAGCAGCGGGACCTTCTCTTCCTTGGCTACGTGGTACAGAACCTCGCGTACCTTGGGTACAGTGACTTGCTCCGGAGTGGTGCGAATGATCCGGGGGTTGTTCATGTGCTCGTAAGCCAGCTCCGTCACGCGCCAGGACAGCGTCGCCGAGAACAGCATGCTGAGCCGATTCTGTGGGCGGGGCATACGCCGGAGGAGAAACCGGATGTCCTTGATGAAGCCGAGGTCGAACATACGGTCCGCCTCGTCGACGACTACCGCCTGAATGGCGCGGAGGTCGAACACGTGGTGTTTGCAGTAGTCGATGAGGCGGCCCGGCGTCCCGATAAGAATGTCCACCCCCGCCCTGATGAACTCGCGCTGGCTTTCGTAACCGACCCCTCCGTAAGCCAACCCGATGCGCATCCCGGCGAACTTGCCCAGCACCTCGGCCTCTGCGGCGATCTGTACCGCCAGCTCGCGGGTCGGGGCCATGATGAGTGCGCGCGGCTGGTTGGGCTTGCGGTCCGCTGGAGGTTCACGCGTCAACAGGCGGTTCAGTGTCCCCACCAAGAACGCTGCAGTCTTGCCGGTGCCGGTCTGGGCCTGTCCAGCAACGTCGGCGCCCTGCAGGGCCAGGGGCAAGGTCTCTGCCTGGATGGGCGTGCAGTGGGTAAACTCGGCCTCTGCGATGCCCTGAAGCACCGCCGCCGGGAGGTCGAATTGGTCGAAGCGAGTGTCGGTGAAGTGTTCGGCGCGCATGGCTCAAGGGCTCAAGAGGTGGAGAGTCCGGCCCCGGGCACTTGCAATGGAGACGGCGTTGGGCTCAAATGTTGAGTCATTATAGCAAGATAATCTGCAGTTCCCGACGCCCGTGGAACCAGACTTGGAGGTGAGCCTATGAGTGGTCGTATCGTGGCGGTGACAGACGAGACCTTCGATGAGGACGTGCTCAGGTCGTCTCGGCCCGTGCTGGTCGACTTCTGGGCCGAGTGGTGCGGGCCCTGCAAGATGATCGCGCCTGTGCTGGAGGACGCCGCCGAGGAATACCTGGATAAGCTCAAGGTTGCCAAGCTCAATATCGACGAGAATCCGAAGACACCTCCAAAGTATGGTATTCGCGGCATTCCCACACTCATGCTGTTCAAGAACGGCAATGTGGAGGCAACCAAGGTAGGCGCCGTTTCGAAGTCGCAGCTGGGTGCCTTCCTGGATTCGCATCTCTAGACGTTGGGCACTAGACGCGGCCGTCCGATTACCCTAGACTAAGTCCGTTGCAGCTCCCCCACCGCACACAGCGGACCCTCATTCGAACTCCGAACGCTTCGTCCCAGGCTCGCCACGCGGGTAATTCCTGCCCGCGCCCGTTGCAGAAGACCCGTCATGAATCTTACTGAACTCAAACAACGCACTGCCGCAGATCTCGTGGAGCTCGCCGAGTCTATCGGGATCGAGGGGATGGCGCGGTCGCGCAAGCAGGACATCATCTTCGCTATCCTGAAAGCGCACGCGGCCCGGGGAGAGGACATCCACGGCGATGGCGTTCTTGAGCTGTTGCAGGACGGGTTCGGATTTCTCCGCTCCGCGGACGGTTCCTACCTCGCGGGGCCGGACGACATCTACGTATCCCCCAGTCAGATACGCCGCTTCAGCCTACGCACTGGTGATACGGTGTCGGGAAAGATCCGACCTCCGAAGGAAGGAGAACGCTACTTTGCGCTGCTCAAGGTCAGCGAGATCAACTTCGAGCCGCCCGAGAACGCCAAGCATAAGGTCCTGTTCGAGAATCTTACGCCGCTATTTGCCACTCAGCGCCTCACGCTGGAGCGTGGCAACGGCAGCACGGAAGACCTCACCGCCAGGGTCATCGATCTCACTGCCCCCATCGGTAAGGGGCAACGGGGCCTTATTGTCTCACCCCCTAAAGCTGGTAAGACGATGATGCTGCAGAACATCGCCCAGTCCATCACGGCGAGCCATCCCGAGTGCTACCTCATGGTTCTGCTTATCGACGAGCGCCCCGAGGAGGTCACGGATATGGCTCGGTCGGTACGCGGGGAGGTCATCTCGAGCACTTTCGACGAGCCCGCGACGCGGCATGTGCAGGTGGCCGAGATGGTCATCGAAAAGGCGAAGCGGTTGGTCGAGCACAAGCGGGACGTAGTTATCCTGCTCGACTCCATCACGCGCCTGGCACGCGCTTACAATACGGTGGTGCCGTCGTCGGGCAAGGTGCTGACCGGCGGCGTGGACGCAAACGCCCTGCAGAAGCCGAAACGCTTCTTCGGGGCGGCTCGCAACATCGAGGAGGGCGGTAGCCTGACCATCATGGCCACTGCGCTGATCGATACGGGCTCGCGCATGGACGAGGTGATCTATGAGGAGTTCAAGGGCACGGGTAATATGGAAATCCACCTCGATCGGCGCATCGCGGAGAAACGCATCTATCCTTCGATCAACATCAACCGCTCGGGGACGCGTCGGGAGGAGCTACTCACCCGCCCCGACGAACTCCAGAAGATGTGGATACTGAGAAAGCTTCTGCACCCCATGGATGAACTGGAGGCTATCGAGTTTCTGCTCGAGCGCCTGCGGGTGACGAAGACCAACGGAGAGTTCTTCGAGTCCATGAAGCGGTGAGAATTCAGCTCCGGCCCCCCAGATTGCGCAGCCGCCGTATGCGGCGCTCGATGGGCGGATGGGTGGCGATGAGGGCGCTGGCCCGCTCGGAGAAGTCGCGCAGCGGGTTTACGATGAACATGTGTTGCGTGGCGCGGTTGACCCCTGGGAACGGTCTTCCGGCGGACGAAGCCAGCTTTTCCAGCGCCGAGATGAGTCCCGTGGGGTTGCGCGTGAGGCGCACGCTGGTCGCATCGGCCAGAAACTCCCGTTGCCGTGACACCGCCATCTGGACGAGCTTGGCGAACAGGGGGGCCGCTACGGCGAACAGGATCATCGCCGCGAGGACCACCACCGGTCCGACGCTAGGACGGCGGCGCGCCGAACGCTGCAGGCTGCGGCCTGCGCCGTAGCGCATGGACCGCAGCACGCCGTCGCTTACCAGCGCGACCAAACCCACAACGACCGCCACGACGGTGGCGTAGCGCATGTCCAGGTTGACGATGTGGCCCATCTCGTGGCCAACAACGCCCTGGAGCTCCTCGCGGGTAAGGTTGTTGAGCAGGCCTCGCGTTACGCAGACCGCGCTGCGCCTGGGACTCATTCCCGTCGTGAACGCATTCATCGCGGTGGTTTCCAGCACGTAAACGTGCGGCTTCGGCAGCCCGGCAGCTACCGCCATCTCTTCCACCACGTTGTGGATCTGCGGCTCGGCGGCCGCAGACACTTCCCGGGCGCCGGTCAGCTCGATCACGATCCGGTCTCCTAGCCTGGTTGCCAACAGGGACCACAGGCCGCCGCCGACGAGCATGATCATCGCTCCTGCGATTCCCCAGCGGCTCAGGAACAACACGGCGGGGGCTGGGGGCGGCGGCGCGGCGTCCGCGAGCAGTTGCAGGTTCCAGCCCACCAGATAGCCGAGCGCCGCCGTAACCAGAAGCAACGTGACGATTAGACGACGCGTGCGTCTCTCGTTCTGCTGCACGGCGGCCAGGAAGTCGGTACGTCGCAGGAGTTTTCGCTGCAGCCGACGGCTCGGGGTGACGCCGGCTTGCAGCAATGCTCCGCATAGGCGACAGACCGCGGCCCCCCCGTGGTTGGCAGTACCGCATTCCGGGCAGGCAACGCCTGCGGTGAGCGACACGGCCGGATCAGCGGAGGTCCACCGCCGGGACCGCGGTGTCCTGTTCCGGAGCCTGGAAATACGCCGCCTCCTGGAAGTGGAAGAGCGTGGCAACTAGGCTCGACGGGAAGCTCTGGACCGCGGTGTTAAGGGACATCACACTGTCGTTGTAAAACTGGCGGGCGAAGGCGATCTTGTTCTCGGTCGCCGTGAGTTCCTCCGTGAGCCTCGACACACTCTCGTTTGCCTTGAGGTCGGGATAGCGTTCCATGAGCGCAAAGAGACGACCCAAGGCGCCGGTGAGCGCTCCCTCGGCCCGCACGGTTTCCTCGGGAGCCTGGGCGCCGAGGGCTTGATTCCTGGCCTGAATGACCTTCTGCAGCGTCTCCTGCTCGTAGGCCATGTAGTCCTTGATTGTTTCTACCAGATTCGGGATGAGGTCGTGCCGCCGCTTGAGCTGTACGTCTATCTGGCGCCAGCCGTTCTTAACTTGGTTGCGGAGCGCTACGAGCCGGTTGTATGACACGACGCCCCATCCCAAGACGATCAACGGGGCGACAAACAGGATCAGTCCAACGAGGTCCATGGTTACTCCCTCTGTGGGGGTCTGTGCGGCAGGCAGAGGTTGCCCGAAAACGCATGGGCTGGCAACGCGGGGAAACCTCCCCGTTCGCGGCCACCTGGACAGGCGGTTGCCCCGCTGCCGTCGATTGCTATAACATTATGCGTTTCGCTCAGGTACGGAAGTGTTCTTTCCAGAGGTGGTGCGATGAAAGCGGCTATCCATCCAAACTACTGTGAGATCAAGGTCACCTGCAGTTGCGGAAACACCTTTGAGACGCGATCGACGCTTTGCCATGACCTCCATGTGGAGGTATGTTCGGCGTGCCATCCCTTCTACACGGGTAAGCAGAAGCTCATGGATACGGCCGGGCGGGTCGATCGCTTCCGTCAGAAGTACGGCCTCGGGGACCGGTAATCCGGGTCGTCTGCAAGGCCAGTCCTCGTCCCCCGAAGCCCCCCGCCTGCCAAGTGCCTTGCTGCGGAACGACGCCTCTCCGCCGACGCTGTCCCCACCCTCCCGCGCCGTGAAGGGCGGAGCAGCGCCGGGCGGGGCGGGGTCGCTCGATTTGTGCACGTCCTGAGCCGGTCCCAGGCAGCCGCCCTCGGTCGGTCGCGACTGCTCAGCCTGCGGAGCGCTCCCTAGGTCTCTCATCGTGTCCGAGCAACTGAAATCCGCTGCCCTGCGATACCATTGTGAACCTACCCCGGGCAAGATCGCCGTGGCCATCACCAAGCCGTGTGCAACCCAGGAGGATCTGTCGCTAGCCTACACTCCAGGTGTTGCGGCACCGGTTCACGCTATTGTGGAAGACCCCGAGGCGGTGTACCGGTACACATCGAAAGGCAACCTCGTGGCAGTGGTTACCGACGGCAGTGCTGTGCTCGGCCTGGGGAACGTGGGACCGTTGGCCGGCAAGCCAGTCATGGAAGGCAAGGGAGTGCTGTTCAAGAAGTTTGCGGGCATTGACGTGTTCGATATCGAGGTGCAAGCGGAATCTCCTGAGGCGTTTATCGAGACGTTGGTGCGCATCGCCCCGAGTTTTGGTGGGATCAATTTGGAAGACATCGCGTCTCCTGCATGTTTTGCCATCGAACAGGCGCTCATCGAACGCTTGGACATCCCGGTATTCCACGACGACCAGCATGGCACCGCCATCATCCTCGGTGCGGCGCTGCTGAACGCCTTGGAGGTGCAGGGAAAAACCTTGCAAGAGGTGCGCATCGTCTGCCTAGGGGCGGGAGCCGCTGCCATCGCCTCCATGCGACTGCTGCTCGCGCTGGGAGCAAGTAAAGAGCAAATGCTGCTGGTGGACCGCCAGGGTGTGATACATGGTGGGCGTCAGGATCTCAATCCCTACAAGCGCCTGTTCGCAGCGGATACGCCCGCACGAACCTTGGCCGATGCCATGCGTGGTGCCGATGTGTTTATCGGTTTGTCTGGCGCCAATCTGCTGGGCTCCGATACCCTTTCCAGCATGGCGGCAAGGCCCGTGGTGTTCGCCCTCTCGAACCCGGATCCGGAGATTCTGCCGAGCGCCGCGCACGCCGCGCGCGACGACCTGATCATGGCGACGGGCCGGTCTGATTACCCGAACCAAGTCAACAACGTGCTCGGCTTCCCCTATATATTCCGCGGGGCGCTGAACGCGCGTGCGCGGCGCATCACCCTGGAGATGAAGCTGGCTGCCCTCCATGCTCTGAAGGCATTGGCCCGTGAGCCGGTGCCGCTGGAGGTGCTGCTCGCTTACCGGCTGGACCACATCGATTTCGGCCCGTCCTACATCATCCCCAAGCCCTTCGACCCGCGCCTGTTGTCACGCGTCGCCGGTGCAGTCGAGGAAGCAGCCGTGCGGAGTGGTGTCGCTCGGCCGCCCGTGTCGCTATAGCAGCTCGCGCACGGTACGCAGCGTCGCACGTTTGAGCGGTCTGCCGTCGACGGGGCTGAGTGGCGCCCGGCGCAGTCCATCGATCGGGAACACGGTCAGCTCCATGGCAGCGTCACCGGCAAGGAACCGATAGGTCGGGTAGACGGCGTACTGGTCGGCGGCCAGGCGCAGGCGTCTTTCCGCTTGCCGGTACGGGATGCGGCTCTGCATGAGGAAGAGGGCCACCGTCTCGGGTGTTTCGGCGAACACGTGTAGCTCGACGTCCGAGTATGGGCCGGCAGTCCCGGTCAGGACGGCGCCTACCAGCCGCGGCTGAAACTTCTCCAGGAATTCCATGGCCTCTACGGCCCTCAGTCGCCACCGTCGGAGAGTGGCCGGCTGGGTGTCGGCCTGAAATAGCCGCTGATAGTCGATCAGTGCGTGTTCGACTTCCGAGTTCCGCGGCAGGTGTTTGCTATCCAAGGCCCCCAGATGCGTGGCGGCCTTGCGCTTGGCCATGCCATAGTCGCTTACGCCCTCCTCTGCGATGAGGCGTGCAGCCTCCTGCGCGATCCGCTCGCGCAAGGCTTTGCCACGCCCCTCGCTGCGCGCGGCCATGCGCTCACGGGCCGCTCGACGCCGCGATCCCTGGCAGGGATCGGGACGCGAGAAGACGTGCGGCATACAACCCAATCATGAGGAGCGATCGTCGGGGTTTCAGAACAGCTGTTCCGGAATGCTAATGGCTCCGCCGTGCTGCGGCGCCTCGCCTGACGGACCGCCAGCGACTTGGTCCGGGACCGAGTCCGCTTGAAAGACCTCGAACACAGTGTTCGTTTGGTCGGACTTGGCCAGGAGCCCCGTTTGCGGATCTATACGCACCGTCACCACCCCCGACGGCTCTTCAAGAAGATGTTCCGGCGCACCCTTCAACGCCTCTTTCATGAACTCGATCCACACGGGGAGTGCCGCCCGGCTCCCGGTTTCGCCCTCCCCGAGTGCCTTGGGCTGGTCGAACCCCACCCAGGCCGTGGCGACCAAGTCCGCGTTGAAACCGCAGAACCAGGCGTCACGGTGGTCATTGGTGGTGCCGGTCTTGCCGGCCAAATCGTTGCGCCCGAGCACGAGCGCCCCCGTCCGGTGCCCCGGCGAATGACGTCCTGCATCATGGACGTCAAGAGGTAGGCATTCTGCGGCGTGATGATGCGTTCAGCGGCGGCGGGATTGTCGGTGCACTTTCCGCATACCCGCGCCGGGTGAGCCTCCCACAGGGTCTCATCGTCCGGCCCGGTGATGCGCTGGACGAGGTACGGTACTATGCGGTAGCCGCCGTTCGCAAACGTCGCGTACCCCCCGGCGAGCTGCCAGGGCGTGGTGACGCCGCTCCCCAACGCGAGGGACAGGCCCCGCGGAAGCTGCTGTTGCGGAAATCCGAACCGAGAGACGTAGTCGATAGCATAGTTGATGCCGATAGAGCGCAGCAGTCGGACCGACACCAGGTTGCGGGAGTGCACCAGGGCTTCACGCACGCGCGTGGGCCCATAGAGCCTACCGGTATAGTTCTCGGGACGCCAGAGGTCGGACAGGTCTGTGCCTTCGACCACGACGGGCTCGTCATTGATGAGGGTGGCCGGAGTGAATCCCTTGTCGAGGGCAGCGGAGTAAATGAACGGCTTGAAGCTCGATCCCGGCTGGCGCTGCGCTTGCGTGACCCGGTCGAAACTGCTGCGGTAGAAGTCGAACCCTCCGTCCAAGGCGAGCACGGCGCCGTCGGCCGGCGCGAGGGTCACGATGGCACCCTCCACCTCGGGAGGCTGAGCGAGTTGCCACTTCCCACTCTCTGTGGGCCGAATGTAGACGATGTCGCCAGCGCTGACCACGTCCTTGGCGCTCTTCGGGGCGCGGCCTCGCTGGTTCTCCGTGATGTAACGCCTCGCCCAGGAAATACCTTCCCACGGAAGGTGGATGGAGTGGCCGTCTACCGAATGAACCTCCGCACCATCGGCTTGCACCGACACCACGGCAGCGGGGGTGAGTCCGGCGGCCGCTGGGACCTGTTGCAGAACCCGATCCGCCGCCGGCTCCTGCCGGGGATCCACGTGGCGCACGGGCCCTCGGTAGCCGTGACGCTCCGTGTATGCGAACAGGCCTTTGCGTAAAGCCGACTCAGCCACCCTCTGAAGGCGCGCATCCACCGTCGTGTACACTTTGTAGCCCCCGCTGTAGGCTTGGTCCCCAAAACGGCCTACCATCTCCGCCCGCGCCAGCTCGGCCACGTACGGGGCCTCCACGATCTGAGCCGCGGTGTGCAGGCTTGCGCTGATGGGCGCGGCCATGGCGGCCTGGTAAGCCGTTGCGTCAATGTAGCCTAGCTCGTGCATGCGGCGCAGGACGTAGCCGCGACGCTCCAGCGCGCGTCCAGCGTCCGCTATCGGGTTGTAACGCGAGGGGGCCTTGGGCAAGCCGGCGATCATTGCGACCTGAGCCAGGTCGAGGTCTTCGATCCGGCGCCCATAGTAGACCTGGGCGGCCGCCGCGATCCCGTAGGCCCTGTTGCCAAAGTAAATCTTGTTTAGGTAGAGCTCCAGGATTTCGTCCTTGCTGAGATCCCTTTCGATCTTGAGTGCGAGCAGGACCTCTCTCAGTTTGCGTAGGTAAGTCTTCTGGTTGTCCAGGAAGAAGTTCCTCGCCACCTGCATGGTAACGGTGCTCGCTCCCTGGGACTTATCGCCGGTCTTGAGCAAATGCAGTGCGGCGCGTACCATGGCGCGGTAATCGACACCGGGGTGCTCGTAAAAGCGGTCGTCCTCGGCTGCCAGGACGGCTTTACGGACTATGTCCGGAACCTGGCTCAGGGGCACAGGGGTGCGCCGCTTGTCGCCGAACTCGGCGATGAGTTCGCCGTTGCGGGTGTAGATGCGCAGCGGCACCTGCATGCGCGCGTCCTTGAGGCTGTCGACCGAGGGAAGTTGGGGGGCGAGGTACACGTACAGGCCCGCGACACCGACAACCGCGAGGGTCAACGCAACGAGGAGGGCGGCGAGGAGACTGACGAGCAGCTTCATGACCCGTGGGCGGTGCTTCTCGCGGAGCGAAGTGTTGCTATTCTAACACGTCTTGTGACTTGGAAGTTGACAGGACGTTTTGATGTGCTATAAGAACACGAGCTACTAAGCCCGAGTTACTCAAGGAAAAGTTGTGGCTCTAAAGAAACGATCCGTGCCCTTGCTGGGACTCGACATCAGCTCGACGGCCGTCAAGCTGCTCGAAATCAGTCAGCGGGCCAAGCGGCACCGCGTCGAGAGTTATGCGGTGGAGCCCTTGCCGCCGAATGCGGTGGTGGAAAGGACCATCAATGACGTGCAGGCGGTGGGTGATGCCATCAAGCGCGCCGTCCGGCGCGCCGGAACACGGGCCAAGCAGGTGGCGGTTGCCGTCGCCGGCTCCGCGGTGATCACCAAGGTGATCAGTCTCCCCTCGGGCCTCACAGACGCGGAGCTCGCCAGTCAGATCGAGCTGGAGGCGGATCAGTACATCCCGTTCCCCATAGAGGAAGTGAGTCTCGACTACGTTGTTCTCGGACCTTCCGATAAAAATCCGCAGATGATCGACGTCCTGCTTGCTGCTTCGCGCAGCGAGAACGTCGACGCGCGGGTCGAGGCGATCGAGCTGGCGGGACTGACGGTGGGAATGGTGGATGTGGAGGCCTACGCGCTCGAGGCCGCCTTTTCCTTGGTCGCACCCCAGCTCCCCGGCGGCGGCAAGGGAACCATTGCGGTGGTGGACATCGGGGCGAGCATGACCACCCTCAATGTCCTGCACAGCTTCAAGACCGTCTACACGCGTGAGCAGATCTTCGGCGGCAAGCATCTCACCGAGGCCATTCAACAGCGCTATGGCTTGTCCTTCGAGGAGGCGGGTAAGGCCAAGAAGCTGGGTGGACTGCCGGACGAGTATAGCAGCGAAGTCCTGCAGCCGTTCAAGGAATCCATGGCGCAGCAGGTGAGCCGCTCCCTACAGTTCTTTTTCTCGGCCAGCCAGTATACCCGCGTCGACCAAATCGTCATCGCCGGGGGCTGCGCCAATATTCCTGGCATCGCCGCCCTGATCGAGGCCAAGACCGGGATCCGTACCTTCCCGGCGAATCCATTCGCCGAAATGGCTTTGGCGCCGCGCATCAATGCTCAGGCGCTCAGCAATGATGCGCCGGCCATGATGATCGCGTGCGGCCTGGCGCTGCGCCATTTGGTGGATCTGCCCCACGTCAATCTGCTGCCTTGGCGCGAAGCCTTGCGCAGGGAACGCCAGAAGCGTTTCATCGTGACGCTGGCGGCGTCCGTGGCGTTGACCGGAGGTGTCTTCTACCTGGTGCACGATTACATGGATACCCTGATACGCCAGCAGCAAGGGCGTAATGAGTTCCTCCAGCAGGAGATCGTCCGGGTGGAGAAGCGGATCAAGGAGGTGAACAACCTCGAGGCGGAGAAGGCCAGGCTGCTCGCACGTATGAACGTGATTCAGGAACTGCGGGCCAGCCGTCCGCAGGTCGTGCATGTGTTCGACGAGCTGGTGCGCGCGATCCCCGATGGCGTTTACTTGACGCGCATCACGCGCGATCGTCAGACGCTCACCTTGGAAGGCATTGCGGAGTCCAATGCGCGGGTGTCTGCGCTCATGGACCGGCTGGATCGGTCCAAGTGGTTCGCCGATCCCAAGCTCACCGTGGTGCAGTCTGCGGAGCGGGAAAAGGTACGCACCAACAGCTTCGTGGTAGCGGTGACCATCCTGAGCAAGCCGAAGGCGGGAGCGGAGACGGCGGTGCTCGACGCCGGCGAGGGAGCGGTGAAGTGAACCTGTCAGGCGTGCGCAACCTCGATTTCTCCGATCTCGGTAGCTGGCCGACTGTCGCCAAAGCGATCTTCATCCTGCTCCTGTCGGCAGCGCTCCTCGGGGCTGGGTACTGGTTCGACACGCGGCACCAAGTGGAGTCGCTTCAACAGGAAGCCAGCAAGGAACCGGGCCTCAAGCAGGCGCTGGCGAAGAAGTGGGAGAAGGCGGCCAACCTGGAGATCTACCGGCGGCAGATGGCGGAGATGAAGGAGACCTTCGGGCTGTTGCTGCGCCAGCTTCCCAACAAGGCCGAGGTCGCGGCGCTGCTGGTGGACATCTCCGAGACCGGGCTGGCCAACGGTTTGGAGTTCAATCTGTTCAAGCCGCAGCCGGAGGTGCTCAAGGATTTCTACGCGGAGAAGCCCATCGATATCCGGGTTAACGGGACCTACCACGAGTTCGGGTCGTTCGTCAGCGGTGTCTCCAACCTCCCGCGCATCGTGACTCTGCACAACTTCAGCATCGTGCCGCAGGCCAAACAGCCTGCTGGCAAGGAGAAGAGCAAGCCGGCGGAGCCCAGCTTATCGATGGACATCACCGCCACGACCTACAGGTACGTGGAGGAGGGGGAGGCACACAAATGACACGCGACGGAGGTCGGAGGGGGGCAGGAAGCACGTGGCTCACCTTCGTTCTCGCACTCTGGATAGGGGGCTGCACGCAGCACGATAATCTATCGGACCTGAAGGCCTACGTTGCTGGGCTGGAAAAGATGAATCCGGGGCACATCGAGCCCCTGCCCGAGATCAAGCCTTACGAAAGTTTCACCTATGTCGCCGGCGAGATCCGGGACCCCTTCACGCCGCCTGCGCAACCGCAGGCAGAGGAGAAGAAGGTGGCTGCGGGAGCGGGCATACATCCGGACGTCAATCGTCCGCGGGAGTCTCTGGAGGCATTTCCTCTGGATTCGTTGAGGATGGTGGGTACCCTGCAGCGTGACGGGGCGTCATGGGCGCTGATCAAGGTTCCTGACGGAACCATATATCGCGTGCGCCCAGGGAACTACCTAGGGCAGAATTACGGCAAGATAGTCTCGATCCGAGAGGCTCAGATCGACTTGAAAGAGATCGTGCCTGACCCGAAAGGCGGGTGGCAAGAACGGCAGGCTAGGATCGAGCTTACCGAATAACGCGACCAATGATCGGCTTGGGGAGTGACGGCAATGACCGGATACTGGGGCCGTAGCGCTGCGGCAAAAAGAATGGCAGGGCCTGGGCCTGCGCGCGATCTTCTGGGCATCGCGCGCGCAGCTTTCTGGTTTCTCGGGGCGTTGGCGTTGTGGGGCGCTGGGGGCTCTCTCGGTGCCGTTGCCCCCGCCCCATCGCTGACGGGGATCACGCCTTCCGCTCTTCCGGGGGAGCGCGCGGAGGTCACTCTTGAGTTGTCCGGCCCGGTGCCCGAGCCGAGCAGTTTCACCACCGACCAGCCCGCACGGATCATCGTCGACCTGCCTGGCGTCAGCACCCGCATGGGGTCTGCGCCGCAAACCGTGAACGTCGGTATGCTCCGCAGTGTCAGTGTGGTGGAGGCGATGGGGCGTACGCGGGTCGTCTTCAATCTGGTCCGGTCGGTGGCCTATCAGGTGCGCCGGACCGGCAACGAGTTCCGTCTCACGCTGGAAGCGGGCACTGCGACAGCCCGGTCGGCTCCAGCACCTTACCAGGCGCTCGGCGGTGCTGGGGCCGTGACCAACGTGGACTTCCACCGCGGAGCGAATGGTGCCGGGCAGGTGGTGGTGACCTTTTCCCAGCCGGCGCCCACCGTGAACGTCGGAGAGGAGGGGGGCAAGATAGTCGTGGACTTCCCCAACACGCGCCTGCCCGAGCCCCTTCAGCGGCGACTGAACGTTGCCGACTTCGCCACCCCTGTGGAAACCATCGATACCGTCGAGCAAGGCAACAACGTTCGCCTGATCGTTGCGGCGCAGGGAAACTATGAGCAGTTCGCTTACCAGGCGGACAAGACGTTCACTTTGGAAGTAAAGCCTCTGACAAGGGAGCAGGTCGAGGCGAAAAAGCAGAAGTACAGCGGAGAGCGCCTGTCGCTGAATTTCCAGGACATCGAGGTACGAGCCGTACTGCAGTTGCTCGCGGATTTCACGGATCTGAATATCGTGGCCAGCGACACGGTGACGGGCCATATCACGTTACGCCTCAAGGACGTACCGTGGGACCAAGCGCTGGACATCATTCTCCAGATCAAGGGGCTGGGCAAACGCCAGCAGGGTAACGTGCTCTGGATCGCCCCGCTCCAAGAGATTGCGGCGCGTGAGAAGCAAGAGCTGCAGGCGGCGAAGGAACGGGAGCAGTTGGCCCCGCTTCGCTCGGAATTCATTCAGGTCAACTACGCCAAAGCCAGTGAGCTGGCCGCTCTGCTCAAGGCCAAGGAGAACTCGCTGCTCTCCGAGCGCGGATCGGTGACTTGGGATGTGCGCACCAACACCCTGCTGGTCAGCGATACACCCGACAAGCTCGCGGAGATCCGCCAGCTCGTCGCGACGCTGGATGTTCCGGTGCGGCAGGTGATGATCGATTCCCGCATCGTGATCGCCAATGATGACTTCGCGAAGGACTTGGGCGTGCGGCTCGGAGCCAGCTTCACCGCGACCCCGGGCAACAAGTTCCTGGCGAGTACGGGGACCGCCGCCGGGGCCGACAGCATGACTACCCAGGCGATCAACAACATCCAGAGCACCGGACAGCCTTACCCCATTACCCCGCCGGTGTCCAACAATCGCTTCAACGTCAACCTCCCCGCGACGCCCCAGACCGGGACGGCGGGGAGCATCGCCTTCGGCATTCTCGGTGCGAACTATCTGGTGGACCTGGAGCTGTCCGCCTTGCAATCGGAGGGCCGCGGCGAGGTCCTCTCGAGTCCTCGCGTCATCACCGCCGACCAGCAGGAGGCAGTGATCCAGCAGGGTACCGAGATTCCTTACCAGGAGGCGGCGTCCAGCGGGGCGACCACCGTCTCATTCAAAGACGCCGTGCTGCAGCTCAAGGTCGTGCCCCACATCACGCCGGACGACCGCATCCGCATGGACCTGCACGTCTCCAAGGACAGCGTCGGGCAGTTCGTGCCGAGCGGTACCGTGGGCGGCTTCGTGCCCAGCATCGACACCCGCTCGGTCACCACGCAAGTGTTGGTCAAGAATGGGGAGACCGTGGTGCTGGGCGGAATCTTCGAGCACACCCGCACCAGTGCGAACCACCACATCCCTTTGCTGGGCGACATCCCGCTGTTCGGGCACCTGTTCAGGCAGGACAGCGAACTCAACAACAAGGAGGAGCTGCTGATCTTCGTGACGCCGCGGATCATCAGGGAGGGGTGGTCCACGGGGGGGTAAGCGAGCGGCCTGACCTCCGCCCTGGCACATCTGCCCGATGAGGGTGTCGGGCAATATTTTCCTTGTAGGGCCCATGGGGTCCGGGAAGAGCACCATCGGCCGGCGTCTTGCGGCCGTCCTCGGCAAGGAGTTCTACGACAGCGACCGCGAGATCGAGCGCCGCACGGGTGCGACCGTCTCTCTGATCTTCGACTTGGAGGGCGAGGCGGGTTTTCGCGCCCGCGAGCGTGCGGTCGTCGACGAGCTGACCGGACTCAACGACATCGTGTTGGCGACCGGTGGCGGGGTCGTGCTGGCACCGGAGAACCGCCGGGCGCTGGTCACCCGGGGCCGGGTTGTGTACCTCCATGCACCCATCGAGAAACTGATTCAACGCACGGCCAGAGACCGGGTTCGTCCGCTGCTCCAGACGGAGGATCGGGTCGGTCGGCTGCTGGCGATCGTCACGGAGCGAGACCCGCTGTATCGTCAGGTGGCGGACCTGGTCGTGGAGACCGGAGACCAGAAAGTCCAGCGTGTCGTCAGGGAGATCCTGATGCATTTGCGAGACCATGGAAACGCTGCGGGTTGAGCTGCAGGAGCGCAGCTACCCCATTTACATCGGTGCCGGCCTGCTCGGCCGGGCCGACATTCTGTCGTCCCACGTCCGGGGCAGCCAAGTTCTGGTGGCGACCAACGAGACAGTGGGTCCGCTGTACTTGGACGGGGTGCTGGACGCACTCGCCGGGTTCGAGCGGGAAGCGATCGTATTGCCCGACGGGGAGCAGTACAAGACCCTCGAGACGGTGCAGCGCATCTACGACGTGTTACTCCGAAAGCGCTTCGACCGCAGCACGACGGTGATTGCCCTAGGGGGCGGCGTGGTGGGCGACATCGCCGGATTTGCGGCCGCGACGTATCAGCGGGGTGTCAATTTCATCCAGGTCCCAACGACGCTGCTTGCTCAGGTGGACTCGTCGGTGGGTGGCAAGACCGGCGTCAATCATCCGCTCGGCAAGAATATGATCGGGGCGTTCCACCAGCCGCGCTGCGTTCTGAGCGACACCGAGACCCTCGCCACCCTGGACGACCGGCAGTTGCGCGCCGGTTGCGCAGAGATCATCAAGTACGGCCTGATCCGCGACCGATCCTTCTTCGTCTGGCTGGAGGGCCACATCGAGCAAATTCTGGCGCGCGATGGCGAGACTCTTGCTTATGCCGTCGCGCGTTCGTGTCAGAACAAGGCGGAGGTCGTTGCTTCGGACGAGCTGGAAGCTGGCCCTCGCTCGCTGCTCAACCTCGGGCACACCTTCGGGCACGCCATCGAGAACGGGCTGGGTTATGGCCGTTGGCTGCACGGCGAGGCAGTGGCGGCGGGCTTGGTCATGGCTGCGGATCTGTCCCAGCGGATGGGCTGGCTGTCCGCAGAGGAGCGCCGCCGGGTGGAGGGCTTGGTGGCGGCAGCCGGGCTACCGACGCGCTGCCCGGCGGGCATGGACCGCCAGCGGATGTTGGAGATCATGGGAGTGGACAAGAAGGTGCTCGGGGGCCGTCTTCGTCTGGTGCTGCTCAAGGCCATCGGGAGCGCCGTGGTGTCTGCCGACTTTCCGCCCGAGTCGCTCGGTCCCACGCTGGAGGCCTGCCGCGCCGACGCATGAACGACCTGGCTCCTTGTGCTGCCAGCGATGCTAACTCCCTCGGCCGTCGCCACCGGGAGGCGGCGCCGCGGTTCCGCAGCGAGTATCAGCGGGATCGGGACCGCATTGTACACAGCACCGCGTTTCGGCGCCTGGAATACAAGACCCAGGTGTTCGTCAACCATGAGGGCGACCTTTTCCGCACCCGCCTCACCCACTCCCTCGAAGTGGCCCAGATTGCACGCACCATCGCACGCGCGTTGCGGCTGAACGAGGATCTGGCCGAAGCCATCGCGCTGGCTCATGACCTGGGACACACCCCGTTCGGCCACGCCGGCCAGGATGCGCTGAACCGGTGCATGCGGGCCTATGGAGGATTCGAGCACAACCTGCAGTCCTTGCGTGTCGTGGAGGAGATCGAGGAAAGGTACGCCGAGTTCCCCGGCCTCAACCTGACCTACGAGACGCGCGAAGGGATCCTTAAGCACTGTTCCCTGAGCAGGGCGGAGGCTCTGGGGGAGCTTGGGCGGCGTTTTCTTGAGGGGCGCCAGCCGACTCTGGAGGCGCAGATCACTGATGTCGCCGACGCCATCGCTTACAACAGCCACGACGTTGATGACGGGTTGCGGGCCAACCTGCTCGATCTCGGCCGGCTGCACGATGCGGCCTTGGTCCGCGAGCAGTATGACCTAGTGCGGCGCGCATGTTCGGGGGTATCGCCGCGCCGCGCCATCCACGAGATGGTGAGGCGGCTTGTCAACCGCCAGGTCACCGATCTGATCGAAACCAGCCTCGAGAAGATTGCCGCGGCTGGGGTTCGGGATGTCGAAGGGGTGCGCTCATGCGGTGAGCCGCTCATCGGCTTCAGCCCGGCCATGGCGGCGCAGCACCAAGAGCTGAAGCGCTATCTGTTCGAGCACCTGTACCACCACTTCCGGGTGCATCGCATGGGCGCGAAGGCAGGGCGCATCGTCAGCGAGCTATTCGATGCCTTCTTCGACGATCCCCGGCTGCTGCCGGAAGATTACCAGAGCAAGGCCCGCACGCAGGAGCAGCAGCTCGGGGAGGCAGGGCGGGCACGGGTCGTGGCCGATTATGTCGCAGGTATGACCGACCGTTATGCGATCGCCGAGCACGCGCGACTTTTCGACGCCGCCCAGCTGACTTAGGTCGGCGCTCGGCGGTGCGGCCAGGCGGCCCGGACCTGAAAGCGGTCATGGCGCCATGACGCATGTTCTCATCCAGGCCCCCCTTGGGGCGAGATGAGCGATCGTGCCCTTTTCCGTCTGCGCGAGGGCTAGAGAGCGCGAGGGGGACAAAGAGCGCCTGGGGGCATTTCCCGGATAACCGCAAAGGCTCGACGGAGCACGCCGTAAATTGAATGCGATAACCCCCGGCGATATACTGACAAACGCTTTGGCCGCAATCCGCTCACCGCTCTAGGAGGCTTGGACAGCCATGCCGGACCGGATGCGCCCCCCGATGTCCGAGGCCGTATGCGGCCGCACCGTCCCCAGCCTATACCATCCTTCCTTCGAGAGGGACAGTTGCGGCTTCGGGCTCATCGCCCACATGGACGGTCAGCCGTCCCATTGGCTGGTACATACGGCCGTCAGTTCCCTGAACCGTCTCACCCACCGTGGGGCCATCGCCTCGGATGGCAAGACCGGCGACGGCTGCGGGTTGCTCATGAAGATGCCCGACGCCTTCCTGCGGGGCGCAGCGCAGGAATGCGGGTTCCAACTCGGGCCCCGCTGTATGCCGTCGGGCAGGTCTTCCTGAGCCGTGAGACGAGTGCCGCCGAGCGTGCCCGCCAGACGCTGGGCCGCGAATTGGATCTGCGAAGGCCTCCGCGTCGTGGGATGGCGGGTCGTGCCCTTACGTACAGAAGCGTGCGGCGCCCAGGCATTGCGATCACTGCCGCACATCGAACAAGTCTTCGTTCATCCCCCACCGGCAATGGACGAGGCCACCTTCGAGCGGCGTCTGTACGTGGCCCGACGCCGCGCCGAGAAAACACTCGAGCTGCAAGCCCCGCCCTTTTATGTCCCCAGTCTTTCTTGCCGCGTCATCAGCTACAAGGGTCTGATCATGCCGGCCAATCTGCCGGTCTTTTACCCCGACCTGGAGGATGCGCGTTTTGCCTCTGGGCTGTGCTTATACCACCAGCGTTTCTCCACCAATACCTGGCCCGAGTGGCGTCTGGCTCAGCCGTTCAGGTTCCTCGCGCACAACGGCGAGATCAACACCATTGCGGGGGAACCGCAACTGGGCCGTAGCACGCGGGTACAAGTTCAAGACGCCTCTCATCCCGAACATCGAGGATGTGCTTCCCTTGGTATCCCTGACCGGCTCGGATTCCATGAGCCTGGACAACATGCTGGAGGCGCTCCTCGCGGGCGGCATGGACATCTTCCGCGCCATGCGGGTGCTGGTTCCCCCCGCTTGGCAGAACGAGGAGACCATGGACCCGGATCTTCGCGCATTCTACGAGTATTACTCGCTCTACATGGAGCCCTGGGACGGGCCCGCCGGGATGGTGTTGACGGACGGGCGCTATGCCGCTTGCGCCATGGACCGCAACGGCCTGCGCCCGGCCCGCTATGTGATCACGGACGACGGGCACATCACGCTGGCCTCCGAGATCGGGGTGTACGACTATCCGGCCGAGAGCGTCGTCGCCAAGGGGCGGCTCAAGCCCGGCCAGATGATCGCGGTGGACACGGAGACCGGACGACTCCTGCTGCCGGACGACGTCGACGAGCAACTGAAGAACCGCCAGCCTTACCGGCTCGTGGATGGAGCAGCATGCCCGGCATCTGGAGTCCAGGCTGGACGAGGAGGATCCCGGGGCGGAATCGTTGCTCGGGAGTGCGTTGCGAGTGTACGAGAAGCAGTTCCTGATCACCTTCGAGGAGCGCGACCAGGTGCTGCGTGTCCTCGGCGAGGCCGCTCAGGAGGCGATCGGCTCCATGGGGGATGACGCGCCCTTGCCGGCGCTGTCGCGCCAGGCGCGGTCACTGTACGACTACTTCCGCCAGCAGTTCGCCCAGGTGACGAATCCGCCCATCGACCCGTTGCGGGAGCAGATCGTGATGTCCCTGCGCACCTGCTTCGGGCGTGAGCGGAACCCCTTCGATGAGTTTCCGGAGCACGCCGACCGCGCCGAGGTGGACTCGCCGGTTCTGTCGCGCAGCAAGTTCCGCCAGCTATTGGCCCTCGACGACCCGCAGTACCCACACGAGATCATCGACTTGACCTACCCCGAAGAGGGGACCCTGCGTGAGGCCATCGCAGAGCTGTGCGAGAAGGCCGTCCACGCCGTGAAGGGCGGCAAGGTAATCCTGGTGCTGTCCGACCACGGCATCGCCAAGGGCCGGATCCCCATCCATGCCCTGCTCGGCACCGGTGCCGTCCATCACCGCCTGATCCAGGAAGGGCTGAGGTGTGACGCCAATATCGTGCTGGAAACGGGCACCGCGCGCGATCCACACCATTTCGCCGTGCTTATCGGCTACGGGGCCACGGCGGTGTATCCCGTATCTGGCTTATCAGTGCCTACACGACATGATGTGCCGCGGGGAGATCCTGGGGGTCGACGCCGTCAGGCTCGTCCACAACTACCGCACGGGAATCAACAAGGGGCTGTACAAGATCCTGTCCAAGATGGGCATCTCCACCGTGACCAGCTACCGGGGGGCTCAGCTCTTCGAGATCGTCGGTCTGCACCAGGAGGTGGTGGACCTGTGCTTCTCCGGCACGGTCAGCCGCATCCAGGGGACCAACTTCCGGGACTTGGACGAGGATGCCCGGGCCCTGACGGCGGAGGCATGGAATCCGCGCAAGGCGATCCGGCAAGGGGGGCTGCTCAAGTACATCCACGGGGGCGAGTACCACGCCTTCAATCCCGACGTGGTGCAGGCCCTCCACGAGGCGGTGCGCAGCAGCGACTACCAGAAGTATCTGGAATACGCGGGGCTGGTGAACGGGCGCCCCGTTACGGTGATCCGTGACCTGTTTGGGCTGCGCGACGATGTCGCGTCCATTCCTGTGGAGGAGGTGGAGCCTATCGAGCACATCCTGTCCCGCTTCGACACTGCGGGAATGTCGCTGGGGGCTCTGTCTCCCGAGGCCCACGAGGCGCTCGCCACCGCCATGAATCGCCTCGGCGGTCGGTCCAACTCGGGCGAGGGAGGCGAGGATCCGCGCCGCTACGGCACGGAGCGCACGTCCAAGATCAAGCAGGTCGCCTCCGGCCGTTTCGGAGTGACGCCGGCCTATCTGGTGAACGCCGAAGTCCTGCAGATCAAGATCGCGCAAGGTGCCAAGCCCGGAGAGGGTGGCCAGCTCCCCGGCCACAAGGTCAATGCGATGATCGCCAAGCTGCGCCACGCGCGGCCCGGCACCGCGCTCATCTCCCCGCCGCCGCACCACGACATCTACTCCATCGAGGACTTGGCCCAGCTCATCTTCGACCTGAAGCAGGTCAACCCCCATGCCCTAGTGTCTGTGAAGCTGGTGTCGGAGGCGGGTGTAGGGACCATAGCGGCCGGCGTGGCGAAGGCTTACGCCGACCTGATCACCATCGCGGGCTATGACGGGGGGACCGGTGCAAGCCCCTTGAGTTCCGTGAAGTACGCCGGAGTGCCCTGGGAGCTGGGGCTGGCGGAGACCCACCAGACGCTGCGCGCCAACGACCTGCGCGACAAGGTGCGGCTACAGACAGACGGCGGCCTGAAGACTGGCCTGGATGTGGTAAAGGCGGCCATTCTGGGTGCCGAGAGTTTCGGGTTTGGGACGGCCCCCATGATCGCGCTGGGCTGCAAATACCTGCGCATCTGTCATCTGAACAACTGTGCCACCGGAGTGGCCACCCAGAACGAGGTACTGCGCCGCGAGCACTTCATGGGATCGCCAGAGATGGTGGAGAACTTCTTCCGTTTCGTCGCGCAGGAGACCCGGGAGTGGATGGCCCGACTCGCAGTGCGCCGCCTCGAGGACCTGATCGGCCGCACTGACCTGTTGATCGCCGTCCGCGGCGAGACTGCGAGGCAGGAGCGTCTCGATCTGTCCCCAATACTCACCGTCCCGCCCGAGGCGCAGGGCAAGCCGCAGCACTGCCAAGTGCCAAGCAATACGCCCTTCGACACCGGAGCGCTGGCCGAGGCCATGGTCCAGGACGCGCTCGGTGCCATCGAGCAGAAAGCCGGCGGCGATTTCCAGTACCGCCTCAAGAACGTGAACCGCTCCATCGGGGCTCGCCTGTCGGGCGAGATCGCGCGCCGCCACGGCAACCACGGCATGGAGGACGCCCCTATCACCGTGCGCCTCTATGGCACGGCGGGTCAGAGCTTCGGCGCATGGAACGCCGGTGGTCTGCAGCTCATCCTGGAGGGTGACGCCAATGACTACGTGGGCAAGGGGATGGCGGGCGGCAAGATCGTCATCTACCCTCCCCGAGACTGCCGCTACCGCAGCGAGAAGACCCCGATCATTGGAAACACTTGCCTGTACGGGGCGACCGGAGGGAAGCTGTTCGCCGCAGGGATCGCTGGCGAGCGCTTTGCAGTGCGTAACTCGGGTTGCGTGGCGGTGGTCGAGGGTATGGGGGATCATGGCTGCGAGTACATGACCGGAGGGGCCGTGGTGGTCCTGGGGTCGACCGGGCTCAACTTCGGTGCCGGTATGACGGGCGGCTTTGCGTATGTCCTGGATCTCGAGAACCAGTTCGTCAACCGTTACAACCATGAGCTCGTCGATATCCACCGAGTGCACACGGAGAACATGCAGGCGTATGCAAACCACCTGCGCACCCTCCTCGGCGAGTTCGTCACCGATACGGGGAGCCATTGGGCCTGCCGCATTTTCGATCAGTTCGAGCGCATTGCGCGCCGCTTCTGGCTGGTGAAGCCGAAGGCTGCGGAGCTGGAGACGCTTCTCGACCTGATGAATGTGGCCGCTTGATCCGGCGATGGGCTGGCTGAGCCTGGCGCCGTGCTCCCACTAGACCCGTGCCCGAGCCGTTCCAATTCATCGAGGTACCGCGGCAGGACCCGGAGAAGAAACCGGTGCTGCTGCGTATCCATCGCTACGACGAGATCTACGGGCACTTCGACCCGCAGACTTCCGCGGCGCAGGCGGCGCGTTGCCTCTCCTGCGGGAACCCATACTGCGAGTGGAAGTGTCCCGTCCATAACTACATTCCCAATTGGCTGAAGCTGGTGGCCGAAGGCAACCTGTTCGAGGCTGCCGAGCTGTCCCATCAGACCAACACGCTGCCCGAGGTCTGCGGGCGCGTATGTCCCCAGGACAGACTGTGCGAAGGGGCCTGTACGCTCAATGACGGCTTTGGGGCGGTCACCATCGGCGCCATCGAGAAGTACATCACCGAGGAGGCGCTCCGTCTGGGATGGCGCCCCGACCTCTCCCATGTCGTGAGCACGGGGAGGCGCGCGGCGGTCGTCGGGGCGGGTCCGGCGGGACTTGGCTGTGCCGATGTTCTGGTGAGGAACGGTGTCCAGGCCGTGGTCTACGATCGCTACCCCGAGATCGGTGGGCTGCTCACGTTCGGCATTCCTCCCTTCAAGCTGGAAAAGGACGTGGTGACCCGACGGCGCCGGCTCATGGAGGAGATGGGGGTGCAGTTCGTACTGAAGACCGAAGTGGGCAAGGATCTACCGTTCCACAGCTTGCTGGAAGAATACGACGCCGTGTTCCTTGGGATGGGGACTTACGCGTACATGCGCGGCGGGTTCCCGGGGGAGGATCTGCCGGGCGTGCACTCCGCGCTTCCCTATCTCATCTCGAGCATCAACCATCTGACGGGGTGGGAGAAGGATCACTCCGCTTACGTGAGCATGGAGGGCCAGCGGGTAGTGGTGCTCGGCGGAGGCGATACCGCCATGGATTGCGTGCGCACCGCGGTGCGCCAGGGAGCCTCCCGTGTTGTCTGCGCCTACCGGCGCGACGAGGCGAACATGCCGGGCTCACGCCGGGAGGTCGCCAACGCCAAAGAGGAGGGCGTACAGTTCCGTTGGAACACCCAGCCCATCCAGGTGGTGGGCGGCGATCGGGTCAAGGGCGTGAAGGTGGTCAAGACCGAGTTGGGTCCGCCCGACGGGCGCGGCCGCCGCATGCCGCAGCCTGTGCCCGGCACAGAAGAGGTGATCCTGGCGGATCGAGTGATCATCGCCTTCGGCTTCCGGCCGAGCCCCGCGAGCTGGTTCGAGGAATTCGGGATCGAGCTGGACGAGCGTGGGCGGGTCAAGGCTGCCGCGGATAGCGAGTACGCCTATCAGACGACCAACCCCGACGTATTCGCCGGGGGCGACATGGTGCGCGGCTCGGACCTGGTGGTCACCGCCGTGTTCGAAGGCCGGCAGGCCGCGGAAGGTATCCTGGGTTATCTGGGCGTCTAGGGCGGGGCGGCCCTCACCTCCGATTAGGCTTAACTATAATGTGGGTGACTTCCGCAGAGGATGGACCACCCGATGAATCCCGAACTCTTGGAACGCCTCGAACACTGCGGCAACCTGCCCGCCCTGCCGGGTGTCGCCCTGCGCCTCATCGAGCTGGGCCGCGATCCGGACGTGCCCATCGGGCAGCTCGCCGAGGCCATCAACCTCGACCCGGCCTTGGTCGCCAAGGTCCTGCGCATGACAAACTCCGCTTTGTATGGCCGACGGCGGGAGAGCCGCAACTTGCGGCAGGCGGTTACCCTGCTGGGGCCGAACGCGACCCTGAGCCTCGCCTTGAGCTTCTCGCTGGTCGGGTCGCTGCGCGAGGGGACCGAAGGCCGATTGGACTACTCCGTGTTCTGGCGCCGCGCTATGCTCGCGGCGACTTGCGCCCACGCCCTGGGCAGCAGCGTCGGGCTCAGATCCAGGGGGCAGTTGTTCCTGGCAGGGCTCGTGCAGGACATCGGAATGCTGGCACTCGACCGAGCCCTCCCCGATCTCTACCGGGACATCGGTGAAGCGCAGCGGGTGCATGGTCGCCTGCAGCAATGGGAGCAGGACCGTTTGGGGAGCGATCATGCAGAGGTCGGCGCGTGGCTGCTGCGTTATCGGAAGCTCCCCGAGTACCTGCAGGACGCGGTGGCCGGAAGCCACGACCCGCGGCTGGTCGCAACGGACGACAGACGCTTCCGGGCGTTCGTGCGCTGCGTGGCCGTGTCGGGCTTGATTGCGGACATCTGGCTGCGCGACGATCCCGCCCGCCTGACCGAAGCCGCGGACGCCGCGCGCAGCCAACTTGGGTCGGATGCCGCCGCCCTGAACGCGCTCCTGCAGTCGGTGAGCAGCGAGATTCCGGAAGTCGAGCTCCTCTTCGAGAGCGCACTGGTATCGGCGTCGGACCTGGACCGCGTCCTGGAAGAGGCGCAGGAGGCCTTCGCGGCACCGCATGTGGCGCCCATGGAGGAGGCCGAGGACGCTACCCGGGCCCTCGCGCCCGAAGAGGAAGCCGGGAAGTTCCGCGAGCTGCGCGACCGGGGGCGCATGGCGGGAGCGCTCGTCGAGCGGGCGGCGCTGGAGCAGACCCTGCGCGAGGAGTTCGAGGCCGCCGGCCGCTACCACTGGCCCCTGAGCTTGGCCCTGGTGGAGCTAGATGACTTCGAGGGGATCCGCGCCGCTTACGGTCGGGACAGAGCGAGCAAGGTACTGGACGGTGCGGTGTCTCGCTTGTTCGACTATACGCGGTATTCGGACGTGTTGGCCCGCTATGGCGACCGTGGCATCGCCATCATTCTGCCCGGTGCAGGCATCGAGGCTTCCCGGTCTTTGTGCGAGCGCATCGTTCAGGGATTCGCTTCATCAAGCCTCGGTCCGGAGCCAGGGAACGAAGTCGTGGTCAGAGCGTCCGTCGGGATGGTGACGCATGGCGAGCAGTCGCTGTTCCACCGGGCCGAGGATCTGCTAAGCGCTGGGAAGCGGGCGGTGCAGGCGGCCAAGGCCGCGGGGGGAGGCCGCGCAGCGATCTATGAGCCCCACATGTGGCACTAGTGGCGGGTCGCTCGATGCGCGGAGAAGCGCGGCATGTGGACCCGGACGATGCGTTTCTGGCCGAGCGGACAGGGGTAACGTGGTCGACGCGGTCGGCACGCGCCTGCTGCTCGTGAAGCGCCGGGGTGCTTTGGCGGGATGCTGGCGCCCACCCGCCCTTGTGGGCGGACCCGTTCCAGGTCATCGCCGGCGCAGAGCGGCATGCCATCCCCCAACCCCAACTATGATCACTGCCCGATGCATTCCTGGCCGGCGGTTGGGGACTGGGCTGCCAGGCGCCGCAGGAATGCGCCATCCTCCTACGGGCAGCGGCGCTGCTTGGCGCTTGTTCGATCGCTTGAGCGAGGAGCAGTGCCAACGCCTGGCGGACTCCGCTCAGGCGCAGGACAGCGCAGGCAGCGGACCGCAGTGGTGTTGTGCAGAGTGCCACGCCCCAGTGACCACGCGCGAGGAGTCTTTCGCCGTGGAGGGCCAGCACGTGCACCGGCGCTCGAATCCCGACGGCATCCGGTTCGTGTTTGGTTGCTTCCGGTACGCGCCGGGTTGCGCTCCCATCGGCGAGGCGACCGACTACTGGAGCTGGTTCTCGGGTTACCGCTGGCGGATGGTGGTGTGCCGCCAGTGCGTTACCCAGCTAGGATGGCATTTCTCAGGCGACGACGCCTTCTACGGGCTCATCTTGGAGCGCATGGTGGAGTGCGGCCCGCCGGCTTCCTGAGGAAGCGCGCGGGGCGATGAGCTGGACCCCTCTGTCAAGGCGACTGCGCACCGAGGTCAAGATACAGAGACCTGTTGTCGGAAATCCGAGCGACCCGTCACAGGTAAGGGTGTGGGCGGGCTGTGCGCCAGTAAACCTGAAGGGCGTGGGCACTATAGGTGTCAGCAGGTGTCAGGGCCTCTCCTTTTCCCAGTCGAAGCGCGGTAGCTCGCTCACGAGGTGTTTGAGTCCCTCGTTCCACTGCTTGCGCAGGGTGGCGTAGTAGGGCGTATCGAGCTTGAGCCGGAGTTGCCGTGTCAGCAGCAGGCTGTCCTTCTCATAGATCAACAGATCGATGGGGGGTCCCACCGAGATGTTGCTGCGCATGGCCGAGTCCAATGAAACCAGGGCGCCGCGAGCGGCATCCTCGAGCAGTATGGCGGGTTCGACGATGCGGTCGAGGATGGGTTTGCCGTACTTGATCTCGCCGATCTGGAGGAAGGGATGATCGGGCGAGGCACTGATGTAGTTGCCTTGGGGATAGATGAGATACAGCTCCGGCGCCTGATGCCGCAGTTGGCCGCCGAGGATGAAGCTCGCCTCCAGCGAGACCGTCTGCTGCACCATTGCCCCCTGGCGGTGCTGAATCCCGGCGCTGAGCCGGCCCACGTAGTCCGCGGCCTGGCTCATGCGCTGGAGGGTCACCAGGCTCTCCTTCGTCTCCCCATCGGCATTGTCCACCTTGAGCTGTTTGATCACAGCCTGGGTCGTCGCCAGATTGCCTGCACTGAGCAAGACGAAGACCCGCTCGCCATCCCAGGCGAAGGTGTGCATCTTCGGGTAGACGCTGACTTGGTCGACCCCTCCGTGGGTTCGGGAGTCCGAGGCGAAGACCAGCCCGGCATTGACCGAGATGGCGAGGCAATACGTCATACCTGGCGCTCTTTTCCCGTGCAGGTGGGGAGCGATTATACCCGAGCCGCGTGACCTCCTGGGACCACGCCGAGAGTGCGCCGCGCGCGCCGTTGGACGCATCATTGCTCCGTGACGGGCTCGATGCGGCGGGAAGGGGACCAATCTAGTGTAGTGCTTCATTCTGTTTAGAACTTAAACGTGCGTTGGCGCGGATGACCTTCTGCAGGATGTCCTTAGCCTTGGCGGTCCAGATGAAGGGTTTGGGATTGGCGTTGTGGGCATCGACATAGCGGTTGATGGCATGGATCAACTCGGGGACGCTTCGAAACACGCCACGGCGCAACCGATCCACAGTCAGGTCGCGGAAGAATCGCTCGACCATGTTCAACCAGGATGCTGAGGTGGGCGTGAAATGGATGTGGAAACGCGGGTGTTTTCCCAGCCATTTCTGAACGTTGGGATGTTTGTGGGTGGCGTAGTTGTCGCAGACCAAGTGCAGTTCCTTGTCCTTGGGCGTCTCGCGGTCGATTTGGCGCAGGAAGGTGAGCCACTCCGTGTGGCGATGGTGCGGCTCGCAGCGGGCAATCACGGAACCCTCCAAGGTGTTCAGGGCAGCAAACAGTGTCGTGGTGCCATGGCGCTTGTAGTCATGGGTCATGGTCGCAGCCCGCCCCTTCTTCAGCGGCAGGCCAGGTTGGGTACGATCCAGCGCCTGAACCTGACTCTTCTCGTCGCAGCACAACACCAAAGCATGCTCCGGGGGGGACAGATACAGCCCGACGATGTCCTCCAACTTCTCGGTGAATTTCGGGTCGCGCGATACCTTGAAGGATTCGACACGATGCGGCTTCAGCCCATGGGCATGCCACACGCGCAGCACCGTGGTGTCGCTCACTCCCATTTCCTTAGCCAGGGTCCGCGTACTCCACTGTGTCGCTGCTAAGGGCTGGGTCTGAGTCGTACGTCGCACGATCTCGGCGGCATCCACCTTGGGCTGACGACCTCCGCGCGGCAGGTCACACTCGATGGCCGCCAGCCCGCCTTGCGCATAGCGCTCCCGCCAACGCCCAACCTGCACACGCCCAATCTTGAGTTCCGCCGCGATGGCCTTGTTCTCCATGCCCACCGCCGCCAACAGCACAATGCGCGCTCGGCGGGCCAGCCTCACACTCGTGGTGTTCGAACGCGACACACGCCTCAGGCTCCGCTGTTCTTCCGCGCTCAGTCGGACCATCGGGGCTACTCGCATCAGTGCTCTCCTGTCTTGGCTTCATAGCCCTGGACAGCGATAGATCATATATGTTCCGTTAATTACCAAGCACTACACTAGTGTTCTGCAGGCATTAGTCATCGCCACTCTGGCAGCCCGACCGTACCGCCGCGCGGTGATGGGCCGGAAATGTCTGGGGGAGCGAAGGAGGCCCCGGGGATCGATGGCCTCGCGGGTAACCCGGTGCGGTGCTGGAGCCACGGCTCGCTATGGGCGGGCCCGCAACCTCGTGGCCGCCTCCCTCGCGCCCGTCTCGATCCCCCGAGAGGAATTTTTTCAGTTCACGATGGTCAACGACAGCGTTGGTGCCTGCTAGACCACGCCGGCGGGCGGCCCGGACGGACCGCTTCGGCGGTATCAGCCACAGCGGCCCGCGCGCAGCAGCCAGCGACGTACCATGTTCCCGCGTTCCGCGCGCTGCGCAGGCCGTGCCGTGCTCCCTCTGCGGAGCCCGCGAGCAAAGAGGGAAGAGATAGCGATGAGTGCAAGCGCCGAGCCGGCCCTGCCGGAGCCCAGTTCAGCCATTGAAGGCATCCGCCGACTGCGGGCCTTCCTCAACGAGCGTATCGTCGGGCAGGAGGCGTTGAACCTGCGCCTGCTGGTGGCCTTGCTGGCCGATGGCCATCTGCTGGTCGAAGGAGCGCCGGGTCTGGCCAAGACCACGGCGATCAGGACGCTGTCTGCTGCCCTGGAAGGCAGCTTTCACCGCATCCAGTTCACCCCCGACCTGCTGCCCGCGGACCTGACCGGAACGGAGATATTCCATCCGCAGGACGGCGGGTTCCATTTCGAGCGGGGGCCCCTGTTCCACAACCTGCTGTTGGCAGATGAGATCAACCGGGCACCGGCCAAAGTGCAGTCCGCTCTGCTCGAGGCCATGGCCGAGCGGCAGGTGACCGTCGGCCGGGCGACCTACCCCCTGCCGGGTCTGTTCCTGGTGATGGCCACGCAGAACCCCATCGAGCAGGAGGGAACCTACCCCCTGCCCGAGGCCCAGCTCGACCGCTTCCTCATGTACATCCGAGTCGGCTATCCGAGCCTGGCGGCAGAGCACCGCATCTTGGCGATTGCCCGGGAGCAGGCTCATGCCCAGCTCGAGGCGAGCAGCGCGAACCGGATCGAGCCGGGTCTCAGCGCACCGCTGCGCATCAGCCAGGGCGACTTGTTCCGGGCGCGCCGAGAGGTGCTGGGCCTGCATCTGGCCCCGGCGTTGGAGGACTATCTCCTGCAACTGGTGGCCGCCACCCGGCACCCTGCCCCCTATGGGGCCGAGCTGGCGCGCTGGGTGCGTTTCGGCGCCAGCCCGCGGGCGAGTATCGCGCTGGACCGCTGCGCCCGAGCCCACGCCTGGCTGCATGACCGGGATTACGTATCGCCGGAGGATATACAGTCGGTGGCCCACGACGTGCTCCGGCACCGGGTGCTGCTGTCCTTCGAGGCGGAAGCGGACGGAGTGACTCCTGATACCTTCATCGACCGCCTGCTGCAGCGGGTGGCGGTGCCGTGAGCGCCGCCGCGGCAAGCGCCGAGATGCCCGGGGGCGGCGTGATCCTGGGCAGCGAGGAGCTGATCCGTCTGCGCAGCCAGGCCAGCCTGCCCGGTCTGGCTCCCCAACGGCGGGTCATGACGACCCAGACGGGGCCTTATGCGTCGCCGTTCAAGGGCCGCGGCATCGACTTCGCCGAGGTGCGCGCCTACTTGCCGGGGGACGACATCCGCAACATCGACTGGCGCGTGACCGCCCGAACCGGTCAGCCTCACACCAAGCTGTTCCGCGAGGAGAGGGAACGGCCGGTGCTGTTGCTCGTGGATTTGGGCGCCAGTATGCGCTTCGGCACCCGCGTCGCGTTCAAGTCGGTGCTGGCCGCCCGGGCCGCAGCCCTGCTCGGCTGGGCGGCGGTGGGACACGGGGATCGGGTCGGGGGGGTAGTTTTCGCCGGGCAGGAGCACCAAGAGCTGCGCCCCCTGGGCCGCGAGCGGGTGTGCTGCGGCTGATCCAGGCCCTACGGGATGTCCACCAGGGAGATCCCGATCCAGAGGACGGGAGCGGTGCCATCCACAGCGCACTGACGCGGCTGTCCCGCATCAGCCGGCCAGGCAGTCTGGTGTTTCTGATCAGCGACTTCCTGGACCTGGATGGGGCGGCCGAAGCTACCCTCGCGCGCCTGTCGTGCCACAGTGACGTGGTGACGGTGCTGGTGTACGACCCTCTGGAGGCCCAGGCCCCGCCGCCCGGCCGCTACCGGATCAGCGACGGCCGGCTCCGGGCCACCCTCGATACGACGAGCGCTTCCGTGCGTCGGGCGTATGCGGGTCAATTTCAGCGCCGCCGCGCGCTGCTGGACGAGCAGCGGGACCGTCACGGCATCCACGTGGTTGTCCTGGCAACGGATCAGCCGGTGGCCGATACCCTGCGTCGGGGCCTCCAGGTGCACCTCCGCCGGGGAGCGGGGGAGCGGCCGTGAACCAGGCCGCCGGCCTGCCGCTGTCCGCGTTGCGGGACATTCACCTGCCCGCGGCGGTGTCCTGGTGGCCTCCGGCCCCCGGATGGTGGCTCCTGGCGGCCCTGCTCTGCGCGGCATCGCTGGCCGGCTGGCGACTGTATCGGCGGCGTCCGCCGCGCCTGCAGCAGGCGGCCCTCCGAGAGCTGGCGCAGGGACTGGATTGTTTTCACCGCGACCGGGATCGTCAGGCCCTGGCCGCGCGGCTGTCCCGGCTGCTACGCCGCTATGCGATGGTTTGCTTTCCGAAGCGGGAGGTGGCCGGGCTGAGCGGCGAGCGCTGGCTACAGTTTCTGGATCGTACCGGCGGCGGCGGGCGGTTCACCCAGGGCTCGGGCCGGGCGCTGCTCAGTGCACCCTACCGCCCAGGTGTGGAGCTGGACGGCGATGCCCTGGGGAGCACCGTGGAGGCATGGATACGGGCCAACGGGCAGGCCCAGAAGGAAGGGCATGTTTGAGCTGGCGCAGCCTTGGCTGTTCCTGCTCCTGCCGCTGCCGTGGGTGCTGCGGCGTCTGTTGCCGCCGGCGCCTGAGACCGGCGTCGGCGGCGCGGCACTCAGGCTGCCGTTTTTCAGCCGGGTGGCGGAGCTGAGCGCCGGGCCTGGGAAGCGCAGTGGGGGGTATCGGGCCCGGCTGTGCGCGGCCTACGCGGCCTGGGCGCTGGCGGTCGCCTCCGCCGCTCAGCCTCAGTGGCTGGGGCCGCCTGTGGCGCTGCCGCTGGAGGGACGCGATCTCATGCTGGCCCTGGACCTCTCGGGCAGCATGGAGCTGCCGGATTTCGACATCGACGGCCAGCCGGCGACCCGCCTGGACGTGGTGAAAGCGACCGCCAGCCGCTTCATCCAGCAGCGCAGCGGGGACCGCATCGGCCTGATCCTTTTCGGCACCCGCGCTTACCTGCAGACCCCGCTCACCTTCGATCGCAAGACCGTGCTCGCCATGCTGAGTGAAGCGCAGATCGGATTGGCGGGTAAGCAGACGGCCATCGGCGATGCCATCGGACTGGCGGTCAAACGTTTGCGCAACACTCCGCAGAAGCAGCGGGTGCTGGTCCTGCTCACCGACGGCGCCAACACGGCGGGCGAGGTCGACCCCGTGCAGGCGGCCAAGCTCGCCGCCGCTGAGGGCCTGCGCATCTACACCATTGGGCTGGGCGCGAACACCCTGGAGGTGCCCACGTTGTTCGGCACTCGGATGGTCAACCCGTCCAGCGACTTGGACGAGGGCACGCTGAAGGAGATCGCGCAGACCACGCACGGCCGCTATTTTCGCGCCGCGGACACCGAGGGGCTTGGGCAGATCTACCGCGAGCTCGACAGGCTGGAGCCGCGCAGCACCGACACCGAGACTTTCCGGCCGGTGACCCCGCTGTTCTACTGGCCCCTCGGGGCCGCCTTACTGATCTCCGCGCTCATCGCCATGCTCGCTACCGGCAGGCTCCGCAGCGGGCGCTCGCGCGTTGACCTTGCGGAGGGAGAGGTGGCGAGCCCATGATCTGGAGCGAGATCCATCTGCTGCGCCCCCTCTGGCTGCTTGCCCTCATCCCGCTGGGGATGCTGCTCGCACGGCTGCTGCGCCGGCGCGACGGATCGGGAGACTGGTCCGCGGTCATCGACCCGCACCTGCTACCGAGCCTGGTGGTGGAGGGCGACGGACGCCCGGCCCGAGTGCCCCTGTCTCTGCTCGGTGCGGGATGGCTGATTGCGGTACTGGCCCTGGCGGGGCCAAGCTGGTCGCGGCTGCCTCAGCCGGTGTACCGGCTGAAAAGTGCGGCGGTCCTGGTGCTGGACCTCTCCCGTTCCATGGACGTGGAAGACCTGCAGCCGTCCCGACTGGCCCGCGCCAAGTACAAGCTTCTCGATCTCCTGAAGCAGCGCCGCGAAGGCCAGACCGCCCTGGTGGTGTTCGCGGGGGAGCCTTACGTCGTGTCACCCCTCACCGACGACACGGCCACCATCGCCGCCATGGTGCCTGCCCTCGCCACCGACCTGACGCCAGTGCAGGGGAGCCGTCCCGATCTGGCGCTGCGACAGGCCGGCCGCCTCCTGAGCCAGGCCGGTGCGCCCGGTGGCGAGGTGCTACTGATCACCGATGGCGTGGACAACCCGGCGGCCACCCTGGAGGCCGCCCGAAAGCTGCGCCAGGATGGGCGACGCCTGTCCATCCTCGGCGTGGGTACCCCCCAGGGCGGCCCCATCCCGAGCGCGGGCGGCTTTGTGACGGACTCCCACGGGGCGATCGTGGTACCCCACCTCGATCCCGGACCGTTGCGGGAGATCACCGAGGCCGGGGGCGGCATTTACCGGACCATCAGCAGTGGCGATGCCGATCTGCGCGCTGCCATGACGGTGGAGCGCACGGGCACGGCGCAGAGCAAGTCGGGGGAACGCACGACACAACGCTGGCGGGACGAGGGTCCGTGGCTCGCGCTGGCTCTGCTGCCGCTCGCCGCCTTCGGTTTCCGCCGCGGCTGGATAGCTGTCTTCGCGCTGATGCCTGCGTTTCTGCCCCAGCCCGCCCAGGCTCTGGGCTGGAACGATCTGTGGCTGCGGGGCGACCAGCAGGGCGCGCGGGAGATGTCCGCGGGGCAGGCGGCGCAGGCGGCCGACAGCTTCCGGGACCCCGCCTGGCACGCCGCGGCGCTGTATCGTGCCGGAAAGTATCAGCAGGCCGCCGACGCCTTCGGCCGGATCGAGGGCGCCGAGGCCCAGTACAACCGGGGCAACGCCTTGGCGCACATGGGAAAGCCCCGCGAGGCATTGGCCGCTTACGACCAGGCCCTGCAGCTCAATCCGAAGATGGAGGATGCCCGCCACAACAAGGACCTGCTCGAGAAATGGCTTGAAGAGCAGCAGCACCGGCAAGATCGGGACTCTACCCAATCCGGGAAGAAGGGGGGCGGGACCGGTCAGCAAGGCACGGAAAATGACTCTCGGGGCCGCCACCAGCAGAGCGGCACCGGCAACCCGTCCAGCCAGCAGGGCGGCCAGTCGGCAGCGCAGCCGGGCAAGGGTCAATCCGCGGCGAATCATCCCCAGCGCTCCCAAGGGGCGCAGCCAGGCGCGAGTGCGAAGCGCTCGACGCCCGACAGCGCTGTCAGCGCGACCTCTGCCGCCGGGCCGAATGCAGGCCAGGGCCAGCAGAGCCATGGCGTCGAAGCGTCTGCGGGTGCCAGCGGCGGCAGCCCACCGCTCCCGGAAAGGCAGGGTGCGCGGCAGAAGACCCAGCGGGGAAGCGCACCGGGCAGCGCCGATGGACACGCTGCAAGCTCAGGCAGACCGTCGCCTGGACGGCCCCAAAGTGCCAGGGCCGACGGGGCTGAGCCGGGCGGGCAGCCGACGGGCGCCGTGGCGGACCGGCCCTCCGGCCCGGCGGGAGCAGGCGCCGCCACGGAACAGGCCCGGCGGTCGGAGTCGCAGCAGGCCCTCGAGCAGTGGCTGCGCCGGATTCCCGATGATCCGGGGGGGCTGCTGCGGCAGAAATTTCTGCAAGAGCACCTGCGTCGTCAGAGCGCCCTGGGCTCGCCGGGGAACCCTTGGTGAACAGGTCGTCGCGTGTCGCCGAAGTCTTGGAAATGGAACGCTGAAGACATGAGCCCTTACGGAAGCCCTCGACGGGCGGTGGCCTGGAACCCCGGCCCGCTGTACCGAACTTGGACCACCAGCCTGCTGGCCCTGGGCCTGCTGCTGGCGCTGTCCGTGCCATCGGCCCGGGCTGCCGACCTGAGAGCACACTTGGACCGCAGCGCGGTTGGCCTGGATGAAACCTTCAATCTCAGCATCGCAGCGGACGGCAACGGCTCCTCCGGCCGGCCCGACCTAGCGCCTCTGAAGAAGGACTTCCAAGTCCTGGGTACCGCGCAGAGCCAGCGGCTGGATATCGTCAACGGACAAGTGAGCGCCCGCCTGGAGTGGACCATCACCCTGGCGCCTCGCACCCCCGGGGAATTCACGATTCCACCGATCCGGGTGGGCGAGGACAGTACGCAGCCGCTGCACGTCAAGGTGTTGCCCGGCGGCGCCGGAACGGCGGCCATGCCAGGCGGCCGTGTGCCCGTCGCTCTCGAGGCGGAGGTCGACGACCGCCGTCCATATGTCCAGGCCGAAGTGGTCTACACTCTGCGCCTTTACTACGGCGACGGGTTGCGGCAGGGCTCCCTGGCCGATCCCCAGGTTCCCAACGCCATTGTGGAGCGCCTGGGCCGTGATTCGCGCTACGACAAGCTGCGCGACGGCCGCACCTATCACGTCATCGAACGCCGCTACGCGGTCTTTCCGCAGGCCAGCGGCCCCCTCAAGATACCCCCGATACTGTTCTCCGGGCAGATGGCGGAGGCCCGGCCGTCCTCTGTGCCGGACCGCTTCTTCAACGGCTTCGGCGGCCCCAATCCCTTGGACCGGCTGTTCGAGACGCTGCGCCCGGTGCGTGCCCACAGCCCGGAGATCGGGCTGGAGGTGCGGCCCAGTCCGGCCCAGGCCACGGCCGGCACCTGGCTGCCGGCCCAGTCGCTCACGGTCTCGGAAAGCTGGTCCCCGGACCCGCCGCAGTTCCGGGTCGGAGAGCCGGTCACGCGCACCATCACCCTGCTCGCCCGGGGACTCTCGGCCTCCCAGCTTCCGGACCTCACGCTCAAGGATTCCCCTTCCATGAAGGTCTACCCCGACGAGCCGGCGATCAATGACCAGAGCCCGGGGATGTTCCTGCTCGGCAAGCGAGTCGAGAAATTCGCGCTGGTGCCGACGCAGGCGGGGAAATTCTCCCTGCCGGCGATCCGCGTCCCGTGGTGGGACGTCGCCACCGACCAGCCCCAGGAAGCCGTGCTGTCCGCCCGCACTATCGAGGTGCTGGCGGCGCCTCCCGGGCAGGTTGCCAATGGGTCGCCGCCCTCCCCTGCGGCCGCCGCACCTGGCGTACCAGCCGCCATGCCGATGGCGCCGGCCCCGGCGGTATCCATCAGACCAGGAGCCCCGGCAACCGGGGAAGGGCGCGGTAGCGGCGAGCTGCCTTGGGCCTGGCTGACGGCTGCCCTGCTCGTGGCCTGGCTGAGCACTCTGGGGCTGTGGTGGCGGGCGCGACGGCAGCGGCTTGGGCGCCAGCCGTCGCCGCCGGCGCGAAAGGCGACGGGTGCGTCGGCGCCGCTCCGGGATCTCGACCGCGCCTGCCGGGCGAATGATCCGCAGGCGGCCCGGGCGGCCATTCTGGCTTGGTCGGCTGCCCGTTGGGCGGAGCATCCACCGCGCGGCCTGGGGGAGCTGGCGGTCCGCCTGCAGAGGCAGGAAAGCCGTGCCGCCCTCCAAGGCTTGGATCGGCTGCTCTACCGCGGGCGCTCCGAGAGGTGGGACGGCAAGGCGTTCTGGTCCAGCATCGCCGGCGAGCTGCAGGAACGGCGGCGGGACAGCGAGGGCCGTCGGGGTTCGGGGTTGCTGCCCGACCTCTATCCACAATGTTGACCGATGCTTGCTCTGCTGACTACTTGCGCTCCACACATTTGGCAAATAGTTCGCTCAAGGTGCCGTCCGGGTCGTACTTGGCTTTCAGTGCGTCGTAGGCGGGTTTGTTGTAGATGCGCCAGAACTCATCCGCGGTGAAGTAGGAGTCCGAGTATAGGGACTTCATGCCACCGAGCTCCGTCACCTGGTGCTCGAGTCGGCGGTTGTAATAGCCTTCCGGCAGCCTCTCGCGCCCGCGGATCACGTCCCAGAATCCGAAATTGACGTACAAGGTATCGGGATCCATCGGATAGAGATCGAAGCGGGCGTTACGGTCGTAAGGGCGGGTTGGGCAGATCCAGACGGGCATAAATCCGATCACTTCGTGATAGAACGCCAGAAACTCCGCAGCGCGCTTTACGGGAATCTCCACGTCCTGGATCACCGATTCGGCGTGAATGCCGAGCATCCGATTGAGATAATGCGTGATTTTCCAGCGGCTGTTCCAGCGCATGATCTTGGTATAGGTGACGGAGTTCAACCGCCTGGGGCCGTATAGGCGGCGGACGATGGGATTCTGGGCAAACAGGTTCTTCGAGCACCAGAACCAATCGGTGTCCCAGCGCCAGATGTAGTCCTCCGTGACGAGATAATCTTCGGCGCGCTCGCGGATGGACCGGTAGTAAATGTGCTCGAAGGTGTAGTCGCTGGTGAAGGGTGCCGTGTCCGAGAATTGCCCGAGGTTGATGTACATCTCGTCGCGGCCGAACACGACGCCGTCCACGAAGTCGACATCCTCGCGTGCGCACTGTTGCGCGAGGTCGGCGAAGTATGCGTTGGGGTCGCCGTGGCGCAGACGGGTGAGCTTCACATACTTCTTGATCGGCACGACTCTGACCTTGAGCTTCAAGGCGTAGCCGAGCGTGCCGTAGGAGTTGGGAAAGCCGAAGAACAGGTCCTTGTGCTCGTTCGTCGGAGTACAGACCACGCTGCGCCCGTCGGGCAGCAGAATCTCCATCTCTCGAACAGTCTCGTGCACGAGACCGTACTTGAACGACGACGCCTCGATGCCGCATCCGGCAGCCGCCCCGCCGATGGTGATGGACTTGAGCTGCGGCACCACGGTGGGCATCACGGCGTACTTCAGGCATTCCGTCACCAGCCCCGAATAGGGCGTCATACCCTCTACTTCTACGCAGCCTTGCTCCACGTCGACGCGCAGGACGTGGTCGAACTCGCGCACGTCCAGCTTGTGCGCCGCCACCTGCGTGCGTTCGCGGAACAGGTTCGAGGTGTCCTTGGCAAGACGCACCGCGCCCCGTTCCTTGCGGACAGCGTCGATCAGCCGCTGGCGTCTTTGCTCGTAAGCCTGAGTGGTCATCATCGGGCCGTCTGGTCGGGGCGAGGCGGCCAGTGTACCCGAATCGGAAGCCTGTGGGCGTGAAGTGCCGGCGGGCGCCAGCAGGTCATGCCGCTGACCGGGGGTCGTCTCGCAGGGACCTACCACCGCTCGTGCGCATCGGAGTGCTGGCTCGCAACACGCGCGCTTTGCTGGGCGCTGCCCCGGTGCGGGGCCAAGAGTGAATACGGCCTCGCGCCCTGACTCGGCCTATCCCGTGCGGCGAGCGTGCAGGGGCGACCAGTGCCCACCGCCGAAAAGCGGCAAGCCATTGATCGGCGTGCATCGTCCCTGCTGGCACGGTCTGTGCTGCTTCACTCGCGGAAGCTACCCGGGCCATCACACATCCTGGAGGAGAGAGCACATGAGCCTAACGATCATTGCGTCTGGCGCCACCCCCGATGATGAAAGATACTCCGGGGTGGGAGGCGGCGGGGAGAGGTCGCGCAAGTTTTTGGCGGCTCGACCCCGCAACCTAACGTGACCCGCCGGACCGACTCGTACCCCGGATTGCTTCCATAGAGAGCGCACGTTAAAAAGGCCGTCGGCGGCTTGCCGCCTTCAGGCTCATTCGGTCCAGGCATCCGCCGTCTCCCACCTCTGAGTGTATTTCGACGGGAGACAAGCGGACTATCTTCTTCCTGCTCGCGCGTGGCCAACACTACCGGGACTCGGTTATCAACTATGAAGCTCTGTCCGTTAAACGCAACGCCCCACGCTGGATCAAGGCACTGACGCGCTACGGCTTCCTTCCCGCCCTAGCCTGAACACTTCACCTTCCCCGCCACGGCCTTCATCGGCCAGGCCCCTTCACGCCCAAAAACCCGTTTCTTTCACGTTAAGAGTTTAGTCCTTCCCCGCCCCAACTCCTCCAACCCGGAGGGAATCTACGGCCTCGCGGCACGGACAGGCTCGCCGACCCTCGCAGGCGTTAGGGCCGAACTCGGCCGGCCGGTGCGTGGTTTGCGGGCGCGGTGGAACAGAGTCGAGGGATGAGACCTGGGCCGCGACCGCGCCGATCCGCCGCGCTAACGGCGCCGGCTTGCGGCCTGCAACCCTTTCCCACGGTCGCGGGGGGAACCGGCGTGGGGTGGGTCACCCGCCATGCGGGGACGGCCGACCCTGTCGCGGCCCAATGACTTGGCAACGTAGAGCGCGTCGTCGGCAAGCTTGAGAAGCGTGTCCGCCGTCTGCGCGTCGTCGGGAAAGGACGCTACGCCGATACTGGCGGTCACGCTGGCTCTCGCCTGTTCCGAGCACGGGATGGCCAGGGCTCCGATGCCGGCCCTCAGGCGCTCGCCCACCTCCATGGCCGCCATTACCGAAGACCCGGGCAGGAGAATCAGGAACTCTTCGCCCCCGTACCGCACCGCCCGGTCGGTGTCGCGCAGCTCGTCGAGCACTGCCTGCCCCACGGCCACCAGCATTTTATCGCCACAGGGATGACCGAACGAGTCGTTGATTCGCTTGAAATGGTCGAGATCGACCATGAGCAGCGAAAGGGGACGCTCTTGCGAACGACAGGCGAGCAGTTCATGTTCCAGCATGTCCGAGAGATGCCGGCGGTTATAGAGGCCGGTCAGCGCGTCGCGCGATGCCATCTTCCGCAACGCCGCTCGATCCTGCTCGACAAAGACCAGTCTGGACCGCACACGCGCAAGGATGAAGTAGAACACCGCGAACATCAGCAGTCCAATACCCGCGCCCAGAGCTGTCAACGCGGACAGGAACCTCAGGTCTCCGGCCCGCTGCTTGGTGAGGTCGATGACCAAGTACAGGCAGCCCACCGGGCGCTTTCCGATATCGGGGAACGGGATGGCCGAAGTGAGCAGGGTCCTGGTGTCCGCGGTGATCCGGTCGCTCCGTCCGCCACCGCCGACGCAAGCCTGCGCGGCCAGACGCAGTACCGACTCCGGCAGGCCGGTGGCGGTGACTGCGCTCAGCACCACTTGCGGGAATCGATCCCCACTGGCCGGCACGCCCCAGCATGGTCATGCCCGCCAGCCAATCACTGCGATTGAGGTAGCGCTTCTTGATAAACAGCAGTCCTTCGACGTGCTGCACGTCGTTGACGCGCTTCAGGAGGCGGTCGACCTCTTCGCCGAGCTCGACATAGCCGATAAGGCGTCCATCCTTGCGCCACGGCGTCACGACGCGGAGCGTGAAGGTTCCCAGTGGTCCGAGTTCCAGTCCTGCGGCGACCCTGTCGTGCAGCTCGGCTTGCAGCAGCGTGAGGCGGTCGATCCGATCTCCATACCGGTCCGGCTGGTGGACGCGCAAGAGAACCTTGCGATCGTTATCCAAGAAATCGAGATGGGTGATGCCTTGCCGGTGTCTCAGCCAGGCGAGCAGGGGCGACACTTCTCCGAACAATGCCGCCCGGTCCCTGTGCTGGAAAGCGGTGAGGATCTGCGCGTCCATGGAGAGGACCTTGAGTAATGCCTCCAGCTTCTCCGTTTGCCCGGTGACCAAGGTCGTGAATAAATCATCGGTCTCCCGGACCAGGTCCACCAACTGCTCTTTCTCCTCCGTGCGGTGTCGCAGGTAGCTCCCCGAGACGAAGGCGGCCAGCAGCGAGAATACGGAGACGGCATACAGAATCAGCACCAGTTGGCGGAATCGATCGGTGATCATGGGCGCTGATGATGCTTGGCTAGGCTGCTGAGCCTCCGGACCGCATACCGGGGGCGGCCCGGTGGGGGCGGCTTGCGGAACCCCACTCTGCCAGAAGGATAATGCCCCGGCAAGCCGCCTTCGTCAGGCGCCTGCGCTTAAGGGCGTGCGGGGCCTTCGGATACGGCGAGCCGTCGGTCGCCACGGATCCTGGGAAGCAAGTGCTTTCCCGGCCGACTGCGGAAAAGAGGTGCGCAAGCGTTCCAATGTGATACGCGAAACGCGGCCTGCAGCGGCACCCGATCGCCTCCATCGGAACCGCCGCGTGCCGGCGAGGGACCGCCCAATCTTTGAAGAGTCGCGAAACGCAGGTCCAAACCGGGTCGTTCTTGATACGGGAATCATCTCCGCGTCCATGAAACGCGATGACGCCTCGGCCTTCGTGCAAGCGTCTTTCTCTAATTCCAAGGAGATGTCTCGTAGGTGCTACAACGGCGTCTCCATTCAGCCCTATCGAAAAGGGTTTCTCCGCGTGATACGGTCCGCCATCCGAGGGCTCGATTCAGAGTCAGAAGCAATGCTCGGAAACTGGACACAGATTAAAGCGGGTCATCCGCGATTTGGGGTTGGAGGAGGAGAGCACATGGGTATGACGAATAATGTTCGCGAGCCGGGCGCGCGCGCCGGGCTCGTCTGGAGCCGGATCTCGGCCGCAGTGGCCGTCCTTGCGGCCGGGCTGCTGTGGGGTGGCTACCCCGGCAGCGCGAGCGCCGCGCTGACGTGTGCCATCACCGTGCCGAGCGGCAACGTCACCATACAGGCCGGCCAGTCGGTCAGCTACACCGGTACGGTGAGCGGCGGCGGCAACAAGGCGAAGTACAACTACAACTGGACATTCCCGACCGGAAACCCCGTTAGCAGCACCACCAACAACAGCAGCAGCACGAGCAACTCGGTGAGCAACGTGGTGTACAACACCGCCGGCACCTCCACCACCACGCTCGCGGTGACCGACAATACCAAGCCGACGGCGCAGAGCTGCAGCAGCAATCCGACCCGGACCATCACCATCCAAGGCGGCGGAGTACATTACGCCGCCCACGGTGTCGCTAAGCGCCGCCCCGCCGGGTCCCACCTACACGACGGCGCAGACCGTGACTCTCACCGCCAGCGCCTCCGACAACGTGGGAGTGACCAAGGTGGAGTTTTACGACGGTGCTACCTTGGTGGCGACCGATACCTCCACGCCGTACCTCTACCTGTGGTCGTTCACCAGCGCTAACAACGGCACCCATCAATGGACCGCCAAGGCTTACGACGCGGCGAACAACGTCGGTACCTCGACCCCCCCCTTGGCGCTGACGGTGAACATCGGCGGCGGCACGAGCACGCACTCGCTCAACTCCACGAGCCAGAGCTGCGGCCAGAGCGGCCAGCCCGGCTGCGGCAGCGGCGACGTCTCGGAGCAGCCGGCGCCCGCGAGCGACAACTCGGACCACCCCGCGTCCGGCACGGGCTTGACCGGCTACCAGATCGTGGCGGTCAATGATCTGGGCATGCACTGCGGCGACCTCGACACGCGGGTGCTGAGCATCCTGCCGCCGTTCAACGTGCTGAACGTGCGCGTGCTGCAGAAGCCGACGCATTCCGGCGGCGGCGCGGTGGGGCTGGACGACCGGGACGTGGAGGTCTACTACTCGGCCGCCTCGAACTCGTCCGACCCGGTGTTCGGCAAGACCAATCCTCCGGGCTTCAGCGCCCCGGCGGGCTCGGTCTACAAGACCAACTTCTGGGACACCGCCCGGCCGCGTACGGTCCGTTCTATCCGCCGGGCGTCCTGCCGCTGTTCTACCCGAACACTCTGAACTTTGACGACGTCGGGCTGGCGGTGCCGAACCTCGAATTGTGGTACCTCGACGCCAACGGCAACCTCCTGCCCAGCAACCAGCAGGGAACGAATGCTGTGCTCGACCAGCAGACCATGCCGGCGATCACCACCTTCACCACCAGCGCCACGGCTTCGCCGCCCAACCAGCCGACCGCGATTGCGAGCAGCCCGTACACGGCCAACCAGCCGCAGCCGGTGAAGCTCTACGTCAACAACTGGCCGTTCTTCGCGAACTTCCCGTTCGGCTATATCGCGAGCAACCTCAACTGGTTCACCGCCGAAGGCGTGCCGATGACGACCTACGACGATGCCGGGCGCCTCAACTCCTATCCGCTGATGCGGGTGCAGGCCAAGGCCGCCCCCGGCAACGCCCTCGGTCTTTCCGCGGGCACGCTGCTGGCGACGGTCGATACCGTGCTCCCGATCTCGGCGGAGGCCGACTGCAAGGGCTGCCATGCCGACCCGGGCGACCCGAACTATGCGGCGGCCAACATCGACCGTGGCGAACAACATCGCGAACAAGCTCGGCGTCAACAACCTGGCCAGCTCCGAACAGGATCCGCTGGCCAGCACGCTGCCAACCGCGGTGAGCATCGAGTGGGCGTCGGACAAGAACATCCTGCGCCTGCATGACTACAACGAGGGCTCGAAGTATCCGACCGCGTGCGACCTCAGGACCAATCCGAACACGACCAACGCCAACTGCCTGGTCAACAAGACGCCGGTGGTGTGCCAGACCTGTCACTACACCCCGGCGCTCGATCTTATCCAGTTGGGTCCGACCAACTCGGTGCTGCCGGGCTTGGCCGCGGAGGCCAACAACCAGTCGATGTCGCGCGTCATCCACAATTTCCACGGGCTGCGCAACGCGGCGGGCACGGCGGTCTCGACCACCTACACGGATCTGCTGTTCCCCTACATGCCGGCGCCCAACAACCGGACTTCGACACAGAAGGACAACATCCTCACCGCGACCTGCTACCAGTGCCACCCCGGCAAGGTCACCCAGTGCATGCGCGGCGCCATGGCCAACGGCGGTTTGGTCTGCCAGGACTGCCACGGCCAGATGACGCAGGTGGGTGATGACTTTTCGCGGAACATGCCCGGCGGCAGCTTCATCTTGGCGAACAACTTCTACACCAACGCCAGCACGCCCCGCGTGCCGTGGGTGAACGAGCCGAGCTGCGGCTCCTGCCATACCGGGGATGCGAAGACCAATATGGCTGGGACGCCGGGCGTCATCGTCGATACGACCACTACCGCCGGCTATGCCGACGGCATACGACTGCGGCAGGCCTACGTGACGGGTGCGAACTGCACCACACAGGCCCCGGGAAGCTGCCCGAAGGTGACCCCGATCGTCCCGACCAACAAGCGCTTCGCGGAGGATGTCATCAATCCGGCAGCGTCTGCGGGCAGCGCGCCGGGGGCCAACCCGAAGCTCTATCGGGCGAGTGTGGGCGGCCAGTCGCCCGCCTACAGCTACGGGTTCACCAACGGCCATGGCCCCAACGGCCCCAATATGTACTGCGAAGCCTGCCACGGGCCGACCCATGCCGAGTGGCCGGTGACCCCCTCGAGCGGGACCTACGTCGCCAACGACAACCAGACGGCGATTCAGCTCCAGGGCCACACCGGCTTGGTGTCCAACTGCTCCACCTGCCACGCCAGCCAGATGGACAGCGTGGCGACTTTGGCCGGGCCCCATGGGCTGCACCCGATCGGCGACAACACGCCGTTTGCGAGCAGCAATATCCACAGGCAGCTCTTCACCGGCAGCAGTTACAACGATACCGACTACCTGAACAAGTGCCAGGCCTGTCACGGCGGGACCACTCGCGGCTCGAGCTGCGGCACCGTGCTCTCCGCCGCCAAGGCCGCCCGCTCTTTGAAAGGCACCAACGTGCCCGCGGGCAAGCCGATCGGCTGCACGGTCTGCCATAGAGCCGATCGGGGCGTGACCTGCCCGTAGTCGTGTAGGGGTCTGGGCCGGGCTCCGCGCGCGGAGCCCGACCGCCTCCGTAGCACACGCCCATCCCCTCGCGAGGGGGGATGGGTTTTTTATTGCACGGCGCGAGCTGGGGGGCGGTTCGCCGCCGGGGGGAGACCGCGTCGACCCGGCCGCCGCACGGTGTTACCGCCCCTTTGAATGGCTCGCCGAATCAGCCCGGGGTCTGGCCGGAGCCGACCCGGTTCGGTATCCTTGCGATCCGAGCCGTTGGACGCGGGCGTTCGACAAAGAGCTCTCGGGGCCAGGAGGGGCTTCTGCTCCACGCGGGGCAGGGTTCCGGTGCGAACGATTGGCATAGCGACGACGGGCCGGGCGATCCCAGCGCCGCTGTGGCGGAGACGCCGCGGCCCACCGGGATGACACACGAGAAACAGGGGGGTACCGAAGGATGAAACGCGCCCACGCACTAGCACTCGTTCTCCTGATGCCGACCGTCGCCGGGGCGGCGGCCGGCGCAGAGGCCCTCGGCCAACAGCCGCAACCCAACAGTCTGCATTTCGAGCGACCGGGCAAGGAGACTTTCTATCACAAGGAAAGTGGAGGGTTCGAAAAGCTGACCGGCATAGCTTTCGGCGATCTCGCCTGCGTTCACTGCCATCAGAAGTCCGGCAAGCGCGCCGATGGCTCGCCGCTTCCCCAGCCCTACGTCCCGAGCTGCACGGATTGCCACGACTTCTCCAACAAGCCTAGCGTGAGCTCCCCTGCCATCTGCCTGGAGTGCCACACGCGGCAAGCCGCCGAGGTCGGTTTCTTCAAGAACCTGCCGGAGCCCAAGGATCCGGGCTGGCAAGACCTCCACGTGCGCCGCGGCATGACGTGCATTTCCTGCCATACGGGCGACCAACTTCACCGGCCCGCAGGCGATCGGGCGTCGATGTTGGTGCCGGGCGGCATCGGCGCCAAGTGCGAGCACTGCCACGAGCCGGCCAAGCTGAGTCCGGCGAGCCACGCGATTCATGGAGACCGGCTGGCCTGCGCAGCCTGCCACGTCAAATCGGTGGTCACTTGCAACAACTGCCACTTCGAGACGGAGGTGGCGGTCAACGGCAAGCTCAAACGGGCCATCAGCCAGGGGAGAGGCTTCGTCATGCTCCTCAACCGCAAGGGCAGCGGACCAGGGGCAAGGACCAGGTCTATCCCGCCACTTACCAATCCTTGGTGTACAAGGGCAAGACCTTCTACACGGTGGCCCCGTTCTTTTCCCACACGACGATGGAGAAGGGCAGACCCTGCAAGGACTGCCATGACAGCGCGGCCCTGAAGGAGTATGACAAGACCGGGAAGATCGCGGTCGCCACGTGGAACGCCGCGAAGAAGAACCTCGACATGGCACAGGGAATCGTCCCGATCCCCCCCGACTGGGCAAACGCACTGCAGTTCGATTTTGCGGATTTCACCGGCGACGTCGCGCAACCGGATCAGAAGGACAAATGGGTGTTCCTGAAGCATGGTGCCGATCTCACGCAGATGCTGCAGACAGTCGCGGCGCCGCTCACCAGAGAGCAGCTCGACAAGCTGAGAACGGCTGTGCCCCAGACGACTGCCGCGAAACCGGGAGGCTGAGGAGGGCCCGGCGGGCGCTTCCGGCGCCGGAGCCTCCCGTGCATCCCGCAAAGCGAAAAGGCGTGGGGACGGCGGCCGTCAGTGCCTGCTGTTCGACGCGGCCGGCGAGTACTCGACCAACCGGTAGATCAGGTAGTCGCCCAGGACGAGTTCGGGTGCGCCGAGCCGGCCCCGCGTGTAATCGTAGTAGCTTGGCTGTATCTCCCGGCGGACGACGTTGCCTGCGGCCGGTGCGTACCAGTCGGTGAGCTGCATGCGGGTCTGGCTCCGCCACCAATCCCAGTCGCGGTAGTAGATGTCGTGGTAGACCTTGATTGCAGCGAGTTGGCCCGCCGGCGTGCTCAGCCGGTCCGACCCGAAGACCCGGGCCCACACGTCAGCTTTGACCTGTTTGCCGGTCGCCGGATCCGTGACCAGGACGGTGGTCTTCCACCGCTCTCCCGCGGTCAAGGGAAAGCGAAACTCGAGGAGGGCAGGCGAATAGTCCACGGGCACCCCGTAAGGAATGGTTTTTTCGTAGCCAAATCCTGCCGGGAGACCCGGGGCCATCTCGCCCGAGTGGGGATTCCAGCCCGGTGCGAAGGTGCGGGCGTAGGCGCCGCCGGGCTGCTCCGTGACCCGCACCTCGATCTTCTTCGGCCTCACCGCGACCACTTCCTGGGTGACCTTGCGGATGACGACGCGGTTGTAGCCATTCAGCAGCTCATACACCCAGCGGTCGCCGACCGCCGGCCGGGGGCTCTCGACCGGAGCGAAGTGCTGGAACAGACCGAGCTGCGCGCAGCCCGAGAGCGCCAGCGCGGCGGACACCAGGAAGCTTCTGAACACGGTTGAGGTCATCAGGCTCCTCACTCATCAACCCGGCAACAGGGGTGAGCGGCTCATCCCGGCGGTCGTCGCGAAAACTATACGCCTGCGCGATCCGCTGTACACCCGTGCTGATGCGGGTCACTGGCGGCGGTTTCCCAAGCACGGACTGCAGTGTTCCTGTCCCGGTTCAGCGCTCAGACATGCAGCGCAGCAGCCCGCTCCACCGGACCTCTCTTCGACTCGGCGGCAGGACGGCCGACATGCAACGCGAGCCCAGCGACACGCTGTATGGCACGCCGTTGCCGCTCGGGAGCACCGTTGGACGGAGCTCCGCAGCCTTTGTCACGCACCGCGGCTGTGACATACTGCCGTCATGGCAGAGGCCATTGCAGCCCGCCGAGCGACTTACGCCGATGTGCTCGCCACCCCGGCCCACCTTATCGCGGAGGTGATCGACGGCGAGCTGTACGCACAGCCGCGGCCTTCTACCCGACATGCTCAGGCCGCCACGGTGTTGGGGGAGGTGCTCGGTCCGCCCTTCAGGAGGGGTCGCGGCGGTCCCGGCGGCTGGCTGTTTCTGTACGAGCCAGAGCTTCACCTGGGCCCCGAGCCTGACATCGTCGTGCCGGATCTGGCGGGGTGGCGTCGCGAGCGCATGCCGGCGCTGCCCGACGCGGCCTACCTGACGCTGCCCCCGGACTGGCTGTGCGAGGTGATATCGCCTTCGACGCAGGCTCACGACCGCACGCGCAAGCTGCCCTTGTACCGCCGCGAGACGGTCCCCCACCTGTGGTTGGTGGACCCGTTGGCCGAGACGCTGGAGGTTTACCGGACTCGACGGCGAGACCTACCGTCTCATCGCCACCCACGCCGGCGGCGTCGCGGTTCGAGCGGAGCCCTTCGACGCCATCGATATCGATTTGGGCGTCCTGTGGGCGCGCTAGCCTGCGGCAACCGGTGCTCGCTGCGCGCAGCGGTGGCGCATACTTGGGCTGAGCGGCCTTTCCACATCGATGGATGTGGTGGCCCTGCCGGATCATGTCCATTGTGTGCTCACCCCTGCCCCCTGGCGACGATGATTTTTCCAATCGTATCAAGGCCATCAAGATACGCTTCGTGCGGGCCGTGGGCCCCCCCTGAGCGGCGCTCATCGGTGCGGGTGGCGAGCCCGCGCAGCCTGTGTAGTAAGCCGCGTAACCGCGTAGGTTGGGTCGCGGTCCGCCGCAACCCAACACTCTCCTCCGCGGAATAGCACCGAAAGACCGCCTCCCGCGCAACGCGGAGGCGGTTTCTTACGAGTGCGCCATGGGTCGGGTTGGCGCGAACCGGCACATAGGGTCTCTCCCGGCCTGAAGTCTGGCGCCGTGCTATAGTGCCGAAACAGGAGGAGCTATGACCACGGTCGCATTTGACACCTTGAGATTTTCCAAACGCCTCAAGGAGGCCGGCTTTACCGAAAGCCAGGCCGAAGCCCTGGCCGAGGCCATCAAGGACGCAAGCGGTGAAGCCGAGCTTGCCACCAAGGCCGATGTTGCGGAAGTCAAGCGCGACATTAAGGAGTTGGAACTAAAAATAGATGCTCGCTTCGAGGGTCTCAAGGGCGAGCTAACCCTCGTCAAGTGGATGCTCGGTCTGCTTCTGGGCGGAATCGTGGCGCTCATCCTCAAGACGTTTTTCTAAGCGCCCGCCGCCTTGGTCCGTGTAGAGCGGATGCCCGCGAGGGCGATCCGCCGCATGGTATGCGCAGGCAGGAGGAATCTAGCCCGCGTAGGGCGGAAGCCCCTTGCGGGCGTTCCGCCGGATTCATCGGGGCGAATAAGATTCGCGCCATGCCCGTCGCCGCTATCGTGTGCCCGGCGGCACTTACTTCTTCACGGTCAATCTATTGGAGCGTTGCACGGATTTGTTGGTGCGCCACATCGAGTCGCTGCGCGCAGCGGTGGCGCATACTCGGGCTGAGCGGCCTTTCCACACCGATGGATGTGGTGGCCCTGCCGGACCATGTCCCGCGGTCTCGGAGGATTGTGGAGCGGGGGACCGGCAAGCCGGGCACGGCCCACGCGACGTGCCGGGCGTACCGCCGCTCACTGCCCCTTTAGCTGATCGATGAGCTGCTGCACGGCCGGGTCCTGGGGCGACAGCGCGGACAGCTTCTCCGCATAGCGGCGGGCGGCCGCCAAATCGCCCCGGTCGCGCTGGAAGGCGATGAGGCCGAAGAGGACCTCGCGGTCATTCGGCTGACGCGCGTTGGCCTGTTCCAACACCCGAATGGCTTCCTCCGGCTTGCCGGTGGAGTTCAGCGCGACCGCATAGACGTAGCTGTAGCGGGCGTTGCCAGGATTGAGCCGGGCGGCCCGCGCCAGGGCATCGACGGCCTCCGACAGGCGTTTCTGCCGCACCAGCAGCAGCCCCAGCGCGTGCTGCACGTCCGGGTCGTTGGGCGCAAGCGCCACGGCTTGGCGCAGAACCTTTTCTCCTTCGTCGTCCTTGCCTTGCAGCCGGTAGAGGTCGGCCAGATTTACGCAGGCCTGCAGAACCTGGGCTGCAACCTGAGTGCGGTGCGATAAGCGGCCTCGGCCTTGTCGTACTCGCCGCGTTCGCTATACAGCAGCCCGAGATTCATATGCGCCTCCGGGCGGTCGGCGTCGGTCTGCTGCGCGGCGATGTATTCCTCCGTGGCCTTGTCGAGCACCTCCCGCACCGCCGCCGGGAACTGGTCGGTGGGGACCGGCGCCAGCCCGCGTAGGGCCTCGATGCGCACGGCGCGGACCGGGTCCTGCAGCATGGGGAAGAGGAGGGGCAGGAGCATGCGGGGCTCTACGTTTGCAGCCACCAGCGCCTGGACCGCGCCCAGGCGCACCAACGGGTCGGGATCCTTCAGACCCTCGCGGATCGCACCTACGGAAGCGGGGCTGAGATAGCGGCCCAGGGCCGCCAGGGCCGTGGCGCGGGCGATGTCGGGCTGGGCGGTATCACCAGCCAGCTTCGTCAGGAGGTGTTCCGCGCCCGGCGCCCCGCTGCGCCCGGCCTGCAGCGCTGCGGCAAACTGCTGATAGCCCTCGTTCGGCTGCTTGTACCAGTGCTTTATTTGATCGGCCGCCCACGCGGCGGGGCGGTCGGCATGGCACTTGTTGCACGCGTTGGGCGTGCCCAAACGGACCGACAGGTCGGGGCGCGGGATACGGATGCTGTGGTCATGGCGGGGATCGACCACCATGTAGGTCGTGGTCGGCATGTGGCATGCCGTACAGCTCGACCCGGCGGAGTCCGCCTTGTGGAAGTGATGGGCGGGGGTGTCGTACTTGTCCGCGCGATGGCATTGCGCGCAGACACCGTTGCCCGGCCGCCGCAGCTTCAGGCTGTGCGGATCGTGGCAGTCGCTGCAGGTGACGCCGGCCCGGAACATCTTGCTTTGCAGGAACGAACCGTAGTTGTACACCTCATCCGACATCTGGCCGTCGGCGTAGTACATGCCGGGGGTCAAGAGTTGCACCAGATGGGTGTCCAGGATCGGGCGTCCCGGCACATAGTCCGCCCAGATCTGGCCGCGCCGGGCGTGGCACCGGGCGCAGGTTTCGATCTCGACGTCGGATTCCCGCGGCTTGGAGCGGCGGGCGATGCCGGTCTTGTCGTCCATCACCCACCGCACCCCGGACCGCTCGTTGAAGCGCACCGACAGCCCCTTGGCCGGATCACGGTCGATCTGCTCCCAGCCCGCCTGACGGTCCGCCCAGGCCACGTGGCGCGAGCCAGGCCCGTGACAGGCCTCGCACGCCACGCTGATCTCGGACCAGGTGGTGCGGTAGGCGTCGGCGCTCAGATCGTAGTTCTTCTGCAGATGGGTCGAGTGGCATTCCGCGCACATGTAATTCCAGTTCTGATTCGGACCCGTCCAATGCAGGCTGTCGGTGCGGGTGATCCGCTCATTCGGATACAGGTGAAACCAGCGCTGCCCTCCCAGTTCCTTGGGGCGGCTGTCCCAAGCGATAGAGAGCGCCTGCAGGCGGCCGCCGGGGAATGCGACGAGGTATTGCTGCAGCGGACGGACACCGAAGGTGTAGGCGATTTCGTAGTCGTGCAGCGCGCCGTCGGGGCCGTCGGTACGGACCATGAACTTGCCGCCGCGCTTGAAAAACGTGGACGTCAGACCATAGTACGTGAACTGCGCGCCGTCGAAATCGCCCAGCACCGTCCGCTCGTTGGCCTCCTGCATGGCGCGCTGGTGGTCCGAACCCATCCAGCGTTTCTGCTCCTCCCGATGGCAGCGCCCGCAGGTCTGCGCGCCGACGTAACTGGGCGCCCCACTGCCCTGTCCCGCGGCCGGAGCGGCCTGGGGCGGAACGCCGGTGTCGGCGCCGACCAGGCACGGTGCCGTCAGCGCGAGCCCAAGCAGGGCCCTCTGGACGAACAATGCAGTCTTGGCGGTCATGTCGCGCTATCCCATCTGCTCATCTCTGCTCACTGCTCCGTGCCCTGAAAGGCTGTAACAATCCATTGACTCGATGAGGCGTCTGATCAAGCTCCGTCTGGCGAGCCCTTCGGCAGGCTCAGGACGAACGGCAACACCTGTGCAGAGCTTCCTGAGCTGTCAGATTATAAGCATCCAGCCGCGGTGCGACGGCCGAGATCCGCCGGCAACCTTTGGCGCCGGGCGCCAAGCCGCGGCTCGCTCCCAGCGGCGGCGCAGGTCTCGCGGCAAGCGCCGCGTTAAGCGAGCGGCCGGCGCCAAATCTGGCAGGGTCGGGATGGGTGGCAGACCGGCCGATTGGCCCGGACTTGAAATCCGGCACGTGCGGAAGTGTTTCGTGCGTTCGAATCCCACCCCATCCGCCATATTGGCTTCCCACAAGTTTCCTCAGCGCCCCAGAGAAGCTCCAGATCGCGATGTCTGAGCGATTGACCGGCGGGTGCGGCGCCGTCTGAGGCCGCCGGCCCGGAGAACGGCAGTGCCTTACGGTGACCCTTGCGGCGTTTGCCGGAACTCATGGCTGGGGACTCGCTCTCACTCGGCCCTCGGCACATCCGGTTCCGCTGCCAGCGATCTGAGCGGCGCACGGAGCAGGGCCTCTCTCACGTGAGACTGATCAAAGCGCGCCGCCGTCATCCGGGCCACCAGGCTCGGGGGCACGCACTCGATGAATTTGATGTCCGCGATCGCGGCCTGCGCCAGTGGCGTCGAGAAAGCGGGCACCGTGTCGTGGAGCAGCTCCCTGATGTCGTTCGGGGACAAAGAGGCACCGGCGCCCCGACCCAAGGACACCGAGTAATTGTCGTATCGGGCCGCATACCCCCGCGCACGCAACTGCGCTGCCACGGCCGCATTGAACAGGCGGCCTGCGAAGGTCCACCAGGTCAGCCTGTCGCAATCCTTTACCAGTGCCGAAGAGAGACCGTCTACCCAGGCGAACTGGTCCTGCGACTCGGCCAGTTGGCGGTGGGCGCGCCTCGACATTTTGAAGTTCAGCTCCGCGCCGGACAGGACTCTCGCAACCGCCTGGCACACGTGGAAGTGCAGGGGCTGGCCGCTGCTCAGCCAACGGGATCGGCCGCCCGTGTCGGTCGGCTCCACATAGGCGCGCCTGCGTCGCCAATCGACGAATTTGACCGTCCAGTACCGTCCGCCCAGCGTGAGCGAGAGGGGCTGCTCGGCAGCGATTTGAAACGTGAGCGGGTGCACGTCACCGATATGGGTCGATCCGTGCAGCACTGCGAACGTCGGCGCAGTGCTGAAGACGGAGAACAGCTCCAGGAAATTCCTGAGCCCGAAGCGGCTCTCTGCTTCGGCTCCCAGCGAGAGCAACCCGGCGTCCTCGAACAGAATGCCATTCTCGAGCATGTGCCGAATGACGGCATCGGCCTCGTCCCGCGAAATGCCGGAGATCTCCAGGAACCGGTCGAGCCACTCGCGCCAAGTCCACCTTCCTATTCCGCCTTCCTGCAGGGCCAAAGCCATCACTTGCTGCGCGAGCACCTGGTAAGGCAAAGGGGGCGGGATGACCGGCTCCACGTACCCGTCTCGCCATAGTTGCAGCAGCCCCAGAGCGCGCACGAACGCCTCGTCGGTGGTCGCGAGAAAGAGGCAGTTCCGCGTGGTCCCGGGACGCCGCCCGGTTCTACCCAGGCGTTGCAGGAACGCTGCGACACTGTACGGGGCATCGATCTGGATCACGCGGTCCAGGTCGCCCACGTCGATCCCCAGCTCCAGGGTGCTGGTCGCCACGATCACGCAGTTCTCCCCTTCGGAAAACGCCTGTTCCGCCTGCCGCCTGTGATCGGCGCTCAACGAGCTGTGGGACACATAAGTCCTACACCGAGCCCCCGAAGCTCCGCAGCGAGGTCCTCGACCTGGCTTCGGCTGTCGCAGAAAACCAGGCGCTTTTCCCCGCGATGCAGCCGCGAGATAACGAGCGCAGCGTTGGGCAGGTTTCCCACGTAATCCAGCTCCACCTCCGCGTCGGCCGTCGCCGCATCGGCGGGCGTTACCACCTCACCCCGCCACCGCTGAACCGGGCGCTAGCCACTGCAGCAACTCCTCTGGGTTGCCGACGGTCGCGGAGAGACCGAGCCGCTGGAGATTCCAGTCGCTCAACCGCGAAATGCGCTCCAGCAGCGCGATGAGATGCCAGCCGCGGTCATCGCCCGCGAAGGCATGCACTTCGTCGACGACCATCGGCCCGCAGCCGGCAAAAAATGCACGATGCTCCACCCGGCGCGAGACGAGCATACCTCCAGCGACTCCGGAGTGATCAGAAGGATGTCCGGCGGCTCCCGGCCGATCCGGGCCCGCTCGGTGGGGCCAATGTCCCCGTGCCAGACGCCCACCGTGCGCCCGACCAGGCTCGCGTAACGCGAGAGCCGCGCTTCCAGGTTGTTCAGCAGGGCCTTGATCGGGCAGATGTAGAGGACGCTCAGACCGCGCCAGCCTCGGTCAGCATGCGCGAGAGCAGCGGAAATACGGCCGCCTCGGTCTTGCCGCCGGCGGTGGGCGCCAGCAGCAACGCAGTGCTTGCCCGCCAGGATCGGCGGGATGGCCGCCTCCTGAAGCGGCCGCAGGCACGCCATCCGAGGCTGTTGACGATGTGGTGCTGGAGCGCAGGATGGAGGCGGTCGAAGGCGCTCACACCTTCAGCTCGATGTCGTCCACGCCGGCCGCCGCTCTGGCGTTGCGCTCCACGTCGGTCAGCTCGGATCGTGAACGGTCAGCGCGTAGTGCTGTCGCGGGTCGAAATCCGGGAACTGGTCGATGCGGTCCAGCACGTCGCCAACCAGCTTCTTCAGGAACACCCGCGGCGCGAGCCCACCTTGCCGCCGAGCTTGCCGGCGACGGCCTCGGCGAGCGCCGCGATATAGTCGTCGTCGGCAGCGCTCCCGTATGCGGCCGGCATCGGGGCAGTGCGCCGCGAAGAGGTCGCGCACCCTCCGCCCACCTGACGGAGCTTCCGCGCATCGAAGCCGCGAGCCGGATCTGGACCGCCCGCGGGTTGTCGAATCGGGCGTCGGTCGTGAAGTCGACGTGCAGCCGCTGGGCCAGCGGCGCCAGCCGCTGGACGCCCTGCGGACCGTCGAAGAACGCCGGCGTCCCGGTGATCAGCAGATACAGGCCGGGGAATCGCCCCGAGTCCACCTCGTCGATGAGCTGCCGCAGGGCATTGAGGCCCTTGTCCCGCACGTCGCCGCGCACCCGCTGGAGGGTCTCCACCTCGTCGAGCACCAGCACGAGCCCGGCATGACCCGGTCCCGCAGCACGATCAGCAGGCCCTGGAGGAAGCTCAACGCCCCGAAGTGGTCGATGTCGCCCTTGATGCCCGGCGGCCGCTTGTCGCCGGCCGCCACGTTGGGCTGGCCGGCCAGCCAGGCGAGGAGGCCGTCGGCCGATGGCCGCGTCCCCGTCCGCCAGCGGCCTGCCGATAGCCCCGCAGGGCAGGCGGCGAAGGTGGGCGCGGTCTGCGTCACCTCGGCCAGCCGCTGCTCCATGCAGCTCGTTGGTCCGGGCGAGCAGGGCGGCGTCGTCGGGGGCATCGTCGCCCGTCGCGGCCAGAACGTCCTCTTCCAGCGTGTAGAACCACCCATCGATCGATGCTGCGGAAAGCGCCCCGGCGCGTGTCGGCCGTGGCCAGCCGCTCGATCAGCCGGCGGTAGACGGTCTCCAGCCGGTGCAGCGGCGTCTCGGTCTCGGAGATCTGGACCTCGGACGTGGCGAAGCCCGGCGCGCGCGCCCGCTCCTCCAGCCATCGGGCGAAGAACGTCTTGCCGCTGCCGTACTCGCCGCGCACGGCCTTGAACATCCCGCGCCCGGTCCGCACGGCCTCGAGCTCGTCCTCGATGGCGGGCTCGAACCGCTCCAGCCCGACCGCCAACAGCGTCGAGACCTGGCGGCGGCACCGTGCCGCGGCGCAGCGCGTCGATGATCTCGTCCCGCCGCTGCGGGCTGACCTGGATATCCGTCATCCGGAGAGCTCGAACTGCTTCAGCAGCAGTTGCCGATCCAGTACGACGTCCGTGCTGCTTCGTCCACTGCCACGACTGGTAGCCGTCCACGTTCAGCACACGCTGCAGTCCGGCCAGGATGCCCCGGAGGCGAAACCAGGCTGCCCGGTGGCCTGGGCCAGGATGACGCGAGGCACACGGTCGTTCCGTTCTGCAAGCGCCGCCAGGATGGTCTGGACGGTCTCATCGGATGGGGCGAGACGGCCGGCCATGCGCCGTTCAGGTCCGTACACGTCGCACGCGAGAAGCCGCGGAATCCATGGGTGGCCTGTGCCGCCGCGCGCGGGGGCGGGGCTGGCTCGACAGGCTCGCCTGCGTCCTTCCGGCCTTCGCCCTGCGCTTTTCGGGTGCGGGGGAAGGTGCCCTGGAAGCCGCGACGCCGGCCGTCCACCAGTCCGGTTTCAGCTCCGGGAGCGGCGCCCACCCCTCCCGGCTCCTGACCCGGCGGGCACAAACGCCCAGCGGGACCACCACCTCCTGGAGCGTCGCGCCGCCGTGGTAGCCGTTCTTCTTGACGCAGTACCGCGCCGCCTCGCTCCACAGGACGATCACGCGATCCTCGCCCGCCGCCGTGTTCACGCGAGGTCCCTCTAGGGCGATCTCCTGGTCGCCCAGCGGCTCCCCGTATCTTCGCCAGCGTTCTTCTGCGCCGCCCTGCAGCCGGAGCGCACTCTCTTCGAGGACGTGGCCATGGTCGGAAGTGAGCACCACGGCTCGGCCGGCCAGCCTGGCCTCGAACAGGATGGCGTCCAACAGCGGAATCTGCCGCGTGGACCACCGGATGCGGAGCTGCTCGGACTTGGCGAGGTGGTCGTCGACGGCATTGAGGACCGCCCCCACGATGCGCTGGTCCTGGTTTGCCAGGGCCTCCCGCACCGCTCGGGCGAGCCCCGACGACGCACCGGCGTCTGCGAGGTCGCCCTTGTGGAACAGCAGCGCCGGCCGGGAAGCTCTGGACGTTGTCATCAGGCCCGGGTGGGACGCGAACGCGGCCTTCTCCGCGTCGCTCCCGCCGGTCGCGATCCTGCCCGCCAGAAGGCTGGCGCGGGAGGTTTCGGTCACCGTGGGGACCATGCTCACGACCGCCGGCAGGGGCTCTCCCGGCGAAGTCGTGCACTCCACCCAACCCTGGCGCGGACGTTCCTCGCAGATCTCCCGAAACACGCCGAAATCCATTCCATCCGCCACGACGACCATTACCGGCACCTGCCGGGCCAGGGGCGCGACCACGGCCCCGAGCACATGCTCGATGGGCAGGACTCCTTTCTCGGCCTTGGGTGCCTTGCTCCAAGCAGCCAGGGCCGTTGCGAAAGCCCGGTTCTCCGTCTCCCGCGCTTCCCGTACCCGCCGATACAGCTTGCCGAAGGCGTTCGCCAGCGCCTCAATGGCGATCGCCGCCCAGCAGGTAGCGCCGTGCCCAGTCCACGAAGCGCCCTGCCGCGCCTGTGCCGTCATCCCTGCCCCAGCGTTCTCGGCGGACCGGCCCGGTCAGCCCCCAGATAGCGCGCCAGCCGCAGCGCCATCTCCAGGTGCTCGACCTGCTCGGTCTGGGTTTCCGACTGCCGATGTTGCAGCGCTTCGTCGAAAGCGGCTCTAGACCGCTGACGGAGCTCTTGCCGTCGAGGCAGTGCTCCAGCCCCTTCGCGAAAGCGGCGAGGCGCTGCTCGAAGCCGGACAGCAAGACCCGACTGAAACCGGCGTATCCAGCAGCCTTCAGCTCATCGAGAAGCTGCTCGGCCCGCTCCAGCCAACCCCGACGCTCCTCCTCCGACATCCGGTCGAGGACATGGCAGGCGGCACCCGACCAGGCGCGGCCCAGCTCCGACCTGAGCGTGTTCCCGCCGAGGAAGGGCTCGAGCCGCGCCACGGCCTGAGCCAGATTGGAGCCGCCCCGACCACCTTCCACGAACAGGACCTCGCAGACGAGGCCGATAGGCATGAGCAGGGAGCCGTGACCGGACCCGATGGCATCCGCCAGCACGCTGCCCAGTGCCCCGGCCGATTCGACCACGCGCTCGCGCAAGCCATTTTGGAATTCCGGCGCCAGAGATTCGTATCGCTTCACCCGATTGGCGTCGAGGCTCCAGCGCACCAGATCGGTGGCATCCGGCCGGCCGGTCTCCAGGCCGAGGTGCTTGGCGAACAGTTGCTGCCACACGGTGTCCGCGTCGAGCCAGCCGCTGGTGACGACCGGATAGCCGCTGTCGGGAACGGCCTGCAGCAGCGCATCCGCGCATCCAGCCGGCGCTGGCGCAGCCGGGGGTCGATGTGCTGCGCGCCGAACAGGTTTCGCACCATCTCCCACCGATTGATGTGCAACAGCCGGCGCCCTGCCAGACGTGCCGTAACGTCCAGGCTGATATCGGTGTCCCGCAGTGGCGTGAGGATGACGAGCGGCCTTGGCCCCCCCTCGGTCTCCGCTTGGACCAGCTTCTCGCTCATCTCCAACGGAGAGGTGCAGAACGCGACCGGGCATTCCTGCCAGCCGCCTGGATGTCTTCTCCGCCCGCCCAAGCGCCAGGCAGGTGAATGCCGATGACCCGTGCCTCCGGTCGGTTGCTCAGGATTAGGGAGACCTGGGCCGCCACCTGCTGCGGGGTCGGGACGGGGCTCACGGCAGCCAAGTCATTCCTCCGTGTAGATTTTCCATTCCACCTCGAGCAGGGCGTTCGGCTGCCCGGACACCTCGCGGACATCGTCGCGGATGGCCTCCAGGACCGGGTCCGAGTCCGACACCTTCACCTGTTGGCGCCCTGTCTTCACCAGTTTCTTTCCGGGAGGCACTACCGGCGGCACCGGAGGCACGGGTTTCCTGGCCGCCTCGCCCAGCAGCGCGAGCGCGTCGCTCTGCGCCTTCTTCAGCGCGGCTCCCATCGGCGTCACGTGCTCGTCGTGCGCGAGCGCCTCCTCGACCGAGGCGACAATGCCATGCGCACGACTGCGGTAGGACTCCGGCAGGCTCCCGATGGCATCGAAGAGACCCCACTGTGCGTTCTCCAGGGCAGCGGCAAGCTCCGACGCCTTCATCATGCACTCCCCCATGGCTGTCTCGGAGGTCGAAATCTGAGCGCTTGCGACAGCGTCCACGATGCCCTCCCTATCGGCACCAAGGATAGCGGCCAGCAGCCCGAAGGTGGCCTGCGCCGTCCTGCTGCGGTCGGCCGACGCCGGTTCCACACCCAGCGCCATGAGCCGGCCATCCAGTGCCTTGGCGAAGCGCTGCACCGCCTCGCGATGCTCCCCGGCGATGCGCTTCGCCCCCTCCACGAGCATCGCCACGTTGCTGGCGTTGAGCAGTGGCGAGAGACCAAGACCGAAGATGCTCCACAGTCGCTTGACAGCCTCCTCCCAGCGTTCTTGATCGGGGAGCTGCTGCTCCCGCAGCTCCATCTCGTCGGCCAAGTTCTCGATTTGCGGGTCGACGGGGCCGCCGTGCAGATGGAAGCTGCGGTTGGTCTGAAGAGCGAAGGTCAGGATGACGAGGTTCTCGATGTCCGCGTCCAGGCCGCGCCGCTCCGGATCGTCAATCCATCGGCGCAGCCGTCCCACCGTGAGGTCCTTGGCTCCGTCCCGGGCCTGGCGCTTCAGGAAGTGGCTCTTCCAGAAGTCGCCGAGCACGAAGTGCATCTCGCCCATTTCGCCGAGCTTGAGCGGCACGGCGATGCGCCGCACCTCGTCCCGTTTGGGGCGCTCCACCTCGACCCGTCCGTCGCGCGTCTGGGCCGCACGGCGCACCGCGTCCAGCACTGACCGAAGTCCAGATCGCCTAACCTCCCCGTCGAATCTCGGGTGTGCGGGAAACTGGTGGTCCAGGGCCTGGGAGAAAAGATGAACGAGGCACTCCTTGAAGCCCGCCCCCACCGGGGGCCGCAGGTCGAGGCCCGGATCGAGCGACAGGAAGTGGTCTTCGAGGTCATGGGAGGTGTCGATGGCGCTGGACCCCAAGGTGCTGATCCCGTAAGCCGCCAACAGGTGGTTCTTGATGCGGCTGCGCATCTGGTCGCGCTGGTTGGCGAGCAGCACCCGCGCCTGCTCCCGCTCGACCTGGGAGAGGTGGCTTCCGTATTCGTCGAGGCGGCTGCCGGAGAGGACGTGGTCCAGCAGCACCAGCCTTCCCAAGTCTTCGAGGGCCTTCGTGT
>CAWCPV010000004.1:0-846183 GCA_963797555.1 uncultured Gammaproteobacteria bacterium | reverse complement strand
GCTCCGCCATACTCGTGCTCGCCCGAGAAGGCGACGATGGCCCGGCAAGGGCTCTTGCGCTCGATCAGATAGTCGCGGAAGGCGTGGTAGTACTGGATGGCGCGCTCGATGCCGCTCGTGACCACCATCGCCCGCGCCTGACCGCCGATCTTGTTGAGCGCCAGCACCTGCTCGTGGAAGTGGTCCACCATGATCTCGGCTTTGAGCCGGATCGCGTGCTCGTGGCTCTCGACGTAGCGGCGCAGCTTCTTCTTCGCGCGCTTGGTGTCGAACTCGGGGTCGCCCTCGACCGTCTTGACGAGCTTGTAGTAGCTGTCGATCGGCGTGTAGTGCTTGAGCACGTCCAGGATGAAGCCTTCCTGGATGGCCTGCTTCATCGTGTAGCTGTGGAAGGGCCGGTGCCGGATCTTGCCGTCCGGCTGGGGCTCGGGCTCGCCGAAGATCTCCGGGGTCTTGTTCTTGGGCGTGGCGGTAAAGGCAAAATAGCTCGCGTTGGGCAGGAGCTTCTTCGCTTCCATCAGCCGGTTGATCTTGTCCTCGGTGGTCTCATCGTCCTCCTCGGCGCCTGCCGTCCCCAGCGCCAGCGAGACCGCAGCGGAGGTCCGCCCGCCCTGGCTGGAATGCGCCTCGTCGATGATGATGGCAAACCTGCGTCCGCGGTGCTCGCTCCCGATCTCGTCAAGAATGAACGGGAACTTCTGTACCGTGGAGATGATGATGTTCTTCCCGCTCTCGATGAACTTACGCAGGTCGCCGGAGTGCTCCGCGTGCCCCACCGTAGCGCCCACCTGGGCGAACTGCTTGATGGTGTCCGCGGACCTGCTGGTCCAGGATGCGCCGGTCGGTGACGACGATGATCGAGTCGAAGACGGTGGTCCCGTTCTTCGTGAGCCCAATCAACTGATGGGCCAGCCAGGCGATGGAGTTCGACTTGCCGCTCCCGCCGAATGCTCGATCAGGTAGCGCCGGCCCGCGCCGTGCGAGCCCACGTCGGCCAGGAGCTTGCGCACCACGTCGAGCTGGTGGAAGCGCGGCCAGATCTGCACTCGCTTCTTGCGCCCGGTCTTCTCGTCCTTGGTCTCGACGACCTGGGCGTAGTTCTCGAGGATATCGGTCAGGCCGGCGCGGGTGAGGGTGCGCTTCCATAAGTAGTCGGTCTTGAGCCCGTTCGGATTGGGCGGGTTCCCTGCGCCGTCGTTCCAGCCCTGGTTGAAAGGGAGAAACCAGGAGGCTCTGCCCTTCAAGTGGGCGCAGAAGCGCACCTCGTGGTCGTCCACCGCGAAATGCACCACGCAACGGCCGAACTCGAACAGCTTCTCGCGCGGGTCGCGGTCGCGCTTATACTGCTGGATGGCGTCCTCCACCGTCTGCTTGGTCAGGCTGTTCTTCAGCTCGAAGGTGGCGACCGGAAGGCCGTTGATGAACAAACCGAGGTCGAGGGCGAGCTGGGTCTCGTCGCGGCTGTAGCGGAGCTGGCGCGTGACGCTGAAGCGGTTGGCGGCGTAACGCTCCCGGGCCTTCACGTTGCCCGGCGATGGCGTGCCGTAGAATCAGGTCGAGCTGGTACGGCCCGTGCTTGATGCCGTGGCGCAGCACGTCGACGGTGCCGCGCTTGCTGATCTCACCTTGCAGGCGCGCCAGGAACTTGCGCCGCGTCGGGCCGTCCTGGCCGAGATCGAGCGCCTCGGCCACCTCGAGCTGCGTCTCCAGCAGGAACCTGGAGAGCTGAGCCAGGTCCACGCAGTACTCGCGGTCGTAGTCGTTGGCATCGCCGCCCACCCAGCCGACGCCGTAAATGGCCGGCCGCTCGCGCAGATCTCCCGCCTGCAGCGGGTCGCAGGGGTGGCCCGCCAGCGCCGTGCAGATCAGCCGCTCCAGACCCTTTTCCGAGGTATCGGAGCCATACACGCGTGAACAAGGCGGTGGCCAAGGTGGTCGGCGCGATGATCGGCTCGGATGTATTGATCGTTCCCATGGTGGGAATGAGCGTACCCGCTTCGGGAAAGCCCACGCTGCTTTGACGCGCCGGTCTAATCCGCGTCTGCCTCCCACTGGTGCCTCCGCCCATTCCCCTATGCCGCCTGAAGCACTTCGGCGAATTCGTCGGGTCGTGACCAGTGCGCTACCGTAGATAGACCCTCCACCAGGCGGAAGTCCTCGTCGGCCCAAACGTCCACCGTATCGTCGAACAGTGAGACGAAACGCAACGCCTCCGGCCCGACCGCCAGGTGGTTCAGGTCGTACCACGCCGCGAGCACAGTGTTGGCCACAGCGCGCGCGGCGGAGCGGTTACCCGTGCTCAGGACGTAGACCAGGGAACTGCGCGCCGGCGCCCGGACATGAAAATCCACGCTCCATCCCCGCCCGGATCGTCCGGCGAGCCTCGCTGCACGCTCGAAGTTGAACCGCCGCTCGGAAAGGAAATCCGCGACTTCATCGGTGACGGATTCCACAGCCCGCGTGCGGAAGGTGAACCACAGATCCGATACCCGCAGGCAGACCTGAGCCACCCGCATCGTCACCCCTGCCAGGGAGTCTCCCGGACGACAACGAGCTAGTAGCGTGCCTTTGTAGAACTCAACCCCATGCGTCAGGCAGGCATCTGCGATCAGGGCGTTCTGCTTGGGCGAGCGGCGCGGCGACAGCGTCTGGGAGCGCAGCCAGCGCAGGGTTTCTCCCAGATCGGACACGGAGATGATGTCCCCATTCGTCTCCACGTACAGGTCGATGTAGTCCCCATCCGGATAGAGGTACGGCGTGCGGATGCGCTGAAATTCGCCGTGCTGTCCGCAGGAGAAGAGCTCTCCCAGGTCGCGTTGCAGATCAGCGCACAGATTCGACGCGTTCATAGAAACGGCCCCCACGTCGAAGGCGGTGGAGGGAACATCCGCCCCTGATGGTCGATCCGGGCCTCCGCACAGAACTGCTGCCAGACATCCACCGGCTGTGAGGCAGAGGCCGTGATGTCCGTGGGCACATAGGCATCCTTGTCGCGGAATCGCTCCGTCCAGCGGTGCTTATGGCACTCACCCACCTGCTGGCATTCCGGGTTGTGGTGGTCCTTGCCGAGGTCGAGCCCGTAGATCCGCCCTTCGGTCTCCAGGACCAGCCCGTAAGGCAGGGCGGGGATGAGCGGGTTGAAGCTGCCTCGCACGAAGAGCGGCCACCCGCTTTCGGAGCGCACCTCGGCGCGGAAGTCGAAACAGGGCGAATGATCTTCGTCCGTCTGCCAGACGACGTCGCCTTCGATGCGCTTGGTCGTGTCGCTCAACAGCGTTTCGAACTCGGTCTGGGTCAAAGGCACCCTCTCTCCCTCCGTGCCCGAATACTTCTTAGGAAAGTCCTCGCCGCCTTGTGCGTTGGACTGTCGTCATGCTTCGGCCTCCCCCGGTGCAACGTCGAGGTCCGCGTCGCCGACAAAACTGTGTCCTTCCGCCAGCGCGTCCGCTCCGTCGAGCGCCGCCATACGCACGTCACTATCGCTGCCCTCGCCTCAGGCGGACAACCACCCCTCGGCGCGCAGACGTTCTGCTGCCAAGGAAATCTGCGCGGGCGAGAATTGGCGCTTCCTCGGCGCCCAGGCATAGGTGGCGCGCTCCACATCGGCCTTCGACATGGCCTGTTCTTGAGTGGCAACCCAATGCACCGTCGCCAGCAGTTCGAGTCCAAATGGGGTCTCGAACCCTTCCACCAAGCGCACCACGCGGTCGAAACGATCATGGGTCGCCGCATGGGATGCGAGAAACGCTTCGGCGTCGCTTACCGCGCCCGGCACCAAGACAAGCTGTTTGTCCGGCGCGTCTCCGCCGTCGGAATAACCCGAAATCAGGTGGCCTTCAATGTCGCGGAGCACGTGGCGCAGGTTCTCCGCATAGAGGCCATACGGAGCCTTCACGTAGCGCAGACGCAGCGGCTCTCCCGCAGCCTGCAGGAAATACATCAGCTTGTGCACTTCCAGCAGCGTGATGGACGGATCCATGAGCGCGGCGAGATAACGGTTCATCAGGCTCACCAGGGCGGCGCGGCCCGCCGTCATCCTGGGCACATTGCGCGACCGGTTGGCTTTGCCTTCCGCCGGTGCGCTTCCCGGCTCGAACACAAGGATATCAACATCCGGCAACGCCGCCATGGCGCGTTCGATGACCGGTCGGACCTCACTCCATTCGAGACCGCCCAGCCGGCTGCCCAGCGGCGGAATGGCGATGGAACGGATGTTGCGCGCCTTGATCTCGGACACCAGGGCAACCAAGCCATCCCGGATATCCTCGATGCGGCTCTTCCCGCGCCAATGGCGCTTGGTGGGAAAGTTGATGATGTAGCGCGGGCCGGTGAGTTGCCCGGTCTCGAACACGAACATGCGGCCGGGCTGCACCTCGCCCTGCTTGCAGGCAGCCGCATAGGCTTTGAAGTTGTCCGGAAAGACGTTCCTGAACTGGAGCGCAATACCCCGTCCCATCACGCCAACGCAGTTGACGGTGTTCACCAGCGCCTCGGCATCGGCCTTCAAAATATCGCCTTCGAGATATCGGTTCATCATCGCCTCCAGACTCAAAAATACCATTCGCGGCGGATTTCCACAGCCGGCCGGTGTTCTCTGCCTACCAGAGCGTTCACCACCACGCGTACACGGGGCGGGAAAGCACGCCGACACGCCGCACGAGGCGCCACGCAAAGAAGCCGTGCAACAGAAATTCGGCCTGCTTTCCCTCCTTGACCGCAGCATCTCGGAAATCCGTCGCCGCCACCGCCGTCCAATTCACCTCGCCGAGCTGATCCAGCCGGTGGCGAAACTCAGAGCCTGTGAATTTATCGAATCTCGGCGGCTCGGGCGAGGAAAAATCGTTGCTCATGGGGCAAGATGCCCAGCGAATATTAGCGGAGCGTGATATAGTTCTTGTGGGATCTGGGTCCCGACCCGGACTTGCCCCCCCAAGCGGCGTGAGGGGGGTTCCGAGACGCCCGCGGGGGCGCCAAACCGTTTGTCTCAAGGGCTATGCCGTGCTGTATTGCGGCTGGCTGGCCTTGTGCAGGCGCAGGAAGGCTGCCCGCATCAGGTTGTGGGCAAGCGCGTACCACAGCAACACGCTTTTCACCTTCTGCAGTCCACGCACGGCAAATTGGCGCAGTCCCCGGTTTCGCGCGATGGCATTGACGCACTCGGCTGTGGAAGCCCTCTGCTTGTAGATCTCTTTGGCCTGTTCGGTGCCCATGCGTTCTCGCCACGCGGCCACCGCTGGACTATCCTCGGGCAGCGCGGCATGGGGGTCGCGGTTGGGGTCTTTGGGCTTTTGTACCGGGGCGTAGACCGTGGTGCCGGCGGCGGTGGCCGCTTCGATGGCCTGCTTGTTGGCAAAGCCCCCATCGACCAGGGTCTCCTCAGGCAGCGCTTGATAACGCTCGACAAGCTGCTCCAGCATCGGCACCAGTTCGCCCTGGTCGCTGCCTTCATTGCCGAGGTCGACCCCCACCACGATCTGGGTTCCGGTGTCGGCGCAAAACTGGCCGTTGAAGGCGGGTCGAAACCCGCCATCGGCCATCTTCATCACCCGCGCCTCGGGGTCGGTGGTGGAGACCCGCGCCTTGGCCTTCTCCGCGGCCTTCTTCTTGGCCTCGACCTGAGGCAGATGCTCCAGGGCCTGGCGCACCCGCTGCTCGCGCTCGTGAGCGGCCCGCAGCCGGGCGGCCCGCTCACGCTGGGCGCTCGCTGCCGGGGCGTCTTGCAGCTCTTGGCGCAACGTCTCGACCTGCGCACGAGCCTCTTCGAGACAGCTCTCCAGGCTTGGTTGGCGACGGAACGAGGCCGCCCCCGCCGAGGCGCGGATGCGCACTCCGTCCTGCGCCACCCGCTTCATGCTGACCAGCCCCTCCGACAGGAGGGTGGCCACCCCCACGGTGAGCTGATGGTCGAGAAACGCCCCATGGGCCACCCGAAAGTCCGCCAAGGTGTGGTAGTTGACCGATACACCACCGCACAGCCAGCGGTAGGCATCATGCTGCTGGCACAGCCGCTCCAGCATCCGCGCACTGCCTACCCCCTCCAAGGTGGCATACAGCCACAGCGCTATCAGGATGGCCGGGTCAATCGGCGGGCGTCCCGCCCCGCCCTCCACCGCCCGGATACTGTGGTACAGGGGTGAAAGATCCATCCCTTGCACGAACGCCCAGACCGTGCGCACCGCATGGTCCTCGGGGATCAGTGCATCCAAGTTACAGGGCCGCAGCTCGACCTGGGCACGATTGGGCCGCTGGTAGCGCGGCGGGCCACCCTGCGCGACTCGCTCCCTACGCTCTTCAGGCCGCGGAACCGGTGCCTGCTGTTCGTCAAAGAGTGGGATGTCCACTTCGCTCCGCCCCCTGGTGGACAAATAAATGGCGAAACTTTACACCAGCGCTGGCGGCTTCGGGGGATTTTTTCACAGGCTCTCAGAGCTTGTGAACAGATCCGATAGACGGGCGGGGAGCGACCGAATGGCGGACAGCCATTCGGCACGTCCGCGGGACGCCCCGAAGGGGTGGCGTACAGGAGGTACGCCATGAACACCGCGCAACGCGGCTATCGGGACGCGCAGCAGATTTATTCACAAGCTCTCAGTGTAGTACGCCCCTACATTGGAAGGCTGAAGGCCCAGCGGCAGCCTTCGCCCTCGGCCCAGCCCACCGTTTCGCGCAGGTCAGCCTCCAGATGCATGATCGGCCCTTGGCCGCCCCTGTAAGTCAGGCCTGGGTGATTGGCCATGCAAATCAGGTACAGCATGATCGAGCGCGGGCAGAAATAGAACGGCACGTAGTCGCCCACACGGTCGCCGAGGTGGCAGCGCACCGGCAGGACCAGCCGCCGTTCCTTGATCTGCCCCATGCCGATGGCCGCCGCCGGCCCGCCCCGCGCCGCCATCATCGCGTCCGAGCACAGCCCGCCTTCGGCCAGGATGGCCGGCAGATTGTCCACGTGGGTGATGTGGTAAAGCTTGGGTCGGGTCGGTACGGTCACGCCTCGGCCTCTTCGCGAGAGGCGTCGAGGTCCGCGCCTTCAATGGATTCGTCGCCTTCCGCCAGCGCGTCCGCCTCGTCGAGCGGTTCCGCCTCCTCGGCCTCGTCCGGCAGCCGCGCTGCCACATCGCGCACGTCCAGCTTGCCGGTGACCACATCGGCGATCAGGCGGGTGCGGTATTCGCGGAGCAGCGCGAGTTCGCGACTGATGCGCGCTTCGCTGCGTTCAATCCCTTGCGTGCTTGCGGAGATGCCATGAACAATGCGCCGCTGTTCCTCATGAGGTGGTACGGGCAGCTTGATCATCATGAATCGATCTGTGTATAGCCGCATGAAGCCAGAGGACCCGGTGCCAAGCCCCCTGGACTCAATGCGGAAGGTGGTGCCGGCGACTCTGGTTTTGAAGAGGTGCAGGAAGTACGCCGGGTCGGTATGTGCGACCGGCTCAAGAACCGCGTAGTCGGGACTAACCAGTCCCGTTGGCGTGCGAGACCGAACATACCAATGGCGGCTCGCATTCGGTTCATGACAATCTGCCCCGGCTCAACCTTCTTAAAGCCGACCAGCGCTTGGGCTGATATGGGGGTCGTTGATACCTCGTTGTGAGGGACGAGCCCTTGATACATACGGAGCGATAGCAGCACCTCGGTCCCCGCAACGGACCGACGATCGACCTCACGGAAAAGATGCTTTGCCCTGCGCACACTCCAATGCTCCGGCACATCCCCCAGCCACTCCACACCGGAGGGCTTGAGGCGGACGTTCGGGTCGAGGCCGCGGGTGACGGCGCGGTGGATGATGGCCTGCTTCTGCTCCTCGAGCAGCTTGATCAGTTTCTGCTTGGCCCGGATATAACGCCGGATACGCCGGTCCACGTGGTCGAGGAAGCGCACGATGCCGGCTTGTTCGGCGAGGGGCGGGAGGGCAATTGGATAGTCAGCTATGAACGATTGCGATACTCGTTGTTGACCCGCGGCCCCGGTCATCGCATCCGCGCCAAGCCGCCGAAACTCCGCAACCGTCGTCACGCGATACAGAAACTGCGGCAAGATGGATGATTTGGCTCTGAGGACATGAAACTCGGTTGATCCGAAACCGATCTCCGTAGGCAAGGAAAGGAGACACGCGCCCTTCCCATTCTCGAAGCAAGGAGTGATCTTGGCGATCAGAACGTCGTTTCGCCGGAAGTAGGTGAAGCCATGAAGCCATTGCAAACAGCGGATGCACGTACCGTCTGTCTGGCGTCGATCCTTCCGTCCGCCCCTACGTGATCCATAGGCAGGAAGGTCACGGATGTGTCCGCCGCGATGTTCAACGATGTACACCGCTTCAGGCGCCGGACCTCCCAATGCTCCGGCACCTTCCCCAGCCACGGCACGCCGGAGTCCTTATAGGACGGATAGGGCATGAGCCCCTGGATCATGTGACCAACACCAAACCGGGCACCGCTTGGAAGTGGGTGTCCCGGGTGTAGACCGGCAGGCCATGCCGCTGCGCAAGGGCCGCGATCCAGAGATCGTTAGTGGGGATCGGGGTTCCAGCGCGCCTCAGGGCCTGGAAGGCGGAGGCATAGAACTCCGCGGTGTCCTCGTCGATGGCGAGCACGCGAACCCTCGGCGAGTCGAGAAAACGGTCCAGCTCCAGCCGATTCTGCTCCTCCCGTCCGCCCCCAGGAATCCACCGAACAATTCACCCAGACTGACCACGGAGAAGCCGATCTCGTCGAGCTGCTGCAAATGATCCAGCACATCGGGGTCGCCCCGCATGGCCAGCGAGTAGATATTGGTGTCGACCAGAGCACGTCTCATTTCCAGAGATCAGGGTCGATCCTGCGCTGTTCGCTCACCATGTCCTGAACGCGCTGGTACTCCTCCTCCCTCCAACGGCCAAAGAGATCGTCCAGGTCGTGGTGCCGGCGAGTGTGGCGCGCGGCCTTGGTCAGCCCGAACCGCTCTCGGAGCACTTCGAGCACGAGCTGATTGATGCTCCTGGACTCCAGGTCCGCGGCTGTCTTGAGGGCCTGATCCAGCGCCTCGTCGATGCCCCGAATGGTGATGTTCTTCATGGGCCGCCCTCGTGCCATCAGTACGCGCCACCAACTTGATAGGGTAGCATGACTGCACCAACTGGGCAGGCAAAGGATCGAGGCTTGCTATACTGCCGGCCTCTTACCCAGCAGCTCGTCCAATAAGCCTTCGGTCTTCCTCTCCAGCGCCAGAATGTCAGCGCGGAGCCCCTCCAGGTGCGCAGGGGCTGCGGCTTGTAGAAGTGGCGGGTGAAGCTGATCTCGTAGCCGATCTTCACACTCTCCGGGACGTACCAGGCGTCGGCGGCGCGGGGCAGCACCTGGCGGCGCAGGAAAGCCTCGATGCCACCATCTTCCAGCAGCCGCACCTCCCCCACAGCCACTGGACGCCGGAGTCCTTCATCACGGGATGGGGATCGAGGTCGGTGATTATTCAGAGCGCCTCGAACCAGGTCTTGACCTTCAGCGCCATAAGCTTGCGGCGCTCTTCGAGGAAGTCGTCGTAGGTCGGGATCGCGCCGTTAAGCAGCGACTCCGGCAGGCAGCTCATCCTCAGGTTGGCGTGCAGGTCGGCCGCGTCCGTGATGCCGCCGTACTTCTTCTTGCCGCCGTTGCACTGCTCGGCCAACTCCGCGAAGTACCTCTCGGGCGGCTTGTCGCCGATGGCGATGTTGATCTCGCTCTGGGCCAGCACGAAGTTGGCGATCTGGTTGTAGCGGCCACGCGGGAGTCCTTGGGCCTTCAGATGCTTCCTCGGGTAGACGTGGTGCACGTCGCTGCGGTTCAACAGTAGGTCCAGCACCGTGATGTCCCGAGACAGAAAGCCCTTGTCGCCGAGCTTCACCTGCGCCGCCTGGTAGGCGAGGAAGTACGGGCTCCGGCCCGACGACGTATCCATAAGCTGCGGGTAACGGCATCCTGGGAACAAGCCGCCCAGCATTAACCCTCACGTGCTGATTCGTAGACATGACTAAGGGATGCAGGACCTTCTCCGCCCCTTCACTGACCACCTCGCGCACCCGTTTCTCCGGCAACATCCAAATAAACACTTATCCCAGTGTTTGGCTCAGGCGGGTTTCGTTTCACAGCCTGGAGTACAGCCCCTTGGTGTCTGAGCCCCCCATCGCCGGGGGTGCCGGGTAACATCCACACCCCGCACGTACCTAGCGGCCACAGCGAGGCTGCTGCTTCCGGTAAACCTCTCTGCGATGGCCGACCTTCACCACAAGCACGCGCAGCACTTCATCGCGGACTTCATAAAGTACCCGATAATCGCCCACACGAAGGCGGTAACCTTCCTGCCCTGTCAGCTTCTTCGTGCCGGGCACGTGATGGGGATCGGTCTCAAGCGCGAGGATGGCGCGCAGGATACGTTCCCGTGTCCCTGGATCAAGCTTGCGGAGGGCTCTTGCAGCAGAAGGAACAAAGCTGACAGCGTAAGACAAACGACCTACCGCCGGATACGGAATTCGGCGAGTACTTCGTCGAGCGCTATGGGTTGTTCCCCGCTGCGCTCAAAATCCTCCTTGGCGGACCGGAAGTCCTCAGCATCCTTATGGTCTTCTAGCTCCTCAATGAGCTTTAGGTCTTCGACGGGCACCAGCGCAGCCGTCTCGCCACCCTTCCCGCTCACTACCACCCGTTCCTTGTCCGCGGCGACGCGATGAATCAATGCAGCGAGCTTGTCCGCTGCTTCAAGATCAATTGCATGAGCCATGTCCATGTCCTCCTGTCACAGTCGGGGTGCCTGCAGCGTTACCTCAGTCTGCCTACATGGTGCCTACATGAACCTCTATAATCGAGGCAGCTTTGCGGAGTGATACATGTAAGCACATGTTGTTTCTGGTGGGCCGTGTAGGAATCGAACCTACGACCCTCGGATTAAAAGTCCTACCCCGCCGATCTCCGCTGTGACACGCGGCACTAGGTGACCCCGCCAAACCCTTCTGCTGCATGCCGTCACCAGTTGACGCCTACGGACATTCTATGCCATACTCCGCCACAGACTGACGTTTGCTCTGTGACACATCCCGTGACACGGCGGAGGCCGCTGACTCCATGCGCTACCGACTCACCGACCGAGGCATCCCCAAGCTGGCGCCACCCGAGAAGGGTAACCGCCTGTACTTCGACACCGACGTGAAGGAGCTGGCCCTGCGGGTGACCGCCGCCGCCGGCCGCGCATGGGTGCTCACCTACCACGTCGACGGCAGGGTGCGGCGCTACACCATCGGCGCTTGGCCCGACTGGTCCACGGTGCTGGCCCGAGACGAAGCACGCCGCCTGCTCCGGGAGGTGGACCTCGGCAGCGACCCCCTGTCGCACCGGGAGTCATCCAGGGAGGCCCCGACCGTGGCAGAGCTGGCGGAGCGGTTCACGGCGGAATACCTGCCCAAGAAACGCCAGAGGACCCAGGCTGATTACCGCTGGTACTTGGACAAACACATCCTGCCGCCGCTTGGCCGGCTGAAGGTCCACGCGGTCAGTCACACCGACATCGAACGCTTCCATACGCGCCTGTCGCAGCATGCGCCCACCACCGCCAACCGCTGCGTCGCCCTGCTTTCCAGAATGTTCACCTTGGCAGCAAAGTGGCAGATCCGCTCCGACAATCCCGTGAAAGGCATCGAGCGAAACCAAGAGGACCGTAGGCAGCGTTACCTCAGCCCAGAGGAGATCGCACGGCTCAGTGACGCCTTAGCGAAGCACCCGAACCAGCAGAGCGCCAACGTGGTGCGGTTGCTGATGCTCACCGGCGCACGCAAGGGTGAAGTCCTGTCCATGCGCTGGGAGGATCTGGACCTCGCCGCGGGGGTCTGGACCAAGCCGAGCGCAGCGACCAAGCAAAAGAGGGAGCACCGCGTCCCGCTGAGCGCTCCAGCTCGTGAACTACTCGCGGGCATCGAGCGCTCCGGTCCCTACGTCTTCCCCGGCGACATCGCAGAGGAGCACCAAGGCGACATCAAGCGATTCTGGAGCACGGTCTGCAAGTGGGCAAAGGTCGAGGCGCGCATCCATGACTTGCGGCATACCTATGCCAGCGTCCTGGCATCCTCGGGAGCCTCCCTGCCGCTCATAGGAGCCCTGCTGGGGCATACCCAGGCCGCAACGACCCACAGGTATAGCCACCTGTTCGATGACCCGCTCCGAGCCGCCACAGAGCGCGTAGGCGCCATCGTGAGTGGCAAGGGCAAGGCTGAAATAGTAGCGCTGAACCGGAGGGCGAGCAAGTGAGCACGCAATACATCGTTGACGAGAAGGGCGAGAAGATCTCCGTGGTGCTGTCCATGGACGAGTACCGCACCCTTCTGGACCGTGCGGTTGCGGAGGACGAGACCGCTTATCTGCTGCAGTCACCAGAGAACGCACGGGTCCTTCGGGAACGTCTGGCCGATGTGCGCCGCGGCGAAGCCAGGGAGCACGAGCTGTTAGAGACCCCGGCCCCGGTAGTGATACCGGAACCGAAGGCGCGTAAGAACGAACACGCCAAGTAGCCTGATGAAGGTTAAGTTCCACGAGGGCGCCTGGGAGGAATACCTGCACTGGCAGAAAACCGACAAGGCCGTGCTGGAAAAGATCAACTACCTGATTCGCGACATCCAACGCCGGCCGTTCAAGGGCATCGGCAAACCGGAGCCGCTGCGCCATGAGCTGACGGGGTCCTGGTCACGACGCATCACCAAGGAACACCGTCTCGTCTACTCGGTGGGCAGCGACGAGATCACCATTCTCCAGTGTCGCTATCACTACTGAGTCAGCGCGCCTCACCGTGAGGACGCGAGACAGGCTGCTCCGGGCGCTGGCGGAAGCATACTTCCGAGCGACCTGGCCCCAGGACCCGGCGCGCTGGCCGGAGGGCTTCGACCCGCAGCGGCACATCGAGTGGCTCGCACGCATGTTAGGCGAGAGCGAAGCCTTCCGCCGACAGGCGCAAGCCGACATGGCGCCATCGATCGCAATCACCCTCGGCACCACCGAGGCCCTGGAGCTGGTGGATCTGCTCGGGCGCTACCCGCACGAGCAAGCCGACAGAGAAGCACGGTGGGAGGACCTTCGCGAAGTGTGGCGTGTCCACCGTGCCGCCGCGCGCGAACTGCATAGCCGCCGCAGGGGTCCGTGGATAAGAAAAGCATCGGCGGCCCTGCAATGCTTCGGATTCCTTCGCGGTCCGCGCACGCCGCCCTACAACTGGAGGCGCATCGCGTTCGCCTACCGCCAGCTCACCGAGGGCTACTTCGACCCCGCTACCCAAACCCATCATCCTGCTGTCAGCCCCTGCGAGGCCCTGCAGCAACTTGCCGAGCACTACGGCTCACCGAGCGCCGGTGCTGTCCGCAAAGGTTTGCAGCGCCATGGCATGAAAGGCTTGCCTGCGGACTGCTGAGCCGGGACAAATAAGTGACCTAACTGTCCGTGACGTAGCTTCTGCCCATCCCGCAGGATCGTTGCCATGTACTGACTATGGAGGCATGGCACATGGCGCTACTGGACGGGTGGCTTTATGACGAAGGGCTCGCTGAAGAGCTGGGCTGCAGCGTTCGGCAGATTTACAGGCTGAAAGACCGGCGCGAGTTGCCGCCCCATGTCGTCATCGCGGGACGCAGACGCTACGACCCGGAGGCGCTCCCTGACTGGCTCGCCAGGCGCATGGTGGTTCCCAGGCAGGGCGCTCCAAAGCATCGCGGGAAGGCCGCCTAAAATGGCCGCCCCCAGGGACGGACGGGCTCGGGGATCTCCCGGGCACCAAAACGAGGACGCCCCCGCCGGGCAGGGACCGGGCGAGGGCGCGGAGGAGTCAAACCGACCGTCTCAGGATACCACGCTCAGCGGTGCCTTGACATACGCCGCCCGCGGCTGGCGCGTGCACCCCCTGCCGCCCCGGCGCAAGCATCCCCCCCGCTGGTCCGACTGGCCGGCGCGCGCCACGACCGACCCGGACGTCATCCGGGCGTGGTGGAGCGGCCACGCGGACGACAACGTAGCCGTCGCCGCCGGGCACGAGAGCGGAACGCTGGTCCTGGACGTGGACGGGGAGCCGGGCCAGGCCAGTATCTCGGGACGTGAGCTGCCGCCGACCCCCACCATCCGCACCGCCCGCGGCTGGCAGTACGTCTATCGCTGGCCCTGGGGTGGCCCACAGGAGCGCACCACGCGCGCGGGGATCCTGCCGGGCGTGGATACTCGCGGGCAGGGCGGGTATCACGTGGTGCCGCCATCGGTGCATCCCACCGGCGCCGCGTATGCCTGGGCACCGGGGCTGTCACCGGACGAGACCGAGCTGGCCGACCCGCCCGCCTGGCTGGTGGAGCTGCTCGCACCACGGGAGGCCCCGAGAGCCGAGGCCCGACCGGGTAACGGCGCCGACCCCGACCCACTGCCCTACGACCCCGCAGACCGCCGCGCGCGCTCCATCGTGACGCGCATTGTCGCGCAGGCGGCCGAGCGCACGCATCGCCACCCGGAGCGTGGACGCCACGCGCAGTGCCTGCGCGTCGGAGGAGACCTTCGCCGGGCTGGGCTCGGCCCCGAGTGGGCGCGGCATGCGGTGGAGCGGCTCGCGGAGCTGGTGCGGGAGACGGACACAGCCGGTGTGATCGTGCCCGTGGACATCCCCGGCGAGACGCGAGCGGTGGAACATGGATGGCGTGCGGCTGCCGGCGATGCGCCGCCGACACCCGGCACCGAGGCCCCGGCACCCTTCACCGCCGCCGATCTGGCCCATCGCGAGTTCCCCGAACCCAAGTGGGCTGTCCCTGGAGTTCTCCCCGAAGGGCTCAGTCTCTTCGCGGGCAAGCCCAAGGTGGGCAAGTCCTGGCTCGCGCTCGGGCTGGGAGTCGCCGTCGCGTCTGGCGGAGTCGCGCTCGGGACCTCCCGAGTCGAGGCCGGAGACGTGCTTTACCTGGCCCTGGAGGACACCCCCAGGCGACTCAAGAAGCGGCTCGCCACCCTCGCGGCATTCCCCGAGCGGCTGCACCTTGTAACCGATTGGCCCCGCGGCGCCGAGGCGTGCGAGGCGCTCAAGGCGTGGCTCACTGACCACCCCGGCGCTCGTCTCGTCGCCGTCGATACCCTCGCTCGCATCCGGGCGGAGCAGACCCGCGAGCAAAACGCCTACGCGGCAGACTACGAGGCCGTGGCCGCGCTCAAGGCCGTTGCCGACGCGCATGGCGTGGCGCTGCTACTCATACATCACCTGCGCAAGATGGGCGCGGCAGACCCGTTCGACACCGTGTCAGGTACGCTCGGGCTGAGCGGTGCGGCTGACTCTGTGTTGATTCTCGCCAAGGAGCACGGACGCGCCGACGCGTTCCTTCACCTGCGCGGCCGAGACGTAGAGGAGGCGGACCTAGCGCTCGAATGGCGTCCCGATACGTGTACATGGCATGGCATGGGTGACGCTGAGGAGTTCAAGCGCTCGCGGGAGCGGCAGGAAGTCATAGACCTGTTGCGCGACAAGGGACCGCTCAGCCGCAAGGACATTACCGCGGCGCTCGGCAAGCCTTATGGCACGGTGGGGAAGCTGTTGTGGACCATGGCGCACGCCGGAGAGCTGCACCACCGCGTGGATGGGCGCTATACGCCTATGTGGAGAGGTAACGGTAACCCTCTACCCTCTTCTTCTTCGAGAGAGAGTGAGTGTTCAAGGACTGGTAACGACGGTAACGGTAGTAGCGGTAGCAACAGCGGTACCGCTGGTAACACCCAGCGTACCGTTACCACCGTTACCGGTACACATAGGGGAGCGGTAACGGAACAACCCCTAGAGACACAAGGGATGGAGGACGTTCGTTACCGCGTTACCGCCGTTACCGGTGTTGTTCAAGAGCGAGAACGTGGCTGTGACGACGACCTGGAGGGGCAACCATGAACGACATCCCGGTACGGCTACCCTACGGCGGAACGCATTGGGACCCGACCATCCCGCGCGGCGTGCTGGATGGTTTCATCCGGGCTCGGCATCCCGCGAAGCACTACTACGGGGCGCTCTGGATACCGCCCGGGTTTACCTCTACAGAGCGGTTCAAGAACTGGGCCATCGCGATGAGGGAGCGGGCATCCTGGCAGCGCGTGGTGAGCTTCATGGATGCGGCAGAGCCCAAAGGCTAGCGGAAAGCATGTCGCATCATCCGACATGCTTCCTTTCATGGATGCCACCGGGCTACGCCCGAGCGAGGCTTACCGTCGCGTGTTCCCTCCCCACGGGTTGATGTGGCATCCATACTTCGACCATACGCTGATCTGGCGCGATGGCGGCGGGTACATCGTCACGACCGAGCCCTATGGCGAGTGTGCCCACAACGACCCCGAGGGTACGGCATTCTGGGCAAGAGAACACGGCTGGCAGTGCGTCGCTGCTCCCGAGTGGGGGATGTGGAGACCACCGGAGACGCACTTGTGGATACTTTCGCCGCCACGCATCGGGGCGGACGTGGAAGAGGTCATCCGGCGCCTACGATTCAACACGAGGGCATAAGACCATGAGACGCCCGTCACGACGCTGGCGGCGCAGGTTGCTGCGACGTTGGCGGCAGGGCAAGGTGAACAGGCGGCGGCCGGGGGTGCGGTGAACTGGTGGAGCAACGAGCCGGTGCATCCGGCGCATGACGATTCAACACGAGGGCAACGACCAACATGAGCGATGACGATGATATGACGAGCGGCCCCCGCCGCATCCAGCGCAGCCGCCGCCCTGGGTGGCGCAAGCCCGAGGGCGCCGTGGTGGTGTCGCGTCCTTCCAAGTGGGGCAACCCGCACGACTGGCGGAAGCTGGGCAGAGCTGAGGCCGTCGGACGCTACGAGGAGGACCTGATCGCCGGGCGCCTGCCGTACACCATGGCCGATGTGCGGCGCGAGCTGGGAGGCAAGGATCTGTGTTGCTGGTGCGAGCTGGGCGAGCGGTGCCACGCGGATGTGTTGCTGCTGGTGGCGAACCCGATCATCTGACGAGCATGAGTATATTAGCGGGTCCTTCTAAGCCTTCCCACACTGCGGCGGGCAAGCCTGCACAATTTGCCTAGCGTAACAACAACCTAGAGAGTTCCTTCCTCGGCCAATGGGCATCAACGTCAACAAAAAACAGTTGGCCGACATCTTCGGATTGAGTCAGAGGACCTTGACCGAGCTGCAACGCGCAGGATTGCCCATCGAGGAGCGCGGCGCCCGCGGCCGGAGCCATGTGTACGATACGGCGCGGGTCTTTGCCTGGTTTCTCGCCCGCGAGACCGTCAAACATAAACCCAACGGCAAAATGATGCTGGACGCGGCCGAGGAGCGCGCCCTGTTATGGCGGGCACAGAGGCTTTACACCGAGAAGCGCACGGCGGACATTAACGCTGAGGTCATCCGGCGCACCAATTCGGCCGTATTCACACTTGCGCGAATCGCTCGTGACCAGCTGGAAGCGTTGCCGGACCGCCTGGCTTCGATTCTCGCGGCAGAGGCCGACGAGCGGCGAATTTACGCCCTGATGGCGAACGAGATCCGCGCGGTTCTGACCGAGCTGAGCCGCGGCCCTGGCTCGAATGAATTGCCCACCACCGCACAAGGAGACCCAAATGCCCAAACAGCCAGATCCTAACTTCGCACCCGAGCCGGTATTTGCCGAGGCAGCGTCCCGCGGGTTTTCAATCGACTCCACCGCGCCCAATACGATCAAGCTGCCTCAGGTGGCCGCGTTGTGGGCTCGAATCGAGCCGCTAATTCCGGTCGGGCGCAAGGTGGAGGCCCTGGAGCGCTTCGAGGCAGCGGATGCGGCGCTGCGTTCGTACGCACAGGCTGTCGGCACCGCGGCCGCTGTCGCTGCGAAGCCACCGCCGCGGCCGCCGGCGCCACCGACTGCGGCACCGATTCCGCGGTGACCGCACCCGCCTGGGTCACTGCGATACCCGAGGAGACCCTGCGCGAGCTGGTTCGCTCCCGTGCGGCCCTTCGGCGGCTGGTGCGTGACGCCTACTTGGCCGAAGCCGCCAGCATGGTCTCGGGTTCTACGTGGTCCCGGTCGGGCGCGGTGTTGATCGCCCTGCGGCGCCAGATCCGGGCAGCCCGTGGCATCGGTCCATTCGAGACCGCATTACTTCATGCGAAGGAGTTCGGTCCAATTCCGACGACCCGGCGCCAGCTATTCGAGATTCTGAAGCGGACCCGCATTGCGACTTCAGCGGACGGCCTTGAGTTGTTGGCCAAGCAAGGCCCCACTGTTAATCCAGCCCGTCCCAATCGGTTCAAGTCTTTGGTCAAATGCGCTTACCTGATACCATCGGTTACCTTTCTTATCGAACGTGCCAAGCACTGTAAACCCCCCGCCGTTTGGAATTTGTTTGACCATTTGCAGTGCTGCGATGGGATCGGCCGGGCTGTGTGATGGCATAAGAGGCGTTTTTTTGGTAACGATGTAACTTTGACCGACTTCCAATTGTAAGGGGTTCCCATATGAGGACTTGCCAATGGGTGCTCCACTCAACGGATAGTTGATCTCCATTTTATCCTTAACGACACGGAGGCCGGTTGTGCTTACCGCCTTGCCGGTGAGTTCGGAGTTCCCTTTTCCGAACCGCGGATCTGGTTGGTTAATGGGAACCACCATGCTAACCGTGATATTGTCGCTGACAGAGGCAACACCAAAACCAATTCCGGCTCTGGACGCCAATTCCTGCCTTTCTCTAAGCGCAGAATTCCACTTATCATTGTCAACGGAGATGCTATGTTTAGACCTCCACTGTCCGACGCTACTCTTCTGTGAAAAATAATCCAACACGTATGTGGACGCGTTGCCTTGTTCCAAATAAGACCGTGACACCGTTACCATGACAACCGCACTGTCAGGCAGATCGGTATCTACCGAAAGATTGAGAGTCGACCCTGTTAATTGTGCAACTAACTTGAACTTATCGCATACAACCTGCGCATCCGCAGTATTTGCGATGAATGTGATAGCTAAAATAAGAAGCAAGGCAAGTTTTGTGTCGTGTGTCACGAGGCTTTTCACTGGATAATCAGCCTCTTAATAGCCTGCGGAAGAAACCTGCGATCCCCTTCTTCTCGTCGCCCTGGAAACCGCGGGAAATCGTCTTGGCAATGACACCCGCATCGGGGGGTTCGATTCCATAGGACCAACGCTGCTCGTCAACATTGTAGCCGAATCGCTGGTAGGAGCCTCCCACGGACGAAAAGACGTTCGCCCATCGTTGCGGAGCGCTCGAAATGAGAACGTATTGCTCGTTCACGTTGGAAACGAGCCATCGCGTTTGCGGATGAGGCTTCCATCCGTGCTCGAGAAACGACCCCATCCAGCCGGGCCAGCCATCAGGCGGCCGGATCTGACCAAATGCATCGAACACGTGCTTACAGGCTCGTGTGAGGTCGCTTGGCGGCAAATGGCTTCGATTCGACTTCCAATCGGGGCACGTGCAGGATGGTCCAGTCAGATCAACCGCATACTGGAGAGTCCGGTCCGTGTGCGACTTGACGTAAAGGGTGATAGAGATGGAGGGCAGTTTCGCCTGGGATAGATCCATTGCCCGCGCCGCCGATTTGGCGCTCTCGATGGCATCTTGCCGCACTTTCTCCTGCTGGCGCTTTGCCCAGTCCTTTTGCACTTGTCGCAAACAGGTGCTGACGCGTCGGAGACTCGGTTTTGGTGACCTTCCCGTCCAAGAGAACGGCTTGAATGAGTCGCGCGAGAACTTCGCCGGGCCACACCAGACGCGCGGCCTCGTGGAGCTTGAGCCACTCTCCGAGCCCAAACACCTCCTCAACGGTGACCTCGTTGTCCTGAAGTATGGTGTCGCATAGGGCCAGGAGTTCGTGGGACTCAGTTCCTTCCAGTCCAGACACCCCCTTCTCGCGGATGCCGTGGGTTGATGCCTTGGGCGGCTCTGGATCGTGTTCTGGCATCGGGGCCGTTTCCGGCCGAGCCTCCAGATGCTGCCAGGCCTGCTTGGCCTCAGCCTTCCAATAGACGACCCCGCAAGCCGGACACTGCCAATCCGGATAGACTTGGTCCTCTTGGGGAGTGCGCTCGTGCCCGCAGGCTGGGCATGTTCTGCCCATTTTCTTAGCCCTTCCTCATATTTTGATATAGGGCTGACCCTTCTCCCGTGCTCCGCGACTACTGCACGGCGGGCGCAGGCTTCACCTGACGCCCCAGGCGCCGCGATCTCCCCCTGACCCATAGGGGGCACAGTACCGCCCCCCCTGCCCCCGCCTTGAGCGGGGTTTTTTGTGGGTGCCGGCTGCATCGTAACAGCACCGTCGCGCCGTTACATGTGACACCCTTGCCGGATTCTATGACACGTCCCGTGACACGTTTTTGCTGTGACTCGCCTACCCTTGAAAACCCTTCTGGGAGAGTGGGCCGTGTAGGAATCGAACCTACGACCCTCGGATTAAAAGTCCGGTGCTCTACCAACTGAGCTAACGGCCCGAATAGAACGCTAGGATTGTACCAGCCCGCGCCCACGCGGAGAAGCAGTTCGCCCGTTTGCTTCAGACGTGCCGAGAGCAGCCGCGGTCTCGTGGCTCCGGACCTGGCTGCTGCGGGTCCTCGTCCAGGACCCGCCAACAGCGTCGCGTGGGTCTCTTCGAGGGCGTTGAGCGCGCGGTCATCGAGATTGGGTGCGGGATCGGGCTGTCCGCCAGGACTCGCCCTTACGGGCCGGGCGCACCAAGCTGGACATCCCGTAGGAAAGGTGCAAGATATGGGGCGGCACCGACCCGCACCGGAGCACGGACCCCGGCAGGAAGGCTCGATGCGGTCATCGTAACGCATCCGCCTTGATGAGGGACGAGGCCATCTCCTGGCCCCGGCCACAGGACCACCGCCACTCGTCTGCGCATGAGCCAGTTGTTCTTTCTTCTGAAGAGCCTGCATATCCTCGGGGCCATCCTGTTCCTGGGCAACATCTTGGTGACCGGGTGGTGGAAGCTGCGGGCGGACCGGGAAGCCGACCCAAAGATTGTGGCCTTCGCTCAACGCTTGGTGGCCTTGAACGATTTCATTTTCACCTCCGCGGGTGTGGTTCTCATACTGGGGTCGGGTATTGCCATGACTGCCATTTTCCACCTTGACTACCTACACGCGCGGTGGTTTGCGTGGGGCTATTGGCTGTTCGTGGCTTCCGGCGTCATCTGGTTCGGTGCCCTCATTCCCATTCAACGCAAGCAGTCGAGCCTCGCGCGCAGCTTCGCGAGCGGCGGACCGATCCCCGAGATCTACTGGCGGCTGGAGCGGCTGTGGATCGCGGGCGGCACCCTCGCGCTCGCCCTTCCCCTGGCCAACCTCTACTGGATGGTATTCAAACCCTAGCCGTCGGTCGTCTACAGGCGGCTCGCCAGGCGAATATCGACTGCCTGGAGTCCCTCGCCACGCGACGAGCGCGCCAGCTCGAACTCTAAGATGTGGTTGCGGCTCGGAAGGACGGACACCGGCACGTCGCTCGGCAGGTTCGAGTCATGAAAGAAGGCGGTGGCGTAAGGCGAATCCGGAAGTCGCGCGTCGGTCAGCCATAAACCCGGGCCGACCCGCTCCAGAAACCGCATGAACCCGTAGCCCTGGTCGCTGTGCCAATAGCACACCCCCCGAACGCGAGATCCCAACTCGCCCCACGCCGGCCGGTCCTGACCTTGAGGCACCGGAATGAGGTTAGGGATTAGGTAGCCCGACATGAACATGTCCGCTTCCCTGCGCAGGTCGGCCGAAACGTTGTCCAGCGCCACGATCTCCACCCGGCATCCCTTGTTCTGGAGGGCCCGCACCACCCTGGCGAAATCCCCGTCGCCACTGGCGATAAGGACCCGGTCCAGGTTCTCGGACTGCAGCAAGGCGTCCACGGCTAAGTCGAGGTCGGCGTTGGCCTTGCCGTACCGCTTACCCGATTCGTCCTCGTACCACCGCACCTCCTTAATGAGCACCTTGTAGCCGAAGTCGCGTAGGGCGGAGAAAAAGTTGGCTGTACCCGCGCGATACTCCAAGTCGTTCTTTGCCCGCTCCGCGTCGAATGTCGCGTAGGCATTCAGGCGCACGGGATCACCGCCCTCGCGACAGGCGAACTCGCGGAGCGTGTCGTAGCGCATCTTGTAGCCGCCGTTGCGGTACATGTTCATGACGTTGACGTAGACGCCCGCCTTCGAGCCTAGCGACATGTTGACAAGAACCTCACTCAGATTGACCGTGGCGGCGCCCGGGGTCGTGAGGAGAGCACCGGCAACACGCCCGCGAAGGTGCAATGGTGGAGCCGCTCGCCGCGGGCCTCTGGCACCGCACCGGGCGGCGCGTTGCAGCCGCGCGAACACCTCGGGATCCCCGCAGTTAGACACGCTTCGGTTCCACGGGGTGTCCATCTTAACATGGGCCCGCGGCTCTCCAACGAGCCTGGCAATCGAGCCTCTACGTGCGTCTTCTCACGTGAGGCTGGACCGCCATGAACAGACGGCTCACAGCGCTCGCCGCATTCGTCGTCGCCGGGTGCGGTAGCCAAGTGGCACGAGACTAGCACCGCTTTGGGGGACAGGTCCCGCGCATCGGGAGCCTGCCCACGAACCGTCGTCCAATAAGTGGACCACGGGCGCGCTACGAAGTTGTGCCGACCGCCAATTTCGACGGTGGCGCGCGTAGCGCGGGTGCTTCTGCGGCTTGCCCTGGCCCGATGGTTACGCTACGCTCCCGGACGCGTCTCCCATTGGCATCGGCCTCTTGGGAACGAATCTCCGGTAATTCACGGTGGTACTGCCGACGGCGCTCGCGGCCCTCATCGGATCGCGCCGCTCCGGCCACGTGGCGCCGTCTATGCGCTGAGAAACGTTATGGGGTCCACGAGCAGACCCGATGATGGCTGAGGTCGGTCTGCCTCGAGAGGCGCGGCTGCTGCGTCTGGCCACCTACGCCTCGTCCGCCACAGCCCTTGTACTAGTCGTGGCGAAGCTGGCCTCTTGGCTGGCGACGGACTCCGTGAGCCTGCTCGCCTCGCTGATCGACTCATGCATGGACGCGCTGGCGTCTCTCATCCTGTTGTTCGCAGTCCGTTACGCACTGCGTCCCGCAGACGAAGACCACCGCTTCGGTCACGGCAAGGCGGAGTCTCTCGCCGGCCTCGGTCAGGCCATCTTCGTGCTTATGTCAGGCTGCTTTCTAATTTACCGGGCCCTCGATCGCCTGGTACATCCGACGCCGCTGGAGAACACTACCATCGGAGTCGCGGTGATGGTATTCGCTATCGTCGCGACCTTGGCGCTTTTGGCGTTGCAGAGCTACGTAATCCAGCGGACCGGCTCGACCGCGATCAAAGCGGATGCCCTGCACTATAAGACCGATCTGCTGACTAACGTCGGCGTCCTGGTGGCGTTAGGCGCAAACGCGCTGTTAGGAGCCCAGCGGGCCGACCCGTTCGTCGCACTGACCATAGGTGCCTACATCCTGTACAGCGCCTGGGACATCGGGCAGGAGGCCGTTCAGCTACTCATGGATCGCGAGCTCCCGGAGGGGGAGCGGCGGCGGATCGCCGCACTGGCCCAGCAGCACGCCGAGGTGAGGGGGGTGCACGACCTGCGCACGCGGCGGTCCGGGCGGTCCATCTTCATCCAGCTCCATCTCGAGATGGATGGAAGGCTCTCCCTGCGGCAGGCGCACGCCGTGGCCGACGAGGTGCGGGACAATATTGAAGCGGTCTACCAGAATGCCGAGGTGATCATCCACCAGGACCCGGTGTCGGTGCCACGATAGACGCCCGACCCCCGGCGCGCACTTTCCGGATGGTGGACTCCTGCGGCTCCCCCCGTCGGACTCAGCCGGGCGAGCCGGCGGCGTCGGCGGGGTCGTCGGGCGTGAACGGCAGCAGGGTGGCGAGCCGATAACGCTCCAGTTGATTAAGCCGTATCACTCCCTGAATCATGCGAACGTAGCCTTTCCCGCGAGTGGAGTATCTCTCCAGCCCCGCCGCCAACCGGGAGCCCTCCACCGGCTCGCTGCGCCCGATCAGGGACGCACGCAGCTCTCTGAGGCGCCCGTATGCAGCGTGCGAGTTGAGGACCAGCATGTAGGTGTGCACCGCCTCCCGTAGACTAGCGAACCGCGGCGCGTGCTGACCCTTCCTATGGCGAGTCGCCCTCGGTGTCCAGATCCTCACGGCTGCGCTCACCTTCATACCGAAGAGGTCACGGTCTATCCGTGCAGCGTGCGACCCTCCCCAACCAGACTCTGCGGCGGCTTGGGCCAGAGCGAGGTCCGCGGGCACGATATCGACGCGTCCGCCAAGCTCTCGCCGCGCGGCGGAGTCCAAGACCGGATCACCCGATACCCGGTACTCGTCCGCGAGGGACCGCAGCCATAACTGCTCCCCGGCAGACAGCGGGTTGCCGTGGTCCAAGCGCTCGAATAGTCCTAGCATGCGGTCTGCGCTGCTGCGCGATGCTCTCGTTTTCCAGCAGAACAAGCGGGAGCAGGGTCTCGATGAACAACTCCTTTTTCGTGGTCTGGTTACTGCCATGGGTGCCCAGCTCATACGGCACGTCCTGGAGCTCGCGGCGGGGAACGTCCGCGGGCGCCTGGTAGGCAAGTTCCGCTAACTGTGGGTCAGGGTGGCTGCGGGTCGGCGGATGTGATGCACCGCAGGGTGGAGATGTACCACAAGACCGGGAAACACCAGAGCGCAACGCGCGCGGCCCTCATCGTGCACGCCAGGGGTATTGTCCTAAGAGCTTGTTTTCAAACATATTTGACTCCTCGTTCGCACGGTCTCGGGCCAGTGTAGCCGCAACAACACCGAGCTGGCAACCTTCTGTTGTGTTCTAGCAACATTCTGCGAGCGACTCAGCGTGCTTTCGCGCGTGGGCTGAGCGATAATGAGCCGCTTTCCGATCGGGCTGCCGGAACGGTTGGAGCGGCGTCCAATGCTGCCGAGACACGTGTGTTGGCGCGCCCGCCGGGCGTCGTTTACGAGCCATGGGACAGATCATCTGGCTGGCAAGACACGGTAACCGCCTGGATTTTGTCGACCCGGAGTGGTTCAAGACTGCCTCGCGGCCCTTCGATCCGCCGCTATCTCCGGACGGTGTCCAGCAGGCACAATCCCTCGCCCGGCGGCTACGGGACGAGGGAATTACCCGCGTCTTTGCCTCCCCCTTCCTGCGCGCGGTTGAGACCGCGCACCACGTCGCGGACCTCCTCGACCTCTCTATCGGGGTGGAAAGTGGCTTCAGCGAATGGCTGAACCCGGATTGGTTTCCCGACCCCCCGGTGTGCCTTCCGCTCGATTCCCTGGCGAGAAGGTTCCCGCGTGTCGACGCGTCCTACAGATCCCGAGTCATGGCGCGCTACCCGGAGACGAGTGAGGTAGCTCTGGCACGAGCGGGCAAGGCCGCGAGACTCCTCAGCGACGAGTTCCGCGGAAATCTGCTGATCGTCGGGCACGGCGCCTCGGTTGTCGGTGCAAGCTGGGGGCTCCTCCGCAACTCGCCTGAGCTGCACACCGCCTTCTGTAGCCTGGTGAAGTTGCGGCGCGAAGCCGACGCCTGGACCCTCGATCTGCGCGGAGACACGAGCCACCTCGAGGAGACGGAGTCTGTCCTTAGATTCCACTGAGAGCCTGTGAAAACTCCCCCGCCCCTTTCCAATGGGGTAGAGCTTTCGCCGGGCGAGCGCGACCTGGACAGGTCACTTTTTTGACGAAGAGCAGGCACGAGCCCGTCAACAGGAGCGCAAACGGAGGCCAGCGCCGGTCGCGCCACTGCGCCACCAAAGGGTCGACCGCACGCAGGTCGAGATGCGCGCCTGTGATCTCGGGCATCTCTTTGCCGAGGGTCACCGCGTGCCCACGGTGTGGTTCTTAGGATTCGAGCCATGGAAGGGTGGGCGGGACGCCCGCCGATTGACCCCGCCACTGTGATGGGGCTGTGGCACTGCGCGCGGTTGGGGGACATTGCCCGGACGGCCAGATGCAAGCGCGAGAACCCGCCGCGCCAGCGCGCAGCCCGAGAACGAGCGCAGCACGAGCCTCACACCGAAGCCAAGAGAAAGGCCAGGGTCCCGAGGCTCGGGCAGAGGCAAGGCGCCATCCAGACACCCCAGGGAGTTCCTTCAATCCGCTCTTCGACCGCTCCCTGCGGATTTCGGGGAGGCGGCTGCACCGTCTGTCTCGCGCGACTCGGAAACGGCCGCGGGCTCCGGCACCGTCTTCTCGATGAAGTAGCGCGGGCGTCCCTTCACCTCGGCATAGACCCTAGCCAGGTACTCTCCAATGATGCCGATACTCAGAAGCTGAATACCGCCCAGGAAGTAGAGCGGAACGACCTTGGCCTCGCGAAACCGCCCGAGGCTCTGTAAGGCTCGTCGGCTCAACAGCCGAAAGTCGGCGTGGTTGGCTACAACGTCGATGCCTAGAGCGCTCAGCAGTCGATAGTAGAGGGCCGCGCTCACGCGCTTGAACCATTTGTCGGACTGCCGGTCGGTGCGGACTCCGTAGGCGATGTCGTAGCCGGCGTGGTAGGCGTCCACCATCTGTTCGATCACCTGCGGATCGTCCTGAAGGTCCGCATCCAGGCTAATGGCGGCGTCGCCCCGGCAGGCCAACAACCCCGCCAGCAACGCATTCTGATGCCCACGGTTGCGCGAGAGCTTGATGCCCCGGACCCACCCGGTGCGGGCGGCCAGGCGTTCGATGATGGCCCAGCTAGCGTCGCGGCTTCCGTCGTCCACGAAACAGATGCGGCTGCCGGCATCGATTTTGCCTTTGACCGTCAAGGCCTCGAGAACCTCCTCGAGGCGCCGGGCAGTCTCCTCCGAGACATCCTCCTCGTTGAAGCAGGGGACCACGATATCCAATCTCATGCGGCGACCTCAACGCCGACGCGTTGTGCCGTGCGATGTCCCTTGCGGGCCGACGCTCGGCCGACTGCCCGTCGTCCATGCCGATCTGGCATTAGCGGGGGCACCGTCTCCAAGTGGGGATGCCTCAGCGGTCGCCCGGTCCCCTGTGCCAGCGTAGCCCTGGCCCTGCTACGGCGTCGTGTGATCGCCGAAGACGGCCCCAGCGAAGCGGCGGTCATCGACCCCGTAGGATTCATCCCGTTGGATCGAATCGCATCTGCGCGAGATCCCCTAGGTGCGGCACCAGCGTTCCGCGAGACCCGAGCAGCCATGCCGGCATGACCTGCATACGAACCCGAGGACACGCCCAGTCGTAAACCGATCGAAGTACGGTCCGGGCGCTGCAGAAGGGGCGCGCACGGCACATGTCCGGAGGGGACGCCACGGTCTGTAGCTCTGTGCTCTGAGGATGACGAGTGCGCAGGCGAAATGGGGTGAGCACGCGGAGCGATAGGCCCCCAATGCCAAGCTCAACGGTCGCGGTGCGCGGAAGTGCGCGCCTGTCCAATGGCCGTGCGATCTCGTCCTCCCCGCCGTGTCCTACCGGCGGAGACGCCAGGCACACACCCAGCGCGGCCCCAGTGAAGGCGGCGCTCGCCGGGACCTGCTCGCCTCCCCGCACAGCGCGGAGTGGCCGCGCTCAGCGAGCGTTCATCTGGCGGGAAGTAGTATCATCACTGTTCAAAGATCACTGGATTTCTGACGCTGGAGGTACACGATATGACATCGAGGCTGCGTAAGCTCTCGAAGTATTTGGGTGTGTCCGTGCTGGCGGCGGGCATCGCTGGCATCCCGATTGCGGCGTCGGCCCACCGCGACGATGAAGGCGCGATCGTGCGGATCGTTCCTCGGGGATACGGTCACGGCAAGCACCTCGGCGCATACCGGTACCATCCGCGGTTCGTGGTACGCGAGTACTACCGTCAGCCCCACTACGTGTATCAACCCTACTACGTGGAGCCGCGGACCTACGGGTACGGTTACCTGCCGCGTTATCCAAGCGGGAACCTGAGCCTGACCCTGGATTTCCCGTTCCACTTCTGAGGCGTTGGGCGCGGCGACTCAGCCCGCGGAGCGCCCCGTTCCTTGCCCGAGTCTCGACAGCGTGGCCCGATCGACTGACCCGTCAGACCGGTGGGGCGACCACCCGGTCGCTTTGGCGGTCAGTGTAGCTTTCGCCTGCGCGCTTTGCGCAGCCGCGATAGCGTCGGCGGCAAGCCTGCGCGACCAGGTGCGCGAAGTTGCCGCGGCTGCGGGGGTCACCATTGTTGGAGCGGACCGTCTGGGTGACGAGGCGGCTGGTATCGCGGACGGCGATTCCCAGCGCCGTCTGCGCACGCTGCTGGCCGGTTACAACTATGTGCTGAGGCAAGATCCGGGTGGACAACGCTCGCAACTCATCATCCTTGGGCGCAAACAACCGGGCGCCCGATCTCCACCAGAGCATGCGGTGCAGTTGGGACCCCAACGAGCCGTCGAGGCCATGCTCGTGGGACCGAACGGCGCGCGTATCGCCGCATCGCTCATTGTGGATACGGGTGCCAGCGCTGTCGTGCTGCCGACGTTGATGATGGAGCCCCTGGGCTTCAAGCCCGAGGACCTCTCGCCGGGCGTGATTCAGACCGCGAACGGCGCGGCGCCCGCCAGCCGCGGCACGCTTGCGGCCGTCGAGGTCGGGGGCGCATCGGTGAAGGACGTTGCGGTGACCTTCCTCGACGACCAGCGTCTGGCCGGCCACCCGCTACTGGGGATGAGCTTTCTCGGGCGATTCCGCCTGACCGTTGACGCAGCCGACAGCGACATCACCCTCGCGCCCAGATGAAGTATCCTTCGAGGCCGTGAAGCCGTCCTCGCGAGCGCCCGGCGAGCAAGGCGGTGAGAGCGCAGCGACAAGAAATATCAGGCTCTCAGCGAAGAGCGAGCAGCGCGCAGTGCCGCTATGCGAAGCGTAGCCGATCTGTTAGAAGCTCTCAGCCCTGCGGGCCACCCGGCTCGCCCGCTTTGGGGGACTCTCCGATGGTCTCGCGATAGCCATGCCACGTGGCATGCCCGATGAGAGGCAGCAGCACGCCAAGCCCTACAAAGGCGGTCGCGAAGCCGATGAGTACCGCGCTCACGATGGTGGCCGCCCATACTGCCATGACTCCCTTGTTGTTGAGGACCGCATTGATGCTCGTCAGCGCCGCCGTGATCACGTCCACGTCGCGGTCCATCATCATGGGCAGAGAAAAGGCACTGACGGCGAACACCAAGGCGGCGAAGAAGGCGCCCACCACGGAACCGATGCCCAGAAACGCCGCCAAGTCTACCAGCGAGGGCTGCGCCGAGGCCGGAAAGAAGATGTGGATCATCGAGGCGGCTCGCGCCCATACCAGCAGGATGATGAGCAGAACGACCGCGAACACCAGCTCGTTTCCGAGATGCCGCTTGCTCTCCACGAGGCAGTGTCCCAGGGTCGGCCTGCGGCCCTTTTCCAACTGACAACTGACGTCGTACATGCCGAAGGCTAACGCCGGGCCCAGTAGCACGAAGCCCGTGAGCAAGCTAAAGAGGAGAAGGTAATGTTGTGCCGAGTACAACAGGTAGGTGATGAGATAGCTGAAGAGGACCAAGAACCCACCGTAGGTGAGACCGGGACCCGGGGCGCGCTTGAGATCGCGCCAGCCGAGACGCAGCCATCTAAAGGGGGCTCGCCACTCGAGTATTCGCGAGTTCGCGAAAAGCGCGCCGGCCTCCTCCTCGGGACTTCTTTCCGGCTTCATGTCAGATGCAGACCCCGTCGTCCAGCTCCACTCCTCGCTGCCCCACACGCCCAGGAATGCCCGCATAGGCTCGTGTGCCCCGCTGATGGCTCGGTCTCGGCGGGCGGCCCGCTGGACGGGCCAAGACTTAACGTCCCCAGCCAGGCGGGTCCAGCGATGAGCGCCCGCTGGGTGGGGCGGCCGGCGCATCGGTCAGCCATGGTCGCTACGCGTCCACACTCGGGACCGCCGCCGGTAAACGTCCTAGAATGGGGCTCAGGCCAAGCAACGGGCGGGATGACATGCGCATCACTCAGGAAGTGGTCACCGTCCAGACCGGGACAGGAATCCATGTTCATGATTTGACTCCTCGCATCCGAGACCATCTGGCGCGCAATCCCGTAACGGCTGGGTTCGTGATCGTCTCGTCCCGCCACACCACGACCGCACTCGTTATCAACGAGGCAGAGGACCGCCTCCTGCAAGACCTGAGGGTCTTCCTGGAAAGGCTGGTCCCAAAGGATGCGCCCTACCTCCACAACGACATCCATCTGCGCGAGTGTCCTCCGGATGAGCCGCCCAATGCCCACTCGCACCTCGCAGCCATGTTATTGGGCAGTACCGAAGTCATCCCCGTAGTCGAAGGCCGGCTGCCCCTGGGCACCTGGCAGTCGGTGCTGCTCATCGATCTGGACGGCCCGCGGCGACGCACGGTCACGATACAGCTATGCGGGCAGTGAGGCAGCGACGCCTTTGCCCAGGGACCCCGACGCGCAGGCAGGCGACATGAACCCCGCCGAGATCGCCGCCAGAATCGCGGCCAACATGGAGAAAGCCATCAAGGGACAGTCAACGGCCATCAGGAAGCTGCTGGCGGCCTTCGTCAGCGGCGGTCACGTCCTGCTGGAGGACGTTCCTGGGACCGGTAAGACCACGCTCGCCAAGGCGCTGGCCCGCTCAATCGACGCCGACTTCCGGCGCATCCAGTTTACGCCGGACCTGCTTCCTTCCGACATCCTGGGGGTGTCTGTCTTCGATCAGCAGGCACAGGCATTTCGTTTCCATTTCGGCCCAATCTTCACACACATCCTGTTGGCCGACGAGATCAACCGGGCTTCACCACGCACCCAGTCGGCCCTACTCGAGGCCATGGGCGAGGGACAGATCACCGCGGACGGAACACGCCATACGCTGGGGGAGCCTTTCTTCGTGGTGGCTACCCAGAACCCGGTGGAGTTCCACGGCACGTATCCGCTGCCCGAGGCGCAACTGGACCGCTTCGCCTTGCGCCTCAGCCTCGGTTACGTGAGCATCGATGACGAGGTAGCCATCCTGGCCGAGCGCAGCAGGGGGGAGCCCTTGGACAACGTGACCCCCTGTGTGGACCGGCAGGAGGTGTTGGCGCTGCGTCGTCAATGTCAAGCGGTACGCATCGGTCGCGAGCTGCAGCACTATATCGTCGGCTTGGTGCGGGCGACGCGCACGGTTCCCGGGGTCCGTCTGGGGGCCAGTCCAAGGGCTGCCCTGACGCTGATGAAGGCGGCCCAGGCACTGGCTCTGTTCGACGGCATGGAGTTCGTCGCCCCGGAGCACGTGCAGGAGGTAGGGGTCGCGGCCATGGCCCACCGCATCGCGCTCGACCCCCAGGCGCGCTTCTCCGGCATGAGCCCGGAAGCCCTCGTGGAAGGGGTGTTGCGGGAGATCGCGGTGCCCACGTGAGGGTCTGCGTTGCTGAGACGGATCATCTTCCGCAACTTCCGTTATCTGTACCTTGCCGACGAGTGGGTCCGCAGACGCTTGGGCCCCGGCGGAAAGCTGCTGATGGCGGCGCTCGTTGCTTCCGCCGTATTCGGAGTGGACACGCGACAGAGTCACACCTATCAGGTCTTCGCGGTCCTGCTCACCCTGCTCGCCATCGCGGTAGCGGAGCGTCTGTTCTCCCGTATACCGGTCGAGGCCCGCCGGAGCCTGCCCCAGTTCGCGACCGTGGGACAAGCGTTCAGCTATCGGGTGAAGATCCGCAACGCGGGCCGAGGGAAGCTTTCAGGGCTCTATCTGTCCGAGGTATTCGACTACTCGCTGCCCACCTTCGACGAGCTGTTTCGTGCTCACGAGCCCGGAGAGGAGCGGCGCAACTGGTTCGACCGCACCGTCGGGTATCCCCGTTGGCTCTGGCTCGTCGCCCGAAGACGTGGTGCCGAGGTCGCCGACCAGCCACTCCCACCCCTCGGACCGACGGAGGAAGTCACTGCGGAGGTACGCCTCTTGCCGCTGCGGCGCGGCTATGTGCGGTTCCGTGCCATCGCCATCGCACGCACCGATCCCCTGGGACTGGTCCGTTCCCTGGTCACGGTCCCCCATGCCCAGGCCCTGCTGGTGCTCCCGCGCATCTACCGGACGCCCCGTCTACGTCTGCCCGGCAGCCGTCACTACCAGCCCGGCGGCGTTGCCCTGGCCTCCTCCGTGGGTGACTCCCAGGAGTTCTTCGCCTTGCGCGACTATCGACCGGGCGACGCGTGGCGCCACATCCACTGGCGGAGCTGGGCGAAGACGGGCCGACCCGTAGTAAAAGAGTTCAGGGAAGAGTTCATGGTCCGCTACGCCCTTGTGCTGGACACTTTCAGCGAGGGTGACGACGAGGCGATGTTCGAAGAGGCGGTGTCGGTCGCCGCCTCCGTGGCCAGCGCCCCGAGGCAGGAAGATTCGCTGCTGGAGCTACTGTTCGCCGGCCCCACAGCTTACCCAGTCGCCGCGGGACGGGGCGCCACCCCGACCGAGCACCTGCTGGAGGTACTGGCGTGCGTGACCGCCACGCGAGGGCGAGCGTTCCACGAGTTGGAGGAACTGGTGCGCGCGCGTGCCACCTCCCTGAGCGCCTGCGTCTGCGTCCTGTTGGGCTGGGACAGCTCCAGACAGAGTCTGGTGGCGCTCCTGAAGTCCTTGGGGGTTCACTTGCGCGTCTTGGTCCTCACTCGAGACGACACCCCTTTGGAGCCCGGCCCTATGGGCGACGAGCCGCAGCACCTCCATAGACTCCCCGCGGGCCGGGTGGCGGAGGCGCTGGCCCGACTATGAGCACGTCCCCCTTTCTCATAGCCGCCTCTCTGCTGTTGTGGGGAGCCGCCACCGGTTTGTCCCAGTTTGCGCTCCCGATGGCGGTCGTGCTCGAAGGCTCGCGCGGGGTCACCTGGCGCTGGAAGCTCACCGAATCCGACCAGAACCGGATAGCGGATTTGTGCTCTGTGATCTTCCTGGCCATGGTGCTATACGCGGTCTCCCGCGGTGACGCCACCCACGCCGTCTACACCCTGCTGCAGTGGTCGCCCATCGCTCTGTTTCCTTTGATGGCAGCCCAGGCTTACGGCGCCGAAGGACGTATCCGTCTGACGGCATTCTTCTACAGTCTGCGGCGCGTGCGAGAGCATCGGGAACGTATCGGGAGCGTGGACATCGGTCATGCCTATCTGGTCGTGTGCGTGCTGGCCGCGAGTGCCGTAGCCCGGCCGCTCCCTTGGTTCTATCCGGCGCTTTGCCTGATTCTCGCCTGGGCGCTATGGAGCGCGAGGCGGTTGCCTCAACGTCCGGCGCGCTGGGGAGCCCTCATCGCACTCGCAGGGGTACTGGGATACCCCGCTCAGGCTGGCCTGCACCGTGCCCACCTCGCCTTCGAGGACGCCGTGGGGCCGTGGCTCTGGGAGGTGTTTCACCATCACACGGACCCTTATCGGGCCACCACCGCTATCGGCTATATCGGCAAGCTCAAGCTGTCGGACCGTATCGTGCTGCGGGTGACCGCGTCCGGCGGAGCGCCCCCGCATCTGCTCAGGGAGGCCAACTATAACAGCTACACGACCTTCGTCTGGCGGCGCAACCCCGACTCGGTGGGCGTCGGCACCTGGTTCGCCAGGCGCGCCCCCTTCCACACCGTCTCGTCGGAAGACGGCGCCACCTGGAAGCTCGGCGAGTATTCCGGGGTGGGCCGCAGTGTCACGGTCTCTCGCTACTTGGAGGACGGAGAGGGTCTGTTAGCGCTTCCGGCCGGAACGTACCGAGTGGGCGGGCTGCCGGCTGACCGCTTGGAGCGCAACAATCTTGGCGCAGTGACCGTGGAAGGTGGCCCCGGCCTGGTCACTTATCGCGCCGACTATCGCCCGGGCTCATCCATCGACGAGCCTCCCGCGGAGGCAGACCTTCAGGTTCCGAAAGTCCACCAAGCCGTCATGGGCCGCCTGACCGAAGAGCTGGGCCTCCCTGGCCTTTCCCCGGCACAGGCTGTTCATGCCGTGCAGACCTTCTTCGGCGAGCAGTTCAGATACTCCCTCGCCTCGTTGGAGAAGGGCCCTCGCACGCCTACCCTGGAGGATTTCCTCCTGCGCACCCGAGCCGGGCACTGCGAGTACTTCGCGACTGCTACGGTTCTGCTTCTTAGAGCCGCGGGCATTCCGGCCAGATATGCTGTGGGGTATTCGATACAGGAGTATAGCCCGCGCGAGCACCGCTATGTGGTGCGCAGCCGGCACGCACACTCCTGGGTACTGGCCTACGTGGACGGCCGATGGCGGGATCTGGACACCACGCCCGCTGCCTGGGCGGGGATCGAGGAAGCGGAGGCTCCCGCCTGGGAAGGGCTCTACGACTTCGGGTCCTGGGTGTTGTACGCGCTCGCCCAGTGGCGTTGGTCAAGCGGGGACACGGGCGTGCGTACCTATCTGGCGTGGCTGCTGATCCCCCTCACCATCCTGCTCTTGTGGCGACTCCGTTCCACGGAAAGGGTCCGCCGCCAGGGCGCGAAGCCGCGCCCAGCCGAGGTTGGTCCCACGGGACCCGGAAGCGATTCGGAGCTCTATCAGGTCGTCGAGCAGCTACGGAAGGAAGGGTTCCTGCAACCCCCGGGGGAGCCCCTCGGGTGCTGGCTGCAGCGCGTAGCGGGAACACCGAACTCCCTGGAGGCTGCCCATCCGCTCCAGTCACTCGTCGCCCTTCATTACCGGTATCGTTTCGACCCGCGCGGACTCACTGCTGAAGAGCGGATCCGTCTGCGTGTCGGCGTGCGAGCCTGGCTCCACAACCGCTCCCCTCACCGATCGCCGACACCAGCAGCGACCCGCGCGGGATAAGCAAGCGCCCGGACCTCGAGACCCGCCGGAGCACTCGCACGGCGACCGACTGCGGCCAGGATGTGTTCCGCGCCTCAAGCGGGCGGCAGTAGGAAATTCCCTTGGACCTGATACAGGGCGTCCAACAAGTCCCTCCGTCCGACCCGGAGTACGCCATGTGCCGACGACATGAACAGGATCTGCGGACCGCTGAGGACGGCCTTCCATTTTTCGCCCTCGATGTCCTTGATCGTGTAGGGCCCGAGCCCGACCTCGATCAGCGCGCTGAGTTCGAGCAGCTCCCCCATATTGAAGAAGGAAACCTCGGTGGCGGCATCCGAGACCGTGATCCCGTGCGGCTGGACACGCACCCCAATGAATCTAGCGCCCTTCGCGAGCTTCGCCATGGCTTGCAACGCCCTCCCCGAAACCGATCGCGACCCATCCCGATCGCAGATCCACTCCCGGTGCCTGTGTGGCTCCGGCAACCTCACGGTTACAGTATATGCCAGTACACAGCCGCCGCGGGCGGCAGGGGGCCGCGCCGGCCCGCCGGTCCCGATATAATGTCAAATCGTGCGTTGGCACCGCGAGCCGCTCTGGCGAAGGCATGAGGATTATCAGCAAGCTTCGGAAGAGGCTCTATCGACGCGGCATTAAGCCGCCTTTCGGGCACATGCGCACGCTGCACCCCGACTTTCGTTTGCAGGAAGGAGGTGGTCGTCCCGGTTCGTCCTCGATCATCTGGAGGGGACAAGTCGTGGGTCAAACGAACCCGCTGAGCGCGCTCTCCAGACCCGACTCCCAGGAGGTTTTCATCGTCGCAAGCGGCCCGTCATTGTCCGAGGTGGATTTCCCCAAGCTCCGGGATCGGGTGTGCTTCGGAGTAAACGGTAGCATCGTCAAGTCGTTCGAGACGGGTGTTCGGTTCACCTATCACATTGTCGCCGATCGAACATTTGCCAGAAACCGCTTCGACTTGGTGCGCCAGGCCATACTCTCGGATGCCAATTGCCTGTTCACTTTTCGGGTGCTCAGCGAAATTGCCGAGCGCGAGCCCGAACTCCTCGGCCGCGACAACCTGTTCCTCTTCGCGGAAATGAACGCGGTCTACGGTGTGCCGCAGCTTCCGCCCGCCGCATTCGACGCCTGGGCGGAGGGACAGGACGGGGTGCACCTTCACCCCACGGCGCGGCTCACGGAGGGGCGAGTCGGATTTAGCGAGCGCTTAGACAAGGGGGTCTTCACCGGGCAGACGGTCGTGTTTGCCGCGCTTCAGGTCTGCCGAGCGCTAGGTTTCCGGCGCATCTACATCCTGGGCATGGACCTCGGCGCCGGCGGCAGTTACACGCGATTCTACGAGCGGGGGAAGGCGGCGACGCGGACCCACCTATACCGGGACTTCGAGCCCTACATCCTGCCGGCGTTCGAGCTAGCACGGACCGTCGCAGATGCCGCTGGGATCGAGATATTCAACCTGGCGCCCCGCAGCCGGCTGCCAGCAGTCGTCATACCGAGGCTCTCCCTGGATTCGGCACTCGCCATGGGCGGCGCCGGGCAGCAGAGACCCGTGGCGGGCCTCCCCACCACCACAGGGCGGAGCCTGAGCCGCCCCGAGGACACATCATGACCCTTACGGAACATGACCAAGTGCCGTCGGGCGAAGCCGTTCGGATCTTTGTGGGCGCGCATTTCACCGAGGCGCTCCCGTTCAAAGTGCTGGAGCATTCCATCAAACGCCATACCGCGCTCGCTGTCGAGATGCGCACGGTGGACAACTCGCTGGCTCCGGCGCCGCCGGACGTGCGGTTTCTTCCCTACACCAATTTCTCCTATGGGCGCTTCGCGATACCAAAGCTCACGGGCTATCAGGGGCGAGCGATCTACATGGATTCGGACATGCTCGTATTCGCCGACATTCGCGAGATCTGGAACGCCCCCTTCAATGGAGCCAAGGTCTTGGTCGAGAGAGTGACCGGCACCTCGCGCGGCAAGGGCCGGCTCACCGCGGTGATGGTGCTGGACTGCGCGGCGCTGCGCTGGGACCCGGAGGAGATCATTGCACGCCTCGGCGTCGATTATGACTATGAGCAACTCATGTCGGTCTGTCCTCTGTTGAAGGAGGGGGAGCTTCAGGACCGACTACCGGTTGGGTGGAACGCCCTCGACGAGTTCACCGAACAGACCCGCCTGCTGCACTACACGAGGATCAAGACACAGCCCTGGGTCTATCCGTGTCACCCCCTGGGGCACTACTGGATAGATGAGGCGAAGCTCATGCTGGCCCACGGCTCGCTCAGCCCGCAGTTCGTCAGGGATGAGGTCGCCCAGGGTCATGTGCGGCCGTCCCTGCTGCTGGAACTCGGGCTCTCGGAGCCGCACGGTGACAGACATCTCACTCCGAAGCGACTGCTGAAATACGACCAGCAACGGGGTTACGTGATCCACCAGAAGCTGTTCGACTGGATGGCGCAGCGCAAGGTGGCCCGGCTGGCACACGAGCGCGGGGCGGATCCGCAAGGCTTGCCGCGTCGCGTGGCGAGGTGGCGCTGGCGCAATTTACGCCGCCACCCGCTGAGGTTTCTGCTCGACCCGCAGGCCCGGGGGTAGGCCAGCCATCCGCCGTAGCGAAGCCGCGCCCTTCGCTTCGCGAGCCATCCCGCGGTCCCCGAACTTATGCTGACGCACGCAAAGGCGGACTCTTCCAGTGCCGTCTCCAAATTTACGAAGGCTTGCGGTATTCGTCGACTCTCTGGGTCAGGGCGGTATCGGGAAGGTCCGCACCAATCTGGCAAACGAGCTGACGCGGCAAGGTGTCCAGGTGGACCTTCTGACCGCACGGGCGGACAGCCCCTACCATGCACAGCTCGATCCCCGGATAAGCGTGCTACGGGTGGGAACTTCCCATGCGCTCCATGCCGTTCCGTTCCTCGCAAACTACCTCTGGCGCGCCAAGCCGGACGCGCTCCTTGCCTCGCGCATCCGGGTCGACGTTGCTGCGCTCAGGGCACGGGCGTTATCCCGGGCACGCACTCGTGTCTATGCCACCATCGACACCAACCTTACTCAACAGCTCGGAAGTCTGAGTGAGAGAAAGCGCCGGTCACAACTCCGGTACATGCGTCGCTACTACCCGCGCAACGAGGGCATCATCGCAGTCTCGCAAGGGGTCGCCCAGGATTTTGCCCGCCTCATGGACTGGCGCGGCGAAGCTTTCGCGGTCATACCGAATCCGATCGTGACCCAGGAGATGTTCTCGCTGGCTCGAGCGCCCGTACCTCACCCCTGGCTCGACGACGGTCATACGCCGGTGGTCATGGGTGCCGGCCGCCTAGAGCCGCAGAAGGACTTCCTCACGCTCCTAAGAGCCTTTACGCGCGTCCGGCGAGAGCGCCCGTGCCGGCTCATGATACTTGGCGAGGGACACCTCCGGCCCGAGATTCGAGACGCTTGCCACTCAACTGGGCGTCGCAGGGGATTCTTGCGATGCCCGGTTTCGTGTCGAATCCTCACGCATACACGTCGCGGGCACGGCTGTTCGTGCTGTCTTCGGCCTGGGAAGGTCTGGGGAACGTTCTGGTGGAAGCCCTTGCCCTCGGAGTACCGGTGGTCGCCACCGACTGCCCAAGCGGCCCCCGGGAGATCCTTCAGGACGGCCGTTTCGGTCCGCTCGTGCCCGTGGGTGACGCGGAAGCGCTGGCCGCGGCAATGTTAGATACGCTGAACGACCCCTTGGGCTCCGAGTTCCTGCAGTCTGCGGCCCAGTGCTACGCGGTGGAGTTCAGCGCGCGGCAGTATATGGTGGCGATGGGTCTGGAAAGGCTCGGTGCAGCCTCCAGAATTTGAGGTTAGCACGTCTCCACCTGGGACCCGTCGCATTCGGCAACTGGCACAAGGCATTTGCGGAACATCGTTCGACGGCCAAACAGTCCAGTAGGCATGGAGTAGGCAATCGGAGAAGAAGCGGTAGGCGTACCGAAGGATCTCCCTTTGAAGATCTCCCCTGAGGATCTCCCCCCTCTCCTCAGCATTCTATCACCTACCAGTCGCACACCGGATCAGCAACCCGGGCATCTCTCGGGCCACTCTCCAGGGGGCGGGCCTGTCTCTCGGGTGTCTCGCCGTAATCATGACTGGATCACAGCCATCATGGCGCTGGCTTGGGGACTAATACCTCCCCCAACATGCAACTGGACCTTGACCCCTACCGGGGGTTCTGGGGAGGGTTCATGGCGGCCCCGCATCAGCGAATCGGGCGCTCGCCGGTTTTGGAGCATAGCAGCGTTCGCCCTGCTCGCCGCCAAACATCCCAACCGCAGCCCCCGACCCGGCCTTCTCGACCGACACCACTTCCCGCGCCTTGACCGGCTGCGCGCCCCGACCCTACACTCCTCACTGCCTAGAGCCGTTGGATTTCCTAATCCTCCGCGGGAGAGGCCGAATGACGAGCACAGGTTTCGCTATTGCCGCCGCCCTGGCGCTGACCGCACAAACCGCACACGCGCAGGATGCACCGATCCCGAGCAGAGCCGAGCTTGCGCGCGCCTGCGGCGCCGATATCGCGCTTCTGCTCCAGCGTGCCGCCGGGCGAGGGGCATATCAAGGCGTGCATGAAAGAGCACGCGATGCAACTCTCCGCCGGCTGCTTCGACGCGCTCCTTGGTGCCGCCGCCGTTGTTTACACCCTGGACAGCGACATGTTGTTCCCACCGGGGGGGTGGCAACTGTCCGAAGCCGGCAAGCAGTCCATTGCGCGGCTGGTGCGGAAGCTCGCGCCGACGCAGCAGAACAGGCTTTACGTCAGCGGCTTCACGGACAGCACGCCGATCGGTCCGGAACTGGCGGCCCGCGGCATCACCTCCAACCAGATGCTATCGCAGATGCGGGCCGATGCGGTGATGCAGTTCCTGATTTCGCAGGGCGTGAAACCGGGCCTCGTGGCCGCCAAGGGATTTGGCGATGCCGATCCGGTTGCGTCGAACGATACGCCGGAGGGCGGGCGAAGAACCGGCGCGTCGAACTGAGCTTGTATCCGCTGTTATCGTGCGATGGCCGATCGGAGGCGGGGATAGCCATCAAACGCTGTGACGCGATTGTCAGGCCGCGGGAGCGAGCGGTTCAGCCGACCGGAAGTTGCGAGCCCGACGGCGTATGGAGTGCCGGCAGCGGGGTACTGTCAACTTATGCGAAATGCGGATCGTAAAGCTCGCACTGACTGGTAGACTCCGGCCCTAGTGAAATTGATTTCACTTGATTCCAAACTTACCCCTTGCCTTCTCTGCGGCAGTCCAACACTGCCCAGGGCTATCCCTTCCTATGGCCCGGTGCCTTTGCGGGCTTCCTGCGTCCGGGGCAGGAGTTTTTTATGCGCCTCTCCCGACCGTTAACCCCTCCAGTTGAGAAAGTCGGGCTGGGGCTTCCTTCCCCAAGCCATAGAATCCCCCCTCTGCCTCGGTCACTCTCGTTCGTCACGCTCCTTCTCGCGTAGTCCATGCGCTTAGACGCTCTGAGAAGCCCCAGGAGCCGAGATCTGCCTTTACCCCTCCCACTGAACCCTTCCCAACGCACAGACACCCCAGAGCGCTCCCTTGGTTGACCGCTAGACAAAGCCTGCTACGCTTAATTGGAAAGGGTTACAATGGGTTGGTCAAGCGGGTACTGTCATGAGTGATCTTTCAAGACTTCGTCAGACTGAACGAGCACGATTGATGTGGTTAAAGAGTCCTGGATCCGTGACTTGAATCTCCGAGCGCCCGGGGCGCGAGAGAATGGGAGCTATTCTCAGTTGAGTTGGTTAGTTTTTAGCCAACCGGTGACGCCGGCTATGTACAGCGGGCGTAGACCCTCGTCGGCGCAGGAGTGACGGCGGGGCTTTGAGGCTTGGACGCTGAATTTCGGGCGTAGGTTTACACCGGGGTCTGGTGAGGCCCGGGTCGAGTTTCTATGGAGGTCGTCCTAGCTACCCGAAGGCGAGTTGGTAATACAGCTGCTCGAAGGCGCGGAAGCCGGGACAGAGCCGGCTGAAGCGCAGCTTCAGTCTGCGGGCGGTGGCGACCAACCGGGCGGCGAGGTACATCAGTTCCTGGAGGACGGTCTTGATCCGCCGGCGCTTGGCCGGATGGCGCAGGGGAGCCGACTCGCCGGTCAGCCCGATGAGCCCGATGAAGCGCAGGATGTTGTAGGCGAACACGGCAAAGGCGAGCACCAGGTCATTGGTGTCGAATTTCCCGGAGGGCAGCCGTTCGATATCGAGGTCGGTCTTGAACTCGCTGTGGAACTGCTCGGAGGTGCCGTGGTCACGGTACAGGGCGACGATCTCCGCGTCCGGATAGGCGAGCGAGGTCCACCAGCCATCGAGCTCCAGCTCCGGTACCAACAGCGCCTGGCCCTTCTTGTCGATGGTGCGCTCGGTCACCCGCATCACCCGGCGAACGTGGTAGGTGTGCTCCCGATGGGGGTGCTCCTCGACGACGCTGAACAGCGCCACGCGCTTGCCGGGGTCGGGGTGTCTCCCATGCCCCTTGGCGCTCGGCGCGCTCCAGCCAATGGGCAGGGTCCTCGCCCCGAGGGTTCCACTGGATAATGAAGTCCACCTCCTCTTCGAGGTAGCGCAGCCGGTTCTCCAAGGCGTCGTGGGCGCTGTCCTGGCGCACCAGCAGCGGCAGTTTGGTCAGGCGCCTGGCCCGCGGCAGGATGCGCTCCCAGACGTAGCCGAATTCCTTCTGACTGTGCTGCTTGCCTTCTCGCAGCTCACAGCCGACGCACCACCCTTCGGTTCCCACATAGGTCGCGATCGGCGCATAACCGTCATAGCCGTGGTAGGTGCGCGAGACCCCTTCTTGCTTGGTCCCGGAGTTGTCCATGGGAAAGACATCGATGTCCACCGGCACATGACCGGTCTTGAGCGCACTGACCGGTGCCTTGGCGTTGACCATGAACTCGATATCGGCCTCGTCAATGACCTCCCGCAGGACCGCTGCGTGCTCGTCAAGACGCTGCCTCAGCGTTTCTGGCGAGGGTACCCGCTCCAGCCCCAACGCCTGGCGGAACAGCATCAGGTTCGTCAATTCTAACAAGCAGTTCGTTAGCTCGTTCGATGTGGGTCACCCAAAACAGCAAAGCAAAGAAATGCATCCGACACAATCAACAACGAGCTTCTTGTCATTCGTTCCCGCCTTGACTTTTATCGGATATCTTCATCCGCGATATGGGTCGCCGGCACGGTCTGGTTCATTTGGATGACATTTGCATGGCGACCGTTAGTTTGTTTTTCGAAGCCGTTTCGCACACGAAGTCAATAGATTCTTATTCCGTATTCAAGGTTTCGCATCCAAAAACGAACTGGCCGAACTGGTTAAATTAGAAGCTCAAGTCCGTGACGAAGAAAGCGCTATGAACTACGTCGATAAAATGTCGGTCATCGCGAAGAGATACAACGTAGAACACTTAGTTGACACGTTTCTTTTGTGGGGACCATTGACATCGGAAAGCAATACCCCGCCCAACGAACCACGCCTGGGCCGCTAAATGGGTGGCACCGATTCGCACAGTAGCGGTATGTAGCGTGCCAACGCCTGCCCGGAGGACCTGTGAGGCTTACCATGGCCCTCGCTAAACGAACCACTTGCTACCCTGTCTAAGCTGCTGGCGTTCTCACCCTTTAGCGTTCTATCCGACTTGCTACCGTACTACCGAAATCACTGCGACTACGACGGCCAAAACTGTGAGACAAAGAATCACCCAGGTCATTCGGTAGAGACCCGCAGTTAGCTTGTCTGTGCTCCTGGCAACATTCAGGGAGAGCGCTTCAGGGACCGTGAGACCCATGTTCAGGATGAAATCTGGGACATTTTATCTCCTTGCTCCTGCAATTCGCGTAACAGTGCCATATAGTTTTCGGTCTTCCCGGTACCGCCCCTAACCGCGTCTTGGTCGAAGATCACTTTCAGGGCGCAAAGCTCACACTTATCCTTTTGTGGCATGCTCGCCCCGCGACTGAAGTGTCACACCCCCAATGGACATCCATAGGGTGATACCCTCCTTTTCAGGACCTCGTTAGCGGGTCTCGATGACCTTCTGGGGGATACGGCGCCACACTCCACGCGCACGACCTATCAGCCCTAGTGAAATTGATTTCACTTGCTTTCACTTACCCCTTACCTTCTCTGCGGCAGTCCAACACGGCCCAGAGGGCCATCCCTTCCTATTCCCCCCCTCTGGCGAGGCTTGTAGGCGGTCTGCGGGCCACTAGGAGCCTCCCGCCAGCCTCTGACTGACCTTGACCGCTACCGCGCTTCCGGGACAGGAGTTCATGGCGGCCCACGCGTCAGCGAATCGCGCGCTTGCTAGTACCGGCGTCCTCCGCCTCCATAGCCCCCGCCTCTGCCGCCTCCACCCCGGCCATAACCACCGTGGCCACGACCGCCACCTTCTTCCTTGGGACGGGCCTCATTGACCGTTACCGCCCGACCGCCCATATCCTTGCCGTTGAGGGCGGCGATGGCCGCTTTTGCTTCCTGGTCGCTGCTCATCTCAACGAAGCCGAACCCTTTGGATTGCCCGGTGGTGCGATCCGTGATTACCTCGGCAGAGCGAACGGTGCCATGAGCTGCGAATAGCTGTTCCAGGTCACTGCTGCGAATGCCGTAACCCAAGTTCCCGACGTATAACTTCTTTCCCATGTAGGTACTCCTCAAAACGCCGTCATCCAAAGTCTATGCGCGCACTAACCCACAGCCTCGTACCGGCCCCAGCGCCGCGAAGGCCAGCGGGTACTGTAGCCAGCTATGTTTGCCGGCCATCATCATCGACAAGAGCTTGTCCGTGTCGGGTGTGGTCAGTCCGCTCAGCTCCAAAGACACCCAGACAAGCAGCCGGACGCGTTCTGACTTAGAGTCCTCCATCAGCTCCTTCAGGAGGGGTCGCAACCCGCGACAGATACTGTAGCACGCACTGCCCCCTTGTGCGCCCCCCAGCCGCGAACGGACTCCAGTCAAGCCCCAGAGGTCTTGAGAGATGCTACACCCCCCCCACGCGCATACGACCTACCTTACTTGAAAGTGATTTCACATTGCCGCGGTCGTCGGCCTCGACCACCTTTGCAAACGGTCGGGTCTATCCGGCTTTACTGCCATGTCTCACGTATGCACCCTGTCATGCCGCTTGCTTTAGATGGGGAGACGGTGTCGAGTGAAGATCTCGCCGAGGACGGTAGCATGGCAGCCATTCGGTGCGATGTGCCACAGGGTTCACTCGTAGCCCCGGAACATCTCGATCCGGATATCTGCGATGGGCACGTCGAGCGACGCGAGCATCGCGTAAATGGCCTGCACAAAGCGCGGCGGTCCTGCAATGTAATGAAAAGCCGTTGGCACGTCGCGGGCGACTTGGCCGAGCAGAGCCGGGTCGATGCGCCCCACCCGTCCCGACCAATCCGGCGATGGCTCCGTCACGGTGTGAACTACACGCAGGCCGGCATTCGCCTCTGCGAGGGCGTCAAGGTCATCGCGGAAGACGATCTCCTCGGGAGAGCGATTGCCGTACACGAGCACGAGCTGCGTCGAGAGCGCCTCGTCCGTCGCATACTCGATCATGCTCTTCAGCGGCGTGATGCCGATTCCGCCCGCAATGAGCACTGCTGGGCGGTGACGCTCGAGAAAAAACTCTCCGCGCGGGCCGCGGAGACCCACGTGGTCGCCGGGATGGAGCGCGAAGAACGCGCGTTTGAAGTCGCTCTCCGAACGACGCGCCGCAAACTCGAGGTAATTACGTCCTGGCGCGCTTGCGATGGAGAAGGGACGGCGGACCATCCCGGCAGGGCTCGCGAGCGTCAGCATCATGGCCTGACTCACTTCGAACCAGAGCCCGTCAGGCTTCGCGAGCAGAATTGAGCGAACGCTTGGCGTCTCCTCCCGCACTCGCAGCACCTGGGTAGACGTTTCGATCATGGTACCCTCACACCGCGGCGTCAATGCCGACGCACAAGAAAGTCGGCCGCTTTATGGATGACCTCCGGACCATTGGCGGTGGAGCGGCCGTTTCGAAGGAAATGCCGGGCGGAAAGGACGTTGCGGATGACGGTTTCGGCGAGACTTCGTCGGTGATAGCCCACGCTCGCTTCCACGCCGTCCGCCCTTGCGTTGCTTCGTTGCGACAGCCTCGACGGCGCTGTCGCGGGGGATTACCCCTGGTACCAGGCCACCGTGCCGAGGCGCGCAACAACTCCATCCGCTTTAAGCGGTCAGTTGCGCAAGCTATACATACATCATCATGCCTTGGATATCAGAGATTCGTCTGCGAGTAATTCTGGCTCCAGCGGGTATATCCGCCATTCACTGAGCTTGTTGTCCCGAAAGCGATAAGTCTCAACGCAGGGATACTCGACAGGTTTGCCGTCGCGCACACGAGCCCCCTTTACATCCATTTCCATGATGTAGAGATTCTCGATCTCCCAAGTAGCTTTTGCGGTCATACCGGATATTAGCAGTCGGGACGAGAAGAGTTTCATCAGGTAATCCCAAATAGGCTGAGGGCCAGTCACCTCGGCCCGGTTGCCAATCTGCAGTAAGGCATCTTCCGTTAAATATGACTTGAACAACTCCGAATTTCCTACACGTATGGCTGCCTCAAACGCATCGACAATAACTGCTTTGGGCACGGTTATCGGCCATTTCGGTCCTGCGATAGACCACTTGGGGGGGAAGCCGTGGGTCGCCCTGGCGATCCCCTCCGGATGCTCAGCAAAATACTTCCTCATCGTCCCGGGCGGCGTCACCCGCTTGCCTTCGCTCACCGTCATCACCGACGCAGAGGCGGACACCACCATGGACTTGTCAAACACAGGATTCGCATCCATGAAGATACGCAGCTCCGCCACTTGGTCGCCCGAGAACCGGAAGATATCGCAGCAAGGCAAGGTGATGGACGTCCCGTCTTTGCGCCAATACGTCACGTCCATCTCGACAAACACCACATCCCCTACTTCCCACAGGTTCCTGATGTCGTGATAGAGCGCCGCCACACTACCGAAAAAGTTGTCCACCGAAGCCTTGATGGCCGCTTTGTTCAAGCAGGGCTCGCCATTACCAAACTGGTACATCGGCTTGTCGGTGAAAAAACCGATGAACCCTTCGGAGTCAAACGCCTCACCCCTGCCAAACAAACGCACTACGGTATCTGACATCACCCCTGAAGCTCTCTCTTCTGTCATGGTCCCGTCTCCTCGAGTGAGGCAATGAACAATAGTGGAGAGTCATGAACAACTAGCCAAACCTCCACCTCCCTATTTACCCACCGCTACCCCGGTCGGCTCGATCGCATAGACTCGCCAATCGCGAACCTTGTCACCCTGAAATCCGTAAATGTCGAGGCAAGGAAACGTTACATTCTGATTATCGGCGAATCGAAATCCTCGCATATGCATTTCTGCAATCACTTCGTTTGGAGTCTCCCAGAATCCTAAAAACTTGGCATCGGTCACGGTCAGCTCCGTCGCGAGATGGAGTTTTAACCAGTCTGCGATGCCTTGCGGGGTCCGCACTACGCCACGATTCCCGACTGCCATGGAGGCATCTTCGGCTAGGAACGTCTTGAACAATTCCCAGTTCCCCGACCATGCCGCGCCTTCCATAGCCCTCACTCGATCCAGCTTGGAGACTATCGGCCATTTCGGTCCTGCGATAGACCACTTGGGGGGGAAGCCGTGGGTCGCCCTGGCGATCCCCTCCGGATGCTCAGCAAAATACTTCCTCATCGTCCCGGGCGGCGTCACCCGCTTGCCTTCGCTCACCGTCATCACCGACGCAGAGGCGGACACCACCATGGACTTGTCAAACACAGGATTCGCATCCATGAAGATACGCAGCTCCGCCACTTGGTCGCCCGAGAACCGGAAGATATCGCAGCAAGGCAAGGTGATGGACGTCCCGTCTTTGCGCCAATACGTCACGTCCATCTCGACAAACACCACATCCCCTACTTCCCACAGGTTCCTGATGTCGTGATAGAGCGCCGCCACACTACCGAAAAAGTTGTCCACCGAAGCCTTGATGGCCGCTTTGTTCAAGCAGGGCTCGCCATTACCAAACTGGTACATCGGCTTGTCGGTGAAAAAACCGATGAACCCTTCGGAGTCAAACGCCTCACCCCTGCCAAACAAACGCACTACGGTATCTGACATCACCCCTGAAGCTCTCTCTTCTGTCATGGTCCCGTCTCCTCGAGTGAGGCAATGAACAATAGTGGAGAGTCATGAACAACTAGCCAAACCTCCACCTCCCTATTTACCCACCGCTACCCCGGTCGGCTCGATTTGGGTGGATTCCACCGTGGTGAGCCGCGTCTCCGAGGGTTGGCCCTGGACACGCCCGCTAGAAGCATTCGTGGAACCTTGCCGAGAGCATCGGCCGCTCATAATCGGAGTGTGCACGCCCTTCTCACTGGCCACTCTGCGCCTCGGGCCTCTTAATCCGGAACCAAGCCGAGTAGAGTGCGGGCAGAAAGAGCAACGTGAGTACCGTGGCTACGAGCAGCCCGCCCATGATAGCGACCGCCATGGGTCCCCAGAAGTTGCTGCGCGTCAATGGGATCATAGCCAGGACCGCGGCAGCGGCGGTGAGCATAATTGGTCGAAAACGCCTCACGGTCGCCTCGACCACGGCGTCCCAGTGCGAGTGCCCGCTCTTGTGGTCCTGTTCAATCTGATCGATCAAGATGACCGCGTTGCGCATGATCATGCCAGCCAGGGCGATTACCCCGAGTGTGGAGACAAAGCCGAAGGCAACGTTCCACACAAGCAGGACCGCCACCACGCCGATCAGACCGAGGGGAGCAGTCAACAGCACCAGGAACGTCCGCTGCAAGCTCTGAAGCTGAATCATCAGCACGGTGATGATCGCCAACACCATCAGCGGCATGACGGCGGCGATGGACGCCCCGGCCTTGGCGCTGTCCTCGGTGGCGCCTCCCACCTCGATGTAATAGCCCTCGGGGAGCTTGGCCCGGATGGGGTCCAACTCCGGATTGATCTGCGCCGTGACCACAGGCGCCTGGATGTCTCCGAAGATGTCGGAACGGACCGTGATGGTCGGCAGTCGTTGACGCCGCCAAATGATGCCGTCTTCGAACTCGTACGAAGGCTTCGCAATTTGAGCCAGAGGAATGTACTTCCCGCTTGACGTGGGCACTGTGATATCGCCCAAGTCCGCAACATCGACGCGCTCGTTGGCTGGCGCGCGCGCCACGACCTTTATCAGCTTGTCCTTTTCCCGGTACTCCGTGATGTCATAGCCGACGAGGATCGCGTTCAAAACGGCGGATAGATCCTGCGAGTCGATCCCGATCGCCCTCGCTTTGTTCTGATCGATGTTCAGCTTGATCACCTTGGTGCGCTCATTCCAGTCGAGGTTCACATTCAGCGCATGTGGATTCCGACGCATCACGGCGGCTACTTCTTCAGCATAGTGCCGTACCAGATTCGGATCCTTGCCGCTCACCCGGAACTGTATGGGATAGCCCACAGGCGGTCCGTTTTCGAGGCGGTTGATGCGCCCGCGCAGGCCGGTGAACTGGTCCGCGAGGACTTTCTGCAGGCGATCGTTGACTGCCTCCCGCGCCTTGTTGTCCTTGGCGAGAATGACGATCTGAGCGATGTTGATCTGATTGAGTTGCTGGTCGAGAGGCAGGTAGAAGCGCGGCGTGTTGCCGCCGACGTAAGCTACGTAGTTGACGATGTTGGGATCGCCTTTAAGCAATCCTTCCATTCGCTCGACCTCGCGCTCCGTCGCTGCGAAAGAGGCTCCTTCAGGAAGCCTCAAATCCATGATGAGCTCCGGTCGATTGGAAGGGGGGAAAAACTGGTCCTGCACGAAACGAAAGGCGAACAGCGCCAGCGCGAAGACCCCTACGGTAACGAGGATTACCAGCTTGCGGTGCGTTACGCACCAGGTCACGACGCGACGAAAACCCCTATAGAACGGCCGTTGGTAGACGTTGTGGTCGTGCCCCGGCCTAGGTTTGAAGTCGGGAAGGATCTTGTAGCCGATGTAAGGCGTGAAAAGAACGGCGACCACCCATGACACCAGCAGCGCGATGCTCACGACGGCAAAGAGGGAAAAAGTGAACTCGCCAGCCGAAGACCTTGCGAGGCCCACCGGCAGAAAACCTGAAATGGTGACCAAGGTTCCTGTGAGCATGGGAAATGCTGTGGACGTGTAGGCGAAGCTTGCCGCTTTCTTGCGCTCCCAGCCCTGCTCCATCTTGGTGGCCATCATCTCCACGGCGATGATGGCATCGTCGACCAGTAACCCCAGTGCGATGATCAGGGCGCCGAGGGAGATCCGTTGCAGGTCGATGCCGTAAAGCCACATCAGTAGGAAAGTCACGCACAGCACGAGGGGTATCGAGGTCGCGACCACGAGCCCCGTCCTCAATCCCAGGCTGAGGAAGCTGACGGCGAGGACGATCACGACCGCCGCTAAGAGCGTCTCCAAGAACTCATTGACCGAGCGTTGAACCACCAAGGGCTGATTCGAGACCTGATACACCTCGATGCCGCGGGGCATGTTCGCCTTGATGCCATCGAATGCCTTACGGAGGTTCTCGCCGAGCTCGACGATGTTGCCACCCTTCGTCATCGACACTGCGAGCCCGATCGCATCGTGGCCCATGTAACGCATCTTGAATACGGGCGGATCGACGTAGGCGCGGTAAACACGGGCGATATCGCCGAGGCGGAACAGATGCCCATTCGCCCGGATGCCGATCTCGCGAATCTTATCCACGGAATCGAAGGCGCCCGTGACACGAACGTAGAAGCGGTCGAACGGGGAGTCAAAGTGGCCCGCTGGCGTCATCGCGTTCTGGTTCTTGAGATCGTCGAAGAAGTGGTACGGATCGATCCCCAGGTTGGCAAACTTTTTTTGGGACACTTCGACGTAGATGCGCTCCTCCTGGACTCCGACGAGGTCGGCCTTGGCGACATCGGGGACGCGCAGGATCTCCTTGCGCACGTCCTCCACGTAATCCTTAAGCTGTGCGTAGGAGAATCCATCGGCGGTAAAGGCATATACGTTGCCAAAGGTGTCCCCGAACTCGTCGTTAAAGTACGGCCCCTGCACGCCGTCGGGCAACGTAGACGTGATGTCCCCCACCTCCTTGCGCACTTGGTACCAGATTTCGGGCACGTCCTTCGGTGGAGCGGCCTCTTTCAGCACCACGAAGATCGTCGACTCGCCAGGCTTGGAATAGCTACGGACAGATCCCAGCCAAGGCGTCTCCTGCAGCTTCTTTTCGATGCGGTCCGTGATCTCCTGCTCCACCTGCGTGGTGGTGGCGCCGGGCCACATCGTCTGCACCACCATCAGCTTGAAGGTGAAGTCCGGGTCTTCCGCCTCACCCAGACCGTGGACGGCGTACATGCCAGCGGCAAATAGCGCGATCATGCAGTAGAGGACGAGCGACTGGTGCTCCAGCGCCCACTCGGAGAGGTTGAACTGCTTCATCGCCAGTCCTCGGGGAGCACTCGCACCTTCTGTCCGTCGATCAGCTTGTCGACGCCTGCACTTACCACCAGTTCCCCAGGCTGCAGCCCGGAGGTTATGGTCACCGCATCCTTGAGGTACTTGCCGACAGTGACGGGAGTGAGCTTGACTACCCCCTTCTGGGAGTCGATCACCCAGACGAAAGGATGGGCATCGCGCTCGTACAACGCGGTCAACGGCACCTGCACAACATGCGGCGGCGCCGGCCTGGTGAGAAACACGGTGGCAGTCATACCCAGCTTGACCGCGTCGTCCGGGTCGACTAGGGTGACCTTCGCTGGGTAGGTCCTGGTGACGTCGTCCGCGATCGGCGAGACTTCGCGAAGCTTCCCTTTATAGTACCGGCTGGGGTTCACCCACAAGCTCACCCGGATATCCGTGGCCGCGCCGAGTTCGCCCAGGCGGTTCTCCGGTATGCTGATCGCGACCTCTTTCTCTTCCGGCCGCGCCAGCGTCACGACCGTCTCTCCAACGGACACCACCTGGCCCGCCTCTGCCTTGGTCGCGGTGATAACCCCGTCGTAGTTGGCCGTCAACGTCGTATACGCCGATTGGTTCTCGGTCAGCTTGAGCTGAGCGCGGGCCTGCTCGACGCGCTGCGCGGCGACACTGTATGCAGTCTTGTAGCGATCGAATTCGGTTGCGCTGATGAACTTCTTTGCGAACGACTCCCGAAAGCGCTCGTAGTCAGCCTTGGCCTGACCATAGTCGGATTCCGCCGAGAGAACCTGGGCTCGCGCGGAGGCGACATTGGCTTCCTGGTCGGCGGTGTCGAGCCGTGCCAATAGCTGTCCGCGCTTGACCAAGGCGCCTACGTCCACGTCGCGCTCCAGGAGCTTGCCTGAAATACGGAAAGCGAGGGGCATTTCGTAGCGGGGCTCCACGTAGCCCGCATAGTCCGACACGACCGCGGCGGAGTTCTCCATGACCCGCGCGGCATTCACCGGCCGAATGTCCTCGGGCTTTTTCTCTTCTCGCGCGCACCCCGCCCCCAGCAACAGGCTCGTGACTACGATCGCGAAGACCTTGACGCGGTGCGCGCTGCGTGCGCGATGTTCGGCCACAAAGTTCGTCATCGGATCTCCTGGTTTTGGAGGCGAGCGGTCCAACACCGCGTAGTGGGAGTGCGCCAAGTGTGGGCTAACCGGCGGGGCAGCGGCGCTCGGTGAGCAGACCGTCAGTGCCTCCGCCCTGGCCGGGCCACCGCCTCGAAACGCAGGCGTCTTACGCGACTTTGCGCAGCAACTACTCCGGCCTTCCATTGTCGAGTCTCCAGCCAGCGTACCATCCCCTCGGCGCGGCCTCGGTCGGAGCCACCGTCCAAGACGGTCCATGAGCCGCAGCGCGCCGGGGAGTCGCGGCCCGCCTCAAGTTCGGCCAACGCATCACGACATCCGCGAGTTGGGAAGAGCCGGTCTCGCGGGATCATCTATGCCCCACCAGCCTAACCACTGTCGGCCTGATGCTGCACCGCACGTAGGGATTTCGCCTGCGTTATCCGACGCGAATCTTCACCCAATAGGCCCTACCCGTCAAGGGTACGCTTCCGTGAGTGTAAAGGAGCGCCGTAGGACAGCCACCTCGAACTGGAAAAAACGGTGAGGGGCATATGGGCCCGAATTCCCAGTGACGACTCTAGATCCAAGACTGTTCCCGTGCGGCAGCGACCATAGGTGATGAAGGAAATCGCACCCTTGCTCGCCGCTCCGGCGAACCTCTACCGAAACCGTGCCCGACTCCATCTGAGTCGGGCTCAGTGTCGTATGGATTCGATTAGAGCCTATCGTTGCACAGCATTTCCGCTCATGCTTTCTGCGGGGCCGGCAAGTAATGCACAAGTTCATGCGGGACGACACGGCGATGGCAAACGCGGCAAGCTGCAGATGGTCATCGGATTGCTCAGCGCCGATGATGGGGAGCCCTTGGCGGTACCGGTATTTGAGGGCAATACGGCCGACCCCAGCACGCTCGCCGAGCAAATCCGGGTCCTCAAGGAGCAATCCGCCGTCGAAGAGGTGGTCTTGGTCGGCGACCGCGGCATGATCAAGGCCAGGGGCAAGGAGGCGCTCTCGGCCGAGGGCTGGAAATACATCACGGCGTTGACCAATGCGCCCAGCCTCCGCGCCGTGGCCGCGATCAGCGCGCGCCGCTTGGGCCGCCGCTGCGCGGACCGCCGATCGTGACCGGGTCCGGGCGGGTGCTGATCCACAGCAGAGCGGTCATGATCAGGGCAGAGCACAGGCACCAGAGACAGGTGGCACCGATGACGAAGGGCTCGAGGAAGGTCAGATAGGCCGAGAAGGCTGCCCCCGCGGCAGCCGCTACGAGCAGTATCCGATGCGCCCAAACATCCAGCCGCACGCGCCGCCAGCGGGTGAGCCCCCAGGCGAGCAGAACCGTCAGGTAGGTGCACACGCCCAACACCGCGATGGGGATGCCGAACGGGCGCGCATATGCGCTCTGCTGCACGGCGTTGCAGTCTCCCACCGCGCCACACACGGCCGCCGCTCCGCTGGTCTCCACATAGGCCAGGTAACCAGCGATGGCGAGTCCGGTCAGCGCCAGCATCGGCACCGGCCAGCCGAGCCGGCTGCGGCCTCGCCATGCCTTGGGCATGCGCCGGCTGGCCGGGACCGCTATCGTGACCATCAGCCCCAGCGCCGCTACCGCCAGGCCGTTGGCGAGCGGGTCTCGCGCAAACCGCTCCGGCCAACCGCTCTGCTGGTCGGCAGCGAGCTTCTGGGCACCGACCTCCCCGGGAAGCGCCACGGCCAGCCCCGGGATGTCCGGCCAGGCGGTGCCGCCAGCAGCCAAGGCGCGGACCACCAGGTCGGGCAGCTCGCGGGGAATCTCCTCCGAGCCGACCAGGACCGTGTTCCCGATGATCAAGGTCGGCACACCGCGACGATCATCGGGGATCGCGTAGCGCTTGACCGCCGACCGATAGAGGGCCTTGCCGGCGGGGCGGGTCACGTCCACACCGACGATGCGAAGCTGTTTGCCGAAACGATCGAGGATCGGAGGGAGGGCGTTGGTCATCACCTCATGGCAGTGGGGACAGGTAGGGGAATAGAACAGCACCGAACGCACCACGGCCTGCCCGGCCGAGGCGCATGCGAGCCATAGGGCCCACCCGAGAACCAGCCAGGTCACCCGCTGTGTCATGACGACCTCCCCACCCCGGCTCAAGCGGTAGCCCGCCCCCGTCGGCTGAAACCCGCTACCTTGACGCGCCGCCGCTTTCGGCGCCCGCGCGCCCCGCCCCGAACTGCACCTTAACACAGGCCGCGGCGCAGGTCCGACCGAGGGTGACGGGGAACTCCCACGCCGGCGGCTTGCCCAGGGCCCCAAGCAGGCCGTCCTGTGCCTGTTTCAGCGCGTCATCCGCTCTCAAATATCCAGCGCGAGTGGAAACTACACCATCCTGCCCACGGACACTGGATTCAGTTGTTTGGGACGAGCCGTTAGACTACTCGGTCGTTGCCCCCGTCGACCGGCACCTGGGCGCCGGTGGTCTTGGCGAAGAGCGCGCCGCACATCTCCGCGGCCAGTTCCGCCACGTCGCGACTGCACACTTCGGTCCTGAGAAGGTTCTTGGTCTTGTACTGCTCCACCGTCATTTCGTACTGGGAGGCGCGCGCCGCCAGAATTTCCTCGGTCCACAGCCCGGTGTCGAAGACCGCGTCGGGGTGCAGCGCGTTGACCCGGATCCCCTCCAGCCCCCACTCCAGGGCGGCCACCCGCATGAGCTGGGTCAGGGCTGCCTTGGACGCTGAGTAGGCCGCGGCGCCCGGCCCGGGCGCCGGGACGTTCTTGGACCCGATGACCACCACCCGGCCGCGCCCAGGCGCCAGCTTCAGCAGGGGGTAGCAGTCGCGCAGCAGATTCAGGTTGGCGTCCAGATTGACCGCCATCACCCGCCGCCAGGTGACCTCGTCCAGCTCCGCAATACGAGTCCCGCCGGGGAACAGGCCCGCATTGAGGATCAGCATGTCCAGTCCGCCGAAGGCGTGGACCGTCCGGTCCAGGGCGGTCTGCACCTGACCGGTGTCGGTCACGTCGCAGACGATGTTCAGGAGATCGGGCCGATCACCCATGTCCTGCATCGCGGGGGTCACGTCCAGCCCCACCACCGCCGCGCCGCGCTGGAGCAGGGACTCCACGCAGGCCCGTCCGATCCCGGAGGCGGCCCCGGTGACCAGAGCGATCTCGCCTTGGAACACGGGTGCCTTCGCGCTTTTGCGCAGCTTGGCCTGCTCCAGCTCCCAGTACTCCACATCGAAGATGTCCCGGGCGGGCAGCGCCTGCCAGCCGCCCAAGCGCTCGGAGCGCTGGATGATCTGCAGGGTGTGGCGGTACACGTCGGCGACGATGATCGCCTCCCGTGCGCTACGGCCGGCGGTGAGCATGCCCAGCGCCGGGTCCAGGATCACGCGCGGGGCCGGATCGAGCGGAGTAACCGGCGTCCGGGCCCGGGGCGCGTGCTCGGCGAAGTAGGCCCGGTAGTCTTCCGCATAGCCCGCCACGTCGCGCCCCAGCAACGGGGTACGCTTGGTGCGGATGACATGGTCGGGGGTCGCCGGACCTTGCTGGGTGATGCGCGTCAAGTCGTCGCGGCGGCAGAACGCCAGGATTTCGGCCGTGTCCTCGCAGCGCAGCACCATCGGCGAGCCCGCCGCCTCCGAGACCTGCAGACGCAGTTCTGCCCGTTCCACGCGGCGCCCCGCCGTCGGCTCGCCCGCCGAGGCCTCCGGCAGGTCCCAGGCCCCCTGGGCCTTCAGGTAATCCTCGACGCGGTTGACCAGCACAATCATGCGCTCGTAGGACTCGCGGGCCGTGGCGCCGAAGGAGAACAGACCGTGGCTCATCAGCACCATGCCGATGGTCCGCTCGTCGGCCTGGGCGGGGAAGCGCTGGGCCACCACGCGGGCCAGGTCGAACCCGGGCATCACGTAGGGGACCACCACAACCGAGTCCCCGCAGGCCTCGCGCACCCGCGCCTCGCCTTGAGGGGTGTTGGTCAGGGTAATCAGGGCGTCGGCGTGGGTGTGGTCGACGTACCGGTAGGGCAGGACGGCGTGCAAAATGGCCTCCACCGAGCCGGTGGGCGCCGCGGCGTCGGTCTGCTGGGTCTTCAGCTCGTTCACCATCTGCAGGTCCGACAGCGCCTCCAGGCGCGCCAGCCGGAGCAAGTGGTCCATGCGAATGGGGGTAAACCCCGCAGCCTCGATGGTCGCCAGGTCCCAGCCCGAGCCCTTCACGTAAAGCACGTCCTGCTCCTCGCCGAGGACGTTGCGCTCCCGGATCTTCACGGAAGTGTTGCCGCCACCATGCAGGACCAGTGCAGGATCGCGGCCCAGCAGCCGTGAGGTATAGACCCGCAAGGCCAGATCGCCCAGGTACCCGGCAGCGTCCTGATCGTCCCACAGATTCTCCGCCATGGAGGGGCTCCAGCGTTAGGTTCGGGGTAAGGACACGTGAGGCCTGCGGGGAACCGCTTCGCCGACTGGCAGCTCAGGTGGTGGCTCTCCTGCTTCGGATGACATGCCGATACCAGAAGACCGCACCACGCCCCCCTGTCGGGCCCCCGTCCTCCGACGGCCGCAGGCACAGTGAGCACGGCCGTCGCAGGTGAAGCGGCAAACCGGGCGCCCGCCGCTGGTCCAGACCGCGTCGGGGCTTCCACCCCCGTCCGTTCCCCTCCTCGCTCGCGCGTCCTACCGAGATCGCACCCAGGCCGATAGCCTGAGATTTATACCGGTCGCATCTCAGAAGTTAGTTGAACTCTCTCATGTAAGCAACTGAAGCAATGTGCATGATATACGACATGCTCGACCACGCTCCGCGACCTGAAGAACGGCAGCGCTGAGTGCGGCGTACCGCGGCGCGCTCGACCAGCGTGAGGCCGATCGTCGTTGGACCGGCTGGATGCGAAGGAAGTGGGGCACTGGGTCGTGGAGCAGTCTAGGAGCGCCGCAGGAGCGCAGTGCAGCGCCGCCTCGGCTACCGCTACACGAAGACGAAGTTTGCCTTGCGGGCAAGGCCGCCCCGGAGGCGTATCCCCCGGAGTCCGCAAAGATCGAGCAAGACCAGGGCAAAGAGTATCCCCTGCAGTTCATGGACACCGGAGTTGGTGCCCACGTCGCGCTCATTGCCCCGCTGCATCCCGCCACCGGCTGTGCTGCGCATGGGCGGCGGTCACTAAGATGGAGCCCTGACCCAGGTATCGTCCCCAATCGCCGCATCAGAACCGCATGTTCGGTGGCATCCGGCCCCTCAGGCCACCCATGATGCTTGCGAGCCCGCCCTTCTTGGAGAAGCGCTTCATCATTTTCTGCATGTGCGCGAACTGCTTCAGCAGTCGGTTCACCTCCTGGATCTGCGTACCCGAGCCGGCAGCGATGCGGCGCTTGCGCGAACTCTTGATGATGTCCGGGTTGCGCCGCTCTGCCGGAGTCATGGAGTTGATGATGGCCTCCATGCGCCGCACCTCGCGGTCGTCCAACTGACTCCTGATCGCTTGGGGCAAGGCAGCCCCTCCCGGGAGCGTATCCAACAAGGCCCCGACGCCACCGAGCTTGCGCATCTCGCTCAACTGGTCACGGAAGTCCTGCAGATCGAAGCCCTTGCCCTTCTTTAGCTTGCCGGCGATCTCCTGTGCGCGCTCCCGGTCGACCGTGTGCTCCGCCTTCTCGATGAGGCTCAGCACGTCCCCCATCCCCAGAATACGGGACGCCACGCGCTCGGGGTGGAACGGCTCCAAAGCATCGATCTTTTCGCCCACCCCCATGAACTTGATGGGCTTGCCGGTGATGTGCCGGACTGAGAGCGCGGCGCCGCCCCGGGCGTCGCCGTCCGCCTTGGTCAGGATCACGCCGCTCAGCGGCAGCGCATCGTTGAAGGCGCGCGCGGCATTGGCGGCGTCCTGGCCGGTCATGCTGTCGACCACGAACAGAGTCTCGACCGGCTCCACGGCCGCGTGCAGGCGCTTGATCTCGTCCATCATCGCCGCATCGACGTGCAGGCGCCCTGCACTGTCGATGATCACGACGTTCCGCAAAACGTCGCCTGGCCTCCGCCACCGCGGTCTCAGCGATTTTCACCGGATCCTGTCCGGCGCGAGACGGAAAGAAACTGGCCCCGACTTCCCGAGCCAAGGTCTCCAGTTGCTCGATGGCCGCTGGACGGTAGACATCCACGCTCGTCACCAGTACCGACTTCTTCTGGCGTTCCATCAGCCAGCGCGCGAGCTTGGCCACGCTGGTGGTCTTGCCGGAGCCCTGCAGTCCCGCCATCAGGATAACCGCCGGGGGCCGCACCTTGAGGTCCAACTGCTCATTCGCCTGGCCCATGAGCGCCACCAGCTCGTCCCGCACCACCTTGATGAGCGCCTGGCCGGGAGTCAGGCTGCCCATGACCTCTTGGCCCACGGCCCGCGCTTTCACGCGCTCGATGAACTCGCGTACCACGGGCAGCGCAACGTCGGCCTCGAGCAGAGCCACGCGCACCTCGCGCAGAGCGTCCTTGATGTTGTCCTCGGTCAGCCGCCCGCGCCCTCGCAACTGGCGCAGACTCCGGCCCAAGCGTTCCGTCAGGTTATCGAACATGCTTTCATCCTAAGGATCTGCCGAGCTGTGGGAATTCGCATTATACGTGCGGCGCCCGCGTCCACGCATCCGCAGCTTGATCACCCCTTCAATGCGGTAAGGACCTATGCCATCATTGTCCGCGATGTTCATCCTCCTCGGCTGCCTCGGCACCACTCTCTATCTATTCGCCACCGTTCCCGTCGTGTCCGCGCTGCGGCGCGGTCACGACGGTACGCCCCCCGCGGCCGCCGGGCTGGCGCTGCTCGTCCTGCCCGCCCTTACGGTTCATGCGCTGGTCCTTTACCGGCACGTCGCGACCCAGCATGGACTAGACCTCCAGTTCGTCAACGCCCTTTCGCTGGTATCCTGGCTCATCGCCCTGTTGTGGATGCTCACGGCCCTGGCACAGCCCGTACAGAACTTGGCCCTAGCCATTTTGCCCTTGGCTGCCATCACGCTGCTGTTACAGGTCCTCGTGCCTCCGCACGGGGAACGCCTGGAGGAGACAGGGTTGGGAATCGACCTGCATATCCTGTCGTCGCTACTCGCCTATAGCGTCCTGAGTATCGCAGCGGTCCAGGCGGTGTTGCTGGCAGTCCAGGAGAAGCACCTGCGGGAGAAGCATCCGGGCGGCTTCGTCCGTGCCCTACCCCCATTGCAGACCATGGAGAACCTGCTGTTCCGGATGATCACCGTGGGCTTTGTGCTGCTCAGCCTGGCGCTCGGGAGCGGCCTGCTGTTCGTCGAGGACATCTTTGCACAACACTTGGTGCACAAGACGGTGCTCTCCACGCTCGCGTGGATGGTCTTCGCCTTGCTGCTGTGGGGCCGTTGGCGGTTCGGCTGGCGGGGGCGCACCGCTATTCGCTGGACCCTTGGGGGATTCCTGTCCCTCATGCTGGCCTACTTCGGCAGCAAGTGGGTCCTGGAGATCATCCTCAAGCGCTGAGTGCTTACGGGCGTCCCGACCGCGGCGCTGCCCGGTGTTCATGGCGTACCTCCCTGTTCACCACCCCTTCGAGGCGTCCAGTGGACGTGCCGAATGGCTCTCCTGCCATCCGGTCGGCCCTCGCCTATCGACTCGATAGATCCCGTCGCTGCGCTCTGTGCACCCTACTCTCGGGCGATCGCGAGGATTTCTTCGCAGGCGTCGAGCACCACTCCAGCCTTGGGTTGACAAAAACTGCATCTGGCATTCTAATGCTAGTATTGGGGTTTACCCTAACCTCGGGGACGCGGAGGTGAGTGCGGTGAAGAACTGCAAGCTATGCAAGCTGCACAGGCTCTGCAACGACATACCGGCGTTTTGCTTCGTCCTTCACTACCTCGCCTTGATACTCGTCATCGGCCTTCTTGCCTTCTTCTTCTTCCACGGCGATTCGCCGGTCGACGCCGCGGCTGGGCCGCCCACGGCGATCTCGGCCTCCGGCTCCTTCAGCCCGGCTGGGACCGTCCCCTCCGTTCCCTGAAGAAGCTGCTCAAGAGCTTCGCACATTCCGCCGCCAGCACGCCGCCACAACACTCCGCCTGGTGATTGAGGGCGGGTGAGCGCAGGACATCGAACACGCTGCCGGCTGCACCTGCCGAGGGGTCGAAGGCTCCGAAGACCACTCGTTGGACGCGAGCGTGGACGATGGCACCGGCGCACATGACGCACGGCTCCAGCGTGGCGTAAAGCGTCGTTCCCAGAAGCCGATAGTTGCGCACCGCGCGTGCCGCGTCGCGCAGCGCCAGGATCTCGGCGTGGGCAGTGGGATCCGCGCAGCCGATGGGCCGGTTCCAACCCTGACCGAGCAGAGTTTCCCCCAGGACCACCAGGGCTCCGACGGGTACCTCGCCCTCCTCCCGTGCCCTCTCGGCCAGCGCTAGCGCGCGCCGCATCCAGCACTCGTCCTGAGCGCTCTGAGTTACGCGCAAGGGATCGACCGCCATCAGGCCGGGCGGCTGCTGCGCGGACGGCCGGCCTCGCCGCCCACGGCGATTATTCCCACTCGATGGTGGCGGGAGGCTTGCTGGAGATGTCGTAGGTAACCCTTGAGATCCCGGCCACCTCGTTGATCACCCGCCGCGACACGGTCTCCAGCAGCTCATAGGGAAGCTGTGCCCAGCGCGCGGTCATGAAATCCGTAGTCTGGACGGCGCGCAACGCCACCACGTGGTCGTAACGCCGCCCGTCCCCCATCACGCCTACGGATTTCACCGGAAGGAACACGGCGAAAGCCTGGCTGACCCTGTCGTACCATCCCCATCGCTGCAGCTCTTCGATGAAAATGGCGTCGGCCCGACGCAGGGTGTTGGCATACTCCTTCCTGACCTCGCCCAGGATGCGCACGGCCAGACCCGGGCCCGGGAACGGATGGCGGTACACCATCTCCGAAGGAAGACCCAGCTCCACCCCGAGCCGGCGCACCTCGTCCTTGAACAGCTCGCGCAGCGGCTCGATCAGCTTCATGCGCATTGCGGACGGCAGTCCCCCCACATTGTGATGGGACTTGATCACGTGGGCCTTGCCGGTCTTTGCCGCGGCGGACTCGATCACATCGGGATAGATGGTACCCTGCGCCAGCCAGCGGGCATCGCGCAGCTCGGCGGCCTGCTCCTCGAATACCTCGATGAACAGACGACCGATGATCTTGCGCTTCGCTTCCGGATCCGCCACCCCAGCGAGCCCGGCCATGAAGCGATCCTGAGCCTCGACGCGCAGCACGCGCACCCCCATGTGCTTCGCGAAGGTCGCCATCACCTGATCGCCCTCGTCGAGGCGCAGTAACCCGTTATCCACGAACACACAGCGCAGTTGGTCGCCAACCGCCCGGTGCAGCAAGGCCGCCACCACCGAGGAGTCGACGCCTCCAGACAAGGCCAGCAGCACCTGATCGTTCCCAAGGACCTCGCGCACCCGCCGGACAGTGTCCTCGACGATATTCTCGGCGGTCCACAGAGCTTGGCAGCCGCAGATCTCGTGAATGAAGCGGTGCAGGATGCGCGCCCCCTGGTGCGTGTGGGTCACCTCGGGGTGGAACTGGAGTCCGTAGAAAAAGCGTGTTTCGTCGGCCATGGCCGCGATGGGAGCGCTGTCGGTGGAGGCGATGATCTTGAAACCGCGGGGCAGGTCCGCGACACGATCCCCGTGGCTCATCCACACGTCCAGCAGACCATATCCCTGCGGACTGGTGTGGTCCTCGATGTCACGCAGCAGCCGGGAGTGCCCGCGCGCCCGCACTTGGGCGTAACCGAACTCGCGGTGGGCTGCGGACTCGACGGCTCCCCCCAACTGGGCCGCCATGGCCTGCATGCCGTAGCAGATGCCGAGGACGGGCACACCGCGCTGGAACACGGCCTCAGGGACACGCGGGGTTTCGGCGAACGTCACCGACTCGGGCCCCCCCGAGAGGATCACGCCCTTGGGACACAGCGCGTCCAGCGCCGCCTCCGCGCCATCGTAAGGGTGGATCTCGCAGTACACCTGCGCCTCGCGCACGCGGCGGGCGATCAGTTGCGTGTACTGCGAGCCGAAGTCCAGGATCAGGATGCGGTCGGCGTGGATGTCGGCCATATGGCCCTCGCGGCAGCCGCCCGCGCGTCGCTGCGGCGGCTATTCCACGCGGTAGTTGGGCGCTTCTTTGACGATGGCGACGTTGTGCACGTGGCTCTCCCGCATTCCGGAGTAAGTCACACGCACGAAGTTCGGGCGGCTGCGCATCTCGTCGATGTTCTCGCACCCCGTGTAGCCCATGCTTGCCCGCAGCCCACCCATGAGCTGGTCGACGATTTGGTGCAGGCTGCCCCGATAGGGAACGCGCCCCTCGATGCCTTCCGGCACGAGCTTGTCCAGCTCGCTCAACTCCTCCTGGAAGTAGCGATCGGCGGAGCCCTGCTGCATCGCCCCCAGGGAGCCCATGCCCCGGTAGCTCTTGTAGGAGCGTCCCTGATATAGCTCCACCTCGCCGGGGGCCTCGTCGGTGCCCGCGAACAGACCGCCCACCATGGCGACGTGCGCGCCCGCGGCGACGGCCTTGGACAGGTCGCCGGAGTATCGGATACCCCCGTCCGCGATCACGGGTACCCCGGTGCCGGCGAGAGCCGCCGATACATTGGCCACTGCGGTGATCTGCGGCACGCCGACGCCTGTGACGATGCGCGTCGTGCAGATGGACCCCGGCCCCACCCCCACCTTGACCGCATCGGCGCCCGCCTCCACCAGGGCCAGCGCTCCCTCGGCCGTCGCCACATTCCCACCCATGACCTGCAGCTCGGGATAGGTGCGTTTGATCCAACGCACCCGCTCCAGGACGCCTTCCGAATGCCCGTGCGCGGTGTCCACCACGATCACGTCCACGCCAGCGGCCACCAACGCGGCCACGCGCTCCTCACTGCCCCGACCGGTGCCAACCGCTGCGCCGACGCGCAGACGGGCCTGGTCATCCCGACAGGACTGCGGATTCTCCTTGGCCTTCTGGATGTCCTTGACGGTGATGAGCCCGCGCAGCCGGAACTGGGTGTCCACCACCAGCACCTTCTCGATGCGGTGCTGGTGCAACAGGCGGATCACCTCTTCCCGGCTCGCGCCCTCGCGCACGGTCACCAGCCGTTCGCGCGGCGTCATGATGGAGGACACCGGGTTGTTGCGGCGAGTCTCGAAGCGCAGGTCGCGCGCCGTGACGATCCCGGTGAGCTGCTCCCCTTCGACCACCGGGACGCCCGAGATATTGTGCGCGCGGGTCAGCTCGAGCACCCGCCCGATGCTGGTTTCGGGGGTAACCGTGATGGGCTCCTTGATGACACCGCTCTCGAACTTCTTGACCTTCCGTACCTGCCCCGCTTGCTGCTCAATGCCCATGTTCTTGTGGATAATCCCGATGCCGCCCTCTTGCGCCAGAGCAATGGCCAGACGCGCCTCGGTCACGGTATCCATGGCCGCCGAGAGCAGGGGAATGTTGAGGCGGATGGCCCGGGTCAAGGAGGTTTGGAGGCGCACCTCTTTGGGCACCACCCGCGAGTAACCGGGCAGCAGCATCACATCATCGAACGTAAGCGCCTCTTCAACGATTCGCATGGTGTCGCTGGGCAGCGGGATCAGTCAGCGCATTATAAGGATCACGGTGGCCTGGGTAAACGTGACGGGTATCCAGTGTTATGGTCCGGTCAAGATCCGTCGATTGAGTGCAGGCGTTGAAGTGATGTGGGGGTTCAGTGTGGATGAGAGGCTGAAGAGGCGAGGCGCCAGCGGCCTCCCTTGCCCTATCCGGGCCTTTGTGGCAGCCTTCTGCTCCACACCACGAGAAAATGCCGGAGGAACCGCCGATGAACTCCAGGACAACCGCGTACTTCGCTGCCTTCCTGGTGACCACGGCCTGTGCTGGCATGGCGGGCGGGGCCGCCGGCCCGGTCTCCGCGGCCACGGCCGAATCCAAAGAGGTAGTCCAGCAGGCTATCGACAACGCCGCAATTGCCGTCAAGAAGACGGCCGGCGTGGGATACCTTTGGATCGATACCGAGAAGCTGCTCAAGGAGGCGCAGGACGCGGTGAGCAAGGGCGACAGCGCCGCCGCAGTGAAACTTGCCGACCAGGCCAGATTCCAGGCAGAGGCCGGATACGAGCAGTACCTGCAACAGCGCAACGCCAAGCCGCCGTTCTGAGACGGAGCAGCACCGAGCACGCGAACCACCGACCGTGGCCGAGCTACTGGGCACCCGCGGTCTTTCCGATGCGCCGCCCGGCGGCAGCTCGGCCGCGGACAGCCCCCAGGACGTCTACACCGTTTCCCGGCTGAATCGGGAGGCGCGAGAGCTGCTGGAGGGAGGTTTCCCGCTGCTGTGGGTGGAGGGAGAGGTGTCCAACCTTTCCCGGCCCGCCTCGGGTCACTGGTACTTCACCCTCAAGGACGAGGGCGCACAGGTGCGTTGCGCCATGTTCCGCGGGCGCAATCGCGAGGTAGCCTTCGTCCCGCGGGACGGGCTGCACGTCCTGCTGAGGGCGGAGGTGAGCCTGTTCGAGGCTCGCGGCGACTTCCAGCTCATTGCCCATCACTTGGAGGAGGCCGGCGACGGCGCCCTGCGCCGAGCCTTCGACCTGCTCAAACAGCGCTTGGCGCTCGAAGGGCTCTTCGACACCGCGCATAAGAAGCCTCTGCCCGCGTTGCCGCGCCGCATCGGGGTCATCACTTCGCCCACGGGGGCCGCGCTTCGGGACATTCTGAGCGTCCTGCGCCGCAGGTTTCCGGCGATCCCCGTCCTGGTCTACCCGGTGCCGGTGCAAGGGCCGGAGGCGGCCCCGCGCATCGTCCATGCCCTGGACCTGGCATCGCAGCGCCGTGACTGCGATGTGCTCATCCTCGCACGGGGAGGCGGGTCGCTGGAGGACCTCTGGGCGTTCAGCGAGGAATTGGTCGCCCGCGCCATTCATCGTTGCCAGATCCCCGTTGTCACTGGCGTGGGCCACGAGATCGACTTCACCATAGCGGACTTCGTCGCCGACCTGAGGGCGCCGACCCCTTCCGGGGCTGCGGAACGGGTGAGCCCCGACCAGGGGGCGTGGCAGCAGCGCCTGGAGCGCATCCGCGTACGCCTGGCGAGCCTCGTCTCCCGGCACCTGGCGAGAGCGCGGGAGCGGCTGCTTTGGGTCGAGAAGCGTCTGCAGCATCCCGGACGGCGCGTGAGCGCCATCGCCCAGCGGCTGGACGAGCTGGAGCAGCGCCTTGGACGCGCCCAGCAGATGCTGCTGCGTCACAAATCTGCCCAGTTGGCACAGTGGCAAGCGCACTTGCAGAAACATAACCCGATGGGGCGGATCGGTTCGCTCCGGGCTCGCCAGGAGCAGCTCGCCCTGCGGCTGCGTGGCGCCCTGCGGGCGTCCCTCGAAAACCGTCAAGGAAGGCTGGCCAATCTGACCCGCGCCTTGGAGGCGGTGAGCCCACTGTCTACGCTGGCCCGCGGCTACGCCATCGTGACCCAACCACCCGACGGCGCTATCGTGCGCCGCGCCCGGGACGTGGCACCGGGAAGCCAAATCCAGGCCCGGCTGGCGGAGGGAAGGCTTCTCTGCGACGTACGGAAAATCGTCGACGACTAACCGGTCATCGCGGGTTTCGCCGCCCCGGAGCCTGAAGACCGCTGCCACGTCACGACCGGTCCCCCCTGCCCTCCCCGCATTCTCTCCCGCATCTCACTCCCGGCCCCCTCGACAGTCTTGGAGAGGGCTGCGATCGCTCCCTTCCCCAGTTCGTGGGGAGGGGTCGGGGAAGGGGTTGGACGAACGGGAGGAGGAGCGCCTGCGGCGGCGATCTACGGGGTGCTCGTCGCCGACGTTGTACAGGTGCCGGAGAATCAGCACCTTGAACATGAGCACGGCATCGTAAGGCTTGCGCCCCGCGTTGCCCTTGCGAGGCTTCTCCCTCAGGCGCTCAAGGCGGGTCGAAACGCGTCCCAGTCGACGACCTCGTTGATGCACCCCCGGGGTCAGCGATGCGGGTCAGGCGTTCATAACAACTCGTCGGGGTCGAAGAATCGGGGCCGGGGCATCGCGCTGTTCCTGGTCGGTCGCCAAACGAGCCCAATCTACCGGGCAGCCGACCACAGTGCCAAACTTTCCAGGTGCCCTTTTAAGCATCACCGCGCGACCTCATCGCTTGACAACGACTTAGGCCGGGCGCATCGTTCCGACCCTGGTTTGGAGTTCCTATCCATCCATGTGTTCGCTGTAAGGGAGGGGCGGCGGACTCGTGAACTACGTCGACTTTACGCTCATCCGCATGGCCGATCCGGCGACGCGGGCAACTCTGTTCGACGAAGAAGCGCTCGAGCAGATGGCCGCCGCCGGCTATGGGGAGGAGGCGGCTGCGCTGAGCGGGCCGTACCAGGCGGTCTTTCGTGAGATGGAGATCGGGTTATCGATCCCCAACCGCTCGACCGTCGACGGCTGGTGGAACATGGGGACGATGCGCAACGAAGGGCGCTTCATCATCACTGGGATGGGGCGCGATTCGTCGGTGCGCATCGACGCGCTCTGGCGCGGCAGCATCATCGCCCGCATCACCCCCGCGACGGGGAAAATCATCGAGGAGATCTCGGAGTGGCCCGATCCGTCGGGGATCGACGGGGAGATCATCGCGGCGCTGGGCGCGCCGCCGACCAACCCAATCACACTGGACAGAGAAAGGCGCAACCGGTTCCTCGCGCGCATCCGCGCGGCGTTGCGCCAGCCCGATGCCTTCACCGATGCGATCTTCGATGATTGGCTGGGTCGCGTCGGCGCCGAATCGGTGAGCGACCTCATGACCCGTTTCCGCGGCGTCATTTCGACCGGGACCTTGCGTATCCGCTATTCCGACCCGACGGCGCCGCCCCCTTCGCCGCGCGAGCTCCCCATCACCGCGGCGGTGCTCCTGCGCGATCAGCCGATCTCGCTCGCCGAGATCCTGTCACAGAGCAAGATGGTCGGCGAGCACCTGCGAGAGGCAGGTGTGGAGCGGGCGCGTGATGCCAACACAAGCGCGCGGGCGCCCATCCTAGTGGTGTGGATGGTGCCCGAGACGATTTTCGACGACGACGATTGGCCCGGCGGCACAAGCGGCTCCGTGGCGGAGAAGCGCCTGCTCAGGCGCCGCGCTGCGGCCGCGTGGTTGGGACCGGAGGGGATCGCCTTCGCGCCCACTCCAAAACACCCCTAACGGGAGAACTCCGACATGGCAAGCGTACCTGCAGCGTATCCGTTCATCGAGGTGTTCATCGACACCTCGCAGCTCGCCCCGGTGGCGCAGCGCGCGCCAGGCGTTATCGCTATCGTGGGCGCGACGGGAGGGGGCGGCACCGCAGCGGTCAACGTGCCGCTCGTGGTCGACACCCTCGCCGACGCCGCCGCGCTGTTCGCCGCAGTCAGCAGCAACACCGTGACCCCCAACCCCCTGTACGAATCGCTGCGGTTGGCCCTCTTGCAGGACCCGCGGCCCTCGAAGATCTATGGCGTCAAGCTGGCGGACGCCGACTTCGACGCCGGGCTCGCCGCCCTCGAGGCCGCGGACGACGTCACCTTCGTGTCGCTGGCCAATGTCACCGACAAGACCAACTTGAGCAAGCTGAAAACCCACGCCGAGAATATGTCGGCCGCGGGGCAGAAGCGCATCGCGGTGATGATGGTGGACCCGACCATCGGCAAGTCGCCCACCTACGCCAGCGACGTGCACACGGGGCTCACCGGTACACCCACGTTGGAGAGCAGCGTGAGCCGGGTCCTCATGGTCGCCGCGCGAGGCGCGAAGAACGACGCCGGGACGCAAGCCGACACCGCCAGCGCCGCAATGGCCGCGGTCGCCGGATACGCGCCATCGACCTCCATCGTGTTGAAACGGATCCGCGGGATCGCCATCCCGGTCGCGGAGCAATACAGCCCCTCGGAGATCAGGGCGCTCTCCGAGTTCGGCATCGTCCCCATCATCCAGCCGGCGCTGATCGTGGGAGGCGGCTTCTTCTTCGCCGAAGGACGGCTGTTTACCACCGACGCCAACCTGCTTTACGTCGACATCGTGCGCACTCTCGACGACATCGACTTCCGACTCAAGGCCGGTCTCATCGGCGCAATTGGCGATGCACGCATCACCAAGCCGGGCCTCGTCGGGGTCAAGACCCGTGTCGACGGCATCATGGGTCCGCTCAAGCGTGCCGCGACCATCGATGACTACACCATCGATATACCGGTGCTCAACATCCTCTCGATCCCCGAGAGCAACTGGACCGCCACGGAGCGGGCGCTGGTCACCAACGCGCGCGCCAACCGCAGCGTGGATATGTTCGTGAGCGTTACCTACGGCCCCGCCGTGCATCGCCTGCGGGTCACGCTGCAGCCGAAGTTCTAGGAGGGTTGAGCCATGGCAGACAATCTGGACTGGAGGACTCGCCTCGCGGTGAGCTACACCGAGAACGGGACGACGGTCGATATCACCCCGATCGACTCGTTCTCCCCCTCTTTCTCCCTCGCGATAGAGCCTATCCATTCGATCGAGCGCACCCACGTGGGGGCGGTGTTCTCGCCCCAGTCGATCACTTTCTCCATCACCGTCAAGGCCATTGGGGATGTGGCTGCGCGTCTGACCGCGCTGGCGATGCAGGGGAAGCGCTTCGACATCACCCTGCAGGAGAAGATCGGCGACGACTGGTCGTTCAACTCCGTCGTGTTGGGCGACTGCATGATCACCAGCGCTACGCCCACCTCAGCATCGCCGAGCGGTGCGCCCACCGCCACCTTCTCGGGCTTCAGCATGCACGCCACCACCGACGGCAAGGACAACGTCAAAGTGGAGATCCCATGAGGGGCTAGCACATGGCGAGAGAGCCTGAAGACCGTGAGGAGACGGGAGCCAAACGCATCCTCGAGACCGGCATCGCGCTGGTGCACGAGGGGGAAGTGGTCCTCCCGGCCGCCGGGAGCGAGGCGCAGGCCGAGTTCGTGGCCGACGATGCGCGCACGGTGATCCATTATCACTTCCCCGTCGAGATCGAGGTGCGCGGGGAGGGCGGGGACGTTGACATGGATGCAATCGCCCGCTACGTCTACGAGCGGCTGTCGCGGCGCCTACGCGAGACCTAAATGTGTTGACGGTCAAGCGCCGCGAGGGCGGTAGACAGGTCTCCATGTGGAACGTCGTGCTGGTAGGCGCCTGACTCATGCCCGTGAGCGTGATCATTCCAACCCGCATCCGGGTCAACGCGACGGGCCTCGCGAAGCGGCGCGACGTGATCGCAGAAGCTCTCGCCTCTGCCGCCGGACGGGCTCTCGCCAGCTCGCGGGATGTCGTCCTCGCGCGGCGCGGCGGATATGCGACTATCCGTCTCTGGGAACCCAAAGTCGTCTGGACCGGTGGCGAGCTCGACCGGGTATCGGCGGCGGTCCGCGCCGATATCGAAGCGCTGGTGAAAGAGACCTTCTCACGTGCCGCCTCCAGTGCACACCTGTACGACTTCGTACGCGCCGCGGTCACGGCGCCCCCTGTACTGCCGGACGAGATTCGCGAACGGGTCGACGAGCATCGATGGACGCTCGACGGCGACGGCTACCTCATTCCCAGCTATCAGCCGAAAAAGGACCTTACGCCGAAGCTCCTGATCGTCAAGCGTGCCCGGCAACCTGGCGATTTCTCCGACGAACAGCTCACACTGATTCGCACGACGGTCGCGCAACTTGTCAAAGACGACGGCAGTCTGTTCCAGCGAATCTTGAGCGGAACACGGACGAGACCGGGGCGGGATCCCGCCGATCCCCTGAACGTGGAAATCCTGCGCGCGTTTGCCAAGCGCAACCCAGCGAAGTTCCGCAAGCTGCTGCTGGAAGCCTCGACAGGGAGCGCTGCGGCGATCGCACGTGTTTACGAATTCTCCGAAGGTGCGATCAGGCGTATCGATAAAGACAAGCAAGCGATCCAAGAAGCCGCCCAGTCTCTCGACATTGCCGCCGACGCAATCCATTTGGCCGGAGAGTTGCCCGAAGCCGCGTGGCTCACGGGCGAATTGGAGCGCCGCATTCCAGGCTTCCGGCGTATCGTCGCGCTCCTCGATCCGATCGCCACTGCGCGACTGCATCTGCAGGGCTACCTGATCACCGCGGAAGAGAAGACCGAGGATGTGATCTTCAAGGCACTGAATCGCATCGATCTGTGGCGCTATCCCGCGCTGCTGGCGGCGCTCGCCAGCGGCAAGCAAGGCATAAGCACGTTCGTGCCACAGGAAGAGTTACTCGCATACTACCAGGTCTTGGTGGCGGTACTGGCCAAGGTGCGCGAGATTGACAATTGGCTGCTGCTGTATCGACTCAGTGCAGGACAGGAGGCTGACAACCTGGAGGAGGTACAGATCCTGTTGCAGGCTCGCTCGCGCTATCTGGACGTGCTCATCGATGCGTTGCGCGCATCGCCGTTCCGGAAGGATCCGATCGACAAACTGCTGAAAGACGCGGACGCATTTTATGCGGATTGGCAGGGGCTCGCCGCCGACAAGCGGCTGGAGCATGTCGCAGCGGGAATCAAAGAGCTGACCTACCAGGTGACGTTGATCCCCATCTTTGTGATGGGGGTCGGCCACGACAACGCATACACCAAGTTCAACACGAAACTCAATCAGCTCCTACAGCAGGTCGGCGCACTGGGGAGCGAAGTGGCAAACGCGGGCAAGCACGGCCGTGGTGAGCCCTATCTCGTGTTAGCCGGCAAGCTGCGGCAACAGCTCGGCGAGCTCGAAGTAAAGCGATCCCTGATGACGTTCTGGCACGGCGCGCTGCAGTTGCCGGACTGGGCAATCGATCACGACATCGGTGATGTCGACGATCACGTCAGTTGGTGGCGGCGTACCGACCCCATCATCGCTGGGGTCAAGCGCGAGCTTGAACACCCTGATTACGCCAACCTGCCAGACAAGATGAAGGGGTGGCAGCAGCGCCTCGATGAGCTGGTCAAAGAAATAAACGACAAGGCAGAGGAAGAAGTCAGACGCAACAAACGGAAGTTCTGGGTTCGCCTTGGAATCACCGTTGTCGCGATGGTCGTGACCTGGGGCGTCGCAGGGATCGCCGAAGGCGCGTTGGGCTTGACCGCCACCGAGACCACGCTGATTGGAGCCGGAACGTTTACGGCTGTGACGACGCTCGGACAGGTCGTCGCTCTGCACGAGGAGGTGAGCGCCCGAGACGTGCTGGTCTCATTCAGTGAAAATGCGGCCTTCGGGTTCCTATTCCGATGGTTTAACGTCCGCTTCGTGGCATTTGGACGCTACCTTGCCCCTGGGCGCGATCTAGCGCAGCTCAGCATCGTGTTGGGCGCCGACGCGGCGGTGGGCACCGGCATCAATCTGGGCTTGACGCTTGTCCAAACCGGCCACATGCCGGAGGACATGGAGACATTCATGTTCTCCAGCGTGGTGCTGTCGGCGACCGGTGCGCTCCTCGGTGGCTCGCGCCTACGCCAGCAGTTGCGTGCGCTGAATATCCAGGACGAACTCTTGGCCCGGTTCGATCGCGTGCGCCAGGAAGGCGCTGCCATTTTCGACGAGATTCGCCGAATCGGTCCGAGTGGGCCAGACGACGCACAACACGCATCGCTGAAGAAACGCTTGCTGACAATCCTGCCAGAGCTCGAAGAGGTGCTCGGGCGTATGGCGGGCAAGAACTTTTCCGACGAAGCCTTGGCCTCACTGGGCCTCAGCCGCTCGCGTGTGGGTGCCTTGGCGAAGATAGTCGCGCAGTACGCCGAGATCGTCCGCAACTCGCAGCCACCCTCCGCAGGGGCAGGGGCGGCGCGGACGCGCCCTGCGCCATCGGAAGTGGTCCACGAGTTGGTCGCCGTCGGACCGGAGGCGTTCGAATACAACCCATATGTGCCTGCGCAAAGCGCAGACCAGATGATGGTGCGATTCCGTCGGGCAGGCTATGAGGTGACCGATACGGGCGGTGGCGTCCTCCGGTTGACCGGCGCGGGTATGGACCGGCCTCTGTTGCTGCTGCCCGGCCGCCCGAGCGTGCCTCCCCCATCGATTGACGCCATCGTCGGCGGATACGACGTTAAAGCGCAGCGCCGCGCACTGCACGTGATCCAGGGACAGCCCGACACCGCGAAGTTCGTGGCACAACTGACGACCGTCGCCCAGCGCAGCCAGCGCACGGCACAGCGGCTTTTGCGGGGGATCGGCCGCTTCCTGGGACCACAGCACACCGCCGAAATGGAGGGATTCAGCCGCTTTCTCGAGCGCGGCGGCAACGCCTCGACGCTGGCCAAGCTGCTTTCTCCCATCGAAACCGGCGAGTGGTTCATGGACGTGCAGAAGGCGTTGCGCACGTTGGCGAGCTTCTCGCCGCAGGCGAACGAGGGACTGGAGATCTTCTTCGAGCTGCGATCGGGTACGACCGCCAGCAAGGCGCTACGCGTCTTTCACAACTTCGAACCACAGCAAGTCGTGGGGATCTTCGAGTCATTGCAGCGGCTGGCGCCGCGCTCCTTAGATCTGGGCAGACTTATCCCGGATCTCACCGGCAACGTACCTCAGAAGTACAAGGCTGTCGTTGGCGTCCTGCTCGCAGCCAATAAGGAACTGGACCGCTTCCCGGACGCCCACTTGGCGTTCGAAGACCCGGGTCTGTCTGCCGGTGGAGAGTTGCGCGTGTCGGACTTCCGCGTGTTCCGTCCCAGTGCAGCCCTGACTCGGCGCGTCGAGGTGAAGGAAATCTATCGGCTGCGCAGCCTCGGAGACGACGCGGTCCGCCAGCTGGCGACCAACATCGTCATCGAGGTGACGGAGCGCCGGATGTTGACTGGGAGTTCTCGCGCGTTTGAGTCGATCGACTGGCGCATTCGCAGCCAGGAAATCGCCGCGGCGGCGGCACGCCGGCTCAAGATCTCGGATGTCAACGATCCGGCCGTGATGCGGCAGGTCATTGAGGATGTGAAGGGGCGGCTGCGACCGGCGCTCGAACACGCCGTGATCAAGCGGGCCCTCAAGCGCGGCGATATCACCGAGGCCGAACTCACCGAGTACCGGAACGCCTTCGAGGCGACGCTACCGTTTGTGAGTTTCAACTAGCGAGGAAGCGTGATGGCGATCACCAGCTATACGGCGAGACCCTGCTGCTCTGCTCTCCTACGGAGCTACAACGGCGAAGACCGGGCCGGCGTGGGCCTCCCCAATCAACCGAGTGCGCTACTCGAGCTCACGGATGGGCTCTCGATCCCCGCAGCGGACATTACCCTCTATGGCGTGTCGGAGCTGCGTCCCGTCGAGGGAACGTGGACACCTCGAGGTTTTCGCGGGGCCATCCGGATCGGCGAGGACGCCGGAGGCGACCGGTACGCCATGAGCACCAGCTACTGGCGCAAGCCCAACGGCGGGCAAGTAATTCAAGTGCAGCTGGGGAAGTGGCCGGCCGAGGCCCCACTCCTCGGCCCACTGCCACGTCTGATCATCGAATGGCTCGAAAGAGGTAACGCTGATGGGTAAGGTGCTCACTGAGGACACGGTGTTGAAGTGCGTGGCCACGCCCGAGCAGCCGGCTCCGCACGGGGGCACGCTGTCCAAGAGCGGCGTCGGCAGGCTGAAGGTGGACGGCCATAAGGTCCTGACTACGGCGAACATTCTCGTCGCGACCGCGACCATTTCAGCCTGCCAGAACAAGGAGGATGCGGGCCAGGTGAAGTGCACCGCCGTGTCGGAAGTAACGTCGGGTAAAGCTACCAAGCTTAAGGTCGATGGCGAGTTCGTCGTCATCGATCCCCCAGGCGGAACCACGAATGGGACTCCGCCGGGGACGATCGCGGCGGGCGCGGGCGTGCACGATCGGTTGAAGGCGGAGTGAGGCAATCCCATGGGTGCAGGGTAACGCGGGCGAAAGGCGGCATGTGATGCCACTTGAGAGCAGTTTCCTGAATACGGCGGTGCCCTCGGCCGTGCTGGCGGACCCGGTCCAGCTTGCGGTTCAAGCCCTCACGCCCGTGCCCGCGATTGTCACCCCGCTCTTCGTGCCTTTGTTTGCGGTCACGTCCATGTCTCTCTCCGAGTCGTACCACCTGCCGCCGATCGGGCCATCGCAAGAACGGATGATCGTGGCGGCGCATGACGACACCGTCAGCTTGAGCGGACTGCTCGTCGGCCCGCAGCGCTTCACCTTCAAGTTCATGCTCGAGACCATGGCCGATCTGAGCAAGCGCGGCACGGCCATCGAACGCATCACCGGCGGCGCGGTGTCGGGCTTGACGCTGGTCACTTCGATGACGATCCGCACCGACATGCAGATCCAGTCGCTGACGTTCACTGCCTCGGCGGCCCGGCGCGACGTGCTCGATGTGTCGATATCGCTGGTGCACGTGCCACGCCCCGGCGTTCTCGCCAAGGTCCTCGACGCCGCCCCGCTGGCCGTGGGAGCGCTCGCGGACTTCGCGAGGTGACGCCGTGGGCCCGGTCATGACGCCAATGCCGATGGATCGGTTCCTCACCCCCGAGGAACCGATCGCGATCCCGGCCGGCTTCACCCGGTCGCGGCAGGAACTCACGCGCGGCGTCCCCTTTCAGTGGCCGCTCGAATCGGATCTGAGCCTGGTACTCTTGGTTCCCACAGGGTTCGCGGCGTTCTGGCGCGAGGCCGATCCGGAAGCCGTGGTGAGCGCGGCCATCGACGAGACTCAGGTACACAGCGCGCCCCGCGGCGCCGATCCGCTGGAGCGTCCAGCCATCCGCTTGCTCCTCCGCCAGGGGCGCGCGACGCTCGCGGCGATCCCGCTGGCCGCGGGCCTGTCGCGCGTGATCCCGGACGGGGACGGCGGCCGCACGGTGATCGACCTGTACGTCGCCGGCTGGCTGCTCCACGCCGGCTGCGTGCGCGGACCGGGCAACTATGGCTCGTTCGTGGAGGTGGCTTGGCGGCGTGTCGACAGGGGGACGAGCGCGTTCCCGCTCGCACCCATCGACCCCTACGTGGCGGCCCGCAACACGGCGCTCTCGCAGTCGGCCATCGGTATTCCGGGCGCGACAATCAGCCCGCGTGGAGGCTACTTGCCGTGAGCGCGATCCCCAAGGTCGGCGTCCACGCGGCGTGGCACATCGAGTTTCGCGAGGTGTCCCAGGGTTTGGACGTCAAGCCCGAGGATATCAAGAATGAGCGCGTTGCGGCGCTTAGCTCGTCGGATTATTACGCCTCGATCGACGCCACCCTGCCGGGGACCCTGGACGGCGGGAGCTACACCTTCGTCATCGAGGGGATGAGCAGCGAGGACTATGCGAAGCTCTACAAGGCGCGCGCGAACCTGGTGGCGAACCTTCGCCTCTATTGGCGCGATGCAGGGCCGGTGGGCTACTTGGTGGACCTCGCCGGGCTCACCGACACCCTGCAGGGCGACGAGCCGCCCGACGACTCGTTGGTCGCAGTGTTGCGCGTGTCATCGCTCAAGCGGCGCGCGGGGGCGCGTCGCTACGAGGTCGTGATCGAGGCGCGCGACCTGGTCTACGACAAGCTGCTGAAGCCTATTCCCCAGATGGGGACGGAGGCCGACAGCCTGCAGGCGGCGGCGCAAATCACTCATTTGCTCAGGGTGAACTCCCTGTCGCAGGAAAAGACGCCCTCCTCCGAGGTTGAACAACGACGAGCGGAGCTGGTCCGAAGGGGAGATAGGCGTAGAGCGCCTGCGCGAGCTTGGTGCGGCCATGGAGCAGCAAACCGGGCAGTTCGGCCTCGGGATGTACCTCATCCGCGATGGACTGCTGTACATGGGCCCGGACCGGCTGCGGCTGGTCGGCAAGACGTTCCAGATCGGCGCCGACGAAGGGCTCATCCAGATCGAGAGTCGCGGCCAGGAACCCGAAGACCCGGGCAACCCGGATGCCGGCAAGCGCGATGTCTTCGAATTGACCCTGCGCGGGCGTCCGGACATCAAACCGGGCGACTTCGTCGAGTTCAACCGTCCTCCCGACGAGACCGATGAGCTGGGGTCGGCGGTGAGCTTCGCACTCGGTGTGCCCGAGGTCCTCGCGGCCACCAAGACCAGAATGTACGTGCGCGGCGTCAACCACCGTCTGTCCCGCGAGTCCGCCTTCATAACCCTGCTTCGCGGCGTCGCCATCCCTTCCGGACCCCCGGGGAAATTTGAAGGCTGGTTTGAGCACGGGTCGCCCAAAGGGCCGGCCATGCCCGAGCCGGCGCAGCACGACGACAGCCCCGAAGGGGAGCTCGCGGGCCTGGTCCGTCAACACGCCGCCAAAGGGGGCGGACGGCGCCTCGACGTGGGCCAGGTGCGCGCCACCAACGCCAACGGGGGACAGCTCCCGGCACAGACCGAGAAGCTCTGGCGCGGCCTCGTGGCCGACGACGGCTATCCGTACGCGGCCGCGCGACTCGCCTTCGATGACCGGGGAAGTCACTTCAATGCCGCACCGTACGCCTCGCCGTTCGCCTGGGGCAAGTTCGGTCTGGTCCTGCCGCGCTACCCGGGGATGCGGGTGCTCCTTGCCCACCGCAACGGCGACGACGACGACCTTATCGACATCGGGGCGCTGTGGGAGCGGGGCCAGGCGCCCGCGTCCAATCCCGGTGACTACTGGCTGGTCCTGCCGGCCGCCATTCCTGAGGCCGATCGCCAACAGGTCGCCGACGACAAGAAGCTGAACGAGCCGGGCGGCAAGGCCACCAACGACCTGATCGACGCCGACGGCAACCGCGTTATCGAGGTGGGCAAGTTCACCGTGCGCGTGGGTGCGGACAAGCTGCAACGGGCTGGCACGCGCCCCGCCGCCGCCAATGAACATGTGAGCATTGAACACGCCAGTGGGTCCAAGATCGTCATCGATCAGGACGGGAACATCACCATTGAATCCAAGAAGAAGCTGCACTTCGTGGCGGGAGAGGACATCACCTTCGACTCCAAGGGGAACGTGATAGTCGAGACCGACGGTGTGATGGACGTCAGAGGGAGGGGCAGCTGATGGATGCCGAACGCGAACGTGCCATTCTGCGGCGCAGGCTGCTTGGCTTCGGCCTCCTGTGCGCGCCCACGCAGGGCGCGCTGGACCTCGGGCGCGATCTGGTGCTCGCGCCGAGCGGCGACGGCATGACGCGCGACTTCGCCTTGACCGAGGGAATGGAGAACCTCGGGCAGGCGCTCACCGTGGCCCTCACCACACCTCTCACGGGTGATGTGTTCAACGTGGATTTCGGCTTCGACGGGCTCAACGCCATTGCCGAGGAGACGGTCCCGATCATGGTGCAGGAGCGCATCCGCATCGCCGTGATCACGCTGCTGCAGAAGGACCCGCGGGTGCGGCGCATCGTCGATGTGCAGTTGCAGGACGGGCGGCTGACCAGCCCCGGTTCCAACATCCGCGAGCTGGAGGTGAAGGTGGTGTTCGAGACGGTCACGGGCGATACTGCGACGCTCGATCTCGGGAAGGTGGTGCCGAATGGCTAACGGTACGGTCAACACTGCGGACATCCTTGCAGTCGACGAGGAGCTGGCCCGCACCACGAGCGCTCAGGGATACGGCCTGACCGACGGAGGGTTCGTCCCCAAGCCGTTCGCGCGCCTCCTAGCGGAGAAGCTGGCTCTCGCACGCACGGTGTTCGGCAAGGATGTCGACCTCACCTCGGGCTCGGCAATCCGCAAGATCCTCGAGGTCACGGCGCTGGAAGACGCGCGCACCTGGGCGGCGCTGGCTGCCGTGTATGACAACCAGTTCGTCTCTTCGGCGCGGGGAGAAGCGCTGAGCCGCCTGGGCGAGGAGCTGGGGTTGCCGCGGCCCTTTTTGCAGGGGCAAGGGACCATCCGCCTGACGCCCGCGCTGCCCGCTGGGATCGACGAGCTTTTGATCCCGCGCGGCGCCCGGCTCTATACCAGCGGAAACCACCATGTGGCTACCACCGAAAGTGTGCTCCTCACCCGGACGGGCGGGCCCAAGGATGTGGCCGTGGAGGCGTTCTATCCCGGCCCCGAGCACAACCTCGACCCGAACGTGAGCGCAGGCGGGGGTAACCCGCAGAAGATCGCCTTCTGGAACCGCGACGACTCCGATACCCTCGACGCACTGATCACCGCCGCTGGGACGGGTTCACTCGAATCGGTGGTCGCCATCGAGCATACGCGTCCCCTAGCCGGAGGGGAGCTGCGCTGGCCCGACAGGCGCTACCGTGACTTGCTATTGCGCGCCCCGCGCTCCACCTGGTCGGTCGAGGCTATCCGCGTGGCGGCATCCCTGGTCCCGGGGGTGCGGCGCGTGGTCGTGCGCGACGGCGGCGGGCTCGACATCGACCTCCCCATCTTCGGCACCTTCAACTTCATCGAGCGCGTGTTCGGCGCCGAGCGCGACATCGTGTCGCCCAACTTCTTCACCGTACTGGTAGCCCTCACTGACGCAGCCATCTTCGATGGGCCGGCCGGCGTAGGCGTCTCCGTCGAGTCCGTGATCGAGGACCTGCGTCCGATCGGCATCTACCCGCGTGTGCAGGAGGCGCACCGCGTGTTCGTCGGGATCGCCGCCGACCTGGTGGTCACCGGGATCCCGCTGCCGCGCACGTCGACCGGGGTCATCAACGATTCCGACGCGGCGAAGAACTTCAAGAAGGCGCTCCTGGATCGGGTCCAGCGCTATGTCGACACGCTCGACTTCGGCGAACCGGTACGCTTCTCCGAGGTGACCTATGCGCTCATGGGCGAATCCGGGCTCGCGGACGTACGCAACCTTCGGTTGCTGCGGTCGCCGCCGCGCTTCGGTGAAGTGCAACAGCTCGGCGGGCGCGACTTTGGTGAGTTGCCCTGTGGCGAGAACCTCACTGTGGGGGTGAGCGAGATCGCCACGTTCGCCGACGACGACGCCCTCATGAAGATCGTCTAGGTGACGCGATGAGCCTGCATCCGGACCCCAATCGATCGGCGGCTCACGAGAGCATGTTCGCTCACCTGAGCGGACCGTTCACTGGAGGCGCGGTCGAGACCAAGCTGGTCGTCGACGCGGCAGGCGCCGCCCGGGTCGACTGGAAGGCAAGGCTGCCGCTGCTCCTCGTCTCGACAAAGGGAGCGGTCGGCGCTGAAGCACTCGCCTGCACCGTCCACATCACCCAATCGAGCGGCGAGGCCGTGGAGCCGGCGGTCGTGCGTTTCGCGCCGTACACGGAGGCGGGGGCGTCAGTTCTAGCCTACCGCCCTGGTGATGCCTCGATGGATCTCGACTTCGCCACGCCATTCGACGTGTTCCTCGATCCGGGCGTCGGAGGCGAGTCTGCGGCAATGGGCGATCTCTTCGATCTGCGCGTCGTCGAGGGAAACCTGGCGCGCCTGCTCTATGTGATCGGCTCGGAGAAGATGCGCCTCAGACGCGAGGCGAACGAGATCTATGCCGCCCGTCGACTTGCCGAAGCACGCGGCGCCGCGCTCGACCGCCTTGGTGCGGAGTTGGGCGTACCGCGTTTCAACGCACGCCTGGTGTGGGATGCGACGCTGCGCGCGCCCACCATCGTACCGCAAGGCGAGGCCGACGCGTCGTTCCGCGCGCGCCTCAGCATCTACCGCCCGTTCTTGCGCTCGTCGCGCCGCGCAGTCGAGGGCGTGATCAACGGGCCGGGCACCGGCGGCAACGCGGGCCTTCTGTCGCGGATGGGCGTAACGCACCGCTTGACCATCGCCGAGCCGGACACCGAGTTCCTCGTTGCCGTGCGCCTGGTCTCGTCTCCAGACGACACGCCGCGGACCGCGTTCTTGGATTACGCGCGTCAAGCTTTCCTGCTCCAGCCCGGCGTCGACGTCCCCGACACGCGCCTACTCCCCAGCGACGTGCGTCTCGAGGAGAACGCCTTACGCGCCCGCCTGGCCCTGAATTTCGAGTTTCCCGCTAATGCGCACATCGCGCCCATGCTGGCGCGGGCATTGGATCGCCTGGGCGAGTGCCGCCGGGCGCTCGGTGGCACGCGCCGCTGGTCCGTCCTGCGTGCACAGGACCATGCGGGCGGAAGCCGCTACGAACTGGGCCTCGGTGTCGACGTCGAGGCAGTGCCGGCGACGGAGCTGGACGCGCTGGTAGCCAACCATGTGGTCGGCAACATCGCTCCTGATACGGCGCCAGAGATCCGCGCGCTCCTCGCTCTAATGCAGCCCAAGTCATCGACCGAGGATCCGCGCGGCCGCTGGCTCCTTGCCCCATGCGGCCTGCCGACCGTGCATCCGCTCGATGCCAGCAAGACCTACGTCTCCCACCTGGTATTCCACGGGCTGGTAATCGGTAAGAACGTAACGGCGGGAAAAACGCTACTCGATGCGCGCTGGAACGCACCGCTCGATTCGGGACCCGATGCGCTGCTCGTCCTCGCGCTGCTCGATGCAGACGTGGAACGAGCCGCGGCCGGCATCGCGCCATGGATTCTGCTCACGGGCGCAGAAGAACGCGCCGCCTGGGGGCTGGCCGTGGCGCCACCCGACGCGCTGGTACAATCGATGACCGATGCACGCATCCATATGGTGAAGGACGCCCAGGACGTGGACAGGGCCAAGTCTGCGCTGCAGGCGTTGCCGAGCGAACTGGTCGCAACGTTACAAATCGATGCTGCGCTCGCCGCAAAGCTCATCGCGCACGACGCAACGGCGGCGCAGACGCTGCTTACACTGATCATCGCGTTCCAGAAGGCTGGATTCTTCTCGATACTCCCGCTTTTGACCAGCGACAGCCGCGTGCTCCTCGTGTTGGCGGTGACGACGCTGCCTGGCGACGCGACGTTGCTCACGGCGCGTTCAAAGAATTCCTTCCGTTGGTACCTGATGCCGCTGAGCGGCGAACCAGGGCAGCTCGAACGCAAGATTGGCAGCCGCAACGGGTGGATCTCCGGGACCGGCTTGTGCGCAGTGGTTGTGGCGGTACCCGGTAAACGCGGAAGTGCGGACCCGCGTGGACGGGTCGACCCATTGGAGCTGCGGGTTGCGCCTCCCGACGGAGCGCTCGTCAACCTGGAGCAATACGAGTTCCTGATGAACCTGCTCGAACGGATCCGCCCGCTGGGCACGATCGTCGACACCCGGGCGATCCGTGACCAAATCGACGCGGACGGCGACGGCTCGGCCGAGGCGCTTTCGCCGAGGCTGTCGCGCACATTTCGTCCGTATCGCCAACTTCGCCACGTCGGCGCAAGCGGCGTTAGCGAGACGTAGGTCTATAGGAGAACTGCAAATGGCAGACGCAAACCCGCTCGAGATCGCGTGTGTGAACGGTGTACAGGCGACCGATCCGAATTGCGCTTACACCTTCGTACGCACGTTCCAGCACCGCGACTGGATCGACGGCGAAAGCCTGGTGCAGGCGGGGAAGACCCCCGAAGAGGGAGGCATCAACGAGCGATTACATAAGATCGAAGCGGACCTCGATGCGCTCGGCGATAACGTGCGCCGCGCTTTCATCTGTATCGACGCGCTGCGGGCGCAGCTAAGTGTCTGCTTGAACGAGATCGTCACCCTTCTCAACGCCAAGGAAAAGGACAGCAAGGAGAAAGAAGCGTCGAAGGACACCAAGGATACCAAGGATACTAAAGACACTAAAGAAACCAAGGACACTAAAGAAACCAAGGACACCAAAGATAACCAGGAAGCCAAACATCAGAAGGACAGCAAAGATAGCAAGGAACACAAGGAGGACAAGGACGATACTGACAAGAATGCGAAAGAGGCGACCAAGGACGGTCTGGGTGCCGCCGAGAAGAAAGACGCAGACCACCATGGGCCTGGCGTCATAAGCGAGGGCTTTCACCTGGACTACCCGCTCGGGGAGAACCTGCCGTTTGTCGTACCGCCGAGGTACTCCGAGCAGCGTGTCTTCATCGCTCCCGACGAGCGCCCCATGCTGGGCGAGCGGGCACTTAATGAACCACGGACGGAATGATGTTCGTTGTCCTTGCGTACGGGCATGACGCGGGAGCGCGCGCCCTCGTTCAACATTGGCGCGCCGCGGGTGAGCGAGCGGCGCTCCTCACCTGCGCGGACCTGTCGCGTCCCGGCTGGCGCTACGTGGCCGGAGTGGCACTTGGAGAGGCGGTGATCGATGGGCAGGTGATCGCAACCCACGACATCCGCGCGGTCATCTCGCGTATCCCGGCAGTAGGAGAGGCTGAGCTGACGCATGTGCACGAGGAAGACCGCAGGTATGCCGCGGCCGAGATGCAAGCGTTCCTCGTGGCGTGGCTCATGTCGCTCGAATGCCCCGTTCTCAATCGTCCGTCGCCGTCCAATCTGGGAGGTCCTTCGTGGAGCGTTGCCCAGTGGGTACAACGGGCACGACGGCTCGGGATAGCAACCCGGCCGGTCAGGCAACGCATCGTATACACGCCGGGCGGGTCGTCTGGCGCTGAGTGCCGGGTCAACGCGAATGCGGTCTTTGTCGATGTGGTAGGCGACCGTGCTTTCCTGGTGGGTGGGCGCTCGCCTGGTGCCGCCGAGGCTTCGTTAGCGCAAGCGGCCATCGCTTTAGCCCGAGACGCCGGGGTCGAACTGCTCCGGGTGTATTTCGAACGCGGATCAGAGCAGGCACCGGTATTTCTCGAGGCGGGCCTCTGGATCGATGTCGCCGCGGAAAGCGTTGCCGAGGCTTTAATCGACCGGTGTCGCGACTTCGTACGTGCACCTCACGAAGCGCGCCCGGTGCGGATGGTTGCCAGCGCAATGGAGACTGCATGATCCTCCTCTGGGGACTGGCGGGCGATCGCCCGATCGCCTCCGTCCGGAACGAATTGGCACGCATGGAGCGCACGGCTGTGCTCATTGATCAGCGCGCGGTGCTCGAGACGAACGTCGAGCTCAGCGTCGACGCCGATGTCGCGTGCGTGGTCGAATGGGATGGTCTGCGTCTGGATCTCGAAAAGGTCGCTGCGGCGTACGTGCGTCCGTACGATCCACTCGGCATACCGGCTGTGGCCAAGGCCGGGTACCAGAGTGCCGAAGGACGTTACGCGGTCGCGGTGTACGAGGCTATACGGCTCTGGAGCGAAATGACCTCGGCGCTGGTTGTCAATCGTATGAGTGCGATGGCTTCCAACAGCTCCAAACCGTACCAATTGGAACTGATACGCGCAGCCGGTTTTGCCGTGCCGGAAACGCTGGTCACAACCGATCCGAAGGCGGCGGAGGAGTTTTGTGATCGGCTCGGCGATGTCGTATACAAATCAGTGAGCGGCGTCCGTAGCATTGTGTCGCGTCTGACCCCGAAGAAACGGGCGCAGCTCGAGGCGGTAGCCGTCTGTCCCACGCAGTTCCAGGAGTACGTGAGGGGGGTTGACTACCGGGTGCACGTAGTCGGTGATGATGTATACGTCTGCGGGCTCGTATCGGAGGCGGATGACTACCGATACAGCGAGCGTCAGGGGGCCGCAGTGCGTCGACGCCAGGCGGATGTACCGGTGGAGGTGGCCGATCGGTGCCGTGTCCTCGCCGCTTCGCTGGAGCTGCCCGTGGCCGGGATCGACTTGCGTCAATCACCTGCCGGCGAATGGTTCTGCTTCGAGGTGAACCCCTCGCCCGCGTTCAGTTGGTTCGACGCCCCGGACTGCCGCATCGCCAAACGGGTCGCCGCACTTCTAGCGAGGAACTCCTGAGCCTACTAATAATTTTGGGTGTGGCTCTTTCGGACGATGGGAACGGTCAGGCAGCCTCCGGTAGCAGGGGGCTGGCATAGCGTGATGCGTGGTTGCGCCTTAACGCCTGGGCCTTGTAGAACTCCCGGTACGACTCGGAGTCGCCGCTGGAGGCGAGCGAGCGCAGCTTCAGAACGGCCTCGGCGCGTTGCAGACCCCAACGCGCGCCGGCGAGGTCCATGCGGTCCTTGACCAAGTGACGACAGGCGCCCTCGATGACCCCAGTGGCGATGGGCAGTCCCTGGGCCAAGTATTCGTCGTTTTTCAGCAGGTCTTTGTAGGTCGGCAGATAGTTGGCGCACTCATTTACGGGCGGACTTCCCGCGCCTTCTGCCCGTGCCGCGGGGCCATCGTGAAGCGCATTCCGCCCAGGGGTTCGCCTCGGCTCACCTCCTCCCACAGCTTGCCGCCTCCGGGAAGCGCTGTGCTCGGAGCCTGTGAAACCGGCTGCGCGTGCCGATAGCGGCGTTGCGCGGTGTTCATGGCGTACCTCCCGGTACGCCACCCCTTCGGGGCGTCCCGCCGACTGCCGAATGGCCAGAGGGACATAGTTTAGGCGAGTCTCATTCGCGGGGCTCCGCCGCGCTGCACCAGCGCATCCCGCGGGCACACCCGGCCAAGCTGTCGCGGTCGGAAAACGATGGCCCTGCCGTGTCATGGAACGCCGGCACCGCCAGAGCCCCGCTCAGTCGCGCCGTTCCAAGTCGGGAATGGCAGCCTGCGGGCTCTACGTCACAGCCACGGGACCGGGCCAACCATGGGCAACGGGACAGCCAGCCCTATACCATCGGGTCCGCCGTGCCTCCGGCACCGCGACCGAACCATACCCTCGCGGCCAACGAGCCGCGTTGCGGCGATGCGTGACGGGCTCCCACAAATTGACGTAAACTGGGGGCTGTCGCGTGACGAGCCTGTGGCTGTTGCCCGGGAGCTGACACGTTAGGTTCCTGTCTCAGAACCCTTCCTCTCAAAGAGCCGAGGTGGCGAAACTGGTAGACGCGCCGGACTCAAAATCCGGTGGTGGCGACACCGTGTCGGTTCGACTCCGACCCTCGGCACCATACGGCAGTACCCCTTGCGGGACGAGATGACGCCTTCGGGCGGCGGGCCACTGCATCGCGACTGCACCCTTCCACCACCGAGATGATGCAATGCCGGGTACCCGCTTCACCCTCGAGGTCCAGCCGATTCTGCCGGAGCGTTTCCGGCGCCTCGATGAGCTCGCAAACGACCTCTTCTATAGCTGGGACCGGGGCGTCCGCACCCTCTTCCACCGCCTAGACCAGGATCTCTGGGAGGCTTGCGGCCACAACCCCAAGGTGTTCCTGCGCCGCATCGCCCAGGACAAGCTGGAGGCGGCGGCGCACGACATGGTGTTTCTCGAGGACTACAATCGCGTCCTCTCCGGCTACGACACTTACAAGAACGAGCGGGTGCATGCCCACGTCGAGCGCATCCTCAACCCGGAGCAGGACCTCGTCGCCTATTTCTCGGCGGAGTACGGCTTCCACGAGAGCTTCCCCATCTACGCCGGGGGCTTGGGGATCCTGACCGGGGACTACTGCAAGGCAGTCAGCGATCTGGGCTTGCCGTTCGTGGCGGTCGGTCTGCTGTACCGCCAGGGATATTTCACCCAGGTCATCGACTGCCACGGGGACCAGATCGCCCACTATGCCTACGTGCACTCCGCCGATCTGCCGGTGACCCCTGCGCGCGACGCCGCCGGGGAAGAGGTGCGCGTGTTCCTGGATCTTCCCGGTCGGCGGGTGGAGCTGAAGGTCTGGCGCGCCCGCGCCGGGCACATCACTCTGTACCTCCTGGACAGCGACCTGCCCGCGAACCGTGACGTGGACCGCTCCATCACCATGCAGCTCTACGGCGGGGACAGCGAGACACGCATCCAGCAGGAGATTGTCTCGGGATCGGGGGCGTGAAAGCGCTGCGGGCGCTGGGTTGGAGCCCACCGTCTGGCATATGAACGAGGGACATGCCGCCTTCCAGGTCCTGGAACGCTGCCGCGAGCGGGTCGATGATGGGATGGATTTCGACAGCGCTCTGGAGCTGGTCGCAGCGTGCACGGTGTTCACGACCCACACACCAGTGCCTGCGGGGCACGACATCTTCGACCACAGTCTGATGCGCACCTATTTTTCCGACTATTTGCGCCAACTCGGCATCTCGGAGCCGCGGTTCCTGGCTTTAGGCGCGAGCAACAACACCCGTCATGGCTTCAACATGACTGCGCTGGCCCTGCGTGGATCCCGGTTCCACAACGGCGTGAGTCGCATCCACGGCGCGCATCGCCGCGGAGATGGAAGCCTATATCTGGCCGGAGGTCCCGCCGGAGGAAAATCCCCTCGGGTATGTCACCAACGGCATCCACGTTCCGACCTTCCTGGGACGCGCCTGGGTCGCGTTGTTCGACATGTATTTCGGGACCGGGTGGCGCAACAAGCTGGACGACGAGCAGTTCTGGGAGCAGCACATCGACAGCATCCCGGACCACGTGTATCTGAGCACCCACCAGGTTCTCAAGGCGGAGATGCTCGAGGATGCCCGCCATCGTGCGATCATCCAGCTCAGGCGCAATGGCTGCAGCGAGTCGCACATCCGGCGCATCACCAGACACCTGTCGCCGCACCAGCTCGACACGTTGGTCATCGGCTTCGCGCGCCGCTTCGCCACCTACAAGCGCGCGACCCTGCTGTTCTCCGACCTTCCGACGCCTGGCGCGCCTGCTGAACGATCGGCAACGGCCGATGCTGTTCATCTTCGCCGGCAAGGCGCATCCGAACGACAGGCCGGGCCAGCAGCTCATCCGCGAGGTCGCCGAGATCAGCATGAGGCCGGAGTTCGAGGGCCGGATCATCCTGCTGGAGGACTACAACCTGTCCATGGCCCGCAAGCTGCTGCCCGGGGTCGACGTGTGGCTCAACAACCCGGAGTACCCTCTGGAGGCGTGCGGCACCTCGGGGATGAAAGCCGGCATCAACGGCGTCATCAACTTCAGCGTGCTGGACGGCTGGTGGGGCGAGGCTTATAACGGCGAAAACGGCTGGGCCATCACTCCCCACGCCGCGGGCCTCGACCCGGACACGCGCAACGCCGAAGAGGCGCATGGAGCTCCTGGACACCTTGGAGCACCAAGTCATCCCGCTGTACTTTTCACGCAACGGCCACGGGGAGCCCCAAGGCTGGGTGCGCAAGTCCAAAGCCTCGATGAAGTCGATCATGCCGCGCTTCAATGCTCAGCGCATGGCCCTGGACTATGTCCGGGACTACTACGGCCCGGCCAGCCGCCAGCGCGCCCAGTTGCTCGCCGATGAGGGGGCGCCGTCGCGGAAGTTGGCCGCGTGGAAGAAGCGCACGGCCGAATGCTGGTCCGGGATCCGCATCCGGATGGTGAGCGCCCCTCCGCTGCGGGTGAAGCACGGGCACTCGGTCCCTATCGAGGTCGCCGTCTTCCTCAATGAACTGGGTCCCGACGACGTGGTGGTGGAATGCGTGCTGGGCAAAGAGAACGAGTTGGGGGAATTCATCCCGACCAACAGCCTGGACTTCACGGCAGCCGGACGAACGCTGGAAGGCGAGACGCTGTTCCGGCTGGACCTGTGCTCGCCGGAACGCGGCATTCCTCTGCCCGGCCTGCAATCGTACAAGATACGGATCTACCCTTATCACCCGCTGCTCAGCCACCGCTTCGAGTGCGGGTCCATGCGCTGGCTGTGACGGCCGCCCGGCCGCCGCTCCCCCGAAGGGGTGCGGCTCCTATCCGGGGGCGTCTTCGGTCCTCGGCGGCACTGGACAGCGGCCGTAAATCTCCGTCAGGTGGCGCAGACGCGCCGTGAGATCGTCAGGCACCCAATCCCAACGGAACCGCCACCGCCAGTTGCCGTGGTCCAGACTGGGACGGTTCATGCGCGCCTCGGACCCGAGCATCAGTGGGTCCTGTAGAGGGATCACGGTCAATTCCGCCACGGAGGCGAACGCCGCCCGAATCAGCGGCCAGGGCATCGGCTCCGCCGGCCATCCCAGGTAATCCTGTACGCGCTGCTGGGCATCCTTGGGCAGGCTCTGGAACCAGCCGAGGGTGGTATCGTTGTCGTGCGTCCCCGTGTACATGACGCACCGACGGATATGTTGGTGCGGCAGATACGGGTTGTCGGGCCCGCCGTCGAATGCGAACTGCAGCACCTTCATCCCGGGCAGCTCGTACTTGTCGCGCAATGCCTCCACCTCCGGGGTGATCAGCCCGAGGTCCTCGGCCACCAGCGGCAGCGTACCGAAATGGTCGCGCAACGCCGCGAACAGGGCATCCCCGGGAGCTTCCACCCAGCGCCCGTTGACCGCCGTGTCGTCTTCGGCAGGGATCGCCCAGTACGCCTGAAATCCGCGGAAGTGGTCCACTCGGATCAGGTCGAAGAAGCGCAACTGGGTGGCCATGCGCTCCAGCCACCAGGAAAACCCATCCGCCGCCAGACGCGGCCAATGGTAGAGCGGGTTGCCCCAGCGCTGGCCGCTCTCGGAGAAATAGTCGGGCGGAACACCTGCCACCGCCTTGGGCTGTCCGCACTCGTCCAGCTCGAAGTACTCCCGTCGCGCCCACACATCCGCGCTGTCGTGAGCGACGAAGATCGGCATGTCTCCGAACATCAGCACGCCCCGCTGGTTAGCGTAACGCTTCAGCTCCTCCCACTGCCGAAAGAACACGAACTGCTCGAAACACTGCTGGTCGATGGCCGGAGCGAGGCGCCGCCGCGCCTCCTCGAGGGCATTGGGGTCGCGGTCGCGCAGCGGCGTGGGCCATTCGCTCCAGGATCTCTGTTCGTAAAGCTGCCGCAAGGCCACATAGAGAGCGTAGTCGTCCAGCCAATGCGAGTGGTCGACCTTGAAGGCCGCAAATGCCTCCTGGTCCTCGGACCTCCCCTTCTGCCGGAAGCCTTCCAATGCCTGGGCAAGGCAGCGCTGGCGGTTGGCCAGGGGGTTGGGCTCCTGCTGCGAAAGCAGTGCTGCGTTGAGCCATCCGTCCTGCGCTAGCCGCTCCAGGCTGATCAGCAGCGGGCTCCCCGCATGCACGGAGAGGCACTGATAAGGTGAGCCGCCCTCGTGAGCAGGGGCGAGCGGGAGGGTCTGCCAGACGCTCAGACCTGCCTGCACCAGGAAGTCCACAAAGCGGTGCGCCTGTGACCCCACGTCGCCTGACTCGCCGGGTCCAGGGAGAGAAGTCGGATGCAGCAGAATCCCCGCCCGCCGTGGACAGGAGTTTGCATCCCGGCTCATGGGCCGCAATTCCAGCCGCCACAACCGTTAACGGACATGATGTATCTCCTGGCCGAGCATCTCCGGAGTCACCAGCACGACCCCCCCGGGGCTGACATAGAAGCGCTTGCTGTCGACCTGGTGGTCCAAACCGATCACCGTGCCGTCCGGGATCACGGCCCCCTTGTCGAGCACGACCTTGTGCAGGCGGCAACGCGGGCCGATGTGGACATCGGGCAAGATCACCGCCTCTGTGAGGTAGCTGTTCACCTCCACGTGCACATTGGAGAACAACAGCGAGCGGCGCAGTACGGCCCCGGAGATGATGCAGCCCCCCGAGACCATGGAGTCCACCGCCATTCCGCGCCGGCCATCGTAGTCGAATACGAACTTGGCGGGCGGAAGTTGCTCCTGGTAGGTCCAGATAGGCCACTCGGCGTCGTACAGGTTCAGGGGCGGCACCACCTCGGTCAGCTCCAGGTTCGCCGACCAGTATGCGTCCACCGTCCCCACGTCTCGCCAATAGCCCTGTTCCCCGCTCTGAACGTCGCGGAAGGGGTAAGCGCATACGCGGTACTTATCGATGACTGCGGGAATCACGTCCTTGCCGAAGTCGTGCGCGGAGTTGATGTCGTCCGAGTCCTTGATGAGCTGCTCGTAAAGGAATCCGGCATTGAATACGTAGATTCCCATCGAAGCGAGCGCCAGCCCCGGACGGCCCGGCGTCGGACTCGGACACGCCGGCTTCTCGTCGAAGCCGAGGATGCGGCCATCGTCGTCCACCGCCATCACGCCGAAAGCCGTGGCGTGATCCACGGGGACCTCCACGCAGCCTACGGTGAGGTCGGCATTTTGCTCCACGTGGTAGGCCAGTAGCGGGCCATAGTCCATCTTGTAGATGTGGTCTCCGGCCAGGATCAGCACGTACTCGGGCTGGTAGTTCCTGATGATGTCCAGATTCTGGTAGACGGCGTCCGCCGTTCCGGCATACCAGGCGGAGGTGCCGATGCGCTGCTGTGCCGGGAGCAGTTCCACGAACTCGCCGAACTCCCCGCGCAGGAAACCCCAGCCCTGCTGGATGTGGCGAATGAGCGAATGGGCCTTGTACTGCGTCAGGACGCCCACGCGGCGAATCCCCGAGTTGGTGCAGTTGGACAGGGTGAAGTCGATAATTCGGAACTTTCCACCGAACGGCACCGCGGGCTTGGCGCGCCATAGAGTGAGCTGCTTGAGACGAGAACCTCGGCCTCCGGCCAGGATGAGCGCCAAGGTGTCACGCGTGAGCCGGCTGACGAAACGCGCAGGCCGGACAGTTCTCATGCCTGGCTTCCTCCTCTCTCCCGAACCTCTCTGCGATGGGCGTGGTCCACGTGGCGCGCCGCGGGCCACAGCCGCGCATTATGGGATGATTGGCGGTCGAATGCCAGACCTCGCGTTCGCCGCCCGCGGGTCTCCTCTGACGGGGGTAGAACACGGGCGGCTTGAAACCTACAAGCCGAAAACCGAAACTTGTGCTTCCGCGCACACGCAGTTGGAGCTCCCGAGATGCAAAAGATCCTGTTCGCCGCCAGCGAGGCCCACCCCTTGGTCAAGACCGGTGGGCTGGGCGACGTCTGCGGGAGCCTGCCTGCGGCGTTGGCCAGACTTCGGCAGGAACGTCCGGCTGGTGCTCCCCGCCTACCCGGCGGCCAAGGATCGGATGCATGGCCTGACTCCGCTCGGCACCGTTCCGATCCCGGGGTTGCAGGATGCGCCGCAGCTTCTGCAAGGGATCGTGCCCGGCAGCAGGGTTCCGTGCCTGCTGGTCGATATCCCGGCCTACTTCGATCGACCGGGACATCCGTACGTAGGTGCGGACGGCCGAGATTGGCCGGACAACGCGGAGCGTTTCGACGCCTTTGCCCGGGTCGTCGTGGCGCTGGCTCTGGACCAGGCGGGTCTGAGCTGGCAGCCCGACGTGGTGCACTGCCACGACTGGCAAACCGGACTGGTCCCGGCGTTACTGGACGAGGAGCGCGCACGTCCGGCGACCATCTACACCATCCACAACTTGGCGTACCAGGGGCTCTTCCCCCAGGACACGTTTCGGAGCCTGGGGCTGCCGCCGCGCTTGTGGTCCCCTGACGCAATGGAATTCTACGGGCGACTCTCGTTCATGAAGGGTGGGCTGGTGTTCGCCGACCTGCTCAGTACCGTCAGCCCGACCTATGCACGGGAGATCCTGACGCCGGCCCTCGGGTACGGGTTGGAGGGTTTGCTACGCCATCGATCGGCCCAGCTCTCGGGTATACTCAACGGCATCGATTCCTCCCTCTGGAACCCTGCCCACGATCCATGGCTCGCCGCCACCTACGATCGGCATCATCTCGATGGCAAGGCCGTGAACAAGCAGGCCCTGCAAGCACGGGTCGGTCTCCCGCCCAAGCCGGACGCACCCCTGCTGGGAATGATCGGCCGTCTCGTGGAGCAGAAGGGCCCCGACCTGCTATTGGCGGTCCTCCCCGAGCTGATGCACGAGAGGGTGCAGTGCGTAATCCTGGGCAGCGGCGAAGCCCGTTACGAGGATGCCGTTCGTGACGCCGTACGCAGCTATCCGGACCGCGTCGCGGCTCATATCGGGTTCGACGAGGGGCTGGCACATCTCATCGAGGCCGGCGCGGATATGCTGCTGATGCCGTCTCGTTTCGAGCCATGCGGGCTCAATCAAATGTACAGCCTGCGCTACGGCACCGTTCCCGTGGTGCGGCGCACCGGTGGCTTGAATGACACGGTGGTGGATGCCACGGAGGACCATCTCGCGGCCGGCGTCGCCAACGGCGTCGTATTCGAGGAGCCGGACGCAGGCGCGCTGCTGCGCGCGGTCCGCCGCTCGGTCGGCCTCTACCGCCAACCCGCACTGTGGCGCCAGCTCATCGAAACCGGCATGGCCCAGGACTTCAGCTGGGAGGTGGCTGCGTGGCATTACCTGATGCTCTATCGGCGTGCCCAGCAGGCGATCCGCCGAGGCGAGCAGGCCGCCGTCGGCTAAGGCCGTCCGTCGCGGCGCTCCCGGACCTGCCGCCCCCCCAGATCGCCCCATGAGGTCCATGAAACCGATGCAGCAGCCACCGTCCGCCAGGCGTAACGCCATCGAGGACCAGGCGCTGTACCTGCTCCCGAAGGACAAGAAGCTGCGCTCGCGGGTCAAGCTGCTCGGCACGCTGCTCGGCAACGTGCTGCGCTCCCAGGCTGGGGGGAAGGTGCTGCTCGCGGTCGAGACCCTGCGGCGCGGCTATATCCGGCTCCGTGACAAGGACGACGCCAGGCTGCGCGCGCGCCTGAGCGGGCTGATCCAAAAGCTCGACGCCGACACGCTGACGCATGTGGTGCGGGCTTTCAATACCTACTTCAGCCTGGTGAACATCGCCGAGGAAGCTTTCCAGTACCGGGAACGGCAACGCTACGTGCGGGCCGGTGGCCCCTTGTGGACAGGCTCGTTCGACGCGACCCTCAGGGACTTCCGCAAACAGGGCATCGGAGCGGGGGATCTGCAGCGACTGCTCAACGGCTTGTGCTACATGCCCGTATTCACGGCACATCCCACCGAGGCCAGGCGTCGCACCGTCATGACTGCGCTGCGCCGCATCTTCGTCTTGAGTGAAGAGCTGGACGAGGTGCGGGCTGGGAAGGAGTATCGGGAGAACCTCACGCAGCGGTTGGAGGATCACATCCAGATGTTGTGGAAGACCGACGAGGTTCGGGTGCACCGGCCCGAAGTCGTGGACGAGATCCGTAACGGCTTGTACTTCTTCCGAGAATCCCTGTTCCAGGCGGTGCCCATCGTCTACCGGAACCTGGAGAAGGCCGTCCGCCGCATCTACGGCCAGGGCCGGGAGCCTCAGCCGCGGATCGACGTGCCGAGCTTTCTGTGTTTCGGGTCCTGGACCGGCGGGGACCGCGACGGCAACCCCCACGTTGCGCCGGAGGTCACTCTACAGGCGGTGCGTCTGCACGGGGAGCAGATACTGAAGGAATACCTCAGGGAGGTGATTCGGCTGAGCCAGATCCTCACCCACTCCAGCCTCCTGTGCCAGCCGTCGGCGGCGTTCCTGGACGGCCTGAGCCGAGACGAGAAGTTTTGCGAAAAGGTGTTCTGCCACAGGCCCCGGCAATTCAGCCACGAACCGTACCGCCGCAAGCTCTACATCATGCGTCACCGGCTCGAGCGCAATCTGCGGCTGGTTCAGGCGCGGCTGGCGGGCACGGAGCCGGGAGAAGACGCACAGGGTTACCGGTCGCCCGACGAGCTTCCTAGCTGATCTGCATCTCATTCGCGAGTCCCTCGAGAGCCATGGCGACGGCCACATTGCAGACGCCGAGCTGAAGGACCTCATCCGTCTCGTGGAGACCTTCGGATTCCACCTCATGCAGCTCGACATCCGGCAGGACTCCGCGCGCCACACCGAGGCCTGCGCCGAGATCCTGCGGCTGACGCACGGCACCGATTACCGGCAGCTTGCCGAGCAGGAACGTGTCGGAGTCCTCTCCCTGGCGATTGCAGAGTCCGGGACCTTACGCCTGAACAAGGGTGAGTTGAGCGCCGAGACGCGCGAGACGCTCGCGGTCCTCGAAGTCATGGCCCAGGCCCGTCAGGAGCTTGGGGAGGACGCTTTCGGCAGCTACGTGATATCCATGACTCACGCCGCCAGCCACGTCATGGAGGTCATGCTGCTCGCCGCTTTCGCTGGCTTGGCGGGCAGAGACGACGCAGGCTGGTTCTGCCGCATCCGGGTGGCGCCGCTCTTCGAGACTATCGAGGACCTCGAGCACGTCGAGCGGGTGCTCGGCGCTCTTCTCGACCACCCGACCTATGTGGCATTGCTCAAAGCATCCGGGAACCTGCAGGAGGTCATGCTCGGCTACTCGGACTCGGCCAAGGACGGCGGCATCCTGGCCTCGGCGTGGAACCTCTACGAGGCTCAGACGAAGATCACCGCCCTCACCGCCGCACACCAGGTGGGCTGCCGTTTGTTTCACGGACGCGGCGGCACCATCGGGCGCGGCGGCGGTCCCACGCACGAGTCCATCCTCGCCCAGCCGCCAGGAACCGTGCACGGCCAAATCAAGTTCACCGAGCAGGGGGAAGTGCTGTCCTACAAATACAGCAATCCCGAGACCGCAGTGTATGAGCTGACCATGGGGATGACCGGCCTCATCAAGGCAAGCCTGAGCGTGATACGCCCAGTACCCGCCGAGCACCGCGACTTGTTGGGAATCATGGACGAACTCGCTGCGCTGGGTGAGGCTGCCTACAGGGATCTCACCGAACGCACACCGGGCATCCTCGATTACTTCTACGAGGCGACACCGATCCACGAGATCGCGTTGCTCAACATCGGTTCGCGCCCCACGCACCGCGCCCAGGCCGATCGTTCCAAGACGTCTATCCGGGCCATTCCGTGGGTCTTCGCCTGGGCGCAGGCGCGCCACACGCTGCCGGCCTGGTACGGCATCGGAACGGCACTGGAGCAGTGGCGCCGGGATGATGCGTTGCGGCTGGCCAAGCTGCAGTTGATGTACCACCAGTGGCCGTTCTTCAGGGCCTTGCTCAGCAACACCCAAATGTCCCTGTACAAGGCCGATGCGGGCATTGCCGAGGAGTACGCCTGGCTCTGCCGCGACAAGGAGCTGGGGCGGCACGTCTTCCGAATGATTCGCGACGAATTCCGCCGCACCGTGCATCAGGTGCTAAGCGTCGTGTCCGCCTTCGCCCTGCTGGAGGAAAGTCGACCTCTCGCGCTCTCCCTGATGCGTCGCAACCCCTATCTGGAGCCCCTCAATCACATCCAGATCGCCCTCCTGAAGCGCTATCGCGACCCTACGTTGGGCAACGGCGAGCGGGATGTCTGGCTGGATCCGCTGCTGCGCTCGATCAACGCCATCTCCGCAGGCATGCGCAACACCGGCTGAGCATGCTCGCGCCGAGCCAGGAACAGTGCCTGGCACGCTGCCGCGCGCACACCGCTCAGGCCGAGAGCGTCAGCCGATCGCGGATCACGCGGTTTTGTTCATCCAGATGCACCAGAGTAGGCTGGAAGCCAGCGGCCTCCTCCACAGCCAGCATGGTGTAGCTGCAGATGATGATGCGGTCTCCGGGACTCGCCTTGCGTGCCGCCGCTCCGTTGACCGAGATGACTCCGGAGCCCCCCGGCGCACGGATGGCGTAGGTAATGAACCGCTCGCCGTTGTTCAGGTTGTAAATATGAATCTGCTCGTACTCGCGGATGCGGGCCGCGTCGAGCAGGTCGCCGTCTATGGCGCAAGAGCCTTCGTATTCCAGCTCGGACTGGGTCACGCGCGCATGGTGGAGCTTGGCTTTGAGCAGTGTCAGATACATGGCTGGCTGTGACGAGTCGGTAGGAGTTGCGGACTGCCCCGAATTCCCTGCACGGACCCGTATTGTAGCAGAGGAGCCGCGGAGGGCTACCGGAGCGCCTCGAGCTCCACGCGGGAGCTGTCGATGAGTCGCGCCTTGCCGAGCCAGGCCGCGGCCATGACCACCAGGGACGCGTCCTCCCGACCGGCAGGGGCCAGACTCTCGGCATTGCGGATAACGAAGTAGTCCGGACGCAGACCGCCCGCGATCAGGGTGCGTCTCCCCTCCTCCTCCAAGACGCCGAATGTCTTGTCGCCTCCCTGCAGGCGCAACGCGGCTTGGTGCAGGCTCGCCCACAACCGCGGGGCCGTGCGGCGCTCGTCCGGCGTGAGGTAGCTGTTGCGCGAGCTGAGCGCGAGCCCATCCGCCTCCCGTACCGTGGGCACGCCGATAACGTCCACCGGCATGCTCAGGTCACCCGCCAACTTCCGAATGACCAGCAACTGTTGGTAATCCTTCTCGCCGAACCATGCCAGATCCGGCTGCACTATGTTGAACAGCTTCGTCACCACCGTAGCGACGCCGACGAAGTGGCCGGGCCGATGCAGGCCACACAAGATGTCGGACAGCCCCGGAACCTCGACGCGACTGCTCTGTTCCATACCGTCGGGGTACATTTCCTCGACCGTCGGCGCGAACAGGATATCGACCTTCCGTTCGGCGAGCAGTGCGCTGTCCTGCGCCAAGGTACGCGGATAGCTCGCGAGATCGTCCTGGGGACCGAACTGCATGGGGTTGACGAAGATGCTGACCGCGAGCCGCCGCACTCGCTGACGGGCCTCATCTACCAGCCGCATGTGCCCGCGGTGGAGATTGCCCATGGTCGCGACGAGCCCGATACTCTCGCCGCGGGCGCGCCACTCGCGAACCGCGCTGCGCACAGCGGGCACCGTGGACAGAGTGCGCATCAGTCGTAGCCGTTCTCGGTGCCCGGGAAGGCCCCGGCTTTGATTGCCTGGACGTAGCTGCACACCGCAGCCTCGACACTCGGGACGCCCTGCAGGAAGTTCCTCGCGAAACGCGGCAGCCTACCGGCACTTACGCCGAGCGCGTCGTAGCAGACCAGCACCTGGCCGTCGCAGTCGGCCCCAGCACCAATGCCGATGACCGGTATTCGCAGACGCCTGGTGACCCGCGCGGCCAGGTCGCGCGGAACACATTCCAGCACCATGAGGTCGGCACCCTCGCCCTGCAGGACCTCGGCGTCGGAAAGCAGTGTTTCGGCCGAGGCCGCTTCGCGCCCCTGGACACGGTAACCCCCGAGCTTGTGCACCGATTGTGGGAGCAGCCCCAGATGTCCGCACACCGGGATACCCTGACGGGTCAAGGCCCGCACCACCTCCGGCCGCGGCCCTTCCAGCTTGACCATGTGAGCCCCGCCGTCGCGCAGCAGCCGGGCTGCGTTGCCGAGCGACTGTGCCACCGTCGCGTAGCTCATGAAAGGAAGGTCCGCCACGAGGAAAGCATTGCGACACCCGCGGCGCACGCAGCGGGTATGGTAGATCATGTCAGCGAGCGTCACCGGCAAGGTGCTGTCGTGACCCTGGATGACCATCCCGAGGGAGTCGCCGACCAGCAGGACTTCTACCCCTGCAGCCTCCATCAGCCCCGCGAAGCTGGCATCATAGGCCGTCAAGCAGGCGATCTTGTCCCCCGCCGCTTTCATCTCTCGCAAGGTCGACAGGGTTATGCGCCCCATGGAGCGAGGGAAGGCTCTGGGTTGAGATAGTGGCGGCCGCCGCGCAGGGTCTCCATTTGGTCCAGCAAGAAACCATAATCGGTGTCGGAGTGCGCAAGGTCGACCTCGGCGGCGTTCACGATGAGCAACGGCGCCGACTCGTAGTGCTGGAAGAACTCGAGGTACGCCTGCGTCAATCGTTCGAGGTAGCCCGCGGGGATGTTCCGCTCCCAGGCGGCACCCCTTCCCGCGATACGTTCCTGCAGAACGCGCACGGGAGCTTGCAGGTAGACCACCAGATCGGGGGGAGGCACCTGTACCGCCACATAGCCATAAATCTGTTCATAGAGGCGAAACTCGTCCTCGTCCAAGGTCAGCCGGGCGAACAAGCGGTCCTTTTCCATCATGAAGTCGCTCACCACCGAGGACCGAAACAGATCTCCCTGACGCAGAGCCGCCAACTGGCGCGACCTTTGGAACAAGAAGTAGAGCTGCGTGGGCAGAGCCGCCACGCGCGGATCTTGGTAGAAGCGCTCCAAGAACGGGTTATCCTCCGCCCGCTCGAGCAGGGCCTCCCCAGCCAGGCTCTGGGCGAGGCGGCGGGCCAGTGTCGTCTTACCCACGCCGATAGGCCCTTCGACCACGATGTACTGCCGGTCTTGTCCGCTCACCGTGACGCCTCGATGCGCCTCAGGCCGCGCCGGGGACACGACTCGAGCAGAGAATGCACCTTGCCCAGTGACGGGACCTCGAGGTCCGGGGCCAGCTCCGCCAACGGTTGCAGCACGAAGTCCCGCTGCGACAGTCCCGGGTGAGGCACGCTGAGTGAAGCCGATCGGATCACGGACTGGCCGTAGATCAAGAGATCGAGGTCGATGGTTCGAGCAGCCCATCGTTCGCCGCCCGGGACGCGCCCCTGCTCGCGCTCGATGCGCTGCATCTCATGAAGCAGGCGGTGGGCAGCCAAGGCGGTATCAACCGTCGCGACTGCGTTCAGGTAGTCCGGCTGCGGCAGGTCCGCAAGCGGGCGACTGACGTACAATCCAGAGCGCGCCACCACACGGGTCCCCGCGAGCCGGTCCAGGGCACCCAAGGCGCGCATTATCTGTGCATGCGGATCGGCAAGATTGCTGCCCAAACCGATGTAGGCCCGGTTCTGTGGACTCCCGTTGTGCGCCACGAATCGGAGTCCTAACCCGCAGTGTTGGCGGTGCGGCGCGGACGGCGTCGGCGGCGCCCCGCGGCCCGCTCCCCCCGAGTCATCGCGCTCCGCTTTTCCTCGGTGGCCTCCTGGAACTGGGTCCACCACTGCCCAACCTCCTCGGCTTCCTCCCCACACTCGACGCGCAGCATTAGAAAATCGTAACCCGCCCGGAACCGTGGGTGGGCAAGCAGCCGTCCCGGCCGTCGCCCCGCGCGGTACAGGAAGCGCGGTTGCAGACTCCAAATCTCTTGGGCCACCAACGCGATGCGCCGCGGGATGGCGATCCGGTGCCGCTGCTGCATCAGAGCCTCGGACACCGCGAGTCGCAGTGCCTCGGCATCACTCTTGTCGCGTTCACGGTGGAAGGACAGGCGTTCCCGGACCGGTTCCCAAAGCATCGCCGCGAACAGGAAGGCGGGCGTAACCGGATTGCCCACCCCGACCCGGGCGTCCGTGTTGGCCAGCGCTCGGGTGACTAGTGTGTGAGGAAAACCGCCTTCTTCATGGGACAGGGACTGCTCGGTCATGGGGAACAGGTACCCGAACAACGCATACTGGCGCAGCAGCTCGTATGCCTGAACCGCGAAGCCTCCCAGGAAGAGCTTCAGGGCCTCCTCGAACAGCCGGGCGGGCGGCACGTCCGCCAGCAAATGCCCAAGATCCGCGAGCGGCGCTTCCGTCTGCGGGTGCAGCCGGAAACCGAGTCGGGCTGCGAAACGCACAGCCCGCAGCATCCGCACCGGATCTTCACGGTAGCGGCGTTGCGGGTCGCCGATGAGGCGCAACGCGCCAGCCTTGAGGTCCTGCATGCCACCCACATAGTCCACGACCGAAAAGTCACGGATGTTGTAGTACAGGGCATTGACCGTGAAGTCCCGGCGCCAGGCATCTTCCTCTAGAGTCCCGTAGACGTTGTCGCTGAGGATGCGCCCGTTCGGCGCGACCTGGCCTTCGCCGTCCTCGGTGCCGAGACCCGCCCTGAAGGTCGCGACCTCGATAACTTCTCGTCCCTGCCGCACATGGGCCAGCCGGAAGCGCCTTCCGATCAACAGGCAGCCGCGGAACAGCGCTTTGACCTGTTCCGGAGTGGCGTCCGTGGCTACGTCGAAGTCCTTGGGCTCTCGTCCCAACAACAGATCGCGCACGCAGCCGCCCACCAGATAGGCGTGGTAACCGCCGCCCTTGAGGCGGTATAGGACCTTGAGCGCACCTTCGCTGATGTTCGACCGGGATATCAGGTGTTCGGAGCGAGGAATGACGATCGGATCGTGGTTGCTTGGCAGCGGTTCCACCCTGTTCACTTGAGCTGAATAGGACTCGCGCTATAATAGCATCGCGTTGCGGGGCGGACCCAGGCGGGCGGCCCCCCAACATGCTCCCTTCGTCTAGCGGCCTAGGACGCCGCCCTCTCACGGCGGTAACACCGGTTCGAGTCCGGTAGGGAGCGCCAAATAAGACAATGACTTACGAAAAACGAAGGGTGGCTTCGGTAAAATTTCGGAAGAATCCCCCCGGCCGGCCAGCCAAGAAACCCCCCGCACAGGGTGTGGGTATAGCTCCTCCCCTATTGGGTCGAGGGCGAACGCGTCCCTGAGCGCCAGGGAGCGGCCTTCCCGGCCCCATCCTGGATACTCCTCAGGCTACTCAGTGGCACAACACAGGGCCAGCAGTACCGCCACCAGCGCCGGCCATAGGCGCGAGCGTGGTGCGCCGGCGCTGGGGCGTCAGGTGGAAGCCTGCGCCTGTCGTTCGCGAGCGGTGCCGACGCTTGACATCTGGTCATCTCGTCGGTGGTTCGATTCCAAGCCGGCAGGAAGTTGCCGGAGCGAGGTCACCCCAAGGGAGTTACCATGGAGCGAGCGCTGAACAAGCTACTCGAAATAGTCAAGACACACGAGGATCGGTTGACGCAACTGACGCACCGCTTGGCCCAGGTCTCGGGCCACGTGACGACTGCCCATGAACAGAATGTGAACATGATGGCCAAGCTCGCCACGCTTCAGATCGTGCTGTTTGAGGTACTCAAAGATGCGGCCCTCGACCGCCGGGCACGTGTTGACCGGCTGCGGGAAAGGGTTGCCCGAGGACAGTTTCCACAAGCGATGGCTCAGGAACTGGAGCCATTTCTGCGCGTGATCGAGGGGCAGCAGGCCGAAACATGGCCTCTTGTAATGCCTCCCGTGTCTGAATAGAGCAAGCCGCCCAAGGGTGTTACCTGTAACGAAGTGTAGCGGTGTTGCGATGCGCCAGCAGACAAAAAGAACCCCGCTACAGGCGGGGGTGAAGGAGGGGTCGGTGGTATACCCTACGATCAGGGTGAGATCGCGGCTCCTGGGGTGTCCTACGAAGTCCGGGCCCGCCATCATGGGGCGGTGCCAACGCTTGACCCGGTAATGTGGTCGGTGGTTCGAGTCGACTCGCCGGCACCAGGATTCTCAGGAAAGTCACCGGAGAACCCCGAACGCGGCGGGGTCCAAAAACCCGAACGTGTTCCCGGCAACCGGGTGATCCAGATGTCCCCTACGATCCGCTAAGCAGGGACCTGCCAGCAACCCACGGCTGCCCGACGAATTGGTGCGGCAATGTTTTCTGCGGAGGGTACCGCGTGAGTTACAGCCACCCCCTTCCCGAGTGGCACGAGAGATACTATCCGCGGCCGCACGCAACGCAAAAGGCGGCCGAGCATCTTGTGGAGAACGCCCGTCAAGGCGGGCAGGCTAGGACTTGGTACATCACCGAGCTTCCCGCAGTTACCCTTGTAGGTGAGACGTACGCTGTGGTCTTGTATGGCCTAAAGGCCGAGGACGTCAAGTGGGGCCGGTGGGAAGGGCCAGGACCGTTCTTATCCGGCATCGCAGATGCTCTTGAGCCCCACGTCATTTATCAGGGCATCAAGGACAGCGAAGCCACCCCGGCGGGGCTTCAGTTTTACAAGTACTGCTCCGAGCCGCAAGGTTCACAAAACCCGCTCCGCTGGGAGGATGGTGGGAAACCATCGAGACGTAGCCTGCAACCCGTCCTCGCTACCGCGCTTGACCTAATCCTGATTCCGTGACTTCGCGTCTCAGCGGATGGCCGCAACCTGCTGATTTATCATTGCAGTTCAGCTAAAATCGGGCCGCACTCCAGCTCACCCGGCAGGTGAACGATGAAGCGGTTCATCTTGGAGCAGTCCGATGAGGAATTTTACACCTCCCATTCTGGTCTGGCCTTGGTCGGTCTTTGCGTCAACCGCTTTAGCGGGTTGGGCAAGGCGCTGAAGCAGGCGATCCCGCTACGCCACGGCATCTCCCATGAAGACGTAGCCAAGAGCTATCTGGGGTTGATGTGTTTGGGCAAGAGCGACTTCGAAGCGGTCTCCAACGTCCGAGAGGACGATTTCTTCCGCCAGGCGTTGGGGCTGGAGCGGGTACCCTCGCCAGAAACGCTGAGGCAGCGTCTCGACGAGCACGCAGCGGTCCTGCGGGTAAGGTCATTGACGAGGCCGATATCGAGTTCATGGTCAACGCCAAGGCACCGGTCAGTGCGCTCAAGACCGGTCATGTGCCGGTGGACATCGATGTCTTTCCCATGGACAACTCCGGGACCAAGCAAGAAGGAGTCTCGCGCACCTACCACGGCTATGACGGTTATGCGCCGATCGCGACCTACGTGGGAACCGAAGGGTGGTGCGTCGGCTGTGAGCTGCGAGAAGGCAAGCAGCACAGTCAGAAGGAATTCGGCTAGGTCTGGGAGCGCATCCTGCCGCGGGCCAGGCGCCTGACCAAACTGCCGCTGCTGGTGCGCCAGGACAGCGCCCACGACGCCTTGGAGAACCGGCTGCGCTACCTCGAAGAGGAGGTGGACTTCATTATCCAGTGGAACCCTCGGGGCGAGGACCCTGCCCATTGGCTGGAGCGCGCCGAGCGCCAAGGGGCATGGGAGACACCCCGCCCCGGCAAGCGCGTGGCGCTGTTCAGCGTCGTCGAGGAGCACCCCCATCGGGAGCACACCTACCACGTTCGCCGGGTGATGCGGGTGACCGAGCGCACCATCGACAAGAAGGGCCAGGCGCTGTTGGTACCGGAGCTGGAGCTCGATGGCTGGTGGACCTCGCTCGCCTATCCGGACGCGGAGATCGTCGCCCTGTACCGTGACCACGGCACCTCCGAGCAGTTCCACAGCGAGTTCAAGACCGACCTCGATATCGAACGGCTGCCCTCCGGGAAATTCGACACCAATGACCTGGTGCTCGCCTTTGCCGTGTTCGCCTACAACATCCTGCGCTTCATCGGACTCATCGGGCTGACCGGCGAGTCGGCTCCCCTGCGCCATCCGGCCAAGCGCCGGCGGATCAAGACCGTCATCCAGGAGCTGATGTACCTCGCCGCCCGGTTGGTCGCCACCGCCCGCAGACTGAAGCTGCGCTTCAGCCGGCTCTGTCCCGGCTTCCGCGCCTTCGAGCAGCTGTATTACCAGCTCGCCTTCGGGTAGCTAGGACGACCTCCATAGAAACTCGACCCGGGCCTCACCAGACCCCGGTGTAAACCTACGCCCGAAATTCAGCGTCCAAGCCTCAAAGCCCCGCCGTCACTCCTGCGCCGACGAGGGTCTACGCCCGCTGTACATAGCCGGCGTCACCGGTTGGCTAAAAACTAACCAACTCAACTGAGAATAGCTCCCATTCTCTCGCGCCCCGGGCGCTCGGAGATTCAAGTCACGGATCCAGGCTCCGCCGTAGGGACGGCGGTCACCCGCCGCCCCCGGCACAGACCCGGACGTGCAGTTTTTCCGCATCCGGTTCCTCGGTTGTACTCGCTTCCGCGCAGACGGCCACTCGCCGTCTGTTGGCTATTGCCCGCAGTGAGGTTCGCTTGCGTTCTCCGGCCCGACTCTGTCCGGCGCAAGTTTCCTATACGGGCTGCGTACTTCCGCCAGGTCCTTCCCCTTGTAACGGGCTTTCCCCGTCTCCGAGTACTATGCCTGGTAAGACTCCCCACCAGCATACGGCGGGCGTTCCCTTTGACAGTACTTCTCCGCCTGCCTGCTCCGAAGTTCCCTTCGTCCACTTAGGTTCCGGCTTAACCCTGTGTCCGGGTTTCCCCTTCCGTGCCTCAATAGCCGTATACCGTATGACCGAGCTTCCCTCCGGCCAGGAGCCGATGGGGCCTCCTGGGTTCTCCGACGCCTCTCTTCCTGCATGCCACGGCCTGAGGACTCCGGCGGACCTCCACGCCCTCGCCAAAACGGGCGCTTCGTGTAGCCTTCGGGCACGTTAAAACCCTCGGCATCCGCAACAAGCTTATCTCGAAGCTGTACCAGCACTTCAGGGAGCGCGGCCTCCCCTACGGCCTACAGGATACTCTGCCTACGCTTAGCCCGTCTTGTTCGCAGCCTCTCGGCTACTCCGCCACGGACCCAAGGCTTCGATACGGGTGGGTGGCTAACCCTTATGAAGATGCCTTACGACCTCTTCTCCCGACAGGGACTCTCACCTGCAAGAAGCGCCGAGCTTTGCCCAGCGCGATAATGGCTAAGCTGATAAGCCATTTCTCCTGCCGCTAGCCATGATGCCCTTGCGGCGGAGTCGGGTCGGATTCTCGTCTCCCGGCGGGCTCTCAGCGCGTCGAACGAGCGGTGATGTCGCCAGTCCCACGGCGCCACCCTCTGAGCCTCGGGCAGCGCCTGCACAGCCCGCGGCAGGGCGTCCCTGGGGCCAGCCCAGGCGGTACGGCTGCCGTGGCAACAGCCATCATCGCCCCAGGGAGCGCACGTATCGCTCGGCGATAGCGACCTGCTGTGCGGCGAAACCACCTCTAGCTCGGCGCGCCACTCAACTCCCTATACCACAATAACTCGACCCTGGCCCCTTTAACTTCTTCGGAGCTGTTCACCAGCGGAGGGCTGGCGCAGGGCACTCCTTGCGATAGGCTCCCTCCAGCTCTCGCAGCCGCTTCCGGAGATAGCTGAGGTCCGCTCCGGTATGTGTCTGGTGACGCATGCGCTGGTCCAGGTCGCGTATCTCACGCTGATGCTCTTCACAGGTTGGGCCGGATGCCGCGCGCTGCCGCTCCTGCCGCGTCGAGGCCCGCTTCTGCGAGGTCGATCGCTCGGCCTTACTGGTGGCCTTGCTCGCCGCCCTCCCTTCAGCCTGGACGGCTTCCTGCATGCGTTGCTCGTCCAGCCTTCGGGCCTTGGCCACCCGCTGATCGCAGTCGGCCGGCGAAGACGAACAGCGTGTCGCCGGTGATGAGGTGACGGTCGATCAGGTAGCAGGCGGACCCTGGAGTGTGGCCCGGCGTGTGCAGGACCTGGATCGATGTCCGGCCGAGAGCGATGGTATCGCCACCGTGGTGCAGGAGTGGACGCTCCAGCTCCCAGCCCCAGAACGCCGCCTCCGGCTGGAGCAGGTGGATGCGCGCATCGAAGCTCTCCAGCAACTCGCCAACGCCGTTCACGTGGTCGAAAGTTAAAGGGGCCAGGGTCGGGCCAGGGTCGAGTTGTTGTGGTATAGGGAGTTGAGTGGCGCGCCGAGCTAGAGGTGGTTTCGCCGCACAGCAGGTCGCTATCGCCGAGCGATACGTGCGCTCCCTGGGGGCGATGATGGCTGTTGCGACAGCGCTGGCGATGCTGTTCACCAGCGGAGGGCTGGCGCAGGGCACTCCTTGCGATAGGCTCCCTCCAGCTCTCGCAGCCGCTTCCGGAGATAGCTGAGGTCCGCTCCGGTATGTGTCTGGTGACGCATGCGCTGGTCCAGGTCGCGTATCTCACGCTGATGCTCTTCACAGGTTGGGCCGGATGCCGCGCGCTGCCGCTCCTGCCGCGTCGAGGCCCGCTTCTGCGAGGTCGATCGCTCGGCCTTACTGGTGGCCTTGCTCGCCGCCCTCCCTTCAGCCTGGACGGCTTCCTGCATGCGTTGCTCGTCCAGCCTTCGGGCCTTGGCCACCCGCTGATCGCAGTCGGCCGGCGTCTCATAGGCTAAGCAGTCGCCGGTCGTCTCGACCGCCGTCGCAGCGGCCTGCCCCGGGGGCGTGTCGCCGAAGTGGACTTGGCCCTGCTCATCGGTCCAGCGGTAAACCTTGCCGGCGACAGCAGTCGTGCCGGCGAGAAGCAGCAGAATTGCAGCCCAGCGGTTCATGGATCCCCCCCTTTGTTGTCGTGGCCGGCCGGTCTCCGGCCCGCGCAGCGTAGCGCTCCGACGCCGCTCAGGACCGGGGCGGGCGCGGGACCGGAGCGTAAGGAGAGTGCCGCAGCCGGTCGTGGTCTACCATCCGGTAACGCACGAACTCCGACAGGCTCTCGAAGTGCATGAACGGGTTCCCTTCGCGCTGTTCCTCGATATTGGAGACCAGTTGCTCCGCGTAGTTGTGGCCCGGGTGGATCACGGTTTCGCCCGAGAGGTTGGTCGCGAAATCCTTCAGCGTCCGGTACATCGCTTCGGGGTCCCCGCCGCGCAGGTCGCAGCGCCCGCAGCCGAAGACGAACAGCGTGTCGCCAGTGATGAGGTGACGGTCGATCAGGTAGCAGGCGGACCCGGGAGTGTGGCCCGGGGTGTGCAGGACCTGGATCGATGTCCGGCCGAGAGCGATGGTGTCTCCACCGTGGTGCAGGAGCGGACGCTCCAGCTCCCGGCCCCAGAACGCCACCTCCGGCTGGAGCAGGTGGATGCGCGCATCGAAGCTCTCCAGCAACTCGCCAACGCCGTTCACGTGGTCGTGATGGCTGTGGGTCAGCAGGACGTCCGTGATGCGGACGCTGCGCTGCCTCGCCAGCTCCACGATGCGGGGCACCTCCCATGCCGGGTCAATCACGGCCGCGCGGCCGGTGTCATGGTCGCGGATCAGGTAGACGAAATTCTCCATGGGCCCCAGCTCCAGGGTGTCCAGAGAGAACGTCGGCGGACTCGTCATGTGCGCGGCTCTCGAGAAGATCACCACAAGCTACTGATTGGCCGGATGTCCTCAGTCACGTGTCGAGCCGCTCCTCGATGACTGCTCCTCTCGCCAGGGCAGGCGAGGGGTGGGGGCGCGACGATCGACTTGGCCCCGCTCTCCTGGCATGCGCGGGCTATCGCGCCGACCGGCTCGCGCGGCCTCCTCAGGCGGCTTTCACGGTGAGCGTGTCCTGGTCCGGCGCGCAATGGATTTCCAGAGTGAAACCGGCGTTCGGCTCGAACTCCTGGGAGATGACCCAGATCTGAGTGAGCCGATCGCTGACGGACGGCAGTCCGGCAAGCGTTTCCCGCATCCGACCGCGGTCGAAGAAGGCGAAGGGCTCGTCCAGGATGAGGCACTGGGCGCCGCGGACGGCGGCCTGCGCGAGCGCCGCGGCGAGGGCCAGGCGCAAGGCGAAAGTGATCTGGCGTTGCGTCCCGCTGGAAAGCTCATCGAGGTCGGCAAAATCGCTCTTCTCTGAAGAGAACACCCTGAGCCGATAGTCGTCCCCGATCTGCAGGTACCGGTAGCGGCCATCCGTGAGGCGAGGCATGATGCCCGGCAGATAAGCCTGCAGATCTCGGTTGAAGCGGGCCGAGACCTCCCGGGCAGCGCCCGACAGCAAGTTCACCGCCACGTCCCGCACCGTGATACGCCGTTCATGCTCGGCGACCTTGGTGTGCAGCTCGCGGATGAGCCCGGTCAGCTCCTGGGAGCGGCGACGCTTCTCTCGCTCGTCCTCGATGGCGTGTCGGGTCTGATCGACCCGAAGCTCCAAATCCCCTGCCTCACGCTGGAGCTGGACGATGCTCTCGCGCAAGTGATCGCCGCGAGCCACCACCTCGGCCTCGCAATCGTGCAGCGACGTTCGCAGCCGCTGCAAGAATTCGTGCAGGGCCTGCACGTCCAAAAGGGGATTGTCCGCATTGCCTATGAATCCCCGAATGGCTTCGGTGACCCCTGCATCGTCGATCTGGCGCAGTGCTGCCAGCGCCTCCGGCAGCGGGATCTCGCTCAGCGTGTCGAGTATTTCCGCCTCCTTGCGCAGGCGCTCGATCCGCCCGCCCAGCTCCTCGACCCGTTGGTACAGGCGGTCAGTTCGGGTCGCCAACGCCACCGTGCGCAGCAGCATCGGAAGAGTCAACAGCGTCCAGGCCGCCGCGAGCGCGGCCAGCCATAGTAGATGGGAAGGGTTCTGGAGCGGCTTCCAGGCGGGGACGTAGGTTCGGGTCAGGCTCAGCACGAGACCGCCCAGAGGACCGTGAGGTGCCAGGCTCACGACGATCCACATGCCCCAGGTGGCCAGCGAGACGAGCGCGAACAGCCACATCACCAAGCGTCCACGCCGCTGCCGGTGCCTTGTCTCGCTCAGCTTCTGGCACAGGGCCTTCTGGCGCTCGGGCAAAGCCGCCTCAGCGTCGACGCCGGGCGCGGACTCGCCCAGCACGCCACTGAGGCTGCGTCGGTACAGGGACGCCCTGGCTTGCAACTCCACGAACCTCCCCAAGTGCTCCTCGAGCTCTCGTGCGAGCGTTCTGACATCGGCAGCAGTCCGCAGCTCCTGCCCGGCTTCGGTGGCATGACAGGCGCGGTGGAGGTCGTCCAGCGTGCGAGCCAGGCCGTCGGCATATCTCAGCCAGTGTGCGTAAAACGTCTGGATGTCGGTAACGGGTACCTGGTCCGCCAAGCGGCGCAGTTGGGCGAATGCCTGTTCCAGGCGCTGGGCGTTGCTGTTCAGCGTCGCTATCCGGGCGCGCTTTTCCTCCATGGACTCGTGCTGCACGCGCAACTCCGACTCGAGGGAAGCCGCGCTCTCCTCGTGGAAGTCGAGCTGCATGATCTGCAAGTTGAGGTTGGTGATCTCCAGCTTGTGCCGCTCCGCGGCCTCGCGCTCCTGCTTGATCTCCTCGCCAATCTCTTGAGCGGCGCGTTCCATGGCGGCCACGCCCACGATGGATTTCACGGTGCTGCTCTGGGAGTGGGGCACGGTGATCTCGCGCTGGGCGAGGTAAAAGGTGTCGACGAACTCCCCATAGCCGAACCCGATCAGCCGGACCACACTGCCGTCGACAGCCTCTGCCCCACGCGCCACAGGGTCCGCTTCGCCCCGGCGCGCGAGCCGCGCGTCGCAGCGGCCGTCGCTATCCAGGTAACGGGTGACCGTATACTCGCTGCCGTCATTCGCTGCGAAGTCGATCTCGACGTTTGCCCGCGACTCCCGCCATTTGACGATCTTGGCCAGGTCCGAGCCGGATGCGGCGAAGGTGCGGCCGAACAACGCGAAACAGATGATCTCGCCGATGGCGGTCTTGCCCGATTCATTGGGGCCGCCGATGGCGATCCGACCCTGGACGGGCAGGTCCCGCAGCTCCAGACGCGCATACTTCAGCAGGTTGCGGGCGCGCAGGGCGAGGACGATCATGCGGCGCTCGCCTCGGCATAGCGGCGCAGCTTGCGCGCCACCAAGTCGCTCGCTTCCCGGTAGAGCGCCTCATCGAAGTTCGGTCGGCTCGCCAGCATGCGCTGGATGTGTGCTTCGCTGAAGGCGGCGAATTCGTCATCCGGCCTTCTGAGGCGAAACGCGGTCCCCGACAGACCTTGGGATTGCGGCGGTGCCATGGTCATCCTCCAGCGTAAGCCAGAGCCACTATAAACAACAGCTCCGACGCGAAACAAGCACGCCGCGCAGGGCGCAACTGCTGGAGCCGCGGCTCAGAGCGCCCCGATGCGCTCGCGTTGATGCCCGAGCTTGGTGAGGGCGGCTTGCAGCTCGGCGACACGGTTCCGCTCCCTGTCCACGATCTCTCGCGGGGCCCGGTCTACATAGGCTGGATTGGCGAGCTTGTCCCGTCCGCGCTCGAGATCCGCTCGCAGCTTCGCGATCTCCCGATCCAGGCGCTCCAGCTCGGCGTCCCGGTCGATCAATCCGGCGATCGGGATCAGCAGCTTGAGCCGGCCGGCCAAGGCGGTCGCTGCAGGGGGCGCCGGCTCCTCGGGGGCGAGCCAGCGGAGCTCCGCCAGCCTGGCCAGGTGTCTGAGGGACATCTCGTAGCGTGCCGCCCGTTCCCGGTCCGCCACGGTCCCCTGCTGCAACAGCAGTGTCAGAGCGTGCGCGGGGGGCAGATTGAACTCCCCGCGCAGGCTGCGCACGCCGAGGACCACCTGCGTGACCCACTCCATCTCCCTGCAGGCGTCTTGGTCGATGAGCGCGTCTTGCGCCTGCGGAAAGGGCTGCAGCATGATGGTCGGGCCTTGCTTACCGGCTAGCGGTGCAACGCGCTGCCAGATCTCCTCGGTGATGAACGGCATGACGGGATGGGCGATGCGCAGCAAGGCTTCGAGGACCTGCACCAGCGTCCGGCGCGTGCCGCGCAACGCCTCCGGCGCGGACTGTGGCGAGGTGAGCACCGGCTTGGACAGCTCCAGATACCAGTCGCAGTACTCGTTCCAGGTGAACTCGTAGATCGCCTGGGCCGCGTGATCGAACCGATACCCGGCGATCGCGTCGTTCACCAGGCGCGCCGCCTCCTGCAGGCGGGACACGATCCAGCGGTCCGGCGTGCTTAGCTCCACCTCGCCGCCCTCCAGGCCGGTGTCTCGCCCTTCGGTGTTCATCAGCACATAGCGCGCGGCATTCCAAAGCTTGTTGCAGAAGTTGCGGTAACCCTCGGTGCGTCCGAGGTCGAACTTGATGTCGCGTCCGGTGGACGCCAGGGCCGCGAAGGTGAAGCGCAGCGCGTCCGTGCCGAAGGCGGGGATGCCGTCGGGAAAGTCCCGCCGCGTAGCTTTCTCGATGCGCGACGCCATCTCCGGCTGCATCAGCCCGGTGACGCGTTTGGCGACCAGCGATTCCAGATCGATGCCGTCGATGAGGTCGATGGGGTCGAGGACGTTGCCCTTGGATTTCGACATCTTCTGGCCGTGGGCGTCTCGCACCAAGCCGTGGATATAGACATCGCGAAACGGAACGTCGCCGGCGAACTTGAGCCCCATCATGGTCATGCGGGCGACCCAGAAGAAAATGATGTCGAAGCCGGTGACCAGAACGCTCGTGGGGTAGAACGTTGCCAGCTCCGGCGTGTGCTCCGGCCAGCCAAGGGTCGAGAACGGCCACAGCGCTGAGGAGAACCACGTGTCCAGCACGTCCGGGTCCTGGCTCAGCGGGATCTCGGGGGCGAGCCCATGCTTGCGGCGCACCTCCTCTTCGCTGCGGCCCACGTACTCGTTGCCCCGCTCGTCGTACCAGGCGGGGATGCGATGGCCCCACCAGATCTGGCGGCTGATGCACCAGTCCTGGATGATGCGCATCCACTCGAAATAGGTCTTGGTCCAGTTCTCCGGGACGAAGCGGATGCGTCCCTCCTCCACGACTCGTATTGCCTCGGCGGCCAGCGGCCTCACCCCGACGTACCACTGGTCGGTGAGGAATGGCTCGATGATCGCAGCGCTGCGATCCCCGCGCGGGATCATCAGGCGGTGCGACTCCACCCGCTCCAGCAGCGCCTCCCTCTGGAGGTCGGCGACGATCCGGGCGCGCGCCTCGAAACGGTCCAGCCCGTGGTACTCGGACGGGATCAGGTTGGCAGTGGGAGCGCCTACCGCCTCCTGGTCGGCTTGCTCCAGCCCACGCCAGTCGGGTGCACGGTGACCCCAGGAGAAGTCGTCCATGCGGTCCGCCTTGATGTGTGCGTCGGGGGTGAAGATGTTGATGAGGCCGTTGTGAGGGACGGCCCTCAGGCAGGTGGTGTCGCGGTGGCGCAGCCACACGGCGTAGTCGTTGAAGTCGTGGGCGGGGGTGATCTTGACGCAGCCCGTCCCGAAAGACGGGTCCACGTATTCGTCGGCGATGATGGGAATCGGTCGTCTGGCCACCGGCAGCTCGACCAGAGTGCCCACCAGGTGCTTGTAGCGCTCGTCGCCGGGATGGACGGCCAGCGCAGCGTCGCCGAGCAGCGTCTCGGGCCGGGTCGTCGCGACGGTGAGATATCCCGAGCCGTCCGCTAGCGGATAGCGGATGTGCCACAGGGAGCCTTCTTCCTCCTCCGAGACCACTTCGAGGTCGGAGACGGCGGTGCGCAGCACCGGATCCCAGTTCACCAGCCGTTTGCCGCGGTAGATCAGGCCTTCTTCGTGCAGCCGGACGAACACTTCCGTAACTGCCGCAGCCAGCCCGGGGTCCAAGGTGAACCTCTCGCGCGGCCAGTCGATGGAGGCCCCCAGGCGCCGCAGTTGACTAGTGATGGTGTCTCCCGACCGTGCCTTCCATTTCCACACTTCCTCCACGAACGCCTCGCGATCGAGGTCGTGACGTGTTTGCCCGTGACTGGCGAGCTGACGTTCGACGACCATCTGGGTAGCGATGCCGGCGTGGTCTGTCCCGCCCTGCCAAAGCGTGTTGTAGCCTCGCATGCGGTGATAGCGGATCAGGGCGTCCATCAGGGTGTCCTGGAACGCATGGCCCATGTGCAGGTGGCCCGTCACGTTCGGGGGGGGCAGCATGATGCAGTAAGGCTCGCCACTGCCGTTGGGAGCGAAATAGCCGTTGCGTTCCCAGACGTCGTACCAGTGCGTCTCGATGGCGTGAGGTCGGTAACTCTTTTCCATCACGGGCCGCTTGGTGCTCGGTGGGCGAAGGTGCGGGGGCGTGGGGTGTGCTGCGATTATACCGTTATCCCGCGGCGGCGGAGGAAAGCCGGTGGGTGTGCGGGCTGTGGCCGCGCTCCCGGTAAAGGCGATAGCGCTTCCGGGCGCCCAGCCGTTCGGCTTCGCTGTGACCCACTACCTCGACGACGCGCTGAAAGCTGCCATAGAACGGGGGCACGGCGTCAGCCAGGTTGACCAGAACCTCACCCCTCGGGCAGGCCTCGGCGTCGTAGCCGAGCCATATCGGCTCGTCGTCCGTGGGCGCTTCGCGCAGCAGCGCATGCGGGAGGAAGCTGCCCGCCCGGAAGGTCCACAGCAGATCGTCCAGACGGCGTGCCCGTTCCTGGGTGTCGACGTGGATATATACGCGGTGACCGAGGTGGTAGGCCTTCTCGACCAGGCGGCAGGCGAGCTGCAGGCGCGCCTCGGGCGTCGCGTCGGACAGGGCGTAGAAGTCGATCCGCGGTCCCCCGCCGCCTGGCTGTGAGGGCTGGTCCTCAGGCTCCAATGGTCAGGGTCTCTGCCAGCCATTGGGGTGTGGCGCAGTCACGCCGATTCGAGGGCCGTGTTCGAGATCCGCCCGTATTCGATGCAACCGATAGGGGTGCCGGACCGGATCGCCGCTCTTCCGGCGCAGGGTCACGGCGATGCGTGGGCGCTTGCCGCCGACTCAGTGCAGCGATCGAGCAGATACTGAGTCAGCAGGGGAACGGGCCGACCCGTGGCGCCCTTGCTCTCGCCAGTCAGCCAGGCGGTGCCGGCGATGTCCAAGTGGGCCCAGTGGTACTTCTTGGTGAAGCGCGCCAGGAAAGCCGCCGCAGTAATCGCGCCGGCATCGCGCCCTCCGACATTGGCCATATCGGCGAAATTGCTCTTGAGCTGCTCCTGATACTCTTCCCACAGCGGCAGCTCCCACGCCTGGTCGGTGCTGAGACGGGCCGCATGCAGGAGGTCGCGCACCAGCGGAGGGTGGTTGCCGAGCAGACCACTGGCATGCTTGCCCAGGGCGACCACGCAGGCGCCGGTGAGCGTGGCGATGTCGATCACTGCCTGAGGATCGAAGCGCTCCGCGTAGCTGAGGGCGTCGCAAAGAATGAGTCGGCCCTCCGCGTCGGTGTTCAGGATCTCGATGGTCTGGCCCGAGAGACTGGTCACAATGTCCCCCGGCTTGCTGGCGTTCCCGTCGGGGAGGTTCTCGGTGGCCGGGATCACTCCGACGACATTGAGCGGAAGCTCCAGCTCCGCCACAGCAGACAGGGTGCCCAGGACGGCAGCGGCCCCGCACATGTCGAACTTCATCTCGTCCATGGCGGACGCCGGCTTGATGGAGATCCCGCCGGAATCGAAAGTGACCCCCTTTCCGACCAGGACGGTGGGCCGCGCCTGCCCGCGCACGCCCCGGTACTCGATGGTGATGAGCTTGGGCGGCTGCCGGCTGCCGCGGGCGACGGAGAGCAGCGCGCCCATGCCGAGGCGTTGCATGTCCGCAGTCTCGAGCACCTCGACCTTCTTGATGGCTTTGGATCGCTTGCCGAGTGCAACGGCCTCCTCGGCGAGGTGGCTGGGGGTGCACACGTTCGGAGGAAGGTTGCCCAGGTCCCTGGCCAAGCGGACTCCCGCGGCGATGGCCAGACCCTCTCGCACGGCCTGCTCGCCGCTCTCCAGCTCGCGCCGCGACGGGACGCTCAGCACCAAGCGGCGCAGCGGCCGCCTGGGCGACTCCTTCTTGCCTTTGAAGCGGTCGAACTGGTACAGAGCCCATTCCGTGCCCTCGACTGCCTGGCGCAGGTTCCAGGTCAGGTCGCGTCCCTTGACGTTCAGATCGGTGAGGCGGGAGATGGCCTCCATGGCGCCGGTGCCGTTGAGGACGCCGGCGACGGCAGCGGTGATCTTGCGGTACTGGGAATCGCCCAAGTCGCGCTCACGACCGCAGCCGACGAGGAGGACACGCTCGGCTGCGATCCCGTGCACGCTCGGCAGCAGCAGCGTCTGACCGAGCTTGCCCTCCAGGTCCCCGCGGCGCAGCAGCATGGACAGAAACCCGTCGCTCGCGCGATCGAGCCGTTCGGCTGCGGCCGACAGGCGCCGCGGCTCGAAGATGCCGGCCACGATGCAAGCGCTGCGCTGTTTCTCGGGGGTACCACTCTTGAGCGTGAACTCCATCGCTGGCTCCTGAAACTCCTCGGCTTTAGTGCTACGCTGTTACGGTCGTACGCTTGTCGCGCAATGTGGCCTTGCCGCTAGGCTTGTTGAGGTCGCCTTCTTGGAGGCGACCCGCGTAAGTTTACCGGAAAAGCACTGGCTTTCCAGTCCGTATAGGCGTCCGCCCGGGCTCTCAGCTTGATCATCCACCGTTATTTGGCCAGGGAGGTGTGGCAGGCGTTCCTCGCCGTCCTCACGGTGCTGGTGCTGATCTTCGCCAGCCACCGGTTCGTGCGTTATCTGGGCGACGTGGCCGCCGGGGTGTTGCCCCCCGATGTGATCACCACCTTGGTCGCCCTGAAGCTGGTGAACTTCCTCCCCTGGATCGTGCCCGTGGCCTTTTACCTCGGGACGCTCATCGCCCTCGGCCGCTGGCACCGGGACGGCGAGACGATGGCGCTGGCCTCCTGCGGGGTCGGCCCAGGATATCTCTTTCGCTCCGTTGGTGTCCTGGCGATCCTGACCGCGACCGGGGTGGCGGTGTTGGCGTTCTACATCGCCCCCTGGGCGGCGGGCGAAGGGTACGACATCAAGACCCGAGCGGAAAAGCTCGCGGACTTCAGCGCCATCGCCTCGGGGCGGTTCGTGGAGTCCTCCACCGGCGACTGGGTGTTTTACGCCGAGCGCTATTCCCAGAAGAACCAGACGTTGTTCAATGTGTTCGTCCAAGCGCGTCAGGATCAGGGGTTGGACATCTTCGCGGCCGAGCGCGCCGTGCTCCGCCGCGACGAGGGTACCGGCGATCGCCTGGTCAAGATGTTCAACGGTTATCGCTACTTCGGGACCCCGGGGCGCGAGGATTTCAGGATCCTGCAATACGGTGAGCAGACTTTCCGCCTGCACCCGCTGGACACCGAGCCGGTGTTCGGCAAGCGCGACGCGATGCCAACAGCGGCGCTGCTGGGAGCGAAGGAGGCCCACGAGGTCGCGGAACTGCAGTGGCGCGTCTCCATGCCGCTGTCCAGTCTGCTGCTTACGCTGATGGCCGTGAGCCTCACGTCCATGACCGCGCGGCAGGGACGCTTTACCCACGTGACGGCCGCCGTCCTCATCTACCTCGTTTACTCGAACACGCTGGGCCTCGCGCGCGCGTGGCTGCAGCATGGAGACATACCGCCGCTCGTCGGCATGTGGTGGGTGCACGGGGGTTTGTTGGCCCTGGCCATCATGCTGGCCCGCAGAAACGGGTGGCTGCGCCGGTCCGCCCCCCCTCTGGGGGCAAGGCGGCTCGCATGAAGGTACTGGAGCGCTACATCGCCCAGACGGTGGCCGCCAATGTCGTGGTGGTGGCCACGGTGCTGGTGGCGATCTACACGTTTCTCGCCTTCCTGGACGAGTTGGGGGCTCTGGGCCGCGGACGTTACGGCTTGCTGCTCGTGGTGGAATACGTCGCTCTCACCATCCCGCGCCGCATCTACGAGCTGTTTCCTGCCTGCGCTCTCCTAGGGACCCTGATCGGTCTGGGCTCCCTTGCGGCGAGCAGCGAGCTGACCGCCATGCGCGCAGGCGGCGTATCCATGGCACGGATCGTCGGCGCGTTGGCGCGGGTGGGTGTGGTGCTCATGGTGGCGGTCACACTGCTCGGCGAGTGGGTCGCGCCCGCCGGCGAGCAGTATGCCCAAACCATGCGCTCGATCGCCCTGTCCGGACAGATCGCCCTGAAATCCCGACACGGGTTCTGGGTGCGCGACGGCTTGCGCTTCATCAACATCCGCCAAGTGCTGGCCGGCGCCCACTTGGGGGACATCACCGTGTACGAGTTCGACAAGGATCGACGACTCAGGACAGTGGCGCATGCCAAGGAGGCCAGCTTCCTGGACGGCAACTGGCAGCTCAGGGACATCGATATCTATCACATCTCGCAAGACGGCGTCTCCGAGCAGCATATGGTCCGGGCGGACTGGGAGACGCTGCTGCGGCCGGACTTGGTCAAGGTGGTGGTGGTGGACCCCCAAGACCTTTCCTTCACCGGGCTCTGGACCTACATCCAGTACCTGCGGGCGAACAAACAGGATGCGCGGCGCTACCAACTGGCATTGTGGGTGAAGCTGGCTGCGCCATTCTCCACCGGGGTAATGGTGTTCGTCGCCATCCCCTTCGTTTTCGGGACGTTGCGCAGCGTGGGAGTGGGTCAACGCATCATGGCGGGAACGCTGGTCGGTATGGGCTTCTATCTCCTGAACCAGACTCTGGGGCACGTGGGTCTCGTGTATAATCTGAGCCCATTCGTGAGCGCCTTCCTTCCCAGCGTGCTGTTTCTGTCCTTGGCATTCGTGATGCTGCGCCGGGTCTACTAGGAGTACATCGGTGTCAGCACAGCCTGATCTTCCGCCGTATTCCGCCTTGCCGCGAGAATTCTGCGTTGCCAGCGACCGTCGGTCCGCGGGCCGCACCGCGCGGCTGGTGGCGGTTCTGCTCGTGGCAACGGGCCTGGCGTCGGGATATTGGCTGCTGCGCGGCAACTTCCACGTGGTCACGGCAGGGGAGATCTACCGCAGCGCCCAGCCGAGTGTAGGCGATCTCGACGCGCTGGCACGCGATTATGGTATCCGCACGGTGCTGAATCTGCGCGGGGCGAACCCGAGCGAGGCATGGTACCGCGACGAGGTGGCAGCCACCCACGCGCTCGGGATTCGTCACTATGACGTCGCGCTGCGCGCCTATCAGCTCCCTCGCATCGGTGATTTGCTCAAGCTCGTCGAGGTGCTTCAATCGGCCCCGCGTCCCTTGCTGCTGCACTGCGAGCTGGGCGCGGACCGGTCCGGTCTCGCCAGTGCGCTGGCCATCATCCTCGACGAAGACGCGAGCCTCGACGAAGCCCGAGAGCAGTTTTCCTGGCACTATCTGGTTCACTCGAAGGCCAGCGTGGGGAGGCGGGTCTTCGACCTGTACCAGGCGTGGCTGCGGAGGACAGGTCTGACGCACTCCCGGGAGCGCCTCCTCTACTGGATCCGCAGCGTGTACCAGGATTCGGACGGGAACGTCAGGTTCAACATCAACGACATCAACGATCAGGTCTGGCACCCGGGCAGGCGCAGCGCGGACTCCTTCGTGTTTCGCATCGATCGAAGTACCGCATCGGATCTCACGGTGGTCGGTTGGGCCGCGGACCAGCGCCGCCCGGGACCAGTGAAGGGGGTGCAGGTGCTGCTCGACGGCCAGCCCGCGCACGAGATGAGCTACGGGCTGCCTCGCCAGGACGTTGTGGAGTACCTGGGAGACCCCGCCTATCTGCGCACCGGCTGGCGGGCGCAGCAGGCCCTAGCGGCAATGAAATCGCGGTGCGTCAACCTCTCGTTGCGCATTCAGCGCGCCGATGACTCCCTGTGGACCTCCGGGCCCCAGGCCCGAGTCTGCATTTTCTGAAAGCTTGTGAATGATCTGCTGCGCGTCCCGATAGCGGCGTTGCGCGGTGGTCATGGCGTACCTCCCTGTACGCCACCCCTGTCGGGGCGTCTCGGGGACGTGCCGAATGGCTGTCCTGCCATTCGGTCGCTCCTCCCCTATCGACCAAATAGGTCTCGTCGCTGCGCTCCGGCCGCCGTGCTCTCAAGCCGCTCGCGACGATTTCTTCACGAGCTCCGACGCCTGCTCCAGGCGAGGGTCACGACAGCATCACGGGCTGGTCAGCACGAGCACCGTGCCAGACAGCCTGTCGTGCCATGTCAGCCGATCCCGGTCCACCAGCATCCACAGAAATCCCCCGCCCAGAGCCATCCAGGAAAGCAGGGCGGCGCTCAGCCGCAGCGTAGCCTGTTTCCAGCCGATGGGGCTTCCATCGGGCAGGACCACCCGGATGCGCCAGGCCCGCATCCCCAGAGTCTGGCCGGTTCGGGTCCAAGGCCAAGCGAAGTACAGGAACGCCACGGCCAGCAGGTACGCCTGGAACCAGGGCTTCGATGGCGCGATGGCGTGCCCGCCGCTCCACAGGAGCACGAGAAAGGTGGCGAAGTACAGCACCGAGAACAGCAACAAAGCATCGTAACCGATGGCCCCCAGGCGCCGCGGCAGGCCGGGCCGGATGCCCGGATCGGTCGTCTGCGGCTGCGCGCTCACCGGCCCTCTGGGTGCCGAGACACGGTGCGGGCCGTCCACGCCCGGGTTGGGTGTCTCCCCACGGCCGGACTATCCTCGAAGCCGGACGGTGCTTGTCTGGAGTCGGGATGGAACGGGCCATGCCGGACGAGTATTTGACTTGCGCGATCGCGCGTCACGTCTGGCAGACGAATTAGTATCGCGACGGTGACGCAGTCCACGATGGTTCGTTGGTGTCTGTCGTCGGCACTCGGCACCGGCTACCATATGCGGGCCGTCCTGCACCGCTCACGGCTCGGCGGGTATTCGGCTTCCCGAAAACGCTCAGGACCGGGTGTGAAAAATACAGCTCGGACGAGTCCACGGCTATGACCGTCGCATCCCCCAGAAAAGGAGACAAAATGAAGACGTTCGAAGATCCAGCCCTGTTCTTCGTGGCCTACCTAGTCTTGTCCGTACTGCCCTTGGTGCTACCACATTTTGGACTGGATACCGCACAGACCTTCCCTTCTCTGTTCCGCCGGGGCATCGAGTTCAACCTGCTCGTCGTACCATATCTCACGTTCTTTGCGCTCAGCATCGCGGTCGCGTGGCTGAGAGCCATGGTGGTCGAACGTCCGTGGCTCGTTGCCTTCCCGGCCGGTGCGTTAGTCTTGAGCCTCCTCCCCGTCGCGCTACCCGCAGTGATCATCACGATCGCGGCGCACGTCATCACCATTGTCGTCGGGCTTTTCCCGAAACGCTGACATGGCCCGAACGCACCGCGTGAACCGGTAGCATCCGCAAGGAAGGGCCCGGACTACATGGCGGGCGGCACGCGCACACACGCCCCGCACGGTCACGAGCTGTCCGCACCGACTGGGCGTCCGCGCGCCCCACTGCTGGTGGAGTGTCTCATAAAAATGGGGTCTTCGCGGAATCCTGTGGGTGCCCGAGTCGGTCTGTAGTGATTTAACAGGCTCCGCCCCTGCGACGCTATATTGTGAGACGGCGCACTAAACGTCCAGCATCAATTTCCGGGGCTTGCGCATGCCGGCGATCTTGCATGCCTGCTGACCATAGCCATAAGGGAACAGCCGGTATAGGTACTTGCGTGTCGCCTTCACCGGACCAAGCTCTTCTCCCATGGCCTTGAGCACGGTACGTGCCTCGGGAACCGAGCTTCGCTCCTCATAATAGCGCCGCACAAAGTTCACCACGTACCACCGCTCGGAGTCCAGAGCGAGGCCCTCATCCTCTGCAAGCTTCTCGGCCACCGTCCGGTTCCAAGCAGCCGGGTCCAAAAGATAGCCTTCCTCGTCCGTTTCGATGTTGGTGCCGTCCACCGTGATCGCCATGCATCACCTCCTTCCGCAGGTATCGGCGTCCGCAGACCGCCGGCACCCACAATTCATCGCCGATTCCGCGCACGAGCTAGGCAGCCGCAAACCCTCTTTGCTCAAATCGATGTATTCCATGATACCTCATCGTCCAGCGGCGGCTCTTTTTGCGGGTGAGTGTAAGGTCGGCGTACCTTGCCGCGTACTTTGACCTGAAGAAGGCCGTTGATGAACGAAGGCGTCGACTGATAAAGGTCCTGGAATGAGGGAACAGTTGCCCGCCGTCTGCGAGCAGGGCTTCCCGCAGTGTTCCTTTGGGCGGCCTTTTCTCCCGATCCCCGATAAACGATTTACTGATGCGGTATGGTACTGCCCGCCTTCCACCCGGCGGTAGCTGCCTGGTTCGGCGGGAACTTCCCGCGGCCCACCGCCCCGCAGACTCCCGCCAGCCCGCCGTGCGCGGGGGCGCTCACGGCATTGCCGGCAATGCCGTGTGTGAGGGCGGTCTCATGGTCGACCTCTTGCCCATGCATCTCGGTGAGGGTCGATCCCAAGGCGCGGCGCGCATACGTGGAGCCCGGTGCCACCCTTGGCGACCTCGACCGCGAGGCCCAAGCGTTTGCGCTCGCCACTCCCTTGGGAGTCAACGTCACCACCGGCTACAAGCCGGTGTGGCTTGAGTTGGGCATTGTAAGTGCCGGTTCCGGCTGAAGCCCGCTGCAAACCACCCGCCCCAAGGCGGTTCATTGCGACTCCAAGTCGCCCCCCTCAACTACCTGAAACCGATCTTCGGTCTCGGTATGACCCTCGATGTAAGCCTGGATCATGTCGTCCGTCACGTTGCCCGTGCTACACGCAAAGTAGCGCCGCGCCCACATCCGCTGGCCGACGGCAAGACCTACGAGCAGGCTGTGGCCAACGCCCGGCAGGTCATTGAGGAGCGGATCGCAGCGGCTCGCAAGCTTGGTCGTCCGATCCCGCAGCCCAAAGGCCGGTTGATGTACGCATAACCAACGGCAAGGCGATTGCTTCGCCGCGCGAGCGTCGGGGTCGTCGCGGCGCTAGGTTTGTGAATGATCCTAAAAACGGCAGTTGGAATGTATGTATCTGATTTATCAAGAACTGTTCCAACTGCTCCGCATTTAGCGTCTTCGCGCCGGAAGCCGCGCCACATAAGGCTTTCAGCTCAATTTCGAAGGGCAACTGCGTTTTTTAGGATGATATGACTGGCGCGGCCTGGGTCTCCGGCGGCGCTCACCAGCGGGCGCTGGTGGCGACTGTGTCCGTCCGCCGGCGTTATTCTCATAACAGCCATCCGAGAGGCGGAGTGCTACCATCTTCTCATGATTGATTGGTCGACTTGTCCTGCCGTGGAGCGGGACCCGGTGCGCGTCAGTGGGGCGTGGGTGTTCCGCGGCACGCGGGTGCCCATAGCGGCGCTGTTCGAGAACTTGGAGGACGGTGCGCAGGTTGCCGAGTTCGTGCAATGGTTTCCCGGCGTTTCACTCGAACAAGTGCGCGCCGTTCTAGAACATGCAGCGCAAAGCGCGCTGGCCTCCGCTTGAGTGCGCGTACTGTTTGACCAGGGCACGCCCGTCCCGTCCTTATGACTCGGGCATCACCCAAAAGTAACTGCTCCGCAGCTGCTCGAAAGCCTCGGAATGCCGCACCAATACTGGCTTTAAGCGATTCATGGCCTCGGTCAACTGCCGAATTTAGGTTCAAGGTTGCTGACCCTGCTCTCGATTATGGCCCCACCCCGCCATTCCTCGGCCGGTCCTCTTCTCCCGATCCCCGATAAATGATTTACTGATGCGGTATGGTACTGCGCGCCTTCCACCCGGCGGTGGCTGCCTGGTTCGGCAGGAACTTCCCGCAGCCCACCGCCCCGCAGACTGCCGCCTGGCCCGCGATCCAGGCGCGGCGGCACACGCTCATCGCCGCCCCCACCGGGTCCGGCAAGACCCTGGCGTCGTTTCTCGCCGCCATCGACGACCTGGTGCGGCAGGGAGAGGTCGCAACGCTGCTCGACGCCACCCAGGTCGTCTACGTCTCTCCGCTCAAGGCGCTCAGCAACGACATCCAGCGCAACCTCGAGGCTCCGCTGGAAGGCATCCGGCAGGAGCTGGCCGCGGGCGGCTATCCCGATGTCGCCATCCGCACCCTGGTGCGCACCGGGGACACCCCCCCGGCGGTGCGCCAGGCCATGCTGCGCCGCCCGCCGCACATCGTGGTGACCACGCCCGAATCGCTTTATATCCTGCTTACCAGCGACGGCGGGCGCAGGATGCTGGCGACGACGCGCACGGTCATCGTCGACGAGATCCATGCCGTCGCCGGAGCCAAGCGCGGCTCGCACTTGGCGCTCACGCTGGAGCGCCTGGAGGCTCTGACCGGACCGGGGCTGGTACGCATCGGGCTGTCGGCCACGCAGCATCCCGTCGAGGAGGTGGCGCGGTTTCTGGTGGGGAGCGCAAGCTCCTCGTCGGAGTGCGCAATCATCGATTCCGGCCATATCCGCGATCGCGATCTGGCCATCGAGGTTCCCGGCTCCCCGCTGGAGGCGGTGATGTCGGCCGAGGTGCGCGCGGAGGTGTACGACCGCCTCGCCGAGCTGATCCAAGCTCATCGCACCACGCTGGTGTTCGTCAATACCCGGCGCATGGCGGAGCGCGTGACGCGGCACCTCAGCGAGCGCATCGGCGAGCAGCACGTCACCTCGCACCACGGCAGCCTGGCCAAGGAGCGGCGGCTGCTCGCCGAGCAGCGGCTCAAGTCCGGCGAGCTGCGGGCGCTGGTGGCGACCGCCTCCCTGGAGCTCGGCATCGACATCGGCGACATCGACCTCGTATGCCAGCTCGGCTCCACCCGCTCCATCGCACAGTTCCTCCAGCGCGTCGGGCGCTCGGGCCATGCCGTGGGCGCTCTGCCCAAGGGCCGCATCTTTCCGCTCAGCCGCGACGAGCTGATCGAGTGCACGGCCATGCTCGATGCGGTGCGCCGCGGGGAGCTGGACCGGCTTGCCATCCCCACGCAGCCGCTGGATGTCCTGGCGCAGCAAGTGATCGCGATGGTCGCCTGCGAGGAATGGGAGGAGGGTGCCCTGTACGAGCGCGTGCGCCGCGCCTATCCGTATCGGGAGCTTCCGCGCGAGGCGTTCGAGGGCGTCGTCCAGATGCTGGCGGAGGGCTTCACCACCCGGCGCGGGCGGCGCGGCGCCTATCTCCACCGCGATGCCGTCAACGGGAGGCTGCGCGGGCGGCGCGGCGCGCGCCTAATCGCCATCACCAACGGCGGGGCCATCCCCGACAACGCCGACTACGACGTGGTGCTGGAGCCGGCCGGCACCTTCATCGGTACGCTGAACGAGGATTTCGCCATCGAGAGCCTGCCGGGCGATATCTTCCAGCTCGGCAACAGCTCCTGGCGCATCCTCAAGATCGAAGGCGGCAAGGTCAGGGTCGAGGACGCTCGCGGCCAGCCGCCCAGCATTCCGTTCTGGTTCGGCGAGGCGCCGGCGCGGAGCCGCGAGCTGTCGCATGCGGTGTCGCGGCTGCGGACCGGGATCGCGCAGGCCGTGGGCGAGGGGGCCGGGACCCCGGCTTCCCGAGAGGCTGCCATCCATGGGCTGGAGCAGGACCCGGGCCTGTCTCCTGGCGCCGCCAGTCAGCTCGTGGACTACCTCGCCGCCGCGCAGGGCGCGCTCGGCGCGATGCCCACACAGGACACGCTGGTGCTGGAGCGCTTCTTCGACGAGAGCGGCGGCATGCAGCTCGTCATCCACGCGCCCTTAGGCAACCGCATCAACCGCGCGTGGGGTCTGGCGCTGCGCAAGCGCTTCTGCCGCAAGTTCAACTTCGAGCTGCAGGCGGCGGCCACGGAGGACGCCATCATCCTCTCGCTCGGGGCGACGCACAGCTTCCCGCTGGACGAGGTGATGGGCTACCTGCACTCCTCCAGCGTGCGCGAGGTGCTGGTGCAGGCGCTGCTGGATGCCCCCATGTTCACCGTGCGCTGGCGGTGGAACGCGAGCTGTGCACTCGCGGTGGTGCGGTTCCGCAACGGCCGCAAGGTGCCCGCCCGGCTGCAGCGCATGGATGCCGAGGACCTGGTGTCCGTGGTTTTCCCCGATCAGCGCGCCTGCATCGAGAACACCGCCGGCCAGCGCGAGGTTCCGGACCATCCTCTGGTGCGGCAGACCATCCGCGACTGTTTCACCGAAGCCATGGACATCGACGGTCTGGAGGGCGTCCTGCGGCGGCTGGAAGGCGGCGAGATCCGGGTGGTCACACGCGACCTCCCGGAGCCCTCGCCGCTCGCCCAGGAGATCCTCAGCGCCAAGCCCTACGCCTTTCTGGACGACGCCCCGCTGGAGGAGCGCCGCACTCTGGCGGTGCAGAGCCGCCGCTGGCTGGATCCCGATACCGCAGCGGCCTTCGGAGCGCTCGATCCCGAGGCCATCGAGCGGGTGCGCGGCGAGGCCTGGCCCGAGGCGGTCACGGCGGACGAGCTGCACGATGCGCTGATGCTGCTGGGATTCGTCACCGCGGAAGAGGGGGAGCGCGAAAGTGGCTGGCCGGAACTGCTGCGCGAGCTGGGGGCCGAACGCCGTGCCGCGGTGCTCGATCGCGCTGGTGACGCCCCGCCGCTCTGGGTGGCCGCGGAGCGGCTGCCGCAGCTCGCGGCCGTGTTCGGGGACGCGGATCTGGACCCGCCCATCGGCGCCCCCGCCGCCCTCGCCAAGGGCTGGACTCGCGAGCAGGCGCTGGTCGAGCTGCTGCGCGGTCGGCTGGAGGGGCTCGGACCGACCACCGCCACCGCCCTGGCCCGGTCTGCCGGTCTCCCTGTGGGCGATATCGAAGCGGCGCTGCTCGCGCTGGAGTCCGAGGGTTTCGTGCTGCGTGGCCGGTTCACCCCGGGCCGCGTCGACACGGAGTGGTGCGAGCGGGGACTGCTCGCGCGCATCCACCGCTACACGCTGCACCGGCTGCGCCAGGAGATCGAGCCGGTCTCGGCGGCGGATTTCATGCGCTTCCTGCTCGCCTGGCAGCGGGTCGCGCCCGGCTACCAGGCTGAGGCGCAGTCCGGGCTGGGAGGCGTGCTGGAGCAGCTCGAGGGCTTCGAGGCTCCGGCGGTGGCCTGGGAGAGCGAGATCCTGCCCGCGCGGCTCAAGGAGTACGACGCGTCCTGGCTCGATACCCTGTGTCTCTCCGGTAGGATCGCCTGGGCACGCCTTTCCCCTCCGCGACCCGCACAGGAGCGCAGCGCTGGGCCGGTGCGGGCGACGCCGATCGCGCTGCTGAACCGCCGCAACCTGCCGCTCTGGCAGGCACTCGCGGTGCAGGGCGGGGGAACCGACGATGTGCGCCTGTCCGCCGGCGCGCGGGCCGTTGCCGACTATCTGGCGGCGCACGGTGCCACCTTCTTCGAGGTGCTGGTCGAGGGGACGGGGCTGCTGCGCACGCAGGCGGAGAGCGCCCTCGGAGAGCTCGTCGCCTGGGGACTGGTGAGCGCCGACAGCTTCAGCGGACTGCGCGCGCTGCTGGTGCCTTCAGAGCAGCGGCGGCTCATCGCCGGCGGGCGGCGCAAGATACGCACCGTCGCCTTCGGCGTCGAGGACGCCGGGCGCTGGGTGAGGCTGCGCCCCGAGCCCGATATCCCGCCAGGCGGGCCGGCGGAGGCAAGGCCGTCCGCAGCGCCCGTTCCCGGCGCCAGGTGCCTCGACCCGCAAGACATGGAACACGTCGCCCGCGCGCTGCTGCGCCGTTACGGCGTGGTGTTCCGCCGCCTGCTGGAGCGCGAGACGCTGCTGCCGCCCTGGCGCGACCTGCTGGGTACTTACCGGCGCCTGGAGGCGCGCGGCGAGATCCGGGGTGGGCGCTTCGTGGGCGGGTTCTCGGGCGAGCAGTATGCTCTGGTGGAGGCCGTCGGAATGCTCCGCGACCTGCGCCGCAAGGGTGGGGAGGGGAATCTGATCTCGATCAGCGCGGCCGATCCCCTCAACCTCACCGGCATCGTCACCCCCGGTGCCCGCATCCCGGCCCTGACCTCCAACCGCGTGCTCTACCGCGACGGTATTCCCCTCGCCGCGCTGGTGGCCAAGGAGGTGCGCTTCTTCGAAAGCCTCGCCGGCGCGGCGGAGTGGGAGGCTCGCAACGCGCTGCTGCGGCGCAGCGCGTCCCCGAAGCTGCGCGCCTACCTCGGTCGGGGCGCCTGAAGCGGCATCAGGAGTCCGGGCGCTACGAGGCGATTCTCCTGGATCAAAACGCCTACCTCTTGGCGCTGTGCCGCTACGTGATTTTCACTCCGGTGCGCGCGGAAGGCCACGACGCGCGACTGCCAATGAAGGGAGATCTGTCCACAGTTTTGTTCACAGCGCTCAGAGCCAGCGCTTCTTCTTGAAGTACCAGTAGGGCAGGATGGCGGACAGGACCATCAGGCTCAGCGACACCGGGTAACCCCAGTCCGCGCTCAGCTCCGGCATGTGCTTGAAGTTCATCCCGTAAATGCTTGCGATGAGCGTAGGTGGCAGGAGCACGACCGCGGCGATAGAGAAGATCTTGATGATCTTGTTCTGCTCGATATTGATGATGCCCATGGCCGCCTCCATGAGGAAATCGACCTTCTCGAACAGAAACGCCGAGTGCGACATCAGCGACTTGATGTCGTTCAGGATTTCGCGTGACGCTTCGGTCTGAACGGCGTTCAGCGTGTTGGTCTTGAGCAGGAAGGAGAGCACGCGCTGCTTGTCCATCAAACTGAGACGCGCCTTGCCGTTGGTGTCCTCGCTCTTGGCCATCGCAGAGAGCACCTGCTCCATGTCTCTTTCTGCCGCTCCGAACACGACGAGGCTCAGCTTCTCGAGGTCTGCATAGAGCTGCTCCAGGATGTCGGCCAGCCGCTCCACCTTGACTTCGAACAGCCCCAGCATCACGGAAGTCGCGTCCTGCGCGAGGTGGGGTTGGCGCCGCGCGCGCATGCGAAACACGCGGAACGTCACCAAGTCGACCTCGTGGATCGTGAACAGCCGCCCGTTGTGCAAGGTGAAGGCAATCGTGATGTTGCGCGGTTGGCCGTCGAAGTCGTGCAGGAAATACGAGTGGATATGCAGCCCGTGCTCGTCTTCGTAGAAGCGGGCGCTGGCCTCGATCTCGGCCATCTCCTCTGGAGTCGGCAGGTATTGACCGTAGACCTGCTCGACCCACTCGCGCTCGTCGTCGCTCGGGCTGTCGAGATCGATCCAGAGGGCCTCCTCGGTGAGATGCTCCATCTGCTCGACGCGCATCTGCTCGAGGCGCCCGTCGCGTACCGCAAAGGCATTCAGCATTCACTTCCTCCGGTGCGGGAGAACGGCCGCGTTGAACGGTGTTGCGGTCAGGCACGCGCCCGCTCCCGCAACAGTGCGGGGAGTCGACGCTTTGACCTGGCTCGCCGTGAGGCATGCCGTGCACACGTTTGCCACCGTAGGGGTTGGGCTTGGGCCGCGTGGTGACCTTCTCCGGACGGCGTATCGGTGATCCGTTGGAGAGATGGCTAAGGCCCGAGGAGTCTACGCCAACCGATGCAACCCGCGCAGAGGTCGTCACTCCCGTCGCACCGCGCGCACAACCGGTTGGTATGGGGGTGCCGTGTTACCGTGTCGTGACGGTTCCATTTACGGGGCCCGACTCGGGCACACCGCCGAGTGCAGGATCACAGGCGCACAGGGTGCGCCCCATTGGAAGTACAGGCATCGCGCGCGGGAGGCATGCTGAAACAGCGGGGCCTGCAGACTCGTCCAAATCATCATCGGGGGAGCACGACGCAGGGCTGATGGGCTTAGTCGCTTCCTCGCCCTTCGGGTGTGGGCAGCGCCAGGCCCGTCGGACCTGCTATTCTTCTTAGCTGTCATGTCGGCTATTGAAAACGTGCGCGGCCCACGGCAAGCACCTGTGCTTCGAACACTGTTCGCTGCCGCGGCGATCGCCGCTATGCCTTCCCCCTCACGGCTTTCCCCCTCACGATCAGCGGTGGACGCCGTCTAGGTCGCGCAGTTGCAGCCCATGAACCTCAAGGTATCCGGTCGGGCCGTGGACGGCAAGACGTAGTTTACGATTCGCGGGGATAACCTGACCAGAGGGCCTGGTGTCGCCAAGCCAACGCCGCTCGACACCTATTTGGGCGGCCATTGCCAAGACATTTCTGGAGACGCAGGTTCAGCCTCCCGTAACTTGCGGGACGGTATCGTAATTTTGGCGTGAACACGTTCAAGTTCACGAACGAAAAAGGCAAAGTCAGGTTCGGGCGCTGTCAGATTCGGCCCATGGCAGTCTATTCGAGAGCCAGATTTCCAGCGAGAAAATATGATCGCCGGAAGTCTGGGCACTAAACAATTGCGACCGTGCGCGGCGCTCTGCACCGACGACTGATGGCACGCGCGCGTTCCGTCCGCTTCAGGAGATCGGACGATGAAAGTGAGTCCTCTCGCAGGAAAGCCCGCCGGACCCGCGATGCTGGTCGATGTGCCCAGGCTCGTCACGGCATACTACGCCGAGGCTCCCGACCCTTCGGTGCCTGCGCAGCGCATCGCATTCGGCACCTCGGGGCACCGCGGCTCTTCGCTGGAAAGCGCCTTCAACGAGCGGCATATCCTCGCCATCACTCAGGCGATCTGCCTGTACCGCGCGCAGCACGCCAACGACGGCCCGCTCTTTCTCGGCAGGGACACGCATGCGCTGTCCTTTCCGGCCTTCGCGAGCGCGATCGAAGTGCTCGCGGCGAACGGAGTCGAGGTGATGATCGCGGCAGGCGACGAATACACGCCGACCCCTGCCGTCTCCCACGCCATCGTGACCTACAACCGTGGACGAGCGACCGGACTGGCGGACGGCATCGTGATCACGCCCTCGCACAATCCGCCCGAGGACGGCGGCTTCAAGTACAACCCGTCCCATGGCGGACCGGCAGAGCCCGAGGTCAGCGGCCGGATCGAATCGGTAGCGAACGAGCTGCTGGAAGGCGGCCTGCAGGGTGTCAAAAGGGTCTCTTTCCCGCAGGCGCTGCGCGCCCCCACGACCCATCGGCACGGGTACCTGGATGCCTACGTGGCCGATCTCGGCGCGGTGATCGACATGGAGGCAATCCGCGGCGCAGCGATCCGCCTCGGCGTCGATCCGCTGGGCGGTGCTGGCGTGCACTACTGGGGGTCGATCGCCGAACGCTATGGTCTCGACCTCACCGTCGTGAACGAGGCCGTCGACCCGACTTTCCGCTTCATGACGGTGGACTGGGACGGCAAGATCCGCATGGATCCCTCCTCGCCCTACGCGATGCAGAGCCTGATCGGGCTCAAGGATCGCTTCGACATCGCGTTCGCCTGCGACACCGACCATGACCGGCACGGCATAGTCACCCGGAGCGCCGGCCTGCTACCGCCGAACCATTACCTTTCGGTCGCCGTCCGCTATCTGTTCTCGCACCGCCCGCAGTGGCGCTCGGAAACGGCAGTGGGCAAGACCGTGGTGAGCAGCCAGATGCTCGACCGCGTGGCGGCGAAGCTTGGCCGCAAGCTGTACGAGGTGCCGGTCGGCTTCAAGTGGTTCGTCGCGGGGCTGCTCGACGGCTCGCTCGGCTTCGCGGGCGAGGAGAGTGCAGGCGCTTCCTTCCTGCGGCTCGACGGCACGGTGTGGACCACGGACAAGGACGGTATCGTCCCGGCGCTGCTCTCGGCCGAGATCACCGCGCGCCTGGGCCGCGATCCCGGAGAGGTCTACCGCGAGCTCACGCGCGAATTCGGGGAGCCCTTCTACGACCGGGTGGAGGCGCCCGCCACGCCGGCGCAGAAGGAGCGGCTGGAAAGACTCTCTCCCGAGCAGGTACGACTGAGCGACCTCGCCGGCGAGAGAATCCAGACCATCCTCACCGAGGCACCGGGCAACGGCGCCCCCATCGGCGGGCTCAAGGTGATCGCCGAGGGCGGATGGTTCGCCGCGCGCCCGTCGGGGACAGAGGACATCTACAAGATCTATGCGGAGAGCTTCCGGGGCGAGGATCATCTGCGCCGCATCCTCGATGAGGCGCAGGCGATCGTCGACGCCGCCCTCGCGGCGCCAGTCCCTGAGCGCACCCCCTGAGCCCAGCGCCGGCGGGTGCAACACGGCTGCACCGACGAGGAGGGCGACCCATGACGGTCTCACCGTGGTACCTCATGCCACCATTGCCTCAGGGCCTCGAGGGGCTCGCCGATCTGGCCCTGGACCTGCGCTGGTCATGGAACCATGCGGCCGACGAAGTTTGGAGGCAGCTCGATCCCGTGCTGTGGGACCTCACCCACAACCCCTGGGTCGTGCTGCAAACCGTCTCCCGGGATCGGCTCGAGCGCGTATCGGCCGATGCAGCCTTCCGGGATACGGTCGAAAGCCTGTTGCGTGCCAAGCGCGACGCGGCGGAGTCGCCCGCCTGGTTTCAACAAGCGCACGCACAGGCCCCTCTGACCGCCATCGCGTACTTCAGCATGGAATTCATGCTGAGCGAGGCCCTCCCTATCTATTCGGGCGGGCTCGGCAACGTCGCGGGCGACCAGCTCAAGGCCGCGAGCGACCTGGGCGTGCCGGTAGTGGGCGTGGGGCTGCTCTACCAGCAGGGCTATTTCCGCCAAGTGATCGACAAGGCCGGGGCGCAGCAAGCCCTGTTTCCCTATAACGACCCTGGGCAGTTGCCCATCCTGCCCGTGCGCGAGCCGAACGGGGAGTGGCTGCGGCTGGAGCTGGCATTGCCCGGCTACTCGGTGTGGCTGCGCGCCTGGCAGGTCCAGGTGGGCCGCGTGACGCTCTACCTCCTGGACAGCAACGATGCAGCGAATTATCCGGCCCATCGAGGGATCACCAGTGAGCTTTACGGAGGCGGACCAGAGCTGCGGCTCAAGCAAGAGCTGGTGCTCGGGATCGGCGGATGGCGCCTGCTGGGAGCGCTTGGCGTGAGGCCCGAGGTTTGCCACCTGAACGAGGGCCATGCTGCGTTCGCCGTGCTGGAGCGTGCCAGGAGCTTCATGGAAGAGACCGGCCAGCCTTTCCAGGTCGCGCTCTCCGTGACGCGCGCGGGCAACCTGTTCACCACCCACACACCGGTGGCCGCCGGTTTCGACCGGTTCTGGCCCTCCCTGGTGGAGCAATACCTCGGGAGATACGCGAGCGACAGGCTCGGCATCCCGCTGCACGAGCTGCTGGGCCTCGGCCGCCAGAGTCCGGGCGATGCATCGGAGCCTTTCACCATGGCTTACCTGGCCCTGCACGGGAGCGGGGCGGTGAACGGGGTGAGCCGGCTGCATGGACAGGTGAGCCGGCGCCTCTTCCAGCCCCTCTTTCCACGCTGGCCCGAAGACGAGGTGCCGGTGGGACACGTGACCAACGGCGTGCACGTGCCGAGCTGGGACTCCGCGGAGGCCGACGACCTTTGGACCAGGGACTGTGGCAAGGCCCGCTGGCGGGGCACCATGGAGACTCTTGACGAGGATATACGCCGCATCCCCGACGCTCGGCTCTGGCAGCTTCGCGCCGCCGCCCGCCATGCGCTCATCGCGTACGTCCGCGAACGCTTGTCCCAGGATCTCGCCGCTACCATGGGATCCCCGGCGGAGGTGGATCTAGCGCGGCACCTCTTCGATCCCGATGCGCTGACGTTAGGCTTCGCCCGGCGCTTTGCGACCTACAAACGGCCGAACCTGCTGCTGCACGACCCGTGGCGCTTGCTGCGCATTCTGACCGATCGGAAGCGTCCCGTGCAGCTCATCATCGCCGGCAAGGCCCATCCGGCGGACCGGCCGGGCCAGGCCATGGTCCAGGAGTGGGTGCATTTCATCCGCCAAGGCGGCGCGCGCAGCCGCGTCGTGTTCCTCAGCGACTACGACATGCTTCTGACCGAGCGGCTGGTGCAGGGGGTGGACGTTTGGCTGAACACCCCGCGCCGTCCCTGGGAAGCGAGCGGCACCAGCGGCATGAAGGTCCTGGTGAACGGCGGCCTCAACCTGTCGGAGCTGGATGGCTGGTGGGCGGAAGCCTACACACCGGAGGTAGGCTGGGCGCTCGGTGACGGCAAGGAGCATGGCGAGGACCCGGCCTGGGACGCGGTCGAGGCCGACGCGCTCTATGCGCTGCTCGAACAGGAGGTGATTCCGGAATTCTATGCCCGCGATGCGAGCGGCATTCCCAGGGCCTGGGTCGCGCGCATGCGCAGCAGCATGGCGCGCCTCACGCCGCGCTTCTCCGCCAACCGCACGGTGCGCGAGTATACCGAGCACTATTACCTCCCGGCGGCGGCCGCTTACCGCGAGCGCGCGGCGGATAAGGGTGCGAGCGGCGTGCAGATGGCGAGCTGGGAGCATGCTATCGAGCACGAGTGGGCGAAGCTGCGCTTCGGGGAAATAACGGTTGCTGCCGAAGAAGGTCAGCACCGAGTCGAGGTTCAGGTCTATCTCGACGACCTCAGCCCGGAGGCGGTGCGTGTGGAGCTCTACGCCGATGGGATGAACGGCGGCGATGCGGTGCGGCAAGAGATGACGCGCGACCGACCGCTGGCCGGGACCGTCAACGGCTACCTCTATAGCGCCCAGGTCTCGGCGACGCGTCCCGCAGCGGACTATACCCCGCGGGTGATACCGCACCATCAAGGTGTGGCGGTGCCTCTCGAAGCCCCTCGCATCCTTTGGCAGCGATAAATCGACAACATGGAGAATCAACCTGGAGCATCCGCATCATCCCCTGCGTGGCCCGGGAGCCCATCTCAGAGATCGTCGAGGCTATTTCCAGCGGACGCATGCACCCGAGCTGGTTCCGTATCGGCGGCGGCGCTCAGAACCTTCTTGACGGGGTGCATAGTCGGGATACGTCCTCCAATTTGCGGATGCCATCGCCCCCGGCCCACGCTGTGCGCTCAGCGGCCCGGTAGCGTCGCTGATTGTAGTATCAATATATTCGGGGTCGCCGGTGGGGCCACAGCGCCGGCTCAACACGCCCAGACTCCCGGTAACCCCTAAGCCTTGGGAGCGTCGTCAAGCTATCCTGTTATGCGACAAGGGCCGGTTGCTCTATGGGTCAGCGCCGGCCTGGAGGCTGAATCCTGTCGGAGGGCGCACCGTTTGGCCTACATCATCCCGTCGGACATTACGCGGCTCGCACTCTCGGGCGCCCACAGCCCGGAGCTGGAGACGCTGAGCGCGCTCAGGGACCAGCTACCGCCCGATTACACCGTTTTCCACGGCGTCCACTGGACAAGGGAGTACCAGGGGTGGACGGTGTACGGGGAGATCGACTTCGTGGTGCTGAACCGCTCGGGGGACGTGTTGTTCATCGAGCAGAAGAACGGGTCTCTCGAGGAAACCGAGGTGGGTCTCTTCAAACGCTACGACGAGGGCGCCAAGAATGTCGCCGAGCAGCTCCACCGCTCGCTCGACCGGGTGCGCCAGAAGTTCCAGTGGCAGCAAGGCAAGGCGCGTGCACTGGGGCCGACTATCTCGTCTACTGCCCCGACTACCGGGTGCAGAACGTCAACGCCGTGGGCCTGGACGCGACCCGCATCGTCGACGCCCGGGACCGAGACCGCCTGGCGGAGCGTATCCAGAGCATCCTCGGGCCGGGGTTCGGTCAGGTGGGCTTGGTACCAGCAGGTACACGACTTCTTCTGCCAGAGCTTCCAGGTTGTGCCCGACATTCACGCGCGCATTAGTGCCCAGGAGAGGGCCTTTGTGCGCCAGGCCGGCGGCGTCGCCTCCATTCTCGCCAACCTCGAAATGACGCCGTTTCGCCTGCGCTTCACCGGCAGCGCGGGGAGCGGGAAGAGCCTGCTGGCCCGGCAGTTCTACGCGCGGGAGGCGGCCGAGGGCAAACGGGTCCTTCTCACCTGTTTCAACCGCCCACTCGCCACCCGGCTCCGGGCGCGACTGTCGGCGCAGGGTCACGTGGATACCTTCCATGGATTCTGCGTGGAGTTCCTGAAGAGCCGCGGTCAGCCGCCGGACTTCGAGCATTCGGGAGCAGACCCCGAATTTTGGCGGAGGATTCCCGATCTGGTCACTGCCCAGCATATCCCGGAGGACTGGCTGTTCGACGCCTTGGTGGTGGACGAGGGTCAGGACTTCGAGCAGGAGTGGCTCGATGTCCTCAGCCTTTTCCTGCGCGAGGGCTCGGACATCCTGTGGCTCGAAGACCCGGACCAGAACCTGCGAGGGCGCCCGCCCGTTTCGACCGCGGGCTTCGTCGGCTACCGCTGCCCGCTCAACTACCGCTCTCCCGAGTCCATCGCGCGCTTCATCCGGAACACGCTCCCCTTCGAGTTCGACCTCGGGAACGATCTGCCGGGGATGGGGGTAGGCGTCCACGAATACTCCGACCCGGCCGAGCAGCCCAAGGTCGTTGCTCGCGTCCTTCAGGAGTTGCTGCACCGGGGTTTTACCTATGACGACATGGCAGTGCTTACGTGCCGCGGAGTGCGTGGCTCGGTGTTCAGCGAGCTGGATACGGTCGGCGGTGTCTCGCTTCGGCGGTTTACCGAAAAGTATGATGCGAGCGGCAACCAGATCTTCACGGAGGGTCAGCTTATGTTCGATAGTGTTCGACGGTTCAAAGGCCAGGAAGCTCCTGCTATCATCCTGGTGAACGTTAATCCCCGGCCGGATCGGCTGGCCGAGGAGGAGCGGGTGCTCTACTGTGGGATGACGCGGGCGACCGTCCGGTTGGACATGGTGGTTCGTGCGGATAACCCGGAGAACCGGCGCTTTTGGCCGCACCGGTAGGCATGAGGTGATGACATGATACCTTCAGGCCCTCCCCGTACGGCTCGAAGGCCAGTGGCCCGTCAGGCTGTGAAAGTAACCGAACCTCACCCCTTTCTGCTTTCTTGCACGCACCACCCCGAGTACATATGCCTCTTCCATTCTTCTGATGCTATAGTGATGTACGCGGAGCGTCCTGTATCGCTCGCAAAAGGAGTGACGAAGGCTTCGGAGGGAGCATCCCCAAGCCGCGTGGATTTGCAGCGTATAGAACTCCTGGAAGGCCTGCACCTCCCACGGGTACCGTGTACGACATAACCCCGCCGTATTACTCGTGCGAACGCGCTGGTCCCGTACTATCACGGTAATGCGGCAGACACACGCGAGCAACTGGGCGGAGAAAATACAATGAACCGCTATTTTTGTCGCCTCTGCTTAAACACGGCGCACTGGGAATGTCCGACAGGGAACGCTGGCCAGCGCGAGGGTAACACTCACTCCGGTCATTATGGCTTTGCCTTCGAGGAATTCAACTTCGATTTTCAGTTGTGTTTTGAAGGGTGGCAGTATGGGTGGATAGAAGGCTTTTTTACACCCCCGAAACAATTTCGATCCTTCGTCCCCTATGGGATACATGACGTAATTTTCTATACATTGGGCGAGAATGGACGTTATTTCGTTGGCAGGATACGAGAATGTGAGCACATTTCTCAGCAAGAGAGACCCGATGTTTATCCAGCGGGGATTGTTCATCGACTGATTAATAGGGCTAACGTGGCTGGTGCAGATATTAGGCAGACCAATACGAATTCGTGGCAATACTTTCCTGTTCGTCGAGGATCGCATAAGCCAATCCGTGAGTTTAAAATGGTTCCGAACATCAGATTCAATCCGACACACTCAGAACTCTGGGATGATCAAATGATCGCCCTTATCTCCTACAACAGGTATGGGCCTCTAGTCGTAGATGGTGAACCACAGCGCGAACAAATATGGACTGATGTGGTTACTAATCACCCGTAGAACACCCAATTATCTGAAGCAACCTCTACCACCATACAAGGACGAGACAATTGAAACCCAGCACCCCTTTCGTCGGAAGCGGTCCTGCGCCCCACGATACGGATTTTGTGTCCGCTGAAGTCTCATGAAGCGACACTTTTCCTTTGCTACCGAACGGGGCAAGCGCGTTTCGCAAAGCAGGGCGGACGGGGACCTATGGCAGCGCATCGGGTCTTCACGGATGGCCGCCTCGTCTTCGACAGCGTTCGAAGGTGCAAGGGCCAGGAGTGTCCTGCTATCATCTTGGCGGGCGACTGGAACGGCTGGCCGACCAGGAACGGTGCTCTACTACGGCATGACGCGGGCAATGGTCCGATTAGACATGGTGGCCGGAGCGGACAACTCTGAGAATGGCGGATTTCCGGGCCCAAGGCGCATCACAAGACGCTTTGTACGGGGAGTCCCCCGGAGCCGAAGTGAGGTGCTGAAACCGCTCTCAGCGAGAACCAAGCAGCCAGGAGGCGAGACTATACATGTTGGTGAAAGCGAAACACATACAAGTCGTTCCAGGTAGTAGGGAGAAGCCTGAAAGGCCTTCAACGGTGGTTGTCGCGTCAGTTCAGCGAGGTGAGCCGCTCCGCGACGGGGAGATCGGCGCATTCCTCGTAGGTGTCTTCGCGTGTCGCCCGCTCACAAGCGATGGAAGCGCGTATGACAAGGAGGAAAAGCAGTGGCGGCATTGTCTCTTTAAGAACCAATGGCAGGCAGCTCTGCGCGGGGAGGACACTTTCACGGACGAACAAAGGGAATTGATATTCGCTGGCAGAGATTTAGCGCAACAATATGCCCCCGGTCACTGGGGCGCAAGGGCTATGAGGCAACCCCACGTGCAGCGCATGCTGGACAAGTGGTCACGTGATGCAGAGGAGGCAAGTCCGGCCCTTGAAGCTGAGAAGCCCGGGGCTCCAGGATATCAGCCGACCCCGAAGGATTGGGAGGACGCTTGCACGGCGATTAAACAGCGCACTGGCCAGACTGCAGGCATCGCCTTTGACCTCGCTTGCGAAGAAATCGCAACCCGCTTCACAAAACAGGGGGTGTCACTAGCGGCTGGATGGCAGGAGCAACTCTTGTCCGACTCCGGCGCCGGAGGCCATAAGGTGGTCTGGAAATTCGACGAAACAACGGCTGAAGGGCGCGAAGAAATGGATCTGGGACGGTTATATGATTATGTCAAGCACGCACGCTTTCTGTTCCCCAGAGAGGTCTTGACACGATATGTTCTCGCACTGATGTCCAAACCATTTGTCATCCTAACCGGGATCTCTGGTACAGGAAAGACGAAAATCGCCCAAGTTCTGGTCGACTACGTGTATCAGGACCTGCAACCGGAAGATCGCATAAAGCGCATGGCCTTTGTATCAGTGCACCCGGACTGGACCGACAACCGGGGATTGCTGGGTTTTTATAATCCCCTGGAAAACACATACCACAGCACCCCCGTCCTCGACTTGCTGATCCGTGCAAGAGACGATGATAACCACCCGTATTTCATAATACTGGACGAGATGAATTTGGCTAGGGTGGAGTATTATTTCTCGGATTTCCTCAGTAAGATGGAGAGCAGGACTTTCGAGTATCCGAAAGGGGCGGATCTGGAGTTACACGAGCTGCCCCACAATGCCACGCGCCACGGTGCCGAAGAACGGCAAGGACAAGTTCCCAGCACTGATGACGGAGTTCCTGGGCGCCTCCACATCCCGTCCAATGTGTTCGTCACCGGGACGGTCAACGTCGATGAGTCCACATACATGTTCAGTCCCAAGGTACTCGACCGGGCGAACGTGATAGAGTTCAACGAGGTCTTCGTTGATGGGGAAGGCATCGAGTCTTTCGGGGCCTCCTTTGTGCTAGAGAACGCGGACTGTAGGGACCTGTTCTCGAATAGTCACTGGGCGTTCGCCTCGAACGCTGACTTCGAGGAGGCCAAAGGTGACGTGCGCGAACCCTTGCAGGGCTTGATCGACATTTTGAAGCCATACCACCTACACTTTGGATATAGGACCATCAACGAAATCAGTCGCTTCGTTTCGCTGGCCAGAAGAACGGTGCACCCCTTCACCGCAGACGAGGCGTTGGATATCCAGATCCTCCAAAAGATTCTTCCGAAGTTCCACGGCACCCGCGCTCGGATGGAGAGGCCCCTCAGCCGAGTGCTCCTCTTTTGCTATGGAGATCGTGACGTAAGTGAGAAGGATGCCGTTGCTAAAGCCGCCAGCCTCAGAGAAAAGGCGGAAGGCTTCGAGCCAGACGCTCAATACCCGCGTTGCGCGCAGAAATGCGGCAGAATGCTTAGGACCTTGAAGGAGCAAGGCTACACAAGCTTCATTGAGTAAAGAGATGATAGCGTACGACCCAGACGGGCGGCTGGCCCTTAACGATAAACCAGATTTCCCGGGCGAAATAGATCCGGACACCCCACGCTTTTGTGAGCCGGTGGAATTGGATGAGTGGCGGGAGTACTTCGTCAAATTCTATGACGGCAGACCTGAAGGGTGGGTGATCATTGATCCTAAGCGGTGTTACGGAGACATCTGCCAGGTTAGGTTCGAGAATGCGGTGGGTCTCACGCGCCTCGGCGGGCTGAAGATTCTGGTTCACAACCGGAAGATTGGCGACGAGCAGTTCTTCGGCTTGCTCGATTACATCACCGATCGGTATGCGTCCCTGGTGACGGACTTCGGGTCGCCGACCGGTCATGCGTATGACAAGGGGGGTGAGGCGGGCGAGGATCTGGCCTACGTCGAGCTGTTGTTTCTTTGGCGGTTCCTCCTCAGGAAAAATAGCCTGGAAAGCCTGGTGGACGCGATCTTGGCCGATCCTCACCGCCGCCTCCGCGATGAAGTGCTCGATTCCCCGGTAGAGTTTATCGTCGCGCCGGAGCCCGCCCTGGTGGTCGCAGCGCTGTGCGGAGGGAAGGATCTAGCGCGCATAAGTCCGGATCATTCCTTGGCGCACACGCCTTTGGGGAAGCTGCTCAGCTCTCTGGCAGGACAGAGTGTCTACCCGGTCAAACTGCCTGTGCGCCACCGTTTCCATGACGTTGATACGCATGAAAACAGATTCGCCAAGCATGTATTGGAGTCGCTGGATGGACGGCTGATAGCGTTGACCGAGAGTATGGGCAAGCTGATAGCGTTGACCGAGAGTATGGGCAAGCGGGGAAGCTACCTGAATCCAGACCTTCAGGATGCACTCGACGAGTTGCGGCGCCAGATTTCCGCGGCTTTGGAAGAACCCTTTTGGCGAGACATCGGTCCCTTGCAGATAGTGCCGGTCAGCTCGCAAGTCTTGCAGCGCAAGGAGGGTTATCGCCAGTTGTATCAGCTCTATGCCCTGCTGCAGCTCATCACCCGCCAGGACTACGCGCTGCTGGATTTTGCACATTTGCTGGAGACCAAGGATACGGCGACGCTGTTCGAGTACTGGTGCTTCTTCCTGGTTAAGGAGTCCCTGGAAGAGCGGCTCGGGCCGCCTGTCGCGTGCCGTCCGATCATTGGTACGAAGCCCGAGAGGCAGACGGTGGACCGGGGTAACGGGGGTCTGCGGCTGGATTACGAGCAGAATGTCTCCTTGTGGTACAACCGCTCGTGTTCCGGCGTCGCCGTCGGGGCGCCTGCACGTGAACTATCACCTGGCGACAGTTACTCCCGCGAATTCATACCGGATATCCTCATCTGCCGGGGCGGCGAGCTGCTGGTACTGGACGCAAAAAACAAGGGCCGAGGAGGCTTTTACGGCCAGGAAGAAGAGGGGCGCATCGAGGACTGCTGGTCCGAAGACATCAACAAGATGCATGCTTATCGCGACGCGTTGACCGGTGCCGTGGGTGCCTTGGCCCTTTATCCTGGCATCGGGGCTCAAATTTATCGCGCGCCCGGCGCGACTCGTGACTGCGAGGGCGTGGGCGCTCTACCGCTCCGCCCGCGGGCCGATGCCACTCCGGAGCCGGAGCATAGGCGGCGGCTGGGCGAGCTGATCGCCTCGTTCTTGGCGGGATAGTAGCTTGGCGGGTGTGGCCCCGCGTAGGGTGCGGCGAGCGAAGGAACCACATCGCTCGCGAAAGACACCGAAGGTCCTCGGCCGGAACGGTGTCCACGTCATGGCCGAGCCCGGATAGCTTTTCGACCAGCGCGGCCGGCAGGTTCTCGTCGAGCTTTAGTCTCATGCAACGGTCGGGATACCGGGCAAAGGCAGGTCTTCCTCCGCGGAAGCGGCAGCAAAAGCAATTGCTGCGCGAACTTGCTCAGCCGTGAGCGTTGGGAAGTCTGCCAGGATCTCTTCGACACTGGCGCCTTCCGCTAGGCTGGCCAGGACGGTGCGCAGTGCCACGCGCGTGCCCTTGAATACCGTCTCGCCGCCGCAGACCCCGGGGTCCCGGACAAGATACTGACGATAGTCCATGATGAATCTCCCATCTCGTAAGCCAGAGGTACTGCCGATGGTAGCACGGCGTGCTGCGAAGCTCCGCACGCCGGGCACCCACGTGCCCGGCATGATGGGGGTCTGTCGCCTATCTGAATATTGAACAGCTATCGGCCACAACATAGCCCGCTCGGGTACGGGTATACTCAGGGAGCGTCGCTGGCGCCAAGTTCTTTCCGAGGATGGGGCCATCACCGTGAAACAGCGTCATTCATTCCATAGCGTTCTGTCAGAGGCAAGGGAGGGGCCGCTTCAGCAGTTGGAACTCTTCGCGCTCCTAGATTTGGGTCTGGTGCAGTCCCTGGCCAGCGGGGACTTGAGCCCCATGGAGGCTGTTCAACGCTTTTACCACGCGGACAATTGCCTCTATGTTCGCAAGCACCTTCGCAGCAAAGAGGCCAACGCCATCATGAGTCATGGGGTGCAGTTGCCGGATCTCGTCGATTGTTTGTCGCCCGAAGAGGCACAGCGCGAGTTTTACCACGAATTGGAGACGATGCGTGCTCTCTGCCTGACGCTTTTGGAGAAGGAGCGGTCCTCAGGCAGTGCTGGCCGTGCGGCAGCATAGAAGCGCACGCCGAGTGGATAAATAGGGGTCGGTCCCGGGGTCGGTCCCGAATTGCAAGGATGAATCGTGCCCAGGTGCACCCTGACAGGCTAGAATCTCGCCATCGGCATTACGAAACGAGGGAATGATTATGTCTACTAGTCTCGCGGAAATTGAACAGCAGGTCCGAATGTTGTCACCAGAGGACCGCGCCAGACTCGTTAACGTCCTGCTCGAATCGTTGCGCGAAACGCCGTTGGCGGAGATTGAGGCCGCTTGGGAGCGCGAGATCGAAGAGAGGGTTGCCGCCCACGACCGCGGAGAGGTTCAGACCTATGGGGCTGAGGAGGTGTTTGGGGAGGCCAAGCGCATTAGCCGGTGAAACGCGTACGGTTCGTTGCAGCAGCGCGTCAAGAATTTCTTGCTGAGGTGGCGTACTATGGGCAGGCCCAGGGCGGCTTGGGAGAGCGTTTTGCCGCAGCGGTCGAGGAAGCAACTGCACGGGCGCTCGCGTTTCCCGAGACAGGGTCGCCGTCGGCGGCAAGTACACTCCGTGTGTTTGTCAGGGGATTTCCGTTCTCCATCATCTACCGGCCGGAGAAAGACGGTATTGTGGTCTTCGCTCTGGCACACCATGCACGGCAACCCGGTTACTGGCGCTCGCGCATACAGCTTCGCTAACTTGTGCTTGGACGAATCGCTGTGGGTCGAACCGTATCCGCCTTGCTCCCGTGGAACGCTGCAGGGCTAGACAGTCTGCCCACGTCCGGCCTATCCGGTTCATCACACACATCTCGTCATTCCGCCAGGGAATGGCGGAATCCAGGACATAGGGACGTCCTGGAAGAGCCCTCCATGGCTCTGGATTCCGGCAATCCATGCCGGAATGACGGTGATACCCAAAGCAGGGTGTAGTGGCATGCGTCAAGCCCTATACCGATACCGCAGAGCGGCTGACTGGATTGCGGCATTCGGCCCGGAACGGCCGAGTCCCCTCGACCATGGGCAGAGTGGATCGAGCAAGTTTTGAGGCTGTCTTCCCGCCCTCTGGCTGCTGGACCCGCGGCAGATGAATATCCGTAACGGCAAGCTGCTCTTCTCTGCCAGCGACCTGGTCAACTTTCTCGAGTGCGAGCACCTCACGACGCTCGACCGCGTCGCCCTCGACACGCCGTTGCCGAGGGCGGACGAGGACGAGCAGATCGAGCTCGTTCAGGCCAAAGGCTTCGAACACGAAGCGAGATACCTCCACGCGCTACGAGCGGCCGGGACAGTGGTCGCGGACGTTGAAAACGGAAACGAAGGACCTCGATGCCGCCGTCGAGGCGACTCGGGAGGCGATGGCCCAAGGCGCCGAGGTCATCTACCAGGCCTGCCTGCACGCGGGGGAGTTCACGGGATACGCCGACTTCCTGCGCCGGGCCGATGGACATTCGGCACTGGGCGATTACGGCTACGAAGTGGTCGACACCAAGCTCGCCAGGAGCGCGAAGGCGAAGTTCATCATCCAGCTTTGTCTGTACTCCGACCTACTGGCCGACGCGCAAGGTCTTCTGCCGCAGCGGATGCACGTCGTGCTCGGCGACGGGACGGAGGAAAGCTTTCGCGTCGCCAACTACTTTCGCTACTACCGTGCGGTCAAGGCGCGGTTCCTGGAGCGCTTGGGCGGGGTTCTGCCGGAGACTTATCCGGAAGCGTGTGCCCACTGCGCCCTCTGCCACTGGCGGGACTTGTGCCGGGCGCGTTGGGAGCAAGACGACCACCTGAACCAGGTCGCGAACATCACCAAGGTCCAGATCGAGAAGCTGAACGCGGGCGGCGTCCGCACGCTCGCCGCGCTCGCCCGCCTTCCGGCAGGCCAGCGGGTGGCTGCCATGCAGGCCGAGACCCTGGAGCGTCTCCGCGGTCAGGCCAGCCTCCAGCTCTGCAAACGCGAAACCGGCTCGGACCGGTACGAGTTGCGAAAGACCGATCCGGCTGAGATTCGGGGATTCCGCCGGCTCCCGAGGCCGGACCCGGGCGACCTGTTCTTCGACATGGAAGGCGATCCCTTCGAAGACGGAGGGCTGGAGTATCTCTTCGGCGTGGTCTACCTGGAAGACGGCAGCCCGCGGTTCCAGCCCTTCTGGGCACACACGCGGCAGGAGGAGCGACAAGGCTTCGAGCGCTTCATGGCCTTCGTCACGGAGCGCCTGGACCGTTACCCGAAACTGCACATCTATCACTACGCAAGCTACGAGCCGAGCGCGCTCAAGCGGCTCATGTCCCTGCACGGCACCTGCGAGGCCGAGGTGGACCGGCTGCTCCGCGCCGAGAAGCTGGTGGACCTCTACAAGGTGGTCCGCGAGGCGCTGCTCGTCTCCGAGCCTCGCTACTCCATCAAGAACTTGGAGGCTTTCTACATGGGCAAGCGTACCGGCGAGGTCACCCATGCCGGTGCCAGCATCGTCTATTACGACCGATGGAGGGAGACCGAAGACCCCTCCCTGCTGGAGCAGATTAGGGCCTACAACGAGGATGACTGCCGCTCGACGTACTTGCTCCGGAACTGGCTGCTGGAGATCCGTCCGCAGGGCACGGTCTGGTTTTCGGGAACCCCTCAGGCGGACGGCGGAGACGACAAGAGCGAGCGGGTCCACGAGGCGGAGGCTCGGCTCGCGGAGTATGAGGCGAGGCTCCTGGGGGCCCTCCCGCCCGACCGCGAGGAGTGGGGCCAGGAAGACCACCTGCGCGAGCTGGTGTTCCAGCTCCTCGACTTCCACCGGCGCGCCGCGAAGCCGCAGTGGTGGGCCATGTTCGCGCGCCGGGAGATGGCCGAGGAGGATCTCGTCGACGACCCCGAGTGCATCGGGGCACTCCAGGCGACGCCGGAGCGCCCGCCGCAGACCGTGAAGCGCTCCGTAGTCTATACGTTTCGCTACCCGCCGCAGGAGTTCAAGCTCGACGTTGGCGATGACTGCCTGCGGGCCGACACCCTGGAGCGCGCGGGCCTTATCGAGGCGATCGACGAGGACGGGCGCCTCGTTCAGATCAAGCTGGGGATGAGGTTCGGCGTGCTCCCCGAACGGCTGTCCGTCATCCCGACCGGCCCCATCGACACAGGCGTGCTCAAGGAAGCGCTGTATCGGTTCGCGGACAGCGTCATCGCGGGCGACCGCCGTTACGCGGCGCTGGAGGCCATTCTGAGGAGGGAGCGTCCGGCGATCCGCGGCCTCCCCGCCGGGTCGCCGGTGATCGGGACCGAGGGAGACGCCGGCGTGCAGGTCATCGATGCGGTGAGCCGGCTTCAGGAAAGCTACCTGTTCATTCAGGGACCGCCCGGCGCCGGCAAGACCTACACCGGCTCCCGGGTCATCGTCGCACTGCTCCAGCGTGGCGCGAGGGTCGGCGTCTCCTCGAACAGCCACAAGGCCATCAACAACCTGCTCGCCGCCGTGGAAAGGTGCGCGGCGGAAGAGAACGTGCGATTCCGGGGCGTCAAGAAATCCACCAGCGAGGAGACCTTTCTCAACGGACAGATCATCGAGGATGTCGCCGACAACGGCGCGGTCGTCACCTCCGGCGCCGCACTCGTTGCCGGCACCGCGTGGCTGTTCGCGGACCCGGAGCTGGACCGGGCACTGGACTACCTGTTCGTGGATGAGGCGGGGCAGGTTGCGTTGGCGAACCTCATCGCCATGGGCACCTGCGCGAAGAACATCGTTCTCCTGGGCGACCAGATGCAGTTGCAGCAGCCCATCCAGGGCGTCCACCCGGGACATTCAGGGGAGTCGGCGCTCGATTACCTGCTTGAGGGGCAGGCGACGATCCCGATGGACCACGGGGTGTTCCTCGGCACCACCTGGCGCATGCACGACGATGTCTGCCGCTTCATTTCGGAGGCCGTTTACGACGGACGGCTCCATCCCCACCCGGACAACTGGAATCAGCGGCTACTGTTGAAGCCCAGTGCGCACGCGGAGTCCGGCCCACGGGCATTCGGTTCGTCGCGGTGGATCACCAGAGCTGCTCGCAGCGGAGCGTCGAGGAGGCGAGGATCGTCCTGGAGCTGTATTCGAGCCTGCTCGAACAGCGTTACCGCGACCGGGACGGGGCCGAGCACAGCGTGTCGGCGGAGAACATCCTCGTGGTCGCCCCCTACAACATGCAGGTCAACCTGCTGAAGCAAATGCTCCCCGGCGTGGCGCGCGTGGGCACCATCGACAAGTTCCAGGGGCAGGAGGCCGAAGTCGTGATCGTCTCGCTCGCGACCTCCAGCGGTGAGGATTTGCCGCGGTTCATGGAGTTCCTGTACAGCAAGAACCGCCTGAACGTCGCCCTTTCGCGCGCCCGGTCTCTCGCCCTTCTGGTGGCGAATCCGAGGCTGATGGCCATCAAGTGCCGCACGGTCGAGCAGATGGAGCTGGTGAACACTCTGTGTTGGGTGCACGAGTATGCATGCGCTCTGTAAGCTGAGGGGGTAGTCGTCCAGGATTTCGCCCTCGTGCGCTAGGCTGGTCAGCGACGAGCGGTATGCCCTTTACACGAATCACCGTAAATCCGAGGCAGGTGGGGGAATCCCGTGTATCCGCTGACCGAGGATCCCGGTCGCCGTGGTTGTCGAGATCGGGCGGATGGATTGTCGGAGGCAGAGATACTTGCTGCTTATCCCGACCTAGAGGCCGAAGATGTCCGCGAAGCTCTCCGATTCGCTGCAGAGAACGTGCGGAACGTGAGCTACCCTGCTCACGAGCTCTTGAGCCCGCGTAGGATGCGGTGAACGAAGGGAACCGCATCGCTCGCGGAAGGGGGTGCTCGATACAGCATGCCCACCGATCGCTGTCTGCCCATGGAATGCAGCGCCAACGTTGTTCCGGGGCTGGCACTGTTTGGCGGTGGTCAGTGAAGGAATATGAGACCTCCCGCCGCCACAGCATAGCCCGCTCGGGTACGGGTATACTCAATGGGCCACTGGGCAAGCATGGATGATGCGATGATAACTCTGCGTGAAGAGTACCTGGTCGATGAAGCGGGAAACCGTGAGGCCGTAGTGCTGCCGCTTGCCGCATGGCAGCAAATCAAAGAAGAGCTGGAGGAACTCGACGACATTCGCGCATACGACGAGGCCAAGGCGCAGCCCTCGGAGCCGGTACCGTTCGGGCAGGCCGGTTGCCCTCCCTATAACGGCCCAGCGTCTGTCACGAATTGCCGGACAGGACCGGGACCGGATCGCCCATGTGATCGTGGCCTGGCCGATGAACCCAGACCGCGTGGAGTCAAGACGCTCAGCGGTAGGAATGCCTGGCGAATGCGCGTCGGTGATTATCGCGTCCTCTACGACATCCACGATGACCGGCTTCTGATCTTGGTGATGGACATCGGCCACGGGCGAGAGATCTACCTTGGCGCCCGGGGATGGCAAGGAGCATGGCGATGACCCGGCCCATCTCAGCGGACCCCATGGACCTTGTCGATCGTTAACGCGGCGCGTGCGTGCTATGTCCTCTCCAAGACGCGAGAGGGGCTGCAGTTCGCACCCTTCGATCCGGCCACCAGAGCGTTCCGAGGTCAAGGGGACTCCGCAGGCCATTGTTCCCCTCGTTAAGTCCGACAGTCTGCTAACGAAGGTGCCACGATGAAAGCGACGCAAGAACTCCATGATCTCGGTCAGAGCCTCTGGCTCGACAACATCACACGCGGCCTGCTCACCAGCGGCACGCTCAAGCACTACATCGATGAGCTCTCGGTGACCGGGCTCACGTCCAACCCCACCATCTTCGATCATGCGATCAAGAACAGCACAGCCTACGACGCCGCGATCCGCCAGAAACTCGATGCCGGCAAGTCCGACGAGAGCCTGTTTTTCGAGCTCGCGCTGGAAGACATCACTGCGGCGGCGGATCTGTTCCGCCCCATCTACGAGCGCACGGCGGGCGTCGATGGCTGGGTCTCCCTGGAGGTCTCACCGCTGCTCGCACGCGACGCGAAGACCACGCTCCAGGAGGCGAAGGATCTGCACGCGCGCGCCGGCCGCCCCAACCTCTTCATCAAGATTCCGGGGACGCGCGAAGGCTTGTCCGCCATCGAGGAGGCGATCTCCGCCGGCGTACCGGTGAACGTCACATTGCTCTTCTCCCGCTCGCAGTACGTTGCCGCTGCGGAGGCGTATCTGCGTGGCATCGAGCGGCGCATCGCCGCGGGACTCCATCCCGTGGTCGGGTCGGTCGCCTCCCTGTTCATCAGCCGCTGGGACGTTGCGGTCGCGGGCAAGGTGCCGCAGGACCTCGTCGATCGCCTTGGGATCGCCATCGGCAAGCAGGCGTACAACGCGTATTCCGAGCTGATTGCGTCGCCTCGGTGGCAACGCGTCTTCAATGCCGGGGCTCGGCCGCAACGGCTGCTCTTCGCGAGCACCGGCACCAAAGACCCCAACGCCTCCGACATCCTCTACGTGAAGGAGCTCGCTGCACCGCTGACGGTGAACACGATGCCGGAGGGCACCTTGAAGGCGTTTGCCGACCATGGCCAACTCGACCCGCCCGTGACCCGCGACGGTGGCGATTGCGAAGCCGTGCTGGCCCGCTTCGCAGCCGCGGGCGTCGATCTCGATGCGCTCGCAGCGAGGCTCCAAGATGAGGGGGCGTCGTCCTTCGTGGCCTCCTGGAACGAACTGATGGGTGTGCTGTCGTCTAAGTGTGCGGCGCTCGGCAATGCTGCGTAGCGGACAAATCGGGAGCAACACTCGCTCCTGCCGCGGTTCCGCCGGCTTCCCGTGGGAGCGGCCTTGGTCGCGACGAGCGCCCGGAAACAGGACCGCTGACGCTCCGCCACAATGGAATCTCCACAGCCATCCTGGAGCGTCGAGCGCATTCTCAGGGTAACGATAAGGAGCATGGACATGGCAGCAGCCACCGAATCCGTCACCAAACGCCCCGTCTGGAAGGCACTCGAAGCCCACCATCAGAAGGTCGGGGAACTGCACCTCCGCAAGCTCTTCGCCGAGGACCCGAAGCGCGGTGAGCGCATGGCGGCCGAGGCTGTCGGGGTGTACCTGGATTACTCGAAGAACCGCGTCACGGAAGAAACCCTGAGGCTGCTCGTGCAACTGGCCGAGGAATCCGGCCTGCGGGCACAGATCGACGCCATGTTCCGGGGGGAGAGAATCAACGTCTCGGAAAAGCGCGCTGTCCTGCATGTGGCCTTGCGCGCTCCGCGAGGGGCATCCATCGTCGTCGACGGGAAGAACGTGGTGCCCGAGGTCCACGCCGTGCTCGACAAGATGGCCGATTTCTCCGAACGGGTGCGCAGCGGCGCGTGGAAGGGCCATACCGGCAAGCGCATCCGCAACGTGATCAATATCGGCATCGGCGGCTCCGACCTCGGGCCGGTGATGGCTTACGAGGCCCTCAAGCATTACAGCGACCGGGCCATGACCTTCCGGTTCGTGTCCAACATCGATGGCACCGATTTCGTCGAGGCCGTGCGTGATCTCGACCCGCAGGAGACGCTGTTCATCGTCTCCTCGAAGACCTTCACGACGCTGGAGACGATGACCAACGCACACAGCGCGCGCGCCTGGTCGCTGGCGGGTCTCGGGGGCGATGAGAAGTCGGTGGCCAAGCACTTCGTCGCGGTTTCGACGAACGCCCAAGCAGTGGCCACCTTCGGCATCGATACCGACCACATGTTCGGGTTCTGGGACTGGGTCGGCGGGCGCTACTCCGAGGACTCGGCGATCGGCCTCTCGACGATGCTGGCCATCGGCCCGCAAAACTTCCGCGCCTTCCTCGACGGCCTCCATGAAATGGACGAGCATTTTCGCAGCGCGCCGTTTGCGCAGAACCTGCCCGTCCTCATGGGGCTGCTGGCGGTCTGGTACAACAATTTCTTCGGTGCGCAGACGGTCGCGGTGCTGCCCTACGAGCAATACCTGAAACGCTTCCCGGCCTATCTCCAGCAGTTGACGATGGAAAGCAACGGCAAGCACGTGACGCTCGACGGGGAGCCGGTCGATTACGACACCGCCCCGATCTACTGGGGCGAGCCCGGGACCAACGGCCAGCACTCCTTCTACCAGCTCATCCACCAGGGGACCCGGCTCGTGCCGTGCGACTTCATCGCCTTCGCCCAGGCGCTCAACCCGCTCGGCCCGCACCACGACATGCTGCTCGCGAACGTGTTCGCTCAGGGTGAAGCCCTCGCCTTCGGCAAGACCCCCCAGGAGGTCAAGGCCGAAGGGACGCCCGACTGGCTCGTGCCCCACCGGACCTTCGAGGGCAACCGGCCCTCCAACACCCTTCTGCTGAAGAGGCTGACCCCGGCGGCGCTGGGCAAGCTGGTGGCGCTCTACGAGCATAACGTCTTCACCCAGGGCACGGTCTGGCACATCGATTCCTTCGACCAGTGGGGCGTCGAGCTGGGCAAGCAATTGGCTCAGCGTATTATCCCGGAGCTGGGGGGCGGGCAGGAGCCTGCGCCCCAGCATGACAGCTCGACCAATACGCTCATCCGCCGCTATCGGAAGCTCAGGGAGGCCTCCTCCTGAGCGTGGGCTTCGAGAAGCCGCTTCCTGACAGGACAGGGCGGCTGCGAGCTACCCTCAATCGAGCCGGTGAACTGAGGTCGAGTGGTCGAGCAACTTCTTCTGCAAGAGGAATTAACCGATGCAACTGGGAATGGTGGGTCTGGGCCGGATGGGCGCCAACATGGTGCTGCGGCTTATCAGGGAAGGTCACCGTTGCGTGGTCTACGACAGGTCGGCGCAAGCGGTGGAAGAACTGGTCCGCGAGAAGGCGGTGGGCGCCTCGTCGCTCGCGGATCTCGCGAAGAAGATCGAGAAGCCGCGGGCGGTCTGGCTGATGGTCCCGGCAGCGGTCGTGGACCAGACCATCGCCGAGCTGCTGCCCGCTCTCGAGGCCGGGGACATCCTCATCGACGGCGGCAACTCCTATTACGTCGATGATATCCGACGGGCCAAGGAACTTGCGCCGCAGGGCATCCACTACGTGGACGTGGGGACGAGCGGCGGCGTCTGGGGCCTGGAGCGCGGCTACTGCATGATGATCGGGGGACCGGACCAGGCGGTACAGCGCCTCGACCCGATCTTCAAGACCCTCGCCCCGGGCGTCGGCGATATCCCGCGCACCCCCGGCCGCGACAAGGTGGGCGGCACCGCGGAGCACGGCTATCTGCACTGCGGGCCGAACGGCGCCGGGCACTTCGTCAAGATGGTGCACAACGGCATCGAGTACGGCATCATGGCCGCGTATGCCGAGGGGCTCGGCATCCTGCGCGCCGCCAACGTCGGCAAGCAGACACACGCGATCGACGCCGAGACGACGCCCTTGCGCGACCCCGAACACTACCAGTACGACCTCGACCTGCCCGACATCGCAGAGGTGTGGCGGCGCGGCAGCGTCATCGCCTCCTGGCTGCTGGATCTCACCGCAAGCGCGCTGCTGGAAGACCCGGCGCTCGCGAAGTTCGGGGGCCGGGTGTCCGACTCGGGCGAAGGGCGCTGGACCATCCAGGCCGCCATCGACGAGGCCGTGCCGGCACCGGTGCTCACGACCGCGCTCTACGAGCGGTTCAGCTCGCGCGGCGAAGCGGACTTCCAGAACAAGCTGCTCTCGGCGATGCGCTACGCGTTCGGCGGGCACCTGGAAAAGTCGGACGGCACGCCATAGGCGGATGGAGCGAGGGCAAGATGAGCGAATTCCAATCCGACGCACTCGTCGTTTTCGGCGCAACCGGCGATCTCGTCTACAAGAAGATCTTCCCATCGCTGCAAGCGATGCTGAAACGCGGCCACCTCGATGCGCCGGTGATCGGCGTCGGGAGGTCGCGCTGGGACCTCGATCGGCTCAAGGCGCGGGCGCGCGACAGCCTGGAGGAGCACGGCGGGCTCGATGCCGGGGCCTTCGACAAGCTCTCGGGCCTGCTGCGCTATGTGAGCGGCGACTATGCGGACCCGGCGACGTTCCAGGCGATCCGCAGGGAGTTAGGCGCCGCGCAACGCCCGGCGTATTACCTCGCGATCCCGCCGGCACTGTTCGGCACGGTCGTCGAGCAGCTCGCCAAATCGGGCTGCACCCGCGGCGCCCGCGTCGTCGTCGAGAAGCCGTTCGGCCACGACCTCGAATCGGCGCGCGAGCTGAACAAGATCCTGCTGGCCGCCTTCGACGAGGCGCACATCTTCCGCATCGACCACTACCTCGGCAAGCGGCCGGTGCAGAACATGGTCTTCTTCCGCTTCGCGAACGCGTTCCTGGAGTCGTTCTGGAACCGCGAGTTCATCGAGAGCGTACAGATCACGATGGCCGAGAGCTTCGGTGTCCAGGGCCGCGGCGCTTTCTATGACCAGACGGGCACGGTGCGCGACGTGATCCAGAATCATCTGTTCCAGGTGCTCGCCAACCTGGCGATGGAGCCGCCGGCGAGAACCGACAGCGAATCGATGCGAGACGAGAAGGTCAAGGTCCTCAAGTCGATTCCGCCGCTCGACGCAAAGGACTTGGTGCGGGGCCAGTTCCGCGGCTACCGCGAGGAGCCGGGCGTCGCGCCGGATTCCAAGGTGGAGACCTTCGCGGCGCTGCGGCTCGAGATCGATTCCTGGCGCTGGCAGGGGGTACCGTTCTTCATCCGGGCGGGCAAGTCGCTGCCGGTGACCTGCACCGAGGTCACCGTCCGCTTGCGCCCTGCGCCGAGGATCTTCGCCTCGTGTCCCGGGATACCGAACCATTTCCGGTTCCGCATCGGTCCCGAGGTCGCCATCGCGCTAGGCGCGACGGTGATGGACGCCGAAGACAAGGAGGTCGGCCAGCGGGTCGAGCTGCTCGCCAGTCGCCGTCCCGGTGCGGAAGAGATGGACGCCTACGAGCGCGTGCTCGGCGACGCCATGAGCGGCGACCGCACGCTGTTCGCGCGCGAGGACTACGTCGAAGAGGCGTGGCGCATCGTCGACCCGGTGTTGAAAGCGCGCACGCCGGTGTACGAGTACGAGCCCGGCACCTGGGGGCCGAAGGGGGTCGGCGAAAGCGTCACGCCGCCCGGCGGCTGGCAAAACCCGACCGTCGCGCCGTAGCGGGGAGTGCGGCGATGAAGATAGAAGTGCGCGCCGATGCCGATGCGGTTGCCGCGCGCGGCCGCTTCGCGCTGGCCGTGAGCGGCGGCCACACCCCGTGGATCATGCTGCGAGCCTCTGGGGAGCGAGGAGCGGCCGTGGGAAAACGTGCACGTGTTCCAGGTGGACGAGCGCGTCGCGCCGGCCGGAGACGCCGAGCGCAACCTCACGCATCTGCGCGAGAGCCTGCTCGAGCAGGCACCGCTGCCGCCCCGCCAGATCTACGCCACGCCGGTCGAAGAGGACGACCTCGAGTCGGCCGCCGCGAGCTATGCCAGGACGCTCCAGCACACCGCCGGCTCGCCGCCGGTGCTCGATCTCGCCTACCTGGGACTCGGCTCGGACGGCCATACGGCGTCGCTCGTTCCCGGCGATCCGGTCCTGGAGATCCCCGACCGCGACGTCGCACTGACCGGCGTGTACCAGAAGAGGCTGCGGATGACGTTGACCTATCCCATGCTCAATCGCTCCCGGCGAATTCTCTGGCTGGTCACCGGGGAGGGAAAAGTCCGAAATGCTGCCGCGCTTGCGTGCGGCCGATGCGAGCATCCCGGCCGGGCGGATCAGTCGGAGCCAGGCCCTGCTGCTCGCAACCCAACGTACCCAGCAAGAGGCTCACGGCGGTCGTCGTCACCTACGCGCCGGGCGAAAAGTCCGTCAAGCATCACCACGTCGGCAGTGTGTTCGCTTACGTGCTCTCGGACGCCATCCGCTCGGAGAATTCAGCGACCGGACCGGTCAGCCGGCGAGAGCTTCTTCGAGCCGCCCGGCAGCGAGCATCTGGTCAGCGAGAACGCAAGCGCAACGGAGCTGGCGAGCATGCTGGCTGTGTTCATCGCCGATGACCTCGCAGAGCTCACCACCTTAGATTAAGTGAGCGGCGATGAACATCGAGCCTGGCGGCGGGTCCCCGCGAACAAGCAGCCGCCCCATTCGCCTGTGTGGTTCAATGCTTGGCGCCCGCGCTCATATCTGCGCGTTCCTCAGCAGTCCTGACGAGCAGTATGGCACGCTACTTCTGTTCATCAAGGACGGTTTGGCATGCAGCGAGAAGGTCGTCCACACGGTCGATCCTGGGCGGCGGGACGAACATCTCACCCGGTTGGCGTCAGCCGGGATCGACGTTATCGCCGCGCGCCAACTGGGAGAATGCGGTCTCCGCAGCCAGCCTGGCCAATACGACCTATAAGCGTATCAACGTGCTCTACAAAGAGGGTCTGGTTTCACGGCAACGCAACGATGAGGTCGAAACTGCGTACCGCTCGGCGCTGGCTGTGCAAAAGGCCGCACGCGCGCAATACGACCTCACGCTCAACGGTTTCCGCAAGGAGGAACTTCTCGCCGCAGCCGATGTCACGCCGCGGCGCGGGTGCGGGCGTACAGGAAGTCCAGGCCTTGGCTGCAGACACCGCACTTAAGTCGCCCATTTCCGGGGAAGTCGACAAGGTGGTGCTGCATCGGGGCGAGCTTGCGCCGACCGGATTCCCCATCATGAGCCTGGTCAATCTGGATGATGTGTGGGCAGTGTTCAATCTGCGCGAGAACGAGCTCACGGCGATCAAGATCGGCACGCAGATCACCGGCAAAGTGCCCGCCCTCGGCGACCGCCCGGTTACCTTTTCCGTATACTACATCAGTCCCAAGGGTGAGTACGCGACCTGGCGCGCGACGCGCCAGTCGAGCGGCTATGACATCAAGACCTTTGAGATCCGGGCGCGTCCGGTCGAGAAGGTGAACGGGCTGCGTCCCGGGATGTCGGTTCTGGTCGACAGGAATTGACGTTGTGTTTATCGCCGGTGTTGGTGGAGCATTCGCACGCGAGATCGCCTATCTTCGCGCGCATCCCTGGGACATTGCGCTGATCAGCTGGTTCCCGGCGCTGGTCATGGCGCTTACGTGGGCGATTCTCGCGCAAGGCGTCATGGTGAAACTACCGCTGGCGTTCGTCGACGAAGACCATTCGCCCGGCTCGCGCCATCTCGCCATCGCGCTCGAGGCGGCACGCTCGACCGCCATTGCCGCGCGCCCCAGCACGCTCGAGGAAGCGTGGCCCCTGGTGCGCGAGCGACGCGTCTACGCCGTGGTGCAGGTGCCGGCGGACTGGGAACGGCGTTCCCGGCGCGGCGATCCACTGCCGGTCGTTCTCTACACGAACGAGCAGTTCCACGCGGCAGGGACGTTGCTCACCATCGACGTTGTCGGTGCCATCGGATCTGTCGTTGAAAGCAGAGTTCTCACCACGGCAGCCGGGCTCGGAGGCGGCTTTGCCGGCGCGGAACGTCGCGCAGGCGCCGTGCGGGTTGAGTTGCGATCGCTCTACGCTCCGCAATTTTCCTTCGAGCGGGCGCTCACCGGGGCTTTCCTGCCGGCAATACTCCACCTTTTCGCCCTGGGCGGCGCGGCCTATGCCATCGGACGCGAATATCGCGACGGTACCGCGGGCGCTTGGCTGGCATCCGCGCACGGCAGCATCGCCGCGGCGCTGATCGGAAAGCTGCTGCCCCTGCTGCTCTGTTTCACGGTGCTTGCCATTGGAGTCGTGGTCTGGCTCGCCGGCTATCGGGGATGGACGGTGAATGGGAGCATGCTTGTGTGGAGCCTGGGTCTGTTGTCCTTGATCATCGTGTGCTGCGCAATTCCGGCGATGATCATTGGCCTGACCGGAACGATGCGTATCGCCTTGGCGCTCGTCGCGGTCTCGAACGTTACCGCGGTCTCGTTTACCGGCTTCACGTATCCCTTGTACTCGATGACCACGGCGGCGAAGGTCTGGAGCGCGATCGTGCCGTTCCACTACTTCTACGAGATTCAGCAGCAACAGTGGAACATCGGCGCTCCGCTCTCCGTATCGGCGGCGCCCTTCGCCGTGCTCTGGGGCGTTTACATCGTCGTGCCGCTGGCCATCGGCATCCCGTTGCTGGCGAAACGTTGCCGTGACCCCGAGGGCTGGGGCGAACGATGAACTCGTGGCAGGCCTTTCGGTGGACGCTCCGGTCGGTCATCTTCGACAAGGGAGCGCTGGTTCCCGCTGTCGGAGGTATCCTGCTCTACTTCATGTTCTATCCGCTGCCCTATTCGGCGCAAGAAGTGCGCGACGTCCCGGTCGTCGTCGCCGATTACGACGCCAGTCCGATGTCGCGGCAACTCGAGCGCGACCTCGATGCGACCCAGGCGGTTCGCGTCTAAGGGGTTTCGAGCACTGTCGAGGACGCGGTTCCCCGCCTGCAAAAGGGTGAAGTCGGCGGCATTGTTGCGGTGCCCAGAGATTTCTATCGCGATGTATTGCACGGAACACCGACAGGCGTGACGGTCATGGCCAACGGCGGCTACATCGTTGTGGATGGCACAATCCTCGATACGGCGGCGGAAGTGGTGGCCGAGATCGCGGCACCGGCGTACGCCGCACAACGTAACCGTTCACCCCCCTGGAATATTTTGACCCGGAGGGCTGGACAAAACGGTTCCAGCGTGAGACAGTTGGGTGCCCTTGGCAGGATGTTCCTCGACCTCACTGTCACACACAATCATGGTGCTCAAGGAGCACGACCTTCGTCAGCTCAGCGAGGAGCGCATTCTGGAGCTGAGGCAGAAGGATCCCGATGCGCTGGCAGCGCTGAGCATCCGCCTGCTGCAGGATCTCAAGGAAGCGTGGGAGCGGCTCAATCAGAGTCCCTCCAATAGCTCTCGTCCGCCGAGCAGTCAAGACCCCTGGCTGCGTGCGCGGGAGGACGAAGAGGCCGACGCCGGTCCTGAGGACGAGGAGGCCAAGAGCCGTTCTGAGGAGGATGGCCTCCCCGGGGCTGGCGGCCAGAAGGGCGCAAAGGACACGAGTGGCAAGACCTCAGGGACGCAGCGCCGAGCGGGCCGGCAGCCTGGCTCCCAGGGATTCGGGCGCGCCCAGAAGCTGACAGTCACCGATTGGGACCATCATCGGCCGGGAAGTTGTGCGCTGTGTGGTGGGGCGCTCAATCCTGAGCAGGCGAAGCCCTACACCGCCTTTGATAGGCTGGACTTGGTCTTTGGCGATGAGCAGGCGCCGGGGCTGCGCCTGACCTGCACGCGGCAGGTATACTACCAGAGCCGTTGCGACTGTGGTCATGAGACCCGGCAGGCGCCGCACCGCGCGCCCGAGCACTTGGGATGCTGGCGAGGGGTGGAGCTTGGCGAGTGGCGCCTGGTGGGGCCGGGATTGTGCGCCTTCATCGTCTGGCTGCGGTTTCGGATGCGCCTGTCCATCCGCCTGGTCCGGGAGTTCCTGCACGAGGTGTTTGGGCTGGCGCTCGGCATCGGCACCCTCCACCAATGCGTGATGGAGACCGCCCGTGCCTGCGAGCCGGTCGAGGATGAGCTGGTGACCCAGTTGCTGGAAGCGGCCCTCATGCATGCCGATGAGACACCGCACAAGCAATGGGGAGAGCCCTTGTGGTTATGGGTGTTCATCTCGGCCTCGACGGCGCTGTTCTTGGTCGGCTCTCGCGCCAAAGAGATGTTTCAGAACCTCATCGAGGATCTCTTCTGCGGCTATCTGATGAGCGATGGGTACCAGGTCTATCGGGACTATGCCAAGCGCCTGCGTTGCTGGGCGCATCTCATTCGCAAGGCCCGGGGCCTGAGGGATTGCCTCTCGCCCACCCTCCAGGGCTACGGCCAGGCGGTCTATGACCTGCTCGATGCGCTGATGCAGGCCGTCTATCACGCCCGCGAGGGACCGGGCGGCTCCCTGCGGCAAGCCCACCCGGGCGAGCTCAACGAGCTCACGGCCCTGTGTGAACGCATGAGCTGCTGCCCTTATGACAAGGCCCAGGCGCTGGGCAAGGAGCTGCTCAACGACTGGGGGGCGATCTTCCGGGTGTTGGATGAGCCTCAGCTGCCGCTGACCAACAACGTGGCGGAGCGGGCGCTGCGTCACTGGGTGATTCTGCGTCGCATCAGCCAGGGGACCCGCAGCGAACAAGGCAGCCGGGCGCTGGCGCTGCTCGCCAGTGTGATCGAGACTTCTCGGCTGCGATTGAGCTCCCCGCTGTGCTATCTCAGAGATGTCCTCGCCCACCGACGCCGCGGCTTTGAGGCACCGCCGCTTCCTGCGCCCGCTTGAGTTCAGCGCTCACCGCGCAGGCGCTCTCTGGCCTGCGGGTGCAGAGCGTAGAGGAAGACCCGCTTTATCGCTCTGCCATGGCGTTGGTGCGCACGGTCCATGCGCCCGCGTCCGCTGGTCTCGCCCACCTCGCACCAGTTGGCCGCCCGGTAGCAGGTCCCGGCAAAGCGCAGCCGATCCACGCATCGCGGGCCTGCATGCGCCAGGCCGGGCTGGTGTAGGTGAGCCCGCCCAACACCTCCCCCTCCCGGCGCTGGGAGCAGATGAGATAGACCAACTGGGCCCCAAAGGGTGTGGCATAGCCCAAGTAGTGATAGCGCGCGAGAAGCTCGCGCCACAATGCCCGTCCCTCGGCCTGGCGCACTAACTGAAGCTCCACCGGGGCCACCTCCTGCAGCGCACCGGCAATCTCGCCGCGGCGTTCGCCCCGATCGGTCTGCGCAGTGCAGGTGCGCCGCCCCTTGGGCCTGCCCGTGCGCTTGGCGGGAAGCCCCAGATCCCCCCGAGCTTCCAACCGCTCCAGTAGATCCCGACCCTCGCGGGACTTCAGGGCTCCGTTGTCCCGTCTCCACCCCAGCAGCTCACAGATGGTCTGCGCCAGCTCAAAACGACTCAGGCCCACGCACATCGACACCATTCGGACGATGGCGGAGATCTCCTCTTCGGTAAAGCTCCGGCCGCTCGCCGTGATCGCCTGCGGAATAGAGGGCTCTTGATCCATGAGCCGGGAGTGTACGACAAGCCGAGCGGCTCTGCTGCGCTGGACGCGCTCTTAACGCATCGATCAACTGGTGGGAGGGTCTGAACGGTTACCGCACAACTGGTGCGATCGCACGTGCCCCCGGCAGCGGTCATGCGTCTCGCACACTCCGGCCCGTTGTTCGTGAAGCAGCCGCTGTTCAACACCAACCAGGGTTATGCCAGCTATGTCGTGCCGGCGTCGATGGGTCTGATCATTCACCAACTGCTGATCATTGCGATCTGCCTCGTGATCGGCACCTGGGTGGAAGGCGGGCGTTGGGCGATCGCGCCGGACGGGCGACTCTCGCTCGGGGCCTTTGCCGGCATGGTGGGTGGATTCTGGCTGCTGGCGTTTGCCGCGCTCATGTTCTGGATCGGCTTCGTGTTCTGGTATCACGACCTACCGCGCGCCGCCAATCTGTCCGGAGCGATCGTGTTCGGCGCGCTGTACGCGCTGGCAGTGGCGGCCGTCGGCATCGCGCTCGGATGCTGGATGGGAACGCGGGAACGCGCGCTGCAGATCATCGGCGGTATTTCCATTCCGTTGCTCTTTCTGTCCGGATTTGCATTTCCCGTGGAGTCGATCAGCCAACCGGTCGTCTGGCTCTCGCATCTGCTGCCGAGCACGCCCGGCATCCAGGGTTTCCTCATGCTCAATCAAATGGGCGCGACCTGGCGGGAAGCATGGCCGCAGGTCAGCAACCTGCTCCTGCTCGTAGTCCTCTATACCGGGGGCATGGTGGGCCGCGTCCCGACGGGCGCCTGGACTGCAGACGCCACGAGCGATAAGCACCTAAGAACGTCCAACACAAAAAGCCATCACCACGGAGGACACGGAGAGGTTTTTTGAAACAGCATTGACGACGGGGGACACGGGGAGCACGGGGATAACTGCTGAAAACCCCGTGTTCTCCTCGCTAATCGCTTCTCTGCATGGGTTAATAAGAATTCTTCGTGTCCTCCGTGGTCAATGCTTTTTGGGGTCTGCGTCACGGGTAGAGTAGAGGGCAGGCCTCCCGAGACCGTAGGCCGGGTCTATCTGTTTCCGCCCCTTTCGTCTGGCGGTGCCTCAATAGCCCATGCCTTGATCGACGAAACCTGCCAAAAGCATGGCATCGCGCGCGACGCGCTCACACTGCATTCTGATTGCGGCAGCCCCATGCGCGCGAAGACGACCACGGAGCTCTTGGTCGATCTGGGCGTCGCGGCTTCCTTCTCGCGGCCGCGGGTCTCCAACGACAATCCGTTCTCGGAGGCGCAGTTCAAGACGCTCAAATATCGGCCTGAGTTCCCGGCGCGCTTCGAGAGCCTGGAGCACGCCCGAGCGCACCTGCGCACCTTCTTCGCCTGGTACAACGACGAGCACCGGCACTCCGGCATCCGCTTCATGACGCCGGCGGCCATCCACGCACTTCGGCACCGCGCCCGCGCTCTGGCACAGCCGTGCCCCAGTCCTGCGGGCAGCCTATGCAGCGCATCCCGAGCGCTTCAAGGGAAAGATCCCGACACCACCCGAACTGCCTACGGTCGTCGGCATCAACCTGCCGAACACCCCACCCCAGGAGACGACCAATGACCCCAACACCCGCGTTGCTCACTAAATTCCAAACCCAGGTGTCTCATTCTCATCGACACAGTCCGATCCCGTGGATCGAGCGCAAGGTCGCTGCGGCGGTGAAGTCGACATCAGCCACCGCGGATGCTTCGATACAGAACCGTGACAGAGAGGGTTGAGCCCCATCGGCGAGATCCACGACCTCCCGCAAGAGCCGACCCGCGTTAGCGGAATACATACTGTGAGTGAAACGATATACCAGGAGACCGGGTGCTTCGGGCACGGGCCAGGAACGACGGCCTCGTAGCCCAGATCGGCGAGAGGCAGGACAAGAGCGCTTCGTCTGGAATTCGCCGATGCGCTATGCCATGTTACTGGTAGGATGGCGGGCGCGGAGACATCGACCGTGCGGTCGCCGCGGCTGCGGAATCGGCGATCGCCGCCGGGAGTTGGCCATTGGCTCCGGGAATGACGAGTCGAGCGGTATGCTGGTCGAGGTGCGGGACTCGGGCACGGGGGTGGACCCTGAGCGCGCCGCTTAGCTGTTCGAGGCGTTCCATACGACCAAGGCGGACGGCCGGGATGGGGAGCGCGATCAGCCGCTCGATCATCAAAGCCCGCGGCGAGCAGCTCTGGGCCACGGCGAATGGCGACAGAGGCGACATTTTCGTGCGTGCTGCCAATCTCTGCGGTCGCGGGACACGAGGTCACGACGATCGAGGGGCTCACCGGTCGCGTGGCGCGGGCGGTGCAAGCCGCCTGGGACAGGATCCAGGTGCCGCAGTGTGGCTACTGCCAGTCCGGCCAGGTGATGGCGGCCACAGCGCTGCTCAGCCAGAATCCCAAGCCGAGCGACACCGACATCGACCAGGCCATTGCAGGGCAACCTGTGCCGCTGCGGCACCTACCAGCGCATCCGGCTCGCCATCCATGACGCCGCCAAAGAGCTGGAGGTCTCCGCATGAACGCGAGGTTCGATTCTTCTCGACGGGAGTTCCTCAAAGTCTCCGCCCTGGCCGGCGGGGGGCTGATGCTCGGCTTGCGGCTCGGCTGGCCGGAAGATGCCGCGGCAGCCGCGCCTGCGTTCGAGCCGAACGCGTGGATAACGGTGCATCCGGATGGTGCGGTGACTCTGGTATGTCCGCGCAACGAGATGGGCCAGGACGTGTATACCTCGCTCACCATGCTGCCTGATGTTCGATTACCTGCGCATGACCGACAACCCCTGCCGGCCCGCCACCGCGTGAGAGGGAGAACAAATTTGCCATTGGAAGACCAGTGGCCGTGGATTGACGCACGTGCCTGCGCCATACCAGTCTCCCGGTGTTCGGCCGTCATTGTCCGCGAATTCTACGAATGGCTCAAGGTGCCCGAGCCGGCGCGGGATACCCCCCAACTTGGCTATAATTGGTTGATGAACAAGCGGCACGACCCGGACAACGGCAGCATCGCGGCCAACAGGAAGGCCCTGCATGAGTACTTCATCGAGGACCGCTACGAGGCGGGTGTCGCCCTGCAGGGGTGGGAGGTGAAGAGCGTGCGCGGGGGGCGTATTCAGCTCAAGGAGAGCTACGCGGTCCTCAAGGAGGGCGAGGCGTGGCTGCTCGGCGCCCACATATCGCCCTTGCCCACCGCCTCGACCCACATTCACCCTGACCCTCTGCGCACGCGCAAGCTCCTCCTGCGCCGCGCAGAGCTGAACAAGCTTATCGGGGCCGTGGAGCGCCGCGGCTACACACTCGTACCGCTGACCATCTACTGGAAACGAGGACACGTCAAGCTCGAAATCGGACTGGCCAAGGGCAAGAAGCAGTATGACAAGCGCGCCACGGAGCGGGAGCGCGACTGGCAGCGGGACAAGCAGCGTGTGATCAAGGTCCGCTGAGGACGGGCGGAACTATTTACAGGTGGTGCGTGTCTCACTTCGCGGATGCTGGCCGAGTGGCCAATTGTGGTCAGAGGGGCCAAGTCCGTCTACAATTCATCAGGAGTTTCGCTTGGGGGCGACCTGGTTTCGACGTGGGTTGCAAAACCTGAGGTGCATGCCGAGGCGCAGCAGACCTCGTAAATCCAGCTGCAAGCGAATAGTCGCCAACGACGACAGCTTCGCCCTAGCTGCTTAAGTTCAGCTAGGCCTCCGACTGAGTGTGCCTGTGCGCTCAGGGTCCGGGGGTCATCCCATGCAGGCTCGCACTGAGGCCGGTCCGGAGCCGAAGTGTTAAACCCGACGGACTCGCTACCTGCCTGCCCTGCCGGTCGGGCACCGGGCGGTTAAATCCAAAGACACGGCTAAGCATGTAGGGCCGAGGGCGGAGGGCCTGCGGACGCGGGTTCGATTCCCGCCGCCTCCACCATTTAACCATCCAAGCACGTCCAGCATCATCCTGAAGCCCGCCTAAGCGCGGGCTTTTTCTTGCCTTTATTGTCCATTAAGGGGTAACTATTGTCCTACGACATCCGGCTTTGAGTGGGGGTAACTCTCGGGGTAACTGAGCTGCCCCCCGTAGGAGTTACCCCCATGTCCCTGACCGACGCTTCCTGCAAGAACGCCAAGCCCAAGGACAAGCCGTACAAAGCGGCCGACGGCAAGGGTCTGTTCCTCCTAGTGACCCCCGGCGGGGGTAAGTGGTGGCGCTTGAAGTATCGCTACGCGGGCAAGGCAAAGCTCCTGTCACTCGGCACCTATCCCGATGTGAGTCTGAAAGACGCCCGCGACCGCCGGGACGCGGCGCGCAAGCTACTGGCCGATGGCATCGACCCCAGCGAGAACCGCAAGGCGCAGAAGTCGGCGCGATCCGACCGGGCAGCAAACAGTTTCGAGGTGGTGGCGCGGGAATGGTTCGCCAAGTATTCCGCGACCTGGGCATCGAGTCACGGCGACCGCATCCTCCGGCGCTTCGAGCGCGACATCTTCCCGTGGATCGGCGGGCGACCGATTGCCGAGATCGCCGCGCCTGAGTTGCTGGCCGTGGTGCGTCGCATCGAAGGCCGAGGGGCGCTGGAAACGGCACATCGCGCCTTGGGCAATTGCGGACAGGTATTCCGTTACGCCGTCGCCACCGGACGCGCCGAACGCGATCCTTCCGGCGATCTACGCGGCGCATTGCCACCGGTGAAGGGCGAGCACTTCGCGGCGACCACCGATCCGAAACGGGTCGCGGACATCCTGCGGGCGATGGACGGCTACCAAGGCACCCTCACCGTGCAATGTGCCCTGAAGCTCGCTCCGCTGGTGTTCGTGCGCCCCGGCGAATTGCGCAAGGCCGAGTGGGCCGACATCGACCTGGACGCGGCCGAATGGCGCTACACCGTCACCAAGACCAACACCCCGCATATCGTCCCCCTCTCGACGCAAGCCGTGGACATCCTGCGCGAACTTCACCCGCTCACCGGAGGCGGGCGCTTTGCCTTTCCAGGAGCACGCAGCAACGGGCGGCCAATGAGCGATAACGCCATCCTCGCCGCCATGCGGCGCATGGGCATCGGCAAGGAAGAAATGAGCGGGGACGGCTTCCGGGCAGTGGCGCGGACCATACTTGATGAAGTGCTGGGCGTGCGCCCCGATTACATCGAGCACCAGCTCGCCCATGCCGTGCGCGACCCGAACGGACGCGCCTACAACCGCACCGCGCACCTGCCCGAACGCCGCAAGATGATGCAGCAGTGGTCGGACTACCTCGACAAGCTCAAGGCCGGGGCTGAGGTTATCCCGTTACCGCAACGCGCCTGACTGCTCCCAAGGGACCGGATGGGCGGCGGGCGCGAGTCGAGCCGCCGCCGATAATTACGGGCAGCAAGTGCTGGCGCGGTGCGTCTTGCGTGTGTCAGCGCCCCCTTCCGAACCACGCCAAGGTTGGTGTCTATCGAAGCAAAGCTCTCCGCCTTCGCTCGCTACCCGCAGGCATTTCTTGAAATTCTTTCCAGGCCATTGCCTAATCACAAGTCGCACACCAACCGCCGATCAGATCGCCAACGCCTTCAGCAAAGCATCCCGAGCGTCGAGGTAGTAGTGGATGGTAATCCTGGCTGCCAGATCGTCGGGCAGGTCATTCAACTGCCTCCGGCTATTGATCGGCATCAGGATGCTACCGGCACCCTTCTCGATGGCCGTTTCAACGACAGCCACGGGGTTGAAGATGGTTTCGAGGGAGCCACCAAGGTTCAGGCCACCGGTGACAGCAAAGCCGCCCTTGATGCTCTTCTGGAGGAGCGATGAGCACAGCGCGAGCAGCACGCCGACGCCGACCGCAGAACCACTCTTGGCGCTGTCGAATGCCCGCAGTTGAACCGTAAACTCGTGCTGACGAGGCTCGCGGTCACCAACGAGTTCCTTCGCCCGAGCGTAGAGGTTTTGCTCGGCGCACCGAACGCTTTCCTTGAACGGCGGTGGTGCAGGCTGGTTCAGAATCTTCACCCCGCTGCCCGGTCCTTCCGCAATGTCCACCTGGTACAGCCCTGGGTTTTCGTCGCCACCACCGGCTGATATGACCCAGACCTGCCCAGGCGGCAGCGGGTCGCTGCCAATACTGTTCTCGCTGTAGAGCTCGGGCGTGGCCACGAACTTCTCCACCCCGTCTTCACCGAGCGTATAGCTGAACTGGGTGTTGCGAAACTCGGCGGAACCGATGCGCTTTTGCTGCTCCTTGACCCGCCGGCGGCACTCCAGCGCCAGGCGCAACGCCCACTCCAGCACCTCGTCGGAAACGGGGATCTCCGGATTCGGCGATACCAGCTTGATCAAGCCGCTGACGGTCTTCTGGACGCCCGTCGTGTCGCGTCCGCTCAGGGCGCCCCCCAGGTGCAAGCGCCCCTGGAGGACACTTTGCCGGCTCTGGCGCCGCAACTGGTTCCAGCATTCGGACAGGAAGTCGCTGACCAGGCCGAAATGATTGGTCAGTAGATCGCGGTTTACCTTCGGCAAGTCCCATCCGGGTAGATAGGCGTGGATGCGATCCATGAAAGCGGTGTCGTCACGCATCTCGGGCGGCAGTGGGCCGAAAAGGTGGCCCACCCGCTGCTGATGCTGCACGTCGACCTCGAAGTTCCCCACCATCACCATGCCGCCATCGGCGCGGATGCTCTCCTTGCCGCGACTGAACTCGCCGGACTCCATGTAGCCCTTCATGATGTTCACGCCATCCTTCTGGTCGAAGGAGACGCCGGAGATCTCATCGAAGCAGACCACGTCGTACTGGCAGACCAAACCGCGCTGACCGTTGGCGTTGTTCACAAACATGCGCGCGACCGTCGCTTTGCCGCCCGAGATCAGGTGGGCATAGGGGGAGACCTGCTGGAACAGGTGGCTCTTCCCGGTGCCACGGGGTCCCAGTTCCACCAGGTTGTAGTTGCGCTCCACGAACGGCACCATGCGCAGCAGCATCATGTCGCGGGCACGGGGGCTGAGTTGTTCCGGCTCCATGCCCACGCTGCGGATCAGGAACCCCTTCCACTCCTCGGTGGCAAATGCCTCCCGGCCATGATAGAGCGCCGGCAGAACGTCGCGCTTGGACAACTGGATCTCGCGCAGCGAGTCGATGCCGAACGGGCGGCCATTCTTCTCCTGGGCGATGGTCGGGTCGTAGGCGAGCTCGACCTCGGCATAGAAGCCCCCCGTCAGCATGCGCTCGTTGGCGTGGACCATCGCTTCACTGATGCGCACGTCCTTCAATTGCAGGCTTGGCAAGGTCGCCACGAAGGAGTCGGACCCGGCATCCAGCCGCGCGGTGATGATGTCGATCAGCTTCACGTGCCCCCTTTCCTTGGCGCGCGCCTTGAACAGCTCGTGCTCGCCGGCGCGGATGGTCTTTTCTCCGAGCTGGCGCTCGACAATCTTGAGACCTTCGGCGATCTCGTCCTCGTCCACCGAGGCGCAATAGCGGCCCAGAAGAAACTCGGCCACGTAGGTTGGGACGGGGTATTGCCCCTTAAATTTGCGCACCAGATCCTTGCGTACCACGTAGCCTTCAAAGGCTTTGGTCGCAATCGTATCGATGGCGTCCAGTTGCTGGCTCATAAGGTCATTGTCCAAGCGTGGTGGACAGGGCGCCGATCACCTGCCCGGAAGCATCCAGTAAAACGATTTCGGCCTCTTTGCCGATGTCGGCATCGTCTTCGAGGAATACCGTCACCTTGCCGGCGGCTGTGGTCTCACGCGCTTGCTTGTCCGCCAGGAGCGACGTGTTCGCGTCGGATTGGCTGGTGCGGACATCCACCCGAACGCCCGCAGAAGCGCCACCGACCACCACCCGGCATTTCGCCCCGGTCCACTTGGCTTCCAGCAGCCGGGCCGAAGCTCCCGTCCGGCTGCGCGGCCTTCACGCGCAGCACGGGGGTCACCATTTCCTGCAGCGACACGCCGCCGTGGGAATACTCTATGGCCGCGCGGAAACTGCCAGCGCCCGGCGGGCTGGCCATCATGACCGAGGGGTTCCAGTGCCACTTGAACGCCAGCGCATCGGTCTGCGCATCGGCCTTCAACGCGGCGCAACGACTCCAGCGGGTTTCCGTCAGAAATGCCTTCAGTTCGACCTTCGGCAGGCCATGGGGCACCAGCAGCCAGCCGTGATCCGTCACCACCACCACCTCCGTCCAGCCGGCCTTGAGCAGTGCGCCGATCCGGCTGACCAGATCGCGGACCTCCACTTCAACGCTGCGAGCGAGCTTCCAGCCCTCCGCTGTGACCGCGCTTGTCGAGCGCGCCGGCTTCCGTCCAGGCCGAACCGGCAGGGTCGCCGGTTTCGTCCGATCCGAGGACTTGCCATCCGCGGTCTTTCAGGGCGGTCACAAAACGCTCCTGCGTCAGGAGTTGCCCGGTGGAAACCAGCCGCGTGGCGAACTCATCGCTCGGCCTCGCCACCCTGAACAGCGTCGGCGATGGGAGACGCCGCGGGCTTGGCGGTGGCCGTCACCGACGGAATGGCCGACCACTCCCAGTCCTGCGTGGATTCGATTCCTGCCGCCGCCAGTTTCTCGGCCAACTGCTGGGCGACGTCCATCCGCAGTCCGTCGGCAAACAACGACGAGCCGCCCCGCCGCCGCTTCGATGGGCTTGGCGCGCTTGGATACCGACTGTCCGTTGTCGCGAATCAGTTGTTGCAGGTGGCGGGCGGTGTTTTCGAGCCACGGCAGATAGACGGCCCGCAGCGTCCCCAGCACCGCAGCATGCTGCTCCGGCGACCCGCAGGCCGCCATGGTGGCCAGGGCGGCGGCATCCACGCGCCAGCCGTCGCTGGCATAAGACGCTGCATACGCTTCCGGAGTGGGCGCGCCGGGCGCGCTCTGGCACAGCCCGGCCAGTTGCGCCAGCGGCTCCAGCGCGGTCGCCAGTGGGCTTAGCCCCAGCTTCTGCCACGGGTAAGCGCGCCGCTCTGCGTGCTGCGCTTCCAGTTCAGCCACCCGGCGGATCACCTCGTCCTGCGGCCGATCCACCAGCGACTCCAGCGCCTGCTGCAAGCTTCCGTTCTTCACGCTCGTTGATGCTCGGCCAGACCTCGGCGGTATCGAACATGCCGGGGTGTTTCGGGCGCGGCGCGCTTCAGCCATTCCACGACTCCCGGGATAATTCGCCGGCGACTCGGCAAAGCGCTGCCAGGCCTTGCTCCAGTGATTGACGCGCGCAGCCAGCAGCTCCGGCCGCCTTTAGCGGGCCGTCCTTGACCGGATCAAAGCGGAATCCGCCTTGCATTGCTGGCAGAAGGCCTTCCATTCGGCGTCCGAGCGGCCTGTTTGAACGCCTCCGGATCGCTCAGCCAGCGCAGTAGCAGCCCGGTCGCATCCGGCGCCACCAGGCCGTTGAAGAACTCGGAATCCAGACGCTTGCCCCGCAACCGGGGATCGGTTCCGCCATGCAGCGGGGCAAGCGCCCAGCCAGCGCGTCGAGCGTCGCCTGGTCCTTGGCCACATCGAGACCGAGGCCGCCGTGTTTGGAAACCAGGAAGGCGTAGGGCGTCCATTCCTTGCCGTTCACGTGCAGCCACATCGCACCTCGATACTGCAACTCAACCAAGGCGGACGAGTTCCTGCGGACAATCCTCCGCGGCGCGCAGCTGCTCGCGGCTGATGCCCGGCAGGTACAAGATCGGCGTGGTTCCCATCGGCGGCGCACCCTCCACCACTCGCGCCTCGATGCAGCGCAGCCACAGCGCCGGCCCCGTGCGCTTTTCCGGGGCATAGCCGCCCAGCAGAAACAGCTCCGGCAGCATCGCCTGCAGCTCCGGCATGACGCATTCCCACAAGCGCTCGGGATCAGTCCAGAGCACCGCGCAAGGCGCGACCTGATCGCCGGCGGCATAGGCTTGGGCGGTTGTTCTGAGGGCGGCGACCACTCGTTCGGCGACCGTGCTCATCGTGTCTTCGGCGCCCGCCTGGCGGTCGCTCTTGAACTCGTTCGTGTAGTGGCAATCGTTCCAGCGATTGCCGTCCGGCTCGTTGCCGACCCGGCGAAGTCTTGCTTCTCCTCGTCCCAGCCCCAGAACCACGGGATACTCGGCCTTGTCGCGCTCGGGTTCTTTGCCGCGGTCTTTGTCCCATTTGATTTGGGCTTGACGCGCATATGCCGGCGCCTTGCATGTCCGGCACGTCTGCAGGAACGGGCGGATGTTCATCCGCACGCCGTCGTTGATGTCGGGATGCCAGCCGATGGCTTGCTTGGCGAGCGGCTTCCAGCGGACGAAGATGTCGTAGGGCGGCTCGCCTTCGAGGATGAGCTTGAGCTTGTCCTGCAATTGCTTGCGCGGCCTGCAGCTTGGCGTCCGCTGCCGGCTTCCTCGCGCTTCGACGGCGGCCTTGCTGGCGGCGGATCCAATCGCCGAGGTAGGCGTAGGTGAGCTTCTCCAGAGTCTGGCGTGGGTCGAGCTTGTGATAGTTCACCAGCGCGCTGAAACCGTCGCTTGCGACCGTCCCAGATGTGCCAGATGAAGGGGCGATGGTGGAACAGCGTCGCAATGCTGCTCGAAGAATCCGTTGCGCAGCCAGTCCTCCAGCGTCGCGCCGGCGTAATCCGCCTGGGCGAGCAAGCTTCCAGTGCCGGGTGGCGTTCCAATCCTTGCCGTAGGCGCGCGGCGAGGAGTTCGCGCAGGCGTTCGGCGGCCGGGCTCTTCGCCTTTGGCGGGACTGATGGCACACGATGCCATCGTCATCCGCCAGCTTTTCCAGACCATCCGGGCCGAGCGCCGGGCAATCGGGAAAACTTGAACCGGTCTGGCGCGGCCACTGGTAGCCGAGCAACCGCGCCACGGCCACGTGCAACGGCTGGTCTGCACCGGCAGGGTGGCCGTTGAACAGCCATTGCGTCGGGTCGCTGGAAAACGGCTTCGGCAATCCGTGCGGATATTTCTCCGCCGCCACCTTCTGCCAGTGCGCCAGGTCGAAGGGAACTTTGACAAGCGTGGCGTTGGTCACGTTTAACTTCTGGTCAATCTCGCGAACGTCGCTCGCGAAATCTGGCGACTGAACAGAACGCCCAAATCGCAGGCAGATGTGCTGGTCATGTCGGGACAATGACTGCAACGTTGTTATCATAAAATCTCGCCGATGATAGAGCGTGCACTGGCAAGTCGCCCATCTGGCTAACAGCAACGCCCTGCTTGCCCCAAGCTCGTCATGCCACGTTGCCAGGTCGTCGCAGCATTGCTCGCTGCTCAGCTTGCAAGCGCGCCTTGTCCATCTTCCCAAGCAAGAATCTGCTCGCGTCCGCCGAATAGTCATGCGTCTTCGAACAGTGCTCTGCTGAAAGCATCCAATCGTTCGCCAACTGTGGCAATCTCCCAAAAGCATCGATCAACGTGACGAATCGCCAGTGTCGCCAGCCCGTGACAGCACATCTGCAGATTCTCGCAAGAAGCTGCAGACGGTCCTGTCGACAATCCGAATTACATTCGGCGTCTGGATTGCTGCAGTTGATCGACTTGCTGCACGAGAAGCGACTTGCTCGAATGCAGCGCGTCAGCTTTTCGCTCAGGCGTTGCATTGTCGGCGACATCAAGCCCAATAAACTGTGTCTTGCTGATTGGGCGTGTCTGCGAGTAATGACAACAAGCGCGACATTGACAACCTCACCAGCTGATTGTCTCGAAAGCCTTCGGCCCAAGTCTCGCGACGAAATTCCAAGTTCGCATTCTTCAAGAGACTGCTCGCGGAGTTTCTTGTAAGTGCCCAAGAACAGCCAGTTCTGCGGAGTGACAAGCGCAGTCGCTCCCGCCATTGGCGCAGAAGTCAAGGCAGCGTTCGACAAAACATGTCGCGAGGTCGGCTTTGCTTCAGGATGAACTCGCTCGCAGTAGTCCTTCAGCACTCATCCTGCTTGCCGCGTCCGAGGTAAGGCACGTTGGTGGCGACGAGCGTGAACTGGCCGGCGAGAATTTCCGCCGCCTTGGCCAGGCCGCGCGCGGTCACGGCCATTTCATGCGCGGTGTCGTCCTTGGTCTCCTGCGCCAGCGCCTTTTCCAGCAGCGGCTGGAGTTCATGGAACGCGGCCACCAGCAAATCGCCCTCGCCGGCGCGCGGGTTGATGAGGCTGCCCAGCACCGCCGCCTTTTGGAACAGCCGGTAAAGCCGCTCCATGCCGCGCTGGAGTTTCTGGTTGTCGCCGGCAATCGCCAGCCAGTCGGCTTCGCGGGTGTTCGGCGCGAGGCCGGAGCAGGCCAGGTTCATCGCCGGCAGCGTGCAGTGGCCCACGCGCCGCCACGCGGCCAGCGCCAGGTTGAACGCGCCAATCTGCGTGCAGCGCGGGTCAATCTCCAACCCGAACAGGTTGTCGCGGATGACCGCCGCCACCGCCGCCGCTTCGTCCAGCTTTTCCTCGGCCATGCGCAAGGCCACCAGCCGCTCGAACATCGCCACCACGAAATGCCCGCTGCCCATGCACGGGTCGAGGCACTTGAGTTCCTTCGCCGTCTTCGGCCAGCCGTCGAACGTGCCGGCGGCGGGAGTCCACTTGCCGTCCTTGCCTTTGATGAAGCGGAGATATTTCCACGGGCAGCCCGGCAGCGCGACGGCCTTGCGGAGTTCGTCTTCGCTCTGGGCGTTTTCGGCCAGCTTGGGATTCGCGGCGAGGACTTTGCCGGCGTGCCACGCGCCGAGCGTGTTGTCCAAGAGGAAGTCCACCATGTAATCCTCGGTGAACAATTGCGTGACGGACGGCAGTTCATCCGCGCCGATCTTGTTGCCGGCGGCGTTGACCTCGTCCTTCCGCTCCGCCTGCCAGAATTGATAGCACCAGCCGAGGCTGTCGCTGGCGGTGAACACCTCCACCGGCAAGCCCGTGACGAGCTGGATGAGCGCGCTTGCGGTCCTCCACGGGCAGTTCCACCGCGCCCGCCGGATCGTCGGCGCGGAAAATCTCCGGCAGCTCGACCGCGGCGAAGCGCGCGGCGACCGCCCAGGCGTCCTTCAAGCCCAGCGACGGGGCGAGTTCCTCGCAATCGTCCAGCGACACCGACACGCCATGCTCCGGCGAGATGAGGAGATTGTTCTCCAGCAGAAAGCGGGCGAAGAGCAGCCGATGCCATTGGTCGTAGGCGAGCTTCTCGACGAGGTGCTTGATCTCGTAAGCGCCGCGCCGGGCCTGGCTCTCGCCATCGCCCAGTTGTTTGGCCTGGGCGCGGAGTTTGCGCCGCAGTGTGCGCTGCGCTTCATCCATGTGCCGGTAGGGATCAGGCTCATGCACGGCCAGCGCTTCGAGCGCTTTGCGCGCGCCGGCCTCGGCGATCGTTGCGGGCTTGCTTGGCCGCCCGCTCCAACTGGCGGCGCAGTTCCGTGGGAAGGCGTGCTCATAGAATCACCGGGCCATCTTTGAGTTTTTCCTCCACCTGCTGGCGCACGCCGGTGAGCCACTGGTCCAGTTCGGCCGTGTTGTTGATGGTCGCGCCGGGCAGCGCGACGCGCTCGGCCTCGGGGTGGCCAGCTTGGCTGGCTTCTTCGAGCGCGCGGGAGAAACGCTGCGGCACGGCGTCGAGCAAGTTGCGCCGGTCGGCCAGGGTGCGGGCTCGCAGGGCGGCGAGGATCTCGTCGTCGGTGCCGATGGCGGCTTTGGGCGGCGGCGTGAGCTGGCAGGCCGCGGCAATCGTGGCGCGCTGTTCGTCGTCCGACCGCTCCAGACTTGCGAGGCGGCGAGCTTTGCATCGCCGGCCTTGAAGGCGGCGGCGAGGTCGTCCTGCAATTTGCCGAGGGCGATGCGCAGGGCCGTGGTGAGCTGTTTGGTCAGCTCGGGTACGGGATCGGGCTCCGCCAGCAGCGTGCGGCCGCTCGGTGATGGCGGCGATGGATTTGGCGCAGGCCTCCGCTTCCGGCAGGCCGGCGGCAAAGTTGTGAAAGTCGAGCAGCCGTTCCCATGCGGGCCAGCGCTTGGCGATGGCCTCGGCGTTCTTCTTCCACGCGGCGAGTTTGGCGGCGAGATCGTCCTTCTGCTCGTGGATCTTGAGCAGTTGGGCATTGCCGCTGAGCATTTGCAGGGCGCGCACGTCCTGGGTATCCGGCGGCTCCGGCCGGGGCGCGGTGCCACCGGCGGATTCCGCCAGCGCGAGCAGCTTTTGCAGGAACTGCGCGGCGGCTTCGGATTCCTTGCCGTTCTGTGTGGTGATGCCGAGTTTTCTGGAACAGCGCCTTGAGGTCGAGCCGCTGCTGCACGTTGAGCGGCGGCACGTCCACGTAGAAGTTGGCGACGCCCACCTGATTCTGCGGCAGCGACTGCGCCTGCACCGGCTGGCCATTGACAGTGGCGCGCAGGTTGCCGGCGACCAGCATGACAAACAGCGCGCCATCGATGGCGTCCTGCGGCCAGCCAAAGGGTGCGGACTTGAAATGCTCGCGGATGTCCTTGCCCTTCTTGCCGGCGCCAATGAAATCGAGCACGCGACGGCAGACGGGATGTTTGGTGACATCGCCGGGGTAGCCCACCTGCGAGAGCGCGCCGACGTCGCCAGCCGCGGGCACGGCTGACGACCTGGCCCCAGTTGGCGTGATCCGCCTCGGAGAATTGCGGGAACAGCCGCTCCAGCGCGCTGTTGGCGGAATCCTGCACCTTGTCGGCCAGCTCGACGCCGTTGGCCTCCTGCCCGCCGCCGAGAAAGACCTTCGCGCCGCCGATGATGTGACCGAGCAGTTCCTGAATCCGGTGCTGGGCCACCTCCAGATGGGTTTCGACGGCCTTGCGGGCCTCGATGGCCTCCGGCGTGCCGGCCGGCCCGTGCGCGTCCAGCGTCTCCTGGGCGGCGACGTTGCGAGGCGATGGCCTGCCGCAATTCCTCGTGGTGCAGGCGCGGCAGGTAGCCGAAGAGCATCGGGCTATCGACACCGGCGGCGCGGGCGTCGTTCAGGACCGACTTTTCGTCGTCGCTCCATCCGTCCCGCATCCACAGGGTGACCTCGTCGCTGCTGGCAGGCGGGCCGGCTGGAGGAAAGCTCGAAGACGAGCTTGCGCGGCTGGCGGGAAGTGCCCTGCTGCAGCGATACGGGCTTGAGCGCCTGCTTGGTGCCGTCGCGCAGCAGTTCCGCGCGCTTGGAATTGATGCGCTCGTCGTCATTGAGGGCTGCGGTGCGGCGGCGGTTGAAGTCGTGCGTCCAGAGCGCGCCCTCGCGGGTCTGGAGGCGGTATTCGGTTTCCACCGCCATGAGTTGGCCGGCATCCACGAGCTGCTTGAGCAGCTTGGGGACTTGCTGCTCCAGCTTCTGGCCGGTCGCGTCTTCAGATCGCTGACGAGCAGGTCCACCAGCGTTTCGGCGTTCGCCCGCACGCCGTCGTCGGCACCCGGTGTGCGGGGCAATTTGCCGATCAGGAAGATCAGGGCGCACAGGCTGGAACGCAGATCGCCGTCCTTGCTGCCATCGCGCTGCTTGCGGATGATCTCGTCGTACTCGCGCTCCAGCTCGCCGGAGTTGAGGAGGTCGGTGGAAATCTGGTCGTAGATGAAGTCCGCCGGCACCACGGTGCCCACGGCAGCCGCCGCGGTTTGTCGCGTCGCCTCGAAGACGATCTGCAACTGGGAGCGCAACTGGGCCTTGGTGCCGGAGTGGTCGGTGTTGCGCAGCACCTTCTCCCAGAACCGCCGGCGGGTGGGCAGCAGCGGGTAATCGGCGACGAAGAACTTGTCGTCGTCGTGGGTGGCGGCGAAGCGGGTGTTCTGGAGATGGCGGGCCAATTCGCCCTGGTTGGCGTCCAGGCACTTCGCGATGGCTGGACTCTTGCTCCGGCTTCTTGCGGAGGACGGTCTTGCGAATGACGCTCTCGACATCGGTGTCCGAAAGTTGCACGCTTACTGCAAAGCGGGCCTGCAGCCGTTGCAGGCTGGGCGTGGCATGTTCAACGCGGACTGGCCGGTGCCCACCAGGAGAAGGCGCTGGTTCAGCTTGGTGCAGCACGTGCTCGGCGATTTCCTGCAGATCCATCGCGCCGCTCGGATCTTCTCGCCGATGAACTGCTGGATTTCATCTACGACGAGCAGCGTGCAGGGAAGTTGCCATTGTCTCACCGAAGATCTGCTGGACGAAGTCGAGCGCCTGAGTCAATTGTTGGGCGACGTGATTTCCGGGAAATCCGGTCACGAATGGCCTCCTGCGCGTTGGCGACCGTGGCATATTTGGGCTCGGCACTGACGAGCGCCTCGGCAAGCGGAATCGGAGAGCTTCAAGCTGAGGACTTCACGGGCAAGCTCGCGATTCTGCTGCTTGAGTGCCGCCTCGACCTTGGCCTCCAGCCCAGATGAGCGCAGCCAGAGGATGAATCTGGCCTGCGCGAGATTCTCCGGCAAGCCGGCGGCGCGCAGCACCAGTTGGATGAACGCCAGGCGGACGTTGTCCATGGAGCCCGCGCCGAGCGTGCCCGCTGCGGCGCGCAAGCCACCGAGTGGCTTGCTGCGATTGGTCAGTTCCGTGAGCAGATCGGTGATTTCCGTTGGCAGCTTCACGAGCGAGCGGGCGGTGGCGCCGTCGGCGAAGTGGTAATCCTCCCAGAGATAGCGCAGCACTTTGACGAGATGAGACTTGCCGCTGCCGAAGAAGCCGCTGACCCAGACGGCCTTCTGCTCCTCTCGCCCGAGGCCATCGAGGTAGGCCTTGAGAATCCGCTCCAGCCCGCGGGCGTATTCGCCATCGCAGACAAAGTTCTCGCAGCTCAAAACGGAGCGTCCTGATCTGGCGCTGCGTCGTGGCCGAATTCGGAAACCTTCGAGACGCCGTTGTTGAGCAGCTCGAGGGTGGTGGGATCGCGGAAGTAAAGTTCGCGGTTGGTCATGGGTTGATGAAGCTCTCGGTTGAGGTGATGGGAACGGCCATGTAGTTGAAGCCGTCGCGTGCGTCCATGAAGCGATAGACGTTGCCGACGTATTCGCCCGGGAAGAGCACCAGCAAGCGACCGCGCACGCAGTCTTCGACCCGCTCGATCAGGCTGGATACCCGCATGAAGTCGAACAGCGACGCGAGCCCGGTGACGGCCACGACGCTGGCAGCATTGACATCCTCGCCGGACCAGGCCTGACGCACCCGCTCAACGGCCAGGTCTTCGAGCTCGCTGTTGGCGCTGAAATGCTCCGGCTCTGCGAAGATCGCTTCGCGATACTCGTGGGCCGCAGATCCATTCCGGCAGAAGGTCGCGTGAGGTCAACGGTGGCCCATCCGTGGTTGGCTTCGAGCGTGAGCGCTTCAAACTGCGGCAGCCGCGCCCGTACCCGCCGTTCTTCTGCCGGCGGATACACCGCAAACCAGACGCGCTGCTTGCCCGACATGTTGGGCTGACCAGGGCAGGCGCACCTGGCGGGAGTAGTTGGAAAGCAGACGGTCGATGGCGCTCATGACGGCTCGGTTTGAAATTCCGCGAGCAGCGGGAAGCTCAGTTCAACGACTTCACCCACCGCACGCAAGTTGAGCAGTCCCGGCCCGATGGGCCTCCAAGCCCATGGCCTTGGCACGGTCGGCATTCAGATCGAGGAGCGCGGCACCAGGGATTGGAAAAGACCGCCGCACCGTGGTAGCCGGCGATATTCCCAAGGAAGAAGGCCATGGTGACGGCCACTGCTGTGGGCTTGATCCGCTGGCGGGTCTTTTTCGCGCGACCGGCGAGGTGCCCGGACTGGGTCCAAGAGGAGGCGGCATTTCGCGCGGTCTTGTTACGGCTCAGTTCCGAATACTGACTCGGAAACGCAGCTTCGAACGCCTGCGCCAGACTGGCCGTTTCAACTCGTTCGCCTTCCGATGCGTCCATGACCGGCGGGGTCGTGGCCCGCAAAAGCGGATCACGCGCCCAGGCCACCTGGACGGCCAGGAGCGGCAGGCTCGCGCGTCCAATGCGTGGAGCTTTCGCAGGAGTCCAAAAATGGGGGTGGCTTCGTTGAGCGCATACAGCTCGCGCAAGTGGCGCAGCGATTTCTGCCGGGTGCTGTCCGTGGTCTTGCCCAGCACGTTCCGCTGAAGAATGGCCTCGCGGTAATCGGCAGCACCGGAGCCGCGGAACGCCGGCCAGCACCGCGCCGAGTTCCTGCCAACATCATGGTCCGGCTGATGTGGGCGCCCCCGGAAGAGAACTTGAGGCCGAAGGCATCCAACGCTGGTGCGGCCGCTGGAAATCCAGGTGAGGGAGGGATATTGGCTCGCACTAGTCGGACTTCTTGATGGCCGTGGCGGGTTACCGTCTGCGTTCGACTTCCAGAGGCAATGCCTGTTGCTCCTGGATAGTGATGTCGTTGCGCCCGCAATAGGCCCGGATCAGCACCTCCAGCATATTGGCGATGGAACGGTGCTCGCGGGCGACGGTGATGCGCAGCGCCTCCTTGACGCCCGGATCGATGCGAAAGGTCAAGGTGGCGATTTTGATGTTGGCCATGCCCCTCCGCAGTGGGTAAATGCAAATGCACTATAATGCCCTGCAACGTCCCGTATAGTCCAAGCCTGTGACAACTACTTGTGGCGGGGGACAGCATGACCCGGCATTACTCATCGAAGGACTTCTTTAGGCAGATGCCAAACGCCCTGCTCGCCCGCTACTTCCACGAGCGTGGGCTGTTCGGCGAACTGGACTTCTCGGCCATGAACGAGACCAAGCCAGACGAGTTGTTCGCGGCATGGCTGGCTCTGCCTGACGGTCAGCGCAATGCCATGGATGCGCAGTTTCGGGACATCTTCGACCTGGGTTGCGAGAAGGGCTTTCGGGCGATCATTGACGAGGCGGGGTGGCAGTTGAGGGAAGCTCCGGACGGTCTCACCGCTTTCGTTGAGTCGTTGTCGGCGCTGCCCAACCACTACGAACGGGCGATGGTCGTCTTCCTGGACCACAACGACTGCTGGAAAGGTGCGACCCTGTTCTACCACGCGGATAGTCTCCCTTACTGGCGCAAGCGCAAGAATCTGTCGCACCGGCCGGCAGCGGTGGACGACGCCAGCCTTCTGCAACTTGCCCGCCTGATCCGCGACTACTTCCACCATACCGAGGGCCGGGGCAACAACTGCGCGGTGGAGCCCTTTCGCCGCGGAGAACTGGATTACTTTTTCGCCTATCCCGAGGACTACTCGCAGCACAGCGTCGAATGGGTGAATGGTGAGTTTGGCCGCCGCCCCACAATCCCGCTTTCGAGGTCATCTATGTTTACTCACGGCGTGACGGCTCGCTCGACCTGAACTTCCGCGGCTCCTACAAGGCGATCGAGCCGCTACAGGCGATGTTCGCAACGGCGATTCTGAAGCTGCGCAACCTACCGCCCGGTCCGAGAGACGAGCGCGTCTACGACCTTAATCCACTGCGCCAGAGGGGCTTCCAGTTCGTATATGCCGTAGGCAGCGGCATCAGCGGCGTGGTGGTGGTGGTGGTGAAGAAACTGCGGCTCTCTTCGCGGGTGAAGAAGGGCGACCGCATCACAGTGGAGGCGGATACAGCCGAAGACCCGGATACTTTTGACGGTATCCGGCCGCCCATCAAGGCAGATACCGACAAACTCTATCTCTGCCTCACTGTCCCAAGATTTTCTGCCGGTTTGTGGAGGTCTTGAAGCGGCAAGATCAATCCGCGTCCCTGGGAAGATACCGCCATGTCGCTCACCGATACCACAGCTCGCAACGCCAAGCCCAAGGACAGGCCCTATAAGCTCACCGACGAGAAGGGGCTGTACCTGCTGGTGAGTCCGTGAACAAATACTGGCGGCTGGACTACCGGTTCATAGGCACGCGCAAGACGCTTGCCATCGGCGTGTACCCGGATGTGTCCCTGAAGGATGCCAGGGATAGACGGGATGAGGCGCGCAAGCTGCTCGCATCGGGAGTCGATCCCGCTGCGGCACGCAAGGCTGAGAAGGCGTTGCAGGCCGACAGGGTGGAGAACACCTTTGCAGCCGTGGCGCGGGAGTGGTTCGTCAAGTTCGCGCCGACCTGGGCTGCGAGTCATTCCAGCAAGATCATCCGACGCCTAGAGCGCGACGTGTTCCCCTGGATCGGTGCGCGGCCCATTCGAGAAGTCACCTCACTCACTCGAAAGCAATAGTGTTGTACGGGAAAGAGGCCCTCGGCTTGGTCGAAGTCGAGGGTCAATCCTTCGTTCACATAGACAGGGCAGAAGGGACCCACTCCGGACTCTGCCCAAGGGACGCCAAGGAGGGTGGCGAGCAATTCTGCCGCAGCTTTCCTGTCGTGGGATGGAACTATCGCGTGGTCTAGTTGAACGCTCATCTTGAGATCCCCGTGGCGCGAGCAGTGGGCGGGCCGAGTCGTGGCGCCCAACGCCTGATATAAGCGGCCTGCGTAGCAATGGCTGGAGTGAGGTTCGCTTGCATTCTCCGGCCGACGCCGTCCGGCGCAAGTTTCCTGTAAAGCTGCGTCCTTCCGTGAGGTCCTTCCCCTTGTAGTGGGCTTTCCCACACTCCGAGTACTATCGCTGATGAGACTCCCTAACGGCATGCGGCGGGCTTTCCCTGTGACAGTACTCCTCCGGGGCCCGGCACTGCTTGGCGGTGGTCAGTGAGGGAATGTGAGACCCGTCCCCCGCGCCCTGCCGTTTAAGCCTCGTGGTCTTGGTATGGCCCACCCGACGCACGAGGCTCCCGCGGCTCATACCCCACGCCAGGAGGGCTCTTTCGAGCGCAGGCTGCCCTCACCGCCCCCTCGGACTCTCGGACCCGACCGCCGGCGGCAAGCTCAGCCCCTTGAGCACCTCCGCCCCGCCTAGCTCCCCCAGGGTCGCCTTCTCCAGGTCCGTCCAAAGGGTGCCCTCGCCGGAGTGCAGGATGCGGATGCGCACGCCGCCGTTGAGGCCGTCGGCGAACTCCCATAACGTGTAGGCTTCGGGGTCGCCGAAGGCGGCGGACTTGAGGGCGACTCCGGCAGCTTTCTCGCCGTCCACCAGGGTCACCACCTGGGCCTTGGCCTGACCGAGCTTGCGCACCCGTTCCGCAGCAACGAGCGCGGTCTGCTTGGCGATCTCGGCCACCTGCTTCTGCGCCTCGGCCCGGATCTCGGCCACCTGCTTGTCCTGATCGGCCCGGATCTCGGCCCTCAGCTTCTCGGTCTCCTGGGCCACCTGCTCCCGCGCCTGGTCGATGAGGCTCACCTCGGTGTTGAGCTCGGCCTGCTTGCGGGCGGTGTTCTGCTTCTCCTTGTTGGTGAGGTCCTGTTCCACGGCAACGCTCGCCTGCTGGATGGGCTCCAGGATCTGCGCGGGGACGTTCACGTGGCGGATGAGGGCGTTGTGGATGACGATGTGGCGTCCCGCCAGGACCCGTGCCAGCGCCTCGGTCAAGTCGTTCTGGAACTTCTCGCGCCCTTCCCCCACGATGAAGTCCCTGGCCCGGTAGGCGGAGCCCTTGAGCCGGGAGACCGAGAGGATCTGGGGCATGATGATCTTGTCCACCACCGCGGGCAGATCGCCGTAGCTCTGGTAGATCGAGGCGATGTGCTCGGGCAGCAGCTCGAACTCGACACTCATGTCCAGGCTGATCTCGAAGCCGTCCCGGGAAGGAAACTCGACCACTTGGTCGAGGCTCAGGGTGGCGTTCGGGGGCACGATGGGCTTGGGAACTCCCGCGGCCACCCCGCCGCGCTCACTCGGCGCCGCGGCCATTTCGGCTTTCTCCTGGGCGACCTGCGCCCGCTGTGCCAGGTAACCCATGCGCTTTTCCTTCTGCTCCGCGAGCACCCGCTTCTGCAGCTCGTCCATGGGCGCGTTCTGAGACACGATCTGGGCCTTGGTGATCACCTCGCCGCCTTTCTTGCCGAGGAGCGAGACCTGGTTCACCCCGATCTCCAGAACGTCCACGCGCAGCTGCTTGGGGTTTACGTAGTAGAGCCCCGGCTGCAGCACGTCCTTGCGCACTCCCTTCTGCCCCGGCCCCGCGAACTCCCCCGGCGCGGCCTGCGCCCCGGAGAGTCCCGTCACCACACCCACGTAGCCGATGGGGATGCTGAGGGCGTCCACCAGCTCGACGCGGTAGCCATACGGATTCAGGCGGTACTTGCCGGGCCCCAGCACGTCGCGCCAGATCCCCTTCTGGCCTTGGGCAGCCAGGAACTCGCCCTCCGGCAGCTCGCTTCCCACCTTCGAGGTGACGATGGCGACCTTGCCGGGCGGCACCCGGAGGACGGGCAGGATTGTCCAGTCGTAGAAGAGCGGGTTGCGGAAGTGCCGGCCTTCCGCCAGGACCTGCTCCTGGATGCCTTGTTGCCCAGGCCGCGCGAGCATCTGACCGGGAGGCAGCGCCTCACCGGTCTTGGCGGTGATGACCGCCATGTGATCCGGGGGGACATAGAAACGGCAAAAGCCCCAGACCCAGACGCCCCAGAGTGCCGCGGCAGCGAGTACGAGCAACGGCCCGGCGACGATCACTTTCCTCACGGGAGCGCTCATGGCTTGGCCTCCGCCGAGGCCGGCACAGGGGCCGGCAGATAGGAGCGGAACAAGCCGCCCAGACTCTGGCCGTCGTCGCTGCTGAGGATGGACTCGATGCGCGGACCGAGCTTCTGGTAGAGCCGATAGCGGGCCAGATTGGTCCCGGAGCCGAAGGCCTTCACCTGGGTCGCCATGACCCCGGCCTTGGCCTGGTTGTCCAGACGTATCACGTCGCGCTCGGCTTGCGCCTTCGCCAACAGGGCGTCTGCCTGGAAGGCGGCAGCCTCGTTGTCGAGCTTCGCCACCTCACGCTCCCGCTCGGCGCCGGTCACCTGCACCGCCAGATCCTGCCTGGCGCCGATGACGGCGCGGATGCGCGCGGTCTGGGCCTGCACCTTCTCGTTGTTCTGCTGCGCCAGCATCTCCTGGCGAGTGAGCTCGGCCATGGATCGGGCCTGCTCGATCTGCTGCTCGAACTTGCGGGCGTTCTGCACGGCCACCTCGCGCTCGCGAATGATGCTCGCGATGGCGTCCGGAACCACGATGTTGCGCACCAGCACCGACTTGATGGCCACGCCCCAGTCCTCGGTCTTCTCGCGCAGATGCTGCTCCAGGTTGTCCTGGAACTGCTGGCGGGTCTCCCCCACGATGAAGTTGATGGCGGGGTGCTTGCTGCCCTCGATGCGCGAGAAGCCACGCGCGCGGGGCAGGATGACTTTCTTCAGCACGTCGTCCATGTCGCCCACCCGGTGGGTCAGCAGCGCCGCCTTGTCGCGCTCGATGCTGAACTCCAGGGTGCCCTCCACGCGGACGTTGAAGCCGTCCATGGTGAGGAAGGTGATGGCGTCGTCCCCGCTCATCTCGAAGCGCTGGCTGCGCAGGTTCACCTCCACCACGTTCACCAGGTAAGGGTTCAGGTAGTAAGTCCCGGGATCCAGGACGTCGGCCACCACCCCCTTCATCCCTGCCTTCACCAGGAAGGTATTGCGCGCCTCGGGAGGCAGGCCGTCATTCAGCACGTCCCGGCCCACCAGGGAGGTCACCACGCCCACCGCACCGGGGCGGATGGACAGGGCGTCGAACAGCTCGACATGGTAGGCGTACGGGTTGATGCGATACTTGCCTGGCCGCAGCACGTCCGCGACGATGCCCTTGGTGCCTTCGGTGGCGATGATGCGGCCGGGCGGCAGGTTGTCTCCATACAGGCGCGTCAGCACTCCCAGCTTGCCGGCCGGGATGTCGGTGACGGGACGGATCTCCCAGTCCCAGTCATAGGGGTTGCGGAAGTAGCGGCCCTCGGGAAGCACCGCCAACTGGATACCTTTCTGCCCAGGCTCGAGAGCGAGGATCTGGCCGGCGGGCAGATCCCGCCCGGTCTTGGCGATGAGGATGGCGATCTGATCCGGGCCGGGCTCGATGCGGCAGACGAACCACACGAAGCCCGGGACGCCCGCCGCCAAGGCCAGGAGCAGCAGCAGGCCCGCACCGCGCGCCATGGACTCCTTGCCCGGTGCTCGGACGCGGGGCACCAAGCGCAGCACACCCAAGAGCTTGTTGTTCTCGGCCATCTCATCTCCCCTCCGGCAGTGGAGGCGACCCGCGGCGGGCATGCGACGCGGACTGCCCCGCACGCCGTGCCGCCGTCCGTGTGGTGAACGCAGGCCGTCTCAGGAGCGCCGCGGCTGCGCAAGTGCACAAACTCTATCCCGGCCGTCGCCGCCCTGCAAACCGGGCGCACTCGGCGCTGGCTAGCCACCCCTCAGGGCCTGTGAAGAGATCGCCGCGAGCGGCCCGCGAGCATAGGCGCACGGAGCTAGCGACCGAATGGCAGGACAGCCATTCGGCACGTCCGCAGGACGCCCCGATGACCACCGCCGGACGCCGCTACCGGGACGCGCAGCCCATCTGTTCACGATTCACGAGCCTCTTCAGAACACTCTCTCGCGCAGGGCGTGATCGGCCAGCAGGAACATCGCCGCGTTCCAGGACTGGCCCGCCATGCCGCGGGGCTCCAGGGTCTTGCCGTGGAGCCACTCGATAAACTGCCAGTCCTTGACGCGGTTCGCCTGCGCCAGCTTCGCCAGCTCCGCGCGGGCCGCCCTGGCCCTGCCCAACCGCGCCAGGGCCATCACCCAGAAGCCGCCCACGAACGGCCAGATCCCACCGTTGTGGTACTGGTATTCCAGGTTCTGGCGATGGCGCAGCATGTACGTGCGCCACAAGGCACTGTCCTTGCGGATCGGCTTGCAGACGACGCGCACCGGGTAGGGAGTGGCCACCTGGGCCTGCTCCAGTGCGTGCATCACCCTGTTCGCCTGCCCGTCCCCGGCGAGCCCCAGCAGGACCGCCAGCAGATTTCCGAACACGTCGCCCTCCTCGCCCCAGAAGGAGAAGTTGACGAAGCTGAGATACGCATCGGTGCGTCGGGCCTTGTTGCGCACGTAGTGCATCAGCAACCGGGCGCGCCGCTGGTCGGTGACGTGGCCGGAGAAGGGAAAGAACAAGTGGTTGAAGAAGTAATGGGTCTCCTCCCGATGGGACAGGTGATACAGGCGCTTGACGTAATACCAGAGCGCGTTCGTATAAAGAACGAACCCGGAGCGCGGCATGATGTCGGCCCAGTCGCTGGCCTCGTTCTGCTGCAGCAGGTATAGGGATTGATGCTCCTGGCAGCGCAGCCAGGCGATGGCCCGCTCGATGCGCTGGCCGACCTCGTGCTCGATGGGGCAGTCGGGAGCGAGCCGCGAGAGCAGCTTCACGGCGATGAGCCACCACAGTGTGGCGTCGATGCAGCCGAAGTACCAGAAGTCGGCGGTCCCCTGCTCCGCATCCACGTATTTCGGCAACTGGCCGTTCTCGGCCTGATAGTGCGCGAGCGTCAGGAGGCTGTTGCGCGCACATTCTCTGAGAGCCGCGTCGCCGGAGACCGCCATCCCCAGGGCGCACACCGCCGCGTCGCGCCCGAAGATGTGCGCGTAGTGCCGACGCTCGGACTGGGCAGTGCGCGTCGCGGCCAGGATGCCGTGGGGCGTGGTGTTGAGACGCAGCAGAGCCAGCGAGCGGCGGCGGCACTGCCCGATCAGATCTTCGTCCGCCTCCGGCCTCGCCGAAGCATCCTGCCGATCGGGCGTGGCGGCGTCGCTCACGGCGTCTCTGCAGGACGCGAGGCCTGCGGACGGCCGGTCGTCTGGGGGCCGGTGGTCATCCCCGCCGTGAGCACGAAGCGCATGGCCTCCTCCCCGGACATCTCCAGCGGCCGCACCGCCGAGCGGGACAGCAACACGGTGAAGCCCCCGAGCTGGTACCCCATGGGCAGATAGACCGCCACCATGTCTCCTTCGACCGACCCAGTCGTGCGCACGCCGAGATCCGTGCGCGTCACGAAGCCGATCATCTCCATGCCGCTGTCCCCCAGGGGCACCGCCACGACCTGCCGCATCCCCTGTTGACCTCGCCCCGAGATGAAGCCGAAGAAGTCGCGGATGGCACCGTACAGCGACTTCACCAGTGGCACCCGGAACACCACCCCTTCGGCCCAGGCAAACAGTCCGCGGACGACCCAGGTCCGCATCGCCAGCCCGACCGCGAAGACTACCGCCACGCCGGCAGCGACCCCCAGACCCGGGAAGTACAGGGCGTGCGGCAGCACGAGGCGTAGGAGTCCGCCGAGAAACGACTCGGCGGAGCGCGCAAGCCAAAACAGGACATAAAAGGTGGCCACCGCTGGCAGGACGGTGACGAGACCGGTGAGAAAGGTCCTGCTGATCGCTTTCATGCTCAGCCCTCCCAGAGCCAGCGCGACGCGCTCGGCATTCCATCGGCTGCGAGGCTACCTTAGCAAAGCCGGTCCCGGACGCAAGGCCCCGGAAGCGCCGCGGCACGGGTCGGGGGGGCGATGTCATGTTTGCGGGATTCGTAGCCGTGCTCCTTTGGCCCCGCGGCTCGAACGGGCCTTGCGCCGCCTCTACGGGACTCGCCGGGTTACCCCATCCGGCAGCGTTGGGCTATGCTTTGGTCCGCATCGTGGTTTCGTGGGACCCTTAGAACGAAACAACAACTGGGAGGATTGTCCTATGCCCGCCACCACCCGTCCCGACGCTTTCGACGTCGCCTGTCCGCCTGAGCTGCGGGAGCGAGAGCATCGGCTAATCGCCAGGCGCCGGCAAGCCGCCAAGGTAGACGCCGACGCGGCACGCGTGGGCTTCGCTCTCTCGGGAGGGGGCATCCGCAGCGCGACGTTCTGTCTGGGGGTGTTCCAGGCCCTCGCCCGGCTCAAGCTTCTCGGCCGCATCGACTACATCTCCACGGTCTCGGGCGGCGGCTACTTCGGATCGTTCCTGGGCCGGCTGTTCACTCGCCACTATGTCAGCGACGTGGCCGATGCCGAGAAGATGCTGCTCGGAAGCCCGCCTGCCGGCCCCGCCCCCAGCAGCGACGAGGGCGGCGCACCACCCGAGTGCCGCCACCCGCCCGACGTATTCCGCTGGCTGCGGGAAAACGGCCGATACCTGTCACCGCGCGGCGCCGGGGACCTGCTGCTCGGGGCCGCCGTGCTGATGAGGAACTGGGTCGCCGTACAGGTGGTCCTGGCCAGCCTGGTCCTGATGGTGTTCCTCACGGCGCAATTGCTGCGCGCTGTCGCCGAGGTCAACTTTCCCGCATTCATGACCTGGGCGAACGATGTCCTGGGCTGCCACATGCCGGGGGGGCAGACATGGCTGTGGTGGAGTCCCTATGTGCTCGTGGTCCTTGCGGCATTCGCCCTGTGGGCGGTCCCCGTGGGTTGGGCCTATTGGATGCTGGTGCCAAAGGTAAAGATGGCAGAGGTGCGCTGGAGCCTCGACCCGGCGTGGGGATTGGGGATGGCGCTCCTCATCGGCTTCACCGGTGTCCTGCTGTTGCCGGAGGAGCACGCGATCCTGCGCGCCCTGTCCGCAGAGGCACTGCTCGGCGGGCTGCTGGCGGCCCTGTGGTCCGAGGGAGCACGACGCGTGGCCGGCGCCGAAGCGGCGCGCCGGCAGATGACCCGCAGCTCGCCGGAGCGGTCTCTCTTCGAGGACTCGCACGCGCGCCACTGGATCTCATCACAGCTCAGGCGCGCCATGGTCTGGACCGGAGCGGCCGCGGCCTTGGCGCTGGTCGACTCCATCGGCCAGACCGCGTATGCCGTGGTCGTGGGGCCCGATTCCAGCCTCGGCGCGTGGGCGACCGCCGTGTTCGGAATCCTGGTGGGCGCGGCGGCCTCTGCCCGGCAGGTCGTCGTGCTCTTCGGCGGTACGGGGACCAGCAAACGGCCCCGGGTCCCCGTCAGTCTCCTCGCAGCGGCGGCTGCGTTCGTCGATCATGACGCTGGTCCTCGGCACCCTGGACGGCTTCTCCCATGCCCTGGCCTGGGATTTCGCCGCGCCCGCGGGACGACCCGCAGCCCTCGGAAAAGCGGAGGCACCGCAGATCCTCACCGCGAGGTCGGTGCTCATCGCCCCTTCCGAGACCGGCGAGGGCTGGACCGCCCGCACGCAGGCCGCCCACAGCAGTACGCCTGAGTGTGCCGACTGCCTACCGACGGCTTCCCGATCCGGACGGGGCGATCTGGTAGCACCGCTGCTAGCGTGGGCGATCGTCCTGGCGTTCTCCGTGGCGTTCGGGCGCTCCTGGCCATTCCTCAACTGGTCCTCCGAACATCCGCTATATAGCGCGCGCCTTACCCGAGCCTATTTGGGAGCCTCCAATCCGTGCCGCAGCGGGCCGAGCGGAGCCGTGACCCACGTGATCCCCGAGGACGACATCGACTTGGTGCACTACTGGGCCTCCCCGGCGCCGTCCGGCAGGAGCGGCAGCGCCTACGACAAGGGAGCGCCCATCCACCTCCTCAACGTCACCATCAACGAGACCGTGGACGGGGTGTCCCAGAATCGAGCAGCAGGACCGCAAGGGGGTGGGCATGGCGCTGGGGCCGGCGGGGGTCAGCGTGGGCGTCCGTCACCATGCAGTGTTCGCCGACGCAGAGCCGCAAGGCAAGGTTCCCCGGCCCGTTGTGATCTACCCCGAGGCCAAAGAAGGCTCCTATCGGGTCTTCGAATACCAGCAGCGCGAGCTGAAGGCCGAGGTCCTGTCTCTAGGGCAGTGGGTGGGCATCTCCGGAGCGGCTTTCTCCACCGGCCTCGGCGCGCGCACCAGCCTGGGGCTCAGCCTGCTGGCAGGCTTCGGCAACATCCGGCTGGGCTACTGGTGGAACTCGGGCACCGACGTGCAGCGGCGGCCGTCTGCGCGGCCCCGCAGCCTGGGGGCGCGGGCAGCCCGATGGCTGAGAGAGGCGTTCCGGATGCAATCCTTCTTCCTGCAAGAGTTCCTGGCGCGCTTCCCCGGCACCGCACGGCAGCACTGGTACCTCTCCGACGGCGGGCACTTCGAGAACATGGGGGCCTACGAGCTGATCCGGCGCCGGCTGCCGGTGATCGTCGTGGTCGACGCGGAGGCCGATGGCGACTACCTGTTCGAGGGACTGGCCAACCTGGTACGCAAGGCGCGCCTGGACTTCCAGGCCGAGGTCCGCTTCCTGGACGACGACGAGCTGGAGCAGCGCATCGACCCGAGGCTGAGGAGGCACTTCGGATCCCTCCAGAACCTGCGGCGCGGACAATGGGAGAAGTCGCTGGTCCCCGACAGCGGGGACTCGCAGGAACGCCGGGAGAGATATGTCCTCAGGGCCCCCGAGCAGACAGGTCTGTCCACGGCCCGCGCGGCCCTGGCAGAGGTGCGCTACGAAGACCGCCCGGAGGCGGAGTCGTGGCTGCTCTACATCAAGCCCACGCTGATGGGCGACGAGCCGGCCGACATCGTGCAGTACCATGCCAACCACCCCGCGTTCCCGCAGGAGACCACCGCCGACCAGTTCTTCGACGAGGCGCAGTGGGAGAGCTACCGCAAGTTGGGCGAGTGGATCGCGGGAGCGTTGTTCGCGTCGACCCCGGGCGGCGAGCCGGGCCGCTTCGTTCCCGGCCTGTTCGGCCTGAGTCCAGCCCGGCGGAAACGGCCCCCGACTTCCGCGCGCCGCGGCCGGCGAGCAGCCGGGCCGAAGACTCCGGACGGAAGTTGACGCCATCTTGCCGCCCCTGCCGTAAGTGTCGGACGGCCGCAGACGGTGCAGCCGCAGTGCGCATTTGGCACGGTGGAGTTGCGTTGCGCGTATCCCTCACCCGTTCTCTGTCCCCTTGGGTTAAGCCGGCAGGGTCGCCCGGCGTCCCCGGCCCGCGATCGGATGCGACGATAGACGAGTGGCACGGGAGATGCTTGAGGATCTGCAGGACTTCAACTACACGACGGTATGGGCCATGTACAAGGTATACGGTGTTGGATACGCGGGGCGGGAGCACATCCCGGTGCCGATCGACTACATCGTCGTCGCGAGAGACCCTGAGGACGCATTGAGGAAGGTCCGTGACCTCGGGTGCGTCGGCGTGCACCTGCACGTGCAGGCCCTGCCCCCATCGGGTCAGCGCTGACGTCCTTGGCTGCCTCGCCCCTGACCGCGAAGCGCCGTAGCTCGTCGGCGTCAGACTCCCTGCGAGCGCCGGGGTGGGGTCGCATCTGTGAGCAGGGCTCCCCGTACACGTCCGTCAACGGCGCCGGAAGCCCGGGGATGTGGACGTACACGGCAACTAACCGACCATCCGCGGCCACTGCTTTACCCCGTCTGTTCGGGCTCTGCGTCTGAACGCTCGAGGATGAATCTGCTGCGCGGCCCGATAGCCACGGTTGCTTTGGGATCTCGCGGTCGGGTAGGCCCTTCCGGACAAGTCCCGTTCGGGGCTAGGGAAGAGACTAGCTTTCTCAAAGGACTCGGGGTATAGTGCCGTCCGTGCAGTTCCTTGTCCTGATACCGTCTCGGAAGTCCCTCCTGTTCAACAGTGGTCACTCCCGCAGCCTCTGTGCCAAGAAACTGCCTTCACGAGCCTCTACTTCACTAATATTGCAGAGGTTCTTCCGATGAGTACAGGAACGGTCAAGTGGTTCAACGACAGTAAGGGATTCGGCTTCATCACCCCGGACGACGGCGGCAAGGATGTGTTCGTGCATCACTCCGCCATCGCAGGCAGCGGCTTCAAGTCGTTGGCCGAAGGTCAGAAGGTGAGGTTCGATACCGAGACGACCCCGAAGGGTCCGGCTGCCACCAACGTCGTCCCGGCGTAGAGGCAAGCGACTCGCTCGGCCACGAAGAACCCCGCCACGCAGCGGGGTTCTTCGTTTCAGGCGACGAAACCGCAGAAGGTGCTCACCCGGGCGCACCCTCCGTCACTTCTTGCCCTGGCTCAAATTGAAGGCATCGTGGACCCCAGGCTCCCGGGCCGCCAAGCAGTCGGTGCACAAGGTCCAGTGATACCTATGGCATCAAATAGGCTCGAAGAAGCGGTCCGCTTCGCGATCGGCTCCCCGACGACCGTAGAGCTGCTCGCCTCGTCCGCCAAGATCGGGGCGCTCACCGGGGCTGCTGCGGGCGCCGGCGTGGCTTTGGTCGGCGGCGTTGCCGCGGCGCGGCGAAACAGCGACCAGGACGGTTTCACCCTTCTCGGCCGGGGCCTGTCTCAAATCGGCCATGGCGCCATCCTCGGTGCCATCGGCGCCCTGGCTGCATCGGCTACCGGCATCGGAGTCGCTGCGCTGGTGGGGCGCGGGTTGTTGACGGTCGCGGCACCCGCGCTGGTCGGTATGTTCGCGGCGGCTGCCGTACAAGGCCCGGTCAGTCGCTTCACCCGCGACGTTTCCGACAAGTGGGCCGACGGCCTGCGCGCCCGGTTCAACGGAGACAGAGGCCGCGCCGAATCGAGCGCCCTGTCGGCCGCACCCGACAGCCTCGTACCTCCGCTCCGAGATCCCGCTGTGTCGTAACATCGTAAGATGGGCGGCGGCTGAAACGCATCATCGAGACAGAGGGACCGGCCGGCAACCCTGCCCTGCCGGCCGCCGCGTCCACCGCTCAGCAGCAGCGCCCCACCCCGCTCCACTTACGCTCCAGCTCCAAACGGTAGAAGCTCTTGCGGTCCATGGGCGGGCCTTCCTCCGTGTGGTGCGCCCGCCAGTGGTCGAGATAGCGCTCGTAAGCGTCGTCCCCAGTCGCGGTGCGCAGGGCGTGCCAGACACGGCACCACAGCCGTCTCAGCCGCCGGCCGTAGGACATCTCAATCACGTACCCAGTCCTCCACCAAGCGGCTGGGGATATGGGGCGACTCGGACAGCGGCGGATGCACGCGTCCTGCCAAGGCTCGAAAGGACACGCGCAGCGTATCGACGACCATTATCCAGGTCACTACCAGGAAGAACGCGCTGAGCACGGCGTCCAGCCGGTCGTTGAACATGAGCCGGGGGGCCTGAGCGGCCTGCCTGGCAGTCAGCACGCCTGCGGCCAGCTTGTCGGCAAGGTCTCGGGCGTGGGCCAGAAACCCCACCCGGATGTCCGGGCTGAACAGCTTCTCCCAGGCCGCGGCGCTGGTAATGAGCACCAGCCATACCAATGGCAGCGCGGTCACCCACGCATAGCGCGCCTTGCCGGACTTGACCAGGATGGTCGTCGCCACGCACAGGGCGATGGCCGCGAGCATTTGGTTGGAGATACCGAACAGGGGCCATAGGCTGTTGATTCCCCCCAACGGATCGATGGTCCCAATGTACAGAAAATAGCCCCAAGCCCCCACCACCAAGGCGCTGGTCAGCAGGACGCTCGGATACCAACTGGTCCTCCCCAAGGCGGGGTACACATTCCCCAGCAGGTCCTGCAGCATGAACCGGCCCACCCGAGTCCCGGCGTCGAGCGTGGTCAAGATGAACAGCGCCTCGAACATGATGGCGAAGTGGTACCACAGGGCCAGGAGACCCTGGCCGAAGGCCGTCGCGAAGATCCGAGCCATCCCCACCGCCAGCGACGGCGCACCGCCGGTGCGGGCGAACAGGGTCCGCTCTCCCATATCGGCGGCAAGCTGGGCCATCTGGTCGACGTTCACCGGGAATCCCCAGCCGGAGATCGTCGCCACAGCCCGTGCAGCCTCGCTGCCGACGATGCCGGCCGGCGCGTTGATGGCGAAGTACACCCCGGGATCGAGGATGGTGGCCGCAATCATCGCCATCACCGCCACGAAAGACTCCATCATCATCGCCCCATAGCCGATGAACCGCGCGTCGGTCTCGTTGGCCAACAGCTTCGGGGTAGTTCCCGAGCTGATGAGCGAATGAAAGCCGGAGATGGCGCCGCAAGCGACGGTAATGAACACGAAGGGAAAGAGCTTGCCGCCGAAGATGGGCCCACTTCCGTCGATGAACTGAGTCAGCGCCGGCATCCTGATTTCGGGGCGCAACAGCACGATGGCCGCCGCGAGCGCGATCACCGTGCCGACCTTCATGAACGTCGACAGATAGTCGCGCGGCGCCAGTAGCAGCCAGACCGGCAGGACGGCGGCGGCGAATCCATAAGCGACGACCATCCCGGCCAGCTCCGAGGCACCATAGTCGAACCCGCTGCGCAGCAGCGGCTGATGATCCAACCAGCCGCCGCCGGCCACGGCCAGCATCAGCAGTGCGACACCGATCAGCGTCCCCTCGATCACGCGGCCGGGTCTGAGGCTGCGCATGTACAGCCCCACCAGCATGGCGATGGGGATGGTAGCGGCCACCGTTGCCGTGGCCCACGGGCTGTGCTTCATGGCGTTCACGACCACCAGCCCCAGCACCGCGATGAGGATGATCATGATGGTCAGGACGCCCAGCAGCGCGGCATAGCCCCCCATGGGGCCCAGCTCGTCGCGGGCCATCTGCCCGAGGGAACGGCCGTCTCTTCGGGTGGAGAAGAACAGGATGACGAAATCCTGGACGCAGCCGCCCAGCACCGCACCGATCAGGATCCACAGGGTTCCCGGCAGGTACCCGAACTGGGCGGCGAGGGTGGGACCCACCAGGGGGCCGGGCCCGGCGATGGCAGCGAAATGATGGCCGAACAGGAGCCACTTGTTGTAGGGCAGGAAATCCCGGCCGTTGTTGAAGCGCTCGGCAGGGGTCGCTCGGGTCGAGTCGACGACCAGGACCTTGGCGGCAATGAACGCGCTATAGAAGCGGTATCCGATGGCGTAAACGCAGAGCGCGGCGACGACGAACCAGCCGCTGTTGACGGATTCGCCCCGACCGAAGGCGATGCCCCCGACCGCACCCGCCCCCAGCACCGAGACGGTGCCCCACAGCAGCCACTTGGGCAGTGCGGACGATCCCCTTGTGTAGCTTGGGCTGGCCATCTGAGTCCCTGCTCCGGATTGCCGTCGGTCGCTCGAAATTTAACCGGCCTCGACCGATTAGGCAAACCGCCCACTCGGACGGTCGAGGGTCACACCTCGACCAGGAGCAGCCAGATCATGGCGATCACCACCGTGAGGATCATGGGGAGGAATGCCATCCGCAGGTACTCCATGAACGAGACCGGATAACCCGCCTTTTCGGCCATACCTACCGTCACGACATTAGCGCTCGCTCCGATCAGGGTGCCGTTGCCGCCGAGACAGGCGCCGAGAGAGAGCGCCCACCAGAGAATCCCATGCTCGGCACCCGGGATGCTCGTCGTGAGGTATGCCACGACGGGAAGCATGGTGGCGGTGAATGGGATGTTGTCGATAATCGCCGAGAACAGCGCCGAGACCCAGAGGATCATGACGATGGCGAGCACCAGGGACCCCCGTGATGCCTCGCGCACCCACTCGGCGATGATCTGGATGAGCCCCGTCTGCTCGGCGCCAGCCACGACGATGAACAGCATCATAAAGAAGATCAGGGTCGGCCACTCGACCTCCTTCTCCACCATTTCGACGATGTGCACGTCGCTGATGATGAGCAGCAGCGCCGCTCCGGTCATGGCCGCGATGCTCGGCTCCATGTCCAGCGCGCCGTGAACGACGAACAGAAAAATGGTGATGGCCAGAACGATCCCGCACTTGATGAGCAGGGGGCGGTCTGTGATTTGGTACTCCTCGCGCAGACGCGCGACCATGGCGGGCACGTCGCCCACCTTGGCCGCGAGGTAGCCCTTTCGAAACCACAACACGTAATAGACCGTGGAGGCCGCGAGCCCGATCAGGCAAACCAGCGTCAGATTCCGCGCGAAGTCCATGAAGGTGAGCCCCGCATAGGACCCGATCATGATGTTGGGCGGATCGCCGATCAGAGTCGCCGTGCCGCCGACGTTGGATGCGAAGACTTCGGGTATCAGCAGGACCATCGGGCTCAGCTTGAGCGCGAGAGAAACCTCGATGGTCACCGGGATGAGCAGAAGCATGGTCGTCACGTTGTCGAGGAAGGCGGACACCACGGCCGTCACGAACATGAGCAGCGCTGCCAGCACGAAAATATTCCCGCGCGCCACCTGGAACGACTTGTAGGCCATCCATTGGAACACGCCGGTCTTCTTGGTGATCCCGACGATGATCATCATCGCCATCAGCAGAAATATGACGTTCCCGTCGATGGCGTGCATGGCGTCCTCGAAGGCCAGGATGCGGTAGCTCGGGTCGAAGGTGCCTAGTGTGTAGCTCACGAACAGCATCAGCGCGGCCCCCACGAGCGCAGCCAGCGTGCGGTGCATGAGTTCGAAGGCGATGAAAATATAGACGCCGAGCAGCACCAGCGCGGCTATCCAGAATCCCGGCGACAAGGCGCGCTCCAGGGTGGTGCTGAAGTGGGCGAGGTAGACGCGGTTGCCGCCGCCGTCCACCTGCTCCGGCAACACGTGCTGCAGAGAAAGCCGCCCGGTCGACTGGTAGGATGGCCTCCCCGCCATTACCTCCACGCGGGCACCGGGCAGCGTGCCGGCCGGCAGCTCGAGCTGCGCCTCGTAGGTTCCATGGGCCGAGGTCGTCACCTCCTCCGCCAGCTTCACCCGCTGGCCTGCGACGAAGAAAGTTAGCTCTGCCCCCTTGACCGCCTTGCCCTGGGAGTTGGTGACGGTTCCCGATACCACGAGTACGTCGGAAGGACCGGGGGGCGTCCTCTGCCCGGCCTGGGCGAGACTAACCGGGTGAGCGACCAGGGCGAGGACCAAGAACAGTCCGGTGCGGAGGTGCATCTTCGGTCTCCTTATGGCAGGCAGGAGAAATCGGGCAGGCAGCGCGCGAACGCCGGGCGCTGATTTTGCGGCGTCCGCGCATACCGGTGCAAGTCGGGCGCGGAAGGGTAAGCGGGGTCAGACACGGGTCAGACACGATTATCATCCTTTCTCGGCCTGCCCACACCCTTGGACGCTGCACGCCGCTGCGCCAGCGCCTCGACCTGGTCCCTGAACCGGTCGCCACCGAGCGCCCAGCCCTTGTGCGTGCACTCCCGGATTTCCCTCAGGTCGTTGCCGGAGACAGCCGCCCGGAACAATTGCCGGTAGGCACCTTGCCGTTCCGCCGCAGTGCGGCCCAAGCGCAGATATTCCTGATGCGGCCTCAGCCAGTCTGCGTTCGATCCCGACTCACCGAGCGCATTGCACCGGTAACTGGACCAGGGATAATCCCTGGGGTGCCCCACCAGCGCCGCCCGCACGGGGTTCAGCTCGATGTAGCGCATCAGCGTCAGCAGATACCGCTCGCTATCGACTACCGTCGCCCGGTAGCGGCCTTCCCACAGGGTGCCGCTGCGCCGGTATGTGAAATTGAAGTACTGCACATAACGCCGACCCACGGACTGGAGCACTTTGCTGATGCTGTGGTCGCCTTCCGGTGTGGCCAGCAGATGGATATGGTTGGTCATCCAGACATACGCGTGGATCGCCAGACCGTGCTTGCTTGCCGCTTCCACCAGGGCATCGCGAAAAAACTGATAGTCCGCATCGGCGGCAAAGATCACTTGGCGGTTGTTGCCGCGCTGGATGATATGCTGCGGCTGCCCGGGGATGACATAGCGGGGAAGGCGGGCCATGGCGGTTCAGGTCGTGCAGTGACTGCACGAAGGATAGCACAATATCGTGTCTGACCCTATTGCGGACGTATTGCGGACGCGCTGGATCGGATATGGGAGCGCCATGACCTGGCGGGCGCCTATGGAGCCCGACTCGTGCGTTATGCCGATGATCTGGTCATCATGTGTGCACGGGGGGTGGAGCCACCGATGCGGGTGCTGCGCAGCATATTGGAGCGGCTGGGTCTCAGCCTCAACGAGGCCAAGACGCGGGTGGTCGATGCCCGAGAACAGTCATTCGACTTTCTCGGCTCCAGCTTCCGCCTGCGGCGCAGTCGCCACAGTGGCAAACGCTACCCGCATGTCGAGCCGTCGAAGCGCTCGGTGCAGCGCATCAAAGACCGTGCCAAGCAGTTGACTCATCGACGGCGGACCCCGGTGCCGATGCCCCAGATCATCGGGGAGCTGAACCGGAGCCTGCGGGGCTAGAGCCACTACTTTCACCACCGCAACTGCACTCAGGCACTGTCCAAGGTGAAGCTGCACGTGGAAGAGCGGGTGCATACTCATCTGCGTCGGCGCCACAAGCTGATCAGCCGGGTGCAGGCGTATCGGCGCTTTCCCGGGCAGGTGCTCTACGGACGTTATGGACTCTTCAAGCTGCCGACAACGGCACCCTGGCGCACGGCGCATGCCCTGGCGTGAAGAGCATCGGAAAGCCGTGTACGGGAAAACCGTATGCACGGTTTGATGAGGGGGGCTGGCTCCTGCGGCTATGGTTGGGCTATTGAGGCACCGCCAGACGAAAGGGGCGGCAACAGATAGGCCCAGCCTACGGTCTCGGGACACCTGCCCTCTACTCTACCCATTGCGCGCCCACGCCGAAGGCGTGCCCGTCGGCTGGAGCGCAGGGTTGGGCGGCAACGTCGCTTACCTAATTGCAGTGACTACTTGTGACTAGCAGCTGCATCCTTAGCTTTCTCAGTGGCTTCTTGCTGCGGTGTTTCATGCTTATGCGACAACACCTTGCCGTTACCAGCATCGACCATGACCTCCTCTACCCCAGTAGCCTGAGGAGAGAGACGGATGTCGAACGAGTAGACAAGACAACCGTGCTCGGCTTCAAGCTCCCCCTCGGCCACCGCCGTCGATTGTGCACCGACGGCGGAGAGAGCAGTTGCCCGTGCTTGTTCGATCGATATTTTGCTAAGGCTCTGGAGCGTGGCTGCGGAAGCGCCCGTCTTGGCGTGGATTGAGCACGGCAGCCTCGCAGCTGATGCCGTACCGCTTGCCACAAGAGTTGCGAGAACAAGCAGATATTTCATGACGATCTCCAAGGTGATGTGAACAGCGATTAAAGGGGCCAGGCTCGCATATTTCTGCTGCATAAAGCTGGATTCATACCGCCAGCTCTCCCTGACCTGGGTCATGCGCGGCGGAGTCGTCTCGCCTGGCACGTGGCCTGCCTCGCGGCTTCGGCTCCCGCCGTTGGCCGGTCGCTGCCTCAATGTTGGCATAAAACCGTGCATTGCCCAAAGGCTGATTCTGATTGAGCGCCAGCCGTAGGTCGTTGACCGCTTCTTGGTCCAGTTGCGCCCGGAACAGGCTCCGGTAGGCAGCTTGCCTTTCCTTCGCATCCCTGCCCAGCGACAGATACAGAGGATGGGGGGTAAGGCAAGGGTTGACCTGCCCCAGGGCGTTGTGACGGTAGCTCGTCCAGCGGTAATGCGCAGGATCATCCACCATGGCCGCCCGTACGGGGTTGAGCTCGATGTATCGCTGGCAGGCAAGCAAGTAGGTTTCGGCTTGGATCAGCGAGGATTTGTAACGGCTATCCCAGGCTATCCCACAAGGTGCCGGTCCGGCGGTAGGTGGTGTTGATATACTGCACGTAGCGCCGCCCCAAGGCAATGATTAGCCGGGGAACCGCTTGGGCATGTTCCGGCGTCAGAAGCAGGTGGACGTGGTTGGTCATCAACGCGTAGGCGTGAAGCGCGCATTGCTCTTTCTTCAACGCTTCGCCCAACCAGTGGAGGTATGCCTGATAATCTTCTTCGCCAAAGAAGCACGGTTGGCGGTTGTGCCCGCGTTGCACGATGTGCAGCGGTACGCGATCAAGATGGATGCGGGGGCGGCGGGGCATTGGACTTATCATAGCAAAATAATGCGACCCTGGCCCCTTTAGCCCTCACACACGCCGCTGAAGCAATCCCCTTGCTGTTAAAGAGCCACGCCCACCACTGGGCTTCTTGAACACTGGATTGAAACGACCCCTCGGGTCGCCTCAATCCTTATTGGTTAGGTCTCACGGAAGCTCCGGTTACAACGCCTGCGCGCCCTTCGATTTCAAGTAGGCGTTGAGCGCCTCGTCAATGGGCTTTACACACTCGAGAAATTGTCCCTGCGGTGAGTTGGTCTTCAGTTCCATGGACTTCTTCAGTCGATCCAGCAGAGGCGCCACTGGAGCACTCTCAAAGTTCAGAACGACGGTCGAGTGAGCAAAAGCATTGCGGATCTTTCGGACGTTCTCTAAGCGGTTGTAGATGTCTCTAGTGACGATGCCCAGGGCGTATGCCATTGTGATCTTGCTAGCGAAGCTACCCAAGGCGCGCATTGGGTCGAAGAGTTGGGCGTATAGCTTCTTCGGCATCGGGAGCATGGCCTGCTTCAGGCACAGTTCGAGCTGACTATCCAAGATTGCTGCGACTGCAATTGCAAGCCCTGAATGCGTTCGTCTCTGAATCTGCGCGAAGGCAGAGCGGACGCCGAAAGGATCGTTTGTCTCGTGCGCCATGTTCTGACCGCGATTAAAGCGATTAAAGGGGCCAGGCTCGCATATTTCTGCTGCATAAACTGCATTCATACCGCCAGTTCTCCCTGACCTGGGTCATGCCGCGACGGAGTCGTCTCGCCGGGCACACGGCCTGCCTCGCGGCTTCGGCTCCCGCCGTTGGCCGGTCGCTGCCTCAATGTTGGCATAAAACCGTGCATTGCCCAAAGGCTGATTCTGATTGAGCGCCAGCCGTAGGTCGTTGACCGCTTCTTGGTCCAGTTGCGCCCGGAACAGGCTCCGGTAGGCAGCTTGCCTTTCCTTCGCATCCCTGCCCAGCGACAGATACAGAGGATGGGGGGTAAGGCAAGGGTTGACCTGCCCCAGGGCGTTGTGACGGTAGCTCGTCCAGCGGTAATGCGCAGGATCATCCACCATGGCCGCCCGTACGGGGTTGAGCTCGATGTATCGCTGGCAGGCAAGCAAGTAGGTTTCGGCTTGGATCAGCGAGGATTTGTAACGGCTATCCCAGGCTATCCCACAAGGTGCCGGTCCGGCGGTAGGTGGTGTTGATATACTGCACGTAGCGCCGCCCCAAGGCAATGATTAGCCGGGGAACCGCTTGGGCATGTTCCGGCGTCAGAAGCAGGTGGACGTGGTTGGTCATCAACGCGTAGGCGTGAAGCGCGCATTGCTCTTTCTTCAACGCTTCGCCCAACCAGTGGAGGTATGCCTGATAATCTTCTTCGCCAAAGAAGCACGGTTGGCGGTTGTGCCCGCGTTGCACGATGTGCAGCGGTACGCGATCAAGATGGATGCGGGGGCGGCGGGGCATTGGACTTATCATAGCAAAATAATGCGACCCTGGCCCCTTTGGCTGGCGGCTTCAGCTTCCGCCTGCGGCGCAGTCGCCACAGCGGCAAACGCTACCCGCATGTGGAACCGTCGAAGCGCTCGGTGCAGCGCATCAAAGACCGTGCCAAGCAGTTGACTCCTCGACGGCGGACCCCGGTGCCGATGCCCCAGATCATCGGGGAGCTGAACCGGAGCCTGCGGGGCTGGAGCCACTACTTTCACCACCGCAACTGCACTCAGGCACTGTCCAAGGTGAAGCTGCACGTGGAAGAGCGGGTACGTACTCATCTGCGTCGGCGCCACAAGCTCCTCAGCCGGGCGCAGGCGTACCGGCGCTTTCCCGTCCGGAGAGCACCTGCCCGTTATGGACTCTTCAAGCTGGCGACGACGGCACCCTGGCGCACGGCGCATGCCCTGGCGTGAAGAGCATCGGAACGTGTACGGGAAAACCGTATGCACGGTTTGATGAGAGGGGGCTGGCTACTGCGGCTACGGATGGGCTCTTGAGGCACCGCCAGACGAAAGGGGCGGAAACAGATAGGCCCAGCCTACGGTCTCGGACACCTGCCCTCTACTCTACCCATTCCACACCCCATTCCACATTCCCACATAACGCCGACCCACTGACTGGAGCACTTTGCTGATGCTGTGGTCGCCTTCAGGTGTGGCCCGAAGATGGATGTGGTTGGTCATCCAGACATACGCGTGGATCGACAGACCATGCTCACTTGCCGCTTCCACCAGGGCATCGCGAAAAAACTGATAGTCCGCATCCGCGGCAAAGATCACCTGGCGGTTGTTGCCGCGCTGGATGATATGCTGCGGCTGCCCAGGGATGACGTAGCGGGGAAGGCGGGCCATGGCGGTTCAGGTCGTGAAGTGACTGCACGAAGCATAGCACAGATTATCATGTCTGACCCCATTGCGCTTCTCTAACACTAAGACGCCGAACGCCTGCGTTCAGGCGCGGCTGGCGCGCGCAGTGGGCCAAACGTCACCTGCAACGCGTTGTTCGGCGTCTCCTGAGAAATACCTCGCCTTCAGATAGCTGAGATATTCCTCGGGTGCGTCATGTCGCGCCGCCAATTCGGGGAACACCTGCTGGTAGGAAATGGCTTGAAATCCGAACTCGGAACCGACCTGAGCTGCGAATATAGAGATCTCAGACCGATGCACTTCCCCTTCGACACCATCGGCATCATAGAACACATACAGAAGCGAGAAGTCGCGGCCCAAGTGTGTGGCTAGGCCGAGACTATGCTTAATGAGCTGCGGTGCATCCAGATGACGGAAGACGACCTCTCCAGCGTGGAGCGCCGCCGCAAATTGCTGTTTCCTGGGAAGGCCGACTTGCTCCCAGACACCGGCACCTTTCGGAAAGTATTTGTCCTTGAGCGGGGGCGCCTTTTTGGCTTTCGGCGTTAGCCACTCTGTAAACTTGCTTTCTATGGCGATGACGTGACCGCCGGACCTCCTCAGCACGACATCGAGGTTTGGTGGATTGCCAGGAAGCCCGGTGGGATATTGCTCTTCGAAATGAACATCCACTTCCCCCGGCTCCAAGTTCAGGACAGACAGCAGCGGCGAGGCGTTTCTATCCATCCATGTATCAAAGACGTTCACGGCCAATGCCGAAGATGAATGAAGCGCCCGCATCTTGGCCGGTTTCCTCGGCGTGTCCTTCAACTCCGAACCACTACCACGGTTAAAGGCCTCCAGCGATTTCTGATTCAGCGGCCGAAAGAGATTGAGTTGATAGCTACTGAGGTAGCCTCTGGAATCGACTTCCAGATCCAACGCGGTAGCCCAATCCCGCTGTTCTTGGAGGATGCGATTCTTAACGGACATTCGGAGCGAACCTCATCGTTGCATGTGACGCCGAACGCCTCGCTTCACCGGCGAGCGAAGCGAGTCCGGTGCAAGCGGTTGTTGGGCGGCCCTTTGCTTCAGCGGATCGCTTGCGCTCCCGGTTCCGGCAGGGCGTTGTGGTAGCTGATGTAGAGCTGGCTGATCGGGTGGTCGGGATGGCATTTCGGAATGGTCTCGAGTGTTAGGGAGCAGCGATCCAGAAGGGCATGGCAGTTCGGGCAGACGATGACAATGTTGTCGGCTACGTCCGGTCCGTCGTGTGGCGCGCCGAGGGGGCGCAGGTGATGCCCCTCTGAATAGCCCCGGCCATTGCGAAGGGTGAGCCGTGTGCCGCACAATTGGCACGTATCATTGTAGAAGGCCTTTAGCCTACAGACGAGAGCCGTATCCCGAATGATCCGCGATATGGTAGCGTCCACCCGTGCGGGAGGTGGCGCCGTGTCGGGCGCTGGCCTGTCCCGAATGTCGATGGCTTCGTCACGCACGAGGGCGTATGAGTATTTGAAGTTCTCAGACAGGGGTGAACCGTCGTCGGCCAGATTTAGGCTTGAGAGTGGCCGTGGCTGGTCGATACGATAGCAGCCTGAGACCACGTAGAGTGTGTGAACGGCCTCGTCCCAGAGACCCTCGCCTTCAGTTTGTGGTGGAACAAGTCTCAGTAGTCGCTGCGTATCGACATCGTCAGTGCGAGGGTTGAGCTGGATCTCTTGGAGAGTCGCCTTATAGCGAACGTCGGCTTGACCGACGACCGCAAAGAACACCGGGAGGCGCCCGAGGGCTTCAAGCGCCCGTTTCGCGCCGCTCCACGCCTTGCGACTGCGAAATGTGACCTTCCGTTCCGAATCATCGCTCGCAACGGAAGTGGCGTAATCGAGATAGGGAAGGTGGTTCCTGGCGAAGACGGCGATTTGTGGCTGTAGCTTGGCTCTCATGTGAGGTCTCCTTCCGTTTCTCCTTGCAGAGCGGCGAGGGGTAGGGTCGTCCCCAACCAGCGGTCGATCAAGCGAGGCGGTGCCAGCGGCCGCCCAACGCCAGCCGTAACCGGCGCATTTGTAGTGAGCGCAGCAAACAAAAAATGCGTCCGAGTTTACGGCCTTGTTATGTTTCATACCTCAATTTCCTGCTTGATACGAGCCTTCTTCATATCAATCAGCCTAAGTACAAACGTATCATAGTCTTCAGATGGGAATTCAGGATTTGGCTTAGTTTCGTAAAGCTTTCCGAATAAATTCTGCATGTCGCCTGCGATGCGCGCGAACGCATGTAGCTGATCGAATGCGCCTTCTTTTGGTATCTTTATAGTTCTGGGTATTTCTTTATACAATAATTTTAACTGTTCAAGATGCTCTTCTAGGCTAAGTGTTCTTGTTGAAGAATATCCTGTATCTAGGCGCTTATTTATAACTTTTTGAAAATCATCATGGTTTGCTTCTGTTGAATTTGTGCCTTTTCTTACATAAAGAACATTTTCTCGTATCGAATCACCGTTTCGCTTGCAAACGTACGGCAGGTCTTTGTCATTTGATTCAATAAGAATGGCCTGAAATGTTTTTCCCTTGATAGTTGGGTATTCCGATTCAGTGAAAGAAAAATCGAAAACCTCATATTGAAGAGAGTCCGGTAAGTATGGCGATACCATTTTTTGGATATCAGCCTTGTCTGTAAGTTGTGAAATACCAACTGGCTCCATCAACTCACCATCTGTAACGCCAACAATAAGGGCTCCGCCTCCACTATTGGCAAATGCTAGAAAATGCTTTGCTAACTTAGCCTTTTCCGGTAATTCTGCCTTAAAATCAATGTGATCTGTTTCGCCCACACTGTGTTTTAAAAGATCACGTAGTGCTTCTCGAGAAGGCGCTTCAAAGAAGCGTGCAAATCCTTCGTGAAATGCTTTTTGCACAGCCATCAACTAGTCCTCATCTTCCTTTTAAAACATAACGGTTGTATTCAGGTGCGTCTGGCACGCGTAGCGGGACAGACGTTACCTGCAACGCATTGTGTACGCCCGGCATGGGCATGGACTGATGGGGTGAGAGTCCCCTGTAGGAGTACCTGGTATGTCCCTCGGGACAGATACAACTACTAGCCGACGGCAAGGGCGGTCCCGCGAGGGGCGGTCTGAAGGAAGCCCGAGCGCAAAGGTGCGAGCCGACGAACAGAAACCGCGTAGAAGGCTTAGTCTCCGGGCGAGTCAGCACAAGATGACGAAGCCCACCGGGTACAGGAGATAGGGTAAATGCGGCGGTTGTGCACCGATAGTCCATGTCCTTATTCGGGGAGGTCTGTCCGGCCTGCGGCCGGATCGGGCTATGGGAGCCGGACTGAGGTCCAGGGCGAAAGCCCTGGGGCGACCACCGGACCCTACCGCCCGCCTTCGGCAGCGCGCCCCGCGGCAACGCGCGGCGTGACCGGGCAGAAGTCAGCAGAGGCCGTAGTAGCCGAGGCGTCCAGGAGGGACTTCCGGTGAAGGGCCGAACACGAGAGTACAAGGAGGAGCCGTGAGTCACTCGGTCTCGATGTTGAACCCGTCCGGGGGAGTTGTTGACCGGCGTGTGCTTGCGCAGCCAGCCTTGCACGACGACCTCATGGTGCGGGTGGTGGACCGCGCAAACCTCAAGCGCGCATGGAAGCGGGTGAAGGCCAACCAGGGGGCGCCCGGCGTTGACGGGATGCGCCTTGAGGGCTTCCCGGCGTTTGCACGGCTGCACTGGTCCGCTATCCGCCAAGCCCTGCTCGATGGCACCTATCAACCCCAGCCGGTGAGACGCGTGAGTATCCCGAAGCCGAATGGGGGCGAACGGCTGCTGGGTATCCCGACGGTGCTCGACCGGGTGATCCAGCAGGCTATCGGGCAAGTCCTCACGCCGCTGTTCGACCCGGACTTCTCGGCGTCGAGCTTCGGCTTCCGACCGGGACGTTGCGCCCATGGAGCATTGCGCCAGGTGCAGCGGTATATCGGCGAGGGCTATCGGTTCGCCGTGGACCTTGACCTGGAGAAATTCTTCGACCAAGTGAACCACGATGTCCTGATGGCCCGGGTGGCGAGGAAGGTTAAGGACACCTGCCTCCTCGCCCTGATAGGCCGCTACCTGCGCTCGGGCGTACTGGTCGGGGAGTGCATCCAGGCAACGGAACTCGGCACGCCTCAGGGCGGGCCGCTCTCGCCGTTGCTGGCCAACATCCTGTTGGACGACCTCGACAAGGAGCTGGAGAGGCGCGGACACCGCTTCGCGCGATACGCCGATGACCTGCTTATCTTGGTCAGAAGCGAGCGCGCCGGTGAACGCGTCAAGGCCAGCATCACGCGGTTCTTGACCACCCGCCTCAAGCTGGTGGTCAACGAGTCCAAGAGCCGGGTGGTCAAGACCGACGCGGTGGAATTCCTGGGATTCACGTTCCGTGGAAGCAAGCTGCGCTGGTCCGACCAAGCCTTCGAGGACTTCAGGCACCGTGTCCGGAAACTGACCGGGCGCTCCTGGGGAGTCTCGATGGACTACCGCCTCGACCGGCTCACCCGCTACGTCAGGGGCTGGATGAACTACTTCGGTATCTCGGACTACTACCGTCCCATCCCAGAGATTGACCCATGGCTGCGGCGGCGCATCCGCATGTGCTACTGGAAACAGTGGCGTCGGGTGCGCACCAAGGTCCGAAATCTCCTGGCCCTGGGTACCGGTAAACGCCATGCGATTCTGACGGCGCTCAGCTCCCAAAGCTACTGGCACCTGTCGAAGACGCTGGCCACACAGACCGGGATGACCAACGACTGGCTGGAACGCCAGGGCTTGATATCGGTACGCGCTTTGTGGCTCCGTGCCCATGGCTATGCTTGATGTCGTCGGGTGCTCCGCTTTTGTGAACCGCCCGGTGCGGACCCGCATGCCGTGGTGGTGTGGGGGCTGGGGGTTAAACACCCCCGGCTACCCGATTAGCGCGTTTCCAAGCTAGTATTTAGTTGCCCAGATATGTTTGAAATACTTTTCATTCTGGACATGCGACGCAAACTCATGACCAACAGGCAACGAGTATGAAACTTGCAGCGTATTTCTTACCGTTGCCACACCAGAAACTCTAACTACTCCAGGTATGCCAAGAAGCGAGCCAATGTCCGCGCTTAAATCTATTTTTGTAGATTCTTTTAACCACTCTGATAGTAACCGTTCACCCCCCTGGAATATTTTGACCCGGAGGGCTGGACAAAACGGTTCCAGCGTGAGACAGTTGGGTGCCCTTGGCAGGATGTTCCTCGACCTCACTGTCACACACAATCATGGTGCTCAAGGAGCACGACCTTCGTCAGCTCAGCGAGGAGCGCATTCTGGAGCTGAGGCAGAAGGATCCCGATGCGCTGGCAGCGCTGAGCATCCGCCTGCTGCAGGATCTCAAGGAAGCGTGGGAGCGGCTCAATCAGAGTCCCTCCAATAGCTCTCGTCCGCCGAGCAGTCAAGACCCCTGGCTGCGTGCGCGGGAGGACGAAGAGGCCGACGCCGGTCCTGAGGACGAGGAGGCCAAGAGCCGTTCTGAGGAGGATGGCCTCCCCGGGGCTGGCGGCCAGAAGGGCGCAAAGGACACGAGTGGCAAGACCTCAGGGACGCAGCGCCGAGCGGGCCGGCAGCCTGGCTCCCAGGGATTCGGGCGCGCCCAGAAGCTGACAGTCACCGATTGGGACCATCATCGGCCGGGAAGTTGTGCGCTGTGTGGTGGGGCGCTCAATCCTGAGCAGGCGAAGCCCTACACCGCCTTTGATAGGCTGGACTTGGTCTTTGGCGATGAGCAGGCGCCGGGGCTGCGCCTGACCTGCACGCGGCAGGTATACTACCAGAGCCGTTGCGACTGTGGTCATGAGACCCGGCAGGCGCCGCACCGCGCGCCCGAGCACTTGGGATGCTGGCGAGGGGTGGAGCTTGGCGAGTGGCGCCTGGTGGGGCCGGGATTGTGCGCCTTCATCGTCTGGCTGCGGTTTCGGATGCGCCTGTCCATCCGCCTGGTCCGGGAGTTCCTGCACGAGGTGTTTGGGCTGGCGCTCGGCATCGGCACCCTCCACCAATGCGTGATGGAGACCGCCCGTGCCTGCGAGCCGGTCGAGGATGAGCTGGTGACCCAGTTGCTGGAAGCGGCCCTCATGCATGCCGATGAGACACCGCACAAGCAATGGGGAGAGCCCTTGTGGTTATGGGTGTTCATCTCGGCCTCGACGGCGCTGTTCTTGGTCGGCTCTCGCGCCAAAGAGATGTTTCAGAACCTCATCGAGGATCTCTTCTGCGGCTATCTGATGAGCGATGGGTACCAGGTCTATCGGGACTATGCCAAGCGCCTGCGTTGCTGGGCGCATCTCATTCGCAAGGCCCGGGGCCTGAGGGATTGCCTCTCGCCCACCCTCCAGGGCTACGGCCAGGCGGTCTATGACCTGCTCGATGCGCTGATGCAGGCCGTCTATCACGCCCGCGAGGGACCGGGCGGCTCCCTGCGGCAAGCCCACCCGGGCGAGACTCAACGAGCTCACGGCCCTGTGTGAACGCATGAGCTGCTGCCCTTATGACAAGGCCCAGGCGCTGGGCAAGGAGCTGCTCAACGACTGGGGGGCGATCTTCCGGGTGTTGGATGAGCCTCAGCTGCCGCTGACCAACAACGTGGCGGAGCGGGCGCTGCGTCACTGGGTGATTCTGCGTCGCATCAGCCAGGGGACCCGCAGCGAACAAGGCAGCCGGGCGCTGGCGCTGCTCGCCAGTGTGATCGAGACTTCTCGGCTGCGATTGAGCTCCCCGCTGTGCTATCTCAGAGATGTCCTCGCCCACCGACGCCGCGGCTTTGAGGCACCGCCGCTTCCTGCGCCCGCTTGAGTTCAGCGCTCACCGCGCAGGCGCTCTCTGGCCTGCGGGTGCAGAGCGTAGAGGAAGACCCGCTTTATCGCTCTGCCATGGCGTTGGTGCGCACGGTCCATGCGCCCGCGTCCGCTGGTCTCGCCCACCTCGCACCAGTTGGCCGCCCGGTAGCAGGTCCCGGCAAAGCGCAGCCGATCCACGCATCGCGGGCCTGCATGCGCCAGGCCGGGCTGGTGTAGGTGAGCCCGCCCAACACCTCCCCCTCCCGGCGCTGGGAGCGGATGAGATAGACCAACTGGGCCCCAAAGGGTGTGGCATAGCCCAAGTAGTGATAGCGCGCGAGAAGCTCGCGCCACAAATGCCCGTCCCTCGGCCTGGCGCACTAACTGAAGCTCCACCGGGGCCACCTCCTGCAGCGCACCGGCAATCTCGCCGCGGCGTTCGCCCCGATCGGTCTGCGCAGTGCAGGTGCGCCGCCCCTTGGGCCTGCCCGTGCGCTTGGCGGGAAGCCCCAGATCCCCCCGAGCTTCCAACCGCTCCAGTAGATCCCGACACTCGCGGGACTTCAGGGCTCCGTTGTCCCGTCTCCACCCCAGCAGCTCACAGATGGTCTGCGCCAGCTCAAAACGACTCAGGCCCACGCACATCGACACCATTCGGACGATGGCGGAGATCTCCTCTTCGGTAAAGCTCCGGCCGCTCGCCGTGATCGCCTGCGCGCCTGCGGAATAGAGGGCTCTTGATCCATGAGCCGGGAGTGTACGACAAGCCGAGCGGCTCTGCTGCGCTGGACGCGCTCTTAACGCATCGATCAACTGGTGGGAGGGTCTGAACGGTTACCTCTGATACCGGCTGCGGCTCGGATAGTACGGTGGTATCATAACGATCCAGAATTCCAGGGAGCTTGCTGAGCTCTTTGTATCCATCTTCCGAGTCATACTGATTCTTGGTCCGCCTTGCGACGACATTTCGGCTAATGTTCACCGGATAGCATATATAGAAATAATCTCCTGCCGAATTCTCAAACCTGTCGATCTTAACAGATACAGGAATTACTAGATTAACCGGAATTGCGCTAATTGTTTGAGATTGACTTATTTTGCAAGCAAATGATTTGCTGCCACCTGCCCCGAAACCGTTAATCTTGATGCTTATATCGGTCTCTTTTTCTTGTTCTCGCTCAATAGTCAGTTTGGTAGTAAACCCCTTTACGGTAGGCATGTGCACGCGACCAAAGAGCATGTCAATCGACGATAGGTCCGGATTGCTTTCCCCTGGAGGAATTGGTCTAAAGCCGAGAACGTCTGCATACTTGCCTCCGAAACGCTTGGCAAGTCCCTTGATGAAGCCGTCTGATTTGTCAGGGGCAAGGCCTGTTTGCTCAAGTTGAGATCTTAGGGAGAGCAGCTCTTCTTCAGTGGCGCTCGAAACCTCAACTTGACAATCACTAACCTGGAATATCGGATCTTTGATTGCATCCTCAACTACTTCAAGCTCTAACGCAATCAGCTCTCCTTCAGATAGCTCCGTCAACAGAGCTTTTAGTTCCATCTCGGCAACTGCTGTAATTTCCGTTTCAGTAGGCATCTTATCTTCTCCTCTTGCAATTGGGTTCCACCTGGGCGCTAACATATGAGTAGACGGACGTTGTCCGTGTTTAAACACGGACATTGTCCGCCTATCCCGCAAGCCCGTGCCCCGAGCCGCTGGACCATGCGGGTCACCTCGGACGGCGTCGTTCGCTCGGACGAACAGCCACTTGCATCATACTCGATGACTGACGGGGCCGGGGACGGCAGGCATCCGTTCGGGGGATAGGCGGACATCGTCCGTCTATCCTTGAAAAAGTTCTCCAAAAGTTCTATATACTGGGTATCCATACAGCCACAAGGGATGCCGCCATGCTTCCTGCCAAGTCTTCGTCGCCTTTCCAGGTGCAGGTGCGACTAATGGGGTCAGACACGATATGCGGCTCTCGGGGTCGGACTCGATATATTGAGCCTGTTGTGCCAGCCCGCGTAGCGGGCTAGGTTTCGCCGCCCGTCGGGTCTGCACCACGCGTTCTCGCACCGGGCATCGTGAAGGTCGGCACCCAAGCCGGCCCTTCCGACCCGTCCCACTCACGGAAGCCTTGACAGCTCGGAACGCCAGGACCGGATTCCCTGCACCGTAGAGCGTTGGAATTACTACGCATCGCTGTTCGCGGAGCAGCGACCCTCAGCCCCTGGCGGAGAGCGGGTCGACGGCCGAGGGCACCGACTCTGTGTGCTTCCTTGAGCCGCGCCGATGACGCGCAAGGTGCAGCGGCGTCCAAGAGTGCGGCACCTTGTAAACGAAGTTGTACCGGGCGACGTGATAGCTGGGATCGAAGCCGTAGAAGTTCAGCTTCATGTGTTCCAGCTCTTCCCTGCGGTAAGCCTCCAGGGGCTTTTCGCGCTCGTCCCGCGCGCGGCGCTCGCGCTTTTCTCGTATAAGGCGCTCGAACTCCGGCGAACGGGCGAGTCCATCGGCGAGATCTCGTACATGAGATAAAAAGGACTCGGCGTCGCTCCCGAAACAGTCGTCGATGAAGCCCAACTCACGTGCGGCCCGAGCCCCGATAGGCAGCCGGCTCTCGGTGATGGCCTGCGCCTGATCGCGCCCGACGCGCCGCGGCAGCAGATAGGTCCAGTATTCCGACCCATAGAGATTTCCCATGCCCTTGTAGTGCGGGTTGACCACCACGCCTTCCCGAGCGTAGACGCGGTCGGCGGCGAGCGGCAGAAAGGCGCCGCCCGCGCCGGCATTGCCCTGGAAAGCGGCGATGGTGATATGGCGGTCGGTGGTGATCAGCGCGCGCACCAGGTCGTCGATGGCGTTGATGTTGTTCCAGGACTCTTCCGCGGGGCTCTCCGCAGCCTCGATGACATTGAGGTGCATGCCGTTGGACCAGAAGTCCCGTCCGCCGAACAGCACAATGACGCGGGTCGGCCGGGCTCGTGCGTGCTCGTAGGCCCGCAGGAGGCGTCGGCACTGCTCGGTGGACATGGCGCCGTTGTAAAAATCGAAGTGCAAGTACCCGACCGGACCTCGCTCCTCATAGCGGATCTCCTGATAGGTCCGGCGGCTGGCGGGCTCGAGGCCCAGGGGCCACTCGGGCACTGCGCCGAGCTTGCCGGCCAGCGCCGATGTCGCGGGCAGCTTGAAGGTCGGCTGGCCGGCGGGCTTGCTGCGCAGACTTCCGAGCCAAACAGCACCGTCGACCGTGGCCCGCAGGATAGCTCCGTCCCTGCGCGCCACTACCTCGCCAGGCGTCCCGGTGAGGCCGTCATCGGCCCAGGCGTCGTAGAGATAGAAAGCCTCCCCGAACAATGCATCCAACACGCCGGGCGACCCGTCCGCCGCGTGGATCTTGCGCAAAACGGTCTCGGTGTCGTCGGCGCTCCAGTCGATGGCGCGGTCGACCTGCCGCATCGCCGGGCGCTGTCGGCCGCGCACCGAGGAATCCGAGTGCTCGGGGCGCTGCGGCCGGAACACTCCGCCCTCGACCCGTTCCAACGCCTGAAGACAAGCCGCGACGGCCGCCTCGGTCACCTCGTTCCGGTACAGGCTGCTCTTGCGGGCGAGCCGCATGGGGAACCCCGCCTCCGCCCAGACGGGGCCGGCGTCCAGCTCGGCGATGGCCTGGAGCACGGTCACACCCCATTCGGTTTCCCGGTTCATAATGGCCCAGTCCAGGGCCGAGGGGCCCCGGTCGCCCCGGATCCCCGGATGAATGACCAGGCACAGGTTCCGGCGCCATACCGATTCCGGAATCCTGCGCCGCAGGTAAGGCGCGAGGATGACGTCGGGACGGAACAGATCCACGGCCTCTTCGGTCACGGCATCGTGGATGTCGAGCTCGATCGAGATCTCGTGGCCTCGGGAGGTGAGCTCGACGAATAGCCGCTGGGTCAGGCTGTTGAAGCTGTGGGCGAGGAACAGGATGCGCACCGGCCTAGCAAATGCGCGGCAGTTGCTCGCCGCTCAGCCAGTCCACCACGCGGTTGCCGCCGAAGGAGGTTTGCATCTCCACGAAACAGTGAGGATCCTCCCGGACCTCACCGATGATGGCGGCCTCCCGTCCCAGCCGGTGACCACGCATGGCCGCCAGCAGGGGGTCTGCCGAGCGCGCCGGACAGACGGCGACCAGCCTTCCCTCGCAGGCGACGTAGAGAGGGTCGAGCCCCAGGAACTCACAGGCCGCCCTCACCTCTTCGCGGACGGGAATACGGGACTCTTGGACGAGCATCCCCACAGCGGACTGCTGGGCGAGCTCGTTCAGGACCGCCCCCAGGCCGCCGCGCGTCGGATCGCGCATGCAATGGATGTCGGGTGCCGCCCGCACCATCGCCGCCACCAAGTCATGCAACGGCGCCGTGTCCGACTGCACCGAGGTGGCGAAGGAAAGGTTCTCGCGCAACGACATGATGGCGACGCCGTGGTCGCCGAGGGGGCCGCTCACCAGGATGCAGTCGCCGGGACGTGCACGGTCCGCGGCGATCTCGATGCCCGGCGAAACCGCGCCCAACCCGGTGGTGGTGATGAACACGCCGTCGCCGTGGCCTTGCTCCACCACCTTGGTATCCCCGGCCACGACGGGCACCGCTGCCTCCGTCGAGGCCCGGGCCATGGAACGCACGACGCGCGCCAGGTCGGCGAGGGGAAAACCTTCCTCCAGGATGAAGGAGGCAGTCAGATAGAGTGGCTGCGCCCCGCTCATGGCCACGTCGTTGATGGTCCCGTGCACCGACAGGCTGCCGATGTCCCCACCGGGGAAGAATAGTGGAGAGACCACGTGGCCATCGGTCGAGACCACCAGGCGGCCCGCCGGGACCTGCACGGCGGCTTGGTCGTTCATGGCCCGCAGCCATTCGTTGTCGAGGAACCGCACGAACAGCTCCTCGATGAGCTGCGCCATGGCGCGGCCCCCGCTCCCGTGGGCCATCTCGACGCGCCCCTGCTTCAGGTCCAAAGGCCGGACGTAGCCTCGCCTGGCAGCGGCCATGACGCTCAGGCGGTCCGCCGAAGGTCCCGGAAACGCCCGTACGTGTAGTGGGCGGCGCAGGCGCCCTCGGAGGACACCATGCAGGGCCCCACCGGGGTCTCGGGCGTGCACACGTTTCCGAACAGCTTGCATTCCTGGGGCCGGGTAATGCCGCGCAGCACCGCCCCGCACTGGCAGGACTTGTGGTCCGCCCAGGGCAGGCTGGGCAGCTCGAAGCGCTGCTCGGCATCGATGTCCGCGTAGCGCTTCTTGATCCGCAGCGCGCTGTAGGGCACCATCCCGAGGCCGCGCCACTCGAAGGCGCGCCGCAGCTCGAACACCTCGGCCACCAGCGCCTGTGCCTTCAGGTTCCCGTCGCGAGTGACCGCGCGGGTGAACTCGTTCTCGACCTCCGCGCGGCCCTCGTTGAGCTGCCGAACCAGCATCAGGATGGACTGCATCACGTCCAGGGGCTCGAAGCCGGCAATCACCACCGGGCGCTGATACTCGGCCGCGAAATATTCGTAGGGGCGACTCCCGATCACCGTGCTCACATGAGCGGGGCCGATGAAGCCGTCGATGCGCACCCGCCCTAGCTCCCGCACCTCCGGGGAATTGAGAATGTTCTGGATGGCCGAGGGCGTGAGCACATGGTTGCAGAACACGCTGAAGTTGCGCAGTCCGAGGGATTCGGCTTGGAGGACGGCCACCGCCGTAGGAGGCGTGGTCGTCTCGAAGCCGATGGCAAAGAACACCACTTCCCGTTCCGGCCGCTGTTGGGCGATGCGCAGGGCGTCCATGACCGAGTACACCATGCGCACGTCCGCACCCTCCGCCCTGGCCCGGAACAGGCTGGCGTGGTTGGAGCCTGGGACGCGCAGCATGTCCCCGTATGTGCACAGGATGACATTTGGGGTTCGGGCGAGCTGGATGGCGTTATCGATCCGCGACATGGGCAGCACGCAGACCGGACACCCCGGCCCGTGCACCATGCGGATGTTGGGCGGCAGCAGGTCCTGGATGCCGTGGCGGTGGATGGCGTGGGTATGCCCCCCGCAGAACTCCATCAGGTGGTAGTCGCGATCCGGGGCGGCCGCCAAGGCGATTGCCTCCGCGATGGCCCCCGCCAGCCGGCCGTCACGGAACTCGTCCACGTACTTCACTGGGCCGCCTGCGGCCACGGAATACCGGACTCCCGTGCCACTTGGCGGAACAGCTCCAAGGTCTGCTCGGCCTCCTCGGGGTCCAAACGGTTCAGGGCATAGCCCACGTGCACGATGACGTAGTCGCCCACCTCGACGCCGTCGACCAGCAGCAGCGAGATCTCCCGGCGCACGCCACCGATATCCACCGTCGCCAGCATTCCGTCGCCGATCTCCACGACCTTACCCGGTATGGCGAGACACATTCCCTCGGTACCTCCTACGCGGCGTCGCCCATAGCCACCCACGCCTGTCCCAGGCTAAGGCCCCCGTCGTTAGGGGGCAGCCTTGCTGCGGTGTGGACCTGCAGCCCGGCGTCCGCCAGCCTCGTGCACAGCGCCTCGGTGAGCACGTGATTGAGGAAGCAGCCGCCAGCCAGCAAGACGTCCCGGAGACGCTCGGCCTCTGCGGCGCGGACCGTCCAATCGGCCAGGGCCGCCGCGAGCGTCGCATGGAACAGCGCCGCGCCCCGTTCTGGATCGCGCTCGTCGGCCAGTCGGCGCAGCAGCGGGAGCAGGTCGAGAGTGCCGTCCGGATGCAGCGCATAGCCGTCGCTGGCCGCGGCAACGGACCCGTAGTGCTCGGCCAAGCCTTCCAGGAGCATCGCCGCCTGGCCCTCGAAGCGCATGACCGGCTTGATCCCGAGCAGCCCTGCGGCGGCGTCGAACAGGCGCCCGGCGCTGCTGGTCAGCGGACACTGCACTCCCTTGGCCAGCATCTCTCCCAGCGCGGGCGCCACGGGATAAGGAAAGCGCTCTGTGATCTCCGTGCCCAGACCCAGGGTGAACAGGGCGGCGGCCCCCATGCGCCAGGGCTCCCGGGCGGCGCGGTCTCCCCCCGGCAGGGGAAGGTGCCTTAGGTGCCCGAGACGACGGAAACCGCGCTGCTCCGCCCGAAGCAGCTCACCGCCCCACAGGGCGCCGTCGCTGCCGAAACCTACGCCGTCCAGGGCCAGGCCGATCGCCGGAGCCGTCAGACCGCGCTCCGCCATCACCGCCGCCAAGTGCGCGTGATGGTGCTGCACGGCGGTCACCGGCAGGCCGTGCTCGGCCGCGAAGCCGGCGGCGAATCGGCTGCTGTAGAAGTCCGGGTGGAGGTCGCAAGCAACGCGCTCGGGCACGATCTCCAGCACCGCCATCAGGTGGTGCACAGTCTCGTCCAGGGCGCGGCAGGTCGCGGCGTTGTCCAGGTCGCCGACGTGCTGGGAGACGTATGCCTGGTCGCCACGCGTCAAGCACACGGTGTTCTTGTACCGACCGCCGCAGGCGAGGATCGCTGGGCCGCTGCGCGGCAGGCGGATCGCCTGCGGAGTATAGCCCCGCGCACGGCGGATGAAGCTCGTGCCGCGGGAGGAACGGCGCACCACGCTGTCGTCGCAGCGCACCAGGATGTCTCGGTCGTGGACGACGAAGGCATCCGCGATCCCCGCAAGGCGCCGAAATGCTTCGTGGTTGCCGCTGACCAAGGGCTCGCCGCCGGGATTGGCCGAGGTGCAGACCAGCACCCAGGAGTGGGGCTCGTGCAGCCAGTCGGTCCCGGTGGGGCGCCCGACCGCCTCGTGGAACAGCAAATAGTGGAGCGGGCTATACGGGAGCATGACACCGAGCCAGGCCAGGCCGGGCGCGATCCCTGGGAATGCCGAATCGCAAGCCGGGCGCTTGCGCAGCAGCACGACGGGACGTTCCGCGCACGTCAAACAGGCGCCCTCCTCCGCTCCCAGCCCCGTGTAGGACTCAGCGCAGACGCCGTTCAGCATCATCACGGCGAAGGGCTTCTCCTCCCGGCCCTTGCGCCGCCGTAGACGGTCCACGGTGTCCGGGGCGCGAGCGTCGCAGACCAGGTGGAAGCCGCCGAGCCCCTTGAGCGCGACGATCTGCCCCGCCTGGATGCGGGCAACCGCTTCGCTGACGGGGTCCACCCCCATTAAGGGAGCCCCCTGGGCATCGTGCAGCGCGAGCTGCGGACCGCAAACCGGGCACGCATTGGGCTGCGCGTGGAAGCGGCGGTGTTCCGGCGCCTGGTATTCCGCGCGACAGTCGGAGCACAGAGCGAAAGGCGCCATGCTGGTGTTGGGGCGGTCGTAAGGCAGGGCGCCGGTGATGGTGTAGCGCGGGCCGCAGTGGGTGCAGTTGATGAACGGGTAACGGTAACGGCGGTCTCGGGGGTCGAACAGCTCGCCGAGGCAGTCGCCGCACACCGTCGCATCCGGCGTGACCGCAGTGGTCACCGCGCCCGAAACGCTGTCCTCGATGACGAACCGGCGCAGGCCCGGGCATACCGCCGTCGGTCCGTGGGTGACGGCGTCGATACGGGCGAGCGGCGGCGCCTCGCAGACAAGGCGCTGGATGAGCGCGTCCACGGCCTCCCGATTGCCGTGCACCTCGATATCCACCCCGTGAGCGTCGTTCCGCACCCACCCGCCGACGGCCAACTCCGTCGCCAGACGGTACACGAAGGGTCGGAAGCCTACGCCCTGTACCTGGCCGGTCACCCGAATACGGCGGCCGACCTGCCAGTCCTGCAGGGGCTGAGCCAGCGTGCTAGCCACGTTCCCCCAGCCTGGCCCGCAGCGCCGCCACCTCGGCCTCGAGCTCGGTGTTGCGCTGCCCCAACGCCTGAACGGTGCTGCGGCGGTGCTCGGCAACTGCATTCCGGCCCCGCTCCAGCCAGGCACACCAGGATTCCATCCCCTCCCCGCGGGTAGCCGAGACCTCCATCACCTGGATGTCGGGCTGCACCCGCCTGGCGTAGTGGACGCACTGCTGCGGGTCGAACTCGACATAGGGCAGGAGATCGATCTTGTTCAGCACCATCAGCCCGGCAGCGTGGAACATATCGGGGTACTTGAGGGGCTTGTCGTCGCCCTCGGTCACCGAGAGCACGACCACCTTGTGGGCCTCTCCCAGGTCGAAAGCCGCCGGGCAAACCAGGTTTCCCACGTTCTCGATGAACAGCACGGAGTCGTCCGCAACAGCCAGATGCTCCAGCGCATGACCGACCATGTGAGCGTCCAGGTGACAACCCTTGCCGGTGTTCACCTGAACGGTCGGCACGCCGATCGCCCGGATGCGGTCGGCATCGCGGGTCGTCTGCTGGTCACCCTCGATCACCGCCATGGGCAACCGGGCCTTGAGGCGCTCGATGGTCCGCGCCAATAAAGTGGTCTTCCCGGACCCTGGGCTCGACACCAGGTTGACGACGAAGACACCGTGCTCTGTGAAGTAACGTCGGTTGTCCGCAGCGTGGGCGTTGTTCAACGACAGGATGTCCCGCTCGATCTGGAGCGTGCGCGCCTGGGTCAGGCCCGGGGCATGGGCATGCGCCGGCCCGCGGCCGAAATCCAGCAGTTCGCCAGACCCGTGGTCGTGGTGATGCGGGTGGTCATGGCCATGCCCGTGGGTGTGATGAGGATGGTGAGGGCGTGGGGGGTCCTGACCTTCGATCTTGACCTCGCCTTCGCCGCATCCACAGGTGGTACACATTACTCTACCTCCAGGTCCTTGATCCTCAGGTCGTCGCCGCCGACCGGGGACAGCCACTCGTTCCCGCAGGTCGGGCAGGAGTCGAAGCGCTGGCGCACCACCACCTCCGCATCACAGACACTACACCAAGCGCGGCCGGACAGGTCGAGGATTCTCCAGCCGAGCACCGTCGGCCAGCGTTCCCCGGGTCACCACATCGAAACAGAACCGCAGCGCCTCCGGCTCGACGCAGGCGAACGCCCCAATCTCCAGCCGAACCTTGTTGACCCGCGAGAACTTGTGTGTCCGGGCGTGCTCCTCCACGATCTGCACCACGCTCTCGCACAGCGACATCTCGTGCATCGCCCACTAACCGTTCATGGCGAGTTTCGCCGCCCCGGGATATGAAAACCGTTGTCACGCCATGACCGGCCCCCCTCGCCCCTAGCCCTCTCCCGCAATCGGGCGAGGGAGATTGTGCGGCGCCTTCGGCACATTTTCAGCTTGAGCTAAGCGATTCACGAACCGTTTAACATACGCGACCTACGGTTGTGTCGCAAATCTTCTGCCTTGATGAGGCAAGACTAGGCGAGCGTCCGTCGTAGTCAATTGCAAGCTCCCGATGCCAGTCACCATCACGGAAACCAGAAGGGCTGTTCGAGGCCATCGAGGCGCTGCGCCCGGCGGTCACACTGCCCGTGGAGATGTATACTCCGACGGGAGCGCGAGTCGACGAGGCCAGAAACTCTGGAACTGCTGCAAGGGCCCAACGTCCTGTTCGAAGGCGGCGCCGTAGAGACCATCCGCCGCAAGCTGCTGCCGGAATGCGACGTGCAAACCTTGACGCTCAATCAGGAGCAAGCTGAATGCAAATTTGGGTGGACGCCGATGCGTGTCCCGGCGTCATCAAAGATATCCTCTTTCGCGCCGCGGAAAGGCTAAGAATCTCCCTCGCGCTGGTTGCCAATCAGCCTGTGCGCACGCCTCGGTCGCGCTATATCAAAGCCATCCTGGTCTCGTCGGGCTTCGATGTGGCGGACCAGCACATCGTCGAGGAAGTGCAGACCGGAGATCTGGTCATCACCGCCGACATCCCTCTCGCTGCAGCCGTCATCGAGAAAGGCGGCCATGCGCTCAACCCGAGAGGCGAACTCTATACGCAGGACAATATCCGGGAGCGGTTGAGCCTGCGGAATTTTGTGGACGAGCTACGCGGCAGCGGCATAGTCACCGGCGGCCCCGCGCCACTCAACGCGAGAGACCGCAAGGCCTTTGCTGACGAATTGGACCGTTTTCTGGGTCAACGGCGCCCGGGGAAAGCTTGAGCATCGTATGGAAATAGCGATGACAGACCACAAACCTCATTCCGGCCCGCCTGTTCGGCAGGGATTGCCGGCACCCAGTCTGCCAGGTAGTAGTACGGGGACAGCCCGCCGGTTGGACCCTAACACGGCTAGGCCGGATGAGCTTGCCGGGAGCACGCTCAACCTGTGGCAATTCCATCTGAACACCGCCAGCTTGCGATCACCAGCCATGACCGACGCCGGATGCTCAAGGAGATAGTCCACAGAATGCAGAGCCCTCCGTTCACGAACCAGCTCGACCACGCCCAGCGGGTCTCCGATCTGCGGCGCGAGGCGGATGCCCCGATCGAGACCTTCGAGCAAGCTGCTGCGGAGTACCGGTGGGCGCTCGCCAGAAACCCCGACGATCGCTGGCTGCACTTCGACTACGGCCTATTGCTGCAGGATCTTCGCGATCTCAAGGGTGCGGCCGAGCAGTTCCGCATAGCCAAACTTCTTCCGCAGTGATCGCGCTCGCTCCGCAACGACCCGGGCTGCTCTGATTTCCGTCCAGACCCGTTCTTCTCCCTGGCTGCGTGATCGCCGAAGTCGAACAGCCTCCCTGCCCGCGCCACCAGAGTTCGCGAGACAGCCCGACGCGCCGCGGAGGAGCGGAACGGCTCACGCGCCGAGCAGCACATCCCTGGCCTCGTTGATGCGGGCAGCCAGGTAGGACGACCCGCCCCGGTCCGGATGCAGCCTCTGAATGAGCCGGCGGTGGGCCTCTCGGATCTGCTCCACGCCTGCTCCCGGGCTGAGTCCGAGAACTTCGTACGCCTCCTCCTGGCTCATCTTCCCTTTACCGGAGGCATGAGCGCGTGCCCCGGCAGCGTGTGCTCCAGCCCTCCCACGCCAGGCATCTCCGTGCACACGGTCCAGGTATGCCTGAACCAGCGCCGCGGACTGTCGGTCGTGGCGGCACTCGGCCAGCAGGTCCAGCAGATCCTCCAGTCCGAGTGATCCCAGGGCGCGACCGCGGAACCTGCCCTGCAACACTTCCCCGTCCATGGCACCGGTAGAGTGGTCGAGCGACATGCGCAGCCAACGCGTTTCGACCTGCGAGCGCTTTCCCCGAGCCGTTGCTGCCGCAGCGCGCGCACGCTGCCACGTCGCGGCGACCCGCCCCAGCAGGGGGAGCAGCGCACCCAGAGAAAGGACCAGCGCCTGCAGGCGTCCACTGAGCACGAGCAGCAGCACACCCGCCGCCCCGAAGGTCACCGCCAGCCAGCGCAGCGCACGGGCCACCTGGGCCGGCTCCGCCCGGGCGACCCAGCGCAGCAGTAGAACCAGGGTCACCGCGAGCAGGACTGCCAGGAGGAGGTACACGCGGGCCAGGCCAGCTCACCTCTTGGCGATCTGGTGAGTCACTTGCAGGGCGAGGCCTCCGGTGCGCTGGCCATAGCCTTCCAGGGCGTGCCACCCGCCGGCAGCGTATACGGCCACGGCGCTCAGCAGCTCGCGCAGTTGGCGGGCACTCGTGGCATCGAAGCGGCAGTACGCGCCGCCACTCAGTCTTGCGATCTCCCGGAAGGCCCGCCCGGCCGCGGCGTCGTCGCCCTCGTGGAAGATGAAGGCAGGGAGCGCGAGCAGGCCCAGCTCGCCGGCGAGCTGACACAGCTCGTCCCGGTCCTCCTCCATGCAGTCGCCCACGAACACCAGGGCGTTCACCTTGCGCCCGGCGGTCTCGGCGAGAGCATGACGCAGCACTCGGGCTATCTGCGTATAGCCCCCCAGACAGAACACGGAGGTCATGCGCTGCAGTAGCTCTTCCGTGTTGGACAGCCAGGCGCTGGCGCCGAACTCGCGGAAGCCGCGATAGTAGACGAGCTGGACGTCGAGCCCACCCAGAGCTGCGGTCTGGGCGAACATCTCGCCCTGGATGTGGCAGGCCCGGTCCCAGGCCGGCTCCCGGCTGGCCGTCGCGTCCATCGCGAAAATGAGGCGGCCACGCGCACCCCCGACGCAGGGGGCGGGCGTCTCCGCCACCTGACGCAGGAAGGCCCGGACGTCGGCGTCGGAGGCATTGCCAGGCAGCTTCTTGCGGTCCTCAGCCATCGCTCGGCGACCGCGTGGTGCCCGGACTAAGGGCTCGTGGACGGATCTGTTGCGCGTCCCGATACCGAGCGCGGTGGTCATGGCGTACCTCCCTGTACGCCACCCCTTCGGGGCGTCCCGCGGACGTGCCGAATGGCTGTCCTGCCATTCGGTCGCTCATCGTCTTTCTATGGGACACGGCTCGTCGCTGTGCGCCGCACGTCTTATTCTCGGGCGGCCCGCGACGATTTGTGCGCAAGCTCTCACACATTTACAGAGTGCAGGTCGACTAACTTGGGGACTGCTCGTATTTCTTCAGCAGCACACCCTCCGTCCCGCAGCAGGAGGCCGCACACTTCTTGACCGAGTGCAGGGTGCCCGGATCAGCCGCAAGATAGGCGGCCGCCGGCAGGTTCTCCTTTGCACAGTCGCAGCCCTTGTCGCCATAAACATAGACATGGCGCAAGCCGACCTCTCGTGCCACGTCGTGAGCCGCCCACAGCGTGTCGCTCGGGGTTTCCGGGACGTCACTCAGCTTGTAGGCCGGGAAGAACTTGGTGATGTGCCAGGGACTGTCTGGGCCCAGGTGATCGCGGATCCAGCGGGCAATGTCGGCCAGCATTCGGAGGTCGTCGTTCTTTCCGGGGATGACGTTGGTCCGCGTCTCCACGTGGAGACCCAGGCGGTGCGCGGTCTCGATCGCGGCCAAGACTTGCTTCACGTGCGCCGCCTTGCATAGCTTGCGGTAGAACCCGTCATCCAGGCTCTTGATGTCGGAGCACAACACGTCGACATGGGGTGCCATCAGCTCCAGCGCCTCGTCCGTCACGAAGCTGTTCGAGACGTACACGGTGTACAGCCCGGCGGCGCGTGCCGCAACGGAGACGTCGAGCACGTACTCCAGCCACACGGCTGGCTCCGAATAGGTGAAGGCGATGCCCTGCACCTCATGCCGTAGGGCCGCCGCCACCAGATCGTCCGGGGTCACGTAGGCGGCCGTCGATTGGCCCCTGGCGAGGTCATCCAGAGCCGTGACCCCCCAGGAGATCTCCAGGTTGTGGCAACCGCCGCAGCGGAAGCTGCAGCCATAGCTCCCCACCGACATCACCTGGCTTCCCGGCCGGAAATGGCGCACCGGCTTGCCTTCGATGGGCCCCACGTCGATGGACGAGATGATGCCGTAGGACAGGTTGTAGAGGGTGCCGTGGCGGTTAACGTGAGCCTGGCAGAAGCCCCGCTGCCCATGCCGCAGACCGCAGCGCCACAGGCACAAGTGGCAGCGCGTCGCGCCGTTGGCCAGAGGCTCCTGAAGCCGCGTGGGAACGAGCTGGTAGTCTCTCGGAGCCGGACGGGCGGACATCTCGGAATCCCCTACTCGAACAGCAGGACGCCCCGGAACGCCGGCCGCATATGGCTTGGGTCGGACTCAGCCGACAACGGCGGCCAGCCCCGAGGACTCGGGGGCCACGGAGGGCGTCGCCCTGAGCTTCCAGAGCGGCGCCACGACGATATTGAGACGCGCATGTGCCTGCCTGAGCGCGGTCTCGGCTTCTCGAGGAGTCGGGGCGCGCGCGAACACGAAGCCCAGGTAGCTGGACCCCTCGGGCCACGGCACCAGCTCGTAGCCTTCCCGCACTTGGATGACGATCTCTTCGACATGCGGGACGCGCCGGGCGGCTCCCAAGCCCTCCACACGTCTCAGGACGCCCGCGCGTGGAACCGGGATCATCAATACCCCGGCCGCACCTCGCTGCGGGTCCGGGTGAATGGCCTCACCGAGGGCATGAGCGAGCACCAGATCCTCCAGACCGTAGCCGGTACCGAAGCGCAGCAGCCGCCCGCAGAGGCCGCCGATGGTGCGGGCCGCCACCTCGAGAATCCACACGCCCAGATCGTTGATGCGGCACTCGGCGTGGACCGGGCCCTCGCGCAGACCGTAGGCGCGACAAGCGTCCTGAATCTGTGCGCGGAGCGCGGCCTGTACCTCGGCGCCCAGACTGGACGGCGTCACGTAATAGGTCTCCTCGAAGAACGGCCCGTCCAGCGGGTCGGGCTTGTCGAAAACGGCGAGCAGCGTGAGCCGCCCCTCGACCAGAATCCCTTCCACGGCCACCTCGAAGCCGGGGATGAAGTCCTCCACCAGCACATGGCTCCGTTCGTACTCGTCCGGCACCTCGTGCAGGATACGGTCGACACGCGCGCAGGCCCGCAGCAGTCCCGGCCCGTCGTCTGCACGGATCACGCCGCGGCTCGCAGACAACGCGAGCGGCTTCACCACGCAAGGGAAAGAGATTCCCTCGATCTGCGCAGCCAACGACCCGCGCAAGTCGAGCAGGCGGTAGCCCGGCACCGCAATCCCGGCAGCGGCCAGACAAGCCCGTGCCACATCCTTGCGTCTGGCGTTACGCACCGCCGTCGGCGGGTTGTGAGGCAGCCCGAGCTGACGGGCGACGCGCGCCGCCAGCTCGATGGTGGCGTCATCGGTTCCGATGACGCCTGCGAAAGGTGTCCTGCGGGCGACCCGGAGAATGGTGGCCAGGGCTCCCTCGGCGTCCCCGAGGTCGATGTGGATTCCCTCGGCATAGGCGCTCACCAGGGAGTGGCGTCCCTCCGATGCCACGAGCACCTTGGCTCCCAGTCTTGGGGCCGCCGCTATGAACGGCACGGTTCGGTAACTCCCGTGGGGGGCGATAAGCAGGACGTGGGCGCGCTCACCTGGCCGCGGCGAGCGAACCGCGGGGGTCACACTCATCCCCGCGGCGGCACCGGATCGGGCACTCCCCATCGACGGCGCCCGACCGCCCCGGCCGCTCGCGCCGCGAGCACGGCGTCAGAAGGCGCCGCAGCCTCCCCCGCCGCCGCAGCCTCCGCAGGTACCCGACCCGCCGACGCTGCGGAAGACGTTGTTGAAGACGAACGTCGAGTTGACGCCGTCCTCGACGAAATCCACCTCGCAGCCCTGCAGGTAGTTGAGCGCCACGGCGTCCACGACCACCTTGTAGCCCGGGCCTTCCACCACCCGATCGTAGGACGTGATGGATTCCGCGAACGTCATCCCATAACCCATGCCCCCGCAGCCGCCGCCCGCGACGAAGACGCGGATCCCCGCGAAGTCCTCGTCCGCTTGGCCGAGCAATTCCGCCATCTGTGCCTGCGCTGCAGGCGTCAACCGCATCTCGCCGTCGTCCCGGTCCGGGGTGGATAAAGCTGTTGCTGGCTGTGACATCGTCTTGCCCCTCCACAGGTTCGCTGCAATAATGGTCTCGAATAGTTGAGCTGGCCAGTCAGCATTTTAGCACGGGTCCAGCGCCCGAAAAACGCCGCCGGAGCAAATGCCGGCAGGAGTCGACGAGATGGCGCGCACCGTACACTGCGTGGTCTTGAAACGCGAGGCGGAAGGCCTCGACCAGCCTCCCCATCCGGGCCCGCTCGGCCAGCGCATCTATGAAAACGTCTCCAAGGAAGGGTGGGCCAAGTGGCTCGAGCGCCTCACCACCATCATCAACGAGAACCGGCTCAGCACCGCCGATCCCGGCACCATCGAGCTAATCGAACAGCATATGGGGGGCTTCCTGTTCGGCGAGGGGGATCTGGGGCAGCTACCGCCGGGCTTCCAGCCTCAGGGTGGCAAGAAGTAGGCTACAGGCCGCCGCAGGCGACCCCCTAGCCGCCGGCGCCCTCTGAAATCGTCTGGTCCGCGGAGTAGAACCGGTAGCGGTTCCCGCCCTCCTGCTTCGCCTGGTACATGGCCCGATCGGCCCGCTTGAGCAGCTCGTCAGCGTCGTCGGCGTCCCGCGGATACACGCTTACGCCCACAGAAGCCGACACGACAAACTCCTGCTGCTCGGTCCGCACAGGCGTGGCGAGAGCGGCCAGGGCATTGGCTGTGACCCGCACGATGCCCTCTTCTCCCCCAACGTCCTGAAGAATGATCACGAACTCGTCGCCGCCGATCCGGGCCACGGTGTCCGTCTCCCGCACAGCGGCCTGGAGGCGCCCGCCCAGTTCCTTCAAGACCAAGTCGCCGATGTGATGGCCCATGGTGTCGTTGATCGGTTTGAAACGGTCCAGGTCGACGAACAGCAGCGCCAGCATCTGGCCACGTCGGCGCGCCAGGGCCATGGCCCGTTCCAACCGGTCGTAGAACAGGATGCGGTTGGATAGCCCGGTCAGCGGGTCGTGGTGGGCCAGCCGCAGCGCCGCCTGCTCCGCGTGGATGCGGCTGGTGATGTCGATGGCGTATGCCCGGACGTTCTCATTGGTTTCGTTGGGATGGAGCTGCCAGACCATGGACTCCTGCCCCACCTCGAAGGAAACCGTGTCCACCGGCCGGCCCTTCTGCCGGCACTGACGCACCGTGCGGGTGAAGCCCGGCGGCAGTATCCTGCGGATGTCCGCCGCGTCCATGCCATTCTGCTGCAGGTAGCGGGTCGTCGCCGGATTCATGTAGAGCACACGCCCGTGCAGATCCACCTCGATGATGGGGAAGGGGTTCATCTCGGGCAGCGTGGACAGCCACTTGATCTCGTCGATGCGCTTCTGGTCCTCGGTGATGTCCTCCCAGATCTCCAGGACCTCGGTCAGGTGCCCGCCAGCGTCGAGCAGCGGGACGACTCGCGCCCTCGATATCCATTCGCTGCCGTCCTTGCGCAGCCGCGGGAGTACCGCGGTCATCGGGCGCGGCGTGTCGAGGATGCGGATTTGAATGCAATGCAGGCAGCGCTCACTGTGGTCGCTGGCTTTCGCCGGACAGAGGTCGCAGCAACTCGACTGCAGGAACTCCTCGCGCCCCATCCCTGTGATCTCCAGCATGCGGGCATTGACGTAGGTCGGCCGCAGGCCGGCGTCGTACATCACGACGCCGGTCGGCAGGCGGTCCAGAACATCGTGGTAATACGTGGACAGCGACTGGAACTGAACCAAGCTGGCGGCGAGTCTCTGGGTCATGCGGTCGAAGGTGCGCGCCAGCGATCCGATCTCGTCCTCGCGGTCCAGGTGGGCGCGGGCGCTCAGATCGCCCGCTTCGATCCGCTCGGCCACCCCTTGCAGCGCGTGCACCGGTCGAATGACCTGTCGCCGCACCAGCCACAGTGCGCCGAGCCCCAGCACCAGCGACGCGCCGACAGCCATGAGGGCGCTCTCCCATCGGGCGGCCTGGATACGCGCCTGGGCGAAAGCGAGGGACGTCGTCACCCGCAGTATGCCCAGCACCCGATCGGAATCTTGCCCGTGACAGCCGTCGCATGCCGCGGCCGCACGGATAGGAACGAGCTGCGTCAGCCCGGCCGGTGCGCCCCGCTGGGTGAACTGGATGGTCTTTCCGTGGACCGCGGACGCCAAAGCCGTCTCCGGCAAATCCCGCACGCGCTGAGCAGGCAGGGGCGCTCGGCGAAAACGTCCGCTCCCGACACGCCGCTCGACTCTCTCGACGGTGGCGAGATCGCGGAATGCCACCGTCCCGTTCGTGCGCAGCACCTGGACCTTGAGCACCAGCGGCTCCCGGGCGACTCGCTCCACCCAGTCGCGCGCCAGAGCGGCGTCACCCGTCAACATCAGGGTCTCCAGACTGGCGGTGAGCCCATCGACGACCGAGCGCACGCGGTTGTCCTCCTCCGCGAGGATGGCGGAACGCAGTTCCGTCCAGAGCAGACCGAGGCCGAGCGAGAGCACGACCAGCAGCAGCGCGGTCAAGGCCAACACGAAACGGCGCGTCAGCCGCATCGGTACGACCCGGCTAAGCCAGTGCAAGCGCGGCCTCACCACGACGCCGCACCCTGCTCTACGGGGACCGGGCAGCAGATCCAGGCGTGCAGCCCGCGACCGCTCGCGCTACGCCGAGAACCGCGCCGCATCCCGGCTGGCATAGGCGGCGACCAAGCCGTCTGCCGCACAGGTGGCGCGCAGGCGCTCTACGACCTCCGCCAGCCGCTTCGCGGGCAGCGCGCAGGTCATCTCGTTGGCGGACATGCCGGTGCGAACCCGGCTAAGCATGCAGCCGACGCTCACGGCTATCTCATCGTCCTCCTTAGCAATCGCGATGATGTGGCACTGGGGCTTCCCCTCGAAGCGCATCTCGGGGATGGCGTCATGCAGGACCATGACCTGCTTGCCGACGAGGCGCATGAGCACGACGTCGGGCTCCGCCGGGGTGGCGTGGAGAGGTCCGTAGGTGATGAAGCCGGGACGCTCCCGAATGTGGGGAATACGCGGCACCATGTCCATGGTCACCCAGCCGGATGCGAGCAGGGTCGAGACATCTTCGCAATCCGCCACCTCCTGCAGCGTTTTGAGTCCGTGTGTCAGACTCCCCACGCTGCAGTTTGCATGGTCTTCGGCCACCGTCGTAAAGGTCTGCTCGGCAGCCTTCATCCAGAACACACAACCCGCGGCGACCGGTCCAGTGCGACCGTCGAGGCTCGGCTCGGGCACCGCAGCCGAGAATCGGGAAACACCGAGCGGCGCCTCATCGGAAAAGGTGATCGCCAGGGGCGGGGATTGGGGCTTGAGCAACGACTCCAGCTCCAGGGCTAAGGATCGGTAATCCTCAAGTGTCATATCTGGACTCCTCGTGGTCGGTCCCTGCGTTGGTCGTCATGGTGTGTGCCTGGCTCGTGACGAGAGCGGGCTTCAGGCGCCTTACGAGCCGACCGCGCGAACCCGATCGTGCGGGATCGTGCGAGCCTGTGAGGCTCCCACGCATGGCGGAAGTATAGGATAATCGTCTCAAACCTGTCTGGCGGCGTATGGGGTCGTTTGATCGACGGCTACGTCGAGGATCAGGCGAGTGAGCTGATCGCGATCCGCCGTCACATACACGCCCACCCGGAACCCAGCGGCGAAGAGATCGAGACCACCGGCTATCTGGCAGACAAACTACGACAGGCCGGCATCTCTTACCGTATCCCGCCCAGCATGTCGAAGCGCGGTGAATGCAGGAAATCGGTGGTCCCCTGGGCACCCGCTACGCCCAGACGGAACATGCAGCCGGGCACGGTAGCCAGATAGGCGGCGAAGTCTTCGCCCCCCCATGCTGGGTAGCCCGATGGCGTCGATCTGCTCCTTGCCGACGACCTCCGTGGGCCTGGACGTCGTCATCCGCGGTCAGGGCGGACACGCGGCACGGCCGCATCATACCGTGGACCCGATCTCGGTCGCCACTCAGTTCGTCAACGGGTGTCTATCATTACGTGCCTCGCTCGGTGGACTCGCGGGATCCGATGGTGGTGTCCTTCGGCGTCATCGAAGGGGGAGCGAACCCCAACGTGATCCCGGAGCTGGTACGCCTGCGGGGGACGATTCGCACGCTGACCCAAAACTCGTCAGCTTGCGTCAAGGAGCGTATCCTCGCCATCGGCCACGGTCTGGCGGAGGCGAGCCAAGCCCGCATCGACATCGCCTTCCATCGCGGCCCGGACTCGGTCGTGAACGACCCGCGCGTCACCGAGGTGTGTGCCCAGGCGGCCCCGATCGGGATGGCCCGCTCGTCGGCCAAGATTCTCGCCCGCGCTCTGGTGATGCTGTCAGACCCGAGGGTCCACCAGGGGGGTGAGAGCGTGTGAAGGAGTTGACTGCGCGTCCCGACTGCGCCGGTGCGCGGCGGTCATGGCGTACCTCCCTGTACGCCACCCCTTCGGGGCGTCCCGCGGACGTGCCGAATGGCTATCCTGCCATTCGGTTGCACCTCGGCTGTCGACTCGACAGGTCTCGTCGCTGCGCTCCTTGTGCCTTGACCCCGGACCGCTCGCACCGACTTCTTCACAGGCTCTGAGCTGTGGTTCACCTGTCAGCCGAGACCAGAGGCACGGGCACGCAGACGATGTTTCCGCCGTTGCCAAGCGCACGAGGCACCCCTGACAACCGCACCCCTCCCGGGGGACCGCGTGTCTGAGGCCACGCCTGCGGCCATCGGCGGGAGCGGCGGGCGCTGGATATGGTTCCTTCTCAAGCTCGCCGTCACCGCGGCGCTGGTGACTTGGCTGCTCCACGGCGTCGGACTGTCGGGGTTGGTCGAGGCTTGGCAGAAGGTCAGTTTCGGGGCCATGCTGGCAGCCCTCGCGCTGCAATTCGTCGCGTATGCCGTCGCACTCTGGCGGTGGTGGCTGCTGCTGCGCTACGCGAACGTCCACGTGCCGTACTTGAGCGTGAAGCCCGCCTACTACATGGGCTTGTTCTTCAATCAGCTTCTCCCCACGGGGGTCGGGGGCGATGCCGTCCGGACCTATCACCTGTACCGCAAGGGGATCGCTCTGCGCCCCCTGGTCGGGTCGGCCATCATGGACCGGCTGATCGGGCTGTTCTCCATGATCTATCTGGCCATCGGCGGTCTGCTGACCGCGCACCTCTTCGTGTTGCCGCGACACGACAAGGCAGCCCTCGCAGCCTTCGCGACCTCCGCCGCGCTGGGATTCTTGCTCCTCTTCCTGCCATCCACGCACCGCCTGCTCCAGCGACCCCTGGCGCGGTGGCGACACCTGCGTCTCGCCGGGATGGTTTCGGACATCTTGGAGATCTGCCACTCGTATGGCCGATCCCCGCGCTTGCTGTCCGGCGCCTTGCTGCTGTCCTTCGCCCTGCAGTGCGTGGAGGTTGCCGTCTACATGCTGCTCGGCGAGGATCTCGGCCTCGGGCTCAGCCCGGCAACCTATCTGGCCATCGTCCCGCTCACCTTCGCAGCCGCCAGCATCCCCGTCTCCTTGGGGGGTCTGGGCGTACGCGAAGGAGTTTTCGTGGGGCTCATGGTGACCGCCGGGATCGACAAACAAGCGGCGGTTGCGCTGGCTATCCTGTTCCTGGCCGTGCTCTGGGCCAGCGTCCTCCCAGGACTCTGGCTGTTCCTGCGCCTCAAGCGATAGAGGCGTCCTCCCATTCTCCTTCGCACGTCAAGCTCCGGATTCCTCCGCCGAATGGGTCGCCTCGATCGCGCCGGGACAGAGAGTTCGCGGCTCAGAAAACGGCTCTTGGATCTGCGGGCTGTCGCTTCATCTCCTTGAAGCCACCCTCCAATTGGCTTAAGATGGCGCCCGCACTGGACATCCTGTCTGAAACCTTCGTAAAGGACCTAAGAATGCTCGGACGAATTGCCTCAGCTGCTGTCGGCGTATGCTGCCTGCTGGGTACGGCCGCCGTTCACGCCGCGGGCGACCCCGATGCAGGCAAGGCAAAGTCGCTCTTGTGCGCGGGCTGCCACACCGGCGAGGGCATGCGCATCAACACGCCCAATATCTACCGCATTCCCAGGATCCGAGGTCAGCACACCGAATATCTCGCCAGCGCCCTGCGCGACTATCGCTCGGGGGTGCGCAAGAATCAAACCATGCATGCGATGGCCGCCTCCCTGACCGATCAGGACATCGAGGACTTGGCGGCCTATTTCGCCAGTCAGGCGTGGCGGTAACCCGAAACGCCACCGGGTCAGCTTCCAGAAGAGAATTGCTCATGAGCAAAACAATCGCGACAGGAGTGTTGAGCGCCCTGATTCTATCGGCCCTGAATGTCTACGCACAGGGTAACCCTGAAGCCGGCAAGCAGCAGGCCACCACCTGCCAGGGGTGCCACGGCGCCGACGGCCGCGGGGTGCAGCCCATCTATCCTAGATTGGCAGGCCAGTATCCCGACTATCTGGCCAAGGCCCTCCACGACTATAAGCGCGGCAGCCGCGAGAACCCCATTATGAAGGGGATGGCGGCCGGACTCAGCGATCAGCAGATCGCGGACTTGGCGGCTTACTACAGCGGCCTCTAGGCGCTCAGGGCTAGCGAGGAAATCGTTACCGAGCAGCCCAGGAGCGCCAGGAGCGACGCACAGGAAGCGCGGCGACGCGGCCCATCCAGCAGACTAGGCGAGGAGCGACCGAATGACGAAATGGCCATTCGGCGCGGCTGTGGGACGCCCCAAAGGGGTGGCGGACAGGGAGGTACGCCATCAACACCGCACGACGCCGCTATCGGGACGCGCAGCAGATCTATTCGCAAGCTCTCAGACCGCTGCAGCCGTGTCCCAAGACGACGTTTCGCCGATCACGTGCGCCCAGCACCGTCGGGCACGCCCCCACGGCACAGACTGAAGCCGCCCCATGCGGGACCCGACGATGAATGGGAGCGCTGCGCGTTCGGTGCTCGTCACCGGCTGCTCCAGTGGTATCGGTCGGTGCGTAGCACACGGGCTCCAGGCTCGCGGCTATCGAGTCTTCGCGACGGCGCGCCGCGCACCAGACCTCGAAGTGCTGCGAAGTGAAGGCTTCGAGGCAATCCCGCTGGAGCTGACCGACTCCGCATCCATCCGGGAGGCCGCGGATCGGGTTCTGGAGCGCAGCGAGGGCCGACTGTACGGCCTGTTCAACAACGCTGGCTATGGCCAGACCGGCGCCGTCGAAGACCTGAGTCGCGAAGTGCTGCGGGCCCAGTTCGAGACCAATCTCTTCGGCCCCGTGGAGCTGACCAACCACATCATCCCGGCTATGCGCCGTCAAGGCCGCGGCCGGATCATCAACAACAGCTCCGTGCTCGGCTTGGTCGCCCTGCCCTTCCGCGGGGCCTATAGTGCTAGCAAGTTCGCGCTGGAGGGGATTACCGACAGCCTCCGTCTGGAACTCGCCGGAAGCGGGATCAACGTCTGCCTCATCGAGCCGGGCCCCATCACCACCCGTTTCCGGGCCACCGCACAGCGGGCGTTCAAGGACCACGTGGACGTTGACCGCAGCGTGCACCGGGTGGCCTACGGGGCCACCGAGCAACAACTGACTGGGAGCGGCACAAACACGCGCTTCAGCCGGCATCCGCAGGCCGTGCTCAACTGTGTGGTCCGCGCCCTGGAGAGCCGCCGCCCCAAGATCCGCTACTACGTCACCCCCGCGACGCCCCTGCTCGCCGCCCTGCGGCGGTTGCTCCCTTACCGCGCCCTGGACCGGGTCGCTTCCTGGGCGGGCTCCTGAATCGACCGCCGCCGCGATTCGCTCGGGATCCCCCACGCGGGGTTCCACGCACCGGCAGCGCATCCCGCACCAAAGCACCCAAATCCCACGCCTGCCCCACCCGACGCCGTGGCGTCGTTCGGCGCGGTTGCGTGGGCCATGCGCATCATCTATGCTCCTCAGGCACTTGCGTGTAAAAACGACCGGCGGCAGGGCCCGACCTTAACGCGCGGCCTGCGTAGCGCCTATGCTGGGCAACGCAATGGAGGTAGAGCGATGAAATGGGGGAGACTGACGCTTTCTGGGATCTGTATATTCGTGTGCCTGCTGCAGGTCACTTTGGCACGTGCTGCGCCGGCAGCGGACGGCGACATCCAACGGCATGGGAATGCCTACGTCATCTACCTTCCCGGAAACCTCAACTACCAGGAGGTGGTGGACCGCCTGAAGAGCGAGATCATGGCCCAGAACTGGGAGATCGTCAGTGTCCAGGACATCGACCTAGGGATGAGGAAGTATGGGCTCTTCACCTTCAATAAGCTGGTATTGGCGTGTAAGTCTCAGTACCTGGCACAGGCGATCCGCGAGGATCCCTATATCAGCCTGCTCATCCCCTGCCGGTTCACGGTGTTCCAGGAGATTCCGGCTGCCAAGTCCGGAGAGACGCCTTCTGCCGGCCGCATTGTGATCGGATTTGCCGACCCCGTGGCCGAGGCGGAAGCCGTGAATATCAAGCAGCACAAGGCTGCAGAGATCGCGGCGAACGAGCTCAAGGCGGTACTCCAGTCACTAGCCGACTACTACAGGCATTGAGCCATCGGCCGGCGGGGCGCCTGGGCTTGGCGCCCCTTACGGTGGCATGGCAAGCAGACCTTCCCGGATAGCCCAACCGGCTACCCTCGGCACTCGCCCGACCAGCCACCACGATAAGGCCCGCTTGCGAAGGGAGCCGACGCCGCACCGCCGCGCGTCCGCTGCAATGAGATCGAAGAGCGCGGGCGATCTACTAAGCCGTGGCGGCCCGGTGGTTCGTCGCGTCTCCGGCTTCACGCCTCGACAGGCCCAGCGGGAGATGGCCGACACCGTAGCCGAGACCCTCCGGTCACGGGGAGTCCTGGTCGCCGAGGCCGGGACTGGCACCGGTAAGACGTTCGCCTACCTGGTTCCCGCCGTGCTATCTCGCCTCAAGGTCATTGTTTCCACCGGTACGCGAACCCTTCAGGAGCAGTTGTTCTCGCGGGACCTGCCGCTGGTGCGCGAGGCATTGGACGCCTCGCTAACGACGGCCCTGCTCAAGGGTCGCTCCAACTACCTGTGCCTGTACCGACTGGAACGTCCGCGGCGTGCTTCGCCGATGCTGCCCGCAGACCTTCGAGGGGTTATCACCCGCTGGCTGCGGAGCACGGAGACCGGCGACCTCGCGGAGATTCCGGAGATCCCCGACCATGCGGACATCTGGCGCACACTCAGCTCCACGGCCGACAGCTGTTTGGGGCAGGAGTGCGCCTATTACGGGGACTGTTTTCTGGTCCGCGCCCGTCGTGCAGCACAGAAGGCGGACGTGGTCGTCGTCAATCACCATTTGCTGTGTGCGGATCTGACCCTGCGTGATCGCGGCGTCGGCGAGCTGCTCCCGAACGCCGACGCCGTCATCGTCGATGAGGCCCATCAGCTACCGGAGGTGGCCCGGGACTTTCTCGGGGTGGGGGTGAGCTACGGCCAGCTCTTGGATCTCGCCAGGGATAGTGCCTCGGAGGCGATAGACGACCTTGCGCATGTCCGCACCACGGCGGAGCAGGTGGTTCAAGCAAGCTCCGCCTTGCGCACGGTACTGGGACCGCCCGCGCACCTATCGTGGTCCGCGGCCGCCGGAAGATTCGCGGTCGCGCACCACATGAAAACGCTGATGGGAATGCTGCAAGAGCTGCGCGACCGGCTCAAACCCTTGGCCGATCGGTCGCGGGGGCTGGAGAGCTGTGCCAGGCGCAGTGACGAGCTAACGAGGCACGTGCAGCTGTTCTGCGCTTGCGCGGAGCCCGAGCGCACTCGGTGGGTGGAAACGCGTGAGCAAGGCTTCACGTTGCGGGTAACGCCGCTCGACATCGGAAAGCTATTCAGCGACCGCCTGGAGACTTATCACTGCGCGTGGGTGTTCACCTCCGCTACCCTCGCCGTGGGCGAAGACTTCTCCCATTTCACCGGGTCCCTGGGCCTGGAAGGACCGGTCACACGCCGCTGGGACAGCCCCTTCGACTTCGCGCACCAGGCGTTGCTGTATGTCCCAGAAGGACTCCCGGAGCCTAACAGCCCGGACTACGGCGACGCCGTCGCCGAGGCCGCATTGGCCGCCCTCGTCCACAGCCGGGGCCGTGCCTTCCTGCTGTTCACCAGCCGCCGCGCCATGCAAGCGATGGCCCGCCGCCTGCACGGACGCCTGTCCTATCCCGTGCTCGTGCAAGGGCAAGCCCCGCGCGCTATCCTCCTGAAGCGGTTCCGTGCGCTGGGTAATGCGGTCTTGCTGGGCACTGCCAGTTTCTGGGAAGGGGTGGACGTGCGGGGTGACGCGCTCTCGCTGGTGCTCATCGATCGCCTGCCTTTCTCTCCCCCCGACGACCCCGTCCTAAAAGCCTGCCTGGAGCGCATGCGGGAGCAGGGCCGCGACCCGTTCACAGAGTATCAGCTGCCGGAAGCGGTGTTGGCGCTGAAACAGGGCGCAGGCCGATTGATCCGCGACATCACCGACCGCGGCGTTATCATGCTCTGCGACCCACGTGTGGTCACACGCGCCTACGGGCGAGTGTTTCTGGCGTCCTTGCCGCCCATGCGGCTGACGCGCGACCTGGCTGACGTGGAGGCATTCTTCGCTCCGGCCGTCCGCGGATGACCACCATGGCCGCGCCGGGGCCCAGCGGTATCCGGCTGTTGGCGGTGGACACCGCCACGGACGCTTGCTCCGTGGCTCTTTACCTGGATGGCGAGGTTCGCGAGCGGTTTGTTCTGGCGCCTCGGCAGCATGCCGACCGCATCCTGCTCATGGTCGACGAGCTGCTAGGTGAGGCCGGGCTCGCGCTCCGCACACTGGATGCCTTCGCCTTCGGCCGTGGACCCGGTTCATTCACCGGCGTGCGGATCGCTGCCAGCGTGGTCCAAGGGCTCGCCTTGGGCACCGATAGGCCGGTCGTGCCGATTTCGTCTCTGGCCGCGCTGGCCCATGCGGTCCCCGCACGGCGAGTCCTGGCCGCCCTCGACGCCCGCATGGGTGAGGTTTACTGGTGCGCATACCAGCGCGTCCTGTCCGGGCTGGTTGAGCCGGCAGGACCGGAGCTGGCCTGTTCTCCAGACCGGGTCCCGCTGCCACCCGACGACGGATGGGTCGGAGCGGGAAGCGGGTGGGAACGCCACGGCGCCGTGCTGCTGAGCCGCGTCTCCTCCGCCGTGGAGCGCTGGCTGCCGGGTTACCATCCACGGGCAAGCGCGATTGCCGCTCTGGCCGCCGACGCCTTCCACCGGGGTAAGGCGGTCAGCGCCGAGGAGGCATTGCCTGTTTACTTGCGGGACGATGTCGTCCAACGGAAACGACCGTAGCACGCAGCGTTTGTCAGAGCTTTCACGCCAGGGAATTCCTACGCCCGGCAACCGATTCCCACCCTGCTCGCTCACAGGGGAAAGCCGGGGATTGGGGCACGGCGGTCAACGCGTCGCTCCCCACCCCCGCCCTATTCCCACGCGGGAGAGGTCGAGGCGGTAGCGTTTCAGAGTCTGTGAGTGGAGGGACAGTTCACACCCCGCAGGCTCTTGCGTTCAGCCCAAACCTCGCCCTCCCCATCGCGGGCTAGGGAATGCTACGCCATAGCCCGGTCGCTTGACTCAAATCTCGGTGAGCCCCACGGCGGGACCGGGCGCTTAGCTCGTTGAATGACTCGACTGCCCCGCCGGCTGGCGGTCGCGCCCCCCGTGGCTACCATGCAACTGCTTCAACTGCTCGCGCTGTTGGGGAGTCAAAACCTTGTCGATTTCCGCCCGGACATGGGTGCGCAGCACGATCATGTCTGCAGTCACCTTGCCTTGCGCATCGGCCAGCCTGCGCGCCTCGTTCTCGTCGAAAGTGCCCTGTTCCGTCAGCGCCCGCAGCTGTTTGCGGTTCTCGATCATCCGGTCGTGGAGTTCACGCCGCTGAGCGCGCGTCTGGTCGAAAACAGCGCGGATGGAGGCAAGCTGGTCCTTCGTCAGGTTCAGCTTGTCGGCCATGCGCTCGACGCGCTGCTCGGCGCACCCCTCCAGGCCGAAGGCCGCACCATGCCGCCAGCCCGACGGGTGTGCGAGGACCGGGGCAGCCACCAGGCTACCGGCCAGCAACGTCGTCGTCAGGGTCGTCATCATTGCATTCTTCATGGCTCAATCCTCTTGCCTAAGTTCACTCGGGATGCGGGATATCCACATCCTGCGGAACAATTTAATCCGCCACGCCGTAAGCGTGTGTTGGGGCCGAGTAAGACTGTGTAAAACCGCGTAAAGTCGGCGCCGTCAGGCTGTATGGGGCGACCTGGAATATGGCACTATCGCTACGGCAAACACATTGACATGGATAAGCCTATCGACGGAGGAGACTGATGCCCCGCATTCTGCTCGCGGATGATGACGTCGAGCTTTGCGAGATGCTGAAGGAGTATCTCGCGGCGGAGGGCTTCACGGTGGAGTCGGCGCACGACGGCGCGGCAGCGCTGACCAAAGCAAGGTCGGGAGCGTTTGACCTCATCGTGCTCGATGTGATGATGCCGCTCAAGAACGGCTTCGACGTGCTCCGCGAGCTCCGCCCCCACGCGCTCACCCCGGTGCTGGTGCTCACCGCACGTGACGAGGACGTAGACAGCATCGTTGGCCTGGAGCTGGGTGCCGACGATTACCTCGGCAAGCCATGCAATCCGCGCGTGCTCGTGGCACGTATCCGCGCCATCCTGCGGCGTGCCGAGCCGACAGGAGCAAAATATGAAGGACCCGCATCGCCTGACACCCTCACGATCGGCGACTTGGGGATGCGCATGGGCACGCGTGCCGTGACCCAGGGGGACAAGCCCGTCGCCATGACCAGCACGGAGTACAGCGTGCTGGAGGTGCTGCTACGCGAGGCGGGCCGCGTGGTATCGAAGGCCGATCTCTCGGAGCACGCGCTGGGTCGCAGGCTCACCCGCTACGACCGCAGCCTGGACATGCACATCAGCAACCTGCGGCGAAAGCTCGGGCCGCTCCCGAACGGCGAGGAACGCATCAAGACCGTGCGCGGCGTCGGCTACCAATATGTAACGCCGTGAGGACAGCGACGGAATGCGACTGTTCTGGAAGTTCTTTCTCTCGTTCTGGGTTGCCCTCGTGCTGTTTTCGGCGGCGAGCGTGCTGACCGCGTCCCAATTCCTCGAGCGGATGCGCGAGCGGCGCGAAGCCACCACACCCCACCAGTACATGATGCGCCACGTTGCCGAGGCGCAAGCCGCAGCGGACCGCGGCGGCATCAAGGGGCTGCGGTCCTGGGCACGCCGGGTCGATCGCCGCGAAGCGGTTCCGATCCTCGTGCTCAACCCAGAAGGCGAAGATACACTGGCCCGGGAAGTACCGACGTGGATCCTGGAGCGTCAGGCCCGACGCGCCGAGCGGCCGCCTCCGCCGCACGACCGCTCCGCGTCACGGTTGCGGCCCGTAATCCGCTTGCCCGACGGCACCCAGTACCGGCTCGTCCCGGACTTCCAAGGCGCGACACTGGCCCGCGTGCTGCGCCGGCCGTGGGTGATGGCAGTGCCTCTGCTGGTGGCCGCGCTGGTGAGCGGCCTGGTGTGCTTCGCGCTGGCGCGCTATCTGACAGCGCCCATCCAGCGGCTGCACCGTGCAACTGAAGGGTACGCCGCGGGCGACCTGAGTCAGCGTGTCGGACCCTCCCTCGGCGGGCGCCGTGACGAGCTCGCCGAGCTGGGACGGGCGTTCGACCGGATGGCAGAGCGCCTGAACGCCGTGATCGGTTCACAAAAACGATTGCTCAGCGATGTCTCGCACGAGCTGCGCTCACCGCTCGCGCGCCTGCAAGTGGCCCTGGGGCTGGCGCGCCAACGAGCCGGGAAGGACGCCCAGCCGGAGCTGGACCGGATGGAGCGCGAGACCGAACTGCTGAACGAGCTGATCGGTCAACTGCTGTCTCTCGCGCGCTTGGAATCCGGTGCCGAACCTCCCCTACGGGAGCCTGTGGATATGGCCGAGCTGCTGGAAGCGGTTGCCGCCGATGCCGCCTTCGAGGCGCACGCCCGGAGCCGCGAAGTGCGCTTCGAAAAGACTGCGCGTGCCGTAATAGCGGGCAATGCGCCGCTGCTGCACAGCGCCCTGGAGAACGTGCTGCGCAACGCCGTGAGCTACACCGACGAGGGCAGTACGGTGGAATTATCCATGGAACCCGATCCCGCGCAGTCGGGCCGGCTCGTGATCCGGGTGCGCGACCACGGTCCCGGTGTTCCCGGAGAGATGCTGCCGCGACTATTCGAGCCGTTCGTGCGCGCCGGCGACGCGCGCGACCGCGCCACTGGCGGATACGGGTTGGGGCTTGCGATCGCCGAGCGCGCGGTGCGCCTGCACGGCGGCGAGATGTCGGCGAGGAACGAGCCCGACGGCGGGCTCAGCGTGTTGATCTATTTGCCGTCGGAACAGACCCCCAGGAGCGAAGACCGAACAGCAGCATGAACGACACGCTGCCAGCCATGACGCCCCAGCGTATTTGGAGCCCGTGGCGCTGGCGGCCCGGCCGCCATGTGGGCGAATGATTGCGTCCCCCTCTGACGACTCGGGTGCCCAGGTGGTACGCGGCCAGGCGAGACGTCGCAGCCGCGACACCCCTAGAAGATTGCGCCGATGACGCGGAACGGGAACGCGATGACGGCGCCCCCCAGGTTCACGGCGCTGCCTACGATCCCGATTCGGACCTTCCTTTCGGGTCGTGGTCGTTACGGTGGTCTCGTCGGGGGTCCGACCGGCGCCTTGGCGGACCGGGCCGTCCTCGCCGGGGGCAGCGGCCGCGGGCTCGCTAACTGTTTCTGTCTTCACCGAAGTCGTGGAGGTAGTGGCACAGCCGACTAGCCCGCCCAGCAGCACGGCGGTTACGAAAGCTAAAGCCACACGGTGTCTCTCAGAGACTCGCATAACGTCCTCCCGGAGGGAGCCCCCTCCGCACGAGCCGTTGGCCACCTGGCTGTAACCAGATAGCGGACAATCGTTGCCAAGCAGTACGCAATTAGCATGCCTCAGCAGGGTGTGCCGGGAACGTGACGCAGGAGCGGCTTCCAGGCGCTCGCCCCCGTAGGGACGCCGACCTCGGAGAACGCGTCGGCGGGAGCAATCGAGAGCCGTCGTCCGGAGAGGTCATCTCGGCCGGTCGAACTCGTGGCGCAGCATTCTCCCCAGGGTCAGCGCAGCGCAGCGGCCGTGTCCCACGAAACCGCCGTTACCACGGCTTGCAGGGCGCCGTGTTGTCGGTCGGCAAAGAAAGCTCTTCGCTCATCGCTCGACCAGCCACCAAGTGCGAAGGGCTGCGAGCAGCGGTCCCTGTTTGGCCCGCAGCTCGCTGGGCACTGCCCGAATGCCTTATCGAGTGAACCGGAGACGGGGTCTCGTCGCTGACCGGCGACAGAATTTCAGGGAGTACAATTACCCGCCGGTACGGCGGGTTGTCCCGGGGCCGCGCCCGCCTCGCCAGCAGTCGTGGGCAGTGCGCAGGTTACCCGGGAATAGTTGGATAACTTCTCATGAGCCGGGGCGCTCGATGAAGGCCATTGCACAGCGCTTCGGCGGCACTCGTCCACGCTCAGCCGACTGGTGAGGGAGCACGAGAAGGAGACGAACCATGATGTGTTGCTGCAAGACCTCGTGAGCCCATGACCATTCCCAGCGCTATCGGCGGAACAGACGGTCGCGACGACAGGCCGGCGCTCTGACAGCTTGCCATGGCACTAACGGACGCAACGAAGATCTGGTTCGAGCGGATGGAGGCGCGCATCGTGGGCGCTTTGAAAGATGGAGCCATGCCGTTTCTTGGTCTCTACACGGACGTCTTCCGCGAAAATGCCAGAGGATTTCTTGCGAAGCTGCTCGCGTCGCAGCGTGACGCGCTTAGTGGATATGTTTATGGACTCTCCCGTTGGCCTGCGGTTTTCGCCACCTACCTCACCGTCCACGTGGTCGAGGGCTATGGTCAGAGCCCGACGCCAGAGGTATACGAGTATGTGGAGCGCGCCGTTACAGGTGGTACCCGGACGCTTTCGCAGTCACAGAAAGAAAGGCTCTGTGTGGCGTACCGGCAGGCTTGCGTGCGGCTGGGGCTCTCCGTCTCATTACGCCGTTCTGGTACGAATTTCATGGTGGACGAGTACCTCCGCCAGGCCGGGGTGCCTCTGCGCTACGCCGGCGAACTCGCGGGGCGCATGGCGGAATATGCTCGTGTCGCTGGTGTCCCGGACGACGACGACCCGAATGCCATTCGGCTATGGCAACGCGGGCTGCTAGAGCAGCTCAGGCACTTTCCTTCCAAACGGGCTACCAGGGCGATCGAAGCGGACGATACCGGGTTCTATGTCCGCTTGTTCTGCAGGGCGTATCAAGAACCCGACTCCCAGGAGGTACACAACTCGGCCTTCGGTAGGCTTCTCGCCGAGGTTCTGACGACTCCGCAGACCCGGCCGTCGGGCGAGGGCCAAAAGCGCCTCAGCCTACCGCACGTGGTGTGGCGAGACGGTTCGCTCGGGGTCGACCTGCCGCCCGCGGAGGGCACGAACTGGGTGATTCGGGTCGGGGCTACAGAGTATCGGTACCAGGGCTTCGCAGAAGGGCGTTTTGTGCACCTCGAGGAAAATCTTCCCTCCGACGTGTCCATACAGACCAGTGAAGGACAGGACATCTTGTCCGAGCGGCTATGGGAGGACGGAAGGCCGAACCGGCTGTTGATCTTCACCCGGTCAGGAGCATTCGTCACCGGTGCAGCGCTTGGCGCCCCGGATACCGTGGCTGTGGAGCCGGGGGCCCACCTGCTTGTTCTCCGGTTCGTTCCTGATGGCCTGGAGGAACTGATCGAGCGCGTGTCCGACACACCTGAACTCTTCACCTATGAGGCCGAATTCGACCCGGGCGCGACGTTGGTTCTCCGGCGCGGGCCAGCGACTGCCACGCTGCAGGCCGACGCGCGGCCATTCGTCGCCATTGAAGGGCGCGCCGTCAGAGGTGTCCGCGGCCATGAGGTCTATTTGTCCCCCGAACTCGCGCTGCGCGTGGTCGTGCCAGTGGAACTCCTCCAGGCAGCAGCCAACTTCGAAGTACGCCTGATTCCCGGGGACCTTGGGGACGAGGCCGTCTTACCCCTCGACCATATACAGAGCCATTCCAGGATAGACCTTTCGGAACACCTCGCACGCTGGAGGCCGGGGGTCACTCGGTTGCTCGCCGAGGTCCGGCGCCAGGACCTGCGCCGGCCCCTGGCACGGGCCGCAGTTCACGTGTGGAATGGGCTGGAGGAGGTTCGCGAGCGTTGCTGGTTCCGTTGTAGTGGCTTTCCGCAGAACTTGAGTGATGAGGCGAGCGAGAACCTACATGTCGACCGCCAGACCCGGACGCTCACATACCGGGATAACGCAAACCGCTTCTTCCGCACTGGCTTCAATCTGGGTCACCAGGGCACCCTCACGCTCACATGGGCTGTGCCGGGGATCTTCCTCTACCTGGAGGACTATTCACAGCAGCCGGTGGTCGAGCGTCCCCTCCACAAAGGGGTCGCGCTCTCGGTCACGCCGGCGACTCGGCAGGTCCTCAAGGTCTACTCGAGTTCCGACGGCGCGCTGGAGCTGGGCGGTTTCAGGCAATGGGTGAAGTTCGAGCAGGTGGGCTCGCGGCGTCTGCATCTCGCCTCGCTCGTCGAGCACGTGCGTCCCGATTCGAGCACCCTGATGTTCCGGCCGGAGGGAGTCGACTACGGTGTTCCCCTCGTTCAGCTCATAGTGCCGCACCAAGTGCTGCGCTTCAACGCCGTCCAGAAGCCCGAGCGCTTTGATCTTGTTTTCAGGTTGGCAGCCAGCGCCGACCGGATTCGACTGGCCGCCATTGAGTTGATTGGCGGGCAGGATATCCGCGTGGATCTCGGCTGCGATGATATCTCCGTGCTGCAAGACCCATCCGCGAAGGCCTGGACCTTCTCCGCTCCGGAGCCAGACGGCGTGGCTTACACCCTCGTCGTTCCCCTCGACCGCTGGGCACCCGGCATCTGGATGGTCAGCCTCGATGCCCGTATTAGCGGGCGCTGGGGAACACTCACGAACGCTAGGGGTGACACGTACTCGGCGGGGTTCCTGCTGGGTGCTGGAGGTCGCTCAGGAAGCCGAATGGAGGCCGATGCCTGGCTTGACGGGCTCAACGACGACCAGGCATTGGAGGTCCTCACCCGCGTGCACTCCTTCGTCCTCGTCTGCCACGCGCAGGAGGCCTGGTCACAGATGGGGTGGGTCGGGGACTTCTGGAGACGGCTCGTCGGCCGGTTCGGCCCTCAAGGAGGGTCGGTGCTTCAGGAGCTTGGGCGTCTCAGCGGGCAACACCCGCCTGAGACCGCGTCTTTGAGCTGGGTGCCGCTCCTGTCGATCCCGGTGGCCCTGCCCTGGCTGCTGGCCCAAAGCTCATCGTCCTACAGCGTGCTCGCCGACGCCCCAACCCGGCCCACAAGTGGTCAAAGTGGACTCACCCGCAGCCTTGGCCTGCTTCCGGCGTTCAGTGGAGACCTCCTTCGTCTGTTCACGGACGGCATACTCGACAGCATTTTCGCGGGCGCTTTCTCAAACCTCGCCGGCATGGCGAGAGGTGAAAAACCGCAGGGATTTCGTGTACAGGCCCTCCACGACGCGCTGAAGGTGTCGGATCTCTCGGGTCGGTGGCGTCTGTTACGCCAGGAGGACTGGCAACCAGGGAGGGGGGACTACCTGGGGGCGCTACATTACCATTTCGCCCTCGCACACCTGCGGGAGCGTTACCAGAATAGCCTTGAGGGCAACGAGCTGAGGCGCACGCGCAGCCTGTATCTGCTAAATCGGCTCAATCACTGCGCCCTGGACGACTTCGGGGAGGGCTATCCAGCCCACCTTTGTGGGCAGCACGCTACCCTCGGATTGCTCGCGGATGCCGGTCCCAGCCTGCTGACGGACGAGGAACTTCAGCAGCAGGAGAATCTACATGCGATGGTAAGCTTCCTTTCGTTGATGGCCCAGGTCTGTCGCTGGGAGGTCCGAGCGGCGGGTACCCTGGACCAGTTCCAAGCCGCTCTTCGCCGAGCCGCGGGATTCAGTGAAGATGATCTTCACAGCGTAGTGGCCTACCTTCTGCACCTCGGAGAAGAGGTCCTCGGCTACTACCTTCTGCTGTGGGAGCTCGCTTTCGCGTCGGAGAATTAGACGGAGAAGAGCAGGATGACAGAGACCAACCCCCTCCGATTGGTCGAGACCCTCTCCGACACTTTGCGCCGCTATATCCCGACGGCGCTGCCCATCAGCCGCCGTTATCCAAAGCTTCGGCAGGAGTTTCGGCGGCTGTTGGCGGAGCAGGAACTTCTGCGCGGCCCCTTCGTGGAGGGGCTGCCAGACTTTGAGAAAGGCAGATCGCTTGATGCTCTGTTGAGGACAAACGGGGGATTTCTGCACGATGGTCTCTTGGCGCTACCGGAGCACCTCCAGGCACGGCGACTGCACCTCCATCAGGAGACGGCGCTGACCCTCGCCTGCCGGGATCGCGAAAACCTGCTGGTTGCAACCGGCACGGGCAGCGGCAAAACCGAGACGTTCCTCTACCCCATCGCCCATCGCCTGCTGGAGGACTTGCGCCCAGATACGCCGGGCGTGCGTTGCCTTATCGTCTACCCGATGAATGCCCTCGCCAACGACCAGCTCTATTACCGCATCGCCCCTCTATTCGGGGTCTACCTGCGTGCGGCCGGCATCACCCTCGGGCGTTTCACCTCTCAGATACGTGCCAACGCAGCGCGGGGTGAGGAGGAGCAGCGGCTGCGGAAAAACCCGAAGTTGATGAAGGCGTTGGGCGTTAGGGACATCCCCTCGAACTGGCTGCTCACTCGCGAGGAGATGCTGCAGCAGCCCCCGAAGATCCTCATCACCAACTACGCCATGTTGGAGCACCTTCTGCTCCTCCCCCGCAACGCGCCCCTCTTCGTGCATCGTACCTTACTGGTCGTGGTACTCGACGAGATTCACACATACAGCGGGGCGCAGGCCACCGAGGTGGCGTTCCTGTTGCGCAAACTCAAGAACCGACTCGATCTCGGTCAGCCGCTGCAGGTCTTCGGCACCAGCGCGAGCCTGCCGGAGTACGAGGGGGCGGACGCGCGGATTTGTCGCTTCGCCTCTGACCTCTTCGGGGAGCCCATCGGGCAGGTAATACGGGGCAGACGGGTTCCGCACGTGCGCTTGCGGGAGGCACGCGACGATCTGTGGAGCTTGAGCGTCGACGGCTGGGTAAACTTGGGTCGTGAGCTAAAAGAGGTCGCCGACGGTCAACTCGACCGGGACACATGGGACAAGGTCACACGCCGCGCGGAGTTGCAAGGAAGGTTACCCCCGTTGGCACGTGGCTCTTCGCTCGGGGTAGCCTTGGAGGCGTTGTTCGCGGCAAACCGGGAGGTGCGAAGGGTCTCGTCCATCCTGGACGAGGGGGGCGTCATGGATTTCCAGTGGGTCGCGGAGCGCACCTTTGAAGGTCGCCCCGGCGCGCCGGAGAGGGACCTCGGGGCCGCGCTCAGCGCCGTAGTCCTGGTCGGCACGTTGGCCCGGGCCCATCCTGATGAGTTTCCGCTGCTGCCGGCGCGATACCACATCGCCACCAATAGCATCGAGGGAGTCGCGGTGCGTCCCGACGGTTCGCCGGAGGGCTGGGCGGCCGCCCAAGCCCTACGCCAGGGGGAGGACGAGTCAGGGCTTTACTACCCGCTCCTCGTCTGCCGCAAGTGTGGTCAGCCGTATATCGAGGGCTTCGAGTACGCCACCACGCTGTATAACCGCAGGCCTCTGGTTGAGGAAGGAAGAGCCGTTCGCCGTGTCTTCTGGCTCGGTGTCCCCCCGGCGAGTCGCACTCGCGACGAGTCGGACGACGAAGACGAAGAAGGTGGGGCTGAGCAAGACTCGGCCACGGCCACAACAACCGCGCTGGACCCCAAGACGGGTCGACTCTTGGTTCAGGGTCCGGAAGCTGTCACCCTGTATGAGGTGGCGATGCAGAAGGACGACGAAGAAAACGCCATCTACGTTCGGCGCTGCCCAGCCTGCGGTGGGACAGCGGCGGCAGCCGACGCCGAGGTCGTGACGCGCATGCATCCAGGCAACGAGGCCCTGGCCACCGTGGTGGTGCAGAAGGTGCTGGAGTCGTTGCCACAGGCCCCGCAGGAGGACGAGCAGCTACCGATGGGCGGACGCAGCCTGCTGACCTTCTCGGACAACCGCCAGGACGCTGCTTTCTTCGCCCCCTACTTTCAGGTCACCGCAGGGGACCTTGCCCTGCGGCGGGCGATTTACGCAGTCCTGTGCGGGGATGACGAGCCCATGGACCTGGAGATCCTCGCCGACAAGGTATTCCAGTTCTGGAATAGGCGTGGCCTCCCCGTGATGTTGGACCGGGAGGGCCGGGTGATCAGCACCATGCAGAGGATGCGAGACCTGCTCTTGGGGCGCATTGCCGCCGAATTCTGCACTCCAGGGGGGCGCCGCAACTCGTTGGAGTCGCTGGGACTCGTGCGAGTCGACTATCAGGCGAACAAGTTTAGAAGGCTTCGAGATGCCGTAAGGAGCCAGGTGCCCGAGACGGAACAGCCGGAACTCGACCGGCTGCTACGCTTCCTGCTGGAAACGATCCGGCGGGAGCGCGCGATCGGAGAACTCTACGATGTCCCGATGAAAGATCCGTTCATCTGGGGACCCATATACGCCGGGCACCGCTCGTTCGAGCTCTACAGGACCAACCCGAAAGTGCGTTTCGCCTGGCTGCCGCCAGAAGGGGGGCGCCGCCACAACCGTCGGACCCGGTACCTCGTAGGGCAGCTTGGCTGGAGCTGGACTGCCACGCGAGATTTTCTTGGGATCGTGTGGGAAGGTTTGCTGAAGGGTAATCTCCTCGTCCCCGTTCAGCCGGGATTCGGGCTCGACGCCCGACTTCTGCGGTTCGCGAACGCTGACTCGGTGGGACTCCTCGTTTGCGACGCCTGTGGATTATTGCAGATGGACGCTGTGAGCGGGAAGTGCAGCGCGTTCGGGTGCCGAGGCTCCGCAACCCCATTGGATGCCGTGGAACGGGCCCGAATGCGAGAGGTCAACCACTACCTCTACACCTACGTCAATAGCCCGGGCTTGACCCCGCGAGCTCGCGAGCACACGGCCTCGCTCTCCACCGAGCTTCGGGAGGAGATTGAGCGGGAGTTCGCCGAGGGGAGGGTCAATGTCCTGAGCTGCACGACGACGATGGAGCTGGGCGTGGACCTGGGCGACCTGGATGCCGTGGTTAACCTCAACCTGCCGCCCGGGATCGCCAACTACCAACAGCGTACCGGACGGGCGGGACGCCGCGGGCAGGCGGCACCCTTCTGCGTGACGATCGCTCGGACGAGCCAGTATGATCAGGCGGGATTCCGACGCTTTCGGGAGTACTTGGGGGAGCGTGCTCCGGTTCCATTCGTGCTGCTCGATAGCCCGCGCCTGTTTCAACGGCATCAGAACGGGATCGTGCTCTCTTGGTTCCTGCGCCATCGGATCAGGGACTTCACCCGAAACGCCCCCACCCTCGCGGATCTTTTTGGGGTTTCGTTCGGCTCCGCAGAGTTCGACAAATGGCGGGACGACCTGGACGCTTGGCTCGACGGAACCGGCGGCAAGGCGGCCCTCGGGGAAGCCGAGCGCCTGGCTCGGTTTCTGCCGGAATCCTTGGCACCAAACGTCGCGCTTCGAGGGTATGCGCTCGCCGCCCACTTCCGCGAGCAGATGCTCCGATTCGCGCAGGAAGTGCATGAGCGGTGGCAGCTTTATACCACGAGGGTCGATGAAGCGTATCAGTTGGCCGGAACCGATAGGAGGGCCGCCGGGCGCCTGGCGCATTGGATACATTTGCGCGAGCGTTACCTCGACCAGTTCCTGGTAAACCAACTCTCTCAGCGGAGCCTGATCCCGACGTACAGCTTTCCTGTACACAGTCTTTCGCTCGAGGTCATTCGTGACTACGGGCAGGCGAGCAGGTTCGGGCAGAACAGCGACATCGCGCTGACGCGTGACGCGACCATGGGTATCAGCGAGTATGCCCCCGGTGCCGAGGTCGTCGCCAACGGCAGGATATGGCGGAGCGCTGGCTTGGCCCGCTACCCCAAGATGTTTATGCCGACGGAGTGGTACGCCGCCTGCCCTAGCTGCCACCATGTAGACGTGGGAATCGAGAAATCCGACGTTGCCGTAGAGTGCACCAACTGCGGAAGCAGGGAGCGGCGTATACCGCGCCCATTCCTCAAACCGCTCGGCTTCGTCACCGGCTACGACGAGCGCTACGGACAGGACCCGGGAAGCCACCGACGCCGCGAGCGGCAGGCGGACGAGGCGAGGCTGATTACGATTCCACGCCCGGAGCAGTTCCTTGATTCGGTGCCTGGGTTAGCCAGGATTGCCCTGTTGAGGGCGCAGCCTGCCGATCCGGAGGACCAGCCGGGACGACTGTTCATAGTGAACCGCGGGCCTCGCGGGGTCGGTTATCACATTTGCAGCCTCTGCAACTATGCCGACGCCGCAAAGCAGATGAGGGCACTCGACCGATCGCACAAAGACCCTCTTACCGGTGAGACCTGCCGGAATCAACGCCTGTCCTTTCCGCAGGACATGGCCCACGAATTCGAGACCGACGTGCTGCTTCTCCGGTTCCTTGCGCCGTTGCCTCCGGCCCCCGAGGGAGTCGGCAACCTACAGCGTTTCGACGAGTCCTTTGCGCGGACACTTAGCGAGGCTCTGCGCTTCGCGGCAGCGGAAGTGCTTGGCATCCATTCCAACGAGCTGCGAGCCACGTACCGCCGCCGAGGCCAGATGATCGAGGCGATACTGTACGACGCGGTTGCAGGCGGGGCCGGGTACTGCGTGCGGATACACGAGGATGCGGCGATCGAGGATTTGCTGCGACGCGCGGCGGCCCGCCTCGACTGCCCGCGGAGCTGTGCCAGCGCGTGCAGTGCCTGCCTCTACGACTACTCGAACCAGCAAGCCTGGGACTATTTCGACCGCCGTCCGGTAGTGACCTGGCTCGGGGAGCTGCTCGCTAGTTTAGAGCGCGATCCATACGTCGAGCGGGGCGCTGCACGCTGGTTGCAACCAAGCCTCGCGGGGCTCACGGAGCGGGTGGTGGGGTGCCGGGAGTTGCATCTGCTGGCACCGGCTCTCGATACCCGGACGAGCGAGCAAGAGGGCCCTCGCCAATGGCTGCTGGACTGGCTTAACAAGGGCGGGCGGGCATCGATACTGCTGACAGAGCCTCTCGAGGTCGGAATGATTCAGTCGTCGGCCCGTCTGAGGCAGACGCTTCGATATCTTTATCCCTACCTCAAAGATGGGCGCCTGCAGATCGCACACATTATTGGGTTGGGCGAGGCCGACCTTCCGCAAGTCCCCCGGATATGGGCGGGGACAGAGGAGGGAGCGCGGGCTTGGATCAGCGCCCAGCCGCTCGTCTCTGTCCTCGACAGCTTGTTACCGGAGCCTGTCTACCAGACCAGCCTGGACGCAGTAATTGCGGAACGGCTGAAGCACCTCGAAGCAGTCGCGAGCCACTATCCGGCTGACCACTTCCTGGACACCGTCCCGATCGAACGCTGGGAAGTCAAGGCTGGCGCGGCGCGTAATTTCTCCGCCTACTTTGCGCCCACGCAAGGAGCGCACGTCGAAGAGATCGTCATCCGGGACCCCTATTGCGGCGTCGAGGGATTCCAGCGCAAGGCTCTCGTCGACCTGCTGCGTATCATTTCCCAGCGCGCGGCCGCGGTAAAGAAACTGACCGTGCATTGCCGCGAGCTTAAGAAGACTGACGATCGCTACCAGCCGGCCTACAAAGTCCAGCAGGAACTCTCGGGTCTGCTGAAAAGCGCATTTCCTTCCAGCGAGCCGATAATGGTCCACGTACATGCGTTTGCCAGGAGCCGGAGTTTCCACGATCGCTCGATAGACTTGAAAATCATTGATCAGAGGGGGCTCGAGACGATCCACCGGTACGATCTGAGCGGAGGGATCGACCGCTTGATGGACGAGAGGGCAGAGACCACGCTCTTCCGCTATCAGACCCGGCCCTGACCGAATGCAGCGCATCAGCGCCAGAGTGGCCGCACTTTCTTCCCCCTGGAGGATCTGCGCGGTGGTCGCTCGCCCTGGACAGGCCGATCAGCTCGCACGGGCGCACGCTCATCGGGCTCGATGCACCGGCGCCCCCGGTCCAGGCTCAACCCGGGGGGCGGTTTTCTTCAGCCCGTCCCCACCTGCAGCTTGCGGATATGCCGGTAGTCCATCAGGACGCGCAACAGTTTTTTCGCAAGCTCTCAGTTCCTCGGGTGGTGGCAGGGTAACAGAGCGACCCCCCCAAGCCTTCCCTGCTCAGAAGCCAGGAGCGCCCCAAACGACTGAAAGCAGTAAGCAGTCCTGCACCACCGCCAATGGCCCGCTCGTGGCCCGTGCCGCTTCCGCCAAAACGTACCACTTGCAGTCAGCGCTCTTCGCGCCACCGCCGAGGGGCCATCGATCAAGAGAGGATGAACCGACCGCCAGGCTGGCGACCGTCAACCCGTCACGGCTTTTTCGTTGCCGGCAGTCCGTGCCACTCGGCCTGTCCTGCGTCCTTGGCCTTCGATTGCACCTTGACCTGCAGCTTCTCTCCCGCCACGCGCAGGCAAACCTCCACCTCGTCCTTGGGGTAAACGCTCGCTTTGGTCTCGATGACGCTGGCAGCGGAGAGCGAGGCCGTCTTGCCCACCGTCCAGCCCATGTCCAGTGCCTTGAGCCGGATGTCCTGGGCATCCTCGGTCAGTTTCTTCGCCGCGATAAAGCACGTGTCGGCGGCCCAGCACAGGGGCGCGGCACCCAGCAGCAGGGCGCCGACCAGCAAGCTATTCCGAATGCGCATAGAGCACTCCTTAAAGTTCCACGGCCAATGATCTCAGCTCCGCCTCACCCGTCTCCACCAAGCACGCCCGAGATCAGCGTGCACGATTGGGGGCTGGCGGAGCGCCCGCTCTCATCGCCTGCAGTTTCCTGCGGAGTCAGGACCAAAAACCCCGCCGTACAGGCGGGGTCAGAGGTCAGATGCCGTTCGGCTACTTAGCCGGCTCCGCGGGGGCCTCTCCGCTCGGAGCGGCCGGAGCAGGGGCGGCAGGCGGTGCGGCCTGCGCCTTCTTGTGTGTCTTGTGTGCGGTCTTGGTGTGCTTCTCCACACACGTCTTCATATAGGCGTCGATCTTGTCTTCCGGGACGTGGTGCTTCTTCGCCAACGCATGGCAAGTTTCGTCCGGAGTCTTGTGCTTCGTTGCCGCCATCAGCGGCAAGGAGGCGGCGAAAAACACGCTCAGCGCGGTCGCGGCGAGGACAGTCTTCTTCATGAGAGGTATCTCCTCAATTAGCTGGCGTTTGGACCAGTCGAAACGATTTCCCTCGACCAGATTAGCTCATCGGTCTTAACGCCGGCCTCAGCGCGAGGCCGCCAAGACAGCCCCTGGCGTCGGGTTTGCGGCACCGTCCAGTTCGTACCATCCGGTACCAGTGGGTAATCTAGCCGTTACCCCCGAGAAACGAAATCACCGCTCTGTCGGAAATTGTAAAAGGATGTCACAGTGCCTGCCTACCCGCCCAAACACTCCCTCCTCTGCCGTCGGCGGGTACCGAAGGGGATGGGGCGTTGCGTGGGAGTGGCTGTAGTGTGCCCAGTTGCCGAAAATCGCTTGCGGCTGAGGGAAATAGCGCGGTGCGGAAACCTTACGTCCGGCAGGGACAGTCGATGCTGCCTGAAGGCGCGAGCCGCCGGGATGCGGTGCAGTCCGAACGGCGCGATGGCATCTCAGGCGGCCCGTCGCTGTTTGTCCTCCAGCCCGCCGGCGGTCGATTAAGGCGCGTTGCGCTCACGCCGGGCGATGGCAGGAAAGCTGGCGCACGCCGGTCGCCGTTGCCGACAACGCCTGCACACCCGCCGCACGGGACCACGGGCTGCGCCGTGACCACTTTGACGGGGCGGCAGCACGACGGGGCGCTGGCCGTGGTGCTGCTCGGGGAGGCACGCGTGCACTCCGCACGCTGGCTAGCCGAGCCCCCATCGGAGGATGGCCCGTTTCAGGCGCCCAACGATCCTCGCCAGCCGCGTTATTCCGGCACCAGCCAGCGCACACCCCACCCTCCTCCGCCTTCGGGCGAGAGCGCCCGCCACAGCCAGGCCAGCAGCCGCCCGGCCTCCTCCACGAACGGAAAGGGGGGATTGACCACGAGCATGCCGCAACCGCGTAAACTCATCCGCCAGCTCTCGGGCTGCACGGCCAAGTCCAGCTTCAGGATCTTGCGGATACCCGTCGCGAGCGCACCGCGCTCGAAGGCACGTACCACGCTGGGCTCCATGAGCGGGTACCAGAGCGCCAAGACGCCGGTGGCGAAGCGTTTGTGGGCGTAAACCAGGGCTTCGATAAGCCGCGCAAACTCGGCCGCTCGGTCGAAGGAGGAGTCTACCAGCGTGAGTCCACGTCGCTCCCATGGCGGCAGGAAAGCCTTGAGCGCCTGATAGCCGTCCATGTGACTCACCGCTACGCGCCTATCGGCTGCGAATAGCTCGCGCAACCGGGTGCAGTCGCGCGTGTTCAGCTCGATCAGGACCATACGGTCACGGGGGCGCATGAAACGGCGTGCGATGCGGGGAGAGCCGGGGTACAAGCGCAGCCTCCCGTCGAGGTTCTCGCCACGCACCGCTTCCAGGTATGGGGCGAGCACTTCGGGTATGTCCGTGCGATCCCACAGGCGGGCAATACCGCCCTCGTGCTCGACGTTCTTCTGCGCCCACGGATGATGAAGATCGTACAGCCCGATGCCGGCGTGAGTGTCGAGATAGCAGAACGGCTTGTCCTTGCGCACCAGCAAGAGCAGCAGACGGGTAAGCAGCGCATGCTTGAACACGTCCGCGAAGTTGCCCGCGTGGAATAGATGGCGATAGGCAAGCATCTCGGGCCGACGTCAGTCTGAGAGCCTGTAAGAAACTACGCTTCGCTCCTACAAGCCGTTGATTATACTGCTACTATACACTCGCCTGACATCGCCACACCGAAAATTCACCAACTCTGAAGCCTTCAACTAGCTGGATCCCGCCTACGGCGGGCTTGTTGGGCGAGCCCGTAAAAGCGGCTCCCACAGCCTCAGCCGCCCCACGCGGCCGGCAGCCGAGGACACCCACAGGGTAGCGCACAGGGCGCCCTTCTGTTGGATTACGTTCTCCTCGCCCTCGCCACACAACAGAGCATCCAGCCGCCGGGCTGCCCCCAGCGAGCTATTGACTGCGGCCGAGGTCGAACCTCATTGAATCCCTCCGGCAAAGCCGGGCTTCCCCACGGTGGACCAAGAGGTCCTACCTTTGCAGCCGAGCGCGGGATCGCTTCATGGTGCCCCCGAAATCCAAAACCAGAAGCGAGCCTGAGCCTCCGCGGTCTCTAGCTTGTGATGGAGGATCGACTGCGAGTACGGGACTTCTGGCACCGGCCATCCGTCACAGCACGAGAGACGCCCAGGAGACGGCGTCTCGCGGATCATAGCGGGGGGCGGCACTCCAAGCCCGCCGCGGTTGACCCGGCGGCAGCAGGCCGTTAGGGTATCCGTGCGCACGCTTAACCACGAACGCCACCGCCATCCGCCACCAGAACCGACGACGTGCGACGCCCCAGCCATACGCCTTGCGAATCGACACCGGTGTCGGTCTTGCCAGACCCTTCGCGGCGCCGCTTCCTGGCCACGTTCGCGCTTGCGGGCGGCACTGCGGTGCTCGGGCTGCCTGGCGCCCCAGCCCCCGCCAAGAAGTCATCCCCGCGCCGCTCGCCGGGTCTGGCGGAGCGCGTAGCCGCCCATATCCAGACGTTTCGCAGACAAGGGGTGATCGAGCCGGACGAGGCTACGGCCTGGTCGGTCTACGACTTCACGACCCGCCACAAGCTCGTCTCGATCAACGAAGACGACCCGCTGCAGGCGGCCAGCATGATCAAGCCCTTCGTGGTCCTGGCTTTCTTCTACCAGGTGCACTCAAAGAGCACACGCGTGCGCTACACGCGACAGATTCGGCGGCGCATGGAGGCGATGATCCGCGACAGCGACAACGCGGCGACCGATCGCATCATCCATCTCTTGGGCGGACCGGCGCGGGTGGAGCGCATCCTCAAGCGGCACGCGCCGGGCATCTTTCGGCAAACGCGCATTGTGGAGCGCATTCCGCCTGACGGACGGTCGTACCGCAACCTCGCCTCCGCCCACGACTACAGCCGCTTCCTTTACGCCCTTTGGACCGACGCGCTGCCTCACTGCGCGGAGATCAAGCGCCTCATGCACCTGCCGAACCGCGACCGCATTTACACCGGTACGCGAAAGCTTCCCCGAGGCACCCTGGTTTACGACAAGACCGGGACCACCGCCCGGCTGTGCGGTAACATGGGTATCCTCGTGCCTCAGGGACGAGACGGTCGGAACTATCCGTACACCTTCATCGGCATCGTCCAGAAAGACGGGAGCGCGAGCGACTATGGGACGTGGATGAGTTCCCGCGGGAATGCGATCCGCAGCACTTCCGACCTCGTCTACAGTTGGCTGCGGGAGGTCCACGGCCTGAGGTAGCGACCGCCAAGTTCGGAGAGCCTAAGACCATCGGGGCCCGGCTCACGGGGTGGGTGCGCCGCACCGTCTCGGCTACAATGGGAAAGCCAAGCCGACGCCGTGTCCCCATGTCCAGCGATACCTGCTACACGAAGTCAGGCCCCCGGTCCCGGCGGGAGGTGCCGGAAGGGGCGGTTTGCCCGCGACCGACCGCCCAGAGACGTCTGCTGTGTCACCCACGCGAACAAGAGCGAGTGCTACCAAGAGAGCGCAGTGCCGGGCCACGTCGACGATGGTCTCCGTCACGGCGCCACTCCGAAGGGTCGACCTGGAGCACGGGCGCTTCGTGCTCTTCCGTCAGCCTGTCGACCTCTGCGACCGGTTGCCGGGCGGCCATACAGTCTGACGCGAGCGGGCGCGCACCTATGCGCGGGTTAGTCCCCCCGGACCCGGAGACCAATGTCTCGGATGAACGTTGTGCCGTGATCTACGCGCCGCGGCGCGTCCGTCATCGCTTTCCGGCGGGGTGTGTGCGGGTGGTGGACTCCGCGGAGGCCGCCCTCGCTGGGGCCGATCCGGCGAGCCATTTCTATGCGGCGCGCGTTATCGGGCCCTCCAAGTCCTCAGAAGGCCAGTACCTGTACTATTTGGTGGAGTGGCTAGAGCAGACATGACGTTCGTCCCGGCGTTACGCCCCAGCCGTGCCAGGCACACACCGCGCGACAGGGCGGGCCATGCGTCGCCGACATCCTCTGCAGACAGGTTCCCGCTAGCCCATGAGTAGTTTGAGAACCCCTTCACCGGGGCGCCGTTCGGAACCCTCGCGACCGGTGCGGCTTCCGTTTAGCGTTCGCCGCCTGAGCGGAGAGTCAGCTGGAGCTCCGGAAGACAAGCCTTTGGTTTAAGGCGAAAATGGTCGCACAGCGGCCGGTGGTGGGGAGGGAATCTTGGGCCTCTGCGTGGTCTAACATTATAGAGAGAGGAGTTAAGCAAGGACTCGTTGCGGAAACGAGAGGAGCGGGCATATGGCTACGCAAGAGAAGCTTCACACTCCGGAAACGAAGGAAGAAAAGGGTCGCGGCCTACAGAGGCACTGGGGCCAGATGCTGAGTCCCTTCGAGGAAATGGAGCGGACGTTCGAACGGTTGTTGCCACGCAGTTGGCTGCGTCCGTGGCGCTTCGAGTTGCCGTCCCTCGGCGACTTGGCGCTGACGCCATTCGAAATCCGAATGCCTCGTGTCGATATGGTCGACCGCGAGGACGAGATATATCTCCGGGCCGAGGTGCCGGGCGTGAAGAAGGACGATCTCAACGTCTCCTGTGACCGAGGATACGGTAACCATCCGCGGTGCACTGCACCACGAGGCAACCGAACAGGAAAAGGGCGAGTACGTGCACCGTGAGATGACTTACGGCGGGTTCTCGCGCACTATCCCGCTGCCGGTGGCAGTCGACGTGGAGAAGTGCAAGGTCCTTTACAAGGACGGCATCCTCGAGATCCGGCTGCCGAAGGTCGAGGGCGCCAAGCCCCGCCGTATCGCAATCGAGGAGGGCTGAGGTAACACCCGTCGCCACTGTGCGGTGCTGAGGTTCGCTTAGCGCCTGCAGCCAGCGCCCCTGGTCCTGGCCTGGATCAGGGGCCTTTTCGTGTGTGCTCGCTCTCGGTAGGCCAGGGGCCCACCAAGCCGAGGCACCCGGTCTCGCGGTATTCGCCCGCCAACTAGAGTGGCTGAAGGTCGGCGTTCCCAGGGAACGGCTTCGCGTCGAGGCGAGCTTCATCATCCGAAAGAAAAACGTCGGGCAGCCCCCCAACTCCCTCTTCCATCATGGAGCAAGCCGAGGCGCCGCAAGTAGACGACCACCGCTCGGGATCGAGCAGCCCGGTCGTCTCTGGCAACACGGCCACGTGTACGGCTCCGGCGGATGCCTGGTGCGGTCGCGCGTACATCTCCTCCACGGAGTCGAAGCGCTCCCGCAACCGGCGCGCCGTCTTTGGCCCCTCTTAGGGAACCCTGGGGAATGTCCTCCCCGCAGGGGGCGCCCTTGACGTTGACTTCATGCTGCCGATGTTACAATTGTTGCAATGTCGCGGCCCGTCCTGCCTGAGCCTGCGCCAGATGTCTTGAGGACATTTCGAGAATCCGAGACGTCGCCTCTCCGTTAAGGCAGACAGCCAGACGCGCAGCCGAACATATCGACAGGCTAGATGTTTGCGATTTCCCTCTCTCCTGCCCTCTCCGTGAGGAAGAGCGGGTTTTTCGACCTGCTCTTGATGCAACGCTGGCCTGCGGCTATGCCGCCGTGGCGCCCAGTCTCGGCCGAAACGGGAGCACAAGCCAGTCCGTGGGCTGCTCGCGGGCCAGCGCTCCCTTCGCCGTATTGCGCGGCGCCCCGGTTAATCGGCGCCCTCGGCCAGTGGAGAGATCGAAGAGATCGACGGCCCGGCAGGGACGTCTATACTGCTAACGACGGCGGTCGCGCTCGCCGCGACGGAGTCACGGCTTATGCCATCTGTCGCTGACGTTCTCACGCCGTGGGAGTTCTCCCCCATCGTGCTGACGTTCCTGCCTGCTAGCAGGCGCAGTATACATGCGCGGGGCGGCACGCTTGCGGAGCGAGGGTCAGGCGGTCGGAACGTGGCCGGCGGCGGCATTCACGCTGGGTTTGGCGCTAGTCTACCTGGCGCTCCAGTCTTACCTCGACTATGTGTCCCAGCACATGTTCTGGGTCCATCGGGCCCAGCACCTGGTGCTTCACCACATGGGTCCTTTCCTGGTGGCGGTCTCCCAGCCCCAGGCGGTGATGTCACGCGGGGTACCGCTGCCCGTGAAGGACCGCGTATTCGTCCCGCTGTGGCGCAACTCCTTGACGCAGCACCTCTACCGTTTTGTGCAGGGGCCGGTGGTCGCCCCCTTGCTGTTCGTGGGCCTGATCTACTTTTGGCTGTCTCCCTCGATCCACTTCGCGGCAATGCTGAGCCTGGACCGCTATCAGGCCATGAACTGGAGCATGGTCATCGACGGGTTGCTGTTCTGGTGGGTGATGCTCGATCGCCGCTCGCCCGACACTCCGGGGGTCATGGGATACGGTACGCGGATCCTCATCCTGTGGGCAGCGATGCTCTCTCAGATCGCGCTCGGGGCGTACATCACGTTCCGCAACGCTCCACTGTACGATGTCTATAACGTGTGCGGCCGAGCGTGGCCAATCAGCCCTCTGGTCGACCAGGAGATCGGCGGCCTCATTACCTGGATCCCCTCCAGCATGATGAGCGTCATAGCCGGGTTGGTGGTGCTTCGGCTGTGGATTCACGAGACACGAAGCAGGGACAGCGCAGACGCGATGCGCATGCCCGCGTGCGCCGCACAGCAAAGTGCCCCGTAAAGCGGTCGTCGGAGCAGCCGCGGAGGAGCCGCATCGCTCTGGTCGCCCTCTGGTCTCGAACCAGCCGTGAAGCAGCCTCCGCTGCGCTACGCGCTAGTCACGCTGCTCGCGGTGGCGATAGCTGCTGCCCACGCGGCCGGACTAGAAGTGACAGTCGCGCACCCTCGGATCTCCCTGCTGCCGGGAGACCTGCCGCTGGCGGGCTATTTTGATCTGACCGACGCGGGCGCACAGCCCCTGCGCCTGCTCGGTGCGGACAGTCCAGCCTTCGCGCGCATTCACATGCACCGCAGCGTAGAGGACCACCACATGGCGCGGATGCTGCCGGTCGGGGAGGTCGAGGTCGAGCCGGGGACCACCGTCCAGTTTCGCCCTGGCGGCTATCATCTGATGCTCGTTGGGCGCCGGAAGGAGCTTGAAGTCGGCGAACACGTGCCGATCAGGCTCCGTTTTGACGCCGGCCAGTCGGTGGTGATCGAGTTCACAGTCGAGCGCCCGGGGGCGCAGTGAGAGAGCAGTCCATGAACAGTCCTGATCTGCGCCCGGCTTGGCGGGCAGCAGTCTTGGCGCTGCTCGCCGCGGCCGCGGGCTGCACCCACGAAGAACCCTGGGGCCTGACGAATATCTCCGGATTGATGCCACCTTTGCAGTTCGACCTGACCACCGAGCACGACCAGACGGTAAAGGCCGCCGACTTCCGCGGCCGGGTCGTGCTGCTGTACTTCGGCTACACGCATTGCCCTGACGTTTGCCCCACGACCCTCGCCAAGTTGTCCATGGTACTCAAGCAACTCGGGCCGACCGCCGACGCGGTACGGGTCCTGTTCGTGACGGTGGACCCGGACCGCGACACCCCGGAGCTACTTAGGAAGTATGTCAAGGCGTTCGGACCCCAGTTCGTGGGATTGAAGGGCAGCGAGGGCGCGCTGCGGACGCTCACCAAGCGCTATCGGGTGGCCTATAGCCTCGACAAGCCGGATACCCACGGCGACTACGCCGTATCTCATAGCAGCGCGGTGTTCATCTTCGACCGCAAAGGGAACGTCCGCCTCCTTGCCCAGCCCACCGACTCCGTCGACACGATCTCCGGCGACCTTCGGCGGCTCGCCGGTGAGCAGTAACAGCTTGTGAACAAATCTGCTGCGCGTCCTGATAGCGGCGTCGAGCGCGGCTCGCTCCTCGCCAGTCCACTGGGATATCTCTCGTCGCTGCGCTCCGTGCGGCTTGCTCTCGGCCGCACCGTAACGCCCCCTCCATCACGTTGAGCAGAGAACGCACAGCATGCTCGGAACCGACCCCTCCCTGCTGCGAGGGGGCACGTTCTCCCGGTTTCTCGCCAAAGAGGACCAACCTGATTTTGCCAGACACCTGAAGGAGACCTGCGGCACGGGCGGTCAACACGTCGTGGAGGTCAACATCGGAGGGCTGCCAGCCAAGCCGCTCAGGGTGCGGGTGGAAAGCCTTTCCGCATGGGACCGTCGGCGCAACGCCGCGGTGGTCCACAGCGCTCTCATGGACGTGACGGAGCGGCGAGAGGCGGAGGAGATGCTGCGCCTGGCGACGGACTCCCTGCCTGTCCTCATCAGCTACATCGACGCCCAAGAGCGCTACCGTTTCAACAACCGGCAGTACGAGATCTCGGTTTCAGCGTCCACTCGATGACCTCTACGGGAGGCGGGTGAGGGAAACCTTGGGCGAGGAAGGCTACGCAGCCGTCGGCGGTCACCTGCAAGCGGCCCTGGCCGGAGAGGAGGTAACCTTCGAGTGCTGGGCGCCTTACCCCGACGGCGTCAGACGCTATATACACGCCAACTGCGTGCCGCACCGCACCAAAGGCGACATGGTCCAGGGCGTCTTCGCCATCGTGGCGGACATGACGGAGAGCAAGAGGGCAGCAGAGACCTTGGCGGCCCGCGCCCGGCAGCAAGCGGCCGTGGCCCGCCTCGGGCAGATCGCACTCACTGGAATGAGGCTGGACACGCTGTTTTCGGCCGCCGTGGAGGCGGTGGCCGAAGGGCTTCAAACACCCTACGCCAAGGTGCTGGAGCTCCTGCCGGACGGCGAGAACCTGCTGCTGCGCGCCGGAACGGGCTGGAAGGAGGGATATGTCGAGCAGGCGACGGTCATTGCCGGCCGGGAGTCTCAGGCAGGCTTCACACTCATGTCGGACGATGCCGTCGTTGTGGAGGATCTGAGCGCAGAGACGCGTTTCCACGGTCCAGCCCTGCTCCATGACCACGGGATCGTGAGCGGAGTCAGCGTCGCCATCCGCGGCCCCGACCGGCCTTTTGGGGTGCTCGGTGCTCATAGCGCAGAACGGCGATCGTTCAGCACGGACGACGTGAACTTCATGCAGTCCGTCGCCCACGTGCTGGGGGCCGCGGTCGAGCGTAAGCGCGCGGAGGACACCCTGCGCAAGGCGCGCGACGAGCTGGAGCTGCGCGTGAAGGAGCGGACGGCGGGGTTGACTGCGGCCAAGGCGCGCCTCGAGGAAGAGGTGTCCCGACGCGAGCACATCGAGAGGGAGCTGTTGCGCGAACGAACCACACTGCGCGCGGTCTTGGACAACGCTCCTATCGGCATCTGGATGGTGGGACCGCAAGGCAACCTCCGGTTTGCCAATGCCACCTTGTGTGATTGGCTGGGGCTACCGGAGTCCTGGCTGGTGGAATCTGCGGGGCAGCCTGGGCGGTACGACAACAGCTTCGCCTCTTGGCGAGATTCGGGCACGGACTGTTTGCACGAGAACGTCCCCTGTCACGCCCGACGGGGGTTGACCTTTGCGGACGGCGACATGCACGAGCTGGATATCGTTAAGGTCAAGCTCGGCGAGGCCGGTGAGCTGGCGGCCAGTGTGGTGGGAATCGCGCTCGATGTGACACAGCGCGTTCGCGCCGAAGAGGTGTCGAGGCAGCACCGCGCCGCCCTAGCCCACGTCGCCCGCCTCAGCCTCATGGGACAGATGGCCAGCGACATCGCGCACGAGCTCAATCAACCCCTGCCAGGCATCATCTAGTAAGCGTCGACATAGTCCTGGATAGCTCACTGCCACCGGTCATGGCGGATGCGATTCAGATCGAGCAAGTCATGGTGAACCTCGTGCGCAATGCCATCGAGGCCATGCAGGGTCCTCGCCGCCAGATCACCTTGCGCACTGCGGTCGGGGAAGGCGGATTTATCGAGGTGGCCGTGGCCGACACCGGTCCAGGTCTGGCACCCGAGGTCCAGCAGCATCTGTTTCAACCCTTCTTTACCACGAAGTCGAGCGGCATGGGCATGGGACTGTCCATCAGCCGTTCGATCATCGAGGCCCACGAGGGGCAGCTTTCGCCAGCGCCGAACCCGAGCGGCGGAGCCACATTCTCTTTCGTCTTGCCCGCGAAAGAGGGTACCGACAGTGGCAGCAGTTGAGCCCACCGTGTTCGTCGTGGACGACGAAGAGCCGGTCCGGGATTCTCTGCGCTACCTGATCGAATCCAAGGGCCTGCGCGTCGAGACCTACGGCTCCGCGGAGGCATTCCTGGACAGCTATCGCAACGATCGGCCCGGATGCCTGCTGCTCGACCTGCGCATGCCTGGCATGAGTGGGTTGGAGCTGCAGGCGCATCTGGCCCGGGAGGGCCGCAGGATCCCCATCATCATCTTGACTGGGCACGGAGACATTGGGTCGACCTCGCGCGCCCTGTCGGACGCGGTCCTACACATGATGGAGAAGCCGTTCGACCCCGACGAGTTGCTGCAGCGGATCCGGGACGCCATCGACCGCACCGCGCACAGCGCCAAGTTTTGAAGCGCCCGCCTTGGGGGCGACGGTCCGGGGTCCTCGGGAGACCCCAAAGGGGTGGTGTACAGGGAAGTACGCCATGACCACCGCGCAACACGGCGATCCGGACGCGCAGCAGATATGCTCAACAGCATTCACCGCTTCTTCGCCGTAGGCATCGGCTGTCTACGACCACATCGACCCTTCGCCGCGCGCGTGCCGATTCCCGGTATGGCTTCCTTACCCGCACGCGTGCCTTCAGCCCCAAGGGCTCGACCCTTCCAGGTGCTCGACGACCCAGCGCATCCCGGCTAGGCCGGAGAGGAGCATGATTTCCAGGGGACTTCTGCCGTTGAAATAGGGGTTGGCGGTGGTAACCCAGCAGTTCGCCGCAACGGCGCTGTGCGGATACATCGAGTGAGCGGCTCTGTCGATGATGAGAAGATAGCTTACTCGCTCCGCCGTCTCCCCCTGTTTCGGAAGAGCCATTCCTCTGCGGAAGCGGTTGAGGGTGCGCAGCTTGGTGTCGTCCGGAAAGCCCAGGAGCAACATCTGATGCTCGGGCTGGACGCCCCACGCATCCAGCACCTGCATGACCGCACCCGCCGTCTTGGCGCGGCGCAGCTCATCGATGTGATGGAGCTCAGCCACTCTTGGGTCCCTGTGACGAGGCGGTCACCTCACTGCTGCCCAGGCGGGGCATCCCCCAAGGAGCCGCAGACCAAAGCGGGGATCTCATTTGCTGCGGCTCGGCCCAGTACCGCGCGTCCTCAGACAAGGTTGGTCGTTCGCTCCCTCTCGATCATCCGGACGGCCGTTGCCAGGCGATTCAATGGGTGGCGCAGCGCGACTGCATAGCTTGCGCACGAGCCTCACGCCCATCCCCGAATGAATCACTATACCGGAGGCCCGGCCTTTGGGGGTACAGGACCGGGAGTCCGGTCCAGTCGAGGAGCCAACAGACCCCTCAGACGAATCTTCCCGGGCCTAATTTAAGTAACCACTTCGACCCGATGGAATCATCGGGAGAATCAGACGGAGGTTGCAGGCCTGTAAGGACGCCAAATTGCCATTGCTTCAGTCGGGAGCGCCGGTTAGCCTTCCCTGCAGCACGGTCCGCGCCATCGGGAACAGATGCGTCGCCGCGTCCCGGATCACCTGCGCTGCGCGTTCCGGCGATACGTCATGAGCCTTGGCGATGAAGTCAAGCACAAGTCCGACGTTGGCGGGCTCGTTGCGCACGCCGCGTTCTGGGCCCAGCACCGGAGTCCCTGTCCAAGGGCGGCACACGAGCCGCTACTTCTGCTCAGAGCGCACCACCGAGGCGGGAAGGAAAAGACGTACCCCGCCTCGGCAGTTAGGATCGCGGGTCCGACCTTGCCGTCGAAAGCGTTCATGAGCACGCGCCGGGCATCCCCTTGGAGAAAGAGATCGCTGCTCTGGTATCCGGCCGAGCGCGAATGGACGTTCAGTGGGAGATCAACGTCCGCCGCCAACGCAGCTATCCTCTGGACTATCAAGACAGGAATGCGCGCCGCAGTGTCGCGGCAGCCGAAATGGAGACCGGACCGCTCACGCTTCGTCTTCGTATGCCTCTACATAGACGTCATAGAGCCCGAACTGTTGTTTGAGATGCTCCTTCATCGCCCTGACCCTGGCGCGGCTGGCCACCTCTCCGTCGGTCCGGACACGCACCGCGAGCAGAACCTTGTCGGGCGTGATGCCCAGATGCGCAGGTCTTTCACTTGGTGGATGTGCGGGAACCGGCTCCGGATGTAGCTTTCCACGCTGTCCACGGTGGTACCGGAGGGATTCCCCTCCATCAGGATATGCAACGTGTCGCGCACCAGGAAGTAGGTGGGATAGGCCACCAGTAGGCTGATAAGGACGCCGGTGAGGGCATCCACCACATACAGCCCCGTATAGCGGATGACCACCGAGGAGGTGATCACGCCCACCGATCCCAAGGCATCGTTGAGGATGAGCAGGAACGCCCCGCGCACGTTGATGTCCTTCGCATGCGGGCCGCAGTGCGGTGAGCCCGAAGCCGTTGACCGCCAAGCCCAACACGGCGATGAACAGCACCTTGTCGGCGGCGATCGGCTGCAGCTGTCGGATCTTTTGGTACGCGTCCGCGAACACATAGAACACCACGAATCCCACCAGGATACCGTTGAACAGACCCGACAGCACCTTGACGCGCTCGTGCCCGAACGTGTGCCTTGCGTCCGCCGGCTTCTCGCTGAGACGCAACGCAGCGAGCGCGATCAACTGACCCGTCACGTTGATTGCCATGAAGGCGGCGTCCGTGACCAGGGCCAAGCTGTGGTAATGAAGACCGCCGATGAGTTCGACGAAGAAGTAGGCGACGGTGAGGAAGAACACCGCGCTCGGGCGTTCTCCGGTCACCGGCTGAAGCGGTCGGACTCGCGAGGCTTCGTCGGCCAAAGAAGGTAGAAGTCGTCGTAGCAGCAAGGGTAACTTTGAAGTCTACGGACGGAAATGCGTCAGGATCATGACAGGGCGCGTCCCGGCTGATTGGAGGACATTGGTTGGGCGGCCTCTGGGCGATCTCGCAAGCTGAGGGAGGATGCGCTGCCGTGCAGTGCGGACACGTGGCTTCGGCATGGCGTGGGTCCTGGCCGGCGAGATGGGAAGGCACTGCGGATATGCCTCCCATTTGCTTGGCGTATCAGAACCTACTAATATAGGGCGCTGATTCGCCGCGCTCGCTGTCGGCAGGGGTCGGGTTGCGACGAAGACGGTGATTGAGGCGATACCCCTGTGACCGGAGCCAGCGCTCGATGCGCAAGGACGTGCACAGGGAGTGGCCGTCGGTTCTTATCAGAGTTTCCGATGTGCGGAGGAAGCTATGCCCAGTTACGATTATCGGTGTGAAGCCAACGGGCGCGTCGTGGAGGTCAGGCACGGCATGAACGAGGCCGTGGCGAGCTGGGGCGAGCTGTGTCGGCGCACGGGCATCGACCCGGGTGATACGCCAGCAGATAGCCCCGTCCAGCAGCTCATCACCGGGGGCTACGTCATCACGGGCTCCAGCGGCCGCAAGGAGGCCCCGGCGTGCGACACGGGAAGCTGCTGTGGGGGCGGCTTCTGCGGCCTGAACTAGTAAGCCTCTCCCTCATCCCTATCGGGCTGGCTCCCTCCGCCTCGAAATGGAGGGGGCTGGCCCACTTTAATCGCCGACCTCCGCCCGCCGCTGCTCCGCGCCCCGGCTAGTGCGGGGTCGGCCCCTGCGTGACCTGGACCAGATTGGTCACGCGCACCCGCCGGGCGAAGACCGCTTTCACCTCCTGCGAAGTGAGGCCCACGTAGCGCCGGGCGGCCACCGTGGGCTCATCCAGGGGCAGGCCCACGGTGGCGCGGGACAGCAGCCTGTCCGCAATCTCCGCCAGGCTGGCCTCGGCGAGAGCGATCTCGGTGAGCAGCAGCCCCTTGGCCTGCCGCAGCATATGTGCGGAGACCGGCGCGCTCTGCATGTCCCTCAGGTCACGCTCGACGATGGCGCGCGCCCGCGAAACGTTCTTCGGATCACAGGCATACTCCACCAGGTACAGGGCGCGAGTCCTGCCGGCATCCACGGCGGTGCCCACGCTGTAGACCAGCCCCTTGCGCTCGCGCAGGTCCTGGTAGAGCCTGGTGGCATAGAAGCCGCCGCCCAGCACGTGGTCCCCGAGCTGCAGGGCGTAGTAGTCGGGATCGAATCGGTTCATGCCTAGCGTCTGCGCCAGAATCACCCGATCCTGCACTCGGCTCTTGTCCGGCACTGCCGTCACGGACGGCTGGTTGGGAGGCACCGGTGGCAGATCCGTCTGCGGCTTGGGGCCCTTGGCCTTCCAGTCGCCGAAGTACTTCGCCAACACGCTCTTGGCCCGATCCGGGTCGATCTTTCCGATAACGACGATGGTGGTCATGTCCGGCCGGTACACGTGGCCATAGTAGCGCCTCATGTCCTCCAGGCTGAGCCCTTTGACCGTTTTCGGGGTTGCCTGGCGCATCTTGGGATCGCCCTGAGGGTACAGGGCCTTGGTCAGCGCCCGCTTGGTGAGGTAGCGGGGACTCTGGAGGCTCTCCGGCCACCCGATCCGCCACCTGCTTGCGCACGATCCGGAAGGCGCTCTCCTGGAGGGCGGGATGCAGCTCGTTGTCAGCCAACAGCTCGACGGCGCGCTCGAAGTGGCCGCTCAGTGCCAGCACGGAGAAACTCGTACCGGCGGACTCGTCCACCCCGATCTCGTCCAAGGCCCGCTGAAAGGCCAGCCGGTCCAACGTCGTGGTGCCGTAGCTAAACATGCCACTCAGCACCTCGCTGACGCCTTCCTGGCCGGGCGGCGTCTGGAGGGCAGGCTCGTTCCGTACCCGTCCGTAAACGCTCACCGTGTCGCTCGTGGATTCGGACTGGATAATGAGCCGCAACCCGTTGGGCAATGTCTCCTGCACCGGGTGCACGTTGCTGGCAGGCACCGAGAGAGACCCCAGTACGTTCTTGGCCCACGCCGGCAGCTCGACGGCCTTGGTCTCTTCCGGCGTGAACGACTCCGCGCCGCCGAACCCCTGGCCCGCGACCGCCTTGCCCGAAGGCTCCGGGGTGAGGATGGCCCGTACCGCGGCGCTAAGATCCACGTATTTGCGCGCCACGCGATCCACGTCTTTCACCGAAACCCGGCTCATGAGGTCGATGTCGTCCTGCGGCGACTGGCGGCCTTCCACCGCGAGGGCCTGGGACCAGGCCATGGCCAGGTCGGGAATCGAGTTCCTCTGCAGCTCCAGCTCCGTCACCTCACGGCGTTTGGCGGCCAGCACCAAATCCTGCGGCAAGCCCTGTTCGGCGTAGCGGGCCAGGATGCCCTCGACCTGCTTGAGCAACGGGGCTGGGTCTCCGCCCTTGGGGAACTCGACCGCCGCGTACCCCAACCCGGCGTGCGGGAGGAAATCGGCCTCGACGCTGCTGGACAGCGCCTTGCCGTCTGCAACCAGCGCATAGAGGTCGCCGCGCTGGCTGTCCAGCACGTCGGCGAGCAGCCTGGCGGCTGGGTAGTCCGGACTGTCGTAGCCCGGCAGCCGGAAGGCAACGACGACCATCCCATTGGCGCGGTCGGTCTTGAGACGGAAGGTCTCCGGTCGCACCGGCTGGAGCCGCACCGAAGGCCGTTCGCGGATTTTCTTTGCCGGGATCGATCCGAACAGCTCCTGCACCTGGCGAAGGACGTTGTGGGAATCCACGTCCCCAACGATCACCAGGATGGCATTGTTGGGCGCATACCACCGTTCATGGAAAGCCTTGAGCATGGCCCCGCTGGTCTTATCGAAGGACTTGCGCGTGCCAAGGGCGTCATGGGCGTAGGGCGTGCCCCTGAACAGGGCCGCCAGCAGCTTCGTGTACAGGACGTAGTCTGGACTGGACAGGTCCTGGGCGACCTCCTGCTCGATCGCGCCCCGCTCCTGGTCCCAGGAGTGCTCGCTGTCCGACACGCCTCGCATGCGGATAGCCTCGATGCGCAGCGCGGCCTCCAAGTCCTTCGCGGGAACTGTATTGAAGTACTGCGTCACAGTCTGCTGGGTGTCGGCATTCGCCATGCCCCCCATGACGGCGTTCAGATAGGCGAGCTGGGCCGAAGAAAGCCCGGGGCTGCCGCGGAACATCATGTGCTCCTGCGCGTGGGCCATGCCGGGAAACCCCTTGGGCGCCTCGTTGGAGCCTGCCAGATAGTTCACCTCGACGGCAGCGACGGGGGCGAGGGGACTACGGACGACGACGACGCGGAGCCCGTTCTTCAGCGTCGCGCGCAGCACGTCGCCGTCCGGCCCCAGGGAGGACTCTGCGGCCCGAACCCCCGCCGGCACGCCCAAGAACGCCACCAGCAGGCCGAGGATCGCCCAACGCCGCCCCGCGTGCGGCAGTGGCCCATACCCTATGCAGGGCGGCAATGCGGGCCGGGTGTGGAACGGCATAATGGTCGCGGCGCAGGGGTATCGGTGGTTCATCGCTCGAAATCATCAGGACTTAAGGGACACCGCAAGGTCTGGGACGGCCTTCGACCCGCCGCAGGCGACTCGCCTGCGGCGGCCCTTTGAGGACACCATGCGCCGACAGTCACGCCCGCAGGCCGACCGGCCGGGCTCCCCGCGACCGGCCGCTCGCGGGCACAGCCCCGAAGCGCTTGCCGTTCGGGGAGGACAACGGTCTACACTGTGCAGCACGCCCAAGTTCTGGCCATGCCCTCCCCCGGCTGAGCGGCCTGTCCGTGGGTCGATCCGCGAGGGCACGTTGCCGGCCGCGCAGGCCCCTAGAGCACCCATCGAGGAGCGAGGATTGGACAAGAACGATACTGAACAGCTACGGCGACGAGCCATCGAGGCCTACCGGAACGAGAGCTTCCTGAACAGCGCCAGCGCGCGGGCCCTGCGCATCCTGTCGGAGTACCTGGAGCCGCAAAGCCGGTTCGAGCACTATCGGGTCGACGACACTATCGTGTTCATGGGCTCCGCGCGCCTCGTCTCGCGGGAGCAGGCGGAGAAGGAGCTGACAGCCGCCGAGGCGGGCGAAGGCGATCTCACGCGAGCCCGTCAGCGACTCGAGCTGGCGCATCACTACGAGGCCGCCCGCGAACTGGCTCGGCGCTTCACCGAATGGTCCAAGCAACTGAACGACGAGGAGCGCCGCTTCGTGGTGTGCACCGGCGGCGGACCTGGCATCATGGAAGCCGCGAACCGCGGCGCGTCCGAGGCCCGCGGCATGAACGTCGGGCTAACCATCTCCATCCCGGTCGAGAAGTTCGACAACCGCTATGTCACGCGCGAGCTGTCCTTCCACTTCCACTACTTCTTCATGCGCAAGTTCTGGTTCGCCTACCTGGCGAAGGCGGTGATCGTCTTCCCCGGCGGCTTCGGCACCCTGGACGAGCTGTTCGAGATCCTGACGCTGCTCCAGACCCGCAAGATCCGCAAGCACCTGCCGGTGGTGCTGTTCGGCACCGCCTATTGGAACGAGGTGATCGATTTCGACGCGCTGATCCGCCACGGCACCATAGACCCGCAGGACGTTCGATCTGTTCCACCGCACGGACTCGGTGGACGACGCTTACGAGTTCATTACCGGTCGCCTGGCGCAATATGCCTTGGCGGAGCGGGGAGCCATCCTCTGAGCGAGACGCGCGCCGGGATCCCGGCGCTCCCGAACGGAGGAGGCACAGACTGCCAGGTCGCGGCGCCAAACGGGGCAGTGGTTTCGGTACAGCGAGCAGCCCGCCCGTACCTCAGGCCGAGCCGCAAGAATCGGGTTTGGCCGGCTCCGTCCCGAAGCCGGCCCGCGTGCCCGGAGGATCCCGTCAGACGGAATGCCCCACCAGGCCCAAGACGCCGATGACGATCAGGTAGATCGCTACGATGTAGTTCAACAGCCTGGGCTGAACCAGGATCAGAATGCCCGCTACTAGGGCCACTATCGGTGCCAATCCGAAATGCAGGGTCATGGTCGTTCCTTCCTCTATCTAGTGTTTCTGGGGCTTGACAGCGGCGCGCACTATAACAGCCGCGTACTCGGTACGCCACATCGACGATAGCCGGGGCAGGGACTCTCGGGTAGGAGCCGGCTCCTCGTGTACCGTTGACCCGACGCGCCACACCTCGGCGTGGGAACGGCCGACGCAGGCGCCTGCAGAGGCTAAGAGCGCCCGAAAAAGCCTTGCCCGCAAGACCAGGGGTCGTATACTGCCGGCGTCGGGCAGCCGGCGGGACGGTCATTGCCTCGCAAGCCGGCCCAGTGGGGGGATGAACCCGTGAGACGGCAGACATGCGAGCGCCTGGCCCGCGAGGTGGCGGAGTGGGCGCACCAGGGATTAATCGGCGACGACCTGGCGCGGACACTCGCAGGGCGCTACGCGGTCCCCGGCGGTCGCCAGCGGCTGCTGCTCAAGTGGCTCGGATTCTTTGCCCTTTTCATGCTCGGAGCCGGCGTGCTCAGCGCCGTCGGGCTGGCCGTCGCCAGCGTATCGCCCTTCCTGGGCGGCCTGCTCCTGGCGGTCCTGGCCGGGGCACTGTGGGTGCCGGGGGTGAAGATGGCCACGGACCCGAACCGGAGGTTTCCGGTGGCCGGCTCGGTGCTGCTCACCGTCGGGCTGATTGGCGTCTACGGCGCCCTCTCGGTGTTTTACATCGCTGCCGGGGGCTCCCGGTACTCCGATGCCTTTCCGGGGTTCCTGATCGCGACCGGGATCCTGGCCCTGGCGACCGCTTACCGCTACCGTCTGCGCTGGCCGCTGCTGCTCGCCCTGCTGCTCTTCTTCCACGGGGCCGGCAGATGGCACGCCTACGCCGGCCATGGTACGTACGTGTTCGCCATCCAGGACGCGCGGGCCATGGCGGTGCTGGCGCTGCTCACCATCCTTCTGGGGCGCTGGCACGAGGAGGTGCTGGAGGCCGGAAGCTTGCGCCGCCACGCCGGGTTCGGGCACCTGTATCTAATCTTCGGCCTGCTGTATCTCGACCTCTCGCTGTGGATCCTCACCCTGCCGCGGGGCGCGCTCGGCTGGGTGCTCACCTTCACCGCGGCCGGAATCGCCCAGATCGTGGCCGGTGCCCGGCTGAAAGACGCCCGGTTCACCGGCTTCGGCGTCATCTTCCTCGCCATCGACCTCTATACGCGGCTGTTCGAGCACTTCTGGGACCGCGTCTCCGCTGCGACCTTCCTGGTCGTCGCCGGTGCTATCGGCATGGCCCTGGGCTATGTCTTCGAGCGGCTTGCACGGCGCGAGCGTAGCGGCCTGGCCGCCACGGGAAACGGCCTGTGAGCCCGGCCTATTTCCACCGCGTGGTGCGTCGGGAGCTGGACAAGCTCCTGCGGGAGGGCATGCTGGACGCGGCTGCGTACGAGGCCCTCAGCGCCCGCTACGTCACTCGCCGCTGGGACTGGCGCTCCCTGGGGCGTTGGTTCCTGGTGTTCGGCGCCCTGAGCGTTGCCGGGGGCGCAGCGATTTTCCTGCACGACATCTTCCACTTCACCCTGACGAAGCTGGCGTTCGCGCTCACCGTGGCGATGCTCGGGCTGTTCGCCGTCGGGCAGTGGACCAAGCGGCGCGGTGCGGTCTGGACACCGCGAGCGCTGGAACTGCTGGGCGCCCTCGCTCTCATCGGGCTCACCTTCACCGTGGGCGCGATCTACTCTACGGGCTCGGGCAACTGGCCCGCACTGCTGCTCGTCGACCTGTTTCTCCTGCTGCCGCTCGCCTACCTGCTCGATAACGCCCTGCTGCTGGTTCTGTCCGCGGCCGTATTCTTCACTTGGTTTGGGGGTGAGACCGGCTACGTGTCAGGCTGGGGTGCGTACTGGTTCGGGATGAATTACCCGCTGCGCTTCCTGCTGGCGGCCCTGGTCATCGTCGCCATCGCGCTCCTGCACCGCCTGGCGGAGGGCGGTCCGCTCGCTCGCTATCGAGGGTTCTTCAAGGTGTGGCTGTCAGCGGGTCTATTCTTCGGGGAAATGGCCCTATGGCTGATGTCCCTGTTCGGCAACTTCGGCGATATGCGCGACTGGGGACACCACGCCGGAACGGAGGAGCTGTGGCTGTTCAATCTGCTCTGGGCAGGCGGGAACGCGCTTCTCGTTTACCTGGGGACGGTGTTCGACCTGCGCATGGTGCGTGCCTACGGGGTCACGTTCCTGATCATACAGGGCTACACGCTGTTCTTCTGGCACATCGCCAGCCACCTGGGACCGACCCTCACCCTGCTCGTGGCCGGCGGCACCGCCCTGTGGCTGGTGATGTATCTGGAACAGCAGCGGCGCCGGCGCAGGGTCGAGCCGGAGGCGCCGCCGCTCTAAGCCGTTCCTTGCAGCCATCGGAATCTCCCTGTCTGAGGGCCGTTTCGGGATTGGCGCTGCACCGGACGGACCGGCATGGAGCGACCCGAGCCAGGCTGCCGGGGATTCTTGCCTCACCTCGCACTGCTTCATGGCGTTTCGCACCATCGCGACCCGCTGCTCGCTGCCTGCCGGCGGAAGCTTTCTGCTCCTCCGATGCTAAGGCGCGGAGACCTCGGCCTGCGGTCGCCAGCTCGATGTCCATCCCGCTGCAGATCCCGCGCCTACCGCACCCCCTCGGAGCCTTGTCCGACCCCGCCACGGGCCAGTCCGCGAAGCCCCTCGAGACACGCTCCACCGCCGGCCCATGGCAAAGCGTAGGATATCGTGACCTGGCGGCAAAACTGCCGCCAGGGAATGAATCGACGCCCAACCAGTCAAAGCGTGTGAGCCGCTACCGCATGGGTGCGGTCGAGCGGCTGGATGCGCGCGGCGCACCGCCTGTCAGAACGCCTCGCGGCATGACCGGATGAAAGACCCGAGCATCCCTATGGGTACGACGACAAACGCCATTCGGCTCGGGAAGGTCCCGCCCAATTGAGAAGTGTCCTCCACTTCCGCCCGCGTTCGGTACCCCTTCTCACCCTCGCGCTCCTCACCGTCTTGACCGCCTGCTCCGGAGGCTCGGCCGAGCCTCCCCAGAAGGACGCGGCGGCCCCGCCCGTCCCCATCCTCGTCGCCGCCGTGGAGCGTAGGGTCATGCCTGTAGAGATCCGCGCCTTCGGAAATGTCGAGGCCTACGCCACAGTAGGTATCAAGGCGCGGATCGACGGTCAGATCATCGCCGTGCACTTCCGCGAGGGGCAGGATGTCCACCAGGGCGACCCGTTGTTCGACATCGACCCCAAACCCTTCGCCGCAGTGCTGCACCAAGCCGAAGCCGAGCTGCTGCGCGACAAGGCCCAGCTCGACCAGGCCCGGATTCGAGGAGCGCCGCTATCTCGGCCTGCTCAAGAAAAACGCGGTGACCCAGGACCAGTACGACCAGGTGCGCACTGCTGTGGAGGTCGCCGGTGCCACGGTGCACGCTGGAGAGGCGGCGGTCGAGAACGCCAAGGTGCAGCTCGGTTACACCACCATCCGCTCGCCCATCGACGGGCGCACCGGCCGCATCCTCATCCAGCTCGGCAACCTGGTGAAGGCGAACGACACCAACGCGCTGGTCGTGATCAACCAGATCGACCCCATCTACGTCACCTTCTCGGTCCCCGAGCACTTCCTGGACGAGCTGCGCACCCGCCAAGCGGCTGGAGCGCTGAAGGTCCAGGCCACGCTTCCCAACACCCTGATTCCGCCCGTCGCGGGTACGCTGGCCTTCGTGGACAACGCCGTGGACTCCAGCACCGGGACAGTCCGGCTCAAGGCCCTGTTCGACAACACTCGGCGCGTGCTGTGGCCGGGCCAGTTCGCCGCCGTGGCGCTCACCCTGAAGGAGCAGCCCGACGCCGTGGTCGTTCCATCCGCGGCGGTGCAGACCGGCCCCAAGGGCCAGTACGTGTTCATCGTCAAGCCCGACCTCACGGCCGAGATGCGCGATGTGCGGGTGGACCGCAGCCAGGGCGAGGAGACCGTCATCGCCGAGGGTCTGCATCCGGGCGAGACCGTGGTCACCACCGGCCAATCCCGGCTGGTGCCGGGGGCGAAGGTGGTCGTCAAAGAGGGCCAGGGGGTTTCATGAGCATCGCCGAGCTGTTCATCCGCCGTCCGGTCATGACCACGCTGGTCATGGCGGCGATCCTGCTGTTCGGCGTCATCGCCTACCGCGCGCTGCCGGTCAGCGACCTGCCCAACGTGGACTTCCCCACCATCCAGGTGCACCGCCACCTGCCCGGCGCCGAGCCCGGAAACCATGGCCTCGGCGGTGGCCACGCCGCTGGAGAAGCAGTTCTCGACCATCGCCGGCCTGGACTCCATGACCTCGACCAGCGCCCTGGGCAGCACGCAGATCACCCTGCAGTTCACCCTCGACCGCAACATCGACGCCGCCGCCCAGGACGTGCAGTCGGCCATCGCGCCGGCCCAGCGCGCAGCTGCCGCCGACCATGCCGACGCCGCCGTCCTTCCGCAAGGTCAACCCCGCCGACCTGCCGATCTTCTACCTCGCGCTGACCTCGCCCACCCTGCCGCTGTCGGCGGTCGACGAGTATGCCGAAACCCTGCTGGCCCAGCGCATCTCCATGATCAGCGGGCGTGGCGCAGGTGCAGGTGTTCGGCGCGCAGAAATACGCGGTGCGCATCCAGGTCGACCCCAACCAGCTGGCCGCCCGCGGCATCGGCATCGACGAGGTGCAGCGACGCCATCGACCAGCACAACGTCAACCTGCCCACCGGCACCCTGGACGGGCCGCAGCGAGCCTTCGACCGTCCAGGCCAAGGGCCAGCTCTGGACGCCGCCGCCTACCGCCCGCTCATCGTCGCCTACCGCAACGGCGCCCCGGTGCGCCTGGACGACCTCGGCACGGGTCATCGACAGCGTGGAGAACAACAAGGTGGCCAGCCTGGTACAACGACGAGCGCGGCATCGTGCTCGCCATCCAGCGCCAGCCCGGCACCAACACCATCGAGGTCGTGGACGCCATCAAGAAGCTGCTGCCCACGTTCCGCGCCGCAGCTCCCGGCGGCGGTGGACCTGAACATTCTCTACGACCGCTCCGCGTCCATCCGCGAATCCGTGGACGACGTGCAGTTCACCCTGCTGCTCGCCGCTGGCGCTGGTGGTGCTGGTCATCTTCCTGTTCCTGCGCAACGCTCTCCGCCACCGTCATCCCCAGCCTGGCGCTGCCCATGTCGGTCATCGGCACCTTCGCCGTCATGTACCTGCTCGGATTCAGCCTGGACAACCTTTCGCTGATGGCCCTGACCCTGTCCGTCGGCTTCGTGGTGGACGACGCCATCGTCATGCTGGAAAACATCGTGCGCCACATGGAGGCCGGCGAGCCGCCGCCTCGCATGCCGCGCTGAACGGCGCCCGCGAGGTCGGCTTCACCATCGTGTCCATGACCCTGTCGCTGGCGGCGGTGTTCATCCCGGTGCTGTTCATGGGCGGCATCCTCGGCCGGCTGCTGCACGAGTTCGCCGTCACCATCATGCGCCGCGATCCTGATCTCCGGCTTCGTGTCCCTGACCCTCACGCCCATGCTGTGCAGCCGCTTCCTGCGGCCCCGAGCACGGAGTGCGCCACGGCCGGCTTTACCGCGCCAGCGAAGCGCTTCTTCGACGGCATGCTGCGCGGCTATGACATCGACGCTGCGCTGGGTGCTGCGCCATCGCCGCTCGCACCATGGTCAGTCTTCCTCGTGCATCGTGGCCGCCGACCGCGTACCTGTTCGCGACGATCCCCAAGGGCTTCCTGCCCAACGAGGACACCGGGCACATCGTCGTCTTCACCGAGGGCGCGCAGGACATCTCCTTCGACGCCATGGTGCAAAAACCAGCGGCGCTGGCCGAGATCATCGCGCGCGGACCCGAATGTGCATGGCTTCATGTCCGTCGGTCGGCGCCGGCGGCTCGCGGCCACGGCCAACACCGGCCCGCTCTTCATCCGCCTCAAGCCGTGTCGGGGAGCGCAGCTGACGGCCGACGAGATTATCCAGGAGCTGCGCCCCAAGCTGGCCGCCGTGCCGGGCATCAAGGCCTATCTCGCAGAACCTGCCGCCCATCCGCATCGGCGGCCAGCTCACCAAGAGCCAGTATCAGTACACCCTGCAGGACGCCGACCCCGACGAGCTGTACCGAATGGGCACCGATCCTGGAGGCGAAGCTGCGCACCCTGCCGGGCTTTCAGGACGTCACCACCGATCTGCAGATCAACAACCCGCAGGTGAACGCTGGACATCGACCGCGACAAGGCCGCAGCGCTGGGCGTCACGCCCGGCCAGATCGAGAATGCGCTGTAGAGCGCCTACGGGTCACGCCAGGTGTCCACCATCTACGCGCCGAGCAACGAGTACTGGGTGATCCTGGAGCTGGCGCCGGAATACCAGCGCGATGCCTCGGCCCTGTCCCGCTCTACGTGCGCTCCTCGAACGGCGCGCTGGTGCCCCTCAGCACCGTGGCGCGCATGACCCGCGGCGCCGGCCCGCTGACCGTCAACCACCTCGGGCAACTGCCCGCGGTGACGCTCTCCTTCAACCTCAGGCCCGGCGTGTCCCTGGGCGAGGCCATCGACCAGATCGAACGGGTCGAAGAGCGAACTGAACCTGCCCGCCACGCTCACCGCGAGCTTCCAGGGCGCCGCCCAGGCTTTCCAAGCCTCCCTCCAGGGCTGGGCCTGCTGCTGCTCATCGCCATCCTGGTCATCTATCTGGTGCTCGGCATCCTCTACGAGAGCTTCATGCACCCCCTCACCATGCTCTCCGGCCTGCCTTCCGCGGGCCTCGGCGCCCTGTTGACGCTGTCTGTTTCACCTGGATCTCAACATGTACGGCTTCGTCGGCATCATCATGCTGGTCGGCATCGTCAAGAAGAACGCCATCATGATGATCGACTTCGCGCTCGAGGCACAGCGCCGGGAAGGCATGACGCCGCTGCAGGCCATCTACCACGCCTGCCTGATCCGCTTCCGCCCCATCATGATGACCACCATGGCCGCCCTCATGGGCAGCCTGCCCATCGCGCTCGGCCTGGGGGCGGGAGCGAGACACGCGCCGCTCGCTGGGTCTCGCGGTGGTGGGCGGGCTGCTGTTCTCCCAGGTGCTGACCCTCTACATCACCCCGGTCATCTATCTGTATCTGGAGAGGTTCCAGACCTGGATCGCCCACAGGCACGCCAAACCGGTCGCCCACCCGCAGGTGCGCGCGGCGGCGTGACAGGGCCTAGCGAGGGCCGGCTTCTGCCTGCGCCAGCGCTCGCTGACCTGCCATCCGCCGATCCGGCGGGACGCCGGGCTCAGACAGTGCTGGGCGCCGACGCTCGCCCGTGAGGCTGCGCGTCCTCGGCGGCGCACAAGGGACCCGAACGGCCCGACCTGGCCCTTGCGCCGCGGCTGGGGGCCGACGTCAATGTGCTTTACCGGCATGAGCCGCGTCGACATCCTGCTCGGCCGCCGCGCGCCGTTGCCAGCGAGGTGCGCCCGCCGGTGCCCGATGGCCCGGGCGTCGGCCGCCCGGTAAACCGCGCGCCCGCCTTGACAGCCCGTCTCGCGCTCGTCAGACTTCGTTAGAGCGCCAAGCGCTCCCTCCGGGGGGTTGCACGGGCAAGCCGGTCCTCCTCGGGGGAGGGCGGCCGAAAAGGTGGCGGACCAGACCACCGGGAGGCACATGGGAGGCCATGAGAGGACCCGGCACCGTCCAGGCGGTCGACGACATCAGGCCGCGCTGGGAGGCCGTGTCCTGAGCGGAACAACCTTCCCCGTGGACGCGTGCGAGGATAGACGGACAATGTCCGCCTATCCCCGGAAGGGACGCCTGCTTTGCCGGGCCTCGTCAGTGATCGAGTGTCATGCAACCGCTTGTTCGTCCAAGCACATCACTCCGTTGGAAGCAAACCGGAGGGTCTGGCGGCCGGGGCACGGTCTGCGGGATAGACGGACCAATGTCCGTGTTTAACCACCGCACTTTAAGGTCCACTCACTGTTGAACTAAACCGCTTACGCGGTGGTTTGGTTTTTTTGGCGTTTTCGCATTGTTTCTGGCTGAACTGCTCCGCTATTTTGGCGCTGTAATGCGACCGGCTATGCCGGATCCTCATCTTCGCCTGACGTTTTGCGATCTCTCATGACTGCTCTGCCAAGCTTTGCGTGGGTCTTTCCCACTCTCTGCTTGAAAGGAGGCTGTCATGAGCGAGCTGCGCGCGAAGATGGACGACGACATGGTGCTGCGCGGGATGGCGGTGCGCACCCGCGAGGCTTATCTCGATGCGGTACGGGGTCTGGCCAGGTTCTACCGACACAGGCCCGACGAGATCTCCGAGCCCGAGGTGCAGAGCTACCTGCTGCACGGGCTTCCGGAGCGGGGACTTTCCAGCAGCACCTGTAACATCATCGCCAATGGCCTGCGGTTCTTCTACCGAGTCAGCTTGGGCCGCTCCGAGGCCGAGTTCTGTCTGCCGAGCCCCCGACAGCCCTCCAGGCTGCCCGAGATCCTGAGCCGCGAGGAGATCAAGCGGCTGTTCGAGGCGACCTTGAACCTCAAGCACCGGGCGCTGTTGATGGCCACCTACAGCGCGGGGCTGCGGGTGAGCGAGGTGGCGCACCTCAAGGTCTCGGACATCGACAGCGAGCGCATGGCCCTTCGGGTGGAGCAGGCCAAGGGGGCGAAGGACCGCTACACGCTGCTCTCCAAGCGCTTGCTCCTTGAGCTTCGCCGTTACTGGATGGCCTACCGCCCCAAGCGCTGGCTCTTTCCTCTGCGCGACGGGGAACATCCCATCGAGCCCCGCTCGGCCCAGAAGATTTATTATGCAGCCAAGCGCAGGGCGGGCATCACCAAGCGCTGCGGCATCCACGGGCTGAGGCATGCCTTCGCCACCCACCTGCTGGAGGCGGCAGTGGATTCTCCACACCATCCAGCGCCTGTTGGGCCATGGGCACCTCAGCACCACCCTGCGCTACTTTCACCTGGCGAGGCCGCGCCTGACCGGCACCGCCTCGCCGCTCGACCTGCTGGAGATCCCTGAGAGCCCCACGCAGTTCTAGGCGGTGTGTACCCGTCCCGCGGGAGCGGGGCGGCTGGAGCTGGCGGATATCTTCCGGGCCCACGGGGAGCACTTCCGGGCAACCCATCGGCTGTGCGCTCAGCAGCACCGGGTGATGCGGGCCATCGAGGCCTGCCGCACGCTCCTGCTGGGGGCTCAAGCGGTGCAGTGCGACCGCTGCGGGCGCATCGAGTTGCGCTACCACTCCTGCCGCAACCGCCATTGCCCCAAGTGCCAGACGCTGGCCAAGGAGCACTGGCTGCAGGCGCGCTGCGCGGAGCTCCTCCCTGTGGAGTACTTCCACGTGGTGTTCACCCTGCCGCATGCTCTCAATGCGCTGGCGCAGGGCAATCCCAAGCAGATCTACGCTGCTCTGTTCCGGGCCGCCTCCGAGACACTGCAGGACTTTGGGCGCAATCCCCGCTGGCTCGGTGGGGAACTCGGCGCGACCCTGGTGCTGCACACCTGGGGCCAGAACCTCGGCCAGCATATCCACGTGCACTGCGTGGTGACCGGCGGTGCGCTCTCCGTCGACGCCGGCCGCTGGATTCCCGCCAAGCGCGGCTTCCTGTTTCCGGTCCGGGCATTGTCCCGGGTGTTCCGCGGCAAGTACCTGGAGACCCTGCAACAGGCCCGCGGGCGCGGTGAGCTGCATTTCGCCGGCGAGCTGGCGGGGCTCGCCGAGCCAGCGGGCTTTGACCGTTTTCTCACCGAGCTGCACTCCCAGGACTGGGTAGTCTACTCCAAGCCCCCATTTGCGGGTCCCGAGCAGGTGCTGGCCTACCTGGGACGCTACACCCACCGGGTGGCGATCAGCCACGAGCGGCTCCTCGATCTCAACGATGGCACCGTGCGCTTTCGCTACCGGGACTATGCCCGGGGCAATCGGATCAAAGTGATGCGTCTGGAGACCGAGGAGTTCATCCGCCGCTTCCTGCTCCATGTGCTCCCACCTGGCTTGATGCGTATCCGCCATGTCGGGCTCTTGGCCAACCGCCACCGTACCGAGCGCCTAGCCCGTTGCCGGGCGCTGCTCGGCCAGCCAGCGCCAGCGCCACGAGAACCCGAGTCGGTGGGGGCGGCAATGCTGCGCCTGACGGGCATCGATATCCAGCGCTGCCCCTACTGCGGAGAAGGGCACCTGCAGCGGATCGTTCTCGTGGTGCCGCTCAGGGCTGCACCCCCCACCCCGAAAGCGACCGGACCCCCACCGCTCTCATGACGACCATCACCCGCCGAAGCCCCCGACCGCTTCCCCGCAAGCCGGCCACAGTCCCCTTTGGCCTTCCCCAGCCCTTGACCCGCCCACCACACCTTTGCCATAGTGCCCTGCGGGGGACATCACACCAGACCGAGGCCCAGCGAGCGGTCCATGCACCACATAACCACCCGACCAGCCACACCCCAAGCGGCCCCAACGCGGGACTGCCCCCATACAATCCCCATAGGCCGGTCGCCTGAATCCAGCGGTTCAGTTCAACACATTTTATCCATCATGCTGCCGCACGACGGATAAAATGCTATTCGTTAGGCAGCGGAGACTCGACGTGACCGAAGCCGTTATCGCTGCCGTTGGTGGTTGGTTAGTTGCTGGGCTCCTGGCCGTCACTGCGTACCTCGAGCGTCGGGGCGAGCAGCGGCATCGGGTTCTAATTCAGGCTCTGGAATACCTGACCGGCGGTTCTCAAAAGCGAAGCGTAGGTATCGCGTTGATTGAAGGACTTTGGGAGAAGGACTTTCCATACCTTCGATCGCTTCTGCCAGCGCTGGTCAACCAGTCCGTCTATCTCTTACTAGAGACTGAGAGCCGCGACGGACGACACCAGATTCATAGCTGGCTCCGAATCATGCGTTTGATTCTGCGGGCACCGAACGTCCCAGAACTCTTCGAGGAGTACACGGAGATTTCTCACGCGTTGTACCTCCACATCGAAGCAGAGCAACCTCTACCACGGGGCATCACAATGTCGAAAGAGATGGCTCAAATATGGTTCGAGAAAATCAATGAGCATGCTGGAATTGGCTCCGCTGCCTAACCAGCCGCTCCACCACGACGCCTCCGGCGGCCTGACGGCCGCCGTCGTCGCGGGTGAGCACCGGCGTTGGGCCGCTCGCTATCCAGCCCGTTTTGACCACCTCTCAGTGGGGCAGTATGCTTGCTTGATGAAGGTCAGCGAGGTGCTAGAGAAGTTGCGGGAGGATGGCTGGTACGTGGTGGCAACGCGGGGCAGCCATCGGCAGTTGAAACATCCGACCAAGCCCGGTCGCGTGACGGTTGCGGGCAAGCCCAGCGACGATCTGGCGCCTGGGACGCTCAACAGTGTCTTCAAGCAAGCGGGTTGGAAAAAGTAGGTGTGGCCATGCGTTATGCGGTCGTGATTGAGAAGGCGGAGAGCAACTACTCGGCCTACGTTCCAGACCTGCCCGGTTGTGTGGCTACTGGGGCCACGGTGGAGGAGACTGAAGTCGCCATCCGGGAAGCCATTGAGTTTCACCTGGCGGGGATGCACGAGGACGGGCTGCCGATTCCGCAGCCGGCTAGCCATGTGGAGTACGTCGAGGTCATGGCCTAACTCTGCGCTCCAGGGGACCGCTCCTACGTCGCGGCCCCTGAGCTTGGCACGTTAGGTACCACGCATGAACATTCGCGAAGTTATCGCGCGCAGAACCGACCTTGGCACTTTTCTCGTGCACCTTACGAGAGATGGTGAAAACCAGACGGCGCGCGAGCGCCTTGAGTCTATTCTCGAGTCAACGCGAGTAGAGGCGCGAACACCGTTCGGGCCAGCGGTCACAAGACTCGAAGAGGCGCACCAGGCGACCGAGTCTCAGAAGTGCGTCTGTTTCACGGAAACGCCGCTCGAGCATCTATGTTTGCTGCTAGGGGAGATCGAAGGGCGTCAGTTTGAATTTGCCCCCTATGGTATAGCGCATCTCGTTACACACAAGTCAAAGGGCTTGGGCCTCACGCGCGTAGTGCAGTCCTGCCGCGAAGTCCATAACCCGCTGCAGCCCTTGCCAGAGGGTTTTCACACCGGGCTCGCCGTCGCCCTTGCGCCCCAGGAAGCCGCCGAGCCTGGCGATGAGACGCACCACTTGGTTCAGTCGGGGTGGCGTCTTCGGTGGGCGTTTCTTGTTCAGGAGGAAGGCTGCCTCCCACTCCTCGCGCTCGAACAACCACTCGGCCTCCAAGTCCGGACAGGTGCGCCCCAGGCGCATCAGCCGGGCGATGCGCCAGGCGACCACCATGAATAGCGCCAGCGCCCGTTCCAGGCGTTCCATGGTGCTGAGCTGCAATGCCTCCACGCGGCAGGCGTTCTTCAGCACGTGGAAGAAGAGTTCAATCTCCCAGCGGGCGCGATACCAGTCGATGATCTCGGCCGCTGGCTCGAAGCTGGCGGCCTCACGGTTAAGCCCCCTGGGTCTCGGCCCAGCCCCCACACGCTCCTGGAATGCTCGCCGTCGGCTTCTCCGCCAGCCGCTCGGCCAGCAACACCGCTCGCTTGTCCAGCCGCTTGTCGCCCAAGTCAATGCCCTGGAACTCCTCCGCTGCCCAGCTCATCCCGACACCCTCCCTCTTGTAGCATTGTGTCAGGATGTTACACGAGTGTCCTCAAGTTGTGTGTAATGGGATGGGTATAGCGATAACAAAGAAACAAGGTCGAGGTGGAGGCGCAAATCCCGTCTGGTATCTCGATATAACGCCGGCCATTTCGACGATCAGCCCATTTCGAAGATCACACCTTTTATCGAGCAGATGGGTTCTAACGATGGTGCGGGTGGCGGTCGCCGTTACCGAAATGAATTCTGGTGGGAACGTGGGTGGCGAAAGAAGGGAAACTTCAGTCTTCCACACCCATTCATTGTTGAACTAAACCGCTTACGCGATGGTTTGGTTTTTTTGGCGTTTTCGCATTGTTTCTGGCTGAACTGCTCCGCTATTTTGGCGCTGTAATGCGACCGGCTATGCCGGATCCTCATCTTCGCCTGACGTTTTGCGATCTCTCATGACTGCTCTGCCAAGCTTTGCGTGGGTCTTTCCCACTCTCTGCTTGAAAGGAGGCTGTCATGAGCGAGCTGCGCGCGAAGATGGACGACGACATGGTGCTGCGCGGGATGGCGGTGCGCACCCGCGAGGCTTATCTCGATGCGGTACGGGGTCTGGCCAGGTTCTACCGACACAGGCCCGACGAGATCTCCGAGCCCGAGGTGCAGAGCTACCTGCTGCACGGGCTTCCGGAGCGGGGACTTTCCAGCAGCACCTGTAACATCATCGCCAATGGCCTGCGGTTCTTCTACCGAGTCAGCTTGGGCCGCTCCGAGGCCGAGTTCTGTCTGCCGAGCCCCCGACAGCCCTCCAGGCTGCCCGAGATCCTGAGCCGCGAGGAGATCAAGCGGCTGTTCGAGGCGACCTTGAACCTCAAGCACCGGGCGCTGTTGATGGCCACCTACAGCGCGGGGCTGCGGGTGAGCGAGGTGGCGCACCTCAAGGTCTCGGACATCGACAGCGAGCGCATGGCCCTTCGGGTGGAGCAGGCCAAGGGGGCGAAGGACCGCTACACGCTGCTCTCCAAGCGCTTGCTCCTTGAGCTTCGCCGTTACTGGATGGCCTACCGCCCCAAGCGCTGGCTCTTTCCTCTGCGCGACGGGGAACATCCCATCGAGCCCCGCTCGGCCCAGAAGATTTATTATGCAGCCAAGCGCAGGGCGGGCATCACCAAGCGCTGCGGCATCCACGGGCTGAGGCATGCCTTCGCCACCCACCTGCTGGAGGCGGCAGTGGATTCTCCACACCATCCAGCGCCTGTTGGGCCATGGGCACCTCAGCACCACCCTGCGCTACTTTCACCTGGCGAGGCCGCGCCTGACCGGCACCGCCTCGCCGCTCGACCTGCTGGAGATCCCTGAGAGCCCCACGCAGTTCTAGGCGGTGTGTACCCGTCCCGCGGGAGCGGGGCGGCTGGAGCTGGCGGATATCTTCCGGGCCCACGGGGAGCACTTCCGGGCAACCCATCGGCTGTGCGCTCAGCAGCACCGGGTGATGCGGGCCATCGAGGCCTGCCGCACGCTCCTGCTGGGGGCTCAAGCGGTGCAGTGCGACCGCTGCGGGCGCATCGAGTTGCGCTACCACTCCTGCCGCAACCGCCATTGCCCCAAGTGCCAGACGCTGGCCAAGGAGCACTGGCTGCAGGCGCGCTGCGCGGGAGCTCCTCCCTGTGGAGTACTTCCACGTGGTGTTCACCCTGCCGCATGCTCTCAATGCGCTGGCGCAGGGCAATCCCAAGCAGATCTACGATGCTCTGTTCCGGGCCGCCTCCGAGACACTGCAGGACTTTGGGCGCAATCCCCGCTGGCTCGGTGGGGAACTCGGCGCGACCCTGGTGCTGCACACCTGGGGCCAGAACCTCGGCCAGCATATCCACGTGCACTGCGTGGTGACCGGCGGTGCGCTCTCCGTCGACGCCGGCCGCTGGATTCCCGCCAAGCGCGGCTTCCTGTTTCCGGTCCGGGCATTGTCCCGGGTGTTCCGCGGCAAGTACCTGGAGATCCTGCAACAGGCCCGCGGGCGCGGTGAGCTGCATTTCGCCGGCGAGCTGGCGGGGCTCGCCGAGCCAGCGGGCTTTGACCGTTTTCTCACCGAGCTGCACTCCCAGGACTGGGTAGTCTACTCCAAGCCCCCATTTGCGGGTCCCGAGCAGGTGCTGGCCTACCTGGGACGCTACACCCACCGGGTGGCGATCAGCCACGAGCGGCTCCTCGATCTCAACGATGGCACCGTGCGCTTTCGCTACCGGGACTATGCCCGGGGCAATCGGATCAAAGTGATGCGTCTGGAGACCGAGGAGTTCATCCGCCGCTTCCTGCTCCATGTGCTCCCACCTGGCTTGATGCGTATCCGCCATGTCGGGCTCTTGGCCAACCGCCACCGTACCGAGCGCCTAGCCCGTTGCCGGGCGCTGCTCGGCCAGCCAGCGCCAGCGCCACGAGAACCCGAGTCGGTGGGGGCGGCAATGCTGCGCCTGACGGGCATCGATATCCAGCGCTGCCCCTACTGCGGAGAAGGGCACCTGCAGCGGATCGTTCTCGTGGTGCCGCTCAGGGCTGCACCCCCCACCCCGAAAGCGACCGGACCCCCACCGCTCTCATGACGACCATCACCCGCCGAAGCCCCCGACCGCTTCCCCGCAAGCCGGCCACAGTCCCCTTTGGCCTTCCCCAGCCCTTGACCCGCCCACCACACCTTTGCCATAGTGCCCTGCGGGGGACATCACACCAGACCGAGGCCCAGCGAGCGGTCCATGCACCACATAACCACCCGACCAGCCACACCCCAAGCGGCCCCAACGCGGGACTGCCCCCATACAATCCCCATAGGCCGGTCGCCTGAATCCAGCGGTTCAGTTCAACACATTTTATCCATCATGCTGCCGCACGACGGATAAAATGCTATTCGTTGCACGACGGATAAAATGCTATTCGTTATCTGCCCCGAGGATGAGATTGAACGCTTTCGGAACCTTGTACAACCATCGCTTCCGATTGGATGCGGCGTTTGTTTCGCCGACGTGGGGACTCGAGCAGATCATCGCAAATTTAGCCGGATTCAGCCGTGACGATATTGAGGTATTCTAGGCCGCGCCTAACTTGCTGCTTCAGCGGACGCGCTGAAGCGCGCCGCTAAGCGCAACGTTATGCCGCACCTGGAGGTATGATCTCGTATCAGCTCCGACAATGCGCAAATGGACCACGCAATTCGTGCCGCGTACTCGGGTGACCCGATGACTCTCCCGATACAGAGGCGAGACTTCAACGTCTTCCTGAGCCATGCGCATCAGGACGCAGCTTTTGTGTCGCAGCTTGATCGCTGGTTGACGAATGCCGGCCTGCGCGTCTGGTACGACGCACGAGAGTTGGCTGGCGGTGCGCTGCTCGCCACCGATCTCCAAGCGGCTATAGAGCGATGTCGTGGGATACTGCTGGTGGCGTCTGACAAGTCACTCGCACGGGGTTGGGTGAAGGCGGAATACAACTCGGCGATGGACGAGCGCGCGAACCACGATGCCTTTCGTGTTGTGGCACTTCGCCTCCCTAACGCGAACGTCGAAGAATTGCTCAGAGGCACCACCTGGATTGACCTTCCCGGACCTTGCCTCGACCCCGACAGCGCGCTCGCAATCATTCAAGCGTTTTACCCGGGCGAGAAGCGCCCGAACCCAGCAACTGCTCGTGACATCTTCATTAGCTGTTCCTGGCAACCTGACGATAGCGACAGTGCGCGTGCCGTGTGCCGCGCTCTTGTACAACAGGGCTTCCGCTTGATTGGAGACGCTCGCGACCAGAAGGGCTTCGGAATGGGCGAGAGGGTCGAGCGCATCATCGCCAGCTGCGGAGCCTTTGTCGGCATTCTCCCTTTTCGCGAAGTTGAGTCTGCCTCTGCTGGCGAGAGGCCATACAACTATTTCGTTCATGAAATGGACGTAGCCGGCCGGCTCGACCTCCCGACCGTGATAGTCGCCGACCCTCGGGTCCGCCGCGTCGATGGCTCCGACGCTAGCTGGCTTCGGATGGAAACTGCGGCGGCGCAATGCCCGACTTCGGTGTCTGTCAACCTCAGCGGGCTGTGGGAACAGTGGCGGGAGCCCCCTGCCCCCCAGTACGTCTTCTGTGCAATGGATCTGGACTCCGACCTGGCCCGGGCCGGCGGGTCGATACGACACCTGATTGAACGGATAACGGGCATGGCCACAATTGTCGGCAGCGAGATCCATGAGGACAACCTGCAGTCGGCCATCATGAAGAAGGTATGCGACGCGTTCGTGGTACTTGCTGATATCACTGACGACAATCTGAACACTTGCATCGAAGCCGGCATGGGACTCGCCGTGGGCACGAATGTGGAGCTTGTTGCACGAGGCAAGTCCCGTAGGCCGCCGTTCATGCTCCGGGCTCTCCAAATGCCGACATACGAGGACGACGTCGAGCGGCTCGCAGTGTTGCACAGAATCCTGCGCCCGTATCGCCGCCGGGTCATTAATGCGGAACTGTAGGACCGGATGGATAGGTTAAAGGGGCCAGGGATAGGTTAAAGGGGCCAGGGTCGAATTATTTCTATATACGTCAATGCCCCGCCGCCCCCGCATCCATCTTGATGGCGTACCGCTGCACATCGTGCAACGCGGGCACAACCGCGAACCGTGCTTCGGTTGGTCATCAACGCGTAGGCGTGAAGCGCGCACCGCTCTTTCTTCAACGCCTCGCCCAACCAGTGGAGGTAGGCCTGATAATCTTCTTCGCCAAACTTGGATCAGCGAGGATTTGTAACGGCTATCCCATAGGGTGCCCGTCCGGCGGTAGGTGGTGTTGATGTACTGCACATAGCGCCGCCCCAAGGCAATGATCAGCCGGGGGACGGCTCGGGCGTCAGAAGCAGGTGGACATGTGCTTGCCTGCCAGCGATACATCCCCTCTGTGCCAATAATGACTGAGACACGGGTTTCTTGAAATGTCAGTATGATTCGAGGGCGCACTGGAGGATGTCATGCCCAAGCCTGTTTCAGTTGGAAGCGGTACTGAGGTGGTAGCCAACCCTGAGCATGATCGGCGGTTGCGCCGGCGCTTCTCGGCCGAGGACAAGCAACGTATCTTGGCCGAGGCCGAGGTTTGCAGTGAACGCGGAGCACTGGCGGCGCTGCTGCGTCGAGAGCGACTGTACAGCTCCCAGTTAGCAGCCTGGCGTGTGCAGCTCGAGCGTGAAGGCGAGGCCGGGCTTGCACCTAAGAAGCCTGGTCGCAAGACGCTCAAGGATGCCAAGGACCGGCGGATCGAGGCGCTGGAGCGCGACAAGGCCATCCTAGGGGGCCAAAGGAGGGGCCAAAGGGGCCAGGGTCGAAGTATTTGCTTATGATACTTCAATGTGCCCCGCCGCCCCCGCATCCATCTTGATGGCGTACCGCTGCACATCGTGCAACGCGGGCACAACCGCGAACCGTGCTTCTTTGGCGAAGAGATTATCAGGCCTACCTCCACTGGTTGGGCGAGGCGTTGAAGAAAGAGCGGTGCGCGCTTCACGCCTACGCGTTGATGACCAACCATGTCCACCTGCTTCTGAGCCCCGAGCATGCCGGAGCCGTCCCCCGGCTGATCATTGCCTTGGGGCGGCGCTACGTGCAGTACATCAACACCACCTACCGCCGGACCGCACCCTATGGGATAGCCGTTACAAATCCTCGCTGATCCAAGCCGAAACCTACCTGCTTGCCTGCCAGCGATACATCGAGCTCAACCCCCTACATGGGCAGCCATGATCGATGATCCTGCGCATTACCGCTGGACGAGCTACCGTCACAATGCCCTGGGGCAGGTCAACCCGTATTTCACCCCGCATCCTCTGTATCTGTCGCTGGGCAGGGAGGCGAAGGAAAGGCAGGCTGCCTACCGGAGCCTGTTCCGGGCGCAACTGGACCAAGAAGCGATCAACGACCTACGGCTGGCGCTGAATCAGAATCAGCCTTTGGGCAATGCACGGTTTTTATGCCAAGATTGAGGCAGTGACGGGCCAGCGGCGGGAACCGAAGCCGCGAGGCAGGCCGCGTGCCAGGCGAGACGACTCCGTCGCACATGACCCAGGCCAGGGAGCACTGGCGGTATGAATCCACTTTGTGCAACAGGATATCCGAGCCTGGCCCCTTTGGCCATGCTCGCGAAGATCGGGTCCGCCGGACGGCCGCCGCTCTTGGTCGACGTGCAGATCGTTGGCCCTGACGGCGCACCGGTCGCGTCGGGGGAGACGGGTGAGCTGCTGGTGCGCGGCCCGAACGTGATGGCCGGATACTGGAACGATCCCGAGGCCACGTCGGCGGTGCTGTCATCCGACGGATGGCTGCGAACCGGGGACGCCGCGCGCACCGACGACGACGGGTACGTCTGGATCGTCGACCGGGTGGCGGACCGTTTCCTCTCGGAAGGGCGCGCGGTCTACCCCGGCGACGTGGAGCGGGTCTTGCTCGAACACCCCTCGATCGCCAACGTCGGCGTCGTGCATGTCGACGCCGACGGTCGCGGCGAGGTCACGGTCGCCATCGTCGTGCGTGCCGCTGGCGCGCCGGCGACCGAGGAGGACATCGTCGCGTTCGGCCGAGCGCACCTTCCCCCCTACCAAGCGCCCACGGCGGTGACCTTCGTCGACCGCCTGCCCAGGAGCTCGGTAGGGAAGCTGCTGCGCGACAGCCTTCGGAGCCTGGCATCGCCCATGGCGTTAGGCTCGAGGCGGTGATCACACGCGAAATGGAAATGGGCTCAGACCCGAATGGCGCTCGGTTGAATTTCTATCCTTTGATGCGTCGGATCAGCATCTTCTCCAATTCCACTGCCACAAACAGAGACACCCCGAAGAACGGAATGCGTACCCATGCCGCGAAGTCGATATCGACGACGCCGAACAGCGTATGCATGAATGGCGTGTAAGTGAATACGGCCTGGATGATGGCCAGGATGACAACAGTAAGCAGTATGTAGAAATTGCCGGTGAAATCTTTCCAGGTGCGTACCGGTGCCAGCAGGTAGCGACAATTGAACAGGTAGGCAATTTCACCGGCGACCAATGCATTGATCGCGGCGGTGCGGGCCATTTCCACACTGACGCCGCGCGCGCTTTCCCAGGTGAACAGGAATATGGGGCCTGCCGTGAGCAGCACAGACACGAACACGATGCGCCAGATCATGAAGCCGGACAGTAACGGTTCGCCGACCGAACGCGGCGGGCGCCGCATCACATCCGGCTCTGCTTTTTCGAATGAAAGTGCCAGCGCAAGTGTGACCGCCGTGACCATGTTGACCCACAGGATCTGCACCGGGGTGATCGGCAATGTCATGCCGAAGAGGATGGCGACCAGCACCATGCCTGCTTCGCCGCCATTGGTCGGGATGATGAACACGATGGCCTTCTTGAGATTGTCGTAAACGGTGCGGCCTTCTTCCACGGCGTGCGCGATAGTGGAGAAGTTGTCATCTGCCAGCACGATCCCCGAGGCTTCTTTGGCCACCTCGGTTCCTTTCATGCCCATGGCCAGGCCGATGTCGGCCCGTTTCAGGGCCGGCGCGTCGTTCACGCCATCTCCGGTCATGGCAACCACCTCGCCGTTGGCCTGTAGCGCCCGGACTAGGCGTAGCTTGTGTTCTGGGCTGGCGCGTGCAAACACGTCCACATCGCGCACGGCCTGCAACAATGCGGCCTCATCCATCGCATCCAGTTCGCTTCCGCCGAGCGTGCGGCCGTTGCCGATGCCTAATTGTGTGGCGATCGCGCCCGCCGTTCCGGCGTGGTCGCCCGTGATCATCATGACGCGGATGCTCGCCGCATGACAGTCGCGCACGGCAGCGATGGCTTCTTCGCGCGGCGGATCGGTGATGCCTACCAGGCCGAGCAGCGAGAAACCGCCCTGCATGTCAGCAAAATTCAGTTCGCGCTTCCCGGCGCCCACAGACTTTGTCGCCAGAGCCAGTACACGCAGGCCGAGTGCGCCGGCCCCGGCCATTCTGTCGTGCCACTGCTGCAGATCGAGGGGTGCGTCTGCATTCGTCTGGCGCTGCCGGTCGCACATCGCCAGGAGCTGCTCGGCCGCACCTTTCACAACGATAAAGGCATGTCCCGCATGGTCGTGGTGCAATGTCGCCATGAAACGGTGTTCCGATTCAAAAGGGATGAGATCGATGCGTGGCAGCGATTCATGTTCGCGTACCGGGTCAAAACCGCCTTTCATGGCCAGCGTGATGAGCGCCCCCTCGGTGGGATCGCCCGCTACGTGCCATGTCCCGCCGTTCTCACGCAGCACCGCATCGTTACATAGCATTCCGGCGCGCAACAGATCGAGTACTTCGGTGTCGCCGGCGATATCCGTATCCTTGCCGGCCAGGGTGAATCCGCCATGCGGTGCATACCCGCCGCCGCTCACCTCGAGCACGCGGTCGGCGGTAAGAACGCGTTGCACTGTCATTTCATTGCGCGTCAGGGTACCGGTCTTGTCGGTACAGATCACGGTTACCGAACCCAGGGCTTCCACCGCAGGCAGGCGGCGGATGATGGCGTTGCGTTTGGCCATACGCCGCACACCCAGTGCCAGTGTGATGGTCAGCACCGCTGGAAGACCTTCGGGGATCGCCGCCACTGCGATGCTCACGGCGGCAATGAACATATCGCCGAGATCGAACTGGTGTATCAGCCAGCCGACGAAGAATGCAAAGACCGCCAGCACCGTGATCGCGATCGTCAGCCAGCGCCCGAAGATATCCATCTGGCGCAATAGCGGGGTGGTCAAAGTCTGTACTTCATCCAGCATGGCGCTGATACGCCCGATCTCGGTATTGTCGGCAGTGGCGATCACCACGCCCGTGCCCTGTCCATACACGACCAGCGTACCCGAATAGGCCATACAGAATCGGTCGCCCAGAAGGGCATTGTCGTCCACTGCGGCGATATTTTTTTCCACCGCGCTGGATTCGCCAGTGAGAGCGGCTTCTTCGATGCGCAGGTTCTTCACCGACAGCAGGCGCAGATCGGCAGGCACCTTGTCGCCGGATTGCAGCAGTACGATGTCACCTGGGACCAGCTCTTCGGCCGCGATCACTTCGCGCCGGCTGTCGCGCAACGCGGTGGCTTCAGGTGAAAGCATGCGGCGGATGGCATCCATCGCCTTCTCGGCCTTGCCTTCCTGAATGAAGCCGATGACGGCATTGATGAACACGACGCCGATGATCACGCTGGTGTCCACCCAATGCGCGAGTAATGCGGTGACGCTTGCCGCGGCGAGCAGCACGTAGATCAGCACATTGTGGAATTGCAGCAGGAACCGCATCAGGCTGCCTCGCTGGTTGGCGGGCGTCAGGCGATTCGGGCCATATTGCGCGAGGCGCCGCGCCGCTTCGGTTTGGCTCAAACCGTGCGCGGTCGAATCAACGGCAGCCAGCGCTTCCTGCGATGAAAGATGATGCAAGTCGCCCATGCATTGCTCCGTTCAGTTCTTTCGAATAAGGCAAGGCAAAGGGGTCAATGGGTCGAGTAGATGCCAGGTGTCCCGAGACCGTAGGCTGGGCCTATCTGTTGCCGCCCCTTTCGGCTGGCGGTGCCTCAATAGCCCATCCGTAGCCGCAGTAGCCAGCCCCCTCTCATCAAACCGTGCATACGGTTTTCCCGTACACGGCTTTCCGATGCTCTTCACGCCAGGGCATGCGCCGTGCGCCAGGGTGCCGTCGTCGGCAGCTTGAAGAGTCCATAACGTCCGTAGAGCACCTGCCCGGGAAAGCGCCGGTACGCCTGCGCCCGGCTGAGGAGCTTGTGGCGCCGACGCAGATGGGTACGTACCCGCTCTTCCACGTGCAGCTTCACCTTGGACAGTGCCTGACTGCAGTTGCGGTGGTGAAAGTAGTGGCTCCAGCCCCGCAGGCTCCGGTTCAGCTCCCCGATGATCCGGGGCATCGGCACCGGGGTCCGCCGTCGATGGGTCAACTGCTTGGTACTGTCTTTGATACGCTGCACCGAACGCTTCGACGGCTCGACATGCGGGTAGCGTTTGCCACTGTGGCCACTCGGGCCGCAGATGGAAGCTGAAGCCGAGAAAGTCGAAGGACTGTTCTCGGGCATCCACCACCCGCGTCTTGGCCTCGTTGAGGCTGAGACCCAGCCGCTTCAATACGCTGCGCAGCACCCGCATCGGTGGCTCCACCCCCCGTGCACATACGAGTGAGGAGATCATCGGCATAACGCACGAGTCGGGCTCCACCGTGCTCAGGCGCTGCTTCCCGGCGCTAGAAAGGTGCACGGACAACTCCTTCGCGGGACTTAAACCCGCTAGAGAAACAGACGGTTACGGCAACCCGCGCCTCGTTTTCCCTTGAGCCACTTCGAAGGCACATGCTAATCTGGTCAGCATGACTAGATCTAATGACGACAGCTTTACAGACCCGATGGGCAAACCCGCCAAGTCGCGTTCCCCCTTACTCCCTGGCCATTGGCTGTTGCAAGACGCCAAGGCGCGTTTCAGCGAGCTCGTGCGCCGCGCCCGCAGCGAGGGACCCCAGCACGTCACCGTGCACGGACGTGAGGAAGTGGTCGTCATCGCGGCCGAGGAGTTCCGGCGTCTGCGGGGTGAACAGACGGGCCAGGCGCTCATCGACGCCATGCAAGCCTCGCCGCACCGTGACATTGAGATCGAACCTCAGCGTATGCCGATGCCGGTGCGGGATGTGAGCCTGTGACGGGGTGGCTCCTCGATACAAACGTCCTCTCCGAACTGCGGCGTCCGCGGCCCTCCTCCAAGGTGCTGGCCTTTGTTGCCGCGCAGCCGCTCGATCGACTGTTCATTAGCGCGGTCACGCTTGCCGAGCTCAGGTTCGGCATCGAGCTCGTCACCGACGCCACCCGGCGCGCGGAGCTCACGGACTGGCTGACCCTCAAGGTGAGGCCGATGTTCGAGCAGCGCGTGCTGCCGGTCACCGAGGACATCATGTTCAAGTGGCGGCTGCTGGTCGAGGAGGGTCGAAAGACGGGCCATACCTTCTCACAGCCTGATCTCATCATTGCTGCGACGGGGTTGCAACATGGCCTGACCGTGGTGACGCGGAACACCGACGATTACGCGAAAGCGCGGGTTTCGTTGTTCAACCCGTGGCAGTGAAGGGTACGGTCATGTAACCGCGGAGTGCCATGAATCGGCAAAATTAGAAGCCATACTTCTCCTTGCGGAGGTTGAAGGCAGCCTCCTGGCCGAGTTCGATGTGGACCACGAAGGCGCTGATCGGCCGCCAGAAACGCCAACCCTATCCGCATCTGGTCTAACCGGAGGCGACCTAGCGCGCATTGCCAAAAGCATCGCCGGATAAGAACATCGACGCCCTCGACATCTCCGTGCCGCGCCTGACCCGGCAGCCGACCTCCCACTTCTCCACCGTCGAGACGTTGGTGTTCAGCAGACGGGCGAACGCCGCCAGGCTGACCCGCGAGGCCTCGCGGATTTGCTTGATTTGCTCCGGCTTCAGCGGCGCGACCGGCGGCAGGCACAGCCGGTCGAATTCACGCAGCGTGAAGCTGATCCATCACGCCCGCCTTGTGCAGTCCCCGCGCCGTGGACGGCTTCAAGGATTGGTGTTTTGGCTTGCCCATCGCAATCCACTGGGCCGCTTGCTCAGAGCGTCTTCAGGTACTCCACGAGTGCGTCTTTGTCGGCTTCGGGCAGATCGGTACCGAAAGTGTGCCCCTCGTTGCCGTTTCCCCGTTTGGTGACGTCCAGTTTGGTACCTACCTTCTCGGCTTCGGGCCCCGACGAGACGAAGCCCACATTCGCTGGGTCATAGAGGTCGTAACCCCGATAGAACGCGGCGGGCCGCTGGGCAACGGGGCGCAACAGGTCGCGCAAGGTGGGCACCGAGCCGTTGTGAAGATACGGCGCCCTCAACCAGATGCCGTCCAGATATTGAGCGACGTAGCCGATAAGCGGCGCCTCCACCAGGCCCTTCCTCTCGATGCCCATGGCGCTCACCACCTTGTTGGACGCCACGGCGTACTCCTTGCCCCAGGTTGCGATACGGTCCGGGTTCGTGCCGACCTCGGCCAAAGGAATGGGCGTCCCGGTCCTGTCGCTCGCGTGGCAGGACGCACAGGCCTGACCGAAGACCGCCTTACCCCTCGCGGCCTTTGCCTCGTCGACAGGGAACGGATAGGCCGGGGCGCGCTTGTTTCGCAAATAGTTCTTCAGCCAATCGATCTGCGCCAGGAACTCGTTCTTGTGCTTGGGTCCGTTCTGGGAACCGAGCAGCCCCAGCGCCGAGTCGACGATGACGGAATAGGCGTCGTAACTGTCGCCCGCCCAATTCATTCGGTTGTTGGGTGCGTCGTCCTTCTTGAGGTTCCAGATGGAGGGCATGTCCGTGGGTCCGAAGGTATCGTCCATCGGCAGCTTCAGCATGAAGTACTTGGTGAGATTCATGGCATCGTCGCGGCCACGACCCCAGTCAGGAAAGTCGGGCCGGTAGACCCACGCAAACTGCGTTTCCCGTTCCACCAGCCGCTGCTTGGTGATTGGGATGATGAGGTACTTGTAGAGCAGCTTGTCCAGCCACGAGAGCTGGGTGACGTTCATGATCTCCCAGAGGACGTTGTCGCCGTTGAAGCGCGGGTCCTTGGCGCAATCCACGAAGAACCGGAAGAACGCCTCCACGTTGGTCGTGTTGCCTGGCGCCGCGGTGACGACCGTAGGAATCTCGGCCGCCTTGGTGCGGTAGCGCGCCGCGTGGCAGACCGCGCAGTTGTTGGCAACCCGGGGGAAGCCGATAACCTTCTTGGTGAACCCCACCGGCAGCTCCTGACCTTCCTCCCAGGGGACCCCGAACGAGGCGTAGCCGCCCGGCCCCGGCAGCTTCTCGGGAAACATCCTGGGCAGCACGTAGAAGATCCAATAGGGAATGCCGGCATCCCATTCGGCCCCGATGGAGCCGTATTTGAAGCGGGTATCGGGATCCGCGGTCACCCAGGCCGGCTGGGGCTCCTCGCGGAAGAACTTGTACCACCCAACGAAGGCGACGCCCGCGATCAGCACCAAGATGACGGCAGCCGTCGCTATCAGAATCGGCCTCTTCTTGAATCCCTCGGCTATCCCGGTCATGACACTTTACCTCCTCAAAAGGTCTTCATATATTCCAGGAGCGCCGCCTTGTCCCGCTCCGGAAGCTGCGTACCGAACGCCGGTCCTTCGTGACCTGCATTGCCGTTGCCGGGGACGGTCGTGTCGTACTGAAAAAACCGCCGCCCCTGTGCATCTGCCACGTCCGACACGAAGCCGATGTCCTTCGGGTCGTAAACGTTGTCGCCGCGGTAAAAGACCCGGGGCCGCGCGCTCGCCGGCTCCAGCAGGGCGCGCAGATTGGGGACGGACCCATTGTGCAGATAGGGCGCCCGCAGCCAGATACCGTCGAGCGGCATGTTGGCGTAGCCGAAGGTCTTCCGAAAATGCGTGAACCGATAGGGTGTGCCCGCGTACAGTGTCGCCTGGTTGACGGCCAGATCGTAGACGTAATTGTCGAGCCGATACCGGTCGGTGCCGATCTCCTCGATGGGCGTAACGAAGCCGACTCGCGCCCCCGTGAAATCCCTCCCGGAGGCACCGTGACAGGCGGCACAATAGGTCGCATAGACCTGTTTCCCTTGCGCCGCGAGTTGCCGGTCGATGGGATAGGGATAGGGGGGCGGCTCCAGAGTCAGCAGCCAGTTTTCGATGCGGCCGATCGCCGCGTGATCGATGATGGGCGGCAAGGCGCCGGTGCCGAAGGCGGCACTCAGATTGCGCTCTTCCACCTTGTCGTTGTTGCCGTCCCAGTGGAGCTGCATCTGCTTGCCGTCCGCCCGGCTCTTGCGCGGCGCCTGCAGCCAGATGGACGGAAAGTCGGCAGTGCCGATCGACTCGCTGTCGACACGCCCGTCCTTGTGCCAGTCGGGCAGCTCCTTCCACGGCCAGTCGAAGATGGCCTTGGCGGCGCTGAAGGTGTCCACGCGGCCGGGACCCCACGGGGGCTGCTTGGCGGCGAAGCCGAGCCGGCTCTCGAGCTGCTTCACCTGGTCGCGCATGATCCAGATCGCGACCGGGTAGACCAGGTAACGGTCCACCACGCCGACATCGGCCCCCAGCGCATCGACTGCCGGGATGATGTTGTGCTTGTTGAAGCGCTCGTCGTTCGCGCACTGGAAAAAGAAGCGCTCGAAATCGTAGAGGTCGAACAGGTTGGCCGGCATCCCGAGCACCAGGCGCGGGCCGTCAGCCGGGCTATCGCGCACGGTGCTGGTATGGCAGACGGCGCAGTTGACAAACACGCGATCCAGGCCGAGGTTGCGGCGTTTGGATACACCCACCGGCAGATCCTTCTCTCGCCCATTCGGCCCGGTCTCGTAGAGCATGCCCAGCGCCTTGTACCCTTCCCGCGACAGGGCGAGTCGGTCCGCGGTGGTCTCTCCCCGGCGGTAGCTCGACACCCGCGCACCGTAGTCCGGGGGCAATCGGTCCGCCGGCAGAAAGTCGGCGCAGAGCAGCGGCAACTCCTGCCAGATCCAGTAGGGGAACCCGAAATTGACCTCACCGCCCGTGGAGCCGTACTTGAAGTGCTCTTGGATATCCGCATAGCTCACCGCCCGGTTCGGCAGAAACCGCACCGCGGCGTAGACCACGACCATCAGAACGATGCCGACGACCAGCGCCGAGAGCACCGTCCACCATCGAAACAACTTGGTGCCCCAGCCACGGTTGTGAGAGGCACCGTCAGTCTGTCGGGCGTCACCTGCCATCGCTAGTCTCCTTCACGACACCGCGCAACAGGGCGGGTGCTCGAACGCCTGCGGCGCTCATCCGCAGGGCCGCGCCCATCCCGCCCAATTCCCAACGCCTTCGCCCAGAAGAGCCGCAGTCCACTCAGATGGGGCGTCGGCGCAGGACGAAGTAGCCGATCATCCCCCAGCGGCCGCACCACCACCTGAAGTGGATCTTGCCGAGATACAGGCCGTCCTCCACCTGGACGATCTCGTCGACGATGCGCCGGATCGAAAGGCCCGGATTGTCCGGGCGGTCGTAATCGATCCTGAACACCTGACGGTCCCGATCCGCCATGCCGGCATCGACCGAGGTCTGGAAGACGAAGGCGCGGAACGTCTCCGGCTCGTAGTCGGCCATCCCCCGGTAGAAGGGAAACAGGATGCGCAGCGCCGTCCGTGAGCTGCGGGCGAAGATGTTGTCCCCCTTGCTCTGCGCCTGGATCAGGAACTTGCCTTTCCAGGGCATCCAGAGCGAGGCGAGCCACTCCACGAGCTGGCTGAGTCCCGGCGCAAGGTCGACCGCCACGAGCTGGCCGTCGTAAGGGCCGTCCGGCGGCGGATCCGGGACCCGCCCGCCCCGGAACAGCCGGTTCAGGGCCGCAAGACCGGCGCTGCGGTCTCGTCCGACGAGATCCCTCGCCGCACGGACCGGATCGACCGACTCGGCCGGGCCGCTACCCGCCGTGGGAATCGTGCTCATGGCTTACGCCTCCGCGGCCGTTGGGGCCGACTGGTGCCGTCTCTCCGTGTCTCGCCTCGGAGAAACGGCCGGGTTTTCGACTGGCGCCCAGTCACGTGTGCGCTTGGGCGCCGGAGCGCGCCCTTGCGTCCTCGATGATCACGTCGCTGGCCTTCTCGCTGATCATGTACACCGCAGACACGATGAAGAATCCGGGAATCTTGGGGAAGACCGAGGCATCCACCACCCGCAGGTTCCGTGTCCCATACACGCGAAAGCGGCTGTCCACGACCGCCAGAGGGTCCGTGGCCGGCCCCATCTTGCAAGTGCAAGACGCATGGTGGCCCCAGGCGTTGTCTCGGACGAACTTGCGGATCGCTTCGGGGGTCTCGACGCTCGGCCCGGGCAGGATCTCCTCCTCGATGACCTCCCGGCAGCGCTCGGTGATACGGCGCACCGTCTGCACCCCGGCGACGACGGAGTCCAGGTCCTCCGAGGGGTCCATGCCTTCATCGAAATAGTGGAAGTCGATGTCCGGCACCTGCCGCGGGTCATTGGAGCGCAAGGTGACCCGTCCCGCCCTGTTGTTGGTGTGGGCCTTGAGCACCGCCCACGTAAAGTAGTCCTGACCCCTCGCGATCGCTTCCGAGTAGCCCGGATAGTAGCCCTTGAAGAACCCGGTCAGCCCGAAGATGAAGAGGTCCGGCTCCGGGCGGTCCGGGAAGGAGCGCTTGATCAGGGACACGACCGCTCCGTTCGTCGTATAGGGACCCTTGCCTTGGAGCCACTCGCGAAACTGCGGGTCGGGCTCCTCCCCGGCTTCCGGGGCTCGAAACGTCATGCCCTCGATGGAGGAGAACTTGCCCTTCATCTTGGTGACGACGGACACCTCGTAACGGTCCTGGAGATTCTCCCCGACGCCGGGCAGGTCGACGCGCGGCACGATGCCCTGGGCCGTCAGCTCGGCCCTGGGTCCTATTCCGGAGAGCTTCAATAGTTGCGGGGTATTGAATGCCCCGCCGCACAGGATAACCTCCCGCCGCGCCGCTGCGGTCTCGGTCCCGGCGGATGCGCCTTGCGTGAAGCTGGGGTCGGCCGCGTACAGATGGGCGCCTGCGAGGTACTCCACCCCCTTCGCACGGTTGTCGTCGTCCAGCAGGACCCGGGTGGCGAGGGCATGGGTCCGGATTACCAGGCTATCGGGGCACGCCTGCCGAGCATGGCGGAGGAATTCCCGGCTCCCCGTGCGCTTGCCCCCGTCGGTGGACAGGGGCGTCAGGCAGACGCCCTCGGCGCTTTCCTCGACGAGCCGCCAATCGTTGGGGTCGAAGTGGCTGCGCAGCTTCATCCACACCTGGGTGACCGGTCGGCCCAGGGTGACGAACGATTCCTTCAGCGCCGCCCCCACCAGCGTCAGCAGGAACTTGTCGCGGACCATGAGGTACGGATCTGCCACGTTGGTCGCCAGCCACCCCTTGAAGCCGTGACGGCTCTCCGTGTCGCTGCTGGCCACGTACTCGCAACGCTCGAGGCGCTCGAAATACGGCCGCATGTTGTCCGCGCTCCAGGAGGCGTCCCCGGTTATCTCGGCGATGTAGTCCCAATCGCTGTTGTGGGGATAGATGATGATCATGGCATTGTGCGCCGTGCATCCCCCCACCGTGGCCGCGCGCGGATAGAGCACTCCGTTCTCTTGCGGAACGAACTTTTCGTCCCGCGCCTGCTGGGCATCGGATGCGTAGTGGCGCACGAAGAAGCTCCACGCCAGGCGCTTGTCTTCCGAGGCCCTGGGATGGAAGGCGGGCACCTGATAGTTGTACGGCTCGTCCTCGCCGCCCGCCTCCAGGAGGAGCACACGGAAACCGGCCAGCGCCAGCCGGGCGGCCAGCGGACCCCCGCCGGCGCCGGATCCGACGACGATGTAGTCGAATTCCTCCCCACCCCCGGCAGGGGAGCAGGTCAACGTGGGGAACGGCCGCGAAGCCCAGTCGGGCGTCAGGAGCCGCGCACATCCGCCGAGCAGCGCGGCCGCCCCCGAGGCGCACGCGGCGCAGACTTCGAGGAAGCGGCGTCGGGACACTCCACGGTCGGCGGAAAGGGTTGTCTTGCGCATGGCCCGGAAGACGGGACGGGTGCAGTCAATCGGCAGGCGTCGGCATCGAGTGCTCCGCTGCCGGAAGCCGCCTACATCGTCTTCAGAAACTCGATCAAGGCCCGCTTGTCCGCGTCGCCGAGGCCGGGCTCCTCCTTGAAGTAATCGGTGCCGAAGTAGTGGCCCCGATTCACGACATAGTCCGGGCACTTGCTGACGGCGACGAGCGGATCGACCAGGTCGGCGAAGGCCTGGCGCGCCTGCGCGTCAGTGGCGTCCCGCGGCAGCGCCTTGAGCTCTCTCTTGGCCTTGAGAAGCACGTCGATGACTTCGGGCTTGCGCTCCAGATCGATGTTGGACAGGAGATTGATCGGCGTGCCCTTCGGTATCGGGCCGATCTCGATGCCTTCCTGTCCGAACAGCCAGGGCTTGACGGTACTCAACGGACCCACGAGGGGTTGCAGGAAATCGGGAAGATAGCCGGTGGGCACCCGCAGGTAACTGGTTGCGGTCGTCACGTCGACGATGCCGGGAACGGTCTTGCCCGAGGCCGTCATGTACCGCCGGCTGCCTTTGCGTCGCTCCGGCCACAGGAGCTGCTCGATGCCGCTGTCGAAGGACTTCATCCGGTCCGCGACCGACCCCGACCAGTAGAAGTCGCCCAGGCTGTTGTTGAGGAGAAACGGCGCGGTCGACCACACGCTGATAAGGGATGGGGGACGGATGTAGCCCCGGCCGCCCGCCGGCATGGTGTATTCGCGCGGCTCCCCGGTGATCGGGTGATGCACCATGATCTTGCCGACGGAGGGCAGCGCCTTGTAGGACTGGGAGGAGAAGTTGTCCCAGATGTCCCCGGCCAACGCATTGGTCGCCAGCGAGGAGCAGGCGTTCGTCTCCAGCAGGGTGACCGGCACGCGCAGGTCGGTGGACAGGAAGTTGTCGTGCAGGAAGTCGTCCGCGAGCACGATTCTCCGCATCTCGCGCTTGAAGTCCGCGCTCTTGGTCCACGTCCAGTAGTCGCTCCAGCACTTGAGATAGCCGGGTCCCACGCAGCCGTCGTCCGGGAAGAAGCGGAACGCCTTTTCGGGCAGCTTGCTCGAATGGCAGCGGGCGCAGCGCTCCGCGAAGACCACCTTTCCGCGGGTCAGTGTTCTGCGGTCGGCCGTCAGGTATGCTTGTCCGCCAGGCGCGTTGCTGAGGTAATCCGGCTGACCGGTCGCGAGGAAGAACAGCGCAACGTCGGGGGTCTGCGCCTCGGTGGCCCTCCAGAAGCTCGAGTTCTTGTCGGCGGTGGCGATCGGAAATGGCGTAAAACCGGTACCCCCGACCAGCGGGATGAAGTGCTCCAGCCATTCTTCGCTGAACAGGCCGATATTCACGAAGACCCGGTTCAGCGCCCCGAGCGCCCCGACGGAATCCGAGCCGTCCTTTAGGACCCGCGGCGTCCAGACCGCATCCGGCGCCTCGTAGAACTTGGCGAGCGGGCTGCCCGCGGGGACGTACGGGTTGAGCTGCTCATTGTTCAGCTCACCGCCCGCCAGACGCTCCTTGCCCAGCCGTCTGGCGATGGCCATGCGGGCTCCGAGCGCGTAAACCGCGTTCATCGTCCGCGGGTTGTTCATGTAGTCGGTGGAGACGAATGACGTGTCCAGGGCGCCCGGGCGGGAGGTGTGGAAGAGCTGATAGGGGAAGCTCGACTCGTCGACGTTCCACACAAAGATCCGGTCCACCCAGAAATACTGGGCGCCGACGTTGGAATTGAGGTTCTCCCACTTGGGGTTCTCAGGGTCCTTGGGCGGGTTGGCCGGATTCGGTCCGACGTGGCAGAAGGCGCAGGACATGCCCACCCGGTAGGGACGAACCAGGCTCTTGTCGTTGTAATAGCTCGGATCCTCGTAGTAACGCACGGGGTCCCAGCGTTTTTCGGCCGCCTCGTCGAAGTCGGGGTTGGGGAACAGCCGCAGCCCCACGATTCCGCTCGCATAGCCGTAATAGGAGCCGACGGGGATGTTCTTGCCCCGGGCGCCGATCCCCACCCCCGGATACTTTTGCTCGTTCTCGAACGGGTCCGGCGCACAGCCTTCCGCACGCTCGTCGAGCCAGAGACCGTAGCGATCCTTTCGCGGTCCCGTCGCCTTGCGGAAGCACGGCTCGTTGACCAGGCCGAGATAACGCCAGCGGTTGTCGCGGCTGTAATTGAGACTGGGGTGGTTCGAGAGCGTCTTCAGGAAGTCCAGATTGCCGACGGTCTTGGTCGTCAGGAACGTCCCACAGACGGTCGTCACCCCCGGTCCAGACGATCCAGTTGTTGCGCCCCTTGACGACCGCACTCACCGCGTCGTGCGGTGAGATCCCCGGAAGGTTGGGATCGAGCGCGGCGGCGACCTGCTCCGGACGCTGGGTCACCCCGTAGTCCATGTCCCGGAAGTAATCCTCGTCCGCAGCCGGAAAGCTTTCCGCTTTCCGCCCGACGCACAGGGCCTCGTCTTTCACCAGTCCCGCGCCGCTGCCGCAGGTCGGTCCGTGGCGAACGAGCGTGCTGCACGCAAAGATGATTGCCCCCAACCCAAAGACGACTACCGGAAGGCCCAGTCTCCTCGCGGTCATTTCTTCCTTCCTCCCTTCAAATCCCTTCAAGGGTCTTCGTTCTAGCAGAGGACAGGATACCCAACCGCCTCTGGCGTAGAGGAAGCGTAGTCCGTGCGTGCCGACCGGTCAACGTCGGGGGAGGTTCGGGGGACTGGGCGCAGTCGGACAGGCCCGCGGGCGGGTTTTGAGCGCCCGAGGCGGGCCGAACCGGCATAAGAAGGCGCCGGGGTTGCCGCCGGTCCAGGAGCGCGAGCGGCGCAGGCAGTACATGAGACATTGGACCCTGGTGGCTAGGACGCATCACCGGCCCAAAGGCAGACAACTTTACGCGGAGACGCAATCGGTCCGACACCGGTCTGCAGCCGAATGGCCAGCGGCGCGAAGGCGTTTATGCCTCGTCGTCCCTGCATGCGATGGATTCGGTCAACCGGAAAACGCCAGTGGTAGGATTGCGGCCGGGCTCGCCTTCATTATTGGCCTCGTCGTCCAGCCTCCGGGCTCTTTCCGTAGCATCCTGGATGCCGGGCACGAACGAATCGAACTCGAGGTGCTTGTCGCACCCAGCAACGAATTGCCGAGCATCCGCTGCAGGTCGCGGCGGTGCAGGGCGCCCGGACTCTCTCGGAAGTGCAGCGGTAGCCACAGCTCGAAACAGGGGTTGGAGACTGCCAGCTCGATGTGCCTGGCGGCTGCAAGTTGGGAGGCATCGTTCAGGTTCGGGTGTTCGTCGACGTCGAACACGCACCAGATCTCGTCATAGGCGAGAAAAGCGTCGCCAGTGCGCTGTGCGTCGCTCTCCGCCCGCAGCTTCCGCTCCTCGGCTTGGCGTACGAGAGTCAGCGGCACGCCTTGCTCATCGGGGATTTCAATCTCGACCGTGGTGTTCCGCATCCATCGCTCGAAGCCGCGGAAATAGGTCGGCTCGGTGACCTTGCCCTCGCACACGATCAGCAGGCGGCGGTTCGGATGCTTGCGCGCTGCGGCACGCGCCCGGCGCCGGGGGCGGTTGCGGCGCTTACTCGCCACTAGCCGGTAATCCCCCGATCTTCGCCAAATCTCCTAAGAAGGGGATCGCACCGTAGCGACCCTGAAGGTAACCGCGTTCTAAGTTCTCGGCCTTGCGGGGTTTGTAATCCGTCAAAGGGTACAGGCAGGTGGCCCCTTCGTGGTCCTTTTCGGTGAGCCAAATCTGGTCGCGCCGCAGCGGCGGACTGCCAGTTACCGTCCCGAGTAAGTTGGTGTCGTGGGTTGTAAAGACAAGCTGTGCGTTGCGCGGATTCCTGGCAGGGTCGTTGAACTGACGAACGATCTCAAGGGCGAGCAAGGGATGGAGACTAGCTTCGAGTTCATCGATAAGGAGCATACCTCCACTACGGAGGGTATCCAACAGAACCGGCCCGATCCGAAACAGGCGGAGAGTTCCTTGCGACTCTTCCTCGAGTGGAAGCCAAGCGTCGTCTTCGCTGCTCTGGTGGCGCAACAGCAGCCGGACCCGAGAATCCCCCCTCAGACCGCTTGCGCGACGGGTCTCCCCGTGGTCCTCTTCAAGCTTCACGTCCACGATCCCAATGTCGGCAGCGCGGAGAAGCTCGCGGAAGGATTCCCGCAGGGGTTCGGTGCGTTGATCGTCCGGATCTGCTTCATCGAACAAAGCAACCTGTTGGGGGCCGTAACCGAGCGATGCATCGAGACTTCGCCAGACCCAGCGGTCCGGCGGCATGCCCGGCATTAGGCGACGCCTTCTGCCAATATTCACCGTATGCAGCGTCCGGAACCACCGGTAGAGTGGGGCGAGTTGCTCGTGCCGGTGTTGCACTGCGGCAGACAGGAAAAGCGCATTGGAGCGCGTAATCTGCTTGACCAGGCGGTTCTCACCGAGTAGGTGTTCGCCAAATGTGAAGTCGTCGCTCTCTCGTTCGAACCAAGTTTGTTTGCGCCCGATGGGCCACGCGTAAAGCCACTCCTCGAGGAAGCGCTGGTCGTCCACGACGAATCCGTACTGGTAACGTACGCCGTCCACCAAGACCGTTACCTCGAAGAGCGACGGCTCAGTCGCCTTGGCGCCCCAGGCGAACGGCTCCCGCGGAACGCCGCCCTCAGGTGGCCAAGCGCGGTGGGACTGTATGACCGCATCCCGCATGAAGCTGAGTGCCCCGAGTAGATTGCTCTTGCCGCTCGCGTTGGCTCCGTACAGCGCGGCGACCGGGAGCAGGCGCACCGGCTGCCCTTTGACGCTTCGCGGCCGGGGATCCATCTCGTCACCGACTCGCCCCGCTTCCATGGTGAGCGCCTGCTCGTCCCGGATGGAACGGTGATTCTCGACGCGGAACTCTATAAGCATCACGGCACCTCCGAACCCCATACTATCTCAGTTTAGTGCCATTTTCCGCAGAAGCCGCGCATGGAAGGCCATGAAAATCGGCAGGCAGGACGGCTCGGGCTGCTCTTGGCGGTAAAGCGGCCGTACCGACGGTCGTTCTCACGCGCCGACCGCGTGCCTCGCGGCCCGCGGCAAAGGGTAAAAGCGCAAAGAGCAGAGGGGCACTACTGCAGGTCCTGGGCGAGACGAAAACCGAGATTGTCGTCCCGGTCAACGGCGTCGGCCCTGATGCGGCCCGCCGAGCGGAGGTTCCTCGGTCCGTTGTACCAGGAACCACCGCGGACCACACGCCGGCCGCAGTTGCCGCCGTTCGCCTCCCGCCATGCGGAGCCGTCGTCTGGCGCGCCTTCGTAGCTGTCGTGATAGCAGTCCTCGACCCACTCCCAGACGTTGCCCAGCATGTCGTCAAGGCCCCAGCGATTGGGGTGGAAGGAGCCCACCGGGGCCGTCTCCGGGTAGGCATCTCCGCACGGAAAGTTTTCCCAGGTGATCGACGGATACTTGCTCTTCAAATACGCGGCGTTGCGGCTGTCGAAGACGTTCGCATACTTGCAAGCTTCGGAAAGGTCGTCGCCCCAGAACCGGCTTCCGGTGGTACCCGCTCGAGCCGCATATTCCCACTCCGCCTCGGTGGGCAGCCGGTACCGCCGGCCGGTCTCCTTCGACAGCCATTCGGCGTAGGCCCGTGCGTCCTTCCACGAGACGTTGATCACGGGCATGCGCTTGCGCTGGTCTTCGTTGAGCTGCGCGCCGAACCCGCTGTCGCTCGGGGGCCGCCGTCCGGTGGCATAGGCGAATCGGTCGTACTCCTCGAAAGTGACCTCGTAGCGTGAGAGCTTGAAGGGCTTCGCGATCCTGGCCGCGACGCCGCGGTCGCTCGTCTGTAGCGGCTTCGTCGTCATCCGCTGCAGAGCCCATCTGGAACTCGCCGGGCTGGATGGGAACCCACGCGTCTTCCCGAAGGATGGGGCGGCGGCGCTCGCGCTCCGCCTCCAGCTTGAAATACTGCCAGACACTCAAGGCGGACAGCAGGACCACGATCGCCACTGCTGCCGACCGGAGCACCCGGGATCGGCGCCGGGCGGCGTCGGAGCTTTTCCGGATGTAATCCCGCTCGGCCGGCTCCAGGTCGTCCTTGCGCTGTTCGAGCCACCCCTTGGCTTCTGCGAGAGGCGGGTCCCTGAGCGGCGTCCCGCTGTCCCGCCAGACCTCGAGCTTCTTGCGCCAGAGCTCGAAGCCGCGGTTCTCCTTCAGCCACTCGCGAAACCTGCGCCAGTGCCGCAGGACCGCCTCGTGCGCCACCTCGACGAACGCTCGTCCGTTGTCGTCGGTATCCGTCACCAGCAGCCGCGCCTTGACCAGACGCTCGACGAGCGCACCTTCGACCGGAGAGAACGCCGCGAGCGGGGCGCGCTTGCGGACCGCGCCGCCCGCCTCGTCCACCTCCGCCAGCGCTCGGAATACGCGCCCGAGGGCGGTCTCGTTCACCTGGCCCTGTTCGTCGTGAACGGCCCGCTCGCCCTGAATCTCCACGGCCCCGGCGACGCCCTCGATGGCGTCGTAGGCACGCAATGTGAGGCGGTGGTCATCGCCCGCGTCGTAGAGCCGTTCGAGGGTGAACTCCATGAGGGCGAGAACCCCGGGCTCGGTACCGGTGTCCTTCAGGATGCGCTCCACCAACCCCAGCTCCAGCTCGAGGCCGGCCGCGCGGGCCGGGCGTTCGACCATGGCGGCGAGTGCGCGCTCGCCGGGAGTCGCCAAGGGGAAGCTCCCGGTCCGCAGCCGTTCGGCCAACCGCTCGAACCGGGTACAGTGCTCGTAGTAATCGGCGCGCAGCGTGAGCACCACACGTATCCGATCCGATGCCGCGGCGGCGTCGACCAGCGCCACGAAGGGTCCGCGGTACGGCTCCGGCACCCGCGCGAACAGCTCCTCGAACTGATCGACGAACAGCAGCAGCTCCGCCGAAGCCGGCCGCTTGGCGAGCACCCGATCCGCGACCTCTGCGATGGCTGTCGGCTCGGACGCCAGCCGCTCGAGCGGGTCTTTGCCAGGCTCCTGCGGTCGCTCCCCCATGCGCGGCGCGAGGCGCTGCACCAGCGCCTGGAACGGGTTTCCGCCGGCCTCGGCGGGCGTGCACCGCACGTGGACCCACTCCCGGCTTCCCGCCAGCGCGCCGCCTTCGAGCCGCGGCAGGAGCCCGGCCGAGACCAGGGAGGACTTCCCCGAGCCGGAGGGGCCGACCACGGCGACGAAGCGAGCCCCTTTCGCGCCGATTGTTTGGAGCAACGCATCGGTCTCGGGGCCGCGGCCGAAGAACACGGGGCTGTGCTCCAGTCGGAAGGGCTCCAGCCCGCGGTACGGGTTGCCCTGCCAGATCACCTCGCGCTCAGCGGCCGAGGTCGGCTGCCGGTCGTCCTGGCCGGAGGACTGCGGCTCGGGCTGCTTCGGGAGCAGGGACACCACCAGCTCGCGCAGCTCCCGCTCCAGCCGCTCCGCGAATTCGCTGGGGTGCTCGTAGGTCTCGTGGCTCCAGCGAATCGAGCCGTCGGGGTGACGGAAGGAGGCGAAGAATGCGTTCACGGCCTCGTACTGACGTACCTTCTCGTCTCGTTGGGGATCGTCGAGGCTCACGTTCGGCACCTCGGTGCGCCGGTATACGAGCACCGTGGGCCGGCTGCCCTGTTCCGCCGCATGGATCGCGTCGAGGAATTCCCACTCCGTGCCCGACGCGTAAGGGCTGCCGTCCGGTTTTCGGTCGCTGGCCGGCAGCGGCGTTCCCATTCTGGACCACAGGATCACCACCACGATGTCGCAGTCGGAAGGCTTCGGTCGCTGCTGGTTGATGGCCTCCTGGGGGGTGAGGTGTGCGGCCAAGGGTACCGGAGCGGCCGGGTCGTCCCAGGACACCTCTTCCAGAGCCACGCGTCCCCGAAGCGACGGGTCCTTGTTCAGGTACTGCAGCCGCCTGCGCGCCAGCGAGCGCTCGTCAGCGACGTCACCCGGCGAGGACAGAAAGACCCGAAGTCTGAAGCGGAAAATGGAGCATTTAGGGTATCCAGCCTCCCGACCGGAATGCGCGCAGGCAGCCATCCTCACCGCACGTAGCGCGAAGCTGGCGCGCCCGGAGCCGGAACGCGCATGCACCGGCCACCCGGTCCGGCGGGGGCCAGCGCCGATGGGCAGCGGCCCCGGTCCATCGGGTTCCCATTTCGGCTCGATTCCGGCCGACCACCAAACCCGTGGATTCTTTTAGCCGCGTCGTTCATCCTGAAGACGGTCGATTGGCGTTGGAATTGTTTTCAGCGCAAGCGTAGCAAGCGCCGCACGGCAGGTCTAGTCAGCCCGTGGACTCGACTGGCGTCATGTGTCCTCCACCCCACCGCCCCGGACTGGCGCTCGGCCTCGGGGTCGCACAACGATCTGCCTGCGCCTCCCATCGCCCCATGTCCTTTGCCATACTCGCGGCGACGCACCGATGCCGCTCGGTCATTCGCCGGTACCGGGTCGGTTCTCCGGCCTTGGCCGGATCCGTATGAATGCACACAGATTACTGCTATCATCGGCCGGCCGGGGGCAAGAGTATTCGTGCTGTGGCAAGTGCGTGTCGAAGTCGCATTCCGGGATTTTCACAAACAACGGCATATGAACGGATCTCGCATGTCAAGCGATAGCATTTCCCAGTTGGAACGAGAGCTTCACGAAGTCAAGGGAGCTTTCGGATCTTCTCTTTACATTGCACGAAGAGTTCGCACAGTGGGTGGAGGAGGCGCAAGACGATTCGAAGCAGGAAGCCTTGGAAAACGTGCTCGCACATATCGAAGCCTTGGAAGGCGAATACCGAGTCCGCCAAGAAGAACTCCAGAAGAAGCTGGATACCGCCTGACCGCGCCACTTTCGGCGCGACCACGGGGGTCCGGCGGGTGAGTCGTGCGCGTGCGGGTGCCAGGTGAATCCTCGACCCTGCTCGCGGTGCTGGTGCTGCCCCTGGTGCTCACGTTCTGGATCTGAGAGCCTGTGAATAAATCTACTGCGCGTCCCGATAGCCGCGTTGCGCGGTGTTCATGGCGTACCCCCTGTACGCCACCCCTTTTGGGCGTCCTGCGGACGTGCCGAATGGCCATCCTGCCATTCGGTCGCTCCTCGCCTATCTACTTGATATGTCTCGTCGCTGCGCTCCGTACGCCGTGCTCTCGGGCCGCTCGCGACGATTTCTTCACAAGCTCTGAGTCCTCCGCCAGAGGAGCGACGACAGGGGCGAAGCCGGACCGCGGTCGGGCTGGCGCAAATAGGCGTTATTCGTGCCCTCATGCCTCGCATCATTCCGCGCTGGGCGGCAGGCCGGGACTGCGAGCCGGCGCGGTCCCTTTCTTGTGCCGCTGGCGCCATTCATGGATGCGCTGGCATACGACGAAGAAGGACGGCGCGAACAGCACCGCGATGCAGGTGGACGCCAGCATGCCGCTGAAGACCGTGATCCCGATGGATTTGCGGCTCGAGGCGCCGGCGCCGGTGGCGAGCACGAGGGGCAAGACGCCCAGGATGAACGCGAAAGACGTCATGAGAATGGGGCGGAAGCGCAAACGCGCCGCTTCGGTCGCCGCCTCCGCCAAAGTCATGCCTTGCTTTTCGCGCAGATCGCGGGCGAACTCGACGATCAGGATGGCGTTCTTGCTTGAGAGCGCAATCAACAGCACGATGCCGATTTGGATATAGATATTGTTCGCGACGTGCACTGCGGTCAGCACGCCGACGGTGCCCAACAGCGCCAAGGGAACGGCGAGAATGACGGCGAAGGGGGTCAGCCAATTCTCGTATTGGCCAGCGAGCACCAAAAAGACGAGTACCAGCGCGATGGCGAAGATGAAATAGGCTTGGCTGCCCACGAGCTTCTCCTGATAGGACATCCCGGTCCACTCATACCCCATGCCGGACGGAAGCTTCCGGTCGGCGATTTGGGCCAGAAGTGAAATGGCTTGCCCGGAGCTGAAGAAGAGGTTGGGCGCGCCGATGACGGCAGCGCTGGGATGAAGGTTATAAAGGCCGATGAGCGACGGCCCGGGCACGTAACGGACATCGGCGAGCGTCCCGAGCGGGACCATCCCGCCGCTCGCATTGCGCACATAAAAGCGGCCGACATCCGCGGGGTCGAGCCGGTATTGACGGTCGGCCTGGACATAGACTTGGAAGGTTCGGCCGAACTTGTTGAATTGATTGACATAGGTCGAGCCCAGATAGCCCTGCAAGGTGCTGAACACATCGTTGACGTCGACGCCGAGCTGACGTGCCTTGATACGGTCCACCTCGACCATGATCTGCGGGACGTTGGCGCTGAAGGTCGAGATGACACGCAGGATTCCGGATTGCGTGGACGCGTCCGCGGTGATCGCCTCCGTCACTCGCTGTAGTTTCACGTAGTCCTTGCTGCTGTCGCGCAGCTCGACCTGCATCTGGAAGCCGCTGGAATTCCCGATGCCCTGGATCGGCGGCGGGACGATCACGAACGCGACCGCCTCGGAAATACCCGAAACCGCCTCCTGGATATGTTCCAGGACAGGGCGCAACCCCTCTTTGGTGCCGCGGACATCCCAGGGCTTCAACACCACATAGGTGACGCCGGCATTGGCCAGTGTGGCTGAATTGTCGAGAATCGAAATGCCCCCGATGGAGATGGCGTGCTCGACGCCGGGAACCTTCATCACTGCGGCTTCGACCTGTGCCACCACGCTGCGCGTGCGCTCCAGGGAAGCGCCGTCCGGGAGCGTGACGCTCACCAGCACGTAGCCCTGGTCCTCGATGGGGATGAAGGAGGTGGGCAACCGCACCAAGCCCCAGACCCCGATAGCGGCCAAGGTCAACGCGATCAGGGTCATGGCGGCGCTACGATGGACCATGCGGCCGATTAGACCGGTGTAACCGCGCTCCAATGCGCCGTAGAGCGCGTTGAAGCCGCGGTAAATGAAATTCTTCTTCGTATCCGCACGCGCAGGGCGCATCCACAACGCGCACTGCGTCGGTTTCAGCGTGATCGCATTGATGGCGCTGATGAGCGCCGTCGCGGCGATGACGAGGGCGAATTGACGGTACATCTCGCCGGTGATACCGGGCAAGAACGCCGCGGGCAAAAACACCGACATGAGAACCAGAGTGATGCCGATGATCGGTCCGAACAACTCGGACATCGCCGCAATGGCGGCTTCCTTGGGCGCTTTGCCTTGCTGGATATGGTGGGAACTGCCCTCCACGATGACGATGGCGTCATCCACGACGATGCCGATAGCCAGCACGACGGCAAAGAGCGTGAGGAGATTTACGGTAAAGCCCAGCGCGGCCATCGCCGCGAAGGCGCCGATGATGGTGACCGGAACGGTGGTCGCTGGCACCAGCATGGCGCGCCAATCCTGAACGAACGCCAGAATGACGATGAGCACCAGAATCGCCGCCTCGGCCAGCGTTATGTAGACCTCGTGGATCGAAGCCTTGACGAACAAGGTGGTATCGAAGGGAACTCCGTATTCGAGACCTTGCGGAAAATTCTTGGAAAGCTCCGCCATCTTGGAGGTGACTTCCTGGGCGACATCGAGCGCGTTGGCGCCGGGTAGCTGGAACACCGCGATGCCTGCCGCCTGTTTCGTGTCGAGGCGGAAAAATTGGCTGTAGGTTTGTGCCCCGAGTTCCGTACGCGCCACGTCCCGCACGCGGGTGATGCGCGTGTCCGGACCTTGCTCCGTTTTCACGATGATGTCGCCGAATTCTTTCTGGTCGACGAGACGGCCCGGCACGTCGACGGTGATCTGGAAGTCCTGATTGGGCGGGGCGGGCGGCGCCCCCACCTGGCCCGCCGCGACCTGCTGGTTCTGGCCGCGGATGGCGTCGACGACGTCGGCCGGTGTCAGCTTGCGAGCGGCGAGCTGGTCGGGATCGAGCCACACCCGCATGCTGTATTCCCCGGCTCCGAAGATGGTGACGTCGCCGACGCCGGGCAGCCGCGCGATCTCGTCGCGTAAATTGATGGTTGCATAGTTAGCCAGAAAGAGGCTGTCGTAACGTCCGTTCGGAGAACTCAGCGTGATGATCTGCAAAATGGCCGTCGACTTCTTGCGCGTAGTCACTCCCTGGGTCTGGACGGCATCCGGAAGCTGGGGCAGCGCCTGCGCCACGCGGTTTTGAACCAACGTCTGGGCGAAATCGAGATCCGTACCGACGTCGAAGGTGACATTGAGAGTGTAGGTCCCGTCTGCAGCGCTGGTGGATTGCATGTAGATCATGCCCTCGACGCCGTTCACCCGTTCTTCGATGGGATTGGCGACGGTGTCGGCGATGATCTGCGCGCTGGCGCCGGGATAGCGGGTTTGCACCTGGACGATGGGCGGCGTGATTTCCGGATACTGCGACACTGGAAGACGGTAAAGCGCCACCGCGCCGATCAGCACGATGATGATGGCGAGGACGTTGGATAGGACCGGACGCTCGATAAAGAATTTAGAAAACACAGGCTTGGTCCTACTGCACCGCGCCGGACTCGGGCTTTGGCGCGTCCGGAGCCGGCGCGCCGCCGGGCGGCCGATTTGCCGCCGTCCGGCCCGCGCGGGTTACCACGACTTTCGTTCCCGGCGTCGCGCGCTGCAGACCTTCGACCACTACCCAATCGGTCTGCTGCAGACCCTTGGAGATGACCCGCATACCATCCACCAAAGCGCCGATCTGGACCGCGCGTTGCTCCACTACGTCGGCGTTGACGACCAGCACGTAACTGCCCGTCTGATCGACACCCAGCGCACGGTTGCTCACCAAAAGTGCGTGTTCATCCCGCCCCACGGGGACACGCACCCGGACGAATACGCCGGGAAGGAGAATCCGGTCGGGATTGGGAAGCTCGGCGCGGACTTGTAGCGTGCCGGTAGACGTATCGACGCCGGTAGCGACGAAATCCAGCTTCCCCTCGTGCGGATAACCGTTGTCGGTTTGCAGGCCCACGTAGACCGGTACCTTCTTCAAGTCGGCCGGGCCGAGACCGCGCTGCCGCATCATGGTGCGGATGCGCAGCACGGTCTGCTCGTCCACGTTGAAGTAAACATAGATAGGCTTGATCTGTTCGATGGTGGCGAGCTTGGTGGGTGACGGCGTGCCCACCAGATTTCCGGCGTCCACCAGATGCCGGCCGATTCGGCCAGTGAAAGGCGCTGTGACCTTCGTGTAGCTCAAGTTGATCTTGGCGATATCGATATTGGCTTTGGCCTGATCGACGGCGGCGGCGGCGGAATTGCGCTCCGCCAGCCATTTCTCGACATTGGCCTGAGAGCTGGCGCTTTGCTTCACGAGACGGAGTTGGCGGTCGTATTCGGCGCTGGCGCGTATCAGTTGCGCCTGTTGTTCGGCCAACGTCGCCTCGGCCAACTTGACGTTAGCTTCGTAAGGTGCCGGCTCGATCACGAACAGCAAGTCGCCCTTCTTGACCACGCTGCCGTCCTCGAAATTCACAGACTCGAGATAGCCGGGCACCCGCGCCACCAGATCGACGGATGCCACCGCGCTCGCGGATCCGGTCAGGTCCAGAAAATTGGTCACGGGCTCGACGACCGGATGGGCGACCGTGACCGGCGGGGGCGGCGGCGGCTCATATTTATTGCCCTCGCCGCAGGCGGAAAGGGACAGCAAAACGGCGAGCGTGCCCGGGGGGACGAAGCGGCGGCTTGGAACAGGAAAAAGTGGTCTCTTCATGGGCCGGCGTTACCAGTCCGGCCGGCGGATGAGCGCTTTTCGCTCTTCCGCGGACGGCGGAGCGTGGGTCTTGACTTCGAGCAGATCTCCCCAGTTGGTACGTTTGCGCATCTCGTCCTTGATGTCGTCCGGCACGAAGTCGTGGCCTTCGCGGATCTGCCAGCCGCCGCCCAGCGCCTGGAAGACCGAGATGAGGCTTTGCGGCACGTTGCCGCGCGCGACGGTCAGCTGGTCCTGCTGTCGCAACAGGCTTTGTTCCGCGGTGAGCACGGTGGTGAAATCGGTGGCACCCTCCTTGTATTGGGCGACCGAAAGCTCGACGCTGCGTTTCGCGGCTGCAACAGCACGTTCCAAATAGCGCACCGTCTCGCCCGCTTTGACGAAGGCGACCAGCGCGTCTTCGACTTCGCGCTGCGCTTCGAGCACGGTGTTTTGATAAGCCAAAACCGCGGCCTGGAACTGGGCATCCTGGGCACGGACCTGATTGGTGATCTGGCCGTAATTGAAAAGATTCCACTGGAACGCCGGGCCGATGCTGGCCACGCGGCCGTTCCACGTGAATGCGTCGCCCAGGGTGCGGTTGGCGATGTCGGATGAGCTGAATCCGAAGGTGCCGCTGAGAGAAAAGGCGGGATAAAGGTCGGCCTTCGTGGCACCGATCAGCGCCGATTCCGCCGCCGCCACTTGCTCCGCCTGTTTCACGTCCGGACGCTGGCGCAACAGATCGCGCGGGATTCCGGCCGCGACTTTGCCGGGCGCAGTGGGAATTGGCCGGTCCCCCGTAAGCTCAGCGCCAAGCTGGGCAAGGGTGATGCCTAAAAGCACCGCAAGCGCATTCTTGTTCTGTGCCAGGCTCACCTCGAGCGGCGGAATTTGCGCCTGCGTCTCGGCCAGTTGCGAGCTGGCCTGGGTCACGTCACGCTCGCCGGTCTCGCCGTTTTGGTATCGCGCCTGGGCTACTTTGAGATTCTGTGCTTGGACCTTGACGTTCTGGCGTACGACTCCGAGCCTTGCCTCGAAGGTGCGGATCGCGACGTAAGTGGTGGCGACAGTCGCCGTCAGGCTGACCAGCGCGGCATCGTAATTGCTGATGGATGCCAGGAAATTTTCGTCAGCCGATTCAACAGCGCGTCGGAATTTCCCCCAGAAATCGATTTCCCAGCTCGATGTAAATCCGTACCGCAGCGTGCTGTACGAAAAATCCGTGGTGCCGATCGGAAGCGAGGTGAAGTCGTCGCTGCCGCGGTTGCGGTACTGATACTGTCCGAATCCCTGCTGCTGCTGTGGATACTCCTCGCCGATCGCCGCCCCCAGTTGGGCCCGCGCCCGCAAGACGTTTACGCCGGCCTGCTGTAGTCCCAGATTCTGCCTGTAGGCGAGATCGATCAGGCGGTTGAGCGTCGGATCGCCAAAGGTCTTCCACCAGGCGGCGTCTTCAGGGCGAGCGGTGCTGATACGCGCCGCCTCTTTCGTCGCCCAGGCTTTGGCGACATCGGATTTGGGGGTCACGAAATTGGGGCCAACCATGCTGCAGCCGCCCAGCACGGCGCCAAGGGCTAGGGCGCTCGTTCGGGTTGCGAAGCTCAGACGCGATGCGATTCCCGTCTTTCCGGCCAACCCGTCCCCCACGTCGGATACGACCACTAGAGGGAGACGAGTACGTTTCACTTCCGGCTTGGCTCCCATCGGCGCTGAATGGCTGCTTTTATGCCATCGCTGAAACGACTCCGCCCTGGAAGGAAATCCAGCCGTCGCTGGCGACAGCGGAAGGGTAGTCCTCAGGTGCGGACCAGTCAACACCACCTGAGCACATTGAGGGAGTCGGCGGCCGATTTCAGCTTGGCCAGAGACTACATCGAGGGCTTTGCGACCGGGCTTCGCGGTGGGGATACGATTCACCTGGCCATTGCAGCGAACCAAGGTGCGAAGAAGATCCCGACGCTCGACATCGGGCTCCTGGCGGCGGGTAAGCGCCTCGAGCTGCCGGTCAGGGTCGGGTCGAAATAGAGCGCGAGCGGCGAGAGCCCCCAGATGGCGAGCAGCACTGTCTTGCGGCACCGCGACCCACACAATTTCCGAAAGAGCCTACAATTTGCGACCAGTCAGGGCAGATGCTACTTCACCACGAAGTGCAGCGCCTGGTTGATGTAGCTGTGGTGGTGTACCGGTGGTCGTCCCACCGCTGCACTTCGAGAGCTCGAAGAAACCCGCGCATCAATCCCTCCTCGGCACCGGTTGCACACAAGTTGAACGACCTCCGGCAAGCCGGAGGCCTATTCGGTGAGCCCCTCGAAGGCACGCGTTTTCACACGTCTCGTCATTCCGTGCAGGGAGTGTACGGAATCCAGGCGCACGGAGGCCGCGCATGCCGTCCGTGATCCCTGGATTCCGGCTTCCCGGCCGGAATGACAGTCGAGACCGCCAGTCGTGGGTCATGTCATACCTCGCAGGGCCATAAGACTGTGGGCCGCCCTCCCGAAGATTCGCTTCTTGCGCCGCTTCGAGATAAACACCGCGTTCCACCTGTACTCACAGTCGCATCGGTCAGGCTCTGGTATTATTTCGCCGTACTGAGTTAAAGTACGATGCTCAAAGTACGAACTAACTGTTTAGAACTTGAGGCGATTTCGTGAAATCACCATGACAAAGAGCGATCGATCGGATGAAAGTTGCGTACTCGTGTCGCCGGAGCGGGCAGCCGGCCCGGCCGCGGGTTCCAGCGGCAAAAGAAGATCAATGGGAACGGAGCTCGACAGGGAGGCGGTCAGCAAGATTTACGAGCGATGGGCACCGGTCTACGACCTCGTCTTCGGCTCACTCTTCGACCGCGGGCGGCAGGCGGCCATTGACGCCGCCGCTCGGATCGGCGGGCGCATCCTCGACGTGGGCGTTGGGACCGGCATTGCGCTACCGCATTATGCGAAGGCGGCGAGCGTCGTCGCAGTCGATCTGTCTCTGGCGATGCTGCGCAAGGCGCAGGAGCGCGTCGCCGGGCTGAATTTGCACAACGTGGCGGGGCTCGCGGTCATGGACGCCGAGCGGTTGGCCTTCCCCGACGCCGCGTTCAACGTCGTCGTCGCGCAGTACGTCATCAACACGGTCCCGAACCCGGAGGCGACGCTCGACGAATTCGCGCGCGTGCTCAAGCCCGGCGGCGAGCTGGTGCTCCTGAACCGGGTCGGCGCGGAAGCCGGGCCGAGGCGCACCGTCGAGCGCTGGCTCATGCCCCTGGTGAGCCGGCTCGGATGGCGCTCCGAGTTTCCTTGGGCGCGGTTCGCCCGCTGGGCCGCGCGGACTGAGGAAGTGCATCTGATCGAGCGCCGCTCGATGCCTCCGCTTGGCCACTTCGCGCTGATCCGTTTCGGCAAGTGGGAAATTCAGCCGCATCCGGCCTAGCGCAAGGCCAGTCCCTAAGCGCCGAATAGCGCGGACCAGTCAAGGCCAGTCCCGGTTTGGGGGACGTTCGCGCAGTCCGGGGGACCGTATGCCGGTTGCCGCCGTCCGTGGTCGTGCCGCGCACGACGAAGGTGCAACCAGCACCGGTTCCGCTGCGGCCCCTGGCGTTGGCGACCAGCACCGTGCACCCGTGAGGCGCAGCACCTCATCGCGCAGCTCTTCGATCTCGTGCCGTACCGACGCTTCATTGGGTGCGTCGGCGAGCGTCGTCGACCAGAGGGGCGACACGTCCTCGGCATCGATCAGATCGCATTCCAGTCCCGCGAAAACCTCACGCGCGGCCGGCGGCAACGTCGGCGGCATTTCTCGGCCGGACAAGGTCCCCCACAGCCCGGTCCAGTAGCGCGCAGCCGTCCACGGGTTGTACCCCCCGCCGCCCAGCACGACAGCCGCCGGCGCGAGCGCCACGATGTCGGACGCGGCGGACCACAGCGCAACGTTCGACAGCGCCATCGAGGACAGGGGATCGCCGGCCAGCGCATCCGCACCGCACACGAGCACGACGACCTGCGGCGCGGCCCACTGCCCAAGGGGCAGAATCACCTCATCGAGCAGAAAGCGCAGCTCTCGATCGTGAAACCCCGAAAGCACGGGGAGATTGCAGGCGCGCCCACCCGCGGTGTCGCTTACCGCCCCCGTGTACGGCCAGCGGCCCTGCTCATGCACGGAAATCGTCCACACCCGCGCCTCCGCGGCGAAAGCATCCTGGACCGCATCCGCATGGTGCGCGTCCAAGTCGACGTAAAGCAGTCGTTCGATGCTGCGATCGAGCAGCGTGAGGATGGCAAGCGCGGGATCGTTGAAGTAGCAGAAACCGCTCGCCCGATCCGGCCGGCCGTGGTGGGTACCGCCCGCCGGGTGGAAAACGATGCGGCCTTCGAGGCTCAGCTCCGCCGCACGGATCGAGCCACCGACGCAGGTCGACGCACGCTCGAACAGTCCCGGAAACAGCGGGTTCTCCAGAGTGCCGATGGCAAAGCGTTCGCGCGTCTGCGCGTCGGCCTTGCCCTCCTGCGCCGCCCGACGCAGCGCCGCGATGTATTCGGGCGTGTGGAAGCGCGCGAGCTCGGAGGCGCTCGCGCATGGACTCGGGCAGAATTCTTCCGGGTGCAGCCAGCCGAGCGCGTGACACAAGTCGATGACGCGCTCGACGCGCGGAATTGCCAACGGGTGATTGTTGCCGTAGGCAGGCTGGCGGTAGATCTCATGGCCGACGAATACCGGCGGCAAGCGTTTCGCGCTCACGTTGGCAGCGCCTCCGCCCGAGCGGCAAGCGCCTGTGGATCGCCGACGTCCGTGGCCCCCCTCCCCGGTGAGCGTCACGCAACTGCGCGGATGAGGATCCAGAGCCCCCAGCCCGCGAGGGCAACCCCGATGACTCGGGCGATGACGGGCACGCCGGGGAGCGCTTTCTCCGCGAGCACGAGTGCCGCAAGGCCTGCCGCCGCAGCGAGGTTCATGGTACCGAACACGAAGAGCAAGGCCATCAACGCCCAGCAACAGCCGACGCAATGGGCGCCATGGCGCAAGCCGGTGACGAAGACCCCGCGAACGCCAGGACGCCATTCGGTAAGCAGAAAGCCCATCGGCGTGCGGCAGCGGGTGAGGCACGCATATTTGAGCGCACTGAACTGGTAGAGACCCGCGGCGACCAGGACGAGTCCGGTCAGCCAGACGTTCGCGCTCGCCATCGTGTTCGACATGAGCCCCGCGCGTTCGAGCGCCCACTGCGCGGCGGTCGCGACCGCGCTGAATGCCGTCCACACGACGACGTAGGCGAGCACGAACGCCGCCGTGACGGCGAGCGGCCGCCCGTCCCGACGTTGGCGCGCCATGCGCTCGACCGCGAAGACCATCGGGGCTGCCGAGGGGATCATCATGCCCGCCATCATCACGCTCCACATGACGAACATGAACAGCGCCATGCTCCCGGTCCAGGGCGCGGGGAACGCCGGCGGTGCACGGGACAGAACGCCCGTCGGGACCATGTTCATCGGGCTGAGCCAGGCCCAGGCCAGCCCGGTCAGCACCGCCAGCGCGGCGAACACCAGCACGCGCGCCGCGCGCTCGGGCGCCGGCGTCATCGGCTGGCGCCGCGTCAGGCCGGCGTGTACGTGAACGGCGCGTAGAAGCCGTTCTTGTTCGAGACCTCGACCTGCATGCCGTAGTCGGCGAACCGGTACTTCTTGCTGCGTGCGACGACCAGCGGCTCGCCCACCGCGAGGTTCAGCGGAGGATTGTGGATCAGCGTCTCGCCGCCGTCGCCGCCTTTGATGGCCTCGATGTCGGCGACGCCGACGTTACCGATGCGGATTGAGCGCGTGCGTCCTTCGGCCCGGTATTCGATCGGCACGCTGCGCACGCCGGCCACTTCCCCGATGACCGCGGACAGATCCCCCATGAGGCCGCCGGCCTTGCCCGAGTATATCTGCGTCAGCGCCTCGCGCTGCGCGTCGCTCGCGCGGCTGTCGAGATACAGGGCCACCTTCCACTTCGTTTCCAACATGTGGCCCGGCGAGTGCGCGACCATGCTGACGTTCAGTCCGTCGAGCTTGGTATCCCCAAATATCCCCTGGTCGATGTGCCAGCCCACCAGCACGGTGCAGTTGCCGTCGGTCGGCGGTCCATGGAAGTTGCAGGGGCATGCCGCCTCGCAGTTGCACGCCTCGAAGTACGACCCCTTGAGCCTCCAGTCAGTTGCCATGGCGCTATCCTCCTTGGTGTCGGCCGGTGCACCCCGGCCGGGGTCGCCCGAACTTCTTGGTCCGGGCATGGTTCCGCGACCTTTTTTATACGCCTCGCCGGGGACGATCTCAACGACAGAAAGCGCCGCAGTCCATTCAGGGGCTCGGCGCATACCATTGCACACGACTCCCGGTCGCGACTGTCATTCCGGCTGTGAAGCTGGAATCCAGACGCCACGGACGGCATGGGTCGGGCATCCTCGCTCCTGGATTCCGTACACTTCCTGCACCCCTCGTGCAGAATGACGAGATGCGGGGGTGGCTTCAGCGCCCACGTGTCCTATCGAACGGCGGTAGACCGCGCGGCTTGGAACGCAACCGGCGCATACCGTGGCCCATTGGTCCTGCGCCTTGAGCGAAACTTACGACCGCACCAAGTGCGCCGAGCATGCTCGTAGGGTGTTGGCTGCGTGCTGGGCGCACTACCGGCGCCCCAGCAAGGGCCGTATAATCTGACCAATTCCATGACCATAAAGGACCAGCCATGCGCATCGTGAGCCTTGCCACCGCAAAGGCCCAGCTCAGCGAGCTGATTAACCAGGCTGAGAAGGGTGAGGAAATTCTGATCACGCGCCACGGACGACCGGTAGTGCGTCTCTTGCCTGTCGAGCGACCGAAGCGTGTGGTCGCCTCACGGGCCGCCTTTCGGGCGGGATTGCCCGGCTGGTCGGAAGATAGCGCCTCCCTCGTGCGCGCCGTGCGCGACGAGGAACGATGACCGGTGTATTACCTCGACACCAGCTTCATCGCTCCGCTGCTACTCAACGAAGCCACCAGCGCAGCGGTCGAGGCGTTTGTCGGCAACTTGCCGGCGGGTAGTTCGTATATCAGCCACTGGACGGTGTTGGAATTTGCCAGCGTCATTGCCCGGGAGGTTCGCCTGAAGAACCTGGCGGACGCCGATGCCCGCACCGTGCTTCGCGAGTTCGATCGTCTGATCAACGAGTCCTTGAGCGTGCTGCTGCCGACGGTGGGGGATTTCAGTTTGGCCAGAGACTACATCGAGCACTTTTCGACGGGGCTTCGCGGCGGTGACGCGCTGCATTTGGCCGTCGCCGCGAACCACGGTGCCAAGAAGATTCTGACGCTCGACGGTGGGTTCCTCGACGCGGGCAAGATCCTCAAGCTGCCTGTCACCCGTGGTATCAACACGTAGCGGGTGGAGTAACTCCTACTGCCACCCCGGCAAAGCCGGGGGGTCTCCCTTGGTTGGCTAGAAACGCTGGAAGCCGAGGCGTTGCGGTTGCCGGCAGCCGAACGAGCGCGACTGGTCGAGAGGCTGATTGCCAGCCTCGATGTCGACCCCGAAACCGAAGAGGCATGAGCCGCAGAAGTCGAGCGCCGCCATGCCCAGATTGAAAGCGGAGCCGTTTCGCTGCTCCCGGGTCCAGAGACCTTGGAAAAGCTTAAAGCCGACTTTCGATGAGATATTCGCTGCACCCCGAGCCTGAGAGGGCCCTTCGGACCATGTCGTTACACACAAAACGACGTGTCACCGTCATTGCGCCAGGGAATGGCGGAATCCAGGACACAGGGAAGTGATCCGGATGACCATCCCTGGCCACTGGATTCCGGCACTCCCTGCCGGAATGACGAGTGCGTGGAACGGTATGCGGCTAACCCATCCCATGCGAGTCGCTGGAAGTGCGGTCCGGACTACGCGCCTGGACCCTCACCCGGACTCGCCCCCCCGAGCAAGGATGCTTGCGCGAGTCATCATTCCGGCCCCGTCTTTTCCCATGGAGAATGCCGGAATCCAGAATCCAGGGGTGGGGATACCAGCCCGGGCCACAAATCGCTCCAGCCGGGGTTGCCCTGTTCGATCAGCCGGATTTTGGCGGCGCGGGACCATTTCTTCAGTTGTTTCTCGCGCAAGATGGCATTCTCCATGCGCTCATGCGCTTCGTACCAGACCAGATCAGCACGTGATACCGTTTGGACTCCACTACGCCCGTGAGGCCCAAGCCCTTTGAGTTGTGTGTAATGGGATGCCTTCGGACGCAGCCGAGTTCTATCGAGAGCGCGCAGGCATCGCTCTTTCCCAGCCCCTGCTGGGCGAGTTCGAACGTTCCGTCGCTGTCCTACTGCGACATCCGCGGCTGGGAACGCTTTGGCGGCGGCGCGATATTCGCCGTTGCGTCATGAAGCTGTTTCCATATGCGCTCATCCACAGCGTTTCCGGAGAAGAGATCCGGATCCTGGCCGTAGCCCACCACAGCCGTCGCCCCAGCTACTGGCGCAGGCGAAAGTAGCTGCCTGACGAGTGTCCCCGACAACCGCGTTGAGCTGACGTAGCACTCGGCGGAATTCCGGTGACAGTATCCTTGCTCCCGACCCGGCCTCGCGAGCTACCAGGGGAGCGAAGCATGGCTGGGCTTGCGCGAGGAGGCGCCCGCAGGCAGCCTGCGCTCAGTGCACACGGCATGATGTCAGCGACAGCGCGACATGGTCAAACTTGCTGGAGGACTTCCGATGAGACAGCAGCCCCAGGACCTGGAACAGCTATTATCGGACACGGCCAAGGTGGAGAGCGCCTTGCGCGCCGCCGTGCGGGAGGCGCTGGCCCGGCACAAGAAGGCCGGAAACGCGGTGGCGGTGTGGCGCGACGGCAAGGTCGTCTGGCTGAGCCCGGAGGCGATTCCGGACGGGCAAGAGCACAGCGCATGACGGACGATCCAAACGTTCTGGAGTTGGCGCTACCCGGAGACCGCCGACCGCGACCCATACTCGCGGGCGACGTCGCGCTGGTGAGGCAAGCTAACCGCTACAACCGGCGTGCATCTGCGCCTCGACCCTCCCTACAGACCCCAGTAGTTCGCGTTTACCACTCCAAAGCACCGAGTGGCCAGGCAGGAGGTCCGCTCGATCGCGTGCGATGCGTCGCGGCCCGGATGCCCGCGGGGCGGCTTGCATCTCGGCTTGCCCCGGAGCGGCGGAACCCATCCATAGTTCCGTCCTCTGCGGGCTGCTACACTGAGCCAACCCGAAATGAGAGGTGTTCGCCATGGCTCTGAAACGGCAACTCACGGCCATCATCGAGCGAGAAGGCGACGGTTACGCCGCGCTCTGCCCCGAGATCGACGTCGCTAGTCAGGGCACCACCATCGAGGAGGCGCGCCGCAATCTTGCAGAGGCGATCGAGCTTTTCTTCGAGACGGCCGACCCGTCCGAGGTAGAGGGGAGGCTGCACGAAGAAGTATTCGTGACCCGCGTCGAGGTTACTATATTGGTTAGGCTCCGGATATTCTCAGGCCGGGAGCTTTGCCCCTTGCTGGCCGAGCACGGATTCGAGCAGGTTCGACAGCGCGGAAGTCGCGCCGTCATGTGGAAACGCATCGGGGGAACCACTGTCACCGTCCCGGTACCGTTGCATGACGAGATCCGCGTCGGCACGTTGCAGTCCGTTATCCGGCATTCCAGCCTGCCGCGAGAGTCGTTCGAGCGGCAGTGATCAGCCGCAAGCTTTGGGCACAAGTCCGCGATCTCCATTACGCTCGCCGTACCCCGAGGAACTGAAACCCAGGAACCGGCAGCGTAACCCGCAGCGGATCAAATTGACTACGACCGGAGCGGCTGACCTTGCGCTGGTACCCCGAAAACCATCGGATCGAGGCTGAGTCGCACCCCATGATCGCCGCCTGGGTCGAGAACGAGGCACCCCGCGCTGAGTGCACGCGGCAATCGTGTACACTGCGCTCGTGTTCGAATTCACCGAGAGGTCCGAGCCATGAAAAACATCACGCTGAGCGCCGACGAGAAGCTCATCGAGGCGGCCCGCAAGCGCGCGCGCGCCGAGCATACCACGCTCAACGAGCAGTTCCGGCGCTGGCTCGCCGATTACGGCCAGCGCAAGCAGCGGGCCGATGAGGCGATGGCCGTGGTGGAGCGCCTGCGGGACTATGTACGCACGGGTGGGCGCAAGTTTACTCGGGACGAGATGAATGAGCGGTGAGTTCATCGACTCCAACGTCTTCCTCTACCTGTTCGACGAGACCGACCCCCGCAAACGCCAGACCTCAGAACAACTGATCTACTCGGCGCTGGAAACCGGTACAGCCGGTATCAGCTTCCAGGTGATTCAGGAAACCCTCATGTCATCACCCGCAAGCTCGAAACGCCGGCAACCCCGGAAGACGCGCGGCGTTTCATGGACCAAGTGCTCGTGCCGTTGTGGCGCATCATGGCCCAGCCAGGGGCTTTATCACCGCGCCCTCGATATCCAGGCGCGCTACCGCTACGGTTTCTACGACGCCCTGATCATCGCCGCCGCCCTCAATGCCGGATGCACCTGGCTCTACAGCGAAGAGCTGCAGCATGGTCAACGCATCGAGGGACTGACCATCGAAAATCCGTTCGAAGAGTGACGACTTCTCGATGAGGTATTTGCGGTTTGGGGTTGCCGACGACAGGCACGAACGCTGGGGCCGTGAGCGCGTATCGAGCCCGCCGCCAACAGTGCCGGCAAGTTATGGGCCGCATCGGGATCGAGCGGCCCGCGATGGGCGCAGCCAGGACCGCCCTATGACGCGCCGCACCTCGTCCCTCCCATGCGCTTCTGTGCGGGCTGCATAAATCCGATGGTAGACCCCATGGCTGGACACTGTCATCTCAGCAGTCCACCTTCGTCCTCGAGGATGGAATACACGGCCCTGCCTGAAAATGACCGATCGCAGCCGGCGGCGCCCGGTCGTGCTAAAGGACCGCCGCCCCCCTGAAACCGCCCAGCGAAGCCACTCAGAGGTAATCGTGGTATGTCCAGGTCCGTCCCTTATTGTCCGGTATGGGACCCATGTGCTCGATTGCAAGACTTGACCCTCCCGCTCCATGGGGTCGGACACGAATGGCGCTTACTTAAGCGAACCCTCCGAGTAGCCGGCTAAGTCGACCATGCGTGTGCCCTGTGGTGACGGCTTTGCCAGTTTCTCGCGGGCGCGCTTGTCTAGTGGATAGAGAAAAAGCCGTTTCGGTGTCTGGCCGTGGCGGTGATGGGTGCGGTCCATGCGGCCTCGCCCGGTCGGCGCAAGGCTCCGCTGGCTGCGAGCAGGGCAAGATGCGGGTGGTACGGGGTCAAACGCTTCTTCCAGTGGCTGGAGACCAAGAGCTACAAGATGCACATCCGGGTGCTGCTCTCCAAGTACCGCGCCTACGAGCTTTACCCGGCCTGCCGGGGAGCGCGCCTCAAACCCGAGGCCCTGCTGTGGAGGCTCGGCACCCGTGAGGACGCCGACCGCGTCCTGCCCGGCGCGGAGCGGTGCCGGCCCCTCGGGATGGAGGTCCCGCCGGAGGTTTGCGCCTCTCTGCCCGGCCTCACCGTGCACGAGCTGGCGTGCCTGCCCATCGCGCGTTGCGGCGAATTCTTCGCAAGCCTGCACCTGCCCGCCCCCCTCGACCAGGCCACCGAGCTGCTGCTCGGGGAAATCCGGGCCCGCCTCGCCAAGGATCAAATACATGAAATTGTCCGCCCAAGACACTGAGCGTTTCTACCGCATCTGGTGGGCGCTGCTGCGCTATGTCAATGCACAGCACCGCATTGTCCCCGATCTGCCGCCGGTACCTGGAGAGATGAGGCTCAAAAGCGAAGATGCCCATCGAATCCGCCAAGTGCTATGGGCCTCGGATGAGCTGCGCGAGGCCTTTATTGCGGACAACCCGGCCGGCCTGCCGGCAGCGGACTTAGCGCTGGCGGCGAGCTGGCGTGATCGCGTGACAGGACAGTTTTTCATCCTTCGGCATCTCAAGAAATACTCCATCTTCCTCGCTCAAGAGCGCCCACCCAAGGCCTATGGGGTGCTGGGCTTGGCAAGCTCTATCCAGGAGATTACCCCCTCCCCGGCACTGCCGGTGCTGGTGCAGGCCGTCTTACTCCCCTTCGAAGGCAAGATCATTTACGATAGCCTATTGGTCCCATACCCGGTGACATTCGGCAGCGGGATCCGGCGCAACTTGAACGACGGTTACCGCCAGATTCAGGAACGCGGCGAGGTGATTATTTCGCTGGATCCGCGCAGCGTGGAGGATATCCGGCAAGCCATCCACACCAGCAATCGAAAAGTGCTGGAAGCTTTCCGCAAAGACCTCGCTGCTTCCGGATTAAGCTTGAAGATGACCGAGCAACACGCCAGCACGATTACGACTTTCACCGACGCTTATTTGTCGGCGTCCGATCCGCCTCGATCGCTGTTAGATCTTGATGTTGACGACCTGCAAAGATACCAGCGTGAGCGCGGCAAGAGTTCCGATCTGGTCAGCTTCAAACGGTTGGTTCGCTTTCTCCTCAATACCGGAAGAATCGATTGGGACAACGCGGAGGACATGCAGGACTTCCTGAAGCGAAGGCAGCGGGAAACCACATCAAAGTCATAGAGGAAATGGCGAGGACCATAGCGCTGCGATGATGTTGACTTATTCCGTGGAGATTCTATGTCCGATTCTTTATGAGAGGTATGAGACGGGTGCCATAGGAGGATAGCGACATGGAGAGACTGACCATCGAGTACCCGGAATCGGTCTTGGCCAGCCTCAACATGAGCCCCGAGTCTTCCGAGGAAGAGGCCCGGATGGCCGTGGCGGTGAAGCTCTACGAGATAGGCGGCTTGACCTCCGTCCAGGCGGCCAGGCTCGTAGTATCCCGCGCGTGGAGTTCCTGCTGAGCTGCAGGCGGTACGGTGTAGCGACTGTGGCCTGGGACGAGGACGAGCTAGAGGCCGAGTTCGAAGGGCGCACCCCGTGAGAGACCTGTTGATCTCGAACACCGGCCCGCTTGCCTCTCTCGCCCTCATTGACCGGCTGGACGTTCTGCGCCCCCTGTTCAAAGCGATCAGCGTTCCCGAGACTGTTGATGCGGAAATCCTACGAGGTGCAGCACTTGGCAGGGGGCTGACTCAGTATCGCGCAGCGTCCTGCGTTGAGGTGGAAGCGCTGCAAGAACTTCACCGCTCCCTCGATATCCAGGCGCGCTACCGCTACGGCTTCTACGACGCCCCGATCATCGCCGCCGCCCTCGACGCCGGATGTGCCCGGCTCGACAGCGAAGACCTGCAGCATGGCCGACACCTCCAGGGATTGACCATCGAAGATCCAAGCCCTATGGTTCGTATTGAACCACCATTGCAGCGGTGCTTACTCATATGACCCAGGAGACAGCCTTTACTGTTCGTATCGACCGAGAGAAGCAAGAGCAGATCGATCAGCTCGCGCGTCGCTTCCGCCGATCGCGCGATTGGGTGGTGGTGCAAGCGATCGATATGTTCCTCGAAGTGCAGCGGTGGCAGGTAGAGCAGACCAAGACGGCCAATCCCGAAGCTGACGCTGAAGATTTCGCGAGCCAGGAGGAGGTCGAGGCCCTCAACAACAAGTACCTACCTGGACAATGAGGGTAAGATGGCTGCGGCGCGCGGAGCGGAGCCTCGATCACATCGCTTCGTACATTGCGGCAGACAACCCCGCGGCCGCTCACGCAACCATCCCGAAGATGCGGGAGGCGGCCGAGAGTCTGGCCGACCATCCCCAAATGGGAAGGCCGGGCCGCGTCGAAGGCACGCGAGAGCTGGTCGTTATGCCTTGCTATATCCTGCCCTATCGCATCAAAAACGACCGGGTTCAGATCTGCACGTGTTCCACGCCGCGTGGCGGTGGCCTGACGGCTTTGAGCGGCGGCAAGGTGTCGCGCCGGGTGCGTCGCACCGCATCCGGCGTTGAATGCTGACGCGCTCGGTCGCGGTGACGGTAACAAACGCGCCCATGGCAAGGATCTACGTCTCCTCCACCTACGCTGACCTCAAGGACTACCGCGAGACGGTCTACCGCACCCTGCGGCAGATGGGGCACGACGTCATCGCGATGGAGGACTACGTCGCCACGGACCAGCGCCCGGTCGTGAAATGCCTGGCCGACGTGGCCGGTTGTGACCTGTACCTGGGTCTGTTCGCCTGGCGTTACGGCTACGTGCCCCCGCCCGAGCACGGCAACCCCGGGCAGAGGTCCATCACCGAGCTGGAGTACCGCAAGGCGCTCGAGACCGGCAAGCCGTGCCGCCTGTTCCTGCTGAAGGACGGCACGCCGTGGCTGGAGGAGTGGAAGGACGCCACCGGGGACGACGAGGCGGGCGGGCGCATCGCCGCCTTGCGCCGCGAGCTCGGGTGCGAGCAAATGGTCGGGTTCTTCGACAGCGCCACGGAGCTGGGCCGGCAGGTGAGTATCTCGGTCGGACAATGGGATCGCTTGCGGCTGGCGCCGCCGGCGGGTGCGCCCGGACTCTGGCAGCGGTGGCAGGCATGGCTCGCGGCCACCCTTTTCGCGCGGCGCAACACTCGACGCTACCTGCGCACCCTGGAGGCCCAGCACCGCGAGTTCAGCTTTCTCGGCCGGGCGACACCACTCGACCTGGAGCATATCTACGTGAGCCTCAAGGTGGGCGCGCACAGTCCCCCGGCGCTGCAGCCCGATGCCCCGACCGGCCCTGCCGACGAGCTGCCCGTGCCCGACGCCGGGCGCACGGTGGACGTTGCCGAGGCGCTTGCGCTCGGCCGGCGCCTGGTGGTGCTAGGGGACCCCGGCTCCGGCAAGACCACCCTGCTGAAGTACCTGGTGCTGCAGCTCGCCCGCCGGGACCCGCGCCTCGCCCCCTTCGCCCGCGCCCTGATGCCCGCGCGCCTCACCCGGATCCTGGAGCCCGCGATCCGTTTCCTGTCCGGGGCGAGCGTTTTTTGGCCGGGTTTTCTCACGAGCCTGGCGGCCCTGGTCGTCTGGCTCGCCCAGGTCTTCCGCTCGCCCATGCCGCTCACGGCCCTGGGACTGTGGGTCCTGTTCCTCGTCGCGCTGTTACTGATCGCCGTGAAGTTCAGCCGCAAGTCGACCCTGGTCGGCATCGGCCTCGCGTTGGGCGGGCTCGCCTACACAGTCTCGGCACCCGGTTTGGTCGGGCCGCTCGCCGTCGGGCTGATGGGCCTCGGCGTCGCCCTCTGGCTCTATCCCTACTGGATACGCCCGCCGCTCGCGCTGCTGCGCCGGGTGCTGCAGCGCGCCACGCGCTACCCGCTGCCCGTCTACCTCACGCTGAACCACCTCGCGCACGACGCCCGGCCGATCGAGGCGCATTTCGCCGAGGCCCTGGCAGGTGCACGGTTCGCCCACGGGGAGCGCTTCCTCGCCCGCAGGCTCGCGCGGGGCGAGTGCATGCTGCTGCTGGACGCGCTCGACGAGGTGGTGGACCCGACGGCGCGCCAGCGCGTGGTGGCGGAAGTCAACCGCCTGCGCACCGGCCACGGCGAGGGCAATCAGATCCTGGTGACCTCGCGCATCGCGGGTTTTCCGGGGACCCTCACCGGGTATCGCCAGCTCGAGGTGGAGGCGCTCAAGGAGGCGCAGATCGCGGCCTTCGTGCACGGCTGGTTTGCAGACACGCCGGATGCGCAGGCGCGCGAGCGCCGTGTGGAGGGGCTGCTGCAGGCGCTCGGGCGCAGCCCGCGCCTGCGGGCCCTGGCGAGCAACCCGCTGCTGCTGTCCCTGATGACGCTGCTCTACGAGAACCGCTGGGACCTGCCGGAGCGCCGGGCGGTGGTCTACGAGGAGTGCGTCGGGCTGCTCACCGCCGAGTGGGACCGCCGGCGGGGTGTCACGCGGGCGCCGCGCTTTTCCCCGGCGCAGCAGCAAGCGATCCTGACCGAGGTGGCCGCGCGCTTTCACCAGGCGGGCACGCGAGTGTTCGAGCTTGCCGGGCTGCTGGCAGCACTCGAAGATGCCCTGCCCGCCTGCGGCTGCGGCGGGGCGGACCCGGGCGAATTGCTCGAGGAGCTGATGCGCCACACCGGCCTGCTGCGCCAGAAATCTCGCATTTCCTACGACTTCGTGCACCTGACCTTCCAGGAGTTCTTCACCGCACGCGCCTTTCGCCAGCGCGGGGACGCCGAGGCGCTGCTCGCCCATGCCGGGGAGGACTGGTGGCGGGAGGTCATCCGGCTCTATGCCGGGCTGGAGGGCGATGCCACACTCCTCCTGGAACGGTTTCGCGAAACGGATCTGCTGCTCGCCGCGGGCTGCCTCGCTGACGCCCGCCCCCAGGACACCGCGAGCTTTCGCCGCAGCGCCGAGGCCATCGTCGGCGACCTGCAGGGCCTGGTTCAGCAGGAACCGGCCCGGCGCCAGGACGGCGGCGGACGCCCTGGCGGACGTTCTCTGGCTGGGGGGCGAAGGCGTTCCTCGCCGATGCCGTTTCGAGCGAGGGCGTGGAGGCCGCAGTGGCGCTTGCTGCGTTGCTCGCCCTCACCCAGGGGGCGGACCAGGCCACGGAAGCCAGGCTGTTCGCCGACCAGGGCCGCATCCTGCGCCTGCTGCACGCCGAGCTGCCCCGCGCCGCCCCCCACCTGCGCGCGCGCATCCTCGACCTCTTGGAGAGGCTCGGCCACCCCCTGGTCCACGTGCCCGCGGGCGAGTTCCGGATGGGCAGCGACAGCGACTCCGCCGACGAGAGGCCACAACACACTGCCGTCCTGGCCGAGTACTGGATTGACCGGTTCCCCGTCGCCAACGCCCAGTACGCCCGCTTCGTCGAGGAGACCGGCTACCGGGCCGCGGGCGACTGGCACGGCGCCTTTGCGCCCGGCAAAGAGCGCCACCCGGTGGTCAACGTGACCTGGGACGATGCCCGCGCCTACGCCGAGTGGTGCGGCAAGCGGCTGCCCACCGAGGCGCAGTGGGAGAAGGCCGCCCGCGGCACGGACGCTCGCCGCTACCCCTGGGGAGAGCGCTGGGACGGCAACAAGTGCAACGTCTCCGGGCGCGGGACGACCCCCGTCGGGCACTATCCGGCCGGCGCCAGCCCGTACGGCTGCCATGAGATGGCGGGCAATGTCTGGGAGTGGGTCGAGGATTGGTACGACGCCGGCTACTATGCCCGCAGCCCGCGGGACAATCCCCGGGGGCCGGAGTCAGGCGTGCTTCGGGTGGTGCGCGGCGGCTCCTGGGACGTCAATCCGGCCTACGCGCGCGCGGCTTGCCGCTGCCTCGACCCCCCCGAGCGCCCGCGACGTCAGTCTGGGTTTTCGGCTGGTGTGCGCGTCCCCCATCTCCTGATCCCTGACCACTGGGTGCCGCGTGAGCGGCATTGAGCGCGCGCAGCGCGCTCCGCGCGATTTTTTGCGGGCTCGCCGGGATCGTGGCACAATCATCGCGCCGGCCTCGGCCGGTGGGGCTCCCTGGCAACGAGCAACGGGTGGTGCGCGGCGGCTCCTGGAACAACAATCCGGACAACGCGCGCGCGGCTTACCGCAACCACAACACCCCCGACAACCGCAACGACAATCTGGGTTTTCGGCTGGTGTGCGCGTCCCACATCTTTACCCCCCTTCAACGGCGCCGGTCGTCTCGTGTGTTGTCCACCGACCGGTTGCGGGCGCCCCCACCCTCACCGGCCCGGGCAGCGCTTCCGGAAATGGCCGCCGACCACGGTTTGCGGCCCGAGGCGAAGGGTTGAAGATGGCGCAGGCGAGTCCCGTCCGCACGGAAGGCCCTCCGGGGCAGCCCGTCGGGCATATACAAAATAGAGGCGCCTCCCGGGCGTGAGCCCCGAGGCGCCTCGCCCTACGCGGTCTGCACAGTCCCTCACCGATCCGATCCGCGTTGCCGCGCTCAGGGAGGGCAGTAACTCCCGCCTGGGCGGGGAACGGCACCATGGCGACTCAGGAACCCCATCGGCACAACAGCACATCTGCTGGCCGCCGGACCTCGCGGTGCATGCGGCGCTGGACCAGTTGTAGAATTATTGCGCCAGCGCGGCGTACGGGATCCGTTGGTGTCCTCTGCGGCCTCGAGTACCGGTATAGCTTCCTGCCGGTAATGGAGGAGACATCGCGCCAGTCTGGTCCCATGCCCTGTCCTGAGGCTGTCGAAGTGCCCGTCTTGCAGTGACCGCAGTAGGGCTGGCCCTCGCAATATAGCAGCCGGATGGGCAACGAGATCCCCCGATAGCTCTAAGGGGCGGTGGCGCAGGCTTCCAGCATTTCGCGCCGTAGTCCCCGCACAAACCGTCCCCACGGTCGCCGAGCGGAGCCGGGTCCGAATTCAAACGGAGGCCCCCTCCGGCTCGCAGATGATCGATAACAGCCGAATGCGGTCACGCCGATCTTGGCGCCAGAATTCGATAATCTCGAAATCCCTGATCTTGCGTGCAGCCGTGTATTGACTGATGTCAAGCATGAAAGCTTCGTACAGCTTGCTCTTCCTACCACTGACGGTCACGCGAGAGTTCACTCTGTGAACTAGGCGCAAGTCTACAAGTTCCTCCAATCGATCACGAAAAGTTCCTGGTGAGTCCTTGTCTACTAGAAACACGTTCTTCTTGGTCCGCCGAGTACAGAAGTCGCGGATTCTCCCGAATTCGATCTCTAGCTCAGAAATATCTTCGGAGGTATCGCGACGGAATTCTTGCTGTTTCGACTTGTCATACTCACCGGCGGCATTGTTGACATCTTCAGCGTTCAACTTGGGCCGCTTATCATCGTGCCGCTCTCGCGCCTGGTCGATGCCCCGGCGAAAGATACCGAGGAAGTCTCTCGCAACACCCCCGCTCGCGAGTACAAGCCGGTCAACCGCGCCATCGGTCACAAGATCCCTGCGGCTCAACTCACAGGCCTTGAAGAAGCCATCTATGATCTGGAGAAGAAAATCGCGAGTATTGCGAAACTTTTCTAGGCTCAGGTCAAGACTTATTTCATCGGCGTCATCGCCAATTTTCATGCCGGTGGGAGGATCGCCGTTCACGTACCAACTCGAGCGATGCCTTATTGTTCCAATCTTGAGCCACAGCCTGTTTCCCTTTGAAACGCGGTGAAAATAGTCGATGACTAATGGTTGGTCCGCTCGTCGGATGTGGTACGCGTCGTCCAAGACGAGGTAGCAATCGCCGCAAGCCAATTCTGAGATGCTTCGAAATAGCTGTCGGTATTCCTGGATGTGACGATGAAGGAAGTCCCTCTTTTTGTCGGCAAATGTGCGCCGTACTTCCCGCGTCGCCAAGTGGCTTTGGCCTTGCTTCGCCCCCGCCTGAACTTGCAACCGTTCGGTGCCAACATGTCCACCGATCGATGAGCCAGAATTCTTCTGTGCTTCCAGCCGATCCAGCGCCTCCGTTTGGACCGAGTCGTGTCGATGTAATTCGGCTTCCAGCTCTCTTACCTTGGACCTGAGCTGGGTGGCGAGCCTATCCGCTTCTTTCCGGTTTAAGGGCGGCTGCTTCGGTTTCGTGCCAAAGAGCCTCTTCCAAAAGGAGGCCTTGTGAGCGGGATTGACTGCCGCAGTTTCTAGCCATTCGGCAAACCGCTCGAAGGCTTCGATTAAGACGCTGAGCAGGACATCTGGATAGCTATGGCCCTTGAACGGCTCCAAGTCCACGTAGGCAATTGGTCGCCGCTGGACCGTGAGCTCTGCACAGGCTTTCCGGAGGAGACTATACTTCCCGGACCCGCGGCGTCCGAAGATCAGGTGATTCCGCGCGGAGACAGCCCGGCGAAGTACTCCATGCGCTGGTTCAACGAACCGTTCAACACCCTTTTCCGTTGAGCGCGCAGCCTCTTCCACCGCCGTTTCAAGTGCTTCGACCTCTGAAGACCATAACCCTTTAGCAGACATCATGAAAGGATTCGAAATTCACCGGCCTAGGGTGGGAGCAGTGTAGTGGCCGCGCGCAAAGCGATCAAGGCGGTCGGGCGCAACGGCGCAGACCACCGCTCCAGTCCCGCTGGGTCGCACGTGTCCACCTGGATGAAGGCACTCACGGAAAACATTTCGCCGGAGCGAAATGAGACGCACGGGGTGGACCCTTGTCGGTATGCTTGGCACCGCGGCACCACAGCGTGCGGATACCTTGGCCCAGGGGACGTTACGACCTTGGCGTTACACCCCGCGTAGGGCGCAATAGCCTCAGGGTATTGCGCCGCATGAGATGTCGTGCGTCGGCAAATCTACACTATCGCTAATCCTCGCGACGAGTTCCGTCAGAATGACATCGGCCATCGCATCGCCCCGTGAAGCAGCCGGAGCACTGTAAGCATCCTCTCGTCCACCCGGTAAGCCAGTACGTAGGGAGTTCCGGGGACCACCCACTCGCGTGTATTCGGCACCCTGCCGAGTCTGCCCATCGCTGGTTGATCGCGCAGCCGGCCAACCGCTTCCCGTATTTGCCTTGCAACCCGTGATGCGGCCCGCGGGTTATCCTGTGCGATGTAGGCTCGCAGTGCCTGAAGGTCAGCGATAGCGTCTTCTTGCCAACGCAGGCTCAGCGGCACTCCGGGGGCGCCTTCTCATCATCGTTACCCCAGGTCTCCAGCCAGGCTTCGACCTCCTCATGCGCCGCGAACTTCGCTTCGCCTTTGTGAATTCGTTCCGTGGCCTGCCGGATGGCCGCGACCTGCCAGGACTGGGCCTCCACATACTGACGGATGGCCTGAGCCATCACCCAGGCGCGGGGACGATCCATGGTCTTAGCCAGAGTTTCCAAGCGCTCCAGGGTGTCGTCGTCCAGCCGTACGGACACGCTCTTGCCTTTGCTTTGCATGGTGTTCTCTGTGTTCAGTGTGTTCTTCGAAGACTACCATACGGGTTGAGCGCTGTGGTACCGACTCCGGCACGCTGGCGCACCTCGGCCCAGGGGATATTACAACTTTTGGCGCTACAGCCCTCCTCGCTAACCGGCCTCCATTTCCCTTACACTGCCCGGTGCCGTACGCATCCTCCCGCGTGGGAGGATCCCTTCTCGTGAGTGCCTCCAACTCCGTCGACACCTCAGCTTGAGCAGCCATTCCATCCTCATCCGGGGCGCCCGCCAGAACAACCTGAAGGGCTTGGATCTGGAGCTTCCGCTCGGCGAGCTGATCGTGGTGACCGGCGTCAGCGGCTCGGGCAAGTCGTCGCTCGCCTTCGACACCGTCTACGCCGAGGGGCAGCGGCGCTACGTGGAGACCTTCTCTCCCTACGCCCGCCAGTTCCTCGACCGCATGGACAAGCCGCAGGCGGAGCGCATCGATGGCATCCCGCCCGCCATCGCCATCGACCAGACCAACCCGGTGCGTACCTCGCGCTCCACCGTGGGCACGATGACGGAGCTGAACGACCACCTGAAGCTGCTGTTCGCGCGGGCGGCGCAGCTTTTCTGCCGGGGATGCGGCCGGCCGGTGCGCCGGGATACGCCGGATTCGATCTTCGAGGCGCTGCTCTCGAAGGCTGAGGGGGGAAGGCAGCCGCGCGCCCTGATCACCTTTCCGGTGCGGGTCCCCGAGAGCTTCACCGAGCCGGAAGTGATCGCCCTGCTGGAGAAGCAGGGCTACACGAAGATCCACCGGCGCAGCCCGGGGCTGCTCGAAGTCGTCCAGGACCGGGTGCGCCTTTCGGCCGAGCGCCGCTCGCGCATCGTCGAGGCATTGGAAGCCGCGCTCCACCACGGGCGCGGCCGGGTGGCGGTTTACTCCGTGGACGACGAAGGCGCATCCGCCCTCCCCTGGCGCTTCTCGGCGGACCTGCACTGCCCGGACTGCGACCTCCATTGCCGCGACCCGGTCCCCAACCTGTTCTCCTTCAACTCGCCCATCGGGGCCTGCGAGACCTGCCGCGGCTTCGGCCGCACCATGGGCATCGACCACGACCTGGTGGTCCCGGACGAATCGAAGACGCTCTCGGACGGCGCCGTCAAGCCGTGGCAGACCGAGAGCTACCGCGAGTGTCAGGCGGATTTGCGGCGCTTCGCGCGGAAGCGCGGCGTGCCGACCGACGTGCCGTGGCGGGATCTCGAAGCCGAGCACCGGCGCTGGGTGCTGGAGGGCGAGGGGGACTGGGAGGACAACCTCTGGTACGGGGTGAACCGCTTCTTCCAGTGGCTGGAGACCAAGAGCTACAAGATGCACATCCGGGTGCTGCTCTCCAAGTACCGGGCCTACGAGCTGTGCCCGGCCTGCCGGGGAGCACGCCTCAAGCCCGAGGCTTTGCTGTGGAGGCTCGGCACCCGGGAGGACGCCGGCCGGGTGCTGCCCGCCGCGGACCGGTTCCGGCCGGCAGGCTTGGAGATCCCGCCCGAGGCTTACGCCTCCCTGCCCGGCCTGACGCTTCACGACCTGGTGTGCCTGGCTATCGCCCGCTGCCGCGAGTTCTTCGCGAGCCTGCACCTGCCCGCCCCGCTGGACCAGGCCACCGAGCTGCTGCTCGGGGAAATCCGCGCCCGCCTCGGCTATCTCGCGGACGTCGGCCTCGGCTACCTCACCCTGGACCGCCAATCCCGCACCCTGAGCGGCGGGGAGGTGCAGCGCATCAACCTCACCACGGCCCTGGGCACCTCGCTCGTGAACACGCTCTTCGTGCTGGACGAGCCCAGCATCGGGCTGCACCCCCGGGACATGGGAAGGGTCATCGGCGTTCTGCACCGCCTGCGCGACGCGGGAAACTCGCTCATCGTGGTGGAGCACGACCCCCAGGTCATGCTCGCCGCAGACCGCGTTCTGGACCTGGGGCCCGGCCCCGGCGAGCGCGGCGGCGAGGTGGTGTTCTTCGGCACCCCGCAGGCGCTGGTGCGCTCCGATGCCTCCCTGACGGCGCAGTACCTGAGCGGCCGCAGGACCGTCGAGGCCCCTGGAGCCATCCCCCCTGCCCCGTCGTCCCTTCACTTGGAGGTGCTGGGCGCCGCCGCTCACAACCTCAAGGACATCGACCTCCGCATCCCGCTCCAGCGCCTGGTGTGCGTCACCGGGGTGAGCGGCTCCGGGAAGTCCACGCTGGTCCAGGACGTGCTCTACAACGCCCTGCGCAAGCTCCAGGGCAGGCCCGTGGAGGCGGCGGGGCGGCACCGGGGCCTTCGGGGGCACGAGTACCTCCACGAGGTGGTGCTGGTCGATCAGTCGCCCATCGGCAAGACCACACGATCGAACCCGGCGAGCTACGTGGGCGCGCTAAACGCCATCCGCAAGCTGTTCGCGGCCGAGCCGCTGGCGCGCGAGCGCGGCTACACCGCCGGCACGTTCAGCTTCAACTCCGGGAACGGCCGCTGCCCCACGTGCGGCGGCAACGGGTTCGAGCACGTCGAGATGCAGTTCCTGAGCGACGTCTACCTGCGCTGCCCGGACTGCAACGGCCGGCGCTACCGCGACGAGGTGCTGGAGGTGAAGCTGTTCCCCGCCGGCGGCGGGCCGGGCCGGTCCGTCGCCGACATCCTGGACATGACCGTGTCGGAGGCCGTCGGCTTCTTTGCCGACCGGGCGGACATCCTGGGCGCGGTACAGCCTCTGGCCGCGGTCGGCCTGGACTACCTGCGCCTCGGTCAGCCGGTGCCGACGCTATCCGGAGGCGAGGCCCAGCGGCTCAAGCTGGCGGGCCATCTGGCGGAGACCCGTGGGCGGCGCCGGGGGGCGACACTGTTCCTGTTCGACGAGCCGACGACGGGCCTGCACTTCGAGGACATCGCCAAACTGCTCGGAGCCTTCCGTAAGCTGCTTGCCGAGGGGCACTCCCTGCTGGTGATCGAGCACAACCTGGAGGTCATCCGCGCCGCCGACTGGATCATCGATCTCGGCCCGGAGGGTGGCGACGCGGGCGGCCAGGTGGTGTGCACGGGCACGCCCCAGGAGGTCGCAGCCCACGCCACCAGCCACACCGGCCGTGCGCTGCGCGAAATCCAGGCCGGCATCGGCGCCAGTGCGGTGCCGCCGGCCGAGGCGCCCTCGCGCGAACCGGCCGCGGTGGCGGAGACGGGCGGCCCGGCGGGCCCCGCCAGGGACAACTCGGTCTCCATCCACCGTGCGCGGGAGCACAACCTCAAGAACGTCGACATCCGCATCCCGCAGGATCGTTTCACTGTCATCACCGGGGTTTCCGGCTCCGGAAAGAGCACGGTGGCCTTCGACATCCTGTTCGCGGAGGGCCAACGGCGCTACCTGGAGTCCCTCAACGCCTATGCCCGGCAGTTCGTGCAGCCCGCCTCGCGGCCGGACGTGGACGCCATCTTCGGCATCCCGCCGACGGTGGCCATCGAGCAGCGCACCAGCCGCGGCGGCAGGAAGAGCACCGTGGCCACGATGACCGAGATCTACCACTTCCTGCGGCTGCTGTTCGTCAAGCTGGGGACCCAATATTGCCCGGACTGCGACCTGCCCATCGAGCCCCAGACGCCCGAGACGATCCTGGCGCGTATCCTGCGCGACTACCGCGGCCGCACGGTGTCGTTGCTCGCCCCGCTGGTGGTGGCGCGCAAGGGCTACTACACCGACTTGGCCAAGTGGGCAGCCGCCAAGGGTTTTTCCAGCTTCCGGGTGGACGGCGAGCCGACGCCTACCGACCCCTGGCCCAGGCTGGATCGGTTCAAGGAGCACGATATCGAGCTGCCGGTCGGCGAGATCACGGCAGGCGCCCGGGCCGAGCCGGAGCTGCGCCGGGTGCTGGCGCGCGCCCTGGACCTGGGCAAGGGGGTGGTGCGGGTGGCGGCGGCGGGCGGCGCAGGAGCCGGGGGCGCACGCGCGCGCCGAGGCAGGCGAGGCGAGGGAACGCCCTCCTCGGATGCGATGACCGTGGGCGAGGCCCTGTTCTCCACCCGGCGGGCCTGCCCGGGCTGCGGGCGTAGCTTCGAGGCCCTGGACCCGCGTCTGTTCTCCTACAACTCGAAACACGGCTGGTGCCAGCGCTGTTACGGCACCGGGCTGGATCTGCCCGGCTTCGAGGCCGATCAGAGCGGCGAGGAGATCTGGTGGAACGACTGGTGGGAAGGTCAGGAGCGGCCATGCTCGGCCTGCCACGGGCGACGGCTGCGCCCGGAGGCTCTGGCGGTGCGTTTCCGCGAGCGCTCCATCGCGGAGCTGACCGAGATGTCGGTGACGGCCGCGGAGCGGTTCTTCCGTTCCCTGAGGCTGCGCGGGCGCGAGGCCGAGATCGCCCGGGACATCCTCCCCGAGCTGCGGTCGCGGCTGGCCTTCCTGAGGGAGGTCGGACTCTCCTATCTCGCACTGGAGCGCTCGGCCCCCAGCCTGTCCGGCGGCGAGGCCCAGCGCATCCGCCTGGCATCCCAGTTGGGCTCCAACCTGCGGGGCGTGTGCTACATCCTGGACGAGCCCACCATCGGCCTGCACCCCCGCGACAACCGGATGCTCCTCGACACCCTGGGACGCCTGGAGGACAAAGGCAACACCGTGGTGGTGGTGGAGCACGACGAGGACACCATCCGCCGCGCCGAGTACGTGGTCGATCTCGGTCCCGCGGCCGGCGTCAACGGGGGACGCGTCGTCGCCGAGGGCACCCTGGAAGAGCTGATGCGCAGCCCCGAGTCGGTGACCGGACGGTTTCTGGCCGAGCCCTTGCGCCACCCGCTGATGGAGCGCAGGCCGACCGACCCGGACACCGACCCGCATCTCGCGATCACGGGCGCCGCTCTCCACAACCTGAAGGACCTGCAAGTCCGCGTCCCCCTGAGGAGGCTCGTGTGCGTGACCGGTGTCAGCGGAAGCGGCAAGAGCACCCTGGTACGGGAGGTACTGCACGAGAACCTGAAGCAACTGCTCCACGACAGCCGCCGCGGGCAACGTCCACGCTCCGCCGCCCGTCTGCACGGGTGTCGGGAAGTTCGCGGCTGGGAAGCGCTGCGCCGCGTCCTGGAGGTGGACCAGACCCCTATCGGCAAGACGCCGCGCTCCTGCCCGGCGACCTATGTCGGATTATGGGATGCCATCCGGCGGCTGTTCGCGGCAACGCCTGATGCGCGCATGCGCGGCTATGGCCCAGGCCGGTTCTCCTTCAACGTGGCGGGCGGACGCTGTGCGGCCTGCGAGGGCCAGGGCGTCAAGACCATGGAGATGAGCTTCCTCCCGGACGTCAAAGTCCTGTGCGAGGTCTGCCGCGGGGCGCGGTTCAACCCCGAAACGCTGGCGGTGAGCTTCAAGGACCAGAGCATCGGCGAGGTGCTCGCCATGAGCGTGGACCAAGCGACGGCCTTCTTCGCCGCGCAGCCTTCGGTGCACCACGTCCTTCGCCTGCTTCAAGACGTGGGGCTGGGCTACCTCACCCTGGGACAGCCGAGCCCGACGCTCTCCGGCGGCGAGGCGCAACGCATCAAGCTGGTCACCGAGCTGGCCAAAGCCAGACCGGGGGCCGGAGAAACCGGCCCCGAAGCGTGGGGAGAGCAGCGGCCCGCGGCTGGCGCCCAGACTCTGTATGTCCTCGACGAGCCCACCATCGGACTGCACATGGCGGACGTTGAGAAGTTGGTCCGCGTCCTGCACCGTCTGGTGGCCGCCGGCAACACGGTGGTGGTCATCGAGCACAATCTGGACGTCATCGCCGAGGCGGACTGGGTGATCGATCTCGGGCCGGAGGGCGGTGACGGCGGGGGACAGGTGGTCAGCCAGGGCACGCCGGAAGGCATCGCCCGCAGCAGGGGCTCCCACACCGCGAGGTTCCTGCGCCCGATCCTCGAGCAGCGCGGCAGTCCGCCGCGTCCGCCAGAGGTTTGATGAACATGGCCCGAGTGTTATACCATCCGGTGCGCGTCGCGGCGGGAGAGACAAGCATGCTTGGTGAGCCCCACGATCTAGTGCACGAATTCCCCGAACTGGAGAGCAGGATCCATGAGCTGAGGAAGGCGTATGGCACATTCTCACAGCTCATGGATCAGTACGATGAGATCGACACCCAGATCCGGGATCTGGAGGCGCTCGGTCAGCCGGTGGCCGACGAAACCATCGAGGATCTGAAGAAGCGTCGGGTGCGCCTGAAAGACCGGCTGTATGCGCTATTGAAGACATCGGCCTGACCCGCAAGGCGCCCCCCAGCCGCGCCCGAAACCTGCGGGTCGGTCATTCGGTCGCTCCTCGCCACTCTACTCGATCAGGTCTCGTCGCTGCGCTCCGTGCCCCTCGTTCTCGGACCGCTCGCGACGCCTTCAGGCGCGCTCCTGCGCAGCACGAGCGAAGCGCCATCCGCGCTTGGCGGCATCCGCCAGCGCCAGCGGATGCTCTCGCAGGCGGGGCTGCCGATGGCCGCACCCTATCGGCCTATCGACCCCCGAGGCGAGCGGCCTGAACGGCCTCCGGCAGGTATACTGAAAAGCAGAATCGCACAGGAGCCCAGCCATGTCCGCCAATGCCACCAAGGACATCCGCAACATCGCCCTCGTGGGGCACACGGGGGCGGGTAAGACCACCCTCGCCGAGGCGCTGCTGGCCCGCGCCGGGGCCATCCCCCAGGCCGGCAGCGTGGGGAGCGCCGGCACGGTCAGCGACTTCGACCCTCTGGAGCAGGCTCAGGGGTATTCCCTCGACACCTCGCTCCTGCATCTCGAGACCGACGGCTGCCACGTCAACCTCCTGGACACGCCCGGCCATCCGGACCTCTTCGGCCGTGCCCTCACCGTTCTGTCTGCCGTGGAAACCGCCGCCGTCGTGGTGAGCGCCGCGGCGGGGATCGAGCCCGTCACCCGGCGAATGATGGAGACCGCGGCCAAGCGAGGGCTGGATCGGCTGATCATCGTCAACAAGATAGATTCCCCCGATATCGACCTCAGGGCACTGCTCACGGACCTCCGCGCGGCATTCGGCTCCGAGTGCCTGCCCCTGAACCTGCCCGCCGACGGGGGGCGCCGCGTCGTGGACTGCTTCTTCGATCCCCAGGCCCAGCCGGTGGACTTCTCTTCGGTGGAGGAGGCCCACGAGGCCATGGTCGATCAGGTGGTGGAGGTCGACGAAGAGCTCATGACCCTGTATCTGGAGCAGGGGGAATCTCTACAGCCCGATCAGCTCCACGAGCCCTTCGAGGCGGCGCTGCGCGAAGGACACCTGATCCCGGTGTGCTTCGTCTCGGCACGCACGGGCGCCGGGCTGGACGAGGTGCTGCGGGTGCTCTCGCGCCTCATGCCCAACCCCACGGAAGGCAATCCCCCGCCGTTCCTCAAGGGTGAGGGGACGGCTGCAACGCCCGTAGAAGTGCTGCCCGACCCGGAGCGGCACGTCATCGGCCACGTGTTCAAGGTGAGCAACGACCCCTACAAGGGCAAGCTCGCGATGCTCCGCGTTCACCAGGGGACGGTAATCACCAACGGCCAACTCCACATCGGGGACGCCCGAAAGCCCTTCAAGGTGGGTCACCTCTACCGGCTCCAAGGCAACAGCCAGACGGTGCTGAACCGCGCCGTCGCGGGCGATATCTGCGCCGTGGCCAAAGTCGACGACCTGCACTTCGACGCCGTCGTGCACGACTCCCACGACGAGGACCACCATCATCTGAAGTCCATGGAGTGTCCGCCCCCGATGCAGGGTCTGGCCATCGAGCCGCTGCGCCGGGGCGACGAGCAAAAGCTCGCCGACGCGCTGCACAAGCTGTTGGACGAGGACCCCTGCTTGCGCCTGGAGCAGGCCCGCAACGAAACCATTCTGTGGGGACTGGGGGAGCTGCACCTGCGCATGGTGATGGAGCGCCTCAAGACCCGCTACCACGTCGAAGTGGAGACCCATGCACCGAGCGTCCCTTACCGGGAGACCATTACCGCTCCCGCCGAGGGGCACCACCGGCACAAGAAGCAGACCGGGGGCGCCGGTCAGTTCGGCGAGGTGTACTTGCGCGTCGAGCCCCTGCCCCGTGGCGGCGGCTTCGAGTTCGTCGACAAGGTCGTCGGGGCCGCCATCCCCAATCAGTTCATCCCGGCGGTGGAGAGAGGCGTGCGCGAGGCGCTGGAGGAAGGCATTCTCGCCGGCCATCCACTGCAGGACGTCCGGGTTACCGTCTACGATGGCAAGACCCACCCGGTCGACGGCAAGGAGGTCGCCTTCATCGCCGCGGGCAAGAAAGCCATGCAGGAGGCGGCCCTGGCCGCGCGGCCCGTGGTGCTGGAGCCCATCGTGAGCGTCGAGATCAGCTCGCCCGCCGCGGTCGTGGGCGACATCACCGGCGACCTCTCGGCCCGGCGCGCCCGCATCGGCGGGACCGACCACCTGCCGAGCGGGGCCCTCGCCATCAAGGCTCTCGTCCCTCTGGCGGAACTCGGCGGCTACGAGTCGAAGCTCAAGTCGATCACCGGCGGCGCCGGCACCTTCCGCATGGACTTCAGCCACTACGAGCCGGTGCCACCGAGCGTCCAGAAGCAACTGGAGGAGGAGTACCGCAAGGGGCGTTGAAACGCCGCCAGCGAGAACGAAATCTCGGGCTCGCGGAGAAAACCGCCGGCCCCGGACCCGCGAGAGCGAAGCGCTGCCCCTCCCGGCCTCCGGGAGGGGCAGCACACCGTCACCACCTAGAGCGCACTACTCCACGGCACCCGCGCCGGCCTTTCCATAGCGCTTCGCGTAGCCCTCGCGCACCTTTTCGATCTGCTCCTTGCTCAGGCCGTGGAAGTACCAGTCATGGCCCTCGATGGGCTTGAAGTACTTGGCGAGGAGCTCGTTGGCCTTCTTCGTGTTGCCGTCCTTCTTCTTGACCACCTCTTTGAGCTGCGGGATCCACTCGAAGTAAGTGTGCTTGGCCACCTCGTAGAGTCCGTGCCACCAAGTGTAGTCCGGACCGTTCATGGACGCTCCGTGACGGGCCCGTCGACCTTCGTGGTGCCAGATTTCCCACCAAGTCCACTCGATAGGCTCGTCGAAGGGGGCCGGCGTCAGATAGCCGCCCTTCACGAGTTCGTTCATGACTCCCGCGATGGGCTTGGCGAACTTGTCGTCGTAGAGATCCACAACGTCATCGAACTGCTTGTAATGGCCCTCCACCAGGCCGCTGGCGTGGCAGGCTTTGCAGACGATCTGCATCTTGGCCCGCCGCTCCTTCCAGGTGAGCACCTCGACCACTTTGGCCCCCTTGACCTCGGCCCCCACCTTGGGGAGCTCCTTGCCCTCCGGCACGTCGAACTCGTCGCCGTTAGCCAGGCGCACCAGGTTGATCTTCGTCGAAATCGGCGGGCGCAGCGTCCAGGAGATGCGCTCGCCGACATCATGGGTCCTCTCGATGCCGGGCGCAGCGCTCATGTGGCAGGTGGCACAGGTGGGTGCGGCCGAGTAGTCGACGCCGGCGACCCACTTGTCGGAGTTGAGGTTCATGTCGAAGACATTCGAGTGGAACAGGATTCCGTGCTTGGACTCGTTGTAAACCTCCTGCTGGGGATGGTCCGGCCCGACGTGGCACTTGCCGCAGGTGTCAGGGGTACGCGCCTGGGCCCGGCTGAACGCGTGACGACCGTGGCAAGCGGTGCAAGAGCCCTTGGAGCCGTCCGGGTTGATGCGTCCGATCCCCGTGTTCGGCCAGGTGGTCGGCGTCGGTTTGCCATCCGGGCCGACCTCGACCTTGGCGCCGTGACATTGCCGGCAGCCCGCGTTCACCGCGGCCGGTCCCCCGAGCACCTCGCCCAGCAGGTTGTCCAGTGAGGCCAAGATATCGCCGGCTTTGGCGTGGTGCGACCCCTCCATTTGGTCGTACTGGGTCTTGTGACAGCGCGAGCAGTCCTTGGGGCTCACGATGATGGAGATACGTTGCCCCATATGCTCGAAACCGTCGATGTCTCCCTTCTCCGCCTTGTGGCAATCGAAGCAATTGACGCCCCGCTGGCCGTGCTTGCTGTTGTTCCATTCCCAGTAGAGCCCGGGACTCTGGGTCATGTGGCACGCGATGCATGCCTGGCCGGCCGGGTCGCCCCACGCCTTACCGGCCTCGGCCGTCGCCGCAGCGGCGTGCCCGGCACTGCTTATTCCGATGAGGCAGGCAGCGAGGCACAGGCCCCTCCACCGGCGCCGGTCGTATGGTCTGCGCTTTGTCTCGGCGTTCATGTGCACTCCTCCATTCATGTTGTGGGTATTGACTGCGACTGCTTGGTAACATCGACCCATATCGCATGTCAAGGCGGGCCGCCGTTCGAGGCGCGCCGCGCCGACGGCGGCGTTGAAGCTCTGTGGTGTCGGGGCCGGACGGCGGCGGAATTAGCCCCTCGCCCCGCGGCCGTGACGATGCACCCTGCCGTGTCAAGGGCACCGGGCAGGGCCGCTTTCTGGCGTGAGGCGCGAGGTCGCGGAAAACGTGCTGAGCGTCTTGGCGGGCAGGTGCTGCCGGTAGACCCCGCAGTCGGATTCCAGCCCTTCTCGATCCGGGGCCCAACCGCCAGGGGGCGCAGGGACCGCCACGCGAGAGCTACGCGTCGACCGGTCTACCCACTCTCCCACTTGAACCGGCCGTCCCCGAAGAGCCGGACACAGGAATCCACCGCTTCGGGGTCATAGAGGGTGCCCCGGCCGCGCTGGATCTCCTGCAGGGCAACCTCGATACCCAAGGCGACACGAAAGGGTCGGTGGGAGGCCATCGCCTCGACCACGTCCGCCACCCCCAGGATCTTGGCCTCGCGTAGGATGTCTTCTCCTCTCAGACCCCGCGGGTATCCGGACCCGTCCAAGCGTTCATGGTGCTGCAGGATCATCGCCTGGACGGGCCACGGGAACTCCACTCCCCTCATGATCTCGAAACCCACCTCGGGATGGGTCTGGATCAGCTTGAACTCCACCTCGGACAGCTTGCCCGGCCGAGTGAGGATCTCGGCCGGTATGTAGATCTTGCCGATATCGTGGATCATGGCCCCCAGGCGCAGACCGTGCACGCGACTCTCGGATAGCCCCATGTCCTCGGCCATCGCCGCAGCGAGCTGGGCGACGCGCCGCTGGTGGCCTGCCGTGTAAGGGTCGCGCTTCTCCACGGTCAGGGCCACCGCCTCGATGGTCTGCAGCAGGGACTTCTCCAGTCCAGCATGTGCCTCGTCCCGCTGCTTCTGAGTGCGCAGCATGCGGATTCCGTAAGCCAGATCGCTGGCGAGCTCTTCCAGCAGGGCCAGCTCCTCGGCGTCGAATGCGTCCACCTCGGCCGCGTGAACGCTCAGAGTACCGAAGGACTTGCCTTCGTCGAGCAGCGGCACGGACAGACAGGAACGGTGACCACACGCCGCAAATGCCGCATAGTCAGGTGCTTGCGAAAGGTCGCGAACCACCTGCCTCTGGCCGGTGCGAACAGCGAGTGCGGCGCACCAGCGCGCCAATTCGCGTTCCGCTTCTTCCAGCGCGAGCCCCTCCGATTCCAGGACATCGATGCGATCTCCAGCCACCACCACCAGGCGCAGCCCATCCCCGGAGGGCTCGGCGGAGCCGACCCAGGCAAGGCGGTAGCCTCCCACGTCGACCAGGAGATCGCATACCGCCTGAGTCAGCTCCGCCTCGTCGCTGGCGCGCACCATGGCCGCGTTGCACCGGGACAAGGCCGTCTGGGCGCGGCTGAGGCGCCGCAGGGTACGCTCGGTCTCTTTGCGCTGCGTGATGTCGAAGAAGCTCACCACTGCACCGACGATCGCTCCGTCCCGGCGAATGGGCGCCGCCCGGACCTCCGCGGGGAAGCGCGTCCCATCTGCCCGCCAGTACATCTCGTCCTCGCTGTGGGCCGGAGTCCCATCGAGGACCACGCGGTGGATCCGGCACGCTTCGGTGGGGTACTCGGTACCGTCGGGGTAGCTGTGGTGGACGAGCCCATGCAGCACCTTGCCGAGCAGCGCCTGCGGCTGGCTGTAGCCCAGCAGGCGGGCAGCTGCGGGGTTGCACATCGTGCACACGCCTGCGGTGTCGATGGCGTAGATCCCTTCCTCGGTGGAATCGAGCAGCAGCCGCACCCGTGATTCGCTGTCGCGCAGCTCCCGTGCCGCCCGGTTACGCTCGCTGACATCGACGTGCGTCCCCGTCAAACGCAATGCCTTGCCGCGGGCGTCGCGCAGCGCAAGCGCGCGGGCGAGGATGTCCACGTGATGGCCGTCCTTGTGGCGCATCCGGAACTCCGCCTCATAGCTGTCCGTCTCCCCGCGGAGGTAGCTCTGCGCCGCTGATGAGACGCGCTCCAAGTCGTCGGGGTGGAGACGTGTGCGCCATTCGTCGGGACTGGCGCCAACCTCCTCGTCGGCATAGCCCAACATGCTCTTCCAGCGCGGTGAGTAGTAGACTTCGTCGGTCTCGAGATTCCAGTCCCACAGCCCGTCGTTGGCCCCGCGCATGGCGAGCCGGAAGCGCTCCTCGCTCGCGGCCAGGGCCGCGACCATGCGTCGTTGCGCCGTGACGTCATGGGCCACGCCCTCGACGGCGGTCACTTGGCCGTTTTCGTCGAGGACCGGCACCTCCTGGACCTCGAAGGTGCGTAGGGAGCCATCCTGGTGACACAGCTCCACCTGATAAGGAGGCTGCGGCTCTCCTCGCAGGGTCCCGGCGGTGTGCTCGACGACCCCGTGATTGACGGGCGCGCCGGTCAGATGCTCCGCGTAATGTGTCAGGAACTCCTCGGGCGAGTAGCCGAGCACAGAAGTCACGGAGGGGCTGACGTAGGTGAACACGCCCTGGGTGTCATGGCTGTACAGAACGTAGCCGCTCGCCAGGTTCTCCACCAGGCGCCGGTACTTCTCCTCCGACTCCTTGACCGCCAGCTCTGCCTGCCTCCGACGCCGTCGGACCTCGGCGTCTCTGATCTCGCGACGGATCGCCGGCGCCAGCCGGGCCAGGTCGTCCTTGCGCACAAAGTCGTGGGCGCCGGCCTTCATCAGGCCGACCGCACCCTCCATCGAGAGCAGGCCGGAGACCACGATGCAAGGGAGTGCGAGCCCGCGGCGTTTCAGGATGTCCAGAGCCGCCCCCGCACTGAACCGCGGCATGTTTTCGTCGGACAGGACGACGTCCCATTCCTGCGTCGACAGGGCTTCCTCCAGCGCTTCGGGCGTATCGACGCGCTGCACGATGAGGTCGCTCCACTCCTTGCGCAGCGAGCGCTCCAGGAGCCGCGCGTCGTTCGCGGAGTCCTCGATCATGAGCACGCGCAGGCGAGAGCCCACGTCAGCCACCACCGGCAGCGGGCGGCGGCTCGTTCAGGAGCAGCCAGTAGAGGCCGAGCTGATGCACGGCTTCGGTGAACTGAACGAAGTCCACCGGCTTGCGGATATAGCTGTTACAGCCCAGCTTGTAGCTCTCGACCACATCCCGCTCCTCCGCCGAGGAGGTCAGGATGACCACCGGGACGTAGCGGGTCCGCTCGTCGGCCCGCAACCGGCGCAGCACCTCCAGACCATCCACCTTGGGCAGCTTCAGGTCCAACAGGACGATGGCGGGCATGAGGCTCGGGTCGCGGCCCGCAAATGCGCCGTTCCCGAACAGGTAGTCCAGCGCCTCCACCCCGTCGCTGGCGACCACGATGTCGTTCACCAGATTGCTTTTCTTGAATGCCCGCCGAGCCAGATCCACGTCGTCGAGGTTGTCTTCCACCAGCAGTATCACCTTGGTCCGCGCGTCCACATCGCCCTCCTCAGAGCATGTGAAGAAATCGTCGCAAGGGGCCCGAGAGCGAGGCGCACCCACGCAGCGAAGCGCCGTATCAGCGCTGGTCACAGCGAAAAATAAAACGTGGCGCCCCCCTCCACGGCCCCTTCGGCCCAGGCACGCCCGCCGTGGCGCCGCAGCACCCGCTGCACGGTCGCCAGGCCGATGCCGGTCCCGGGAAACTCCCTGTCGGAGTGAAGCCTCTGAAAGGGCGTGAACAGCTTGTGGGCGTATGTGGGATCGAAGCCCGCGCCGTCGTCGCGCACGAAAAAGGTCCGCGCGCCGTCGACCTGCGTGACGCCGAACTCGATACGCGCGTGCGCGTGGGTGCCCGTGAACTTCCACGCATTCCGCAACAGGTTATCCAGGACCACCCTCAGGAGCTGAGCGTCGCCCTCGACCACGGCCCCGTCCGCGACCACCAGCTCGACGTTCCGCTCCGGCTGGCTCTGCTGCAGCTCCCCAGCGCAGGCCCTTGCCAGGGCGCTCAGAATCCACCGGCGCCCAGCTCATCTCGCTGCGCGTGACGCGCGACAGCTTCAAGATATCTTCGATGAGGCGGCCCATGTGCTGGGTCGCTGCCCTCACCCGCTGCAGATACTCCCGCCCCTGCGCATCCAGGGCGGCGGGGTAGTCCTCGAGCAGCGCCTGGCTGAACCCGTCGATGGCGCGCAGCGGGCCGCGCAGATCGTGGGACACCGAGTAGGCGAACGCTTCCAGCTCCTGGTTGGCGGCTTCGAGCTGGGCCGTGCGCTCCGCCACGCGCTGTTCCAGCTCGGCGTTGAGCCTGCGGATCTCGTCCTCGGCCCGCTTTCGCTCCGTGACATCCTGCACCGAGACGACGAAGTGGTGAACGCTCCCGTCGGGGTTTCGGACGCAGCCTACCGAGCGATTGGTGTGAACCACGCGCCCGTCCTTGTGAATGAAGCGCGCATCGAGCCGATAATCGTCGCTCTCCGCGGCGAGGACCCTGTCGAACTGGGCGACACTCGGCGCCAGGTCATCGGGGTAGGTGAGCTGCGCCCAGGTCATCGTCCGCAACTCGTCCCGCGAGTAGCCCAGCATCTCGCACAGGCGGTCGTTGACCTCGACCCAGCCCTTCTGCGGAGAGGTGATGGCCATTCCGATCAGCCCGCGCTCGAAGTAGCCTCGAAACAGCGCTTCGCTGTCCCGCACCGCCTCTTCGGCACGCTTGCGCTCGGTAATGTCCCGGATGATCTGCTGGTAGAACTTCCCGCCCTCGACCACGATGCCGCGTGCGCTGACCTCGACCGGGAAGGTCGTGCCGTCCTTGCGCCGATGGACCGTCTCGTAGACGACGCCCGCGAGCTCCAAGTCCTGGAACCCTGGGTGCGCATCGGAAAGGGAGGCCGGTGTCCGAAGCCGGCGGAGATCCGTGCCGAGCAGCTCGTCGCGGGCGTAGCCGTACGTGTCCACGGCACGCTCGTTGACCTCGATGATGCAGCGAAACTCGTCCGCCAGCAGCACGCTGTCGTTGGCGTAGCGGGTAAGGTAGTCGAAGTGCTCGGACAGTGCCCGCCGTTCCATCTCCGTCCGGTACCGTGCCGCCTCGTAACGAGCGCCCTGCTGTCGCCACCACCAGGCGGTCGATAGGCCCGCTGCAGCGATGAGCAGGCCGGTGACGGCAGCCATCGCCAGGGCGAATGCATGGATCGGGGCGTATATCTCCGCCAGGTCCACCTTGGCGATGAGGGTCCACGGGGTCTGCGGAACCTTGCGCGCCGCCGCGAGCACCGGGACCCCGCGGTAGTCGGCGCCCTCGAATACGCCTTCCCGCCCGTGCAGTCCCAAGGCTGCCGGCAAATTCCTGGTAGTGACCGGCAGGCGGAATTTGAGGGCCGTGCCCCCGCGGTGACGCAGCTCGTTCAGGAACACGACCTCGTCGCCCTCCCGTCGGACCAGGAGCGTCTCCGCGCTGAGGCTCGGCGTCGGCCACGACTGGATGAGCGGGTAAAGGTACCGCTGCGGGTCGATCGACAGCACGAGGGCACCCACAGAGCGTGTGTGGCCGCCGTCGGTCAGGAGCAGCGGCGCCACCAAGTCGAATTCAATGCCGCGCGACTCCCGCCCACCGGCCCAATGGAGGCCCGAAGTCACCACCGCGCCGCTGTGGATGGCCCTCAGCGCCAAGCTCTTGTCCTCCGGCTCCATCGGCCCGCCGCTTTCCCCCGCGCCGAGCTTCAGCTCGCCGCGCTCGTCGAGCAGCGACACACCCCGGTAACCGTAAGCTTCCTGGATGCTCCCCAACCGGCGCGCGAGCTTCTGACTCACCGCGTCCGGTGGAGCACCTTGTTGCAGCCAGCGTTCGACTTGTTCCGCCAAGAATGAGTCGCGGGTGAGGACCTTGGCGTCTCCCCGCCGTTCCGCCATCCACGAAGCGGTTTCGCGGACCTTCAGGTCCGCAATCGCGGCCAGCAGGGCCTGCTGCTGTGCGCTGACGCCCTGCTCCACACGGTCGAAGACGACGTAGGCCAGACCCGCGATAGCCGCGGCCAGAACCAAGAAAACGACAATCGGCGGCCACGTGCTGGTGTGCAGCGGCTGGAAAGACTGCTGAATCGGCTGCACGGGCCCCCCATGATCCCGCCCCATCCGTCACTGCAGCAGCTTCGAATGCAAGGGCGAGGTCGGGCGCGGTCTTTCCGCCGCGCTATTCGGCGATGCTCAAATCTTAGACCGTTGTGGGACGTGCTTCAAGAAACAGGCGATTGCAACACTAGACGCCGGCCGTGGCGAAAAGGCGCTAAGATCGGACCGGTTCAAGCAAGGCTCGACCCCTCCTCCCGCGCACCATCACCGAGACCCATGCCGTGACCAGACATGCGCGCACCGACGCCGGCGCGGCCAGCACGCCGATCGATCATATCCGGAACATCGGCGTCATCGCCCACATCGATGCAGGCAAGACCACCGTCACGGAGCGCATCCTGTTCTACAGCGGGCGCACCCACCGTCTGGGGGAGGTGGACGACGGCACCACGGTCACCGACTGGATGGTCCAGGAGCGCGAGCGCGGCATCACCATCGTATTCGCCGCGGTGAGCACGGAGTGGCGAGGGCACCGGATCAACCTCATCGACACCCCCGGGCACATCGATTTCACCGCGGAGGTGCAGCGGGCATTGCGGGTTCTGGACAGCGGCGTGGTGGTGCTGGATGCCGTACACGGCGTCGAGCCCCAGAGCGAGACGGTCTGGCGGCAGGCGGACCGCTTCAAGGTACCGCGCCTCTGCTTCGTCAACAAGATGGACCGGGTCGGCGCCGACTTCCAGCGTGCGCTCAGGAGCTTGCGCAGCCGCCTCGGCGCGAACGCGGTGGCCCTGCAGCTCGCCATTGGGGCCGAAGGAGCCTTCGAGGGCGTCGTCGACCTGGCGCAGATGCGGGCCATCCGCTGGGCGGCAGAGCCGGACACCCCGCCCGTCGTCACCGAGGTCCCCGAGCATCTCCGTGAGGCAGCGGAGCGGGCGCGGGCCGAGCTGATCGAGCAGGTGGCAGAGGTCGACGACGACGATCCTGGCGCCCTACCTGGAGGGTCAGCCGGTGGAAACCGCGCTGCTGACCGCCGCCCTGCGCCGGGCGACCATCGGTAACCGCTTGTTTCCGGTGCTGTGCGGCTCCGCGCTGCACAACAAGGGCATCCAGCCGTTGCTGGACGCAGTGGTGGACTATCTCCCCTCCCCCATCGACGTTGGCGCCGTCACCGGTACGGATCCTCGCGACGGGCGCCAGATCCAGCGCAAGCCCGACCCGCGGGAGCCGCTGGCGGCGCTCGCTTTCAAGGTCGCCGCGGACCCGTACTCCGGCCACCTGACCTACCTGCGGGTCTATTCCGGCACGCTGGCAAGCGGCGTGTCGGTGCTCAACGCCACCCGCGACCGCCGAGAGCGCATCGGCCGCCTGGTGCGCATGTATGCCGATGAACGCGAAGACATCGAGGAGGTACAGGCCGGCGACATCGCCGCCGCCCTGGGGATGAAGGGGGTGTCCACCGGGGATACGCTGTGCGCGCAGGACCGTCCGGTGCTGCTCGAGAGCATCAGCTTCCCGGAGCCTGTGGTGCGCGTCGCGGTCGAGCCTCGCACCCAGGCCGACGCGGAGCGCGTGGCGACGGCACTCCGCACGCTGACCGAAGAGGATCCGACGTTTCTGGTGACGACGGACGAGGACAGCGGCCAGACGGTGGTAGCAGGTATGGGAGAGCTGCACTTGGAGGTTCTGATGGACCGCGTGCGCCGGGAGCACGGTGTCCAGGTCAACATGGGGCGTCCGCACGTCACCTACAAGGAAACCCTGGCGCGCGCCGTGCCTCGCGCCGAGGGGCGGCATGTCCGGCAGAGCGGCGGCCACGGCCAGTATGGACACGTGGTCCTGGCGCTGGAGGCCGGGGCGGCCGGCTCCGGGCTGCTGTTCGAAAGCGCCATCAAGGCCGGCGCCATCCCGCAGCAGTTCATCCCGGCCGTGGAGAAGGGCGTTCGGGACGCTGCCGCGAACGGTATCCTGGGCGGTTATGCGGTAACTGACGTGGCCGTGCGCCTGTACGACGGGTCCTTCCATCCGGTGGACTCCAGCGACCTGGCCTTCCGGAGCGCTGCGGCCGTGGCGATGCGTCACGGTCTAGAGGAAGGCGGCAGCTTGCTCTTGGAGCCGATCGTGAAGCTCGAGGTCGTGGTCCCGGAGGAGTACCTCGGGGACGTCCTGGGTCAGCTCGCAGCCCGCCGCTGCGATATCACGGCTTCGGAGCCCGGACCCGGCGGTGTCCAGACGATCCGCGCCCAAGTGCCGTTGGCCGAGATGTTCAATTACGCGACCGACCTGCGCTCGGCCACCCAGGGACGGGGGCTCTTCTCCATCGAGGTCAGTCACTACGCTCCCGTCGACCCCAAGCTCGTCCCCGGCGTCCTAGGGCGCCGCTAGACCCCGGGGCGGGGCACACCCGCGCGGCCTGCCGGGCGCCCGTCGCGATGCAAACCAGCCAGTTCGTCGGGCTGGCGGAGCATCGGTGCTATGCCTCACCGCGGCGCTCGCCGTAGGATGCTCGGACGACCAGTGGGAGGGCTTTGTGCAGCCTGATCGGACGGACAACCAGGTCTACCAATACGTCGGAACCCACGCGAGTCTCCAAGATTGCCGCAAGATGGCGATAGCGGTCCTGACATTCCTCCATGCCGTCGGCAAAGGGGACTACGAGTGCGGTAAGAACTGCCGTTGGGTGATACGCCCCGGCGCCATCGAGAAGGTCTGCGAGACCGTGAGCCGTTAGGCTTGCGACCGGACCCCGCACCCCGCCGAAAGGCGGTCTGAGGCGCTGCCGCTTGGAGCCGATGCAGACCTCACGACTGAGGCGGCCTCCGCGTCTCGCCCCGGCCTAGATGTGGACGCCTGGTCAGACGCGCGGCACGCCAGCCGGCGCACGCCACCGCCCTGGCGGCTTCCCGTAACCGCCAAGCTCTTGACCCGAAACCTGCAGACCGTACCACCCTCCGCGCGGCATAATCGGGCGCGCGACAGGGGCTGAGGCAGGGCGGCGTGCGCTCCACTCACGGCTTGAACTGCCCTGTCCTTTGTGTTTGACTTTGCTGAATCACATGGGACGGCTCGAGACGACCGGCATGCTGCACCCCTATGGGACGCACAGACCGCTTTTGGCGCCGGATAGCATGCGGCTGTCTACCATGCATGCTCGGTCTCTTGGGACTGAGAGCTTGTAAAAAACCCACAGGGAGGGGATTTATCCCGCCCGCCGATCGATCCGGCCCTGCGATCGGCTTGTCACGCGCCCTGATGAGAGAGCGGCAGGGGCCACGGCAATTTATTCACACGCTCTGAGCGCAACAAACGCGGCGGCATTCCCGCGGCAGGCAGAATCTGGTGCTCGCCGCCGGCGCCGCAGGGAGAGTTTAGTCATGGAGAAGCTGGTCGACACATCGCAGTTGAGGCCGGGGCTGTTCGTGTCGCGGCTGGACCGCCCGTGGCTCGACACGCCCTTTCTCCTGCAAGGTTTCGTCATACGCGGCGAAGACGAGATCGAGGAGCTTCGTCGACACTGCGAACATGTGTACATCGACCCGGAGCGCGGCGACGACATCGACGAATCCGGCTCGGACGTTGAGCGTCGAGAGACCCGACGCATCGTCACGCGGGTTCGGCAGCGCCCCGTGGTCACACCGAGCGGGGGTACGGAGCAATCCGTCGCGGCGGACGGCGGCGCTTTCCCGCACCGGGTGCCCATGGAACAGGAGGTCGAATTTGCCTTCGACCTGCATCGCGATACCAGGGCCGTCGTCAACCATGTGCTGGAGGACGTGCGGTTGGGGAAGAGCATCGATGCCCCCGCTGTCAAGCAGCTTGTGGGTGACATTGCGGAAAGCGTCCTGCGGAACCCGGATGCGATGGTTTTTCTCACCCAGCTTCGGGCCCAGGGTCGTTACCTGGAGCTGCACTCCATCAATGTGTGTATCTTTGCCCTCGTTTTTGGCCGCTACCTGGGACTTGCCCCGAGCGGGCTGCATACCCTTGGGCTAGGAGCCCTTCTGCACGACGTAGGCTACACGAGGTTACCCAAGGAGATATTCGACCAGCCGGGCAAGTTGACACCGGACCAGTCGGATCTCCTCAGGAGCCATGTCATGGAGGGCGTCCACATCCTGGAGGACACTCCGGGCATCCCTGCGGCCGCGCTGGACCTCGTTCGAGACCACCACGAACGCTCTGACGGGACCGGCTATCCCCGCGGCCTACAAGGAAAAGACATCGGGCTGTATGGGATCATCGGCGGCATCGTCGACACCTACGACGCGCTCACCACGGACCGGCCGTGGCGGGAAGGGGTGGCGCCCTACCAGGCCCTCGGGACGCTGCACTCGCTGCGCAAGCTTTTCTTCAGCGAGGTTCTCGTGGGCCAATTCATCGAGTCCATCGGAATATATCCCGTGGGCAGCATCGTAGAGCTCGATACGGGCGACATCGGCGTCGTTGTCGCTTCCCACCCGCAGTATCGGCTGCTCCCGACGGTGCGACTGCTGGTCGACGCACAAGGACAGCGCTACGCAGCGGTGACCACGGTGGATCTGCGCGCTATGCAGGGCTCTGCGTCGGTGAAGCCGATAACGATAAAGTCGGCGGTCCGTGCCGCCCAATACGGGATCGGTCCACAAGAGCTGATTGCCAGCGGATTTCGGAGCTGAAGACCGGCGGTCCGTCGGGGAGACGGGGATCGCATACAGCGGGGCCGCGAGCTGCAGCACGCGGCGCAAGTCGATGACCCTCAGCCGTTCAACCAGTTCCGGTCGGACTCCAGCATGGAGATGGACTGTGCGTCGACCGGCTCCACAAAGAGATAGCCCTGGGCATAGTCGCAGCCCAGCGCGCTGAGCTGGGCCAACTGCTCCTCCGTCTCCACACCTTCGGCGACGACCCGCATTCCGAGAGTCTTGGCCAGCATCACGATGGCTTTCACGATTCCCACGTTCTTCGTCTGCTGGGAGGTGATTTGCGCCACGAAGGAGCGGTCGATCTTGACCGCATCCGCTGGAAACCTGCACAAGTAGCTGAGGGATGAGTAGCCCGTGCCGAAGTCATCCAGACACACCCGGACGCCGAGGTTGCGCAGGTGGGATAGCGCCACAATGGCCAATTCGGGGTTCTCCATGAGGACGCTCTCGGTGATCTCGATGCACAGGCTTCCCTTCTCCAGCTTGGTTTGCTGAAGGACCTGCTGGACCTGAGCGACGAGCTGAGGCTGCGAGAAATGCTTCCCGGAAAGGTTGACGGAGACGGCGATGGGTGTCTCTCGGGGGAAACGATGTTGCCAGGCCTCGATCTGACGGCAGGACTCGCGCAAGACCCATCGATCGATGTCCATGATGAGTCCGGTCTCCTCGGCGACCGTGATGAACTCGGCCGGATGGAGGAGCCCCCGCTGCGGATGCTGCCAGCGCACCAGCGCCTCGAAACCGGCAATGGCGCCGTTCTCCAGCGAGATCAGCGGCTGATAGTGGATGCGGAACTCGCCACGGTCCCAAGCGCGCCGCAGGTCGGTCTCCAACTCGACCTGTTGCAGGGCGCGCGTATGCATGTCCGCATCGAACAGGATGTAACGCGCCTTCCCGAGTGACTTAGCTCGATACATGGCCAGGTCTGCATCGCGCAGCAGGTCCTCTGGCTGGTGGTAGCCGGCTCGGCTCATGGCGATTCCGGTGCTGGCCGTGGCGAAGACCTCGTGCCCTTCGAGCAGAAACGGCCTCGCCAGTTGGAATTGGATGCGCTCGGCCACTCGAGTCGCGCCTGGGCTCCCGTCCACGTCCTCGAGCAGGACGGCGAACTCATCGCCACCGAGGCGTGCCACCGTATCCCCCGGCCGCAGACAAGACTCGATGCGGCGTGCCACCGCCGCGAGCAACTGATCGCCGATGAAGTGCCCGAGACTGTCGTTGATGACCTTGAAACGGTCCAAGTCCAGGAACAACACACCGAAGCTGTGGTCCTGGTGCCTCGCTCCCCGCACCAGGGCATGCTGAAGCCGGTCCATGAATAGGGCTCGGTTGGGCAGCCCGGTCAGGACGGTCGTGGAAGGCAACGTATTGCAATCTGCCCTCGGCGTTCTTGCGTTCCGAGATGTCGGTCTGAGATCCCGCCATCCGGGAAGGTCGCCCGGTCGCGTCATGAATGGCGAGTCCGCGGGCGAGCATCCAGCGGTGCGAGCCGTCCTTGTGCAACATCCGGTGCTCGTTCTCGAAGTGCGGAAACTCTCCTTTCAGATGGGCATCCATGTTCACCTCCATCTGCACCCTATCCCCCGGGTGCACCCTGCCGAGCCACTCCTCCTTCGAGGTTCCGATCTCCTCCTCCCGATAGCCCAGCATCGATTTCCAGCGCGGGGAGTAATACACCGTGTCTGTCTTGAGGTCCCAGTCCCACAACCCGTCGTTCGCGCCGCGCGTGGCCAGAGCATACCGCTCTTCGCTCTCCCGCAGCGCCTTTGCCGCCTGCTGCCGCTCCAGGGCATAGCGGATCGCCCGCCCCAGCAGATCGCTGCGAACGTCCCTCTTGTTCAGATAGTCCTGCGCACCCCGGCGTACCGCGGTCGCGGCCAGATCCTCGTCGGCCAGACCGGTCAACACGATGAACGGAACTTGCGGGGCCCTTTGGTAAGCGCGTTCGAAGGTCTCGATCCCGCGGCAGTCAGGAAGAGACAGGTCCAGCAGGACGATCTCGATACCACCCCGGTCCAGCGCCGCCAGCCCCTTCGCGAGAGTGTCCGCCCAGACGACATCGAACTGTGTACCCGGGACCTGCGCCAGCATGTCGCGCACCAGATCGGCATCACCGGGGTTGTCCTCGACCAGCAATGCTTTAGTCGTTTCCGTTGACATCTGCGCTCCCTTCGGCTGCCGTCTACCGGTATGCAGGGCGTCCACCATCGGCCGACCCGAGTGCGCTGCATTGCGGTCGGGAGGGGACCGGTATTCCTTTCATCGGCGCGATCATAGCCCGCACGGCCGCTTCGGGGGCGTGGCGAGCGAGGCAACATCAAGTTGCCCGTACCGGTACGGCGAACTTGAAGACGGAGCCCTCGCCGGGCCGCGATTCCACCCAGATACGACCTGCGTGCCGGTCCAAGATCCTCTTGCACAGCGCCAGTCCGATTCCCGTGCCCCCAGGCCCGCCAGTCGTCTGCGCTCGCTGGAAGATGCCGAAGATGCGCTCGCTATCCTGGGGCTCGATACCAATGCCATTGTCCTCAAATGCGAACACCCAGTCACGCCCCGTTAGCTCGGCGGAGATGTGCACGCGCGGCGTCTCCTCACGGCGGAACTTGATGGCGTTGCCGAGCAGATTCTGGAACAACTGCACCATCTGTGCCTCATCAGCCACCACCGTGGGCAGCGAGTCGTGCGTGATCACCGCACCACTCGCGTCGATGCCCGCTTTCAGTTGACGGACAGCCTCGTTCAGCACCGCTTCGGTGTGGGTCGTCTGGAAGGGCCTCCCTCGCGTCCCCACCCGCGAGTAGGTAAGCAGATCGTCCACGAGTTGCTGCATCCGGTGCACGCCGTCCACCGCATAGCCAATGAAGCGATCCGCATCGGTGTCGAGCTTGCCTTGGTAGCGTTGGGCCAGCATCTCGGTGTAGCGCGCCACCATCCGAAGCGGCTCCTGCAGCTCGTGAGAGGCGACATAGGCGAACTGTTCCAAGTCGGCGTTCGATCTCGCCAGTTGCTCCGTCTTGTGGGCCAGCTCGTCCTCGGCTCCCCGCTGCGCAGTGACGTCCTGCATCAGACCGTACACCACGGTCTCCACAGCACCGGGACTGGTCATGATCATCTCGGTGACCGATACCCACAGGTGGACGCCGTCCGGGCGCCGCAGCTCGAGCTGTGGGTAGCGCAGATAGCCGCTCTCCTTGAGCTGTTCCGACGCGGCCGGCTGCTTGTCGGGAACCAAGTAGAGGCTGTGCAGATCGAGGCCCTGCGCTTGATGCAAGGTGTTTACGCCCAGCAGCCGCAGCAGGGTCTGGTTGGCGTCGAGCAAGCGGCCCGCGAGCGTGGCCCGAAAGGTCCCTACGGCGGAGCGCTCCAGCAGGGCCTGCACGGGCGCCATCCACTGCTGAGCCTGCTGACGCAGATTGGCACGCGCCAGCGCCTGCGCGAGGGTGCTCGGAAGCCGCAGAAACTCCTTGCGAGACTTCAGCACATAGTCGTCCAGCCCGAGCTTGATCGCCTTCGCGGCGACGTCTTCCGGACCGGTGGCGGTGAACATCACCACCGGGCACTCAGGATATCGGCTCTTCACGGTTTCCAGGATCGCCAGCCCGTCGGTGTAAGAGAGGCGGTACTCCGTAACGACGACGTTGAAATCGCCTCTGACCAATGCCTCGCCGAAACCGATGGCATCCGTTATCTCGATCACTTGCACGTCGGGCATCTCACGCCCAACGATGAGCTTGGCCAGCTCCCGATCGATCTGATCGTCGTCTATCAGCAGCATGCGCCGCCCGTTACCCTTCAGGGGCTCGGCGAGCGGCGGCAGCGGCTTGGGGCTCAGGCTGGAGCTTGTTTCCATGGGAAACGACAGGCCGCGCGGCGGCGCAAACAGACCTCGATGGATGCAGGGGCGCGTGGCGCGATGAATAACGCGGGTGTGATCCGAAGCGTACCGCGCCCGTCTGGCCCGGCGTGCGCCACTGGCATTTCAGAGGACCTGCGGCAGCGACCGCGGCGCCCGACGGTTCTCAGTTCCGAACTGGCGCCGAGACGGCGCTCGTGGGGCCTGTGGAGGGGGCCTGCGACCGCGTGGCACAGCGGCGGGAGAACACCCGTGTCGCGGTCGTCGTCCATCAGGCCTCGCTGCCCCCCAATTATTGCTAATCAGCACGAGACCCTTCGGCAGCTCGGCCGTCTCCCCCCGGCTGGAGACCCGTTGCTTTGCGCCACTACCTCACGGTAGGTTTGCCGTTATCGGGGGCTTCCCGAGCGCCAACGATATGCAACGGGCGTATCACATGTCAAGCGACGGCAGCGCCGACGAATTGCGTGGTCATGGGGCCGAAATCCAGAAACAAGTATCGCCAGTTGCATTTTTCCCCCACTCGACAAGTGCTATCATGCGGCCGGCTCGAACGCCTTCGAAGGGCGGCCATTGCTGACATCACACAAGCAACATAAACGGTTCGCCGCCAAAGCCGGCTCCGCGAGTAATTCCATTCCTTCGTGGAGCGCGCTGTTGCTGATAATTTTCTCTCCTGTGCAGGCTGCCTCGGACTTCCCGGGTGATGCGGGTGCGGCGGGGTCGGCCGCGCTGCGCGATCATCGACCCGGCGATGGTGAGGGGGCGGGGAGATCCATCGTGGAACTCGCGATGGCCATTGAGAGACTCCGCGAGAGCAACGAGACGCTGCGACAGCAACTCGAGGCATTGAATGATCGCGCTCCGAGCGCGAGATCCGCCACACAGTTCCCTACTCTATCTGCTGGAAACCCGGGGGCGGAAGCGATAGACCCGAGCCGCTTGGCGCTATCGCTGCGTCAAGACGCCGTGCTGCTGCAGGCCCACCTCTATGCCATCGCCGGCGCACTCGACAGAGGGTGCGTCGTCTCTGCAGGTTCCGCCGCTGAACCTGCCCCGACAGGGTCCCGGAGGCCAACGCAGACGACCCCTTCGCAGCCTCCGCAGGGCCAACATGCTGGAATGGAACAGGCGCCGACGGGCGTGCGGCCGCCCGTTTCGCCACCCCGAAACGGAGGCCCTGAGGCGCCGGGGGCCCAGCGGGGCCGCATTTCGGGCGCAGCGCAGGAGCCGAAAGAAGACCTGGCTGCACTGCGGGGGGGTCGCGCCATGCCGCCAGGAAGCTCTGTGGGAAAGCAGACTCAGCAAACGCTGGAAGACGCCAAGGAAACAGCCGCAAAGCTGAATGCCGCGTACCGCGAAATGGTGCAGGATCGCGAGCGGCGCTCCGAGCGCCCGGGCGGCTCCGACTCTCGCCTGAAACAGTTGCAGGGAGAGGTGAATGCGGCGCAGTCTCTCGTTGCCCGCCTGTCCAGCGCAAAGGACGTATACACCGTCAAGCCCGGCGACACGCTGTCCGCTATCGCTGCCGCTTTGTACGGCGACAGGAACCTATGGCCTGCCATTCTGCAGGCCAACGCACACTTGTTGGGAAACGCCGATGCCATTTATCCAGGAATGGTGCTGGTCATACCCTAAAGTTGCGCGAGGCCCATTACGGCTTTGTAGCCGGCGGCAGGCTCTGAGGAGGAAAGGGTGACGAGGCTGCCGTTCCATCCCAGCAAGCGCGCAGGTCTGCTGGGGCTTCCGCTGCTGGCGCTCGCAGCCCTGGCGTTGCTCACATGGCTCGCCGTCCAGGGTGCGGTTCGCGACGCCAGGGAGCTGCGCGACCGAGAGCTGGCCGACCGTCTGGCGGTGTTGGATCTGCAAAATCGTCTCTTGAGCCTCGCCGTCAGCACGGCGGCCCCAGACCTGGTAGACGATCGGGCATCGCTGTCGAAGGTGCTCGATCGAGCAGCCGTCGTAGAGAGCGGCTTCGCGGCCGTCGCCGGGTCGGACTCCTGGTTGGATCAAGAGCTGGCTCTCGTCCACGCGGCGCGGCGGGAGTGGGCCGATGCCAAGGCCACTCTGAGTAGCGCAGCCCGCCCTATTGCGCTGAACGGCAACCTCAACTCGGGCGTACGGCTCGGTGATGTGAAAGAGCATTTGCAAAAAGCGGTCGCGCTGCTGGACAGCCTGCAGCAGTCGGGGCCCGCCTTTTCCGTAGAGCGCAGAGTGGCCCTGCTGGTGCGCTTGACGGCAGCCGTCGCCTGCTTCGCCGCGCTGGTAGTCGGTGGGTTGGTAAGCGTCGCCGCGCTCGCATTGATGCATCGGCCGGGCGCGAGCACAGCCGATGACCGGATGCAAGCGAGGTTCTCGGCCCATGGCGCACGCCCCGAGCCAGCCGGCATTTCGACGGGGGCTTCCGGCGAGGGATCCGCGCCGCCGGCGGGTACGACTCGGCCGATGCTGGGTCGGGAAGAATTCGTACAGCAGTTGGAGACCGACCTCGCCAGCAATGAGGGGCGTCACCCGCTCTCGGTCCTGTTGCTGCAGGTGAGCAGCTCCGAGAGTGTTGGCGGCGGCCAGGAAGGCCTCGGCCAAACCAGTGACCTCGATGCGGTGGTACGCGGAGTCGTCGGTCGCGAGATCCTGCCATCCGACCGGCTGGGCTCCGTGGGGATTGGACGCTTCGGCGTCATCCTGTATGACACCTCGCGGGCGCTCGGCCTGGCGGTCGCGGAACAGTTGCGAAAAGCGCTCCACGGCGCCGAGATGCCCGGCGTCAGAGAGGCCGATAGCGCACCCCTGTTCGATATCGGGATCGCGACATTTCCCGAGGACGGCACCTCCGCCGCGGAATTGGTGGCTTCGGCAGAAGAGGCCATTCCCAAGATCCCCGTGGAACCCGCTCCCCCTGAAGACGGCGACAGGGCTGACCAGGAGCCGGGCCTCGGTGCGGCTCCGGCGGCCCCCTCCGAGCAGCACATGCCAAAAGCAGTTCCTGTCGAGGACACGACAATCCCTTCATCCTCCCGTGGGTCCGAGGCCGAGGGGCTACGCGCCATCGCGCCGCGCACTGCAGCAGAGGTCGGATCTCAGGCGATGCCATCGGCATCGGAGGAAATCAAGATCGAGCGCAGCGTGGTGTTTGGCCGGTTTCTGGTGCGGCGCGGACTGCTCACGGAGCGCGAGCTATCGGAGGCCGTGAAGATCCAGACCGAGATCAACAAGCACTACGGGGTGGCGGCACTGGAAGCAGGCCTGCTCACCCTGGAGGACTTCCGTGGCTGCCTGGGATACCAACGCCAGAAAGGCGTCAGCTTCAGGACGGCGCTGCTAGCGCTCGGGGTTGCGACCGAGGAGACCATCCCGGAGCTGGACACAGTGGTCCGAGACCGCCGAGTGAAGCTGGGCGAGGTTCTCGTCAGGCGGAGGAACTTGTCGGAAAGCCTCCTGAACCACGCGCTGCAAGAATTCGTCGGCAGCGGACGCCGCTAGGGGAAAGGGCCTGCATCGCCGAGTGGCGGTCCGCCCCGCTCGCCTGCGACCCAAGCCCGCAAGTGTGCGCCGCCACGCCCTGTATCTGCGCGCTCGTCGATGCCCGAACTGCCCGACATCACCCTCTACATCGAGGCCCTCGAACGGCGGATTCTCGGTCAACGCCTGGAGACCATCCGGCTCACCAGCCCTTTCGTGCTGCGCACGGCGCAGCCGCCCGTCACCAGCACCCAGGGCCGGGAAATCCGGGAGCTGCGGCGCCTCGGCAAGCGCATCGCGCTCGGTCTCGAGGGCGACCTCTGGCTGGTCATCCATCTCGATGATTGCGGGACGCCTGCACTGGCGGGCGCTCGGCGCGAAGCTGCCCGGCAGGCACGGGTTGGCGGCCTTCGAGTTCACGAGCGGCACGCTCACGCTGACCGAGGCCGGCACCCAGAAGCGGGCGTCGCTCCATGTGGTACCGGGTGAGGCAGCACTCCGCGCTCACGACCCCGGCGGACTCGAAATCTTGGAAGCGGACCCGGACATGTTCCGCGCGGCGCTCACCCGAGAGAACCACACGCTCAAGAGGGCGCTGACCGACCCGCGGCTCTTCAGCGGCGTCGCAACGCATACCCGGACGAAATCCTGCACCGTGCCCGGCTGTCTCCGGTCGCCATGACCCAGAAACTGGCCCCGGACGATGTCCAGCGCTTGCACCGGGCGGCGCGAGACACCCTGACCGAATGGGTCGCGAGGTTGCGCACGCAGGCGGGCGAGCGCTTCCCGGAAAAGGTGACGGCCTTCCGCGAGGGCATGAAGGTGCACGGGCGCTTCGGTCAGGCTTGCCCGGCCTGCGGAGCGCCGGTGCAGCGCATCCGCTACGCGACGAACGAAACCAACTACTGCCCGCGATGCCAGACCGGTGGCCGGCTGCTGGCGGACCGCGCGCTATCCCGGCTGCTCAAAAAGGATTGGCCGCGGACTCTGGACGAGTTGGAGCGCCTGGGTAGCGCGCGCGGCGCGTGAGCCGGTCGTTCCTCGGCAGCCGCAGAGATCCAGATGGGGGAACGCCGTATTTGGCTCCGTTTCGCATCGAAGAACGACTGCCCTGGAGCTCGTTACAGATGCCTGACAGCATCTGCCAGCCGTCGGGCGGGCCGCGTGCGTGAATAGCGAGATGTACGGGGATGGCGGCAGCCAGACGACTCGCGTCCGAGCGGTGCTGTTCGATTATGGAGGAGTGTTGGCTGAGGAGGGTTTCCGTCACGGACTCTACGCCATCGCCCAGCGCAACCAGATCGATCCCGAGAGCTTCTATTGCGCGGCAAGGGATACCGCGTACCAACGGGGATACTTCACCGGGCACGAGGACGAGGCGGGGTTCTGGAGGCAGGTGCGGGAATCCTGGAAGATACGCGGATCCGATCGAGCCCTGACGGATGAGATTCTCGGCCGCTACGTCTTGCGACCGGAGATGCTCGAGATAGTGGATGCCTTGAAGAGAGAAGGTTACCTGACCGCGATCCTGAGCGACCACGGCGACTGGCTCGACCGTCTGGAGACACGGGACACCTTCTACGGGAGATTTGACCGGGTGTTCATCAGCTACCGGCTGGGCAAGACTAAACGGGATGCGTCGCTCTTCGGCGACGTTGTTCACGCCCTCGGCATCCCGCCTCAGGCGGTGTTGCTAGTGGACAATGACCAGGGCAACGTGGAGCGGGCCAGATCGCAGGGACTGAGGGCCGTGATCTTCGTAGACCGCGCGTCCTGCCTTTCTGCGCTGGAGCGGGTGCTGGGTCGTCGTGTCCTCGCACGCCAGGGAATCGCGTGACGGAGCACCCGCCGCGGCTCGACCAGCGCCGTCGCCGGCACGCGGAGACGGGCGTGGCCTGACGGGTTGCGAAATCCTTCCCACAGGATCTACCCGACCGGCAAGATTTGTGGTCATAGTCATGGACAGATGGAGTGTCACCTGAGCCCGATTCGACGGGAGGTCATTTCATGCGTGCAATGATGCTCGATGCGCCTGGCAGCGCCCTCGTGCAGCGCGAAGTGCCGCGCCCGACGCCGGGCGCGCAGCAGATACTCCTGCAGGTCCACGCCTGCGGCGTCTGCCGCACGGACTTGCACGTGGTGGACGGAGAGCTGACACGGCCCAAGCTGCCGCTGATCCCGGGCCATGAGATAGTGGGCACGGTCATCGAGGCGGGAGAACGGGTGGAACGCCTCGCTGTGGGCCAGCGCGTGGGCGTCCCGTGGGTGGGACACACCTGCGGCGTCTGCCGCTATTGCCGGAGCGGTCGGGAGAACCTGTGTGACCAGGCACGCTTCACCGGCTATAGCCTGGATGGAGGCTATGCGGAGTATGCCGTGGCCGACGAGCATTTCTGCTTCTCCCTCCCAGAGGCATACAGCGATGCCCAGGCGGCCCCGCTGCTGTGTGCCGGGTTGATCGGCTATCGCTCCCTCGCCCTGGCGGGCGACGCAGAGCGTCTCGGCATCTACGGGTTCGGCGCCGCGGCCCATATCATCGCCCAGGTGGCCAACTACCAGGGCCGACGGGTCTTCGCGTTGACCCGTCCCGGGGACCATGAGGGCCAGAAGTTCGCGCTCGGGCTCGGCGCGGTCTGGGCCGGCGACTCGACCTCGCGACCGCCGGAGGAGCTCGACGCCGCCATCATCTTCGCGCCCATCGGATCGCTGGTACCCGCGGCCCTGCGCTCGGTGGCCAAAGGCGGGACCGTGGTGTGCGCCGGCATCCACATGAGCGAAATCCCCGCCTTCCCCTACGATATCCTCTGGGGTGAGCGCACTGTGCGATCGGTGGCGAACCTCACGCGGCGCGATGGGGAGGAGTTTCTGGCTCTTGCTCCCCAGGTGCCGGTGCGCACCGAGGTCCAGATCTCACCCCTGGCCGCGGCCAACGAGGCTCTGTCGCGCCTCCGGGAGGGGAGAGTCCAGGGAGCCGAGGTGCTGATCATCAACGGCACCGGAAACCCCGAGTGAGTTTCGCCTGACCCTCGAGTGCGGCGGCTTCACGGCGTTCCGTTGCGCCCCACTCACGTCGCTGCTGAGCGACAGCGGGGTCTGACGAGCAGGATACGTGGCGGGCCACGCTCGGCTCGCGGGACCCATAATCGCTTCCATACACTGTCGAGCTTGGTACGTCTCATAGTCGGCACGTCCGCAGGACGCCCCGACGGGGTGGCGTACAGGGAGGTACGCCAACCACCGCGCAACGCCGCTGCCGGGACGCGCAGCAGATTCATTCACAAGCTTCAGGCGCGAATACCGCCGACGCCGAGGTGCCTCCGACCCGAGACCGGCCCGTACCATAATCCTGGAAGGCAGGGCGGAAACCATAGGCGCGTGCCTCTTGACTGCTGCTGCCGCGCTCGTCGCGACGGCCCCTTCCCCGCCACCGGACTTGGCTGCGGCGAAGAGCACTAAGCATGTCGCAGACGTGGGTGTTCATGTCGACTCGCCGGTGGGCGTCTCCCAGGGCCGATGACTCCTCCGCCCTCTGAAAGGATATGAGCATGAAGCGTGCCAGGGTCTGGCCTGATGTCCTGGAGATCTCTAACCCCGCGAGGCTTGCGCAAGCTCCCGGTTTTCGGCCTTGCAGACCGTGACCCCACGGTCAGCAATGACTGCTATCATCCTCGGACCGAGCGCTGCACGCTGCGCTCTCGAACCTCGCCCGGGTCGCCTGGACACGCTCTGTGTCGCGCTCCGAACGGCATTCGGAAACGTGTCCTGCTGCCGATGCGCGTCTGCGCACTGGAACCGAAATCGCGAGAGAGCCTGCGATAGTCTCGAGCTTTCAGCGGCCCGTTGGCCTGTCCTTTATGAAGATGATCGGAGGAGAAGCGATGCACGACCTTGGCAAAGGTACATGGCTCGGTCTGGCCTTGATGGCGGCCGCGATCGGGGCGCTCAGCGCGGAGGCCCGCGATGCGCTTGCCGAAGACGCGCTCTTGCAGCGCGCTCATCAGGTGTTCAAGCCGCTTCCGAAGGACATGGCCACCCCCGGCCACCCCATTACCCCGGCTCGGGTCAAGCTCGGGCGGGCTTTGTTCTTCGATCCGCGCCTTTCCGCCGACGGCACGGTAAGCTGCGCGCGTTGCCATCAGCCCGCGCTCTGCGCAACCGACGCGTTGCCGAGAAGCCTCGGGGTGGCCGACAAGCTCAATCCCCGCAACGCCCCCACGGTGTTGAACGCAGCCCTGCAGTTCCGCGAACACTGGGTCGGCGACCGGGCGGACGTGGAAGACCAAGCCCAGAAGTCGCTCATCGGTCCAGCCAGCTTCGGAAATCCGGATTACCCGAGCGTCGTGACCAAGCTGAAGTCCCTCGGCTATGAAGGGGCATTCCGTGCCGCCTTTCCCGGTGAGCCGGAGGCCGTCCGGCCGGAGAATTGGGGCGCGGCCATCGGCGCTTACGAGCGCACCCTCGTGACGCCCAGCCCCTTCGACCACTACCTCCAAGGCGACACCGGGGCGTTGAGCCCCGAGGCGCAGAAGGGCCTGGAGACGTTCCTGAATCTCCGCTGCAGCCGTTGTCACAACGGGGTCGGGGTCGGGGGCGGGAGCTTCCAGAAGTTCGGACTGACCGGCGATTACTGGAAGGAGACGGGGAGCCGGGAGGTCGACTTGGGCCGCTACAAAGTCACCCAAGCCGAGGGCGACCGCTACGTCTTCAAGGTCCCGAGCCTGCGCAACGTGGCCATGACCCCGCCCTATTTCCACGACGGCTCCGTCGCCGCTCTGCCGCAAGCGGTTCGCATCATGGCGAAGCTTCAGCTCGGCAGGACCCTGAGCGACGAGGAGGTGCGCGCCATCGTCACCTTCCTCGCGAGCCTGACCGGCGAGCTGCCGGCCGACTTCAGCTCTGCGCCAGTGCTCGCACCTGCCGCTTTCGCTCCACCCCCTGCTGCAGCGACGGCGGGCCGCCATTGAGGTGATTTTCCGCCCGGCCTGCCCCACGCTGGCAGAGGCGGCGGAGGTCGGGGCGGCCTGTCTCAGGGCTCGACCAACAACCCCAGGGAATGGCTGCGGCTCACCATCGATCCCCGTTCGCCGCAGATTTTCTGTTGGCAGAACGTCATCTACTGCGACGATACGACCTGTCCGCAGTGAGGTTCCTGTGGGGGGGCGCCGACCGAGTGCTCCCATTGCCTCGGCGGCCTTGGCCGGCGTCGCCCGCCTTCCTGAACGTGGGCACCGTCATGCCACCACCCACTCCTGCGACAGCGCTTCCGCCTGCTCCAGCACGGTCTGCGTGGCCTTCTCCTGCTTGTCCGGGGGATAGCCGTGCTTGCGCAGGATGCGCTTCACGATGACCCGAAGCTGGGCACGGACGTTCTCGCGCACCGTCCAGTCGATGGCGAGGTTCGAGCGCACCGCCTGCACCAGCTCCCGTGCGATGCCCCGCAGGGTCTCGTCCCCAAGGACTTGGACTGCGCTGTCGTTGGTCTCCAGGGCGTCGTAGAACGCCTGCTCCTCGTCGGTCAGACCCAGGCGCTCGCCGCGCCGGTCGGCCTCGCGCATCTCCCTGGCAAGCTCGATCAACTCCTCGATCACCTGGGCGGCTTCGATAGCCCGGTTCTGGTAACGGCGCAGGGACTGCTCCAGCATCTCGGCGAAGGAGCGCGCCTGCACCACGTTCTTCCTCCGGCGCGTGCGGATCTCCCCCGAGAGCAGCTTGTTCAGGAGCTCCACGGCGAGATTGCGCTGCGGCATGCCGCGCACCTCGGCAAGGAACTCCTCCGAGAGGATGGAGAGGTCCGGCTTCTCGAGTCCGGCGGCGGCGAAGATGTCCACCACGCCCTCGGGCGCGATGGCACGGGAGACGATCTGGCGCACCGCCTGATCCAGCTCTTCGTCGGTCCTGTGATCGCTCGGGGCACGCTTCGCCAGCACGGCGCGCACCGCCTGGAAGAAGGCCACGTCGTCGCGGATTTGCAGGGCCTCGGGATGGGGCACGGACAGGGCGAACGCCTGGGAAAGCTCGGTCACCACACGCAGCAGCCGATCCTTACGCCCCGGCTCCGCCAGGATATGCTCCTGAGCCGCGGGGAGCATGCCTAGGCGCTCCCGCGGGATACCGCTGGTCCAGAGCGACCAGTCGAAGCCGTGGAACAGGTCGCGGCAGATCTCGTACTTCTCCAGCATCAGGGCGACCGCCTCTTCCTGGTCGATGGCGGTGCGTCCCGTGCCGCCGCTCTCGGTATAGGTGGCGAGCGCCTGCTTCAGCTCCTGGGCCAGCCCGAGATAATCCACCACCAAGCCACCGGGCTTGTCCCGAAACACGCGGTTGACGCGGGCGATGGCCTGCATCAGGCCGTGGCCGCGCATCGGCTTGTCGACGTACATGGTGTGCAGGCTGGGAGCGTCGAAGCCAGTTAGCCACATGTCCCGCACGATGACCATCTTGAAAGGGTCGCTGGCATCCCGGAAGCGCTGGGCGAGCGCCTCCCGCCGCGGCTTGTTGCGGGCATGCTCGGCGACCCGTGGTCCTTCCGAGGCGCTGCCGGTCATGACCACCTTGAGCAGACCCTTGTCGTCGTCGGGGTCGTACCAGGTGGGGCGGAGCTTCGCGATCTCGTCGTGGAGGTCCATGCAGATGCGCCGGCTCATGCACACCACCATGGCCTTGCCCTCCATCCACGCGAGGCGCTCCTCGAAGTGCTGGACCAAGTTCTTGGCGATGGTCTTCAGGCGCTTCTCGGCGCCCACGACGGCCTCGAGCTGCGCCCACTTGGTCTTGAGCTTCTCCTTGCGCTCGATCTCTTCCCCTTCAGTGACCTCCTCGAACTCGGGGTCGATCTTCGGGCGCTCCGCCTCGTCCAGGGCGAGCTGGGCGAGCCGGCTCTCGTAATAAATGGGGACCGTGGCGCGGTCCTCCACGGCGCGCTGGATGTCGTAGACGCTGATGTAATCGCCGAAGACCGAGCGGGTGTTCTTGTCGCTCAGCTCGATGGGCGTGCCGGTGAAGCCGATGAACGAGGCCTGGGGGAGTGCATCGCGCATGTGGCGCGCGAATCCGTCGATGAAGTCGTACTGGCTGCGGTGCGCCTCGTCGGCGATGACCACGATGTTGCGCCGCTCGGAGAGCACCGGGTGGCGGTCGCCCTTTTCCTCGGGCAGGAATTTCTGGATGGTGGTGAACACCACACCCCCCGAGGCGACCCGGAGCTTCTCCCGCAGATCGGCGCGGCTCTCCGCCTGGACCGGGGGCTGGCGGAGCAGATCCTGGCAGCGGGAGAAGGTGCCGAAGAGCTGGTCGTCCAGGTCGTTGCGGTCGGTCAGGACGACCAGGGTGGGATTGGCCATCGCCGGCTCGCGGATCACCCGCCCGGCATAGAACGCCATGGTGAGACTCTTGCCCGAGCCCTGGGTGTGCCAGACCACGCCGATGCGCCGGTCGCCCGGCTCGCCCCCGTGCCTGCGGCCGGTTTCGTATCTGCCCATGGCCTCCGCTGTCTGATGGAGCCTCGCCGCCCGCAGGGTCTCGGCGACGGCGACGTTGACGGCGTGGAACTGGTGGTAGCCGGCCATCTTCTTGACGAGCTTTCCGCCGCCTTCGTCCTCGAAGACGATGAAATCGCGGACGAGGCTCAGCAGCCGCCGTCGGTCCAGAATCCCTTGGATCATCACCTGGATCTCGGGCAGGTGCGGGTCCGCCAGGGTCTCGCCGGAGATGGTTCGCCACGGCTTGAACCACTCCGTCCCCGCGGTGAGGGTGCCGATGCGGGCTTCCACGCCATCGGAGACGACGAGCGCGGCGTTGAAGGCGAACAGGGTGGGAAGCTCCGCCTGGTAGGTCTGGAGCTGGTTGAACGCGCTCCAGAGGGTTGCGTTCTCGTCCGCGGGGTTCTTGAGCTCGACGAGCACCAGGGGCAGGCCGTTCACGAACAGCACCACGTCCGGACGGCGCGCGTGCTTGGCTTCGCTCACCGTGAACTGGTTCACCGCAAGCCAGTCGTTGCTGTCGGGATCGGCGAAGTCGAAGACCCGTACCTGTCCCCCGGCGATCGAGCCATCAGCTCGGCGATATTCCACCGTGACCCCGTCCACCAGAGGCCGATGGAGGGCGCGGTTGCGCGCTTCCAGCGTCGGTCCCTCCGGACGCGTGAGCTTGCGGAAGGCGTCGTCCAGGGCCTCGGTGGGAAGATCCGGATTGAGGACGGCGAGCGCCTGGCGCAGGCGGCCTTCCAGCACCACTTGCCCATAGTCCTTCCGCTCGGCGGCCAGCTCGCCCGGTGCGACGTCGGGGCCGTGCCTGACCGCGTAGCCGAGGCTCTCCAGCCAGGCGAGGGCGGCCTGTTCGACTTCGGATTCGGTTAGCTCCGCCATGCATCCTCCGGTTTCAGGGGTGGTGGCGGCTGGATTCTCCCGGTCAACGGCCCAACGCAGCGGGTTATCGACGATGTACTGCCGAATGGGATGCAAGGATGCCTCGTCGCGGATGATGTGTTCGTAGTAGTTGCGTTGCCAGACCGGCGCACTCGGTGTGCCGCGCAGGACATTGATCCGGACGGTAACCGCGGATTTGAATCCGCCGACCAGAGCGCCCAGCGAATGCCGCCCCGGACCGCGCGGCTGGGGCGATTCCGCAAACCGTAGGGGCGACCGGCCGGTCGCCCCTACTACGTCCGGGTCGGTGATCGCGACAATGCCGTGCATGTGATTAGGCATGACCACAAACGCATCCAATTCGATTTCCTGCCGAATCCGCGTCGACCGCAACCATTCATCAGCCACGATCTGGCCCATGGCATTCAACCGCATTTCGCGGTCCACAGCCTCGCCGAACAGGCACGCCCGATCCTGGGTGCAGACGGTCACGAAATACACCCCGGCGTGCGAATAATCGTAGCCCTTCAGACGGATGGATCGGCGGCGGTGTCTGACCGGGTCGTAATTCACAGCCCGCGCTCCTTCAGAAACCGCCCCGCGTCCTTCGCCCGCAGTTCGCCAGAGATGAGCTTTGGGAACAGGGTGTCGCGGGGGAATGAAGCGCGACTTTCACGCTTCTTCGACCAGCCGGACGGTTTCCAACCTGCCCGACTGCCGGTTTTCAACAACCAGCTTCCCCGCATCTTGCCGGAAAAGCTGCTCGTTGGCGTTCAGAGAGCTCAATTCCGTAGATATGGCCATCGGGCGTCATGTCGATATTCAGCTCCTCGCTGACATGCAAGGTCTGCAAGTCTTTTGCTGGCCCTCCGAGAAAGCGGATATAGGCGACATTGTATTTCTGGTCGTATTCAATACGCATGGTCGGTCCTCCTAGAAATATTTGACGATAACGGTGATGACTGCCCAATCGGCGTCCTCTTGTACGGCATACGCTTCAATCTGCTTGGTGGCGTATGCGTTTCCACGCCACAGACCGGTGAATGGGAAGTTGCGGCGAAAACCTGTTCGCCCGAATTTGGCGGGGAACTGTTCGCCTCCCTCAATCGTTTTGAGCACTTCCTCTTCGGTAGCGCCGCGCTCTGCTATTCTCGCAGCGGCATGTGGATGAATGACTGCTTTCATGCCACCGCCCCCACGAACTTCTCCGCCTCCTTCACCCGCAGCTCGCCCGAGATGAGCTTGGGCAGCAGTGCATCGCCAGGGCGGCGAGCGTGCGGGACAGCACATCACGCCTCCACAGACTCTCGACAATCGGCTGTAGAACAGCATCCATAGCCAAGAGCAGCGTTGTCGGCGGAACTGTTAGCTTCGCGTCGGAGAGGTGATACCCATGGACCAGGATGTTGCGCATGCCAACGATGTTCGACCAAGGGACGTCAGGCGCACGGACGCGAACGTCGTCGGGCACGCCGCGAGCGGCTTCTCCGATGATCTGCAATTGACGAAGAAACCATGTCTGGAGAAGCTCGTCGCGATCGAAGGCTTCCCGTCCCCGAGGGAGGTAGCCCTCGATATTGGCGATGGCTTCGAGGGTGTCCCGCAGGCGTTCTGTGGGATCTCTCATAGCGGCACCGCCTCGCCGAGCACGTGCGCACGCATCCGCGCCTTCAGCCCACGCTCGGTGACGACATCCACCGGCCGGGACAGGATGGCCTCGAGGTCAACCTGCAAGCCGCCCAGGTCGAACAAGCTGCGTCCGCGCTCCAGATCCACGAGAAAATCGATGTCGCTTCGCTCGTCCGCTTCGCCCCGCGCCACGGAGCCGAAAACCCGGACGTTGTGCGCGCCGTGAGTGGCGGCAATGCGCAGGATCTCGTTCCGCTTGGCTCGAAGCATCTCGTCAATCCCCATACCCCAACTCCTTCAGGTTGTGGGCGATCGCGGCGTCGAGCTTCGCGGATTTCGCCTGCTGCTCGCGCAGCATCGTGCTGAGACGCCTCATGCTCCCCTCGATTGCCTCGTTACCCGGGCCTTCGCCGCAAGAAAATGGGCTCGTGCTTCCCGGATCCCCTACGCCACTGCCCGCACGCGGGCAATCTCGCGCTGGCCGACAGGTCGGATGGCATCGGCGGACACGGTGAGCACCGCGACCGTCTCACCCGTCAGGGTCGCAAATTCCACCTCGAAACCGGTGCCCTCACGGTGCACAAGAACGACCGTGCCAATGTCCCCGGCCTCCAGCCCGTGTTCAGGCAGATTCCTGCTCAATACCACAATGTCCAATTCCTGGATCATGGAGCCCCTCCTTTCAAGGGATAGGCGGTGACGAACCGCGGCTGCTCTTCGCCCGCCTCGACAAACCAGACAGCACGGACCAGCCGGCTGCGTCCGTCGGCCGCCAAGAGCGGACCATCAATGAGATATTTTGTGCCAAAGGCCGTCTCCTCAGTTTCGGCAATGGGGTTAGCGCAGGTTATCGCGCGCGCGGCCGATGAGTGCGATCTGGAGATGTTGCCAAGCTTCCGGCCGGAAGCCGAATCGAAGGAAAAAGGCGGCCTTGCCTCTCCCGATCGGATGGCCTGTGGCCAGCAGGTAGCCAACTATCTTGGACTCCTCTAGAACGGCCCGCTCGGCGTGAGGCAACCGTGTCACGGGCAAAACCCCAACCTTCGCAGATTCTCCCGAATCTCTCCCTCCAATCGCGCGCTCTCGACAAACTGTTCCTCAAGCGTTGCGGTGAGCCGCTTCATCTTTGCCTCGAAGGGCTCGCCGTCGTCCTCCTGCGCTTCGGCGCCCACGTAGCGGCCGGGCGTGAGCACGTGACCGTGCTTGCGGATCTCCTCCAGCATCGCGCTCTTGCAGAAGCCGGGGATGTCGCGGTATTCATGCGTTCTACCCCCATCCCCGCCTTCCCCCTGCAAGGGGGAAGGTGTCGTTGATTCGCCGCGCCAGGCGTGGTAGGTGGCGGCGATGCGGGCGATGTCCTCGTCGGTCAACTCGCGGTGGGTGCGGTCGGCCATCGCCCCGAGCTTGCGGGCGTCGAGGAAGAGCACCTCGCCGCGGCGGTCGCGTAGGGGCGCACGGCCGCGCGCCCCTACGCCCGATTGGTTGCGGGCGAGGAACCACAGGCAGGCCGGAATCTGCGTGGAGTAGAAGAGCTGACCCGGCAGCGCCACCATGCAGTCCACGAGGTCGGCTTCGATGATGTTTCGGCGGATCTCGCCTTCGCCGGACTGGTTGGAAGACATCGAGCCGTTAGCCAGCACGAAGCCCGCGAGGCCCATGGGCGCCAGGTGGTGGATCATGTGCTGCACCCAGGCGAAGTTGGCGTTGCCCACCGGAGGCACCCCGTACTTCCAGCGCTTGTCGTCGCGCAGCATCTCCCCGCGCCAGTCGCTCACGTTGAAGGGCGGGTTGGCAAGGATGTAGTCGGCCTTGAGGTCGGGATGCGGGCTTCGTTCGCTTGGGCGCCTTGCCGCCGTTGCCGTTTCCGGTCGCGTGCGCGCGGATGAACTCCACCGACTGCACGAACATCCCCGAGGAGCCGCAGCAGGGGTCGTAGACGCGCCCCTTGTAGGGCTCCAGCATCTCGACCAGCACCCGGACGATGCAGCGCGGGGTGTAGAACTCGCCGCCCTTCTTGCCCTCGGCGCTCGCGAACTGGGACAGGAAGTATTCGGTAGACCCGCCCCAGGATGTCCTTGGAGCGGCTGTGTTCGTCGCCGACCCGGATGTTGCTGACGAGGTCGATGAGCTGTCCCAAGCGTTGCTTGTCGAGCGCGGGACGGGCGTAATCCTTGGGCAACACCCCCTTGAGCGAGCGGTTGTCGCGCTCGACCGCCTCCATGGCGTCGTCCACCAGTCTTCCGATGGTCGGCTGCTTGGCGTTGTTCTTGAGATGCCACCAGCGGGCCTCCCTGGGCACCCAGAAGATCCCGAGGGCTCGGTATTCGTCGGGGTCCTCCGGGTCGGCGCCTTGGGCCTTCTCGGCTTCGAGCTTCGCGTGCTGCTCCTCGAAGGCGTCGGAGATGTACTTGAGGGAGATAAGTCCAAGCGTGACATGCTTGTATTCCGCGGCGTCCATGCTGCCGCGCAGGGCATCGGCGGCGGCCCATAGCTTGGCTTCGAAGCCGAGATTCGCCGCTGTGGCGCCCGAGCTGCTCTTCCTGGCTGACGCTTGTCTGGACACAGATTCTTTCCCCTTTGCTCGCGATCGGCCGACCTGGACAGCGCCCCTCTCAGGTCGTCTCGATCGTCCGATCGAGACGCCACCCCGAGGCGCCACACAGAGCTTCGCGACGTGGTTCTTTTAGAGACGCGCTCTTGGTCGTATACCGCTTCTCAGCAGCTCCGCAGCCAATGGCCGAATTATGGTAGACACTGCGGTGCGTTGCGCCTAGAAGAAATTCCCGATCTGCTCCGCACAGGACCCTCTCAACCGCCTCTGGTCTGTAGCAACCCCTTGCTCCAGCGGTACAACCGGTGTCAGGACGAGCCCGCCTGCGGCATCCACGGCCTTTGAGGGCAAGTTGGCCTTCCCCTTTCATGCCGGCCGACCATGACGGTTTCGCGAACCCGCTTTTCATTGGCGCGCGAGGCCGGGACAGGTACGCGGGCCTGATGGTAGCACCCAGACCGTTAACCCATGCCATTAGACACAACTCCTGGTCTCGGCTGTCGTTCCGGCTGGGAAGCTGGAATCCAGAGGCCACGGACGGCATGGCTCGGCATCCTTGCCCCTGGATTCCGTACACTCCTGTACGGAATGACGAGGGATGTGCGTAACCCCGTCGTCTTTGTCATCGCTGAGGTCGGACCAGCGTTTCTCGAAGCCCCAAAGGCAGCGCGGCCTGGAACCAACGCGGTGAGAAGCGGGTTTCCGCACGCTTTCGTCCGTCCGTCGTGCATGACGACACCGGCCCGATGAGGCATCACCGTCGACGGGCTACCCCGACGCGCCGGAGTTCGGATCAGCCGGACGATCGCTTACGGCGCGGCTTCGAGGCTTCGTGGTACACGACCGGCATGACCAGCAGGACCAGCGGCAACTGCACCACCAGTCCCGAGATGATGGCGATGGCCAAGGGCTGCTGCATGGCGGCGCCCTGACCGAGAGCGAGGGCGAGCGGAAGGAGCGCAAGGATGGCGGCCAGGGTGGTCATCGCGATGGGCCTCCGGCGGTTGATCCCGGCGAGGATGAGGGCCTCCGCGACGGGGTGGGCGTCCCGCAAGTCTTGGAATTCCGAAAAGTAAAAGATCGCGACCTCGGTCACGATTCCGACCACCATAGTCATGCCCATCATGGCGCTGATATTGAGCTCCGTGTCCGTCGCCCACAGGCCGATGAATACCGCACAGACTGCCAGCAGCGGCATTCCCAGGATGGCGAGCGCGATGCGGAAACGCTCGTAGAGGAACAACAGCAGCAGGAACACCAGTGCGACGGCGGCCAGGAACACCGCCATCAGCCCCCGGAAGGCGATCTGCTGCTGCTGGTACAGGCCGCCGAGCTCGTAGTAGACACCGCGGGGGATGAGGCCGTCGCGGCTCAGCACGGCTTGCACTGCACGCACCGCCGATCCCATGTCGCGCCCGCTGATACGGGCGGTCACCGCCACCATGCGTTTCAAGTTCTCGCGCGTGATCTGCGGCTGCCCGGTGAGACGGTCTATGGAGGCGATGCGCCGCAAAGGAAACGTGTGCCCGTCGGCGGCGCGCAGCCGCAGCACTCCAATCTGCTCGACGGTCGACCTGAGCGCCTGCGGGATCCAAACCCGGATGCCGATGCTCCTGATGCCGCGCTGCACGTGGGTGGTGACGACGCCGCTCAGGGAGGCGTCGAGCTGCCGGGTGACGGCCGCCGGGTCCACCCCCTCCAGAGCCGCTTTGGTGCGGTCCACGCGGACGGCCAGGGCATCTCCCGCCAGGACGATGCCGTCGCGCACCTCGACCACGCCGTCGACTTTGCCGATCGCCTCGGCGACGCGCGGCGCGAGTGAGAGAAGCTGCCGAGGGTCATCGCCGTACAGCTTCACCTCGATGGGCTGAGGCACTGCGGTGAGGTCGCCGATCAGGTCTTCCATGAGCTGCGCCGTCTCCACCGTGAGTCCGGGTACGTCCCGCTCGACCCGGCGGCGGACCTCCTCCATCACCCCGTCGATGGGCCTGCGGGGCAAGGGCTTGAGGCGTATGAAGAAATCGCCCTGATTGGCTTCCGTGAGTCCGCCGCCGAGCTGTGCCCCGGTGCGCCGCGAATAGGTCTCCACCTCGGGCGTGGCGGCGAGGATGGCCTCCACCTGCCGCAGCAGGCGATCGGTTTCCGTGAGCGAAGTGCCCGGGGGTGCCCAGTAATCCAAGACGAAGCCGCCTTCATCGATGGCCGGCATGAAGCCGGAGCCTACCTGCCGGTAAGCCAGGTAGCCGCCGCCGACGAGCATGGACACGCCGACCACGAGCCACCCCGGGTGGACCAGGGCACGGCCGAGGAGCGCACGGTGCAGTCCGTCCAGCCGGCGCCGCAGCGGTCCGCCCTCCTCTCGGTCGGCGTCCCCTGCGCCCAGCAGGTGATCGGCCAGCAGCGGCACCGCAAGCCAGGCGACCAGGAAGGAGACAAGCAAGGCACACGCCATGGTGGTGGCGAGCGCCTTGAAGAACGCCCCCGTGACTCCCCCCAGGAAAGCCAACGGTACGAAGATGATGACGGTCGAGGCGGAGGAGCCGGCGAGCGGCCTCAACATTTCCTGCACCGCTACCCGCATGCGCTCCGGGCGCTCGCCCGACCCGCCCCGCAGGCGGCGGACGATGTGCTCGATCATGACGATGGCGTCGTCGATGATGAGACCGACTGCCGCCGCCATGCCGCCGAGCGTCATCAGATTGAAGCTCATGTCGAGGACGAAGAGCAGGAGCACCGTGGACGCCAGTATCGCCGGGACCACCAGGAACGCGATCAAGGTGCTCCGCGCACTGCGCAAGAATGCGAGCAGGACCAGGGCGGCCAGAGCGGCGCCGAGCAAGATGGCGTCACGCACGCTGCGCGCAGACGCGGTGATGAGCTGGCTCTGGTCGTACCAGTCGGCGAGCTTCACGCCTGTAGGCAGGTTGTGGTGAAAGGCTTCCAGCCTGGACTGGATGGCGCGTACGATCTGGACCGTATTGCCTCCCGGCTGCTGATAGATCTGCAGCAGCACGGCATCGCGGCCTCCGGCAGTGACCCGCAGCCACTGGGGCACCGTGGTTTCGGTGACCACGGCAATGTCGCCGACCTCCACCAGCCCGTTGTCGCCGCTGCGCAGAATGGTGTGGCGAATCTGATCCAGCCCGTTGAACCGCGTGTCCGACAGGACCAGAAACAGCTTGTACTGGTCCTCCAGCCGACCGACCGCCTGCAGCACGTTCGCGGCGGACAGCGCCTGCACAACGTCGTCCATGGTGAGGCCATAGGCCTGGAGCTGTGCCGGATCGACGCTCGCCCCATATTCCGCCTGCTCTCCCCCCAGGACTCCGACGCGCGCGACGCCGTCGACCGCCGAAAGCAGGGGTACGAGCTGCTGGACGGCCAGGTTTCGCAAGTCGGTCAGCGTGTGCCGGTCGGAACGTCAGGCTGTAAGCGACCACCGGAAAGACCGTGGGGTCCATGCGCCGCACGGTGAACTGTGTGCCCGGCGGCAATTGCGGAAGCGTCTGGGTGACGGCCGACTCCACTTGCAGCTTGGCCGCCGTCATGTCGCTTCCCCACGCGAGATTGATGGACAGATCGGCGCTGCCGCGCGACGTGGTGGAACGCAGGCCGCGCACCCCGGGCACCGCCCGCACCGCCTGCTCCACCGGCCGCGTGATCTCCGATACCATCTGCTCGGCGGGACGGTCACCGGCGTCCAGCTCCACGACGATGCGGGGGAACTGCACGTCGGGGAACAGGGCCACCGGCAATCTGAAGGCGCCCGCCGCTCCGGCCAGCGCCGCGACGGCCACGATGAAGAGGATCGATCGGCGGTGGTGACGAGCCCAGCGGGCGACCGTCATCGACTGGCCTCGCGCACCCGCATCCCGTCCTGCAGCTCGTAGTTTCCCAGGACCACGACCCGGTCCCCCTCTTTCAGCGGTCCCTCGACGGCGACCTGGTCGCCCTGCTCCAGACCGGGCCGGACGGCGATGCGGCGCGCCGTGCCTCCCTGGACGATGAACAGGTAGCTGCCTCGCTCGTCCCGCAGGACCGCTGCCCTGGACACGGCCAGCACCCGGCGCGTCGCCACCTCGATGACCCCCTTCAGGGTCATTCCCACGACCAATCCGCGGGTATCGGCCGGCGGGATCTTGACCAGGATGTCGACGAGGCGGGTGCTCGGGTTGACCATGGCGTGGACGTTGGCCACCCGCGAGGCGATCTTCGACGTCGTCTTCGAAGACGGGCGTCAGGACCACGGGCATCCCGACCGCCGCTCGGCGCGCGTCCTCCGGCTCCACCCCCAGAGTCACCAACAAGTTCTCCTGGGGCGCCAGGATGAGCGCGTCGGCGCCCGCCTGGACGCGCTGGCCCTGCCTGACCGCGAGGTCGGTGACGATGCCGGCGAAGGGCGCGCGGACCACCTCCCGGGCCTGGCCGGCCCCGAGCTTCCGCTGTGCGGCCAAGGCCGCCTCGGCGTCTTGCAGTGCGCGTCTGGCGCTGTCGACCTGGTCGCGGGTGGCGAGCTGCTGGGAGAAAAGCCGTTGCATCCGCGACGCCTCGCCGCGGGCATATTGAACCGCCGCCTGCGCCTGCTCGTACTTCATGGCCTCGCCGGGTGCGGTATCCAGCTCCAGCAGCGCCGCGCCCGGGGCCACCAGTTGACCCAAGCGCACCCAGAGCCGGGCGACCAGCCCCTCGCGCGCCAGATTGACGCTCACGGTGCTGTCCGGGTCGGGCTGCAGCCGCCCATACCCGGTCAACGTGTCGCTCAGCGACTGCCGGCGCACCGCCTGGGTCTCGACGAGCACGCTGGAAGCCGTGCCGGCGTCTGGGCGCTCGTCGCCCCAAACCGGCCGCCACGCAACGTCCGGCGTCCAGAGCCACACCAGGAACGTCACCAGCAGCAGCGCCCGTGGCCTCACGTGCCTCGACCCGCCCGCAAGGCATCGGGGGTGAGCGGAACCACCTGCCGATGCCGGGAAGGTGTGGAGATCGCCGCATCCTCGCCCTCCCCTGGCGCTGGCGGGGGGAGGGTTCCGGTCTGTGGGGGTGGCTGACCCGACAGCACCTGTCCCAGCAGCGTCTGCAGCGCTATGCGCGTAGCAAGCAAGGACTGCCGCAAATCGAGCGCCTCGATCTGCATGTTCAGCGAGGTGTTTTCCAGATTCAGGTAGACCAGGGCGCCGATGTCCTGGGCCTCGTAAGCGCGTTGCGCCTGCACGGCCATTTCTTTGAGCGTCGGAAGCTCGGCGGTGATCTCCCGCAAGTGCCGAGCCAGCAGCTCGTGCTGCACCCAAAGCTGATGGACCTCGCCCTGGGCCTGATCCAGCCTGGCCTGGTACTCTTGGTGCAGGCGGGCACGGGTCGCCCGCTCCACGGCGATGCGGCCGCGGTTGCGATCCAGCAACGGAAGGGTCAGGGTGACGCCGACGCCTATCGTGTGCACGTTGGTCGTATCACGCGCCGCAGTGACGCCCAGGTTCAATACCGGGAACTGCTCCAGAACCGCCTGGCGCACCCGTGCCTCCTGACTCCGGTAACCAGCCTGTAAGGCGAGCAGGTCCGGTCTGCGCCGCGGCAGACTCGCGAGGGCGGCGGTCACTTCCCCGCGCCCCGGCGGCGGCGGCTCGGCGCCCGGAACCAGGGAAAGGGTCAGGTCCGGTGCCAGCCCCAGCAGCGCATTGAGCTTGTGGTCGGTCTCCGCGAGCTGGCGCTCCATCCCGTCGACGCGCGTCGTCGCATCCAGCAGAGCGGTCAGATCCGTTCCGGTCACCTCCAAGGTCAGGTTTCCCTGCCGGAGGGCTTTGCGCGAGCGCGCATAACGATCGGCATAGAGTGACTGCAAGGCGCGCAGCAGCACCAGCTTCTCTCGCTGGTGGTAGGCCTGGACGAAGAGCGTCTCCGCCTCTTGAACCACCTGCCACTCTTTCCACAGGATGTCCAGGTCCACCTTGTTGCGTTCGGCGGAAGAGGCATCGATGCGCGCGCCTCGCGTGACCAGCGCCAGCAGATCGTAGCTGATGCCTGCGTTGTAGGCGTTGGTGAGACCGGGACCGGTGTCGGTGGTGTCGTCCAGCGACAGGGAAAGCTGGGGGTCCGGCAGGAGGCGCGCCGCAAGGACCTGGGCCCTGGCGACCCCCGCCTCGCGGCGCGCCGCTTTCAGGTCGGGATTGTTCACGACGGCCAGGATCGCGACTTCCACCATGTCCAGCCCGTCGTCCGGATTGAACGGGTGCCCGCGGAGGTCGGGTAACGGCAGGCGCGATGCGGCCACCTTCAAATGCGGGACCTCCTCTGCCAGATCCGGTGCGGTGCTGAGCGGCCGCGGCGCGTAGGAAGCGCAGGCGGCCAGGCACAGGGCGCCCGCCGCCGGCAGCACGGCGAGTCGGCGTGCCTGGACCGCCGACCCCACGCGCGCGAGCAGTGACATCATTGGACCACGTACCATGGGCCATCGTCTCGGGGCTATGTCCAACGCCTGCCCGCAGTCATGCTGCCAGCAGCCGCCCGCATCGACGGTTGGCGCCGGTAATCTGGGAGGGATTGGACGTCCACGCACAGGCAACGCGAACCGCGCCGGCCATTATACCGTCGCTGGCCGAGAGCGCCGCGGCCGTCACCCCTTGGACCCGGCGTATTTGCGTAACGATGGAGTATGCTAGCCGTGGACTCTGCGGCTTGGCAGATTGGGGTCACCGGACCCGTCGGCACCGGCCGACGGACGCGGCTTTTGGGCTGCGCACGCGCGGGGGAAGGTTCGCCGCCACGCACTTGGCGACTGGGCCGCAACCTTCATCACACGAGCAGTTTGCTCGAAGAAAGCCTGCCAGGCGCCGCAGGTATGCGGGCCGCGGACGCGTACCGCGGCGAGTCGAGGTGAAGACGCTCGCGGATGAGCTTCTTCAAGCTCCCACCAGAGGGGAAGTGTACCGTGCCAGTCTATAAGCACATCCTTGCCGCAGTGGACCTGAGCGACAGGAGCGGCGCCGTGGTTCGGCGGGCCGCACAGATCGCCGCAGCGCTGGACGCTGGGTTGAGCGTCATGCACGTGGTCGACTACGTGATACCGCCGGACCTCGATTACGTGATTCCCCCGGTGGACGAGACCGAGACGCAACTGATCGCTGCGGCGCGCGAGCGCTTGGTGGCGCTCCTTCAGGGTGAAGGAGTCGGCGCCGAGGCGGTGGTGGTCAGCGGGCGGCCGAAGGTGGAGGTGCTGCGGGCAATCGAACAGCGCCGGCCCGACCTCGTTGTCGTAGGCGCCCGCGGGCACCACGGTCTGGCCGGGCTGCTGGGGTCGACTGCGGATCGGGTGATCCATCAGGCAACCTGCGACGTACTTACGGTGCGCTGAGGCGCACCGGGCGTCGTGAAACCGAGCGAACTCTCGGGCCGGCGTGCGCCGATGTGAGGACCTCCGCCGCTAAAGCGGAGGCGGCTCCGTCCACGCTCGCCGCGCCTCGGGCAACGTCGCACCAGAAGGAGGTCCGATGTACGCGCGCATACTGGCTCCCATCGATGGTAGCGATACCGCACAGGCTGCATGCCGCCACGCCATTGCGCTCGCCGCAGAGCAAGCTGCCCGCCTGCGCTTCGTTTACGTGGTGGATGAAACCCTGGGCGACTGGGACATCCATGGCTGGATCGGTATCGAGAAGATCCGCGAGTCGGTCCACACGACTGGCCAGAACCTGCTCGACGACGCGCGCACCCTGGCCCCGCAGGCGGGCGTCGAGGCCGATGGGGTCCTGCTGGAGACCGCGGGGCGGCATATCGGCGAGGCCATCGACCAGGCAGCCTCCCTCTGGCCTGCCGACCTCATCGTGATCGGCACCCACGGCCGACGGGGACTGGACCGTCTCATGATCGGCAGCGTGACCGAGACCACCGTGCGCCTGTCCCACGTGCCGGTGCTCACTATCCCCAAGGCCCGCAAGGGCAAGCCGTGATCCCGCATTTCACCGACCACGCCGCCAACGAGCGCACCTACCTCGCCTGGATCCGGACCGCGATCGCCCTGATGGCGCTAGGGTTCCTGATCGAGAGGTTCGACCTCTTCCTCGCCTATCTTTTCCACGCGCAGGGCGGCGAGGCGCACGTCCATGCCTCGCCGGCAGCGGAGATCGCGGGCATCGGCCTGCTCCTGTTCGCGGTGCTCATGGTGACTCTGGCCACCCGGCGCTTTCTCGCCCACGAGCGGCGGATCGACTCGGAGGAGATCGCGCAGTACCGAGCGACCCTGCCCAACCTCGCCCTGGGAACGGCAGTCGCGGCCATGGCGATTTTCTTGGTCGTCTACCTGGGATGGGAGCTGGCTCGATGACGGCGCTGGCCGATGGCAGGCTCGGAACTGGGCTGCGAAACACAGGGAGCGGCAGCGGCTCGTGCGTGGAGGAGCCGGTGACTGACTCAGCGCTGCGCCCCGACCACATTCCGGATGCAGCGCAGGACACTCGGGCCCCGGTGGGGCCGGATCATCCTATCTGGGCGGGATGAATCCCTCCACGGATTTTCACAAGTGCTCAGCCGCCGCCACCTCCTTCCGAACGATCTTCGATACGAAAGAAGCGGTCGAGCGGCCTTCAAGAAGGCAATTCTCGGGAAGGAAAAATGACCGATCAGTGCCCTTCCGGGCGGCTGACAGTTCCGCCCCCCACGACATAAACGCGCCAGTCCTTGAGAAGCCCATTCTCGAAGCCATAAATGTCGCAGAAGGGCGTCGAGAATTGACTGCCGTCGGGACGACCCCAAACTGTCACACCTTCCATGACTACCGTGTTGTCATCGACCTGCCAGGCATTGCGGACATTGTGCTCGAGAGGCCTGAGGGCCTTGGAAAGCTCGGTCAGATACTCCTTGACCGATTCGGGTCCTATCATAGGTTTCTCGTCGGCTACGGTGTAGCGTAGATCCGGTGCAATAAGGGCAAGTCCGTGCTCCCAATCTCCTGCGGAAAGATATCGAAAAAGCTCCTCACAGCGCTTGATAAGATCCTCTCTCATGGTGGCTTGCCTTCCTCCAATCACTGAAGTTGTCGGTTGCCCGGATTAAGAACGGTGTAACGCCCAACTCTCCGCGAGCGACTCTAGCAAAGGCGGCCACTGTGGTCAAGCGTCCACTAGACAGCGTCCAAGGCTCGGGCCGAGTCCGCACGGCGTGGCAACCCCCCCCGGCTTTGCAGGGGGACTCGGCGAGGCTCGACCTGCGGCGCGGTCGCAGGCATGCCCGGGGGCAGCCCGGCGGCTGGTGACTTTCTCTTGTTTGGCCAAGAGAAAGTCACCAAAGAGAAGGCCACCCTGTGCGCCGCCCTGCGGGTGCCCTGCGGTGCTCGCCCCACGGGGCGGCTGCGCAACTCGCCCGGCGGGGCGCCGGGCTCAGACAGTGCTCGCCGACGACCCCCCGCGAGGCTGCGCGTCCTCGGCGGCGCACAAGGGACCCGACCGGCCCGCCGCAGTAGCGGCCTGGCCCTTACGCAACGGCTGGGCGCCGACGACGCCATGTGCTTTACCGGCGTGACCCGCGTCGGCGCCCTGCTCGGCCGCCGCGCGCCGTTGCTGGCGCGGTGCACTCGCCGATCCCCGGGGGCCCGGGCCATCCGGTCGGGCCCGCAAACCGCGCGCCCGGCTTGACAGCCCGTCTCGCGCTCGTCAGACTCTCGCTGGAGTGCAAGGCGTTCCCTCCGAGGGTCGCACAGGCAAGCCGGTCCGCCCAGAGGGAGGCGGCAAAAAGGTGGCGGACCAGACCACCGGGAGGCACATGGGAGGCCATCGCAGAGGATCAGGCGCGGTCGAGGACATCAGGCTGCGGGGGAGCCGCGTCTTGAGCGGAACGAACTCGCCGCGGACGCGTGCGGGGATAGACGGACGATGTCCACCTATCTCCGGAAGGGATGCCCTGCTGTGCCCGGCCTCCTCAGTACTCCGGTGTCAGGCGAGCGCGTGTTCGTCCCGCCGCATCACTCGGTCCGAAGCGAACCGGAGGGTCCGGCGGCCAGGACACGGTCTACTCATAATGGTAGGCGAGCGGAGACCGCTTGCGATGTCGCGGTCTCAGACCACCAAAGGAGAGTGCTTATGACGAAGAAGGTTGTCATCGTGGGAATGGATCCCACCAAAATCGACTTTTCCGACCCGGGCAACGCTTACATCGCCCATCTGGGTGCGAAAAAGTTGCAGGAGGGATTGGATCAGGATGTAGCCAAGCTCAACGCGCTCGGATTCGAGGCGGAGCTATGCCTCACTGATCCCGATCCCGTATCCGCGGCAGCCACCGTTACGGATCGGTTGAACCAGAATCGCTACGACTGTGTTCTGATCGGGGCCGGGGTGAGATCAATCCCCAAGAACTTCCTGCTCTTCGAGAAGCTGATCAACATCGTCCACGAACACGCGCCGCAAGCCAGGATCTGCTTCAACTCCCGGCCTGACGACAGCGCGGAAGCGGTCCAGCGTTGGATTTAATAGAGGGAAAGGGACCAGGGCCAGAACGAAGGCACAAGGCAAGACCTGACCCCGCTCTCCTCCCGCCCGGCTTGATAGCCCGGTGCGCGCTCGTCAGACTCTCGCTATAAAGTGCAAGGCGTTCCCTCCGGCAGGTTGGACGGGCAAGCCGGTCCGCCCAGAGGGAGGCGGCAAAAAGGTGGCGGACCAGACCACCGGGAGGCACATGGGGGGCCATCGCAGAGGACCCAGGCGCGGTCGAGGACATCTGGCCGCGGGGGAGCCGCGTCTTGAGCGGAACGAACTCGCCGCGGACCCGTGCGAGGATAGACGGACGATGTCCACCTATCCCCGGAAGGGATGCCCACTGTGCCAAGCCTCCTCAGTGCTCCGGTGTCAGGCAACCGCCTGTTCGTCCAAGCACATCGCTCGCTCGGAAACGAACCGGAGGGTCCGGCGGCCAGGGCACGGTCTACTCATAATGTTAAGCGAGCGGAGACCGCTTGCGATGTCGCGGTCTCAGGCCACCAAAGGAGAGTGCTTATGACGAAGAAGGTTGTCATCGTGGGAATGGATCCCACCAAAATCGACTTTTCCGACCCGGCCAACGCTTACATCGCCCATCTGGGTGCGAAAAAGTTGCAGGAGGGATTGGATCAGGATGTGGCCAAGCTCAACGCGCTCGGATTCGAGGCGGAGCTATGCCTCACTGATACCGATCCCGTATCCGCGGCAGCCACCGTTACGGATCGGTTGAAGCAGAATCGCTACGACTGTGTCCTGATCGGGGCCGGGGTGAGAGCAATCCCCAAGAACTTCCTGCTCTTCGAGAAGCTGATCAACATCGTCCACGAACACGCGCCGCAAGCCAGGATCTGCTTCAACTCCCGGCCTGACGACAGCGCGGAAGCGGTCCAGCGCTGTAGTCGGAGAGCCCGGGTCAGGTCTTGCCTTGTGCCCTCTAACGAGGCTCGTACACCGTCTGAGCCGTCGGCAGCGTTGTACCGGCCCGCCATTTCCTGTTAGATTTGGTTCGAGCCAACATCCCGTCCGCAACAAATAGCCAAATCGGCACCATAGCCCCAAGTAGCGCCCACCAATCAAAATGAACGACCTCATCCCCACTTGGGCCGCTACGCTGCTGACTGGGTTTCTTGGCATCTTGGCTTTGCTGTACGTTCACCGCCTCAACACCAAGCGCGCCGCAGCCGCCACCTTTCGCGCTGCCATCGACCCTTCCGTTTTCGGCGACCTTCGGGGCCACCAACTGCACGCTGCCTTAATTCAAGTCTTTCCCAGGCATCGCGCCGCCGCAGTCGAGTTTCGGCGTTACCTCCGCAACATTGACCGCTTGCGCTTCAACAAGGCATGGCAGGCTTACCACGGCGGCGACGAGGAATGCCCAGACTGGTGTGTAATGTACTGTCTGCCTGCCAACGGCCCTCAGTTGTTGAAAGAGCGTCTTGAAGGCATTCTCAATGCTGCCAGCCAAACCTAACTCCGCCATGTAGGCGTGTACGCTCAAGCCTCCAACCCAGCAGCCACCAGTCAAGCACCTACGCCTCCCCCACGCACACGCCACCTACCCTCTGACGTTGATTTCACTTGCCGGGCTCGCCCGCTGCGAATGTCACCCATACAGCCACTCCAACAACTTCCTCAAAGCATCCCATGACTTGAATGCATGGCCAAAGCCGACCTTGGGCCAAGAAATGACATTGTTCTGGTACACGTTGACATGAACGCTGTCATCACCAAGACGCTTGATCCCCCTGAGATCAACCTCCTGCTCAGCGAATCTTTCGGAATATTCATTGACCAGCTCCCCCAGCTTCTTTAGCTCTCCACTCACCCGGAAAACGTTAATGCCATGTTTTCGTCCTTGTTGTGCCAAGCAATACTCCAATACAGAACGACACAGAATCACTGAAGACAAATAATTCCCGATGATCAGAGAATTGTGTGTCTCTCGCACCGGCGTTGTCGATCAAATAAATTTATGGGCGCATTAAATGTACTATGGGCTTGGCCCCAGGAGGGGTTTTCCCCGGTTTTCCCCCTATTTGGCGCGTTTGGGCAGACCGAGCCTGTTGGCAGACCGAATGGGGTCAGACTCGAATGGCACTTACTTAAGCGCAACTGACTGAATTTGCATGCAGAAGGGCTGGCGTAGGTGATAGGCTGTTGAGTCGCCAAACACAACGTCCATCACCCAGGGAGCCAGCCCTCATGCATCCTAGCCACTGCGCCTGCGTTCAGCAACAGCGACGGGTTCGTCATCAGGCTGCCAACACGGATTCCTACGCGTTTTTCAACCTGCTCACCGGCCCGCGCTTGTTCGAGCAAGTCGAGTCGCTGCTGCCGGAGCACCGTGAGCGGCTGTTTGCACCCACCGAGACGCTGTCGATGTTTCTTGCGCAGACGCTCTCGGCGGACCGCTCCTGCCAGCAAGCGGTGAATGATGCGGCGGTCAAGCGCCTGGTGGGCGGCCTGCCGCGATGCAGTACCCACACCGGGGCGTACTGCAAGGCACGACAGCGCCTGCCGCTTCAGATGGTCACGCGGCTGTGCCGCCACACCGGGCGGCTGATCGCCGAGGGTGCCCCGGCGATGTGGCACTGGCAGGGTCGCCCGGTGCGTCTGGTCGATGGGGCGACGGTGGTGCTGCCGGATACACCGGAGAATCAAGCGGCCTATCCGCAACCGGCCAGCCAGAAGGCGGGCCTGGGTTTTCCCCAGTGCCGCCTGGTCGCTTTGCTGTGCCTGGGCAGTGGCGGGTTGCTCGATGTGGCCACGGGCCCGTGCCAAGGCAAGGGAAGCGATGAACAGACTCTGCTGCGCTCCCAGCTCGATACCCTGCGCCCCGGTGACATCCTCTTGGGGGATGCCTTCTACGCGACCTATTTCCTGCTCTCCGAGCTGGTGCAACGGGGCGTGGACGGAGTATTCGAACAGTACGGGGCACGGCGACGCAGCATCGACTTCTCTGTGGGCGAGAAGCTCGGCGAGCGCGACCACCTCATCGTGCTGCACAGGCCCAAGAAGCCCGACTGGATGCGCCAGGCCGACTACGCGCAAGCCCCCGAAACCTTGCAGGTGCGCGAGCTGCACACCGGCGGCAAGACCCTGGTCACCACGCTCTGCTGCCCCAGGCACACTCCGAAGCCCGCCCTCAAGACGCTGTATCGCCGGCGCTGGCACGTGGAGCTGGACTTACGCCACATCAAGACCACGCTCGGCATGGAGATGCTGAGCTGCAAGACCCCGGAGATGGCGATCAAAGAGGTCTGGGTTCATCTGCTGGCCTACAATCTGATCCGGTTGCTGATGGCCCAGGCCGCCTGGCTGGCCGATCAGACCCCGCGCCAGCTCAGCTTCAAGCATACCGTCCAGATCTGGACAGTGTGGCAGCAACGTGGCGGGGCGCAGGACCCCGTCACTCTGTCTGCCTTACTCGTGATGATCGCCGAGCAGCGGGTCGGGAAACGCCCCCGGCGCGTCGAGCCAAGAGCGGTCAACGCCGACCCAAACCGTTTCCGCTGCTCTGCAAGCCAAGACAGCTCGTACGGGAAGAAATCCGCGAGAACGGACATCCGAAAAAGGTTAAGTAAGTGCCATTAGGGTCAGACTCCATTTATAAAGAAAATAGGGGTTCCGCCTTACGGATCTCGTCGCGGACTTCCAGGCCACGTTGCACGTCCCGGCTTGCCAGTCGGCCATCTCAGGCAGGACCGTGATCCACGGACTCCTCCAGCAGCACCACCGCATGGGCCGCTATTCCCTCCCGACGACCGGCGAAGCCGAGCCCCTCGGTGGTGGTCGCCTTGAGGTTGACGCGATCCGGCGCCAGGCCGAGGTCCTTCGCCAGGCACTCGATCATCTGCGGCACGTGGGGCGCGAGCTTCGGCGCCTCGGCGACCACCGTGAGGTCGGCGTTTCCCGGTCTCAGCCCGCGTTCACCTACCAGCGCGACGACGCGGCGGAGCAGCGCCCGGCTGTCGATGCCGCGCCAGGCCGGGTCCGAGTCCGGGAAATGGCGGCCGATGTCGCCCAGGGCGGCAGCGCCGAGCAAGGCGTCGCACAGGGCGTGGATGATGACGTTGCCGTCGGAGTGGGCCACGAGCCCTTGGTCGTAGGGAATGGTCACGCCGCCCAGCACCAGAGGCTTGTCCGAGCCGAAGCGGTGCACGTCGTATCCGTGCCCGATCCTCATTCCGCCGCCTGCTGTCTCAGGAACAGCTCCGCCAGGGCGAGGTCCTGGGGGTAGGTGATCTTGATGTTGTCGCCGTGTCCGGGAACGAGCCTCGGCCGCAGGCCCGTGCGCTCCATGGCCGCCGCCTCGTCGGTCACCGTCACGCCCTCGTCGATGGCCCGCTGCAGCGCTTGCGAGAGCGCATCCAGGCGGAACATCTGGGGCGTCGCGGCCCGCCAGAGCCCGGCGCGGTCCACCGTCTCCAGGACCCGGCCCTGCGGGTCGGCCCGCTTCAGGGTATCGGTCACCGGAAGGGCGAGCAGCCCGCCGACCTCGTCCTCCGCCACCTCCCGCATCAGCCGGTCGAGGTCCTCGCGGCGCACGCACGGCCGGACGGCATCGTGCACCAACACCCAGTCCTGGGGCGATGCCATCTCCCGCAAGCGCCGCAGAGCGTTCAGCACCGAGTGGCAGCGCTCTTCTCCAGCAGGAGCCGTGAGGATCGGCGCCCGCGCGGCCGGGCGCAGGGAGGACCAGTGCGCACCCCCCCCACTGACGGCGACCACGACGCCCGAGATGCGCGGGTGGTTGCCGAGCCGCTCCACGGCGTGCTCGATCACGGACCGCCCGGCCAGCGGCAGGTACTGCTTGGGCAGCGTACCCGCCATGCGGCGGCCGCTCCCGCCGGCGGGGATCACCGCCCAGTGGCGGACGGGCTCGGACGAGGTCATGCCGGACGCCGCGCGCTTCGGGCTGGCGGCTGGAAAAGGCCCTGCCGGTCTCGTCCCGTCATTGCGGACGGGTGCGCGCAGCGCCGGATACCCGAAATCCAGAGAAGCCTTCGGGCTCCCAGCGCGAGGGAATGACGAAACAGGGGATCGTGGCCCGCGCGGGCGTGCAACGATTCCTACGACATGACACTAGCGCTGCACAGGCGAGCCGGGAGGCTCGATGACCTGGAAGAAGGTCTCGCCCTCTTTGATCATCCCCAGGTCCGTGCGCGCCCGCTCCTCCACCGCCGCGAGCCCCTGCCTGAGGTCGCGCACTTCCGCCTCCAGCGCCCGGTTGCGCTCAACCAGGGTCGCGTTGTCGGACTGCTGCGCCTGTGTCGCCTTGTGGAGGCGCCACACCTTGGCGACGCCGCCGTCGCCCACCCATAGCCGATACTGCAACAGCGCCAGCAGTATCAGCAGGACCGTGACCAGCAGCTTCACTGCGGCTCAAGCTAGGGGCGCCGCACGCGGAACACGTTGGCGCCGGGGTAGCGCGCGTCGCCTTTCAACTCCTCCTCGATACGGATGAGCTGGTTGTACTTGGCGACCCGCTCCGAGCGGGACAGCGAGCCAGTCTTGATCTGGCTCGCGGCAGTCGCCACGGCGAGGTCGGCGATGAACGTGTCCTCCGTCTCCCCGGACCGGTGGGAAACCACCGAGGTATAGCCTGCCCCTTGGGCCAGGTCGATGGCCGCCAGGGTCTCGGTCACGGTCCCGATCTGGTTGAGCTTGATCAGAATGGAGTTGGCGATCCCCTTGTCGATACCTTCCTGCAGGATTTTCGTGTTGGTCACGAACACGTCGTCGCCGACGAGCTGCACGCGCTTGGACAGGCGCCTGGTCAGGGAGGCCCAGCCGTCCCAGTCGTCCTCCGCGAGCCCGTCCTCGATGGACACGATGGGATACTTGTCCACCCATTCCACGAGGCGGTCGATCAGCTCTTCTGCGCTCAGCACCCTGCCTTCGGAGTCCAGGCGATACTTGCCGTCCTGGTAGAACGAGGAGCTGGCGAGATCCAGGGCGATGGCCAAATCCTCGCCGGCACGGTATCCGGCCTTGTCGATGGCCTCCATGATCGCCTCCAGGGCGGCTTCGTTGGAGGGCAGGTCCGGGGCGAACCCGCCTTCGTCGCCCACCGCGGTGTTGAGCCCGCGGCTGCTCAGCACCTTCTTGAGGCTGTGGAACACCTCCGCCCCGTAGCGCACCGCCTCGGTCAGCGTCGGCGCCCCCACGGGAACGACCATGAACTCCTGGATGTCGACGTTGTTCGCCGCGTGCAGCCCGCCGTTCAGGATGTTCATCATCGGCACCGGCATTTGGAACGGACCCTTGCCGCCCAGATAGGCATACAGCGGCACCCCGGTCTGCAGCGCGGCTGCCCGGGCGCAGGCCATGGACGCCCCCAGGATCGCGTTGGCGCCCAGGCGCTCCTTGTGCTCCGTGCCGTCCAGCTCCAGCAGCCTGCGGTCGATGGACTCCTGGTCAGCCACCTGCGTGCCGACGAGCGCGCGCCGTATCTCGCCGCGAATGTGGCCGACCGCCGTCAGCACCCCCTTGCCGCCATAGCGCTTCGGGTCGCCATCGCGCAGCTCCAGCGCCTCGCGCGACCCGGTGGACGCGCCGGAGGGAACCGCGGCGCGACCGACATGGCCGGAGGTCAGCACGACCTCCGCTTCTACCGTGGGGTTGCCGCGCGAGTCAAGGATCTCACGCGCGCGGATGTCGAGGATCTGTGACATGGCTCTCCTTTCTCGTGAGCTGGGTTTCGATGAAACCGCGCGCCTTCACCTGGCTGTCGATCGCCTGCAGCGTTACCAGCAGGTCCTCCATGAGCGCCAGGGGCCAGGCGTTGGGGCCGTCGCTGAGCGCGCGCTCGGGATCGGGGTGGGTCTCCATGAACAGGCCCGCGACACCGGCCGCGACCGCGGCCCGCGCCAGCACCGGCACGAACTCTCGCTGCCCGCCCGAACTCGCCCCCTGCCCCCCCGGAAGCTGCACGGAGTGTGTGGCATCGAACACCACGGGACACCCGGTGGCCCGCATCACAGCGAGAGAACGCATATCGGAAACGAGGTAATTGTAGCCGAAGCACACCCCGCGCTCACAGACCAGGATCTGCTCGTTGCCCACTTCCCGCGCCTTCGCGACGACCTGGTCCATGTCCCATGGCGCCAGGAACTGTCCCTTCTTGATGTTGACCGGCCGGCCCTGACGCGCCACATTCTGGATGAAGCTGGTCTGGCGGCACAGGAAGGCCGGCGTCTGCAGCACGTCCACCACCGCCGCAACGTCCTGCAAGGGAGTGTCTTCGTGCACGTCGGTGAGCACCGGCACCCCCACTCGCTCCCGGACCGCTTCCAGAATCGCCAGCCCCCGCTCCAGGCCCGGTCCCCGGTAGCTGCGGGCCGAGGTGCGATTGGCCTTGTCGAACGACGACTTGTAGATGAACGGAATGCCCAGCCGGCGGGTGATGTCCCGCAGCTCGGCGGCCGTCTCCAGGGCAAGACCCCGGCTCTCGATCACGCAGGGACCGGCGATGAGGAACAGCGGGCGCTCCGGCCCGACCTCGAATCCGCAGAGTTTCATGTGGCGGCGGCGTCCGCCCGTGCGGTCCCCGCTCGCTCCTGCTGACGGCGGCGACGGGCCGCCTCTATGAACCCCGCGAAATAGGGGATGGCCGTCGCGTGGCGTCGAGGTGAACTCCGGGTGGAACTGGCAGGCCACGAACCACGGGTGACCCGGGCAGCTCGACCACCTCCACCAGCTTCTGGTCGCCGGACCACCCCGAGACCGCGAGACCCGACTCCTGCAGCACGCTCCAGGTACTGGTTGTTGAACTCGTAGCGGTGACGGTGGCGCTCCAGGATGACGTCCTTGCCGTAGAGCGAGTGGGCGAGCGTGCCCGCCTTCAACCGGCACGTCTGCCCACCGAGCCTCATGCTGCCTCCCAGGTCCGACTCGCGGCTACGCGCGTTCAACCGTTCCTTCCGCAGTCGTCCATTCCGTCATCAGGGCGATCACCGGGTACGGGGTGCTGGGGTTGAACTCGGTGCTGTGCGCCCCCGCGAGCCCCACGCGGTTGCGGGCAAACTCGATCACGGCGACCTGCATCCCGAGGCAGATGCCCAGGTAGGGGATCCCGTGCTCGCGGGCGTAGCGCACCGCCTCGATCTTTCCCTCCACGCCGCGCTCTCCGAAGCCGCCCGGCACCAGGATGGCATCCGCCTCGGCCAGGCAGTCGGACCCATGCCGCTCGATCTCCTCGGCATCCACGTAATCGACCTTCACCCGAGTCGCGGTCTGTATCCCTCCGTGGATCAGCGCCTCGCTCAAGGACTTGTAGGACTCCGTGAGGTGCACGTACTTGCCGACCAGGGCGATGCGCACTTCCTCGGTGGGATGCGTCGGGCGTGGACGACCTGTTCCCACTCGGCGAGATCCGCGGGCCGGCGTCCAGGCCCAGGCGCTCCACCACGATGTCGTCGAGGCCCTCGGCGTGGAAGCGCAAGGGGATCTTGTAGATGCTGTCCACGTCCTGGGCGGCGATGACGGCACGCTCCTGGACATTGGTGAACAGCGCGATCTTGCGCCGCTCTTCCGCGGCAGCGGGCGGTCGGCTCGGCAAAGGAGCATGTCGGGCTGGATGCCGATGGAGCGCAGCTCCTTGACGGAGTGCTGGGTGGGCTTGGTCTTGATCTCCCCCGCGGTAGGGATGTACGGGACCAGGGTGAGGTGTATGTACAGGGTGTGTTCGCGCCCCGAGTTCCACGCCCATCTGGCGGATGGCCTCCAGGAACGGCAACGACTCGATGTCCCCGACGGTGCCCCCGATCTCCACCATGGCTACACTCGCGAGCCGCCCGCCCCTTCCAGGATCAGGCGCTTGATCTCGTCGGTGATGTGGGGGATGACCTGCACCGTACCGCCCAGGTAGTCCCCGCGCCGCTCCTTGCGGATGACGTGTGCGTAGATCCGCCCGGTGGTGAAGTTGTTGCGCCGGCCCATGGTGGTGCGGACGAAGCGCTCGTAGTGCCCCAGGTCCAGATCGGTCTCGGCGCCGTCCTCGGTGACGAACACCTCCCCGTGCTGGAACGGGCTCATCGTTCCCGGGTCGACGTTGATGTAGGGATCGAGCTTGAGCAGCGTCACCCCGAGGCCGCGCGCCTCGAGGATCGCCCCGAGCGAGGCCCCTGCGATTCCCTTGCCCAGGGAGGAGACCACGCCGCCAGTGATGAAGATGAAGCGGGTCACGGGGAATCCCACCAGATATGCCAGCGCCCCGAGCGGTCGGCGCGCTCCAAGTCAGGGCATATTCTCGGGGTTTCGACTTGAAACTGCAATCGCGCATCGAGACGCCGCCCGGCCCGCCTTTCACCCGAAAATCTGCTGCGCGTCGCATCGCGCGGTGGTCATGGCGTACCTCCCTGTACGCCACCCCTTCGGGGCGTCTCGCGGACGTGCCGAATGGCTGTCCTGCCATTCGGTCATGGCGTACCTCCCTGTACGCCACCCCTTCGGGGCGTCTCGCGGACGTGCCGAATGGCTGTCCTGCCATTCGGTCATGGCGTACCTCCCTGTACGCCACCCCTTCGGGGCGTCTCGCGGACGTGCCGAATGGTCGTCCTGCCATCAGGTCACTCCTGGCCTATCTGCTGGATAAGTCTCGCCGCCACGCTGCGTGCGCCTCGCTCTCGGGCCGCTCGCGACGATTTCTGCACACGCTCTGAGCCAACGCGTACTCCATGTCATCCCCCACAGGGCGCTGGCAGTTCTGGATCGACCGCGGCGGCACGTTCACCGACGTGGTCGCGCGCCGCCCGGACGGCGGCCTGCGTGACGCGCAAGCTGCTCTCGCGACAACCCGGAGCGCTACCCGGACGCCGCCGTCGCAGGGCATCCGCGAGATCCTCGGAGTCCGCGCCGGACGCGCCCATCCCCGCCGAGCACATCGCCGCCGTGAGGATGGGCACGACCGTGGCGACCAACGCGCTGCTCGAGCGCAAGGGCGAGCCGACGGTACTGGTCATCACCCGCGGGTTCGGCGACGCGCTGCGCATCGGCTACCAGAACCGGCCGGATCTTTCGCCCTGCACATCCGGCTCCCGGAGTTGCTCTACGCGCGGGTCATCGAGGTGGACGGGCGCTATGACGCCCACGGCGGGGAGCTGGTCCCGCTGAGATCTGGCCGCAGCGAGGGGCGCTCTGCAGGCGGCGTACCGGGCCGCGCATCCGCTCGGTCGCCATCGTGTTCATGCACGCCTATGCTTACCCGGACCACGAGCGGCGCGTGGCGGACCTGGCGCGGCGCCATCGGCTTCACCCAGGTGTCCGCCTCCCACGAGACCATCCCGCTGATGAAGCTGGTGAGCCGCGGGCGATACCACCGTGGTGGACGCGTATCTCTCGCCCTTGCTCGCGCCGCTACGTGGCGCAGGTCCAGATGGGCTCGGCCCAGCGGCGCAGGGCACCCGGCTGATGTTCATGCAGTCCAACGGCGGGCTCACCGACGCCGCGCACCTTCCGCGGCAAGGACAGCATCCTCTCCGGACCCGCCGGGCGGCTCGTCGGTGCAGTGGCGACCGCCGCCATGGCCGGATTCCGACAAAGTCATCAGCTTCGACATGGGCGGCACCTCCACCGACGTGGCCCATTACGCCGGGGAGCTGGAGCGCAGCTACGAGACCGAGGTGGGCGGGCGTACGGCTGCGCGCGCCGATGCTGCGCATCCACACGGTGGCCGCGGGCGGCGGCTCCCGCCTGCACTTCGACGGCAGCCGCTATCGGCGTCGGGCCCGAGTCCGCGGGCGCCAATCCCGGGCCGGCCTGCTACCGCCGCGGCGGGCCGCTCACCGTGACCGACTGCAACGTGATGCTGGGTAAGATCCAGCCGCCGGTTTTTCCCGGCCGTGTTCGGACCCGGCGGCGCCCTGCCCCTGGACGCCGAGGTGGTGCAGCGAGGATTCGCCGAGCTGGCCGCCGACATCCGGGCCGCCACCGGCGACCGACGCAGCGCCCGACCAGCTGGCCGAAGGGTTCCTCGCCGTCGCCGTGGAGAACATGGCCGCGCGCCATCAAGCGCGTCTCGGTGGCCCGCGGCTACGACGTGACGCAGCACACGCTGTGCCTGCTTCGGCGGCGCCGGCGGCCAGCACGCCTGCCGCGGTGGCCGATGCCCTCGGCATGACCAGCGATCTTCCTGCACCCGCTCGGCCGGCGTGCTCTCCGCCTATGGCATGGGGCTCGCGGCGCAACGGGCCATGCGCGAGCGGGCGGTGGAACTTCCCGCTGGACCAGGGCTGCGTGCCATCAAGCTGGCACCGCTGATCCAGGGCCTCTCGCTGCGAGGCGCTCGGCGGACCTGCGGGCGCAGGGACTGCACGAGGACAATATCAGGTGATGAGCCGCGCGTCACTTGCGCTATCAGGGTACCGACACGGCGCTGCCTGGTGGACCACGCTCAGCCCCAGGACATGCGCGGACAGCTTCCGCAGTGCCCACAGGGAGCGGTTCGGGTCTCTGCCGAGGACGAGCGCCATCATCGATCGAGGCCGTCTCGGTCGAGGCGGTCGGCACGCCGCCGAAGGCGGTCCGGGACGCGGTCCTGGCAGTCACCGACGCCGGTCGCCCGGCAGCCGAGCCGCCGACACGTCCCCATATACTCCGGCGGTGCCTGGCACGACACGCCCGTGTATCCGAGCGCGGCGCTTCGTCCGGGCGACGCAAGTCGCCGGGCCGGCCATCATCATCGAGGACACGGCGACCATGGTGGTTGAGCCCGGCTGGCAGGCTAAGGTCTCCGAGCGCGACCATCTCGTCCTGACACGCTCCCGCCGCTCGCCGCGTCGTGTCGCCATCGGCACCGGCGTGCGACCCGGTGCTGGCTGCAGATCTTCAACCGGCGCTTCATGTCCATCGCCGAGCAGATGGGCGTACACGCTGCAGAACACCGCCCACTCGGTGAACATCAAGGAGCGTCTCGACTTCTCCTGCGCCCTGTTCGACGCGCGCAGGCGGGCTCATCGCCAACGCGCCCCACATCCCGGTGCACCTCGGCTCCATGGGGGACAGCGTCCAGGCCCTGATCCAGCGCCACGGGCAGCGCGCTGAGCCGCGGAGACGTTTATCTGCTCAACTCGCCCTATCACGGCGGCACCCACCTGCCCGACATCACCGTGATCACGCCCGTGTTTGACCGGCGAGGGCCAGCGAGATCCTGTTCTTCGTCGCCTCCCGCGGCCATCATGCCGACGTGGGCGGGATCACCCCAGGCTCGATGCCGCCCGATAGCCGCCACATCGACCAGGAAGGCGTCAGCTCAGCGCCGGCCTGAAGCTCGTCGCCGGCGGCCGACTGGACGCAGGGTGCGCTGGGGGCCTGGCTGGAAGCAGGCCGCGTTTCCGGCGCGCAACCCACGCCAGAACCTCGCCGACCTGCGCGCCCAGATCGCGGCCAACGAGAAGGGCGTGCGCGAGATCCTCGGGCTCGTGGACCAGTACTCGCTGCCCACGGTCCAAGCCTACATGCAGCACGTCCAGGACAACGCCGAAGAGTCGGTCCGCCGGGTCCTGGACGTGCTGAACGACGGGGCCTTCAGCTACACTCTAGACAGCGGCGGCGGTGCTCCGGGTACGCATCGCGTGTCGACCGGGCGCGCCGCCGCGCCACCGTCGACTTCACCGGCACGTCGCCGCAGCAGCCCGACAACTTCAATGCCCCGGCGGCAGTGTGCAAAGCGGCCGTGCTGTATGTCTTCCGCACCCTGGTCAGGATGACATCCCGCTCAACGCCGGCTGCCTGAAGCCGATGGACATCGTCATCCCCGAGGGCTCCCTGCTGAGCCCCGCGCTATCCCGCGGCGGTCGCAGCCGGCAATGTCGAGACCTCCCAGTACGTCGTGGACGCGCTGCTACGGCGCGCTGGGCGTGCTGGCCGCCGTCCCAGGGCACGATGAACAACTTCACCTTCGGCAACGACCGCTAGCAGTATTACGAGACCATCTGCGGCGGCTCCGGGGCCGGACCGGAGTTCGACGGAACCGACGCCGTCCACACTCATATGACCAACTCCCGCATCACCGACCCCGAGGTCCTGGAGTGGCGCTTCCCGGTGCTGTTGGAGCGCTTCGCCATCCGGCGCGGAAGCGGGGGCGCGGGGGCGCACCGCGGCGGCGACGGGGTGGTGCGGAGCATCCGCTTCCTCGAGGCGATGAGCGCCGCGATCCTTTCCAGCCACCGGCGCCTGCCCCCCTTCGGCTTGGCCGGCGGACAGGCGGCCACATGCGGGCGCAACTGGGTACAACGTCGGAACGGCGCCGTCGAGGAGCTGGAGGGGCTCGCCGAGGTCAAAATGGAGGCCGGAGACGTGTTCGTCATCGAGACCCCGGGCGGCGGAGGCTATGGACCATCGGCGGGCTAAGGGCTCGACGCGAGGACTGGCGCTGCCGGCGCCATTTCGCGGGCCGCCCGCCGCGTTGACAGCCCGCACTGCGGTGCCAGATACTCTGGCGCTACTGCGGCTGGCAGAGGATTTACGTTGCGCACAACGCCCCGCATCCTGCTTTCCCTCGGCCTCTTGCTAACACTTTCGGCCTTGCCGTGTACTCACAGCGACGCCAAGGTGCTCAGCCACGGGCACGCTTATGTGAGCTACCTCCCGCCCAAGGTGGACATCTACAACGTCCTGGAACGGCTAAAGACCGAGCTGGGAGGGCAGAACTGGGAGGTCATCGAGGTCGAGCATCTAGATATGGGCATGAAGAAATACGGCCTGGCTCTGCAGCACAAGCTCCTCCTCGCCTGCAAATCCCAGTACTTGGCTCAGGCCCTTCAAGAGGACCCTTACGTCAGTCTCATCATCCCTTGCCGCTTCACCCTGTTTCGCGAGCCGTCGCGGGCCGGCAAGCCAGGCCGCGTAGTCCTGGGCTTCACCGACCCCGTCTACGAGGCGCGGTCGGTGGATATCGAGCACTACAAGGCGGCGGAAAAGGCTGCGGTGGAACTCAAGGCGGTACTGGAGAACGTCGCCGCCTTCTATGCATCAGACTGACCCTTGGCTCATCTCAGAGCTTGCAACGAGAGAGAGCCTGCAACAGAGATTGGCGCGAGCGGCCCAGAGCAGACATACGGTAAGCTGGGAGTACGACATCGAGAAAGACCCGAAGGTCATGAGCAAGATGAAAAAGGAGGTCCCCTACGTCGTATTCGTCGGCAAGGGACTCAATCTACCGCAGGTTGCTCCGGCACAGGTGGCCGGCCGCCCAGCCAGCCACGCCACTCCGTGAATCTCGATCTCGTTCTCTCCCAGGCTTCGTGTCCGGTCTCCAGCGGGCGGCGCCCGGCGCGCCCCAACAACGGCGCCGTGGGAGGTGACGCAGCCCTGCCTCGCCGCTTTTGACGGCTCTTCCCGGGCTGTGCTTGAATGAAGGCTGAAGTCGATTCAGACCAAGGAAGTACCCATGCAAGTCCAGAGCATTCCCACTCAACCGTTCGAGGACCAGCGGCCCGGCACGTCCGGCCTGCGCAAGAAGGTGACCGTCTTCCAGCAGACGCACTACCTGGAGAACTTCGTCCAATCCGTCTTCGACACTCTGGAGAGTGGGGCGGGCCATACCCTCGTGGTGGGGGGCGATGGACGCTACTACAACCGCCACGCCATTCAGGTCATCCTGAAGATGGCGGCGGCCAACGGTTTCGGTCGCGTAATGGTGGGGCGCGACGGGCTGCTGTCGACGCCGGCAGCTTCTTGCGTGATCCGCAAACACAAGGCTCTTGGCGGCATCGTGCTGTCCGCCAGCCACAACCCGGGCGGCCCCGCGGGAGACTTCGGGGTCAAATACAACGTCACTAACGGCGGTCCTGCGCCGGAGAAGGTCACAGAGGCCATCTACGCGCGCAGCCAGACGATTGACCGCTACCTTGTGATGGACGCCCCGGACGTTCCTCTCGACCGCATAGGGGAACATCGCTTGGGCAGTACCGCCGTTCAGGTCATCGACCCGGTGGCGGACTATACACGCCTCATGGAAAGTCTGTTCGATTTCGACCGCATCCATGCCCTCTTCAACTCCGGCGTGTTCCGCATGCGCTTCGACGCCATGCACGCGATCACCGGCCCGTACGCCCGCGCCATCCTCGAGGAGCACCTCGGGGCACCACCGGGAACCGTGATGCGCGGGGAGCCGAAGGAAGACTTCGGGGGGGAGCACCCGGATCCCAATTTGACCTATGCGCACGAACTGGTGGATCTCATGTACGGCGCGACAGCACCGGACTTTGGAGGTGCCTCCGACGGGGATGGAGACCGGAACATGGTGCTCGGACGAAGGTTCTTCGTCACCCCCAGCGACAGCCTCGCCGTCCTGGCAGCCAACGCCCATCTGGTGCCGGGCTACCGCAGAGGCTTGGCTGGACTCGCCCGCTCCATGCCTACCAGCCAAGCAGCCGACCGCGTAGCGGAGGCTTTGGGCATCGAGTGCTTCGAGACGCCGACGGGGTGGAAGTTCTTCGGTAACTTACTGGACGCGGGGAGAATCACCCTGTGCGGCGAGGAAAGCTTCGGGACCGGCTCCGACCATCTGCGGGAGAAGGACGGTTTGTGGGCGATCTTGTTCTGGCTCAACATTCTCGCCGTGCGGCAACAGTCGGTCGCCGAGATCGTCCGCCAGCACTGGGCCCGCTTCGGCCGCAACTATTACTCCAGGCACGACTACGAAGATCTGGACGCAGAGGTGGCCTCCGGGCTCATGGACCACCTGCGCGCTCAATTCGGCGACCTCGTGGGGAGTCGCGTCGACGGTCATCAGTTCCTCTACTGTGACGACTTCGCTTACACTGACCCCGTCGACCACAGCGTGTCCCTCAGTCAGGGCGTGCGAATCGGCTTCTCCGATGGCTCACGCGTCGTGTTCCGGCTCTCCGGCACGGGTACCGAGGGCGCTACCCTGCGCGTCTACGTGGAGAGATTCGAACCCGACCCGGCGAAACAAGACCGGGACGCGCAACAGGCCCTGGGCTCACTGATCCGACTAGCGGATCGGCTTGCGCAGATAAAGGAGCGCACCGGGCGACCGGGACCGTCGGTGATCACTTGAGACGACGGTGGGTCCCCCGCACGCGGGATTGGGCCCGCGCCCGGGGTCGGCACGGGGAGTGACAAGGTTGCTATCGGTCCTGACTTCCATTCGTGCGACTCAGGCGCCAGTCCGGTCCGCGCTCAGCACTGCTTGCATTTACGGTAAGCGCGCCACACGACGGCACCTACCACTGCAGCGATCACGATCCCGCTCATGGTAAAGATGTCAAACATGGCAGACCTCCTGTGTCTGTCGCATATAGCATAAGTATATTACGTTGTGCTGATTTGTCAACATATATCGTTGCTATATAGCAACCAACGTTTCTTCACAGCAACATTAAAGGCTCGCTCTCCTGGGAAGTTCCCTTGCCCAGCATTACCTTCACCCGACCGGACGACTGCCACCTGCACCTGCGCGACGGCGATGTGCTGCGTTCCGCACTCCCCCATACCGCCCGGCAGTTCGCGCGCGCGGTGGTAATGCCGAACCTTCGGCCCCCTGTAGAGACGACGGAACAGGCGCTCGCATACCGTAGACGTATCCTTTCGGCGCTGCCGGGCGGGCTGCGGTTCGAGCCCCTCATGACTCTCTACCTCACCGATCGCACCCCGCCGGAGGAAGTGGCGCGCGCGCGGCAGAGCGGGCACATCGTGGGCGTCAAGTACTACCCCGCCGGAGCGACTACCCATTCCGAGGCGGGGGTGACCCGGTTGGGGCGAGTTCGTGCCGTCATGGAGGCGATGGAACGGCTCGGAGTGCCTCTGTTGGTCCACGGGGAGGTCACCGACCCGGCGGTGGACATCTTCGACCGAGAGCGGGTGTTCCTGGAACGGGAGCTGCAACCCCTAGTGAGGCGTCTGCCGGGCCTGCGCGTCGTGCTGGAACACGTCACCACTCGGGAGGCGGTAGACTTCGTGAGGGAGGCACCGGATAATGTGGCCGCCACCATCACCGCCCACCACCTGCTCATGAACCGCAACGCCATGCTGGCAGGCGGGATCCGTCCTCATCACTACTGCCTGCCGGTGCTCAAGCGCGAGACGCACCGCCAAGCGCTCCTTGCCGCGGCGATCAGCGGTCATCCGAAGTTCTTCCTCGGCACCGACAGCGCCCCCCATCCGATGACCGCGAAACAGGCGGAATGCGGCTGCGCTGGGATCTTTTCGGCGCCGGTGGCCCTCGAGCTATATGCCCAGGTGTTCGAGCAGGCGGGAGCGCTGGACCGGATGGATGGCTTCGCCAGCCGTCACGGGGCGGCCTTCTACGGTCTGCCGCGGAACGACGGCACCATCACGCTTGCCAAGCAGTCCTGGCAGGTACCGAGCCGCTTCGCACTGGGCGTCGACGCCGTGGTGCCCCTCGCAGCCGGTACAGAACTGCGCTGGCAGCTTGCGACCTGACGTGCCCGCGCAGACCCGCGAGGCGACGCCGGAGTCACGCCCCAGAACAGCGCTGGCCAGCCGTTTCCGCGGTCTGCTGCCGGTCGTCGTGGACGTGGAGACGGGGGGCTTCAATGCGGGCACCGACGCGCTGCTGGAGCTGGCGGCGGTAACCGTGGAGTTCGATGCACGAGGCCACCTGCATCCCGCCGCGATGCATGCCTTCCACATCAAGCCTTTTCCTGGCGCCAGGCTAGAAGCGGCCTCTCTGGCGGTGAATGGGATAGACCCCTACCACCCGTTCCGCCTGGCCGTGACCGAGAAGGAGGCGCTCGAAACCCTGTTCGCAGTCCTGCGTCAGGAGATCGACAGGCAGGCATGCAGCCGCGCCATCCTGGTGGGACACAACCCCTCGTTCGATCTCGCCTTCCTCAAGGCGGCGGTCGCCCGAGCAGGCGTGCGCAACAATCCGTTCCACGGTTTCAGCACGCTCGATACGGCCACGCTCGGCGCGCTGGCGTTCGGTCAGACTGTTCTCGCGCGTGCGGCTCGCGCCGCCGGCCTCGACTGGGACAGTCAGGAAGCGCACTCGGCGCGCTACGACGCGCAAGGCACGGCGAGGCTGTTCTGCGAGGTGGTGAACCGCTGGGAGCCGTTACGCCAGGTGGATGCAAGCAGGTGACGCGATGCAGACGCAGCGCTCAGCCACGGCGTTCCCGTCGAGGGGCGGCGCGCGCGAAGGGCGGCTTGTTCGCCGGACATTGCCGCCCATCCGCTGGGATCCCTTCAGGACTGCGCCTGCTTGAGTGCCCCGGCATCCTGTAGGAGTTTCTGCATCTCGCCCTTCTGATACATCTCGATCATGATATCCGAGCCTCCGACCAGATCCCCCTTCACATAGAGCTGGGGGAAGGTCGGCCAGTCGGCATAGCGCGGCAGGTTCTGAAAAACCTCTTGGTCGGCGAGCACGTTCACGTAGGCGAAGTCGGCGCCGCACAGCTTCAGCACCTGAGCCGCACGGGCCGAGAAGCCGCACATGGGCATATCGGGCGTCCCCTTCATGTAGAGCATGACGCGGTTGCCCTCCACCTGATCCTTGATCCTGTCCATCACGTCCATTGAGCATCTCCCGAATCGATAGTTGGACACAGTCTAGCTGAAAGGGGACGGCCTAGAAAACACCTGGATGCATGCGGCCTTAGGCGCTCATGCGCCCGTCCCGCGATCCACGTTCACCTGCAGCCACAGCTCCAACAGCGCGAGATGCCATAACTTGCTCCCCTGCAACGGCGTCATGTGACGCTCAGGAGCGGCCAACAGCCTGTCGACGTAGTCGCGCTGGAACAGGCCGCGGGCGCGGCAGGCGTCGGAGCTGAGAACATCGCGCATCAGCGCCAGGAACGGTCCCCGCACATACTTCAGAGCCGGTACTGGAAAGTAGCCTTTCTTCCGGTCGATCACCGCATCCGGCAGCCGCCCTCTGGCTATGGCCTTGAGCGGATACTTGCCGGACCCGCGCAGCTTGAGGTCAGGCGGCATCTCCATGGCCAGCTCCACGACATGGTGATCCAGGTAGGGCACGCGGGCCTCGAGCCCGAAGGCCATCGTCATGTTGTCCACCCGCTTGACTGGATCGTCGACGATGAGCGTAGTAACATCCATGCGCAGCACGCGGTCCAGGAATGTGTCTGCGCGGGCATCGGCGAGCAGCGCCCCGATCATCGCTGTCGTGTGGTCGGGTCCCTGGAAGGCGGGGGAGAGGGTCTGGATGAGCTCCCCGTGGCTGCGATCGAAGTAATGGCGCCCGAAGCGCTCCACGTCGGCACCCTCCTCCCCGTCCATCAGGGGATACCAGAAGTATCCGGCGAACACCTCGTCGGCTCCCTGGCCGCTCTGGACGACCTTCACCTCTCGTGTCACACGCTCGGCGAGCAGATAGAAGGCCACAGCGTCCTGGCCCACCATCGGCTCCGCCATCGAGGCCACGGCCTCGGGGAGCCGGTCCAAGACCTCCCGGTTAGGCACGTGATAGCGCAGGTGGCGCGTGGAGAAGCGCTCCGCCACGAGATCGGAGTACTCGAATTCGCTGCCGCTTTCCTCCGGAGCGTCTTCGAAGCCAATGGAGAAGGTCCGCAGATCCCGCACACCCGCCTCGGCAAGGAGCGCCACCAGCAGACTCGAATCGAGACCGCCGGACAGCAGCACCCCGACTGGAACGTCGGCCACGGTCAGGCGCCGCCTCACCGCCTCCTGCAGCGCGCTATGGACGCGTACTAGCCATTCCTGCTCGCTGACCGGGCGGCTGGGCCGCTGCGCACGCAGCTCCCAGTAACGCGTCTCCTCCGTATACCCTCGGGACTCCACCGCCATGGTATGGGCGGGCGCCAGTTTTCGCACCTCTCTCAACACCGTCCTCGGCGCCGGCACTACCCCGTGCAGGGTCAGGTGGTGGTGCAGCGCGACGGCGTCGAGGGAGGTGTCTAGCTCGCCCGCAGCAAGCAGCGCCTGAACGCTGGACGCGAATCGCAGCCGCTTGGTGTTGCGCGCGTAATAGAGCGGCTTGATACCGAGCCGGTCCCGACCGAGGAACAAGCGCTGGCGGGGCAAGTCCCATATCGCAAATGCAAACATGCCATCCAGACGCTCTACGCAGCGGTCGCCCCACGCTGCGTAGGCCTTGAGGATGACCTCGCTGTCGCCCTCGGTGAAGAACCGGTACCCAAGCGCTCCCAGCTCAGCGCGGAGCTCGTGGAAGTTGTAGATGGTGCCGTTGAACACCAAGACCAGGCCCAGGTCGGCATCCGCCAGAGGCTGATTGGAGCGATACGACAGGTCGATGATGGCCAGGCGACGGTGTCCTAGGGCGATCGGACCCTCGGCGAAAACGCCCTGGTGATCAGGGCCGCGGCGGGCAAGGGCTGCGGTCATACGACCGACCGCGGACAGGTCGGGCAGTGCGCCGTCCAGGCGGAACTCGCCGCAGATGCCACACATGGTTGTGGAGACCTCGCTGGGTCAGTCGGGGCCGTGAGGACCGTCAACAAGCCGAGGCAGACTGCCCATCATGATGCCGTACGGCACCGGCGGTGGCAAAGGCCATCCACGGGCACAGGATCCTCTCATTGCACGGGGGGGAGCGATCTCTGTATACTCCGATTTCTTAGCGAAGCAGTCGACAATTCGCCTTGGCGAGACGAAGGGGAGAGTGATGAAGAATCCGCTTGACTCCATCATCGGCACGATTATTTCCGGGTTTGTCTTGACCGGGGTACTTTTTCTCATCGTCCGATTCATCGCATAGCCGGCCGGCTACGATCGAACGACCTGGCACAGACTTCAAGGAGAACCGTTATGGAGTTGTTTTTTGAGCGTTGGTTCCACTTCCTTGCGGGTATCACCTGGATCGGCCTGCTGTATTACTTCAACTTCGTTCAGGTCCCTGCCCTCGCAGAGGCGGCTGCGGACAAAGGTGGGCCCGGCGGGGCGGGTATCACCAAGTACGTAGTACCCAGGGCCCTGCTGTGGTTCCGCTGGGCGGCATTGGCGACTTGGCTGACGGGTGCTGCCTACCTGGCCAATTCCAATTGGGGCTTGGTCCACGCCTTCTTGCTCCGCGGGCCGTCCGCATGGATCGGCATGGGAGCCTGGCTCGGGACAATCATGCTCTTCAACGTGTGGGTGCTGATCTGGCCGAGCCAGAAGAAGATCCTGGGGATCGTGCAGGCGACCGATGACCAAAAGGCCAAGGCGCGCCGCATCGCCTCCCGCGCTTCGCGCATCAACACCCTGCTGTCTATCCCGATGCTCTTCTTCATGGCATCGGCAAGCCACCGCTTCTTCTAGCACTCTCAGGTCCTTCAATAAGACGAAACCCGGCCGCTGGCCGGGTTTCGTCTTTCACGGAAAGCTACAGCGCCTCTTCGAGCGGGTTCTCCATAGCATGCTCCCACAACCTTGCGAGCGTGAGTCGAGGCCAGCGGTCCGCGAGGCGCCCGGGGTGGGCGATTAATCGATGCACGACCGGCTGATGGCGACTTACAGCCCTCTGCCCGTCGCGTTCGAGCGCGGCGAAGGTGCGTGGCTGTGGGACGCGCACGGCAAGCGCTATCTGGATGCGGTCAGCGGAGTGGCGGTATGCAGCCTCGGGCACGCGCATCCTGCTGTCGCCGCGGCGGTGTGTGACCAGGTCGGGCGCCTGGTCCACACCTCGAACCTGTACGAGATCCCGTTACAGCAGCAACTGGCGAGCGAGCTGACGCAGCTCTCGGGAATGGAGCGCGCGTTCTTCTGCAACTCCGGGGCCGAGGCCAACGAGGCGGCGATCAAGCTGGCACGCCTTGTCGGCCACCACCGAGGTATCGCGGTACCGACTGTCGTAGTCGCGGAGGGCAGCTTCCACGGTCGGACTCTGGCCACGCTGACGGCAACTGGAAACCGCCGTGTCCAGGCGGGCTTCGAGCCCCTGGTGCAGGGTTTTGCCCGCGTACCCTACAACAACTTGGCGGCTATCGAGACCGTCGCGGCCAACAGTCCGGACGTGGTCGCTGTCCTGCTGGAGGCGGTGCAGGGGGAGGGGGGCGTCATCGTACCGGACCCGGACTACCTGTCCGGCGTCCGTCGTCTCTGCGACCGGCAAGGCTGGCTGATGATCGTGGATGAGGTGCAGACCGGAATGTGCCGCACCGGGCACTGGTTCGGTTTCCAGGATGCCGCCCTAGAGCCGGACGCCATCACCCTCGCCAAGGCCTTGGGCAACGGCGTACCCATCGGCTGCTGTCTGGCCCGAGGGGCAGCGGCCGAGACATTCCGGCCGGGCAACCATGCCACGACCTTCGGCGGTAATCCTCTGGCGTGCGCCGCGGCGCTCGCAGTAGTGCACACCATGCGGGATCAGGATCTCGCCGGCCGGGCGGCGGTCCTCGGGTCCCGGATGCTCGGTGCGTTACGTGCCGCACTGGCCGGACAGGCCGGGGTACTCGCCGTCCGGGGGAAGGGCCTGCTCATCGGCATCGAGCTCGACCGCCCCTGTCGTCTCCTCGCGGCCGCGGCTCTGGAGCAGGGGCTGCTCATCAACGTGACGGCCGAGCGTGTGGTCCGGCTGCTCCCGCCCCTGGTGATCACCGACGACCAAGCCGAGCAGATTATAGAAGGAACGGTGCGGGTCTTGCGGGACTTTCTCTGCAGCGGGTAGTCGGTGACGGTCCGGCATTTTCTCACGCTCCTCGACCTGAGCCCCAGCCGCCTCGAGGCGCTGCTGCTTCGCGCCATGGAGATCAAGACTGTGCCCCGCGGCACGGGCTACCAGCCGCTCAAGAACCGCGTGCTGGCTATGGTCTTCGAGAAGTCCTCCACACGAACGCGTGTGTCGTTCGAGGCCGCTATGGCCCATTTCGGCGGCAGCAGCATATTCCTCTCCCCCCGGGACACCCAGCTCGGGCGCGGGGAGCCCTTGGAAGACACCGCAAGGGTGCTGTCGCGCATGGTCGATGCTATCGTAGTCCGCACCTATGAGCACGAGAAGCTGGAACGGTTCGCCGCGTTATCGCGGGTACCCGTGATCAACGCCCTCACCGACCGGTTTCACCCCTGCCAACTGCTCGCCGACATACAGACCTTCTGGGAGAGGCGCGGTCCGATACCGCGGCAAGACCGTGGCCTGGATCGGAGATGGCAACAACATGTGCAACTCCTACATCAATGCCGCACGGCAGTTGGACTTCAAGCTGCGTGTCTGCTGCCCCGCGGGGTACGAACCGGACCGCAGCCTATTGGCTCGTGACCACGCCCGCGTTACGTTGTTGAGAGACCCTGCGAAGGCCGCCTCGGATGCCGACTTGGTGGTCACCGACGTCTGGGCGAGCATGGGGCAGGAGGTGGAGCAGGAGGCTCGCAGCCGGGCCTTCGCCGCCTATCAGGTTACGCCCACGGTCATGGCACGGGCCCATCACGACGCCCTGTTCATGCACTGTCTGCCAGCACACCGCGGAGAGGAGGTAGCCAGCGAGGTCATCGATGGCCCTCAGAGTGTGGTCTGGGACGAGGCGGAGAACCGGCTGCACTCCCAGAAAGCGCTGCTGGAGCTTTTCCTGTTGCCCTAGCTTCCACCGTCGGGGCGCGCCGCCAGAGTCGGAGGGGAACAAAGGGTGATGGATGCGCGTTCCGCGTCCGCCCAGCCCAGGTCGATCCTTGCCTTGGCGCGGGCGTTTCTCTCCCTTGGTGCGGTCATCGGCTTGGTCCACGGAGCACCGGCCTGTGCCACCGACTTGCAGGTCGCGGTGGCCGCAAACTTCCGCGTGACGTTGGAGACGTTGCTGACCAGCTTCGCCGAGGCGTCCGGCTACCGCGGTCTGGTGAGCTCGGGCTCCACCGGCCAGATCTACGCGCAGATCCGCAGCGGAGCACCCTACGACGTGTTCTTCGCCGCGGACGCGGAGCGCCCGAGACGGCTCGAGGCAGAAGGCTTGGCCGTTCCGGGGACGCGCTTCACGTACGCCATCGGTCGGCTCGTTCTTTGGTCCCCGAGTGCGGACCTTTCGGGCGAGGGCGCTAGACTCCTCGAGCAGGCGCGCTTTCGCCACCTCGCTTTGGCCAATCCGGACACGGCGCCCTATGGAGCCGCGGCCCGCCAAGTGCTCACGCGCCTTGGCCTCTGGGGGAAGCTGCAGGGGCGGCTGGTCCGGGGACAGGACATCGGCCAGACCTACCAGTTCGTGGCCGGGGGGAACGCCGAGCTGGGGTTCATCGCACTCTCTCAGCTCTACCTCGCCGGCCATAGCCCGCAGCACACCTATTGGCTAGTGGCACAGAACCTGTACGACCCGTTGTTGCAGCAGGCGGTGCTGCTGAAGCACGGGAGAGCCAACGCTGCGGCACGAGCGTTCCTCGAGTTTCTCAAGAGCGAGACAGCCATCGCGACTATCGAAGGCTACGGCTACGGAGCACCTGAACGGAGTCCGACAGCCAGCTCTGACTTCGGACAATAACCCACGACCATGCCCGTCTCGGATATCGACTGGGTCCCTGTCTGGATCACCTTGCGCCTTGCGACGGTGTCTACGGCCTTGCTGCTGGTGTTGGGCACACCCATCGCCTGGTGGATGGCGCGCACCCGCTCCCGCGCCAGGATCGTCGTCGAAGCCGTAGTCGCCCTGCCTCTGGTCCTGCCGCCCACGGTGCTGGGTTTCTATCTGCTCCTGGCCTTGGGGCCCCGAGGCCCAGTGGGCGCCTTCTGGCATGGACTGGGCGGGGACCCACTGGTGTTCACCTTCAGCGGTTTGGTGCTGGGGTCTGTCGTCTATTCGCTTCCCTTCGTAGTGCAACCCCTGGCCAACGCCTTCGAGGGAGTGGAACAGGAGTTGCTGGACGCGGCGGCATGCCTGCGCGCCTCGCCGCTCGATCGCTTTCTCACGGTGGCCCTGCCGCTCGCCAGGCGAGGTCTCCTGACCGCCACGACCCTGGGTTTTGCTCACACGCTGGGTGAGTTCGGGGTGGTGCTGATGATCGGGGGCAACATCCCGGGGCAGACCCAAGTGCTCTCCATCGTTATCTATGACCAGGTCGAAGCGCTGCGTTACGCGCAAGCCCATATCCTGTCGGGAGGTATTCTGATGGTGTCGTTTCTCATGCTGCTTGCGGTCTACAGCACCCATCGACGCCTGTTGCCCTGGGCGCGGTGAGTGGGCTGCGCGGGCACTTTGATCTGCAGCGCGGCACGTTCCGGCTGCAGGCCGAGATCGCGGCACCGCCCCAGGGTATCACCGCGGTATTCGGGGATTCCGGCGCGGGCAAGACCACGTTGCTGCGATGCCTGGCCGGTCTGGAGCATGCACAGCGTGGGTATCTGGAAGTGGGCGGAGAGTGCTGGCAAGACGAGCAGCGCGGGCGCTTCCTCCCCACGCACCGGCGAGGCATCGGGTACGTCTTTCAGGAGCCGACGTTGTTCCCCCATCTCTCGGTCGTCGGCAACCTGCGCTATGCTTGGCGGCGGGCCTCCAGTTCAGGGCGCCGCCCGACCCTCGATGAGGTCGCACATTGGCTGGGGATCGCCCGGTTGCTACACCGCTATCCCCGCCAGCTCTCCGGCGGAGAACGCCAACGGGTCGCTATCGCGAGGGCATTGGTGAGCAGCCCGCGCTTGCTGCTGCTGGACGAGCCACTGGCGGCGCTGGACGCTGGGAGCAAGGCGGACATCCTGCCCTATCTCCAGACGCTGCACGACGCCCTGGCAATACCAGTCATGTACGTCAGCCACTCGCTGGAAGAGGTGGTACGGCTGGCCGACAGAATCGTACTGCTGGAGGGCGGTGTGGTGCAGGCTGTGGGACCGCTGGCAGAGATCCTGTCACGCCTCGACCTGCCCCTCGCCAAGCTCGACCAGGGCGGCGCCCTTATCGAGGCCGTGGTGGAGGGCCGCGATGAGACCGACCACCTCACCTACCTGCGTTTTTCGGGGGGGCGTCTGACCGTCCCGGGTCTGCTCCCCGCATCCTCGGACCATCGGTTGCGCGTTTACGTCCACGCGCGGGACGTCAGCCTATCGCTGGATCGCCCCGGACGCACCAGCATCCTCAACGTGTTCCAAGCTCGGATCAGCGGCATCTCGCCGGAGAGCGGGGGCATGGTGACCGTGCGGCTCCACCTTGCCGGCACCGTCTTGCTTGCACGTGTCACGCGCCGCTCCTGCTCCGAGCTGGCCCTCAAGCCGGGCCTGCCGGTCTACGCCCAAGTGAAGAGCGTGGCGCTCAAGGAGAGGGTGCCGTGAGTCAGGCGACTCGATCGCCGGAGCGCCGCGAGTCCGGCCGGAGCCCACGTCGCGCACGGCGCAGCCGAAGCCGCCCGCCTCTGGACACTCGCAACGCGGCGCGCATCTATCCGGGCCAAGGCCGTCCTCACTGGGCGAGAGCGGACGCGCACAACGCCATCAGGAACCCCGGGTAGATCCCCAGGATGAGCATGGCCAGCCCGTTGAGGCTGATCGCGATGTGCAGATCGAGGGCCGGACGCACGGGCGTCGTGTCGAGCGGTTTGTCGAAATACATGAGCTTGACCACGCGCAGGTAATAGAAGGCGCCGATGACGGAGAACACCACGCCGACCACCGCCAGCCACACCAGGTTCACGTTGATGATTTCCTGCAGCACGTAGAGCTTCGCGAAGAATCCCAGCGTCGGGGGCACACCGGCCATGGAGAACATCAGGATCAGCATCACGAAGGCAAACCAGGGGTTACGCTCGTTGAGGCCACGCAGATCCTCCAGCCGGTCGGCCTCGAAGCCCGCGCGGCTCAGCACGATGACCATGCCGAAGGCGCCTGAGGCCATGAGCGCATAAACGATCGCGTAGAACATCGCGGCCGCGTAGCCGGGGCGTGAGGCGGCGATCAGGCCGAGCAGCAGGAACCCTATGTGCGAGATAGTCGAATAGGCGAGCATGCGCTTGATGTTGCTTTGCGCAATGGCGAGTACATTGCCGAGGGCCATGGACAGGACGGCGAGTGCCGTGAACATCGCCTGCCAGTGCCCGTGCAGGCCCTCCAGACCGTCCACCAGCAGGCGGATGGCGATGGCAAACGCGGCCAGCTTGGGCACTGTCCCCACGAACAGCGTCACCGGGGTCGCGGCGCCGTGGTACACGTCCGGGATCCACATGTGGAAGGGCACGGCGCCCAGCTTGAACGCAACCCCGACGACGACAAACACCAGTCCGAAGACAAGCACCACGTCGTCGGGCGACATGCGCGTGATCGCCGCGCTGACCTCGCTCAGATCCAGACTTCCGGTCGCCCCGTACAGCATAGACATGCCATAGAGCAGCATGCCCGAAGCAAGCGCGCCGAGCACGAAGTACTTCATGGCCGCCTCCACCGCGGTGCTCGAATCGCGCTGCAGCGCGACCATCGCATACAGCGACAGCGAGAGCAGCTCGAGGCCCAGATAGATGGTCAGGAAGCTGTGGGCGGACACCATCACCATCATCCCCAGCACCGCGAACAGGCCCAGCACGAAGTACTCGCCGCGCAGGGCGTCGCGCGCCCGCAGATAGTCACGGGCGTAAAGAAAGGCCATGAAGGTGATGAGGTAGATGAACACCTTAAGAACGTCGCTCATGCGGTCGCTGACGAAGGTACCACTCAGCACCACGCTGGGCGTGTCGCTGTGCATCAGCAGCGTCACCGCTGCCGCGGCGATGAGCGCAACCTGCGACAGCTCGAAGCTCAGATAGCGGTGGCGCTCACCCAAGAATGCCTCCACCAGCAGGATGCCGCAGGCCGCGGAGGCGATGACGACTTCAGGCAAAACCGGCAGCAAATCGGAGAGCGCGAGCGCCATACGGGCTAGATTCCCCCCAGCTTCGACTGGGCGATTTGGGACAGCAGATGCGCCACCGAGGCGTGCATCACGTCGAGCATGGGCGCGGGCCACACGCCCAGCACCAGCACCGCGACCGCCAGCGCGCCCAGGATTCCGAACTCTCTAAGACCGATATCCCTCAGCGCCGCCACGGCCTTGCTGGTGACCTTGCCGAAAACGACCCGTTTCACCATCCACAGCGTATAGGCGGCACCCAGAACCAAGGTGGTGCCGGCCAGGAGCGCGTACCAGACGTTAGCCTGGAAGGCGCTCAGGATGACCAGGAATTCACCCACGAATCCAGAGGTTCCCGGCAGGGCGGCATTGGCCATCGCAAACAGAACCATCAAGGTCGCGAAGGCGGGCATCACGTCGGCCACTCCGCCATAGTCGTAGATCAACCGGGTGTGCATGCGGTCGTAAAGCACCCCCACGCAAAGGAACAGAGCCCCCGAGATGAAGCCGTGGGAAATCATCTGGACGACCGCCCCCTCCACGCCCATCATCGCTGCCGACTGAGCATTCCCGCCGCGGTGCAGGAGCCCGCAGGCCATGAACAGTCCGAGGGTCACGAAGCCCATGTGGGAGATGGAGGAATAGGCGATGAGCTTCTTCAGGTCCTGCTGCACCAGGGCGACCAGCGCGATGTAGACGACCGCAATGAGCGATAGGGCGATTATCAACCAGTCCAGCGCGTGGCTGGCATCCGGCGTGATGGGCAGACTGAAGCGCAAGAAGCCGTATGCGCCGACCTTCAGCATGATGGCCGCGAGGATCACGGACCCGCCGGTGGGGGCCTCTACGTGGGCATCGGGCAGCCAAGTGTGCACCGGCCACATGGGCACCTTGACGGCGAAGGCGAGCAGGAATGCGAAGAAAATGAGGGTCTGGGCCGTGAGACCGAGGTGCAGTTGATGGAAGTCCAGGATGGCGAAGCTACCCGACTGAAAATATAGATAGAGCAGGGCCACCAACATGAACACCGACCCCAAGAAGGTGTACAGGAAGAACTTGATGGTGGCGTAGACGCGCCGCGGCCCGCCCCAGATCCCGATGATAAGGAACATGGGGATCAGCATCGCCTCCCAGAACACATAGAACAGGACGGCGTCGAGGGCGGCGAACACGCCGTTCATCAGCCCTTCCATGATCAACAAGGCCCCCAGATACTGCGCCACCCGGTATTGGATCACCTCCCAGGCGGCTGCGACTACCAGAGCGGTGGTGAAGGTGGTGAGGAGGATCAGCGGCATGGAGAAGCCGTCCACCCCAAGGTGGTAGTGGACGTTGAAGCTCGGTATCCAGGAAAACCACTCCTGAAACTGCATATCGGCCGTAGCCGTGTCGAATCCGCGGTACAGCGGAACGCTCAGGACGAATGTCACGACGCTGAAGCCAAGGGCCATCCAGCGCAGCAACGAAGTGTTCTTCGCGTAGGCGAGCAGCGCGACACCACCCACGATGGGCAGCCAGATGACCACGCTCAATAGAGGGAAACCATTCATCATGCGGATCAGCTTTCGCGCGCGATCAACCGTAGACGAACCAGCTCAGCAGCGCCAACAGTCCGATGATCATGGAGAATGCGTAGTGGTAGAGATAGCCCGATTGAATGGCCCTGAGCACGCCGGCGAGCCAGCCGATGGAGCGGGCGGTGCCGTTGACCAGCAGGCCGTCGATCAGCGTCACGTCGCCCCCCTGCCATAGCGCTCGCCCGGCCGCGCGCGCGCCACCGGCGAGGAACAGGTCGTTGAAGTCGTCGAAGCCGTACTTCCGGTCGAGCAGCGTATACAGCCAGCCGGCACGCGCCTTCAACGCCGCCGGCAAGTGAGGATGGCGCAAATAGAGGTACCAGGCGCTCCAGATACCCAGCAGCGCCAGCCAGAACGGCCATGCGCCCATGCCTTGCCAAATATAGCTCCGCAGTCCAGGGTAGTGCTCCGCGAAGGGTCCGAGGGCGGCGTGAGCGGGCAGGATGCGGATCGCCTCGCCGAACCAGTCGCCGAACAGCATCGGACCGACCAGCACCGCCCCGGCCAATACCGACGGGACCGCGAGCAGCACCAGCGGCAAGGTCACCACCCACCGCGGCTCTTGGGGGGCGTGGTGGCCGCGGGGATCGCCCTGGGAGTTCCCGTGGAACACCAGGAAATAGAGCCGGAATGTGTACAGGGCTGTCACAAACACGCTGCTCAACACGAGAGCGTAGGCGAATCCCGCTCCCGGCACGTGCGCCGCGCGCACCGCCTCGATGATGGCATCCTTGGAGAAAAACCCCGCGAACGGGGGAATCCCGCACAGGGCCAAGCCGCCGGCGAGGAAGGTCCAGTGGGTCACCGGCAGGAAACGCTTCAACCCCCCCATCTTGCGGATGTCCTGCTCATGGTGCACGGCGATGATGACCGAGCCGGCCGCGAGAAACAGCAAGGCCTTGAAGAAGGCGTGGGTCACGAGGTGAAAGATCCCGGCTGCGTACGCGGACGCACCCAAGGCGACTGTCATGTAACCCAGCTGAGACAGCGTCGAGTACGCCACGACGCGCTTGATGTCGTTCTGGACGATCGCCAACAGCCCCATGAAGAAGGCCGTGATCGCCCCGATCACGAGCACCACGCTGAGCGCCGTCTCCGAAAGCTCGAAGAGGGGGGACATGCGCGCGACCATGAATATGCCCGCCGTCACCATGGTCGCCGCATGAATGAGCGCCGAGATGGGCGTCGGGCCCTCCATGGAGTCTGGCAGCCACACATGCAGCGGAACCTGGGCCGACTTTCCCATGGCGCCCACGAAGAGCAGCAGACAGATCAGCGACATCACCGACCAGGGCACACCGGGCAGGATCTCCACGGCTCGCCCGGCCACAGACGGTGCCTGGTCGAACACCACCGCGTAGTCGAGACTGTGGAAATACGCCAGCACCGCCGCGATGCCCAGCAGGAAACCCAGGTCCCCGACGCGGTTGGCCAGGAACGCCTTGAGGCTGGCATAAGCCGCGGACTCCTTCTGGTACCAGAAGCCGATCAGAAGGTAGGACAGGAGCCCGACTGCCTCCCAGCCGAAGAACAGCTGGAGGAAGTTGTTGCTCATCACCAGGGTCAGCATGGAGAAGGTGAACAGCGCGATGTAGCTGAAGAAGCGCTGGTAACCGGGGTCTTCCGCCATGTATCCCACCGAGTAGATGTGCACCATGAGCGACACGAAGCTCACCACCAAGATCATGGTCGCGGTCAGCTGATCCACCAGGAACCCTATCTGGAAGCTCACGCCGCCGCTGGTCATCCAGACATAGACCGGACCGTTGAAGGGCTCGGCCCCGTCCAGGACGATATGTTTGAAGGTGAGCCACGACAGCGCAAACGATACGGCCACTCCCAGGATGGTGGCCCAGTGGGCGCCCGACCGGCCCACGAAACGGGCGAACACTCCGGCGATCACGCTGCCGACGAGCGGCGCGAGCACGATGGCAAGATACGTAGCCTTCATGGGTGGGGCAGCGGTCAGCCCTTGAGACTGTCGAGGTCGTCCACGTGAATGGTATCTCGGTTCCTGAACAAGACGACCAGGATGGCGAGGCCGATGGCGGACTCGGCCGCCGCCACGGTCAGCACGAAGAATACGAAGACTTGCCCGGCCATGTCCTGCCGGAAGTGGGAGAAGGCAATGAAGTTGAGGTTCACCGCAAGCAGCATCAGCTCGATGCACATCAGCAGGATGATCAGATTCTTGCGGTTCAGGAAGATGCCCGCGACGCTCAACGAGAACAGGATGGCCCCGACGATCAGATAATCCGAGAGTGCGATCACGCTGCTTTCCCGCCCCCTTACAACTCGACGCCGTGCAGTGCTACGACTTCTTGTGCGGCGCCATCTTGACCAGACGCACCCGCTCTGCCCTGCGCACCGCCACCTGGGAGGCCGGACTCATGTACCTGCTCTGGCGGTGGCGGCGCATCGTGAGCGCGATGGCCGCGACGATGGCAACCAACAGAATGACCGCAGCGATCTCGAAGGGATAGACGTACTTCGTATACAGCAGGGAGCCGAGGGCCGCAGTGTTGCTGTAGTCCGCTGGCTTGGGGGACGGACTGCGCGCGGCCCCGAAGCGGCCCGCGCCGAACATCAGGATCAGCTCCAGTGCCATCAGAGCTGCCACCGTGACGCTCACCGGAAGATAGGCGGCAAAGCGCTCGCGGAAGCGCGCCAAGTTGATGTCCAGCATCATGATCACGAACAGGAACAGCACCATGACGGCACCGACGTAGACCAGGACCAGCGTGATGGCGAGGAACTCCGCCTCCAAAAGCAGCCAGAGTGCCGCGCTGGTGAAGAACGCGAGCACCAGAAACAGTGCGGCGTACACGGGGTTGCGCACCGTGACCACCATACCCCCGGCCAGCACCAGGATGCCTGCGAACACGTAGAAAATGAATGCCTCGATCGCCATGAACCGGCTCCCACCGCCCTCCTTCTTGGCCGTTAGCGGTACCGCGCGTCTGCCGCCCGGTCCGCCGCGAGCTGGGCCTCGTAGCGGTCGCCGTTGGCGAGCAGCTCCGCCTTGGTGATGACATGCCCGCCCCGCTTCTCGAAGTGGAACTCGAAATGTCGCGTCTCGACGATGGAGTCCACGGGACAGGACTCTTCGCAGAAGCCGCAATAGATGCACTTGAAGAGGTCGATCTCGTAGCGGGTCGTACGCCGGGTCCCGTCCGCGCGCTGCTCCGACTCGATCGTGATGGCGAGCGCGGGACAGACCGCCTCGCACAGCTTGCAGGCGATACAGCGCTCCTCGCCGTTGGGATAGCGGCGAAGGGCGTGCAGACCCCGGAAACGCGGCGAGAGCGGCGTCTTCTCCTCGGGGTATTGAACGGTAACCTTGGGGGCGAAGAGGTGCCGGCCGGTGAGCTTGAGCCCCAACAGCAGCTCCCAGAGGAACAGGCTTCTCACATAATCGCGGAGGCGGCGCATCGGGGGTCGTCCTAGTCAAACCACGGCGGCACGCGTGACAGCACGCCGAGACCTATGACCACGAGCCACACCAGAGTGATGGGGATGAACACCTTCCATCCGAGCCGCATGATCTGGTCGTAGCGATAGCGCGGGAAAGTGGCGCGAAACCAAAGGTAGAAGAAGAGAAAGACGCCAGTCTTTAGACCCAGCCATACTAACCCGGGAACCCAGCCGAACAGCCCTTCCAGGATCGGTATGCCCGAGAATGGCGAAAGCCAGCCACCCAGGAACAGCAGGCTCGCCAGGGCCGACACCAGAATCATGTTGGCGTACTCCGCCAGGAAGAAGACCGCAAAGGTCATCCCCGAGTACTCCACGTGAAACCCAGCCACGATCTCCGACTCGCCCTCGGCCACGTCGAAAGGCGAGCGGTTGGTCTCCGCCACGCCGGCCACGAAATAAATGATGAAAAGCGGAAACAGCGGCAGCCAGAACCAACTGAGGAGCGTGCCCTCCTGGGCCGCAACGATGGCCCTGAGGTTCAGGCTTCCGGCCGCCATGACGACGCCCACCAGTGCGAAACCCATGGCGATCTCGTAGGCGACGATCTGCGCTGCGGACCGCATCGCTCCCAGGAAAGCATACTTGGAGTTGGAGGCCCAGCCGGCGATGATGATGCCGTACACCCCCGTGGAGGTCAGCGCCAGCACGTACAGCAGGCCGGCGTTGATGTCCGCCAGTACCAGATGGTCGGTGAAGGGAACCACGGCCCACGCAGCAAGCGCGGGGGCGATCGCCAGGACCGGCGCACCGAGGAACAGGAAACGGTTGGCGTTGGTCGGGACGATGACCTCCTTCATCAGAAGCTTCAGGGCGTCGGCGATAGGCTGTAGCCAGCCGCCCGGTCCCACTCGGTTGGGGCCGATCCGCACCTGTATATAACCGATAATCTTGCGCTCCGCGAACGTCAGGTAGGTCACCGCCAGCATCAGCGGCACCAGAATGGCGGCGATCTTCAGCAGCAGGATGATGAGATCGTACACGACCCGCCCATGCCGTCAGGCGGCATTGTCCGGTGATCCGCCGGAGCCGCCCTTGCCCTTTCCAGGCTGGCTCCGGGAAGCACGCTTAGGTGACGTTCTGGCCGCGACGGCTGCCACCCGCCTTCGACTTTTCCGGACGCGCTGGAGCTCCGGGGTGCGATGGTCCGGGCCGCTGGACCGTGCCCACACCCTCCACCGTAACGTCGCCGAACGCGGGCCCCAAGCCAGCCGTCGCCCGCACCCCCGCCGGAATCAGCACGCAACCGTAAGGCACGCGCTCGTCCAGGACCAGCGGGACCGAGCACTGAGCTGCGCCCTGCGCCACCCGTACGCTGGGGCTTCCGGTGACACCCAGGGACGCGGCCAGCTCCGCGCACATGTAGGCCCCGGTCTCGGCGCCGTCGGGCGTCTCCTGCAACGCCGATGCGCGTCGCACCAGAGGATCGAAGGCGTAGATCGGAACCTCCCCGATACGCACCAGTCTGCCGCCGTCGCTCACAGAAAGCGCCGCCGGCAAGGGACCGGCACCGTCGTGGGCGGCCAAGCCCTCCGGACACATCGCCCGGAGCTCGTCGCGCACCTCCTCGGACGAGCGGTACTCGAAGCCCGGAAGCTTCAGGAGATTACCCAGCACCCGCAGCACCTTCCACGCGGGACGCGCCTCTCCCGGTGGAGCTGCAGCCCCGCGAAAGCTCTGCCAGCGCCCTTCTCCGTTGACCAGCGTCCCGGAGGTCTCAGCGAAAGGCGCCACGGGGAGCATGACCTCCGCATAGGACTCCATGGAGGCGCTACGGTATGCCGTGAGCATTACCACAAGCTCGGCCTGCTGCATGGCCGCGAGCGCCATGGCCTGATCCCAGCAATCGACCTCCGGCTCCAGACCCAACACCAGATAGCCTTTGAGACGCGCCTCCAGCATGCCGCGGGCGCTCAGGCCGGCGTGCCCATCGGAACCGCCCCCCGGAAGACGATGCGGCAAAGCGCCCGCCAACCACGCCCCCACCCCGTTGGCCCACTCGGGGAGATAACCAAGCCGAGCGTCGCTCAGTTGCGCGAGCGCGAGCGCCAAGGCCCGCAAGCTACCGAGATCGGGATGCGCCAGCGCGAGGTTCCCCAGCAGCACCGTGGCGTTCTCGGCCTTGAAGAGCGCCTCCGCGATGCTCCGGTGCGTATCCTCCGGCTGCATCCCCTGGAGCAGGCCTTCAAGACCATCCGTCCGCCGCTCGGCGCCGAGGTCGACAAGGGCGCGGCAGACAGCGGCGAGGGCATGCAGCATGGCGGCAGGAGGGACGACGATCTGCTGCGCCACAGGGAAATGGAAATCGCAGCGCACTGGGTTGAGGCACATCACCCGCGCTCCCCGCAGACACGCCCGTTGCAAGCGGTACGCCGCTAGAGGCTGATCTTTGCGCACGTTGGAGCCGACGAGCAGGGCGGCATCCACGTCTTCCAGGCCGCGCAGACTCTGGCCGAGCCAAGGCGGCGACAATGGAGCGTCATCATCACTGAACCCCCCTTGGCGCACCCGATGGTCGATGTGATTGCTGCCGAAGGCTCGCAGCAGCTTTTGCGCGAGGTACAGCTCCTCTAGCGTGGAGTTGGGTGCCACCAAGGTCCCCAACTGCCTTGCTCCGTAGCGCTCACGCAACGCGGTGAGGCGGCGTGCCGTATATTCCAGAGCCTCCTCCCATTCCACGTGCTGCCAAAGTCCATCGCGTTTCAACATCGGGGCGAGCAGCCGATCCTCGCTGTAGAGCCCCTGGTAGCTGAAGCGATCCCGGTCGGAGAGCCAGATGTTGTTGATTTCGGGGTGGGGGCGCGGCAACACCCGCATCACCCGCCCGCGCAACAGGTGCAGCTCCACGTTGGAGCCGATGCCGTCGTGGGGGGCGATCGAAGGCGCAGCCGTCAGATCCCAGGGGCGCGCGGTGTTCAGGTACGGTTTGGACAGCAGCGCCCCCACTGGGCAGAGATCGATGATATTGCCGGACAGCTCGGAGGCCAGGCTGTGCTCCAGATAGTTGGTGATCTCCATATGCTCGCCGCGGCCCACCGCCCCGAGCTCGTGAACGCCCGCCACCTCGTCCAGGAACCGGATGCAGCGGGTGCAGTGGATGCACCGCGTCATGGCGGTCGCAACCAGCGGACCCAGGTGCTTGTCACGGACCGCGCGCTTGCCTTCGGCGAAGCGGGACACGCCGCGTCCGAACCCCATGGCCTGCTCCTGCAGCGGACACTCGCCCCCCTGGTCGCACACGGGACAGTCCAGAGGATGGTTGATGAGCAGGAACTCCACTACCGCACGCTGGGCGGCGATCGCCTTAGGGGATTTGGTGAACACCGTCATCCCTTCCGCCACGGGCGTGGCGCACGCTGGCAGCGGCTTGGCCACCTTCTCTACCTCCACCAGGCACATGCGGCAATTGGCCGCGATGGAGAGTTCTTTGTGATAACAGAACCTGGGAATGACGATACCGGCCTCATCCGCTACCTGGATAATCATCGCCCCCTTCGCGGCGGTCAGCGGGATGCCGTCGATCTTGACGTGGACCGCGGGGCGGTCCTGGGGCTGGGCATTGGGATTCACGCGGCAGCTCCCGCGCGAACCGTATCGTGCTGCGCTCCAGCCGTGCAGCGCTTGTGCTCGATGTGGTCTTCGAACTCGGCGCGGAAGTGCTTGATGAAGCTCTTCACGGGCCAGGCCGCAGCATCCCCGAAAGCACAGATGGTATGCCCCTCAATCTGGCTCGCAGCCCTGACCAGCAGCTCCAGGTCGGCGGGCCGCCCCCTTCCGTGCTCTAGGCGCTGCAGCACGCGGTACAGCCAGCCGGTACCCTCCCGGCAAGGCGTGCACTGCCCACACGACTCCGCATAGTAGAAGCGGGAGATGCGCATAAGGGCGCGCACCATGCAGGTCGTCTCGTCCATCACGATGACGCCGGCCGAGCCCAGTCCCGAGCCCGCCTTCGCCAGTGAATCGTAATCCATCGGGCAGTCCATGATGGTCCCTGCTGGCAGCACGGGCATCGAGGAGCCGCCGGGCACGACCGCCTTGAGCTTGCGGCCGCCCCGCACTCCTCCCGCCGCCTCCAGCAGATCCCGAAAAGGGGTACCGAGGCGCAGCTCATAGTTCCCAGGCCGGTTCACGTGGCCGGACACGCAAAAGATCTTACAGCCGCCGTTATTGGGCTTGCCCAGCTCGAGAAACCACTTGGCCCCGCGGCGCAGGATGGCAGGCACCGATGCCAGCGTCTCGGTATTGTTGATGGTGGTCGGCCGGCCATACAGGCCGTGGGTGGCGGGGAAGGGCGGTTTATAGCGGGGCAGGCCCTTCTTGCCCTCGAGGGATTCGAGCAGGGCCGTCTCCTCACCGCAGATGTAGGCCCCGGCCCCGAGGTGCGTGTAAATCTGGAAGTCGATCCCCGAGCCCTGGATATCGTTGCCGAGGAGGCCGGCCCTGCGGGCCTCTTCCAGTGCCGCCTCGAAGCGCTGATACGGCTCGTGGTGAAACTCGCCACGCAGGTAGTTGTAGCCCACGGTGGCTCCCATCGCATAACCGCCGATGGCCATCCCCTCGATTACGGCGTGAGGGTTGAAGCGCAGGATGTCCCGATCCTTGAAGGTTCCGGGCTCGCTCTCGTCCGAGTTGCACACGAGATACTTCTGCCCCGGAGCGCTGCGAGGCATGAAGCTCCACTTGACTCCGGTGGGAAAGCCTGCGCCGCCCCGCCCCCTCAGGGCAGACTTCTTGACCTCGTCGATGATGACCTCCGGCAACGTCCTCTCCCTGAGTATCTTTTTCCATGCCTCATAGCCCCCGACCTTGAGGTAGGTCTCCAGGCTCCAGGGGGGGTCGTGCTCCAGTGTCCGAAAGCAGACCTCGTTCGCCATGGCTAGTCCAGGCCGTCGAGGATAGCCGACACCTTCTCCGGCGTCAGGTCCTCGTGGTAGTGTCCATCCACCGTCATCATCGGGCCGCCACCGCAGGCAGCCAGGCATTCCTCCTCCACCTTGAGGGTGAACCTGCCATCTGGCGTGCTCTCGCCCAGCCGAATTCCGAGCCTGCCCTCGAGGTGCCGGACGATCTCGTCGGAGCCGCGCAGCATGCAGCAGATGTTGGTGCACACCGAGATCTTGTGCCGACCCACCGGCGCCAGCTCGAACATGGAATAGAAGCTGCCCACCTCGTAGACCGCCACGCGCGGAACCCGCAGATAGTCGGCCACCGCATCCATGAGGTCGGTGGTGAGCCACCCACCATTCTCCCGCTGCACCGCCGTGAGCGCCGCGATCACGGCGGAACGGCGCTGCTCCGGTGGATACTTCGCCAGCCAGCGGTCGATCTCCGACCGGGCCGCATCCGACAGATCCGCCATCAGCGGTCGATCTCCCCGAACACGATGTCCAGCGAGCTGATGATGGCAACGACGTCGGCCAGCATGTGACCCCGGCACATCTCATCCATAGCCGCCAGATGCGGGAACCCGGGCGCGCGGATCTTGACCCGATAGGGCTTGTTGGCCCCGTCGGAGATCAGATACACGCCGAACTCGCCCTTCGGCGCCTCCACGACGGCGTACACCTCACCTTCCGGAACACAATAGCCCTCGCTAAACAGCTTGAAGTGATGGATCAGCGCCTCCATGGAGCGCTTCATCTCCTCGCGCCGCGGCGCAACCACCTTGGGCTCGTCGAGCATGACCGGGCCGGCGTTGTTCCGCAACCATGCGACGCACTGGCGCACGATGCGGTTGGACTGACGCATCTCCTCGATGCGCACTAGATAGCGATCGTAACAATCGCCATTGACTCCCACTGGAATGTCGAAATCCATCCGGTCGTAGACGGCATAGGGCTGCATCTTGCGCAGGTCCCACTCCACCCCGGAGCCGCGCAGCATCGGCCCGGTAAACCCCAACTGCAGGGCGCGTTCCGGGGACACCACTCCGATGCCTACCGTACGCTGCTTCCAGATGCGGTTGTCGGTGAGCAAGGTCTCGTAGTCGTCGACGTAGCCCGGAAAACGCTCGGTGAAGTCCCAGATGAAGTCGAGCAGGGAGCCTTCGCGGTTGCGGTTACGTGCCCTTACCGCATCAGCATCGTGCCACTTGGAGACCTGATATTTCGGCATGGCGTCCGGAAGATCACGGTACACGCCTCCGGGTCGATAGTAGGTCGCATGCAAGCGCGCGCCCGAGACCGCCTCGTAGCAGTCCATCAGGTCTTCGCGCTCCCGGAAGCAATACAAGAACACGGTCATGGCGCCGATGTCCAGGCCGTGCGCCCCCAGCCACAGCAAGTGATTCAGGATGCGCGTAATCTCGTCGAACATGGTGCGGATGTACTGGGCCCGGACCGGCGCATCGATCCCGAGCAGCTTCTCGATGGCCCGCACGTACGCGTGCTCGTTGCACATCATGGACACGTAGTCCAAGCGGTCCATGTAACCGATGCTGTGGTTGAAGGGCTTGCTCTCCGCGAGCTTCTCCGTAGCGCGGTGCAGCAGCCCAATATGGGGGTCGGCCCGCTCGATGACCTCGCCGTCCATCTCCAGGACGAGACGCAGCACACCGTGCGCGGACGGGTGCTGCGGGCCGAAGTTCATGGTGAAGTTGCGGATCTCGGGCATGATGACTGTCAGGCGTCGTCGGCAGGCTCGCCCTCGACATAGCGGCTGTCGTCGCGGATCACTCTGGGCACCAGCACACGGGGCTCGATACTGACCGGCTGATAGACCACGCGCTGCTTATCGATGTCGTAGCGCACCTCGACGTTGCCGATGAGGGGGAAGTCCTTGCGGAAGGGATGACCGACGAAGCCGTAGTCGGTGAGGATGCGGCGCAGGTCCGGATGCCCGCTGAAGAGGATGCCGAACAGATCGAAGGCCTCGCGCTCGAACCAGCTCGCCGAGCTCCAGATGTCCGTGACGGAGTCCGCCACAGGGGGGTCGCCTTCCACGGGCGCGCGCAGCCGCAGCCGATGGTTATGTTTGAGCGAGAGGAGATGGTACACGACGGCAAAGCGAGGTCCGCTCCAGCGCGCCGCACCTGCCGGTTGTGCTGCACCCTGGGCGCCCTGGGAGTACGTGGTCATCCCGTACTCCAGGTAGTCGACGCCGCACACGTCCATGAGCTGCTCAAAGCCAAACGGCTCCTCGTCCCTCAGCACGAGACAGACCTCGCGCACGGCCGCCGACGGCACCTCTACGGTAACCTCCCCCCGCTCGACCCCGCTATGCGTCAATTGCGCCTGGAAGCGCTGTTGCAGCCGCTCCGCGAGGGTGTTGACGTCCATGTCAACGGGCGATGGTGCAAGTGCGGCGGATCTTGTTCTGCAGTTGGATCACGCCGTACAGGAGGGCCTCCGCGGTTGGAGGGCAACCGGGCACGTAGACATCGACGGGAACGATACGGTCACAGCCCCGCACCACCGCATACGAATAATGATAGTAGCCGCCGCCATTGGCACAGGAACCCATCGAGATCACCCAGCGCGGCTCCGACATCTGGTCGTAGACCTTGCGAAGCGCGGGGGCCATCTTGTTCACCAGCGTTCCCGCCACGATCATCACGTCGGATTGGCGCGGACTGGGGCGGAACATCACCCCGAAGCGGTCCAGGTCGTAGCGCGAGGCGCCGGCGTGCATCATCTCGACCGCGCAGCACGCCAGACCGAAGGTCATGGGCCAAAGGGAGCCGGTGCGGGCCCAGTTGATGAGCTTGTCCGCAGTCGTGGTGACCACGCCCTCCTGCAGCAGGCCCTCTATTCCCATTCGAGCGCGCCCTTCTTCCACTCGTACACGAAGCCGACGACGAGGATACCGAGAAACACCAGCATGGCGACGAAGCCGAGCCAACCGATGTCTTTCAGTACCACGCCCCACGGGAATAGAAATGCGATCTCCAAATCGAAGATGATAAAGAGGATGGCCACGAGGTAGTAGCGCACGTCGAATTTCATGCGCGAGTCCTCGAATGCCTCGAAGCCGCACTCGTAGGGCGAAAGCTTCTCCGCGTCCGGCCGCTGCGGCCCCAGCAGATAACCCATCCCGATGGGAACCATACCAAACACGAGCCCGACTGCGAGGAAAACCAGGATAGGCAGATAATTCGCTAGCATCCCCGATCACTTTTGGTCGCGGGGAATGGACTTACGGCTTGGTCGCTCCGTGCTCCCAGGGCGACAGTCAGAATTCCGGTTAGGCCGGATAGAGCTGGCGACCCGCGACTACCGACACATCTGGCGAGAACTGCCAGAGTCTTTTCGGCTGCGCGCGCGCAGTCCAGACCGGTATGGTGATGGCCAAACACACACTACCTCCTGTAGCCTTTGCGCCTCAAGCATCTCTCACCTAAGCCCGGCCGAGATACCATCAAAAGTACCCTCAAATTGCTCGGGGTGCCCCCGATGGCTCGCCAGCCTATCACAGCGAGTTGTCATTGTATCCCACTACATGCCAGGAAGTCTGGACCAGGGTCCGAAGCCGCACACCCCTTGAGGAATATCCCGCATTATCCCGGTTCATCCCGCTTGCCTCGGTCTCTTGAAGGGTCGCCCGAACCACCCCTAAGGGGCCTATTACAGGCGTGTTCATTGCCCATTCAAACACCCCTTCAACCCAGTCTCCCGGATCTCGGTCCGCCTGTCCACGGAGATGGCCGGCCTAATGGTGGTATTCATAAGCATGGCCTCGCCCGCCCTTCCATCGTCTCAGCCACTCTTGGCCCTTTGCCATCTTTCTGATACCTTGCCGGGTACCAGGTAAGCCAAGAAACCCTACTAAATGGCCTAAAACGAACCACTCGGGTGAAGGAGATGGAGAACGTTCGGCGGATCAAGCCGGACGCACTGGACGCACTGGACAGCGGGCGCGTGGTGTGGATGGGAGGAGGAAGGTATGAGAGGGACAGCAGTCGTTGGGGCTGTAGTGATCGCGTGCGGGACAGCGCAGGCGGGCGGCTATTACCAGTGCGTGGTCAACGGCCAGAACGTCTTCAGCGACCGGCCCTGCGCCCCGAGCGCGGAGCGCAAGGAGCTGCATGTGGTGGCCCCGAGCGCCTCTGAGGCAGCGAGCGCCCAGGCGCGGGTAAAGCAGGCGGAGGCCGATCAGGCACAGTTGGCCGTCGAGACCAGGCGCCGATCCATCCAGGCCGAGATTGCCAACCTGGAAGGGGAAATCAGCGCGGACCAAGACCGCATGGAGCGCGAGCTGGCGGCCCTGCGCGAGCGCAAGGGCTACGCCATGAACAACCTCGCCGGCGCAACCCTGGAGGGCAGCATCGCCGCTGAGATGTCAGCCGTCACCGCCAAGTACACTACCCAGATAGGAGTGGCTCAGACCCGTATCAAAACCCTGCGCGACGAGCTGGCCCGCCTGCTTCCATAAGGGATCTCGCATACCCTCGCCCGAGCCGGCGGGGGCACCTCGTCAGCCATCGCTCGGGCGAGATCCTTCAGCAGTTCGTGGACCTTCCCCCGCGGGCATCCAGCAGCGGATGCGGATGCCGGCGGCCCCGGGTCTCTTCCCCCGACAAGCTCCAGTCACCCAGGGAACGCACCGCGCGGCCTTCGCGGCACTCCGTCAGCAACAGTCCCTTGACGCCTTCGAGCGGTGCGCAGGGCAGTCCGCGGGCGATGTCCGAGACCAGCACGTCTGACAAGCCGCTGTCAGCCACGGCGCGGCGGTAGGCGGCCCGCAGAGCCTCACGGGTGATAGGGATGGGCGCCTGACCGGCGGCCGGCTGCCTGCCTTCGAGGGTGAGCAGCCTCTCCTCGAGACCTGACTCTGCTCCAAGCTCGGTCATGGGATCGCCGGGCCGGATCTCGGCCGGGCGCGGCCGAGCGCCCGGGCACTGGATCTCTGGACCGACGATTGCGTCTGACGCAAGGAGCTTGCATCATTGGCAACATGCGATGGAGTCATGCGGCAGCCCTATGATCGCCGTTATGCCCGCCATACCACTGCGGCCAGAGCCGAGCTTTCGAGATGCCTGTGGTGATGCTGATCGCGTCCTCGATGCGGCGGGCTCGTCCTCTGCCGTGGATCACCATCGAATGGCTCCGTCGCCCTTAAGCCCGAGGCGTTTCGCAAGCTCCACCTGAGTGAGTCCGGCTTGCGCAGCTCGGCCGATCGATTGCCTCATATGGGCCACCACGCTGGTGGCCCGTTACAACATCAGCGAATCCGATGCGCGCCATCTGGTCCACCGTCTGGCACGCCGGAAGTGGGAGGGTTTGTGGACCATGAAAATCGTTCTCGGAGTTCTCGCGGTTATCCTCGCCATCGTTCTGTTCGCCAACCTGCGCGACCTGCCATCTCGGGATGGTGGCGAGGCGTTCGATGAAGTTGGCTTCATCAGCGCCAATGAGGAGCGCGTCAAGGCGACGCTCAAGGACCCGGGCAGCGCCATGTTCCGCAACGTCCGAATCGGCCGTGGCCTCGGCGCGCCCGCCGTGTGCGGAGAGGTCAACGCTAAGAACAGCTTCGGCGGTTACCTGGGTTATAACCGCTTCGTCTAGGGCGGCAGCATGCATGTCCTAGAAAGCGATATGGCCCCAGGCGAGATGGATAAGGTCTGGGACAAGGTGTGCTCCCGCTGACCCGTAGGTCGGGTTAAGGCCGCCCCGGGCGTAACCCGACACAACCCGCGTCGGGTTACGCTGCGCTGACCCGACCTACCCCCAACTCGCATACCCTCGCCCGAGCCCGCTGGGCAGATTGCCGTCGCAGCGCCCAGGGAGGGGCGCCTGACCGGCGGCCGGCAGGTCCCGCGCCTGCCTTCGAGGGTGGCCAACCTCTCCTCGATGGCCTGGACCCGAACTCTAATCTCGGTCAGGGGATCGTCGGGCTGCGCTTGGCCAGCCTTCCGCTCCCGCAGATCCCTCAGCGCCTTCCCGACTGTCGTGAGGCTCCCCCCGCCCAGCCACTCCCGCACGGCCCGGCAGGTGACGGCCTTGCCTTCGGCCTGCAGCGCCTCCACCGCATCGTTGACCCTCTGCATCGTCGCTTGCTTACGCATGGTGGGCTTCCCTCCCGTAACTCACTGTAACACATGACTACACTGTTACAGTAGCCTGACCTATCAAACGGGACAGCGCCCAGAGCGGCAAAGGCTTTGGTCAGGTTGGGCGTCCGGTGAAAAAGGCTGAAACTCTCAAAATGGAGCGGGACAAGCGGGACAGCGGGACAGCGCGTAGAGCGACAATGCTTGCCGCTGTCCCGTAACCGGGAATGGGCGCGGGACAAGTGGGACAGAGCCCAGTGCGACAACGCTATCATTGCGGCAGTAGGATGTGTCCCGCTGTCCCGTGACGGTTTTTGCCCGCGGGACACGCGAGAGCGTTACCTCAGTGGGGTTTGTCCCGCTGTCCCGCGTGTCCCGTGGAAAAAACGATATTCCAGCGTTTTTTCACCGCGAAAGCAGGTCGATCTTGACCGCATACAGGCTGAGCCGGTCCTTGCCATGCCCTGGGGCGCAATGCTTGCTGACATACCGATCGAGGTCGTCTCGAAACAGCATGCTTCTGTCAGCCAGCGCTCGGGCGACCTCCCGGTGATCCTGGCCGTTACATGCCTCCTTGAACCCTTGCCGGGTGAACAGATACAGCCTCCGGCCGCGGTCGATGAACCCTGCCGCGTCCCTCACCGGGTCCGGGCTCGTCATCTCCCGGAACCTCGTCTCGTGCTTCAGCATGAAGTCCTTTACGGCCTCGATGCCGCGCTCGGCGTCGGGCAGCGAGGCGCCTTCTTCCATCCACAGATCGCGCACCAGGTGCAGCGCGTCGTCGATCTCCTCGGGCTCGAAGGGCAGGATGCCCAGCTCCGCCGCAAGCCGCCCGGCGAGCTGGGTCTGGACCAGCTTCTGCATGGCGCGGGCCTGCTCCTGGGATGCCTCGGTCGGGATGAAGCCCTCGGCGATCTGGTCCATGCGCTCCTTGAGGAAGACTCGCAGCGCATGCACGTCCGAGAACCGTTCCAGCAGCGCCACGACAAAGGCCGGCCCTGCGGTGCCGTAGACCGTGGCGCAGGTTCGCTTGAGCGAGCGCACGAACTGCGCCGGTGCCTCGCCGTGGGGATCGGAGATGACCTCGTCACTGACCCGGATATCGAGCAGGCGCACCAAGTGCCCGCCCCTCGAAGTCTTGCCGCGCTCCTCGATCTTGGCGCGCGTGGAAGCCTCGCCGGTGCTCAGGATCATGATGCGCCACTGCCGGCGCGACTTCAGGTTGCGGTTGGAATCGAAGGCGCTCTTGCCCTGCCCGCCCGCCAGGTTATAGACCACCTGGCCGAAATCAGCCGCCGAGCAGGTGCCGAGCTCATCCAAGATCAGGATGCCGTCGTTATGGGCTGCGGCCAGGCCTTCGAGGGCGTTTGCCGTCGCATTCCAGCGCTGCACGTAAGCGAGCGAAGGGGCTTCGGACGGGTCCGCGCCACAGCCCCACACCGATGCGGCCACCTGGGCGAGCGTCGTCTTGCCCCGGCTCGACAGCCCGTAGACATGAAAACCCCCGTCCGAGAGGTGCGTATGCTTGAGCAGCGGCCCGGTGAAGGCGACGCACAGGCCGAAGATGAGCAAGGGATTGCCCCGGCAGGGTGTGGCCACTTGATCGATCCACTGCTGCAGCAGCCCGCTCGGGTGCATGGTGTGCTGGGTGGGGGAATAACGCTCGGGCTGGAACACCACCCGCTCGATAGATTCGCCCGGGGCAAGGATGCTCGCGGGTAGCACGTAGACAAGCCGGCCGCTCGCGTCTTCGGCCCAGCCGAGCACCGGCACGGACTGAAACCTGACCTTCGGCTGGAAGTGCCCGAGATACGCGTTCAGCCGCCGCTCCTGACCGGGGATGATGAACAGCCCCTCGGCCGCCAGCTCCTGAGCAAGTCCGGGTCCCTGCTCATGAAGCCGTTGGCGTGGCATCGCCCACTGATGCAGCCCGCCATCCATTTCGAGCCACTGCACCACTGTTCCCCAATCGCGTTTGCGGCCGTCGCGCGCAAGGGCAATGACCCACACCGGCCCGGATACCTGAACCGGCTCCTCGCTGCCGTCCTTGTCGCGCTTGAGGAACCACACCCCGTTCTTATCCAGACGCCAGCCGGGAGGGACTTCAGCGGCTTGCCAGGGCTTGGGCGCGACGTTGGATACCGCCAAAGTGAACTTGGGGGTATCGTCGGTCGGGGTCTTCATGACAGATCCCTCGCGCGCATTTGCTCGAGATGGACGTTGGCCCAGTCGATTGCCACATCCGGCGGGCCTTCCGGCAGCACGATCCGGGCATCCCGGTCTTGCAGCAGCAGGCGCCGCGCCAGCACCTTGGCGGCCTTTTCACCGCGGCCGTTCGGGTCACGATCGGCCATGATGTAGATGAGCCTCACCCCGAGCGGCAGGATCACAGCCTCGAGCCCGTTCGCGCAGATCGCAGACCAGGCCGGGATCCTGGTCTCGACATAGCCGGCCAGCGCCGTCTCAATGCCCTCGGCAATCAGCAAGGTGTCCAGGGGCTCGATCAGCCTGATCGCGGCGCCGGCAAGCGAGCCCGGAACTGCCGGGCTCATCAGCTTCTTCACCGTTGGGACGGGCGCCTTGCGGCCGTCCGGGGTCAGATAGGTGCGATGAATGCACACCCCTTGCCCCTTGGGGTCATCTACCCGCGCGAGCATTGCCGGGAAGCCGCCCAAGGGGTACCCGTCATCGTCGTGATAGGGCAAGGCGGGATGATGGCGCAGCACCGCGGGGCAACCCTCCAGGGCGAGACCACGCGAGCGCAGGTAGCGATCTACCGGATCGCCCGCCTCCACCGGCCGCGACTGAGCCCAGGTCTTGCGCAGCCGCTCCCGGCGCTGCGCGCTGATGTCCGGGATCTCGTCCGGGCGCGGCGGTGCTCCCGGGCCCTGCAGCTCACCCCCCTGAAGGCCTCCCTTCCAGCCGCATCGGAAGCAGCACCAGGCGGCCTTATCGGTGTTCACCGACAAGGTTTTGCTGCGGCCCTTGTGATGCTCCCGGCATTGCGGGCAGAAGGTGCGAATCTCGCCCCCGCGATGGGCGGGCAGCTCGATCCCATGGTCGGCGTAGCTCTTCATGGCGGCCCCTCATAGCAGCGCGAGCTGAACGATCTCATCGGGCACCTTGAAGCTTGCGGCCTCGGGGCGTCTTGCCTTCAAATCGGAGATACACCCTTGCGCCAGCTCGCGGATGTTGCTGGTGGCCTGCTTGATGCCCGCGCCGTGGTTCCGGCCTCGGCAGACGCACTCGCAGGGTGCGTGCTGCGCCTCGTAGCAGGAGGCGTCACAGCGGCCGACGAGTTCCGAGCTATTGCGCACCTCGATCAGCGCGGTCATGGGTGCGGCCGTGCGGCGTTGGGTGATGTTTGGATGAAGGCCGAGATAGAGGGCGGCAGGTTCAAGATACTGTAGGCATGCAGGCACTCAACGCCGGTCATCTTCGCCCACGGGATGATCCATTCGAGAATCTTGGCGGCCGTCCTGGCGTGTATGACGAAGAACCCTAGCTCGGCCTCCAGGCGGGAGATCCTCTCCAGCGCCGTGGCGCGCTGCTGCCCGCTCATAGCCGTTCATCTACCGACGCCTCCTCCTCGTTGGAATGAGATACGGGGGCCTTCGGAGGGCGGCCGGCCTCAAGCACCTCGATCGCGCTCCGCAAGGTGTTGAACGCTAACTCCAAGGCCGGCAATACGTCCCCGGTGAGGAATTGCCGGCGCTTGAGCTTGAGCGAGTAGCGGCCCACTGAAGATTTGCAGCAGGGGAAGCCCCGCTCGCCAAGCCATCTCGAATGGCTGGCGATATCCGCAAAAGCACTCGCGACAATGCGGCGGGTTAGCTCGTCGCGCAGCTCGGAGGGAAGTGTGGCGATGATGCTGGGCCGCGGCACGGATTAGCTCCTGCGCCGGCGCACCGCGGGGCCGCGGGGCGGGGACTGGCGCGCGGCCTCGACCCGGCCCGCAATCCAACGCTCGATGTCGGATTCAAGCCAGCCCACGGCGCGCGTGCCCAGGGGGATCGGGGCGGGGAATTCGCCATGCTTGATGCGGCGGGCGCGCTCGGACTTTCCCAGGCCTGTGCGCGCCTCAACTTCGGGACTCCGCAGGATGCGTTCTGACATGTTGCTGTCTCATGTTGGAACTCGACAGGGAAAGCCTACGGAACAGCTAGTATTCTTGGAATACGCTCAAAGTGGAGTCGTTTTTTATGTGTTAGGAAACTACCTGGGTTTCTTGGGCTCTTTCGGCAATTGTGTGGGTGGTGGTAGTCAAGTAGCATCTGTTCTGACCGGTCGCTTATCACAACATTTTGTCGTTGGGGTGGTGGGCGAGAGGCCCCTCGGGTGGGGCCAGCGGGAGGTTGTCCACACGGTCTTTCGGATGCGGGCTGTTCTGCAGGACTCGTCCACCCATCCACAGGCCGTCATCCAAGGGGGGAGCACCGTGCAGCCCACGCATCTGTTTACCACGGCACTGGGCCTGATGGTGCCTTGGGAGGTCACCGACGTGCGGTTCGACCCCGAGGCTGGACGCATCGACCTCGATGTGGCGTTTGTCAAGGGCAGCCGCTTTGCCTGCCCGGCCTGCGGAGTGCAAGGCCAGCCGGTGCACGACACATGGGAGCGCAGTTGGCAGCACCTGAGCTTCTTTAAGTCACGGGCGTACCTGCACGCGCATCTGCCGCGGGTGCGCTGCGAGGCCTGCGGCAAGACGACCCAGGTCGAACCGCCGTGGGCGCGCGCACACAGTGGCTTCACGGCGCTGATGGAGGCGCTGGTGGTCACGCTGTGCCAGGCCATGCCGGTCGCGACCCTCGCCCGGCACCTGGGCGTGGGCGATGAGCGCCTGTGGGGGGTGATCGAGCACTACGTAGGCAGGGCCCGTGCTCAGGAGGACCACTCGCAGGTGAGCGCTGTGGGCCTGGACGAGACCGCTGCCCGGCGTGGACAGCACTACATCAGCCTGTTCCATGACCTCACGGGAAAACGCCTGCTGTTCGCCTGCGAGGGCCGCGACCAGAGCACCGTGGCGGCCTTCGCCGCCGACCTCAAGGCGCACGGCGGCGACCCGCAGGCCATCGAGCAGGTGTGCATCGCCTACCTCATCGCCGGCAATCTCGCCCACCTGCCCGCCTCGCCGTTCAACACACCCCCTGGTGTCAGATCTCACGCAGATGCTGCCGCGGCATAGGCATTGCTACCCACACGATTCCGGAAAGAGCCGTTTCTTGATGCCGCGAGCCAGGCGCAGGAAATCGGCCATGCGGCGCAGCTCCTCCTTTTGGATCTTGTAATCAGCAAGGTTCACATCCATGAACACCATGATTCGTAACCGTTCACCCCCCTGGAATATTTTGACCCGGAGGGCTGGACAAAACGGTTCCAGCGTGAGACAGTTGGGTGCCCTTGGCAGGATGTTCCTCGACCTCACTGTCACACACAATCATGGTGCTCAAGGAGCACGACCTTCGTCAGCTCAGCGAGGAGCGCATTCTGGAGCTGAGGCAGAAGGATCCCGATGCGCTGGCAGCGCTGAGCATCCGCCTGCTGCAGGATCTCAAGGAAGCGTGGGAGCGGCTCAATCAGAGTCCCTCCAATAGCTCTCGTCCGCCGAGCAGTCAAGACCCCTGGCTGCGTGCGCGGGAGGACGAAGAGGCCGACGCCGGTCCTGAGGACGAGGAGGCCAAGAGCCGTTCTGAGGAGGATGGCCTCCCCGGGGCTGGCGGCCAGAAGGGCGCAAAGGACACGAGTGGCAAGACCTCAGGGACGCAGCGCCGAGCGGGCCGGCAGCCTGGCTCCCAGGGATTCGGGCGCGCCCAGAAGCTGACAGTCACCGATTGGGACCATCATCGGCCGGGAAGTTGTGCGCTGTGTGGTGGGGCGCTCAATCCTGAGCAGGCGAAGCCCTACACCGCCTTTGATAGGCTGGACTTGGTCTTTGGCGATGAGCAGGCGCCGGGGCTGCGCCTGACCTGCACGCGGCAGGTATACTACCAGAGCCGTTGCGACTGTGGTCATGAGACCCGGCAGGCGCCGCACCGCGCGCCCGAGCACTTGGGATGCTGGCGAGGGGTGGAGCTTGGCGAGTGGCGCCTGGTGGGGCCGGGATTGTGCGCCTTCATCGTCTGGCTGCGGTTTCGGATGCGCCTGTCCATCCGCCTGGTCCGGGAGTTCCTGCACGAGGTGTTTGGGCTGGCGCTCGGCATCGGCACCCTCCACCAATGCGTGATGGAGACCGCCCGTGCCTGCGAGCCGGTCGAGGATGAGCTGGTGACCCAGTTGCTGGAAGCGGCCCTCATGCATGCCGATGAGACACCGCACAAGCAATGGGGAGAGCCCTTGTGGTTATGGGTGTTCATCTCGGCCTCGACGGCGCTGTTCTTGGTCGGCTCTCGCGCCAAAGAGATGTTTCAGAACCTCATCGAGGATCTCTTCTGCGGCTATCTGATGAGCGATGGGTACCAGGTCTATCGGGACTATGCCAAGCGCCTGCGTTGCTGGGCGCATCTCATTCGCAAGGCCCGGGGCCTGAGGGATTGCCTCTCGCCCACCCTCCAGGGCTACGGCCAGGCGGTCTATGACCTGCTCGATGCGCTGATGCAGGCCGTCTATCACGCCCGCGAGGGACCGGGCGGCTCCCTGCGGCAAGCCCACCCGGGCGAGCTCAACGAGCTCACGGCCCTGTGTGAACGCATGAGCTGCTGCCCTTATGACAAGGCCCAGGCGCTGGGCAAGGAGCTGCTCAACGACTGGGAGGCGATCTTCCGGGTGTTGGATGAGCCTCAGCTGCCGCTGACCAACAACGTGGCGGAGCGGGCGCTGCGTCACTGGGTGATTCTGCGTCGCATCAGCCAGGGGACCCGCAGCGAACAAGGCAGCCGGGCGCTGGCGCTGCTCGCCAGTGTGATCGAGACTTCTCGGCTGCGATTGAGCTCCCCGCTGTGCTATCTCAGAGATGTCCTCGCCCACCGACGCCGCGGCTTTGAGGCACCGCCGCTTCCTGCGCCCGCTTGAGTTCAGCGCTCACCGCGCAGGCGCTCTCTGGCCTGCGGGTGCAGAGCGTAGAGGAAGACCCGCTTTATCGCTCTGCCATGGCGTTGGTGCGCACGGTCCATGCGCCCGCGTCCGCTGGTCTCGCCCACCTCGCACCAGTTGGCCGCCCGGTAGCAGGTCCCGGCAAAGCGGGCCGGGTCCACCAGGGTCTCCAGCAGCCAGGGACGCAGCCCATAGTGGCGCTCCCAATCCCCTACGATGCGCCGGCTGCCCAAGGCCAGCACGTGGCTCGCCAGATGAGGCACTTTCACCCAGGGCAGAATCAGGAAGCGCCCCTGATTGACGATGCGTGCGAGGTGCGCTTTGCGCGCTCTCTCGTCCCAGCCGAATCCACGCATCGCGGGCCTGCATGCGCCAGGCCGGGCTGGTGTAGGTGAGCCCGCCCAACACCTCCCCCTCCCGGCGCTGGGAGCAGATGAGATAGACCAACTGGGCCCCAAAGGGTGTGGCATAGCCCAAGTAGTGATAGCGCGCGAGAAGCTCGCGCCACAAATGCCCGTCCCTCGGCCTGGCGCACTAACTGAAGCTCCACCGGGGCCACCTCCTGCAGCGCACCGGCAATCTCGCCGCGGCGTTCGCCCCGATCGGTCTGCGCAGTGCAGGTGCGCCGCCCCTTGGGCCTGCCCGTGCGCTTGGCGGGAAGCCCCAGATCCCCCCGAGCTTCCAACCGCTCCAGTAGATCCCGACACTCGCGGGACTTCAGGGCTCCGTTGTCCCGTCTCCACCCCAGCAGCTCACAGATGGTCTGCGCCAGCTCAAAACGACTCAGGCCCACGCACATCGACACCATTCGGACGATGGCGGAGATCTCCTCTTCGGTAAAGCTCCGGCCGCTCGCCGTGATCGCCTGCGGAATAGAGGGCTCTTGATCCATGAGCCGGGAGTGTACGACAAGCCGAGCGGCTCTGCTGCGCTGGACGCGCTCTTAACGCATCGATCAACTGGTGGGAGGGTCTGAACGGTTACGGTCATTCTCCCATTGAGCAGCGCTTTCCTGACCGCGGCGCAATGCGCTCGCACAGTGGGAACGGGCATATCGAGATAGGCGGCTGTGACGTTGTGGACACCTCGATATTTGCCATAGCGTTTCCGGTCTGTCGCGGGTACCGCCCCGAACTTATTCGGCATGTCCCGGAAACAACCTACGATTACATAGGTTCTAACTGCTCTCTTGAGATTGCGTGGTCTGCCAGTCTTTGGCGGGATCTTGCCTTCAAAAAAGTCAGCAATCGTAACTCTTAGGGAATCAGACAACGCCTGGGTTGTTGTGCGTAGAAGTTGGATCAGATCGGGGATACCCTCACCCTGCCGCATTAGCTGCTCTACCTGGTCACTCCAGTCATCGGATACATCGGGGTGACCAATGGGGTCATCAGGCATAACACGCTCCTTCCAGCGTCCCTTCAAAAGAGGGGCCAAGCCAGGCGGGTGAAGGTATCCCGCTTTTCGGGTGCGCTCCCTAGGCTTGGCAAAGCCGAAAGCTGTTCGCTCGCCCTCGTCAAGCCTTCCCGCGGATGGGCACCACGTTGGCGCCGCTTGCCAGGCCGTCCAGGTAGTTGGCCCAGCCCTGCATCATCCCGATGCGCTCGGGGAGGTACTCGGCTTTGTTGTAGGCCGCTCTGACCTTATTGCGCTCGCAGTGGGCAAGCTGGCGCTCGATGGCGTCATCGTCGAAGCCCATCTCGTTCAGGATCGTGGAAGCCGTCGCCCGGAAGCCGTGTCCCGTCGCCCGGCCGTGGTAGCCCATGCGGTACAACGCGAAGAGCAGGGTGTTCTCGCTCATGGGCCGCTCGGGATGGGACTGATTCGGGAACAGGTAACGGTTGCGTCCGGTAAGCGGTTGGAGCTGGTGTAGGACGTCGATTGTCTGGTGCGCCAGGGGCACCAGGTGCGGGGCCTTCATCTTCATGCGGCTTGCCGGGATGCGCCACAGCCCGGCATCGAAGTCGAATTCAGACCACTCGGCGCCGCGCAGCTCGCCCGTGCGCACGAAGCTGAGCATCAGCAGCTTCAGCGCAAGCCTGGTCTGCAAGTGACCGTCATAGGCTTCCAGCCGGCTCAGGAATTCGGGCAGCTCGGCGGCCGTGAGTGCGGCATAGTTCTCGCGCTTCGGGGTCTTCAGCGCGCCTCTCAGGGCGTCGGCCGGATTGCCGTCACAGCGCCCGGTGACGATGCCATAGCGGAACACTGCGCTCGAGCGCTGCAGCACCTTGGCCGCAGTCACCAGTGCCCCGCGGTGCTCGACCTTGCGCAGGGTGCGCAGCAGCTCCGCGGCCGTGATTGCGTTGATAGGCCGCTGCCCCAGCTCCGAAAAGACGTCGGCCTCGAGCGATTGCAGCACTCGGGCGGCGTGCCCGGCAGTCCAACGCGTCGCTTGCTTGTCCGCCCACTCCCGGGCCGTGGCATCGAAGGTGTTGGTAGCGGCCATCAGAGCCCCGTGCTTGCGCTCCTTACGCTCCGCGCTGGGATCGGTACCCCGCTTCAAGAGCCGCCGGGCCTCGTCGCGAGCCTCGCGGGCCTCGGCCAGCGTCACCTCGGGATATACCCCCAGGGCAAGGGTCTTCTGTCTGCCGACGAAGCGGTAGTTCAGGCGCCAGTAGCGTCGGCCATCGGGCCTCACCAACAGATAGAGACCTCCGCCATCAGCGAGCTTGTAGGGCTTGGCCGTGGGGTGAGCGTTGCGGGTTGCGGCATCAGACAGCGGCATGGCCAGATACCATCACTTTGGAAACAGGTACCCCCAAAAGTACCGTCAGAGCCGGGGGGATTTCTTGGAACCTTATGGGATGTTCTGGGAGCACCATATATGAAAAAGCCCGCTGTTACGCGGGCTTAGGGAAATTGTGGGATGTCTTGGAGCCTCAATATGGTGCCGATGGCCGGACTCGAACCGGCACGGCTTTCGCCACCGCCCCCTCAAGACGGCGTGTCTACCAATTCCACCACATCGGCTCGGCACGTCTGCACCTCACTTGGGAAGCGTGGGCACGTCCGACCGGCCCGGCTGCGGAGCCTTCGGAAGCTCGCTCGGTAGCGGCACGGTCGGGACCTCGATCTTCTCGATAACGCTCTTATGCTCCACTCGCTTCCCGTACAGGTAAGCTAACGAGAGACTGGTGAGGAAGAATACCGTAGCCAGAGCGGCCGTAGCCCTAGTGAGGAACGAGGCCGAACCGCGCGCCCCGAACACGGTCTGGGAGGCTCCGCTGCCGAAGGCCGCCCCCGCGTCCGCGCCTTTGCCGTGCTGCAACAGCACGAGCGTGACGAGGGCCACGGAGACGAACACGTGAATGATGACGATCAGCGTTTGCAGCATCGCTCGGTCCCGCCTCAGCCCGCCGCCCGGCAGATGGTTAGGAACTCTTGCGCGTCCAGCGACGCACCACCGATGAGGCCTCCATCGATGTCGGGCATCGCGAACAGGGATGCAGCGTTGGATCCCTTCACGCTGCCCCCGTAGAGGATGGGCAGCGCCTCGGCCACATCACCGCTCAGCCGTCCAACGCGCCCGCGGATGAAGGCGTGCACCTCTTGGGCCTGTTCTGGGGTGGCGGTCCGGCCCGTCCCGATGGCCCACACCGGCTCGTAAGCGACGACTGCGCCGTGCAGGGCCTGCACGCCCTCCAAGTCGAGCACGGCATCCATCTGCCGTGCGACCACCCTCTCCGTCTCACCGGCCTCTCTCTCGGACAGGTGCTCACCCACACACAGAATCGGGGTGAGCCCTGCGCCGCGGGCAGCCGCGAACTTCTCGGCCACTAACCGGTCGTCCTCGCCGTACAGGGTGCGCCGCTCCGAGTGGCCCACGATCGCATAGGTGCAGCCGTAGTCGAGGAGCATGCGAGCGGAGATCTCCCCGGTAAAGGCGCCCTCCCCCCGATGGGAAACGTTCTGCGCACCCCAAGCCACGGCAGAGCCCGCTAGCACGGATTCCGCCAGGGGCAGGAAGACGAAGGGGGGGCACACGGCCACGCGCACGGCGCTCAAATCACCGATACTCGACTTCACGGCCTCCAACAGTTGCCGGCTGCCTTGCCGAGAGCCATTCATCTTCCAATTACCCGCCACCAGGGACTGGCGCATCATCCCTCCCGTAGCACATTCAAAGGAAAGGGTAATGTTACATTAACCGGGCGCGGGAGGTCCATTTTGCTGGGCCTCGGCGATGACGCTCGCCAGATAGCCCGCCAGGCTCTCTACCATGGCCGGCTGCTCCCCCTCCACCATTATCCTAACGACGGGCTCAGTCCCGGAAGGACGCAGCACTACACGCCCCGCCGATCCCAGGCGCCCCTCCACCTCCATGAGGGCCTGTCGGACAGCGCCGGCGGCGAGGTCGATCGCGCGACTGACGGGTACATTGCGCTGGCACTGCGGGTACTTGAGCACACCTGCCTTCAACTCCTCCAGGCTCTGGCCGGTATCCACCATCTCAGCCAGCGCTTGAAGCGCCGACACGATCCCGTCGCCCGTCGTGGTGCGATCCAGACAGATGACATGCCCCGAAGACTCGCCGCCGAGCATATAGCCCTCCCGCTTCATCGCTTCCAATACGTAGCGATCCCCCACTGGGGCACGGACCAGCGGGATGCTGAAGCGCTCCAAGGCGCGCTCGAGACCGAGGTTGGTCATGATCGTGCCCACCACCCCACCCCGCAGGGCCTGCGTCCTCTGCCGCGAACGCGCGATGATGAACAGGAGGTCGTCGCCGTCTACGAGATCCCCACGTCCATCTACCAGAATCACACGGTCCCCGTCACCGTCGAAAGCGATGCCCACATCGGCATGGTGCTGCAGCACCGCTGCCCGGAGCGCCTCCGGCTGAGTCGACCCGCAACCGGCATTGATGTTCAAACCATCCGGTTCCACCCCCAGCCGCACCACCTTGGCACCCATCTCCTGGAAGACGCTGGGTGCGACCTGATAGGTAGCACCGTGCGCACAATCCACCACCAGCTTCATGCCGGACAGGCTGAGGCCGAGATGCACGGTGCTCTTGCAGAACTCGATATAGCGGCCAGCCGCGTCCACGACGCGCTCCGCCTTGCCGAGCAAGGCGGAGTCCACGGTGCGCACGGGGGTCTCCATCTGACGTTCGATGGCCATTTCCACGTCGTCCGGCAGCTTGCTGCCACCTGCAGAGAAGAACTTGATGCCGTTGTCGTAATAAGCATTGTGAGAGGCGCTGATGACGATGCCCGCGTGGGCCCGCAGGGTGCGCGTCAGGTAGGCGATGGCCGGGGTCGGCATGGGACCCAGCAGCCTGATATCCACCCCAGCGGCAGACAGCCCCGCCTCCAGAGCCGACTCGAACATGTAGCCCGAAATACGGGTATCCTTGCCGATGAGAACGCTGCCCCGCTGGCCCTTCCCAAGCACTCGCCCCGCTGCCCACCCCAGCTTCAAGACGAACTCTGCAGTCACGGGCGCCTCGCCGACCCGCCCGCGAATACCATCGGTCCCGAAATATCGCCTTGTCATCTCTCCTCCACATCGTCTGCTTGCGTCACTGCGGTGCAGATACGCACCACCTGCACCGTGGCCGCCACATCGTGAGCACGCACCAGCGAAGCACCTTGCCGCACGGCGAGGACAGCCAGCGCCAGACTTCCGTACAGTCGCTCCCCTACCGGTACTCCGAGGATCCCACCGACCACCGACTTGCGCGACAACCCGACCAGCACCGGCGCGGCGAGATCCTGAAAGGCGTCCAGGTGCTTAATCAGCGTCAGGTTGTGCTGCACAGTCTTCCCGAATCCGAAGCCCGGGTCCACCACGATGCGCTCGCGCGCAATCCCCGCGCCGAGGCAGTCCTCGATGCGCGCGGCCAGGAAATCCCGGACCTCGGCCACGACATTCCGGTAGAAGGGGGCCCTCTGCATGGTGCGGGGCTCCCCCTGCATGTGCATGAGGCACACCGGCACGCGCAGCTCTGCAGCCGCGTGGAGGGCGCCCGGCTCCTGTAAGGCCCGCACGTCGTTGATCATCCCCGCACCAGCCCGCACCGCCGCGCGCATCACTTGCGGCTTGCTGGTATCCACCGAGATGGGCACCGACAAGCGGCCCCGCAGGCGCTCAATGACCGGAATGACCCGCCGCAACTCCTCCTCGGCGGTCACGGGGAGGGCTCCCGGACGTGTGGACTCGCCACCGACATCGATGATACCCGCCCCCTCCCGCGCCATGTTGCAACCGGCCCGCACGGCATCCTCGACCGACAGATAGAGCCCGCCGTCCGAGAAGGAATCGGGACTCACGTTGAGGATCCCCATCACCTGGGGAGGGTCCAGAGAGACGACTTGGCCGACGCAATCCAGAGACCGGCCGGGTGTCGCCGGTCTCAAGCTACTCGTCGCCACCGGCTCGCCGCGCGCGTGGGCGGCACCGTGGCTAATGCGAGCTGGCGGGACCGCCGATGGGGTGGCTGGAGGGGGGTGGCTGCGGGGTGGAGGCGAGGACCCCGGCCTCGCTCGGGGAGCCAGGCTCGGTCCAGTCCTGGGGCGGGCGCGGCGGTCGCCCCGCCATGATGTCATCGATCTGGCGCCCATCGAGGGTCTCGTACTTGATGAGCGCCTCGGCCATCAAATGCAGCTTCTCCAAGTTCTCGGTGAGGGTGCTGCGCGCCCGCTGGTAATTGCGCTCCACCACCGCGCGCACCTCCTCATCGATGATGTGCGCAGTCTCCTCGGAGACCATCTTGTGCTGGGTGATGGCATGGCCGAGAAACACCTCGCCCTCCTCCTCGGAGTAAGTGAGCGGCCCGAGCTTCTCGGAGAGCCCCCACTTGGTGACCATGTTGCGGGCAATCTCGGTGGCCCGCTGGATGTCATTGGCCGCCCCGGTGGTCACGGCCTGGGTGCCGAAGATGAGCTCCTCGGCAATGCGCCCCCCGAAGAGACTGGAGATCTGGCTCTCCAGACGCCGGCGCGAAAGACTGTAGCGGTCCTCCTCGGGCAGAAACAGCGTCACCCCGAGCGCACGGCCCCGCGGGATGATGGAGACCTTGTGGATGGGATCATGGTCAGGCACCAGCCGCCCCACAATGGCATGGCCGGACTCGTGGTAGGCGGTAAGACGCTTCTCCTCGGCACTCATCACCATGGAACGGCGCTCGGCACCCATGAGAAGCTTGTCCTTGGCCTTCTCCATGTCGTCCATGGCAACGGCACGCTTGTTGCCCCGCGCGGCAAAAAGCGCCGCCTCGTTGACCAGATTGGCAAGATCGGCCCCGGAGAACCCGGGACAGCCCCGCGCAATGACCCGGGCATCCACATCCTCGGCCAGCGGCACCTTGCGCATGTGCACCTTCAAGATGAGTCTCACGGCCCCTGACATCGGGCAGCGGCACCACCACCTGGCGGTCGAAGCGGCCCGGACGAAGCAGCGCCGGGTCAAGAACATCGGGACGGTTGGTGGCCGCAATGACAATCACCCCCTCACTGCCCTCAAAACCATCCATCTCCACCAGAAGCTGGTTCAAGGTCTGCTCACGCTCATCATGCCCACCCCCTAAACCCGCCCCACGATGACGCCCCACGGCATCGATCTCATCGATGAAGATGATGCACGGAGCATGCTTCTTCGCCTGCTCGAAAAGATCCCGCACCCGCGCCGCACCCACCCCCACGAACATCTCCACAAAGTCGGAGCCCGAGATGCTGAAGAAAGGCACCTTGGCCTCCCCAGCAATGGCCTTGGCAAGCAAGGTCTTGCCGGTGCCGGGAGAGCCCACCATGAGCACCCCCCGCGGGATCTTGCCCCCAAGCTTCTGAAACTTGGCAGGGTCTCTTAGAAACTCCACCAGCTCGGCCACCTCCTCCTTCGCCTCATCCACCCCGGCAACATCACCAAAGCTGACCTTGACCTGATCCTCACCCAGCATCCGCGCCCGGCTCTTGCCAAAACTCATGGCCCCACGACCCCCCATGCCCCCCTGCATCTGGCGCATGAAGAAGATCCACACCCCAATCAACAACAACATCGGAAACCAGGAAATAAACATCTGCATCAACAACCCAGTCTCCTCAGGCGGGCGCGCCTCAATCGCGACCTCATGAGCCAGCAAGTCCCCAATCAACCCGGGGTCCCCAGGACTGTAAGTGCTGAAACGCTCCCCATCCTGCTTCACCCCACGAATGGTGCGATCCTCAATCACCACCTTGCGCACCAACCCCTCCTTCACATCCCCAACGAACTGCGAGTACTCAATCTGCGGCGCACGCACCTGCCGCGAACTAAAGTTGTTGAACACCGACATCAGCACCACGGCAATCACCACCCAGAGGACGATGTTTTTGGCGAGATCGTTCAAAGCCTGCACCTCTACATGACGGCAGATGGCTGCACGCGCAGCGTGCCCAAGTTGCCTAAACCTTAGCACACATCAAAATGCCTGCCCAGCAGATAGATCTCGCGGCTCGCGGCACGAGAAGAGCCGGGTTTGCGCACGTCGACCCTCTCGAACGCGCGCCGTATTTCCTTGCTCAGTGCGCTCACGCCTTCTCCCTGGAACACCTTCAAGAGCACTGCTCCCCCGGGGAGGAGTACGCGCAACGCCACCTCCAGCGCCGTTTCGGCGAGCCTGAGCGCACGGGGCTGGTCTATCGAGCTGATACCCGTCATATTGGGGGCCATGTCGGACATCACAAGGTTGGCGCGGCCGTTGCCCAAGGCAGCCATCAGCGTCGTCACCGCACTCGGTTCTCGCAGATCGGCTTGCAGGATCTCGACGCCGTCGATGGGTGCCATCCGCAGGAGATCCACGGCAAGCACCCGGCCTGCCCCGCGCAGCCGCTGCGCGGCCACCTGAGACCAACCGCCGGGCGCAGCACCCAGGTCGATGATGATCGCGCCAGGACGCAACAGCCGGTCACGCTGGTCCATCTCAAGGAGCTTGAAGGCTGCGCGCGACCGGTAGCCCTCTCTATGCGCTCTCTTGACGTAGGGGTCCGATGCCTGCCGGCGCAGCCAAAGCTGCTCAGCCCTGGTGCGGCCCATATCTCCTGCCAACCCCAAGCTTGCGCCGCGTGGCCGCTTTCCGGGCACTCCGCTGCCCATTGAGGACGGACATAGTCGATCGTTTGACGCGCTGAATCCCGTTGTGCGACAGCGCCGTTTCGGATCTAGGGATCCCGACTGGATGAGGCAACGGGGGGCCCTGCCCTCACTCCGTCGGGACCAAGTCAGCAGTGTTCGAGGCGAAAAGCGGACGGCCGCACATTAACCGCACCGCGGCAACCCTCGGGGCCCGTGAATAGACCTGCTGCGCGAACCGATAGCGGCGTCGCGCGCTGCTCACTCCACGCCTGTCGTACGGAATACGTCTCGTCGCTTCGTTCCGCGCGCCGGTGGGCCTCGGGCCACTCGCGACGATTTTTTCGCGAGCGCTCAGACGTACTTGACCGCCACGACCGTGTACTCCACCTCGCCCGCCGGGGCCTTTACCGTCGCCGCGTCCGACTCGCGCTTGCCGATCAGGGCGCGGGCGATCGGCGAGTTAACTGAGATCAGCCCCGCCTTGATGTCCGCCTCATCGTCCCCGACGATTTGGTAGCAGACCTGCTCCCCGGTGTCCTCGTTGATCAGCTCGACGGTCGTCCCAAAGACGATTCGGCCGTCGCCATCGAGCGCGGTGACATCGATCACCTGGGCTCGGGCGAGCTTCGTTTCAAGGTCGGCGATGCGGCCTTCGACGAAACCTTGCTGCTCGCGGGCCGCGTGGTATTCCGCGTTCTCTTTCAGATCGCCATGGGCGCGCGCTTCCGCGATCGCGCTGATGACCCTCTGACGCACCACGGTCTTGAGCTGCTGAAGCTCCTCGCGCAGCTTCTGGGCACCTTTCGCGGTCATGGGCACCTTAACCATGTGCGAACTCCCTGTGCAAGTCCTGAAGCCGATTCACTTCCACGCTGTCGAGACAACTCAGGGCCAGGCATGTGGCCCTCGCTCCGGCCAGCGTCGTAGTATAGCTGATCTTGCGCTGCAGGGCCGTGCGGCGGATGGATGCGGAGTCGGCGATGGCCTGCTTGCCCTCGGTGGTGTTCACGATCAGGTCCACCTGCCCGTTCTTGATCATGTCCACGACATGCGGGCGGCCCTCCAGGACCTTGTTGACCCGCTGGCATGGGATTCCCGCTGCCGCGAAGGCTCGCGCGGTTCCATCGGTGGCCAAGATCTCGAATCCGAGTGCAATCAATTGGCGCGCGACATCCGCCGCACCCGCCTTGTCGGCGTCACGCACGCTGATGAACGCCTTGCCGCCGCGGGGCAGAACCACACCCGCCGCTAGCTGGCACTTCGCGAACGCCGCGCCGAAGCTCGCCGCGATCCCCATGACTTCCCCAGTCGACTTCATCTCGGGACCGAGGAGCGGGTCCACTCCGGGGAACTTGACGAACGGGAACACCGCCTCCTTGGCCGAGAAGTAGCTCGGAATGCGCTCCCGCTCCACACCCTGGTCCCGCAGCTTGACCGCCACCATGCAGCGCGCTGCGATCTTCGCGAGCGGCAGGCCCGTAGCCTTGGAGACGAAGGGCACGGTGCGTGAGGCCCGCGGATTGACCTCGAGGACGTAAATGTCCTGGCCCTGGATGGCGAACTGGACGTTGATGAGACCCACCACCCCCAGGGCACGGGCGAGCTTCTCGGTCTGCTCCCGAAGGCTCTCACGGACGGCACCGGACAGGCTAAACGGCGGCAGCGAGCAGGCCGAGTCCCCCGAGTGCACGCCCGCCTGCTCGATGTGCTCCATGATGCCGCCGATGACCACCGCCTCGCCGTCGGCAACGGCATCCACATCCACCTCGATGGCGTCATCGAGGAAATGGTCGAGCAGCACGGGTGCGTCCGGAGAGGCGAGCAGCGCTTGGCGCATATAGCGCCGCAGGTCCTCCTCGCCGTAGACAATCTCCATAGCGCGGCCGCCCAGCACGTAGGATGGCCGTACCACGACCGGGTAACCGATGCGCGACGCCAGCTCTACCGCCTCGTCCACTTCCCGCGCCGTGCAGTTCGGGGGTTGGCGCAGACCGAGCTGCTCGATGAGCCCCTGAAAACGGTGCCGATCCTCGGCGAGGTCGATGGCGTCGGGGGTGGTGCCGATGATGGGCGCGCCCGCCTCCTCCAGTGCCCGCGCCAACTTAAGTGGAGTCTGGCCGCCGTACTGAACGATCACGCCCATCGGGCGCTCCTTGCTCACAATCTCCAGCACATCCTCCAGGGTGAGGGGCTCGAAGTAGAGCCGATCGGAGGTGTCATAGTCGGTGGAGACGGTCTCCGGGTTGCAGTTGACCATGATGGTCTCGTATAGCTCCCCGCGCAGCGCCAGCGCCGCGTGCACGCAGCAATAGTCGAACTCTATCCCCTGACCGATGCGGTTTGGACCGCCCCCCAGGACCATGATCTTGCGGCGATCGCTGGGGGCGGCCTCGCACTCTTCTTCATAAGTGGAGTACAGGTAGGCGGTGCTGGCTGCAAACTCCGCGGCGCACGAGTCGACGCGCCGGTACACCGGCCTGACCCCCAGCCGATGACGCAGTCGACGGAAGTCCGTCTCCGCCATTCCCAGCAGGTGCGCCAGGCGACCGTCCGAGAACCCCTTACGCTTGAGCCAGAGAACGCGGGCAGCGTCCAGTCCACTGGGATCGGTCCCCGGCAACTCCTCTTCGATCTCCACCAGTTCCTGGACTTGGCTGAGGAACCACGCGTCGATGCCTGTGAGGTCGCCCACCTCCTCCACAGACCATCCGGCCCGGAAGGCGTCCGCGATGTACCACATGCGCTCCGCCCCCGGAGAACGCAACTCCTTGCGCAGGACATCGTCCCGCTCGGCAGCCGATCGGTCCACTTTCTCGCGCAGCCCGTCGGCGCCGGTCTCGAGGCTACGCAAGGCCTTCTGAAGCGACTCCTGGAAGGTCCGCCCGATGGCCATCGCCTCTCCCACGGACTTCATTTGGGTGGTGAGGTGAGGGTCGGCCTGCGGAAACTTCTCGAAGGCAAACCGCGGAACCTTGGTGACCACGTAGTCGATGGTGGGCTCGAAGGAGGCCGGAATAGCACCACCGGTGATCTCGTTACGCAGCTCGTTCAGAGTGTAGCCGACGGCCAGCTTGGCCGCGATTTTGGCGATGGGGAAACCGGTAGCCTTGGAGGCCAGCGCCGAGGACCGGGATACCCGCGGATTCATCTCGATCACCACCATGCGCCCGTCGCACGGGTTGACCGCGAACTGAACGTTCGAGCCCCCTGTGTCCACGCCGATCTCGCGCAATACCGCGATGGCACCATCGCGCATCGCCTGGTACTCCTTATCGGTCAGGGTCTGCGCCGGCGCCACGGTGATCGAGTCACCGGTGTGGATTCCCATGGGATCCACATTCTCGATCGAACAGACGATGATGCAGTTGTCCTTGCGGTCCCGCACCACCTCCATCTCGAACTCCTTCCAGCCCACCACCGATTCTTCGATCAGAAGCTCATGGGTGGGCGAGAGATCCAGCCCGCGCTCGCAGATCTCGACGAACTCTTCCCGGTTGTACGCGATGCCACCGCCGCTGCCGCCCAGCGTGAAAGACGGCCGGACGACCGTGGGGAAGCCGATGCTTAGCTGCACCTGATGGGCCTCCTCCATGCTATGGGCGATGGCGGCCCGCGGCACCTCCAGACCGATGCGGCGCATGGCCTGGCGAAACCGCTCACGGTCTTCGGCCTTGTCGATGGCCTCGCGCGACGCGCCGATCATCGCGACGCCGTAACGTTCGAGCACCCCCTCCCGCGCCAAGTCGAGGGCGCAGTTGAGCGCCGTCTGGCCCCCCATGGTGGGCAGAAGCCCGTCGGGCCTCTCACGCTCGATGATGCGTGCCACCACCTCCCAGTGCACCGGCTCGATGTAGACCGCGTCGGCCATGTCCGGGTCGGTCATGATGGTGGCCGGGTTGGAGTTCACCAGCACCACACGGTAGCCCTCCTCGCGCAGAGCCTTGCAGGCCTGGACTCCGGAATAGTCGAACTCGCACGCCTGGCCAATAACGATCGGGCCGGCCCCGATGATCAGAATGCTGTGTAGATCGGTGCGTCGAGGCATGGCGCCTCAGCCCGCGGCGTCCCGATACTGGGGCTGGGCGGTCGGTGGAGCCGCACGCGCGCTGTGTACCGCGGCCATGAGGTCGATGAAGTGGTCAAACATGTCGGCGATGTCGTGCGGGCCGGGGCTGGCCTCCGGATGGCCTTGGAAGCTGAACGCCGGGCAGTCTGCGAACTCCATCCCTTGTAGACTGCCGTCAAAGAGGGAACGGTGGGTGGGACGGACGTTGAAGGGGAGGCTCGCCTCTTCCACGGCGAAGCCATGGTTTTGACTGGTGATGACCACCCGACCGGTTGCCAGCTCCAGCACCGGATGGTTGGCCCCATGATGACCGAACTTCATCTTGACCGTGCGGCCGCCGCCGGCGAGCCCGAGCAGCTGGTGGCCCAGACAGATGCCGAACAGGGGAAGTTTCCGGTCGAGGAACTGCCGTATGGCGCCGATGGCGTAGTCGCACGGCTCGGGATCCCCGGGGCCGTTCGACAGAAAAATGCCGTCCGGGCTCAGCGCGGCCGCCTCCGAGGCCGTCGTCTGGGCCGGCACCACGGTGACTCGGCAGCCCCGCTCGACCAGCAGGCGCAAGATGTTGTGCTTGACCCCGAAGTCGTAGGCCACCACGTGATAGGCGTCCTGTGGGCATCGCACGATGGACCCCGGCGACGCGCCCCGCCGACTCTTCCACATCCCCTCGACCCAACGGTACGGATGCGCGGTCGTCACCTCGCGCGCGAGGTCCATGCCCTTCAGGCCCGGAAAGGCCCGCGCCGCCGCGAGCGCCACCGGCCCATCGATGCCGCCCCCGGCCTGAACACACCCATTCTGAACGCCCTTCTCCCGAAGCAGCCTGGTCAAACGTCGGGTATCGACCCCGGCAATGGCCACGATACCTTGGCCGCGCAGGTAGTCCGACAACGTTCCCTGGGCGCGCCAGCTGCTCATGCGGCGAGCGAGGTCGCGGATCACGAGACCCGCGAGCCACACCCGGGAGGACTCCTGGTCCTCCGCGTTGACGCCGACATTGCCGACGTGAGGATATGTGAGGGTGACGATCTGGCGGTGGTAGGAGGGGTCTGTGAGGATCTCTTGATAGCCGGCGATGGCCGTGTTGAATACCACCTCGCCTACGCTCTGCCCCTCTGCGCCGATGGACTCGCCCCAGAACAGACTGCCGTCTTCAAGGGCCAACAACGCGCGCGGGCGCACGATCACCTCCACAGACATGCGAAGCGGGAGGTTCCGGCGTACCCTCCCGCTCAGCGAAGTGCTTCAAACCGATCGTGAATTATAGGGGACCGCCGGTCATGATGTCCACGCCAGCCTCACGACAGTCCCAGGACGTGCTGCATGTCGAACAGGCCCCGGGGCTGCGACATGATCCACTGGGCCGCGCGCAGCGCACCGTTGGCAAAGGTCAGTCGGCTGGAGGCGCGATGAGTAATCTCAATCCTCTCGCCTGTACCCGCAAACATGACCGTATGCTCTCCGACAATATCCCCCGCGCGGATAGTCTCGAAGCCTATGAAGCCCCGCGCACGGGGCCCGGTATGACCGTGGCGGCCGTACACCGCGCACTCACCGAGATTCCGGCCCAGTGCAGCCGCGACCACTTCCCCCATACGCAGCGCCGTCCCAGAGGGGGCATCCACCTTGTGACGGTGATGGGCCTCGACGATCTCGACATCCCACTCATCGCCCAGCACGCGCGCGGCGAGATCGAGCAGCCGCAAACAGAGGGTTACCCCGATGCTCATGTTGGGCGCGAGCACGATGGCAGCGTCGGCGGCCGCCGCCGCGATGCGCTCGCGCTGCTCCGCAGAGAACCCTGTGGTTCCGATGACCATGCGCCGACCCGCAGCCCTGCAGACCTCGACATGGGCCAGGGTCGCCTCCGGACGCGTGAAGTCGACGAGCACGTCGAAGCGGTCGGTGATCACCGACAAGTCCGCCTGGATCGGGACTCCGAGGTAGCCGATGCCTGCGACCTCACCGGCGTCGGTGCCGATGCCGGTGCTGCCAGGCCGCTCGCTGGCCCCGGTCAGGGTAACGGCCGCACAAGCATGACTCGCTTCCACGACAGTTCGCCCCATGCGCCCCATCGCGCCTGCCACGGCGATGCGTACCTTGTCTGCACCACCCGAGCCACTCGACATAATCCTCCCCCAATCTGACAGGCGCGGCGTCCGGCCCTAGAACTTCATGTCTTCGAAGAACCTCTTCACGCTGTCCAGCCATGAGGCGGTGCGCGGACTGTGTCGGTCACTTCCCTCGCTCAACGTCTTCTCGAACTCTTCGAGTAGCTCGCGCTGCCGCCGGTTGAGATGCACCGGCGTTTCCACTACGACGCGGCAGAGCAAGTCTCCAGTTCCGGTGCTGTGCACAGAGCGCACTCCCTTTCCGCGCACGCGGAACACCTTGTCGGTCTGTGTGCCCGGGGGAATCTTCAGGGTCACCTGACCCTCCAGCGTCGGAACCTGCAGTTCCCCACCGAGCGCTGCCGTCCCGAAGGTGACAGGCACCTCCGAGTGCAGGTCGTTGCCCTCTCGGGTGAAGATGGGGTGAGGGCGGACCTTGATCTGGACATACAGATCACCCGCCGACCCCCCCGCTCGCCCACTTCGCCTTCGGCGGCCACGCGAATGCGGTCGCCGCTGTCGACCCCGGGAGGGATCTTCACGGAGAGGGTCTTCTGCTCCCGCACCCGACCTGCGCCACCGCAAGTCGTGCACGGTTCCAGGATGAGTTGGCCCCGACCGCGGCAGCGCGGGCAAGTCTGCTGTATCGAGAAGAAACCCTGTTGGATGCGCACCTGGCCGCGCCCACCACAGGTGGGACAGGTGGTCGCTTGTGTCCCCGCGCGAGCGCCACTCCCCTGGCAAGCGCGACAGATGGAGACAGACGGCACCCTGATCTGGACCGTGGTGCCCTGGACCGCCTCCTCCAGGGAGAGATCCAGGTGATAGCGCAGGTCTGCCCCGCGATACGCCTGATCCCGACCCCCGCGGCCGGCCCCGAAGATGTCGCTGAAGATATCGCCGAAGATGTCGCCGAACGATGCGCCGCCTCCAAAGCCCGCCCCGGCCGCCGCAGCCGGATCTACCCCGGCGTGACCGAACTGATCGTAGGCGGCGCGTCTGCGGGCGTCACTCAGCACCTCGTAGGCTTCTTTGCACTCCTTGAAGCGCTCCTCGGCATCCTTGTCTGCGGGGTTGCGGTCGGGATGATGCTTCATTGCGAAACGCCGGTAGGCCTTCTTGATCTCCGCCTCGCTGGCGTTGCGGGCCAATCCCAGGACGTCGTAATAGTCTCTCTTGGGCATTACCGGACCGAATACGGGAGGAGGACAGCACGTTCCAGCCCCTCCTCAAGTACGCTAGTGTAGTGCTTCATTCTGTTTAGAACTTAAACGTGCGTTGGCGCGGATGACCTTCTGCAGGATGTCCTTAGCCTTGGCGGTCCAGATGAAGGGTTTGGGATTGGCGTTGTGGGCATCGACATAGCGGTTGATGGCAGGGATCAACTCGGGGACGCTTCGAAACACGCCACGGCGCAACCGATCCACAGTCAGGTCGCGGAAGAATCGCTCGACCATGTTCAACCAGGATGCTGAGGTGGGCGTGAAATGGATGTGGAAACGCGGGTGTTTTCCCAGCCATTTCTGAACGTTGGGATGTTTGTGGGTGGCGTAGTTGTCGCAGACCAAGTGCAGTTCCTTGTCCTTGGGCGTCTCGCGGTCGATTTGGCGCAGGAAGGTGAGCCACTCCGTGTGGCGATGGTGCGGCTCGCAGCGGGCAATCACGGAACCCTCCAAGGTGTTCAGGGCAGCAAACAGTGTCGTGGTGCCATGGCGCTTGTAGTCATGGGTCATGGTCGCAGCCCGCCCCTTCTTCAGCGGCAGGCCAGGTTGGGTACGATCCAGCGCCTGAACCTGACTCTTCTCGTCGCAGCACAACACCAAAGCATGCTCCGGGGGGGACAGATACAGCCCGACGATGTCCTCCAACTTCTCGGTGAATTTCGGGTCGCGCGATACCTTGAAGGATTCGACACGATGCGGCTTCAGCCCATGGGCATGCCACACGCGCAGCACCGTGGTGTCGCTCACTCCCATTTCCTTAGCCAGGGTCCGCGTACTCCACTGTGTCGCTGCTAAGGGCTGGGTCTGAGTCGTGCGTCGCACGATCTCGGCGGCATCCACCTTGGGCTGACGACCTCCGCGCGGCAGGTCACACTCGATGGCCGCCAGCCCGCCTTGCGCATAGCGCTCCCGCCAACGCCCAACCTGCACACGCCCAATCTTGAGTTCCGCCGCGATGGCCTTGTTCTCCATGCCCACCGCCGCCAACAGCACAATGCGCGCTCGGCGGGCCAGCCTCACACTCGTGGTGTTCGAACGCGACACACGCCTCAGGCTCCGCTGTTCTTCCGCGCTCAGTCGGACCATCGGGGCTACTCGCATCAGTGCTCTCCTGTCTTGGCTTCATAGCCCTGGACAGCGATAGATCATATATGTTCCGTTAATTACCAAGCACTACGCTAGCAGAGCCGCACCGCGGGGCCGACATCCCTTCTAGGACCCGACCCTTGCGCGGCGCCGAGAGGCTCCGTACCCAGATGGCGACGAACAGGCGCGAAAGCTCTCCGCACCTCCCCGCCGCTGCAGCGATCCACAACGCCGCCCTCACCGTTTGTCGTCACCCTTCACCTCTTCGAACTCCGCGTCCACTACATCCTCTTTCTCCCTTTGCCCGGACGGGTGTTCCGTGCTGCCGCCGGACTCGCTCTGCTGCTGGGCGTAAAGGCGCTCTGCCAGCTTCCCCGAGGCCTCGGCCAGAGCCTGTGTCTTGGCCTCGACGGCCTCCTTGTTGTCGCCCTTCATGGCCTCCTGAAGCTCCTTGATGGCGGATTCGACGCGGCTCTTCTCGCTCTCGCTAGCCTTGTCTCCCAGCTCCTTCAGCGACTTGTTGGTTGCGTGAATCAGATTGTCCGCACGGTTGCGGACCTCCACCAGCTCGTGGAAGCGGCGGTCCTCATCGGCATGCGCCTCGGCATCCTTGACCATCTTCTTGATCTCGTCCTCGCTGAGACCGCTGGAGGCGCGGATCTGAATGGACTGCTCCCGCCCCGTGGCCTTGTCCTTGGCCGAGACGTGCAGGATGCCGTTGGCGTCGATGTTGAAGGTGACCTCGATCTGCGGTACACCCCGCGGCGCTGGCGGAATCCCGGTGAGGTCGAAACGGCCCAGCGATTTATTGGCGGAAGCCATCTCGCGCTCCCCCTGCAGCACGTGAACCGTCACCGCGCTCTGAGTGTCCTCCGCCGTCGAGAAGACCTGCGACGCCTTGGTCGGGATAGTGGTGTTCTTCTCGATGATCTTGGTCATCACTCCCCCGAGAGTCTCGATCCCGAGAGAAAGGGGCGTCACATCCAGGAGCAGGACGTCCTTCACCTCGCCGGCCAGCACCGCCGCCTGGATGGCAGCGCCAACCGCCACTGCCTCGTCCGGATTGACGTCCTTCCGCGGCTCTCGGTCAAAGAGGCTCCTGACCACCTCCTGGACCTTCGGCATACGGGTCTGCCCTCCGACCAGGATCACGTCGCTGATGCCCGATGCAGGCAAGCCCGCATCCTTGAGCGCGACCTTGCACGGCTCGATGGTGCGCTCGATGAGATCCTCCACCAGGGACTCGAGCTTGGCGCGCGTCACTTTGATGTTCAGGTGCTTGGGGCCAGCCGCGTCCGCGGTGATGTAGGGCAGGTTCACGTCTGTCTGCTGGCTGGAGGACAGCTCAATCTTGGCCTTCTCGGCAGCCTCCTTCAGCCGCTGCATCGCCAGTGGATCCTGTCGAATGTCGATCCCGGTGTCTTTCCTGAACTCATCTGCCAGGTAGTCGATGACGCGCTTGTCGAAATCCTCGCCACCCAAAAAAGTGTCCCCGTTGGTAGACAGCACCTCGAACTGGTGCTCGCCTTCCACCTCCGCAATCTCGATGATGGAGATGTCGAAGGTCCCGCCACCGAGGTCGTAGACCGCAATCTTCGACTCTCCTGGCTTCTTGTCCATACCGAAGGCAAGCGCCGCGGCCGTCGGCTCGTTGATGATGCGCTTGACCTCCAAGCCGGCAATGCGCCCCGCGTCTTTGGTGGCCTGGCGCTGCGAATCATTGAAGTACGCCGGCACTGTGATCACCGCTTCCGTTACCGGCTCGCCGAGGTAATCTTCAGCGGTCTTCTTCATCTTGCGCAGCACGTGGGCCGAGATCTCCGGCGCCGCCGTTTTCTTGCCCCGGACCTCCACCCACGCATCCCCATTATCGGCCCGCACGATTTTGTACGGCATCATCTTGATGTCGCGCTGCACGACCTCTTCGTCATAGCGACGGCCGATCAGTCGCTTGATGGCGAACAGGGTGTGGCTGGGATTGGTCACCGCCTGCCGCTTGGCGGCCTGCCCCACCAGGACCTCACCATCACCGGTGAAAGCGACGACGGAGGGCGTGGTGCGGCCACCCTCGCTGTTCTCGATCACCTTGGGGCGGCCGCCCTCCATGATCGCCACGCACGAGTTCGTGGTCCCCAGGTCAATACCTATCGTCTTGCCCATGATCCATGCTCCATTCTTTGCCCGCCGGCGGAAACCGAGGTTGGTGCACCCACCGTCAAAGCCATATAGGGGTTGACTGGGCGCCGATCAAGTTCTCTAGTACTAGTGCACGCCCGGTGCCTTGGCGACCACCACCAACGCCGGGCGCAATAACCTGTCGTTCAGGAGGTAGCCCTTCTGATACACGGTCACCACCGTGTTCGGTTCTACCTTGTCGGACTCCAGGGTGGACATTGCCTGGTGAAGCTCCGGGTTGAAACGTTCGCCCGCGGGGTCCACCTCGGTAATGCCGAACTTTTCGAAGGCGGTCTGCAACATCTTCAGGGTCAGCTCGACACCCTCGCGCAGCTTTCCCACTCCCTGCGCATCAGCGGCTGCCGCCAGACCGAGCTCCAGGCTGTCTTTCACGGGTAGCAGTTCCAGAGCGAAGCGCTCTAACCCAAACTTATGAGCATTCTCCAAGTCGCGCTGGAACCGACGCCGCTCGTTCTCCAGATCTGCCCGCGCCCGCAGCAGCTGATCCCAGTGCTCGTCGGCCTTGGAACGGGCATCCTCCAGCAGTCCGGCTAACCGCTCCATCGACCTCTCGGGCTCGGCCTCGGCGGCGATCTGCCGCTCCTCTAGCTCCCGCTCCTGCACGGCGGACAACTCCTCCGCACTAGAGGACTCGGGCTCTGCGGGTGTGTGTGGCTCATTGACCATGATGCAAGCTCCTGTACGCATCTAGTCCTTGGGACTGGCAACGGCAGCGCCTCCCGGTCAGCGGGGACACCTTAGGGTCCGAATATAGAGGCTGTTATTGGAGATTCAATGCCTCGCCGAGCAACCTGGCGGTCGTGTCGACGAGGGGAATGACCTTCGCGTAGGGCATGCGGGTCGGCCCTATCACACCAACGACCCCCAGTAGCTGCCCTCTGGCACCGTACGGCGAAGTAATCAGGCTGTAATCCGTCAGCGCCCGGTGTCCGGACTCGGCACCAATCAGGATGCACGCGCCCTCGGCGTAGAGGCACCGATCGAGGAGGTGAATGATATCCCTCTTTTGGCTGAAGGCATCGAATAGCTGCCGTAACCGGTCCAGGTTATCTTGGTCCGCGAACTCCAACAGGTTGCCCTGGCCCGCAACCACGTAGTCGTCGTCGCCCGTCTCGGCGTGAAAAGCCTTGTCCGCCATCTCCAGGGCGGCACTAACCATCTCACCCATGTCCCTGCTCGCCTGGCGCATCTCCGCCAGCAAGGCATCCCGGATGGCGAACACGTCCTGTCCACCGTAGACGCGGTTCAGGTAGCTGGTAGCCGCATACAGCTCTGCCGCTGTGTAGTGCCGGCCGGTATGAACCACGGTGCTGCGCACTTCACGCTCGTTCAACACCATGATGACCAGCACCCGATCCGCGCTCAGAGGCAGGAACTGCACTTGCCGCAAAGTCACCCGATCACGTCGCGGCCACATGACCAGACTGGCAAAGTGAGTGATCCCCGAGAGGAGCCCGGAAGCGGTCGTCAGCAGAGCCTTGATGGTTTGGTCCGGGTTGAGCCGGGAACGCAGGCGCTGAATATCCTGCATAGACAGCGGGGCCACGGTCATCAGAGAGTCGACGAAGAGACGGTAGCCCCGCACGGTAGGCACCCGCCCGGCCGAAGTATGGGGAGAGGTGACGAGCCCCAACTCCTCCAAGTCTGCCATCTCGTTGCGAACTGTCGCGGGGCTCAGGTCCAGGCCCGCTTCCTTGGCCAAGGTGCGGGAACCCACCGGCCTTCCGTCTCGAATATAGCCCTCTATCAACGCCTTCAGCAGCCGTTGGGCCCGTTCGCTGAGTACTACAGTCCTCATCACCGCCGACATACGGTCTCGACAACTCCGCTCATGAGCGAAGGGAATTTTGCACTCCTGGTGCGAAACTTGCAAACCGTGCTCGAAGTTGGCGCCCCACTGTCACCGTGCTAATTTGGGCACGTCTTGCCGGAGTATCAAGATGTCGGCGCATTTTCACACTGTTGGCCTGATCGGAAAGCATGCCGACGTCAATGTCGCGGCCACCCTGAAACAGCTATCCAGGCATCTGGGGAGCCGCGGGATCCAGGTCTTTGTGGACCAGGCAAGCGCCGCGTTGGTCGCGGGCGAGGATCTGCAACTCCTGGGGCAAGAAGCCCTGGGGGAGCGTTGCGACATCGCGATCGTGGTGGGCGGCGACGGGACACTGCTCAATGCGGCGCGGACCCTCGCGTCCCACGACGTGCCGCTCCTGGGTGTGAATGTTGGACGTCTCGGGTTTCCTGACCGATGTCTCGCCGCACGAGATGCTCGGCACCGTCGAGGACATCCTTCACGGACGGTACCTCGAAGAGTCGCGGTTCCTGCTGCACGCCAGCGTTCACCGCGGCGATGAGACAATCTCCTGCAGCGACGCCCTCAACGATGTAGTCGTCCACAAGTGGAGCGTCGCTCGCATGATCGAGTTCGAGACCTATATCGACGACCAGTTCGTCAACACCCAACGCTCCGACGGACTCATCGTCTCCACGCCCACGGGCTCCACCGCGTATGCGCTCTCTGCAGGTGGCCCAATCCTGCACCCGACGCTCAATGCGCTGGTACTGGCTCCGATCTGTCCCCACACCCTGAGCAACCGGCCGATCATCGTGGATGGCAACAGCCGCATCGAGGTACGGGTCAGTGCCAGCACCCAGGACGCCCAAGTCACCTACGACGGACAGCTCAGCCTGGGTCTGCTGGCCGGCGACCGTGTCCGCATGCACCGCAAGGACCACCCGATCCGCTTGATCCACCCCGCCGGCCATGACTACTTCGCGCTGTTACGCGCCAAGCTCAACTGGGGTAAGCACGCCTGAGATGCTCACGCACATCCACATCCGGGACTTCGCCATCGTGGCGCAGATCGATCTGTCCATGGATCCCGGGATGACGGTATTCACGGGGGAAACTGGGGCCGGGAAGTCCATCGTGGTCGGGGCGCTGGCGCTCGCTCTCGGCGACCGAGCCGATGCTCAGATGGTGCGGCCCGGCGGCCGGCAATCGGAAATCGCGGTGAGCTTCGACATTCATGCCCTCGAGGCCATACGGCACTGGCTCGGGGAACGCGGTCTGGAGGCTGGGCACGAGTGCCTGATCCGCCGCACCGTGAGCAATGACAGTCGGACACGGGCCTACATCAACGACGCGCCTGTCTCCTTGCAAACCCTGCGGGAGCTGGGTCAGATGCTGGTCGACGTCCACGGCCAGCACGAGCACCAGTCATTGCTGCGCCGCGACGTGCAGCGCCAACTGCTGGACGATTACGGCGGGCATGCTCCTCTCCCGGCGCGCGTCGCGGACGCGTTCCATGCGTGGACCGAGGCCCAGCGTCGCCTCGAGGAGGAGACGCGCCATCGTGGCGAACGCGAGGCGCGCGCGGACTTGCTGCGCCATCAGGTCGCGGAGTTGGAGGCATCGAGCGTAGCGCCCGGCGAGCTGAATTCATTACAGGAGGAGCATTGCCGGCTGGCCAACGTTTACCGCCTCACGCAGGGCACGCAGGCGGTGCTGGAAGCACTCTACGACCACCCAGACCACGCCGCGGTGAACGTCATGAACCGGGCACTGTCCGAGCTGCAACAGCTCGGCGATCTGGATTCGGCACTCACCGACGCCTGTCAACTCCTCGCCGAAGGCGCGGTGCACGTACAGGAAGCGAGCAATGAGCTACGCCGTTATCTGGGACGCTTGGAGCCGGACCCAGAACGGCTGGATCAGGTGCAACAGCGCATCGCCCATATCCAGGAGCTGGCGCGCAAACACCGCGTGGACCCCGAGACATTGCCGGACCTCACCCGTCAGCTGGCCGAGGAGTGGACGGCCGTCGAAGGCGCGCAGGCGAGTCTTCAGGCGCTCGCCGAGACGGTGGCCGACGGCGCCCGCCGTTACCGCGAGTTGGCCGCCGAGTTGAGCGGCATGCGTGAGCATGCGGCACGAACTTTGGAGCGACAGGTGAGCCAGGACATGCAGCGCCTGGGCATGCCAGGCGGGCGGTTTGCAGTCACTCTAGAGCCCCTGGACCGGCCTTCCCCTGGCGGCACCGAAGGTGTCGATTTCCACGTCAGCGCCAACCCCGGACATCCCTTGATGCCGCTGGGCAAGGTCGCCTCCGGCGGGGAGCTGGCCCGCATCAGCCTGGCGATCCACGTGGCTACGGCCCGCAGCGGTCTCATACCCACGCTGGTTTTCGACGAGGTGGACGTCGGGATTGGGGGCCGAGTGGCGGAGACGGTCGGTCAACATCTGCTCGCCGTAGCCCAGAGCCGTCAGGTGCTGTGCATCACCCATCTGCCCCAAGTAGCCGCGCTCGCCCACCAGCACATTCAGGTCACCAAGGATGCCCGCGGGCAAGCCGCCCGCGCCGACGCCCGCCACCTTTCGGCGGAAGAGCGGGTACAGGAGCTTGCCCGCATGGCCGGGGGCGCAGAAGTCACCCCCCGCACGCTGGCGCACGCGCGGGATCTACTGGATCGCGCCCAACATGCCCACACCCGTGGTACCCGAGAGTTTCTCGGATAGATCTGCTGCTCGACGATTTCGTCACGACATCTGAGCCTAGCGGACCGCCCCGCACTCCGGACACACGCCGTACAGCACAAGCGCGTGATCCGTCATACTCCATCCGGCCTCTTGCGCAATCTGCCGCTGTCTACTCTCGATGGTGTCATCCACGAACTCGGCGATCTTGCCGCACTTCACGCACAGGATGTGGTCGTGATGCGGCCCCTGACTGAGCTCGAACACCGAGTGACCCGCGTCGAAGTTATGGCGTGTGACCAGGCCGGCGCCCTCGAATTGCGTCAGCACGCGGTAAACCGTCGCCAAACCCACGTCCTCGCCGCTCTCCAGTAGTGTCTTGTAGACCTGCTCGGCGCTCCAATGGCGTTGCTCGCTAGTCTCCAGCATTTCCAATATGCGGATGCGGGGAAGCGTCGCCTTGAGGCCGGCCTTCTTCAGTTCCTGGCTTTCCACTCCTTCCACCTCTTGGCAACTGCGGTATGCGTCGCAGCGGCTTTCCGGGTATGATCCGCCGTGCACGCTTGTCGACCTCCAAAGGAGATCCGCCCCTGGCCACGTTCCGGACTATGAGCATCCGTGAGCAGGCCGTTCGGAGCCGGAGCGACCCGGCTGTCAGCTACTCGACAAGTCTACAACAGGCCGAATAAGAGATGCAGAAGCTACTCGTGACCCTGCCAGCGCTTGCGGTCCTGGTGCTGAGCGCTTGCAGCATGCTATCCCCGTGGGTCTACAAGATCGACGTTCAACAGGGGAACATCGTCACTCAAGACATGCTAAATAAGCTGCGGCCGGGCATGGAGAAGCGCGAGGTCATGGCCATTCTTGGCACACCCCTACTCACCGATCCCTTCCACCCACAGGAATGGGTTTACGTGTACACGCTGCAAATCGGGGGCGGGAGACGGGAGGAACGAATGATTAAGGTGTCCTTCAAGAACGACCACTTGGCCAAGGTCGCCGGCGACATCCGGCCGGAAGCTGCCCTAAAGGCGCACTAGGCGTTCTGGGTCCCCCTCTGCCGCGCACGCTTCTTGCGCGCTTCCTTGGGGTCGGCGACAAGCGGCCGATAGATCTCGACCCGGTCACCGGCACGCAGGCGGTGCTGCAGTTCCACCAGCCTGCCGAAGATCCCGACCCGCTGCGCACCCAGATCCACCTCGGGAAACTTCTCCAGCACGCTCGAACGCCGAATGGCTTCCTCGACGGAGCAGCCCGGTGGCACTCGCAGCGGGATGATCACCTGTACGTCCGGGCGGGCATAGGCGACCTCCACCTCGAAGCCATCAACGCCTTCCATGCACTTGCTCCGCCCGACGCCGAAACGCGTCCACCAGCGTGTTGACGATCTGCCCGAAGACGTGCCCTAGGGCCCGGTGCAGAAGCCAGTTGGAGAACTCGAACTCCATGTCCAGTGCCACCTTGCATGAGTTCTCGGCCAACGCGTCGAAGCTCCAGTAACCCTCCAGGTGACGGAACGGACCCTCCAAGAGGTGCACTTCGATCATCTTATTCTTCTGGAGCCGGTTGCAGGTCGTGAATGTCTTGTGGACCCCGCCCAGCGCCAGGTCGATGCGGGCCTTCACCATGTCCTCGTCCCCGGTGACAATACGGGCGCTCCGGCACCATGGTAGGAACTGGGGATAGGAACCCACGTCGTTGACCAGAGCGTACATCTCGGCGGCCGAATAGGGCACGAGAACGCTGCGCGTGACCGTCGTCACGCGCCCACGACCTCGGTCCGTGCGCCCATCGCGTGCCGCGGGCTCAGCAACGCGCCGACCGGCGTAACGTGCCGGATCACCTTGCGCCAGAGGCCGTAGCCGGCCTTGCGAACGGCCAGCTCTGCGCGGCTCGCCTCCTGCTCCATCCCCAGCCCTGCGAACAGGACGCTGAGCAGGCTCCCCATGGCAGCCATGACGTTCGACGCCAGGAAAACGGGGAGGTCGAAGAAGGTCTTGCCGAGCAACTCCCGCTGCGACCCCCGGTTGAACGAAAGAACGCTGCCGAGGCCCGGCAACCAGATCGCGATCCCATTCCGGACGACCGACCTCGTGCGAATGATGCGGTGGGTCTCCCCCAGCAGGGCGATGAGATCGACCAGCGAGATGGCCGATTCGCCAAGGTCCAGCCCTTCGACCACCTCCACCACGTAGCGCGCCACATGGGCCTCGGGCAGCCCGTCCTGCACCGGCGGCAACAGAAAGTCCCTGTCACGGTCAATCGGGCGGAAGCGGCTCATCTCAAGACTCATCGGGGCAGCGGCCACTATTGTACAGGCGCAAAGTCCGACCGGCTGCTAGCATCTTATTTCATCTCAATTTTAGGCTATAATCGCTTGACTTTGTTGAGAGCATCGTCGTTGGTGAACTACCAGTCGACGCCGACCTGAGCGGCGTTGCGGCGTTGCGGCGTTGCGGCGTTGCGGCGTTGCGGCGTTGCGGCGTTGCGGCGTTGCGGCGTTGCGGCGTTGCGGCGTTCGTCGGCCCAGGCTTTGGCCTGGCAAGGTAAGTGTTCAATATCGGGTATACGGCGGTTGAGGCACTGCTGAGTGGAAGAACACTCAACTCAATTTCGGCCACGTCCAGCCTTGGGCGTGTGGTGAATCTCCAGGCGCTGCATCGCCTCATCAAATCCTTCCTCGAGCACAACCAGAGCGTGGCCCAGAAGACGTGCCAACTGCGCCGCAACACCCCCCCCTGATGTTCGAGTACCCCGCGCATGACTGACAACACCTGCCGGCCCGCCACCGCGTGGAAGGATAACAAATTTGCCCTGGCGGTCGGGCTGCCTGGGCGTGACACGCTGCCGGGAGAGACTGTACCATCAATGACCCCGGCTGACGCTACGGCGTGCGCAGGACCGACTAATTGCCCCGCGCGTACTAGAGCATCCATCGGCACCGGCGTTCACCAAGGACATGGGCAGCATGCAGGCGGGATAGCAATGGGCTTCGACACCATCCTGGCGTGGATAGCGGACAACAGGGTCCTGGCCTTGGGTCTCGGGGCCCTATCGGTGCTCGCCTTCCTGGGAACGCTGGCCTTGGTCCCGATCCTGGTGACCCGAATGCCGTCAGACTACTTCACCCGCCCGCGTCCGGAGCGCGACTACGCGAGCAACGGCCGCTCCGTCTTCCACGACCTGCTCGTGCTGCTCAAGAACGTCCTCGGGGTGCTGCTGACGTTGGCGGGCATCGCGATGCTCCTTCTGCCGGGCCAGGGGCTACTCACCATCTTCATCGGCGTCATGCTCACCGACTTCCCGGGCAAGTACCGCCTGGAACGATGGCTCGTCAGCCGGGGGGCGGTGCTGCATGCCATCAATTGGATACGCGATAGGGCGAATAGGGCACCGCTGGAGGCCCCGCCAGACATCTCCTGCTCGAGGGGCGGCGGCATACCGCCGAGATAGTGCCAGCCGACCACGGCTTCCTGCCCGGCGCTTGGAGTTTGGCTGGGATCCCAGGGGGGTCTAGAACTGGATGAATTCCAGGCGCTCCGCCACGCCATCCAGCCCCCGTTGAGCGCAACGCTCGTCGATGTCGCCGCCGGGCGATCCGCTCACCCCCACCGCTCCCAACAGGGACCCGGCAGCGCGAATAGGCAGCCCACCTTGCAGCACCAGGAGACCGTCCACGTGATTGAGCAACGCCGCGACGTCTGGGCGGTTGGCTCCCAACTCTTGGGTGCTGACCCCGGCCAGCACCACCGCGTTGGCCTTCCGCTGGGCGATATCGATGGTGAAACGGGACGCATACACGTCGCGCATGATCACCTGGGGCACCGCACTGCGGTCCACCACTACGACCGAGACCTGATAGCCCTCCTTACGACACGCCTCCACCGCTCCCCGAGCGATGTCTCGCGCAAGCTCCAGCGACATCACCTTGACGCCGATGACGTCCTCCGCGCACTGCGCGTGACGAGCGGCCCCCACCAGCAGCAGCGTGCTCAGTACGGCGCCCAGGACGCGACGAATCAACAGACACGGAACCATGGCGCTACCTCCTTTTGTCCGTCACCCGATCGGGCGCCCAGCCGACGCCTGAAACCATCATTACAGCTCGGCGTCCTCCGGCGCAAACCGGTTTGATGACGCTGGAACCCAAGGAGGAACATCCCCCCCTGCGGCATCGAGTCCGCCGAGCCGGGGCGGAGCGCACTCGCCGACGCGTCCGCTCGCCGCGCCGCACCTGGGGTCCGCGCCTGGCGCTCGTGCACGGCGCGCCGTCAGTGAATTTTTCCACAGCGTTGTCGGCGCCGTCGGCAGGGCCTGTTTCGGCCGCGCCTGACACGCAGCTCGTTTCTTCAAGAGTTCATGTAACCTACTGTAAATAGATTAAAGTCTGTCGCATCGGCGACGGACCCAGCAAGGTCCGGGAGGCCCCGTAGCCGCGCCGTCCCGGGACCCTTATGCAGGCGTTTTCCACTGAGTTATCTACAGAATTTGTGCACAAATGACAGTTCTATTTCACTTTCATGTCCTTATCGTAAAGATCCGAGGCAGGCTTGAAACCTTCAACGACGCCCTTCTGGAGAATAACCACGAGCGGAGACAAGGGCCGCGTGTTCGAGCCCCAAGGGAGACCGTGTGCTTCGCCGGACAGCACTTCGGCCCGCGGCCGCGCACCCTCGGATGCGCTCACTGCCATGACCTTGGCTCGCCGTAGCCATGACTTCAGCCTCGCCCAGGCCAGCACGACCTTACCGGCGGCTTCAACTCAACCCGCCAGTCCGCCGATTCACCCTTCCGACTTGGGCCTGGTCGATTCGAATAGCTGGGGTTTTGACGTGCGGGCGTGCTGTCCTATAGACCTCAGAGCCGGCGCGCCCAGCATTTACGGAGAGCCGCGTCCTCCCTACGGGATGGAGTGCTTGTGACTGGGCGGACTGCGAGTATAAGCTACTCGCTCGGAGCCGTTCACGCACACAAATACGACCGTCAAAGGCGGGAACGGCCGGCGGATAAGACCGAGTGGCCCGTTCCAAGGAGAGGTATCCAGAGCCGTGAAGCGCCGCGACTTCCTGGAGAAATGGGGCCTTTCCAGCCTCAAGATCAACCTGGGCTTCCTCGAGGGCGAATTCTCGCCGCACGATCCGGACCGCGCCGCGGCGTGGGAGCTGTACGTCGAGCTGCTCACCCGCATTACCACACAGTATCTTGCCCCGGAAGACGGCGACGAAAAGACCGCGCTCGACAGCGTGCATGCGATCTTCCCCCTGACCCGCGAGATCCTGCGGCGCCACGGCTCCGGCTGCGGCGAGTTCGCCAAGCTGGCCATCCCGGTGCTCAACCAGATCGTCCGACCCTTCACGGCCAGGTGGCACCGGCTCTCGCTGGCCGATGCGTTCAAGGACCCGGAGCGCTGCCGCGAATTCCGCGCCGAGCTGGCCGCCCTCCAGCCCCGGCTGCGCGGCTACACCCGTGCCCTCGCCGCCATGGCGCAGGTGGAGGACCTGACGATGCTAGAGGACACTGGCGCCTCATCCGTTTGAGTCCCCGGACAGTCGCATGGTGAACCAGGTCTTCATCAGCTACCGCCACGAGAGCCCCGAGCACGCCAGGTCGGTGCGCCGCCTGGGCCAGCTCCTGCGTCAGGCGCAACTCCCGGTCACACTGGATCAGTTCTATCTCGACGAGCACCCCGGCGGCCCAGACGAGGGCTGACCAAAATGGTGCGAGGACTGCGCCAATGAATCCGCGTGCGTGGTCATCGTCGCATCGGAAGGGTGGTTCGCCGCTTACGATAAGACCGGGCCGCCGGCCGCAGGCCTGGGTGCGGCTACGGAAGCCGATCTGTTTCGGCAGGCCCTCTGGGACGAGAAGGGCCACAACGCTCGCATCCGCCTCGCGTTCCTTCATGACATCCTTGCCGACAAAGTTCGGACAAGACTCCGCGCATGGCACCAGTTTCGGCCCTTCGCCAGCGACGATCAGTTGAATCAGTTGATTCGCTGGGCCGCCGAGCGCCTCGGCCTGCAAGGCATCGAGCCGCCGACCGTCCGCTGGCCCGAGCCTGTGCCATTTGCGCCGGATGTGGCGGATCGCACCGGCGAGTGGCCGATGATCGTGGAACTCCTCGCCGGGACCTTGCGCGAGCGCATCCTGCTCTTCGAAGGCGGTAGCGGCCTCGGGAAGTCCGTGCTCGTCCGCCATGCCACGGCCTACGCGAAAAAGCTGGGCATCCCGGTGGTGCGGGTGGACTTCAAGGGCGGCGGGCTGAAGCTCGAGGACGTCCTCGGCCAATTCGACCTCGACCTGGGAGAGCACCTGCCGAAGTTCTGCCGCGAAGGCGCCAGCAAGACGCACCTGCTGCGCAAGGACCTCCGGGCGCTGCGCCGGGCCGTCCTTCTGATCTTCGACAGCTACGAATATGCGGCAGGCAACAAGGTGGTTGCTGACTGGCTCAGCCTGCAGCTCCTGGCTGAGGTCGAGACGGCGCTGGGTGTGGCCGTGATCGTCGCCGGTAAAAAGGTGCCGAACTTCGCCAACGCCGTCTGGCGCGACTCTTCACGCCATATCCCGCTGACGCCCATCACCGATCCCGCGGACTGGGAGCCCTGGGTCGAACAACGTTATCCCGGTTTCCGCGAGAAGGGGGCGCATCTGCCCACCGTATTGATGGTGACCAAGGGCATCCCAGCAATTGTGGATGCCACCTGCAAGGCCATTGCCCAGAGCTGACCTGACCAATGGCTATTGTCGAACAGCTCCTCCAGCGCCTCGAGGCGTCCCAGGGCGATACTCGTGCCCAGGCGGCCGTGGCCGCCGAATTCGTCCTGTCGACCCGGCCAGAGGGGGAGCGCGAGGCGCTCAAAGCCGCGCTCGATGCAGCCGCCGTGCTCCATTGGTTCGATGCCAGCCTGCTGGCGAGGATGCTGGGTATTCCAGCGGAGGAGGCAGAGAGACGGTTCGAGGCGCTGGCGTCCTTTCCCTTCGTCGAGCGGTACGGCAGAGGCGGGCTGAACCGGCGCAACGTCCACGAATCCACCCGCCTGGGATGGCGGCGGACGCTAGCTCTGGAGAACCTCTCCCACCTCCGTTCCCTGTCCGCCCTCGCGGCGGCATGCTTCCCGGACGACCTCGGGGCAACGGGCCGCATCGAATGGATTTACCACCAGCTATGCGCCGACCCCGAACGCGGCGCGAGTGAGCTGGAACGCCTGAACCGGCACTGGAGTAGCAGTGCACGCCCGGAGGACCGGTACGCCCTGGCGACGGTTCTCAGAGAGCTCGACGAAACCCGCCTCGTCGATGGGCGGGCACGCCTCTGGAGCCTGATCACCATCGCTTGGGCGCGCGACGCGCGGGGAGAAACGGCACAGCTCGCCGACGCCGCGCGCGAGATTCTCGAATCTCGCACGTGTCAGCACCGACGAGCCGGCGCAGGGGGAGGGGCGTTGTCTGCTCGGCGACGTTTTCCGTGCCCAGGGGCAGCTCGAGGCAGCGCGCTCGGCCTTCGAGCAGTCCCTCGCCATCAGCCGGCGCCTGGCCGAGCAGGACCCGAGCAACGCCGGCTGGCAGCGCGACCTCGCGGTGGCGCACAGCCAGGTGGGCGATGTGCTGCAGGCCCAAGGGCAGCTCGAGGCAGCGCGCTCGGCCTTCGAGCAAACCCTCGCCATCAGCCGGCGCCTGGCCGAGCAGGACCCGAGCAACGCCGGCTGGCAGCGCGGCCTCGCGGTGGCGCACAGCCGGGTGGGCGGCGTGCTGCAGGCCCAAGGGCAGATTCGAGGCAGCGCGCTCGGCCTTCGAGCAAGCCCTCGCCATCAGCCGGCGCCTGGCCGAGCAGGACCCGAGCAACGCCGGCTGGCAGCGCGACCTCGCGGTGGCGCACAGCCGGGTGGGCGACGTGCTGCAGGCCCAAGGGCAGCTCGAGGCAGCGCGCTCGGCCTTCGAGCAAACCCTCGCCATCAGCCGGCGCCTGGCCGAGCAGGACCCGAGCAACGCCGGCTGGCAGCGCGGCCTCGCGGTGGCGCACAGCCGGGTGGGCGGCGTGCTGCAGGCCCAAGGGCAGCTCGAGGCAGCGCGCTCGGCCTTCGAGCAAACCCTCGCCATCAGCCGGCGCCTGGCCGAGCAGGACCCGAGCAACGCCGGCTGGCAGCGCGACCTGGCGTTAGCCTATCTGCGGCTTGCGCGCATGGAGGCCGGCAATGGCAGGAACGAGGCCGCTTTGCCCCTTTACGAAGCGTCCTACCGTATCTTCGCCGCCCTGCTGGAGCGGGCGCCCGGGATGGCCCAGTGGGCGGACGACAAGAAGACCGTCGAGGCCGAGCTTGAAGCTTGCCGGCGGCATGCCGGCCGTGGGCTGCTCTCTTGGTTTCGCAGTGCGCGGGAGAGATCCAGGGGCACCTGACGCGGTGCCTCGGACTGCCGCCCGTTCGCAGGGCCCGCGTTGGAGCCAACGGCTTCCAGATCGCACCCGCCCCCAGTCCTCACAGCGCAACTGGCCTCCTGCTCGCCTCGTTGACTCCGCCACCGGCTTGTCCGACCGCGCCATAGCCCCTACCATCCTGCCAACAGCGCAGGTGCCTGCAGCCTGCCCGGGGGACGCGTGGACTATCCGATTCCTGAGATCTTCGTGTTGTGGCACCCCGCCAGTACGCTCGGAGAACTGCTGGCCCCGCGCATTCATGGGTGGCTGAGGCCTGGCAATGGCCTCGGCCCGCAGGTGTTCTACCGCAGCCTTCCGGCTCCGGAAGCCCCGAAGGGCGGGTTGCCCCCGCCCTTGCCGGGAGAGTCGCGGTTTCCAGGCCCCAACTCCCCACCCCCGCCACAGGCGCCCGCCTCCGGCTCCGCCAACATGCAGACCGTGCTGCTGCTGATCGACGATCAGATGATCGCGGATGCCGCCTGGCGGCACTGGCTGGTGCGACTCGCATTGGAGCGCGGCACTGGCGTGCGCCGCGTGTTCCTGCCGGTGGCCCTGGATTCGACGGCATTCAACGTGCCCGCGCCCCTGCGCGAGCTGAATTTCCTCCGCCCCGCAGGTCTGCCGTTGCCCGTCGCGGGTGCTCCAGTACCGCCGGAGGCGACCGAGACCGTGGTCCGCTCGCTCTTGAAGCAGCTCACCGAGGCCCTGTGCCGCATCATGCTGAGGCCGGGGGACGCGCCGGCCGGGAACGCGGTCGATGGCGGGGCGGCGGTGGACGCGGCTCAGCCGAAGATCACGATTTTTCTCAGCCATGCCAAGGCGGATGGCACGGAGCCCGCCAGGCGGATTCGCGACTATATCTACAGTCAGACCCAGCTCGCCGCGTTTTATGATGAAAACGACATTCCCTTCGGATCGGCGTTCAGCCGGGTGCTGCAGTCGAATGTCGAGGGCATGCAGACCGCGGCCATGATCGCCGTGCGCAGCGCCCGCTATGCGACCCGCCCATGGTGCCGGCGCGAGCTGTCGCTGTTTCGGCGCCCGCTGCAGGACATCCCGAGGCCCGGCCTCGCCGAGCGGTGGCGCTTGAATCCCATGGTCGTGGTCGAAGCGCTCGAAGGGGGATCCCAGACACCGGGCATCCCCGAGATCGGCAACGCCACGCTCATCCGCTGGTCGGACGAACCGGTCGACCCCGCGGCGCAACTGCACCAATCGGAGCAGATCGTGACCATCGCGCTGCGCGACGTCCTGCTCGCCGCGTTCCACTCGGCTCTCGGAAGAACGATGCCGGACGAGGCGGACTGCATCGTTCTCAACTGGCTGCCCGACCCCACCACGCTGCTGCATATCCCCAGGGTGCGGGCGGCAAGCGAGGAGCTGCGCGTGCTCTATCCTGGCCGCGGTCTTTCCGGGCTCGAGCTCGATATTCTCGACGAATTCTTCCCGCGGCTCGCCTTCCACAGCTTCGACCAGGTGGCATTATGAGCGGCGGCAAGTATCGCTCGCGAGCCAGCACGCCTCGCGTCGTCGGCCTCTCCGTCTCCTATGCGAGGGAAAACCTCCTGGCCCGCGGCCTGGGCCTGGAGCACCTGCGCGAGCTGCTGCTGCGCCTCGCACGCCCCCTGCTGAGACAGGGGGTGAGCCTCGCCTACGGCGGCCACTGGCAAGAAACCGAGGACAACTTCACCTTCGACCTCCTGCGCCTGATCAGCGCGGAGCAGGAGGACAACAGCCTGGGCGGTCCGGATACCAATCTCGTGATCGGCCGGCTCTACAACCATTCCGCATGGCCGCACTACCTCGACATCACGCCCCGGATCGAGGCCGAGTGGATCAACTGCTGCCGGGTCGTTCGCATCACCCAGCAGCACGCGGGCATTTCGCAGGCGGATACGGTTCCGGACCATGAAGCGAGAGGAGGCTCGGATCGCGCGCTGTTCAACGCCGCCGTCGCTCTGAGCAGCATGCGCCGCCTGGCGATGGACGGCATGGCCATCGACATTCCCGACCTCCCGAGCCCGGAGCCGGTGCCGCCGATCGTGGCGCGGGTGATACTCGGCGGCAAGGTGCAAGGGTTCAGCGGCTTTCTGCCCGGCATCTTCGAGGAAGCGCTGATGGCACTCGAACGCCAAGTCCCGCTCTACATCCTGGGCGGGTTCGGCGGCGCCGCGGAAGTGCTGTCCAGGGCGCTGCTCGGCCCGGCCGCAACCCGTCCCGAGGAATTCACCGTGGATTGGCACAAGGCCAGGACCGCGGGCCTCGAGAAGCTGCTGGACCTGAGCGCGCAGTTCCAGTTGCCACTCGGCGTCCGCGCCACTGGGGATGCGCTGGACGCCCTGTTCCAGCACATCGAAACAGCCAGGCCCAATCTTTCCGCGGCACTCAGCACCGGCCTGGATGAGCCGGAGACCCGCGAGCTGCTCGCGACAAGGGACATGCGCCGCGCCGTGCAGTTGGTCCGCAAGGGCCTGCAAGCAAGGCTCGGTCTCGTGTCGCTTCCGGCATGATGCGAGCGCGTTATCAGCTCGCGAGGCCGAACGCCCGGATTTCGATGGTCCCGGGCCGCTGCTGATGACCGATCCCTACCACGTCTTCCTGAGCCACAGCCGTAACGACCTCGAAGCGGCCATCAACCTCCGCGGGCAGCTCGATCGGTGCGGGCTGTCGGTGTTCAAGGACGACGATCGCATCCGCGCGGGCGAGCTGTGGCTCGACCGCCTGCAGGAGGCGGTGGATGCCTGCGGAAGCTTCGTCGTGCTGGTGGGCCGGGACGGGGTGCGGCGCTGGATCGGGGCCGAGACCCAGGCGGCGCTCAACCGCTATTTCGGTCCCCACGACGACGCCGAGCGCCTGCCGATCTTTCCCATCCTGCTGGGCGACATGGGACCCGACACGCTCCCGGCCTTCCTGCGGCTGTTCCAGGCGACACTCTGGGATGGGGCGGCCCCCCTGCCCGAGCGACTGCTCGCGCAGATCCGCGACCGCACCCTGGTGGCAAGCGCTGCCAAGTTCGAGGGCCGCCCCTTCGTCGGACTCGCCGCCTACAACATGGATCAGGCCCAGCTCTTCTTCGGCCGCCAGAAGGAGACCCTGGACGCGCTCGCCTGCTTCGACACCCGTCCCGGCAGCCCGAGCGTGCGCTGGCTGGAGATCAACGGCAACAGCGGCTCCGGCAAGTCCTCGCTGATGAGCGCCGGCCTGCTGCCGCTGGTGGAGCAGGGTTGGCTGTGGCCCCGCACCCGCATCGAGCACTGGCGGCGGATCGGGCCGATGATGCCGGGGGAGCACCCGGTGGCCATGCTGGCCGAGAAGCTCGCGCTGACCTTCGAGGAGGAGATGGCCGATGTCCGCCAACGCCTGGAGGCCAGTGACCGCGCCCTCACCGACTGGCTACGCAGCCGCAAGCGGGACGACAGCGCCTTTCTGCTCGCCATCGATCAGTTCGAGGAGCTGTTCACCTTCTCCGACCCGGACGAGCGCAAGCACTTCGATCGCCTGCTCGCGGGCGCGTTGGGAGACAACGATTGTCCGCTGTTCATCATCTCCACCGTGCGCGCGGACTTTCTCGACCGCTTCGAGGACCTGCGGCGGCTGGTCGGCCTGCGCAACCGGCTGGGTAAGCCCTGGACGCTGCCGCCCATTACTGCGGATGCTCTGCGCGAGGTCATCGGCGGCCCGGCGCGGCTGGCCGGTCTCGATGTGAGCGAGGTGCAGGAGGCCATGGTGCAACAGGCGTACGACGAGCCGGGGGCGCTGCCGCTGGTCGAGAACGCGCTCCACTGGCTGTGGGAGCAGCGCAAGAACAGCCCCCGCCTGAGCGGCAAGCTCTTCACCGATCAGGGCGGCCTCGCCGGCATCCTCAGCCGCAGCGCCGACGATCTGCTCCAAGCGTTGGGCAGCGAGCGCAACCGGGCTCTGGAGCTTCTGTTCCGGCTGGTGAACGTGGACCCCGAAGGACGCCGTCACACCCGCCGGCGTCTCCCGTTCCCCGAGGCCATGGCAGCGGCGGGCGGCGGCGATGACGGTCGCGCCCTGGTCAGTCGTCTCGCCGGCGAGCGCGCCCGGGACGTGGGGCAGACACAGGGGCCGCTGCGGCTCATCACCGTGACCGAGCGGACCGAGGGGGACGAGGACGCGCAGCGCGACGGGCGGTGGGTCAGCCTGATCCACGAGACGCTGATCCGCAGCAAGGGCCTGGACCCCGAGGGCAAGGCCCAGCCCTATTGGCCGACGCTCTGGAACTATGTCGAGCAGCATAAGCAGCGGGCGGCGCTGGGCCAGCAGCTTCAGGCGGACGCGCGCAACTGGCTCGAGCACCAGAAGCAACCGAGCTACCTCTGGTCGCACGAGCGCGTGCGCGAACTGGCGTCGATGCTGCGGCAGCCCGGCCCGCGCTTCGTGCTGAGCCCGGAAGAAGAGGAGTTCCTCGGTCCCGTCGATGCCGATGCAATGCTGGCCGAGATCGACAGGCCCGACACGACCCACCGCCGCCGCACCCTCATCGGCGAGCGCCTCGCCGTCCTCGGGGACCCGCGGCTGGGGGTGGGGGTCGATGCGCAGGGGACCCCGCAGATGGACTGGTGCCCAGTGCCCGGCGGCGAGGTCGCCATTCAGGTCCAGCGGCGTTTGCTCGGCGGCACCAAAGCGCGCGGCAAGCAGGTCGAGGGCTTTCACATCGCCCGCTACCCCGTCACGGTCGCGCAGTATCGGGCCTTCCTGGAGAAGGATGACGGCTGGCGCGATCCCCGCTGGTGGGCAGGAGACCTTTATCGCGATCCCGAAGGCGACGGCTACGACCTCGGCCGCTACGGCAACCACCCTGCGGTCTACGTGAGCTGGTTCGACGCCCTCGCTTTCTGCCGCTGGCTTTCGCGGCGCCGCGGCTTCGACGTACGCCTGCCGGACGAGTGGGAATGGCAGCAGGCGGCCACGGGCGGCGACCCCGATAATGTTTTCCCCTGGGGACCCGAGTGGGATCCCAAAGGCGAGCCGCACCGGGCGAACACCTTCGAGAGCCGGCTCGGGGCCGCTACCGCGGTCGGCATGTACCCCGCTGGCGGCTCCCCGGCAGGTGCACTCGACATGGCGGGAACGGTCTGGGAATGGTGCTGGAACAAGCACGACAGAACCGAGGTGATCGAGTCCCGCGCCGATGATTTCGATGCCCGTGTGCTGCGCGGCGGGTCCTGGGTCGTCGATCGGGGCTATGCGCGCTCCGGCTACCGCTTCGGGGGCAGCCCGGGCGGCCGCGGCAACGGCGTGGGGTTTCGGGTGTTGTGTTCGTCCCCCATCTGTGATCACTGATCACTGGATGCCGCGGGAGCGGCATAGACGGCGCGAAGCGCCGTCTTTACGCGGATTTTCCACTCGCCTCATCTCGCGGTTTGCCACGTGGTGCAGGCCGGGTTCGATGCATCGGTGGTCTGGCTAGCGTCCGCCATCTCCGGCATAATCGGCAACGCCGGTCTGACGGCCGGTGGGGCCGCCCGGTGACGACGCCCGTGTGCTGCGCGGCGGGTCCTGGAACGACAATCAGGACAATGCGCGCTCCGGCAACCGCAACAGGAACAACCCGAACAACCGCAACAACAACGTGGGGTTTCGGGTGTTGTGTTCGTCCCACATCTTTCGGTTCCTTCCAGGGCGAGGCGCTTTCGGGCGCCGAGCGAGTGGGTCAGGTCCATGCTGCGGATCGGACCCGCTTCCGGAATTGCCCGCCGACGACGGTTTGCGGGCCGAGGCGAGGTAGGAAAGATGGCGCCGGTCGGTCCCGTCCGCACGGCCTAGCGTCGCCGGGCCGTCGGGCGCATACAAAACAGGGGCGCCGGCCGGAGTCCGCTCCCCCGGCGCCCCGCCCCCGGCCGCAGGCTTCGGCCTCTCGGCCGCCCTCAGCCGCGCTCCGAGCGGACCCAGCCCCCTAGCAGCCGGCCGATCTCAGCCGTCATGGCGCTCACGTGCTCGTACTGGCCGTCGCTCAGCCAGCGCCAGCGGTGGGCGAGGCGCAGGTAGATGCGCAGCCGCCCGAGGGCGGCATCGGCATTGCGCAGGGCGGATACCCGCGATCGGCCCTCGCGCGATTCCGCGGCAGCCAGCGTCTCCTGCAGGTCCAGGGCCGCATCCATCAATCGCTGGGTGAGGGTGGATCGGTAGACCCGCGGGAAGCGCTCCGCTTTGGGCAGCAGCCACTCCAGCAGGTCGAAGGTCCGCGAGAAGATCACCATGTCCTCGGCCATGCTCATGCTCCGTTTCGGGTTGCCGCGCCAGGCGTGGCGCGGCCCGCTTCGATGACGAGCCCCGCCTTCGAGCATCTGTGCTCCTGGGAGAACCTGGTGCTCGCCTGGCGCAGGGCGGCGCGCGGCAAGCGTGGCACGCAGAGCGTCGCCCGCTTCGAGTACCGAGCGGAGGAGCATCTGGCGGAGCTACGCGCGCAGTTGCTGGCGGGCACGTACCGCCCGGGCGCTTACGTCCACTTCCATATCAAGGACCCGAAACGGCGCAAGATCAGCGCGGCCCAGTTCCGCGATCGAGTCGTGCACCACGCCCTGTGCACCGTGATGGAGCCCCGCTTCGAGCGCCTCTTCATGCCGGACAGCTACGCCAACCGGGCCGGCAAGGGCACCCACCGGGCCATCGACCGGCTACAGGAATTCGCTCGCCTTCACCGCTACGTGCTGCGCGCCGACATCGTGCAGCACTTCGCGTCTGTCGATCACGCGGTCCTGCTCGATACCCTGAGCCGCCAGATGCCGGAGCCGGACATCATGGCGCTGGTCGAGGCCATCGTCGACAGCGGCCGCGGCGTGCTGGACGACGAGTACCGCTACGTGCGCTTCCCAGGGGATGACCTGCTGGCCGTGTGCCGGCCGAGGGGCCTGCCGATAGGCAATCTGACATCGCAGTTCTGGTCCAATTGCTACCTGCACCCCTTCGACGAGTTCGTGAAGCGCGACCTACGCTGCCCAGCCTATCTGCGCTACGTCGACGACTTCGCCCTCTTCGGCGACCGCAAGCGCGAGCTGTGGGCCTGGAAGGCGGCGATCATCGAAAGGCTCGCCCGGCTGCGGCTCGTTATCCACGAAACGCGCGCTCAGGTTCTGCCGGTCCAGGCCGGCATTCCCTGGCTCGGCTTCGTGGTCCACCCGACCCACCGGCTGGTCAAGGGCCGCAAGGTGCGCAACGCTCGGCGGGGGCTGCGCTCACGGCTGGCGGCCTATCACGCCGGCGCGATCAGCTTCGCCGAGGCTCGACGCGAGTATCCAAGGCTGGATCGCCCACATGGGCCACGCCGATAGCTGGGGCCTGCGCCAACACGTGCTTGGGTCGCTGTGCATACTGCCAAGCATCGCCGCGCAAAGGCGGCCCGGGAATCCTGACCACGTGTCCACCGCGTCCTCACAGCGGTACCCAAGCCGCGTTCAGCGCGCGGAGACGCCGCTGCGCGCCGTGTGTGCCGCTCGCGCGGCAGCCAGAGATCAGTGATCACAGATGGGGGACGAACACAACACCCGAAACCCCACGCTGCCGCCGCGGTTGCTCGGGCTGAGCCTGAGGCGGATGCCGGAGCGCGCGAGGGCCTGATCGTCGTACCAGGACCCGCCGCGCAGCACACGACGGTCCTGCTGGTCTGCGGGAAGGCCCGTGTTCTCGGGGTCTTCGAAACTGTTCAGGCACCATTCCCAGAGGGTCCCTGCCATATCCAGCACGCCAGCCGGCGACACGCCCGAGGGGTAGAGCCCGACCGCCGTGGATCTGTTGAGGCCGCTCTCGACAGTGTTGGCCCTCCAGGGCTCCTGCTGCGGATCCCAGTCGGGGCCCCAGGGATAGGTCCTGGCGGGGTCGCCTCTTGTCGCGGCAAGCTGCCACTCGAATTCCGTCGGCAGCCGGATCTCGTGCCCGAGCCGTGCACTCAGCCAGCGACACCAGACGACCGCATCCCACCAGTTGACGGAATCAGCGGGATGGTTACCGTAGCCTGCCCGGTGCTTGGGCGGCGGGTAGTCGGCGGGGAGGTCGAAGGGAAGGCCGGACGGCAGGTGCCACTCGCCATCGCGGTGACAGTCCCGAAGGAACGCCTGGAACTGGGCGACGGTGACCGGATAGCGTGCGATCCAGAAACGGGGCACCGTCCGCGTGAGCGTGCTCGCGACCTCCGATCGCGGGTCGTCGGGGTTCGCGCGGATCTCGATGATCACCTCGCCGCCCTCGACCCGGCACCAGGCTGTGTCCGGCATGCCATCGTCGCGCAGCCCCACGCCGCCGCGGCGGTCGCCGAGCAGGGCCAGGCGCACACCGACGCTGGCCCGCGCTTCGTGGGAAAGGGGCAGACGCCAGGCGTCGCCGTAGCAGCCGCTGCCGGCTGCCTGATCCTCGGCCGCGCCGAGGGACGGCAGCTCCGACAGGACTTCCGGGTGCGTCGGGCCGAGGAAGGCGCGCACGATCTCGGGTTGGGCCACGTCATCGAGGGACACGCCGCTGCGGCCGATCTCGCCCACCGCGTCCAGGATGCGCTCCTCCGGCCAGCGGCGGCTCTCGGCCCGGTGCGCGGCATGCCATTCGGCGGCGGCCTGCTCGATCTGGTGGCGCAGCGCGAGTGCCTTGCGGTCTTGCAGCAGCCAGCCGTGCAGGGTGTCCCAGACGCGGAACAGGGCCTCGTGGGCGACGCTCAGGGTGCGCTCGCCATCCTTCCCCACGTCGGACACCAGCAGGCGCTGGTCCACGAAGCGCTCGAGGACCTCCGCGCACGAACGACGGCATCCGTGACCGCAGGGCGGTGCGACGCGTGAACTGGCCCGCCTCCCCCACCCGGGCGAGACTGTAGAACGCGCGGCGCAGGTCGCGCAGGCGCGGGTCGGTCTTCGACGAGAAGCCTGGCATAACCGGTCTGGGAGAGGATCTCGTCGGCCGCGTGCTTGATGGCGGCGGACACGCCTCGGTGCTCGGTCGTGCGCCCGTCCTCACCGCGCACGGCGACGGGCGGGAAGAGGTCCTGATACTCCTGGAGCGTCAACACCCCGTCCTCCCCGCCCTTTTTGTACAACCGCTCCAGGGTGAAGGCGAGCAGGGGCAGGGCGTCGTCGTAGCGCGTGTCCTCCACCAGGCGCTCGGTCAGCCCGGGCTCGATCCGCAGGCCGAAGCGCTCCGCCGGCCCCTCGATCAGCTCGGCGAAGCGGGCCCTGGGCATGGGGTCGAGGGTGACCTCCTCGTAACGCTCGGCGGCACCGGGAAAGAGCTGAAAGGCGTTGAGGAAATCCGAGCGCATGGTGGCGAGGACCACCACGGGGCTGCCGTCCTCGGCGGTGACCCCCAGCAGCAGCCGCAGCATGATGCGTGCCCCCGAGCCGGGCTTGCTTCCGAACACCTCTTCGAGCTGGTCCAGCACCAGCAGCACGTGTCCTTCAGTGCAGCCGTAAGCGATGAGCAAGCTGTTGGCGAGACTCCGCAATGACCGCGCGGCCTCTTGCGTGCCGCCATCAGAGTCCGTCGCCGCCTCGATCGCTCGGATCTTGGACTCGAGGTCTTCTGGCGGCTTGCGGTCCGCGAAAGCCGTTGCCAGCGATCGGGTGAGCCCGTCGAGGCCCGTGCTGCCGATGAAAGGGGTCGCGATCACCCACTCACGCGATGAGCCGCCCGCGCTGGCGACGGGCCTGAGCCGCGGCAGCACGCCCGCCCGCACCAGGGAGGACTTGCCGCATCCGGAGGCGCCCAGGACCAGGATGAAGCCCTTCGCGTTGCGGCGCCGGCATCGGTTGAGGACGCCTCGCACTCGCGCGATGTCCTGGTCCCGGCCGAAGAAGACGGCGGCATCTCGCTCCTGGAAGGGCTCCAGCCCCGGATAGGGCCGCTCCGGCAGCGGGAAATCGTCCTTCAGGCCCTCTTCTTCCAGCCCGCGCCAGAGGCGCTGCAGGGCCTCCTCCTCGGACACGCCGGCCAAGCTGATGAACTGGGTGTCCTTGAGGAAATCCGGGATCTGCGGCGTTTCTCCTCCCTCCCCCGCCGCCTTGACCTGACGCCCGTCCGCGACCTCCGCAGTGGCGAGGAGAAAGACCGGCTTGCCCCGCTTCCCGCGCCATCATCGCCTCGGCGACGCACCAGGGCGAGGCGAGCCAGTCCTTGGTGCACAGTACCACGACGCCGCGGGATTGCCGCAGTCGCTGCCAGAGGGTCTGCTCCCATTTGGCCCCGGCAGGGATGCCGTCGTCCGGGTGGGAGTCCAGGAACAGCGACTGGTAGCCCTGGCCGTGCAGGGTCTCGCGCAGCACCTCGGCCCACCCTTTGTCCTTGCTGCTGTGGCTGATGAAGAGCGTGGTCATGGTCCTCCCCCCAAGCGGCGTTTACGGGCAGGGCTGTTCAACGCCCCTGGATGCCCCCGCACATCTCAAAATTTCGGCGAGTTTGACCGGCGTTATCGTAGACTTGCTTCAGCGATGTCGGTCACGCCAACCGAACCTAACCGGTCATGGCGACTTTCGCCGCCCCGGAACATGAAAACGTGGCCCCATGACCGGTTCCCTCCCGCAAACGGGAGAGATCGGTTCTCCCCAGGGGAGCCATGTAGGTCGGGTTAGCGTAGCGTAACCCGACATCTCCAGACGTCGGGTTACGGCCTTGGGGCCTAACCCGACCTACCCGTCTTGACGACACTTGCAAGCGAGCGGGATTTTTGGGCTGTCTTCGGCGCATTTTCACGCTAAGGCTATTCGGGCAATCTGCGCGAGAGACGGTTGCTGGCCGCTCGCGCGCCCTCGAAGGTGTTTCACACGGTGCTCGGCGTGAAGACGTTTTGCCATGCTGACCTATCATCACCTCAAAGACCCGCCGCGCGAGCTGTTATATGGCGCCGGCCCGACGGACACAGGAAAAGCTTGCCCGATGCTGCCCGCGTTGCGGTGGGCGCGAATCCGACCGCCAGCGCCGGCGCGGGCCTCGACAAGGCGCTCAACAACGGCCTCGACGAGGCGGAGAACCGGGAACTCATGTACTGCACCGATCCGCAGCGGATTGCCCGGCTGGTGCTGACCGCTCTTGGACGACTCTGACGCAGGTTGTGCATCTCGGTCATGCGGAAGCGAGGGCCGCAGGTTGGAGTGAGCCGAGCGAACCCCAACAATAAAGCCCCGTGACGGTAGGCTTCCTGCCGTCAGCCCAACCTACGGGCTCCGCATCTGCGTTCCGTATGCTCCAACGTCAGAGCCGCCCCCCGGATCCCGGGGTCGGCCGTCAATTGTCCGCGCTGCAGCACGTCGCGTATCAGCGTCCCCTCCCCCTCGGGGATCGCTGAGCGCACAAACTCGGCATAGCCGCTGACCGCGCGCCTGGGCGGTTTGTCCCAGCCTCGAACGTCGGGGCGGGGGCCGGCCAAGGGAAAACCAACTCTTGCTCGAATCGTTCGCACCGCCGGGGGATGCACCGCGAGGCCGTCCCAGCTAGACTGTCCGGGCATCCGGAGGCTCAGCGCAGCACGATTGCCTCTTCACGAGGGCCGTGGCGTGCTGGAAGGCTACTCACGGCGGCCATCCCGGTGAAGCCGCGGAACCGGCTTCGTGAACCTTTAATCTCTTTACGGCCCCCCGCCCTCAGGGGCGTTCGGCCATACCCGCGCGGGAGGAAGCCATGGTAAGAGCCGATGCCACGAAGATCGATGGACTGAAGAAGGGATTCGGCGGCAAGGTCTTCCTTCCGAGCGACGAAGGATACGACGAGGCCCGCAAGATCTGGAATGCGATGATCGACAAGCGCCCCGCGATCATCGCCCGCTGCGCCGGCACGCAGGACGTCGTCAAGGCGCTGGGGTTCGCCCGGGATAACGGGATCCCGCTCGCCGTCCGGGGCGCGGGACACCACATCGCCGGCAACTCCCTCTGTGACGACGGGATCGTGATTGATCTGTCCCAAATGAAGGCCGTGAAGGTCGATCCCGGCGCGAAGCGGACGACCGTCGAGGGGGGCGCCACGCTCGCGGACCTCGACGCCGCCACGCAGGCGCACGGCCTCGCCACCCCCGTGGGCATCAACTCCACCACGGGGATTGCCGGCCTCACGCTGGGCGGCGGCTTCGGCTGGCTGAGCCGCAAGTACGGCATGACCATCGACAATCTCGAGTCGGCCGAGGTGGTCACGGCGAAGGGAGAGGTGGTGCGCGCCAGCACCGGGGAGAACCCGGATCTGTTCTGGGCGCTTCGGGGCGGCAGCGGCAACTTCGGCATCGTCACCCGCTTCGAGTTCCGCCTCCATCCCGTGGGACCGGACCTGCTGAGCGGCCTCGTCGTCTACCCGCTCGCCGAGGCGAAATCGGTGATGCAGCAGTACCGGGAGTTCGTCTCCGGGGCGCCCGAGGAACTCTCCGTGTGGGCGGTGCTCCGCAAGGCCCCGCCGCTCCCATTCCTCCCGGCGGAGGTCCACGGCAAGGAGGTCGTCGTCCTCGCGCTCCTCTACGCGGGGGACCCCGAGAAGGGTATGGATCTCGTCGCGCCGCTCCGGAAGCTGGGGAAGCCCGTCGGGGAGCTCGTGGGCGTGCAGCCGTACACGGCCTGGCAGCAGGCATTCGATCCCCTCCTCACGGCCGGGGCCCGGAACTACTGGAAGTCCCACAACTTCACGAAGATCGACGACGGCCTGATTGACGTCGTCATCCAATACGTCAAGACGCTGCCGTCGCCCCATTGCGAGATCTTCTTCGGGGCTCTCGGGTGCGCCACGAAGCGGCGGGCTTCCGACGCCACAGCGTACGCCCACCGCGACGCCGAGTACGTCATGAACGTCCACGGACGATGGGAGACCGCGGCGGAGGACGAGCACTGCATCCAGTGGTGCCGCGCCTACTTCCGGGCGACGGCTGCCTTCGCCAGCTCCGGCGTCTACCTGAACTTCATGACGGCGGATGAGGGGGAGCGGGTGCGCTCCGCCTACGGACCGAATTACGACCGCCTCGCCGAGGTGAAGCGGAAGTACGACCCGGACAACCTCTTCCGGGTGAACTTCAACATCAAGCCCGCCTGACCGGGCTTGCCATCGAGCTTTCCGCCGGCCTCGCGCCCCCTCCGGCGTCGGGTCGGCGCCGTGGATGATCCTTGCCCTCTTTCCCATCTCGAGGCATCCCGGGGTCATGCACCGCAGGGCCTCGCCGGAAGCCCTCGGGGTCGTACCGGCAGCGACGTTCTCCGCCGCGCGGACGGATGCCGGTGATCCGACCTTCGCCCGGCATGTTGCGGCCCACACGCCATCGAGCAGGTCCATTACTCCCGCCGGAAGGACGCCCCCTCCTCTCCCCGCAGCGTTCATCGAGAGCAGAGCCGGCAGTGTACGACTTCGCCTTGGATACTCGGTGGACTCCGGGCAGTGGCCGGGGCATCATCAACGCCGTGTGGCTCGCGTCGCAGCACTGCCTCGGCGCTGCGAACTCGCCCGAGGATGACCACCAGCCCCATCTAACCAACCGCGCATCGCCGCGCAAGGAGGAGAATCCAATGACCGCTCAAAAGCTCTTGCTGACTGGAGTCCTGCTGGCCGGGACCCTGGTGCTGAGCGCGTGCTCTCAGCAGCCCAAGGAAGTCAGCTTCAAGGAAGAGGCCCGCCCGATTCTTGACCGGCACTGTATCGAGTGCCACACGCCGCCCAGCGGCCCAGGCTACGTCAAGAGCGGACTGAGCATGGCGTCGTACCAGGATCTTATGAAAGGCACCCGGTTCGGCCCGGTGATCAAGCCGGGAGACAGCCTGACCAGCGCCCTGATCATGCTGGTCGAAGGCCGCGCCGACCCGTCCATCCAGATGCCGCACGGAAAGGAGCCTCTCACCAAGGAGGAGATCCAGACGCTCAGGGCCTGGGTGGACCAAGGGGCGAAGGACAACTAGCCCTCAGAGGTTGTGAAAAAATCCCCTCTCCCTCAGGGAGAGGGCTAGGGTGAGGGTGGTAACTCGCTGAATTCAAAGCCCCTCACCCTAACCCTGTCCCCCATAAGGGGGCGAGGGGAAATATTTTTTCACAGCGTCTCAGGTCCGTCGCACACGCCGCCGCATCGGGGCCTCCGCCGCCCGCGAGCGGCGCGCGGCCCGCCCCCGGTGCACGCGCCGGAGTGTAGAATCCTCGGCGGCGCCCGCAGCCCGCGGCTGAGCAGCGGCCGCGCGGGCCGGGTGTCCGCGCTGTTGTGGCGGCGCAAAACTTTAGCTAGTCTGAGCCGGTCGAGTCGGGAGGTCGTTGCCAGATGGAGATGACGAGCAGGCGCGCGGACGGGATCCTCGTGGTTTCGGTCAGCGGGCGGATTGACCACCCCAACGCGGAGGTGCTGAAAAATGGCCTCGCTCCCAGCCTTGACGACTGCAAGAAGGATGGCTGCCCGTTGGTCCTCGACCTTGCGGGAGTGGACTACATGAGCAGCGTCGGGCTGCGCGTGCTCATGCTCGCGGCCAAGCAAATGAAAGCCCAAGGCCTGAGGATAGTGGTCGCCGGATTACAGCCGGTGGTCCAGGAGATCTTCGAGATCAGCCGATTCGACCGGGTGTTCGAGGTTTTCCCGTCCGCCGAGGAGGCGACCCTGCACCTTGCAGCAACGCCGCGGTGAGGAGAAACCCGTGATCGTCAGGTTCTGGGGCACGCGCGGATCCCCTCCCGGTCGCGCTCACCGCAGCCGGTCTGAAAGACAAGCTCGTGACCGCCTTGGTGGCGGCCGCAGGTCGGAATCTCGATACTCCGGAAAAGGCACGGGCCTTCGTGGACCACGATCTCGACTTCAGTGTGGGTCATTCTTTCGGAGGCAATTCCTCCTGCGTGGAGCTGGAGACAGGTGGCAGCGAGTACGTCTTGTGCGACCTGGGCAGTGGGGTGCGCCCCTTCGGCAATTCGGTGCTGGCCAAGCACGGATTCGGCAAGCCGAACGTGTTTCACGTGCTGATGTCCCACGTCCACTGGGACCATATCATGGGCTTTCCCTTCTTCGTTCCCGCTTACATTCCAGGCAACCTGATCCGTATCTACGGGTGCCATTTCTGCCTGGAGGAAGGATTCCGACGCCAACAGTCGGCGCCCTGCTTTCCGGTCGAATTCGACACTCTCGGCGCCACCATCGAATTCGTCCATCTCGATCCGGGGAAGACCCACGACATCGCCGGGTTGCGCGTAACTCCCAAGCTGCAGCTTCATACCATGGACTCCTACGGCTACCGCGTCGAGATGGGCGGCAAGACCCTCGTCTACTCGACGGACTCCGAGCACAAGCTGGACGACGTGGAGGAGACGCGTGCTTTCGCCGACTTCTTTCGCGACGCCGATCTGGTGATCTTCGACGCCATGTACTCGTTGGCAGACGCCATCTCGGTGAAGGAGGACTGGGGACATTCCAGCAACGTGGTGGGCGTGGAGCTTTGCCAGCTCGCGCACGCCAAGACTCTGTGTCTGTTCCACCACGAGCCGGCCTCCGATGACGAGCAGCTCGCGAGGGTTCTCGCCGAAACGCGCCGCTTCGAGGAGATCACTCGCGGCGACCACCGGGTGGAAGTCATCGCCGCCTACGACGGTCTAGAGGTCGCGCTCTGACGGCTCATGGCTGCCGCTGCACCGGGGACGGAAACAGCGGTTGGCGGCATCGGCAAGACGCTCCTGTACTCGGCGCTCCTGCTGCTCGCCACCCTGACTGCTTTGGTAGTGCTCGAAGCGGTGCCGAGCCGACTCCAGGCGAAGCTGTTCGACACTTACCAGTGGCTCTTCCCCAGGCAACGGATCTCGGCGCCGGTGGTGATCGTGGCGATCGACGACGCCAGTCTCGCCCGTTTCGGCCAGTGGCCCTGGCCGCGCAGCCTTCTGGCGCAGGTCGTGGACCACATCGCGGACGGCCGCCCCGCGGCCTTGGGCCTGGACATGCTGATGCCGGAGCCGGACCGCACCTCCCCCTGCGACCTGATCTCCTATTTGCCGGGCGCCGACGCCGCACTGAAGGCGCGTGTGTGCCGCCTTCCCAGCAACGACGACGTGCTGGCGGCGGCCCTGCGCCGAGTGGGGTCGGTGGTCGGCCTCGCGGGCGTCGATGAAACCCCCAAGGACAGGCCCAGCCCGCTCATCTCTGCACCGGTGATCATGCGAGGCGGAGATCCGCGCCTCCTCCTGAGGCGCTTCTCCGCTGCCCTCACGAACGTCGTCCCGATCAACCGCGCGGCATCCGGGCACGGGCTCGTGAGCGCCGATCCGGAGGCAGGCGTGCTGCGCCGGGTGCCCCTTGCCGGATCGGTGCGGGACACCGTCGTTCCCGCGCTCGCCATAGAGATGCTGCGGGTCGCCGCCGGCGAGCCCGCTTTCCTCGTCAAGGCCGAAGCCAAGCGCGTGGAGGGTGTCGGGGTGGGAGACTTGTTGATTCCGACCCAGGCCGACGGCACCCTGTACGTACACTATGGACACCATGACCCTGGCCGCTTCGTGTCCGCCGCCGAAGTCCTGCAGGGAAACGTGGCCGGGGAAACCTTTGAGCGCAAGCTGGCTATCATCGCGGTCACTGGCCTCGGCCTCGTCGATAATCAGGCGACGCCGTCGGGAGAGCGTATGCCGGGAGCGGAAATCCACGCCCAGGTCCTGGAGTCGATATTCGACGGCACCACACTGCTGCGCGTGCGCTGGAGTGCCGTGGCGGAGGCGGCGGCCCTCGCAGCCATCGGCCTCCTAGTGGTGGCAGCCTTCGCCCGTTTGGGTCCCGCGGTCGCCCTGCCCTTGGCCGCGGGCAGCATCGCCACACTGGCGGGCGCCGGGGCCTTTCTCTATCGGAGCGAGGGGCTGTTGTTCGACGCGGCGAGCCCTGTCGCCGGCGTGGCACTGGTTTCCGGCTACCTATTCCTGGGCACCTTCTTCGAGGCGCAACGGCAGCGCCAGGCGCTCAAGCGTGAGCTGGCGGCCCAACGGGTGGCGGCGGCGCGCATCGCCGGCGAGATGGATGCGGCGCGGCGCATCCAGACCGGCATGTTGCCGCTCCCGGAAGAAGTCTTTCCGGGTGAGACACGCTTCGAGATCGCGGTCGCGATGCGTCCTGCACGAGAGGTGGGCGGCGACCTGTACGACTTCTTCCTGCTGGACGACGACCGCCTGTTCCTCCTGATCGGCGACGTGGCGGGGAAGGGCCTGCCGGCGAGCTTATTCATGGCGGTCGCCAAGGCGCTGGTGAAGAGCGCCGCGCTCAGAGGCGACGGCGACATCGGGGCGCTCGGGGCCCAGGCGAACGCCGAGATCTGTCGCGACAACCCGGAACTGCTGTTCGTGACCGCCATCTTTGCGGTCTTCGACCTCCGCACATGGCAAATCGACTTGCTGGTGGCCGGTCACGAACCTCCGTATCGCATAGACGCACAAGGATCCGTCGAGCGGCTCCGGGCCGAAGGCGGCCCGCCGCTCTGCGCGCTGGAGGATTACCCGTATCCGACCGAGCGCGTCGGTCTCGCTCCCGATGAAGCGCTCGTCTTCTTCACCGACGGGATCACCGAGGCGATGGACGATACAGGCGCCCTGTTCGGCCGCGACAGGCTGGAGGCGGCGCTTTCGGGGGCTGGAAGCAACCGCGCCGCACGACTCGTCGAGGCGGTGCGCGACGCAGTCAAGGGATTCGTGGGCGGCGCGGAGGCGAGTGACGACTTCACCCTGCTCGCCGTAAGGCGGACCGCCCCGGCGGTCAGCGCACGCTGATTTCCACCCGCCGGTTGCGCGGCTCCTTCACTTCGTCGGCCGTAGGCACCAAGGGCTCCCGCTCGCCGCGCCCGGCCGCATAGATTCCCTCGGGCGGAAAACCGCGCGTGATCAGGTCGTTGCGCACCTTCTCGGCTCGGTGCCGGGACAGGAGATCGTTATCGCGCACCGAGCCGACCCGATCCGTATGGCCGATGACCGTGATCTCGGGCGCGGGGCGACGCGCGATCTCGGCGAAAATGCGCTCCACCTCACGCTGTGACTCCGGCGTCAGCTCGTCCGTACCGGACACGAAATAGAGCAGGAAAGAGACTGGGCGCATGGGCTGAGCCGCTAACGACGCGCCGAACACCCGCTGTACCTGGCGCGGGCTGGACTTCGTCTTGGCCACCTCTCCCAGCGCGTCGGTACGGACCGACGCATAGGGGGTGTCGAGCACGGTGTCCCGTCCGTCCTGGGTGACGACCAGTTGGCTGGCATGCCCGTCTTTGCTCGGAAGGAGCACGACCATGTCGCGTGGGGCACAACCCGCGCAGAGCAGCGCACAGAACAGCAGAGCGAGCGGCCTATTCATTTCCCACTCCGCCGCAGGCGGGAACGGCCTTGAGCGCGAACTCCGTCCCACGCACTGCCAGCACCGCCGCTGGCATGCGCACTTTCATCGCACCGGGCGACTGCTTGGCGATCTTGCCGGAGACCACCGACAGAGTGCCGCGCTTGAGCGAAGCATCGAAGTTGCCTTCGTTGGTGGTACTGTCGAAGGCGAAGCGATCGATCGCGAGCACGGTATTGGGGCCGGACGAAAGCAGACTGTCGTCGTGGAAGGCGATGCCGACCGATCCGTCCTTGCCCGTGACGATGCGGTCCGACTGCCGGACCCGCGTCCCGACCGTGGCGGGCAGTGTCTTGCCCTCGCGCTCGATGGACACCGCGCCCGTCGCCACCTTGATAACGCCTACCGGCTCGGCGGAGGTGTCGGCCCATGCCTGTTGAAGCTGTAGTACCAGCACAACGGCGAGAGAAGCACATCGTCGACGAAGCATCGCGATCTCCTTTAGCTGTCCGAGCCGACCGTGGCTGCTTCGGGAGCTTCCGCAATCGCACCCGGCTTCCGGCTTGGCGGCGCAAGCGGGCCAGACCTGAAGCTCCCGAGGCACCGAGACGGAGAGCTTGTGAATGAATCTGCTGTCTGTCCCGATCGCGGCGTTGCGCGCGGCTCGCTCCTGGACTTGACAGGTCTTGTCGCTGGGCTCCGTACGCCTTGATCTGTGCCCGCTCGCGACGATTTCCTCACTAGCTCTGAGCTATCCTGTCTTTAGAGGTTGGGGACGTCAAGTGCCAGTGCCAGGACGACGAGCGAAAGTGAAGCACCCTCCCTGTCGGCCCAGCCGTCGCGGCACGCGTCCTCGCCGGGCCGCCGCCGGATCCGGCCACGGCGCCCACACGCTATCCACGCAAGGGCAACTGCGCTACTCTGCTTCGTATCTCCTTTGCGGCCCCAGGGAGCTCATCGGCCTTCATAGCGAGGGAAACCGCCATGTACGGAAAAGTCAAGGAGCCAGTGACGCTCGTCAGGGATTGCCAGGCCGTCGCCGTCCCTGAGGGTGTGGATGTGAGTCTGCCCAAAGGCACGGTCGGCACCCTCACCCAGGCGCTCGGTGGTAACTTCACGGTCTACGTGCGCGGGCACATGTTCCGAATCGCGGGAGCGGACGCCGACGCCCTGGGCAGGACCCGGCCGGCCACGCCCGAGCTGCCCACCGAAGCCACCCATGCGGACGTCGAGAAGCTGGTGTGGGAGCAAATGAAAACCTGCTACGACCCGGAGGTTCCCGTCAACATCGTGGATCTCGGCCTGATCTACGAGTGCCGCGTCGAGCCGCGCGGCAACGATGCCCGCGAGGTCTTCGTCAAGATGACCCTTACGGAGCCGAGCTGCGGCATGGCACAGTGGCTGGCGGATGACGTGAAAAGCCGCATCGAGCTGATCCCTACGGTCGAAGCCGCCCATGTGGAGCTGGTGCTCGAGCCCCGCTGGACGCCGGAGCGCATGTCTGCCGTAGCGCGCCTGGAGACCGGTCTCTAGTGTAGTGCTTGGTAATTAACGGAACATATATGATCTATCGCTGTCCAGGGCTATGAAGCCAAGACAGGAGAGCACTGATGCGAGTAGCCCCGATGGTCCGACTGAGCGCGGAAGAACAGCGGAGCCTGAGGCGTGTGTCGCGTTCGAACACCACGAGTGTGAGGCTGGCCCGCCGAGCGCGCATTGTGCTGTTGGCGGCGGTGGGCATGGAGAACAAGGCCATCGCGGCGGAACTCAAGATTGGGCGTGTGCAGGTTGGGCGTTGGCGGGAGCGCTATGCGCAAGGCGGGCTGGCGGCCATCGAGTGTGACCTGCCGCGCGGAGGTCGTCAGCCCAAGGTGGATGCCGCCGAGATCGTGCGACGCACGACTCAGACCCAGCCCTTAGCAGCGACACAGTGGAGTACGCGGACGGAGTGAGCGACACCACGGTGCTGCGCGTGTGGCATGCCCATGGGCTGAAGCCGCATCGTGTCGAATCCTTCAAGGTATCGCGCGACCCGAAATTCACCGAGAAGTTGGAGGACATCGTCGGGCTGTATCTGTCCCCCCCGGAGCATGCTTTGGTGTTGTGCTGCGACGAGAAGAGTCAGGTTCAGGCGCTGGATCGTACCCAACCTGGCCTGCCGCTGAAGAAGGGGCGGGCTGCGACCATGACCCATGACTACAAGCGCCATGGCACCACGACACTGTTTGCTGCCCTGAACACCTTGGAGGGTTCCGTGATTGCCCGCTGCGAGCCGCACCATCGCCACACGGAGTGGCTCACCTTCCTGCGCCAAATCGACCGCGAGACGCCCAAGGACAAGGAACTGCACTTGGTCTGTGACAACTACGCCACCCACAAACATCCCAACGTTCAGAAATGGCTGGGAAAACACCCGCGTTTCCACATCCATTTCACGCCCACCTCAGCATCCTGGTTGAACATGGTCGAGCGATTCTTCCGCGACCTGACTGTGGATCGGTTGCGCCGTGGCGTGTTTCGAAGCGTCCCCGAGTTGATCCATGCCATCAACCGCTATGTCGATGCCCACAACGCCAATCCCAAACCCTTCATCTGGACCGCCAAGGCTAAGGACATCCTGCAGAAGGTCATCCGCGCCAACGCACGTTTAAGTTCTAAACAGAATGAAGCACTACACTAGCGCCACGCGGACTTCGTTCCGACTACAAGGGAACCGGCCGGCGCTGTATAATCTGGCCGGCATGCCCCGAAGCTCCGTCAACCGCAGCCCGCTCGGTTCCATCGACCACGTCCTCGAGACCGTCTGTCGGCGAGGCTGCCGCTACGTCGTGGAAATGATGGCTCGCGCGGAACGCGGAGAAGTACCCGCAGACTTGGCGCCGCTGTGTGAGGCCGAACGCCGGTCCGTCTTATCCGAACTCAAGTCCATCATGAGCGTCTACGGCGGCGTTTGCAGCATCGGGCCCGCAGAAGGCCTGATCACCGCACGGCCGCTCAAGGCTTGTGAGGATTCGTCGCGAGCGGCCCGAGAGTCGTCAGGCTCCCGGAGCGCGGCTACGAGACCTCCCCGGTCGATAGGCGAGCACGCCGCTATCGGGACAGCCAGCAGATCTATTCGCAAGCTCTCAGCCGGACACCCATAGCGAGGGGCTCATCGGGCGATGCTCGATGGCCTTCGGACTCGTCAAGCATCCGTCTCCTGCGCATCCCTCGGCGTATCCGCCATCGCCTTCCGGTGCCGGGCGGTCCGAGACTCCAGGCCGGCAGCCCAACAAGACGGTTCGCTGGTGAAGAGCGCGGAGCCTCGGGCGAGCCTCACTTCTCTACTCAGCACCCCAGGCACAATTGACGCCGCGGACGTCGCCCAGATCCCCACGCGGCTGACGAAACGGTAGGCTCTGCGGGGGGCTCCTCCGCCGCCCTGCGCTCTGGGCTGCGGCGATCTTCAAGCTTCCAAAAGTGCTGAGGCAAGACTCTTCCCGTAGGATTGCCGCGCCCATGTGCCCGGCCGTATCCGGCTCTCGCGCTGTGCTCCCGGCGCAGCCGACGCGCCGCAAAGGCGCATGGACCCGCCAGGACAGGACCCATCACGCAGGGCCACCGCACACGCTGGCTAGCCCCGGGGAGCGAAACCGGGGCAGTTCTGGCAAATCGGGAGCCCTTGACGCGATTCCTGATGATATAGTAGAGTCCACTAATATGCTAATTCTTGCTAACCGGAATGGGAATATAACCGCATGGTTCTGTTCATAAATCTTCTTCAGAGGCTGGCGAGTGTCTTCGCGCTCGCGATCCTAACGGCAAGCGCCGCCTCTGCGAGCGACCCCTGCGATATTCCAAACCACGGCGCGAACCGCGTCGCGATCTCGCCGGCGCACGTGGCGGGCCGATATGTCCTGGATAAGAAAGCGTCCCGGATGGAGTTTCGTGTCTCTCACTTCCCCTTCTCTGAAGTGCGCGGGACCTTCGCAGACTTCGAAGGCGGCTTCGTGATCCCGCCGACTGCCCTGGAGCGCAGCCATGTGGATGTGGTGCTGGAACCCGCCAGCGTGGACACCCGCAGCAAGATCATCGACAGGATGGTAACGGGCGAGGAATTCTTCGACGTACAGCGGTATCCCGAGATTCGGTTTGTAAGCACGGGGATACAATTGACTGGCAACGGAAAGGCGCGCCTCACGGGTAAGCTGACGCTGCTCGGCGTAACCCGTCCCGCAAGCTTCGACGTGGGCTACGCCTTCGAGGAGTTCGACCCGAAGACCCCGGAGCGGGAGATGACGTTCTGCGCAACCAGCGAGATCAGCCGCTCCGAATTCGGGATGGAGGGCCTCCCGGGCGTCGTCAGCGACAAGATCACGCTCCGCGTGCGGGGTGTCGGCAGGCGAATTGCAATCATTGCCGATGTGAGTGGAGAGTAGCCAGATCTTTCCGCAGTTCCGCTTCTCCCCCTGCCCGTCACGCCCACTGCGGGCGCCGAACTCCTTGCGCCCACCATGACACCCTGGCGCCGCCCCGACACTCGGGAGGCAACCTCTGGAAGGCGTCGAACACCAATAAGGATCGGGCGAGCACGACGGCATCGCCGGCAAGCACGAACGCGACGGAGATCTCCGAGCACTCGCACGTAGGGCAGGCCGGCCGTCCCTGGCACCGTTCGACGGCGGCACCGCTGATGGGCAACTCTATACCTTCTGAAGATCCTCCAGCAGACTGGCGAGGTCGTCCGCGTGCTCCTCCTCCATGGCCAGAATCCCTTCCAGCATGCGCCGCGTGGTCGGGTCCTTGTCACCGATGTAGTGGATCATCTCGCCATAGCTGTCGATGGCGATGCGCTCGGCCACAAGGTCTTCCTTGATCATGTCGGCCAGGTCGTCCCCTTCCACGTACTCCGCGTGGCTGCGGGTGGCCAGCCCCTCCGGGCTGAAGTTGGGCTCGCCCTGGAGCTGCACGATGCGCGCGGCGATCTGGTCGGCGTGCATCTGCTCCTCGTTGGCGTGCTGGAGGAATTCCTGGGCTACGGCGTCAGCGTTGATGCCGCTTGCCATGAAGTAGTGGCGCTTGTAGCGCAGGATACAGACCAGCTCGGTGGCCAGCGCCTCGTTCAGCAGCTTGAGCACCGTGTCCCGGTCGGCCCGGTAGCCGGCGGTCACCGCGCCGTTTTCCAGGTGCTTGCGTGCACGCTCGCGCAGCGTCTTGATGTCGCTGAGGAAGGGCTGGTCGGTCTTGGTCTTCTTCAGTGCCTTGGCCATGTTTCGCTCCTGTCGTTGGGAAATGGGGAACCACCCTCAGCCGAGTGCGGTGTGGAGAATCATCGCCATCGTCAGCACGAAGCCGCCGATCGACCCGGCGTCTCCTGCGGACTTATGACTTGGGTCAGCGGGCCGCTGCCGACCGCGGCGTGCTCCGATCCATCGGGCCGCTCAGCGTAACGATGGTGCAATCCGCTCATGAGATGCCTCGCGTACCCATGGCAGCCGCATGCAGGCCGCCCGTGCGGGGCGGGCGGCCCGCTGTTCTGCTACGCGGCCTTGCCGATGGCATCCTGGATGTCGATCCCCAGGCCCTCCGCCACGCGCCGGCCGTAGTCCGCATCGGCCTTGTGGAAGTGGCCGATCTGGCGCATCTGGATCTCCCGCGGCACGGACGCCATGGCACCGACGATGCTGTCCACCAGCCGGGTCTTTCCATCCGCCCCCATGAGGCGGTAGAGGTCGCCCGCCTGGGCGTAGTCGTCGTTGCCCGCCCGGTGATCGTAGCGGTCGGCGTCGCCCGAGACCTTCAGCGGCGGCTCGCGGTAAGACGCGTCATCCACCGGCCCACCGAAGGAGTTGGGCTGGTAATTGGGCGCGCCCCCGAAGTTGCCGTCGAAGCGCACGTGGCCGTCCCGATGATAGCTATGCACCGGGCAGCGGGGCTTGTTCACCGGCAGCGCACCGTAGTTGATGCCGATGCGGTAGCGGTGCGCATCCGGATAGGACAGGAGCCGCGCTTGCAGCATCTTGTCCGGCGAGGCACCGAAGCCCGGAGGCAGGTTGGAGGGCTCGAAGGCCGCCTGCTCGACTTCTGCGAAATAGTTCTGTGGATTGCGGTTCAGCTCCAGGAGGCCAACCTCGACGAGCGGGTAATCTCCGTGCGGCCACACCTTGGTGAGGTCGAAGGGATTCAAGGGGTAGGTCTCGGCCTCGGGCTCCGGCATGATCTGCACCATGACCCGCCACTTCGGGTAGTCACCCCGCTCGATGACCTCGTAGAGGTCGCGACGATGGTAGTCGGGGTCGTCTGCGGCAATGCGCGCGGCCTCGCCCGCGGCGAGGCACCGGATGCCCTGCAGGGTCTTGAGGTGCCACTTCACCCAGTACCGCTCGCCCTGGTCGTTCCACAGACTATAGGTGTGGCTGCTGTAGCCGTTCATGTGACGGTACGTGGCGGGGATCCCCCGGTCGCCGAACAGCCAAGTCACTTGGTGCAGGGACTCGGGAGACAAGCTCCAGAAGTCCCACTGCATGGTGTTGTCGCGCATGCCGGTGGCCGGGTCACGCTTCTGGCTGTGGATGAAGTCCGAGAACTTGAGCGGGTCGCGGACGAAGAACACCGGCGTGTTGTTGCCTACCAGATCCCAGTTGCCCTCCTCCGTGTAGAACTTGACGGCGAAGCCGCGGGGGTCGCGGACCGTGTCGGCCGATCCCAGCTCACCCGCCACGGTGGAGAAGCGCACGAATGCCTCGCAAGCGTTGCCCGCCTTGGAGAACAGCCTGGCGCGGGTGTATTTGGAGAGGCCGGCGGTGACCGAGAGTTTGCCGTATGCGCCGGCACCCTTGGCGTGTACCACACGCTCGGGCACGCGCTCGCGGTTGAAGTGGGCCATCTTCTCGATAAGCTGGAAATCCTGCATCAGCAGCGGCCCGCGGGGCCCGGCGGTCACGGAGTTCTGGTTGTCGGCAACTGGAATGCCGGCGTAGGTGGTCATGACGGGGCATTTGCTCATGTCGGTCTCCTGGGTTCGGGCAGTCGGCCCTCCGCTGGACGGGAGGTGCGGACATTAGAACCCAGACCGTTCTATCTATCCAATGAGTTATCTAGAATGGCCCAATCTACCGATTGAATCGATGACGCCGTGACCTTGCAAGAGCTGCGCTACGTGGTGGCCCTGGCGGACACCGGCCACTTCAGGCGGGCGGCCGATGCCTGCTTCGTCAGCCAGTCGACCCTCTCGACGGGCGTGAAGAAGCTGGAGAACTTCCTGGGGGTCACCCTTTTCGACCGCAGCCTCAAGCAGGTCAGTCCCACGCCCATCGGCCGGGAGATCGTGGATTCGTCCCGGCGTGTGGTCGAAGAGGCCGACCGCATACGGGGCCTGGCGCGCCACGCCGGGGATCCCATGGACCGCACCGTGCACCTGGGCGTCATCCCTCCCTGGGGCCTTATTACCTGCCGCACGCGATCACCCTGGTGCGCCGGGTCCATCCCAAGCTGCGGCTGCTGCTCAGGGAGGAGATGATTCCCCACCTGCTCGCCCAACTGGCGGAAGGCACCCTGGACGCGGGCCTGCTGGCCTTGCCCGTCAACAACCCCAGCCTGCAGGTGGCGCCGCTCTTCCGGGAGCCCTTCTTAGTTAGCCGCGTTGCCTGGCGACCATGCGCTGGCGAAGGCCCCGCAGGTGGACATCCACGATCTGCCCGGGGCCGGTCTGCTGTTGCTCGAGGAAGGTCATTGCCTACGAGACCAGGCGCTGGAGGCGTGCCACCTGGAGGGTCTGAAGAACGAAGAGATCCGCGCCACCAGCCTGGAAACCCTGCGCCAGATGGTGGGCATGGGCCTGGGGGTGACGCTCATGCCGGTGCGGGCCAGCGGGGCGCTCAAGCCGACGCGTAGGCACGTGGTGCTGAGACCACTGGCCCCGCCGGTGGCCTCCCGCGTGATCGGCCTGGTCTGGCGCCGCCGTTCCCCCGTGACGCAGACCACCACGCGCCTGGCCGAGACCCTCGCCGCTCATCTGCCGCCGGAGACGCAGGCGGTGACGGTGGAATGAGGGGAAAGAACTCCGCCCCCGGAACGGGAGGCGGCGACCATCCGATGGATTGATCTCGGGACCGGAGCAGTTGAAGGGCTCTGGCCGAGGGCCGCCGGACCGGCAGCCTGAAGTCTGGCCGTGCAGTGAGGGCCTTGTGGAAGGGACTATCTTGGCATCCACCTCCTCGCTCTAGCCGCGGCCAGGCTGCAGGAGGCATTGGATACGCCCCGTCCGCGGCCCAGGGGGCGCCGTCGTCGAGCGGTGACCGGTCATCGTCACACCTCATCAGACCCCCCAACCCAACCACTCAACACCTGTACTCATCGATGGGCTCTGACGGGACCGGGTGTTCCGCCGACCGGGGCATTGTGGGCGCAGCCTCTTTGTGAGATGCTTTCGCGGCCCGACGAGATGGCCGTTCGGCGATGACTTGAGCGCTCTGAGCCATTAGATAGGGTCAGGTCGATGCCTCCCGCACGGGATCTTGAGTTTCGGTCAGGCCGCGAGAGACCCCTGTGCGGTTCCGGAGGACCCTCGGGGCTCGTTTGCGGGGGCTCCCAAAAATCGAGATACGAGAAGGAAACACAGCATGAGTCGATCGAACGAGGCATTGAAGCGGATGGAGCCAGGCGGCAAGCGCTTGGTGATCTGGGGCGTCGTGGTGATCGTTTTCGGGACCTTGGCCATCCTGGCGCCGTTCCTGACGGGGGTAGCCGTGTCGCTGCTGGTAGGGGCGTTGCTGGTGGCGGCTGGGATTGTCCGCTTGGTCTGGGCCTTCAAGGCCGGATCGTTCGGGCGAGGACTCCTGGCCTTTCTGCTGGGCGGGGTGAGCCTTGCCTGTGGCGCCATAATGCTCGCCCAGCCGCTGTTGGGGCTGGCTTCCCTGACGCTGGTGCTCGCTGCCTACTTCTTCGCGGACGGCGTGTTCGAGATCGGGGCGTCGTTTGCGGCGAAGCCCGCGAAAGGCTGGGGCTGGCTGCTCTTTGGCGGTCTCGTGTCGCTGCTCCTGGGGATTTTGCTCCTGCGTGAATGGCCCCTTACCGGGGTTTGGGCCGTGGGCACCCTGGTCGGGATCAGATTACTTTTCGTCGGGTGGGGCATGGTCGGCCTCGCTACCGTCGCACCGCCGAGGTTCGGTACCACGGCAAGCGTTCGTTAGAGCCGCGCGGCTTGGCCTTGGCCCGCGGCACTGGTTTTGGCAAAGCTTTTCACCACCTTGGAAGGAGCACAGCATGAGACGCACAATGCCTTCAGTCGCAGCATTCCTCATCGCGCTCACCGCACCCATGGTCTTGTCCGCCCAGGCGGAGCAGACCCAGATGCCCGCTGCCGGAGTGGCAGGCGCGGTCGCCACCATGGCCACCGTCGTGGCCATCGACCAACAGACCCGGCAGGTCACGTTGCAGGGAGAAGACGGCAAGACCTGGACCTTCACTGCCGGACCGGAGGTGCGCAACCTCGCCCAGGTCAAGCGGGGCGACCAAGTCCTGGTGGAATACTACGAGGGACTCGCCCTGGCGCTGGCGCCCAAAGGCAGTGGGATCCGGGAGCGGGCGGAGTCGGTGGAGATGACCCGAGCCCAGCCCGGCCAGATGCCGGGGGGGACCATCACCAACACCCTGAACATCGTCGCGACGGTGCAGGCCAGCGACCCGCAGAAGCGCACGGTGACGCTGCAGGGGGCCAAGAAGACGGTCACCCTAGAGGTCGCCAAGGGCGTCGACCTGACGCAGGTGAAGGTGGGCGATCAGGTCGAGGCCAGCTACGTCCAGTCCTATGCCATCTCCGTGGTGCCCCCACCCAAGGTATCGGGCACGGTGCAAGTAGAGGCCAAAGCGGTAGCGCTCGGTCTAGGCTTCGAATGGGGCAGCGGCACGCTCACCCTGGATGACGGCTCGGTCCACCGTTTCAAGGTGCGCGGTTTGTCTGCGGGGGATGTCGGGTTTTCGAAGATCGACGCCTCCGGCGACGTGTACAAGCTGGTACAGTTGCAGGACTTCGGGGGCACCTATGTGTCCGGGGCTGCCGGGGCTACGCTCGGCAAAGGCGGATTCGCCATCGTCATGGAGAACGACAAGGGCGTCGTCATGCGCCTGAAATCCAAGCAAGAGGGCGTTCGTCTGACACTCGCTCCGGAGGGATTCCGGGTCGAGTTGGTCGACTGAGCGCGGGCGCCGCATCGGCTTGATCGAGCGCCGCGGGCCTCGTCCAGCGCGCTGGTGAGTTGCGTGAGGAGGAGGTCTGCGGCTGCTGCATGCCACTGATGCCTGTGGGCGAGCGGCGGTCAAAGGTTACGCCCGGACGCGCGAGGCTGTAGCGGTTCGAAGCCCCGCGTCGATGCCCAGGCGTCTGATTCCCGCAGGGTGACTTGCGAGGTCTCGCCATGGAACTTCCCGGTGGACCATACATGGCGTGGTTACCGCCGCCGGCTGCGCGATTTAACTGTTCGGCGGTCCGAGAAAGTATAAAAGCATTAAAAGCATATGGAGACATCATGATGTGCCATGCCCACAACTCACCCGACCGGGCCGACCCGCGGGCGCGTCCCCCGCGCGGTGACGGCCGCGCCCGTGCCGGCGCCGCCGTGATCGCCGCCTTGGTATTGGCGACCGGTCTCGCCTCGGCGGCCGCAGAGCGGTACGAATCGCTCCCTATCCTGAAGGCTTCCCGGATTCTTCCCTCGGGGCTGCTGGCAGGGAAGTACTATCGTGTGCAGGAGACGGTTCGTAATGACGGGTACATGAATACTTACACCATCGAGTCCGACTTCGGGCCGTTCAAGGCCCCGTCCACCGCGTTTCTGCGCATCCGAGTCCACGAGATTGACGCGATCGCGGCCATGTCGGCGGTTCGGGGGACCAATGAATTCGCCAATGCGGCGGCAAAGGCTGGAACTAACGTGATGACCGGGGCCAGGAACCTTGTGACCAACCCGGTCGGAACCCTCGAGGGCGCGGTCACCGGCGTCGCAAGCCTCTTTCACAGTGTGGGCGAGAGTCTCTCGGGCAACGACACTCAGGGCAACGGGTGGCAAACTGCGATCGGATTCTCCAAGACGAAACGCGAGATCGCCCAGAAATTCGGTGTCGACGTTTACTCTTCGAACAAGGTTCTGCAAAAACAGTTGGACGACATTGCGTGGGCGGACTACGCGGGCGGGATGAGCCTGCGCCTGGCCCTGGCGGCCATCCCGGGAGGTGTCGGGGTCGCGGCGTCGATGTCGGGCGACAGCGAGACACTTAATGAAATCGCCCGGCAGCCGCCGAACGATCTGCGCCGTATGAACCGTGACAGGCTGCGGGGGATGGGAGTCTCCCCGGAGACCGGCGACCTGTTCCTCGACAATACTGCGTTCTCGCCGACGCGTCAGACGCTGTTGGTGCATGCCTTGGGCCAGATGACCGGTGTCGCGGACCGGGGCGTGCTGGTCAAGTCTGCGGTCAACACGGCCAGCGAGGAGCAGGCCCTGTTCCGGCAGCGGATGGCCCAGATGTATGCGGGATTCCATCGCGGCGTGCGCCCCATCCGACGGTTGCTGGCCATCGGTAGAGTGACGGCCGCGCAGACCGCCGACGGCACGCTGGTGCTGAACCTCCCGCTGGACTACTTGGTGTGGACACCCGACACGGCCCGCATGGCTCGGGCGGCGACGGAGCAGGCGCACGCCTTGCCGGGGGTGACCGGGAAGCAGCTATGGGTCACCGGTGAGCTGAGTCGGCTCGCCCGCGAGGAGCTCGAGCGGCAGGGTTGGCAGGTGCACGAGAAGGCTCGGGAACGGCTGCTGGCGGGCGAACCCCTGTGGTAGGCGGGAAGTCCGCACGCCACCGGAGCGCCACGTCGGAGACACGCGCCGGCCGGCTACGGAACCGGACACCGCGCTGCTTGCATGACGCGTTCGTCGGCGATACCCCGAGGTCCGAGGGACGATGAAGAACTCGGCGTGCTCTTGTAAGACGACTCCGATCAGCTAGCAGCGAAACGCTACCACGGCCTGTCCAGAGGCGTTGCGCTCGGCTGTCAGGGTCGGACTCGGGCTCTTGTCCAGCCCGTTCGATGTCCCGCCCGAGAAGCGGAGCCAACGGGGACATGTCGACCAAGGCCAGCAGCGCTACGAAGAACAGCAGCGCCATCGCAGCCCTGAAGCGGCGTGCCGCCGCGTTGGGCTTCGAGACCAACCCAATGGGCGTACCTGGATGAAATTCAGCCGCCTTCAGTTCTGTTTCTGGTAACCATCCAGGTATGTCTTGCAGAACAGTTGATTATGCGTGACTCTTTAGTCGAGGCATGAGAAACAGACTGCAACGCCGCCCTATGTGCCTGGCCGGAGAGCTGGAGCGACTGCGGGAGGAGAATGGCGCGTTGTGCGCACTAGCGCTGCGCGAACGCCGCGACGACACCTTGCGCTTTCTCACCGATCTCCGTGTCCCCTTCGATAACAACCAAGCCGAACGCGACGTGCGCCTGCCCAAGGCCAAACAGAAGATCTCCGGGGGCTTTGGTTCCCCCGTAGGGCGGCGCACCGGGCCTTCTCTTTACGGCTTCGGGCCAACAGGACAGGTCGGTACATCATCCGATGCGTCGCGACAGCGACATCGACACGAGGCTCGCTGACGTTACGAGCAGCCTGTCAGTTCAGTTGGATGCGCTGCCCCCAGGGCACCTTCGTCTTTCCCTTGACCAGCCACAGGACGGGGTAAGGGGGCTCCTGAGGCGGGAAGTCGCCTTGGGCGTCGGTGAAGTAGATAACGAGCCCGGGTGGAATATCCCAACTGTCGATCCATTCGAACGGGGGCACGAAGCTGGTACCCCCGCCACCCCGAAACTGCTTAGGAAGCTCGACCGGCTCCCATGGCTCGTAGGTCCAGGGTCCGTCCGGAGACAGTTGCGCGTCGCAGGTGTGCAGAGTGATGCGGGCGCGCACTTGCCCCTTGATGGCATCGATCTCGGCGAGGAACTCGTGCATCTCCTCCTGTCTGATGGAACCGCTGGTATCCAGCACCACCACGAGGTCCACCTGGCTGCTGCGTAGACTCGGCAGGATCGCGGGGCCCTCGCGGCGCGAGGACGGACGGGTGAAGTTGTAGTCGTCCCGGGCCACGGTACTCAAGTGGCGTGCGAGCAGCATGCGCCACGGGAGCTGCGGCTGGAGCAAGTGATCCACCATGCGCGCCATCGCCCCGCCCAGCTTCCCCGCCTGCAACGCCTGCTGCGCCGCACCCGCGAGTCGCTGTTCCCACTGCACGCTGAGCGCCTCCCGCTCAGCGGGCGTCAGCGGCCCAGGCCGCGGAGCCCCGCCGGCCTTCTGGTCCGGCTCGGGGCTTCGGTTCCCGTCCTGGTGCGGCTGTAATTCCCCCTCGCCGCCTTCGGCGTCGTACAAGTGCTGGTCGAGGGTCTGTTCTTGCGTCTGGTCTTTGATGAAGGGATAGATTTCCTCCGCGGTCATGCCTTCAAAGCCGTCCACCAGCAAGGTTCCCGGTGGCGGCCTCAGGCCATCGGCCACGAGCAGGGGATTGACGGCGTGATCACAGGCCACATCCCAGCGGTGTTTCACGCGGTGCTGGCGGCGCATGAAGTGCAGCAAGGCGCAGTGCAATGCCTCATGCGAGAGCACGAACTGGGTTTGAGCCAGGGTCAGCGCGCCGATGTATTCTCGGTTGTAGTACAAGGTGCGGGCGTCGGTTGCCGTGGTGCGGCACCACCCGGGGTCGGCAGCCACCAGGGGCAACCTCAGGGCCAGCGCGCCCAGAAAGGGCTTGTCCAGGATGAGGTGGGTGCGCGCCGCGCTCAGCTTGGTTTCGACGTCATCCTGCATGACCAGGGGAGTATCGGGGCTGGCGCGGGAGCCCATCAGCGGGCTCGTGCAGCCCGTTCAGTCGGTAACAGCATGACGCCAGCCACGGCCTGAGCCCACTCAGTGAACTCCGGTACCCGGAATAGCTCTTCGCCCACGGCTCGCTGCATGTCTGTCACGAGCATGACCCCCATCTCGCGTTGTGGAAAGCGGCGCGCGTAGTTGAGGATGTGCCCGTATACCGCGGCCGCGCCACCGATGTTCTTGGCTCTTCGCGCGCGCCCGACCAGCGACGAAGCGACGGCGTACTGGAGGTCGATTTCCTTGGGTACGGGTACTTCCTCGCCCCGCAGGATGCCATCGATGTCGGGCAACTTGTCCCAGTTGTCGATAAATGCCTTGAGCTCAAGTCCGGCCGCCGGGCCGACGCAGCCCTGGAGAGCACCCAAGAGCAAGTCGGGCAGATCGCCGAACTTCCGCAAGGCACGATGAGCGAACTCCCAGGAACGCGGCGATGGGAAGGCGACCGGATTGCGGGCCGGATCGAAGTCAAACAGCAGTTCCGGGCGAAAACGCAAGAAGGCGATGACCCGCTCGTCGATGCCGTTGTCGTGCGCCCATGCGACCCAGTCGTCGAGGTGGGTGGCAACCTCGAAGTGCGAGAACCGGTTGGCGAGCGGCGCCGGCATGCTGTAGGTGACCCCGCGGTCACCCTGGCGGTTGCCGGCAGCGAATATGGCCCACCCGTCCGGGACGCGATACTCGCCTAGGCGCCGATCCAATATGAGCTGATAGGCTGCGGCCGATACCGTAGGTGCAGCAGACGTGATCTCGTCCAGAAATAAGATACCCTCCGGTCCGTGGCGCCGACCGTCGGGCAGCATGACCGGCACCGCCCACTCCACGCGGCTGTCCACTCTGAACGGAATCCCGCGCAGGTCGGTGGGCTCCATCTGGGACAGCCGGATGTCGAGGACGGGCACGCCGTGCCGAGCTGCTACCTGCCCCACCATTTGAGACTTGCCGACCCCGGGCGGCCCCCACAACATCACCGGAGTGTGATGTCCCTCGCGGGCACTCACGAACTCCCTGTCCAATACCGAAAGGACCTGCGTCGGTCGCATGCGGTCGCTTCTCTGCTGTCCGACTCCGAAGTCTATTATTCTAACTGATTCTCGCAGGCGGACTCGGCGGTACCACCACCATCCCCGCATTCTGTCCCAGTGTCTCCCAACTTCCCGATAGGGAGGACGTTGTGCCAAGAAGGGGAGTCGCGCTCGCGCACGCCCGAACGCTCGGGGCCTTTCTGAGTCGGCGGTGCCCTGGAAGGACGCGCATGCCAGCGTGCTCCCGGAGGTGCAGGGACCCCTGCTTGGGCCGCAGGAGCGGGGGCGTTGGGATGCGCGGATGAGGGCGCATTCCACCGTGGGCCTGCGAGGCCCGGTACCGAGCGATTTTCCGGGCCACCTACTCCTCCGGGACCCGCACAACGGCCCCCGGGTCCTGGCGAGTCTGCGCCCCCCAAGAACCCCCGGCGCTCCCGCAGCGCCCACCCCTGTGGTCTCGCTTTGCGTGCGCCAAAGAGACGCATCGAGGGAGTTGGATGCGACCGTGGTGCCACCCGCATGGCTCCCCTGCCCGTTTATTGTGACTGTTCTTGACAACAGGCGCCGCGCACCGCCAGGATCTGTCGACGAGCATCCTGCCCGGGCAGCGGACCGGGGCGCGAGGCGCCATCGGTTGTTTGACCCAACACGCCGCCAGCACTGGTCCGGGCCAACTGTTCGGCCGCCGGGATGATGCGCATGGACCCAACTCACTCCAACCCTCCCCCCGCCGTCCCGACGCCCTATCCGGACGTGCAACGAGCCCAGGCGCCATCCGCGACCCTGCGGCTCCAGGATGCTTACGCGCACTGCCTGGCACTCGCCCGCTGCCATTACGAGAACTTTCCGGTCGCCTCGCTTCTGTTACCTCGGGAACTACGCAAGCCCGTAACCGTGATCTACGCCTTTACGCGGACGGCGACCGACTTGGCCAGTCGCAGCGAACAGACCGCCGAGGAGCGCATCATGGCGTTGGCCGGGCTGGAGGCCAAGCTTGATATCCTAAAGGCAGGCGGGACCCTGACCGATGCCCTCTTCGTGGCATTGGCACACGTTCTTGCGCGCCATCCCTTGCCCACCGAGGCGTTTTACGACCTTCTGCGAGGTTGCCGCATGGACGTCGAGAGGACGCGCTACGCCAGCTTCCGCGAGCTCATCGACTATTGCCGGTGCACGGCCAATCCCGTCGGCCGCCTGCTGCTGCACCTGTACCGTACCGCCACCCCCCCCACCCTCGCGTGCGCTGATGCCATCTGCACAGCGGTCCAGTTGATGCGGGTCATCGGCAATGTCGGGGCAGACTATCATCAGCGCGGTCGTATCTATCTGCCCCAGGACGAGATGGCCCGTTTCGGCGTCACCGAGGAACATTTCCGCGGCCGTTACAGCGACGAGCCTCTATTCCGGCTTGTCGGGCTACAGCTCGACAGGGTGCGTCGTCTGCTCGCCGCCGGTGCCCCACTCGCCGCCTCGCTCAAGGGGCGCGCGAGGCTGGAGGTTCGTCTGGTGCTGTCCAGCGCAGCATGCATGCTGCAGCGCCTGCAAACACGGCAGGACCCATTTACCAGACCCGGCCTAGGCCCCAGAGATTGGGTCTGGATCGGGTGGAGGGCAGTCTCCAGACGCAAGCGCAGCGTCCGATGAGCCGGCGGGCGTGTGTTACGGGGGGCGAGCCGTTTCGAGCGGATCGAGTCTTGTCTGCCGCAGGGCGATCTCCCTCCCCCTGCGGGGGAACGAAACGCCCCGGCGGCCCCGCCTGCCTTCCGGGGGAAGCTGCACGAGATCGTCCGGCAACGCTCGGCCCTCTGGGAGGAGCGCTGAGTCGCGAAACTAACACCCGCCGCCATGTCGGATTGCGATCGCGCTGTTACGGGAGCTGTGGATCGGGTCGAGCATCGAGTGGCGGCACCGGCCGCGTATGCCGCGCGGCGGTGTGCGTGGGCGGGGGACGGGGGATGGGGCTGGCTGTGGAACATCTCATGGACTACCGCCCGGCGGCGCATCTGCTGACGGGACGCGTCATCCTGGTGACAGGGGCAGGCGACGGTCTGGGACGGGCGGCGTCGCTCAGCTTCGCTGAGCATGGCGCCACCGTCATCCTCCTAGGTCGCACGGTGGCCAAGCTGAACCGCGTTTATGACGCCATCGTGGACGCCGACGGCCCACAGCCCGCCATCTATCCAATGGACTTGGCAGGTGCCACCGTCGACGACTACGAAGCGTTGGCCCAAGTGATCGACCGCGAGTTCGGACGCCTCGACGGTCTGCTGCATAACGCCGCGGTGCTGGGAACCCTGACACCGCTCGGCCTTTATGACACCAAGGTCTGGTACCAGGTAATGCGGGTCAACCTGAATGCGCCGTTCCTGCTCACCCGGGCATGCGAAGCGCTCCTGAAGAGAGCCCCGGATGCGTCTCTACTATTCACCTCGTGTGCGGTCGGGCGTAAGGGGCGAGCCTACTGGGGCGCTTACGGTGTCTCCAAGTTCGCTGTGGAGGGGCTGATGCAGATCTGGGCGGACGAGCTCGAGACCGCCGGCGTGCGCTGCAACAGCATCGATCCCGGTCCGGTGCGGACCGGGCTGCGTGCCCGGGCCTATCCTGGGGAGGATCCGGGGCGTCTCAAGACACCCGAAGCCACCATGAGTGGATACCTGTACCTGATGGGCCCAGACAGCCGCGGCGTCAGCGGCGGGGCCTTCAACGCCCAGTGACTGTGGGTAACCGCATGAGCGCCGACCGTCGATCCAAAGCCGGGCAGCCCCCCCCTGGGGCTCTGCGGGGCGAGCTTCTGCGGGCACTCGGACACAGCCGCCCGAACGCAACGCGAGCGGAGTCCGATGCAGGGGTCGCAGCCGACGAAGCGCTGCTTTTTCGCCAAACGGTCGGTCCCGTGAACCGCATAGAAAGTGACCGGATCACCTGGCACGCTCTTGCGCCACCCCCGATTCCCGCGCAACGTAGCCTCGATGACGCGCAGGTGCTCCGAGAGTTGTTGACCATCGACCCGGCGGTAGCCGAGCTGGAGACGGGGGAGGAGCTGTGGTATCGGCGAGCCGGTTTGCAGCAAGGGCTGCTGCGTAAGCTTCGAAGGGGTCAGTTCAGCGTGCAGGGCGAGATCGATCTGCACGGGATGAGGGTCCCAGTGGCCCGCGCCGCCCTCGCAGGATTCCTCGGGGACAGCTTGCGGGATGGGGTGCGATGCGTGCGTATCGTGCACGGAAAGGGGCGCGGCTCACCGGGCCGCCGGCCCGTGCTCAAGGGCGTGGTGGAGAGGTGGCTGCAGCAACGCGAGGAGGTGCTGGCGTTTTGCTCGGCCAGACCGGCGGACGGCGGTACCGGGGCCGTGTACGTGCTGCTGGGGCGCCGTTGAAATCTTGCCGATCGGCCTGCGGCCCTTAGCGGCCCTGCTCTGTAGCCCGCCGAGTAGCTCGAGCACGGCTTTGCGCCGCGGTCAGGAATTGTTGGGCGAAGGAGGCTTGGCATAATGATCTTTCGGGACTATCTGGAGGACTTGATCGGCCAACGCGGGACGCTGTCCGCCACGCATGAGCGGCCGCTCTTCGAGTTCATGCTGCTCGACAAAGGGCCGTTCAAGCTCGTGGAGGTGCACGATGATTTTGCCGTGTTCACCCACGATGCGGCTTACGAGGAGGAGTGGACCCAATCTGTGCCACTGTCGGCACTCTTCATCGTGCGCTACAACCGCTGACCTACACGGGAGGCGGCTGCGGCTCTCCTCGGCGCCGCAGGGCCGCGACCAGAACCAGGAGGGCGCCCGCCGCAGCCCCTCCCAGGGCGCCCCCCGCCGCGCCACACATGGCTTGAGTCAGAGCCTCTCTGGCGGGGCCGATATCGCTCCGGCCCAGACTCCAGACCAGTCCGCCGACAATAAGGCCGACGAGCGCTCCATTCAATGCACCCACGCCCAGTTGAGGGGCCCGCCGCGCGACTCGTTCCGCCACGGCGCCGAGGATGCGTTGGTATAGTGCCCCCGCGATGACTACCAGCCAGGCGGATGTCGTTGCCACATCCGGCGTCGCCGCCCGCGTCAAAGCCCATACCATCAGACCCGCCACGGCGCCTGCGGCCGCACCCGCCAGGGCCTTCGGGGTCGCCGCGCCGATTCCTATCCCTAGCACCACGAAAAGCATCCCAGCGAGCATGCCGCTCACCATCGCCGACATCACGGCCCAATCGGCTGCCGCCGCGTACTGCCCGGCAACCCATGCGGCAATCCCGGCTACCGCGGCGACCGCAACGACCTGTCCAGCCCCGTAGACGGCCCCAACCAGCGCACCCGCCAGCGCTCCGGCGAGGGGCACCCCGACCTCACGAGCCAACGCGCCGAAGCCGGCCCCGAACATCGCACCTCCAACGCCCCACGCAACCCCGGCGAAGATCACGCGATGGACGAGCCGCAAGATCCACACTCTAGGCGCACCTCCTGCAGTGTGTCGCCCTGAACGAGTTGGCCACCAGCAACCGGCTCCTATCGGGAACTTGCGTCGCCGCGCCGAGCCCTCAGGTCCGGAGTCTGGACGCCTACTACCCTTCCGCCAGCGAGGTCGATGCGCTGCGTCACCCGCGGACCTTCTTCGTAAACCCACTGCTCATCCGAGCCATGCGGCCCCGGCGCGCGCAAGATGTGGTCTGGCCTGCCCCACAAGCGCATCACCTGGATCCGTGTCATTCCGACGGTGATGTCCGCCGGTGCAGCCTCTGCTCCGCCAGGACCGGGCTTCTCCGCGGACGACGCCTGGTCTGGTCCGGCCGGTGCGAAGGGCGCGGCGGGCATCGCCGGCCGACTGGGAACTGCGAGGCTGGGAGCCTCGGGCGATGGCGGGCCCGCAGGCGGTTCGGCGGCGGCTGGGGCCGGCTGCGCCGAACCAGGCGCGGCTGCGCCGGGCACTGCGGGCGACGGCCCGGCGCCAGGCTGTTCCGGCTCGGGAGGCGGCGGCGGTGGCGGCGGAGGCCTGTCACTGAAATGCAGCAGACCGCGCTCGTCGACCCATCGGTAGATCCGCCCGGAAGCTCGCAGCAGAACGGCGGGTTCGGAGGCGGAAGCGGGTCCCACTCCGGCAGGGCAGCCCCATAGCCCGATATCAGCACCCAGACCGCGTCCGAACGACGCGCCACGCGCAGCGTCTAGAGGAACAGGGGCCATGGCTGCAAGAAGACAGATCCATGGCACATAGGCTCCAGCGGCGAACCATAATCCGTGGCCAAGCCGTCTCTTGTGTGCGCATGGCACAAACTGCCACGACCCGCGACAGGTCATTTCGCAGCCAAGCGTGTGGCGGCCCTCCGGTGAGTTTACGGCCCGGAGTCTCCTGGCGCTCGGTCCCGCGCCTTCACGATTCATGGCCCAGCGTCCGGAGGGCCGCCACGGCAACTGACACCGCCGGCGACGGGTCCTCCCGCCGCGGATGCCAACGCTCTCAGCGCAGCCTTCGTACGGGCAACCTCGGGAAACGTGCGGTGGAGCGGCCTGAACCAAAGATTCCTTAATACGGGTTGCCATCGTAGAACGTCTGGTGTGCCTCCAATCCGCTGCCCGGTGACCTCCGCTTCCTCCTGCTGGCTCCGCTCGCTCATGAACTAAACGGCATACCGGTGCGAAACCCCGCCGCCCGGCCAGGCCAAACCGCGGCATCGCCCGATCCTTGTTTGACCTCCGAGGGGACGAGTCGGGCTTACCCTGCAAGGCAGGTTACGAGCGCGATTCGGGCTCCTGCGGCGGACCCAACCCATGCGTCATCTTTTCTCCCCTCGACATCCTCGGCCGCCTCGGCGGGACACAGTAAACCTTCCGGTTGGAGGACAGAACCTGTAGACCTGCCACATACACCCTACCATAAAACCGGCCTTAGCTTCGCGGCCGCGGATGGCATACCGTGCTTTCTGAGATAAACTGAACCGTTACGGATCGATCGTGGTGGACACCACCGACACTCTTTGCGATGCACAGGCAACCCAGAGCGATAGCTCTCATCTCAGGCGGTCTGGATTCGATGCTCGCGGCGAAAGTCGTGATGGAACAGGGTGTCCAAGTGGAAGGCATGAACTTCTTCACGGGCTTCTGCGTCGAGGGACATACGCACGCCATCCGCAAGGGGCACGGTAGCCGACCCAAACGCAACAATGCTCTGTGGGTCGCGGAGCATCTCGGTATCAAGCTGCACATCTGCGACGTGGTCGAGTCATACAAGCAGATCGTGCTCAACCCGAGACACGGCTATGGAGCCAACCTTAACCCATGTCTCGACTGCAAGAGCTTCATGGTATCCAAGGCGTACCAATGGATGTGTGAACATGACTTCGACTTCATCATCACGGGCGAGGTGCTTGGGCAGCGGCCCATGTCGCAGCGCAAGGACATGTTGCCCCTTGTGGCGCGCGAGTCAGGAGCCGGCGACCGGCTGCTGCGTCCTTTGTGCGCGAAGCGCCTCCCGATGACTCTGCCTGAGCGGGAAGGCTGGGTGGATCGTGACCGTCTGCACGCCTTCACTGGGCGCTCCCGTAAGCCTCAGATGGCACTGGCCGTTCAGTTCGGCGTCACAGATTACGCCCAGCCGGCCGGCGGCTGCTGTTTCCTGACGGACCGGACATATGCGGCCAAGCTAGCCGACCTGTGGAGAACGCGTGGTACGCGCGACTACGGGCTGGACGACATTATGCTGCTCAAGGTGGGTCGACACCTCCGGCCGCGCTCCCACTTCAAGCTCATTGTCGCTCGGGAGGAAGGGGAAAGCCGCTTTCTGGAGGGCTACCGTTATCAGTTCACTCACCTCCTGCCGCTTAGCCACAAGGGCCCGCTCACCTTGGTCGAAGGACAAACCGACGCCACCGATCTGGAGTTGGCCGCACGGGTGACCGCACGCTTCAGCCAGGGGCGTGCGGCCGAAAGCGTGCGGGTGCAGGTCGCACCGTACGGCGGACGAGTCTACGAGATCGACGTCACGCCGCTGGCGGCGGAGTCCATCCCGCAGGAGTGGTACCTATGACCTGCGTACGCGTGGACGCGCGGCGCCTGCTTTGTCCGCTCCCGGTGATACGAGTTCAGGACCGGGTCAAGAGCCTCCACCCAGGCGACCGGATCGAGGTTTTGTGCACCGACCCGGGGGCCTTGCACGACATCCCGGCATGGTGCCGCATTTACGGGCATCGGATACTGGAGACGCGGCGCGACGAGCACGGCTTCGGTATTCACATCGAGATCGGCGGGGGTGATGGATGAGCGCACGGCGGGCTCTACGGAAACCATACGCCGCTCCATGCACCGGCCTGTCGCTTAGGGACACCTACCTATCTTGTGCATAATCAAGCCAGCCCGGGCTTCTGTGGTGCACAGCTCCCCAAGTATCTTCGCAGAAACATTGAGTCGCGCCGCTTCCCGAGTCCATGGCATTTGGTACATGCCTTGCATGGGCAAGGGCTCAAGGTGCGGTCGTTCCATTCTGGTTCATCGTCAGCCACAACCTCACTGGAGATAGCACTATGTCGTCTGTAGCCGAAGTATTGCAGACCATCAGCGACAAGAATGTAAAGTTCGTGGACTTCCGCTTCACGGACACCCGAGGCAAGGAGCAGCATGTGTCCGTGCCAGCGGACACTGTAGACGAGGATGTGCTCCGCGACGGGAAGATGTTCGACGGATCGTCCATCGCTGGTTGGAAAGGCATCCACGAGTCGGACATGATCCTCATGCCAGATCTGGACAGTGCGGTCATGGACCCCTTTTTCGAGGAGCCCACGCTTATTCTGCGCTGCGACATCGTTGAGCCGATGACAATGCAGGGCTACGATCGGGATCCGCGCTCGCTCGCCAAACGCGCCGAGGCCTATTTGAAGTCCACGGGCATTGCGGACGCCGCCTACTACGGCCCGGAGCCCGAATTCTTCATCTTCGATGACGTACGCTGGGGATCGGACATCAAGGGCTCCTTCTGCAAGGTGGACTCCGACGAGGCATCTTGGAACTCGGAGAAGGTCTTCGACAGGGGCAACTTGGGGCACCGTCCGTCCATCAAGGGCGGCTACTTCCCAGTACCTCCGGTCGACTCGCTGCAGGATATCCGTTCCGCCATGTGCCTGGCGATGCAGGAAATGGGGGTGCACCCGGAGACACATCACCACGAGGTGGCAACCGCTGGCCAGAACGAGATCGGTACCCGATTCAACACCCTCACCCGCAAGGCCGATGAGCTGCAGATCCTCAAGTACGCGGTGATGAACGTCGCGGCGTCCTACGGAAAGACAGCTACCTTCATGCCGAAGCCGCTGGTGGGCGACAACGGCAACGGGATGCATGTACACCAGTCCTTGTCCAAGGACGGGGTCAACCTGTTCAGCGGCAACCTCTATGCTGGGCTGTCCGAGACGGCGCTTTACTACATCGGCGGCATCATGAAGCACGCCCGTGCGCTGAACGCCATCACCAACGCGAGCACGAACAGCTACAAGCGCTTGGTGCCCGGCTTCGAGGCGCCGGTACTGCTCGCTTACTCGGCGCGGAACCGCTCCGCCTCCATCCGCATTCCCCATGTCGCGAGCGCCAAGGGACGCCGCATCGAGGTACGGTTCCCGGACGCCACCGGCAACCCCTATCTCTCCTTCGCGGCCATGCTGATGGCCGGGCTGGACGGGATCATGAACAAGATTCATCCCGGCGACCCGATGGACAAGGATCTCTACGACCTGCCTCCCGAAGAGCTAAAGGAGATCCCCACCGTCTGTCACGCCCTGGACATGGCGCTGGAGATATTAGACAAGGATCGGGCTTTCCTCACCTCGGGCGGGGTGTTCAGCAACGACATGTTGGACGCGTACATGGCTCTCAAGATGCAGGACATCACCCGTCTGCGCATGACCACGCATCCTGTCGAGTTCGACATGTACTACAGCCTGTGACTTGATCACCGGGCGCCGGAGCGCCCCCGCAAAGGGGGCGTCCCCTCCCGCTTGCCCGCTTGTTTGTGCTCGGCGCGCTCGGTTATGCTGACTTCGTGAGATACACGATACTGCTCGCTCTGTGGTCTGTTTGCCCGGCGTTTGGGGCGGAGATCTACCAGTGGGTGGCACCCGACGGTACCATCACGTTCTCTAACCAACCTCATCCGGGCGCCAAGAAGCTGGATGTACCGCCGCTACCGACATACAAGCCGCCTCCATTGCCCAAGCCCAGCCGGCCGTTGGAGTCGGCTTCGCCGAGCCCTCAGCAGGAGGGACACGCGTATGAGCACCTCCAAGTGCTCATCCCTGCGCCCGATGCTACCGTGTGGAGCGACCAGGATACCTTACCGGTCAAGCTCAAGATGGATCCGCCCCTCAAGGCGACCGCCGGCGACAAGGTGGTGGTAACGCTCGACGGCAAAGTTCTCGACGCCACTTTCCGCGCCAACTCGTTCCAGATCGCTCCGGTCTATCGGGGCACCCACTCTCTGCAGGTGAAAATCGAGGACAACCACGGCAACACGTTGATCCAGTCCTCGCCAGTTACCTTTCACATGCGACATCATTCGCTCATCGCGCCGCAGCCCGGAAACCGGTCCCCTGCTCCCTCCCAGGGTTTTCGCTCAGCTCCGGGCACGACTCCCCCTGTCGCTGGCTGAGCCCCGAGCCGGCCACCCATGCACTAGTATGGTGCATCGCTTTGTCCGAACCGGTGCGTGTTCAAGCATGACACCCGCCCCACCATAGACCCAGGAGCGGGTACGGCTTTTGCTTGCTGCTTGGGGCGGGGAGGGTCGAGCAAATGACCTCGGACTTTAGGCGCATCGTCGAGAATTTGAGCACGGCTATTCTGGTCCTCGACGAACACCTTCACCTGGTCTATATGAATGCGGCTGCGGAAGTGATGTTCGCAACGAGCGCGCGTTATGTCGCGGGACAGCCAGTTCGTTCCTTAGCTCCCGGTGAGCCGTGCTTCGGCGAACCCCTAGAACGCGCGCTGCAAAATGGGCACCCCTATACAGAGCGGGAGCGGCAACTCCGATTGCCTGGCGAGCGGCAGCTCACTGTGGACTGCACGGTGACTCCCATCATGGAAGGACAGCACGAACGGAGCCTAGTCGTCGAGCTTCTGCAAGTGGACCGGCAACTGCGCATAGCCCGCGAAGAGCATCTGCTGGCTCAGCAGGGTGCGATGCATGCTCTGCTCCGGGGCCTCGCCCACGAGATCAAGAACCCATTGGGAGGCATCCGGGGCGCGGCGCAGCTTCTGCAAAAGGAGCTTCCGGACGCATCCCTGCGCGAATACACCCGGATCATCATCGACGAGGCGGACCGGCTACGCAATCTCGTGGACCGCATGCTCAGTCCGCGGACGCCGACACGCAAGCGTCCCCTGAACCTCCACGAAGTGGTAGAGCGTGTGCGCCAACTGCTGGAAGCCGAGATCCCGGGTGGGGTCACCATCACCACCGACTACGACCCCAGCATCCCGGAATGCCAGGGCGACCCCGAACAGCTCATACAAGCCGTACTCAACGTTGCCCGCAATGCCGTCCAGGCGGTCGACGGCTCAGGGGTGGTCGGGTTTCGGACGCGCATCATTAGGCACTATACCATCGGACAGCAACACCACCGGCTAGTCGCCCGAATCGATATCACCGACAACGGCCCCGGCATCCCGCCGGACTCGCTGGAACACATCTTTTACCCGATGGTGACGGGGCGCGCCGAGGGGACCGGTCTCGGTCTTACCATCGCCCAGGCGCTGATCAAGCAACACGGCGGCCTCATCGAGTGCTTCAGCCGCCCCGGGGAGACCACCTTTACCTTACTACTCCCTGTGGAGATCACATCATGAAGGAGCGTGTCTGGGTCATCGACGATGACCGCTCCATCCGCTGGGTACTCCAGAAGGCACTGCGTCAGGCGGATATGGAGGTCACACCATTCGCGAGCGCGACGGGGGTCATGGATGCTCTGGACGACGGCCGTCCAGATGTCGTCATCACCGACATCCGCATGCCCGGAATGGGCGGCCTGGAACTGCTGGAACGAATTCGCGCACACCATCCGGACATCCCCGTCATCATCATCACCGCACACTCGGACCTCGAAGCGGCGGTGGCGGCGTTTCGGGGCGGTGCCTTCGAGTATCTGCCGAAGCCCTTCGATGTGGACGAGGCCGTCGAGTTGGTCCGGCGTGCCGTACAGCAGAGGCGCGGAGAGGCGGTCGCCGCTGCAGAAACGCCCGCTGCACCGGAGATAATCGGCGAAGCACCCGCCATGCAAGAGGTCTTTCGGGCCATCGGCCGCCTGTCACGATCGAACATCACGGTGCTGATCACGGGCGAGTCGGGCACCGGAAAGGAGCTCGTCGCCCGAGCCCTCCATCGTCACAGCCCGCGGGCGCAAGGGCCGTTCATCGCCTTGAACGCCGCCGCCATCCCGCGGGATCTCCTGGAGTCAGAGCTCTTCGGGCACGAACGGGGCGCGTTCACAGGCGCCCATCAGACGCGACGCGGACGTTTCGAACAAGCGGACGGCGGTACCCTGTTCCTCGACGAGATCGGCGACATGCCCATGGAGCTACAGACCCGTCTACTGCGTGTGCTGGCGGAAGGCGATTTCTACCGCGTAGGCGGGCACACACCTATCAAAGTGGATGTACGCATCATCGCCGCGACGCACCAAGCCTTGGAGCGCCGCGTGCAGGAAGGCGGCTTCCGCGAGGACCTGTTTCATCGTCTGAACGTCATCCGCGTTCACCTGCCCGCCCTGCGGCAGCGTCGGGAGGACATTCCGCAGTTGGCACGCCACTTCCTCGCCAAAGCGGCACGCGAGCTGAACGTCGAGCCCAAGACCCTCGCACCGGACACGGAAGCCTCTCTCGCATCGTTGCATTGGCCAGGGAACGTGCGACAACTCGAGAACACTTGCCGGTGGCTCATGGTCATGGCTCCGGGGCAAATCATCCACGAGGAGGACCTGCCCCTGGAACTCAGAAGCAGCGACCCAGAAATCGAGGAGACTACGGAGTGGCAGAACGCCCTCAAGCACTGGGCCGAGCAACATCTGGCGCGGGGGGAGACGGGCCTCATGGAACGTGCCGGCCCCGAATTCGAACAGACCCTGATCGAGACCGCCCTGCAGCACACCGGGGGCCGCCGCCAAGAGGCCGCGCGCCTGCTCGGCTGCGGCCGGAACACGCTCACCCGGAAACTCAAGGAACTGGGCATGGAAAAGCAGTAGGCGGCGCCGGTCACGGCTCACGCACCCCCGTGAACTCCGGCCCAGCCACGCACACCATGCAGTCCGCCTCGCCGTAGAGCGGCTCGGGCCTCGTGTATAATCGTCTATCATGCACGATTGTTCTCTGTAACCGAACTCGCCCGGCTTTACCCCTCCTCGATTGGACCGCGCATGCAAGACGCCCACGGCACGACCGTCCTCTGCGTCCGCCGCAATGGCAAGGTGGTCATGGGCGCCGATGGGCAGGTCTCCTTCGGGAACGCCATCGTCAAAGGAAACGCCCGCAAGGTCCGTCGCCTTTATCACGATCAGGTCATCGCGGGATTCGCTGGTGGGACGGCCGACGCCTTCACGCTGTTCGAGCGGTTCGAGGCAAAGTTGGAACAACATCATGGCAACCTGACACGGGCCGCCGTGGAGCTCGCCAAGGACTGGCGCACCGATCGTTTGCTGCGCCGCTTGGAAGCCCTGCTGACGGTCGCCGACGGCCAAGCATCGTTGATCATTTCCGGAAACGGTGACGTCATCGAGCCGGAGCATCCCCTGATGGCCATCGGGTCTGGCGGCTTCTACGCGCAGGCAGCGGCGCGGGCGCTGCTGGAGAACACCCAGCTCGAGGCTCGGCACATCGTGGAGAAATCACTCGCCATTGCGGCCGATATCTGCATCTATACCAATCACCAACGCACCGTCCTAGAGCTGTCCGCGGCAAGCTCCTGAGGAGAGCGGTCTCGTGCCATGACGATGACACCCCGCAAGATTGTTCTCGAGCTCGACAAGCACATCATTGGGCAAGGTCCTGCCAAACGGGCTGTTGCTATCGCACTGCGCAACCGCTGGCGCCGCTCCCAACTCGAGGAGCGCTTGCGCGCCGAGATCACCCCGAAGAACATCCTGATGATCGGCCCGACCGGCGTCGGCAAGACCGAAATCGCGCGGCGCCTGGCGCGACTGGCCAACGCCCCTTTCATCAAGGTGGAAGCCACGAAATTCACTGAGGTGGGCTATGTGGGCCGGGATGTGGACTCCATCATCCGCGACCTGATGGATGCTGCCATTAAGATGCTGCGGGAGGAAGAGATCGGGAAGGTCGGCTCGCGAGCGGAGCACGCGGCCGAGGAGCGCATCCTAGACGCCCTGCTGCCGCACGCGAGGCTGGATATCACGTCCGGCGCAACCACTCCCGCCGAGGAGTCCAGCACACGTCAGAAGCTCCGGAAGCGGTTACGCGGCGGTGAGCTCGACGACCGTGAGATCGAGATCGACGTCGCCATGGCCTCCATCGGAGTGGAGATCATGGCACCGCCCGGCATGGAGGAAATGACCAGCCAGCTTCAGAGCATGTTGCAAAACCTGGCGGGGGGTCGGACCCGGCGCCGGCGCCTGCGCATTCGGGATGCCCGGAAGCTGCTGCGCGATGAGGAGGCAGGACGCCTGATCAACGAGGACAATCTCAAGATGCGAGCCCTCGAGAGCGTGGAGCAGAGCGCCATCGTATTCATCGACGAGATCGACAAGGTGGCGCAGCGCTCGGAATACGGCGGCCCCGATGTGTCTCGCGAAGGAGTGCAGCGCGACCTGCTGCCGCTGGTAGAAGGCTGCACCGTGTCTACGCGCTACGGCACGGTCAAAACCGACCATATTCTGTTCATCGCCTCCGGGGCGTTCCACTTGGCGAAGCCTTCCGACCTGATTCCTGAGCTCCAGGGGCGTTTGCCCATCCGCGTCGAGCTGGACTCTCTGACGGTCGAGGATTTCGTGCGCATCCTGACCGAGCCGGATGAGTCTCTGACCGAACAGTACCGGGCATTGCTCGCCACCGAGGGGGTGACAGTGGAGTTCTCTCCTGACGGGATTCGGCGCATCGCGGAGATCGCGTGGCAGGTCAACGAGCGCACTGAGAACATCGGTGCAAGGCGCTTACACACCGTGCTGGAGCGTCTGCTCGAGACGGTATCCTTCGAGGCTCCCGACTCGCCCGGGCGCACAATCGCAGTCGACTCCGGCTATGTCGACGAGCATGTGGGCGAGTTGGCAAAGGACGAGGATCTCAGCCGGTACATCCTGTAGAATCCACGGGGGACCAGGTGGGCTGCACCGTGCCCGCCTCCCGTTGCGCACGAGGTCCGAAGCGACATGACAGCCGAGCAGACTCCCACCCCTACCGAGATTAGCCTCCATCAGAAATCGCGCACCCTGGAGGTCGCATTCGATAACGGTTCACGCTTCCACTTGCCCTGCGAGTACCTTCGCGTGTATTCGCCCTCCGCCGAGGTGCGTGGACACGGACCCGGCCAAGAGGTGCTGCAGCTCGGCAAGGAGAACGTGAATATCACGAGCATCGAACCGGTGGGAAACTACGCGGTGGTGCTGCAATTCGATGACGGGCACAATACCGGTATTTACTCCTGGCAACATCTGTATTACCTGGGCACGCATCGGGACGAGCTTTGGGACCGCTATCTGGAGCGGCTGCAGGAGGCAGGTTACAAACGCAAGCTGCCCGACGGCGGCCTCGCATAAGTTCCAGGGGGATGCGCTCGATGCCCGAGCCGGGCAAGACCACCCACTTCGGGTTCACCGAGGTTAACACCAAGGAGAAAGCCCGCAAGGTCGCCGCAGTGTTCGATTCGGTGGTCGACCGTTACGACCTGATGAATGACCTCATGTCCTTCGGCGTCCACCGGCTGTGGAAGCGCTATGCCGTCGCGGCGAGCAGCGTGGGGCAGGGAGACCGCATCCTCGACTTGGCCGGGGGCACGGGAGATCTGAGCGCCCGCTTCGCCCAGCGCGTTGGGGAGACCGGCTGCGTGGTGCTGACCGATGTCAACGCTGCCATGCTGGCACGCGGCAGAAACCGACTCGCCGATCGGGGTATCGTCGGCAATGTCCGGTACGTGCAAGCGGACGCGGAAAGTCTTCCCTTCCCGGAAGGAACTTTCGACTGTGTCAGCATCGCCTTCGGGCTGCGCAACGTTACGGATCAGCCGCGGGCACTGGCTTGCATGCACCGCGTGCTGCGACCTGGCGGGCGCCTACTGGTACTGGAGTTCTCCCAGCCCGGGCGACCGCTGCGCCCCTTGTACGACCTGTATTCGTTCTCCGTGCTCCCGCTGCTCGGACGGGTGGTCGCAGGCGATACCACCAGCTATCGCTATCTCGCGGAGTCGATCCGCATGCACCCGGACCAGGAGACCTTGAAAGCTATGATGGAGGCGGCTGGCCTGGAGCGCTGCGACTACTTCAACCTGAGCGGAGGAATCGTAGCGCTGCATCGGGGTTACAAGTTGTGACCTCCCGAGCATCGGTAACGTCCCTGCCGGGCAAGGTCCTCGCAGGCGTTTTGGAAACCGCCCTGAACCGATGTCTCGCCCTGTCCCCAGAGACCGCCCGTCGGCTGGCAGACCTCCATGGCAAGGTCATCGCCGTTGAGGTCCGAGGGACGGGAAAGACCTTTTACCTGACCCCGGGCCACGCGGGAATTCAGGTCCATAACGTCTGGACGGGGCCGGTCGACACCACGATCAGTGGATCACCCCTCGCCTTACTGCGGCTTCAGACCGCCCCAGAGCGCGTGCGGGCCCTGTTCGGTGGGGCCATGGACATCTCCGGCGATGTCGAGACCGCCCGGCAGCTTCGAGCAATCCTGGACGCTGTCGACATCGATTGGGAGGAGCAGATGTCCCACGTAATGGGTGACGTTGCAGCCCACCAGCTAGGTAATGTGGTGCGCGCCGCGCAGGGCTGGAGCAAGGAAGCGATCCGCACCCTCGAGCGGAATGTCGCGGAGTACCTTCAGGAAGAGGCCGGCTTGGTGGCCAGGCGGTACGAGGTGGAGGAGTTCATCGCCGCGGTCGACGGGCTGCGCATGGATGTGGACCGGCTCGAGTTGCGCGTCCGCCGCCTCTCCGAGCGGCTGGCCGGGCATCGCTCTGGGGTCTGAGGCGTGGGTTACCCCTGCGCGCGCAAGGCCCCCCAGAAAAAATGACGGAGCCCTGCTCATTCACGCAGTTCATGCATCACTGCCAGGGCCACGAGTAGGCGCGCGACCCCACCTGTCCTGCGGACCCCTCGGATGATGCGTCCTAGTCAGGCTCTGCGTATCTTCCACATCAACCTCATCCTGCTGAGGCATGGGCTGGACGAGGTGATTCTCGCCACCCACCTGTTCAGGCCTCTACGCTTCCTGGTCTACGTAAGCCCCTGGTACTGGCTACAGGGCCCGCGCCCACCGCGGGCGGTCCGCATACGGTGCGCGTTGGAGGACCTGGGACCCATCTATGTCAAATTCGGTCAAGTCCTATCGACGCGCCGCGACCTACTACCCGATGACATCGCCGATGAGCTCGCACGCCTGCAGGACAAGGTCCAGCCATTCGCCGGCTCTCGCGCCAGGGCGATCATCGAGCAGGCCTACGGCCGTACTCTAGGCGAGGTGTTCCTGGAGTTCGAGGAGCAACCCCTGGCTTCGGCGTCCATCGCGCAGGTACACGCCGCACGCCTGCTGGATGGACGAGGGGTCGTGGTCAAGGTGGTGCGTCCCGGTATCGAAAAGGTAATCCGGCGGGACATCTCCTTGCTGTACACCGTGGCCGGACTGGCAGAAAGTTACTGGCGCGAGGCCAGGCGCTTACATCCTAGGGCCGTCGTATCCGAGCTGGAGAAGACCATCTTGGATGAGCTGGACCTGCTGCGTGAATCGGCCAATGCAAGCCAGCTGCGGCGCAATTTCCAGGACTCGGCGCTGCTCTATGTGCCGGAGATCCACTGGCCACTCACGCGCCGCAATGTGATGGTAATGGAACGCATCCATGGGACGCCAGTGTGGGATGTGGCCACCCTGAGGCGTCAGGGCGTAGACCTGAAGACTCTGGCGCATAATGGGGTCGAGCTGTTTTTCACGCAGGTATTCGAGCACCGGTTCTTTCACGCCGACATGCACCCCGGCAACATCTTTGTTTCGTCTGAGGGCCAGTACATCGCCGTAGATTTCGGGATCATGGGCTCCCTGAGCGATGCCGATCAACGTTATCTGGCAGAGAACTTCCTGGCCTTCTTTCAACGCGACTACCGACGCGTTGCCGAACTCCACGTCCATGCCGGGTGGGTGCGGCGCGACATTCGAGTGGACGACTTCGAGGCGGCCATCCGCAGCGTGTGCGAACCGATCTTCGAGCGCCCCCTCAAGGACATCTCCTTCGGTCAGGTTCTGGTGCGCCTGTTCCAGACCGCGCGCCGCTTCGAGATCGAGGTGCAGCCGCAGTTGATGCTGTTACAGAAGACCCTACTGAATATCGAGAGCCTCGGCCGTCGGCTTTACCCGGACTTGGACCTGTGGCAAACAGCCAAGCCTTTCCTCGAGCGCTGGATGAGCATGCGCATCGGCGCCAGCGCCCTGGCACATGCGTTGCGCCGCAATGCACCTCACTGGGTAGAGAGTCTGCCCGAGATTCCGTTGCTCTTGCACGACGCGCTCCACAGAGTGAACAACGAGCGCCTGCGTGTGCATGTGGGGGGGGAGGAATTGGATAGGCTGCGCCGCGATATACGCCGCGCAAGCCAGCGGACTGTGTCCGCCGTCATCGGTGCGGCCTTCGTCATCAGCGCCGCTTTGATCAAAGGTCTGGACGGGTATGCCCCCACCATGCTGGGGGACGCTCCCTTGCTCACCTGGGTACTTGGCGCCGTGGGAATACTCGCGCTGCTGACGGCCTGGCCCGGAGACTGAAGACACACCAGGGCAACCTTCACGCTTAAAGTTGGACTGCTTCGCAGCGCATCAACACGCGAAACAGAACCCTTGACGCCGCCACTGGGAGCTTGTTAATCACATCTGCTGCGCGTCCCCGGTGCTCGCTCCTCACCCACCTACTTGATACTCGACATGTCTTGCCGCAGCGGACCGCGCGCCTCGCTCTCAAGTCGCTCGCGACGATTCACGAATCTCTCCGCTAGCTGTGGCGCTCCAAGATGCGCAGACCCTTGAGCAGGTTCAGCGCCTCGCGCAACTGGTAGTCGTCCTCGATGGGCGTATCCCCCGTGCCGGCTCCTTTGACGGGTTGAGCCTTCTTCTGCTTGGCCCCAGAGCCGTTCTCGAGGTGGCGTGCAAGGTCCTTTTCCTTGATTACCTCGTTCTCTGGCTGCGCCTCGGCAACTTTCACCGGACGAACCTCAATGTCCGGCGAGATACCCTCGGCCTGGATGGATCGGCCTGCCGGCGTGTAATAAAGAGCCGTCGTCAGCTTGAGCGCTGAACCGCTCGCCATGGGGAAGATGGTCTGTACCGACCCCTTGCCGAAGCTCTTCGTACCCATGATCACGGCCCGGCGCTGATCTTGCAGCGCCCCGGCCACGATCTCCGAGGCCGATGCGGAACCGCCGTTGATCAATACCACGAGCGGTGCACCCTTCAGCCAGTCCGGCGGGCTCGCTTTGAACTTGAGCTGCGCTTCATCGATTCTGCCTTTGGTATACACGATCAGGCCGCCGGTAAGGAAGGTATCCGAAACGCTCACGGCTTCGCTCAATACGCCGCCCGGGTTATTTCGGAGGTCGAGCACTAGACCCTCGAGCTTGCCACCGCTTTTCTCGCGGAGTTCTCCTATCGCTTTACGCAGGTCGGTGCTGGTGTTGTTCTGGAACTGGGTGATGCGCACATAGCCGTAGCCTTTATCGAGGAGCCGGCTCTTCACGCTCTTCACTTCGATGACTGCCCGTGTCAAGGTGAGGCGCAGGGGCTTTTCCTGTCCCTCACGCACGATGGTGAGCACGATAGTGGTGCCGGGCTTCCCTCGCATACGCTTCACAGCGTCGCCCAGGCTTAGGCCCTTAACCGGGGTGTCGTCGATGCGGATGATGAGATCCCCGGCCTGGACCCCTGCCCGCTGTGCCGGCGTATCATCGATCGGCGAGATCACCTTGACGAACCCGCCCTCCATGCTCACCTCGATGCCCAGGCCGCCGAACTCTCCAGTCGTACCGAGCTGCAGCTCGCGGTACGCGTCTGAGTCGAGGTAGGTAGAATGGGGATCCAGGCCGGCCAGCATACCGCGCACCGCGTTCTCCAGCAGGTCGCGATCGCGCACTGGCTCGACGTAATCATCCTTGATCTTGGCGAAGACCTCTGTGAAAGTGCGCAGCTCTTCCAGCGGCAAGGCTTGGTCGACCACGGAATCGCGATCGGCAAATACGTCGCTCTCGATGACCAGAGCGGCGCCCAGGGTCATCCCCAGGCACAAGATAAGCACATTACGAACGGCTGACCTCATCTGTAATTCCTCTCGCCATCCTGGGCGACTGCAACGCTACAGCATACACCTGTTGGGGAGACCTGAAAAACCTATCCACCCCTCAGCCCTTGTGGGAGTCGGGTTGCCGCCATCGAGCCGGGTCCGCCGGGACATCCCGTCGCAGAGGATGGAGCTTGCCCCTCGCATTTCAGATGCTAGTTGAGCGCTCTGCCGGCAGATGCAGGGCGAGGGGGCGATCTCAGGCCGCACGGGGGCTTATTGCCGAGCGCGTCAGCGCCTCTGCCACGAGTTCATCCTGGCGTTGATCCAAATCGTGGCCGAGAAGCTGCACGCGCGTGGACCGCTGTGGTGCGGGCGGCGGGTCAGGATCGTCGATGGCACCACGGTGAGCATGGCCGACACTGCAGCCAATCAGGCGCGGTTTCCGCAGCAGCGGGGCCAGCAGCCGGGCCTCGGATTTCCCATCGCCCGGCTGCTCGGTGTGTTCTGCTGGAGCAGCGGCGCGCTGTTGGCGCATGCAAGCGGTGGCGTTACAGGCAAGAACAACAGCGAGCTGGAGTTTGCTGCGCGCGCTGCTCGATCGGTTCTCCCCTGGGGAGGTGATGCTCGGCGATTGCTACTACGCCTCGTACTTCATGATTGCCTTATTCGCCGAGCGGGAGGTCGATGTGGTACTGCCCCAGCACCAACGGCGCAAGACGGATTTTCGCTGCGGCGAGCCGCTCGGCCGAGACGATCACATCGCCGTGTGGGAGAAGCCCAAGCGCCCCGATTGGCTCGATGAGAGCCTCTATGCGCGCCTGCCGCAGCAGCTTCGCATCCGCGAGCTCAAGGTCGGGCACCAGACCCTGGTCACCACACTGCTCGACCCTCAGATGTTTCGTGCCGAGGCGCTGCGCACCCTCTACCAGACGCGCTGGCACTGTGAGCTCGACCTGCGCGCCATCAAGCAGGTGCTCGGTATGGAGGTGCTGCGCGGCCAGACCCCGGCGATGGTCGAGAAGGAGATGGCCGTGCATGTGCTCGCCTACCACTTGATCCGCGCTTTACTGGCCAAGAGCGCCGATCAGCACGGCCTCGCTCCGCGCACCTTGAGCTTCAGTGCGGCCCTGCAGCTACTGCTCACCCAAGGCGTGCCCTGGTGGCCACAGCCCTTACCGCGCGCCCTCATCGAGGCGATCCTCGCCACCTTGGCCGCCCAGCGCGTGGGGCAGCGTCCCGGGCGGTGCGAGCCGCGGGCGGTCAAACGACGACCCAAGCCCCATCCCCTGCTCACCCAACCGCGCGCCGAAGCCCGCCGTGCGCTCATCGCCCAACGCACCAGCTGAGCCGGTCGTGGTCGCTGGACGAAGCTTCAGCCCCCAGGAGCTGCGCCTCATCGCACAGCTCGTCGCCCGCTACCCCAGGCTCAGCCGCCAGGAGCTGGCCGCCACCGTGTGCGAGCTGCTCCGATGGGAGCGCCCGAGCGGGCAGCTCAAGACCCGCGAATGCCGGGATCTGCTCGAGCGGCTGCATCAGCGCGCAGAGCTGTGTTTGCCCAAAAAGGCCGCAGGCCGGCCCACTGGCGCCGCCACCCGCACCCCCGAGCCACCCGCCACACCCCGCACCCCGATCACCACCGCCCTGGCCACCCTGCAACCGCTGCGTCTGGTGATCGCCCATACCCCCGAGCAACACACCGAGTGGCGTAGCCTCATCGCCCACCACCACTACCTCGGCTACCGGACCCCCTTCGGGGCTCACCTGCGCTATCTCATCCAGAGCGGGGAGCCGGCCCAGATGCTCGGGGCGCTGCAATACTCCAGCCCCGCCTGGCGCATGCGCGCACGCGACCGCTGGATCGGCTGGAATGAGCCGATAAGAAAACAGCGCCTACAACATATCGTCAACCAAAGCCGCTTCCTGATTCTGCCCTGGGTCCAGGTGAAAACCTCGCAAGCCACGTGCTCGCACTGACCGCCCGGCAGATCCTCACCGACTGGACGGAGGCCTACCACATCCGCCCTCTACTGCTCGAAAGCTTGGTCGAGGAGCACCACTACCGCGGGACCTGCTATCGTGCCGCCAACTGGCTCGAAGCGGGCTCAACCACTGGCCGCGGCCGCATGGACCGCGCTCATCAGCGCCACGGCCACGCACCGAAACGGATTCTTTCTCTATCCATTAGAGAAGCGTGCCCGAGAGAAACTGACCAAGCCCTTACCATAGAACGCATAGAACGCATCCGTGGTCGACTTAGCCGGCTATTCGGGGTTTCGCTTAAACTAAGCGCGCCTAAGTAAGCGCCATTAGGTTAGGGTCATTAGGTTAGGGTCAGACACCTTAGGTTAGGGTCAGACACCTTAGGTTAGGACACCTTAGGTTAGGGTCAGACACCATTAGGTTACCATTAGGTTAGGGTCTTAGGTTAGGGTCAGACACCATATGCGTGCTATCCTTCGCTCACTTCACGACCTGAACTGCCATGGCCCGCCTTCCCTGCGCAGCGGCGTGCAGCATCCAAGGGTGTGGGCAGGCCGAGAAAGGACGATCATCGCGCCTGACCCGTGTCTGGCCCGGCGGTTCCTCTCGTTTCGTCGTCGTGCTCATCTTCGCCTGCTCGTTTGCCCCTCGGACCCGTCCCGAGGTTGAGCACGTTCAGGCGTCGCTGGGGACGAAGCTCAAGGGTATTTCGACTGGTTACGACCCCCTGACAGCGAACACCGCACATGACGAGCTGGGGCGCGTTGGCCGACATACGGCGTGGGTGTCCGACATACGGCGTTGACGGGCGATGTCCTGATCACGTATACGTGAGCCCTCTTTGCACCCTGGACATGAGGGAGAGGTGCCCGAGCAGAACGACGAGAAGTAAGGTCTACATTCGCATGGAGGAGGAGCTTCACCGACAGATCCGGATTCGTTGCGCCGATCTCGACACGATCATCCAGGACTCTGCCGTGGAGATGCTGGAACGGGAGCTTTCGGCCAACGGGATTCAGGAGTCCGTCCTCAGCAAGGTCTCCTGCAAACGGAGGGAGAAGGATCGATGATCCGAAAGTCCCGCGCCAAGGCGGATCCGATGGAGCAAGAGATCGAGCGTGCGCTCAACGCTGGAGCCTTCATCTCCGACCGCGCGTGCTTCTCGTTTGTGACCCGTCCCGTCGCGGTTGCCGCCAAGATCGACAAGTTCACCAGCAGTGACCCCGCCCGGGCCGTCACCCTGTACGAGACGTTCCTCGCCGGCTGCTACGCCAAGATAGAAGGAGCTGGACGATTCGAGCGGCAGGTTCGGGCAGTTCGTCGCCGATCTGTACCGCGGCTGGATCGAGGCCCGCCAGGCAGACGGTGCCAACCCAGACGAAACCGCGTCGCGCTTGCTCGCCTGGATAGATGATGACCCCTACGGCTTCTGCTACCGCCTCGAAAAAGACGCTGCCAAGGTCCTCGACAAGGCCGGGCTCGCCGCGCTGGTGAAGCAGGTCCGGGCGAGATTCGACGGTGCGGCGAAGGCGACACCCAAGGCGGATGGCACGTTCGAAGGTCGCCCGGAGCGTGTCCGCCGACGCTGGGGCGAGGCATTGCGCGCGCTCTACCTCGCGCAGAAGAACGTCGATGCCTACGTCACCCTCGCCGATGAAACCGGGCTCACCGGTCAGGATTGCCACGCCATCGCCACGCTGCTCGGGTCACCCGACGCAAACCAGAAGAGGCTCTCGGCTGGGTGGAACGGGGATCGATCTCCACAAGAAGGCACCGCGTCGGTCGATGGCCGGCCACGACCTGGCTAAGCTCGAGCGCGAGCTTCTGACCAAGCTCGGGCGCAGCAACGAGGCGTCGACGCCGCCTGGGCCGATTACCGCAAGCACCCGAGCAAGTACACATACGCCCGAGCTCATGAAGTTCGTGCCCAAGGCCGAGCGGACCGAGTGGCACGACAAGGCCATCGAGGCAGCCAGGGAGCGGACGTCCCTTCCATCATGGATTTCCTCCTGGCGACGAAGGAGGTGGACCGGCTCGCCGACCTCGTGCGCCGGACCCCGGATCAGACGCTGGAAGGCTTGAGCCACTATGCCGCCGAGCCCGTGGCCAAGAAGCTCGACAGGACCCATCCCGATCTCGCGGCCCGTCTGTGGCGGGCGCAGGGCATGTGGATCGCCAACGCCAAGAAGAGCAAGCACTACGACGCCGCGCTGGCGAACTTCGAAAGGGCCAAGCGCTGCTTCGAGCGGGCGGGCCTGACCGCCGAGAAGACCGTGAGCCAGGTGCGCGCTGAGCACCAGCGCAAGACGGGCTTCATGTCGGGCTTCGAGGCTCTGGTGGCCGGGGCTGGTCCGAGCGACGAGCCGTCCTTCTTGGAGCGCGCCAAGGCGCGGTGGAGTGGACGCCAGCGCAGAGACAACGAATGAAAAAGACGAACAGTGAGGTCCAGGATCTGGCCGATCTGGATTGGCTCATCGAGGAGATCACACTGGACGCCTACGGTGACGACGAGAAACTGGGGGGGTTCCTGCAGGTATTCGAAGACGAGGTCGCCGTGCCCTGCGATGCGTTTGTCATGGGTGCGCCGGTCTCCGTTGTCGAATTCGACTACGACGGAAACGAGCGGCGCGGGTTGACGGCAAGGTGTCGGCGCGAGGACGGGTCTGAGCACGTCGTGGCGGCCTCCGATGTCGTGCTCCCTAAACGATTGAGCGGGGGCTCGCTACGTTGCCGCCTACCGCAAGTGGCTCGGCCTCGATCCATGGCCTCCGGAGGTCGTGACGACCGCCCGCCGCAAGCGCCGCCACAAGGTCGCGGCAACCGATCTCGACCTGAGCGGCCCAGTCGATCTTGTCGTGCTGTCGGTCAAGGAGAAAGCAGCGCGCTGCCGGGTCCTGGGAAGCGATCGCGTCATCACTCTTCGTGCCAGTCATCTCTGGGACGTCGTTCCCGGCGAGATCGCCGTGGTCAAGCCGCACGAGCAGTGGAGCTACGCCGCTCACCCTTACCTGTCCGGCGAGATCGAGTCCGCACGACTCGACGTGCAGGCGCTGGGACTCGTGCTACTCGAGATTCAAAGACCGGGGTCTATGGACCCCGACGAGCACTACTGGGGCGAGGACGGGGAGCCGATCGAGGAGTGGGCCAAGGCCATCATTGCCCGCGGACCCAGGCGGGCATTCGAGATGGAACAGATCGTGCCGGGCCGCGACCCGGACGACTTCGACTCCGACCCGATCTGCGAGTCTAACGACCTCAAGGAAGCCGGCAATGGCGCTGCTGCGTGCAAGATCCTGATGGACCTTTGCCACGCTGACCTCCGTTGTCTGGACGCCCACGCACACCTCGGCAACCTTGCCTGGGACAGGGCCGAGGAGGCGATCCGGCATTACGAGGTCGGCGTCCGCATCGGCGAGCAGTCGCTCGGCCCGGCCTTCGATGGCCTGCTTCCGTGGGGGCATATCGACAACCGGCCGTTCCTGCGTTGCATGCACGGGTACGGCTTGTGCCTGTGGCGGCTCACGCGGTTCGAGGAAGCCGAGCGCGTCTTCGACCGGATGCTCTGGTTCGACCCCTGGGACAACCAAGGCGTGCGCTTCCTGATCGACGAGGTGCGGGCAAAGACGGCCTGGGAAGACCGCCGAGAGGAGAGATGACTGCGATGGCCAGCAAGGCCAAGAAGCCGAACCAGAAGCTGCAGGCGTGGATCGACGTGCGCAAGCGCCACCACCTGTCCCACGCCCAGGTCCAGATGGCGCGGGAGTCGGGATGAACCCGGCAAAGCTCGGCAAGCTCGACAACCACAAGCAGGAGCCATGGAAGCTGCCCCTGCCGCAGTTCATCGAGGAGCTCTACCGTAAGCGATTCGGCAAGACCGCCCCTGACACCGTGATGTCCATCGAGGAGCGCGCTCGCCACGAGCAACGGAAGAAGGAAGCCCGCCGCGCTGCCAAGCAGCAGCGCTCCGCGCAGACCACGGAGACAGCATGAAGCGATACCAGGCCGACGGCGGAATCCCCACCCTCGAAATTGCCCTGAACGAGGTCATGAACTCGGACGACCTCAAGAAGCTGGTAGCGCTGACCGAGGAGAAGCCGCCCACGCGGAAAGCCGACCTCGTCGCCGTGATCGTGCGGCATCTCGAGGGAGAGCGGCGAGGCGGATTGGCAAGGCCTGGACGAGCTACAGCGGGCGGCAGTGGCGGAGGTCGTCCGTTCGAACTCGACCCAGTTCCTCGCCGCTCGGTTTCGCGCCAAGTACGGGCGAGATCCGGACTGGGGAACGACCGACAAGTACGGGCACCACCGCCGCCCCTCGGCGCTGGGCTTCTTCTTCTACGGCAACGGCGTGATGCCGACGGACATCAAGGAGCGGCTCAAGGCGTTCGTGCCGCAGCCGGTCGAGGCGAAGATCGAGACCCTCGCAGAGCTTCCGGCTGCCTACGGTCTGCCGTACACGCGCTGGAATTCGGAGACAAAGACCCAGGAGAAGGGCACCGAGCACGTGACTCTCACGGTGCGCGAAACCGAGCGCACCGCCCAGCGGGAGCTGCTCTCCATCTTGCGATTGGTCGATGCCGGCAAGGTCGCGGTGAGCGACAAGACGCGGCGTGCCTCGTCCGCGACCATCGATGCGCTCACCAACATCCTCGAAGGCGGCGACTACTACCCGCGCCTCCCGGTCACGAACAAGTGGCCACGACGAGAATGCGGGACCGATTCGCGCCTTCGCCTGGCCCCTCCTTGTCCAGGCGGGCGGGCTTGCCCAGCTCTCGGGGTCGAAGCTGCAACTCACCAAGGCGGGACGAAAGGCGCTTTCCGAACCGGCTGCCGAGACTCTCCGAACGGTCTGGACGAAGTGGGTGAACACGACCCTCCTCGATGAGCTTTCGCGCATCGACTGCGTCAAGGGTCAGACCGGAAAGGGCAAGCAAGGGCTCACTGCGCTCTCGTCACGGCGGGCTGTAGTGGCCGACGCCTTGGCCGAATGTCCAGTCCGCGCCTGGATCTCCACCGACGAGTTCTTGCGCTTCCTGCGCGCCTCGGGCAACGACTTCTCGGTGACCCGCAACGCCTGGAATCTTTACATCGGCGAGCTGCAGTACGGCTCCCTCGGGTACGAGAATGGCAAATATATCCTCGATGAACGCTACCTCTTGTGCCTCTTGCTCGAATATACCGCGAGCCTCGGGCTCGTCGATGTCGCGCTCATTCCTCCCGCTGGAGCGCGCTACAACTACGGCGGCCTCTGGGGCACGGACGAACTGGTGTACTTCAGCCGCTACGACGGACTGATGTACTTCCGCGTCACGCCTCTCGGCGCTCACTGCCTCGGCGCCGAGTCGGGATACGAGCCGGCGCCGGTCGAGGTGAAGCCTGTGCTGCGAGTGCTGCCCAATCTGGAAATCGCAGCCATCGGCGCGGAGTTGGAGCCGGGCGATCGGCTCGCCCTGGACGCCTACGCGACCAAGGTCTCGGACCTCGTCTGGCGGCTCGACGCCGGCAAGCTGCTCGCGGCGATCGAAGAGGGCCGCCCGGTGACCGAGATCCGGGAGTTCCTCGCGGCGCGGAGCGGTGCCCCGATCCCCCATACGGTCGCCCGCTTGATCGAGGACGTTTCGGATCGAAGCGCGAAGGTCCAGGACCCGCGGCCTCGCTCGCTTGATCGAATGCGCCGATCCCGCGCTCGCCGCGCTCATCGCCAACGACTCGCGGACGCGCAAGCACTGCATGCGAGCCGGGGAACGGCACCTGGTAGTGCCGGCGTCCTCGGAGGCGGCGTTCAAGCGCGCCCTGCGGGAGCTCGGTTACCTCTTGGCCATGGGCGAGGCCCGGCCGACGAGAAACCGGCGCGTGGCCTCATCCGGGGAAGTGACGTCTCAGCCAGCCGAGGCCTGACCGAACGGCCGTGTCCTCCGACAACGCCCTGATCGTCCAGAGCGACTGCAGCGTCCTCTTGGAGGTCCACGCGCCGCGGGCCGAGGAGGCCAGGGCGGCGCTCGCTCCGTTCGCGGAGCTCGTGAAGAGCCCCGAGCACGTCCACACCTATCGTCTCACACCGCTGTCCATCTGGAACGCCCGGGCAGCAGGCCTGCCTGCCGAGAAGGTGGTGGCAGCCCTGAAGGAGCACGCGCGATACCCGGTGCCCGCCAGCGTCGAGCAGGAGGTCGTCGACCTGGCCGCGCGCTATGGCCGCGTGGTCATCACCCGCGATGGCGATCTTCTGCGCTGCGCCTGCGCAGACGAGGCGACAGCCGAGCTTTTGCACCGCGATCGAGCGGCTGGACCGTACCTCGTGAACCGCGCCGATGCGACGAGCTTCCACGTCGATCCAGGACAGCGAGGTTTGCTCAAGCAGGCATTGGTTGCGGCTGGATACCCCGCCGACGATCTGGCCGGATACGTGAGCGGAGACCGGCTCACGATAGCTTTTCCGGGAGCGCATGGCGTCCGGCACGCCGTTCGTGGTGCGCGAGTACCAGCGACAGGCGGCCGAGTCGTTCTTCGTGGCGGGCTCCGAGCGGGGCGGCAGCGGCGTGGTCGTGCTCCCTTGTGGGGCGGGCAAGACGATCGTCGGCCTCGCCGCCATGGAGATGGTCGGTCAGACGACGCTCGTGCTCACTACCAGCCTGACCTCGGTCAAGCAGTGGCGGCGTGAGATCTGCGACAAGACCACGCTGCGGCCGGACGAGATCGCCGAGTACACGGGGGAGCAGAAGAACACCGGGCCGGTGACGCTGACCACCTACCAGATCCTGACCTGGCGCGCGCATCGCGAGGGTGAGTTCCCTCACCTCGAGCTGTTCCGAGCACGCTCCTGGGGACTCATCGTCTACGATGAGGTCCACTTGCTGCCGGCTCCGGTGTTCCGCGCCACGGCCGACCTGCAAGCGCGCCGGCGGCTGGGGCTGACGGCCACGCTGGTGAGAGAAGATGGCCGCGAGGCAGATGTATTCGCCCTAATCGGACCCAAGCGATTCGACGTGCCCTGGAAGGACCTCGAACATCAGGCCTGGATTGCGAGCGCGACCTGCGTCGAGGAGCGTGTGGCCATGAGTGCGGAGCGCCGGATGGAGTACGCCCTCGCGGACAGACGCTCGCAGTTCCGGATCGCCGCGGAGAACCCGGCCAAGAGGTCTCGACTCCGTCGACTGCTGGAGCAGCACACTAACGGTCGGGTGCTCATCATCGGCGAGTACCTCGCCCAGGTCGAGGCCATCGCGAAGGAGCTCGACGCGCCACTGGTCACGGGTAAGACACCGCAGGCCGAACGCGAGCAGATCTATCGATCGATTCCGCCGTAACGAGTTGCGCTGCATCGTGCTCTCCAAGGTGGGGAACTTCGCGATCGACCTCCCAGACGCCGACCTGCTCATCCAGGTGTCGGGCATGTTCGGTTCACGCCAGGAAGAGGCCCAGCGGCTCGGTCGCATCCTGCGGCCCAAGGGCGACGGCCGCGCGGCGCACTTCTTCACCCTCGTCTCGCGTGACACGCGCGAAGAGGAGTTTGCCCACCACCGCAAGCTCTTCCTGACGGAACAGGGATACTCGTACCAGGTCGTCATCGCTGACGATCAATAGCCACGAAGACGCGTGCTGCCCCGGGGCACACGGAGGCGTTCGATCGCTCTCGCTCATCGCCATAACGATCCAGTTCCTCGTATTTCACGCGCTCATCTGCGTGTTGGACCGCGAAGTCCCGGGGCGGGACGAGGGGATGGTGGCAGTCTCGCCACAGGCGCCTTCAGCTATCGTGAGATCGCCCAGCACTTCGAGGTCCACCCGGTTACGGTCGACCGGATCGTCCGCAGGCGAAGCTACTAGAAGGCTGACCCCAGTCTGCAGTTTCTCATTGCTGCTCCGCAGCCGCGTGGAAAGACGGTCGCATAATTGCCAATAACGCTGCGTGGCGGTCCGCGCGCCGCTTCTTGTCGTTGGCGCCTTTTTGTGGTTCTTACCGGAATCGTGTGGGTAGATATGCCTTACGCTGCGGCAGCCTCTGCCTGAGGTCTGACACAAGATCGTGTGTTGAACGGCGAGGCCGGCAAGTGGGCCAGGTTGCCCGCGATGAGGTAGGCGATGGTGATGAGCGAGTGCGTGGTGCGGTAGCCCCGGGCGCGGGCTTTGGCGGCCTGGATGAGGGAGTTGATGCCCTCGGCGCGGCCGTTGGTGAGGCCGGAGTCGAACGCGGCGAGCACACCGTCCCAGTGGTCTTTCAGAGTGGCAGCGAGGTGCTTCATGGGTTGCAGGCGGCTACGCCGTGCCCAGCTATACCAGCGCGTGAGCGCGGTCTCGGCCTGCTCGAGGGTGCTGGCCGTGGCGTAGATATCGCGCAGCGCCTCCTTGAGGCGCCAGGCACGGGCGGTCTTGAGCCGGGCGCGGGAGAGCCAGTGAAAGTCGGTGAGCTGCTCCCAGGTCCAGTCGTGGGCGTCTTTGAGCCAGGTCCAGCGGGTGCCTCTGAGGGCGGGCTCGGTCTTGACCTCCTCGCGGCGCACTGTATCGACGGCCTGGTTGGCGAGCTGGATGACATGGAAGGCATCGAAGCTCACCGTGGCTTTAGGCAGATGCTTGGTCACCCCGGCGAGATAAGCGGCGGACAGGTCGATGCACACCTGCTCGATGGCCTGCGGGTCGCCCCCGTGCGCCTGGAGGTCGGCGGCAAAGGCCGCCACGGTGCTCTGGTCGCGGCCCTCGCAGGCGAACAGCAGGCGTTTGCCCGTGAGGTCATGGAACAGGCTGATGTAGTGCTGCCCACGCCGGGCGGCGGTCTCGTCCAGGCCCACGGCGCGCACCGGGGAGTGGTCCTCCTGGGCGCGGGCCGCCTCCACGTAGTGCTCGAGCACCCCCCACAGGCGCTCATCGCCCACGCCCAGGTGCCGGGCGACGGTCGCCACCGGCATCGCCTGGCACAGCGTCACCACCAGTGCCTCCATCAGCGCCGTGAAGCCACTCTGTGCGCGCGCCCACGGCGGCTCGACCTGAGTCGTCTTGCCGCAGCTCTCACAGCGCACTCGCGGCAGATGCGCGTGCAGGTCTGCCCGTGACTTAAAGAAGCTCAGGTGCTGCCAGCTGCGCTTGCGGGTATCATGCACCGGCTGGCCTGGCGCTCCGCACGCCGGGCAGGCGAAGCGGCTCCCCTTGGCAAAGGCCACCTCGAGGTCGATGCGCCCAGCCTCGGGGTCAAAGCGTACGCCGGTGACTTCCCAAGGCGCCGTGAGACCCAGTGCCGTCGTGAATAGATGCGTTGGCTCCATGGCGCTCCCCCCTTGATGGCCTGTGGATTTGTGGACGAGTCCTGCGGAGCGGCCCGCGTCCCAAGGACCGTGTGGACAACCTCCCGGTTGCCCACACTCGCGGGCCTCTCGCCCACAACCCCACAGGCCCAACCACAAGATGTTGTGATAGACGATTGCTCAGAACGGATGCTACTCGACCACCACGATCCACACAATTACCGAAAGAGCCATGAACAGGCTCGGTCTGCCCAAACGCGCCAAATAGGGGGAAAACCGGGGAAACCCCTCCTGGGGCCAGGCCCATAGTACATTTAATGCGCCCATAAATTTATTTGATCGACAACGCCTCTCGACACTGCTCGCCCACAACCTCAGCCGGGAGCTTCAGATGATAGCGCGTCCACTACCCCGCCGTGTCTCGCAGAAACGGCCCGCATTGTGGGACTTCGCCCGTCTCAATACGCTGCGCTGCCGGCTCATCCAGCGCGCCGGTCGCCTGATCCGTCCACAAGGTCGATTGACCCTGTCGATGAGCGCCAATTCAGCCGTCCAGCACGACCTGTTGCATTATCTGCAGGCCCTGCAGAAAGCGGCATGATCAGAAAGGTTTTGCAACGATAGGGTTCTCTCTTCTCTTGTTCTTGCCGCTGATGCTGGCGGTGAATCTCCGTTTCTTGCTGTCTACGGAGCTCCTCGACCTTTCTGACGATTCGCCCGTTATAGTCCCCGAAGATGGCTAAACCGCCAACCGTGCTCTGTATCTCAAGGGCCTGTTCCGGGGAACAACGAAACCATTCCTTCCGCTCTCGAACGTTGGCGAGGCGTGCATGCACTCGCTGCTCGGTGCGGTGTGGTTCTTCCACCAGCACTTCATATTCCACGACGACCTGCGCACACCCTGGGAGACTGCGCTCAAACGAGCGGACATTCGGGACTTCCGCTTCCACGACCTGCGCCACACCGCCGCGGGCTACCTCGCCATGAGCGGCGCGGACATGCTGACCATCGCCGACGTGCTGGGCCACCAGACCCTCCAGATGGTGAAGCGCTACGCCCACCTGTCGGACCAGCACAAGGCGGAAGCGCTCGGCCGGATGAACGAGGCGCTGTTCGGGCAGTGAACCTTACCGATCTTACCGGTCCCCTTTCAAACCGGTAATGCAGCTAGCCCTACTGGCACAGGGCTTCTTATTACCGATCTTACCGGTTGTAGATATAAGAGATCCTATACTCGGGGCTGTTAGAGAACTTTTTGACCGAGGCCCTGCGCCGGGTGAACGACGCGCTGTCTGGGTGTCCCGTGAGAGCAAATGTCCCACCAGTGTCCCAAGAGCCTTTCGAGACCGAAGCGGACAACGTTGAAAGCCTTGTGGGAGTTGGTGGGCCTGGCAGGATTCGAACCTGCGACCAAGGGATTATGAGTCCCCCGCTCTGACCGGCTGAGCTACAGGCCCTGTGCGGTGCCATCGCTTGCATGGCGGAGCGGCCACCGTAGAGTTACGCCGCCTCCTCGCTCGATGTCGCCGTGCGCTTGGGATGCAGAGGCCTCGGTCGCCGGCGGGGAAAGGGCCGCCGGACCTCCCTCGTTATCCGCTGCAGCCTTAGGCAGCCCTCCCCGGTCCCAAGCCCGTGTCGCGCACCGGGCCCACGCGAAATACGAACCGCGAGTGCTAGCCCGCGGTCTTGGCAGGGGGTCCGACCCTCACTCCATGTCGAGAAAGCTGCGCAACTGCTCGGAGCGGGAGGGGTGGCGAAGCTTCCGCAGAGCCTTGGCCTCGATCTGGCGGATACGCTCGCGGGTGACGTTCGAACTGTTTGCCGACCTCCTCGAGAGTGTGGTCGGTGTTCATGTCGATCCCGAAGCGCATGCGCAGCACCTTGGCTTCTCGCGGGCTGAGCTCGGCCAGTACCTCATGCGTGGCCTCGCGAAGGCCTTCGAAGACGGCCACGTCCACCGGCGAGGCCGCGCTGGAGTCCTCGATGAAGTCGCCCAAGTGAGAATCCTCATCGTCGCCGATGGGTGTCTCCATCGAGATGGGCTCCTTCGCGATCTTCAAGACTTTGCGCACCTTGTCCTCGCTCATCTCGACGCGCACCGCCAGTTCCTCGGGCGTCGGCTCACGCCCCATCTCCTGGAGCATCGCCCGGGCCACCCGGTTCAGCTTGTTGATGGTCTCGATCATGTGCACTGGGATGCGGATGGTGCGGGCCTGGTCGGCAATGGAGCGGGTGATGGCCTGCCGGATCCACCACGTCGCGTAGGTCGAAAACTTGTAGCCGCGCCGGTATTCGAACTTGTCCACCGCCTTCATGAGGCCGATGTTCCCCTCCTGGATGAGGTCCAGGAACTGTAGGCCGCGGTTGGTGTACTTCTTGGCGATGGAGATCACCAGACGCAGGTTGGCCTCCACCATCTCCTTCTTGGCCCGCCGTGCCTTTGCCTCTCCAATCGAGATCTGGCGGTTGATCTCCTTGGTCTGACCGATGGATAGGCCGGTTTGCCGCTCGATGGCCCGCAGGATCTGTTGCGCCTGCCGGATACTCTCCGACTCCCGCTCCAAAGCGCCGGCGTGGGGTCCACCCGCGCGGATGCAGTGCCGGATCCAGTCCGGATCGGTCTCATGACTGGGGAATAACGCGATGAACTCCCCGCGTGGCATCTGCGCTTTCTTGACGCAGATCTCCATGATGTTGCGCTCCTCCCTACGAATCCGTTCCACCGTGGCGCGCAGCTTGTTGACGATGCGGTCGACGACCTTCTGGAGCAGCTTGAACCCAAGAAAGCACTCTGCGAGAGCCTGGCGAATTTGGCGGCTTTCTTGGTGATCGCGTCCATACTCGGCCGTGACGCCGCGGCACTTCTCGTACAGCTCACGCAGCGCCGTGAAGCGGGCGCGCGCCGCCTCGATGTCCAGACCCGCCTCCACCGCGTCGTCTGCGTCGTCTTCCGCGTCATCGCCCTCTACATCGGTTTCCAGATCCTCGGACTCCTCGCTCGCTGCTTCCTCGTCCAGACCGGCGGGCTCGCTGTATCCCGTGATGAGGTCTGCGAGGTTCAGCTCACCGGCCTCCACGCGCTCGTACTCGTGCAGCAGCGCGGCGATGGTCTCCGGATAGGTAGCCAGCGCCGAGAGCATCTGGACCTGTCCTTCCTCGATGCGCTTTGCGATCTCGATCTCACCCTCGCGGGTGAGAAGCTCCACCGCGCCCATCTCCCGCATGTACATGCGCACGGGGTCCGTGGTGCGACCAAACTCGCTGTCGACGATGGCCAGTGCAGCAGCCGCTTCCTCCGCCATCTCATCATCTGCGATGGTTTCGGACATCAGCAGGGTGTCCAGGTCCGGCGCCTCCTCGTGCACCGGGATGCCCATATCGCTGATCATGCAGATGATGTCTTCGATCTGCTCGGGATCGACGATGTCGTCGGGCAAATGGTCGTTGACTTCGCTGTAAGTCAGGAAACCCTGCTCCTTGCCCTTGGCGATCAGCAGCTTCAGTTGTGACTCCTGGTCCATATGGCGCACTAGCTCTGTTGACGGTCGCTGGGATAGGCGTGACGTATAAGGTTTAGGACAAAACCCCGGACTTTGCCAGCTCACTCGGGACCGGCGTTGTGTTGTGACCCCCGCCGGCCGGCATCAAGGAGGCCGCGCAGTTCGCGCTTTTCGGCGGCGGTCAGCTCCGTGCGTCCGGCCTTCCCGAGCAATTCATCGGTGCGCTTTTCGGAGCGCCTGGCGCGGAGGCGGCGAATTGCACCGTCGAACTCGGCTTCCATGCCGTCATCGGGGACTATCAGGGGCCACTGCGCCAGCTTCTCCAAGTGCCGGCCCTCGGGACGGTCACGCCAGCGCTCGAGCAGCGCCCCGGGGCTGAGTTGGGGGTTTTGCCTCAGCAAATCAAGCATCTCTACTAGCAAAGCTATGCCGGGTAAGTCGATGTCCCGCAAGTCACCGGGGTCCAAGCCTTCGGCGAGCGCCGGGCGGTGCAGCAGCAGCGCTATCGCTAGGCGTACCGGGGATACGTGAGGCGGCTGGTCTGCCGGAGGCGGGCGAATCGGCTGCGGCGACGCGCTTCCCAGAAAGCGATTCAACGCCGAGGCGCCCGCGCCCGTAATGTCCGCCAAGCGGTGCACCATCATCTGGCGGAATATTCCCGCAGGAAGCTTAGACAGCAAGGGTCTCGCGAGTTCCGCCAGACGGGCTTTGCCATCTAGGCTGCTGGTGTCGGCCTGCGCCGCCAAGGTGTCGAAGAACAGGGCGGACAGCGGGACCGCAGTCGCGAGACGGGCCTCGAAACTGGCTCGGCCCTCGGCGCGCACCAAGCTGTCGGGGTCCTCCCCTTCCGGAAGGAACAGAAACCGCAGGTGGTGCCCCTCCCGCACCAGGGGCAGCGCGCTCTCCAGCGCACGCCAGGCCGCCTGTCGGCCCGCCGCGTCGCCGTCGAAGCAGAACACGACCTCTGGCGCGAGGCGCAGCAGGTGCTTGATGTGGTCTGGGGTAGTGCTCGTTCCCAGTGTGGCGACGGCGTATCCGATGCCGTGCTGGACCAGCCCGACCACGTCCATGTAGCCTTCCACTACCAGAACCCGTTCCGGCCTCGCGTGGGCTTTACGCAGTTGGTGCACGCCATAGAGGGAGCGGCCCTTGTGGAAGATGGGCGTCTCGGGAGAGTTGAGGTATTTCGGCGTGCCTTCTCCGATTACGCGCCCTCCGAAGCCGATCACGCGCTCGCGCGAGCCATGGATAGGGAACATCAGCCGGTCGCGGAAGCGGTCGTAGTAGCCGCCGTCCGCTTTCGCCACCAAGAGACCGGCCTGCGCCATCTGGGCTCGGATTGCGGCGCTCTGGCCGAGTGCCTTGGTTAGTGCGTCCCAACCGGGCGGGGCGTAGCCGATGGCGAACTCGGCGACCACGGCACTGCCCAGCCCGCGGGACGCCACGTACTCCTGGGCACCACGCGACTGCTGCAGCTGAGTCTGATAGAAGTCCGCAGCACGGGCGAGAAGCGGGTACAGGGTCTCTGCACCGCTGTCTGTATCGAGCGGGGCCTCCTGGGGGATCTGCATGCCCGCCTGCCGGGCCAGATCCTCTATGGCCTCGACGAAGCCCATGTGGTCATAGGCCATGAGAAACCCCACTGCGGTTCCGTGAGCACCGCAGCCGAAACAGTGGTAGAACTGCTTCTCGGGGCTCACCGTAAAGGAGGGGGTTTTCTCGTGATGGAAGGGGCAGCAGGCCAGGTAGTTACGGCCGGCCTTGCGCAAGGGCACGCGCCGCTCGATGACCTCGACCACGTCGACGCGGGCCATCAGTTCGTCGATGAACTGTTGGGGGATTCTGGTGTGCAAACTTGGAGCTGACCGCGCGGTCGGCGCAGCGTGAGCGGCCGCCAGAGCCATGGGCCGATGGCGTGGCGGCTAACGCGCGCCTGCGCTCCCGGACGCCCCGCCGCCGGTCGGTGCGGACACCCTCAGTACGGCCCCTGCAGCCGGTCTCTCACGAGATCGCTGGCTTGGCGCATGTCCGCGCGTCCCTGGATGCGAGGTCTCAGCGCTCCCATCACCTTGCCCATATCCTGGGGCGAGCGGGCGCCCATCTCACGAACGACCTCGTCGACTAGCGTATTCAGCTCTGTCGCGGAGAGGAGTGGCGGGAGGTAGGACTGGATGACTTCGATCTCGTAGCCCTCCTGATCCGCCAGATCTTGCCGTCCACCCGCCTGGAACTGCGCGAGAGAGTCCCGGCGCTGCTTGATCATGCGCTCCAGCACTGCAAGCGCCTGAGTTTCGTCCAGCTCGATACGCTCGTCCACCTCGCGCTGCTGGATAGCCGCCAAGATGAGGCGCACTATGCCCAGACGACGCTTGTCACGGGCACGTAAGGCCGCCTTCATGTCCTCCTGGATGCGCCTCCTCAGAGGTTCCATGCGACATCAGTGCTGGCGGGGCCGACGCACTGTCTCCCGGGAGAGTTTCTTCAGGTGGCGTTTGACCGCTGCAGCGGACTTGCGCTTACGTTCCTCTGACGGCTTCTCGTAATACTCGCGACGACGCACTTCCGTGAGCACTCCGGCCTTTTCGCAGGCGCGTTTGAAGCGCCGCAAGGCGATATCGAAGGGCTCGTTGTCTCTCACCTTAACAGAGGGCATAGTTCTCCTTTCGACGTGGCGTCATTGGCGAGCCGCTGGGACGAGCGACAAACTGTAAAGTATAATAGCTACGCCCTGCCTGGTGCAAATCGCCAAGTTAGCGGGCCGGTGGCCCTTGTCGCCGGTGCCGGTCTGCGGCGACCCGGTCCAGCAGCCAACCTGGCAACTCCTCCCCATGCGCGTGCTCGGTATCGAGACCTCCTGTGACGAGACGGGTGTCGCGGTCTACGACGACAGCCGGGGCCTGTTGGCCCACGCCCTCCACAGCCAAATAGCGATCCACTCTCCCTTCGGCGGCGTAGTGCCCGAGCTGGCCTCCCGAGACCATGTACGCAAGCTGCCGCCGTTGCTACGCCAAGTGCTGGAAGAAGCCGGGTGTGGCGCGCGGGGCATCGATGGGGTGGCTTATACGGCGGGTCCGGGGCTGATGGGCGCCCTGCTGGTCGGGGCGGCCCTCGGCCGCAGCCTGGCGTGGGCGTGGTCGGTTCCGGCCGTAGGCGTACACCACATGGAAGCTCATCTGCTGGCGCCCCTGCTCGAGCCGGAGCCCCCGGATTTCCCCTTCGTGGCCCTGCTCGTCTCGGGGGGCCACACGATGCTGGTGAAGGTGCAGGGCATCGGCCGCTACGACGTGCTGGGCGAGTCGCTGGACGACGCAGCGGGCGAGGCCTTCGATAAGGTGGCGAAGGCGCTGGGGCTGGGCTATCCCGGCGGCCCCGCCGTGGCGCGGCTTGCCGAGGACGGGGACGCCCAGCGCTTGCACTTCCCGCGCCCCATGACCGACCGTCCCGGGCTCGACTTCAGCTTCAGCGGACTGAAGACCCACGTCATCACCATGCTGAGAGCGGGCGAAGGTGGCCCCGAGGTTCGGGCCGACATCGCGGCGGCGTTCCAGGAGGCCGTCGTCGACACCCTTGCCATCAAGTGCCGGCGGGCACTGGAGCACACCGGCCTGGAGCGCCTGGTGGTGGCCGGAGGCGTGGGGGCGAACCGCCGCTTGCGCCAGCGGCTGCAAACCCTCGCGGCCGATGCGGGGGCGCGCTGCTACTACCCTAGAGTGGAGTTCTGTACCGACAACGGCGCCATGATCGCTTACGCGGGCTCCCGGCGCCTGGAGGCCGGACACCGCGAGCCGCTGGCTTTCCGCGTCAAGCCGCGCTGGTCGCTGGAAAGCCTCGCGCCGTTATGAAGCGCCGCGGCCGCTCACGCTCGGGTGCCGATCTTCTCCTCGTTTCCGGACAGGAGTTTGTGGATATTCGTGCGGTGGCGCCACAGCAACAGCGCACTCATTACGACGCAGGCCAACGTCCACTCCGGCGTGGCGCTGCCGAGTGCCACGTAAAGAGGGCTGAGCACGGACGCTGTGATGGCGGCGAGCGAGGAGTATCGGAACACCAAGGCCACAGCCAGCCAGGTCGCCACCGTGGCGAGACCCGCCAGCCATGAGAGGGCGATGAGGACTCCCAGGTAAGTGGCGACACCCTTGCCGCCGCGGAACCGGAAGAATACCGGATACAGGTGTCCCAGGAAGGCCGCCATCCCAGTCAGAGCCATCACCGCCGCGGAAGCCCCGAGGGCGCCCGCCATGGTCACGGGGAGGAAGCCCTTCAGCATGTCTGCGGCTAGCACCACGGCTGCCGTGCCCTTTCCCGCCACGCGCAGCACGTTGGTAGCCCCGGGGTTGCCCGAACCGATGGTTCGGGGGTCGGGCAAGCCCTGGAGCCGACACACGATGACGGCGCTCGACGCCGAGCCCAGCAGGTAGGCCAACGCCACTGCTAGCAGCGCGCTTAGCATGGCGCTATTGAAACGGGTAAAATGACTCTCGGTCAAGCGTAGGGTGCGACTACGGGCGAGCCGCGCCTGCCGAGAGGTCCGAGGATGGACATCGTGTTCCTGCACGGTCTCAGGATTGAGACGGTCATCGGCGCCTTCGACTGGGAGAGGCGCATCGAGCAGACCGTCGTCCTCGACCTGGACCTGGGTTTCGATATCCGGGGGGCCGCTGCCAGCGACAACTTGGGCGACGCGCTGAATTACAAGGCCGTTGCCAAGCGCCTCACCGCCTTCGTCGGGGCGGGCCAGTTCCACCTGGTAGAGACCCTGGCGGAGCGCGTGGCCGAACTCCTGCTCGAGGAGTTTCCCATCGACTGGCTGAGGCTGCGCGTGAACAAGCCCGGAGCCGTCCGCGGGGCCAGGGACGTGGGTGTCTTGATCGAACGCGGGGTGAGGGCCTGAGGAGCAGAGGCGGGGGACTCTCACGCGTATATGGAGCGACCCCCGTCCACGGCGATCACTTGGCCGGTGACGTAGTCGCCGTCGCGCACCAAGAACAACACGGCGCGCGCGATGTCCTCGGGACGCCCCTCCCGCTTCAGGGCAATGCGGGAGAGGATGTGCTTGCGCATGACGTCGTCCATGTCATCCGGCCAGAGGATTGCGCCCGGCGCCACGGCGTTGACGCGCACGGCCGGCGCCAGCTCCCGAGCCAGCGCTTTGGTCAGCATGACGAGACCTGCCTTGGCCACGCTGTAGATGGGGTATGCCTTGAGCGGTCGCTCTGCGTAAATGTCGGTCATGTTGACGATGCAGCCCGAGGTCTGCTCCAGATAGGGGGCGGCGGCCTGGCACAGAAAAAAGGGGGCCTTGAGGTTGGAGCCCAGCAGCTCGTCCCACTGGGTTTGCGTGGCGGTTCCGACGGGCGTCGGATAGAAGCTGGACGCGTTGTTGATCAGGGCGTCGAGGCGACCCCACGTCGCGGCCGCTTCCTGGACAAAAGCCGAGAGGCGGAGACGTCTCCAGGAGGTCTGCCCGTATTACGGCTACCGAGGCAGGTCGCCCGGACTGGAGTTCGTCCTGCAGGGCGCGCGCTTCGCCCTCCGAAGAGCGGTAGTGCACTACCAGGTTCATGCCGGCACCGTGCAGGGCGCGGGCGACGACTGCGCCCACGCGGCGCGCTCCCCCGGTGATGAGGACGACCTTGCCGGACAGACGGGAACGATTCTCCACGCTGCGCCTCCAAGACTGTGGCCCCAACCGTCCGAAGTGCCTGCTTGGGGCGGTGCCATTGGGCGTCCGCCACCTTGGGGCTATTAAATCAGTTTTGCGCAGCGGTGACGACTCTGCCTCGCAGTGACCCAGGTGCCGCCTCCGCCGGCCTGCCCGAGCCTGATGGCGCCGCAAGGGATCACAGCGCGCAGCTTGCTCGCCTCATCCGCGACGAGATCGCGCGCGGCGGTCGGAGCATCCCGTTCGCCCGCTATATGCAGCTCGCGCTCTACGCCCCGGGGCTGGGCTACTACAGCGCCGGAACGGCCAAGCTCGGCCCCGACGGTGACTTCGTCACCGCTCCCGAAATTTCCCCGTTGTTCGCTCGCTGCGTCGCCCGCCAGTGCCGAGAGGTGCTGGAGGGGCTCGGCGGGGGGGACCTGCTGGAACTGGGGGCGGGCACTGGGCGGCTCGCCGCTGGGCTGCTGGAGGACCTGGCCTTCCACAACTGCATTCCCGAGCGATACCTGATCCTCGAGGTGAGCGCTGACCTGCGCGAGCGCCAGCAGCGCCTGATCCGTCAGCGCATTCCCGGTCTCGCCGAGCGCGTTCGATGGCTCGACCGGTTGCCCGAGATACCATTCCAAGGCGTGATGCTGGCCAACGAGGTACTCGACGCCCTGCCGGTGCACCGGGTCCGCATCGCTGCCAACGAGGTCATGGAGTACCACATAGCCTGGGAGGGCTCGGCCTTCGTCTGGAGGCTGCGGCCCGCGTCCGCGCCGGTCGAGGAGGCCGTGGCGCGGCTGAGGGCGGTGGTGGACCTGCCGGCCGAGTACGACACTGAGATCAACCTCACGATGGGCCCCTGGGTCCGCTCCATGGCTGAGATCCTGGAGAGGGGCACCCTGCTCGTCATCGACTACGGTTTTCCGCGCCCGGAGTACTACCACCCGCAGAGGAGCCAAGGCACCCTCATGTGCCACTATCGGCACCGCGCCCACGGAGATCCACGGGTTCTCCCGGGTCTGCAGGACATTACCGCCCACCTGGACTTCACCGGCCTGGCAGAGGCGGGGATCGAGGCCGGGCTGACTCTCGCTGGCTACACGACGCAGGCGGATTTCCTGCTCGCGACTGGGCTGGCGGAGTTCGCCGAGACTGCGGCCGGAAAAGATGCGCACGCACAGATGGAGGTTGCCCAGCAGGTCAAGCGGCTCGTCATGCCGAGCGAGATGGGGGAACTGTTCAAGGTCATGGCGCTGACGCGGGGAATAGCGCGGCCGCGGGTGGGGTTCGACCGGGATCGTAGCCACCGTCTGGGACTCTCCGAAACGATGCCCTGAGAAAGACCCTCAAGCTCAAAGTTTTGTGAGAGAATCGTCGCGCGCGGCCCGAGCGCAAGGCCCACGAAGCGTTGCGCGTGCCCCTGGCAGCTTTGCGCGGTTTTTCATGGCGTACTTCCCTGTGCGCCACCCCTTTGGGGCGTCCCGCGGACGTGCCGAATGCCTATCCTGCCATTCGGTCGCTCCTCGCCTATCAACTGTATATGTCTCGCCCACATCGAATCTTACCGACGGAGCGGGGGTTTTTCACAGACGCTCAGGGGGAGTTCGGCCGTCGCGGACGGACAGGGCGCGCCCGATGGCCTCGACGTGCTGGCGGTGCAGTGCCTCTCCCAAGGCCGCCCCCGTTAGTCCGCCCTCCTGAAGCGGCCGGGCGCTCACCGATCGCACGGCCTTCAACGCGCGTCTGAAGATGTCCGCCTGCGGGTAAGGTCCCTCCTCGTAACCCGGTCTGCCTTGGGAGTCCGCCTGACATGCCGCCAAGAAAGCCGCCAGCCGGCCCGGGCGGCGCAGGGCATCGAGCGCCGTGAGGATATTCAGCAGCGTTGCGGGTCGCAACTCCGTCGCGCGGTGGCAGTCGCCATGGTATCTGGCCACCAGCTCGGCCAGCGCTCGGTACTGGTTCGGGGCGCGCAGCCGGCCGCACAACTCGCGAACGAGGCCGATCCCCCGTTCTTCATGCCCCAGGTGCCTCGGCCACTCCTCGGGCGGCGTGAGCCCTTTACCCAGGTCATGGGTCAGGGCCGAGAAGCGGGTGGTCCGATCGTCGGTGAGCCGAGCCGCTTGTTCCAGCACCAGCAGCGTGTGCACGCCCACGTCGATCTCCGGGTGGTGCTGGCGCGGCTGCGGCACCCCAAACAACCGGTCGATCTCGGGGAACAGCCGGGCGAGGGCGCCGCAACCCCGCAGAACCTGAAAGAACCGGCTGGGGCGCGGCTCGCCGAGGGCGCGCTCCAGCTCCTTCCACACTCGTTCCGGGACCAGGTAGTCTATTTCCCCGCAACGTACCATCTCGCCCATCAGCTCGTTCGTCTCGGGAGCCACGTGGAACCCGAAGCGGGCCGCGAAGCGGGCGACCCGCAGGAGGCGCAGGGGGTCCTCGACGAAGGCGCAAGACACATGCCGCAGGACGCCGCGGGCGAGATCTTCCCGGCCGCGGAACGGGTCGATGATGGCCCCGTCTTCGGCCTGCGCCATGGCGTTAATGGTCAAGTCACGCCGCTCGAGGTCCTGCTCCAGGGTAACGTCGGGCGAGGCGTGAACGGTGAAGCCGGTGTAGCCCCTACCCGCCTTGCGCTCGGTGCGGGCGAGCGCGTACTCCTCGTGGGTCTCTGGATGCAGGAATACCGGGAAGTCCTTGCCGACTTGGCGGAAACCCCGAACCTCCATGATCTCGTATGTGGCCCCCACGACCACCCAGTCCCGTTCCTCGACCGGGCGACCCAGCAGCTTGTCGCGGACGGCTCCGCCGACTAGATAGATGCGCATCGGCTGCGAGGCAAGCGCGCGTCCGCGAGGATCCCCGCTTTCCGCCCGTCGGACGGCAAAAATGGCTCCGGCTGATACCCAGCGAGCCTCAGGGGCCAGGGCCGATGGGCCTGCAGTGCGTCGGTCAACCCCTGACAGTAAGCATCGAGCAGAGTGAGGGAGGCCGAGGGGAGGCGTTGGATGTGATCGCGGGCATCGCGCGCGAGCGCCAGCCTGCGGAAATAGAGATCCGCGGCCAGGGTCTCGGCCTCGTCCCGCAGTAGCTCGCAGAGCCGCCCCTGTGCAACGATTCGCGCCAGGCAGACCTGAGCGCCCCGATCCCGACCGTGCAGCCACCCCAGCCCGTACAGCGCGTCTGCCCACGACGCTGCCTCGGCCAGAGGGACGCCCTGGGCGCTGCGGTGGAAGGCGACGGTCCGCCGCGCGCCCGCCGTGTTGCCTAGATCTGGCACGTGCCGTGGCTAGAGGTGGCTACGCCGGCGATGATGAATGCGTGACTGCGCGGCGCGCCGCAGCAGGCCCGAGGTTCATAGCGCCAGCAGGGCGGCTCACCGCGAACACGGGGGTTCTCCGCACCGCATCGCGCCACTTCTCCTCTGTCCCGTGACACCGGGGCGGCTCGCCGCGCGCGTGGGCGGCACCGTGGCTAATGCGAGCTGGCGGGACCGCCGATGGGGTGGCTGGAGGGGGGTGGCTGCGGGGTGGAGGCGAGGACCCCGGCCTCGCTCGGGGAGCCAGGCTCGGTCCAGTCCTGGGGCGGGCGCGGCGGTCGCCCCGCCATGATGTCATCGATCTGGCGCCCATCGAGGGTCTCGTACTTGATGAGCGCCTCGGCCATCAAATGCAGCTTCTCCAAGTTCTCGGTGAGGGTGCTGCGCGCCCGCTGGTAATTGCGCTCCACCACCGCGCGCACCTCCTCATCGATGATGTGCGCAGTCTCCTCGGAGACCATCTTGTGCTGGGTGATGGCATGGCCGAGAAACACCTCGCCCTCCTCCTCGGAGTAAGTGAGCGGCCCGAGCTTCTCGGAGAGCCCCCACTTGGTGACCATGTTGCGGGCAATCTCGGTGGCCCGCTGGATGTCATTGGCCGCCCCGGTGGTCACGGCCTGGGTGCCGAAGATGAGCTCCTCGGCAATGCGCCCCCCGAAGAGACTGGAGATCTGGCTCTCCAGACGCCGGCGCGAAAGACTGTAGCGGTCCTCCTCGGGCAGAAACAGCGTCACCCCGAGCGCACGGCCCCGCGGGATGATGGAGACCTTGTGGATGGGATCATGGTCAGGCACCAGCCGCCCCACAATGGCATGGCCGGACTCGTGGTAGGCGGTAAGACGCTTCTCCTCGGCACTCATCACCATGGAACGGCGCTCGGCACCCATGAGAAGCTTGTCCTTGGCCTTCTCCATGTCGTCCATGGCAACGGCACGCTTGTTGCCCCGCGCGGCAAAAAGCGCCGCCTCGTTGACCAGATTGGCAAGATCGGCCCCGGAGAACCCGGGACAGCCCCGCGCAATGACCCGGGCATCCACATCCTCGGCCAGCGGCACCTTGCGCATGTGCACCTTCAAGATGAGCTCACGGCCCCTGACATCGGGCAGCGGCACCACCACCTGGCGGTCGAAGCGGCCCGGACGAAGCAGCGCCGGGTCAAGAACATCGGGACGGTTGGTGGCCGCAATGACAATCACCCCCTCACTGCCCTCAAAACCATCCATCTCCACCAGAAGCTGGTTCAAGGTCTGCTCACGCTCATCATGCCCACCCCCTAAACCCGCCCCACGATGACGCCCCACGGCATCGATCTCATCGATGAAGATGATGCACGGAGCATGCTTCTTCGCCTGCTCGAAAAGATCCCGCACCCGCGCCGCACCCACCCCCACGAACATCTCCACAAAGTCGGAGCCCGAGATGCTGAAGAAAGGCACCTTGGCCTCCCCAGCAATGGCCTTGGCAAGCAAGGTCTTGCCGGTGCCGGGAGAGCCCACCATGAGCACCCCCCGCGGGATCTTGCCCCCAAGCTTCTGAAACTTGGCAGGGTCTCTTAGAAACTCCACCAGCTCGGCCACCTCCTCCTTCGCCTCATCCACCCCGGCAACATCACCAAAGCTGACCTTGACCTGATCCTCACCCAGCATCCGCGCCCGGCTCTTGCCAAAACTCATGGCCCCACGACCCCCCATGCCCCCCTGCATCTGGCGCATGAAGAAGATCCACACCCCAATCAACAACAACATCGGAAACCAGGAAATAAACATCTGCATCAACAACCCAGTCTCCTCAGGCGGGCGCGCCTCAATCGCGACCTCATGAGCCAGCAAGTCCCCAATCAACCCGGGGTCCCCAGGACTGTAAGTGCTGAAACGCTCCCCATCCTGCTTCACCCCACGAATGGTGCGATCCTCAATCACCACCTTGCGCACCAACCCCTCCTTCACATCCCCAACGAACTGCGAGTACTCAATCTGCGGCGCACGCACCTGCCGCGAACTAAAGTTGTTGAACACCGACATCAGCACCACGGCAATCACCACCCAGAGGACGATGTTTTTGGCCAAACCGTTCATCACAACGTCCTCGGGTCAGTCGATCTCCAGATAGAGGTCGTGGGGCTCCTCGTCGTCGATTGGCTCCGCTGGAATCCAATCGCGCGGCCGCGCGCGGCGGCGCGGCGGATGGGCCTCCGCGGAGGCGCCGCTCTCCCGCAATACGTGCTCGCGCGCTTTGTCATATAGCCATTCCCTGCCACGCAGCAGGCACTCTCCGAACACCAGATCCAGCATCGAGTGGATCTCTGAACGGGGATCGTCCGACTCTGCAATGGAGCGCCGGGTATACTCCCTGGCATAACGCAGGAGATCCCTGTCGGACATCCCTTCGAGAAACTCTTGAAACTCGGAGGCGTTCATGGCCGTTCTCCACGTTCTACGTCTTTACGCCGTCTTTGCGCCGGTCGGAGATCCTCTCCGCCGCAGGCGAGGGCACTGCGAGATACGGGCACCACGGCCCGGTCCATCACTTATCTCCCTTGCAGTGACCTGCAGACTCGGAATAGTTGACCCCCTGGCCGGGTCTTTGGTTCCCGGCAGGAGTCTGCCCAGACGCGAGTTCTGAGGGCGCACCAGCGACCAAAAGTGGTTCTCGCTGGTGCCGCAGCCATGCCATACTTCTATCAGGCTGGATGAGCGTATCGAGCCCTCATCATGATAGGTGCCGTGACTTCGGCCCTTGCGGCCCCGGGGGACTGCCATGAAAGCAAGAATCGTCGCCACGTTGGTCTATGCCAGAGAAGTCGTGCGGGACACCATCGAGTTGCAGCAGTGCCGCCACGCGGGGCAATACTGCTCGACTGACTCCCGTTGCGATGGATGCTACTACGGCCCGGAATGCCGCTGGCTATGCATGAACGACGAGTGCTCAGCGCTGCAGGCCAAGTCGATCGAGCAACTGCGGGGCTCTCTGGATTTCGCTGTCGAGCTGCTCCATATTCGCCCCGCTGAACCGGGCCACAACCGGGGGAGCTGTCGCTGCGATACCTGCTCGTGGTTGCGCAAGGCGAAACGGCTGTTAGCGGAGTTGGAGCGTTCGTGCAGCGCCGTCGGGGTCGCGCCCCGCGCCCGACATCTTCGCCCACTGGCGTGAAACGACACACCTGGCGCGAAAGCCCACCAAGAGGATTCAGGATCCGGAAGCGCGCATCCATGCTGGCCCCGGCGCTCACCGACCGTGGGAGGTGGACGGCGTTTCCCTGTCTCGCCTTGCCGGCACGGAAGCGAGGCCGCTCTTTGGCGGTGGCTCTGGTCCTTTCCGTCGCCTGCTCGAGGGCTCTGGCAGGGACACCTTCAAGGGGCGCGGCCGGTGTGGCGGGCCACCAAATTGTGCCGGGCTCGCCACGCCGGAACGCCGACGAGCCGCCGTTTCGCATTGCCGGAATTATCGTCGCTCCGAACGTGAGGCTAGTGCAGATCATCGTCGTCGATGCCACGGGGCGCGGCGGAAAGGCGCTGACTTTGAAGGAAGGCTCCACGCTGGAGGGTTATCGCATAAAGCACATCGACCAGAAACAGGTCCTTCTGGAGAAGGACGGCAAGGAGATCCGGGCATCCTTGGGCAACCCCAAGCCCTTGCAGGAACCGCCTGCCGCAACTCCCGGCGGAGGGTCTGCCGTTGCCGGTCGGGACACCAAGACCTCTAACCAGGCCCCGGCCAAGCCGGAACGCGGTTCGGGCGCAGGCATTGCCCATCCACACACCAAGACGCGCGGCGACGTGCCTGACCCCTCCGCTACCCCTGCCACCCAGTAGTCGAAACGGGCTGGCCGGGACGCCAGCGGTCGGCCCTGACATTAGCCCCGTCACTGCCCCTTGGGGTCCCGAGGCTGCTCTCCTCTCCCGCTGCCGAACACGCGGGCGAGCCCGGAGAACACCCGGCGCGTTCCTCTCCAGATCTTTGGCAGCAACCAGGCCATCAACAGGATGAATAGCCCAAGGAGGGCCACGAAGACCCACGGGTGCTTGAGGGCGGCCCAAAGGCCGCCGATCACCGCCACGTCCTCTCCGATGGAGGCCACCCAGTTGCTGAATGGCTCGGGAGACGTATTGATGAGCACTCGGCTGCCGGCCTTGGCGGCGTGACTCCCCGCTGCCAGCGAGCCGCCGACGATCGCGGCGGCCAATTCGGCTGCCGTGCCCACATGCCCCACCGCACCCGCTGCGAGTATGGCGCCGGCGGGGATGCGGATAAACGTGTGGAGGGTGTCCCACGCCGTATCCACCCCCGGCACCTTGTCCATGAAGAACTCGATCACGTACATCAGCCCCGCCGGCCCCAATACCAGCGGGTTCGAAAGGATGTCCAATCCGGGTGGCAGGTGGATGCTCCCGGTCGCGCCGAGAAGGCCAAGCGTGAGCATCGCGGCATACAGATTGATCCCGCTGGCCCAGCCGACTCCGAGAGTCAGAGCGATGGTATGGGCAACGTCCATTAGATGCTCCGTAAGGCGTGGCTGCTCGTGCAATGACCCTCGCGGCACCTTACGAGGCGGTCGCCGCGTGCCGAAAAGCTGAGACGCGAAGCTCGCCCAGGTCCTCCCGCATCTGGGCGGCACATTGCTGGGCCTGTTCCAGGGTGATTCCCTCGCGCTCGGCCAGTCACTCCGCCCACCGCGGCACGGATCCTAGCACACCTGCCCAGAAAGCCTTGCGACTCGCCGGAACCCGGTGCGGGCCGCGCTCGACGATCAGTTCCCGCTTGGGTGCGACGCCGAGAATGACGTTCGATGGGGGCTCCGATACTCTCCACCCGGCGCATCCTCCGCGGTAGGGACGCCGGTTACCCGACGCCCCCCGCACAGACCCCGGCGTGCAGTTTTTCCGCACCGGGTTCCTCGGTTGTACTCGCTTTCGCGCAAGGTGCAGCCTTCAAGCGAACACCCTCCGCCGACGGACCTCGGTGATGCGGGGGCGCTCTACCTGCACGCGCTCAAGGGCTTGGACGAAGGTCGCCCAGTTGAAGCTGCGCCGCTTGCCGCCGCGTCGGTTGAGCCACTTGAACGTACAGCGGATGGCCCAGTCAAAGAAGCGGTAAAGCGCAGCCGAAGTTGCCCCGAACGCCGTAGTAGTGGTAATGCCCCCGCAGCCTGCGGTTCAGGCCGGCGAAGAACTCACGCCCCGGCAGATGCCGGTGGTCCCTGATCCATGTCTTGATCCGACGGCACGCCGCCTGCAACTTCTTGCGGGCAGTGCGCCGTTTCACCCGCTTGACACCTTGTCGGTCGGGCATCCAGTAGAACTCGAAGCCCAAGAAGGTGAAGCGCCGCTTCCTGCTCGGGTGAAAGCGGCTGAAGCGCAGGCAACGGGTCTTTTCGGGCGCCACTTGCAGGCCGAATTTCGCCAGCCGCTTCGGCAGCACCCGGTAGAACCGCTCGGCATCGCCGCGGTAGCGGAAGGCGCACACCCAATCATCGGCATAACGGCACAGCAGCGCCTCGCCACGACAATAGGGCTTGACCACCCGCTCGAACCACAGGTCCAGCACATGGTGCAGGTACACGTTCGCCAGCACCGGCGAGACAATGCCGCCCTGCGGCGTGCCGGTCTCGGGATGCATGACCACTCCGTCGGTCTCCAGAATACCGGCCTTCAGCCATTGACGAATCAGTCCCAAAAAGGCCCGGTCGTCGATGCGCAACCGCAGCATCTCCAACAGCCAGTCGTGGTCGAGATTATCGAAGAAACCTTTAACGTCGGCTTCTACCACATAGCCATAGACCCCGTACTGCAGGTCAAAGGTCAACTCTCGCACCGCATCCAATGCGCCACGTTCTGGTCGGTACCCATAGCTGCATGCGAGGAAGTCTTGCTCGTAGATGGCGACGAGCAGCTTGGCACAGGCGAGCTGTACCAGCTTATCCTCCAGCGCCGGGATGCCTAACGGCCTTTCAGTTCCGTTCTCCTTGGGAATATAGACACGCCGTACCCGCTGGGCACGGTAGCGTTTGGTCTTCAGTCGCTCCGCCAGGGCCTGGATATTGGCATGCAGGTCCTGCGCATACTCGGCCGCCGTCACCCCGTCCACCCCACTGGCCGCATCCTGGTTGAGGTCGCCCCAGCAGTGCCGCAGGAACTCGGCGTCCAGGCACCGGCAGAGGTCCTGAAACCGATGTTGCTGACAGGCTTGCGCCTTGGTGGCTATCGCCCGCAAGAAGGTTGGCTCGTGTGGACCCGGCCCGACTCCGTCCGGCACGAGGGGCCTGTGCAGGCTACGTACTTCCGTCAGGTCCTTCCCCAGGTACATGGCTCTCCCATGCTCAGAGTACTACGCCTGATAAGACTCCCCAACGGCATGCGGCGGGCTTTCCCTTTGACAGTACTCCTCCGCCTGCCTGCACCGGACTTCCACATACGCGCTTAGGCTCCCGTCTAACCCTGTGTCGGGGTTTCCCCTTGCGTGCCTCAATAACGGTATGCCATACACCCATGCTTCCCTCCGGTAGGAGCCGTTGGGGCCTCCCGGGTTCTCTGACGCATCTCGTCCTGCATGCCGCGGCCTGAGGACTCCGGCGGACCTCCACAGCCTCGCCAACACGGCTGCTTCGTGTGGCCTTCGGGCACGTTAAAACCCTCGGCATCCGCAACAAGCTATCTCGAAGCTGTACCAGCACTTCAGGGTGCGCGTCACCCCTACGGCCTACAGGATGCTCTGTCTACGCTTCGCCTGTCTTGTTCGCCGCTCCCTCGGCTCCGCCACAGACGCAAGACTCGATACGGGCGGGTGGCTAGCCCTTACCCGACGGGGACTTTCACCCTGCAAGACGCACCGAACTTATCCCGGCGCGACAACGCTCCGCTCCTGTGGCCTAAGCAAGCGTCCCTGTAACTCCGGAGCACTCTGGCTTGGGCATCCTTCCAGGGCACTGCCAACTCCACACACGCCCCCAGTGGTGGGCATCGGTGAGCGAAAGCCCGCTTCTTGGCACGGCGCCCTCGTATCAGGAGGATGGGGCGTCATCAGGACGGAGCCGTCCGGTGCCCCGGGACAGACAGGCGACGGAGTGTTCGGACAAGCAGGTCGGCTCCCTGTGGAAGCCATGGCAAAACAGGTCGTCGTGACCAAGAGCGGACAAGGTGAGGGCGCATCACACCCTGGGCCTGCGCGCGGTTGGGCAACCGCCTGCGCTAGGGGGCGGTCTTCCAGGGCCATGGACTGGCAGTCGGCGGTGTGGAGAATGGCGGGCACGCCCATCACCGTGCGCAGGGCGACCATCTATGCCGGGGGTCATTGCACCGGGGTTTCGCCAACGACAACCTCTCGGGCTAGTGCGCGCTGCCGTGTCTGGGAGGTCCAGGGCTGGGAAGGAGCTTTTCCTCTCAGCTTGCCGGGTGGTGCAAAGCCGCCGCGACTCGCCCGGAACGTCCGGGCTTTCTCGGCGCCGCTTCCGGCAGGACCGCTGCACGGCACCGCCGAAGCGGCATTCCCCGCCGAGCCGCATGCGGATGGAACGTCGGGCGTGGGCGCGGGGTTGTGCCGCGATGAAGCGGACAGTATCTTGTGCGGGTTGCTGGCGGCACTGACGGAGAGAGGGGATGGCCGAAACACACCGGTTCTTGCCATTGCACCCGCTACGGCGCGGAACCACGTACTTCCGTCCCAAGCTGGAGCGGGTGGGGCGGGTAACCCTGGACAGCCCCGCGGTGGACGTAATGACGGACCTCACCCAAGTGGCCGCGGTCACCGTGGACCCAGGTGTGCTGATCAGGACAGCCCTGGAGAAGATGATTTACGGTGGGGTACGATTGCTGCTGGTGACAACTCCTCAGAACGCCGTGATCGGGGTCATCACCGCCCACGACATCCAGGGCGAGAAACCCACCCAGTTCGCGACCTCCGTCGGCGTCGGCTACGAGGAGGTCATGGTACGTGACATCATGACCCCGGCCGAGCACGTCGACGTCCTCAGCATAGACGAGGTAAGGAAGGCCACGGTAGGCGATGTGATCGCGACCCTGAAGCGCGTGGGACGCCAACACGCGCTCGTGGAGGAGACCGACCACGAGGGCGCGAACCGGGCTATCCGCGGGATCTTCTCTACGACCCAGATCAGCCGCCAAATCGGGGTGCCGGTGGAGACGGGCGCCATTGCCTCCACCTTCGCCGAGCTGGCGCAAGCGCTAAAGACCTGAAGGGCGGGGTGCATCCTCGCGATCGCCTCCGATCTCTGCGACCTCCCGCTCGGTCGACGTCGCGGGTGGGAGCCCGGATCCCATTGATGGGCACCTCGAATAATTGGTTTTGGCGCCGGTCGGTCCCTCTGATCGAGTCACGGATGAGGGAATTGGGTCAAAGCGAGTGGTTTTTGAGGGGTTTTGGGAGGGCTCCCGTCGCCTTGCGGGCGCCGGGCGGAGGCTCCGGCGGCGATCAGGCCGGTGCCGGCATCGGACCTTTACCGCCTGAGCTGACCAGGTAGCTCAGCCGGGGCATGTTGTAGACGAGATTCATGAGCCCTATCTTGGCCCTCGCACGCACCCCTCCGATGGTTCGCACGAGCTTGCCGCCTTGCTCGTTGTGCTGGGAGCCGAAGACATGCTCGACGCGCACCCGGATGCTTGAGCGGCGCCGGTTGAGCGCTTGCTGGTACACGCTGAGCGCCTTGTGGCGGTGACCCCGGCGGTGAATCCGGCTCCTGAGCCCCTTCTTACGCAGCAGCCGCTCGGTCTCCTCGGAGCGGTAGGCGCTGTCGGCCCAGACCTCGGTGCTGGTGTTGGCGCGATCGAGCAGCGGCTCGAAGACCTACCTGCGCACCCGCTTGTGGGCAGCGTCCACGCTCACGTGGTTCTTGTACCCGTAATAGCTCTTGCCATGTTTCTTGGTCCAGCGCGCCTCGGTGTCCTTTTGACGAAGCTTGGCGGGCTTGTCCTTCCAGGCCTCGGGCGTCTCGCCCCGCTTGAGGGCATCGTTCTCTTCCCGGCTGTTGCGCTGCTCGGGGGCCGAGACGATGCTCGCATCGATGATCTGTCCCTTGCGGGCGATGAACCACTATGTGCTTAGGCTCTCCAGCTAACAGCTTTCCTGGCATCGATGATTTGTCCCTTGCGGGCGATGAACCCCCGCCGCTCGATCTGCTGGTTGAAGGCCCGAAACAGCTCTTGCACGGCGTTCTCCTTCGCCAGCGCCTCGCGAAACAGCCACGCCGTGGTAGCATCGGGCACCCGGTCCTCGGGCAACAGCCCCAGGAATCGGCTGAAGGAGTAACGGTCCCGAATCGGGTACTCGATGCCCTCGTCGCTCACGTTGTACAGGTGCTGCAGAACGAGCACCTTGAACATGAGCACAAGCATCGTAGGGCTTGCGCCCCGCGTTGCTCTTGCGCGGCTTGTCCCGCAAACGCTCAAGCCGGGGACGAAAGGCTTCCCAGTCGACCACCTGCTGGATGTGCACCAGGGGGTCACCGAGCCGGCTCAGACGCTCATAGCGCTCGTCGAGGTCGAAGAATCCGGGCTGGGGCATCGCTCTGTTCCTCATCGGCCACGAACTGGCGCCAGTCTACCGGGCAGCCGCCCCCAGTGCCAATTTTTCGAGGTGCCCTGACTACCGAATCCACGCGGTCAACCCCGCGCCCGTCTGTTTGAGGTGTCCGTCGCGGTGGAGGACCCGACCCGGGCGGCCAGTTGGAGATGAAGTCGTTTCGCGCCCGCGGGCCGCGCCTCGACGGCCGCTCGCGAACCCCACGTGTAGGCACACCACAATCCCAAGCGGCAAAGCCGGTGGCCGCCCGCTTCTGGGTGCCCGCCTCGACCTTTAGCAAAGCAGTGACCATCTGACCAAGGTCCGTTTGCGTTATCCCTTCTGGTGTGTCTCCGTTCGCCCCCGCGGGTGTGGCCTCCGTTATCGTTGGCCAACTTGACCAGAGCCGATGGACATCGGGAAGACCACGTGCCGCGACCTCAACCTGCGGAACGCGATCATCCCGCGAGTGGTTGGGCACCACGATGGTGCGCTCTTGCGACCAACTTGGCGCATCGCAAGCAGGCGCCGCACGCGCGCGCAACACCCGTGCAAGTGGCACAATACATGCACTTGGTGGTCTACTTCACTTCCGGATGCTCCAAGACGATGTTGTTGACCCTGCCGCGTCCCGCACCCATCCATCACCGGATGCACACGAACCCCCGCCGGTCGACCCGGGGCAGAGGATCATGTGATGAGAGTGTTTACGTATCAGGTTTACCTTGTGGTCGAAGGCCGGACATGCACTGGCATGCTGAGAGCGACGGATTCTAAGCATGCTTGCGCTGTACTCGAACGCCAGTACCCGGGGCCCGGAAAGTCTGTAGCGGTCAAGGAGGTGGCCGAGAATTCGTGGGAAAACGACGACGGTTAGGTTCTTAGCAGGACATTACCCGCCAGCCGACTCTCTCTTGGGGGTGCGCGACAGCCTCTGGGCCGGCCCTCGCGTCTGAGTCCGCCAAGGCCACTTCGGGCGCCAGTACTCAGCTACAACTGTCTCGACGCGGAGGGTGTCGTGGGAATACCATGATTGTCGCTGCCGGCGCCCGGGCAGCGAGTGGCGGTAAGATTACCTTTGCGAAAAGCATCGAGAGCGTGGAGCAACCCCGACTCCCCGACCACCGAGTCCCACATCATCGATGAGAGGCGCAGACAGGCAGCCAAGGGGGTCCGCGCGCGGTGGCGCTCCATGTCAATGCGCCACTGTAGGCACCGTAGCCGAGGCTGAGAACGCGCCGAAGCACGGGAGATGGTCTTCTCGATCAGGATTCGACGCCTCCTCTCAAACTCGTCGGGGTCGGAACGTGCGAGCACCATCCACTCATCGAAATCAATCTTGTCGTGTGGTATTTTCATACCTAACAGTTATTGCGTCTAGCGCCACCCCAGTATGGTGATAAGAAACTTAGGGGTGGAAGACGGCGGGAAGAGGGTCGCACAATTTTTTGTCGGCTCGACGCCGCAACCTGACGTGACCCCGGACTGCTTCCATAGAAAGCGCAGCTAAAAGAGGCCGTCGGCGGCCTGGCGCGCTGGGATCGCTGCGTAGCATTAAGCAAGAAACGTTCCAGATGTGCACCAGCCGACGAATCGGCACGCCACTGTACCACCCCGCGGGACACGCGCGCGGAGAGCCCGTCCTGAATATTCTACCCCCAACGGGTCTCGCAAGCTCACGTACCTGAGCCGTCGCCAACCACGCTCGCACGCAGCCACCGCACAGGGCATCCGCGCCCGTTCGCCGGTTCCGACATTGCGACCCACGGCGGAACGCCCGCACCTGGGAGCGGACTGAGAGCTTGTGGTTTCATCTGCTGCACGTCCGATAGCGGCGTCGCGAGGCGCTGATCACCAGGATCTGCTGGACCCCCACCTCGGGCACGGGCGCCGGCGGCTGCGCATAGCGCCATAGCATAGAAGGTACGAAGTCCTGGCTCAGCTGCACCGCCACCTCCTTGGCCTGCCCTTTGGCCACCCCATCCTCGGCTAGCACGTGCTCGCGCACCAGCTCCTTGGCACTTCGTCTGGTCCAGGTACCCTGGGTCAATCGGCGCAGCAGCTCGTTGCCTTCCCTGTGCACCAGCGCCTCCAACTCCCGTGGCTCAACCTCTGGCTCTGCTCGTGCCCGAGACTTCCGAGCAGGCGCTCAAACTGGGCGACAGCAGCGCTGTGGTGCTCCATGGCAGCGGCAGCGTGCTATAAGCTCTCATGGAAGGGGCCTCCCGCGTATGTCGCATAAGGCTCGTCTCTGCTTGTCTCATATCCCAAATGAGGCTCTTTCGGTAATTGTGTGGATCGTGGTGGTCGAGTAGCATCCGTTCTGAGCAATCGTCTATCACAACATCTTGTGGTTGGCCTGTGGGGTTGTGGGCGAGAGGCCCGCGAGTGTGGGCAACCGGGAGGTTGTCCACACGGTCCTTGGGACGCGGGCCGCTCCGCAGGACTCGTCCACAAATCCACAGGCCATCAAGGGGGGAGCGCCATGGAGCCAACGCATCTATTCACGACGGCACTGGGTCTCACGGCGCCTTGGGAAGTCACCGGCGTACGCTTTGACCCCGAGGCTGGGCGCATCGACCTCGAGGTGGCCTTTGCCAAGGGGAGCCGCTTCGCCTGCCCGGCGTGCGGAGCGCCAGGCCAGCCGGTGCATGATACCCGCAAGCGCAGCTGGCAGCACCTGAGCTTCTTTAAGTCGCGGGCAGACCTGCACGCGCATCTGCCGCGAGTGCGCTGTGAGAGCTGCGGCAAGACGACTCAGGTCGAGCCGCCGTGGGCGCGCGCACAGAGTGGCTTCACGGCGCTGATGGAGGCACTGGTGGTGACGCTGTGCCAGGCGATGCCGGTGGCGACCGTCGCCCGGCACCTGGGCGTGGGCGATGAGCGCCTGTGGGGGGTGCTCGAGCACTACGTGGAGGCGGCCCGCGCCCAGGAGGACCACTCCCCGGTGCGCGCCGTGGGCCTGGACGAGACCGCCGCCCGGCGTGGGCAGCACTACATCAGCCTGTTCCATGACCTCACGGGCAAACGCCTGCTGTTCGCCTGCGAGGGCCGCGACCGGAGCACCGTGGCGGCCTTTGCCGCCGACCTCCAGGCGCACGGGGGCGACCCGCAGGCCATCGAGCAGGTGTGCATCGACCTGTCCGCCGCTTATCTCGCCGGGGTGACCAAGCATCTGCCTAAAGCCACGGTGAGCTTCGATGCCTTCCATGTCATCCAGCTCGCCAACCAGGCCGTCGATACAGTGCACCGCGAGGAGGTCAAGACCGAGCCCGCCCTCAGAGGCACCCGCTGGACCTGGCTCAAAGACGCCCACGACTGGACCTGGGAGCAGCTCACCGACTTTCACTGGCTCTCCCGCGCCCGGCTCAAGACCGCCCGCGCCTGGCGCCTCAAGGAGGCGCTGCGCGATATCTACGCCACGGCCAGCACCCTCGAGCAGGCCGAGACCGCGCTCACGCGCTGGTATAGCTGGGCACGGCGTAGCCGCCTGCAACCCATGAAACACCTCGCCACTACCCTGAAAGACCACTGGGACGGTGTGCTCGCCGCGTTCGACTCCGGCCTCACCAACGGCCGCGCCGAGGGCATCAACTCCCTCATCCAGGCCGCCAAAGCCCGCGCCCGGGGCTACCGCACCACGCACTCGCTCATCACCATCGCCTACCTCATCGCGGGCAACCTGGCCCACTTGCCGGCCTCGCCGTTCAACACACGATCTTGTGTCAGACCTCAGGCAGAGGCTGCCGCAGCGTAAGCATATCTACCCACACGATTCCGGTAAGAACCCCAAATGAGCCCCTTCTTCCATGCCTGTCCGGCGCTACCTCGCTAAGTCCTTGTTTCCCGCGCGCCCGGCGTCGTTTAAGAAGAGCCGCACCAAAGCCGAAGCCACTCTGAGGCGCCCGTTACCGGCTTGCCGAGGTATCCTTAGTGACGGTGCAAAAACAGTAAAACATTTTATGAAAATGATCCGCTGGGATCCACGACATAGTTCCACTGTCCGAGAACTTCATCGTGGCGAATAAATTTGTCTTTAATAGCGTGGAATGTATCGGAGCACTTCCGCCCCAGTGCGTAGCTTGTGTCGAGAATACGGGCGGTAACCCGCAAGCCAGTTTTGGTATGGGTACGCTCTACGGTTTCCAGTGCGGTCTGGGGTGAGTCCAGGATGACGGCGCGCCAGGGTCGCTCGACGTGGCTGAACAAGCGGTGCTCAATGGGATTCCACTTGGAAGTATAAGGCGGGTAGTGCGCGATACGCAGGCGACGCCCCAAGCGCTTGGCGAGCGCCACGAGGTCTTCCTTGAAGCGATGGGAGCGCGCGGCGTTGGCGCCGCCGGCGTCGCAGAGCAACAGGATCTCCTCAGCCTCGGGGTAATGGGCGCGGCGGTCCTCCTCCCACGCCAGTGCGATGGCCTCGCAGACGAACGCACTGGTTTCCCGCGAGGTGCCCAGCGTCAGGAAGCCGACGTTGGCGAAGTAGTCGTAAACGCCATGGGGCACCAACAGACCGCTGGCCAGGTGACGAAAATCGTGATCGTACACGTACTGCTCGGCGCTGCTGTAGCATGGCCCACGCCGATACAGGGCGCCGAGCAGCCTGCTCGAGGGTGCTGGCCGTGGCGTAGATATCGCGCAGCGCCTCCTTGAGGCGCCAGGCGTGGGCGGTCTGGAGGCGGGCGCGGGAGAGCCACTGCAGAAACTCCTGACATGCGCTACCTAACCGATTGAGAAGGCGCTATAATCGATGCTGGTATCGAAATATAAATACGAGACCAGAGGAATGCTATGCCAGGCACCATTGAGCTTCCCCTGCTGCCCGAACAGGCTGTGACATTGGGTTTGCGGTTGACGGTCATCGAAACGCCCAAGGAACTCGTGTTCATGAATGCCTCCGGTCCGTTGATGAGCTGCGCGCGTACGGATACGACGGCTAAGCGTTACCTCGGGGCGGTGTTCATGACGCAGGGTTTAGCGAAGGGTGAGGACTTGGCGGCGGTGTTGTACGAGGCCGATATCGAGTTCATGGTCAACGCCAAGGCACCGGTCAGTGCGCTCAAGACCGGTCATGTGCCGGTGGACATCGATGTCTTTCCCATGGACAACTCCGGGACCAAGCAAGAAGGAGTCTCGCGCACCTACCACGGCTATGACGGTTATGCGCCGATCGCGACCTACGTGGGAACCGAAGGGTGGTGCGTCGGCTGTGAGCTGCGAGAAGGCAAGCAGCACAGTCAGAAGGAATTCGGCTAGGTCTGGGAGCGCATCCTGCCGCGGGCCAGGCGCCTGACCAAACTGCCGCTGCTGGTGCGCCAGGACAGCGCCCACGACGCCTTGGAGAACCGGCTGCGCTACCTCGAAGAGGAGGTGGACTTCATTATCCAGTGGAACCCTCGGGGCGAGGACCCTGCCCATTGGCTGGAGCGCGCCGAGCGCCACAGCGAGTTCAAGACCGACCTCGATATCGAACGGCTGCCCTCCGGGAAATTCGACACCAATGACCTGGTGCTCGCCTTTGCCGTGTTCGCCTACAACATCCTGCGCTTCATCGGGCTCATCGGGCTGACCGGCGAGTCGGCTCCCCTGCGCCATCCGGCCAAGCGCCGGCGGATCAAGACCGTCCTCCAGGAACTGATGTACCTCGCCGCCCGGTTGGTCGCCACCGCCCGCAGACTGAAGCTGCGCTTCAGCCGGCTCTGTCCCGGCTTCCGCGCCTTCGAGCAGGTGTATTACCAACTCGCCTTCGGGTAGATAGGACGACCTCCATAGAAACTCGACCCGGGCCTCACCAGACCCCGGTGTAAACCTACGCCCGAAATTCAGCGTCCAAGCCTCAAAGCCCCGCCGTCACTCCTGCGCCGACGAGGGTCTACGCCCGCTGTACATAGCCGGCGTCACCGGTTGGCTAAAAACTAACCAACTCAACTGAGAATAGCTCCCATTCTCTCGCGCCCCGGGCGCTCGGAGATTCAAGTCACGGATCCAGGCTATAGTCTGGCCGAGTGCAGCGTGCAGGTCATCGCTGCCAATCGCAAACAACCCGCCTTGTGGATGCGCGAGATCCGCCGCTTATGCAAAAACGGACATCAGAGCGCGATCCTGACGACCCGGCAGGACTTACCTGCCGCAGAGATCGCCCATCGCATGTTCGGCCGTTGGCGCCAAGAGAACTTCTTCAAATACCTGCAGGACGAATTCAACATCGACCACTTGAGCACCTATGCCACCGAACCAGCCGATCCTGAGCGGATGGTTCCCAATCCTGAGCGCCGAGCGCTGATAAAATCGCTCCAGGCAACCAAGGCGCAGCTCGGCAGAGCCTACGCCCAGCGTGGCAAGCACCAACGTAACAGGGCATCGACGGCGAAGCAAGAGAAGGCGACAGAGGCCATCGAACGATTGGAAAGGCAATGCGAGCAACTCAGCGAACGCATCAACGCGATGGAAAAGCGCGTGCCATTGAAGAGCATTTATGAGGCGGACAAGATCGTACATCACGAACGCGAACGAAAAACCATTACCCAGCTCATCAAGGTCGTCGCTTATCGCAGTGAGAGTTGTCTCGCGAGCATTGTCGAACCCTTTTTCGTGCGCCACGACGACGAAGTTCGCGCCTTCCTCAAAGCCGTGTTCTGCTTACCCGGCGATATTATCCCGGATTACCAGCGCCATGAATTGCGGGTGCGTCTCTACGGCTTGGCCAATAATCGATCTCAACAAGCTCTCATCGCTCTTTGCGAATATCTGAATACCCAGCAGATGAAATACCCTGGCACCCACCTGCGCCTGGTCTACGACACCGTCCAGTCGCATTGAATTTAGCGCCAAGTCAGGAGTTCTGCACTGGCTCTCCCGCGCCCGCCTCCAGACCGCCCGCGCCTGGCGCCTCAAGGAGGCGCTACGCGATATCTACGCCACGGCCAGCACCCTCGAGCAGGCCGAGAGCGCCCTCGGGCGCTGGTATAGCTGGGCACGGCGTAGCCGTCTGCAGCCCATGAAGCGCCTCGCCACCACCCTCAAAGAGCATTGGGACGGCGTACTCGCCGCGTTCCACTCAGGCCTCACCAACGGCCGCGCCGAGGGCATCAACTCCCTCATCCAGGCCGCCAAGGCTCGCGCCCGGGGCTACCGCACCACGCACTCGCTCATCACCATCGCCTACCTCATCGCCGGCAATCTCGCCCACCTGCCCGCCTCGCCGTTCAACACACCCCCTGGTGTCAGAGATCAGGCAGATGCCCCCACGCCATAGCCATTGCTACCCACACGATTCCGGAAAGAGCCGTAAACCGACGCGCCCCGCGGTCGAAAGCTCTCCTCTGACCGTCTCGTGCTTGATCTCCAGCCCCACAAGAAAAAAGAAAATAGCCATGAGTCCGTCATTTACCCACAGCAGCAATGGCTTGGCTATCTCCAAGTGACCGACGCGAATCTCTAGAGGGGTTTCGAGTAAGGCATCATAAAGTGGTCTGAACGGGGTGTTCGCGGCCAACATCGCAGCCACGGCTGCGACGACGAGCAATAGGCCACTAGCTGATTCCAGACGTAGGAACTGGCGTACTGCGTTTAGGACCATGGCTTCATGCACATGATGTTGCTCACGCAATGCCACCTTTCTTACCGGACGGTCCAAAGACACAGCTCTCGGGCGGTCCGGGCTGAATGGGTCTCGAGTTTTCGCTTTATCGCCCCGATTGACGTTGACTCGATGTTCTCGGTTGCTTTACTTCAAGGGCACCTCGAATAATTGGTTTTGGCGCCGGTCGGTCGCTCCGATCGGGTCACGGATAGGAGAATGGGGGCGAAGCGAGTGGTTTTTGAGGGGTTTTGGGAGGGCTCCCGCTCGCCTTGCGGGCGCCGGGCGGAGGCTCCGGCGGCGATCAGGCCGGTGCCGGCATCGGACCTTTACCGCCTGAGCTGACCAGGTAGCTCAGCCGGGGCATGTTGTAGACGAGATTCATGAGCCCTATCTTGGCCCTCGCACGCACCCCTCCGATGGTTCGCACGAGCTTGCCGCCTTGCTCGTTGTGCTGGGAGCCGAAGACATGCTCGACGCGCACCCGGATGCTTGAGCGGCGCCGGTTGAGCGCTTGCTGGTACACGCTGAGCGCCTTGTGGCGGTGACCCCGGCGGTGAATCCGGCTCCTGAGCCCCTTCTTACGCAGCAGCCGCTCGGTCTCCTCGGAGCGGTAGGCGCTGTCGGCCCAGACCTCGGTGCTGGTGTTGGCGCGATCGAGCAGCGGCTCGAAGACCTACCTGCGCACCCGCTTGTGGGCAGCGTCCACGCTCACGTGGTTCTTGTACCCGTAATAGCTCTTGCCATGTTTCTTGGTCCAGCGCGCCTCGGTGTCCTTTTGACGAAGCTTGGCGGGCTTGTCCTTCCAGGCCTCGGGCGTCTCGCCCCGCTTGAGGGCATCGTTCTCTTCCCGGCTGTTGCGCTGCTCGGGGGCCGAGACGATGCTCGCATCGATGATCTGTCCCTTGCGGGCGATGAACCCCCGCCGCTCGAGCTGCTGGTTGAAGGCCCGAAACAGCTCTTGCACGGCGTTCTCCTTCGCCAGCGCCTCGCGAAACAGCCATACGGTGGTGGCATCGGGCACCCGGTCCTCGGGCAACAGCCCCAGGAATCGGCTGAAGGAGTATCGGTCCCGAATCGGGTACTCGATGCCCTCGTCACTCACGTTGTACAGGTGCTGCAGAACGAGCACCTTGAACATGAGCACAGCATCGTAGGGCTTGCGCCCCGCGTTGCTCTTGCGCGGCCTGTCCCGCAAGCACTCAAGCCGGGGGCGAAAACCCTCCCAGTCGACCACCTGCTGGATGTGCACCAGGGGGTCACCGAGCCGGCTCAGACGCTCATAGCGCTCATCGAGGTCGAAGAATCCGGGCTGGGGCATCGCTCTGTTCCTCATCGGCCACGAACTGGCGCCAGTCTACCGGGCAGCCGCCCGCCGCGCCAATTTTTCGAGGTGCCCTCAATTCTTGTCAGGTGCAGCCTCAAGCGCCTCAGGCCCCACCTAACCAGTCGACCCGTTGGCGTGGCAACGGGACCAGAGGCCTCCGGCAGCCGGAACCTCGACGCGTGCCGGTGGCCTGAGAAGGTACCGCCCGAGACCCTCGGCGGTGCGCTGGCGCCGAGGACGTTTGGAACGCAGGCAGTCCAGACAACGAGTGGGCTTCTCCACCGCCGTGAGCCCTGTCAAAAGCTGCATGGAGCGGCTCCGCGCCATCCCGGAAGAAGTCCATCACCTCGGTCCCAGGGGGAAGTTCACACCCTGACTCCATCGCTGGAGACCGCCGCTTGCGGAGCGACCTCCGCGACACCTCGCGGTCGGCCGTCCGGCATCCGATCGGGCGCCGGGGCAGGCGGTCCAGACGGCTCTTCCTATGTCGCCTTCCCAATCTCGCCTGACGTGTCGCCACAGCGGTCCAGTACCCCGGCAGCACCCGGCGCTTTGATTTCCGGCGCAATTAAGAGCGTGCGGGCCCGACGCGCAACGACATTCGCGTGGCATCCTGGTACCCAGGCACTGGTCAAGGTCTCGGTGCCCTCAACCCCCAGGGGCTTCGCTCCCCATGATTTTAGAGGCCAGACGACATCCGCTCACTCCAGCCCCTACCGTGCGCTTCTCGGCTACACGAGCGAGGCATCATATGTGCCGATGTGCCGAGCCGGTGGAACCGCTCATAGCTGCCGTGGCGCGTCAACGAGGATGCGCAGTCGTAATGTTACGGGAACTGCGCCAAGTGTGCCTCTCGCTAACCCTGCCGTCAAAGGACCACCGGCGGACGCCCCTGTGGCAGCCACAGCTCTACCCTTCACACCAGCACCCTGCCCACGCTGTGCTACGACAGTATTTGCCGCTCAAAAGGACGGGAAGCCCTGACAGGAGGTCTTTTCTCACTGGCCGACCTTACCACTCCGGCCCAGAGCCTGTGGACAAATCTGCTGAGCGTCCCGAGAGCGACCGACCGAGCCAGCAGACAGCTAACCGTTATAAGGTATCAGCGCGCTCGGCGATATCTGTCACAATCGCCCGGCGCCGTCGGCGACCCCCTGGCGCCGCAACGGCTTTCGCGCGCCGTGGCGAGTGTCGCCATGAACCGTTGGGGGGGAACGCGTGTCGGGAGGAGATATAGTCAGAGTCTGGTGTATGAGCATGGGCTGAATCAGGCGGCGATCCGGTTGGCTTCCGCAGCTTCCACACGCACTCCATCTTTGAATTTCACCCCGGCAATGACCTCGGCCAAGCGTTCGAAGCCCCTGAGTCGACGCCAGCGTTTGGCCGCGCTCTGGCCGAGCTTGTAGACCATCGCCAGGAAGCTCTGGCGTGACACGCAACCCCGGGTCTTGTCGGTGCGAAGCCGTACTGTGGCGAAGGTCGACTCGATGGGGTTGGTGGTGCGGATGTGCTGCCAATGCACGGCTGGAAAGTCGTAGAAGGCAAGCAGTTGCTCGCGGTCCTTCTCCAGGCACTGTGCCGCCTTGGGATACTTGTCACGGTGGGTGTCGAGGAACGCCTCAAAGGCCTTCTGCGCCTGGTGGCGGCTTTCAGCCATCCAGATCTCGTGAAGAGCGCTCTTGGCCTTCGGCTGGAGACTCTTGGGGAGCTTGTTCAGCACGTTAGCCTCTTGTGCACCCAACAGCGCTGATGGCGTGTTTGGTCGTAGACTTTGGTGAGCGCCTTCCACAAGCCCAAAGCGCCATCGCCGACGGCGAGTTCGGGACCGACCTTCAGCCCCTGGTGCTTGAGCCGCGTCAGGACCTCCAGCCAGCTCTGCTCCGACTCCCGGAAGCCGTCCTCAATGGCCACGAACTCCTTGGTGCCCTGTTCGGTCACTCCGACGATGACGAGCAGGCATTCGCGCGCCTGTTCCCCACGCACATTGAAGTACACCCCATCGGCCCACCAATACACGTAGCGCTTGCCTGAGGGGTCCCGGCGTGCCCAGCGCTGGTGCTCCTCTTCCCATTGACGTTTCAGCCGGCTGAGGGTCGAAGGCGACAGCCCCTCGGCCTGCTCGCCTAGCAATGAAGCCAACGCCTCCTGAAAATCGCCCGTGGAGACTCCCTTCAAATACAGCCAAGGCAGCAACTCCTCCAAGCTCCTGGTGCGCCGCACCGGGAGTGGAACCGAATGCCTGACCCACTGCGGTCTCGCACCCTGGGCACCTTCACCGCGACCGGCCCCACACCCGTCCGGATCTCACGCTCTGGCAGGTAGCCGTTTCGCACCACAGCCGCCCGGCCATCCAACGACTTCACGCCCTGGAACTGCCCCCAGGAATTCGGTCAGCTCCGCTTCCACCGCCTGCGCAATCAGTTGCCGCGCTCCCGTTCTCAGAAGTTCGGTCAGCAGGTCGCTCGTCTCGCCCTCTGGCACTCTGCCGTCCATCGGTCTATCGTTATCCATCGGCGTATCCTCCACGGCTGGCTTGTGTCTCTGGTCCCTTCACATTCCAGCCGGATACGCCGCCTCACTCAAACCCCGTACACCAGATTCGAGCATAGCTCTGTCGGGAGCGCCGGACACCGAGTTGCGCTATGGAGCGGCGAAACCGTTGCCTGACCTTCTTCCGTCGTCTACGCTATAGCGTGCAGGTTGGGGTGCCGCTGCGAGACCCCGACGAGAAACAGAGCAAGATGGGTCGGGCGGGGCGCGCGAGCCCCCTCCAAGGTAAAGGTTCGATTATTCTTTAGAGAGTGAACTGCGATGGTCTCTAAACACTCCATCACATCGCGGGAGGGATTTATATCCCGGGCTCGCCGGTTCATAATCTGCTGGCCACGCATCTGTATGCCTTGCCGGTAGCGGCACGGCCAGCCTTTTGCGCACTTCTATGCAGCCTGAAGACGCAGTAGTAAAGAGCAACGAGCCAAGCACACCAGGTTCGGTGGGCCAGGGCGATACGGCGCGCCCGTCCGCGGCCGAAGGTGCCGATACCCCGCCCAAAACGGCGCCGAGCGTCCCCGGACGCCACGAGGTCTGGGGCGTCGTGGTGGACGGCCGGGAGTGCACGTACTTCGACTACTACGCCGGTGCCGCGACGCAACCCCAGGCGCAGGCGGACACCTCGGCCGGGGGGGGCGGGGATCGGGAACCCCCGACAGCATTCCCTCCCGCCGGCCGCGAGGGCATCGACTTGGAGCGGAAGCGGGACTATACCGAAACACTCTTCCGCGGCCTTGTTCTACACATGCGCCAAGAGAACGCCTCTCGTCTACAGGCGACGTTCGAGGGCTCATTGGCGGCGCTGACAGGGGTCGCGTCGGGGGCTCCGTTGGCGGTCGCCAGAGAAGGATCGGCTGAGAAAACGGAGCCCCTGCTGCCGGTGGGAGACCTCAAGGACACACTGGACCGCCTCGACGCCCTCGCGGCTCAGCAGGTGGAAACCACGCATGCCCTGGAAAAGTATCTGGCGATTGAGTCGGAGCTGCGGAAGGCCGTGCTGGCGGCGTTCGTCGTCGCGGAGCGGGAACGCATCCAGCGGGAACGCACACGCATCGTGGAGGAGCTGGACAGTTCGATCCACTACGCTCTGCACGCACTGCGCGCGGACCAAGAACTCCTGCAGCAGGACTTGGCGCCCAGCGCCGACGATACCCCGTCGGGGGTGTTCCGGAAGCTCGAGCGCGCCCTCACCACGATGAGCCGGCCGGGTACCAGCAAGCGGCTGCAGGAGCTGAGGGCCAGGATCGCCGTCGTCACGGGCAGGCAGAGGCTACTGGTCGAGCGCCGGGACGCGATGAACCGGGAGCTGTCGCGCCTCGATGCTCTGCTGCAGGACCTCGGCTTTGGTCGCGAGACGACCGCGTGGGCAGTCCACGCACGCGGTCTCCAGCAAGGTGGCCGCGAGGAGGGCCTGCGTTCCGCGCTGAGCAGGAGCGCCGGGGAGACCGTCCGGTTGGCACGGGGCTTGGGAAGTCTTCTCGATCGCCACATCGTCCGGCTCGCCAGTCTAACGAACGAAACCCCGACGCCACATTCCGCCGAACAGATTGCGGGCGCCCTGTCGAGCTTCCTGCCGGTGGCGGGGCTGCGGCTGTATCCCGATCAGCTAGGGCGGTTGCATCAGGAGATTACCAGGCTGTTCCGCAACGCGCAGTCGCTGGTAACGCGCCTGTCCGCCTCCGGCAGCGTATCCGGGCTATCCGATCAGGTGTTGGCTTCCCTCTCCAGCAAACCCGAGGTGGTGTTCGTCGAGTATTCCGGGTTCGGCGCCGGCGGGCCTGTCGACGCGCAGACCGCACACGAAGAGGTCACCCGCTGGTTTGAGACGGCGCACGCCCAAATTCGAAATCGGCCCCAAGACCCCATTGAGGCATTCGCCGAGTTTCTCCACTCCGCAGCCCCCGCCGTCCTCAGGGCCCCGCTGACCGCGGAAATCGAGGAGCTTCGGCGCACACTGTGGTCGTCTTGAGATCGGTCAGCATCCGGTACTTCAAGGCACGGATTTTCTTGGCTCGCTGAGCAATCCGGTTGCTGCGACCGTGCCCTGACCTGCCAGGTCACGGTGCGCTGCTCGGCTCGGCGGCGGCCGCACCGCCATGACTGGTCAGGAGATCGAGTCGGCGACGGTGAGGAGCCGTAGCGCCGGGGGTGGGATGTGGATGTCTAGGTCCGCATGGGAGCACAAGCTGTTGTTCGTCCAAGCCCTCTTCGGCACGGCCGCCATCTCACCCGCCGCCGGGACCCGGGTCGTGCTCGCCGGCGTGTCGGTGCTGGTGCTCACCGAAATGGAAAACGCGCTACGCCGCCGCTGACCTGCCAGAGAATGATCCCCGCCCTACCGGACGACATCGCGGACACGGTGAGACGGGCACTCGCCGAAGACGTGGGCAGCGGAGACCTCACCGCCGCGTTGCTGCCCGAAGATGGCCGGGCTGCGGCAGTGGTGATCAGCCGTGAACGGGCAGTACTGTGCGGCTGCGCCTGGTTCGCCGAGGTGTTCCGCCAGTTGGACTCGCGCATCGAAATCCTGTGGCGTGCACGTGATGGCGACGAGGTATCCCCGGACCAGGCGCTGTGCGATGTTCGCGGCCCTACCCCGGCCATGCTGACCGGTGAGCGGACCGCCCTGAACTTCCTCCAGACGCTGTCCGGGGTGGCGACCACGGCACGGCGTTATGCCCGAGCCGTCGAGGGTCTGGCCACGAAAGTGCTCGATACCCGCAAGACCCTGCCCGGCCTGCGCTCAGCCCAGAAGTTCGCGGTCGTTGTAGGCGGCTGCCGCAACCACCGGCGGGGGCTATATGACGGCCTGCTTATCAAGGAGAACCACATCTGCGCGCTCGGCTCCATCCGCGCAGCGGTGGGCGCCGCACGATCGCGCTGGCCGGGTGTGCCTCTCGAAGTGGAGGTGGAGAACTTGGAGCAGCTCGGCGAAGCCGTAGAATCCGGGGCCGACATCGTGCTGCTAGATAACTTAGAGCTGGCCGCGCTACGTCAGGCGGTGGCCATCAACCAGGCCCGTGCGAAGCTCGAGGCATCGGGCAGCGTGCGCCTAGAGGACCTGCGAGCCATCGCCGAGACGGGAGTGGACTACGTCTCGGTCGGTGCGTTGACTAAACACGTGCGGGCAGTCGACCTGTCCATGCGCCTCGTCCCCGGCGACAGAGCCCACCAAGAGCCCACCGCCCCCCACACGCCGGCCTGAGCGCATGCTGTCGGCCCACCTCAGGGTGCTCCCGCAGTACCTACTGCCGCAGCACGCGTTGTCGCGGCTGATGTACGGCGTAGCGCGGCTGCGCTGGGTGTGGTGGAAGAACGCCTTGATCCGCTGGTTCACTCATCACTATGAGGTAGACCTGGACGCCGCACAGGAGCGTGATTTACGGGCGTACCCCGACTTCAATAGCTTCTTCACGCGGGCTCTCAAGGCCGGCGCGCGACCGATGGTCCGGGAAGGCGACGCGGTAGTCTGTCCGGTGGATGGGACGGTCAGCCAGGCAGGCGAGCTTCACGGCGAGACACTGATTCAGGCCAAGGGGAGGCACTACTCGCTGACCGCGCTGTTGGGAGGCCTCCGCGAGCGGGCGGCGCCCTTCCGGGACGGCAGCTTCGCGACCCTGTACCTGGGACCGCGGGACTACCACCGGGTACACATGCCGCTGCGGGGGCGGCTGCGGGAGATGGTCTATGTGCCCGGGCGCCTGTTCAGCGTCAACACCGGCACCGCCCGGGTGGTGCCTGGTCTGTTCACCCGCAACGAGCGGCTCGTGACCCTCTTCGACAGCCCGGCCGGTCCGATGGCCGTGGTGCTGGTGGGAGCCATCGGCGTGGGTAGTATCGAGACGGTGTGGTCCGGGCGGATGACGCCTCCGTATCTGCACCGGGGTAACAGATGGGACTACACCGGCCAAGCCGACCCGATTTTGCTGGAACGCGGCGAGGAGATGGGACGCTTCAACCTAGGGTCCACCGTGATCGTGCTTTTCGGTGTCGGGCAGGTGCGCTGGAGGTCCGAGCTGTCACCGCAAGCTCCGGTGCGCATGGGCCAAACCATCGGAACCCGCCTCGTGGTTGCCTGAGGCTCTGCTCGGAGCACGGCGGGCCGTCGCCGCCACCGTCCACTCGGCGACCTCCGCGAGAAGGCGACCCGTCGCCCGGTTGGTCGCGACCGCCCCGCCGTACGGGTCGTCCGTCGGCGCCCGGACGATCCGCTCGAAGTACCGCTGCGCGACGATCTGGGCGCTGCGTGTGTCCAGCACCTGCGCCCGTAGCCCCAGCCGCACCTGGCTGGGCTTGTGAGTGAACTCCTGCTGTAGATACAGCAGCTCGCTGTCCAGACGCCAATTCGCCGCAGCCGTGCTGGGGCTCAGTACCACTGCGGCGAACTGCCCGGTCTGGTCCATGCAGCTTGCGAGGAGCGGGGCCAACATGCGCGAAGGGGTATCCACCCAGCGGCTGTAGGCATAGTAGTCGAGGCTGTACGGGCGCAGTACGTAGGCCATTTGGGGTGTATCGAATCCCGGCGCGCCGCGCGGCGTCGACACCAGCAGGGTACCCACACCACCCTGGGAACCGACCCTGGCGGAGGCCGCGCACTGCTGTCGGACGACGGACTCGTCCAGTGCGAAGGTGGCGGACGGTGAGTGGCGGCCCCCCGGTACCAGCGCACAGGCCCCACAGGCAAGCACCGCCCCTAACCCTGCCACCCGAAGGGCGCCTGCAACGGTCACCGCTCCCCCGGCCCCGGCGTGGCGGTCGGAAGCCCAAAGACGAGGGCATTGGGTTGCTGGCCCAGCGTCTGGACAAGCCGATCCACATTCGCGGAGACCTGCCGCAGGTCGCCCACCAACTGCCCCATGTCCGGAAGTGTCTGACGTGCAAAACGCTGCAGGTAGAGACGATTGGCTTGCCAGAAGTCGTCGATGCCGGCCGCCGTGCGCCGCAGGGACTGGACGGCCATCTGCAGCGACTCCAGTGCGTGTGCGGTCCGATCCGCCAGGACCGGTAGCTGAGCGCCAGCCCGTGCGGCGTTCTCCATGACGCCAGCGGCTGCGTCGATGCCGCGCCCCAGGCTGTTGCTGTGTGCCGCGAGCGTCTCTGCCACGGCCCTGATGTCGGCCAGCGTCTGCCGCAGAGCGGTCCGGTTGTCCTCGCCCAGCAGAGCGGTAGTTTGGTCTGCCAAGGTATTGAGACGTGCAGCCAGTTGCGTCAGGGTCGTATCGACCCGTGTGAACAGCGACGGGGCCGTCGAGATGACAGGGTATTCCTGTCCCTGCGTAACGCTCAGCGGCGGAGCCTCGCGGGTGCCACCGGTGAGGTCGACGAAGGCGATGCCGGTCAAGCCTTGTACCGACAGCACTGCCACGGTGTCCTGCTTGATCGGAGTTCCTTGCTCGATATAAAGCGTGAGGCGCACTTGCTCTGGATTGTCTAGCACGAGGGCGATCTTCTTCACCTTGCCCACCTCCACCCCCCGGTACTTCACCGGGGCATCCACGCTCAAACCCGACACCGATTCGCTCATGTAGGCATAGTAGATCTCATACGACTTCTGGTACTCCCGCGGTCCGAGCCATAGCACAATGGCCACCAGCACCGCGCCAAGCACCACGGTGAACAGGCCGACGAGGGCGTAATTTACATCCGTCTCCACGCCTGGGTCTCTGCGGCTCGACCCCGGGGTCCGCGGAAGAACGCCGCCACCTCGGGATCGTCCGATTCGTAGAGCTCCGGGAGCGTGCCGCTGGCGTGGAGTCTCGCCTTGGCCAGCAGCGCCACGCGGTCCGCGACTCGCCACAGGCTGTCGAGATCGTGGGTGACCATCACCACCGTCAGCCCCAGCAGGTTCTTGAGCTGATCGACCAGCTCGTCGAGGGCGGTGGCGCCGATGGGATCGAGGCCCGCGGATGGCTCATCGAGAAACAGCAGTTCCGGATCCAGGGCAATGGCGCGCGCGAGCGCCGCCCGTTTGATCATCCCCCCGCTCAGTTGCCTTGGATATTTCGCGGCAGCGTCAGGCGGGAGCCCGGTGAGTGCGATCTTAACGGCCACCAGCTCACGCAGCAGATCCTCGGGCAGGTCCGCGTGCTCGCGCATGGGCATCGCGACATTCTCGGCGACGGTAAGCGAGCTGAACAAAGCCCCGCGTTGAAACAGCATTCCGATGCGCCGGCGCAAGGCGAGCACCTCGCGGTGGCCGATCGCCAGTATGTTTTCCCCGAGCACGCGGATGGTTCCCGAGGCCGGGCGCTGGAGCATGATGATCTCCCGCAGCAGCGTCGTCTTGCCGGAACCGCTGCCGCCGACCAGGGCGAATACCTCACCCCGGTAGACATCCAGGCTGATGTCCTCGTGCACTGTCTGGCGTCCGAACCGCGTACGCAGGTCTCGGACCTGCACCACCGCGTGGTTCATATGCCAAACCAGCTGAAGGCCACGGAGAACGCCGCGTCCGCGACAATGACCAGAAATATTCCCTGTACCACGCTGACGGTCGTCTGGCGCCCGACGCTCTCCGCGCCCCCCCTCACCTGGAATCCCTGGAAGCAGCCCACCAAGGCGATGATCACCGCGAACACCGGCGCCTTGCCGACTCCCACAAGGAAGTCCGTCAGGGACACGGCGTACTGCAATCTGCCAAGGAAGGTGGCGAAGCTCACGCCCAGGACCACGCTCCCCATCAGCATCCCTCCCGCCACCCCCATCACGTCGGCGCATACGGTCAGCAAGGGCAAGGCGAAAACCAGCGCCCAAACCTTCGGAACCACCAGCAACTCGACGGGGGAAATGCCGAGAGTGCGCAAGGCGTCCACTTCCTCGGTGACCTGCATGGTACCGATCTGCGCGGTGAAGGCCGACCCGGAACGACCGGCCACGATGATCGCCGTCAGCAACCCCGCCAATTCCCGCAACATCGAGAGCCCAACCAAGTCGGCGAGATAGACGTTGGCACCGTATTGGCGCAACTGTACGGCGCTCTGGTAGGCGATGACGACCCCAACGAGGAAGGACAGCAGCCCGACGATGGGCAGGGCGTTGAATCCGACCAGGATGACGTTGTGCGCCAAGCTCGTCCAGCGCACACGGCGAGGCTTGAGGAGCGACGCACCCTGAACCATGCCGGTCTCGCCGATGAAGGCGAGAAACCTCACGGCCTCGAGCCAGCGCTCCCACACCGCTCGGCCCAGGCGTTCGAGCAGAGCCGGTGGCGGGGCCCTAAAGGCTGCGGCCTCGGCGCCGGGCAGATCGTCCACCATGCGCAGCAAGGCTGCATGCTCCGGACGCAGGCCCTGCGAGGCCAACTCGACACCGCGCGCCTGCAGGTCGCGCTGAGTACGCCGGATCAAGCAGGCACCTGCGGTATCCAAGGCGCTGATGGCTTCCATGTCCCAGGTCAGCGCGTCGCGCTGCCCCAGATCCAGCAGCGCGACCTGGCGCCTCAAGGCACCCACATTTCCGAGTGTCCATGAGCCGCGGCAAATGAGGCGTCCGCTGCTCGCTTCCAGGCGGAGGACGGCACCCGCTGCCGGCGCCTCTTCCTCAGCGCGTCCCGCCCGCTGCGTCGCCAGATCCTCAGGCACAGGTCAGCGGAAAGGTCATCACCTCGTCGATGTGGGCCGCCGCGCAGGCGCACATCAGGAGCCGATCTATCCCCAGGGCCACCCCAGCGCAATCCGGAAGCCCCGAGCGCAGCGCGGCGAGGAGACGCTCGTCCATCGGTGGCCGCATGCCCCCGGCGGCCTCCTGTAGGCTTTGCTGTGCCAGAAAGCGCCGACGCTGTTCGGCTGCGTCGGCGAGCTCGTGAAAGCCGTTGGCAAGCTCCACCCCACGCAGATACACCTCGAAGCGCTCCGCGAACGGGACCCTCACGCGTGCAAACGCCGCCTGGGAGGCCGGGTAATCGTAGACAAAGGCTGGTCGTTGAAGGCCGAGGTTCGGGCCGACCGCCTCGCCCATCAGGAGGTCGAGGCAAGCCTCGCGCCCGAGAATCTGGACCCCGATATCCCCGCTGCCTGGCACACGACTGCAGTTCCTCGATGGACGCCTCGAAGGGATCGATCCCCATGTGCCGCTGAAATGCCTCGCGGTAGCTCAGTCGTTCCCCCGACGGCGTCGCAAGGAGTTCGCGCAGCAACGCATCCACCTCCTCCATGAGGGCCACATGATCGAACCCGGGGCGGTACCACTCGAGCAGCGTGAACTCCGGATTGTGCAGTCTCCCGCGCTCGCCATTCCTGTAGACGTGGCAAATCTGGTAGATGGGCCCGCTGTCCGCCGCCAGCAGGCGCTTCATAGCCCCCTCCGGCGAGGGTAGCAGGTAGAGTATGTTCGCCTGCGGCGCAGCGGGCCCGTGATACCGGGTCACAAAGTGTTCGATGTGGCTCTCCGGCACGACGGTCGCCGAGAGAGCCGGCGTATCCACCTCCATGACCCCACGGGCGGTGAAGAAGGCGCGGATCGCGCCGAGTAGCGCAGCCCGCCGCCGCAGCATTGCCGAGGTCGCAGCGGGACGCCAGTCAGCGTCGGCGTCCACTGGATGCGGCGCAACCCCTTCTCGACTACTTGGCACGGGACAGGTACTCGCCCGTGCGCGTGTCGACCTTGACCAGATCGCCCACTTCAACGAATAGCGGAACCCGCACCACTGCACCCGTCTCCAGCGTCGCTGGCTTCGTGCCGCCCGTGGCGGTGTCGCCGCGGACCCCCGGCTCGGTCTGCGCGACCTTGAGGACCACCGAGTTGGCGGGCGTGACCGCGAGGGGTACACCATTCCAAAGGGTCACGATGCAGCTATCCTGCTCTTTGAGCCACTTGGCTGAGTCTTGCACGACGTTGGCATCGGCCGCATACTGCTCGAACGTGTCGGGGACCATGAAGTGCCAGAATTGGCCGTCGTTGTACAGGTATTGCATTCCGCTATCGACGACGTCGGCCGCCTCGATGGTGTCGCCGCTCTTGAAAGTGCGCTCCAGAACCCTGCCGGTCTTTAAGTTACGGAACCTGACGCGGTTGAACGCCTGCCCCTTCCCGGGCTTGACGAATTCGTTCTCCAAGATGGCACAGGGATCGCCGTCCAAGATCACCTTGAGGCCGCTCTTGAACTCATTGGTGCTATAGGTCGCCATCGATTCCCTCGCTCGAGACCGTGCAAGCGCCCAATAATAAACCCAAGGGCAGCCTGCTGTCAGACACTGCCTGGCAAGCCGAGATCACGAGCGCGGTCACGGACCCTGCGGAGCTGCTGAGTCTCCTGAAGCTGCCGCCGGATCTTTTGCCCCCACCCCCGGCATCATTCCACCTCTTTCCTTTGCGGGTACCCCGTGGCTATGTGGCCCGTATGCGCAAAGAGGACCCGAAAGACCCGCTGCTACTGCAGGTGTGGCCCGGGTACCAGAACCCGTCCCCAAGGCCCGACTTCAGCCCTGATCCGGTGGGAGATCTGAGCGCCATGCCGGTCCCGGGGCTGCTCCACAAGTACCAGGGCAGGGTATTGCTGATCGCGACGGGGGCGTGTCCGATCCACTGCCGTTACTGCTTCCGGCAGCATTTCCCCTACTCTTCCGCTAACGCCGCAGGCGCGCGGTGGCACGCCGCCCTGGACTATATCGCGGAGCGCCCGTCCGTCTCCGAGGTTATCCTGAGCGGCGGCGACCCGCTCATGCTGAGCGACTCTCGGCTGGCGGCTCTGGTGCGCGCGCTCGCGGGCATAGCGCATGTCCAGCGGGTGAGAATACATACGCGCCTGCCGGTCGCCGTACCGAGCCGCGTTGCGGACGGTCTCCTGGATGCGCTTGCAGGCACGCGCCTGAAGCCCGTGATGGTCCTCCATGCCAACCACGCCAACGAGATCGACCAGCGTGTGGAAACCGCGCTTGCGCGTGCAGCCGCGCGCGGGGTGACCCTGCTGAATCAGAGTGTGTTGCTGCGTGGTGTCAACGACTGCGCCGAAACTCTGGTGAGCCTCTCGGAGAGGCTCTTCAACGCGCGGGTCTTGCCCTACTATCTGCACCTCCTGGACCGCGTGCAGGGAGCGGCGCACTTCGATGTCGACGAGGCCGAGGCCGCACGGCTCATGGCCGAAGTGCATCGCCGTCTGCCCGGCTTCCTCGTGCCGAGGCTAGTGCGCGAGCGCCGGGGCGCGAGCGCCAAGCAGCCGCTGGAAGTGGTCACCGAGCCCGTGGAGATAGATTCTCTGTGGACATCGCCCTAGTCCGCATGCCCTCGCACTCGCGCCGGCGGGGGACGAGCGCGACCAGGACGACAGGCGGCTGTGCGCCGGGCGCGCCTTTCGCCGCCGCAGGCCATGTGCTATACATCTACATTTGGCCGATACCATTCGGGCGCAAGGCTGGCGCCACGGGGCGTGGGCAGGCTGTCGCGCCCGCAGGACATGCCGGTCAGAGACAAGACCAATCGGGGGATCTCCACATCCGCAAGCCTCTTGGGGCGGAGCCGGTCCGCGGTTGCCCAGTCGCTCCGGGCTGACAGACGCCTGGCCATGGCTTCCCGTAGCATGCGCAAAGCCGATCCCAGCAACTGGCTGTCTCTGGCGGCTCTCGCGCGGCGACTGCTGGGCAATCGTTCCGAGGCGGACGCCGTCTCGCCGCAGATCCCCGTACCGCCTCAACCGAAGCCTGCAGCGCCCGCGTTCGACATCCGTCCCAAACAGATCAGGCAGTGGATCGCCGATCTGCCGCTTACCAATGTCGGGCAAACCGGTAAATTGCTGTACCAGGCCCTGCTCAGCACCAACCCTATGCATATCCCGGCCAAAGCCCGCCTCGGTCTGCTGGAGGAGCTGCGCTCACCGGTTCGCTACGTCATGCGGTCGCTGCGGCCCCACTACGTGGGAGTGGGATTTCCCCTCCCCGAAAAGAACAAGCAGGTGGCCAAGCTCGCCGAGGCGATGTGTAGCGAGATGGCCGCGGGATACAAGAGCGTCACGCGGGATTTGCTTGCCGCGTCCCGCTATACGAGCCTCAACCGTCTGGCGCTCGCCATGCACCGCAGCATTCGCTACCTGAGCCAAGTTCTGCTGGTCAACTGTCACGCCTATGCACCTTGCCCTGCCGGCGTGTGGCTGGAGTTACACCAGATCTACCGCCAGGCGGAGCAGCACGGCCTGGCCGACAGACGCGTGGGCGACGACAGCTATGAGCTCGTGAGGCGCGCCACGGTGGGGGACGCCTACAGGCAGATCCTCATGTTGGCGTTGACCGATCCTTATCGGCTACCCCAGTCGGAGACCGAGAACGTCTATGTCGCCTTGGAGCTCTGGTCGCCGCTGGTGACCCTGCGGCCTTACCGCGAGGACGCCGAAGCGCCGCGTTCCTTCATGGTCAACCTAGCCAAGGACGGGGCGCCGCTCACCTTCGGCTTCAAGGAGGAACCGGTAGACGCTTGCAGGCTGATCGACGGCAGTCGACTCGTCCCAATCCTTCGGGAGGAGAAGGGCCGCGCGGCTGGGCGCCACACGGTGGCCGCAGCGCCGGCTCCCGCCTTGAAGCCCGGCGAGTTTCTCTCGGAGACCACCCTGGCCCATCTCGCCGCCAGTTGGGACAACAAGCCGGAGAGGCGCTCCACCCGCGTCCGCAAGCCCATGTCGGTGAAGGTCATGCGCGGACTCAACTCAATCCACCAGGCCCTCCTCGGCGGACAGGAGGAGGACCGGCCAATCCCGGCACCCGAGGTTCTGGTGGAGGAGCCGGTCTCGACACTGGGCATGCCTTTGCAGCTACCAGAGATCGAAGAACTGGCGCATCCCTCGCATCCGGCGTCGTGGGCGGACCCGAAGCGTACGCAACGCGGCGCGGCACCATACGAGTGCCAGACTCAGGACGAGAGCGTCGGCGGGTGTCGTCTGAGTTGGAGCACCCGGGACCTCGTCGGAATCAACATCGGGGAGCTGGTATCAGTCAGCGCTCAGCAGGCAGACGCAGGCTTGCGCCACCGGCTGGGCGTGGTTCGCTGGATGCGGCAGGACCAGGGCGAGCGTTTGGAGACCGGCGTCCAATGGCTCGCCCCACAGGTCGTGCCGGTCTGGACCGAATCCGTCCACGGGCCGGAGACCAAACGGGAGTACTTGCGGGCGCTGATGCTTCCGGAACGGGGGCTCAGCGGATATTCGTTCACACTCATCACCGGCCCACTGTCTTACCGAGTCGGCAACGAGGTCACGGTGCGCAATGGCGACAGCACGAAGCCCTTGCAGCTGAGCGCGCTCGTCGAGAAGACCGCGGCCTACGCCCAGTTTCAGGCCGCTCCGGTCGAGCGCCCGCGGACCCCGGAAGTAGAGCGGGAGCGCGGCACCACGACGCTACCGGAGGCCACCGAGCAGAACGATTTCGACACGCTGTGGGAGAGGCTTTGAACCCGAACGGGCGTAGCCTCGAGGCGCAGGTCCGAACCCTACAACGTGCCGAGGGGGCCGGGCGGGCGGGGAGGTCGCGCGGCATCGTCCGGGCGTTCCGGTACATCCTCCAGGGGCGCTGATTGGCATGGCGAAGGAGCGCGTAATACATCTCCTGTTACTGAGCGATGCGGCGGACGACGCGGACCCCCTGACTGAAGCGCTGGAGAGCGCCGGCCTGAATGTGCGCTGCCAACACATGGACACCGTGGCCGGGCTCGAAGCCTTGCTCCAGGAAACGGGCTCTGCGTGGGAGCTGGTGCTCGCCAAGGCCAACATGGAGCTGATTCAGATCGCCTCGGTGCTGGGTCATGTCGGCAGAGGCATCCCGCTGTTAGTCCTGAGCGATGACCCTGCCAACCCGGCGGCCATAGAGGCACTGGCATACGGAGCCAGAGACGTCGTTGCTGTGCAGCCAGCCGAGCGCCTGGCCCATGCGGTTCGCCGCGAGATCGAAGGAGCGGCTGAGCGACGAGCGCGGCGACAATACGAGGCTGCGCTTGGCGAATGCGAGCAACGCGCTCGGGCACTCATCGACAGCTCGCGCGACGCCGTCGCGTATATCCTTGACGGCATGCACGTCTATGCCAACGCCGTTTACCTGGAGATGTTCGGATTCGACTCGGCCGGCGAGATGGCCGGCATCCCCCTCCTGGACATGATCTCGACGGAGGACCACAACCAGTTGAAGGATCTGTTGCGACGTTTCAGTCGCGACGACAAGCCCGATGCCCGCGCTGAGCTGCATGCCTTGCACGCCGACGGCACTCCTTTTACGGCAGCCTTTGCGCTGAGCCGCGCCACCTTCGAGGGTGAACCCTGCATTCAACTGGTGCTGCGGGATCTCTCCGTGGCGGGCTCGTCTGAAGCGGAATTGGCGAGACTGACCAGCCTGGACCCCCTGACCGGCCTCTACAACCGGCAGCATTTCATCAAGGCAGTGGAGCGTGCGTTCGCGGATGCCTCGGGGCGCGGCACCGGGGGCTCCGTGCTATACGTCGCGCTGGACGGCTTCCGGGCAGTCACCGAACGCCTCGGCATCGCCGAGAGCGACCTGGTGCTCGCGGACGCAGCCGCGCTGCTGCGTGATGCCGCTGGGCAACGCGCAGTGGCCGCCCGTTTCGGGCACGAGACCTTCTGTGTGCTCCTAGAGAACGACCGCATGGACGAGGTTCGGGCGCTCGCTGAGGGGCTGCGCCAGGGTGTCGAAGAGCACGTCTTTGAAGTGGATCAACAGACCGTGATCCTCACCTGCAGCATTGGGCTCTCCCTAATCGGTGCAGGGGCAGCGAGTGCCCAAGAGGTCCTCCTGGCAGCCGACAGCGCCTGCAGCCGAGCAAGGCACCAGGGCGGAAACCGGGTAGAGGTGGACCAACCGAGCATCACGGAATACGTCCAGGACCGGGAATGGCCCCAGCGGATTCAGGAGGCTCTGCAGGCGGACCGGTTCCGCCTGTACTTCCAGCCGGTGGTGAGCCTGCATGGCAAACCGATGGAGCTGTACGAGGTACTGGTGCGGATGCTGGACGCCCAAGACCAGCCCGTTCTCCCCCAGCAGTTCATGGCGGCCGCTGCCAAGGCTCATCTGACCCCCGCACTGGACCGCTGGGTCATAGCGCACGCCGCGTCCGCGGTAGTGGCCCAGCGAGCCAAGGGTAAGCACCTGTGTTTGCTGATCAAGCTGTCGGATGAGACGCTGGCAGACGAGAGCCTTGTCGGCTGGCTGGTCGATCTGCTGAGATCCGAAAAGGTGCCCGGAGATCGCTTCGTCTTCGAAGTCAGCGAGGTCTCGGCCACCACTCACCTCGGCCAGGCCAAGGTGTTCGCGCGCAATGCCAAAGCGCTGCACGCGCAGTTTGCCCTCGCCCACTTCGGCCAGGGAACGAACTCGTTCGGGATCCTCCGCCACCTACCCGTCGACTACGTCAAAATCAACGGCGCGCTCGTCCACCAGCTCGCGCAGGACACCCAAAAACAGGCCACGGTCCGGTCCTTGATCGAGACCGCCCACAGCATGGGCAAGCTGACCATCGCCGAGAACGTCGAGGAGGCCGGTAGCCTTGCCGTGCTATGGCAGCTCGGTGTGGATTACGCCAGGGGGTTTTACATCCAGGAGCCCGGCCCCACCCTGGGCTTCGACTTCTCCGCGAGCCCCTGAAAGCTTGCGAATCAATCGCCTGCGCGTCCCGATAGCAGCTTCACCGACTCTGCGACCACGGTGCCGAGGCCGCTGCCCGCGTTAGTCCAGAACCTGGGAGACCAGACCGTCCGCCAGCTTGGGCTCGAACCACGTGGACTTCGGAGGCATCAGCCGATCAGCATCTGCCACAGCCATCAACTGGTCCATGGCCGTGGCGCAAACAGTGAACGCCACTGCCATTTCTGCGCCATCGACCCGTCGGGCAAGCGCCTCGGTGCCGTGGACCCCGCCCAAGAAATCCATGCGGGGGTCGCGACGGGGATCATGAATACCCAGGACCGGCGCCAACAGATACCGCGAGAGCAAGCTGACGTCCAAGCGCGCCACCGCATCCGACGTGGGCATGAGCTCCGGCCGCAGTTGAAGACGATACCAGCGGCCAGCCAAATACATCCCGAACACGCCGTGCTGCCGGGGGTCCACCGGCCGATCGCTGTGGGTTAAGGAGAACGCCCCAGTCACGCGGGTCAGGAGGCCGTGCGGGGAGAGGCCGTTCAGGTCCTTGACCAGCCGGTGGTAGGGGAGAATGCGCATCTCCTCGTGCGAGAAACTGACCGTCAGCAAGAAATTGTAGCTCTCCCCACCGGTATGGTGAGGGTTCGCCTGGCGCCGCTCGGCCGCAACGCGGGCCGCCGCCGCCGAGCGGTGGTGGCCGTCTGCGATGTACAGCCGTCCCAGCGCCTGGACGAGGTCGGTGAAGCGGCGGAGCCGTACCTCATCACGAACGACCCAGAGCCTGTGGCATACGCCGTCTCCGGCCTGGAAATCGTACTCTGCGGGGACCGCAGTCGTTTCCGCCAGCAGATCGTCGATGGCCGCATCACGGCGGTAGGCGAGCAACACGGGGCCGGTCTGGGCGTTCAAGGCGCGAATGTGTCGGACGCGGTCGTCCTCCTTTTCGGGTCGGGTAAGCTCGTGCCGGCGAATCTGCCCCGACTCGTAAGCATCCACCGAGGCCGCCGCCACCAGCCCCGTCTGGTGGTGGGAGCCGGCAGTCAGTCGATAGACGTAGTAGCAGGGCTGCGCGTCACGCTTCAGCACGCCTGCTTCGAGCATACGCCGCAGGTTCTCCGCGCCGCGGGCATAAACCGCCGGCTCGTAGGGGTCGGTGCCCGTCGGCAAATCGATTTCCGGCCGCGAGATGTGGAGAAAGCTCCAAGGTTTCCCGCTGGCCTGCTGCCTGGCCTCCTCGGCGGTCACCACGTCGTACGGCGGTGCCGCCACCTCGGCGGCATGGGCCGAAGCAGGACGGAGCCCACGGAAAGGACGGATCAGAGGCATGGGCTATTCGACCAACCCACTAGGACCGGCGTCCGCATAGCGGCCCCGCTCCGCGGCAACAAAACACGCGGGCCGGGCCCCCAGACTGCGGGCGGCCCTAAGGTTGGCCCAAGACTGACAACGGGAGGGACTCCCGCCCAGCCACGCTCAGGCCGCAGCCCGCAAAGCGGCAATGCGCTCCTCAAGTGGCGGGTGCGACATGAACAGCCGGGTCAGCCCGCGGCCGATACGACCGGAGATACCGAACGCGGCCAACTGGTCCGGGAGATGAGGCTGGTCCAGACCGGCCTTGAGCCGCTCCAGCGCAGCAATCATCTTTTCCCGGCCCGCCAGCCGGGCACCACCGGCGTCCGCGCGGAACTCCCGCATGCGGCTCACCCACATGACCACCATGCTGGCGAGCACCGCGAGCAGCAGCTCGGTCACGATGGTGGTTATCCAGTACCCGGGTCCTACCCCCTCCTCGGTCCGGAATACGGCCCGGTCGACGACATAGCCAACGACGCGCGACAGGAACACCACGAACGTGTTCACCACCCCCTGCACCAAGGCCAGGGTCACCATGTCACCGTTGGCCACATGTGTGATCTCATGGCCGAGGACCGCCTCGACTTCCTCCGCCCGCATCTGGCGAAGCAAGCCGGTACTCACGGCCACCAGCGAGGAGTCGCGCGACATTCCGGTCGCGAAGGCGTTCATGTCTGGCGAGTCGTAGACGGCCACCTCCGGCATGCCGATGCGGGCGTTCTGCGCATGCCGTTTGATGGTCTCCAGCAGCCAGACCTCGGTGCTGTTGCGAGGCCGGTCGATGACTTGTGCGCCGGTGAGAAACTTGGCGCTCCATTTGGACATGGCGAGGGAGATGAACGAGCCCGAAAATCCGATCACCGCGGCGAACACCAGCAGTGCCCGCAGGTTCAGTCCGGACTGGGTGAGAATGCTGTCGATCCCGAGCAAGCGCATGGAGATGCTGAGAGTGACCAGCACCGCCACGTTGGTGATCAGGAACAGCACGATGCGCTTTATCATTGCGAGCCTTCCTCTGCACTCCAGTGGATGCGGTCCAGGGATGGGGACAGCGTCACGGGAATTCAATCGCCGTCCCGCGCGTCAACCACTTCCCTGCAGGGATTTGTCTCCGGCACTCAAACAATGGTTCCTTGGCCCTCCTCGCCTGCGCAAGCTCGGCTGCGACCCCTGGCCTTAATCTCGGCGAGGTCGGGGCCGGAGCGGCCCAGCACGGGTTCCGCGCTGGCCAGCCGTACGACTCCAATGCAGATGATTTGACGTTAGAATGAAACGGTATGACCCCCCCAAACAGCGGCCCGCCCGTGGACCCCCCCAGCGCCCTCGACAGCCATACACCCATCATGCGGCAGTACTTGGGGATCAAGGCCGACTACCCCGATATCCTTCTTTTCTACCGTATGGGCGACTTCTATGAGCTGTTCTACGAAGACGCGCAGAAAGCGGCACGCCTTCTGGACATTGCACTGACCGCACGTGGGCAGTCGGCCGGGCAGCCCGTCCCCATGGCCGGCGTCCCGGTGCATGCGGTGGACGGCTACCTCGGTCGGCTGGTACGCCTGGGGGAGTCGATCGCAATTTGCGAGCAACTGGGCGACCCGGCCCGCAGCCGGGGTCCGGTGGAGCGGCGCGTGGTGCGCATCGTGACGCCCGGCACCGTCACCGATGAAGCACTGCTGGAAGAGCGGCGTGACAATCTGCTCGTGGCGTTGCACGGCCGCGACGCACGTTACGGCATCGCCAGCCTCGACCTGTCGGGCGGTCGCTTGTGCGTGCTGGAAGTCGAAGGGGAAGAGGCCTTGTGCTCGGAGCTGGAGCGGCTGCAGCCCGCCGAGATCCTGATCAGCGAAGACTTCGCCTCCGCGCCGTGGCTCGACGGCAGGCCCGGGCTGCGACGCCAGCCGCCGTGGCACTACGACTTGGACACGGCGCGGCGCCTGCTGACCGAGCAGATGCGAACGCACGACCTGATCGGCTTCGGGTGCGATGCGATGACGCTTGCGCTGGGCGCGGCCGGCTGCCTGCTGCAGTATGCCACGCACACCCAGCGCAGCGCTCTGCCCCACATCCGCAAGCTGCACCTGGAGCAGCGCGAGCACAGCCTGATCCTGGACGCCGCGACACGGCGCAATCTGGAGATCGTCACCAACTTGCGGGGCACCACGGACAGCACCCTGGCCGCAGTGCTGGACCGAACTGCGACCCCCATGGGCGCGCGGCTACTCCGACGCTGGCTGCACCGTCCCCTCCGCGACCCGACGATATTGCGCGACCGCCAGGACGCCCTGCAGGCACTCATGGCAAACAACCGCTTCGAGGCTCTGCACGAGGTCGTGCGACGCATCGGGGATGTGGAGCGCATCCTCGCCCGCGTTGCGCTCGGCAGCGCTCGGCCCCGCGATCTGTCGCAACTGCGCTTTGCGCTGGCCTCGCTGCCCGCGTTGCGGACCGCATTGGCGGACCTCGAGGCGGGCCGGCTGCCCGGTCTGGCAGGACAGCTCGGCGAGTTCCCCGAGCTGAGCTCGCTGCTGCAGCGTGCCTTGATGGAGCGCCCGCCAATGTTACTGCGCGACGGCGGGGTCATCGCGCCCGGCTACGACGCCGAGCTGGACGAGCTACGCACGCTGGCCACCCACGCCGATGAGTTCCTCGTCGCGCTCGAGAACAGGCAGCGCGAGCGGACGGGCATCTCCACCCTCCGGGTGGGCTATAACCGAGTTCACGGCTACTACATCGAGGTGAGCCGTTCCCACAGCGACAGGGTACCGACGGACTACGTCCGGCGGCAGACCCTGAAAGGGGCCGAGCGCTATATGACAGAGGAGCTCAGGGGCTTCGAGGATAAGGTGCTGAGTAGCCGCGAACGTGCCCTGGCTCGAGAGAAATCCCTCTACGACGAGCTACTCGCCCACCTCCAGGGCCACTTGCCAAGGCTTCAGGCCGCAGCCGACGCACTGGCGGAGCTGGACGCGCTGGCCAACCTCGCGGAGCGCGCGGCGGCCTTGGAGCTGACACGCCCGGAGCTCTCCCAGTCCCCCGGCATCCACATCCAAGGCGGACGCCATCTGGTGGTCGAGCAAAGCTCCCCCGCTCCCTTCGTGCCGAATGACGTGCGTCTCGACGAGCGGCGCCGCGTGCTCATCATCACCGGGCCGAACATGGGGGGAAAGTCCACCTACATGCGGCAGACGGCCCTCATCTGCCTGTTGGCACACGTCGGCTCCTTCGTGCCCGCGCAGCGCGCGGTCGTCGGTCCGCTCGACCGCATCTTCACACGCATCGGGGCAGCCGACGACTTGGCCGGCGGACGCTCGACGTTCATGGTGGAGATGGCCGAGACGGCGAATATCCTGCATAACGCGACCCCGCTCAGTCTGGTGCTCGTCGACGAGATTGGCCGCGGTACCAGCACCTTCGATGGGCTCTCCTTGGCGTGGGCGTGCGCCGAGTATCTGGCCAGCCGACTCGGCAGCTTCACGCTGTTTGCCACCCACTACTTCGAGCTGACCCGCTTGCCCGAGCGCCACGCGAGCATGGCCAACGTGCATCTGGACGCCGCCGAGCACGACGACGGCATTGTCTTCCTGTATGCGGTAAAAGACGGTCCCGCCAGCCAGAGCTACGGGCTGCAGGTGGCGGCGCTAGCGGGCGTTCCCCACCCCGTCATCGACCTCGCCCGGCGGCGCCTTCGCGATTTGGAGCGAGGCGCCCGGCTGCCGACGACCCAGATTGCGCTGTTTCCAAGCGAGCCGCCGCACCCGGTGCTGGAGGCGCTGCATGCCGTCCAGCCGGACGAGCTGAGCCCGCGTCAGGCACTGGAGACCCTGTACGCTCTCAAGTCATTGGCGCGTGAGCCGCGAGGCACTGGGAAATGTTAGGCGTGCGCAGTGCCTCGTCCCGCGGGCGCCTCCCTTGAAGCTCGCCGTCATCTCCGACATCCACGGCAACCAGCCAGCGTTGGAGGCAGTGCTCGCCGACATCTCCGGCCAGGGGATCACCGCGGTGTATTGCCTCGGGGATATCGCCGGCTACGGCCCCGACGTGAATGCGTGCTGCACCCTGGTACGGGCGCACTGCAGTGTAGCCCTGCTGGGCAACCACGACGACGCCGTTTTGGGACGGACCTCCACGCGTTGGTTCAACAGTTACGCCGCGCAGGCCATCGAGTACGCACGCCACACCATCAGCCCGGAGAATCTGTCCTACCTGACCGGACTGCCGTACACCCACGTGACCGAGACTGTGTACCTGAGCCATGGCGCCCCCTTGCAGCCACAGCACTGGGAATACCTCGGATGGGACAACCTGCTGGAAAATCTCGAAGCGGTCGGATCGCGCCTCGCCCTGTCCGGGCACTCCCACCTGCACGGGGCCTTTATCCACTCACAGCAAGAGCAAGGCCACCACTTCCTGTCGGGGCTGGATCACTCTGCAGCGGTACACCTGGGAGAGGGCGGATGCCTGGTGATCGCCGGAAGTGTCGGCCAACCGCGGGACGGGGATCCCAGGGCCTCGTACGTGGTGCTGGACGCAGACCGCCGCAGGCTGTGGTTCAAGCGCTGTGCCTACGCTGTGGCAGAAGCCCAGCGGCGCATCCGTGAGGCGGGACTCCCGGAGAGGCTGGCGGCCCGGCTCGCTCTGGGGCGGTGAACCTGCTTCGCCCTGCGACCCCCGCCAGCCTCGGCGTAGCGAGCGCCAGGAATTCGCGGTAGGGATTGCGTGTGGTGTCAGCGCCCGGCGTGCAGCAGGCTTCCCAGTCCCGCCTCCTCAAGGGCAGCGTTGACGTGGCGGCGAATGGCGGTGGCGTCCTCGAGTGCCAGCACCTCCTCCAGCAGGGCGCAAGCGCGTGCCCTGGGGATCGTGCGGATCACCCACTTTATGCGCGGCAGGTTGGCGCTACTGGTGCTCAGACTGTCCATGCCCATCCCTAGCAGGAGTACCGCAGCCGTGGGGTCCCCGGCAATTTCCCCACACACGCTGACCGGGCAGCTCTGTCGGTGCCCCCCTTCCAGGACCTGCATCATGGCCCTCAGCACCGCGGGGTGGAGCGAGTCGTAGAGTGCTGCGACGCGCGGGTTGTTGCGGTCGACTGCGAGCAGGTACTGGGTCAGATCGTTGCTTCCGATGGACAGAAAATCCACGCGACGGGCGAGGGCCTCCGCCTGATACACCAAGGCGGGGACCTCCACCATCACACCCACCGGGGGGCTGCCGATGTCCGCGCCTTCCTCCCGTATCTCTTGGTAAGCCCGGCGGATGAGCCCTAAAGCGTCGTCCACCTCCGCCAGGGTAGTCACCATGGGAAGCAGCAAGTGCAGGTTGTTCAGCCCCGCGCTCGCCCGCAGCATGGCTCGCAGCTGGGTGAGGAAGATCTCGGGATGGTCCAGCGTAATACGTATACCGCGCCAACCCAGGAACGGGTTGTCCTCCGAAATGGGGAAATAGGGCAGCGCCTTGTCACCGCCCACGTCCAGGGTGCGCAGGGTCACGGGGCGCGGTGCGAACGCCTGGAGCGCCTGACGGTAGACCTTGAACTGCTCCTCCTCGCCGGGGAATCGGTCGCGGATGAGGAACGGAAACTCCGTGCGGTACAGCCCGATCCCCTCGGCCCCGCTGCTGAGCGCAGGAGTCAGGTCGGCCAACAGCCCCGTATTGACCAGCATCGGTATTCGGTAGCCGTCGGGGGTCTCCGCCGGCAGGTCGCGCAGCGTCTTCAGCTCTTCGGAGAGGGCACGATCCTCGCGGATGAGGCGCAGGTACTCCTCACGCACCGTCGGCGGCGGCATGATGTAGACGCGCCCGACGTAGCCGTCCACGATCATCTCCTTGCCATCCACCCGGCTCACGGGCAAGTCGCCCGCCCCCATCACCGCGGGGACTCCCAGTGCGCGCGCCAGAATGGCTACATGGGAGGCTCGCGATCCCCGGGCTGACACCACGCCGCACAGCCGCTCGCGCGGGACCGCGGCCAGCATGGTGGCCGTTATCTCCTCACCCACCAGGATGGTGTCCGGGGGATAGTCGCGGACCTCCGGACGGCCGCTCTGCAGCCGCTGGACCAGACGCCTGCCCAAATCCCGCACGTCGCTGGCACGCTCCCGCAGATAGCTGTCCGACATAGACTCGAACACCTGCACGTGCTCGGCCACGGTGACGCGCAGCGCGCCCTGCGCCCATTGGCCCGCCCGGATACGTTCCAGGGTGCGGGTGACGAGGCTGCCGCCCTTCAGCATCAACAGGTAGGCATCGAGCAGCAGCCGCTCCTCTTCCCCGAGGGCCGGTCCGAGAGTATCGCGCAGCCCCCGAATATCTGCCTGAACGGCCGCCAAAGCCGCCTGGAAGGCGGCGGCCTCCGCCTCCACGTCGGTGGCCGGGCGGTCGGGAATGGCGTCCAAGTCGGCTGGCGGATAACAGACCACGGCCATCCCCATGGCTACCCCGGAGCCTCCCGGCTGTCCCGCAAGAGGCTGTACCCCCAGCGCATGTGGCCGGCGAAACCCTGCGATGTCCCCGACTGCCTCGGCGTGGGCGATGGCCCCCGCGAGCTGAGCGGCTATCGTCACGAGGAAGCTCACTTCCTCCTCGCTGAACTTGCGGCGTTCACGGCGTTGCACGATGAGCACACCCAGCACCTTGCGGTGATGGATGATAGGAACCCCCAGAAAGCCGTGAAACGGCTCCTCGCCGCTCCCCGCCACGTAGTGATAGCGGGGGTGTTCTGCGGCGTTGTCGAGGTTGACGGGCTCCTCTCTCTCGCTCACCATGCTGACCAGCCCCTCACGCCGCCCCAGACGCACCTTGCCCACCGCTTCGGGGTTGAGGCCGTCGCTGGCCATCAGGACGTGCTCGTGGGATGCGGGATCGATGAGATAGACGGAGCAAACGTCTGCCGCCATCGCTCGTTTCACGCGGCTGACGATGATCCGCAGCGCTTGGTCCAAGTCCTGGGCGGAGTGGACCTCCTGGACGATGCGGCGCAGCGTGTCTAACATGCGACTTAGGGAGGTGCGGTCGACCTACGAGTTCGGATCGGGCACCGAGATTTCCGACCCCGGGAACAGCAGCGGTGCAAGCTCGTGCAGCGCGCGATCGTAGACCTTGCGTTTGAACGCTACGACCTCCTGCAGAGGATACCAATAGGACACCCACCGCCAGCAGTCGAATTCCGGCTTCTCGCTGAGGTCCAGGCGGACATACCGGTCGCTCTCCACGAGCTGCAGCAGGAACCAGCGTTGCTTCTGACCGATGCATAGCGGCTTTCGCCCGTAGCGAATGAGGCGCTTCGGCAGCCGGTAGCGCAGCCAGCCGCGCGTGCACCCCATCAGCTTCACGTGCTGCGGCTGGAGGCCGACCTCCTCCTCCAATTCCCGGTAAAGTGCCTGCTCGGGGTTCTCCGAGCGACGAATGCCGCCCTGGGGGAACTGCCACGCATCTTGTCCAATGCGTCTGGCCCACAGCAGTTCGCCCGCGCGGCTGCTCAGCACGATGCCGACATTCAACCGGTAACCGTCCGAATCAATCACTTGCAAACGGCGGGAAGATCTTGAATGATAGGCATTGTTCCACAAGATTGCCGCCAACGGCAAGGATCTTCCGCCGCGGGCGCTGGCCCCTCCGGTCCCGGGGTTCCCCCTTGAGTCTCGCCATCTTCGACCTCGATAACACGCTGCTCGCCGGCGACAGCGACTACTTGTGGGGGCGCTTCTTGGTGAGACGAGGTCTGGTGGATCGCGAGCGTTACGAGCATGAAAACGAGCGGTTCTATCGTCAGTATCAGGCCGGAACGCTGGACATCCACGAGTTTCTCGCATTCCAGCTACGCCCGCTTGCGCTGCTGGACCCGCCGACCCTGGAGGTGCTGCGCGCCCGGTTCATGGAAGAGAACATCTTGCCCATCATGTTGCCTGCGGCACACGCCCTGCTGCAGAGCCACCGCGATCGCGGCGACTCCCTCCTCATCATCACCGCCACCAACCGATTCATCACCGCTCCCATCGCCCAGGCTTACGGTGTGAGGCACTTGCTCGCCACCGAGCCGGAGATGGTGGAAGGGCGGTATACCGGCCGCGTCATCGGGATACCCTGCTATCGTGAGGGCAAGGTGCAGCGCTTGGAGGAATGGGCGCATGAGTACGGCGTCCCGATGGGCGACAGTTGGTTCTACAGCGACTCGCACAACGACCTGCCCCTACTCGATCGGGTCGCCCATCCGGTGGCAGTGGACCCCGACGCAGCCCTCGCTCGCCATGCCGCCGATCACGGGTGGAGGACGATCAGTCTGCGCACCTGAGCAGACCGGTGCCGGTTCCAGGGCGGTCAAGGCGCCGACGGACCTGAGGCGATTGACGGTGGATGCCCCGCGCCCGACTGGACGCAGGTGCGAACACCCCGCGTGACGTCGCGCCCTCGCCTGTGGATGGCTGCGCTGCTGCTGCTGGCACCGCTCAGCCTGTTATGCGCCCTCACCTTCGGCAGCGCAGGGCTTGGCTGGGCCGCGCTCTGGAAGGTACTGCATGGCGAGGCCGACGGCCTCACCCGCACCGTGCTCCTTGACCTCAGGCTACCGCGCGCCGCCAGCGCCTTCGCCGTAGGCGCGCTGCTCGGCCTGGCGGGGGCACTCATGCAGACGCTGCTGCGCAACCCACTGGCCGACCCTTACGTGTTGGGCATCTCCGGGGGCGCCGCCGTTGCGGCGCTCCTCGCAATGCTGGCGCACCTCGGTCATCCCACCCTCGACGTCTGTGCCTTTTCCGGCGCCCTGGCGGCGATGCTTCTGGTGTTCAACCTGGCGCGCGGACGCGGCAGTTGGAACACCGCACGGCTTCTCCTGACAGGCGTCATCATGGCCTCGGGCTGGAGCGCCGCAATAGACTTCATTCTTGCCGTCAGCCCTGCGCAGACGTTGCCCGGCTTGCTATTCTGGCTCATGGGTGACCTCAGTCACGGCGCAACACCTTGGCCCGGTCTCGCGGTGGCCGCCTTCGGACTCGCCATCTCCTGGCCCTTCGCCGGCGACCTCAACGTACTCGCCCGCGGGGAACTGCAGGCCGCTGCCCTCGGTATCTCCGTGCAACCGTTGCGTTGGGGCATCTACCTCGTCGCGTCCCTGCTCACCGCAACTGCGGTCACGCTGGCGGGGACAGTTGGCTTCGTAGGACTGGTGGTGCCTCATCTGTGGCGCCTCGCCGCCGGCAGCGACCACCGCCTGCTGCTGCCCGCCGCCAGCCTGCTCGGAGGAACTCTGCTGGTGCTGGCGGATACCCTCGCTCGATCGCTGTTGGCCCCTCAGCAGCTTCCCGTGGGTGTGCTCACCGCCGCCGTGGGGGTGCCACTGTTCCTGCTGGTGCTCCACAAGGGAACCCGATGACGGCGCTACTGGAGACCTGCGGACTGAGCGCGAGCGTCGGCCGCTGCCGCGCCTGTCAAGGATTAGACTTGGCAGTGTTTCCGGGCGAATGCTGGGGAATTCTCGGTCGTAACGGGGTGGGCAAGACGACGCTGCTGCACACTTTCGCGGGGTTGCGGCCACCGAGCTTCGGGTCGGTGCGCCTCCTGGGAGACGACCTCGCGCGACTGCCTCGACGGCGCGTGGCGCGGGTGCTGGGGGTGCTGTTCCAGCAGGTCGATGACCCCTTCCCGAGCACCGTCTTGGAGACGGCTCTCATCGGCCGTCATCCTCACCTGCACTTCTGGCAATGGGAGGAGTCGCAAGACACAGAGCGCGCTCTGGCGGCCCTGCGGGCCTTGGAGCTGGACACGCTGGCGGAACGACCGGTAGCCACCCTGTCCGGAGGCGAACGCCAGCGGCTTGCGGTCGCCACCCTGCTAGTGCAAGACCCCCTGCTGGCACTGCTGGACGAGCCCACGAATCACCTGGACCTGCGGCACCAGATCCAGGTCCTCTCATTGCTTCAGGCCCATACGCTGCGCCGGGGAGGCGCCATGTTGATGGTGGTGCACAACGTCAACCTGGCAGCGCGTTACTGTGACCGCCTGCTGCTGCTTCTGGGTGACGGGGAAGTCCTGCACGGTCCGCGCGAGCGAGTGATGGCGGACGCGCAGCTACAGAGGCTGTACGGATACCCTCTGGTGACCGTGCAAGGCCCGCATGGCAAGGCATTCCTCCCGGCGTAAGGGGATGCGAGGAGCCTTACCTGCGCCCGCCTCCGGCGTGCAGACCTGCGGACGTGCATTCGCGTTTGCAGCCGCGCGCCGTTTCGAGTAAAAATGCGGCTGCGCAACGAAGGATGACAAGAGAGGAGGCCGATGACACACAATAAACTGGTAAGGGCGGTAAGACACACCGCAGTCAACCGGCGTCACTTCCTCAAGCTGGGGGCTACCGCAGCCGTGGCGCTGCTCGCCCAGCCGGCGTTCGGAAGGGCGCGTCCTATCTGCGAGAAGAAGCTATCGCTTTACAACGCCCACACGGGCGAGAGCCTCAAGACCGTGTTCTGGGAACGCGGCGAGTACGTGCCCGAGGCGCTCGCCGACGTGAACCACCTATTGCGCGACTTCCGCACTGGGGATGTGTACCCCATCGAGCCCGGTTTGCTCGACGTGCTCTGCGCGCTGCGGCGGCGGATGGGCGCGCGCAAGCCATTCCACGTCGTCTCGGGCTATCGGTCGCCCGCCACCAACGCCTGGCTCCGCAAGCACAGCCAGGCCGTAGCGGAGCATAGTCTGCACATGCAGGGAGAGGCGGTAGACATCCGCTTGCCTGGTCATGACCTCGACCACCTGCATCGCGCCGCACTCGCACTGCACGCCGGGGGTGTCGGGTACTATCCGCTCTCCGACTTCATACACGTCGACGTGGGGAGGGTACGCACCTGGTCTGGATAACGGTCCCGCAGCGCGGCTTCGCCGAGTTGATGCAGATTTACGAAACCAATTACCAGCGGCTGCGGACGCTGACCCCCAATCTGGACTTGGCGGAGCAGACGGCGTACGCCGCGGGGGAAGGTCTCCCGCCGTTGTACCTGAGGGTACTCCACCGGTTTCGGTACACCACCATGCTGCGCCTGACGCACTTCTTCGACGATGGCGAAGCCATGACCCCTCTGCCGAACGTCTTCGTGCGCGTATACCACGATGCGCGTCTCGCCGAGGCGGCTGCACTGCGCGAAGCACCAACCGCCTCGCCCCCCTACAGCAAGTGGGAGCAGAACCGCTTTCTGGAGAGATGGCTCGGTTACTGCCTACGGCAGGGTTACCGTTTTTCGGGCCCTTGCGTCACCCCCGCGAGGCCGCACAGGCTCAGCGATGTCGCCCTGTGAACCGCAGCGGTTGGGCGGCCCTCGATACCGTGGTTGACCATCTAATGCTGCCGCCGCACTCCCGGCAGCACCCCGGGGCATAGCCCGGAGGCGGCGCGTCAGCTCCTCTGCGCACGCCTGCAGCGTCTGGCTGTCTCTTCAAGTACAGCGGGGCGCGGCCGGCTTAAGATAGTCACCGGGCGTCCTTCCCGCACCGGCGGGCGGCTCGGCGCAATCACCGGCGGAGCACCGAATCGTGGTCAGGATCCTATACTTCGCACAGTTGGCAGAAACGCTCGGACGCACCTCCGAGGAGGCACAGCCCCCGGAGACGGTACAGGACCTCAGCGGCTTGTTAGCCTGGCTGAGAGAACGTGGAAGCCCGTGGCGCGAGACCCTCGCGGAAGGCCGCGTCCAGGTGCTGCGCAACCGGGCCATCGTCGACACACGCACACCGGTCCGCGCCGGTGACGAAATAGCCCTAGTGCCGGCGCGTCAGTGACCGGCCGCCAAGCGCGCCGGTGCCGGGTCATCGGCCGCGCAGGAAGAGCTTGTCCAGGTCCGCGAGACTGAGCTGTGCCCAGGTAGGACGCCCGTGGTTGCACTGCCCGCTGCGCTCCGTGTGCTCCATGTCGCGGAGCAGGGCGTTCATCTCATCGGCGGTCAGTCGGCGGCGCGCGCGGACCGCCTGATGGCAGGCGATGTTCCCCAGTACGGCGTTGATATGCTCGCGAAGCCGGCGGCTATCGCCGTACAGGCGCAGGTCGGCGAGCACGTCGCGCACCAGCCCGGGGACATCATCGACCTCCAGCAGGCCCGGCACCTGTCTCACCACGAGACGGTCCGGACCGATGCGGCCCACGTCGAACCCCAACTCCCGGAACGCCTCCTGCTGCTCCTCCGCCAGGCTCGCGTCGGCGAGGCTCACCTCAACGGTAACCGGCACCAGCAGAGTCTGGCTCGGGATACCGCGCCGCTCCCAGGCGGTCTTCATGCGTTCGTACGTCACCCGCTCGTGAGCCGCGTGCATGTCCACCAGCACCAGCCCGGTAGTATTCTGCGCGAGAATGTAAATGCCGTGGAGCTGACCCAGGGCATAGCCGAGGGGTGGCGCAGACTCCTCCGCGGCGGGCAAATGCTCCCGGACTCCGTCCCGCCGCCACGGGGACTCTGTCGCGTCGGCGTCCAGAGCATCGGCCCGTACATCGCACATACGCCGATGCGCAAGGACCAGGGGCGCTTGTTCCGGCGTCCCGGAGCGCAAGGTCCAAAGCGCATCGGGAAAGGGCGCCTGCGAAGATTCCGCGGGTCGTTGCGGAGCCGCACGCGCCCCCGCCAGGACGCGCTGCACGGCGCGGAACACCAGGCTGCGCACGCGCTGCGACTCCCGGAACCTCACTTCGTGCTTGGCCGGGTGCGCATTCACGTCCACGGCTTCCCGAGGCAGCTCCAGATACAGGGTGCATGCCGCGTGGCGCCCGTGGTACAGCACGTCCTGGTAGGCCTGGCGCACAGCATGCGCGAGCAGCCGGTCTCGCACCATGCGCCCGTTCACATAGAAGTACTGCATGTCCGGTTGGGCGCGGGAGAACCCCGGCAGCGCCACCCAACCCCATAGCACGCAGTCCGTCCTCCTCCGCGTCCAGCGACAGGGCCTGCTCCAGGAAAGCGGCCCCGTACAGCGTTCCCAACCGCTCGGCTCGGGCGCTCTCGCCTTGGGCTGCCGGCATGCGATAGATGAGGCGCTCGTCGCGGCGCAGCGTCCAGGCGATGTCGAAGCGGCTGAGGGAGAGACGCCTGACCACCTCCTCCACATGCGCGTACTCGGTCCTCTCGGCCCGCAGGAACTTACGCCGCGCCGGGACGTTGAAGAAGAGATCGCGGACCTCGACCGTCGTGCCGGGAGGATGCGGGGCGGGAGTGGGTGAGCCCAATGCTCCACCGTCGACGCGCACACGCCAGGCGCTCTCGGTCTCCTCACTGCGGGACACCAGATCGAGCCGCGCCACGCTAGCCATGCTGGGCAACGCTTCCCCCCGAAACCCCAGGGTGGCGACACGCTCCAAGTCAGCGGGACTGCGGATCTTGCTGGTCGCGTGGCGGCTCAGCGCGAGAGCCAGGTCCTCTGGATGGATACCGCCACCGTCGTCGCGTATCCGGACCAGCCGCTTGCCGCCGTCCTCGACCTCGATCTCGATACGCCTGGCCTGGGCATCGATGCTGTTCTCGATCAGCTCCTTGACCACCGAGGCAGGTCGTTCGACGACCTCCCCCGCGGCGATCTGACTGGCCAGCTCGGGACTCAGCGTGTGAATGCGCACTGGCCGATCATAGCCAGCCGCCGAGAGGAAGGACAGAGAGCCTGCCAATGAATCTGCTGCGCGTCCCGATAGCAGCGTTGCGCGGTGCCCGTTCCCGCCCGTCCGCTTGACATTTCTCGCCGCTGGCTCCGTGCGCCGCGCCCTCGGGCCGCTGGCGACGATTTCTTCACCCCCTCAGAGGCAGGGATGGGCGCTCAACCGTCCTCACTAGAGGGGATGTGTAGCACCTCGCCGACGTGTACTCGGTCGGTAGCTAGCCCGTTGGCTAGGCGCAGGCGGTCCACGCTGATGTTGTAATGCTTGGCGATAGTACCCAGGGTCTCGCCCGGTGTGATCACATGCTGCCGAGACGCGAGCCAGGTCCCGGCCGGCGCGCGCTTGGCGAAATAGGCTCGGATCCCGTTGGCGATGGCCGCCGCCAGATGCGCCTGGTAGCGAGCATCCCGCAGCTTCAGCTCTTCATGCGGATTGGTGAGGAATGCAGTCTCGATGAGCACCGAGGGGATATCAGGCGATTTCAGGACGACAAATCCAGCGTACTGCACCTCGGCCTTGTGCAACGCGCCCATGGCGTGCAGCGACATCAGGCACTTGGAAGCGGCGTCGGTGCTGGCCTCAATGGCAGCGGTCTGAGAAAGGTCGAGGAGGACCGATGCCAGCATGGGCTCCTTGTCGTCCAGGCTGACGCCGCCGATCAGGTCCGCAGCGTTCTCCCGCTCGGCCAGCCACCGCGCCGCCTCACTGCTTGCCCCGCGCTCGGACAGCACGAACACCGACGCGCCGCTGGCTCCGTTCTGCGGGTCGGCATCCGCATGGATGGAGACGAAAAGATCCGCCCGGTACTGCCGCGCCTTGCGTATGCGCGTGCGCAGCGGCAGATAGACGTCCTTTTGCCGAGTCAGCACGGCGCGCATTCCGCGCTGTGCCTGCACCATCGCCGCAAGCCTGCGGGCGATCGACAGCACCACGTCCTTTTCCTGCGTCCCTCGCGGCCCGATGGCTCCGGGATCCTTGCCACCGTGTCCGGGATCGATGACCACCACCACGTCCCTGAGCCGGGGTGGCGGCGCGTTGGAAGGTGTGGGCGAGGCCGAAGCCACAACCTGGCCATTGCGTTCCAGCAGGTCGACAACCAATTCATAACCGCCAGTTCTCGGACCGGGAACCAGGCTGGTCCAGGGTAGGACGGCGCGCGACAGGTCGAGCACAATCCGCAGGTCGCTGCCGTTGCGCCACCCGCTGCGCAACCCGCGCAGAGGGGTACCCGTCAGGTCGCCGGGTGGTAGGGGAGCACCGAGGCGTGTGTCTGGGAGATCGATCACCAAGCGCTCGGGCCGTGCGAGAGCGAACAGGCTGTGCCGCGCAGGACCGCTGAGGGCAAACACAAGGCGGGCGTGGCCGTCAACGGACGCCACCGATACTGCTTGCACCACATGGCGTCCCGTCGCCCAGGCCAGTAACGGGGGGCAGACGCACGCAGCGACGGCCAAGCCTCCGGCACACAGCAGCGCGCCGGGGCGGAGGCGTCGCCTCGGCTGGCTGAGCCGACCTTCTTTCGCCTCTCTGTGCACCCGTCCCCCTAAGAATGGGCCCGCCGCCCGCGCGGCATCCGTGACAGCCACGCCACGTAGCTCGGCGAACCGGTTGCCGTCGCGCGGAAGTGCCCCAGTCCTTGCTATCTAATATAGTCTGAACATTTTCGAGCGATTTTCAAGCCCATTTTTGCCGATTTTCTCGAAGGATAGGTATCAAAGTTACTCTTGATTGTTGGTTGCGGCGAAGGACTGAGTCACCGATCTGCCCTTCTCGGAGAACGCCGCGATCCGAGCGAGCCGCCCCTGGCCGTGGTAACGCAACGACACTTCCACGTCGGCCTCCGGCAGCTCGCCGCCGCCACGTTCCGGCCACTCTACGAGACAGGTCGCATGTCCGTCGAAGTAGTCGCGCACCCCGATGTCCGCGACCTCACGGGGCACGCTCAGCCGGTAAAGGTCGAGGTGATAGACGGTCATCGCCGACAGAGCGTAGCTCTCGACCAGCGTGTAAGTGGGGCTCTTGACCGCGCCGCTGTATCCCAGCGCACGCAGGAACCCACGTGCCAGGGTGGTCTTCCCCGCCCCGAGGTCGCCGCGGAGGTGGATCACCGTCCCTGGCAAGCAGGCCATGGCCAGCGCCCCGCCCAGCCTCTCCGTCTGCGCCTCGGCGGCCAGCGACATTTCCATCACCGGTGCCACTTGACGGCACGCGGCCGTGACCCGTTGTCCGCCCCGCAGTCCACGGCTCACCGGGCGACCCAGGGATTGACCACCGAGCGCAGCGCGGCCAAGAGGTCGCCCGCCAGCATCCCGCGCTCGCCACCGCGGGCCGCCAAGTCTCCCGCTGCAGCATGCGCGCAGACACCGAGCTGCGCGGCATCGCTGGGGGGAAACCGTTGGGCCAACAGCCCGGCGATGACGCCGGTCAGCACGTCTCCCATGCCGCCGGAGGCCATCCCCGGGTTTCCTCCGGTCCCCACTGCCACCGGCCCCTCGTCGCCGGCCACGAGGGTCCCCGCCCCCTTCAGCACGCACACTCCTCCGTAGCGGGCTCGCAGCGCGTGGACTGCGGCGAAGCGGTCCGCCTGCACCTCCGCTGTGCTGCACCCCAACAGCCGACCGGCTTCGCCAGGGTGGGGGGTGAGCACCCAGCGGCTGCGTTTCTGAGGCCGCTGGGCCAGAAAGTTCAGGGCATCGGCGTCCACCACCAGGAGCAAATCCGTCTCCAGGACGCGGGCGAGGAGCGCCTCGCCCCAGGAGCCGTGGCCGAGACCGGGACCCAAGGCCACCACGTCGGCACGCTCCAGCAACGGGTCCAGACCTCGCGCGTCGGCCACCGCGTGGCACATCAGCTCCGGCCGCCCGAGGTTGAGGAAGGCGGCGTGGGTCGGATGGGTGGCCACGGTGACCAATCCCGCGCCCACTCGCGCCGCCGCCTCACCCGCCATGCGCGGCGCACCCGGCATTCCCCGATCGCCCCCGACCACCAGCACGTGCCCGAAGTCCCCCTTGTGCGCCGTGCGCCTGCGAGGAAGAAGCAAGCCCCGCAGCCTCTCGAGATCCAGGCGTTGCGCCGAGGCGGTGAAGCGTTCGTACAGACCCGCAGGCACCTGGAGGTCGTCGAACAGGATGTGGCCGCACACGGCCGGCCCCTCGCCGGTGAATAGGCCCCTCTTCAATCCGATGAACGTGACCGTCACCTCCGCACGCACCGCAGTGCCCAGCACCCGACCGCTATCTGCGTGCAGCCCGCTCGGCAAGTCGATGGCCAGCACCGCGCCCTGCGCTCGGTTGATGGCGTCCACTGCACCAGCCATGGAGCCGACGAGTTCTCGGTCCAGCCCGGTCCCCAACAGGCCATCCACCACCACCTCGGCGCCGTGCAAACAATCCGGGGTGAACTCCCGGATCGCGGCGCCGGAGCGGCGCCAGGCTTCTGCCGCGCCCAGCGCATCACCGCGCAGACGCTGCGCCTCGCCCACCAGCCAAGTCTCGGCCTGCAGCCCCGCCTCGCCCGCTAAGCGCGCCAGCACAAAGCCGTCCCCTCCATTGTTGCCGGGGCCGCATGCGACCGCGATGCGTCTGGCGCCGGGCCAGCGCGCCCGCAACGCGGCGAGCGCGGCACGCCCCGCGCGCTCCATCAGCTCAGCGCCCGGGATGCCCATCTCCTGGATGGTGACCCGGTCCATCTCCCGCACCTCGGCCGCCGTATACAGCGCGGCGGGCAGGCGTGACGTGGGAACGGTCATGGCGTATGCTCCAGGGCACCTAGGGTCCACTACATCCCAGTGTCTCGGCTTTATGGGAGCGAAGCAAGGCCCGCTCGACAACGTCACCGGCACCCCGGATAGCGCCGGCATCGACTGCCGCCAGCTCGGGGAGGACATCAAGCGCTGGGGTCAAGAGCTCGGCTTCCAGCAAGTCGGCATCGCCGACACCGACCTCGCGCCGCACGAGCACCACCTCTTGGCGTGGCTCGCCGCCGGATACCAAGGGGAGATGGGCTACATGGAGCGGCATGGGGTAACGCGGAGCCGGCCGGAGCGCCTGCTCCCGGGGACCCAGCGGGTGATCTGTGCGCGCATGGACTACACTCCGGGGGATGGCGCCGATCCATGGCAAGTGCTGCGGGACGGTGCCCTGGGGTACGTGTCCCGCTATGCGCTCGGACGTGACTATCACCGCGTGGTGCGGCGGCGGCTCGCGCGGCTCGCACAACGCATCATCCGGCGCGCGCCCGGCTCCTGCCACCGGGTGTATGTGGACAGCGCCCCTGTCCTCGAGAAAGCCCTGGCCGAGCGGGCCGGTCTCGGATGGATAGGCAAGCACACCAACCTGCTGCACTCGCGCGCCGGCTCTTGGTTCTTTCTCGGGGAGATCTACACCGACCTTCCGCTCCCCGTGGACGCACCCGCGCCCAACCATTGCGGCAACTGTCGGGCGTGCATCGACGCCTGCCCAACCGGCGCCATCCTCGCCCCCTACACGCTGGACGCACGACGCTGCATCTCCTATCTCACCATCGAGCTGCGCGGATTTATCCCGGTGGAACTGCGCCCGTTGGTTGGGAATCGCGTTTACGGGTGCGACGACTGCCAGTTGGTATGTCCGTGGAACCGCTTCGCCCAACCCTCGGGCGAAACCGACTTCCGGCCCCGACACGGACTGGACGCCGCGCGGCTCACTAGCCTCTTCTCTTGGAGCGAAGCGGAGTTCCGCCGCCGCACCGAGGGAATGGCCGTCCGGCGCACCGGTTATCAGGGTTGGCTGCGCAACGTGGCAGTGGCCCTCGGCAACGCTCCTGGCTCCCGCGCCGTATGCGAAGCCCTACGGGGCCGCTGCGACGATCCCTCGGCGCTGGTGCGCGACCATGTAGCATGGGCCCTGGCACGCCAGCACACGGCCGAGCACGCGGAGAACCATTCGGCCCCAGGCCGGTCACAATAATACGTTTCGTGGGGTTGCCACCGGAGGCCAGGACACTAACCTAGGGAGCCACGCCGCCGATGATGACAAGGCCGTTTGCCGGTGTGCTATCTTATGAATTGACATTCGAGGCCACCGCCGCGCCATGTGAGCGCAGGCGCCGCGTTAGCGAGCGTGGACCGACCGAGCGGAGGCCCGCCCTGCAGATGCAGCCGTAACGTAGAGGCCATGCTCCGATCGCTTGAGTCTCTGCTCGTGCAAGGCCGCTGCCTCCTGCTTATTCAGACCAAGGCCCAGTGGGCCGCTCCCAAATCCGCCAGGGGAGCGTTTTCGGAACCGTGTCGTCGCCTACCCGAGACGCTAGGAGCCGGTTATGACCACCCGAGACACCCAGAGCGAATTCGCGAAAATCATCGAAAGGGACCGAGTTTCGCGCAAGGTCAAGCAGTGGCGTGGCACTTTTCTGGAGTACCTGGACAAAGTCCGCGCCGACCCCGCCACCTGCAAGCTGGCCCACTCCAGGCTCTACGACGTGATCGTCAAAGCGGGGCTGGCAGAGGTCCAGGCCGAGACCGACCCCCGCACCAAGCGGCTGTTCGGCGACGAGACGGTCAAGGTCTACGACTTCTTCAAGCACGAGTTCTTCGGCATCGAGCGCACGCTCGGAAAGATCGTCCGCTACTTCAACTCGGCGGCCCTGCACGGAGAGGAGAGCCGGCAGGTGCTGTACCTCATGGGGCCGGTAGGAGCCGGCAAGAGCTCCCTGTCCGAGAAACTGCAGCGCGGATTGGAGGAGACCGACGCCGTCTTCGCCATCGAGGGCTGCCCCATGCGGGAAGAGCCCCTGCATCTCATCCCGCGGCATCTGCGTAAGGAGTTCGAGAAGATGCTGGGCATGCACGTCGAGGGCGACCTCTGCCCGATCTGCCGCTTCCGCCTGCAGGAGGAGTTCGGCGGGCGTTACGAGGAGGTGCCGGTGGCCACGGTCACCTTCGACCGCCACAATCGCCGGGGCATCGGCGTAGTGCCCCCGGTGGACCCGAACAACCAGGACACCTCGGTGCTCATCGGCTCGGAGGACATTTCCAAGCTGGACATATACTCGGAGAGCGACCCGCGGGTACTCGACCTCTCCGGCGCATTCAACGTGGGCAACCGCGGCATGGTGGAGTTCATCGAGGTCTTCAAGAACGAGACCGAGTACCTGCACGCCATGATCACCGCCACCCAGGAGAAGTTCGTACCGGCGCCCGGCCGCCACGGCACGGTTTACGTGGACACCGTGATCGTGGCGCACTCCAACGAGGCGGAGTGGCTGAAGTTCAAGGCCGACCACACCAACGAGGCCATCCTCGACCGCATCGTAGTCGTGAAGGTGCCGTACAACCTGCGCCTGTCCGAGGAGGTGAAGATTTACCAGAAGATGCTTCACAACTCCGACTTCCACGCCCATATCGCGCCCCATACCCTGGAGGTCGCCTCCATGTTCGCGATCCTGTCGCGCCTGGAGCCCACCGCCAAGTGCGACCCCACGACAAAGCTGCGCCTGTACAACGGCGAGGAAGTGGTGGAGAAAGGGCGCACCAAGCGCATCGACGTGCGCGAGCTGCAGGAAGACGCAAAGCGCGAGGGCATGGACGGCATCTCGCCGCGCTTCATCATGAAGTCCCTGGACAACGCGCTGTCCGAGAGCCCTTACTGCATCAACCCCATCGGCGTGCGCGAGGCGCTCGTCAACATGGTGAAGGATGCGGATCTCTCGGACGACACACGCAAGCGCTACCTGGAGATGCTCCAGGACACCATCCACAAGGAGTATCTGGAGCTTCTGGAGAAGGAGATCACCAAGGCCTTCGTATACTCGTATCAGGAGCAGGCCGAGGCGCTGTTCCAAAACTACCTGGATCATGCCGAGGCCTACGTCACCAAAGCCAAGGTGCGCGACCGCAACACTCACGAGGAGCTTCATCCGGACGAAGGCTTCCTCAAGTCCATCGAGGAGCAGATCGCCATCATCGGGCCGGCCGCTGACGGGTTCCGCCAAGAGGTAATCGCCTACCTCTGGGCGGCCACGCGCCGCGGCGAACGGATCAGCTACAGCAGCTACGAGCCGCTCAAGGAGGCGATCGAGAAGAAGCTGATGAACTCGGTACGCGAGATGAGCCGCATCATCACCAAGGCACGCACCCGCGACGAGGAGCAGAGCGACAAGTACGACACGATGGTGAGGAACCTGATCGCCAACGGCTATTGCGAGCACTGCGTCGAGGTGGTCCTGAAGTACGCGGCCAACAACCTCTGGAAGGACTGACGAACGGGCTGATAGAACCTGACAGGAGCCCATGACCGCGACCGTCTTCCGCCCCTATTCTTCCTCCGACGCGTTGCGCTCGGACCGCAGCGCCGGCGACCGCTTGCGTCACCGCCAGAAGGTGCGCGAGTCGATCCGCGCCAACATCGCCGATCTGGTGGCGGAGGAGTCCATCATCGGCAAGGACCGGGACAAGATCATCCGTATCCCCATCCGGGGCATTAGGGAGTACCGCTTCGTGTACGGCGAGAACACGCCGGGCGTGGGAACCGGGGACGGACAGGTGGAACGCGGCCAAGTCGTCGGCAAGAAGGGCGAGCAGGGTCAGGCACCCGGCCAGGCGGGCGACCAGCCGGGCGTGGATTATTACGAGACGGACATCACCCTCGACGAGCTGATCGAGCTGATGTTCGAGGATCTGGAGCTGCCGGACTTGGAGCGCAAAGCTCTGCGCGAGATCGTGTCGGAACGGGCCAGCAAGCGCAAGGGATTCCGCCGCGCGGGAGTGCGTGCGCATCTCGACAAGAAGCGCACCGCCGTCTCGCGCGTCCGCCGCAAGCTCGCGGCGGGTCAGGAGCAGGTCGCCAAGCGCGGGGAAGAGCGTTTCCCTTTCCACCGAGATGATCTGCGTTACCACCGCATGCGGCCCGACCTACGCACCGAGTCCAATGCGGCAGTCCTGTGCATCATGGACACCTCCGGATCCATGGACACCATGAAGAAGTATCTGGCCCGGAGCTTTTTCTTCCTCCTCTATCAGTTCGTGATGACCAGGTATCAGCACGTACAGCTCGTGTTCATCGCCCACCACACCCAGGCCCGGGAGGTGACCGAGGAGGAGTTCTTTCACAAGGGCGAATCCGGGGGGACTCTCATCTCTTCCGGCTACCGCAAGGCCCTGGAGATTATCCAGGAGCGTTACCACCCATCGCTCTGGAACGTCTACGCCTTCCACTGCTCCGACGGGGACAACTTCGAATCGGACAACCTGGCGGCGCTGAAGGCCGCCAAGGCCCTGTGCGAGCTGTGCAACCTGTTCGGCTACGGCGAGATCAAGCCGGCAGGCTCCGGCCACCTGTACGAGAGCTCCATGCTCAAGGTGTTCCGTCTGCTCAAGACCGAGAACTTCCAGTCCCTGCTCATCGAGCGCAAGGAGGACATCTGGCCGAGCTTCAAGGTCCTGCTGTCTCGGGAGCGCGTCCGCGGCGGCGTGATCGAGACCGCCGACTGATCCGTGCCGAGCTACACCCTCAAGGATCTGGAATACTGGGACGCCAGGGTCCGGGACAAGGTCGACGAATTCGGCCTGTCCTGCTATCCGCAGGAGTTCGAGGTCTGCGACCACGTGCAGATGCTGGCTGCGATGGCGTACTCCGGCATGCCCAGTCATTACCCGCACTGGTCGTACGGCAAGGCCTACGAGAAGCTGAAGACCCTATACGACCACGGCGTCTCGGGCCTGCCCTACGAGATGGTGATCAACTCCAACCCGTCCCTGGCCTACCTGATGCGGGACAACAGCCTGTGCCTGCACATCCTGACCATCGCGCACGTGTACGGGCACAACGACTTCTTCAGAAATAACTTCACCTTCGCGCACACCCGGGCAAACCGGACGCTGAGCGCGTTCAAGGCGCACGCGGATCGCGTGCGCAGCTATATCGAGAGGCCTTCCGTGGGCCTGGAAAAGGTCGAGGCAGCGCTGGATGCCGCCCACGCCCTCTCGTTGCAGTGCCGGCGCAATCCGGCCATCCGCAAGCTCTCGCTTCACGAGCAGCGGGAACGCGTTCTGGACGCCGCACGGTCGCCCGCAGACCCCTTCTACGCCATCCATCGGCGCCCCGAGACCCGCGAGCCCGACCTGCAGCGGGTGCCGCTGGAGCCGGAGGAGGATCTGCTGCTCTTCGTCCGCGACTACAACCCCTACCTCGCGGACTGGGAGAAGGACGTGCTAACCATCGTGCACGAGGAGGCACAGTACTTCCTGCCGCAGATCGAGACCAAGATCATGAACGAGGGCTGGGCCAGCTACTGGCACCGGGAGATCATGAACAGCCTGGATCTCCCCCAGGAGATCCACCTGGAATTCCTGGTGCACCACAACCAAGTGGTGAGCCCGCGCCCGGGCGCCATCAACCCCTATCACCTCGGCCTAAAGGTCTGGGACTACATCCGCCGGCGTCACGACGAGCCCTCGGCAGAAGAGATCGAGAAGTACGGCGAGCCCGAAAAGAGCGGCCGGGACAAGATCTTCGAGGTGCGGGAGGTGGATCGGGACATCTCGTTCCTACGCCGGTTCCTCACCGAGGAGCTGATGCGGGAGCTGGACATGTTCACTTTCCAGCCCAAGGGCAACGATCTGGTGGTGAGCGAGGTGTCCGACGAGCTGAGCTGGCGCAAGGTGAAGGACACTCTGCTGCGCAACGTCGGCATGAGCTCCGTCCCGGTGATCAAGATTCTGGACGCGGACTATGGCCACAACCGCGTGATCTACCTCAGACACGAGCATGACGGGCGCGACCTGCAGATGGAGTACGCCAGCAAGACCCTGGCGCACATCCACAAGCTCTGGGGCCGAACCGTCCTGCTAGAGACCGTGCTGAACGACAAGCCGATGTGGCTCAGCTACACGGACCGGGGCTTCGCCGTCAAAGAGTCCCGCTGAACCAACTGGCTCGGGCCACCGGCGACGCTCCTTCCCTCTGGCAGGGGAACGCAGGCACAGGTTGAACGCCATGTCGGCCTAATCTGGTTGTCATCCCGTTGTGGGGCGTGCTCAGCATCCGGCAGGAGCACCAGTTTCGCCTCCAGTAGAGATCTCCAACCACGTATCGGCCCAGCGGATGCTGGCGTCGGGGACACACGACCCCGCGCGTCGGGATTCGGCTATCGACTACGAAACCCTGTCCGTGAAGCGCAACGCTCCGCGCTGGATCAAGACCCTGAGACGCTGCGGCTTGCTGCCGGCCCCAGCCTGAACCCTTCACCCTCTCCCCGCCATGGCCTTCATCGGCCAGGCCCCTTCACGCCCAGCAAGCCGTTGTTTTCACGCTAACTGAAGCCGGGTTTCGGAAGCCGGCCCACGAGGCAGCGGATGTACACGTCGTTGCTGGGATAACGCACTCCCATGCCGTCCGCGAATATCAAGCGATATTCCGGCGCGTAGTAAGCCCTATAGAGGCCGTTGAAGAACTCCTTCCTCTCCCCCGCCGTCTCGAAAGTGGCAGCGCCGTAGCGTTGAGCGCAGTACGGCTCCGCGTTGGTCAGCCATTCCTGGAAAGACCGGTCCGCGAGGCGGCCCAACGCGCAGGCGGCGATAACCGGTAACAGCGCGGCGCACAGCAGTGCTCGGACGCCCCGGCGCCGACCAGCCGCGGTAGCCCTGACGGCCGCTCCCACGACCCTCAGCGAGTCTTGCTCACTTGCTCGTGCCATGATCCTCGAACACCCTGTTTGCCGGTGGGAAGGAACCTCGACGCAGCCAGGCCGCCCCAAAACAGCTACCGAGTGCCGCTGCACCACCCGTTGGCGGCCATCGTCCACGCAGGATGCTACCAGGGCTCGCGTCCGATGTCTCCCTCAGCCTTGGTGCTTCGCCGCGCGCCGACCGACAGAGTTTCACTGGGAGGCCGCTGCCCGTAGATAACACGGGTTTATGCCTTGCGTTCGGAGGCAAAGATTCGGCCACCTTCCGTCGCCACACCCGGGCTCCAACAAAGGTCTTCGATGCGCTCCAGCCTCCCCGAACCGGGTCGCCGCTCGGTCCCTGGCGCTCGGTGAGCAACGGACTGCCCACGCCCTTGAGAAGTTCCAGCTTGGAAGGCAGGGAATAGGACCCGCGGCGGTCCACCTCGACAGGCGCGCACCACAAGGCCGTGCTTCAATGGGGCCGCGGCAATTTGCCGCGGATAACAAGGATGCGGTCGCCAATCAATATGCCCATTACCCGCTGCTTCAATGGGGCCGCGGCAATTTGCCGCGGATAACCGACCCGGAGGAGATCGGTAAGTCGAAGTGGTGCCGGGCTTCAATGGGGCCGCGGCAATTTGCCGCGGATAACAAAGATGATGCGTTCATAGCCGTCTGTAACACCTCCGCTTCAATGGGGCCGCGGCAATTTACCGCGGATAACGGGCACGACGCTCGAAGACGTGCCCATCGTGTACATGCTTCAGGGCCGCGGCAATTTGCCGCGGATAACACGGCGGGTTGCAGGTCATGGACCAGGCGACGTGCTAGCTTCAATGGGGCCGCGGCAATTTGCCGCGGATAACGAGGTCGAGGGACATCGACGCCCTGGTGAAAAAGGGTGCTTCAATGGGGCCGCGGCAATTTGCCGCGGATAACGTCGTCGTGGAGCGACGAGGGGACAGGCGGTGGCCGCTTCAATGGGGCCGCGGCAATTTGCCGCGGATAACGGCGCGGTGGCAGCGACAAGCCACCACCCGTATGTTTGCTTCAATGGGGCCGCGGCAATTTGCCGCGGATAACCACCGCAGGGCCGGCCTTCGTTGTGGGGTTGCTGGAGCTTCAATGGGGCCGCGGCAATTTGCCGCGGATAACCTGGACGCCCTGCCGAAAGTCGACCGGGAGCGCTTGCTTCAATGGGGCCGCGGCAATTTGCCGCGGATAACACCGCTACCTCTCCCCCGTGTTCGCCTACGACGCTGATGCTTCAATGGGGCCGCGGCAATTTGCCGCGGATAACCTGGACGCCCTGCCGAAGGTCGACCGGGAGCGCTTGCTTCAATGGGGCCGCGGCAATTTGCCGCGGATAACGCGACGGGGCTGGCTGCGGCGATGCGCGCCGATCATGCTTCAATGGGGCCGCGGCAATTTGCCGCGGATAACAATGATGACTGGGAGGCCACCATCAGCGTACTAAGGCTTCAATGGGGCCGCGGCAATTTGCCGCGGATAACCTGGCAGGGTCGCGCCGGTAGGGCGCTCGTGCTGACGCTTCAATGGGGCCGCGGCAATTTGCCGCGGATAACAACGAAGACGGGCCCGAGGCTCTCGCGGTTTACCAGCTTCAATGGGGCCGCGGCAATTTGCCGCGGATAACAGCGGATAGGGAGAGCCGATGCTTATGATTGGGATCAGCTTCAATGGGGCCGCGGCAATTTGCCGCGGATAACCTCGCAGCCGCGCAGGCGCAGGGTCGGGCAGAGGTCGAGCTTCAATGGGGCCGCGGCAATTTGCCGCGGATAACGCGTCCCGCGCCCGCGCGACTACCGCCGCGCGATCTGCTTCAATGGGGCCGCGGCAATTTGCCGCGGATAACTGGATCGTCTATGAACGAGGCGATCTCGCTGGCCCCGCTTCAATGGGGCCGCGGCAATTTGCCGCGGATAACTTCATCGGCATTGCCACTGTTGAGATTGGTCCGACCGGCTTCAATGGGGCCGCGGCAATTTGCCGCGGATAACGGAGTACCACATCTCTGATTTTCCACCCGTGACCCAGCTTCAATGGGGCCGCGGCAATTTGCCGCGGATAACATGGATGGCCGCTGCAGCGGCCGAACGGTCGTTGCGCCAGGCTTCAATGGGGCCGCGGCAATTTGCCGCGGATAACCAGCATCCGAGCCGAAGCGCGGATCCACGGCGCTGCGGAGCTTCAATGGGGCCGCGGCAATTTGCCGCGGATAACAGCCCGCTGCCGTTCGGCTTGCCCCCGGATGGCGTTGCTTCAATGGGGCCGCGGCAATTTGCCGCGGATAACATCAAATAAAAGTACATACCACAATCGAGCCGGACGCACATCGCTTCAATGGGGCCGCGGCAATTTGCCGCGGATAACGCGGGCAATGCTCCTGGCCGATCTACACTCCGCCGTGCTTCAATGGGGCCGCGGCAATTTGCCGCGGATAACCGGGGATCCCAGCTCCAACACTGCCACCGGGCGGCCATGCTTCAATGGGGCCGCGGCAATTTGCCGCGGATAACGAGGAGAAGGACGCGCACCTCTATGCGGAGCTGGGGCTTCAATGGGGCCGCGGCAATTTGCCGCGGATAACCATGATCCTGAGCACGGGAGAGGGAACGCACGCGCGCCGCTTCAATGGGGCCGCGGCAATTTGCCGCGGATAACTAGTGCGACAATGCTTTGGTCAAGTTTCCGGTGTAAGCTTCAATGGGGCCGCGGCAATTTGCCGCGGATAACGCGATCTCCTCCAGCAACCGGGCCAGCCGCCCCATTTGCTTCAATGGGGCCGCGGCAATTTGCCGCGGATAACCTCACTCTCGGCGCCCGCGCCGCGGTCCTGAACCTTGGCTTCAATGGGGCCGCGGCAATTTGCCGCGGATAACAGAGCGCCCGCGCGCAGCCATACCTGGGACGCTACGCTTCAATGGGGCCGCGGCAATTTGCCGCGGATAACCGCTGTCATGGGGAGTCCCGGAGCGACTGCGGAGCGAGCTTCAATGGGGCCGCGGCAATTTGCCGCGGATAACATCAATCCCTGCCCGCCAGCGGGGCGCAGGTCTTGGCGTGCTTCAATGGGGCCGCGGCAATTTGCCGCGGATAACCATCCGAGCCAGGGCAAGGCGCATGAAGTGGAGTATGCGCTTCAATGGGGCCGCGGCAATTTGCCGCGGATAACGCGCCGCGTAGCGATCGGGATCGCTTTCCGTGACTGGCTTCAATGGGGCCGCGGCAATTTGCCGCGGATAACCGGACTCGCGCAGTGGCGCTAGCCGTAGAGGCTCGGTGCTTCAATGGGGCCGCGGCAATTTGCCGCGGATAACATTCGGTAAAGCACGGCGATGGACGTTCCAGCCGTGCCGCTTCAATGGGGCCGCGGCAATTTGCCGCGGATAACGCAATGTCAAGAGCTGACGTCATGACTCCGTGCTGCTGCTTCAATGGGGCCGCGGCAATTTGCCGCGGATAACAGCCTGCCGCGCTCGACCTGCCGGTGCTGCCGAGTTGCCGCTTCAATGGGGCCGCGGCAATTTGCCGCGGATAACCGACGGGACATCGGAGTTGACAAGACTGCTGCACGCAGGCTTCAATGGGGCCGCGGCAATTTGCCGCGGATAACGCGCGAAGCCGACGCGCTCATGCTGGCATTGCTGCTGCCGCTTCAATGGGGCCGCGGCAATTTGCCGCGGATAACGCTGCCGAGCATCACTACGCCGGACTGGCGATGACCGGCTTCAATGGGGCCGCGGCAATTTGCCGCGGATAACCTGCGTCCGCAGGCCTAGCGTCTGCAGCGCGGTGACGCGCTTCAATGGGGCCGCGGCAATTTGCCGCGGATAACGTGCTGCCAGCGGTCATCGCTCCGACCGCCTGCGGCCCCGCTTCAATGGGGCCGCGGCAATTTGCCGCGGATAACGGTGTTCGGCAGTCGCTGTGGATCGACGGCTCGTGAGTGCTTCAATGGGGCCGCGGCAATTTGCCGCGGATAACAGGATCGCGCCGCGCATCCGACCTCTCAGCCGCGCGCGCAGCTTCAATGGGGCCGCGGCAATTTGCCGCGGATAACGAGACAGGCGCACCAACATGGACAGACTACAGTCGCGCTTCAATGGGGCCGCGGCAATTTGCCGCGGATAACCTGATCCATGGGCTCGAGGCCATCCGAGCAGAGTCGTGGCGCTTCAATGGGGCCGCGGCAATTTGCCGCGGATAACTGCGCTCAGCGTTAGAACGCCGTCAGTTTCGCGGTGCTTCAATGGGGCCGCGGCAATTTGCCGCGGATAACCGCGCCGAGGCGCGACGGTATCGCACGAGATTGTCGCGCTTCAATGGGGCCGCGGCAATTTGCCGCGGATAACGAGAGTTCTCAGTTCCTGGTCAGAAATCGCTCGGAACGGGCTTCAATGGGGCCGCGGCAATTTGCCGCGGATAACGGGACTCGCATGCCGCTCTGACGTGCAGTAGCGGATCTGCAGGCTTCAATGGGGCCGCGGCAATTTGCCGCGGATAACGCGGACCGCCACCGAATGAGCGGGTACAACCTCTGGTGCTTCAATGGGGCCGCGGCAATTTGCCGCGGATAACAAGTGGTCCAGGAATCGAGGTCATATAACGGATCGACGCTTCAATGGGGCCGCGGCAATTTGCCGCGGATAACCTACACGGCTGGACCGAGCCCAGAACCTTCTCGATCAGCTTCAATGGGGCCGCGGCAATTTGCCGCGGATAACGATCGCCCGCGGATCGTTTATTGCTATTGCAGAGCTCGCTGCTTCAATGGGGCCGCGGCAATTTGCCGCGGATAACAGCGAGCGAGGCGACGGAGGAGTAATGAGCCCGACGTCCGGCTTCAATGGGGCCGCGGCAATTTGCCGCGGATAACCGCATGCGTGAAACTTGCAGCTGGTGAAGGCCACGCCTGGCGCTTCAATGGGGCCGCGGCAATTTGCCGCGGATAACTGTGACCGATGCTCGGGGACCTGTAGGTCGGATCATGCTTCAATGGGGCCGCGGCAATTTGCCGCGGATAACCAGACGTAGCCGCAGTCGATGATCCTGCCGTAGACCGGCTTCAATGGGGCCGCGGCAATTTGCCGCGGATAACCGCGGTATGTCGTCGGTTCCGTCAGTCCAGCGGTACTCGCTTCAATGGGGCCGCGGCAATTTGCCGCGGATAACCACGGATCAGCTGGCGTCGAATCCTGGCCGACAACCGCTTCAATGGGGCCGCGGCAATTTGCCGCGGATAACATAGGGCAGGTCGTATCGGCGGCTGGCTGGCCTGCGCGCTTCAATGGGGCCGCGGCAATTTGCCGCGGATAACCGTTTGAGGATGTGCCCATCGAGTACATTGGAGCTGGCTTCAATGGGGCCGCGGCAATTTGCCGCGGATAACCGTGCGGGCGCGCGGGACACAATGCGCGACCATCAGGCGTTGCTTCAATGGGGCCGCGGCAATTTGCCGCGGATAACGAGAGCCGCGAGCGTTGTACAAGCTGCGATCCTGAGCCGCTTCAATGGGGCCGCGGCAATTTGCCGCGGATAACGTCGCGGACTGCCAGTCGATCGGTCTGACTGAGCCAGGCTTCAATGGGGCCGCGGCAATTTGCCGCGGATAACTCCGAGCATACGCGCCGCATTTGAGGAGACGTAGCTTCAATGGGGCCGCGGCAATTTGCCGCGGATAACGAGTGTTGCGGGTGTTCCGGGGTGCCGTTACTCGCGCTTCAATGGGGCCGCGGCAATTTGCCGCGGATAACCGCGGTGTTGTCGGCCCGCACCTCCGAACAGCTTCCGCTCGTCTCTGCGAGCGCTCGGAGGAGACGGCTGAAGAACGGGTGCGAGATCTCATATTCGGGCCACCGCCAGATGTCGAAGTCCATGTTGTTAAAGAGCTTCCCAGGCTGCGAGCGCTCCCCGGACTGCGGGAGATGATCGGAGCGCTCGCAAGCCCACGGCGGGCGTCACACGATAGTCGGCTCATGACGTACGGGCTCGAATGCCTTGCCCAGGCTGACCACGCGCGGGACGACATGCTGGGCAAGCCCGAGGTCGAGCATTAGAACGTGATCCTCCGCGTGGTGGATGATCTCGTCAAGGGTAGCCAGCAGCTCCGCATGGTGCCGTCGGGTGAGGCGGCATTGGAACACCGAAAGCTGCAGCCATTCACCGTAGCCTTTCATCAGCGTGAACACGCTATGCCAGCGTTTCGGGTCGCGGATGTCGTAGGTCACGACATACAGGTGCTCGTCCACCTCAGTCATCCCTCGGCATCAGGCCGCCTGGAAAAACCTTTACGGCCCCTTGTCAGAGCGGGCCGGGCTCGGGGGAGGAACCTCATGGAGGCGAGACGGTCCCGAGTAAGCTCGCTCTTACGACCCGCCATCTGCAGGCTTTTGGAGGTTCGCATCGGTCTGCGCTGCTCAACGCGTGGTGAAGTTCGGGAAATCCGGGATGTCCCCGAGAAGGTAACGCCCGAGCAGACGCGCCTGCAGCTCCAACAGCCGGCGGTAACTGACTTTGTAGCCGAATAGCGGGTGCGTGACCTCCTGGGACATGCGGCGCTCGAATGTAGCGATGAACCGCTTTCGACCGTCGCTCGCGAGCGCCACGCTGCCGGCCGGCGGAGATGAAGTCGGTGGGGCGCACTTCGCCGTTGTTGATGGCCGAGTAGCACGGCGGAGTCCGCGACCAGCGGCCGGAACGGCTCCATCATGTCTAGAGCGAGGGCGGGGCGACCGTACCGGGGCTGGTGGTAGAAGCCACGGTACGGGTCGAAGCCTACGGCCGACAGCGTGTTGGTCCAGGTCCGCACCAGGATGGCATAGGCGAAGGAGAGCATGGCGTTGACCGGGTCGGTCGGCGGCCGGCGGTTGCGCCGGGTGAAGTCGAAGGCGAAGCTTGCGGAGTCGGCGTCGCGCTTGATCAGCTTGCGCCGAAAGACCCGAAGTAGCGGGCCGCGGCGCCGCCCTCGATGCCGAGGAGTTGCGGGAGGCTCTTGGCCCGCGTCGCCTCGTCGGCGTCCCGCTTGAGCGACTCTACCAGCCGTCGGGCTTGTCCTCGTCTCGCCAGTTGCGCCGCAGCAGCGTGCGGCAGTTCTGGATCTTGGCGATGCACCAGGCCCCGGCGAGGTGCAGGCACTGCGTCTCGTCGAAGCTCGCGCGGTACTGGGCGGTGCGTATCTCGACGTTCTTGTGGCCGGTGCTCGACGGTATGGCCCAGGAACCACCCGCCGTAGCTAATGCCAGTTCACCGGGATCTCGCGGTGCATCAGCTCGTGCAGGGTGGGCGTGGTGACGTAGACGTTGCCCATGGAGCACCACCTGCGAGACTTCCATCAGGCGCACTGTCGCTACGGGCTTGTCGTCTGACCTCGACTTCCAGCGTCTCGCCCTTCTTGCGCGACGCGCGCACCGCTCGCCTGCACATACAGCGGCAGGGCCTCGTCGCGCGCCGACCGCGAGCGGGCGCGGGCTGGCCTCGGCTCGGCGCTGCGCAGAAATTGCACCTCGTCCGGCAGGCAGATGCCGACCAGCGAGCAGCGCGGGCACTTGGGGCTGTCGTCGAGCGGCGGCGGCAGTCTGTCCGCCGGCCGCGATCGAGGCGCAGGCCGTCGACGGCGTTGCGTGTCGTGCGCGCGCAGCTCTTCGTCGAAGACCACGCGTACGCGCTCGCGGACTCCGACGAAGTAGAGCACGCCCTCGTCGCAGCTAGCCGTGCTCCTCCAGGATCATGCCCTGCACGCAGAGCTGCACGCGCTCCGGATCGTAGGCGCCCTCGGCGACGTGCGGGCGCTTGCCGCGCTTGTAGTCCACCGGCATGACCGTATCCGCCCTCGCCCTCGACCAGGTCGATCTTGCGCGATGAGCCCGAGGCGGTTGGATGACAGCGTGATGGAGCGTGCGTGGACGCGGTCGCCGGCCTCCAGCATCCTCGGGAGGCGGCAGTTCGCCGCCCGGCTTGTCCACGCGGCGGTGCGTGTAGCGGCCTTCGACGGTATCCGACGAGTCCGCCCACTCGCCCTGCACCCACTCCAGGTAGGCGAGCCGCGGGCAATACTGGTACTCGTTGACCATGCGCGCGGGCATCAGCGGCAGGTCGCGCGCCAGCTCGGGAAAAGGCAGCGGCAGATCGAGCTGATCAGTCATGGGACGGTGGAGACGCCCGCCCGCGGGGGGCGGCAGCTCTGCTTTGGGCGGGCCTCTCGGCCCGCTGCTGTGGCCCGGCCCAGTGGGCATAGGAGAACTCTTCGGCCCTGAGCCCATGGGCCAGCGCCCGAGCGCCGACCTCCTGCAGCAGCCGTCGCACCTCCTCCGGAGAGCATTGCAGCAGGTCCTCCAGGAAAGCCACGCGGCCCTCGCGCCCTGCTTCGTAGTCCCGATAGGCCAGGCAGCCGATCGCCAGGAGCACCTCCACGGGCGCCACCTCGCCCTGCTCCATCAGCAGTCGGTCAATCGCTGCCTGCACCTGGCTCGGCTCAGTCAAGAACGCTCGCGACACAACATCTTAGACCCTCACCTGCTCTTGCCGCACCTACAGATTGTATGTACATTGTTCCGGTGCGGTTCACATGGCGTGAGTCGAAACGGAGGACGAACCTCAAAGACCACGGCCTTGACTTCATCGACGCTGCTCAGGTGTTCGAGGGGCCAACGTACACCTTCGAAGACGACCGATTCGCCTACGGTGAACAGCTCCTGGTCACCCTTGGCCCGCTTCAAGGGATTCCTGTTTCCGTCGTACATACCGAGATCGAACATGAAATCCACATCATCTCCTTCCGCAAAGCGACCAAGCGCGGAGCGGAAATCCTCTTCCAAAACATCTAAGACGGATTGGGCGCGGCTGCAGCTCGATGAAAGAAGGGGACATCCACCCCACGCCCGAGCATCCAGAGGCGGATGCGAGCCACATCGTCAGAGGCATTGTCCGGCGGGGGCTGAAGCCGGTGCCGCCGAAAACGTCGGTGTCGTTGCGCATCGATACGGACGTATTGGAGTGGTTCAAAGCGCAAGGTCCAGGTTACCAAACGCGCATCAATGCAGTGCTGCGAGCGTTCAGGGATGCGTCCGTCTAATTCAAGGGCTCGCAGCCGACCCCGTCTACGGATCGCCGCGCTCACGCCCGAGGAGATGTCCGCGGTAGAGCGGAGTCTGGAAGCGTTACTGGGGATGGCTTGATCCTTCATCCCGGCGCCGGCCGGAATAGTCCCAGCCCGAAGTGGCAGGCGAAGCCCAAGGCGAGGGGACCCCGGATCGGCTCGGGAAAGACAAGACGCCAGAAGCTGCCCTGCCGGTCTGGCTGCGTGAGCCCGTGCTTGCTGCGGAAGCGGTGGAAGTGGATGGCGCGGCGACGCTGGCCGGGGCTCACTTCGACCTCGGCGATGCCTTCGATCCCGGCAGGCTCCGGCAGACCGCGTTCGCGGCACTCGCGGCGAATCTGGTCCTCGACCGTGAAGCGCTTCTTGACGTGCCAGGGGTGGAGGTAGGGCGTCACCGAACGCCATTCCCGGCTGCTCCGCAGCAGGCGGCCCGATTCTACGAACTGCTCTCCCGTCCCCATGCCCTCCAGGATGATTTGCCATTCCAGACCGTCGCGCGTCCAGAGCCGCGTGAGCGCGCCGAGCACACTGCGCGATGATGCGTCCAGCCCACCGGGCGCGTAAACCATGAGGTGGTCGATGAACCCATCGCCGTCGGCATCCTCAGGAAGATAGAACGCGTGTTCATGGCGGTGACCGGCAGGCAGATCGTGGCCGGAAAGCGTTGCGGGCACCCGGTCCTCGCCGAGCAGACGGCCCGCCTTTCCCACCACAGCAAGCCGCAGCCATTCGCCCACCCGCACCGCGTCCTCGATGCGGGGGAGGGGTTTGCCGTAGAGGGCGAGGCGGGCGCTGGTGACCGAGGGAAGCTTGCTGGGCGCACGTGGCTGCAATGTGGCGATCGGTCGCAGGACCTGTGCCGGGCGGACATAGCTCACCCGGCGCGCGGCCGGTGGCGCGCTCCAACCAGCGGCCTGCAAATCCGCCGTGTCCACACCGATGGCACTGAGCCAGGACTCGGGCAAGGTGGCTTCGAGCCGACGCTCTTCTGCTGGCTTTAAGTTGCGAGACGCGGATGTCTCCAGCGTGCGTGCGCGGAACTCGCCATAGTCTTCCGGCGCACGGGGCAGATGCAGGGTGATCACATCGCCGAAGACCTCGCCAGTCTCAATGTCCACGGCGGCGTCACCCGGCACACAATCTGTTGCTCCCGCCCAAGCCTCGGCACGGCGCGCGTCCAGCCAGCTCTCCGCCCGCCCGAGGTAGCCTGTGGCTTCGAGCAGGGCGTCGAGCAGTCGCTCCGCCGCTGCATCCAGATCGAGGTCGGGCCAGGCCATCACGAGTGGGGCGGTGGGATCGAGGCGGGCGAAGGCGTCGAAGATCAGCGTATTCTTATCGCTCTTTCCCTCGCGCATGGGCATGTAATGCCGTGTGTGTGCATGCACGGCGGGTGGCAGCGTGTAGACCGGCGGGTCGGCGCGGGCCATGGTGGCTAAGAGCATCTCCAAGTCGGTCCTCGGATAGTGGTCCGAGTCGAGTTTCCGGTGCCAGGTGGCGATCAGAGCGCGGGCCAGCCGCCAGACATCGGGAGGCCAGGCGACATCGGCCTCGTTGACGTGCCGTCCCCAGGGTGTGGCGTGATAGCGTCCGGCCGGGAACCTGAGTTCGAGGGCCAGCATGTCACTTACTCCAGGTCACAGTGGTCACGCGCGGCTCTGCGAAACGGCCTTCGGCGGCGACTGTCTGGATGATGCCGGGCAAAGCAGCTTCCAGGTCAAGGCGAGAAGGCAGGGTGTAATCCGCTGGGCGGGTGACGCGCAGCGCGACCAGCCCCAAGTCGCAGGCGGTGCGCAAACGCAGCCCTTCGTCGAGGAAGCGCTGGATCTTATACAGCGCAAGCGCGATCAGCAGCCGCTCGACCGCCTGTCCCAGGCCGAAGGCTCGGATCTGGGCGAGATCGATGTTGAAGTAGCCCCTGATCTCTGGAGCGGAGTATTCGTCACGGGCGAACGGGACGTTGCCAAAGCCCTTTGCGGTGTCGCCCGAAGGGTTGACGGGATCGTTCTTTACTCCCCCACTTTGTGCCAGACGCGCGTCCTTGGCTTCGATAAAGGCAGATAACGCGCGTGGCAAGCGCAGCCGCCCACCCGCGAGGTCGCTCTTGGCAAGGAAGACGCCGTGCAGGACCGCGTTGGTGTCCATGCGCAGCAGCACGGCCGCGAGTGCGCGGATGTCCACCATGCCTTCCTCCATGCCGGCCAGTTCGGTCTTGAGCAAGCCGAGGACAGTCTTGTCTTTGCCTTCGAGAATATAAGGGGAGTTCAAGCGGTGCGCCTCGAGCACCGAGTTGGTGATGGTCTTACCATCCTTGTTCGCCACTTTGACTAATGGCAGGCCACGCAGCGGCACCACCCAGTCGTCAGCAATCTTGTCCCAGCACACTGTCTCCATTCGGTTCGCCATGCTCTGCGCTGACTCTACCAGTAACATGCGGGTGCCGTCGGGGCCGTCGTAGGTGGCCGCGCCCAGGTTCGGGAAGCCGGTGGGCTGGAAACGCGTCCCCTGCAGGGGCTGCAGGTCTGCTTCGAGCAGAAGACGGGGGCGGTTGTTCAACACGGTGAAATTCAGGCTCATGACCGCTCTCCTTGGTTCGATGTTGTCAGACTGCCTCGGCAGCCGTCTCGGTTCGCTTGTGCGGAGTAATCGTGCGCAGGAGGCGTCCTGTCTCGGCCGGCCATAGCGGCACCATGAGCGCCGCCAGCAGCCGCGGGCCCGATACACTTGCGGACTCAGGGGGGCCCGCAGGATGCCGCGGAACCGAAACGCCGCTCAGACCGAGCCGCTGCCATGAAAGCCGCAGGGCCTCGTCCGTCCTGCCGGCGCGCAGCCGGGCCACCAAGTCGGCCTTAAGGGGAAGGCGGTTCTCGGGAGGCAGCGCTTTGAGATAGCGCAGCAAGCTGTCGGGTGTGAAAAAGGGCTTGAGCACGGCGTACGCTGCGGGTAGCGCCGTGGCCTCCGGCCCGTGCAGCGCAGCGGGCAGGTGGCGCGGCATGCGGACCAGTGCGAGTCCAGCCAGCAGTTCCGCGATCTGTCTGTCGTCGGTTTCTCTTGCGAGGAAGGCGGCAACGTCAGCGGCGTAGGCGCCGGCAGTGAAGGCGAACGGCTTGTCGGCGAGTCCCAGACGGTCACTCTCCAGCAAGCGGCGGTCGAGAACGCGGATCAGGTTAGTCGCGAGGTCGCCCTCGCCCCAGACGGCCAAGCGGCTTTCCGCGTCCCATTGCCAGCGCCCCTTGTCCCACTTCAGGGGCGCCAGGTGTACCCGCATGGGCAACAGGAAGCGGCCACTGTCGGATTTCTCGGTCCTGTCCTGGCCGTCATGATCGGTCTCGCCTGTGGCGGACAGACCGGCTAGGGCCGCCGCGATACGGAACTCCGCGCTGCCATCGTTCGCTTTAATTGCCCAGGCTTCGGAGAGCGGGGGCACAGGAGGAATGGAATCATGCTCTCTTGGGCTTAACGCGACGGCGTGCTCGATCGCTCCGAGCAGAATGAGGACGTTCTGTACGACGGTTCGGTCCGGGCGTTTCGTCAGGGCAAACAGGGAGTTCTCCAGGCGATGAACCAAAGAGCTAAGATGTCCGGGCGCGTTGTCGTCGCGGGCGGACTTGCGCAGGCGCTCTAGGAATCTGCCCCGAGGGTCGTCTAGGTCTGTGATCAGGTCCGCCTCGGGATTGCGCCGCACAGGCATCTGCCCCAAGGGGGTGGCGAGGTAAGCCTTGCCCGAGCGCATCAGAAAGGCGTAGCGCTGGAACGCCGCAATGCCCCGGTCCACGCCCAGTGCAGCAACGGCGCGGGCGAAGTCGAGGCCGTCTCGCGCGGGGCGCCGCCCGAGGGTGACACGGCCTTCTGAGAGCATCGCCCTTATCTCATCGAGGGTCGCAGGTTGTTCCCACAGAGGAAGCCATATTTCGGCACGCGCAGACGATTCGTCTGAGGTGGCGCTGCTGCCGCTACCTGCACCGGTGGCTCGTACGGTGAAAGGATAGCTAAGGTAACTCGCGCCCCGACCCTCCAGACGCCGTGTAACTGCGGCAGCGAACAGCAGTGTGCCTTCCAGCAATAGAACGAGGTCCCATGGGTTCGTGAGTGAGCTCGATTCGAAGCCTGTCGTGGCATTGGGACCGCCGGCCGCTCCGGGGGCGAACTGGCCTATCGCGGAGTCGGCGAGACTCTGGACAGGATCAGCAAAGAGGCTAGCCGAAAGTAGAGGAGGTGCGGCTGCCGCTGGACTTCCGGTCTCGAAGTCGAACAGGTCGGCCAGACGTTGCATGAAATTGCTCGTGAAGTCCAGATTCCCGTCGTTCCCGCCCGTGCCCAGCAAAGGCGGGAAGTCAGTCTCGTCGCCGGTGAGCATGAGCGCGGCGTCCATCCACGCAAGGAACGTTTCCGGCAGGTGCCCGCGGACATACCTGATGAACTGGTCTTTGTTCCAGTTCTGCGGAGCCTGTTCAAGCTCGAACCGTCGCACGGCCTCTTGTGCGCGGCATATCACTTCACGATAGTCTCCCAGACGGGCGGCCTCGCTCCACAGCGTCCGGTTGAGTGCTCTGGTCGCCTCGGTGGGCTGATTCCTCACGCCCGTCTTGATGCGTTTGCCGGTGGCGGGGTCTTTTTCCTTTAGCTTCTTCTCTTGGTAGTAGAATCCGCTTCCCGCGTTCCAAGGTGCGATTATAGGTGTCGGCCGATACTGTTCGAGGAAGAAACGCTGTAATTCCTCTCTGGGCAGACGCGTGCGCAGGACGAAATGTTCCCCCGCCCAGTGACCGGTGGTCACGGGATCAGCCTGCTCAGCCACGAGTCGCAGGATCCCGAGCGCCTTCAGGTAGTGCGCGAGCGGTGTGGGGGTGCAGCCGGCGAGATGGACTTCATGGCTCATCGTTGCTCTCCTGCTCCATCTTGGTAGCGCGCCAGTCGGCGATGCGCACCAGTGCCTCCATCCAGGCAAGCTGGAACGGGCCATAGCGCTTGAGAAGGCGTTGCGTGCGTGCGGTCCAGGAAGGCCCCTGCGGGCCAGTGCCGAGGCGCATGATGTCGAGCCTCAGCGCGACCGCGGGCGTGTGTTCGCGTCCCTGGATGTCCACCTCGGGTAGCCGGTCGCCCTCCCAGACGCCGCGGGCAAAGAGCCGCGCGTCTTCCGGCTCGGCCTCGGTGGCCAGGGCGCGAAGCCGCAGGCGCACTTTGCCGTGGTGTGCGGCGATGAGGTAGGCGACGAGATCGGCATCGGGCTCTTCGCCGTGCAACGCGAGCCAAGCGAGCGCCGAAGCGAGCTCATGCCGGAACTGAGGCCGGGGCTCGAAGCCCGGTGGGTCAAGGGTCTCTAGCCCGTAGCGGGGGTAACCGGCCTTGGGGTTGTCCGACTTGGCCCACAGCCGCCCTTCCGTGCAGCGGGCGGGGTCGCGCATGGCTTCGCAGAGCATGTGCTGGAAGGCGGGGTGGGCCTTGCCCAGGTCGTGCCAGCGGGCGGCGCGGACCACAGCCGCGCGCCCGTCGTTGACCGCGAGGGCCTGGCACAGAGCCTCGGCGGCGTCTTCGGCATCAGCCAGATGTCGGCTCAGATCAACGGCGCGCGAGAGCAGGCTGTAAGGATCGGTGCCGTCGGCCTCAGGAAGTACCGCTTCACCCCGTACAGGGGCAGGGATAACCGCGGCTTTCGATTCCGGCGCAAAGCCAAGGCGGGCATCGTAGCCGCCGGCCGCGCGGTCGAGCATCAGCAGCATGCCGGGGACGATACGCTCCGGAAGACTGACCCAGCGCCTGCTCAAGCCGTCCCAGATGCGTGCGCCGTTGTTTAGGCTGCGCAAGCGCTTCATGAAGGCGCCGGAACCCCGGAACTGCGAGATGGAGGCGCGGCAGATTTCCTCGGGCTCGGGGCGCGGCTGCTCCACCGCCTTTTCGGACAGGTCGCGCCAGAAGACCAGTACATCCGTGTCCTCCGCGTCACGGATATAGGGCGAGACATCGACGTTGAAACCGGAAAGATCGGGGTCGGTGTTGAACAGTTCGACAAAGTCCTTCTCGCGCAGCACGGAATGAAGCGGCGCAGCCTCGTCCGTCGGCGGCAGGGCAGCGGGGCTGGCGCTCTCGAGGCCCGCGAGCGCGGCCCGCGCTTCGGCCAGGGGCACCTCTTCGTAAGGCAGTGCAAGCTTGGCATCGGCCTCGATCTCGATCCAGTACACTTTGGCACCGCCTTTGTTGTTCCACTCGCCGTAGCGATTGCAGCGCCCGAATCGCTGTACGAGTGCGCTCCAGGGGGCAAGCTCGGTGAACAGCGCACGGGAGGTGATGTCCACGCCCGCCTCAATGGCCTGAGTAGCTACCATGATGCGCCCCGCAGGCGGCGGTGCCTCGGTGAGCCTCGCATTAAGTATGCGGCGCTCGGCGGGCCGGAAACGCGAGTGCACGAGCAGCAGTTCGGTCTCCAACTTGAGCACGTCGAGGGCCGAATAGACCGCCTGGGCGCGTTCCACGGTGTTCAGCACCACAAGTGTGCTGGTCGCGGGTTGGTGTTCGGCCCTGATTTCCTCGGCCAATGCCACCGCATAAACCTCAGCGCCCGACTTGCTGGTCTCTGCAGTGAGGGTGGTCCTCGCGCGGGCGAGGTGCTTGATGGCTTCACGCCGCATCTTCACGGCAGGCTCCGCTCGTTCGGCCTGGCTCAACGTCAGGTAGCAAAAGCGCTCCAGATGTGGGCGCAGATCGACTGTGGAGAGCCACTCACGGTTGAGCGTGGCGGAGGCCCACAGGCTGCTGCTTCGCTTTGCAGTTGGAAGTTGGCGGCGGAAGGCTTCGAACTGGGCGCTGGTGGGCAAGCCGGGACCTATCAACTGTACTTCGTCGAACACCCAAAGGGCGTCGTTGTGCAGAAAGGCGAAATGGATGGGCCACTGATAACGGCTGATGCCGTAGCCGCGCATGAGCGCACGCGACAGCAGCATGTCTTGGGTGCCGACGAGGACCATGTCTTCCTCGGGCCATTCGGCCCAAGACTTGAGGTCGTCTTCGCCGCCCATCAGGACGTGGACGGAGACTCTTCTCTGTCTCGGTTCCGTGAGCCAACTAAGATTGGCGAGCCATTCGCGGATCTTCTCGGCCGTCTGTTCCACAAGCACCCGCATCGGCAGGCACCAAACGAGGCGGCGAGGAGTTTCCGGATCGGGATCTCCGCGCACCCCGCCGGGCCGCAGCCCGCGCTTCCACGCCCAGGCGAGCGCCACGGCTGCGGTCTTGCCCAATCCGGTCGGGACATCGAGGAGTTCCGGCCAACGTTCAAGGGCTAGCCGTGTTTGGTACGGATAGGGATCGTAGCAAGTCGTTATGTGGAAGAAACTCTCGTAGTCCCGCTGGCGCTGCTCTTCACTTGTCATGGCTTTTCACCCCCCTTTTCGTCGACCGGGCGCCGCCCCCCGCCGTTCGCAGCGGACCTCTCCTTGCGTACAATGGTCGAGTGCCTTGTGGACCGTTGGATGTGCCCCATGAACTTCACCATAGAATACGAGCAGGAAGAGGACGGCCGGTGGCTTGCGGGGGTGTCCCAGCTTCCTGGCGTTTTGACGTACGGTGCAACGCCTGACGAGGCGATGGCAAGGGCCGAGGTGCTCGCGTTGCGCGTACTGGCTGAGCGGTTGGAACACGGTGAGGCCGGCCCCGAGCCCATCAGCATCTCCTTCGCTCCGACGTGAGCGGATGGCGATCCTGCAAGGCCAAGCGTGTCCTTGCTGCCCTGCTGCGCATAGGCTGGCAGGTAAAACGGCAGTCGGGCTCCCATCGGACCCTCTCTCGGGACGGCTGGCCGGACTTTGTGTTCGCGTTCCACGATCGGGAGGAGATTGGTCCTTGCACGCATCTCCAAGCATACCGGCCTTACACCGCAAGACCTTTAGCGTGACAGCCGCTTCCACGCCAAATCCAGGCGCCATGAACGAGTCCTCTTCTTCGAATGCCTTCCAGACTGACTGGGCGCGGGTGGACGCGCTGTGTGACGAGGACGTTGATTTCTCCGACATTCTGGAGGTTACGTCGGAGATGTTCGGGCGTGCGGCCGCGCGCGGCGGCCTGCGGCCGGTGCAGCCCAAGAAAGGGGGCGCGATGCGACGGGATGCCGACGTACTCGACTGGTTCAAGGCACAGGCTCGCGGATGCCAGAAGCGCATCAACTTGCTCCTCCGGGCGTATATGGGAGTCCGGGGCGATAGCCCTTCGCGCGGCCGCCACGGCTGTAACTGATCTCGTCACCGTCGTTCCTTCTCCGCCTGTTTACCCTTGGCCCAACCGGTCATGGCGATGCTCGCCACGCCGGGACACGCAAAGGTTCGTGCCCCGTCTTGTCAATCGCAAGTGTTTCCTTTCCTCCCTCTCCCGCAGGAAGGGCCGAGAGCGCCACACCTGCAGGTCGGGACAAGCGTCTGCACTCGTAGTCGCTTCGTTGGGCAACGCTCCGCTCATGCCCAACCTACATTGCTGCGACAGGCGCATGTGGACACGGAACGCCCAGGCCTGGAAGCCTGCACGCGCCCGCGGGCCTCGGACGGGCATTCGTGGTGCTCGCCGAGCTGGCGCATGTGTCTACAATCGCTTGAGCGTAGCCACATTGAGGGATGAGCGATGGAAGTTTCCGTACGGGAGATCAAGAACCGTCTGTCGGAGTACCTGCGGCGCGTGCAGGCGGGCGGCCCATCGCAAGGCTCGCGCCGCCGGCTGTGCAGTCTGAAGATGCCGAGGCGGAAGCAATCGCACGCCTCAGGGCGCAGCCGTGGATCCGGCCCGGCAGCGGGGACAAGCTGCAGGCACCTGTAGCGGCGCATACCCACGCCACCGGGCGAGCCTCTCATCTCCGACCTGGTGATGCGAGATCGGAAGTGATCCTTTACTTGGACTCGTCGGCGTTGTTGAAGCTCTACCTGGACGAGCCGGGTTCCGAGACCGTCGCTACCGCATTCAACGCGGCCGGTTCGGTCGCCAGCCATCTGATTGCCTATGCGGAGGTACGGCCAGGATTGACCAAGGCACTGATGATGAACCGCCTCGACAACGCCACACTCGCCGAGTACCGGAGGCAGTTCGAACGGCACTGGGCGGCGCTCGAGGTCGTAATGGTCAACGAAGCCCTGGTTCGGCGCGCGGGTGATCTGGCCGAGCAGTATCAGTTGCGGGGTTACGACAGCGTGCACTTGGCAGCCGCCGAAGCAGTGCTCCGACTGGCGGGCGCGCAGGTGCCATTCAGGTTCGCGGTTTTCGACAGCGGCCTCGCAACGGCTGCACGCGGCCTCGGTATTCCGGTACTCGGGGACTGACCGCGTCGCGACCGGCGCGCCTGGCGGCTCACCTGCGGGCGGGAGTGCCGGTCGCCGAACCGCGTAGCTGCGCACGTGGACCATCGTCTGGCCGTCGATGGTGCTCGATCCATGTCTGTCGAAGCGATCCATCACCAGTCCCTCAAATGGATTTCCATGCGCGGGTCTCCCCACAGTCCGCCCTCGACCTGGGAGAGGCGGGCGGTCAGCTCCTTGCCGGCGTCCATGAGGCGGGCGAGCACCGGGTTGTGCTTGCGCGGCACATAGCCGAGCTTGAAGGGCTCGGGGCCTGCGGCATGGACCTCGATGGCCAGGGCGTCGTGGGGGTTCTGCGGCTGGCGCTGGAGCCGGAGCGGCATGCCGAGTGCCAGGCACTCAGGGTGGTCGCGCGCGTCGTAGTAGCAGGTGCCGGCGATGTGGCAATCGAGCAGGAAGATGTCGCGGGCGGCGGGCGGGGCGAGGCCATGTCCGCCCAACAGCGTGGTCATGAGGCCGGCGGATGATGGGGTCTTGGTCAGTGCGGGCATGGCGGATTTCTCAGATTCTCTCAACAGGTGATTTCGCGGATGAATCCGCTCCTACAGGGTATGGCGCTCAATGCAGGGTGACGCCGCCGAACAGGGCTTCGATCTGCGCGCGCAGGGCGGCGGAGCGCTCCTTCAGGGCGGCGGTCTCGGCGGCTGTGACTGCGGCCCGCCGCTCCATTTCCTCCTGGTCTTCGAGCAGGGCCGCGTAGCTCAGCGGCGGACGGGATTCGTTCTCCGCGAGGCGCGCGAGGAGCTCCCGTTCCTGCCAGCGCATGGCCTCGATGGAGCGGAGCAGGGGGTCCCACGCATCGGGCAGGCGCGGGCTGGCCTCCGGGACCAGTCGGTCAAGCAGGCGCATCAGCTCCAAGTCGGCCGAGCGGTATGCTTGCTGGAGCATCGGCCAATAGCGGGCGAACAGGGGATTGTCGGCGCCGGCCAGGTCCGGATGCAGGCGCAGGCACAGGCGCCGGTAGAGGCGCTTGACCTCGGCGACGACCTCCGGGCCGACCGAAACCAGGCCGCGCAGGTAGAGGGCGCTTCCGGAGAGCCGGCTTTGCTGAGCCGCGATATGCACCTGCCAGCGCGCCAGCTCCTCCGCCCCCGCAGCTTTGGCCTGGGACCGGGCCTCTTGGTCCAGACGCTGGCCTCGGTTGACGAATGCCTGGGCGGCGGCGAGCTGCGCGCGCAGGCTTGCGTGCCCGGCCTGTGCTTCGAGGCGCCCCAGCTCATGGCGTCCGAGGCGCGAATGGAACACGGCCTCCAGGTACTCGGCCCGGCGCTGTTGGTCGGTGAGCCGCTCCAGGAGCGCGGCGAGGGACTGGCGCAGGCGCTCCCGCTCGGCCAGCAGTCCCGCCCAGCGAGGATGCACCACGAGGGCGGTGCCGGTCCCGTCGCCGTGAGCGCCTTGCGCCTCGGTCGGGTCTCGGGCAGGCGCTTCGCGGAAGCGCCGCGGCCCGCCCATCGGCCGCGGGACAAGCTGCGATGATAGCCTCATAGTGTTGTTCCCCCCCAGACCCGGTTTCCCGCGTTCGTTCTGCCTCGGGCGACAGGGCTTCCGGCCCCGTCGCGGCCTCTGCATCTCTCTTTGTATCACACCCCCTGCTGCAAAAACTGAGGCGGCGGAGAGCGGCTTCACTGCGAGCTTTACGGGCGGTCGGACGATACGGTCCGATCTTTGCTTTTCGCAGCGGCCGGCCGGATGCCGGTCGGAGGCGGCGTCTGTGGCTCCGGACGCGCACCGGCCTCGCGGTACTGGCGTGCCGCATCCTCCAGCCGCTCGGCCACCAAGGCGCGCAACGTTTCGGGGGCGAGGACCTCGACGTCCGGGCCGTATTTCAAAATGTCCATGACCAGCTCGCGCGGGTCGCCGTACGGGAGGCGCAGCTCGTAGCCGCCGTCTTCCAGCATCCGGCCTTGCTGGTCGGGGTGCCAGCGCTCTTCGGCGACCCAGCGGGCGCGCTCCGGGCCGAAGCGCAGCACGGCGGTTGCACTGGGCTCTCCGGCGAAGATGCCGTAGGCGGTGGCGAAGTGGGCGTCGAGCTCGGCGTCGGGAATCTCGCGCGCAGAAGCTCTCAGCGGGCGCGCCGCCAGGATGCGGTCGAGGGCGAAGGTGCGCAGTCCGCGCGCCCGGTAGCACCAGGCGTCCAGGTACCAGTTGTCGCGGTAGTGGACGAGGCGCTCGGGCGAGACGCTGCGGTCGCTCACTTCGTCGCGGGCGCGGCCGTGATAGCGGATGCGCAGCCGGCGTCGGCCCATGAGCGCACCGGCCACGGCCTGGAAGTGCTCGCCGGAGCGCGGGCGCGTGCCGATGGACAGGATGCGTACGCGGCGGGCGACCTCGCCGCTGCTCAGCCGCTCGGCCTGGAGAATCCGCTCGATGCGCCGGCAGAGCGGGGCGATGACGGGTCCCAGGAGCCCCGGCTGGACCGATTCCAGCAGGCGCTGGGCGGCGAGCAGGGCGTAAAGCTCGGAGGGGTTGAACCAGAGTCCGGGCAGCTCGTAGGTGTGCGTTTCGGAGCCGGCGTAGCGGTAAAGGTTCCGGGCGCGGTCGTAGACGATGGGAGCGTCCAGAAAGGTGCGCATGTCGTCGACGACGCGCCCGAGTGTGGCGCGGGAGCACTCCAGGCGCTCTCGCAGCGCTGCCCCGGTCAGCCCGCGGCGGGCGGTCCGAAGCAGCTTGTCCAGCTCGTAGATGCGGTCGAAGCGGTCCACGCGCCTCTGCCGGCTCTCCGCAAGGCGCCGGCGTTGTCATTCCCCCGAATGCGACAAGTGTAGTCGAAGCCAGCGAAGGTGGAGCGAGCCCGGACGCCCGCCGGTTCCATCGTTGGGTCGCAGGAGCCGCGCGCTGTGCTTCGCGCCTGTTGCGCGCCGGTGCGCTGAGTCAGATGCGCCCGGCAGTACGGGGGCTGAGTTGCCGACTCGGGCGGCGGCCCAAGAGCCAAGTGTGCGGAGTACAGTGCTCGGTATGTGGGTCCCCAGACAGGTCGCTCTCGCGGCGGCCGTCCGGCTCCGGCTTCCCGCTGCTGCGGCCCATACCGCGCGCTGTCGTCCGGGGCGGCGAGTGCGCTCGGGGCTAGGCTCCGCGCTTGCGCCTGAGGATCATGCCGAGGGCGAGCCCGAGCACCATGACCCCGGCGGTGAAGACGCTGCCGAACGTCCACGGGTAGCCGTGGGCGATACTGTCGACCCAATGCTCCAGTCGTACCTCCCGTACGTCCAGCCGGTTCGTGTCATGACGGACGACCTTCCCGTTCCGCACGCTGTAAATATCGACATCATAGTCGCCCATCGGCAGCTTGGGGGGCAGGGTGATGTTGGTGAAGAACAGCCGGCCTTTGTCCACGGTGACCGCTCGCCCCTCCTCGACGTAGTAGCCTTTCTGGTCCTTGAGGCGCAGGAAGGCCGAATGCCAGTCCTCCGTGACCGCGTGCGTCGAGTGCACCTTCGCGCCGGCCAACGCGTCCTCGAGCCGCAGCCCGTATCGCGCCCGCTCGGCCGGGCTCAGCAGACTCCCGACGGGTTGGGAGGAGAGCAGATACATCAGCCCGGGGGTGCCTCTCACGGTCATGTGGCCACGGTCCAGCCACACGGGCCCGACCTTGACCTTGTGCGACAGGGCGACCACCTGCTCGGGCGAAACGAGCTTGATGATCACGTCGCACCCGCGCGATACCGAGCCGAACAGCAGGAGTTGCTGTCCGGCGAACTGGCTGGTGATGTCGACGTGGTCCACTTCGAGGCGGGTCACCAACGCCTCCTCGGCCAGCGCCCGGGGCGGCATGCCCTGCGGGAGCGCCGCCAGGAGCAGGGCAACGATGGCGCGCACGCTCACCGCACCACCCGGACCAGGCTGTAGACCTCCGCGGGGGCTAACAGCAGGTCGATGACCATCTTCACCGCCACGGCTACCACCACCAACGCCAGCACGAGGCGTAACCGCTCGGCCGGCAGCTTCATGCCGAGCTGCGTGCCCCACTGGGTCCCGAACGCAGACCCGAAGATCAGGATGAGCGCGAGAAACGGGTCCACCGCGTGATTGACCCCGGCTTGCATCACGCTCACCGCCGCCGTGGTGAACAGAAGCTGGAATAGCGAAGTGCCGACCACTACCCTAGTGGGCATCTTCAATAGGTAAATCATGACCGGAACCATCACGAAGCCGCCCCCGACTCCCATGAGCGAGGTCAGGATGCCCACCCCGCCGCCAACGACGATGGGCACCAGGAACGAAGTGTGCAGGCCCGAGGTGGGAAACGCGGTCTGGCCCGGCAAGCGCTGGGCGAGACCAGCAAGACGAGCGCCGAGGCTGCCATCGTCGGGCTCCGCGCTGGCCATGCCGGCTCCGCTGCGAAGCACGGCGCCGAGCGACTCGAACAGCATGGAGACGCCGATGAATCCGAGGAGCACCACGTAGAGGAAGGTGACGATGTTTCCGAATTGGCCGCTCTGCTGGAGCAGCCGGGCCACGTACACCCCAGCGCCTCCACCGAGCCAACTGCCCGCCAATAGAAACAGCCCCATCTTGAAGTCCACGTTGCCGAGCCGCCAGTGAGCGTAGGTGCCACTGGCAGAGGTACCGGCGATCTGAGCGGAGCCGGTCGCCACGGCGACAATGGCCGGGACGCCCGTAAAGATGAGCAGCGGTGTGATCAGGAATCCTCCACCGACACCCACCAGACCGGACAAGAACCCGACGATTCCCCCGAAGAGTAAGATGAGGACCACGTTCACGTCCATGTGCGCGATGGGCAAGAAAATGTCCACGTTCCGATCCCGAACGTCAGCGAGGGCGGATGTCAGGGGGTCCACTGCTGGGCCGACGTGCCGAATTCCTGCACAGCCGGACAGATATGGGAGGCAGGTATGTCGTGGGGAACGACGACTACCGGAACCGGCAACTGCATCGCGAGTTTCTCCGTGAGGTGCCCCATGCGCCGCAGCGACAAGGTGGAATGCTTCTCGGTGGCTATGCCGTGGCGACCGGCCACTACCATGAGGATCGTATGATCTTCCTTCACGACTCTGAGGATCTCCTCTTCAGGGATGCCCTCCACGATGGAGTACTCAGGCACGACCTCGCATACTGCCCCGATCCTGCCTGAGATGTGCGTCAGGGTGATCTCCGCCTGTGCCCGGATGTCCTCCTTCATGCGGGTCGCGACGCCGACCCAGAAGCTCAGCGGCGGCACGTCTAGGACATGGATGAGGCGCAGACGGGCGCCCAGCATATTGGCCATACGCGCGCCCACGCCGGCGGCCAGCATCGAGTTCTGGGAGCCATCGATAGCGACCAGGACCACTCCAGAGGGTTCACTGTTCATGTGTATGGGGCTCCGCCGAAAGAGGTGAGAGCATGGGAAACATCTGCTGCGCATCCCGACAGCGGCGTTGCGCGGCGGTCATGGCGTACCTCCCTGTACGCCACCCCTTCGGGGCGTCCTGCGGACGTGCCGAATGGCTATCGTTTCGGTCGCACCTCGCCTAATCGGGATATGTTTGGTCACTGCGCTCGGTGCGCCTCGCTCTCCGGCCGGTCGCCACGATTTTTCCACAAGCGCTGAAGCGGAGGCTCGTTCGGGATGGAACGAGCGCGATGGCCCATCCGGCAAGCTGAGCATTATATCAAGCTTACGCGCACTGAGCAGGCAGGTGGCGGTACGTTCGGGATGACGAACGCGGGTGCCTTCGGTATCATGACAGGATTTTTGGGGCATATTTCCAGGTGACGATATTCTAATTCACCGTCGGACAGCCGGCATGGTTCCACGCCTAAGCTTGGGAGAGCCTTGATGAGCACAGATGATGTCGATCGCAAGAGGCGCCGCTTCCTGACCGCGACCGCAACGGTAGTGGGCGGTGCCGGCGTGGTGATGGCGGCCGTCCCGTTCGTCTCTTCGATGAGGCCGAGCGCGCGCGCCCAGGCGGCCGGCGCACCGGTGGAGGCGGACATCAGCAAGATCGAGCCGGGCCAGCTCATCACTATAGAGTGGCGCGGAAAGCCGGTGTGGATACTGCGCCGCACCGAGCAGGAATTGACGGACTTGCCCAAGCTCAACAATCAGCTGCGCGATCCGTTCTCCGAGGAGCCGCAGCAGCCACCGTACTGCAAGAATATTCCGCGTTCGATCAAACCCCATACCTTCGTGGCGGTCGGCATCTGTACGCACCTGGGGTGCTCGCCCACATTCCGCCCCGACCTCGCCCCCCCGGACCTCGGGCCCCAGTGGCTCGGCGGTTTCTTCTGCCCCTGTCACGGGTCGCGCTTCGACTTGGCGGGTCGAGTGTACAACGGGGTGCCCGCTCCCCTGAATCTCGTCATCCCGCGCCATCAATACCTGACTGACACCCGCTTGATAATCGGCGCGGATCATGAAGGAGCCGCCTGATGAGTAAGACGACGACCGGCCTGTTGTCCTGGATCGATGCCCGCTTCCCGCTCACCAAACTGTGGGACGAGCACATGGCGCAGTATTACGCCCCCAAGAACTTCAATTTTTGGTATTACTTCGGCTCCCTGGCGCTGCTGGTCCTGGTCATGCAGATCCTCACCGGGGTTTTCTTGACCATGAACTACAAGCCCGACGCCCAGCTCGCCTTCGGCTCGGTGGAGTACATCATGCGGGACGTGAACTGGGGCTGGCTCATCCGGTACCTCCACTCGGCCGGAGCCTCGTTCTTCTTCATCGTCGTGTACCTGCACATGTTCCGGGGGCTGATGTACGGCTCCTACAAAGGGCCACGCGAGCTGATCTGGATCCTCGGGATGTTCATCTATCTCGCGCTCATGGCCGAGTCCTTCATGGGCTATCTGTTGCCGTGGGGACAGATGTCCTATTGGGGCGCGCAGGTGATCATCTCGCTGTTCGGGGCCATCCCCTACGTCGGCGAGGCCCTCGCGACGTGGATCCGCGGGGACTTCGTCGTCTCCGACGCCACCCTCAACCGGTTCTTCGCCTTCCACGTGGCCTTCGTCCCCTTGGTCCTACTGGTGCTCGTGGTACTGCACATCATGGCGCTGCACGAGGTGGGGTCCAACAACCCGGATGGCGTCGAGATCAAGAAGAAAAAGGACGAGCGCGGCATCCCCCTGGACGGCATCCCGTTCCATCCCTACTACACGGTGAAGGATACGGTCGGGGTGGCGGTATTCTTGATGATTTTCTCGTTCGTCGTGTTCTTCCTTCCGGAGATGAAGGGCTGGTTCCTGGAGGCGAACAACTTCATTCCGGCGGACCAGCTCAAGACACCCCAGCACATCGTCCCCTTGTGGTACTTCACGCCGTTCTACGCCATTCTGCGGGCGGTGCCGGACAAGTTTTTGGGGGTCACGGCGATGGGGGCGGCCATCTTCCTGCTGGTCCTCCTGCCCTGGCTGGACCGCAGTCCCGTGAAGTCCATCCGCTACCGCGGCGTACTCTTCAAGGGTCCGCTCGCGGTATTCGCGGTCAGCTTCGTGGCCCTGGGCTATCTGGGCACGCAGCCCCCGACGCCAGCCATGACCTTGTTCGCACGGCTGTTCTCGTCGCTCTATTTCGCCTTCTTCTTGCTGATGCCTATCTATACCAAGCTGGACAAGACCAAGCCGGTTCCGGAAAGAGTGACGTCCAAATGAGAAAACTCCTCGCCGTCTTCGCACTCGCCGTCTCGCCCGTCTTGGCCTTTGCCTCGGAAGCGTACATGGAGCTGGACAGCGCAAACGTCGACCTCGGCAACATCGCTTCCCTGCAGCGTGGGGCCAAGTATTTCGTCAACTACTGTCTGAGCTGCCACTCCGCGCAGTACATGCGCTTCAACCGGGTGGGCCACGACCTGGGACTGACTGACGAGCAGCTCCGTGAGAACCTGATGTTCGCCGCCGACAAGGTGGGTGAGACTATGACCGTGGCGATGCGCCCCAACGATGCTGTGCAGTGGTTCGGCGTCGCGCCGCCGGATCTGTCGGTGATTGCGCGTGCCCGCGGGGTGGATTGGCTATACACTTACTTGCGTACCTTCTACCTGGACGACGCGCGGCCGTTCGGCGTGAACAACTTGGTGTTCAAGGATACGGCTATGCCCGCGTGTCTCGCCGAACTGCAAGGGTGGCAGAAGCCCGTATACAAGACCTTCAAGAATGCCGAGGGTGTGGAAGAGAAGGTGGTCGAGCGCCTGGAGTTGGTTCGTCCCGGGGAGATGTCTCCGGAGCAGTATGATCGCGCGGTACGCGATCTGGTGAGCTTTCTCGCCTACGTCGGAGAGCCCGCGAAGCTCGAACGGCAGCGAGTGGGACCGTGGGTGCTCCTCTATCTCGGCGTGTTCCTGCTCGTGGCCTATGCCATGAAGCGGGAATACTGGAAAACGTCCACTGAAGAACCGGATAGCAGGCCCGGGGGTCTTGCAAGGGTGTAGGCTCCGAGGCATGGGCGCGGCTGTGCGATGCGCGTCGCGCCGCCCGCCGGTCAGAGCGGCGTGCCTGTGGGCTTCGGCTCCTGATCTGCGAGGTCCCAGCGGATGCGAGTAGCTCCTGCCCGACGGGCCGGCACAACGCTGTATTCGCGGCAGATCTGCCTGCGCAGCCACAGCGCGCGGATTGTGCTGGCCGAGAAGGGCATTGCGGCGGAGGTCGTGGACCTCGGCGAGGTCGCCTGCGGACAGGATACCTCTCCCTACGACGCCGCGCCCACTCTCGTGGATCGCGAACTCGTCCTGTCCGATGCCCGCGTGATCATCGAGTACCTGGACGAACGCTATCCTCATCCGCCTCTGATGCCCGTGGACCCCGTTGGGCGGGCTACCGTGCGTCTCATCATCCAGCGTGTCGACCAAGAGTGGTACACGCTGATGGAGGATCTGGCGCGTCTGGGCGGGGGGGAGTTGGGCTTACGCCGAGAGCTAGCGAACAGCGTAGGTGTGGTGGCACCGCTGTTCGCCAAGAGGGGATTCCTCCTGAGCGACGAGTTGTCGCTCGCGGATTGTTACGTCGCGCCAGTACTCTGGCGCCTCGGACACTACCGGGTTTCGTTGGGACGCGAGGCGGGAGCTGTCCTCGCCTACGGCGAGCGGCTGTTCGGGCGCGCGTCGTTTCAAGCGAGTCTCACCCCTGCTGAGCGCGCCATGGGCGGGCTGGAGGACCTGAGGTGAAGGTGAAGGGTGGGATGACATCCAGTCGCCCCTATCTCCTACGCGCCATCCATGAGTGGATCGTGGACAATGGCTATACTCCCCACCTGCTGGTCGATGCGCAGTCCCAGGGGGCGGAAGTTCCCCAGCAGCACGTCCACGGCGGCCGCGTTATCTTCAACTTGAGCCCCACTGCCGTGCGAGGCTTGGATCTGGGCAACGACTGGGTGGAGTTCGATGCGCGTTTCGGCGGCGTCGCCACACACGTGCGCGTGCCCGTGCAGGCGGCGCTGGCCATCTATGCGCGCGAGAACGGTCAGGGCATGGTGTTCGGCGAGGAGGGAGGTGGCAAGCCGCCCGAGTCGCCTCCCTCGGACCCCAAGCAGCCATCCAAGAAGCCCGCCCTAAGGGTCGTCAAGTAGGGCGGTGCCCTTCTCCCATCCACGGCAGCTTGATCGCAGTCAGTTGGGCGCCGAGCATGACCGCCTCACCCTGGTGGCGCTGGACGCCATCGTCGCTGTACTCAAACCGGTAGATGCGCCGAACTTGTATGCGGCCTTGCGCATTGCGAGCCAGCCCCATGAGTTTTAACGCGACGGTATCGTCCAGGAACTGCAACTGCTGCTGCTGGCAGACGTGGCGGCAGACTCCGGTGGCGATCTCGCGGGCGCGCATGCTGTCCAGCCAGAACCAGGCTCCCATCCCGGCCGCGGCCAGCAGACCGACCATGTAGAGATCAAGCATCCCAGTCCCGCCATTCGGGCCTGCCGTGTAACGGATCCGCGGACGGGAACGGAGCACGCAGTGTCGCTCTGCATCGGTCGGTGACAGGCTCCGCCCCGCAACACCGAGTGGACCCGGCCTTGGGGAAGAAGGCTCACGGCATCCACCTCTTCCGGCGTGGCTAGCGGCGTCTACCGCTGCCAGACCAAGCTGCCAGGCAGCCCGGGCAGCCCCCGGTGACAACACGAGCAGCGGCCCCGCTCAGAGGTGGCCGGCTGCCTCAGCCTCCAGTACGCGCGGGTGTTCCTGGGGCCTGTTCAAGCAAAGCACTGACCGCCGGGGGGGCGGGCAGGACCTTGCCGGGATTCAAGATCCCTCGGGGGTCGAACTGGGCCTTGATGCGTGTCATCAGCGCCAAAGCGACCGGGTCGATCTCCCGGGCGACGAAATCGCGTTTCTCGATGCCTACGCCGTGCTCTCCCGACAGCGTACCGTCGAGCGCGAGGACCGCATCGAAGACGTCGCTCAGGCAGCGCTCGGCACGGCCCAACTGGTCGGCATCGTCGGGATTCACCAGCAGGTTTACGTGGATGTTGCCGTTGCCGGCGTGCCCGAAGCTGACGATGGTCACGGCATGGCGCCGCGACAACAACTGCAAGCGGTCCAGCAACTCGGGTATCTTGGAGACCGGCACGACCACGTCCTCGTTGATCTTTTTGGGGGCGACGCTGCGCAGCGCCGGCGACAATGCCTTGCGCGCCTCCCAGAGCACCGCCACCTCCTTGTCCGTGCGCGCTCGGCTGATCTCGACCAGTCCTTCTCCCCCGGCCGCCGCCTCGACCTGTTGTGCGGCTCCGTCGACGCACGCGGCGGGGCCGTCCACCTCCACCATGAGCATTCCACCGGCGTCCGCGGGCAGCTCGATGCCGCGGTAGCGGCCCACCAGCTCGATGGCGCGCCCGTCCATGAACTCCACGGCACTCGGGGTCACTGGCTGCGCCATGATGCGCGTCACGGCGCGCGCCGCGCTGTGTACGTCCCGATAGAGGGCGCGTAGGGTGCGCCTCGCCTCGGGCAACGGCGTGAGTTTGAGGGTGGCCTCGGTAATTATCGCCAGCGTTCCCTCGGACCCCACGATCAGCCGGGTGAGATCATAACCGACGACCCCCTTGGTAGTGCGCACTCCGGTGCGAATCTCCTCGCCGGTGCCAGTGACAGCGCGCAGACCCAGGACGTTCTCCCGGACCGTCCCGTATTTCACGGCGCGGGGACCGGCGGCGTTCAAGGCGAGATTCCCGCCGACGGTGCAGAACGCGCCGCTGGTTGGGTCTGGCGGCCAGAAGAATCCATGGCGGGCCGCTTCCCGTTGGGCCTCTTCGTTGGTTACACCGGGCTCCACCACCATGAGGCGGTCGTCCGGTGCGATGCGCAGTATGCGGCGCATGCGCTCCAGCGACAGGACGACTCCGCCGGCGATGGGCACCGCGCTCCCCGTGGTGCCCGTGCCGCGCCCGCGGGCGACGAGGCTGACGCCGTCCCGGTGACACAGGGAGACCACGGCGCGCACCTGCTCGTGGCTGGTCGCGAATGCCACGGCCTCGGGCTCGGCGTGCCGGCGGCTGTTGTCGTACCCGTAGACCCAGCGCGCGGCGGGCTCGGTGACCACGCCAGCGGGGCCGACGATGGCCGCTAACCCGCTCAGGAAGTCTGGCGTCACCTCAACTCGTGTACTCGAAGAGCTTGACCACGCGCTGGACGCCGCCGACATGGCTCGCTACGCCGGCCGCAGCCTCGCCCTCGGTGGGTGAAACCAGGCCCATCAAAAACACGGTGCCGTTCTCGGTAACCACCTTGACGTTGAGAGGGTCCAACTTGGCCGCCAGCATCTCCCCCTTGACTTTGGCGGTAAGGGCCGCATCGTTGGTGCGAGTCGTGAACGAGGTCGGCTCGCCGATGGTGATCTCGTTATAGACCTTCCGCACGTTGGGAATGGAGCTCACCAGCCGTTCCGCCCGGGTGCGTAGCGCCTCCGTTGGGGTCTCCCCAACGAGCAGCACGATCTTGTTGAAGCTGGTCACGTCGATGTGGGAGCTGTCGTAAAGCTCCTTGTCGTCGTAGATGGCGTTGCCAGCCTTGACCTTAATGGCCTGGTCGTCCAGCTCGGTGCCGACGGAGCGACGGTCATGGGCCACTGAGGCCCCCGTGGCCGCGCCCGCGAGGAGGACGCCGACACAGCCCGTCAGGGCGGGGGCGGCAAGTACCAGAGCGAGCAGGGTGCAGTGAGGTCGCATGGTGTCAGGTCTCCGGGCCAAGCAACTGACAGTCGATGAGATTGCACAGGCAGTGAATGACCAGCCCGTGCACCTCTTGGATGCGCGAAGTCGTGTATGCCTCCGCTCGGATCTCCACGTCATCGGGGCACAGTTGGGAGGGGACATCGCCGCCGTCCCGACCGGACAGGACTACGACGCTCATGTCCCGCTCATGGGCGGCGAAGATGGCGTTGAGGATATTCGCGGAACGGCCGCTGGTGGAGATCGCCAAGAGCACGTCCCCACCCTGTCCCAGAGCGCGGATCTGTTTGGCGAACACCTCGCTGAAATGGTAGTCGTTGGCGATGGAGGTCAGGGTGGAGGTGTCGGTGGTCAATGCCAGGGCGGGCAAGCCGGGCCTCTCCATCTCGAAGCGGTTTAGCATCTCCGAGGAGAAGTGCTGGGCATCCGCTGCAGAGCCCCCGTTCCCGCACACCAAGATCTTGCGCTCGCCCAGCAGGCACCGAGTCATAATCTCCGCCGCACGGGCGATGGGGTCGGCTAGGCTGTCGCCAGCGCGCCCGATGAGCTCCGCGCTCTCGCTGAAGTGGCGGCGAATGCGCTCGCGGGGATCCATCGAACCCATTATGCCCGAAAGGCGTCCGTTATCCACCGCACGCGGTAGCCCTCCCGCTCCGAGAGCAAGCCGACCACATCGAAGCGGCTCGGGCGTCTGTCTGCGCCCCGGTGGCGTTGGAGGTAATGGCTGGCCGTTGCGACCAGCCGGGCCCGTTTACGGTAATCCACGGTTTCCTCGGCGTCTCCGAAGCGGTCGTTGCGCCGGTAGCGGATTTCCACGAAAACGAGCGTCCCGCCATGGTCCATGATCAGATCGATCTCGCCGCCCGGTCCGCGGTAGTTCCGCTCCATCAGCTTCAGCCCGTGATCCAGCAGATAGCGGCAGGCGGTGTCTTCGGCACGTCTGCCGCGTGCGGTCGGGCTTTCGCGGCTCGTCTCACGTGCCATCCGACAGGTGTCCCCAATCGCCGAAGCGCGCGCACAGCAGCTCACGACGTACGTGCCTGGACTGATCCAAGCTGAGAGTGCCGGTCACTCCCTGAAAGCTCGCCGATGGGCTGGCGCGCAGCCGCTCGATCTCCGGGATGAGCAGGTACGCGTCGATGCCCAGCGCATAGAGTCGGGCCAGGGAACCGCGGGATTCCGGCCAGACGGTCGCCAGGGTATTGGCCAGTGCGGGGGCGGGATTGGCGCTCGATGACATCCACGGCATATCGCACACGATGATGTCCTCCATGTCGCCCCTTGACGCCGCGTCCACCGTGCCGCTGAAGCTGTGAGAGGTGGCGTATATAGGCAGCGACCCAGCGAGGTAAAACTTGAGCAGCGGTGGGACCGCCACGGCCTGGCGGGGGAACGCAGCCATGAAGAGGAAATCGCCGTCCTGGCGGGGCTGGGGTTGGGGTACGGCCTGGTCAGGGGTCGCGGAGGAGGAGCTGGAAGTCGCCGCCGCGTTCGGCTCGATCAGGCGCTGCACAGCGCCTTGAAGGGACTCCTGCCCATCGCCGAAGCTCTCGGTAGCGACCAGCGTTCCGCCGAGCTGTTCCCAGCGGTCCCGGAAGGCTTGCATGACCCGTTTTCCCCAGGCGTTTTCCGGTACCAAAGCCAGTGCCGAGCGGTGGCCATCCGCCCACGCGCGCTCGGCGACCTGGCGGGCTTCGTCCTCCGGTGCCAGGCCGAACTGATACAGGTTGGCGGGCGGTGACGGGGCGTCCACGAAATTCAGGGCCAGGGTGGGGACGGGGAGGGTCTGCGCCGCAGCCAGCACTTGTACGGACTCCTTGGTCAGGGGTCCTATGACATAACGCGCGCCATCCTGCACCGCCTGACGGTAGATGTCCTGCACGTGTGCGCCGGTACCGGCAGTATCATAGATGCGCAGATTCGGCTTGCCCGCCTCCTGCTGGCTGTAGTAAGCGGCAAGCAGACCGTCGCGTACCGCGGCAGCGGGCGGGGCGAGGGGACCTGCCAGGGGCAGCAACAGCGCCACCTGGGTCGCCCCGCCTGCAGCGCCTGCGGCTGCGGGGGAAAGGGCCAGCAGCGCATGCACCGCCGCTGGATGAGTCGGGTAACGGGCGCGCCAGGCGGCGAGAGCCTGGCTGCCTTGGGGTCCCTCGAACGCGCCCTGCCGGGCGAGCGCCGCTAGCTCCAGCCAGCCGCTCACCTCCGGGCGCGATTCGTGCCGCTGCCAGCGGTCCAGCTCCTGAGGGGGCAAGGACATGAGTTCTTGCCAGAGGGTCTTCTCGTTCTCCCACTGGGCCTGCGGGTCGATCAGCAGGGATTGAAGAGCGATTCGGCTGTCGATGCTCTCGATGAGCTTGCCTTGCTGGGCATAGGCTTGAGCCCGCAGGTCTTCGGCTGCCGTGCGGAGGTTAGGAGGCAGGACTTCGGCCTGTAGTGCATTGGCAATCGCAAGGGCTTCTGCCGGGTGGTTCTCGGCCAACGCCAATCGGCCCATGAGAATATCGCGCTCCGCCCTCAGCCGAGGCGGCTCGGCGGGTGGTACGACGGACCTCAAGACCCGTTCCGCGCCTGCGGTATCGCCGCCCCGCAGCAGGGCGTCGGCGCTGCGCAGCTGGTAGGTCTCACGCAGGGGCGTCTGCGCGCCGGCCGCGAGATTGGCGTAGATTTGGGCAGCGGCGGAGTAGTCGCCCATCTGTTCCAGGCGCTGGGCGGTGCGCAGGGTGCCCGCCGCCTCCTCGCGCTCGGGGGCCTCCGCGCAGGCGGTGAGGAGAAACACGACGAGGCTGGCCTGTAGGAGGCCATCCCACGGGCGGCTACGCGTCATGCGATGTTGGCTAGAGATGGCAAAAGGTTATTGTAACGGGTTGTCCGAGAGTATCAAAAACCAGGGCCGGCGCGTGGACCCCGGCGTGCTTTACGTGGTCGCGACCCCCATCGGCAATCTCGCCGACATGACCGTGGGGGCGCTGCAAGTGCTCTCTCGGGTGGATGTCGTAGCGGCCGAGGACACACGCCGGACGCGTCGGCTTCTCACCCATTTCGGCCTCCGCGCACACTTGCTGGCCTTCCACGAGCACAATGAAGCGCGGCGTTCGCCGCGCCTGCTCGAGGCCCTGCGGCAAGGCCGTTCGGTGGCGCTCGTGAGCGACGCCGGTACCCCCTTGGTGAGCGACCCCGGCTGCCGGTTGGTGGCTGCCGCCCACGCTGCGGGTTTGCCCGTCTCCCCGGTGCCAGGCCCCAGCGCCGTGGTCGCGGCTCTGTCGGCTTCGGGACTCACCGCCGATCGCTTTGTGTTCGAGGGGTTCCTGCCCTCCGCCAGCGCCGAGCAACGGCGCCGCCGGCTGCTGGCACTGCGGGCGGAGGAGCGGACCATCGTGCTGTTCGAGGCGCCGCACCGCATACTGGAAAGTCTGGCAGACCTCTGCACCGTCTTGGGACCGGAGCGCCGCGGCGTGATCGCCCGGGAGCTGACCAAGCATTTCGAGACCGTGCGTCACGGGACCCTAGGAGTTCTCCGGGAGTGGATTGAGCAGAGCCCGGAGCAGCAGCGGGGGGAGTTCGTGGTGTTGGTGGAGGGAGGCGACGCAGCCCCGGAGTCGCAGGACCTGCGCGGGCTGCTGGGGCTACTCCTGGAGGAATTACCCCTGAAGCGCGCCGTGGCGCTCGCGGTTCGCATCACTGGCGAGCGCCGCAATGCCCTGTACGCGATTGCCCTGGAGCTGACTCGGAGATCAGAAGCGCGTGGTTAGTATCCACCGGCCGCTGATTCGCGCGGCCGCGTTTCCCCCGCCTTCTTCGGCTGGTGCAGCAAGCGGTTCACCCCCGCCACGTCGACCTCGCTAATCTGCCCGGCGGCCTGCTGCAGGGCTAGCCCCGCGAGCAGGTAATCGTATCGTCGGGTCTTGTAATCCCGCACGGCAAGATATCGGGCGGTCTGCGAGTTCAGCAGGTCGACGATGGTGCGCGTTCCGACCTCGTAGCCGGCCTGCGTTGCTTCCAGGGCGGTTTCCGCCGAGGCGACGGCCTGCTTCAGGGCTTTGACCGAGCTGATGGTGTCCAGCACCGTACGGTAGGAAATGGTGGTCTGGCGCACCGTGGCCCGCTGGGCCACCCCGAGGTTATCCTTGGCCGCCTCGTACAGGTGGGCGGCCTGACGGGTGTTCGCTAGCACACCCCCGCCGGCGTATATGGGCACGTTGAGCTGCAACCCGATCTGGCCGTCCCAGCCCTGCAGCGGAAATATGCCACCGGAGGTCAGGTTCTCGTAGCCGTAGCTGCCCACGACATCGAGTGTCGGGAAATGTCCGCTGCGCTGCACCTCCACGTTGTCTCGGGCGACCTTGACCGCGAACTGGTTGGCGAGCACCCGGGGATTCTGACCCAGGGACGTGTCAATCCACTTCTGTAGGTTGGCGGGCTTTGGCGGGTCAAGGGGCAGCTTTTCTCCGAGATCCGCCAGCTTTCCGGGTTCCTGGCCGGTGATCTCCGCCACCGCCGCGTTAGCGCGCTCCAAATCATTGCGCGCCACGATCTCCGACGCCACGGCTTGGTCATAACGGGATTGGGCATCCTGCACGTCGGTGATGGCGACCAAGCCGACGTCGAACCGCTGACGCGCCTGTTCCAGTTGTCTGGCCGTGGCTTCCTTGTTCGCGATCACGTAATCCAGGCCGGCCTGAGCCGAGAGCACGCCGAAGTAGGTGGACGCAACACGGTTAATGAGGTCCTGCTCGGCTGCCACGTAGTTGGCCTGCGCCTGTGCAATCTGGCTGTCGGCCTGTGACAGTTGAACCCAATAAGCCCGGTTGTAGAGGGGCTGGGTGAGCTGCAGCGCATAGTTCTGGTTGGTGAAATAGGTCGTAGGACCGTGCGTCAACTCGAGGACGTTACGGCTCACGCTGCCATTGGCGCTTAGGTTAGGCAACAGCAGGGCGCGGGCTTGCGGCTTGTCCTGCAATGCGGCGAGCCGTTGCTGGTCGGCAGCCTTGAGGGCGGGATCTTGCTGCAGCCCCAGGCGATAAATGTCCAGTAGATCCTCGGCCAGCGCCGGGACCGCGGTAAGTGCTGCCCACAGCGCGGGCAGCAGCAGAAAAGCGCGTCGGATGGTCATGGGCTCAGTAATTCCTCATCGATGGGTCTACTTCCCTGACCCAGGCGCTGATTCCTCTGTCGAGATTCACGACATCACGATAGCCCACACGATCGAGGAGCTGGTACGCTTGAAAGCTGCAGACTCCGTAAGACCTAGCTCCGGCACCTTTCCGTATGGGAATGAACTCGAAGCCCTCGACGGGGGCCATCGTATACTCGCAGGGTTCCTGGACGTCAAGGAGCAATGGTGCGGGCCGGCGATGTAAGCAAGTGATCCGCGAGAATGTTGCGCGTGGGTATGCCGCACCGGCAAGGGTAACCCATCAGAAGACGAAACGCTCGGGCGGCGCAGCATTGACCAGTGGCGCGAGGACCGTCTCGAACAAGCTCTCCTGCGACCAGCCGTCTTCCCCTCGGCGCGTGATGAGCATCGCCTGCATTGCGGGAGCCTCGCCCAGGACCACGAACAGGCGACCGCCGACCTTGAGACTGTGGCGGAAGGCTTCCGGGAGCAGGTACAGGGACCCGGTGACTGCGATGACGTTGTATGGAGCATGCCGCTCCCAGCCTTGCGCCGCATCACCGACCTCCAAAGTGGCGTTACGTATTCCGTGGGCCGCGAGGCTTTGCTCGGCGCGTGCCGTGAATTCAGGGAAAATCTCCACGCTGTGGACGTGGCCGCCGAGTTCGGCCAGCAGGGCCGTGGCGTAACCGCTGCCGGTACCGACCTCCAGCACTTTTTCCGAAGGCTGCACGTCGAGAGCCTGGAGCAGCCTGCCCTCCACCTTGGGGGCCATCATCGCCTGGCCGCGCCCCAGGGGAATCTCGGTGTCCGCAAAAGCGAGGTCGCGGTACGCTCCCGGTACGAAGTCCTCCCGGGGCACCGCGGTCATCACGTCCAGCACCCGCTGATCCAAGACGTCCCAGGCGCGGACCTGGTTCTCGATCATGTTCTCGCGCGCTCGTTCGAGGGTCATCTGGTCCATGCGGGTCCGCGAGTCGATGATTCTTTGTGGCTCAACTTGTCGGCGGATGCGGCGAGAGCGCCGCAGAGGCATGGACGCGGCTTGCAAATCAAGCGCGCATCATATAATTTCTGGGTTTCCTTAGCTAGGGGTGCCCTGCAGCCTGTAATAACGTCACTGGCTGCCCAGGGCTGAGAGTATACCCTTTGAACCTGATCCGGCCAGTACCGGCGTAGGGAAGCGAGCACCGCTCGCCTGCGCCTAGAACGCCACCGAGGCGAGGGCCATGCAATGAGCGCATTTCCGGAGGAGCTCGTCGACGCGGGCGAGCGAGCAAGCGGCGGGCCGGCCGTCATCAAGCCCTTCCCAGGGTCCCGCAGGGTCTACGTCGCGGGCAGCCGTCCGGATGTGCGTGTCCCGATGCGGGAGGTGCACCTCTCGGACACGCCTGCTGCTTTGGGCAGGGAGCCAAACGGGCCGGTCTATCTCTACGACACGGCCGGTCCCTACGCGGATGCACAGGCCTCCATCGATTCTGGCCCGGGGACTCCCGCGCCGGCGGGAGGGCTGGGTCCAAGAGCGCGGTGATAGCGAGACCCTCGGCGGCCCGACCTCCCAGTTCGGCCGGCTGCGGGCGTCGGACGCCGGTCTGGCGGAGGTCCGGTTTGCCCACATCCCTCGGCCACGGTGCGCTCGGTCAGACCACAGGGTTACCCAGATGCACTACGCGCGGCGGGGGATCATCACTCCGGAAATGGAGTTCGTCGCCATTCGGGAGAACCAATGCCTGGAGGCCGTCTGCGACCACGGGCCGCTGCGCCAGCACCTCGGGGAGAGCTTCGGGGCGGCCATTCCCAGGCGAATCACCCCGGAGTTCGTGCGCGACGAGGTGGCTCGAGGCCGGGCGATCATCCCAGCGAACATCAATCACCCCGAGATCGAGCCCATGATCATCGGGCGCAACTTTCTGGTGAAGATCAACGCCAACATCGGTAACTCGGCGCTGAGCTCCTCCATCGAGGAGGAGGTGGAGAAGATGTTGTGGGCCATCCGCTGGGGCGCGGACACGGTGATGGACCTATCCACCGGTAAGCACATCCACGAGACGCGTGAGTGGATCATCCGCAACAGCCCGGTCCCGGTGGGAACCGTCCCCATCTATCAGGCATTGGAAAAGGTGGACGGCAAGGCCGAAGAGCTGACCTGGCAGATCTTCCGCGACACCCTCATCGAGCAGGCCGAGCAGGGGGTGGACTACTTCACCATCCATGCCGGGGTGCGGCTGGCCTATATCCCGCTGACTGCGGACCGGGTGACCGGCATCGTATCCCGGGGGGGCTCCATCATGGCCAAGTGGTGCCTCGCCCACCATCAGGAGAGCTTCCTGTACACGCACTTCGAAGAGATTCTGCGAGATCATGAGCGCCTATGATGTCTCCTTCTCGCTGGGCGACGGCCTGCGCCCGGGGTCCATCGCCGATGCCAACGACGCGGCCCAGTTCGCCGAGCTGGAGACGCTCGGGGAGCTGACGAAGATAGCCTGGAAGCATGATGTCCAGGTGATGATCGAGGGGCCCGGCCACGTTCCCATGCAACTCATCAAGGAGAATGTGGACAAACAATTGCGGGAGTGCGGTGAGGCTCCGTTCTATACGCTGGGGCCTCTGACCACGGACATCGCTCCTGGCTATGACCACATCACCTCCGCCATCGGAGCGGCGATGATCGGGTGGTACGGGACCGCGATGCTGTGCTACGTCACTCCCAAGGAGCACCTGGGCCTGCCTAACAAGGAGGACGTCAAGGACGGCATCATCGCATACAAGATTGCGGCGCACGCCGCGGATCTGGCGAAGGGCCACCCCGCGGCTCAGTTGCGCGACAACGCGCTGTCCAAGGCACGGTTCGAGTTCCGCTGGGAGGATCAGTTCAACCTCGGGCTCGACCCGGAGCGGGCGCGGGACTATCACGACGAGACGCTGCCCAAGGAGGCGCACAAGGTGGCGCACTTCTGCTCCATGTGTGGACCACACTTCTGCTCGATGAGGATCACGCAAGACGTGCGCGCGTACGCCCAGACTCACGGCATCGGCGACGTGCAGGCCGCGGTGCAGGAGGGCCTGCAGGAAAAGGCCCGCGAGTTTCAGGCTCAGGGCGGGGAGATCTACCGGGCGGTATAGTCTCCGACCGCGTGTTGGCGGCGTGGACGCCGGGTCAACGCCCGCCGTCCACGCAGGGTTTGTACCGGTTGGCTGTGCTTCGCGGAGAGGGTGTGAATAGGTCTGTTGCGCGTCCCGATGGCGGCGTTGCGCGGTGTTTATGGCGTAGCTCCCTGTACCCCACCCCTTCGGGGCGTCCCGCGGACGTGCCGAATGACTGCACTGCCATTCGGTCGCTCCTCGCCGGTCACCTTGATATGTCTCGTCGCTGCGCTCCGGGCGCCTCGCTCTCGGGCCGCTCGCGACGATTTGTTCAGTAGCTCAGAGGGTACCCGGACCGGGAGCAAGCCTAGTGGAAGTGAGGCCTCTTCAAAAACTCAGGCTGCACGGGTTCAACAATCTGACCAAGACGCTGAGCTTCAACATCTACGACATCTGTTATGCGCGCACGCCCAAGCAGCGGCGCGAATACATCGAGTACATCGATGACGTATACAACGCCAAGCGCCTGACTCATACCCTCACCGAGGTCGCACACATCATCGGCGCGAACGTCTTGAACACCGCGCGTCAAGACTACGACCCCCAGGGAGCCAGCGTGACCATGCTGGTCTCCGAAGAGCCGTCGGCGGCGGAACGGGAGCACTCGAACGCCGAGATGCCTGGGCCGCTGCCCGATGCGGTCCTGGCACACCTGGACAAGAGCCACATCACCGTACACACGTACCCGGAGAGTCATCCCCACAACGGCATCAGCACTTTCCGAGCGGACATCGACGTGTCCACCTGCGGGCGCATCTCGCCGCTCACGGCGCTCAACTACCTCATCCACAGCTTCGACTCGGACATCGTGATCATGGACTACCGGGTCCGGGGCTTCACGCGCGACGTAAAGGGCAAGAAATACTTCATCGACCACAAGATCAACTCGATCCAGAACTTCATTGCCCAGGACACCAAGGAGAGGTACCAGATGATCGACGTGAACGTCTACCAGGAGAATATCTTCCACACCAAGATGATGTTGAAGGCGTTCGAGCTAGACAACTATCTGTTCGGGGTCTCCGAGGCGGACTTGGACGAGGAGGAGAAGCGTCTGATCATGCAGAGCCTGCGCCACGAGACGGCCGAAATCTTTTACGGCCAGAACATGGGCGTGCTCACGCCCAATAAGCAGTCTCGGTCATCACCCGCGACGCATACCTCATTAGCGTCCTGATCGGTTTGGGCAGCGCTGCCGCTCCCGCCAGAGCAGCCGTGGCAGCGTGATGTCCTTCGTCCTCGTGCATCCGCGCTAGAATCGCCCGGCTCTTGAGGTCCTGCGCCGGCAGCCGCTCCAGGTGGCCGTCCAGGTGGGTGACCACCTGGCGCTCGGTCTCCGCCAGGAAGCCGAGGCTCCAGCGATCGCCCGCGACACCCGCGAGCGCCCCGATAGCGAGCGCCCCCCCGTACCACACGGGGTTGAGCAGGCTCAGCCGTCCGCCCAATTCCTCGACGCGCTCCGCGCACCAGGCCAAATGGTCGTTCTCCTCGGCGGCCGCTTGCGCCATCCGCTTCTGTACCCGGGGCTGCCGCGCCGCGAGCGCTTGGCCTTGATACAGGGCTTGAGCAGCGACCTCGCCCGAATGGTCGACGCGCATCAGCCGCGCCGAGTGTATCCGCTCCTGTTCGCTCATCGCGGACTCGGGGAGGTCGGCGGCCGGGCTGCGGCGTCCGCTTGCCGCAGGCGCTCCGAACACGGTGCGCAGCGCTTGGTCGAGCCCCATGATGAAGCGGTCGACGGGGGAGTAATCGCGGGCCTCCATGTAGGACCTCCATGAGTCATTTGGCCGGGCTGGCTTCGAGCTGCCTGGCGAGCAGGGCCACCGGGTGCATGACCTCGATGGGTATTTCCCGGACGTTGGTGCCGACGCGAAGGTGTAGTGCGCAACCGATGTTGGACGTGACGAGAATGTCACCGTCGAAAGATGTGAGCACGGCGTCCCGTAGGGCTGCGGCCATCGCCGGCTCCCGGAGCATGTAGTCTCCGGCTGCGCCGCAGCAAGCGGGTCGCTCGGATAAGGGCTGCAGGTCGATCTCCGGGACATGCGCCAGCAGCGCCTGGACGCTGCCCTTCTCGTGCAGTGCATATTTCAGCGTGCAGGGCGTGTGGATCCCTATGCGGCGAGAGAGCGGAGCCAGCGCAAGCGCCCCGGGCCAGCGCTCGGCCAGGAAAGCGCACACGTCGCTGACCGGTGCCGGCCACGCGCGACCTTCCGGCATCCAGAGGGGGTATTCGGCCAGCGCCGCGGTGCACCCGCTCGCCGTACCGATGACGGCCTTCAGCGGAAGGTCGGCGAACGCTTCCAGGTTGCGCTGGGCGAGCTGGCAGGCCGCGCCCGCCTCGCCGGCGTGACGGTGCAGCGCACCGCAGCACCCCTGGCCCTTGGGCACATAGACGCCGTAGCCCACGCGGCGCAGCACCCGCAACGCCGCCTCCGCGGTTGCGGCGTCCACCAGGCGCGCCACGCACCCGACGAACAGCCCGACGCGGCCTCGTTCCGGACCGACGGCTGGATAGTAGCCCGAGCGTTGGAAGGGAGCCCCCAACGGCGGCAGCAGAGCTTCGGCGGACTCGATCCCCAGCGCCCGCAACAGGCGTGTGCGCCGTGCGAAGTCGGCGAGGCCCGAGCGTTGGTACCAGCGCAGCCAACGCCCGATCCTCATCAAGACTCTAGGGTCCGCGGCTGCGAGCGCACCGCCGAGACGGCGGACCAGGCGCGCCCCGAGCGGGCGGCGGCGGCCCGGCTCCAGGAGCGCGCGGGCGGCGTCGAGCAGCTCACCGTAGGGCACTTCCGAGGGGCAGATGGCCTCGCAGGCGCGGCAAGCGAGACAGCGGTCGAGGTGGCCGAGGGCCTGCTCGGTCGGCGCCAGACGGCCCTCCGAAAAAGCGCGCATGAGTGCGATGCGTCCGCGCGGGGACTCCGCCTCGTCGCGCGCTTCGCCGTATGTGGGGCAGACGGCGAGGCACATCCCGCACATGACGCAGCGGTCCGCTAGGAGGGTCGGAAAACGGCCGCGCCCGGCGGGTGCCGGGAAGGCCGTGGACAGGCCGCCCGCAGCTCCGCGCGACACCCCCGGGGCGGAGCGCATGGGCGCTAGTAACCGTCCCTCCTCGGCCCTGGTGCGGGACGCCGCACCGGCGACGCCCGGCTTCACCGCGGCCCGAGTCCTGCCAGCACCTGCTCGGCGGCGTCCAGGGTGAAGGCAATTACCTCGTCGCTATGAGCGCCGGAGACGAAGCCTGCCTCGAAGGCCGAGGGGGCCATATACACCCCCCGATCCAGCATGCCGTGGAAGAAACGCCGGAAGCGCTCGACGTTGCACGCCATCACTTGGTCGTAGCCGCGAACCTGCGATTGCTCCGTGAAGAACAGGCCGAACATTCCGCCGACCTGGTTGGCGGTCATCGGGATGCGCAGGGCCTGGGCGCGCTCCAGAAAGCCGTCCGTCAGGCGCAGCGTGGCGTCGCGCAGGTCCCGGAAGAAGCCGGGCTCTTCGATGAGATCCAGGGTCTTGAGACCGGCGGCCAGGGCCACCGGGTTTCCCGAAAGCGTCCCCGCCTGGTAGACGGGCCCTAGGGGGGCGATCTGGCCCATGACGTTTGCCCGGCCGCCGAAGGCCCCGACCGGCAGGCCCCCTCCGATGACCTTGCCCAGCGTCGTGAGATCCGGCGTGACCCCGTATAGCTGCTGTGCGCCGCCGAGGGCCACGCGGAACCCGGTCATGACCTCGTCGAAGATGAGAAGGGCGCCGTAGTCGTCGCAGATCTGCCGCAGTCCCTCGAGGAAGTCGGGCAGCGGCGGTATGCAGTTCATGTTCCCCGCCACCGGCTCCACGATCGCGGCAGCGATGGACGAGCCCGCCTCGGCAAACGCTGCTTCGACCTGCTCCAAGTCGTTGTACGCGACGGTGACGGTGTGCTGCGCCAGACTCCGAGGCACCCCCGGCGAGCTGGGCACCCCCAGAGTCAACGCCCCTGAGCCGGCCTTGACCAGCAGGGAGTCGGAGTGGCCATGATAGCAGCCCTCGAACTTGAGTATCTTATCCCTGCCCGTGAAGGCCCGGGCCAGGCGAATCGCGCTCATCGTGGCCTCGGTCCCGGAGTTGACCATGCGCACCAGCTCCAGGGACGGCACCAGGGCACAAAGCTTCTCGGCCATGGCCACCTCGATGGCGGTGGGTGCGCCAAACCCCAGACCCCGCTCGGCGGCTTCCTGGACCGCGAGAACGACCTGCGGGTGGGCATGGCCGACGATCATGGGGCCCCAGGAACCCACGTAGTCGACATAGCGCCGGCCGTCCTCGTCGAACAGGTACGGCCCCTCGCCGCGCGCGAAGAACACCGGTTCCCCGCCCACGCCTCGAAACGCTCGCACCGGCGAGTTCACCCCGCCCGGGATCCGGCGCTGGGCTTGGACGAACAGCTCGTGGGAACGGGTCATCGCGCGCATCCTCGCGCCGGTTCGAGTGTCCTTCCCACCGTGACGACCGACCGCGCTGCCTCCGACGCTGCTGCGGCGCCTCCCAAGCCTTGCCAACGTCGCCTCCAATGCGTTGTCATGCTCGTCACCCTAGCTCGTAACCCGCCCATTCATGCGGCGTCTGCACGTCGTACCTTGGCTACCGCGTCCGTAGACAAGGGATGGCTGGGAATCGGCATCGCCGCAGCCACGGCCGGCGGCGGTTCCAGTCCACTGCCGAGCCGAAAATGATACTCCGCCTTATCATCGAGCGCCGCGGCCTGCTCTTTTTTCCCCAAGCGGGCGTAGCGGCGGGCCAGACGACCGTACCTTATCGGCGAGGTAGAGATGGACATCGGGGGTCGGGCGCCGTCGCCGAGTCGGATCAACCAACCAAATCAGCGCGTGCACCCACGCGATACCGCCGCGCAGGCGCCACATCGACGGACCTTGCTTCGCTTCGCTCATCGCTCGTCGTCACCGCTATTAGCATAGCCAATCTCTCCGCCCCAGGTCACGGCGCCCATCGCGGCCCACGTAGGCACGAGCACGGCAAACGGGCGCGACCTCGCCGGCGTAAGGAGCCCTTGCGCGCGTTATTCTGGCGGGCCGCTGTCCAAGCCCGCTCCCTTTCCCGCTTGGCGAGCGACCTCTGCCCAGCGCGTGTGAGCGGTTTCACACGCCGCGTATTCGCGCTGTGAACGCCGTCGCCCCCGGTATCGATCCGGCCGGTTGCGGTCAGCGCCAGTATCGGTGACCGCCCCAGCGTCCGCCACCGTCCCAGCCATGCCAGCCCCAGCCGCCGCGACCGCCGGGGCCGACGACGACCCCTACGCTTGGCCACGCGTAGCCATAGTCATAGAAGTAGCCCGGCCCGCCGTACCCATAGTCGTAGTACGGGCCAGGTCCGGCGGGGACGACCACGCACCCGGACAGCGCGATGCCGGCAGACGCGAGTATGATTCGGGCAGACTTCATGATCGGCTCCACTTGCTGCAGACGTGATAGAACATGCGACCTGGAGCGGAAGCGGCTAGTTCCATCGAGGACGTCGATGCTAGTTCCATCGAGGACGTCGAGGCCGCGAGCTTCACCTACCTCGGCAAGCCGGGGCGGGTGCTGAGCCACGCCGAGGCGGCTCTGCTCGCCGCGCTGCCCCAGGCTCCGAGCCGCATGCGCCCGGGTGCTCGAACACGTCTTCGAGGATCGGGACGTGCCCCATTTTTCGTGCCACCCGCATGGAAGACTTGGTGGCCGCCCAAGATAATAGCTGACGGACCTCCATTGTCTCGCAGGTCTTCGAGCAGCGGGTCGCCCAGATCTCGCTCAAGGGGTGTGGACCAAGTCTTTGCAGCACTGCGGGTGCGGCGGCTACCAGATGCTCCTGACGTGTTGGCAGTTCCTCATCTTCTCGTCTGCGGTCACGAGCGGAAGATTGAGGCGCCGCGCCGTAGCGACGATGATTCGGTCGGCCGGGTCGGAATGAAAGGCGCCCGGCAGTCGGACGGACTGAACCGCGGTGTGCCGATCGACTAACAGAAACCTCAACTCGGGCAGGGAAGCCGCGTGAGACAGCCACTCCTCGACATCCATCGAGAGCACCAAGCGCCCTTTCTGAATAAGGACGGCCATCTCCCAGGCGGAGATCGCCGACACGAAAACCGAGGCCTCCTTCCCGAGCGCTTGATCGAGCGCGGCCGCCGCAGGTTTGCTCAGAGCTTGTGAAGAAATCGTCGCGAGCGGCCCGAGAGCAAGGCGCACGGAGCGCAGCGACGAGACATATCAAGTAGATAGGCGAGGAGCGAGCACCGCGCAACGCTGCTATCGGGACGCGCAGCAGATTTATTCACAAGCTCTCAGCTTCTCGGCCGCGCCAGATACCCACCATACGAGTACGTGGGTATCGAGGACGATCACGACAGCGCGTCCCAAACCTCGCCCGCAGGCTCCAGCGGTGCGTCGTAGCGCAGCACACTACCCCTGAGCAGCGCCCAGATATCCCTGACCTCGCCTCGAAAGGCCGGACCTCGATCGTGGGCGCACCCCGGTCCGTCACTACGATTGGGTCGCCAGTCTCTTCGACTAACCGGAAGTATTCCAACGCCTTGGCCTTGAACTCGGACTTGGAGGTTTCCATCGATAACCCACGTAACTGCGTAACTGAAAGATATTGTGAGACTAGCAGACCGGATGACTACATACAAATAGTCATGAGCCACGCCGGGACGCCGGGGAAAGCCCCGTGCTTTAGGCCAGCGTCCTCCCAGGACTCTGGCTGTTCCTGCGCCTCAAGCGATAGGGGCGCACGCGCGCCGCCGCTGACCGTGACGTACGCCCGAAGGGCCATCTACCGGGGGCAACTCGTGGACCTCGGGATCGAGTCGGTGGACCTGCCGGACGGCCCGCCCGCTTGGAGATCGGAATCGTGCACCACCCGGGCGGGGCTGCCATCGCGGCCGTGGACGAGGCGCAACGCCTCTGGCGGCCGGCGGCCGGCTCTGGGAGGTACCGGCTGGAGGAAGCCGGGATCATGGCCGCGTCCTGGACGAGCCTGGGAGCGACCGTGACCAGCCCCGGCGTCTGCGACGAACTGGTCCATTTGTTTCTGGCACGAGAGCTGACCCGAGTGGTCCCGTGCCCCGAGAGCCACGAACTGATCGAGGTGCACTGGGTCCCCCTGCGCGAGGCGCTTCAGCGAGCAAACACCGGGGACGTCAACGACGCCAAGACCGTCATCGCGCTGTTCCGCGGCTGGGAGACGCTGCGGGCGTGGCCTCTGGAACACGGCGTCCACACCGACCGCGATCGGGGACCGCCCGCTCGTTGCGGAGTCTCGCCAGCCGTCGATGACCGACAGGCCGCAGCGACCGTTCTCCTGCAGGACGGTATCTCTACGAGGCCGCTGCAGGACCGTACTCGGGGGGTCCGGTGAGCCGGACGACGCGAGGGCAACGGGGCAAGTGGCTTTTTGCCTGTGCGTCGGCTATTCTTGCTGCCAACGAGGGGAGTAGCAGGTGCGGACGATGTCTTCCCGTTTTCTGACGGTGCTCATGGCTTGCTGCATGTGGGCCGGTCCGGCTCATGCCGGCAATGCGTTCAAGTGGGTGGACGAGCAAGGGGTCACCCATTACTCCCAGACGCCCCCTCCTGGACAGAGATCGGAGTCCGTTGCGGTTCCGGGGAGGCCCGCGCCCGAAAAGCCACCGGCGGCGTCGGCCGAGGCGAGCCAACCCCAGCCCGCGGGCGCGGAGCAACCCGCTCCGGAAGCCGGACAGACGCCGGACCAGCGAACGGCCGCAGAGAGAGAGGCTATCGGCCAGAAGGTCTGCCAGGGACTGAGGGAGGACTTGGCGAAGCTGGAGCAATACCCCCGGATTTTCCTCCGAGACGCCCAGGGCAAGGGCGTGTGGTTGACGCCAGAGGAGCGTCAGCAACGGATCGACCAGACCAAGAAGCAGCTCCAAGAGATGTGCAAGCCCTAGATCTCGAGGGCTGGTCCACCTATTAGCCGTCCGCCTTCGAAGGCCCGAAACCCCCAATCGCGTTCGGCGATTCCTCTGAGGGCCTGTACAATAAACCGTTTGGGGGGGTTCGCTCCGCCTCGGAGGAATTGCTTCCGTCCAAAGGCGATGCGCTCCGTGCGACCTCAGCCGAGGATCACTGGTGCCAGCACTGGTCCTTGCCGGCCGATCCGGTGACATCCCTCAGGCCCGTATTGGTCAGCGTGAACGTGCCACAGGGATCCCCGGTCTGCACGCCCTTCGGGACAGCCTGCAGCGTGTAGGCAGTCGGGGCCAACACCGGAAGGGACAAGTCGTAGTACTTCGTCGTCCCCTCCTTGGGCGCCTCCGCGTACGGTAGCGCGATGGCGTTGCCAGCGCTGTCCTTGTCGTAGCCATTCGACTCGGTATAGTTGCGCTCCATGAACTGCGCCAGATCCAGCAGCGCGGCCGTGGCGTCCGCGCGTCGCGTCTTGCGTACTTGATCCCGGTAAGCGGGATACGCTATCGCGGCCAGGATGGCGACGATGGCCACGGTAATCATGATCTCTATGAGCGTGAAACCCGCTCCGCGGAAGATCTTCATCGCTAACGCCCCTCCAGCAAGCGTTTCATTGTAGCCGACCCATCGAGCAGGGCCCGCGGGCGCAAGTCAAGATCGCCCCCGGGACCCTGCCCTCGGCCAACCGCAGCGACCCTAGTACACCTGCCTCCACGACTGGCGGCCGAGATCCCCAGGTCCGGGGTTGTTGCGGATCACCTCGGTGCGCCCCGTCGAGCCGGCACTGTACTTGTACTCGATCCGGTTCGGAACGTCGGCGACCACGGTCGGCTCCGGAATGATGCCGACCTCCGATAGCCGCCCGGTAGCCGACGCCGTGTCCTTGTTGTCAATCCGGCCGTCGTTGTTGGCATCGAAGGTCGTCACATGAACGGCGTCGTCTTCGTTGAAGATGCCGTCGTTGTTCACGTCGAAGAAGGGCTGCGTTTCGACCGGACGGCCTCCGTTGCGGATGTCGAGCTCCATCAGCCAGCCGGTGCCTCCGGCGGAGCAAACGTCGGTGGACGGGATCAGTGTCGTGAAGAGGATGCGCTGGTTGCGCAGGATCGGGTTGCTGACCGAGCGCTCGCTCGTGGTAGGCAGGTCGAGGAACCAGCCCAGCTTGCCACTGGCGTGCGCGGGAGTGCGCCAGCAAGGGATGGCGTGGTCGCTGCTGTCCCCGCAGGTGATGTCGTTGTCGCTGGTCACGCGGTACTGGGAGGTCTGGCCGCCCTGCTGTACCGAAACGACTTCCAGCACGGTCTGCTGCAGCAAATCGTTGCGGGTCACGGGCTGGGGGTTGGTGGGATCGTTCGTGTCCCAGACGGCGTAGAAGTCCTGCGGTCCGGTAGTGGACTTGTCGCTGTTCTCCAGGTACTTGCCCGTCCCGAAGTAAATCACGAAGCCGCCCAGGCCGTCCGGGTGAGTCCCCACCTCCGGGCGCGACGTGATGGGCTGGCGGTTGCCGTTCGCATCCTGCGCGACGAACAAGGGAGCCGGCGCGGTGCCTTGCGTGAGGGCCACCTTCCACTGGCTGGTGTCAGTGCTGGTGACGTTGAACTTCCACAGGTTGCCCTGCAGGTCACCCGCATAGACGTAGTCGATTCTGTTGTCGCCGTCCACATCCACGGCGGCCGGCGTCGCCAAGCCGTTGGGTGTGGCCACCGACCCCGCCCCCGTGTCGATCTTCACGAAGTCGCTGGATCCCCAGGTGCCGTCCGTGCCATCCCCGATGAAGACGATGTAGAGGACCGCGTGACCGGTGCTGCTGACCGTACAAGGCGTCTGCGCGTTGTTGTCGCTACAGGCCCCGGCGTCGTCCATTTCGGTATTGTTGTAGCCGTTGCCGAAGACTGCCGCCCACTTGCCGTTGTGCATCTTGACGATGGACGGCTGGCTGAAGGTGTAGCCGAGGTCCGGATCATTGGCATCGGTGAACTCCCAGAGGACTAGATTGTCGGCGTTCCCCTCGGTGAAGTTCGCGGGATTGGTCACGTCGAGGGCGTACACTCCTTGCCCGCCGCCGCCCAGACCGCCCGCCAGGACCGTCTTCCAGGCGCCGGCGGTAAAGACGTTGCCCACGCTGGGCGAGCCGTCCACGAAGAAGCGATGGGTGTAGGTCGGCGAGGTCAACTGCACCAGACGCGCCCCGTGGTCGGTCCCTCTCTGGCGGAACATCTCGCCGGGCACGTACGCCAACTCCTCCGCTCCGGTCGCGGCATTGAAGGCATGCAGCATCCCGTCGTTCGCGCCCACGTAGATGACCTGCTCCCGACTGGCGTTGTTGGTTCGGAACGCGGAGTAGGGGGCGGATTCCAGGCTGTCAGGGTAACGGAAGCTCGGCGCGCCGACGAAGAACGGAGCCGAATCGACGATGTCCCCCAACCGGGACGCTCGCTGCCGGTAATTGTTGCCATTGTTGCCCTCGTCCTTGGTGCTGCCGCGGAGATACTCCAAGCGGGCCTGGCCCTGGGTATCGGTGTTGCCGGAGGCGGGATTGACGTTGAGCGAGGCCTGCTCGGCGGCCGCCAGGTCACTAAACCGGAACGGCGTACCGTCGTGCGCCGAGGTGTCGTAGGTCAGGATCGAGCGGCCGCTGTTCCAGTCCTGTGTCCCCAGCACGTCGCCGGCGTCCCACTCCGCACCCGCTAGCCGGCGTCGCCACTCTTTGTCCAAAGACTCCGTTTCGGTCTTATGGGGAAGGCCAGCAACTGTCCGGTCCAGTTGCCGCTGTTGAACCGCACCTGGTAGAAGCGGCTCTCCGCAGTGAGCACGCCGGTGTTGGTGGTACCGGATGCGGCCGAGCCGGAGCGGTCCAGGATTTCCTGGAAGGCATTGGCGAGCTGAGGCCCCAGGTCGAGCGCGTTGGTCACCAGGAAGTAGTTGTCCGGTACGCCATTGTTGTCCGAGTCCCATTCGATGTTTGCTGGTCGGCAGCGTTGTCAGCGCCAGCGTACCGTGTTTTTCGGGTCGAGGGCGGAGAACCCGCCCCACTTGGCCGCGTACCAGAGCGGGTCCTTCAGCAGGGTCGCTGTCGCGGCGCCGTTCGCCAGGCTGAACGTCCGGGTGTGGCTGAGGCCCAACTGCTGGGTACTGCTTCCCCGGCCCGGGTCGGCGCGATCGGCCGGAGTGTCGAGGAAATAGAGCGGGTCGTTCGGGTCCCCCGCTGCCGTGTCCGAGTCGCGCACTTCCAGATAGACGCCGTCCTTCGTCGTGCCGGAGATGATGTAGCCCATATGCTGGATGACGCCGCCCGCCGCGTACTGAGAGTTCACGGTCACGGACACGGTGTTGTCGGCGTTGAGCGCGACGATGTACTGGGAGATGGCGTCCATGTCGTGGTCGGAGCCCTGTTCGGTGTCCTCGTAATTGATGCGGAAGGAGTAGTAAGGCCGACCACCGTTGACGCTCGCGTCCATGTTGCTCGCATCGGTGTTCTTGATGCTCTCGACGTAGAAGTCCACGATCTGGTCCGTGGGCTGGAACTGGCCCTGGGCGCTGTTGATGCCCAGCAGCCCCCCACGGACTTGGTAAAGGGCACCATGGTGACGGTCTGGCTCCCGACCGATATGTTGATGTGCGGCAGCGGCGAGGCCAGGGCCACGGCGAAGGTCTGGACCTCCTGTCCCTGGTCCGCGGTGCCCCCGTCGACGGGGTTCAGGTCGTGGGTGCGTCCGTAGTAAGCGACCGCCGCCGAGTAGTACCCGCCCTGTTTGGTCGGCTCTTGGGGGCACAGTCCCCGGATGTTCCCGAAGCCGCTGACGCTCTTGGGCGTGCAGGCTCCGTCCGTCGTGCTCCCGGACTGACCGATGAAGTGGAGGCCGGCCACGTCGGGCTCGTTAGACGAGATCGTGTTAGCGAGACTGCTCACGTCGAGACCTGTGAGGTCGCCGCTGAAGCTCCCGAAGGCCGTGCCGGGAAGCTGGTCGGTGTCGTAGGACGGATCGATGTCGCTCAGCACCAGCTCGAAGGGCTTGGCGCACCAGTCGTGACCCCCGTGTGCCTTGTCGTAGGGATCGTCCCAGGCCGGGGTGGTCAGGCCGAGCTGGGTGTCGTAGGTGCCCGCGCCGTTGACGCCGGTCGAATAAGCCGAGGTGGGAGTCTTCTTGCCGGCGAAGTAGCGCAGGCCCTCGTACATCATCTCGCCGATGGGGTTGCCCCACATCTCGTACCCTTGGCCGTCCGCCTCCGTCACCGGCCTCGTGACCACACCGGGCGGGCTGGTATAGCAGTATGGGCAGGCGTAGTTGAAACCGACCACCCGCAGCCGGTCCATGTTGCCGATGACTCCCACGGTGCTGGTGAACAGCCCGGTGTTGGGATCGATTTCGTCGGACAGCGAGCCCACCTTCTTGCGCAGTACGCCGCCGGAAAGGTTGTGATAGTAGGACCCGCTGAGCAATCCGAAGAGCATCCTGTCGTTCTGGCTGTACTGCTGGAGGATCCCGACCGGCTTGTAGTCCCCGCTGGGATACTGCAGGCAGTTGGGCTCGAGCAGGCCGGTCTTGCATACCTCCACTGCTACCGTGTAGTCGGTCATGGTCGACGTGGTCAGGGAGTAGAACGTATAGACCGTCTGCGTCAAGTTGGAGAATGACGTTGCGGGGACGATCGCCCACGATCCCGCGCCCGGGGGCTTCCAGTAGAGATAGTAGTTGTCGTCCCCGTCCCGCTCCTCGTGGAGGAAAACCACGGTGTGATTCCCGGCGCTCAAGGAAATCGAGCCGGCGTGAGTCTGGCAGGTGCACTTGCCATGACCGTCATACCAAGACGCCACGACCGTTCCACCCACCACATTTCCGTTCACCACCGTGCCGTCGATGATCACCTCGACGGCGTCGTCCCCGTCCACCGCGAACTGATACGTTCCCGTCGTGGGGGCGTTGATCGCGCCCTGGAAGATCGTGAGGTAATGGTCCTGGGTGTTGATCGATGTGCCGGACGGGGGCCCGAAAGGATCGCCGCTGCCGTTGATCTGCGTTACGGGCTGCGAGCCTAGAAAATGCGGGGTGTTGGCAAACTGGCCGACCAGAGCCTTGAAGTCCGCGTCGCTCAGAGGATGGCTGTCGTACTCCAACGTTCCCGCGCCGCCGGCACAGGGCGCCCGCTGGTTGTTACCGGTCGCGCACTCGGTCCCCGCCACGGGCCGCTCGATGGAGACCCACTCCCAGATGCGGTACTGGCTGTTGGTGAGCACGCGCATGAGGGGCGTGCCGTTATCGCTCAGCGTGGTATTGGCGAACAGATGCCGCTTGCCCGTCGGAGGAAGCGACAGCGGCGTGTACTGGGTGATGTCGTAGCCGTCGCGCGCGACGCTCTCGTACTCCTTGCCCCAGCTATGGGCGTCCTGTGGGATGTAGGCGCGCTGCAGAACGGTCTGGGTGGTCGTGTCCACCGACCGATGGCCGCCGTAGAACACCTTGCGCAGGGCGTCGATACGGGGTGTGGTGACGTAGTTCAGGAAATCGCCGCTCCAGTGGCCGTTGCATGTCTTGTTAGTGCCCGCCGCGCCTACCGGCGTGAAGCGTCCGGAACCGTAGTCGTAGCACTTTTTCGAGTCGAAGTAGCCGTAGTAATCGATCTGGCTGGGCTTGTACCCGACGTTGATGGTGCCGTCGCCATTCAGATCGGAGGCGTCGTTGTATGCCTCGTAGTAGAGCTTGTGGTCACGCCCCATCACCAGGAGCGTCAAGGGCGGCACCGTCTCCGTCACGAACAGCGGCGCCTTGGCGAGGTCGAGGTCGGTTGGACGCGCCGTCGCGCAATAGAGCAGGACGCCGGCGGCCACTGCCGTCAGCAGCGTATTCTTCGTAGAAATTGTCCGTTTCATGGCCATAACTCCCTCGCCGCTCGGCGTTACGCCCCCGGCGAACTTGCCTCACCTCTCGAAATCACTGTCCACAGCTCCGTTAACCTCTCCTCGATCAGGCATCGGCTGCCCTCTAGTAGCGCCGGACGTACGTCGACTGCACCAGCACCTGCGCGACATCCGCGGCCCCCGTACCTCGCCCGCTCAACTCGTAGTACTCGCGCCCGGTCGCAGGATAGCGGGTGCCGACGGCGAGGCTGTCGGGAACGAAATCCAGATACTCCAGGATGTACGGGGCGGCGTCCCCGAGCGCGCTGGCATCGTCGGCGCGGCCTGGGATAGTCACGCCTTCCGAGCTTCGTCGTCCACCAGGTTGGTTCTGAGCCGCCAGGTCTGCCGAAGACGGTCCTCCAGGCGCATCTGTTTGCCAGACATCGCAGGGTGGGCCGCTGCAACTGGATACCGGGTTGGGGAGTATCGGCAAACCGGCGTCAACCAGCCTTCGCCGTCCGCGCAGCACGGACTCCGCGGCCTGGAACGCCAAGTCGCGGTTGCGAGCATTTCCGGCCATCTTCTCTTCCTGGGTATTCGTGGTCATCGCCGTGACGCCGATGATGGTCATCAGCAGGAGAATGATGAGACTCACGATCAGCACGGCCCCGCGCTGAGCGGCGGGAATCTGTTCAATGAACCTGGTGTTGCGCATGGCTGCGTTTCCCTATTGGACCGCGTTGCGCAAGTTTACGGTCGTCGTGACCACGCGACGCAGCCGGTGGTCCGTCGGCGTCGTGGTTGTCCCATTGAAGATGTAAGGCTGCGGCGAGAGCGCAAGATTATCTTCCAGCGTCCGGAGGAGCAGGCTCACCCGTACGCTCACCACATCCTACCAGCTATTGCTGGAGACGCAGTCGCTGCCGGACGGGACCGTTGCCGGAAACTTATCCGCGGCTACGTAGCGATCCGCCGACTGATACGTGTCATGGTCGGAATCCACGCCGTACCGGACCTGAAAGCCCTCCACGCCCTCGATCAGTTCCTGTGCGGGATCCGCTCCCACTTTGCGCCACAGGGCCGGGCCCGTTCCGGCCGATCTGTCATGCAGGTAATAGCTGGTGGTCCCCATGCGCACGATGTCCGAACCCACGTCGAACGGTGCGACCGAGATCCGTCGTGTTGTGAGAAACGGTTCCCGCGCTGTAGCCTGTTACCGGAAAGATCACTGCCGCCCGGCAGTCGCTGATTAAAGCGATGTCGCCGGCCGCGAGCGGCGCCGGGCTGACCTCCTGCGGTCTGGATGCGGTCGGTTCCGCTTGCCATCTGCGCAGTGACAGCGAGCGGAGGCCCGAGATTCCCGCGCACGGTCAGAATGTCGTTCCCCGGCAAGGGAGAAACGATACTCGAATCGGGCGTCCGGTTCCAGGCTGTAGCGCTGATAGCCTCGTACCCTTCGACAGGGTTGTCGAAATTCTGCGCGTAGTCGGTCGTGTGGCTGGGCAGTACGTTCGTGACCTTGGGGTCGATGCTCAGGCAGCCGCGGTAACGCCGCCGCGCGGATGTCTCGAGACAGGAGGTCCACCGCAGCCCGGCTGTTCTCCTGAAGCCGCGACAGGGCATCCTGGACACGGTAGCTCTGCTTGCTGCTGATGAAGATCTGGATCGTTCCGGCCAAGAGCAACAGGCTCAGAGCCAGTGCCACCATAAGCTCCACGAGCGTCAGGCCGCGTTGAGCGAGCGGAGCGAGCCGCACCACGCTCTTCATCCGCCGCTCTGCCCAGCACGCAGGTGACATCACGCTCTCAAGTTCGTCGGCGGTCACGGCAATGGCCGGAAGGTGATGCGGAAACATTTCAGGTCGTCCGTGTTGTTGGGGTCGCAGCCCGTGCCCGTCTTGCCCGAGCGGGTGTCATCCCACATGACCGTGACGGTGAACACGGACCCGGCGCCGGCACCCGTCACCGTGCCTTGCCCGGAAGGCAGCAAGGCCGCATTCTGGGTGTTCCACTCACTCGACATCGTGCAAGGCCATGTTAGCGGGGGTGCATGTTCGTGGTACATCCCGGATCAGTGGGGATCCCAGAAACATTGTTGTAGTCGCCTTGCTGCACACCCCTCAAGTTGGCGCGCATGCGGTCAGCCATGTCGTAGGTTTGAAAAGTGGCCTGACTCCTGAGGTAGGCGCTGTGGTTGTAACGAAGCCCCGTCCCCTGCAGCCCGGCGAGACCCAGGAGGCCGATAGACAAAACCAGCAAAGCAATCAAGACCTCGAGCAAGCTGAAGCCGTTCACGTTGCGGTCGGCGGAGCCGATGTGTTTCGTTATGGGCATGTTAGGTTGGTTCCACTAACGTCCCTGACGCCATCGCCGTTGCTATCCACCGCCATCCTCACGCGACCCACCGACCGAGACTATGACCCCGCGGGCGCGCCGGAGGTCTCCCTCGGGATCACACAGCGTTATGGTTTGGTTAAAGCCCGGGGTTGCACCGGATGCGTTGTACGTGACCCCCTGGTTTTGGGGGGAGTTGGTCGGACCACTCGCCGTAAAGCCTGTGGGCAAGGCACCATGTACTCGCAGGATCGCGTCCCCGGCATCGACCGTGCGGCTGCTGTTCGGATCTACGAACACGATCCAACCTTGGTCCCAGCGCCCTGACGCCGTGCAGGCAAGCCCGTCCGTGCTCTTGCAGACGCTGACCGGTATCGCGCGCGTGATGGCCTCGCTGCGCGCCAGATTGAAGGCGGTCACCAAGTCGTTGGCCTGGGTCGCCAGACGGTTATTCTGGATCACGTCGCGGAATGTGGGGACCGCCACCGTAAGCAGGATCGCGGCGATAACGACCGTCACCATCAGCTCTATCAGGGTGAAGCCGATCATCGCCGCGGGCACCCTTGCCATCCTCGGAGTCATAGCCCTGTTCTACAGTTCGGAACTCAGTCCGTGCCCAATCTGATTCGCCAATGGAAAGGTTAGTACCGCAAACCCGCGCTGTCGCGGCCCTTCCGACAAACGGTGCCCTGCACCGGACTAACGTTCATCGGCATCCCCCTTACCGTCCGGCCCCCCGTCGGACGACGGTAAATCCTCAGCGGGAACGCGGTACCGCTCCTTCGGCCCACTGCCCCAGGTCGATGAGCTTGCAGCGCTCGCTGCAGAACGGGCGCCACTGCTCCTCCGGTGTCCAGTTTACCGGCTTGCCGCAGGTCGGGCACTTAACGATGAGGGGTCCGGTCATTTCGACCTCTTCCCTGGGACATTCCCGGAACGTGACCGCCCCGAGGTTGAACCAGACCGCCTAGCTTTGGGTGCACTACGCGCACTCGGAATAATCGAAGATGTGCCTTTCCCGCGGGCGAGCACATTCAGATCCGCTCCCACCCATCCGGCTCGTGGCGGAAGTCACCGGAACGCCCCGACCCGCATGGGAACCGGCGCGACTGCACGCGCGATCCCTCCTTCCGGTACCCCCGACGGGCAGGCACCGTTCGGCCACCCCTGCACCCAAGAATGCAGCGGCCCTTGGCTGGGGGAGTCTAGCGGCCAGGCACGGAGCGGTCAACGTGGCGCGGGAGCGTTGAAGGTCGCAAGGGCGGCTTGGAGTGCCTGAGGTCGGCCGAGCCGACCCTACCGAGCCTGGCCCTGCATAGAAACCCGCTACACGGTCGGCAAGTACATGGGCGCCTGCGCCTGCCTTGGCTCACCAAGCCGCGGTCCTGGACCTGGCAGCCTATGTGCGCAGCGAGATCGGAGAGTGTGCCGGTCCCGGCCGGCGGCCATGCCATGTATTTGTCGCTGCGCTGGATGGAATGTATGGCAGGACAGGCGCCGGTATTGCCGCTTGCTGTGTATAATCGACTCAGCGGGTGCGGCCATAGGTGTGCGCCATGAGTGCCATCGTTCTCGATACGTTGGAATACGCAAACAAGCTCAAGCAGGCCGGGTTTTCGGAGAGCCAAGCCGAGGCCCAAGCGCGCGCTCTGGCTGAGGTGGTGGACAAACAGCTCGCCACCAAGGGAGAGATGGCGGAGCGGGAGACCAGCCTGAAGCGCGACATCAAGGAGCTCGAGACCAGCCTGAAGCGCGACATCAAGGAGCTCGAGACCAGCCTGCGCCGTGACATGAAGGAGCTTGAGACCGGCCTGCGCCACGACATGAACGAGATCGAGACCAGACTGCGCCACGAAATCAAGGAGTCAGAAATCACCCTGCGCCGCGACATGGCCGAGATCAAGGCCGACCTCCTGAAGTGGCTGGTGGGTCTGTTGTTCCTTCAGGCCGGTTTCATCGTGGCGCTCATCAAGCTGGTATAAGTCGTACCCTTGACACAAATCGACGACTGACGGTCGTTCCAGCATGGATTGCCGTGGCCGGGGACGGCGGTCGCGACCACGCCCGCCCAGCCGCCATACGAACCGGCGCAACGGCACGGCTTGGAACCCTTGCCGTTATCCTCTAACGCCGTGGTCACCTACCTGATCCAGAGCTGGGACGCGCGGCCCGGGCGACAGGCAGACCGGGCGGACAGACCGGTGTCTGTGGAGGTCATCGACGGACTCAATGCCATACATCGCTATCTCAAGGCGGAGGCGGAAAAATACCTCAGGGAAACGTCGGGCGACCCGGCTAAGCAGCCGGAGGAATGGATCCCTCTAGGCTCACCCCGCACGCACAACTGCGTGGCTATCGATCACAGTCTGGGCGGCTGTCGTGTGCAGTGGCGGCTGGACGACACCGGCAACGTGAAGGTGGGTGCGTTAGTGTTGGTCAGCAGCAGAGAGATCCGCACCAGCGCCAGAGCCATATGCTCGGAGTCGTGCGGTGGCTGAAGCAAGAGAAGAGCGAGCCGCTGGAGGCCAGGGTGGAGTGGTTGACCCCCAGTCCAGGCCGGTGCTTGTCAGGCCAGCCCGCACAGACGTTGGGGCGCACAGCTCGGTAGGCGGCCTCGTGCTCCCTAGACAACACCTCCATAGGCACGCGCGGGTCCTGGTGCCCAGTGTGCTGACCTACTGTGCCGGAGACGAGATACGCGTCGAGGGGCGGGAGGGCGTCCAGCGCTGCACTCTTACGGCGGGAGGGAGACAGACGCCGGCCTTCTCTACGCTGCAGCTCGCAGCGGTCATTGAACCCGAAGAAGTGGAAGGGATTCCGGACGCTGCAGCGTCCAGCCGCCGTCGCAGAGCGGTTCACCGGCCTCTGGGAACGGCTGTAAGGCGCCTGATCTAGCCGCCCCTCGGAGGTCTGGGCGGTTCTCGGGTCCCGGCATTGGAAAGACCCCGCGCCGCGCCGGGTGCCCTTTCGGCTGCAGAGACTCGATACCTTCTGCAGTAGCCCTGCCGGCGCTGCGACCACCGGGACACGGCAACGCGCCCCAAACACCGCTATCGGGACGCGCAGCAAATCTATTCACCAGCGTTTCAGGCCCGCGCTCTTAGATGACGCAGCAGGCGAGACTGAACTCGACGTTGTCGTCGGTCTGGACCGGGCGGCCCGTACCCATCGGCTGCATGAAGCGCACCGTGAAGCGGTGCTTTCCCGCGCTGATCTCCGGAAAGGAGGACACGCCGGCCGGCACCGCGACCCGCACCAGTTGCCACGGGATGCTCGGGTCCAGGTTGCGTTGAAAGAAGCCTTGCCTGGCGACCTCCGGTTCGGCCACTGCGCTCTCCCGAGTCAGGCCGAGCATCAGGGCGAGCGCGCGCTGGACCGGCTCGTATTCGGCCATCCACTCGTTGAGCTGCTGCACGCGCACCTCAGGAGGCCGCTGCAACCAGTGGTGATACAGGGGCAGATCGAAGCTGCAAGTCCCTCCAGAGATGCAGCTCCTCTTGCCGACGCTGCTCAGCATCTCGCTGTCCCGCACCGACGAGCCGAGCTGGCCGTCGAGCCGGTGCAGGTCATCCATCATGTAGCCGAGGTGGTTCAGGACCTCGCCGAGGCGATCGGTGTCGACCCCCGGAGTGCGCTCCAGCCGTATCAGGCTGCTGGTGTGCCGTTCCAGCTCCTTCAGCACCTCGCCCTTCATGTCCATGCGCACGAAGAAGCTGTGAATGTCCAGCAGGCTCGTGACCGCAGCGCGGCTGTCCCACACCGAAGCGCCGTTGAGGCTGTGGCGCACCTGATGGAAGAGGAACTCGAGCCTCAGGAAGACGCGCATGCGCTCTTTTAGGGGCTGCTCGTAGAGCACCGTCTGCTGCGGGTCGGCTCTCGTTGCGGAACCCCGCGAAGCGACTTGAGTGACGGACATGGGCTAGTCCAGCAATGGTCAGGCATGTTGCTCGGCGAGCAGGCTGTAATTCCGGTGCAGCTCGTCCACCTGCCGATAAAGCTTGTCGTAGTCGGCGTCGTTGGCTATGACATCGTGCGCCGCCGCCAGCCGCCGCCCCCTCCCCGCCTGGGCCGCCATAATGGATTCGACCTCGGTCGCCGACAGCCCGCCCCTGGCAAGGGCACGGCGGTATTGTAAACCCTCCGGAAGGTCGACCACCAGGACACGATCGACGAGATCCGTCATGCGACTTTCCACCAGGAGCGGGACCGAAAGAATACAGTAGGGTGCGTCGAGCGCCTCCAGGCGCTGCTCCAACGCCGCGCGCACCAGGGGATGCAGCAGCGCCTCCAGGCACCTCCGACGTTCGGCATCCTGGAGCACGATGCGGCGGAGCCGGGCTCGGTCCAAGGCACCCTCCGCATCCAAGAGGTCCGGCCCGAAGGCCTCCGCGATGCCGGCGAGCGCTGGAGTCCCGGGGCGGACCAGCTCGTGCGCCATCCGGTCGGCATCCAGAACGGGCACACCGTGCGCGGAGAACCGCTGGGCCACCGTCGTCTTGCCGCTTCCGATGCCTCCCGTCAAACCGATGACCAGCATCGACAGCGACCCGCCGCTAGCTCGGACCCCACAGCCTCAGGTACCAGTCGATGAGTTCCCGCCCCCAGAGCAGAACCAGCCAGCCGGCTGCCGCCAGATGAGGGCCGAACGGCACCGGGGTGCTGCGGTCCTGGACACCCAGGAGAATCAGGACGAGCCCCAGGGAGGCTCCGCTGAGGGAAGACAACAGCACGATCAGCGGCAGCCCCTGCCAGCCGAGCCACGCCCCGAGCAGCGCCAACAGCTTGAAGTCCCCGTAGCCCATCCCCTCCTTCCCGGTCACCAGCCGAAATAACTGGTAGACCGCCCACAGACTGAGGTAACCGGCGAGCGCCCCCACGACTGCGGCACGGGTACCCGCGAAAACCCCGAACAAGCTGACAGCGAGACCCAGCCACAGGAACGGTTGGGTGATGGCGTCCGGCAGGAGCTGATGCTCCAGATCGATGAAGGTCAGCGCGATCAGATGCCCAGGTAAGGAGCAGCGCCAGCAGTCCCTGCCATTGCGGTCCGAAGCGCCACACCGCCACGGCGGACAGAACGGCGGTCAGCGCCTCCACCAGGGGATAGCGCGCACTGATGGCGGCGCGGCACGCGGAGCACCGGCCCCGCAGCAGCACATAGCTGAGAAGGGGAATATTCTCCCAAGGGGCAATGGCATGCCCGCAACTCGGGCAGCGCGAACGCGGGACCACCAGGTTGAAGGGCTCGCCGGGCGGAGCCGCACCCTCGCTGCCCAGCAGCTCAGCGCAATGGGCGCGCCACTCGCGGTCCAACATGATGGGAAGCCGATGGATGACCACGTTCAGGAAGCTGCCGACCATCAGGCCGAACACGCTCGTGACGGCGATCAGCAACGCGGGGTGGGCTTCCATCGCTCGTGATGCGTGATCCGTCAACGGTGGGCCGTCACCGGCCACCGGTCACGAACCACGCTTGCCTAGTCGCGAGCGGTCATCGGGGGAAGGCGCGCCTCGGCTATATATCGAGGAGGGAGGGGCCGCAGCTCACGGCCGACGCCCCACGATCGGACCTCACCGACGCGCCGGGAGTCCAGCGCCCCTGCCGGCCGCGTCACACCACGGCCGCTAGCTTGAAGATAGGCAGGTACATGGCGATCACCAGTCCACCGATGACCACACCGAGAATGCCGATGACGATGGGCTCGATCAGGGTGCTCAGGGCGTCGACGGCGTTGTTCACCTCTTCCTCGTAGAAGTCGGCTACCTTTGCCAGCATCTGCTCCAAGGAGCCGGACTCCTCCCCGATCTGCACCATCTGCACCACCATGTTGGGAAACAGTCCGGTGACACGCATCGCCATCTGCAGTTGCTGACCCGTGGAAACCTGCTCGCGCATGCGCTGCACCGCCTCGGAGTACATCGCGTTGCCGGTGGCCCCGGCCACCGACTGCATTGCCTCGACCAGGGGCACGCCGGCCGCAAACAGGACCGAGAGCGTGCGCGCAAAGCGGGCGATCGCCGCCTTGACGAAGATGTCCCCCAGAATAGGCAGCTTGAGCGACAGGCGGCCCAGAAGGCGCGCAAACTTCTGAGAGCGGCGCTTGGCCTCGTAGAAGGCATAGCCTGCGAGACCGATGACGCTGAAGATCGCCCACCACCATTTCTGAACCACCTCGGACAGCCACAGGACGAACAGGGTGAAGGCGGGGAGGTCGGCGCCGAAGCTCTGGAACAGCGCCCGGAACTGCGGGATAACGAAGATGAGCAGGATCGACGTGACGATGGTGGCGGCGATGATGACCGCGGTCGGGTAGAACATGGCTTTCTTGATCTTCGCCTTGATGGACTCGGTGCGCTCCTTGTAGGTCGCGATCTTCTCCAGCAGGTCGTCCAACGCCCCCGCCTGCTCGCCGGCGCGCACCAGGCTGGTGTAGAGCTCATCGAAGTAAAGAGGGCGCTTCTCTAATGCCTCGGCAAAGGCGCTGCCGGCTTCCACATCGTTCTTGATGCCAATCACCAGCTCCTGGATGGAGGGATTCTCGTGACCCCGTCCGATCATTTCCAGGGACTGGACCAGGGGCACGCCGGCGCGCACCATGGTCGCGAGCTGGCGCGTGGCGATCGCGATGTCCTTGGGTTTGATGCGCTTCTTGCGGGCGCCGAACAGCGCCGACTTCTTCTTCGCACGCACCGGGACGATCCCCTGACGCCGGAGCTCCGCCTTCAGCAGCAAGAGATTTTTCGCCGGCATCTCGCCCTTCAGGCGGTTCCCCTGGCGGTCCATGCCCTCCCACCGAAATACCGTCTCTGCGGCTGCCTGATTGGCCATAGCTACTCCGTGATGACTCGATTCACCTCGGTCAGACTGGTAACGCCCGCCCGAACCTTTCGCAGTCCGGACTGGCGCAGCGTGTCGACGCCCTCGCGCACAGCCTGCTCGGCGATCTGCATGGCATTGCTGCCTTCCATGATGAGACGACCGATCGTCTCCGTCACGGGCAAGACCTGAAAGATCCCGACCCGGCCCTTGTACCCATTGGTACACTGGTCGCACCCGACCGGCCGGTACACTTTCAGATCCGCCAGCTCGCCTTCCCGGAAGCCCTCACGAATCAGCTCGGCTTTCGGGATATCGGCGGGACTCTTGCAGTGATCGCATAACCGCCTGGCCAAGCGCTGGGCAATGATGAGAGACACCGAGGACGCGATGTTGTAAGGCGGGACGCCCATGTTGACCAAACGGGTCAGGGTCTGGGGCGCGTCGTTGGTGTGCAGCGTCGACAGCACCATGTGTCCGGTCTGCGCCGCCTTGATAGCGATGTCGGCGGTCTCCAGATCCCGAACCTCGCCGACCATGATGATATCCGGATCCTGCCGCAGGAACGCGCGCAGAGCCTCCGCGAACGTCAGGCCGATCTTGTGGTTGACGTTGACCTGGTTGATCCCGCTGACGTAGATCTCGACCGGGTCCTCCGCCGTGCAGATGTTCCGGTCCACGGTGTTGACGATGTTCAGGGCAGTGTACTGCGTGACCGTCTTTCCGCTGCCGGTGGGACCGGTGACCAGCACCATTCCCTGCGGCCGGTGAATGATCCCGAGGAAGATCTGCTTCTGATCATCCTCGAATCCCAGGCTGTCGACGCCGATCCTCGCCGTGCCGGAGTCGAGAATCCTCAGCACCACCTTTTCGCCCCACAGCGCGGGCAGTGTGTTGACGCGGAAGTCGATGGCCCGCGTCTGAGACAGCCGCAGCTTGATGCGGCCGTCCTGGGGCATTCGGCGCTCCGAGATATCCAGTCTGGACATGACCTTGAGCCGCGCCGCCAACCGCGGCGACAGTGCGACCGGCGGCGCAGCCACTTCGTATAGGACCCCGTCGATGCGTACGCGCACCCGGTAGCTCTTCTCGTACGGCTCGAAATGGATGTCGGAGGCGCCCTTGTTGATTGCGTCCAGCAATATCTTGTTGACGAAGCGGACCACGGGCGCATCTTCGACATCGGATTCCCGAATCTCCGCGCCGGCCTCGATATCTCCGCCCTCGATCTGGAGATTGTCCAGATCCACATCGGCCAAGCCGGCCAGGGTGGTATCCTTGGCCTCGGCGACGCGCTCGATGTACTTGATGAGCTTGTCCTCTTCGACCAGCACCGCCTCGGTATTGATGCCGGTCTGGAACTTGATATCGTCCAGGGCGCGCAGGTTCGTGGGATCGGAGACCGCGACGAACAGCCGGGTGCCCCGCTTGAAGATGGGCAGCGCATGCCTCTGCTGAATGAGCTTTACATTCAGGAGGTCGAGCGGCAGATGGTCGAAGTCCAAGGCGTCCAGGTTCAGCAGAGGGACGCCGAACTCCTGTGCAGCCGCCAGAGCGAGTCGCAGGCTGTTGACGCCCTTCTCGCGGACCAGGAAGCTTACGAAGAGGGTGTTCTTCTTGCGCGCCTCATCATAGGCCGTCCGGGCCTCGTCTGCAGCGAGCAGACCGTCCTCTACCAGCCTGTGCGCAAGCCCGCCGAGACGGATGGTGGGGTCAACGGCCGCCACGCGTCATACCCCGAGCGACCTGTGGATCACCGTCACATTTCTCCTTCATCACCCGGCCGGGCGAACCAGCCCGACCTGACTTTTCTACCACGACGCCGCTAAGCGTCTAGGCATCGTTTCACACAATAATACACATTTTCCACAAAACAGCTACTCTCCGATTCGCTCGCAGCCCTCGGGGCGTCTGAATAAAACGCCGTAGGTCTTCCTGCTTTCCGGGTACGCAGCATAACGCGTTGATCTGGTAGGGTCAGACATTCCACGCGGCGGGATAAGTCGCGCCCTTTGGCTTTTTCTCAAGCTCTCAGAGCTTGTGAAGAAATCGTCGCGAGCGGTCCGAGAGCAAGGCGCACGGAGCGCAGCGACGAGACATATCAAGTAGATAGGCGAGGAGCGAGCACCGCGCAACGCGGCTATCGGGACGCGCAGCAGATTTATTCACAAGCTCTCAGCTCCCCGTGAGCCGGACAACCAGCCATACGACGGACACGAGCAGGAGGACCAGTCCGCCCACGAGAATAAGCCCCACCAAGATCACTTGCCCGGGCGTAGCCTTGCGCATTCCTTCCTCGTGTTTGGCGCGTCGGCGGACGCCGAAGAAAGCCGCAAGAACCCCCGCGATCACCTGCGCGAGTGTGGCCCGCTCGTGTTCCTCTTGCCTGTCAGTCACGCGCTGTCGCTCCTCGGCTGCACGATGATGAGAACTCTCGCATGGCCCCGCGGGACAACAGTGCCGCGCCGGCCCCGAGACGGCCACGACGCTGGCCGGACGTGGCCGGATGCGCGGGAGCATCCGGCTGCACATCGGGCACTCGTGAAGGGCCAGTGACGCCCGTTGCGGATTATCAGCGGTAGGCTGGCGAGGCGGTATCCGCCCACGCTCTGCGCGACGGCCGCCACAGACTTCGGGCCGGCGAGTGCCGCGGCGAGTACCTGTACCCGGTTATTCCGCAGGAATTCTGCGGACAGCGGCGCCAACCGCACCGTCTGCGTCCTGGTATAGCGACTCGAGCGGCACGTGCATGCCCTCGTCCAGGCAGTGACGGGTCGCCGAGAGCAGCCGCGACAGAGCACCACTGCGCCCGTCCCGATTCCGCCAAGCCGCGTCCGGCTCCGGAAGCCGGTACGGCAAGTAGTCGTAAAGGTCGCCGAGCGTCAGCCGAGAGCAGTCTCGGGCCAGCATCCAGTCCCCGGCAGCGGTGCGCTGCAATAGCCGACCGGCTTCAAGCTCGGCGAGCAACGCCTCGAGTCCCGACTCCCCGATCTCGGGCTCCCGATTCAAGAGGTCCCGCTCGGAAAGGGCGAGGCCCTGTGCCTGAGCGTCCCACAAATGTCCGACGATTCGGTAGGCATCGACCAATCCCACGCCTCCCCGCGTCTTCGGCCCGCCCGCGTCTTCGGGACGGAACGTCATCAGCGCGCGGGTCACTTCAGCGCCCAGCAGTATCACCACCCACGACACATATATCCATAGCAGGAACACCGGGATGGCGGCCAGGGCGCCGTAAATCATCCGATAAACGGGAAAGTGGGTCACATAGAACGCGAACCCGCGGTTCGCCAACTCGAAGAAAATCGCGGCGACCAAGGCGCCGGCGAGCGCGTAGCGCAGCCCCACGGTGCGGTTCGGGACGACGGTGTACAACAGCGTGGCCGCCGATGTCGTCAGCAGGAACGGCATCGTCCGAAACACCAGTGCCTTGGCGCCCACACCGGCCGTATTGGAGAATAACGGCAGCGAAACCAGATAGGAACGTCATGGCCAGACTCATGCCGATGAGCAGCGGCCCCAGGCTGAGCACTGCCCAACAGACGAGAAAACTGGACAGAGCACGGCGGCGGCGTCGGACCTGCCAGATGTCGTTGAGGGCCCGTTCGATCTCCGCCATCAACAAGAGTGCTGCGAGGATCAGGAACAGGATACCGACGGCAGTGAGGCCCTTGGCCTGGTCCACGAATTGGCGCAGGTGCTCCTCTACCAACTGACCAAACGCGGGCACGAAGTTCTTGAAGATGAAGTCCTGGATGTCCGCCGCGAAGGTCTGAAACACGGGAAAGGTCGCCAGCGCGGCGAAGGCCACTGTCATGAGTGGCACCAGGGATAGCAGGGTCGCATAGGAGAGCCCCGCCGCGGCGATCAGGCAGCGGTCCGCACAGAAGCGAGCGGACAAGTGACGAAGGAAGGCCAGGCCGTACGCGATCAGCCTGGCGGCCTGCCGCCTCATGACGCGCCAGAGGCGGGTCTCGCCGCAGCGAGGGCCGCTCGCCCGCCGCCGGGGATGCCAGGCTCGCGCGGCAAGGCGGCGATTCGCCGAGCAATCATCTGTGGGCGCACCCCTCAAGGAGCATTAGCGAGCGGCTTCAATAGATCGTAGGCCGCCTTGCCGTCGCCCCGTTCATAGGCTTCCTTGGCCTTATCCAGGCGCGCGCGCTCACCGGGTTCCAAACGGGCAGCGGATGCCTCCAGGCGCTCGATGAGACGCCAGGCCTGGCTGGCATACCACTTGCCGGCTGCGGCGGTAGCGACATCGTGCGCCTGCGTCGCGAGCGCATGCGCCCGCTCTGTCTGACCCAGCTTCGCCGCCTGCAATGCGCGGTCCAGGAATAAGCCTGCATCGGGGGATGGCGCCCCGATCGCCTTCCCTTGCTCGACCGCGTCATGAGCCGCCCGCAGGGCAACCGCGAGCGATCGGGCATCGGTGGCCTGCCCCTGCGCCTGCTCGGCCTCCGCTCGCGCCCTCCGATACTCCGCTACCTCCATGGCGTGCTCGGCCTTCCTCAAATGTCGGTTCGCCTGCTTGAACTCGATGGGGGCCAGCTCCGGAGCACCCACCTGCTCGGCAGCCTGCAAGGCCTGGCGGGCGTCGCTCATTTGCTGGATCGGGGCGCTGGCGCATCCGACCAGCAAGCACGCAAAGCACCCCGCCAGAAGCCCCGTGTACCTTGTGGCACAACGCATATCTGTCACCCAGCCACGCGAATCCGAAGCGAAGCTAACACCAGGTATGTAGGCTGTCAAGGAAAGGCACGATAGAATTGATGCCCGTCCCACCCCGGAAGATCCATGTCCGTCACGCTCTATTTCGACCCGCGCTGCTCCAAGTCTCGCAGGGCGCTCGCCATCCTGCGGGAGCAGGGCATAGAGCCGCACATCGTCGACTACCTGCGAGACCCGCCCAGCAAGGGCGACCTCGATCGCCTCCTCGATCTGCTGGGCATGGAGCCGCGTGAGCTGATGCGCCGCGACGAGCCCGAGTACGCGGAAGCCAACTTGGACGACCCGGGGCTCACCCGCGACACCCTGGTGATCGCCATGGTGCAGCGGCCCAGCCTGCTGCAGCGCCCGATCGTTGTAGCGAACGGCCGCGCGGTGGTGGCGCGGCCTCCGGAGCGCGTCCTGGAGGTCCTTTAGCGGTGGGCGAGGTGCTGGTGCTGTATTACAGCCGTTACGGCGCCACGGCCCAGATGGCTCAGCGCGTAGTCCACGGCATAGAGTCGATAGCTGGAATGCGGGCGCGACTGCGCACGGTACCGCAGATCTCCACGGTCTGCGAGACACTAGAGGACACCATCCCGAGCAGCGGGCCGCCATACGCCACGCTGCAAGACTTGCGCGAGTGCTCGGCCCTGATCCTCGGAAGCCCCACCCGTTTTGGCAACATGGCCGCACCTCTCAAATACTTTCTGGAGTCGACGAGCGCTCTGTGGCTTTCCGGAGTGTTGGCCGGCAGACCGGCCGGCGTCTTCACCTCCACCTCCAGCTTGCACGGTGGTCAAGAGACGACGCTGCTTTCCATGATGTTACCCTTGTTGCATCACGGCATGCTCATTGTCGGCCTTCCCTATGAGGAGCCGGAGCTGATCGCCACCACGACCGGTGGGACGCCATACGGGGCGAGCCACGTCGCCGGCATCGACAGCGACCGACCGCTGACCGATGAGGAGAAACGTCTCTGCTTCGCGCTGGGACGACGTGTGGCAGAGGTCGCCCGACGCTTGGACGCCGCCAGATGAAGGCGCCCGCTCCATCAGCGGTCGCTGGATTCGAGCACCCCCTTGACGAATGGAATGGTGACTTGGCGGTGCGCCGTGAACGCGGCCAAGTCGATCCGATCCAGTAGCCCGAACAGGAACGGCAGATCCCTCGGATAGCGCCTCAGCAGGAAGGAGGCCACCGCGACCGGCAGATCCAGCCCGCGACCTCGGGCCCGGTGCCGAAGAGCGGCCACCTTGTCTCGTTCGCTCAGCCCCCGAACGTGCAGGACCAGCCCCCACGAGAGGCGCGACACCAAGTCTGGTAGCGCCAATCCAATCGAGCCCGGAGGCGCATTTGCGGCCACCAAGAGCTGCGTGCCGACCTCTTGACAGCGGTTGTAGAGGGCGAACAGAACATGCTCCCACGTTCCTCGGCCAGTGCAGGCATGGAGATCATCCAGACAGACTAGAGCCATCTGATCCAGCCCGTCCAGCATGGACTGGGGTGTGTCCTCCGCCAATGGAAGATAGACGCTCGGCTCGCCGCGATTGGTAAGCTGCCGGCAGGCGGCCTGCAGCAGATGCGTCTTGCCCACCCCCGCCCCGCCCCAGAGATAGACCGTGCACTGCTCTTCCGCCTGCAAGCTGCGGCGCAGGCAATGCAATATCTCCCGGTTAGGACCGGGGTAATAGTTGTCGAAGCTCGCCCCGTCCGTCAGGCGGATGTTCAAGGGAAGCTGGACGCCCATGGCGTGACGTTCTGGCCGCGGGTCGTTGGACCGCTATGGCGTCCCGGGCCGCCTCGCGCCGACCTCAGCCGCCGCCGCTCTTGGCCGGGCCACCACGGTGTCCGACCAGCCACGCGCGCCGCCCCCAAATGATCATGTAGTCCACCCCGCTCAGCACCGTGGTCAAGAGCACGCCATATATCAGAGAAACGAGCACTGGGGCCGGCACGCCCGGCACGGCGCGGTCCAGCATCACCGCCATGACCAGAACGATCTGCATCAGTGTGTTCGCCTTGCTCAGCCAGGTGGGAGCCAGCTCGAAGCGCCCGATCAGAAAATGGTACGCCAACGCGCCAGCGACGATGATGAGGTCCCGGCCCACCACCGCGATCGTCAGCCAGCGCGGGATCGCCCCGAGCCATGCCAAGGTGACGTAGGTCGCCACCAGCAGGGTCTTGTCGGCCAGCGGGTCGAGGATCGCACCCAGTCGGCTGGTCCACGCATACCGCTTGGCGAGGTAGCCATCGAGGGCGTCGGAGGCACCGCAAACCGCGAACAGGACGAGGGCAAGCCCGTAACGGTCATGGACCAGCGCCCAGACCGTGGGCAGTACCAGCATCACACGCAGCAGGCTGATGATGTTCGGAAGGTGTGCCAGCGTCAATGTGTCAGCCCGTATTCGGCCGCGGCTCCCGCGGATGATGGCACCGGTGCCAGTAGGTGACCGAGCGTGATCGCCTGGTCGAGGTCGGCACGCCCACCGCTCACGTCGAGGCTGAATGTGACGCTGTCCGGCTCCACCAGCCGAGGCCGCACCTGCTTAACCGGCGACAGCGAAGCGAGGTAACGCAACACCTGAGCATACTCGGGCAGGCTGCCGATGCCCTTGACTTTGATCATCAGCGCCTGCTGCTCCGGGCCGCCGCCACCGGCCCCGACCCCGGCACGGCGCCGTGCGAGGGCATCGGCCGCACCATCCACACCCGCCTCGACGACGCCGGTTGCGCTGCCCTCGGTGCGCCACTGTGTCGGCTCATCGCCCGTTTGCAGCGTCCATTCGCCGACCCAGTGGTCCGCCGCAACCGGCGCAACATGTGCCACCAGGATCGCGTCCGCGTGATAGCGGGCACTGGCGCTGCGCAGGGACTCCATTCGACCCGCCCAAACGTCCGCCGCTTGCACGCGGGTCTGGTCCTCGAGGTCGAGCAGCGGCATGAACAGGGGAATGCCTCGCCGCCGCGCTGCTGCCGTCGCCGCCTGCCGAAGATCGGGGCGCTCGTCCGCGCCGACCAGGATGCGCTGACCTCGGTCCTCGAGACCGAGCCAGAGAAGGACAGTGGGTCGCGGATTTCCCCAGACCGGCAAGCCGTGGGCCCGCAGCAGGCCGTCCACTGCGCGGGGTTCAAAGCGCACCCACAGCATCGTCCGCCCACCCTCGCCTTCTCGGTAAGTGAACTGCTGGACCAGGCGCTCGGGGTTGGCGACCGCGGGCTTGAGCCGCGAGGCGACCTGCGACTGGCCGGAGACTTTCACCGCCACCGCCAGGAGTGCCTGCAGGACGGCGTCGGGCTGCAATTGCGGATCGCGGCCGCTCACCGGCACCTCGGCCTCATACAGCTCGTTGGGCTCCGCGCGTACACCTAGCGCGATCACGGACATGCACGCCAGGGCGCACAGGGCTGCCAGGATCTTCGACATAGCCGCGCACGCTAAGTCAGCTCGCCTCGCGAAGTCAAGGCGTACGCACACCTTCCCGTGCCCGGACCGAAGGGCCGTATAGCGGCTCCAGTACCGTGGCGTGGTAGCATAGGTGCGCGCATCCGAGGCTCCGCACCAAGCGTCGGTTCCAACGGGGGCCGGCCGTTGCGGAAAGTCCGACGCATGCGCTAGTCGCTTCAACGGCTGCGCAGGTGCAACAGATGGATTCCGAACGCCCTCCGCTGACCTACCGCGAAGCGGGTGTGGACATCGACGCCGGCGATCGGTTGGTGGACATCATCAAGCCCCTGGCGGCCCGCACTCGACGCCCTGGCGTCCTGGCGGGGGTCGGTGGTTTTGCTGCGCTGTTCGAGGCGCCGCTCGCCCAGTATCGGCACCCCGTTCTGGTGGCTAGCACCGACGGCGTGGGCACCAAGCTGAAGCTGGCTCTCGCGAGCGGGCGACACGAGAGCATAGGCATCGATCTCGTAGCCATGTGCGTCAACGACGTGGCCGTCACCGGGGCGGAGCCGCTGTTTTTCCTGGACTACTATGCCAGCGGTAAGCTGGACGTGGACGTCGCACGTCAGGTCATCGAAGGGATCGCCCGCGGCTGTGAGCTGGCCGGAGCCGCCTTGGTCGGTGGGGAGACGGCCGAGATGCCGGGCCTCTACCAGACCGGAGACTACGATTTGGCGGGGTTCTGCGTCGGCGTCGTGGAGCGCGATCGGATCATCGATGGACGCAGGGTGCTCCCGGGCGATGCGCTCATCGGCATCGCCTCCTCGGGTCCCCATTCCAACGGCTACTCTCTGATCCGCAAGATCCTGGAGCGCACCGGCGCAGACCTCGTCCAAGCCTTTCACGGGCGCCGACTCGCGGACGTGCTGCTCGAGCCCACGCGCATCTATGTCCGATCCTTGCTCGCGCTAGCCCGTGAGATCCCGCTGCACGCCTTGGCGCACATCACCGGGGGCGGGCTGATGGATAACTTGCCGCGGGTGCTTCCGCAAGGCTCCATGGCTCACCTGTCGCGCTCGGCGTGGCCGCGCCCACCCATCTTCGACTGGTTGCAGGCGCAGGGACGGCTTTCCGACGACGAAATGCACCGCACATTCAACTGCGGGATCGGCATGATGGCGTGCCTGCCTCCGGAACATTTGGGGCGGGCGCTGGAGCTGTTGCAGAGCCTGGGCGAAACGGCTTGGCCCATCGGCGAGATGCGCCGCGGGGAGGGCCCGGCCAAGGTCGTCTTCGAGTCATGACCAAGCCCTCGTCCGTGGCAGTCCTCATCTCCGGCCGGGGAAGCAACCTGCAGGCCATCATCGATGCCGTGGCTCGCGGCGAGCTGCCCGCGGTGGTGAACGCCGTAATCAGCAACCGCGAGGATGCGTACGGGTTGTTGCGGGCTCGGGCCGCCGGCATCCCCACAGCAGTTCTGGATCACCGCCGCTTCGCAGACCGGGCGTCCTTCGACCGGGCTCTCATCGGAGTGGTCGATCGCTATCGCCCGGACCTCTTGGTGCTAGCGGGCTTCATGCGCATCTTGGGTGCGGAGATCGTCGCCCATTTCCGGGGCCGGGCCATCAACATCCACCCATCCCTCTTGCCGGCGTTTCGCGGCCTGGACACCCATCGGCGCGCGCTGGAGGCCGGCGTGCAGGAGCACGGAGCAAGCGTGCACTTCGTCACCGATGACTTGGACGGCGGGCCGGTCATCATCCAGGCCCGCGTGCCGGTCCTGCCGAGCGACACCTCCGACGACCTCGCCGCCCGCGTATTGGAGCAGGAGCATCGCATCCTCCCGGAGGCCATACGCTGGTTTGCCCAGGGCCGGCTGGCGTTGTCGAGCGGGCGAGCCTGGCTGGACGGGCGTCCTCTGCCCAGCCCCACTCCGGCTGTCGCGCAGCAAGGCCGATGATGCACCGCATCGAGGGGTGGGGAGCACTCCCCGGCGCGCCCGGGCCGTCAAACCGGGACGGCACAGGCCATCGCCGTGCGGAGATGCCGTCGAGCTTCCATCGCGCAGGGTGGCGCGCAACGGCGCTCTGGCTGCTGTGGCTCGTAGCCGTCCCGATTGCGTGGGGGGAGGAGGCCAGCGTACGGCCTTTCACGGCGGTCTACGCTATCAGCACCGCCGGCATGGATCTGGGAGAAGCGCGCCGGGTCCTGCGCGCGGCCGGTAGCGGCCAGTTCGTGTTCCAGTCGCTCAGCCACGCCAACGGGCTCGTCGGCCATCTGTTTCCCGATCGCATCCTCGAAAGCAGCCGCTGGGAGTACGCGGGCGGTCGGGTCCGTCCCCTGGAGTACAGCTATCGGCGCGAGGGCGGCTCCAGGCAGCGGTCCATCGGCGTGGTATTCGACTGGGGCGCCCATCTCGCTCATGTCACGACAGACCACGCCGCCTCAGAGGTCGCTCTCCCGGACGGCACCATGGACCCGCTGGTGTTCCAGATCGCGCTTATGCAGGACCTCGCCAAGGGCGGGAAGGATTTCAGCTACCCGGTCGTGGACGCGAGGAAACACAGCATCCGCACGTACCACATCCGTGTCGTCGCGACCGGGCAAGTCACCACACCTTCGGGCGCGTATGAAGCGCTGGAACTGCGGCGGCTGGACGAGTCGAGCAAGCGCCAGTTCACGCTGTGGTGTGCCCCGACCCTGGGCTACCTGCCGGTGCGCATCGACTATACGGAAAAGGACGGACGGGTCTACCGTTCGCTCCTGAAGTCCCTGGAGCCGGCTGCAGCCCGGACGAGCACCGGTCAGTGAACGACTCAGGGCTTGGAAAAAATCGTTGCGGGCGGCCCGAGAGGAAGTCGCAGGAAGCAGCGACGCAATCTATCACGTAAATACGCGGCGAGCGCGCAACGCGCTATCGTGACGCGCAGCGGCCTTATTCCCAAGCTGGCAGTGATGCCTGCGGTTCGGTGACCCCGGCGGCCTAACCGAGGGACACCGCGGCCTCGCTGCCCTCGAACTCCAGCCGCAACTGCCCGCCCTCCTCCCTGATAAGCACGTGGCCGCCTGCGGCGAGCCTCCCGAACAGAAGCTCTTCGGCCATGGGGCGCTTGATGTGCTCTTGGATCAGCCGACCCATCGGACGCGCCCCCATCTTGGGGTCGTATCCGTGCTCCGCCAGCCACTGGCGCGCCCTTTCGTCCACCTCCAGCGTCACGTTCTTCTCCTGTAGCTGGGCCTCCAGCTCGATAAGGAACTTATCCACGACGCGGCCGATGGTGACCGGGTCGAGCGCCTTGAACTGGATGGTGGCATCGAGACGGTTGCGGAACTCCGGGCTAAAGGTGCGTTTGATAACCTCGCCGCTGTCGGCGGCATGGTCTTGGGAGGTGAAGCCAATGCTGGCCCGGCTCATCTGCTCCGCTCCCGCATTGGTGGTCATGACGAGGATCACGTTGCGGAAGTCCGCCTTGCGGCCGTTGTTGTCCGTCAACGTGCCATGGTCCATCACCTGCAGCAGCAGGTTGAAGACATCGGGGTGCGCCTTCTCGATCTCATCCAGCAGCAGCACCGCGTGGGGATGCTTGATGATGGCATCGGTCAACAGCCCGCCCTGGTCGAAGCCCACGTAGCCCGGCGGCGCCCCGATGAGGCGTGACACAGTGTGGCGCTCCATGTACTCGGACATGTCGAAGCGGATCAGCTCGATACCCATCACATGGGCAAGCTGCCGCGTCACCTCGGTCTTTCCCACGCCGGTGGGACCGGCGAACAGAAAACAGCCGATCGGCTTCTGCAGGTTCCCCAGGCCGGCACGCGCCATCTTGATGGCCGATCCCAACGCCTCGATGGCCTCGTCTTGGCCGAAGATTACCATCTTGAGGTCGCGCTCCAGATTGCGCAGCACCTCCTTGTCCGAGGTGGACACGCTCTTCGGGGGGATGCGCGCCATCTTTGCGATGATGTTCTCCACGTCAGGGACGCCGATCGTCTTCTTGCGTTTCGAGGGCGGCAGCAAGCGCTGCTGCGCGCCGACCTCGTCGATCACGTCGATGGCCTTATCGGGTAGGTGTCGGTCGGTGATGTAGCGGTCGGCCAGCTCCGCAGCGGTACGCAATGCCTGACGCGTGTACCGCACGCTGTGGTGCTCCTCGAAGCGGGGCTTGAGGCCCTGCAGGATCTGGATGGTCTCCTCCACCGAGGGCTCGGAGATGTCGATCTTCTGGAAGCGCCGTGCCAGAGCGCGATCTTTCTCGAAGATGCCGCGATACTCCTGGTAGGTCGTGGAACCGATGCACTTGAGGTCGCCGGAGGCCAGCATGGGCTTGATGAGGTTGGAGGCGTCCATCACCCCGCCCGAGGCGGCACCTGCGCCGATAATCGTGTGGATCTCGTCGATGAACAGAATCGCGCCCACGTCCTTCTTGAGCTGGGCCAGCACCGCCTTCAGGCGTTTCTCGAAGTCGCCGCGATACTTGGTGCCGGCCAAGAGGGCACCCAGGTCCAAGGCATGGATCGTGCTGTGGGCAAGCACCTCCGGGACCTCGCCATCCACGATCATCTTGGCGAGCCCCTCGGCCAGTGCCGTCTTCCCGACTCCGGCCTCCCCCACGAACAGGGGGTTGTTCTTGCGCCGGCGACACAGAATCTGGATGGTGCGCTGGATCTCGTCCCGGCGTCCAATGAGCGGGTCGATCTTGCCCTGCCGCGCCAACTGGTTAAGGTTCGTTGCGTACATCTCCAGGGCGCTCTTGCCGGCAGGCTCCGCGGTCTCGTCGTCCGCCGGTGAGGGCGAACCCTGGCCCTCTTCCTCGCCGTGGACCTTAGAGATGCCATGGGAGATGTAGTTCACCACATCCAGGCGGGTAATGTTCTGTTTGCTGAGGAAGTAGACCGCCTGCGAATCCTGCTCTCCGAAAATGGCGACCAGCACATTGGCGCCGGTAACCTCCTTCTTTCCCGAGGACTGCACGTGTAGGACGGCCCGCTGCAGCACCCGTTGGAAGGCGAGTGTCGGCTGTGTCTCACGGTCGTCGTTGGGGGCCAGCAAGGGGGTGGTCTGCTCCAGGAAGCTGGCGAGATCCTTCCTCAGCTTGTCCAGATCGGCGCTGCAGGCGCGCAGCACCCTCGCGGCCACGGGGTTCTCGGTCAATGCGAGCAGCAGGTGCTCCACGGTCATGAATTCGTGCCGTTTCTCCCGCGCCCTCTTGAAAGAGATGTTGAGGGTGTACTCCAGCTCCTTGCTCAGCATGGTGGGAACCTCATCTGCAGTGAACCCGCTGCCCGCAGCGGGGCGCTATCCCCTGGCGATCCCCGATACTGCCAACCCCAGTCCCTTCGGGCGTCCTGCCCGAGATCAGGCCTCCTCCATGGTACACAGCAGGGGATGCTGCTGCTGCCGGGAAAACTCGTTGACCTGGGCGACCTTGGTCTCGGCGATCTCCCTGGTGTACACGCCGCATACCCCCATGCCCCGGGTGTGGACGTGGAGCATGATCTGTGTAGCCTTCTCCCGCCCCATCGAGAAGAAGCGCTCGAGGACATACACGACGAATTCCATGGGCGTGTAGTCGTCGTTCACAAGGATGACCTTGTACAGAGGCGGCGGCTTGACCTCCGGCTTCGCCTCCTGGACAACTACTCCTTCGTCGTGCTGCCGCTTCGCACCCTCGCTCATCGGCCCTAATTATAACAGACGCATGAAGAGCCCAAAGTGCAAGGGCCACGGCCTATCCCATGTGCTCGATCACCGCTTGGCCGAATCCGGAGCAGCTCACTTCCCGCGCGCCTGGCATGAGTCGCGCCAGGTCATAGGTCACCGTCTTCGCGGCGATGGCCCCCCCAAGGCCCGTGATGATCAGGTCCGCCGACTCGTCCCACCCCAGGTGGCGGAGCATCATCTCGGCCGACAGGATGAGGGAGCCCGGATTCACCTTATCCTGACCAGCATACTTGGGCGCCGTGCCGTGGGTGGCCTCGAACACCGCGACCTGATCCGAGAGGTTCGCGCCGGGCGCCATACCGATTCCACCCACCTGCGCGGCGAGGGCGTCGGAGATATAGTCGCCGTTCAGGTTGAGCGTCGCGATGACGCTGTAGTCCTCGGGGCGCAGGAGGATTTGCTGCAAGAAGGCGTCGGCGATCACGTCCTTGATCACGATGTCGCGTCCTGTCCGTGGGTTCTTCAGATGACACCATGGCCCCCCGTCCAGATCCTCGGCCGCGAACTCCTCCCTGGCGAGATCATAGCCCCAGCCCTTGAACCCTCCCTCGGTGAACTTCATGATGTTTCCCTTGTGCACCAGCGTCACGGAGGAGCGGTCCTGGTCGATGGTATATCGGATGGCCCTGCGGATCAGGCGCTGGCTCCCTTCCCGGGAGACCGGTTTGATGCCGATGGCGGAGGTCGCGGGAAAACGGATCTTAGTGACGCCCATCACCCCCTGGAGGAACTCGATGACCCGCGCGACGTCGGCGGACTCAGCCGGCCACTCGATGCCCGCGTAGATGTCCTCCGAGTTCTCGCGGAAGATGACCATATTGGTCTTCTCCGGACTCTTCAGGGGGCTTGGCACCCCGGGAAAATAGCGCACGGGCCTGAGACACACATACAGGTCCAACAGTTGGCGCAGAGTGACGTTGAGCGACCGCAGGCCCCCGCCTACCGGCGTGGTCAGCGGCCCCTTGATGGCGACGGCGAACTCGCGGATGGCGGCGAGCGTCTCCTCCGGCAACCACACGTCGCCCCCGTAGACGCGGTTGGCCTTCTCCCCGGCGAAGATCTCCATCCAGGCGATCGCGCGCCCCCCCCGGTAGGCCCGCTCCACCGCCGCATCTACCACCCGGCGCATCACCGGTGTGATGTCCACTCCGGTCCCGTCGCCTTCGATGACCGGGATAATGGGACGCGCCGGAACGTTGAGCGAATTGTCGCGATTCACCGTGACCCGGGAACCTTCGACGGGAACAGCGATCTTGTCAAAGTGCATGGAAGTCTTCACTCACAGGCGAGACGCCCCTAGGATACCGCAGGTGCTGGGGAAGATCCTCCTGTTCAACAAGCCTTACGGCGTGCTCAGCCAGTTCACGGGCAAGGAGGGCCGACCCACGCTGGCTCAGTATATCCCGGTGCCGGGCGTTTACGCCGCCGGCCGCCTCGACGCGGACAGCGAGGGACTGCTCGTCCTCACCGACGACGGGCGGCTGCAGCGGCGTATCTGCGACCCTTGCGCGAAGCTCGCGAAGAGCTACTGGGTGCAAGTAGAGGGTGTACCCGGGCGCAGCGCGGTGAGATGCCTGGAAACGGGCATCGAGCTGCGGGACGGCCGCACGGCACCCGCACGTGCACGCCCTGTCCAACCGCCCACACTATGGCCAAGGAACCCACCGGTCCGGTTCCGCGGCGCCATTCCAACGGCCTGGATCGAGATCACGCTGAGCGAGGGACGCAACCGCCAAGTCCGGCGGATGACCGCAGCCGTGGGTCACCCGACGCTGCGCCTGATACGCTGGCGGGTTGGTCCCTGGACGCTCAACGGCCTCGCGCCGGGGCAATGGCGCGTCCTGGGGGCCGACGCGGCCGATGTGATAAAGTCTAGCGATGATCTGGACACCCCATATCACCGTGGCCGCCATCGCGGAGCGCGACGGCCGGTTCCTCATCGTCGAGGAGGAGATCGGCGGTGACACGGTGCTGAATCAGCCGGCGGGGCACCTGGACGCGGGCGAGACACTGCTGCAGGCGGTGCAGCGCGAAGCGCTCGAGGAGACTGCGTGGCGCTTCGCGCCGGAAGCCGTTACCGGCTTCTACCTCTGGACCCATCCCGGGAGCGGAATCACCTATTTTCGGGTGGCCTTCTGTGGGCACTGCGTGGCTCGGGAGGACCGCCCCCTGGATGCTGGCGTGCGGCAGGTGCTTTGGCTGAGCCGCACCGAGATGCTCGCCCGATCGCGCGAGCTGCGCAGCCCGATGGTCTTGAGGGCCGTCGACGATTACTTGGCTGGACGACGCTACCCCCTGTCCATGCTCATCCATCTGGGGTCGTCCCCGGCGTGACTGAGGCCGTGCGTGTGCAGCCGGCGCCCTCCGCGCAGCGCACCAAGGTCGTGATCGGACTGTCCGGGGGAGTCGACTCCGCAGTCGCAGCCCTGCTGCTCCGCCGAGCCGGCCACGACACCCGGGGGCTGTTCATGAAGAACTGGGAGGACGACGATGTGGATGGCATCTGCGCCGCCGCCCAGGATCTCAAGGACGCCCGTGCGGTGTGCGAGACGTTGGAGATGCCGCTGCAGCGTATCAGCTTCGCCCAGGCATACCGCACCCGCGTGTTTTGCCACTTCCTGGAAGAGCACCGGGCGGGCCGCACGCCGAACCCGGACATCCTCTGCAACCGCGAGATCAAATTCGGCGAACTCTTGGAGCACGCCGTGTCCCAGGGGGCGGACTTCGTCGCCACGGGTCACTACGCACGGCTACACCGGCAGGGGGAACGGCTGCGTCTGCTCAAGGGCAGGGACGGCACTAAGGACCAGAGCTATTTCCTGTACGCGCTGGGCCAGGCGCAGTTGGCGCGGGTGCTGTTCCCTCTGGGCGAGCTGTGCAAGAGCGAGGTCCGGCAGATAGCGCGGGCCGCCGGCCTGAGGAATTACGCCAAAAAGGGCAGCACGGGCATCTGCTTCATCGGGGAGCGCAACTTCCGCGAGTTCTTGGCGCGGTACCTCCCCGAGCAGCCGGGCGAGACGCGGGCGGTGGACGGCACGCGGGTAGGGTCTCACCAGGGGGCCATGTTCTACACCTTGGGTCAGCGGGAAGGTCTCGGCATCGGAGGTCGGCGCGGCGCCAACGGGCGACCGTGGTACGTCGTGGACAAGGACATCGCGAGCAACACCCTGGTGGTCGCCCAGGAAGCCGATCATCCGCTGCTCTACAGCGTTGCCCTTGAAGCCGAACAGCTCAACTGGGTCAGCGGACGAAGGCCGCCGGCGCCCCTGAGCTGCACCGCAAAGACCCGTTACCGCCAGCCCGACCAGCCCTGCAGCATCTCCTGGGTCCAGGCAGACCGCTGCCGGGTGAGCTTCACCGAACCACAGCGGGCCGTCACGCCCGGGCAGTCGGTGGTCTTCTATCTCGGCGAGGAATGCATTGGTGGAGGGGTCATCGCACGCACCTTCCGAGGAAGGCGGGTCTCTGCGTGACCAAGCACTGGCCCTGGGCGGCGTCTTCCAAGCGGCCCGCCTGATCCAGCAGTTGGCACGCGAGGGGACGGCCGAGGACGCGGCGTTCGCGGCGAGCCTCCACAGCGTCTTCGTGCGCAGTCCCGAGAGCACCGCGGCGATATACGGCAGCTCGGGGGGCGTCGCCCTGGGGCTTCGGGCGTTGCAGCGCCAGCTCGCCCCGCACGGCCAGCCGCGGGACATCCATCTGACGCGCTACGCGGTCGCCATCCTCAACCACGAGCGCCGCCTGTGGCGGCGACGCGACCTTCTGGATCTCATCCGCCAGCGCCTGGATCACGCAGAGGCCCAGGCCCGCTATTTCTCCACCAGCCATCCAAGCGTGGCGGCGAGCCTGGCGGGCATTTACAGCGAGACCGCCGGCACCCTGCGACCGCGCATCATGGTGTATGGTTCCCACGGCCACCTGTCCAAGCCGGAGAACGTAAACCGGGTGCGAGCCTTGCTCTTGGCCGGACTGCGCTCGGCCATCCTGTGGCGCCAGCACGGCGGGTCCCGGCTGAAGCTCCTGTGGCAGCGGCGCGCCCTGCTGCGCGAGGTAGAACGACTGCTGCGCGAGGCAGCGGCCTAATCACTCGGCCTTCACTGCAGGCAGGCTCCGTAGACGCGCCGGTCCGGGGCAGGAGCTCCGAGATAGGTGCAAAGCTCGAAAGCTATCCGTTCCGCAGCGCGGGGCACGGCCTGCTCCACCACGGGGGTCAGCGGAGCGTCCAGGAGCAGCGAGTCTACGCCGATCTCCACACCGTACAGCACCACCCGACCCGACAGCACACCGAGGGCGCGCCCCAGCGCCAGCGCCGACGCCACGCCGAAGCCGTGCGCCGACAGCAATGAGTCGCCGACCGCGACGGCATCGCCGTCCAAACGGTGCACGGTCCCCGGGCGGGCCCCCGACTGGACGGCGTCGACCAAGACCAGCAGCTCGGCCCCCTCGGCTAGGGCCAGCAGCCGCGCACCGGGGCGGTCGCAAAGCGCGACCGATGCCCGGGCTAGCGCACCCTCGGCGAAAACTGGAAACCTCAGCAGCGCCTCGGCCACGCGCCAGCCCACCTGATCGTCTCCGAAAGGCGAGCCGATGCCGAGGACGCGTAACGGTCTCACGACCGGTGCACGTGCAGCTTCAGGAAGTGCGTAGCGCAGGAGATACAGGGGTCGTAGTTGCGAATCACCGTTTCTCCCCGCAGGCGCAACTCCTGCTCGCTGCGTCCCAGTCCAAAGGACTGCAGGGACAGGCGCAGGTCCTCTTCCATGCGCGCCTGATTCTGGCTGGTGGGCGGTACGATCTGCGCCTGGACCACGCGGCCGGCGCCATCCACTTCATAGCGGTGCCAGAGGATGCCGCGCGGAGCTTCGGTGCATCCGAATCCGACGCCGGCCCTCGGCAGGACCGGCACATAAGGGGAGTCGGGCACGCCGTAGGCTTCCAGCAGCCGGATGGCCTCCAGCAGGGCGTAGTAAGTCTCTACTGCACGGGCGACGATGCTGTGAAACATGTTGCGGCTGGGAAACCGCAGGCCGGTGCGCTCCAACACCGTGTGCACGGGCGCAGGCAAGCGGTCCCTGTTCAGGTTGAGCCGCGCCAGAGGCCCCACCAGATAGGGGCCTCCGTGTAAGCGCGAATGCAGCGCCGTGGAGTGGGGGACGTGCTGCTCATCGAAATGCTCTTGGTATTCGGCAATGTCGATGTCCAGTCCGTCGCTGGAGACCAGCCGACCCTCGTTGAGCGGGTATTCGTCCGGATCCCGCAGCGCCACGCTGACGAACTGCTGGTCGTCATCCGGTAACGGCAGCGAAGCGGTCCAGGCCACCAGCGCCTCGGCCTCGGGGAGCGCCGCCTGCAGACGGGTCAGCAGCGCTGCGACCTGGTGCTCTGACGGCGCCCGGTGAAAGCCCCCCACCCGCGCCCCCACGGGATGCACCGAGCGCGCTCCTAGCAGGCGAATGATGTCGTTCCCCAGCCCCTGCAGCCGCAGCCCACGTTTGACTTCCTCGGGGTGGTCAAGGGCCATCTGCGGCGCACTGCCGTAGCCGAGAAAATCCGGCGCTGCCAGCAAGTGGATGTGCAGGGCGTGGCTCTCGATCCATTCGCCGCAGTAAAAGAGACGGCGCATGTCGCGTACCCAGTGCCCGGGCTGCACGCCGAAGATAGATTCCAGGGCGTGCACGGCGCACATCTGGTAGGCCACCGGGCAGATCCCGCAGATACGGGCCACCATGTCGGCCACCTCGAAGTAATCGCGCCCCTCCAGGAACTTCTCGAACAGGCGTGGAGGTTCGTAGATGCGCAGCTTCAGGTCTTCGATGCGCTCGCCCTTGATGTACAGCTCGAGCGCGCCCTCTCCCTCGACCCGGGCGAGCACTGGGACCTTGATGGCCATCTCGTGCTCCCGCCCCACTGGCTCAGCCATCGGCCAGCCCCCTCCAGCGCCGACCTTCTTCCAAGAATGCCGGCGCGTTATTGTTGATGAACAGGAAACGCCGAGCGACTGCATCGGGCGGTAAGCCCAGACCCTGGAAACGGCGCGCGAGCGAGGGGGTATTGACGTTCTCCGCGGGCCCATAGCAAGCGTAACAGTCCCGTCCGAAGCGCGGGCACAGGGCACCGCAACCGGTGCGCGTGACCGGCCCCATGCACGGTACGCCGCGGGTGACCAGCACGCAGACCGCGCCGCTACGTTTGCACTCCATGCACACCTTGTCCGCCTCATCCACGGGCCTCACCCCGAACGGCAACGAACGGGTCGCCGCCAGCACTTGGCGGCTGTTCACGGGACAGCCCCACAGCTCCAGGTCGACGCGCACATGACGGGCGATGGGGGTGGCGGTCGCCAGGCTCCGAATGTGATCGGGGTGGGCATAGACCGAGCGCACCCAGTCCTGGGCATCGGCCAGGTTGCGCAGCGCCTGCAGGCCTCCGGCGGTGGCGCAGGCGCCTATGGTCACGAGGTAGCGGCTGTTCTGTCTAACCGCCTGAATGCGCTCCTGCTCCTCGGCGGTGGAGATGCTGCCTTCCACGAAGGCGATGTCCACCGCGGCCTCGGAGTCGACGGCTCCGGCCTCGGCAAAGTGCACGATGTCCACCAGCTCGGTCAGCGCCAGCAGGTCCTCGCCCAGGTTCAGGAAGGCGAGCTGGCAGCCGTCGCAAGAGCTGAACTTGTGGACCGCCACCTTGGGCTTGGTCATCTCAGAACCCTCGCACACCGAACAGCGGCTTGATCTCGGGGTAATGGAACACCGGGCCGTCCTTGCACACGAAGTGGCCGCCGATCTGGCAGTGACCACAGTGACCCACACCGCATTGCATGTTGCGCTCCAGAGTCAGCCAAAGCGCTTCTTCGGAGACTCCGCGCCGGATGAGATCCTGAGAGGCGGCGCGCATCATGGCCTCGGGGCCGCACATCATGACGATGCTGTGGGCCGGGCTCTGATCCATCCGGTCGAACAGCACGGTCACCGGCCCCACGTGCCACGACCACCCGGGACCGCCCACGTCGGCGGCCAGCAGCACCTGGGTGCGAGGCAGCCGCGCCCACCGCTCGTATCGCTCCCTCCAGATCATGTCGGCGGTGTGCTTGACGCCTTGCAGGATGGTGAGCGCTCCGAACCGCTGGCGCCGCTTCACCAGGTAGTTGATCACCGACACTACCGGGGCACATCCCAGCCCCCCGGTGACCACCACAACGTCGCGGCCCTCGGACTCCTCCAACGGCCAGCCCCGCCCGAATGGGCCGCGGACTCCGAGGTGGTCGCCGACACGCAGGCCGCTCAGTCCATTGGTGACCCGCCCCAGGGCGCGGATGGTGTGATCGAGGATCTGCTCGTCCTCGGGATCCGACACGATGGAGATGGGCACCTCACCCACCCCATACAGATACAGCATGTTGAATTGCCCGGGCTGGAAGCGGTAAGCGTTGTGAACCTCGGGATCGGTGAAACGCAGGCGCAAGGTGAACGCCGAGGCGGATTCCTGCACTCGATCCACCACCTCCGCTTCGTAGGGCAGGTACGGATTAGCCATCGGCGCCCCCGGCATAGATCGCCGCCGCCTCCCGGGTGATGTCGATACCCACCGGACACCAGGTAATGCACCGACCGCAGCCGACACAGCCGCTGCGGCCGTACTGGTCGTGCCAGCTCCCGAGCTTGTGGGTGAGCCACTGACGGTAGCGCAGCCGCGTATCCGACCGCACCACGACCCCGGAGAAGTAGCTGTGGCCCGACGTGAAACAGGAGTCCCACTGGCGGTAGTGCTCGGTGTGCCGACCGTCCAGACTGGGCTGCTCGGCTTCGCTGTGGCAGAAGCAGGTGGGACACACGGAGGTGCAGTTGCCGCAGGACAGGCACCTGCCGGCCACGTCATTCCAGCGCGGGTGATCGAGGTTTGCGAACAGGAGGTCCCGGAGGTTGCGCGACGGAAGGCCGCGCACCTGCATGCGGGCCGCCTCCTGGACGGCAGCGTCTGCAGCCTGGCACTGGGGTTCCGAGGTCTCCTCCACCGGTAGCTCGCCCAGGACGCGCTCTCCCTCGTCGCTCCCGGCGCGGACGATGAACCCGTCGTCCAGCTCACCGAGCGCCAGATCGAAGCCGCGCTCGGCCCGTGGACCGTCGCCGGTGGAGGCGCAAAAGCACGTCTGCGCGGGATGCGTGCAGTCCACCGCCACCAGGAACAGGCGTTCGCGTCGCGCCTTGAAGTAAGGATCGGGAAATGCTCCCCGAAGGAAGTGCATTTCCTGGATCGCGAGAGCCGCCAGGTCGCAGGCGCGGACTCCGATGACGGCCAGCCGCTCCACCTGCGGCTCCACCGCCTGGAAGTGCACCGCCACCCCGTCGGAACGCTGCGCGCGCCACAACCCCTCACGGCCAGCGAAGGTCAGTGGCTTGAGCGCCTGGGGGCCATTCGCCCACGCGAAGGAGCGGGAAGTCGCGGCCGCCTCCAGGCGGTACGCACCGGGGCGCTGCGCGTCCCGCACACCCGTGGGAAGCTGCTGGACAGTGTCCAGAGCATCATAGACGATGGTATCGTCGCGGACCTGCGGACCGATGCAGCGATATCCCGCAGCGCGCAGCACGTCCAGCAGGGCTTGGAATCGGATGCGGGGCAGCCACGCGGCTTGACTCATCGGCACCTTGCTCGCGTCATCCAGAGGACGGTCCCAAGCATACACCTGTCCGCCCACAGTGCCAACGGAGGTTGCCCCGCCGCCCGGGGCAGATCGAGTTATGGGTGCGGCTGCGCCTCCGCGCGGTCGAGCAGCTGACTCAGCCGCAACGGCGGAACATACCCCGGCAGCTCGCTCCCATCTTCGAGAATGATGGTGGGCGTGCCGCTCACCCCGAGACGCTGACCCAACAGATACTCGTCCTTGACCGGGTTGTCGCAGGTCCTCTGCTCCACCTCTTTGCCTGCCTTGGCTTCGGTGATGGCTGCCTTACGGTCTGTCGCACACCACACCGAAACGGCCTTGTCGTAGGAAGGTGAACCGATCCCGGTGCGGGGGAACGCGGCATAGCGGACCGCGATGCCCAGCTTGTTGTACTCGGCGATCTCGCTGTGGAATTTGCGGCAGTACGTACAGTCGACGTCCGTAAAGACCGTGACGGTGTGCTTGGGGTGCTCCGGCGCGAACACGATCAGATTGCGCTGATCCAGATCCTTGAGCGCGGCCAGCCGTGTCGCGGCGCGCGCGTGCTCGGTCAGGTTCTTGCGCTGCTGCAAGTCTACCAAGTCTCCCTGCAGAAGGTAGTGCCCATCGCCGGTGACATACACCAGGGTGGTTCCATACACGACTTGGTAGAGGCCGGGAATGGGCGAGGGGGTAATGCTGTCCGGCTCCCCGTGGGGAACCAGACGCTGCAGCGCGGCCTTGATCCGCCCCACATCGTCGGCAGCGTAGGCCCCCGGAAGCGTGAGTCCGAGCGAGAGCAGCAACAGGAACGACTTTGCCATCATGGCATCCTCCTCCTCGAGAACGACGAGAAACCGAACGCAACGGGCGCCCTTCTCTCGTCTGGGGTACGGGACTAATCGGACTAATCGCGGAAATTGATAAACTGGAGCGGGATACCCAACTCGGCGCCTCGCAGCATCGCGACGACAGCCTGCAGGTCGTCGCGTTTCTTCCCGCTCACACGCACCTGATCGCCCTGGATACCGGCCTGGACCTTGAGCTTGGTCTCCTTGACGAGCTTGACGATCCTTCGTCCCAGCTCGGCATCTATCCCCTGGCGAACGGTGACGCGCTGGCGCGCGCGCTGGCCACTTATCTCGGGCGCATCGGGGGCCAAGCAGTCCAGGTCCACGCCACGCCGCGCCAGCTTGGCGTGGAACACGTCCGCCATCTGCTTGAGTTGGAACTCCGTCGCAGCATGCAGGGTCAGCACCAAGCCTTCCTGGTCGATGCGCGCCGCGGATCCTTTGAAGTCGAAACGCTGCTCGACCTCGCGGTTGGCTTGGTCCACCGCGTTGCGCAGCTCGTGGCTGTCGACCTCCGAGACGACGTTGAAGGAGGGCACGCCGCTATCCCTGCTCCTGCCCGCCCTCCTGACCGACCGCTTTGATGCTGAGGCGGATGCGCCCCTGCTTGTCGATCTCCAGGACCTTGACGCGGACCATATCGCCCTCCGTCAGCTTGTCACTGACGTTCTGGACGCGTTCCTCGGAGATCTGGGAGATATGCACGAGACCGTCCTTCCCGGGCAGAATGGTCACGAAGGCGCCGAAGTCCATGAGCTTGGCTACGCGTCCCTGGTAAATCTTGCCCACTTCCACCTCCGCGGTGATCTCCTCGACGCGCCGACGCGCCTCCTCGCCTGCCGCCCTGTCCACCGAGGCGATCTTCACAGTCCCGTCGTCGGCGATGTCGATACTGGTGCCCGTTTCCTCGGTGATAGCGCGGATGGTCACCCCGCCCTTCCCGATCACATCTCGGATCTTGTCCGGCGGAATCTTGAAAGTCACGATGCGCGGCGCATAGACGGACATGTCCTTGCGCGGCGCCGCGATCACCCGGTTCATGGCCTCCAGGATGTGCAGCCGCCCCTGCCGAGCCTGCCCCAGTGCGGCCTGCATGATCTCGCGGGTGATGCCGGTGATCTTGATGTCCATCTGCAGCGCGGTCACCCCGTGGACGGTGCCGGCCACCTTGAAATCCATGTCTCCCAGATGGTCCTCGTCCCCCAAGATGTCGGTCAGGACAGCAAAACGTTCTTGCTCCTTGATGAGGCCCATCGCAACGCCCGCCACGGGTGCGCTGATAGGCACGCCGGCATCCATGAGGGACAGGCTGGCCCCGCAGACCGTGGCCATCGAGCTCGATCCGTTGGACTCGGTGATTTCGGAAACCACCCGGATCACGTACGGAAAGTTATCAAGCCCCGGCATGACCGCCAGCAAGGCGCGTTTTGCCAGCCGTCCATGGCCGATCTCCCGACGCTTGGGCGAGCCGACCAAGCCGGTCTCCCCGACGCTGTAGGGAGGGAAGTTGTAGTGGAGCATGAATGGTTCCCGACGCTCCCCCTCCAGCGCGTCGATGGTCTGAGCCTCGCGCTCTGTGCCCAACGTCGTCACCACCAGCGCCTGCGTCTCGCCGCGCGTGAACAGCGCCGAGCCATGAGTCCGAGGCAGCACCCCGGTGCGCACCGCGATCGGACGCACGGCGCGCGTATCGCGCCCATCGATGCGCGGCTCGCCGTTGAGGATACGGTCGCGCACCACCTTCTTCTCCAAGCTCTCTACGGCATGCAAAACTCCGTCGGGCGCCCAGCCACCCCCCTCCTCCGAACTCAGCCGCGCCACCACTGCGGCCCGAATCTCGGCCAGCCGTTGCAGCCGTGGCTGTTTATCACGCAACCGGTAGGCTTCGTCGATGTCCGCCTGCGCCGCTTGCGCAACGACCGCACGAAGAGCGTCATCCCCAGGCGGAGGCTGCCACCCCCACGGCGCCGGCCCGACCTCCATCGCTAATTCCCGGATGGCCTGGATCACCGCCTGCATCTGGTGGTGCCCAAACATGACAGCCCCGAGCATCACCTCCTCGGACAGCTCCTTGGCCTCTGACTCCACCATCAGCACGGCATCATCGGTCCCGGCCACGACCAAGTCCAGGACGGAGCGCTTGAGCTGGCTGAAGCCCGGGTTCAGCAAGTACTCGCCGTCGAGGTAGCCAACTCGGGCGGCACCCAGCGGCCCCCTGAACGGAATCCCTGACACCGCCAGTGCGGCGGACGCCCCGATCATGGCCGGGATATCCGGGTCGATGTCATCGTCCACCGACAGCACCGTCGCGATGATCTGGACCTCGCGCTTGAAATCCTTGGGGAATAACGGTCGCAACGGCCGGTCGATGAGCCGCGAGGTCAACACCTCCTTCTCGCTGGGGCGCCCCTCCCGACGAAAGAACCCCCCGGGAATGCGCCCTGCGGCATAGGTACGCTCCTGGTAGTTGACCGTGAGCGGAAAGAAATCGCGCCCTTCGACCGCCTGTTTGAGACCCACCACGGTCACCAGGACCACGGTGTCGCCCATACTCGAAATCACCGCACCGCTCGCCTGGCGGGCAATGTTTCCGGTCTCTAGCCTGACGGTATAGGGGCCATATTGGAAAGTCTTCTGGACGGGAGCCACAGGCGTACCTTCGATTTACTTACGCAAGCCAAGCCGCGCGATAAGCTCCTTATATCGATCGGCGTCACGCGCCTTCAGATAATCCAGAAGCTTTCTGCGTTGGGCCACCATCTTCATGAGGCCTCGGCGGGAATGGTGGTCGTGGGCGTGCACCTTGAAGTGACCGGTGAGATGCTGGATGCGCTCTGACAGCAAAGCGACCTGAACCTCGGGGGAGCCGGTATCACCGCTGACGCGTTGGTACTCCTCGATGATCGTGCGTTTCCGCTCCGTGCTCATGGACATGCATGATTCCTCGCGCAAACCTTCCGCCCAAACTAAGGCATTCTATTGTAAATGCCAGCCTATGGAAAGCTGGTGGTGTGGGGCGCGACATCCACCAGTCGGCGCGGCGCGATACGCCCGTCATCCAAAACCTCCCCCACCCCCAGAAAAGCGCCATTGCCATAGAGCCGAACCCAACCGTCGGTCGGCGCGTGCGGTACCATAACTGGTTGTCCGAGCCTAAGGTAGTAGCTCACATCTCCGGACAGCTTAACCGCGGGCCACTGCAGCACCGCCGCATCGGACGGCAACAGCACGGCATCCAGTGCCTCCAGGCCCCGTACGGCAACCTCGCCCAAGGTTTCCAATGTTATCATCTGTTGCTCTTGGAAGGGTCCGACCCCCAGGCGACGCAGACTGCTCACGTGAGACTCCCGTAGCCAGCGCTTCGCCGATGTCCTCCGCCAGAGTGCGCACGTACGTTCCCTTGGAGCAAGCAACCTCTACCTCCATCTCGTCGCCCTGCAGGCGCAGGAGATTGAGCTCGTGAACGTTAACCACGCGCGCCTCCCGCTCCACGGTCACCCCCTGGTGGGCGAGACGGTAGAGCCGCTGGCCCTGGTGTTTGACGGCCGAAAACATAGGCGGGACCTGCTCGATGCTGCCGATGAATCGACCGAGCACCTCCAGCACGGCCCGTTCGCCTAGGACCGAGACGGGCCTTGTCTCCACCACCCGTCCCTCACTATCCCCGGTTGTGGTCCGCACCCCGAGCTTGAACACCGCCCGGTAGCGCTTGTCCGCGTGCAGCAAGAAGCCCGAGAGCTTCGTCGCCTCCCCAAGGCAGACGGGAAGCATCCCGGTGGCGATGCGGTCCAGGCTGCCGGTATGCCCCGCCTTGCGTGCGCGATACAGTCGCTTGACCTCCTGCAAGGAAGCATTGGAGCTGATTCCGGGAGGCTTATCCAGTAGCAGGATGCCCTGCACGTCGCGGCCTCTGGTCGGACGCTTACCCATGAGTCTCCTTGTGCTTGCTCTCGTCCGCGGCGACTGCAGCGTCAATGAGTTCCGACAGCTTGGCGCCCTGGGCGATGGAGGCGTCATACACGAATCGCAGGCGCGGCACAGACCGAAGACGAAGGCGTTGGGAGAGCCGGTGCCGCAAATGTCCTGCCGCCTCGTTAAGCATCTTGATGACCGACGCGATGTCGCGCGGACTGTTGAGCACGGAGACATAGACTCTGGCATGCGCCAAGTCCCGCGACACCTCCGCTCCCGACACCGTCACCAAACCCAGCCCTCGGTCCCGAACCTCTGTCTCAAGAAGCACCGCCAGCTCGCGCTGCAGGAGGTCGCCGACACGTTCGGTGCGCTGGAACTCGCGTGGCATCGCTAAACCGCCCGCGCCACTTCGACGCGCTCGAACACCTCGACTTGGTCTCCTGCCCGGATGTCACTGAAGTTCTTGATGCCTATGCCGCACTCCGTACCGGCCCGTACCTCCGCCACGTCCTCCTTGAAGCGACGCAGCGAATCCAGCTCACCTTCCAAGAGGACGACATTGTCGCGCAGTACGCGGATCGGGCGATTGCGCCGTACCACCCCCTCCAGCACCAGACACCCGCCGACGGTGCCGAATCTCGGCGACCGGAACACGTCGCGCACCTCCGCCAGTCCGATGATCTCCTCCTTGATTTCCGGCGCCAGCATGCCATTGATGGCGCGCTTGACCTCGTCGATGACGTCGTAGATCACGCTGTAGTAATGCACGTCTACACCTTGTTCTGTGATGAGCCTGCGGGCACCGGAATTGCCGCGCACGTTGAAGCCGATCAGGATGGCGTTGGAAGCAGCGGCCAAATTGACATCGGACTCGGTGATGCCGCCGACCCCGGAACCCACGATGTGCACGTGCACCTCTGCGCTGGAAAGCTGTGTGAGTGCGCTGCTCAGTGCCTCGACCGAGCCCTGCACGTCCGCCTTTAGAACGATGTTAAGGGCACGGGTCTCACCTTCCTGCATCCTGGAGAACACATCCTCCAGCTTGGGCTTTGCCTGCCTCGCCAGCTTGACCTCGCGGTATTTGCCCTGGCGGAAGAGGGCCACCTCCCGAGCCTTGCGTTCGTCGGGCACGACCATGGTCTCGTCCCCCGCCGCCGGTGTACCGGAGAGCCCCAACACCACCACGGGCGTGGACGCTCTCGCCTCCTCGACATTTTTGCCGTTCTCGTCCAGCAGCGCGCGCACGCGGCCATATTCCTGACCCGCAAGCAGCACTTCACCGCGCCGCAGGATACCGTGTTGGACCAGCACCGTGGCCACCGGACCGCGTCCCTTGTCCAGGGTCGATTCGAGAACGACTCCGCGCGCCGGGACGTCCTCCACCGCGGTCAGTTCCAGCACCTCGGCCTGGGTAACGATAGAGTCAAGCAACTCGTCGATACCTTCGCCCGTCTTCGCGGAAACATTAACGAACATAGCGTCTCCGCCCCATGCCTCCGGGATCACTCCCTGGCCCGACAGTTCCTGCCGTACACGGTCCGGGTCCGCACCAGGCTTATCGATCTTGTTGACCGCCACGACCAGCGGCACCCGTGCCGCCCTGGCATGCTGGATGGCCTCTACGGTCTGGGGCTTTACGCCGTCATCTGCCGCCACCACCAGCACCACGATGTCCGTCGCCCTGGCCCCCCGTGCACGCATCGCGGTAAAGGCCTCGTGACCCGGGGTATCCAGGAACGTCACCGTGCCCTTGCGGGTCTCCACGTGGTAGGCACCGATATGCTGCGTGATGCCACCGGCCTCGCCCGCGGCCACGCGTGTCCGACGGATGTGGTCGAGCAGCGAGGTCTTGCCGTGGTCCACGTGGCCCATGACGGTCACCACCGGAGGCCGCGGCTTGCTTGTCCCCTCGGTCTCCTCGACCAGAGCCAGGCTCTCTTCCAGGGCGTTCTCGCGCAGGAGCTTGGGCACATGCCCCATCTCCTCCACGACGACGGCTGCCGTCTCTTGGTCGATGACTTGGTTGATGGTGGCCATGACGCCGAGCCCCATCATCACTTTGATCACCTCTGCGGCCTTGACCGCCATTTTTTGAGCCAACTCCGCCACCGTCATGGTTTCAGGAAGAACGACGTCGCGCACCACCGGTGCACTGGGCTTCACGAAGCCGTGCTGGGTCGCTGGCAGCGCAGGCTGGCGCGCAGCGGTCTTCGGCTTCCTGCGCCGGCCGGTCTTGTCCGGCGCTACATGCAACTCTTCCCGCCCGACCTTGGCTTCCCGGTCTCCGCCACGCTCCTCTCGAGTCAGCCGTTTCCGCCCTTTCTTCTCTGCGGCCTTGGGGGGCGCTTCGGACGCTGGCCTCTCTTCCGTCTTGGCCTTACGCTGCTCTCCGGCCTGTACCTGCTCGCGCAGCTTGACGGCTTCCTCGGCCTTGTGACGTGACTCTTCCTCGGCCTTGCGGCGTGCCTCTTCCTCCTCCGCCTGACGCTGCTCTTCGAGCTGCCGCTGGCGCCCGGCCTCCTCCATGCGTACTCGTTCCTCTTCGCGGGCACGCTCTTCAGCCTCGGCGCGTTTGATCTCCTCCCCATGCATGTCCTCTTCCAGGGCTTCCTTGCCCGGCACCGCGCTGCGCTTGACATACGTGCGGCGGCGACGCACCTCCACACTGACTGTCTTGGCCCTGCCGGGGCCGCCCGGCACCTTGATCTCGCTCACCGTCTTGCGGCGCAGCGTGACTCGCTTCGGCTCCGTCGCGACGGGAGGCTCTTCCCCACCATGGGCTTGGCGCAGGTAGCTCAGCAGTTGCAACTTCTCCCTGTCGCTGATGGTCTCCTCGGCGTTCTTGATGGGCAGGCCCGCTGCGTCTAGCTGTAACAACAGCCGTTCGACCGGGACCCCGACCACGCTCGCAAACTCTTTTACCGTGAGCTCTGCCATTTGCAACGTCCTCCGCTACGGCCTCCGACAATCACTGTTGTCCGTCGGTCGCCTCTTGCGCGTCGGTAAACCACACCTCTCGCGCCTTCATGATAAGTTGCGCCGCGCGCTGCTCACCCATTCCGTCGATGTCCTTGACATCGTCTACCGCTTGTTCTGCGAGATCCTCGCGCGTGACTACGCCCTGTTCCGCCAGGCGCCGCGCGAGATCCTCGTCCATGCCCTCCAGCTCCAGCAGGTCCGCCGCAGGCTGGGCGTGCCCCAACTGCTCCTCACTGGCTATTGCTCTGGTCAGCAGGACGTCGCGGGCTCTGCTACGGATCTCCTGCACGATGGTTTCGTCGAACTCGTCGATGCTCAGCATCTCCTGAGCAGGAACATACGCGACTTCCTCGATGCTCGAGAAACCCTCCTGAACCAGAATGGAAGCCACCTCCTCGTCCACATCCAGTTGCTGCATAAACATCGCTTGAAGCACTTGCGCCTCGACCTCGCTCTTCTGTTCGGCCTCCTCCTCACTCATGACGTTCAGTTCCCAGCCTGTCAGCTGGCTGGCGAGCCGCACGTTCTGCCCTCCACGGCCGATCGCTTGCGAGAGGTACTCCGCCGCCACGGCGATGTCCATGCTGTGGCTGTCCTCGTCCACCACGATAGACTTGACTTCCGCCGGTGCCATGGCCTTGATCGCAAACTGCGCCGGGTTCTCGTCCCACAACACGATGTCGATGCGCTCTCCCGCCAGTTCGTTGGACACCGCTTGGACCCGCAGTCCCCGCATGCCCACACACGCTCCCACCGGGTCGATGCGCGCGTCCTTGGACCGTACCGCGATCTTCGCCCGTGATCCCGGATCGCGGGCGGCAGCAACGATGTCGATAAGTCCCTCCCCCACCTCCGGAACTTCCAGCTTGAAAAGGTCCACCAGGAACTCGGGCACCGAGCGGCTCAGGAAGAGCTGCGGCCCGCGCATATCCTCCCTGACCTCGTAAAGGTAGCCGCGCAAGCGGTCACCCGGCCGAACGGCCTCCTTACCGATCAGCTGCTCGCGGGGAAGGAACGCCTCTACGTTGCCGCCCAGATCCAACATCACACCGTTACGGTCCGTACGCTTGACGATCCCCATGACCAGCGCACCGACCCGGCCGCGATAAGCTTCTATGACCTTGGCCCGCTCCGCCTCCCGCACCTTCTGAACGATCACCTGTTTGGCCGTCTGGGCAGCGATCCGGCCGAACTCCACTGAGGGCAGGGGCTGTTCGATGAAACCGCCGACCTCGATCCCCAATCGGATAGCGTTGGCATCGCTCAACCGCATCTGCCTCTCCGCCGCCTCCATCGGATCCTCGTCCGGTACCACCTCCCAGCGCCGAAATGTTTCGTAATCACCTGATTCGCGGTTGATCGCCACCCGCACATCGATATCGCCCCCGTGGCGTTTCTTGGTGGCGGTCGCCAAAGCGGCCTCGATCGCTTCGAAGATCACAGCCTTTTCGACACCCTTTTCGTGGGACATCGCGTCCACCACGAGCAAGATCTCCTTGTTCATAAACGCGACCTCCAACGACCCGATGCTCACTCCTCAGGAACAAGACGGGCCTTCTCGATCTGCGGGACAGCCAGTGCCACGAGATGCCCGTCCGGCAGCAGCAGGACCACCTCGCTGTCTACCCGCGCGATGACTCCCACAAAGTTGCGTCGCCCCTCGATGGCCAGGCTGGTCCGGACCCGGGCACGCCGACCAATGAAGCGCGCAAACTGCTCGCGCGTGAAGAGTGGCCGCTCGATCCCCGGAGACGAAACCTCGAGGTAGTACGCACGCCGCAGTGGATCCTCCACGTCCAGCAACGCGCCGACCTGCTCGCTGACCATCTGGCAATCATGCACCGTAACTCCCTCCGCCTTGTCGATGTATATCCGAAGTATCGGCCGACCGTGCTGATGCACGTACTCGACACCAACCAACTCATAACCCATCCGCTCGACCACCCGCTCCAGGAGCGCCTGCACTCGACCAACCAACGGCGACCTGCCGATACCTGTATTCATGACGCTCAGAAACAAAAAATGGGCCAGAGGCCCACTTGCGAGTGCTAATTATATATAGCTACCGAGCGAACCGCCAACATGGGAACCCGGGCTGCACTCCAGCCCAACCTTGCTTGCCCACTCGTCTAGGATAACAGAAGCCCGTCCCACGGCCTATTGACCGTGCACAACGCCGCTCAGTATCATGAGCGCGTTTTCCCCGGTAGCTCAGTCGGTAGAGCGGGTGGCTGTTAACCACTAGGTCGGCGGTTCGAGCCCGTCCCGGGGAGCCAAGTGTCAAAAACGCGGGTCTGAGCCCCACTCAGCCCGCTCCTTCTTGTCGAAAGCGGCCACGTTTTTCGCAAACAGATCAAAAGGTTGGCGGTACTGCGCTGTCAGTCGTCCGTTCTTTCAGGTACAGTTCGGTAGTGCGAACCCAAGAAGTGGGCTTTCTCGGCCGGTGACTGTTACCGAAACAAAGTGCCGGCTCTCTGCGCCAGTTCCAGGGATACCCTCGTCCAGGTAGGCTTGGTTGGCGTCCTGATGTTGGCGGATCGTCTAGCGCGTCGACGCGATGTACGTCGATAAGCTCGACGGCCGGATCGACACAACCTTTTTCGACGGTAAGGTCCCCGAAATCGAACGTGGTCGAAGCAGCCGACCCAGTCTCTCTATGGGGAAGGCGAAATCCCAGGGCGCGCATTGGCGAGTGTCCTGGGGTGCTTCCGGGGTTTGTACCGCCGGCATGGCGATGGCCAGACGGTGGCGAAGGAGAGCTTCGAGGCCTGGATTGAGCCCATGCTCGAGGCCGTGCACCGCCAGGGGTATCGTGCACCGGCCATCTGGCGGGTGTATATCCCCAAGTGAGGCCAAGCAGGAGAAGCGCCCCCTGGGCGTGCCCTGTGTCGCTGACCGGGCGCTCCAGCGCAGCGCCGCCCAGGTGTTGTCCGCCATCTACGAGCAGGATTTCCTGCCGTGTTCCTTCGGTGGACGACCTCGGTTGAGCCCTCACCACGCTCTGGCCACCCTCTACTAGAGGTGGTTGCTGGGCGCAAGGTGAACTGGGTGCTGGAGGCGGATTTGAAGAACTTCTTCGGGAGTCTGGACCACGGATGGCTGCTCCGCTTCCGTCGAGCATCGAGTCGGAGATCCGCGCCTGTTGAGCCTGATACGGCGTTGGCTGAAAGCGGGCATCCTGGAAGCCGGGGAAAGCCGTCCGAACGAGGAGGGGACACCGCAAGGGGGGTCGATCAGCGTGGGGCTTCGCAACGTGTACCTGCATTATGTGCTCGACCTGTGGTTCGAGCGGGTGGTCAAGTCCCGGTTGCGGGGCGAAGCCTACCTGGTGCGCTACATCGACGACTTCGTGCTGTGTTTCCAATGCCGATTTTATGACGACGTGCCCAGCCTTGCAGGTTTTTCAATCCCGCCTCGGGCTTGGCTCGGGGCGACTGCGCAACGCCGGGTTTGTCCACTTGACACCGAACGGCCGAACCCTCGAATTACAAATCGATGCGCAAGCCAAGCAGGACGCCGAGCTACTGGACGGCTGTTATTGTATTGAAAGCGAAGCCGTTGCGCTGTTCCACCAGCCCCATCAAGCGCTGCAGCTTGTCCTCGCGGCGATGACGCTCCTTGTGTTGGGTCGCCGGATCACGACGCAAAATCAGGCGCTTGTCCTGGTAACGGACTTCCACCACGTGCTCATCGAAGAGATCGGGCTGAAGGACGTCTTGCTTGATGAGTTTGCGAATTTGCGGGTCGGTGAGTGCCGTAATGTACTTGAGATGCGCTTGGTTCAGGCGCTCCTTGCCTTGGGCCGATCATGCCCCGATCGCCCACTAGAACCACCTCTTTCACGTGGAAGCGCTCGGTGAGCTTCTGCACTGGAGAGCCGAGCGTCTGGGGGTCGGTGGTATTGCCATCGAAGACGTCTACGCTGAGGGGCTCGCCATCTTTGGCGGCGAGCAATCCGATAACGATCTGTTGCTTGCCTTTCTTGCCATCACGATTATAGCCATAGGCCCCAAGCTCGTTTTGCTCGGCTTCCAAGTAAGAGGATGACCGCTACAAAGATCTCCAAACCGTGGAGCGCAACTTCAGACGGCTCAAGACCGGCTTCTTGGAAGTCAGACCCATCTTTGTGCGCAAAGCCCCCAGAACGCGCGGGCATGTCTTTATCGCCATGAGATCTTTGGGCTCTTTCCGGAATCGTGTGGGTAGCAATGCCTATGGCGCGGGGGTATCTGCCTGATCTCTGACACCAGCGGGTGTGTTGAGCGGCGAGGCGGGCAGGTGGGCGAGATTGCCGGCGATGAGGTAGGCGATGGTGATGAGCGAGTGCGTGGTGCGGTAGCCCCGGGCGCGGGCCTTGGCGGCCTGGATGAGGGAGTTGATGCCCTCGGCGCGGCCGTTGGTGAGGCCCGAGTGGAACGCGGCGAGGATGCCGTTCCAGTGCTCTTTCAGGGTAGTGGCGAGGCGTTTCATGGGCTGCAGGCGGCTAGCCGTGCCCAGCTATACCAGCGCCCGAGGGCGCTCTCGGCCTGCTCGAGGGTGCTGGCCGTGGCGTAGATATCGCGCAGCGCCTCCTTGAGGCGCCAGGCGCGGGCGGTCTTGAGGCGGGCGCGGGAGAGCCAGTGGAAGTCGGTGAGTTGGTCCCAGCCAGGTCCAGCGGGTGCCTCTGAGGGCGGGCTCGGTCTTGATCTCCTGGCGGCGCACCGCGTCGACCGCCTCGTTGGCGAGCTTGATCACGTGGAAGGCATCGAAGCTCACCGTGGCCTGGGGCAGGTGCCTGGCCACCCCGGCGCGGTAGGCGGCGGACAGGTCGATGCACACCTGCTCGATGGCCTGCGGGTCGCCGCCGTGCGCCTTGAGGTCGGCGGCGAAGGCCGCCACGGTGCTCTGGTCGCGGCCCTCGCAGGCGAACAGCAGGCGTTTTCCCGTGAGGTCATGGAACAGGCTGATGTAGTGCTGTTCACGCCGGGCAGCGGTCTCGTCCAGGCCCACAGCGCTCACCTGCGAGTGGTCCTCCTGAGCGCGGGCACTGCCTACGTAGTGATCGAGCACCCCCCACAGGCGCTCATCGCCCACACCCAGGTGCCGAGCCACGGTCGCCACCGGCAGGGCCTGGCACAGCGTGACCACCAGCGCCTCCATCAGCGCCGTGAAGCCACTGTGTGCGCGCGCCCACGGCGCTTCGACCTGGGTCGTCTTGCCGCAGGCCTCGCAGCGCACCCGCGGCAGATGCGCGTGCAGGTACGCCCGTGACTTAAAGAAGCTCAGGTGCTGCCAACTGCGCTCCCGGGTGTCGTGCACCGGCTGGCCTTGCACTCCGCAGGCCGGGCAGGCAAAGCGGCTGCCCTTGGCAAACGCCACATCGAGGTCGATGCGCCCAGCCTCGGGGTCGAAGCGCACGTCGGTGACCTCCCAAGGCACCGTCAGGCCCAGTGCCGTGGTAAACAGATGCGTGGGCCGCACGGTGCTCCCCCCTTGGATGACGACCTGTGGATTTGTGGACGAGTCCTGCGGAGCGGCCCCACGCGAGGGCCTCTCGCCCACCACCCCAACCACAAGATGTGTTGTGATAAGCGAAAGCAGATGCTACTTGACTACCACGACCCACACAATTGCCGAAAGAGCCACTAATCACCTTGAGTCAATCTTCCCGCGTGGTCCTGCTGAGGACCTCGGTGGATACCCTTGCAAATCTGCCGTTTCGATTTAGAATAAAACCTCACTGCGTTGTTCAGCAAACCCGAGAACCTTCAAGAAGGAGCCGTCATGAACTTATCCAAGCTGAGCATTAAACAGCTGCAAGCCCTTGCCCAAGACGCGGAGACCGAGATCAAGAAACGGCGCAAGGAGAGCAAGAAGGAGACTCTGGCCGAGATCAAGAAGCTCGCCCAGCAGCACGGGTTTTCCCTGAGCGAGCTGGTCGAACCCTCACGCGTCGGCAAGGCGAAAGGGCGTCCGGAAAAACGCGTGAAGTATCGCCATCCCGAGGACCCCAACAAGACGTGGGCTGGGCAAGGCCGGCAGCCTAATTGGATCAAGGAGTGGCTGGCCTCGGACAAGTCCCTTGAGGAATTAGCCGCCAGCTAGCGCGTTAATCGTGCCCGCCCGCCGTCGGGGTGGTATACGAATGACTTTGTCTGTACTTTCCGAAAACTGGATCGGTGAGGCTTCTATGCCACCGACTGTTGGACGGCTGGAGGCCGAGCGTAACAGGAGCATGCGCACGCGCCAACGTGCACATGGCGGAGACACGCGCCCATGAGGATGCTTGATGTCCTCATGGGCGCCGATTTCTTACAAGCGCTGACTCCTTGCGCCTCCTGGCGGAGTTTCAGCCGCGCCTTTACTTGGCTCTTTCGGTAATTGTGTGGATCGTGGTGGTCGAGTAGCATCCGTTCTGAGCAATCGTCTATCACAACATCTTGTGGTTGGGCCTGTGGGGTTGTGGGCGAGAGGCCCGCGAGTGTGGGCAACCGGGAGGTTGTCCACACGGTCCTTGGGACGCGGGCCGCTCCGCAGGACTCGTCCACAAATCCACAGGCCATCAAGGGGGGAGCGCCATGGAGCCAACGCATCTATTCACGACGGCACTGGGCCTCACGGCGCCTTGGGAAGTCACCGGCGTACGCTTTGACCCCGAGGCTGGGCGCATCGACCTCGAGGTGGCCTTTGCCAAGGGGAGCCGCTTCGCCTGCCCGGCGTGCGGAGTGCCAGGCCAGCCGGTGCATGATACCCGCAAGCGCAGCTGGCAGCACCTGAGCTTCTTTAAGTCGCGGGCAGACCTGCACGCGCATCTGCCGCGAGTGCGCTGTGAGAGCTGCGGCAAGACGACTCAGGTCGAGCCGCCGTGGGCGCGCGCACAGAGTGGCTTCACGGCGCTGATGGAGGCACTGGTGGTGACGCTGTGCCAGGCGATGCCGGTGGCGACCGTCGCCCGGCACCTGGGCGTGGGCGATGAGCGCCTGTGGGGGGTGCTCGAGCACTACGTGGAGGCGGCCCGCGCCCAGGAGGACCACTCCCCGGTGCGCGCCGTGGGCCTGGACGAGACCGCCGCCCGGCGTGGGCAGCACTACATCAGCCTGTTCCATGACCTCACGGGCAAACGCCTGCTGTTCGCCTGCGAGGGCCGCGACCGGAGCACCGTGGCGGCCTTTGCCGCCGACCTCCAGGCGCACGGGGGCGACCCGCAGGCCATCGAGCAGGTGTGCATCGACCTGTCCGCCGCTTATCTCGCCGGGGTGACCAAGCATCTGCCTAAAGCCACGGTGAGCTTCGATGCCTTCCATGTCATCCAGCTCGCCAACCAGGCCGTCGATACAGTGCACCGCGAGGAGGTCAAGACCGAGCCCGCCCTCAGAGGCACCCGCTGGACCTGGCTCAAAGACGCCCACGACTGGACCTGGGAGCAGCTCACCGACTTTCACTGGCTCTCCCGCGCCCGGCTCAAGACCGCCCGCGCCTGGCGCCTCAAGGAGGCGCTGCGCGATATCTACGCCACGGCCAGCACCCTCGAGCAGGCCGAGACCGCGCTCACGCGCTGGTATAGCTGGGCACGGCGTAGCCGCCTGCAACCCATGAAACACCTCGCCACTACCCTGAAAGACCACTGGGACGGTGTGCTCGCCGCGTTCGACTCCGGCCTCACCAACGGCCGCGCCGAGGGCATCAACTCCCTCATCCAGGCCGCCAAAGCCCGCGCCCGGGGCTACCGCACCACGCACTCGCTCATCACCATCGCCTACCTCATCGCGGGCAACCTGGCCCACTTGCCGGCCTCGCCGTTCAACACACGATCTTGTGTCAGACCTCAGGCAGAGGCTGCCGCAGCGTAAGGCATATCTACCCACACGATTCCGGTAAGAACCCTTTACTTCCTCGCGGTTTGGTGCGCTGACGTTGCCCTTCGTCGAGGCGGTGCAGAGTGCCTTGCCTGACGACGAGGGTCGTTACTCCTCGGATAGGCCGACCCCTGTGGTCAGGAAGTAGGGCGTGAACGGTCGTTTCAGCGTTCTTCATTGCCGGTGTCCGGCGCCGCGGGGAAATCGTTGCGCCGAGGGGCGCGTGCACAGTCTGACTTGGAACCAGCACAGTTCCCCGCCCCAAGTCATGTTACGGGACCCGCGTCCTCTGCCTCTATTCCCCGCGCGGTACGGGGCCGGCGCGATCTCGTCCCACATCGTCTCGACTACGAGGGACGAGGCTAGCGATGCATCCCGCAGCACTGCGGCCGAGGCCCGGATGAAGCGCAGGGAACCATTATCGTTTGGTCCTGCCTAATGCCTAATGATTGTCATCGCCCGATTGCGGTCGACTTATAGAGCCAAGAATATAGTCGATAGCTGAGAACCGCGGCCAGAATGGTGGTGATCTCCGCGCGGCGGTGCTGCTTCATGTATTTGGTGTGCGCTCCCGTAGCTCCCAGTCGGCACTCGCGTCGACGGCGCTGATTCACGCCTTGGTGGAAGCCCTGCAGGCGCTGGGGTACCCCCAGCCGGCATCCCGTCTGCCGCGGCCTTTGATGAGGTGCCTCGCCGCCCCTTGGGCCTCTGCCCAGGGAGGGGTGTCTGTGAGCGCGGCGATAGCGCGTATAGCTTCGTCTCGTCAATCAGTCTCTGATCGCGGCCTTGGAGCATTCGGCGGCACGCTTCCACGTCTGGCTCTGATTTCATGTCACGTGTCGTCGGCCGGCCCCGTGATGCAGACCGATGAGAAGCAATGGCAACAATATCGCATGTCAGGATAAGGTGATGGGACTTTCATGGAAAGACAGTATCTATCGGCAACGTGAAGAACTGGCGCGGATCCTTCGCGAACCGCTGACACGGCTGGCTGAGAGATGCGCTGCAGTTTGGGGCGAGCGGGATAAGCTGAACGAGATCCTCGTGGACGGATTCTCGGGCGTTCCCTATTGTACGTATTTGTATGTGATCGGGACCGACGGCGTACAGATCAGCGACAACGTGGGCAGCTCAGGACTCTTGCGCGAGCATCACGGACGCGACCGGTCGCAGCGCCCCTATATGAACGAGCCAATCCCCCCCTGGGGCTACCTCTTGTCTGACGCCTACATCAGCCTGTCCGAGCGGCGGCCGTCACTCACCGCGCTGCAAATCGTTCGCTCCGACACTGGCACTCTGGGTTATCTGGGCGCGGATTTCGACCTGCGTAATCTGCCCGTAACGTCGGAGCTCTATGAGGAACCGGGCTACTGGCGGCAGGTCAAGGGTGACCCTGCCATCAGGGGGACTGTTTTTCAACAGGCCCGAGTCGAAAGTCCGATGGACCGCAATCTCGATCTGGCGTTATCCATCCTCGAGGAACTGGTGAGGGAACGCGGAGTATTCCAGTGTCAGGTTCATTTTTCAAGCAGCCAGGCCACGATCTGGGTGGTGGACGATCCCTTCCGCTATCGAATACTGGATCGCGAAGCGATGACAGACCCGGACATTTGTCTGGTCTACCCGGTGCGGCCCTATCCGGCCGATGCGTTGATACGACCACCAGACATAGCCCGGATTCTGGACACTATGCGGGAGCTGCGCATCGCCGACGAGACGATCTATTTGCGGAACGTCTTCGATAAATATCTTCAACGGTATGGTTAGCTTGACCTTTTCCTGCGACGGATCGCACTACATGCATTATGTGGAGTTTCTACTCAAGGGGACCTCCTTCTGGTTTTGAACGGAGTTGTCGCACAAATCTGCTGCTGGGGTCGTGGACTGGGCCGTCGGGAGTGCCTGAGGGCGACTGACAGCCTGAAGGAATGAGCGCAACAGCCTGGGCCGTCACTTGCCCCTGAGTCACATCGAGTCCTTGAGGCGCTGCGGCTTCCTGCCAGCCCCAGCCTGAACGCTTTACACTCCGCCGTAGCCTTCATCGGCCACGCCCCTCACGCCCAGGAAGCCGTTTCTTTCACGTGAAAGCTCACGTGAGCGAGTCTTTCTGGATTACAATAAGGGGTTCCCGGCACCGACTGCTCTCCCGTGACCGCCCACATCCGCAACATCGCCATCATCGCCCACGTCGACCACGGCAAGACCACGCTGGTAGACCAACTGCTGCAGCAATCCGGGACCCTTTCGTCGCGCACCGCGCTGCCAGACCGAGTCATGGACTCGAACGAGCTGGAGCGGGAGCGCGGTATCACCATCCTCGCAAAGAACACCGCGATTGAGTGGCAGGACTATCGCATCAACATCGTGGACACCCCCGGTCACGCGGACTTCGGCGGCGAGGTGGAGCGCGTGCTGTCAATGGTGGACTCCGTCCTGCTGCTGGTCGATGCGGTGGACGGGCCGATGCCGCAGACCCGCTTCGTGACCCAGAAGGCCCTGGCGTGCGGGTTCCGGCCCATCGTCGTAATCAACAAGGTCGACCGTCCCGGCGCCCGGCCGGAGTGGGTCCTGAACCATACCTTCGAGCTATTCGACCGTTTGGGCGCTCACGACGAGCAGCTCGATTTCCCGGTCGTGTACGCCTCCGCCCTTTCCGGCTATAGCGGCCTGCAGGCGGATGTGCAGAGCGGCGACATGACTCCCCTGTTCGAGGCTATCATCCGGCACGTCCCGCCCCCTTCGGTAGACCCCGAAGGGCCGTTCCAGATGCAGATCAGCTCCCTCGCCTACAACAGCTATGTGGGCGTCATCGGCATCGGACGCATCACGCGCGGGCGGCTACGGACCAACACCCAAGTGACCATAGTAGACCGGGAGGGCAAGACACGCCCTCGACGGGTGCTGCAGATTTATAGTCTGCTCGGCCTGGAGCGCGTGGAGATGCCCGAGGCCGCCGCCGGCGACATCGTCGCCATCAGTGGCGTCGAAGACCTCGGCATCTCGGACACGCTGTGCGACTCGACCCGGGTGGAGGCGATGCCGCCGCTCACCGTCGACGAGCCCACCGTGAGCATGACCTTCCAGGTGAATGACTCCCCGTTCGCCGGCCAGGATGGCAAGTACGTCACCTCCCGACAAATCCGCGACCGCCTCCAGCGGGAGCTGAAGCACAATGTTGCGCTGGGCGTCGCGGACACGGACGACCCCGACAAGCTCAAGGTATCCGGCCGCGGCGAGCTGCACCTCGCGATTCTCATCGAGACCATGCGGCGGGAAGGCTACGAGCTTGGCGTTTCCCGGCCCGAGGTCATCTTGAAGATCATCGACGGCGAGATCTGCGAGCCCTACGAGCAGCTAGCGGTAGACCTCGAAGATGGGTACCGGGGCGCAGCGATGGAGCTGATCGGCCAGCGCGGCGGTGACCTCAAGGACATGGTCCCGGACGGGAGGGGCCGGGTACGCCTAGATTACGTGATCCCGGCCCGCGGGCTCATCGGTCTGCGCACCGAGTTCCTAACTGCCACCTCGGGCACCGGCGTCATGTACCATGTGTTCGACCGTTACGGCCCGTTGAAGCGGACCACCCTGGCCCAGCGCCTGAACGGCGCCCTGATCGCCAACGGGAGCGGGAAGGCCCTCGCCTACGCCCTGTTCAATTTGCAGGAGCGCGGGCGGCTGCTCATCGGTCCGGGGGAAGAGGTCTACGAGGGCATGGTGGTCGGCATCCACGCGCGGGGCAACGACCTCGTGGTCAACCCCCTCAAGGGCAAGCAGCTCACCAACATTCGCGCCGCCGGCAAGGACGACAACATCCTGCTCACGCCACCCCTGCGGCTCACCCTGGAGCAGGCCCTCGAGCTCATCGACGACGACGAGCTGGTCGAGGTCACGCCCGCCAGCATACGGGTGCGCAAGAAGCTACTGATGGAGCACGAGCGCCGGCGCGCCGCCCGACGAGCCGCAGTCTAAAGGGCACCTCGAAAAATTGCCACTGCGGGCGGCTGTCCGGTAGACGGGCGCCAGTCGGTCCCTGACGAGGAACGAAGCGATGCCCGAGCCCGGATTCTTCGACTTCGACGAGCGCTATACCAGTCTCATTCCAGACTTCGGTTTAGACAGAGGATGTAAGTCACTGAAAGTGAGTGTATGCTTGTGGGCATGATCGACTACCGGTTAGGGCAATCAGAACTTTGCGCAACTGCGTGCTGAACACCGACGTACGCGCGACAAGCGCGCGGCGTATCGACTCAATGTCGTTATTTTGCTTGGGTCCGGCTGGTCTGCCGAACAGGCAGCGGAGGCTTTGCTGATGGAAGCCGATACCGCGAGGGCCTATTTCAAGCGCTACCAAGAGGGCGGCATCGAGCATCTGGTGCACATGGCCTACAGTGGGGGTGAGGCGTGGCTGGATAGCGCCGAGCGAGCGCTTTTAGACGCCCACTTGCAGTGCACGCTCTACCTCACGGCCAAGGAGGTGGCGCACTGGGTCGAGCAGCACTTTGGCGTGTGCTACAGCGAAAGCGGGATGACTGCCCTGCTGCACCGCCTCGGCTACGTCTATAAAAAGCCCAAGCTAGTTGCCGGGCAAGGCCGACGCTGGAGCCCAGCGGGCGTTTCTCGATGACTACGCGCGCCTCAAGGAGCACCAAGGCCCGAACGATGCGATCTACTTCGTCGATGCTGTTCACCCGCAGCACAATCCGGTGTTGGGCTACGGCTGGATCAAGCGCGGCGAGGAGCGTGCCATCCCGAGCAACACCGGGCGTCGCCGGCTCAACATCAATGGGGCGATTGACCTCAAGCGCTTGGCGCCGGTGGTGCGATTCGCACGACACCATCAACGCCGCCTCGACCGTGGGCTTGTTCAGGCTCTTTCGGCAATTGTGTGGGTCGTGGTAGTCAAGTAGCATCTGCTTTCGCTTATCACAACACATCTTGTGGTTGGGGTGGTGGGCGAGAGGCCCTCGCGTGGGGCCGCTCCGCAGGACTCGTCCACAAATCCACAGGCCGTCATCCAAGGGGGGGAGCACCGTGCGGCCCACGCATCTGTTTACCACGGCACTGGGCCTGACGGTGCCTTGGGAGGTCACCGACGTGCGCTTCGACCCCGAGGCTGGGCGCATCGACCTCGATGTGGCGTTTGCCAAGGGCAGCCGCTTTGCCTGCCCGGCCTGCGGAGTGCAAGGCCAGCCGGTGCACGACACCCGGGAGCGCAGTTGGCAGCACCTGAGCTTCTTTAAGTCACGGGCGTACCTGCACGCGCATCTGCCGCGGGTGCGCTGCGAGGCCTGCGGCAAGACGACCCAGGTCGAAGCGCCGTGGGCGCGCGCACACAGTGGCTTCACGGCGCTGATGGAGGCGCTGGTGGTCACGCTGTGCCAGGCCATGCCGGTGGCGACCGTGGCTCGGCACCTGGGTGTGGGCGATGAGCGCCTGTGGGGGGTGCTCGATCACTACGTAGGCAGTGCCCGCGCTCAGGAGGACCACTCGCAGGTGAGCGCTGTGGGCCTGGACGAGACCGCTGCCCGGCGTGAACAGCACTACATCAGCCTGTTCCATGACCTCACGGGAAAACGCCTGCTGTTCGCCTGCGAGGGCCGCGACCAGAGCACCGTGGCGGCCTTCGCCGCCGACCTCAAGGCGCACGGCGGCGACCCGCAGGCCATCGAGCAGGTGTGCATCGACCTGTCCGCCGCCTACCGCGCCGGGGTGGCCAGGCACCTGCCCCAGGCCACGGTGAGCTTCGATGCCTTCCACGTGATCAAGCTCGCCAACGAGGCGGTCGACGCGGTGCGCCGCCAGGAGATCAAGACCGAGCCCGCCCTCAGAGGCACCCGCTGGACCTGGCTCAAAGACGCCCACGACTGGACCTGGGAGCAGCTCACTGACTTCCACTGCAGAACTCCTGACATGCGCTACCTAACCGATTGAGAAGGCGCTATAATCGATGCTGGTATCGAAATATAAATACGAGACCAGAGGAATGCTATGCCAGGCACCATTGAGCTTCCCCTGCTGCCCGAACAGGCTGTGACATTGGGTTTGCGGTTGACGGTCATCGAAACGCCCAAGGAACTCGTGTTCATGAATGCCTCCGGTCCGTTGATGAGCTGCGCGCGTACGGATACGACGGCTAAGCGTTACCTCGGGGCGGTGTTCATGACGCAGGGTTTAGCGAAGGGTGAGGACTTGGCGGCGGTGTTGGGTGTTCACCGCTCGACGGTATTTCGCAACCAGACGCTGTATCGCGAAGGGGGTCTTGATGCCATACGCGATGGCCGAGGCCATGGTGCGCCGCGTCGTGGGCATTAAGCTCACCGATGAGGTTTTGCCGATCGCTCAGGCGTGCTTGGACCAAGGGTGCTCGCAGTCGCAGGCCGCGCGTGCGCTCGGTGTGAGTGAGACGGCGGTGCGCCATGCGATCAAGACCGGACGGCTGCGCCGCCAGCGGCCTCGACAACACCGCGCCGCGCTCTTGCCAGGCGAGCGGGCTGAGCGTGACGCCGCGCAGGCCCGCGGGGCGGGTACCGCGGTCAAACGCTTGGAGGAACGCGTCCTCGCCTGCCAAGGGATGCTCGGCGAAGCAGCCCCCCACTTTGAGCCTGCGGAGGGCGTGGCGAACGCCGGCGTCTTGCTTGCCTTACCGGCCATGATTGGTGAAGGTCTGCTGTGCCACGCCGAGCGTGTTTACGCGCCGCTCAAAGCCGGGTTCTATGGTCTGCATTCGATCCTGTGGTGCCTGGTCATGATGGCGTTGTTGCGCATCAAGAGCATTGAGCGCCTGGTGAGCTGGGCATCTTGCTGGGACTGGATCGCGTGCCGGAAGTCAAAACGCTGCGGCGTAAGCTCGCGCAACTGGGAGTTCGCCAACAGGCGGCGCAACTAGCCGCGGCGTTGACCGCCCAGTGGGCGCAGGGGGAGCCCGATGAGCTGGGCATACTGTACGTCGACGGTCACGTCCATGCCTACACGGGGCGCAAGCATCCGCTGCCTAAGACGTTGGTGCAGAAACGCCGCCAGTGTCTGCCCGCCTCGACGGATGTTTGGGTGCATAACGGAGCGGCCGAGCCGGTGTTCTTCGTCACCAGCCCCCTCAATGGACACCTCTTGGCGCTGATCGAGCAGGAGGTCATTCCCCAGGCGCGCCAGCAGATCGGCCCCGACCGGACGCTGACCTTGGTGTTTGACCGTGAGGCTTGGAGCCCCCAGTCCTTCCAGCAGTGGCACAGCCAAGGGGCCGAAGTCATCACGTATCGCAAGGGTAAACAAACGCCCTGGGACCCGGAGGACTTCCGCCCCTTAAGCGTCGAGCACCACGGTAAGTCTGTGACCTATAGTCTGGCCGAGTGCAGCGTGCAGGTCATCGCTGCCAATCGCAAACAACCCGCCTTGTGGATGCGCGAGATCCGCCGCTTATGCAAAAACGGACATCAGAGCGCGATCCTGACGACCCGGCAGGACTTACCTGCCGCAGAGATCGCCCATCGCATGTTCGGCCGTTGGCGCCAAGAGAACTTCTTCAAATACCTGCAGGACGAATTCAACATCGACCACTTGAGCACCTATGCCACCGAACCAGCCGATCCTGAGCGGATGGTTCCCAATCCTGAGCGCCGAGCGCTGATAAAATCGCTCCAGGCAACCAAGGCGCAAGCTCGGCAGAGCCTACGCCCAGCGTGGCAAGCACCAACGTAACAGGGCATCGACGGCGAAGCAAGAGAAGGCGACAGAGGCCATCGAACGATTGGAAAGGCAATGCGAGCAACTCAGCGAACGCGTCAACGCGATGGAAAAGCGGTCCTTACCGGAATCGTGTGGGTAGATATGCTTACGCTGCGGCAGCCTCTGCCTGAGGTCTGACACAAGATCGTGTGTTGAACGGCGAGGCCGGCAAGTGGGCCAGGTTGCCCGCGATGAGGTAGGCGATGGTGATGAGCGAGCGCGTGGTGCGGTAGCCTCGGGCGCGGGCTTTGGCGGCCTGGATGAGGGAGTTGATGCCCTCGGCGCGGCCGTTGGTGAGGCCGGAGTCGAACGCGGCGAGCACACCGTCCCAGTGGTCTTTCAGAGTGGCAGCGAGGTGCTTCATGGGTTGCAGGCGGCTACGCCGTGCCCAGCTATACCAGCGCGTGAGCGCGGTCTCGGCCTGCTCGAGGGTGCTGGCCGTGGCGTAGATATCGCGCAGCGCCTCCTTGAGGCGCCAGGCACGGGCGGTCTTGAGCCGGGCGCGGGAGAGCCAGTGAAAGTCGGTGAGCTGCTCCCAGGTCCAGTCGTGGGCGTCTTTGAGCCAGGTCCAGCGGGTGCCCCTGAGGGCGGGCTCGGTCTTGACCTCCTCGCGGCGCACTGTATCGACGGCCTGGTTGGCGAGCTGGATGACATGGAAGGCATCGAAGCTCACCGTGGCTTTAGGCAGATGCTTGGTCACCCCGGCGAGATAAGCGGCGGACAGGTCGATGCACACCTGCTCGATGGCCTGCGGGTCGCCCCCGTGCGCCTGGAGGTCGGCGGCAAAGGCCGCCACGGTGCTCTGGTCGCGGCCCTCGCAGGCGAACAGCAGGCGTTTGCCCGTGAGGTCATGGAACAGGCTGATGTAGTGCTGCCCACGCCGGGCGGCGGTCTCGTCCAGGCCCACGGCGCGCACCGGGGAGTGGTCCTCCTGGGCGCGGGCCGCCTCCACGTAGTGCTCGAGCACCCCCCACAGGCGCTCATCGCCCACGCCCAGGTGCCGGGCGACGGTCGCCACCGGCATCGCCTGGCACAGCGTCACCACCAGTGCCTCCATCAGCGCCGTGAAGCCACTCTGTGCGCGCGCCCACGGCGGCTCGACCTGAGTCGTCTTGCCGCAGCTCTCACAGCGCACTCGCGGCAGATGCGCGTGCAGGTCTGCCCGCGACTTAAAGAAGCTCAGGTGCTGCCAGCTGCGCTTGCGGGTATCATGCACCGGCTGGCCTGGCACTCCGCACGCCGGGCAGGCGAAGCGGCTCCCCTTGGCAAAGGCCACCTCGAGGTCGATGCGCCCAGCCTCGGGGTCAAAGCGTACGCCGGTGACTTCCCAAGGCGCCGTGAGGCCCAGTGCCGTCGTGAATAGATGCGTTGGCTCCATGGCGCTCCCCCCTTGATGGCCTGTGGATTTGTGGACGAGTCCTGCGGAGCGGCCCGCGTCCCAAGGACCGTGTGGACAACCTCCCGGTTGCCCACACTCGCGGGCCTCTCGCCCACAACCCCACAGGCCCAACCACAAGATGTTGTGATAGACGATTGCTCAGAACGGATGCTACTCGACCACCACGATCCACACAATTACCGAAAGAGCCGGAAAAGCGCGTGCCATTGAAGAGCATTTATGAGGCGGACAAGATCGTACATCACGAACGCGAACGAAAAACCATTACCCGGCTCATCAAGGTCGTCGCTTATCGCAGTGAGAGTTGTCTCGCGAGCATTGTCGAACCCTTTTTCGTGCGCCACGACGACGAAGTTCGCGCCTTCCTCAAAGCCGTGTTCTGCTTACCCGGCGATATTATCCCGGATTACCAGCGCCATGAATTGCGGGTGCGTCTCTACGGCTTGGCCAATAATCGATCTCAACAAGCTCTCATCGCTCTTTGCGAATATCTGAATACCCAGCAGATGAAATGCCCTGGCACCCACCTGCGCCTGGTCTACGACACCGTCCAGTCGCATTGAATTTAGCGCCAAGTCAGGAGTTCTGCACTGGCTCTCCCGCGCCCGCCTCAAGACCGCCCGTGCCTGGCGCCTCAAGGAGGCGCTGCGCGATATCTACGCCACGGCCAGCACCCCTCGAGCAGGCCGAGAGCGCCCTCGGGCGCTGGTATAGCTGGGCACGGCGTAGCCGCCTGCAGCCCATGAAACGCCTCGCCACCACCCTGAAAGAGCACTGGGACGGCGTGCTCGCCGCATTCCACTCGGGCCTCACCAACGGCCGCGCCGAGGGCATCAACTCCCTCATCCAGGCCGCCAAGGCTCGCGCCCGGGGCTACCGCACCACGCACTCGCTCATCACCATCGCCTACCTCATCGCCGGCAATCTCGCCCACCTGCCCGCCTCGCTGCTCAACACACCCGCTGGTGTCAGAGATCAGGCAGATGCCCCCGCGCCATAGGCATTGCTACCCACACGATTCCGGAAAGAGCCCTTGTTCAGGCAGCTCGAAGAGGCGAACTCCCAGGCCGAACGGATCTTCGTCATCTGCGACAACGCCAGCTACTACCGATCCAGGGACGTTCGGGAGTTCACGGATAACTCCAAGATCGAACTCGTTTTTCTACCTCCCTATTCGCCGAACTTAAACTTGATTGAGCGCTTCTTGAAATTCTTCAAGAAGCGAATTCTCTACGACTCCTACTACGAAAGCTTCAAAGACTTCCAGCAGGACCTGCGAACGGTTTTTCCGCAACGCCACCACATATGCCACGCAACTGCGTTCCTTATTGACGGAGAACTTCCAAATCCTCGGCAATCGAAAAACCGAAATTTGGTATTAAGGGCACCTCGAAAAATTGGCACTGGGGGCGGCTGCCCGGTAGACTGGCGCCAGTTCGTGGCCGATGAGGAACAGCGCGATGCCCCAGCCCGGATTCTTCGACCTCGATGAGCGCTATGAGCGTCTGAGCCGGCTCGGTGACCCCCTGGTGCACATCCGGCAGGTGGTTGACTGGGAGGGTTTTCGCCCCCGGCTTGAGTGCTTGCGGGACAGGCCGCGCAAGAGCAACGCGGGGCGCAAGCCCTACGATGCTGTGCTCATGTTCAAGGTGCTCGTTCTGCAGCACCTGTACAACGTGAGTGACGAGAGCGTCGAGTACCCGATTCGGGACCGATACTCCTTCAGCCGATTCCTGGGGCTGTTGCCCGAGGACCGGGTGCCCGATGCCACCACCGTATGGCTGTTTCGCGAGGCGCTGGCGAAGGAGAACGCCGTGCAAGAGCTGTTTCGGGCCTTCAACCAGCAGATCGAGCGGCGGGGGTTCATCGCCCGCAAGGGACAGATCATCGATGCCAGCATCGTCTCCGCTCCCGAGCAGCGCAACAGCCGGGAAGAGAACGACGCCCTCAAGCGGGGCGAGACGCCCGAGTCCTGGAAGGACAAGCCCGCCAAGCTTCGTCAAAAGGACACCGAGGCGTGCTGGACCAAGAAACATGGCAAGAGCTATTACGGGTACAAGAACCACCTGAGCGTGGACGCTGCCCACAAGCGGGTGCGCAGGTAGGTCTTCGAGCCGCTGCTCGATCGCGCCAACACCAGCACCGAGGTCTGGGCCGACAGCGCCTACCGCTCCGAGGAGACCGAGCGGCTGCTGCGTAAGAAGGGGCTCAGGAGCCGGATTCACCGTCGGGGTCACCGCCACAAGGCGCTCAGCGTGTACCAGCAAGCGCTCAACCGGCGCCGCTCAAGCATCCGGGTGCGCGTCGAGCATGTCTTCGGCTCCCAGCACAACGAGCAAGGCGGCAAGCTCGTGCGAACCATCGGAGGGGTGCGTGCGAGGGCCAAGATAGGGCTCATGAATCTCGTCTACAACATGCCCCGGCTGAGCTACCTGGTCAGCTCAGGCGGTAAAGGTCCGATGCCGGCACCGGCCTGATCGCCGCCGGAGCCTCCGCCCGGCGCCCGCAAGGCCACGGGCGCCCTCCCAAAACCCCTTAAAATCCACCCGTTTCGCCCCAATTCCCCCATCCGTGACTCGATCAGAGGGACCGACCGGCGCCAAAACCAATTATCCTAACCCGACTTCGCGGATTCGCACGGCGATTGGCCCGCTGGCCAGGGGTAAGTGATTGTTTGTGGGGACCGTGGTGAGCCAAAAAGGGTTGAAACGCGCTGTAGTGAAGACCTTGCTTGTTTTCAAGGGGAAAAATCTGCGGATAATGATGTTCCATCATGTTTCTAAGGGCCACGACGCGGAAGAAAGACGGCAAGGAGCACCGTTACTGGAGTATTGTCGAGAATAGGCGCCTGAGCGGTGGGCGCGTGCTGCAACGGCATGTGCTGTATTTGGGTGAGATCAACTCCTCGCAGGAGTTGGCGTGGCGCAAATCCATTGAGGTGTTCGAAGACGGGGCGCTGACACCGCGCACGATGTCGTTGTTTCCCGAGGAGCGATCTGAAGAGCTGTCGAGGGATGCTTCGGTGGTACGTTTGCGGCTGAAAGAATTGCGGCTGTGCCGACCGCGGCAGTGGGGTGCGTGTTGGCTGGCGCTGCAACTGTGGGAGGAATTGCAGTTAGATCGCTTCTGGTGGGAACGGTTAACGCCGAGTCGCAAGGGCACTCGGTGGGATCAGGTGTTATTCGTGCTCGTGGCCTATCGGTTGCTGGCACCGGGCAGCGAGTGGCGGTTGCACCGGGAGTGGTTTGGCCGTACGGCCTTGGCGGATTTGCTCGGAGCGGATGCGGCGCTCTCCGACAGCCACCGGCTGTATGTCTGTCACGACCGCTTGCTGGAGCACAAGGCGGCGGTCTTTGACCATCTGGTGCGGCGGTGGCGGGATCTGTTCAATGCCACCTTCGAGGTGCTGCTCTACGACCTCACGAGCACCTACTTTGAGTGTGAGCCCCCGCAGTCGGAGCAGGACAAACGACGATTCGGCCACTCGCGCGATAAGCGCAGGGACTGTGTGCAGGTGGTGATCGCCTGGGTGGTGACCCCGGAAGGCTTGCCCTTGGCCTATGAAGTGTTGGTGGGCAATACGGCCGACAAGACGACGTTGAAGGAGTTCCTCGCGCGCATTGAGCGTCAGTACGGAAGAGCGCAGCGGATTTGGGTGATGGACCGCGGCATTCCGACCGAAGCGGTGCTGGAAGAGATGCGCGCAAGTCGCCCGCCAGTGCACTGACCTGGTGGGCACGCCCAAGGGGCGGCTCAGCAAATTGGAGAGCGCGCTGTTGCTCAAGCCGTGGCGGGAAGCGCGCCCCGGCGTAGCCGTGAAACTGTTGGCGCAGGATGGGGAGCTGTATGTGTACGCGCAAAGTGAACAGCGCGTGGCGAAGGAGCGTGCGATACGACGGCGCAAGCTGAAGTGGTTATGGGCGCGGTTGAAGAAACTCGCGACCATGCAGCTCACCCGCGAGCAGCTGCTGATGAAGCTCGGTGCGGCGCGCCAACACGGCCCGGCGGTATGGCGCTTGGTTCAACTGGAGGTCGACCCCAAGGACGCCACGTTTAGCTACCGCCTGCGCCGCGATAAGCTGCGTGAAGTGCGCCGGCGCGAAGGACGGTATCTGCTGCGCACCAATCTCACCGACACCGATCCCGCCAAGCTATGGGGGTTTTACCTGCAACTGGTGGCGGTGGAAGAAGCATTCAAGAATCTCAAGGGGGATTTGGCCATTCGGCCAATCTTTCATCAACACATCGAGCGTATCGAAGCCCATATCTTCATTGCCTTTCTTGCCTATTGTCTGCATGTCACGCTCGGGCGACGTTTGCATGCGCTCGCGCCTGGATTAACCACGCGCAGCGTGCTGGAGAAATTCGCCGCCGTGCAGATGGTCGACGTACCGGTGCCGACCACCGATGGGCGCGAATTGACGTTCACCCGCTACACCCAACCTGAGCCAGAACTGCAACTGCTCCTCGCGCAGTTGAAGCTCGAACTGCCCGCACCACCAGCTCCGAAAATCAGCACCGCCCACACTGCCTCAGCCGCCGCGATGTAGTGCAGACCTTGCCAGGCACCCTCTCGCAATTTCAACCACTTACGCTATCCCTACCCCGCGAATCCGCGAAGTCGGACTAAAAACCGCAGTTAGCCGATGGCGCACGTATGATTTTCGATAGCCCGACGGTGGGGAGGCGGTTTAACGCCGGCGAGGAGGCGCTTGAGATGGTCGCAGACGAGGTGCCAGACGGAGGTCGGGTTCAACTGCTCCGCAGCGTAGGCTGTCCAGGTCTGGAACAAGGCAGAGACACGCATCAGGGCTGCTTTGGCTTGACCGAAATGGGCATGCAATCCGGTGAGCGTCAGGGTGGTCTGGCCGGCATGTTCGGTCTTGCGTCCCACCGAGGCGAGCAACCACGGCCGGCTGGTGATGGCCTCGCGCCGGGCCTTGGGGTGGGCCAGGCGGACGAACAGGCTCCACCAGTTGTAGATGAGCGCCACGGCGCGGGCCGAGAGCTGGCAGCGGTGCAGGTTGTGGGTGGTGAAGGCGCCCCAACCCCACTGGTTCTTCAGCTCCTCGAAGGCATTCTCGGCGTCGGCCCGGTCCCGGTAGAGTTGGCCGAGGCTTCGAATCTCGTAGTCGGTATTGGTCACCAGCACGGCATACTCGTAGCCGGTGATGTTCTTACCCGCCTTTCGGTCCGCCTCGATGAAACCCAGCAGTTGCTGGCCGTTATGGTCCTGCGCAATCAGCACTTTGCCCTGGAGCGGGCGGCGCAACACCACGACGCGCCGCGGCGCCTGCCAGCCACACAGACGCAGGCTGCCGTCCTTGCCTTCCCAGCCCTGACCGGCATCGGACCAGCCGCTGCCCCAGAAGATGCGCTCGATGTGACGTTTGACGTTCTTCGAGAGCTTGAGCTTGAACAGGTAGGGTGGTTGCCGCTCCTCCAGCGGAGCCATGAGGGTGTCGGAGCCGAAACCGCAATCGCCGCGCACCAGCTTCGGTCGTCTGGGGGGCGAGAGGGCGTCGAGTATCTTCAGCAGCCCCGGCAGGCTGTGGCTGCCCGAGTGCGCATCGCCCGCCTTGACCTCGGCGCCGACGACCAGCCGCAGCCCCGCCATGTCGATGTCGAGAATCCACGGCGCATCGAGCAACAGCGCCACACTTTCCTCCAGGTGCCGGTCCAGCCAGGCGACGCCTGCGGCTTCGGGGGTTCGCGGCGAGCGCCCGGCGCAGGGCATCCTCGCTGATCACCTTGTTCATGCCGAGCAGCCCCGGATTGACGCCATCGCAGCGGATCGCCGTGACATGCGCATAGCGCCTGTGACCGGACAGAATCGACAGCATCCAGGTGCCAAGCACCTCGGCCTTGCTCGGCGCATTGGGACTCACGTAACGCAACGGGTAGCCCTCTTGCCAGCGCGACCACAGTCCAGTGAGCGTGAGAAATTCGATGAAGTACGCAAGCTGGCCCATCGGCGTGGCCGCGCTCTCGGTCTCCCAGCGCACTTGCACCCGGCCCCCAGCCGTCTGCACCCCGGCACACGATGCAATCCTTTCTTGCGCCCCCACCGGCTCCAGTCTCGACTCACCCATCGGGTGACCCCCTTCAATGCCTCGAAACCCACAGCCTGCCTGATTCCCAGGCAGCTTGCACTTGGTCGACTGAGCTTTCTAGGATTATTCGAGGTGCCCTTAAATGGGTATATCAGCGTCTGACCCGACTCGGTGCACCCCCTGGGATGTCTTTCACCCCCGGCTTGAGCGCCCCGCGCCAGCAAGCCCCAAAGGCCACACGGAATGGGGTGCCCACTGGAGGGGCTCAGCCTGCCTCGATCGTGAAAGTGAATAAGGTGTCGACAGAGTCGAGCTTCAGGACACCGGGTCACAGCGGGGCATGGGAAAACGCCGGTGCCGACAGACACCCCGTCGAGGCTTGCAGGCGTTTGCCGCCCGTTGCGGTGCCCTAGGACAAGATGCTCACCAGCTCGCCGGTCGCGAGCAACTCCTGTATGGTCCGCGGTGGCGGAAAATCGCCGCGTTCGTGGATCGTCTCCTCGCTGGCCGCGGCGAACGTCAAGCGCACGGTATCGGGTGTCAGCTCCACGTTGTACCCTTCCGACCAAGAGAGAAACGCCTGCGCCTCGATCCGGCGCTCCTCCGCATCTTCGCCGGTGAAGAGCACCACCAGATAGGGCTTGTGGCAACCGGTGAAGTGCCGGCAGCGGAGCTTGGGGTCGGTCAGCTCCACGACCCTGGGCGGCAAGCCGCCAACGGCGTTGACCTCCACTTGGGGGCACATGAGCATGCTGAAAGTGCGCGGCAGCCGAACCTGGTTTCTGCGCCAGCGCTTCAGCACCGCAAGCACGAAGCCGGGTATCTTTGCAACGCTCCAGCTCTCAACATGCGCGGGCAGCCCCACGATTTCCAATTGCAGCGGCAATTCCTCCATCGGCACCCCTCCTACGAAGCGTTACCCGACTGGCTCGTCTGGGTGAACGATTGGCCCAGCAGCCGCTAGAAGTCCTTGAGTGCGACTGATTCTTGGATCTTGAGTCAAGTTTTCAAGCGGCGAGTTTCACCTCTTCGATGAGCCGGTCCACTGCGCTGCTGGCTTGGAGGAAGGCGCGCGTGGCCCGAGCGGGGCTGATGGGTCCGTCGAGGGCGAAGGTGAGCCGGAAGAAGCGGGCATGGGCGCGGGTGCGAAACGTCCCCGGGGTGCGGCGGGTGACCTTGCGGCCGAAGATGAGCTGCACCCGGTCGGGCCGGCCGAGGTCGAGGTTCTCGCGGATGACCTCCTCGAAGAACTGCCGGCCCGTTCGGGGGCAATCGAGCACTTGGGTGAGCGAGAACTCGGCCTGCAGGATGGACAGCGCGTATCGGTAACCCGCTTGCCGGTCCTCCGGGCGAAAGGGGTGAGGCAGCCGCGCCAGCCACTTGCCAAACACCGCTTCGATCTTCTCGGCGTCCAGCTCCGCGCACAGTTGCTGCAGCCGCTGGGGGTTCTCGCACCAGAGCACACCGTTGTCGAGGGCAGTGAAGGCGATGCCCTCCTTGGCGAGCTGGCGCTTGACCCACTCGTGGCCATTGAGGCACACCTTGACCGCATAGGGGAAGTACGAGCAGAACTTGATAAACAGCGGCCCGAAGTCCTCATCCAGGAGGTAGAAGTAATAGTGGTTGGGCAGGGCCGAGCCGCGCGTGATCCAAGGATAGCGCTGGCCGGTCTCGGGGTGCTTCCTGCCGGTGGTGCGGAACACCGAGGCCTTCTCCTGGGCCTTGCCGATGAACAATACCCCTTCGGAGAAAGCACACCTTGCCAGGTACTCCTTCGCCACATCGTCCTTGCGCTGTCCTTTCTCGAAGGCGACCACATCAATGCGCCTCTCCTGCGCAAACCGCTCGATGGAGCGGACGAACGCCTCGGTCATGGGGGCGATCACCGCGGTGGAGGCGATGGGATAGCCAAGGTGACTGCGCACGAAATGCACAAAGCCCCCTTCGCTCTGCAGCCCAGGCACATAGCCGTTGAGGTACAGCCGATCGAGGCTCTCGACCTCCAGCACCACATGATCTCGGATCAGCTCCGCAACGTTTTTGGCTATCATGGCTCCTGGGCTCCGAGTGTCACTTCCTTGACCCACAGGGTCCGATCGCTTGAGCGATCTAACGCAGCGCGTACACCCTACCACGCTCTGCAACACTCGGAACCCTCCGTCTGTGCTCCCCATGCCTCGACGGTCTGAGGCGAAGCCTCGTTAGAGATTGGCTTCGAGCCTGTCAAAGCCGGGCAACGGGCAATAGTTCCCGGCTACCGTGCGCGATTCGGCGATGCCCCACCCCCATCCAACGGGAGGCTCGAAGTGTTACAAGCCCCGGTCAGTGAGCCTCCGCACCTCGCGGTCCCAGACTTACGCGTTATCCGAGACGGGCCCGCGTCGGCTGCGCCCTTCCTCAACGGGAGCCAACGTAGAACAGGATCGTCGCCAGCAGAAGCTTCTCGACCGATCTGCGTATTCCACGCAAATCGATCGCCTGGTCCACGGCAAAGTGATCACCCAGACCGGTGAAACCGATCGGTGGTCGGAGCGAAGCGACGCAGGGCCGTTCACTTTTACTGCAACTGAGCGGTTTGGGTCAAGGGTGAGCGTTTCTTTCGCATCGAGTCTCCTTTGAGAGTGAGCTTGTAGGCGTTGTGGACCAAGCGGTCCAGGATGGCATCGGCGAGCGTGGGGTCGCCGAGGCGCTCGTGCCAGTGCTCCACGGGGAGCTGACTGGTGACCAGGGTGGAGCGCAGGCCGTGGCGGTCATCGAGTAGCTCCAACAGATCGCGGCGGTGCTCCTCGGTCAGCTTGGCGAGCCCCCAGTCGTCGAGCACCAGGACATCCACTTTGGCAAGGCTGGTAAGCAATGCTCCGTAACGCCCATCGCCGCGGGCGAGCGAGAGGTCCTGGAGCAGTCGCGGCAGACGCTGGTAGAGCGCGCTGTGGCCTTCTCGGCACGCCTTGTGGGCGAGTGCGCAGGCGAGATAGCTCTTGCCCACCCCCGTGGGACCGGTGATCAGCACATTGAGGTGCTCGTCCACCCAGCGGCAGGAGGCGAGAGTGGCCATCAGCGCCTTGTCCAGCCCCCGCGGGGCGCGGTAGTCGATGTCCTCCACGCAGGCGCTCCTCGAAGCAGAGCGCCTCGATGTCCGGGGTATGCTGTTGGTCCTGCCTTCAGCATGCCGTTGAGCCGCAGGGCGGAGAGTTTCTCTAGGGTGGGATGAGTGAGCATCTCGGAGGTCCTCTTCAGTGGTAGTACTCGGGGCCGCGCAGGTTGGGATGCGCAGGCGACTCGTGGTTGCCGGGGCAGATACCCACCCAGGAAGCGAGCCGCTCGGCATGACCGAAGGCGCTCATGTCGCTACCGATTTCCACCAGCAGCATGGCGGCACCGATGACATTGACCCCTGGTAGGGTCTGCAACAACAGCAGGCTGTTGGCCTCCTCCTTCAGGCCTTCGAGCAAGCGAGCATCGAAGCGGGCGATGCGGGCTTCGAGCTCCTCGATGTGGCGCATCAATTCATCGAGGACGAAGCGATGAGACTCGGTCAGGTCCCCCTGCAGGGCATCGAGCAGCTCCTCGCGGCTCGCCTTCAGCCGGCGGCTGGCCAGGGGGAGGACCTCGTGGGCAGCAGCCCCCTGGATGAGGGCTTTCAGCATGGCACGGGCCGACTGGCCGTGGATATCGCTCACCACCACCCCCAGGCGGATGCCACCATCGGTGAGCACCTTGTGCAGCCGGTTCTTCTCCGAGGCAGCCAAGCCCACGAGCTTCTGTCGCTGCCGGGCGATCAGGCGCAGCTCGCGCAGTTTGGCCTTCGGCACGAAGGAGGCGCGCAACAGACCGGCGCGAGCCAACATGGCCAGCCACTGGGCATCGTCCTCATACATCCCCAGCGCCTGCTTGAGCACGAACAGGTGCTCCTCGCGCCAGTTGCCCGTCAGCGCTCGCGCGATGTCTTGCTCGCTGGCCCGGATGCGCCGGCTGACGGTGCCGCGCCAGCACCCGCGCATCGCGCTGGCCGGACACAATGTCGCCGATGATCGCCTGGCCCGTCACGTCGCTGATGACCTCGGTGAGCTGGATGTTCATCTGCACTAGCGCCTTTTGCATGCGCTGCACCCAACTGGCCTGCTCGGTGAGCCGCGGGTCGCAACGCTGCGCGCAGCAGCCCATGGCTCACGAGCTTTTGCAGCCACTGGCAGTCCTGCACGTCGCTCTTGCGCCCCGGCACGTACTTCACCTGCCGCGCATCAACCCGCCACACCTTCAAGCCGCGGCTCTCCAACACCTCGTACACCGGGACCCAGTACCCCCCAGTGGACTCCAGCGCCACCCCATCGACCCCGCAGGCGAGTAGCCAGTCGGCCAGGGCGTTGAGGTCATCGGTCATCGTAGCGACTTCGCGCACCGGGGCATCGCTGCGATGCGCAGGCACTGCCACCCAGTGACTCGATGCCCCTACCTCCACCGCCGCCGCGTTGGGAAAAACCTCCTCTTCTCGCTTGCGCATCGCCATGGCCTGCTCCACTATCGTTGAGGAACGGCAGCGCCATGGGAAGCATCGAAATCGACTCGATCTCTCAAACGGGATGCGGCTCGCGCCGCTCACCCATGTCACCGACGATTCCCGGACCATGCTCAGAGACGAGCTCGCACCAAGGCGTCGGCTAACGCCGCGGGCTCGCACCCATGACGTGTCGGTCATTCTCGGCGCTGCCGCTCACCTTGTACCTCATCGGCGTTTCTTCCAGAACACCTGGCCCGCGCGCGGGATTGGGTTGCTCAGAGGCTGAGGACCGGCAGCCGGAGTCTTGGCTCTGGCTTCGCGGGGGGGGCGTCCCGGTTCCGGCGCTTGCGTTGGCTCTTTCGGGCCGACTCTTTCGGCGTGTCTCGGAGGCCGTATGGGACTCTGGCCCGGTTGTCCCGACTCGGTCGGCTGCAGCCTCTCATCGCGTGTGCCCGGAATTCCCTTCGCTGGTCCTATGGTTGGCCGTCCTGTCACACCCGGGCTCGGCGCCTCCACTCGCTTCGGTTTCTGCATGAGCACTCTAGGGTGAAACAGGACCGTTGTAACACCGAGCCACACCCTGAGCCACGTCGACCTCGGTCACATCGTTCTTCAAGGCGATGAACTGGATCTGCGTGCTCCCGCCGATCCTAATCCAGGTGTTATTGGGCATGATGAACTCTGCTTTCCCGTGTTCGTCCGAAAAGAAAGCATCGTCCATCCCAAACGGTGCATCCTTGACGGTAGCGACCCAGTTTCTTGTGGCGGGGACATAGCGCAGCAACTATCCCTCCAATGCGATATGCGCCCTACCACCAATGACTCCTCCGCCGCTGCCTGACCAACACGACAAGCCACAAGAACCACTGCAGAACTCCTGACATGCGCTACCTAACCGATTGAGAAGGCGCTATAATCGATGCTGGTATCGAAATATAAATACGAGACCAGAGGAATGCTATGCCAGGCACCATTGAGCTTCCCCTGCTGCCCGAACAGGCTGTGACATTGGGTTTGCGGTTGACGGTCATCGAAACGCCCAAGGAACTCGTGTTCATGAATGCCTCCGGTCCGTTGATGAGCTGCGCGCGTACGGATACGACGGCTAAGCGTTACCTCGGGGCGGTGTTCATGACGCAGGGTTTAGCGAAGGGTGAGGACTTGGCGGCGGTGTTGGGTGTTCACCGCTCGACGGTATTTCGCAACCAGACGCTGTATCGCGAAGGGGGTCTTGATGCCATACGCGATGGCCGAGGCCATGGTGCGCCGCGTCGTGGGCATTAAGCTCACCGATGAGGTTTTGCCGATCGCTCAGGCGTGCTTGGACCAAGGGTGCTCGCAGTCGCAGGCCGCGCGTGCGCTCGGTGTGAGTGAGACGGCGGTGCGCCATGCGATCAAGACCGGACGGCTGCGCCGCCAGCGGCCTCGACAACACCGCGCCGCGCTCTTGCCAGGCGAGCGGGCTGAGCGTGACGCCGCGCAGGCCCGCGGGGCGGGTACCGCGGTCAAACGCTTGGAGGAACGCGTCCTCGCCTGCCAAGGGATGCTCGGCGAAGCAGCCCCCCACTTTGAGCCTGCGGAGGGCGTGGCGAACGCCGGCGTCTTGCTTGCCTTACCGGCCATGATTGGTGAAGGTCTGCTGTGCCACGCCGAGCGTGTTTACGCGCCGCTCAAAGCCGGGTTCTATGGTCTGCATTCGATCCTGTGGTGCCTGGTCATGATGGCGTTGTTGCGCATCAAGAGCATTGAGCGCCTGGTGAGCTGGGCATCTTGCTGGGACTGGATCGCGTGCCGGAAGTCAAAACGCTGCGGCGTAAGCTCGCGCAACTGGGAGCTCGCCAACAGGCGGCGCAACTAGCCGCGGCGTTGACCGCCCAGTGGGCGCAGGGGGAGCCCGATGAGCTGGGCATACTGTACGTCGACGGTCACGTCCATGCCTACACGGGGCGCAAGCATCCGCTGCCTAAGACGTTGGTGCAGAAACGCCGCCAGTGTCTGCCCGCCTCGACGGATGTTTGGGTGCATAACGGAGCGGCCGAGCCGGTGTTCTTCGTCACCAGCCCCCTCAATGGACACCTCTTGGCGCTGATCGAGCAGGAGGTCATTCCCCAGGCGCGCCAGCAGATCGGCCCCGACCGGACGCTGACCTTGGTGTTTGACCGTGAGGCTTGGAGCCCCCAGTCCTTCCAGCAGTGGCACAGCCAAGGGGCCGAAGTCATCACGTATCGCAAGGGTAAACAAACGCCCTGGGACCCGGAGGACTTCCGCCCCTTAAGCGTCGAGCACCACGGTAAGTCTGTGACCTATAGTCTGGCCGAGTGCAGCGTGCAGGTCATCGCTGCCAATCGCAAACAACCCGCCTTGTGGATGCGCGAGATCCGCCGCTTATGCAAAAACGGACATCAGAGCGCGATCCTGACGACCCGGCAGGACTTACCTGCCGCAGAGATCGCCCATCGCATGTTCGGCCGTTGGCGCCAAGAGAACTTCTTCAAATACCTGCAGGACGAATTCAACATCGACCACTTGAGCACCTATGCCACCGAACCAGCCGATCCTGAGCGGATGGTTCCCGATCCTGAGCGCCGAGCGCTGATAAAATCGCTCCAGGCAACCAAGGCGCAGCTCGGCAGAGCCTACGCCCAGCGTGGCAAGCACCAACGTAACAGGGCATCGACGGCGAAGCAAGAGAAGGCGACAGAGGCCATCGAACGATTGGAAAGGCAATGCGAGCAACTCAGCGAACGCATCAACGCGATGGAAAAGCGCGTGCCATTGAAGAGCATTTATGAGGCGGACAAGATCGTACATCACGAACGCGAACGAAAAACCATTACCCAGCTCATCAAGGTCGTCGCTTATCGCAGTGAGAGTTGTCTCGCGAGCATTGTCGAACCCTTTTTCGTGCGCCACGACGACGAAGTTCGCGCCTTCCTCAAAGCCGTGTTCTGCTTACCCGGCGATATTATCCCGGATTACCAGCGCCATGAATTGCGGGTGCGTCTCTACGGCTTGGCCAATAATCGATCTCAACAAGCTCTCATCGCTCTTTGCGAATATCTGAATACCCAGCCGATGAAATACCCTGGCACCCACCTGCGCCTGGTCTACGACACCGTCCAGTCGCATTGAATTTAGCGCCAAGTCAGGAGTTCTGCAATGGCCGAGCGTGTTGGCTTGCTCGAGGAGCAGGGTACTGGCCGTGGGCAGATCCTGCTCGGGGACTATCGGGTTGATGGCGACCAGCTTGGGGGGCTGGGCTGCGACTGGGCGCCCCCGCACGAAGCGCTCGGGATGTGCCTGGTGGGCGGCATCGAGCGCCGCCTGGCGCACCGCCAAGAGCTCCTTGACCCGTCCGTGAAACACATCAGCCGGCGTGAACAGGGCGAGCCCCGAATGCTGATGGTGGTGGTTGTACCAGTCGAAGAACTCGGTGCACCAAGCCCGCCCCTGCTCGAGACCTCGGAAGCGACTGGGAAAGTCCGGCTGGTACTTGAGGGTCTTGAACTGAGACTCGGAGAAGGGATTGTCGTTACTCACCCTGGGGCGGGAGTGAGAGGGCTCCACCTTCAGCTCCGCCAGGAGGTCGAGAAAGCCCCGTGCGGTCATGGGGGCACCGCGGTCCTGGTGGACCCGCAGGCTGCGTGGCTCGATGCCATGGCGATGGATGGCTTCTGCCAGCAGTTGTTTGGCGAGTGCACTGTTCTCGCGGGCCGCCAGCCAAGCCACCACGAAGCGGCTGTAGAGGTCGAGCACCACGTAGAGATTCAGGAACACGCCTCGGCTCAGGGTGGCGAGCTTGGTGATGTCCCAGGTCCAGACTTGGTTGGGGGCGCTTGCCTCCAAGCGCGGCACGGGATGGTGAGTTTTGGGGCGCACGGCGCGCCGCTCGCCCGACTCTGCGGATTCGGCCAACAGCCGATGCATGGTGCGAACAGAACACAGATACCGCCCCTCGTCCAGAAGCTTGGCGTAGACCTCAGCCGGGGGCTGGTCGATGAGCGCTCCTCGTGGAGCACCTCGAGCACTTCCCGGCGCTGCGCCTCGCTCAGGCGCCGTGGGCTACACCGTGGACCGCTGGCAGGCCGAGTAACCCGCGGTCGGTGCCGATAGAGTGTCGCCCGCGCAAGCCCCAGGGCCGCACAGGCGGACTTGAGCGGCACCACCGGGTCACACGCTTCGAGTGAAGCGCACTCATGGCACGTGCTCGCTCTCGGTGGCCGCCAACAACTCCTGGGCTTTTTTTTGGAGCTCAAGGAGCTTCTCGGCGATGAGGAGCTTGCGCGTGAGGATCGCCTTGTCGCGCTCCAGCGCCTCGATGCGCGCCGGTCCTTGGCATCCTTGAGCGCCTTGCGACCCGGCTTCCTGGGTGCGAGCCCGGCCTCGCCTTCACGCTCGAGCTGCACACGCCAGGCCGCCAATTGGGAGCTGTACAGCCGCTCTCGACGCAGCAGCGCCGCCAGTGCTCCACGCTCAGTGCAAGCCTCGGCCTCGGCCAAAAGACGTTGCTTGTCCTCGGCCGAGAAGCGCCGATGCAGCCCCCGATCATGCTCAGGGTTGGCTACCACCTCAGTACCACTTCCAACTGAAACAGGCTTGGGCATGACATCCTCCAGTCCGCCCTCGAATCATACTTACATTCCAGGAAACCCGTGTCTCAGTCATTATTGGCACAGAGGGGGGGCCACGCCGAGGGCCTGGAAGACCTTGCCGCAGGTGCCCTTGGCTTCGGCTCGCAGGCGAAAGCGCTTGCCCTCGTGTACGACCTCGGTCTCGGTAAGGGCGTCGAGATCGCGCACGATGTCGTCCCACTCCAGGGGCTCGCCGCGGGCTTCCAGACCCGCCTGGAGCTCCTTGCGCAAGATGAGCGTCAGGAACGAGCAGAACACGTGACCGCGGATGGTCTCGTCGCAGCGGTGGAAGATGGGCCGGGTGGCGAGCAGCGGCTTCGCGAAACAGCTCCTCCACCATCCACAGCTGCTTGTACTTCAGTGCCACCTCGGCGGCAGTGAGGTCGGTGTTGGTGCGCAGCACCCACTTGCCGTCGTAGCGCGCTTCGCGGCGCACCGCCTGCTCGTCGATGACGAAGCGCTCGCCCTGGCCCGCGAGGTACTTGCGGTAGCCGCGGTTGCCGATGAGCGCCTTGTCGCCCTGCTTGAGCTTCTCGCGCAACGCCGCCAGGATGACCGCACGGTCCGCCTCGTCCTTGCGCTTCTGGGCCTCGTTGAGACAGACCACATAGCGGCGGCCCTCGACGTTCACCTCCTTGACCCGCAGGGGGGCAGGGTCCTGGGCGTGGGCACCGGGTGGATGGACCACGTGATAGCGGCCGGCTCGGGCCAGGACCTCCTCGCGCACCTCCTTGTGCCGGCGCATCCGCGCCCTCCCCGAGCGTGGGGCTGGCTGATCATGCCGCGGTCGGCCACCACGCACAGCTCCCCGATGGCAAAGCGCCTGCGCAGCCGCTCCACGATGGGCACCAGAGAGAGTGACATCGCAGGTATTGCCTGACCACAGCTCGCAGCACACCGGCTGGCCGGCACCGTCCAACACCGCACCCACCACCATCTGCTTGAGATCCGGCCGGTGATCCTTGCTGTGCCCGTACTGACCGAGGCTCCCTCCGCCCTCGCCCTCGAAGTACAAGGAGGTGGTGTCGAAGAACACCACGTCCAGGGTAGTGCGGCGGTAGGCGAACAGGTCCTCCTCGATGAGGTCCTTGATGCACCGCGGGGCGAACGGTGTGCGCCCGGCCTGCGCCTCCGCCGGCAGCGCCTCCCCCAGCCAGGCCATGGCCCGGTACAGGTGGTGGAGCTCGAGCGCTTCGGTTCCCGGCAGCCGGTACCCGCTGAGGTACCGGTGGTGGGCGCAGTGCGGGATTTGCAGGGTCTGCACTTGGCGCCGGTTGCTGACCCGGCGGACTCGGCGCTGTGGAATGGGCTCATCGACCGGTACCATTATCTGGGCTACCGGCCGCTGCCCGGTGCCCAGCTGCGCTATCTGATTCGCTGGGACGGGGGTGTGGTGGGGGCCATGGGCTTCGGGCCGCGGCCTGGAAGGTGGGCGTGCGCGACCGCTGGATTGGCTGGGATGCGCCAAGCCGTGCGCAGCACCTGGGGCAGGTGCTGAACCATGCGCGGTTCTCGGGCTGGCCGCGCGGCAGGTGCCGGGCGAGTTCGAAGAGCGCTACGGGGTACGCCCGGTGCTGCTGGAGACCTTTGTCGAGGTCGGCCGGTTCGCGGGCACGCGTCTCGGAGCTCGATCGAGTCCCTGCCCGAGACCCGGTTGGTCTATGTCGCCGACCGCGAGGCCGACCTCTACGCCGGTGCTGGCCGAGGCCGAATTCGACCTGCCCGCCACCGCTAGGCGTCCAGCGCGGCGCATCCACCAGCAGCTGCGCGTCGCACGCGTCACTTTCAAGGCCCCGCATCGCTCGGACCGCACCCTGGCGGACATCGAGGTGAGCGCCGTGCTGGCCCGCGAGGTGGACCCGCCCCAGGGCGAGGAGCCCATCGAGTGGCTGCTCCTCACCAGCCTCCCCGTCGAGACCGCCGAGCAGGCCCTGGAGAAGCTCCAATGGTACCTCTGCCGGTGGCAAATCGAGGTGTTCTTCAAGATCCTCAAAAGCGGCTGCCGCATCGAGAAGCTGCAGCTCGAGACCTTCGAACGCCTGGAGCCCGCGCTCGCCTTCTACCTCATCATCGCCTGGCGGGTGCTCTACCTCACCCTGCTCGGGCGCGACTGCCCGCAGATGCCCTGCAACGTGGTGTTCGCCGAGGAGGAATGGCGCGCGGTGTATATCGTCACCAAGCGCCAGCCCCCGCCTGAGACACCCCCCCCGCTCGATGCGATGGTGCGTATGGTGGCGAGCTTCGGCGGCCTCCTCAATCGCAAGGGCGACGGCTTCCCGGGTCCGCAAAGCCTGTGGATCGGGCTGCAGCGAACCCGCGACTTCGTGCTCGCCATGGACGCACAACGGGCCTCACAGAGCCCGAGATGTGTATAACGACATGGCTCAGACCAAGTAGTAGCGCGTCGATGCTCGGGGTCCCGCCAGAACGATTCGATCTGCTCGCCGAGAGGCGCATATTGCATCAGCGTTTGAAGGCGTGCATGCACCGCGGAGCTCGCGGCAGAGCGCTTCGGATCGCGCTCGGCGGCTTGCCACATGAGTCTTATCGCGTGCAGCCCAATCGCCAAACCGAGATCCCGAAAAGCAAGCCGGTATTCGGCCGGCGATTGTAACTCGCCGCCTTTGGCGTAAGACTGCAGCCCCGCGAGCGACGCCGTGAGCAAAGTCTCGAGAAGACGCTCGTCCGAGAATGCACCCTGCTGCATCAACTGCTTCACACGGTAAGCGTCGATCAGCAGACCGCCGATGCCTAGCGGATCGGGGGTCTCCCACTCGCCTCTCTCGACCATCGCTGCGAATTGGCGGGTCTCGTCTTCAAGGTTTACCGCGCCGAAGGAATTCGGGAACCTCGCTGCGGTCGAACGGAGCTGGACGTAAGTGATGTATCCGTCCAGCGGATCGTGCTGCCCCATGGCAGGCACGAGCGGCCGCTTCAGGTCGATGCTCATCTTCCAGTACATGCGGCGGGGACGCCCGGCGGCAGGCACATAAGTGAACGCCGTATACGCGGTTCCGGCGAGATCGCGCGCCCATGCATTGAACTGCGGCCGCCCGGTCGAACGTGTCACCTGATCCAGGGCGTGCATCCACTGGGTCAAGTAATGGAAGTACTGCCCGTCGCGATCCCACTCCAGCGCCTCGTCGAAAGGCTCGCTGGGACCGCGTTCGGGGAGCTTCTTGCCGATCCGAAGCCCGCCTCGGGTGGGATGGGCCTCACCGTCGCGCTCGGTCAGCCCGCTGATCCAGCCGGTACGCGGATCGTCTTCCCGATGCCGTCCCAGCGTGTGATGCACTTGATCGACCAGCCGCAGAGCGAGATCCATGTACCGCTGCTCCCCGGTCAGACGCGCCAGGCCGAGGAAATTGCATACCGCAAAGGCGTCCGTCCACAGGTAGCGCCGCGGAGGGCGTTCGGAGACGAGCCCGGTACGCTCCGCGAAGCCCAGCATGAGCGCGATGGCGTCTTGAGTGCGCGGATCCGGCATGTACCTAGACTCCTTTTGCGCGCTCTGCACCGCTGACGCAAGCCCAAGAACCACGATCACCAGCCACGGCCGAGCGTACATTCGACACGGTTTCGAAAAGCGCACCTCATCCCCGGCCTCGGGACCCGCCCTTCGGCTGAGAGGCAGCTCCTCATGGCTTCGAGGGCGGTTTCCCAGGTGGAGGAAGCTGGGCGCCGTGTGCCAGCCCTCCCTCAGCAGTACAGGACCAGCCGGGCCGGGTTTCCAGCGCCCGCCCCGTCAGACCCGGTGTGCCGTTTTCCGGCACTGGGATTGCCGGCAGACTTCGGCTGCGTGGCGATGAGAGCAATCGAGGGGAAGCGTTTTCAGGTCATGGAGCCCGACTCGGCAGTCAGAGACACCCTCCTCCTCCGGCTTCGTTTCTCTACTTTCCAAGGACGTCGGCCTTCTTTCGCACCAGCCGTCCGTCGCGGTAGTCCTCGACAGCCTGCTCAATCTCCTCGCGGGCGCTCATCACGAACGGCCCGTACTGGACGATGGCCTCGCGGAGCGGACGCCCGGCAACCAGGATAAAGCGCGTACCGTTGGGGCCTGCGGTCACCTTCACCTCGTCGCCCGTACCGAGCACGGCAAGGCAGTGAAGTGGCACGGCCTTGCCGGCCACGGTCGCATCGCCCTCGAAGACGTAAAGAAAGGCGCTCAGCTCGGTACTGAGCGTATGTGCGAAGCTGCGGCCGGGCTCCAAACGGACGTCCAGGTACATTACGGCGGTGTGGGGATCGTCTATCGGGCCGCGGCGCCCGTCGTGCTGCCCGCTCAGCAGCCGCACGCGCACCCCTTCCGTCTCGATCTCCGGGATGGCCTCAGGGGGGATCTCCTGGTAAGCGGGGTCGCTCATCTTCTCGCGCCCGGGTAAGTTGACCCAGAGCTGGAAGCCGCGCATCAGGCCCTCTGCCTGCTGGGGCATCTCGGAGTGGATGACGCCGCTCGCCGCTTTCATCCACTGCGCCCCGCCGGAGCGCAGATCCCCGCGGTTGCCCATGCTGTCCCGGTGCAGAATGTGGCCGTTGAGCATATAGGTAAGGGTCACGAACCCACGGTGGGGATGGTCCGGAAATCCCGCGATGTAGTCGTTGGGGTCCTCGCTGCTGAAATGGTCTAGCATCAGGAACGGATCCAGGTGGCGCAGGGCCGGCGTCCCGATGCTGCGCCGCACGGTGACCCCGGCGCCCTCGGAGACGGAGGTCGCGGCCACGAGCTGAAGGACTTTCCGAAGTGCCATCGTCGTATGCCTCGCTGTCGTTGGGGTCCGAGTGTATGTGCCCGACCCGGACAGTAGCTGTAGATTCCGCAGCCGGCCGTTTCGTTCCCTGCTCCCCTGGGAGCCTGTGAATCAATCTGCCGCGCGCCCCACCAGCAGCGTTGTCCGATGCCCATAGCGTACCTCCCTCTGCGGCTGCTCGGTAAAGACCCTATGCGCCGCCGCTTCGATGGCAGTGCCAGTTACCGCGTGCCCAGCAGAGCGATTCCACCCAGACACATGGAGAAACCGTTCTGATGCTGAACCTTGTGGGCGCTCCTCGGGGGGATAGCCGCCCCAAAAAGGGAGACCCGCACGTGTTAGCCCGCAAGCTCCCCACGACCTCATCCTCGCGATGGCGGCGCTCTCGCTGGCGCGAGTGCTCCGCAATCTCTTCCCCCGGACTTCCGGTTTCTCTTCGGGGGCGACCTGTTGGGCGGTCTCGCGTACCCTGCTGGCGGCGCAAACGATCGCACCTTCCTGCCCGAAATACCCAGTTCCATGAGCTGACTCCTTCGCTTGCGGACCCGACCGGCGGCTTGCGTGTCTTGCGCCCGGCACGCGAGGGTTGACGAGCCGGCCTGCTGGCCTCACGATTCACCTCGGCTCCGGTGGTGAGACTCCCGGCCGCCGCTGCAGTCCTCGCTGAGCGCGACCGTATTGAGATGCGTGAGGACCATCATTGTGATGGGTGAAAGACCGCCTGCGACAAAACTCGGCAGCGGCATCGAGGCTTGCCGCACCCAAGGCCGTTCAGCCTGGAAACGCACCGTCGGCTATCACTGGCGCAGTAACGCCGAGACCGCCATGTTTCGCTACAAACAGATCCTCGGCCCCTGCCTCAGCGCCCGTCTGCCACACACCCAGATCACCGAGGCCTACGTGGGTGTCTCCGTGCTCAACCGCATGAACAGGCTCGGTCTGCCCAAACGCGCCAAATAGGGGGAAAACCGGGGAAACCCCTCCTGGGGCCAAGCCCATAGTACATTTAATGCGCCCATAAATTTATTTGATCGACAACGCCTTTCCGCAGCCGATGGTCCAAAGCTGACTATCGACCACATTTTGCTCGGCGGGCACTCTCGCCGGGCCCGGAAGACATTCGCAGTCTTGAGGGACTGCCGGATAAAGGAAATCCTTTTATGGCTGAACTCGCCGACGCTCAGACAAGCATGCCGGCGCTCCGGCTCGGGTCCGAGGAGCATAAGCAGGCGTTCTGTCGGATGCTGCTCGATACTCACGACCCTTACAAGCCGGCGGTCATGGCATGGCCTCAGCTCGAAGGGGATGCGCTCGCGCGACTCACGAGCCTGCCAATCTGGGACATGGCCGTAGCGACCGAAGGACAGGCCGCTATCAACGTCCAGTCCTATGCCGACACCATCATGGACCCGTTGCTCGCCGAGGCGGTGCGGCTCGACGCGTTCGAGGAGAGGCGCCACAAGGAAGTGCTCTCGCACATGGTCCGCTTCTACGGCATAGGGCTGCGGCCCGAGCCGGAGTACTTCTATCCGAGGGACGGCGAATGGGCTTTCCTGCGCACCGGCTACGCGGAGTGCCTCGACAGCTTCTTCGCCTTCGGTCTATTCGCCATGGCCCAGCGCTCGGGCTTTTTCCCGCAAGAGCTCGTGGAGACCTTCGAGCCCGTCATCCAAGAGGAGTGCCGGCACATCCTGTTCTTCGTAAACTGGGTAACCTGGCACCGGCGCAACCTGCCCTGGTGGCGCGGACCGCTGTTTACACTGCGCTGCCTGGCAGCGTTCGTGCACCAGATCTGGGGTCGGCTCAAGACCGCCCGCAATGTGGGCGGCGGGGAGAATTTCACGGTCAAGGGCCATGAGTCGCTCGGCGCCGGCGACATGCGCGTGCGCGAGCTTGTCGACCTGTGCCTGCGGGAGAACGACCGCCGCATGGCGATGCTCAATCCGCGGCTGCCCCGGCCGATGCTGGTGCCGCGGCTCGCGAGGCTCGTCCGACGCTTCCTCGGGGCGCCGAGTGCGGGCTAGCCGGAGCGCCGGGCAGGCGGCGGACCATCGAGATCTGCCGAGGGGCGCACCACGCGTCCGTAACCGCGCGAGAGGGTGAACCTCGCGAGTGTCCTTAACGGTTTCCCGCGCTTTCTGATATGTTCGACTGACATTGCACGAGCGCAGAGGGGCCAGTGAACTTTTGCAGCCGGTGCGGGGCACGGGTCGCTTCGCGCATTCCACCGGGGGACACGCTGCCACGGTATGTATGCGATGCTTGCGGTGCGGTCCATTACGAGAACCCCAAGATCGTCGCAGGGTGCATCCCGGAGTGGGGGGAACGGATCTTGCTCTGCCGTCGGTCCATCGAGCCGCGTTATGGTCTCTGGACCCTGCCGGCGGGCTTCATGGAGAACCGCGAGACTACGGCGCAGGCGGCTGCGCGGGAGGCCCTCGAAGAGGCCAATGCCCGAGTGGAGGACCTGACTCTCTACGGGCTCTTCAACATTCCCCACGTGAGCCAGGTATACCTGATGTTCCGGGGACGGCTTCGCGAGGGTAAGGCCAGTCCCGGAGACGAAAGCCTCGAGGTGGCGCTGTTCGACGAGGAGGACATCCCGTGGGCGCAACTGGCCTTCCCCGTCGTGAGAGAAACCCTCGAGCTCTACTTCCAGGACCGTCGAGCGGGGGTTTACCCCGTGCACCTCGGAGACGTCATCCGCGGGCCGGATCGACAGGTGACGATAGTCCGTTATTGAGCACGTGTACGCCGCCCGGACGCCGGAGCGAGCGATGCGTTGCGAGGCGACATGGAGAACATCTCCAACCGCGGCCGAAGGGCCGTCAGGAAGGGTTGCCTCGTGGCTCGGACACGCCGATCTCCACCTCCGGATGGCGCTGCTGGATCAACTGCACGGTCGCATCCACCTGCCCCCTCGGGATGTCCACCAGCAGCAGCACCTGCCCTGCGGAAATGGCGTCGTCGAATGTTTTCAGCTTGTGATTGGGTATATCCGACGCCACCATCGCGGATACCAGGGCGCCCGCTCCGGCTCCTCCGGCGGCCGCCACGAGCAGCGCGCCGCCGCCAAGCACGAGTCCAGCCGGAGGGAACGTGACCGCTATCAGCCCGCCCAGCAGGCCCGCGATGCCCCCGAGCCCCAGGCCCAGATCGATACCGCGGCCGAACTCGCTGGTCTGAAGCAGTGAGGCGTGCGGGAGCCCCTCCAGCGGGGTGAAGCGGTTGGCGACGGCGTGGATGTGACGCTGCTTCACCCCGCGCTGCAGCAAACCCCCCACCACCGCCTTGCAGCTATCCACGTCCGGCAGGAGGAAATACAGTCGCTTGGTCATAATGGCTCCCGGCGCGGCCGGTACGTGTGAGGCTCGGCGGTGGTGCTCGCCGTCGCACCCGACTCGGTGTCTATGCCCCCTCTCCTCCCGGCAGCATCCCCAGCGCCGCGCCGTGTCTCACCTGCTGCCGGGTCCGGTACCCCTGTCTCGACGGGGTGTGCGTCCGCTATCCTGTTCGGATGTGCGGCCGCTATGCCAATTTTACTCCAGTCCGCGAGTTCGCCCGCCTGTTCGGTGCACGCACCGGGATGCCGGATCTGGCGCCGCGTTACAACGTGGCTCCGTCCAGTCCGGTGCTTGCGTGCCGAGCGGACCCAGGCGGCGGGCGGGAGTTGGTGGTGTTGACGTGGGGACTGGTGCCGCCCTGGGCAAAGGACCCCAAGAAAGGGCACCGGATGATCAACGCACGGGCCGAGACCGTTGCCGTCAAGCCGGCGTTCCGCTCCGCGTTGCGGCGGCGCCGCTGCCTGATCGCTGCAGACGGTTTTTACGAGTGGAGAGCGGGAATGCGGCATAAACAGCCCTACTTCATCCGCGTGAAGGGCGGTAGGCCGTTCGCCTTCGCGGGGCTGTGGGAACGGTGGCAAGGGATCGAAGGTGACGTCATCGAGTCCTGCGCCATCGTCGTGACGCAGGCGAGCAAGGGGGTGGAGATCATTCACGAGCGCATGCCGGTCATCGTGCGCCCGGAAGATTACTCGCTGTGGCTGGATCCTGCCGTCGAGAACCCCCCTCGCGTACAGAGGCTGCTCAGGCCTTATCCGGCGGAGAGGCTGGAGGCGTTTCCGGTGGGGTTCGGGGTCAATAGGGCCTCCAACGATGGGGTCGACCTCATTCAGCCGGTGACCCCCGCGGAGGATGCCAACGACGCGTCAACGAGCAGGTAGCCGCTGAGGCCGGGCGTGTCGGCATTGAGTTCGAGAACGCAGCGCGGGCGGCTCTGAAGGTCGTGGGCGCACGGACTCCCATGGGCGCAGTGCTCTCCATCGTGCTGGTCATGGCTGCAGGCTATGGCGTGCTGCTGCTGGCGGTGTACCTTGGGCAGGCCCACCTGCTCTATCTCCCCAACGTCCCCTCTTGCCGCACCGAGGCAACGCCAGCCGATGCCGGCCTGGCCTATGTCGCGGAGGTGATCCGCGCGTCGGACGGTCCGCGGCTCCGCGGCTGGTGGGTGCCCGTGGAGACGGCACGGGCGACGGTCCTGTTCCTTCACGGAAACGCGGGCAACATCTCGCACCGTGTGGACTCCCTGCGCATCCTACACCAGCTCGGCCTGAACACCTTCATCTTCGACTACCGGGGCTACGGCGAGAGCGAGGGGACACCCTCGGAGCAGGGTACATACCGGGACGCGGAAGCCGCGTGGGAACATCTGACGCGCAAGCACGGGGTTGCCCCGCGCCGGATAGTGGTATTCGGGCGCTCGCTGGGCGGCGCCGTAGCCGCGGCGCTCGCCAACCGGCACCGGCCGGGCGCCCTCGTCCTGGAGTCCACGTTCACCTCCGTGCCGGACTTGGCCGCGCAGCTTTATCCATTCCTGCCGGCGCGATGGCTCTCCCGCTTCCGGTACTCCACCGAGAAGCACCTGCGAGGGGTTTCCTGTCCTGTGCTGATCGTTCACAGCCCCGAGGACGAGATCGTCCCTTTCAGCTATGGCCTTCAGCTGTTCTCGCGCGCCCGGGAGCCCAAGGAGTTGCTGCGCATCCGCGGCGGACACAACGACGGGTTTCTGGTCAGCGGTACCAGCTACACCGAGGGCCTGCGTGGGTTTCTCGAGAGGAGTTTGCCGCCCTGAGTTGCCCCGGAATTTGCGAAGAAATCGTCGCGAGCGGCCCGAGTTCAAGGCGTCGATCGACGCGAGGTGCCCACCTCTGTGTTGCGGCTTTCGGCTACACTGTCCACATGCGCAGGCGACCGCCACAGGAAGCGATGAGGCAGTCGAGGCAGAGCGGAGACGCGAATGGCGGCACGGTCGCGCTGCTGCTCGGAGGCCGCTCGCCATGATCATGGCGCCCGCCGATATCGACCGCGCCATCGAACGAGGAGAGCTTGTCTTCCATTACCAGCCGAAGGTTGCGTTCCTGACCGGACGGGTAAGTGGAGCGGAGGCCCTCATCCGCTGGCAGCGCAGCAACGGCAAGCTGGTTGCTCCGGAGGAGTTCATCCCATCGGCCGGGGCTCACGGCCTGGTACCGCGCATCACCCAGGGCATGTTTCCGCGGCTGGTCGAGGATTTCCAGCGCGTCCGCGCACAGTGCGCGGACAGCGTGGTCGCCCTCAATATCTGCGCTCAGGACCTGGATACCCCCAAACTGCGTACCCTGGTGGAGGAGGCCGTCCGGCGTGGGGAGATCGACGGCGCTCACCTGGAGATCGAGATCACCGAGAGCGCGGTCGTGGCGGGCACCGATTCCGCCATGTGCAGCGTCGCGGCCCTGCGCACCGCCGGCATTCAGCTATCCATGGACGACTATGGCACCGGCTTCTCCTCCCTCGACACTCTGAATCGGCTGCCATTCTCCGCCATCAAGCTGGACCAGAGCTTCGTCCTGAAGATGTTGCGTTCACCCAAGAGTGCGACCTTGGTGAAGGCCAGCGTCGCCATGGCGCAGATGCTGGGCATCAAGACCGTCATCGAAGGGATCGAGTCGGAGGGCGTGTACCACTCGTTGCTCCACTGCGGTTGTACGGAAGGCCAGGGCTATTGGATCAGCCGCCCGTTGCCCCTCGACGATTATCTGTGTTTCTTGCGCTCGGACCGGCGCTGGCCTTCCAGCCCAGTCGGCATGCTGCGCATGGCGCAGCTCGGCCACAGCTGGCAGCACAAGCTGCTGATGGACGAGGTGTTCGCCTTTCTCCGCAGTCGGGAGAACCCCGGGCCGGCGCCGCCGGGATTGCACATGGCCCACGACGAATGTCCGCTGGGGCGATGGTACTACGGAGCGGGGCGGACGTTTCGGGGAGACCAGGATTTCGATGCCCTGGAGCAGCCCCACCGGCGGATGCACGAGACTTGCGGGGATATCTTCGCCGCGATTCAGGCGCACTCGGACCCGAAGAGTCTGGAGAGCCTGATCGAGGGTCTCAGTGACGATTCGTGCCTGGTGTCGAGCTGTCTTCAGCGGATCGAGACACGGCTGTTGGTCGGGGAACTGCAGTAGGCGGGCCGGTTCCGGAGGTTCGAAGCTTCCCTCTCGGCTGGGCAGGTCGGCTGGTAGTCCGCGGGCTCTAAGTAGTTGCCGGTCGAGTGTTCCAGGCTAGCTTGGCGGTTCCCCGAGTTGGCCCTCGATAGCGGCCAGGATTCCCCGCAGCAGCCCGAGCGGCGTCGGCGGGCAACCGCGGATCACGCCGTCCACGGGGATAACGTTGCGGACGCCGCCACAGCTCGCATAGGAGACGCCGAACTCGCCGCCGTCAGCCCCGCAGTCGCCAACGGCGATCACCAGCTTAGGGTCCGGGGTCGCCTCGTAGGTGCGGCGCAGGGCCGCCTCCATGTGGCGCGACACCGGGCCGGTCACTAGCAGCATGTCGGCATGGCGGGGTGAGGCCACGAAGTGAATGCCGAAGCGCTCGACGTTGTAGAAGGGGTTGTTGAGACCGTGGATCTCCAGCTCGCATCCGTTGCAGGAGCCGGCGTCCACGTGGCGTATAGCGAGGCTCCCTCCGAAACGCCGTCCGACCGCCGCCCGGATCCGCTCGCCCACTTCCAGGAGTGCGGGCTCGCCGGACGGTGACAGCCGCTCGGTGACGATACCGAGTCGTAAGATCCTACCGAGGATGCGGAGGATGGCTTGTTACCTCCCGCCTGCCGTCCCCCTGAGGGGAAAGAAACGAGGGACCAGCCGGAGTTTACAGGTCATGGCCGGAGTACGAGCCGTTGACGGACTTGTTGCACACCGGGAAGTCCGGCACGACGTTGTCCCGGATCAGGTGCTCCAGCGCCGGCCAATTCAGCCAGCTCGGGTCGCGGGGGAAGTAGCGGGCGATGCGGCTGCTGTCCGCAAAACGGATGTAGGCGAGGATCTCGCCGCGCCACCCCTCCGCGGCTCCCAGCCCTTCGGCGTCCTCTACGGGTGTCTGCCACGCGGCACGCACCGGACCTTGGGGCAGGTCGCTCAACAGTCGAACGATCAATCCTGCGGCGACCTTGGCCTCCGCCGCGCGAACCTGGACACGTGCCGCAACGTCACCGTTGCCGTACACCGGCACCGAGATGTCGAGGCGGTCGTATGGCGGGTAAGCGTTATCGCGCCTCAGGTCGAAGTCCTGGCCGCTGGCGCGTGCCACGTATCCCAGCGCTCCGAACCTCGCCGCGAGTTCCGGGGACAGGACGCCGGTGGAGACCAGGCGATCCTGGAGAGAAGCGTTGTCCTCCATGATGGCGAGCAGAGAGTCGATTTCCCGGGCGAGGGCTGCGGACTGCTCGCGTAGCCGGCGCGCGGCGTCGGCGTCCAGCTCCACGGCGGCGCCCCCAGGTACGACGCGGTCCATGAGCAGCCGGTGACCAAAGGTGCGGGCATTCTCCCGCAGCCACAGCTCCCGCAGCCGACCGAGCTGGTAGTACACGAAGGCAAAGGCGACATCGTTGCAGATGGCAGCCATGTCCCAGAGATGATTGCAGATCCGCTCGCGTTCCGCGAGGATAGCTCGGAGGAACAGACCCCGCCGGGGCACCTCGATCCCTGCTGCGCGCTCCATGGCCATGCAGGCCGCCCAGGCGTGGGCTACCGTGGAGTCCCCGGAGACGCGCCCGGCAAGCTTTGCGAGCCCGTCGGGGTCCCGGCCCTCGGCGCGCTTCTCGATGCCCTTGTGCACGTAACCGAGCCGCTCCTCCAAGTTGAGCACAGTCTCTCCTACCGCCTGGAAGCGGAAGTGTCCTGGCTCGATGATCCCGGCGTGGACAGGTCCCACCGGGATCTCGTACACGCCACTGCCCTCCGCCCGGAGGAAGGGGTAGTCGGCGTCGGGCGGGGATGGGTGGGCGGGAAGCCTGTCCGCCGGGAAGCTGCGACGCAGCGGATACTCACCTTCTTGCCAGGCGCGATGCCGTGTCCAGCGGCGGCCATCGGGATGGTCCGCGAAGACCACCCCCAGCATATCCTGCACATGGCGTTCCGGCCGGTCTGCCGCCGCATAGGCCGGTGTGTGCGATGGGAGGACCGGTGTCGCTCGGTCGAGGCCCACGCGCAGCAGCAGGTAGTCGCCTTGTTTCTCCAGGCAGGCGGTGACCACCAGGGCCTCTGCGGCGTCCTCGCCCCACACCGCGCACCAGCGTAGACCTTCTGCCGCGGCCTGCTTGGCCGCCCGGCCCCAGTCCTCCACGTCGGTCATGAGCAGCCGAGCCGGGCGCAATGTCTGGGCGGCCGGCTCATGCACCAGGATGCTCTCCCGCTGCAGCCGGGCCAGGTAGGCCGGGAGCCAGGCGAAGCGCTGGGTCACCGCCGCTCTCCGCAGGGGCCTGAGCAGGTAGCACGCTGGAGCGGTGCGGCTGGCAGGCAGGAGGCCGTCACAGCAGGGACGTCCCGGAGATCAGGAAGGTGGCATGGTCGAACCATCGACCGAGGAAACCGGGAATGGACAGACCTAGCCAAAGGACCAGGAACAGGTGCAGGGCGACCGGGAGCATGTTCGCGGGCAGGGCGCGTTGCTGGTCGGGCGGCTCTCCGTAGACCATCGGATGGATGTGTCGGAACAGCCCGGCGAAGGCGATGCCGAGCCCGACGAGCAATGGCAGGGTCAGCCAAGGCCAGCTCCGCATCGTGGCGGTGAGCAAGAGGAACTCGCTGGTGAACACTCCGAAGGGCGGAAAACCGGCGATGGCCGCCGCGCCGACGAGCAGGCCCCAACCCACCGCAGGCTGGGTGCGGATGAGGCCGCGGATGCGGTCGATCGCCTGTGTCTTGGCCACCTGGGCTGCGTGGCCAACGGTCACGAAGATGGCTGACTTGGTGAGCGAGTGCACGGTCATGTGAAGGAGGGCGCCGAAGGTGGCCAGCGGACCGCCGACGCCGAACCCGAAGGTCATGAGCCCCATGTGTTCTATGGAGGAGTAGCTGAACATGCGCTTGACGTCGCGCTGGCGGTGCAGAAACAGGGCGGCCACCAGAAAGGACAGCAGCCCAAAGCCCATCATCAGGTGCCCGGCGAGGGGTCCGTTGAGGGCCGGGTCGACCAGCATCTTGAGGCGCACCACGGCGTATAGCGCCACGTTGAGGAGCAAGCCCGAGAGGATCGCCGACATGGGAGTCGGGCCTTCCGAGTGGGCGTCCGGCAGCCAGTTGTGCAGCGGGACGAGCCCCACCTTGGTGCCGTAGCCGACGAGAAGGAAGACGAAGGCCAGGGCCATGATGGTGGGGTCCAGCTCGCCGGCGTGGCTATGCAGGATGCTCCAGGAGAGTGCGTCGTTCCGTGGGAGGCTCGCCACCCGCTCCGCCGCGAAGAACACCAACACCGTGCCGAACAGGGCCTGTGCGATGCCCACGCCACACAGTACGAAGTATTTCCACGCGGCCTCTACCGACTCGGGGGTACGGTACAGGCTGACCAGCAAGGCCGTGGCGAGGGTGGCTCCCTCCATCGCCACCCACAGGATTCCCAGGTTGTTCGTGGAGAGCGCCGACAGCATGGCGAACATGAACGCCTGATACATCGCGTGATAGAGCTGCATGCGTCGCGGGGTCACGCGCCCGCGATCCACCTCATGTTCCATGTAACGGCGCGAGAAGATCCCGGTCGTCATCCCCACGAACGCGGTCAGCGCCACCAGGTAGACATTGAACGTGTCGATGTACAGGAACTTGCCCTGGGACAGCAGCGGTCCATGCCGCAGAACTTGCGCTGCAAGCCCCAGCGAAGCCGCGAAAGTCGCGATGGAGAAGCCGACGTTGACGAGCCCGCCGAGCCGGCGGTAACCCCCGAGCGCGGCGAGTGCCAGCGTACCCGCGAGGGGCAGGCCGAGCATCAGGAGGAGGCTCGTCACTCGTCCGCCTCGGTCAGGCGGTTGAGCCGGTCCACGTCCAGCGACTCGATGCTCTCCCGGATCTGGAAGAAGAAGACCCCGAACAGGATGGCCGCCACCAGCACGTCGAAGGCGACCCCCAGCTCCACCACCATGGGCATGCCGAGCGTCGAGACCACTGCCGCGAAGAATAGCCCGTTCTCCATGGCCATGAAGCCGACCACCTGCGTGACCGCGCGGCGCCGCGTGATCATCGAGCAGGAGCCCGAGCAGCACCACTGCCAGGCTGATGGCGATGGTGTTGCGGGTCACGAACTTGGACAACTCCACGACCGGCAGCGAGACATAGTAGCTGAACACCACCACGCTGGCCCCGCCGATCTGCACCAGGGCGGTGTTCTTGAGCGGCTCCGCGTCCCGAGCCAGACCGAGGCGCACCACCAGCCGGTGTAGCAGCCAGGGGATGAGCAGGGCCTTCATGCTGAGGGTGAGCACAGCGGAGACGTAGAGATGTGGATGGTGGGACACCCCGGCGACCAACGCGGTGGTCAGCGCCAGGATCGCGCCCTGCCAAGCGAATACGCGGATGAGCGCGAGCGACCGGGGCTGGGCCAGCATGGCGAACGAGGTGAACAGGATGGCGGCGGCGAAGAAGAGGATCGCCTGCTCGTAGAGGCTGAGGTGCATCAGGCTCATGTCAGACGCCCGTCTCCAGGATGATGTGGCTCAGCATGCCGAGCACCGTGAGCAGATACGCGAAGCTAAGGTACTGGGGCGCGCGAAACAGCCGCAGTTTGGCGAGCACCGTCTCGCTCACGACCAGGGCGACCGACAGCAGGGCCAACTTCAGCGTGATGGCAAGCGCCCCGATGACCACGGCCTTCAGGCTGAGATCCGTGGCGATGCCCCACGGGAGGAAGATGTTGGCGATGAGCACCCCATAGGTCATTAGCTTGATTTGGGCCGCCCACTCCATCAGTGCCAGATGACGGCCGGTGTACTCCAGGATCATGGCCTCGTGGATCATGGTCAGCTCCAAGTGCGTCGCCGGGTTGTCCACCGGGATGCGGCCGGTTTCCGCGACAGCGACCATGGCGAGGCCCAGCAGGGCGAACACGAAAGACGGGCGCAGCACCAAGCCCGATCCCAGGATCGACTCCATCGCCACCGAGAGATTGGTCGTGGAAGCGGTCATGGCGAGAGTGAAGACCGCCATGAGCATGGCCGGCTCGGCCAGTGACGCAACGGTCATCTCCCGGGAAGCACCCATGCCGCCGAAGGCGGTCCCGATGTCCATGCCCGCCAGGGCCAGAAAGAATCGCGCCAGGGCAAAGAAGCCTACCAGTACGATGACATCGGCTACTGCCGCGGTTGGCAAGTGCACGGCCAGCAGCGGGACGACGGCCGCAGCCAGCACCGTGGCGCCGAAGACGATGTAAGGGGCGCCGCGGAACACCCACGAGGCGTTGTCGGCGAGCACCAAGTCCTTGCGAAACAGCTTCGCCAGATCCCGATACGGCTGCAACAGCGAGGGGGCCGAGCGGTTCTGGGAGCGGCACTTCAAGCGCTTCACCCAGCCGGCGAGCAGCGGCGCGGCCGCAACGAACAGGGCTGCCTGGAGCAGGGCGAGGAGCCAGAGCGTTAGCTGATGAGCCACAACAGCACCACCAGCGTGAAGAACGAGTATGCGAGATAGGTGCGCAGGCTCCCGGTCTGGATGCGTCCGACGTAACGAGCGGCGCTCAGCACCGCGCGCCCGAGGGGCTCGTACACGACGCTCCAGGACCGGTCCTCGACACGCAGCGCATGGCGTATCGCGGCGACGCGCAGAGGCTGGACCGGGTCGCGCGTCTCGTCCACCGTCTCGTGCACCTCCCACACCGGCTGAAAGATGCGCCGGATGGGCATGGAGAAGGCCGTGGAGGTGTATTGCATGCGCGGGCTCAGCGGCCCGAAGCCGCAATCCCAGGGACGGCTGCGGCGCTCCGTGGCGGCCTGACCGGGACGGTGGAGCACCCAGTAGGCGATCCCCCCGCTCAGCAACAGGCCCACGAGCACGAGGGGTGCTCCATAGGAGGCCACGTCCGGCGAGACCGGGGTCAACCACAGCCAGCCCGAGGCCCACGCGCTGGGCAGGCCCTGGCCCAGCAGGGTGCGCGGGACAGCGTCCATCAATTCGATGGCGTACGTGGGCAGCACCCCGAATACCACGCACAAAGCCGCCAGCCACGCTTGCGCCGCATGCATTCCCCAGTGCGCTTCGCGCGCCCGCCGCACGTGGCGGCTGCGGGGCTGGCCGAGGAAGGCGACTCCGTAGACCTTGACGAAGCATGCGGCGGCGAGCGCCCCGGTCAAGGCCAGCATGGCCGCGGTCACCGGGATCATGGCGCGCAGCACGCCGCTCTCGAGCGCCGGAGACTGGAGAGCGGCCTGGAAGGTGAGCCACTCGGAGACGAAGCCGTTGAAGGGCGGCAGAGCGGAGATGCTGACGCAGCCTACCAGAAAGAACACCGAAGTAAGCGGCATGCGGTGGATCAGCCCGCCCATGTGCTCCAAATCCCGCTGGTGGCTGTGCTGGATGATGGTGCCGGCACCCATGAACAGCAGACTCTTGAATAGGGCGTGGTTCAAGGTGTGGTAGAGGGCCGCGAGGAAGCCCAGGATGCCCAGGCGCGGATGGCCGGTGCCGAAGAAGATCATGGCCAGTCCGAGCCCGATGAAGATGATCCCGATGTTCTCCACCGAGTGATAGGCCAGCAGGCGCTTGAGGTCATGCTGCATCAGGGCGTACAGCACCCCGAGCAGCGCCGAAGCGCTGCCGACGAGGAGCACGCCTAGTCCCCACCCCCATTGCACTTCCCCGATCAGGTCGAAGGTGAAACGGATGAACCCGTAGACGGCCACCTTCAGCATCACTCCGCTCATGAGGGCGGAGATGTGGGAGGGTGCCACGGGGTGCGCCTCGGGCAGCCACGCATGGAGCGGCACCAGCCCCGCCTTCATGCCGAAGCCGACCAGCGCGAGCAGGAAAGCCGCCGTCTCCCAGCCTTTGGAGAGGTCGGCGGCGCGCATCGCGTTGAAGGTGAAGTCGCCGGCGAAGCCGGCGAGCACGCCGAAGCCGAGGAGGATCGCCAGGCCTCCCACTTGCGCCATCAGCAGATACAGGTATGCCGCACGACGGTTCGCAGCGTGCTGGTGCTGATAGGCGACGAGAAAATAGCTCGCGAGTGACATCAGCTCCCAGGACACCATGAAGGCGAAGGCGTCGTCGGCGAGCACGACGAGCTGCATGCCCGCTACGAACAAGCCGGTGAACAGCCCCAGCATCCAAAGAGGTTGCTTACCGCGCTCATATTCGCGCAGATGTCCGGGGCCGTACAACGCCACGGCCAGCGTGACCAGCCCGATGACGCCGAAGAAGAAGCCGGCGAGCGGGTCCAGGCGCAGGTGCCAGGGCATCCAGGGCAAACCAATCGGGAGTACCCCGGTCGTGGCGGTCGCCGTCCCCAACGCCCATCCCGCGGCGATGATCGCGCAAGCGCCGGAGATCCCGAGGAGCACGAAGCTGAGGGGCTTGAACAGCCGGGGCCGGGTGTCCAGGCCCAAGCTCGCACCTGCCGATGCCAAAGCGAAGACGGCCGCCCATGCGGCAACGGTCAGTGCCAAGAGGCGCTCCCCGAGGAAGGCGAGGGTGTCAGGGAAGGACCGGACCAACCCGTTGGGCGAGGCGCCGGGCCGGTCTGGGTCCTCGTGACGGGCGTCGTTTTATACGCTACGGCGTGCCCGGGTGTCAACGAAGTGGGCTCGCAGAGCGAGCCAGGGGGCAGACATGGAGGTGATCTCGCACTCCTCCTCTGCCGCTCAGCCCGAGGACCGGCGGGGTCGCGTGCTCCTCAGCCCGTTCGGTCGCTCGGCCCGTCCATGAGTCAGCGATATCAGAGGCCGCGGCACGGGTCCTCGAACAGCTCTGCGTAACGTCGCGCCGCTGCTTCCACGTCGTCGCTCCCGAATACCCCGCTGATCACGGCGACCGCATCGGCGCCCGCCTCGATGAGCGCTATCGCGTTCTGCGGGGTGATGCCCCCGATGGCGACTGCGGGGACTCGTAGCGTGGCCTTCGCCTGCCTCAACAGCGCCAAGTCGGCGTGCACCGCCTCGGGCTTGGTCGGGGAGGGAAAGAAGCTGCCGAAGGCGACGTAATCCGCACCGGCGCTCTGTGCCTCTGAAGCGCGCTGCCAGGAGTCGTAGCACGAGACACCGATGAGTGCATGCTGCCCCAAGATGCGCCGTCCAACGGCGACGGGAGGGTCGTCCTTACCGAGGTGGACGCCCGTGGCGCCGACGTCCCGTGCCAAGGAAATATCGTCATTGACGATGAACGGGATCCCGTGGGCCCGACACAGATGACCGAGGCGCTGCGCCTGTTGACGACGCCGCTCAGGGGCGTCCCCCTTACGCCGGTACTGCACGAGCGATGCTCCCCCGCGGATGGCCGAAGCCGTCTGCCGGACCAGAGTCTCGACCCCAACGTCCGCCTCGCCGGTGATGACGTACAGTCCGTGCACATGGCTGTCAGCCTGCATGCTCTTGGTCGTCCGTCGAGCCCCAGAACAGGCGGTTGGGGATGTGCTGGCCCATGCCCAGGCGGTAGCCGTACTTCAGACTCTCCCAGGTGTACTGCTGGGCCTCATATACCGCGGAGAACGGTTCCCGCCCCTGCGCCAGAAGGCCGGCGAGCGCGGCCGCCAGCGTGCAGCCCGACCCGTGATAGCTGTCCGGCAGCCGTTCCCAGGTGTAGCTTTCCATCTCCCTGCGAGCGCCATACAGCCGATTCACCACTTGAGGGGTCGGCTCGTGAGTCCCGGTGAGCAGTACGAACTCGCAACCACGGTCCATGAGCTGTTGGGCGCACGCGTCGAGGTTGTCAGCGCCCGAAGCGAGGGCGCGCGCTTCCAGGGTGTTCGGTGTGAGGACCGTGGTCTGCGGGAACAGAAGGCTGATCATGGCCTCGACCACCGCGGCCTCGCTGAGGGCCTGACCGGTACCCGAGGCAAGCACCGGATCCAGCACTACCGGCACATTCGGGTAGTCCGTGAGGATCGTGTGGACCGCCTCGACGTTGCTCACCTGGCCGAGCATGCCTATCTTGAAGGCCGCGACCGGTACGTCCTCCAGCACCGCGCGTGCCTGACTGATGACCCAGGAGGGCTCGACCGGGAGGTACCCCTTCACGCCCTGGGTGTCCTGCACGGTCAGCGCGGTCACGACAGGCAGTGTATGGCAGCCCATGCTGCCGATGGCCTCGATGTCGGCCTGAATGCCGGCGCCGCCGCTAGGGTCGTTGCCGGCGAACACCAGCACAGCGGGGACCGTGTGCGTGTCTGCTGCCAATGTGTTGCGTCTGAGGGACAGAGAATCGTAACATTATGCCCGACCGGCCCGACCGCTGGAACCGGTCGCCGTCCCCCGAAGCCTCGGCCGCCACGGCACCGCACCGGGGTCTCAGCGGTCGTCGCTTTAACCAGTTCCGACAAATCGAAGGTGTGGGTTTCCACTATGGTTCAAGACACCGCTGTCCGCTCCCAAACCCTTGACACGCTGCCGGCGGCGTCGCAGATGAAGGTCTATCTGTGTCTGATCTGCGGCTTCGTGTATGACGAAGCGGCGGGCATGCCCGAGGAAGGGATTGCGCCCGGGACCCGCTGGGAGGACATTCCGACCACTTGGCGTTGCCCGGACTGCGGCGTCGGGAAGGAAGATTTCGAGATGATGGAGGTCTAACGCGTTTGCCCCACGCTGTGCCCGGGGGGTGACCTCTCGGGCGTTGCGTCGGGATGCTCGATCGGCCAGAGCTTAGGTCTTGGGCAAAGTAACGCCAATCTGCCCTTGGTATTTCCCGCCACGATCTCGATACGAGATCTCGCACACGTCGTCGGCCCCCAGGAAGATGACCTGAGCCACCCCTTCGTTGGCGTACACCTTGGCGGGCAACGGGGTGGTGTTGGAAAACTCGAGCGTCACGTGGCCCTCCCATTCCGGCTCCAGGGGAGTCACGTTGACGATGATACCACAGCGTGCGTACGTGCTCTTCCCCAGGCAGATGGTCAGCACGTTGCGGGGGATCCGGAAATATTCCACGGTGCGCGCCAGGGCGAAGGAGTTGGGCGGGATGATGCAAACGTCCGAGCGCAGGTCCACGAAGCTGCTGGCGTCGAAGTTCTTGGGGTCGACGATGGCGGAATTGATGTTGGTGAAGATCTTGAACTCGTCTGCACAGCGGATGTCGTAGCCGTAGCTGGAGGTGCCGTACGAGACGATACGCCCCGCCTGGTTTTCCTTGATCTGGCGCGGCTCGAAAGGATCGATCATGCCGCACTCAATGGCCATCCGCCGGATCCAGCCGTCTGACTTGACGCTCATGTCCGCAATTCCGACGCGCTCCGAGAGAAGGCCCGTGCTGTTCACGCCCTGCCGGCGCTGGCGACATGATACCGATTCGCCCGTACCCGCGCCACGCAGATCATGCTGCTCGATTCTACGATTCCGGGGAGCGACGCTGGCCCCCTCAGCGACGGCGAGCCAGAGCGGCTCGACCACGCAGTGGATCGGTTCCCCGAGCACCACTGCGCTCCCTGCGCCTTGCGCCCGGGCCCCTCGCGACGATTTATCTAAGAGACGCCGCGACGGGCTCTCGGCGTCACCCGGCCCCCGCGGCAGCCGCCCGCAGCCGGGTGGCGAGTGTGGCTAGGCTGCGTGGCGTGCGCCCTAATTGCTCTGGATGACGATGCTGGGGAACTTGGTCGTATAGTCCTTGGCCTGCTGGGACAGCTTGGCCGCAGCGTGGCGCGCGATCTCCCGGTACATCTGGGCCACGCGCCCATCGGGCTCCGATACCACCGACGGGTTCCCGCTGTCGACGGCTTCGCGGATACGGGCGTCGAGCGGCAACGAACCCAGAAAGTCCACCTCATGCTCCTCCGCCATGCGGCGGCCGCCTCCTTCGCCGAAGATGTGGTCCTCGTGGCCGCACTTCGGGCAGATGTAGATGCTCATGTTCTCCACGATGCCCAATACGGGGACGTTGACCTTCTCAAACATCTTCAAGCCCTTGCGGGCGTCGAGCAAGGCGATGTCCTGGGGGGTCGTGACGATGATCGCCCCGCTGACCGGGATCTTCTGGGCCAGGGTGAGCTGGATGTCGCCGGTCCCCGGCGGCAGGTCCACCACCAGATAGTCCAGATCCTTCCAGTTCGTGTCCTTGAGCAGTTGCTCCAGGGCCTGGGTCACCATCGGGCCGCGCCAGATCATCGGGGTCTCTTCGTCGATCAGGTAGCCGATGGACATGGACTGGAGGTGGTAGCTGACGATTGGCTCGAGGGTCTTACCGTCCTTGGACTCCGGCTTGGCGTGGATGCCCAACATTCGGGGCTGGCTGGGTCCGTAAATGTCGGCATCCAGGATACCCACGTTGGCGCCCTCCGTGGAAAGCGCCAGGGCGAGGTTGACTGCCACCGTCGACTTGCCGACCCCGCCCTTGCCAGAGGCCACCGCGATAATGTTCTTCAGGTTCTTCATGGGCGTGACGCCCTTCTGGACGCTGTGGGCGGCGATCTTAGTGGCCACGCTGACGATGGCTTCGGTGACGCCCCCGATGGCCTCGACCTTGTCCTGGACGGCCTTGGCCAGCTCCGCATGATAGCGCTTGGCGGGGTAGCCCAGATGGAGGTCGACGCTGACCCGACCGCCGTCGATGGCAATGTTCTTGACGGCGTTGGAAGAAACCAGATCCTTTTTGACGTAAGGGTCGACAACCTCCTTGAGCGCCGCTTCCACCTGTTGCCGTGAAATGTCCGCCATGAGAAACCTCCTGATTTTTGAGGGAAACTGCCTCGCCGCTAGCCGATATTCTAGTGCAATCGGAGTCGTGGCGTCATCCGGCGGCATTGGCAACCGCGCCGATGCGGTGGTTATTTAATCAGTTGTTTTAGCGGGGTCTCCCTCTGGGGCTATGGCGGGCACCCTTCGCGGGATGTTGGCAACCAGGGGCGTGCCCTTCGCCAACGGCCGCTCCACTTGCGCTACTCGATGGACACCGAAAGTGATGTCTGGGCGAGGGTGCGATAAAGGACTGATCCGTGAGCCACCCCGGCGCAAAGTGGCGTCACCGTGAAAATGCGCTGCACAAGCGCCGCGTCGCCAGCGCCGGCATCCTTACTTCTACCAGTCCAGAAGCGTGACAGGAAATTTAAACCACACAGAACGTTCCGTAATTATAAATTTGTAGAGTAAATCTCGTACTGCGGGTGTGAGAATCCCCTACGCGACGGTCACCCCCTACGTTACCAAGGACGGGTCGGTTATCCGTGAACTGATGCACCCGGCCCGCCATGGGAATCGCCGACGAGTCTTGCCGAAGCCACAGTGGCGCCTGGTGTCCGAACCGTCCTGCACCGCCACCGTCTCAGCGAGGAGATCTACCACTTCACGGCCGGCGAAGGGCTGATGACCCTCGGCAGCGACTCCTTTCCCGTAGTGCTGCTTGAAGGTATCAATGCTCAACAACACATGCCGCGGTGATGGCGCAGTCGCACGTCCCCCGGCGTGTGCACGATTGCAGTCATTAGCCCTCGATCCCTTCCAAAGAACGCGCCCACCAACGGCCGAGCGGGTGACTCCGTGGCGGAGCGAATCGCGCCCGCTCCTGAATCGCCATCAGCATGGCCGCGACTTCTCCGGTCGGTGCCGCGGTGGCCTCGGCCCATTGCCTTATGATCTCCGGAGTCGTGACGCACTTCACGCCTTTCTGCTCCGCCGTGCGCAGGGCCTTGGCGTCATCGGTGGCCAGGCGCCAGCCACGGCAAACAGCAAGGGCCAGGGCCATCGCCTTGCCGTCGTCGACTGCAACCGCCAGATCCACGTAGGCGGCGAACTCGGTTTCGGTTTGCGGCGCGGCGGTCTGGAGAAGGCGGGTGCTTACAAATGGGGTGAGATCAATAGCCTCCCGGCCCGGGTTGCCTTCTGCATCCTTAACGCGTAGGTACAGCGCCTCTCGGGCAACCACCTCGGGTAATTTCCAAGACCAGCCCACGGTCTCCAGTAGCTGCCCCAGTTTGCCCGTTGCATACAGGTTGATCAGGCAACAGCTATCGATAACGACCGCCTCCATGCCGCATTCAAGCCTCGGGGGCGATTTTGAACAGGGATCGTGCCAGGGGAATTTCCAGGAGTTGCTCGCGACCTTGGCTGTCCACCTCCCTAGCACTCATGGCGGCGAGCACCATCTCACGAGCGGAGACACGGTCCGTCCGCAGGAACCCGGCGAGCTGACCCTCGGTAATCTTCTCCTGAACATAGGCATGAACTACGAGGTAGCGGTACCGCTCCGGGACGGCGTCACCGGATTCGGCGCACGGTGCCTCCAACCGCAACGTCTGCCTCGCCAGGGTGGGCTTGAAGCCACGCTCCAGCAACACCTCCCATGCCCCCTTGGGAAGGAGGCCGAGGTCCTCCAAGCGGTATGCCATCGCTTGCACCGAAACGAAATAGGTGTTCGCCAACCGGCACAAGTCCGCTGTCTGGAAGTCGTCCGTGCTAGCAGTCACGACGAGAAAGTGCCGTCGTATCCCGGTCTCGGGCATCAGTAGAGCCGCTGCGAACGCGTCGGCGAAGCGCTCGTTAAGGGGTTTGCGCTTGGACTCGGCCAGGAAGTCTATGCCCGGCCGGTGCCGGTCGCAGAGAAAATGAGCGTACTCATGGGCCAGGGTCCACCGGCGCCGCTCGGGAGGGTGTTTGCGGTTGATGAGGATGCAGTAGCCCAAGTCCGGGACGAACGCGTACATGCCCGCGATCGGCGACGGTATCTCCCAATAGAACACGTGCACCCCTGCTTCCTCGGCCAGCGAACGAAGGTCCAGGACAGGCTGATCGCCCAGGTGCAGACGGCCTCGTTCGCGAATGGCGATATCCTCCGCGAACTCCCGGATCGGCACTCGAGAGGACAGGGCGACCTCGGGAGGGAACTCTCGCGGTCCGACGGCGCCCACGAGAGTCTCTAGCTGTCGGTAGTCATCCGCGAATCCTTGCAGGACGCGGATGGCCTCCTCGAGCTCGGCGGACTCCTGGCCAACAGCGGCGGCCGCCGCCCTCAGGTGAGGTTCCAAGGGCGCCGCGGTGGGTCCCGAACGGACTAGGTCGTGGACGCTGCGCTGATACAAGGCCGCGAGCTTGACGATCTCCTCCGGCGTGACCGAACGGCTGCCTTTCTCGATCGCGATAAAGGTGGGGCGGCTGTATCCCAGGTGTTGCGCCGCCTGCTCCTGGGTCATCCCGGATGCCTTGCGAGCCTGAAGGAGCCGCTGCGCGAGCGTGTGACGGTCTACGCTGGACGGTTGAGCCATGCCGATGGTTCTCGTTGGTGTCGTAGTCGCTAATTCAGCCACCGCGGCCAGCCTGCACCTTCCTGCCGACAGCGCTCGGCCAGAGCCAGCCACTCGTCGCGATAGCGGGCCAGTGCGGCCAGCCATGGGCGGACCTCCGACACGTCGCGGACGACATGGGTTCCTATGAGCCACGGCCGCAAGGGCTCGGGCAGCACTGTTTCCGAAGTGATGCAGCGCAGTTGGTCCACCTGCATCAGGGTGGCCTTCAGCTCGTGAAGGTACGACCCAGGGACGCGGCCAGCCTCCGGACCGAAGAGGTCGTACAGGTACGCTCCCGCCGGCTCCTGAAATCCCGCTGTCAGCATGGATTGTCTTCGACCTAGGCAGGCGAAACAGGTCCCACATTGCTTGCCGCCTGATACACGGGGCGAATGGTGCACGCACGACACGGTATCGAAGGCGAGTCGCTCGAGGCCGTCTTCTATTAGGGTATGGACCGTCTGCGCTTTGGTCCTGTCTGCGAAGGGCAGTACGAAGCCAACCTTGCGCTCGGCAACCCGGCTGGCCAGCTCACCCATGAGGCGAAGGAAGTGGGGATGACAGCCTTTGGTGCTGCGTCCCCCAACCCACATCCCCGTCATGGGCGGCAGGTTGGCCGCACCGACGCCATTCTCATACACCTCGACCCTCTCGGCCCCGTGTTCGATGGCGGTCACGGCCCCGAGCGTGGTGAACAGGAAAGCCCGGCAGCATTGGCTCAGCTCCTGGTATGCCATCCGCGGGGGATTGCGTAGGGTGGTGGATGAAGCGGCCGGAACCATTCCGGCGGTAGTGGGCCGACAGCGTCCGAGCGTGCCGTTCGCACCGCCCCTTCAGCTCCGGGCGGTGGGCGGCTGTCACCGCGTAAACTGGTCCTTGGTGCTGGCGCAGCCGGTTGGCGAGTCCAGCGGCCGAGTCCAGACCACCGCTGTACAGGCAGACCAGGGGATCAGACTCGCTCGGAAAGGGCAGGAACTCGGCACGGGAGCGGCCCTTGCCCGTGCGAGGAATAAAGGAGACATCCCAGAAGTCATCGCTGAGAAACCTGACGATGTCCTGAATCAGCCCGGCGACCTGCTTGTCGGACCAAAAGCCGAGATCTTCAACCTGAATCTGGACCGTGATGTCCCTCGATGGTCCCGCCCACGTCGAGCGGTACGACCGCTTCTCCCGTCGGTCTACCGCATAAATCCCCATAGCGATGCGGAGGAGGTCCTGGAGGCGAGCGGCCGGCTGCGACAGAAGACGCCGGCTGAAGCCCTCCTCGTCCAGGTGATAACGCACCGCTGCTCCCACGACATCGGGGCTCAGGGGCGAATGCGGGTCATACGTGACCTGATATGTCGCGGTCCTCGCGCTCATCCGTGTTTCGCTGGTTCGGCCAAGAGCGACATGCTGAGTGTCGACCGCAAGGCATCATCTGGCGCCTTTTTCAGCGAAGCCGGCATCCGATGCGAACGCTCGGGATGCTCCAGCAGTTCTCGTGCGAGCGCCTTGATGGGAGCCGCCAGGCGCGTCTCGATATCGTGCCTCGCCCGCTCGAACTCCTGAAACGTGGGCAGACGTTCACTCGGGACGAGGCGCTCGCATTCCTGGTCAAAGAAGCGTCCGGCGATCGTGCCGATGACGCGGCGAGCGAGCGCCTCAGGGTCGTCACGGCAGAAACTTCCGAGTCGTTCGATGATCTGAACATAGTCGCGCGCCTTCCGTGCTTCGCGGACCATGGCAGCCACCCGCGGATCGCCTGCGGCGGCGCACCGAATGAGATCCGCGAGCGGCATCGGCATCAGCTCCCCCAAGCGCCTGAGCGTCCAGTGGAGACAGCGGCGGACTTCGGCGGCAACCTCCTCGGGCGAAGCACCCCGTTCCAGCAACTGCCTGGCGTGGTTCCAGCGCGGGGTCTGTCGTAGGTCCAGCGTCTCGTTTTCCGCCATATGGAGACCTGTGAACTGACGGTTGGGCCGCGGGCGGAAGTGCCAGCTCGCGAGCATATCCGTTGCTGCATTATCGGTGAGTGATTTTACATTGTCAAGCTGGAAAGCTTATATCTGCATCATATAGTCAACTCTAGTCGTCGTTTCTCTGTCCAACGGGCACTCTCAATCCTGCCGTCAAGCGGGTACATGCGCGCGCCAGGGTCGCGCTCGCGAAACCGGGGTCATGCAAAAGACTCCCCGGACGTCCATAGACATCAGGCCTTGTCTGCCTCTCAACGTCCATTCAACTCACCTTCCACCCGGGTTTGACCCTGCTCAGGATGGCATGGACCCCACCGACCACCGGCTGATCAACCTTGCCCGCTTCCCCGAACTCCACCGTGACTTTGATGTGCAGCGCATGCCCCGCAGTCACCCGCCAAAGCTCATCGATCTGGTCGGCCAGATCCTGAACCCATGCGTTTCAAGCTCGGCAGTAGCGACCTTGGCGCCATAGGCCCCGCCGGGAGGAATCTGTACTTCCTCGTTCCACCTAGACCGGCTTCGCCTCCCTGGCCGCGGCGAGGTAACTCCTCACGAAGGCGTCCTCCGGGCTCTCCGCGTCAGAAAAGTCCCGAAACCGTCGTTCGAGATCGATGTAACCTTCTGGACATTCCTGTCGGGTCAAGGCTCGGTGCTCCGTGCTGCCGCCTTGTGGCCAGTACGCGCCAAGAGAAACAAAGTATTCACGACCGCACGCTTCGCGACTATGGTCTTTCCCCCGTGGCATTCGGCCACCTGGGACTTGCGGGGTCGCTGGCTGAATCGACGGTCAGCGGTCTAGCGTCGCCCAGTGCCACTGCGGACCCCAGGGTTATCCGGCTGCATTGGCGGCCGCGCCTGCTCGGTGATAATTTAACAACTTTTGACGGGATCTCCTCCACGACGATGGCCGACACTCCCCGCAGGATACTGGTGACCAGCGCGCTGCCGTACGCCAACGGGCCCATCCACCTAGGTCACTTGGTGGAATACGTCCAGACGGACATCTGGGTCCGTTACCACAAGCTCTGCGGCCACGAGTGCTATTACGTGTGCGCCGACGACGCCCACGGTACGCCCATCATGCTGCGGGCCGCCCAAGACGGCATTTCACCGGAGGAACTGATCGAACGGGTCGGTCGCGAGCACCGGGCCGACTTCGAGGATTTCGCCGTCGCGTTCGACAATTACTACACCACCCACTCCCCGGAGAACCGCGAACTGGTGTATCTGATTTACCAGCGGCTGCGGGACGGAGGCCACATCGCCACGCACACCGTCACCCAGGCTTACGACCCGATCAAGGAGATGTTCCTGCCGGACCGCTTCATTCGGGGGGAGTGTCCGCGCTGTGGAGCACGAGACCAGTACGGAGATAGCTGCGAGGTATGCGGTGCGACCTACTCGCCTTGGGATCTGAAGAACCCCGTCTCGGTCCTGTCCGGCGCTCCACCGGTGCAGAGGGAGTCGGAGCATTACTTCTTCGAGCTGCAGGCTTTTGCTCCTATGCTGCGCGAGTGGATTCACGGCGGGCATCTGCAGCCGGAGGTCGCCCACAAGCTGGAGGAGTGGTTCCAGGAAGGTCTGCGCGACTGGGACGTGTCGCGGGATGCGCCGTATTTCGGCTTCGAGATCCCGGACGTCCCGGGCAAGTACTTCTACGTCTGGCTGGACGCGCCGGTCGGCTACATGGCGAGCTTCCAGGATCTGTGCGCTCGCCTGAATCTTTCCTTCGACGAGTGGTGGGGGAGGGAGTCCGGCACCGAGCTGTATCACTTCATCGGCAAGGACATCGTGTACTTCCACGCGCTTTTCTGGCCGGCGATGCTGGAGGGGGCGGGGTTTCGCAAGCCCGATGCCATCTTCACGCACGGATTCCTCACCATCAACGGAGAGAAGATGTCCAAGTCGCGCGGCACCTTCATCCGGGCCCGCACCTACCTGGACCACCTCGACCCCGAGTACCTGCGCTATTACTTCGCCGCGAAGCTCAACCCCTTGGTCGAGGATATCGACCTGAACCTCGACGACTTCGCCGCTCGGGTGAACAGCGACTTGGTGGGCAAGTACGTGAACATTGCAGCGCGGACGGCGGGCTTCATCACCAGGCGTTTCGAAGGGCGGCTGGCACCCAGCCTCGAAAGCCCAGGGATACCAGAACACCTGGACCGCCTGGCCAGCCCTCCCTTGGGAGGCGAGCGGCTGGCCGCAGTCCCGCGGGCGGTAAAGCGGGTCGAGGTACTGGAGGAGATCAGTGAGCGAAGCACGGATATTTCCCAGCTTTACGAAATGCGCGAGTACGGCAAGGCGCTCCGCGAGGTCATGCGTCTGGCCGATCTGACAAACGGCTTCATCGATGAATTCAAACCCTGGGATCTGGCCAAGGATTCGTCGAAAGACCAGGAGCTGCATGTCGTGTGCAGCATCGGCGTCAACGCCTTCCGGCTCCTGACGTTATATCTCAAGCCCGTGCTCCCGAAGATGGCGGAGAAGGTGGAGGCGTTCCTGGACATCCCTCCGCTCACGTGGGCGGATGCTTCGAGCCCGCCGCTCACGGACCATGTCATCCGGCCATACGAGCACCTCGCGAGGCGCATCGAGGGCAGGCAGGTCGAGGCGATGCTCGCGGCTGCTCGGGAGGAGGCTGCCTCCCGTAAAGAGGCCATGGCGCAGGCGCCGGGAGAGCCTGTCCTTGCGGGAGATCGGCTACGAGGACTTCGCCAAGGTCGACCTGCGGGTTGCCCGAGTGGTGAAGGCGGCATATGTCGAGGGGGCCGACAAGCTGCTTCGGCTGACCCTGGACCTCGGCGGGGAGACCCGCAACGTGTTCGCCGGTATCCGCTCGGCGTACAGCCCGCAGGACCTCCAGGGGCGGCTGGTGGTTCTGGTGGCCAACCTGGCACCGCGCAAGATGCGCTTCGGAGTCTCCGAGGGGATGGTCCTCGCGGCGGGCCCAGGGGGGAAAGACCTGTGGCTTATTGGGCCCGATCCCGGGGCGGTGCCGGGGCTGCGTATCAGATAGCCGCAGCAATCACGCGAGCGGTCGGGGTCGGCGCTTTCCCTGGCTTGGCATGCGGTTGTCCTGAACCGGCGGGGACAGCATACTATTCCGTACCGTGAGAATGCGCCGCAGGTGCCCTTTGTGTCTCTCATTCGCCTCGTCCGTAGCTGTTCTGCCGGAGGGAGCAGGGAACGATCGCTCCGGTCTTCGGCAGGCGAGTCCGGCGCTGAGGGACGGGACGTGCGGGGTTAGGCGACCGGTCATGGCGGCGGAACCCGTTTTCACATTGGGGGGCGGCGAATATCGCCATGACCGGTGAGCCTGTCTCGGCTCGAACGTATGCCGGCGCGTTCCCATGAAAGAATACGCCCTGATCCTCATCAGCACGGTTCTGGTGAACAACTTCGTGCTGGTGAAGTTCCTGGGGCTTTGCCCGTTCATGGGGGTCTCCCGCAAGGTGGAGACCGCCACGGGCATGGGCCTGGCAACCACCTTCGTCCTCACCCTGTCGTCGGTGTGCAGCTATCTCGTGGACGAGTACCTGCTCATGCCCCTCGGTTTGGACTACCTGCGGACCATTACCTTTATCCTCGTCATCGCGGCGGTAGTCCAGTTCACTGAGATGGTCGTGCACAAGACCAGCCCCTTGCTATATCGAGTGCTGGGCATCTTCCTCCCGCTCATCACCACCAACTGCGCGGTGCTGGGTGTGGCGCTCCTCAATACTCAACTGCAGCACGGCTTCGTGGAATCGGCTCTCTATGGTTTCGGAGCCGCGGCCGGTTTCGCCTTGGTGCTCGCGTTGTTTGCAGGAATCCGCGAACGGCTGGCGGCGGCCGACGTGCCCTGGCCTTTCGTGGGCGCCCCCATAACGCTGATCACCGCAGGGCTGATGTCCCTTGCGTTCATGGGTTTCTCGGGCCTGGTCCGAGGCTGATAGGCATGCTGGCGGCGCTGCTGGCCCTTACCGCCTTGGCGGCCGTCTTGGGCGGCCTGCTGGGCTTCGCGGCGGTGCGTTTTCGGGTGAAGGGCGACCCGGTCGCCGGCATGATCGACGGGCTGCTCCCGCAGACCCAGTGCGGGCAGTGCGGCTACCCGGGTTGCCAACCGTATGCCGAGGCAGTCGCTAGCGGGGAGGCGGACATCAACCAGTGCGTGCCCGGGGGCGACAACACCATCCGGGCACTGGCTGACCTGCTGGGGCGTGACCCCAAGCCGCTCAGCGCCGAGCACGGAACGCACAAGCCGGACATGCTGGCCTGGATCGAGGAGCAGCTCTGCATCGGCTGTACGCTGTGCATCCAAGCGTGCCCCGTGGACGCTATCCTGGGGGCGGCCAAACAGATGCATACCGTCATCGCCTCGGAGTGCACTGGCTGCGAGCTGTGCATGCCGGTATGCCCGGTGGACTGCATCCACATGGCAGCCGTCAAGACGGACGTGGAGACCTGGAGATGGCCTGATCCAGAGAAGCGGCTGGATGCCGTGGATGCAGCCTAGGCTTTGGGGCTTCCCGGGCGGCCTCCATCTGCCTGCACGCAAGGAGGAATCCACGCGCCTTCCCGTCGTGCCGGCGCGCCTTCCGCCCCGCCTCATGGTGCCGCTGCAGCAGCATATTGGAGAGCCCGCCGAGCCCGTCGTCCAGGCCGGTCAACGGGTGCTCAAAGGGGAGATCGTCGCCCGCGCGAGAGGGTACGTCAGCGTGCCCGCACACTCCCCCACGTCCGGGCGGGTGGTGTCCGTCGGCGAGTACCCGGTTCCGCATCCCTCCGGCCTAAGCGCGCCATGCATCCTGATCGAGCCGGACGGCCTCGATCAGTGGGTGGAAGCGAAGCCCGTGCCCGATTTCAGGCGAGAAGATCCTGGCGTCCTGAGGAACCGCATCCGGGAGGCCGGCATCGTCGGACTCGGCGGGGCCGGCTTTCCCAGCTCCATCAAGCTCAATCCCGGTCCCGACCTAGAGGTCGGGCTGCTCATTCTGAACGGGGCGGAGTGCGAGCCCTACATCACCTGCGACGATATGCTCATGCGCACCTGGCCTGAGGAGGTGGTGTCGGGTGCTCAGGTGATGGGCCATGTCCTCGGTGCGCGGCGCTGTGTGATCGGGATCGAAGACAACAAGCCGGACGCTATTGAAGCATTGAGCGCCGAGGTAGCCAAGCAAGGAGTTGCGGGTGAGGTGGAAGTGGTCGCTGTGCCGACCCTCTATCCCGCGGGCGGCGAGAAGCAGCTCATCAAGGTGCTGACGGGCAAGGAGGTGCCCAGCGGGGCGCTGCCGGCGGACGTTGGAGTCGTCTGTCACAACGTCGGGACCGCAGCGGCAATACACCGCGCGGTCAACCGCGGCCATCCCTTGGTCTCGCGGGTAGTCACCGTGACCGGCGGGGCGGTCGCGGAGCCGCGGAATCTCGATGTGCTCCTGGGCACGCCCGTCTCCGAGTTGCTGGACCAATGCGCCGCCGATACCGAGCGCATCCAGCGCCTCGTCATGGGTGGACCCATGATGGGAATCGCACTGCACAGCGATCAGGTTCCGGTGGTCAAGACGACGAACTGTATTCTCGCCGCCACGGCCACAGATTTGCCGGCTCCGCGCCCGGTGCTGCCGTGCATCCGTTGCGGAGCGTGTGCGGCGGTCTGCCCGGTCCGGCTGCTGCCGCAACAGCTCTACTGGTACGCGCGGGCGAAGGACTTCGACACCGTGCAGGACTACAAGCTCTTCGATTGCATCGAGTGCGGTTGCTGCGCGTATGTGTGCCCCAGCAACCTCCCCCTGGTGCAATACTACCGCCACGCCAAGTCCGAGATCTGGGCGTTGGAGCGCGAGCGCGAGAAGGCGGATCTCGCGCGCCGGCGATTCGAATTGCGCCAGGAAAGGCTGCAGCGGGAGAAGGCCGACCGGGCGGCGCGCATGGCCCAGAAGAAAGCCCAGCTCGGTGACGGTGTGGACCAAGAGGGGAAAAAGGCGGTCATCCAGGCTGCCTTGGCTCGTGCGCAAGCGCGGCGGCAGGGCGAGACCGGTACCCCGCGGGAGGCCGGGGAGGAACGCGGCGCCGAGGTCGACTGATGCGCTTCGGGACGGGCGGCTCGGCTCATATCCACGGGCCCGCGACTGTGACCTCGGTAATGGGCCAGGTGCTGCTTGCGCTGGTGCCCGGCATCGCGGCCTATGTCTTCTACTTCGGCTGGGGTTTGCTCATCAACATCGCCATCGCGGCAACCACCGCTCTCGCTGCCGAGGCGGCGGTTCTCCGCTGGCGGGGTCGTCCCTTGCACTCCTATCTTACCGACGGCAGCGCGGTCGTGACCGCCGTGCTGTTGGCCTTGGCGCTGCCCCCGCTGTCGCCGTGGTGGCTGACCGCACTGGGAGCACTCTTCGCGATCGTGTTCGGCAAGCATATCTATGGGGGTCTGGGGCATAACCCCTTCAACCCCGCCATGATCGGCTACGTGGTCCTGCTGGTCTCGTTCCCGCGCGAAATGACCGCCTGGCTACCGCCCGAGATGTTGAACAGCCACCCCCTCGATCCGCTGCAGACCCTGGCCGCGATTCTCACCGGCCGCCTCCCGCAGGGCCTCACACTGGACAGCGTGACCATGGCCACCCCGCTGGATACGGTGAAGACGCAGCTCGGCCTGGCACGGACGGTGAGCGAGATCCGCGCCAGCGCGCTGTTCGGGGACTTCGGCGGCAAGGGTTGGGAGTGGCTGGGCAACTGGTTCTTCCTCGGCGGCGTCTGGCTCGTGGTGAGGAAGGTCATCACCTGGCGCGTGCCTGCGGCGATGCTGGGCACCCTGTTTGCCGCCGCCGGGGTGTTCTTCCTCATGGATCCCGACACGCACCCTTCGCCGCTCTTTCACCTGTTCAGCGGAGCGGCCATGCTGGGGGCGTTCTTCATCGCGACGGACCCGGTGTCGGGCTGCTCGACGCCACACGGTCAACTGATCTTCGGGGCCGGCGTGGGTGCGCTTACGTACGTCATCCGAACCTGGGGCGGCTATCCGGATGGGGTCGCCTTCGCGGTGTTGCTAATGAATATGGCCGCGCCCACTATCGACCGTTACACCCAGCCACGCGTGTTTGGTCATACTGGGCGGTGACTGCTTCTGCGCTGCGTCATATGCTGCAGACGGCGCTGCTGCTGGCTGCGTTCGCGCTGGTCGGCGCGGGTCTCGTTGCGACGACCTACGAGACGACCAAAGAACGCATTGTGCGAAACCAGCGTGAGGCGTTGCTCCGGGAGCTCCAGGCGTTGGTGCCGCCTCAGCGTTACGACAACAATCTGCTCCAGGACACCGTTCGGGTGAAGGCGCCGCAGGCGCTGGGCACCAGTCAGCCGGTGACCGTCTACCGGGCGCGTAAGGACGGAAAGCCCGTGGCCGCGATCCTAACCCCGGTCGCTCCGGACGGTTACGGCGGACCCATCTCTCTGCTGGTGGCAGTCGGCTACGACGGCGTGGTCGCCGGAGTTCGGGTGGTCTCCCACCAAGAGACCCCTGGACTGGGCGATGCCATCGAAGAGCAGCGCTCCAACTGGATATTGGGGTTCAACGGGCACTCGCTGGGGAATCCGCCACCCAAGCAGTGGAAGGTGAAGCGTGACGGGGGTGCGTTCGACCAATTCGCCGGCGCCACCATCACCCCCCGAGCGGTTGTAAACGCCGTTCATCGAACCCTAGAATACTTCGTGTCCCACCGCGATGAGCTTTTTGCCGCTCCCCACCACGAGAGGCCCGGTCAGTGAGCAGTGGGGAATACGCACGCATCGCCCGGGATGGGTTGTGGACCAACAACACGGGGCTGGTACAGCTCCTCGGCCTGTGTCCGCTGCTCGCCGTTTCCAGCACCGTGATCAACGGGCTCGGTCTGGGACTCGCCACGACCCTCACGCTGGTCGGCACCAACGTCACGGTGTCCCTCATACGCCATCTGGTCCCGCCCGAGGTGCGGATTCCGGTCTTCGTGCTGGTCATCGCCTGCTTCGTCACGGCCATAGAGCTAGCGATGAACGCCTACTGGCACGAACTCTATAAGATCCTGGGCATCTTTATCCCACTGATTGTGACCAACTGCTCGGTCATCGGGCGGGCCGAGGCGTTCGCTTCAAAAAACCCGGTGGACTGTGCCTTCTTGGACGGACTCAGCATAGGGCTCGGTTTCACGGGCGTACTGGTGGCGCTCGGCGGGTTGCGAGAAGTCTTGGGCCACGGCACCCTCCTGGATCATGCGTACCTCATGTTCGGGCACGGCACGGAGTGGCTGACGGTGACCCTGATCGAGAACTACCGGGGCTTCCTGCTGGCGGTTCTGCCGCCCGGTGCTTTTATCGGATTGGGACTAATCATCGCGCTGAAAAACATCATCGACAGACGGCTGGCTCGCCGGTCCATGCGCCGGGTGCAGGTGCTGAGGCCGGCGGGCGCGCAAGCGTGATTGGCGTTGGTATCAAGTCCCGCACGATCATGCAGCTTGCGAAAAAGAGCTGAGAGTGCGATTGATACCCGTCCTTCGTGACTTGCAAGGGTGTTTTGCCCCCTCTGCAGCCGCTCCAACTCTCTCCGGCTCATCGTAATGACCCCTTCTCTCATGCGTCCCCCTCCGAGCGCCAAAAGGGGATATTAGGACTTTTGGCGCTACACGCGGGATGCGCGAGCCTTGACCACGCCCTCTCCAGGGACTAACCTCTCGTTGAGACGGTGGGTCGCAGAGTTTGCTATGGGGAGCCATGGAAGGCAGGAAGCGGCGAGCCCTGGAGACCGCGGTAGCGCCGCGAGTACGTTTCGCGGCGCGTCGAGCGAAGCGGGGAGTGCTGCTGGCCAGACAACTGCTCGCATGTTGACCGTGCGGGAAAATTCCTGCAGCAGATTCGGACCGGCACGACGGCAGTGCCCTCAGTTAGTCGCTGGCTGTGCCATCGTAGTGCTGGTGCCGGGCGGCACCGCACGGCAAGTTCGTGCCGCACCCTCTGGCTCGTCCACGCGCGCGACCCGTCCCGGGTGGGTCGGCACATTCAGCTTCGCCTCACCCGCAAGCGCGCGAGTCGGGCCCAGAGGGCGCTTCTCCCATTGGGTGCGAACGATGGAGGGGCGCTCGCGAGTCCGTGGCAATCCAGGCTGCGCAAAAACCGGGCCGAGGGTCGATGGCGCGGGGTTCCGGAGCCAAGCGCATCGCACTCGGACAGGGTCCGCCACCGTGGTCTCGGAGTTCCAGTTCGCCGCGGTTGCCTGGCGGAGCCCGCTTCCGGGGGTCAGGGCAGTCCTATGGCATACGTGCCGGCGGTCTTGAATGAACGAGGCTCAGTTGTCCACCAGGAGGGGGGACTAAGGTCGCGTCCGCGCCTGCCCCCGCCATAAGAAAATGCGTGAAACAGATACGGCGGTCGCCTTGGCGGAGTTCCAGGGGGCCAGGGGATCGCGATAGATGAAGAGGACGCCGGTTGTCGCCGACGACCGGCCATCAGGAGGAGGATGTAACATGTCGAAGACAGTTATTCTGGGTGCCGGCTTCGCCGGCCAGTATGCCGCGCTGATTCTGCAAGATGCTCTGAAAGGCAAGGGTAACCACGAGATCGTAGTGGTCAACCCGACGCCGATGTTCACGTACATCCCGTCAATGATCTGGGTTGGCATCGGCCAGATCGAGCCGGAAAAAGCCCAGTTCGAGCTGAAGCCCGTGTACGACCGACTGGGTATCTCTTTCGTTCAGGGCCTCGCCACCGAGGTGCATCCGGACGAGCAGTATGTGGTCGTGGAGCCGCGCGGCAATGCAAGCACGGAACCTCTCCGCCTCAGTTACGATTACCTCATCAACGCCACGGGTCCGCACCTCAACTTCGATGCGACCCCTGGGCTCGGGCCCGAAAAAGGCCACACGTACTCCGTCTGCACCCCGGACCACGCCAAGCAGACAGCCCAGCGTTATCTGGAGCTGGTGGAAGAGCTCAAGAGGGGCCGACGTGCCACCATTGTCGTCGGTACCGGGCACGGCGCCTGCACCTGCCAGGGTGCCGCCTTCGAGTTCATTTCCCTGGTTCACAACGACTTGGTGGATCGCAAAGTCCGAGATCAGGTCGATCTCAAGTGGGTTTCCAACGAACCGTGCCCGGGCGACTTCGGGATCGACGGGTTCGAGGCTCGGATGGGATCGGTTCTGTTCACTTCGGAGGATATGTGCCGGGCCGTGTTCGCTGACTACGGCATCCAATGGCAGGTGAAGACCGCTGTCCACAAAGTGGACGAGCAGCGCATTTACACCGAGAACGAAGACGGCGAGTACGGTGAGATCCCCTACGACTTCGCCATGCTCATCCCTCCGTTCAGGGGAAAGCCGATACGTTATCTTGACCGGGAAGGGAACGATCTATCCGACAAGCTGCTGAACCCGGCCGGCTTCATGAAGGTGGACGCGGTCTACGGCAAACCTTACAAGGAGCTGGATGCCCGTGACTGGCCCTCGACTTACCAGAACCCAACCTACAAGAACCTGTTCGCCGTAGGCATCGCCTTCGCGCCGCCTGGCTGCATGTCCAAGCCTTGTGTCTCCTCCCATGGCACTCCGATCAGTCCCGCGATTCCCCGTACCGGTTACACCTCCGAGCTGACTGGCAAGGCGGCGGCACTGAACGTCGCGGAGATGATCCAGGGACGCGAGCCATGCCACTCGGCCTCGTTGGCAGAAACCGCGGGCATGTGCATCGCTTCTATGAAGAACTCCTGGACCCGGGGCTCGGCCGCGGTGATCGGAATCTACCCCATCGTGCGCAACCGTCAGCTCTATCCGGAACACGGCCGAGACGTTCGGTGGGAGCACAGTGGAAATGGGGCTTGCCGGCGCGTGGCTCAAAAAAGGCCTCCATCATGCGTTCCTTTACAAGCTGAGTGCCAAGCCCATGTGGAAGCACCTTCCCTGAAGGAGGAGCAGCCATGCAATACATCATCACCAAGGCCGACAAGCGTCGTCAGACTAGCTTCGTGCGCCAGATCTGGCGGTTCATGATGCTGTCCCTTCGCTTCATGAAGCTCACTCGTCAGGGGTCCTGCAAGCAGGGGGTGCGAAGCGCCGCAGGCACTACAGCCTAGATTGGGATATGATGCGGTCTCCGAGCCCAGCCCGCCGGGGGAGTCGCGCAGGTGGGCTTGCCGGGGGCCGCGGGGATCGTCGACGTTCTCATCGATGCCAGGGTGCGGCCGACCGGCCTCCGCCTGAAACTGGACACGCGCGAGAGTGCCGCAGTCTTGTAAGGGCAAGGCCACGGCGCTCGCCCCTTTCTTGAAGCCTAAGGGATAAGGGAACCCGGTTTCCTATTTTGCCATCACGGGGCCGGGGAGGAGGATAAGTGCGTTATATCGCATCGGCGGTCTTGTTCGCCTCAGGGCTCATTGCACTCTCTGTTCCTCACCAAGCTCGCGCACAGGAGTCCTGCCTTTCGTGCCACGGCCAGAAAGGGATGACGCCATATATAGATGAGTCCCTTTTGCGCCAGTCTGTCCACAAAGCCCTCAAGTGCACCCAATGCCACACCAGGGTCAAGGGCTACCCTCACGGGACGGTCCACAGGGTGGACTGCGACTCCTGCCACCTGACCGGCGGTCTGGGCGCCTCACAGAAAGCGGCCCGTGCCTACAGCCAGAGCCCTCATGCAGAAGCGGTGCGAAAAGGGTCCGGGCCTGCGTGCAAGACCTGCCACGGCACGCACCAAATCCTTCCATCTGACAACCCTGATTCGAGGACTTACAGGCAAAATGTCCCTAAGCTGTGCTCCGGTTGCCATTATTTCGAATATAAGATATACAGCCGCAGTATCCATGGCACCGAGGTCCTCGAGAAGGGCGATCTGAAGGCTGCCATTTGCTATGACTGCCACATGGAGCACGCGGCGCCTCGAGTGACGGAAGATCGCTGGAAGCTCTGGCTAATCGAGGAGTGCGGTGGCTGCCACAAGCACAGGCTGGAGACCTACCGTAAGACAATACACGGCGAGGTTACCCACCTCGGATACACCACCGTTGCCAAATGTTCGGACTGTCACGGCTTCCACGAGATCTTGCCAAAAAGCGCGGCGGCTTCGACCATCTCGAGCGGCAAAATCCTCGGCACCTGCCGAACATGCCACCTATTCGCAGGCCGGGGCATCACCGAGTACCATCCTCACCCCGACGAACACAATAGGGCGAAATACCCCGTTCTTTTCTACACGCACTGGTTCATGAAGATCCTTCTCATCGGCGTATTTGCTTTTTTCCTGCTGCATACTTTTCTGTGGATATTACGCACGCTTCTCGAACGGAAACGGGGTGAAGGAAATGGATGAAGCCGTCTACATAAAGCGCTTGAGCCCCTACCACAGGGTCCTGCACGTCTTCGTGGCCATTAGTTTCCTCGGTCTGGTCATAACCGGGATGCCCCTCAAATACCATTACGCGGCCTGGGCGGCGCCATTCATGAGGATTCTCGGCGGGTACAAGATGGCGGGTCTTATCCACAGAGCATGTGCTGTCATAACCTTCGGGTACTTCAGTGCTCACCTCCTGTTCGTGGCTTACTTCATCGCTGTCAAAAAGAGATTTCGCTTCGATATTTTTGGACCCGAGTCCATGGTGCCAAATTGGAGAGACATCCAGGACGTTTATCAAAGCTTCAAGTGGTTCCTGGGCCTGGGCGTTCGGCCCGTTTTCGACAGATGGACGTACTGGGAGAAGTTCGACTATTGGGCAGTCTTCTGGGGCGTAGGAATGATAGGACTCTCGGGGCTCCTGCTCTGGTTTCCGGATCTCTTCAGCCGGTTTCTGCCTGGATGGATATTCAATGTGGCGCACATAATACACAGCGAAGAGGCGCTGCTTGCCGCCGGCTTCATCTTCACCATACACTTCTTTAACACTCACCTTAGGCCGGAAAAATTTCCCATGGACACGGTTATTTTTACGGGGAGGCTCTCCCTGGAGGAAATGGAGCACGACAAGCCCCTGGAGCTTCAGAGGCTCAGAGACACCCGGGAGCTTGACAAGCGGAGAACCGGACCTCCTCCAAAATGGCTTCGCGTGGGCGGCAAGTCCTTCGGATTTGTTTTAGTGACTTTTGGCCTGATGATGCTCGTCCTTATTCTGGTCGGGCAGTTCTTGTCGTGAAGTGTGGCGACGGACCGATGTCGCGTGCTGACGGATAGGAACTTGGCCTTTTTGGGGTTCATCCGGCAAATGAGGGGGTGGCCTCCCCATAGCCGCCGTGCGCGAGGCCGTCCGGGTGGAACCCGAAGAGCATGGCGGCCGGATGTCTCGGCGGTCACTGGAGGCTCCGGCAGGTGACCGGGTTGATCTCCTTCCCGCAACGCACCGGCCGTGCGCACTCAGCCGCTGTTTTGCATCGGAGGAGGTCCCCAATGCCAGGGAGGACTCCGATGCCGAAGCTCCGGTCCATCCGCCAGCGTGTCCGCCGTGGACCGACCCGTCGAAACCGGGCTGTCAGGGGAGATGCCCGGCGCAGCGGCAGCCCGCGCGGCGAAGAGATCGGGACGAACGAACAGCGCCGGCGGGACCCACACACCGCACAGCCCGCTGTCGTCCCTTGCCCGAAGCGGTTCGCGCGAGTCCGCCGGAGGCTCCGCGTGCGCATGATCCCCGTATAGCGAGGATACGGCTACATGGCGGACAACACGGCGAGTGAGCCAGGCGCGCAGGTCGAACTCCTGAGCTCCTTCACCCGCCAGCGGACCCGTGTGGACCTGTCTGCCGGAAGGGACTACGTGCTCGGCAGCGATGCCGGGAGCGATATCGTTCTCGGGGGCGCTGGGATCGCGGCCCGGCATGCCCGGTTTCGCTTCACCGGCGCGGCGCTGTCCGTCGAGCCGGTAGGTAGCGACGCTATCGCCGTGAATGGCCTGTCCATCCGTGCCCCCTCGGCCATCGGCGACGGGGACTGGCTGCTCCTCGGACAAACGCCCTTTCAGCTAAGGGTGGTCACCGACAAGACCACCGCGCCGACCTGGCCCTCCGACGCCAGCCCGCAGGGTCCTCGCGCCAGCACGGTGCTCACCATCGGACGACTCCCCGAGTGCGACTTCACTCTCCCCTCGCCCTTGGTGTCGCGACACCATGCGAGGCTCATCTGCGAGCCCTCGCGAGTCATCCTGGAGGATCTGCAGAGCACCAACGGCGTGTTCGTGAATGGGCGCCGTGTCGCGGACAGGACAGCGCTTCAACCCGGCGATCGTGTCGAGATCGCGACGTTCGTCTTCTCCTTCACGGGAGAGGCCCTGGAGCCGGTAGACCTCAGCGGAACCGTGCGCGTGCAGGCCCAGGGGCTCTACAAGGAGGTTCGTGACCGCACGGGGCAGTCCACGCGTCGTCTCCTCGACGATATCGACCTGACCGTAGAGCCGGGCGAGTTCGTGGGCGTGTTTGGCAGCAGCGGCTCCGGCAAGTCTACGCTGCTCGATGCTCTGAGCGGACGCCGCGCGGCGACCGGCGGCCGGGTGCTCTACAACGGGTCCAGTCTGTACGATGCCTTCGACCAGTTCCGCTCGGCCATCGGATACGTGCCCCAGCAGGACATCGTTCACCGGCGGATTACCATCGATCACGCTCTGCGCTACACCGCTCGGCTCCGGCTGCCTCCGGATACGTCGAACGGAGAGATCGACGACCACATCGCCCGAGTGCTGGAGCGGGTGGGTCTCGGCGAGAAGGCCACGTTTCGCATCGATACGCCCGCGCCGTTGAGCGGCGGTCAGCTCAAACGAGTCAGCCTGGCCGTGGAGTTGGTTGCGAACCCGAATCTGCTATTCCTCGACGAGGTCACGAGTGGCCTGGATGCCGCTACCGACAAGCGCATGATGCATTTGTTCGCCGATCTGGCCTCGGACCACAAGACGGTGATCTGCGTCACGCACAGCCTCGAGAACATCGACGCTTGCCACCTCGTGGCGCTGCTCCATCAGGGACGTCTGGTGTTTTTCGGGCCTCCCGGAGATGCCCCGGAGTTCTTCGGCGTACGGCGGCTGGCGGAGGTCTATGATGTGCTCGAGACGGCCCCTGGGCCCGAGTGGGCGGGGCGCTTCGCCGGCAGCGAGCACTATCAAAAATACGTCGCGGCGCGCATGGCGCTGCCGAGCGGCGCCGATAACGACGCAGCGGCAGGGGTTCCGGCCACAATCGTCAGCGAGCCCGGAGGCTCGTTTGCTCTGTCTCAGGCCGGGATCCTGATACGGCGGTATCTCGACCTCCTGCTGGCGGACCGGCGGAACCTGGCAATCCTGCTGCTGCAGGCGCCGGCGATCGCGGGCGTGGTGGCTCTGGTCTTCCACACCGATGGCCCCCTCCCCGCAGCGCTGCACGGCCAAGTCACGTTCGTCCTCGTTCTGGCCGCGATCTGGTTCGGATGCCTCAACTCCGCCCGGGAGATCGTGAAGGAGCTTCCCGTCTACCTGCGGGAGCGGTCGGTCAATCTCCGCATTGCGCCCTATGTGGCCAGCAAGCTGATCCCGCTTGCGGTTCTTTGTGGTATCCAGTGCGTGTTGTTGCTCTGCGTCGTTGCGCCGTTCGTACCGCTCGAAGGCGATACCGGGAAGCGCCTGCTCGCGCTATTCGCCGCCGCGATGGCCGCAACCAACATGGGGCTGGCTGTCAGCGCGTTTGTCGGCACCAACGACAAGGCGATCGCGGTCGTTCCCATTCTGCTCGTCCCCCAGGTGGTCCTGGCGGACGCCGTCGTGAGGTTGCAGGGACTGGCCCTCGCCACCGCAAAGGTCACGATGATATCGTTCTGGGCCTTCGACGCCGCCAAAGCGACCCTCGGCCCGGGCACCCTCGGCGCGAGATCTCGCGGGTCAGCCGGTGGTGCCGCTATCGGGCGGCTACTGGGGCGACCTGGCGGCAGTCGCCGCACTGGGACTGGTGTTCCTGGTCGTTGCCCTCCTGGGGCTGAAACTAAAGGATCGCGAGGGACGATGAACCAGATCGTTGACGCCGCGCCCGAGGGGAGCTCGAAGGACGGCGTTCGGACCCTCGAGCCAGACTCCGGGGGGAGAACCTGTCCGAAGTGCGGCGGGGCGAACGATCCGGCGGCCCTGGGTCCGTCCAACACACGCTGCCAGCACTGCGGCTTCGATCTCGCGCATCTCGACGTTGCACCGAATGGCTCGGTACGCGGCATTCTTGGGTGGCTCCACCCCCCCGGGGACGTCATCCAAGACCGCTATCGGATAAAAGGAATCCTCGGGAAAGGTGGGTTCGCGGCGACCTACCTCGTCGAGGACATGCGCCTCAAGGACAAGAAACGTGCCCTGAAGGAGATCCCCAAGCCTCAATTCGACGAGCAGGAAATCGAGGTTCTCAGCCGACTCAGCCATCCCTCGATACCGGACATCATCGACCGCTTCACTGTCGGGGAGATGATGTACTTGGTGCTCGAGTTCGGAGGCAGTCGCACCCTGGAAACCGAGAGGATCCGCGTGGGGGGCCGCATCGCGCTGCCTGTTCTGCTCCCGTGGATGCGCCAGCTCTGCGAGGTGCTCGCCTACCTGCACTCCCAGCAGCCCCCCATCGTCCATCGGGACCTCAAGCCGGAGAATATTCTGCTCGACGACAGCGACCGGGTCATGCTCATCGACTTCGGCATCGCCAAGGAGTCGACTCCCTCCTCCATGACCCGCTTGCAGGCCCGTGCGGCCTCCTATGGCTTCAGCCCGCCCGAGCAGGTCATGGGTACCGGCACCGACCCGCGGTCGGACATCTACGCGCTCGCCGCAACGGTTTACATGCTCTTGACCGGAGACACTCCACCAGCCGTGAACGAACGGCTGGCCGGCAAGGAGGTTGCCCCGCCGTCGTCCAAGGTACCCGGTCTGCCGTCGACGCTCGATGAGACGCTCCTGCGGGCCTTGGAGCTGAACCCCAACAACCGCCAGCAGTCGATCCGGGAATTCACGGAAGCACTTCAGGCGGGAGAGGTGAACGTTTCTGTCCCCAATACCAAGACGGTCCGGGTGACGGGAGCCGCGGCGCGGCCCGTGACCGCACCTCACAGCCTCAGAATCCCGACAACGGCGCCGGGGGTGGCCCGGCCATCCAGGCCGGTAACCCGAACCCGAAGGCCATGGGTGACGGTGACCGTGCTGACCGCGGTCGCCGCCGCGGCGTCCATCGGTATCTGGTGGAACTACCAGAGCGGTCCGCACCCGGTTTCGGTCGAGCGGCGGCCCAGCCCAACCCCGCAGGTCCCCCCCGCCGCCGGGCGCGGACCTGAGCTCCCACAGGAGACCCATCCGGTCGAGACGCCTGCGCTTCCCCAGACCGCCGGCGCAAAAAGCGGCCCCGCACCGGTTACAAAGACCGGTCCTGCGCCCGTAGCAGCGAAGCCGCCCGTCAGCGCCGAGACAGCCTCGACCTCCGCCACGGCGCCGTCCGAGCCGACCGCAATGGAAATTCTCGAGCAGCATCTGAAGCGGGAGGACGAGCTACCACCTTCTGCGGGCCCCCAGGCGCCGGAGCCTCCACCAGCCCCCCGACCCGACACTCGTCCCGCGGCAAAGGGCCAGACCGTCCAGGCCCAGATCAGCACGTCGCGAGACAGAGACGTCGCCACCGGCGCCAGGGCGGAACGGAAGGCGCCCCCGAGACGGTCGACTGCACACTCGCCCAAGTCCGAGGAGAACACGCAATGGACGATCATTCCAAAGCGCACGGAAAAGGTCTATTGAAGCGACGCATCCAACACCACACCAACCGGGAGGAAATGCCGATGTGCACCGATGACGCCCCTGCTTTCCAAGTTTTCAGCAGGAACACATGGCTGCGCGCAATTTGCGCCGCGGTGCTCTTCCTACTGGCACCCTTGTGTGTCTCGCCGAGCGCGGCGCAGACCTTCGCCCCCGGGGCTCCTGGTGGCTACGGCCTCAAGATCTATTCCGTGAACTACGGTCTGTATCCCTTCGTCCAGGTCTACTTCCGGACCTTCGACGCGAATATGCGGCCGCTCGTGAACCTGAACGAACGGAATATCGGGCTGATGGTCAAGGGCCGGGCCTATGATCCGACCAAGCGCCAGTATCTCGTGAACACTTTGAGGCAGCGCCAGGAGGCCATACGCTCGGTGTTGGTCCTGGACGCGAGCAAATCCATGGCCGGCGCGCCGTTCAATGCAGCCCTTCGCGCCGCCGCCCGGTTCATCGACAGCAAGCGGCCCCAGGACGAGGTGGCGATCCTGTCAGTCCGGGACACGCCTGAGGGCTACCAGGTGGTCTCCCTGTTCGAGCGGGATGCCGCCGCACTCGGGCGCCGCCTCATGGACGTTAAAGCGGATGGCCACAGGACTCGGCTGTACGACGCGATCGGTGCGGCGATGCAGATGTGCGCCATGACTGCACAGGGATCGGTGACGCCTAGCCCGGAGAACTTCGTCGTGTCTTGCTCGGTGGTGGTCCTCTCCGACGGCAAAGACGAGGGAAGCGCCCTGTCCCGGGAAGAGCTCAACAATCGAATCACCAGCCTGGCCATTCCCATTCCGATCTATTCCATAGCCTACTCCCACCTCAGCCCGGAACACTTCAAGAACCTGGAGGCGCTTTCCAAGAACTCCTTCGGCCTCTACTTTCCGGTTGGGAAAACAGTCGACCGGATGCAGGCCATCGTCGAAGACATCCAAAATATTCTGCAGAGTGATTACGTATTGACATTCCGCTCCTACATTCCCCCCGACGGGGAGTCCCACGCGCTGAAGATAGGCATAGAGTATCCCTCCGGCAGCGGCAAGTTCAGCTACGAGGGGGCACACTTCGAGGCCATCGAGCCGCCCCCGGTCGGCGGTATAAAGCAGCAGTTGGATCGCCTCGCCGAGATCATTCCCGCTGTTCCCGACGGCGATCCATACTTCGAGTCCCCGGCCGCGGCGCCAGCGGGCACTAGGCACGAGTGAGCGTTGCCGCAATCCTGAATTCCCATCTTCATGACTGAGGGAGGAAAAGCGATGTCTGGACCAGTGAAGTGCGCAGTCGTGGTTGCGCTTTCTCTAAGCCTCGCCGCAGGCTGCGCAACCACCGAACAGAACCAACAGCTCGGGGGGGCGGCAGTCGGCGGCCTGGCGGGCGGACTGCTCTGTACCGCGCTGCATGGTAACACGGCAGCATGCCTGGCGTCCGCCGCGGCCGGAGCGGCCATCGGCTGGGGAACCGTGAAGGTGAGCCAGTATCGTTCAGCTCAAGTACGTTCTTCGCAGTCGGACAACCGGATCTATGGCTTGACGGCTCCACCCGACAGCACCTCGGTGGTCGTGCGCAAGTCCAGCGCTGCGCCCCAGAACGTGCAGCCCGGCCAGGAAGTCAACGTATCGACGGACTACTCGGTCATCCTGCCCCCTGGGACCTCGCAGGTCGATGTGGTCGAGTCGTGGGCGCTGACCAAAGACGGCAAAGTGCTCGCCAACCTCGCGCAGCCCCCCGTACAACGCTCTGCCGGCGGCTACGTGGCACAAGCCGGGATTCCGATACCAGGGAACGCCCCCCACGGAACTTACGTTATCGAGCACAAGGTTCAGGCCGGAACCGTCTCCGATTCCCAGACTTCGGTCTTCTACGTCGGGGCGGGATGAGGGCGGCTCCCCGAGGGGCCTTGCAACGCCGGGCTGGCGTTCGGGTCGGCGCGGTCTGGTGGCTCGCGGTGGGCGGCGTCGGTGGTCTGGGATGGCCGCTTGCGGGCACCCCCTGTGACGAGCAGGGAGCCCAAACGACGGTGCGCAGGGTTCAGGAAGAGTGGCCGCTGCGAGCATCCGGGGATCCCATCGCGGCCTACGTGCAGGGGCTGGGGTTGCGGCTCGCGCGCGCTGCTTCCCCAGTCCCTGGGCAGCTACCCCCGAGGTGGCGGTTTCACGTCATCCGCGACCGGTCCGTATATGCCTTCGCCGTAGGCGATGGGCACGTGTTCGTAACGGACGGCACCCTCCTTTTTGCGCACAACGAGTCCGAGCTCGCCGCGGTGCTTGGCCACGAGATGGGTCACGAGCTCGCCGGGCATCTGTGTGCGGGCCCGCCACCAACGCTGTGGGAGCAACTCCTCGACGTGTTCGGCGGAGGGAATCGGGAAGACGGCGGCACCCGTTATGCCGCCATCGGCTCCCTCACGCAGGTGATCGAGCCCTCCAAGGAGCGCGAAGCAGACCGCTACGCCGTGCGGCTCCTCTCGAACGCCGGCTTCGACCCCCATGCCATGCTCACGGTCGCCCGGCGCCTTCCCGGCGCCGATGGGGCATCTCATTTGGCCGACCCGGAGAGGGCCCGCGCCCTGCAGCAGATGCTTCTGCAGGTTCCGCGCTTCGCCGTCAAGTCCTCCCAGGGGTTTCTGCGCGCGCGGGCAGCGCTCGGGGAGCAGTCGGCAGGCCCCGCTCGGCGCTGACGCGAGGCGCCGCTGCCGCAGGCCAATGGGCCATAGCGGCAGGGACGAATAGAGGAACCAGTGCATCTCGACCCGGTATTGCTGTCGCGGCTGCAGTTCGCTTGGGTAATCGGCTGGCATATCCTGTTGCCGGCCTTCACCGTGGGCCTCGCCTCCTATATCGCGGTGCTCGAAGGCATGTACCTGAAAACCGGAGAGGAAATCTATCTCCGGATGGCGGATTTCTGGATCAAGATTTTCGCGGTGTCTTTCGGCATGGGTGTCGTATCCGGCGTCGTGATGCCGTTCCAGTTTGGCACCAACTGGAGCCGTTTCGCCGATGCCGCGTCCAACGTGATCGGGCCGCTCCTGGCTTACGAAGGCATCATGGCGTTCTTCCTCGAGGCGGCCTTTCTCGGTGTCCTGCTGTTCGGACGAAGACTGGTGCCCCGCTGGGTACATTTTCTCGCCGCCTTGATGGTCGCGGTCGGTACGCTGTTCTCCTCGTTCTGGATCCTTGCGGTCAATAGCTGGATGCAGACCCCGGCCGGTTACGAGGTCATCGACGGTCGCTTCTTTCCCAAGTCCTGGCTGCACATCATATTCAGCCCGTCGTTTCCTTATCGGCTGGCGCACACCGTCACCGCCTTCTACGTAACGGCCGGGTTCGTCGCGCTCGGCGTAGCCGCCTACATGATCCGGCGCGGCCGCTTCGTGCAAGAAGGCCGCACGACTCTGTCCATGACCCTGTGGCTGCTGACAGTCCTCGTGCCGCTGCAACTGCTGCTTGGCGATCAGCACGGCCTCAATACCCTCGAATATCAGCCCGTCAAGGCGGCCGCCATCGAGGGGCGCTGGGAGACCGTGGCGGGGATGCCGTTGACACTCTTCGCGATCCCCGATCAAAAAAGGGAGCGCAACAGGCTGGCCATCGACATTCCGTACCTCGGCAGCTTGATCCTGACCCATAGCCTGAACGGCACCGTCCGCGGGCTCAAAGAATGGCGACCCGACGAGCGACCGCCGGTGGCCATCGTGTTCTTCGCGTTCCGGATCATGGTCGGGATAGGCATCCTGATGCTCGCCCTGGTGGCCGCGAGCTGGGTATTGCGGGCACGGCGACGTCTCTTCGAGACTGCGTGGTTCGTGCGCACCTGCGAGTTCGCCGCGCCGCTCGGCTTCATCGCCGTGCTCGCCGGCTGGACGACGACCGAGGTAGGCCGACAACCGTGGACGGTTTACGGGATGCTGCGCACGGCGGATTCGGTGTCCCCGTCCCTCACCGGGAGCGACGTCCTGCTGTCTCTGCTGGGTTACGGGCTCGTCTACTTGGTCGTATATCCCACCGGTCTCCTGATGATGGCGCGCATCGTGCGTCAGGGACCGTCGGAAGCGGTAGCCGAGAAGCCGCCGATGGGAAGCGGCCGGCCCGCAGCCCCGGTGCATGCGCTGCCCCCCGCCGCCGAGCCCAAGAGGAACGCACCATGACACCACCCGTTCTGGATTTCGTGGGCGTTTGGACCGTCATTCTAGGTCTGGGCGTGTTTTTTTACGTGCTGCTGGACGGATTCGATCTCGGAGTGGGCATCCTTTGCGGCTTTGCGCCCGACGCGCCCTCACGCGACGTGGTGATGAGATCCATCGCCCCGATCTGGGACGGCAACGAGACCTGGCTGGTGCTGGGCGGGGTCGGACTGCTCGCCGCGTTTCCGCTGGCCTTCGCCATCATCATCCCGGCGGTCTATTTCCCGATCCTGGTCATGCTGCTGGCGCTCGTCTTTCGCGGCGTGGCGTTCGAATTTCGCCCCAAGGAGGCCGAACGCCCAACTTTTTGGGACCGCGGTTTCTTCGCCGGCTCGGCGATTGCGACCTTCGCCCAGGGCACGGTTCTCGGCGCCTTCGTCCAGGGTTTCCAGACCGCCGGGCGGCACTTCAGCGGAACTTCGCTCGATTGCTTCACCGCTTTTTCGGCCTTCACTGGCCTCGCGCTGCTCTTCGGCTATGCGTTGATCGGCGCAGGCTGGCTGATCCTCAAGACCGACGGGGCTCTGCAGCAGTGGGCGCGCCGCATGGGACGGCGGTGCTTCTGGGGCGTGGTCGCGGCTATCGGTGTCGTCAGCGTCTGGACACCATTTCTCTCCCCCTCTGTCGCACAACGCTGGTTCTCCTGGCCGAATCCGGCGTTCCTATGGCCGGTTCCGATCCTGACGCTGTTGCTGGCGCTCTGGGTCTGGCGGTCGCTCCACAACGATTCGGAAGCGGCGCCGTTCATCGGCGCCGTCGGACTGTTCCTGCTGGCCTATCTCGGCCTGTTCATCAGTCTGTGGCCGATGATCGTCCCCTTCCGTTTCACGCTCTGGGAGGCTGCCTCCTCCCCGAGCACGCAAGCGTTCCTGTTGGTGGGCACACTGCCCCTGTTGCCGATTATTCTTCTCTACACGGGGTGGTCCTACTGGGTGTTCCGCGGCAAGGTACGTAGCGACGTGGGCTATCCATAACCCCCATTGTCCGCGTAGTGACTCCCGCAGACGGGGCGTGGAGCGGGGCGCGCCGACGAGCCGGACGTGCATCGGAGCGCTGTCGCTGCGCGGGCACTCGAGCAGCGCGGCCGTGCGGCGTATCCTGGATCGGTCGGTGAGCGCTGGTGGTCACAGCTTGCGGAGCGCGTCGCCTCACCAGTCAAGGAGGAACGGATATGCAATCCACTGAAATGCACGCACCGAAGGCCGGCACGCTCGTATTGGCGCTCATGACCGGCCTGATCGCAGTGCCGGGCGCCGTGACAGCCCAGGCCGACCCGGCGCAAGGCGAAAAGGTCACGGGTGCTGCTACAGCGTGATCTCCCCGACGGGCCCGGCATGGAGGCGACGCTGGCGTTGGTCGAGTACGCGCCTGGAGGTCGCTCGCCGTCCCATTACCACCCCGGCCCGGTATTCGCCTACGTCCTGGAAGGGTCGGTGAGGTCTCAACTGAAGGGACAGGCGCCGGCCACGTACCACGCCGGGCAGAGCTGGTATGAGAGCCCGAAGCAGCCCCACTTGGTCTCCCGGAATGCGAGTGCGACCGAGCCGGCCAAGCTCTTGGCCTTTGTGATCTCGAAGAAGGAGGAGCAAGTCGTAGTACCCATCCGGTAGGCTGCGAGGTTGAGAGCTGCCGGAGGGGCGGATGAGTCCGGCGCTGCAATTGAACGTGTCTTTATACTATGGTGAGAGAGCGGCGAGGGCTACAGCGACCTTTTCACGCATTCTGAACAGAGCGTACCGAACAGGCCAGGGACAGCACGAGCTATGCACTCCGCCCACCGCTCTCGGCCAGGCGGCAGGCTCGCAGCAGCGGTTCGAATTGCGGCCGCGGACTCAGGAGTTGAAGACATGAAAGCCATACGTTTGCGCGGCCGGGGCGGCCCGGAGCAGCTCGTCTACGAGGACGCGCCGAAGCCCCTCCCGCCGCCCGGCTACGCCCTCGTGCGTGTATACGCGAGCAGCATCACGCCAGCCGAGCTGTCGTGGGCAGAGACCTACCGGACTTGCGACGGCGCCGAGCGCATCCCTTCCATACCGGGCCACGAGCTCTCCGGGGTGGTCGAGCAGGTCACCGCCGGGGTGACGGAGGTCGAGGTTGGCGACGCGGTATACGCACTCACCGAGTTCTGCCGGGACGGCAGCGCCGCGGAGTACGTGGCGGTCCGCGCAGCAGACCTGGCGCCGAAGCCGCAGGCCCTGGACCACATCCAGGCCGCAGCCGTCCCGTTGTCGGCGCTCACGGTGTGGCAGGCATTCTTCGAACACGCCGATCTGGGCGCCGGCCAGCGGGTCCTGATCCATGGCGCAGCCGGCGGCGTCGGGACCTTCGCGGTGCAGTTGGGGAAATGGCGCGGGGCCCAGGTGATCGCAACGGCGTCTCCCGGCAACTTCCAGTTCCTGCGGGCTCTCGGCGCCGACGAGATCATCGATTACACCTCGGGGCGCTTCGAGGACCAGACCCAGGACCTCGATGTCGTCCTCGACACCATCGGAGGCGATACCCTGGAGCGCTCCTGGGGGATCCTGCGACGCGGCGGGGTGCTGATCACGCTTCCCGCTCCTCCACCCGCGGACAAGGCTGACGCACACGGAGTGCGCGGCGTATTCTTCATCGTGAAGCCGAGCCGGCCGCAATTGATGGAGATCGCCGGACTCATCGATTCAGGCAAGCTCCGCCCGATCGTGGCCGACGTTCCTGCCCTTGCACCGCGCCCGTGAGGCTTTCGAGCGCGGACTGAAAGGCCATACCCGCGGGAAGCTGGTATTGCGGGTCGCCGAACGAGAAATCCTGGCTGCCTAGGCTCTCGGCCGCAGACGGCGAAGAGTTCCGGCAGCGACATCGGTGCGAGCCCGGCGGTCCGTGTATGGGGCTGCCGCCGCAGAGGGAACCATCATGAAACAGCTCTGCGACCACATCAAAGAGATTCGCGAAGTTACGCCCAGCGGCCCGGGCTGCAAGGAATGCGTGGAGATGGGCGACACCTGGGTCGAGCTGCGCCTTTGCCAGACTTGCGGCCACGTCGGCTGCTGCGACTCGTCCAAGAATACGCACGCCACGAAACACTTTCACGCGACGCGGCATCCGATCATCGAAGCCTTCGAGCCGGGCGAGCACTGGCGCTGGTGCTACGTCGACGAAATCTTCCTCGAATGAAACCCGCCCCGCCCGCTCCATCGGCCCGGCAGGCTCACATTCGATGAGCACGCGATGTGCAACCGGCCACACCCCACCTCGCCCAGGACCACATCAGGCCCTCCTGGCCCCCGGCGGTGCATCTGACCCTTCTCCGATCCTGCCGCCGCTGGTTCAGGCTGGGGTCCGATGCACGAGAGCCGGCCGGATGCGAAGAGATCGATTCCCCTCGAGTTGGCCCGGCCATCGAGGGTGTTCCGACCCTGAACGGAGCGGGTCCACGCGCCTGACCTCGTTTCGAGGGTCGCACCCTGAGCGGCGCGCCGCACCAAGGCGCCCGTTGCGGAGTCACGGGCCCACTCGGTTTTGCGCAGCAGCAAGGAGGGCCACGGGATGCGCCTGCTGTCGGTGAACGTTGGGCGACCCCAGGACATCCAGTGGAAAGGGAAGACCATCCGGACGGGCATCTGGAAGCGTCCGGTCGATGGGCGTCGCTGGGTGCGGAAGGCCAACATCGACGGGGACGGCCAGGGAGACCTCAAGGCTCACGGTGGCGAGCACCGCGCCGTGTGCGTCTACAGCATCGAGTCCTATCGTTATTGGGAGAAGTTCCTGGGGCGAACGGACTTCGGATACGGACAGTTCGGCGAGAACTTCACGGTCGAGGGGATGCCCGACGACGAGGTCTGCATCGGTGACCGGTTTCGCATCGGCAGCGCCGCGTTCGAGGTGACCCAGCCCCGCGTGACCTGCTACCGGCTCGGCATTCGCATGAACGAGCCGCGCATGCCGGCTCTATTCGTCTCCCACGGCCGGCCCGGCTACTATCTGCGGGTTCTCCGCGAGGGGGAAGTCGGTCCCGGCGACGAAGTCGAACGGATGGCGCGCGGTCCCCACGGGATGACCGTGCAGGAGATCAGCAACCTGCTCTACCTGCCTGGCCACGCGCCGGACAGGCTGACGCTTGCCCTCTCCATCCCGGCGCTGTCGCAGGGCTGGCGAGGCTCGTTCTCCGCGCTGCTCGACCAGGCCGAACGGGAGGGCAAGCGCGAAGGCAACCGCGGCCTTGCGCCCTCGCCCGCGCCCCTGCCCGCATGGTCCGGGTTCCGGCCGTTTCGGATCGCTTCGATTCGCCGTGAGAGTCGCACTGTCACCTCTTACCGGCTGGTGCCCGCGGACGGACGGCCGATACCCGACTTCTCGGCGGGCCAGTTCCTCATCGTGCGCCTGCGGCTGCCCGGGCGCGATCGCGCGGTGCTGCGCAGCTACTCGGTGTCGACACCTCCCCATCCCGACCACTGCCGGATCAGCGTCAAGCTTGAACGCGACGGACTCGCGAGCACCTACCTGCACACCGTGGCGAGAGCCGGTGACGTGCTCGACGTCGGCGCGCCCCGGGGAGCGTTCTCGCTCGACCCGACGGCGACTTCGCCGGTGGTCTTGGCGAGCGCGGGCGTGGGTGCGACCCCTGTCCTCGCGATGCTCGCCTGGCTGGCGTCGGCGAAGAGCCCGCGCGAGGTTTGGTGGGTCCATGGTGCACGTTGCCGCGAAGAGCATGCGTTCGCGGAGGAAGTCAGAGCGCTGGTCGCCCAGCTCGGTAACGCCCGCAGCTACGTGTTTTACAGTCGTCCTGGTGAGCAGGACCTCCCTGGACGCGACTACGACGCTGTCGGCCACCTGAGCGCGGAGCGGATGCGCCAGCTTGGGCTGCCGCGCGAGTCTGATTTCTATCTGTGCGGCCCTCAGGCGTTCATGCGCGACGTGGCGGCGGGACTCGCGGCATGGGACGTCCCGCCAGAGCGTGTTCGCAGAGAAGTATTCGGCCCCGAGGCCATCACTCGACCCGAAATGGTCGCGCAACCTCTGCGCCCGCCGCACGCGCCGCCGGGCATGACCGGCACCGGCCCGCAGGTCGCGTTCGCACGCTCGGGGCTGACGGTGCGCTGGGATGCATCCTTCGGCAGCCTGCTCGAGCTGGCCGAGGCATGCGACGTTCCGGTCGGGTGGTCGTGCCGCACCGGGATGTGCCATCGGTGCGAGAGCGGCCTGGTCGATGGCACCGTCGCCTACCTCCCCGAACCGCTCGACGCGCCGGCCGATGGCAATGTGCTCGTGTGCTGCTCCACGCCGAGCAGTGACGTGGTCATCGATCTCTAGCCGCCTGCCGCGGCTTATACCCCTGGGGTGCGGTAGCCGGCGCCAGGGACCGACGCCGCACCGGAGTCACCGCATGGCCGCCGCGGCCGCGTGACCGTCGTCTCCGCCGTGCCGTGTTGCGGAAGCGGCATCATTTCTCGATAATCCGATGGCCGCCGCGACACGGCGATGTGCTCGGAGCTGGTGATGATATGCTCGCACGCGGCCCGGAGAGCCGGGCGCACCGAGCACAGCGCGCAACGCCGCTATCGGGACGCGCAGCAGAGTTGTCGCACGCGCTTATTCCATCCGAACGCATCTACAGGAGCCCACCTGCGATGACCACCGCGACCACCTCGTTTCCGATCGACCTGGGCGAGTACCGCAAGATCGCCGTCAACCCCTGGCTGACGCAGACCCTTGACGACCATCAGCGCGCGACGTTGAAAGCGAACGTCGCCCTCTGCCGCGATGCGATCGTCTTCTTCACGGCGACGGCGGCCGCGAAGGGGCTGGGCGGACACACCGGGGGGCCGTACGACACGGCGCCGGAGGTGGTGATCATGGACGCCTTCTTCCGCGGGGCACCGGAGAGGTTCGTGCCGATCTTCTTCGACGAGGCCGGCCACCGCGTAGCGACGCAGTACCTGATGGCGGCGCTGCACGGCGAGCTGGAGCCTGAGCGGCTGGTGCATTACCGCGAGGCCCACTCGCGCCTCCCAGGTCATCCCGAGCGCGGGCTAACGCCGGGCGTCCAGTTCTCGTCGGGGCGCCTCGGGCACATGTGGTCCTACGTCAACGGCGTGGCCATGGCGAACCCAGGCAAAACGGTGTTCTGTCTCGGCTCCGACGGTTCGCAGCAAGAGGGCAACGACGCCGAGGCGGCGCGGCTCGCGGTGGCGAAGGGGCTGAACGTCAAGATCCTCGTCGACGACAACGACGTGACGATCGCCGGCCACCCGTCGAAGTACCTGCCCGGCTACGATGTGGGCAAGACGCTCGCCGGGCACGGCCTGAAGGTCCTGCGCTGCGATGGCGAAGACCTGGACGCGCTGTACGCGGCACTCCGCGAGGCGGCCGTGACCGACGGCCCGGTCGCCGTGGTGGTCAAGCGCAAGATGGCGGTCGGCATCGTGGGCCTCGAAGGCTCGCCGCACGCGCACGACGTGATCAAGGTCGATCTGGCCATCCAGTATCTGGGATCGCGCCGCAGCGATGCGGTCGCCTATCTCAAGTCCATCCGGAAGGAGCAGCACGGCTACCGGTTCCTCGGCTCGGGCGACAATTGGGGCTCGAATCGCAACGTGTTCGGCTCGGCGGTGGCGCAGGTGCTCGACGGCATGGACGAGGCAACACGCAGGGCCACGGTCATGTGCATCGACTCGGACCTGGAGGGCTCCACCGGGCTGAACAAGATCCATACGGCCCATCCGGAAATATTCGTCTCCAGCGGCATCATGGAGCGCAGCAACTTCTCCGCTGCGGCGGGATTCGGCTACGAGCAGGGGAAGCAGGGCATCTTCGGCACGTTCAGCGCGTTCCTCGAGATGTGCGTGAGCGAGATCACCATGGCCCGACTGAATTTCTCCAATGTGCTGTGCCACTTTTCGCACGCCGGCATCGACGACATGGCCGACAACACCTGCCACTTCGGCCTGAACAACTTCTTCGCCGACAACGGGCTGGACGACGGCTACGAGACCAGGCTCTATTTCCCCGCGGACGCGGCCCAGATGAGCGCCTGCATCCGGCGGGTGTTCAAGGACCCGGGGCTGCGGTTCGTATTTTCGACCCGATCCACGACGCCGAACATCCTCGACGCCAACGGCAGGGATCTGCACGGCGACGGGTACGTCTTCCAGCCCGGCAAGGACGAGATCGTGCGCGAAGGCACGGCCGGCTACATCGTCACCTTCGGCGACGCCCTGTATCGGGCGCTCGATGCGGTCGAGCGGCTGAAACAACAGGGGCTGGACGTCGGTCTCATCAACAAGGTGACGCTGAACGTGATCGATGAGGAAGCGCTGGCGAAGGTCGGATCGTCGCCGTTCGTGCTGGTCGTCGAGTCACTGAGCCGGCGCACGGGACTGGGCTCGCGGTTTGGAACATGGCTGCTGCAGCGCGGCCATGCGCCGGCGTACGACCACATCGGCGCCCACAGGGAGGGCTCGGGCGGCCTGTGGGAGCAGTTCTACCACCAGGGTCTGGACCCGGACTCGATCCAGGCGAAGGTGAGGGAGTTGGTGGCGCGCGGGATCAGGGCAGCGCCGAGCTGAGGCAGCCGGCGGCGCGGCCTTCTGCGGCCGTCGCCATGCCGGGGGCTCCGCGTCCCCGGGGCCGGGGGCGCCCGGACGGCTGCGGTTGCCGGAGCCAGTTCGCACTCGCGGGCCCACCGATGCTCGACCATGAAAGTTGCCCGGTGAGGAGTCTCCTCTCGGGCCTGCGGGCCTGGTTTGGGGGCCTTCGGCGCGGGCGTCCCTGGTATACACAACCTTCCTTGAGGCCGACACTCTCTGCGCCGGTGGAAGGCCACCGCGCCCGATGCCCGGCCGGCGCATCCATACCCACCCACCCCGGATGCCGAACAGCGCAGCGGTCATGGGCTGCGGTCGCAGATCGGCGGCCCAGACGTTGTTTCTGCTATTCTTGACGGAAAGGGTTGGTTATTTGGAGGACGCGAGACCCATGGGTGACGAAACCAGGACCGGGACGACCAAGCGGGACGAGCCCGCACCCCAGGCCGCAGCCGCCCCGCACGGCAAGCGAAAGTGGCTCCTGGGTGCGCTCAGCCTGCTATTTCTGCTCTGCGGCGCCGCGTTCGGGGCGTATTGGGCCTTCATCGGCCGGTTCCAGGAGAGCACCGACGACGCCTACGTGGCCGGCAACGTGGTACCCCTCACGCCGCGGGTGAACGGCACGGTGATCGCCATTCGCGCGGACAATACCCAACTGGTGAAAGAGGGCCAGCCGGTGGTGCTGTTGGACAGTACCGACGCGCGCATCGCGCTGGACGAGGCCGAGGCGCGGCTCGCTCAGACGGTGCGCCAGGTGCAGAGTCTCTACCAGACGGAGGCCCAACAGGAGGCCAACGTGGCCCTGCAGCAGGCCAGGCTGGCGCAGTCGAATATCGACTATCGCCGGGACAGGAACCTGGTCACCAAGAAGTACGTGACCGTCGAGGACTTTCAGCACCGCGCCACACAAGTGGACATCGACCGAGCCGGCCTCGACGTGGCCGAGCGTCAGTTCGCGGCCACTCGGACGGCGGTGGCGAACACCGACCTCGCCGACCATCCCGACGTGAAGCTGGCGGCGGCCAACCTGCGCGATGCGTACGTCGCCTTGCAGCGGACCACCATCCCGGCCCCCGTGACGGGCTACGTGGACAAGCGCAGTGTCCAGATCGGCGAGCGCGTCAGCCCCGGTACGCCGCTGATGGCCATCGTTCCGCTCGATCAGATCTGGGTCGACGCGAACTTCAAGGAATCGCAGATGCGTAACGTGAGGATCGGGCAGCCCGTCACCCTCGCCTCCGACTTTTACAGCGGGCTGGTCGAGTATCGGGGCCGCGTGCTCGGTCTCGGGGCCGGTACCGGCAGCGCATTCGCAGTGCTTCCGCCGCAGAACGCCACCGGCAACTGGATCAAGGTCGTCCAGCGGGTCCCGGTGCGCATCGGGCTCGACCCGGGACAGATCGCCCGGCACCCGCTGCGCATCGGCCTGTCCATGGAGGCGACCGTGGACACCCACGACCGCCGGGGCGCTGCCCTGAGGGACGATCCAACGCCGCCAGAGGGCTACGTAACGACCGTCGACCAGGATGAGGATAAGGGGGCCGGGGTGCTGATCGCCCGCATCATCCAGGACAACACCGTCACGGCTTTGCCGACGACGGTGACGAGGTCGCCTGCGACGGGAGCAGCCCCCGCAGCCGCCGGCCCCCCTCCTCCGCGACGGCAGCCCCGCAGCCAAGGAGAGAAAGGCAGCGGGCTCGACACCACCGCAGACAGCCGGATGCGCTGAGCCATGGCTGAAACCTGCCTGCGCGGCGGGAAGCTTGTTCTGCTGACGGTGTCCGTGTCGCTGGGGATCTTCATGAACGTGCTGGACACCTCGATTGCCAACGTGGCCATCCCCACGCTCTCCGGCGACCTCGGCGTCAGCCCGGACGAGGGGACCTGGGTCATCACCTCGTTTGCGGTCAGCACCGCCATCGCGCTCCCGCTCACGGGCTGGCTCGGCAAGCGGTTCGGGGAGGTCCGCCTGTTCGTGGCGTCGGTGCTGGGGTTCACCCTGTTCTCGTGGCTGTGCGGGCTGTCCGGGAGCCTGGCGACGCTGGTGGTGTTCCGGGTGCTGCAAGGCGCCGTGGCAGGCCCGATGATTCCCCTGTCGCAGAGCCTGCTGCTCATGAACTACCCGGACGAGAAGAAGGGCCTCGCGCTTGCCATCTGGAGCATGACCGCGGTGGTCGCGCCGGTGGCCGGCCCCATTCTCGGCGGCTGGATCACCGATGACTACAGTTGGCCCTGGATCTTCTACATCAACGTGCCAGTGGGCCTGCTCGCGGCTTACGTGACTTGGCGCCTGCTCCGCCGCCGCGAGACTCAGACCGCCCGGCTGCCCGTCGATGGCGTGGGTCTGGGACTGCTCGTCGTCGGCGTGGCGAGCCTGCAGATCATGCTGGACAAGGGCAACGACCTCGCCTGGTTCGGCTCGCCCGCCATCGTCACGCTCGCCGTCATCGCGCTCGTCACGCTGAGCTTCTTCGTCGTGTGGGAACTCACCGAACGCAACCCCATCGTGGACCTGACCCTGTTCAAGGGAATCAACTTCACCGTCGGCACGGTGGCCATCAGCCTCGGCTACCTGGTCTTCTTCGGAAGCGTCGTGATCTTCCCGCTCTGGCTGCAGACCCAGATGGGTTACACGGCCACCTGGGCGGGGCTCGCCGCCGCGTTCATCGGGATACTGGCGCTCGTCGTGTCTCCGATCGTGGGTCAGATCCTGTCGAAGGTCGACCTGCGCGTGATCGTGAGCTTCGCCTTCGTGGTGTTCGCTGTGGTCTCGTTCTGGAATGCCTCCTTCGACACCGACGTAGCCTTCGGCCAGCTCGTGCTGCCGCGGCTCGTGTTCGGCCTGGGCGTGCCGTGCTTCTTCATCCCGCTCATCGCGATGTCGCTCTCCGGGCTGCCGGCGAACCGGGTCGCCAGCGCCTCCGGTCTCACCAACTTCCTGCGCATCCTGGGCGGGAGCTTCGGCGTTTCCCTGAGCATCACCCTATGGGACCGGCGCCAGGCATTCTACGATTACCGCCTCACCGAGCACATCACGGCTTACAACCCGATGAGCCAACACGGCCTCCAACAGCTCCAGAGTCTCGGCCTCGATCCCCTCGCCGCCTCGACGGCCCTGGCGAGGACCGTTTCGCAGCAGGCATTCATGCTGGCCACCAACGACTTTTTCTGGCTCTCGGGCTGGATATTCGTCGCGCTGCTGGTCCTGGTGTGGCTCGCCCGCCCGCCGTTCACGACCGCCGGCGGCGGCGCCGAGGCGGCGGCATAGCGGCGCGCCCGGTCCGCGATTTCGCCACCGGTCGAGCCGCACGCTCGGGTGAAGGCGGGAGCAAAGGAGGCGTGGCCTGGGGTGAGGAACGAACCCCAAGGTCAACCACCGCTCGCTCGCAGCCTCCGGGTAAACGACCGTTACCGAACGATAGGGCTTGTGACCATCAAGTTGCGGATCCTTGGGGCTTCGTGACGGACCTCTCGTCCGGTGCAACGCCAGATGGCAGATCGCCCCGGTACGCAGGCTGCGCTCCTGACAGGGGGCATGGGCGTGGGCTCGACCCTTTCCGAGTCTCGAGGGGGAGTATCCGAAGCGGCTGGGGTTCCCCCAACGGGACAGCGACTCTCGGGCGCCTCCGGTGGGTCTTGCCCAACGACCAGCAAGGGAGAAGAGCGTTGAAAGCGATGAAGGTTCTGTCCTTATCGCTCGCCTGCATCACGCTGTTCGCAGTCGCCGGCGCCGATGCCGGCACCCTGACCGGGACCGGGACGGTCCGCGCCTATACGCTGGAGAGTGCCTCGCATCCCGGCTCGCAGACGCGGCAATACAAGGTCTATGTACCGCGCGCCTACGACGGCAGCAAGCCGGTTCCCATGGTGTTCGCGCTGCACGGCTGCGCGATGACCAACGACGATGCGCTCGACGACTGGAACTGGGACCTGGTGGCCGACCGCAACGACGTGATCGTGGTGTTCCCCTTCGTTACCCGGTTTACCGAGCCGCGCAGTCGGAACTGCTGGGGATACTGGTTCGATGCCCACATCCACGAGGGCAAGGGCGAGGTCGAGGACCTGCACCGCCTGGCCCGACAGGTGGAGAAGAACTACCGCATCGACCCCGAGCGCCGCTACATCATCGGCTTCTCGTCCGGCGGGGGCATGGCGGTCGATTCGGCCATTGCCTACAACGAATACTGGGCCGCGGCCGCCTCGGTGGAAGGACTCCCCTACGGCGATTGGCCGGATTCAGCCGTCTCCGGCCGCTTCAAGCCCTTGCAAGACTACGTCGATGCCATGCGGCGCGAGCTGGATGACCGGAGGACCATTCCGCTGCTCGTCGTCAACTCGCGAAACGACGAGGTGGTGCGCCCCCGGGCCGCAGAGCTGATCCGGGACGCGCACCTCACCGTCTTCAGGGGCGAGCGGACACCCGCGGCCGAAGAGGATTGCTCCGCCGAGGGCATCTCCTGCGCGCACGACATCTACGAGGACCGCGCAGGCAAGACCGTGGTCGAGACCGTGTTCTACGACGGGGCGGTGTCGGGGACCCAGTGCGAGAGCCTGGGCTGCGGGCACTACTACAGCGGCGAGGACGACGACCCCAAAGCCTGGGCGTACAGCCGCGGCCCGAGCCTAACCCGGATCGCGTGGGATTTCTTCTCGCGGCAGGCCATGAGCGGCAACCGAGCGCCGGCGATCAGGCCCAGCTCCGGGGCGGAGGATTCCCCCATCCACGCCGCCGGGTCGGCCACTCACCCCGACGGCACGGCCGCGCATGTGAGGACACCGGCCAGAGGTTAAGGCGAGCACTGACCCTGTGCCCCTCCTGCTGTGCCTCCTCTTGTTCGCGGCGGTAATACACAAGCGGCGGGGTTTGCAGGCGGGGATGATCGGGCGGAGGGGCGGAACATTCGCCTGCGCTTACCGGATGGCACGAGGGGCTGGCAGGGAAGCCGCGGTATGCGGGCTGGCAGCTTGAGCTGTCAGCCGGCGTCCAGTTCGTCCCCCGCCTGCGGGGGCTCACCCCCGAGCCGCTCTAACACATCGAGGAAGCGCGCCCGGTCGGCGCGGGCGGCTCGCCGCGTGAACACCTCTTCGGCTTCCAGTGCCGCAACCTTCTCGGCCAAAGCGGTGTTGATGAACTGGTTGAGACTCACGCCGTCTCGCTTGGCGGCGCGCCGCGCCGCCGCTAGGATGCTCTTCGGCGCACTCAATGCGTAGTTACTCTTGTCCATCGCGCAATCTCCTCGCCAGATCGGCGGGCCGGCAGAGTTCAACACCGAACCGGCGCGGCGCCTCCCCGAAATCGCGAATGTTGAACGTCACGAGATGCGTCGCCGCGCCGTTAGCCGCCGCCTCCAGCACCATATCGTCATTGGCGTCACGCACCATCGGTCGCCACAGATACCAAATCGGCACTGGCTGCAGGGTCGCGGCCAGCTGATCAAGGATCACATCCATGTCCTCCACCGTGCCGCCAGCGCGCCGCAGCGTGTCCGGACGCTTCAGCACGGCATCATACTCGAGCAGGAGCGGCACCGAGGCTGCCGCGGCCAAGCGGCCGAGGCCGATCTCCCGAAGATCGGGTCGAGGTGACGGGATTGCGCCCGTCACCCCTCCCACACCACCGGACAAGCGGTTTTCCGCATCCGGCGGTTGGACCTGGCGGCCATCAGGCGGCCGCGAGATCCGATGGAACCAGGAGACTACCCGTTCCATCAAGCTCTCATTCAGCGCTTTCATTCATCCTCCTTCCGCCACGGTTTCCTTGCCGCCTCCAGTCTCGCGTCCGATAGCTCCACTATCTTTCGCTCCACCGCCCAAGGGATGGCTGCCGCAGTTGCAACGGCCCTCGGTTTCAGACGACTTCGCGGTCACCACAGCGTCTGCTCGGACTAGCCTGTCTCTCGGTCCTTCGGCCCTTCGCTCCACACCCCCCATTGCAGAGGGTCTCCTCGCTCATATGGCCTCTGCTGACTTCTCCCAAGCTCTCACTCGGGAGATCTCCCCGGGTAAGGTGCCAAGACTCTCGGCCCGTGCCGCCAGGCTCTACCTGATGCGTCTTTCGGTGACCGTTGGATTTCGCGTTCCCTAGCACGCTCATCGCCCGCACCCGGCCTCACTGCCTGTTCGTGTTCCTGCGCTCGTGCCTTTGCTCCGCGCTTCTTTCAGGTTGGCCTCGCGGCTTCCCCCTTGCGCTTCACTACGGTTGTCGTCACTCTCTCCGGTGACCTCCTCTCAGGTCACAAGTCTTGGCCCATGCCGGGCACACTAGGAAACGGGATGCCCCGTCGGAACTGACAACAGCGGCGACGATAACGTCCGTGTCCAGCACAACGATCATATGGAATAGCATATGGCGCGTGCTTGGCAAGTCAACCTGCCGAGCGCCCGCCGGGTTAGCCCGCAGCCCGTAAAGAGGGTCGCGCGAAGGGATCGCACATAAAGGGTTCTTCCCGGAATCGTGTGGGTAGCAATGCCTATGGCGCGGGGGCATCTGCCTGATCTCTGACACCAGCGGGTGTGTTGAACGGCGAGGCGGGCAGGTGGGCGAGATTGCCGGCGATGAGGTAGGCGATGGTGATGAGCGAGTGCGTGGTGCGGTAGCCCCGGGCGCGAGCCTTGGCGGCCTGGATGAGGGAGTTGATGCCCTCGGCGCGGCCGTTGGTGAGGCCTGAGTGGAACGCGGCGAGCACGCCGTCCCAGTGCTCTTTCAGGGTGGTGGCGAGGCGTTTCATGGGCTGCAGGCGGCCGTGCCCAGCTATACCAGCGCCCGAGGGCGCTCTCGGCCTGCTCGAGGGTGCTGGCCGTGGCGTAGATATCGCGCAGCGCCTCCTTGAGGCGCCAGGCGCGGGCGGTCTGGAGGCGGGCGCGGGAGAGCCAGTGGAAGTCGGTGAGCTGCTCCCAGGTCCAATCGTGGGCGTCTTTGAGCCAGGTCCAGCGGGTGCCCCTGAGGGCGGGCTCGGTCTTGACCTCCTCGCGGCGCACCGCGTCGACCGCCTCGTTGGCGAGCTTGATCACGTGGAAGGCATCGAAGCTCACCGTAGCCTGAGGCAGATGCTTGGGGTTCTTACCGGAATCGTGTGGGTAGATATGCTTACGCTGCGGCAGCCTCTGCCTGAGGTCTGACACAAGATCGTGTGTTGAACGGCGAGGCCGGCAAGTGGGCCAGGTTGCCCGCGATGAGGTAGGCGATGGTGATGAGCGAGCGCGTGGTGCGGTAGCCTCGGGCGCGGGCTTTGGCGGCCTGGATGAGGGAGTTGATGCCCTCGGCGCGGCCGTTGGTGAGGCCGGAGTCGAACGTGGCGAGCACACCGTCCCAGTGGTCTTTCAGAGTGGCAGCGAGGTGCTTCATGGGTTGCAGGCGGCTACGCCGTGCCCAGCTATACCAGCGCGTGAGCGCGGTCTCGGCCTGCTCGGCGGTGGTGGCCGTGGCGTAGATATCGCGCAGCGCCTCCTTGAGGCGCCAGGCGCGGGCGGTCTTGAGGCGGGCGCGGGAGAGCCAGTGAAAGTCGGTGAGCTGCTCCCAGGTCCAGTCGTGGGCGTCTTTGAGCCAGGTCCAGCGGGTGCCCCTGAGGGCGGGCTCGGTCTTGACCTCCTCGCGGCGCACTGTATCGACGGCCTGGTTGGCGAGCTGGATGACATGGAAGGCATCGAAGCTCACCGTGGCTTTAGGCAGATGCTTGGTCACCCCGGCGAGATAAGCGGCGGACAGGTCGATGCACACCTGCTCGATGGCCTGCGGGTCGCCCCCGTGCGCCTGGAGGTCGGCGGCAAAGGCCGCCACGGTGCTCTGGTCGCGGCCCTCGCAGGCGAACAGCAGGCGTTTGCCCGTGAGGTCATGGAACAGGCTGATGTAGTGCTGCCCACGCCGGGCGGCGGTCTCGTCCAGGCCCACGGCGCGCACCGGGGAGTGGTCCTCCTGGGCGCGGGCCGCCTCCACGTAGTGCTCGAGCACCCCCCACAGGCGCTCATCGCCCACGCCCAGGTGCCGGGCGACGGTCGCCACCGGCATCGCCTGGCACAGCGTCACCACCAGTGCCTCCATCAGCGCCGTGAAGCCACTCTGTGCGCGCGCCCACGGCGGCTCGACCTGAGTCGTCTTGCCGCAGCTCTCACAGCGCACTCGCGGCAGATGCGCGTGCAGGTCTGCCCGCGACTTAAAGAAGCTCAGGTGCTGCCAGCTGCGCTTGCGGGTATCATGCACCGGCTGGCCTGGCACTCCGCACGCCGGGCAGGCGAAGCGGCTCCCCTTGGCAAAGGCCACCTCGAGGTCGATGCGCCCAGCCTCGGGGTCAAAGCGTACGCCGGTGACTTCCCAAGGCGCCGTGAGGCCCAGTGCCGTCGTGAATAGATGCGTTGGCTCCATGGCGCTCCCCCCTTGATGGCCTGTGGATTTGTGGACGAGTCCTGCGGAGCGGCCCGCGTCCCAAGGACCGTGTGGACAACCTCCCGGTTGCCCACACTCGCGGGCCTCTCGCCCACAACCCCACAGGCCCAACCACAAGATGTTGTGATAGACGATTGCTCAGAACGGATGCTACTCGACCACCACGATCCACACAATTACCGAAAGAGCCGATTTTATCAGCGCTCGGCGCTCAGGATTGGGAACCATCCGCTCAGGATCGGCTGGTTCGGTGGCATAGGTGCTCAAGTGGTCGATGTTGAATTCGTCCTGCAGGTATTTGAAGAAGTTCTCTTGGCGCCAACGGCCGAACATGCGATGGGCGATCTCTGCGGCAGGTAAGTCCTGCCGGGTCGTCAGGATCGCGCTCTGATGTCCGTTTTTGCATAAGCGGCGGATCTCGCGCATCCACAAGGCGGGTTGTTTGCGATTGGCAGCGATGACCTGCACGCTGCACTCGGCCAGACTATAGGTCACAGACTTACCGTGGTGCTCGACGCTTAAGGGGCGGAAGTCCTCCGGGTCCCAGGGCGTTTGTTTACCCTTGCGATACGTGATGACTTCGGCCCCTTGGCTGTGCCACTGCTGGAAGGACTGGGGGCTCCAAGCCTCACGGTCAAACACCAAGGTCAGCGTCCGGTCGGGGCCGATCTGCTGGCGCGCCTGGGGAATGACCTCCTGCTCGATCAGCGCCAAGAGGTGTCCATTGAGGGGGCTGGTGACGAAGAACACCGGCTCGGCCGCTCCGTTATGCACCCAAACATCCGTCGAGGCGGGCAGACACTGGCGGCGTTTCTGCACCAACGTCTTAGGCAGCGGATGCTTGCGCCCCGTGTAGGCATGGACGTGACCGTCGACGTACAGTATGCCCAGCTCATCGGGCTCCCCCTGCGCCCACTGGGCGGTCAACGCCGCGGCTAGTTGCGCCGCCTGTTGGCGAGCTCCCAGTTGCGCGAGCTTACGCCGCAGCGTTTTGACTTCCGGCACGCGATCCAGTCCCAGCAAGATGCCCAGCTCACCAGGCGCTCAATGCTCTTGATGCGCAACAACGCCATCATGACCAGGCACCACAGGATCGAATGCAGACCATAGAACCCGGCTTTGAGCGGCGCGTAAACACGCTCGGCGTGGCACAGCAGACCTTCACCAATCATGGCCGGTAAGGCAAGCAAGACGCCGGCGTTCGCCACGCCCTCCGCAGGCTCAAAGTGGGGGGCTGCTTCGCCGAGCATCCCTTGGCAGGCGAGGACGCGTTCCTCCAAGCGTTTGACCGCGGTACCCGCCCCGCGGGCCTGCGCGGCGTCACGCTCAGCCCGCTCGCCTGGCAAGAGCGCGGCGCGGTGTTGTCGAGGCCGCTGGCGGCGCAGCCGTCCGGTCTTGATCGCATGGCGCACCGCCGTCTCACTCACACCGAGCGCACGCGCGGCCTGCGACTGCGAGCACCCTTGGTCCAAGCACGCCTGAGCGATCGGCAAAACCTCATCGGTGAGCTTAATGCCCACGACGCGGCGCACCATGGCCTCGGCCATCGCGTATGGCATCAAGACCCCCTTCGCGATACAGCGTCTGGTTGCGAAATACCGTCGAGCGGTGAACACCCAACACCGCCGCCAAGTCCTCACCCTTCGCTAAACCCTGCGTCATGAACACCGCCTCGAGGTAACGCTTAGCCGTCGTATCCGTACGCGCGCAGCTCATCAACGGACCGGAGGCATTCATGAACACGAGTTCCTTGGGCGTTTCGATGACCGTCAACCGCAAACCCAATGTCACAGCCTGTTCGGGCAGCAGGGGAAGCTCAATGGTGCCTGGCATAGCATTCCTCTGGTCTCGTATTTATATTTCGATACCAGCATCGATTATAGCGCCTTCTCAATCGGTTAGGTAGCGCATGTCAGGAGTTCTGCAGTGGTTCATGGTATCAGTGAGTGCCCTCAAGAGCGCGCGCGGCGGCGCCGTGATCGCTCACCTCAACATCACCCAGCGCAAGCAGGCGGAAGAGCGGCTGCTGCTCGCGGCCGTGTTCGAGAATACCAACGAGGGCATCCTGCTGCTCGATGCTCGTGGGCGGATCGTTGCGGTCAACCGGGCGTTTACCGGCACCACGGAGTACTCCCGCAAGGAGGTGCTGCTGAAATCCCCGGACATGCTCGTCTCGGACAGGCACGGCCGGGCCTTTTACAGACAGGTGTGGCGATCGCTCAGGACCGGGGGCCAATGGCAGGGCGAGATCTGGGGGCGGCGCAAGAATGGCGAGTCCTACGCGGCATGGCTGGGATGCAACGCGGTGAGAGATGATGTCGGCGCGACCAGCAACTACGTGGTCGTATTCTCCGACATCACGCGGCTCAAGCAGGGGGAGGAGCATCTTTACCAGATCGCTTATAACGACACCCTGACAGGTCTGCCCAACCGTATGCTGTTTCGCGAGCGCCTGCAGCATGCGCTGCTGCAAGCGGGCCGCTCCGGCTCGCGGGTGGCGCTGATGTATCTGGACCTTGACCGTTTCAAGTTCATCAACGATTCGCTCGGACACGACGTGGGCGACCGCCTGTTGAAGGAGGTCGCCGTCCGGCTCGCCGCTTCCGTTCGCGAGAGCGACACGGTAGCCAGGCTGGGTGGAGACGAATTCACCGTGATGATCGAGCAGATCGAGCTGTAGGAGGACGCGGCCGCGGTCGCGCAGAAGATCGTGCACGGCTTGTCACAGCCGTATAGCGTGGAAGGGCATGAGATCTACACCAGCGTCAGCATCGGGATCAGCGTCTTCCCGGAGGATGCGGACGCCGCGGCGGTGCTGCTCAAGAACGCCGACACGGCGATGTACCGCGCGAAAGAACAGGGCAGGGCTCGCTATCAGTTCTACAGCGCGGAAATGGACGCTTACGCGCGCGACCGCATGTGGCTGGACGTGAACCTGCGCAGAGATCTGGAACGCCGGGAGCTGGAGTTGCACTACCAGCTGCTCATGAGCGTCACGCTGGGTGTGCCCACCAAGGTCGAGGCACTGCTGCGCTGGCATCATGCCGAGCGCGGATGGATTTCGCCCGCCGAATTCATCCCGCTGGCCGAGGACACGGGCCTCATCACCTCCATCAGCGAGTGGGTACTGCGCGAGGGATGTGAAAAAAGTAGCGCCTGGCGCGCCGCAGGGCTGACAGGGCTGGTGTTGGCCGTGAACCTGTCGGCGCATCAGCTCAGGCAGCAGAGCCTGGTGGCCTTGGTGGCGCGGGTACTGGAGGATACCGGCCTGGACCCGTCGCGCTTGGAGCTGGAGCTGACCGAGACCCAGTTGATGCAGAACGTGGAGGCGGCGATCGCCGTCTTGGAGGAACTGAAGGCGCTGGGAGTGAGGATAGCGATGGACGACTTCGGTACCGGATACTCCTCGTTGAGCTACCTGAGGCGCTTTCCGCTCGATGCGGTGAAAATCGACCGCTCTTTCATTGCGAGCATCACGAGGGACCCGGCGGACGCCGCGATCGCGCAGGCGGTCATCGCGATGGCGCACACCTTGGGGCTCGAGGTGGTCGCAGAGGGTGTGGAGACCGCAGAACAGCTCGCGCTGCTGCGCAATTGGCAATGTGATACCGCTCAGGGTTACTACTTCAGCAGCCCCATGACGAGCGATGACATGGCTCGGTTCCTCATCCAGGGCGACTGGGAAACACGGCGGGCACCCATCGCCGGGGATGACGACCGTGGAGAGGGCTACCCGGCGGGTGGGCTGGCCTGAAAACCCGCCCCGCACCCTTCAGATCGCGGGGCGAGGTACGGAGTGAAGAGGCCGCTCACACGCGCACGACCGGTCCACCGGGCTTGGCAGGGGCAGTGCCGCGCACTTCAGAGCGGCGCGTCTCGGAGGGGGGATGGGAGCATGGAAAAGATCGTTCACGTGAGGTACCTGCGCCCGGGAGTCTTCGTATCGCGCCTGGACCGCCCCCGGCTCGGCACTCCGTTCCTGCTGCAAGGTTTCCGACTGGGCTCGTGGGGTCAGGTCGAGGAAGTCGCGCGTTGCTGCAGCTACGTGTACATCGACCCTGAGTACGGCGACGATCTGCCCGAGGCGGTGGACCCGGCGCGTCACGTCGAGGAGACTTCGGCTGCGGTACGCCGCACGGCGCTCTCCCACCCTCCGTCGGCCGCCTATCCCGCCACGTTCGAGAACGAGGTCGGGCCCGCCACAGAATCTCCACCGGCACGCGACGCAGTTCATCACCGGGCTCTTGGACGATGTGCGGGTCGGCAGAAGCGTGAATTTCGCGGGAGCCCGCGAGGTCGTGGAGGAGATGACTCAGAGCGTGCTGCGCAACCCCGATGCCCTGCTGCTCATCAACCATCTGCGGGAGACCGATCTGGGCTACATGTACCAGCAACGCGCAAGCCATTTCGACGAGGAACTGGTGCTGCGGTTCATCCAGGCCATCGGCATCTACCCGGTGGGGAGTTGCGTCCAGATGAACACGGGCCACATTGGGCTGGTCATCTCGGTGCACCCGAACCATCGGCTTAAGCCCATGGTGCTCGTCGTCCTCGACGCGGACGGCCGGCAATATCCGGTACCGGCGGTCATTGACCTATTGACGCAGGGGGTCGCAGCCCAGTCTGCTTCGCTGGAGATCCGCTCGGCGGTGAGCCCGCCCAGCACGGGATCGATGTCCGGAAACACGTGGCCCAAGCCGCCTCCCTGACGCGGGGTACCAGGCCGCATTGACGACCTTCGCGGGGCGCATGAGGCGCAGGCGGCACCCGACGACCACTGTCTGCCTCCGTATGACCGCTTCCAGAGTTGAACAGCCGTTCGGCCGGGAAGTCCTGAACGGCCGCAAATGTTAAGGGTTATCAGATGCCTACCGCCGAGTGGAGGCGATCGAGGACGCTGGGTTGGAAGATTGCCTTTGGAGCGGGTGCTTAGGGTGGTCGGCGGTAGGCGTCTGATAACCCTTAACAAGGCCGGACACCCAGCGGGGATAACCCCGGCGGTCGGCCCGCGTGGGAGGGGTCTGTCCACCACAGCCCGGCCTATGACCCGTCCCAGGGCGAGCTGGATCTCGGCTTCGAATGCGACCAGATCAGGCTCTGGTGAGCCCCCCCAACCAAGCCTGTCGGTAACGGGCACGGCAGCGTTCGCGCAGCTCGCCGGGAAACCCCACCGCAACCCGCAGGCGCCCCGTTGGGCGGGTTCGGCTGGCCTCGTCCACAGAACCGCCCTGCGCACCTGTTCCACCGCACCGAGCTTCCCCCGAACCTTGACCTGGTGTTGACTGGTCTCCCGTCCCAGGACTACCCTTTCCCTACGCTAGATATGGTTGAAGTTCCCATCCTTTCACTCGATTTCGGCTGCGGGCCAAGTCGCGTCTTAGGTGTTCGCCGGCCTCGGTCACATCCCGGTAGGGCCTCTGGACGCGGCCGGCCTCTTCGACGAGATGGCGTGCCCCGACAGCGGCTGCGAAGTGTGGCAGAAGGACTTCCTCAAGCTCGAACGGTCGCAGAGCCGGTTCGACGGCGTGTTCGCCAACGCCGCACTGTTTCACGTACCCAGCCACGAGTTGCCGCGCGATTGCTGGAATTGCACGCCACGCGGAAGCGGGCGGCGTGCTGTTCAGCTCGAATCCGCACGGCCCTAACGAGGAAGGCTGGAACCCCGGGCGCTACGGCGCCTACCACGATCTCGAGAATTGGCGCCGCTACCTGTCGGCCGCGGGTTTCGTCGAGCTTACCCACTATTACGGCCCTCCCGGCCTGCCGCGCGAACGGCAGCCGTGGCTCGCGAGCGTCTGGCGCAGGCTCGCATCATGATCGAGTCGCTGCTGTTCGCCGTGACCCGCGTCACGACGATGTTCGAGCAGCAACACCTGACCAACGCGACCGGCTTCCTCTCCGAGCGGGATGGCCGGTTGTTCCTGGTGACCAGCCGACACGTGGTGGTGGACGAGGCGAGCGATCATCATCCGGACCGGCTGGAGATCGAGCTGCACGTGGCGCCGGAGAACGTGGCGATGACGAGACAGTTCTCCATTCCGCTCTACCGGGACCGGAAGTCGATCTGGCTGGGAGGCGCGCGACGGCGGCCGGAGAGCGGCTGATGAGCATGACGGTCGATGGCGTCGAATGTCACGACAAGGCAATGCCCCTGGTTGACGATCAATCAGTCAAGCAGGAACACTCGGTCGCGAGTGTCAGTGCTTGCGAACTAAATGTGCACAGGTGACCGCCATGGAGAGCGACGCACTGTTCGCACTCCGTGCGACAACGTGTAGAAGAAGTCCGGGGTGTCGGGGACCATACGGCGTGACGATCGACAATCGAACCCAAGCCAACCGCGCAATCGAAATCGCGCGCGACGTGGAACGGGCGCAGTATGCCGGCGAATGAAATGAGCATCCAGAAGTGAGCTGGAACTGCTCGTCCTCAACGATTGCGACGCCAGCACCCACCGGCACACAACCCTCTTCAAGTGGCACAGGATACTTGGCTTGAAAACGATGCATGGGGAGATGCAGCCATGACCTACTGTATAGGCATCATGCTCGACGCCGGACTGGTATTTGCGTCGGACTCGCGCACCCATGCCGGGGTCGACAATTTTGCGAGTTTCTGCAAGATGACCGTGTTTGAACGCGCTGGTGACCGGGTCATCGTTCTATTGAGTTCGGGCAACCTGGCCGGGACACAGGCCGTCATCAGCGTGCTGAAGCAGCGGAACGCCAGGGACGCGGGCCCAATCTCTGGAGCGCGGCGTTCGATGTTCGATGCCGCGATGCTGGCGTCGGACGCGATGCGGGACGTCGATCGGCGCGACGGCCAACACTTGGCAGCAAGCGATGTCCGCTTCAACGCCTCGTTCATACTTGGCGGCCAGATCGCGGGCGACGCGCCACGCCTTTTCCGGATCTATGCGGAGGGCAACTTCATCGAGGCAAGCGTGGAGACGCCCTATCTCCAGACCGGGGAAACCAAATACGGGAAGCCGATCATCGATAGGGTAATTACTCGCTCGACCCCGCTGAACGATGCCGCAAAATGTGTCCTCGTCTCGTTCGATTCAACGATGCGCAGCAATTTGTCCGTTGGCATGCCGATCGATCTGATCTGCTATGAACGTGACAGCCTTGAAGTGCGGATGCGTCGTCGCTTCGACGAGGGGGATGCGTACTTCAGCGCGCTCGGCAAGCAATGGACCGAGGGCACGCGGCAGGTGTTTAGCCGACTGCCCGCGCTGGACTGGTAAGGCCACTGGCCACTGAGCATGTCGGCGGAGACCACGGCGATGGATGGACGCGCAGCGGACTGTGGTAGTCTGGCAAGCGATGGCTTGGTCATCACCTGCGAGCACGGTGGCAACCGGATTCCCGAGCCGTATCGCGGCCTGTTTCACGCCCATCAGGCGCTGCTGGACTCCCACCGCGGCTTTGACCCCGGCGCTCTGATCATGGCAAGAGCGTTGGCAACGGCATTGGCAGCGCCGCTGGTGGCCTCGACCGTAAGCCGTCTGCTCGTGGACCTGAATCGATCCGTCGGCCATCCGCACCTCCATTCCGAGGCGACCCGCAAAGCGCATGCCGAGGTGCGTCAGCGGATATTGAAGCACTATTACCAGCCGTACCGCGCGCAAGCGGAGCGTTTGGTCAGGCAGGCGATCGCGGAGCATGGCTTGGTGATCCATCTCTCGTCCCACAGCTTTACGCCCGAGCTGGACGGAAAGGTACGAGAGGCCGATATCGGCCTGCTCTATGACCCGGCTCGACCGGGTGAGGCGAATCTGTGCGAGCGCTGGAAGGCAGCCCTCAGGATTTGTGCGCCCGATCTCGCGGTCCGGCGCAACTACCCGTATGCGGGCAAAGACGATGGCCTGACCGCCTGGTTTCGTCGGTCTTTTCCCGCCGACGCCTACGTGGGTATTGAGCTGGAGGTCAACCAGAAGCACGTTATCAGGGCAGGTCGCCATTGGACTGCCCTGCGCAAGGTAATCGTCGAATCTCTGGGCAGGGCGCTTGCGAGCCGCTGTGCGGGGATTTCCACGTAGCTGCCCCCACCACAAGCAACCCAAACTGCCAGAGTTTGCCCCGGGCCACGCTGGCGGTCAGCAGGAGTCCCTCCATGAAGATCCGTATAGGCTACGAACTGATTTACGACTGCCCGCAGCCGACCCCGATGATCCTGACCTTGAGCGTGCATTACACGCGCGTCTCCGACATCATCATTCCCGACCACCTGATCGCCGACCCGCCCGTTCCGCTCACTGCCTATCGCGACAGCTTTGGCAACTGGTGCAGCCGTATCGTCGCCCCCCGGGGACAGGTCAGGCTGTCAACCGATGCGCTCGTGAGGGATACGGGCCTGCCGGATGCGGTTGTTCCATACGCGAGACAGACGCCGGTGGAAGAACTACCGGACGAGACCCTGCTGTTCCTGCTGGGTAGCCGCTATTGCGAGACCGATCGCCTGTCGGAGACAGCCTGGCGACTGTTCGACAATTCGCCGACCGGATGGGGGCGTGTCCAGGCGATCTGCGACTATGTCCATCGGCATATCACGTTTGGCTATGAACACGCGCGCCCCACCAAGACGGCCTGGGAAGTCTTCCACGAGAGGACCGGCGTTTGCCGCGACTACGCGCACCTCGCCGTCGCATTCTGCCGCTGCATGAATATCCCGGCACGTTACTGCACTGGTTACCTCGGCGACATCGGCATGCCGCCGCCTTATGGGCCGATGGATTTCGCCGCTTGGTTCGAAGCCTATCTTGACGGCCATTGGTACACCTTCGACGCCCGCAACAATACGCCGCGCATCGGACGTGTGTTGATCGCCCGCGGCCGCGACGCCGCCGATGTCGCCATCAGCAGTACCTTCGGTCCCAATACCCTGCAGAGCTTCAAGATTTGGACCGACGAGGTGAACGAGGGGGCAACCGGCTGAGGGGCCGCAGGGCGGGACCGCGCGAAGGGTTAGCCGCCGCACCCGAAATGTTGGCGCCGGCCGGGGGGTTCCAGACGCTCTCCGCGAGCTGCAGATGGATGATCACCGACCCGTCGGTGCGCTTCTGGCGGGTCTCACGCAGGTACATGTGCGCGACGATACTGGATTCACAAACTGCATGGCAATACCCGGACCCTTCCCGGCCGCCGCATAGACGCCGCAAGAACGGGGCGCACCCCCTTGCTCGGCGGCGTTCGCGCAGTTCGCCGGGAGACCCCCAAGCGCGGCCCCAAACCCACCCCCCTTGGGCCGACTCGGCCGACCTCGTGCAGCCCAACCCGCACTTGCGACCTTCCCTGCTCCCGCGGCGCCTTGACCGCTCTGCGCCTCCCCGCTACACTCCTCCCATGCTAGGGCCGTTCAATTTCCAATCCTTATCTTCACCTTGGCATGGGCATAGCTTCACTGGCGCAGGAGGGTCGTTCCCCTCCTCCCTGACAGGCGAATGTTCACTTGCGGCCAGGGCCGTATTTGTCGATGGGACTTGAGTTTTTCTGAGCCTGGTGGGATTTATCCAGCTATCTGATGAGTCTGGAGGATACGTAGAGATGTACATTTCAGGTGAAAGTCTCCTCATCATACTGGTGGTCGGCCTCATCGCCGGATGGCTGGCCGGCCAGATCGTGCAAGGTACCGGGTTTGGGATCGTCGGCGATCTCCTCATTGGAATCGTAGGCGCCTTCATCGGTAGTTGGCTGCTGCCCCAACTCGGCATCCACCTTGGCTCGGGCATTATCGCAGCGATCATCAACGCCACCATCGGCGCGCTGGTACTCCTATTTATTATCTGGCTCGTTCGCGGCGGAGGCGGATGGCGAGGGCGTTGGGGAGGAAGGTGGTGGAGACGTTGGTAGCCGACCGCTTGTAGTAGCGAACTGGCTAAAGCGCCCATTCCGGGCAGACACATTCAGGCACACAGACGCATTGACCTTGCCCAATAGTTCGCCGTTCATGGACATCAATGATGCGCGCGCTCGCCCAGGCGATCATGGATAACATTCGCGTTCAAACCATTCCCCCACCTTTCAAGGAGAGATCGATGAGCCGCTTGCTGATGGTGCTGATTCTCGTCGTGGTCGCCGCGGTTGGCGTGGGCTTTTACCTGAAGTGGTTCCACGTCTCGTCGGACAAATCCAACGTCACGTTCACGGTAGACAAGGACAAGATGAAGCAGGACGAGAACAAGGCCAAGGAGAAGATGCATAACTTTGGGCAGTCCGAGAAGGGCAAGGACCCGGCCACTGCGCCGGTGCCTTCACCCCGCAACTAGAAGTGAGAGCTTATTCAAAAAGCCTCACCTCTCCATGCGGGGGACGCCGAACTTCTGGAATTGGCTTCGGGAAAACAATGGGCTCTACTCACAGTTGGAAGACTGGTGTCGGCGCCCCGAGGAAAGCACCATTGGCGCGCTGCGAGAGGTTTATCGGACGCTGCGCCGCCATGACCCACCGTTAGGATAGATGAAATGACATTAGGAACAATTCTGCTGGTCATTCTGGTTCTGCTGCTGATCGGCGCGATTCCAAGCTGGCCCTACAGCCGGGGATGGGGTTACGGTCCCAGTGGTGGTCTTGGGCTGGTCTTGGTGATCCTGATCGTTCTGTGGCTGATGGGCAAGATATAGCGCGTTGCCCGTATTTTGCCTTCCGGCGGCCACTCAACGGACAGCGAAACCAGCGTCTCCGTCTCAACAACGCAACGAAGGTTGCGGGCAGGACCCTCTTGGCTCCGCTCAAGCATCGAGGGGCACGGCCCTAGGCGTGCGGTTCAGGTGTCGCCAACGGACGATGGATGCCGCAGGCGAGTGAGCCCTCTTTCCATATTATGGGGCAACCTCGCTGGAGAACGGTGATGGTCGGCCGGTTCCGCTTTTCGCTTGTCGTACTGGTCGTCGCGGTCCTTAGTGGATGTGCATCGCTTCCCCCGGCTCCGACTTTCCAAGAACGGCGTCCTCGGCGCTCGCTCATCCTGACGAGACTGGGCTCGGCCGACGGTTTGCAAATGCGGCGCACGAACATAACGGCAACTCCGGCTTTCGCATCATTCCGGTAGGTGCCGACGGTTTCCTGATCCGAATGCAAATGATCAATGCCGCAGAACGAACCCTCGACCTTCAATATTTCATTTTTCGCGGGGATGAAACCGGCCGGCTGCTTACCGACGCTGTGCTGCATGCGGCAGATCGCGGAGTGCGTGTGCGTGTGCTGATCGACGATGGCGACACGGTGGCCGGCGACGAGCAGATTTCAGCGCTCGAGGCGCATCCTTCAGTCGAGATTCGAATCTTCAACCCCTTCGCGTATCGCGGTCATACTAAGCTGTTTCGAGGCATCGAATACATGTTTAACGCCTCCCGGCTCGACTACAGAATGCACAATAAATTGCTCGTCGTGGACAACGCGATAGCCCTAATAGGCGGGCGCAATATAGGTGATCAATACTTTCAGCTCGACCCTGAGTCCCAATTCGCCGACGACGACGTATTTGCCGCCGGTCCTATCGCCCAACAGCTCTCGGCGACCTTCGACGAGTACTGGAACAGCGGCCTGTCGATCCCCGCTGGGGCGCTTTCACGGAAACAGTCGTCACATGCCGCCTTAACCGAGCATCGCGAGGTATCGAACGAACAGAGCCCGCAGTTGAAGGCGGACGGGTTTGACTATGTGAAGCGGGTTGCGACCGGCGAGCCATTTAACGGGATACTCTCCAGCCGCTTGCCTCTGATCTGGGCGCACGCGCAGCTGATCTGCGACAGCCCCGACAAGAAGAAAGTGGAAAACGGCGCGATGGTGGGCAGGCTGATGCATCGGGCGGTGGCCAATGCCGCTGCCGCGGTAAAGTCCGAGTTGCTGATGGTCACGCCCTACCTGATACCGGGGAACGAGGGAATGCAGTTGTTCAAAACCCTGCGCCAACGCAACGTACGTATCCGCGTCCTGACCAGCTCGCTCGCATCATCGGCCTCGTTGCTGGCGCAGTCCGGCTATATGCATTATCGGGTGCCCCTGCTTGAGATGGGCGTGGAGCTGTATGAGATCCGCTCGCTTCTGGGTACCGCCAGAGGTAGCGGTGAAACGAAGGCAATATCGCGCTATGGAAATTATTCCCTGCACGCGAAACTGTTTGTATTCGACCGCCAGAGGCTGTATATAGGCTCGATGAACTTCGATCAACGATCGATGCACCTTAACACCGAGATTGGCTTGATCATTGACAGTCCCGCGCTTGCTCAACAGATTGCTGCGCGTTTCGACGCCATGGTGCAGCCGGTCAATTCCTACAAGCTGGCATTGCGTCGGAACGACGCAGGGGGTTCGCCAAGCTTGGTGTGGCTCACTCAGGAACACGGAAAAGCCGTTGAGTACGACACGGAACCGGCGCGGAGTAACTGGCAAAGAGTCAAGGTCCATATGTTCTCGGTACTGCAACTGGATAAGGAACTATGAACGTACGATTGACAAGGTACTGGGTACTGATGCTGGGACTCTTGGTGGTGCCAGTTGCGCGTGCGGAGCCCCCGACAAATGTGCAAATAGAAGTCAATTTTCTGCTTGGCTATATCGAGGGGTCTGGATGTGAGTTTTATCGCAACGGAACCTGGTACGACGGGAAAGCTGCGCAAACGCATTTACGGGACAAGTATAAATACCTGGTGGCAAACAATCTGATCAATACCGGCGAGGACTTTATTGAAAGAGCTGCCACGCAAAGCAGTCTTAGCGGTAAACCGTATGAGGTGAGGTGTAATGGTGGCGCACCGGTGACGAGTAGCCAATGGCTGCGCGACGAACTTGTGCGTTTTCGGAGATTTTGATAAGAGATTTTGATAAAAGGACTCCCCTGCGCGACGCTTGAGCCATCACCCCACTTATGGGGTGATGCGCGCAAGTACCCTCGCGACATTGCGTTGCGGACGTATGAGCGGGGATAGTTGTTACGCCAATGCGTCAGAGTTCCCGGGAGGATCATGCCTGTGCTCGCCACGGCGGTCATCCAGGCGATCACGACGCTGCTCCTGGTAACGCGGAACGTACCCGGAGGCGTTGGATTCGCGGCGGTGCCTGCTCCAACGCGTTGTCGAACATTTTGATAAAAAGCCAGGCCTCGATTCTGCTGGAACCGAGACCTGCCCGCGCGGGCATGCGCTACGCGCTGGACGCATCTGGATTGGAAGGGCGTCTGTCTTGAACCAGAACCCTAATCATCTTTCTCGATATGGATATTGCTCTTGACCGAAGTTACGCCCTCGGTCTCGCGCGCGATTGCAACAGCTTTGTCGGCTTCTTCCTGGGTTCGGACTTTGCCGCTCAAAACCACGGCGCCGTTGCTGTCGGTATCGACCTGAAGATGCACCAGACTGCTCATCTTCTCGTTGGCCAGCTTAGCCTTGATTTTGGTGGTTATTACTGAGTCCGTGACGAATGTCAGGGGGTGTGTACGGTCCGAATCTGGATCGCCGGCATGGGCCACCACGGGGGCCAGGAAGGTCCCCATGACGAAACAGGTTGTCGCGAGCTGGATTTTCATTAGGTCTGTCCTTAATCGTTCGGGAAGCAGGAAGGACGAGTGATACGCCTATTTTTAGAACATGTCAACCGACGAGGCGTGGAGGGCGCGAAGCGCTGGGGTGCAATTCGCCTCCCACGGGTTGACACACGGATGAGCTAAGGCGAAGCACAGAGGCTGAACAAATCGGCTCCTTGCCGCCAGGCTATGGTGGGAAGGTAGGTCCGGCGCTATGTGGAGCAGCGCCTTTGAGGCCGGTCAAGCGGCGCATGAGGTGGAAAAAGCGCTGTGGGATCGGGTGTTGGAGCTGGGTCGGTGGGCCCTGGCCTAGAGCACTTGCCCGAGACGCGGTTCGAGGTCATCGAGGTGCTCGACCTGCTGCATGCCAGCTCCTACCTCTGGGGGGCCGCGAGCTTCGAGCACCATGCCCACCGCATGGCTTACGACGAATATCTGGCAGCCGGCTATCCCATCGCTTCCGGGGTCGTCGAAGGGCCTGCCGCTGTGTGGTCAACGACCGCATGGAGCGCCCGTGTGCCGCCTAACAGGCGCGGGAGACGGGTTGCACCCGCTGGTTGCGCGCAGCTATCAGGCTCAGACCCGGGCTCAGACCCCTGTCGGTGAAAAGAAAGTTTCCCGTACGCTCTCAGAAGTGATACTCAGGATTCCTCGGATCGAACGCGGCGTCCGCGAGTGCCGCACTAGCCCGACTTCGCGGATTCGCGGGGTAGGGATAGCGTAAGTGGTTGAAATTGCGAGAGGGCGCCTGGCAAGGTCTGCACTACATCGCGGCGGCTGAGGCAGTGTGGGCGGTGCTGATTTTCGGAGCTGGTGGTGCGGGCAGTTCGAGCTTCAACTGCGCGAGGAGCAGTTGCAGTTCTGGCTCAGGTTGGGTGTAGCGGGTGAACGTCAATTCGCGCCCATCGGTGGTCGGCACCTGTGCGTCGACCATCTGCACGGCGGCGAATTTCTCCAGCACGCTGCGCGTGGTTAATCCAGGCGCGAGCGCATGCAAACGTCGCCCGAGCGTGACATGCAGACAATAGGCAAGAAAGGCAATGAAGATATGGGCTTCGATACGCTCGATGTGTTGATGAAAGATTGGCCGAATGGCCAAATCCCCCTTGAGATTCTTGAATGCTTCTTCCACCGCCACCAGTTGCAGGTAAACCCCCATAGCTTGGCGGGATCGGTGTCGGTGAGATTGGTGCGCAGCAGATACCGTCCTTCGCGCCGGCGCACTTCACGCAGCTTATCGCGGCGCAGGCGGTAGCTAAACGTGGCGTCCTTGGGGTCGACCTCCAGTTGAACCAAGCGCCATACCGCCGGGCCGTGTTGGCGCGCCGCACCGAGCTTCATCAGCAGTTGCTCGCGGGTGAGCTGCATGGTCGCGAGTTTCTTCAACCGCGCCCATAACCACTTCAGCTTGCGCCGTCGTATCGCACGCTCCTTCGCCACGCGCTGTTCACTTTGCGCGTACACATACAGCTCCCCATCCTGCGCCAACAGTTTCACGGCTACGCCGGGGCGCGCTTCCCGCCACGGCTTGAGCAGCAGCGCGCTCTCCAATTTGCTGAGCCGCCCCTTGGGCGTGCCCACCAGGTCAGTGCACTGGCGGGCGACTTGCGCGCATCTCTTCCAGCACCGCTTCGGTCGGAATGCCGCGGTCCATCACCCAAATCCGCTGCGCTCTTCCGTACTGACGCTCAATGCGCGCGAGGAACTCCTTCAACGTCGTCTTGTCGGCCGTATTGCCCGCCAACACTTCATAGGCCAAGGGCAAGCCTTCCGGGGTCACCACCCAGGCGATCACCACCTGCACACAGTCCCTGCGCTTATCGCGCGAGTGGCCGAATCGTCGTTTGTCCTGCTCCGACTGCGGGGGCTCACACTCAAAGTAGGTGCTCGTGAGGTCGTAGAGCAGCACCTCGAAGGTGGCATTGAACAGATCCCGCCACCGCCGCACCAGATGGTCAAAGACCGCCGCCTTGTGCTCCAGCAAGCGGTCGTGACAGACATACAGCCTGTGGCTGTCGGAGAGCGCCGCATCCACTCCGAGCAAATCCGCCAAGGCCGTACGGCCAAACCACTCCCGGTGCAACCGCCACTCGCTGCCCGGTGCCAGCAACCGATAGGCCACGAGCACGAATAACACCTGATCCCACCGAGTGCCCTTGCGACTCGGCGTTAACCGTTCCCACCAGAAGCGATCTAACTGCAATTCCTCCCACAGTTGCAGCGCCAGCCAACACGCACCCCACTGCCGCGGTCGGCACAGCCGCAATTCTTTCAGCCGCAAACGTACCACCGAAGCATCCCTCGACAGCTCTTCAGATCGCTCCTCGGGAAACAACGACATCGTGCGCGGTGTCAGCGCCCCGTCTTCGAACACCTCAATGGATTTGCGCCACGCCAACTCCTGCGAGGAGTTGATCTCACCCAAATACAGCACATGCCGTTGCAGCACGCGCCCACCGCTCAGGCGCCTATTCTCGACAATACTCCAGTAACGGTGCTCCTTGCCGTCTTTCTTCCGCGTCGTGGCCCTTAGAAACATGATGGAACATCATTATCCGCAGATTTTTCCCCTTGAAAACAAGCAAGGTCTTCACTACAGCGCATTTCGACCCTTTTTGGCCCACCACGGCACCAACAAACAATCACTTACCCCTGGCCAGCGGGCCAATCGCCGTGCGAATCCGCGAAGTCGGGTTAAGGTCAAGGTTCTCGTAGCCGTAGTTCTCGACGAGCTGGTCATGCCGGTCATAGACTCTGATCCTCACCAGGATCTTGCTCTCGACATCCTGGTTGATGACATACCGGTAACCATCGTAGTCCTTTGCCCGCTCCTTTGGGAAAACCACTTCCAGGACCTGCGTGTTCCTGCCGTACAGCGTTTCTGCTCCATGCTCCGAGAAGGTGAGTTCGCCGACCTTGATCGCCTTGCGGATGTTTGTCGCCACGGTTTCCAGGAGGTATCCAATCCCCGTACTGGTGACCGGACGAAGTTCTCTCGCCATGAGCCGCGGGTCCCTTGGGTCGAGATTGCGTACGATGAAGCGCAGTATCCCGCCCCTGTGAGCCCTGATCCGGCCTTCATTCCAGCCTGCCACATACAGCAACTCGCTTCCCTTGTAAGGCGCTCTTATCCACTTCATATACAGACTGAATGGTTTCTTTCTGCACTTGAGCAGTATGGTTGCTTCGGGAAGGAGCTTTCCGGCAACGCGCTGCTGTTTATGAAAGACGGCGGTGTAACTTGTGACTCTGTCGTAAGCAGCCTCAGCCTCCCTGAGCCATTCCTCAGGATCAAGTCTAGCGGATGGGCCGCCGTGTGCGACCATCGCGGCGAACAGGAAAAGTGCTGAACAGATGGTCCTGGTCACGTTCTTGTGCGAATCCCTACGGGCGACTCTCCTGTATTTTCGTTCCCGTTTCCGAGGCACGGCTTTCGCTTTCCACGACGGCTGCTCGATCCCGCCACGGAACTTCACTCCCGCACTTGCTTTGACCCAGAACTCAAAGCCCCTGAGTCGCCGCCAGTTGAGCCCAACGCCCCGGTTCAGCCGCGGACCTGCCGGAGCGAAGCGGAGGTAGGGCAGCCGAGCGCGCTCCTCGGCGGCTCGGCTTGTTGGCGGGCTCGGGACGCACCGCGCTGGGCCGCCGGTCGGCCTTGACCGTGCCTTGGCTCGTCCAGCGCTGGTAAGTGCGAATACTCACCCCCAGCTCCCGACATGCTGCCTGCCTGCAAGCACCAGCGCGGTGGGCTTCGTTGATCAACGTGACGGCTCGGTTGCGATCTGAGGCGCCGATCATGCGACCTCGTCCTCCCCCCAGATCGCTGCGGCTCTTTTCGCAGCACCAAGAGTGCCACCGCCTCGGCCAACGCCTTCTCCCCGCGTTTGAGTTCGCGCTCCAACTCCCGCAGCCGCTGCTGGTCCTGCTGGCGGGCCGCCTTCAGGCGCCGGCTCTGCTCTTGGTCCCAGGCATTGGCCTGCTCGCACGCCACCCGCCACTGCGTTACCTGCTCGGGATACAACCCCCGCTTGCGGCAGTACTCGGCAAGCTGCGCCTCATTGAGCGCTGCTGTCTCCAGCACCGCGGCAAACTTGTCCGCCGAGCCCCACCCCTCAGGACCGCTGTCCCCATCCGGCAGCAGCCGACCTTGGGCTCGCGCTTGCTTTCTCCACAGATACAGCGTCCCCGCCGAGATCCCTTCCTCCTCGGCCAGCTCGGGAATTGAACGGCTGCGCGGCGGCAGCCTCTTTTCCAGCACCGCTTCCTTACGTTCCAGCGAGTACGTCATCTAACCCTCTCCTCGTCTCTATTAAGAGTCTACTCAAATCAACACGACAACCAGCCTGACACAGGGGGGGTTGGCGATGGATGCGAGGCGCCGCGATGAGGGCCGCCAGCCGGTCCAGGAGCCCCAGCGGCTGAGGTGAAGCTGCGTTTTCCCGTCGGGCGGGGCTTTGGGCAGTGGTAGACCAAGACCTCGTTCTGTCACTCGACCTGCTTCAGCCGCGCCAGGGCAAACGGCAGTCGGGCGCAATAGCGAGAGCCACCGCTCCAGCCCCGCGCGGCCGTGCGCCTCCACTCGGATGGAGGCATTCACCGAGAGGCCGCCGCCAGCTTCCCACCCCCGCATGTTGCGGGGCGCCTCGGGTTCGAGCAAGCCTCGGCGGACGAAGGCCCTGAGCACCCGACGGCGCATCTGTTCCTGGACCTTTGCGATACGCTCCCGGGTGAGTCCGACCGCCTCGTGAAAGGCTCTATGAGGCGGCCGCTGTCAAGGGCCGCGCACCGGGCTAGCGCGACCTGGTGATGGCTCGCGTTGGTCGACGTTAGTGCCACCCTTGCCGCGAAGCGCTCGGTGTTCGTTGACGGCTTGGGCCAATTTGTCAATAATGCTTAGGCCTCGGTGTTCCGGCGGTCGCTGGACACGCTTAGAACCACGAGACAAAGCTCGGTCGTTGATTTAGCCTTCAAAAACCGCGAAAGGAGTCGAGATATGAAATTGCGTACCCTGTTTGCTGCTACAACGCTGCTTGCCGCGAGCCCACTTCTTCTGGCCGCTGAGGCCGGCGGATCGGCGTCCGGCCAGGGCAGTGCCGCTTCGGACCAAAAGGGCATGGAGAAGGTCCAGCCGACGCCCACGATTGGAGAGCCGTGCCAGAGCGGCCATGGCGGAGCCGGTGGTCCGGGCATGATGGGTGGCCCGAGCGGTATGGGCGGATACCCTCGCATGGGTGGCCCTGGCGGTATGGGCGGAGGCCACGGTGGCAGGGGCGGCTATCCCGGCATGGGCGGTCGCGGCCGGATGGGCGGAGGCCCGGGCGGGATGCGCGGCTATCCCAGTATGGGCGGTCCCGGCGGGATGGGCGGTCCCGGCGGGATGGGGGGTCCGGGCATGATGGGAGGTCCCGGAATGGGTGGCATGGGGGATCTCGAGGGAAAGCTCGAGAGCTTGCAGTCGTTGGTGGAGCAAATGGACAAGCGTCTGGACTTGCTACAGCAGATGGTCGCCCCCGCCCAAAAGGAAGCTCATAAGGAAGAACAGAAGGAGCCGGAGAAGAAGTAGCGACAGGCCCTGGTCTACCGCTTGCCCAAAGCCCTGCCCGATGGGAAAACGCAGCTCCGCCTCACGGCGCTCGAGTTCCTGGACCGGCTGGCGGCCCTCATCCCACCGCCGCGGGTTCACCGCCATCGCTATTACGGGGTGCTGGCGCCGAACGTCCCCTGGCGGGCACAGGTGACGGCGATGGCGACTGGCACCGCGGCGCAAGCGCCCTCGGACGCGGCTCTATGCCTGCCGCCAGCCAGCTCGGCGGAGCGCGCCGCAGCGACGGTGCACCGATCGTATGCCACCTCGCTACGGGCGATGCTGCTGGCGAGAATCTACGAGGTGTTTCCGCTGGTCTGTCTTCACTGTGGGGTTCCGATGCGGATCCTCGCCTTCGTCACCGATACGGCCTCGGTTACCCGCATTCTCCAGCACCTCGGGGACCCGGCCCAGCCGCCGCCGGTCTCCCGCGCGCGGGGTCCGCGGGAGTGGGAGGTGCCCGACCAGAGTCCGGTCTCCGACCCTTCAGCAGCCCAGCCGGCGCCGGCCTTCGAATTCGACCAGACCCTCTCCTGGTCAGCCTCGCGCGCCACCCCTCGGCCGGCGCGAGCCCTCGGCAAGAGGCACGGCGACGTTCGCACCGCTCGCCGGGAAACACCCCAACCGCAGCCCCCAAGCCACCCCAAGCGCAGGCTGCGCCTGCCTCGGGCACCCCAACCCGACCTTGTCGAGCGCACCCCTTCCCCGCGCCTTGACCGCTGCGCGCCCCGACCCTACACTCCTCACTGTCTAGAGCCATTGGATTTCGTATCCTTCAGCTAAGCGTGACGGTAAATCAACCGCCGCCTCACGTCACGGTGGAACAGCCGCAGCCTCAGGTGACCGTAGAACAGGGTTGAGGTCCAGCAGCAGGGGCAGCCCGAGGTCAATGTCGAGCGGCAGCCGCCACCGGAAACGGGTATTTTGTTCGGGCGAGAGCTTAAGAGCTTATAGGAGAAGCTTGCTATCAACTGTGGTCCGTCCCCGGTTTACATTGTTGTTGCCACTGTCGGGGCAGTCGTTCTTATCTTCAGAGGGAGTGGTGAGGGAACCGGTCCCGATTAAAGGAGACGGGGCGTTAGTGTTTTCATGCTCCGGGGTTGCGACAATCGCCATGACCGGTTAGGCCGTAGGTTGGAATGTCGTGAGCATATCGCTTCAGTACCCAAGCGTGAGCAGTCGCGAGGGGAAGAAATCGCGAACAGCATCAGCCACGGTATAGGGCTGGTCGCGGCACTCGTGGCAACCCCGTTTCTTATCATGCATGCAGTACGGCGAGGAGATAGGGGATTCATCGTCGGCGCGAGTCTCTTCGCCGCGACCATGGTGCTGCTTTACCTTGCTTCCACCCTCTATCACGCCCTACCGATAGGCAAGGCAAAGCGTGTGTTTCAGGTCATCGAGCACTCCGCGATCTTTCTCCTCATCGCTGGTACCTACACGCCGTTCACGCTTGGTGTACTTCGTGGCGCGTGGGGCTGGACGCTCCTTGGGCTCGTCTGGGGTCTTGCCGTGGCCGGGGTGGCGCTGAAGGCGTTTGATAGGATGTCCCATCCCATCGTCTCCACTAGCCTTTACCTGCTCATGGGGTGGCTCATTCTGATCGCAGTCAATCCGTTGTATGCCCGCGTACCAGCATCCGGCCTACTATGGCTGGTCGCAGGAGGCGTGGCTTACACAGCGGGTGTGGCCTTCTTCGCGGCCGATTCGCGCCTGCGATACGGTCACTTCATCTGGCATTTGTTTGTAATAGCGGGTACCGTATGCCATTACTTCGCAGTGCTCTGGTATGCGGCCTAACCGATAAGGATTGAGGCGACCCGAAGGGTCGTTTCAATCCAGTGTTCAAGAAGCCCGGTGGTGGGCGTGGCTCTTTAACAGCAAGGGGATTGCTTCAGCGCGGCGGGGTGCGTTAGCGTGAGGATGGTGCGCTCAGCGCATGGTGCAGCCGTGCGCAGAGGGGATTTTTGGGCCGTTTCTCTGGGGGAGCAGGCGGCATCAGTGGTGATAAGCCGCCGCCAAGGGGCTATAGGGCAAAGCGAGGCCGTTCCGCGCCGAGCGGACTGGGTGAAGTGATGCCCGGACAGTTGGCGTTCGAGTTGGCGCGTGAGCCACAGGTGTGCCTTGCGGTGCTGGCATTGGGGCAGTGACGGTTCCCGCAGGCCGCCGGCACCACATGGGGGTGACCGCAGTCCTACGCACTGGTAGCACACCGAGCCATAGGCTTCGGTGCGGCACTGGCAGATGGCCTGGATGACTTTTTGGTGCTCGCGTGTCTGACGTTAATTACTCTGTCCGGTTGACGACAACTAGAATGGCCGCTCTGTAGTGTAGGCGGTAGTTGTCGTCAGCTCTTGTTCGATACCTCCTGGTTGCGGGTTGCTTGGCGCTTTCGGTAGCTCTGCCCGTTGAGCTCGATGATGTGGGCATGGTGGACGAGCCGGTCGATGGCGGCGACGGCCATCATGTTGTCGGGGAAGATCGCATCCCACTCGCTGAAGGGGTGGTTGCTGGTGATCAGGAGACTGCCGCTCTCGTAGCGGTGGGCGATGAGCTCGAAGAGCACGGAGCTTTCCATCTCGGTGCGCTTGACGTAGCCGATGTCATCGAGGACGAGCAGCGGGTACTTGTCGAGCTTGGCGAGCGCATCGCTGAGCCTGAGGGCCTGTTTGGCGGTTTGAAGCTCCTGGACGAGGCTGGTTGCCGAGGCGAAACGCACCCGCACCCCTTGGCTGATGAGCCCGTGCCCAATGGCTGCGGCGAGATGGGTTTTGCCGACGCCGGAGGGCCCGAAGAGCAGGAGGTTGTCGGTGCGCTCGACCCAGGTGGCATCCTCGGCGAGCTGCACGATCTGCTGGCGGTTCAGCCCGGCGCTGGCCGTGAAGTCGAAGTGCTGGAGCGTCTTGCCCGCGGGCAGGCGGGCATCGTTGAGGTGGCGCTCCAGGCGCCGCCGCTCGCGTTCGGCGAGCTCGTGCTCGCAGAGCGCGGCGAGATAGTCGGCGAGGCTCCAGTGGTGCTCGAGGGCCCGGGTTTGCAGCGGTTGATACAGCCGTGCCATGGTCGGCAGGCGCAGCTCCCTGAGCAGCAGGGGCAAGGTGGCGGCGTTAGCCATGGCACACCTCCTCGGCGGCACTGCGGTGGGTGGCGGGCAGGAGCGCGTCATAGTCGGCCAGCGGGTGCTGAGCAGTGGCGCCGAGAGGGAGCGTCGCGGGGGCTGGCGGTGCGAAGCGTTGTTGCAGGGCGCTGAGCGTGGGCGATAGGCCTCGCTCCAGGGCGGCCAGCCAGTGGGTCCCCAGGGCCTCCTGGCACTCGTGCTCGGCGGCGAGCTTGAGTGCGCCGACCATGCGCTTGCAGGCGTCGGCGGGCGCAAGGGTAGCGTCCAGATGCTGCCAGATACGCTGATAGGTGGCATCCGGAAGCAGGGCGTCGCGGTACTGGAGCCGATAGAAGGCGCGGGGCTTCTTCACCAGCCATCCCACGAGATGGCGATAGTCGATGCGGCTCGCCCGGCGCTTGCCCGGGGCCGGGTAGACCCGCGGGAGGATGAGCAGGGCCTCGGTGCCGAGGAACAGCTCCAGGCGGGCGTCATAGAGGTGCACCCGCAGGCGCTCGCCGATGAGCCGCGCGGGGACCGAGTAGACCACCAAGCGCACGGTGATGGTGCTGGCGGTGGTGACCTTCACCCACAGCTCGGTGTAGTCGGCCGCGAAGGTCACCGGCAGGGGCCGCAGATGGGGGCGCTCGGCCTCGATGGCGGTGGCGTTACGCCGGTTGACGGCGGCGGTGACGGTGTCGAGAAAGTCCTGGTAGGACGCCACCGAGGGGAACTCGGCACTGCCCCGGGCCAGAAGGCGCTGCACGATACGGCGCTTCAAATGCCCGTGGGGTGACTCGATGCTGCCGTTCTCGTGGCAGGCCCCGGGGTTGTTGCGCGTCGGCCTCATCCCATAATGGGCGCAGAGCGCCGCGTAGCGCGCCGCAAGGTCGTGCTGGGCCTCAGCCGAGAGGTTCTTGAACGCCGCCGAGAGGCTGTCAGTGCGGTGCTCGGCCGGTGCACCGCCCAGGCGCAGCAGCGCCTGGCTGAGCCCCTCGGCGAGCGCCGTGAAGCTCTCCCCGCCCAGCACCACCCGCACCGTGCACCAGCCGCTGTAGGCCAGGCGGAAATGGTAGAGGCGGTGGGCGAGCGGCTCGCCGGCGATGGTGACGGTGACGTCCTTGAGCACGGTGAAATCCGACAAACCCCGCAGTCCCGGGACCTGCTGCTGTGGGAACATCACCTCCTTCTCGGGTCCATGCGCCGCCCGCCAGGCCTTCACCCGGCGCTGCAAGGTGCGCAATAGCTTGTCCGGGTACTGGCCCGGATGGCGCTCCTGGAGCCCTTCCAAGAGCGTCAGCGCGTGCAGTGCCGGGGTGTGCTCAAGCAGTGGGACCAGCTCGCTGTCCCACACGGTGTCAAAGGGGTCGCGGCGCGTTCGATACCGCCGCGCGCCCCGCGGTGCTCGACGCTCGTCCCGCTCGTCAAGACGGCGCGCCGTGCGCTCCGAGAAACCCGCCTTGGCGGCGGCGGTTACTTGGTTCTTACCTGCGGTTCTCTGTGACATATAGACCTTGACCTGTTGCGGTGTGACGGCCATCCCTCCCCCCGAAGCATCGGATGTCAGAACGCCGCCAGTGTGGCCGATCAACCGGACAAAGTAGTTGTCGCCAACCGGTCAACGTAATTGTCGCTCTATACAAGCAGGCCATCCCGCTACGCCACGGCATTTCCCATGAAGACATAGCCAGGAGCTATCTGGGGTTGATGTGTTTGGGCAAGAGCGACTTCGAGGCGGTCGCCAACGTCCGAGGGGGCGATTTTTTCCGCCAGGCGCTGGGGCTGGAGCGGGTGCCTTCGGCGGAAACCTTGAGGCAGCGCCTCGATGAGCACGCAGCGCTCATGCGGGAGGTCATCGACGAGGCCGATATCGAGTTCATGGTCAACGCCAAGGCACCGGTCAGTGCGCTCAAGACCGGTCATGTGCCGGTGGACATCGATGTCTTTCCCATGGACAACTCCGGGACCAAGCAAGAAGGAGTCTCGCGCACCTACCACGGCTATGACGGTTATGCGCCGATCGCGACCTACGTGGGAACCGAAGGGTGGTGCGTCGGCTGTGAGCTGCGAGAAGGCAAGCAGCACAGTCAGAAGGAATTCGGCTACGTCTGGGAGCGCATCCTGCCGCGGGCCAGGCGCCTGACCAAACTGCCGCTGCTGGTGCGCCAGGACAGCGCCCACGACGCCTTGGAGAACCGGCTGCGCTACCTCGAAGAGGAGGTGGACTTCATTATCCAGTGGAACCCTCGGGGCGAGGACCCTGCCCATTGGCTGGAGCGCGCCGAGCGCCAAGGGGCATGGGAGACACCCCGACCCGGCAAGCGCGTGGCGCTGTTCAGCGTCGTCGAGGAGCACCCCCATCGGGAGCACACCTACCACGTTCGCCGGGTGATGCGGGTGACCGAGCGCACCATCGACAAGAAGGGCCAGGCGCTGTTGGTACCGGAGCTGGAGGCTCGATGGCTGGTGGACCTCGCTCGCCTATCCGGACGCGGAGATTGTCGCCCTGTACCGTGACCACGGCACCTCCGAGCAGTTCCACAGCGAGTTCAAGACCGACCTCGATATCGAACGGCTGCCCTCCGGGAAATTCGACACCAATGACCTGGTGCTCGCCTTTGCCGTGTTCGCCTACAACATCCTGCGCTTCATCGGGCTCATCGGGCTGACCGGCGAGTCGGCTCCCCTGCGCCATCCGGCCAAGCGCCGGCGGATCAAGACCGTCCTCCAGGAACTGATGTACCTCGCCGCCCGGTTGGTCGCCACCGCCCGCAGACTGAAGCTGCGCTTCAGCCGGCTCTGTCCCGGCTTCCGCGCCTTCGAGCAGGTGTATTACCAACTCGCCTTCGGGTAGCTAGGACGACCTCCATAGAAACTCGACCCGGGCCTCACCAGACCCCGGTGTAAACCTACGCCCGAAATTCAGCGTCCAAGCCTCAAAGCCCCGCCGTCACTCCTGCGCCGACGAGGGTCTACGCCCGCTGTACATAGCCGGCGTCACCGGTTGGCTAAAAACTAACCAACTCAACTGAGAATAGCTCCCATTCTCTCGCGCCCCGGGCGCTCGGAGATTCAAGTCACGGATCCAGGATTTCGAGATCCTCCATCAGCGTGTTGATGCGCGCATAGGCATCCTCCTGGCCCTCGAGCAGATGGGTGGCATGGGAGTGTCGCAGCGTATGCACCGAGATGCTGCCTTACGCGAAGTTGCAGCCACTTGCAGTGCTGTGAGCCATTCTCCGAAGAGCTTGAGTCGCGGGAAATCTGCTCGCTACGTTCCGTGGGAGCCGGAGGCGGGTGACCGCCTCCGGCGACCCGGTCGTTGTGTCAAATTCCGACAACACTTGGGGGGCCGAGAGTCCACGGGGTGCCCGAATTGCTTGCTTGGCTGCCGAAACCGGGACGCACACGATGCGCCCTCAGGAGGAGGACAACCCATTCCGGTGTCTAGCCCGACTTCGCGGATTCGCACGGCGATTGGCCCGCTGGCCAGGGGTAAGTGATTGTTTGTGGGGACCGTGGTGAGCCAAAAAGGGTTGAAACGCGCTGTAGTGAAGACCTTGGTTGTTTTCAAGGGGAAAAATCTGCGGATAATGATGTTCCATCATGTTTCTAAGGGCCACGACGCGGAAGAAAGACGGCAAGGAGCACCGTTACTGGAGTATTGTCGAGAATAGGCGCCTGAGCGGTGGGCGCGTGCTGCAACGGCATGTGCTGTATTTGGGTGAGATCAACTCCTCGCAGGAGTTGGCGTGGCGCAAATCCATTGAGGTGTTCGAAGACGGGGCGCTGACACCGCGCACGATGTCGTTGTTTCCCGAGGAGCGATCTGAAGAGCTGTCGAGGGATGCTTCGGTGGTACGTTTGCGGCTGAAAGAATTGCGGCTGTGCCGACCGCGGCAGTGGGGTGCGTGTTGGCTGGCGCTGCAACTGTGGGAGGAATTGCAGTTAGATCGCTTCTGGTGGGAACGGTTAACGCCGAGTCGCAAGGGCACTCGGTGGGATCAGGTGTTATTCGTGCTCGTGGCCTATCGGTTGCTGGCACCGGGCAGCGAGTGGCGGTTGCACCGGGAGTGGTTTGGCCGTACGGCCTTGGCGGATTTGCTCGGAGTGGATGCGGCGCTCTCCGACAGCCACCGGCTGTATGTCTGTCACGACCGCTTGCTGGAGCACAAGGCGGCGGTCTTTGACCATCTGGTGCGGCGGTGGCGGGATCTGTTCAATGCCACCTTCGAGGTGCTGCTCTACGACCTCACGAGCACCTACTTTGAGTGTGAGCCCCCGCAGTCGGAGCAGGACAAACGACGATTCGGCCACTCGCGCGATAAGCGCAGGGACTGTGTGCAGGTGGTGATCGCCTGGGTGGTGACCCCGGAAGGCTTGCCCTTGGCCTATGAAGTGTTGGCGGGCAATACGGCCGACAAGACGACGTTGAAGGAGTTCCTCGCGCGCATTGAGCGTCAGTACGGAAGAGCGCAGCGGATTTGGGTGATGGACCGCGGCATTCCGACCGAAGCGGTGCTGGAAGAGATGCGCGCAAGTCGCCCGCCAGTGCACTGACCTGGTGGGCACGCCCAAGGGGCGGCTCAGCAAATTGGAGAGCGCGCTGCTGCTCAAGCCGTGGCGGGAAGCGCGCCCCGGCGTAGCCGTGAAACTGTTGGCGCAGGATGGGGAGCTGTATGTGTACGCGCAAAGTGAACAGCGCGTGGCGAAGGAGCGTGCGATACGACGGCGCAAGCTGAAGTGGTTATGGGCGCGGTTGAAGAAACTCGCGACCATGCAGCTCACCCGCGAGCAACTGCTGATGAAGCTCGGTGCGGCGCGCCAACACGGCCCGGCGGTATGGCGCTTGGTTCAACTGGAGGTCGACCCCAAGGACGCCACGTTTAGCTACCGCCTGCGCCGCGATAAGCTGCGTGAAGTGCGCCGGCGCGAAGGACGGTATCTGCTGCGCACCAATCTCACCGACACCGATCCCGCCAAGCTATGGGGGTTTTACCTGCAACTGGTGGCGGTGGAAGAAGCATTCAAGAATCTCAAGGGGGATTTGGCCATTCGGCCAATCTTTCATCAACACATCGAGCGTATCGAAGCCCATATCTTCATTGCCTTTCTTGCCTATTGTCTGCATGTCACGCTCGGGCGACGTTTGCATGCGCTCGCGCCTGGATTAACCACGCGCAGCGTGCTGGAGAAATTCGCCGCCGTGCAGATGGTCGACGCACAGGTGCCGACCACCGATGGGCGCGAATTGACGTTCACCCGCTACACCCAACCTGAGCCAGAACTGCAACTGCTCCTCGCGCAGTTGAAGCTCGAACTGCCCGCACCACCAGCTCCGAAAATCAGCACCGCCCACACTGCCTCAGCCGCCGCGATGTAGTGCAGACCTTGCCAGGCGCCCTCTCGTAATTTCAACCACTTACGCTATCCCTACCCCGCGAATCCGCGAAGTCGGGCTAGGAATCCTGGATCCGTGACTTGAATCTCCGAGCGCCCGGGGCGCGAGAGAATGGGAGCTATTCTCAGTTGAGTTGGTTAGTTTTTAGCCAACCGGTGACGCCGGCTATGTACAGCGGGCGTAGACCCTCGTCGGCGCAGGAGTGACGGCGGGGCTTTGAGGCTTGGACGCTGAATTTCGGGCGTAGGTTTACACCGGGGTCTGGTGAGGCCCGGGTCGAGTTTCTATGGAGGTCGTCCTAGCTACCCGAAGGCGAGTTGGTAATACACCTGCTCGAAGGCGCGGAAGCCGGGACAGAGCCGGCTGAAGCGCAGCTTCAGTCTGCGGGCGGTGGCGACCAACCGGGCGGCGAGGTACATCAGCTCCTGGAGGACGGTCTTGATCCGCCGGCGCTTGGCCGGATGGCGCAGGGGAGCCGACTCGCCGGTCAGCCCGATGAGCCCGATGAAGCGCAGGATGTTGTAGGCGAACACGGCAAAGGCGAGCACCAGGTCATTGGTGTCGAATTTCCCGGAGGGCAGCCGTTCGATATCGAGGTCGGTCTTGAACTCGCTGTGGCGCTCGGCGCGCTCCAGCCAATGGCCAGGGTCCTCGCCCCGAGGGTTCCACTGGATAATGAAGTCCACCTCCTCTTCGAGGTAGCGCAGCCGGTTCTCCAAGGCGTCGTGGGCGCTGTCCTGGCGCACCAGCAGCGGCAGTTTGGTCAGGCGCCTGGCCCGCGGCAGGATGCGCTCCCAGACCTAGCCGAATTCCTTCTGACTGTGCTGCTTGCCTTCTCGCAGCTCACAGCCGACGCACCACCCTTCGGTTCCCACGTAGGTCGCGATCGGCGCATAACCGTCATAGCCGTGGTAGGTGCGCGAGACTCCTTCTTGCTTGGTCCCGGAGTTGTCCATGGGAAAGACATCGATGTCCACCGGCACATGACCGGTCTTGAGCGCACTGACCGGTGCCTTGGCGTTGACCATGAACTCGATATCGGCCTCGTCGATGACCTCCCGCATGAGCGCTGCGTGCTCATCGAGGCGCTGCCTCAAGGTTTCCGCCGAAGGCACCCGCTCCAGCCCCAGCGCCTGGCGGAAAAAATCGCCCCCTCGGACGTTGGAGACCGCTTCGAAGTCGCTCTTGCCCAAACACATCAACCCCAGATAGCTCTTGGCTACGTCTTCATGGGAGATGCCGTGGCGTAGCGGGATCGCCTCCTTCAGCGCCTTGCCCAACCCGCTAAAGCGGTTGACGCAAAGACCGACCAAGGCCAGACCAGAATGGGAGGTGTAAAATTCCTCATCGGACTGCTCCAAGATGAACCGCTTCATCGTTCACCTGCCGGGTGACCTGGAGTGCGGCCCGATTTTAGCTGAACTGCAATGATAAATCAGCAGGTTGCGGCCATCCGCTGAGACGCGAAGTCACGGAATCAGGGGAATGACACAGACGGGTCGGGTACGGCAGCCCGGCGGGTTTATGAAACATTCGGGTTGGGTTTATCACTTGTGCTCTTTGGCCTCGTCCTTGATCGCACCACCTGCCTGCTGAACATCCTTTCCCACGCCTTCCATCGTGTTGCAGGCAGTGAATGTCACACTGGCGCCGACAATGGATAGCATAGTGAGCAGCGTCATAAAAACTCGTTTAGACATGGTGAGTCCTCTACTTAAGAAGTTGGATCAAGAATCGGAGCGCAATCAGTAAACACAGTAGTCCATGGGCGGGGAGCAGTCAACGTCCGGGGGAGGCTCGGCGCGGTGGCACGGGTCCGCAGGGAGGGTTTGGGTGCCCGAGGCCGGCCGATCCCGCGCCTGGGCGTGGCTCGGGGGCTGCTGTTGGGGTGTTTCCCGGACAGCGGCGCAACACCGCCGTGCTCTCTTGCCGAGGGGGAGCGCCGGGAGGTCTACCAGGACACGGTGTGGTCGAATTTGAAAGCGGGCGCCGACCCGGCTTCTGCGGGGTCGAGGCCCCGGCTCGTGTCGAACGGCGCCTCCCACTCGGGCGGCCCCAGCGCGGGGGAGACCGGCGGGGGCCGGGCCCCCGGGCCAGACTGATCTTCCCCCAGCGTAGACTCGGCGAATTGGGTCTAACAGTCTGGGAATAATGGGCTCCCCAACGTTTCTTTCATCCTCTGGGGTGGCGCCAGACGCAATGATCGTTGGTTTCAACTTTGCCTATCCGGTTTGCTGCCAAAGCATGTGCCGGATGACGCCCGACTCGCATCGCCGATCCCGGGGTGGGGCGGGGTTGCCAAGATACGCGCCGAAACCGCCGGTTTTCGCTCGCAGATGCGTCTCGCGCCCCACTTGCAAACCGGAAGCACCCCGGATGCGGAGAAATTGGCAATCACCCGGATAGGCAAGGTTTCAACTTCATGCTTTCGGCAACGCCCGCCGCGCGGTTCGCGTCGGTTCATTTTGAGGATTCATCTTTCCGAATCTCGCGCTCCGCCTGGAGCCAGTCCTGAACCGCGTGGCCTTCGCGGCGGCCTTGGCGCTCATAGAGTTCGTAGGCGCGCCCGGCGATCTGCGGCGTCACGTCGACAGGTGTCTTGGCCAATAGGGGCGTGGCAGTCGGATCGAACACCCGATACGTGAGCAGTTTCACGCGGTCGGTCACGAGGAACCACGCCAGCGCATAGCCCCAGACGAACAGCGCCCAACCCCAGCCGAGTGGCGTCATAAACAGCCCATAAACTGCGATCAGCGTCGCCACCAGTTGCGTGCCGAACACCGCCAGCAGCAAGATCCGCGCGGGGCGTATGGACCAAAACGGGCCGCGCGTGCGCGTCAGGAAAATCGTCAGATGTCCCGCCACGGACAGCATCAGGTACATCAGTGTTTGGATGTGTGCACGGTCGAGGTGATAGACACGCTCGCCAAGGTAAAACAGGCCAAACGCAGCCACGGGTCCGATGACGCCCAGCACCGTGGCGACCCCCAGCACCATGCGCATGTTCCAGGCCTCGGGCTTGTCCTTGTAATGAACGTTGTCGTAGGCAATGGACAGGATCGCGCCGTCGTTGAGCAACGCCAGCATCACGATCATCACCGCCGTCAATGGATAAAAGTTGAAGATCAGGATCGCCAGCGTCATGAACAACAGCACACGCAAGGTCTCGGCGATGCGGTATATGGCATAGCTGTTCATCCGCTGAAAGATTTTCCGGCTCTCCTTGATTGCGTCGATGATCACCGACAGGCCGGGCGTCATCAGCACGATGGATGCCGCCGCGCGCGCTGCGTCGGTCGCGCCCGAAACGGCGATGCCGCAGTCGGCCTTCTTCAGCGCGGGGGCGTCGTTTACCCCGTCGCCCGTCATGCCGACGATGTGGCCGCGCTGCTGCAGGACATCGACAATGTGGAACTTGTGCTCGGGGAACACTTGGGCGAAGCCGTCCGCTTTCTCGATGGACTCCGCCAACTGCGCCGTCTCGTGATGCTTGGTGTCGCCGAAGCCGCTGGCATCCAGGATATTGGTGCCCAGCCCCAATTTCCCGGCGGTTTCGCGAGCGATGGCGAGTGCATCGCCCGTCACCATCTTGACCTTCACGCCCATCTGTGCGGCGCTGGCGATGGTTGCCTTGGCTTCGTCCCGGGGTGGGTCGAAAAGCGGCAACACGCCCAGAAACTGCCATGAGCCGTCTCCCTCGGCCCGCGCTACACCCAGCGAGCGGAAGCCGCGTGCCGCGAATTCGTTGACCGCCTGCTCGACGGCGGGCGTCACCTGCTCTGCATTGGCCGACAACGCCAGGATCACCTGCGGCGCCCCCTTGGTCACCTTGAACTCGGTTCCGTCCGTGCCCCTGACGGTGGCCTCGGTGCGCTTGTGCACCGGGTCGAATGGCTGGAAATGAATCACCTGGCAGTCTTTCAAGGCCTGATCGTTTTTAAGGCCGCCCAGCACGGCCAGGTCGATGGTGTCCTTATTGTCCGCGCGCGACGCCAGCGCGGCGTTGAGGATGACTTGATCGCCGGGGATACCGTTCACGCTGAACGGATGGCCCAGCGTCAGCTTGTTCTGGGTCAGGGTGCCGGTCTTGTCCGCGCACAGCATGTCCACGCCCGCCAATTCCTCGATGGCCGCCAGCCGGGTCACAATCGCCTCTTTTTTGGCCAGCAGGCGCGCGCCCACTGCCATGGTCACCGACAGCACCGTGGGCATCGCCACGGGAATCGCGGCCACGGTCAACACCAAGGCGAACTGCAAGGTGGTGAGCATCGGGTCGCCGCGGAACAGCGCGACGCCCAGAATCAACACCACCAGAGTCACTGCCAGGATGATCAGGTAATTGCCGATCTTCAGCACTGCGCGCTGAAAATGGCTGACGGTGAGCGCCTCCTGCACCAGTTGCGCCGTCTTGCCGAAGTAAGTGTTCGCACCCGTGGCATAGACCAGTGCGCCGATCTCGCCCTGGCGGATAATCGACCCCGAAAACACCGCCTCGCCCGGTTTGCGCGTGGCAGGCAACGACTCTCCCGTCAGCGCCGACTGATCCACTTCTATCTCGTCACCCTCCAGCAAGCGCGCATCCGCCGGCACGATGTCGCCCAGGCGCACGCGGATGACGTCACCCGGTACCAACTCCCGCGCCGCCGGGGTGATCCACTTCCCATCGCGTTTCACCCGGGCCCTGATCGCCAGCTTGGCCTTCAGTGCGGCGATGGCGTTGCCCGCCTGGTGCTCTTCCCAGAACCCGACCACGGCGTTGGCCAGGAGCAGAACGAGGATGATGGCAAAGTCCGGCCAATGCCGGGCTAGAGCCGAAAGGATCACGGCCGCTTCGATCATCCACGGGATGGGACCCCAAAAGTAGCTGAGGAATTGCAGGAACGGATTGGTTTTCTTTTCTTCAAGCTCGTTAGGCCCATATTGGGTCAGCCGTTTCTGCGCCTCGGCTTGAGTGAGGCCGTCCGGCGACGAGCCAAACTTTGCCTGCAGTTCCGCCATGGGGAGAGATTTTAGATCGTCCTTCGCATCGGGCTTCGATCCCGGCTTCAGTCCGGGAGTCTTCGGCTGGTCGGCATCGGGTTGCATAATGACTATTCCTCCTGTCTTTGCTATGCCGCGGTTTCGTGAGTCGCAGGGTACTTGTTGTCATGCTCATGTCCTTGCCATCGCGGCATTGGATTCGCCACGACGCGTAGCATCGAATGCGCGGGGATGGACTGCTGGGCGCCGGGTCGCTTCGGGCTCATCTCCACGTCGCAATCAAAGTCCTGGCGAAGCCTGAGGGGCCGCCGTCGGGCCGCTGGTCATGCGAATGACCCGGCCCACCGTCAAACCTTGGACAAGGATCGAGAACACCACCACGAAGTACGTGAGGGTCAGCACCAGACTGCGCGAGTCGTTGGCCGGCAGCGACAGCGCCATGGCTACCGAGATGCCTCCGCGCAAGCCGCCCCAGGTGAGGACCGGAATCGTCCCTTTCGACTGCGCCCTCACCCAACTGAGCGGTCCGATGATTGTCGCGACACTCAGCCAGCGCGCCGCCAGCACGACCGGTATCGCGAGGACTCCGGCCACCAGCCATCCGCGTTCGATCGGGAGCACGAGAAGCTCCAAGCCGATCAAGAGAAAGAGAACGACGTTGAGAAGCTCGTCGACAAGCTCCCAGAAGCTGTCGACGTGTTCACGCGTCTTCTCCGTCATAGCGAATGCTCGACCCTGGTTGCCCACGAACAGGCCCGCGACCACGACGGCGATCGGTGCGGACAGATGCAGGGCGTCTGCCAACGCATAGACCCCCATGGCCAGGGCGAGCGTGAGCAGGACTTCGACCTGGTAGTTGTCGACACGCTTGAGCATCTGGTAGGTCACGATTCCCGCCGCCAGTCCCAGCACCAGGGCTCCACCCACTTCCTCGACCAACAGCAGCCCCACCGCGCCGACTCCCATGGAGGTCGGCGCCGCGGCGCCGCTGCCAGGCGTTCCGCCCAAGCCGGAGAGCTGCAGGAGAACCAGAAAGACGACGACGCCCAGCCCGTCATTGAACAGAGACTCACCGGCTGCCTGTACCTGGAGCTGCCGGGACGCACCAACGGACTTCATGATTCCCAGCACCGCAATGGGGTCGGTCGGTGAGATCAGAGCGCCGAACAACAGGGCATGCAGGAATGGAATGCCCAGGCCCAGCCAGCCGAGGACCAGCCACGTCACCCCCCCGACAATGCAGGTGGAGACGAGCGTCCCGAAAATGGCGAGCGACGAAATGGTCAGCCATTCACGGCCAAGCTCCCCGATATTCACGTGTATCGAGCCGGCGAACAGCAGGAACGCGAGCATGCCATGCAGCACGACCTGGTTGAAGTCGATCTGCGAGACCAATGTCGCTGCCTGCTCGCGGAACCCTCCGGCGTAGGGACCGACAAGGACCAGCGTGAGCGACGCGACCAGCGCCACCAGCATGACGCCGACAGTCGTCGGCAGCTTGATATAACGGTAATTGACGTAGCTCGAGACGGCCGCGAGCGAGATCAGGATGCTGACCAGGGAAAAGAAGCTCAAGACGCCTCCGGATATGTCCCGCGACTCTGTTTGCGAGTCTTCACGATTTGCCTGCGATCAAGTCCCATGCCATTCGAAAGTTCATGTCCGCCCACGCGTTCTCCTTCTACGTTTGTTTTCGACTCCAGCTCCAGTTCCGGATTTCCGGCACGTCTTGGCCGTGCTTGTCGATGTACTGCTTGTGCGCGATGAGCTTGTCCTTGATTTGCTGCTTTCCTTTGACCGTTCACATCGCTCAGGCGCCAGCCCGCCAAGTCGTCTATACCGAAAAGACCCCGGATCAGGTCGTCCGCGTAAGTTTGCCCAGTTCGCGGTATCAAACGTCAGGTGATGCCGGTCTTCCATCTCATCCAGATTCAGATCGAACGCCTTCGCTGCCAATGCCCGTCATCGATGGCTCCACCCGTTGGTAAGTTCACGCCACCGACACGCACAAACAAAATCGTAATCTCTGTTGAGCGTTTCATTATGGTCCCAAACTTTCCGTTGTTATGTCGGTTACGTTCCCAATTCCTGGAGCGTACGCAGGAAACTAATGACATCTTCCCGGCTTAACAAGCCGATGAAATGGTGATCCCGGGTGACGGGCAACTGGTTGACTCCATCGCGGTCCATCTTCTGGAGTGCGGCCCACAGCTCCGTATCAAAATCGGTACGTTTTAACCGTTCCAGGGGAAGCATCACCTGAGCCACACTCGTCGTCGTCCATTCGGCGCGCGGCACTTCCTTGAGCCGATGCAAAGTCACAAAACCAACGGTGTTGTCTCCGCGGTTGACGAGAAAACAGCGTTGCCCGCCACCGAGGATGTGTTCGTCTACCAACTGCTGGAGCGGCAGATCTGCGGAAACGGCGGCGCAATGAGTGCTCATGGCCTGCGAGACTCTATGGCCCGCCAGGGCACCCTGAAACATCACTTGCTGCACCTGAGCGGAAGCCGCGTTGTCGAGGAACCAGCCGATGAACGCGATCCAAAGCCCGCCGCCAAAGTTACCCGTGAACATCTGCCAGACGCCGGCGAAGATAAACAGAAAAGCAAAGAACCGGCCCACGTTTGCTGCGATGAGGGTCGCCCGGCGCATGTTTCCCGTGATCGCCCACACGATAGCCCGGAACACGCGACCGCCGTCAAGGGGGTAGCCGGGAATAAGGTTGAACAGGACCAGGGCCAGGTTGATGTAGGCGAGGTACTTTGCCAGACCAAAGAGGGGTTCCGTGCCGGCTACCAAAGGCTGCACCGTGTAGAAAAGGAGCACGAGGAGCAAGCTCACGAGCGGGCCCGCGATCGCAATAAGAAACTCGGCGTTGGCGCTGGGCGGTTCCGCCCCCATCTGAGCGACACCCCCGAAAAGGAAAAGCGTAATGCTGCGCACCGGAATTCCGTACCGCAGCGCTACGGCAGAGTGCCCTAGTTCGTGGAGCAGCACGCTGACAAAGAGCATGATGGCCGTCACCGCGCCCATAAACCAGTACAGCAGCGGCGGCCAGTCCTTGAACTCGCCGGGATAATAACTACCCGCCAGCATCCAAGTGAGCAGCGCGAGGATCACGAACCAGGAGTAATCCAAACCGATCGGAATCCCCAGAATCCTACCTAACGGGATGTTGTGTCGAGGCATGACCACTCTCCCGTCTTGGTGCGCCGGCCGACCAATGCAAGCAGCCCTTGCCCATGGGTGATTGCAGTCGCTTTCATCATCGTCTATCCTTCCGTCGATCAGATCATCTCTGCGATAGGATTTGTGCGGTTTCCAGGGAGATAGCAACGTCGCCGCGGTGCGGTATGACTTTCGCTGTCTATTCTGTCGCCGGAGTGTTTTGGACACCGGCGCACGATAGGCGTAACCGTTGGCCGACCCCGCTGGTTGCCGGACGCGGCAAAGTGATATCGATTCCCGACAACACTAATCGTTCATTCAAGTCCTTATTGTTTTTTGATCTCGCTTTCCTTCTCTTTTTTTGCGCGCTCCTGGCCCAATCCCATGGTCAAGGCTCAGCCCCGCAATACTCCCTAATTGCATGGTTTCCACGACCGTGCTGGGAACAATGACGATCGTGGCGTTCTGCTTCAAACCCTCATAAAGCATGTTCATAGCCCTCAAATGAAGAGCGATAGGATCGTTGGCATAGGTCTTGGCCGCTTCCCCAAACTTCTCCGCCACCTGTCGCTCCGAATCTCCCAGAATCACCCGGGCCTGACGTTCTCTTTCAGCTTGCGCCTGCATCGACATCGCATCCTCCAAGACTGAGGGGATAAGTACATCCTTGATCTCCACCGAAATAACATTAATGCCCCATGGCTCGGTGCGCTCATCAATGATTTTCTGTAGCTCCTTACTAATCTTTTCCCTGCCTTCCAGCATGTCCGAAAGCATGGTCTTGCCGATGATATCACGCAGAGCCGTTTGGGAGGCCCAACTTATGGCGCTTCTATAGTCGGCTACATCCAGGGCTGCTTTCTTGGGGTCCAAAACTTTCCAGAATAGCACTGCATCTACATCCACCGGCACCGTATCTTTCGTAAGGGTCTTTTCTGCCTTAAAAGAACCTGTGATCACGCGGGTGTCAATCCAGTAAGGTATCACGTCGATGACGGGGATAATGAAAAACAGTCCCGGTCCCTTAAGGGCGCGGAATGTGCCTAACCGCAATATCACCGCCTTGTCCCACTGATCCGCAACCTTAATTGCTAGAGAAACACCGAGGGCGATAACAAAGGCAATGGCTCCAATCCAGGCGCTTGCCACGTTAGCCGAAACTCTATACATCGCATATGCTAGTGCTACACCAATGCCAAGAATTACGATGAATATCAACGATGCAAAAGAGCTGCTTTTTCTCATGTCTATTACCTCCATGATTTAGGCACCTTATCGGGTTGCCCGGAGCGTCCCCATCGGGTGGACAGGTCCGGCAGTAGAATAAGCTAGTGGTTTGTCGTTCCACCTCCATGTCGTGGCTCCCTGCCCGTCGGGTTGCCGTAAGTTCCACCCGGCTGGGTGATCCGGAGCTTGCTGGCTGCCAGCGCGCCGGACCCATCGCCCTGTCAAATCTCCAAAGTCCAGCTAAGGAAGCTAAGGACGAACGAGTGCGAGCGTATGCTGCGCGATCATCAGTTCCTCGTTGGTGGGAATGACCCAGACTGACACGCCGCTATCCGGAGCCGAAATGCGCGGGCCGCCGGACGTGTTCGCTCGCTCGTCCAACTTCACGCCGAGCCACGCCAGCTTGCCGCAGAGCGCCGCGCGCACCGGGGCGGAGTGCTCGCCGATGCCGGCAGTGAACACGAAGGCGTCCAGCCCGCCGAGCACGGCCGCATAGGCGCCCGCGTACTTCGTCATCGCGTAGACGAAATACTCGATCGCTGCGATCGCGCGCGGATCCGTGCTCTCCTGTAACACCCGCATGTCGCCGCTGATGCCGGACAGGCCGAGCAGGCCTGCGCGCTCGTACAGCATGTTCTCCAGCGACGTGTCTTCGAACAGCTTGCGGCGCAGCAGGTAGAACAGCGCGCCCGGCGGCACGTCGCCCGAGCGCGTCGCCATGGGCAGGCCGGACACGCCGGCGAAGCCCATCGTGGTCTCGACGCTGCGCCGGTCCAGCATCGCGCACATGCTGGCGCCGCCGCCGAGATGCGCGGCGATCACCCGCCGCGCCTCAGGGGCGAACTTCGATACCTGCCGACTGATGTAGTCGTAGGAGATGCCGTGGTAGCCCCAGTGACGCACACCGGTATCCCGCACCTCACGGGGCAGCGCATAGATCTGTGCCACCTCCGGCATGGTTCGATGGAACGAGCTGTCGAAGCAGGCGACCTGCGGCAGACCTGGGAACACTTCAGCAAACGCCCGCGCGCCGAGCACGTTGTAGAGCTGATGCGACGGTTCCATCGCCGCCAGCGACTCGAGGTAGTCGAGCACGTCGCCCTCGATTCGCGCCGGCGCCTCGAAGCGAGTCCCGCCGAGCACCACGCGGTGGCCGGCCGCGACCACCTTCCTATCGGCGAGGTTGGCTTCCAGCCAGATGATGACGAAGTGCAGCGCTGTCTTGTGGTCGATCGCGTGGCCCTCGCCCCATTCATGGGTGTCCAACGGCTTGCCGGCCGCGTCGTTGACGACGAAATGCGGATCGCCGTGCATACTGTCGATCCGGCCGCGGCAGAGCAGGGGTAGCGACCCGGTCGCGTCCACCGCGTAGGCGCCGAACTTGAGACTGGTGGAGCCCGCGTTGAAGACCACGATCGCCTCGCTCATGGCCGTTCACTCCGCGGTTTCGGGCAGCAGGATGGCGGGATCGCGCGCCAGCGCGTCGGCGTACAGCACGGCGGCGGCGGCCGAGAAGCGGCGCGCGGCGGCGGTGTCGGCACGGCTGGTCAGGATCACCGGCACCCGTGCACCGACCACGAGGCCCGCCGTCTGCGCATCGGCCATGAAAGCGAGATTCTTGTAGACCATGTTGCCGGCCTCGATGTTCGGCACGATCAGGACATCGGCAAGGCCCGCGACCGGCGATGAGATCTGCTTGATCCGCGCGGCTTCGGGGTCCACTGCGGCATCGAGGTCGAGCGGCCCGTCGACGATGCCGCCGACAATCTGGCGACGGTCCGCCATCTTCGCCAGGATCGCACCGTCGAGCGTGGCCGGCATTCGGGTCTGCACCATTTCCACCGCCGCCAGCACGGCCACCTTCGGCAGGTCGATGCCGAGCGCACGCGCGAAACCGATCGCGTTCTGGCAGATCTCGCGCTTCTGGTCGGTGTCGGGTGCGATATTCAGCGCCACGTCGCTGACGATGAAGCGGCGCGCATAGGTCGGCACCGACACCATCGCGCAGTGGCTGATCAGCCGCCCGGTGCGCAGCTTTGCTTCCTTCTGCATGATCGCGTGCAAGAGCACGACGGTGTGCAGACTGCCCTTCATCAGCACCGCGACCTCACCGGCGCCAGCCGCCATGGCCGCTTTCAGCGCCGAGTCCTCGGGGCCGTCGGTGGCCACGATCCGGCACTTGTCGATGTCCAGGTGCGCATCATCGGCAATTTGCCGGATCTCGGCCTCGGGGCCAAAAAGCACGGGCACGATCAGCCCGGCCTCGGAGGCCTCGACCGCGCCGGCCAATGCATCGGCGCTGCACGGATGCACCACGCCGGTCAGCATCGGCTTGAGATCGTTGCAGCGTTCGACCAGCGCCTCGAGTCGATGCTCCGCCACCTGATACTGTTGCCGCGTCGTCGGCGCCAGAACGTCCAGGGTTGCGGTCGCGACGACCCGACCCGCCGGGCCCGTGCACTCGCCGTCCAGCACGACAATCCCCTGATCCGAGCGCTTCTCCCGCACGACGAGGCGCGCCGTCATCGCCACGGCGATCGGCAGCGCGCCCTTGATCTGCACCGAGATCGCGCGGATCGAGGTCCCGGGTCCCGGGAGGGCTGAGCCGGCCAACGCGGTCAGCATGGCCGTGACGATACCGGCAGCCCCCTGGCTCTCGCCCGGGCCGGCGAGCATGTCCACTTCGCCGAAGGCCGCGCCCCAGGCCCGGACGTCGCCGACCTGCAATGTGCGCTGGACCGATGCAGCATCGCCGGGCGTGATCTCATCGAATGTCTTGTTCACGTTGGTCTGCATGGTCGCAACCCCGTGGGCTAATGCGACGGGCTGGAACGCCGGGAGCGCGCCCTGGCGCCTGAGGGTCCACCAGACGTCGCCGATGCCACCGGCGGCTCAATCGGCACCGGGAGCACCTGCGACAGTCGGGCCAGGCGGTCGCGTTCGGCGGCCAGCGGGGGATCGCCGGCGCCGACGATCGTTTGCACTTGATCGAGCAGCGCCTTTCGCGCGTCCGCCTCCGGCACCAGGGACGCAAGCGCCTCCACCGCGCGCTCACGCTCGAGATGCAACACGAAGAACTGGTCCCGCACCAGCACCTTGAACTCGATCAGCGACAGATGCATGAGCTGCTGGCGCGCGACGTTCAACGCGAGCGCGCATCGCTGGTCAACCATCCGCTCGGCCGCGGTGACGTACAGCACCGCCCGGGTCAGCGCTTCGTCGAACCCGCCGGTCTGCAGCTTCGCCATGTACGCGTCCGCCTGTGCCCGTCGTGCCGAGAGCGCTTCCGGAGAGATGCCGGGCAACGACCGCACCTCGCTGCCGTCGTTGAGGCCGAGCAGCGCCTGCACGAACGGCGAGCCATAGAAACCGAAGAACGTCTGCTCGAGTAACTGGTCACGTGCCACGCGATAGGCATCCAGGGCCGCGGTGATCTGGTCCGAGACCTGCGTCTGCAGCGCCAGGAACGGGTTGTCGGCCGTCGCCGGTTGCCGGGAGGCTGCCACGCCGGCCGCCAGCGCCTGCACGCCCTTCATCCAGGGGTTGCTGTCGGCGAAGATCGTGTAACTGAGCCTGAGCGGGTTCAGGGCAAGGGCCAGGTCCGCCGCCGGCTGGTTGGCAAGCGCGCGCACCCAGGGCTGCATCAAGGTACGGTAGATCGAGAGATTCAGTGCCGACAGTCGGGCCACCGCGGCGAAGGCGCGGTCGTCCGCGGGGCTGTTGCGCCCGAGTGCGCGGACGTTGTCGAGCGAGCGGGCCTCGAAGCGGGCGATCCAGTCGCCGGTGACGAAGCCGCCCGGGCGCACGTGCGCCGGCCGCGGCGAGATGATCATCTCGTAGAGACCGGGCGGCAGGCAGTCGATGACGTCCATCATCTGCACGAATTCCTCGTCCTCCTTGGCCCCCACCTTGGCGGAGACGAAGAGGGCGAGATGCCCGATCTCATGATTCAGGGAGTACACGATCGTCCGGCCGGTTGCCCGGATGTCGTCGACGTCCCGATACAGATCGAGGATCCAGCCGAGCGCCTGCGGCGGTGGACTGATGTTGTCCCCCGACGAGGTGAACACGATGATCGGCGAGGTGATGTTGCGGACATCGAAGGTCGTGCCATCGCGCGACTGCAGCTGGTTGCGGGTCAGCTTGTCGCCGATGAAGAGATTGTCCACCAGAAACTGCATCTCATCGCCGTTCAGTTGGATGAAGTCGCCCCACCACTTCTCGAACTTGAGGTAGCGCTGCGCATCGGTGTCGATGTGGGTGTAGACCTCGTATTGTTTGCCCCACAGCCAATTCGCCGGGTTCAGGACATCGAAGTTCAGGATCAGCGCGGTGCCGTCGAATTTCCCGTTGCCGAGATCGCTGGTCATTGCGGTGAGCCAGCTGCCGCCGAGCAGGCCGCCGGCATAGCGCATCGGATTCTTCCCGTGCACGCCCTGCCAGTACGACATCGGCGAGCCCGCCACCAGGCAAGGCCCGAAAAGGTCCGGCCGCAGCATGGCCACCATCAACGTCTGGTAGCCGGCCTGACAGTTGCCGATGGCAAACGGACGCGGTGCGTCCGGATGGAGCTCGACCACCCGCTCGAAGAACTTCACCTGTCCCTCGACGATGTCCAGGAATTGCTGGCCGGGAACGGGCGTCGCCCCGAAGCCGATGAAGTAGACCGGATGGCCCGCATTCAGGGCATCGCCGATCTCGCTCTCCGCCTTGAAGCCACCGACGCCCGGCCCCTGGCCGGCCCGCGGGTCCACCACCACGACCGGCCGTTTGCGCGGATCGATCGTGATCCCTGGCGGCGGCACGATGCGCGAGAGCGCGTAGTTCATCGGCCCCGGCAGCGAACGGCCGCTCATGAGCACTTCGTGGTCGAAGCTCAGCACGGTCGCCATTGGCCGCGATGTGATCTCGATCTGTTCGTTGCCACGTTGCCGAAGCAGGTCGAGGAAGAGCACGCTACGCTGCAGGGCATCGATCACAAATTCCGGCAAGCTTGCCATAAACTGGGTGGAAGACACTGCGGAGGGGTTCGGGAACACGGGCAAGTGGAGGCCGAATGGGGTGAACGCCAATGCCGGATGGGTCGTTGCCTTACCTGCCATCTTCGTCTCCTGGGGTCCGTCTTGAATAATGTCCTTATGCCGTTCGACGCTGATGAGCCAACGGCTCCGAATGTCATGTCGTTTGTCCTTCGTCGCACTCTATGACTACGGCTTATCCCCATTGTTCCGTCGCGCGCCTTCGCCAGTGCCGAAACAGTGTCACGCGGCTGACGCGCCTGTGCAAGCGCCGGCGCGTCATCGCCCCGGAACGCTTGGCGAGCGCGTTGATCGGTGCCTTCGGCAGTCGGGGGATCGACTCCATCGCCGATGTGTTGCGCGCCTTCAATGCGCTCACCGACCACAATGTGGCAGTACAAGCCCTTCCACAATCAACTGGCCAAGCCGGGCTTCCCGCAATTCACCCGCTTGCTGCTCGCCCGGCTGCTGACGGCGTTGGCCTGCGAAACGCTGGGCTTCGGCGATAGCAGCCCATTTGCACGCTTTGGCAGCATCAGCATCCAGGATGGCACCTCCTTTGCCGTCAAACCCTCGCTGGCAGAACTCTTCCCGGGACGCTTCACCACCGTCAGTCCGGCGGCTGTCGAACTGCACGTCAATCTCGACATCTTGAGTGAGACGGTCAACTTCGTCACGCGGGCCCCCGATTGTGAGGCCGAGCGGCAATTCCTGCCGAGCGCCGGGGAGATGCGCGGCGCTCTCCTGCTTGCCGACAAAGGCTACTTCTCCGTGCCCTACCTCGATGCCATCCAGCAGGCCGGCAGCCATTATCTAAATGGGGTGTCCATACAAGTGCGGTGACCGCTACGAGTTGTGGTCTGGCCATTGTCGGCATAGCTATATCCTGTAGCTACAGCACTCAGATGGACACCCCACTTATCTCATCCGCGCCAGCGCTGCCATCAATCCCGTCATCGTCAACGCCTACGATCGCCACCGCCGCATCATTGCCGGCCTGGCCGGGCGCCGACTCAAGGACATCACGGCGCAACTCAGGCAGCACGGCATCGTCGATCTGGATGTGTGTTTCAATCCTGATAGCCGCATCGTTGTCACGCCGATTTGAAACAACGCGATTCCCTGCGCTTCCTCATCACTAACCTCGACCGTCGCCACTTCAGCGTCCATCAGTACTCCGACGCCTATCGATTGTGCTGGCAAATAGATAGAATTGCTCTTCAAGGAATGGAAGTCCCCTGGATCCGTGACTTGAATCTCCGAGCGCCCGGGGCGCGAGAGAATGGGAGCTATTCTCAGTTGAGTTGGTTAGTTTTTAGCCAACCGGTGACGCCGGCTATGTACAGCGGGCGTAGACCCTCGTCGGCGCAGGAGTGACGGCGGGGCTTTGAGGCTTGGACGCTGAATTTCGGGCGTAGGTTTACACCGGGGTCTGGTGAGGCCCGGGTCGAGTTTCTATGGAGGTCGTCCTAGCTACCCGAAGGCGAGTTGGTAATACACCTGCTCGAAGGCGCGGAAGCCGGGACAGAGCCGGCTGAAGCGCAGCTTCAGTCTGCGGGCGGTGGCGACCAACCGGGCGGCGAGGTACATCAGTTCCTGGAGGACGGTCTTGATCCGCCGGCGCTTGGCCGGATGGCGCAGGGGAGCCGACTCGCCGGTCAGCCCGATGAGCCCGATGAAGCGCAGGATGTTGTAGGCGAACACGGCAAAGGCGAGCACCAGGTCATTGGTGTCGAATTTCCCGGAGGGCAGCCGTTCGATATCGAGGTCGGTCTTGAACTCGCTGTGGAACTGCTCGGAGGTCCCGGTACAGGGCGACGATCTCCGCGTCCGGATAGGCGAGCGAGGTCCACCAGCCATCGAGCTCCCAGCTCCGGTACCAACAGCGCCTGGCCCTTCTTGTCGATGGTGCGCTCGGTCACCCGCATCACCCGGCGAACGTGGTAGGTGTGCTCCCGATGGGGGTGCTCCTCGACGACGCTGAACAGCGCCACGCGCTTGCCGGGTCGGGGTGTCTCCCATGCCCCTTGGCGCTCGGCGCGCTCCAGCCAATGGGCAGGGTCCTCGCCCCGAGGGTTCCACTGGATAATGAAGTCCACCTCCTCTTCGAGGTAGCGCAGCCGGTTCTCCAAGGCGTCGTGGGCGCTGTCCTGGCGCACCAGCAGCGGCAGTTTGGTCAGGCGCCTGGCCCGCGGCAGGATGCGCTCCCAGACCTAGCCGAATTCCTTCTGACTGTGCTGCTTGCCTTCTCGCAGCTCACAGCCGACGCACCACCCTTCGGTTCCCACGTAGGTCGCGATCGGCGCATAACCGTCATAGCCGTGGTAGGTGCGCGAGACTCCTTCTTGCTTGGTCCCGGAGTTGTCCATGGGAAAGACATCGATGTCCACCGGCACATGACCGGTCTTGAGCGCACTGACCGGTGCCTTGGCGTTGACCATGAACTCGATATCGGCCTCGTCAATGACCTTACCCGCAGGACCGCTGCGTGCTCGTCGAGACGCTGCCTCAGCGTTTCTGGCGAGGGTACCCGCTCCAGCCCCAACGCCTGGCGGAAGAAATCGTCCTCTCGGACGTTGGAGACCGCTTCGAAGTCGCTCTTGCCCAAACACATCAACCCCAGATAGCTCTTGGCTACGTCTTCATGGGAGATGCCGTGGCGTAGCGGGATCGCCTGCTTCAGCGCCTTGCCCAACCCGCTAAAGCGGTTGACGCAAAGACCGACCAAGGCCAGACCAGAATGGGAGGTGTAAAATTCCTCATCGGACTGCTCCAAGATGAACCGCTTCATCGTTCACCTGCCGGGTGACCTGGAGTGCGGCCCGATTTTAGCTGAACTGCAATGATAAATCAGCAGGTTGCGGCCATCCGCTGAGACGCGAAGTCCTACACCAACCTACATGCCTTCGATACCTCCAACCCGTACCTCGCCGAAGGCCTGATCTGGGCCTCTTTAATGCGCCGCTACCCTGGCACGCTTCTGCGCCCATCTCACCGAAGTCTGGTTTGAAGTTGCCATCTCCAGCCAGCGCGTCGCCAAGTGCCTGCATCATGTGCTGCCCCAGAGCTCAAGTCCGACAACCAACTCGACTATGTGCCCACGCGCACCTGGGTGGGCAACCCGATCTATCTGCTCTCGACACTGCTCGCCCACAACCTCAGCCGGGAGCTTCAGATGATAGCGCATCCACTACCCCGCCGTGTCTCGCAGAAACGGCCCGCATTATGGGGCTTCGCCCGTCTCAATACGCTGCGCTGCCGGCTCATCCAGCGCGCCGGTCGTCTGATCCGCCCACAGGGTCGATTGACCCTGTCGATGAGCGCCAATTCAGCCGTCCAGCACGAGCTGTTGCATTATCTGCAGGCCCTGCAGAAAGCGGCATGATCAGAAAGGTTTTGCAACGCGAGCTACCACGTTACGGTCCTCCGGCGACAGATGTTCCAAGCCGAGCATGGCAATGATGTCCTTGAGTTCTGCGTATTGCGCGAGTGTGCGCCGGATTTCCTGCGCGAGGACATAGTGCCGATCGCCGATGACGCCCGGTGTGGCCATTTTTTGAACTGGATTGCAGCGGGTCGATGGCCGGATAAAGGCCCTCACTCGCCCGTTTGCGCGACAGCACGATCGACGCCGAGAGATGCGAGAAGGTATGCACCGCCGCCGGATCGGTGAAATCGTCCGCCGGCACATACATCGCCTGGATCGAGGTGATGGCGCCGGTATCGGTATTGGCGATGCGCTCTTCCAGTTGCGACAACTCGGTGCCCATGGTCGGCTGATAACCCAGGCGCGACAGCATCTGCCCCATCAAGCCGGATACCTCCATGCCGGCCTGTATGAACCGAAAGATATTGTCGACAAGCAGCAACACATCGTGATGCTCATCGTCGCGAAAATACTCGGCCATGGTCAGCGCCGCATGGCCGACGCGGAAGCGCGCGCCGGGGGGTTCGTTCATTTGCCCGAACACCATCACCATGTTCGGCAGCACGCCCGCTGCTTTCATGTCGCGGTAGAGCTCCTCCCCTTCGCGGCAACGCTCGCCGATACCGCAGAAAATGCTCACCCCTTCGTGCTGACCGACCATGTTGTTGATCATCTCGGTGAGCAATACAGTTTTGCCCATGCCCGCCCCGCCGAACAACCCCGCTTTGCCGCCGCGTTCCAGCGGCATCAGCACATCGATGATTTTGATGCCGGTTTCGAAGATCTCGGACTTTGTGGAACGCCGTGCCAGCGGCGGCGGCGCCCGATGCACAGAACGCCACTGGACATCGGATAACGCCACTTCGCGGTCGATGGTGTTGCCGAAGACATCGAACATGCGCGAGAGGATTCCCTTGCCCACCGGCGCCTGCAAGAGGTCCGCCCGTATCCTCCACCGCCATGCCGCGTGCGAGACCCTGGGTGGGCGTCAAGGCAATCCCGCGCACGTGGCGCGCATCCAGTTGCGCCAGCACTTCGATGACGATCTGTTGTTCAGCTCCCGCGCAGCACCGAGTAGATCGGGGGCAAATGCTCATCGAACCAGATATCTACGACACTGCCGCGCACGGAGACGACCACGCCGGAATTCGACGCACGGGTTTTGCTTGCCGTCTCCTGGATCGGTTTCACAAACCTATGCCTCCTCTTCCCCTGCGTACAAAGCAGGCTCGGATTCGAGGGCATCGCACACGCGCATCAGCCGCCTCTCGATCCGCGCGCGATCATGCGCGGATTCGATGGTGCGATCGGCCAGCTCAGCAATCCACCGCATCTGTTCGCTGAGCGCCCTCCGGCGGTGCGGGCTGGCCGTCAGCGTGGCGATGGTTTCAAGCGCGCCGAGCATGCGCGCCATGATGGCGACATTGCCTTCGGCGCTACCTCTGATCTGGTCGAACGCCTCGGCCAGCAGACTTTCAAACGTCGGGGCTATGGCGATCACACGCAGTTCGCCTCCCTCGTAGCGGCGCGATGCAGGAAACTGCCGGGAGGCCAGCCGTGCCAGAATCGCCGACAGGTAATCAACGCACATCACGGCCGTCGAGGTGTCATTGACGCCGGGCGAAAGTGCCTTCAACGCCATATCCACGATCTGTCTGAAACCGAAAGCGGGGTCTTGTTCCACCGTGCGATGGCGGCTGATGCTGTAAGACGCACTCAGGGCAGCAATCGTCTCTTGATCCGGAGAGTCATCCATGGCGAGCGATGCCAGCGTGGCATTCTGGACAACGAAATCGCCGATGCCGCGCTCCATTCGCAGGATGGTCTCCCCGTCCCGCGCCAGGCGCAGAAGCCCATCGGTATCCACGCGATCAATGTAACCGCTCGCCTGTGCCGGAATTGCGTGCCAGGTCATCTCTTCCAGCGACCGGAGCAGCTGTTCCTCTTCTTCCTCTGGGCCCTGCACGGGTTGGTCCGGAAAAAGCCGATCAATGGCCGCGATGGTATCGTGAGCGGCTGAGGCGATGATGTTGGAGGCCTGGATTGACGAGGCGATGTGATGAATAAAGAAGATGAGGACGACGACGCCCGCGAGCGCCAGAACCAATGCGAAAAGCACCGCCAGGCTTGGAACAAATTCCGCTTCGCCGCCGCGAATGGACCGCAACACGACCAGGCAATAAGTGAAGATGCCGGCGAAGATCCCGAGCGTACCCTGCGTGACGCCGCTGCGCATGAGGTTCCGCAGGATGCGTGAGGTGTATTGGCTCGAAGCCAGCGCCAGCGCCAACAAGGTCATGGAGAACGTGATGCTCATGACGGACATCATTGAACCGGCAAGCGTCGACAACATTTGGCGTGCGCCTTCCGCCTCGGTCCCGAACAGGCGTGGCCACTGGACCCGCCACTGGTCGCCCCAAGCGGAGTCTGTTTCGATCAATGCCAACGCGACAACAACGCTGTCCACGACGACCAGCGAAGGCACAAACCAAAAGCTCGACCGTAGATTGCTCAAGAGTTGTTTTATAATCCTTTCTTAAGTAAGGCCATATCAGACAGCGTAGCAGCAATGCGGATGCATGAAAAAGCCTTTGACGATTTCTGGCAGCTTCTGGAGCCGGCGCAAAGCACCGAGGAGTTTGCTCTTGAGATCCTCTTTGCTTTCCACCCGGCGCTTGGCGACGCGGGCTTTCACATGCCCCCAAACCTGTTCGTCGGGATTGAGTTGGGGCGAGTACGGGGGGAGAAGACAGCTTAAGGCGCCCGTTCTGTTCGCCGATGAAGTCCTGGATCAATCGTGCCTTGTGGATGGGATGGCCATCGACGATGAGGAAGACCGGCCGGGTGGCGCCCACCAGCAGGCGCTTGAGGAATTCCTTGAACACCGCGGCGGTCACCGTCCCCTCGTGCACCATGAAGCGCAAGCCCCCGCGGGCGCTCACCGCCGAGAGCATGGCGAGCGAGAACCGCGCCCCGGTCACCGCGACCACCGGGGTCTTGCCCATCGGCGCCCAAGTGGTGCCGGCGTGGTAGTCGGAGCGCATCCCCGACTCATCCCCAAAGTAGATGGTCGCCCCCACGCGCTTGGCCTCGGCCTGGATAGCGGGAAATTGCTCTTTCTGCCAGCGCTCGACCAGCACCGGATCGCGCTGCCAGGCACGGTAGAGCGGCTTCTGGGCAGTGAATCCCAGCACCCGCATCACCCGCCTGACGGCGGAGTCCGAAAGGCGCTTGTTGAACCGCCGCTCGATCAACCTGCCGATGAGCGGCAGGGTCCACAGCGCAAACTCGAATCGGAACTGCTGCGGCGTGTGCTCGCGCACCGCCCCCGCCAGCCAGCGCATCTCCTCGGCGCCAAGCAGCGGCGGGCGGCCCGGGATCGGCTTGGCCAACAGCGCGTTCTGTCCCCCCGAGGCAAATGCCGAGAGCCAGCGAAACACGGTGCGAATATTCAACCCGAAGGCCTGCGCTACGCTCTGTACCGTCTGTCCGTGACGCACCGCTTTCACGGCTTGCTGGCGCAGCACCTGCAGGCTCCTATGATCGAGCTTGCGCCCGTCCGATTCGCGCTTGCATTTCATGCCCCCATTGTACCAACATATGGCTTTACTTAAAATGGACTTAGTAACTTGTTCATGGGTCAGCCTCCATGTGTGGGGTTGAGAGGGCGCACGAAGGCTACTTGCACAATCAACAGGTTGTCAGAAATACCAAGCCGGCTATTAACAGCGCCACCGTGAAACCTGAGCCAGCCCCAAAGAGGCGCCGCCAGGCCACGCCTGGGCGGCACCACCAATTGCCCTTTTTCCCAGACAACACTTCGGCATCGACTCGGTCCAGATCCAGCTTACGCGCGCCGGCTTCTGCTGTGCTGCGGTCGTCGCCGTTGACCATGATGATCAGGATTCCGTCGGCGTGCAACAAGCGGATCGCTTCAGACGTTGATCCCAGATTGGAAAGGCAATGCGCAACTTTCCCGGCGCCGGGCCGTCTACGGCGACGAACAACACAGTCTGACCTTCGGTGCGGCGGTCACGCGGTTGATCCCTTCCATCGCCAGTTGCGGATCTCCGGCATGTCCTGGCCGTGCTTGTCGATGTACTGCTTGTGCTCGATCAGCTTGTCCTTGAGCTGCTGCTTCAGGTAGATGCCCTGGTCGCCGGTCTGCGGCAGGCGGTCAATGGTATCCATCACGAGGTGGAAGCGGTCCAGATCGTTCAGCACCGTCATGTCGAAGGGCGTGGTGATGGTGCCCTCTTCCTTGTAGCCGCGGACGTGGAAATTGTCGTGGTTGGTGCGGCGGTAGGTCAGCCGGTGGATCAACCAGGGGTAGGCATGAAAGGCGAAGATCACCGGCTTGTCCTGGGTGAACAGCTCGTCGAAATCCGTGTCGCTCAACCCGTGCGGGTGCTCGCTGGGCGGCTGCAATTTCATGAGATCGACGACGTTGACCACCCGGATTTTCAGGTCGGGCAGATGCTCGCGCAGGATGGAGACGGCGGCGAGGGTCTCCAGCGTGGGCACGTCGCCACAGCAGGCCATGACCACGTCGGGCGCAACGGCCTGGTCGTTGCTGGCCCACTGCCAGATGCCGATGCCCTCGGCGCAGTGCTTGACGGCGGCGTCCATGGTCAGCCACTGCGGCGCCGGGTGTTTGCCCGCGACCACGACGTTGACGTAATGGCGGCTCTTCAGGCAGTGGTCCATCACCGACAGCAGGCAGTTGGCATCCGGCGGAAAGTAAACACGCACGACCTCGGCCTTCTTGTTCACGACGTGGTCGATGAAGCCGGGATCCTGGTGGGTGAAGCCGTTGTGATCCTGGCGCCAGACATGCGAGGTCAGCAGGTAATTCAGCGAGGCAATCTTGCGCCGCCACGGCAGGTGCGCGGTGACCTTCAGCCACTTGGCGTGCTGGTTGAACATCGAATCGATGATGTGGATGAACGCCTCGTAGCAGTTGAAGAGTCCGTGCCGCCCGGTGAGCAGGTAGCCTTCCAGCCAGCCCTCGCATTGGTGCTCGCTGAGCATTTCCATCACGCGCCCAGTGGGCGCGAGAAATTCGTCGTTCGGCACGGTCGCGGCGTCCCATTGGCGTTGGGTCACTTCAAACAGGGCCTCCAGGCCGTTGGAGAGCGTCTCGTCAGGACCGAAGACCCGGAAATTGCGCTGCTCGCTGTTCAGCTTCGCCACATCGCGCAGGAACGGCCCGAGCACATGCGTGTCGCCGATGCCGCGCGCCCCCGGCGCGGGCACGTTCTCCGCGTAGTCGCGGAAATCCGGCATGCGCAGATCGCGCAGCAGCATGCCGCCGTTGGCGTGGGGATTCGCGCCCATGCGTCGTTCACCCTTGGGCGCCAGTTCGGCCAGTTCCGGTTTCAGGCGGCCTTGGCTATCGAAGAGCTCCTCCGGCCGGTAGCTCTTGAGCCAGTCTTCCAACAGCTTGAGGTGTTCGGGATGAGCGCCTCGGGTCGGAGAGCGGCACCTGGTGCGCACGGAACGTGCCTTCGACCTGCAAGCCATCGACCACCTTCGGCCCCGTCCAGCCCTTGGGTGAGTTAAGGACGATCATCGGCCAGCGCGGCCGCGTGAGGTCGCCGATGACATCGCGCGGCGTCCTGCTGGATCGTCTTGATCTGCTCCACCGCCGTGTCCAGCGTCGCGGCCATGGCCTCGTGCATCAGCTCGGGCTCGTGGCCCTCGACGAAGTAGGGCGTCCATCCGCAGCCGCGGAGAAACTGTTCCAGCTCCTCGCGGGTGATGCGCGCGAGCACGGTCGGGTTGGAGATCTTGTAGCCGTTGAGATGCAGGATCGGCAGCACCGCGCCGTCGGTGGCCGGATCGAGGAACTTGTTGGAATGCCACGCCGTGGCCAGCGGTCCGGTTTCCGCCTCGCCGTCGCCGACGACGCAGGCGACGATGCAGATCGGGATTGTCGAACACCGCGCCGAAGGAATGGCTGAGCGAATAGCCCAGCTCGCCGCCCTCGTGGATCGAGCCCGGGCACTCCGGCGAGGCGTGGCTGGGAATGCCGCCGGGAAACGAGAACTGGAGAAAGAGCTTCTGCAGCCCGGCTTCGTCCTGGCTGATGTCGGGATAGATCTCGCTGTAGGTGCCCTCGAGATAGGTGTTGCCCACGACCGCCGGGCCGCCATGCCCGGGGCCGGAGACGTAGATCATGTCGAGGTCGTATTTCTTGATGACCCGGTTCAGGTGCACGTAGATGAAGTTCTGCCCGGGGGTCGTGCCCCAGTGCCCGAGCAGCATGTGCTTGACGTCCGCCAGCGCCAGCGGCCGCTTCAGCAGCGGATTGTCGTAGAGATAGATCTGGCCGACCGACAGATAGTTGGCGGCGCGCCAGTAGGCGTCCATCTTGTGCAGCAGTTCCGGTGTCAGTGTATTTGTTTTCATAGTCTATGTGTTCCCGAAATAAGTCGAAATTGAGGATGCCGGGTAACGGACCTCACGATCATGAGCGCCTCGTCAGAGTGGATAACCCGGTGCAGGTCAGATTTTTCCGCGCTCAGTTGCCACCTGGGCCTTCCTTCACCAACCGTTCGCGGATCGACAGCAATTCCTGACGGCGCCTGGCTAATAAGGTTAGGGAAAACGCTGACGCTGACAGCGTTCCTCAAAACTTCCACGCCATCGCCGGTTACACAGGTGCATGGTTGAGCCCGGAACCTGTCTCCAGCGTTTCGCGGCGTAGCGGTCATGGCGCGGCTTTGGGCCGACTTGGCCCTGGGTTGGTTTGGCTGATCGCGTCCAGGCTCGCCGTGCCGGACTTTCCGTTTTGCACGTGGGATGGCTCCGGCAGAAAGAAAAACAGAATCCCGATGATGAGATACACCGAAAGAAGCTGCACGCCTTCCAGCCAGTTGCATTCACCATCGCCGCTGATCTCGGCCACGATCCAGACGGCCAGCGCGACGGCGGCGATTTCCGGGAGCGAAAACTCCAGGTTCATCGGCCGGCCAAACAGGTAGGAGGCAAAGACGAGAACCGGCGTGACGAACAGCGCGATTTGCAGACTCGAACCGATGGCAATGCCCAGGCTCAAATCCATCTTGTTCTTGAGCGCGGCCAACACGGCCGTGGAATGTTCGGCCGCGTTGCCGATGATCGCCACAATGATGACGCCGACGAACACTTCCGTCAGCCCGAGGCTTTCGCGGGCCGCCTCCACCGAGCCGACAAGAAACTCGCTCATGAACGCGACCAGCGTCGTTGCCAGGGCCAGAATGGTGATGGCCTTCGCAACGGACCAGGCCGCGTCCTCTTTTTCCGCCGCGCCCACCTGTGCCGGAACCTGGTCCGGCGAAAAGTTCCTTGTGCGTGATCAACGAAAAAACCAGCCAGAGAATATAGGTGACAAAGAGCACGGCGGCGATGGCGAGGGAAAGGCTGCGCTCGGCTTGCGGCGACCAGCCGCCCGGCTGCCGATCGGCCGACAGATGAAAAATCGTCGGAATGATCAGCCCGATGGCGGCGAGGCTGAGCGACGTGGCGGCGATGCGCGCGGCCGTCTTGTTGAACGTCTGGCGGTTGAAGCGCATCCCACCGGCCAGCATGGACGCGCCGACCACCAGGAGAATGTTGCCGATGATCGAGCCGGTGATGGAGGCTTTGACCACGCCGATCAATCCCTTGGACAAAGCCATCAGCGCGATGATCAACTCGGCGGCATTGCCGAAGGTGGCGTTGAGCAACCCGCCGATGCCTGGCCGGCGCGTGCGCCCAGATGCTCGGTCGCCCGGCCCATCCAGCCGGCCAGCGGAATGATCGCGATGCCCGTGATGATGAAAAGCAGGGTTTCGTTCTTCCACGCCGGAACATAACGGATGGCGAAAGCCGCCGGCACCGCCAGCAGCAACCAATCGAGCGGCTGCAACATACCGGGACTGAACCAACCGTGTTGTTTCTTTTTGGCAGACATATTTCAGGTCACGCAAGCCGGTGGGCAGTGTCCATCACGGCTCAATGCCGGGAGCGGCAGGCGCGTTCTTGACGTTGTTGAAATTCAAGAAGTCATCCCGCCGCCTGGCGCTGAGTTGGTTTTCCAGAATTTCGTGCACGGCGGACGGACCCGGCGTGCCCTGGCGTCACGCCGTGAGGTTCTCGCAGACTCGCTGCAGAAGTGCCCGTACTTCCTTTCCAAGGGCATGGACTTCCGGTTTGTTGACCAACTGCAATACGGCCTCGGCGTCCATGAATGAAACCGTTATGGTTCCATCGGCTTCTTCGCGCACGACTACGTTGCACGGCAGTAACAAACCGTTATCGGGGTCGGCCTCGATCGCCCGGTGTGCGAGCGGGGGATTGCATGCGCCGAGTATACGATACGGCCGACGTTCGATATTGAGCTTGGCTTTCAGCTTCGCCTTGACGTCGATATCGGTCAGCACGCCGAATCCTTCCTCTTTCAGGGCCTCTGTGACTTTCGCGACGGCCGTATCGAACGGCACTTTAGCTGTGTGCTGAATCCGTACATGAATCGACTCCTTTCGGGTGGCGAACGCAGGCCTGGCGCAGGCGTTCCGATGTAGCCGAGGCTTGCCGTGAATACAAACAATACGTCCACGACAGCTGGGCTTGAGTGAGTCAACTATCCGTTCATTTCCTCTTTTGCGTGACGACCCATGCCACGAGGCCGGCAACCACGATGACAAGCAAAACAGTCACCCCTATCCCGCCGTATCCACCCATCCAGCCGGCGCCATAGCCGCCCATCATGCCGGAGCCCATCCCGGAGCCGGGGCCGTCAGCACCTTGCGATGGTACGCCAGGGCGCTTGCCGCCACAATCGTACCGCCTGTCAATACGTCGGCGCTCAAAATCCTGCCAACGTTCATGTGTGTCATGGTTAACCTCTCTGCAGGGTTGAATAATTTCATGTTTCCGTTGCTGGCGACTACGGGGCCAGGGCTTGCCGTGAGCACATGGCAACACGCCTTCGCTTGCCTGCATTAGCGTGGCTTCCGGCGGCTTACCTCACTAATTCCTGTCCCCGTTCCTCAAAAGCCTGATCATTTTTTCAGTCTCAGCAACCGCGCATTGATGGCCACAATCACGGTGCTCGCTGACATCAACACCGCGCCCAGCGCAGGACTGAGCAGAACGCCCCAGGCGTAAAGAACTCCGGCCGCCAGCGGAATGGCGAAGGTGTTGTAGCCGGTGGCCCAGAAAAGATTCTGAATCATCTTCCGATACGTGGCGCGGGAAAGCTCCAGGATGGCCACGACGTCCAATGGATTGCTTCGCACCAGAATCACGTCGGCGGTTTCGACCGCTACATCCGAGCCCGCTCCAATCGCGATTCCCAAATCAGCCTGAGCCAGCGCCGGCGCATCGTTCACGCCGTCGCCGGTCATCGCCACCAACACGCCCCGGGATTGAACTTCTTTCACTTTGGCGGCTTTGTCCTGGGGCAGGACTTCGGCGAAGTATTCATCCAGTCCGACCTGGTCCGACACCCATTTGGCCGTAGCTTTGTTATCGCCGGTGAGCATCATGCAGCGGATGTTCAACGCCTTAAGGGCATCGATAGCTTGCTTCGCCTCGGGTCGGACGATGTCGGCCAACGCCATCGCGCCTTTCAACTTCCCGTCAACGAGGACAAACACGACCGTCTTGCCCTGGGCTTGTAGTGGCTCGATGCGCTTGTCGGTGAGATCGATGTTCTGTTCGCGCAGGAAACCCGGACTGACCACTTTGATGTCTTTGCCCTCGACCCGGCCTTCGGCCCCTTTGCCCGGTATGCTCTTAAAGTTTTCGACGGGAAACTTCTTTTCCGCAGCAGCGGCGATGGCCTTGGCGATGGGATGTTCGGAATTCGCGTCCACGGATGCCGCGTACTTGCGCAGCGTTTCTTCGTCGATGTCCTGCGAGAGCACCAGTGTGTCGGTCACACCAAAGCGGCCCTCGGTAAGAGTGCCGGTCTTATCAAAAATGATGGCCTGCAGTTTTCGGGCGCCTTCGAAAGCGACGCGATTACGAATGAGCAATCCATTTTTCGCGGCCAGTGCCGTAGACACGGCCACCACCAGCGGCACGGCCAGACCGAGGGCGTGCGGACAGGTAATGACCATGACGGTGACGCTACGCTCCATGGCAAAGGCAAATTCCTTGCTCATGAGAAGCAGCCAGATGAGGAAGGTGATGGCGCCGCAACTCAGAGCAATGATCGTGAGCCACATCGCGGCAGTGTTCGCAAGATCCTGAGTCCTTGATTTCTTTCCTGCGCCTGCTTGACCAGGTCGATTACCTGAGACAGAAACGAATCCTTGCCGGTGCCTTTGACCTCGATTGTCAGCGAGCCTTCGCCGTTGATCGAGCCGCCAATAACCTTGCCGCCGGTCTTTTTGGTGACCGGGGTTGCTTCCCCGGTGAGCATGGCTTCATT
>CAWCPV010000003.1:0-1027609 GCA_963797555.1 uncultured Gammaproteobacteria bacterium | reverse complement strand
AGAGCCTGTGAATTTATCGAATCTCGGCGGCTCGGGCGGGGAAAAATCGTTGCTCATGGGGCAAGATGCCCAGCGAATATTAGCGGAGCTTGATATAGTTCTTGTGGGATCTGGGTCCCGACCCGGACTTGCCCCCCAAGCGGCGTGAGGGGGGTTCCGAGACGCCCGCGGGGGACGTCAAACCCTTTGTCTCGAGGCTCTATGCCGTGCTGTATTGCGGCTGGCTGGCCTTGTGCAGGCGCAGGAAGGCTGCCCGCATCAGGTTGTGGGCAAGCGCGTACCACAGCAACACGCTTTTCACCTTCTGCAGTCCACGCACGGCAAATTGGCGCAGTCCCCGGTTTCTCGCGATGGCATTGACGCATTCGGCGGTAGAGGCCCGCTGCTTGTAGATCTCTTTGGCCTGTTCGGTGCCCATGCGTTCTCGCCACGCGGCCACCGCTGGACTATCCTCGGGCAGCGCGGCATGGGGGTCGCGGTTGGGGTCTTTGGGCTTTTGTACCGGGGCGTAGACCGTGGTGCCGGCGGCGGTGGCCGCTTCGATGGCCTGCTTGTTGGCAAAGCCCCCATCGACCAGGGTCTCCTCAGGCAGCGCTTGATAACGCTCGACAAGCTGCTCCAGCATCGGCACCAGTTCGCCCTGGTCGCTGCCTTCATTGCCGAGGTCGACCCCCACCACGATCTGGGTTCCGGTGTCGGCGCAAAACTGGCCGTTGAAGGCGGGTCGAAACCCGCCATCGGCCATCTTCATCACCCGCGCCTCGGGGTCGGTGGTGGAGACCCGCGCCTTGGCCTTCTCCGCGGCCTTCTTCTTGGCCTCGACCTGAGGCAGATGCTCCAGGGCCTGGCGCACCCGCTGCTCGCGCTCGTGAGCGGCCCGCAGCCGGGCGGCCCGCTCACGCTGGGCGCTCGCTGCCGGGGCGTCTTGCAGCTCTTGGCGCAACGTCTCGACCTGCGCACGAGCCTCTTCGAGACAGCTCTCCAGGCTTGGTTGGCGACGGAACGAGGCCGCCCCCGCCGAGGCGCGGATGCGCACTCCGTCCTGCGCCACCCGCTTCATGCTGACCAGCCCCTCCGACAGGAGGGTGGCCACCCCCACGGTGAGCTGATGGTCGAGAAACGCCCCATGGGCCACCCGAAAGTCCGCCAAGGTGTGGTAGTTGACCGATACACCACCGCACAGCCAGCGGTAGGCATCATGCTGCTGGCACAGCCGCTCCAGCATCCGCGCACTGCCTACCCCCTCCAAGGTGGCATACAGCCACAGCGCTATCAGGATGGCCGGGTCAATCGGCGGGCGTCCCGCCCCGCCCTCCACCGCCCGGATACTGTGGTACAGGGGTGAAAGATCCATCCCTTGCACGAACGCCCAGACCGTGCGCACCGCATGGTCCTCGGGGATCAGTGCATCCAAGTTACAGGGCCGCAGCTCGACCTGGGCACGATTGGGCCGCTGGTAGCGCGGCGGGCCACCCTGCGCGACTCGCTCCCTACGCTCTTCAGGCCGCGGAACCGGTGCCTGCTGTTCGTCAAAGAGTGGGATGTCCACTTCGCTCCGCCCCCTGGTGGACAAATAAATGGCGAAACTTTACACCAGCGCTGGCGGCTTCGGGGGATTTTTTCACAGGCTCTCAGATGGCCGGCAGCGCGCCGCCGCGGCTCAGCAGTCGGACGATCTCCTCGGCCGGGAGGGGGTGGCTGAAGTAGTAGCCCTGGGCCTCGTCGCACCCCATGCGCTGCAGGCACCGCAGCTCTTCCTCGCGCTCTACGCCCTCGGCGAGGACCCGCATCTGCAGGCGATGCCCCAGGTTTACCACGGCCTCACAGATGGCGGCGTTGTGGGTGTCGGTATGGATATCACGCACGAACGATTGGTCGATCTTGATCTCCTGGACGGGGAAGCGCTTCAGGTAACTCAGCGAGCTGTATCCCGTCCCGAAGTCGTCTATCGACAGCTCGATCCCCAGCGAGTGCAGCGCCTGCAGGGCCTGGATGGTGGCCTCCGCATCGTGTAGATTGATGCCCTCCGTGATCTCCAGCTCCAGGAAGCGCGGACCGAGCCCGGTGTCGCTCAGCACGTTGCGGACCAGAGCGGTCAGCTCCGGCTGGCGGAACTGCACGGCCGAAACGTTCACTGCGACGCGCAGCCCCGGCAGTCCCGCGTCCTGCCATGCTTTCGCCTGTGCGCATGCCGTCCTCAGCACCCACTCGCCGATGCGCGAGATCAACCCCCGTTCCTCCGCCAGCCGGATGAGATCGCCCGGCGCGAAGGCCTTTTGCGCCGCATCAAACGAGCGGACCAGCGCCTCCGCGCCCACGATGCGGCTGCTGCGCAGATCGACCTGGGGCTGGTAGTAGAGGACCAGCTCTCCGCGCGATAATGCCTGGCGCAGGTCATCCAGCATCGTCTGACGGCCCGCGGCATCGGCGCCCATGTGGGTGGCGTAGAATCGGTGCATGCTCCGACCTTCGGCCTTGGCCCGGTGCAGGGCGAGGTCGGCATGTCTGAGCAACTCTTCCGTCATCTTCCCGTCCAGGGGGAACACCGAAATACCCATGCTGGCGCTGAGGTGCACCCGCTGCCCAGCCACTGCGACGGGTCTGGCCACCGCGGACATGACACGTTCCGCCGCGTCGGCGACGAGACTGCAACTGTCGGTCCGGTCGATGATGCAGGCGAATTCGTCCCCGGCGAACCGGGCAATCGTATCGCCGGCTCCCACACAGGCCCGGAGGCGCTGCCCCACGCGCCGCAGCACGGCGTCCCCCGCCTCGTGTCCGAACTTCTCGTTCACGTCGTTGAAGTGGTCCAGATCCAGCAACAGCACCGCAGTCATGCTGGCATCGCGCTCCGCACGCTGAATGCTCTGGGCGAGGCGATCGAGCAGCAGGCTGCGGTTCGGGAGATCGGTGACGGCGTCGTGCCCGGAACGGTGCAGGAGGGTCTCCTCGAACCGTTTGCGCTCGCTGATGTCGACGCCGTAGATGTGTACCAGTGCGGCCTTGACGAGGGGCGTGAACAGGAGCATGAAGATTCGATTGGCGGCGGCCACCTCGGTCTCCGTGACCCGTCCCGTGGCCAACGCCTCCCGGACCAGGGCGGCCGGGTCCTCCGGTAGTCTCTCGCCGGGCCGCACCTTCCATGCCGACAGGAGCGGGCCGCTGGCGCCGTTCGCGTACAAGACCTCGCCGTCGGCGGCCACGCACACGACGGGATTCGGATGCTCATCGGGGAACCACTCGACCTGCCCGACCCCGGCTGTATTCATCGCGTGCGATACCTCGCGCTCGGAGCGTAGGTCACGAGCCCGGCGCCGAATGGCCAGGCCTGCGGCGGTTCCAGTGCCGATGGGCCGGTAGAGTGGTTGCGGGACGCGGGGCGGAGCGAGCGGTTCGGCCGGCGAGTGGCGCACGCAGCGACGATCCGGACAGGGGACCGCTGCGCGCGAGGTGACGCGGAGACGGAGACCGCACATCGATGAAAAGAAGCAGACTCCTGGCGCTGGGCTTCATCGTGACCTTGGTGATCGCATTCTTTGCGTTCCACGCCGATCGCTACTTCGGCCTGGAGTACTTCAAGGTCCAGCGCGAGGCGATCGAGGCGTACTATCGGGCGAGCCCGCGGCAGACCGCGCTCCTGTTCCTCGTCCTGTACGTGGCGGTGACCGGGCTCTCGCTTCCCGGGGCCGCGATCCTGTCGCTGGTGGCAGGCGCCATCTTCGGCCTGCTCTGGGGCACGGTCATCGTCTCCTTCGCCAGCAGCATCGGCGCGACGGCGGCCTTCCTGGTCTCCCGTTTCCTGCTGCGCGAGCCGGTGCAGCGGCGGTTCGGGAACAGCCTCGGGGCGGTCAACCGCGGTATCGAGAGGGACGGACCATTCTACCTCTTCGGCCTGCGTCTCGTGCCCGCCTTCCCGTTCTTCGTGATCAACCTGGTGATGGGGTTGACGCCGATCCGCGCGTCGGTGTTCTACATCGTAAGCCAGGTCGGCATGCTGCCCGGCACCATCGTGTACGTGAACGCCGGTACTCGGCTGGCGCAATTGCAATCGCTGAGCGGGATTCTTTCGCCCGATCTGATCGCGTCCTTCACCTTGCTCGGGGTGTTCCCGTTGATCGCCAAGAAGCTGGTGGACTTCGTGAAGAGCCGCAACGTGCTGCGCAAGTACCCGCGGCCGAAGCGCTTCGACCGCAACCTGGTGGTCATCGGGGCGGGCTCGGCGGGCTTGGTGGCGGCCTACATCGGCGCCGCAGTGAAGGCCAAGGTGACGCTCATCGAGAAGCACGAGATGGGCGGCGACTGCCTGAATACCGGTTGCGTACCGTCCAAGGCTTTGATCCGCTCCGCCCGGTTCCTGGCGGAAGTCCGCCGCGCGCGCGAACTCGGCTTCAAGGAAGCCAGCGCCGCCTTCGACTTCGCGGACCTCATGGAGCGCGTGCAGCGCGTCATCGGGAAGGTGGCGCCCCATGACTCCGCAGAGCGCTATACCAAGCTCGGCGTGGAGTGCATCCGAGGCGAGGCGCGCATCGTGTCGCCGTTCGCCGTCGAGGTGAACGGCCGGACTCTGACCACGCGGAGCATCGTCATTGCCGCCGGCGCAACGCCGTTCGTGCCGCCCATTCCGGGGTTGGAACAAGCGGGCTACCTGACCTCGGACACCGTGTGGGGTCTCCGCGAGCTCCCAGCAAGGCTGGTGGTCCTCGGTGGCGGTCCCATCGGCAGCGAGCTGGCCCAATGCTTCGCGCGTTTCGGAAGCCGGGTGACCCAGGTGGAGATGCTGCCGCGTCTGCTGCCGCGGGAGGACCCCGAGTTCTCGGACTTGGTGATGGAGCGCTTCCAGGCCGATGGCGTCGACGTGCGGGTGAGTCATACTGCCAAGCAGTTCCGGATCGAGAACGGGCGCAAGATCTTGCTCTGCGAGCACGACGGTCGCGAAGTCGCGGTCGAGTTCGACGCGGTCCTGGTGGCCGTGGGGCGGGCCGCGAGTACTGCCGGCTACGGACTCGAGACCCTGGGTATCCCGACCACGAAGAGCCGCACGGTGGAGGTCAACGGCTACCTCCAGACCGTGTATCCCAATATCTACGCATGCGGCGATGTCGCAGGTCCTTACCACTTCACCCACACGGCTTCGCACCAGGCATGGTATGCGGCGGTCAACGCGCTGTTCGGAACCCTGCGCAAGCGGCGCGTGGATTACTCGGTGATCCCTTGGGCCACCTTCACCGATCCCGAGGTGGCGCGCGTCGGCCTCAACGAGCACGAGGCCAAGGAGCGAGGCATTCCCCACGAGGTCACCACCTACCCTACCGCGGACCTCGATCGCGTCATCGCGGACGAGGAGGCCGGGGGCTTGGTGAAGATTCTCACCGTCCCCGGCAAGGACAGGGTACTGGGGGTCACCATCGCCGGGGCCTCCGCCGCAGACCTCATCACCGAGTACATCGTGGCCATGCGCCATGGCATCGGGCTGAACAAGATATTGAGCACCATCCACATTTATCCCACACTGGCGGAGGCCAACAAGTATGCCGCCGGCCAGTGGAAGCGCGCGCACGCGCCGGAAGGCGCACTGCGGTGGCTGGAGCGTTACCATGCCTGGCGGCGCGGATGACGGCGATTTCGAACCTGGCAGGAGGGTCGGCATGAGCAATATGCGCGGTGTGCTTGAACGCTATAGTCGCGGGGCCAAGGAGTTGCATCCGGAGCTGTGTTGTGCGGTGAGCTACGATCCCCGATTGCTGGAGCGCCTGCCCCCCGAGATCGTGGAGCGGGACTATGGATGCGGCGACCCGTCCCGGTATGTGCGGGCGGGCGACGTGGTGCTCGATCTGGGCAGCGGCAGCGGCAAGATGTGTTACATAGCCGCCCAGCTAGTCGGTGAGGGAGGCCGGGTCGTCGGGGTGGACATGAACGACGACATGCTCGCACTGGCCCGCAAGTATCAGGCGGACATGGCGCGGACGCTGGGCGGGGAGCGGGTGGAGTTCAAGAAGGGCTATATCCAGGACTTGGCCCTGGACCTCGATGCCGTCGACCGGCTCCTGGCCGAGAGCCCCATCCGCAGCAGCGCCGACCTGCTCGCCCTGGAAGCCTTCGAGGCGCAACAACGGCGGGAGCGACCGCTGATTCCCGACGGCTCGGTGGATCTGGTGGTCTCCAACTGTGTGCTCAACTTGGTGGACGAAGCGGCCAAGCCGCAGCTCGTGCGCGAGATCTTCCGGGTGCTGAAGCCGGGTGGGCGGGCAGCCATCTCCGACATCGTGAGCGACCAGGCGATCCCGCAGCGGCTGCGTCAAGACCCGGATCTCTGGTCGGGGTGCATCTCCGGCGCGTTTCAGGAGAAGGAGTTCCTGGATGCGTTCAGCGCTTCGGGATTCGTGGCCGTCGGCTACGACCGCTGGCAGGCGACCCCTTGGCGAGTCGTCGACGGCATCGAGTTCCGCTCGGTGACCCTGACGGCGGTCAAGCCCTATGGCGAGCAGTCCCTGGATGCCGGCCAAGCGGTCATCTACAAGGGGCCGTACTCCAAGGTCTACGACGACGAGGGCCAGGTCTATCCGCGAGGCGAGCGCATTGCGGTGTGTGCCCGAAGCTACCGGCTGCTGACGGCTGGACCGTACCGCGACGACTTCATCGGCATCGAGCCCGCCGTGCCCAAGCAACCCATGCCTTGGAGCGCGCGCGCCGGCACCGTGCGGCCCGCTGCGGAGACCAAGGGTGCGGCCCACTGTGGGGCGGAGCCTGGCGGGTGCTGCGGTTGAGGGCGTGGCCGACGCACAGGCCCGGCCGGGGCGCGGAGCTGCCGCAGCGTACCACGCCGACCCGCGCCCGCGCCGGTTGGGGACGGTGTTACCGTCCAGTCATCGGAAACACGTGGACGTGCATCGATTCGTGGCTGTAAATCGAGTCGTTGCCCACCAGGGGCACCTCTACGCTGGTCGTTCCCTTCCACCCTCCTTGGACGACAACGGCGCCGGCCAAGTCGCCTGTCCCGGCGGCCACCACGACGGGATGGTCGACGCCCGGCGACATGCGGTTGAGCTCCTGCAGGGTCACCATGATGGCGTTATCTGCGGCGGGGGAGACCACACTTACCCGTATTCCTTTCGCCGAGCTCATGACCTTGTAGGACGGCTCACAGTAGTGCGGCGGCATGTCGCCGGGCTCGTGGCACTTCTGCTCGACGGAGCCCGGGGCGTGCTGGGCGCGCATACCCCCGCCCATTCCCCCCATGCCGGCCATGCCGCCCATTCCCCCCATCCCGGCCATGCCGCCATGGTCTTCGCCGCCCATGCCGCCGCGGGCGCCCATTCCGCCCCCTCCACCCTGACCATGGGATGTCAGCGGGGCCGTACCTAGAACGGTTGCGATGACGATGACGGCTGCGGCGATCGTTCTGTGCACTCCAAGCTTCGGCAGCAGTTTGACTTCCATCGATGCCTCCTCCTCGTGTTTCTCTGCGCGGGTCGAGTCGGGCCGCCGCCAAGTCGAGCACCGCCGACGCTGCACCCGGTGGGCGGCGCTCTGTGGTTGCGGGAGCGCCATTCTACCAGACCCCTCGGATATTCCGGCGGCCGGAGCGGACACTCGCAGCGCGTCGCCTGGGTGACGAGCACGCCGGCTGCCGTTCGCCCATCTCCGCTATCCGTCACCCGTGCGTCATCGGCGGGTGCTCCAAGCTCCGGACGGCGTACCTGTTCGGCACCGCGCCGGCCACCGTGGGTTCCGTCCCCGGAGCTTACCTTCACGGGCAGCATCCCGCATCGCTCTTCGCGCCGGCGCCGCGGCATCGGCCCTCCATCCGCGCGCGCCATACTTGACAGCAGCGGCGCAATCGGAGAACTCTTTAGCCCGACAAACATCGGCGCGCGTGAGCACGTCGGAATCGGAGCTGCAGGCGCAGCGGATTCTTGGAGGCCCGACGACATGCCATCTATGCAGATTGTGGTGAGGGGCGGCAGCTATAGCCATTGGCACGCTGCTGCGTTGCTGGCGTCGGGGGCGATCGCGGCGGACTTCGAGGTGACGGTCTTCGCCTTGGACGAGGCCGTTTGGGCGCTCAGAAAGGAGGCGGTCGGCCGGGACTTGGCTCTGGAGAGCCACTTCAAGGACTTCGAGACCAAGATGGGTGAGGCCATCGGCCTCGGACAGGTGGAGCCCTGGTGGAAGCTGCTGCGTGCCCTGAAGGAGATGGGGCACCTCCGCATCGAAGTCTGTGCCCAGGTAGTGAATGTCCTGGAGCTGACGCGCGAGGACCTCTGCGACCTCGTGGATGACATCGTCGGGGTCGCGACGTTTGCAGCGAACGCGGCTCGCGCCAACGTCACGGTCTCGGTCTGAGGTGAGGGGGGGTGGTGATCCAACAGGCTCTGACTCTGAGGACGCGCGGTCGCGGCACCTACGACCTGACCCGGGAGGTGGAGCGTGTCGTGGCCGGCTCCAAGGTGCGGGTGGGCCTGTGCCACGTGTTCTTGCATCACACGAGCGCTTCCCTGATCCTGTGTGAGAACGCGGATGACGCGGTGCGGCGCGACCTCGAGGCGTTCATGGCGCGCACAGTGCCGGACGGCGATCCTCTGTTCCGCCATACCGCGGAAGGTCCGGACGACATGCCAGCGCACGTGCGCACGGTGTTGACCCAGAACGGGCTCACCATACCGGTGAGCAACGGCCGCTGCGCCCTCGGTACGTGGCAGGGTATCTATCTGTGGGAGCACCGGCGGTCGGGACACGGCCGGCAGCTTACCGTCACCGTGCAGGGGGAGTAGCTCCGCAGTGGCCGGGGTCAGCGCGCTGCCCTGAGCCCGAGCCGACGGCGCAGGCGGCGCCGCGGTTCGCCCCGGGCGCCCTTACTTCCCGATGGAATTCGAGGAGCGCGAACCGCTCCGCCTGCGAGCCTCGTCCATGCTCCCCTCCGATCCGGCCAGCGGCTCCTCGCAGGCACTCATCCAGGTGCGTGGACTCGCCAAAGTCTACCGGGAGGGCGGGCGCGAGCATCCCGTGCTGCATGGGCTCGATCTCCGGGTGGCCGCCGGTGAACTGGTGGTGCTGTTAGGCCGGAGCGGCTCGGGTAAGTCCACGCTGCTCAACCTTCTGGGCGGTATCGACCTGCCGACCTCCGGGGAGATCCGTGTCGCCGGCATTTCCCTTGGGCGACTCTCCGAGCGGGAGCGGACCCTGTTCCGCCGCCGCCACGTCGGCTTCGTGTTCCAGTTCTTCAACCTGATTCCGACGCTGACGGCCCTGGAGAACCTGATGCTGCCCCTGGAGCTGACCGGGCGGTCCGGGCCGCAGGCGCGCCAAGGGGCTCTGAGACTGCTGGAACAGGTCGGTCTCGCAGACCGCGCCGACAGCTTTCCCGACCGCCTGTCCGGCGGCGAGCAGCAGCGGGTGGCGGTCGCGCGGGCGCTGGTCCACGACCCGGACCTCGTGCTGGCAGACGAGCCGACGGGAAACCTGGACCTGGAGACCGGTCGTCAGGTACTGGACTTGCTGGACACACTCACCCGCCGGGCCGGCAAGACCCTGCTGATGGTCACCCACAGCCCGGAGGTCATCGGCCGTGCCGACCGCATTTTGACGGTCCACGCGGGGCGGCTGGTCGAGGGCGATACCGCCGCGGCGCCGTCGCGGGCGGGAGACGAGGCATGATCTCCGCCCTCCGCCGCTCGAGCTTGCGTTACCTGCTGCATCACCCCGCGCAGGGGGCGCTGGCGGCGCTCGGCATCGCGCTCGGCGTCGCGGTGGTGGTCTCGGTCGACCTGGCGACGGCCAGCGCTCAGCGTGCTCTGACCCTGTCGGTGGAGACCGTGGCCGGGCGGGCTACCCACCAGATCGTCGGTGGACCGGCAGGTTTGCCCGAGCGGCTGTACCGGACGCTGCGGGTCGACCTTCGTGAGCGCAGCTCCGCGCCTGTCGTGCAGGGCTATCTCGCGCCCATGCGCGGCGATGGGAAACCGTCCGGGAGGGTGCTGACCCTGCTGGGCGTCGATCCATTCGCCGAGGCGCCGTTCCGGGGCTATCTGGGTCCGGTATCCGGCGCGCGGGGCGTCGATCTCGGGGCGTTTCTCACCCATCCCGGCGCCGTCGTGATGTCCGCGCAGCTCGCGCGCGACCTGGGTCTCAAGCCCGGCGCCGGCTTCACCTTGCGCGCGGGGAGCGAGGTGCGCCGCGTGACGCTGGTGGGTGTGCTGGACCCCGCGGACGAGATGAGTCGCCGACGCCTGGACAACGTGGTGCTGGCCGACATCGCGACGGCGCAGGAACTGCTGCAAATGGAGGGCCGCCTGAGCCGCATCGACCTCATCGTCCCCACCGGTCCCGCCGAGCAGGCTGAGCTGGCAAAGGTGCGCGCCGTCCTGCCGCCGGGGGCCGAGATCGTGCCGACAGCCTCGCGGGGACAGGCCTTGGGCCAGATGACCCAGGCCTTCAGCTACAACCTCACCGCCCTCAGCCTGCTGTCGCTGGTCATAGGCATGTTCCTGATCTACAACACCATGACCTTCGCGGTGGTGCAGCGCCGCACCCTCATCGGGACGCTGCGCTGCGTGGGGGTGACGCGCGGGCAGGTTCTGGCGCAGGTGTTGACCGAAGCCCTGGTCCTGGGTGTCTTGGGCAGCGCGGGCGGTTTGCTGCTCGGGGTCCTGCTGGCCGGGGAGCTGCTGCGGCTCGTGAGCCGGACCATCAACGACCTGTACTTCCTGCTGAGCGTCCGGGAGGTGGCGCTGATGCCCATGAGGCTCGCCAGAGGCGTCCTCCTCGGGCTCGGGGCGACGCTGCTGGCGGCCGTGGGGCCAGCGTGGGAGGCGGCGCACGCACCGCCGCGGGTGGCCACGCTGCGCTCCACGGCGGAGTCCCGAGCGCGCCGCAAGCTGCCGCGCATGACCCTGCTCGGTATGCTGGCCCTGGCGCTCGGAGCGGGGCTCCTGGCGATACCCAGCCGCAGTATCGTCCTGGGCCACATGGGCTTGCTCGCCATCGTCGTCGGCAGCGGGCTCCTGGCACCCGGCGTCACCGTGGCCGCGATGGGGCTGCTGCAGCCGGCTCTCGGCTGGAGCTTCGGCGTCCTGGGGCGGCTGGCGGCGCGCGGTGTCGTCGCCTCCCTCAGCCGGACCGGGGTGGCCGTCGCGGCCTTAGCCGTCGCGGTCTCCGCTACGGTCGGGGTGGGGATCATGATCGGGAGCTTCCGCGACACCGTGGCCCACTGGCTGGAGCATACGCTGCGCGCAGACCTGTACGTGTCCCCGGGCGGAGAGGTTGCCGACGACCACCGGGGTCTGAAGCCCGAGTTGATCCGCCGCCTGGCGGCAGCGCCCGGTGTGGCGGGCTTCACGACCTCGCGCAGCGTCGACCTGCAGACTGCCGACGGCTGGGTTCGAATCGTCGCCCTCGCTATGGGGCCCCCAGCGTATCGGGCCTTCCGTTTCAAGGAAGGCTCCGTGCAGCGCAGTTGGTCGGCGTTCCAACGGCAGAACGCAGTGATCGTGTCGGAATCCTATGCCTACCGCCACGGGCTGCATGCCGGTTCGAGTCTGCGCCTGCGCACCGACCGGGGCGAGCGCACGTTTCCAGTGGCCGGAGTCTACTATGCCTATGGCACGGACCAGGGTGTGGTGACCCTGAGCCGTCGGACCTACGAACGGTTCTGGGACGACCCGGGCGTCTCGGGCATGGGCATCTACGCCGCTCCGGGGACCGATCTCCGACACCTCGAGCAGGCGCTGTACCGCCTCGCCGTCGGCATTCAGGACGTGGACATCCGATCCAATCGGGCGGTCCGGGAGCTGTCCCTGCAGATCTTCGACCGCACCTTCACCATCACCCAGGTGCTGCGCCTGTTGGCCGCCCTCGTGGCGTTCGTGGGGGTGTTCAGCGCCCTCATGGCCCTGCAGCTCGAGCGGGCGCGCGAGGTCGGGATACTGCGCGCTATCGGCATGACGCCCGCCCAGGTGTGGGGGCTGGTCAGCTCCCAGACCGGGCTCATGGGACTCGTGGCCGGTATTCTTGCCGCGCCCCTGGGGGTGGCCATGGCGCTGGTGCTGATCCTCGTCATCAACCGCCGGTCCTTCGGCTGGACGCTGGAGATGCAGCTCGCTCCCGAAGTCATTCTTCAGGGCTTGTCGATCGCCCTGATAGCGGCCGGCTTGGCAGGGCTCTATCCCGCCGTTAGGATGGCTCGCGGCTCTCCAGCGGAAGCGTTGCGGGAGGAGTAGACGCAGGTGCGGCGCCGCGGGGTCGTTGTGGCACTGGCCGCCGCACTCTTGGGGGCTGCGGCGACGGCCGGCTTGGCGTACCTGCTGCTGCGGCCGCATGCGCCCAGGCCCCCGCGGGCGACGCTCACGGTGGCCGGGGCGTGGCGTGGCGACTCGGCGGGATTCGCGAGGGCGCTCGCCCCCCGCACTTTCTCCTTCCCCCGGGACCACGGTCCCCACCCCGGCTACCGCACCGAGTGGTGGTACTTCACCGGCAACCTCGACACCGCGCAAGGCAGACATTTCGGCTATGAGCTGACCATCTTCCGCGTCGCTCTGTCGCCCAGCCCCATCCCTCGCGCATCGCACTGGGCCGCCGACGCGGTGTATATGGCCCACTTCGCCGTCTCGGACGTGGCTGCACGGTCCTTCCGGGCCTTCGAACGCTTCGCGCGCGGCGCCCTGGGTCTGGCCGGCGCACAGGCCTCGCCGTTCAGGGTCTGGGTCGAGGATTGGTCCATTGAGGGAAGCGGACCCGATGCCTTGCCCATGCGCCTCCAAGCCGCCGAGGACGGGTTCGGAATCCACCTCGCCCTGAACAGCGCCAAGGCTCCGGTGCTGCAGGGCGAGCGCGGCCTGAGCCAGAAGAGCGCGCAGCCCGGCAATGCCTCGTACTACTATTCCATGACCCGGATGCCCACGACCGGGAGCCTGCGGCTGGGAGAGGAGACCTTCCGAGTGAGCGGCCTGAGCTGGATGGACCGGGAGTGGGGCAGCAGCGCCCTGGCCGCGGATCAGGTAGGCTGGGACTGGTTCGCCCTGCAGCTCTCCGACGGCCGGGACCTCATGTTTTACCGGCTGAGGCGCCGGGATGGCAGTACCGACCCCTGGAGCGCGGGCAGCGTGGTCGACCAGGACGAAACGGTGCACCGCCTTTCCCGGGCGGACGTGCGTATCGAGGTACTGGACCGCTGGCGCAGCCCGAGCGGGGTGCGCTATCCGGCCCGCTGGCGGCTCTCCGTCCCCGAGGAGGGACTGGATCTGGAGATCACCCCCTATCTCCCCGACCAGGAGCTAAACCTGTCGGTCCGTTACTGGGAAGGCGCGGTGCGGGTGAGGGGAAGCAGCGGCGGCATGCCTGTCCGGGGCGCCGGCTACGTCGAGCTGACCGGTTATGGGGATGTTGCGGCCGAGCAGACCGATGTGCCTGACGGTTCGCGCTCAACGCTTGGAGCCCTCTCTGGACTAGGGGCGGGGGGACTGGGGGATTGAAGCCTCTGCGCGAACCCGGCCATGAGGAGCCCTTGAGAACGTCGATGCCAATGTGGCGACAGGTTGGTACAGTGCCCCGCGGTAACGGGCCCGCCCGGCGCGGACCCCATCTACGCGCGTACGAGTGCGTTCGCATGGCCCGATCGGTGATGACTCAGTCGGCTTCTCAGCTCGCGGATGCTGACGTGTGCCTCGGTCATGGGTCTGCTCCTGGGTGCTCGGAGGGGCCCGAGCAAGTGTCATAAATCCTTCCATTCCCGCATGACCCCTTATGATTCCCCGTCATGGGAACCATCCTCGTGAGCTGGCTTGGCAGAACCGACCTGCGGGCCGTCACCGAGACGCAGCAGGTCGGCCTCGGACCCGTCGCCCAGGCACTGCAAACCGGGCGCTTTTCGCGACTGGAACTGCTCTGCGACTATGCCCAGGATGAAGCCGCACCCTATCTCGCTTGGCTGAAAGCCCAATCCCCGACGCCCGTCACCGCCCACTTCGTATCCCTGGAAAGCCCAACGGACTTCGGCGCGATCTACCGCCACGCCAGGGAAGTGGTGGCGCAAGTCGTCGCCGGTCAGGAGAAGGGCGGCGGGCTCGCCTTTCATCTCAGCCCCGGCACCCCCGCCATGGCCGCGGTCTGGATCATCCTGGCAAAGACCCGCTTTCCCGCCGAGCTGATCGAGTCCTCCATCCAGTACGGCGTGCGCACCGCCTCGGTCCCCTTCGACATCTCGGCCGATTTCCTCCCCGACCTGCTGCAACGCCCGGACCGGGAGCTGGAGCGCCTCGCCGCCGGACTGCCGCCCGATGCCCCGGAATTCTCCGCCATCGTTCACCGCAGCCCCGTCATGCAGCGCGTCATCGCTCGCGCCCGCCGCGTCGCGCCCCGCTCCATTCCGGTCCTGATCGAGGGCGAGTCCGGCACCGGCAAGGAACTGCTCGCTCGCGCCATCCACCAGGCCAGCCCCCGCCGCGAGCGCCCGTTCGTCACCGTCAACTGCGGCGCTATCGCCCCGGAGCTGGTCGAGTCCGAGCTGTTCGGCCACGAGAAGGGCGCCTTCACCGGCGCCGCGTCCGCGCGCAAGGGCTACTTCGAGGCCGCCCACGCCGGCACCCTCTTCCTCGACGAGATCGGCGAGCTGCCGAGACCGGCCCAGGTCAAGCTCCTGCGCGCCCTCCAGGAAGGCGAGGTCACCCGCGTCGGCGCCACCGCCCCGACCCCGGTGGACGCGCGCATACTCGCCGCCACCAATCGCTCCCTCAGCCGAGGAGGTCGCCCAGGGCCGCTTCCGCGAAGACCTGTTCTACCGCCTCGCCGTCGCCGTCATCCGCCTGCCACCCCTGCGCGAGCGGGAAGGCGACGCCGGCGTGCTGCTCGACCGGCTTTTGGATCAGATCAACCGGGAAAGCGAGTCCGAGCCGGGTCATGCCCTCAAGAAACTTTCAGTTAGCGCAAGAAAGCTTTTGCTTGAGCACCCCTGGCCCGGCAATATCCGCGAGATGCTGAACACTTTGCGGCGCGCCGCCGTCTGGTCCGCCGGCGCAACCATCGACGCAGACGAGGCCCGGGACGCCCTGTTACCCATCTCGACGCCAGATCGGCCCACGGCCCCGACCCTTGCCCAAGATATCGCGCAAGGCATTGATCTTAATGCCATCATTGCTCGGGTCGCGCGGCACTATCTGGAGCAGGCAATGACTGTCACGGCGGGAAACAAGACTCGCGCGGCCAAGCTGCTGGGATTCGGCAACCCGACGACCTTGACCAACTGGCTCAAGAAGCACGGTGTCGAGCTGTGATGGCACGGCTTGTGCTCAACCATGCTCAATAGCCGCGACAGCGATTCACCAGGAACCCGTGCTCAGCGCACCAATCCGATATCGAAGCAAGGATAATCCGATGATCCTTAAGGCGCTCACCCTCGAAAACTTCAAAGGCATCCGCGAGCCGGTGCGGGTCGAGTTCGCGCCCGTGACCCTGCTCTTCGGACCCAACAACGCCGGCAAGAGCACCATTGTCCAGGCCCTGATCTATGCGCGGGAGGTCTTGGAGCGCAACAACACCGATGCGGGGCGCACCCAACTGGGCGGCGACGTTATCGATCTGGGGGGCTTCATCAACTTGGTACACGGTCACAACCGTGACTTGACTATCCGGATGCGGTTCGAGCTGGATGTGTCTCAAACGGGGCTGCCCGACTACTCGGAGTGGGTAAGAGACAGCCAGTTGGAAAGTATGATGGATTATAAATTTCCGTTATCCCCGGAGCTGCGCACGCCCGACTGTAGCGAGGTGGCAAAAGGCTTACCCCGTGTTTGGGTAGAGGTCGAAATAGGTTGGAGCGTGTCGCTGAACCGGTCCCGAGTCAAGGCGTATCGGGTGGGCAAAGGAACGAATGCCAATGCCTATGCGGTGATCGATACCTCGGAAGACACCGAGCGGGCGTTCCTGTCCTACTTCGACTTTGGCTCCGACCCTTTCACTCAGATCCTGCGGGTACCGCGCCTCACCATTCGAATACGGCCGCCGGTAGATCGTCATGTCCCCAGTGGGGAGGCCAGGGACAAAGAGTCGCCCGTCGAATCGACACCGGAGACCGGCGAGATTGAGGAGATAGATAGCTGGTTTCTGGAAATCTTCAAGGCGCTGATCAACCACGACTTTATCCCGAGTCCGGACTACGAGGGGCACGTCCCCTTGAGCTTGAAGTCCGCTCTGCCGGAGTGGGGGCGGTCTCTGGACCTAGATCCGAAGATATGGTCTCCCGACGAGCAAAACGAACACTGGGAGTATCCGCGTTATGCCCAGGAGTACCTAAGGGGTCTTCTGACCTGCCTGATCACGGGTCCCGGCGAGCGTCTACTGGAGGCCCTGGCAGAGTCCATTTACCTGAGCCCGTTCCGCGAGATGCCGCCGCGCCATTACCAACCCGCGCACTCGCCGGAGTCCCGCCGCTGGGCCAGCGGGCTGGCGGCTTGGGACTGGCTGATGCTCAAAGACAAGTCCTTTGCGGCTGGTGTCAACGAGTGGCTGACCGGAAAAGACAGGTTCGACGCGGGCTACGAGATCGAGGTCCGCCATTACCGGGAACTGGAGATCGACAGCCCACTTCTGGCTGCCCTTAGCGCCGGGGAACCGCCGCGTGATCTCGATTTGGACTGGGTCCGTGGGCAACTCCGCAATCTTCCCGAAGGCCGGGGCCTGCAGATCCGGGGCCTGCTGCGCAACAGCGTCAGGCTATTCCCGCAGGACCTCGGCGTCGGCATCTCCCAAGTCATCCCGGTCATCGTCGCCGCTTTGCACAACAAGACCGGCGTCGTCGCCATTGAGGAGCCCGAATCCAACATCCATCCTGCCTTCCAGGTAGTGCTTGGGGATCTCTTCATCAGTCAATCCATGGCCAATCCCGGCATGATGTTTTTGGTGGAGACTCACAGCGAGCATTTGGTTCTACGCATTATGCGACGGATGAGGGAAACATATTTGGGAAAGCAGACCGGTTCATTGAGGGTTTCTCCCGCAGATGTCTCGATCCTGTTCGTGGAACGGGTAGGGGAGCGAACCATCGCGAGACCAATGCCCCTCAACGAGCTTGGCGAATTGGTCAAGGCATGGCCGGGCGGTTTTTTCGAGGAAGGTCTGAGGGAGCAATTCGGCGATGATTGAGGAATATGCTCTTGTACCGGACATCTTCGACGCAATAGCCTATTCAAATCCGGATCGGATAGAGATGTGCTTACCCCATCTCAAAGAGGCGCTGTATCAAGAAGCGTTAGTGCGGGACTTGGCCGATGGGCAATGGTCTCGATACTGTCTTGAAAATGCTGGCCGCCTTCACAAGTTGGCGAAGGAAATACTTACCTGATTCCGTGACTTCGCGTCTCAGCGGATGGCCGCAACCTGCTGATTTATCATTGCAGTTCAGCTAAAATCGGGCCGCACTCCAGCTCACCCGGCAGGTGAACGATGAAGCGGTTCATCTTGGAGCAGTCCGATGAGGAATTTTACACCTCCCATTCTGGTCTGGCCTTGGTCGGTCTTTGCGTCAACCGCTTTAGCGGGTTGGGCAAGGCGCTGAAGCAGGCGATCCCGCTACGCCACGGCATCTCCCATGAAGACGTAGCCAAGAGCTATCTGGGGTTGATGTGTTTGGGCAAGAGCGACTTCGAAGCGGTCTCCAACGTCCGAGAGGACGATTTCTTCCGCCAGGCGTTGGGGCTGGAGCGGGTACCCTCGCCAGAAACGCTGAGGCAGCGTCTCGACGAGCACGCAGCGGTCCTGCGGGAGGTCATTGACGAGGCCGATATCGAGTTCATGGTCAACGCCAAGGCACCGGTCAGTGCGCTCAAGACCGGTCATGTGCCGGTGGACATCGATGTCTTTCCCATGGACAACTCCGGGACCAAGCAAGAAGGAGTCTCGCGCACCTACCACGGCTATGACGGTTATGCGCCGATCGCGACCTACGTGGGAACCGAAGGGTGGTGCGTCGGCTGTGAGCTGCGAGAAGGCAAGCAGCACAGTCAGAAGGAATTCGGCTAGGTCTGGGAGCGCATCCTGCCGCGGGCCAGGCGCCTGACCAAACTGCCGCTGCTGGTGCGCCAGGACAGCGCCCACGACGCCTTGGAGAACCGGCTGCGCTACGTCGAAGAGAAGGTGGACTTCATTATCCAGTGGAACCCTCGGGGCGAGGACCCTGCCCATTGGCTGGAGCGCGCCGAGCGCCAAGGGGCATGGGAGACACCCCGACCCGGCAAGCGCGTGGCGCTGTTCAGCGTCGTCGAGGAGCACCCCCATCGGGAGCACACCTACCACGTTCGCCGGGTGATGCGGGTGACCGAGCGCACCATCGACAAGAAGGGCCAGGCGCTGTTGGTACCGGAGCTGGAGCTCGATGGCTGGTGGACCTCGCTCGCCTATCCGGACGCGGAGATCGTCGCCCTGTACCGTGACCACGGCACCTCCGAGCAGTTCCACAGCGAGTTCAAGACCGACCTCGATATCGAACGGCTGCCCTCCGGGAAATTCGACACCAATGACCTGGTGCTCGCCTTTGCCGTGTTCGCCTACAACATCCTGCGCTTCATCGGGCTCATCGGGCTGACCGGCGAGTCGGCTCCCCTGCGCCATCCGGCCAAGCGCCGGCGGATCAAGACCGTCCTCCAGGAACTGATGTACCTCGCCGCCCGGTTGGTCGCCACCGCCCGCAGACTGAAGCTGCGCTTCAGCCGGCTCTGTCCCGGCTTCCGCGCCTTCGAGCAGGTGTATTACCAACTCGCCTTCGGGTAGCTAGGACGACCTCCATAGAAACTCGACCCGGGCCTCACCAGACCCCGGTGTAAACCTACGCCCGAAATTCAGCGTCCAAGCCTCAAAGCCCCGCCGTCACTCCTGCGCCGACGAGGGTCTACGCCCGCTGTACATAGCCGGCGTCACCGGTTGGCTAAAAACTAACCAACTCAACTGAGAATAGCTCCCATTCTCTCGCGTCCCGGGCGCTCGGAGATTCAAGTCACGGATCCAGGACTTAGAAAGCTAGCATCCCGGAACCGGCTGCGACGCTTTCCGCTTCAATCCTCAAAGGCGCTTACCCAGGCTCAGGACTGGTGCGATGAGGCTTTGCGAGGACATTCCAGTTCGCCACTGACCGGGATCATCGCTGCTTACCAGACAAAGCAGCAGTTTCCAGACGCCTTGGTAGCTTCTATAGAAACCCTCACGAGCTGCTCGTGGTGGCAGGCACGAAGTTGCTCGGTTACGCTAGACCGCAAAATAAATGACTACCGTCGGGCTTTGGATAGGATCTTAAGTCATGCTAACTCCCTGATGTTCATAGACCCGAACCTCGATCCGAGCAGCCCCAACTATCGAGAGTTCGGTGAATTACTCTCGCCGCTCACCAAACGACAGCCTTCTCCATTGATCGAGCTTCATCGTAGCTTCTGCCGAGGAGATGGTCGTGTCCGGACTTTCCCAGACGAATCTGAATGGCGTATTGCTTTCGCCCCGCTGAGCAAGCAACTGGAACTCTGGGGGCTCTCGGCCAAGGTGTTTGTCTGGCAGGATTTTCATCCGCGGTACCTGATTACGGACATACTAGGTGTCGTGGTCGAAGCAGGTTTTGATATCACGTATCCACAAAACGACTTTTCGACTTGGGCGCGCTTGAAGCGCGATGACCGCGACCGGATTCAGCGCCACTTTGACCCCGCGGCCAGACCTCATGACCTGAAGCATCGCTTTCGGATCGGAAGGGTTTGATCGTCCACTCCTAGGCAGTGTATTGGTACGGGACATGCGAGCATGCGACAGAGAATCCGGGATATCCTGACAAACTTGGAGGCCGTCGGCGAGGACCTTCTCGCACTGTCGGACGATATCTGGCTAAATATCGACCACAACGACAGCGACGCCGTCGAGAAGGGCGCGGCGTTCAAGATTGCGTTCAACAAGGCTGTCGGCGAGTATCGCGAGGTCTCCGGCCGGCTGTCGCACCTAGTCGAAGATTTCACGCAGGTCCCGACCTTCGAGGCTCCGAGCGCCCCGGAGTCGAACGCGGAGCGGGAACGGCGCGAGCGGTCGATCCGCTCCCTTGACCGGCGCGTGCCGCACGACCTGGGCGAAGATTTCCGCTACAAGCGGCCAGCGATCTTCACCCTGAACGGCGTGCCGTTCGATGGCACCAATACCTGGTCGCAGGTCCATGAGACGCTCTGCCGGTATCTCGCGTCGTTGAAGCCAGCCGTGTTCGATGCGCTGCCGACAAATCCGGAGTTCGTAAGCTCTAAAGGCAACAAGTATTTTTCGCGGCAGGCGTCCGATCTGCGACTACCGCGCGATTACGGCCGCGGTGTCCTTGCTGAGACGAATCTGTCCGCGAACCAGATCAGGGACAACATCAAACGGCTGCTGTCCGCGTTCGGTCTGCCGGGGAAAAGACGTTTACCGTCTACCTGCGCGAGGATCGGGATGCTGGACACTTCGGAGAAACGGCATGATCGAAAGCGTCGAGATCAAGAATTTCGGTCCAATCGCCGAGGGAGGTAAATTGAGGTCGTACGCGACATAGTCGCCAAGTCAGGCGGAAGCCCCTTGCGGGCGTTCGGCCGCATGGCCTCGACCCCGCTCGCCCACTCGCCTACCATGGGGGGGAGCCGTACCTGAAGCCGGTGCACGTCAGGCTCTACGGGGACAGTCCCGAGGACGCCATCCAGCTTCCCCCCTTCCTGGAGGAAGCCTATCACCTCGCGGAGCGGTTCTGCGAGCTGCTGGGCCAGCGGGCGAAGGCCGGATTCTTCCGGACGATTCTGCTGCGCCGCATGGGAAGCACGATGGAGGCCGGGCGCCGGACGGTCGAGAAGATTCTGGTCGAGTGGGAGGACATCGATGAGGACGAGGACGACGAGGAAACCACCGCGCAGCTCCGGACCCTGACGGAAGAGGAGCGGGGAGTTCTGGAGCACCTCTTGAAGTCCATCGAAGCGAACCAGGAGCGCGACCCCAAGGCTGCGGTGGTATACCGCCAACTCACAGACACACGGATGGCTGGATTCTCGGGTGCATCGTCTTCACCCAGTACTTCGACTCGGTCTGGTGGCTCGCGAACCAGCTCTCGACGGAATTCGCTCCGAAGGAGATAAGCATCTACGCCGGAGCCCAGCGGTCGGGTACTCTGGTCGAGGGGCAATTTTCCCGTTGTCCGCGGGACGAAATCAAAGAGCGCGTGCGCCGGGGGAGCCTGCGCTTGATCCTGGGGACCGATGCAGCCTCCGAGGGCCTCAACCTGCAGCGGCTCGGCACACTCATCAACCTGGATCTGCCATGGAACCCCTCGCGGCTCGAGCAACGCAAGGGCCGCATCCAGCGCATCGGCCAGCTCCGCGACACGGTCGATATCTACAACATGCGCTCGCGGGCTCGGTCGAGGACCGCGTCCACGCGCTCCTATCGCAGCGGCTTCAGGAGATCTCCAGGCTGTTTGGCCAGCTCCCGGATATCCTGGAAGACGTTTGGGTGCAGGTTGCCATGGGCGAGATTGAGAACGCCAGGAAGACCATCGACGCCGTCCCCAAGCAGCATCCGTTCAAGCTCAGGTACCACGCGGTAAGGAAGGTCGACTGGGAGTCCTGCGCGCAGGTCCTGGACCGGGAGGAACGGCGCCGCTGCCTGATGACGGGCTGGGCGTCGTCATGAAGGGGAGTCTACGCTTGTAGTCGGCTCTCTCCACGCTGGGACTGTGCGCGCTAGTGGCGCTAATCGCGGTGATGGACCCGGCGCTCTTCTCCACCAGGCTGCAGAGGGGCATCGAGGTCAGGACGGAACCCGTTCGGTCCTGACATACGAAGTCGACGCAATGTGGCTACAGGTTGGTTTATTGTGACTACAATTCGGGCAACACCCGCGACAGCACCGAGGAGCAGACCATGACCGAGGCACACGTCGGCATCCGCGAGCTGAAAAGCCGACTGAGTCACTACCTGAGCCTTACGCGCAACGGGGAGTCGCTGGTCATCACCGACCGGGGCGTGCCGATCGGCCGCATCGTGCCGATCGGGCAGGATCTCGACCAGCGCCTCTCGGCGCAGCGCGAGACCGGGCAAGTGCAATGGAGCGGGTGCAAGCTGGACCCGCGCGTGCCCGTGGCGAAGGTGCGAAGGCGCGGAAGCGTGGCGCGGCTGCTGGTGGAAGATCGCGAGTGATCGTCTATTTCGGCGCGAGCGCACTCGTCAAGCGCTGCGTCGCGGAGGCGGGCTCGACGGACGCCGCGTGCGTGAGACCGCGATCTCCAAGTGGCCGAGCATGCCGAGGTGTTCGGGGCAATCACGCACAGATAGCGCCGGCGCGCCCGCCGCGGGCTGTGGACACTGCCGGAGACGCAGAGGGCGGCGCCATGGGCCTGGAGGCATGGCGTGTGGAAGGCGCACTGAAAGGCAGCCTCCGGCGAGGATTCGTCCAGGTCGTGATTGGGGGAGTCGGGCATAAGGCGGATGCAGTGTGGCCGATTCCCCGCCTCTCGGCCGTTTGCAGTGCCCGCCTGACCCGCAGCGCTCAGGGCATGGGATGGCCGGACTGCACCTGCCTCGGGCAGCCTGCAAGCCCGCCCTGCCGACCTGTCCCCCTCAGCCGAGTCTTGACCGCGCGGCGCCGCGAGATCTAGAGTCCCTTCACGATAGTGCCGTTGGAGTCCTATCCGTGGCCTTTCGGACATGCAACTCGGGATCTGGAGTCGGCATTGCTAATTGGACTGCTTCGAGGGAGTTCGTTTGAGCCATCATCCCGGCCGGTTGCGCGAGGCGCATGATAGAGGAGGCGGAGGAAAGATGAAGCTCCTTGCTGTGCTCGAGGTTACCTCTGGAGCTGGTCTGCGAGCCGTGGTGGTGGCGTCCCTGCTGACGCTGCCCTGTTCTGCCTGGGCCGTGCTGGGCGACAGCGCGGCTTCCGTGTTGACCGATCAGGCGCGCATGAGGGGGGCCTTGCGCAGCGTGGACAATCGTACCTACGTGATGCACGAGATCACTTCGCCCACGGGAACCGTGGTGCGGGAGTTTGTCTCACCGCGCGGAGCGGTATTCGGCGTCGCTTGGGAGGGCCAGTTTCCGCCCGATTTGCGGCAGCTCCTCGGCCCGTATTATCAGCAGGCCCAAAAGGCGCAGGCGCAGCAGCGGCGCCCGCGAGGCGCTCCCGTCGTAATCGAAACGCCTGACCTGGTGATGTACGAGACCGGGCACATGCGCAGCTTCCGCGGGCAAGCGTACATTCCACAATCAGTGCCACAGGGCGTCCAGGCCAGCGATATCCGCTGAGGGATAAAGTGTCGTGGGTAAACTGGGAATCCTGGTCGCGATAGGAGGCCTTCCGCTGCTGGCAGCCTGTGGCGGAGGCGGCAGCAGCAGCAGCGGCGGCGGTGGAGGCAGTACGGCAACCATCACCTCGGTCACCGTGTCGTGCTCGCCTTCGACGGTCCAGTCGGGCCAGACCAGCCAGTGCGCAGCGACAGTCATGGGCACGGGGAACTTCAGCTCGACGGTGACCTGGAGCGCAAGCGCGGGCCAGGTGTCATCGTCGGGTCTCCTGACGGCGCCGATCGTGAGCGGAAACGACTCCGTGACGGTGACGGCAGCCTCGACTCAGGACTCGACCAAGTCAGGAGCGGCAACCGAAACCGTGACGCCGACCCAGTCGGCGAACAACGTTGCTCCGCTTGTCGTGGATGCGGGTCCACAGGTCCTGCAGATCCCCTCGGCCAACGTGGCCTTCGTCACGATCACGATCTGCGTTCCGGGCACGACCACCTGCCAGACGCTCGATCACGTTTCGGTGGACACGGGCGCGTCCGGCCTGCGCATTGTTTCGTCGGTACTGAATATCCCACTGCCCCAGGAAAACGATTCCAGCGGCAATCCTCTGGACGAGTGCCTGGTATTTCTGGATGGATATGTTTGGGGTCCCGTGGCTACGGCAGACATCACCGTGGCCGGCGAGAAAGCCGCGTCCGTACCGGTGCAAATCATGATTCCTTCGTCGAGTTCACCGCCGGTCCCGGGCAGTTGTTCCAGCCAGACCATCGGGAGCAACGGGAATGAAGGCGGAAACGTGGACGGCTTCGGCGCCAATGGAAGTCTCGGGGTTGGAGTTTTCCAGCAGGATTGCGGTCCCGGCTGCACGAGTCAGAATTCAAGCATCCCCGACTTTTATTACACTTGCCCGGCATCCGGCTGCAATCCGACCCACGTCACACTGGCGCAGCAAGTTGCCAACCCGGTGGCAATGTTCCCCGCGGACAACAACGGCGTCCTGGTCCAACTGCCTGCGGTCCCGAATGGTGGAGCGCAACAAGTCGGCGGCTTTCTGATCTTCGGCATCGGCACGGAATCGAATAACGGCCTGGGCAGTTCCGTGGTCTTCCCAGTGCCCGACAGTGGGAGCAACGCCGGGAATTTCACCACGATTTTCAACGGAACAAGCTACCCGGGCAGCTTCATCGACAGCGGATCCAACGGGTTGTTCTTTCTCGATACCAAGACAACCGGGATAGCGACGTGTCCCGGCCAGAACTCGTCGTGGTACTGTCCTGCGACCTCGCCGGATAGCCTCACTGCCGTCAATGAAGGGTCGAACGGACAGAGCGGTCCCCCAACTCACTTCGGCATCGAAAACACGAATTATCTCTTCAATACCACCAACACCGCCTTCAGCACCCTCGGCGGACCGAACCCGGGCTTCTTCGACTGGGGCCTCTCGTTCTTCTACGGGAGAAACGTGTTCACCGCCATCGAGGCCATGAGCACCCCTGGGGGTGCTGGACCGTACTACGCATATAACTTGCCGTAGCATTCGGGTGAGCGACGGCGGACCGTGAGGAGACGAGCAGCCCGGCACCGAAGGCACAGCGACTCCACATGACAGGCTATGGCGTACACAGTCGCCGAAAGGCATGCGGCGAGTGTCCGGGAGCAGGTTCGCCGTCGCGTGCTTCGCGCGCCGCGGGCGAGGACGCGGGGCTTGCCTCCGAGGCACCCGTTGACGACCGGCACACGAGCGGCCTACCCTGTGGCTCTGCGGCAGAGCGGCCCGAGATCCCGAGAGCCAATGAAGGATAGCATGCAGCCAGGACGGTTTCTGGCTTACCTCATCATGGTTGTCCTTCTGGCGCCGCCTCCGCTCCACGCCGCTTGCTGTCCCGATCCCGTTGCGCACGGGTCGTTCCGTGACGATGCGCCCGCGGCTGATGCAGCCGGAGGATTTCCGGCGGCGATGGCCGGACCGTGCCACGGGCTCACTTCCCACGAACGTTCGAGCCGGTCTCACGACCCGTCCACTCCCGCGGGTGCCAAGCTCGCGCACCCCTGCAATGGCTGCATGGCCCACTTCGTCGCTATCCCCCCTTCGCTGGCGTCCTCTGCGGCGACGAGGTCCGTCCATGCCCCGGAGGCGGCGACGACCTTCCTGGATTTTACCCCTTCCCCTCGAACCCGACCCCCGATTCGAGCCTAGCTGCTCCGCCGTTCTGACCCCGCGCCCGACGGTGTGAAGCCGGCGCATGCTTGCGCCTGCCCCCGAGGCGCGGTCATGCGAGAACAGTCCCAGGGGAGGTGAACCCATGAGCAGTTTTCCGCACGCAGATCGCACCGGCGGGATCGCCCTGCAGGTCGGTGTCCGCAAACCTATCCGGTTATCGCGGCGAGCTTCGTTTTCAGCGGCGGTCTTGTTGCTGACCCTGTGGTCCAGCGCGCAATTGCCGGTGTGCGCCGCTGCGGCGCCGCTGACGGTGGACGAGGCGGTAGAGCTGGCGCTCGCCAGGGACCCCGCCGTGGCGGCCCTGCAGGCGCGCGCGAGTGGGTCCGCGGAGCTGGCGGTCGCAGAAGGACAGCTTCCCGACCCACAGCTCAAGGTCGGGGCCGTGAACTTCCCCGTGGACACCTTCAGCTTCACCCAGGAGCCCATGACCCAGGTGGCGATCGGCGTGCAGCAGGCCTTTCCGCCCGGGAAGACCCTGTCCCTGCGGCGCCGCCAAACCGAGGCGATGTCCGCCCAGGAACGGGCTGGGGCCGACGATGCAGGCCTGGCAGTGCGGCTCTCGGTGCGGGAAGCGTGGCTCGACCTTTACTATGACCTTCGAGCGGCTGCGGTCATCGAAAAGACCAAGGGCCTGTTCTCACAGCTTGCCCTCATCACCCAGTCTTACTACGCGTCCGGGAAGCGCAACCAGCAGGATGTCCTCCAGGCGCAGCTCGAGGTCAGCCGCCTCGACGACCGGCTGCTCGACATCGACGCGCAGACCCAGGCTGCGCGCGCGGCGCTCGCGAAATGGGTGGGGAATGAAGCGGCTCAGCGCGAGCTTCCGCCGGCGCTGCCCACGCTTCCGAAGCCGGGTCCCAAGGATATGCTGCGCAGCGGCCTGCAGACACACCCGTCCCTCCAGGCCCAGCAGGAGCGCATCGAGCAGGCGCGCTTCGGTGTCGACCTCGCCCGGGAGCAGTACAAGCCCGGCTGGCGCTTGGAGCTGGCCTACGGCTTCCGGGGCGGTGAGGACCCGGGCCGCGGCGAGCGACCCGACTTTCTGTCGGCCATGGCGACCGTCGATCTTCCGCTGTTTCGGGACAAGCGTCAGGATCGACGGCTCGCGGCCAGCCAGCAGCAGCTCAACGCAGCCACCCTGACGCGGGACGACCGTTACCGCGAGCTGCTGCGAATGCTGGAGGCGAATTTCGTGCAATGGGAGCGGCTGGACGAGCGCCGGCGCCTGTTCCAGCAAACCCTGCTCCCGCAGGCGCGGCAGAATGCCGAAGCGGCCGTGAACGCCTACCAGAGCGACATGGCCGACCTCACCACGGTGATTCGGGCCCGGGCGACGGAGCTGGATACCCGCCTCGCCGACTTGCGGGTGCGTGTCGATCATGCCCGGACCCAGTCCCGGCTGCTCTATCTGGCAGGGAAATAGTCATGAACAAGGGAGTGCTGACTCTGACGGTCGTTGTCTCGGCGCTGGCAGCGGGCGCTTTCCTGGAGCACCAGCTCCAGGTGACGGAGAGGCTCCGCGCGTGGTCCGGCGCGCCGCTCCCGAGCACGGCCCGGGCGCCGGGTCGGCCCGGCCGAAGACGCCAAGAAGGAGCGGAGGATTCTCTACTGGGTCGCCCCCATGGACCCGGACTACCGTCGCGACAGGCCGGGCAAGTCGCCCATGGGCATGGACCTGATCCCGGTCTACGAAGGCGAGGAGCCACAGCAGAAGCCTGGCGGCCCGCCGGTCGTGACCATTTCCCCCGAGGTGGTGAACAACCTGGGAGTCCGCACCTCAGAGGTGCGGCGCAAGGACCTTTCCCAGCGCATCGACACCGTCGGGTTCGTGAACTTCGACGAAGGGCGCATCAGCCATATCCACCCGCGCACCGAGGGGTGGATCGAGCGGCTCCTGGTGAAGTCCGAGGGAGAGCGGGTGAAGAAAGGAGACCTGCTTTTCGAGATTTACTCGCCCGCGCTGGTCAACGCCCAGCACGAATACGTGCAGGCACTTTCCACGGGCGCGCGGTCGCTCATCGAGGCATCGGCCCAGCGACTGCGGTCTCTCGGTGTGGCCGAGGGTGAGATCCAGCAGCTATCCCGCACCCGCAAGGTGCAGCAGCGAGTACAGATTTACGCGCCTCAGGACGGCGTGGTTGCAGTTCTCAACGTGCGCCAGGGCATGTACATCACGCCGGGCACGGAGGTGATGAGTCTGGCCGACCTCGGCACCGTGTGGGTGTTCGCCGAGGTCTTCGAGGGTCAGACCGACTGGGTGCAGGTCGGTCAGCCGGCCGAGATCCGCCTGCCGTACCGTCCCGGCAGCACCTGGCAGGGCAGGGTGGAGTATGTCTATCCCGATCTCGACCCGAAGACCCGTACGCTGCGTGTCCGCCTGCGGTTCGAAAACCCGCACGAGATTCTGAAGCCGAACATGTATGCCGCGGTGACCATCCAGGCCGGTGAGCACCGCGATGCGGTCGTGGTGCCGCCGGGAGCCGTGATCCGCACAGGCCAGTCCGACCGCGTCGTGATGGCGCTGGGGGACGGCCGCTTCCAACCGAGGGAGGTGGTCACCGGCGTCGAAGGCGCGGACGACGTTGAGATCCTGGAAGGGCTGAAGGCCGGCGAACGCGTCGTGGTCTCGGCCCAGTTCCTCATCGACTCGGAGTCCAGCCTGAAGGCCGGCTTCGCCCGCATCTCGCCGCCGTCCCGAGAGCATGCCCTGCACGCGGAGGCGGTGGAGAAGACGGCGGTCGCGCAAGGCCAGGGCGTGGTCATGGCGCTGTTTCCGGACAAGCGCAAGCTCAACATCGAGCACGACCCGATTCAGAGCCTCGGCTGGCCCGCCATGACCATGGATTTCGATGTTGCGGACGAGGTGTCCCTGGAGGGTCTGCACGTGGGGAGCCGCGTGCGGTTCCAGCTCGGGAGGACGGCGCAGAGCCGCTACGTGATCACCGCCATCGAGCCCTCGGGCCGCCCGGGCCGCTGAGGAGGCGCCATGATCGCTGCCCTGATCCGTTGGTCCACGGCGAACCGCTTCCTGGTCCTGCTGCTGACCGTGCTGCTCGCGGCGGCGGGGATCTATGCGCTGCGTGAGACCCCGGTCGATGCCATCCCGGACCTCTCGGACGTGCAGGTCATCATCAAGACCTCTTACCCCGGCCAGGCGCCCCAGGTCGTCGAAGACCAGGTGACCTATCCCCTGACCACGGCCATGCTTTCTGTGCCGGGCGCGGTGACCGTGCGGGGGTACTCGTTCTTCGGAGATTCGTACGTCTACGTCATCTTCAAGGACGGGACCGACCTCTACTGGGCACGCTCGCGAGTGCTGGAGTATCTCTCCCAGGTGGCGGCGCAACTGCCGGAGGGGACGCGGCCGGCTCTCGGGCCGGATGCGACCGGCGTCGGCTGGATCTATGAGTACGCCCTGGTGGATCGGACCGGCAAGCACGACTTGGCGCAGCTTCGCTCCATCCAGGACTGGTTCCTGAAATACGAGCTGCAGACAGTCCCCGGCGTGGCCGAGGTGGCGACTGTGGGGGGCATGGTGAAGCAGTATCAGGTGGTGTTGGACCCCGACCGGCTGCGCGCCTACGGGTTCACCTTGGCCCAGGTCAAGCAGGCGATCCAGCGGGCGAACCAGGAGGCCGGCGGGTCGGTGGTGGAGATGGCCGAGGCCGAGTACATGGTCCGCGCCACGGGCTACATCAAGCGCACCGACGACCTGCGCCGCGTGCCGCTCGGCGTGAACGAGCAGGGGACTCCCATTCTGCTGCAGGACGTGGCCGAGATTCGGCTCGGACCACAAATTCGCCGGGGCGTCGCAGAGCTCGACGGCAAAGGGGAAGTCGTGGGCGGCATCATCGTGATGCGCTGGGGAGGGAATGCCCGCGCCGCCATCCAGGGCGTCAAACAAAAGCTGGACCAGCTCCGCAAGGGGCTGCCGCCGGGGTCGAGATCGTCCCGACCTACGACCGCTCCGGGCTCATCCAGCGCGCCGTCGATACCTTGAGGGAGAAGCTGGTCGAAGAGTTCGTCGTGGTCTCGCTGGTGTGCGCCCTGTTCCTGTTCCATCTGCGCTCCTCGCTGGTGGTCATCGTCAGCTTGCCGATCGGAATCCTGGCCGCCTTCGTCGTGATGCGTCTCCAGGGCATCAACGCCAACATCATGTCCCTGGGCGGCATCGCCATCGCCATCGGCGCGATGGTGGACGCAGCCATCGTTCTGGTCGAGAACGTGCACAAGCATCTGGAGCGGCATGACCTCGAGACCGTGAACCGTTGGGACGTGATTAGAGAGGCGGCCGCCGAGGTCGGACCGCCGCTCTTTTTCTCGCTGCTCATCATCACCCTGAGCTTCCTTCCGGTGTTCACTCTGCAGGCGCAGGAGGGTCGGCTGTTCGCGCCGCTGGCCTTTACCAAGACTTATGCGATGGCCGCCGCAGCTATCCTGTCGGTGACTCTGGTGCCGGTGCTGATGGGCTACTTCATACGCGGCCGTATCCGCCCCGAGCAGGACAACCCGGTGAACCGACTGCTCATCGCGTTCTACCGGCCGCTGATCAACGGGATTCTCAGAGCGCCCCGCCTGGCCCTTCTGGCCGCCCTCGCCGTCGTAGCTGCCGGTCTCTGGCCTGCGACGCAGCTAGGATCGGAGTTCATGCCGGACCTGGACGAGGGAGACCTGATGTACATGCCCACCACCTTTCCCGGCATCTCCATCGGCAAGGGGCGCCAGCTCCTGCAGCAAACGGACCGGCTCATCGCGACGGTTCCGGAAGTGGAGCGGGTGTTCGGCAAGATCGGGCGTGCCGAGACCGCTACGGATCCGGCTCCCCTCAGCATGATCGAGACCGTCATCCAGCTCAAGCCGCGCGACCAGTGGCGGCCCGCAATGACGCTCGACCAGCTCAAGGCGGAGCTTGACGCGCTGGTGAAGCTGCCGGGTGTCACCAACGCCTGGGTGATGCCCATCAAGACGCGCATCGACATGTTGGCGACGGGCATCAAAACCCCAGTCGGAATCAAGATTGCCGGTCCCGATCTCGCGGTCATCCAACGCGTCGGCAGGCAGGTGGAAGAGGTCGTGCGGCGCGTCCCGGGAACCGCCTCCGCATACTCCGAGCGCGTGGCGGGAGGGCGCTACATCCAGGTGGACATCGACCGGCTGCGCTCGGCGCGCTTCGGTCTCAACATCGCGGATGTTCAGGACGTGATCCGCACCGCCGTGGGAGGCATGAACGTCGCGGAGAGCGTGGAGGGGCTGGAGCGCTACCCCGTGAATATCCGCTACCCCCGCGAGGTCCGGGACTCGGTGGAGAAGCTTCGCAACCTTCCCATCGTGACCCCGGCGGGCGCGCATATCCCCCTGGGCGAGGTGGCGGAGGTCGGGGTAGTGGACGGGCCGCCGATGATCAAGAGCGAGAACGCCCGCCTGAACGGGTGGGTGTTCGTGGATATCCAGGGCCGCGACCTCGGCTCCTACGTCGGCGACGCCCAGAAGGCGGTGGCGGAGCATGTGAGTCTGCCGCCCGGCTACTCCATCGCTTGGTCCGGCCAGTACGAATACCTGCTGCGGGCAGAGCAGCGCCTGATGGTGGTGGTGCCATTCACCCTGGTCGTGATCCTGCTGCTGCTCTACCTCAACTTCCGCAGCGTCGCGGAGGTCGCGATCATCATGGGGACCCTGCCGCTGGCGCTGGTGGGCGGGTTCTGGCTGCTCTATCTGCTCGGCTACCACATGTCGGTGGCCGTGGGGGTCGGCTTCATCGCGCTGGCGGGCGTGGCGGTGGAGATCGGCGTCGTGATGCTGGTGTACCTCAACCTGGCTCTCGGCCGACGGAATATCCTGGCGGCGGAGGAAGGGCGTGCCCTCTCCTACGACGATCTCCGCGAAGCCGTCATTGACGGCGCCCTTCTGCGCGTGCGGCCGATCATGATGACCGTATCCGCCATCATCGCGGGCCTCCTGCCGATCATGATGGGCGGCGGGACCGGCTCGGAGGTCATGCGGCGCATCGCCGCGCCCATGGTGGGAGGGATGCTGAGCGCCACCTTGCTGACTCTCGTGGTCATCCCGGCCGTATTCCTGGTATGGAAGGGGCGGTCCTTGCGGCCGGCGCGGCTCGGCACAGGACACCCGGGCTCGCCGGCGCATACCCGAAACCGGTAGGCGGCGGCACGCGTTGCCGCTCGGGGCGGGGCGGCCGTGACGGTGGACCGACCCTCACGACCTCCCTGTCGACGATGCGGCTGGCGAGAATCTACGAGGCGTTTTCGCTGGTCTGTTCTTTGCTCGTGGGTCCGCATGCGGGCCATCGCCCTGTCGTGGTCCCCCGCGCGGGGGCCCGCCCGCCGGGGATCGCTGGTGCCGGACCTCGCGACGAAATCGGCGCAAGCGGCCCGAGCCGCGGCACACGGAGTGCAGCGACGAACGCTGGTCAACTCCATGGGCGACGATCCGGCACCGCGCCACGCCGCGATGCGACGAGTACCGGGCTATTCTGGAGCGGGAGCCTTGCCATGTGCCGTGGCTAGGAGGCTGTCGGACTTGGAGCCGACTCGGGGGTAGAATAGGCGCACTGTAGCGGGCCACCGCCTGGGGAGCAAGATGGCTGTTGAATTCATCCCGATAGACCGCGATACCCCGTATATTTTCCCGCCTTGCGTGCAGGACTATCTCCCGGAAGGGCACTTGGCTCGATTTGTGGTGGAGATTGTGGAGCAGTTGGAGCTGAGGCATCTGTCGGCGGTGTACGGGGGTAAGGGGTCGAAGCCCTACCACCCGGCGATGTTAGTGGCGTTGCTGTTCTACGGCTATGCCACGGGGGTGTTTTCCAGTCGCAAGCTGGAGAAGGCGACCCATGATTCGATCGCGTTTCGGTATATCTGTGCCAACACGCACCCGGACCATGACACCATCGCGCAATTCCGCAGGCGGTTTCTGAAGGAGCTGGAGGGGCTGTTTGTCGAGATTCTGCTGGTGGCGGCAGAGATGGGGCTGGTGAAGCTGGGCACGATTGCGCTGGATGGGAGCAAGGTCAAAGCAAACGCCAGCAAGCATAAGGCGCTGAGTTGGGAGTACGCGAACCGGCTCGAGGCGCAGCTTCAGGAGGAAGTGCAAGCCCTGATGCGCTTTGCCGAGCAGGCCGACCGGAGCTCACTGGCGGAGGAGATGGATATTCCCGCCGAGCTCAAGCGTCGCGAAGAGCGACTGGCGGCGATTGCCCAGGCGAAAGAGGAGATCCGGACCCGGGCGCAGGCGCGTTTTGAGCGCGAGCAGGCGGAGTTCGAACAGAAGCAGGCCAAGCGCGAGGTCTATGAGAAACACACCGGCAAGAAGGCTCGGGGCAAGGCGCCGAGTCCTCCGACACCTGGCCCGCAGGCCAAGGACCAAGTCAATCTGACGGATGAAGAATCACGCATCATGCCCACCTCCAGTGGAGGGTTCGAACAGGCCTACAACGTGCAGGCCGGGGTGGATGTCGAGACGCATCTCATCGTGGAGCACCACGTCACCCAGCACCCCAATGACAAACAGGAGATTGCGCCGGCGTTAGAGAACATTGCCCAGTTGCCCGAGGCGCTGGGTCAGGGCGAATCCCTCCTCGCCGACACCGGCTACTTCAGCGAGGCCAACGTTCAGCGGTGCAAAGACGCTCGCATCGCGCCGCTCATCCCGGAAAAACGCGAGAAGCACAATGTTCCCTTACAGACGCGCTTCGCCGAAGACCCTAAACCCCCTCGCAATCCCACACCCGTACAGGCGATGCACCACCGCCTGCAAACCAAGGAAGGTAAGGCACTTTACGCCAAGCGCAAATCTTCCGTGGAAACCGTCTTCGGTATCCTCAAACACGTGCAAGGGTTCAGGCAATTTCTGCTTCGCGGCTTAGACGCAGTCCGAAGTGAATGGGCTTTAGTATGCCTTGGGTGGAATCTGAAGCGGATGCATGCCCTGAACGGGTGAAAAGAAGGCACGTGAAGGGTCTTGCCAAGCAAAAAAGATAGCTTCTCACCCATACCTGAGCCACATGGTCAAGATTCCCCCCTTGGGGCGTTGCAACACCCGCGTTTCTACCTTAAGTCCGACAGACTCCTAGTGGAACCAAAATCAAGCCTGGTCCCGTTCTGCTTTACTTTTTGCTCCGTGGAACACGGAGGTCAGTGGGGCACGTTAAATCGAGTCTGACCCTAATTGTAATTGTACTCGATAACTGTTCCTGGCGTTGACCATACCACAAGTGTTGCCATTTGCTGATCTAATCGACGAAAATCGTGCACTATCGGGATCCTTTAAATGAGCCTTAACGATAGCCAAATGCATTTTGATTTCAGATTCACCTTTAGCATTAGAATGATTGTTTGTACTCCCAATCTCTTTTTGATCTCCCTCATCACATTGTACTTGTTGATATACGATTAATCCGTCGGTTTTGTGCATTTGTAAGCTCCAACCGCGATCATTGGAACCAATGAAATTGCAATGGCGCAGAACAATTTTATTTTGTTCATCTTTCTCATCTCCTCTCTGTTTAGGAAATTCAATGGGGAGGTGGTAGGCAGAGTATTGTCCCCGTCGGGAGTTCGCAGAAAGGGAACAAGCTCATGATGGAAGACGATGCACCGTATGGGACTGGTTCCTAACGCCTCACATCACCGGCAGCAAAAAGCAGAGCGACGAGGAACGAGGAGCGGCGCTTTTTGCTGTCCGAGTGTATGTGATTGTTAGGCATTTTCTTCGAATAGATTCAATAGCTTATTTTCTTTTGTGCGGACTATGCCTGTTTGTAGAAAAGCAACGAAATCATCCTGTGTGCATTCTAGGGTTTCACATTCTTCGACTGCCGTTTTCTCGTTGTTTGGACGATAAACCTTGAATCGCACCAAGCCATGATCTATGCGTTGCCTTTTTACAACCAACCCATCAACGATTTCTTCTATTGGTTTTGACTTTCCTTTTTGATGAATTATTTTTAATTCCTTGTTTTGAACTTCAACTGTTTCGTAATTTACATAGCCTGAAGAAGATGCAAATTGCACTTGCACACTAAGTTTTAGGTGTTTTAAAGCTTCGCCCCATTCTTTATACGCATGTTTGGTATCATGAATAGTATCTCCTTCGTGGAAATCATATAACCGACCCTGCGTCCATAGCATTTCCTTTTTCTTTGCAAACATTCTTGGTGTCAATTTAATATCAAGCGCTTCCTTAAATGCCTCTGGAACTGCCATTTTCCAGCCAAGCGCAAAGCCATCCTTAAAGTTAGCAATGAGGGCGTACCCTCTATCATCTCGCCCTGCTTCAATATCCACTATTTCAACCCCTCTTTCATTAAACGAGCAATCTTCTCTTTTTGACTTTTAACATTTTTCTTTGCCGTTTCGAGTGCTTTTTCGGATTCCTTGAGCTCTTGAACTAAATATGGGTAGCCAGATTCAGAGATCCATTTCGTTATTTTATTGAAGTTTTCTTTTTGCTCTTCATCAAAAAGGATTCTTTCATCGGCTAATACGATTGCCATTTTATGTTTGCAATATTTTCCCCATTCACCAGCGGGGCAATCACAAAAAATTGATAGCCCAGATTCCGTTGATGAAACTGCTACTGCATACGGCTCATCTCTGCTACTACTTTTTACGAGTATTGTTGTTTCCATGTGTGCGTTTCTTCTTGATGCCTAACGCTTAAGCTGAGGGGCGCGAACCACCCATGTCAGAGAAAACCGCGAGCGTACAGAGCGTCCCCTCCAGCGACGTGTTAGGATACTTGACGGAGTAGTTCACGCGCTGCTTCCGTGACTTCGGCTTGTGCACCAAGGAGCCGGGAGACATCTCGGTCCCCAGACTCGGCGGCCTGCACGGCGAAACCAAGATTGCTTACGGCTCCATTTAACCTCGCGTCCGCGGGCCTGTTCGGGTCGAGCAGCAGCTGAACTCGATGGATGAGCGCCACTACTCTCCCATAGTCGAATTGTGCATGCAGTTCGGGATCGGCGGCTGCGACAAGCTCGGGAATCGCGTCCATCAGCCAGTCTTGTTTGCGAGCAAGCAAGCGCTTCTGGGCCTCGCCTTCAAGCTGTACCTTAAGTTTGTGAAGTTCGGCCGCAACCAATATCTTAGTATTGGCGCGTTGAAACCAGCCTGTTAAGACGCCACCAAGAGCAACCCCCGCCAGGGCAATGAAGGCGGCCTGTAGTGATTCGCTCATATGTAGCTCTCGTACATCCTAACGGCTCACTTCAGCCGATCGCGCAAGGAGCGCAGCGACTGGAGCGGTCGGCTGGAAGTGATGGTTAGGCGTCTCTTCGAAACGCGGACCCACCTGATTCTCCGGGTCTCGTTCATGGCCAATTGTAACTGTGAGCCGCTTGCATCTCTGCGGCCCAAATGGCATCCCAAGCATTTTGCGTTCCTGGGTCAGGAATGTTCTTCAGACGGTGAAGCGCTTCGTAAAATCCGTTGCCAGGCCGATTCGATCCGACCGCTACAACTACTGACGTGCGGAACGGTCGATTTGCCACTGCGTCCTGCTGATCTAACACTTCGAAGACTTGCGCAAGGGGATGTGAGCTCCATGCTCCATCCAGCGGTGGGAAGCCAAACTGCTCAACAATGCGACTGTAGTATATTTGGCTACGACGCTTTGCAACCGACTCTAAGAGCGTGCCGATTACGCTCGGAGAGACTGGTATATTTGCATTCATGTGATTACCCCAATGTTCGGCCTAAAAGTTAATGAACTCCTCATTCCTGTGGTGCAAAATCTTTATGCATCCCCGTTTCTTCGGTTGATCGGAAATCCAATTCGGATCATCAAGCCGACAAGACGGATGTATGTCTGCTCCGAACTATTTCTTACTACACTTTCCTCCAGAAATAAACCTTGCATCCTTTTTCCGATACTCTTCATTCAGCTTGGCCCGGGCTTTTGCGTATGCCTTTTGCCGGGTGTGCCCTTGGCGCATAAGCTGATTAGCCAGTTCTTGGACCTTTTTGCTGTTCTCGCCGTCGCCGAGGGGGACGGGTTTGCGGCGCATCAATTTCCGGGCCTTGGTTTCACTCCAGTTCCACGCCATGATATCCTCCGTTTGGTCACGGCCAGCGGCAACCGCGTAGGATTGCTTGGTGCTACTTTGGAAAAGATTCCTGAGCAAGAGTTGCAGCTGCCGTGAATTCTGAGTGTGGCCTGGTATTAGCTGAAGATTGTTTGAGAGCTATCTATATTTTTGCATTTCCGAAGTTAAGGAATTGATATCTCGTATATATTCTTCTCTGTGCTTCTTGAATAATTCTGTCATTTGAGGCTTCAAATACTTGCCTCCAACATACAATATCTTATCCAGAAAGAATGGCTCCATTCTTGCCTCTCTTGCGAGCAGCCAGCTCATTATAAAGGCATCCCTCTTGCTAAATTCTTTGCAAAACGACACTTTGTTAATAAAGTCGCCGACGTGTACATCTACCTTAACGTAATACAGAAGACCAAGCTCTTTGAAAAAATTACAGACGAGTGCGTTGCCCATTTCTATAATTCCTTGAGAAAACTTGGTTGCGTAATCAAACGCCCTTCCGGGGCTGCTCTTCGATAAATGATCTAGTCTGTCCAAGAATTGAGATGGGTTAGCGATAACCTCTCTTTTTACTTTTGGAAGACCTGTGGCGAGAGACAGTACGATTCGCAACCTAGGTTCCTTCGTGTACGACTTCCATTCTTGTTGTTTTGCGGACTTGAGACTGGACACCACATCTTCAAGAGAAGCGACCGGACGTATTTTTTCCTCTTTTAAGAGTACATTTCCCAAAGAAATGGTAGCGTTGACCCAGCCATCATAATCAAGTGCGGGAACTTCCTTTGGTTTAAAGAAATTCGTGCCATAGTAATCGTTAAGGCGCCATATATCTTCAGGGTAAAGAATATCAAAAAACTTCCTTACGACGCTATAGCTCGCCGCCTGAACAAACAAGCTGTTAAGAATATCGGGCTCACTTGTAACGCGAGCCCACGTTCGGGTACGTATAATCTCGTATTGTCGTTGAAAGTCCTGACTTTCGCTTCTTGTCTGCGCCCGAGCTATTATCGTCTCCGCTTCGTAAAATAGTTGCTTGACTATCACTGTTTCCTCTCCGTTGAAGTGCCTAACATGAAGTCGACACCCTAAGTGGCGCCACAAATTCGTGCAACGGTGGCATGTAGCGTGCTATCCCTTGTCGGAATCCATTGTGAGGCTTATCATGTAGTCCCCCAAACGAACCACTCCGTGCCCCGTCTTATACACCACCCCGTCATGGCCGACAAGCCCCGCCTGCTCGACCAGGTTCGCGAGAAGCTGCGGGTGAAGCATTATGCCATCCGCACCGAGCGCGCGTACCTGGAGTGGATCAAACGCTTCATCCGTTTCCACGGCCTCAAACATCCCGCCTCGATGGGGGCGCAGGAGGTGGAGCGGTTTCTCAGCCATCTGGCGGTGGAGGGCAAGGTGGCGGCCTCGACGCAGAACCAGGCGCTTTCGGCGTTGGTGTTCCTGTACCGGGAGGTGTTGGGAGAGGATCTCGGGTGGATGGACGATCTCACCCGCGCGAAGCGCCCGGCCCGGCTCCCGGTGGTGTTGACGCAAGCGGAGACACGGGCGCTCCTGGCACGGCTGGATGGGAGGATCTGCATCATGGCGAGCCTGCTGTACGGGGCCGGTCTTCGGTTCACAGAGTGCGTGCGGCTGCCGCTCTAGCGCTCGATGGACCCGCGTTCCCACAAGGAGCGCCGGCATCACTTGGACGAGAAGTCCTTGCAGAGAGCGGTCAAAAAGGCGCCGCTACGAGTCGAGGCATAGCCCCCGCTGGGATCCAAGGTCGTAGATCAGTGTTCCAGCCTCCACATGGAGCCTGGCGCTCACGCGATGCACCGCCTGCACCTCGCGGTCGATCAGATGGACCACCCGCGTGCCTTGTACGGTCAGATAATCGGCGATCAGGCAGCGGTGGCAGCGCTCGGGCAGGCGCTCGGCGCACAGGATCACGGTGCGTGACTTCCCGGCGAGATGGACCAGCCGGTCCGCTGCGCGCCGGAACTCCGGGGTCTCCATGTGGTCCCCATATCCCCGCAGGGCGGCGGGCAGGGCGAGGTGGCGTGAGGCCGGGTCCACAGCGCGCAGCCCGCCGAGCTGTCGCCCGGCCCAGTGATAGACGATTGCCGCCTCCTCCAGGCTGGTGCGCAGAGCCTCGCTCTCGAACTGCGGGTGGCGACGGGAGCTGGGGTTTGCGCGCACGTCTACCAAGGTCTCGATTCCGACCTGACGCAGCAGGGCGACCAGCTCATCCGCGCTGCGGCTGCCGTGGCCCGCGGTGTAGAGAGTGACGGGGGGCTGGAACATGGCTGCACGAATACCACGTCGCGCACCCAGGCGCAAGGCGGTGGGGCACGTCCCACGTCCGCCGGATGAGGATGCCGGGGCGAGGCCGCGCCCGTGCGGCGCATGCCGGATGGCGGTAAACTCGACACTTTCGCCAGGCGAGGCGCCCTTGCGCGTACCGGCAGGCCAGGCGGTCGGACGCAAGGGCGGTGCTTTTCGGGATTCCGTATTCGCGCACACCGGAGGGGTCATGGCCGTTGGTGACATCTGCAATCGCGAAGTCGTGGTATGCCATCGGGGGACCACGATTGTGGAGGCAGCACAACTGCTGCGCCAGCACCACGTAGGCACACTCGTGGTCGTGGAAGGGCAGGATGAGGAACGGGTACCGGTCGGCATCGTTACCGACCGGGACATCGTGGTGGAGATCATCGCGAAAGAGGTCTTGCTGGATGCGGTGACCGTGGGAGATGCCATGACCTTCGATCTGCTCACCGCCCGCGAGGAGGACGACATCTGGGACACCCTGGCGCGCATGCGCTCGCGCGGCGTGCGGCGGGTGCCGGTAGTGGACGACGCCGGATCTCTGGTGGGGCTGGTGACCGTGGACGACCTGCTCGACCTGTTGGCGGAGGAGCTGGCGGCACTTGCCCGAGTCATCAGGCGAGAGCAACTGCGCGAGGGGATCGTCCGGCCCTGACCGGCCCGCTGAGGGAGGGAGCGCGGCGGCATCGTTCAGGAATGCACCATGAAGCGCTCACCCTTTATAGCTGAGGATGACCCCGTCGCGTCTGATCTCCTCGATGCGCAGCCCCTCGGATACGGTGTCTCCCTCTCGGTAGCGCCGGCCATCGATGAACACCATCCGCTCCGCGGGGCGCTCGGCATAGAGAAGGGCGTCGACTCGGATGGCGGGCAGCGACTGACGCACGGCCTCGGGGAGCTGCTCCATGAGCGGTGCGGTGAGCAGCGGGGCCGCTGCCGGAGGCGCGCGCACGGTTTGGGGCGCGGCGGCGGGGGCGGCCTCCTTGGGCGGCCTGGCGGGGAACGCGGCCTTGGGAGCCGGTGCGGGGGGCGCAGGCGGCACGAATGCCGGGGCTTGGGGCGGCACGGTAGGCTCTGGCTCCTCCGCGGGCTCCGGAGTGTCCGAAGCATCGGCTGCCTCCGGCTCCGGGAGATCTGCTTGCGCCGGCTCTGGCCGGTCGGAGGTCGCGGGCGCGCGGTGCCCGATTCCTTCCGGCTTTTTCTCGTCCACCGGCGCGCGCGCCGCTGCGGATGCCGGCGGCGCGGCTGGCGGCGCCTGAGTCGGGCGCACGGCGTGTGAGGCCGGCGCCACGGCTTGAACCACCGGCGTCGGGGCTGCACCGTCAGAATTTGCCAACGCAGGTCGCCGCCCGAGGAGTGGCACGAAACCTGCTTCAATATGGGTAGGACGACGGCGCGGAGGGAAACGCCATGTATCAGGTCTGTGGTCTGGGATATGCGGGAACACAGCACGTACCGTTCCCCATCGACTTTGTCGTATCGGCCACCGGTTACGAGGACGCCATCGGAAAGGTCCGCGAATTCGGGATCGTGATCCTACAGTGTACGGTGAAGGCCATTGGCTAAGGACCGTTGCGGAGCCGCTGGTCGGCGGGCCTCAGGTACCCTGGGACCGTCGGAGTCCGCCGGAGGTACCTTTGGCGCCTAAAGCCTCCCGGGTCCGTCTGATGATAGGTTCGTCCCACAATTCGCGTTGGGACGCGTCCAAACGCTTGGCATCTGCCTCGGTCTGAGATCTGCCGGGATCCGGCGAATCTCGCGCGCCGCCGCATCGGAGCTGCTCGTCTGCGCATAGACGATGATTCAGAACTTACGCCATGGCTACTGTGCTGTTAAATCGCCCGACCGCACCGGACTTGACGAAACCCATTTCAGACTCCAGACGGTAAGCCGCTCGCGCTTATCAGCGGTCCATGCTCTGTGTCCATCCCTACACGTACTGCGCGCCGGTCCGGCTCGCGTAAGTTTCGCGCGCGGCTCTAAATCCAGCTTCAAGCACGCCTTCACCCAACTGACGAGCTTCCCAACAAGGGCTTCGGCTTAGTCGCCCGCGACCTGCTCGGTAGCCGCATACGACCAGCTTCAGCAGCTCGTCCGTCGAATCTCTCGGTCGTTTCGCGAGCAACAACGTCCCGACCATCTCTCGGCAGAGTCGGTAACTGGGATCAAGGGGGCAAGCCTCGCGGGCCCCTGTTCGCGACAAGGTTTTCCGCCGTGGCCAGCTTGCCGCGAAGGTTTCTGGGGTTTCAGTCGCCTAGGCGCGGAAAGGGTATGTCTGAAGCAGACGCAGCAGCTTGACGTGAAGGAGCGCGCCCGACTGTCGGCTCCGGCCTCGGTGAAACCACGCTGCCGAGCGGTCGCCAAGCCTTGATCTGGGCAAGACGAAGCACCGGGATGGGCGAGGCTGAAGGCAACGCGGCACGGAAGGCACACGGCAGTCTGTTCGACGAGCCGCGCGCTCCATACGGGGCTTCGTAGTCGAGGCGCTCGCGGAAGAACGGGTTGCGCTTGGGGGGCGACCGTCAGCGCGAACCGGGTTCGAGCGCTACTCAGAAACGCCACGGCTGCCACCCTAGCGGGTGAGGCTGGCGGCTTCGTCCATTTGCTTGCAGTGCATCGAAACCTGTACATCCAGCGTACAAAGTCGTGCATCGGTTGTCCGATTCCGCGTCGGTTGGAGGTCGGTCTATCAGCGGCGCCAAACAGCACGCTCCGTCGCAGATCCTTCGCGTGCCACCCTCTTGGCCCTCAGCGCGGGCGTTGGCATCGAACTTGACTTGGATCTGGCGGCGGCAACGACCGTCACACCCGAGGAGCCATCCATGCGAGAGAACGTGATTACAGCCCGATACGACGCCGGATGCGCAATCGAAGAGAAGCCAATGGAATCCCGGAGACGAGCCCATGAATACGACTAGGAAGTATGGAATTGTCGCTCTTTACTTTGGATTGCTTGTCAGGCCATTGTGCGCCTGGCCGGCGTTGGACACCGGCATCTTGCTGCACCTCGAGGAACCGATGTCGGGTGAGGTGCGTTCGGGCATCGCAAATGTGAGAGGCTGGGTGGTAGCACCTGCCATCATCGACCACGTTGACCTACTGGTGGACGGCACTTTCGTCTCGAAGGTTCCGGTGGGCGGCCTGCGTCCTGACGTTGCTGCAGCGTTTCCCGGCTTCCCCAATGCCGCAGAGTCGGGCTTCTCGATGGCCTTCAACTTCAGCGAGCTGGCAGCCGGCCAGCACACGATGACGGTGACGGCCTTCAATGTTTCAGGGGACTTCAACGAAGCCTCGGCGAGCTTCGAGGTCGTGAGGTTCAATAGCCCGTTTTTGTCAGATCCGTCTGAGGTAGACCTGCTGCCGGGTCAGTCGAGCATCATCGACGGCAATTCGGTCCTGCTTCAGGGCATGCAGGCAGAGGGAGTGAACCGCGACCTCCTGCTGCAATGGCGACCTGCCAAGCAGGGGTTCGAGATTCAGCTGATTCAGCCGTCCAGTGTCGTGTCGACCCTTCACGGGCACCTACCGGCTGGTGAGATCGAGCGTTCAGTATCCGGATGGATCCATCGTGGATACGGAGCAACCCAACATTTCAGCCACCGGAACCATGACCATCAACGGCTCCAGTTGTACCCAGGCGATCTTCCTGACGGTGAGTGGGGTAACCTCTGGTGGCACCGCATCGGCCACCTGCCTCGATAATGGCTACTTCCTGCGTTTCACTGATGTCGCGACTCACGATGCGGTGCTGGTCAGACGAGACAGGTCGCTCATCACGGAGTCTCACGCACCTGCAATCTTCGAGGATGACTTCGCAGAGGTGGATCAGTGGGTAAAGATCAGCGACACGGCGGCGAGCACGCAGCACGCATCGACGGAGGAACAATCGGCGCGAGCGGCTCCAACCGTCGGCACAGGGGTGGGGCTGGCGATCGGGGACCTCTGGAATAGGCTCGTGCGCTGATCATAACGTCCTTGCGGGAGGGGCTTCCACACTCCGGTGGCACGGTGGAGGCGGAGTTCTCTCCTGCCCACGGGGGGTGGAAGCCCGGATTCGGACCTTCAGGTGAGCGTCCTAGTGCCAGAAGCCATTCTTGCGCCCAGCGCCGGTGATCGTCAGACGGTCCCCGGGATAGGTCTTATAACCCTGGTTTCGCTCCAGTGCGTTGCCACACTTTCGTTCCTCAACAGCTCCCGAGTGGAGGCATCGGAAGGGTCTTCGGGGGAGCCGTCCAACCGCATGTCATTTCAATCGAAGCGCATCGAGCAACTCTGCATCTACCTTCGCTTTCACCGTGCGCCGGTCCAGGCCAAGTTTTCGCGCCGCCGCCTCATAGCTACCCGTATGCGCATAGACGATGGTGCAATACTTCCGCAATGCCTCCTCCGCTGTCAGCTCGCCTGACCGCATCGAGCGGAACAGGGGCATGAGCGAATCCACTTCGCGGGGCGCGCTGCCCACCCTCACCTGGGGTCGATACTCTCTGCGGATCATTATGTTACATACGCACTGCTCCAACTCGCGTATGTTTCCTGGCCAGCCATAATCGAGCCCCAAGTGCTGCTCAATCCAGGCGACGACCTCCCCGGTGAGCGCTTCTGCCTCATCACCTACCAGACGCCGAGCGATAAATAAGACCAGGTTGCGCAGCTCATCAGGCGCATCCCTTACCTGCTCGGCAAGTGCCGGCGTCAAGATCATGTCCGAGCAGAGGCGATAATAGAGATCGCGGCGAAAGCGGCCCGAGTCCATGTCTGCACCAAGGTCCCGATTCGTCGCCGCGACCACTTTGCCGTAAAAGCGTTGAGTCCGGGTGTCGCCCAGGCGCTGAAAGGTGCGCGTCTGGAGCAGGCGCAGCAGTTTGACCTGGATGGACGCATCCAGCTCCCCGATTTCGTCGAGGAACACCGTGCCCAGCGGCCGGCAAACCTCGAACCACCCAAGCCGATCGGCATGGGCGCCAGTAAACGCACCGCGGCGGTGGCCGAACAGCTCGGATTCTATGAGAGTGGGCGATAGAGCCGAGAGGTTCAACGCGTGGAATGATTCACGGAAATCGTCCGTGAAGCTGGAGCTGCGAGGATCAAAGGGGATATAGCGCGACAGACCGATGGCTCGTGCCACCAACTCCTTACCGGTTCCGGTTTGGCCGGTGATAAGTGTGGCGATGTCGCCCATCCGATCGTAAAGGATGCGGCGGTGGCGGCGCATATCGTGCGTGAAGATCGACTGCCACACCGCTGCGCGCAGCTTCGCCGCCGGCATCGATACCCCAACGATGTAGCTGAAGATTTGATGAAACGCCCGCCGAAGCTGGTAGAAGCACGCGAAGAGATGCGGCAGCTCGTCCCTGCACCCAATGGACAGTCCGGGAACGTCCACGTAGCCAACCGCATCCCTCTGAAAGCGGTCGTAGAACGCGAAGCGGGGTGAGGACCCCGTCTTCAGCGTCTGGTCGATCGCACCCTGAAAGTCCTCGCGATAACGATGGTAGAGCAGAAACAGTGTGAGATCTTCATACAGCGTCTGGTCGGAGTCGCTCGGGCGCTCCCCACGCTTGAGCCGCCCGCAGAGTTTCTCGACGAGGGGCGCGACCCGCTGCGTAATGCGCTGCAGGTTCTCCCGCTCGCCGTCGACACCGGCACGCAAACTCCACACGGCGGCCTCCTCGACGAACTGCTCCCCCAGTGCTTCGCGTTCGTATGCGATGCGTTCCGGGAGAAACGGGTTGCAGTAGCCGAGGCGGGTAACCGTCTGTGCGAGCCGACGTTCACTATCACTTAGGAATGCCATAACGATGACCCTGCCGCAGGCTAGGGGATTTGCTCTCGGACCGAAAGGACCGCATCGAGATGCTATACATTGAGTGTACTCCTTTATGCATGGTTTGCCCTTTTCTGCATCCGTCCGAGGCCGATTGATCAGCAGCACCACACGGTACCACCGGACGCAGATCGTTGGCCTGCCATGGTCCAGCCGCACCCGCCCGTTTTGGCACCGACTTTGACTCAGGCTCTGTGGCGGGAGTGACCGCCATACCTTGAGGGACCGTCCATGCCACAACAAGCCGCTGCAACCCGACGTGCCGTCGCGCTCGCGGGACGTGGAGAGCATTGCTGCTCACGTTCCGACGCTTTTACCTTCTATGCGTTAGCGGCTGTTTCGTTTTTGGAGAGCACCGCAGGAACTTACGTCGAGAACTTGGCTCCCTTTTTCGGAGACGATCCCCAGGTCAGCGAGTGGCTCGAGACTGTGTGGTGGCCTGAGGAGGCTTTGCACGGGGAGCTGGCGAAGGCATACATAAGGAGCGTGTGGCCGGAGTTTGACTGGGTCATCGGTTACGAGGAATTTCTCGAACACTATGCGCCGCGTTGCGACTCCCGGCTCCTTCGCCCTTCGCCGGGATTGGAGGCATTGGCTAGATGCGTTACCGAAACCCAGGCGACCATGATCTACCGCTGCATCGGTTCCTACACCGGAGATCCGCAGCTCAAGGCTCTCATGAAGCGGCTGAGCACCGACGAGGTGCGCCATTATGCGTATTTTCGAGACATCTTCGACAGGCACGAACGGATCGCAAGCAACTCCTTATGGCGGAAAGCGGGCACCGTCGTCGGTCGAAGCAAGCTGGTGAGAGATGAAGACATCGCGCTGGCCTTTCGACCGCTCAATTTGTGCTGGAGAAGCCGGATGCCATTTGAGCCGATGTCTTACGGACAATTTCTCTCTGCAGCCGGTATGGTCATGAGGCAGTATTTTCCTTTTGAACAGGCGAAACGGATGCTTTTCCGGCCGTTGCGCACGGACGCATGGCTGGAAAATGTGGTGGTCGACCTGCTCGCCGCGATTGTGAAAAGACAGTACCCGCATGTGCGCTGACAAGCGTCCGGACAGCCTGTTGAACGAGTCGCTGGGTTGGCACCTGGGCCTCGATGGCGGACGCAGCAACGGGAGCGAAGGGACCAGCGTGATCTGGTTCGAGTATCGCCAAACCGGGAGGGGGGTGGCCGCGAGGTGGTACCACTGGGTTCCGCAGCCGGGCCGCGGAGTTGACAAGACGCGCAGCGACGTTGCCATCCGGGCGACGCGCGCATGGCAGGCTAGGTCCCACCCAACTATGCGCGTCGGGCAGGGCAGGGGTGCAAGCCTTAGTAGGCAGTCTTCTTCATAGATCCGGACAGCGGTGTGCATCTGGATCTCAGCAACTGGCCGCGCACTGGGCTGAGCGTTCCAAGGTGCCAGACAGCCGGTAGGAGCTGACTGGCACAGGCTTCTGCCCAGAACTCTCAGTGTTCACGGAGTGGTTCAATAGACGAGGAGGCTCGAGATGGGCTCTTTCGGCAATTGTGTGGGTCGTGGTAGTCAAGTAGCATTTGCCCTGACCGGTCGCTTATCACAACATCTTGTGGTTGGGCTTGTGGGCTTGTGGGGTTGTGGGCGAGAGGCCCGCGAGTGTGGGCAACCGGGAGGTTGTCCACACGGTCCTTGGGACGCGGGCCGCTCCGCAGGGCTCGTCCACAAATCCACAGGCCGTCATCCAAGGGGGGGAGCACCGTGCAGCCCACGCATCTGTTTACCACGGCACTGGGCCTGACAGCGCCTTGGGAGGTCACCGACGTGCGGTTCGACCCCGAGGCTGGGCGCATCGACCTCGATGTGGCGTTTGCCAAGGGCAGCCGCTTTGCCTGCCCGGCCTGCGGAGTGCAAGGCCAGCCGGTGCACGACACCCGGGAGCGCAGTTGGCAGCACCTGAGCTTCTTTAAGTCACGGGCGTACCTGCACGCGCATCTGCCGCGAGTGCGCTGCGAGGCCTGCGGCAAGACGACCCAGGTCGAACCGCCGTGGGCGCGCGCACACAGTGGCTTCACGGCGCTGATGGAGGCGCTGGTGGTCACGCTGTGCCAGGCCCCGCCGGTGGCGACCGTGGCTCGGCACCTGGGTGTGGGCGATGAGCGCCTGTGGGGGGTGCTCGATCACTACGTAGGCAGGGCCCGCGCTCAGGAGGACCACTCGCAGGTGAGCGCTGTGGGCCTGGACGAGACCGCTGCCCGGCGTGGACAGCACTACATCAGCCTGTTCCATGACCTCACGGGAAAACGCCTGCTGTTCGCCTGCGAGGGCCGCGACCAGAGCACCGTGGCGGCCTTCGCCGCCGACCTTCGTACCCATGGCGGCGACCCGCAGGCCATCGAGCAGGTGTGCATCGACATGTCCGCCGCCTACCGCGCCGGGGTGGCCAAGCATCTGCCTCAGGCTACGGTGAGCTTCGATGCCTTCCACGTGATCAAGCTCGCCAACGAGGCGGTCGACGCGGTGCGCCGCCAGGAGATCAAGACCGAGCCCGCCCTCAGGGGCACCCGCTGGACCTGGCTCAAAGACGCCCACGACTGGACCTGGGACCAGCTCACCGACTTCCACTGGCTCTCCCGCGCCGCCTCAAAACCGCCCGTGCCTGGCGCCTCAAGGAGGCGCTGCGCGATATCTACGCCACGGCCAGCACCCTCGAGCAGGCCGAGAGCGCCCTCGGGCGCTGGTATAGCTGGGCACGGCGTAGCCGCCTGCAGCCCATGAAACGCCTCGCCACTACCCTGAAAGAGCACTGGGACGGCGTGCTCGCCGCATTCCACTCCGGCCTCACCAACGGCCGCGCCGAGGGCATCAACTCCCTCATCCAGGCCGCCAAGGCTCGCGCCCGGGGCTACCGCACCACGCACTCGCTCATCACCATCGCCTACCTCATCGCCGGCAATCTCGCCCACCTGCCCGCCTCGCCGTTCAACACACCCCCTGGTGTCAGAGATCAGGCAGACGCCCCCACGCCATAGGCATTGCTACCCACACGATTCCGGAAAGAGCCTCGAGATGACGCCCGAAATTAAGATGACGATGCGTGATGATGCTACGACCGTTCGCGCCGGCAGCCAGATCCCGCCGGCTGTGAAGGTTCTTTACACGCTCTTTGTGGCGGTCGTCGTTCCCTACTACTGGGTCAACTACGGACCGGCCAACTTCCTTTACTTCTGCGATATCGCTTTGCTGGCGACGCTCCTGGCGCTGTGGTTCGAGAGTGGATTGCTGGCGAGCATGCAGGGGGTCTCCATACTGCCGCCCCAAGCGGTATGGATGGCGGACTACCTCTCCATGGCTATTCTGCACAAATCGCCGCTAGGCATGACGGCGTACATGTTCGATTCGAGTATCCCGCTGTTCGTGCGCGGACTCTCGACATTTCACATCTGGCTGCCGATCCTGCTCGTATGGCTGATCTGGAAGCTCCGCTATGAACGAAAGGCGTTTGCGCTGCAAGTGCTGTGTGGGTGGGCCGTGCTGCTGATCTGCTACCTTTTGCTGCCAGCGCCGCCGGCACCGGTCAGCAACCCGAGCGCAGCGGTGAATATCAATTATGTCTACGGGCCGAGCGACGCTGGGCCGCAGAAATGGGTGCACCCGCAGGTATGGCTTGGGATGTTGATGCTACTGTTTCCGGTGGTGTTTTACCTGCCGACGCATTTGGTGTTGGACAAGCTGTTCGGGCGAGGCAAGGCGGATTGAGAGGGCTATCGCCATACACGGGACCTGTCGCAGTAGTGCCTGATCCGCGTTAGGCAGGACGACGAGCCTTGCCATTGTTCAGGAATGCACCATGAAGCGCTCACCCTTATAGCTGAGGATGACCCCGTCGCGTCTGATCTCCTCGATGCGCAGCCCCTCGGAGACGGTGTCTCCCTCTCGGTAGCGCCGGCCATCGATGAACACCATCCGCTCCGCGGGGCGCTCGGCATAGAGAAGGGCGTCGACTCGGATGGCGGGCAGCGACTGACGCACGGCCTCGGGGAGTTGCTCCATGAGCGGTGCGGTGAGCAGCGGGGCCGCTGCCGGAGGCGCGCGCACGACTTGGGGCGCGGCGGCGGCCTGTTTGGGAGGCGGGGCGGGGAACGGGGCTTTGGGAGCCGGTGCGGGGGGCGGAGGCGGCACGAATGCCGGGGCTTGGGGCGGCGCGGTAGGCTCTCGCTCTTCCGCCGGCTCCGGAGTGTCCGAAGCATCGGCTGCCTCCGGCTCCGGGAGAACTGCTTGCGCCGGCTCTGGCCGGTCGGAGGTCGCGGGCGCGCGGTGCCCGATTCCTTCCGGCTTTTTCTCGTCCACCGGCGCGCGCGCCGCTGCGGATGCCGGCGGGGCGGCTGGCGGCGCCTGAGTCGGGCGCACGGCGTGTGCGGCCGGCGCTACGGCTTGAACCACCGGCGTCGGGGCTGCCGACGCCCGGTCCGGGATCTGGCGGCGCCAGAACAGCCCCAACAGTAACGCGTTGGCCAGGAGGGCTGCGGTGAGCAGCCACACCCAACGCGGATGGTGCGGCGCTGCGCCGGGTTCTTGGACAGTCATGGGCCCGGGCGGGCGGCCCTGCTGCCGCTCCCGCTCAGCCTTCTTCAGCGCCTCCAGGATGTAGGACATGCACTCCTCCGCGGTCAGGCGGCGACAGTAGCGGACGGGCCGGGTCTCCCGCTGCGTTGGTGATCTCTATCAGGGTCTGTTCTCCCACGATGCCATCGGGGGTCAGTCCCCGCTGGCGCTGGAACGCGACGACGCGCGCCTGAAGCCCTGCGTCATAGCTGTCCGGATCCGCCGCAGGGAGCGGTCGGCCGTCGATGCGCCGAAGCCGATCGCGAAGCCACCGCACGGCCCGGCCGCGAGTGCCGTGGGAGATGATCTGCGTGCCGATGGCCGGGGGCCTCCAGAGGATGATGAACTGGCCCGACCAATAGGGGCTCAGCTCACTGATCGGCAGCGCGTCCTCTTGGCCCGCGATGTGCAACGTGACCCGATCCCCTTCCAGTCGGGTGGCGGCTGCATAGCGTTCGTCGCCGTCGGGGGCCACCAGCTCGATGACGGCCGGCCGATTGAGCTTGCGCAAGCTGTCCCAATCCCCGGAGCGGAACGAGCACTGCAGCCCCTGGCTGCGTGCTCGCTCGCAGGCGCTGTCGCCGGGGATCGCGGCGTAGCTCAGTCCCCACTGGGCGAACAGCGCGTCGAAGGCGGAGGCCCGATCGGTCGCGGCCGGCTGGTCCGAAAGGAGCGCCGCCAGGGGATCCGCGGCGGACGCGGGCGTCGGCTCGGACGGGTGGAGCGCCGCGACGGTCGGTGTCGGCGCTGGTTGGGACGGCGGCGCTCGGGTCCTCTGGTCCGACGACGACGCGGGCGATGAGGATGCCGCAAGCGCGGCTTTCTCGCCGCCTGCGGGCCCAGATGCATGCGGCCCGAGCAGCCTGTCCACGGGCAGCACGGGCCATACCGCCGCGACGGCCACAGTGAGACCAGAGGCCCAGACCCACGGGGACAGGTACCAAGGCCGAAGGCGCCGACCCAACGCTTCAGCGGCTGCCTTGCGGACCGTTGCAGCGTCCACCTGGTGCTCGTTCAGAGCGTAGGCACCCAGCAGAGCCCGGTCACAGATGACGTTGACCAGCCGCGGGATGCCGCCGGAGAGGGCGTAGATCCGGCGCGCCGCCGCCCCCGTGAATACATCCTCATGCGCACCGCTCACCGCCAGGCGGTGGCGGATATAGGCACTGGTCTCATGGCGGGACAGCGGCGCCAGGTGGTAACGGGCCGTCACGCGCTGCGCGAGCTGACGAAGCTCTGGTCGATCCAGGAGCTTGAGAAGCTCCGGTTGGCCGATGAGGATAATCTGCAGCAGCTTGTCGCGGGGGGTTTCAAGGTTGGTCAGCAGGCGCACCTGTTCCAACACGTCGCGATCCAAGTTCTGGGCCTCGTCGATGATGACTACGGTGCGGCGCCCTCGGGCGTGGGCCTCCAGCAGGTGCTGGTTGAGGGCGTCCACCAGCACCTTGAGGCTGGCGGTGCCGGCGGGATATCCGACGCGCAGCTCGTCGCAGACGCTGGCAACCAGCTCGTGGGGCGTGACCCGGGGGTTCAGAATCAGCGCCACGTCCACGTTGGATGGGAGCTGGTCCAAAAGACAGCGGCACAGCGTGGTCTTGCCGGTTCCTACCTCACCGGTAAGTTGTACGAAGCCTCCCCCTTCACCGATTCCATAGAGCAAGTGGGCGAGGGCCTCGCGGTGACGCTCGCTGAGGTAGAGGTAGCGTGGGTCGGGGGTGATCGCGAATGGAACTTCCCGCAACCCGAAATGTTGCAGATACATGGAAGGATTCGATGCTCAGATGCTGTGGGGCCGGTTGACGGGTAGGCGACCCTCCACGGTCGCAGCGTAAGCGCCAGAGACCGCAAGGCAGTCTAACATACCCGGCCAGGCATGCGTTTGGCAGGACGACTGTGGTGCCCGCTTCGTTCGGTGCGGCTGTCTGTGCCACAATGGCCCAGGCAGGGCTGGGCAAGCCGACGGTGGGCGGCGGAGCGCTGCGGACGGCACCCTGTCCGCGGCCGCGTCGAGCTGACGACGAAACCGAAGACACTTGAGGACAGAGGAGCGACCACCATGCATGTCACCCTGGTACACGTGCATGTGAAGCCGGATCACATCGCAGAGTTCATCGCGGCCACCCGGGAGAACCAGGGGGCCTCTATCCGGGAGCCCGGCAACCTGCGTTTCAACGTCCTTCAATCGGAAGCCGACCCGACGCGGTTCGTCCTTTGCGAGGCCTACGCGACCCCCGCCGAAGCGGCGCGCCACAAAGAGACGGCCCACTACTTGAAATGGCGGGCGGCGGTGGCCGACTGGATGGCCGAGCCGCGCCAAGGCGTTGTTTATCGGGGCTTGATCATGGAGGTGGGGCAGCAGTGATGCTCCGGCCATTCTCCATCGCGCGGCTTCCCCGCATCGAGTTCGGCACGGGCTGCTGCGCCAAGCTGCCGAGCCTGGTGGAGGGTTTCGGGCGTCGGGTGCTCGTGGTGACGGGCGAACGGTCGTTTCCGGAATCCCCGGCCTGGAGCGAGCTGATTGACGGCTTGGAGAGACGAGGCCTCCACCGGGAGCATGCGAAGGTGCGTGGGGAGCCTTCACCCGCACTGGTGGACGACACGGTACGCGCCTTTACCGGTGCCGGGCTCGAGGTCGTGCTGGGGATCGGCGGCGGCAGTGTGCTCGATGCCGCCAAGGCCATCGCCGGGCTGCTCCCGACCGGCAGGTCGGTCCTGGATTACCTGGAGGGCGTGGGACCGCAACTGGCTTACGAGGGACCTGCGCTGCCTTACATCGCCGTGCCCACTACCGCAGGGACCGGCAGCGAGGCGACCAAGAACGCCGTGCTGAGCCGTCCCGGCAGGAACGGGTTCAAGAAGTCTTTCCGTCACGACCTCCTGGTGCCCCAGTACGCCGTCGTGGACCCGCAACTCCTCGCCACGTGCCCGTCCGAGTTGATCGCGGCCAACGGCATGGATGCGCTGACCCAGCTCATCGAGGCCTTTGTGTCCATCAAGGCGAATCCCTTGACGGACGCCCTCGCCCTGAGCGGCCTGGCGGCGGCGCGCGACGGCTTGCTGGCCTGGTTCGGGGGAAGCGATGGCGCGGCGGAGGGGCGCGAAAGGATGGCCTACGCCGCTCTCATCTCGGGCATCGCCCTGGCCCAGACCGGGCTCGGGTCGGTGCACGGCCTGGCCTCCCCCTTGGGGGCCTTCTTTCCCATCCCCCACGGTGTGGTGTGCGGGACCCTCGTGGCTGGGGCGACCACGATCAACATCCGCGCGATGCGAGACCGAGAGGCGGAGAACCCGGCGCTGGCGAAATACGCCCAGTTGGCTGACCTCCTCGCTGGGCGTGAGCATGAGCGCCGGGAGGATGCCTGGGAGGCGCTGGGGCGCATCCTGTCGGAATGGACCGAGCGCTTGCGGTTGCCGCGCCTGGGCGTCTATGGCGTGCATCGGGCCGATCTCGACGAGGTCGTCGCCAACAGCCGGGGCAGCAGCATGAAGACCAACCCCATCGTCCTCCACGACGAAGAGATCCTGGAGATTGTAGAGGCGCGGCTCTGATGCGCCTTCGGCGCGCGACCGGCGCCGCTCCCTGACGCTGCACCGGGCCGGGAGCGTGGTCGCAGGCGCAGTGAGTCGGATCGAACGCCTGCTGCCCTTGCAGAATCCCTGGCGCAGGCTGCGACCCAGTGGGAGCAGCAGGTGTCCGAGGGCTTCCGTGGCTCGCGGCGAGACGGCGGGCTATATGCACCTCGACTCACGCCGGCTCAGGTCCTGCCTGGGTGGCCAGCGATGGCGCCGGCGCCTGCTCTAAGTCAGGCACGGAAGTTGTCGGAGGCGAGCAGGGAGAGTAGTTCTTCCAGGAAGTTCCGCGTGCTTAGATAGATGCCGGGGCACTGACTCTCCCTCGGCCCGGCGACGTTGAGGCTGCGGATGCGATGCCCAGCCATCCAAGCGGCCGTTCTTTCGACGGACGGGCTGCGCGACAGGTCCGCCAGCTTGAGGGGCCTGCCGATTGTGCGAGCGAAGCGCGCGGTGAGGGCGGTGCCGCCCGCGACGCGGCCGTGGTAGAGGACGAGCGTCGCATCGGCATCGCGCACATTCCACCATGTGCGTTGCGCGTAGTCGGTGGAAGGGGTCTCTTTCAGCGGGTAACGCCCGGGTATCGGGCCGTCCTCTGCGCGGCGGCCCCGCGGACACCAGCCTCCGCACGGTGTGCGGCGCTGCAACGCCGCATCCAAGGCCGCACGGTCCACACCTGTCTGTCCTCCGGAAATGACTATGGGGACCACGGCGCGACCAGATGCGTGAGTGCCTGACGGCAGTGACCCGGCGCAGAGTTGGGCGGCGGCGACCCCCGTGAAACGCTCCAGCAACCACGCTGTCCTATCGAGGGCTGCCTGGCTCGCCGGGACGGTATGGAGTGAGCGCTCGTCACGGCCTTGCCTTGTGCCCCATCTGGCCAATCTCTTATGCTAGCCGGCTATGGCCTACAGCATACAAGCCGTTCGCGGCATGAGTGACATCCTTCCCGAGGAGGCTCCGTGCTGGCAAACGTTGGAGCGGGTGCTCGGTGCGCTGCTCGCGCGCTACGGTTACCAGGAAATTCGGCTGCCGTTGCTGGAACGGACGGAGCTGTTCGTCCGCTCGATCGGCGAGGCCACGGACATTGTCGAGAAAGAAATGTACACCTTCGCCGATCGCAACGGCGACAGCCTGACGCTTCGCCCCGAGGGCACTGCCGGGTGCGTGCGTGCGGTGCTCGAGCACGGCCTGCTCCATCATCAGCCGATTCAGCGGCTCTGGTACGGTGGACCGATGTTCCGGCACGAGCGTCCCCAACAGGGCCGCTACCGGCAGTTCCGCCAGGTGGGGGTGGAGGCCTTGGGCATGGCGGGTCCAGAAATCGACGCCGAGCTGGTCCTCATGACGGCACGCGCGTGGTGCGATCTCGGACTCGCGGACTTGGTGCTGCAGATCAACTCCCTCGGCTCACCACCGGCGCGCGCCGCCTACCGTCGGCAGCTCGTCCATTATCTGTCCGGTCATTTCGATGCCCTGGACGAGGACAGCCGCCGCCGCCTGCAGAGCAACCCGTTGCGCGTCCTCGACAGCAAGAATCCGGCCATGCAGGAGGTGATCGAGGGTGCCCCGCGCTTGTGGGACCACCTGGACCCAGAATCACAGGCGCACTTCGAGGGTCTGCGGCGACTCTTGGATGGTGGGAAGGTGCGCTACGAGATCAACTTCCGTCTGGTGCGCGGGCTCGACTACTACACGCGCACGGTGTTCGAGTGGGTCAGCGACCGTCTCGGCGCGCAGGGCACGGTGTGCGCCGGAGGCCGGTACGACGGTCTGATCGAGCAGATGGGCGGCCCCGCCACTCCGGCCGTCGGTTTGGCCATTGGGTTGGAGCGGGTCGTCACTCTGATGCGCATGGCATCGCCGCATCTCTGCCAAACGCGGGATCCGCACTGCTACTTGGTGCTGATGGACGAGCAGGCGCGGCATGCTGGATTGGCGCTGGCGGAGCGACTGCGCGATGAAATCCCGGCCGTGCGGCTGACGGTGGACTGTTCGGGTGGCAGCGTGAAGGCTCAGATGAAGCGGGCCGACCGCAGTGGAGCCACGCTGGCCCTCGTCCTCGGCGAGGACGAGGTGAGCCGCGGCGACGTGGGTATCAAGTTCCTGCGTACGGGGCGACCACAGGAGCGGGTCGCCCAGGAGCGGCTGGCGGAATATGTCGCGGCGGCGGCCGGTCTGACGGGTGGTGCCGGGCCGACCGGCCGCTTGTGCGTGTTCCAACGAGAGGTGGGTGCGACTGAGGAGAGGAGCCGGTAGTGGAAGGCCTGAAGACGGAAGAGGAACAAGTTGAGGCGATCAGACAGTGGGTCAGGGACAACGGCAAGAGCGTGCTGGTGGGAGTTGCTCTCGGGCTCGCGGCCGTCTTCGGCTGGAGGCAGTGGGCAGGCTATCGCCAGTCGCAGGCGGCCCAGGCATCCAGCGGCTTCGAGCGCATGGCCGCGGCGGCTGCGTCCGACCAAACCTTGCAGGCCAAGGAGCTGGGTGAGCGGGTGCTGCATGATTACGGCGGCACGGCGTACGGTTTCTTCAGCGCCCTCACCCTGTCGAGTCTGGATCTGGATAAAGGAGACCTGTCGGCGGCCCAAGCCCGGCTGGAGTGGGCGCAGCAGCACCTTCCCGACAAGAGTCTGGAGCCAGTGGTGAGGTTGCGCTTGGCCGCGGTCCTCCTGTCGCGGGGCGAGGGCAAGAAGGCCCTGGCCCTGGTGGATCGACCTGTGCCCGCCGCCTTCGCGGCGCGGCGCCAAGAGATCAAGGGGGACATTGAAATGGCGCTGGGTGACCGAAAGGAGGCGCGCACGGCCTACGGGGCCGCCCTGGCCGCCGCGGATGCCGCGGACCGATCGCGTATCCAGATGAAGCTGGACGACGTGCCGGAAGGGTCCAGCCCATGAGGCGTGCAACCGTGGTTTTCCTGCTGGCGTCGAGCCTGGGGGGCTGCTCGTGGATACGCGGTTACTTCGGCAGCGACGAGCCGCTGGAGCCTCCCGCCAAGCTGACCGAGATCCACCCCGAACTCAGCGTGCAGAGCCTGTGGTCGACGCGGGTCGGGCACGGGGCCGGAAAGCTTTACGTACGGCTCACACCGGCGATGGACGGCAGTCGGCTGTTTGCGGCCGACGACAATGGGTTGGTGGTCGCCCTGGACGCGGACAAGGGCAAACGCCTTTGGGAGATGCAGACCCGCGTGCCGGTCTCGGCAGGGGTAGGTGCCGATGAACGGCTGGTGCTGCTGGGCAGCGACAAAGGGGAGGTGCTGGCGCTGGGGCAGGGCGATGGTGCGCTGCGTTGGCGGGTGGGCCTCCCCAGCGAGATTCTCGCGACCCCGCATGCCGGAAACGGCGTCGTCGTGGTCCGGAGCATCGACGGGCACGTGTACGGCCTGGATGCGCTGGACGGTCACCGCTTGTGGGTCTATCAGAGCACCGTCCCGGTGCTCACGTTGCGTGGGAACAGCGCCCCGCTGCTGGTGCAGGGCCGGGCGATCATCGGCTTGGAGAGCGGCAAGCTCGTGGCTCTCTCCTTGCCCGACGGCAAGCCCCTCTGGGAGCAGGCTATCGGCTTGCCGCGCGGCCGCTCGGAGCTGGAACGCATGGTGGATATCGACGCCGATCCCGTCGACTACCGCGGCATGGTTTACGTTGCGAGCTTTCAGGGACGGGTGGCGGCGCTCGACGGCGACACCGGCAACCCGGTGTGGGGACGAGACATTTCGTCCTATGCCGGCTTGGCTGCGGACGACCGTCACGTGTACGTGACCGACGAGCACAGCGAGGTATGGGCATTGGACCGTTTCACCGGGGCCTCCGTCTGGAAGCAGACCGCCCTGCGCGGGCGAGCGCTGACCGCGCCGGCGCTGCAAGGTAGTTCGCTCGTGGTCGGGGACTTCGAGGGTTATCTGCACTGGCTCTCGCAGGACGACGGCCACCTGCAGGCCAGGTGGCGTCTCGGTTCCGCCGCAGTGCTGGTCCCCCCGCTGGTCACGAACGATGTCGCCTATGCTTACGGTCAGAGCGGCGACCTGGCAGCGCTGCGCGTAGGTCCACGCGAGGAAGCCCATTAGGCGGGTGATGTCCGCGGCGGGAGCGGCTCACGCCAGAGTCGCTGGTCGTGCTCGGCGGGAGCGTACGTCCCCAGTCTCGGCTGCATGTCCGCAGGCGCGGACTCCGCCGCTACCCATCGGCGAGCCTTACACGCAAACCCCATGCATAACTTGATCGCGCTGGTGGGCCGGCCCAACGTCGGCAAGTCCACTCTCTTCAACCGCCTGACTCGATCGCGTGCGGCCCTGGTGGCGGACCTGCCCGGTATCACGAGGGATCGCCAGTACGGTGCTGGTCGATTGGGCGATTTCGCATACTGGGTCGTGGACACCGGGGGCTGGGGGCATCCGGAGGCGGGCCTGGCAGGTGCGGTGGCCGAGCAGATGTGGCGGGCGGTCGAGGAAGCTGCGGTGATCGTGCTGGTGGTGGACGCCCGCGAGGGTTTGACCGCGGCCGACCAGGATCTCGCCGAGCGCCTGCGCGGCAGCGGTCGGCCGATGGCGCTGGCGGTCAATAAGGTGGACGGACTGGAGCCTGTCGCAGCGGTTGCCGAGTTCTATACCCTCGGCCTGGGTTTCGTCCACCCCATCTCCGCGGCCCACGGGCACGGTGTCGCTAGCCTGATGGAGGGCATTCTGGCCCTTCTCCCGGGGGAAGTCGCGTCGGCCGTGCCGGAGCATGGGATCAGAGTGGCCATCGTCGGGCGCCCCAACGTTGGGAAGAGTACCCTGGTGAACCGTCTGCTGGGCGATGAGCGCATGGTCACGGCCGACCGGCCCGGTACCACCCGCGACAGCGTGGAGGTCCCGTTCGAGCGCTTCGGCCGACCCTACACGCTCATTGATACCGCTGGGTTGCGCCGACGCGCCCGGGTACGGGAGTCGGCGGAGCGCTTCAGTGCACTCAAGACCCTGCAGGCGCTGGAGCGCGCCGAGGTGGGGATCCTGGTCCTGGATGCCCGAGAGGGGGTCGCGGAGCAGGATGCTGCGCTACTGGGCTGGGTCGTCCAACGTGGGAAGGCGCTGGTGCTGGCCGTAAACAAGTGGGATGGGCTCGCGCCCGACCAGCGCACGCAGGTACGTCGCGACTTGGAGCGGCGACTGGTTTTCGTGGACTTCGCCCGCATCCATTTCATCTCGGCACTGCATGGCAGCGGCGTGGGCGATCTGATGACCTCGGTGGAGGAGGCGTACGCCGCGGCTACGCGCAAGCTGTCCACCCCCGAGTTGACCCGCACCCTCCAGGAGGCAGTGGCCAACCACGCCCCGCCCGCGGTGCGCGGCAGGCGGATCAAACTGCGATACGCCCACCAGGGCGGGCAAAATCCTCCCCTCATCGTAATCCACGGCAATCAAACCGCAGCACTGCCCGACTCCTATCGCCGGTACCTGGCAGGCGTCTTTCGACGGGAGCTGCGTCTGCGGGGCACGCCGGTCCAACTGGAGTTCAAGACCGGCACCAACCCCTTCGAGGGACGCAGGAACGTCCTGACCCCCCGACAGGTGCGCAAGCGCAAACGCGTACTTCGCCACGCCAAGTAGCCCGCTGTTGCAGCCGCGCGCCGGTTTTCGGGGGGAGGGGGGAACGCTTGCCCGCCTCGGGAGCGCTCGCAGCGTGTGCATGAGTCTGCCGCGCCCCGCCTGTACGCCCCTTCGGGGCGTACTGCGGACGGGCCGAATGGCCATCCTGCCATTGGGCCGCTCCTGGCCTGACGCACCGGATAGGTCTCGCCGCGGTGCCTGCCTCTCGGGCCGCTCGCGACGATCTCCTCACGAGATCTCGGTGGTCACGCCGGCCTCAGCGCCTTGGCGGGCACGTTGTAGCCGGTCTGTTGCATGGCGAGCAGGATGATGTTGGTGGTCTGCTCGATGCCGGCGTGGTCGGTGTTGACGATGAGATCGAAGGTGGTCGGATCATCGATGTCTCGGCTGAACACCTTTCTGATGAAGTCGCTTTGCTCCTGGTTCGCTTGGCGCACCCACCTCAGCGCTTCCGGCTGGGGCAGGTGTTGGCGTTCGGCAAGCCGCGCCGCGCAGACCTCCTCGGAGGCCACGATGCGCACGCGGAAGGCGTGGTAGTTCGCGAGTACCAAGTGCCCGCCGCGACCGACTATCAGCCCGCTGTTACGGGCGATCCCCAGAATCACATTGAGCAGATGGCGTCTGTACTCCTCGGTCGGACTCTTACCGGTGACCACCATGTGCATGACCTCTTCGCGCACCGTGGTCATCTGCTGATCCAAACGCTCCATCAGCGCCTTGTTCTCAGGGGCCGCCGCGACGATGGCTTCGAGGATTTGTTTGTCGTAGTATTCGAGACCGAGTCGGTCGGCGAGTCGCTGCGCGATCTCATCCCCACCACAGCCGTACACACGTGACACGGTGATCACGTTGCCCTTGGGGACGTAACGGCCGCCTCGCTCAGCCGTTAGCTCGGCCCCGACAAGCGCCTGCACGATCTTGATGGGATCGACCATTGTGCTCTCCTCGCGATCCGGCCTACTCGCCCGCGGCAGTTCGCGAGCATCATAAAGGATTTTGGTGACCCGTGCCAGGAACGCTGGAGGGCGGCCGTTTGACCGCGGGCGAGGGGAACCGAGCCCTGGTGCTCGGGCTCGGTAATACCCTACTGGGAGACGAGGGGATCGGCGTGCACGCGGTCCGGTATCTACGGGGCGAGGATCTCCCCACTCAGGTCGACCTGCTGGATGGCGGGACGCTGAGCTTCGCTCTGGCGGGTGTCCTGGCGGGCGCTGGCCGACTCATAGTCATCGACGCCGCCCAGATGCATGCAACTCCCGGCAGCGTGCGCGAGTTCGTAGGGCAGGAGATGGATCGCTTTCTAGCCACGCGCACGGGCTGCAGCGTGCACGAGGTGAGCCTCTATGATCTGCTGGTCGCCGGCCATCTGGTAGGTGACCTGCCGGAGCGTCGGGCCCTGGTGGCGGTGCAGCCAGCCTACATCGGATGGAGCGACCTGCTGACGCCTGCCGTGGAGCGTGCCCTGCCGAAAGTGGCCCTGAGGGTGCGGGCGCTTCTCGACGCCTGGAAGCCATGAGCGGTCTGAAGGACATCGCAGTGAAGGTGGTCGCGGGGCCGGGCTACGCTCGGGCACTGCTGCACGAGCTTATCTCCATGCTGGACGCGTTGGTGGCGCGGGGAGAGGAGAACGCCATAGACCTGCGCAGCCTGCCGCTGGCTGCCTCGGATTACGAGCATCTGAAGGCATTGCTCGGGCAGGGCGAGGTGCGCGCGACGCTGCAGGTGCTCGGTCCCAGTCACGTCGTCGAAACGGCCTACCCCGGCGTGTGGTGGGTTACTCACTGCGATCCCGCCGGAGAGGTGACGGCGGAGTGCATCGAGGTCACCTGGGTGCCGGAGATATTGAAGAGTCATCCCCTGGATGTGGGGGATGGGCTGGTGCGCCTTAGAAAAAGCTTGCAGGAGGACGAGCCTTGTGATAACAAAGGAGCCTGATCGGCGCGACGCTTAAAGCCCCCTGACAGGAGCCTCGCCCATGTCCACCCAGGAAACGCTCGGTGCTGCCCTTCGCAGACACGGGCTGAGCCGGCGAAGTTTCTTGAAGTACTGCACTGCCTTGGCCTCCATCATGGCGCTGCCACCCTCGGCAGCGGCTGCCATGGCCGCGTCGCTGGAGCGGGCACGAAGGCCGTCCGTGATCTACCTTTCCTTCCAGGAGTGCACCGGGTGCCTCGAGTCGCTCACGCGGTCGTTCTCGCCGACCATCGAGGATCTGATCTTCAACGCGATCTCCCTGGATTACAACGATACTTTGCAGGCCGCCGCCGGCAGCGCGGCGGAAGCGGCCCGCGACAAGGCCATGGAAGAGAATTACGGCAAGTACATCCTGATGGTCGATGGCTCGGTGGCCCTCGGCGCTGACGGCGCCTATTCGACCAACGCGGGCGAGAGCAACGTGGAGACCCTGCGCAAGGCAGCCAAGGGGGCAGCCGCCATCATCTGCGTCGGGACCTGCTCCTCGTTCGGCGGCATTCCTTATGCCTACCCCAACCCGACCGGCGCCGTCCCGGTGTCGGAGATTATCACGGAGAGGCCCATCGTCAATGTCTCGGGCTGTCCGCCCATCCCGGTGGTCATCACTGGGACGGTCGCCTACTATGTGACTTACGGGCGCCTGCCGGAACTCGATCCGCTCAATCGTCCCAAGGTGTTCTTCGGCGACACCATTCACGACCGGTGCTACCGGCGGCCCTTCTACGACCAGGGCAAGTTCGCCAAGAGCTTCGACGACGAAGGTGCCCGTAACGGCTGGTGCCTGTATGAGCTCGGCTGCAAGGGCCCGGTCACGTACAACGCCTGCGCGACCGTCAAGTGGAACCAGGGCACCAGCTTCCCTATCGAGTCCGGCCACCCATGCCTGGGCTGTTCGGAGCCCGATTTCTGGGACCGCGGCAGCTTCTACGCGGCCCTGTCCTACGGAAAGCCCGGGCCTGCCTCGATCCTCGGTGCGGCCGTGGTTGCGGGCGCTGCCCTTGGCGCCGGCGCCGCTGTGCTCGCGCGTAAACACCAGAACGTCGGCCAGGAAGGAGTCGCCATGAGCCTGCTGGATTTCGCCCGTGGCCCGGCACTGCAGGGGTCGCTCATCATCCTGCTGTTGGGCACGGCCTGGAGGCTGTTCGGGGTCCTGCTGCTGGCGTACCGCACGGACCACAGCAAGCCGCGGCACACCGACACCTGGTGGGGAGGCTCGCGCGCCGTGCTCACGCGCATGTGGCCGAGACCGGAGTTCTTCGCGGCGACCCGCTATCAACTGGTGATGGCCTATGCGTTCCACATCGGGCTCGCCATCGTGGTATTCACCTTCGTGCCACACATCCTGTTCATCAAGGGACTGACCGGGCTGTCCTGGCCGGGCCTGCCCAACAATGTGGTGGTGCTAGCCGCGGCCATCACGGTGGGCGCCCTGGTGGCCATGCTGCTGCGGCGCCTGTCCACGCCGGTGCTGCGGCTCATCTCGGACTGGGATGACTACTTCAGTTGGTTCGTCACCGTCACGCCGGTGGTGACCGGCCTGATGGCATACGCCCATCTCGGGCCGCGCTACGAGCACATGCTCGGCATCCACTTGCTGAGCGTGGACCTGTTGTTCGTCTGGTTCCCGTTCGGGAAGCTGATGCACGCCGTGCTGTTCGTGCCCTCCCGCGCGGCCATAGGAGCCTCTTTCGAGCGCAAGGGGGTGAGAGCGTGAGCAGGCAAGGTTTGGCGGCGCGCTCTTGAGATCGAGACGGAGCAGGCGGAGAAGACCGGGACCGAGATGTTGGTGACTTCCTGTGCCGACTGCCGCCTGACGTTTGACGACGGGCAAGCCCACTATCGTTGGGACAAGACCGCCCCGCAGTCTGTTGGAGCTGGTCACGGACAATAGGGTCGAGGCATCATGAGCACCCAAAGAGTCGTCGTAGACCCCATCACCCGCATCGAAGGGCATCTGCGCATCGAGGCGGAGACCGACGCGAACGGGGTGATCAGCCGCGCCTCCAGCGCCGGAACGATGGTGCGCGGCATAGAGATCATCCTGCGCGGGCGGGATCCCCGCGATGCGTGGGCGTTCGCGCAGCGCATCTGTGGCGTCTGCACCCTGGTGCACGCCATCGCCTCGGTGCGTGCCGTCGAGAATGCGCTGAACTACTCCATCCCGCCGAATGCGCAGCTCATCCGCAACCTGATGATTGCGGCCCAGTACGTGCACGACCATGTCATGCACTTCTACCACCTGCATGCTCTGGACTGGGTGGATGTGGTCTCGGCGCTGAAGGCGGATCCCAAGGCCACCTCTGAGCTGGCGCAGCAGGTGAGCCCCAATTACCCGAGGTCCTCTCCCGGCTACTTTGCAGATGTCCAGACCCGCCTGAAGAACTTTGTAGGCTCGGGCCAACTGGGCATCTTTGCCAACGGCTATTGGGGCAATCCTGCCTACAAGCTTCCGCCCGAGGCCAACCTGATGGCGGTGGCCCACTACCTGGATGCGCTGGCGTGGCAGCGGGAGGTGGCGAAGCTCCTCACCATCTTTGGGGGCAAGAACCCGCACCCGAACTTCCTGGTGGGTGGTGCGCCCTGTGCCATCAGCGTGGACGCCGGCGGGGCGGCGGGAGGCCCCAGTGGCGCGACTGGAGGCACCGCGGTCGATGTTGTGGGCCTGGCCAAGGTGAAGGACATCATGGACAAGATGCGCACCTTCGTTGACCAAGTCTATCTTCCGGACACGCTGGCCATCGCGGGCTTTTACAAGGACTGGTTCAGGCAGGGCGAGGGGGTCGGTAATTTCCTGACGTACGGGGACTTTCCGGAACAGGGCATGAACGACCCGGCCAGCTTCCTCATACCGCGAGGGGTCATCCTGAACCGGGATCTCAGCCAAGTGCACTCTATCGACCTCACCGCACCGGATCAGGTCCAGGAGTACGTGACCCATTCCTGGTATTCGTACACGGGGGGCAAGGATAAGGGCCTGCACCCCTATGACGGGGAGACCAACCTCGACTACACGGGCCCCAAGCCGCCGTACGAGTATCTGGATGTGGAGAAAGACTACTCTTGGTTGAAGTCGCCCCGCTGGAAAGGCAAGCCGATGGAGGTGGGCCCCCTGGCGCGCGTCTTGATGCTCTATGCTACCGGGCACGAGCCCACGCGCGAGCTGGCCACACAGGCACTGCAGAAGCTGGACCTTCCGCTGGACGCCCTGTTCTCCACCTTGGGGCGGACTGCGGCGCGCACCCTGGAGACCAAGATCATCGCCGATGCGATGAGCACCTGGTATGACAATCTTATCGCCAACATCAAGGCGGGCGATGTGCGTACGTTCAACGACGCTTATTGGGACCCGTCCACGTGGCCGCGCGAGTCGAAGGGGGTGGGGTACATGGAGGCCCCCCGTGGCGCCCTGGCGCACTGGATCGTCATCGGCGACGGCAAGATCGCCAACTATCAGGCCGTAGTCCCCAGCACGTGGAATGCGGGTCCCCGCGATGCCATGGGCCAGGATGGCCCGTACGAAGCCGCGCTCAAGGGACACAAGCTACAGGACCCGCAACAGCCGATCGAGATCCTGCGCACCATCCATAGCTTCGATCCCTGCATAGCGTGCGCCGTGCATCTCGTCGACCCGGAGGGCCGCGAGATGCTGCAGGTCAATGTGCGCTGACGCGGTAACATGCGGCCTGCGTGCAATAGTGCGCCGCCGCGGTGGTAACGGATCCCGAACGGCACCTTCCCCTCGCAGAGAACGGGTTGCGTAACGCAGGTCGCGCTCGCGACGACGTGCGGTGGCCCAAGACGCGGGCGGCCGGCGTCGGGAAGGCCTGCTGACACCGCAGGTGTGCGCAGACCGGGTGCCCCGGGTGCGTTACGCCGCATCTTCCGCAGCGTTTGCAGTGGCTGCCACCGGTGCTCCACGCTCGCGGGCCAGAGCTGCGGGCGATGAGTTCCGCGTTGCAGCGAAGACCCGCCAGCCCGTCGGTAGTTCTTGAGCCGGGATCAGTATTGCCCTTGGCCGGATAGCCGTTTGGCAAGAACGCCCATCGAACCCGGCTACGGCTTTCCCGTCAGCGGTCCACATCGATGTACTGCCGCACCCGCTCCCGCAGACAGGTCAGCTGCTCCCCGCGCACTAACGGCCGGCTCTGGTCGTCGCAGATGAAGAACAGGTCCTCCGCGCGTGCCCCCAGCGTCGCCACCTTGGCATTCTGCAGTCGCACGCCGCACTCCGTCAGCGCGCGGGCGATGCGCGACAGGAGGCCGGGACGGTCGGCCGCGACAACCTCCATGACCGTTCGCTGGTTGCGCCGGTCTTCACTAAAGTTGACCTGCGTCTCGGTGTGGAAGTGTTTGACCGTGCGAGGAATGCGTCGTCTTGGGGTGGAGGGCGGGCTGTAGGGACGCCCGAGCTGCCCCTTCAGGGTACTCGACACCTCATCCAGACGGTATGCGTGCTCCACGGGCTGGCCGGTCCCTTCGAGGACCATGTAAGTTTCCAGGGCATGGCCGTTGCGCGTGGTGATGATGCGCGCATCCACGATGTTCAAACCCAACTGGTCGAGCGCGCCCGTGATAATCGCGAACAGATGCGGGTGATCCAAGGCGTACACGCAAATGGCCGTGCCACCGCGTTCGGTCTGTCCGCGCACCATCACCAGCGGGAGGTTGCCAGCTTCGTTGTCCAGGATCCCTCGTGTGTGCCACGCGATCTCCTCGGCCGAATGGCGGAGGAAATAGTCGTCGTCCAGGGTACTCCACAGCGGGCGGATATCGCCCGGCGCCAGTCCTTCACGAACCAGTAGGTCATGGGCATTCTGCTGCGTTTCGCGCACGCGCTCGGCATCCGCCAGCGGTGCCTCCAACCCCCGCCGCAGGGCGCGACGGGTCGACAGGTACAGCTCGCTCAGCAGGGCGTCCTTCCACGTGTTCCACAGCGTGGGATTGGTGGCACGGATGTCCGCGACCGTCAGCAAGTAGAGGTAGTCGAGCCGCACCATGTCGCCCACCGTGGCAGCGAACGCCATGATGACATCGGGGTCGGCGATGTCCTTGCGTTGGGCCGTCATGGACATGATGAGATGGTACCGGACCAACCACTCCACAAGCCGTGCATCGTAGCTCGGAAGGCCGTGGCCGAGACAGAACTCCAAGGCGTCGCGCGCGCCGAGTTCCGAGTGATCGCCCCCGCGCCCCTTGCCGATGTCATGGAACAGTCCCGCGAGATAGAGCAGTTCGGGCTTCGGCAGCTGCTTCATGATGCTGCTGGCCATGGGCAGCTCCCCGGAGAACCGCGGCTGCGCGAGCCGGCGCAGGTTGCGCACCACGAACAGGGAGTGCTCGTCCACGGCATAGACGTGGAAGACGTCGTGCTGCATGAGGCCGATGACCTCGCCGAAGACTGGCAGGTAGGCCCCCAGCACGCCATAACGGTGCATGCGGCTCAGCTCATGACTCACTCCATGGGGTTGACGCAGGATCTCCACAAATAGGCTGCGTGCGCGCAGATCCGCGCGGAACTGGTCATCGATGAGGTAGCGGTGCTCGCGGATAAGTCGGATGGTGGACGCGCGAACGCCTTTGATATCCGGGCGCTGCTCCAGGGTCAGGAACACCTCGAGAAGGGCGAAGGGATAGTGGCGGAAGACGTCATCGCGGGCGACTTCCAGAAAACCCCGCCGGATCTGGAAACGCCGATTGATGGGGACAGGTTCCCCGGGATCGTGGCTGTACAGGATAGCTTCGCGGAACAGCTGCAACAGCATCTCATTCAGGCGGCTGAGCTCCATGACCGTCCGGTAGTAGTCCTTCATGAAGATCTCGACGCCCAGACGGTGACCCTGGCTGCGGTACCCGAACAGTGTCGCCAGCTCGCGCTGATAATCGAACAGCAGCCGCTCCTCTCGGCGGGCACTGAAGACGTGCAGACCGTAGCGAATTTTCCACAGAAAGCCCTGCCCCTCGGCCAGTATGTCGCGCTCCGCCTCCGTCAGGAAGCCGCGGGCCACCAAGTCGTGAAGCGTCTCGGCGCCGAAGTGGCGCTTGGCCACCCACCCGATCATCTGTATGTCCCGCAGTCCTCCCGGACCTTCCTTGACGTTCGGCTCCAAGTTGTAGGCGGTATCGTGGAACTTCCGGTGGCGCGCGTGCTGTTCCCTCAGTTTGGCCTCGAAGAAACGCCGGCTCGGCCAGATGCAGTCGGGGCCGACACGCGCCCGCAGGCGTCGGTAGAGCCCTCGCGGGCCGCTCAGCAGCCGGGACTCCTGAAGGTTCGTGGCCACGGTGATGTCCAGCTCCGCGGCCTGGACGCACTCGTGCAGGGTGCGCACGCTGTGACCGACCTGCAGTCCGATGTCCCACAGGACGGTGAGGAAGCCCTCGATGGCAGCGCGCAGAGGCTCGCCGGCCGCATGCTCAAGCAGGATTAGCAGGTCGACGTCCGAGTGCGGATGCAGCTCTCCGCGACCGTATCCGCCCACGGCGACCAAGGCGATGGCCGGCCCCTGCGAAGCAATCCGACGCTCCCATGCTTCCAAGAGGAGCCCGTCGACGACCTGCACACGCCGCGCGACCAGATCGGCGACCGGGGTCCCACGCAGGAAGTCTGCCCGCAGGCTGGCCTGCGCCTGCTGCAGAACGCGGCACAGGCGCGCGGTGTCGTCCATGCCTGCCTTAGCGGCCTCTAGTCGCGTGTCTGGCGGCGATCGGGACACTGGGTCCAGGGGGGAGCACTGCGACACTGCGCTGCGGCGTTTTGGGCGAGGACCAGAAAGCTCAGATGTCGTCTTCTGGACGTTTCGTGAGGACTTCGTGGCCGGTCTCCGTGACCAACACCGTATGCTCCCACTGGGCCGACAGGCTGTGGTCCTTGGTGACCACCGTCCAGCCGTCAGGCAGTAATTTGACGTGGCGCTTGCCGGCGTTGACCATGGGTTCGATGGTGAATGTCATCGCGGGCTCGAGCACCAGGCCCGTGCCGGGTGATCCATAGTGCAGTACCTGGGGGTCCTCGTGGAACTCGCGACCGATCCCGTGCCCGCAATATTCCCGGACGATGGAACAGCCATTTGCTTCCGCATGCCGTTGGATCGCGTAGCCGATGTCACCCAGACGAACGCCGGGACGGACCGCTTCGATGCCGATGCGCATGCACTCGTAGCTCACGTGAGCGATGCGGCGCGCTCTGAGGGGTGGGTCTCCCACGAAGAACATCTTGCTGGTGTCGCCGTGGTAACCGTCCTTGATCACCGTCACGTCGATGTTGAGAATGTCGCCCGCTTTGAGCCGTTTGGTGCCCGGAATCCCATGGCACACGACGTGGTTCACCGACGTGCAGATGGACTTGGGGAAGCCCTTGTAGTTGAGGGGCGCCGGAATGGCCCGCTGCACATCGACGATGTAGTCGTGGCAGAGGCGGTCCAGGTCCTCGGTCGTCACCCCGGGGCGTACGTAAGGTCCTATCATGTGCAGGACGTCGGCGGCGAGACGACCCGCGACCCGCATGTTCCGGATCTCCTCGGGGGTCTTGATGGAGACGTTCATGGAAGCTCGGGATAGGTTACGCATTACCGCTGAAAGCTAACGGCGCTGGGTGTTGGCCGGGTGCGGGGGTGTGTCGTATAATCACGCGTTGCTTTGCGCAGTCTAACGCCCCCCAGAGGGAAAGTCACGCCAGGCCCGCGTGGGTCGGGCCGATCGCACACACGCGCCGTCCCATAGGTTGGGGTTCCCGAGGCAGTTGTCGAGTTGATGCATGGGGCGCGTAGAGGATCAACCGCTGGTCACCCGGAGCCGTGAACATGCCCAATGTTTCCATGCGCCAGATGTTGGAAGCGGGTCTGCACTTTGGACACCAGACCCGCTACTGGAGCCCCAAGATGGCGCCTTACATCTTTGGCGAGCGTAGCCGAATCCACATCATCAACCTGGAGAAAACCCTTCCCCTATTCAGCGACGCCATGAACTTCCTGGGCAGCCTTGCCGCCAAGAAGGGAGTGGTGTTGTTCGTGGGGACCAAGCGGGCCGCACAGGACACTATCCAAAGCGAAGCGACCCGTGCCGGCTGCCCTTACGTGAGCCGTCGCTGGACGGGTGGCACGCTCACCAACTTCCGCACTATCCGGCAGTCGATCAGGCGGCTCATGGAGCTGGAGCGCATGAACGAGGACGGCTCTCTGGAGCGCCTGACCAAAAAGGAGGCGCTGATGCGCCGACGCGAGTTGGACAAGCTGGAGCGGGGGCTGGGCGGTATCAAGCAGATGGACCGGCTGCCCGACGCGCTGTTCGTTGTGGACGTGGGCTACGAGAAGATCGGCGTGCGTGAGGCCAACCGCTTGGGAATCCCTGTGGTCGGCGTGGTCGATACCAATAACAGCCCGGACGGGGTGGACTACATCATCCCCGGTAACGACGATGCTATCAGCGCCGTCCAGCTTTTTGTCCGTGCGGCCGCAGACGCTGTTCTGGAAGGGCGCGCTTCGGCGCTCGCGGCGGCGCCCGATGAGTTCGTGGAGGTCGAAGAGGCGGGGGCCGTCGGCGAGGTGCCGCGCGGGTCCTCGGCGGCGTAAACGCGATGGGCGGCAAGGTAGCAGGAGAATCAGCATGACCAACATTCCAGCGGCGCTCGTCAAGGAACTGCGTGACCGCAGTGGCGCGGGCATGATGGAATGCAAGAAGGCATTGGTGGAGACCGGCGGCGACATTGAGGCGGCCGCCGAGTGGCTGCGCAAGTCCGGTCTGGCCAAGGCGGTCAAGAAGGCGGGAAGGATTGCCGCAGAGGGGCTGATCGCGATCGAGATGGATCCACGAGGCGGCAAGGCGGCGATGGTGGAGGTCAACTGCGAAACCGACTTTGTGGCCAAGGGCGAGGATTTTCGGGCGTTCACCCAGGGCGTGGCGCGAGCCGCCGCACCGGCCCAGCCGAGCGAGCTTGCAGGCCTCATGGAGCTGCCGATCGAGGCGGGGACGAGCATCGAGCACCGGCGTCAGGAGCTAGTCGCTCGCCTCGGGGAGAACATCAGCGTGCGACGTTGCGCCTGCATGCACAGCGATGACGCTATTTTGGCGAGCTATGTCCACGGGACGCGCATCGGCGTCCTGGTGGAGTTGCTCGGCGGGGACCCCCAAACGGCCAAAGATGTCGCCATGCACATCGCCGCCAGCCGGCCCGTGTGTGTTTCCCCGGCGCAGGTTCCCGAAGCTCTCCTGGCCCAGGAGCGAGACGTTTATGCCGCGCAGGCAGCGGCGAGCGGCAAGACAGCCGATATCATCGAGAAGATGGTGGAGGGCAGGCTCAAGAAGTTCGTCGCCGAGGTGACGCTGCTCGGGCAGCCCTTCGTCAAGAATCCGGACATCACCGTGGGGGATCTGCTGGCCGGCGCCGAGGTGCGGCGTTTCGAGCGCTTCGAAGTGGGTGAGGGGCTGGAGAAGCGCTCCGACGACTTCGCCGCAGAGGTCATGGCGCAGGTGCAGAGCGGACGCTGAGCTTTTGCCCGTACCATCCTACCGTCGCATCCTGTTGAAGCTGAGCGGAGAGGCCCTCATGGGTGCGGGCAGATCCGGGATCAGCCCCGCGGTACTGGACCGCATGGCCGTAGAGATCGGTGATCTGGTTCAGCTCGGCGTGCAAGTCGCGGCGGTTATCGGCGGCGGCAATATCCTGCGCGGCGCCGAGCTGGCGGCGAGCGGCGTTGACCGGGTGACGGCCGACCAGATGGGAATGCTGGCGACGGTAATCAACGCCCTGGCGTTGCAGAGTGCCCTCGAAAAGAATCGTGTGCTCACACGGGTCATGTCTGCGCTGCAGATGCACCAAGTGTGCGAGGACTATATCCGGCGCCGGGCGGTACGGCACCTGGAGAAGAGACGGGTGGTCATCTTCGCCGGAGGCACCGGCAACCCGTTTTTCACCACCGACTCTGCCGCGAGCCTGCGCGGCGTGGAGATCGACGCGGATCTCGTGCTCAAGGCGACCAAGGTCGATGGCGTGTATTCGGCTGACCCGGTGTGCGACCCGACGGCGCAGCGTTATAGCCGCCTGACCTACGAAGAGGTGCTGCAGCGCGATCTCAAAGTCATGGATGCTACGGCTGTCATTTTGTGCCGAGACCACAACAAGCCCATTCGGGTGTTCGACATGACCAAGCCCGGGGCGATGCGCCGGGTGGTGATGGGGGAGGATGAGGGGACCCTGATATCTGGCGGCGTACCCGCGGCGGGGGTGGCCACCATCGCATAGTCTCTGGCAGGCGCCGGGGGTCGAGGGGGAGTGTATGATGGGCTTCGACAGATCCGGCGGTGGGCAAACGAGATGATTGACGAGATTCAGAAGCGGACGGCGGGCCGCATGGCCAAGAGCATAGAGGTCCTCAAACAGGACTTGGCGAAGCTGCGCACCGGGCGGGCTCATACCAGCCTGCTGGAGCACATCAGGGTTTTTTGTTACGGGGCCGACATGCCCATCAACCAAGTGGCTAACATCGCGGTTTCGGATACGCGTACGCTGACCGTTACACCCTGGGACAAGAGTGTGGTGACGATTGTGGAAAAAGCGATCCGCGACTCGAATTTGGGGCTGAATCCGGTGACGGCCGGAACCGTGATCCGTGTGCCGCTTCCTCCTCTGACTGAAGAGCGGCGGCGCGACCTGGTACGGGTCGTGCGTGCGGACGCTGAAAACGCCCGGGTCGCTATCCGCAACGTCCGGCGTGATGCCATTGCGGAACTAAAACAGCTTGTCAAGGATAGACAGATCTCCGAGGACCAGGAACGTCGAGCCGAGGAGCAGACCCAAAAACTCACGGACAAGTATGTGGCTGAGGTCGACAAGGTCCTGCACGCCAAGGAAGAAGAAGTCATGACGGTTTAAGGAGTGCGTTCCGCTTCGCATGCGTCGCCCGTCCGGGCGATGGGCCGAGTCCCTGTACTGTCGCTCAGGCCCCTCGTGCTGCAAAGGTCCCATGCTTAAGCCTAGCCCTGATACGGCGGACTCCGACCTGTACACCGTGTTGACGCTTCAGGTTCCCCGACACGTGGCCATCATTATGGATGGCAATGGCCGATGGGCCAGGCGGCGGCATCTGCCGCGTATTGCCGGCCACCAGGCGGGAATCGAGGCCGTACGTCGGGTGGTGAAGGTGTGCGGCGAAAAGGGCATCAGGGTACTCACTCTGTTCGCGTTCAGCAGCGAGAACTGGCGCCGACCTGAACAGGAAGTGAGCATGCTCATGGATTTGTTCATGAAGGCGTTGCAGCGGGAGGTCAAGCACCTGCACGAAAGCGACGTCCGGCTGCGTATCATCGGTGAGCGTAGCGCCTTCTCCCAGAAGCTCCAGGAACGCGTAGCCGCCGCTGAGGCTCTGACGGCGCCCAACGGGGGGCTCAACCTAGTGGTGGCGGTCAACTACGGGGGCCGCTGGGACATCGGCCAGGCGGCCCAGCAGGTGGCTGAGCGTGTGGAAGCGGGAGATCTGCGTGCTGCCGACGTCACTCCTGAAGTGCTCGCTTCGTTCCTCTGCCTGCACGATCTCCCCGAGCCCGACCTGTTCATCCGCACTGGGGGCGAGCAGCGCATCAGCAACTTCCTGCTCTGGCAGCTCGCCTATACGGAGCTGTACTTCACCGATGCCCTGTGGCCCGATTTCGATCGTCCGGCTCTGGAGGCCGCCCTCGTCTCCTTTGCGAGGCGGCAGCGACGACTCGGCCATACCGGGGAGCAAGTGGAGCAGGTGAGGAAGAAATCGCTGGGTGGTTAGCCAGCGCCTGATCACCGCCGCGCTGCTAATTCCGTTCGTGGTCGGCGGCGTGCTGCTTCTGCCCACATCTTTGCTGGCTCTGGCTTTTTCCATTATTGCCGGACTCGCGGCCTGGGAGTGGAGCGTGTTGAGCGGCATCACCCACGCCGCAGGGCGGGCGTCCTATGTCGGTCTAATAGCGCTGCTGCTGTGGGGATCGTTGCGCGTCAATCTGCTGTCTCTGATGACCGCGGCTCTTGTGTGGTGGTTCCTGGCGGCCGCGTGGGTGCTCATCTCGGGCCGCGGGCCCGGCCTGGCCCCAGTCTGGATGCGCGGGCTGGTGGGTGTCGCGGTCCTGGTGCCCGCCTGGCGTGCCCTGGTGGCCGTGCACGAGGTGTCCCCACATGGGCATCTCTATCTGCTGTTTCTGCTTGGGCTGGTTTGGGCCGCGGACAGTGCAGCGTTTCTGGTGGGGCGGCGCTGGGGCAGTCGGCGGTTGGCCCCGCGCATCAGCCCGGGAAAGACATGGGAGGGTGCATGGGCGGGTTTGCTCGCAGGTGTATCTCTCTCGGTACTTGCGGCACCAGTGCTGGGGCTGGGCGGTGTTCAGTGGGTCCGTCTGATTGGTTTGGGGATGGCCACGGTGGTCTTCGCCATGCTCGGCGACCTGCTGGAGAGTATGTGTAAGCGCGTGGCGGGGGTGAAGGACAGCGGCCGTCTGCTGCCCGGACACGGCGGGGTCCTGGACCGAGTCGATAGTTTGACGGCTGCCGCCCCGCTTTTTATGCTGGGCCTATTTTGGCTGGAGGCAGCGAAATGATTGGCGTCACGATCCTCGGGGCCACGGGCTCCATAGGGTCCAACACGCTGGACGTGATCCGCCGGCACCGGGACCGTTACCGGGTCGTGGCCCTGACGGCGCACCGCGATGCCGAGCGCATGGCCGCACTGTGCCGGGAGCATCGGCCAGAATTCGCGGTGATGGTGGATGCTGACGCGGCGGATTGGCTGCACCGCCTGCTCAACGGTGGGGCGACCGGTGTACGCGTGCTTGCGGGCGCGGTGGAGCTCGAAACCGTGGCCTCCCTTCCACAGGTGCACTCCGTGGTTGCCGCGATAGTCGGGGCGGCGGGACTGGGCTCGAGCTTGGCGGCGGCCCGTAGCGGCAAGCGCCTGCTCCTGGCAAACAAGGAAGCCCTGGTGATGGGCGGCCAAGTCTTCATGGATGAGGTGCGTCGCAGCGGCGCACAACTGCTTCCTGTGGACAGCGAGCACAACGCCCTGTTCCAATGCCTGCCGTGCCAGTCCGCAGGGGGACTGGAAACGGCTGGGGTGCGCCGCCTCTGGCTGACGGGATCGGGGGGGCCGTTTCGTACCTGGCCGCTGGCCGACCTGCATGGAGTGACCCCCCAGCAGGCCTGCAAACATCCCAACTGGGTCATGGGTCCGAAGATCTCGGTGGATTCCGCCACCATGATGAACAAGGGGCTGGAAGTCATCGAGGCCTGCTGGCTGTTTGGAGCGACCCCGGAGCAGGTTCAGGTGGTCCTTCATCCTCAGAGCGTCATCCACTCGCTGGTGGAGTACGCGGACGGCTCTTTCCTGGCGCAACTGGGCTCGCCGGACATGCGCATCCCCATTGCGTATGCCTTGTCCTGGCCCGAGCGGGTTGTTTCGGGGGCACCCAGCTTGGATCTGTTCGAGGTGGCCCAACTCGGTTTCGCGCGTCCGGAGTCGCGGCGTTATCCCTGTCTCGGCCTCGCCGCACAGGCGATGGCGGCGGCAGGCACTGCACCAGCCATCCTGAATGCGGCTAACGAAGTGGCGGTCCAGGCGTTCCTGGACGGCCGCTTGGGTTTCATGGGCATCCCCGAGGTCGTTGACGCCGCGCTCGCCGCGGTGACCGCCCACGAAGCCACTAGCCTGGACGTTGTTCTGGCAGATGATGGCGCGGCCCGCGCCGCGGCCTCACATCACATCGCCCGTCGGACCAGGCGCATATCCGGTGGGTGAGGTCTTGCCATCGCTGCTGTGGTTTGCGCTGGCCATCGGCGTGCTCGTCACCGTGCACGAGTTTGGGCATTTCTGGGTCGCCCGGCGCCTGGGGGTCAAGGTACTGCGCTTCTCCATCGGTTTTGGACGTCCGCTTCTATCCTGGCGACGCGGTTCAGATCGCACGGAGTACGTCGTCGCGGCCCTTCCCTTGGGCGGTTACGTGAAGATGTTGGACGAGACGGAAGGTAGCGTGCCGGCCGAGGAAGCTCATCGTGCCTTCAATCGCCAGCCCATCGCGCGGCGCGCCGCCATCGTGTTGGCCGGCCCCCTATTCAATTTCCTCTTTGCCGTAGTCGCCTACTGGGTCATGTTCATGGTCGGGGTGACCGGAGTGCGGCCAGTGGTGGGTGCCGTGACGCCGCAGTCGCCGGCCGCCGAGGCAGGCCTCGCGCCCCGAGACGAGATCATCAAGGTCGACGGGGAGGGCACCGGCACGTGGGAAGCTGTTGTGCTGGCTCTGTTGCCCGACGTGTTGGACGGCGACGTGGCGGATCTCACCGTACGTGACCCGGGCGGTCGCGTCCGGACCGCGACCCTGGACCTCGGCGCCGAACCGATCCAGGTCAACGCCGGGAACCTGCTGCACGAGATTGGCATCCGTGCTTGGCGACCCGACATTCCACCGGTGATCGGGCGAGTGGTTCCCGGAGGCGCCGCCTACCGGGCTCAACTCCGGGCGGGGGATCGCATCGTGTCCGTCGACGGTCAACCGGTTCGCGACTGGGAGGAGTGGGTCCAGTACGTGCGCGATCGTCCCAATAAGGTGCTGCACACGATCGCGGTGCGGGACGGCACTCGGGTGGAGCTGGAGATCAGGCCCGAGCCCATGACGACGGAGGCGGGCAAGGTCGTTGGATACATCGGCGCGGCGGTCCGGCTCTCGCCTGCCCCGGTCGGAAAGGGCTACGTCGCTACGGTGCGCTATGCACCCCCGCGCGCCTTCTTAGCCGGCGCCGAGAAGACCTGGCAGATGGCCACGCTCACTGTTCAGCTCCTGGGGAAGATGGTCGTGGGCCAGGCCTCCTGGCAGAACATCAGTGGGCCGATCAGCATCGCCCAGTACGCGGGACAGGCGGCCAGCGTGGGTCTGGCCACGTTCCTGGCTTTCCTAGGGCTGGTGAGCGTCAGCCTGGGAGTACTGAACATGCTTCCCATCCCGGTGCTGGATGGCGGACACCTTCTCTATTACCTTATAGAGCTTGCTAAGGGCAGCCCGCTCTCCGAACAGGCGCAAGTGCTCGGGCAGCGGGTTGGCATCGCGTTGTTGCTGGCGTTGATGGGAGTGGCTTTTTACAATGATCTCACCCGACTGTTTCATTAGTGGATGCTGGAGCGCGCATTACCCGCCGCGCCCACGCCGGCATGCGCTCATCCCGGGACCGATATGAAACGGGTCCTGGTGCTGCTCGCTCCCCTGTTGTTCGCCACCCATGCCTGGGCTTTCGAGCCGTTCGTGATCAAGGACATCCGCGTGGAGGGGCTGCGCAGGCTGTCTGCCGGGACGGTGTTCAACTACCTACCGGTCCAGGCAGGAGAGACGTTGGACGACAAGCGCGCACGACAGGCGATCCACGCCCTTTACAAAACCGGGTTCTTCAGGGACGTCTCCCTCGAGCGAGACGGGGACGTGCTGGTCGTATCATTGCAGGAACGTCCGTCCATCGATGCCGTCGAGATATCGGGTAACCACGCCCTGGATACCAAACAGCTCAAGGAAGCCCTGGAACGGGTGGGCCTTGCCAGAGGACGCGTGTTCAACCGTTCCCTGCTGGACCGAGTGGAGCAGGAGTTGCAGCGGCAGTATTTCGGCCTCGGGAGGTATGGAGTTCAAATCAAGACTACGGTGACACCGCTCGAGCGCAACCGGGTCGCAATCGCTATCCAGATCCACGAAGGCGGGATCGCCAAGATCCGTGAGATCAACATCGTCGGCAACAAGACCTTCCCGACTAAGCGGCTGCTCAAGGTGTTCCAGCTGAGCACGCCCAACTGGCTATCGTTCTATACGAAGAACGATCAGTATTCGAAGCAGAAGCTCGCTGCGGACTTGGAGGCGCTTCGGTCCTTTTATCTCGACCGCGGCTTCGTCAACTTCAGCATCGACTCTACCCAGGTGTCTATCACCCCCGACAAGAAGGACGTTTACATCGCCCTGGGTATCACTGAGGGCGACAGATACAAGGTGAAGAACGTCAAGCTCTCGGGGGACATGGTGGTCCCGCAAAGCGAGCTTCAGTCTCTGGTGCAGGTCAAGCCTGGGGATATCTTTTCCCGCAAACAGGTCACCGACACCGCCACGCGCCTGTCCGAGCGGTTGGGCAAGGATGGCTACGCGTTCGCCAATGTCAACGCCATCCCGGATCTGGACGAGAAGGCCAAAGAGGTGTCGCTGACATTTTTCATCGACCCGGGTCGGCGCGCCTATGTCAACCGCATCAACATAAAGGGCAACCTCAAGACTCGGGACGAGGTGGTGCGGCGCGAGATTCGCCAGATGGAGGCGGGACTTCTGTCTACGGACAAGGTGAAGCTCTCGCGGACCCGCCTGGAGAAGCTGGGGTACTTCGAGGATGTCAACGTGGAGACACCTGCGGTGCCGGGCACTACGGACCAAGTCGACGTCAACTTAGCCGTGACCGAGCGGGCCTCGGGCAACCTCCTGGCCGGGGTCGGGTACTCCCAGACCCAGGGATTCCTGTTCAACGCCAGCGTGAGCCAGGACAACTTCCTGGGAACGGGAACGCGCGTCAGCGCCGCGTTCAGCAATAGCAAAGTGAATAGGATCTATAGCCTTGACTACTTGAATCCCTACTTCACCATCAACGGTGTGAGCAGCGGCGTCAACCTATTTTATCGGACCACTTATGCCGGGCAGGCGAATGTCGGGCCATACACCTCCGATGACTGGGGGGGGAACCTGAGGTATGGCATTCCGCTCGGGGAGTTCGACACCATTCGCTTTGGGATGGGATACCAGAATACGAAAATAATCACCAACAGCGATACGCCTCCCGAATATATTGCGTTCCTTGCCCAGAATGGCGAGCAGTATCAGGCGCCTAAGCTCACCGGAGGGTGGGCGCACGACACGCGCGATCGGGCGATCTTCCCGAACAGTGGGTTGCTTCACAATTTAGATCTCGAGGTGGGCATGCCACTGGGAAACCTGGATTACTACAAAGTTGCTCTGAATGACCATTGGTGGCGCCCTATCGGCAAGATCCTGGTGGGCTCCCTACAAGGCCAGGTCGGGTACGGCAACGGATTCGGGGATTTGTCGGAGTTGCCATTCTTCGAGAACTACTACGCCGGCGGCATACGCTCGGTGCGGGGTTTCAAGGACAATACTTTGGGGCCCCGCTCGGTGAACGGCGATCCGTTGGGTGGGAACTTCAGGGTGGTCGGCAGTGCGGAGTTGCTGTTTCCCCCGCCTTTCATGACTGAGACCAAGGCGATCCGTCTCGGCGTCTTCGTGGATGGAGGCCAAGTCTACGGACCCGGGCAGACGCCCAGCTTGGCTGGGCTGCGCTATTCTGCGGGCCTGTCGGCGCAGTGGTTCTCGCCGCTCGGTCCGCTCGAGTTCAGCGTGGCCGAGCCGTTGAATGCACAGAAGGGTGACCAACGTCAGCCTTTCCAGTTTTCCATTGGCACTGCATTTTGAGATTTCCGGAGACTAACCTTGAAACCCATTAGCCTTGCGTTGGCTGTCTTGGTCGTGAGCGGTTTATTGCCCACCGGGTCGGCCACGGCCGCCGAAACCAAGATCGGTGTTGTCAATGCCCAGAAGATCCTGGAGCAAGCGCCGCAGGTGGAGGCGGCGCGCACTCGCCTGGAGAAAGAGTTCGCGCCCCGCGATCGGGCCTTGGCCGCTGTACAGAAGGATGTGAAGCGCATGGAGGATAAGCTTTCCCGCGACGGCGCCGTCATGAGCGACGTGCAGCGACGCGACCTAGAGCGTCAGATCCGTGACAAGCGTCGCGACCTCGACCGAGACCAGCAGGAATTCCGCGAGGATTTCAATCTGCGGCGCAACGAGGAATTCGACAAGATACAGAAGCAGGTTTTTCAGGCGATCACCGACCTGGCCAAGGACCAGAGGTACGACTTGGTGCTCGGCGACGGGGTGATCTATGCCGGCGAACGCATGGACATCACTGACCGGGTGCTCGAGCGCTTGAAGAAGGGGACGAAGTGACCGCGGAGGGCGGGGTGCCGGGGCTTTCCGGATATACTCTGGGTGAGCTGGCGCGCCGCCTGGGTGGGGTTATCCACGGGGATCACGACTGTGTGATCGCTGACGTTGCGCCTATCCAGCGGGCCCTGCCGGGGACCGTCACGTTTCTCGCGAATCGGCGCTACCGCAGGTACCTGGCGAGCACCGCAGCCTCGGCCGTGATCTTGTCTTCCGAAGAGGCCGACGGTTGTCCCGTGGCCGCCTGGGTTGTGGATAACCCTTACGTCACGTTCGCGAAGGTCGCGGCACTGCTGCATGGGCCGACTCCGCGGCGCCGAGGAATTGACCAGACAGCCTGCGTGGGTCCGGAGAGCCGCATCCACCAGAGTGCGTGGATTGGGCCTTACACCGTCATTGAGCGCGGTGCGGAGATCGGTCCCCACGTGCAAATCGGACCAAGCTGCTACGTGGGTGAGGGGTGCGTCATCGGAGAGGGCAGCCAGTTGGTGGCGCAGGTCGTGCTGTGCCGGAGGACATGTATCGGGAAGCGTGCACTGATCCACCCGGGGGTTGTCATCGGCAGCGACGGGTTCGGGATGGCGAACGACGGGGAAGCCTGGATCAAGGTCCCGCAGCTTGGTCGGGTCTGGATCGGCGATGATGTGGAGATCGGCGCCAATACCACCGTCGACCGCGGTACCATCGAAGATACCGTGATCGATGACGGTGTGAAGCTGGACAATCAGATCCAGGTAGGCCATAACGTGCACATCGGGGCCCAGACCGCCATCGCAGGCTGTGTCGGTATTGCCGGCAGTACCACTATCGGTAAGCGTTGCGCCATCGGCGGGGGAACTGGGATCGGCGGCCATCTACACATCGCTGACGGGGTTCAGATCACCGGGATGTCTATGATCACCAAGTCCATCCTTGAGCCGGGCATGTACTCCTCGGGCATGCCGGCGCAACCCAATCGGGCGTGGCGCCGTGCCATAGGTCATTTCCGCCGTATCGAGGATCTCGCACGTCGCGTGCAAGCGCTCGAGAAGAAGCTGGCCCGTCATGACTGACACACAGACCGTTCTGGACGTTCGGCAGATCCTCAGGTACCTCCCTCACCGCTATCCCTTCCTGCTGATCGACCGGGTAGTGGACTACGTGCCCGGCAAGTCCCTGACCGCCGTGAAAAACGTCACCATCAACGAGCCGTTCTTCCAGGGCCACTTTCCGGGGCATCCCGTGATGCCGGGCGTGCTCATCGTGGAGGCGATGGCCCAGGCGACCGGAGTCCTCGCCTTCGTGAGCGGTCTGGTTCGGTCGGACGCGCGATGCGTGTATTACTTTGTCGGGATCGACAAGGCGCGTTTCAAGCGACCCGTTACTCCCGGAGACCGCATGCTCATTGAGGTGATCCTCACCCGCAGCCTGAGGGGCGTGTGGCGCTTCTCGGCGGAGGCCACCGTGGAGGGTGCGGTAGTATCCCAGGCCGAACTCATGACCACCATCAAGGAAATAGAGCCGTGATCGATGAGCGGGCGATCATCCATCCTTCTGCGTGCATCGCTGAGGACGTATCCATTGGTCCGTACGCGATCATTGGCGCGGATGTGGAGATCGCCTCCGGGACGAAGGTAGGACCGCATGCAGTCATCCAGGGGCCGACGCGCATCGGCCCCGACAACAAGGTGTTCCAGTTCGCCTCGATCGGGGATGTCCCGCAGGACAAGAAGTACCGAGGCGAGCGTACCTGGCTCGAGATCGGCGCGGGAAACGTCATCCGCGAGTACTGCAGTATCAACCGCGGCACGGTGCAGGGCGGAGGCGTCACCCGTATCGGCGATGACAATTGGATAATGGCTTATGTGCACATCGCTCACGACTGCGAGGTGGGCAGCCATACTATCTTCGCCAACGGTGCTTCGCTGGCCGGCCATGTACAGGTGGCCGACTACGCGTTTCTGGGCGGCTTCACGCTGGTGTACCAGTTCTGCAGGCTCGGCGCCCACTGCTTGTGCGCATTTGGCAGTCACATCCACAAGGACGTCCCTCCCTTCGTGACCGTCGCTGGCCAACTGGCTCGTCCGCGGGGGATCAACACCGAGGGATTGCGCAGGCGGGGGTTTGGCCCCGAAGTCGTTGCCACACTCCGCCGTGCCTACCGGGTGCTCTATCGCTCCGGCCTCACCGCGGCCCAGGCACTAGAGCGCCTGCACATCCTTGCTCAGGAGTGTCCAGAGGTGAGCCTGCTAGTGGGCTTCTTGGAGCAGTCACAGCGCGGCATCCTGCGCTGACTGCCTTGCGCATCGCGGTCGTCGCCGGAGAGTCTTCCGGCGACCTATTGGGCGGGGGGTTGCTGGCGGCCGTCAAGGAGTTGTGGCCGGGCGTAGTCTTCGAGGGTGTCGCGGGCCCGCGGATGGCCGCTCAGGGGTGCCGCGTTCTGGCTCCCGCCGACAGGCTGTCGGTGATGGGCCTGGCGGAGGTGCTGCGGCACCTCCCGGGGCTGCTGCGGCTGCGTCGTCGTCTGGTACGACACTGGCTGGCGGCCCCCCCGGACGCCTTCGTAGGGATCGACTCGCCCGACTTCAACCTGCCCCTCGAACGGGTGCTGAAACGTGCAGGCGTGCCCACCGCGCACTATGTGAGCCCATCGGTGTGGGCATGGCGTCAGTATCGGGTGCGCAGGATGCGCGAGTGCGTAGATCTGGTCCTGACCTTGTTCCCTTTCGAGGCGCAGTTCTACGAGCAGCATGCGATTCCCGTGCGATTCGTGGGGCACCCGCTGGCCGCCGTGATGCCGCCACTGCTCTCGCAAAGTGATGCTCGCTCGGCCCTGGGCCTTCCCCGGGAGGGGACCATCGCGGCGTTGCTGCCGGGCAGCCGATCCAGCGAGATCCGGTATCTGGCCGAGCCGTTTCTGCGCGCTGCTCGCTGGTCCCTGGAGAGGCGGCCCCAGTTGCACTTTGTCAGCCCGACCGCCAATGCGGCGGCGGCGAGGTTGTTCGCGGCCGCGCGCGTGCGGTACGCCCCCGATCTACCGTTGACCCTGGTCGAGGGCAGGTCCATCGAGGCCATGGTCGCTGCCGATGTGGTACTGGCTGCATCGGGTACCGCCTCCCTCGAAGCGATGCTCATCCCCCGGCCCATGGTGGTTGCCTATCGGCTCTCACCGGTGACCTTTCAGATACTGCGGCGCTTGGTCAAGGTGCCATGCGTTGCGCTACCGAACCTGCTGGCGGGCTGCTCCCTGGTCCCGGAGTTTCTCCAGCAGGACGCGACGCCGGAGAACCTGGGGGCCGCCGTGCTTGCCTGCCTCGACCACCCCGAGGGCTTCGCGCTGCAGGCGCGCGAGTTTGCCCGGGTCCACCATGAGCTTAAGCGCGACTCGGACAAGGAAGCGGCCGAGGCGGTGCTGGAGCTTATTGCGCGGACGCGCCAGCGTACCCTCGCTCCCGCAGGTCCGGAATCTGCGGCTGTGGGCGGGTCGACCAGCAATCCCCCCGGAGGCTGTCGTTGATCGTTGCTGCCTGCGGCAGTATCATCGCGCCTGGTTGGCGTCGCAGGTAGGAAGCGCGCAGCGCGCCGCCACGCGGCTTAATCGTGGAAGCCTTGGACAGTGCCGACCAAAGGTTGGGAGCGGTCTGTGATCACGGTCATCGGAAATCTGAAAGGGGGGTCGGGGAAGAGTACAGTGACCTTCAACCTTGCGGCGTGGTTGGCGGTTCGCGGGGAGTCCGTCGTAGCCTTCGACCTGGATCCGCAGGCTACGCTGTCGGATGTGACCGATGTCAGGCGCGAAGAAGGCTATCAGCCTGCTATCCAAATCCTGCAGGCAAACAAGGATGTCGTCTCCCAGTTGCTCCGGTGCGATGGGGAGGTGTTGGTGGACGTGGGGGCTTCGAACGTTCCGGGAATGCGCGAGGCCCTTGCCGTGGCTGATCGTATCCTCATCCCGGTGCCGCCCAGTCAGGCGGACATCTGGTCGACGCAACGATTCCTGCTTATCGTGCAGGAGGTGGTCTCCCCCCAAAAGCATCCCAAGGTGTTCGCCTTCGTGAACCGGGCCGACACCCACCATGCCGTGCGGGAATCCGATGAGACCGAAGCGGCGCTTGGCCAAATGCCCGGAGTGGAGCTGATCGAGAGCCGTCTTTGTCAACGAACGATCTACCGCAGGTCCTTCAGCGAGGGGTTGGCCGTCTTCGAATTGGAGCCGGACGGCAAAGGGGCGCAGGAGTTCGACCGCTTGGCGGATGTCCTGTATCCAGGGCTTGCGGCCTAGCCGCCGGCGCCTGAGAGGCTGTGCCGAAATTCCCGACCCGTCGTGGTAGGCTTGCGCCATCGAACGTTCCACGGCCGATCGGCCGCACCGAGTAAACTTCCCCGCTGTGTGGCGAGGAGCGGGCAGCTATCCCAGCGCCTGAGCAATGGTCCCCAGGGCCCGGCCCAGGTTACTGCCCCCGTCCTGGAGAGCCGACCGTGTACCAGTCGAGTGGCGGGCGTCTGATGGTCCGGGAGCGGATGGCCTGAGGGCCACGGCGCCCGCGCCGTGTGGCCCGTGTGGAATGAACGGCCCTCTCGGCCCTGTAGCAGGGGGAGGGCGGGAGCGTCCGCCATCGCTACGGCGAGTCTGATGGCTCGGGCGGTTGCGCGACCCTTGATGCGGCGGCCCCGTGCCGCGGACCACTTGCACCGGAGACACACCGCGCCTAGCGTTGAGGGGCTGGTGGTGTCCCGGTTAAACGACCACAATCTGGCGGATTCTCAGGGGGCGGTGGGGGTTCCCGGTGCACCCCGCCTCGGGCAGTCTGTGGGACCCGCGAGGGGCAGCTCCCATGGGACATCGACGGAGGCTTGCGGCGAGCACGCTCTCCTGCCGCCCCCTAGCCTGCGAGGTGCAGCCGGCGCCTCCGGCCGGGGTCCACCTCGGATTGGGCGCGACGGTCGCGAGCCCGACGGGCACTGGCCGGTTTCCCCTGGGCGCTGGATCGCAGCGCGAATCTATCGATTTGGATCGGGTATGGAGTAAGGGGTGAAACCCCGGAATGAGGAGAAACTCGAAGAGGCGCGACGACAGCGGCACAAGCACCTGAACCTTAGCTATGGGGAGCTGGACTCAGTGCCGGAGGCGGTCCGCGAGATCTATTGGCTGGAGTCGCTGAACATCTCGGGTAACCGGATCCGCTCCCTGCCGGCCTGGGTCTCGGAGTTGAAGGCGCTGCGGGAGGTCATTGTATTCGACAATCCGATCGAAGACGTGCCCGCGGGCTTGCCCATTTCCGCGCACTGGTCGGTGATCGAACGGCTAGGCGTGCCGGACGAGCAGGTACGCGGCGTCGCGCTCGATTGGGAGCTGGAGTCCCCGCCGGAGCGACTCCGCGCGCTCTCGAAACTGCGCTGGCTCGACCTGGGCCGCTACGAGAAGGATGCGCAGCCGCCGCACTGGATCGAGGAAGTCCTCGGGGACATCGGAGACCGTTTTCCGCTTCTGGAGAGACTCGACCTCTTCTATTGCGGGCTAAGTGATCTTCCGGAGGGGGTGGGTCGCCTCGCAAATCTGCAGCATCTGACCTTGTCCGGCAATCCGATCACCCGGTTGCCGGAGTCAATAATGCAGCTTACCCGGCTTCAGACGCTTGAAGCCGAGGACGCGGGCCTGGACTGTCTTCCGGACTGGCTCTTTGCGCTGCCCGACCTGCGGTCTGTATTCGTAGGCTACAATCGAATATCTGGATTGTCACCCGCAATACACCAATCGGTTCGCCTTGTCACGCTCGGTCTCAGCAGTAATCCATTGGAGTTCATCCCCGATGAATTAGCGGCTCTACAGAGGCTGGAACACCTCGATCTGAGCCATTCGAATCTTCAAGAGATCCCAACCGTCGTTTACTCGCTGCATCGTCTCCGGAACCTCTGGTTGGACGGTACAGTACCTTCTCATGCCTGGTTCAACCGAGGCGAATCCCAAATAGTTGGCATCAACCGCACCCCAGGTCAAATCAGAGAGATACCCGCCGCGATCCTCAAACTGACCCACCTGCGTTACCTCGACATCAGTAACCAACCCATCGTCACCCCGCCCGAGGAGGTGGTCTCCAAGGGTCTGGACGCCATCCGCGATTACTGGCGTCAGCGGGCCGAGACCGGGACAGACTATCTGTGCGAGGCCAAGCTCCTGATCGTGGGCGAGGGCGGAGCCGGCAAAAGCACCCTGGCGGCGAAGATCCTGGACCCCGCCTATGCCCTCGACCCGGACCGGCCCTCTACCGAAGGTATAGACATCCTGCGCTGGCGCTTCCCGAGCCGCATCCATCCCCGCGCTGACGGCGCCGCTCCCATCGACCGGGACTTCGAGGTGGGGATCTGGGACTTCGGCGGACAGGAGATCTACCACGCCACCCATCAGTTCTTCCTGACCCACCGCTCGCTCTATGTGCTGGTGGCGGACGCACGCAAGGAGGACACGGACTTCCATTACTGGCTCGGCGTGGTGGAACTGCTGGCGGGGGATGCCCCGCTCATCATCGTCAAGAACGAAAAGCAGGACCGGCGCAGGGAGCTGGACGAGGCAACTCTGCGGGCGCGCTTCCCCAACGTGAAGGAGATCCTGGCCACCAACTTGCAAACCAACCGGGGGCTGGACGGGGTGGTCCGGCGCATCCGCCACCAATTGGAGGGGCTTCCGCACATCGGAGACGCACTGCCCGCCGCCTGGAAGCGGGTGCGCGAGGCACTGGAATCGGACTCCCGGGACCATATCGCCCTGACCGAGTTTCTCGACCTCTGCGGGCGCCATGGCTTTACCCGCGACAAGGACAAGCTTCAGTTGAGCGACTACCTGCACGACCTCGGCATCTGTCTGCACTTCCAGGACGATCCGGTGCTCAAGCACACGGTGATCCTGCGCCCCTCCTGGGGCACGGATGCGGTCTACCGGGTGCTGGACGATGCCGGGGTGGCGGCCGCCTACGGCCACTTTTCACGGGCCGACCTCGCACGCATCTGGGATGCCCCCGAGCACGCGGGCATGGGAGACGAGTTGCTGCGACTGATGATGAAGTTCCAGCTCTGTTACGAGCTGCCGGACGGGACGGGCTATATTGCGCCCCAGCTCCTTCCCGCGTCGCGCCCCACCTACCCGTGGGACCAGAGCCGCGACCTGGTTCTACGCTGGGTCTATGGCTTTATGCCCAAAGGGATCATCACCCGTCTCACGGTCGCGACTCATCCCTACATCACGGGCGGGGGCCGGTTGGTTTGGCGCTCCGGCGTGGTCTTGGAGCACGAGGAGGCACGGTGCGAAGCGGTCGAGGACAACCAGCGGCGCCAACTGGTGCTGCGCGCCCAAGGCCCCGGGCGCAAGGTCCTGCTCGGGATAGTCCTGCACGAGCTCACGCGCATTCATCGCAGCTTCCCGCGCCTGGATGCCCAGGCCCTGGTCCCCTGCAACTGTCCCCAGTGCGCCGGACATCCGGATCCGGAGTCCTTCCCCTTCGAAGTCCTGACCCGAGCGGCACGCGAAAGCCGGCCGATCCAGTGTCGCCGCAGTTGGGAGATGGTGGATGCCGCCGCCCTGATCGATGCGGTGTTCGAACGCGGGACAGGCCGCGAGGCAGGGATAGTGGAATACGAGCGGGTGGAAGCGACGCCCCCTCTGCATGCCCCCGTCGATCCGCCGGAGGTCTTCGTGTCGTATGCGTGGCGGGCGGATACGGCCATTGTCGATGCACTCACCGATGCGCTGCGGGGCCGCGGTATTCGGGTGACGCGGGACAAGGACGAGCTGCATTACAAGGACTCTATCCTGGACTTCATGAACCGGCTGGGCCGGGGCAAGGCGGCGGTTGTGGTGCTCAGCGAGGCGTATCTGCGCTCACGCTATTGCATGTTCGAGCTGATCCAAATCGACAAGGCGAAGGACCTGCGCGGGCGGGGCTTCCCGATAGTCCTCGATGAGGCGGGGATCCATGACCCGATCGGGATTGTGGGCCATATCAGGTTCTGGGAGCAGAAGATCGGGGAGCTGGATGCCGAAATGAAAACGGTCGAGGGATCGAACCTGGAGGGGGTGCGGGAAACCTTGGACCTTTACCGTGAGATCCGTGCCACCATTGCGCGCCTGACGGATGTGCTGGCCGACATGAACCACCTTACCCCGGCCGAGCACGCGCAGTCCGGCTTTACCGAGTTGGCGGATGGCATAGAGACGCAGCTCGGTGAGAGCTGATGACCAGGGGCTCTGAAGCTCAGGGGTCGAAATGCGGGGTCGGACTGAACAGCAGGCATGGGGCGCCAGCACCCGTGTGAGCTTCGGCGGCGGAGGCGCGGCGGCGGGATGGGCGACGCTTGCGCTCACCAGATTCTGGCGCGCCGCACCAAGGTTGACGGGCCGTCATAACGGGTGTCACAATCCGACTTTCCCTTCGGGATACCCGGTAGACGTGCCGTTGCGCGCCCGTAAGGACTTGATGCATGACCACCCCATCTGACGAAGGAAATTCCGCCCCGGGCGGCCACGGACCTGAGGCGATAGAGCCCCGTCAGTCCGCTTCCTCGATGGATGCGGGCCTCGACCGCTTCGCCAAGGCGTTTGAGGCTAGTGCGCGCCGGTGGGAGCTGGTCGTGTACCCGTCGCTGTTCGCCTTCATCGTGCTGGCTGCCTATGGTTTCTATCTGATCTACAGCCTGACCCACGACGTTTCCATTTTGGCCCGCTCGATTGACAAGAACATGGGCCAAAACATGGCGAACATTTCGGCCAGCGTGCTGCGGCTGTCTGACAGCATGGATAAGCTGCGTTTCGACGTGCACTCGATGTCTGGTAATACCCTGTCCTTGAGTGAGAATATGGCGAAGGTGGAGCGCGAAATGTCCACGATGATGGCGGACCTCACCAAGATCGCGGGGAATACGGATATCATCAGCTCCGACCTTACAGCCATCAACGTCACCATGCACGTGTTGTCGGGAAATATCACCATCATCTCCGCAAAGATGGAGCCTATCGTGGCGAACATGATCGCCATGAGCCAGTTCATGTCCACCATGAGTTACTCCATCGGCCGCATGGGGCGGGATGTGGGGAGCATGGGTCAAGCCGCCCGACCGATGAGCATGATGAACAGCTTTATGCCGTGGGGGAATGGCTTTATGCCTTGGTAGTGCAAACGGCAGGTCGGTGACTGCAGTCCGCACCGGCCTCCAGTCCATCCCTCAGGGCAACATCGTACTGTGCTACGACCTGTAACTGAACTCGGGGGATACTCGCGGTGACCCAGGAAATGACCAAGGAGCAAATCGCGGAGCTGAAGAAGCGCCTCGAAGACAAGCGTCGCCGTCTCCAGGAAGAGATCCGGGAAGAGCTGTTGCGATCGGATGAAGCGCATTACATCGACTTGGCGGAGCGCGTGCACGACGAAGCGGAGGAGTCGGTTGCCGACCTCCTGGTGGACTTTAGCATCGCCATCATCGATCGTCAGATTCGGGAGCTCAAAGAAGTCGAGCAGGCATTGAACCGCATCGCAATGGGGAGCTACGGCACCTGCATCGACTGCGGGGAGAGCATCGGTTACCAGCGCTTGGGGGCTCACCCGGAGGCGAAGCGCTGCGTTTCCTGCCAGGGCTTGTTCGAGCGGACCTACGCCCACGACGGTACGCCCAAGCTCTGAGGGGGATTTCATTGCCACAGGCGAGAGCCGGCACCTAGGGGCTGGGGGGTGTGCTGCGCCGTTGGGCGGTTACGGTGTAGTCCAAGGACCGTCGCCGCCGAGCGCAGCGAGATGCCGGATCCGGTGCATATCCTCTCTGCTTCATCGAGCACGCCGGGCATGGCCACAACTGCCGCGACCCCTCGTGACCCGTGAACACCATGCGCCACCGTCTCCCGATCGAGCCCCTGCGTGACGCCCTTGGCATCTTGCAAGCGACTCGAGGGGGAGACCGGGCTAGGGAGGGCGGGGGAGCCGCGGGCGATCGAGCGTGAGGGTGGGTTGCCCGCGATCCCTGGCGATTCTGCGTCGGCGTCGCGTCGACGACTGCTGCGCAGTGCTCCCCGGCATTGCCATGTCCCCCGTGGGCTTCCCTCATTGCCCCACGGCGGGGAGCAGCGGGACTAGGAGCAGCGCGACGATATTGATGATCTTGATGAGGGGGTTGATGGCCGGCCCGGCTGTGTCCTTGTAGGGGTCGCCGACCGTGTCTCCGGTCACCGCGGCCTTATGAGCGTCCGAGCCCTTGCCGCCCAAGTTGCCGTCCTCGATGTACTTCTTGGCATTGTCCCAGGCCCCGCCACCGGTGGTCATGGAAATGGCCACGAACAGTCCGGTCACGATGGTCCCCACCAGGACGCCGCCCAGAGCCTTGGGGCCTGCAGCAGGCCCCATTATCCAGCTCATCAGGAACACCACGACGATGGGGACCAGCACGGGCAGCAGCGAGGGGACCACCATCTCCTTGATCGCGGCGCGCGTGAGCAGGTCGACAGCCCGCGAGTAGTCCGGTTTGGCTTCGCCCTCCAAGATGCCCTTGATCTCCCTGAACTGGCGGCGGACCTCCATGACCACGGAGCCCGCAGCCCGGCCGACGGCCTCCATGGCCATGGAGGCGAACAGGTAAGGCACGAGCCCACCGATGAACAGACCGATGATGATCGCCGGATCCGAGAGATCGAACGCCAGGTGAGTGCCGGCGTGCTCCAGGGCGTGGGTGTAATCCGCGAAAAGCACGAGCGCCGCCAGGCCCGCTGAACCGATGGCATAGCCTTTGGTGACGGCCTTGGTGGTGTTGCCGACCGCATCCAGTGGGTCGGTGACGCCGCGAACCTCGGGTGGGAGGTCCGCCATCTCTGCGATCCCGCCGGCGTTGTCCGTGACGGGACCATAGGCATCCAAGGCGACGATCATGCCGGTCATGGAGAGCATGGAGGTGGCGGCGATGGCGATGCCGTAAAGTCCGGCCAACTCGTGAGCCCCCCAGATACTGGCGCATACCGCCAGCACCGGCAGTGCGGTGGCCTTCATCGATAGGCCCAGCCCTGCGATGATGTTGGTGGCGTGGCCGGTGGTAGATGCTTGGGCGATGTGGCGCACCGGTCCATACTGGGTAGCCGTGTAATACTCGGTGATGACCATCAGGGCTGCGGTGAGTGCTAGCCCGACGAGCGCCGCCAGGTAGATGCCTGTCCCCGTGATAACCGCCCCTTGGACTTCGACCGTTGCCGGCATCAGCCAGACCGTGACCGGGTAGAACAGGACCGCGGCTATTGCGCCGGAGGTGATGACACCCCGGTAGAGGGCGCTCATTATCCTTCCCCCTGCCGAAGCCTTGACGAAGAAGGTCCCGATCACCGAGGCGATGATGGAGACGCCTCCCAGCACCAGGGGATAGACGATGACGGTGTTTCCCGCCTGCTTCAGCAGGAGTGCGCCGAGGAGCATGGTGGCGATGATCGTGACGGCGTAGGTCTCGAACAGGTCCGCCGCCATTCCGGCGCAGTCCCCCACGTTGTCCCCGACATTGTCGGCAATCACTGCGGGGTTGCGCGGGTCGTCCTCGGGGATTCCGACCTCTACCTTACCTACGAGGTCGGCGCCGACGTTTGCGCCCTTGGTGAAAATGCCGCCTCCGAGTCGGGCGAAGATGGAGATGAGCGACGCCCCGAAGCCCAGTCCTATCAAGTGGGTCACCGCTTGATCGGGATCGCTGACGGCCACCAGGATAGCGTAGTAGCCCGAGACTCCTAGGAGCCCGAGGCCCACCACCAGTAACCCGGTGATTGAGCCGCTGCGAAACGCGAGCTGCAGGGCGTTATTGATGCCCCCCTTGGCCGCCTCGGCGGTGCGCACATTGGCCCGAACCGAGATGTTCATGCCGATGAAGCCCGTCAGTCCCGACAGGACCGCCCCGATGGCGAAGCCCGTGGCCGTCGGCAGGCCCAGACCCGGCGCCAACGCGATAATGACGAACAGGACGATACCGACGATGCCGATGGTGGTGTACTGGCGTCGCAGGTAGGCGGACGCCCCTTCTTGGATATACTCGGCGATGGCGCGCATCCGTTCGCTGCCGGACGGCTGCCTCAACACCCACTGGATGGACAGGAACCCGTAGACTAGGGCCGCGACCGCGCACAGCAAGGCAAAGACCAAAGCGCCAATCATGATTCAGTTCCTCCGACATCGTTTTCAGTGATATTACCGCGGGGCAGTCGCCCTCGCGGGTCATCGACGTCCGTGTCGGCGGGAGGTCCTAGGGGAGCGGCTGATGGAATCTGCCGGATCGGCCCGGTCGCGGACTAGGGTCTAGCGCCGGAACTGGCTGCCCGGATTGAAGCCAAATACCCTCTCCAAGTCGAACTCTTGGATCAGCATATCGACCGCCGCCTGGCCATGCTCGCGCTGCACCTCTGCCAGGATGAGCTTGGCGGAGTTGCGGTTGTAGCCACCGGCCAGATTGACCTGGACTGCAAGCAGCTCGCGAGCCTTATCGAGGGTCATGCGCGCGCCCCATGACTGCAGGTACTGCCGGGAGAGATCCGCGGCACGCGCCTTCTGGCATGGGCCGCCGTTGCCGATCCTGCGCCGTCCTACGCCCTACACCTTCAGGTCGAAGAGGCCGAGCTTCTTCGGAACTCCGGCGTTCTTCAGCCGCACGTACCGCGGCAACCCGTCCTGGTAGGGTGGATAGTCCTCCCCCTCCATGAGGGGCAATAGGTACTCGCGGCAAGCCTCTGTAATGCCAAAGCCGTCGTTGGTGATGAACTCACGCGGCATCTTCTTCTCCACGTTGGCCACTTCGGCCAAGTTGGCCACGCCCACCTCCCAGCGGTAAGGGCGGCTGGAGGCACGGACGATGGTGGGCATGACCGCGTTCTTGCCGGACAGGGCCAGATCCACCGCCGCCTTACCCATGGCGTAAGCCTGGTCCACGTCGGTCTTCGCGGCGATATGGCGAGCGGAGCGTTGCAGGTAGTCCGCAACCGCCCAGTGGTACTTGTAGCCCAGGCGCTCCTTGATGAGCTGGGCGATCACGGGTCCGACACCGCCGAGCTGCGCGTGGCCGAAGGCGTCTTTCCCCCCGGCCTCGGCCAGGAACGTTCCGTCCGGGTTCTTGGCACCCTCGGAGACCACCACAGTGCAGTATCCGTACTTGCTTACCTTGAGCTGTACTTGGTCGACGAAGTGCTCCTCGTCGAAGGGAATCTCGGGAAACAGGATGACGATCGGGATCTCGCAATCAGGGCTGGAGGCGAGCCCTCCGGCCGCGGCGATCCAGCCCGCGTGGCGCCCCATCACTTCCAAGACGAACACTTTGGTGGAGGTCTTGGCCATGGAGGCGACGTTGAAGCTGGCCTCCCGCGCGGAGACGGCGACATACTTGGCCACCGATCCAAAACCCGGGCAGTTATCGGTGATGGGCAGGTCGTTGTCCACCGTCTTGGGTATGCCCACGCAGATCATCGGGTAGCCCAGCTTGTCGCCAATCTGGGAGACCTTGTGGGACGTGTCCTGGGAGTCTCCGCCCCCGTTGTAAAAAAAGTATCCGATGTCGTGGGCTTTGAATACCTCTATCAGACGTTCGTATTGCGCCCTGTTCTGATCCAGCCCCTTGAGCTTGTAGCGGCAAGAGCCGAAGGCACCCGCGGGCGTGTGGCGGAGGGCGGCGATAGCCTCGTCGGACTCCTGGCTGGTATCGATCAGGTCCTCCGTCAGTGCCCCGATGATGCCATTACGGCCGGCGTAGATCTTGCCGATGCGATCCGAGTGCCGGCGGGCCGTCTGGATGAGGCCGCACGCGCTGGCGTTGATGACGGCGGTCACGCCGCCCGACTGGGCATAAAAGGCGTTCTTTGGCATACGCAGCTCCCTGGGCTATACGGTGATGGCGTTTATTCGGAACGCCGGGGCGGGGGGCTCTCACCGGTGCGCTGCGCCTCGTGGTCGGCTTGCAGGCGCAGCAAGGTGGTCGTGCATTCCACGAGATCGGTATATGCCGCGACCCCGGTGCCATAATGCTCCGATGGGTGATAGAAGAACTCGCAGCGATAACGCCGCTCGCCGGTCTTGACCACCACGAAGTTCGCGTCGCGCTCCCGCCAGAAGAGGGTGGGACAAAGGGTCAGCTCGCCGGAAGACGGTTCGATCTGTACCTCGGCGTCGGCCAACTCCACCGTAATCGGCTTACGGTAGCGTCTCTCGGTCAATTCTCGGACGATCTCTAGCTCGTCCTGGGTGAAGTCGGGAATGGGGCCCACAGCTTCGCATTCCAGCACGTCGTGCGCAGATTATAGGACGAGCGGTGTGAAAGTTTAAGTCAGGGGCCTGGGCCGCTCTGCGCCGGTTTCCGGGGGCTGCCGCCGCGGCTATGGTCACAGCCGGCACCGCTCGCCAGAACCCTGCCGTCATCGAGTCACTTTCTTCAGCAGCCCCACCAGCAAGGGGCCGTCCTTGCGGTCCAGCCCATGTCCGTCCGAGGTCGTTACAGTTTGCGCCCTGCCGCGTAGGGCGTAGACGTTGTTCATATCCTGGCTTTGGGCGGAGACGATGAGGTTAGCGAGGAAGGTCTTGTCCGTCCGCACCACCGAGATGTAGCGGCTGTCCGGATGGGCCTGGCGGTTGAGCCAGTAAAGCAAGTCGCCGGGCCGCTCCGGAGCCAGATCAGCGTAGAGCGCCCGCGATTTGTTGAGGGTCCCGGCGCCCACCAAGGGCGCGAAGAATCCGAGCGGGCTGAGGCTAGTCATGAGTCCGAGTTCGGCGGTCTCTGTGCCGAGGTGAGGGGACGCGATGGTGATAAGGGCTCGCACCTTCGGTTGGCCGTACTGAACCATGAACAGGCGTGCCACCACGCCGCCGGCCGAGTGGCCAATGAGGATTAGAGGCTCCTGCGCGCCATTGCGGTAAAGTTGCTCCAGAGAATCGTGCAGCAATTGGGCTTGGTAGAGAAGGGGAGCTTCCGAGGGCGCGTCTGCGATGTAGAAGACATTGCCCGGCTGGGGTCGGGCGGAGCCAGCGCGCTGTCCAGCGAGCATCCCGCCGTCTCGCCAGCCGGCGCTAACGAGGGCCGCCGTGATCCCCGCGTCTCGCCAAGTAGCGGCGTCGCCCAGGTAACCCGGAATCAATACCGCCACGGCGCCCTCGACCCGCGTGGCGCCAAGAGTCACAGCGAGGAACAGACCGATCCCCCACCCCAAGCGCACGCGCCGCTGCATCGCCGTTCGTACCAGAAAGGAATGTATCATGGAAACGCTATATTCTAGCGCACTATCGCCCAGTGGTGACCGGTGCGATGGTTTGAAACGCTATCGGCACGCTTGTCATAATGAACAGCCGACGTGCCGGCGTCCCTTCAGGCACGAGGCGCGGTTGTCCGGGGTGCGACCTGAGGGGGTGGGAGGAACCTTGAAGCTTGGAATGATATGTGCAGTCGCGACTCTGGCTGTTTCTACAGCCCTTGCCGACGAGGTGACCGACGCCCTACAGGAGGGCATGGTGCATTACCGCGATGGCCGCCTGAGTGCGGCCGTCGATAGTCTGGAACTCGCTACCGGGCTGATCCGCCGCGAGATAGGAGATCTCATGAAGGCGGCCCTGCCTTCGCCGTTGAAGGGCTGGCAGGTCGACGAGGCGATGTCCAGCGTGATGGCTGCCGGCTTTTACGGCGGTGGCATCTCGGCGCAACGCGTGTACCGCGAAGCCGAGAAACTGGTGATGCTCCGGTACGTGACGGACTCGGTGGTGCTGCAGAGCGCCATGCTTGCTTTCGATGATCCGGCTTTCGCGACCGCCAACGGCGGCAGTTTCAAGAAGATTGGTCGAGAGCGGTCCCTGGTGAAGTACGATGCCAAAGACAAGAGCGGCGAGATTGCCATGGTACTGAACAAGCGCATCCTGATATCAGTGCGGGGGACCCAGGTCGGGCCGGACGATCTGGCGGCCTATGCCGCCGCCGTCGATCTGGACCGGCTGGCACGCATGCCTTAGCCTCTGAGGATGTAGCGCACGGCCTGCTGGGCCATGCCCCGGCGGACGGGCGCCTTGAGCGCGGTCAGGGCATCCTCGAGCGCCCCCAAGACCAGGCGAACGTTTCGGGGCTTGCTTCCGTGCCCCATGAGTCCGATGCGCCAGATCTTGCCGGCCAGTACGCCCAGGCCCGCGCCGATCTCGATCGAATAGTCCTGGAGCAGACAGCGGCGCACCTCCGCCTCATCCGCTCCGGACGGAACTTGAATCGCGTTCAGCTGCGGCAGGCGCTGGCCTTCCTGCACCAGGAAGTCCAATCCCATCGCCTCGATCCCGGCGCGCAGCAACTCATGGTTGCTGCGGTGCCGCTCCCACGCGTTTTCCAGGCCCTCCTCCTGCAATATCACCAGCGCCTCGTGCAGCCCATACAGCGCGTTGATCGGCGCCGTATGGTGATAAGCGCGTTGCGCGCCCGTGCCCCAGTATGCCGTGAGCAGACCGACATCCAAGAACCAGCTCTGCACCTTGTGGCGCCGTGCCTTGATGCGCTCCATCGCCCGCTCGCCAAAGGTAAGGGGTGCCAAACCGGGGGTACATGAGAGGCATTTCTGGCTGCCGGAGTACGTCGCATCGATGCCCCATTCGTCCACCAGGACGGGGCAGCCGCCCAAAGACGTGACCGCGTCCATGATAGTGAGGCAGTCGTAGCGCTGAGCGACCTGCGCCAGAGTCTTGGCATCCGATAGAGCGCCGGTCGAGGTCTCGGCATGGACGAAGGCCACGACCGTCGCCGCGGGTGCACCCTTAAGGGTGTCCTCGAGCCGGTTCGGGTCCACTGCTTGTCCCCAGGGCGTGTCCAAGACGATGGCGTTGGCGCCGCAACGCTCCACGTTTTCCCTCATGCGCGACCCGAAGACGCCGTTGATGCAGACGACGACGGTGTCCCCGGGTTCCAGCAAGTTCACGAAGCACGCTTCCATGCCGGCCGACCCCGGGCCGGAGACAGGAAGGGTCACGGGGTTGCGCGTCTGGAAGCCGTACTGCAGCAGGGACTTCAGCTCATCCATCATATCCAGGAAAGCCGGATCCAGGTGCCCGATCGTGGGGCGCGACATTGCCTCGAGGATACGCGCGGGGACATCCGAAGGCCCCGGCCCCAGCAGGGTGCGGACAGGCGGGTGATAGGACTTGATGGTCATGGTATTCACCGCATAACATGGGGTCGTGCCACGCCAGGAGTCGGCACCGAGGCGCGATCGACGCAGAGCCCGCTCAGCTTAGCCGATAACCGCAGGCCCGCCAATGTAATCTCAGGTTTTTCCGCCATGACGATGTTCTCTGCGGCACACGCCAGCGCCGGCGATTGGCGTCAAGCGGGTTACGATTGCATCGCGGACCTGCGGGATGTCCCCCGAGGGGCCTCGGTTTCCTGTACGTGAGCGACCTCTGGGCCGAGTACGTACCGGAGATCCTGATGCGCGTGCACACAGGATCGGGCGTCGAGCACTGGGTCGGGACCGTGGGCGTCGGCATCAGCACGACCGGGCGGGAGCACTTGGAACGTCCTGCCATAGCGGCCCTGATAGCGAGCCTGCCCACCGATGCCTTTCGAGTGTTCGAACCCATCCCGGCGGACACGGATCTGGAGAGCTTCCACGCGCAACACGGCGCCTGGTGCGAGCGCCGGGACGCTCGGTTCGCCGTGGTGCACGGTGACCCGGCCGAGATCCAGATCGCACACCTCATGGCGCGCTCGATCCGGGACCTGAACGGCTGTGCTCGGGGACTTCCCGCTGGTAGGGTTCTTTGCCAACGGCGAGATCTTCCACGATCGGCTGTACGGCTACACCGGCGTGCCGGCGGTATTCCTCTGAGCCTTGTCGACCGCGGCGCGCGTACGGCTCCGCCAGACTCATGGCGAGGCGCCATCGGGCGCAGGCCGGGGCCTGCCCGGACGGCCGCAAGAGGGATTCAAGCCAGGCGGGCGGCTTGGCACCGGTAGGTCACATCCCCAGCGTGACCCGTTTCTTCTTGTCCATCATGTCGCGGATGATGGGGGTCAAGATGACCTCCATGGCCAGGCCCATCTTGCCCCCGGGCGCCACGAGCGTGTTCGGGCGGGACATGAAGGAACCGTGAATCATCTGCAACATATAGGGGAAGTTCTGGTTCCTCGCGTCCCGGAATCGAATGACCGCAACGCTCTCATCCGGCGTCGGGATGTCGCGCGCGATGAAAGGGTTGGACGTATCGACGAGGGAGACGCGCTGGAAGTTGATATGGCTCCGGGAGAACTGCGGCGTGATGTAGTCGACGTAGTCCGGCATGCGGCGCAGGATCGTGTGGGTGACTTGCTCGGCGGTGTAGCCGCGGGTGGCACAGTCCCGATGGATCTTCTGGATCCACTCCAGATTGACGATGGGCACTACGCCGATGAGTAGGTCCACGTGCTGGGCGACGTCCACCGTTTCGGTTACGACGCCGCCGTGCAGTCCCTCATACAGCAAGAGATCCGTGTTTGCCGGAATAGGCTCCCATGCCGTGAAGCGTCCCGGCTCCCCGTCGTATGTCTCGGCCTCCTCCACGTCGTGGATGTAATGACGAATCTTGCCCGTTCCGTCCGTGCCGTATGCCCTGAACAGGGCCTCCTGCTCCTCAAGCAGGTTGGCGTCGGGACCGAAGTGGCTGAGGTTCTTGTCGACCGCTTCCCACTCCTGGATCTTCTCCTTCATTTCGTACCTGTCGTAGCGGTGAAAACTGTCCCCTTCAACGAAGATGACGTTGTCGATCCCTTCGCGGCGGAAGATATCCTTGAACGCATGCTTCACCGTGGTGGTGCCGGCGCCGGAGGAGCCGGTGACCGCAATGATGGGATGTCTGACGGACATGGTGGCCTCCTATGCGCAAACAACCCCCTACTGGGGCCCCGGTTCCGTAATCAGTACCGCTACCTCGTCCACGACCACCAGGCTGTCCTCGCCATCCGGGCCATCAAGGCGCACCAACTTGGTACCCACTTCTCTGACTATTCCGTGCACCTCTCCACCGCCCTTGAGCAGCAGCTTGACGGGTCGGTTGATGAGGCGGGAAAAATTGTCGTAAATGGAGCTTCCGATCAGAAGATGCCCGGGATAGTGCGTCGCATGGGCCACGGGGCCAGTGCCCAAGCCCAGGAGTGCGAGCGTGGTGACTGCAGATACTAAACGGATCGTCTTGGTGACCATTGTCAGCTAACTCTCTGTGCCCACACGCCCCGCGGCAAACAAGAGTAGCGCCCGGTGCGGCGCTGGACCGAGGTGCCCGCGTGGGCCAAGTTGCTGCTCATCGGGCGGGGGAGCGCCAGATTGCGCTAGGGTAACGGATATCGGGCATCGACTCAACGGGGCGAGACGCCGGCTCGGCGGGGCGATGAGGGCGAAACGCCACGAGATGCCCCACCCGTTGTCAGCCTGTGGCCTTCCGCACATGAGACGCCCCCGCAGGAATAGGCTGGATCACTCGGAACAAAAAAGACTTTATCTTTCGCACGCATCGTGGTTAACATATCGCGGGGCGCTCCGGCGGAAACTTGGTTAGTGCCCTGAGCGGAGTCGCCGGCGGCAACGGACTGAACGATGCTTCACTGACCTAGCTTGCCGGCGCAAATGCGCAGATCGAACCAGAAGGAGGAGTCGATGAAATCGTACTCATTGCTTACCGTGACAGCACTGGCCTGTTCTGCATCGACGGTCGTTTCGACCGTGGCGCAGGCCGGTCCAGAGTTCATGATCCCGCCGATGCTGGCCAGGGCGCCCATGGGCATGATTGGTCCGAGCCCCGCGGTCTTGAGGGCTGGCCTCGGGCCCATGGCTGGACCGTCTCCCATCCTGTGGCGCGGTATTGGGCCCATGGCCGGGCCGATGTTGGGACGTGCCGGAATCGGTCGGTTCGGCGGACCAGCCATGTTGGCCAGGGGGCTGGGGCCGTTGCAGGCGGCACCGGCCATCAGCCGCGTGGCGTTCAACGGACCGCCAGGCATGGGGGGGCCAGAAGGCTTCTCGGGACCGCCGCCGTTCGCGCGTGGCGGCCCAGGAGGGCCGTGGGGCCCAGGAGGGCCGTGGGCTAACCCCTACGCGGCGGGGCTCGGGCCATTCGGTGGTTCGGGCATGGGCGGCCCGCCAGCACAGAACGCAGCTCTGTGGGGTGGCGGCATTTCACCTATGGCGGCTTCCGCTAGGGGGCCGATGGGAGGCTTCGGGCCCAACATCGGGTTGATGCACGCGGCGTTTCGTCCCGGCCCCGGTGGCTTCGGAGGTATGCCGCCGTTCATGCCGAGCCGCGTGGCATGGCAGAATGCGGGCTCCCCCATCGGGGCGCCTTGGTCGACGCCGCCGATGATGGCTGGGCCCGGCATGATGGGTCCGGTACCACCGTTTGCTATGCCTTACACCAGCGCCTGGGCTGGTCCGATGGGCGGGATGTCGGGGGGTCCTGGCGGGCCCTGGATGTCGGAGGGTGAGGGTGCCATGGGTGCTGCCTACGCACAGTGGGTGGCGGCCCACCAAGCCATGGCTATGGAACGGGCGGCATTCCGCTATGCCACTTATCGGGGTGCGGTGGGCATCCCGGGCATCATGGCGGGCGGACTCGGACCCATGGCTCGTCCTCCGATGATGGCTGGCCCCCAGATTGCCGGGTTCGGCTCCATCGGATCGCCTCCGATGATGGGTCCCGGCATGGAGGGAATGATGGGCCCCGGTGCGGGACCGATGCGTCCAGGCAATGGCCCGGTCAATCCGATGGTCTTCGCCGGCCTCGGCCCACAGGGTCCCCAGGGAATGATGCCGGGCGGGCCTAGCCCGATGTCGGTCGCTTTCCATGAGGGAATGATGGGCCCCGGTGCGGGACCGATGGGTCCAAGCAATGGCCCGGTCAATCCGATGGTCTTCGCCGGCTTCGGCCCACAGGGTCCCCAGGGAATGATGCCAGGCGGGCCTAGCCCGATGTCGGTCGCCTTCCATCGAGGGATCGGGCCTCTCGCGGGCATCCGTCCTGCCGCCATGGCAGGTCCGGGCACCATGTCTGGAGGCTGGGGAGCCCCTCCCGCGGTCCTGCGGCACGGACCGTTCCCGCCGACCATGGGTTAGCGACGGCCTGAGAGCGGTCCCAAAGGATCCAGCGCGCGGGCGGCCTAGCCGCCCGCGTCTTTTTTGGGAGGATGAATCAGGGGATCTCCTCTCCCGACGCGTGCCAAGGCGACAGGCCGTGGCGCAAGCCTCATTCGGTCAGAGCTTGTGAAGAAATCGGCGCGAGTGAGCTGCGCAACCCCGCCATCGGGACGAAGCAGATTTATTCACGAGCTACCGCCCTGGCAATCGCCCGGTGCCCGATGTCGCTACGGTAATACACCCCATCCCAATGGATTTGGCGCACTAGCCGATAGGCACGCGCCTGCGCTTCGGCGGCATCCGTCCCCAGGGCGACCGCGCACAACACCCGGCCTCCATCGGTCACGATGTTCCCCTGCTCCTCCGCCGTGCCAGCGTGGAAAACCTTCGCGTCCGGGACCTCATGTTCGGGCAGCCCGTGGACGATGTCGCCCTTGCGATAGGTCTCGGGGTATCCAGCCGCCGCCATCACCACCCCCACCGCAGTGCGTGGGTCCCAGCGTGCCTGGACATCGCTCAAGCTGCCGCTGCAGCCTGCTTGGCAGAGGTCCACCAAGTCCGAGCGAAGTCGCATGAGGAGCGGCTGGGCCTCCGGGTCACCGAGGCGACAGTTGAACTCCAGGACGCGCGGCAGGCCTTCCGGGTCGATCACGATGCCCGCGTAAAGGAAGCCCGAGTAAGCGTGTCCCTCGGCGACCATGCCGCGCACGACCGGCTCGACGATGGTGCGCAGGACCCGCTCCTGAACCGGCTCCGTCAGCACGGGCGCGGGCGAGTACGCCCCCATGCCCCCGGTGTTAGGACCGCGGTCGCCGTCGTCCCGCGTCTTGTGGTCCTGGGAGCCAGCGAAGGGCAGCACGTTCTGGCCGTCCACCATGGCGATGAAGCTCGCCTCTTCCCCGACGAGATACTCCTCGACGAGGATGCGCTGACCAGCCTCTCCGAAGACTTTGCCGGCCAACATGTTGCGGATCGCGGTCTCAGCCTGTTCGCGGTTCTGAGCCACGACCACGCCCTTACCCCCCGCCAGCCCGTCCGCCTTGACCACCAAGGGTGACGGGTGCGACTGCACATACGCCAGGGCTTCCGATAGGTCCGTGAAGGTCCGAGACGACGCCGTCGGGATACCGTGGCGGACCATGAAGTCCTTGGCAAAGACCTTGGAGCCCTCCAGTCGTGCTGCGGCGCGGGAAGGCCCAAAGCAGCGCAGCCCCTGAGCCCGGAAGAGATCCGCAAGGCCCGCGACCAAGGGCAGTTCGGGTCCGACTATGGTCAGGTCCACGGACTGCGATCGGGCAAAGTCGGCAAGCCGTTCCAGCTCGCCAGCGTTTAGCGGCACGTTGTGGACCTTCGGCTCGCGGGCGGTTCCAGCATTGCCAGGTGCCACGAACACGTGCTGCACCTGGGGCGACTGGGCGACTTTCCAGGCGAGGGCATGCTCTCGCCCGCCACTGCCGACGATGAGGATCCTCACATGCCGTTTCCCGCGCCTGGCGGCTCGGCTTGGTGCTCGCTGCCGTGTCCGAGGCAAGCGATGCCACACCGGGGGCGCCTGAGCCGCCACCCTGGACTAGGCCGTCCTGTCCTCGGGGCGGCTGGTACCGGCGTTCGCCGAACAGCGATTGCGTTGCCCACGCCCGGCGAGACTAATGACGGAAATGGCGGATTCCGGTGAAGACCATGGCCATGTCATGCTCGTCGGCTGCGGTGACCACCTCCGAGTCGCGTATCGAACCTCCGGGCTGAATCACGGCCCGGATTCCCGCGGCGGCGGCCTGGTCGATGCTGTCCCGGAAAGGGAAGAACGCATCCGAGGCCATGACCGCCCCGGACGGTCCGAGCTTGGCCTCGTCGGCCTTCAGCGCCGCGATCTTGGCGCTCATGACACGACTCATCTGCCCCGCCCCGATGCCGACCGTCTGTGCGCCGCGCGCATACACGATGGCATTGGACTTCACGAACCTCACGACCTTCCAGGCGAACCAAAGGTCGTCCCACTCCTGAGGGGACGGGACGCGCCGGCTCACCACCTTGCCCTGGCCCGGAGATGTGGCCGGCACGTCGCGTTGTTGGATCAGCATGCCTGCGAGGACACGTCGATAATCGATGTCCGTCGCGCTGGGTGGCGCCCACCAGCCGCAGGCGAGCACCCGCAGGTTCTTCTTGGTGGCCAAGATAGCCAACGCATCCGCCGTCACTTCAGGCGCGACGATCACTTCGACGAACTGGCGCTCGACGATGGCTCGCGCGGTGGCGGCATCGAGCCGGCGGTTGAAGGCGATGACGCCGCCGAAGGCCGAGGTCGGGTCGACGGCGTAGGCCCGCTCGTATGCCTCCAGCGGGACCTCGCCAAGCGCGACACCACAAGGGTTGGCATGCTTGACGATGACACACGCGGCTCCCTCGTCGAAGGACTTGACGCACTCCAAGGACGCATCGGCGTCGGCGATATTGTTAAAGGACAGTTCCTTGCCCAGTAGCTGGCGCGCGCTGGCGATGCAGCCGGCCGGCGCGTCGGGTTCCACGTAGAACGCAGCGCGTTGATGAGGATTCTCGCCATACCTGAGGTCCATCGCCTTGGTGAGCTGTAGGTGCCAGGTTGTCGGAAACGCATGCCGAGTGCTGTCGGCTTGCCGGCTCCCCAGGTAGGCGGCGACGGCGCCATCGTACGCCGCTGTGTGCTGGAACGCCTTGGTGGCCAGGTGGTAACGCGTGGCCTCGCCCACGGCCCCGCCGTGGGATCTCAGCTCCCCCCGCACCAGGGCATAGTCGTCCGGATCCACCAGCACGGTAACGCGCCCGTGGTTCTTGGCCGCGGCCCGAATCATCGCCGAGCCTCCGACATCGATATGCTCGATGGCCATGGCCAGATCGCAGTCGGAACGGGCCGTGACCTCGACGAACGGATAGAGGTTCACCACGAGTAGATCGATGGGTGCGATCCCATGGCGGGACATCACCTCGTCGTCGACTCGGGGTCTGCCCAACAGTCCCCCGTGGATCTTCGGGTGGAGCGTCTTAACACGACCATCCATGATCTCGGGGAATCCCGTGTAGTCGGACACCTCCGTCGTCGGTACGCCAGTTTCCGCCAATAGCTTGGCGGTTCCGCCGGTGGACAATAGCTGCACCCCGAGGCGGTGCAGGTCGGCCGCCAACTCCGCGATGCCTCGCTTGTCATACACACTCAGGAGTGCGCGCCGGATTACCAAACCGGCCGCGTCGCTCATGCCACTCTCTCCCGGTCGCAGCGCCTGATTGGCCTATCTTCACTCATGCCTTGTCGATGCCGTAGTAGCGTAGCTTCTTGCGGAGCGTGCCGCGGTTCATCCCCAGCAACTCCGCAGCCCTGCTCTGGTTCCCCGCGGAATAGCGCAACGTGACCTCCAGCAAAGGCGGCTCGACCTCGGCCATGACGAACTGGTACAGGTCGTGAGGCGGGTGCCCATCGAGATGCTGGAAGTACGTTTCCAGCGCCTGCTGCACGCACAGCCGCAGCGGTTGGTGTGCCTGTTCCGGTGCAACGCAGTGGTCCTCGGCAACGGCCTGAATGTTGTTTGCTCGGCTGCTCATGCGGCCAACTCCTCCATCTGTGGGTGCTCCCCGTGCTCGAAAAACCCGCGGGCGAGCTTTAGTTGTTCTTGGGTCGTCTCGATTCGATTAATCATCTGCCGGAACGCCGCGCCTCCCACGCTGCCTTTGCTGTACCAGGACAGGTGCTTGCGCCCGACGAGGACACCCGTACGGTCGCCGTAGAACGCGTACAGGTTGTGCAGGTGGGCGAGCATCGTGTCGCGAACCTCGGCCGGGGAGGGCTCGGGTGGCACCTCACCGGTAGTGAGATAATGGTCAATCATCGAGAATATCCAGGGCCGGCCTTGGGCCGCGCGGCCGATCATCAGCGCGTCGGCTCCGGTGTCGTCGAGCACACGCTGCGCTTTCTCGGGCGTCGTGATGTCGCCGTTGGCGATCACCGGCAGCTTCACCGCCCGCTTGATCGCTCGTATGGTGCCGTACTCCGCCTCTCCGGAGAAGCCGCATGCGCGCGTGCGGCCGTGCACCGCCAGCGCCTGAACGCCGCAATCCTCTGCGATCTGAGCGATGCGAACGCCATTGCGGTGGGCCGTATCCCAACCGGTGCGGATTTTTAGGGTCACCGGGACGCTCACTGCCGCTACCACGGCCCGCAATATCGAGGCGACGAGCTGCTCATCCCGCATGAGGGCGGAGCCAGCCATGACGTTGCACACCTTCTTGGCCGGGCAACCCATATTGATGTCGATAATCTGTGCCCCACGGTCCGCGTTGTAGCGGGCAGCTTCGGCCATCATACGGGGGTCCGCCCCGACGATCTGAACGGATCTGGGCTCGCCTTCGCCCTCGTGGTTTGCGCGGCGTTGAGTCTTCTCACTGCCCGACAGCAACGAGCTGCAGGACACCATCTCAGAGACTGCGAGGCCCGCCCCCCACTGCTTGCAGAGCTGCCGAAAAGGCCGGTCGGTAACGCCGGCCATGGGTGCGAGCGCCAGACGATTGGGGAGCTGGAACGGCCCGATGCGCACGCGGTCAGACCGGGAAGCAGCAGCCGGTGTGGGCCAAGCCCGAATTCGCTGGTCGCTGGGTGTCATGGCTCGCTGGCTCAACCGGCACTCGCGGCATTGTCCCCCAACGCACATACCCCTCGCCGTCCCCTTGTGGACTACAGTGCCCGTGGCGCAAGAGGCGCCTCTGTCCCGAGGTGGGATACGGGCCGTCGTCCGCCGGGGTCGTCCGTCCGCGGGCCGATCCCGTTGTCACGGGGGGCCAAAATCATACCTGTAAAAAGCTACCGGCGCACCCCCTGCAAACGCACCCACCCTTCCCGCTGCGCTGCGTCCCCGAACGAGAACCAGGGCTCGTAGGCCAACTGGACCCCCGTGGCCTGTGCTTCGAGGATGCCCGACAGGGCGATTCGACCGCCGGTATGCAGCAGCCGCGCGAAGCGGCGGGCCAGGGCGGTGAGTGGAGACGCCAGGATGTTGGCGACCACAACGTCCGCGATTACTGCCGACAGCGCTTCCGGGGCCGCCACGCACATTTGCCCGTCGACGCCGTTCAAGCGAGCGTTCTCGGCAGTGGCGGTGAGCGCCTGGGAATCAATGTCCACCGCCCACACGACATCCGCACCAAGCCGCGCCGCCCCGATTCCCAGGATGCCGGAGCCACACCCGTAATCGACCACGGTGGCCCGTTCGAGTGACTGCGCTGCGAGCCATTCCAGGCACAGAGCCGTCGTAGCGTGGCTTCCCGTCCCGAACGCCAGTCCCGGGTCCAGAATGACGTGTTTCGCTGGGCCGTCGGGCGGTCGGTGCCAAGTGCGGCACACCCACAGCCGGTCCGCGAACAGCTGAGGTGTGAAGTTCTCCTGGCATTCCCGTTGCCAGTCCCGTTCCTCCACCGCCGCGATCCTGACCGGTGTCGGCACCCCCGCTACAAGGGTGATGCTCAGTGTCTTCAGCACCTTCGCAACGTCCGTCCCCTCCTCGAAAAGGGCAACCAGACGGGTCAACGGCCACAGTGGTAGTGGTATAGTGCCGGGCGCCGGCTCGTACAGTGGCTCGTCTCGTGCATCCTCCAGCCCAACCGCGAGCGCGCCCGCCGCCTCGAGGGTTTCCGAGAGGCCTTCGGCGTCGTCCCGTGGCACCTCGAATCTGATCTGAATCCACGGCACCCGCTCAGAATACCATGGCCGCAATGCTCGCCATCGACGGCTCGCGGGCGGAGGGCGGCGGCCAAGTGCTGAGAACGGCCCTCGCGCTCTCGGTGCTGACGTCAACGCCGCTGCGTGTCACCAACATCCGCGCGCGGCGCGCTACGCCGAGGTTAATTAATGCCGCAGCACCTCAAGGCCGTCGAAGCCGCCGCTGCCAACTGTGACGGACGTTTCGAGGGGGCGAGGCTGGGCGCGCGTGAGCTGAGTTTCTTTACCGGGATCCGTGCGTCAGGGTCATTACCGCTTCCACGTCGGGACCGCTGGCGCCACCTCTATGGTACTCCCGACCATCTTCTTGCCTCTCGCCTTGGCGAGCGTAGGCTCGGAAGTCCACTATCACGGGCGGCACCTACGTGCCTCGGAGCCCCTGCTACCACTACCTGGAAAGGCAGTGGCTGCCCGCTGTCGCGTGCATCGGTTACGGGGCAGCCTTACCGGTGGAGCAGGCGGGTTTCTATCCGCGCGACGGCGGGGCCATTCTGGCCGAAATCCGTCCGGCGACCCGGCTGACTGGACTTGACCGAGCGTGGCCGCCGCGCGTTACCTCCGTGGTGTGGCGGCGGTCTGCAATCTCGACCCGGAGATTGCCGGCCGACAGCGTTTGCGTGCCCTGCAACGGCTTTGCGGAGTCTGCGAGAACTTGGAGATGAATCTGGTCAGCCTGCCTGGAGGTTCCCCGAGGACCATGCTGCTGGCTGTCCGCCCAGTTTGCTCACACCAGCTTCTGCTGCTTTGCCTTGGGTGAGCGTGGCAAGCCCGCCGAGCGTGTGGCCGAGGAGGGGGCGGACGAGGTGTTTGCATTCCTGGAGACGGGCGCGGCGCTGGACCGCTATTTCGCCGACCAACTGCTGCTGCCGCCGTCGGTCGTGCCCGGCGCGCCGCTGCTGCGAACGGCGGAGATAACGCAGCATCTTCTGACCGCCGCCGAGGTGATCAGGCGAGCCTTGCCGGTACAGATCGAGATCGGGAGACGACTCGGGGAGCCGGGCAGCGTGCATCTCACGGGGACCCTTCTAACGGCATCGGCCGGGACTTGATCGCAAACGACGCCTGCCCCCCGAATCGACCGGTGGTCGCCTCCAGGCCGAACTCGTGAAGAGCTCTCCGGCGAGCGCAGTGCCTGAGGCTCTTTTCAGGCGCGATACAGTCCGGCAGGAGTTTCACCTCCTTGGTCTCCGGGAAGCGCCCATGGTCCAGCGCGCTGCCCCACAAAGCGCGGGCGGGCCGGCGTGGCCCGATAGCGATAGATTGGGACTGACCACCGACAGCGTATAGGCCTGGAGGGCATTGACTACCACGCCTTCGCGGGCGCACCGCACGGCAGGCTCGACGATGCGCGCCATGGGCATGCTAGCGAGGTCCCGGTGTACGGCAAACAGGCCCCTGACGATGCCAGGAGTAGCGATCGCGCCCAGGCCGATATGAAACTCCTGGGTCACGGTCCCGAAGTTCGCGTGGATCGGATAGAAATCGATCTCTGCCGTAGCTATTGCGCGCAGCGGCGTTTGCGGGAAGAAGTCGTAACAGGATGTCGCGGCCTGATGCGGTGCGAGTGAGCAGGGAACTGCGGCCGAGCGAGGTCAGCAACGGCTCGGCGATGCAAGCGGTGAGGTGGGCGGCGAGACATGCGTCGAACGCGTTTCCGCCCTCCAGGAGAACAGCCTCCGCCGCCCTCGCGGTCTCGGGGTGCCCAGCGCCCCGGGACGCCCCAAAGGGGTGGCGGACAGGGAAGCATGCCATGAACACCGCGCAACGCCGCCATCGGGACGCGCAGCAGCTTTGTTCACAAACTCTCAGTCCCAGCGGTCGTCCTTGACCTGCACCTTGCCGCCTTCGGTACGCACTGGGAAGATGGAGACAGACTCGTACGCGGGCGGTGCGAGCACCTCCCCCGTCTTGATGGAGAACTTCGCCCCGTGGCGCGGACAGACGATCACCTCTCCTTCGATATCCCCGCCAGTCAGCGTGCTGCCGTCGTGGGTGCAGAACGTCCTCGATGGCGTAGTACGCCCCTTCGAGGTTGAATACTGCTATCAGCGCGCCCTCCACCTCCACCACCCGCCAAGTCCCGGGCGGGAACTCGTCCACACGTGCCACGTCTACCCAATCCGCCACGGGCGCCTTCCTCTTCGGCAACGCAGCGCTCTTGCCGGGCCGAGTCCTTGCGGCGCCTGAGTCCGATTCTAGAGCATCCCAAGCTGCAGCCGCGCAGCCTCGGACATGCGTTCCATAGTCCAGGGGGGGTCCCAGACCAACTCGACCTCGGCGTCGACGACTCCGTCAACGGCCCGCACCGTCCCCTCTACCGTCGCCGGGAAGGTCTGCGCCACGGGACAGCCTGGGGCCGTCAGGGTCATGCGGATGGCCACGTGACCGCCGGACTCGATCTGAAGCTCGTAGATGAGGCCGAGGTCGTAGATGTTGATCGGGATCTCCGGGTCGTAAACCGTGCGCAGCGCGTCGATGACGCGAGGTTTCAGATCCTCGGTTTCGCCACCCGCTGCTGATTCGGACTGCTCCGTGCTCATGTCTGTCTCCTCAGAGGCGCGACCGCGGCGATAGATCTCCGTCTGGACCGAGCGACGCGCCTCCAGCGGTCATCAGGGAAAGAGATCTCGAACTTTATCGATGGCCTGCACCAGCCGATCCACCTCTTCACGGGTGTTGTAACAGGCGAACGAGGCGCGGACTGTCGCGGGGACTCGGAAATGCTGCATCACCGGCATGGCGCAGTGGTGCCCAGCCCGTATGGCCACCCCTTCGTGGTCCATGATAGTGCCAATGTCGTGGGGATGCGCCCGGCTGAGCACGAAGGAGAGGATTGCTCCCTTTTCGCGAGCGTTGCCGATGATGCGCAGGCCCTTGATAGCGCTCAGAGCGTCGGTGGCGTAATCCAAGAGGTCGCTCTCATGGCGCGCGACCGCATCCAATCCCAGTCCGTTCAAGTAGTCGAGCGCGGCCGCGAGACCGATGGCGCCGGCGATGTGCGGGGTACCGGCCTCGAACTTGAACGGCACGTCGTTGTACACGGTCTTGTCGAAGCTGACCATGCGGATCATGTCTCCGCCCCCTTGGTAAGGCGGCATCGCCTCCAGCAGCTCCAGCTTTCCATAGATGATGCCTACGCCGGTCGGTCCGTAGAGCTTGTGCCCAGACAGGACATAGAAGTCACAGTCCAGGGCCTGCACGTCCACCGGCAGGTGGGGAACCGCCTGGGCACCGTCGACGAGCACCTTGGCGCCCGCAGCATGGGCCAAGCGCGCCATGCGGCGCACCGGGTTGATAGTTCCCAGGGCATTGGACATGTGGCCCACGGCCACCAAGCGTGTGCGGTCGCTTAGCAGGGACTCGAAGTGGGCCAGGTTCACCTCGCCGGCGTCGTTGATGGAGGCCACCCTCAAGACCGCTCCGGTATGCTCGCATAGCATCTGCCAGGGAACGATGTTGGAGTGATGCTCCATCTCGGTGAGCAGGATCTCGTCGCCGGCCCGCAGGTTTTGCCGGCCGTAGGTCTGGGCTACCAGATTGATCCCTTCGGTCGCTCCGCGCACGAAGACCATCTCCCGTGCACTGCGGGCATGGATGAAGGCCGCCACGCGCGTGCGGGCTCCTTCGTACGCTTCGGTGGCCAGCTGACTCAACTGGTGGACGCCGCGGTGGACATTGGCATTGTAGCGGCGGTAATAGTCCGCCAATGCCTCGATCACCGCGTTGGGCTTCTGGCTCGTGGCTCCGTTGTCCAGGTAGACCAGGGGGCGCCCATGGACGGTCTGGTGCAATGCCGGGAAGTCCTCCCGCACCCGCCCCACGTCATAGGCAGGACATGGGGCCACGGTGGGCTCGACCCGCTTCACCTGGGCACTCATAGAAGGTCCTTCATTTGGTCGTGGTTGGGTAGATGACCGACGACCAACCGCGCCAGACCGCTTCGCACCTTGGCGTCCGGGATACGGTCGATAATGTCGTGGGCGAAGCCGAAGATGAGGAAACCCCGGGCGGTCTGCTCGGCGATGCCGCGGGAGCGCAGATAGAAGAGCGCGTCCTCGTCGAGCTGTCCCACCGTGGCGCCATGAGTGCAGCGCACGTCGTCGGCGTAGATCTCCAGTTGGGGTCGTGTGTCGGCCTCCGCGTCCTTGGACAGCAAGAGGTTCTTGTTGCTCATATGGGCGTCCGTCTGCTGGGCGTCCTGGCGCACCAGCACCTTCCCATTGAATACCGCGCGGGCGCGGCCGCCAACGACGCCCTTGAACTCCTCGCGGCTGGTGCCGTGCGGCCGGGCGTGGTCGACGAACAGGTAGGTGTCCACTTGTCGGCGGCCGTCGGCCAGATAAAGACCGTTCAGTGCGCAGTGCACCCCCTCTTCCGCGAGCACGGCGTTGATCTCGTGGCGGGCAAGCAGCCCCCCCAATGAGAAGCTGTGAGCCTGGAGCTGGCTGTCCCGCGCCTGATGGAGGTGCAGCGCGGCAATGTGGTGGGCCTTCATGCTTTCCTGCTGCAGCTTGTAATGGTGGAGCACGGCGTTCCGCCCCAAGACCGTCTCCGTTACCGCGCTGGTGAGGTAGGCGGTGTCGTCGAAGCCTACATAGGTCTCGACGATGGTGGCCCGACCGTCTGCCTCGGCCACGTACAGGTTTCGGATGTAGGCACCGGTGTTCCCTTGGACGCCGCCGATAAACACTATCTGGATGGGCTCCTCGAGGCTCACCCCGTGGGGCACGATGACGCACGCGCCGTCCGCCATTAGCGCCGTATTCAGCGCTGCGAATCCATGCCGCCTACTGTCCGCTTGCCGGCCCAGGTAGGGCTGGACTAAGTCCGGCTCGCTCTCCAGTGCCTCGGCCAGGCTCCGCACCTGCACGGATCCCGGGAGGCTATTGAGACGGGACAATCCCGGCGCGAAACGGCCGTCGACGAACACCATGAGGTGAGGTCCCGGGTCGCCGAGGGTCCGCGCGGCGACCCAGCTCCCATCGATCCGATCCACGCCGTTATGCGCAGGCACAAAGTCCCCGTTCTCGATGGCTGCCACGCGGGTATATTTCCACTCCTCCTCGCGCGTTGTGGGGAACCCCCGGTCGCGGAAGTTTGCCAGTGCCTCCTCGCGCAGTCCCTGTATCCACGGGAGCGAGCGGCCGGGCAGGGTCGCTCGGCGATCCGCATAGCTGCGCAGATAGCGATCGATGCCGTTCGACGCCGGGCCGCTCATCCCATCACCCCCGCCCCAGCCGTCTCCGGCTCCTTCTCGAGCCACCCGTAACCCTTGGCCTCCAGTTCGTGGGCCAGCTCCCGGGTACCCGACTTTATGATGCGGCCTGCGGCCAGGACGTGGACGAAGTCCGGCACGATGTAGTCCAGGAGGCGCTGGTAATGGGTGACCAGGACGAATGCGCGCTCCGGGCCGCGCATCGCATTGACGCCGTTGGCCACGATCTTCAGGGCGTCGATGTCGAGTCCGGAGTCGGTCTCGTCCATGACCGCGAGCTTGGGCTCCAGCACCGCCATTTGGAACACCTCGTTACGCTTCTTCTCGCCGCCGGAGAAGCCTTCGTTAACCGCCCGGTAAAGGAACGACTCGTCCATCTCTACCAGCCGGGTGCGCTCCTTGACCAGGGTGAGAAAGTCCATCGCGTCCAGCTCCACCTCGCCCCGATGCTTGCGGATGGCGTTGACGGCGGCCTTGAGCAGGTAGATGTTGCTGACGCCAGGAATTTCCACCGGGTACTGGAAGGCGAGGAAGATACCCTCCCGAGCGCGCTGCTCGGGCGCCATCTCCAATAGATCGCGACCCTCGTACAGCACCTCGCCGTCGGTGACCTCGTAGCCCGCGCGCCCGGCTAGGACGTGGGACAGGGTGCTCTTACCCGAGCCGTTGGGGCCCATGATGGCGTGCACCTCGCCCCGGCGGACCTCCAAGTCGATGCCCTTGAGGATGGGCTTACCGTTCACGCTCGCGTGCAGATTCTTGATGGACAGCATGCGCCTTTGACCTCTTTCGAATGATATGAATCCGTTGAACCGTCTTCCCGATCTCTTAGCCAATGCTCCCTTCCAGGCTCACCCCGAGAAGCTTCTGGGCCTCGACTGCGAATTCCATCGGCAGCTCCTTGAAGACTGCTTTACAGAAGCCGTTGACGATCATCGACACCGCGTCCTCGGAGCTGATGCCCCGCTGCATGCAGTAGAACAGTTGGTCGTCGCTGATCTTCGAGGTGGATGCCTCGTGCTCCACCTTGGCTGTGGGGTTGGCCACCTCGATGTAGGGGAAGGTGTGCGCGCCGCAGCGGCTGCCGAGGAGCATGGAGTCGCACTGGGTGTAGTTGCGGGCGCTCTCGGCCCCCTTGGTGACTTTTACCAGCCCGCGGTAGGTGTTCTGGCCGCGCCCTGCCGAGATCCCCTTGGAGAGGATGGTGGATCGCGTGTTCTTGCCAATGTGCACCATCTTCGTTCCGGTGTCGGCCTGTTGCCGGTGGTTGGTGAGTGCCACCGAGTAGAACTCGCCCACCGAGTTGTCTCCAGTGAGTACGCAGCTCGGATATTTCCAGGTGATGGCGGAGCCGGTCTCGACTTGGGTCCAAGAGACCTTGGAATTAGCGCCTCGGCACTCGCCCCGCTTGGTGACGAAGTTGTAGATTCCGCCGCGGCCCTCCTCGTCCCCCGGGTACCAGTTCTGTACCGTGGAATACTTGATTTGGGCGCCCTCCAGCGCGACCAGCTCCACCACCGCGGCGTGCAGTTGGTTCTCGTCGCGCATCGGTGCAGTGCAGCCCTCCAGATAGCTTACGTAGCTACCCTCATCGGCGACGATCAGGGTGCGCTCGAACTGGCCGGTGGACTTGGCGTTGATTCGGAAGTAGGTGGAGAGCTCCATCGGGCAGCGCACCCCCCTGGGGATGTAGGCGAAGGAGCCGTCGCTGAATACCGCCGAGTTGAGTGTGGCGAAGAAGTTGTCGGTGTATGGGACCACCGACCCGAGGTACTTCTCCACCAGCTCGGGATGCTCCCGCACCGCATCGGAGAAGGAGCCGAAGATGATGCCCATCTTCGCCAGCTTGTCCTTGAAGGTGGTCGCCACGGACACGCTGTCGAACACCGCGTCCACCGCCACACCTGCCAACATCTCCTGCTCCTTGAGCGGGATGCCGAGCTTCTCGTAGGTGCGCAGCAACTCGGGATCGACCTCGCCCAGGCTCTTCGGCCCCTCCTTGACCCTCGGAGCGGCGTAGTAGCTGATCGCCTGAAAGTCGATGGGGTCGATCTTCAGGTGAGCCCATCTCGGCTGCGGCATCGTGAGCCAGTGGCGGTAGGCCTTGAGTCGCCATTGCAGCATGAACTCCGGCTCGTTCTTCTTGGCGGAGATGACCCGGATTACCTCCTCGTTGAGTCCGGGGGGCACGGTGTCGGCATCAATGTCGGTCACGAATCCGTGCTTGTACCTGCGGCTCAGAAGTGCGTTGATGTCTTGGGTCGATGTGGCCATAAGAGTCTCCAGGGTCCGTATCTCAGTGTTCGACATCGCTTGGCTGGGGAGATGGGACATCCTCCGCCGAACGTTGCGGCTGGGCGACGCGGACCCCCGAGGTCCTGGCCAGCAGCGGCTCGATCATTTCCGCCAACTTGATGGCATCCAAGGTCGCTTGCATGGCCTCGTTGATGCGTTGCCAGTGGCCCCCGATGGAGCAGAGGGCTTCTTGGACGCACCTGCCAGCCTCGTCGCTGCACTCCGTGAGAGCGATGGGGCCCTCCATGGCGCGAATGATCTGAGCCATCGAGATGGCCTCTGCCGGCCGGGCCAACCCGTAGCCCCCGCGCGCTCCGCGGGAAGACACCAGCAGGCCATCGCGGGCCAAGAGCTTCAGCACCTTGCTGACGGTGGGCAGCGCCACGTGTACGTGCGCCGCGATCTCGCCCGCAGAGTGAAGCTCGCTTGGCCGACGGGCGAGGTAGCTCATGACGACGGTGCCGTAGTCAGTGAGTTTGCTCATGCGGACCATAAGTGCCGCCTCCTCAGAAAAACTGGGACCATTATAGTCCGAATATGTGGTACTTAGGGAGTACTATTTCCTCGCTGTTCGTTGGGCCTATGGCCCGCTATGGATGTTCAACTTCGCGCGCCATCCGCGGCCCGGCGCGCATCCCCACGCCGCAACAAACCATTGATGTTGCGGTGTAATTATGTGCGTGATAGACTTCTCGCCCGATCCCAGATGCTTCGCGGCGGTGTAATATTGCCCGGGCCGGACCGGCGGTGGCCCCGGACGAGCGAGAAGGTGAACCATGGATGAGCAACCCGAGTTGACGGGCAAGTGGATGCAAGCATGGGCCGACGTACAGCGGCGTTCTTGGGAAGCGTGGGTATCGCTCGGCCGACAGTCGATCATCCCCGCGGTCGGCGCCGGCGCGCGCGTGAGTGCGGACCCGTGGCGGCTTTGGCGAGAAGGACTAGAGCGCTGGCAGGCGGCGCTGAGGTCCCAGACTGAGGGTCCGGTCCAGGAGCTGTACGGTCGGCTGCTGGATCAGGGGTTCAGCTATCTAGGCTTGAGCGAGCAGCTATTTAGCGCGCTCAACAACGTGGAGGCGGCCCACAAGGCGGGTGCCGACTGGATGGCTGCCGTTAACCGCAGCCTCGAGCAGGCCAAAGACGCCTTCAATAAGGCTTGCTCCAACTCGAGTGGCGCTGCACAGGGCTGCATGGCCCTTTTGGGGTTGCCGATGGACACTTGGAGGCGGGTCGCCTCGTCGCTGTCGCTATTCCCCGGAGACTTGCTCCAAGTCCTCAAGCAGGAGGACGTACGCCACATCGGAGACGCCTTGCGCCTGAAATTCGAGCAGTACCTGTCCATCCCTCCGCTGGGCTACACGCGCGAGTCGCAGGAGCAGGTGCAGGAGGCCATGCGCTACTGGATGGACTACGTCGAGGCACTGCGCAAGTACACGACGGTATTCGCAAAGGTCGGCGTGCGCGCCCTCGAGATCTTCCAGCGCAAAGTCCTGGAAATGGCCTCGAGCGACAAGCAGTTGGAGACTGCAAGAGCGCTGTATGACCTGTGGGTCGACTGTGGGGAGGACGCCTATGCGGAGGTCGTGTCCAGCGGCGAATACGGTGAGCTTAGTGCCGCACTGGTCAACTCCTCGATGGCCTTGAAGCGGCATGGGCAGCTCATGGTGGACGAGGTGCTGAGTGCGATGAATATGCCGAGCCGGCACGAGCTGAACACTGCTCACCAGCGTGCTCACCACCTCAACCAGCGGGTCAAGGAATTGGAGGCACAGGCCAAGAAGACAGACGCAGAGGATCTTTCGCGGGCGGTGGGGAAGCTCCGCGAGGATGTGGAAGGTCTGGACGTTGCGGATGTGAAAGCCCAGGTAACGCAGCTGCGAGAGGAACTGGCAACCCTCAGGGCATCCCGCACATCGCTGGCGCCGTCAGCGGCGAAGGGCGCCCCCGGTGCCAGAAGTGCCGCCAAGTCGCGCAAACCCCGGGCTCAGCCCAAGCGAGGAGGATAGCCCGTGTTTCCTTTCGCGTTACAGCCGCACAAGCTCGGCCAGGAGTTGCTCGGATTTACGGAGAAGCTCAGCAAGGGCATAGTCACACTCAGCGGCTTAGGTCAAGTCGACGTCGGGGTGACCCCCAAAGACCCGGTGTATTCCGAGGACAAGCTCGTCCTGTACCACTTCCGCCCCCTGGTGGAGCAGCCGGTCCGCGTGCCGGTGCTCATCGTTTACGCTTTGGTAAACCGACCCTACATGACTGATCTGCAAGAGGACCGCTCACTGGTACGGCGCCTCTTGGAGCAGGGGTTGGATCTCTACCTTATCGACTGGGGTTATCCGGACCTAGCGGACCGCTATCTAGGACTGGACGACTATATCAACGGGTACATTCGGCGCTGCGTCGAGCACATCTGCGAACAGCACGGCGTGGGTCGCCTCAATGTGCTAGGCATCTGCCAGGGCGGGACCTTCAGCCTGTGTTTCAGCGCGTTGTATCCGGAGAGGGTCCGCAACCTCATCACCATGGTGACGCCGGTCGATTTCCACACCGACAACAACACCTTGGGGCGCTGGGCGCAGCACGTCGATGTCGATCTGCTGGTGGATACGCTAGGCAACGTCCCAGGCGAGCTGCTCAACTGGACGTTCCTGTCCTTGAAGCCATTCCGCCTTACCGGTCAAAAGTACCTCGATCTGGTGGACATGCTCGACGACCCCGAGAAGTTGCGCAATTTCGTGCGCATGGAGAAGTGGATCTTCGACAGTCCCGATCAGGCCGGTGAGGCGTTCAGGCAGTTCATTAAGGACTTTTACCAGCGCAACGCGTTGATTAAGGGCGACCTGGCGATCGGTGGCCGGCAAGTCGATCTGCAGCAGGTTACCATGCCAATCTTCAACGTCTATGCGACCCAGGACCATCTGGTGCCCCCCGAGTCGTCCATTGCCCTGCAGTCGTGCGTCGGGACGGACGACTATACGGCATTGCCCTTCAAGGGGGGGCATATCGGCGTCTACGTGAGTGGCCGGGCGCAGAAGGAGATTCCGTCCGCTATCGCTGCCTGGCTCAAGGAGCGTCTCTAGCTTTGGCCGGGCCGCGGGAGTCTCAGAGCTTGTGAAGAAATCGCGACAGCGCCCGGCGGCAAGGCGCACGGAGTGCAGCGACGACACCTATCCAGTCGATGGGCGCGGAGCGAGCGCAAGGCCGCTATCGAGACCTGCAGCGGAACTATTCACAAGCCCCCAGCGGCACCCACCCGGTGGGGGTATCCTATGCGGGAACGGCGCAGGCGCGGTCAGGTCCGCCGCAGCGTTCCCGGTACGAGCAAGAGTGGCGTGTACGACCTCGATAGGGGTCCGGAGGTTCAGTCCGAGGATCGGCATGTCGCGTTCCGGATGACACTGTCCAGTCCCTGAAGTAACCTATCTCTTTTGGGGTAGGGCGTCGGCAATACCTTATCCCATCGGTAGGGTATGCGCCGCTCCGAGGCTGCGTTACTATATATGACCTTGAGTATCCTCGCGCGGCGAGCGAAGTTGGCGTAGTTGGGCGGTTGCGGTGGGCGCGAGCGAAGGCTGGGTGGTGCGTGCCGGCCGGTGGGCGGGCGGGTGTTGCCGGTCTGGCCTGTCGCAGATTTCTCCTCTCGCGCGGACTTGACATAATCTGTCTCGATTAATCGACGTGCAAACCGAGGATTGACAGGAGGCGAACGCCATGGCGGAAGAGACCAAGAAGCATGAAACCCCGATGCTGGACGAGCTTGAGCACGGCCCCTGGCCGAGCTTCATCTCTGGGATCAAGCGTCTGCGGGACGGCCACGACGATGGACGGATTCGCGGCGTGGCGAATGACCTGCTCGGGCAGTTGGAGCACTCTTACGAGACTCGCAAGGGTTACTGGAAAGGGGGAACGGTCAGCGTCTATGGTTATGGGGGTGGCATCATTCCGCGCTTCTCGGAGGTGGGCAATCAGTTCCCGAAGTCCAGGGAGTTTCACACGTTGCGCGTTCAGCCACCTGCCGGCAACTTCTACAACACCGCCATCCTGCGCCAGCTCGCGGACAGCTGGGAAAAGTGGGGCTCCGGGCTGGTCACTTTCCACGGTCAGACCGGCAACATCATGTTCATCGGCGCGACCACCGAGAACACCCAGCACTTCTTCGACGAGATCAACGACTACGGCTTCGACCTCGGCGGCGCTGGCCCGTGCGTGCGCACCGCGATGTCCTGCGTGGGGTCCGCTCGCTGTGAGCAATCCTGCGCCAACGAGCAGAAGATTCACCGCACGCTGGTCAACAACTTCACCGACGACGTACACCGTCCGGCCCTGCCGTATAAGTTCAAGTTCAAAGTCTCCGGTTGTCCCAACGACTGCACCAACTCCATCGAGCGCGCGGACTTCGCCGTCATCGGCACTTGGCGCGATGATATGAAAGTGGATCAGGACGAGGTCCGGGCTTTCGTCCAAAAGAAGGGCCGCAAGTACGTGATCGACAACGTCATCGCCCGCTGTCCAACGAACTGCATGTCGTTGAATGACGACGACACGCTGAGCGTGGAGAACCGCAACTGCGTGCGCTGCATGCACTGCCTGAATGTCATGACCAAGGCGCTCTCGCCGGGAGACGACAAGGGTGTAAGCATCCTCATCGGCGGCAAGCGCACCCTGAAGATCGGCGACATGATGGGCACCGTCATCGTCCCCTTCACGAAGCTGGAAAGCGAGGACGATTACCAGAAGCTGGTGGAACTCGCCGAGCGCACCATCGACTTCTGGGCCGAAAACGGCTTGGAGCACGAGCGCTGCGGCGAGATGATCGAGCGCATCGGACTGGTGAACTTCCTCGAGGGTATCGGCGTCGAGCCCGACCCGAACATGATCAACCATCCCCGCGAGAGCAGTTACGTGCGCTTGGACACGTGGGACGAGGAGGCTGAGAAGTGGTTCCAGCGCAGGGCCGAGCAGAAGCACGCTGCGGCGGGCTAGCTGGTCCCTTCGCAGAGACGCCGTATCGTAGGGCGGCGCGTGGGGCGGGACATGCTACCGCCCTCTGCGCCAGCTTAATGTCTGCGCAATACCCGTTTGGAGGTTAGCAATGGCGCAAGCTCAGCATCGGACGCCGATCGAGAGTGGATGCCCGGATGGTTTCCAGTACATGCATCCGCTCATGCAGAAAAACTACGGTCAGTGGAAGTACCACGAGCATCCCCGTCCGGGCGTGCTGCGGCACGTGGCCCACAGCGGGGACGAGATCTGGACGGTGAAGTGCGGCACGCAGCGTATCCTGGACGTTTTCACGCTGCGCAAGTTGACCGACATCGTGGATAAATACGGTGAGGGTCACCTGCGGTTCACCATCCGCAGCCTACCGGAGGTCATGGTGGCCGACGGTTCCAAGGTGGAGCCTCTTATCAACGCCTTGGAGGAGGCAGGCTTTCCCGTCGGCGGTACGGCCAATTCGGTGGCTTTCATCTCGCATACCCAGGGCTGGCTGCACTGCGACATCCCGGGTACCGATGCCTCCGGGGTGGTGAAGGCGATGATGGACGAACTCATCGACGAGTTTAGGACCTGCCGAATGCCGAACCGCGTGCACATCACCACCTCCTGCTGCCAGATCAACTGCGGGGGTCAGGGCGACATCGCCATCAACATTCAGCACACCAAGCCTCCCAAGATCAACCACGACCTCGTCGCCAACGTGTGCGAGCGTCCATCCGTGGTGGCCCGCTGCCCGGTGGCGGCGATTCGGCCGGCCCAGGTGAACGGCAAGCCTTCCCTGGAGGTGGACGAGAAGAAGTGTATCTGCTGCGGTGCCTGCTATCCGCCTTGTCCGCCCATGCAGATCAACGACCCGGAGCACTCGAAGCTGGCGATTTGGGTGGGGGGCAACCACTCGAACGCGCGCAGTAAGCCCACGTTCCAGAAGCTGGTTGCGGCCGGCATCCCCAACAACCCGCCGCGCTGGCCCGAAGCGAGCGCCATCGTCAAGCGCATCCTCAAAGCATATCAGCAGGATGCCAAGGACTGGGAGCGCATGAACGACTGGATCGATCGCATCGGTTGGACGCGCTTCTTCGAGCTTACCGACTTGCCGTTCACCAAGTTCCATCTGGACAACTGGCGCGGTGCGCGCAAGAGCCTGAACGCGTCGGCCCATATCCGGTTCTGAGCGATAGTCGCACGCCCATGAAGCTCGCCATACTCGTAAACGAGGGGCCCTACACGCATCAGGCCGCCGACAGCGCGTACCAGTTCACCAAGGCGGCGTTGGAGAAGGGTCACCAGGTGTATCGCGTGTTCTTCTACCACGACGGTGTGAACAACGGCACACGTCTCACCACGCCGCCCCAGGACGACCGGCACATCCAGAAGCGCTGGACGGATCTCGCCGAGAAGTATGGGCTCGATCTGGTGGTCTGCGTGGCTGCCGCCCAGCGCCGTGGCATCGTGGATGTCGAAGAGAAGAAGCGTCACGGCAAGGATGCCGACAACATCGCCCCCGGCTTTCGCATCTCCGGCCTGGGTCAGCTTATCGAGGCAGGCGTCCAGGCGGATCGTCTGGTGGCCTTCGGGGACTGACGGAGCATCGAGCGGATGGCTGAGATGATGGAAGACGACGGTCGGCAGGGCGGTGTAGTCAAGAAGTTCATGTACGTCAACCGCAGGGCGCCCTACGGCACCATCTACGCGCTCGAGGGTCTGGAGGTGGTGCTGATCGGTGCGGCGTTCGAGCAGGACGTGAGCGTGGCGTTCGTGGACGACGGGGTGTATCAGCTCAAGAAAGGGCAGGATACTTCCCAGTCCGGCATGAAGAATTTCTCCCCCACGTACCGAGCCTTGGAGATGTATGACGTGGAGAAGCTTTACGTAGAGAAGGAGTCGCTGGAGGAGCGTGGCCTGACCGAGGATGATCTGATGGTCCCGGTGGAGGTGCTCGGCCGCGCGCAGCTTGCTGACTTGCTGGAACAGCAGGACGTCATCCTGAACTACTAGGGAGGCCCGACCTGGGATGTTGCACACGGTAAATAAGTCACCGTTCGAGAAGAGAAGCTTGGATGCCTGTTTGCGGCTGGCCAAGCCCGGCAGCGCGATCCTGTTCATAGAGGATGGGGTGTACGCAGCCATGAAAGGGACGGTCGTGGAAGGTGACATAAGGCAGGCGATGGAGCGCCACCGGGTCTATGTCCTGGGACCCGACCTCAAGGCGCGCGGAATGGAGGAGACCAAGGTGATCGACGGCGTGCATCTCGTCGATTATGGCGGGTTCGTGGACCTCGTGGTCGAGCACGACAAGGTCCAGTCCTGGCTGTGAACTGTAGCACAGTCTGTTTATTAGCGACGACGAGGAGACGGCATCATGGCGATTGAAGTCAACGGGAAGATGCTGGAGACGGACGAGGAGGGTTACCTGGCCAACCTGAGCGACTGGGAGCCCGAGGTGGCCGACAAGATGGCGACAGAGGATGGCCTGCCTCTGAGCGAGAGCCATTGGGAAGTGCTCAATTTCCTGCGAGAGTACTATCAGGAATACCAGATCGCACCCGCTGTTCGCGTCCTGACCAAGGCTATCGGCAAGAAGCTGGGGCCGGACAAGGGCAACAGCAAGTACCTCTACGAGCTGTTCCCGTACGGTCCGGCGAAGCAGGCATGCAAGTACGCCGGTCTGCCCAAGCCGACCGGTTGCGTCTGATTCGGATTCGTCGGGGGGCGCGAATACGCCCCCCGCGCCCCTTCTCAGTCCATCTGGATAAGGCTGCGGGACCATGTGGGTTCTGACGTTTGTTTATGCACTGCTCTTTTACGCGGCGACCGCAATTCTCGTCGGCGGGCTGACATATCGCGTCCAGCGGTATGCACGCATCCCAGCGCCGCTGAAGATTCCGACGACCCCGGCGCCTACCACCCGGGCCGGTGTCGTGGCTAGGATGTTCCGCGAGGTGGTGTTCTTCCAAAGCCTGTTCAAGGGCAACAAGTGGACGTGGCTATTCGGCTGGGTCTTCCATTTCGCTTTGCTGCTCGTTCTGCTGCGCCACCTGCGGTATTTTACCCACCCGGTGTGGGACTGGGTTGAGCTGGTGCAGCCGTATGGAAAGTACGCGGCGTACGCCATGGTCCTCGGTCTGCTGGGGTTATGGGGGCGCCGGTTCCTCGTCGATCGTGTTCGCTACATCTCCGCACCCTCTGACCACCTGATGCTGGCCCTGCTCGTGGGCATCGGGGCGAGCGGGCTGTTGATGAGGTACGTCTGGCACACCGACGTCGTGCGCCTGAAGGCGTTTGTCCTCGGGCTCATGTACTTCGATTGGCAGCGGCTGCCCGCCGATCCCATGCTGCTGATCCACCTAGCGCTGGTCGCCACACTCCTGATCGTGTTCCCTTACAGCAAGCTGCTCCATGCACCCGGGTTGTTCTTTAGTCCGACGCGCAACCAAGTGGACAATCCGCGAGAGAAGCGGCACGTCGCGGCGTGGGCAGAGCAGCTCCGCGCTGGTGGTCAGTGACCTGACAGAGGAGTAAGCCAGTGGCCCACGCAGGTCAGCACAAGTTCCAAACGCCGGAACTCAAGGAAGTCACGGTCATCCCCCGCATTCGCGAGGGGGCGATGGCTCACAGCAAGCCTTTTGTGGCGTCTCCGCAGCACCAGGACGCCCTCGGGTTCCCAGGCAAGCTGGTGGACAACTGGAAGGATGTTGCCATCGACAAGATGGGCGAGATCCTCGGCAAGTACCGTTCGGTGCAGGTGTTCCTGGACTCCTGTGTCAAGTGCGGCGCCTGCACGGATAAGTGCCACTACTATCTGGGGACGGCGGACCCCAAGAACATGCCGGTGGCACGCCAGGACCTGCTGCGCAAGGTCTATCGGCGCTACTTCACCGTTGGCGGCAAATACTTCCCGAAACTGGTCGGCGCTGCGGACCTGACCGAGGAGGTGCTGGAGGACTGGTACAAGTACTACCACCAGTGCTCCGAGTGTCGGCGTTGTTCGGTGTACTGCCCGTTCGGCATCGACACGGCCGAAATCACCATGGCCGGGCGCGAGATTCTGGACAGTGTCGGCATCGGACAAAAGTACTCCAACGAGATCATCGGCAAGGTCCACAAGATTGGGAACAACCTGGGTCTGCCGGAGCCAGCCTTGCGGGATACGCTGGAAGGCTTGGAGGAAGAGGTCAAGACGGGTACCGGGGCGGACGTCCGGTATCCGGTGGACGAGAAAGGTGCCGAAGTCCTTCTCATCACGCCTTCCGCGGACTTCTTCGCGGAGCCTCACGTCGATGGGCTGATCGGCTATGGCAAGGTGTTCCACCAAGCGGGCATCCGCTGGACGCTGAGTTCCTACGCCTCGGAGGCGGCAAACTTCGGGATTTTCATCGGCAGCTATCAGAACATGCAGAAGGTGGCCCAGCGCATCCGCGACGCGGCCCTGGATCTCGGGGTCAAGCGCATCGTGGTGGGGGAGTGTGGGCACGCCTGGCGTGTGGCGTACAGCTTCTGGAATACGCTCATCGGTCCGTTCGACTTCCTGGACAAGCGCTACCCCGTCCCGCAGCACATCTGCGAGCTCACCTACGACCTGATCCAACGGGGCGCCCTGAGATTGAATAAAGAGGCCAATGACCACCGGGTGCTGACTTTTCACGACTCGTGCAACGTGTCGCGCGCGTCGCGCATGGGTGACATGCCTGGCGGGCAGTTCACCATCCCCCGGGAGATCATCAAGGCCTCCTGTCGGCGTTTCTACGACATGGCGCCGGAGACCATCGGCGAGGCGACCTTCTGCTGCGGCGGCGGCGGCGGGCTGCTCACGGACGACCTGATGGAACTGCGCGTCAAAGGGGCCCTGCCGCGGATGGAGGCTCTCAAGCGCGTCGTGGACGACCACGGCGTGACGCACATGGCGGCCATCTGCGCCATCTGCAAGAGCCAGTTCGCCAAGGTGTTGCCGTATTATGGCTTCGGCATGGACATGATCGTGAGCGTCCACCAACTGGTGGGGGACGCGCTGGAATTCGGTACGACGCACTGACCCTGGGCGCGGGTGACGGATGACCGTCGAAGTCCGGTCCGCCTGGACAAACGGCAGAGGAGAGCACGATGGCAAGTTCTACTGAAGACGTGAGGAAAGACCTGACGTTCCGCAAGTTCCGGGACGGCCAGCATACCTGGGAGTCTTTCCAGCAGCAGATCTTCGTGGGAGATTACTCCCATAAGTGCCCAACCTATGTCCACCGCACCCCGCCTTGTCAGGGGAGCTGTCCCTCCGGCGAAGACATCCGCGGCTGGCTGGACATCGTGCGTGGCATCGAGAAGCCGCCAAAGGATGTAACTTGGCAGGAATATGCGTTTCGCCGCTCCACGGACGCGAATCCGTTTCCGGGGGTGATGGGGCGCGTATGTCCGGCGCCGTGCGAGGATGGGTGCAACCGCAACGAGGTCGAGGATCACGTCGGCATCAACGCGGTGGAGCAGTTCATCGGTGACACCGCCCTGAAGAACGGTTTGAAGTTTCCCGCGCCTGCTCAGGAGACCGGCAAGAAGGTGGCCATCATCGGCGGTGGTCCGGCGGGCTTGGCCGCTGCTTACCAGCTGCGGCGCAAGGGTCATGGCTGCACCATCTTCGACGACCACGTCGGACTGGGCGGCATGATGCGCTACGGAATTCCGGGTTACCGGACCCCGCGCGACGTGCTGGATGGCGAGATCCAGCGGATCATCGACATGGGTGTGCAGGTGCGGGCCAACACCCGTGTGGGCAAGGACGTGAGCGTAGAGGCCCTGGAGCAGGAGTTCGACGCCATCCTCTGGGCGATCGGAACCAAGAAAGGAAAGGGTCTGCCGGTCGCCGGCTGGGACGCCCCGAACTGTGTTTCCGGCGTGGACTTCCTGAGCGCGTTCAACGAGGGCAGGCTGCAGGTCGTGTCCGGTCGCGTGGTGGTGGTGGGCGGCGGTGATACCTCCATCGACGTGGCGTCAGTGGCACGGCGCCTCGGTCATATCACCAGCGTACGTGACAAGGACCGCCCCGAGAACGTGGTGTGGGGATTCACCGCGCATGACGTGTCCGCCACGCTGGTGCGCGAGGGGGCCCAAGTAACCCTCACCTCCCTGTTCCCGATCGAGAAGATGACCGCTGCCGAGCACGAGGTACACGACGCCATCCAGGAAGGGGTGGATATCCGGGGCAGTGTCATGCCGCTAGAGATTCTCAAGGACGAGAACGGCCGGGCTATCGGGATGCGGCTGTGCGAGTGCGACATGCAGGGCAACCGCCCGGTGCCGCGGCAGGGCACGGAGTTTGTCCTACAGGCCGACCTGTTCGTGTCTGCCATCGGACAGTCCGGGGACATGAGTCAGGGGCTGGAAGGTCTGGACAACGGCCGCGGCTTCATCAATGCGGACAAGCACTACCAGGTGCCTGGACGGCCCGGGCACTTCGTGGCTGGGGACATCGTGCGTCCGCACCTGCTGACTACGGCCATCGGGCAAGCCTCCATCGCGGTGGAGAGCATCGAGTACTACATGAAACATCAGGAACTCAGCAAGCGCCCCAAGGTGGACGTGCACCATTTCAATCTGCTCAGCAAGCTCCGGGAGGCCGGCCTCGAACCGGAGGGTTACAGTCACGAGAACGTATGGGGAACATCGTCGGCCAAGTTCGCGGTTCACAACTACGAGGACCGCGCGGCGCACGAAATCATTCCTGCCGACAAGCTGTTCCTGGCCCACTTCCAGTACACGCCCCGCAACAAGCGCGCGGAGCACGGCCCCGTGGGGGACGAAGTGATCGGCCACTTCGAGGAGCGGATGCTCGGTTACACCGACGAGCAGGCGGTTGCCGAGGCGAAGCGCTGCATGAGCTGCGGCATGTGTTTCGAATGCGACAACTGCGTCGTGTTCTGCCCTCAGGATGCGGTGTTCCGAGTGAAGAAGACCGAGGCGACGACCGGTCGCTACGTGGACACCGACTATACGCGCTGTATCGGGTGCCACATCTGCTCCGACGTGTGCCCGACCGGCTACATCGATATGGGGATGGGCGACTAGGGTCGGTCGGGAATGCGCGGCTTGAAGCCTGTGAGTATCATCGGGCTGGCGCTCGCGGCGGCGCTTGCCGCGGGTCCGGTGGCGGCCAGGGATAGCCGGGTGCCCTTGCCCAGCCACCCCGAGGCCAACGCGAGGTTCAGCGCGACGCAGCAATGCGTCGAGCCCATCGACGTGATGCGGCGTGACCATATGGAATTCATCTTGCATCAGCGCGATGAGACCATGCATCTGGGCATACGCACCACACGACACAGTCTCGCGGAGTGCGTGGCCTGCCATGTCAGCAAGGATCACACGGGCAAGCCCGTGCCGGTGAACGCACGGGGGCAGTTCTGCGAGAGTTGCCACGAGTACGCGGCCGTGGAGATCGACTGCTTCCAGTGTCACGCAACGGTGCCACGGGAAAGTGAGTTCGAGGTGCGGGAGGCGGAGCACAAGAGTCCCGCGGAAAAGGGCAGGTCAGCGAGTCACGTTTCTGGCGCAGGGGTGGCACGGTGAGCAAGAGGGAAGATCAGCCCGACAGCGGGCGCCGGGAGTTCCTGGGGACGGCTGCGGCGGCAACAGCCCTGCTCATGTTGGCACCCGGGATTCGGCTGGTAGACTTGGTCAGAGCGCGCTCGGCGGATGAGCCTGTGTCGTCTGCGGTGCGCTGGGGGATGCTGATCGATGCGACCAAGTGCGCCGAGGGCTGCGATGCGTGCGTGAAGGCTTGCGGTGATGAAAACGGCTGGAGTGTCACCGATCGTCCCGGATCGATGCGCAGTGGATCCGCAAAGTGGATCTGCGGGACAAGACTACGGGGAAGGCATCACCCTCCCGATGCTCTGCCAGCACTGTGAGCATCCGCCTTGCGTGGATGTCTGTCCGACCGGCGCGTCGTTCCGCCGCGCGGACGGCATCGTGCTGGTGGACAAGCACATCTGTATCGGCTGCCGCTACTGCATGATGGCCTGTCCGTATAAGGCGCGCTCCTTTGTCCACGAGCCCCTGCACGAGCAGGTCACCCAGGTGCCGCGAGGCAAGGGGACAGTGGAGAGCTGTACCTTCTGCGTGCAGCGGGTGGACACCGGGCGTATCCCGGCCTGCGTCGAGGCCTGTAGCGCGAAGGCTGGTGGTGCGATGGTGTTCGGGGATATGAATAATCCCGACAGCGACATCTCCAAGCGGGCTCGACAGGTGGTGAGCCGACAGGTCCGGGCCGATCTCGAGCTGAATACCGGCGTGCGCTACCAGGGCGTATGAGGGGCCCCGGCCGCGCTACCCAAACCGCTCATGGCGGCTTTCGCCGTCCGGGCGCAGGAAAACGCTCGCGCCATGACGGGTTCCGTCGCCGCTAGCTCCTCCCGCAAGCGGGTGAGTGGGACCTACAGCACCCGGCGTATACTTCAGGATGACTGCTTGTAGGGACACATGAAAACCATCGAATACCAGGAACTCGCAGGGCGCAGCGCAGGCTATTGGGGCCTTGTGGCGCTGCTGGCTGGGCTGGTGGCCATCGGGCTGGCGGCGGCCTATTACATGGAAACGCAGGGTCACCGAGTCACCGGCATGAGCAACCAGATCGTGTGGGGCACGCCGCACGTGTTCGCGGTTTTCCTGATCGTCGCTGCCTCCGGCGCGCTGAACGTCGCGTCCATCGCCTCCGTGTTCGGCCGGAGTCTCTATAAACCGCTGGCGAGGCTCTCTGGGCTGCTGGCCATCGCGCTCCTCGTCGGGGGACTGTGCGTGCTCGTTCTCGACCTCGGGCGGCCGGACAGGCTCATCGTGGCCATGACCTATTACAACTTCAAGTCCATTTTCGCCTGGAACATCTTCCTGTATACCGGGTTCATCGGCTTGGTGGCAGTGTACGTGTGGATGATGATGGAGCGGCGCATGAACCCCTATAGCAAGCCGGTGGGTTTCTTCGCGTTTCTGTGGCGGCTCATCCTGACCACCGGCACCGGGTCCATATTCGGTTTCCTGGTTGCGCGACAGGCTTACGATTCGGCCATCATGGCGCCGATGTTCGTGGTCATGTCGTTTGCCTATGGGACCGCGATATTCCTGCTGGTCATGATGGCCGCCTACCGGAGCGCCGGGCGTCCTTTGGGTGATGCCGTGGTGAGGCGCCTGAAGAATCTGCTCGGCGTATTTGTCGCTGCCGTGCTGTACTTCGTCTTGGTCTACCACCTTACCAACCTGTACATGACGAACCACCATGGCGTGGAGCGCTTCATCCTGCTGGACGGGGGTTCCTACACTGCCGTGTTCTGGCTTGTGCAGGTGGGGATTGGGGGGCTCATCCCGTTGGTGCTCTTCTACCTGACGCCGTTCAGCGGCAGTCGGCTTTGGACGGTGGTGGGTGCGGCACTGGTGGTGGTCGGCGGACTGGGCCAGATGTACGTCACCATCATCGGCGGCCAGGCCTATCCGCTCCTGATGTTTCCGGGCATGGAGGTGCGCAGCGCCTTCTTCGACGGAACGGTGGCGCACTATGTCCCGAGTGTGCCCGAGGTGGCGCTGGGTGTGGGTGGCGTAGCCATCGCGTTGCTCATGGCAGCCGTTGCCATTAAGGTGCTTCCTTTCCTCCCGAAAAGCCTGGCGGATGAGCAGGTGGATCCCCACGCTGCCGGCGAGCCGTCGCAGGTGGGCGCGAAGCCGGCAACAGCCTGAGGTGTTTGCTTCTGCGGCGCCCGTGCGGCGCAGCGGGACCGCGTGGACTAAGGCTCGGCGCACGGCGTTGCGGTATCTTGCTGTCGGGCCGCGCCAATCCCCACTGGACGGCGGAAGACCGTCCTCACGTTGACGCAGGTCGCTTGGGCATGCCCCATCTGCTAATCTCTGCCGCTCACAAGTCCTCGGGCAAGACTACGGTCAGCATCGGACTATGCGCGGCCCTCGCGGCCCGTGGCCACGTCGTGCAGCCGTTCAAGAAAGGGCCGGACTACATCGATCCGATGTGGCTCGGGCGGGCGGCGGGACGTCCGTGCCACAACCTGGACTTCTACACCATGGGCAGGTCGGAGATTCGGGCGACGTTCGCCCGCTACGCGGCCGGTGCAGATCTCGCCGTCATCGAGGGTAACAAGGGGCTCTATGACGGGCTGGATCTGCACGGCAGCAACAGCAATGCTGCCCTGGCGAGCCTACTGGGTTCGCCCGTGGTTCTGGCCATCGACGCCCGCGGCATGACCCGCGGCATCGCGCCGCTTATTCTGGGGTACCAGGCATTCGAGCCGGATATCCACATCGCCGGGGTGATCCTGAACCGTCTTGGAGGAAGCCGGCACGAGGGCAAGCTTCGCGCCGTAATCGAGCACTACACGGATGTGCGTGTCCTCGGCGCGGTGCCGAATCACGCCGATATGGAGATTGTCGAGCGTCACATTGGTCTGATACCGAGCAACGAAGCCGGTCAGCCGGATGCGCGCGTCGAGCAGATCGCACGCCTCGTCGCGGCGCATGTGGACCTCGGCGCGGTGCTCGAGGTGGCCGGACAAGCCCAGGACTCGGAAAACGTGCTCGGGACCTCACGCAGTCCCGACCCAGTTCCCGACGTGCGCATCGGCGTGGCGCGAGACGCGGCATTCGGCTTCTACTACCCGGGGGATTTGGAGGCCATGCGGTCCGCAGGAGCGGACATCGTGCCCTTTGACACGCTCAGCGCTGGTCTCCTGCCGGACGTGGATGCCCTGTTCATCGGGGGTGGATTCCCGGAGACGCACATGGCCGCCCTGCAGAAGAATGCGGCGCTGCGCGCCGACGTGCGTCGGTTCATCGAAGCGGATATGCCGGTGTACGCCGAGTGTGGAGGTCTCATGTATCTAGCACGGCGCATTACTTGGCGGGGTCAGAGCTGCGCCATGGTCGGCGCCATCCCGGCTGACGTGGTGATGCACGACCGGCCGATGGGGCGCGGTTATGTGCGCTTGCAGGAGACCGGTAAGGGGCCCTGGCCGCTGCTCAGCTCCGACGGGAGGCCCGCAGAGTTCGCCGCTCACGAATTCCATCACTCGAGTGTGGAGAACCTTGGCGAGGGCATCGAGTTCGCTTATCGGGTGCTCAGAGGCGCTGGAATCGATGGGAATCACGACGGGATCGTGTACAGACGCGTTCTCGCCAGCTATGCGCACCAGCGCGACGCAGAGGACAACCGTTGGGTGAGCCGTTTCGTGGCCTACGTGCGTCGTTGCCGGAGGGCCCGGGAGAGTTGGCGGCACGCGGTCGGCATGCACTGAGGCTGGCGCGGAGCCAATCGGAGGAGACCCATGATCACCGTCACCGAGCGAGCGGGGAAGCAGATTCATGTGGCTGCCCAGGGTGGAGGCATGGAAGGCATGGCTCTGCGCATCGCGGCGACCCGTAAGCCCGACGGCTCCATCGACTATGCGATGGGTTTTGACCACATCCGCGATAGCGATATCCGCATTCCAGCATACGAGGTGGACGTGGTGGTGGACCCGGAATACACGGATCTGCTGGATGGCTGCGTCCTAGACTATGTGGAGCTGGAGGCGGGTAGCTTCCAGTTCATCTTCATGAATCCCAACGACCCCCACTACGTGCCACCGAAGAAGCGTTGAGGAGCCGGTCCGGACGGTGGGGCGCCGCAGCCGGAAGCCATGGATGCCAAGGATTTTGATCTCGTTGTTATCGGCAGCGGCCCGGGAGGCTACAAGGCGGCGGTAACCGCGGCTCAGCTCGGGGCACGCGTCGCCTTGGTGGAGAAGTCTTTGCCTGGAGGCACCTGTCTGAACCAGGGCTGTGTGCCCAAGAAGACGCTGCTGCACTTGGCGTCCATGATCGAGGACATCAACGCCCTGCAAGGTCGCGGTCTTACAGGGCGCGTCAACGGCGATTTTGCGGGCGCGGTCGAGCACAAGAACCAAGTGGTCCGAGACATCCGGGAGCACTTTCCGGTCTGGCTCCGACGTCTGGGTATTCGCCTGTATCGGGGGCATGCAAGGCTCCAGGATGCGCGTCTGGTGGAAGTGGAGCCCACTGGCGGCGGCGGGGCGGTGTACCAGACCCTGCGTGCCCAGCACGTCGTCATCGCTACGGGCAGCTCACCTCGGGAGCATCCCCTCTGTCCGAGCGACCGCGACCGGGTGCTGACCTCCCGGGACTTCATGCTGCACCTTGATGCGCTGCCGCAGAGCGTGCTTTGCCTCGGCGGAGGCGCTATCGGGACCGAGCTGGGCTACCTCATGCATCAGTTCGGCGCAAACGTCACCATTGCGGAGCAGGCGGACCGCCTGCTCAACAAGACCAGTATCCCGCAGCGTGCCAGCCAGATGTTGGAGCGAAAGTTCCAGCGCCTCGGCATCGAGGTATGTAAAGGAGTGTCGGTGGCTCGCGGGGAGATCCAGCGCGAAGGGGTGCGGGTGACCTTCACCGACGGCAGCCAGGGGACCTTTCAGCGGGTCTTGGTTGCCATCGGGCGCACACCAACGAGCCGCGGCCTCGGGCTAGAGCACGTCGGCGTCCAACTGGACGCGGATGGCTTCGTCGTGACGAATGAGTACCTCGAGACAGTCGTCCCCGGCATCTACGCCGTGGGTGATGTCAAGCGCGGTCCGATGACTGCCAACGCCGCGCTCCACGACGCCAAGGTCGCCGCGGTCAACGCCGTCAAAGGCAACCAGTTGCGCAGCAACTATAACCGGGTGCCCATCGTAATCGATTCCGCCCTGGAGATCGCCGCCGTGGGGCTCACCGAGGAACGGGCAGAGGAAGCAGGTTTCGATGCCGCGGTGGTGCGCACCAACCTCAGCGGTTCACCCAAGGCGCGCGCCCGCCACGACTACGAAGGGTTCATAGAGGTGGTGCACGATGAGGAGACCGGACAACTGCTGGGCGGGTGCATCGTCGGCAGGGAGGCGGGTGAGCAGATCCAGATGATTACGGCCGCATGCCAATCGGTGCGAGGGCTGTGGTTCTTCACCGACATCAACTACAGTCATCCCTCCTGGTGCGAGGATCTGGGCAATGCCATTGATCCGTACACCTTCGCGTTCACCGAATCCGGCAGGGAGGTGTTCCGTCCCGGCATCTATGCCACGTGGGACTGGTGAGGCGACCAAAGGCGCGGCGCAGGGCGACGCGCGTACACAACGCCCAGCGGGTCCCTGAAGGACTGGCTCGATCCGCCGTCAGAGGTAGTGCTTCCTGTCGCGTCGGTACTTGCCGGCTTTTTGGATGACCCGGCCCTTGATGGACTGAATGCCCGGTATTTCGACCGCGGGATATCTGTCGTTGAGGGGCCTGAGCAGCCACCGCACGCCGTCCCGGACCAACTGGCGGAAAACGTACTCGCCGTCGTGCTGTGCAACGACGAAGCAGCCATCCTCGACCAAGCCGCCGGGCTCGATGATGATGATAGTGCCTTCCGCGAACTCCGGCTCCATGCTGTCGCCGAGTACCCGCAGGGCAAAAGGCTCGCTGTCAGCGCAACCGGTCATGGTGTCGAACGTCAGTGCCGCTACCCTCATCAATGGATCCCGTGGGCGCCAGTGTGAGGGACAACAGACAAGGGATGGCAAAGCGGTTAGCCGCGACTTGAGTACGGGTACTCCAGGCGCCTGAGTTCGCCGACCCCTTCGCAGGTCGGCAGGCTGCCCGCCACGATCTGGCGCTGGATCTCTCGTGCGGCACCCCTGCGAGGCGTGCGGCTCTGCTGGCATCGATGAGCTGTTGCACCGGCCTGTCCTCCGGGGCGGCTGATGATCGAGGTCCTTCGGCGAGGCGATGGCGATGCTGGGGCCACCTCTCGGGCCGCTCGTCGGCAGACCCCCCCATCATGTTACTCGGCCAAATCCACCGCGTGAAGGTCCGGGAAGACCCGAGCGTGATTGGGACCTTTCCACGACGACCCGCCCGGCCTGTCGACCGCGCTCAACACGTCTGCCATGCCCCCGCTGTCCAGGGTCCCCTGCCGCACTTTCCCCGGAGTGCTGCCCACGTCCCGGCGTCGGCGTTTTGGCGCTCGGCCAGGCGGCTGCAGATGCCGGCGCCATCCGCCGGCATGCGCGTGTTTCCGGAGGCAGGCGGTGCCAGAAATGCGCCAGTTCTTTGGCGTTTCCGCCCGGTTTACATAAGCGCCCAACTTTATTATGATTTATTGGTTACCATGACGTTGTCCGGTGGATTGCTGACGATAGCTTTTGCAGCCTGCCGGGCTGCATGAAGTAGAGTCGAGGTGCATGCTGTGGCACGTGTTTCGCGCTCGTGGAGGTGCAGGTGGCAGGCCTGGCATCTCGGCTAAGCTGGGATGGGCTTGGGCCTTTCGATCTCAGTGCTCAGTCGGCATACGAAAGATGGCGCGACCGGAAAGTTTCGGGCTACCCGCGTTCGGCCGATGACCTGTTAGTCGAGGTTCGGGATCTGTTTTCCCTGACCCGCGGGGAGCGGGAGGCGATCTTGCGAGCTTGTCACAAAACAAATACGGCTATCTTCGCCTGCCGGCGCCCGCAACCGGTGGACAAGTCGGCGGTGCGCAGCGTCGGTGAGCAGCTTGGGTTGCGGCGCTTAGACTTCAATTTGTGCGCTGATGAAGATAGCGTGACCTCTGTGCAGGTGAAGTCCGAGGGCAGGCACCAAGGATATATACCCTACACTAATCGTCCGCTTAGCTGGCATACGGACGGCTATTATAATCCGCCGCCGCAGCGGATCCGTGCCTTTATCCTGCTGTGCGCCCAGGACGCCGCGAGTGGCGGCGAGAATGCGTTGTTCGACCACGAGATGGCCTATCTGCTGATGCGTGACCACGATCCGCGTCTTGTGTCGGCGCTGATGCAGACAGACGCCATGACCATCCCGCCGAACATGGAGGACGGTTGCGAGATCCGCGCTGCCCAGTCCGGTCCGGTGTTCTCGGTGGATGCGGGCACGGGCAGCCTCCATATGCGTTACACGGCCCGCAAGCGTAACATCCACTGGAAGCCCGACCGGACTACTGGAGCGGCGGTGGAGTTCCTCCAGTGCCTCTTGGCGGAGTCCCCGTACTTGTTGCGGCATCGCCTTGAGCCGGGGCAGGGTATCGTCTGCAACAACGTGCTGCATAGCCGGACTGCGTTCGTTGACGACGCCGGAATCGGCCGACAGCGCCTAGTCTACCGGGCCAGATACTACGACCGCATCGATGCAACTGGCTGCGCGGTCGCTGCTTAGTCCCCGGGGAGCGTGATGCTCTGGCTAAGCGAGATACTGATCTCCCAGCATACGCTGCAGTCGTTCGATGACTTGGTGAAAGTAGTCCAGGAGGCCGCCCGAGGCGGCGAGGTATTCTTCCGCATGGATGTCAAGCCCCCATTCCCCGACACCCCGGAGGATTGGGAAGACCGGTTGGAGGCAGCGTTCAGCGCGGCTATCAAGTAAGGGGCCGGCATGGCTCTGGACTCCGGAGCGATCGATGAACTATCTTGGACTGGGCGAGGCCGCGCCGCCGCATGCGCTAGGGGAAAGCGCATCGGCGGATGCGCTGCAATCACACCTCGACGCTCAACGGGAGAGGCTGCGCGAGCTGTCCGACGCTCATCCGTTGGAGGGTGTCGCCGTGAGACTCGAGATGGCGCGCACCCTGCTGGCCTTGCAGCGGAGCGAAGATGCCTGGCAGGTAGCTCGTCAGGCTTTCGAGACATGCCACGCCGCCGAGGCGTGGAACCAAGCGGTCGAGGCCTGCGACATCCTGTTTCGAGCCGAGCAACCGGGCTCGCTGAGTGCGCTTGGTCAGGGTATCTGGTTGGCGGTCACCTACCCTGTGGATCCTGGGCTGACCCTCGCCATGCTGGAGCACGTGGTCGACGAGACGCCCGACGACTCTGACGGTGCTGCAGTGGCCGCAGCTGCTGCCGTTTATGTGGTGGATCTGCGCGCGTCGGATGAGCAGGCACCGACCCTACGTTTCTTCGCCAATCAACTGCTGGGGGGAGTCGCCCAGCGTCATAGTCGAGTCCTGTCCCAGGAAGGGTTCGACGCGTGGGTCAAGCGACTCCAGTTGGACGATCCCGAGCGCTTTCTGCCGCGACTGCGCAACGTCGTCGACGTGCTGGTGCAGGACGAATGGTGGTTCGACCGGGAATCCCTCCGGGTCAAGCTTCCGGTGAACTGACATTTATTGGGAACAAGACGAGGCGCAGGAACCCTACGTCGTCCCAGTCGACGTGGTCGACCTATCGTTTGCGATCACGGGCCGGCTTCTTCCGGTGGACCACGCGTACGCGCTCGCCGAGGCGGTATGGGCGGTGCTCCCCTGGTTGCGGACCGAGCCCAACGCGGGAATCCACCAGATCCATGTGGCCGAATCTGGTAACGGCTGGTACCGGCCGGACGAATCGTCGGGCCAGCGGCTCCACCTTTCTCGCCGCACCAAGATGGTACTGCGCCTACCCAAGGAACGGCTGGGCCAGGCGCGTAGGCTCGTGGGCGCAACGCTCGATGTCGGTGATTGCCCCCTGGAGGTGGGGAAATCCTCGGTGCGGCCCCTGAGCACGCTACCCACCTTATTCGCACGGTATGTGGCGGCGCCGCCGGAGTCCGACGAACAGCAGTTCCTCGCCCATGCGGCTGGCCTCCTAGAGGGGGAGGGCTTCCCCGTTCGAAAGCTGGTGTGTGGACGAGCGCATGTCATTAGGACGCCCGGGAGTGACATCCTGACCCGTAGTCTGATGGTCGCCGATTTGGAAGTCCACGCATCCGTCAGGCTGCAGCAGCGAGGCCTCGGTCCTGGACGTCAAACTTGGGTGCGGCCTGTTTCTTCCCCACAAGGGTGTCGGACCAGCCCAGCAGGTCAGCGGAGACTGAAGTGGACGTTTTTGGTCACGTTGTGGGCTCTGGTCAAAGAGTCGGTGCATGTGTGGACCTCGAAGAGGAGCTAAAGGAGCGACATATATGGCACTAGAAGTCGACGGGCGAACCATTGAAATGACTGCGCCCGGTTTCTTGGTCAACCAAGAGGATTGGAACGAGCGGGTCGCTGAGGCGATCGCTGCCAGCGAGGGCATTGAGCTGACCCAACGCCATTGGGATGTCCTCAATTACTTGAGGGACGAGTATTTCAACAATGCCGGGAGCCAGCCGAACACCCGAAGCATGGTGAAGGGCATGCAGGAAAGATGGGGTGACCAGAAGGTCAGCGCGAATTCGCTCTACCAGCTTTTCCCCTTGGACCCCAGCAAACAGGCCGGGCGCATCGCCGGTCTGCCGGAGAGCCGACGCAAAGGCGGTTACTGATGGCGAAGCGCAGTAAGCGCAGACAGTCAAGCGCCGTATGTTAGACTGTTTAAATAATGGCAGTCTTGGAGGCCAGTGCAATGAGTGAGAAGCAGGAGCTGATTCGTCGAATGCTGGAGCTGCAAAAGCAGTTCATGGCATACGAGCATGCCCACGGGGTGGATCCGAAGGATTACTACACCCCGGATTCCGGACACCCGCTGGAGAACTTCCGCAAGGAATACCAGGATCTTGCCATGAGAGTGGTCGATCTTGCCCACCAGCAGGTCGGTTCGAAACGCTGACGCCTTTCGCGTACGCTGAACTTTTCATGGCCGGCCCGGGAAGCTCTTAGGGTCGGATGGGGAGATGGCCAACCTCAACATCCAGCGGGACTCCCTTCACGGGGAGTGGAATTACACCATCCTGCCAACGGACAGTTGATACAGTCATTTCCGGACGCGCCCCTTAGCTGACGTGTCGGCTCATCGCGGACGCCAGCCGCGCCTGCAGCCTTTACACCTCTGCCCACATGCGGATGAGGTTGGCGTATGCGTGGCTTACTCGGGCCGTCTCCTCGGCGTCCGGCGATACCTCCATGAGGCGGTCTCTGGCCAGTCCCAACTCGTACAGGAGCTCCCGCCTTACCGGATCCCGAACCAGGCTTTGCACCCAGGTCAGTGCGACCAAACGCTCCCCGCGCGTCACCTCGGCGACGCGATGCCGGCTAGATGCCGGGTACATCACTGCGTCGCCGGCGGGGAGCTTGATCTCTTGCTCCCCGAAGGGCGTGCGGACGACGAGTTCTCCGCCGTCGTAATCCTCCCGGTCGCTCAGAAACACCGTGATGGCGATATCCGAACGGTAGCGCGGCCCGGGGCCCATGACCGGGTCGTCGACATGGTCCCCATAGGCCATGCCGGCCGTATAACGCGCGTAATAGGGCACGGCGACACGCTGCGGTAGCGCTCCGCTGAGATAGATCGAATGGCGCACCAGGCTGCCCATGACGACGCTGTTCAGGGTGTCCAGCTCGGGGGCGCTCTGGTCCAGTTCCTGGTTCTGCTTGACCCGGCCAGCGGCGGATCCCGCCGACAGTCTGCCGTCCACGAAATGGGCCCGGTGCAGCAAGCTGCGAACAGCCTCGATCTGGCGCGCAGAGAGGACGGAAGGGATGCGTAGCAACATGACCAGGTTGGATCACCCTAATTCGGGACGCGGGTGGTGTCGTGCGCGGGGACCCGACGGACATTATGGGCGAAAGTGCGCTTGCGGTATACAGCGAAGGGCAGACGTTGCACGGGACACAGACGGATCCTTTTAATAGTTGTATCGTGGCGAATTCAAGAGGTGCGTGGTCAACGCATTCGGGCGGACCGGTCCCAATACGCGGGGCGCCCATGGGCGCTGACCTCAGCCGGGTCGGAGTTCAATGGAGACAGCAGCTATGCGGATGCGGCTCAAAACCAAGTGGCGGGACAAGGACAGAACCAGGTCTTTGGACGATAACGCCGTGGTGCTGGCGTCTAATATCTGGCGTATCGCCGTCACCTGCGCGAAGAATTTGCACGAGCAGGACTACGTTTACGAGTCCGACGGACAGCGCCTTGGGGTCGTTAGCGAGTATCTGGCATTCCTGGTCCATCTATCGGACCGCCTGACCGCCCCCCAGATGGTTGACGAAGACCGAGGGCGCTTCGTAACGTCCGTGGCGCGGGCCGTTACGAGACACCTCCACGATAACCAGACCGACCTGATAGGGCCGGCGAATTACGGGACGGCGTTTATCGCTTTGCTCAACGAACGCTCGCAGGATTATGCCGAGATGCCATTTGATGCCGAGATGGCGAGTTACAGCGCGCTCCGCTATCTGGCGGAGAAGATCCAGGCACTAATGGGGTCGGAGCAGGTGAATCGTTGGATCGCGGAGCAGGTTATCGAGATTGACGGCCCTGAGGCCATAGAGAATCTCAGGCAGGCCGTGGGCGCGCTATACGGGACCACGCCCCGTCATGTGCCGATGAACATCGACCCAGACCAGTAACCCCATACTGTGATCGAATCGACTCGGAGTGAAGGGAGACGATAGCAAGAGGAAGGGTTCTCCTGCTCTGGTTTTCGCACCTCGATGGGTTGCCCCGGAGGCTGAGCGGGAGCGCTTACGCCTTCTTCCATGCCCCGGCCCGATCGGTCGTGTCGTTCTTGCCGTCCTCGTAACCTGCAGTGTAAGCGTCGTTGGTGCGTTGTTCTTCCCTGGCGGGGTTTCCCAGATAGCCAGTCATCCAGCCAACGATATATTCCCGGTTGGTGCCCATCTTTTCCAAGCGGTCGACAATCTCGTAATAATGCTTGTTCATACGCCTAGCTCCTCACTGAGAACACGGGGAATCGAGCCGTCGGCTGCTAATGATATTACAGCTGAGCCAAGCCAACAAGCCGCCTCGTCTGGGGCTGTGGTTGTCACAAAGACAATACGGGTAATTCATGCCGGAGGAGGTCTATGTCCCACTGGGATACCTCGTCAGCGGTAGATGTTCGCGACTCGGGTTGTGTCAACAGGCGAAATGAGGTTCTTACCGGAATCGTGTGGGTAGATATGCTTACGCTGCGGCAGCCTCTGCCTGAGGTCTGACACAAGATCGTGTGTTGAACGGCAAGGCCGGCAAGTGGGCCAGGTTGCCCGCGATGAGGTAGGCGATGGTGATGAGCGAGCGCGTGGTGCGGTAGCCTCGGGCGCGGGCTTTGGCAGCCTGGATGAGGGAGTTGATGCCCTCGGCGCGGCCGTTGGTGAGGCCGGAGTGGAATGCGGCGAGCACGCCGTCCCAGTGCTCTTTCAGGGTAGTGGCGAGGCGTTTCATGGGCTGCAGGCGGCTACGCCGTGCCCAGCTATACCAGCGCCCGAGGGCGCTCTCGGCCTGCTCGAGGGTGCTGGCCGTGGCGTAGATATCGCGCAGCGCCTCCTTGAGGCGCCAGGCACGGGCGGTCTTGAGCCGGGCGCGGGAGAGAGCCAGTGGAAGTCGGTGAGCTGCTCCCAGGTCCAGTCGTGGGCGTCTTTGAGCCAGGTCCAGCGGGTGCCCCTGAGGGCGGGCTCGGTCTTGACCTCCTCGCGGCGCACTGTATCGACGGCCTGGTTGGCGAGCTGGATGACATGGAAGGCATCGAAGCTCACCGTGGCTTTAGGCAGATGCTTGGTCACCCCGGCGAGATAAGCGGCGGACAGGTCGATGCACACCTGCTCGATGGCCTGCGGGTCGCCCCCGTGCGCCTGGAGGTCGGCGGCAAAGGCCGCCACGGTGCTCTGGTCGCGGCCCTCGCAGGCGAACAGCAGGCGTTTGCCCGTGAGGTCATGGAACAGGCTGATGTAGTGCTGCCCACGCCGGGCGGCGGTCTCGTCCAGGCCCACGGCGCGCACCGGGGAGTGGTCCTCCTGGGCGCGGGCCGCCTCCACGTAGTGCTCGAGCACCCCCCACAGGCGCTCATCGCCCACGCCCAGGTGCCGGGCGACGGTCGCCACCGGCATCGCCTGGCACAGCGTCACCACCAGTGCCTCCATCAGCGCGGTGAAGCCACTGTGTGCGCGCGCCCACGGCGGCTCGACCTGAGTCGTCTTGCCGCAGCTCTCACAGCGCACTCGCGGCAGATGCGCGTGCAGGTCTGCCCGTGACTTAAAGAAGCTCAGGTGCTGCCAGCTGCGCTTGCGGGTATCATGCACCGGCTGGCCTGGCACTCCGCACGCCGGGCAGGCGAAGCGGCTCCCCTTGGCAAAGGCCACCTCGAGGTCGATGCGCCCAGCCTCGGGGTCAAAGCGTACGCCGGTGACTTCCCAAGGCGCCGTGAGGCCCAGTGCCGTCGTGAATAGATGCGTTGGCTCCATGGCGCTCCCCCCTTGATGGCCTGTGGATTTGTGGACGAGTCCTGCGGAGCGGCCCGCGTCCCAAGGACCGTGTGGACAACCTCCCGGTTGCCCACACTCGCGGGCCTCTCGCCCACAACCCCACAGGCCCAACCACAAGATGTTGTGATAGACGATTGCTCAGAACGGATGCTACTCGACCACCACGATCCACACAATTACCGAAAGAGCCCGAAATGAGCCTATCATGCTTCCAAATAGCGTCGGGAAGTCCTGCCTCGCAGGCATGCGCTTTCGCCCATCGGGGAGGCTGTCCTCGTGTGCGGGGGACAACGAACACCGTGCTGCCTGAACGGTTGTGGCGAAATTCCCCACCCCAGCAACATGAAAACGGTCGCGGCGCTGTGACCGGTTCCCTCTACCTCTGGCGATCCCACAAACGAGGCGGGGGAGCTGTGGGGCACGTGCGGCGCATTTTCAGGATTACAGCACATGGGCCTGTCGAGTGAAGATATGCTGCGTCTGAACGTCCTGCTGGTCAATGCGCAGGCCGTCCGCATCGACGAGCATGCCCTGTGCGTTCATGGTCTGCTCGAAGTCGGGGAAGCGAAAGTCTCCCTCAATCCGACATGTCGGGCGGATTCCTACCTACGCTTGGTACGCGAAATGTTCTCGACCCATGTGCTGGGGTCGCCCCGAGGATATCCTGTGTACCTCCGGCGCTGGACGCGCATGGGCCAGATGAATAGCACGCGCCTCGATCAGCTGCTCATGTTGGGTGAGCCTGAGGCGGTGGTTGCGGTCTCATGCGCTCCGGGACTGACAGATGATCTCGCCCGCAGAGCATGGTGGGCGATGCCTACGCCGGAGATCGCCCGACACATGCTACAACGGGCAGCCGTGGTGAAGGGGGAAATGGGGAGAGTGTTGGCCGAGTATCTGGTGGAGTACCTGCCCTTCGAGGAAGATCCCGGGATGCTCATCGAGACGACACGCCTCGTGCTGCAAGAGGGTTTGATTAACGAAGACCTACGCCAGCGGATATGGAGCACGAGCAGCCGAACCAACGCTTGCTCCATCGGGTTTCTGCAAGTGTCACCGGACAATCTGCCGGAGCGGCATTCCGCGCGGCCGGACTGGGAGCGCCAACGCCAACGGATGGAGCCCCTAATCGCAGCGGCAAACCCATTCGCCCTTCAGCTATCGCGCCTGCTTTCGGGACCCGGGCAGACCTATCTGGCGGTCAGCGAGACTGTGCTGCGCAGGCCGGTTGACCAAGAGGTCGTCGTGGCGGTCCTGGAGACCCTTAGGGACTACTTGGCGGCAGTGCGGCTGCCAGCAGCCGACGAGAGTGATATCGGTGCTATCGTGCAGTTCGCTGAGCGCGTGTCCTCCAGTGGATTGGCGGACGGCTGCCCCGATGCGCTCCGCGACTTGCTGGAAGCGGTGCCGGAGCTACGTGAGGAGATCCGAGCCATGTTAGTCCTGTCGCAGGTGGGTGAGCCACTGGTACGGTCGATTTTCGCCCGCACCACGGCAGTCGGCGCTCTGATGCGCAGGAAAATCGAGCCCGTTACCGCGCCGCTCCTCGAGCAGTATGCCGTGCTGCGGGGTATGGCTGCGTAGAAGTTCCAAACTGGCTCAACGCCGGGCCGTCCATCTCACGGTGATCCTCTCGTCGGGACGCGCGATCGGGTTCCGGATGAGCGGCTAGCTGCCTCGCCTACCAGATTCGCTCCGAGCTACCGCGTTGTCCCCACGTATGGGTCGTAGACGAAAGTTTCGACTACGACCCGGCCACCCGACGTCTCGTGGCTCATTCGCACTCACGCCAGGCACCATGTCTGTTACCGGCTTGCGAAGGCGTTTCCCAGTGTGTCCTTGCTGTCTATCCGGTATCTGGCCATATGTTTGCCGGGGTGCGCCCTGAGCGTCGCGATGGGGTCGAGACGTTGACGGCGCGTTAAACGGCTGATACGGTCAAGATGGCGCTCGAGATGAAGCTTGATGGACGGGAAGGAGGGCTACCCAGGCGATCTCGCGCAAGCTTGCTGAACGGTCTGTTGGAGCGGCTTCAGGCAACGAGTGCGGGCAACGGGCCAGGCCGGCGGCGTTCCGCCTACGCGCAGTACTATTAAGAGTTAAACCGAGGTGAGCTTATGGATAGGATACTGGTTGAGCACGAACCCTCACCCATGAAGCTGGAGGTGCTCAGGGTAGATGGCTGGCCGATATGGGCCAAGGAGCAGTCCGAGTTTCCCTGGCACTACGAGCAGACAGAGACGTGCTATCTCTTGGAGGGCGAAGCGGTTGTGACGCCCGAAGGGGGGAAGGCGGTTCGTATCGCGCAGGGTGACCTCGTAACCTTCCTGCCCGGGCTGGTTTGTACCTGGAAGATTACCAGCCCCGTGCGCAAGCACTACCGGCTCGGTTGATGTTCCGGGGCACAATGCGGCTTGGGGTTGCTGGGTCGTCAGTCGGCGGGCGGTAGCACAAGTCGGTAGCCGGCGTCCCAGCGGCGACGTGATTCGATGGTGTATCCGCTAACCCGGCTCGATCCCTTGTTCCAGGAGCAGCGCATGATGCTGAACGTCTACGTCGATAGCGAGCCGTATCCAATCCAAGTCCCACGGGAGGTGTTGGAGGAGGCAGAGGATTTCTTCTCCATGATGGACCGGGACATGGACAGAGGTTGGCAGATGAGTAGAGACTATGTAGAACATCCGAGCCCGATCCAGCGTTGTCAGATTGCGGCGGACAGGATACTGACGGCCATGCATACCGGGGACCAAAAGATGGCGGCGCTCATGGCTGGATACATCCTTAGCCGGTTGCCTGGGGTCCGCGCGGTGGACATCGACACCCATGGCGAGATGTTCAACACCGAGATCATCATGGGTGACGGCCCCTCCGGGCTCGCAGAGCCTTGATGGTCCCGCTGCGGCAAGAGCCACAAACCGACGATGAGTGTGCGTCGCTCACAAGTGTTTACCCATGCGTACGTGACGGATGACACCGAACAACGTCGGTCCGCGGGCGACGTTCCGATAACCGTGCCTGCGATAGAACCCGGCAGCGAATTCGCGGGCGTCTAGCACGACTGTCCGGGCACCCTGCGCTTTCCCGCGGTTCTCCAGCTCACGTAGTAGCCAGCTGCCGATGCCGTGGCCCCGGTGACCTCCTTCGACGGCCATATAGCGGATCCGCGCTGTGGCCGGGGTGTTGAAGTGCAGTCGCCCGACCCCCAGCGGCTGTCCATGCTCGGTGCATACCATGAGATGGATGCTGTATTCCTCCAGCCCGTCACGCTCACTTCCCTGCGGTTGACCCCACGGCTTCCTCAGGATTCGCCAGCGCAGGTCATAGTAGGCCAAGAACTCCTCTTCGCCCCGGGGCTCCACGATGCAAAGCGTCCCACGGGCAGAGGGATGTAGGTCGGGATGCGGCGATTCTGGCATCGCGGACGTGGCGGCCTGTAAGCACTCCAGAGACGCCTTGCGCTCTCACGCCCTCGTCGGTTTAGCGGAGCGAAAGGCTGCGCGCGATGTTGGGGCTGTTGATCTGCATCAGGCCTTGGCCAACGTCCAAGGCGGGAGCCCTCACTGCGCTGAGGTGGAGGCCGGCTGCAGAGCCTCTATCGGCCCCGCGCAGTCTGGCCCGTGCTGGCGGTACAGATCGAGGATCGTGCGCGCCTGCTCCAGCCAGCGTTCTTTGCCTTCCTCCGCGGTACGCTTCAAGGCGCCCGGGTCGGCGCGATCCGCCCAGACCTCGTATGCGGCCACAAGATCAGGAAACAGCTGTCTGCGCATCCCGCGGAGGTTGGCGAAGTAGAAGTGCATCGCTCCCGGCTGTTCGGCCGCCAACAGCCCCGGCAGGGTGGAGACACAATCCGCCAGCAGATCGCGGATGGCGCGTGCCAGGATCTCTGCTCTGGAGCGTGCGACAGTCACTAGCATCTCGGACCAGGTACGGCCGAGCACGTCTTCCAGCATGGCCTCTCCCAACTCATGGAGGATAACGGGCTCCAGCTCCTTGTCCGTGAGTCGGTCCAGGGACTGCTCTAGCCTGTCACCCGAAGTCGGCTGGTAATAGGCCATGGCTCTCTCCATGGCCCTGTTCTGCTTCTGCCAGCGCCACTCCTCAATCTTCTCCCAGAGCATGCGGCGCACCGAGTCGCGCCTCACGAAAATGGTCTCGCCTTGGGTCATGGCCGGTGGCGCAACGAGATCCCTGGCATACTCTTCGTCGGAAATCAGAATAGTGAAGCCCTGGCGCTGCTCGGCGCGTTGCAGCCGCCCCAAGAAGAAATGAGGCTTGGCATACCGGCCATAACCGGCGCTGTAGACCAGCCCTTGGGGCACCAGTGTCCGGTTGATGGCCCCCGCTTCGAAGGGATCGTGGCGTTTGCCGTTCCACGACAGGCGCTCCAGGGGTTCACCCCGGATGCGCTCCCAGAGCCCCTCCCGTTCGGCGAGCCAGCTCCCCACTCCCTCCTTGGGGAGGGCGGCACCTAGGGGATACCTCTTCTCCCACCGGTAGTACTCCCTCATCTTGAGTAGGTAGATGCAAAGGGTATAGTCCCCTGCAAACCTAGCGTCAGAGATGTGACAATTCCTCTGGACGGTGGATGTCATCTGTGGCAACTCATGCATGGTGCCCGTTCCCTCGCGGCAGCGCAGCGGGGCTAATTCCGAGAATCTAACTCTGGTATTCTTAACCTTAACACGGTCGCATGCCGCCTGTGCAGTCCTGCGGAGAGATTGGATGGAAAACCGGCCGGTAATCAGGACGGCTGTGCCCCAACGCCGTTACCAACTGAGTGATTTCTCTATCGTCGTGCTGGGGGAGATCGACAGCGGTGATGGCCTCGACTACCGTTACATCTTGGCCGTGGTGCGGGAGGGCGATTCGCAGCCGGGCCTCTACCTGACGGCGGAGCCGAGCGGCATGCAGCGCTCCGAGGAGGGTTGGTATACGATGCGGCTCATCATGCACGGCGGATGCGAAGTGGTCGGTACCTCGACCCGATGGGGAGATCTGGACGTGTTCGCCCAAGAGGCATTGGATGCGGTGCGCAAAGTTCTCGGTCTGTCGGCTGAAGAGGCCGTGCGCTTGTTGTGATCCGGCGGTGCTGGAGGGCGTAGACCACCATACAATTCGATTCCTGCTAATCGCCGGGCCGGAACGAGTCGCGCCGGACACTGTTAGCGTGACGGTGTCCCTGGCGCTCTGTCGGTGGCAGGGGCACCGGAAACCGCGCGAGCACACGCGTCCGAGACCGATGACCTTGGACATCGCGCCCCGACGCGTGCCGCTGATGAGCTGAGGGCGCCCCGGGGGTTTTCAGGGAGATCGGGCGCCATTCTGTGCTGGCGGCGCGCGATCTCCCGGCGCCTGTGTATAATGGGGCCGACACACATACAGGAGGACGTTGCGCCATGAAGCTGGAGTACGACATAGTCGAAGATTCTTTCGACGACACCACCCACATCCGCACCATGACGGAACAGGCGCTGGCGCCCGGTAAGGGATGGCTGCTCAGAACTACGCTCTACACTCCGCACCACATCACCTCCAGTGTCACATTCATCCAGAACAGTGGCGCCGCCGGCAAGCTCTTCGACCCGTTGGCGCCTTGACCCGATCCGGAACTGGTTCTGGTGCCCGCGTTTAGACACGGGCCATGGTGGAATACACCTGTGCATTCAATGCGACGTTGATCGGCAACGACTTCGGCTGCCGGTATGCAACGCCCGTGACGCGCCGCAGCGGGCCCGATGTGGCCTGTGTCTCCGAAGACGCACGCCGTCGGTGCGAGGCCCTTTTCCGGCAGATGAAGGCCGTGGCGCTGCCAGTGTTTGGAGTGGAGGACGACCCGCTGACCATGCCTCACAGCGTGCAGGTGAAGATCCAGTTCGGCGGTCTGCTGGGACTACAGCGGGTGCTCGAGGGCGCAGCAAGCCCAGCGCGTGCGGTCGCCAATGTAGCCGGGCTAGTGGAGCAGGCGGCAGGTTCGAGCGGGGCGGTTGACGCCATCCTTTGTCAGGGTTTCGTCCAGGACATGGTCAGTTACAGGCTTCGGCGTAGGGCTTCCGGATAGCCAGCCAGCACGGGTGGCATGTGAGCCGGACTGGCGGTCCATGCCGTGCCTTACTGCACCGCCGCGGGGTTGTGCGTGGGGCCCGGATCGCATGGCGTACCGGAGCGCGGGAAAGTCCGGAAGGCGGTCGCGGACGCGCCGCCGACCAAGTGGATCCAGCGCCTCAGCGGGGTTCGCTGGCCCGACTACACTGGTATCCACATGCCTACGCGCGCACCTCGGCGCAGTGAACCAAACCGTCCTCCGAAACGGGTTTCTACCCGATCTCCGGGCACCTCTATTGCGAGGGGAAGGGCATCTGGGCGTCAGCGCGCCGCGACGCCCGCCCCCAATGGCCACCTGCTGTCGTGGGTTTGGAACGCCGTCAGCTAGAGGTACCGAAGGACGGGTCCTTACTGTACTCAGGCAACGGAAGCCCAGCGATCTTACAGCCCTGGCTGATGGGACCCCCCGGAAATAGCACATACAGGCCCTTCTTGCCCCCCCTTGCCGCGAACCTCTCGGTCAGGGCGTCCAGCAGCTTCCGAGCGCTACGGGCTTCGCCATGGTCGCGGTAGTTATCACGCAGAAAACGAACCACTTCCCAGTGTTCATCGGTCATCCGGATCCCCTCCTGGGTAGCCAGCTTTTCAGCCAGCCCCTCTGACCATTCGTCCAGATCGATCAGGTTGCCTAGCGGATCGGTCTCGACTGCCTCTTGGTCGAGGATGAACTTATTGATATCCGACATCCTTCACCTCCATTCCTAAGGCCGCACGGGTCATGCTGCGCGACTCGATTCTGGTCAGATGCTGAAGATTGCCAAAAAAAGTGAGTATACACTACAGTCTGCACGCAGACGTGGCCTGAAGCGACCACGGCACGGTCCCGTCCAGCTCCCTTGATGAGTGCAGCCGCAGCACTGCCCCAGCGAAGGGGCGCAGGCTCACTTGGACACGGCGCCGTTGAACGCCGAAGAGGCCCTAGGCCGGCTAGTCTTCGACCCGAGAGCGTGCTGGGTGTGCAGCGCCTCGGCCGGTCAGGGCGAGCGACGCCGGCAGCACCGTGGTCTCGGGGAAGGGCCTGAGTAGGGTGAGCCGCCATTTCGGGCGGGGGCGGTGTCGCCGCGCGTGCCTGCGAGAGGCCAGCGTGAGGGGCAGCCTCGTCCGGTGCTAGTAGAGAGTGCTACCGGACGTGCAGGAACGCCTGTTGAAACCGCAGGAGCCCTTGGGGACCGCGGGGTCGGACAAAGCGACAGCCTTCGAAGCTTGCGGCCGGAGATTCGCACCCCGGCGTTTCCTGTCGCCAGCGGAATGTGCCGTGCACCGGCGGGGCACTCGATAGCCTACTGTCTAGGGACTCGCTCCATGCATAGCCGATCGCGCGAAAGCCCCTGATCCGTGAAGAAGTGCTCCGCGGCCTTTAGTAGGTTTTCGGATCCGGCGATGTAGACATCGTATTCGCGTAGTTCGGGTTGGTCGCGTGCAACACGCCGCAACATCTGAGGGAGGGTCGAGCGCTTCGCGGAGGGGCCGGGGCCAGCCACCACGGGAAAACGGTGCCCGGGGGCGTCTAGTGCGAGCGGCGTATAGCGGAAGTTGTCGAGCGCGTCCAGCCACGAACGACACAAGTTGTGCATGTAATGTCCCGTGTCTGGTGTGGCGAGCCAGTAGAAATGCATGGGCTCCGTTAGCTCGACCGCCATAGCCTGTTCTACGAGGCTCTTGATCGGCGCAAAGCCGGTGTCACATGCGAGGAAAATGACAGGTCTGATGTCCTCGTCCCGCAGGGTGAACCTACCCTTGGGCCCCTCTATCGAGACGACGTCCTGTGCTCGCGCTGCTCCGAAAACATAATCAGAGAACGCGTGTCCGGGCTGCCTGGGGATGTGGAACTCCAGATTACGTCCGTCGCACGGGCAGCTGGCGATCGAGTAGTCCGCCCGAACGCTCCCGGGCGCGGTCAGGGTCGCGTACTGCCCTGCCAAAAATCGCAGTCTTTGGGTTCGAGGGGTCTGCAGCTCTAGGACGCGCACGTACTGCCCCAGCTCCTGTGTCCTCTTGACGCGCGTCAAGATCTGCTGCAGCGGAATGTCTTGCACACCCCATGCCTCTGGTGCCTCTATCACCAAGTCGGTCGACACGCTGCTAGAGCACATCAGCACGTAACCCAGGCTTTTCTCCGTCTCGGTGAGGGCATAGTCATGGGGACGCACGTTCCGTACCTCGCCGGAGACGACCCTCGCCTTGCAGAGGCCGCAGGTACCGTTGTTGCAGCCATAGTCCGGTGCAAGACCGGCCTTGAGCGCTGCATCCAGGAGAGAGACTGCTCCCTCCACGGGGAATTCATGCCCGCTCGGCAACACGCGGACGCGGTAGGTCACGGCGCGCCCCTTGCGGAGTCGTCATCTCCAGGGCAGAGGAGTGCACCGCGCCTGTAGTCCTCGCGTGGACGCGGCTGGTTGCAGGCAGGTGGCAGAGATGGACGGTGGTGAATGGGCGCCTCCGACCGGGAACCTATTCTGCCCGAGTTCACGGTATTAATCCGCACGGCCGCAGACCGCAGGACATGGTGAGAGACGTGCTCGAAGATGCGTGAGCAAATCTGCTGCGCGTGTTCGCTTCTTGTCTACGTGCTTGATATGCTGAGTCGCTGAGCTGTGCACCTTGCTCTCGGGCGGCTGGCGAGGATGGCTTCACAAGCTCTGAATGTCACAGCGAGGCGGTCGGTGGCGGAGGAGAACGGCGGACGCCAATCGGGAGTCCTGAGCCGTGTTCAGCCGACGCGCGCTTCGGCCTGCTCAGAACCCCGCTTTCTTCAGCCACTTCCGAGCTTCTTCGGGGTTCTTTCCGACTCCGCGGCCTTCTTCGTACATCATGGCCAGGGTCGTCTGCGACCCGGCAAGGCCTTGCTCTGCAGCCAAGCGGAACCACTTCGCAGCCTCGGGCCCGTTCGCTTCGACGCAGTCGCCTTCGAGGTACATGAACCCGAGCCCGTGCTGGGCCAGGGCGTGCCCTTGGTCGGCTGCAGCCCGCATCCACCTGAGGGCCTGCTCCGCGTGGCGCGCGACTCCCAGGCCATTCTGACGCATGATCGCTACCCGGTACTGCGCGTCAGGATTTCCCAGTTCGGCCAGCGGAGACAGTAGCCGCATCGCGCGTGTGAACTGTTTCGTCTCGAACGCCGCGATGCCACTCGCCAAGCTCATTTGCTGCTCTTCGGACATGTCTTCCTCCGCATCCGTCTGAATCGGCCTGCAGGGCCAGTGCGGGGACGCTCCCACGTTACGGCACGCAGCCTCTTGGGAACCCGACCTGAGTCACCGCTGGCCGCTCGGTTTCTTCTTGCGCGTCAGACCGGTCTGATGCAGGGGAATTACTACGGGCGCTCTGGGTCTCGGGTCGTCGGCATATCTCGGGCGAAGATTCATCGCATGCCCGGCTGCCTGGGCCAACTCCCTTTCCCGGTCGGCGATTAGCGCTAAAGAGCGTCTAAGGTCCTCGATGGTGCGCTCGCTGAGCACATGCACCGCGCCGGAAGGCACGGCCGTCTCCTTGATGACGGTCGTCAACACCATCTTCAGTATGCGCAGGACACGTTCTTCCTTGCTCAGTCCCGCACGTGTTTCCATGATTCCTCGGACGCAAGTGTGTACATGGTCACCATTATAAGCGCCGTGTGTACCCGGTGCGAGGGTCGCCGTCTTCCTCTGCCGCTCCGGCGCTCAAGAGAAGCCTTTGAAACAGTGCGGATTTTCACTTCTAAGGAAGTGGTCGTATAATCGTATAATGTCTCCTCGAACCGGATCGCGACTTCTGCTCGATAGAGAGGCACAGTAGAACAAATAAGGAATCGGGATGCCGTATTTCATTTTTAGGATATCCTCAAGGCGGGAGTTGACCCCAGTCGGTTCCTACGAAAAATACGGCGACGCCAGAGAGAAGGCGCGCTCCATACGGGCGGAATTGGGGCCGGCGGACGCGACCGCTATCAAGGTTATCTTTGCCAAGAATCCCGAGGACGCCGAGCGGTTGCTTTCGGCAAGACGCGAGCGGCGTCCGTCCGAAGACGACTAGCATGGAACCAGGATCGCACAAAGGCCTGGGTTGACTATCCATGGATGAACGGGAATATCGTGAGATCTCTCAGGCGCTGAGTAGCCTGCGCTGTCCTTTCGAGAAGGCCATTCTCACCGGCCATTTCGGCTGTGAGCGGTCGACGCGCATCAACATCGCCGAACGCGACGTGGTGGGATGCGCCTCGGCGGAGGCCCAGCGGGCGTGCCTAGAGGTTGCCGCTTGTTTGCAGCGCGGCGCCAAGTTTGCACTGAAGCTGACGGGAACTGAGGAGCACCTCCCCCATATCAAGGCGATGAAGCTGCAGTGCGGGGGACTGTTAGGGCTTCAGCACGCCGTTGTCCCCGAGTCGGGCGGTGCAACGGCAGTGACCAACGTGTACGAGATCATAAAGGCGGTGTATCGCTCCTTCGGGAATCCCCCCGACCTGCCGCTCCCCACGATCGTCCGGCGAATCGCCTGCCATGCAGTGCGTAGGGGCTCTCCGCGTGCGGGTGCCTGATTACGATAGGGACCCACCGTTGCGGCGTCAGATCCTCGCCGTGTGCGCCTGTTCTCACGGCGTCACGTCACCGCCGCAGGCGAATGACACCCAGGTGGTAGCGATGTATTTAACGCCATTTTCCAAGGTTACTCCGCGGTGCACGTGAGTCCAGAATGGGGGAAACAGGATCAGTTTCCCTTCCTCCGGCTTCACCTTCACCTTCTGAAAGAAGAACTCGGTTTCACCACCGGGGCCCTTCACGTGGTTCAGATACCATAGCGCCACCATCTGTCGTTGACTGAACTCGCCGGGCCCGCCATCGACGTGCCAGTGATAAAACTCGCCGGCCTCCGTGCGCTGCATATTGTATCCCGTATCCCTGAACGCGTTTGTGGCGAAAAAGGGATGCATGGCTGCGATCTCGCTCAGCCCTTGACTCAGAGAGCGGAAAAGCGCTTGGTCGACATCCTTCCAATCTGATCGGCCGCTGATCCGCAGGTCGGTGGATCGCTTTATGCTAGTTTCCTCCCTTGCTTGCTGCCCGAGTCTGCCCGGATACTGCTGGTCACGCTTCGCTTCGAAACGCCGAATCATATCCCGGCATATCTCCCCAGGTAGGGCGGCTTTGATTTGATAAATGAAGCTATGGGGCTTCAATTCTCGCAGAGTAGGGCGCATTGACTTGGGATCGCCGGAGTCAGCTTGCACGGACGGTACCGTCATGAAAGATGGGGTTGAAATCTTCCGATGGCTCTCACTCATCCGTCAAGGATGAACAGAGGGGTGAGGAGATGCCTTGGTCGGTGCGATGCGGTGGCAGCCCCATCGCGCGGCCCGAACAGGCGACTCTGGAGCGCTGAGATCTGCGGCACTGAAGGACTTCTCGGTAGCGGAGGGTAAGCCCGTGACACCTTTTCACTTGGCGTTTCCGGTCGATGATCTGGATACGGCCCGTTCCTTCTATGCTGGCGTGCTGGACTGTGGCGAAGGCAGGAGCGAGGCCACATGGGTCGATTTCGACCTGTGCGGTCATCAGATTGTCGCTCATCTTTGTCCGGGTGCGCTTCGTGCCTCATGCACCAATCGCGTCGACGGCCACGATATCCCCGTTCCGCATTTTGGCGTGATTCTCTCTTTGGAGCGGTGGCACGCCCTGGCGGACAAGCTACGACGAGCGGGTGCCAACTTTGTCTTGGAGCCGACGGTGCGCTTCAGCGGCCAGCCGGGCGAGCAGGCCACCATGTTCGTCCAGGACCCGAGCGGCAACGTACTGGAGTTCAAGGCATTTGCTGACCTTGCCCAGGTCTTCGAGAAGTGACTCAGGCATTCCCCGGACGCCAGCGCGGAGTCGATGGACAGCCGTCGGGCCTGCTCGCTGCGCCCATGGCATCAGGGGCAGCGCCCGCCCGCCTTTTCCGCATCGACACGGCAATGCTGCCTGCCGCGCGCTGGACTGCAGCGCTGGCGAGGGCCGGGGGTATGGGTAACAGGGGTTAGCGCTGAGGTGAGAACACGAAACCCCGGGGCGTCGGTCCGGCGACGCGAACGAGCCGCGAAGCCGCCGCTTCAGCCCCGTAGGAGAGTGGGCCGACTCCGCCTTCGCAACTGCGTGCCTGTCGCTTGCCGCGGGGGAGCACGGCAGGGCTGGTGTCCGTGCCGCGTCTCCACCGAACGGCCTAGCCGTCGACGCCGGTTGCGCGATCACCCGGTGTGAGGAGTGGAACTGTCGGTTTCGCCGCGACCGGCCGACGTTGCCTCCTGCATACTGGTCCAGAGGGCGAGATTGCGTTGGGCGATCTCGACCATGAGCGACATCGGGTTCGTCTCCAGCAGTGCGCTCACCTGGTTCGTGACGACGTTGTGCTGTTCCACCAGCATCTGCGAGACGAACTCGAAGTAACTACGGATGGCCTCCTGCAATGTATCCCCGTATAGGCGGATGAGCTGCACGAGGAACGCCGTGCTGAATAGCGGGGTGCCCCCCTGTTCCTGCTCGGCAATGATCTGAAAGAGAATAGCGCGCGTCAGGTCATCCGCAGTTCGGCTGTCGATCACCCGGAACTCCACACCAGACAGCACCAGCTTCTTCACATCCTCCAGCGTGATGTAGCTGCTGATCGCGGTGTCGTAGAGGCGGCGGTTCGGGTACTTCTTGATGATCCGGGACTGCCCCTTCGCCCCCAGATCCGCCTGCCGATGTTGTGTCGGTTGCTGCACGTGTCAGTACATGTGGTGCCCGCCGTTGACCGAGAAGTCAGCACCGGTAATGAAGCCCGATTCGTCGGCGGCGAGGAACGCGACGACGCGGGCTATCTCCTCCGGGCGACCCAGGCGCCCCACGGGGACCTCGGCAATGATCCGGTTGCGGACGTCTTCGGCGATGGCCATGACCATCTCGGTCCCGATGTAGCCCGGCGACACCGTGTTGACCGTAACGCCTTTGCGCGCGACCTCGCGCGCCAGCGCCATGGTGAAACCGTGAATTCCCGCCTTCGAAGCGGAATAGTTGGTTTGCCCAAACTGGCCTCTTTGGCCGTTGATGGAAGAGATGTTTACGATGCGCCCGAACCCTCGCTCCATCATGCCGTCGATGACCTGTCTCGTCATATTGAACACGCTGTCGAGATTGGTCCGGATGACCGCCTGCCATTGCTCGTGGGTCATCTTGCGCAGCGTGGCATCCCGCGTGATGCCGGCATTGTTGACCAAAATGTCCACCGGGCCGACCTGGGCGACCACGGCAGCGCAGGAGTCGAAATCTGCCACATCCACTTCGAAGATGGCCATGTCGTGGCCTTCCTGTTTGCGCGCCTCTCGCCACTGTCGCGCCTTATCGGTCTCCGCGGCGATATAGGTGGCTACGACCTTCGAGCCGTCCGCCGCCAGGTGTCTGCAGATTTCGGTGCCGATACCTCCGATGCCCCCGGTGACGAGCGCAGTTTTGTGTGGCATGTTCGAATTACCTCGGGTTTCAGCTTTTGCGGTGTTCTGTTTTGGAGGCTTCGGTGTCGAGACGCGCCCGGATCGGTGCCGCAGCCCGTCAACATCGGTTCGTTTATTTATACCGACTCGACGCGACTCAGCGCTCGACCGCGAGCGCCACCCCCTGGCCTCCGCCGATACATAGGGTGGCCAGCCCGCGATGGGCGTCCAGACGTTCCATGCCATGGAGCAGGGTGACCAGGATTCTGGCTCCCGAGGCTCCGATGGGATGCCCCAATGCGATGGCGCCCCCGCTCACGTTGACAATTGCCGGGTCCAGGCCGAGTTCCCGGTTCACTGTGATGGCCTGTGCGGCGAATGCCTCGTTGGCTTCGATCAAGTCCAAATCGCCTACTGTCCAGCCAGCCTTCTCCAAACAGCGGCGCGTGGCAGGGATGGGGCCCGTCCCCATGATGGCGGGATCCACCCCTGCGTTGGCGTAGGCCACGATGCGAGCCATGGGCCGGAGTCCTAACGTCTTTGCCCGGGCGGCAGAAGTGACGATCACAGCGGCGGCTCCATCGTTGATGCCGGAGGCGTTGCCTGCGGTGACGGTGCCGTCATCCCTGAAGGCGGGACGCAATGTCGCGAGAACCTCCACCGTGGTTCCGTGCCGCGGGAATTCGTCCGTATCGAACACGATGGGCTCGCCTTTGCGCTGTGGGACCTGCACCGGAACGATCTCCCGCCGAAAATACCCGGCCTTCTGAGCTTCTTCCGTCTTGTGCTGGGAGGCCGCTGCGAACGCGTCCTGCTCGGCTCGCGTGAGGCCATACTGGTCGACCACGTTCTCAGCGGTGCATCCCATGTGGTAGTCGTTGAAGACATCCCATAGCCCATCCGTAATCATGCTATCCACCAGAGGCCATTCGCCCATGCGCATGCCTTCACGGGACTTCGGCAACACGTGGGGGGCAATGCTCATACACTCCTGGCCGCCCGCGATGATAACCTCGGCGTCTGCGCAGCGGATCGCCTGGGTCGCTAGATGCACCGCTTTTAGCCCGCTGCCGCAAACTTTGTTGATGGTCATGGCCGGCACGGTCACCGGCACTCCGGCCTGGATCGCCGCCTGGCGCGCCGGATTCTGGCCGACTCCCGCGGTCAGCACCTGCCCCAAGATCACCTCGTCCACCTGGGATGGTTGCATTCCGCTGCGCTCCAGCAGGGCGCCGATCACCTTCGCTCCCAGCGCGGCTGCCGGAAATCCTGCCAGCGCTCCGCCGAACTTTCCAACGGGTGTGCGTGCCGCGGCGACGATCACCACATCTTCCATCGGTACACTCCAGTTCAGTTGGCCAGATGGATGTGGCGGCCAGCGATGGTGCCGCCTGGGCCATTGCGAACCGGAAGGTTAGCAGATTCTGGGGGGAGGCGCCAGGGCGCTCCTGGGCTGGGCGCGCGGTGGCTTGTCGATCAGAGGAAGGCGGACCTCAGGTTTTATTCCCGAGGCCCACGAGCGACGGAAGACAGGGAAGAACCCCCCTCGATGGGTTAGGTTCAGGTCGCGGCTGGGTTCAGTTCGCAGCTTGGGCCGTGGTCTTTGAGGTCAGGTTGCTCAGATGCTCGGTGAATAGCTTGCCCACTTCGCTCTGGTTCTCCACATAGAGATCCACGAACTTGCTTGCGTTTGCCACCCACCTCTCGCCGACCCGCGTCGCGAAGCGAGTCTGGGCAGTCCATAGGTCTTCCGGCCCTTTGGCTTCGGTGAGGGCCTCCAAGTGGCGGAGGCCGAGCTCGAACATGTCCTGCGCCGCAGCCAGTTGATGTTGCGCCATGCGCTCCATGCTGCGTGCCCCGACCTCCTGCAAGCGCGCCATGGACTCCACAGCAGTTTTCCCTGCTTGGGCGAACTGTCCCCACATCTCTAGCGCCTCGGTGCTCATGTCGGTAACCCCCTCGTCTCTGCGTGAGACACGATGAACTTCATGCCACCACGTGTAATTGTGCACTGCACAACGACAGAAGACAGGGGCGAGTGTAGCGCCAAAGTCGTAATGTCCCCTTTGAACAAAGGAGAGATGTCCCCTTTTGGCACTCGAAGGGGGGACGTATGAGAGAGGGGGTGATCGCGATGAGCCGGCGAGAGTTGGAGCGACTGGAGGTGGTGCAGCGGGTGGCGGGCAGGCGGATCACAGGGCGATGCGGCCCACATGCTGGGGCTATCGGTTCGGCAGGGGTAGAGCAAGCGCCGGGGCCGCCGGTCCCATCGGCGCATCCCGGAGGGGGAGAAGGCGCGTTTTTTTGCCATCGGTTGCCCACCGGCTCTGGAGCGGCTCGGCTGCCGAGCTCTTCTCACCTCTGCTCGCCGCACCCTCTCCAAGAACTGGGTGGTCAGCTTCAGGGTCAGCGTTACCTCCTCCAGACCCCGGCCCACGCCCCGCGCTATAACACCTCGATCTCCCAACGGGCGCGGTACCCGTCGATGAACTTGGCCGCCGCCTCGAAGCTGCCGGCCTCGCGGTTGGTCGACAGGCGCCATTCGATGGGCTTCACACCCGCTGGCGCGCCCACTTCCCGGGCCACGATGCAGGTGGCCTGCATTCGACCCCCCCTGCCGTCGGAGAGCGCCACGCGCGTTGCCCACACCTGTTAGTGGACTTCCCCCGCCTTCTGCCCGTGCCGCGAGGCCATCGCGAAGCGTATCCCCCGAGGGGTCGCCTCGGGTCACCTCCTCCCACAGCTTGCCGCCCTTGGCAAGCGCGCGGTTGTGCTGGGAGCGGATCAACCCGTCGGCCGGTTGGGCCAGATCGCGCGCTTTGGCCATGAGGGCTACGATGTCGGCCTCCCGGTCGGCCACCTACACCAGACGCGTCCGAGGCGGCTCAGCGGCAAGCTCGGCGACGCGCTTATAGCCTTCCACCCAGCGGGCACTTTCCAGAACACCTCCCCGACGGCCTTCGGCATCCCTCGGCTCGCGTGCCCACATCCACGCATCCAGCACGCCCAACGGCTCGCGCGAAAGCGTCACGGCATACGTCGGGTGCAGGTACATGCCCCGTTGGGCCTCATAACTCAATGGCCCCAAGCCGGCGATGTCCTGCCCGTTGAAATCGACCTCCGTGATGTCTTGGATGCACAGCACGATTTCGTGCTCCCGCATCCGTGCCGCAGAACAGCGCCAGTGCGGCTCCAAGATGTCGCGCTCGGTGCCGAGGTTTCCTGGTCGGCCACCAACGGACTTTGACGGGACCGTGCCGGTTCGCCGAGTCTACACTAGTGCAGTGTCTCACAAATGCCTTTACTTATGCCGGACTGGTGCCATACTGGAAGTACGGGCACTGGGAGGCGGGAGCCATGAGGAGGATGTCCCTGGAGGTATTGCCAGAAGAGGCGCAAGAGCTGCAGCGTCGAGTGCGTTCGCACACGGTGGCAGTTCGGGATCGGCAGCGCGCGAGAATCATTCTGCTGGCTGTTGAAGGACTGGATCAGAAGGCCATCGCCGCGAAGCTGGGCACCACGCGGGCGAGCGTCGGGCAGTGGTGCCGGCGCTATCGGCAGCGGGGCTTGGCGGGGCTGGCGGATGCGCCCGGACGAGGGCGCAAGCCCAGGCTCTCGCAGGCGAAGGTGGGGCGGGTGCTGGAGACGGTCGGTAAGCCGCCGGCGCATCTGGGGCGCTGGAGCTGCCGCACCATGGCTGCCGCCGCGGGCATCTCGAAGGCGAGTGTGCAGCGGCTGTGGGCGGCCAATGACATCAAGCCGCACCTGAACCGCCAGTTCAAGCTGTCCAAGGACAAGCACTTTGAGGCGAAATTCTGGGACGTGATCGGGCTGTATCTGGCGCCCCCGGACAAGGCGGTCGTGCTCTGCTGCGACGAGAAGACCCAGATGCAGGCGCTGGAGCGCACCCAGCCAGGGCTGCCCAGGACGCGCACCCACGACTACATCCGTCACGGCACGCTCACCCTGTTCGCGGCGCTCAACTACTTGGAGGGCAAGCTCACCACCGCCCTGGCGCGCAAGCACCGCCATCAGGAGTGGCTCGCGTTTCTGCGCCGCATCGACCGGGAAACCCCCCAGGACCTCGACCTCCATCTTATCCTCGACAATTACGGGTTCTTACCGGAATCGTGTGGGTAGATATGCTTACGCTGCGGCAGCCTCTGCCTGAGGTCTGACACAAGATCGTGTGTTGAACGGCGAGGCCGGCAAGTGGGCCAGGTTGCCCGCGATGAGGTAGGCGATGGTGATGAGCGAGTGCGTGGTGCGGTAGCCCCGGGCGCGGGCCTTGGCGGCCTGGATGAGGGAGTTGATGCCCTCGGCGCGGCCGTTGGTGAGGCCGGAGTCGAACGCGGCGAGCACACCGTCCCAGTGGTCTTTCAGAGTGGCAGCGAGGTGCTTCATGGGTTGCAGGCGGCTACGCCGTGCCCAGCTATACCAGCGCGTGAGCGCGGTCTCGGCCTGCTCGAGGGTGCTGGCCGTGGCGTAGATATCGCGCAGCGCCTCCTTGAGGCGCCAGGCGCGGGCGGTCTTGAGCCGGGCGCGGGAGAGCCAGTGAAAGTCGGTGAGCTGCTCCCAGGTCCAGTCGTGGGCGTCTTTGAGCCAGGTCCAGCGGGTGCCCCTGAGGGCGGGCTCGGTCTTGACCTCCTCGCGGCGCACTGTATCGACGGCCTGGTTGGCGAGCTGGATGACATGGAAGGCATCGAAGCTCACCGTGGCTTTAGGCAGATGCTTGGTCACCCCGGCGAGATAAGCGGCGGACAGGTCGATGCACACCTGCTCGATGGCCTGCGGGTCGCCCCCGTGCGCCTGGAGGTCGGCGGCAAAGGCCGCCACGGTGCTCCGGTCGCGGCCCTCGCAGGCGAACAGCAGGCGTTTGCCCGTGAGGTCATGGAACAGGCTGATGTAGTGCTGCCCACGCCGGGCGGCGGTCTCGTCCAGGCCCACGGCGCGCACCGGGGAGTGGTCCTCCTGGGCGCGGGCCGCCTCCACGTAGTGCTCGAGCACCCCCCACAGGCGCTCATCGCCCACGCCCAGGTGCCGGGCGACGGTCGCCACCGGCATCGCCTGGCACAGCGTCACCACCAGTGCCTCCATCAGCGCCGTGAAGCCACTCTGTGCGCGCGCCCACGGCGGCTCGACCTGAGTCGTCTTGCCGCAGCTCTCACAGCGCACTCGCGGCAGATGCGCGTGCAGGTCTGCCCGTGACTTAAAGAAGCTCAGGTGCTGCCAGCTGCGCTTGCGGGTATCATGCACCGGCTGGCCTGGCGCTCCGCACGCCGGGCAGGCGAAGCGGCTCCCCTTGGCAAAGGCCACCTCGAGGTCGATGCGCCCAGCCTCGGGGTCAAAGCGTACGCCGGTGACTTCCCAAGGCGCCGTGAGACCCAGTGCCGTCGTGAATAGATGCGTTGGCTCCATGGCGCTCCCCCCTTGATGGCCTGTGGATTTGTGGACGAGTCCTGCGGAGCGGCCCGCGTCCCAAGGACCGTGTGGACAACCTCCCGGTTGCCCACACTCGCGGGCCTCTCGCCCACAACCCCACAGGCCCAACCACAAGATGTTGTGATAGACGATTGCTCAGAACGGATGCTACTCGACCACCACGATCCACACAATTACCGAAAGAGCCCAATTACGCCATCCACAAGCATCAGGCGGTCAAGGCGTGGCTCGCGAAGCACCCGCGCATGCACCTGCACTTCACCCCCACCTCTTCGTCCTGGATGAATCTGGTCGAGCGGTTCTTCCGCGATCTGGGCGATTTTCTCGCCGAAGGCAGCTTTGGCTCCGTCAAGGCGCTCCCCGAGGCTATCATCGCCTTTCTCGCTGAGCGTAACGCCCACCCCAAGCGCTATGTTTGGAACGCCAAGGGCGAGGACATCCTGCGCAAGATCGTCGCGGCCCGAAACCGGATGGAGCAGATCTGTGCATAGCTATTTGCGAGACACTACACTAGGGGAAGATCAGTGCGACCTCCGGAACGTCCGGATGCTGGGGTGTCGCTTGCGGCGGGGCGCGTCATCCAGAGCGCAAGCGCGTAGCTCAGCAGTAGGGTTGCCATCACGCCGACGCCAAAGAATAGTCCGCGGCCGTCCTCCCACCGGCCTAGCCCATCGGAATAAAAGCGGACCAGGCCGAAGAGGGCCACCAGCAAGCTCAGATTGGCAATGGTGAGACCGAGGACCCGCGAAGCGACCAGTGCCCGCCGGTCAGCCCGCCTGAGAAGGATCGAGACCCATAGCCCGTTCACGCCGTCGGTGACCATCATGCCGCTCATGAAGGTCACACCCAGCGTTGCGGAGAACAGGCCGCCCCCGATGCTGTACGCAGCGAGGGAAAACAGCGATGCCTGAGTCATGGTATCGAAGGACAGCGCGAACAGCGCCCCGACGAACACGATGGCAACCGGCCGGCCGGTGTGACTGAACCGCGCGAAAAGCCGGCCCCGCAGCCCGACACTGCGCACGACCTGGTCCTGGCGCGCACGCAGGACGGCCAGCAGGTTGAGCACCCCGAGTGCAGCCAGAAACAGTACGGAGACGCAGGTCCCAAACGCATCCAGCCAGGAAGGGACGGCCCAGCGTTTCGCCCACAGGCCGATGCTCAGAGCCACCAGCGTGACCACAAGACCGTGACCGAGCGAAAACAGACACCCCGAGCAACGGGCTAGCCGCGGCCGATGCACGCTGTTGAAACGGGTCAAAGAATCGATCGTGGCAAGGTGGTCCGCGTCCAAGCCATGGCGCAGCCCCAACAGGAACACGATGCCCAGCAAAGCGAGCCAGTTGCCCGGAAGCTGCTCGATCATCCTAACCCCGCCGAGCCAGAACCAAAGGGTACCATGACCTATGCTTGATGGTGACTGCTGCAGGGTTGGTATACAGAAACAGAAGTTTCCCATACCATCCGCCGAGGGTCTATGGTGTGACCGCTACCGGGCCACGTCACGGCCGCATGCCGTGGTCGCGCCCGTATTGCGCTACCCGTCGTGGGGCCACTAGGCCGTTACCACACCCGGTGGCAGGCCGCAACCGTACGTGCCTGAACCCTTGATGCGGTAATCTGTGGTCAACGGCGGGCTCCGGTTCCATCCTTCGGCACTCTCTCTGTCTTGTCCACGACTACGGGTGCCGAGTTTGTATCCGACGTGGCCAGGCCTGCATAGTAAGAATTGTTCGGAGCTGGTGCGTCCGCGGGTACGATAAGCAATGAGTAAGCAGCGAACTATGGCTCCACGCAGGCCAGCGAGCCGCTGCGCGGGTCGGTACCCTCGCTTCGCTCTCCCGGTGAGCGCGGCGTTGGAGCGGTCGTGAGGGACCAAAAAGGAGGTAGCGACATGACCGAATTCACCGATGAAATTCGTCAAATCGTGGGGCGGCTTGAAGGCGCCTGGAACGAGCACGACATGAAGGCGTTCTCCGCTTGTTTTCTCCCGGATGCCCAGTTCGTGAACGTCGTTGGGATGTGGTGGCATGACCGAAGTGAGATCGAGGCAGGTCACGTCCGCGCCCACGCGACGATGTTCAGGGACAGCGTTCTGCATCTCAACCTGAGCGGAGCCAAGCTGTTGAATTCGGACGTTGCGCTCACTCATTGTGAGTGGGACATGACCGGCCAGAGAAGTCCGGATGGAAGCTCGATTCCACCGCGGAAAGGCATCATGAGCATGGTGTTAATGCGAGGACCGGACGGGTGGCTCATTGCGGCGTTGCAGAACACCAACAAGATGGATATGCCCTTTCCACGATGAGATGGCCTGCAAAAGGTTGGAGTGGCAACAGTTCAGTTGCGGTACCAGCCGTTCCCGGTATGCGGGTCGACGGAAGCGCCGCGCGCTCATGGGCTTTTTCCCTTGATAGGAGCCGCGGCTGTCTTTCAGCCCGGGGAGCCTGACCTTCAACAGTGGAACTTTCCGTGGCATCTACCATCCGAGCGGCCGACAAGAACCTCTCTCACCAGCAGCAGTTGGGCATCGGCCTGCCGCCGTCGTTGTGCCCCGATCCGGGAGCGCACGGCATTCGGCCGCGGCCCGGAGCACTCTGTCGCGCCGCGGGCTCCGACTGGGGCCGCACGGCTAGAAGCGCTCCAGCTCCGAAAAGGCTGGCTTGCCGCCGTGCACGTGCATACGGCCGAGCTCGGCACAGCGGCGGAGCGTCGGAACCGCCTTGCCGGGATTGAGCAGCCCGAGGGGGTCGAATGCCTCCTTGACGGCGTGGAACTGCGCCAGCTCGGGTTCCCCGAACTGGATGCACATCTGGTCGAGCTTCTCGATGCCGACGCCGTGCTCGCCGGTGATGGTTCCGCCTACCTGAACGCACAGTTGCAGGATCTTCCCTCCCAGTTCCTCGGTTCGGGCGAGATCCCCTGGCCGATTGGCGTCGTACAGGATGAGTGGATGGAGGTTCCCGTCTCCGGCGTGAAACACATTGGCCACCGGCAGCCCGTACTCGGCTGAGAGGTCCGAGATGCGCCGCAGCACCTCGGGTAGGCACTTCCGCGGGATGGTGCCGTCCATGCAGTAATAGTCCGGAGACAGCCGCCCGACTGCCGGGAAGGCCGCCTTGCGGCCCTTCCACAGCAGGAGCCGTTCGGCCCCGTCGCGCGCGGTGCGTACTTCGGTGGCGCCGCTACGCGTGAGGATGTCCGCGATGAGAAGGATCTGCTCCGACACCTCCGCATTGGAGCCGTCCACTTCGCAAAGCAGGATGGCTTCGGCGTCCGTAGGGTAGCCCGCGTGCGCGAAGTCTTCGGCGGCCCGGATGGCCAGGCGGTCCATCATCTCCAGCCCCGCCGGGATGATGCCGGCGCCGATGACCTCCGCCACCGCAGCCGCGGCCTGCTCGACGGTGTTGAAGCCGGCGAGCGCCACCTGCGCGCCCTCGGGCAGCGGAAGAAGGCGCACCGTGACCTCCACCACGATCCCCAGCATCCCTTCGGACCCCGCCATCAGGGCGAGGAGGTCGTAGCCGGGCGCATCGAGGGCCTCGGCACCGACGGTGACCAGTTCACCGTCCGCCGTTACTACCCGCAGCTTCAGCACGTTGTGCACCGTGAGGCCGTATTTCAGGCAGTGCACTCCTCCGGAGTTCTCCGCCACGTTCCCGCCGATGGTGCACGCGATTTGGGACGAGGGGTCGGGAGGATAGAACAGGCCATGCGCCGCGACCGCCTCGGAGATCGCGAGATTGCGCACACCGGTCTCCACTCGGGCGGTACGATTGACGGGATCGATATCGAGAATGGACTTGAGGCGGGCGAGGCCGAGCAGGACCCCCCTGCGCAGGGGGAGGGCGCCCCCTGAGAGGCCCGTACCCGCACCCCGTGCCACGACCGGAACTCCGTACTGGTGGCAGAGGCGCACGATCTCCTGCACCTCCTCGACGGTGCGGGGCAGCACCGCGACCATCGGGGTCTCTCGGTACGCGGACAGCCCGTCGCATTCGTATGGGCGCAGCGCCTCTTCCGAGTGCAGCACGGAGTCCGGCGGCAACACCGAGCTGAGTGCTGCAAGCAGGGCCGACTCGTTCGGGGAGTGCACTGACCCGCTGCCGGAGCGATTTTCTCTCGCGCTCGATCTCATGGTTCGGTCTCGACGCGGCTGGCGCGGCGAGCGCCTGCACGGGTCATGGTTGGCGGCAACGGTTCCCATGCAGGATACGGCTCGGCTCTGCCCGTGGCATCAGCCGTGACCAGCGTCAGCAGATCTTCGAGGCATTTTACACCGCCCGAGCGAGCGGGTCCGGGTACGGGCTGGCCATCGCCCGGCACATCACGCAGGAGCACGAGGGGGACATCGCGCTGGAGGGTCAGCCGGGAAAGGTAGGGTGAACGTCCTGCTGCCGAGGCGGGAGACATGGCCCAGGCCGAGCGGGGTCCGAGCGAGTCAGGGTGGTGACCGTGGCCGTTCTCCCCGACGAGAGCCGAGAGCCCAGCGGAAAGCCCGTGCGAGGCGCCCGGTGGTCGAGGATTTGGTCGTGGCGTCCACGTGGCGATGGGGGAGCGAGTTGCGATCGGTCGAGGCATCGAGTAGCCGATCACAATCTCACGCTTACTACCGGGCGCTGGGTTTGTCCTGGCCGCGCCGCGTTTGGGCGGTGGAGCGCGCGCCTATGGTGCATTCGCACAATTGTGCTTAGGAACGGTTCACTAACAAGTTATCCAGCTTTCGTGGTGTAGAGTCTGAACCTGGGCCGATAGTTGCTTGAACGGGAACAATATTGATGCAAACATGAGGTCTGCTTAGCCCAGTCCGTGGGTAACGCCATGAACGAGTTTCCCGGTTATGAAGCGTCGCACGAAGAATTCATGAGGCTCTATTGTTCTTGAAGCCCACAGCGCCGGCAGTCCGACCGACGAGACGGTACGTTGGACGGAGGCGTCGCCTGCGTATCGCGCACTACCCGCCTTATACTTCCAAGTGGAATCCCATTGAGCACCGCTTGTTCAGCCACGTCGAGCGATCCTGGCGCGGCGTCATCCTGGACTCACCCCAGACCGCACTGGAAACCGTAGAGCGTACCCATACCAAAACTGGCTTGCGGGTTACCGCCCGTATTCTCGACACAACCTACGAACTGGGGCGGAAGTGCTCCAATACATTCCACGCTATTAAAGACTAATTTATTCGCCACGATGAAGTTCTCGGACAGTGGAACTATGTCGTGGATCCCAGCGGATCATTTTCATAAAATGTTTTACTTGTTTTTGCACCGTCACTTAAATTTAGGGAGTACCCGCCGGCGGCGCGTGATCTGACACCCGGCAGGGTGCTCGGCGACCGCAGCCGCGCTGCCGCAGTCGCACCCGACCGACCAGAGTTGGGATTTCGGGGGATCAGTGGAGGAACCTGGACAGGGGGCTTCCGAAGGCCGCGCCGGCACATCGCCGGAGCCGGCGCCCGGCGATCGCGAGCCGGCGGCCGAGCCGATTGCGCGGGGACCCTCACCGGGCGGGGAAGCACCCACCCATTCGCTGGGCGTGGCCGGCTCCACCCACCGCCCGCGCCTTCATCAATTCCCCACTCACACCGCTGTTACTGCTCGCCTGCCTCGCGATGGGCATCCTCGGCCTGCTCCTCACCCCACGCCAGGAAGACCCGGACATCTCAGTACCCATGATCGATATCTTCGTGAGCTATCCGGGGGCCTCGGCGAGGCAGGTGGCGAGCCTCGCCATCGCCCCCCTGGAGCGGCTCATGAGCGAGATACCCGGCGTCAAGCACATTTACTCCGCGGCCCACCGGGACCGCGGAATGGTGACGGTGGAGTACAAGGTGGGGGAGGAGCTGATCCCTTCGCTGCTCAAGCTGTACGACAAGCTCGCCTCCAACCTGGATCTGATTCCCCCGGGCGTGTCGGAGCCCATGGTGAAGCCGAAGAGCATCGACGATGTGCCGATCGTCACCCTGACCTTCTGGTCGCCGGACGTGGACGATGCCGCCCTGCGCTCCCTGGCCCTTGATGTTGTGCAGCGCATCGAGGAGGTCCCGAATACGGGCATGGGCTTCATAGTGGGTGGGCGGTCCGAGCAGATCAGAGTGGAGGCGCTGCCGCGTCGGCTGGCTGGCTTCCAGATGAGTCTGGACGAGCTCGCCAACACCATCCGCACCGCCAACAGCGAGAAACGAGCCGGGAAGATCGAGCTGGGTAGCCACCATTTTATCGTCTTCACCGGCTCCTTCCTGCGCAGCGCCGACGAGGTGGCTCGGCTGGTGGTGGGCATACGCAACGAGCGCCCCGTCTATGTAGGTGATGTTGCGCACGTCTACCAGGGGCCGGAGGAGACCACGCGCCTAGTCAACTATTACACGGGTCCGGCCGGAAAGGATGCCCCGCGCGCGGACGGTGCTTCGGCCGTCACGCTGGCCATCGCCAAGAAGAAGGGTACCAACGGCGTCACCGTCGCCCGGGACATCCTGGCGATGGTGGACTCGCTGAAGGGCTCGTTGATCCCCGACAACGTGCGGGTGACGGTCACCCGCAACTACGGCAAGACCGCCAACGACAAGGTCAACGAGCTGCTCGGCGACATCTACCTGGCGACCTTCGGGGTGACGATCATCATGCTGTTGACCATGGGGTTCCGCCCGGCCATGGTGGTCTGCATCGTCATCCCCGTGGTGATCCTGGTCACCGTCTTCTCGGCCATGTTCCTCGGCTTCACCATCAACCGGGTGAGCCTGTTCGCGCTGGTGTTCTCGATCGGCATCCTGGTGGACGACGCCACCGTCGTGGTGGAGAACACTTACCGGCGCTGGCTCGCCGGCGGGACCTCCGACACGGCCACCGCGGTGGACGCGGTGCGCGAAGTCGGCAACCCCACCATCGTGGCCACCTTCACCATCGTAGCGGCCCTCATCCCCATGGCGTTCGTCCCCGGGATGATGGGCCCCTACATGCGGCCGATTCCCATCCTGGGCTCCGCCGCTATGACCTTCTCGCTGATCGCCGCCTTCGTTTTCACACCCTGGGTGGCGGCCCGCTTCAGCCCCCCGCTGCACAAACTGGCCGACATGGAGGTGAAGGAGAAGCGGTTCCACGCCCGCATGAAGCGCCTGTACAGCGGCATCCTGCAGCCCCTCATCCACCGCCGCCCCCTCGGCTGGGCGTTCCTCATCACTCTCATCGTCTGCTGGTTCCTGGCGGTCGCCATGTTCTACACCCAGGCCGTGGTGGTGAAGATTCTTCCGCTGGACAACAAGGCGGTGTTCAACGTGGTGGTCGATATGCCCTCCGGGACGCCGCTGGCGGTGACCGCAAATGTAGTCCGCGTGCTGACCGAGACGCTGTACGCCAAGATCCCGGAGATCACGGCGATGCAGACCTACGTGGGCACGGCCTCGCCCTTCGATTTCAACGGTATGGTCCGCCACTATTACCTGAGGGAGGAGCCATGGGAGGGCAACATCGAGGTGCAGCTCCTGGACAAGCACGAGCGCAAGCGGTCAAACCACAAGATTGCGGTGGACGCCCGGAGGATATTGTGGCCGGTCGCGCGCCAGCTCGGGGTGCGCAACATCAGCGTGGTGGAGATGCCCCCCGGGCCGCCCGTGCTGCAGTCGGTCGTCGCGGAGGTGTACGGTCCGAGCGCGGAGGTACGCCGCCAGGTCGCCCGCGACATGACAGGGTTCTTCCGGGAGGTGCCTTACATCGCGGATGCCGACAATTACATGCTGGACACCTTCGACGTGCTGCACTTCAAGGTCGACACGGAGAAGGCGGTGCGACGCGGCATCTCCACCGATACCATCAACCGCGCGGTGGAGATGGCAATGGGGGGCTACAAGCTCGGCGACGTGAAACAGGGCGAGCCCCTGGAGCCGATCTTCGTCGTGGTTCAGGTGCCGCTGGCGGAACGCTCCCAGATCGGCCGGCTCGTGGACCTGCCGATCCCCACCGTGGCGGAGGCTCCCGTCATCTCCCAGGCCATGGTGTCGCGCACCGTACCGCTGGCGGAGCTCGGCCGCTTCGTGCGCGAGCCCATCGACCCCATCATCTACCATAAGGACCTGCGCCCGGTGGAGTATGTGGTGGGCGACGTCCAAGGACGCCTCGGGGCGCCGATATACGGCATGTTCGGTGTGGCGGACAAGCTCAAAGACTACGTGGCCCCGGACGGGGTCAAGCCTTCCGGCCACTACTTCGGCGCCCCCGAGACTTCCAGGCAGTCGGCATTCAGTTGGGCCGGGGAGTGGACCGTGACTGTGGAGACCTTTACCGGGCTGGGGATCGCCTTCTGCGTCGCCCTGTTCTTCATCTACATGATCATCGTCGGCGAGTTCAGCAGCTTCCTGCTGCCCGCCATCATCATGGTCCCCATCCCGCTCACGATGCTCGGCATCATCCCGGGCCACTGGCTCGTCGGGGCCGAGTTCACCGCCACCTCGATGATCGGTTTCATCGCGCTGGCCGGCATCATCGTACGCAACTCCATACTGTTGGTGGATTTCGCCAAGGTGGCGGTGCAAGAGCAGGGCATGGACGTGGAGACAGCGGTCATCAGGGCCGCCGAGATTCGCACTCGGCCCATCATCATTACCGCGGCGACTACGGCGCTCGGGTCGAGCGTGATGCTCACCGACCCGATCTTCCAGGGCATGGCTGCCTCCATCATGTTCGGCATGGTGATCTCCACCCTGCTGACCCTGGTCGTAATTCCCCTCGGGTGCATCAGCGCGCGCCGCGCCTTCCTGCCTGCCGCTGAAGCCGCCCCACCCGCGCCGGCCCCAGCCGCGGCCCCGCAAGCGGCCCCCGCGCCCGAGGAGAAGCGGCGGCTGGTGGCCCTGCGCCGAGAGTTCTTTGATCGGCGCGCAGTTGATGCTCGGGGTCTTGCTGGGCCTCGTGATCAGGCTTTCGAGGATGCTGTCGCGGCTCCTCGCCGCCCTCTGGCGCTTGGTCGTTCGGGCCATCGAGCGTCGGTCGGAGAGCGGCCGGCGCCGGCTGCTCCCGAGGTCCCCGAAGCTTCGCAGCAGCCCTCGGCCGCGGCCAGCGAGGCCCAGCAACCCCTGGCAGTCCAGGCTGTCCACCAAGAAGGGGGTTCCACGGGAAGCCCCGCGCCAGCGCCCGCGGAGCCGGAGCAGCCCGCCGCGGCCGCCGACGCCTTACGACGCACCGGCATCCAGCGTGGTCCCCGGCGGCGCGGCATCCGCATCAAGGCGATCAGAGGGACGCCGCACGCCGGAGGTAAGAAGGACGATCCGATCTGATGATTCAGTGTTTCGTCTCTGCGGGCTTGCGAATAAAATCTGCTGCACGTCCCGATAGCGGCCCGTGCGCGGCGGTCATGGCGTACCTCCCGTACGCCACTCCGTTGGGGCGTTCTGCGGACCGCGACGGGCAGACGCGGCATGGGGCCGCGAGGCTCTCTACCAACGCGAATCAGGGCTGGCCCGGGCCCGCGTGGAACGCGGTGCATCCTGGGGCGAAAGGCGCGGCGCGCCCCCGTCTGTTTCGTCGCCAGCACTTACGAGCCCGAGGGCCCGATCGGCGTCTTCGCTGCCCGGCGCCGCTGACGCACCGCGCCGGCTAGCTGCCTCACCAGAGGCACGCTCTCCTCCCAGCCGAGACAGGCATCGGTGATGCTCTGGCCGTAAACCAGCGGCTTGCCCGGCAGCACGTCCTGGCGGCCCGCCTTGAGATGGCTCTCGATCATGGCACCGATAACGCGCCGGTCCCCCGCGGCGATCTGCCGGCTCACTGCCGCGGCCACCTCGATCTGTCCTTCAGGGCGCTTGCGGCTGTTGGCGTGGCTGCAGTCGATCATGACGCGGGGCGCCCGTCCGGCCCCCTCCAGCTCGCGCGCCGCCCGGCCTACGCTGGCGGCGTCGTAGTTGGGCTCGCGGCCGCCGCGCAGGATGATGTGGCAATCCTCGTTGCCGCTGGTGGAGAAGATGGCCGAGTGCCCAGCCTTGGTGAGAGAGAGGAAATGGTGCGGCTGCCTGGCCGCACGCACCGCATCGATGGCGACCCGGAAGCTTCCATCGGTGCTGTTCTTGAAGCCAACGGGACAGGACAGGCCTGAGGCCAGCTCACGGTGCACTTGACTCTCCGTGGTCCTGCACCGATAGCCCCCCAACTGATAAGGTCCGCCACGTACTGGGGGGTGACCAGATCCAGGTATTCGGTGGCCGCGGGAATGCCGATCTCGTTCACATAGCGGAGCAGGCTGCGCGCGAGCCGGAGCCCCTTGTTGATCTGGAAGCTGCCATCCAGGTCCGGGTCGTTGATGAAGCCTTTCCAGCCGACGCTGGTGCGGGGTTTCTCGAAATACACGCGCATCACTACCACGAGATCGTCCTCGAGCGCCTCGCGCACACCCTTCAGGCGCTGCGCGTAGTCGCGTGCAGCGTCCGGGTCGTGGATGGAGCAAGGGCCGACCACCACCAGCAGGCGATCGTCGTCCCCCGCGAGGATGTGGTGGATAGCTTGCCGGGTGTCGTAAACCGTGCGCGCCGCAGCCTCGGTGATGGGGATCTCCGCGTGCACCTCGGCCGGAGGGAGCACGTCCTTGATCTCACGGATGCGAAGGTCGTCGGTCTGGTACACCATGGTCGCCCCGTCACTGCTGGGGGCAGCGGTCCGGCCGCCGCTCGTCACCCGGACACCTTGAGCACGATCGCCTCTATGGCATGGTGTTTGAGCCGGGTGCGCACGTCCCTGACGCGGTCGAGATCATGGAACGGCCCGATACGAACCCGGTACATGTGCTCGGCGGCGCCGGCCGCGACCGACTGGATAGTGGCTTCGACCCCGATCAGGGCGAGCTGTGCCTTGACACGATCGGCTTGGGCGTAGCTCGTGAAAGAGCCGGCCTGCAACAGATAGCGGGCCTGCCCCTCCTGCGCTGCGCGGGGCTTCGTCGCCGGTGGTGAGGCCCTGGCGGACGGGCGCTGTAGCTCGGATTCCGGTACCACCACTTCCATTTTCGGCAGAAGTTCATAGAACTGGTAGCGCGGTCGAGCGGAGGCGTCCTCGGGTTTCTTGGAGGGCGCGGACGCGTTGGGCTCCTTGGCTGCGTGGCGTGCAGCATGTTCAGGGTGCGTCAGCCGGTGGTAGACGGGGATGGCCGCGACACCCACGGCGATGACACCGAGCAGCCAGAGCCAGCCCCGTTTCTTGCGGGCTGTGGGACGCCCGCCGCCTAAGCGGGTGGCCCTTGCGGGACGTGGCGCAGCGACGTGCTTGTAGTCCCGGGCCGTCTTCACATGCTCTCCGGTGCCGCCACTCCCAAGAGAGCGAGTCCGTTCCTGATGACCTGACCGGTGGCGACCGCCAGGCCGACGCGGGCCGCCCGCAAGGCGGCGTTCTCCACGATGAAGGTGTGGGCGTTGTAATACGCGTGGAAGTCGTTGGCGAGCTCCCGCAGATAATGTGCGATCTGATGCGGCTCGTAGCTGGCCGCCGCCGCCTCGATGACCTCGGGGTAGCGCGACAAGGTGCGAAGCAGCGCCTGCTCGTGGGGCTCTACCAAGAGAGCGAGGTGCGCCCGAGCGTCTGCGCCGTCCCAGCGCAGGCCGCGCTCGCGCAACTGGCGGAGCACGGCCGCGATGCGTGCATGGGCATACTGGATGTAGTAGACGGGGTTGTCCGCGCTCTGGGACTTGGCGAGGTCCAAGTCGAAGTCCAGGTGCTGGTCGCTCTTGCGCATCACGTAGAAGAAGCGCGCCGCATCTTTGCCGACCTCTTGGCGCAGCTCGCGCAGGGTGATGAACTCGCCCCTGCGAGTGGACATCTGCATGCGCTGGGTGCCGCGATACAGGATAGCGAACTGCACCAGCAGCACGGTCAGGGTCTCGGGGTCCTTCCCCAGCGCCTGGAGCGCCGCCTTCAGGCGCGCAATGTAGCCGTGATGGTCCGCCCCCCAGACGTTGATCAGGCGGTCGAAGCCACGCTCGCATTTGTCAACGTGGTAGGCGATGTCGGTGGCGAAGTAGGTGAGCTGGCCGTTCTCACGCACCAGCACCCGATCCTTCTCGTCCCCGAAGGCGCTGGCGTTGAACCACAGGGCGCCCTCGTGCTCGTACACATACGCGGTGTCCCGCAGCCGGCCGATGACGCGCTGCACGGCCTCGCTCCGAGCCAGGGTGTGCTCCGAGAACCACCGGTCGTACTGCACGCCGAACTGCTCGAGGTCGCGGCGGATGTCGTCGAGGATGACCTCCAGCCCGCGGTCGAAGACCGTGGTGTAACCCGATTCGTCCAGCAGCCGCCTCGCCGTCGCGGCGGCCAGTTGGTCGTCCGACATGTCGCCCGTGGCGCGAACCCCCCAGCCCAGCAGCCGCTTCGCTCGTTCGATCAGGGCGTCGATATACTTCTCCTTGTCGCCGCCGACGTCGGCGTCGGACGGTAGCCTCTGGAGCACGTCCTCGGCTGAGCGTTGCAGGTAGCCGCCGAACTCGCGGTGCAGGCCGGCTGCGATGTCGTAGACGTAGTCGCCGCGGTAGCCGTTGGCGGGGAACGGCAGTGTCTCCCCGCAAAGCTCCAGATAGCGCAGCCACACGCTCACTGCCAGGATGTCCATCTGGCGCCCGGCATCGTTGACGTAGTACTCGCGGTGCACGGTGAAGCCTGCTGCCTCCAAGAGCGCAGCCAGGGCGGCCCCGTATGCGGCACCTCGCCCGTGCCCCACGTGCAGGGGCCCGGTGGGGTTGGCCGACACGAACTCCAAGCATACCCGCTGGCCCTGACCCAGGCGGCTCCGACCGTAACGGTCTCTGGCCTCCAGCACCTCTGCCACCGACTCCTGGAATGCGGCTGCGGCGAGATGAAAGTTGATGAAACCCGGGCCCGCGATCTCCGCGCGCGCGACTCTCGGTGAGGCGGGGAGATTCCCGAGGATCAGCTCGGCGACTGCCCGGGGCGGACGACGCGCGGGAGCGGATAGGACCATCGCCACGTTGCTCGCGAAGTCGCCGTGCTTCGGGTCGCGGGTGCGTTGTACCTGCGCGGTGACCTCCAAGTCGGCAGGCAGGGCTCCCGCGTGCCTGAGTTGCTGGATGCTGGCGCGCAGAAGCTGCTGGAGATGTGACTTCAAGGAAGGAGACCGTACAGGGAAGCCGGGGCGGCTAAGCACCGAATTCTACCCTGCCGAGCGGTGAAGGAGAAGGCAAGGCAGGGCGTGTGTCGCGGCCGTCGCGTCGTGTACCATGGCCGCCATGCCGGGGGCATCGGGACTCTCCAGAGCGCAGGCTTGGCTAAACGTCGTGCTCGCCGTGGCCTTGGTGGGTGTCGCTGCTGTGGTCCTCGGTGTGTTCGTGCAGTTCTTCGCTCGCGACCTGCGGTTCCCGTTGCTCATCTTGCTCCAGGGCGCGGTCATCCTCACCGGCCTGCGTCTCCTGCTAGCTCTGCGGGGCGAGCGCTGGAGCGACGTGGGTCTGCGCGGGTTGCGCTCCAAGGACTTGGCGTTGGCGCTGCTGGCCATGGCCACCTGTTTTGCTGCGAACCTCGTACTCACGGGGGCAGTCTTCGCCTTGCACCCCGGAGAGGTCGACGAGCATCTCCAGCTCCTCGAGCACATCGCGCGTCAGTTGGGCCAAGGGGTGCCGTTCCCCGGCGTCACGGCCATGATGTTCTTCGTAGGCGTGTATGAGGAGCTGGCGGCGCGCGGTTTCCTGCTCACCCGCTGCCGGGCGGCCTTGCGAGGCACCTGGACGCCGGTGTTGCTCTCGGCGCTGCTGTTCGGTCTGGGCCACGTGTACCAGGGGTGGATTGGTGTGGCCCAGACGGCGCTCATCGGAGTCATCCTGGCCGCGTTCACGGTGCGCTGGGGCACGCTGTGGCCAGCCATCCTCGCCCACGCCGGCCTAAACACCCTGTCGCTGCTGCTCATGCGCCACCTCGCGCTTCAGGTTCTGTAGGGCGGACCGTTCCAATCCATCTGGACTGGCCCGGTCCCCCAACTGTCGGCTTGTCCATTGACTGCAAAACCAGTTCGAGCCACAGTCGGCGGACCAGAGAACCCTTGGGGCGCGTTTTCGCCCGTGCGGGAAGGTGGTAGAGGAGGCCGCACCGATGCGACGTTTCGCCGGTCGGTCCACGAGTCCGTCAGGCCAGTCCGGGGGAGATCGCACCGCGCTGTGTGCACATTCGTGCCAGCGAGAGCGATGCGCCTGGCCAAGCGACGAAGCCGTGCAAATGACACGTGGGTTTGTTACGGCGGGCGGCGATGCGACGAAATGGGCGGTGGAGGTTGAAGGGCGGCTACCAAACACGGATTCCTGGGCCCACATCGTTGTCGAGCGGTTCCGAATACGGTTTGAATGGCATCTTGAATGTTGGCGAGGGCCTCTTCCCGTGGCGGCCAATTGCCCGCTCGCCGAGAGCCGGGTCGTTGCAACGCCTCTGGACACCCCGAGCGCATTGACCTCTCCCAGTTCCCACCCTCATCATGCGCGGCGAAAGGGGACGAGGCGGCGAGGTGCGTGCCAAAATGTGTCGGGCGGGCCGGAGCCGGGCGCTGGTCAACGATTGGGCCCCGGGATGTGCGTTCGCTAGATTCGGCGCCGAGACGAGGAGATTCGATGGGCGGATTGGCTCTCGACGGAAAAAGCTTGGCGAGACGGATGGAGCAAGATCTCGCGCAGCGTGTTCGGGCTCTCAAGGATAGATCCGGCGGTCGGGCCCCCGTCTTGGCAACCATCCTCGTGGGCGAAGATCCCGCCTCGGCAACCTATGTTCGCATGAAAGGCAGCGCGTGCGAGCGAGTGGGGATGCGGTCCGCGAAGGTACTCCTGCCGGAGACCACCACTACCGAGGAGTTGCTGAGAGAGATAGACAGGCTCAACGCGGACCCTGAGGTCCACGGGATTCTGCTCCAGCACCCGGTCCCTTCGCATATCGAGGAGCGGCGCTGCTTCGACCGCATCAGCCTGGATAAGGACGTGGATGGGGTCACCTCGCATGGATTCGGCCGCATGGCCATGATGGAGCCGGCCTATGGGGCGGCGACGCCGGCCGGCATCATGCGCCTGGTGGCTCACTACGGCATCTCCGTGGCGGGAAGGCACGCGGTCGTTGTCGGACGAAGCCCGATCCTGGGCAAGCCCATGGCGATGATGCTGTTGAACGCGAATGCGACGGTCACGATCTGCCACTCGAAGACTCGGGATTTGGCGGGATTGATCGGTCGAGCCGACGTGGTCGTGGGAGCCGTCGGCAAGCCGCAGTTCATCAAGGGTGCCTGGATCAAGGAAGGAGCGGTCGTCATCGACGCCGGGTACCATCCCGGGGGAGTGGGCGATATCGATCTCTCGGCGGTCGTGGACAAGTGCTCAGCCTACACGCCGGTGCCTGGAGGGGTCGGCCCGATGACGATAGCGACGCTGATCGCCCAAACGGTGGAGGCTGCGGAGCGCAGGGCAACGGCGGCTTGATTCCGTCTGCGATACTGGGAGCGACCCAGTGCGCCCGTCCCCATGGCCAGGCGCCGGAAGGGACGGCTGGCACAATCCTTGGCCTGGGTGGTCCACTGCTCGAGGAAGGCCTCGGCGGTGCCTCCTCCGTCCAGACTCCAACCCAGACAGAGGATCCACACCCTGGCGACGACTCCTCAACCTCAACCCACTCCCCGGTGAACGATCCATTTGCCGGATGAACCATGTTTTCGTACCGTCGTCGGCGCTCACGAGACTGAGGTTGCGCCCCGTACAGCGCCCGTTAGAGGATCAGAAGATGCTATCGATTGCCCTACCGAAAGGCTCCCTGGAGGAGCAGACGCTGCTCCTGTTCTCTCAGGCCGACCTCGAGGTCAAGAGGTCCAGCCGCGAATACAGCCCGACGATCGCAGATCCGCGCATCGGCAAGGTGAAGATCCTGCGGCCTCAGGAGATCCCCAGCTTCGTGCAGGACGGCTACTTCGACCTCGGGATCTCAGGCCACGACTGGATCACCGAGTCCGGCGCGGACGTCATCGAGATTGCGGAGCTGCCATACTCCAAAACCGGCACCGGCGTGGTCAAGCTGGTGCTGGCCGTGCCGGACGATTCGCCGATTCAGAGCGCGGGCGATATCCGCCCGGGCAGCCGCGTCTCCACGGAATTTCCGAACATCACGCGGCGTTACTTCGAGGACCTCGGCGTGCCGGTGGAGGTGCACTTCTCCCACGGTGCGACCGAGGCGAAGGTGCCGGACATGATGGACGCCTTGGTGGACCTCACCGAGACGGGCACCACGCTGCGCCGCAACGGCCTGCGCATCGTCGCGACGCTCCTTACGTCCACCACGCGCCTGCTCGCGAACCGGAGGTCCTGGGCCGACCCCGAGAAACGCCGGGAGATGGAGGAGATACGCACGCTGCTGCTGGGCGTGATCGAGGCGCGCGGTCGGGTGTTGCTCATGATGAACGTCGCTCACGACCGGCTCGAGCAGGTCATCGCCGCGCTCCCCGCCATGAAGAAGCCGACCGTGAATAAGCTTTACGGCTCCGAGGACTACGAGGTCACGACAGTCGCCGACAAGGCGAACGTCAACGTTCTGATTCCCGAGCTCAAGACGGCGGGGGCAGAGGACATCTTGGAGCTGCCTATCAGCAAGATCGTGAAGTAGGTCTGACGGACCGGATGGGGTCATGTTGCCTCGCCGTGTCCCCCAGTCTCTTCGAGCGCGCCATTCATCAGCCGATGGACGGCGAAGCCATCCTCCATGCCGAGTGCCGTATCGGCGAGGACGCGAGCCCGTTGCCGGGTGAAGCTGCGGATTGCCAGTTTTACGCGAGGGAGAAGCGCGGGGCTCATGCTGAGAGCATCGATCCCCATCCCCAGAAGCAGCAGAGCGCCCGCCGGGTCGCCCGCCATTTCGCCACAGACGCTGACCGGCTTGCCGTGCAGGTGCGCCGTTTCGATGACCTGGCGGATGGCGTTGAGCACGGCAGGGTGCAGGCTGTCGTAGGGCGTCACCACCAGTGCATTGTTCCGGTCCACCGCCAGCATGTACTGGGTGAGATCGTTGGTCCCGACCGAGAAAAAATCCACCCGCTGGGCCAACGGCCCGATCAGGAAGACCGCAGCCGGCACTTCGATCATCGCACCCACTCCCGGCCTCGCCGCGTCCTGCCCCTCCTCCGCCAGCTCGCGATGCGCCCGGGCCAGCAGCCCCAGAGCCTCATCGATCTCACCGACTTTCCCTATCATGGGAAACAGCACCTGAAGGTTGCCGAGGCCAGCGTTGCCTCGGAGCATGGCCCGCAACTGAATGAGGAAGATCTCCGGGTGATCCAGCGAGAAGCGTATGCCGCGACACCCGAGAAACGGGTTGTCTTCCTCCGCAGGGAAATAGGACAGGATCTTGTCCCCGCCTATGTCGAGGGTGCGCAGCGTGACAGGCAGCGGAGCGAAGAATTCCAGCACCCCGCGATAGCGTTGGAACTGCTCCTCCTCCACCGGAAAGGCGTCGCCCAACAGAAAGTCGTATTCCGTGCGGTACAGACCAATGCCCTCGGCACCGCTCGCCGCAGCCACCGCGCTGTCGGAGGCGAGTCCGATATTGGCATACAAGGGCATGCGCGCACCGTCGGGGGTCTCGGCGGGCAGGTCCCGGATCGAGCCGAGCCGCTCGGAAAGGGCGCTCTCTTCGCGGATGCGTCGCTGGAACGCTCGGACGAGCGCGGGCGATGGCTGAATGTAGACGCGCCCCTGGTGGCCATCGACCGCCATTTCGCGGCCCTCCAAACGGCCATTGGGCAAAGGCGCGAGGCTCACGACGGCGGGGATGCCCAGGGCGCGTGCCAGCACTGCGGTGTGGGACAGGGGCGAGCCCCGCATGCTGACAATGCCGGCGAGGCATCCCGTGGGCGCTGCGGCGATTTCCGCCACCCCGATGGCGTCTCCCACCAGGATGCAGCGCTGCGGGTACTCTCTGGACGCCTCTACTTCCGACTGGAGCTGCAGCAGGACACGTTGGCCGATCTCGCGGATATCTTCCGCGCGTGCACGCAGGTAAGGGTCCTCCATCTGCTCGAAGACCCGCGCGTGGCTGGCGATGGTCTCCCGCCACGCTCCGGGAGCCCAGTTTCCGGCGCGGATCCGTTCGACGGTGTCCGACACCAGACTGTGACTGCCGAGCAGCATGGCGTAGGCATCGAACAAAGCCCGCACCTCGTCGGGCAGCCCCCCGGCCAGATGCTCGGCTCCGGAGCGCAGATCCTGCTGGGCGGCAGCCACCGCGGCCCTGAAGGCCATCTCTTCGGCAGCGCCATCCCCGATCCCTCTGTCCGGTATCGACTCCAGCCGGGTGTGCGGATCGAGCCAGACCGCGTTGCCGATAGCGAATCCAGTGGCCGCGGGAACGCCTTGGACGAAAGCGTCCCCCGGCGCCTCCCCCCGCAGCAGCCTGCCCACCGTGTCCATAGCCGCGGCTTCGTGGATGCCTTTGGCCAGTTGCGCCGCGATGCTGAGAAAAAAGCTCACCTCCTCCTTGGCGTATGGGTGGTGTGCCGGTTTCCAGGCTACCAGGACACCCAACACCCGGTGGTAGTGAATCAGCGGCATGCCGAGGAAGCTGCCGAAACGTTCTTCCCCGGTCTCGGTTAACGGACGGTAGCCGGGGTGGGCCCTGACATCCGTCACGATTATCAACTCCTTGCGCTCCCCCACAAGACCCAGGAGGCCATCGCGCCGGCTGACCCGGACCCGGCCGACCGATGCCGGGCTCAATCCATCAGCGGCCACCAGGACGTAGTCATCTTGCTCCTCATCCGCCAGATACACGGCGCAGGCATCCACCCGCACCGCGTTCTTCACCTGACGGACAATGATTGCCAGGGCATCGTCCAGGGTCGGCGCGGCGCCGACTTCGGTCACGATCTGCCGCAACGTCACAAGCATCGCACGAAGCTCCTCACCGTCTGCGGGGCGGGCCACATCATCCCGGGTGTTCATCTATGGGACCATGGGCTGGTGGACCGTCTCCGCCCCGGTTCCGTGCCCGGCGGCCTTTCCGGCGGCGGGCTTGCTGGCTGCTGGCAGGCGGCGTCTCCGCGCTGGGCGTCGTTTTTCCCTCTGGACCGGCGCCATCCCTCTGCTCATGGGATGTGGCACCGTCCATACTCGTGGCCAGATCAAGCTGCCACTTTGCGATCTTTAATTCTACGCGTGACCGACAGGGCCGTCTGGGTGCGGACCTGTTTCAGAGGGCCGTCACCTTCACCCGCACCTGGAGTACGGGGGAGGCCGTGCTTGGCCCCACGAAGGTGCCCGCCACGGGCGGTACCGCGTCGGGACGCCGGGCCAGGGCCACGGGGATATGGTCGCTTCCGGTGATTCTGCCGATGGTGGGGTCGAACCCCTTCCACCCGGCACCGGGGAGATAGACTTCCGCCCAGGCGTGGGTCGCGCCGGTGCCCCGGTCCTCCACCGGCGTCACCAAGTAGCCGCTGACGAAGCGGGCAGCCAGCCCGAGGCTGCGCGCAAGCTCGATGAACAGGGTTGCGAAGTCCCGGCAGGAGCCACCGCCCAGCGCAAGGGTTCGGGACGGCGGCTGCACGCCAGGCTCTTCGCGCGCCCGATAGGCCAGACCTTCGGCCATCCCCCGGCAGAGATTCTCCAAGAGCACGTAGGTCTGCACCCGGTCCCCCGGCTGCCAGAAGCGGGCCAACCAGTCTCGCAACACGGTAGTGCCGGGCGCCTCGACCGGACTCAGGTAGGGCCCCAGGTCCACGGCATCGTCGGGTGCGTAAGTGAAGGGATAGTACACGGCGTGGTCGGCCACCAGGAAATCCAGGGGGGCCTCGTCGTAATGCTGAATGACGATCTCGCTGGTGATGACCAACTGCTGCGCGCGGCCGGAAAAGCTCAGGGTGGCGACCGAGTTATCGTGGGCGTCGCGGTGCCAGGAGATCTGGGGCTGCGGCGTAACGAGCAGCCGGGAGGACTCGATGCGCACGTCATGGCGCTCCCGGGGTCGCAGCATGATCTGGTGGTCCTGGAGCTGCACGGGGCTGGCGAAGTCGTACCGGGTCTCATGCCATATCTGCAATCGTCGCATGGCTCCATCATCCGCGGGTGTGGCCAGGTGTGTTTCGCACCGATCTGCGAACCAGGTCCGCGATCCGGGCCGCATGGCCATACCCGGCGGCGCGTCCCGCGCGATCTCGCCCAGCCTGTCAGAATCACAGTAGCGGCCGGGGAGAAGATAGCACAGGACGCTGTCGGGCAGGTCCTGGACCTCGGTGAAGGGAGCGCCCAGGTCCACATCGACGGAGTCGGTGGTCATGATATCCGCCGAGGTGCGGATATAGAACTCCCCGACCGGCGTCACCAAGCGCTGTCAAGCAGCTTCCACGGAACGCCAAACGTGACGGGTTGCGCCATCACGCCTGTGGCTTCAGACGCAGGCCCTTCGGCACGACCACACGTTCGAGCAGATCGAAGGAACCTTGCACCAGCAGGGCGAGCACGGCCGCGGGCACGGCGCCCTCCATGATCAGACCCAGGTCATCCAGGCGGATACCGGTCAGAATCGGCTGACCATAGCCGCCGGCGCCGATGAGCGCGCCCAGCGTGGCGGTGCCCACGTTGATCACTGCGGAGGTCTTGATGCCCGCCAGGATCGCTCGGGCGGCCATGGGGATCTCCACCAGGCGCAGGCGTGCGCCCGGCGGTAAGCCGAGCGCCGCGGCGGACTCGCGAATATCGATCGGAATATCGTGCAGTCCCGTGTAGGTGCTTCTGACGATGGGAAGCAGGCTGTAGAGGAACAACGCCACGATGGCGGGCGGCGCCCCTATTCCCAGGAACGGGATCATGAAAACGAGCAGGGCGAGCGAGGGAATGGTCTGGATGATGCCGACGGTGCTCAGGATCCACTGGCCGAGCCGTGGTCGCCGAGCGGCGAAGATGCCTAAGGGTATGGAGAGAAGGATGGCAGCGCCAAGGGAGACTGCGACCAGTCCGAGGTGTTGCAAGGTGTGGCTCGTCAACCGGTCGGCCAAGTCGGGCTCGTGCACCTCGTCTTCGAGCCCGAGCTTGTCCTTGAGAAAGTCCGCAGCCACACGGCTCTCCGAGGCTTTGTCGATCTTTACGCGCGCGTTCATTTTCGCCATCGCCTGCGCGGAAATGAGACCCTCGAGCCGTTTCAACGCGTCGACCACCCGCGGCGCGCGTTTCTCGATCTCGGAGCGGTAAAGCAGGACCGCTTGGTAATCGGGAAAATAGCTCAGGTCGTCCTTGAGGACGCGCCAGCCGTAATACGGAATCTCCGCGTCGGTGGAGTAGAGGTCGGTGGCGTCGATCGCACCGCTGGCAATGCCGCGGTAGGCCAGATCATGATCCAGGCCGCGCACCTCGCTTTGCGGCAAGCGATAGCGCTGGCGCAGCCCCGGCCAGCCGTCGGCGCGGTCCATGAACTCGTTGCTGAAGCCGAAACTCAGCTCCGGATGACTGCGCAGGTCGGAGATGGTGCGGACGTGCAGCCGCTCGGCCACATCCTCTTTCATCCCGATGGCGTAGGTGTTATTGAAACCGAGCGACCGGGTCATAAGAATGCCGCGCGCCGCAAGGGACTTGGCAATAGCCACACGGTCCAGCGGTGCGCCAGGGCCCAGTAGCTCCTGGACGATGGTACCGGTGTACTCCGGATAAACATCGATCGCTCCCGCGAGCAGGGCATTCCAGAGCACCTGCGTGCCGCCGAGACCCCGCCGGTAAACGACCCGGGCGCCGGTGCTGCGTGCGAGCTGCGCCGCCATCTCGCCGAGGATGACGGACTCCGTGAATACCTTGGAGCCGATGCTCACCTCGGCCGCCGCCGCTGTCGCGTGCGAGACTCCCGCGCGGCCGGACAGCACCAGGATCAGGAAGAGGCGCGACCATTTCAAGGGAGTCGGCTTCCCAGGGCTTCCAGCGGGCTGCGTTGCGCGTTGATGAAACGCGAGACGAACGGCTCGGCGGGCGAATCGACCAGCTCCCGCAATGTGCCCCGTTGGACTATCCTGCCCTCCCGCAGCAGCACAATCAGGTCCCCGAAGAATCCAGCCTCCCCGATGTCGTGCGTCACCAGCACGACAGTCTTCTCCAACTGCTGAAAGATGGTCTTGAGATCGGCTTGCAGTTCCGAACGGATCATCGGGTCGAGCGCGCCCAGTGGCTCATCCAACAGCAACACGTCCGGGTCCAGCATGAGCGCACGCATCAGGCTCACCCTTTGCCGCTGTCCTCCCGACAGTTCGGCTGGGTAGCGGTCCAGCCCGCGCAGCGGGAATTGCGTCAGTGCGATGAGGTCGGCCACCCGCCGGTCGATGCGCCGCTCGTCCCACCCCAGGTAACGAGCCAGCAGGCCGACGTTGCCGCGTGCGGTGAGATGCGGGAACAGCCCGCCGTGCTGTACCACGTAGCCCATGCGTCGTCGCAACTCCACGGCGTTCTCGGGCGTGACCTCGGCGCCGCCGAAACGGACCGTTCCACCGCCTGGGCGGACCAAGCCGATTATGAGTCGAAGCAGCGTCGACTTGCCGCACCCGCTCGGACCGATGAAAACCATCGTCCGGCCAGGCGGAATAACCAGATCGGTCGGCGCCAGAGCCTGTACGTCACCGTATGCCTTGGAGACGCCGTCCAGCTCGATCATGTTGGCATTCGCTCATCTTGACGACGGCCGACATGGGGGTCGACCCCAGGGAAGACCCCGACTCGGGCGATGTGGTCGCCCACGCGAGTGCTCGTGTCGAGCGCTCCTCGCTCTCAACTCCACCAGCGGAGGAACGACGCGCCGATTGACTCGTCCACGGTTGTCGGGCCTGGGCAGGTTATTCGGCTCACCAAGAGATTCGAGTTAGCGAGCCATGGCGAGTCTTGGGCATCGCGGACAGGCACTCGTCCGAGACGTACCTTACGCCGCTACGGTGCGGCGCGTCGAGCTACATATATGCCTTCGAGGCGTCGATCCCCTGCCGGACGATACGTAACGTCGCCGTGCGTCGCGCGTAGGTTTCTCCTGCGCGGCGACCGAGAGGATCGTGCCCTGCTTTCGGAAACCCGGTGACCCAGGACACAGTGGCCAGGACCATCGGTGGTTTGTGGACGCGGTGTTGTGGTTCGGCCATTGGAATGGCTGTGACCGCGCCGACTGCCAGCCCGGACGTAGATCGCCTGGATGCCGGCCTTGGCCTGCCGCACCGTAGAAAACGACGGAGTATTTGACTAGGCTATTTAGCGAATAGTCCGCTATATCATTTTCCTATAAACGAGGTGCACCGGATGCTGCCCCGTGCCTCCCATGCCTGCCCCCCCAACCGCCTGCGCCAGTTGCGTGCGTTCTGCCAAACGGCACAAACGGGCAGCGTCTCAAAAGCCGCCCAACGGTTGTGCGTGAGTCAGCCCTCGGTCTCCCAGCTCATCAAGACTCTGGAGCAAGACCTCGACACGCAGCTCTTCGAGCGCCACGGCCCGCGTATCTGCCTCACCGACAGCGGACGGGTCCTCCTCGAAACCGCCCTCCCCTTGATGCAGGCCATGGAAAACCTTCCGGCGGTGTTTCGGGAGCGCATGGGCGCGATGAGCGGCGGTGCGCTGGATATCGCGGCGGGCGAATCGACCATCCTCTACCTCCTGCCGGAGTACGTGAAACGCTACAGCGACCGTTATCCGCACATCAGCCTGCATCTGCACAACGTCACGGGGCGAGACGGCCTGGCGCTGCTGCGCTCGGGCGAGGTGGACTTTGCCGTCGGGTCGATGATCGAAATACCGGAAGACGTCGCCTATCTTCCGATCTTCAGCTATGACCCCATGCTCATCACCCCCTTGGATCACCCCCTGGCGCGCAAGAAGCACGTCACGCTCGAGGAGGTGAGCCGCTGCGGGCTTATCTTGCCGCCGCGGCATCTGAGCACCTGGCGCATCGTGGACCTGGTGTTCCGCCAGCATGGCCTTGATTACCACGTGGTGATCGAGGCGGGCGGCTGGGAAGTGATCAAGAAGTTCGTGGAGCTGGGGTTGGGTGTCTCCATTGTGACGAACATCTGTCTGACGGGGAGCGAGAAGCTGGCCGCGATTCCGCTGCGCGATTATTTTCCCACCCGAAGCTACGGTGTGGTGATGCGCAGGCACACAGAGCTCTCACCGCAGGCCCGCAGGTTCGTAGAGATGATGGACCCGGACTTTGCCATACGCTCGAAGGAAGAGAGAAGCGGCGCGGGTGCGTGGCCCGCAAAACGTGGGTTTTCTCTTCCGGGCCGGATGGACTTCACGGGCGACGACCAGTCGCTTCCGTGAACAGAGTGTCGCCTGCAACATCGGAAAATGCCCGGTGGCCATTCGGGTTACACTCCCCTTCACTCCTTTGACCCCCATTGCGCTGCGCTTTAGTGTGGGGCCACGACGAACTGAGCGCCGTCACGGAAAAGTGCCGTACCGGACCCATTCCTGAGACAATTGGTGCCTGGAGCCCCAGGGTGCTGCCAGCGCCTCGCAGAGCTTCTCGGACCGACACCGCGAAGGATGATGGACACACTCCCCGTCAACAGCCTGGTCCTGTACAAGAGCCGCCCCGCGCGCGTTCTGCGAACCGACGACAAGGTGGAGATCGAGCTGGCGGCCGCCAAGACCCAGCGGGTGCGCCCGAAAGACGTGGTGCTACTGCACCCGGGCCCGCTCTCCAATCTCCAGGAGCTGACCAGCCGGGATGGGGACGTTGAGAGCGCATGGGAATTGCTGGCGGGCACGCGGACGACGCTTTCCGATCTCGCCGAGCTGGCCTATGGCGAATATACCCCCGCGACCGCCTGGGCCGCATGGCAGATCGTGGCTGAGGGACGGTACTTCCACGGGCAACCGGCGGAGGTACAAACCCGTACCGTGGAGGAGGTGCAGCGGCAGCGCCAGGAGTTTGCGGCCAGGGCGGCCGAAGAGCAGGCCTGGGCCGACTTCCTCGCGCGGCTCCGCGGCGGCCGGGCGGCACCCGAAGACCGGACGAGGCTCCGGGACGTGGAATTGCTCGCCCTGGGAAAGAGCGAGCGCAGCCGCGTGTTGCGCGCCCTAGACCGCCGCGAGCGGCCGGAAACCGCCCATGCCTTGCTGCTCCGGGTGGGCCACTGGACGGAGGGCGTCAACCCTCACCCCGACCGGCTGAAGATGCCGCGCGAAGCGCCGGCGCTGGAGCTGGGCGAGCTGCCTGACGAAGAGAGGGCCGACCTCACGCACCTCACTGCCTTCGCTATCGACGACGAGGGTAACTTGGACCCGGACGACGCCCTCAGCCTGGACGGCGAACGCCTCTGGGTGCATGTCGCGGACGCAGCCGCCCTGGTGCCGCCGGACAGCGCCGCCGATCTGGAGGCCCGCGGCCGCGGCGCTACGCTTTATCTGCCCGAGCGCACAGTGCCGATGCTTCCTTCGGGGATCATGGCGCGCCTGGGCATGGGGCTGCAGGAGGTCTCGCCGGCGCTGTCCTTCGGGATCGTCCTGGGCGAAAAGGGCGAGCCCATCGAGTTCACGGTCGTACGGAGTCGGGTGCGGGCCACGCGCATCACCTATGCCGAGGCCGACGCGCGCATTTGTGAGGAGCCGTTCCGTGGCCTCTGGCGGCTGGCGCAAAGGCTGCGGGAACGGCGGCGAACGGGTGGTGCGCTGCTGCTGGAGTTCCCGGAGGTCACGGTGCGGGTGCTTGAAGGGGAGGTCGTCATCCGCCCGCTGCCGGCTCTGCGCAGCCGCACGCTGGTGTGCGAGGCTATGCTATTGGGGGGCCTGGCCGCAGCCCGGTTCGGCGTGGAGCATGGCATCCCCCTGCCTTTCTCCACGCAGCCTCAGCCGGAGACCCGCGACGACCCGCGCACCCTCGCCGCCATGTTCGCGGCGCGCAGGAAGCTCAAGCGCCGGCAGCTCAAGAGCATGCCGGAGCCGCATGCCGGGCTCGGCCTGGAAGTCTACACTCAGGCGACGAGCCCGTTGCGGCGATATCTGGACCTGATCGTCCACCAGCAGATCCGGGCTTACCTCCGCGGCGAGCCGACGCTGAGCCAGCCCCAAGTCCTGGAGCGCGTGGGCGCCGCAGACGCGGCCATGACCGCCGCGCGCCGCGCGGAGCGGCAGTCCAACCTGCACTGGACGCTGGTGCACCTGCTCAGAAATCCGGGGTGGCGTGGCCAAGGAATCCTGGTGGACCGCCACGGCCAGCGGGGCACGGTGATCATTCCAGCGCTGGGTCTCGAGGCGGATGTGCAGTTGATCGGCGACCCCACGCTGGACGAGCCGATCTCCCTGGTGCTCGGGAAGACCAACCTGCCCGAGCTGACCGTTCACTTGCAGGCGGAGCCGCTGGGAGCGCGCTAGTGGGGTCCCGCGCCGTGCGCCGTCCCCAATCCTCGGCCGGAGCTTCTTTCCAGGCCGTACGCCGGACCGCGGGCGCGTGTCTAGCTCCGGCGCGTTATTCGGGAAATCGATCATTGCATCCGACGGGTGCGGGGTCTTAAGCTCGAAGTTAGGTCACCCGTAGCAGACGAGGTCTGGTTCGTGCGCCGTGTCGGTTCCCTTCCGAGTCGCCGCTCAGTGCCGCCGCTGAGTGCCGCGCTGTTGGTGCTGTCGAGCTCTTCGACCGCCTCGACGCAGGCCCTCGAGTACCGCGTTCAGACGCTGCGCGTGGACGGCGTAGTGCGGGCTGTGCGGGTGCCGGCCGGCTACGCCCTTGAGGTCGTGACCAGCAAGCTGGACGGCCCGCGGTTCCTTACCTTCGGAGGCAACGGCGACCTGTTTATCGGGTCGCACTCCGGCAACGTCTACCGCCTCCCACCGCCCTACGACCACCCCGAGGTCTTGGTGCGCCTCGGCGACTACCCGCACAGCGTGGCGCTTCGCCCCGGCGAGATCCTGATCGGGCGGACCGACGGAGTGTATCGGGCGCCTTACCAGCCCGGTCAGGCACGCCTGTCGCCCGAGGATGTCACCCTGCTGGCCCGTCTTCCCGGCGGCGGAGGCCACGCCAGCCGCAGCGTGGCCGTGGGCCCGGATGGGCGCGTATACCTGAGTTTGGGCATCCAAAGCAACTGCAGCGACCAGTACCTTGGGGGAGGCTATCCCCTCGAGGATCGCCGCGGCGGCGTCATGGTGCTGGACGAGCGCAACGGCAGCCCGCACTGGCAGCCGTATGCCTCGGGCCTGCGCAACCCCGTGGGCTTCGACTGGCAACCGGGCACGCACGTCTTGTACGCCGCCAACAACGGCCCCGACCACTGGGGTTACGACTTGCCGCCGGAGTACTTCAGCCTTCTCGCACCGGACTCCTTTCACGGCATGCCGTGGTTCGAGTACGACGGCGAACGGCTGCGGCGGGATGACTGCATACGGCGCACGCCGCCCCGACCCGAACGAGAACGTCACTCTGCCGGTCGCGACGTTCCCGGCGCGCAGCGCCCCCCTGGGCATGGCCTTCGTTCCTCGGGGCGTCATGGATGCGAGTCTGGCCGGCGACGCTATCGTGGCCTTACACGGCTCCTGGGGCACCCGCCCTTCCGGCGGCTCCTTCGGGGATCCGGCCACGCGACGGCCACCGAAGGTCGTGGCGGTCCGTTTCGAACGAGGCCAAGCGCGGCGCGTTGATGACCTCATTACCGGCTTTCAGCTCGATGACGGCGAGCGCTGGGCACGCCCGGCCGGGGTGGCCATCGGACCCGATGGCGCGCTTTATTTAACCAGCGACGAGGGTGCGAATGCCCTGTTCAGACTCCGGAAAACCAAGCGTTGACTGGGGGCGGTGCCGGAACCCGATATGCGTTCCAGTCAACCGGACTGCGGACAGCCACGCGGCTGCCTCGACTTGCAAAGGAGGTGTTCGGCCATGTCGACCAAGCGCAACATGATGGCGATCCTGTATACGGCAGCGATAGCCGCTGCTCCGTTACTGCATGCCCAGCCTGCCGCCACAGGCTCCGACGAGACCCAGGTTTGGAGCGGCGGCGTAGGCGAAGGCGCACGGGAAGCTCTCCAAGCGGAGGCCCAGGGTGCCAACCTGAAGCTCGAGTTTGCTAACCCGGACGGCCATTATCTGGTGGACGTGAAGGTGGTCATCCAGAACCGCGCAGGTAAGGCAGTCCTGGAGACAATCTCCGCGGGACCCTGGCTCTTCGCTCGGCTGCCGGCCGGGAGCTACACGGTGATAGCATCGACGAGCGTCAGCCGCCAGAGCAAGGCGGTACGTGTCGGTCCTGGGAGCAGGAGCACGCTCTTGTTCCACCTGAGAGAGGAATGACGCGCGCGTATTGATTGGCGGCTGGGCTCCGGGCGCTCCTCCTACGGCGCGGCCCGCCAGCCGTCATGTGGGTCAACGGGCCGGCTCTGCAGCCAGCGTTGCCCGTTGGAAAAAACAGAGAGCCTCGACTCGGAGGGCGCGCGGGGTACGGCCGCGCGGCCGTCGGACCAGCACGGGGTGTAGCTCCGTGGCTTGCCTAAGGGGGCAGCCCGGCGGGGTCCATCTCGCGGTGGTCTTAGCCCTAACAATCATTGCGTCTGGCGCCACCCCAGAGGATGAAAGAAGCTGTGGGGTGGGAGACGGCGGGAAGAGGTCGCGCAAGTTTTTGGCGGCTCGACCCCGCAGCCTAACGTGACCCGCCGGACCGACTCGTACCCCGGATTGCTTCCTTGAGAGAGTGCACGCTAAAAAGGCCGTCGGGGGCTTGCCGCCTTCAGGCTCACTCGGTCCGGCTGCGCCGTCTCCCACCTCTTGAAGTGTATTTCGATGGGAGACGACATGGAACTGGTATCGCTGTTCAAGCGTGTCATTGGACTCGATGTGCATCAGAGGCAAGTCACTGCCTGTGCGATAATCGAACAGCCGGATGGGTATCACCCTCGCGCCCGGCCTCGGGCCAGTCCGCTCGGTGTTTCCGCGCGGAACGGCCTCGCTTTGCCCTATAGCCCCTTGGGGGCGGCTTATCACCACCGATACCGCCTGCCCCCCAGAGAAACGGCCCAAAAATCCCCTCTGCGCACGGCTGCACCATGCGCTGAGCGCACCATCCTCACGCTCACGCACCCCGCCGCCCACACGCCGCTGAAGCAATCCCCTTGCTGTTAAAGAGCCACGCCCACCACCGGGCTTCTTGAACACTGGATTGAAACGACCCTTCGGGTCGCCTCAATCCTTATTGGTTGGGGACAAATTCGGCGAAGAGCGCACCTGGGCACGCCGCAAATCGCCGGGAGGCATACATATACTCGGACACCGGTGCGCCCGAAATGGTCTGGGCGAGAAGGTCATAACACTGCTTGACGATATAGCCGTCGCGGGACAGGAAGAACAGCTTCTCCATCGCGTGCTCTTGCGATCGATGAAAGTAGCCACTGCGCGAAACCGAGGAACAGTATGCCCACATACTGGTATCCGAAGTCGTACCAGAAGCCGTCGTCCGAGTGGTGGCCCGTCCGCTCCTCCCGACCGCAAGCTTTTCTCACTAGCAAGACCGACCTCGGTGACGCCCAGTGGCTGGCCATGCTGTCTCGGGTGGGCGAGAGCCCTGCCCACTACTCCCCTGGGAAAATGACGTACGACCTGAGACGCTTGCGCCTGCACAAGCTTATCCAAAGGGCTCCGCGCCCCATCGTTACACCGTGACCTCAGAGGGGCTGCGCACCGCGCTCTTTTTCACCCCAAGCACGCTTTTTGGCTCTTTCGGTAATTGTGTGGATCGTGGTGGTCGAGTAGCATCCGTTCTGAGCAATCGTCTATCACAACATCTTGTGGTTGGGCCTGTGGGGTTGTGGGCGAGAGGCCCGCGAGTGTGGGCAACCGGGAGGTTGTCCACACGGTCCTTGGGACGCGGGCCGCTCCGCAGGACTCGTCCACAAATCCACAGGCCATCAAGGGGGGAGCGCCATGGAGCCAACGCATCTATTCACGACGGCACTGGGTCTCACGGCGCCTTGGGAAGTCACCGGCGTACGCTTTGACCCCGAGGCTGGGCGCATCGACCTCGAGGTGGCCTTTGCCAAGGGGAGCCGCTTCGCCTGCCCGGCGTGCGGAGCGCCAGGCCAGCCGGTGCATGATACCCGCAAGCGCAGCTGGCAGCACCTGAGCTTCTTTAAGTCACGGGCAGACCTGCACGCGCATCTGCCGCGAGTGCGCTGTGAGAGCTGCGGCAAGACGACTCAGGTCGAGCCGCCGTGGGCGCGCGCACAGAGTGGCTTCACGGCGCTGATGGAGGCACTGGTGGTGACGCTGTGCCAGGCGATGCCGGTGGCGACCGTCGCCCGGCACCTGGGCGTGGGCGATGAGCGCCTGTGGGGGGTGCTCGAGCACTACGTGGAGGCGGCCCGCGCCCAGGAGGACCACTCCCCGGTGCGCGCCGTGGGCCTGGACGAGACCGCCGCCCGGCGTGGGCAGCACTACATCAGCCTGTTCCATGACCTCACGGGCAAACGCCTGCTGTTCGCCTGCGAGGGCCGCGACCAGAGCACCGTGGCGGCCTTTGCCGCCGACCTCCAGGCGCACGGGGGCGACCCGCAGGCCATCGAGCAGGTGTGCATCGACCTGTCCGCCGCTTATCTCGCCGGGGTGACCAAGCATCTGCCTAAAGCCACGGTGAGCTTCGATGCCTTCCATGTCATCCAGCTCGCCAACCAGGCCGTCGATACAGTGCGCCGCGAGGAGGTCAAGACCGAGCCCGCCCTCAGGGGCACCCGCTGGACCTGGCTCAAAGACGCCCACGACTGGACCTGGGAGCAGCTCACCGACTTTCACTGGCTCTCCCGCGCCCGGCTCAAGACCGCCCGCGCCTGGCGCCTCAAGGAGGCGCTGCGCGATATCTACGCCACGGCCAGCACCCTCGAGCAGGCCGAGACCGCGCTCACGCGCTGGTATAGCTGGGTATAGAGCGACAATTACGTTGACCGGTTGGCGACAACTACTTTGTCCGGTTGATCGGCCACACTGGCGGCTACCGCACCACGCGCTCGCTCATCACCATCGCCTACCTCATTGCGGGCAACCTGGCCCACTTGCCGGCCTCGCCGTTCAACACACGATCTTGTGTCAGACCTCAGGCAGAGGCTGCCGCAGCGTAAGCATATCTACCCACACGATTCCGGTAAGAACCCGCTTTTTCCGGCTCACCTTCTCCCTCCCCACGAGTCCCGCTCGTGCCACGCGCACGTTCCTCCAAGCCAGCAGCGCAGTGGTACCGGCGCATCGAAGAAGCCAATCTCGCCGATCGCAAACTTGACTCAAGATCCAAGATCAGCCACACTTTTAACCTGGCTCGAGGAGACTTGGACATCTGGGCTTCGCCTGCGACGTGGAGGCCCTTCCTCTCCCGAGACCTCACTCTCGAGGAACATCGCGAACATGTCGCGGTCGTCAATGTGAAAATGCGCCGAAGGCGCCCTAAAATCCCCATCGTCCCCTTGCGGGAGATGGCTGGGTGATGGATCGGCCATGGCGCCGCAGCATCCTTCATGTTCGGGGGCGGCGAAACCCGCCACGAGCGCTTAGGCCCGGTCTGCAGTTTTCTGGTATGCTGATACGCGCAAAAATCTTCCGTTTGGAGTCCGAACAGAAACGAGGGTCATGAACGTCCGAGCCGTTGGTTTCCGTGGTGATGCCCGCACATGAGCGGTATGTGAGCGAGGCAATCACCAGCGTTTTGGATCAGACTTACGAGGACCTCGAGCTGGTCGTTGTCAATGACGGGTCTCACGACAAAACCGGCGAGATTGCCCAGGGTTTTTCCGATGCGCGTATCCGCTATTTCGAGCAGACGAACCGTGGTGCTCACCATGCCATCAACCGCGGCATTGCCGAGGCAAAGGGCAGCTTTCTCGCCATCATCAATTCCGACGACCGCTTCCACCCCGGGAGAATCGAGCGGCTGATTGGGGAGGCTGCTCGGCAGGACAAGCAGTTCCTCTTGTCCGACATCAATCTGATCGACGAGCACTCAGCGCTGGTCGACGATCCTGCCCATTGGTCGCTAGGCTGGTACGAGGACCTGAAACGTGAATTTACCCTGGCAAACAGCCCCGCCACCGCGTTTCTCTCGGGTAATTATGCCATCACGACCTCCAACTTCTTCTTCTCCCGGGAGTGCGCTCGCCTCCTCGGCAAGCTGCGACCCTACCAGTATATCCACGACTACGAGTATGCCTTCCGGGCGGCACTGCGGCTCGGTCCGAGATTCGGGTTTCTGGTGGGCGACAAGCTCCTCGATTATCGTCTGCACGGGTCCAATGCCATCCGGAGGAATCCACTGAAGGCGAACGTCGAAACGTTCTTTTTCCTCAGGACGGCAATCAACGAGGTTTATGGTCCGGACCTCGGCAAGCCCCTTGCGCATCTGGACAAGATCAAACGATATATCACAAAGCTTGATGGGGCACGCAAGTGGGCTATCATTGACGGCCTGGATCAGGAGTGCGGCCGCTTACGTGGGGAGCTTGCACGACTCCAGAGCGACGCTGCACGGCTGCAGAGTGACGCTGCACGACTGCACGGGGATCTGGCACGGACCCAGGCCGTCGCTGCCGAGACCGCGGCCTGTCTGGACGTGACCCAGCAACAGCTTGGCGTTCTGGAGCGCTCCCACACCGCGCTGCAGCAGGCTCATGATCACCTCCAGCGGGATCACGCCGTTCTCCTCGCCTCGCGCAGCCTGGCGCTCGGCTTGGCGCTCACCTTCCCTTTCCGGCTGCTCAAGAGCCGCATGAATGGTTACCTGGCCAAACGCACTGCAGGCATCACCTCGGTCAAGGACATCGATACGCTGAGGCAGGTATTGGGCCAATGCATCGAGCCGCTGCAAGTCATTTCCTTCGACATCTTCGATACAGTCTTGGAGCGGGAAGTCGATCCGCCCGATCATGTCAAGCTGCTCGCGGCGCGCCGCCTGTCCGACCACCTCGCCACGGCCTATTCCAGGAACATCACGTCAACGACGATCCTGGGTCTTCGGCATCGGATCGAGGGCAGCCTCAGGCAGCGCCGGGTAAACGAGGGGCTCGACCACGAATACCTCTTTTCCGATCTGGCCGACCGACTGGCGATCGATCTGCTGGGCCGGCGGGATCATACCCTCGCGGGTGCCATCGTCGCCGAGGAGCTGCGGGCGGAAACGGCGGTTCTGTACCCCAAGCCCGGGATCACGAAGCTTCTGACCTGGATCAAGGGCCAGGGCAAGCGGGTTATCGCCGTTTCCGACATGTATCTGGACAGGGAGCACCTACAGGCGATCTTGGCCGACAAGGGATTGGCCGTCTATTTCGATGCCATCTACGTTTCCTCCGAGACGGGCAAGGGCAAATACAGCGGCCGTCTGTTCCGGCACGTGCTCGAGGCGGAGGGGATCACGCCTCACGCCATGGTCCATGTTGGGGATAACCACCATTCCGATCATGCTTCCCCGACCGCGATGGGTATCCGCGCGGTTCACCTGGACGATACCAAGAGCAATCGTCGACGCTTGCTGCTTCGCGGCTATGCCTGGCTCACCGCGAAGAACCCTTATTGGCGAGGACGCCATCTGCTGCAGTTGATCCGCACGCCGCCGCGCCAGGACTTCTTTTACGATTTCGGCTTTTCATTCCTGGGACCGGTATACTCTGCCTTTATCCTCGGAGTCATCGAGAAGGCGCGGGCACACGCTATTCCTCGGCTGTTCTTCCTGGCCAGGGAAGGTCACCTGTTTTTGCGGATCTTTCATATCCTCGCGCCCAGACTCTTGGCGCAGAGCGCGATTCCTGAGACCGTGTATCTTTATGTGTCGCGAAAATCCGCGGCCCCTGCCGCCATGTACAAGGGTCTTGACTACGAGATGGTTCTCGCTCCTCTGCACAATCCCAAGCAAAGAGGGCTCTACTCGCTTTGCAGGACCTTCGACTTGCCGCCGGAGCAGTTCGATGCGCTTGCGAGGAAGCATGGCTATGAGAGTGTCGATCAGCCTATCCCTGACTGGGACTCGGATCAGTTCAGACGTTCTCATCGCGGACCCCGAGTTCCAGGCCATCGTCGTCCGCAACGTGCGCTGCCAGCGAGAGCTACTCAGAGGTTATCTCGCCCGGAACGGCTTTTTCAACGGCACCAAAATCGGGCTGGTGGACATCGGATGGAACGGATCTTGTCAAAGATACTTCGAGAAAGCGTTCGCCGAGGAACGGGACTATCCGCACGTATTCGGTATCTACATGGGCTGGGTGCATGGAATCAAGCACGACTTCGACCCGTCTCGGAATACGATCTGGGGTCTGCTCTACGATGTCCGCCGCAACAACCGGCTGGAGGACGGGTTTTCCCGTTTTGAAGAAGTCTTCGAGGAGGGGGCGCGAGCGCTTCACGCCAGCGCCGTGGGCTACGAGAGAAAGGAGGACACCGGCGAAGTGGTCCCGATCCTGAAGGGGGACGAAGCCCCCGATCGGCTCGAGGAGCTCCGACTGAATCCGAAGATCGAGCGCTTTCATGCCGGAGTGCTGGATTTCTGCAAGGAGTTCTCGCGCGCACTCGCACTCACCGGATACACTCTCGATGATATTCGTCCCTACATCATGACCTTGGTGGAGCGCCTCGTTTCCTTCCCCACCAAAGAGGAGGCCGATCTGCTGATGCAGATCACGCACTCGGAGGACTTCGGTCATGACGATGTGCTCGATCTCAACCGGGATCGCCTCAGTTGGCGAAGCCTGCTGATCCCCCGCAGTCTCAAGCAGCGACTGCGCAATTCCAACTGGATGTACGGAAGTGCCCGGCTCTTGGACATACCCGCTTTGAACGCCCTGATGCGTTACTTGGACGTTACCAGAGCGCGTCCATGAAACAAGTCTTTTTCAAAAAAGACGGAGATCTCGCTCGCTGCAACGGCGTCCAGCACATCAAGGTCTGGATGACTTGGCGCGTCATCAACGCCAGAAGGCGGCAGCACATCATCGTCCGACCCCGGCTGTGGGAGGAGCTTTTCGTTCTCTTACTGCACCGGGTGCCCGGTCTCATCCAGGCTCTGTCAAGGGTGCAAACCCACGCCGGGAACATACTCAGGGAGTGAGATCTCGTGAACAAATCTGCTGCGCGTCCCGATAGCGGCGTTGCGCGGTGTTCATGGCGTACCTCCCCGTACGCCAGCCCTTTGGGGCGTCCCGCGGACGTGCCGAATGGCCATCCTGCCATTCGGCCGCCCCTCGCCTATGTTTGCGAGTTGTCTCGTCGGTGCGCCCGTTGCGCCTCGTTCTCGGCCCGCTCGCGACGATTTCTTCACGAGCTCTGAGCCTTTCCCATGGCTGGCGGCGTGGCGGTACATCGGCGGGTCGTGGGAGTCATCGTAAGCTATCATCCGGACCCCACATCCCTATTGCGCCTGGTCCAGACGTGCCTGCCCCAGCTCGACCGGCTGCTGCTCATCGACAACGGCTCGGGGCTCGACCTCCTGGGGCAACTGCAGGGATTCGCGGATACCTATGCGGCTGTCACCCTCCTCTGTTTCCCTGAAAACCGTGGACTGGCCGCGGCCCAAAGCCAAGGTATCCGGTGGGCCAGAGAGCAGGGAGCAAGCCACGTCATCCTCTTGGACGACGACAGTCTCCCCGCAGGCGACATGGTTCTCCGATTGTTGTCCGCTCTCGAGGACTTGCAGCAACGCGGTGCGAGGGTCGCAGCGGTCGGACCGCGGCTCATGTCGAGACGCGGGGACGTAGCGATTCCCTTCGCCCGTTTTTCTTTCAGGAAGGTCAAGAAGTACTCCTGCACGAATGGGGTGCCCTACATCCACACCGATTTTGTCGTCTCCTCCGGCATGCTGACGCCGCTTGCGGTCTACGAGGAAGTCGGATTGCCGGAAGAGGAACTGTTCATCGACAATATCGACCTGGAATGGTGCTTTCGCGCCCGGGCCCATGGCTATTTGTTCTTCGGGGTATGTGCCGCGGAATTACAGCACCAACTCGGCGATGCCACTGCCTTTCTGCCCGGGCTGAAGCAGCTCGGCCCCATCTACCTCCACAGCCCCTTGCGCCAATACTACATCACCCGCAACCGGATCGCCCTCTACTTCCGTTCGTACTGCCCACTGGCCTGGAAATTCCACGACATTTTCCGTCTGGCCTTCAAATTCGTTTATTTCTCCCTTCTCGTTCCTCCCCGCGCCCAAAACCTCGCCCTGATGCTGGCAGGCATCAGGGATGCGGTGCTACGTCGCAGCGGCCCTTACCGGCCTTCGGACTGGCGAACGTAGTCAATTCATCGGGCAAGCCGTCTCGGCTCCCGAACGCGCTGCCACCCGTGGCCGCGGAAAGCGCCGCTGGATGGTGCAGGGTCGCGGCGTATGGAGTCATACTGACACCGCGCGATCGCGGTTGGGATGCGGGGAACGTGAACCGCCGCCATCGGGCCTGGTCGGGCCTAGAGGTGCTTCCCGTGCCCGTGACCCCGAAGCCGTTCCGGTCGCGGCCGATTGTTGTGTTCTGGAGGACTCGTGTATGCCTGCTCGGCCCGGATTCCAGGTGTTCGCCAACCTGGCCATTGCCCCTCGACAGCCGCGCTGCCACTCACCAGAGAGCGCAGTATCCCATCAGCCGCTAGAGCACGGCGCGCCTGCTGCAATACGTCATCGAGAACGGCATCGATGGCGCCGTCATCGGAGTCGGGTCGAGCTGGGCAGGATGTCCTACCCGGAACGCGCCCGCTATTTCATGCAGGCCGTCGAAGCCGCGGGCGGCGCGATCTCGACGTACGCTCTAGCGAGCGCCAGCTCCACCGAAGGAGCCCTGCGCATGGTCAAGGTCGCCGGCCGCCCGCGCGCGACCGGTGTGGTGGCCTCGTACCCGGCCATCCCTTCCGAACAAGAAGAACCTCGACGGCGCTGCGCGGCATCGTCTGGTCACATGACGACACCCTGGACCTGGACGGCATATGGATCCAGAAGCCCGACGAGCGCCTGATCTTGGCGCGAAATGACTCTGTCGGGCGGGATCTGGGGCACGACATCGAGGGAGTGATCTCGGACATCGCCAACATCGACCCGCTCGGGATAGGGTTTTTCTTCCGGCAGTTCAACATCGACAAGTGCCTCACGCAGCTCCTGCGTGGCGTCTGGGCGCGGTCCCTTCCGTTGTTGCGGCTGATATGAAGGGTCTCCGATCTTCGCCATGGCCCCGCGGGGCAAGCCCGATGTAGTAGAGCAGGAGAATCACCCCAGACTCGACCTGGACCACATGAGGCCGAAGGATCACAGAGCGGACCGATAGCAGGGTTCGGACCAATGCCCATCAGATGGAAATCAGGCAGGCGGCGAGAGCCGCCAAACCCAGTGCAGTTCTGGCGGCGTGTAGTCTTACCCAGCGGACCAGGAGCTCCGTCGCCTCCGGGAAATCCGCGGCCAGGCTGGAATCTAACAGGCGTTTGTTGGTGGGGAAGATACCCAGTAACGTGAACCCGATAATCGCGGCGAGCGCGATGGCTGAAACTAGCCACCCCACGCCGGAGTTTTCGAACCAAGCTGCGGCCGAGGAAATCATGCCGAGAGCGGCGAGCGGCGCCTGCGTGAGAACGGCCCGTTTGTAGCTCGGGTGCCCACTGGGTCAAGGCGACCGGTCCCTGCCTCGATCCGAGCGGATGCTCTACGGCGGCGATGTACAGAGCAGCCCCGCCAAATAAACCGGAGCATGCTGTTGCCAGTATTGGAATCGTCATCACATCGCCCCGGTGACGTCACTCGGTCTTCTCCCTTTCCGTGTTTCCGTGCAAGGATAGTTCGGCGTGCGGGGCGCGAGGGCGCCAGCCGGCTGGGGGCAAGCTTGCCAGCCGGGGACCCGAGAGGGCTGGACGCCCTGCGGCCAGCAGCGCAGCGCGTATAATCGTATAATGGCGTCACTGCACGCACTCCGACGACCGCGACCCCGCCTCATGTTTTCATCCCGCCTGCGCCGTCTCCAGGAAGACCTTCCCCGACGCATCCTGCTTTTGGACGGGGCCATGGGGACCATGATCCAGCACCACCGGCTGGGCGAAGACGACTTCCGGGGCAGCCGTTTCGCTGAGCACCCGCGACCGTTGACGGGTAACAACGATCTGCTGGTCCTCACCCGAGCAGATGTCGTCCGGGAGATCCACCTCGCCTATCTGCGCGCCGGGGCGGACATCCTCGAGACCAACACCTTCAATTCCACCGCCATATCGCAGAGCGACTACGGCACCGAACACTTGGTCTACGAGCTGAACCGCACGGCAGCGGCGCTGGCGCGGGATGCCGCCCGGGAGGTGGAGGCCGAGACTCCGGAGCGACCCCGTTTTGTCGCGGGCGTGCTCGGCCCCACCAACCGCACCGCGTCCCTCTCGCCGGACGTGAACAACCCGGCCTTCCGCAACGTGAGCTTCGACCAGTTGGTTGCAGCGTACGCCGAGGCGGCCCGCGGCCTGGTCGACGGGGGCGCGGACCTGCTGCTGGTGGAGACGGTGTTCGACACCCTGAACTGCAAGGCCGCTCTGTTCGCCCTGGAACAGTTCTTCGAAGCGAGCGGGGCGCGGTTGCCCGTCATGATCTCGGTCACCATCACCGACGCCAGCGGGCGCACCCTCTCCGGCCAGACGGTGGAGGCGTTCTGGAATTCGGTGGCCCACGCCCGGCCGTTCAGCGTGGGACTCAATTGCGCCCTGGGCGCCGAGCAGCTCCGGCCGCACGTGGAGGAGCTATCCCGGGTGGCCGACACGCTGGTGAGCACCCACCCCAACGCGGGGCTCCCCAACGAGTTCGGGGAGTACGACGAGACCCCGGAGCACATGGCGGGCATCATCCGGGAGTTTGCGAGCCGGGGATTCATCAACATCGTGGGCGGGTGCTGCGGCACCACGCCGGCGCACATCGCAGCCATCCGCGAGGCCATCGGCGGAGTCCCGCCGCGCAAGATTCCAAGCATCCACGTGATGACCCGCCTGAGCGGCCTGGAGCCGCTTAACATCGGACCCGGCAGCCTGTTCGTGAACATCGGCGAGCGCACCAACGTGACCGGCTCCGCCAAGTTCCGCCAGCTCATCGTGGACGGCGACTACGAGGCCGCCCTGGACGTGGCGCGCAGCCAGGTGGAGAGCGGCGCCCAGGTCATCGACGTCAACATGGACGAGGCGATGCTGGATTCCGAGGCGGCCATGCGCCAGTTCCTCAACTTGGTCGCGGCCGAGCCGGACATCTCGCGGGTCCCGGTGATGCTGGACTCCTCCAAGTGGTCGGTCCTCGAAGAGGGCCTCAAGTGCCTGCAGGGCAAGGGCATCGTCAACTCCATCAGCCTCAAGGAAGGGGAGGGGGCCTTCCTGGAGCACGCCAAGCTGGTGCACCGCTACGGCGCTGCGGCGCTGGTCATGGCCTTCGACGAGCGCGGGCAAGCGGACACTAAAGAGCGCAAGGTGGAAATCTGCTCCCGCGCCTACCGGCTCCTTATCGATAAGGCCGGCTTCGCGCCGCAGGACATCCTCTTCGACCCCAACATCTTCGCCGTCGCGACCGGCATCGAGGAGCACAACGGCTACGCGGTTGCCTTCATCGAAGCGACCCGGGAGATCAAGCGCAGGCTCCCCCACGCCAAGGTGAGCGGCGGCGTCAGCAACATCTCCTTCTCGTTTCGCGGCAACAACGCGATGCGGGAAGCGATGCACGCGGGGTTCCTGTACCACGCCATCGCAGCCGGCATGGACCTGGGCATCGTCAACGCCGGCCAGCTCGCGGTCTACGAGGAAATCCCCAGGGACCTCCTGGAGCGTATCGAGGATGTGCTGCTGAATAGGCGCCCCGACGCCACGGAGCGGCTGCTGGATCTCGCCGAGTCCATCAAGGGGCAGGGGGCGCGCGCCGAGGCCAAGGACCTCGCGTGGCGCGATGCCGCGGTCGCGGAGCGGCTGCGCCACGCCCTGGTGAAGGGCATCGCCGATTACATCGAGCAGGACGTTGAGGAGGCCCGCCACCGCTACGAACGCACCATCCAGGTGATCGAAGGTCCCTTGATGGACGGCATGAACGTGGTCGGGGACCTGTTCGGGGCCGGCAAGATGTTCCTGCCGCAGGTGGTGAAGAGCGCCCGCGTGATGAAGAAGGGGGTGGCTTACCTCATCCCGTTCATCGAGGCGGAGAGCGCGAGCGGTGCGCCGCGCTCCAACGGCAAGATCCTGCTCGCGACCGTGAAGGGGGACGTGCACGACATCGGCAAGAACATCGTGGGCGTGGTGCTGTCCTGCAACAACTTCGAGGTGATCGACCTGGGCGTAATGGTGCCCGCCGAGAAGATCCTGGAGACGGCGCGGCGCGAGGGGGCGGACATGATCGGCCTGTCCGGCCTCATCACGCCTTCCCTGGACGAGATGTCCCACGTGGCGCGGGAAATGGAGCGCGAGGCATTCGAGGTGCCGCTGCTGATCGGCGGGGCGACCACCTCTCGCGTGCATACCGCCGTCAAGATCGCTCCCCACTACCGCGGCACGACGGTGTACGTGAAGGACGCCTCCCGCGCAGTCGGGGTCGCCACCAGCCTGGTGAGCGAAACCCTGAAGGACACCTTCGCCCAGGACATCCGGGCGGAATACGAGCAAGTGCGCGTTCAGCACCAGAGGCGCCAGCGCAAGGAAAAGTGGGTGCCGCTCGCGGACGCGCGCCGCAACAAGCTGGCGCTCGACTGGAGCAGCTACCGGCCGCCCCGCCCGCAGCGGCTGGAGGTGCGCGCCCTGCGCGATTACCCTCTGGACGAACTGGTGGGACTCATCGACTGGACCCCGTTCTTCCACGCCTGGGAGATGCGGGGGAGCTTCCCCAAGATCCTCGAGGACCCGGAGGCGGGCGAGGAAGCGTGCCGTCTCTACGACGACGCGCAGCGCATGCTGCGACGCATCGTGGAAGAAGGTTGGCTCAGCGCCCATGGGGTCGTCGGGCTGTTTCCAGCCAACAGCATCGGCGACGACGACATCGAGGTCTACACCGACGAGTCGCGCCGCGGGGTCGTCATGACCCTGCACCACTTGCGCCAGCAGGGCGAGAAGCCCCGCGGCAACCCGAATCTGTGCCTGAGCGACTTCTTGGCCCCCAAAGAGACCGGGGTGCCCGACTACCTCGGGGCGTTCGCGGTCACCACCGGGATCGGCGTCGAGGAACGGGCGGCGCGCTTCGAGGCCGACCATGACCACTACAGCAGCATCCTGCTGAAGGCGCTCGCGGACCGGCTGGCGGAGGCATTTGCCGAGCGCCTCCACGAGCGGGTGCGTAAAGAGCTGTGGGCCTATGTTCCGGAGGAGCACCTGGCGAACGAGGCCCTGATCCGCGAGGAATACCAGGGCATCCGCCCCGCACCGGGCTATCCGGCCTGCCCAGACCACACCGAGAAGGCGACGCTGTGGCGCTTGCTGGACGCCGACCGGAGCGCCGATATCCACCTCACCGAAAGCCTCGCCATGCACCCTGCCGCTTCGGTGAGCGGCTGGTATTTCTCCCATCCGCAGTCGCGCTACTTCGGGGTCGGCCGGGTGTACCGGGACCAAGTGCAGGACTACGCCCGGCGCAAGGGCATGGACGTGCGGACCGCGGAGCGCTGGCTCGGGCCGTGGCTGGGGTATGAGCCGGAGGAGTGAGGGGGGAGGCCGCGAGACCGCGGAGGGGGATGCTTGGGAGGGCGGCCCGCCGCATGACGCCGCTCGGCGGAACCACTATCGCGTTCTAGCCTACGGGCTGAGCTTATAGTAAAGGGATCAGCAATCACCCGCCTGGCTGCACTGTTGCGAGCACTTGGGTGACCGTCTTGTAAGGTGGTTGATATGAGACTAGGCCAAAGGTCGGTGTTTCGCAGTCTAGCGCTGGCGCCCTCGGGACTCGGCGATGATGCTACCTCGTTGCAGCGCTTCAGGTATACTTGCCCAGCAGAGAGCCTCGCCGTCTGGTAAGAGGGCGGATCGTCCGTCGGTTTCCTGTTGTGTGAATTTGAATGACAACGAGCCGACATCGCGTTAACCCTATCGCAAGCGAATTCTTCTTTGCGTTCGCGCGCGTGGAGTATGCGCTCAAGGCGACAGGTCGCTTTGTGGACAACCGACGAAATGCGGAGGCAGATTGGACAAAGCTGGCGAATGAACTCCGCGACCGTTTCCACGAGAACGCAACGCAAGAACTGAAGGACGCTGTCGCCTACTACAAGACCCACCCCCCAAAGAAGCAGATCATTCGAGACAATCGGTTGGAGTGGGATGACACACCGCCGGAACACACCTCGGAAGTAACCGTTCAGACCCTCCCACCAGTTGATCGATGCGTTAAGAGCGCGTCCAGCGCAGCAGAGCCGCTCGGCTTGTCGTACACTCCCGGCTCATGGATCAAGAGCCCTCTATTCCGCAGGCGATCACGGCGAGCGGCCGGAGCTTTACCGAAGAGGAGATCTCCGCCATCGTCCGAATGGTGTCGATGTGCGTGGGCCTGAGTCGTTTTGAGCTGGCGCAGACCATCTGTGAGCTGCTGGGGTGGAGACGGGACAACGGAGCCCTGAAGTCCCGCGAGGGTCGGGATCTACTGGAGCGGTTGGAAGCTCGGGGGGATCTGAGGCTTCCCGCCAAGCGCACGGGCAGGCCCAAGGGGCGGCGCACCTGCACTGCGCAGACCGATCGGGGCGAACGCCGCGGCGAGATTGCCGGTGCGCTGCAGGAGGTGGCCCCGGTGGAGCTTCAGTTAGTGCGCCAGGCCGAGGGACGGGCATTGTGGCGCGAGCTTCTCGCGCGCTATCACTACTTGGGCTATGCCACACCCTTTGGGGCCCAGTTGGTCTATCTCATCTGCTCCCAGCGCCGGGAGGGGGAGGTGTTGGGCGGGCTCACCTACACCAGCCCGGCCTGGCGCATGCAGGCCCGCGATGCGTGGATCGGCTGCGCTTTGCCGGGACCTGCTACCGGGCGGCCAACTGGTGCGAGGTGGGCGAGACCAGCGGACGCGGGCGCATGGACCGTGCGCACCAACGCCATGGCAGAGCGATAAAGCGGGTCTTCCTCTACGCTCTGCACCCGCAGGCCAGAGAGCGCCTGCGCGGTGAGCGCTGAACTCAAGCGGGCGCAGGAAGCGGCGGTGCCTCAAAGCCGCGGCGTCGGTGGGCGAGGACATCTCTGAGATAGCACAGCGGGGAGCTCAATCGCAGCCGAGAAGTCTCGATCACACTGGCGAGCAGCGCCAGCGCCCGGCTGCCTTGTTCGCTGCGGGTCCCCTGGCTGATGCGACGCAGAATCACCCAGTGACGCAGCGCCCGCTCCGCCACGTTGTTGGTCAGCGGCAGCTGAGGCTCATCCAACACCCGGAAGATCGCCCCCCAGTCGTTGAGCAGCTCCTTGCCCAGCGCCTGGGCCTTGTCATAAGGGCAGCAGCTCATGCGTTCACACAGGGCCGTGAGCTCGTTGAGCTCGCCCGGGTGGGCTTGCCGCAGGGAGCCGCCCGGTCCCTCGCGGGCGTGATAGACGGCCTGCATCAGCGCATCGAGCAGGTCATAGACCGCGCCCGCTCGGCGCTGCGTCCCTGAGGTCTTGCCACTCGTGTCCTTTGCGCCCTTCTGGCCGCCAGCCCCGGGGAGGCCATCCTCCTCAGAACGGCTCTTGGCCTCCTCGTCCTCAGGACCGGCGTCGGCCTCTTCGTCCTCCCGCGCACGCAGCCAGGGGTCTTGACTGCTCGGCGGACGAGAGCTATTGGAGGGACTCTGATTGAGCCGCTCCCACGCTTCCTTGAGATCCTGCAGCAGGCGGATGCTCAGCGCTGCCAGCGCATCGGGATCCTTCTGCCTCAGCTCCAGAATGCGCTCCTCGCTGAGCTGACGAAGGTCGTGCTCCTTGAGCACCATGATTGTGTGTGACAGTGAGGTCGAGGAACATCCTGCCAAGGGCACCCAACTGTCTCACGCTGGAACCGTTTTGTCCAGCCCTCCGGGTCAAAATATTCCAGGGGGGTGAACGGTTACCCTCGGAACTCGACCTCCTTTTCGCTTATATTCGACGAGTGCGTAACAACCTGTTTCATGGAGGCAAGTTCAGAGGGAGGTACTTCGCTGAACCCGAGCGATCAGAGCAGCTCATACGACACGCGCTTACAGTCTTGAATCATTGCCTGACCCTCGCGCCTGATCTGCGCGAAGCGTTTGAACAATGAATCACACAACGTTAGGCGCTATACCAGAGAACGCGCTATGGCTCGCGAAGACTACTTGTTCACCGGCCCTGACTGGCACGCCGTTGAGCGGCACCAGCGGCAGCAGATGGCCCGAGAGATTGAAAGCGTGGATGCGAATCGACTACTGAATTCGTCTGTGGACGACCTCGCTCAATTCTTCGCGGACAAGTTCCAGATCACGGTTCCTGATCTCGACGTAGAAAACCTTGTGGTTGACGAACGCGAGACACAAATCGATGTGAGCCACGACCCTGAGGATGATCACGGATCGGAGCCGCCCCTTCTATATCACCGGAAACGAAGTGCAAGTTGAGATACCTTTTACCGGCGAGGCAGAGGCGTTCAATATTCAACCGAACCCTCACACATTTAACCCGCCTCGGGCCGCTATCCGCGGCTCCAACGTGACGTTTAGCGTTGTAGGCGCAAGTCTCGACTCGGATTCAGTGCGCCGCGAGATCAACAGCACGGTTGCATCAATCCAGTCTTATCTCACGAACCTGCGCGGCAATGTAGCCGGACTTAACAGCCAACTGTTCAGTGAAGCCAAATCTGCCATTGAAAACCGGCGCGGCAAGTTGCTCGCGAGCCGGAGCATGGTTGCTTCGCTAGGGTTCAAGATGAAGGAACGCCAAGGCGCGCCAACGACATTTGTTGCGCCGGACGTTCGCCGGAAGATCTCGCCTGTCATGCCACCGGCAAGTTCAGCCCCTTTTAGGCCGGAGCCGGCGCTGTCCCCGGAAGACTACGAACACATCCTCGGCGTGATGCAAAACATGACCCAGGTCATGGAACTGAGTCCGTCTGCATTCCACGCAGTCGACGAGGAAGCCCTTGGGTCGCACTTCTTAGTTCAGCTCAACGGACATTACCAAGGCCAGGCGACAGGCGAAACCTTCAACTACGAAGGGAAAACTGACATCCTGATACGCTCCGAAGGGAAGAACATCTTCATCGCTGAGTGTAAGTTCTGGACCGGTCCGAAAAAGCTTGGTGAAACGCTCGATCAGTTGCTCAGCTACAGCTCCTGGCGTGACACGAAGACCGCGGTGGTTATCTTCAACCGCAATCGCGACTTCTCTAAGGTCCTCGCGGCCATTCCGGAAGCGGTGCGCGCGCACCCTCAGCACAAGCGTGACCTACCCGGCTCCACGGAGACCGTGTTTCGCTACCAGTTCGCAAACCGCGATGACCGAAATCGTGAGCTATTCCTAACTGTATTGGCGTTTGATGTGCCAACGCCGCGCACCCAGTGACGCCTAACCAGCACATGGAATCGTGCGGTTCGCGCTGGTACTGGGCTCCGCTGCTCATCGTACCCTCTCCCTAACGCTCTCGCATTTGGCCGCGATGATACGCCCCACAGCGACTCCCTCCAAGCGCCCAGGACATGGGCGCGGGGTCCATGGGCGCAGGGTCGCATCTTGCAATCACGCATGGGGGCGGCGGGTGAAGACGCTCGTTGTGCGTCATCGATAACTTCCGGTAGACGGGGTGGAGTTGTGAGCGACACACTCGATGCTGTCAAACGACTCGCTGCGGCGGGAGAAGTGCGGATATCCGAACACGGGTATGACGAGCTAACGGAAGACGGAATTGCTGTGAGCCCGCGTAGGATGCGGTGAACGAAGGGAACCGCATCGCTCGCGAAAGGAGCTGGACGAGACAAGGTGACCGATGACCGAATACCGCCGTGCCTGGCTGCCCGGAGCCACGTGGTTCTTCACTGTGAATCTGGCCGAACGACGCGGGAATCGGCTGTTAGTCGAGCAGATCGATGTGTTGCGGACTGCGCTTCGTAGCGTTAGTGCCCGACACCCCTTCCACCTGGAGGCGGTCGTGATCCTGCCGGACCATTTGCATTGCGTCTGGACGCTGCCGCCCGGTGATGCGGATTTTTCTGTTCGCTGGAGTCTGATCAAGGGACACTTTTCCCGTGCCATCGAACCGGGCGAGCGCGTTTCGCAAAGCCGCGCCAGGCGGGGGGAACGGGGTGTATGGCAGCGCCGTTTTTGGGAACATCTCATCCGTGACCAAGGTGACTTCAACCGGCATGTGGACTATATCCATTGGAACCCGGTAAAGCACGGGTGGGTTCGGCGAGTGGCCGATTGGCCTCATTCCAGTTTCCATGCATTCAAGCCCCGAGGAATCTACCCGGAGGATTGGGGTGGCGAGGGGGTCCCAAGTGTGGCGGCAGGGGAGTAACGCGAGCGATGCGGTTCCCTTCGTTCACCGCATCCTACGTGGTGAGATGAAAAAGCGGAAGCGAGTCAAACTGATCCAAGAGGGGCGCTACCTTGCAGAGGTCGATGTGGAGTTCTTGGAGGATGAGACTGGCTGGTCGCCGTACCTATCGTCCGAAGACGCGCACAAACTCAATGACGTTCGCGATGCATTGCGCCGCGGCGACATCAGATCTGCGTCGAGTCTCGCGCGTGTCTTCGAGTTGCGTCCAGTGGCGTCGCAATGACGCACACACAGCCTGCTGCAAGGGCCCGGCAAGCCACGGTTGCTTGAGCGCGTGGCCCCGGGGTGCGCGACCCCGCGGCGGCGGTACTGGTTGGAAGAGTGGGACCACGCGTTTCCAAGCGGAGCGGGCCCGTACCGAGCAGCAGCGGGGTACACCCGGGGGTCAGGTCCCGGGGTCAGGTCCGTGCTTGTAACATTGGCTTACCTCGAGAAATTGCCACTGCAAGCGGCTGCCTGGTAGACTGGGGTCAGTTCGTCGGCAGGCGGTGCAGTGCTCAAAGGGCTCTTTCTCTCCCATAGCTCGAAGGACGACGACTTCGTGCGCGGCCTCCGGCAGGCGCTCGGCGACCTCGGGCAGGACGTGTGGATCGATTCGCGGGAGCTGCGCGGCGGTGATCCGCTCTGGCCCGAGATCAAGACAGCCATTGAGGAGTCGTCCGCCTACGCCGTCTTGGTCAGCCCGGAGGCGTTGCAGTCGAAGTGGGTCGGCAAGGAGCTGCGCCACGTGCTGGAAGTCCGGAAACAGCGCGGCAAGGACCAGTTCCCCGTCATTCCGCTATCGCTGAACGGCACCAAGCTCGGCGTGCTGGAGGAATTCTTCGGCGAGGAGCCCCTCTACATCCCCGTGAACAGCGGATGGGCGTGGCGAGCACCGGCACGTCGAGCACGCGCGTGTTCGGCAGGCGCCGGCGCACGCGGGTGGGCTTCGCACCCTGGAACAGGAAGCCGTCGCCGTCGTAGAGCAGCTCCCACGGCAGCCCGAGCAGCAGCGTGGCGGCTTCCCGAGCGGCCTTCACCTCGGCCTCGGCGGCGCCGTCTTCGAGCTTCGCGTTGACGTGGATGGAGAAGCGCCGCCGTGCCTGCCCGTCGATGCGCGCCCAGGCGGGCATGACGTTCGCGGTGTGGGCGACCGGCATCGCCGCCTCGTGCAGGAGCCGCCCCCACTTCACGAGGTTCTCTTCGACCTTGCGGGCGCGGTCCCGAAAAACCCCGCTCGGCCAGATGGCGTACTTCTCCAGATACCAGCGCAGTTCCTCGGCCTCGATGGGGCCGAGGGGGGCGACGAAACGCCAGATCTTGTCACTGTCGACTTTTTCCTGCCCCGCGGTGGCCGGCTCGTAGACGAGCCGGGCGCGGGCGGAGGCGCGGCGCTTGCCGTCCTGCTCGTAGAACTTGAGGTCACAGCGCCCGGCCCGAGGACGATGCCTGCGGCTACCTCGACCACCGCGCCAGCGCCCTGCCGCTGGTCGAGGCGATGGAGGCGCTGGGCGGCCTCGTCCGCCTGCACGTGCTCGGCCCGCCCACGCTGCCCGCCCTGCGCGAGGAGCTGGACCGCGCCCGGCGAGACGGCGAGCCCTATCACGTCGTCCACTTCGACGGCCACGGCGTCTATGACCGCACCGTCGGCCTCGGCGGCCTGTGCTTCGAGCACCCGGAGGACACCGCCAGGCTGGAGCAGCGCCGGCACCTCACCGTTTTCACCCGCGAGCTCGGCCCGCTGCTGCGCGATCACCGCATCCCGCTCGTGTTCCTCGAGGCCTGCCAGACCGCCCAGGCCGAGCAGGCTTCTGACTCCGTCGCCTCCGAGCTGCTGAAGACGGGTGTGGCCTCGGTGGTGGCGATGAGCCACAGCGTGCTGGTCGAGACCGCGCGCCGCTTCGTCGAGGCATTCTACGGCGCGCTCGCCGGCGGCGCGCGGGTCGGCGACGCGATGCTCGCCGGCCAGCGCCGGCTCAAGGACGACACCTTCCGCGGCCGCATCTTCGGGGCGGGCGAGCTGCGGCTCAATGACTGGTTCGTGCCGGTGCTGTTCCAGGAGAAGGAAGACCCGCAGCTCTTCCACACCACCCCCGCGCAGCAGACGCAGGAGGATTTCAAGAAGCGACTCGCGGCCCGCCTCGGCGAGCTGCCCGCGGAGCCCGGGACCGGCTTCATCGGCCGCAGCCGCGAGCTGCTGGCGCTGGAGCGGCTGCTGCGCGAGGTGCGCTACGCCGTGGTGCGCGGCCAAGGCGGCGAGGGCAAGACCGCGCTCGCCGCCGAGCTCGCCCGCTGGCTGGTGCGCTCCCACCAAGTGCGCCGCGCCGCCTTCGTCTCGGTCGAGACGCACGGCCACCGCGCAGCGGTGCTCGATGCCCTCGGCCGCCAGCTCGTCGGGAAAGATTACTCCGCCGCTACCTTCGACGATCTGGAAAAGGCCGTCCTGCCCATCGAGCGCGCCCTCGCCGAGCAGCCGACGCTGCTGGTGGTGGACAACATGGAGAGCCTTTTGCTGCCGCCCTACCTGCAGCAGGAGATGCAGCAGGCGCTCTCCGAGGACGCGCGCCGCGAGCTGGACGCGATCCTCCAAATGTGCGCGCGGCTCAACGCCAAGGACGAGACCCGGCTGGTCTTCACCAGCCGCGAGGCGCTGCCCGCGCCCTTCGAGGACGAGCGGCATCGGTGCGAGCTGCATAGTCTCGACCGTGAGGACGCGGTGAAGCTCGTCGAGCGCGTGCTGAACCGCGAGGCCGGCGGGACAGGAGAGGCCGCCGACGCCGCCCGCGAGCAGATCGAGCGGCTCGTCAATGCCGTCCACTGCCATGCCCGCACGCTGGCCCTGCTCGCACCGGCGCTGCGCAGCCGCGGCGTCGAGGCGACCCGCGCCTCGCTGGTCGAGCTGATGGCGGAGATGGAGCGGCGCTTCCCCGGCAGCCGAGAGCAATCGGTCTTCGCCAGTGTCGAGCTGTCGCTGCGCCGCCTGTCTGCCGCGAACCGGGAAAGGGCGCGCGTGCTCGGGGTGTTTCACGGCGGGGTCGATCTGGACGTGCTGGGCGCGATGATGCAGTGGGACGAGCGGGACGTGGTCTCGCTGGCGCGAGAGCTGGTCGAGACCGGGCTGGCGACACCCAATCGGTACAACCATCTCACCCTCAATCCCGCGCTCTGCCCGTACCTGCGCGGACGCACGGAGGCGGCGGAGCGCGAGGCGCTGACCGCCCGCTGGGTCGAGGCGATGCGCGGGTATGCCAAGTACCTCGTGCGGCAGCAGAGCCAGAGCATCGAGATCGCGGCGACCCTGACGGTGCTGGAGCTGCCGAACCTGTTTGTGCTGCTGGACCTCGTGCAGCGGGCGGGGGATGCGGCGGCGACCATCGACCTGGCCATCTCGCTCTACAGCCTGCTGCAAGCGCTCGGCAAGCCACGGTTGCTGGAGCGCGTGGCGCAGGTGCGCGACGCCGCGGCGGCGGCGCTCGGCGAGGCATGGAGTCACCCACGGTTCGAGGCGGAGCGAACGTACCTCGAACAGCAGCTCGCCGGCGGGCGGCTGCGCGAGGCGCTAGGCAGCGCGCAGCGGTTGCTCGCGCGCGCCCGGGCGGCGGGCGGGCAGGCGTATCCCAATGCCGATTACGATCTGGCGGGTGCGTGTTTCCTGCTCGCCCGCGTGTTGACGACGGCCGGCGGATCGGAACAGGCCCTGCCGCTACTGGACGAGGCCCGCCAGCGCTCGGAGGCCATCGCGAAGGAGCGGCCCGGCTTAGGCGCGGAACGGATGGCGTCTGCCTGCTTTGCGGAACGAGGCGCCTGTTTTATCTCCCTGGGCCGGATCGACGAGGCGGCGATGGCCTATGAGGAGTTTATCCGCCGGAGTGAGCAAGGCAGTGACAAGCGGGGTGTCGCCGTCGGCAAAGGCCAGCTCGGGACCGTCCGCCTGCGGCAGCGCCGCTACCCGGAGGCGCTGGCGGCTTATGCTGAGGCGCGCGAGCGGTTCACCCAGTTTGATGAGCCGGGCTCGGTCGCCGTGATCTGGCATCAGACCGGCAAGGCGTATCAGCACGCAGGAGATCTCGATGCGGCGGAGGACGCCTACCGGAAATCGCTCGCTATCGAGGTGCGGCGCGACGATGTCGCCGGGCAGGCCGATACGCTCGCGCAATTGGGGGTTTTGTATGGTGATGTTCTCGATCGCTCGGAGGAAGCCGCGGGCTTTTTCCGGCAGGCCGCAGACGAGCATGTCGAAAGCGGCAATATGGCGGGCGAAGGCAAAGCGAGGAACAATCTCGGCATATTCCTGCGCGAGCTCGGCCGCCTGGACGATGCGCGGGAGGAGATCCGCCGGGCGATCGCGTGCGACGCGCAGTTCGGCCGCGCGGCCGAGTCGTGGAAGTTCTGGTCCGTCCTCGCCGGCATCGAGACCGATGCAGGCAACCCCAGCGCCGCCGCGGAGGCGAAGCGCAAGGCCATCGCTGGCTACCTCGCCTACCGCCGCGACGGCGGCGAGAACCACAGCGACCCCGGCCGCATCAGCCTTGCCGTGACCCAGTCCCTCCTCGCCGGCGACGCGGCCACCGCCGCGGCCCTCCTCCAGCAGCTCGCCGCCGACCCCGATTCTGCTTGGCTACGCACTTTGATCGAGGCCCTCCAGGCGATTGTCGCCGGCAGCCGCGACCGCACCCTCGCCGACGCCGCGGAGCTGGACTACTCGATGGCCGCCGAGATCCTCTTCCTGATCGAAACTCTGGAACAGCCCCGCCGTTAGGACGCTGTGCGCTCGCCGCAGAAGCATGGACGTGCGGACCGTGGAGCGCTGGCCAGGCCCCTGGCTCGGCTACGAGCCGGAAGAGTCGAGAGCGCGGGCAGCGGAGAGTGGCCGGCGGGTTCGCCCAGTCGGCTATAGACGGATCTCGTCAAAGCTGTGCGCGATCGGATGGCCGCCGGCCTTCTGTCCCGCGGCCTGCGGATAGTCCTCCGGGCGTGCGAGCTGCACCGTCAGCATGCCGGCCTCGCGGGCGGCGTCCAGCTCCGCCGGGACGTTCCGACAGGAACAAGGTCTCGGAGAGCGGTTGGCCGATGATGTGGGCGATGGCGCGGTAGGATTCGGGCTCCCTCTTGGGCCCGAGCGTGGTGTCGAAGTAGCCGGAGAAGAGGGGCGTGAGGTCTCCGTGCGCCGAGTGGCCGAAGAGCAGCTTCTGGGCCTGCACGGAGCCGGAGGAGAACACGTAGAGCCGGATCCCCCGCGCGCGCCATTCTCGCAGGCGGCGCACGGCGTCCTCGTAGACGTGGCCCTGGAAGCGACCCCCGCGGAAGCCCGCCTCCCAGATCATTCCCTGCAGCGTCTTGAGGGGGGTCGCCTTGCGGTCCTCGCGAATCCAGCGCTCCAGCTCAGCGGCCACCTCTTCGTCGCTGAGGCTCTTGCCCGCCATCCGGCGCACCTCGTCCAGTTGATGGAGCACCTGCGGCTCGCTGCGGTGCTGCTCCAGGAACTTTGCGATGTGCTTGCGGGCGTATGGGAACAGCACATCCTTGACGAAGGAGAGCGAGGACGTCGTCCCCTCGATGTCCGTGACGACGGCCCGGATCATGCCGTCCGGGCGACCAGCGCATCGAAGGTCGGGAAGCGGCGCGCGATGGGGCTGCCGGTAAAGCTCGCCACCCAGCCTTCCGGTGTGGTGAACAGCCGGATGCAGCGGAAGCTGGGCTGCCGCCCCATGTCGAACCAGTGCGGGGTGTCGGCCGGCACGCTGATGAGGTCGCCTTTTTCGCAGAGCATGGCGTACACCCGCCCGGCGGTGTGGATGTAGAACATGCCGCGGCCTTCCACGAAGAAACGGACCTCGAAGTCGCCGTGGGCGTGCTCGTCCAAGAACTTCTGTCGCAGCTCCTCCCTCTTGGGGTGGTCGGGGCGCATGCCGACCACGTCCACCGACTGGAAGCCGAAGTCCCGCATAAGCCGGTCGACGGACTCGCGGTAGGCGGTAATGACCTCCTCATCGGATGCGGTGGCCGGAAGCGGCCGGTCGGCCTCCCAGCGCTGCAGCGTGACACCCACTCGCGCCAGCCGGGCGGCCATCTCGTGATGCTCGCTGACCAGCTCGCCGCGCTCGGGGCTATCCTCGAGGAAGATAGTGAGGCTGCTCATCGTTGCCAGATCCCCTCCTGTCGAAGCTCGCATTCGAACAGAAAGTCGAATGCCTCTACGTGCCTCAGGGCCTCCTCCACCGAGGTACCCCAGGCGTACAGGCCATGTCCCGCGATGAGGTAGCCGTGTACTGGCGCCCGCTCGTCCAGGTACGCCTCCACCGCCCGTGCCAGGCGCGCGATGTCCTGGTCGTTGGGGAAGACCGGCACGGCGACGCTGGTCTCGTGGGTGTCGATGCCCCGGAAAGCCTTCAGCAGCTCATAGCCGTGCAGCACCAGCTCCCCCTGACGGCGCCGGGAGATCAGCGTCGCGTTCACCGAGTGAACGTGCAACACCGACCCCACGTCCGGGTAACGCTGGTAGAGCGAGGTGTGAAGGAGCGTCTCGGCAGAGGCGCGCTTGCCGTCCAGCGAGCGCCCCTCGACATCCACCAGCATGATGTCCTCCGGTGCCAGACGGCCCTTGTGCCGGCCCGAGACGGTGATGGCGACGCGATCGCCTGCGAGACGCGCGGACAAGTTGCCGCTCGTCGCCGGCACCCACCCGCGGCCCGCCAGCCAACGGCCCGCCTCGACCAGCTCGGCCGCGCGGCGCGCGAGAGCGTCGGACGATTCATGCAACTCCAAGGCGGGCCGTGACACTGTGTCAACCAAAACCCTACCGTAAGAACTCACCCTAAAATACCCTCATCCAGTGTCCTTCGCCAGGAGCCTGTAGTTCCACTGGCTCTGAAAGGCTCGGGCTGAATCGTGAGGTTGGACATCGCCTCATCTCGAAACTCGAGCCTTTTCGGGCCGGTATGGGCAGGGGGGGGTAAGGCAGAGGGGCTTGGGTAGAGCCGGCGAGCGGGTGAGTGAGGCCGATGACGTGGACCAGTTCCTTCAGTGAAAGACTCGAACGACAGCGGCCGAAGAGACTGGCGGACTGGCTTGACCCCATAGGGAAAGGAAGGTCCCCACTCTGGGGTCAAAATTGACCAGTGCAGTGGAAGAACTTGGAGATGGCCTGGGAGAGGGTGGAGCGCAACCGGGGGGCGGACGCGTCGATCGAGAAGACCGGGCGGCGTTCGATGCGCAGCGGGAGGCGAACTGGCGTCTGCTCCGGCAGAATCTCCTGCTTACGGCCTTGGACGGGGAGATGCCCGGAAACGGCTTTCGGATCACCCGAGACGCGGATGATTGGCGGGTGAACCTGCCGGAGCCCCCGGGAAGCCCATGCGGCGCTGAAGCGGCCCAGCGGAATGCAGTGGCTAGGGGTGACGACCTTGTCGCCGAAGAAACCTGAAACCATGTCCGCGGGCAGCGGTCAAGCGGGATAGTCGGCCGATGGCCGCCAGGCAGATCCGCACCCGGATTCGTTCGGGGGATTCGGTATGCTTATCCCCGGGCGAATCCTCTCCAGCACCGGGGAGCTGATCGAGCACATCGACCCAGTCATTCGTGGCTGGGGTTTGTACTTTTGTAAGGCCCGCGTGCGCAAGCTCTCCACCGTCTTGAGGCCGGGATCGTGCGACGATTGTGGTTGCACCTGTTCAAGCGCTGGCGTCACCGGGGTTGGACGCGGGCTCCCCGAGCGCCGGCTGTCCGGCGAGTATGGGCGGGTGAAGCCGGTCAGCCTCGGTCCCTTCCTTGAACCTAGCAGCCTGTCGGACTTATCCCTGTACAATAGCGGCCTCCGCCCCGAGGAGTTCCGTGATGAGCCGCTTCCGCCCGATTGACCGTGACACGGCCTTTTTACTGCCACCATCGGTGCAGGAGTGGCTGCCTGAAGGGCATCTCGCCCGCTACGTGGTAGACGTGGTCGAAGGGCTGGATCTGAGCGAGCTGGAGCGCGCCTATGCGGGCAAAGGCAGTGTGGCCTACCACCCAGCGATGCTGTTATCGCTGTTGATCTACGGGTATGCCACAGGCACCTTCTCCAGCCGCAAGATCGAGCGCGCGAGCCTCACGATTCCCTGGCGTTTCGTTACATCGCCTGCAACCTGCACCCCGATCATGACACCCTGGCCAGCTTCCGTCAGCGCTTTGGCAAGCAATTCGAATCGGCCTTCGTGCAAGTGTTGCAAGTGGCACGGGAGAATCAGCTCTCGCGGTTCGGCGCGGTCAGCCTGGACGGCACCAAGATCCACGCCAACGCGAGCCGCCACAGTGCCTTGTCTTATGGCCATGCCGAGAAGATTGAAGCGAGCCTCCAGGCCGAGGTGCAGGAGCTGCTCAAGCTGGCCGAAGCCACCGACCAGACGCCGATCCCGGACGGCATGAGCCTTCCGGAGGAGCTCAAGCGCCGGGAAGAGCGGCTGGCCGCCATCGCCGAGGCGAAGGCCAAAATCGAGGCGCGCGCGCAAGAGCGCTTCGCGCACGAGCAGGCCGAGTATGAGGCCAAGGTGGCCGCCCGCGAGGCTCAGGCAGCCGCTACCGGCAAGAAGCCCAAAGGCAGGGCGCCCAAGCCGCCCGAGAGCGGCCCGCGTGCCGACGACGAGAATCAACCTCACCGACGAAGAGTCCCGGATCATGCCCGAGTCGGGCGGCGGCTTCGAGCAGAGCTACAACGCCCAGGCCATCGTGGACAACGAATCCATGCTGGTGCTGCTCGCCCATGTCACCCAGGCGCCCAACGACAAGCAACAGCTCCAGCCGATGCTGGAGAAGCTCCAAGCGCTGCCCGCGGGGCTGAATAGCCCGAGACTCCTTGGCGGCCGATACCGGCTATTACAGCGAGAAGAATGTCTGCCGCTTGCCAAGACGCCGAGATCGAGCCGCTGATCGCGGTAAATCGCGAAGAGCACCATCCTGACTGGAAGCAACGCTTCAGCGAGCCGCAGCCCCTGCCGGAAAAGGCGGCGCCGCTCGAGACGATGAAGCACAGGCTCAAGACCCGCGCAGGCAAAGCAGCCTATGCCCTACGCAAGCAGACGGTGGAGCCGGTGTTCGGCATCCTCAAGTCGGTGATGGGCTTTCGTCAGTTTCTGTTGCGCGGCCTGGAAAACGTCCGCAACGAATGGACGCTGGTCTGTCTCGCGTGGAATCTGAAGCGCATGGCCGTATTGCGTCTGTAACCGGGAAGTTGGCGGAAAAATGGCCAAATTCCGGCCCTAAATCGCCCATTTTGGTGCAAAAGCAACACTGAAACGGTTTGGGATGGTCTTGGGAAGCTCAAGTCCGACAGGCTGCTAGATTCGGGAGTCGAATCAGTAATTTCCCGGCAAGTGGCTGATCGCAGTGGACGTCCTTATGACTCGGGCATCACCCAAAAGTAACTGCTCCGCAGCTGCTCGAAAGCCTCGGAATGCCGCACCAATACTGGCTTTCAGCGATTCATGGCCTCGGTCAACTGCCGAGTTTAGGTTGAATCTTCCTGAAGACGGCTCTGTGAGAGAGCTGTGTAAGGGAGTACTGCGGGCGCGCTTTGAGCGGCAGGCGAAGGTCAGCCCTGCGGGCGCCTCTTCCGACCCGGCAGTGACGAAGGTCCTGTGTAGTGGGGCGGGAGCGAAAGGGTTGCCCTATCCGGCCTGAGGGGGGGAAGCAACCAGCGCTGGACCAAGTGGAGTAGGCCGTGGCTGTGCCGTCAGCTTTGGGCTGTACGCGGACCCTGGAGTCCGGCCTCATCGGCCGAAAGCACCAGTCCCCGAGCCTACCTGCGACGGGCCGGGCATAGACGTAGGGTTGAGATATTGTGGCACAGCCGGGAAACCAGGCGGCAACGGAGACGACCCACTTCAACCTATCGCATCGGCAGAACCTGGCCTACTCTCTGCGTGCACCGGAAGAATCGCCTCAACCCCATCACGGCTGGAAGGTTCTCCATCGGTTGGCTCCCCGCCTCAGTCTTTCGTCTTACGCAATCCCCAATCCCACCCCTCGCCACCTGCCCTCATCGAGGGAGTTGGACGGGTCGTGCTTCCGCGTTGACCTGGGGGATGTTGCAACGTATCATTGGGGCAGCTTATAGCGCCCAAATCGGGAGTTCGGGCGAGGCGTCACGCGGGGTATAGCGCAGCCTGGTAGCGCACCTGCTTTGGGAGCAGGTTGTCGGGGGTTCAAATCCCTCTACCCCGACCACTTTGAGGTGTGCCAATGTCCTCAAGTCACGCGCCCGTAGCTCATCCGGATAGAGCATCGGCCTTCTAAGCCGAGGGTAGCAGGTTCGAGTCCTGCCGGGCGCGCCACAGCATCACTCGATGGTGGGCGTAGCTCAGTTGGTAGAGCCCCGGATTGTGGTTCCGGTTGTCGTGGGTTCGAGTCCCATCGCTCACCCCATGTCTGTTGAAATCGGCTCATGCGCTGTGATGTAATGTGCCGGGGCCGTTAGCTCAGTTGGTAGAGCAGCTGACTCTTAATCAGCGGGTCGTAGGTTCGAGCCCTACACGGCCCACACTCTCACGAGGGTTTTCAAGAGTCGGCGAGTCACAGCAGAATCCATGTCACGGGATTTGTCATAGAATCCGGCAGGGGCGTCACAGACCCGACCGGGGTGTTACCTGTGACGAACTGTAACGCTGTTACAGTGACCACGCGGGTACAATTAAAGAACCCCGCGCATGGGCGGGGTCCAGGTCGGGGGGATTCTCAGGGTATAGGTTCGGGCGAGATCGCGGCGCCTGGGGCGTCCTACGAAGCCGGCCGCCTTGAACGAAGGTGTCCTTTGGCTGGCCCCTCAGCCTTACGGCAGAATAGGTCGCGCCCTCCGACGGCCGAACTTTCGCTCTAACCTCGCTATTCGGACGCGATGGGGTGCCAGCAAAAGCATCCACAGCCGCGGGTGCCCGGGCGGGGAACTTCGCTGGGTTGCCCGCCGCGCATCCGCCGAGCGACCCACGCCCGGGCCTCCTCCGCGCTGATCAGGACCGATGCGCAGGTGCGGCAGAGGATCTGGTAAGCGGTGCATCTCGCGTTGGATAGTTCGCACGGACAGCCCGCCGAGCTGTCGGGCGGCCTCGGGCAGCGACCACAGAACCCGGTGGTCGTGGTTCACGGGCGTTCCTGTCGCGCCTTGCTTGGGATCGCCATATCGATGCGATCGATGGCGTCCTGAGCAGCGGAGAGCCGACGGTTAATGGCCACGCTCTCCAGCACTCAACGTGGACTTCTTGCCCATCTCCGATCTCCTCTGCACGACGGTTCAAGTATCACTTCTCTTCGTGTCCAGAGAAATCGGAGCTATACAGCAAGGACCGCATAGCGCAGATGCGGGGGCGGTCAGTGCTATACTGCGGGCATGATCGGAATTGGGCGCGGGGCTTGGGTATAAGGGCTTGAGACATGACCGAGCAGACCGAAAATCTCGTCTTGGAGCACTTGCGCACCATCCGCGCGGATATCGCAGACATCAAGAACCGCGTTACTGGCGTGGAGGTCGCGATCACCGCGCTGGGCCAGCAGATCGCCGGACTCACCACAGCCGTCTACGCGGGTAACGACCGCGTGCGGGATCTCGAGCGGCGCGTCGAACGCATCGAGCGCCGACTGGAATTGCGGGAGACCGACTGAGCCGCTCGGTTCAACCGTCGCTGCCGCACCCTGCACCTTCCGAGGCGTTCATCCCCGACATCCAGTCCACGGCGCACAAGCGTAAGTTTCGAGTGTCATTCCGGCTGGGAAGCCGGAATCCAGAGGCCACGGACGGCATGCCTCGGCATCCTTGCTCCTGGATTCCGTACACTCCTCGTACAGAATGAAGAGGTGGGCGTGAGCGCACGCGTCACAGGGGCCTCGTCTTTCGAGCGGCGTGCTCACAAATGGAAAACAAAGCACCAGACCTCCCAACAATCGCTTTCATGACGCTGCGGCGGCAGTTCTTCGGCGACGCAGGAACCCGCTCCCGTTCGAGCTTCGTGACAAGCGCAACACCCAGGGCGACCCGTTCGATGAGTACCTTGCCACTCAGGTGCTCGCCGTCTTGGGCGGGTTTACCTGCACCCGAGCCAGCGGCCCGCTGATCACGCCGGATATGGGCTTGTACAGACCGGACGAGTGCCGCGGAGCGAACGCGAACGATCTGGCGAAGGACGCCGACCGCATCGTAGCCATTGAGGTCAAGAAGCCGGAGCGCACGACCCGGGGAAGCGTTGCCCGTAGCTCCGGTCCGCTCCCCATGAACGGGTCGAAAACCACGACGCCCGGCGGGCGCACAGGCTCGTAGAACAGCTCCATGACCGCCGAACCCCTTGGGGCCGCGGCCCCGAGCATGGCGGCGCGGAAGACGGAACCCAGGCGCTGAGCCCGCCACTTTGTGGACGTGGTAGACGGGTCGGTAAATTTCCTTGCGCCAGCTCTCGACTTCGGCGACTTCGCTCACTGCCTCGACGGGAAACCCATCTTCGATGGCGCGTTCCCCGCGTTCGGCGAAGAGCGGGTCCCCATAGGGCGTCCCCGGCTCAGCGACGCACATCTCCGCCATGGCCCTCAGCGCCGAACTCATCCGGGAGGCTGCTTGGCCAACAAGCCCAGCGGCGCCAGGCTGCAGTGCGACGTGTAGAATTCTTGGTCGGACCGCTCTAGCATGAACGGTTTCGGATTTCACCTGCCGGTGAATTTGGGACATCTGAGCTTACATACTTACTTTAAGGCTATCAAATAAGTAGGTTGTGACAACGACACAAACCCACGGAGCCAGGATGATTTAACGCGCGCAAATCACACACGCGAGGTGATCGTATGGACAAGATTCCGCTGTCGGAGATGCTTGCTCAACTGCGCACAGAGTTGCTGCAGGCCCAAGGGGAGGGTGAGGGCTCGGATCTGAAGTTTCTCATCGATGACATCGAGATCGAGTTGCAGGTGGCCGCCACCCAAGAAGGCAAAGGCGGTTTCGGCATCAAGTTCTGGGTGCTCAGCGCAGACGCTGAGGGAAAGGCGTCGGAGGCCAAGACGCAGAAGCTCAAGTTGAGGCTTAAGCCGGTGGTGGGGCCGCAAGGCGAGCCCGCCAAGGTATCCGACGTGGACGACCTGCCCGACTAGGGGGCGGACGTGGCATCGCGAGAAGGATGGGGGTCGGTGAATGGACAAGGCGCTTTTGATCGCGGTCTTCGTGCCAACCACGGACGAGACCGGAGCCGACTTCAAAGGCAAGCGCGGCGAGCTCGCCACCGGCTATCCCGTCGGTAAGGACATGATCCTGACCGCCCGCCACGTCCTGAACCCGGAACCGCCGTACTGCCGGGACAACCGCTATCCGGTGAAGCTGCGCTGGCATTACATCCGTTCCGACGTTGTACCCGAGTGGCACGAGATCCCCGACGCGGATATCGTTTGGCAGGGGCAGGGCGACCTGGATGCCGCTCTGATCCGCTGCCCGCGGCCGCGCGACGCCGCGGGCTGGGGCATCGTTTCCTGCGACAGGCCGCGCGACGGCATGGAGTGGGTCAGCGAGGGCTTCCCCCGCGCAACCAAATACGAGCACCAACGCAACCCCAGCAGCTTCATCGGCAAGGTCTGCTCGAAGGCGCCTGGGGAACCGTACTTCGAGCTGACCGTGGAGGTGTGGCCCCAGAAGAAGAGGATGACTGGAAGGGTGCCTCCGGCATGCCGGTGTTCGTCGGCCGCAAGATCCTCGGTGTGGTGCAGAGCGTTCCACCGAAGTTCAACGCCAGGAAGCTGTTCGCGACCCCCGTATGGCAACTGCTGGAAGACCAGCGCTTTCGCGACTTGATTGGTTACGACGAGCAGCGTGCGCATCTTGCCAAGATAAAGGGCCGGCTCGTAAAGGCGCTCGCTCGCTCATCGAGCGCGGTCGAAGCCGTGGCGGGACAGCTCGGGATGCCCGACGAGCCGGCCGGGCTCGAAGGCGAGCCAAGGGTCGATCGGCTGGCTGAGCGCCTGCTGGAGACCGATATACGCCCAGTGATCCAGGCCCTGCGTGCGGCCCACCGCTCGCTCTGCGAGGATGATGGCGGCGCCGCTGAACAGAGCGCGAGCGCCGCCGAGACCCTCGCGAAGGCCGCGCAGCTCATCGTGCCCGCACTCTACGACTACGGCGTGATCAAATGGACCGGAAGCCAGTTCGGCGCCGCCGTGGTGGCCCTGCCGGCCAGCATCAAGACCGTCGCCGAGATCATCATGGCCGGCGTCGACGGCCGCGAAACCCGGCTTCGTCACCGCGAGGCGGAGGACGACCAGCCTGAAGGCGAGCTCAGCCTCCCGCAGATACCCGAATGCGGGATCGACCCCGCCGGCGCCAAAGCCAGGACGGCCCTGCAGGACCATCTGAGCAGGAAGTTTAGTCCGGAGGCGACAGACGCACAGACATTCCGTCGCGCGATCGACGATTACCTGTTGGCTGCCTTCTCTCGGCCGCAGCGCGGCGCGCCGGAGGGTAGCGCTCAAGAGCGCATCAAGCTTACCGCCGATCTGCTCACAGACAAGCGCCGCGACAGCGGCCAGACCTTTTACATGCTGTTCTACCTTCCCGAGGATGCCGAGGGTCAGAACGCCGTGCGCACCCTGGTGCAGTCCCTCAAAGACGACTACCCAGCCATCATGTTCCTCGGCCTCGACGCTTCCTTCGAGCAGGAGCGCCAGGACAGGGCGCTGGTCGATCCGTTCTGTCGCATGCTCCCGTTGAAGCCACAAGAGTCACCCGAGAAAGGAGATGCCGGCCCATGAGACGTATGAAAAGCGCCCACGGGGACAGCGTCCGCCTGGATCAGCCCGAGGCCGCTCCGGAGCAGGTACATGTCTTCGATCAGCACGAGATCGACGCTGTGGACGCCGCCATCGCCGCTCGGCGTCCGTTGCTGGTGCGCGGCGAGCCCGGCATCGGCAAGAGCCAGCTCGCGCGGGCCGCGGCCGTGGACCTTGGGCGCGCCTACGTGCAGCACGTGGTTGACGCCCGCACCGAGTCCCGCGACCTGCTGTGGCATTTCGATGCCGTCGCGCGCCTCGCCGATGCCCAGCTCAAGGGTGCGCTGCACGAGGCCGGAAAGGAGAGCCGTGCGGACCTGCACCGCGAGCTGGCGGTGGAGAACTATCTCCATCCCCGCGCCCTGTGGTGGGCCTTCGATTGGGAGAGTGCCAGGAAGCAGGCCAGCAAGGTGGGCAGGCCCGAGCCGCCCCCGCTTCCCGTCGGCTGCGATCCCGGGAACGGCTGCCTGGTCCTGATCGACGAGATCGACAAGGCCGGAACCGATGTCCCGAACGGCTTGCTGGAAGCTCTCGGCGCCGGACGCTTCACGCCCCAGGGCATGAACGACCCCGTCACGGCCACGGGCGAGCCGCCGCTGGTCGTCATCACTACCAACGAGGAACGCGCCCTCCCGGATGCCTTCATCCGCCGCTGCCTGGTGCTGTACCTGCGCCTGCCGGCCGGCGATGAGGAGCTGATTGCCCACCTGGTGGCGCGCGCCGAGGCCCATTTCGATGGATCCGATCCGGATCTGCTCCAGGAGGCGGCGAAACTGCTCCTTCAGGACCGCAGAAAGGCCGAGCAGGAGCATTGGCTGCCCCTGCCGGGCCAGGCGGAGTACCTCGACCTGGTGCGTGCCGTCATCCACCTCGCGCCCGAGGACGCGCAGCAGCAGCGCGACCTGCTCGCCAAGGTCGCGCGCTACGTGCTCAAGAAGCATCCGGGGGCCGCCCCGTGAGACCCAGCGGCGTCTGCGCTCGTGCCGATCTGGTGCGGGCGCTGGCCAACGGCGATCCCGCGTTAGCCGACGCGCTCGCGGGCCTGCTCGGGTTCGAGGCCAGCGAAGGGTCTATCGAGAGTGCAAGGTTACAAGCCACGGGAACTGTGACGATATCGTCACTAGCGACGCTCCGTGTTACGGTCCAACCCGATATCCAGGTCAGGCCGCTGGTCGACACCCCTTTCTGGCGTCTCGAAGCCTACGAGCCGGTCCCGGAGGAGCCCGGAGACGAGCGCCGGCCCGTCCCGGTCAAACCCATCGGGTGGCACGACCGACCGCAACATCCGCCTGCCATCCGGCTGCTCGCACCCTGGCGGGAGCTTCAGATGCGCTTGCGCGCGGCCCTGGCCGAGCCGCGTGAGGGAGCGGAGGTCGACCTCGACGCGGTCGTCCAGCGCCTGAGCCGCGGCCGGCTGCTGGACCGGCTGCCGCGCGAGCGCCACCGTCGCTGGGGACCTCGTCTGCAGCTCGTCGTCGACCGCAGCGAACGGCTGGTCCCCTACTGGACCGACCAGGACCAGGTGCGCGGCGAGCTGGCGCGACTGTTTACGGCCCAGGACCTGGAGCAGGCGGTGTTCCACGAGGGCCTGACGGAGCCGCGAATCCTGACTGGGGCACCCGCCCCCGGCGTCTATCGCCCGCCGCCAGGCGGCATCGTGCTGGTGCTCGGCGACCTCGCCTGCCTGACGGGCCGGGCGTCGCACGAGGACAATCCCTGGCTCGACCTCGGCCGGCGCGTCGCCCAGGCAGGCGCTCGTCCCGTGGCCCTGGTGCCCTGCCCCGTGGCACGGTGCCCCGCGGTCTTGCGCCGCCATTGGCAACTCATCCCCTGGGAGCGTCCGCGCGGCCGCGCCGTGACCGATAGCGGCGCCTTGCGCAAACGGGCGGAGCGCCTGCTGCGCCTGGTCTCCCCGGCCGTGCGCATCGAGCCCGGCCTGCTGCGCGCGGTGCGCCTGAGCCTCGGTGCGCTGGAGGCCGATGCGGGCACCGAGTCCGACGTCTGGCAGCACCCGGCCGTGGCCAGCACCCACAGCGACGCGGCCACCCTGGACCCCAAGCGTGCCCGCGAGCTGCGCGCCGCCTTCGCCGCCGAGCCCATTGCGCGCCAGCGTATGGTGCTCGCCCTGCTGCGCACCTGGCGCGGCCACCTGCCCGAGGAGATCTGGTTCGAGGAAATCCTCAACCTCGCGCCGGTTTCGCGCGAGGCCCTGCCCGACGCGGAAGACTTGGAAGACGCCCGGCGTTTCTTCGCTTACTTGTGCGAGCGGTTCGAATCCAATGCGGACATCCCATGCGATAGCTCCGCCCGTGCCTGGATTGGCCGGATGTGCGGGCGAGCGGACAGCCTCTGGACCGACGAGGTGGTCGGTACCCGGCTGCTGCGCGTCGATTGGAGTCTCCACCGCCACGTTCCGGGCTACCGTCCGCCCGTTGCGATGGACCCGGCGCTGGTGCGTGAGCCGGGACATCCGGAGCGCCGCTGTGAGCTGCGGCAACGGGGCGGCGAGCTGGTCCTGTCTCCGGTGCGGGAGGGCGCGTCGGCGGACGCACCGGAGCCGGGTAGCTACCTGGGCACCCTGCGAACCGGGAATCGGCTCGTTCAGGTCGTTGAGCTTCTCTCCACCATCGGCGACCGCAACGCCTTCTGGAAATCAGGCCAGCCGCCGCCCTGGGCTGATGACTGGGGCACGGACGCGTACGGCCACTGGGTGACGTTCGGCGTCGAGGACGAGCGCGGTCAGAAGGTTACCCAGCGCATGCGCTGGATCGCGCCGGGGACCTTCCTCATGGGGTCGCTGCAGGGCGAGTTGGAACGCTACAGCGACGAAGGGCCTCAGCACCAGGTCACGATCGACCGCGGCTTCTGGCTGTTCGACACCGCCTGCACCCAGGCGCTGTGGCAGGCGGTGATGGGCGAGCACCGGAGCCGCTTCGGAGGCGCGGAGCGCCCGGTCGAGAACGTCAGTTGGAACGACTGCCAGCACTTCATCAGGCGGCTCAACGAGCGGCTGCCCGGACTCGACCTGACGCTGCCCAGCGAGGCGCAGTGGGAATACGCCTGCCGCGCCGGAACCACGACCCCTTTCAGCTTCGGCGAAGACATCACCCCGGAGCAGGTCAACTATGACGGCAACGATCCCTATGCGGGCGGCAAGAAGGGCCTGTATCGGGGAGAGACCGTTCCCGTGGCGAGCCTGCCGCCCAATCCCTGGGGCCTGTACGAGATGCACGGCAACGTCTGGGAGTGGACCCGAGACCACTGGAACGGCAGCTACGAGGGCGCCCCAGCCGACGGCTCGGTATGGGAGGACCGCGGCACCGGCTCGGTGCGCGTGATCCGCGGCGGGTCCTGGAGCAGCAACGCGCGTTACGTGCGCGCTGCTTCCCGCTCCCAGATCCCCCCCGACTACCGCCACGACTCCCTCGGCTTCCGCTGCGCCCGAGTTCAAGATACTGGGCCAGGCAGGCAGGGAGCGGAGCCGGCTGCGCCGGCGTCTGGGCGGCAGGCGGAGCGCCGCCCAGCGCGGGTGCAGCCGAGCGGAGCGGAGGAGCGAGGACCGTTGATCGAGCGCATGCTTAAACCGATACAACGTCTGTGGTCCCGCTCGGGTGAGCCAGGGCCCGTCCCCCAGCACAGGGTTGCCGCCGAGCGAACGGCGCGCCGCAATGCGGGCCTGGGAGGCGCATCCGGGACGGCTGCGCGCGGTACTCTGGGACCGACAGTCGCCGCAGGAACTCATCCCGATGCATTCCCGCGCGGAGCGCGCGAAGGCGGCGAGCGCGCCGTGCTGCTGCGCCTCGACACAGGCGCCCCCGAGGCAGCCGCTCCCATCCCCCAGGCCCCTGCGTTCCGCGTCCGCACCGACCGCGAGCGCTTGACCTTTCGGCGTGCCACCAAGCCCGCCTGGGCCAGCGCCATCGGCCGCGATCGCTACGGCCTGTGGACCGAGATCGCGCCCGATCCGGCTCGAGGCGAGCCCGTCACCCAGCGCTTGCGCTGGATCCCGCCGGGGCGGTTCCGGATGGGCTCGCCCGAGAGCGAGCCGGGCCGCTGGGGCGACGAAGGTCCGCAACACACGGTCATCATTTCGCACGGCTACTGGCTATTCGAAACCCCGTGCACGCAGGCGCTGTGGGAGGCGGTGATGGGGGACAACCCGAGTCGCTTCAAGAGCCCCGAGCGCCCGGTGGAGCAGGTGAGCTGGGACGACGTGCAGGGCTTTCTCGGGCAGATCGGCGAACGGATACCTGGACTTGGTCTGGTGCTGCCCAGCGAGGCGCAGTGGGAATACGCCTGCCGCGCCGGCACCGAGACGACCCTCTACAGCGGGGACCTGGCGATCCTGGGGGAGAACAACGCCCCGGCGCTGGACCCCATCGCCTGGTATGGGGGCAACAGCGGGGTGGACTTCGACCTGGATGACGGCCACGACAGCTCAGGGTGGCCCGAAAAGCAATACTCGCATCAGCGGGCGGGGACCCGTCCGGTGGGGCGCAAGCAACCCAATCCCTGGGGGTTGTACGACACGCTGGGCAACGTTTGGGAGTGGACCCAAGACCACTGGCACGGCGACTACGAGGATGCCCCGGCCGACGGCTCGGCGTGGGAGGACAGCGCCCTCGCCGGCGCGAAGCGCGTGATCCGCGGCGGGTCCTGGGGCAACCTCGCGCGTAACGTGCGCGCTGCCTCCCGCGACCAGGACCCCCCCGGCCTCCGCGGCGACGGCCTCGGCTTCCGCTGCGCCCGGGATCAGGCGTGAGCCAGGCAGGCAGGGAGGAGCGGAGCGTGCGGGGCCGGGGCGGTCCGGCAAGCGGAGCGGCGGACGGTCCCCGGACCGTCGCGCGGAGCAGGGCCGCGTCTCTCATCCTGGCGTGGAACCCGGGCGCCGGTTGCCATGGCCGGCCGGGTCCCCAGACTAGGCCGAGGCCCCGCGCTCGATTCGCCGTCGTTTTCGTTCCGATGGGGGACCCGGGAGAGGAGGTGGAAGGCTAAACGCTGAGCTGCGACCATGCAACTGCGCTTCTTCAACATCCCCGTCCGCGGTGACGACGAGGCGGCCGATGAGCTTAACCAGTTTCTCGGCAGCCAGCGCATCCTCGCCGTGGACCGCTCCTTCGTACAGGACGGCGCCAACAGCGCCTGGGCTTTATGCGTGAGCTGCGAGCCCGCCGGAGGCCGGCCGCAGGGAGCAAGGCGTATCCCGTTGGCTTCGCCGCAAGCCAATGGCCGCCGGCGTGCTAGTAGCGATGAGCGGACGCCCCGCGAACGCTCGCCGGTGTGCCGCCACCATCCGCGCCATCTTGGAATCGATCGGTGAGCACCGCCCGAATCATCGACACAGCCTGGCACCCGCTGGCCGACGGCCGCCCGCCGGAGTGGGCGAGCGCCTGGGGGCAGGACTACGGCGTCTTCGTCGAATTCACCCTGGCGGAACGTCACCCAGCGCTTGCGCTGGATTGCGCCGGGGCGGTTCCGGATGGGCTCGTCCGAGAGCGAGCCGGGCCGCTGGCTGGACGAAGGTCCGCAACACACGGTCATGATTCCGCAGGGCTACTGGCTATTCGACACCCCGTGCACGCAGGCGCTGTGGGAGGCGGTGATGGGGGAGAACCCGAGTTGCTTCCGGGGCCCCGACCGCCCGGTGGAGCAGGTGAGCTGGGACAACGTGCAGGGCTTTCTCGGTCGGCTCAACGAACGCATACCTGGACTCGATCTGGTGCTGCCGACCGAGGCGCAGTGGGAATACGCCTGCCGCGCCGGCACCGAGACGACCCTCTACAGCGGCGACGTGGCGATCCTGGGGGAGAGAAACGCCCCGGCGCTGGACCCCATCGCCTGGTATGGGGGCAACAGCGGGGTGGACTTCGACCTGGATAACGGCTACGACAGCTCGGGGTGGCGGGAAAAGCAATACCCGCACCAGCGCGCGGGGACCCGTCCGGTGGGGCGCAAGCAACCCAATGCCTGGGGCTTGTACGACATGCTGGGCAACGTTTGGGAGTGGACCCAAGACCACTGGCACGGCCACTACGAGGGTGCCCCGGCTGACGGCTCGGCGTGGGAGGAATGGGAGGACAACGCCCTCGCGGGCACGGAGCGCGTGGTCCGCGGCGGGTCCTGGACCGACGTCGCGCGTCTCGTGCGCGCTGCTTCCCGCCTCCAACTCCGCTCCGGCTTCCGCCTCGTCTACCTCGGCTTCCGCTGCGCCCGAGTTCAGGCGTGAGTCAGGGGAGCAGAGCGCGAGGGAGCGGGGGTCGCCCCGGCAGGCGGGGGTACGGGGTCAGATCTTTACCTTATAGCCTACGGTACTGCCGAAAACGAAACGCGGCACCCTTGGGCAACGGCCGCTGCGTCAAGTCTTGTAGCACTACCCGTCGGGCGTGGGCGCTCATGCTCGACTGCCTCACCACAGTCGCTCAACGCTGTACTGCGACAATACTTCGTCGCAGCTCAGTATCGACAGGTCCTCCTCGAGTGCCTGGGCCACGAGCAATCGATCAACAAGGGTTCCGGTGATGATGTAACAGGTGAGCGAGACGGTACGTGTGGGCGAGTGTCACTGGGAGGGGCTGAGCGCATTGTGGCGGATGCGGTTCCATGAAATCTCTGGGAGTTCGGCCAGTCTCAGTTTGCCCAGACTGGACTTGCCTGCAATCTCGAAGCCGGTCACCGCACTGACAAGCACGTCATTCTCTGCGTCAAGAAATACCGACCGTGCCCGCTCTGAGAGACTCCGGTGGTCGCTGACGAGCCCAGAAGGGGTGGGTGCATCGGCGTGCAGGAGCGGGGATAACGCATAGCATCTTGCAGTCGCGCGGCAGCCCGAGCCATGTCATGCCCAGCGCGGGCATCCGCCCCGCGCGGGCTCAGACCCACAATACCGGAACCCCATAGGGTTCCATGCGCCGGTCGTGCGTTACAATCGTGAGACCTTCGATCAGCGCTTGGGCGACCAGCATGCGGTCGAATGGGTCGCGGTGATGGGGCGGAAGCCGTGCGGCCGTTTCGGCGTGAGAAAAACCTATCGGGAGCTTCTCGAAGCCGCTGTGGACGACTCCGGCCTCGAAGCTGCCTGGAATGTCGAGCCGGCCGAGCTGGATCTTGATGCCGGCCTCCCAGGCGGAGGCGGCACTGACCATGACCAGTTCAGCGTCGGCGATGGCCGACCTGGCAGGCTCAGCCAGCCGGCCGTCATCCGCGCGCCACCAGAGAAATACATGAGTATCGAGCAGCAGCCGCATCCATCGTCTCAGCCGCGGCCTTCGAACGTAGCCTGGATGTCATCGGGCAGCGGTTCGTCGAAGTCGGAGGCGATGCGTACGCGGCCTTCCCACCCTCCCGGCTTCCGGGGCTGACGCCGCCGCTCCAAAGGCACGAGTTTGGCGAGCGGCCGTCCGGCCTTGGCGATGATGATTTCCTCCCCTGCGGCGGCCCGTTCCACCAGCCGGGAAAGTGCGGACTTGGCTTCGTACAGATTGAAGACGGTTTCCGGCATGTCACGATTCAACATGGTCAAGGTTGACCAAACATAGGCTGGATAATGCACCTGCGTCAAGAGCCTATAGCCTGGACAGCATCTAGGGTCACAGTGCGCAGTGCGTGCGCAGCGCGGGGTCGGATCCTTACCTTACACATCACAGAACCGCTGACATCCGGCCGTAACGGCCTGCCAGGGAAGCACAGTGGCAGACGGCACCCGCGCTGGGGCCACCACCTGCGTGGCAACGTCAGCAGAATAGCTCTTGCACCGAGACCCTCCAACCCGGGACGACATCGCCGCCCTCCACGGCGTCGTTCTCGGTGAGCACGGTGATGCTCGTTGGGCGGTGCACCGCCACCGTGCGCCTGTGGGGGTTCACGACGATCACCATGTGTGTGCCTGCCGCGAGCCAGTCGTTTACCTTGTCCTGCACGTCCACGTGAGTGTCGTCCGGTGACACCACTTCCACGGCCAAGTCCGGCGCACCCGCCCAGTAGCCCCGCTTGCCCGCTACAGCCTCCAGGCGCACCTTGGACACGAAGGCCGCGTCGGGACCGCGCACCGTGTCCGGGGCGGACGCGATCTTGAATCCGGTCTCTGCGGCGTACACTGCCCCGAGACCGTGTCCGTGCACGAACTCCGCAAGCGACGCTCCGATGTTCATGCCGACCCGGCCGTGCTCATGTCCTGCCGCCGGCATGGATCTCACCTCCCCCTGACCAACTCGTGCCGGTATCCGTCGTCTGGCATCTGCATCAGGTCTTTCTGCCGTCATCCGTTCGATTACGGTTGCACCCAGGGCTCACCTCCTGCGTGGCGGGCTTCCCGCCACGTGTCCGCGTGCGGCCCGTGGACCCACAGGCCAAAATGGTATGCGAGCCCGCCTTGGATCAAGCCCGAGCAAGATGGAATAGCGAAACGGGGTGTTCCATGAACTCTTCCGGCAGCTCATCGAAGTCCGGCAGAAACTCGACCAGCCCGTTCGCCTCGCCCAGACGGCGCTGCGCCCTCGTTTCCCGGACCGGCACGAGTCGCACCACCGGTCTGTTGGCACGTGCGATGATGATCTCCTCGCCCGCTTCCGCTCTCGCTACGAGACTCGAGAGATGGACCTTCGCCGAGTGGATGGCGCCGGTCGCCCTCATGCCGTGAGCCAGCCGCACGGATGCTCCAAGTAAAACAGAGACCCTGCCGGGGTTGCCCGAAGGCGCTGCTTGCCTAAGTCGGTGCCGTTATTTACCATCAGCCCGGTCTTCCTGCGGCGCGGGCAGGATTTCGAGTCATGGCCTCGCCGCCGCAACCCTCCCGTGAGCATCCAGTCTCGCAGTCCGAGAACGACGGCGAGTCCCTGCGCGGCCCGCAGCGATGCAAAGACGCTTGCGGCGCACCTCAAGCGCCGTTACGCCGGCCGCATCACGGGCGAGCTCGTCTCCTGCCCGCCCAGACGGGACCCGGTGTTCATCCTGTGCTCGGCGGCCATCGCCAAGCCCGAGGAGCTGACCGCAGGGCTGGTCGGCGAGCCGGTGGTTCAGGGAGAGCGGTGCCCCTCAGAGGGAGGCCCGCCTGTTGCTGTGGAACCCGCCGGTGGTCGACCCGGAGCTGCAGAATCCGGGCGTCGGCGCGCTCCCAGGCGACGCGCATCGCTCGGCTCGCGGTCAGCGGCGGGCTCAGGACATCGTCTTCGCCCAGACGCGCCTCATGGTCGAGGCGCTCAGGCGCTGCGCTTCTTGCGCCTTAGCCGTCCCCGCAGGGAACCGACATGTAACCCCCGGCGCTGGAATGATCCTTGGCGATCTCGATGAACTTGAGTTCAGCCAGCATTTCGGCGAGGTGAAGGTTGCGCTTCAGAGAGACGGGCAGGGAATCGCCCACGATGTGATCGTCCCAGTCGATGAATTGAAGCTTACCGGCCGAAGCAAACGACAGGGATAACTTGGACAGTTCAGTCATACGGCTCGTGAAGCGCTCGGCGGCGCCCGCGATATCGGCACCGACTCTCAAGTGAGGCGCCTCGCCCGGAAATGCGTGCTGAACCAGTTGCATGCCTTTCAGTGAACTCAGCCAGGCCCCCGTGGCGGGCGGCACATGGGGTACGATGTCGTCCTGGTACTCGAAGCGCAAGACGCCCGCCAACAATTGATCGAAAGCCGCAGCGAACGCTCGATCGCCGGTGCGCGGCGCGGCGAAGGTGTATGCGGCCACGGGAATGCCGAGCCTTGCCAGACGGTATGCCGCCAGATACACCAACGCGCCGCCCTTGCTGTGGCCGGTGACCAGCACCGATTTGCCCGTGCCTGCCACCTCGCCGAGCTTGAGTTGTTCGATACCCGGCCAGAGCGCATCCAAGGATTCCAGGAACCCCTTGTGTACGCGGCCCGGCAGGTCCTGACCCTTGACCAGGTCGACTTCTCCGTCGTTCAGCCAATCCGACAAAATCCTGAAAAAATCGCTGCCCGGGTTCACGGATGGCGGCAGGGTTCCCCGGAAGGCGACGATGGCTTCGTTATGCACTGTCTCCCCGTAATAGAAGGCGTTGATGCCGCCATCGCCCGCGGGTTGGAAGAAGCGCAGGGATGGCTCATCGAACCCTACGGCAGCGATCGCACTTTGCACCTCGGGTGAGGAATCGAATCGCGTTCCATCATGGGAAATGGCGTAGGCCAGGTTGCTGGCCTTGATCAAACGGCAGGCAGGATCGAGCATGCTATCTCCTCCTCAAGGCAGCGGCCGCACGGGCCGTGAGTGCAATCCGGCCGCGGGAGAGGGGCCACCCATCAGCCGATTTGCGTCAAGGGCGAAACGCACCCGAACCTGCTCTTTTCTGCCGGCAGGGCTTGTATTGTCGCAGACCTGAGCTGTTGTTGTTTTGGTCGGCCCCGGTTTCTCCTGGCTGGCTGCGACCGAGTCGTGCTTGTCACCCAGGTATGGTGGCTCCTCAGTACCGCGCAGTGTCGGTTTCGACGTGCTGCCGAAATTGAAACGGTCCAAAACGTCATATTAAGAGCGTGTCATGGTTCCCCCACAAAACTCGTTACCCCTGGTCGGCTACGTTTCGACAAAGCCAACCACCAAGTCCACCTGCCGTGGCGGCTGGTGAGGCTTTGGCCACTGAAAAGCCGTGATGCCGCCGCGGTCAGGTGCGCGCCTAGTTAGGCGCCGTCTTCAAGCTCAACCTCCGAAGAGCATGGAGAAGCTTCACCCCGCTGGGTGTCCCCCATCCGGTGCAAGCGTCCCAACCCTGTTTGGCTCCGTAGGCACCGTTGTTACCCGAGGAGATATCTCGGAAGGAGCCCGTGCCAACGAGTGAGCCGTAGAGCAGCGGGTTAAGGAAGCCAACCGGATGACCGATCTTCTGGTTCATCAGCGCAACCAGACCGGCCCACAAAGGGGCTACTGCACTAGTGCCACCAATCACAAACTCTTGGCCATCGACGCGGACGAGGTAGCCCGTAGCCGGGTCCGCATCTCCCGCGGCGTCGGGAACACCACGACCCTCGTGACCGTCGGGGTTCACGGACGTCGGGACGCCGACCACGCTCTGATACGTTGGCACGGGGAAGAAGGCACTCACTCCGCCCCCAGTCGCGCTGTTGGTCCCCTCGTTCCAGACCACCTCGCTGGAGATCGTGTCCTCGGAGGCGGTGAGTTTGGTGCCCCCACAACCCAACACAAACGGGCTGGACGCCGGAAAGTCCACGTACGCCTTTCCGTCTGTTTCGCCATCCCCCGAACCGTTGTCGCCTGATGCGCAACAGACCGTTACCCCCAGAGCAGCCGCAGTCTGAAAGGCTTGGTCGTAAGATGTCATGGCCTGCCCGGTCCAGTTTTTCTCCGAGGCACCCCAGCTGATCGAGATCACCGACGGCTTATTAGTCGTGTCGTGGATTGCCATGGTGATGGCGTCCAGGAACCCTTTATCGGTGTTGGGTGCGAAGTAGACGGCGATCCGCGCCTTCGGCGCAATCGCGGCAGCCACCTCGATGTCGAGCATCACTTCGCCGTCGGCGCCATCGGCGGTCGAAGGCTGGTTCTTCCCGCCATCGACCCGGACTGTCTTGACCTTCGGCACGGGCAAGCCGAGCTTGTGAAAATAGGCCTTGATATCGGCCGTGCGATATCCGCCGCCGAGCTCGATGATAGCGATACACTGCCCTGTGCCGTCCAGGCCGGTCGGGAAGGCATAGAGCTTTGCCAGTTCTGGCGGGGTGAACGAGTTGCCAGCGGCGTGAGCTTGGATGCCGATATTGGGTGCCGGCTCATAGCGCTGGAAGTGCGGCTTGGCTACCGGGCGGTCGTCGATGCCGAACACGCCCTCAACGACATCGGTCAAGTCGGATGGCACGGTCAACGGTCCGGTCCGACCACGGTAGGTCCCACCGTCATATTCATAGTCTTCAATCGTCGTCCCGAACGCCGCGGCGAAGTCGGCAGCCGTACCCGAAAGGAAAACGCTACGCCGGGCCGTGCTGGTTTCGATGATGATCAGATTGTGTGTTCGCGCAAAGGCCTCGACTTTCGCGAGGTCGGCCGGATCGGCGCCATGTGCGGAAGCGTATTGGTCGCGGGTCAGGTAGCGGCGCTTCTCAGGCGATTGGTCTGTGTGGAAGCCGTTTGCTGCCAAGCTCTGGAGAGGCGTCCTGCGTCGGACTCGGACTGTCACTTCAAATCGCTCGTCCTTGGGAACCGGACCGACAGCGCGCGCCCCGTGAAGGGGGATACGCTCACTGTGACGAACTATCGAACGGTTGGGATCTGTGGGCACAGTTTATCCTCCTCATCCTTGACCTCGGCCGAGATAGAGGTCGGCAAAAGTTTAGGCCGTCTCGGCGGCGATATCTCGTCTACTCAGGGAAAACAAAAAACCCCCGCACCAGTCTCTTCTAGTGCTTCTCCTAACGCTCCTCTTGAGGGCGCGGCGCCTTATGCCGCGTCCCTCTCTAAAGCGGTTGTTAGGCTATCGTGTTTAGTCATGTATGACTCAATACATTCCCACGTTACTCAGTCTTTTCTCTTAAACATAAGCCGACAAAGATTTCGTTGTAGAAGCCGATCCCACCGCTATTGACGATGGTTCTGTCGGTAGCGCTGAGCCTAACCACGTAACCGCACTTCGGCATCCCGGTAGTGTCGAGCTTCCAAGTCCCTGCTTCGCCGGTGGTCGGGACGGTCGGGTACGTCCGTGGCAACGGTACAGGGCTTGTGAAGGCACCGCCCAGTGCGGGTAGCACGGCGAGGTTGAGGCTTCCGAAGTGCTCATCGGCGACTTCATAGGTGCCCTCGATCACGTCACCGATGACGAAGTCCGCGCAGCTTCCGCCGCCGGAAGTGATCTTGAAGCTTCCCGCCGGGAACTGTGGTGCCTGGTTGTCCAGACGCACGGTCACAACATTACCAACGTACGTGTTAACACCGTCCGTAGCCTCGATCATGATCTGCCACAGACCCGTCAGACCGGAAGTCTGCCACTGCGCCAGCATGTTCTCTGTAACAAAGATTTGGGCATTACCGGGCCCGTTCGTCAGGTCTTCGCGGTACTCGTAAAAACCGCCTCCGAGATCGGCTTGAGTTGCATCCGGCAGAAAGCTCCAGATCCCGTTGAGCAGTTGGCTGCGCCCGACGGAGAACGTGTTGGTCAAGGCTTGCCACGTAGCGCCGCCGTCGTTGCTTACCGAAACCTTGTACTTGAGCGGCGGAGCACCGCTGCTGATGTCCGTGGGGTTGGCGATATGTCCACCTATCAGTACCAGTCCTCCAAAGGGACTGTCCTGAGGCGTGAAGCCCGCTGCACCCCCATTCGCCAGGCCAGTGACAGCGTTGATATGCGGGACCTGCACGCGTCCGACTGTTTCGATAAACGGCGCGTGACCAGTCTGGACGGAGCCCGGCTTGATGTGGATCAAGGTCTCCTCGCGGTTGCCCCATACGGGGATAAAGTTGGGATTGTTGCAAGGAGGCGGGACTTGCCATGAGAGAATCGCCCGGATCTTCACGACCTTGGGACCTTTCTCGCAAGGCTGGCGATGTTCGTTCAAGTTGACCGGGAGAAAGACGACGTATTCCAGCCCTTCTTTCGGGATATTGGCGATGTCATAGACACTAACCGAAGTGGTCCCCAGACAGGTTGCGAAAGTGCCGTTGTCGTCGAAATCGCCCCAGAACGTGACATACTCTCTGCTGCCCGCCGTACAAGGGCCGCCCGAGTAACCTGAGGAAAGCTTCACGCGGAGGACGCCTACGAGGGTGTCCTGATCGGAGTTAAGGCCGACACACTCCAGCTGCTCGTAGCGTGTGTCGCCGTCAACCGGAAACAACTTGCCGATGATGTCTGCCCAATTGATCTCAAGACCTGGTAGCACACCTTTGAAGCCAGACGACATCAATGATTCGCTGAAAGTCGGAGTGGTGATCAGCTTCTGAAGTTCGTCCAACGCGAGGCGATGCGGCTCGACCCCTTTGTCCTTGTAGAGCGCCTGTAGCTCTGCCGCACCGAGTGTCTTGGGCTGGGTGGCGAGCAAAGGCTGAGACAGGTCGAGGGCAGCATCGATCTGCGGCGGAAGCTTGAGCTTGGCTTCCTTCAAGAGATCACCGAGTATGATCAGCTTGATCGGATCAATCTGGATGTAAGTATCGTGAACGTTACCCCACACTGGCGTGAAGTTTGGCTCATTCGGCGGAGGTGGAACATTCCACGATAGGATCGCTCGAACACGGCAGAGATTGTTGACAAAGCAAAACTTCTTCGAGAGATTGATTTGCAGCGTCACATCATATTCGAGCCGCTTAGCGCCTGCCGTGCCTTCCGGAATGTCGTACGCCGTGAAGTTCGCCAGACCCAGGTCTTGCCAGGTCGCGCCGTGGTCGCACGACAGATAGAAGCGGACGTATTCGGGGGTGCCGTTGGAACACACGCTGCCGCCGTAGCCAAATGACTGCTTGACATAAACGACGGCGTCCAGTCGATTGAACTGCGGCTGGAAGCCGACGCAGCCGATCTCCTCATAGGTCGTGTTCGACTGAATGTTGAGCACCGGCTTGAATGGGCTGACCTTTATGTTCCCGAAATAATTGGGGTTGGCCAGGATCAGGGCTCTGAACTGTTGCCGCTCGAGTGGTAACTCGGTAGGCGCCTCTGGATGAGCACTCTTCTCTGCCTGTTCCTCTGTCAGTACGTTTGCAGGATCGCTCTTGGTTTCCATCATGGATACTCCAAGGTTGTGCCGGTAATTTCCCACTCCCAATGGATCATGTGTGATCCCTTGGGATGGGGTATGTTGTCAAGTCCCGTACGATCATACGGTTTCCGAAGGAAGACTGAGGGTGTGATCGATACCCAGTGATTCATGACTTGGTGATGCTGAACCGCCGAACCAAGCATGTGGTTCTTCCTCCTTTCGCTTCCTGCCGACACTGCTCGATCAGCTCACTCCGAACCGATGCCGAACACTTCCCAGGGCTCCGTCGGAACTCACCCAGCCGCCCACGCGGTTCCCGCGGCTCCATGGTCCCGCGTGCGGCACCGTCTGCCAGATGTTGTACAGCGCACCGTCGCCTTATGATGCCGCTCCGAAACTCTCCGTCAGCCTAGCGCGAAGGTGCTCGCAGGTACGGCCAGGTGCCGGTATCCGTTAGTCTGCCGCTCACTGAATAGCCTGAGTTCAGTTGCGCACATTTTTGGTCCCGTGGGCGCGGAAGAGCAATAGGGGATTTCCCTTAGTCCTTGCCGTTGAAGTCTTATGTTCTTCACGGAAGCTTTCTGTCGCCGATCCTGGAAACCAGCGCCGCTGTTGGGTTGGTGGCGATGTTCCGGTGGTCCAACCTTTTGGTTCCGGCTCGGCCGGGTTAGGGAATTTTCCCGTTTTTCCTTTTGGTCACCCCTCGGGGGTTGGGCGGCAGTGCGTGGGTAAGGGGTTTCACGGCGGTAAAACGTTTCAAATCTTTAACTGCATCTTATAGGTACAGGACTCCTAACCCCCGGTCGTCCTTGGTCCGGTAAGCCACGTGTCACCGACCGCCGAGCCGAGAATCCACAAAGCGCCGGGTCTTATACCACCGTTCGGGATGGTGTGGATTTCCCTGGAGGGCAGCGCCGCCGGTGCCAGAGGGCACCACCCGCTGGCGCCACGGAGAGGGCGTCAAGCCTTGTACCATGATCGGTTAATCGGCGGTTTCAGATCTCAAGAAGGCGACGAAAGATCTCAAGGACGAGGTGAAGACCAAGGAAAGGCTCGCCGAGCGCATCAGCAGGGTCTCCGGGCTCGTCGACAAAGCCGCCGATGCCGGAAAGGGAATCGTCGATAAAGTGATTCCCGTCGTGACCGGTACCGGGTGAGCACGGCGGACGGCCCGCCCGCCGCGAGAGAGTCACCCTGGTGGACCGCACGCGAGGGGTGCGAATCGTGCTAAGCGGCCGGCGAGCGCGGGCCGGCCTCTCATCACATCTTGTCCAGGGCTACGGACCCGTCCCAGTCGGCTCCGGGCGGGGCGTTACGAAGGGCCGTGATACGCTTGAGGTAGACCTGAGCGATCCCGTCGCCCGGGACACGCTGCAGCACCTCGTGCCACACGCTCTCGGCTTGGTCCCACTGCTGTGGTCGATAGGCGGCGATAGCCTGCTCGTCGAGCCCACCCAGCGTCGGGTCCATGGCGAAGCTGTAGACCTCGATGGGCTGCGTCTTGCCCTTGAGCCGGACTTTGTCGACGAGGCGAAGGGGCATCCTCCCTCGAAGCTGCTCCGCAGTTGCAGCGCTCAGCAGCACCTCCGTGCCGTAGAGCTTGTTGACGCCTTCCAGGCGTGAGGCGAGGTTGACGTTGTCGCCGACCGCCGTGTAGTCGAACCGATCCAGGGAGCCCATGTTGCCGACCACCGCGCACCCCGAGTGCACGCCGATGCGCATGCTGATGCTCGGGAAGGTCGGGTCATCCTCGTGGGCTCGCCGCAGCCTCTTCAATCTCCTCCTGCATCTCCCACGCTGCCTGGCACGCATGGAGCGCCTCCTCGGGATCCTCCAGCGGGGCACCCCAGAAAGCCATGATCGCATCCCCGATGAACTTGTCCACGGTTCCTCCGTGGGCGAGCACGATGCGGGTCATGGCGGTGAGGTGGCTGTTCAGCACTTGCGCCACCTGCTCCGGGCTCAGCTTCTCGGAGACGGAGGTGAAGCCGGCAAGATCCGTGAATAGCAGGGTAAGATCGCGGCGGACGCCTCCCAGCACCAGCTTCTCCGGATGGGCCAGGATCTCCTCGACCACCTGAGGCGAGACATAGTGCCGGAAGGCATGCTTGATCTGGCGGCGTCGGCGGCGCTCGGTGGCGAACGCGAGCCCCGCCTGCCCCGTGTACATGAGCAGGAGCGCGGACACCGGAGCGAGGATCGGTAGCCAGGTATCGCGGAAGGCGAATAGCCCCCAGCTCCCCGCCCCCAGAAGCCCGGCCAGCGCCAAGAGCTGCAGTCCGCCCGCAAGAGGACGCCACCGGCGGGCCCACAGAATCGCGAGCGTCAGCGCGCCGCCAGTCAGGCCGAGCGGCACGCTCGCGGGCACTTCATGGATGGCCCGGCCGAACAGCGCGTTGGCGAGAAAGTTGGCCTGGATTTCTACGCCGGGCGTCAGCCATCCGGTGAAGGCCAGGAAGGGGGTGGCAAACATGTCGGCGCGGGCGGCGCCCGGCTCCGGAGACGCCTTGATGTCCAAGCCCACCAGGACGATCCGGTCGCGGAAGGTGCCTTCGGGCAGCAAAGCATCGGGCTCCAGTGCCTGGTAGTAGGAGACATAGGGGAACCAATGGTCCGGGCCGAGATAGCGGAGCAGGGCACCCCGAGAAACGGCACCGCTGTTTACCGCGGCGCTCCGGCCATGCCTGTAGACCCGCAGGATCTGCCGCCAAAACGCGTCCGAGCTGCTCGGCACCTGCCGCACGACGAGGTCCGAATCGACGGTGATGCTGCTGATGCCGGTCGCGGCGGCGGCCGACTGCAGAATTTCCAGCGGCTCCACCCGCATGACTTGGCGGAACTGCGGCGTCTCCTGAACGGCCACGTCCCCGGCCAGCACCACATTGCCGGCGGCGCGAATGGAGTCAGCGAAGCGCCGATCCTCAGCCGGGTCGGACGGCTCCGCAAACACTACGTCCACGGCGATCACCGCCGCCCCCGCGCGCTTGAGCTGCTCGATCAGCCGACCGTGCAGGCTGCGCGGCCAGGGCCACTGCCGGCGCAACTCCGCGAAGGAGGGCTCGTCGATGCCCACGATGACGATGGGCAGGTCCATGCGGTCGGGAGCGGTGACGACCGTCAGCAGGTCGAACCAGGCCAGGTCGAGCTTCCGCCACTCGGGCAGGAGGCTCGCCAGCGCCACCGCCGTCCACACCACGCCGCCGATGAGCGCTGCGCGGACAAGAAAATTGCGGGAGGCGTGTTTCGGGTCGCTAGAAGCGGACGTTGACCTCGGCACTGTAGAATGTGGGCTGGTTGCGGTTGAATGCCTGGTCTATGCCCAAGCGCAGCAACCAGCGCTTCTGCGGGGACTCCCAGAACAGGTCGGCGGCCGAGTCCCAGCTCGCCTTGAGCCGGGCGGCGTTTGCCTGGTCCGAGAAACGTTCGCTCCGACAAATGGCTCGCGTAATGAAGAACAGCCCCCGGGGTCCCACGTAGGTTACGCCGACCGCCCCGGCGTCGAGGGGCAGGAACGGGATGCGGTTTCCGTGGAAGGCGTCGCTGGTATTCTCCGAGCTGGTGTATACGTAGCGCAGGAACATGGACCAGCGCTGCGACAGGATGTGGTTGATGGCGGCTCCCGCGGAAGTGGCCCGGCCGGCGTCGAAGTCCGCTCCCGCGCCGACATCCAGGAGATCGTCGGAGGCCAGCGTGGCGAAGCTGCGCGAACGCAGCTTCAGCAGGTCCTCGATGTCCGTGATAGTGAACGGACTGAGCTGAAACAGGTTGTTATGGATCGACTTGTAGTCCACGTATGCGAGCGTGAAGGTGCGCGGCGTCCACTCCCACTCTAACTGGCCGCGGTAGCTGGTCAGCTCCCCTCCGCTCCCGACCAGCCGGTCCTCCAGAGGGATACCCGCCGTGGCCACCGGGCCAAGGGTACTGAAGGCCGCGGGCCGAATCCAGTTCTGGAAGGCGAGCCGGATCAGCCGATTGCCCCCGAAACCGTAAACCAGGCCGACGCGGGGGCTCACTTGGCCGGGGTTGAACCGCTCCGTGGAGGAGGAGAAGAGCTGCTGCAGCGCTGGTACAGCAGGTCCACCTCGATGAGCAGGCGGGGAGTGGCCTTGAACCGGTCGGAGACGTAGAACTCCCAGGACTCGTCCCGGAACTGCATGTCGGTCAGCAAGGATCCGTTGAATTCCGGAAACAGCAGCTCGCTGAATTGGGAACCCGTATCGCGGTTGGCGTATTCCATTCCCCACGTGACCTCGTGCCGCTGGCCCAGGGCAAAGCTGTGCCGCAGGGCGTACTCCGGCTCCCCCACGTCCGTCTGGGAGTCCACTTGCGTCCCGTCGAGGGTGCCGTGGTTATGATCGGACGACTCGAACCGTCCGACTTTCAGCCACACCTGCGAGGTGGGCGAGAGCTTGTAGTGCGCGCCGCCACCCGCGGAGCGCCGACTACGCAACGTTCGGCGTCATCCCGCCGGCGTCCCCGCGCTGCAACCCCAAGCGGTCGCGCAGATCGGACTGGAAGCCCGCGAACACACCATCTAGGCGTCGCGATTGCCGAACACGAACAGGGCGGATTCCTGAGTCGGCACGAGCCCGATGGCGGCGGTGTAGGAGTCCTGGTCGATCGGTCCGAGGTTCCCATTCGCCCTCAAGGGCTCGTAGTTCAGGAAGTAGGAGAAGGGCAGGGCGGCGTTGTTGAGCCCATTCGCCTGGGCGATGGGCTGGTAAGCGTCCGCGTCGTTGCTCCCACCTCCTGTGATGCCGCCGGTGAAGTAGTAGCCCGGTTTGGTGAACAGGGTCTGGAAGCGGTTGCTCGCCCCGAACACGGTAGGGTCGGCGATGAAGCCCTGAAACAGTTCGGAGTTCTTGTCGAACAGTCCCGGATAGCGGTCCGCCAGGAACAGGTGGCTGCCGGCCCAGAACGGATAGTAGGACTCCTGCGCGTAATTCTTGGCCCACTCCTCCATGCCGAAGAAGGCGAAGGCCTGGCCCAGGTTGCCTGTGCCCTGCCGGTTGGTCTGAATCTCGTTCAGAGACTTCAGGTACGGCAGCAGCTCGAGCGCCTGGCGCGCCTCCTGCACGGCCCGGTCGGCCTGGAACAGGTCGGTGTAGATGATGCTGGCGAGAAAGTGGGGGAGAGGGTCCTTCACGTCCAGCTCGGCTGCGCGCTGCAGCTCCTCCAATGCCTGCGGGACGCGCCCGAGCTGGTAGTAGGCCACTGCCGTGTACACGTGGGCCCGGGCATAACGCGGCTCCAGCAAGCCCGCCCGCAGGAAAGCATCCAGCGCCTGCCGGGTGCGTCCGCGCTTGAGGTCGAGGAGCCCCAGACCGGTGAGGGCCACGTAGTCGTCCGGCTTGGCCTTCAGGGCCGTGTGGAACGCCTTGTCCGCTGCGTCGAAGCGGTTGGCGAAGGTTTCCAGCGTGCCCAGCTCGCCCTCGTACCCCGGCCCGGCCGGGTTCAGCTCCAGGGCCTTTCCGAGGTCCTGGCGCGCCTGCCGGACGTATTCGCGCTCGCTTTGCACCACGCCTCGTCCGTACCATGCACGGTCGTCGGCCGGCTTCAAGTCCGCGGCCTCGGAATAGGCGTGCAGCGCGCCCTGGGCGTCCCCTTCGACGCGGGCGCGATCGCCCAGGACGATGCGCGCCTCATAGGAGTCGCGATCCCGCGCCAGGCCGCGCCGGGCTTCCTGAGCGCTCTTCGCGGACAGATCGGCGACCAGGTACACGCGGGCGAGCTGGCTGTAAAGGCGAGCGTCGTCCGGGAAGCGGGCAAGACCCATCTGGGCATACTCGGTCGCACGGTCCAGCCTTCCGTCTTGGACCATGAGATCGGACAGCAGCAGATACGGAGCGGGTTGCCGAGACGGCGCTGCGAGCATGTCCTGGAGGGCGCCGACGGCTGACGCGACGTGCTCGGACTCGATGTCGGCGGCGACCCGCCCGAGCGCCAGCACCTCCCGATCCTGTGCCTCGGCACCGTCCGCAGCGCGGTCGAACCATCCCGTGGCCTGCCTGGGATGACCCTGCTTGAGGGCCACGAAGCCGAGACCGAGCATGGGTCCGGCAGCCTCCGGCTGGGCGCCATGGGCCGCCTGGAATTCAGCCTCCGCGTGCGTCCAGTCCCCCAGGTCCGCGAGGATGCGGGCGCGGCGCACGCGGATGTCGGGCCGGTCACCCTGGGCCGACGCCAGGTCGCGCCTGAGCGCGTCCAATTGGGACCCGTGAAGGTAGATGTGCCGCAGGGGTTCCACGGCATATGCGGTGACCCACTGCACGCGGTCCCGGGGATTGACGATGATCAACTTGAGGGGGGCCTTGCCCACCTCGGCCAGGGCCTGTTCGTTCTTCCGGAACGGTGACCTTCCCGAAATCGTTGAAAAAGTCCACCTCCCCGCTGAACACCGTCAGGGTCGAACGGCCGTCGTCGGCGACCTCCAGCTCCCAGTCGGTGCCGCGGATGGCCGCCGTCGCCGAGGGCGTTTCCATGAACAGCTCTTTCGGCGGCGTCTTGGTCTGTGACCACGCGCGGCCCAGGCTCAGGCGCAGCAGGGTCGTGCCGGTCTGACGCGCCGCGTCCTGCACCTCCTTGATCTGCAGCAGGGTCCGCTGGTGGAGGCGCACCTGGGTACGGTCCCGGAACAGTAGCCCCATGCGGCCGTAAGCGCCCGTGCGTACGAAGTTTCCCGCGAAGAGATCCTGATCCGCTACTGCGGGCCGCCAGTTCGCGCGTTCGTCCGGGCGCATCTGCCCCGGTCCCTCGACGCTGACGATCTGAGCAGCACTCTTGACCTCCCCCAAGGCCGCCGGAAGGTCGGCAGCCCACACGCCGGCGGCGAGGCTCACGAGCCCCAGGTTTCGGATCAGGCGGCGGTACAGCGGGAGCAGGCCGGAGCCGGAACGCAGTACCGGTGCCGAGGGCTGAAACGGCGCAGTCGAGCTGCAGGCGGACACGCTCGGGTGCTCCAGAGAAATCGACGGTGCGGTGTGCTGTGTTTGTTCGGACTCGTGGATCGAGACCGGCGTAGCATAGTGGGGGGCGCATCCCCGCGCAATGGGTTCATGACGGCGCGCGTAGCGGCGGCCGCAGCCATGCATTGCCCGCGTTCGAAATCCTTCGGTCAGCCCCGTGAGGCGGGCACCCTGCCGGGGTGCCTCACACCAGGAGCCTGGCGAGGCTGGGCAGGCCCTCCGCGAGAGCGGGGTGAATGTGCACCGAGCGCTCCAGGACCCGCCAAGTGGAGCCCGCTTCCATGTGGGCCAGCAGCACGTGGACCAGCTCCGCGGCCTCCGGGCCGACCAGGGTCGCGCCGAGGATCTTGTCGTTGTCCTGGTCCACCACCAGCCGGAAGAAGCCGTTGGTCTGTCCCAGCTCGTAGGCGCGAGCGACATTCTCCAGGGGCAAGGTGACCGCCCTGGCGCGAAGGCCCCGGCGCTCGGCCTGTTCCAGGGTATCCCCGACGCGACCCACCTGGGGATCGGTGTAGACGGCATAGCCCAGCACGCGATCGTCTCGGCTGCGGGGCTCACCGGCCAGGACGCCCTTGAGGCGCCGGTAGTCCTCCCAGGACACATGCGTGAACTGCGGCTGGCCCGCCACATCGCCGATGGCGTGCACGCCCGCCGCAGAGGTGCGCAACCGGCTGTCGGTCTTGACGAAGCCCCGCTGGTCCAACTCGATGCCCGCCTCGTCCGCGTGCAGTGCGGCGGTGTTCGGATGGCGCCCCACCGCGACGAGCAACGCTTCCCCCTCCAGCCGGGAGCCGTCGTCCAGCGTCACCGTGAAGACGCCTCCGGCGTGCTCCACCCGCGTCGTTCTCGCTCCCAGGCGGAACCTCACTCCGTCCTGCTCCAGGGCCTCTTGGAGAGCGCGGCCGACGTCCGGCTCCTCGGCGGGCAGCGCTCGGCCCGCGAGGTCGATGATTGTCACGCTGCTGCCCAGCCGGGCCATGCCCTGGCCCAGTTCCAGGCCCACGTACCCGGCGCCCATGACCAGCACCCGCGCCGGCAATTCGGTCTGCTGGAAGAAGTTGTTGCTGGTGAGAAAGGGAATGTCCTCCAGGCCGGAGACAGGAGGTCGGGACGGGGAGGCCCCGGTGTTGATGACGACCACCGGGGCTTGCACCACGACGCCGCCGCCCGAGACCGCCCGCTCGCCCACGAAACGGGCCTCCCCCCGGACGAGCCGCACGCCGGCATCCCGCAGCCGGCGCTCCGCGCCCTGCCCGAACTCGTCGCGGATGCGGCGCACCCGCTCCATGACCCGGGGGAAGTCCACCTGGACTCGGGCGTGCACCCCGAGCGGCTCGGCCAGGCGCGCTCTGCCGGCCGCGTGGGCCGATGCCAGGAACGCCTTGGAGGGGGTGCAGCCGGTGTTGAGGCAGGTCCCGCCTATTGCGCCGCGCTCGAACAGGACGACCCGCTTGCCCGCCTGGGCCATGTCGGCGGCGAACGGTACCCCTCCCTGGCCGCTTCCGATGACGATGAAGTCCGCAGTTTGCATAGCTTGTACCTCGCGCTCAGCGCCTTGCCTATCGGGCCTCCGCTACCGCTTCCGCAACATTGCGCCGCGTGCGTGCTCCCGTTCCCCCAACCCCGTCGGGCGGTCCGCACCGGAGCCCTGCTGCCTCGGGGCTTGCCAAGAAATCGTCGCGAGCGGCCCGAGAGCAACGCGCACGAAGCGCAGCGGCGAGACTCGTCCCGTCCATGGGCGAGGAGCCGCCACCGCGCGACGCCGCCACCGGGACGCCGAGCAGACCTCTTCGCAAGCTTTCACTCTTCTCGTGGACTCCCGAGAGGCAGCCCGACCGCCCCCCAGATCAGGAACCAAAACGCACCGTGGGAGGTTAAGATAGCGGCCTCTTCCCCGCAAGCGGGCCGCCGATCGGCCACCGCACGCGGGGGAAGAGCGGGTCCGACCCGAAGGCAGCATTCTCGTCCAGGGCCTCATGCTGTCAGACTTCGAACCCCTGCCAACGACCAGGCCCCCGGCGAGCGCTATGTCACCCTGGCCTGGGGCCGGGACTATGGAGACGTGACGCCCCTCAAGGGCGTGCTTCTGGGAGGAGGGGACCATGAACTCACGGTCCGGGTGGATGTGCAGCGCGTTGCGGGCTAGCGGTGGACCGGCGCCGGCCGCCCCGCGGGTTCCCTGCGGTGCCGCGCCATCAGGCGGCTGGGCGCCGCCACCAGGTGCTCTACTGGCGTGAGCCACGTCGGCCTCCTGCTCGGCCGACGCGTGCCGCTCGAGGCGCTGGCGCAGCGGCGTGCAGCGTCCAAGGATGTGAGCAGACCGAGAAAGGATGATAACCGTGTCTGACCCTAATGCACTTACTTAACCTTTTTCGGATGTCCGTTCTCCATTTCTTCCCGTACAGCTGTCTTGGCTTGCAGAGCAGCGGAAACGTTTGGGTCGGCGTTTGACCGCTCTTGCTCACGCGCCGGGGGCGTTTCCGACCCGCTGCTCGGCGATCATCACGAGTAAGGCAGACAGAGTGACGGGGTCCTGCGCCCCGCCACGTTGCTGCCACACTGTCCAGATCTGGACGTATGCTTGAAGCTAGCTGGCGCGGGGTCTGATCGGCCAGCCAGGCGGCCTGGGCCATCAGCAACCGGATCAGATTGTAGGCCAGCAGATGAACCCAGACCTCTTTGATCGCCATCTCCGGGGTCTTGCAGCTCAGCATCTCCATGCCGAGCGTGGTCTTGATGTGGCGTAAGTCCAGCTCCACGTGCCAGCGCCGGCGATACAGCGTCTTGAGGGCGGGCTTCGGAGTGTGCCTGGGCAGCAGAGCGTGGTGACCAGGGTCTTGCGGCCGGTGTGTAGCTCGCGCACCTGCAGGCTCTCGGGGGCTTGCTCGTAGTCGGCCTGGCGCATCCAGTCGGGCTTCTTGGGCTTGTGCAGCACGATGAGGTGGTCGCGCTCGCCGAGCTTCTCGCCCACAGAGAAGTCGATGCTGCGTCGCCGTGCCCCGTACTGTTCGAATACTCCGTCCACGCCCCGTTGCACCAGCTCGGAGAGCAGGAAATAGGTCGCGTAGAAGGCATCCCCCAAGAGGATGTCACCGGGGCGCAGGGTATCGAGCTGGAGCGCAGCAGAGTCTGTTCATCGCTTCCCTTGCCTTGGCACTCCCGTGGCCACATCGAGCAACCCGCCACTGCCCAGGCACAGCAAAGCGACCAGGCGGCACTGGGGAAAACCCAGGCCCGCCTTCTGGCTGGCCGGTTGCGGATAGGCCGCTTGATTCTCCGGTGTATCCGGCAGCACCACCGTCGCCCCATCGACCAGACGCACCGGGCGACCCTGCCAGTGCCACATCGCCGGGGCACCCTCGGCGATCAGCCGCCCGGTGTGGCGGCACAGCCGCGTGACCATCTGAAGCGGCAGGCGCTGTCGTGCCTTGCAGTACGCCCCGGTGTGGGTACTGCATCGCGGCAGGCCGCCCACCAGGCGCTTGACCGCAGCATCATTCACCGCTTGCTGGCAGGAGCGGTCCGCCGAGAGCGTCTGCGCAAGAAACATCGACAGCGTCTCGGTGGGTGCAAACAGCCGCTCACGGTGCTCCGGCAGCAGCGACTCGACTTGCTCGAACAAGCGCGGGCCGGTGAGCAGGTTGAAAAACGCGTAGGAATCCGTGTTGGCAGCCTGATGACGAACCCGTCGCTGTTGCTGAACGCAGGCGCAGTGGCTAGGATGCATGAGGGCTGGCTCCCTGGGTGATGGACGTTGTGTTTGGCGACTCAACAGCCTATCACCTACGCCAGCCCTTCTGCATGCAAATTCAGTCAGTTGCGCTTAAGTAAGTGCCATTCGTGTCTGACCCCATTGTCTCCCTGCTCGTTGAGACGCTGCCTCAGCGTTTCTGCTGAGGGTACCCGATCCAGCCCCAGCGCCTGGCGGAAGAAATTGTCCTCTCGGACGTTGGCGAGCGCCTCGAAGTCGCTCTTGCCCAAACACATCAACCCCAGATAGCTCTTGGCTACGTCTTCATGGGAGATGCCGTGGCGTAGCGGGATCGCCTGCCTCAGCGCCTTGCCCAGCCCGCTAAAGCGGTTGACGCAAAGACCGACCAAGGCCAGACCAGAATGGGAGGTGTAGAATTGCTCATCGGACCGCTCCAAGATGAACCGCTTCATCGTTCACCTGTCGGGTGAGTTGAGCCGCGGGCCGATTTTAGCTGAACTGCAACGATAAATCAGCAGGTTGCAGCCATCCGCTAAGACGCGAAGTCACGGAATCAGGAGAATGAGAGGGGTTCCATGAGTAGACAAGTGCAGAACGAGGTCATCAATTACCTTCGAACCACCCCCACCTTCGGTACGTTCCTCGATGTCAGCCGATGTAGCGAGGGCGGCGATATCGTCAAGAAATACAATCTTGAGCCTCAATTGGTATCCCGCGAGCCCTGGAGTTCCGCAGTGCACGATTCCCTGCGAGGCAGGAGCGCGTTCTTCGATAAATACCTGTCGGCCCTGGACGGGACGTTTGTGCCACACGCGGAGCAGTGCTCGGGGCAATACTACCTGGACTTGATGGATTATATCGAGAAGAATCGCGGCGTTATCAAACATGTTTGCGAGGTCGGCGTATTTCTCGGCGGTGCATCTCAGTTCCTGATCCAAGCTGCAGAGGACTTCGACTTCACGCTCGATCTGATCGACGTGAATCCCCACTATCTTGGTTTTGCTTACGAACGGCTCCTCGCGATTTTTCCGACTCTTGCGCGCAGAGTGCGCATCTTTCACGGCGATTTCCCGAGCTACGTGAAAAGCAGCGGTGCGCCGGGTCACCCAAGCGGCGTGTTTGTTCAGTTTGACGGGTCCCACGAGTTCCCAATTGTGGTCAAGGATCTTGTCGCGTTGAACGACGGGCGAGGCAGATTTAAATCGTTTGCTATTCAGGATACGCATCTGAGAAGCAGCAATCCTGATAACGAGGTGTTCGTCGATATGGCTGTCTACGCGGTATTCGGAAAGGACGTGAAATGCAGACCGATCGGAATTAGGATCGGCGAGAATGACGTTATCATTCCAAATAACGACTGGGAGATCTATTTCAAAAGGAGCGCGCCGGAGGGTTTCCTGATCGAGCTCAATGAAAATCCGTTTGACTATCCGCGGTCATTAAACTGAGAGCAAGCTTGAGGGTGTATGAGGAGCGCATGTCGGATTGACCGGTCTCACCCTTCGCGACACAAGGCAAGGCAATGGCAGGCAAGGCAATGGGGTCAATGGGGTCAGACACGATATTTTGTGCTATCCTTCGTGCAGTCACCTCACGACACGGACCGCCATGGCCCGCCTTCCCCGCAACGTCATCCCTGGGCAGCCACAGCATCATCATCCAGCGCGCCAATAACCGCCAGGTGATCTTTGCCGCAGATGCGGACTATCAGTTCTTTCGGGATGCCCTGGTGGAGGCGGCAGGGAAGCATGGTTTGGCGATCCACGCGTATGTCTGGATGACCAACCATATCCATCTCCTGGCAACGCCTGAATGCGACCACAGCATCGGCAAAGTCCTCCAGTCAGTGGGTCGGCATTATGTGCAGTACTTCAATTTCACGCACCGGCGCAGCGGCACCCTGTGGGAAGGCCGCTACCGGGCGACGGTGGTCGATAGCGAGCGGTATCTGCTGACGCTGATGCGCTACATCGAGATCAACCCGGTGCGGGCGGCGCTGGCGGAAGACGAATGGGGTCAGACACGATATCCGATATCTGTGCTATGCTTCGTCCAGTCACCTCACGACCTGAACCGCCATGGCTCGCCTTCCCCGCTACGTCATCCCTGGGCAGCCGCAGCACATCATCCAGCGCGGCAACAACCGCCAGGTCATCTTTGCCGCGGAGGCGGACTATCAGTTTTTTCGCGATGCCCTGGTGGAAGCGGCAAGTCAGCATGCTCTGGCGATCCACGCGTATGTCTGGATGACCAACCATATCCATCTGCTGGCAACGCCTGAACTCGACCACAGCATCATCAAAGACGAATGGGGTCAGACACGATGGCACTTACTTAAGCGCAACTGACTGAATTTGCATGCAGAAGGGCTGGCGTAGGTGATAGGCTGTTGAGTCGCCAAACACAACGTCCATCACCCAGGGAGCCAGCCCTCATGCATCCTAGCCACTGCGCCTGCGTTCAGCAACAGCGACGGGTTCGTCATCAGGCTGCCAACACGGATACCTACGCGTTTTTCAACCTGCTCACCGGCCCGCGCTTGTTCGAGCAAGTCGAGTCGCTGCTGCCGGAGCACCGTGAGCGGCTGTTTGCACCCACCGAGACGCTGTCGATGTTTCTTGCGCAGACGCTCTCGGCGGACCGCTCCTGCCAGCAAGCGGTGAATGATGCTGCGGTCAAGCGCCTGGTGGGCGGCCTGCCGCGATGCAGTACCCACACCGGGGCGTACTGCAAGGCACGACAGCGCCTGCCGCTTCAGATGGTCACGCGGCTGTGCCGCCACACCGGGCGGCTCATCGCCGAGGGTGCCCCGGCGATGTGGCACTGGCAGGGTCGCCCGGTGCGTCTGGTCGATGGGGCGACGGTGGTGCTGCCGGATACACCGGAGAATCAAGCGGCCTATCCGCAACCGGCCAGCCAGAAGGCGGGCCTGGGCTTTCCCCAGTGCCGCCTGGTCGCTTTGCTGTGCCTGGGCAGTGGCGGTTGCTCGATGTGGCCACTGGCCCGTGCCAAGGCAAGGGAAGCGATGAACAGACTCTGCTGCGCTCCCAGCTCGATACCCTGCGCCCCGGTGACATCCTCTTGGGGGATGCCTTCTACGCGACCTATTTCCTGCTCTCCGAGCTGGTGCAACGGGGCGTGGACGGAGTATTCGAACAGTACGGGGCACGGCGACGCAGCATCGACTTCTCTGTGGGCGAGAAGCTCGGCGAGCGCGACCACCTCATCGTGCTGCACAAGCCCAAGAAGCCCGACTGGATGCGCCAGGCCGACTACAGCAAGCCCCCGAGAGCCTGCAGGTGCGCGAGCTACACACCGGCCGCAAGACCCTGGTCACCAGCTCTGCTGCCCCAGGCACACTCCGAAGCCCGCCCTCAAGACGCTGTATCGCCGGCGCTGGCACGTGGAGCTGGACTTACGCCACATCAAGACCACGCTCGGCATGGAGATGCTGAGCTGCAAGACCCCGGAGATGGCGATCAAAGAGGTCTGGGTTCATCTGCTGGCCTACAATCTGATCCGGTTGCTGATGGCCCAGGCCGCCTGGCTGGCCGATCAGACCCCGCGCCAGCTCAGCTTCAAGCATACCGTCCAGATCTGGACAGTGTGGCAGCAACGTGGCGGGGCGCAGGACCCCGTCACTCTGTCTGCCTTACTCGTGATGATCGCCGAGCAGCGGGTCGGGAAACGCCCCCGGCGCGTCGAGCCAAGAGCGGTCAAACGCCGACCCAAACCGTTTCCGCTGCTCTGCAAGCCAAGACAGCTCGTACGGGAAGAAATCCGCGAGAACGGACATCCGAAAAAGGTTAAGTAAGTGCCATTAGGGTCAGACACGATATCCGATATCTGCAAAGACGAATGGGGTCAGACACGATATCCGATATCTGTGCTATGCTTCGTCCAGTCACCTCACGACCTGAACCGCCATGGCTCGCCTTCCCCGCTACGTCATCCCTGGGCAGCCGCAGCACATCATCCAGCGCGGCAACAACCGCCAGGTCATCTTTGCCGCGGAGGCGGACTATCAGTTTTTTCGCGATGCCCTGGTGGAAGCGGCAAGTCAGCATGCTCTGGCGATCCACGCGTATGTCTGGATGACCAACCATATCCATCTGCTGGCAACGCCTGAACTCGACCACAGCATCAGCAAAGTCCTCCAGTCAGTGGGTCGGCGTTATGTGCAGTACTTCAATTTCACGTACCGGCGCAGCGGCACCCTGTGGGAAGGCCGCTACCGGGCGACGGTGGTCGATAGCGAGCGGTATCTGCTGACGCTGATGCGTTACATCGAGCTCAACCCGGTGCGGGCGGGCCTGGTGGCGCACCCCAGGGATTACCCCTGGTCAAGCTACCGTTACCATGCGCATGGCGAGTCGGGATTGAACGCAGACTGGATGAGGCCGCACGAGGAATATCTGCGATTGGGCCGCACTGCGGCAGACCGGCAAGGAGCCTACCGGCAATTGTTCCGGGCGGCCGTCTCCGGCAACGACCTGAGGGAGATCCGCGAATGCACGCACAAGGGCTGGGCGCTCGGTGGCGAGCGGTTCAGGGACCAAGTCGAGGCGCTGGGGCAGCGGCGTGCAGCATCCAAGGGGGTGTGTGGGCAGGCCGAGAAAAGATGATGCGTGTGTGACCCCGTTGCCCGTTCATGAAAGCCACGTTGAACAGCGTTCTTGAGCCATGTCGACACACGCCGCCCAACCAGGCGTTCCACCCAACGGCCCTGCCTCCGCGGCTTCGCCGCTCCGGCAGGCCCCTCCAGTTAACTTAAGGCGTTGGTTCGGCTCCAGGCCCCGGTCTGCGCAACGAAGGACCCTCCCATTTGGCGGACTCGATGGCCCAGAAATTTGACGTGCTGATCGTGGGCAGCGGCCCGCTTGGTACGACCGTAGCGCGCAGACTCGCCGAGCACGGGCGGAGTGTCTTGATCCTCGAGCAGGGGCCCGCGATCTCAGACCCCCCTGGATCACATGTACGTAACGATGCTTGCTTCCGGAGAGATCCGGACGCCTATCTCGAAGTTGCAGCCGGCCATCTCGCGCACTTCGACAGCGCGGCCCCCCGTGACCGTCTGCCAGGCGCAGCGGTCACGAGGGCGCGCGGCGGCCAAGGGGTGATTTGGACGAACCTCTGTCCGCGCGGCGACGCCCGCTGGGGTGCCCTCACATCCGCCCAATGGGACGAGTATTACGCGATCGCGGAGAAGTATCTCGGGGTGGAAGCCGAGGGGTTCGAGGCATCGCTGCGCCAGCGACGTATCCGGGCCAAGCTTGCGGGTCATCTGGCTGCGCGTGGACGCACTATCAGCGCATTGCCGGTTGCCGCCCGGTTCGACGCCGAAGGCGATCTCCATTTCTCCGCGCCATACGACATCCTGGCCGGTTCGACGGCCACGTCCAGGCGGGTCCGGATCTCCCGCGCGGACGTGAGCGCCGTGGTCGGGCATGGCTCCAGGATCACCGGCGTGGTCGTGGGGACCGAGACGATCGAAGCCAAAGAGGTCGTCATCGCCGCCGGCGCGATCGGCACACCCGAGCTTCTCCACCGGTCCGGGATCCGTCCGCGGGCATTGGGGCGCTGGCTTTCCTACCACCCCATCCTGATCACCCAACTGGTTCTCGACGCGAGCGTGTGCGCCGAGCCGGGGGTCCCCGACCGCGTGCCGCGCCTGCAGATCCCTCCGACCGGAGCGGCGGAGTGGTATGCGCTAGTCCTGCGCGACGTGTCGCCATTCAAGCCGACGGAACCGGACGTGGCGATCGACCCGAACCGAATTGTCGAGATGCAACTCATCTGCCCGGTCGACGTTGACGAAAAGAATGGAATCCGTTTCGACGAGCGTAGCCGGCCCAGTTTCGAAGTACCTCTCTCCGCGGCCGACGAGTCGAGACTCGCGGGTGCCGAAGGGGATGCGGACGAGCTCACCAGCCTGCTCGGCAGGTACCGGCGTTGCCGACTACAACGGCCGGGTCTGGGGTTTCGACAATCTCCGCCTGGCAACGAACGGGCTGATTCCTACACGAATGGCCGTCAATCCGACGCTCACGGGCGTCGCGCTCGCTGCCAGAATCGCGGATGGCATCGTGAATGGCTGAGACCCGGCAGCTCCCCGCCTAGCGTGAGGCGTTGATACCTGTCGTCGGGTCCCCTAATCGCCGTTAAGCGGCATGTCCCGAACGGTACCGCTACGGTCGCGGCGGAGTAGCGACTTCGCGTATGGTGCCGTCCGCAACCGCGAACGGCTCGCCCCCCGCGAGGATAACGGCGCGATCGGTCGCCTGTGCGAAATCCAGCATTGCGTACAAAACGACGTCGGCTCTGCCTTGGTAGCGCTCGGGTCGGTAGATCAGGATCGCCATTCGGTCGTCCAACTTCTTGTACGTGTATGTCGCTTCGCCTACGAGTTTCCCATCAGCTGTCACGTACCATGTGTCTTCGGTCTCGTAGCTTACTACATGGGTCGAGAGGTCGTTGAAGTCCCCATGCACGGAGTGGTGAACGCCTGTCCACTCAATACTCTTCCCTGTCAGGGTGTCCCATGCCGTTGCCATCGACCCCTCCAAAGTCCAGTGCCTCGCAATGTCTCGTCCCTCATGTCCCGCTTCGCTGGGTCTTGCGCAGACAGATTAGGGTAGTAGGCGCCCATGCTACCGCCAGCGCTACATCGCTCGCAATTCTATAAGAGTCTACGCGGCAGACAGCGTACGGCGCCTTGTTCAAAGGCCATATCGGGCAAGCGACGCTGAAGGAGCTTCGCGAGGCTACCAGCAAGGGGTGGGTGCTGGGGTCGGAGCGTTTCACGGAACAGATTGCATCCGCCGCGGCCCGCCGCGTGGCACCGCTGCCGAAAGGAAGACCGCGCAAGGCGGAGGAGGGTGTCTGAGATGATCGGCTGGCACGGCGGGTCATTCACTGGACGCGCCAAAGACGCACGCCGCTGAGGTCCGGTGTCAGGCATCCCGGCCAGAAAGAGAGGAGGATTCTCCACGGGAAGAGGCAGTCCGATACGTAGGTGTTTTCCGGAGAACGTAGGTAGGCAATGAACGAGGCCGAACTGAAGAGCTCATGGACAAGCTAGTCACCGCCATGGGGGTGCAGCGATGATGGCGCGCATCATCCTCGGCGACGAGCTTGGTCTGTACCGCGCGATGGGCGACCGCGCCCCGTCGCCCGATAGGGCGCCTCGGGAAACTCCGGGATTACCGCGACGCCGGCGAATCGGCATAGAATTGTTGCGCGTCCGCCCTGGAGACCCCCGATGTCCAATCACAGTGTCAACCCCTTGCTGCGCGTTGCCAGGGCGACACGTTACTCGGTATCGGGCATACACGCGGCACTACGTTATGAGCAGGCGTTCCGCCAGGAACTCCTCGTTCTCGCCATTGCGGTCCCGCTGGGGCTCCGTTTTGGACACAGCGCTCTGGAGCGCATAGTGCTCATCGGCAGTTGGTGGCTGGTGCTGATCGTAGAGCTAATCAACTCCTCCATCGAAGCGGCGGTCGACCGAGGCGGATCGGAACGCGACGATCTCGCGGGGCGCTCCAAGGACCTGGGCTCGGCGGCGGTGTTTTGTACGCTACTGCTAGCCCTCATGGCGTGGGTCCTCATCTTGGCGGGGCACTGAATGGGCGAGAGCGGGCGGCGTGATCCTCTCGCATCCGTGCGTCCGGCGGTCGAGCAAATGCATGTGCAGGATACCTTACCGGTGGCCGCGCGACCGAATGGCAGGATAGCCATTCGGCGTGGTGTACAGGGAGGTGCGCTATGAGCACCGCGCAGCGCCTCCCGTCGGAACGCGCAACAGATGCACTCACAATATCTCACTGCCCGAGCTGCATCCGGTGATTGCCGAGACCGAGGCGCTTGGCGGCGTATCCTGCGCCGCGGCGAGCGTGAGCGCGGACAGGCGCAAACTCGACCAGCGGCTATTGGCTCTGAAGCAGAGGTCTACGGATTCCGTTCAGCGCGTCTTGCCATGGGTTATAACGTCTCCGAGATGACCAAGCCAACAGCCGAACGGTTTTGATGCTCGCTCGCCGCGGGCTGCCGGACGGTATTCCGGTGCCCATGCGCCCGGCGGGAATGACGAGAAACGCCGCTTCGGCACTGGCTCAGCACCGCCAGGGCTCCAGCGCGCGGATGGCATGCGCGGGTGCGGGCCAGACGAGTCCGTAGGATAATCGTCACCACCGAGGCGCTCATGCGCCCTCGACACAAGAGCCCATGACGATGTTGCGGCTGACAGCGTACCCCTGCTCGCGGGGGTCGGCGGTCCGGCGGCCACGCGGCGCCGGAAGGCGATCCATGCCTGATGTCACCTCGGAACGGCTGCGCGAGGCGGAGGCCCGAGCGGAGTTCGACGAGCACCTCGAGCTGCTGGTGTCGGCGGCGGAGGATTTCGCCGGCTCGCTGAAGATCGAGGAGACGCTGCAGCACGTAGTCCGGCGCATGAAGTCATACCTCGATGCGGAAGCGAGTTCCCTGTTCCTTCTGGAGGACGGGGGGGAGCTGGTCTGCAGGGCGTGCGCCGGCCCCATGGACATCACCGGTGTGCGCCTTCCCGTGAGTCAGGGCGTCGTCGGGCGGACGGTGCGCGACGCCGCCTGCTACATGGTGAGAGACGTTCGGTCGGACCCGGACTTCGCCGGGGACGTTGACCAGACCACGGGATTCCTGACGCGCTCTATCCTGAGTGCCCCGCTGCGTGTCGGCAGTGCCTGCATCGGTGCCCTCGAGGTCCTCAACAAGCAGGGAGGCGACGGCCTGTTCGATGAGCGCGACCGGCACGTGCTCGGCGCGCTGGCGTCCTTGGCCGCGCTTGCGATCCGCAATGCGGGCATGGCCCAGTCGCTGGTCGAGCAGGAGCGCATCCGCCGCGAGCTGGAGCTGGCCGGCGAGATTCAACGCAGCCTGCTCCCCGGCCCCGGGACGGCAGCGCTCCCGGTGGCCGGCGTGAACCTCCCGGCCTACGAGGTATCCGGAGACTTCTACGACTATTTCAGGTGTCCGGACGGACGCATTGTCTTCAGCATCGGCGACGTGGCCGGCAAAGGTGTGGACGCGGCCCTCCTCATGGCCAAATCCATCAGTCTGCTGCGCTGCCTGGGCAAGACCCTGGCCTCGCCCTCCGAGCTGCTGTCGCGCGTGAACGAAGAGCTGTACGAGACCGCAATTCGCGGGAAATTCGTGAGCGCGGTGGCTGGATGGCTCGACCCGCAGAAAGGGGAGGTGACGTTCGCGAATGCCGGACATCCGGCGCCGTTGCTGCGCACCGTGGGCGGCATGTACCACAGCGTGGGCGACGCGGGACCGCCCCTCGGGGTGCTGTCTGGGCTCCAGATCCCGGAAACTCAGGTGTCCCTCCAGGATGGGCTGCTGTATCTGTTCACCGATGGCATCACGGAGGCGGTAGACGCCGCGGGGCGGGTCTTTGGCATCGAAGGACTGCAGCAGGCCCTATCGCAGGCTGCTGAGCTTCCTCCAAGAGAACGGATCGAGAGCGTCGCGCGACAAGTTCTGGAACACAGCTCAAGACGCCGCGACGACATTACGTTGCTGCTGGTGGGAAGTCCCCACGCGGCGTCAGCAGCGGCGGATGGGCCAGACCGCCCACGCGGGTGAAATTCCTCCGGGGATGCGGAATAATGGCGGCGGGCAGAAGCTCGATCTGCCCGTTATGCCGCCAGGCTGAGCTTGGCGGCAATTCATGGCCCGGGGGACTCACCCTGTGTGCGCTCGGTAACGAATGCCGGGCGAACGGCGCCGGGGGGGGAACACTAGATGTGTGTGCGACCATCGCGGCCGGGAGTCCAGGCCGGTGCTCGGACCGGTGCTCGCGGATGCTTCTGGCCTTGAACTTGTGAGCTAAACGTGGCGGAGCACGGTTACGAGTCCTATCCAGTCGATAGGCGAGGAACTCTCAGAGCTTGTGAAGAAATCGTCGCGAGCGGCTTGAGAGCAAGGTGCACGGAGCGCAGGGACGAGACATATCAAGTGGATAGGCGAGGAGCGACCGAATGGCAGGACAGCCATTCGGCACGTCCGCGGGACGCCCCGAAGGGTGGCGTACAGGGAGGTACGCCATGACCGAATGGCAGGATAGCCATTCGGCACGTCCGCGGGACGCCCCGAAGGGTGGCGTACAGGGAGGTACGCCATGACCACCGCGCAACGCCGCTATCGGGATGCGCAGCAGATTTATTTGCAAGCTCTCAGTCCCGTGTCGGCGGCGGTACCGCAGTCTTGGGCGCGCCTGTGCGCGGCGCAGCGGATGCTCCGCAGGGGTTGCGCCCGGTGACCTACACCGTGCAGGAGCAGGACGGCTACGCGGTGGCGTTCCTCACCGGCGAGATCAACATCTCCTCCTCCCCGGAGGCGCGGCGGCTTGTCCTCCAGGAACTGACCCGCCGGGGAAGCCTGCTGGTGGACCTCTCGGGCGTCACCTACCTCGACAGCTCCGGTGTGGCCTGTCTCGTGGAAGCATACCAAGTCGCCCGCAAGAGTGGGGGTCGCTTCGCCTTGGTGGACGTGAGCTTCGAGGCGCTCTGCGTGCTGCGGCTGGCGCGTTTGGACCAGGTGTTTCCGATCTATGCCTCCGTGGCCGAATACCGGCGAGCCGGTCATTAAAGCTCATGCCGGTGCGCCGCCCGAGTGGACCGGAGAGGGTCCGTTGAAAGCCCCTCCTGGGTCCACGGGGTTCCGACAAACGGCCAGGGCCGGCGCCCCCAGGCAGCCCGGGAGGAGGCCCGCGCTGTGACCTCCCCTCGGCGCCCTTCGGTCCTCGGCTACGTAGAGGGTGTGGGGCGACGCACGGTGGCAGGCGTAGAAGAGCTCGGCTACGCGGCCAGTCTACTGATCGAGAGTCTCTACTGGCTCCTCGCCGGAGCGCGGCGGCGCCAGCCCGTCCGGGCAGCGGCAGTATTCGGCCAGATGATGGAGATGGGGGTGCAGGCGGTGCCCATCGTCGCGGTGCTCTCCATGACAGTGGGCGTCATGCTGGCCATCCAGGGCATCCACACTCTCAGGACCTTTGGTGCCGAGTCCCAAGTCGTGCTCGGGATCGCCCTCTCGGTCACGCGGGAGTTCGCACCCCTCATCACCGGTATCCTGGTTGCCGGAAGGTCCGGCTCGGCCCTCACGGCGCGTCTCGGAACCATGCAGGTCTCCCAGGAGATCGACGCCTTGCGCGTGATGGGCGTGAGCCCTGTGCGCTATCTGGTCGCCCCGGCCTTGCTGGGCATGCTGCTGATGTTGCCGTGCCTGACTTTGCTTGCGGACATGCTGGGGATCCTGGGCGGTGGCCTGTACAGCGGGATCGAGATGGGCATGACTCTGCAGGCCTATGTGGACCGCAGCCTGGAGGTGCTGAGCGTGGACGACGTCCGTCATGGCCTTCTCAAGAGCCTGGTGTTCGCCGTCATCATCGTTCTAATTGGGGTGAGCAACGGGTTCAGCGTCGCGGGGGGAGCCGAGGGCGTGGGACGCGCTACGACCCGCTCGGTGGTCCTGTCGATCGCGTACATTCTCATCGCCGACATGGCCTTCACCTTCGTTCTCACGCGTTGACATGGGGGGACCCGGCACTGTACCAGTCATCGAGGTGGACAGCCTGGTCACCCACTACGGGGATCGGGTCATCCTCAAGGGCGTGAGCCTGTGCGTTCACCGGGGAGAGATTCTGGTCATCATGGGCGGAAGCGGCAGCGGGAAGAGCACGCTGCTTTGGCATCTGCTCGGTCTGAAACGGCCCACCTCGGGAACGATCCGGCTTCTCGGCAAGGACATCAATCTGCTCAGCGCGCAGCAGATGCAGGACCTGCGAAAGAAGATGGGAGTGGCCTTTCAGGGCGGTGCGCTGTTCACGTCCATGACGGTGGGCGAGAATGTCGCTCTGCCGCTTCGCGAGCACACCCAACTGGATGAGAGCACGATTCACATCATGTGCCGCCTGAAGCTGGAGCTGGTCAATCTGAGCGGGTTCGACGCGCTGATGCCCGCTCAGCTATCCGGAGGAATGATCAAGCGTGCCGCCTTGGCTCGGGCGACCGTGATGGACCCGCCGCTGCTGTTCTTCGATGAACCCTCAGCCGGCTTGGATCCGGTGGTGTCGGCGGAGCTCGACGACCTCATCCTGAGAGTACGGGACGCGATGGGAACCACCATCGTCGTCGTCACCCACGAGTTGGAGAGTGCGCTCAAGATCGCCGACCGCATCGCCGTGCTGGACCAGGGGGAGATCCTGCTGGTGGGCACGGTGGAAGAGGTGCGCGCTTCGGACGACTCCCGGGTGCAGGACCTGTTGCACAGACGCCCGCGGGAGGCGATGGTGGACGCGGAGGAGTACCTCCGCCGCCTCACCGGCTGACGTGCAGGATCAGCGACTACAGGCTGGATGAGGCGCGATACGGTCAACTACCTGACGGTGGGCAGCTTCGTCCTGGCCATGGCGGTCGCTTTCGTGGTCGTGCTGCTGGCGATAACGGGACGCAGGGGGCCCACGGATGCGTATTACGTCATCTATCACAACGTCACTGGCGTCAAGCCCGGCACGCCCGTCCTCTATGAGGGCTACCAGGTGGGGCAGGTGGAGAAGGTGACGCCGCAACCGTCCGCCCAAGGGCTGCGGTATCGGGTGGAGCTGAGTGTCCGACAAGGCTGGCCGGTGCCGCGGGACAGCGTGGCCAAGATAGCCATGAGTGGCCTGTTGTCGGCCGTCTCGATCGAGATCCTGGAGGGGCGAGCGCGACAGCTCTTGACCGCGAATTCGGAGATACCTGGCAGGGAAGGGGATGACCTGTTCGCGGCTATCAACGATGTGGCCTCGGACGCACGTCGACTCATCGACGAAAGCGCGCAGCCCTTGCTCCAGAGCCTGAACCGACGCGTCGATGGCGTTGCCGCCAACGTCGAGGCCCAAACCACGGCTGCGTTTCAGGACTTGCGGAAGCTGCTGGCCAAGCTCGACAGGAGCGCCGACTCTCTCGGTGAGGCTCTCGGCCAGGACAACCGAAGGCAATTGGCCTCGTTTCTCAGCAACGTCAATACCTTCTCGAAGAACTTCCTCCAAGTGTCGCAGGACGTCCGGCATGTCACCGGTGCCCTCGACCGGCTGCTCGCGGACGCGGACGGTCTGGTGCAAGATAACCGAGAAGACTTCAGAGCCAGCGTCCAGGACCTCCGCACCTCCATGCGTGTCATAGCCGAGCGCATCGACTCGGTCTCTTACCGCCTGGACGGTGCCAGCCGCAACCTCAATGAGTTCAGCCGGCAGATCCGCGAGAACCCGGCGCTGCTGTTGGGCACCACACGGCCGACCAAGCGCGCGCTACAATAGCCCTGCTGCGAGGCGTGACGGGACTGCCAGCGCCGGGGTCTCAGGCGCTCCCCTCCGAGGGTTGGCAGCGACCGTGGACCCACGCACGCGTCGGGGTCGCGGCGGATGCATCCCCGGCGGGCGCGGAAGAGGTGTGCCCACAATAACCATCGCCTCGGGAACCGTGGTAGCCTCGCGACGAATCTCGTAACAAGCGAGTCAGGAGATGCCGCAGCCGCACGATATCGGAGAGCTTGCGCGGATCGTGGAGAGCTCGCTGCGCGAACTCAATTCGGCGATGACCAAGACCGAGGCTCTCGCCATCCGCATCGGGCGCCGCACGACTCAAATCATTCGGTTCTCCATGGTCGCGCTTCTGGTTCTCGGGATCATCATGTTCTACCTGCTGTACATTCTTACCAGGGACATGGGGGCCATGGCGACAAGTGTCCGAGTGATGCCTGCCATGAACGACTCCGTGGCCGGGATGCGTCAGAACATGGCCGACATGGGAGGCATCTCCACCGATGTACGCCAGCTCATGGACCAGCACGTGCGGCCGCTGCTGGACAACCTCCGCCTGCGTATCGATGGCGCTGGTATTGCGGAGACCCAGGCGACGGCGCTGATCCAGGATCTGCGCAAGCTCACGGCCAAGCTCAACGAGAGCGCGGACTTCCTCCGCGAGGGCCTTGGCGAGCAGAACCGCCAGCACCTGACCACCCTGCTCGGGAATGTGAACACCTTGACGGAGAATTTCCTCCAGGTTTCGAACGACGCCCGGCGTGTCACCCACGCGCTGGACCACCTAGTCGTCGCCGTGGACGGACTAGTGGCAGACAACCGCCAGGACCTCAGGACGACGGTTCAAGAGCTACGGGCTACCATGCACGTCATCGCCCAAAGTGTGGACGCGCTCTCCCATCGCCTGGATGGCGCAAGCCGGAACCTGAATGAGTTCAGCCGGCAGGTGCGCGAGAACCCCACGGTTCTGTTGGGCATCACGCGGCCGGCGGAGCGCGCGCTACGATGATCATGAGCGCGCGTGCGGCGGCCTTTATCGCGCTCGGGCTGGGTGGTTGCGTCGCGGCTCCCCCTGTCCCGGACGAAAGCTTCTACCGACTGCAGACCCCCGAGATCGCCGCAGGGGTCCCGGTGAACACCGTCCTGGCCGTGGAGGAGCTGCGCTCCGATGGCATCCACGGCGAGCGGGCCTTGCTGCATAGCACGGACGCCGGGCACAGGGTGCTCCAGCAGTACCACTACCACTTCTGGGCGGACCCGCCGCCACGGCTGCTGCGCGACTACCTCATCGCTTACCTCCGCAGCGCCGGCGTCGCCCGGGTCGTGGACCGTTACGACCCCGCCGCCGTTGCCGACTATGTGATCGGCGGGAAGATCTGGCGCTTCGAGCAGCTCGTTGACGGTGACGCCTCGCACGTCGCGGTAAAGCTAGAACTTCAGGTGGACCGAGCCAACGGCAGACGACCGTTGCTGCTGCGCGAGTACGAGGCGACCGCGGCGGCCGCGACGCCGGCGCCGACCGACGCTGCCTTGGCCTTCGAGCAGGCGCTGGGAAAGATTGCCTCTCGGTTCGTCGCCGACCTCCGGGAAGTCCTGCGCCGCTGATGGGCGCCACTGGTCCAAGTCCGCCGACCCTTCTTTGAGACCCTGCTCCCGCACCTGGGACCCGGAGCGCATGGGCGCTTCCCACTGTCCGTCGCGGCGAGTGCCACCGGCGTGCGGCACTTCAGAGGGTTGGGAGACGCACTTGACGTATCTCATAAGCATGGCGCGAGGCTGGGCGCTATTTCAGCAACTCATGGCCTTCGCTGATGGCGAGTTGCACGCATACCGATTCCCCCGCAGAGTCGCCAGTCGATGGTTTGCTCCCCGGCCCTTGCAACGTTGTACTGCGGAGGCTAGCCTTTCACTCACTACGATGCCGGGAGCAACCCTATGAGTTCAGTAGCCAGCTTCGAGAAGCTCGTGCAACACGCCGATAACGTAATAGCATACAAGGATGGGCAGATAATCTTCCAAGCGGGTGACCCGGGCGATTGCATGTACGTGATCAGGTCCGGCGAGGTGGATATCCACATTCATGACAAGGTGGTGGAGACCGTGGCGCCCGGTGGGATTTTCGGGGAGATGGCGCTGCTGGACAAAGAAGCGCGCAGCGCCACTGCCATGGCACGGGGCGACTGCGAGGTAGTGCCCATCGACCAGAAGCGCTTCCTCTTCATGGTTCAGCAGACCCCATTCTTTGCGCTCGAGCTCATGAAGGTGCTCACCCACCGGCTGCGAACCATGAACCGGCTCTTCTGAGAGCGAGTGAGCAAATCTGCCGCGCGTCCCCATAGCGCCGTTACCGGGTGGTCATGGCGTACCTCCCTGTGCGCAACCCCTTCGGGGCGTCCCGCGGACGTGCCGCCCTTCGGTCGCTCCCCGCCTATCCAGTGGATAGTTCTCGTTGCTGCGCCGCATGCGGCTTGCTTCCGGACCGCCCGCGACGATTTATTCGGGAAACTCACCGCGCGGGGAAGCGCCGCATCATCCACAGCAGCAACAACAGGCCGGGAACAGCGGCGACGGTCGTCAGCAGGAAGAAGCTGACCCAGCTCAGGTGGTCGGCCAGCCAGCCGCCTCCGGAGGCGAAGAACGTGCGCGCGAAGGCCATCAGGGAAGACAGCAGCGCGTACTGGGTCGCCGTGTAGGCCATGTTGCAGAGGCTGGACAGGTACGCTACGAAGGCCGCCGTCCCGACCCCCCCGGTGAAATTCTCCACGCTGATAGTGGCGGTCAACATGGGGACGGAGTATCCCACGTACGCTTGAAGTGCGAACACGAGATTGGACGCGGCCTGCAGGATTCCACCGAGGAGCAGGCTGCGCAGGATGCCCAAACGGGCGACCAGCACCCCCCCCGCGAAGGTGCCCACGAGCGTCATCACCAACCCGTAGCCCTTCGAGATCAGCCCGATCTCCGTCTTGGAGAAGCCCATTTCCAGGTAGAAAGGGTTGGCCATCACGCCGAGCAGAGCGTCGCCATACTTGTACAGGGCGATGAACAGCAACACCACTATCCAAGCCGGGCGCGTCATGAAGTCCGCGAACGGGGCGATGACCGCGCCATGCAGCCAGGCACCCGCCTGGCGCAGGGGTCTCGGCAGATGGCCGCGCCGACCAAGGAACTCGCGCACGTGCTGATCCCGCCGCTGGGTGTCGTCGGAAATCGCCTCCCTCGGTTCGGGATTGAGCAGCACCGTGATGATACCCACGACCATCAGGCCAGCCATGGCGACGTAGGCCCAGAACCAGCTGGCGCGGTCGGCAAGGATCAGGGCTCCGGCTCCCGAGGCGAGCAGGGCGATTCGATAGCCGAACACGTAGTTGGCGGCCCCAGCGCCTAGCTTGGCCTGCTCCAAGATCTCCACGCGATAGGCGTCGATGACGATGTCCTGTGTTGCAGACGCGAAGGCCAGCACTACGGCCCAGATCACAGTGGTTGCGAGATCGCGCGCCGGGTCGGTGTTGCCGAGGCCTACGATGGCGGCGATTACGCTAAGCTGAGCCAGGAGCATCCAGCCCCGGCGACGCCCCAGGTGCCGCGTAAGGATGGGAAGGGGGAGACGGTCCACGAGGGGAGACCAGAGGAATTTCAGGGCGTACGCCGAGCTCGCCCAACTGAAGAAGCCGATGGTCGTCTTGGAGACGCCCGCCTCTTGCAGCCAGGCCGAAAGAGTGGAATACACCAACAGCAGCGGCAGTCCGCTGGAGAAACCTAGAAACAGGATGGAGAGCACTCGGCGGTCGAGATAGACTGCGAGGGCAGCGGACCAGGAGCGCGGCATGGGGCGCTATCATACCAGCCGCCGGCAGTCGAGGCGCCGCCCCCCGGAGGTGTGGCAGGGCATCAAGCGGGGCCAACGGCCCGCGATTATCTGGCGCCGCGGCCACCCTTTTGAAATAATGATTGCGCTGCCCACTTTCGCGATGACGCCATGGCGCGTTCGGAGTGGGGGCGGTCGATGGGGATGGTATAGGAGGGGAGAACGATGTGCGCTCTCAAGCGTGTGTTGATGGCTCTGGCTATCGCAGCGTCCCTGGCGTCTGCCGGGACGGCGCGTTCGGAGTCGATGTCCGGAAATCCAGCGCCTACCGGCGTGGGAATGATCGTGGACGCGCTGGTGCTGCGTCCCGCGGGGTTCGTAGCCACCCTCATCGGTGGGGTGGCCTACGTCGTCTCGCTCCCGTTCAGCGCGGCGGGGGGTAATACGCAGCAGGCATGGAATACACTCGTGGCGCAGCCTGCCCAGTTCACGTTCAACCGCCCACTGGGCGACGCCACTTTCTCCGACGGCTACTAACGGCTACTGAAGCGTCGTGGATGCGGGCCCTGTCAGGTGCCTGACAGGGCTATCGGACGAGCATCCGGGCGCCCAAGGCCGCGAGGAAAAGGGCGAACCCGCGCCTCAACGTGCTGGGTTGCACCTTGTGCGCCAGCGATGCGCCGAGCGGAGCGCCCAGCACGCTCGCCGCGACGATGGCCGCGACGGCAGGCGCGTATACGTAGCCGATAGCGCCGGGGGGCAGTCCGCTCGCGTCGTGGCCCGAGATTATGAAGCCGAGCGTCCCGGCAGCAGCGATCGGCAGACCGCACGCGGCGGACGTGCCCACTGCTTGGCGGACGGGGACGTTGCACCAAAGCAGGAACGGCATCGTCATAGTTCCACCGCCGATGCCAAGCACCGCGGAGACCGCGCCGATGCCCGCGCCCGTCACTCCGAGGCCCACGCCACCCGGCAGGGTGCGGTGTGCTCGCGGTACGCGGTCGATCGCCAGTTGAGCGGCCACCACCAGCTCGAACACTCCGAAGAGCGCGCGCAGCATGGGCCCGGACAGACGGTCGGCCGACAGTGCCCCGGCCCCGGCGCCCACCAAGATACCCAGTGACAGGCCCCGAAATGCCGACCAGTGGACCGCCCCGCGGCGCTGGTGTGCGAGGGTCGAGGACAGCGCGGTCACGACGATGGTCGCGAGGGAGGTGCCGATGGCGAGATGCATGAGGTGCTGGTCCGAAAAGCCCTGTACGGAGAACAGCAGCGCGAGCACTGGGACGATGATGAGGCCCCCGCCGACACCCAGGAGACCCGCGAGCAGACCGGCCATGGCGCCCAGCACCAGATAGGACGCGAGCATCATCGGGGGATGCGGGGCCGGCCGAACCTATGGCACCACCGGTGATTGCATCGCAGCCGCGTTGAGCAGCGTGTGCGCGTAGATGCTCGCCGCATAGCCCAAGGCGATAGCCCAGCTCCAGCGCAAGTGGACGAAGAAGGTGTAGATACCGCGCGCTTGACCCATGAGCGCCACGCCGGCCGCGGAGCCGATGGAGAGCAGGGAGCCGCCCACGCCCGTGGTTAGCGTGACCAACAGCCAGTTCCCCGTGGACATGTCCGGCGTCATGCTGAGCACCGCGAACATGACGGGTATGTTGTCGACGACGGCGGAGATGAGGCCCACCAAGACATTGGCGGTAGTGGGGCCCAGGTGACCGTAGAAGGTCTCGGACAGCAGCGCGAGGTAGCCGAGGGTGCCTAGCCCGCCCACGCACAGCACCACACCGTAGAAGAACATCAGGGTGTCCCACTCCGCCCGCTGCATGCCGTGGAAGACGTTCGAAGCGCTGCGTCGTAGCCACGACGCTGCCGGCTTCGCTGGACATGCCCTCCGCGGCGGGCCCGGGCACGTCGGTGCGCTCGAGGTAGTAGCCGTAGAACTTCAGCAGGCCGAGTCCGGTCATCATGCCGACCACCGGGGGAAGATGCAGGAAGTTGTAGAAGACGACCGCCAGGGTGATAGTCAGCAGAAACAGCCCGATGATGACCAGGCCGCCCTGGCGGATTGTGACCTGCTGCCCCGCCTGTACCGGCTTTCCGCCGGGCAATGCGAACGACATGAGCAGGGCCGGGACCAACCAATTCACGGTGCACGGAATGAACAGCGCAAAGAACTGCTGGAAATGCACTACGCCCTTCTGCCAGACCATGAGGGTCGTAATATCGCCGAACGGGCTGAAGGCACCACCCGCGTTGGCGGCCACGACCACATTGATGCAGGCCAGCGTCATGAAAGGGCGGTTGCCGGCGGCTACCGCCGTGACTACGGCGCCCATCAACAGGGCCGTGGTCAAGTTGTCGGCGATGGGGGAGATGAAAAAGGTCAGGACACCGGTGGACCAATACACCGCCCGCAGAGACAGGCCGCGCGACACCAGCCAGGCACGCAGGGCGCTGAACACCTGGCGTTCCTCCATGGTGTTGATGTAGGTCATCGCCGCGAGCAGGAACAGCAGCAGCTCCGCGTATTCCAGCAGATTGTGGCGCACCGCCTGACCGGCCGTATGCGTGTCGCCATGCGCGGCATACGCCAACGCCACCAGCACCCAGATGAGCCCGGCCGCGACCATGACGGGCTTGGACTTGCGCAGGTGCAGGAACTCCTCTCCCATCACCAGCAGATAGGCGACAGCGAAAATGGCGAGGGACGCGATGGCGTGCGGCGTTGCCGTCAGATCGAGCAGGTTGGGCCCGTCTTCGGCAAACGCCTCGGTGGTGGCGAAGGGTGCGAACATGATGCCGATCGCTGCGAGCCGGTACGCCAGGCGCCGTGGTGCCCCGAGCGGCTCGTGATGGGTGTGACCTGCGGTGGGCATGCCTCGGCGAGCTGGTTTCGTGCTGGTACCGGCGCATGATAACAGCCGGGCGGCGATGGGTTAAGGAGCTGACCCCGGAACGGCTGGGATGGAGCGAGACCTTGTAAATCGAGCTGCTGCGGGTCCCGATAACGGCGTTGCTGCCAACACCGCCCCGCGTCTCCGGCGCGCATATCTGGACCGACCGCCCCAGCTCGGTCGCGGGCGGACTGCACGGCCTGTCCCCGCCCCGCGACGCTGAAGGCAGGATCGGCCCGCGCCGAGTCGCGGTGTGCGCCTTCTCCGCGGGCTACACGGCGTCTGCCTCCAGGCAGGCGATTCCGATGCGAGCAGCGGCGACCCGGGTGATGAGCGCGGCGTACCGCTCCGTTTGATCGTGCGCCGTCAGAACACCTTGCCATTCGCTGGACACCGATGGGTCCCAGCAGCCATGCGCCGGGGATACCGGCTCGTTGGTCGTCGGGTGTTGAAGAGGGCCGATTGGGTCCTGTTTCATTGTCGTGCCTCGGGCAAGTGGGGGGCGGCGTGATTGAGGGCTGGGCATTCAAGCGCTGGCGGTGGGACGACGGGTGTAGGAACACCTGATTTGTACGCCCGCCGGATGACATCTCCGTGAATGCATCGTTCCCGTTCCGTGACGTTCGCAGCGTGCTCCGGCCAGCGTGTGGTCCTTCAGCGCCGTTACCGGAACCCGGTTCAACGAAGCCGTCGACCGCCTTTACTCGCTTTCCTCCAGACGCCTCGCCCGGCTTGCGCAGCGCCTGAGCCAGCGTCTCGATTCATGACGGGGGCAACGCGAGCTGCGCCACCTCCGCCATACTCAGTCCGCATTCTGCGGGATGGAGGGCGGACTTGATAGTGATGGGGCTGACCCCCGCCGAAACCTGCTGATGAAGCAGGTCCACCATCACTGGCGTATCGTAGCGATGACCGTCGCGGTCGAATATCAGCCGCACCTTGGGCTGTAGGCGGTAACGCGGATCGGAGGCCACCACGGCGCCGGTATCGCCGGTACTGAGCACCACCAGACTCCCGACCGGATAGATCCCGATGCACTGGATGAATTGCAGCACCAAGCCCTCATGGAATTTTTTCTCGCGTCCCTGGTAGAGCTGTCGAAGGGCCTCCGCAGCCGTCACTCCCGGTCGCCATGGCCGGTCCGTGGTCAAGGCGTCGTAGGTGTCGAGGATGGCGGTCGCCATGCCGTAGAGGCTGATTTCCTGGCCCTGTAGTCCCTGAGGGTAGCCGCTGCCATCCAGACGCTCGTGATGGTCCCGAACGCCTTCCAGCACGGTGCCGGGAATGCCTTGGGCCTTACGCAGTATCGATATTCCCTCTTCGACATGGCCCTTCATCTGCCGGAATTCCTCCGGCGTGAGCTCTCCCGGCTTGTTGAGGAGATCGGTCGGCAGCGTGACATACCCGACGTTGTGCAGCAGCCCTCCCAATCCCAACACTCGCAGGTCGTCCACGGAGAAATTGAGGTGGCGCCCGAAAACCAGGGAGAAGACGCAGACGTTCAGAGAGTGGAATATCAGGTACTCGCCTTTCGCGCGCAACTGGGTGAGAAACGTCAGAGCATCAGGGTTGCGCAGGATGCTCTCGGCCAGCTCTGCGACGACGGCCTTGGCCGCCGGAGAATCGATGCTCTTGCCAAGGCGGGCATCCTCCAGGATGTTGTTCACGATCGCCTGCGTGTTCTTGTGGAGGTCGAGCGCCCGATGAACCTCTTCCTCCATGCTGACCGGATAGGGTCCGATGATGTGGCGCGGCTCCTCCGCTACGTGGCGCACCGCCGGTCCGGCGGCGGCGTCGCCCTGGGCACGCCCCGGGGTCATGTGGCCGTACACCTCCGGCGCCTCTGGCTCCGTGGGCGGGGTGATATCCCCTACGTCGGCACCGCGCTGGGTATCGATGTACACGTACTTGCAGTACTGCCGGGAGATCATTGGCCTCGTCCTGTGTGCGGACCAGGAAGCCCTGCAACAGGAAGGGCGTTTCGGTCCACGGCCGGTCAAGGCGCGCCACGAACACCCCGGGCCGCACCAGGTGGCTGTCGATTAGCTTCTCGGACTGCGAAGGCGTGCTGGCTGTAGAACGTCGTTTCCAGAACGGCGCCATGGTCGTATCGGCTCACCCCGATGCCCGGGAACTCTCGATTAGGACGCCCTCCCTGGCTTGGCGCAGCGGCACATCGGCGAGGCAGGAACACACCCACCCGCGCACGACATTATCGCAGCGCCAGTTGCGCTGAAAGGTGCGTTTCCACACGCCCTTCAACGGCTAACTTTAGTCGACCCCGTGGGCGGTGGCAACGGGTTGCCGCACACACGGGCCTCGCTCGCTCGGGCCGGGGCTCCAGCGGCGCCTCGGACCAGCCCGTTGTCTCGGCAGGGATGCACCCGCCTTCGCCGAAGGCCCGCGGAGCAGACTGTGAGACCCGGGACGAGGAGCCGGGGAGTATGAAAGCGCCGAGATGACCGACACGTCATGGGTGCGAGCCCGCGGCGTTAGCCGACGCCTTGGTGCGAGCTCGTCTCTGAGCGTGGTCCGGGAATCGTCGGTGACATGGGTGAGCGGCGCGAGCCGCATCCCGTTTGAGAGATCGAGGCCGTTCCTCAACGATAGTGGAGCAGGCCATGGCGATGCGCAAGCGAGAAGAGGAGGTTTTTCCCAACGCGGCGGCGGTGGAGGTAGGGGCATCGAGTCACTGGGTGGCAGTGCCTGCGCATCGCAGCGATGCCCCGGTGCGCGAAGTCGCTACGATGACCGATGACCTCAACGCCCTGGCCGACTGGCTACTCGCCTGCGGGGTCGATGGGGTGGCGCTGGAGTCCACTGGGGGGTACTGGGTCCCGGTGTAGGAGGTGTTGGAGAGCCGCGGCTTGAAGGTGTGGCGGGTTGATGCGCGGCAGGTGAAGTACGTGCCGGGGCGCAAGAGCGACGTGCAGGACTGCCAGTGGCTGCAAAAGCTCATGAGCCATGGGCTGCTGCGCGCAGCGTTGCGACCCGCGGCTCACCGAGCAGGCCAGTTGGGTGCAGCGCATGCAAAAGGCGCTAGTGCAGATGAACATCCAGCTCACCGAGGTCATCAGCGACGTGATGGGCCAGGCGATCATCGGCGACATTGTGTCCGGCCAGCGCGATGCGCGGGTGCTGGCGCGGCACCGTCAGCCGGCGCATCCGGGCCAGCGAGCAAGACATCGCGCGAGCGCTGACGGGCAACTGGCGCGAGGAGCACCTGTTCGTGCTCAAGCAGGCGCTGGGGATGTATGAGGACATCGCGCAGCATCTTCGAGAGTGCGATCTCAAGCTGCAAGCGCTGCTCGCCGAGCCGTCAGCGTCGATTTGGGTAAAGCGCCGCGCGCCGGTAGCAGGGCGCGAGCGCAGTTCGACGTGCGCCAGCACCTCGCCAACTGGGCGGGTGCCGACCTCACGCGCATCAACGGCTTGGGGCTGGACTCGGTGATGAAGATCTGGAGCGAGATCGGCACCGACTTGGAGCGGTTCGAAAGCCTCAAGCACTTCTGCTCCTGGCTCGGACTGTGCCCGGCCACCAAGATCAGCGGCGCCAAGGTGTTGTCGGCGCGCACCCAGCGCTCGGCCAACCGAGTACGTCAGGCGCTGAAGATGGCCGCGATGAGCTTGGCGCACAGCGACTCGGCGCTCGGGGCGCTCTACCGTCGGCTATGCGCCCGGATGGACAAGCCCCGCGCCAACACCGCCACCGCACACAAGCTCGCGCGCATGGTGTACTTCATGCTCACCCGCGGCGAGACCTTCGTCGATCAGGGCCAGCAGCGCTACGAGCAGCACCAGCGCGAACGCAGTATCGCCGCCCTTAAGCGCCGCGCCACTGCGCTGGGCTTCCCAATCAACCCGATAGGAGCAGCCGCATGAAAACGGCTGCCTACAGTTCTGTTTCTTGAGAGAGGTGTGGGCGATTCCGGCGCGGTCGTTCTGGCTGAGTCTGCGGCCCACTTAGCCGCCGATCCAGTAGCCGGCGAGGGTACCGATGGTCACCGCGGCCAGCTTGCCTGACCCGCCTCCGATCCTGGAGCCGAGGAGCGCGCCAGCGGCGGCACCCACCGCCTTGCCGATGTTTTCCTTGGTCCAGAGTCCCTGCTGGGCCGCCGCCGGGGCGGCCGCGACCGCGGTGCTGAGCACGGCGACTGCCAAGAAATTGTTCCGCATGGGTGATTCCTCCAGTGGCCGGGTCTACCCCATGATTGGCGGTCGCGCGGCACCTGCCTTTCGACAGACAGGGGCAACGAAGGCTCTGGGGCAGATGCTCCTCCTATGAGCAGAAGCATATCACCGTAGTGCGACTTGCCCGACCCCGGCTCAAGCGGTGATGCGGGATTCCGCGTGGGCTACGGCTTTTTCGTCGAGTCGCAGCGGTGCGCGCGATCCGCTCGTCGTGCCGTGACCGATGACGAATGGTAAACAAAAATGCGGCGTTAGAAGCATTTTGACGGATATCGCGTTAAAATCGACACCGCACCGCAGGCGCGAGATGCCGCACGCGAGCGCCTCAGGCCGGGGAGGGCACAACCATGCGGGCGCAGTGGAGGAGGGTCAGCGGGCCGCGGACGACGCGCGTTCAGCGTTTGCTGGCACCGATCTGTCTGGTTTGCCTGTGCGCCGGCTGTGCTTCGGCGCCTCCCCCGCGCGAGGCGGAGCCGGGCGGTCCGAAGCCCGCTTACAACCGTCCCGCTTACAACCGTCCCTATACGGTCCACGGCCGGACGTATTACCCGCTGACGAGCGCCGAGGGCTACCGGGCGCGCGGGCTGGCGTCCTGGTACGGTTGGGAGTCCGGCCGGCGTACCGCGATGGGCACTCGTTTCGATCCCCAGCGGCTGACGGCGGCGCACCGCACGCTCCCCCTGCCCACCTGGGTGCGGGTGACGAATCTGAGGAACGGCCGCAGCCTGGAGGTGCTGGTGAACGACCGCGGGCCGTTCCGGCCGGGGCGACTCATCGACCTCTCTTACGGGGCCGCGCGGGCGCTGAAGGTGCTGGGTCTGGCCCCGGTCGAGGTAACATGTGTCGGCGAGCCGACACGGGCCGCGGCCAGTGCAGACGCGTCCGGGCCGCCCGAGAACAGCGTGCACGGAGCGCGGGGGCGCTACCTGTCCAGCAGATAGGCGAGGAGCGACCGAATGGCAGGACAGCCATTCGGCACGTCCGCAGCACGCCCAGCGCCGCCACCGGTTCTGTGGCGGCATTTTCTTCGCTATCTCCGGCACTCGCATGGGCGCGCCATCAAGGGCAGCGACTGACGACCGGTAGCAGAGGATGGTGGGGCTTTGTTATCCGCTGACGCCCGATGCACCTACGAGCCCAGCGACCGTCATGTTGGCTGCGATGAGGTCGTGCGGTATGAGCGCATACGTCCAAGGTTTGCCGCCGTGCGCAGCCGTGTGCTCACTGGCTCGCTGACACCACTTCACTGCGGCATCGCGCTTCGCCAAAACGTCGGCATCCTGCATTTGATTCCTGGCCTTTGGCTCCAGTATGTAGATGGAGTCCTTGGTCTCGGCTACGAAATCGGGCTGGTATTCCAGGTGGTCGGCGCCGGATTTGTAGAAGATTTGGAACTGCCCTTTGGCGGGCTTGAACCACTTCTGCGTTTCTCGATCGAGGATGACGGCGAGGACACGCTCGGCCTCGGATTGGAACTTCTGCACCGGGTAGAGGCACCGTTCGAAGCCGCCGAAAAGATACTTCGCCATGTTGGTCTTGTCCGCGGGTGATTGCCGGTAATCCAGCGGCGGCTCGGTGGCGGAGGCCGCGTAGGCGCTCGACTTGAGCTCGGTGAAACCCTTGCTCACCACCACCTCGTAGCCGACCGCTTCCTCCCAATAGTGCTGCTGCATTTGCACGTGGATGAAGCGGGCAATTTCCCGCTGGTGCAGCCGCAGCACTCTGCGCGTGTCCTGTTCGGACAGATAAGCCCGAAAGTGCTGCACGGTCTGTGTCGCCAGGTCGTAGAGCAGATCGGCGTGGCTGTCGTAGGCCACGTCGTCGAAGTCCACCAGGCCGCTGACGATGTAATCCTCCAGCCGCGCTTCTTCGATGCCGCCCTTGCCGAGGCCTACCACTTCCGTTCCGCCGGTCCGCAGATACTGGATCCAGATCTCCTCGGAAGGAGGCTGATAGTTGAGTGTGCTCAGCTCGAGCGCGAACGGCTTGAAACCGGATCGCACCTCGCCCTTGGGAACCACGAGGATGCGGGGAATATCGATGGTCTGCTGGATGACCAACTGGGTGGTCTTCGCCACCACTGCGGCGATGTCCGGCGGCTTCGTGACGCCCTCCAGCTCCAGTTGCGCGGGACGATACTGCGCCGCCACCTCCTGGATGACCTCGGCCTGCACCTCGGGCCGGGCCAAGTGCGAGACGCTCTGCAGCGTCTGCGGCCGGTTTTCCAGTTTGCGGATGACCTCATAGGTGATCTGCGCGACCTTCTGCTCCTCCGGTGTCTGGAACGCAGGCGCCTCATCGCCGCCCGCCACCTCGGTGGCTGTCGTCGCCTGCGCTGGCCGTATCCCCAACTTGTTCGCGAGCGTGGACTGCGAGACCACCGTCTTGGTCTTCTGCCCGAGGTCCTCGGGAGCGAGCACGACGGCCTGCAGCCGGATCGGGGAATCGGGCCGGTTCGCCTCGTTGATGATCTCCTGGAACTTGTCGTGGGCCACGATGTTGAGCCGGTCCACGGCCGGAACGCCGGTGCGCTTGCCGTAGGGCAGGCGCAATCCACGCCCGATGGATTGCTCGATCAGGATGCGCGCGTTGGCCGCGCGCAGCGGGACGATGGTGTAGAGGTTGGTCACGTCCCATCCTTCCTTGAGCATGTTCACGTGGATGACGATCTCTGTCGGCTCACCCGTGTGCTCCACCTTCAGCAGACGCTGGACCATCGCGTCTTCCTCCACCCCGGTCCTGCTCGAGTCCACCTGGAGGACCTTGTCCTTGTAGCGGCCCTCGAAGAAGTCATCCCGCTGGATCAACTGCATCAACTGGGCGGCGTGGGTCGTGTCCCGGGCGATGACCAGCACGAACGGCTTTACGATCGGCTCGCCGGTCTCGCGCGCGTAGGTCTCCAGAAGCACCTTCGTTTGCTCGTGCAGGTGCAGGCCGTCTTCGAGCTTCAGGCGCTCGATCGCGTCCGGCGACATGCCCGCCGGATTGAAGTTCTTGCGCGTGACGACGGCTGGTTCCTTTACGAAGCCGTCCGCCATGGCCCGCCCGAGGGGATAGTCGAGTACGACGTTTTTGAACGCCACGGAGCCTTTACTCGTCTCCACGAACGGCGTCGCGGTCAGCTCGAGACCCAGCAGCGGCTTCAGCTCGTTGATCGCCCGAACGCCGGCCGAGGCCCGGTAGCGGTGCGACTCGTCCATCAGCAGCACGAGGTCGGGCAGGCCCGCGAGGTAGTCGAAATAGCTCTCGCCGATGTATTCCGACAGACGCTTGATGCGGGGCGACTTGCCGCCGCGCACCTCGGTGTTGATCTTCGAGATGTTGAAGATGTTCACCTTGCAGCGGATGAACTCGTCGAAAAGCGTCCGCGCCCGCGACTCGTAGTCGTCGCCGGTGACGACCGCCGGGGCGTCCGTGGCGAACTCTGCAATTCCCTTGAACACGTACTTCGGCGTGCCGGGTGTGAAATCAGTGACGAGCTTGTTGTAGATGGTCAGGTTCGGCGCGAGCACGAAGAAGTTGTCGATGCCGTGCGCGAGGTGCAGATAGCTGATGAAGGCGCCCATGAGCCGCGTCTTGCCGACGCCGGTGGCCAGCGCAAAGCACAGCGAGGGGAACTCGCGCTCGAAGTCCGTCACGGTCGGAAACTCGGCATGGATCGCGGCGAGGGCGGCGGCCACGTCCGCCCCTTTCTTCGGCGGGACGATCTCCGTAATGCGGTCCAGGATCTCCAGCGACCGCCGCTGCGGAGGTCGCAGCGAGAGGCGCCCGGCGATGGCATTGACGTGGCGGTTCATCGCTCGCCCAGCGTTCCTTCGAGATGTTTGGACGCACCCCGCCCGAGGCAATCCAGGATCTCAAGTTGCATTCGTTCGATCTCCAGGCGATAGCTCCCGCGCAACGCCGGCCATCCCTCCGGCCTCGGCGTGCTGCACAGCCTGCCCGGCATTCGGCCGGGCTTCGGAAGCCGCTCGCGCGTCACGCCAAATTCCTTTGCACTGTGTATCACGGACCGATCTTCACGCCGACGCCGCCACCGAGAAGCCGATTACCTTCCGCTCGCGGCAAGCTTCTTGGGGCTGGTTTGAAATTGAAAATCCATCAGGTTGACAGGATGCGGCCGCTTCGAGAGGTACAGCACCTCGATGCCAACCACCTCATTGGTTGCGTCGTAATCGACGATCACGCCAGGAGCGACTTCCTCCGACTCCGCGACCGGCACGTCAACCAATTCGAGGTGCAGAGCGTCCGCCTCTTCGTCTATTCGGAGTCTCATAGCTTGCTCCTCATGTTACGGTCGAAATACGCGGTGATCACTCGGATGGACCGAGTGGTCCTATTCACGATCACGTGCAGGACCCGGCCTTCATGCTCGTCGATTCGAAGCAACCGGTGCTCCAGGTCCGGGTCGATGGCATCGGACTGCACCCGCATGGGCTGTTGCAGCGCTCGTTCCAGCCATTCCAGGCGGATATCTGGACGCCTGCGCAGGCTCTCACGAGCGTGCTCGGTCATCTCGTAGTCAATCGTCTTGCCAACCAAGCTGGATCTCCGTCTGTCCGGGCGCTGCCGGCGCCTCGGGGAGGTTTTCCACTCTCAGGCTGTAATCGTCGTGGCCCCACTCGCAGCGGGAGAGGACGGCCTTGGGTATCTTCTTGACCGTCAGGTTCGCGTAGCCCTCCCTCGGGCCGCGGAAGGCGCTGCACACCACCAGCAACGACCGGTCGCGGCCCACCTCATCGCTCAATTGCTGGAGCTGGTCGCGGCTCAGGTTGGCCGTGGTGACGTAAATGAAATCTCGCTCCGTGGAATGGCCGTGCTCCCAGTACAGTGTGTCGCTCGGCGCATAGACGAAGCCTTCCAGCTTGCACACCTCCTCGGCCAGCATGGCGGCGTTGAACTCGTGGCTGATGACCCACTTGCCCCACTTGTCCTTTTCCAGAAGGGACGGGGCGAGGCCGTAGTAGCGGAAGCCGCCGCCTCCCTTCCAGCCTACCGCCTGCGTGATGCCGCCAGGGTCCTGGCCGTCGATGACCTTCCTCAGGCGCGGGATGATGTGGGTGTGGCAGTGCTCGCCCAGCTCCACCATGATCCAGCGCCTGCCCATCTTGTGGGCGACTGCGCCGGTGGTGCCGGAGCCGGCGAAGGAGTCGAGGACGAGGTCACCGGGGTTGGTGGCGATATGGACAACTCGTTCCAGCAACCCTTCAGGCTTCGGATTGTCGAAAACCGGCACATCAGGAAGTAGTTGGAGCAGGCCCTTTTTGGCGTCATCGTTCGTGCCGACTTCCGTAGCGGGCCAGATGGTTTCCGGCGTCAGTCCTTTGTCCTCGTTGTCTCGAAGGAACTTCTTTATGCGCGGAGCGTTGTCCCCATCCGCTCCGAACCAGACATTTCCAGCGGCAATTTCCTGCTCCATCCGTTCCCTCGTGTAAAGCCAGCATCGTCCCTTCGGCGGATCAATCTCACGACCTGACGGCAGCTTGAGTTTGTAAAACTGACTTGCTGTCCCGTGCCCCGCCTGAGCGTTCGCCGAGACCGATTGCCACGCACCACGAGGGTCGTTATCGGGATTCTTGTACCGCGATAAGACCTCATGGCTTAGGCCAAGCGGATTCCGGACGCGCTCGAAGTCAGGTTTCGTCTTTCCGTAGACCATCAAGTGATCGTGGTTGAACGAAAACACCCGCCGGTTCTCTCCGAAGTGCGCTTCTCCCATATCATGTTCGCAACGAAATTTGCCCGCCCAAACACCTCATCGCACAGCACCTTCAGGTAATGCGCCTCGTTGTCGTCGATGGTGATCCACAGCGACCCATCGTCCGACAACAGCCGCCGGAGGATCTCCAGCCTGTCGCGCATCAGTGACAACCAGATCGAATGCTCCAATCCGTCGTCGTAATGAGCAAAGGCGCTGCCGGTGTTGTATGGCGGGTCTATGTAAATACACTTCACCTTGCCCGCGAACTCCGCCTCCAACGCCTTTAGGGCCAGCAGGTTGTCGCCGAAGATGAGCCGGTTGTCGAAGATGTCGTTGTCCGTCACCCGGTGCGTCGCGTGGTAGGACTTCTCCGGACCTTCGAGCAAAATACGCGGCTCCAGCCTCGGCCGGTTCTCTTTGCCCATCCAGGTGAGCTCGAGTTTTTGCCTGCTCATGCCGACTGTTCTTTGAGCTTGCGCAGTTGCGGGAGGAGCGCGGGAATATCTCTCCGCACGATGCTCCACAGGGTGTGGTTGTCGATGCCCAGGTAACCGTGGATCAGGCGGTTGCGCGTGGCGATGATGAGCCGCCAGGCGATGGCAGGGTTTGCCCGACGTACATCCTCCGGAATATGGCCGGCGGCCTCGCCGATCAGTTCCAGGTTGCGAAGCGTGGCGTCGTAGTGCATGCCGCTGTCCACGAAACCGGCCTGATCGAGCCCGTCTGTGTAGACGACGACCCTCTCGGCGAAACCGATCATGTCATCCACGTAAAAGCGCCATTCCCGTTCAGACATGGATCGCCTCGCGCTCGATGTAGGGCCGCAGTTCCGGCCGCAGCGCCTTGTCCGTGACCAGATCGACCGGACGGCCCAGCAAGTCTTCGAGGTAAAACTGCACACCGAAATATCGGTCGGAAGTGGCCGGGCCGTCGAAGGAAACCAATACGTCCACGTCGCTACTCTCGCGGGCAGCATCCCGTGCGGTGGAACCGAAGAGGGCAAGATCGGTGACGCCGAAGCGCCGCACCAGCTCGGGCTTGTGGCGGGCCAGCAGAGCGAGTACCTGGGTGCGGTTCATGGCGTGCCTCGTTTCAATGACGGACTGGGCATCAAGCTGTCCAGTAGGCCGGGCTCCGCCCGATATTCCGGGCTGGTCGAGCCCGCCCTATAAGCCTCATGTCCATAGCAACGACGGGACGGGCGGCACCGGAAGATCTTCCTCGGCGGAGACGGCGGCGAACGCGATGATTGCGCGTACCGCTTTTTCGTCCAGCGTCGGAAAATCCCTGACGATTTCCTCCACGCTCATGCCTTCGGCCAGGCTTGCGAGCACGGTGCGCACGGTAACACGGGTTCCTTTCACCACTGGCTCGCCGCCGCAGATGGACGTGTCGCGGGACGATGTAGGACTGATAGTTCATGGTCACGGCATGACTCCCCGCGTTGCGTTGCCAAACGGTTGTACCGAAAGACTCGTCCGTTGTCGACGGGTTCACAGCTTGGCTTCGGGGTCACGGCGTCGCAACACTTCCCATGATGCTCAAGCAGGATACGCGGTTCGATCCTCGCCCGATCCAGTCCAGTCTTTAGCTTCTTGGTCACGACCGAGGGTGTTCCGAGAGTTGTCGGGCTTGCGAGTTCGCGTCCGCACCTGCCGGCGCAGGCTGTGCCTGCGCTGCGATTTTGTCCGGCAGGGCGTTGCGAAGCCTCTGGCAGTCCGAGGCGTCGCTGAAGACCGAGCGGAAATGGCGAACCTGCTCGTACTGATCAGCACCGTCAGTGACGCGCCTCGACGCATAGCCTTGCGCCTCGCAGACGTCCCAAAGTGCCTCAGAAAGTTCCACGGCAGCCCTCGATACTACCGCAGCCGAGTCTGGGCCCAGCCAAAGCTCCTCGCCCCGTTCCGGACGGAGCCGGAGAAAAACAAGGTTCAGGACCAACCAACGGGCGTTCTCGAAGAATGCCTTCCGGACCCCTGCACTTGAGCGAGCGTTTTCCTGCATCGCCGCGATGACAAGCCGCTGCGTCTGGACTGCGCGCCAGACGGTGCGGGCCGATCTATCCGAGCGAAACACCCGCGAGTAGCGCGAGCGATTCTCTTCGACTGCGGGATAAACCTCTTCAAACGACCAAAGCGAGCGCCGATTGGCTAGCACGCGAGCGCAGAAGTCGCAGTCCTTGAATTGGGCGAGACATGCGCAGGCTGTGGTGGCTTCTCCGAGGTTGAAGTTGGTAGCATCAGGCGCGGGGGCTTCAGCGTCATCCTTACAGTGGTAGCTGATTCCAGACAGTGCGAGCTGGTTTGCGATCCGCTCCTGCTCATCGTCCAGAGCCACAAAGTCGCGGGAGCCGATTTGATTCTGATAATTCGTGCTGCGGGTGATCCGCTTGGCGAAGGCCCGATCATCGACGCATCGTTCAAGCGAGACGATCTTGAGGAAGACGTGCCTCTGCGGGGGAGGATCCCGAGGTTGTTCAAAGATGTCGGCGACCGCTCCGAGTGTCTGAGCACCATTGACGATGGAAAATCCGAAGGCGCGGATGCGTTTCTGCTCCGTGTTTGCACGGTCGAGGTGGTTGACCTCCAAGCGCTCGCAATAGGCGGTCAGTCCGTTGTTGAGGTAGAAGAAATGCTCCGGTTCTTCGCGCAAAGTGCTGGCAATCTCGGTGTTGACCTCCGTGTCGCCCTTGTAGGCGCGGATGTTGGCTGCGATCAGGCGTCGTCCGTGGACTGCACGCAATTGCGCCAGCTCGGCCAGGGGCAGGAGGCCGTAGACCGTTTCATAAGGGGTGGTAACCCAACCAGGTTTTCGAAGCATCAGCTCGATCTCAGGCACTCCGGGTCCCGTATCCGCGCCAATGACCCAATCGTGCACCGTGGTAAGATTGCAGACCAGCACCTCGAGGTAGTCGTCACCAGGGGAGAAGCGCCGCTTGAGATTCTCGAAAAGCCTTCGGCGGTCTTCCGAGACCAGGTTGATCCCCGAATAGACCAGGACGGCGCGGACCTGCAGTGACGGAACTCTGAATACCGCATGAAGCCCTGGAATCATGGTCGCCCAGGATTCGTTGGCCCGGAATGCTTCGAAGTTTCCCTGCAGCAGATTGCTCAATCCTTCCTTGAATTTTGTCACGTCTCCCAGTGCCGGCTCGCCACGCCCATCCATGAAGAACTTCGACTGCACGACGTGGAGGGTCTGGGTCGCATGCGAGTAATAAATGGCATCGATCCCGCCGTCTCCTCCCCCGTCGACCACGGCGGTAGCAGCTTCCTCCAGAGAGCAAGCGGCAAGTCTATGGACCGCGTAGGCGGCAAGCGCACGGGAGAGAAAGTTCGCTTCTCGCTCCTGCGCACTGCCGGTCGTGGCCTCGCGGAGCTTGCCCCCGAAGAGAAGGCGAAGCTGACCCGGCAAGTGAACGATCTCGATGGGCGTCTCGACATTCATTGGAGGCTCCATCGGATGCTGAAAAGGCGGCTCAGAGCGACCTCCTGCTTGAGCTTCCCCTCGGTGCGGGCAATCAGCTCCTCCCGCCGTTGGTCTACCTTGTCCTGCGTATCGAAGAGCGAGCGCCGCTTGTCGTTGCGCTGGGATTCCAGGGCCTTGACCTGCTTCTGGCCGGCCAGTTTCTCCTCCAGCGTGAGCGCCATGGTGGCGGCACGGCGGGCTTCCTTGATCTGGCGGTCCAGCTCCTTGATCTCGCGTTCGAGACCCACTTTCAGGTCGTCAGCCCAGCCGTCGAGCTTCTCGGCTTCCGCCTCGAAGAAGCGGGCGTTGCGCTCGGAGATGGTGCGTTGAATTTCAGCCTGGCGGCGCTGGATGACTTCATCAAGGTCACCGGGGGGAGCCAGCGACAACATCCCTTGCCCCACCTGGCCCGGTAGGGACAAGAGGCGACGGGCGGCTTCTTCGTCGAGCTGCTGCCCGGTATCGGTGACGGCGGCGAAAACGAGGTAGTCCTCGGCTTGATCCAGGGACTCCACCGTGAACAGCGACAGGGAGAGATGGCCGCTTTGCCCGCGCAGCGGCTCCAGGATGCTCACCTTACCTTCGTGGGCGGTGTAATCGAAGCGGATCTCGGCAGAGGGCAGCTCGCGAGCTTTCGCCTGCGCGATCACCGCCTCGGCTAGTGGGTGGTTCAAGCGGTAGGTGTGCGCCTCGCCGGAACGGCGCGGCAACTCGTAGAGACCCGTAGGGATCTCGCCGGCAAACGGTGCAGCGAGCAGTCGAAACGATGAGTCGTTCAGAAACTCGGCGTGGCCGTCCAGCTCGTGGCGGGTGAGCCGCATGAGGAGTTGCTCGAAGCGGCTCAAGACTGCCTTGGAGGCTTCATCCTGCACGCGGAGCTTCTCGCGGACTTCGTCGTCGAAGTTCTCCAGCAGCTTGCGGCGCGTCCGGGTCATCGCCTCGTTGATCTCGAAGCTGAGCTCGAGCTGGAGCTGGTCGAAGGCAGTCCTGAATCTCCTCGGTCTTGCGGCAGCGCTGGTAAATGTCGTTGATGCGTCTCTCGAAGTCCACGCCGGACTCGACGGCGCCGAGCACCTCGTCACTGGCGCCGAAGACGCCCTCGAAGAGCTGGAATTTCTCCGAAAGAAGTTGGAACACGCGCTGGTCGGCCTCGTTGTTGCGGTTGAGGAAGTTCACCACGACCACGTCGTGCTTCTGGCCGTAGCGGTGGCAGCGACCGATCCGCTGCTCGATGCGCTGGGGGTTCCACGGCAGGTCGTAGTTCACCACGAGGGAGCAGAACTGGAGGTTGATGCCCTCCGCGCCCGCTTCGGTGGCGATCATGATCCGCCCTTGTTCCTGGAAGTAATCCACCAGGGCGGAACGCATGTCCGCGGTGCGCGAGCCGGTGACGCGGTCGCTGCCCTGGTGACGATCCAGCCAGGCGGCGTAGATGGCCCTGGAACGGTCGTCGGTATTCGAGCCATTGAACAGGACGATGCCGTCCTTCCACGGGCTGTCTGCCAGCACGCGCAACAGGTAGCTCTGCGTGCGGCGGGATTCGGTGAAGATGATGGCCTTCTGCTCGGCGCTCAGTTCCGCGGCCTTGTCCATGGCGATGTGCAGCGCCTTCAACAGGGCCTTACCCTTGGCATTGTGCTCGATGGAAGTGGCAAGGCGGGCGAAGTCGTCGAGATCGGCGATTTCAGCCTCCAGCGCCGCGCGATCGGCCTCCGCAAGCACCTCGCCTGGCTGATCGTCTCCCCATTCATCGACGGTCTCGCTCAGCCCTTCGTACTCTTGGTCCAGCTCCTCCTCCAGCGATTCCGGTGGTTCCTGCCTGCGCAGATTGGCCTTCAGTCGGTTCGAGATGGACGTGAGCGCGCCGGCGATGGCAAAGGTCGAAGAGGCGAGCAGCTTGCGCAGCACCAAGGTCATCAGCGAGCGCTGGCTGGGGGGGAGCGCCTGCAGGTTCGGGCGGCGCAAGTATTCCGAGACGAGATCGTAGAGACGGTCTTCGCTTTCCTCCGGGGTGAACTCCTCGACGAGCGGCAACCGGTTCGTATATGGAATGTAAGCAATGACCTGCCTGCGCAGCGTGCGATGGCACACCGGCTTGAGGCGCGCCTTGAGCGTCTGGAACACCTGCTCCTGGCTCAGATTGGCGAACTGCTCGCGGAAGCTTTTCAGATCGCCGAAGGCGTGCTCGTCGATGATGCTGACGAGGCCGAACAACTCGAGCAGCGAGTTCTGCAGCGGGGTGGCGGTGAGGAGCAGCTTGCGGCGTTCCTGCAGCGCTGCCCTGAGCGTGTTGGCGATGACGTTGGACGGCTTGTAAACATTACGCAGGCGATGGGCTTCGTCGATGACCACGAGATCCCACGGTGTCGCCGCGACATCGGCCGCCTTGTTGCGCGCAAAGTGATAGGAGCAGATGACGACGACATCCTTTGCCTCGAAGGGGCGGAAGTTCCCCCGTTTGATTGCCTCGTTGTAGGACTTCGTCTCCAATATCCGGCAAGGCAGGAAGAACTTCTCCGTCAGCTCCTGATGCCACTGTTTGCGGAGGTTGGACGGCGTGATCACGAGCACGCGGCGCTTCCGTTCGGCCCATTTCTGGGAAAGGACGAGGCCTGCCTCGATGGTCTTGCCGAGGCCGACTTCGTCCGCGAGCAGTGCGCCCTTGGACAGCGGAGAGTTGAAGGCGAAAAGCGCGGCGTCCCCCTGATGCGGGTTCAGGTCCACCTGTGCGCTGGCAACGGCACCGGCAAGCTTCTCCACACTGTCCGACGCGGAGCGTTTGGTCAGCTCGTGGGCGTAATACTTGGCGTGAAAGTCAGTCAGTTGCATCGGCGGGCCGAACCTTCGCTGGACGTTCGCCTGCGCGCGCCCCCACCTTCCCGATCCCGCTGTCGGTCAGCCGTCATTGGTACGTGGGTCAGCGACCGGATCAGCGCTGCCCTGTTCGAACCATAGGTTGCGGCCGTGCGCGACGGACGGCCGCTGGGGGCATTATTGCAGAGGCGCAGTGCGAGTGCGACGAGGAAAGCTGATGGTGTCGTCCCGAAGTCGGCAGACCGGGACGGTGCGCCCATGTGATTTCGCCACGGCGCCGAGCTGGTAGAGCGGGTCGCGGCGCACTCTTACAGCGCTGTGAGCGCCACGCCCGCGACCATCAGTGCCCCGGCCAGCAGGTTGCGGCCCAAACGCCGCTCCTTGAACAGCAAGGCCCCGTAAAGGATCCCGAACAGCACACTGACGCGCTTGACCGCGATCATGTACGCGGCCTCGACGCGCTCGATGGCCGTGAAGTGGGTGATGACCATGATGGCCATGCACGCGCCGATGAGCAGGTGGGCCCGTGGTCGGCGCCACAGCACGCGGAGGGAAGACGGGCGGTGAGCGGCCAGCGCGGTGACGGTGAGCGCGCCCAACAGGACGAAGTAGAAGGGCCCGAAGGTCCGGGGCGGGACGTAACGCAGGGCGGCCTTGCCCATCACTGACGTGAGGCCGTAGATGGCCGCGACCGCCAGCATGAGGCGGGAGCCGGTATCGCGCCAGGCAGCCTGTAAAGGCGCGCGCCATGCAGGGCGCTTCACGCTCTCGGCGGGCTCCGAGTTGAGCAGATAGGCTCCCGCGACCACCAGGAGGATGCCGCTCAAACCCTTGGGGGAGGGCTGCTCGCCGAGCAGGAGCAACCCCATCACGGTGGTGACCACCGGCGTAAACGCCAGATACGGAAGGGTGAGGTACAGGGGGCTGTCACGGATGGCGCGCATGTACAGGAGCATGGCCAGGACCTCGAGCGGCACGAGCGCTCCCACCCAGCCCCAGAAGGCCGCCGGGACCGGCGGCAACGGGTAGATCAGGAGCAGCGGCGCCAGCAGCATGGCCGGAAAGGCGAATCGGACCATCACCAGTTCGCGCACGGTATAGCTGGAGAGGTACTTCTTGGTGGCGGCGTCCGCCGAGGCCAGGCTGAAGGCGCACAGCAGCGTGAGAGGGAGCCAGTGCATGGGTGCGATGCTACTCGGCTGCTGAAAGCTTGTGAATGAACTGCGGCGCGAGGTTGGGGCGGCCGTGGAAGTGCCGAATGGCTATCCTGCCACTCGGTCATGGCGTACCTCCCTGTACGCCACCCCTTCGGAGCGCCCCGTGGGCGTGCCGAATGGCTATCCTGCCAATTGGTCGCTCTTACCTGATCTACTCGATAGGTCGCGTCCTCGCAGAGGCTGTTCTGCCTGGCGCGCCGGCGACCCGTGCTAGGCTGTATGCAGGCTGCGTCGCGACACGCCAAGCGCGATGCGCAGGCCCCGGAGTGCTCTGGACTGACGTTTTGCTCTCATGACGCTCACACCCGAAGACCGCAAGGCGGACACCATCCAACGGGTCGTGGCCCAGCTCCGATCCAGACTCCCGGCGGATCAAGTTTCCTCGGTGGAGGATTTCGTCCGGACCTATTACGGCATGCTGGATCCGGAGGACCTGGTCGGGCGAGATCCCTTGAACCTCTATGGGGCGGCCCTGTTCATGTGGAACTTCCTGCGCGTGCGGGAGCCGGGTACGGCGAAGGTCCACGTCTACAACCCCAAGTTCGAGCCCCACGGCTGGGAGTCCACCCACACCGTTGCGGAAATCGTGACGGACGACATGCGCTTCCTGCTGGAATCGGTCCGCATGGCGCTCAACCGCCGCGGTCTGACCGTCCACCTGACGATTCACCCGGTGCTGACCCTGTGCCGGGACCGCAAGGGCCGCCTGACGGCTTACCCAGCGAAGGGCGCGGGCGCGCTCCAGGAGTCCGTCATGCACCTCGAGGTCGACCGCCAGCCGGACCACATCCTCGACGCCCTCGAAGGGGAGTTGGGGCGCGTCCTGGATGACGTGCGGGCCGCCGTCTCCGACTGGCATCCGATGCGGGCCAAGGCCGCCGAGATCGTGTCGGAGCTGGAGCGCCATCCTCCGCCGAGCGACCCCGAAGAGCTGGAGGAAGCCAAGGCATTCCTGCGCTGGATCGCGGACGACCACTTCACTTTCCTCGGCTACCGGGAGTTCGCGCTGGTGGAGGAGGACGGCGAGGACGCGCTGATCGCGGTGGCGGGCTCCGAGCTGGGGATTTCGCGTCGAGGGGGCAAGAGTCCCCGGTCGCAGATTTTCGCGGCCTTGCCCGTGGAGATGCGCAAGCGGTTCCACGACTTCCCCCTGCTCATCCTGACCAAGGCCAACTATCCGGCGACCGTGCACCGCCCCGTATACATGGACTACCTGGGGGTCAAGCGTTTCGATGACCGAGGCCGCCTGGTCGGGGAGCACCGCTTCCTCGGCCTCTACACCGCTTCGGCCTACCACAGCGACCCGTGGACCGTCCCGCTGGTGCGCCGCAAGGTCGGCGCGGTGATGGCCCGGGCGGGCTTGTCTCCCAGCGGCTACGATGGCCGCCATTTGCTGCACATCCTGGAGACCTATCCTCGGGACGACTTGTTCCAGATCGCGGAGCAGGAGCTTTACGACAACGCGATGGGCATCCTGCACCTCGGGGAGCGCCAGCGCATCAGGCTGTTCGTGCGGCGCGAGACCTACGGCCGGTTCTACTCCTGCATCGTCTATGTCCCCAGGGACCATTACGACACGGACGCCCGCCGCCGCATGGAGCGGGTGCTCATGCAGGCGCTGAGCGGGAACAGCTCGGAGTTCACCGTCCAGCTCTCGGAATCGGTGCTGGCGCGGGTGTACTTCACCATCCACAGCACGCTTGGGACGGTGCCGCAATACGACATCAAGGACCTCGAAGCGCGCCTGCTGAAAGCTACACGCCGTTGGCACGACGACCTGCATGATCTGGTGCTGGGGCACTTCGGCGAGGAGCGCGGTAACGCGTTGCTAGCCCGTTACCAGGACGCGTTTCCGGTCGGTTATCGGGAAGACTTCCCCGCCCACGCGGCACTGCACGACCTGGAGCGGCTCGAGCGCCTCGAGGCCATCGGCGAGTTGGAGATGAGCCTTTATCGTCCTGCGGATGCGCCCGAGGGGCTGCTGCGCTTCAAGGTATTCGCCGGCGGTCAGCCCGTTCCCCTCTCGGTGGCCCTGCCGATGATCGAGAACATGGGCGTGCGGGTGATGGAAGAGCGCCCTTACGCAATCCGGCCCCAAGGCCGGCTGCCGGCGTGGCTGCACGACTTCGGCCTGGCCTATGAGGACGCGGGGCAGCTCGAGACCGAGGACCTGCGAGGCGTTTTCCAGGATGCCTTCGCGCGTGTGTGGCGCGGCGATGCGGAGAACGACGGCTTCAACCGCCTGGTGCTGCGCGCCGGGCTCACGTGGCGCGAGATTGTGGTCCTGCGGGCGTGCTGCAAATACTTGCGCCAGGCCGGCACGACCTTCAGTCAGCCCTACATGGAGCAGGTCCTGGCCGACAACCCTCGGGTGGCGCGGCTGCTCGTGACCCTGTTCCATGCCCGGTTCGACCCGAGGGAGCAGAAGCGGCCGGCAGCGCGCAGGGCGCGTCTGGTCGCCCGGCTGCAGGAGTCCCTCGATGCCGTAGCGAGCCCGGATGAAGACCGCATCCTGCGCGGGTTTCTGGCCCTGATTCAGGCCGGATTGCGGACCAACTACTATCAGCCGACGCCCGATGGCGAGCCCAAGCCGTATCTGGCCTTCAAGCTGGACCCGTCCCTGGTCCCGGATCTCCCGCCCCCGCGGCCGAGATTCGAGATCTTCGTGTATTCGCCCCGCGTGGAAGGGGTCCACTTGCGCGGGGGCAGAGTGGCCAGGGGCGGCATCCGCTGGTCGGACCGGCGCGAGGACTACCGTACCGAGGTTCTGGCCCTGATGAAGGCCCAAATGGTCAAGAACGCGGTGATCGTGCCCACCGGAGCGAAGGGCGGTTTCGTGGTCAAGCAGCCGCCCGGAAGCGACAGGGATGCCCTGGACGCCGAGGTGGTCGCCTGTTACCGCACCTTCATCCGCGGCCTCCTGGACCTCACGGACAACGTGGTGGGCGCAAAGAGCCGACCGCCGAAGGGCGTGGTGCGTTACGACGGCGATGACCCGTATCTGGTCGTGGCGGCGGACAAGGGAACCGCGGCATTCTCCGACATCGCCAACGACCTGGCCCGCGAGTACCGTTTCTGGCTGCGCGACGCATTTGCCTCCGGCGGCGCCACCGGGTACGACCACAAGCGCATGGGGATCACCGCGCGGGGCGCCTGGGAGGCCGTCAAACGCCACTTCCGCGAGATCGGTCGGGACATCGAAGGTGGCGACTTCACCGTGGCCGGCATCGGCGATATGTCCGGCGACGTGTTCGGCAACGGAATGCTCCTGTCGCGCCGCATCAAGCTCGTCGCCGCCTTCGACCACCGGCACATCTTTCTCGATCCGAGTCCGAATCCCGGGACCGGCTATGAGGAGCGCCGCCGTCTATTCAAGCTGCCCAGATCAACCTGGGCGGACTACGATGCTGCCCTGATCTCCCCCGGAGGCGGCGTATTCCCGCGGGGTGCCAAGCTGATCCGACTGTCCCCCGAGGTCCGCCGGGCACTGGACAACGCGGTCGAGGCGCTGACTCCGAACGAGCTGATCCGAGCCATTCTCCGGGCGCCCGTCGATCTGCTCTGGAATGGGGGCATCGGCACCTTCGTGAAGAGCCGCAGCCAAAGCCACAGCGAAGCGGGGGACCGGGCCGACGACCCGGTGCGTGTCAACGGGGAGGAGCTGCGCTGCCGGGTGGTCGCCGAAGGGGGCAATCTGGGCTTCACTCAGGCGGGGCGGATCGAGTACGCGGCGGCCGGCGGACGCATCAACACCGACTTCATCGACAACGTCGGCGGCGTGCACTGTTCGGACTACGAGGTCAACATCAAGATCCTGCTCGATCAGGTCGTGGCCAACGGGGACATGACGGTCAAGCAGCGCAACCAGCTTCTCGCGCAAATGAAAGACGAAGTGACCGGGCTGGTCCTGCGGGAGAGCTACTGGCAGACCGGAGCCATCAGCGTGGTGGAGTCCGAGGCCGCCGCCCGGCTGGAGGAGCACGGCCGCTTCATCCGCGCCCTGGATCGCGCCGGCGTCCTGAACCGGGCTCTGGACGGTCTCCCGAGCGACGAGGACCTGAGCGAACGCCAGGCCGCCGGCCGCGGCCTCACGCGGCCGGAGATCGCGCTGCTGCTGGCTCACGCCAAGGATTCGATCCAGCAGGCTCTGGTGGACTCGGACCTTCCGGAGGGTGCTTACCTGGGTGAGGACCTCAAGCGCTACTTCCCGACTCCGCTTCGGCAGCGGTTCGCGCGGGAGATGAATCGGCACCCGCTGCGGCGCGAGATCATCACGGCCTACCTGACCAATTGCATGGTCGACCATCTCGGTCCCACCTTCGCTTTCCGCGTGCAGGAGGACCATGGCGCCACGATACGCGACACCGTTCGGGCTTACACGGTGGCCAGAGAGGTGTTCGGTCTGGGCGAACTGTGGCAGGAGATCGCGGCACTCGATAACGTAGTTCCCGCCCGCCGGCAGCTCGACATGATGCGCCGCACCACCGCGCTGGCGGAGCGTGCTGCGCTGTGGCTGTTGCACCACGGCCGCGGGCTTGCGGACATCGCGGAGGCCATCGCGCGCTATTCCCCCGGGGTCGCTCGCCTCACCGCCGCACGAGGCGGGTCGCTGTATCCGGCCGACGCGGAGCGTCTGCGGCAAGAGGTCCGCCCGCTGGTGGAATCGGGGGTTCCCGAGCCTCTGGCCACTCGGGTCGCGTGTCTGGAGTACCTGTTCTCGGCCCTCAACGTCATCGAGGTGGCTCACGAACGTGGCCTCCCGGCGGAGGACGTTGCGGCTGTCTATACCGGCGTGGGGGCCCTCTTGAATCTCTCCTGGCTGAGCGACCAGTTGAGCGGGGCGCCGGCCATCAACCGATGGCAGGGCAGGGGGCGGTCGGCCCTGGAGGACCAGCTCTACCTGCAGCGGCGGGCATTGACCGCGGCCGTGCTGCGCCACGCCGGTTCGTTCGGCTCGCCGCGTGACGCCGTCGCCGCTTGGGCCGAGACCCACCGCCACGCGGTGGAGCGTGTGCTGCAGGTCATCAGCGAGATCAAGGCGGCCGGAACGACAGAGCTGCCGATGTTCGCGGTGGCGATCGGCGAGCTGCGCAACTTGGTGCAGGTCGGCGCGCGCTCGGCCCCACAACAGTTGCAGGACATGCCCCACACCGAGTCCGCCGACCAGGCATCCGAAGGCGCCATTCCCACGGCCCGACAGGACCCAGAGGTTGCCGAGGAACGTCTCGATCAAGGTCAGCGCGGCGCCCCGGAGCAAGACACGGGTATATCGAGTAGATAGGCGAGCTGTGAGCGAGCAGGCGGCGCCGCACGCGAATGGCAAGACCGTCCCGGCGGACGAGGAGCGATAGGCGCAGATGCGCCGAGGCTGGCCAAGAAAAACCAATTGTTGACGGAGGGAGTCGGATAATCTATACAATAGACCGGTGGAGTTGAATGACCATACACCGTCAGGCTCCACGGAGGAGGTTCACGCCATGCACAGAATCGAGACGACGGATCCGATCAGCCGCCGGGATATCGAAGATCTTCCCGGAAAGCCCTACGTCGTCGAGGGCGAGGGTACGGCCGACGACTTGGTGATCTATTTCGAGTCCGAAGGCACCAAACAGCAGTATCTAGACATCGAGGTCGAGCACCCGATCGACCACCATGTGAACTTGGACAACCCCACCGACAACATGATCGACGAGGGCTGACGTCGGCCCCGCGGAAAGCCTTTTAGTGCCCGCCCAACGCGCTGCCGATTGCGCAGCGAGGGGCGGTTAGTGCTCCAGAAGATGCCGCTTGGCCCAGGCAGCCAACACTTCGGCCACGAAGACGGCGTCCTGCTCCCTCGATAGCAAATGGTCCGCTCCCTCGAGCGAGACGAAGCTCTTCGGGTGGCGAGCGGCTTCAAACAGGCGCAACGCGCGTTCGATGTCGACGATCTCGTCCTGGGGCGCGTGGAAGACCATCAGCGTCTTGCCCAGGTCATGGATCCTCGGGAGCAGCCTCTGCTCGTCGATGTCTTCGAGCAACTGCTGCCGGATGCGGAACGCACGCCCTGCCAGGCGTACCTCCACTTCGTCTTGCCCATCGATCTGCGGCTCGATCGCGGTCAACAGGTGACGGAGGTGCGCCGGACTGCAGGGCGCTCCGATGGTGGCGACCGCCTGGGCCTCGGGGATTTCTCCGGCGGCGGCCAGCACGGCGGAGCCTCCGAAGCTGTGCCCGATGAGGAGCTTTGGCGCCTCGGACAGCTCGCGCAGAAAGGCGGTGGCCTGCAAGAGGTCCTCCACATTGGAGGAGAAGTTGGTGTTGGCGAAGTCTCCCTCACTGCCGCCGAGCCCGGTGAAGTCGAATCTCAAGACCGCCACGCCGCGAGCGGCCAGCGCCCTGGAGATGCGGACCGCCGCCAGGCTGTCCTTGGAGCAGGCAAAGCAGTGCGCGAAGAGCGCGTGAGCGAGCGGTGCTCCGGCCGGCCGCTCCATGCGCGCCGCGAGCAGGTTGCCCCGGTGTCCGGGGAAGCTCACGCGCTGCGTGAGTCCTTCGGAGGTCTGCAAAGGCGCCTCGTGGCGTGTGAAGGCCCGGGAGGGGTCCCGAGAGCCTGTCAATGAATCTGCTGCGCGTCCCGATAGCGGCGCTGCGCGGTGGTCATGGCGGACCTCCCTGTACGCCCCCCCTTCCGGGGCGTCCTGCGGACGTGCCGAACGGCAGTCCTGCCATCCGGTCGCTCCTCGGCTCTCAATCCGGATAGGTCTCGCCGCTGGCCTCCGTGCGCCTTGTTCTCGGGCCGCGCGCGACGATAATTTCTCCCCAGCGTCAGACCCGACTCGTCGTGTCCAAAGAGTCGCCGGAGCCCGTCACGCTGCGACCACGCCCGGCCAGCCCGGCTGCGCTATTCTGCCGTCTGCCGCGCACGACTGGGGCGGGCTAGGGTTCTCCCGCGGTGCAACGGCGCGGGCGAATACGTTAGCATGGGCACCAGTGCATGATGATAGTCGGATCCGCCCGGCACGGGCCATTTGCGGTAAACCGAGGTGAATATGCGGCTGGGGATTGATTTCGGTACCACGCGCACGGTTGTGGCTGCAGTCGATCGGGGCAATTACCCCGTGGTCAACTTCCACTGCCGCAGCGGAGACACTTTGGACTGGTACCCGTCTTTGGTGGCAACGCGCGGCCGCCAGTGGGCATTCGGGTTGGATGCCCTGGAGCGCACCGACGACCCCCACTGGGTACCGCTGCGGTCCATGAAACGACTGCTGCCGACGAGCGCGGTCGACACGGCGGTGCAGGTCGGGGAGGCGGCGATGCCCGCATTGCAGCTTCTGGCGGCCTACCTGGGACAGTTGCGGCGTGACCTTCAGGAGCGCTCCAACCTGGACCTGGAAGGGAGCGAGGCTCTGGAGGCCTTCGTAGCCGTCCCCGCGAACGCCAATAACAACCAGCGCTTCCTGACCCTGGAAGCATTCCGCCGCGCCGGCTTCACGGTGCTCGCCCTCGTCAACGAGCCCACTGCGGCCGGCATCGAATACGCCCACCGCTACCGATCGAAGAGCGCGAAGGGCCGCCAGGAATATCTGCTGGTCTATGACTTGGGCGGCGGCACCTTCGATGTTTCGCTGATCGGCATGGGCGGCCATCGGTACGAGGTCCTCGCGGACCAGGGGATCGCCCGGCTCGGCGGCGACGACTTCGATGCAGCGCTCTTGGAGATGGCGGTGGAGGCGGCGGGCGGTGAGCCCCATCTGTCCCAGGCAGCCCGCTTCCGGCTCCTGGAGGAGTGCCGGCAGAAGAAAGAGGCGCTGCATCCGAACACGCGCAGGATCGTCGTCGACCTGAGCGTCGCGTTTCCCGATAGAGGGCAGGTCGTGGTCGGTGCCGCGGAATTCTATGCGCGCTGCGCTCCGTTGGTGCAGCGCAGTCTGGACGCGGTCGAGTCGGCCCTGGCCCAGGCGGAGGCCGCGGGCATAAACGGCGAGCAGGTGGCGAGCCTGTATGTGGTCGGGGGAGGCAGCGAGCTGCCCCTGGTCGGCCGCATGCTTCGGGAGTGGCATGGGCGCAAGGTCCGCCGGTCGGCGTATCCGCATGCGGCCACGGCCGTGGGCCTGGCCATCGCAGCAGATGCCGATGTCCCTTCCACCATAAGGGAACGCTTCACCCGCCATTTCGGCGTGTGGCGCGAGGCCGACGCGGGGCGCACGATCGTCTTCGACCCCATCTTCCCCAAGGGGACGCCGCTGCCGCCGGCCGACGGCCGTCCCTTGGTGCACACCCGTGCCTACCGCCCAGCGCATAATCTCGGGCACTTTCGCTATCTGGAATGCGGTCGGGTCGAAGACGGCCGGCCGGCGGGGGACATCACGCCTTGGGACGAGATTTACTTCCCCTTCGATGGCGGTCTCTGGGAGGAGGACAACCTGTCCCGTGTTGCGGTGCAGCGCCGCGGGCAGGTGGCGCCTCACCTCGTACAGGAACGCTACCAATGCGACGCGAACGGCATCTTGACGGTGACCATCGCGGATCGGGGGAGCGGGCGCGAACGGACCTTCCATCTCGCAGGCCGTTCGCCCGGTGCCCGACTGGATCAGGCTGCCAGCAGGGGGGAGACCGCACGGAACGCGACCACGTCCACCAGCCCGCGGTCGGTGATCTTGAGGGACGGGATGACCGGCAGCGCCAGAAACGAGAGCTGAAGGAACGGCTCCTCCAGCGAGCACCCCAGGCTGTAGGCGCGCGCCTTCAGCCGCCGCAGCGCCTCGGCGACCTCTGCCGGGTCGCGCACTCCATTGTCGCGGATTACAGGATGCGGGTGTCTCCCGCCCGCTGAAGCCTCCGCTCGTACCCCACCGCTTTTACACCACTTCGCCGAGATTCAGCTCGATGTCGGGGATCGTCACCGGCGCGATGCGATAGGGCGGTTCGAGGCGAGTCACTTCCCGATAGCCATCTGGCGCCGGTTGGCGGTGCACGGTGATCTCGTTCTGCTCCACGTCGATCAACCATGCCTCAGGGATCCCTTGGCGCGCATACCGGGGCAGTTTGACGTCCCGGTCATAGGCGAGCGAGGACTCGGCTACCTCGATGACGAGCAGCACGTCGGCGGCGTGCGGGTGGCTGGCCTGATAGAAGTCAGGCCGCGGCTGGAGCAGCATCAGGTCCGGCTGGGGTTCGGTGTCCGACCCGAGAATCAGGGGATCCTGAACCGCGACGATGGCGCGCCCCGCCACGGCGGGTGTGAGACGGTTCAGCAGGATCTTGACTTTCCCCGCGTGTAGGCTCCCGGTAGGAGGCATGTCGATGATCTCCCCGTCGATCAGCTCCACCCTGGCGTCGGGGGCGAGGATGCCGACTTCGCCCATTCTGTGATAATCCCCGACCGTAATACGGTGGCGCTGAAGCAGGGATTCAGCGGTAGTGGCCATCGTTGGATTTCTCCTGTGCGATTCAGAGTCTAGCATAACGTCAGGGACGAACCGGTGCGCGGTTGGGCGGGCCACTGGCGCGCTCCGCGATTCAGCGAGCGCGGGGACAAAGATGGAGGCGAGCCTGTATGTGGTCGGGGGAGGCAGCGAGCTGCCCGTGGGCGCGAACGGACCTTCCGTCTCGCAGGCCGTTCGCCCGCGGCCCGACGAGATCAGGCTGCCAGCAGGGGGGAGACCGCGCGGAACGCGACCACGTCCACCAGCCCGCGGTCGGTGATCTTGAGGGACGGGATGACCGGCAGCGCCAGAAACGAGAGCTGAAGGAACGGCTCCTCCAGGGAGCACCCCAGGCTGTAGGCGCTCGCCTTCAGCCGCCGCAGCGCCTCGGCGACCTCTGCCGGGTCGCGGTCGCACATGAGTCCGGCCACGGGCAGCGGCAGGGTCTCCAGCACGGCTTGCGCCCCGGCCACGACGATGCCCCCATCCACGTCGCGCAGATGGTTCAGGGCGATGGCCATGGACGCGTCATCGGCCCCCACCACGATGGCGTTGTGGCAGTCATGGGTCACCGACGTGGCGATGGCGCCGTGCTTGAGGCCGAATCCTTTGACGAAGCCTATCGCCCGCCGCCCGGTGCGGTGGTGACGCTCGAAGACCGCGATCTTGAGCACGTCTTGTGCCGGATCCAGCAGCACCTGTCCCCCGGAAGCCGGGAGCGTCGCGAGCAGGGAGTCGGTCAGGATCTGGCCGGCGCGCACGCCGATCACCCGTGCCCGCCGCTGCGACGTGCCTGCGCTGGTCTCGACCCTGAAGTCCTCGATGGCACAGGGTCCGAGGCGCATGTTCGGTTCCCGGGCCGCATCGTGGAGCGGGGCCGGCCGGCTCACCGCGAACGCGGCGAGCGCGTCCGGCGAGACCCGTTGACCGCCTTTGTAGACCCCCTGGATGGCGAGGCCGGAGCGCCAATCCCGAGCGTCGCGGGGCGAGCCCAGACAGAGGTCTGCAAGGAAGCCCGGAGCGACCACGCCGCGGTCCTGCAGGCCATAGGCCTGGGCCGGGGCGAAACTGGCGGCCCTGAAGATGTTCTGCGGCCGATGGCCGGCGCGCAGCGCCTTGTCGACGATGAAGCTGATGTGCCCCTGAGTTGCGGTGTCCAGCGGGTTGCGGTCGTCGCTGCACAGGGCGATGACCGCCGAAGAGTAATCGTCGAGCAGCGGAAGCAAAACGTCGGCATCCTTGGCGCACGAGCCTTCGCGGATGAGCACGTGGATGCCCTTGTGCAGCTTCTCCCGCGCCTCTTCCAGGGTGGTCGACTCGTGGCAGCTATGGATGCCGGCGGCGCCGTAGGCGTTGAGGTCCCGCCCCCGCAGGCCCGGGCAGTGGCCGTCGCGCGGCATGTCCTGGAAAGCGTACAGCTTATCCATCACATCCGGCGTCGCGGCGAGAAGTCCCGGATAGTTCATCATTTCCGCCAGGCCCAGGACCCGCCGATGTCCCCGGAAGCGGAGAAGCTCGGCGGCGGACAGCTCCGCCCCGCTGGTTTCCAGCGCGAGATCCGGGCTAGTGGAGGGCACGCAGCTCGAAAGCATCACGAATACATCGAGGACCAGCCCCTCGGAGGCTTCCAGTGCCCAGCGCAGACCATCCACCCCTCGGACGTTGGCGATCTCGTGGGGGTCCCAGATGGCCGTCGTGGTGCCGAGGGGCAAGACTGCCTGTTGAAACCGCGCCGGGGTGACCAGGCTGCTCTCGATATGGACATGGGAGTCGATGAACCCCGGCACGACCGAGAAGCCGCGCCCGTCCACCTCCTCGACCCCGCGGTAGCTCTCTCCCGTCCCGACGATGAACCCGCCATGCACCGCCACGTCTCCTGTCAGAAACGCGCCCGTGTACACATCCAGGAACGAGGCGGCCTTGATGACCAGGTCTGCCGGCGCGTCGCCGCGCGACACGCGGATACACTCGGCCAGAGCAGCAGTATCGGGATGGCGTGCTTTACGGGTCATGGCGCGGGACGCAAACCTGGGAGGGCTGAGCAGCACGCTAGTTTGTAACACAGGTGCGCGCCCAGGCCAAGGCTTGAGTCTGGAGCCGTCAACTATCCCCCGGATGGACGGTGACGCCCGCTTGGGCTGCAGGGGCGTTGCGATGCGCGCATGAGGGCGCATCACACCCCGGGCCTGCATTCGCTGTTCGGTAACCGCCTGCGCTATGCACAGTGCCGAGCACGGCGGGCCAGCGGGTCGGTAACGTGGCGGTGAGCTGGCCAGGGTCCCAAAAGGGACCCCTTGTCCACGATCCGGCCCCTGTGCTATGAATGCTGTTGAGTGCAAAGCAATCATAGAGGTTACGTCATGGCAGGCACCAGCATAACCATCCGCACAGACCCCGAGCTCGTCGCCAAGGTGGAAGCCCTCGCTGCCGCCATGGATCGGTCTCGCAACTGGGTTATCGAAGACGCGATCCGGCAGTATGTGGAAGCGCAGGCCTGGCAGACTGAAGGCATCAAGGAAGCCATGGTCTCCCTCGACAAAGGCGAGGGGATCCCGCATGAGCAGGTCATGGCCGAGATGGAGGCATTGCTGTCCGGGCGCGATGCCAAACCTTGAAGCTCCTCTGGTCACCGCAAGCCCGCCGCGACCTGCGGGGCATCTATTTTCACATCGTGCGGGACAATCCCGCTGCCGCCAGGGTGCTACACGAGCGCATCCGGGAGTGCGTCCTTCTGTTGGCCGCCACGCCCCAGATCGGGCGGCCCGGGCGCGTGCCCGGCACCCGCGAACTGGTGGTTTCGGGAACCCGCTACATCGCCCCTTACCGGATTGTTGGAGACGCGCTGCAAATTCTCCGCGTCTACCACACCGCCCGGTGATGGCCTGAATCCTTCGAATGAGAAGTCGCAGCGCTTGCTGAGCCGCGGGCCGGGCCGTTACCGACGGGCTCCCCGAAGAAGACGGAGACAGCTGAAAAGTGACTGGCGCATCAAGCAAAAAGTGGGGCCGACTGAGGGTTTGAGCCCGTCTCGCCTCCTTGTGAGGCCCATATTGAGTTCACAGCGTCCGCTATCTCGGGATCGCGATCGGCGACGCCGTATGCAACGGTGGGCTTCCGGCCAATTCCAGACATCGATGCTTCGCCTTCAGGCGTCCGCAAACGAGTGCAAGGCCGGCTCCCTGTCTGACGAGTCACGTAGACTGTCCGCGGAACCCGTATACTGTCCCCGGAACCGCGGGCGCTGCCCGACCTCGGGGTGGTGCATCTCGCCTCGCCGGTGCTCGCCTTGAATGTCAGGCGCTTGTCCGGTGACTGGGAGGCGGTTGACGGGCTTGAGCAGGCCAAGCTTGGTATTGAGAAGCCCAAGATGCTCCTTGAGAACGACAGCGGACCCGTTCTCTGTGATGTGATAAGACGCTCAATCTCGCTGAAGATGGGAATCGTCATGCACGAAGCCCTAACGACAGCCTTCACCTTCCGGTGACCCGAGGCGGGTCACCGGTAAGGTGCGAGGTCCTTGTTCGCCATCTTGTAGTATTACTCCTGGGTCACGTTCTCGAACGACTTGCGAACGTACGCTTCCGAATCCCGCAAGCGCTCAAGGCTGTTGATCGCAAGCTCAACGTCGCCAACACCCCAGTGTCCGATCTTCGAGACATCCCGGGCGAAAGATTGGGATGGCCCGAGCGTCTTCGGATCAATCTTCAGCCATACCCGGAGTCCGCTTTGTTGGAGATGAGCACAACAGAAGATCGCCTTATCCAGGGACCAAGTTATGTACTTGGCCTTGTAGACGCGGGTGACTCGCCCTGGTGCAAGGTCTTGGCAGTATCTGTCCAATCCTCGATAGAGTTCGACGACTTCGTTTGGTTTGCCGTCTGTGTGGTGGCTCTCCAGGTATTCGGTGGTTCGACGGCCGGAGTCTGTCCGTTCCGGTCGCTGAACCTTCGATTGGCTTACTGACGAGGGAATTGGTTCCTTGCCACTGTCCCAGATGCGGTGCAGCGCCTGTTCGATTTGGGATGGTGTCACCGATGAATCGCTCATAGTCTTTCGAATCAGACGGATGAAGGATGCTGGCGTCTCGGCGAATAGGCGATCAAGCACCTTCCGTATTTTTCCTGTCGTGAAAATCTCGGTTCCGAGTTGGTCCAGCAGCCCCTTCGCCATGGACTCTCGAGACAGGCGGCTGAATTGCCGCGCCAATTCTTCAGGCGTCAGCCCGCGTGAGTCGTTTGGGTCTATGCTTACTTCGAAGAGGAGCTTGTCCGGCGCGCTGGCCTTCTCCGATGCCTTATACACCTTGTATTTGACTCCGTTCGTCAGCACACACCATTCAATTCCATCATTGGCGGCGTAGCCCACAACCTGTGTGATGGACTTGACGTCGTCAAGGGGATCCCCAAGTTGCTTTGCCTCCAGGTGGAGAACAACCCTTCGGTTGACCTTCATCGCGTAGTCCACCGACTTTCCATCCACTGTGGGATGCTCAAGTTCTACCTCGTCAGGATCACGAACATCCCAGCCAAGGGCGGCGAGAAGGGGATCAATGAAGATCGTCCGAGTCGGATACTCTTTGAGCCCCTGCTTGCGGTGACGGTCCAGTTGTACCCGGAGATTCTCGATGCATTTCACGATGTCCTTCATTGTGATCTCCTATTCTCTCCCTCGCGCGAACGCTCCGCATCAGCGGCGGCGCGCAGCGCCGTCCGCTCCATGCTGTTGTTGGGCAGCATTCCCACTCTAGCGGATGCGGCTTCTCGATCACCACTACCGGTCGGATTCCATGCGCCCTCACGGCATGAGCACCACCAAGTTGAGATAGGCGGTTCGTAGCTTGGCCACGAACTGGTTTCTCTCCTGGGCCTTGAGGTGCCGTGACTGCGCCGCCGTCTTCTTGTCGTAGGGGTGCGACACCGGAAGTTGGTTGCGGCGCGTGTTCATGTCCCGAAAGGAGTTGCCGATGGTCGGACAGTTCTTCGAGAACGGTCCGTTCGTGTCCAGCGTGACCCCGAAGTCTACAAGCTGCCCCTTCTTGTCGATGATCGTGCAAGCCGCCGCGTGGCCCGTCGCCGCGAGGTGCCGCTACAGGGCCAGGAATACGGTCTGGTTGAACGAGTTCTGGCAGGCAAGCCAGAAAGAGAGGCCCCCCGCGAATGCGGCTTCGGCCTGCTTCAGAAGACCCAGCGCGTGCACGTACTCGGCGCCAAGCAACTGATGCCATGACTTGCCGCGGGGCACCGCGTATCGGCTGTGGAGAATCTCGGCGATCGGATCGACCTTGGGCCCGGGCGCTGAGACGACGCCCAGCTCCCGCAGCGTGTTGGCGACTGCGATGGCAGCTGGTCCATGGTCAGCCCGAAGGTCGAGGGCGTCAAGCCACGCTCGTGCATCGCTGAACACACCGACAACCCTGGCTCCGGCGTCGTTCGCCCAAGGTAGGTCTCAACCACTTCTCCCTTTGCGAACGCGGTACCAGGAAGCACCGGGGCCAACAGCGACTGGAGTAGCGGTGCCTGGTACTTCAGAAACCTGCTGTGTCGAGCTGACGTGAGGCCCTCCGACACGCAGAGGAAGTGACAGGCGCTCCACCGCTCGACGAAGTTCTCCTGGGTCCTCTGCTTCGCAATGTTGATGGCCCTCGTCGTGAGCGGTGTCGGATCGCCGGCCGTCATGGACCGTGCCTCCCGGAGATACTTGGCCAGAACGTGCCATGCCTCGCCTCGAACGTATGGGTATGGATTCTGCTGCACCAGGCTGAGGCAGAGCCGCTCGATCGGCTTCCTGTAGTCGAAGCGGCCAAGGTACGCGAAGAACGCGTCGGCATGCTCCGGGTGGTGTGGAATGAGGCGTAGCACCAGCTTGAGAAGGTCGCTGTCGGGCTCTGCTCGATAGAGGACGTACCGGAGCCGCGTTTTGTCTGTGACTTGGTATGGCTTCCCGCCAATCGCCGAGCGAAACGCCCGCCGAGCCTGCTTCCTGTCAATCGTCTCGGTGCCGCCCGCCCCGTGCTGCGGGTCCGAAATGCTGGGGAGCATCCCCATTGCCTCTTGGACACTTTGGGCGCGCTTGATGGCGAACTTACCCGTCTGCGGGATGAGGCCTCGCTCGCGGCAGTGGCGTTCGATCTCGATCAGGTCCGCTCGAACCTCATTCTCGGTGGCGCCGAAGAGCCGCACGTCGTCGACGTACCGCGTGTACCCTCGCCGCTTCTGGAGCGCGAGGTCGATGGGGAGCAAGAAGCACTCGGCGAGAAAATCGGACGCCAAGGGTCCTTGCGGCAGGCCGTGGCCGTGCCCCGAAACTGCTCGGTCGGAGCTCCAGGTCCGCAAACACTGCCCGATCCAATCGAGGTCAGCGTTGGTTATACGCGGGTAGATCGTCCGCACCAGGAGTTCGTGGGAGATCGTGTCGTAGAAGGCTGCCAGGTCGAAATCGCCGACCCATCGCATGCCCGCTTGGTAGTGCTTTCGGATACGCCCTTGGAAGGCCCTGTAAGTGTTCTGCCAGCGGCGGAAGAAGAAGATGCTGTCGGGCTTCTCCAAGATGTTGCTGAAGACGACCTTGAACTGAAGCTGGGCGCGGCGGCGCTGCATTCGATTCGCGGCGAGATTTGCAAATGCCTGCAGAACGACCTGGTCCTCGATGCTCAGCAGCGCTAACGGGCGATGGAGGCCCGAAGCCTTCGGAACGTAGATTCGCTCCGGGTGACGGGCCTCAAAGGCGCCACCCAGCAGCCGTTGACGGAGGTCCCGCAAGTTGGCGTCGAGGGCGACCTCATAGGCGTAGTAGATGCTGCGGTACAGCCGCTTGTACTGGTAGTTGCCGCCAGTGGTAATCCGCCTCCACGCTAGCTCAAGGTTCCGTTTGCTTGCAAGCTGGCTGAGCCTCATCAGGCGCCGAGCCCGCGTCGGATGCGGTGAACAAAGGAACCACATCGCTCGCGAAAAGAGCTGGACGAGAGAAGGTGATCGATGACCGAACACCGCCATGCCTGAACCGCCCGGTGCGGACCCGCATGCCGGGTGGTACGGGGAGGGAGGGTTAGCAGCCCCCTTACCCGATTGGGCGACTCTCGCCGATGCCCGCAAGAGTTGACTTGTGCTGCTCGCTGCCCGCCATACGTCACGGCACGATCGCAAGGAATAGAAAGACGGCGAACAAAATCAGGTGCACGGCTCCCTGAAGCACCGTGGATTGCCCCCTGGCAAGGGTTATTGCCGAAATCAGCAAGGTCAGCGCCAGCAGCGTGATCTCCTTGGGGGGCAGGCCGAGATCCAGCGGCAACCGCAGAACAATGGAAGTGATGGCCACTGCCGGTATGGTCAGGCCGATGGTGGCGAGCGCGGAGCCCAGCGCCAGGTTGAAGCTGGTCTGCATGCGATTGCGGAGGGCCGCCCGCACGGCGGCCCAGGTTTCGGGCAGCAGAACCAGCAGCGCGATGACGATGCCAACGACAGCCTGCGGCGCCGATGCCGCCTTAACAGCGCCTTCGATGCTTGGCGCAAGCGTCTTGGCCAGACCAACGACGGCCAAAAGCGAGAAAAACAGAAGGGTAAAACTCATCAGCGCCACGGAAACCGGAGGCGGGGTCGCGTGCGCATCCTCGAACGCCACCCCGACCGGCAGAAAGTAATCCCGATGCCGCACAGTCTGCACGAAGACGAAAGCCGCGTAGAGCGTCAGCGAGACCACACCGGCAAAAACAAGTTGCACGGGGGAGAACGTTGGTCCGGGCGTGGAGGACGTGTACGTGGGCAGCACCAGCGTCAAGGTCGCGAGGGTGGCAAGTACCGACAGCGCCGGGTTGACGGCGTCGACCCGGAAGGCGAGCACGCGATGCCGCAAAGCCCCCAGCAATAGGCACAGACCCACTACGCCGTTGCAGATGATCATCACGGTTGCAAACACCGTATCCCGGGCCAGCTCGCTGGCCGCCGCCCCGCCGGAAGTCATCAATGAGACGATCAGCGACAGCTCAATGACGGTGACCGCCAAGGCGAGAACCAGTGTGCCGAAGGGCTCGCCGACACGAAGCGCAACGACTTCGGCGTGGTGAACGGCGACGATTACGGCTGCGGCTAGCGCGGCAGCGACCAAGGAAACAAGGATCCAGCCCAGCGGACGACCCCAAACTGCGGCAAGCGTGGCGCAGACTGCGACCGGTACAACAAGGCTCCAGACGGGCATGCTGAAAGTTAATCTACGGATCACAATAGATTCGCCCAACGCATCAAGCTAACCGGCGCGCCGCGCCGATGCTCGCCAAGTTGAAGCTGCATGTCGGCCCGTCCGGTTGAGCGCAAGATTAGGCGGCACCTTCGTCATCGGCGAGTGTTTGAATGGCGCCACGTTCGATGCCGCGCTTTAATGCCTGGGTCGGACAAGTAGCCAGAATATCAGGCCATGCGTGACCAGAAGGGGCGGCACTATCGCTGTTGGAATGAAGAACGCGGCGCCGAGCATCCTCGGGTCAAGCTGAACCTCGAACAACCCTCGGTAAAACGCAAATAGGAGGTCGGCCGCACCCCACACGTTGAACAGCCACACGAGCAAGGTGGCCACTGGCGCACGCCTGGAAAGCGCAACAGTAGCGGCGACTGCGAGCACGGCTGCAACCAGATCGCCGTATGCGGCTGGAGCGGCGAAGGCCGACGGGAGCGAGGGAGAGACAACCCCCGGCACCAGGAAGCTGAGGCCGATGAATCGAAACGTGTGGGGCAAGACCAATGGAGCGAGCGCATCGTCCCGCTCCAGCATCCGCAGACGGGGCCAGATGTAGAGCTTCGTGACCAAGCCAAAAGCTACAAAACACATGAGGATGCTGAGTCCAAATAGCGCCTGAATATCCATGAAACTATCCTCGCGCGCGCCCTGGAATTGCTTGTGCGGTCCAAAGTTCGCGATGACATGCGCCCACCAGCACAATATCTAGCACTGGTAAGGCGTCATAGTCGATCGCGTTGTTATGCGGCATCAATTTTCACGAGTTCCCAGGGAAGTCTACATTTCCTTCGGGCGTGATCTAACCGAGGACTAACGGCGAACATGCCGGAATCGGAACTCAGACGCTCTGGATCAGCGCCATGATGTTTCCTTCCGTGTCCTTGAACCACGCAGCTTTGGCATCGCCAGCGGTCGAGATGCCGTTCTCGTTCATCTCGGGCGTGTCGTACATCTCGAAGTTCACGCCGCGCGCCTTCAGCTCCGCGACCTCGCGTTCGATGTCCTCGACTTGCCAGAACGCCTGGCTCGCTTGGGAGGTGCCGGCGTTCGGCGTCGGATACAGAAAGCACGCGGTGCCCTTCCCGAACTCGTAGACTACGCCGCCCGCCGTGTCCCGCTTCGGCCTGAAGCCCAGCTTCTCCTCGTAGAATCTACGCGCGCGGGCGAGGTCCTTCGCCGGTATATATGAATACATTGGGGCGTTTTGCAGCATGGGGCCTCCTCGGGTCTTTCCGCGGGAATGTACTAACGGTAGGTCGTGGCTTTCATGCCGCTACGGGTACTTTGCCTCGATTTCTGCCAGGAACGCTTCGGAGAGGGCACTGTACCCGGATTTCGTTATCCTTATCTCGTCGCCGATCTCCAAGCCCAGAATAGACTTGGCCGGATCGTACTTGATGGTCTTGTCGGGAAGCAGTGTGTCGGCGTTGGCAATCATTGAAGCACTGATCATCCGCACCTCATTCAGCGGATTGCCATCCTTTCCTTCTTTGCCTCTTGCCCTATGCACGAAGCGGGTCTCCAATGCCAGGATCATATTGCCGAAGAACTGAGGTTCAAATTCCTTGACAGCCGCTTCGGCGGGCTTGCCCGCAGCCTTTATCAAGCGCTCGTACGCTGAAACCTGTTGCTCGAGCTTGGCTCGGCAAGCGCTCACGTAGTCCTTTGTGTAGCTATCGGCGCAAAGCATGATCGCTCTCTCGCTGACTAGTTCGATCTCGGCGTCGGTTGTTTCTGCCGTTCAATGCCGAGATGAGCCGCGATGGCGCGCGGTTCCTTACCGGCGTGGACCTCGTCAGCTCCATCTTGTGGTTGGGCGGCCCTCCCATGAACCGATCGCGTCTAGCATCACCACGTGGGGTCACCCTTCTACCATTCGCCTGCGGGCGATCCCCCGACAGTCGCCGGGTGGAGGCCGAAGCCCGTGTGGGATGCGGTGAACGAAGGGAACCGCTCGCGATCGTTTCCTGCGAAGAGCTTCAGGCGCCTTCATAGACCGCCGCCATCGGCAGGCTCAGTCCGACCGAAGCCACCCATACGGCATCGCCTTGGGCGTAGGTCTCCAGGTCCCAGGTGTCCCCGGCCCGACGGTAGACCTGCATCTCTCGCCGATCCTGTGCCACCACGACATACTCCTGGAGGCTGGACAAGGACTGGTAGGCGACGCGCTTGGTGATCATGTCCCACTTCTCTGTCGAGGCAGACAGAACCTCGACGATGAGCCGCGGCTCGCGGCAATAGTACGGGTCCGGATCGGAGGCATCGCATTCGACGACGATGTCCGGATAATAGAAGTCATCACCCACGCGCACCTTCATGTCCGATATGAAGACCTGGCAGTTCTTGCCCGTCAGATGGGTGTGCAGGGCAGCGTACAGATTGCCCGCTATGAGGTTGTGCGCTCGGCTTGCCCCCACCATGGCGTACAGCCGCCCGCCGACGAGCTCGTGCCGGATCGGGCCGTACTGCTCGGCCTCGATGTACTCCTCGGGGGTGAGGCTGACGTTGCGCTTCAACGTGGACATCGCGCGTTGGAGTATAGCACCCGGCACGGCAAGCCGGGCGAAAGGGGCGCACCGCGCAGGCGGCGAGCCCGCGTCGGATGCGGTGAACGAAGGAACCGCATCGCTCGCGAAAAGAGCTGGACGAGAGAAGGTTATCGATGACCGAGTGCCGCCGTGCCTGGCTTCCCCGAGCCGCGTGGTTTTTCACGGTGAATCTGGCCGCGCGACACGGGAATCGGCTATTGGTCGAGCGGGCCGATGTGTTGCGAACTGGGTTTCATAGCTTTCGGGTACGGCACCCCTTCCACCTGGAGGCGTTGGTGGCCCTGTCGGACCATTTGCATTGCGTCTGGACGCTGCCGCCCGGCGATACGGATTGTTCTCTCCGCTGGAGATCAAGAAACACTTTCCCGTGTAACCGTTCACCCCCCTGGAATATTTTGACCCGGAGGGCTGGACAAAACGGTTCCAGCGTGAGACAGTTGGGTGCCCTTGGCAGGATGTTCCTCGACCTCACTGTCACACACAATCATGGTGCTCAAGGAGCACGACCTTCGTCAGCTCAGCGAGGAGCGCATTCTGGAGCTGAGGCAGAAGGATCCCGATGCGCTGGCAGCGCTGAGCATCCGCCTGCTGCAGGATCTCAAGGAAGCGTGGGAGCGGCTCAATCAGAGTCCCTCCAATAGCTCTCGTCCGCCGAGCAGTCAAGACCCCTGGCTGCGTGCGCGGGAGGACGAAGAGGCCGACGCCGGTCCTGAGGACGAGGAGGCCAAGAGCCGTTCTGAGGAGGATGGCCTCCCCGGGGCTGGCGGCCAGAAGGGCGCAAAGGACACGAGTGGCAAGACCTCAGGGACGCAGCGCCGAGCGGGCCGGCAGCCTGGCTCCCAGGGATTCGGGCGCGCCCAGAAGCTGACAGTCACCGATTGGGACCATCATCGGCCGGGAAGTTGTGCGCTGTGTGGTGGGGCGCTCAATCCTGAGCAGGCGAAGCCCTACACCGCCTTTGATAGGCTGGACTTGGTCTTTGGCGATGAGCAGGCGCCGGGGCTGCGCCTGACCTGCACGCGGCAGGTATACTACCAGAGCCGTTGCGACTGTGGTCATGAGACCCGGCAGGCGCCGCACCGCGCGCCCGAGCACTTGGGATGCTGGCGAGGGGTGGAGCTTGGCGAGTGGCGCCTGGTGGGGCCGGGATTGTGCGCCTTCATCGTCTGGCTGCGGTTTCGGATGCGCCTGTCCATCCGCCTGGTCCGGGAGTTCCTGCACGAGGTGTTTGGGCTGGCGCTCGGCATCGGCACCCTCCACCAATGCGTGATGGAGACCGCCCGTGCCTGCGAGCCGGTCGAGGATGAGCTGGTGACCCAGTTGCTGGAAGCGGCCCTCATGCATGCCGATGAGACACCGCACAAGCAATGGGGAGAGCCCTTGTGGTTATGGGTGTTCATCTCGGCCTCGACGGCGCTGTTCTTGGTCGGCTCTCGCGCCAAAGAGATGTTTCAGAACCTCATCGAGGATCTCTTCTGCGGCTATCTGATGAGCGATGGGTACCAGGTCTATCGGGACTATGCCAAGCGCCTGCGTTGCTGGGCGCATCTCATTCGCAAGGCCCGGGGCCTGAGGGATTGCCTCTCGCCCACCCTCCAGGGCTACGGCCAGGCGGTCTATGACCTGCTCGATGCGCTGATGCAGGCCGTCTATCACGCCCGCGAGGGACCGGGCGGCTCCCTGCGGCAAGCCCACCCGGGCGAGCTCAACGAGCTCACGGCCCTGTGTGAACGCATGAGCTGCTGCCCTTATGACAAGGCCCAGGCGCTGGGCAAGGAGCTGCTCAACGACTGGGGGGCGATCTTCCGGGTGTTGGATGAGCCTCAGCTGCCGCTGACCAACAACGTGGCGGAGCGGGCGCTGCGTCACTGGGTGATTCTGCGTCGCATCAGCCAGGGGACCCGCAGCGAACAAGGCAGCCGGGCGCTGGCGCTGCTCGCCAGTGTGATCGAGACTTCTCGGCTGCGATTGAGCTCCCCGCTGTGCTATCTCAGAGATGTCCTCGCCCACCGACGCCGCGGCTTTGAGGCACCGCCGCTTCCTGCGCCCGCTTGAGTTCAGCGCTCACCGCGCAGGCGCTCTCTGGCCTGCGGGTGCAGAGCGTAGAGGAAGACCCGCTTTATCGCTCTGCCATGGCGTTGGTGCGCACGGTCCATGCGCCCGCGTCCGCTGGTCTCGCCCACCTCGCACCAGTTGGCCGCCCGGTAGCAGGTCCCGGCAAAGCGGGCCGGGTCCACCAGGGTCTCCAGCAGCCAGGGACGCAGCCCATAGTGGCGCTCCCAATCCCCTACGATGCGCCGGCTGCCCAAGGCCAGCACGTGGCTCGCCAGATGAGGCACTTTCACCCAGGGCAGAATCAGGAAGCGCCCCTGATTGACGATGCGTGCGAGGTGCGCTTTGCGCGCTCTCTCGTCCCAGCCGAATCCACGCATCGCGGGCCTGCATGCGCCAGGCCGGGCTGGTGTAGGTGAGCCCGCCCAACACCTCCCCCTCCCGGCGCTGGGAGCAGATGAGATAGACCAACTGGGCCCCAAAGGGTGTGGCATAGCCCAAGTAGTGATAGCGCGCGAGAAGCTCGCGCCACAATGCCCGTCCCTCGGCCTGGCGCACTAACTGAAGCTCCACCGGGGCCACCTCCTGCAGCGCACCGGCAATCTCGCCGCGGCGTTCGCCCCGATCGGTCTGCGCAGTGCAGGTGCGCCGCCCCTTGGGCCTGCCCGTGCGCTTGGCGGGAAGCCCCAGATCCCCCCGAGCTTCCAACCGCTCCAGTAGATCCCGACCCTCGCGGGACTTCAGGGCTCCGTTGTCCCGTCTCCACCCCAGCAGCTCACAGATGGTCTGCGCCAGCTCAAAACGACTCAGGCCCACGCACATCGACACCATTCGGACGATGGCGGAGATCTCCTCTTCGGTAAAGCTCCGGCCGCTCGCCGTGATCGCCTGCGGAATAGAGGGCTCTTGATCCATGAGCCGGGAGTGTACGACAAGCCGAGCGGCTCTGCTGCGCTGGACGCGCTCTTAACGCATCGATCAACTGGTGGGAGGGTCTGAACGGTTACCTTTCCCGTGCCATCGAACCGGGCGAGCGCGTTTGGCAAAGACTGTACGGAATCCAGGGGCAAGGATGCCGACCTATGCCGTCCATGGCCTCTGGATCCCGGCTTCCCAGCCGGAATGACGGTCGAGACCAGGAGTTGTCTGTAATGGCATGTACTTCAACCGGCACGTGGACTATATCCATTGGAATTCGGCAAAACACGGATGGGGTCGGCGGGTGGCCGACCGGCCTCATTCGGGTTTCCATGTGTTCACTGCATCCTATGCGCTTTCTGGTCCAGCCGGACCTTCAGTTCCCCGTTGCGGTAGAGGACGCGGAGGGTACCGCCGTCAGGACGAAGGTTACCTCGCCGGTGGGCGGGCGGCGGCAGACTGAGGGCCAGGGCCGCCAGATCCGCCGCATGCCAGCGGAACACCCTTCTGCCGGCGGCAGTCGGGTGCTCCCGCCACACCATTGGGATAGACTGCTGGGCGCTGGCGGTTCACGGAGGATGCACCAGCGAATGCGGAGCGGCGGCGGCAGGAGCCCTGGCTTCCAATACGCTGGTGCGCCGAGTTTGCGAGGCGGATGCTTTCGGAACTTGCGAAGAAATGGTCCCGAGCGGACCAAGAGCAAGGCGCACGTACCGCAGCGACGACAGCTATCGAGTCGATACACGAGGACCGACCGAATGGCAGGACAGCCATTCGGTACGTCCGGCGGGCGCCCCAGGGAGGTGGCGTACAGGGAGGTACGCCATGCGCACCGCGCAACGCCGCTGTCGGGACGCGCAGCAGATTCATTGGCAAGGTCTCACGCGACCGCAGTGGGTTACAGGGCTGCGCAAGCGCAGGCAGGCAAAGGATGAGACGGGAAGGAGGGACCAGGCAATGGGTATCGGAGGATTGTCCAAGGCCCGGCTCGGCCGCATGCACGATGTCATGGCCGGTTATGTCGAGCGCGGCGAGGTGCCCGGTATCGTCGCCCTGATCTGCCGGCACGGCGAGGTGCGTGTCGATGCGATCGGCATGAAGGCGGTCGGCGGCCCCGAAACCATCGGGAATGGGCCGATGCGGCGCGATACGATCTTCCGCATCTCCTCGATGACCAAGCCGATCACCGCTGCGGCGACCATGATCCTGGTGGAGGAATGCAAGCTGCGGCTGGACGAGCCGGTGGATCGGCTGCTGCCCGAGCTGGCTGGCCGCAAGGTGCTGAAGCGGCTCGACGGGCCGCTGAACGAGACCGTGCTCGCGCACCGGCCGATCACCGTGCGCGACCTGCTCACGTTCCGTATGGGGTTGGGCATCGTCATGGCGCCTCCAGGCACCTATCCGATCCAGGAGGCGGTGGGCGACCTGCAGATCGTGGGTTTCGGGCCGCCGAACCCATTGGCGCCGCACCCGCCGGATGAGTGGATTCGCCGCTTAGGCGAGCTGCCGCTGATGCACCAGCCGGGCGCGAGGTGGATGTACAACACGGGGTCGTACGTATTGGGCGTGCTGATCGCGCGCGCCGCCGGTCAGCCGCTGGAGACCTTCTTCCGCGAACGTCTGTTCGAGCCGCTCGGCATGAAGGACACCGGTTTCAGCCTGCCGGCCAGCCGCATCGACCGCCTGGCGGCGAGCTACTGGACCCAGCCCGAAACCGGAGCGCTCGAGCTCTACGACGCGGCCAAGGGCAGCCAGTGGAGCCGCCCGCCTGCATTCCCGGACGGCGGCGCGGGGCTCGTCTCGACCATCGACGACTGTCTGGCCTTCGGTCAGATGATGCTGAACCAGGGCAAATACGGCAGCGAACGCGTCCTGTCCAGACCTTCGGTCGAGACCATGACGACCGATCAGCTGACGCCCGGGCAGAAGGCGGTGTCCGGTCTGGTCCCCGGCTACTTCGACAGCCACGGTTGGGGGTTCGGCGTGTCTGTCGTCACCCGGCGCGACGATCCGGCCGGGCCCGTCGGAAAGTTCGGCTGGGACGGCGGTTTGGGCACCTCCTGGTATTCGGACCCCGCGGAGGACCTGATCGGAATCCTGATGACCCAGGCCGCCTGGATTTCTCCCAGTCCTCCGCGCGTCTGTCGCGACTTCTGGACCTTGGCCTACCAGGCGATCGACGACTGAGGCGCCTCAGGGCGGGCGCACCGTACCGATCCGGGGGGCTCGGCATTTCGGGAAGTTGGGAGCGCCGACAGGGAAAAGATTGTTCGGCCGTGCTACTTGCGGCCAGTGGGGTTTAGCGGAGCGCGGAGGGCGCGCGCATCCAGTTCTCCGCACCGTGAACTGCTCGCCGGATTCTGGCTGATCCCACGTGAATAGGTGATCCAATGGGCCAAGCGCCGCCCCTGCACATCGACGGGCATTCGTCTCCCCAGGTCTCGGAGAATCCCTGACCCACGGTCTTGCTGCCGCTGCCGCCCGCGTCATCGCTCGGGCGGGGCGCGGTTGAACACCTCGATAATGGGTGAGATGAGCTGAACGTCCGGCTGGATGCCAACCCTTTCGGCATACGTCAGGTAATTCCGTAAGCACACCGCCATCCACTGGCCGAAGGCGCCGGGCTGCGCCAAAAAGTAAGCCGACAGAAGCGTTACCGCCTCCTCGGCGGCCTGGAGGGCCTCCTCGCGCTGCCCGAGCTCGCTGAGGAAGTTGGCGAGGTTGTTGAGCGAGGTCGCCAGGTCCGGGCGGAAGGCGTCGGGGCGCTGGGCGGCGAGCTCCCGGCGCATCGCCACGGCCTCTTGGGCGGCCTGGAGGGCCTCCTCGCGCTGCCCGAGGTCGCTGAGGAACTTGGCGAGGTTGTTGAGCGAGGTCGCCAGGCCACAGGGGACCAGCATTATCAGCATGACGAGCCGCAGAACCCGCCGCGTGCTGTGGGCACGCAGGCGCTGATGGTGCTTGGGACACCCGTTCCGGCCGGCGATTTCGGGCGGTATAGTCGCACTTGCGGGGGCCATGGGCTGGCGGCGGCGTCCCCGGTGCGCCCGTCGCTGCCTGAATGGGAAGACCGCTCGCGGTGGGGGAAGTCGAGCGGAGAGGCTCGACGCGGCGCAGGAGCCCGGCGCGGTAATGCTGCGCGCCGGGATATGGGCGAAGGCGGTCGGGCTGCGATGCATCCTACCTCGACCTCCTCCCAAGGAACCGACCATCATCGATTAGCGCAACATGCTTGCAAGGCTTGCCGCAGATGCCGTCGTTCTGTTCCACCTGGGCTTTATTGTGTTCGTCGTCTTGGGTGGCCTGTTGGCCCTGAGGTGGCCGAAGGTCGTGTGGGTCCATGTGCCTGCCGCCGTCTGGGGCGCATTCATCGAGTTCTCGGGCTGGATCTGCCCTCTGACGCCGCTCGAGAACCGGCTTAGGGCGGCGGGCGGAAGCCCGGGTTTCTCGGGTGGATTCATCGATCACTACGTCATGCCCGTTGTCTACCCGGCCGGCCTGACCCGCGGACTGCAAGTCGTCCTCGGCGTCGCGGTCGTCGCAGTTAACGCCGGGGTGTACGGCGTGCTGCTGGTGCGCCGGTTGCGGCAGACGGCGGAAGATGCCTGACCTCGCGGAAGCGGACCCTCGCTCGGGTCTTGTTGTCTGCAGGGCGGCAGCGACTCGACCTGTTCGAGCGACCGCGCCGGCTCGGCTACCGCAGGTTGCCGTTGTCCAAAGGGGTGGTAACGGCGTTCAGCGCCTCGGAGAAGTTGGAGAAGTCCATGGAGACGGTCGTCAGGTCGACCCCTTCGAAGTTGGCGCCGGCGACGTTGGCGCTTCGCAGGATAGCGCCGCCCATCACCGCGTGGGAGAGGTCCGCGTGGCTGAGGTTGGCGTGCCTGAGGTTGGTGTCCTCCGCCCAGACATTGCGCAGCCTCGCATTGGCGAGATTGGCTCCCTCCATACTGGCCCCGTTGATGACGGTGTAGCCGCCCTCGTGCTGGCTTTCGAGGCGTGCGCCCTGCAGGTTGGCCTTGATCAGGTTGGCATCGTTGAGGTGGCTGTCGGAGATGTCCGCGCCGCTAAGGTTCGCTTCTCTCAGGCTGGCCTTGATCATCAGGGTGTTGTGAGCGGTCACGCTGCTGAGATTGCACTGATAGAGGTCGGCGCCGCGCATGTCGGCACGGGTCAGGATGGCGCCCTGCATATCGCTGTTGCGAAGCTCGACCTGGCGCAGATCGGCGCGGGTCAGGTCAGCGCCTTTGAGGTTGCACCCCAGCAGCATCGCGGCATTGGAGTGTGCATCATCGCCCAGGCGTGCCCTGATCAGTCTGCACCCCTCCATATCGGCACCGTTCAGATGGGCGCGGACCAGGGTCGCGCCGGACAGGTTCGCTCCCCTGAGGTCGGCACCCACCAAGTTCGCGTAATTCAGGCGCGCACCTTCGAGGTCGGCGCCCGCAAGGTCGGCACCCTCCAGCCGCATCTCGCGCAGGTCCGCTCCCGCCAGGCTATCGGCGTCCACCGTAGCCAGTATCTCTCCGGTCTTTCGGTGTCTGATTTCTACCATCGTCCTGATCCGGTGAATTCCCTGCCCGCGACCTAGGCGTGGCCTGCTTGCTTATTGTGAAATGGATCTCGGATAAGCTGCCGGCATTCTACACTTCACCGCGCAGGTGATCGACATGCAACGCTTCGGGCTGGAACAGTCGGAAAGCGAGCTCTCCACCTCCTGCTCGGGCCTTCATTGCTGGGCTGTTGCCGGAATCCTGTGAGTCGCCGGGCTCATGCTGCGGGGCATCGGCCGGGGCTCTGACACAAAAGCGCGTCGTCCGGTAGCCCGGGCGCGTGGGAGGCCCAGAGTCCTCGTGCAGCGTGTCACCCGAGCCGCGGCCGTGTCACTCCCCGAGGCGTGAAACGCGAGATGAGCCACTGTCCGGCCCTCGTGTTATGCCGTCGGGGCAGAGATTTGACAAGCTCTGCGTGCCCACCAGACGCTCGTGAGTCGGAGCGGCTTTGGCGATAGCGTTGCCGATGGCTATCATGGGAGCATTCTGTCCCGCCTGGAACAGCAAAGTGGAAAGCCGCCATGCCGACATCGAGCAAGGAACGCCCCGACACCCGCTACACTTGGAGCGACTACCGGAACTGGAGCGAAGAGGACCGCTGGGAGATCATCGACGGCACGGCGTACGCGATGTCGCCGGCGCCGTCCACCCGGCACCAGACCGTTGTGTTGCGCCTGTCCAGTCGACTGGAGCAAGCCCTTGCTGGCAAACCCTGCCGCGCCTTCATCGCGCCCACGGACGTGCGCCTCTCGGATACGGACGTGGTGCAGCCCGACATTCTGGTGGTGTGCGACGCGGCGAAGATCACGCCCACCCACGTCGAAGGCGCGCCGGACGTGGTGATGGAAATTCTCTCGCCTGCCACCGCGACCAAGGACCTACGCCAAAAAAGGACCCTCTATGAGCGCACCGGTGTCAGGGAATACGTGGTGGTGGACCCCCTGGAGCACTACGCCATGCGCTTCCTGCTCGGCCCCGACGGCTTCGACAAGGGTACCGTGTTCGGCCCGGAAGAGAAGCTCATCTTCGCCACTCTGGAGGCGGTGGAGGTGGCGTTGTGGGAGGTGTTCGAGGTAGCGGGCCCGGACGAGGCGGCCGCAGACGCCGGCCACCCGTAGCCGGCGGAGACTCCTGGAGGCTGCCGCAACGCATCTCCGCTGCGGTCAACCGCTTGCGCGCCCCGCTGTCGGCGGCTCAGTGGTCGCCGCCGCGATTGGTTTCCCTGGCGTGCGTGACCACGGCCTCGAACATGGCCCGAGACCAGCACGCCCGGCTCGCGGCCCGTGCCGGCTGCGAGGGCGTCGAGCGGCAGGGTGCGCCCTACGACGCACTGGCCGCGCATCTCGAGGCACGCCGCGACGAGCTGCTGCAGGAGCTGGCGGAGCCATACCGGCGGCATGCCGCCTGAGAGCAGGGCCGGGGTCCGCACAGGCCCCCGGCCGCGACTCACGCCCGATGCAGGCGGTGAGGGTGCGGGGTCCCCTGGCCGCCGGCTCCGGCAGTCTCCTGATTTGGGGAGCACCCTCACCGCCGTCGTCGCTTCGTGGACGACGCAAGGTTTTGGACTCCGTAGCCTCGATGGAGCTTCGCGGAATCGAGGGCTATCGGCGCTGCCTGTAAAGAACCGATTGAGCTGCATGAAGGCGGGGAGGATTGCTTCGCTCAGGTCGATCGCTCCGCACGCGTCGCTCGACCCCGCGCGGGCGCGCCTCGGAGTCACAGCGCGTTGGAAACGGCCCATCCTTTACGGCCGTCACGCCGGTGAGGGAGAATACGCCGTCGCGTGCTGGACGAGCGGCTTGGTGTCCTGTTCGGCACCGCACCCCGGGACTGTCGGAGCGGAATGAGCTGCGGTGGTCGTAAGTCGTCGGGCGGAGCAGCGATACGTGGCCCGCGGCGCGGGGTCGGCTGTTAGCGGCGGCTCCTCGCAGTCACGAGAGATAACGGCGCGTGAATATCCTCCACGAACTTTCCATCGACCGGTGGGACCCATGCGTCAGCCGCGAGCTGCAGCGGGAAGCGATCACGTCCCTCGAGCGGGGTGAAGTGTTGTTCTTTCCCCGGCTCGGCTTCGAGATGTCGGAGCGCGAGAGGCAATTCCTTTCCCCGTTTTGGTCAGACGGCAAGTCGAAGAATGTCAGCCTGGATGGACAGCAAGCGCTGCGCGGTGCCCGTGGGCCGGCGCAAGATCTGGAACGGCTCCGGGCTGCGATGGCGCGCTTCGCCGACCAAGCCACCCAGCTCGTGAGCAGCCTCCTGCCCGATTACGTTCCGACCCTGCGGAGGGCGCGCACGAGCCTGCGCCTGTTCGAGGTCCAGCAGCGGGTCAGCTCCTTCAAGAAGGACGACAAACGCCTGCATGTCGATGCCTTCCCGTCGAGCCCCACCGGGGGCGAGCGCATTCTGCGAGTTTTCAACAACGTCGACCCCGAGGGACGTCCCCGAGTATGGCGCCTCGGCGAGCCGTTCGCGGCCATGGCGCAGCGCTACCTCCCCAGGGTACGCGCGCCTTGGCCAGCCTCGGCTTGGCTGTTGCGGACCTTGGGGGTGACGAAGGGAAAACGTACCCGGTACGACCACGTCATGCTCCAGCTTCACGACTTGGCAAAGGCCGACGCCGCATACCAGCGGGATGCGCCGCAGCAGGAGGTCGCGCTGCCCCCGGGGAGCACCTGGATCGTGTTCAGCGACCAAGTCCTGCACGCCGCCATGTCCGGTCAGTACATGCTGGAGCAGACCTTTCACTTGCCCCTCGCCGGCCTCCGCGACGAGCAGACCGCACCCCTGCGGGTCCTCGAACGCCTCATGGGAAAGCGCCTGTCGGCTTGAAGCTGGGCGCGCGCAGGCGTGTCCAACCCACCGCAGACTGACGGCCTCATCTACGGGGGCGCGCCGCTGTTGGAGCGATGAGAGCTTCGGGGGGCCGCGAGGTCCCCCTCGAACGGGACGGCTCGGCGACCGCCGTAGGGTGCACGGTGATTCGAACGGCGCCGCAGTGCATATTCGGGACTCTCGCAGCGCTTGCTCCGGCCCGACGAGTCTTCCCGGATCGGCCTACGCGGAGCGCAGGTCGCCTCCCATGGACCCGCTAAGCGGGGCTTGCGCCCGCTCCGTCCGTCGTCGCTCCGCTCACGCGTCCTGAGCCGCCTTCCACGACTCGTAATAGGCGTCGACCTCGTCCACGAAGCCTCCGTGCGCGGGCTGCCAGTCGAGCAGACGCACCGCCTTGCGTCCATCCACGTGCTGGTCGAGCGCCAGGCACTCGGCGAAGTCGCCCATGCGCTCGGCAGCCTCCGCGACGGGCACGAAACGCACTTCGCCGCGGTAGCCTGCGGCCTGGGCGACCGCGTGCACCATCTGTGCAACGGTGAAGCGGGAGCCGTCAGTCAGGTTGAAGACCTCCCCGGACAGACCGCTTTCGCCCACGCGCCGGTAGCCGTCGGCGAGGTCGTCCACGTGGACCACGGCCCAGCGAGCGGTGCCGTCGCCGACGGCCTGCAGCGCCTTGTCCTTGACCGCTGCGCTGAACCACATCCCCGTGAGGCCGCCCTGCCGGCCGTATGCGCAGCCCGGACGGACCACCAGTCCGCGCACGGCCGAGGACTCGGTCACCATCCGCTCGGTGGCGATGCGCCGCGCCACCAGCTTGGGCGGCGAGAGCGGAGAGGTCTCGTCCACCAGCTTGCCTCCCGTATCCCCGTAGTCCCAGGCTCCGCCCGTGTAGATGAGCGTCTTCGGCCCAGGACCCTGAGATCCCGCGGACAGCAGCGCCTCGACGGTCTTGCGGTCGAGCTCGAAGGCATCGCCCGCGTAATCGACCGCGGCGTGGATCAGCACGGAGCACCGTTCGACGACGGGCAGAAAGCTTCCCGGCTCCTGCAGGCTGCCGATGACGGGCCGGATCTCGTGCCGTGCCACGGTCCGAGCCTTTTCCGCGCTGCGTACCAGCCCCCAAACCTCATGGCCGGCGCGGCGGTAAGCACAGGCGACGTTGAAGCCGATGTAGCCGGTGGCTCCGGTAATGAACACCTTCATGTTGCCTCCACTGGACGCGCGAGTGTGCGCGGGGAAAGAAGGTATGGGCTAGACGCTGGCGGACACCCGGCGGCTGCGCGGAACGGCTGAAAAAGTATAATCCACGGACCGAGCGGCAGGGCAGGGAGTACTGCACCCGTCTCGTCCGGCGGGACCATGTCCTCCCAGTCGGCGGGTGCCAGTTTGCTGCGCGAAGGGGCGTTAGGCCGGAGGCGAACCCGTGCAATGCCGTTTCCGGGCGCGCGCCCGCGCGGCCCCGGGGTCTCTCCAAGCTAAACAGGATGCGCGCTCACTTGCGCCAGAAGTCGGGCAGGAGCAGCAGCAGCAGCGGAAACACCTCGAAGCGGCCGACCAGCATGGAAGCGCTCAGCACCCAGATCTCGCCGTTGCTCAGCCCGGCGAAGTTGGAGGCGGTGCCGCCCAGGCCGATGCCCATATTGTTCATGCAGCACGCCACGGACCCGAATGCGGTCATCGGGTCCAGGCCCATGGCCATCAGGGCCAGAGAGAAGCCGAGGTAGCTCCCGACGTAAAGGAAGACGAAGCCCCAAACCGCGTTGACTACCCGCTCGGGCAGGGTGCGTTGGCCGATCTTGAGCGTCATCTGGGCGCGCGGGTGGATGAGCAGCTTTGCCTCGCGCAGGCCCTGCTTGTAGAGGAGCAGGAAGCGCATGGCCTTGATGCCGCCGCAGGTGGAGCCGGCGCAGCCCCCGAAGAAGCTCGCGATCACCAGCAGCACCGGCAGGAACATCGGCCAGTCCGAAGGGTAGCCAGTCGTCGACAGGCCGTTGTCGGTAGTCACCGAGAGGCTCTGGAAGAACCCGTGGTAGATCGACTCCCAGAGAGGGAAGGTCCCGGACAGGTAGAGGTACGTGCAGGTCACGCCCACCAGGACAGTGACCACGCCCAGGTATGCCTTGCACTCCGGGTCGCGGAAGTAGACCTTCGGGTTGAGGTTGTGCCACGCCATGAAGTGCAGCGAGAAGTTGACGCCCGCGATCAGCGAGAACAGCCCGGCAACGATCTCCACCGCGGGGCTTCGGAAGTAGCCGAGGCTGGCGTCGTGGGTGGAGAAGCCGCCAAGGGCGATGGTCGCGAAGCTGTGGTTCACCGCGTCGAACAGGTTCATGCCGGCGACCCAGAACGCCGTGGTGCACAGGAGATTGAGTCCCAAGTAAACGTACCAGAGCGATTTGGCGGTCTCGGCGATGCGCGGAGTAAGTTTCTCGTCTTTCATCGGGCCGGGGGTCTCGGCCCGGTAGAGTTGCATCCCTCCGACCCCGAGCATCGGCAGGATGGCCACGGCCAGCACCACGATGCCCATTCCGCCCAGGAAGTTGAGCTGGGACCGGTAATAGAGGATGGCGTGGGGCAGCTTGTCTAGGCCCGACAGCACAGATGCGCCAGTGGTGGTCAGGCCCGAGACGGCCTCGAACACCGCCCGGGCCAGGTGCATGTGGGGGTGCTCGGCGAACATGAAAGGCAGTGCCGCCACCAGGGATAGCACCACCCAGAACAGCACCACTATCGCAAAGCCGTCGCGGGTGCCCAGATCCGGCCGGCGCTGACGGTTCGGAAACCAGAAGGCGAGGCCGCCCGCCAGGCAGATCACCGCTGCCAGCAGGTAAGGCAAGACGGCGCCGTCCCCATACCACGATCCCACCACCGCCGGGACCAGCAGTGTGGGGGAGAACATCATCAGCAGAACGCCGAGTACGAAAGCGATCGCAGCGGGACGCACGCCGGTGTGACCGAGGCGTCAGGGGAGGGCGGGGTGCCTTAGGAGGGGAGGGTAGGGCCGCGGGCGTCAGGACCGTCGGGGTCAGGAGGCAGCTTGCTCCGTTCGTGCTCGGCGCTCGCCTCATCTTCCGTGGCAGCGCGCACGGCGTGGCGGAAGCTCTTGACGGCTTCGCCCACGTCCGTACCGAGTGTGGCTAGGCGTTTGGTGCCGAAGACCAGGACCACCACGATGAGGAGGATGACCCAGTGCCAGAAGCTGAATGCCCCCGAAAAACCCATTGCTGCAGCCTCCATTCCTACGGCGTAACCGAACGGCGCGGAACGCCGTCATTCGCTGCCCCCACGGCTCGAGCCCGACGCCAGGCTGCCTTGGGTAGTTCGGTCCCTGCTCAGAGGCGCAGACGCGGTAGCCGGCGTCGCGCCGGTGCTAATTGTAGCCGATACGGCGGCAGCGGGAGAGACTGTGGTGCCAGCGAGGTGGTGCGCGGCCCCGGGCCCAGGTCGACGGCTCAGTCCCGCTTGCCCCGGCAGTGTTCCGCGATGGCGTCCAGGAAATCTGCGCCGTACTTCTCCAGCTTGCTTTGCCCGACGCCGGTAATGCGCAACAGCTCGTCCTCGCGCATGGGCTTGAGGCGGGTCATCTGAATCAGGGTGGCGTCGCCGAAGACGATGTAGGGCGGCACGCCCTGCGCATCCGCCAGGCGTTTGCGCAGCGCCCGGAGGTGCTGGAACAGGGCGTCGTCGTATGGGCCGTGGTCGGCGGCCGCCCGCGGCGCTTTCTTCTGGACCTGGAGCCTTGATGCGCGGCCGGGCCAGCTCCAGACGTTGCTCGCCGCGCAGGAGCGGACGCGCCGCCGGGGTCAGCTTGAGCACCGAGTAGTTGGCGATGTCCTGGGCCAGGTAGCCGTGGTGGATGAGCTGGCGGAGGATCGAGGTCCATTCCTGCTCGCCCTTGTCCGAGCCGATCCCGAAGGTGGAAAGGCGCTGGTGCGCGAGGCTGCGGATGCGCTCGGTGTCGGCGCCGCGCAGCACATCGACGACGTGCTTGATGCCGAAGCGCTGATTCACCCGGTACACGCAGGACAGGGCCTTCTGTGCGTCCACCGTAGCGTCGAAGCGCTCGGGCGGGTTGAGGCAAACGTCGCAGTTGCCGCACTCGGCCTCCAAGCGCTCCCCGAAATAGCCCAGCAGCACCCGCCGCCGGCAGGTAACGCTCTCCGCGAAACCCGATCATGGCGTTGAGCTTGTGCAGCTCGATGCGCCGCTGCTGCGGGTTGGCGTTGTTCTCCACCAGCCCGCGGGCAGTGGCCACGTCCTGGGCGCCGTACAGCAGCAGCGCCTCGGCCGGCAGCCCGTCGCGCCCGGCGCGCCCGGTCTCCTGGTAGTACCCCTCGATGTTCTTGGGGAGGTCGTAGTGCACGACGAAGCGCACATTGGGCTTGTCGATGCCCATGCCGAAGGCGACCGTGGCCACCACCACCTGCAGCTCGTCGCGCAGGAAGCGCTCCTGGACGCTGCGGCGGTGGGCGGCGGGCAGTCCGGCGTGATAGGCGTCGGCCGCACGCCTTGCTCGCGCAGCTTGTGGGTGATCTCGTCCACCCGCTTGCGCGAGAGCGCGTAGACGATGCCGGCCTCGCCTCGGTGGACTCCCAGGAAACGCAGCAACTGGTCGAAGGGCTTGTGCTTCTCCAGCACGGTGTAGCGGATGTTCGGGCGGTCGAAGCTGGTGACGTAGCGCCGCGCCTGGTGAGCCCCAGAACGCGCGACGATATCCTCGCGCGTCTGGGGATCGGCGGTGGCGGTGAGCGCCACCAGCGGGATATCGGAGAAATGCCCGCGCAGCGCGCCGAGCTGCACGTACTCGGGGCGGAAGTCGTGACCCCACTGAGACACGCAGTGGGCCTCGTCGATGGCGAACAGCGCGATGTCGATGTCCGCCAAGCGCTCCAGGAAAGCCGGGGTCATCAGCCGCTCCGGGGCGATGTAGAGCAGGTCCAGCTCGTCGGCGTGCAGCCGGGCCAGCACTTGGCGCGCCTCCTGGGAGCCCAGAGCCGAGTTGTAGAAGGCCGCCGCTACGCCGTTGGCCACCAGCGCGTCCACCTGATCCTTCATCAGCGAGATCAGCGGCGAGACCACGATCGCCACCCCCGGCCGGTGCATGGCCGGGAGCTGATAGCACAGGGACTTGCCGCCGCCGGTCGGCATCAGCACGAAGGCGTCGCGGCCGGCGATGAGATCCTCGACTATCTCCCGCTGGTGGGGGCGGAAGGCGTGGTAGCCATACACCCGGCGCAGCGTAGCGTAGATATCGTCCGTGACCGGGTCGGGGATGCTCATAGGCGAGATTGTACGGCCTGGGGCGGCTTCGGTCAGCCGCCGAATACCCAACGGCAGCGGGCTGCCTATCGGTCAGGGGGCTGCCCACACCATCGTCACCCTGCCGCGAGCCCGGGCAGCAAGACGCGCAGGAGCCGTTCCTGGCGGAAGGCCGCGGCCAGCGGTAGGGTCTGACCTTAGTACTTGCTCGGTCCCTTCCTCGGACGCACCGCGCAAGCCCACGGACCGCGGCAGGGTCGGGAGGCGGAGGGAGCCCAGCATGCGGCGCTGGTAGGCGACGCTCACCACGGTGCCGCGCCGTGGCGGTAGCTGCTCGCATCAGGTCGGTCTCGACGCTTCCCGACAGAACCAGAAATCCGCCCACGAAGTTCGCGAGCCCGGCAAGCCCGACCTCGGTCGGCACAAACAGAAGGAGCAGGACCCGCAGGACCCCCAACCTTGGCATCGGGCGGCACCACTCGCGCTGTCAAGCGCCGTCGAGCGCCACGGGTTTGAAAATGGCAGCAGGCGGGGTATATGCTCCGGAAGGGGCGGGAGTTGAGCGGGAGTTGAAAGGCGCGCGGGAAGGATTTTGCAGCAGTGGGCCAGGTGGAAGTCTCTTGCGACACATCGCGACGTGCCTTCTATTGGTCGCAACCTTCGCGGCGGCGGCCCGTTGAAGTGCGCGAGCAACGAACGTTGGGGCGATTGGGTTTTCCTATGCTTTTATCCTTAGGGATGGTCGCGATGATGTCCGCTCGCTCCTTTGGACTCTGCGCCGGCCTCGCGGCGCTGGCGCTCCTCGCGGCGGGGCCGCGGGCCGGCGCCTCGGAGATCGCGACCTCCGAGCCGGGCACCACCATGGTGCGCGACGCGGCGGGGGACTTGCAGCTCGTGAACTGCGAGGGGACCCAGCCGAGCAAGCCCTGCACCCTCGGCACGCGAATGTCCAAGAACCAGCCGGGCTGGGTCGACATCGCGAGCGCGGAGATCCGGCAGACTGGCGCCGACAGCGTCGAGCTTTCGATGCTGCGGAAGTAGAAGAGGAATGGAGTTTTGGCATGTCGCATACTTTCCGCCAATCGATCTCACACGTTGATAAGAAAACTCAAGGACGTATTCTGGAAGCTTTGGCTGCGCTTTGTGATGCACCTCTTGAGCCTCACGGAGATACGGTGAAGCCGCTTGAGGGTGAGCCGAAAGGGCACTGGCGCTGTAGGATCGGTGACTATCGTCTGATCTATCGTCCAGATGCCGCTACAAAAAGAATCGTCCTCATCAAGTTCACTTCGAGAGGTGAAGCGTATCCGTAACCGGCTCGCCGGAGGGTCCTCTCCCCGGATCCCACAGCACGCCCGCATGCGAGTGATAAAGAGGAGAAGGAACGGCGGATGAGGCTTTTTCACTGGAGTTACTTACTTGCCTTGGAGGAGGATCTATTGCGACTTGCCAGGTTCGTTGAGTTTTCCAGGGCGAACTACAAGACCTTTTCGCTGGAGATGGTTCATCTCCTTCTTGCTTCCTCGTCAGAATCCGACGTTATTCTCAAGCTGCTTTGCAGACCACATAATCCTGACGCTGCTTCAGAACGTGCTTACCGGAGAACGATGACGCAGCATGTCCCGAGCTTTGCCGATATGAAGGTCGAGGTCCCTAGTTACGAACTAACGTCACCCCATGGACCGATTGGGGGGCTGACAAAACGCCAGCGTGGTGGACAGCATACAACAAGGTCAAGCATCACCGGGACTTACAGTACACCAAGGGGAATCTCGAAAACGTTCTCAACTCAATGGCTGGGCTCTTCGTCTGTAATCTATTTCTTTACAAGGACTTGGCGAACAATGGCGATTTGGGGCCTTGGCCGAAGCTCCTGTACCTAGAGGACGCGGTGGTGGAGGCCATCACCCCCGGAGAAGGTGGATGGACGTTCAAATGCAAGCTATGAGAAGAAGAAGGGCGCGTGTTTAGCCCGCCCTCTCCACAGCACCTCGCCCTCGATGAGGTCGATCTTCGCGATGAGCCCGAGGCGGTTGGATGAAAGCGTGAGGGAGCGTGCGTGGACGCGGTCGCCGGACTCCAGCTCTTTTGGGAGGCGGCAGCTCGCCTCCCGGCTTGTCCACGCGGCGATGCGTGTAGCGGCCCTCCACGGTATCCGAAGAGTCCTCCCACTCGCCCTGCACCCACTCCAGGTACGCGAGCCGGGGGCAGTACTGGTACTCGTTGACCATGCGCGCGGGCATCAGCGGCAGGTCGCGCGCCAGCTCAGGAAAGGGCAGGGGCAGGTCGAGCTGGTCAGTCATGGGACGGCGGAGACCCCCACCCGCCGGGGGCGGCAGCTCTGTTTTGGGTCGGCCTCTCGGCTCGCTGCTACGGCGGCCATGTAGAGGTCGAACAGGCGCGGATGCCTCGCCCGAAGCTCGCGTCGGGCGGCCAGCACCCGCTCATCGGGCGCGGCGGCCGGCTGTGCGGCCAGCCACTGTATGCGCTCGAAGGTCTCCCGCGCTGCGGCGTTGGCTGCCTGTGGGGGAGCGAAGGAGGCAGTGCCCTGAAGCACCAGCCAGGCGGGGAAGTCGGGGGCTTCCAGGGGCGGTTCCAGGTCCTGAAAGTCCGCCCAGGCTGCTCCGAGGAGTCCGCTCTCCGGGAGCGCATCCGGAGCAGAAGCCGGGAAGTCCCAGCACAGCAGGCACCAGTCGGCGAGGGCTGCTTGCCTCTCGCCCAGGCGCTCGCAGGCCACGGCATGGCGCTGGATCAAGACCGGCTCGGACCGCCAGGCCGACTCGGCCTCCACTGCCTGGCGCGCAGCATCCGAGTCCTCTGCGCGGGCGGCCGCGAAGCTCCCGTGGATCTCGGGGCGTTCCGCGTCGAACGGGCGACCGGCGAGCGCTCCCGCCAGGCGCCGCCAGTGCGGCACCAGAAAGTCGCGGGCCTGGGGTCCCAGCGCCTCTCGCGCCGCGGGCTCGATGCGGCTGAGCAACTGCTCCAGCTCCGCGGCGGGGTCGCCCACCGGCGCTCCGAGGTCGGCCTGGGCAGCGACCAGACACTCGAACAGACCCTTCTGCCGGTGGCCCGGAAGGGCGCGGCGAATCTCGCCCAGCAGCCGCGCCGCCTCGTCGGTCCGCCGTGCGGCGAGCGCCAGCCGCAATCCGTTCACCAGCACCGCCTCGCGGCTGTCGTAGAAGAGGTCGAGCTGCGCCCGGTCGGACGGAGGACGGTAGCGGGTGAGGAACAGCGGTTCCTCGCTGCCGCGCGAACAACGGAGTGGCTGCGGCCCGGCCCAGTGGGCGTAGGAATGCTCTTCGGCCCTGAGCCCATGGGCCAGCGCCCGAGCGCCGACCTCCTGCAGCAGCCGTCGCACCTCCTCCGGAGAGCATTGCAGCACGTCCTCCAGGAAAGCCACGCGGCCCTCGCGCCATGCTTCGTAGTCTCGATAGGCGAGGCAGCCGATCGCCAGGAGCACCTCCACGGGCGCTACTTCGCCCTGCTCCATCAGCAGCCGGTCGATGGCTGCCTGCACTTCGCTCGGCTCGGTCAAGAACGCTTGCGACACTTCTCGTCCTCGATGCGGGGTCCCGCCAGCAGTCACCAGTGCCCCGCGCCTCGCTCTCGACTGGGCGCCCGGCACCGCACTGGCACGGGGACGGCTCTGCACGATGGCCTCCGAGATGCGGACCGGCATGCCCTTTCCCGACCACAGTAAGTGGTAACCGTTCAGACCCTCCCACCAGTTGATCGATGCGTTAAGAGCGCGTCCAGCGCAGCAGAGCCGCTCGGCTTGTCGTACACTCCCGGCTCATGGATCAAGAGCCCTCTATTCCGCAGGCGATCACGGCGAGCGGCCGGAGCTTTACCGAAGAGGAGATCTCCGCCATCGTCCGAATGGTGTCGATGTGCGTGGGCCTGAGTCGTTTTGAGCTGGCGCAGACCATCTGTGAGCTGCTGGGGTGGAGACGGGACAACGGAGCCCTGAAGTCCCGCGAGTGTCGGGATCTACTGGAGCGGTTGGAAGCTCGGGGGGATCTGAGGCTTCCCGCCAAGCGCACGGGCAGGCCCAAGGGGCGGCGCACCTGCACTGCGCAGACCGATCGGGGCGAACGCCGCGGCGAGATTGCCGGTGCGCTGCAGGAGGTGGCCCCGGTGGAGCTTCAGTTAGTGCGCCAGGCCGAGGGACGGGCATTGTGGCGCGAGCTTCTCGCGCGCTATCACTACTTGGGCTATGCCACACCCTTTGGGGCCCAGTTGGTCTATCTCATCCGCTCCCAGCGCCGGGAGGGGGAGGTGTTGGGCGGGCTCACCTACACCAGCCCGGCCTGGCGCATGCAGGCCCGCGATGCGTGGATCGGCTGGGACGAGAGAGCGCGCAAAGCGCACCTCGCACGCATCGTCAATCAGGGGCGCTTCCTGATTCTGCCCTGGGTGAAAGTGCCTCATCTGGCGAGCCACGTGCTGGCCTTGGGCAGCCGGCGCATCGTAGGGGATTGGGAGCGCCACTATGGGCTGCGTCCCTGGCTGCTGGAGACCCTGGTGGACCCGGCCCGCTTTGCCGGGACCTGCTACCGGGCGGCCAACTGGTGCGAGGTGGGCGAGACCAGCGGACGCGGGCGCATGGACCGTGCGCACCAACGCCATGGCAGAGCGATAAAGCGGGTCTTCCTCTACGCTCTGCACCCGCAGGCCAGAGAGCGCCTGCGCGGTGAGCGCTGAACTCAAGCGGGCGCAGGAAGCGGCGGTGCCTCAAAGCCGCGGCGTCGGTGGGCGAGGACATCTCTGAGATAGCACAGCGGGGAGCTCAATCGCAGCCGAGAAGTCTCGATCACACTGGCGAGCAGCGCCAGCGCCCGGCTGCCTTGTTCGCTGCGGGTCCCCTGGCTGATGCGACGCAGAATCACCCAGTGACGCAGCGCCCGCTCCGCCACGTTGTTGGTCAGCGGCAGCTGAGGCTCATCCAACACCCGGAAGATCGCCCCCCAGTCGTTGAGCAGCTCCTTGCCCAGCGCCTGGGCCTTGTCATAAGGGCAGCAGCTCATGCGTTCACACAGGGCCGTGAGTGTTGAGCTCGCCCGGGTGGGCTTGCCGCAGGGAGCCGCCCGGTCCCTCGCGGGCGTGATAGACGGCCTGCATCAGCGCATCGAGCAGGTCATAGACCGCCTGGCCGTAGCCCTGGAGGGTGGGCGAGAGGCAATCCCTCAGGCCCCGGGCCTTGCGAATGAGATGCGCCCAGCAACGCAGGCGCTTGGCATAGTCCCGATAGACCTGGTACCCATCGCTCATCAGATAGCCGCAGAAGAGATCCTCGATGAGGTTCTGAAACATCTCTTTGGCGCGAGAGCCGACCAAGAACAGCGCCGTCGAGGCCGAGATGAACACCCATAACCACAAGGGCTCTCCCCATTGCTTGTGCGGTGTCTCATCGGCATGCATGAGGGCCGCTTCCAGCAACTGGGTCACCAGCTCATCCTCGACCGGCTCGCAGGCACGGGCGGTCTCCATCACGCATTGGTGGAGGGTGCCGATGCCGAGCGCCAGCCCAAACACCTCGTGCAGGAACTCCCGGACCAGGCGGATGGACAGGCGCATCCGAAACCGCAGCCAGACGATGAAGGCGCACAATCCCGGCCCCACCAGGCGCCACTCGCCAAGCTCCACCCCTCGCCAGCATCCCAAGTGCTCGGGCGCGCGGTGCGGCGCCTGCCGGGTCTCATGACCACAGTCGCAACGGCTCTGGTAGTATACCTGCCGCGTGCAGGTCAGGCGCAGCCCCGGCGCCTGCTCATCGCCAAAGACCAAGTCCAGCCTATCAAAGGCGGTGTAGGGCTTCGCCTGCTCAGGATTGAGCGCCCCACCACACAGCGCACAACTTCCCGGCCGATGATGGTCCCAATCGGTGACTGTCAGCTTCTGGGCGCGCCCGAATCCCTGGGAGCCAGGCTGCCGGCCCGCTCGGCGCTGCGTCCCTGAGGTCTTGCCACTCGTGTCCTTTGCGCCCTTCTGGCCGCCAGCCCCGGGGAGGCCATCCTCCTCAGAACGGCTCTTGGCCTCCTCGTCCTCAGGACCGGCGTCGGCCTCTTCGTCCTCCCGCGCACGCAGCCAGGGGTCTTGACTGCTCGGCGGACGAGAGCTATTGGAGGGACTCTGATTGAGCCGCTCCCACGCTTCCTTGAGATCCTGCAGCAGGCGGATGCTCAGCGCTGCCAGCGCATCGGGATCCTTCTGCCTCAGCTCCAGAATGCGCTCCTCGCTGAGCTGACGAAGGTCGTGCTCCTTGAGCACCATGATTGTGTGTGACAGTGAGGTCGAGGAACATCCTGCCAAGGGCACCCAACTGTCTCACGCTGGAACCGTTTTGTCCAGCCCTCCGGGTCAAAATATTCCAGGGGGGTGAACGGTTACCAGTAAGTGTCGGAAGGTTCTGTGCCACTGCGTGTCGGATGCCGGAAAGGCCGGACGACTTCGGCGATCGGTATCATGAGGTATCCTGTGTCGACAACAGGCACCCGAATATCAGCCATGTCCACACCGGCCAAGACGGGCGCAAACACCCGCTATACTTGGAGCGACTACCGCAGTTGGGGCGACGAGCAGCGCTGGGAGATCGTCGACGGTGTGGCCTACGCCATGTCCCCGGCGCCTTCCCCTCGCCACCAAGCGGTCGCCGGGAATTTGTTCGCCAGGTTGCTCCAAACTCTCTCGGGGAAGCCCTGCCGACCCTTCATCGCGCCCACCGACGTGCGCCTTTCCGAAATGGACGTGGTGCAGCCCGACATCCTGGTGGTGTGCGATCGGTCGAAAGTCACCCCCACCCACGTCGAAGGCGCACCGGACGTGGTCGTGGAGGTACTCTCCCCGGCAACCGCCACCCGTGACCTGCGTCAGAAGAAAGTGCTCTACGAGCGCACCGGCGTGAGGGAATACGTGGTAGTGGACCCGCTGGAGCAGTACGTCATGCGCTTCCTGCTCGGCCCAGACGGCTTCGACAAGGGCACCGTGTTCGGCCCGGACGAGAAGCTCGTTTTCGCGACGCTGGAGGGCCTCGAAGTGGCGTTGTGGGAAGTGTTCGAGCTGCCCGGGCCGGAGGCGGGCGGCGCTGCGGGTCCTCCGTAGCGCCGCGAAGGTTTCGGACCCTCGCCGTGTGGGGAATGATGGTCGGGAGGTGAGAAACGCCGCTTGCCCGGCGGCATGGAAACCCCAGGGCAGTGGTCGTGCGTGGCATCGGCCAGGAAGACACTGCGTCGCCGCCCCCGGCGTCCGACCAGCGCCGGGTGCGGGCTCGGGCGAGGACGACTCACCGCATCGGTCGAGGGTCCGCAGCAACACCAGTCACCCCCCGTGTCGAGCCCCTTCAACTGAACCCGCCGCGGCTTACAATGGCTGCATTCATCTGTTCGAGGGTGACGGGCTGCTCCGGTCGGGGCAGTATCTCCTCGAGGTCCGCCGCGTCGACGTTGATAGGGATTTCCTTGGGCACGGTCGTTTGGCTCTTCGCAGTCAATGTGGCAGTGGGCATGTCATTCGTTCCTTACCTTTTGGCATCGACTTATTACATCTAAGCAATGTTCCACCGCCCCATCGATCGGGCAAAGGCATGAGAGGCATCCGCGAGCCTCGGCGACCCCAGAACAAGATGCGGCGCCTCCAGCGGATGTGGGGCCCCCGCGCTCGTCCGTGGATGGCGGCGCTCCAAGGCCACGCAGTCCCTTGCCGCTAGCCTCGGATTAGTTGAGTGAACTCGGCGCGAGTGCGGGCATCGCGGCGGAATGTGCCGCGCATGGCGCTGGTAACGGTCAGGCTGTTCTGCTTTTGGACGCCGCGCATCATCATGCAGAAGTGGCTCGCCTCCATGACCACCGCGACGCCGTGGGCGTCGAGGATCTCCATCAAAGCGTCGGCGACCTGATTGGTGAGGCGTTCCTGAAGCTGCAGCCGGCGCGCGAACAGGTCGATGACGCGCGGGATCTTGCTCAGCCCGATCACCTTCCCGTTTGGCAGATAGCCTACGTGTGCCCGCCCGAAGAAGGGCAGGATGTGGTGCTCGCACAGCGAGTAGAACTCCACGTCCTTGAGCACCACCATCTCCTCGCAGTCGTCCGAGAACAGTGCATCGCGCACCACGTCGTGCTGCGACATCCGGTAGCCGCCGGTCAGAAAATCCAGAGCCTTGGACACACGTAAAGGGGTGCGTTGCAAGCCTTCGCGCTCGGGGTCTTCCCCGAGCTGAACCAACATCTGCCTGACCAGGGATTCGAACTCGGGGTCATACACCTCGCCGGGATCGCCGTCCAAGGTGGTGGCATAGTGGCCGTTGGTGGGTAAGTGCTCGATGACCTTCGCCATGAGTTTCCGGATCTCCCCAGTGGAATACGACATGCCGGCGGCTATCTCGCGCAGGGTCAGCCCTGTCTGCGGATGCCTCCAGCCGGGGGCGATGTCCGCGAGGGGTAGGGCGAGATGCGGGAAGACGCTGATATCCGGGTCGGGAATGTGTTTGTCCTCGACGGTCAGTATCTGGTCGCCGTACAGGGCGATATCGAGGTCGATGGTACGCGGCGCGTGCTTGTCCGCTGTCCGTACCCGTCCCAGGTCCCGCTCGATCGCCCGGAGGGTGTCGCGTAGGGCCGAAGGTGTCAGGTCGGTCTCTACGAGCGCGGCGGCGTTGAAGTAGTGAGGGTGGTTCGGGGCACCGCCGACCGGTGCGCTCTCGTATACGGGGCTCAGCGCCCGCAGAGCGAGGCGCGGGTGGTGACGCAGTCGCGCGACGGCAGCCGGCAGGTTGTGCTCCCGCTCCAGGTTGCTGCCGAGGGTGATGAGGACCCTCTCCGTGTTCAAGGTTTGCAGACCCGGACTCCATTTAGCCGTGGGCTTGTCAACCAGTCGGCTGCGGATCCCGTAAGGGGCGTCCCGCCGGGCTGGTCCCTCGCCTGTCTATTCGATAGGTCTCGCCGCTGCGCTCCGTGCGCCTCGCTCTCGGGCTGCTGGCGACGATTTTTCACAAGCTTCACAAGCTCTGGGACGTCGTGTTCGGGGCGAAGTCGCGCCCCGTGCGTCCCGGCGGAGATCCCCACCGGACACGCAAACTCACTACGCAAGGATCTTACGTGCAGCCGGCGCCCGTGCCCAGCCTATAGCCCCTCGGCGTTCGCAGGCTGAACACCCCTGAAGCTCGGTCCCGGCTCGCCCCGCGCCGCCTGTCTGGCGAGGAGGGCCGCGCCGTATGCAGCCTCGGTGTGCAGCGGAGGGAGCAGGGGCACCCCTAACAGGCGCGCCCGGATGGTGAGCCACAGCGCATTGGATGCCCCGCCTCCGATGCTGCGCACCGATCTCAGTTTGGGCGCCCCGATCTCGGTCAGAAGGCGGTATCCTCGCGCTTCGATGGCGGCGATGCCTTCCAGGAGCCCGTGCAAGAAGCGGCTGTCGTCGGCGGGGCGTGGCGAGAGCCGCGCAGGAAGGCGCGGGTCGTTTACGGGAAAACGTTCGCCGGGAGTCAGGAGGGGATAGTAGTGCAGGCCGCTGGGCCGATCGGGCGAGATGGACCGGCTCAGGCGGTCGATCTCCTCGTCCCTGAAGTAATGCCGCAGGACTGCCCCTCCCGTGTTGGAGCCTCCGCCCGCGAGCCACAGGGAACCCAGGGGCTGGCTGTACACGCCATGCGGCGCGGCGAACAGCGGCGTGGGCGAGAGCACCTTGACGACGAGCGTCGAGCCGAGGGAGGTGACCCCCTCACCCGGGTGCTGCGCGCCTGCGGCGAGAAAGCCCGCCGTGCTGTCCGTGGTGCCCGCTGCTACCAGGGTCGTGGGCGGCAAGCCGATGACCTCCTGGGCTTCCCGTCCTACCCGGGCCAGCGCTGTCCCCGGCCGAGCGACCCGCGGCAACAGGGCGAGATCCAAACCGAGCTGCTCGATCCACGGGGGCCACGAACGGCTCACCGGATCGAAGCCGAGCTTCAGGCTGTTGTTGTCGTCGCTCACACCGAAGGAGCCGGCGAGCCGCCCTGCGATCCAATCGGCCTGGGACAGCGCGTAACGGGTCCGACACGCGCGCCGTAGTCGCTGCAGGTGCAAGATCTTGGCGAGTCCGGAGGTCGGGCCATGCACCACGGCCTCCGGGGGAGCGACGCGCTCTACTCGTGCGGCCGCAGCCGTGGCGCGGGCGTCGTTGTACATGAGGGCGGGTCCCAGCGGGCGGCCGGTGGCGTCGGCGAGAAGCACGGTGCCGGAGGTGGCGTCCACGGCCAGCGCAGCAACCGCAGCGGGCGGAGACTGTGTGAACAGCGCCCGCAAAGCGGCCGCAACTGCCTCCCACCAGAGCTGGGGATCCTGCTCCACGGCAGAGCCGCGGCGACGGGGAGCAGGCAGCGGGGCGCGGCTCTGGGCACGAACGCGACCCCGCGCATCGATGGCGAGTGTACGGCAGCCGGACGTGCCCAGGTCTATCCCCACGTAGACAGGGGCAGGAGAGCTGCGAGGTCGTGAATTAGGCAGCTTTTCGGCTCATTGGTCGGGTCGCGCCCTCGCTCGCCGCTTACCCGGCTTCCTTGAAAATGTCTCGCGTCTCGCTCCGGGGTGCCTCGTATGGGAGGCCTCCAGGCGACGATTTTATTCGCAACCCGTCACAGCCGGCGGAAGATCTCGGCACAGTCAGAAGGAACGTGCCCACGCGGTACACCGATCATCGCCCCTTAGGGCAAGGTTACCGGCTCCGGCGAGCGCCAGCCGGACCCCCGGTGCTCGGCGACCACCGTCGTGTAGATGCCTCCGCGGACGTTGAATTGGGCACGGACGCGCATGAATCGCGGGCTGCAGGCGTCTACCAGATCCTGGAGGATACGGTTGGTCACCGCCTCGTGGAAGGCGCCCTCGTCCCGGAAAGACCACACGTACAGTTTCAGGGACTTGAGCTCGATGCAGAGCTACTCTGGGACGTAGTCGATGTACAGGGTCGCGAAATCGGGCTGGCCGGTCTTCGGGCACAGACAGGTAAACTCCGGGATGCTCATCCGGACGTGTAGTCCCGCTCGGGATTGGGATTGGGGAAGGTTTCGAGGCGTCTGGCTGGGTGCGCGTGTCGGTCACTAGTTGCTACCGTCGCGGGCGTCTGTTTAGCTATGGTCCGCCACGATTCTAACACCCCCGATGCACCTGACCAGAATCAAGCTGGCGGGCTTCAAGTCCTTCGTGGACCCGACCACCATCCCCTTGAAGAGCGCCCTGGCGCGGTGTGTGGGCCCCAACGGCTGTGGCAAGTCCAATGTCATCGATGCAGTGCGCTGGGTGATGGGCGAGATGTCGGCTCGTCACCTGCGCGGTGAGTCCATGGCGGACGTGATCTTCAACGGGTCCGCGTCCAGAAAGCCGGTGGGACAGGCATCGGTGGAGCTGATCTTTGACAACAGCGACGGCCGATTGACGGGGCATATGCCCAGTACGCCGAGATCTCGATCAAGCGCGTGGTGTCGCGCGACGGCCAGTCCAGCTACTTCCTGAACGCTACCCGCTGCCGCCGCAGCGACATCACCGACCTGTTCCTGGGCACCGGTCTCGGCCCCCACAGCTACGCCATCATCGAGCAGGGCATGATTTCACGTCTCATCGAGGCGCGCCCAGACGACCTACGCCTGTTCCTGGAGGAGGCTGCCGGCATCTCCCGGTACAAGGAGCGCCGCCGAGAGACCGAGCTGCGGCTGCGAACGACTGCGGAAAACATCGCGCGGGTCAATGACATCCGCTCCGAGCTTGTGGCTCAGTTGAAGCACCTGGAGGAGCAGGCGGAGACGGCGGGCAAGTACACGCGCCTGAAGGATCAGGAGCGGCTGCTCAAGGCCCAAGGGCAAGCTCTGCGCTGGCGCAGCCTTGACCAACAAGCGCAGGCGGAGATGCGCGGCCTGCGGGAGTTGGAGACGCGGGTGGAAGCATGTATGGCGGAGGTCCGCAGCCGAGACGCGTCCGTCGAGCGGCTGCGCCTGGAGCATGAATCGGCGAGCCGCGGGTTCAACGCCGCCCAGGCGGAGTTCTACGGGCTCGGTGCACAGATCGCGCGCCAGGAGCAGGCGATCAAGAGCGCGCAGGAGGGGAGGCAGCAGCGGCTGAGGGACCTCGATGCTCTCGATCGCGATATCGCCGCCGCCGGTGCCGAAATACAGGCGGACGAGGAGAAGTGCGTCGAGCTGTCGCAGGGCCTGGAGACGGGGCGCGCGGAGCACGAGCGACTGGCGGCGCGCGCCGAGGAGGCTACGTCCTCCTTGGCGCAGGCCGAAGACGCTATGCACGGCTGGCAGCGTGCTTGGGAAGACCTGACCCAGGAGACGGCCGGGCCGACCCAGACCGTTCAGGTGGAGCGCGCCCGGCTGCAGCAGTTGGAGAGACAGTGTCAGCAACTGGAGCAGCGTGCGGCGCGGCTGCGCGAGGAAGAGCAAGGGATCGCAGTGGCTCCTGCCTCGGAGGCGCTCGCCGAGAGCCAGGCCGAGCTGGGCGAGGCACAGTTGGAGATGTCCCGGCTGGACCACGACTTGGCCGAGGTGACTGCGGGCACGACGGAGCAGCGCACGGCCAACGCTGTGTTAGCCCGCTCAGCGGACGGCCTGCGCGGGGGGCTCCACGAGTTGCGCGGGCGGCTGGCGTCCCTGCGTGCACTGCAGCAGGAAGCGATGGACGGCCGGGAGGAGGCGGTGACGCGCTGGCTGGAACGACAGGGCTTCGCGGATGCGCCCCGGCTGGCCGACCAACTCCAAGTGGAGCCAGGCTGGGAACAGGCGGCCGAGTCGGCCCTGGGTGACCACCTGGGGGCGTTGTGCCTGGCCGGCTTGGAGGCGATCGAGGGGGCGTTGCAGGACTTCAGCGGCGGCAGGCTGGTATTTTTCGACACCCGCGCGTCTGCGAACGCTGAGGCGGGACAGACCGCCGTCGGACTTCTACGGGAGAAGATCCAGGCGCCCTGGCGGGTGGACGGGCTAGTCGACGGGATCTACGCAGTGGAAAGCCTGGGCGACGGTTTGCGCCTGAAGACGAGACTGGCAGCTCATGAGTCGCTGGTCACGCGCGAGGGCATCCGTCTGGGGCCCAACTGGCTGCGCGTCGTGCGCGGCGCTGATCCGCGCGCTGGCGTGCTGAGCAGGGCCCGCGAGATACGGGAGCTGGAGAGGCACGAACAAGCGTTGGCGGAGCGGTTGGCCGACGAGGAGAGGTCTCTCGAGGAGGCACGGCAGGCATTGCATGCGCTGGAAGCACGCCGCGAATCTCTCGCAACAGAAGTGCGCGAGACCCACCACCGAGTCGCCGAGCTACAGGCCCGGTGCCGAGGGGAGGAGACGCGACTCGATCATGCCCGCGCACGCCTGGCCGCGCTTGGCGCGGAATCCCACGAGCTGGCGGGGCAGATCGGTCACCTGCAGACCGAGATGGCCGGCGCAGCCGCTCGACTCGAGAACGCCACGGCCGCGGCAGAAGATCTGGCTGGGCGCCGAGAGGCCATGCGCGACCGGCGCGAGGGACTGCTGACGGTATTGAATGCGGCCCGGGCTCTGGCCCGGGAGGAGCAGGAAGGGGTGCATCGGGCGGCATTGCACGCCCAATCCTTGAGCAGTGCTCTGGATTCCGCGCGCAACACGCTGATCAGGCTGCACGAGCGGCTGGAACGACAAGGAGCACGGCGGGATGAGCTGCAGCAGGCATGCGAGGAGAGTATCCAGCCCATCGAGGACATGCGGGCGGAGTTGCAGGGGTGGCTGACACGCCGAGGGAATGCCGAGAGCTCGTTGGCCGCTTCCCGCCGGCGTGTCGAAGAGCTCCAGGAGCAGCTTGCCGAGAACGAGCACGCGAGGCAGACGGCCGCCTCCGAGTCGGAGCGGCTACGAGCATCCCAGGAGCAGTTACGCCTGCGTTGGCAGGAGCTCAGTGTGCGCGCGCGGACGCTGGAGGAAGATTTGACCGCCGCGGGCTTCGAGCGCCAGGCGCTGCTGGCGGAGCTGTCGGATGAAGCCGAGCCAGGCACGTGGCAGTTGAAGCTGGAGCGGCTTCAAGACCGAATCGAGCGCCTGGGTCCCGTCAATCTCGCCGCCGTCGACGAGTTCCGCGCGCAATCGCAGCGGAAGGAGTACTTGGACGCGCAGGTCGCGGACCTCGAAGAGGCCGTGACGACGCTGGAGGGTGCTATCCGCACGATCGATCGAGAGACGCGGCAACGCTTCGTGGAGATATTCAACCGTGTCAATGAACGGCTGCAGGCGCTGTTTCCGCGGCTGTTCGGGGGCGGGCAGGCGTATCTGGAACTCACCGGGGAGGAGTTGCTCGATGCGGGCGTCGCCATCATGGCTCGCCCGCCCGGAAAGCGGGTCAGCAATATCCACCTGCTCTCGGGCGGGGAGAAGGCCCTCACGGCTGTGGCGCTGGTGTTCGCGATGTTCGAGCTGAACCCGGCGCCCTTCTGCCTGTTGGACGAGGTAGACGCTCCGTTGGACGATGCAAACGTCGGCCGCTTTTGCCAACTGGTCAAGGAGATGTCCGCCCGCACCCAGTTCGTGTTCGTGACCCATAACAAGGTCACCATGGAGCTGGCTGGCCAATTGACCGGGGTGACGATGCACGAGCCGGGGGTGTCGCGCCTGGTCGCGGTGGACATGGAAGAGGCCATGGCGATGGCGGCGATGCAGGCGTAAGCTAAAGGGCACCATTCGCGGCTGGATTTGGGGGGACGGTTGGGGACCAGACCGCGCATGGTTCTGTTGGATCCCCGGCCACATTGCGAGAAGTCACATGGCGATGGATGTGCTTCGTTGGATATTGCTCGGAGTCGGGGCGCTCGTCATCCTGGCGATTTACGTGTGGGAGAAGCGCCGCAGCCGACGGCTGGTCGACGCACGCTACAGGATGGAATCAGCCGATGACGCGCAGCTCGCAGGCGAGCTGCAGAGGCTGAGTAACCTGCTCGCAGCGGCCCGGCAGAACGACCTGGTGGATGATCGAGGGCCGTCCGACGACGACCGGGCTTTCCCGGCGTTCGAACGGCCCAACGGACACACGCTCGGAGCGCTCGGCGACCTTCCCCCGGGGGGCGACCGCCGTTCCTCATCGGCGGTCGAGCCGACGTTGATGGCTGAGTCAGAGGCTGTGGCGGGCCGACCGCCCGCCCCGTCGGATGGACCATCGGCAGAAGTCGAGGCGAACGTGGCACCGCCTGAAACAGGCCGCCCGCCGGGGCAGGAGACGCCGTCCCGGGGAGACCAACAGGACGAGTTGGTCATCGCCCTCACCGTTCTCGGCAGGAACGGCCGGCACATGCGGGGTGCGGAGCTGCTGTCGGCGTTCCAGGAGGCCGGTATGGTGCACGGCGAGATGGGAATCTTCCACAAGATGGCGTCGAGTCCGCAGGGTGATGCGCCTCTGTACAGTGCGGCCAACGTGCTGAAGCCGGGTACCTTCGATCTGGACCACATGGACGAGGTGGCGACGCCCGGCGTGGCTCTGTTCATGCGTCTCCCGGGGCCTGGCGAGAGCACCTCCACGTTCAAGCAGTTGGTAGCGACCGCAGACCGGCTGGCCTCCAGGCTGGATGCAGAGGTGTACGACGCCAATCGGCGTCCGCTGGATCACCGCGGGTTCCGCACCCTGTGGGATAAGGTGCTGGATTTCGAGGCCCGGCAGCGCGACCTGGATCGGCCGCTGAGGCATTGAACGAGAAAGGTGTCAATGAGCGCGCCGCGGGAGGCCAGGGACCGGGTCGAGAAGCTGCGTGAGCTCATTAACCATCATAACTATAGATACTATGTTATTGATGATACAGAGATATCGGATGCAGAATTCGATGGCCTCGTGGGCGAGCTCCGGAACCTCGAGCGCAGTCACCCGGAGCTGGTCACGGCCGATTCACCCACCCAGCGGGTGGGCGGCGCCCCGCGCGAGGAGTTCGGGGAGGTGCGCCACGACATACCGATGCTGTCCCTGGACAATGCCTTCACCGAGGACGACGTACGGGAGTTCGACCGGCGCGTGCGCGATCGGCTCGGGGTGGACCAAGTGGAGTACTGCGCCGACCCGAAGCTGGACGGGCTTGCCGTCAGTCTGCTGTACCGCGACGGCGTGCTGACCCGCGCGGCGACACGGGGCGATGGGCGCACCGGGGAAGATGTCACGCCGAATGTCCGCACCGTGCCCTCTGTTGCCCTGAGGCTTCTCGGGAAGGATTTCCCCGCCCTGCTCGAGGTGCGCGGCGAGGTATTCCTGACCCGCAAGGGCTTTGAACGGCTCAACGACCAGCAAAGGCTCAAGGGCGAGAAGACCTTCGTCAATCCGCGCAACGCCGCAGCGGGCAGCCTCCGGCAGCTCGACCCGACCGTCACGGCGGCGCGCCCTCTGGACATGTTTTGCTATGGGGTGGGCAATATCGACATCGATCCAGGAAAGCTGCCGAGCCGGCACAGCGACCTCATGGCGAAGCTGCGCGACTGGGGCCTCAAGGTCTCCCCCTACCTGAAGGTGGTCCGGGGCGTCGACGGCTGCACTGCGTACCACGAGGAGATCGCCCAGCAACGGCAGAAGCTGCCTTTCGAGATCGACGGAGTGGTCTTCAAGGTCGATCGGCTGGAGCACCAACAGGCTCTCGGCTTCACCACCCATGCCCCGCGTTGGGCCATTGCCTACAAGTTCTCACCCGAAGAGGCCACTACGCGGGTACTGGATATCCACGTGCAGGTCGGGCGCACCGGCCCCCTGACGCCAGTGGCGCGACTGGACCCCGTGTTCGTCGGCGGAGTCACTGTCAGCAGCGCCACGCTCCACAACGAGGACGAGCTGCGCCGCAAGGACGTGAGGGTAGGGGATACGGTGGTGGTGCGGCGTGCCGGGGATGTCATTCCCGAAGTGCTGCGCGTAGTCGGCGAGCTGCGGCCGGCGGGCGCGCCCAGCTTCCGTATGCCGGAGCTGTGCCCGGTGTGCCATTCGAAGGTGATCCGGGAAGAAGGAAAGGCGGTCGCTCGGTGCAGCGGTGGACTGTTCTGCCCCGCGCAGCGCAAGGAGGCCATCCGCCACTTCGCGTCGCGGCGTGCGATGGATATCGAGGGGCTGGGCGAGAAACTGGTGGAGCAGTTGGTCGACCGCAGGCTGGTGGAGACCGTCGCCGACATCTATGGATTGGAGCATGAGCAGCTCGCATCCTTGGAGCGCATGGCCGACAAGTCCGCGAAGAATCTGGTGACTGCCATCGAGAAGAGTAAGGCGACCACTCTCCCACGGTTCCTCTTCGCCCTCGGTATCCCGGAGGTCGGGGAAGCCACGGCGCAGAGCCTGGCCAAACATTTCGGAGCCCTCGATGAGATCATAGAGGCTGACGAGGATTTACTCATGGCGGCCCCGGACATCGGGCCGGTGGCGGCAGGAAATATTCGGACCTTCTTTCGCCAGCGCCACAACGCGGAAGTGATCCAGGCTCTTCGCAAGACAGGCGTGCACTGGACCGAGGAGCAGCCAACCGAGGGACCGCGGCCTCTTGAGGGCAAGACGTTGGTGCTCACGGGCGCGCTCGAATCGATGACCCGGGAGGAGGCGAAAGAGCGGCTTCAGAGGCTGGGCGCGAAAGTCACGGGCAGCGTCTCCAAGAACACCGACTATGTCGTCGCGGGCAGCGATCCTGGATCCAAGTTCGAGCAGGCGCGCGACCTCGGCGTGGAGATCCTGAGCGAGGACGCGTTCCTGAAGCTGCTGCGGGATATCGCACGGTAGTCCCCGACTTCATTGGACTCTTCACGCTGCACGGAGACGGAGCGGAACGTGTCGAACCGAAGCATAGGTCTCAGCGACACCCTCTACGACTACCTGTTGTCGGTGTCCTTGCGGGAGCCGGAGGTGCTGCGCCGGCTGCGTGAACAGACTGCGCAAGACTCCATGGCGCGCATGCAGATCGCCCCGGAGCAAGGGCAGTTCATGGCGCTGCTGGTGCAGCTCATGGGTGCCAAGCGCCTGCTCGAAGTCGGGGTATACACTGGCTACAGCTCCCTGTGGTGTGCCCTCGCGCTCCCGGACGACGGCCGCATCGTGGCCTGTGACGTGAGCGAGCAATGGACCTCGGTGGCCCGCCGTTACTGGGAGGAAGCCGGTGTTTCGGACAAGATCGACCTGCGGCTTGCGCCCGCGAAGGAGACGCTGGACGATCTGCTGGCCTCCGGTCAGGCTGGGACGTTCGATTTCATCTTCATAGATGCTGACAAAGAGGGCTACGCGGATTACTACGAGCGTGCGCTGCAGCTCTTGCGGCCCGGAGGTCTGATCGCGGTCGACAACGTGCTGTGGTCCGGCCGGGTCGCGGACCCGGCCGTCGCCGATCGGGATACCACGGCACTGCGTTCATTCAATGAGCGGTTGCTGCACGACGAGCGGATCACCCTGAGTCTGGTGCCGATCGCAGACGGACTGACGCTGGCCCTGAAGAGGGCCCACGATTGACCTCACTCGGTCTGGGCGTGTCACCTTGAGCCCAGCGCCGATCGCCGGCCACCTCGCCTTCGCGCTCAAGCGCTCGACCCAGTCTCGCCTGCCGCGACGGGTCCCGGGGAATCCGGCCCCCGCGGGAAAACCACCTGGCGGTATAGCTCCGCGAGGGCAAGCTGGATGCCGTCGACCTGAAGGTCAAGTACTCCGTCCATGCCGCGCGCCTCGTTGAGGACCCACGCGCTTTCCGCACTCCGAAGGAAGAGTTCCGCGTGAACGCGGTTCTGGTCGAGGAGCAGGTAGTACCGCAGAGCCGGGATCGCGCGGTAGTGCTCGAACTTGAGTCCCCGGTCATACGCCTCGGTTTGGGGCGAGAGCACCTCGACGACCAGCCGCGGATTCTCGACGTATTGCTCCGAGCGGCGGCTGTCCTCGCAGGCCAGCATCACATCCGGGTAGCAGAACTTGTCCAGCGCGGAGATATGCACTTTCACGTCCGACCCATAGACGCGACAGGGCCGATCGCGTGTGGCGTCGATGAGCGCGCCCACCGTGTTCGCAGCGATGAGCGCGTGCCGCTCCGAGCCGGCGGCCAAGGTAAACACCTCCCCGCCGAGGTACTCGTACCGCTGGTCTTCGGACGACTCGAGCGCGAGATACTGCTCGTGGGTCAGGCGCTCAGGGCGAGGGGCAGTCGTCGGCATCGGCGGTCACCCGAGGGGGTCCAGGATGAGTCGATTATAGCGTGAGAAAGTCGGCCGGCTTGACAGCGGCAAGAGGGCCGTGGTTTCCTGCGCGGGCAAGGTGCCGATTGACCGACGCCGGGGTCTGCCTGGAGCGGTCGCCCGCGGGTCCCTTGCCAACCCGAGTTGCCCGGAGGACAGGTAATCCATGAAGTCGACTTGGCCGCCCCCTCCCAGGGTTCCGATGGCAGTGATGAACGGCCCACGGCGAGTGTGGCGGGGCATCATCGGTCGGCTGCCTTGATGTGGGGCCACGGCGTTCCACCGCCGGAAAGATTCCATGACGGCGCCGGCGCATACCGCGTTGGAGGCATCGGCAACACCGTATTGGAGATCTTGGACGATGCACGGAAGTACAATCTTTGGGTGTATTCCCACATCAGACCGTACCTGGGTGCGATGAACGTCGAGCTGGGCGCCGGCACGGGTACCCTAACGGAGCTCGTGGCCAGGGACTTTGCGGTGGTCCCGTGTGAGCTTTCAGAAGATAACCGCCAACACCTCAGGCGGCGCTTCAAGGACACCGCGACAGTGTGTGAACCGATCGGGGATATTCGCGCGGTGGATAAACCGGATAGCATAGATTGTGTTTATTCGGCAAATGTTCTCGAGCATATCGACGAGGACATTGCGGTCATCGAGCACGGAGCGGCAATTCTGAAGCCGAACGGTTGCTTCGTCGCCTGGGTGCCTGCGGGTATGTGGCTATATTCCGGTTTCGATCGGAGAATCGGTCACTACCGAAGATACACGAGGAAGGACAGGATCAGGCTTGCTAAGGCTTTAAAGGGCGGCCAGACTTCAATCGTGGAATACCGTTTTCTCAATCCCATCGGGGCACTGGGGTGGTTCTTCAGAATGAAGGTATCAGGCAAACGGGCGATCACTGACCGGGACGTGCGGGTCATGGAGAGATTGATGCCGTTAGTCCAGGGCCTGGATAAGTGGCCGTAGCCCTTCGGGCAGAGTGTACTCATCGTTCTGAGAAGAAATTCAGTTCCTTCAATCGGGTAATACTGCCGGACGGCACATATGCCGATGGCCGTCAGCAGCGTGGGAATTGACCAACTGGACACGTCCGGATGAAGCTCTCCGTGGTAATGCCCGTCTATAACGAGGCAAGCGACTATCGAGGACATACTGGCGCGAGTGCGCGCCGTGCCCGTCGACAAAGAGGTCATCGTGGTGGACGACGGATCGACGGACGGGACCCGGGAGCGGCTGCAGAAGGCTGCACAGAACGATGAGGGCCTCGTGGTCCTCTTCCATCCCGAAAACCGGGGCAAGGGGGCTGCGTTGCGGACCGGCTTCAGCGCGGTCACGGGCGATATCGTTGTCATCCAGGACGCGGACCTCGAGTACGACCCTGCCGAATACCCTACGCTCATGCAGCCGATCGTGGACGGCCGCGCCGATGTAGTGTACGGTTCCAGGTTCCTGGGTGGACCCCACAGGGTCCTGTTCTTCTGGCACTATGTCGGCAACAGACTGCTCACGCTGCTCTCGAACGCGCTGAACAACATCAATCTCTCCGACATGGAGACGGGATACAAGGCCTTTCGCGCGGAAGTGGTCCGCAGCATCACCCTGCGCTCAAATCGATTTGGCTTTGAACCGGAGTTTACCGCGAAAGTCGCCAAGCGCCCGCTTAGAATTTATGAGGTTCCTATAAGCTACAGCGGCCGAAGCTACGCTGAGGGAAAGAAAATTACCTGGCGCGACGGGATCGCCGCACTTTACGCTATCGTCAAGTTCCGCTTTCAGGACTAGAAGATCGCCCGAATACGCGCTGGCGGCGTCAGCACCTGCGATCGCGCTCCGTTTTGCGGGAGAGTAAGCGATGGTGAAGAGGAGTCTTTTTTGCGAACCAGGAACGCGATGCGCGAAGCGGGCTTGAAGTGCGGGCGTGCCAGGCGCCGGAACGCCCCCGGAGCGGACGGACCAACATCGTGCCGGCGTCCGCTGATGCACGGGCGGGCTATACCGGAGAACGAGACGCCGCGCTCACCAGAGTTTCCTTAACGCCTCGCGAGGTGCCTTTGTCCGCCATCGTGGCAGGGATTGGGCCGTCCCAGTTCGGTTCGTTTGCCCACCGCCCTGGGTTCTCGGCGACTTCGAGTCGGCCGCGGAAGGCGCGTAAGATCGGTTCTTACCGGAATCGTGTGGGTAGATATGCTTACGCTGCGGCAGCCTCTGCCTGAGGTCTGACACAAGATCGTGTGTTGAACGGCGAGGCCGGCAAGTGGGCCAGGTTGCCCGCGATGAGGTAGGCGATGGTGATGAGCGAGTGCGTGGTGCGGTAGCCCCGGGCGCGGGCTTTGGCGGCCTGGATGAGGGAGTTGATGCCCTCGGCGCGGCCGTTGGTGAGGCCGGAGTCGAACGCGGCGAGCACACCGTCCCAGTGGTCTTTCAGAGTGGCAGCGAGGTGCTTCATGGGTTGCAGGCGGCTACGCCGTGCCCAGCTATACCAGCGCGTGAGCGCGGTCTCGGCCTGCTCGAGGGTGCTGGCCGTGGCGTAGATATCGCGCAGCGCCTCCTTGAGGCGCCAGGCGCGGGCGGTCTTGAGGCGGGCGCGGGAGAGCCAGTGAAAGTCGGTGAGCTGCTCCCAGGTCCAGTCGTGGGCGTCTTTGAGCCAGGTCCAGCGGGTGCCCCTGAGGGCGGGCTCGGTCTTGACCTCCTCGCGGCGCACTGTATCGACGGCCTGGTTGGCGAGCTGGATGACATGGAAGGCATCGAAGCTCACCGTGGCTTTAGGCAGATGCTTGGTCACCCCGGCGAGATAAGCGGCGGACAGGTCGATGCACACCTGCTCGATGGCCTGCGGGTCGCCCCCGTGCGCCTGGAGGTCGGCGGCAAAGGCCGCCACGGTGCTCTGGTCGCGGCCCTCGCAGGCGAACAGCAGGCGTTTTCCCGTGAGGTCATGGAACAGGCTGATGTAGTGCTGCCCACGCCGGGCGGCGGTCTCGTCCAGGCCCACGGCGCGCACCGGGGAGTGGTCCTCCTGGGCGCGGGCCGCCTCCACGTAGTGCTCGAGCACCCCCCACAGGCGCTCATCGCCCACGCCCAGGTGCCGGGCGACGGTCGCCACCGGCATCGCCTGGCACAGCGTCACCACCAGTGCCTCCATCAGCGCCGTGAAGCCACTCTGTGCGCGCGCCCACGGCGGCTCGACCTGAGTCGTCTTGCCGCAGCTCTCACAGCGCACTCGCGGCAGATGCGCGTGCAGGTCTGCCCGTGACTTAAAGAAGCTCAGGTGCTGCCAGCTGCGCTTGCGGGTATCATGCACCGGCTGGCCTGGCGCTCCGCACGCCGGGCAGGCGAAGCGGCTCCCCTTGGCAAAGGCCACCTCGAGGTCGATGCGCCCAGCCTCGGGGTCAAAGCGTACGCCGGTGACTTCCCAAGGCGCCGTGAGGCCCAGTGCCGTCGTGAATAGATGCGTTGGCTCCATGGCGCTCCCCCCTTGATGGCCTGTGGATTTGTGGACGAGTCCTGCGGAGCGGCCCGCGTCCCAAGGACCGTGTGGACAACCTCCCGGTTGCCCACACTCGCGGGCCTCTCGCCCACAACCCCACAGGCCCAACCACAAGATGTTGTGATAGACGATTGCTCAGAACGGATGCTACTCGACCACCACGATCCACACAATTACCGAAAGAGCCGTAAGATCCTCCGGGTGCTGGCTGAATCTGGCGCCCTATCGACACCCTCGGGCCTCCTGCTCGATATCGGGACCGGAATTGGGGAGATCGCGGCCTTGCTTGCAGAAGAGTTCAAGGTCGTTAGCGTGGACGTGCGGGACCTGCGAAGTTGCACCGGGGGATACGGCTTCGTCCGCTGCGCGGAGGCCCTTCCGTTTCCGGACGGGATCTTCGACGTGGTCGTATCCAACCACGTCATCGAGCACGTTGGCGATGCGCGGGCCCACGTAAGAGAGGTGGCGTGAGTGCTGAAACTCACGGGGGTCGCCTGCCTCGCCACGCCAAACCGCCTGTGGCCGTGGGAGGTACACAATAAGGTGCCGCTGCTCCACTACCTGCCCCACGCGGTTTTCCACTGGATGTTGAGACGCCTCGGCAAGTATCGGGAGGACGTTATCGCGCTGGGCAAAGCTCGGCGCTTCTTGCAGGTGAGAGTCCCTGTCGGGAGAAGAGGTCGTAAGGCATCTTCATAAGGGTTAGCCACCCACCCGTATCGAAGCCTTGGGTCCGTGGCGGAGTAGCCGAGAGGCTGCGAACAAGACGGGCTAAGCGTAGGCAGAGTATCCTGTAGGCCGTAGGGGAGGCCGCGCTCCCTGAAGTGCTGGTACAGCTTCGAGATAAGCTTGTTGCGGATGCCGAGGGTTTTAACGTGCCCGAAGGCTACACGAAGCGCCCGTTTTGGCGAGGGCGTGGAGGTCCGCCGGAGTCCTCAGGCCGTGGCATGCAGGAAGAGAGGCGTCGGAGAACCCAGGAGGCCCCATCGGCTCCTGGCCGGAGGGAAGCTCGGTCATACGGTATACGGCTATTGAGGCACGGAAGGGGAAACCCGGACACAGGGTTAAGCCGGAACCTAAGTGGACGAAGGGAACTTCGGAGCAGGCAGGCGGAGAAGTACTGTCAAAGGGAACGCCCGCCGTATGCTGGTGGGGAGTCTTACCAGGCATAGTACTCGGAGACGGGGAAAGCCCGTTACAAGGGGAAGGACCTGGCGGAAGTACGCAGCCCGTATAGGAAACTTGCGCCGGACAGAGTCGGGCCGGAGAACGCAAGCGAACCTCACTGCGGGCAATAGCCAACAGACGGCGAGTGGCCGTCTGCGCGGAAGCGAGTACAACCGAGGAACCGGATGCGGAAAAACTGCACGTCCGGGTCTGTGCCGGGGGCGGCGGGTGACCGCCGTCCCTACGGCGGAGGCTTCTGTCGTGGCCGGCCCTGAGGAGACTCGCAGGTCCTTTCTTCCGCATCGCGGTTTGGAGCGACCGAGTATGCCGGCGCCCGGCGGACTACGAGCTTGAAGTGCCAGAACCGCTGCGGCGTGTTCTGGGGTACTTGCCTCTGTGGCTCTATACAGCCTGCACCCTGCTCCACCCGACCCTCATCTTGTTTCTCATCAAGCGGCAGCCCCTGTGGCAGGTGCGTAGCGCGTCGAGGGTGCCACGCGCCTGACCCGCCGTTGTCGCCGCTGGCGGTCGACCCACCCTCGGCCAATTCCAGGTCGGCTGCCCGCACGGCCGTCCGGTTGAGTTCGCAAACCAGATCCACTGGGGGGGAATCGGCTCAGTGGCCGGGTTCGAGTGAACGCGATGCAAAGCGCTGAACTGGCTTAGTGTCTCAGCGCCGAGACCCCAGCCCGATCCACTCTTTGTACCGCGCGCAAAAGCGGCATCCGGTCGGCATCGCGACATGGGCGTAGCTGCAGGCAAGGCGGGTCAGTCATGGGGTGCTGCGTTCCTCTGACACGCAGCCTGCTTCGCATTTACCGACGGGGACGCCAGAACGGACGCGAGGTTCGCCTGCGCCACCCGGTTGCCCGGGTCGAGTCGCAGGGTGCGCCGATATTCGGTTGCGGCGGCGCAAAGCCTCCCCGCTCGTTGGTACAGAATGGCGAGCCAGAGCGTCGCGTCCCGGTGGTCAGGGTCGACCGCCAAGGCGCGGCGGTATAGCGCCTCCGCGTCTGCCCAGCGACGCTGCCCTGTTCGCCGTCCATCCTCAGCACGTGGAATCGGTCGCGTGGATCGCCGAACGCGAGGATGTACTGTGCGCTTTCTTCGTCTTGCGAGCGGACCCAGCAGCCATACGAGCAATTGGCGCACGTCGAGCCTCGTGCCGGCGGTCATGCAGGTTCTCTGCGGTAAATTCTCACACGCAGTCTCCATCTCGGGCTTCGACGGGTGAACGCCGCCGGCGCCCCGAGAGCCGCAGCCTGACCGAGGACGCAAACGACCGTTTCGGCTGCGGTGCAGGATGTCGGGGCCAGCGGCGGGACATGGAAGACGCTACCGCTCGACGTGGGCGGCTTCGGGGTGAGGTATTGTATGGCCTCTGGGCTGGGAGAAGACCGGGCGGAAGTCTTCCGCCACGCGCGGGTTTGGGGCGGACGCGCCGACGCCGACACACCCCCGCCTTGACCACGATGGCGCGGGACGAATCGGACGGACCGCCGACGACTCCCTCGGCGAAGTCGACGACGACGGTCCCCGTGACGGACGAATCGCGCGCAAGACCCTCCAGTATAGGCATGAAGGAACTCCCGTCGATGGCGAGCTGGATCGGTTCCAGCCCGGTCTCATCACGCAACACATCGAGGTCCATACCGAGCTGAATGCGCGATGCGCCCACCAGGATCAGCGCCTGCCCGCCCAGGCGACTGGCGCGCTGCCGCTCCGCGATCCAGAGTTCCTTCGAATCCACGACGGTCGGTTTATACCCTTTCGCTGCCAGCAGGACTTCGGTCACGACTACCAGCGACGAGACGAGGCAGAGCGCTAGCCCGACTTCGCGGATTCGCGGGGTAGGGATAGCGTAAGTGGTTGAAATTGCGAGAGGGCGCCTGGCAAGGTCTGCACTACATCGCGGCGGCTGAGGCAGTGTGGGCGGTGCTGATTTTCGGAGCTGGTGGTGCGGGCAGTTCGAGCTTCAACTGCGCGAGGAGCAGTTGCAGTTCTGGCTCAGGTTGGGTGTAGCGGGTGAACGTCAATTCGCGCCCATCGGTGGTCGGCACCTGTACGTCGACCATCTGCACGGCGGCGAATTTCTCCAGCACGCTGCGCGTGGTTAATCCAGGCGCGAGCGCATGCAAACGTCGCCCGAGCGTGACATGCAGACAATAGGCAAGAAAGGCAATGAAGATATGGGCTTCGATACGCTCGATGTGTTGATGAAAGATTGGCCGAATGGCCAAATCCCCCTTGAGATTCTTGAATGCTTCTTCCACCGCCACCAGTTGCAGGTAAAACCCCCATAGCTTGGCGGGATCGGTGTCGGTGAGATTGGTGCGCAGCAGATACCGTCCTTCGCGCCGGCGCACTTCACGCAGCTTATCGCGGCGCAGGCGGTAGCTAAACGTGGCGTCCTTGGGGTCGACCTCCAGTTGAACCAAGCGCCATACCGCCGGGCCGTGTTGGCGCGCCGCACCGAGCTTCATCAGCAGTTGCTCGCGGGTGAGTTGCATGGTCGCGAGTTTCTTCAACCGCGCCCACAGCCACTTCAGCTTGCGCCGTCGTATCGCACGCTCCTTCGCCACGCGCTGTTCACTTTGCGCGTACACATACAGCTCCCCATCCTGCGCCAACAGTTTCACGGCTACGCCGGGGCGCGCTTCCCGCCACGGCTTGAGCAGCAGCGCGCTCTCCAATTTGCTGAGCCGCCCCTTGGGCGTGCCCACCAGGTCAGTGCACTGGCGGGCGACTTGCGCGCATCTCTTCCAGCACCGCTTCGGTCGGAATGCCGCGGTCCATCACCCAAATCCGCTGCGCTCTTCCGTACTGACGCTCAATGCGCGCGAGGAACTCCTTCAACGTCGTCTTGTCGGCCGTATTGCCCGCCAACACTTCATAGGCCAAGGGCAAGCCTTCCGGGGTCACCACCCAGGCGATCACCACCTGCACACAGTCCCTGCGCTTATCGCGCGAGTGGCCGAATCGTCGTTTGTCCTGCTCCGACTGCGGGGGCTCACACTCAAAGTAGGTGCTCGTGAGGTCGTAGAGCAGCACCTCGAAGGTGGCATTGAACAGATCCCGCCACCGCCGCACCAGATGGTCAAAGACCGCCGCCTTGTGCTCCAGCAAGCGGTCGTGACAGACATACAGCCGGTGGCTGTCGGAGAGCGCCGCATCCACTCCGAGCAAATCCGCCAAGGCCGTACGGCCAAACCACTCCCGGTGCAACCGCCACTCGCTGCCCGGTGCCAGCAACCGATAGGCCACGAGCACGAATAACACCTGATCCCACCGAGTGCCCTTGCGACTCGGCGTTAACCGTTCCCACCAGAAGCGATCTAACTGCAATTCCTCCCACAGTTGCAGCGCCAGCCAACACGCACCCCACTGCCGCGGTCGGCACAGCCGCAATTCTTTCAGCCGCAAACGTACCACCGAAGCATCCCTCGACAGCTCTTCAGATCGCTCCTCGGGAAACAACGACATCGTGCGCGGTGTCAGCGCCCCGTCTTCGAACACCTCAATGGATTTGCGCCACGCCAACTCCTGCGAGGAGTTGATCTCACCCAAATACAGCACATGCCGTTGCAGCACGCGCCCACCGCTCAGGCGCCTATTCTCGACAATACTCCAGTAACGGTGCTCCTTGCCGTCTTTCTTCCGCGTCGTGGCCCTTAGAAACATGATGGAACATCATTATCCGCAGATTTTTCCCCTTGAAAACAAGCAAGGTCTTCACTACAGCGCATTTCGACCCTTTTTGGCCCACCACGGTCCCCACAAACAATCACTTACCCCTGGCCAGCGGGCCAATCGCCGCGCGAATCCGCGAAGTCGGGCTAGGGCAAAGGCCCCACCCACAAGCATCAGGCGGTCAAGGCGTGGCTCGCGAAGCACCCGCGCATGCACCTGCACTTCACCCCCACCTCTTCGTCCTGGATGAATCTGGTCGAGCGGTTCTTCCGCGATCTGGGCGATTTTCTCGCCGAAGGCAGCTTTGGCTCCGTCAAGGCGCTCGCCGAGGCTATCATCGCCTTTCTCGCTGAGCGTAACGCCCACCCCAAGCGCTATGTTTGGAACGCCAAGGGCGAGGACATCCTGCGCAAGATCGTCGCGGCCCGAAACCGGGTGGAGCAGATCTGTGCATAGCTATTTGTGAGACGCCACACTAGGATGCGGAACGTGTCAACAACTTTGAGACACGGGTGGTTGGAAACTAAGTTGTCATTGCCGCCATCTCGCATTGGCCGAGCGTGTTGGCTTGCTCGAGGAGCAGGGTACTGGTCGTGGGCAGATCCTGCTCGGGGACTATCGGGTTGATGGCGACCAGCTTGGGGGGCTGGGCTGCGACTGGGCGCCCCCGCACGAAGCGCTCGGGATGTGCCTGGTGGGCGGCATCGAGCGCCGCCTGGCGCACCGCCAGAGTCTCCTTGCCCCGTCCGTGAAACACATCAGCCGGCGTGAACAGGGCGAGCCCCGAATGCTGATGGTGGTGGTTGTACCAGTCGAAGAACTCGGTGCACCAAGCCCGCCCCTGCTCGAGACCTCGGAAGCGACCGGGAAAGTCCGGCTGGTACTTGAGGGTCTTGAACTGAGACTCGGAGAAGGGATTGTCGTTACTCACCCTGGGGCGGGAGTGAGAGGGCTCCACCTTCAGCTCCGCCAGGAGGTCGAGAAAGCCCCGTGCGGTCATGGGGGCACCGCGGTCCTGGTGGACCCGCAGGCTGCGTGGCTCGATGCCATGGCGATGGATGGCTTCTGCCAGCAGTTGTTTGGCGAGTGCACTGTTCTCGCGGGCCGCCAGCCAAGCCACCACGAAGCGGCTGTAGAGGTCGAGCACCACGTAGAGATTCAGGAACACGCCTCGGCTCAGGGTGGCGAGCTTGGTGATGTCCCAGGTCCAGACCTGGTTGGGGGCGCTTGCCTCCAAGCGCGGCACGGGATGGTGAGTTTTGGGGCGCATGGCGCGCCGCTCGCCCGACTCTGCGGATTCGGCCAACAGCCGATGCATGGTGCGAACAGAACACAGATACCGCCCCTCGTCCAGAAGCTTGGCGTAGACCTCAGCCGGGGGCTGGTCGATGAAGCGCTCCTCGTGGAGCACCTCGAGCACTTCCCGGCGCTGCGCCTCGCTCAGGCGCCGTGGACTACGCCGTGGACCGCTAACAGACTGCGACACCTGCGGTCGGCGGTGCCGATAAAGTGTCGCCCGCGCAAGCCCCAGGGCCGCACAGGCGGACTTGAGCGGCACCACCGGGTCACGCGCTTCGCCGCTCAAGCATCCGGGTGCGCGTCGAGCATGTTTTCGGCTCCCAGCACAACGAGCAAGGCGGCAAGCTCGTGCGAACCATCGGAGGGGTGCGTGCGAGGGCCAAGATAGGGCTCATGAATCTCGTCTACAACATGCCCCGGCTGAGCTACCTGGTCAGCTCAGGCGGTAAAGGTCCGATGCCGGCACCGGCCTGAGGACCGCAGGAACCTCCGGCCGGCGGTCGGAAGGCGAGCGGGAGCCCTCCCAAAACCCCTCAAAAACCACTCGCTTCGCCCCAATTCCCTCATCCGTGACTCGATCAGAGGGACCGACCGGCGCCAAAACCAATTATTCGAGGTGCCCTAAAATCAGATTGATGCGGTAGCGCAATTATGTGGAGAAGGTGACAGCAAAGCCCATCTTCGTCGGGGCGAAGGAAGGCAGGACGAATACCTCGTGACTCCGGTAGATCTCGCGGCAGCCCGCATCCCGCAGCGGACAGTCCCCGATGCAGCCCACCCGCGAGCAGCCCTCAGTATGGGCGCGCCGCTTCCTTGTTCAGGACCTCCAGGGTCTCCTCGCCCATGCCCATCACCAGGATGCCCTTGGAGCTGGCACGGCGCACCACCCCCTCGTCCACGTAGAGGCTGGCCAGAATGCCGATGAGCTTCTTGTCCCGGTACTCGGGGAAGACCTCCCGGAACTCCTCCAGGACCCCCACCATCTGGTCCACGTGCGCGCTCTTCAGGGTGCTCTTGGTCTCGTTGACCAGCACATGGTCACCGCAGGCGACGATCACGTCATACTCCCTCGTCTCGCCGTCCCACCTCTTCCGCATCCGCACTGCGAAGAGATCAACGGCCTCGCAACCGAACAACTCCCTCGCCAGTCTGGGGAGGTTGGGGGCGACGATGTCCTCGGCCAGGGTCCCCATCTTGTGGGCGATCTCCGCCCAGTGGCGATTCATCTCCCGGTTCTGGGCCCGTGCCTCCTCCTTGAAGTCTGCCATCTCCTTCTTGAAGTCTCCCATCTCGTCCTTGAAGTCTGCCATCCCGTCCTTGAATGCCTTCATCTCCTCGCGGAGCGCCCTGAGTCTCCATCTCGCCCCTGATTTGGGCGTTGTAGACTTTGTTGAACTCGATGCCTACATCGCGGACGAAGGCCTGCAATGCCTCCTCCAGGCGGTCCACGCGCTCTTCGACGTTGGTCATCAGACGGATCTTCCCCCAGCGTAGAGCCGGCGAATGGGTCTAACAGACTGGGAACAAAGGACTTTAGCCAAACAGCAGGAGGTTTTGCCTGGCTACAAGGAGATCAAAAGGAGATCAAGGAGCGGTGAGTGTGACTTGCAGGGCGGAGAGGATTTGTTGCTGGCGGGGATCGGGGCGGGGCAGGCCGACGATCTCCTGCTCACCGATTGGGTAGTGTTGTAGACACAATCGCGACAGCGCCGTTAAGGCGCTGTCGACGGTTTCGGCCTGGTCATTGTCGTGGGTAGTGCCAAAGGCGGCGTGCAGTCGTTGTTCCATCAAGCGCAGGACCTTGAGGCTGAGCATGGCGATAAAGACATGCCCGCGCGTTCTGGGGGCTTTGCGCACAGAGATGGGTCTGACTTCCAAGAAGCCGGTCTTGAGTCGTCTGAAGTTGCGCTCCACGGTTTGCAGATCTTTGTAGCGATCATGGATCTCGTCTTTGGTGAGGTCAGCCGACGGCACATCACTTTCAATACAATAACAGCCGTCCAACAACTCAGCGTCCTGTTTGGCTTGCGCATCGATTTGCAGTTCGAGGGTTCTACCGTTCAGTGTCAAGTGGACCCACCCGGCGATTTTATGGCGACGTGCCCAGCCCTGCAGGTTTTTCAATCCCGCCTCGGGCTTGGTTCGGGGCGACTGCGCGACGAAGCCATTGCGCTCTTCAATGAGCCCCCTCAACCGCTGCAGCTTATCCTCGCGGCGATGACGCTCCTTGCGTTGGGTGGCCGGATCACAGCGAAGTACCAAGCGCTTTCCCTGGTGATGGACCTCCACCACATGCTCATCGAAGAGATCGGGCTGAAGGACGTCCTGTTTAATGAGTTTTCGGATCTGCGGGTCGGTGAGCGCCGTAATGTACTTCAGATGCGCTTGATTCAGGCGCTCCTTGCCTTGGGCCTTGATCATGCCCCGATTGCCCACTAGAACCACCTCTTTCACGTGGAAGCGCTCGGTGAGCTTCTCGACTTGAGAGCCGAGCGTCTGGGGGTCGGTGCGATTGCCTTCGAAGACCTCTACACTAAGCGGTTCGCCATCTTTGGCGGTGAGCAAGCCGATGACGATTTGCGGCTTGCCTTTCTTGCCGTCGCGGTGATAGCCATAGGCCCCGAGCTCATTTTGCTCGCCTTCCAAGTAAGAGGAGCTGACATCGTATAACATCAGAGCCGGCGTCTCGCCCGTGCGGCGCACCGCGTCCTGATACAGTCGATCCTCGATGGCCTGCTGCTGTGAGGCCGCCCAATCCAACGCCTCATAGAGTGCGTTCTCATCGAAAGCGCTTAGCCCAAGCACGGCTTGCACCGCGTGATCGAGCGCCCAGCGGACAGCGGACAGTCGCGAGCCCTGATGCCCAATGCGCGCCAGCACCAAAAACAGCACCAGTTTCGCCATCCGGGAGTCCCCCAAAGACTCCTGTATTGCGCCCTGGCGGGCCAGCTCCCTCAGCACGAATAACAGCCCATAGATGGCGCCACAGATCGTTTCCTTGACCGCCATGGCCTGCCCTGCCAAGGCCTGGCGAATGTGCTCGATCACCTCCCTCGGTAGTTTGCTCAGATTCGCCAAAGTGCGCTTCTTGACCTTGCCCTGCTCGCGATAGGACTCGCGCAACAGCACGGCGGGAGGCGATTGGCGATTGGGCACGACGTTGATGTACATGGCCACTACTATTCCACATACTTACCAGCATGTCAATGTACTCACCTGACGATACCGACCACTTCCATGGGTACTTCACGATGTGCGAAACTACCCTGAAGCCCGCTCAGCCAGCAGCTTTCACGCCGCTTCGCAGTGCGATCCTTGGGGGAAGATCCGTCGGACGCTCCTCCCGGAAACGGCATTCTAGCACGGGGTCGTTTAGAGACCGGGAGGGACTCGGGAAGGCGGTGGGTTTTTCCTCGCTTGCCCCGTAGGCGTGGACGGTTTCGGCTGGGGGAGCCGATCTCGTCCGCGAGAATTCAGGTATCGTCCCTGCTGCGTGTCCGGAGAAATCGGAGAGGGGCGGTATCTGCTGGCCGGCGGCTGAAAAGTGTGACTGGGGCTTGGGATCGCCGCCAGCAGCCGATTTTTTCCGGGAACCCACTGGCATCTTCTGCAGCTTCGAAACTGTACTGACCTTTTCCCAGGCGTCCCCGCAGATAGCCCGCCGGATAGAATAGAACGGGTGACTGGTCGTCCCATCAGGTAAGCGTGCTTGCGGTTTGCGGTCTTTTCCCAGTGTAAATGGCGCTCGTACACCATGAACGTCTTCTGATGCATGGAGAAGATGGAATCATCCTAAATTCGGCAGTTGACCGAGGCCATGAATCGCTGAAAGCCAGTATTGGTGCGGCATTCCGAGGCTTTCGAGCAGCTGCGGAGCAGTTACTTTTGGGTGATGCCCGAGTCATAAGGACGTCCACTGCGATCAGCCACTTGCCGGGAAATTACTGATTCGACTGCCGAATCTAGGATCATTCTGCTAACGAGGCTTCGCCTCAGGCCGGCGAGGCATGGGAGGACAGAGGGACGGCTCCGAGTGTTGCAGAGTGTAGTAGTGTGTACGCGCTGCGTAGATCGCTTGAGCGATTGGACTCTGTGGGTCAAGGAAGTGACACTCGGAGCCCAGGAGTCATGATAGCCAAAAACGTTGCAGAGCTGATCCGGGACCACGTGGTGCTGGAGGTCGATGACGTGCGGGTCTACTCCCCGCTCCACCATGTAGTCTCGGACGGTCTCGGCCCGCCGCTCGGACAGGCGCTGGTTGTATGCCGGGCTCCCGGTGCTGTCGGTGTGACCGATGACGCTGATGTGGCGATCCTCCACGTCGCTAGCTGCGATCGCCGGGCGGACGCGGGAGATGGCCTCGTCCAGAGCCTCCTAGCCCTCCGGCTTCAGCGTGGCTTGGTCGAAGTCGAACAGGGTCTTCCCCGACAGCGTGATTCGCTTTAGCGCCCGAGGGGTCGGGCAACGGGTTCGGCCTTGGCCACTGGCGGCAGCTCACGGCAGGGTGGTCGACTCCGACCACCTGCCGGTGCGCACGCAGCCTCCCGAACTATCGGTTACCGCAGTGCCCCCCGCGTCTCCCACGTATCCGTCAGGCGCTTTGCCGACCTCGTCGGCGACGGTGGCGCTCGAACGCAAACCAGCGGCGGCAGCAGCGGCCAGCAGGGCCATGCGCAGACTCAGCGTCATCTTTCGCATGTTCTCACCTCCCGTGATTTCCCGTACGCGCGGCGCTCCAGACGCGGCTGCTCCCATCGCGCCGGGCAACCCACGAGGACAAGGGCGGGGTCGAGCACCGCCCTGGGTCCTACCGCCTGGACCCGCCTCCGCGGCCCCCGCCTCCGCGGCCCCCGCCTCCGCGGCCCCCGCCGCCGTGGCCACCGCCCCCGCCGTAGCTGCGGCCACCCCCGCCGCCCCCACGGCTGGCACTACCGCCGGAGGGTCGCGCCGACTGGAAGCTCTGGGTCCGCTCTGTACCGCGGGCACGCGCCCCGAGGTCGCGATCCAGACTGGCGCGGTTCTGCGAAAAGTTCGACTGGGAACGGGACTCCGGCTTGGACCAGCCGCTGGATTGCCGCTGCTCCCAACCGCTCCCGGTGCTGCGGTACACGTTGCCGTCCCGACCGGCGAACACGTTGTTTTTTCCCACTTCTCGAGACTGGGCTCGCTCACTCGCGGAGCGGGGCTGTTTCGTCGTTGCTTGCGGGGTCGCCTTGCGCTGCTCCGCCGCTGCGGTGCGCTGAGGCGCTCGTCCGGCCGGCCCAGCCTCCCGCGTGGCTGCACGACCCTCGCCCGCCTTACCGCTCGCAGCGGCACGCTCCGCGGCTCGAGTCTGGGCCTGCGGCGCGCGCTGAGCAGCGCCAGCCTCGCGGGTCGCCGGCTTGGTGCGCGCCCCTTCGCGAGCTTGCCGAGCTTGCTGAGCCGCTTCCGGCCGACGCGCCCCTGCGCCCTTTGTACCTTCGTGCGCCGCGACGCGCCGTTCGAGGCCGGCGTTCGGCCGCTGGCCTCGCTCCAGGGCGGAGAAACGCTGGTCGAGCTGGGCCCGGCGATTGTTCTCGATCTGCCGACCCCAGTTACCCCGGTCCTTGTACACGTTGTTGCGAAACTGGCTTCGGTCGGAGCGCAGGCTCTGGAAGTCGTTGCGATTCCGGGAGACGTTCCTGAAATCCGACCTGTTGACGTTGAGGTTTCGCATGTAGTCGCGGCTGATATTGACGTTACGGTTGATGTCGACGTGCATGTCGCCGCGCCAGCCGCAGCAGCCGCAGCCCCACCAGTTCGAAGCCGCCGCGCCCGCCACGAAACCGAAGGTGGCACCCGCCAGGAAATTCCAGGCGCCGTACCAGGGATCGTAGACCGGGGCATAGCCATAGGTGACCGGCGCGGGGTAGTACACCGCACTCGAGACATAGGGCGGGTGAACGTAGCCCGATCCGTACACCACCGTGCCGCCCGAGACGTAGGTCCCGGTGTATCCCGGCGTGTAGCCGACGTAGACGGTATCCGGGGTGGAGTCGTACACCTGCACGTACTTCACGCTGTACACGGGGCTGCTGGGCGGCATGTCGTAGATTTCTTTCGGGACCGAACTCGCGACCTGATAGGTACCGTCCGGCTTGTCGGACTCGTACCAGACCGCCTGATCGACGGCGTAGTACTTGTCCTGCGCCTTGATGACCGGGGTCTGGGTGTTGGTGGCGTACTGCAGGTCGGTGGCATCGATGGCCGCGAACTTCGGCGCCCCGTCGTAGCTCACCTGGGTCGTTGCGTTGCGGGGGATAGCCCCAGTCACGGGGATCTGGGCGTCCGCCACCGCCTCCTCGGCCTGGGGGGTGTCCGGCACGAAGGCGAGCACATAGCCCTGGTCGGAGTCCGGGGGGATGCGGTAGAAGGCCGCGGGCAGCTTCTCGGGCTCCACGTAAGACCACGGACCGTTTTCCAGGGACGGACCGGCGAACCACCGGCCCGAGAGCAGCACGTAGTATTGCTGAGAGCCGACCACCTGGAACACGTCCCGAGCGGTATTGGTCATGGACAACAGGTCCGTGCCCTGGATGGGCGCGAACTCGGGCTCGCCATCGGCGACGATCAGCTCGGTCGGCTCGGTGGCGACGATGATCTCGGGCACGGTCTCGGCCCTGAGAATGTCCGGAGTGACCTTCGTGGGCACCTCGGCCTCCGCGATGCGCTGGGCGACACTCGCCACCGAGGCGGGCGGAGCGTCGAGCAGCTGCCAAGGCCCCAGGACGTCCGGCGCGACGAACCAGAGCGCGCTCCCCGTCAGGTAGTACTTGTTGTCCGAGGGGTCCATCAGCAGCACGAACGGGGTATTCACCACCCGCTTGACCGACGAGCCCTCCACATCCCGCAGGATGGGCTTGCCGGCGATGTTGACCAGCACGGAGGGCTTGGTCCTGAACAGGATCTTGGGCGGCTCGTTCCCGTATTTGGCCCCGGCCTTTTGCTTCTCCACCGCGGCGAGCAAGGCCAGCAGCCGGTCCAGCGACATGGTCCGCTGGTCCCACTTGGCGATCTCTGCCTCCAAGAATCCGGCGAGCTTCTTCTCGTCCTCCGGCTTGGCGTTCGGAAACTTGACCTTGTCGACCTTGACCTGCTCGAAAGTGACGACCCGCGTGTCCCGGTCGGTCGACACGGCGCTGTTGAACCATACGACCCCAAAGACGGGGGCTTTCATGTCCTTCGTCCGCACCGAGACCGCGGCCCGGGCCTTGACCGTGTCGCCCTTGAACGACTCGATCTGCGGTTGGTAGATGACCACCCGCGTGCCCTTGGGGCTCTTGATCTCCCGCGGCCAGGGGTCGTCGGCCGCCGACACCCGCGCCGGAACCGCTAATGTGAGCAGCGCGAGACCGATAAGCCAGCGCGTCACGGGGTGACTGGAGATTGGGCGCGTCATTTGATTTTACCCTCCGGGATCTCAGGGGCCTGCATGGGTCGTCGCTAATGTGAAAATTCTGTCAGACCCTGGCTTCCATGGGAAGCGCGCGGTTTTCGTGGTCGATAACCGACCGCGAAAGTTCTTCCCCCGCCAGCGCCGCCTGCGCCGAGACGCCAAGCCGTCCACGGTCACAAGAAGGCTCCGCGGAGCGCCGATGGCGCCAGCGGTGTTTATCCCAGGGGCCAGCCGGGAATTGCGTCGTCGATTTTTTCCTGCAGCTCGATTGTCTCGGCGAGCGCGGCGACGATCCGGTGGTAGGTCTTGATGTCGTCATACGAAAGCAGCCGGCTTTTGCGATCCTTCAGCCACTTGTGGCACATCTGATAGCCGCCGATGTGATAGGTCCATACGCGCGCGGGCACGCCCTCGAAGTATTGCTCGGCGTTGATATACACCCGGCCCATGTCGGGGGAACCGGGTGGGTTCTGATCTCCAAGGCGGTCGGCATCGGTGGCAAAGCTCACCTTCCGCACCTCGTTGCTGCCGGGCACCGGGTAGCGCGAGCGCTCCTTCGCATCTTCGTACATCAGATGCAGCGCGACAAGCCGCCGCCCTAGTGCGCACAGACGACGGAATAGATTAAGGTTGGTGGTAAGTGGCAGACGCGGAAAATCGCTCTTGAGGAACTGGGCATAGCGCGTGCGGTACATCGGCGAGTAGAACACCGCGTAGGCGTAGTGGAACACGTCTTCGGGGCCGAAGGTTTTCGCAAGATCGCCCTGGCCGTCGGGGACGAAGGTCAGTCCGAGGCGCGTCGAGAACGCCGCGACAAAACCTTCTGCTAAAGTTCGGACGGCGGCGCGTCATCGCGGTGGCTAATTGGCTTTCCTCGAACAAGTCCGTTATAGCAGACGGGTACAGGAAAAGTGGAAAGACATTCACTCCGCCGCGCCTGAACACATTGGCATCAATTGGCGAATCTGAACAGGTCAGAAGGGACCATATGTCGTCTTGCACCGCCAATCCTTGCCGCCCAACCCCAAAGCATAGCCCTGATTCCGTGACTTCGCGTCTCAGCGGATGGCCGCAACCTGCTGATTTATCATTGCAGTTCAGCTAAAATCGGGCCGCACTCCAGCTCACCCGGCAGGTGAACGATGAAGCGGTTCACCTTGGAGCAGTCCGATGAGGAATTTTACACCTCCCATTCTGGTCTGGCCTTGGTCGGTCTTTGCGTCAACCGCTTCAGCGGCCTGGGCAAGGCGCTGAAGCAGGCGATCCCGCTACGCCACGGCATCTCCCATGAAGACGTAGCCAAGAGCTATCTGGGGTTGATGTGTTTGGGCAAGAGTGACTTCGAAGCGGTCTCCAACGTCCGAGAGGACGATTTCTTCCGCCAGGCGTTGGGGCTGGAGCGGGTACCCTCGCCAGAAACGCTGAGGCAGCGTCTCGACGAGCACGCAGCGGTCCTGCGGGAGGTCATTGACGAGGCCGATATCGAGTTCATGGTCAACGCCAAGGCACCGGTCAGTGCGCTCAAGACCGGTCATGTGCCGGTGGACATCGATGTCTTTCCCATGGACAACTCCGGGACCAAGCAAGAAGGAGTCTCGCGCACCTACCACGGCTATGACGGTTATGCGCCGATCGCGACCTACGTGGGAACCGAAGGGTGGTGCGTCGGCTGTGAGCTGCGAGAAGGCAAGCAGCACAGTCAGAAGGAATTCGGCTAGGTCTGGGAGCGCATCCTGCCGCGGGCCAGGCGCCTGACCAAACTGCCGCTGCTGGTGCGCCAGGACAGCGCCCACGACGCCTTGGAGAACCGGCTGCGCTACCTCGAAGAGGAGGTGGACTTCATTATCCAGTGGAACCCTCGGGGCGAGGACCCTGCCCATTGGCTGGAGCGCGCCGAGCGCCACAGCGAGTTCAAGACCGACCTCGATATCGAACGGCTGCCCTCCGGGAAATTCGACACCAATGACCTGGTGCTCGCCTTTGCCGTGTTCGCCTACAACATCCTGCGCCTCATTGGGCTCATCGGGCTGACCGGCGAGTCGGCTCCCCTGCGCCATCCGGCCAAGCGCCGGCGGATCAAGACCGTCCTCCAGGAACTGATGTACCTCGCCGCCCGGTTGGTCGCCACCGCCCGCAGACTGAAGCTGCGCTTCAGCCGGCTCTGTCCCGGCTTTCGCGCCTTCGAGCAGCTGTATTACCAGCTCGCCTTCGGGTAGCTAGGACGACCTCCATAGAAACTCGACCCGGGCCTCACCAGACCCCGGTGTAAACCTACGCCCGAAATTCAGCGTCCAAGCCTCAAAGCCCCGCCGTCACTCCTGCGCCGACGAGGGTCTACGCCCGCTGTACATAGCCGGCGTCACCGGTTGGCTAAAAACTAACCAACTCAACTGAGAATAGCTCCCATTCTCTCGCGCCCCGGGCGCTCGGAGATTCAAGTCATGGATCCAGGATAGCGTGTCGCGACCTGCCACGTGGTCCTTCAATTCGCGCCGTGGGCGGTCCATGGCGACTTCGCTGAAGTAGCACCAGCGGTGGTCGAATGGGCGATAGGCGCAAGAGATCAGCTTGTCGCGCCACTGCTCATCCTTACGCAGCGCCTCTCGCGCCGGTCGAAGCTGCCAACCCGGGTTATCTTGTAGGCCGTAGCGCCCCGCGTATTCGGAATCCGGCAATACGGTGTCGCGCATTTCGTTGAGCCGGGCTTCGAGCCGGTCGCGTTCGAAGTCGATCGCGAACTTGTCGCGGTGCGTCTGAAATCCGAGCACATTGACCGGCATCGCCTCAGTGATTTTCCAGCCTCGCATGTACTCGACAAGCAGGGCGGTCTCCTGAGGCACCAGCATGTATGCGGGGCTGTCCGGCGCAAGTGCGGCCCACGGTGTGTCTGCGACGTCATGTTCCCACAACCACGAATACTTGCTCTCGCGGCTACCCCATAGATCGGCATGATGGACGTTGCGGCTGCGCGCACCGCCGCGCCGCACGAAGATCCCAATCGCCACCCCTTGCTGGATGTCGAAAACGTTCTTGTCCGGCCCGCCGTCGGGCGCCTTCTCTTTCTTCTTGCTGTTTCCGTGGAGGTCGAGCAGATAGATGTCGTCGAAGCTCTCGATGAGGCTTTGGCGCATGCCGCGAAACGTCGGATTATCGAGATACCCGTGGTTGGTAATGAAAGCCAGAATGCCGTAGCCGGTCTTCTCGATACGCCACTGCGCGAAGCGCAGAAACTTCACGTAATCGTCGTTCAGCCATTTGGGGTTGCGCTCGCCAAGCGCCTTGCCGTCGCAGAGGAAATAGCTACCGATGGCCGCGCCGGTCAAGGCATCGAAGCCGTGCAGCAAGCCGTTGATCCACTCCCCCGTATTGGCGGAGTGCCCGGAATACGGCGGGTTGCCGAGCACCACCATGATCGGCGCATCCTTCTTCACCTCGCTTGCGCTCGCCGCCTCATGTGCGATAGCGGCGGCGAACAGCGGCAGCCCGGCGAGCTCGTGCGCCTCTTCCAGCGTGTTGGTGAGATAGACGCGCAGGCGCTCGTCACTCGCGAAGTCGTAGCCCGATTCCCTGAGCTGTAGGCCGAGCTTCATGTGGGCGACCGCGTAAGGCGCGATCAGCAGCTCGAAGCCGTAAAGCCGCGGCAACAAATGCGCGGCCACATAGCCGGGCCACATGCCGGCATTGCCCATGAAGCGCTCGCGTATCTGCTCGATCACGGCGTACAGGAAGGTGCCGGTGCCCGCGGCGGGGTCGAGAATCTGCACGCGGTGCACCTCACGCTCCTCCTGTCGCTCACCACTCGCGTAGCGTTTGTCCTGCTTGCCGGTGCCGACCTGGATTTTCACCTTGCTCGCGTCGGCCAGCCCGTCGTTCAATTCGAAATCGCGCTTGAGGATCGCGTCCACGGAACGGACGATGTAACTCACCACCGGCTCGGGCGTGTAGTAGACGCCGCGCGTTTCGCGCAGCTCGGGGTCATACGCGGCGAGGAAGGTTTCATAGAAATGCACCACCGCGTCTTCCTGCCGCGTGCGCTTGCCGAAGTCCGCCAGGATGGAACCCATGTCAGCGCGCGAGAGGAGCAGCGCGAGATCGTCCACGGCCCAGGCAATGCGATCGTCCAACCCGACGCCGGCAATGCGCGAGAACACGTCGCGCAGAAAGGGGTTGGTGCGTGGCAGTTCGTAACCGGCGGACTGGCGCGTGAACGGCCCGCCCGCATGATTGCAGCGCGCGGCGAACAGGCCATAGCAGATGGTCTGCGCATACATGTCGGCGAATTGCGGGGGTGTGAGTTCGGCGATCAACACTTGCTTGAAGCCTTCGTATTGCGCGTGAAGTTCGCCACCGAGCCCTTCCGCCGTAAACGCCGTCGCGATCAGGTCATGGATCATGCGGGCCAGCCGAGCCATCTTTTCGGCCAGATCACGCGGCGAGCCAATCGCCTCGACCTCGGCCTGCAAGAAGCCCGCGAACAGCTTGCCCGCGACGGCGATGCCTGCGGCATCCTTCTTGAGCACCCCGTTCTTTTGCCACTTGCCCACGCGTGCGGATTGCAGGAGCTTGCCATCGCGGTACCAACGGAATTCGAGGTAGTCGGTGAGGATCAGGTTACGCAGGCTCGCCCGGTAACGCTTGAGCTGTTCGTCCTCCTCGATGGTTGTCAGGGCGAGGCCGACATCTTTCGCCTCAATGTAGCCGACCGGCACCTCGCCCTTCGAGATGATGAAGTCGGGGGCACCGCACGCGATGCGCTTCGGTTCGTTGGTCGCGACGATGCCTGATTCGAGCGACTCCACCAGTGCCTTCAGCGCCGGGCGGTGCGTGTGTTCGGTGGCGTCTCCGCGCCTGAGGGCGTCGCCAATGGCGTTGAGATAGCGTTGGAAGGGCATATCAATGCGGCGCCATGAGTTTCAGCCTGGGGAAATACTCGCGGTAGCGCGCCGCGCATCGCGGGTGAACAGAGCCGGTAGCGAAGATAGGCCCTAGGCGCGTACCGGTCAAGGCGCTTGCGTTTTCCCCGGGGCCACGGACACCCGCCTTGGTCAGCTCGTAGGTCTCCCTTGCCCAGTCCACCGTTGCTCGCGCGGCTTCGTACGCATCCGTCGGGCTCAGCCCGAAGCGCTTCCTGACGCGGCGGTCATCCACCACAAAGGGCTCGTCCCACTGGTAGCGCATCTCGTCGATTTCCCGCACCAGGGGCACCACCGCACCTCATCTATTACCTTCGGGACCGGAGCGTCCGCTCCTTGAGCGAATCATAGATCGGCCTGTTGGCAAGCAGAGTAGGAATTGCCATCGCGGCAAAGCAAGCCCAGAGCATCGCCAGGAGCTGGGTGAAACCGCCCGTCAGCTCGACGGCGAGAACGATGCCGGTGATTGGGGCCCGGACCACGGCGGTGAAGAACGCCGCCATGCCCACGACCGCAAACGCCGCCGCTGGCGCGCCCAGGTCCGGCAACCCGAGGTGGCAGAGCGCCGCAAAGAGCAGCCCCAGCTCGGCCCCCAGCACCAGCATCGGCGCAAACAGCCCGCCCGGTGTGCCTGCCGCGTAGGACACCGCGCCGAGCCCAAAGCGGAGCGCGAATACGAACGGCAGGGCGCCGATGACCTCGCTTCCGCCAAGGGCTCTTTGAGTAATGGCGTCGCCGCCACCGACCAGCCCCGGGGCGAACCAAGCGAGTGCTCCGACCGCGGCCCCGATCACCGCCGCTCGCAGCTCTGCCGGCCAGCGCCCGAAGCGATCGGAAATGGAGAGCGCCGCGAGCAGAGTGCGATTGTAGGCCACACCGGCCAGGCCGGCCAGCAGACCGAGGGCGAAGAACAGGAATCCGCTCCCGCTGCCCGTATAAGGCATCGCCTCCACAGCGAAGTCCGGCGCCTGGCTTAACACCAACCGTGCCACGGCGATGGCGCCGGCGGAAGCGCCGAGCGCGGCGATGGCGATGCGTGTGTCAAAGCGCCGCACCAGCTCTTCCAGCACGAACACTGCCCCCGCTATGGGCGCGTTGAACGCCGTGGCGAGACCCGCGCCGGCACCGGCGGCCAGCAGCGCCATGCAATCCCGCCCGTTCAAACGAAACACCTGTCCCAGAACCGCGCCCATGTTCGCTCCCATCTGCACGCTGGGTCCTTCCCGGCCCAGCGCCAGCCCGCCGCCGATCGCGAGCCACCCGCCGAGGAACTTGACCGGCAGCAGACTGAATGGCGCGGGCGGCAGCTCCCCGTCCAGAACTGCCTCCACGTGAGGAATGCCGCTCCCGCCAGCGTAAGGGGAGAAACGCCGCACGAGCCAGCATGCACCCGCAGTCGCTCCGGCCACCGCCCCCACTACCAGGACAAATCCTGCAACAGGCCAGCCGTGCGCCCACGCGATGAGGCCTTCCCGACCCCGGTCAGCGTGCTGGAGCGCGAGCCGGAAGAATGCGGTCACCAATCCCGAGAACGATCCCACCAGCCAAGCGAGGAGCGCCAGCGGTAGGAGCCCGCGCGAAGAAGGCGCTTCGTTTTCTGGAGTCATCATGAGTTACAGCGCGGGCCAGCGAGTGTTGGCGGTGCTCGCTATCCCTGTCCTGGCCTCATCTCTTGCTAACCTTGACTGCCCCGTGGACGCAGCCCAGCCGGGCGGTTGACACGGCGCGCGGGTGAACCCGAGGGTCCGGGGCCGCTCGGCCCCGCTCCGGAACCGTTGCGGCTTGTAGATTACTCGATTGAGACGGGGCGGGCCACCGTGACCGTGTACACCGCTATTTCCTGGACCCGGCGCGCCAAAGGAGGCAGTTCCAGAGCCGAGTGGGCCGATTCAACCTAGAAAGCTCAGTTGACCCCGTGCAAGCTGCCTGGGAATCAGGCAGGCTGTGGGTTTCGAGGCATTGAAGGGGGTCACCCGATGGGTGAGTCGAGACTGGAGCCGGTGGGGGCGCAAGAAAGGATTGCATCGTGTGCCGGGGTGCAGACGGTCGGTGGCCGGGTGCAAGTGCGCTGGGAGAGCGAGAGCGCGGCCACGCCGATGGGCCAGCTTGCGTACTTCATCGAATTTCTCACGCTCACTGGACTGTGGTCGCGCTGGCAAGAGGGCTACCCGTTGCGTTACGTGAGTCCCAATGCGCCGAGCAAGGCCGAGGTGCTTGGCACCTGGATGCTGTCGATTCTGTCCGGTCACAGGCGCTATGCGCATGTCACGGCGATCCGCTGCGATGGCGTCAATCCGGGGCTGCTCGGCATGAACAAGGTGATCAGCGAGGATGCCCTGTGCCGGGCGCTCGCCGCGAACCCCCGAAGCCGCAGGCGTCGCCTGGCTGGACCGGCACCTGGAGGAAAGTGTGGCGCTGTTGCTCGATGCGCCGTGGATTCTCGACATCGACATGGCGGGGCTGCGGCTGGTCGTCGGCGCCGAGGTCAAGGCGGGCGATGCGCACTCGGGCAGCCACAGCCTGCCGGGGCTGCTGAAGATACTCGACGCCCTCTCGCCCCCCAGACGACCGAAGCTGGTGCGCGGCGATTGCGGTTTCGGCTCCGACACCCTCATGGCTCCGCTGGAGGAGCGGCAACCACCCTACCTGTTCAAGCTCAAGCTCTCGAAGAACGTCAAACGTCACATCGAGCGCATCTTCTGGGGCAGCGGCTGGTCCGATGCCGGTCAGGGCTGGGAAGGCAAGGACGGCAGCCTGCGTCTGTGTGGCTGGCAGGCGCCGCGGCGCGTCGTGGTGTTGCGCCGCCCGCTCCAGGGCGAAGTGCTGATTGCGCAGGACCATAACGGCCAGCAACTGCTGGGTTTCATCGAGGCGGACCGAAAGGCGGGTAAGAACATCACTCGGCTACGAGTATGCCGTGCTGGTGACCAATACCGACTACGAGATTCGAAGCCTCGGCCAACTCTACCGGGACCGGGCCGACGCCGAGAATGCCTTCGAGGAGCTGAAGAACCAGTGGGGTTGGGGCGCCTTCACCACCCACGACCTGCACCGCTGCCAGCTCTCGGCCCGCGCCGTGGCGCTCATCTACAACTGGTGGAGCCTGTTCGTCCGCCTGGCCCACCCCAAGGAATGAGCAAGTATCTGAACAGCGTCGAGCAATTCAGCTTTCAGGCTCAGATAACTTTTGACGACGTGCTGCCGTCGGGGCAGAAGATCCAGTTTGCGGCCACGGAAGACGTGGCGGTGCGCCGACCCAATGATGCCTATATTGAATACAGCGGGGACCTTGGCTCCAAACAATTCTGGTACAACGGCGAAACCATCACCCTTTACGACCCCGACAAGAATATGTATGCCTCAGAAAAGGTTCCAGCTAAGCTGGATCAAGCCATGGACTATGTGATGAAGGATCTCGGCTTTGCTCCTCCATTGTCCGATCTGCTATACAGCGATCCTGACAAGGCGCTCATGGGGAAGGTGCAGTTTGGCATTAGTGTTGGTCCGAGTGTCGTTGACGGCGTATGCTGTCAGCATCTGGCGTTCGTCGAAAAGTACATCGACTGGCAGATCTGGATTGAGGACGGCAAACAACTGCTGCCGCGCAAGCTGCTCATCACTTACAAAACCATGCCGGGTTCTCCCCAGTTCACTGCCGTCTTGACCGATTGGGACCTTCGAGCGCGCTTTCCCGATTCCCTGTTCACCGCTAAAGTACCCGCGGGGGCCGACAAGATTCAATTCGTCAAAGTCGCCACAAAAAATGGGTAAAGTGTAACGGACATGAGAGATCGGTGATGGCAACGAGCGTAACACAGCATCGGAATTCGCGGCGCCTCCTTCTGCTGGCGACGGCTCTGGTGGCGGTCTTCGGTATCGACCCGAGCGGGACCCTGGCGAGATTTGGGGGCGGCTTCGGGGGTTTCCATGGCGGAGGGTTCGGAGGTGGAAGGTTTGGCGGTTTCCATGGCGGGGGCCTCGGAGGCGGCGGATTCGGAGGCTTCCACGGATTTGGCGGGGGCGGCGGTTTCGGCGGCCGCTTCGGCGGTGGCGGACTGGGTGGCGGTGCCTTCGGCGGCGGTGCCTTGGGCAGCGTAAGCCACTCGGACGGGGATTTCGGCGCAGCCCACGACTGGAACTCCGGAAGCCATAGTTGGGGTGGGGGCCAATGGAGCGGCGGAAGCGGTAGTAATCTTGCCAGCACCCGTCAGGCGGATGTTCAGACTCGCCAACAGAGTATGACCCAGCGCCAACAAGGGCGACAGGGTGAGGCGAATACATACCAGCAGAACCGCCAGAACGAAGCCAACAGCTTGCAGCAGACTCGAGTCAACGAAGCCAATACCCTACAGAACAATTACGACGACCACTGGAATAATTACTGCGACGACTGGAGCGGTTACTACGCCGGGGCCGCGCTGGGCGGATTTGCCCTGGGCGCCATGGTTGCGAGTCTGCCGGCAGCGTACAGTACCGTGTATGTTGGCGGCAACACCTACTACTATTCGGGAGGAGTCTACTATGCCCCGCAGGGATCGCAGTATACCGTCGTGGCTCCGCCTCAGGGCGCCGTGGTGACCAGTCTACCGCCCTCGTTCAACATGATCTACAACAATGGCACTTATTACCAGGACTGCGGCGGTGCGTTTTACACGCAGACGGCCGGCGGCTATCAGTTGGTCCAGCCTCCGGTCGGGGCGTATGTCAACAGTTTGCCCAGCGGTGCAGTCGCGACCAAGGTCAACGGAGTCACTTACTTCACGTTCGGCCGTGCTTTCTATCAGCCATTTTATTTCGGCAGCGACGTGAGTTATCAGATTGTCAGCAATCCAAGTGCCTAATCGTAGGGTCGAGCCTTTTCGGACGTATTCCCAGCCTCTCCTTCTGGCGGTGGGAATCGGCCGGAGCAGCCAGACGTTTGGTCTGATCACCGAGACGTTTGCGGTGAACGCCAGAGGCGGAGTGGCCCGCACTTGTATGTAACAAATCCGAGGAGACTAACCGTGATCAAGATTCCGTTCACCGCGCGCGTCGCGGCGCTGTTCGTCCTGTCGCTTGCGGCCTGTGTGCCGGTACAGCAGTATGACCAGTTGGAGCAGGACTATGTGCAACTCCAAGCGCAGCTCTCCGCCGAGATTGCCGCCGATCAGGTAGAGATTACCAAGCTCGAAGGGCAGCTCAAGGTCACCATGAAGGCGGACCTTCGGGGGGTGGCAGCTTGAAGAGAAAGGAGAGCAGACGTTGATGAAGCTGGTCCCGACGCTGGTGAAGCTGCAAAACACGCGGGTCGTCGTGAACGGCTATACCGACAACGTGCCCATCGGGCCCGAGCTGAAGCGCATGGGCGTGGAGTCGAACCTGCAGTTGTCGTCCAACCGAGCCGATACGGTCGTTCAGTTCCTAAAGCGCCAGGGAGTCACTCCGAACCTGCTGTCGGCGCAAGGTTTCGGCGACACCCACCCGGTAGCTTCGAACGACACGCCAGAGGGCCGGGCGAAGAACCGGCGCGTGGACCTGACGCTGGTCGGCCCGGGAACCTGAGTTCGGGTCTGCTCCGCGGCCGCCTTCGGCGGGACATCGCCCGGCTGGGCGATGTCCTCGCCCGCGCCTCCTGGCGCGGAAAGCGCCGGCTGTCGATGATGTCGCTGGGCCGAAGGCCCAGATGAAGGCCTGGACCCAGGAATGGGTGGTCGGCAGTAGCCCGGCCCAGCCGAGCAGCTTGACCGCCTCCGCCTCCGGGTGCTTGCGGGCAATCGTGATCCGCCCGGGCAGCCCGGCGGGCGAGACCCAAAACGCCACGCCCGCAACCACCGCCAGGAACAGCGTGACGAAGGTCAGGTAGTCCCAGATGTCCAGATCGAACCCGAGCATGGCGTCCCCTCCGTCCCAGTGCGCGACGGGCAACAAGGTCAGCGGCCGGCATCCTCTTGCCGGCCACTCACGGAGACTAACGGCTTCAGCGGCCCCCGCGCCGGGTGGCGGTGGCGGGGTCTGCGCTTATGGTCTGCCCGCTAGGCGGACGCCTACATCTTCTTTTCGACCTTTTTTGTCTCGGCCTTCGCTGCCGCCTTGACCTTCGCCCAGTCGGCCTTAAGGCGCTGCCAGAACGAAGCCTGCGGAGCCTTGGTGCAGTCCTCGATGATCATCGGCGTGACCTTTTCGGTGCCGTCGATGTCGATGACGCTGGCCTCGGGCTTGCCGCCTTTCGCGTAGGCGGTCGCCCAATACACGACCTTTGGTCTGAACTGCTCGTCGACGGCAAGGAAGTCCGCGCAAGTCCATTTGGCGACCGGCTTCTTGGCTTCGGCGGCGACGGCTCGCACGCCGACCGCTGAGGCGACGAGCACCGGGACAAGGACGACTAGGCTTAAAAGGGGTAGGCGACGGCTCATGGTGATTGACCTCCTCAGGTTGTGACGTTGGACCGAAGCTTGTAGTTCTTGCCGCCGTCGAACGGATGGTTGTCGGCGTCCACGGCGGTCCACGGGTAGGTGGAGCCTTCGCCGACGATCTTGGTGTCCATCGCCGGCGTGACGCCGGTGGCCAAGAAGAAGAACATCGCCGCCGCGCTCAGGTTCGGAACGCCGGGTTGCCACTCGAACTTGTAGCCGCCGATGAACGGATACTTCCACTTCCGATTGTCGTAGATGTAGGCCGCCTTCTCGCGCACCCGGTAGCCCAGCGCGCGCCCGGTCGCGTCACCACGCCGCCGCCTCCGTCAGGATCTTCTTCATGCGCTCGTCCGGCGCGAAGGGTTGGCCCTTCCGGATGCCCACCGATGCCCAGAAGCCGAGCGTCGTTGCGTCGACCGTGTCGGTGGGTTCGTCCTGCACGACCTTGTTCGAGCATTTCCCAGAACCGGAAGTCGCCGGGACCGACCATGTTGAACGGCTTGCCGGACATGTTCACGAACCTCAGTTCCGGTGGGCCCGCTGCCTGAGAGAGCGGATAGATCTTCATGACCTTCTTGACCTCATCGACGCAGGGCTTGGGATTGCCATCGACGAGGAAACTGCGCCAGCCGGCTCATACGCTAAACGAACCCGGTCGCACGACGAAGTAGCCCTCGGGCACTTTCCCCTTGTAGCCGGGGGGCAGCAGCAGGTACTTGCCGCCCCTGCCTCTGTCCGGCCCGGTGAAGCCGATGTCTCCGTTCCAGTGGTACCAGATGTCGTCCACCAGCCCGAGTACCTTCGGCGGCGCCTCGATGACCAGCGGCCCTTTTCGCAGGTCTACCCAGAACCAGGTGTAGGGGGTGTTGTCATTGGCGGTGAGCTCGACGGTGCGTGAGTCCACCAGGTTTTCCCAGATCGGCACGGTCGTGTTCGCGGGCCCCATCGCGAGGATGCCGTTGCGGTTGGCCGCCTGGTTCACCACCGGCAGCGCCAACAAGTACGCCTGCACCGCGCGCTGGAAGTCCAGGTTGTCGTAGATCTTCTTGGTGCTGGCCTCATCCGGGACGCCGTCGGAGAAGCTCAGCGTGCCGAAGCGGGTTTCTATCTTGTCGGGCGCGGCGACGCCCGGCGGCATCGGCGTCGAGAACTTCAACTGCGGATCCGCCGGCGGACCGGTGAGCGACTGCGCCATGGCCACTTGCGACGCGGACATCGAAAGGACCGCCGCGAGTACCACTCCAAGACCGCCTGTCATTGCCCTACGCCCGTTCATGCTTGCCTCGTTTACTGTGTGCTTGCTTCCATCAGGGGGCTGGCCTCCACTCGCACGCGGTAGCCTGAGCCCCACAACTTGAACAGCCGGGATCAGGGCTGCAATTCGGCGTCGCCGGGTCGCCAGGTCTTGTTGAACCACGGTTCCAGAGGTCCATAGAGTCGCAGGCCGAGGTTGTACCCCTTGCCGGGCATCGTTTGCACCCAGTTCCTTTCTTGGCCGGCCGGTGCTTTGGGTCCGAGCCAGATAGTGACTCCACCGTCCGGGTTCATCCGGATGCCCGGAGCCGTGCTGTCGAGTCCTGCCAGCTTTTGGTCGGTGGCAAGCAGCGAACGGGTCTGGTTGTCATAGACCGTGAAGGACCAGAAGTTTTTCGCGGGAATCGGTCCCGGCAGGGTCACCTTGTAGGTGCGACCGCCATCCAGGTAGCTCCCGGTCGCGTCGCGTACGGTGATTGCGTAAGCGGAACCGGTGCCGGGCCGCGATTCGGTCATCGCCGGCGTGATGCTCGTGGCGTAGTAGAAGAACATGATCCGCGCATCGAGCAGACGCTCCGCGCCGTCGAGGAACCGATAGCTGCCGCCGACGAAGGGTGTAAACCATTGCCGGTCGGTGTAGATCCGGGTTCGCGGATCCCGCGAGGCGTACAGGTTCGAGCGGGCAATGGCATTCGCCACGGCCGCCGAGTCCGCCAGAATCTTCTTCATCCGGGCGTCGGGCGCGAACAGCTGTCCCTTGCGGATGCCGATAGACGCGTACAGGCCCACGGTATCCGGATCGACCCAGTCCGCGGGCTCGTTCTGCACCACCGCGTTCAGCTCCTTCTTAGAAGCTGAAATCGTTGGCGCTAATTGTGTTGAATTTGACGCCCGAGATGTTGACGACGCTGGTTTCCGGAGCCTTGGCCGCTTTGGGCAGGGGAAAGATGTCCGCCTTCGCCTTGACGCCGGCCACCGCAGCCGCGATGTCTCCCTTCTCCACGAAGGCGCGATAGAACATGAGGAGCAAGTTCGTGTGCGGTCTCGCGACGTGATAACCCTTCGTCGGCAGCGTCCCTTTGTATCCGGGTGGAACGAACAGATAATCGCCACCCGCTCCCTTGTCCGGGCCGGTTAGTCCGACATCGGTCACCCAGCGGAAATCGGCGTCGTCCACCGGACCAAGTACTCGCGGCGGCACCCGCACCACCATTGGTCCATCCTTCAGGTCGATGCATAACAGGGCGTAGACGGTGGTGGTATTGGCCGTCAGAAACAACGTTCGGGCATCCATGAGGTCCTCGGTGACGCCGATGCCCTGGTTGAGCTTGACGCCCGCTTCCCCCAAGCCCCTGCACAGCGCATAGACCGAGGTTGCGGACATCCCTTTGAGGAAAGCGTCGACGCCCCCGAAGTCCATCTGATCGAAGGCCAACTGCACCGTCGCGGCATCGGGGGTCCCATCCTTGAAGTGCAGGGTGCCAATCCGGGTCGTCACCGTATCAGGCGTCGTGATCTTCGCTGGCACATTGGGCGAATACTTCGGTGGGACGGAAGGCGAGCCGCCTTGAGTCTGTGCGTCAGCTATAGCCGGCTCGATCGCGATCGTCACAGCCAGAACTAGACCAAGTGTTGGAACAGTATCCTCGTTATTCACTTCCTCCTAAGGCACCAGCTCGATCTCGCCCGGCCGCCAGGTCTGAAGTCGCAGGCCGGCCCGGATATTTCCGGGACGGCCCGCGCGGTTCACAACCGAAGCGACGTTATTCGATGCCGAGGGCGGCTTTCTTCATGCCCTCTTCCAACTTCTTGATGTCCTCCGGCGACAACTGCGGACGGTCGATCTTGATCGTCAGCTTGTTGAACTTCGCCGTCAGCGGGAACGGCGGCAGGTAGTCCTCGTCGTTGATGCCGGTGATCGTGTCCGAGCCGATGTCGAAGCTCTCATCCCACTGGAGGATGATGGGGATCGTTTTTTCCATCCTTTTCGTGTCGACCACCTTGCCGTCCACCTTCAGCGTGCCGGTGCCGCCGTTGCCGATGCCGGAGAAGTTGTTGTACGCCATCGTGCCGACGCCGAGGCCGTCATACTTGAAGTCGAACTCCAAGGTGTGCTGGCCGGGCGCGAGTGCCTCCGGGCGCTTCCCACTTGATCCACTCGAGATCGAGCATGTTCCAGCAGAACACCGGCTTGCCCTTGAGCAGGTAGAAACCCCAGCCCGCGAAACGCCCGCCGGAGGTCGCGATCATGCCCTCGGCGCCGCCTTCCGGCACGGTGATGTCCGCCGTGAGGCTGTAGGAGGTGTCGAGCAGATACGGCGCATCGCCCTGCGGAACGCCGGTCATCGGCCGCGTGTAGACCAACTCGCTGAGGCCGGCGGTGAGGCTCGGACGTGCAGCCGCGACTCTGGCTCCCACCGACGCGTCCAGCGGGAAGACCTGATACTTCTTCGCTTCCTCGACGAACATCTTCCGCATCTCCTTGACCTTGTCCGGATGCTGCGCGGCGATATCCTCGGACTGGTTGAAGTTCTTGGTCAGGTCGTAGAGCTGGAACACCTGGTTGTTGAGCGGGTCCGGGTTGGCGGGACTGAACGCGTCCCACGGCACGCGGTCGACCTTGGTGCTCAACAGCCAGCCTTCGTGATAGAGCGCCCATTGGCCCATCATCTCGAAGTATTGGGTCTTGTGCCGGGAAGGCGCCTTGGCGTTGGCCGCGTCGAACGTGTAGGCGAAGCTTGTGCCCTCGATGGGCTTCTGCTTGATGCCGTCCACGTATTCGGGCGCGGAGATGCCGGTGACTTCGAGCAGCGTGGGCACGACGTCGATGTCGTGCATGAACTGCTCGCGCAGGCCTCCCTTGTCCTTGATGCGCGCCGGCCACTGAGATCACCATGTTCTGGTTGATGCCGCCGAGCCGGGAGGCGTTCTGCTTGAACCAGTCGAAGGGCGTGTCGAACGCCCACGACCAGCCCGCCGACATGTGGTTGTAGGCGAATTCGGTGCCCCAGGCGTCGTAGAACTTCATCTGCACGTCCACCGGCGGGCGGACGCCGTTGAAGAACGCGACCTCGCTGAACGTGCCTTCCGGCCCGCCTTCGGCGCTGGTGCCGTTGTCGCCGTTCTGGTAGATGATCAGCGTGTTGTCGAGCTTGCCCAGGTCCTCGAACGCCTGAATCACGCGGCCGATCTCGTAGTCGTTGTAAGCCACGTAGGCGGCGAACACCTCCACCTGCCGGATGTAGAGCTTCTTCGCCTCGGGCGTGAGCTTGTCCCACGGCGTGAGGATGTCGCTGGGCCAAGGCGTCAACTGTTCGTCCTGCGGAATCACGCCGAGCTTCTTCTGGTTCGCGAAGATGCGCTCGCGCAACTTCTCGTAGCCGTCGTCGAACAGTGCATCGCGTGGATCTTGTCCACCCACTCCTTCGTCGGGTGGTGCGGCGCGTGCGAGGCGCCAGGCACGTAATAGAGAAAGATCGGCTGGTTGGGATCGGTCTGGTGAATCCGGTACATCCAGTCGATGGCGTCGTCGGCCATCGCGGTGACCAGGTTCCATGAGCCCGGCGGCTTGCCCTCGAACGGGTAGATCTGCGTCGTGTTGCGGAAGAGGTTCGGCCCCCACTGGTTCGCGTCGCCGCCGACGAAGCCGTAGAAGTAGTCGAAGCCCATGCCGGTCGGCCACTGGGTGAACGGCCCGACCTGGCTGGCCTGGTAGGTCGGCGTGTTGTGGTCCTTGCCGAACCAGCTCGTCGCGTAGCCGTTGTCGCGCAGGATGCGGCCGATCGTCGCGTTGTCCGCGCCGATGATGCTGTCGTAGCCGGGGAAGCCGGTGGCCTGCTCGGCAATCACGCCGAAGCCGACCGAGTGATGGTTGCGCCCGGTGATCAGCGCGGCGCGCGTCGGCGAGCACAGCGAGGTGGAGAATATCCGGTTGTAGCGCAGTCCGTTTTGCGCGATGCGGTCCATGGTCGGCGTCGGAATGACGCCGCCGAACGTGCTCGGCACGCCGAAGCCGGCGTCGTCGGTCATGATCAGCAGGATGTTGGGCGCGCCTTTGGGCGGCACCACGCGCGGCGGCCACCAGGGTTTGGACTGTAGCGCGTCGTCCTTGATCACGCCGCCGAACTTCGGGGCCGGCGGCGGGAGCTGCTCCCCGCTGATGGTGGTCGTGGCGCTGGGCGAACCCGGCTCGCCGGTGGTTTGTATCTCTGTCGCGAAGCACGAGGCGGCTGTGAATACAAACGCAGCCCCCCAACGTGCTGTCGTTACTACTCGCTTCGCTTTCATACGGTTCTCCTTTTGGTTGGTTTATTTCGGGAACAGGAATTGAACAGAAATTGAACTTGGAATCGCAGTTGCCACTGTGGGCCGGCTCAGGAGCGCTACTGCGCTAGTGTAGTGCTTCATTCTGTTTAGAACTTAAACGTGCGTTGGCGCGGATGACCTTCTGCAGGATGTCCTTAGCCTTGGCGGTCCAGATGAAGGGTTTGGGATTGGCGTTGTGGGCATCGACATAGCGGTTGATGGCAGGGATCAACTCGGGGACGCTTCGAAACACGCCACGGCGCAACCGATCCACAGTCAGGTCGCGGAAGAATCGCTCGACCATGTTCAACCAGGATGCTGAGGTGGGCGTGAAATGGATGTGGAAACGCGGGTGTTTTCCCAGCCATTTCTGAACGTTGGGATGTTTGTGGGTGGCGTAGTTGTCGCAGACCAAGTGCAGTTCCTTGTCCTTGGGCGTCTCGCGGTCGATTTGGCGCAGGAAGGTGAGCCACTCCGTGTGGCGATGGTGCGGCTCGCAGCGGGCAATCACGGAACCCTCCAAGGTGTTCAGGGCAGCAAACAGTGTCGTGGTGCCATGGCGCTTGTAGTCATGGGTCATGGTCGCAGCCCGCCCCTTCTTCAGCGGCAGGCCAGGTTGGGTACGATCCAGCGCCTGAACCTGACTCTTCTCGTCGCAGCACAACACCAAAGCATGCTCCGGGGGGGACAGATACAGCCCGACGATGTCCTCCAACTTCTCGGTGAATTTCGGGTCGCGCGATACCTTGAAGGATTCGACACGATGCGGCTTCAGCCCATGGGCATGCCACACGCGCAGCACCGTGGTGTCGCTCACTCCCATTTCCTTAGCCAGGGTCCGCGTACTCCACTGTGTCGCTGCTAAGGGCTGGGTCTGAGTCGTGCGTCGCACGATCTCGGCGGCATCCACCTTGGGCTGACGACCTCCGCGCGGCAGGTCACACTCGATGGCCGCCAGCCCGCCTTGCGCATAGCGCTCCCGCCAACGCCCAACCTGCACACGCCCAATCTTGAGTTCCGCCGCGATGGCCTTGTTCTCCATGCCCACCGCCGCCAACAGCACAATGCGCGCTCGGCGGGCCAGCCTCACACTCGTGGTGTTCGAACGCGACACACGCCTCAGGCTCCGCTGTTCTTCCGCGCTCAGTCGGACCATCGGGGCTACTCGCATCAGTGCTCTCCTGTCTTGGCTTCATAGCCCTGGACAGCGATAGATCATATATGTTCCGTTAATTACCAAGCACTACACTAGTTTCTCGATTCATGACCTCGTTGTCTTTCAAGGCGGCGCCCAGAAGGCCTTTGCGGAGCGCGTCGATGCTGACGCCCTGCAAGGTGTTCACGAACGCCTCGAGGGCGTGCGTGAAGTCCAGGTTGTCATAGACCTTGGCGACGGTGTCCTCGCTCGCGGTGATCAGATTCCAACCGGGATGCCCGACATAGGATAGATCGCCTTGGTGTCGTTGCACAGGTTCGGCTCCCACTGGCTGGCGTCGCCCCCAACGAAGCCGTAGAAGTGCTCGAAGCCCATGCCGGTTGGCCACTGGTCGAAGGGCCCCGCCTGGCTCCCATCCCAGGTCGGGGTGTTGTGGTCCTTGCCGTACCAGGCGGTGCGGTAGCCGTTCTCCAGCAGGATGCGGCCGATGGTCGCGCTGTCCTTGCCGATGTAGCTATCGTAGCCGGGGAAGCCCGTCGCCGCCTCCGAGATGACGCCGAAGCCCACCGAGTGGTGGTTGCGCCCGGTGATGAGGGCCGCCCGGGTAGGCGAGCACAGCGAGGTCGAATGGAAGTTCGTATAGCGCAACCCGTTCGCGGCGATGCGGTCGAGTGCTCGGGTGGGGGTCACCCCGCCGAATGTGGAGGGTGCAGCGAAACCGACGTCGTCGATCATGATCAGCAGAATGTTCGGGGCACCCTTTGGCGGCACGACCCGCGCCGGCCGGGCGGGCTTGGACTGGGCGGCATTCAGCTCGATCCGACCGACGAACGGCTGCGGCGGGTTCGGCAGATAGCGCCCGTCGATAGTCGTTGTGGCGTCGGGGGCGCCCGGTACGCCCGTCGTCTGCTCGATATTGGCTGGGACGGTACCCGCGGCGAGAGCGGACGCCTCCCGCTCCACGGGGGTGGGGAGTGACGCGGCGGACGTTCTTCTGCGGCCTGTGCGCTGCCGGCGGCAATGCACGCTGCAAGCATGAGAGTTGGGAGTTTTCCCCAGCCCGGCGTGCTCGCCGATTTCTGGGGCAATTTCAGCATCAACCGCTTCATCACGACGGGCCTCCTTATGGTAAGGATTGGGTCGCAGGTGCTGACGGCTGCGACCGTACCATATACCGTAGCCAAACTACATGACACTGTGACGACGATTTCCGGGATGACGCGAAGACACAAGGGCCGTTCTCCAGCAAGCAACCGGACCGCGCCAGACATCACGGGACGGGGTCTTGACCGTTTTCAGAGGCACGGCGCAGCATGCCGGGGCAGCGCCACGAGCACGTACCCACCAGCCGTTGAAGATCAGCTTAACGGCCACGAACAGTCCGACGACCCAGAAACCGGGCTGAGCAGCACGGAGACTGCGCCCGACAGCAGCGGCTCACACCAGCCGTTCGCCGGCCCAAGCTGAAAGCCAGTCCTTTTTGCGATGCGCCGACGCCGATCAGCACGCCGGCCAGTATCCGAACAAGTGAAGGTTGGCCTCGTTGTGCGCCGACGGACGACGTCTGCATTCATGTGAGCACGCGCTGAAGTCTTGGCGACATATCGTCCGCCCGGATCGCGACTCCGCCTCCGGGGCGCATGGAGCGCGACCGAGGTCGGTCAGCGCGCAGCGACGGTGCGCTCAGGTGCTGCATTCACCGTCCGGCTCCCCGGTGGTTCTGCGCGCGGCCCCCCGGTCAACCCAGCCAGGATGGCCGGCGCCCAAGGGCGGAATAGCCGTGATGTGGATGGAAATGCTCTGGGCCCGGCTGGCGATTGCACCAGACCTGCTGCGTCGCATCGACCGCGCTGCCCGAATATGCGCCCGTTGTTTCCTTCGCCTATACTTGCGCCTTTCAATGTGACAAGGGGAATCCTATGAACATGTCTCACCGCTTGGGTGCTGAATTCTTCGGCACCTTGTGGCTGGTGCTCGGCGGCTGTGGCAGCGCCGTGTTGGCCGCGAAATTTCCTGGTGTAGGGATCGGACTGCTCGGCGTTGCGCTCGCCTTCGGGCTCACGGTGCTCACCATGGCGTTCGCCGTGGGGCGGATCTCGGGAGCCCACTTCAACCCGGCGGTGACCATAGGGTTATGGGCGGGAGGAGAGTTTCCGGCGAGTGAAGTCGTCCAGTACATCGTCGCCCAGGTGCTCGGTGCCATCGCGGCGGCCGCGGTACTGTATGTGATCGCAAGCGGTGCTCCGGGGTTCGACCTTAGCGGGGGGTTCGCGGCCAACGGCTACGGCGCCCACTCGCCCGGGGGCTATTCGCTGGGGGCGGGGCTCGTGTGCGAGGTCGTCATGACCTTTTTCTTCCTCATGGTCATCCTCGGCTCCGTCGACAAGCTGTCCCAAACGGCTTTCGCGCCGATCCCCATCGGCCTGGCGCTCACCCTCATCCACTTGGTCAGCATCCCGGTGACCAACACCTCGGTCAATCCCGCGCGCAGCACCGGGCCGGCGATATTTGTGGGCGGCTGGGCGCTGGCGCAGTTGTGGCTGTTCTGGGTGGCCCCGATCGTCGGTGCCGTCATGGCCGGTGGGGTGTATCGCTGGTTGGGCGGCGGTGGCCCGGAATACGCCAAGCGCGAGGCGCATACCCGGGACTAGGCCAGGCGTCTCTGGAAAGCGGAGTTCAGGGTTGAGCCAGACCCGGGCGGGGTCGAGCGAGCCGTCCCCGCCCGGGTCGTTGTATTTCCCCCCGAAACTGTGCGCCAGAATCTCTCTGGCGACCCCTTGGCCCTCGCTAGTGTAGTGCTTCATTCTGTTTAGAACTTAAACGTGCGTTGGCGCGGATGACCTTCTGCAGGATGTCCTTAGCCTTGGCGGTCCAGATGAAGGGTTTGGGATTGGCGTTGTGGGCATCGACATAGCGGTTGATGGCAGGGATCAACTCGGGGACGCTTCGAAACACGCCACGGCGCAACCGATCCACAGTCAGGTCGCGGAAGAATCGCTCGACCATGTTCAACCAGGATGCTGAGGTGGGCGTGAAATGGATGTGGAAACGCGGGTGTTTTCCCAGCCATTTCTGAACGTTGGGATGTTTGTGGGTGGCGTAGTTGTCGCAGACCAAGTGCAGTTCCTTGTCCTTGGGCGTCTCGCGGTCGATTTGGCGCAGGAAGGTGAGCCACTCCGTGTGGCGATGGTGCGGCTCGCAGCGGGCAATCACGGAACCCTCCAAGGTGTTCAGGGCAGCAAACAGTGTCGTGGTGCCATGGCGCTTGTAGTCATGGGTCATGGTCGCAGCCCGCCCCTTCTTCAGCGGCAGGCCAGGTTGGGTACGATCCAGCGCCTGAACCTGACTCTTCTCGTCGCAGCACAACACCAAAGCATGCTCCGGGGGGGACAGATACAGCCCGACGATGTCCTCCAACTTCTCGGTGAATTTCGGGTCGCGCGATACCTTGAAGGATTCGACACGATGCGGCTTCAGCCCATGGGCATGCCACACGCGCAGCACCGTGGTGTCGCTCACTCCAGTCCGCGTACTCCACTGTGTCGCTGCTAAGGGCTGGGTCTGAGTCGTGCGTCGCACGATCTCGGCGGCATCCACCTTGGGCTGACGACCTCCGCGCGGCAGGTCACACTCGATGGCCGCCAGCCCGCCTTGCGCATAGCGCTCCCGCCAACGCCCAACCTGCACACGCCCAATCTTGAGTTCCGCCGCGATGGCCTTGTTCTCCATGCCCACCGCCGCCAACAGCACAATGCGCGCTCGGCGGGCCAGCCTCACACTCGTGGTGTTCGAACGCGACACACGCCTCAGGCTCCGCTGTTCTTCCGCGCTCAGTCGGACCATCGGGGCTACTCGCATCAGTGCTCTCCTGTCTTGGCTTCATAGCCCTGGACAGCGATAGATCATATATGTTCCGTTAATTACCAAGCACTACACTAGGAGGTCGAACAAATAAATCTGTCCCCTTTCCGCGCATGATGGACTGTGATGGGCGCGGAAGAATTGGGAGTCGACGCACCGTGGCCGATCTGACCCTGTTCGCAGCCGTGAAAGACCTGTACCGCAAGGCGCGTACGGAAGGAATGACAACCTCCACGAAGCGGCTGGATGTCTTGGCGCGGTACTGTGTACAGGAACTGGCCCACCGAGGGCTCGCGGGGGCAGTAATCGAACCACGGCTCCCGGGGTTTGCTCACGAGAAGAACTGGGATGTGGCTTGGTTCCACCGTGAAAAGGTCCGGCTAGCGATATCACTGAAGTCGCTCCTGACCAACCTGGGTGGTACGGTCCCCAACCGGGTTGACGACTTAATGGGCGAGGCCACGAACTCTCCGGAGGTCGTGATCGGTTACTTCATGGTCTTCAATGTCGAAGAAGATCGAGCCATCACGAAGCATGGCTGCACGTGGGGCGCTTTGCTTGATCGGCGTCTCGTCGCACTGTCCGGGCGGCGGCCTCCCCACTGGACGCCCGGTACGGTCGAGGCCGCGGTCCTGGTGCAGGTTGACTTTAACGCAGGTCCACAGCTCCTGAGCCTGGAAAGCCCGGTTTCGTCGTTCTTCGATACGCTCGTAGGGCAGGTTCTCAACCGGAATCCTGATATTCTTAAGGCGCACAACGCAGGATGATGATGCGGTCTCCCCCACACGATCCATTTCTCGAACTAGCCCGAAAGGCCCTGGGCGAGAACTACCTGAAAGACCTCACCGACCAGACGACCATCCCGGCTCTAGCCAAGGATCGGGCGGCGGTAGACAAGGCGTTGTTGAGCCGCGGGCGAGGGCCGGACCGGCGCCGGACGCGGTCGCAGGACATCGTCCCAGCCGTTATGCGGAACGACAGGTCCGCGTGATGCGCTGCTGGGCTCGCAGGGCCGACCGAGGGGTTCTCAACGTTGGGCGCATTGCACGGTCGGACAACTCGGTGCCCAACCGCCGCGGTCGACGGCTTTTCGATTGAAGGGAGATTCGCGTGCCGCAGAATGCAAAGGGCAGCATCAGTTCTGGCATCGGCTGGATGTTTCTCCTTTTGCTTCTGCTCTTCTGGCTCCCACTCATCGGGCCTTTGCTTGCTGGGGCGGTGGGCGGAAAGAAGGCCGGAGGCGTCGGGAACGCGCTCGGCGCGGTCTTTCTGCCGGCGATTGTGTCGGGGGTGAGCCTCTTCGCGCTGGCGACGACCCTCTCCGGCGCACTGGTGATCGGTGTCGTCGCCGGTGCTCGTGGAGTCGTCCTCGCACTTGCTCACATCGGTCCGTTGCTGCTTGGCGCCATCGTCGGTGGTGCGGTGGCGTAGCCTGCGTCATGGCTGCGAGGCGTGGTTGATCGAGTGCGTCTATGGCCAATCCATTCCTTGTAGGGCTCGCCTGAGGCTAGAAAGACAAATCCGTCCCCTTCTCCGGTCCCCTTGTCGCCCCCAAAAGTGATGCCGGGAACGTTAGCCATCTCAGAACCAAATGCAGCGATACAATTGGAGCCGGTTGAATAGACAGCAAGTCGGTGCGTATACGGAGTACTTTGTCAAGATGGAGTTGACGATGTATGGATTTCAGGTCTATTCAACGGAAGTTGATGATCGCGGTATCGACTTTGTTGCGCGGTATGAGGAAGGGCCTTTCATTGAGGTTCAGGTGAAGTCCCTCCGTTCGGCGGGCTACGTGTTCATGCAAAAAGACAAGTCTCGTTAAAGGACAAGGTGTATTTGGCGCTTGGACTTCTCTTTGATGGCCAGCCCCCAGACCTCTACCTCATTCCGTCCCTTGTCTGGGCCAGCCCCAACGGGGTCTTCGTCAGCCGAGACTATGCGGGTTTACAAAGTAAGCCAGAGTGGGGTCTTAACATCTCAAGAAAGGGAATGGCGGCGTTGGAGCCTTACCGGTTTGAAAAGACAATCAGCGGGCTGTGTGGGGAGGCAGCTAAGTGATGAGGTACCGCTAGTAACGATGGAGCTTGCGGTCAGTGCAGACTACGGTGGCGAACCCCGGACCTTCAGTGTCGCGACCAAACCGCTTGCGTGGGAGGTCCGTGTGGCGCTTCCGGCACTCAATCCCGCACGCGCACCGCAGGGGTCGGGTCCCCCCCTCTGTGCCAATAATGACTGAGACACGGGTTTCCTGGAATGTAAGTATGATTCGAGGGCGGACTGGAGGATGTCATGCCCAAGCCTGTTTCAGTTGGAAGTGGTACTGAGGTGGTAGCCAACCCTGAGCATGATCGGGGGCTGCATCGGCGCTTCTCGGCCGAGGACAAGCAACGTCTTTTGGCCGAGGCCGAGGCTTGCACTGAGCGTGGAGCACTGGCGGCGCTGCTGCGTCGAGAGCGGCTGTACAGCTCCCAATTGGCGGCCTGGCGTGTGCAGCTCGAGCGTGAAGGCGAGGCCGGGCTCGCACCCAGGAAGCCGGGTCGCAAGGCGCTCAAGGATGCCAAGGACCGGCGCGCATCGAGGCGCTGGAGCGCGACAAGGCGATCCTCACGCGCAAGCTCCTCATCGCCGAGAAGCTCCTTGAGCTCCAAAAAAAAGCCCAGGAGTTGTTGGCGGCCACCGAGAGCGAGCACGTGCCATGAGTGCGCTTCACTCGAAGCGCGTGACCCGGTGGTGCCGCTCAAGTCCGCCTGTGCGGCCCTGGGGCTTGCGCGGGCGACACTCTATCGGCACCGACCGCGGGTTACTCGGCCTGCCAGCGGTCCACGGTGTAGCCCACGGCGCCTGAGCGAGGCGCAGCGCCGGGAAGTGCTCGAGGTGCTCCACGAGGAGCGCTTCATCGACCAGCCCCCGGCTGAGGTCTACGCCAAGCTTCTGGACGAGGGGCGGTATCTGTGTTCTGTTCGCACCATGCATCGGCTGTTGGCCGAATCCGCAGAGTCGGGCGAGCGGCGCGCCGTGCGCCCCAAAACTCACCATCCCGTGCCGCGCTTGGAGGCAAGCGCCCCCAACCAAGTCTGGACCTGGGACATCACCAAGCTCGCCACCCTGAGCCGAGGGGTGTTCCTGAATCTCTACGTGGTGCTCGACCTCTACAGCCGCTTCGTGGTGGCTTGGCTGGCGGCCCGCGAGAACAGTGCACTCGCCAAACAACTGCTGGCAGAAGCCATCCATCGCCATGGCATCGAGCCACGCAGCCTGCGGGTCCACCAGGACCGCGGTGCCCCCATGACCGCACGGGGCTTTCTCGACCTCCTGGCGGAGCTGAAGGTGGAGCCCTCTCACTCCCGCCCCAGGGTGAGTAACGACAATCCCTTCTCCGAGTCTCAGTTCAAGACCCTCAAGTACCAGCCGGACTTTCCCGGTCGCTTCCGAGGTCTCGAGCAGGGGCGGGCTTGGTGCACCGAGTTCTTCGACTGGTACAACCACCACCATCAGCATTCGGGGCTCGCCCTGTTCACGCCGGCTGATGTGTTTCACGGACGGGGCAAGGAGCTCTGGCGGTGCGCCAGGCGGCGCTCGATGCCGCCCACCAGGCACATCCCGAGCGCTTCGTGCGGGGGCGCCCAGTCGCAGCCCAGCCCCCCAAGCTGGTCGCCATCAACCCGATAGTCCCCGAGCAGGATCTGCCCACGACCAGTACCCTGCTCCTCGAGCAAGCCAACACGCTCGGCCAATGCGAGATGGCGGCAATGACAACTTAGTTTCCAACCACCCGTGTCTCAAAGTTGTTGACACGTTCCGGGGTGGCTCCCATGGCACCCGGGGATCGGGCGCGTGAGGGTCTGGTACACTGAGCCGCCGTGGGCTGCGCCATGGGGACTCGGAGAGAGGCGGTGAGAAATTACCTTTCGTCCATCGTCTGGCTTGCACTCGGTGTATTCGTGCTCTCGTTCGCTCATCCATCCAGCGAAGGACATGCATCCGAGTCGGCCCCAAACGGCACGCCCGAACAGTCGCCGCCAACGCTGCAGGAGCTGAAGAATGCCACCTACATGGGCTTCGATTTGCACCCCGTGACGCTGGTCGATGGGTCGTGGCACGGCAAACCTCAGGTCAAAGGTGCTGCCTCCAGTCCCACGGTGAGCTTGCTAGGCGACTTTCGACTCGTCGGCGATCTGGATGGGGATGGTAAGAACGAAGCTGTGGTTCTACTGGGTGAAAGCGGTAGTGGTTCTGGCTCCTACGTCTACCTGGCCGTGGTCGGTCGCAGGGACGGCGAGCTGCGAAACATCGCGATTAAGCGGATCGGCGACCGCGTCCAGATCCGCAGCGGGCGCATCGAGAACGGACGCGTAATGTTAGATGTCGTCCAAGCCGGACCATCGGATCCAGCCTGCTGCCCTGGCGAGGTGACCACGCGGGGCTGGGTACTCCGACGCGGCGGGGAGCTCGAAGAGCTTGCCCTCTCCGAGAAACCGCAGCGGCTTTCCCTGGAGACGCTCACAGGCACCGAATGGGCGCTTCGCGGCTGGGGCGCCGACGAGGGGGCGCCAGCGGAACCCGAGGTGACCCTCCGGTTCGAAGCCGGAAAGTTCGTGGGAAGCGCCGGCTGTAACCGTTACGTCGCGACGGCGACGGAGGGCGGCATGCCCGGCGAGGTGTCAGTGGGACCCGTTGCTTCGACCAAAATGGCTTGCCCGGAACCGGCCATGGCGGTGGAGAGCCGCTTCCTGGACCAGCTCGGCCGCGTCAAGCGGTTCGGGTTCCTGGCAGGACAGATGGCGCTTCTCTATGAAAAGGATGGCGTCTCGTCGGTGATGGTGTTCGACCGCATAGCGAAGCCTTAGATGGCAGGCTCCGCCTCGACCTGAAAGCGTTCCACGTAAGGTCGATATTGCCGCTCCTGCTCGTCGCGGTCGAGCCCGAACTGTTCGAGGGAATAGCGGTGCTGGCCGTGGCGATCCTTGGGGTGCTGGGAGAGGAACATGCGCATCCGTTTGCTGCCCTCGTCGCTCAGTGGCAGACCGAGGTGGGAATAGACGCGACGAATTTCGCCCATGGGGTCCCGGACCAAGTCGACATAATGAATGTCCAGGAAGCGGCCCCCGATGTCGGCCTCCTCGCGCGCTCGGACCATGCCTTGCGCGCCTTCGACCCATCGCCTGCTGACGGTGCGGGCCACCCGGACCGGATCCACCGAATCGCTGAAGGGAAGTTGCAGCGCCGCGGTGAGGCTGGCAACCGACGCCACCACCCGCAGCGGATCGCGATGGGTCATCAGCACTCGGGCATCGGGATACACGGCGAACAGATCGGCAAGCGCAAATACGTGGTCCGGGCTCTTGAGCACCCACCGCCGAGGTGGACAGCGCCATTGCAACTGCTGCAGGAAGGTCCGATGAAAGGTGTAGGCGTCGCGCAGCCCGTGCCGTTCGATCCAGCGCAGGTACGAAGGCACGTGATACAGCGTGTCGAAGCGCAGGCTGAGAAACACGTGATCCATGATCTCCGTGCACTCTCGCGGGAGACGTGCCCCGATCAGATGCATCGCTCTGAAGCCGGGGGCGATGCGGCCGAACCACTTGAGCTGCCGCTCGACTTGACGGATGCGCGGATCGTCTTCGTAGTGCAGGCGCTCGGGCGGAGGAGAGGGATACATGGTCTCCCAGTGCGCGGGGCAGCGGTTCTCAGGGTCCTGGGCCAGCAGGCTATGGAGGAGCGTCGTGCCGCTGCGCGGCAGGCCGACGATGAAGAGCGGGCGTTCGACGGGCTCGTCAGCGATGGCGGGATTGCGTTTGCGGTCCTCCTCCAGCCGCAGCCGGTTCGTCAGCAAGCGCAGGAACGTCCCATCGGGTCGAGATGCGTCCGAACAGGTTTAGGTTGGCCTCGTTCTGACAGGCATCGAGAAGCACCCGCAGCGGCGCTTCGAGCGCGGGCGTACCGAAATCGCCGAGTCCCGCCCTGCGGCAGGCGGTATCCAGCAGGGTCTGCAGATCGAGCGATCCGAGCCCCAGACCGCTGCGGTCGATTGCCGGGCCGAGCGCGTTCGCTGCTCGGAGCATCCCATTGAAAAGTTTGTCGTTAAGTGGCTGCGACCAAATTGTCATAGCTTACGCTGTCCCCCGATGCTGATGCTCTCAAGCTAGCCTCTGCTGCTAATCGACGGTGCCGCGGGTCACCAGGCGGCGCCCTTCCACCCACTGCCAGGATGCCAGCACGGGGAGGCCAAAAACAAGCTCCCTCAGGCGCTTGGCGAGCGCCAGGGCAATGCCCACTTGCGGCGAGAGTCCGACCATCGGGGCGAACAGTGCGAAGCTCGCCTCCCGTACGCCGACGCCCGCCGGCACCATGAAGGTCGCCGTGCGGACCACCTGACCGAGGCTTTCGAGCAGTATGGCAGAGGCCAGACTGACCGGCTGCTGGAACAGGTGCAGAGCCAGCCAGACCTCGCCGGCCCCGGAAAGCAGCCCCGCCAACTGCCAGAGTCCGCTTTGGACCACGGCCCGGCGCTGTGCGTAAAGGAGACGTAGCTCGCCGTGCAACCGCACGGGGCTGCCGATCGACTCGCGAAAATCCCACCTGTCAGCGAACCTGTCCATCAGAGCCTCGGCGCGATGGAAAAGACCGGGATGGCACTGGACGAAAAACAGAAGGATCAGTCCGAGAAGGGCTATGATGAGTCCGGGCAGGATATCCTGAATCAACCGGGTTTCAGCGCCGAGATGTTGTGAAACGAACATGGCCACCCCGAGGATGACGAACAGGAACTGGCTGGCGAGGGTGACCGTGCCCTCGACGATCACGCTGGCTGCCGACAGGCTTCCGCTCACCGCCCGCTGCATGACCAGCCGAACGCCCACCACCGCGCCGCCCGGCCCGAAGATCGGAAGCAGGCTGTTGACCGCGTCCCGCACCGCGGCGACCCAGACCAGATAGGACAATCGGGCCTGGGGCGCGCGCGCTCTGAGAAGCACGCGCCAGCCGGCGCTGTCGAGCGCAACGGGGAGGATATGGAATGGCACGAGCCAGAGAAGGCCCCATCCGGCGAGGGTCAGGGTGCGCACGATCTCCGGCAGACCCGCCCAAACCAACACGGCGATCGCCAGCAGCAAGCCGGCCAGCGCTGTGTAGTAGATCGCTGTCTTCACCCTACGACGCTCTGTCTTCCATCCGGCCTGAAAACGGGCCGAGGCACGCCGCTTCGTGACCGGCGTTCCGCATCTGCAGCAACGAACCGCAGAGCCCGGTCGGCACCGTGACCCCGCAGCGGCCCCAGCAGGCGAACCGCGTGTCCGGGCACCTAGCCAAGATGGCTAGCCCGTGCCACCTAACTCTTTAGAAACAAAATGATACGTCTCGGTATCGACCTGGGCGGAACCAAGATAGAGATCATCGCCCTCGACCCCCATGGCAAAGAACTCTTGCGTGAGCGGGTTGCGACCCCCCGGGGCGACTATGGCGCTATCTTGCGGGCTATCGCGATGCTCGTCCAGCGCGCGGACACTGCGCTGGGAGAGCGAGGCACCCTGGGGATCGGCACGCCCGGCGCCATCTCGCCGGCGACCGGGTTGCTCAAGAACTCGAACTCCGTTTGCCTCAACGGCCGACCGCTGGTGAACGACTTGGAGCGACTGTTGAAGCGGCCGGTGCGCATGGCCAACGATGCGAACTGTTTTGCCCTGTCCGAGGCTGCCGATGGGGCGGCAGCCGACGCGCGCGTGGTGTTCGGCGTCATCGTGGGCACCGGAACGGGAGGCGGCGTGGTAGTGCACGGGCGGGTGCTGACCGGCCCGAACGCCATCGCCGGGGAGTGGGGCCACAATCCGCTGCCGTGGGAAGAGGATCTGCCCGGTCCCGAATGTTACTGCGGCAAGCGCGGCTGCATCGAGACTTTCCTGTCCGGTCCGGGCATGGCGCGCGACCATGAGCGCGTGACGGGCCGGCACCTGGATGCGCCCGGGATCTGGCAAGGAGGGTTGGGCGGCGACGCGGCCTGCGAGGCGACGCTGGCGCGTTACGAGGACCGCATGGCGCGCTCGCTGGCTCATGTCATCAACATCCTGGATCCGGACGTCATCGTCCTCGGCGGAGGCATGTCGAATATCGGGCGCCTCTACCATACCGTACCCCGTCTGTGGGGCCGCTACGTCTTCTCCGATCGGGTGGATTCGCGCCTGGTGCCGCCTCGTTTCGGAGACTCTAGCGGGGTGCGCGGCGCCGCCTGGCTTTGGGAGTGACTGCGCAGGGCGGCGTTGCCGAATCGGCGCCCTATGCCACGTTCGCGAAACCGCCGAAGGACCGGGAGAGGTCTATAGCCTCCTCGGCGGACGCGAAGAGCCGCTGGGCCCGGGTCCTTCTCGCCACGTAACGTACTTCGTACAGGTCTGCTGTCCGGCTGGCGTCCAGCAGATAGTCGTCGCTGGTGCGCAGTTCGTCCACCAGCTTCAGCTCTAGCGCCCGTACCCCATACCAGTACTCGCCGGTGGCGATGCTGTCGATGTCGAGCTGGGAGCGATGAGTCTTGACGAACTCCTTGAACAAGCGGTGAGCCTCCTCCACCTCTTCGCGCGCCTTCTGGCGGCCCTTCTCGGTGTTCTCTCCGAACAGCGTCAGCGTGCGTTTGTAATCGCCCGCGGTGATAAGCTCGTAGTCGACCTCGTTCTTCTTCAGCAGGCGGTGGAAGTTGGGCAACTGGGCCACGACGCCAATGGAGCCCAGGATTGCGAAAGGGGCGGCGATGATGCGATCGGCGATGCTCGCCATCATGTAGCCGCCGCTTGCGGCCACCTTGTCCACCGCTACCGTGAGCTTCACGCTCCGCTCCTTGAGTCGCTGTAGCTGCGACGCGGCCAGGCCGTATCCATGGACGATTCCCCCTCCGCTCTCCAGGCGCAGGAGCACCTCGTCCTGCGGCGTGGCCACAGCGAGGACCGCGGTGACCTCCTCGCGCAGGGAGGACACGGCAGAGGCCAACACGTTCCCATGAAAGTTTAGGACGTATACGCGACGCTGCTCGGAGGCTCCTTCCTCCTGGGCTTTGCGCTGTTTCTTGCGAGCCTTGCGGCGCCGTTTCACCTCCTTCTTGGGGAGAATGGCGGCCTGCAGGATCCCTTCCGTCTCCTCGTACTTCCGGTTCAGCCGCGTCACCTCGATGCGATCCCTCCCGCGGTGGCGACCGCGGGCCGCAAGCGCGATGATGCCGCCCACCACGGCCAGGATTGCAAGCACGCTGGTGACTGCCTTGGCCAGGAACAGGGCGTACTGGCTGAGAAAGTCCATCCTGACACTCCCGTGTTGCGACGAGACGAGGCCCGCGCCGGGGCGGGAGCCCGTGCCGAGGGACTATACTACAGCCCGCGTCGGCGTGCGGCCGCGCGCCAACCTTCTCGGGGCGCGCCTGCCAGGCCGCGACTTGGCAGGTGTAACACGATGAGAGGCTGGCGGCTGCTCAGGCCTCACCGGGAGGCGCGCCGAGCCGCCGTCAAGAGGCTGCTGTTTGCCAGCTCGAACTTCGTGCACGAGGGTGACATCCGTCGCGCGCTCCAAGGACAACGCCCCAGCGCATCATCCGGACATGACACCGACCCCGGACTTCCTCTGCCGCGGCTCGATGCTGTTCGGGGAGACGCGCCGGAGCGTCTCATCGGCTCGCCAACAGGATCTCGGGGAGCCGCCGAATGCGGCTCCCCGCTCGGCCCGTGGCTTGGATCTGTGGCTTCCAGACTATGGGGTTTGCTTGCTTTCCTTGCCCGCGGGGGCGGGCTTGCCAGGCGTGGTCGTTTCCGCGGGCGCCTTGACTTCGAGCAGCTCGATTTCGAACACTAGCGTCGCATTCGGTCCGATCATGGCGCGGGCACCTTGGGCACCGTAGGCGAGATCGGGTGGTATGACGACGTCCCACTTCGCCCCTTCGTGCATGAGCGGAAGCACCTCCTGCCACCCCTTGATGACCTGGTTGACCCGCAGGGTTGCCGGCCGTCCGCGAGTGTAGGAGTTGTCGAACTCCTTGCCATCGATCAGCGTTCCCCGATAATTTACCACCACGGTGCTGTCTACAGCGGGCTGCTTTCCGGTGCCTTCCTTGAGGACCTTGTACTGAAGCCCGCTGGGCAGGACCTTCCAGCCTTCCTTCTGTTTGTTGGCGGCGAGGAAGGCCTCGCCGGCCTTCTTGTTCTTCTCCGCGGCGTCGAGCCGCTCCTTCTGCTGCACCTGCAGGTGCGCCTTCATCGCCGCCTGCATGGCCTCCTGCGACATCTTGGCCGGCGCGCCGCTCAGGCCGTCCTGAATCGCCTGGCTCAGTGCCTTGGCGTCGAGATCGGGATAGATCTGGGCCAGGCGGTGGCCGAACTGGTATCCGACCGTGTAGCTGAACTGCTCCTTCTCGGTGGTGAGGCCTGCGCTTTCGGCGGCGAGCGCACCAGCGGCGAGGGTGGAACTCAGGAACGCCACGAAGAGTGTGCTTTTCACTGTGAATCCTCTGTGTGTGGTTGGGTGAGCCGCGCTGGCGGTGCACGAGCGCGTGCATAAGGGTCAATGGCGGCGCCCAGGGCTTTGCCCGCCGCGCTGCCGGGGCGGTATCTTCTCACAATTCCGCCGCCTAGCCAAAACGGATCCCTGCCGCCTGTTGCGGGTAGAGAGATGGGTCCGCCGTCCGTGCCGGTGCGCCGTCGCCCGCACGTGGACTTGGATATCTCTTTCGCCGGCGTCGAGGTAGGGTGGCACCCACAAGCGCAAGGTCATTCTTCAAGTTACAGCAGGGCGGGGCAGCCGAGGGGTGTGGCGTCGTGTCTATACCGCGCCTTACGAGGCGCGCCGCTATGCCATGCACTTGGGGACGGCGCTGACACCGCATGCGATCGCGACGCCCGACCTATCCTTCTGCCAGTGAACGATGCCGCATTGCCGCGACGAGCCCGCCGCGAACCGCAAAACGGGAATCCATGCGCGTTTTTCGCCCCAGAGATCGTTAGGGTCCGGAAAACCAAGTCCATGCATCTCGGCGTCAAGACCGTCAGCGATCTGGACGCGCAAGCCAAGAAGTGGGCCTCATCACTTTCCGACAATTGAAGCCCCGGACCGGAGTGCGTTATCTTGACCCAGGCCTGCGGAGGGGAAGGGGAGTCGACGGCTGCGGGGAAAGAAACGTGCCGGGTTTCGCCCCTGGCAAGCGCCACTCCTTTTCCCGAGGCAGAGGTATGGAGGTCGTGCCATGAGTGCTGGACAGCCGGTTGCGGTGGTGGCGGGGGTGGGCCCCGGCCTCGGGGCAGCCCTGTGCCGCAGGTTCGCAGCAGCCGGGTATGCGGTGGCGGGTCTCGCGAGAAGTGCCGAGTTCGGGGCGGGGCTCGCGCAGGAGGTGGAAGCCACGGGGGGCCGCATGGTGATGTTACCCTGCGACCTCGCCGATGCCGACGCCGTGGGCAGGGCTTTCTCGCGCCTGGAGCAGGAACTCGGCGTCGTCTCGCTGCTGGCGTACACCGCTGGGCACTTCTTGATAAAACCCTTGGTAGACACCCTTCCCGAAGAGTTCGAAACCCTCTGGCGGGTGAACTGTCTGGGTGGATTCCTCTGTGCCCGCCAGGCCGTCATGCGCATGCTCCCGCGGCGCCAGGGCACCATCATCTTCACCGGGGCCACCGCCTCGGTGAAGCCGGGAGCGCAGTTCTCAGCCTTCGGTGCAGCAAAGTCGGCGCTGCGGGGCCTCGCCCAGGCGATGGCCCGCGAGTTCGGCCCGCTGGGCATCCACGTGGCCCATGTGGTGATCGACGGTGTCATCTGGACGCCCCGCACGCGCGGCGTGCCTGGTATCCAGGAAGAGAACTGCTTGCAGCCGGACGCCATTGCACAAACCTACCTCCGTCTGATCGAGCAGGAGCGATCGGCCTGGACGCATGAGCTGGACCTTCGCCCCGACCGGGAGCGGTTCTGAGAGCTTGTGGAAAATCTGCTGCGCGTCCCGCTAGCGGCGTTGCGCGGTGGTCATGGCGTACCTCCCTGTACGCCACCCCTTCGGGGCGTCCCGCGGACGTGCCGAATGGCTATCCTGCCATTCGGTCATGGCGTACCTCCCTGTACGCCACTTCGGCTGAGAGTGGGGCGCCGCAGTTCCCGAGCCGCGTGCGGGACCGCCGGGTCGCGGGGGCTTGCCTGCGTCTGTACAGCGAGGGGGTGAGATGAGGACACCCGACAGTGAGTTCGACGATTCTCCGCTGCCGGCGCTGTTGAAGGACGCCGCACGGCGCTGCCCGCAGCACATCGCCGTGGCGTCGGGGGACCGGGATCTGCCGTTTTTGACCTTCGACGAGGTGTCCGATCGGATCGCTGGCTTCCTCGCCGCGCAGGGGATCGAGAAGGGAGACCGGGTAGGCCTGTACTGTCCGAATTCGGATGTCTTCGCGCTCGCCTATTTCGGCATCCTCAAGGCAGGTGCGACCGGGGTCCCCCTCAACCTGTTGATGAATCCCAAGGAGCTGAGCTTCGTCTTGCAGGACGCCCAGGTGCGTGGATTGATCTACCATGAGCTTTTCACCGAAGCGGTTTCCGGGATCTTGCCGCAGCTCGGGGGGTCGGTGGTCTGCCTGCGTGCGGGGAGTGCCGAGCAGCAGGGTCCGGGACACGCGTGGCGGCAGGCCGTCGAGTTTTCCGGACCGCGGCCCCAGCCCGTATTCGACACTGGCGAGGACGTTGCGGTGGTGCTTTACACCTCGGGGACCACGGGTCGGCCGAAGGGCGCGATGCTGACCCACCGCAACCTCGCGGCGAATAGCTGGAGTGTGCGCAAGGCTTTTCAGATCCGGCCGGGGGAGGACGTCGTCCTGGTGGTCTTGCCCATGTTCCACGCGTTCGCCGCCACGGTCGGGATGCTTACACCCCTATTCAGCGGTTGCACGCTCGCGCCCGTTCCGCGTTTCGACCCGCAGCTCGTTGCCGACGCCATCCAGGCGCGGCGCGCCACCATCTTCCTGGGCGTGCCGAGTATGTACAACCTGTTGCTGCGCCTTCCTCAGACGGCCGTCGGCAAGCTGGCCTCACTGCGCTGGTGTATCTCCGGGGGGGCGGCGCTGCCGGAGGCGGTGATGGAGCAGTTCGAAACCCGTTTCGGCAAGCCCATCTACGAGGGCGACGGCCCGACCGAGTGCTCTCCGGTGACGTGCGTAAACCCCATCGGCGGTGTCCGCAAGCCCGGGTCGGTCGGTCTGCCGCTGCCCCTGGTGCAGATGAAAGTCTTGGATGGGGCTGGTCGCGAGCTTCCGGGCGGCGAGACAGGAGAGATCTGCGTACAGGGGCCGAACGTCATGAAGGGATACTGGGGTCTGCCTGAAGAAACTCGCGCGGCGTTTTTCGGCGACTGGTTCCGTACCGGCGACGCCGGCTACAGGGATGGGGATGGTTATTTCCACCTCGTCGACCGATTGAGGGACATGCTCATCGTGAACGGCATGAATGTGTACCCGCGCGTCGTCGAAGAAGTCCTGTACCGAGCCCCGGCCGTCCTGGAGGCTGCAGTCGTCGGAGAGCCCCACGAGCTGCATGGCGAGATCCCGGTCGCCTACGTCGTGCTGCGCGAAGGACACGTGATGACGCAGCGAGAGATCCGCGCGTTTTGTCGCGAGAACCTGGGCCGCCACGAGGTTCCGCGTAGGGTCTATCTCCTTCCTGCGTTGCCGAAGAACGCTGCCGGCAAGATCCTCAAGCGGGCTCTGAGCGGACGAGGGGAGGTGGAGCGCGGTGTAGATCTGCGGCTCCCACGCTGAGCGCTCGCGGGGAAATCGTCCCGAGCGGTCCCGGAGCAAGGCCTACCGCGCGCAGCGACGAGACTATCCGGTTACAGAGGCGAGGAGCGCGCACCGCGCGGCCGGCTGGCGGGATGTGCACCATCTACGCATTGCACAAGCTCTGTAAGGTTCCCGACGGCCCCGCGCAGGGTGGCTCCTCACATCTCTTCGGCGAGCTCACTGTGGGTCTGGGAGTAGCCGAAGTAGACCACCAAGCCGATGGCCATCCAGATCACGAACCTCAGCCAGGTGACTAGGGGCAAGCTGGCCATCAGATAGAGACAGAACGCGACGCCCAGTAGGGGCACCAGCGGCGTCAAGGGGGTCATGAAGGGGCGCGGCATCTCCGGTTTGGTGACCCGGAGCACCACCACCCCGAGGCAGACCAGTACGAAGGCTGCGAGGGTGCCGATGTTCACCAGCTCCGCCACGGCGTGAATGGGAGTGAGGCCGGCGACCGACGCCATGAATATCCCGGCGGCGAGGATTACCCTCACCGGGGTCTGTCGGCGCGGATGGACGGTCGCAAACACCGGAGGCAGCAAACCGTCCCGGGACATCGCCAGGAAGATGCGCGTCAGGCCGTAATACAGGACCAACATCACGGTGGTCAGGCCCGCGATGGCGCCCGCCGCGATCAGTGCGGAGGCCCAGTGGTATCCGATCCGAAGGAGCGCGTCGGCTACTGGCGAGGGGACGTCCAGAGTGTGGTAGGGCACGATGCCGGTCAGGAGCGCAGCGACCAACACGTAGATGAAGGTGCAGATAGCCAGCGATGTCAGGATGCCGATGGGCAGATCGCGCTGCGGATTACGAGCCTCTTCGGCGGCCGTCGACACCGCGTCGAACCCGATGTAGGCGAAGAAGATCAGCGCGGCTCCATGCATGACGCCGGTCCACCCATACGGCAGGAAAGGTTGCCAATGGGCCAGTCGGACGTGGGGCAGGGCGACGCTTACGAAGACGGCGATGGCCATGAGCTTGATGAACACCATGGCCGCGTTGAACTGAGCGCTCACACGCACGCCGATGGCGAGCAGTACCCCTAGGCTCAGGATGATCGTGGCGGCGGGCAGGTTGATGATGCCCCCCTCCGCGGGCCCGTGGAGGAGGTACTCGGGCAGGGGCAGCCCCAGGGCGGTGAGCGCGTTGTTGAAGTAACCTGACCAACCGATGGCTACGGCGGAGGTGGCCACCCCGTACTCGAGGATGAGGTCCCAACCAATGATCCAGGCGATGAGCTCGCCGAGTCCCGCATAGGCATAACCGTAAGCGCTGCCGCACCCACCGATGGATGCTGCAAGCTCCGCGTAGGCGAGCGCGCTGAACGCACAGGCCAGGCCCGAGACGACGAAGGACAGGACGATGCCGGGCCCCGCCTGGGTCGCGGCGGCAATGCCCGTCAGCACGAAGATTCCCGCTCCGATGATGGCGCCGATGCCCATCAGCGTAAGGTCCACCGGTCCCAGCACCTTGCGCAGCGCGCTCGGTCTGTTGTGCTCGGCGTTGGGGTCCTTGGTACGGAAGAGGTTCATGGCTGCGGTCGCATTGTCAAGGTGGGCCTGGTTGAGGAAGGAGCGCCAAGCAGAGTCGGACCGCAATCTGCGACAGCCCACGCGCACCCCTCCGCGTGACGGCCTCGCCCGACGGCAACCCCGGCGCTCAGCGGCCAGGGCCCGACTCCGAGCGTCGCTGACCGACGACTGCCCAGAAGCCCCGCGGCATATTAAGGCAAGCCTCGGGCCAGGACAATAGCAGAGCGCCTGCGCACGGACAGCCGCTCCGCGTGATGGCGGACACCGTAGGCGCCGGCGGAGGGACGCTGGAGCCTACGGGGTTGCCCGGCTACTTGTCGAGCTGGTCCAGCGCCAAGGGCTTATTGAGGAGGACCGCCGAAAGCCGTCGGCCACAGGGCCTTGGAGATCGCGTCCGCGCGAGATAGAGACTGCTGGCGAGGCGATATTGCGGCGTCAGTCCTGCAGACCCGGGTCCAGGGAGTAGAGCAGCGCCTGGATGAGCAGTACCACGTCCCGGCGTTGGCGCGCATCGACCTCGAAGATGGGCGGCTTAAGGCTCGCCCCATAGAACTGCCGGTGGTATTCCTCGATGCTCGGGGCGGCTTTGAGATCCATGCGCGTCACGCCTACTGCGAGCCTTGCGCCCGCAATGAATTTTTCGAAGGACTTGAGGAAGAACCGCAAATCCCGAAAGGGCTCGGCGCGGGTATTGTCGAGGAGCAGCACGAGCCCGATGCCGCCCTCGGTGAGGATGTCCCACATGAAGTCGAAACGTTCCTGCCCCGGGGTGCCGTACAGGTGAATGCGCTCGTCTCCGGACAGCTTCATGACCCCGTAGTCCAGGGCGACCGTCGTCTGGGTCTTCCCCGCGGCCGTCATGTCCGTGCTCTGGGCGTCGGTCATGACCGTCGGGATATCGCTGAGAGCGTTGATGGCTGTCGTCTTTCCCACGCCAACAGGTCCCGTGAAGATGATCTTGTTGTGTTCCATCTCGTGTGCTCCCTGGCTTTAGGATGCCTCTTCGGCCGTGGCCGCACCCCGGAGCTGGTCCAGAATGCGCGCGAAGAGTCCGCGCCCGCGGTGTTCTCTAACCGGCTCAGGCTGGAACAGAAAGTCCACTTGGCGCTTGGGCAACGTGATGAGATCGATCGCGTGGGCGGCGCTGTAGAAAGTCAGCACGTGGGCGAGGGGGATCTTCAGCGCCTTGGCCGTATTGAACAAAGAGCGCGGCTGGTCGATCCACAGAGCGGCGATGCGCATCGCGTCGGGCAGAAGAAGCAGCCGCGTCAGGTTGGGCCAATGCCGCAAGACAGCGGGGAGGGTCGGGTTGGTCCCGATGGGGATGCGGCCCCGGGCGACCCAGGCCGTGAGCTTCCACAGGAAGGCATCGATCGGCGTGCGGTGCATGCCGGGTGGCGCCTCTGCCTCGAGGGCTTCGACCTGTTCCTTCTTGCGCAGCGCCTTGGATCGGAGCTCGAAGGGCAGCATGCCCGCCTCGGGCGCGTCCAGACCGGTCAGGCGCACCAAGGCGAACTGCTTCAGCCGCGTATCGCTCAGGTCGGTAAGGATCTGCTGGGTGCGTGGCAGGACGACGATGCGGCCGTTCCACGCCGCGACCTCCCGAGCCGCACCATCGGACAGAGCAGCCCTGATCTCGCGGACCACACGCCCACCTGCGTAGTCGTCGAGGGAGAAGAACAGCTTCCTCAAATCTTCCGGGTCCCGGAGATCCACGTCGGGGAGATCGGGGATGGTTTGCTCGTAACGACTCACGGCTTCCCGCTCGATAGCCAGGGTCGCGCGTCGGGCAGCCTTCGTTCGACGGGCTCCCCCGCCGGGGTGTGTACCGGAAACCTCGGCCATGCCCGGCCGCGTCGATGGCGTTACGGTTTCCGCGGCGGGGGACTGCGCCCCTGTCGGCTTGCGCTCTGTCGCGCCGGTGCTGATGTCCTGCAGTGTCTGGAGTAGATCCGCGATGCGCAACGGTTTCAAAAGAAACAACGCATCCGTTTCTGCATGCTCCCGCACCGAGAGCACGATGCTGGGGCGTTCGGGTAAGCGCTCGCGGTATCCAGCCCACAGCTCCGCGGCACCCCCTCCATCCATGTCGACGAGCGTGACGTCTGCGGATGCCTCGTCCGCCACGACGAAGGCGCCCTTTCCGGGGCCCCTGAAAACCAGGTCCAAAGCGGCCCGCGAGCGATCGTCCATACCCAAGGTGGCAACGCGTAGTGGCATTTCACCGACCTCTCTTGTTCAGAACTGCAGCGCATCCTTCCGTTAGTCCGCCGAGAACATCGCGGCGAGGGCCGCCCAGGTTTGAGCCGCTTCCGGCGACTCGTCGGCGCGACGCCATGTCCGCGAAGCTCTTGCGGTCGGGTGTACCGCTGAGACACCGGGTGAGCACCGATTGGGGCGTCGGCGGCAGCAGGATCGTTCGCCGTCAGCGCCGTTTCCAGGAATCTGCGCAGGGCTGCGAACTGCGTGCAGGTTATGACACGCGCAGCCAGGTCTAACACGTGCTCGCGGGACGGACGATCTGTCTCCGAGCCCGATGAACAGGTTCACGAGGGCAGAGAACGCCGCCTCGGCGTGCAGACGACGCAGGTGCAGGAGCACTCTCCACGGTATGCGAGGGGATGTCCTCCGGGAATTGCGCGATGCGCTGGCAGAAGTGGTCCCCCACGCGCTGGAAGACGGCTTCATCAGCAGGTATTCGGGCGCAGGCTGCGGCTCCCAGAACGCTCGGCGCCGCGGGCCATTCTCGTCCGGCACACGGGCGACGAGGCGGACCTCGTCCATATGCCCCCCTCCACTGGAGGCCCCGTGACACCTTGAGGCCCCCTCGCGCGTTGTTGTTCAGAGGCGCCTGAGCGCAGAAAACGAAAACGCCAGGTGACCCGAGATACCGGACCAACCTGGCGCCAACGTCGTTGGTCTTCGGTAGCCCGGCCGTCGTAGCCCGTTCGGAGCTTTAGACCCGGAAGCTTTGCGCCCCAACCTTTCGGCGGGTTTGCCGTTATCGGACCCACATAGGCGGAGACTACCCGCCACGGGAATGATGTATAGACAGTGTTCGCAGAGCTGTCAAGGTGCGGCGTTCCCGTTCGCGTGTGTGACAGGGGACGGAGGGGCTCTAGAACGTGGCGCACGGAGCCCAGCGACGAGACCTGTCCAGTAACAAATAGACGAGGAGCGACCGAATGGCAGGATAGCCATTCGGCACGTCCGCAGGACGCCCCAAAAGGGTGGCGTACAGGGGGAGGTGCGCCATGACCACCGTGCGACGCCGCTATCGGGACGCGCAGCAGATCGGTTCCCAAGCCCTCAGCTCCTCTGCGCCATCGCCTTTGGCATCCCGGCTCGTTTGCCAACGACATCGTTGCCACCTGAGGGACGCGGGGTGCCGGGTGCTTGTCGGTCACGTCGCCTACCTCGCCGAGCCGTGCATTTCGAGACGGGATCATTGCCCTGCTGGAACGTCCGATAAAGGTCGAGGGACTATACCGCTCGCGCGGTAGGGGGAGGCGGGCTGCGGCTAGGTGCATTAGCGGGAAGCAAGCTCTCGTCCGAGACCCAGAGCCACTATATCCGGTGGGTGAAGACCCTCACGGGCTTTCTCAAACGTTCCCCGATACGGCCACGGCGGAGGATCTGCGCCGCTTTCAGCTCCATCTGGTCGAGAGCGGCGTGGGCAGCCCGAGTCTGAATTCCGCGGTGACGGCGTTGCAGTTTTTCTTCGAGGTGACCGTCGGGCACGGTGAGGTGATGGCGAAGGTGAGCCATGTGCACGAGCCGCGCAAGCTGCCGGTGATCTTGAGCCCCGAGGAGATCATGCGCCTGCTGGAATCGGCGCCGGGGCTGAAGTACAAGGCGGCGCTGGCGGTGGCTTACGGGGCGGGCCTGCGCGCCTCGGAGGTGGTGGCGCTGAAAGTCGACGACATCGACAGCAAGCGCATGGCGGTATGTTCCCAGCGCTTCACGGCTTCAAATCCAACTGCTCGAGTTTCTTCGCAGCCGTGCCGAACTGGCCGAGTTGGTAAACGGCGGCGCCGGCCGGCGAGAAGGTGAACGACTCGAACGGCTCGGTGAGCATCTTGTCGAGGTATACCCGGGGGGCGATGCCGGTGGTGACATGCGGATTGAAATGCTCGCCGGAAGACTTCGGAACGAACACCGAAACGTATTCGATCAACGCCGCGTTGTTCGGATCGTCGGGTGTGGTGACGAAGGCGGCCCACGTGCCGGTTTCCACCGTGAACGGGGCCACGGCGGCAATCAACTCCTGTTGCAGCTTGATCAATTCAGGGGTCGGCCTCGCGACAATGCCCGAGAGGCCAAGGTCCTTGGTCGGGATGTAGTAGTACTTGAAGGCCTCCAACTTCATGCCGTTCACATTGGCGCGGGCGAGAACCTGGCCGGCGGCGGCGTAGACCTTGTCGAGATCCGCTGTACGAACGAAACGCTGAATCAGCGTGATGTGCGGACGGTGCGTTGCATCCAGGGCGAAGCCTTTCGGGAAGACCTTGAGCAGGCGGGCGTTGTTGGCTTCGGCGTGCTGGAGCATCGTGGCGTCCGGCTCCAGCAGGATGTCAACGGCCGTGACCGCAGCGGGTGAGGAAGGGAAGACGGCCTTCCAGTCGTCCTTCATGCTCACGACGGTCCAGCCATCCTTCTTTGCTTGCGCGTACAGCGCCGGCGTGAAGGCGCCCAGCTTGACGTCCGGCAATCCCAGGGCCGGGCCATAGGCGTATTCGCGCGCCGCATCATCGTGCAACACCAGCAGCATGAACCGCGCGCCGCTGCCGCCCTGCGTGTATTCCAGCATCTCCCGGTCGCCCGTGGAATTGCCGAAGGCGGCGATGGGGCGGCGACCGATGTGCTGGTTGATGCCGACGGGCTTGCCGGCCTTGTCGTCGATGAAGTTCAGCTCGGGCAGGCGGACCAGCACCGGCTTGCCGTCGCGCATCTCAAATTTGGTCTTGATGCTGCTGCCCACGACCTGCTCCGGCGGAATGCCATAGACTTTCTCCGCCCACGGGCGCATGAACTCGATGCCGCCGCCGGAGACAATGAAGTTCTTGAAGCCGTTCGCGCGCAGGTAAGCGAGCACTTCGAGCATCGGCTGATACACCATCTCGGTGTAAAGCTTGCCGGTCTTCGGATGCTTCGCGGTGGCAATCCAATCCTTCACGATCTTCTCGAATTCCTCCGTGGTCATTCCTGCGTGCGTGGCCATAAAGTTCCAGCAACGCGCGGTCGCCGCCGGCGAGTGCGGTTTTCACATCACCCTTGAGCAGCGAGGCGAAGGGTTCCTTGTCCTTCCATTCCGGATGCTGCGGCGCGAGCGCCTTGACGCGGTCGAGGGCGAAGTACAACTGAACGGGCATCGGCTGCTCGCACCAGAGCGTGCCGTCGTTGTCGAAGACCGCGATGCGCTGGGCGGCGGGACGAAGTCGGAGGAGCCTTCGTTCGTCACCTTCTCCACGAAGCTGATGATCCCCTCTTTGTCGGTCCGTCGTTCCAGGAGGGAAGCGGGTCGGCGGCAAAGGCCGCGTGTGTGAGCAGCAGCAGGGGGAGCAGAATTTTCATCAGTGCGCTTCTCATCAATGGCCCTCTTGATGCGAGTGAATGGGGGGGCGCTCGGGCAGCGCCCCGCACGCATCCGGGCTACTTCGATCCGTCGCTCTCCTGCAGCTTTTGAAGAACTTCATCCATGTTGAAGCTGGCCGCCTTCTGTCGCGGCGGGTATTCCTTGAAGGTCGCCAGGAACTTGCCCACATAGGCCTGCGCGGGCACCATCAGGAAAGCATGGTCGATCACCCAGTCCCAGTACGTGTTCGAGGTGACGTCTGCGCGCGTTCGTACGGGTCCATGCGGAGGTTGAATATCTTCGGGAGCCGCAAGTTGGTGAACGGGTTCGCCCAGATCGCATCGTTCCAGGGGTCCGCTGCTCCATGAACACGAGTTTCCAGTTGTCATAGCGCAGGCCGGTCAGTTGCTGGTCGTCGTTGATGTAAAAGAACGATTCCCGCGGGCTCTTTGCGGCTTGCCCGGTCAGGTAGGGCACCAAGTTGTCGCCATCCAGATGAACCTTGTAGGTCATGTTGCCGATCTTGTAGCCCTTGAGCAGCTGTTCCTTCATTTGCGGGTCGCCAGCCATGGCCAGAAATGTCGGTAGCCAGTCGAGGTGAGCGACAGATCTCGTTCGACACGCTGCCGGGCTTGATCTTGACCCGGCCAGCGGACCATGGCGGGCACCCGGTAAGCGCCTTCCCAGTTCGAGTTCTTCTCGCTGCGGAACGGCGTCATCGCTGCGTCCGGCCAGGAGTTCATGTGTGGCCCGTTGTCGGTCGAGTACATGACGAATGTATTGTCCGCGATCCCCAGTTCATCCAGTGCTTTGAGGACCGTGCCGACATTCTTGTCGTGGTCGATCATCGTGTCGTGATAAGGACCCTGCCAGCGCCCGGACTGGCCGATGCTTTCCGGCTTGGTGTGGGTGCGGAAGTGCATGTGGGTGAAGTTCACCCAGACAAACATGGCTTGCCGGCCTTGCCTATTTCTCGGCTCGGTCGGCGATGTCATCGTCGATGGTCTCCATCCGCTTCTTGGTCAGTGGACCGGTATCCTTGCACATCTGTTTTCCGTCCTTGCCGAAGCGCAGGATCCACGGTCGGATTCGTCCGTGGCCGAGGCTTTGCAGTCCATCACGCCACGCGGCCCGAACTTGGCGCGGAAGGCCGGGTCTTTCGGATAGTCCGGCTGTTCCGGCTCTTCCTCCGCGTTCAAGTGGTACAGGTTGCCGTAGAACTCGTCGAAGCCGTGCACTGTAGGCAGGTTCTCATTGCGGTCACCCAGATGGTTTTTGCCGAATTGGCCGGTGGCATAGCCTTGTGCCTTCAACAGCTCTGCAATCGTCGGATCCTCCTTCTGCAACCCTACCGTGGCGCCCGGCATGCCGACTTTGGTCAAGCCGGTACGCAAGTCCGGACTGGCCGGTAATGAACGACGCGCGGCCGGCGGTGCAACTCTGCTCCGCATAGTAGTCAGTGAAGATCATCCCTTCCTTGGCGACACGATCGATGTTGGGCGTGTGAAAGCCCATCAGTCCCATTGAGTAGGCGCTGACATTGGTCTGGCCGATGTCAGCGCCCCAGATGATGACGATGTTGGGCTTCTTGGCTGCGGCGGCGGTCTGCGCCAACGCGGGCAGCGTGCTCGCCGCGAGCGCCATTCCGACTGCGATGGTCAACGTCGATAGCAGCCGTTTCGGGCTGGCCAGCTTCTCGAAGAAGCTCTGGGTCGTGGATTTCTCGGTGTCGTTCATTGATTGCTCCTGCGGTGATCGTTTATCGTGTGCCTGGCGAATTGCTAATTATGCGGCAACGGGCAGTTGGAACAGTCCGCGACAATGCGCCTGCCAGCGGAATTGATAGAGACCCGCTCTGGGCATCCTGGTGTCACCGCCCGCTTCCGCCCGTGTAGCTCCGCCGAGCGAGCTGTGCACCCGCTGTTGGTTGTAGTACTCCCTGAACGGTGACCCACTACGGGTTGTGGCCTACGGACTGGTTTTACCCCCCCAAAAGCCTGTGGACGCAGGAAGTTATCCACGCGCGGGAAGCTTACTAACGCGCGCACCGTCTTTGGTTCGTGTGGCATGGTCTGTTGGAATTTAGCACTAGCCATGACGGCTCCCTCATGAGTTGCGCCATCGTACACGCAATTCGAAGGCATAAACCGCGCGGATGACGCCCACCCTTCGGGCGGGTGTCGGACATTCTTTCACCGGCTCGCCGGCTCGCGCCATCCACCTACAAGACGCTCCGTGCCCCTACTTGCCGGCTGGCGCTCATCGTGATCCGGCCCCGGATAGACGGTGAGCGAAGTCGCGCCTAGAATTTTCCAGGATACTTGGCCCCCGAAGGAAACCAGTCATGGGACTGCCGCTGCGCGACACCGGCTATCACACCTATGCCGACTATCTGACGTGGGGCGAGAGTGCCCGCTTCGAGCTGATCGACGGCGCGGCCTACGCCATGGCGCCGGCGCCGACTCGGGTGCATCAGGAGATACTCTTGGAATTGGCCCGTCAAGTTGCCGACGCTTTGGAAGGCTCGCCCTGCCGGCCTTACATCGCCCCCTTCGATGTGCGCCTGCCCAAGGGGGAGGAGGCGGATGAGCGCATCGACACGGTGGTGCAGCCCGATCTGGCTGTGGTCTGCGATCCGCTCAAGCTGGACGAGCACGGCTGCCGGGGTACGCCGGACTGGGTGGTAGAGGTGCTCTCCCCCGCGACATCGGGGTACGACCAGATACTCAAACTAGCGGTGTACGAACGGGTGGGGGTGCCGGAATACTGGCTGGTGCACCCGGTGGATCGCGTGGTGACGGTCTATCGCCTGGAAGATGGCGCCTATGGCCGGCCGGCCATACGCGAGACCAGGGAGAGCCTGGCGGTGGCCAGTCTGCCCCAGATCGTCATCGACTGGGATAGGGTGTTCCGCGGGCAGCCGCCGATGATTTGAAAGTAATCCAACCGGATCATCGTTGTGACCGACCATGACGAAGAAAGCCCGCGTACGCGGGTGCCCGCAGGGGCGATCTGCCGCATCCCGGCAGTCGGCGGAACCACCATCGGGTTACGGCCCACAGCTTACGGGCTGTCCCCGCTGCGGCGGAAGGCACGCCGGTATTCCCGCGCGGCGGGAGAGGCACGAGCATCTCACGGTTTGGCTTACGGGCGAAGCACGCGGGTGAAGCTCACGGTCAGCCTGCCCGCCGGGCTTACTGCCTCCGGCACGTACGTTATCGAATGTGGTGCCGTAGACGAACGAGGCCAACAACATCGCGGTGTTCGGGCCGGCACCGTAAGGCCGAGTCGCGAGTCTCTACCGGCATGAGGTAGGTTTTCGCCATTTGTTTGTCCACCCAGGGGGGGCAGAGTGGCGATTTATTCATAAGCTCTCAGTTCCAGCTTTCGAGATCCGCGCGAAACACGCGGATGCGCTGCAGCACGGCTTCCCGTTTCATGCTGAACCAGACCATGAGAGCGGTGATCGCGGCACCCAGAGCCATGAGCGCCAGCGCCCGCCCCAGGCGCTGTTCCGGGTAGAGTTGGATCAGTTGCCCGAGCACGTTGAGGACGAGGAACGCGACGCCCACATAGAGGAAGGCGCGGGTGCGCGTTCCGATGCCCACCGCGATGCTGGTCAAGCTCAATCCGAGCGCCAGCACGAAGACCGCCAGCTCCTGGCGCAGGAAAACGTCCAGCGTGGCGGCGGCATATAGCGTGCTGAGAGCGGCGAGGCGTGCGCCGTTCAACACGCTGGGTTTGATCTCGCGGCGGTGCAGATGGAGCAGGACCAGGACGCTCACTGTTGCCGGGACCAGATAAACCTGGAGCAGCCCATATCGCCGAGCCAAGTCCGGGATCCAGAGGTAAATCGCTGCGTTGAGTGCCAGCAGGCCGAGGTAGAGCGGCGTGCGCATCCCGGTGGCGCGGCGCGTCAGCAGGTAGAGGGTCCCTGCCGACAGCAAGGTGAGACCGGCATGGCCCGAACCAAGCTGCAGCGGCACCGTGAAGAGTGCGAGCAGCGGCAGCAACATCGCCAGATGCAGTATCGGCCCCGACAGGGTGAGGCGCTGCAGTATGAACAAAGCGTATGCCGCAGCCATGATCGCCGCTGTGTCCCACACGCTGAGCGGCGCGAGCCCCGCCCAGAGTAGGCGGACGTACACCAGTCCGAGGCCTGCCAGAAGCGCGATGCCGTAAACCCAGCCGACGTGCCCCCGGCGCCGTGCTTCCGCGATACCGAGGGTCGTCAGCAGAGCGACGGCGAGCAGGGACGCGATGCTGTCCCAGACCCCGACCAGCCCTTGTCCCCCCGAGCGCTCCCCCAAGGTATATGCGAAGCTCCCGAGGTGCACGACCCACTCCGCGACTGCCAGGCCCGCCACCCATGGGGTGACCTGCGCGAGGGTCCGGGCGACGAGAGTGAGCGCCTCTCCGCGCGCGCCCAGGTCGCGCCGCAGGCGTGAGACGAGCCAACGCACGGCCCAGGTGAGCAAAGCCAGCTCCAGGGAGACCCAGGGGAGCAGCGCCAGGGCTTGGCCGACCGGGATCCAGATGAACCACACGCCGTGCAGCAGGACCAAAACCAGCAGCGCCGCACCGTAAAGCCACGCGCGGTCCCGGCGGCGCCAGCCGAGGCGGGCCGCCGTTCCCGACAGCACCGCCACGGTCAGCAGACGCTCGGGGAGCGAGAATCCCCGGTGCGAGCACCAGAGCTGCCAAAGCTGCCAGCGGGCTCGTCCCATACCAGGGCTCGAGCGCCTGGCCGAGCAGGCCCCTGAGCCCCGTTGCGGTTGCGGGGAAGGCGGCAGCCGCGACGAGCAATGCGGCCGCCCAGAGCGCGAGGAGCAGGGGCAGGTGAAATGGCTGCCACGTCCCCCACGCCGCCAGCACGGTGCAGAGCACTCCCAGGAGCAGCAGTTGGGCGGCGGCTTCCGAGCGCCACCAGAGCAGGCCGTGGAGCAGAGAGAGTGACAGCAGTATTCCGATCACCATGGCGGATGCTTCCGCCGGTGCCAGTTCGGGGGTCCGGATTACCGCCACGTCCCAGACCCCGAGCAGGAAGAGCCAGAGGCCGCACAGAGCGAATGCCGCCGGGACCAGCGGCGGCTGCAGTGCGGAGTTGCGCCAGCCGACCCACCCCGCGAGTGTCTTCCCATGGCGTCGCCAGAGCGGTACCCCGAGGAGCAGCGCGTTCGCCCAGAGCAGCATCTCGATCGCCGCGCCGCCCGCCGCATCCAGGCGCCAGGCGAAGATGCCGTCGAGGTGCCGCGCCAGGCTGAACGCCACGCCGACCCAGGCCAGTGCCAGCACCGCTCCCCAGAGGAAGCCGGGCCACGCGCTGTTGCGCAGCATCAGAAAGAGATAGCCGGCGGTCGCGAGGGCATAGCCCGAGCGCAGCGCCGCGGAGGGTCCGGTCAGGACCAAGCCCAGGCCCAGCGAGAGCAAGCCGAGCCACGGCCAGACATCCGGAGCCGCGGCCGACCGAGGAAAGCGCGCGTTGAAGCGGGGCAGCAGGAGATTTCCCGTGGCCCAGAGCGCATAAGCCCAGACTACGCTGGCCAACGCCCCCCAGCGCTCCAGCATCGAAGGGCCGAGCAGGCTCATGGCGAGCAGGGTGGATAGGAGCGCCAGCCCGACGCCCCGGACGCTCGGCGCGATCTCGCCGAGCGGTCGCAACAGGGGAAACAGCCCCGCGATCAGGACTGCGGCCACCGGCGCCAAATAAGCGGTGTCTTGGTGCGTCAGCATGGCTAGGGCTGCGGCCAGCGTCCAGCCGTACGTCAGGGCGGCCCCGATCCAGAGGGGAGGTGCGTAGAGCCGGTCCCATCGCGGATGACGCATGAGGACCTGAGCGGAGGAGGCGAGCCCCAAGGCGAGCAGGGCTAGGACGAGCCACTCATCACCGGTCGCGGGACCTCCCGGCCAAAGCCCGAACGGCAGGGTGTGGTGGATGCTTGCGCTGAAGAGCCAGGCCAGAGTGAGCGTCGCGAGGCCTACCCCGACGAGCGTGAGCGCTGGGTGTGGGCGGGACTGGTCGGGCAGCAGCAGGGTCAGCGCCGCCATGCCGCAGGCCGCCATCGCGGGCCAGCCTGGAGGAACCAGCACGCCCGCGAGCGCCGTGACCACGGCCTGGGCTGCCGCCAAACAGGCGACGATCTCGGCAAAGACTTGCAGCGGCCGAGAATAGAGGTCGCCTGCAGTCGTCTTGAGCGCCGCCACGGACGCTCGGGCGGCGATGCGCTGGCCCAAGGCCCAAGCGGCGAGGCCGTAACAGGCGAGGACGAAGCCCAGCCCCGAATCGTCGGGGGTGATCCCCGCGGGCCGGGTGCCGGGTGCGCTGAGCCCGGCGTAGACGCCGAGCACGCCCCACAGGCCCAGCCCAATCAACAGATAGCTGTGCAGCCGCAGTCCGTAACGCCGCCCCGCGAGCCACAGGAACGCGAGGCTGAGGGCCAGCGCCGGCAGGGGCGCGGGCGGTATCGCGCGCGCGCCGTGCCCGAGTGCGAAGCCTGCCAGGGCTAAACCCGCGAGCGTGAAGCTGCTCCAGTGCGTGACGGATTCGACCGCGACCCGGCCCCCAGGCCGCGGGTAGCCGCCGCTCAGGCCGAGCAGCGCCACGACCCGGTCGGTCGCCCGCAGCCTCAGGGTCGACACCACGAGCCCCCACAGCGCCAGCCCATAGAGGGCCGTGAGCGTCGCCCAGGTGACCGGCCCGGCACTGTCGATCCGGCCTGCGATGGAGAAGACCGCGACCAGGCCGAGCAAGACGGCGGCGACCAGGACCGGGGGTCGGCGCAGCCGCGCCGAGATCAGGACGGAGAGCGCGGCGCCGAGCAGCGCAGGGCCGGTCAGCGCCGCAGGAGGGCGGGCCTGGACTAGCCACAGCGTCACCTGGACGAGGCCGACGACCCAGAGCAGAAGCAACGTCTGTCCCAGCGGCGGGCGCAGCAGGGACTTATACATCGCCGGATCCCTCGCGGGTGACAGGACCGGGCGGCCTCGGGACGAGGGGGCCTCGCCGGCGCTGGCCCGACACGCCGAAGCCCTCCGCCGCCGGCAATACCCAGAGCAGCGTAAGGGGCCGCGGCAGCTTTTCTGCCCTGAGGGCCTCCAGCGCGTCCGGCTGGCGGTCCAGCCACCACAGCAGGCCCCAGACCGCGAGGCCCGCGATCAGCGCCGGTGCGCCGGTGGACGGTCCGGGAAAGAACGCCAGCTTGATCAGCACCGCGGCGCCGCCCGCCAGCACCAGGAAGCCGTAGAAGAGCCAGCGGACGTACAGGCCCAGGCTCAGCCACACCAGCACCCCGGCGGTGTCTGCCAGCACCAGGGCGAGGAGCGCGGCCCAGGTCCCCGTCAGCGGAAGCACCGGCACCGCCAGGACGAGGCCCACGGCGACGCTCAGCAACGCGCTGTTGGCGTACACTTCGATCCGCGCGGCTTGCGGTCCGCGGCGGCGCGTGTTCACGGCCCGCCAAGTCCAGACCCAGGCCAGCAAGGCGAAGGCGAGGCCCACGCGCAGCCCCGGCATCAGGTGAATCCAGGGAGGGGCATACGCAGCGGCCGCGCTCATCGCCAGAGTGACCGCGTACAGCCAGGGTCCGTTGCGCAGATCCGCCATCACGGGCGGGGTCTGCGACTCCGGCTGCGCACCTTCGAGGCGGCCGAGAAGCGGCGCCGGTGCCGCCCCGAGCATCCACCAGGCTGCCGCGGCCAGCACCAGCGCCGTGGTCATGGCCGGCAGGCCGGGACGCGCATGGTAGAGGCTCCAGGCGGCCAGGCCGAGGCCGAGTCCGAAAAGCACCCGGTGGATCATGGCTGCGATGGCGCGGGCGCCCGGACGCCTGGCGGCGAGCCCCTGCGCCCAGCGGCTTAGCGCGAGCATCCCGGCAAGTCCGGGCAGGCTCCCGAGGAAGTGCTGGTCCGCCGGCAACGGCTGCAGGATCAGCAGGCCATAGAGACTGCCCAGGCTCGCGAGGAGCAGGTAGACGGGCACCAGGGTGAGGTAGCGCCAGGCGACCGTGCCGTAAACGGCTGCCGCGAGCACCAGCGTGATGAGACGCGCCGTCGGCGCGTCGAGCGCAAGCGCTACGGCCAGCACCGACAGGCCGTAGATCAGGAAGCTGAAGCGCGACAGGAAGGCGTGCTGATGCACCCATTCCTTGAACTGGGCGTCCAGATAGAACAGCAGCCCGCATACCGTCATCAGGTAAGGTGCGTAGTAACCCGCCGGGAGGGCGAGAGGCACCGCCCCCCACGTCAGATGGACGAAGGATATGAGCGCCGCGTAGATCAGGGTGCCGGCCGCGAAATAGGCGATGGTGCGCCGCTCCACGAAGATCGAGCGCATCCAATCGCGAGCGTAGCTCACCAAGCCGTACCCGAGCAGTCCGAGCAGACTGAGATGCAGCGCGGCGAGCAAGGGCCAGGCGGGCCAGCGATCCAGCAAGGGCAGGGCGAGCTGCACCGAGGAGAGCCCCAGGAACACGCGGGGGTGGGCGCCTTGCAGCGCCCGGTCGGTGACGCCCGCTACCACCTGCGCCGCGAAGAGAAAAACGCCCACTGCCAGGGCGGCAGTGAGCAGCCCGACCGCCTCCAGCCAGAACGAGCCGGCGCCCGCAACTATCAGGCGCGCGACCGCGCTCAGGTTGAGCGGCACCAGCAGCAGGCCCAACGTCATCAGTGTCGCACTTCCGGTCCGGAGCGCGGGTTCCCTGAGGCGGAGCTGGTAACCTCCCCAGAGCAGGGACGTGGTGTAGGCGAACAGCGCAGCGAATACCACCAGGCCCTTGATGAAGCCGCTGGTGTAGGCCACCAGGAACACCGAGCCGGCGAGAAACAGGAAGCCGCCGATGAACCAGCCGATGTTCTGTGCCAGGAAGGGCAGGATCGCCCTGGGCCAGCCGGAAACCGCGCGCAACGCCTTTTCAAGCGGACTTGGCTCGGCCGGCCTCCAGGCATGGCTGGTACCCGTCTCGGGCACGACTTCGGTCCGTCTTGCCGCAACGCGCGCTGCCGGCGCGCGAGCCGGGGCGGGGAATGCACGCGCGGGCGTCTCGGGAGTCGCTGCGGCGATGGGACGCGGCTCGGTCGCGGCCGGCGAGGGCGCCGATACGGGGACCGGAGGGGTTGCTGGCGGCTCGAGATCGAGCCCGAGCTGTGCCGTCCCCCACGCCTCTTCCCAGGGCGACGGCCCGAAGGGCACGTGTCCGTGGGCGGCCAGGACGCGCCACGCCGCACGGCAGCGCTCTCGCCAGGCCGTGCTGTCAGGCTGGATGCGCGCCGCCTCCAAGACTGCACGCCACTGGGCGTCCACCTGCTCGGACAGCCGGCGGTACGTCTCCTCATCCAGCTCCCCGGCGTCGGCCATCCGTCGGAGCTGCAGGCGCAGGATGATCAGGTCATCGGCGCCAGGCAGCGCCGCCACGTCTCCGGTGTCCGTGGTCGACGCCGGGCGCCCGTGCGCCTCGCGCCGTCCCCCCTTGGAGCGGAGCCGTTTCAGCTCTGCCCGCTTAGAGGCGAACAGAGATCGCCAGGATGAACGCGATTATCCACCCCATGCTGCCCCCTTTGGCAGCGCGGGCCGGCGCCGCCGGTGCACTCGCGCGGCGCGCGCCGCGCCGCCTCTCAGAGCTTGTGAAGAAATCGTCGCGAGCGGCCCGAGAGCAAGGCGTACGGAGCGCAGTGACGAGACATATCAAGTAGATAGGCGAGGAGCGAGCACCGCGCAACGCGGCTATCGGGACGCGCAGTAGATTTATTCACAAGCTCTCAGTCGTTCTTGTTCTGTAGCTTGCTCTTCAGCTCGGCAAGCTCCGCCTCCACCTCCGCGTCCGTCTCCATCGCCATGATCTTCCGCTCCAGCGCCGAGCGGTCGCTGTTGACTTCCTGAATTGCCGCGGTGCGGGCCTCCATCTCCGACACCTTGTCTTCCATGCGAATGAAGTTCTTCTGCGCGTCCAGACCGGTCTGGAAGTGGCTGCCGATGCGTTCCATCTGCTCGCGCGCCTCGGCGGCCCGCTGGCGCGCCACCAGCGTGCCGCGTTTGCGCTTCGCCTCCTCCAGCTTGGCCTCCAGCGCGCGGAGCTGGGCCTTGAGGCTGGCGCTGGTGTTGATCGCGGACTCCCAGGCGGGGTCCAGGCTCGCCAGGACCCGATCGTGCTCCTTCTTGCGCGCCAGCGCAGACCGGGCCAGCTCCTCCTTGCCCTCCCGCAAGGCCGCCTCCGCCTTGGCCTGCCATTCGTCGGCGTGGCGGCGGTGCCCCTCGACCTCCTTTTGGAGCTGCTTTTCGCTGGCGATGGCGTCGATCACCCCTTCCTTGGCTTGGCCAATGTTCTCCTCCATCTCCCGGATGATCTGCTTGATCATGCGCTCCGGGTCCTCGACCCGGTCGATCAGGTCGTTGATGTTGGCGGCGATGATGTCGTTGATGCGCTTGAAGATGCTCGGCATGGCTCTGTCCTCGACGGGTTACGGTGCGGTCTCGCGGCGGACCGGGTTGCGGCCCCGGCGGTTATGGTCCGCCATGGATGGGCAGTCTCGGGCAAAAGTATAGCTGTTTGGACCTTCACGGTTCGCCTGGTCACAGGTCCGCACCCTCCCGCGCTACATCGCGCCGGGCCGTGAAGAGGAAGGCCGGGGCGACGGGTCCGCCGTCCCGGTTCGCCCACGGCGCGCACCCGGTCGGACGCGCTGGCGACGTAGGTCCACTGCGTGGACCTTCCGCTCGACTGTACTCGGGTCGAATCCGGTTGACCCTTCCCGGCGCCACACCGCGTGGGCCGAACCCGGGCACCGCGGTGGCGTAGACCCGCCCCGTCCGTGCCGCCGCACCGAGGCCGGTCGCCTCGCTCAAGCACTGCGCAGGCGGGTCGCCTTCACCACCAGGATGGCCGCGAGCGGCAGGATCAGTCCGACGCCCGTCGCGGTGACCAGCAGCACCCCGAGCTTGCTATAGTCGGCCGGCACCGTCACGGCGCCAGTGACGTGGTCCTTGACCTCCCGGCTCACCGTGAAGATCGCGTTCAGGTACTTGGTGCCGAGCTGCCCGAGCGATAACGCCAGGTTGGTGAACGAGGCCATCACCGCGAAGAAGGTGGCCTTGAGGCTTGCCGGGGCGGAGTTGGCGATCCAGGCCAGCATGGGGATCATGGCGATCTGGCCGAGGGGGGACTCCAGGGCGGTGTCGACCAGGGCGATGAACCGCGCGTCCACCACGCCGCCGGTGTGGGTGGCCGTCCAGTCGGCGAAACCGTAGTACATGCCGATGACGGGCAGGCTGAGCAGCGTGCCGACCAGGGTGAGGAAGGCCACGACGTAGGCAATCGATTGCTCCGCCATGAAGCGGCGGAAGATGAACATCCCGGCCAGCGTCAGGCCGCTCCCGATGAGGGACAGGATCGACAGGAACCGCTGGTCGAAGCCGAGCTGGTCGATCATCCACCAAGTGGACCCGGGTCCGGGGCCGGGCATGGCCCGGAACACGAAGATGATGACCGCCGTTCCGACCAGCACCCGGCGCGCGTCGACCTCCAACACGCGAACCAGCCGGGACATCAGGAACAGCACGATTCCCAGGGACCCTGCGAAGATGATCTCCTGGCTGTACAAGATCCCGGTCACGCCCATGAAGACCGTGAACACGCCGAAGGCGAGGCTGCCCCCCAGGATCCACCAGTTCGCGGACGGCCGCTCCCAATGCCCCTGGAGCAGCTCGCGGATCTGGCCCGCATCGAAGCCTTTGCGCCGCAGGCGGCGGGCGTCGCGTACCTTGAGCAGATCCCCGAGCACCACCCCCAGCACCGAGATCACCGGGATGGCCAGCGCCAGCTCGTAGATCTGCAGGTAGATCCGCACCTTCTGGGCCTCCCCGATCTGCTCCACGCCGCTGAACATGAACACGTTGAGCAGTGCGACCGCGACTCCGCCGACGATGATCGCGACCCGCCCCAGGGTCTGCATGGTGGTGTGCATGAGGCGCCGCGCTGCCGCGTCGAACGGCTGGCCTACGCGATCCACCCGCGGCACCGCCTCCACCGTCATGGCGTCGGCGACCACGTCCTGGATGACGTAGCCGGTGGGGGCCAGGATGGCGCTCGCCACATACCAGGCCTCGACCGAGGCGAACCGCCGCATCAGGTCGGTATAGCCGAGCAGGCCGACCATGATGAGCAGGCTCACGGCGATCAGCCCGGCGCCGAGGAACACGAGCGCCGACTTGAAGCGCCAGATGAGGTCGACCACGTGTCCCATGGGCATCTTCAGCACCCACGGGATGCCGGCCCAGAAGCCGAGGGCGGCCAGGAACTCCGCCGAGAGTCCCAGATAGTCCTTGACGAAGAACGTCCCGACGATGCCGGTCAGGCCGGAGACCCCCGCCGCCAGGTAGACCATGAGCGGCGGCAGATAGGACAGGCGCATCTCCCGAGCCAGCTCGAGGATGTTCCGGTCCAGCCATCGGTAGGCCCGCGCGAACATTGCCGAACCACCTCCCAGGCAAACAGGTGCGCACCATAGCACAGGGTCCGGCCACGCTGCCCAGGCGCGGGAGGGGAAGCTCCCCGCCGCCACGCATATCCCGAAACCGGTCCCCGGATTCCTGATGGGCGTCTATGCCGGAAGCTCTAACCTAGGCCCGAAGGGCATGTACACGCTGTCCGGCGGCTTTCGGCGTGGAACTGGGGGTGGTGCCCGCGCCTGGCCTGCAAGAGAGGCGACGAAGACTTGGTGGGCAATATGTTGGGTCTCTGCCGAACACGAAACGCGCAAGATAAGGGGGGACCCGTCGAAGATGCGATCGAAAGATCGGCGGTGACAAGGAAAGGATTTGATGAGGCCGATGGCGAAGCGGCGCAGGCGGTCGATGTTATGAAGTCTCGCGGCGCGCCTTCGACGAGTGCTCGCAAGCGGAGCCCCGGCTCGGCTTGCACGTTTTCTCCGCGTTGGCGCGCGTGCTCGCCATCCGGTTGCGCCGTACGAACGCCGAATTGCATGCGCTGGTGGAAACTTGAGACGGCATCCGCCATACAGCCCGCCTGCGAGGATTCCGGCATGCCATGGTCTGAGGCCCAACTGCTGGGCTTTCGCAGCCCCGCCAGTGGCGCCGTAGTATGCCCACCGCCAAAGGCACTGGTGCCACGGCGTGAGGCGCCGCGGCTTAGCTCACGCTCTGCGCGCGTGCGACTTGCGGCAAACGCCGACGAGGCATGGCGGAACGGGCGCGTACGGCGAAGAGGTGCTCGTCCGGGCGACTAGGGGCGGGTGTCGTGACTCGCTGACGGCCCGGTCCCGTGTGGCTAGCGGCGTCTGCGCCCGCGGGGATTGCGGGGGTCGTCGAAGCGCACGCGCAGCGACTTGCCGTCAAAAGTCTTGCCGTCGAGCGCCGCGACGGCCGCCCTGGCTTCATGCCCTTCCATCTCGATGAAGCCGAAGCCCCGGCATTGACCCGTGAACACATCAGCGGCCAGGCGTATCGAACGAACCGTGCCGAATTGAGCGAAGAGGGCACGCACGGTCTCTTCGGAGGCGCTGGGAGGCAAGTTGCCGACAAACATTTTCTTCAAATCGCGGATCCTCGCTGAGTCGAGGTGGTTCAGCGCCATTCGGCGCAGGGGGAAGAGAACCCCGCAGCGTGCTGCGGGGTTCTCCGTGTGGTGCAGACCGATCCCAGAGTTACTTCTGGGCCGTGACTCGGGTCGCCTGCGGGCCCTTTGGCCCCATCTGGGCCTCGAAGCTGACCGTTTGACCCTCGGCCAGGGTCTTGAAGCCGCTACCGACAATCGCGGAGTGGTGCACAAAGACGTCCGCACTGCCGTCGGAGGGGGTGATGAAGCCGTAACCCTTGGATTCGTTGAACCACTTGACGGTACCCGTCGCCATGTAAATCACCTCTGGTTAAGTCTATGATGTCGAGTTCAATTGCAAATCATACAGGGTAATTTACAGGAGGTTACCGGGAAGGAACTTCTGAAATGACCTGGACAATATGCAATCTCTCGTAGTGTAACCGATAGTGCCGCGAAACGCGAAGGTCGCCTGCGCGGCAGCGGTCCGGCTCGTCGGGCTGATTCAGTAGTGGAGTTGCCACGGCAGCACCTTGCTGAGGCAGGAATATTCTTCCACAAAGCCCAGCCGCACGGTGCGCTCGCTGCGCCGCACCGTCAGGCGCCGCACGGGCTCTTGGAAGCGGTGGGTGCCGTCGTAGAACAGCCGGCAAGGGCGTTTTTCGAGCTGCTCGAAGTCCACGGAGACCACCGCGTCGCCCGACAGGATGAGCGAGCTGGCGGGTGACTTTTCGATTACGGACGCCATTGGGGTGACCTGGATCACCGTGACGCTGGGGCAGATCGGTTTGCCGCCCAGCGCCAGGTTATAGCCGGTCGACCCCTGCGGGGTGCAGAAGAGGATGCCGTCCCCGACCAGCAACGGGGGCTGCGGGGCGCCATCCACTGTGATCCGCATGCGCAACGTCTGCGGCGAGCTGCGCTCGACCCAGATGTCGTTGAACCCGTGCACCGTGACTTCCTGGCTGGCCGTAAGGGCCACGCCTTCGAGGAGCCACAGCTCCTGAAAACGGACGTCCGGCAGACGCCGATGGAAGTGGTCCGCATCCGGGGTATTGTTCATGAGGTATCCGCGGGTGCCCGCGTTGATCCCGATGAAGGGCTTGGCATAGTCCATGTAATGCTGGATGGAGTGAAGCATCGCGCCGTCGCCGCCGAACACGACCACGGCGTCCGCCGCTCTCGGATCATCCGCAACATTGACGACCTGGCGGAAGGCATCGGCATGGAGCCGCTCGTCGGTCGAGTCGATGACGAAGTATTTCATGGATCTCTATGCACCTCTCTCGCAGCGTGAGTGAGACGCCGGTCTGCCGTGATCGCGCATTCGCCGAGAATTACTCTGCTCAATGTGGGCGACGGATGCAATCGCTTCCGGCGCAACTGGAGAAACAAAAGCAGGTCGCCCGTGGCCTCGATCGGGGGTGACCAGGCCAGTCGCTGCAACCGGCGTGGTGCGCACGGCCGGCCAGGCGGGAGCACACGTGACGCGCCGCTGCGCCCGCTGGCATGCTGTCCATGGGTCCATCATGCGGTTCCTGCGGAGCCATCCATTCACAGCGCGAACTTGTAGCTCTCCGAGCCGCGGGCCGTGCACCCGAGACGCCGGCGGCCCAGCTCAAGGATGTTTCGGCCCGGCGACAGCCAGCTTCGGCGGTTCGCTTCCAACGGCGCACCGAACGCGAGTTGCAGTCGGAGCTTAGAGCCCCGATGCGATACACCAACGTCAGAGGCCCCGGCCACGGTCCGATACACGGAGCCACTCGGCCCTCCTTGCGCCGTGAGGGTACTTCCCAGTGCCAGCGGGCTTAGCGCGGGAAGCAGCATTCTCCGTTACCTTCTGTTCGGGGAGCTGATGCGATACTGTGGCATCCACCGGCAGGTTTTTGACCGTCAGGGGCTCAAACGGACGGGCGCCGGCACGGCTTCGCTTTATTGGAGGAGAACCTCGCATGCGCAGCGGCATACGTGTCGGCAGCATCGCAGGCATCGCTATCGTCTTGGACTGGAGCCTGCTCATCATCTTTCTCCTGATCGTGTTCAGCCTCGGGGCCGGGCTGTTCCCCGCCTGGCATCCGCACTGGTCTCCCGGCGTGATATGGCTGACATCCGTCGCCGCCGCCGTGCTGTTCTTCGGGTCGGTTCTCGCGCACGAGCTGTCCCATGCGCTGGTCGGCCGCGCCTGCGGGGTGGATATCCGGCGCATCACCCTGTTCATCTTCGGAGGGATGGCGCAGCTCGAGCGCGAGCCGGGAACTTGGCGCGCGGAGCTGTGGATGGCCATCGTCGGACCGGCGACGAGCCTGCTCCTGGGCTGTTTGTTCATCGTGCTCGGGAGCCACCTGGTCGGGCCCGTCGACGTGGATGCCGAGGAGCCTCGACGGACCTTCGCGCATCTGGGGCCTGTGGCGACGCTTCTGTTTTGGCTCGGTCCGGTCAATATCTTGCTCGGCCTGTTCAATCTCGTGCCCGGCTTCCCGCTCGATGGAGGGCGTGTGCTGCGGGCCATCATGTGGGGCGTGACAGGGGATCAGCGCCGGGCCACCCGGTGGGCATCGTCGGCCGGGCAGGCATTCGCGTGGGTTCTCATCGCTACCGGGCTTGCCATGATGCTGGGGTTGCACGTCCCTGTGTTCGGAACCGGCCTGGTGGGCGGCTTGTGGCTCGCCTTCATCGGCTGGTTCTTGAACCGGGCGGCACTCGTGAGCTACCAACAGCTCTTGGTGCGGCAGTCGCTCGAGAACGTCCCGGTATCGCGTCTGATGCAATCGCATTTCTCCACGGTGGAGCCGGACACATCAGTGGACAGGTTCGTGGACGAGCACGTGATGGGCACGGATCAACGCGCCTTTCCCGTCCTCGACCACGAACGCTTCGTTGGGCTGGTCTGCCTTGGAGATGTTCGCAAGGTGAGCCGCGAGGCATGGCCGCACACTGCAGTGCGTCAGATCATGACACCTGCTGACGCCATCGCTGCTCTGGGGCCGCGGGAGGATGCTTCGGAGGCTCTGATGACGCTGACCCGTCGAGATATCAACCAACTCCCCGTGGTCGAGTCCGGGAGAGTAGTCGGGCTGCTGCGTCGCGAAGACGTCCTGCGCTGGCTCTCGCTGTATGGCGATACCGCCCTCGTCAAGGGCGATGCCGGTGGGGGAGGCTCCAGGTAGCCGGTAGGGCAGAGCGCGGGCCAGCTCGCCGGGCCGACTCCGGCGACATGCTGCGGAATTGGGGGCCGGATTTGCGCGTCGGGTGAGAGCCTGTGAATGTTCCGGCGTAACGGCGCAAGGCGAGCGCAGAGTAGATTGGAAAACAATGCCGTATCGCCCCTGCGACGCCTTCTGCGCCGGTCAGGAGATCTCGCGCACCACTCGGTCGAGCTGGATGTTCAGCTTCTTGATGCGATGCCACAAGCTGCGTTCCGAGATGCCGAGCTGTTTCGCTGCCTGGACCTGGACCCCGCGGGACTGCTTCAATGCCTGCAGGATGACCTGCCGCTCTCTCTCTTCGAGCCACCCATCCAGCCCGCGCTCCCCGAGCGACTCCAGCTCCGTCCCGAGCGTCCTCGCACGGTCAACCCGATCAGCCAACAATCTCGGCAGGTCTGGAAGGTCGATCGAACGTCCCGTGCACGTCAGCAAGGCGCGCTCTACGGTATTTCGCAGCTCGCGAACATTTCCCGGCCAGGAGTAGCTGCTCAAGACGTCCAGCGCCTGCTCGGTAAAGCCCTCTACGGACTTGTCTATCTCCGCGCATAGCTCCTGCAGGAAAGCCGCGGCGAGCAGCGGGATATCCTCGATGCGCTCACGCAGGGGCGGCACGTGAATGTTGTACACATCCAACCGGTACAAGAGGTCTTCCCGGAAGCGATCCTGACGCACCAGCTCTCTCAGGTCGCGGTTAGTCGCGGCGAGGAAACGCACGTCCACCCTGCGCAGCGCGTCGCTGCCGACCGGGGAGAACTCCCGCTCCTGAAGAACACGCAGAAGCTTGCCTTGCAGCGCCAAATCGAGATCGCCGATCTCATCCAGGAACAACGTGCCGCCGTTGGCCTGCTCCAGCCGGCCCAGGCGGGTCTGGGTGGCCCCGGTGAAGGCGCCCTTGACGTAGCCGAACAGCTCGCTTTCCATCAGGTCGCGGGGAATGGCGGAGCAGTTGACCGCGACCCAGGGGTGGTCGCGGCGCGGCCCGATGTCGTGAAGGGCGCGCGCTACGGCCTCCTTGCCCGTCCCGCTCTCGCCGGTAATCAGGACGTTGGTCTTGTACGGCGCGACGCGCCGCACTTCTTCGAGCAGCTTCCGCATCCCGGCGCCTTGTCCGATCAGGCGCTTGTGCGGCATCGCGTCCGATACCGCCGCCAGCAACCGGCGGTTCTCGCTGAGCAGTTCGTGCAGCTTGAATGCCTTGTGCACCACGAGCAACAACTCGTCCGGCTCGAACGGCTTGGTCAGGTAGTCGGTTGCGCCGGCTCGGATGCTCTGGACCGCCGAGCGTATGGAGCCATAACCGGTGATGATGATGAGCGACAGGTCGGGCCGCTCCTTGCGGCAGAGGGCGATAAAGTCCTCGCCGCTCAAGCCGGGCATCTGCAGATCGGACAGCACCGCGCCCAGGTCAGGGTCGCGCAGGTACGGGACTGCCGCTTCTGCGCGTTCTGCGGTCAGCACGCGGTAGCCGGCGTCCTCCAGGGTCATGCGCATCACAGTCAGCATGTTGGGCTCGTCATCGACGGCCAGCACGGTGCGCTCCATCACTCCTCCGTCACGTCAACCGGAAAACGCATAGCGAATCTGGCTCCACTTCCTTGCGCGGCCTGCAGCTCGATGCGGCCCCCGTTGGCCTCGACCAGCCTGTGCGCCAGCGTGAGACCGAGCCCGGTCCCTCGCTCCTTGGTGGTGAAGAACGGCTCGAAGAGCCGCGGGATCAGCTCCGCCGGTATTCCGGGTCCGGTATCTTCCAGGGCCACCACGACCTCGCCCCGTTCCACGAGCGTCGTCACTCGCAGGCTTCCAGCCCGATCGCCGATAGCCTCCAAGGCGTTGCTCAGCAGGTTGCTCCATGCCTGCTGCATGAGCTCCGCATCGGCGTTGACCGTGGTCCCGCCGTGATGGATGTGGCGTTCCACGCGAATGTCGTCGCGGGCCGCGAGCGCCAGGCGAATCGCCCGATCGAGGGGCTGCACCGGGTCGAAGGTCGAGATCTGTGGGCGGCGGGAGGGCGACAGTTGCTGGAAGTCCTTCAACAACCGGTTCAGGCGTCCGGTCTCCTCGCGGACCATCTGGGCCAGACCGGCCTGCTTGTCCGGATCCTGACGGGTGGCTTCGAGCAACGAGCAGGCGGTATTGATGACCGAAATAGGGTTACGAATCTCGTGCGCCAGCGCCAAGCAAAGCTCGCCCAAGGCGGTGAGCTTGTCCATCTGGAACTGCCGGTGCTCTTCGTCCCGCGCCTCCCGCAACCGCGCCGCCATGGCGTTGAAGGAGCGCGCGAGGTCGCCCAGCTCGTCGTTCGAGCTGTCGGGCAGCGTCACGCAGAAGTCTTGCGCCGCGAGCTGCAAGACGCCGTTGCGCAGCCGCTCAATGGGTTTTACCAGTAGACGGGTCAGCGCCAGCCGGGTCACCGCTCCGATGAGCAAGCCGAACAGCACGATGGCCAGTGATAGCTTCAGGGGACTGACGACCTCGTTCGACCCGTGGCGTTTCAGGCCGCTGAATAGCACTGCCTCGACCCGGCCCGCCGGATCCAGCAGGGGGGTGTAGAGGCCCCGGTAGGCACCGCCCTCCGCGCGTTCGCTGTAATAGCCCTCCCTTGTCTTGAAGCGCTCGAAGGCCTCGGCAGGCAGCTCGATCGCGGTCGCTCCGGCGGCGTCGTGAAACGTCTGCTCCTGAGGACCGTCCGGGTAGAACAGGCGGGCATCGAGTCCGCTCCGCTGGCTCAGGCGAGCCAGATAGGCTCCATCCAGCAGGGTGCCGGCGACCAGGTAGTAGCGAGTCTGCCCGCGGCGCGGCACCGGCCGGATGGCAACCGTCGCGAGCAGGGCCTGCTGCCCGGACCTCAGCTTGAGCATGGCCTGAGTCTGTCCGGGCGCCCACGGACTCACCATCTGCGCAGGCGGCGACGAGTAGGCGAGCTGTCGCTGCACCGTGTAGACCTGGATCAGGCTGATGCCGAGCTGTTCCATCATGGGGCGCAGCTCCGGGGGCACCGCGAAGCGTTCCATGGGCCGCGCCGCCATGTCCTGTCGCCACAGGTCGGCCAGCACCTCGGCGAACAGCTGCCCATTGCGCCGCGAGGCTTGCAGGGAGTCTTCATCGATCTCGGCCGCGGTGCGGATCCAGCGCTCTCGTGAGCGCTCGAAGCGATGCGACACCCAGTAGGCGGACAGCACCCCGGCCACCAGCATCGGCACCACCACCATGGCCAGGACCACCGCCAGGAGTTTTCGCTGCAAACGGCTCAGCCGAGAGATCCAGGGCATAAGCTACGCGAATCGGGGCCACCTACAAAAATTGTAGCTTCTGGACCAGGCCTATCGCCGACAACAACCGGCGATGACAGCATAAGGCGCTGGTTAATCTCACTATTTTTGCTGAGCACGCCATTGGCCCGGCATTTGCTAGTAGTCAGCGACCTTAAGCAAACCTTAAGTAACCCGTGACCGTGGGTATACCCACGTGAACGGAACGTTAGGCTTTCGAGCCATAGGAGCAGTCGCAGACTCATGAAGGTAGCCAGCGCTTCGTGTCCGTCTTCTAACGATCCGGCGTGCCGGCTCGGCTCAGCCGAGCTGTCGGGGACGCCGGGGCTGCCGTCGAGGACCTGGGCAAGCTCCACAGCCACGCGTGACCGGTCGAGACGGAGGAGTCACTCTCCGATCGTCTCCGCCGGCGCCTCTTTTCTTGTCGGGGTGTATGCAGTTGGAGGAGGAATCCGGATGAACCTGCGGACTTTGTCGAGAAGCGCCGCCCTGCGCCGGGCGCGGGAGTGGCCCATGCACGTTTCCTCAAGACCGATTTTCTCGATGACGATGGCGTTTCGTATCGACGCCTCGACTTTCGCTCCGCAGGCACCGGCGGCGACCAATGGAGGAGCCCATGCGCGCTAAAGCATCTTACAGATCTCTCGGAACAGCGGCAAGCCACTGGTGGACGACCCTGGTCGTCCTGTTGGGGCTCCTGATGGCCGGCCCGGCCGCCGCGGACATCGCCGTCAACGTGAACGACGACGCGGGTAATCCCATCACCAACGGGTTCCGCTGGCTGCTCGAGCTGGACAACTCGTACGGGATCAAGAAGACCGCTCCGGACGCTACCGGCCCCTGGGCGGGACCGGCCGGGGGCGTGCCAGTACCATTACCCGGGCACCCCGAGCCCGAACGCGCCGTTCGATTCGACGCCGGGCGCCGTCAACCCGAGCTACACGCTCTCCGTCAACATCCACCACAGCCACGCGCCGACCGTGTGCGTCGGCGACACCAGCCCGGATGCGGGGGCGACCACGGACACGGCCGAGGCGTCGGTGACCATCGGTGCCGGCAATTGTCCGGGCTACGATTCGACGAAGAATTACGTCCTGTCCGTGCTGCCATGGCACACCTGCAGCGATACCGTCGCCGACTGCACCATCCCGAACCTGCAGACCGGCTACCAGCATGAACGGGCGCGACATCGCCGCCGGCCAGACCACCGCCACCGTGGTGGTCCACCCCTTCCCGCAGCCCCTGGCCCAGATCACGGTGCTGGTCTTCGAGGACAACGACTCGATCAACGGCGCCTACGACCAGCCCGCAGAGCACGGGCTATCGAATTTCCAGCTCCTCGTGAGCGACGTGGCCGGCGCTTTGCAGCAGGACCAGTTCACCTACCCCCTCGGGACGACTTACAAATACGCCTACGAATGCACCCAGCCGGCGTGCATCGCCCTCAACGTGCCTGCCGACGCGAGCGGCAACCCGCTGCCTCCGGAGCAGCAGCCGATATTCCAATACGATGCCGACGGTCTGCCGGTCGTCGACTACCTGGGGGACGGGATCATCCGCACCTGCGGGGGGGCTCCCTCCGATTACCCGACGGGGTACTACGACGCCAACTGCAAGGATCCCTATACGCTGACCGACCTGGCCGCCGGCGAGGCCGTGATCCGCTACATGTCGGAGAACAAGTACGCCATCGAGCCGGTGGTGCCGGGCTCGGGAACCCCCTGCAATTCGGACTCGGACTGTCACGACATGCTGCTCACCGCCACGCTGGAGGGAACCCGGCAAAACGACGCCTGGGTGCGCGCCACCGAGCCCCGCTACAACATCGCCCTGGGGCAGCTCAACTGGCTCGTGTTCTACGGCTTCGTGCATAACAATGTGAATACGCTGTCCACACTGGGTGCCTCGGTATGCAACATCACCGGGCAGGTGGTGTACGCCCACGACGCTCATCCTCCGCTCTCGCCCGGGCTGAGCCCCGGGCTTCCGGTGGCCAATGCCTACGTGGGCCTGAACAACCTGTCCGGAAACGACGAGCAGGTGTACACGGCGGCGGCCGACCCCAACACGGGCCAGTTCAGCATCGCCGGGGTGCCGGCGGGCACCTATCAGCTCGTCATGTGGGACAAGCCGATCAACGCCATCATCGACTTCCGGACCATCACCTGCGACGCGTCCACGCCGACGATTGCCATGGGACCGGTATCGGTCTACGGCTGGTTCGCCACCGTCACCGGGACGGTGTTCCAGGACAATAACCAGGACGGATACCGCCAGAGCACAGAAGGCATCGGGATCCCCAACGTCCCCGTCAACCTGCGCTTCAGCGACGGCTCGATGTATGCGAACGCCACCACTGGCCCGGACGGCGGCTACACCGTCGACCAGTACTTCACCTGGTGGCGTTACCTGGTGGCCGAGGTCGGGCTGCCGCGCTTCAAGCCCACCGGGATCACCGCGGTGGTGGACGACGGCGGCAACCTGCCCACCAGCGGCGCGTTCGCGGGAACGGGGATCAACCCCCAACTGCAGCCCGCCGGGTCGAGTCCCGGTGGAAGGCAATATCGGACAGAGCGGAGCACCGCGGTGACCGAGGCGTTCCAGCTCTTCCAGGACATGACGGCTCGGATCGACTTCGGCCAGCACGATTACGACGTGAGCGGCTGCGCCACGGGTGACGCCACTGACTGTCAAAACGGCGGCATCCGCGGACAGGTCAACTATGCCACCACCCGCACCGAGGAAGACCCCCACGTCAGCGCGATCGACGGCTGGGAGCCGGGAATTCCCAGGGTCACCGTCCATCTTCACCGGGGGCAGCAGTATTGCGACGACGTCAACTGCAGCGCCTGCACCCAGGACGGCATTGACGCGGGAGCCACTCCCCAAGGCAAATGCTGGGCGATCGACCCGGACGAGGGCGCGGCTGGTTTCCCGCTCACTACGACGTCCGATAGCTGGGACGACCACCAGCCCACGGACTGCGTCGGCAAGTGGAACAACGCCGCCTGGGGTGAAACTGGCCCCGGAAACGAGATAGTCAACGGGTATGCCATCCCGAGCTGCGCCGAGACCTTCCACAAGTGGGATCAGACCCGGCCCGGGCGTTTCGACGGCGCGTACACGTTCGAGGACATGGGCGATGACGCTCATACCCCCATCGCCCCCGGCCCCTACATCGTGGAGGTGGTCCCGCCGGCGGGTTACAAGGTCGTCTCGTGGGGCGACCGCAACATCGAGTTCGGGGATCCGAAGATCCCGTTCCTGAAGGAGCTGCCGGACTGCGTGGGCCCGCTTTACGACGTGCCGCAGTACCACACGCTGTTCCCGGACCAGATGGTGGAGACCGACACCAGCGTGAGCGACCTGGGTCCCTGGGTACCGGGCTTACAGGCCGCCGGCTGCAACATGAAGGAAGTCTCGCTGAACCCCGGCGACGACGGCACCACCGACTTCAACCTGTTCACGTTCGTCCCCAAGGCGGCCCGCATCTGGGGTACGGTCTGGAACGACTTGGCGCTCGAGTTCAGGCCGGACAGCCCCAACGCCAGCGGCAACCTCGCGGTGCCCTACCTGCCGGTCGCCATCAAGGACTGGAAGGGGACGGAGGTCGCCCGGTTCTACACCGACCAGTGGGGCCATTTCGACGGCTTGGTCCCGGCGAACTACGACATCGCGCCGCCGATTCCCGTCGGCTTGGTGCTGCAGATGTACACCATCGCCCCGAACGATCCGGGTCCGATCCACGAACTCCCGCTCTCCGACCCGGGCCAGTGGATCACCGACCCGTTCTTCAACCCGGCGTACAGCCAGGAAGTGATCCGGGAGAACTGGGAGTTCTATCCCGGCCGGACCACGTTCATCGACACCATCGTGCTGCCGGTTTCGGCCTTCGTGACGAACCCCGTACCGGTCAACTGCAGTTATGTCGCCGGCACGCCGGAGATCCAGCAGGTGAGTGACGTGATCATCCCGGCGACGGGTATGGGCATCACCATCACCGCCGTCCCGGGGCATGGGTTCGGGGCAGCGCAAGGCAGCGGCACCGTGACCGTCGGCGGCACGCCGATCGCGGTCACCGGCTGGGCCGACGGCGCCATCACGGCAACCGTCCCCGGCGGCCTCTCGGGCGAGCTGGTGGTCACCGCGGACAACGGCCTCTCCTCGACCGTGGGGGTCACCCTGCACGCGGTGAGCGCTGGTGCGGTCTCCTGTCTCCCCGGCGGGTACAGCAGCGCCTGTGACGTTCTCGTCGTCGATCCCCCGGCCGCGAATTGCGTCGGCATCGCGTGCGGGGTAGTCCAACCCGCCATCGACGCCGCGAAAAATGGCGCCATCGTTGTGCTGACTCCGGACAACATGGTGGGCGTCGGCCGCTACCAGGAGAATGTCAACTTGTGGAAGCCGATCACCCTGCAGGGGCTCGGCGCCGCCGTCACCATCCTGGACGGCACCGCCGCGCTCGGCAACTTCGCGCTCAAGGACTGGCAGTTCGCGACCTCACTAATCCGGGCTCCGTCCAGAGCTTGATCGCGAGCACTGCCATCGGCATCGTCCCCGGCCAGGCCTCGGACTTCACCCTGGAGCAAGGGGCCGGCATCCTGGTGGCGGGATGTGATTTCACCGCCGGCTGCACGACCGGCAATGACTTCTCCAGCCCCGGGGCGCACGCCCAGATCGACGGGCTGACCATCACCGGCGCGACCGAGGCCGGGGGCGGCATCCTGGTGAACGGCTTCGCACCCAACCTGACGATCAGCAACAACGAGGTCTTCGCCAACCAGGGCGGCATCGGCGGCGGCATCCGCGTCGGCGAGGGCGCTCTGGCCGGGACGGCGGGCAACCTGACGGGGAGCAACTTCAATGCGGACCTGGTCATCGACCACAACCGCATCTCGAAGAACGGCAGCCTGTTCAGCGGCGGCGGCGGCATGGCGCTGTACGCGGGCTCCGACGGCTACCAGGTCACGCACAACATGGTCTGCGCCAACTTCTCGGCCCAGTACGGCGGAGGCCTCGGGCACTTCGGCCTGAGCCTCAAGAGTCCGACGACCGGCAACACGTCCCTGATCCAGGACAACATCTTCGTTTCCAACGAGTCCTTCGACGAAGGAGGCGGGCTCCACATCGCCGGCGACTTGCCGGTCCCGCCGGATTTGCTGAGCTACGGCGCCGGCCCGGTCGTAGTCAACCGCAACCTCATCCAGGGCAACAAGGGCGGGGACGACGGCGGCGGTATCCGGACCCTCAAGGTCAACGGTCTGGACGTGGCGAACAATCCGGCCGATCCGAGCCAGTGGTACCAGATCCAGATCTTCAACAACATGGTCGTCAACAACTCGAGTGCCGACCAGGGCGGCGGGATGGCGTTCGACGACACGGTGAACATATTCGCTGTCAGCAATACCGTCGCGCAACAACGCCAGCACTGCCACCAGCTCCGATGCCTTCGGTGGCCCTTGCCCGGAGCCCCCGGCACTGCCGGGTGCGCAATGTCCGCCTACAGAGGTTGCCGGCGGACTGACGAACTCGATCACCGCAGGTCGGTGGAATCACGGCCACGGCTCAACAGCACCGAGCTCGCGTGATCGCGCTGGCTCGAGTTGCACTACCAACTACAGCACCCGAAGTGTCAGAATCTCCAACCCGGTCCTGGTGGACGACATTGTCTGGCAGAACCGCTCGTTCTACTGGTGCGCCACCGCCAACAATGGCCTAGGTGCCCTCCTTGCAGCGACAACCACTGTCCCGCGGCCCCGGCGCCTGGGCCGACGCTCGGCGCGAACTTTTACTGCGATCTCATGGTACGGTCACCGGGGCGAGCCGGTGTAGACGATGAGCCCCACGTACTCCATCCTCACGGCCGCCGATGGCGCCACCGCCACCCGACCAACCTCACCGGGACGGATCCGCTGTTCCTCAGAGCTACTTCAACACCTATACGGCGACGTCGAAGGGAGCGGCGCTGGGCAACTTCGTCGTGGCCACCTTCACGCCGAACGGTCTCGTGGCCCGACACCACCACATCCCGGGAGATACTTTCTCGCCCGCGGTGAGGGCGGGCGGCGCGATCCAGTATCCGCCGCTGCAGACCCTCGACTTCGACCAGGACACGCGGGCTGCGCCGATCGACATCGGTGCGGACCAGACGGCGGCGCCCCGTATGGCGGGTCCGCCCCTGACCGTGTCGCCGCTCAGCCTCGCGTTCCCGAATACCCAGAAACTGCGCAGCAACCGCGTCGTGCACGTCAATGCTGGTGAACGTGCACAACAACACGAGCGGCACGGTGGCCTTCACGGTGACGAGACCGGCGGGACCTGGACTGAGCCCCAACCAGTTCACCTCGGGGCCCATCAACAGGACGGTCCCGGCGGGAGGGAACGTGACGGTCACCGTCACCTTCGCGCCGACGACCGCGGTGCTTGCGGGTCCGAAGACTGCGACAGTGCTCATCGACCCGTTCGGAGCAGCGACGCCACCGCCGGCCATCTCCGTGACGGTCACGGGCACGTCGACCAACCCCCTAGCAGCAGAGGCAACGGGAGAGTCAGGCCCGCCGGCACGGCGGGCCTGACCACCCGAAGGAGGAGACCATGACGATTCAGAGGAACAGATTCTTGGTAGGTGTGCCCGGCCTCTTGCTGCTCGCTGCGGCGATGCCGGTGAGTGCGGCCCTCCAGTACCAGTGTCCTGACCCGCTGTTGACGCAGAACACGGATACCGGCGCATGCGGGGGGGTCTGCACGTTCGACCCCAAGACCCCATCCAATTCGACCGACCCCAACTGCCAGGACCCGGGCGCTCCCGCCTTCGATAACTGCAAGGTGCAGATCGACCCGGTTACCGGCCAGCCCTCGGGGGCGACCACGGACCCCGCCGTGGTGTGCCGAGCCATCACCTGCGGCGACGGCCACATCAACATGGCGGACGGGAACGACATCTACATCTTCGGCTTCTCCGACGTTACCAATGTCGCGCAAAACGAGATCGAGGTCCGAGGCAATCCGACCGATTCGTCCGGATATCCGCTGGGAGGCGCCAATTTCTCCGCGCCCACACTGTTCGCCAAGGAAGGGCAGGACTTGTACCTTACGCTCACCAACACGGGCTTCCGCGAGCGCCCGGATCTCTTCGACCCTCATACGGTCCATTACCACGGCTTCCCGAACGCCGCCTCCCAGTTCGACGGCGAGCCGACGGCGTCCTTCGGCATCAACCTGGGGAGCAGCCTCACCTACTTCTACCGGAACGAGTTCCCCGGCACCTACATGTGGCACTGCCACGTGGAGGCCGCCGAGCACATGCAGATGGGCATGCTGGGAAATCTGTACATCCTTCCCGCCCAGGACGGGACTTTCGTCGTGGACGTGATAAACGGCATGACGTACAGCACGTTCGCCTATGACGACTGTCCGACGCCGAACCTCAATCTGTGCGGCACCACCGGGTACAACGTCATGTACTTCCTTCAGGAGACGGGCTTCGACCCGGTCTTCCACAACGCGGACGGCAGCTACAACAAGATCAGCTTCAGCGATATGGACGACACCTACCTCCTGCTCAATGGAAGGGGCTATCCGGACACGGTCAACCCGGACCCGATCATGAACCAGAACGGCAACCCGTCCCAGCCGATGCCCGCGATCCCCATGACCATCGTCGCCGGGACCCGGCAGCCGGCCACGATCGCGGCGGGTCAGCGCGTGCTGATTCATCTGTCCAGCCTGAACACGGTGGACTTCTCCACGCTCCGGGTTCTGGGCATCCCGATGCGCATCGTGGGGCAGGGCGCGCAGCTCCTGCGCGGTCCGACGGGGGTGAACACCTCGTATGCGACGAGCCTCCGTCACCCTCGGGGGAGGGGAAGGGGTGGACGTGCTGCTCGACACCACCGGCGTCGCACCGGGGACCTATTTCATCTACACCACGAATCTCAACCGTCTCAGCAACGACGCCGAAGATTTCGGGGGCATGATGACCGAGATCGTCGTATCGCCAGCACCAGTGTGAAGTGAGGAGGAGCGCTATGGGCAAGTCATTCAAGATGAACGCGAGGTGGGGAGCCCTGCTCCTGCCTATGATCGCGGGCCTGGTCCCGAAGGTCGCGGACGCGACGATCATCGGCCGCGTACTCACGTCGGGTAACGTGACCGTGAACCTCATGGCCAAGGCCGACGCCATCAGCACCGGCGACGGCGACAGCATGTGGATGTGGGGCTATGCCCTGTGCGCGAGCACGACGACCTGTCCCAACCGGATGCAGTCCCCGGGGCCGACGGTCATCGTCAATCAGGGTGCGAACGTTACCATCAACCTCCGCAACCAGTTGCCGGTCCCGACGTTGATCGTGTTCCCCGGCCTGAACGCCACTGTGGGCACGGCCGTTGGAGGCGGGGGCAGCAACCAGGGCACCCCGGGCATCCTGACGGGTGAGATAGGCGCGGCCGCCCCGAACACCACCACCGGCACCGTGACGTACCGATTCACGGCCTCACAGCCGGGAACCTACATCTACTACAGCGGGACGCAACCGGATCTGCAGGACGAGATGGGGCTCGCGGGGACCATCATCGTGCGCCCGACGGTGGGCGGCGTCTGCGCGGGGGCCAATTGCACGGTCATTCCGAACCAGGCGTACGGCGACGCGTCGACGTACTACGACCGTGAGTATCTCTTCTTCTTGTCGGACGCCGACCCGGTGATCCACCAGAAGGTGGCTTTCGCGACCCAGGCGTCCCCCAGGACGGTCCCTGCCATCCAAGCGAGGCTCACGCAGATCGACATGACCCAGCGCCATCCCACGGACTGGTTCATCAACGGGCGGAACTTCCCGGACACCCTCACTTTTCCGAATCCGCCGAGCCTGCAGACGGGCTACCCTACCGACCGCACGTTGTACCCGGTGGCCTCGCAGTTTCCGACTCAGCCTTACAACGGCTGGCCGCAGATGCACCCGGGAGAGAAGGTGCTGATGCGGATGGTCGGCGCGGGGGCCGACCTGCATCCCCTCCACACGCACGGCCAGAACCACGTGGTCATCGCGCGCGATGGCAGAGTGTTGAGCACCGCCGTTCTGACCTCGGGCGCCTCTGCCGTTGCGGATCTGGGCGTGTCGGACTACACCACCACGTCGGTGCCGGGCGAGACGGTGGACGCCGTCTGGGGACCCTGGACCGGAGCCAAGCTCGGGTGGGACGTTTACGGCACCACGGACATCAACCCTCACACCTGCACCCCCGACGGGAGCGGTTTCGACCTGACCAGCCACGAGTGGTGCGCGGACCATAACAAGCCGCTGCCCGTAGAGCTGGCTGACGAGAGCACGCTCGCGTTCGGCCAGTTGTATGGCGGCAGTCCGTACCTGGGGGTTCCCGGGGCCCTTCCGCCCCTGAATCCGGACGGAACCATTCACGTCGACAAGAACCCGTTGGGCGGGCTCTCGTACATGTGGCATTCGCACAACGAGCGCGAGCTGACGACCAATGACATCTTCATCGGTGGTATGGCTACGATGGCCCTCGTGCTGCCAATCGAAGGCGTAGCCGCCGTGTGTCCGGGCGCCCCCGGTCTATCCAATCCATGCCACATCTGGTGAATCGGAGGCAGGCCATGAATACCATGAAGAGAATCGGCGCAGGACTTGCCGCGGCGACATGCCTCGGGCTCGTTGCGGCGGGGGACGCAGCCGCCGCCACGGTGGATGTGTACCTCAGGGCGGACGTGTTCACGATACCCGCGGGAACGTACAATGCGGCTGCGCCCACCATCCCCCCCGCAGACATCACGATGTGGGGCTTCGACGTGACCGACAGCGGCTACACCGCGCCTGCCCCCGGAACCCCATGGGGCCCCGTGGTCCTGACGGCGGTCGAGGGCGATACGCTGAATATCAACGTCGAGAACGATCTGAGCGGCCTGTACATTGAGCCTGTGTCGGTCGTCATTCCCGGGCAGACGCCTGTTCTGACGCCGGGCAGTTGGCCCTGCTGGACCACTGGCCCCTGTGGCCCCAGGTCGAGCCCCACGCAACGGGTGCGGTCCTTCACGACGGAAACGGCGCTGGGCGTTAGCTCGACGTACACCTTCAACAACCTCAAGGCGGGAACGTACCTGATCGAGAGCGGCACGCACCCGGCTGTCCAGGAGCAGATGGGGCTCTATGGAGTGCTCAAGGTATTGCCTACCACCCCAGGGCGGGCCTACGACGACCCGTCGAGCGCGTTCGACAGCGAGACGACCCTGCTGCTGAGCGAGATCGACCCGGTGCTTCACAACGCCGTTGCGACCGGGGATTACGGGCCGGCGGGCACGATGACGAGCACGTCCGACTACCACCCGAAGTATTTTCTCGTCAATGGGCAGCCGTACACGGGGGCCGCGGCGCCCCTGCCGGGCGGATCACCCGGCACCAAGCTGCTGCTGCGTTTCCTGAATGCGGGCCTCGAGACCAAGGCGCCCGTGGTGCTCGGGCCCGACATGGCTCTCATTGCCGAGGACGGGAACTTCATGTCCGCCATCGACACGTCGGGCGCGGTGGTCCCCGCTCCCAAGCAGCAGTATGAAGTGCTGATGCCGGCGGGCAAGACCATGGATGCCATCCTCACCCCGACGGCGCTGGGCAACATCCCGGTCTTCGACCGGCGCCTGAATCTCACGAACAACGGCCTGTCGCCCGGGGGCATGCTCGCGTACCTGGCTGTCGCTTCACCGACTCTGGGGGCGAGCCCGACCCCGCTCGTTCTGAGCTCGGCCCGCAACTGTCTGGCGACGAGCAGTTGCACCACAGGCGTCGTGACGGTCACCAATACCGGTACGGTACCCGGGCTCGTGTCCAGCTACACGATTGCCGGCGGGACCACCGCATTCCGGAACATGTACTCGGTCACCGCCACCAGCGTTCCGCTGCCGGCCACCCTGGCCCCCGGAGGAGGCAGCATGACCTTCACCGTCAGGTTCGCGCCGCCCAGTGGCACGGCCGGTAACAAGTGGAACACGGGTGGGCCGAACCTGAACATCACCACCAACAACCCCACGCCGACCCTGAGCGTTGCCTTGCACGGCACCGCAAGCTGATCGGAGACGGCGCCGTCGGGGGCCATCGTACTCTCTTCTCCCCCGGGTCGACACCCGGGGGAGGGAGATGAACCGAAGGCCGCGTGAGACGCCCAACTGTCCTGGCTATGAACCGTATCGAGAGCGTAGTAGGTCTTTGTGCGCTCGCGTCCCTGACGGTGGCGGCGCCGGCTTTGGCCGCCCCCGCGGAACAGCAACAGGCTCCGGCTCCGGCATCGGCCGCTCAGACCGCTGCCGCGTCGCCCGAGGCCACCTGGGGAATCAAGCCGGTGGCTCTGCGCCCAACGTTCGGCGGCCGCATGCTGGATTTCCGCTACCAGGTGGTCGACGCCGTCAAAGCACGGCCTCTCTTCGACCAGCGGATCAAGCCCTACCTGTTCGACCCGGCAACGCGGTCGGCGTTGGGCTCGCCGGAAGATACCAACGTCGGCGCGCTGCGGGCGAGCGTGAGAAACCCGCCGGTGGTCGGCAAGCAGTACTACATCTTGTTTTCCAATGCCCTCGAGAAGGTGAAGAAGGGCAGCAAGGTCACCGTGGTCATCGGGGACTGCAAGCTGGAAAACATCGTCGTGGAATGAGCGGGACCAGACCATGAAAAGACTTTTCGCTTCGTCGGTCGGGTGTTTGCTTCTGGTGCTTTGCGGCGCCGTTTCGGTCGCCCAGGAGGCCGCGACTCCGCAGACTCTCCCCGAAGCACTCCAGTCCGCCGGTCCGAATGATGAAATACCGGTCATCGTGACGCTTTCGGACCGAGTGGACCCGAAGGCGTTTCGGGCCCCTGACAAGCATGTGCGTGGGGCGCAGATCGCCCAGGCCATGCGGGCGAAAAGCGATGCGACCCAGGGCCCGGTCAGGGCGCTGCTGCGGGCAGGGGGGGCGGCACGGTTCACGCCGCTTTGGATCATCAACGGCATTGCGGTCGCCGCCAAGCCGGGCCTGATACGTGCACTGACGAGGTTCCCGGGCGTCCAGAGCGTCGAGCTGGACTCGACGGTCAGCGCCCCGGTAGTGACTCAGGCAGCCGCCGCGGCGCCGGAATGGAACATCACGGACATTCATGCCCCCGACGTGTGGAGTCTCGGGGATGGGGGAGGCGGCGTCGTCGTGGCCAACATGGACACCGGCGTCGACTTCACCCATCCGGACCTGCAGAGCAAGTGGCGCGGGGGGACGGATAGCTGGTTCGACCCGTTCGACATCTACAAGATTCACCCGACCCCCTATGATGCCATCGGTCACGGCACACAGACGATGGGCGTCATGGTGGGCGGCAGCGCCGGGGGCACGGCGATCGGCGTGGCGCCGGACGCGACGTGGATCGCCGCGAAGATCTTCGACGACTCCGGCAACACGACGCTCAGTATCATCCACCAGGCATTCCAGTGGCTTCTCGACCCCGATGGGAATTCGACCACGACGGACGCTCCGGACGTCGTCAATGCCTCCTGGGGGCTGAGCGGGGTGAACACCTGCGACAACACGTTCCAGAGCGATTTCGAGACGCTGAGGTCTGCAGGGATCGTCGTGGTCTTCTCCGCCGGTAATTCCGGACCGCACCTGTCGACGAGCATCAGCCCCGCTAACAACCTCGATGGGTTCTCGGCCGGTGCCGTCGACAGCACCAACACGGTGGCGTCCTTCAGCAGCCGAGGGACTTCGGCCTGCCCCGGTTTCAATGGCGTGTTCCCGAGCACGGTGGCTCCGGGCGTGAGCGTGAAGACCGCGAAACCAGGCGGAGGGTATGTCTGGGTCTCGGGGACATCGTTCTCCGCGCCCCACGTCGCCGGAGCGGCAGCCCTGCTCCTCAGCGCGTCCCCGACCCTAACAGTGGGCGAGATTCGAGCAAGAGCTCGAGAGCACCGCAACGGACCTGGGCACGGCCGGGGCGGACAACAACTACGGATACGGTCTGATCAACGTGTACGCGGCCTATGCCGACATCACCGGAACGATGCCCGTGAGCATCCTCACGACCTCTCTCCCGAACGCACACGTGGGCGTGGCCTACAAGCAGATACTGCAGGCGAGCGGCGGCACCCCCCCTTACACGTGGTCGCGTATCTCAGGCACGCTGCCGGCGAAGCTGAGTCTCGTCGCGAAGACGGGCGCCATTTCCGGCACGCCGACGGCGCCCGGTGTGTTCAGCTTCACGGTCCAGGCCAAAGACACGCTGGGGAGCAAAGCCACACAGCCGCTCTCCATCATGGTGGTCGTCGATCCCTTGATAATCACCACCTCGACCCTCGCTGCAGGCACTGTCGGCACGGCGTACTCCAAGGCGTTGGCTGCCAAGGGTGGAATAAAGCCCTACGCGTGGTCGCTGGCCGCGGGCAGCTTGCCGCCCGGGCTCAGCCTCGACGCCACGACCGGAAAGATCACGGGGGTGCCCATGCCTAATACGGCGGGCACCTACAGCTTCACGGCCCAAGTCACCGACCACAGCCAGAGCCCCCCCCTGGTCGCGACGAAACCCCTGTCGATCAAGATCAAGTAGCAGGAGACGGAAATGGAGCTGCCGAATCGCTCGAATCGATCCGCAGGCCGCGGGGTGCTGCTGGGTGCTCTCGTTGCGCTGGCGGTCTCGGGGGCTGCGGTTGGCGACACCGCACAGGACCCGCACGCCCATCACCATCCTGCGGCGGCGGCGACGGACACCTGGGAAAGGACCACGGTCGGCTACACGGTTCCCGAGGTGACGCTGGTGCGGGCGGACGGGGCCGAGGTCGACTTTCCCAAGGCGATCGACGACGGCAAGCCGGTGATCCTCGACTTCATCTTCACCACCTGCACGGCTGTCTGCCCCATCCTGAGTCAGACCTTCGCCCAAGTCCAGAGCCGGCTCGGCGACGAGGGCAGCAAAGTGCGCATGGTCTCGATCTCCATCGACCCGGAGCAGGACACCCCGGCGCGGCTCACCGAGTACGCGAAGAAGTTCCACGCCGGCCCGCAGTGGAGCTTCTATACCGGAACGGTGAAGGCGAGCGTTGCGCTGCAGAAGGCATTCGATGTGTACCGCACGGACAAGATGAACCACGTCGCCGTGACGTTTCTGCGTGCGGCGCCGGGCAAGCCCTGGGTGCGGCTCGAGGGCTTCGTGCCGCCTGACGAGCTGGTCAAGGAAACTCGTCAGTTCCTCGCGGCCAACTGACGGCATACGCGGCGTTACATAAGACCGCACATCACCCTGTTCCCAGACCGGTCCGGCCATGCTCGTGCGGGTGCTGCTCGGTGCGCTGCTGACGGCTTGTGCGGCGCCCGCTTGGAGTGCGGCTGCTGCTCAAGCCCCGGCCGCCGCGGGAGGGTATATGGCCCAGCGTATCTACCGCGAAGGCGTGTTGCCTTCGGGGGAGCCGCTGCGGGGGGCGCACCCGGGCGGCGTCGTGGTGTCGGGCGCTTTCGCGGCGTGCGTCCTGTGCCATCGCCGCAGTGGGCTGGGCACGGTGGAGGGCACCCGGATTATTCTGCCCATCACCGGTCGGTTCCTGTATCAGCCTCGGCCAACCGCGGGCGGTCCGATGGACCTGCACCGCGCCCGCGGTCCGGACTTCGCCCACGCTCTCGGCCGGAACCGCTTGCACGATCCCTATACGGACCAGACCTTGGTGCGCGCGATCCGCGAAGGCACGGACTCGTCAGGCGTCACTCTGGACGGGATGATGCCGCGTTACGCGCTGAGCGATTCCGACGCGCAGCTTCTGGTCGACTACCTGAAGCAACTTTCGAAGCAATGGTCGCCCGGCGTCACCGAGGACAGTATTCGCTTCGCCACGGTCATGACGCCGGACGTTGACCCGGCCAAGCGCAAGGCCATGCTCGATGTGCTGCATACCTTCTTCGATATCAAGAACAGGGGGACGCGGCTCGACAAGCTCCGCGAGCAGCCTTACCCCGGCTCCCAGTACAAGACCTACCGCTCGTGGGATCTGCAGGTGTGGGATCTGAGCGGTCCGCCCGAGACGTGGGAGGCGCAGCTCGCCGACCACTACCAGCGCCAGCCGGTATTCGCACTGATCTCGGGCCTGTCGCAGGGCGACTGGGCGCCGGTGCATGAATTCTGCGAGAAGCAGGGTATTCCGTGCTGGTTTCCGACGGTGGATCTTCCGGTGGTCGCGCCGGCTGACTACTACCCTGTCTACTTCTCCGAAGGGGTCATCCTGGAAGCGCACATACTCGCACATCAGCTCAGTGAGCGGGGTGAGCACGCGGGCGTGAAACGGGTGGTCCAGATCCGCGGCGATGACCCGGCCGCCGCCGGGGCTGCTCAGGCGCTGGAGAAGGCACTGCGGAAGTCGGGTCATCCCGCTCGAAGAACGGGTTCTGCACACGGTCGACGCGGCCGTGCTGCGGCAAGCTATCGCCGATGTGGGAAGTGGAGACGTCCTGGTATTTTGGCTGCGCGGGGCCGATGTGGCGAAGCTGGCGGAGGTGCCGGCCGCGGGCGCGGCGGCCTATTTCTCGGCGATCCTCGCAGGAGGAGAGCAGGCACCGGTCCCACCTGCCTGGAAGGCGCTGGCGCGGATGGCGTATCCGTTCGAGCTTCCGGACAAGCGGCGCGCGAACATGGCCTATACGTTCATTTCCACTTGGTTCAAGAAACGGAATTTGCAACTGGTCGATGAGCGAGTGCAGACCGATGCCTATCTCGCCTGCGCTCTCATGTCGGAAAAGCTCGACGAAATGCAGGAGAATCTGCACCGCGATTATCTCCTGGAAACCGCCGAGGACGTGATCAGCAAACGCTTGGCGACCGCCATGTACCATCGCCTCAGCCTCGGACCCAATCAGCGCTTCGCGTCAAAGGGGGATACATCGTGCGTTTTGCTGCTCCCGACAGCGACCAGCTCGTTCCCGAGACAGATTGGATCATCCCCTAGCGCAGCGATGGGCACCCCGAGAAACCGTTTCTGCCCGGCTCGCCATAGGCGGCGGCACGGACGGGCCGCCGGGCGAAGGAGTAGGCACATGGTGCTCGACAGCATCTTCCACCGGAGGAAATAGCTCCCATGAACAGGACGACTAGAGCGGTATTCGCGTTGGCGGTGGGACTGGCGAGCGGCGGGCCGGCATGGGCGCAAGGCTATTTGGAGATCCCCGCGCCCGCTTCCTATATGAGCGGCATCGGTGTGGTCTCGGGGTGGAATTGCAGCGCGACCCGCATCGAGATCGAGTTCGACGGCGTGCAGACGGTGGATGCTGCTTACGGCACCATCCGCGAAGACACCCTCCCGGTGTGCGGCGATACCAACAACGGATTCGCGTTGCTGATCAACTTCAACCGGCTCGGCGATGGCCCCCATACCGTGCGCGCGCTCGCCGATGGCGTCGAGTTCGGGCAGGCGGCATTCACGGTCACTACCTTCGGTCAGGAATTTCTGCGCGGGGCGAACAACCTGCATCTGGCGCCCGATTTTCCGTCACCGGGCACGAACGTAACGCTCCAGTGGCAACAGAACATGCAGAACTTCGCCATCATCGGGACATCGACCGGCTCACTCGACGGAACCTACGACCTGACAAGGACGACTCTGAGCCGGAGCACCGGCGCGGTACTGGATACCGCCCAAGGGAACATCACGGCGAGCGGGGCCATGACGATCAGCGGAGAAAATATCTCCCAAAACATCTCGATCACGACCGGCGGGACGACCGCAAGCAGGGGGGACAACTTCACCTTCGTCGACCACGGGTCCTTCTTGACGTTGACGAGCGGGAACGTAAGTCACGACGTCACCGTGCTCCAGCGAGATCCCGTGTTGATCACACTCGAGAATATGTCCTCCCGAGTCAGCCACACCACGGTAGGACGACCGAAATCGACCAGTGGGTGAAGAGATGAGCCATGTCGCGCTGGCAGGCCAGTGTCGCAGCAGGGGCACACGTGCTCGGCTGTCTAGCGAGGCAGTCCGGCTTGGGAAGGTGTAGATGTCCGGCGCTAGCGAGCGCGCGTAGGAGGGCCGCCCAAGACACCTGTTGCGCGTGCGAATGGGAGGTGTTGCGGCATTTCCTGGGCCTCTCTGTTCCGAAGTTTTGACCGTTGACATTTCAAAAGTCGGTCTGCGGGAAAGGAAAGTCCGCCTGACCGTGGAGGTAAGAAGAACTTGATTTAGCAGTTCCCGGACGGCGCGAACGTCCCACTAACCCGTTGAGCGGTCCACAAGAGGACCCTCGAAGAATAACAGGAGAAACAACATGTTCAACTGGTCGGGTACGGGCTATCGGCGCGTGGTTCTCTCTCGCCTTGCTCTGCTCATGCTGGCTGCGGGCATCCTGTCCATTCCCGCACGCGATGCCTGGGCCATTCCCTCCTTTGCCCGCCAGACGGGATTGCGCTGCAACGTGTGCCACACGGCGTACCCGGAGCTCACCCCGTTCGGGCGGGAATTCAAGCTCAACGGCTATGTCAAGGACAGCCACGCGTTCTCATGGTTCGGGCATTTCTCGGGAATGCTCGTACCGACGTTCACCCATACCAGCGCCTCCCAGCCCGAGGGGGCCGGTGAGTTCTTCGGCCCGAACGACAATCTGGCGCTGCAGGAGACGAGTGTGTTCTACGGAGGCAGGCTCCTCGATAGCCTCGGCATGTTCGCCCAGATCACCTATAGCGGCGTGGAACACAATCTCGGCTGGGACAACCTCGACATCCGATACGCGCACAGCGCCTCGATGGCCGAACGGCCGGTCACCTACGGCATCACCGTCAACAACAACCCCTCGGTCCAAGACCTCTGGAACAGCACGCCGGTGTGGAGCTTCCCCTTCGTCAGCTCCGATCTGGCGCCCACCCCGGCGGCTTCCACCCTCATCGACGAGGGGCTCGCTCAGCAGGTCCTCGGACTCGGGGGCTATACCCTGTTCGACCACCGGGTGTATGCCGAGCTCGATGGCTACCGTACCCTCTCCAACGGCACGCAGCGCGCCTTCGGGGTCAACACCAGCGAGGAGGACTGGATCGACGGCACCGCGCCCTATTGGCGCGTGGCGCTGCCCTACAACTGGGGCAAACACTCCCTGGAGGTGGGCACCTTCGGGCTGGATGCCCATACCTTCCTCGGGCGGGACGAGCTCGGCGGAACCAACCACTTCACCGATGTGGCGGTCGACGCCCAGTACCAATACTTGGGCAACGTTCACGGCCTGACCTTCCAGACCAGTTGGATCCATGAGCAGCAGGGGTGGGATGCCAGTCAGCCGCTGGGCGAGACGAGCAATGCCGAGGATACGCTGCGCACCTTCAAGGCCCGCTTCGCCTATCTCTACGACAAGACGTATCGGTTCAACCTCGGGTACTTCAACATCAACGGCAACACCGACCCGCTGCTTTACGCAGACAGTCGCACCGGCAGTCCCAACAGCAACGGCTGGATCATCCAGCTCGACTACATGCCCTTGCACAAGAATGGCGGTCCCGCGTTTTGGCCGTGGCTGAACGTCCAGCTCACGCTGCAGTACGTCATCTACAGCGAGTTCGACGGTGCAGCGCACAACTACGATGGGGCCGGTCGCAACGCCTCCGACAACAATACCCTGTTCCTGAGCGCGTGGATGGCTTTCTGAGAAAGGAGAACGATCATGGCAAAGCACATGACAGTGGGAGTGTATCTCTGCCTGCTCGGCGCATGCGGCGGCGCCAACGCGGCAGGCGACGCCGTTCGCGGCAAGCTCTTGTACGAAACCCAGTGCGGGGCCTGTCATTCCATCGAGCACAACCTCGTCGGCCCCGCCCACAAGGGGGTTTACGGGCGCAAGGCGGGCTCGGTCGCCGATTACTCGTACTCCGACGCCGTGAGATCCGCCAACGTGGTGTGGTCCGAGCGGACCCTGGATCTGTGGCTCAGCGATCCCGAGAAGCTGATCCCGGGCCAAGCCATGAACTTCTCGGTCTCCAGCGCCCAGGAACGCGCGGACATCATCGCCTACCTGAAGAAAGAATCTGGCTACGTGAGGGAGGCCTCCCACGACTGAGCGGGTGTAGCTGCGCGTTCACGACGGCCGCCCTCCACTGGTCGGGCTGACCGACGTGCAAGGGGCAGAACGCCCCGGCCTCGAGCCAGTTGTGGCCTTAACAAGGGCCGCGATTGAGGTGGCCGTCGGCTGTCATGGGGCGGCATGGACGGCGAGAGTGGGCCCCGAGCGGGCGGGGTTGGCAAAGCGAAGGACTTGACCCGGACTCTACCCGCGATGGTGTGGGGGGAGGTCGTGAGACCTCCCCTCTCTCAATTAGACGGCTGAAATTGCGATGAGCGAAGAGAACCAACAGCAGATTCTTGATACCCTTCGCGAGATCCGCGACGAGCAGCGCGAGATAATTCAGTTGCTGTCCGCGCAGCAGGCCATCGCACAGGAACAGATCAAAAAGTCCAGGGAAAGCGTCGCGGAGTCCGTCAGTCTCCAGCGGCTCGCGTTGCAGCGCCAACGGACCGTGACGTTAATTGCCGTTCCGGGCATTCTGGCCTGTATAGCGGCCATCGCGTATCTTGTCTTGAGGTACTTTTGATGCTGCGGGCACCGTGAGGAGCCGTCTAATCGGGTCGCCGGAGATCCCTTGCTCCCAGAGCACCCCCCGTGAGGCCTGATTCCTCAGTTCGTCGAAGTGCACTTTGGTGGCGCGCCGGCGCTCTCCAATGTCCCTGAGAGCTGCCATTTCTGCATTTGCGTCCTCGACGATTCTCTGAGGACCTTGTCGATCAAATAATTCCAGTTCCACCTCGCGGCGACGGCGAGCCGCTCGCCGCCTGAGAAGGCAGAGAGCTGCCGCGGTGCTGCTCGAGGCCGGCACGGGCGCAGCGGCTCGCCAGCACAAGTCGGCCGTGTGTCGGCCACCGGTGTTCCTTAGGAGCCACGCAGCCTTTAGGGGAGGAACGGGGAGCCGCCCCGGGCGCTGTATCCCTCTATTTGCAGCGCGACGCAGCGGCCCATGACTGCGCTCTGCCTTCCTGAGAAGCGGCCAATGCACGCACTCGACGGACGAGAGGCTCTGTGCCATGGCGCAAGAGAACAACGGCCCCGCGGTTGTCTACGTCAGGGTTTCCATGCTGACCGGGGGACTCACCGAGGTTTGACCTATACGACGGTCGCCGTGAATCTTCAATCTCCGCCAAGAGAAGGGGATCCACGATGAAAGAGTACCAGAGTCCGAGCCACACGAAGTGGGACTGTAAGTACCATGTGGTATTCATCCCGAAGCGCAGGAAGAAGCAGATCTTCGGGGCGTCCACCCGAGGCGCCGTCATCGGAAAAGACCGCTTGAAGCTGGCGTCCCTGTGCTGCACACCACGCGGCGCAGCCCTCCCGTTGCATCGCGAGAGAAACCCCTTCCTGCGCCTGCAGCCGGGGGCTTACCTCAGGGAGTTACAGGACTGGGACGCCGATACCTTTGGCCGAGGTTGTGTATGGCAACCTGGGGCAAGGAGCACGCTGTGGCGTCCAACACGGTGGTGACCGCCATGGGCATCGAGAGGAAGGGCCTGGTGGAAGCGCCGCTCGTCGGCTACGTCGCTCAATATCTGGACGGTATCTGGTTGAGCGCGCCCTACCTTCACAACGGCTCGGTGCCCACCTTGCGCGACCTGTTGCGCCCCGTTGCCCAGCGGCCCGCCGTGTTCTATCGGGGTTACGACCTCTATGATCCAGCGAATGTAGGCTTCGTCTCGGCTTGCCGCCTTCAGGCTCACTCGGTCCGGCACCCGCCGTCTCCCATCTCTTGAGTGTATTGCGACGGGAGACGACATGGAACTGGTAGCGATCTTCAAGCGTGTCATCGGTCTGGATGTGCATCAGGGGCAAGTGACCGCCTGTGCCATCCTTGAGGAGGCCGACGGCCAAGTCTACATCGAGCAACGCCAATTCGGTGCCTTCAAGAAAGACCGCCGGGCGCTCGCGGAGTGGTGCGCGGGATTTCGCCCGGAGGAGGTGGTCATGGAGAGCACCGGCATTTACTGGAAAAGTCCTTACGCAGCCCTAGAGGCGCACGGCATCCAAGCCAAGGTGGTCAACGCCCGCCACGTCAAGCAGGTCCCGGGACGCAAGACCGACATCGGCGATGCCCAGTGGCTGGCCATGTTGGCTCGCGCCGCTCTGTTGCGCGCCTCCTTCGTGCCGAAGGCCAAACTGCGCGAGCTGCGCCTGATCGCCCGGCAGCGACAGAAGCTCGTGGGCTTGGCTGCCTCGGAGAAGAACCGGCTGCACAAGGTGCTCACCGATGGTGGCATCCGCCTGGGGGTGGTGGTGAGCGATATCCACGGCCAGTCGGCCCGTGCCATGCTGAAAGCCCTCATCCAGGGGGCTGCTGCCCACGAGGTCCTGCCCCTGGCCAGCCGCCGGCTGAAGGCGAGCCGCGAGGAGCTGCTCGATGCCCTGCAGGGGGACCTGACCGAGTCTCATCGCTTCGTCCTCGATGAATTGATGCGCCACATCGAGGAGCTCGAAGCCCGCATCGCCCGCTTCGATGCTCGCTTGCTCGAAGGCCTGAAGGAGGAGGCCAACAGCCTGCTGTTGTTGCAGACCCTACCAGGGGTCAATGTCATCGGTGCCGCCATGCTGCTGGTGGAAATCGGTAGCGACATGAGCGCCTTCGGTCATGCCGAGCGGCTCGCTTCCTGGGTGGGTATCTGCCCCGGCAACCACGAGTCGGCCGGCAAGCGCCAATCGGGGCGCACCCGCAAGGGCAACCCCTATGTGCGTCGTCTGCTGTGCGAGTTCGCCCATGCCGCAAGCCGTACCCGCTGCGCCTTGCAGACGAAGCTCCAGACTCTGGTGGTGCGCCGCGGCCGCAAACGAGCCATCATCGCTCTGGCCCACAAGATGTTGCGTATCATCTTCTGCATGCTCTCGCGCGGCCAACACTACCGGGATTCGGCCACTGACTATGAAGCCCTATTTGTGAAACGCAACGCCCCACGCTGGATCAAGGCCCTCAGCCGCTACGGCTTCCTGCCAGCCGCCGCCTGAACCCTTCACCTTCCCCAAGACCATGGCCTTCATCGGTCAGGCCTCCGTGCGCCTAAAAACGGGCTTCTTTCACGCTAAGAGCATGACGCTCACTGTACATTCTTCAGCTCCGGGTTGTGGAGCCGCTCAACGCGTAGCGCCCGCCTGCAAGACGACGCCGGCCGTGCCTCGTTTTGGCGAGCGCAGCTCGTGGGGCCGAGTCTTGCTACGCTACACCGACGGTGGGCATCTTGGGTTTTCCGGCCTGCTGGAGGCGCAGGGCGAAGGCGGCAAGGCGCGGCATGCGGGGGGAATCGATGGAGTGAATGCACGAGACAAAATCACCAATCCTTAAGTGGGGTATCCATACAAGTGCAGTCAACATAGATATGGAGCGTTGAACCTGGCTCGACCCTCATCACGGACGGCCAGGGGGATGCTTTATCTACCGTTGAACTCGCCGGACGAGATGCCGAGAGTGCACGCGATGACGATGAAGGGAGTTGCCAACGGGACAGGCTTCCGCGGCACCCCCCCGGAAAGAACCCCAACCGCCGACGGTGCACCCCCATCGGTTTGAGCTGAATCTCGCTCGCCATCCCGAGGACCGCTGACCCGGTCCAAAGCCCGATGAGTCGAAGGGCTCCGCCGGTGGCGTCAAGGTCCCGCTGCTGCGGGTCCTCCACCTGACAGGCCGACGGCAGACTTCGCGGGGAAATCGAGACCCGTGGGCACCCTGGATAGCAGGAGGTCCGCCAGCTTTTCGTAGTTCCCGTCGAAGTGGTGTCCCCCCGGCAGGGCGATGACCTCGCGCCCCGGCCCGTCCAGCAGGGGACACACGGAGGTCTCCTTCTCGTTGCGTCCGTAGACGCAAAGGAGCAGCGTCCCGGAGACTCTTTTGGCTTCAGGCGCCACTGGAAGCCAGCCGTCGTGCTTGGCGTTGATCAGCCAGTCACCGACATGGACCTCCCAGTTCGCCCAGGTGTTGCTGGTCAGCATGGCAACGAGCGCCACCCGGTCCTTGATATCGGGCGGCAAGCGATTGACCACGAAGGGCGCCACGGCGGCTCCGAAGGAAAAACCAATCACCAGCACTCGATGCTTGTGCCACGCGACCAGCCGCTGCCGCAGTGCATCTGCCACGGCAGCGGCGGCGGCCTCAGGCGTGCGCCGGCGCCAGAAGTACTTCAGGCAGTCGAAGCCGACTACGGCCACGCCCCTTTTGACCAGGACTCGCGCGAGCGCGCGGTCCAGGTCTGCCCAACCGCCGTCACCGGACAGGATCACCGCCAGATCGCCCCCCGGCTTCCCCGCCGGCATATCGACCATATGGGCAGGGCCCGTAGCGCTCGCTGCTGGAAGCGCCGCCGCGGCAACCAGGGCAACCAAAGCCGCCAGCGCGGAACGCAGAAATCGCATCACTTGCTCACCAGTCCAATGATACCGCCGGAAACCAGGTTCGCCACGTCCACGGCCACCTGGGGCAGAGCCAGGCCGCCAGGCCCCGCCATGAAGCGAGGCCGCCACAGGGGAGCGAACTTCTCCTTGTATCTTCTGAGGCCCTGGAAGTTGTACAGGCCCTCGCCGTTGTTGAAGATGAAGGCCCCGACGCGTGTCCATAGCGGGGCGAGGGGATTGTCGCGGAACCCCGAGAGAGGTGCGAGGCCGAGCGAGAAGGTTTGATAGCCGTTCGACTTGCCCCACAGCATCAGCTCGATGAACAGGTAATCCATGGTGCCGTAGCCAGCCTCCGGCCCCTGGCGCATGAGGTCGATGGCCATCTCGCTGCGCTCGCCGCCCAGCCATACATTGGCGAAGGCGACGATGCGTTCCCGCCGGCGGACGACAGCTACCGGAAAACGGTCGAGGTACGCGAGGTCGAAGCGCCCGAGGGAAAATCGTTTCTCGCGGGTACGCTTCAGCGTAAGCCAAGCATCGGAGACGGCTTGGAGTCTGCCGGCCAGTGAGAGGCGGAGCCTTCCGGAAGCAGCTCGAAGGTAGCCCCGTTGCGCATGGCTCTGCGGTGTAGGTAGCGGAGACTCGGCGCGAGCCGAGCCGTCCAGGCCGAAGCCGGCCAGCGGCACCAGCGCCTCCTCGCCCAGCTTCACAAAGCCAAGCCCCAGCTCCAGGTAGAGCGGCAGCGTCTCCGCCCGCACATGGTAGAACACCGGCCAGCGACCATGCTGGTCGCATAGCTCCCGGAACGACCAAACCAGGTCTGGCCAGGCTTCGGCGCGGCCGACCGGGTCACCCATCACCACCAGAGACTTGCTGGCCCGACCATACATCAGAAAGGCCGTCCGGTCCTCGGACCACAGCAGGTGCTTGTCGCCCAGATACACGAGCTGTGCCTCAGTGCACTGAGCGCCTCGGGCCAGACCTCCGGCCTTTTCAATCTCTTCCGGGCCCGGCCATCGAGGCGACGGGGGCGCCGGGGAGAGCAGCCGAGAGGCCATCGCCACGACTGCCACCACCAACGCCAGCATCGTGGCCCGTAGGGCGCGCGGCGCCTCGGCGTCGTGAGCAAACTGCCACCACATCTGCGTCGAGTACTCGGCGTGCTTGAAAGAGAACCATCCGAGCCACAGCACGCCTAGCACCACCACCGTCACCGCCGCGGCCCACCCGGCCGTGAAGCGCTGTGCGCGCATGCTGGCCTTGCGGTAGAAGGCGCGCCGCGTCAGCGCCAAGAGGAGCGCCGTGACCGCCATTAGGGTGGCCTCCTCGTAGTCCCAGCCCTTCATCAGCGACGCAACGGCCCCTGCACTGGCCAGTCCTACCCCGGCCACCCAGGCACCATCCACGCGGCGGAACAGGGCTCTGGCGAGCAGCAGCAGAAACACCCCGACGAGACTCGCCACCATGGCCGACAGCTCCATCAACGGGAGTGGCACCAGAGCGCTCAGCAGATGCAGGCGGCTCGGCACAGCCGGGGTCGCCGATGACGCGAGGAGGACCAGTCCTCCCACCATGGCCAGAGTGGCAAACGCCGATGGTGCGATGCGCTCGGCCAGCCCACCGGCCCGGCGCAACACCGCCCGCAGCGTAGTCAGGCGGTCTGCCACCTCGTAAACCCCTAGAAAGCCGACCGCGAGGACCAGCGGCAGCAGGTTGTAGACGAGCCGGTACACGAGCACGCCCCCGAGCAGGTCCGCGGTCGAAAGCTGCGGGAAGAACAGAAGGATCATGCCCTCGAACACGCCCACTCCGCCCGGCACGTGGCTCAGCACGCCTGCCGTGATAGCGATGGTGTACAAACCCAGGAAGGAGGGGAAGCTGCCCTCGGCGCCGTTGGGCATCAGAACATAGAGGGCGCCCGCTGCCAGCGTCAGGTCGAGAACGGCGAGGGCCGCCTGGCCTAGCGTGGTCCGCCAGCTCGGCAGGGTCAGGGACCAGCCCCTGACGCGGACCTGGGGTCGCATCGCGGTCACGGCGGCGTAAACCACCAGCGCCCCGGCGGCAAGCAGGCCACAGAGCTTTACCAGGACGGCCGGCAGCCGCAACGCGTCGGCCACATGCTGGGTCTGGGAAAGTGCGGCCACCGCGATCACCGCCGTAGCGCCAAGCCCGAAGCTGGTCGCACAGAAGACCGCCACGCGGCCCACGTCGACTGCCTTGACACCGGCGTCGGAGTAGAGACGGAAGCGGATGGAGGTCGCTGTGAGCGCAGCGAACCCGGCCGTGTGGGCAATCGCCTGGGCCATGAAGGAGGCCAGCGCGACCTGGCGGTAGGGCAAGGGCGAGCCGACGAAGCGAAGGCCCAGGACGTTGAAGCCGGTGAGGGCCACGTAGCTGCCGAAGGACAGCAGGAAGGCGATAGTGGCATCGCTCCACGCCACGGCGTGCAGCGCACGCGCCACATCGTGAAGCGACAGTTGAGTAACGGAGCGGTGAATCACCCATAAGGCCACGCAGAACACCACCACGCTGGTGAGGGCCGCGGCGGGACGCAGGAGCCTGGCAGAAGAAGCGCGCCTCAGAAGGCTACGCATGGGTGGAGGCGAGCGTTGGTCCTCGATAGTGGCGTGCGGTGCACGCACGATGGGTGCGCGGGTCGGCGCTACAGAGCGGGATCATACGCCGCTACGCGCGCCATGGACGGGCGGGAGATCGACGAGCGCGCGCGGGGTCTACCATCATCATGCTCCCATGGCCCGACCGTTACGCATCGAATTCGAAGGTGCGCTCTATCAGCTCGCCTCCAGAGGTGACCGAGGGGAGCCGATCCACGAGGATCGATCACGACCGCAACCGCTTTCAGCAAATCCTCTCAGGGGTGGCGGAGCGGTTCCACTGGATCTGTCACGCCTACTGCCTGATGACCAACCATTACCGTCTCGTCGTGGAGACCCCGGAGGGCAATCTCTGCCAGGGAATGCGCCAACTGAACAGCGTGTTCACCCAAGCTTCCAATCTCCGGCATCGCCGATCCGGGCATCTCCCGCGCGACCGCCAGGGCCGCCTCGGCGCGGGTATAGAAGTGGCCGTTGCACGCGAACCCGGGGATCACCGAGCCCTTTACGGCCGTCGCAGGTCTCTTGCCATCCGGCCGGACTCGGAGGACAGATGGGAGCCCGTCTAAGAGATGGATCGGCGCGGGCCTCCCGTCGCCGTAGCAGGAACGGTAGATGCGTCCGGTCTCGCTGTCCAGAAAAGCCGGCGTGAAGCCCAAGGAGCAGTTGCCGGAACTCACACCACCCGTCCCGCGAAACTCGTCGTTCTGTCGACAAAGGCGGTGCTTGGTGAGGTGCCCGTTCATCGAAACCACCGTGCCGGCCAATGCCGTCCTCGATTCCTGTCCTGATCATAAGGATGAGCCAGGCCCGTCACGGGCCAGTCAACGGTAGGTAAAATTTTCGTCCCACGCGCGTGCACGGCCTGCCGGATGTTGTGCTCCGGCAGCGTGTTGAGTCCGGGATCCTCTTGGCCAAGAAGAGCTTCTTCGGATAGCCCCAGAACCGTTTCGCGACCGGTTGCCGCCCTCCGCCTGCGACCTGCTGGCGCAGCAACGACGTAGCCGCGCCGTTGCACTGGTTGTCTCGTCGCTGCGCTCCACGCGCCTTGCTCGCTCCCGGGGTGATCGCGACGATTTCTTCACCAGTTGCTAGTGGATGCCGATGCGGTTCGCGCCAGCAGCGACCGCATCACAACTCCTTCCCACCGGAGGGGGCGCCGACTTCGGTCACCTCCACGCAGTGCAGGTCGTTGCGCAGCCGCAGCAGATATGTGCTCCCGGACTCGGTGGCCGGCAAGCTGACCGGGTAACCTCGCCACGCGGTCACCTGGACAGTCTTCCCCGGTGCCCCCAGGCTGGCGACGCGGACGAGTGCCTCATCGCCCAGGCGCATGCCGGACCACATCGGACCGTCGTCCGACAGGGGAGGGTAGGCGTAGTTCATGACCACGCCGTGGTCCAGGAAGCGCCTGAAACTCAGCATCTCGTCATAGATCGCGGCGGCATCCTGGACCTCGTACAGCGACATGTTCTCGTAGCCTTTCCGTACCGGGTTGAACACTTCCATGGCATCCACTCCCCGTAGCCACAGGTGGCGCAGGGCCTCCCGATAGGCCTCCCGACTCATCACTGGCGTGCCCGGGTCGCCCCCGTCGGGCACCCAGCGGCTCACCCACACTATCGCGCCCATGTAGGGCGCCAGCTTCTGGCGGTTGTACGCGTCCGCGGACACCTGCCTGAGCATCAGATGCATGTAGATCGCGTCGACGTGACGGCGATCCCGTGGGTATTGAGCCTTCTGGGTGCGGACTAGGAATCGCCCGATGGCGTACGCGATGGGGTTCGTCGCCGTGAACAAGGTCGGCCCCAAGGGAGGGTGCGGTTGGTCCTCCCAGCCGTAGACCGGAAACTCCGGAGAAGACAGAGTGAGCGCCCAGTTAGTCACCGATACCTTGGGGAAGATCTCCCGCGCCGGCGCCGCCACGTAGGCCGACATCAGTTGCACCCAAAGTTGGCGCTTGTATCGGTAGAACGCGTCTTCGCTCTCCAGCGCCCGCGGCGGCAGCAACTCTCGGGTTCCGGGCGACGCCTTCGCGGCCTCGTAGCTAGCCTGGCTCGGCTCGCCCTCATAATCCAGCCACATGGCGTCGACGGTGACACCTGCTTCTTTGAAGCGTCGCAGCGTCTCCCGTATCCGATCTGCAGCGATGGCCCATCCCTTGAAACAGGTAGGAGACGGCATGCGGCGCCAGCGGTCCGGGACATTCTGATCCGGGGGATACTGATGTGCCCACTCGCTCTTGTCGCCGGCCAAGTCATAAGGCCAGAGGTTGCCGGGCCAGGCCGCGCTGCGACCCTCCAGCGCAATCACCGGCGAACCCGCCTCTTGCAGCGCCAAGGCGGTAAATATCATCCGGTCGTCCAGGCGGATCGGCTGCGTGATGCCCCTGGCGAGCAACATGCGGATGCTGTCAGACGGCAGCGGCTCGTACCCTGGACCGCTCCATAGGACGAGCGGCCATCGGTTCCCCCGCTCACGCTGTAGCGGAGGCACCTCCTTCGCCAGCAGTGACAGCCAGTGCGCTACGGCCGGGGTCGGCGCCGCAGAGACGGGGCGCTCGGGCGGGGCGGAGGGTGCGTGCGGCGTACTGGCTGGGTCGACCGTACCCGTACCGGCCCCCACCCCAGGTACCAAAAGCAGGATCAGGAGACATGGAAGCCGGGGCGACACTTTCGGCGTCACGACGGTGCGGCCCGGCAGATCATCGGCGAGGAGCGGGCCCCCGCCCGAAAGCGCCGCGACGACCGCAGCAAAAGCCTATCGGTAGGGATGCACTTTTGGAAGGACGGAATTCTTTTCATGACATCGAGTGCGCATCCCAATGCCCCATGGACATTCTGCGGCTGACGCGAAACGCCGCGGCCGCGCCCGCCTTATACTAGCGGCGCGGGGCTGATGACCTCAACCAGCGCGCGCCGCCTGGGTAAGTCAAGCCTGCCGTGCGGCGTGCTGCGACTGGCGCAGAATGCCGGTCGTGCTTCCCGTGGACGACTTCATTCACCAGCTCTGAGAGCATTGCTGGCGGCCACGACGAGCCTCTGTAGTAATGCGAGGGTCGGCCTCCCGCACTCGCTCCAGACACTGTCCGGACCCTAGCCGGCGCTGAGTTTTCGCGCCAACCCCATCCGCTCCGCATCTCCGCCAGAGGCGCGTCGGGCACAGGGGCCGACGACGGGTAAGGTGCGGGCAGCGGGCAGCCCGCACCATCCGGCTGGATTCACCGTGAGGAAGAGGAATTGCACATGACCAAGAACAAGATGAAGGACGCGATCCTGAGGGCGAAGAAAGAAAAAGCCCTGACCTGGGAGCAGATCGCTGCCCGGGTGGGCATGGGAACGGTATGGGTGACCTCGGCTTGTCTCGGCATGAACAGCATGCCAAAGCAGTCTGCGGACAAGGTCTGCGAGTCCCTCGGGCTGGGTGGAGATATCTTCGAAGCGCTTCAGGCGTTCCCACACAAGGCATGGGATAAAGCGGTGCCGCAGGATCCCGTCGTCTACCGCCTGTACGAGATCGTCGGCGTCTACGGCGACACCATCAAGGAGATCATTCACGAGAAGTTCGGCGACGGCATCATGAGCGCTATCGACTTCAGCCTGGACATCGACAAGCAGGCGGACCCGAAGGGCGACCGCGTCGTGATAACGATGAACGGCAAGTTCCTGCCGTACAAGGCATGGTAGTGCAGCGCAGCACGGTCAAGCGCTGACGAGCAAATGTCCGGTGGGGAGAAGAGGCCCCTTTTCTACGACGCTGGGGTTTCGGTACCGAGCAGCCCTTCGCCAGAGCGGGTGATGTCAGGCCCGAGGGCTCAGTTCGGGCCTATCGGGAAGCTCGTTCGGCCCGGGAGCTTCGCCCGGAAAATGGCTACACAGATGACGGCCCACGGCCTGGATCCCCGCGATCAGGCCCTGCTCGAAGCGACCGGCCCGAAACGCCTCCTCCATGTCGCGACAGATGGGCTCCCACCCCTCGGTCCCCACTCTCCCGTGGATGCCCCGGTCGGCGACGATCTCAACGTCCCGGTCCGCCAGGAGCAGATAGATGAGGACGCCGTTGTTGCGCTCCGTGTCCCACACGCGGAGCTCGGAGAAGACTTCGACCGCCCGCTCGCGCGCGCTTTGCCCTCGCAGCAGCGGCCGTAAACCCAGCGCACCCTCCACCGCGACACGGACTTGGCCGGCGCAAGCCGCCTCCACCTCGCGGACTGCCCGCTCGATGGTATCCGATGCAGAGCGGGGCAGCGCGCGCCGCACCGACATGGCGGGCGCAAGGAGATGACGGAGCATGCGCTTGCGGTACATGTCACCAACGCCCCGAAGCACCTCCGCCCCCGAAGCCGCCGCCCCCGCCTCCCCATGTGCCGCCGCTGGACCCTCCCCCAGCCGACCAGCCCCCGCCGGACCACGGACCTCCCGGCCAGCCGCCGCTGCGGTATCCCTGCCTGAATACCTCGCCCACCGACAGCACGAACGCCGCGGCGCCGGCAAGGAGCGCCATGAGCACGGAGGACAGCAGCAGCCACGCGAGCAAGCCGGTTACGCCGCCGGTGACAATGCCGGCAGTCAGACGACCGAAGACGAGGGAGAGGAAGCTCCCTACCACGGCTGCCGCGAAGACCATGGCGAACAACGTGTCGATGCTGCCCCTTCCCTGCGCCTCGACGCGCCGCGCCGGAGGAGGCGGCAGCGGCTCCCCCCGGATCACCCCGGTAATGCGCCGCACCCCGACCAGGATGCCGTCGTAGAAGTCTCCGGCCTTGAACCGGGGAGCAATGGTCTCGCTGATGATGCGCTCCGCAGTCGCGTCCGGGAGGACGCCTTCCAGGCCGTAGCCGACCTCGATCCGCAAACTCCGGTCGTCTTTCGCGACGAGCAGGATCGCTCCGTCGTCCACACCCTTGCGTCCGAGCTTCCACGCGTCGGCGACCCGGATACCGTATTGCTCGATAGTCTCCGGGCGAGTCGTGGGCACTATCAAGACAGCGACCTGGGAGCCTTTCTCCCTCTCGAACGCCGCCAAAATCCGATCGAGATCTTGCGTCTGCTGGGCAGTGAGCGTCCCTGTCAGGTCCGTCACCGGGGTCTTGAGGGCCGGAACCGCCACCTCGGCGCTCGCCGCCCCGGCCGCGAGCGTTAAGAGTGCGACAAACGCTAAAAGGCGTGGCCCTATCAACGGACGTTGGCCGGGGGCTGCGCGGGCAGGCCGAAGTCCACCGTCGGCGGCTTGGAGATCTCCCGTTCGTGCTCCACGGCGAAGGTGGGCTTCACTACGTAGCCGAACAGCTTCGCGGTCAGATTGGACGGGAAGCGCCGCACCAAGCCGTTGTATTCCTGAACCGCCTTGATATAGCGGTTGCGTGCGACCGCGATGCGGTTCTCGGTCCCCTCCAGTTGTGCCTGGAGGTCGCGGAAGTTAGCGTCGGACTTGAGCTGCGGGTAGCTCTCCGCCACCACCAACAGCCGCGAAAGGGCCGAGGACAGCTCGCCCTGTGCGGCCTGGAACTTCTTGAATGCGGCTTCGTCGTTGATGAGTTCGGGCGTGGCCTGGATGGCACCCACTCTGGAGCGCGCCTCGGTGACCCCCAGGAGCACTCTCTGCTCTTGGGCCGCATAGCCCTTTACGGTGTTGACCAGATTCGGCACCAAGTCGGCCCGTCGCTGGTACTGGTTGAGCACTTCCGCCCAGCTCGCCTTGATCTGCTCGTCCGAGGTCTGCAGCCGATTGTATCCACAGCCGGAAAGAAGCAGCGTCAGCATGAGGGCAAGCACAGCACGCAATCGCGGGCTCACGGACGTTCTCCTGCAACAGGGAATCGAGCGCCGAAGATGGGGGCGTGAAGCGGGCTTTCCAAGCCGCAGCCTGCAACCCGGGGAAAGCGGGCGCACCGCACGATAGCCCGCGGCTGGCGTCGGCGGCCAGCGGACGCTGAGTCGCCGGGCTCAGGCGACCTCCTTGGGGACGCGCTGCCAGTAATACTCGTTGCGGGATACCTCGTACTTCGCCCAGGACGCGAACTCCTGGCGTGTGCACGTGCCGGAGGTGCGGCGGTTCATCCCCGCCACGACCTTGTAGACGACGACATCCTTGCTCGGGCTCGCGTCGCCGGCGGCATCCACGACTTGGCGCACCTCCCAGCTCTCGCCGTACCGACCGTTGCTGTAGGCGCGCCCCACCTGGATCTGCGAGGGCTGCAGGTGACGGTGGGCGGAGTGCTCGGCGGCCAACGTATAGATGCGCGCCAGATCCTCTTCGGTCACGTCGATGAAGGAGTCGATCTCGCGCAGCGCGTACTCCAGGTCGGCGTGGGTGATCCCGGCCTGTTCCTCCAACTGGGCCGGCGGAAGCCGGACTGCTTCCTCCCGCCGACGGACCAGACCCACGGGATAGCGTCGCCACGGGAACAGGTAATTGACCAGCACCGCCGCGCAGAGGATCACCAGGACGTTGATCAGCACCGGCGCGAGCACGTAGCGGTATCCCAATGCCTGCACGCTGGCGCCGCCGATCACGGCGGTCAGGGCGGTCGCACCCCCGGGAGGGTGGATGCAACGCAGGTAATGCATCGCCCAGATGGCGAGAGACACTGCGAGCGCTGCCGCCAGAAAGATCTCCGGGACCGCACGGGCGCAGGCGACGCCGATGATGCCCGAGACCAAGTGCCCGCCCAGCAATGGCCAAGGCTGCGAGAGGGGGCCGTGGGGAACGGCGAACAGCAACACCGCCGAGGCCCCCATGGAGGCGACCACGAGGGTCGAGGCATGTGCTCCGACGAAGTAGGTGCTGGTCCAGGCGACGATCAGGATCCCGATGAAGCCGCCGATCGCCGAGACCAGCTTCTCGACATGGTCGACAGGGCTGAACTCTACCCCGATGAAGTTGGAGATGCGTGTCGCAAAGGAAGAGTCCACTGGGCTACCTCCGTGCCAGCGCATTCGGCTCACCGGTCCCAAGCAAACGGGCACCTATTCTCCCCATGCGCCACAAGGGGCGTCAACAGGGTTGGCACACCTCGACCGACCGTCACTCGGCGCGCAGGGCCTCGACCGGGTCCAAAGCCGCCGCGCGCCGGGCCGGCAACACCCCGGCCGCGAGACCAATGGCGGCAGCGACGACCTCGGACAGCAGCGCATAAGTCCACGAAGTATGTACCGGCAAGGTCGGGACGAATGTCCCCAGCAGCCAGGCCCCTCCGGCCCCGAGGCCCAGGCCGGCCAGGCCGCCCAGGGCGGCCACCAGGGCGGCTTCCGCCAGGAACAGCGCCAGAACCTGCTGACGCTTCGCTCCGATGGCGCGCAGCAGGCCGATCTCCGCGGTGCGCTCGTTGACCGCAATGGTCATGATGGTCAGGATGCCCACCGCTCCCACCAGGAGCGAAATGCCGCCCAGCGCACCCACCGCGAAAGTCAGCACGTTCAGCACCGACCCGAGCACGTCCAGCATCTGCTCCTGCGTGACGATGGTGAAGTCCTGCAGCCCGTGGCGGGCCACGAGGTGGCGGCGCAAGGCATCCACCACGCGGCTGACCGGCGCGTCCGCGGCGTAGAGCACATCCACCTCCATCAGCCCTTCCCGATTGAAAAGCTGCAGGGCCTTGGCTGCGGGGACGTACACCGCATCGTCGATGTCGAAGCCGAGGAACTGGCCCTTGGGCTCCATGACTCCGATGACGCGGTAGCGGTCCCCGCCCACGCGGATGCGTTGGCCGAGCGGATGGGTGCCGCCGAACAACTCCGCCCACAGCTTGCTGCCGAGGACGGCGAATGCCCGCGCGGCCTGGGGATCGTCCGGGGGCAGGAAGCTGCCCGAGCCCACCTTGAACCGCCACACCTCGGGGACCTCGGCGCCCACCCCGAAGACATTGGCGCGGCGGCTCCTGCGTTCCCACTCCACGCGAGCGTTGCCCTGCACGACCGGCACCGTCGCGAGCACGTCCGGCAGACGCCGCATGGCCTGGGCGTCGTCGATGCTGAGCGGGCGGACGGTGCCCAGAATGCCGATGGATACCCCGTGCGTGGTGGCGCGTCCGGGGGTGATGGCGATGAGATGAGTGCCGAACTGCGTGAACTCGGAGAGGACGAAGCGGTGGATGCCCTCTCCGATGGAAGTGAGCAGCACGACGGCCGCAATGCCCACGGCGATCCCGAGGGCGGTGAGCAGACTGCGTACCCGATGGGCCACGAGTGACCCGACGGATAGCTTCACGAAGTCCAGAAACAGCATGTCCGACCTTCCGAATCTAAGGTTCCGGCCGCAGCATGGCCTGCGCTCAGCGCGGGGCCAGAGACCGCACCGGATCGAGCTTCGCCGCGCGCGACGCGGGTAACACGCCGAACAGCAGGCCCGTGGCTACCGCGACTCCCAGGGCTGCGGCGATGGCCCACCAGGGTGGGGCGACCGGCAAGCTGGGGTAGATCCTCCCGATGACCCAACTGCCGGTCTCGCCGACGGCCAGTCCCAGGAGCGCCCCCGCCGTCGACAGCACCGTCGCCTCGGTGACAAACAGGATCAGGATGTTGCGCGCCGGAGCTCCCAGCGCCTTCAGCAGACCTATCTCCGCGGTGCGCTGCGACACGGCGACGAGCATGACGTTCATGATAAGGATCCCGGCGACCAGCAGGCTGATGGCCGCGATGCCCCCGACGGCCATGGTCAGTGCCCGGAGAATGCGGTCGAAGGTCGCGAGCACGGAGTCCTGGGTGACCACGGTGATGTCCTCCTCGCCCTCGTGACGCTGCCGGACGATGTCCAGCACCTCGCGCTTGGCCGTGTCGATAACCTCGCGGCTGCGGGCTTCGACCAGGATGCGGAACAGCGAAGGTGTGTTGAAGAGCCTCTGCGCGGAGGCCACCGGGATCACCACCATCTCGTCCAGCTTCATGCCCAAAGACTCCCCCCGCGAGGCCAGGGTTCCGATGACGCGGAAGCGCCTGTCCCCGATGCGCAGGGACTCCCCGAGCGCCGGGCGGGCCCCGAACAGCTCCTGGCGAATCGTCTCTCCGATGACGCACACCCGCGCCGCCCGGCGCGGGTCCCCGGGCGGAAAGAAACGGCCCTGGGCGAGCTGCAGGTGGCGCACCTGGAAGAAGTCGGCGGTGGAGCCGACGACGATGGCTTCGCGGTTCCGGCGTTCCCATGCGACCGTCGCCGTGCCCACGGTAACGGGAGCGACCCGCTGCACGGCCCGGCTGCGCAGGAGAGCCAAGGCGTCGTCCAGGGTCAGGTCCCGCGACGTTTCCCCCACGATGGGCGGCGGCCCGCCGACCGTCTCGGAGCGCCCCGGGAAGACGATGAGGAGGTTGGTTCCGAGCGAGGAGAATTCCTGCGCTACGTAGCGGCGCGCGCCTTCCCCGAGAGCGGTGAGGACCACGACGGCCGCGACGCCGATGGCCATGGCGAGGAGCATCAGCCCGGAGCGGACCCGGTATCCGGCGACGGCCTGGACCGCGAAGCGGACCACGTCCTGCAGCCTCACGTCAGTTTCGCCCCGCTGTCCGAGACGACCTGTCCGTCGACCATGCGCAGCGCCCGGCGCGCGCGACCGCCGAGCTGCGGGTCGTGCGTCACCACCACCAAGGTGATGCCCTGTTCGTTCAGCCCCTCCAGCAGTCGGATCACGTCTTCCCCTGCGGCCCGGTCGAGGTTGCCGGTGGGCTCGTCGGCGAGGATCAGGCGCGGCGCCATGACCGTGGCCCGAGCGATGGCGACGCGCTGGCGCTGTCCGCCGGAGAGCTGACTCGGCTGGTGCTCGGCGCGGTCCGCCAGGCCGTATGCGCGCAGGATTTGCAGTACGCGCTCCCGGCGCGCCGGCGCGGCCATCCCCGCCAGGACGAGCGGAAGCTCGACGTTCTGGGCCGCGGTGAGCCGCGGTACCAGATGGAAGAATTGGAACACGAAGCCGATGCGCTCCCGCCGCGTGCGTGCCAGCTCATCCTCGGACAGCGAGGTCACATCCTCGCCGTCCAGCAGGTAGCGCCCGGCAGTGGGGCGGTCCAGCAGTCCCAGGATGTGCAGCAGGGTGGACTTCCCGGAGCCGGAGGGGCCCATGATGGACAGGTACTCCCCCCGCTCCACGGCCAGGGTCACGCCGTTCAAAGCGTGCACCGCCTGTTCCCCGACCTGGAACACCCGGTGCACGCCTTGCAGCCCGATCATCGCGTCGCGGCGGCCGCGTGCGCGGGCTGCTCGGGCTTGACCCGCGCGCCGTCCTTGACTCCAGCCCGTCCCACGGACACCACGACGCGCTCCCCGGGCGTGAGCCCGGCGCGGACCTCGGTGAACTCCCAGTTGGTGAGGCCGGTCTGAATCGTCCTCTCTTTCAGCCGCTTCGTCTTCGGATTGTAGACCAGCACCTTGTGGCCTTCGAGGACGGCTTCGGTGGGAATGCGCAGCACGTTGTCGTGGGTCTGCAGGACAATTTCCACGTCGGCGCTGTACCCGGCCAGCAAGGCAGTGGTCTCGCCGGGGTCGGCGAAGTCGACGTCCACCGCCACGGTCCTGGCCTGCTTCTCTATGTCCAGGACGTACGGTGCGATGCGGCTCACACGGCCCTCGAAACGCCGGCCGGGGAAGGCGTCCAGCGCGACGCGGGCCGGCAGCCCGGTACGGATGGCGTGGGAGTCCACCTCGTCGATGGGAGCCTCCACGTAGGGGCAGCGATCGTCGATGAGGTCCACGGCGGGGGGCGTGGGGATGCCGAGCGGCGAGGGCGTGACGAACTCACCCAGCTTGGCGTTGAGCTCGGCCACCACGCCGTCGAAGGGGGCCTTGAGGACGGTGCGGTCCAGCTCGGCTCGGATCACGGCGATGCGCGCGTCGCCGACCTGGGCAGCGGCCTTGGCCGCGCGGCATGCGGCCGCGTGCGCGGCGGCGTCGCTCACCGCCCGATCGACGACGTCTTCGGAAACCAGGCCCTTGCGCTTGAGCTGCAGTTGCCGCTTGGCCTCGCGCTCGACCATGTCGGACTGCACGCAGGCCTCCTCGGACTTGGCCCGCGACGCGGTCGCCTCGCTCTCTGCCAGCCGGAGCTGGGCCACGAGGTCGTCGTTCCAGAGCTCGAGCAGGACCTGCCCGGCGTGCACGCGGTCTCCCTCGTGGACGGCGAGCTTGGCCACCTGGCCTCCGGTCGCGGGCGACACCCGTGCTCGCCGGCAGGCCTTCACCGTGCCGGCGCGGGTATTGGCCACGGTGGCCTCGACGCGGCCTCGTTCCACCGGCTTGAGGACGACCGCGACCGGCTCGGGCCGGGTGTAGTACCAGATCAGGCCCGCTGCGGCAGAGGCGACGCAAAGGATGGAGACGAGGAGACGGAGACGGTGGCTCACGGCGGGAGGCGGCGAAATTGATTACATTGTAAGGCAAAAGCGCTGCGCGGCGGCGACACTGATGTGCCGCCGGCGCCCGGGGCGGTGCGGCGAGAAAACCTTGTCCTTTCGGACACCTCTGGCTGAAGATGCAGTCTAATCGTAAGCTTCTCTTTTCCAACCACACTGGAGGACGTTCTGGCTGACACTTCCGCGGAGAGGGTCGATCTGCGTCAACGGGAAGACGTGCCCGCACGCACCTTCGCCTTCTATCACCTGAAGGACCTGCAACCGGGTCGGGTGCTCGATCTGATCAGCGACGAAGAGCCCACCCCGCTGATGCACAGCGTGTCCGCCCTGATGCGCCAACGCATCGATTGGGAGATCCTGGAGCAGGGCCCGCCGCTCTGGCGGCTGAAGGTGCGCCGACGCGAAAACGTGGCAGCGGGGAGCCTGGCGGGCCTTCTGATGCGCGACCATGAGCGTCTGGATCGCTTGCTGGCCCATACACTGCAGAAAGTGAACGCAGGCGAAGGCCGCGCCGCCCGTGCCCCTTACGAGCTGTTCGCCCTGGGCGTGAGGCGTCACATCCACGCCGAGAACGACGTCCTGGCTCCCGAGCTGGTGGAGATAGACGAGCCCGGCGCCAAGCAATCGCTCGTTACCATGCTGACGGAGCACGAGCAGATCCTCCAGCAGCTCGATGTCCTCGACGGATACTTCTCCGGGTCGTCTCCGCAGGCTGCGGAGGTGGCGCCATGGGTCGGCCTCCTGTCCGGGTCGATGGCACAGCACGAGGCACGCGAGGAGGACGACGTCTTCCCGCTGTGGCGGGCCCTGTTGCACGTGGCGACAGCGCAGCGTCAGCAGGAGCTGCTGGAGGTGGTCGAGCGCATCCTGAACGGCAGCGACGACCTGGTGACGCGGGCGTTGCGGTAACCTCTACGCGGATTTCGGTAAGGAGATGACGGTCTGATGGATAACTCTGCTCAGACAATTGCTTATCCGATCAATGGGAGACTCTATCTGAATATTACGGACCGCTGCACCCTGCAGTGCGCCTTCTGCCCCAAGCACCGGGGCAGCCGCGAGGTGCGCGGTTATGACCTCACCCTGCAGCACCGACCGACATTCGACGAGGTGATGGAGGCCATCGGCCGCGCGGGCCCATACCCCGAGGTGGTGTTCTGCGGCTTCGGCGAGCCCACGCTCCGCCTGAAGCTCTTGCTTCGGGTGGCCGCCCAGGTCAAGGCGCGCGGCGCGAGGGTGCGGCTCAATACCGACGGACTCGCGAACCGAGTGCACAAGCGTAATGTTCTGCCCGAGATGCAGGGCGCCGTGGACGCCCTCTCGGTGTCCATGAACGCCCAGTCAGCCGAAGTCTATGCTCGGCACTGTCGGCCCACCTTGGCGGGCTCTTACGAGGCGATGTTGAGGTTTCTCGAATTGGCGCCCCGCTACGTGCCGGAGGTCACCGCCACGGCCATCGATGGCCTCGATGGGGTGCAGGTCGAAGCCTGCGCCGCCCTGGCCCAGGCTCTGGGCGTGCGCTTTAGGAGGCGGGTGCTGGATGAGGTCGGGTGAGGCGCCGATCGTCCGTCGCAGTGCGCGTCCGTGCCTCGGCAACGGGCGACGCGCGTGCAGGTTGTTGCCACAACATGTTGTGTATGAATAGGAATTTGCGGGCGCCTCTGATATCCTATTGAAAAGGTTGGGTAAGTTTGTAACCGATTGATTGTACGCATAAAATATATCAGTCCTCACGCCTTGACATCCACAGGATGTGGGCACTATCCTCTTCCTCGAACACAAGATGTTGTGTTCGCCACACTGGAGGGGGAGAGCATGAAAAACACCAATCTGAAGGCCGTGCACCTTGCCGTGACCAGCGCCGGTGACGTTCCCTACCAGCCTGCGTCCTTCGACATTTGGGACAAGAAGTACCGCCTGAAGCAGAAGGACGGGACCGCGATCGACCAGGCTATGGACGACACGTACCAACGGGTCGCCCGCGCGCTGTCAGAGGTAGAGGCCGCGCCCGAGGCCCGCGAGCACTGGTACGAGCGCTTTCTGTGGGCGCTGCGCCGCGGGGCCATCCCGGCCGGACGCATCATCTCCAACGCCGGCGCCTGGGACCACAAGCCCGCCACCTCCACCATCAACTGCACGGTGTCGGGCACCATCCACGACTCCATGGACGACATCCTGGGCAAGGTGCACGAGGCCGGGCTCACCCTCAAGGCGGGCTGCGTGGCCCCGGGGACGCTGGTGCTCACCGAGCACGGTCTGGTCACGGCCGACCGGGCGGTGGAGGAGAGGCACGCCCGCATTCTGTGCTACGACCGTGAGCGCAGGCGTTTCGAGATGCGGCCCATCCTGCGTCATCTCATCACCCACGTGCCCCAGGAAGAGAACATCGAGATCCGCTGCCATGGCTCTACCCTCACCACCTCCGCGCGGCACCCGGTGCTGGTGTACCGGGAAGGGGAGCTGGTCTACGCGCGGGCGGACGAGGTCCGTAGTGACGATGCGCTGATTCAGTTTTCGTTGCCGTGGGACGCTGAACAGGACGGGGCGATGGATGCCTGGCTTGCCGGGGCCCACGCGGGCGCTGGCAGCGCGTCCGCAAAGCTCCACTCGTCGCCGACATGGCCACGGGATTGGCTCCACCGTGTGCGGGTTCGCGGTGAGCGGCTCATCTTCATGATCCGCGCCGCCGAACGAGAGGTAGTGGGGCGCTGCGCCGCCTTCTGCCGCGCCTCCTTCGGCTCGCCGGCTCGCGTCGCCGTGGCTGCGACGCCCCACGGGCATCCGGTCTGGGACTGCAACGCGGCCGGTTTCGAAGCGAGCCCCGCGACGCCCCCCATCGGCCATAGAGTCGGTCAAGAGACGGGCGAGGAGCGAGTCCCGCGGTCGATCGCCGAGCACCCGGAGCGGTACTTCCTGCCCTTCCTCGGGGGGCTGGTGGACCGCGACGGGACGGTGAGCCGGGAGAACGGCGGCGTCAGCATCGGCGTCCGGAGCCGGCGCTTCGCGGAGGACCTGAGGGGACTGCTGGGACTGTTCGGCGTCCGTGCCGTGATTGGCGCCTCGCCGGCCCGCTCCACGGTGCGTCAGGGGCAGGTGGTCCGAGATGACGGCGGTGCAGAGGTGAACATCTGCGACCCAGCGTTCCTTGCCCGCGTGGGGCAGTACATGGCGGACAATGCTAAGCGCGCCCGCATCCAGAAGTGCGCCGCGTCGGCGGGGTGCTTTGATACCTGCGTTCTGCCGCGCGCGCTCGGGGAGGCGCTGCAGGGCGAAGCTGCAGCCCTCGGTTACGAGGAGCACGAGCGGCTCGGGTTCGTTCACGGCCACCACCGCCGGCACGCCGTCAGCCGGGTCTGGCTGGACCGGTGGGAGGTGCGCTTCCCGCATCTGGCGCACCTCATCGGGTTCGCGCGTACGCTGCGGCCGGTGGAGGGCATTCGCCGCGGCCTGGATGTGCCGGAGACCTTCTACGACTTCACCGTGCAGGAGCACAACAATTATCTGGCCGGGAACGGCGGACTCTCGGTGCTCCACAACTGCGGCATCGGTTACGAGTTCTCGACGCTGCGCCCGAGAGGGGCCTATGTGTCCGGCGCCGGGGCCTACACCTCCGGCCCGCTGTCCTTCATGGATATCTACGACAAGATGTGCTTCACGGTGTCCTCCGCCGGGGGACGCCGCGGCGCTCAGATGGGCACCTTCGACGTGAGCCACCCGGACGTGATGTCCTTCATCCGCGCCAAGCGGGAGTCCGGGCGCCTGCGCCAGTTCAACCTCTCGCTCCTGGTCACCGAGGAGTTCATGGAGGCGGTGAAGCACGACGCCGCGTGGTCGCTGGCGTTCCCGCTCAGGCGGCAGGAAGTGGAGGCCGACGGCGTCGATCTGACCGACCCGGAAAAGGTGGTCTGGCGCGACTGGCCGGTGAAGGAAGGCTACGTCGTGAACGACGCCGGCAAGGTAGCCTGCAAGGTCTACAAGACCCTGCGTGCCCGCAGGCTGTGGGACGTTATCATGTCGTCGACCTACGACTACGCCGAGCCCGGCTTCGTGCTCATCGACAAGGTCAACGAAATGAACAACAACTGGTGGTGCGAGAACATCCGCGCCACCAATCCGTGTGTGACGGCGGATACGCGCCTGCATACTCAATACGGCCTGATTCCCATCGGCGAGCTGTATGCCGCCGGTGCGCCGCTCGAGGTCACTGTGGACAAACGGGCCCTGGGCGGTACCGATAAAGGCACTTTGGTTCGCCGTGCTGTGCCCGCCTTCATGACGGCACGCGAAGCCGATGTCTACCGCGTTGAGACCGCGGACGGCTACGAGATCAAGGCGACCGCCTGGCATGACTTCTACACCGCGCGCGGCAAGATCGAGCTCAAAGATCTCCAGCCGGACGACGAGCTGCTGGTGCAGTCCGGCAAGGGTCAGTTCGGTACTGAAGGCGGCGCCGAGCTTGGGATGCTCATCGGTCTCATCACGGGCGACGGACACTTCACCCACCGCGGCCACGGCGAAAACGCAGCCATTGTCAACTTCTGGAATGAAGACCGTACCCTTGCACCGGTCGTGGCCAGCTATATCAACAGCCTCATAGCCGGCCTGGCGCAGGCGCCTGGTCATTATGAGGTCTCACCGGTAGCGGTGGCGGCGCGCAATCATGCCTTCATTCGCTCGGTCCTGCTGGCGCGTTTCCTCGATCACTATGGGTTCACCGCCGCCACCAAACACAGCGTACCGGAAGTGATCTGGCGCGGTACCGAGGAGTGCGTACGCAGCTACCTGCGCGGCCTGTTCCAGGCCGACGGCACCGTGAACATCTCCGGCAACGGCGAAAGCTGCTCCATTCGCCTCGCTTCGAGCTACCCGACCCTGCTCAAAGATGTTCAGAGGCTGCTCGCCAACTTCGGCATCTTCTGTCGCATCCGCAAGCGCCGCGAGGCCCGCGAGCGGCTGATGCCGGACGGCAAGGGTGGAGCGGAGTGCTACGCCTGCGGAGCCGATTACGATCTCATCATCGATGGAGAGTCCCGCGAGCACTTCATGGAGGAAATCGGCTTTCTCGCCGAAGGCAAGAGCGCTAAATACCGCGAATGGGTCAAGGACAAGATCCTGCGCAAGACCCAGCGGTTCACGACCCGCGTGACGAACATCGTGTACACCGGCAAGGCACCGGTCTTCGACACGACACAGGCGGACCACAATACGGTCATCTTTAACGGGCTCGTCACCGGGCAGTGCGGCGAACAGCCTCTTCCGGAGTACGGCGCCTGTCTCCTCGGGTCCGTCAACCTGACCCAGTTCGTGCGCGACCCGTTCACCGACCGCGCTCGCTTCGACTGGGAGGAGTTCCGGGAGGTGGTGGCCGTCTTCACCCGCATGCTCGACAACGTGGTGGAGGTCAACGGTCTGCCGCTGGAGAAACAGCGCGAGGAGATCTACCGCAAGCGCCGGCACGGCATGGGCTACCTGGGGCTCGGCTCCACGCTGACCATGCTGCGCCAGAAGTACGGCTCGCCCGAGTCCCTGGAGCTTACCGAGCAGGTCACCCGCGAGCTCGCCCTGGTCGGCTGGGAGAGCGCTCTGGCGCTGTCCCGCGAGAAGGGGCCGGCACCCATCATGGAAGAGGAGTTCGAGGTCACCCCGGAGATGCTCGTCAAGCGCCCGGAGATGGCAGCCGACGACTACACGGTCGGGGACAAGGTGAAGGGCAAAGTGCTGCACGCCCGCTACAGCCGGTACATGCAGCAAGTGGCGAAGGTGGCGCCTGAGCTGGTGGACGCGCTGGCCGAGATGGGTGCGCGCTTCACCCACCACAGCTCCATCGCGCCTACCGGGACCATCTCTCTGTCGCTCGCCAACAACGCCAGCAACGGCATCGAGCCCTCGTTCGCGCACCACTACTTCCGCAACGTGATCCGCGAGGGCAAGAAGAGCAAGGAGAAGGTGGACGTGTACTCCTTCGAGCTGCTTGCCTATCGTCACCTGGTGAGCCCCCGAGCGTCGCCGCAGGCCGACGGCGAGGACGAGCGTCTGCCGGACTACTTCGTGACCGCCGAGGACATCACGCCCGAGGAGCACGTGGACATCCAGGCCGCGGCTCAGAAGTGGATCGACTCCTCCATCTCCAAGACCGCGAACGTCCCGACGGACTACCCCTACGAGGACTTCAAGGGCATCTACCTGTACGCCTACGAGAAGGGGCTGAAGGGCTGCACCACCTTCCGCTTCAACCCCGAGGCGTTCCAGGGCGTGCTCGTCAAGGAGAAGGACCTGGAGAACACCATCTACCGCTTCACTCTGGACGACGGCTCGATCGTCGAGGCCAAGGGCAACGAGGAGATCGAGTACGACGGCGAGGTGCACACCGCGGCCAACTTATTCGACGCCATCAAGGAAGGATATTACGGTAAGTTCTAAGTAACGTAGGTTGGGTGGAGCGAAGCGGAACCCAACAAGGTGCTGAACAGGAGTAAGGTTATGCCTATCCGAATCGACCGGAAAATCGTCGACTACAAAGTGGTCAAGGAAGAGGCTGTCCCCGACTCCGCCCAGCCGGGATCGCCCCAGGCGAACGCGGAGAATGGCGCCGAAGTCTTGCACATGCACGAGTCCATCCAGCGCCCCGAGGTGCTGCGCGGGACCACGTACAAGATCAAGACGCCGCTCTCCGATCACGCCCTCTACGTCACCATCAATGACATCGTGCTCAACGCGGGTACCGAGCACGAGCTGAGGCGGCCCTTCGAGATCTTCATCAACTCGAAGAACATGGACCACTTCCAGTGGATAGTGGCCCTCACGCGCATCATGTCCGCCGTGTTCCGGAAGGGCGGCGACGTGACCTTCCTGGTTGAGGAGCTCCGGTCCGTGTTCGACCCGCGCGGCGGCTACTTCAAGAAGGGCGGCAAGTACATCCCGTCTCTGGTCGGCGAGATTGGCGACGTCATCGAGCAGCACCTGCGGAGCATCGGCCTGCTCAAGGACGAGGGGATGGACGAGCACCGCAAGGCCCTCATCGAGGAAAAGCGCGCCAAGTATGCCGCCCGCACCGGCCAGGCCGAGGGCTTGCCCGAGGACGCCCAGCTCTGCGGCAAGTGCCAGACCAAGGCCGTCATCCTGCTGGATGGATGCCTGACCTGCCTGAACTGCGGGGAGAGCAAGTGCGGGTGAGACCCGCCTGCCGAGTGGCGCCGGCTGGGCGCCGACAGTGCGCGACTTAGGACGCCGAGGAGTGCTGCATATGAAGGATGCGTATACGGCAGTGGTGAAGAGGTCCGGCGATTGGTGGATCGGCTGGATCGAAGAAATTCCGGGCGTCAACTGTCAAGAAGCCTCGAAGGAGGCGTTGCTCGAAACGTTGCGAGTTACGCTGCGGGAAGCTTTGGAGTTAAACAGACGCGATGCTCTCGAAGCCGCCGGAGACGAATTCGATGAAGAACTCATCACCTTATGAAGCGCGGCGATCTGCTGCGCCACCTGCGCGCCAATGGCTGTGAGTTGTTGCGCGAGGGCGCTCGTCATTCGTGGTGGTACAACGCTGGCCAGAACAAGCGTTCGGCAGTCCCGCGCCACACCGAAATCGATGATGACTTGGCTCGCAAAATATGCAGGGACCTTGGTGTCCCTGCGGTCAGGTGACGCTCCGGCTGATCGACCGGTGTCTGACACGCCTGATCTGCGGCGAGCGCAAGTGCAAGTGAGCCGTCATGTGGGTCGGCCAACTCCTTCCTCCTGGAAGGGGGAAGGCGGGGATGGGGGTGAAAGGCGCGTGGTCCCGCCGCCGTCCGCCTATCCGCTGGAAGGTCCGCGACGCCAACCCGCGCCACTTTCGGGATACCAGTCCACCGTGAAACGTTACGACGGATAACCCATGCAACAGCTCGCGTTCGAAGCCTTCACAACCTCACCGGACCGCGACACCCCGGCTCCCCTGACCCCGCCCCTCAAGTGGGCGGGCGGGAAACGCTGGCTCCTGCCGCACCTCCAGCCCATTTGGGACCGTTTCAAGGACCGGCGGCTGGTGGAACCGTTCTGCGGCGGACTGGCGGTCGCCCTCGGGCTTCAGCCGGAGCGGGCGCTCCTCAGCGACGCCAATCCCCACCTGATCAACTTCTACGGGTGGCTGCAGAAGGGGCTTCGTGCGGCCATTCCCATGCACAACGACGAGAAGCTTTATTACAAGCACCGGGCCGAGTTCAACCGGCTCGTGACGTCCGGTCACGATGCGACGCAGGAAGCGGCGGAATTCTTCTATTACCTCAACCGCACCGGCTACAACGGACTGTGCCGCTTCAACCGCAGCGGCGAGTTCAACGTCCCGTTCGGTCGCTACAAGAGTATCAATTACGTCCGGGACTTCGCTGCTTACAAGAAAGTTCTGCGTAACTGGTATCTGACTGCGGGCGACTTCGCGGACCTGCCCGTGCAGCCGGACGACTTCATCTACGCCGATCCTCCCTACGACGTGCAGTTTCGACAGTACGCGAAGGACGGCTTCGAGTGGCCGGATCAGGAAAGGCTGGCCGAGTGGCTCGCAAGACATCCAGGTCCCGTGGTCGCTTCCAACCAGGCCACCAGCCGCATCCTGGAGCTGTACGGGGACCTCGGATTTCACCTAATTCTGCTCGATGCGCCCCGGATGATCAGTTGCACGGGGGACCGCTCGCCCGCGAAGGAAATGCTGGCCGTCCGAGGGACCGATCCCGGTGGCTCGGAGTGATACCAGGACGGGGGATTATTTGTGCTCCGGCGATGCGTGCGGGAGGTAGGGCGCAACCGCCCGTTCCGCATCGACGCCGTTGTCGGGTTGCCCGATCACCTGCACGCCACCTGGAACCCAATACCTGTCGGGGCCCTGGTGTCCTACACCGTTAGCCCTATGCTACAGTAGCTAGACCGTCTAGCCAGGAGACGCCTAATGGAGTGGCAGCTTCAGGAAGCGAAGAACAAGCTCAGTCAAGTGGTTCAGGAGGCGCAGCGCTCGGGTCCGCAGGTCATCACAGTCCGCGGCGAGGAGGCGGCCGTGGTGCTCTCGGCCGAAGAATACCGCAAGCTGACCGGCAGACAGGGCTCGCTGATCGAGTTCCTGCAAGACTCTCCCTGGGCCGATGTGGAGCTTGACTTGCGTCGCAACCAGGACACCGGGCGCGAAGTCGAGCTATGAACTACCTGCTCGACACGTGCGTACTGTCGGAGGCGAGGAAGCGTAATGCCGACCGCGGGGTAGCCGGGTGGCTGGGCGAGGTATCGGAGTCGCGCCTGTACCTGTCGGTGATTGCATTGGGAGAGATTCAGAAGGGCATTGCCGCGCTGGCTGATCGGGAACGCAAACGAAAGCTGCAGGCATGGCTGGAAAACGATCTGCGGGCGCGGTTCGCCGGCCGGGTGCTCGATGTAGACACGGATGTCGCGCTGGAGTGGGGCATGTTGCAGGGACAGGGCCAGCAAAAGGGAACCCCGGTACCGGTCGTGGATAGCCTCATCGCGGCCACCGCCATCCGCCACAATCTCACGTTGGTGACACGAAACGTCCGTGATTTCGCGCACTTTCCTGTACATCTGTACGACCCCTGGGGTGAAGATTGAGCAATCGGCTGGTCGGCGGCGTGGGCTTGGTGCAATGCATTGGTGTAAGACTTGACCCTGGGACTCACCGGGACCGCTCGCCCGGGAAGGAAATGTTGGCCGTCCGAGGGACCGATCTCGATGGTTCTGCGTGACACCAGGACCGGCTCCGTCTTGGAGAACATGGTGCGCCGCGCGCTGGACTTGGGCGGCTAGAGCCAGACATTGGGGGAGTGGTATGCCCGATCTTTCAACCATTGCCGCGGCGTTGAGCAGCCTGAAGACTGCTACAGATATTGTTAGGTTTCTTCGAGACAGCGACCTGTCGCTTGAGAAAGCGGAACTCAAACTCAAGCTAGCTGAGCTGGTATCTGCGCTCGCAGACGCCAAGATGGAGATCGCAGAGGTTCAGGAAGCGCTGATTGAGAAGGACAAGCGCATCACAGAACTTGAGGAGTCCTTTCAGCTCAAGGCATCCCTCGTACGCCGACACGATGCGTATTACCTGGCTGACGAGAATGGTATTCCCTCGGGCCTGCCCTACTGCCTGCGATGTTGGGAGAATGAGCGTAAGGCGCGACAGTTGGTGGATGACGTAAAAGACCGTGGCCTTCGCGTTTGCACGTCCTGCGGCCAAAAGTATTACGGTAGATTGGCTGGCTATGTCCCGCCCCCTCCAAAGGGATCGGCGACTTAGTGCGATGAACTCTAGCATTTGTGTCGCTATACGCGACAGACGTATTCTCGATCTCCGGTATCACGGCTACTCCCGTGTTGTGGAGCCCTACGCTTATGGCCGAGGTTCAGATGGGGACGGCCTTCTTCGCTGCTACCAACTGGGAGGTGGCAGCGAGAGTGGTGAGCGGATCGGGTGGAAACTGTTGAAGACTGCGGAGATTTTCGCTCTCAATCTGACGGAGGATCACTTCTCACCGAGAGCTGAGTATCGGAGAGGGGATAAGGCAATGGCCTTCATTGATTGTCAGGTCTAGTGTTAATAGGCCTAATGTCTAACACGCGCGCCAAGCGGACCGCCCAACAGCTACGCTGTTGGGTTTCCTCGGCGCTTCGCGCCTTGGCGGCCACTTGCGCGCAGCGTTGGGCACAGCAATAGACATGACCTCACCTGAAGCGAGATTTGAGCGAGAGCTGGAGATTTTCCGCACTGAGGTGGAGGCCGCGACGCAGTTCTTCTACGTGTACTTGACGGTGCACGCGGTTGCTGCGGATGATGAGCCTGTTTGCCGTCTACTCAAAGCGGCTCCCCTGTTCTGGAATACGAACCTTGCGGCGCTTCAGACTGCCGCGTTCATTGCCCTCGGACGAGTCTTCGATCAGAATTCCACACACAACCTCGATCGGCTTCTCCGCATCGCGCAGGACAACCCGTCCATCTTCGCGAAGGCGACCATCGGTGCTCGAAAGCAGGGTGGCAACCCGAACCCACCTACCTGGTTGGCTGAGCGTTTGCGCGATATGTACGTTCCAACCCCGGCCGATTTCCGTCGGCTGCGAGCCCATGTGCGCAAACACCGCAAGGTCTACGAAGCGAACTACAGAGACCTTCGCCACAAGTTGTTCGCGCACAGGGAGGTCTCTTTGCGGGCGGACATTGAGGCGCTATTTGCAAAGACGAATATCCGGGAGTTACAGAAGATGCTGGCCTTCCTCGGCTCGCTCTACGAAGCGCTCTGGCAACTCTTTTCCAATGGAAGGAAACCCGTTCTTCGCCCGCGCCGTTACTCTGTCAGGCATATGCGGCACAGCCCATCGCCGCCGTGGCGAACGAGCGCGGTTCAAGAGCGCATCGTGCACGAAGCAGAGCGATTTTTTCGTTCAGTTGCAGGCGTGGCCCAGCAATCCCTTCCAGAGGATGCGGCGCAAGCGGCGAGCCGGGAAGGCGAACGTTATCGCGCCGGGACAAGCTCGGCGCATCTTGCGGGCTGAGATCTCCCGTCGGGCAAGGGTTGGCAAGCGTAACAAACGTAGCCCAGATGCAGTCCAGCGGAATCCGGGATGACAACACACCATGCTCAATTGCCGCCGAAACCCGGGCTCGGGAGGCATGTATTTCTCTAGGGTTGGCCTGAGTGACCGCCACAGCTTGTGCTCGTCGCAAACGGGACCGGGGCCGTGCTTCTCGGTCCCGGACCGGGGCCGTGGCCGTGCTTTGGTATTTTGATATCCGACGCGCGGTAGAGGAACAGAGGCGGAACCCCGGAGGGAAGCCCGACACTCTGGCGCGTGCCAACAGCAAGTGCGCTCCGCGGCGAGGGTGGGATGCTGCAAAAGGCAAATGAACGCGAGAAAGAGGGAGGCATGAGCCGATGAACCCGCCGTCCCCTGCCCAGGCGTCGCTGCTGGACCCTCCGCGCGAGCGACACCCGGCGCGGCTGCTGGCGGCGCGGGAGCCGCTGTACCGCACCGCGCGCGGCGCAGCGTACGCGTGCGACTCCCTGGAACTGCTCCGGGAGATGCCGGCCGAGACGGTCAAGGCGGTCATTACCTCGCCGCCGTACGCGCTCCACTTCAAGAAGGAGTACGGGAACGTCGACAAGCAGGACTACGTGGAGTGGTTCCTGCCGTTCGCGGAGGAGATCAAACGGGTCCTCATGCCCGACGGGAGCTTCATCCTGAACATTAGCGGGAGCTACAACCCCGGTGTCCCGACGCGGTCGCTCTATCACTTCAAGCTCCTGATCGCCCTCTGCGAGCGCGTCGGATTCCACTTGGCTCAGGAGTGTTTCTGGTACAACCCGGCCGAGCTTCCTTCCCCGGCGGAGTGGGTGAACGTGCGCCGGATGCGTATCAAGGATTCGGTGGAATACGTGTGGTGGCTTGCGCCGTCGCCCTGGCCCGCCGCCGACAACCGGGCGGTCCTGGTGCCTTACAGTCCCGACATGGAGCGCATCCTCGACAAGGGCTACCACGCGAAGAAGCGGCCGAGCGGCCACAACATCACGGCCAAATTCCGGCGCGACCACGGGGGCGCGATTCCCGCCAACCTGATCGCCCGCGGGAACAACGAAAGCAACTCGGACTACATGCGGACGTGCAAGGAGCGGGGACTCAAGGTGCATCCCGCCCGGTTTCCCGCCGCCCTTCCGGAGTTCTTCATCCGGCTGCTCACCCAGGAAGACGAGATCGTCCTCGACCCCTTTGCCGGCAGCAACACCACGGGGCGCATTGCGGAAGATCTGGGCCGCCTGTGGATCGCGTCGGAGAACAACCTGGACTATCTGAAGACTTCGGCCCTGCGCTTCGGCCTCGATCTTTACGGCGAGAGCCCGTGACGGAGGAGGACTTCGTCCGGGTCCTGGAGACATGTTGGCCCGAGAGTCCGTGGCCCCGGCCGCTGCATCTGCTGCAAGCGCTTCGCCGCGTGCGGTCGGGAGAAGCGTTGTCATCGGTTGCGAAGCACGTGCGCACGTCGGAGCGCAGGCTGGCTGATGTGGTCCGTTCGCAGGCCCCGGTCCGCTTCCTGCTGGGTGTCGGCCCGGAGGCAATCGAAACGCCGCAGATCGACCGCGCTCGGCGCATTCTGGGCCAGCTTCTGCTCGGGCGCTGCGCCGAGCTTGCATTCGAGGAGATATTCCGCGCCGAATTGCACACCCATGAGCTGGAGCTGCGGGACCTGCGCGAGTCGAGGAGCGACACCGACTATCGCCTCTACAACGGCCAGGGGCGGCCCATCTACCGGATCAACATCAAGTTCCACGGCGCCCGGTTCCGCCGCGCGCCGGAACTGGTTGGGCTCGATCCGAACGACTGCTTCGCTCTCGCCACCTACAAGATCTTCAGCGCCTTGCAGAAACAGGAGCAGGAAGGGTTGCCGTACCTCTTTGCGATCGTGGGTGTTCCCGCTCTCTCGGGCGACGCCGTTGCTGCGGGACTTCCTTCCGATCTGGCCGAGGCCGTGGCGCTGGTTCACCAATCGAAACGGGCAACCGGGAAACGGGACTTCGAAGACGCCGTCGTCGCGAGCATAGTCAAGGCGCAGGGCCACGCATTCAGGGGCACCTACGAGCCGATCGCCCAGGCGCAGTGGTACATGCTCTCAGCGAGGAAGGCGGACAAGCTGCTGCGGACTCTGCTCTTCGATCGTGTCTACGCCATGCGCATTAGGGGGTTCGCGCAGCAATTCCGGGCCGCGGAACTGGACATGCACTTCTCGCTAGCGAGCGACCTGGTGCCGCTTCGGGAATTCCTCGCGGTCCTCCGCAAGGGCGGCCTGACGAAAGTGACGACGCTGATGGAGCGGGGCGAGTTATGAAGGAATGACGGGCGAGCGAGAAGCATGAGGGGGGCGCGACGAGACGCGGGGATCGGTTGCCCCTTCAGCAGGCGCCGTGGGGACAAAGAGCGGCTGCGGCGCATTCCCATGTTAATGCGCTGGATTGCATGGCCAGGAGCGAAGGAGGACTGCTGAGGTGACAGCGAAGAAGGATGAAAAGAAGAGACGACTCGCCGGCAAGAGTAAAGCGTCAGGCGCACAGCCGGGGGAGACATGCGGGGGTGGTGCAGCGGGTCAAGCAGATCCCTGCATTTCGTGACGCCGACCAGCGCATGATACCGGCAGGCGCACAGAAGATGTCCCAGGTGATCCTGGAGTTTGCCAGGCCGTTGCTGGATAGCGCCGACGGCGACGCTGAATATCGCAACGCTCTCGCCTTCGCCGTCCTGGCCTGGAACGCGTCCTTGGTTCCGGAGGACCGGCGCAAGGATCTCGTCCAGGAGCACAGGTCGGCTTTCGCCCGGGCTTGCGGGGACACCGTCGCGATCCAGAAGGCGTTCAGTGACCTTATCCGGAGAAAAGTGCAGACGTACCCGGAAGTACAGATTAGTCCTGGACTAGCACATAAGAGAGTCCGACGGGCGGAGATTCCTGGAGGTGGTCTCCACCATGGCCAATGTCGCACCTTAACGCCGAGATATCGCCGGGATCGAACTGCGATGCCCGGGCCCTGCCCGCCGGTGGTGGAAGGGTGGTCGTGGCCGTGCAATATACGGCGCCATGAGGCAAGGCGTCTCCAAGTGCAGGTACGATGGTCAGTCATGGTCGTGCACTCGACCCGGCTCTCCCCAAACGGGGCCGTGCTCCAACGCTTCAGCGACCTTTGAGAGGATTGACAGCCCATGTCCAAGCCCAGTCGTCGCAAGCGAAAGACCTCATCGAAGCCCACCCGGCCGCCGGGCGGCGGGGCGATGCCCTGGGGTGCGGCACCGAGTGCTCAGACGCTCTTGCGTACGATGCTGCTCGATCCTGAGACCCGCAGCATGGTGGCCGCGCGTGCGGCCAGGCTCGATCCCACTCTCTGGAAGCGCGACCAGAAAAGGCTGGAGCGGATCGAGAGCGCCCGGAGCGTTGAGGAATTGCTGGAGCGGGCGACCTCGGCCACCGGCATGGGTGAGGAGGCGTGGCTGAGACGCATGGGCGAGTTCGGTCCCGGCGCGGCGCCGGCGATCGCGGAGGGTTTCAGGCGCCTAAATTTGGCACCGCTCCACAAGGACCGCACTGTCATCGAAGAGAAGTGCGTCGAGGGGTTGCGCTGGTGCGGGGAGGCGGGCATCGCGCCCTTGCTGGAGATCTGGGACACCTTGAGTAACTATGGGCGCAGCCTCGCCGCTGTCGCGCTCGGGCTGCTTCAGGCGCGGCAAGCGGCCGATCGGATCTGGGGCTTGTATCAGACGGTCAAGGACAACCGCCGGGAGAACCTCTTGATCGGTGCGCTGTGGGGCTTGATCGATCTGCACGATGAACGGGCGGCCGATGCTCTATGGGAGCTCCTCGAGCAGGGGCGCCGCTTCTACGAACTCTTCGGCTTCGTCTGCCGCGCCGGTGACCGACGCGCGGTCATCCCCCTGTTGCAGCTTGCCGTGGAAGGGGACAGGGCCAGCAGGGAACAGGCGGTGTGGGCCATGACCGGTGTCGCCCATCGCATCGGCCGCAGCGTGCTGCTGGAGGAGTTGGCTCGGGCCTCCCCCCCGGACGATGGTGCCGCCACCACGCGGGACGCCGTCGCGGATCGTATCTTCTCGTTCTCCGCCGCTGCGGCGCAGGAATACTTTGCGCTGTTCTACCAATCCGGGGGAATCGAGCCAGCCAACGTGTTGCTGCCGCGCGAGACAGTGCATTGAACGTATCTCCCTTGGCTGAGGGCGATGATATTGGTGCAAATGCCGCGCTGATGTGGGTTCGCGGCGTATGGTGATCGACGCCTCCGCGGTGCTGATGTGGCTTTGGAGAATGAATAAACCCGGATTCCGCTGTGCTCCATCCAGGCTACGCGGGCCACGCGGGCGTGGCTGCGTATGTCCGCGCGTGGTCATTCAAGGACCGAGGCGTGGAACGGGGCGCGCGAGTTCCGACGATGGAGAGAGAGTTGACGGCTAGACCTTTAGCGAGCGGGACGCCAGCGTGATCGAACGCGATCTGGATATTCCTTTCGTCGCTGACCTGGCGCTGCGCGAGAAGCAGATTCAGCAGAACTACCGCCCGGTCATCGCCGTCCACAAGTGGTTCGCGCGGCGTCCGGGGACGCTGTTCCGGGGGCTGCTCCTGGCGGAGTTCGGGGACCGGCCGGTCGCGGAGGCGTTCTTTCGTAGCAACGACCTCGGCGGGCTATGCATCGCAGATCCGTTCATGGGCGGCGGGACGCCGCTCTTGGAGGCCAACCGGCTGGGATGCGACGTGCTGGGCTGGGACATCAACCCGATGGCCTACTGGGTGGTGAGACAGGAGATCGAGCACCTCGATCTGGCGGCATATCGCGAAGCGGCGGTGCGGTTGAGTCGCCGGCTTGCACAGGACGTGGGGCACCTGTATCGGACCGGATGCGTGGAATGCGGGTCTCGGGAGGCGAGCGTCAAGTACTTCTTGTGGGTCAAGTGGGTGGGTTGCCGAGCTTGCGGCCGGGAGATCGACCTCTTCCCAGGTTACTTGTTGGCGGCGGACCAGCGCCACCCGCGCAATGTGTTGGTTTGTGGCCGGTGCGGTGCGCTCACCGAGGCTGTTGACCGCCACAGACCGGGCCGCTGTGCCGCGTGCTCGGCGCCGTTGACGCTCGAAGGCCCGGCGCGGCGGGGCCGTTGTCTGTGCCCGCATTGTGGAGAAGAAAACCTTTATCCGGGGGCGAAGCCTGCTCCCCCGCGCCACCGGATGTTCGCTATCGAATACCACTGTCCGTCATGCAGGGCCGCGCACAAGGGCCGTTTCTTCAAGGCGCCGGACCAGGAAGACCTGGCCAGTTACGCTGCAGCATCGGCCCAATGCAGGACCCTGGTTGCGGAGTTTGTGCCGGACGATGAGATTCCCTGCGGTGACGAGACGGACCGCCTGCACCGCTGGGGGTACCGCTTGTACAGGGAAATGTTCAACGAACGCCAGATCTTGGGTCTGGAGCTGAGCGCTCGACATATCGCAGCGGAGTCTGACGTCCGGGTGCGCAATGCCTTGGCCACCAATCTGTCGGATCTGCTGCGTTACCAGAACATGCTCTGCCGCTACGACACCGTCGCGTTGAAGTCGCTGGACATCTTTTCCGTGCACGGCTTCCCGGTCGGCCTGGTCCAGTGCGAATCGAACCTGCTCGGGATCCCGAAGGACGGGGGCTCCAACGTCGGCAGCGGAGGCTGGTCGAACATCGTCGATAAGTACTTCAAGGCGAAGGCGTATTGCGAGCGACCGTTCGAGGTGCGCTACCGGGGTGGACGAAAGCTCCAGATCCCGATCTCCGGCGAATGGATCGGCGACGTGCGGGCCGGAGCTGATGGACCGGAGCGCCGAGGGGTTGACCTGCGATGCGGCAGTGCCACGGTCGCAGAGCTTCCTGCCGGGAGCCTGGACGCCGTATTTACCGACCCGCCATACTTCGGCAATGTCCAATATGCGGAGCTGATGGATTTCTGTTATGTATGGCTCAGACGGCTGCTGGGGGCGAGCGAGCCCGCGTTTCGTTCTCCCAGCACGCGCCACCAAGATGAGCTGACCGAAAATATCACTCGGGAACGAGGGCTCGAACACTTCACGGAAGGCCTCTCGGCGGTCTTCGCGCGCATGGTGCATGCGCTGAAGCCCGGCGCGCCGCTGGTGTTTACCTATCACCACAACAAGCTGGAAGCCTATTCTCCCATAGCCGTCGCAATTCTGGACGCGGGGCTGACTTGCTCCGCGTCGCTGCCCTGTCCGGCGGAGATGGGGGCTTCGATTCACATCAACGGTACTGGCTCATCTGTGGTGGACACGGTATTCGTCTGTCGGACAACGGGCTCTGTCCCGCGCAGGTGGATAGCGGACGAGCCGGAAAGAGTTGCCGAGTTGGTGCGCGCGGACCTCGCCGCGCTGCGCGAGGGTGGTGTCAGGCCCACGCGTGGCGATCTCCGCTGCATCCTGTACGGGCACCTTGTCCGCCTGTGTATTTGGCGGCTGAGAAACGGATGGGATAGCAGCCGGCCGATTGCCGAGCGGCTGGCCGCGATCGATGCACAGGTGCAACTTGTCGGACCCGCCTCCGCGGTCGAAGGCCGCCTGGAGGAGGATCTGCCGGGGACCCATGGCGTGCGGGCGCGCGCGATCCGTGAGGACGCTGTGGCTTACCGGCAAAGCGATGAAATTCGCTTTTGAGGTTTCCTTCGAGCAAGTCAGGGAGGATCTGGACGGACTCGTCGACTCCGTCTTCTCCAGCCTCGAATCGGAATTCCTCGTACTCCCGCGAGGCATGGGATTCGTAGAGTACTCTGTCTTCGAGCAAGGATATGAAGCGCTCAAGCGCGTGACCGGCGACTTCGCGGACCTGTCCGCAGCCAAACTCGCGCAGGCCGTATTTGAGGTCCCGATCGCGTTCATTGTGCTGCGCTCGATCCTGGGATTCACGCCATCCGAATGGGCTTACCTCGCGTCACGGAGAACCGGGATGACGGTCTCCCAGACATTCGCCAGGAACGTGGACCGAGGTATACGGCTGGCGCCCGCGAAGCCGCTTTCCGATAAGGGCGTGAACGGAGAGAGGATACTCGCACTGGTACGAGCTGCTGGCGAGCTGCTGGAGGAGGGGGCACCCTCTGTCGCGCCCGACAGAATTCATCGGCTAGATAAAGCCGATACCCGGTCGGGCACCGCAGCGCTGAGGCGGATGGCCGACATGGGAGCGCCATACGCAATGCTGCTTTATGAACGGTTCCTCGGCCGCCCGTTTGCCGGGCACCGCGATTCCGTGAGCGAGATCGTCGGAGACAGCCTCGAATCCGCAGTGGAAGAGGTCCTCACCCGCGAGGGAGTGAGCTACCGAAAAACCAAGCGGGCAGAGCGCCTGCCTGGATTCGACCAAGCTCCAGATTTCATCGTGCCGAGCGAGTTCAACCCGCAAGCTCTCATCGAAGCAAAGCTGACGGAGGACGATGGAACAGCTCGCGACAAGGTCACGCGCGTGCAACACCTCAGCGCATTGAGCCTGGCTGGCCAGCCGCCGGACCGCCCTCGCTACGAGGTCATAGCCTGCATTGCCGGTCGAGGCTTTGGTGTGCGGCGGGAGGACATGAGAAAGCTCTTGCTCGCGACTCGGGGGAAGGTGTTTACACCGCGCAGCCTCGACCGCATGGTCGAATGTACGCGACTGCGGGAGCTCAAGACGCGATGATGCCGGGGACCGGTCGCACGGCGCACGATCCCGCCGGTTGTGACAGATGAAGGAGGCTGCGCCCGACTGCGAGGATCGGCCGCTCGCGTGTGCGATCGGGGTAGCGTTCGCGGCCGGTGCAGAATCGTCAGCCCGCGGCGCGCGGAGTGTGCCGCATGTCATACTTGTTATCGAAGTGAATCGCTCCGCGGCCGCGCAACGCCCGAGGCAGAACAATTGGAGGAACTATGGCGAGGATGCGTGTCGTCCAGGTGTCTCAGCCGAATGGACCCTTTGAGTTCGTTGAACGGGAAATCCCCGCGCCCGGTGCCGGATCGGTGCGAATCAAGGTCGAGGCCTGCGGCATTTGCCACAGCGACTCGTTGGTGAAGGAGGGAACCTTTCCGGGCATCCAGTACCCGCGAGTTCCAGGACACGAGGTCGTCGGGCTCATCGATGCCATCGGTAGCGGCGTCGCTGGCTGGACGCCCGGCCAGCGGGTCGGCGTGGGCTGGCACGGTGGTCACTGCGGGGACTGCGATGCATGCCGTCGGGGTGACTTCTTTGCCTGCCAGTACGCCCAGGTAACCGGCGTCACTCGCGACGGCGGGTACGCCGACTTCATGGTCGCTCCGGTCCGCGCGCTTGCGCTGCTTCCCGAAGAGCTGTTGGCCGTAGAGGCGGCGCCACTGATGTGCGCCGGGATCACCACTTTCAACGCTCTGCGAAACAGCGGCGCCCGGCCCGGCGACGTTGTCGCCGTACTCGGGATGGGTGGACTCGGCCATCTCGGCATCCAGTTCGCCGCGAAGATGGGCTTCAAGACCGTTGCCATCGCACGCGGGAAGGAGAAGGAAGCGCTCGCCAGGTCGCTGAGCGCGTGGCGTTACATCGACAGTCAGGCGCAGGATCCGGCGGCCGAGCTGGTCAAGTTGGGCGGCGCCCGGGTCATCCTCGCAACAGTGACGAACGGCAAAGCCATGAGCGCAGCCGTGGGCGGTCTGGGGGTGAATGGGACACTGATGGTTCTTGGCGCTGCCGAGGCGCTCGAAGTGTCTCCAATGTTGCTGATCTCGGGACGCCGATCGATCGTGGGCTGGTACTCCGGTACCTCGATCGATTCGGAGGATGCGCTCTCGTTCAGCGTGCTCGCTGGCGTGCGGTCCATGAATGAAGTCTTCCCGCTGGATCGTGTCACCGAGGCCTACGAGCGCATGATGAGCGGCAAGGCACGGTTTCGAGTCGTTCTTTCAACCGGACACTGAGCGCGTTGCGGCGGGTCGCGACCGAGAGGCTCCGTCTCCCCGCTCAGCCGCAGGTGCCCACACGGCGACGGCCCACGTTCCGGATCGTGACATACGCCGCGGCTGGCCGTGGCGCGCAAAAGCTCGCCATCTTCCGCGGGTGCCGGAGGGTGGGCGGCGGTTCGGCTCGTCTAGCCGGTCTTCGCGCACGGGCGGAACGAAGCCCACGGAGAGCTGCCGAAAGGTGAGGGGATGACTCGCTCCTCGCGGTGCCAGCGTGCCCTGGCGCTCTTGGCCGCGATATCGCTGGCCGTCCTCTGGGTCCGTGCTCCGCATGCGGACGGCGCGCATCTCCCCGCGGGGACGCAAGACCCTATCGCCGCCTTACTGGGCGAGGTCCGCTTTGTGGCCTACACGCCGCGGGAGTTCGCGGTCGTCGGCGGGCAGCCCCGCGCGGCCACGGAAGCCGGTGTCCGGCGGGACCTCACGTTGCTGCGCGAGCACTTCGACGGCGTCATCACCTACTCGGTCACTTACGGTCTGGAGCGGGTGCCCGAGATCGCTCGAAAGCTAGGATTCCGGGCGGTGATCCTGGGGGTGTGGGACCCTGCGAACGCCGAGGAGCTGGCGACGGCGGTGCGCCTGGCCCGTGAGTACCGGGGCCTGGTGGTGGCCGTTGCCGTCGGCAACGAGGGCCTGTACTGGAAGCGTTATCACTGGCCGATGTTGGAGGAGGCGCTCCGCCGGACCCGCGCGGCGCTGCCGGGCACCGCAGTGACCACCTCCGAGCCCTTTGCCGCCTACCTCGATGAAACGTACCCGCACTTTGTCGAGCTGCAGGACTTCTTGCTTCCGAACGTGCACCCGGTGTTCGAGACCTGGTTTCGGCCAGAACGATACTCCCAGGGCGTCGAGCTGGTGCAGAACGTGGTGAAGAGGCTGAGGGACCGATACGGCAAGCCTGTCCTGGTGAAAGAAACCGGAATGCCCAGTGGCCCGGCGAGCAAAGGTTATACGGAGGGGCTGCAGGCGAAGTTCTGGCGGCTGCTCCTGGAGCGCCTGCCGCCTGAGACCGGCCGCGCCTTCGCCTGGTTCGAGGCCTTCGACGGACCGTGGAAACCCGCCGCAGGCGTCGGAGAATTCGGCCGCCTGGCGGAGGAAGAGGCCCACTGGGGGCTCTATACCGCAGAGGGCCGGGCGAAGGCGGTGGTCCAGATCCTTTCCTCCAAACCGTGAAACGCTCAGAGCTTGTGAGGGAAATCGTCGCCCGAACGGCTGAAGGAGCACATCCATCGCGGCATAGAGGAACAGCACCGAGCAGGCGTAGCCCCCGCCGCCGTCGGTGCCTCGCGTATTCCGCTCGGTAAGCGGGGCCGACAGCCGAAGCGGAGTGCCGCTGGCCTCTGGCGTCAGGGCACCCGGAAGCTGGACTCCGCGCGCGGATTCACGCATGCTTGTGCGCATCGCGAGCGCGGTGCGCCCGCGCATGGGGGGGACGCGGCGACGCCCGCCGCGAGGACACCGTTCTCAGCGCCCTGCACTCGCCGACGTAAGCGGAGGATTCGCGATGGGCTGGCCGGCCCGCTCGTGGTGTCGCCTGTTTCTCGTGCTTTGTCTGGTCAGTCCTACGGCCGCGTTATCGGCCGGCCCCGTCGGCGTGGTGGTCAGCATCCTGCCGGAGAAGTACTTCGTGGAGCGGGTGGGCGGAAAATACGTGGAGGTCACGGTGCTGGTAGGCCCCGGACGGGACCCCCACACCTACGAGCCGACGCCCCGGCAGGTGACGCTGCTCGCCCGCGCCGCCGCCTATTTCCGCATCGGCCTGCCCTTCGAGGAGGCGTGGCTGCCGCGCATCGAGCGTGCCAACCCGAATCTGCAGGTCGTGGACCTGAGTGCCGGATTGCCCTCCTTGACCCCGAGAGCCGGACAGCCCCATGAGGAGCCGGCGGGGCGTTCCAGCGGGGACGTCAATACCGCCTCACCTGTGCCGCCCCGGCAGCAGGGAAGGGGAGATGCGCACGGCCATTCCGACAAGGACCCGCACACCTGGACCAGTCCGCTTCTGGTCAAGGCCATGGCGCAGCGGATCCGCAAGACGCTTGTCGAGCTGGATCCCGCCCATGCTGCCGAGTATGCGGCCAACGAGGCCGCCTTTGCGCGCGACTTGGACGCGCTGGACCGCAACTATCCGTGAGACGCTGGCGCCGTACCGCGGCCGAGCGTTCATGGTGTTCCACCCCTCCTGGGGCTACTTCGCGCAGACCTATGGCTTGCGGGAGATCGCCATCGAGTCGGAAGGCAAGGAGCCGGGCCCCGATATCTCTCGCCTCGCTCATCGAGCTGGCCAAGGCCCAGCACATCGGGACGATATTCGTCCAGCAGCAGTTCAGCCTCCGGAGCGCGCAGATTGTCGCGCAGGCCGTCGGCGCGAAGGTAGTCCCCCTGGACCCCCTGGCGGAGGACTATCTCACCAATATGCGCCTGGTGGCGGGGCGTATCGCAGCGGCGCTGAGCGCACCATGACTCCCGCCATCGCTGTCCAGGACGTTCTCGTTCAGCTACAGCAATGCGGCAGTGCTGGAGCACGTCGAGTTCACCGTGGAGAAAGGGGAGTTCCTGGGCATCGTGGGGCCGAACGGCGGCGGTAAGACGACGCTGCTGAAGCTGATATTGGGGCTGCTGGAGCCGGCTTCGGGCCGCATCTCGGTGCTGGGAGGACCCCCCGCCCGCGCACGGGAAGCCATCGGCTACGTTCCTCAGTTCGCCACGCTGGTGCGCGATTTCCCCATTACCGTGCGGGACACGGTGCTGCTTGGCCGGCTGGGCAAGACGCGCTGGCTCGGCGGCTACCGCGGCATCGACCGGGCCGTGGCATACGAGGCGATGACGCAGACGCGTATCCTCGACCTGGCCGACCGGCCCATCGCGAGTCTCTCGGGCGGTCAGTTGCAGCGGGCGCTGATCGCGCGAGCCCTCGCGGCCGAGCCGGAGATCCTGATGCTGGACGAGCCGACGGCGAACATCGATCTCAGGGTGGAGGTGGACGTGTTCGAGCTGTTCAAGCAGCTAAACCGGCGCATGACGATCGTCGTGGTTTCCCACGATGTCGGCTTCATTTCACAGTATGTTTCCAAGGTCGCCTGCCTGAACCGGACACTCATCTGTCATCCAACGTCGGCCGTGGCGGGGGAGGTGATCGAGGCACTCTACGGGGCGCCCATGCAGCTCATCCACCACGGGGCGGCGCCTCTGGGAGACCGGTCGTAGATGGCAGGCTTCATCGATGTTCTGACCACCCAAACCTTCATGCAGAACGCTCTGCTCGGGGGACTGCTGGCGAGCGTGAGCTGCGGGATCATCGGGACCTACGTGGTGGTGCGGCGCATCGGCTACCTGGCCGGCGGCATCGCCCACGCGGTGCTGGGCGGGATGGGCATCGCCTACTTCCTGGGCAGGAGCCCGGTCCTCGGGGCACTGGTGACGGCGCTGGCGTCGGCTCTCGCCATCGGCTGGATCAACCTGCGGCTCCGCGAGCGCGAGGACACTATCATCGGGGCGTTCTGGGCCACCGGGATGGCGGTGGGCGTGTTGTTCATCTCCAAGACCCCGGGCTACAACGTCGACCTGATGAGCTACCTGTTCGGCAACATCCTCATCGTCTCGCGCGGGGACCTGGAGCTGATGCTGGGACTGGATGCCGTGATCGTCGCCGTAGTCGTGCTCAGCTACAAGCAACTCCTGGCCGTGGCCTTCGACGCGGAGTTCGCCCGCCTGCGCGGGGTGCACGCCGATTTTTTCTACCTGCTGCTGTTGTCGATGGTGGCGCTGACGGTCGTGATCCTCATCCAGGTGGTCGGGCTCATCCTGGTGATCGCGCTCCTCACCCTCCCGGCCGCGATCGCCGAGCAGCACGTGCGCTCGCTCGGGGCCATGATGGTGCTCGCGACGGTGTTGTCGATGCTGTTCACCAGCGGCGGGCTGGCCCTGTCCTACCAGCCGGATCTGCCTTCGGGGCCGACGGTGATACTCGTGGCGGCGGTCTCCTACCTGGCATCGACTGGGGGTGTCAACCTGGCGCGCAGGCTGCGCATGCGTCAGGCGTCGACATGATGGGCCGCTCTCGTGGCCGTACCGGTTCCCGGCCGACGCCAGCTCAGGGGGGCCGGCTTGCAGTCGTTGCAATAGCTCCACTCCAGCTCCCGCAGCCGCTTGCGGAGATAGCTGAGGTCCGGCCCGGCGAAGGATAGGAAATTTAACCGCACCGGCGTAGGGAAAGGTCCGCAGGGCGGATTTGACACGGTCATCGGCGTCCACGCGGATGGAGGCAGCAATAAGGACCCCCGGCGACCTTTCAGGCCGGAGAAGCCTTCCCACAGAACCCCCACTTGAGAAAATAGAGTCTGACCCCATTACCTGACCCCCAACGCGAGACCTGACCCCGTGACTCCGCTTTGTTCTCATAGCTCTTGGCTCCCATCAGCCTCTTCTCGCAGTCTAGTAGCTGGACTGGGCGGGTTCAACGTCGCTGGGGTCGGGCCGCCCCGAACAGTCGGCGAGAGGCAGCCTTGACCGCTGCACGCCACGTCTGCTATAGCGCAAAGTCACACCACGACAAGACTGGGGGAGCGGTTCATGCGGTGGATATCCACCTGACGGGTCCCAGCCCATGACTTCCGTTGCCCGGAGATTGGAAATGGCGGACCGGCTTTCTGTAATTACGCAGAGAATTGGTTTTGCTCTGTGGCAGGTCCAAGAGTTGGAGGGTGTCTCGGCTCGGTGCTTTGTCCTGCTCGTACAGGCACGCAAAGGCATGGGACTTCCCGAGGGAAATGCTCTGGTCGAGAAAGCGCAAGCCAGGACCTTCGGTTTGACCATCCGGCAACTCACTAACGCAGGATTGCTCAGCTCAGAGATTGGAGCTCGCTTCACAGCTCTACTCGGTGAGCGAAACTGGTTGGTTCATCGCTCTCGCGCTGACAGTCGTAGCGCGGTTCATAATGACCCCGCACTGCTCGTGCTTGTAAGCCGCCTCAACGCCATCGCAGACGAAGCTGTGGTCCTGATTAAGGAAATCAGCGCCCTAGCAGAGCGCTTCGTCCGACGGCATGCCATATCTGCACAGCATATCGACCAAATGGCCCAACAACTCTTGGAGGAGTGGCATGCCGCAGACGCTCTAATCGGGTAGCCAAGGATGTCCTTCGCTGCTGCCCTCTACCCGTGGACACAGAACCCGAGAAGCAGGAGCACGACAATCAGGACCACCCAGCCCCCGGCGGCCCCCGCCCCACCCCTTAGCTTCTCTCGTGGCAGTGCGGTGAGGTCGATTGTTCGTCGGTGCAGCCTGTTATAGGCAGCCCTATCCTTAACGCCCCCACGCCGGCTAGGTAGCCCAAGCTTCCTCTCAAGATACTGAGCGGCTTTCTGGAATGCTTGCGAACGCACTGAGTAGTGCTCGGCGTCGGCTGATGGGCCGAACCGCAGAAGGTCAAAACGGTCCTTTTCCCGAACCTGCGCCTTCACCGCCCCGAAGCCTTTCAGGTCGGACATGAACTCCTCGGTCAGGTTTTCCATCTGGTCGTGGGGTATCCCGCTTCGCTCGGGGTCCTCCCAAGATTCACCTTTGCGATATCTCAGCACGCTGTACAGGTAATATTTCACAAGCTCTACGTTGTACTTCTTCTGGTCCTTCTCCACAAACAATAAATAATTCGCGATGGCGTTTGCCGCGTAGGTCTGAGAAGGAAAGATACCATCCTCCAAAGTTGCGCCAAGCCTTTGAGCACATTCCTTCTGGGTGCGTGTTGCCGGAGTTTCGGTTTTTGCGGAAATCAGGTAGGTGAGACGTTGCTTGGTGGCGTCGGGCGGAACGCTAATTCCAAGGCGTTTGGCGTAGGCCAATTGACGTTCAGTCGCAGGTTCCGACTCTTCCATAGCCTACGTCCCATCGTTTCCGCGGTTCTGCCCCTTGTCGGAGTCTAGTGGTGGGACCCGGAGCGGTCAACATAGAACGTGAGGGAGCCGGTAGGGTACCAGCCCCGGTTTGGTGCTCCGCGGCCTAGACCAGCCTGTCCACCGTCCCATAGCTGACCTTCCCCACAGCCTCAGCCAGCACGTCCAACCCCAGGCCCCCCGAGTACAGCCCGAAGCTGAGGTTGCCCTTGCTGTGCCCGAGAAGCTGAGCGGCGACGTTGAGGGGCACCCCAGCGTTCTCTGGCTCCGTGGCCAGGTTACGAAAGGATAGGAAATTCAACCGCATCTGGCGTAGGGGAAGCGTAGTCCTGGGGCGGGCAGCGGTCAAGGTTCGGGGGAGGTTCGGCGCGAGGGGGGGCCGGTCCGCGGGGCGGATTTGACTTCCGGAGGCTGGCCGAGCCGGCCCAAGGAGGGTGGCTGGGGGTTGCGGTAGGGGGTTTCCCGGCGAGCTGCGCGAACGCTGCCGTTCCCGTTGGGGACAGGCTCCGTTGCGGGGCTTTACCAGCTCAGGGTCTGGTCGAATTCGAAGGCCGGCGCCGGCTCCGCCGCTGAGGGGTCGAATGCCGGGCTCTGAGCAAAGGGTGCCGCCCATTCGGGCGGACCTCGCGCGGGGGCTACGCGCGGCGGCTGGGTCGGTTCCCCGAGGTGCCGGAGAATGCGGGTGACCGAGGCCGTATCGGTGACGAAGGCCAGGATCCGCATCGGCGCCCCACAGTGCGGACAGGCCAGCGGAAACACCTCGTAGATCCTCGCCAGCAGCGTCGCCCACAGCGAGGAGGCGTACGATCGGTGCACCGTCTCTGCGGCCCGCTCCTCCGTGCTCGCCGCCGGGCTGCCTGGCGGCAGGCACGGAGCCGCCTCAGAGGGCGCTTGCGCCGCAGTGCCAGCCGCCATCGCGGTCACTTGCGCCCGCCAGGGGGCGTTCGGCGCCAGCACCCCGTGATAAGCGATGCCGGTGGACCCGCGGCGGTGGGATGAGCACCGCCAGCCGATCCAGGAGCTCGAGCGGCGTGAGGCGGAGCTGCGTTTTCCCATCGGGCAGGGCCTTGGGCAGGCGGTAGACGAATGCCTCTTCCCGCCCCGGGATGGGCGCCAGGCGCTCCAGGGCAAAAGGGGGTCTCGCACAGTAGCGCAGTAGCCGCTCCAGTCCCAGCCGGTCGTGCGCCTCCACCCGAATCGACCCATCCACCGAGAAGCCGCCGCTGCCTTCCCACGCCCGCATGTTGCGGGCCGCCTCGGGCTCGAGCAAACCACGGCGGACAAAGACTCGCAGCACCCGACGGCGCACCTGCTCCTGGACCTGTGCGATATGCTTTTGGGTGAGTCCGACCGCCTCGTGAAAACAGACCCGCCCATCGGCGTCGGGCTGGAACAGCCCGTCGATCACCACGCAATGAAAGTGAACGTGAGGGTTGAGCGCCGAGCCGAACCGGTGCAGGAAGGAGACGGCCCCAAGACGGGCCCGGGGACCGGCCCCGGGACTCGACTGGCGTAATGTCTGCTCCACCACCCGCAGGAAAATATGCAGCAGCAGCCACCCGGCTACAACCTCGCCGGAGGGTTGGCCTTGCGGAAGGAGACGTGAGACGTTTCCTTGTGCGTCGGTGCTGAGCGGGTTGCTCGGAACGAGCACGAGCTTGCCGGTTAGCGAGTCGGCGATCTCGGTTATGACGCCCTTCAGCGCGGTAAACCGAAGCGCGAGGACGACGTCATCGGCGCCCTGCAACGCGTCGCGGTTGTCGGCAGCGGCGTCGGCAGCCCGGCCGATCTCTGCAGCCAGCGTTCGTGCCGACTCATGGTCGGCGCTCGAGAGCCGCAGGGCTTCGCGGCCTGAGGCGAGCTGGCGGGCGATGACCGATCCGATCCCTGCAGTGCCGATGATCGCGGTGGTCATGACCGGAACCTCCTCAGCGTCACGCTACTAGCATCGTGGCCCGAGCGGCCTGACAGCGCCGTGCTGAGAGTGGGGGAACGGCGGGGATGTGCTCTGCGGATGACCGTCCCCGCCGTCCGATGGCTGGCAGGGATTTGAGTGTCCGGGGGACTGGCCACCGTCGATGTGAGGGATTTCGCCGGTGACCTCGGCATTCACCCGGACTCCTGGCCGGGCGTAGTCGATGGCCAGTGAGCGGGCGACCAGTCCCCCTCTGGGTCCGTGGTTTGCCCCACTTCGATCAGATGACCGTCGGGATCGCGGATGTAGCAGCGCTTCTCGTACTGGTGCTGTTTCGGCGGCGTCAGGAACTGAGCACCCCGGGCGCTCCATTCGGCGTACACGGCCTCGATGTCTTTGACCCGGATATTGAGGAAGCTGCTGACCCGGTCGGGATCGCGTGGCGCCTCCAGGGTGACCGTCGGCTTGTCGTCGGTCGGGCCTCCGCCGACATTGATGATGACCCAGCAGTTGGATAGTGCGACATAGGTTAGCCCTCCGGGGCCGGAGAAGACCACCCTGCCGCCGAGTACTTCGGTGTAGAAGCGCCGAGAGCGCTCGACATCCTCCGAGACGATGAAGTGGGCCAGCACAATTCCCTCTGGGGGCGGTGGGAGCTCGGTCATCTGGCACCTCCACTGAAGGATAGGAAATAAGGATAGGAAAAGGATAGGAAATTCAACCGCCTCTGGTGTAGGGGGAGCATAGCCCTGGGGCGGGCAGCGGTCAAGGTTCGGGGGAGGTTTGGCGCAGGGGGGGCCGGTCCGCGGGGCGGATTTGACTTCCGGAGGCTGGCCGAGCCGACCCAAGGAGGGTGGCTGGGGGTTGCGGTAGGGGGTTTCCCGGCGAGCTGCGCGAACGCTGCCGTTCCCGTTGGGGACAGGCTCGCTTGCGGCGCTTTACCAGCTCAGGGTCTGGTCGAATTCGAAGGCCGGCGCCGGCTCCGCGGCTTAGGGGTCGAATGCCGGGCTCTGAGCAAAGGGTGCCGCCCATTCGGGCGGGCCTCGCGCGGGGGCTACGCGCGGCGGCTGGGTCGGTTCCCCGAGATGCCGGAGAATGCGGGTGACCGAGGCCGTATCGGTGACGAAGGCCAGGATTCGCATCGGTCCCGACTCGTCACGATCGGATGCGATGTCGCCAGGAGGACCACTCCGAGAAACACCCGGGAGAGGCGATGCCTTGATGGCTTCTGTCTTCTCGGCTCGCAAGATGCAGTCGTTCTTGGCACGGCCGCGAGCCGCCGTGACGACGCGAGGTCAGCCACCCGGTCAACCTGGATCGCCGACGGGTGCGGCGAGGGCGTCGGCGACGATGGCGCCGACGTTGCTGCCAGTGAGCGATTGGAGGAAGGCGACGAGGTCCTGCTTCTCGGTGTCAGTGAGGTGGAGGGGCCGGATCGCCGGGTCGAGCAGCTCGTTCGGCACACCGCCGGCGTCGTAGAAGTCGACGACCTCGGGCAAGGTCGCGAGCGAGCCGTCGTGCATGTACGGCGCCGTCAGCGCGACGTTGCGCAGCCCCGGCGTCTTGTACTTCCAGCGGTCGTTAGGGTCTCCGGAGATCTCGTAGCGTCCGAGGTCGCTCGGCGCCGGCTCGGAGGCGTCGGCGACGACGGCCGTGTCCATGGTGACGAAGGTCCCCGGCGCGAGCTGCACCCGGCGCTGGCGCGGAGTGCTCGCCATCGTCTGACGGTAACCCACGCCGGTGTTGTGCAGCCCTTGGTCCGTGAACAGCGCGTAGTCCTCGGCGATGGTGTGGCAATGCGCACACCCGGCCTTGCCCGTGAAGAGTTGAAACCCGCGCGCGGCCGACTCGGACACGGCTCCCCGCTCCTTCCCGAAGTGCCAGCGGTCAAACGGGCTGTCCGCCGACAGCAGCGTGCGCTCATAGCTCGCCAGCGCCATCCCCAGCGTCTCCATCGTCGGCCCGCGCCCGCCGAACGCGGCCTCGAAACGCCCGCCGTAGTCCGCCAGCGCACGGATCTTGTCCAGCACATAGCCCACCGCCGGATCGCCCATCTCGTTGCGCGCCAGCAATCGGCCCCCAGATCTGCTGCTCCAGCCGCGTCTCGCGCCCGTCGTCGAAACAGCAGCTTCGAGTAGGCCGCGTTGTAGATCGTCGGCGCATTGCGCCGCACGGTCTGCCCCTCGATCCCCACCGCGGTGGCGATCTCGTTGCTCGTGAACCCCTGCTCGGGGATGTGGCACATGGCGCACGAGATGGTGTTGTTCCGTGACAGCCGGCGGTCGAAGAAGAGCTTGCGCCCGAGCGCCACCTTCTCGACGGTGAGCGGATTGTCCGCCGGCACCGCCACCTTCGGCAAGCCGAGGGGGGACGGATCTGGAAGCGCATGAGGTCGGTCGGCGTACCGGCCTGGGTGGCGAGGCTGTGGGAGCGCGTCTCGTAGTCCTCGCGCTCGTAGCCGCGCTTGTCGTCCCCGGCGGAGGGAGCTCCTTCGCCAGCCCCGCCCGCCAGCTCGTCCGCGGGTCGGCCCGCGTCGCGGCGGCCCTCACGCAGCACCGTCTGGATGTCGCTCGTCACCGTGTCCGCATGCAGAAACGAGCTGGAGTAGATGTTGCGGATGCGTTTCTGCTTGTCGATCAGGTAGACGCGCAGAATGTGGGAGATCGTGCCGAGCGGCTTACCCTTCTCGTCATACTCCCTGCGCACCGACTGGCCGTAGGCCTCCAGGATCGGGGCGAGCGCCTGCTCCGATCGGGTGGTGAGGAAGGCCCAGTCTGCTCCCGCGGGAGCGAGCACGGAGCCGTAGTGGCGCATCGCGGCCGGAGTGTCGTGCCCCGGATCGAAGCTCATCGACACCAGCCGCACCTCGTCGCGCAGAGCCGGGTCCTCCAAGACCCGCCGCTCGATGCCCTTCAGAACGAAGTTCGCAAGCGGACATCCGTTGACGTCCGAACACGACTGGTAGACGAAGCTCAGCACGACCACCTTGTCGCCGAAAAAGTCATAAAGGTGGCGGGGGCGGCCGGTGGCGTCGAGCACCTCACCGTCCGCCGCCTCCCCGAGCGGCGGCAGCTCGTATGTGCCCGGCGCCGGCGCCGCATAGCCGAGCGCCGTCCACCCGGGCGCCAGCACTTGGGGCGCCGCCGTGGGCTCGGCGCCGTGCGCCAGGCCCGCGGCCGCGGCCAACACCACGACGAGGAGTAGCAGCGCGCTACCCATCGCCGTCACTCCGCGGCGTGGCGACCGCGCCACCGCCCCTCGAGTTACCCCTACTGTGCCGCCTCGGCGACTCGCACGGCCTCATCGCGCCGAGCGCTGCTGCTGCCGTACAACGCGCGGGCTCCGAAGCGCATCTGATGCGGCGCACCGAGCTTCTCCTTCTCGAAGTCGATCGCGAAGGCCGGCGTCAGCTTCTGGCCGTCCCAGTTGTAGGCCTTGAAGTACTGCAGGTCCCCCGCCTTCCCCTTGGTCTTGTCCCAGTTCGCCAGCAGCGACGACGTGAAGTACACCCGCTTCCCGTCCCAGCTCTGCGACACCATGTTGATCTGATCGCCGATCTTCTCCTCCGAAACCTGCTTCGGATGATGCGGATCGGTGATGTCGAACAGCCGCGTCTTCCCGTCGTTCCAGGTGTCCACCCAGAGCTGGGTGTCTTCGGCGGAAATCGAGATGTCGACCGGCAACGGAATCTTGCTGGCATCCCCGATGTCGGCCACCGCCTCGGCCTGCCAGTCCCCTTGTCCGTCGGCATAGATCAGCCAGATCTTCGAGGTCAGCGCCGTGGCGGTGAAGCAGTAGTCATGTCGCGCTCCCCAGGCACAGCGGATCTCCAGCGGGGCGCCCGGGACGTCGAAGATCTTCTTCGGCTTGCGCGTGTGCAGGTTCCACACCACCACCGTGTTGCCGAAACGTTTCATCGCCTCCGCATCGGCCATCATCTTGCCGAGGTTCATCATGTAGTTGTTCCACCCCGTGAACGACGAGGTGACGAGCACGTTGAGCCGCGGGAAGGCGCGCACGTCGTAGCCGTAGCCGTCGGCATACTTACCCGTCTTTTTCGCACCCTCGAGCCGATCGTCCGTGGGCATCCAGTGCGTCGTGATGTACTTGCCGTCGTTGGTGTATTCGACCATCCCGGTCCGCCCCCCGTGGTCCTTGTTGTTCGACAGCCCGGTGATCATCATCCGCCCCGGCAGCGCATAGTGCGTGTGCGGCCCCACCACGCCCCCGCTTTTCGCAACGAAGTCGGTGATCGTCTTGTGCAGCTTCGGCTTCGCCGGGTCCGTGTGGATGTCGAAGACGAAGATCTTGTTCGTATCGAGGCCGGCCGCCCACAGATACATGCGGTCGTCGGTCAACCCCGAGTGGTGCGCCTCGTTGCGCCCACCCACCGAGAGTGTGCTGACCACCTTGCCATACGTGGCCGACTTCGGATTCACGTCGATCGTCACCAGCTTGTCCTGCTCGTCGCCCACCCCCGCCATTCCGAGCGTCCACACGTATACGAAGTCTTCCTGCCCCACGATCTTCGCCATGTACGGCGACATGCAGGTCTCATCCGCCACCGTCGCCCCGTACAGAGCCGCGGCACAGAGCGCCACCGCCGCAACCAAACCCGCCCTCCCGTAAATCCGCGAGCGCGTTGCTCTCATGTCTCCTCCTTTGGGGTTATAGCCCCTGTGGCGCAGGAAGCGCGATGTTCTGATGTTCTCTGGGCGAAGGCCCAGGTTGTACGCCTGTATTAAGGATAAGGATAGGAAATTCAACCGCATCTGGCGTACGGGAAGCGTAGTCGTCGCGCGGGCAGCGGTCAAGGTTCGGGGGAGGTTCGGCACAGGGGGGCCAGGGGGCCGGTCCGCGGGGCGCATTTGACTTCCGAACGCAGGCCGAGCCGGCCCAAGGAGGGTGGCGGGGGTTGCGGTGGGGGCTTCCCGGCGAGCTGCGCGAACCCTGGCGCTGGGGACACGCTCCGTTGCCGGCTTTACCAGCTCAGGGTCTGGTCGAATTCGAAGGCCGGACTCTGCTCGGGCGGCTCCTCCCACTCCGGCGGGCCTCGCGCGGCGGCTGGGTCGGTTCCCCGAGGTGCTGGAGCATGCGGGTGACCCAGGCGGTATCGGTGACGAAGGCGATGATCCGCATCGGCGCCCACAGTGCGGACAGAGCAGCGGAAACACCTCGTAGATTCTCGCCAGCAGCATCGCCCACAGGGAAGTGGCATACGATCGGTGCGGGCTTTACACTACCAGGCTGCCATGACGAACTCCGCCGCCGAAGGGGCCTGGCGTACGCCGAAGCCCTCGCCTTCGCCCGGGAGCAGGAGCTTACGGAGATCCGCAGGAACCCCCTGTGGAGGGCCTATCGCCTCCTGAAGCGCGCCACGGGCAGGGCCTAGCCGATAATCGGGGTCAGCAGCGGCTTGGCAATGCTGCGTACTTTAGTGGGTGTGAAGCCCACCTGGGTAATCGCTAGCCACGAGCCCAGTATCGAGCCTTGCAGTTTGTCCGGTAACGGGCGGATTGATGCGTAGGCGCGAAGGCAGGCGAGGTGCAAGGGTAACGGGGGAAGCCGACCTTGAAGGTGTAGAGCCCCGAAAGATTCAGCAGGAGAGCGCCGACGGGCTTGTCCAACCGGCAGGCAACAACCCCCGCTGCGCGATGGCGAGTGGTGCGGGGTGCTCCCCGGGGTCCGAGGCCGCGTCGAGCCTGACATTGCGAGTAAGCGGTAACCAAGGAGATCCGGATGTTGGTTCGCAGGGAGCGGGCACCCGTGAACGAGTGTAAGAAGCGAGGACACGGACGGAGGCGTACGGAAGTCGGAGCCACCCATAGTAGTGTGGAAGCCTGGTAATGCGGGCGGAGCGAAGGGGTGGCGGTTTGAGATAACGCGAGAGAGAAACACGGCCCTACGCTGAGAGGACTCTGTCCGTGACAACACCACTTGAGCGTTTCACACACAAGGCGCGCGAGGAGCCGCGGCTACGGTTCAACGCCCTGATGGGGAGGGTCTACGACCCGGAAGGGTTGCGCGAGAGCTTCGAGCGTCAAGAGAGAAGGAAGGCGCCCGGAGTCGATGGGATGAGAAAGGAGGAGTACGGCGAAGGGTTGGAGGAGCGACTGGCGGAGCTGTCGGCGCGGATACGTCGGTTGGGCTACCGGCCCAAGCCGGTGCGGCGCACTTAGGCTATTTCCTATTAAACTTTATACCATTGCATGCGATACTTACAGCTCATTTTCTGAACTGAAAAGGAAAGCTAACCGCTGATGAGCCACGCCACCGTCCCTGGAAACCGATCCATTCCTGAGGCCGGTCATCTGAATGACCTCAAGCTTGCGGCCTGCCCAGGATGTTGGGAGCGAAGCGAAGGGCGTTCCAGGCGGAGATGGCGGTGAAGTACTGCGCCGGTGGCCCTCGCCAAGCGGAGGTGTTGTTTGGCTGGAGCCGGGATGCGGTGGAGCTGGGACTTCACGAGAAGCGCACGGGCGTTGTCTGTCTGAGCGCGCAGTCAGCCGTCGCTGGCGACAAGCGCTGGGAGGAGAAGCACCCCGGACGTGGCCAATGCCCTGTGGGTCTTGGCACAAGCCCATTCCCAACAGGACCCGACCTTCCGCACCGTGCTGTCCTTTACCCGACTGAGCGCGAAGGAAGCCCTCAAGCAGTTGCGTGCCCAAGGCTTTGCGGAGGAGGTGCTGCCCTCTCCGAGCACCATGGCCGAAGCACTCAACCGAAATGGCTACCGGCTGCGCCCGGTGGTCAAGGCTAAACCCCAAAAAAAGTACCGGAAACCGATGCCATCTTCGCCAACCTCAAGGAAAAGGGCCAGCCCTGCGAGGGAGAGGCGGTCCTGCGATTGAGCATGGACTGCAAAGCCACGGTGAACATTGGCGAGTACTCCCGCGGCGGTATGACGCGCGGCGACAATCAGGCTGCTGATCACGACATGGGGTGCAAGGAGAAATACACCCCGTTCGGCGTGGTGAATGAGGACACTGGACAACTGTACTTGGCTTTTGGCAGCTCCGCGAAAAGCAGTGATTTCATCGTGGATAGCATCTACGGGTGGTGGGATCAGCTATCAGCCGAAGAACGCAACGGCTTCTCGCTCCTCCAGATCAAGGCCGACAATGGGCCAGAGAGCAATGGTCGGCGCACCCAATTTCTCAACCGAATGGTGGAGTTCGCCGATCACATCGGCAAGCCCATCCAGCTCCTGTACTACCCGCCATACCACAGCAAATACAATCCAGTGGAGCGTTGTTGGGGGATACTGGAAAAACACTGGAACGGCGCCAAACTGGTGGACGCCCAAACCATGCTGGAGTGGGCCAAGAGCATGACCTGGAAGGGCATCCATCCCATTGTGGAATTGAGTCGCGAATAGGTTCTACGAAAAAGGCCTCTTTCGGCAATTGTGTGGGTCGCGGTAGTCAAGTAGCATTTGCCCTGACCGGTCGCTTATCACAACATCTTGTGGTTGGGCTTGTGGGCTTGTGGGGTTGTGGGCGAGAGGCCCACGAGTGTGGGCAACCGGGAGGTTGTCCACACGGTCCTTGGGACGCGGGCCGCTCCGCAGGGCTCGTCCACAAATCCACAGGCCGTCATCCAAGGGGGGAGCACCGTGCAGCCCACGCATCTGTTTACCACGGCACTGGGCCTGACAGTGCCTTGGGAGGTCACCGACGTGCGGTTCGACCCCGAGGCTGGGCGCATCGACCTCGATGTGGCGTTTGCCAAGGGCAGCCGCTTTGCCTGCCCGGCCTGCGGAGCGCAAGGCCAGCCGGTGCACGACACCCGGGAGCGCAGTTGGCAGCACCTGAGCTTCTTTAAGTCACGGGCGTACCTGCACGCGCATCTGCCGCGGGTGCGCTGCGAGGCCTGCGGCAAGACGACCCAGGTCGAAGCGCCGTGGGCGCGCGCACACAGTGGCTTCACGGCGCTGATGGAGGCGCTGGTGGTCACGCTGTGCCAGGCCCTGCCGGTGGCGACCGTGGCTCGGCACCTGGGTGTGGGCGATGAGCGCCTGTGGGGGGTGCTCGATCACTACGTAGGCAGTGCCCGCGCTCAGGAGGACCACTCGCAGGTGAGCGCTGTGGGCCTGGACGAGACCGCTGCCCGGCGTGAACAGCACTACATCAGCCTGTTCCATGACCTCACGGGAAAACGCCTGCTGTTCGCCTGCGAGGGCCGCGACCAGAGCACCGTGGCGGCCTTCGCCGCCGACCTCAAGGCGCACGGCGGCGACCCGCAGGCCATCGAGCAGGTGTGCATCGACCTGTCCGGCGCCTACCGCGCCGGGGTGGCCAGGCACCTGCCCCAGGCCACGGTGAGCTTCGATGCCTTCCATGTGATCAAGCTCGCCAACGAGGCGGTCGATGCGGTGCGCCGCCAGGAGATCAAGACCGAGCCCGCCCTCAGAGGCACCCGTTGGACCTGGCTCAAAGACGCCCACGTCTGGCCTGGGACCAACTCACCGACTTCCACTGGCTCTCCCGCGCCGCCTCCAGACCGCCCGTGCCTGGCGCCTCAAGGAGGCGCTGCGCGATATCTACGCCACGGCCAGCACCCTCGAGCAGGCCGAGAGCGCCCTCGGGCGCTGGTATAGCTGGGCACGGCGTCACCGCCTGCAGCCCATGAAACGCCTCGCCACTACCCTGAAAGAGCACTGGGACGGCGTGCTCGCTGCGTTCCACTCGGGCCTCACCAACGGCCGCGCCGAGGGCATCAACTCCCTCATCCAGGCCGCCAAGGCTCGCGCCCGGGGCTACCGCACCACGCACTCGCTCATCACCATCGCCTACCTCATCGCCGGCAATCTCGCCCACCTGCCCGCCTCGCCGTTCAACACACCCTCTGGTGTCAGAGATCAGGCAGATGCCCCCACGCCATAGGCATTGCTACCCACACGATTCCGGAAAGAGCCCGAAAAAGCCGTCTCCCTCTCCAAAGGGGCCATGCAGGAGGTGGATGCCCGGCTGGAACGCAATCCATCTTTGCCCAAGTGGGACATTCTGATCCGGCCCGCTTGCGCGTATGAGGTTTTTCGGAATCGCTTATATCCCCAAAAGGGATGGCCGCTACCGCGCGCTCGGCGTGCCGAGCTTCGAAGACCGCCTGAGCCGTATTCTGCAAGCCATCTGGGAGCCGGAGTTTTGCGACTGCTCGTTTGGCTTTCGCCCTGGGCGCAGTGCACACGATGCGCTCGCGCGGGTGGCGGAAGTCATCACCAACGAAGGGATTCAGTGGGTGGTGGAGGCTGACATCAAGGGCTTCTTCGACCATGTGTCACACACCCACCTGGTGAGATTTCTGGAGCACCGCATAGCCGATCCCAAGCTGTTACGGATCGTGCAGCGTTTTCTCAAGGCCGGCATCATGGACGATGGCGTTCAGCCTCACTCTCTGCGGGAAGACGACCGAGGGGTTGCATCAAAGTCAGAACCGGACTCGGGAAATCCGACCGTCCGGGATCGCAGGGAGGCTTGCGGAAACGTGGCTGTTATGAGAGCCGGATTGAATCCCATCGGGAAACCGATGGATTAGCCACCGTACCCTACGACGGCGCGCGCGTCGCATTTCTATCCCGACTCCTTTATCCTTTGGAGTGCATCGGTCGCCGCGGACTAAGTCCGCGGCATTGCGAATTCATGCGGGAGATCACCATGGCCGGAACCTGGAACACCCTGACCAATGCACCGACATTCAGCGCCGGCACGATGCTCCTGCTGACCGATGGTTCGGTGCTTTGCCACGACGAACCCAACTCGGGCGGCGTGACCGCCACCCGCCATTGGTGGCGGCTGGTGCCCGATGCGCAAGGCAGTTACCGCAACGGCACTTGGCATCGGGTCGCCGACAGCGCCTGGGCGCCGTTGTACTTCGCCTGCACGATGCTGCGCGACGGGCGGGTCTTCATTGCCGGCGGCGAATATGACGGCAATACCGTGCAGGCCGAGGTCGCGACCGCGGCGATCTACGACCCGGTCGCGAACAGTTGGACCGCAATCGCCGCGCCGCCGGGCTGGACCAATATCGGCGACGCACCGTGCGCCACTCTGGCCGATGGCCGCGTGCTGCTCGGCGACATCAACGGTCAGCGCAGCGCGATCTACGACCCGGCCACCAACAGTTGGACCGCGGCCGGCACCAAGAACGATGCGCGCTGTACCGAGGAGACCTGGGTTGCGCTGCCGGACCAGACCGTGCTCGCGATCGAATGCGACAACCGGCCGCAGGTCGAGAAATATGTGCCCGCGTCCAACACCTGGGTCAGCGCGGGCAGCACACCGGTCACCCTAGTCGATGCGGCATCCGACGAAGTCGGCGCGGCGATCCTGTTGCCCGATGGGCGCGTGTTCTGCATCGGCGCGACGAACGACACCGCGCTGTACACGCCGCCGCCGATCGCGAACCAGGCCGGTACCTGGGCTGCGGGGCCGGACTTCCCGGTGCTGGTGGCAGGCCGCGTCACGGGCGCGAAGGACGCGCCGGCGGCGTTGCTGCCCAATGGCAAGGTGTTGTGCCTGGTCGCGCCGTGCGATCAGAGCGCGGGCTCGGGCTCGACCGCGTTCTGGGGCTCGCCCGTGCATGTGTTCGAGTACGACCCGCCGACCAACACGCTGACCGAGGTCACCGCCCCGATCAACAGCGGCGGCAGCCCGTTCAGCTCGCGGCTGATGCTGCTGCCCAACGGCGAAGTCCTGCATACGAACAACTCGACGACGGTCGCGATCTATACGCCCGACCTTGAGCCCGATCCGGTCTGGCGTCCGAGCATCACCTCGGTGCCGACCGCGCTGCACCCGGGCGCCACCTACACGCTGCACGGGCGCCAGCTCAACGGCTTGTCGCAAGCGGTGATCTACGGCGACGAAGGCGCGATGGGCACGAACTACCCGCTGGTGCGCCTGACCAACACCAGCACCGGCGACGTCTTCTACTGCCGCACGCGCAACCATTCGACCATGGGCGTCAACACCGGCGCCGTGATCCATACGACGCAGTTCACCGTGCCGGCCAATACGCCCTCGGGCGCCTACATGTTGTGCGTGATCGCAAACGGCATCTCGTCGGCCGATTGCCCGACCGTCACCGTCGGTCCCAAGGTCTGGAAAGAACTGAAGTGGGAGATCAAGGAGGTCAAGGAGATCGCGAAGATCGAGGTCGAGCGCTTCAAGCAGATCTTCGAAGACCGGCGCAAATGGAACGAAGGCGATTGGCGCGAGCGCTTCGGCGAAGGCGACTGGAACCAGGTCATCAAGACCATCGTCGAGCGCAGCGACCAGATCGAGGCCGATGTGCGGCAGATGCGCAGCTTCATCTCGAAGAAGGAACGGCCCGATGTCGGCGGGACCGTCGCCGGCGGACTGGCAGCGGAGCCGCCTATCGTCGGCCGCATCCTCGCCCCCGAACGGCTGCCGGCCGACCCGAACGTGATCCTACCGGTGGTCGACGATGACGACGGCAAGCGCACGGACAAGGGGAGCGGCAAGCGCGGTGGCGAAGAGGGTGGCAAAAAGGGCGGCAAAGGACGCAAAGGCTAAGCCTTGATCGCGATCCTCGCCAGCGCCTACGACACCGCGGCACGCGCGCTCGTGCAAGCGTGGCGCGCAGACGATGCGGTGCTCGTATCGGCGCGCGATCTGTGCACGCCGGGCTGGGTGCTCGATCCGCTCGATGATGCCGACGGCCGCTTCGTCGCCGAAGGCGCGCCGCGACCCAGTGACGCGCTGCGCGCCGTCGTCGTGCGCCGGCCGGCGGTGGCGGCCGAGGAACTGCCGTGGATCGCCGCCGAAGACCGCGAATACGCGACCGCCGAGATCAACGCGTTTCTGGTCGCGTGGTTGAGCGCGCGCGCCTGCCCGGTGCTGAACCGGCCGACGCCCACGTCCTTGTGCGGCCCGGCCTGGTCGCAGTTGCATTGGCAGCTCGCAGCCGCGCGCGCCGGCGTCGCGTGGGCCGACGCCAATGCGCGCATCACGCGCACCGTACTGGCTTGCCGCGGTGCGGTTGATCGCCGGGTCAGCGCCGCGCAGGCGCGCGCGTGCGAGCTTCTGGCCGCAGCCGCGGACGCCGACCTGCTCGGTCTGCGCTTCGCCGGCGATGCGGTCGCCGCGGTAAGCCTGCAGCCGAACCTGAAGACCCAGGCAGCACGCGCATTCGTGCGCGCCCGGCTGTTCGACGGGGCAACGGCATGATCCTGCTCTGGGGCATGCCCGGCGACGGTCCGCTCGATGCGATCGAAGCGCGGTTGCACACGCTCGGCGCCGACTATCGGCTGCTCGACCAACGCGACGCGCCCGACAGCCGAGTGGAAGCGCGCGTCGACGGCACGCGTTTCCGGCTTGAGGTCTCCGGACCCGATGGCCGCGACGCGCTCGACTTCGACACCATCGGCGCGGCCTATCTGCGCCCGATCGACACCGCCCGCGCACTCGCGCAGGACGGCATCGCTGACGCCGAACGCCGCGCCGCGGCCGAGCGCGTCGACTGCGCGCTCGTCACCTGGGCCGATCTGACGACCGCGCCCATCGTCAACCCGCCGGCTGCGATGGCGGCAAACAATTCGAAGCCGTATCAGCTACGTCTGATCCGTGCCCACGGCTTCGACGTTCCCGCCACCCTCGTGACCACCGATCCCGCGGCAGTGCGCGCGTTCGCCGCGCGCCACGGCCGATTGATCTACAAGAGCGTCAGCGGCGTGCGCAGCATCGTGAACGTGCTCGACCCCGAGCGCCTGCACCGGCTCGACGACGTTGCCAATGTGCCGACGCAATTCCAGCAGTGCGTGCCCGGCACCGACGTGCGCGTGCATGTGATCGGCGACACCGTGTTCGCGACCGAGGTACGCAGCCGCGCGCACGACTACCGTTACGCCGCGCGCCAAGGCGAGGACGTGGAGCTCGCCGAATGTGCGCTGCCGTTCGACATCGCCGCGCGCTGCCGGCGCATGGCCGCCGGCATGCGGCTCGCGCTCGCGGGTATCGATCTGCGCCGCACGCCCGACGGCCGCTGGGTCTGCTTCGAGGTCAACCCGTCGCCGGCTTTCGTGTATTACGAAGCCGGCACCGGCCAGCCGATCGGCGACGCGATCGCCCGCTGGTTGATCAGCGCCGATGCGCAGCGCTTAACACCCTCCGCGCAGGCGCAGCGCAATCATTCTGGCGCGCCGCTATTGGCCACGACCCAGGCCGCATAAGCCGGCTCGGCCTGCGCGATGTCTTCCGCGTGGATCGCCGGCAGTTCGTAGCTGTGCAAGGAACGGATCGCCTGCTCGACCGCGGCGTACCGCGCCCGCGTGGTCTTGAACAGCACGCGGTATTCGGGCGCTTGTTCGACCGCGCCGTTCCAGACGTAGAAGCTCTCGATCGCCGAGATTTACGCACACGCGACCAGCCCGCGCTGCAATGCCTCGTTTCGTGGAGCGCGAGTTCCGGCGCTATCTGGAATGTGGGATCCTCGCCCCTGGCTTTGCCCGGGCGCGCTGCTCGGAGTGCGGCCACGACTTCCTGATCGCCTTTTCCTGCAAAGGCCGTGGCGTGTGCCCCTCCTGCAATACCCGGCGCATGGTGCAGGCCGCGGCGCATCTGGTCGAGGAGGTGTTCCCCCGCCAGCCGGTGCGCCAGTGGGTGTTGTCGATCCCCAAGCGCTTGAGATACTTCCTGCAGCATGACCGCGCGGTGGTGAGCTCAGAGCTTGTGAATAAATCGCCAAAACACCGGTCGGCCTGCTGCAGAGCGAGAAGGTGCAGTACACACTGAGCGTGCCCTTCGAGCGCTTCACGCAGCTCAAAGAACGCATCGAGGCGTGCCAACGCTGGTTGCCCCTGGACGACGAACAAGCCTATTTCGAGGACCGGTGGAAGCCGAAGTCCTGGCCCTCATACCACCGCTTCCTGTTCATCCGCAAGGCGGTGCGCAAACAGTACAAGGGCCCCGTGCAGCTTAATCTCTTCATCCCTTACGAGTATGGCTACGAGTTCAAGGTGATTATCACCAACAAGCCCCAGCATGCCGCAGAGGTGGTGGCCTTCCACAACGGCCGCGGTGCTCAGGAGGGCCTGTTCGCAGAGCTGGTGGGCAACCCGATCTATCTGCTCTCGACACTGCTCGCCCATAACCTCAGCCGGGAGCTTCAGATGATAGCGCGTCCACTATCCCGCCGTGTCTCGCAGAAACGGCCCGCATTGTGGGACTTCGCCCGTCTCAATACGCTGCGCTGCCGGCTCATCCAGCGCGCCGGTCGCCTGATCCGTCCACAAGGTCGATTGACCCTGTCGATGAGCGCCAATTCAGCCATCCAACACGATCTGCTGCATTACCTGCAGGCCCTGCAGAAAGCGGCATGATCAGAAAGGTTTTGCAACGATAGGGTATACCTATCGCTGGATTACTAGAGACGAGGCTTATCCCTTGGTCGCAGGTTCGAATCCTGCCAGGCCCACCAATATAAACAAAGGCTTGTGGAAATAACCTGCAAGTATCCTTTGGTTCGTGTAACTTCTGTGTAATTGCGCCCAATGGGTGGGGGCCGAACGGTCCCGTCCGAGCCACCTGCCAGAAGGTCCCGGTTGGTACTATGATTTCTGCGGTCATCGGTTGCGTTCTGGCATCCGATGATGTTCAAGCGAAATCAGACCAACGAAGATGGACCGATGGACCACGAACGCCTCCTCAAGCTCCGTCTGGTCATCGCCCGCCACGGGGAGATGGACGTGGCGGGTTGGTGGAACACCAAAGGTATCCTCGGCCGCCACGGCTCTCTCGTCCTCAAGCGCGGCTTTCCGTCTACTCAATACTTCGCCCAGGCTCGAATCGCATTTGCCGTCGCCCGCAGCCGTTGCCACGAACTCTTCGATCCGCCTGGGTGCATGACGCTGTGGAGCCTCCCCGCGGAGGTCGAGGATCAGTTCGAGGACCATTGGCAGGATTGGCTCGACCAGGGCGAGCAGTGGACTCCGTTCTTCGAGAAGCTGGCCGGGGCGGGAACCACGGATCTTCTCACCGAGCTGAGCGACCTTAATCTCATCGACCAAGCTCACCTCGATGCGGTCGGCAAGCTGCGCCGGTCGGCCGAGGGCAGGTCGGTGCCCTTACCCGGAAGACACCGACCGAACGACGAGATCATTACGCTGCTGGCGGCCGCCTTTGCCCGTGGTGAGAAGGGCAACCCGGCGATCCCTTATGCGCGGCTGGAGGACTGAGCGTGGATGGCCGATCCAGCGTCGTCTCCTCCTTCACCATCATCAAAGGTTCCCTGATCGAGGAGACGTACGCCGTGTTCCGGGATTGGGACTATGCGCTCTCCAAGGCGGAGAATCTCAGGCGCGTTCGCGAAGACAACACGATTGGCGCGACCAGCGCCCACTGGGCGCGAGATGTCGCGTGGGTGCTCAACCGCCGCTTCGACCCCGCGGGCCGCGATCGTCCCCTCGTGAAGCTCGGCCAGTCGGGATGTGACCGCGAGGTCTGGAAGCCGCTGCTCCTCTACCACATGACCCGCGACGAGTTCCTGGTCCGCGATTTCCTCGTCAACTGGCTCTACCCCCAGTTCACTTCCGGCGCCTACCGCCTGCGCGCGGAGGACCTCTTCCCCTACCTCCATTCGCTCTCCAAGAAAAAGGGCATCGAGTGGTCCGGCAAGTGGAGCGACGCCACGTTGAAGCGCGTCGCCTCCGGCCTGTTGCGGATCGCCGTGGACTTCGGGCTCCTGAAGGGCATCCAGTCGAGGGAGTTCGCCTCCTATCACTTGCCGGAGGAGAGCTTCCTGTATCTGCTCCACGCCATGATGGAACGGGACGCCAACGCCCGGCGCGTCATCGACGACGAAAACTGGCGCATGTACCTGATGGATTCGGCGGACGTTGAGCGGGAGATCCTGCGCCTGCACCAGTTCCGCAAGCTGCACTACGAGGTCGCCGGGAGTCTCGCCCAGCTCGAGCTGCCCGCGACCTCGGCGGCCGATTACGCCAGAGACCTGCACTGATGTCCGATTGGAGGGAACGCCTCACTCAGCAGCTCGAACCGGCGCTGAAGCGGCCGGACCCCAGGCAGCAGATCAGCGCCTACCACGACATGCCCTACGCCATCTTCCGCTACCCGCCGGAAGAGGAATTTTCGGTCCGCCAGGAAGTCGCGCTCCTGCGCACGCGGCTGGAGCAGACGGGCAAACGGGTGACGACTATCTCCCTCGCCGAATGCCTCAGCGAGGCTCTGGAGGCGGAAGGCATGGGGCCCGAGGCGCTGGTCGACGCGGAGAAGATCCGTGGGCCTCGAAGCGACGGTCGAGACCGTCTTCCAGATCCTGAGCGAGTACCAACCCCTGGACGAGCTGGTCGCGCGCCGCATCCCGGAGGACGCCGACCCGCAGCGCGACGTGGTATTCATCGTGCGCGCGGGTGCGCTCTTCCCCATGTACCGCACCTCCGCGTTGCTGGAGCAGCTCAAGGGCAAGGTGCACGTCCCCGCCGTCCTGTTCTACCCGGGTGATCTCGATGGTGCCGCCGGCCTGCGCTTCATGGGCGTTCTGGACGCCGAGCACAACTACCGGCCGAGGATTTTTTGAGAGGATGTCGTCAGTCGTCAGTCGCCGCGGGAGAATATGCCGGAGACCGAAGACTGAACAGAAATAAGCGCAGGTTTCGGAGACTTGCGTGTTTGGCACCAAGCGATGACACTTGCGGAACATGTCTACGAAGCGACGAAAGGTTTCCCGCAGGACGAGCGTTTTGGTCTGACGGGCCAGATGCGGCGCTGTCCCTTTCGTCGATCATGAACGACTGCGCAGAAGTGGCCCGAATGCTCAATGCCCTGCGCTCTTCGTTACCGCCGAACGACACAAGAACCAGTTACCCCTCGCCGACGACCAACGACTGACGACCGATGCCCACAATCAAAGACCTTTTCGCCAGCGACATCGAACGGCGCATCGAGGAAGTCATCAAGGTCGACCAAGCCGACCAGCAGATCATCCGCGATGAGCTGGCCGAGTATGTCGTCACCGACTCGATCCGCACGCATTTCCGCGAAGTCTTCGACCACTACCAAACCACTTGGCGGAAACCCAACGAGGGCATCGCCGTCTGGGTTTCGGGCTTCTTCGGCTCCGGGAAGTCCAGCTTCGCCAAGTACCTCGGGCTCGCCCTCGCCAACCGGGACATCCTGGGGCAGGGCGCCGGCGAGCTGCTCGCCCAGCGCTGTCATGATCCGAAGATTCAGGTCCTGCTGAGCAACATCGCCGAGCAGATCCCCACCGAGGCCGTCATCTTCGACGTCTCCACCGACCGCGGCATCCGCACCGGCAATCAGAGCATCACCGAGATCATGTACCGGCTCTTCCTTCAGAGCCTGGGGTACGCGCGGGATCTGGACCTTTCCGAGCTGGAGATCACGCTGGAGGAGGAAGGTCGCCTCGACGCCTTCAAGGCCAAGTATCGGCAGATCTTCGACAAGGACTGGGACTTCGAGAAGGGCAAGATCGCCATCGCCGTCCAGCAGGCGAGCCGCGTGATGCACGAGCTGGACCCTGCCACTTATGCGACGGTGGACAGTTGGCGCGAGTCGGCCATGAAGCGCGCGGACATCACCCCCGGCGATCTCGCCGCACGGGGACTGAATCTCATGTCGCGCCGCCGACCCGGCAAGACACTGCTGTTCGTGGTGGACGAGGTCGGCCAGTTCGTCGCCCGCGACGTGCAGAAGATGCTCGACCTCCAGGCCGTCGTGCAGAACCTCGGGCGCCTCGGCCGTGGCAAGATGTGGGTGGTCGTCACCTCCCAGGAGAAGCTCACGGAGCTGGTCGGCGGCCTCGACGACCGCCGCGTCGAGCTTGCGCGTCTGATGGACCGTTTCCCGCTTCAGGTGCACCTGGAGCCGTCGGACATCTCCGAGGTCACCAGCAAGCGCGTGCTCTCCAAGAACGCTGCGGCGGAGAAGCTGCTCCGCGAGCTGTTCACCCAGCACCGCGGGCGGCTGACCGACAACACCCGCATCACGGCGGACATCAAGCTTCCGGAGCTGTCGACCGAGTCTTTCATCGACCTCTACCCGCTGCTCCCTTACCAGATCGACCTCATCATCCAGATCGTCTCCGGCCTGCGTACCCAGGCCGGTGCGAGCAGGCACGTCGGCGGCGCGAACCGCACCATCATCAAGCTCGCCCAGCAGTTGCTCATCCATCCCGATGTGGACTTGGCCGACGAGCCCGTCGGGAAGCTCGCACGGGTCGATCAGATCTACGACCTCGTCTCCGGGAACATCGGCAGCGAGATCCGCGGCAAGATCGCCGACATCGGTACCAAGATCGCCCACCCGCTCGCCCAGCCCGTCGCCAAGGCGATCTGCCTGCTGCAATACGTCCGCAGCATTCACCGCACGCCCGAGAACATCGCCGCCGCGCTCCACCCAGCCGTCGATGCCGATTCGCGCCTTGCCGAGGTCCGCCAGGCCCTGGACGCCTTGGAGAAGGGTCTCATGGTCCGCCGCGGAGACGACGGCTACCGTATTCCCACCCCCGCGGAAGACGACTGGGAACGCCAGCGCTCCAGTCTGTCCCCCAAGCCAGGCGATACCAGCCGCTTGCACGCCGAGATCGTCACCGCCCTGTGGCAGCCGCAACCGTCCCACAGTCTGCTCGACGTCAAGCTCTTCAAGGCGGGTCTTTACCTCGGGGGGCGGTTGACGGTCGACGGGGACATTCCCTTCCACCTGACCCTCGCCGAGGCGGGGAGCGAGTACGACGAACAAGTCGAGGATCTCCGCAGGCGCAGCCAGACGGAGACCAAGGCCGTCTTCTGGGTTGCCGCCCTCGGCGATGCGATCGACCGTGAAACCGTCGAGATCTTTCGCTCCAGGGAGATCCTGTCCCGCAAGGAACGCGGCGCCCAGACCAAGGACGAGACCGCCCTGGTCGCGGAGGAGAAGCTCAGGCAACGCCGCCACCAGGACGAGCTGCGGCGCCTGATCAAGCAGTCCCTGCTGAACGGCACCATCTTCTTCCGGGGCAACGACCGCAGCCCGGAGGAAGGGGCGAGCGAGGTATCGAGGACTGCCTCGAAGGTCCTGTCTCAGGCCCTGCCAGAGGTCTTCGACCGCTTCGAGGAGGCCGCCGCCCGCGTCAACAAGCACGACCTCGATTCTCTTCTGACCACCGAGAACCTGCGCGGACTGACACCCGTCTACACCGATCTCGGCCTGGTGCGCGACCAGGGCGGCAAACCCGTCTTCAACGTCGAGAGCGGCGTCGCTCGCCGAGGTGCTCGCACGCATCAGAACCGCACCAGCTATGGCGAGGTCGCCAGCGGCCGCTATCTGACCGACGAATTCGCCAAGGAACCCTTCGGCTGGGACTTCGACGTTGTTCGCCTGCTCGTCATCGCGCTGCTGCGCGCCGGCAAGATCGAGGCGACCAGCAAGGGCCAGGTCATCGAGTCCGCCCTCTCCCTGGAGGCGCGCACCACCTTCACCAACAACAACCTGTTCCGCCAGGCCTCGTTCCGCCCGCGCGCGACCGACTGCGAGTTCGCGGACTACGTCGAGGCCGGCGAAGCCTACAAGACCTGCTTCGGCAAAGAAATCCAGGAGTACGAGGAAAATGTCATCGCCCAGACCATCCGCGAGACCACGGAGGCGCACGAGGAGACCCTGCGCGCTGTTGCCGCCCAGCTCGACAAGCATGCCCTACCGGGGGCCGAGATCCTGGAGACGGCATTGAGCAACATCGTCGGCTTTCGCCGCCAGCGGGACTGCCAGGCGCTGAAGGCATTCACTGCTTGCCACCAGGAGCTCAAGGAAGCCATCAAACGCGGCGCGGAGCTCGCCAACGCCCTGACGGAAACCGCGCTTCACGACCTCGGCCGGGCGCGCAAGGTACTCGACAGCACCGGGCCCTTCCTGCAACACGAGCCGGACCTCGGCGACAACGATCGGGAGCACGCTGACAAGCTCGCGGACCTGATGGCCCGAGAGTCCTTCTATCGCGAGCTTCCGGCCATCGACCAGCACACCAAAGCGCTGGAGGACGCCTACCAGGCCCGGCTGGACCAGGCATTGGATGCACGTGTCCAGGCATACGAAACCGCTCTCCAGCAGCTTCGCGGAACGCCCGGCTGGCAGCAGGTCGGCGAGGAGCACCGCGACCGTATCGCCGAGCCGCTGGCCGCCTACACCGTCGCCAAGGCAACCAACCCGTCCATACCGCAGCTCCGCGCCGACCTCGACGCCTGTCCCGTGCGCCGGGACAAGGCCATCGAGGAACTGATGCGCGTCATCGACGGCAGCCGCGTGGTGAAAGTCTCCGCGTCGAGCTATTTCGCCGGCGGCGTGGAGAACGAGGAACAGCTCGATCAGGCGCTCGGCGGGCTGAAGGAGCAGTGCCTGGAGCTGATCGCCGCGGGCAAGAAGGTGTTGGTGCAGTAGGGTGCAGGGTTCGGGGTTCAGGAGCTGGCCTTCCGCCGACTCCTGCTGCACCCTGTACCCAGCCCCCAGAACCTTGAGGTGACTCATGACCACTACGATCAGCTTCGACTTCGACGCCTCGGCATTCGGTGCTCTCCGGCTGGCGCCCGCCGAATTTGCCCGCGAGATGCGAATCGCCGCGGCGGTGCAATGGTATGCGCAGGGGATCGTGTCTCAGGGAAAGGCGGCGGAGCTTGCTGACCTGACAAGAGCCGAGTTCCTGGATGAGCTTTACCGGCGCAAGGTCCCGGCCTGCCAGGTCGCACCCGACGAGTTGGCGGACGAGATCCATGGAGTCTAAGCGCTGGGTCGTTAACGCCTCGCCGCTGATCTTGCTCGGCAAGGCGGCAACCCTCGGGCTACTGGGCAAAATGGCCGAACGGGTCGACGTTCCGAGGTCCGTTGCGGAGGAGGTGGGCGCCAAGCCCGACGGTCGCACAATCCTCAAAGGGATCTCACACGCCCCGGCCTTTGTCATCGTCGAAGACGTGGGCGCAGCCCCAGAGATTCTTAGCTGGGACTTGGGTGCTGGCGAAACCCAGGTCATTGCCCATGCGCTTGCGCATCACGCGGAGCGAGTCGTCATCGACGACCGCGAAGGTCGCCGCTGTGCGATGGCCATGGGCTTGGCGGTCATCGGCACACTGGGAATCGTCGGGCGCGCGAAGGCAAGGGGATTGATTGATTGGGCGGAGCCGGTCGTCAGACGGTTGCTTGCAACTGGCTTGTACGCGTCCGACGAATTGGTTCGGCGGCTGTTGAGCGAGGTCGGTGAATAGCAGGGTTCGGGGTTTCAGGTGTTATCAGGCGAGCCTAGGACAGCGCCGGACATCTTATACCTCTGCCGCAAGGGCAGAGGCACTGCCTAGAAGCGCAGGCCGAATTTATGATCGCGACCGTAAATTTTTCGCCCGCGAGCGTACTTATGTGCAAATAGTCAAACCCATGTGATTCCGAGCACTATCACGCTCGACCCCACCCTGACAAATGGACAAAGAAACCCGCAACCGCATCCAAAAGGCTACTCAGGCTGCCAGAGCGCTGCTGGAGCGGGAGTTCGCGGAGCAATTGGAGGGTGTCTTCGACATCCGCTTGGACGGGACCATCGCTGCCGAGCCTGGCAGCCATCTGGATGCGGCGCAGCGGGTCGTGCGGAGCAAGCTGGTAGCCGCAGTGGAGCACGCGGTGTCGTCGGTCGTCAGTCATCGGTCGGCAGTCTTCGGTCATCGGCCTTCAGTCGTCAGCAAACTCACCCCCGCCGATGAGCGACGACCGACAACCGACGATGGAACCGCTGACGACCGACGACTGACGACTGACGACTTCCCCCAAGACGACAGACGGCCGACGACTGATGACTATTCCGAAGCAGTTGCAGCCTTCCGGCGCGAGGCGGCCTTCACCACGCTGAACCGGTTCGTGGCGCTGAAGATGCTCGAGGCTCGCGGGCTGGTGCAGGAGTGCATCTCCCGGGGCGAGCAATCCTCCGGCTTCAAGGAGTTCTGCGGCCTGGCACCGGGGTTGGTACAACTCCCGGACCACGGCTACCGGCTCTACATCGAGAGCCTGTTCGACGAAATCGGCCGCGAGGTGCGGGTGCTGTTCGACCGGCGCGATCCGGCGAGCCTGCTGTGGCCGCGGAGGCAGGCGTTGGCGGAGCTGTTGGGGATCCTGAACGATGAGGGATTGTCATCAGTCGTCAGTCTTCAGTCGTCGGCAGGAGGACCGGGGCCGACGACCGATGACCGAAGACCGACGACCATCTGGCAGCTCGACGAAACCATCGGCTGGGTCTACCAGTACTTCAACGGCGACGAAGAGCGCCGGCAGATGCGCGCGGAAAGCCAGGCGCCGCGCAACACCCGCGAGCTTGCGGTGCGGAACCAGTTCTTTACCCCCCGCTATGTGGTCCAGTTCCTCACGGACAACACGCTGGGACGCATCTGGTACGAGATGCGGCAAGGCAAGACCAGGCTCCGTGAGCTGGACTATCTGGTGCGGGAAGAGTCGTCGGGGGAGCAGTCGTCAGTCGTCGGTCGTCAGTCGTCGGGGGAAGTGTCGTCAGTCGTCAGTCATCAGTCGTCAGCAGGAGACTCCTCGGCTGATGACAGACGCCTGAAGACAGACGACGCATCCGCTGACGACCGACGACTGAAGACCGGCGACGCATTCGCTGACGACCGAAGACCGAAGAAAGACCCCCGCGACCTCAAGATCCTCGACCCCGCCTGCGGATCGGGGCACTTCCTGCTCTATGCCTTCGACCTGCTGCTCGTCATCTACGAGGAGGCCTGGGCCGATTCGGACTCGCCCGCCTCCGAGGTGACGGGGCGCCGCCTGCGCGACGACTACCCGGACCTCGACGCCCTGCGCCTGGCCTTGCCGGGACTCATCCTTAGGCACAACCTCCACGGCATCGACATCGACGCCCGCTGTGCGCAGATCGCCGCCTTGGCGCTCTGGATGCGGGCGCAGCGGGCCTATCAGGATTTCGGCATCGCGCCGCAGCAAGCGCCGCGCCATCCGGAAGACCAATATCGTCGTGGCCGAGCCCATGCCCGGGGAGCCGGATCTGCGGCGAGAGTTCCTCGCGGCCCTCGATCCCGACCTCGCAAAGCTCGTCGCGCGCGTCTTCGAGCGTATGGAGCTTGCCGGCGAGGCGGGCTCCCTGCTGCGCATCGAGGAGGATATCCGCGACGCCGTGCGGGAGATCCACGGCGAGCATGGGACGCTTTTTCGCACACTCGACGAGGAGCGCTGGCGGAGGGCGGAGCAGGAAGTCCTTCGCGCGCTTCGTGCGTACGCCGAGCACGCCTCGAACGGTCGAGCCTATCAGCGGCGCCTGTTCAGCGAGGACGCCGCGCGAGGGCTCGGCTTCATCGACTTGTGCCTTCTGCGTTTCGACGTAGTACTCATGAATCCGCCATTCGGGGCATTCCCGGAAGGCGTGCGTTCCTGGGCGTCATCCGCCTGGCCGCGCACGAAGAACGACATGTACGCGGCCTTCGTGGAACGAGGCATCAGGCTGCTGCACCCGCGGAGCCGCCTCGGCGCCATCACCTCCCGGACCGGCTTCTTCTTGTCCTCCTTCCAACGCTGGCGCGAGGAGATCCTCCTCAAGGAGGCCCCGCCGGTCGTCGTCGCCGATCTCGGCTACGGGGTGATGGACGATGCGATGGTCGAGGCGGCGGCGTATTGCTTGGAGGGTCGGTTAGGGTTCGGGGTGCAGGGTTCAGGAACAGGCGCATGAAGGCGACCTTCTTCCGCGTCATCGAGGCCGAGGACAAGGCGGCGGCGCTGCGCGACGGCGATCAGAACGCCCGACCGCATTCGGAGCGGTTCGATGTCGATCCAGAGTCCTTTCGCGCCGTGCCGCGCTCACCGTTTGCGTACTGGGTAAGCGATCGAAGTCGAGGAACTGTTCCTACACTTGCCACCACTTTGAGGACAGCGGACAGCGACACGCGAAGTCTGGGACTGGCGACGCGCGGACGATTTTCGATTTCTGCGCCTTGGTCTGGGAGACCGGGCTACCTGCGTGGGAAGGGACGTTGGTGTGCCTTTTGCCAAGGGCGGAGCTCTCAGCCCTTTCTACGCCGACGTGTATCTGGCTGGTTGACTGGGAGCCGACAGAAGGAAGACTTACTTCGAGCTTCTTTGGACGATCCTGGACAGTGGACTCGCAACGCCCGGAACGTCGACTGCTTCTTCCGCCCCGGCCTCACCTGGCCGCGGCGGACCAATGGCCTCTCCATCCGCGCGATGCCGGCGGGCTGCATCTTCGCGGACAAGGGGCCGGCCGCCTTCGTCGAGGGCGACGACCCGGAGACCCTGCTCGCGCTGCTCGCGGTGGTCAACAGCCGCCCTTCCGGGCGCTGGTCGAGCTTCAGTTGGCGGTCGAGCTGGCGCAGTCCTACGAAGTCGGGGTATCCAGCAGCACGCCCGTCCCCCCGCTGACGACCGACGACCGACGACCGACGACGCTGACGACGACCCAACGCACTCGCCACCCTCTCCCGCCGCGCCTGGTCCCTCAAGCGCTCCCTCGACACCCGCACCCAGACCTCCCACGCCTTCGTGCTGCCGGCCCTCTTGCAGGTCGGGGGCGCGAGGCTTCGCGAGCGTTGGGCGGCCTGGGCGGACCGGGTCGCGGAGACCGAGGGCGAGCTCGCCCGCATTCAGGCGGAGATCGACGAGCGCTGCTTCGATCTTTACGGCTTCTCCACGGCCGACCGGGCCGCGGCGCTGGCCTCTGCGGAGCTTGGGGACGGGGGCGATGAGGATGCCGGGGAGGAGTTGGATTGACACGACGCGAGAAGCTCATCGAGCGCATGCGCCGCTCGCCCGGGTCCGTGCGGTTCTCCGAGGTCGAGGCGCTGCTGCGCTACGAGGGCTTCGTCCTCTTCAATGCCCGAGGCAGCCACCGCACCTACCATCGCGCCGACGGGCGGCTGCTGACCCTGGTGCGGCCCCACGGCGGCCGTGCTCACTGCCACCCCGCGGACATTCGTAAGCTTCTGGAGCTTCTGCAGCCATGATGACCACTCGCCATGTCTATCGCGATTATGTCTTCACCGTCGATTATGAGGCCCAGGAGCCGGCCTACAGCGTGACCTTCCCGGATATCCCCGAGATCATCACGAGCGGCGACACCCTTCCGGAGGCCTTCGCGCACGCTTGCGAGGCGCTGGACCTGCACCTTGAGAGCCTGCAGAAGCTGGGTCGGCCCGCGCCGGCCATCCGGCACCGGCTGGTGGTCGAGGTGGCATGAGCGACCCCGCCGGTCTCGTCGCTGAGCTGATGGACTGGCTCGTCGGTGTCGCATTGGGGCGCTTCGACCTGCGGCTGGCCACCGGCGAGCGGGCGGCGCCCGTGGAGCCCGAGCCTTTCGATCCGCTGCCAGTCTGCTCGCCGGGCATGCTGACGGGCGACGACGGGCTGCCGCTGGAGGGGCCGCCTCCCGGCTATCCCATCGACTTCCCCGCGGACGGCATCCTGGTCGCACGACCCGGGCCATGGGCGCGACCTCACCGGCCGGGCACGCCAGGTCTTCCGATGCGTCTTCGCCGAGGACGCCGACGCCCGCTGGCAGGAGGCCGCCGAGATCCTCGACCCCCGTGGCCACGACTTGCAGGGCTGGCTCGCCGGCAGCTTCTTCGCCGAGCACATCCGGCGCTATTCCAAGAGCCGCCGCAAGGCGCCGATCTACTGGCAGCTCACCACGCCGTCGCGCAAGCTATTCGGTCTGGCTCTACTGCCACCGCTTCACCAAGGACACTTTCTACCAGGTCCTCAACGACTTCGTGACGCCCAAGCTCCAGCACGAAGAGCGCAAGCTGACGCGGCCTGGTGCAGGACGGCGGCGGCAACCCGACAGCGAGCCAGCGCAAGGAGATCGCGGAGCAGGAGACCTTCGTCGAGGAGCTGCGTGCCTTCCGCGAGGAGGTCGCCCGGGTCGCTCCGCTCTGGAATCCGGACCTCAACGACGGCGTCATCATCAACTTCTCGCCGCTGTGGCGCCTGGTGCCCCGTCACCGCGCCTGGCAGAGGGAGTGCAAGGACTGCTGGGACAAGCTGGTGGCCGGCGACTACGACTGGGCGCACCTCGCCATGCACCTGTGGCCCGAGCGGGTCGTGCCCAAGTGCGCGAAGGATCGAAGTCTCGCCATCGCGCATGGGCTGGAAGACGTATTCTGGGAGGAGAAGGGTCATCAGTCGTCGGTCGTCAGGCGTCAGCCGGAAGACGGTCGTCAGGCGTCAGTCTTCAGTCGTCAGTCGACAGGGGAGTCGTCAGTTGTCAGTCCTCAGTCGTCGGCGTCTTCTGCTGACGACCGAAGACCGAAGACCGACGACGCGGGGCTCAATGCGAAGCCCGGCAAGTGGACGCCCCGCAAGGTCCCCCAACATGAGATCGATCGACTCATCGCCGAACGTACCTCCGCCGCGGTCAAGGATGCACTGAAAAGTCTCCTGGAGGCGCCCGCACCGGCAGGGACCAGGGTGCGGGGTTCGGGGAGGAGAAGGGTACAAGGTTCAGGGTCCACCAGGGGTCAGGGTTCAGCAGAGGTCGTCCCAAGCTCCGAACTCCTGAAGGCCGAACCCTGACCCCGAACCCAGACCGCGGCACTCGCTATCATCTGACGACTGACGACTGACGACTGAACCCCGAACCCGAGGAACCCCCGATGAACCTAGCCTTCGATATCGATCCCAGCGTTCTGGCCAGTGTCCGCAAGGATCCCGAGGAGTTCGTTCGCGAGATGCGCATGGCCGCGGCCGTGAAGTGGTACGAGCTGGAGCGCATCAGCCAGGGCCGTGCCGCCGAGATCGCCGGGGTCTCGCGCGCGGAGTTCATCGATGCCCTTGGCAGATACGGCGTCACGCCGTTCCAGCAGACCGCGGACGAGATTCTAGCCGACCTGGATTTGCTGGAGCGCGGCCAGGAACGGGACGGTGAGTGACCGGCACGCTGCCATCGGCGCCCTGCTCGCCGACGGCTCGGTCACCAGGACCGGCGCAGGCCGCGGCACGCGCTATTATCGGACGACCGACGACCGACGACCGACGACCGACGACCGACGACCGACGACCGACGACCGACGACTGACGGACCCACGACCCACGACCGAACCCTGACCCCTGAACCCCGGACCCTGACATGACCCATCAAGTAATCATCGACTATGACGATGACGTGCTCGTCAACCTCGGTTTGTCCCCGGCGGAGTTTGCCGATGAGGCTCGTCTGTTGTTGGCGGCGCAGCTCTACGAACAGGGTAAGCTCTCTTCCGGACAAGCGGCCAAGTTATGTGGCAAGGGCCGTGTGGATTTTCTTTACTCGCTGCCTCGTATCGGGTTTCCGATGAGCAATCTGCGGCCGGATGATGCGGAGCTAGAGATCGATTTCGCTCGGCATGGATAACCGGATCGACGAGGGTATTGGGCAAGTCTGCATCGACGAGTGGAAGGGGCGGCGCATGGCGCTCGCGGTGGGGCTGAGAGTAACCGGGGCGCTTGGTCTATTGGGCAAGGCGAAACGGGAGGGAGTGATCTCCGAGGTTAGGCCATTTCTCGAACGCGCCCTCCAAACGGGCATCCACTATCACCCCGAGCTGATCCGGCGCTTTCTCGACGCCTTGGGCGAGTGATTCCTTTCTGAACCCTGGTCCCGAATCGCGAGCATCGAACCCCGTGAACCCCTTCCACGACTACCTTTGCGAGCACCTCGACGAGCTTCTCGCGAAGCACTCGGTCGTCGTCTTTTACGACCCTCGGAGCGAGTTCGAGCCGTTCTTCGACCGGGAGCTGGAAGCGCAAGAGGGCGGCGTGTTGCCACGGGTGAGCGATCGGAGACCGAGCCGCCTTTCTGGCCCGTTATCGACGGAACCTTCTTCGGCCTGCGTGCGGCGGTCGAGCCCATCGTGGCCGCGGACAAGCCCGAACCTCTTGATCCTCTATCTTCCGGGCGTTGCACGGGACCGCGCGGGCTCGGTGCTGATGGAGCTGGAAAAGGGCGGGCACCTGCTACGAGCCGCAGCTCAAGCGCCTGGCGCTGAATGTGCTGCGCAAGCGTTTCACCGACGGGCAGATCGACGACATGCTGCGGCCGGCGTCGGTGACCTATGACGACATCGTCGCCTTCTTGGCGCAGGGCGAAGGGGGCCAGGTGGCGTCGGTGCTGCACAGCCTGTTCGGCGGTGCCCAGGGCGAAGCGCTGCTTACCGAGTGGTTCGCCTCCGACGGGAAGGACGCATCCTTGGTCGAGAAGGAAGCTGTCCCTGAGCTTCTCAAGCTGATCGGGGCCCGCCTGGGTCTGGAGCTGCAGGACGCCACGGGAGTGACCGAGGCGCGCGACAAGACCTCGCGCTACGTGTTGGTCAACGAGTTCCGGGCCGATCTGTCCTGCGAGCCCCCGAAGTCCGTCGGCATGGTTCCCGGCGTGCCCGGAAAGGAGCAGACCGCGCGCATTCGCGACGTGGCGGAGGGCCTTCGACGGCGCCATCCAGATGCCTATGTAGCGCTGGCCGACAAGGTGGAGCAGGACCTCGGGCTCGCGAGTGCAGATGTGGATGCAGTCCATCTGGGTGCGGTGGATACCTTTCGGTTCGAGGAGGAGCGGCTGCTCGGCCATGCGGGCGCGCTCGTCGCCGACAAGCAGTACGACGCGGCGTTGGACGTCATCACCGAGCGCGGTCACAGCTTCTGGGTGGACCGCGACGTGCGGCGTCAGGCCCAATGGGAGGCTTGCCGGCTGATGGCGGAGCTCGGGCGCGAGCTGGCGCGCATCCGCCCGGCGCTGACCAAGATGGGGAGCGATCCGGCCAAGTGGTTCGCCGCCTATACGGGCGAGGATGGCTGGCATAGGGCGGACACCTTGCAGCGGCGGCTGGAAACCTGGGTCGCCAAGATGGACGACGAGCCGGAGGCGGAGAAGGCGCTCGGGGTGGTCCGGCACGAGCACGAGCACCTGCTGCGGGCGATGGCGGACGGGTTCGCCAAGGCGCTGCCACAATCCCACTGGACCGTGCCGCGGGCACTGCACCAGACACGCGTCTACTCCGACGTGGTCCTGACCAAGGGCGGCCGCGTCGCCTATTTCTTCGTCGATGCCATGCGCTTCGAGATGGGCGTGGAGCTGGCGCGCCAGATCGAAGGGGCGAAGGATCTCACAGTACGGGCGGCGGTCGCAGCGCTGCCGTCCATCACGCCGGTCGGCATGGCGGGGCTGCTGCCTGGGGCCTCGGCCAGCTTCGACGTGGTGGAGGCCAAGGGAAGGCTCGCGGCGCGCATCGAGGGCACGGACATGCCGGGCCTGAACGAACGGACCAAGTTCCTCAAGGCCAAGGTGCCGGACGTGGTGGAGATGACGCTGGGAAAGCTGCTCGGCAACTCGCCGTCCAAGGTTGCCAAGGACATTGGCAAGGCATCGTTGGTCGTGGTCCGTTCCCAGGAGATCGACTTCGTCGGGGAGATGGACGGGGACTTGCTGGCGCGGCAGGTGATGGACGCCATCATCGGGAACCTCGCGCGGGCGGTGAAGAAGCTCGCCGCCGCGGGCATCGAGAACTTCGTCATCGCCGCCGACCACGGTCACCAGTTCTCCATCCGCAAGGACGACGACATGAAGACCGACAACCCCGGCGGAGATACCCTGGACCTGCACCGGCGCTGCTGGATCGGGTACGGGGGCAGCACGCCGGCCGGCACGGTGCGGGTGACCGGGGCGGATCTCGGCTACCACACGGATCTGGATTTCGTCTTCCCGACCGGGCTCGGGGTATTCAAGGCGGGCGGGGGGCTGAGCTTCCATCACGGCGGATTCAGCCTGCAGGAGCTGGCGGTCCCGGTCATCAGCCTGCGCATGGCGGCGGGCAAGCCGGCCGAAGTGCCCGGCGTGCACGTCCGGATCGAGGGCTGTCCGCCGAAGGTGACCAACCGCACCTTCGGCCTCAAGCTGGGCGCGGCGGGTGACCTGCTCGCCACCGAGCCGCTCGTGCTGCGGGTCCTGCTGATGTCCGGTGCGGAGGAGGTCGGTCGAGCGGGCATGGCGGTCGGCGGACAGTTCGACCGCTCGAAGGGCACGCTCACCCTGGCGCTGGGGGCCGAGGCGAGCGTCGGCATGATGCTGACCAACGACGCCTGCCAGTCGCTCCGGGTCGTCGTACTCGACGCTCGCACGGACGGGGTGCTGGCCGAGTCCGATGAGCTGCCGGTGAAGCTGGGGATATGAGCGAGAATCGTCGGTGGTCAGTCTTCCGTCGTCAGCGGGAGGACTGCAGGGCGCAGGGCGTCGTCGGTCGTCAGTCTTCAGTCGTCAGGGAGGGAGAGTCGCCGGTCGTCGGTCTTCGGTCGTCAGCGGGAGGACTGCGGCAGCCGGACGATTCCTTGGCAACGACCGATGACCGATGACCGCCAATGAGCAAAGGCTATAGAGACTTGCGGGTCTGGGAGCAGGCGATGCTGCTTGCGGAACATGTCTACGAAGCGACGAAGAGTTTCCCGCCGGATGAGCGGTTCGGGTTGACCGTCCAGATGCGCCGTGCGGCAGTCTCGGTCCCGTCGAGCATTGCCGAGGGACGGGGTCGAGGCACAGATGCCGAGTTGACGCGCTTCTGTGCAATCGCGTACGGGTCGTTGATGGAATTGGAAACCCACGCGGAGCTGGCACATCGGTTGGGCTTTTTGCCGAACGACTCGTTAGCTCTGATCATGGATGATTGCGCGGGCGTGGGTCGAATGCTCAACGCCTTGCGGTCATCCCGACACTGACGACTGACGACCAACGACTGACGACCAACCAACAATGACCGAAACCGCCCCGTCTCGCGACTCCCTTGACGACAAGGTCAACCGCGTCTTCGCCGGCAAGGTCGTCCGCAAGGACCTGGTGCGGAAGGTCAAGGTCGGCGCGAACGTTCCGGTGTTCGTGCTGGAGTACCTGCTCGGGAAGTACTGCGCCTCGTCCGACGAGATGGCGATCCAGATGGGGCTGCAGGTGGTCAACGACACCCTGGCCGACAACTACATCCGCCCGGACGAGAGTACCAAGGCGCAGAGCAAGGTCAAGGAGAACGGCCGGCACACCTTCATCGACAAGGTGAAGGTCCGCCTGGTCGACTCCCAGTACTGGGCGGAGGTCACGAACTTCGGCCACAAGTACGTCCACATCCCCGACCACTACGTGCGCGACTTCGACCGGCTTCTCACCGGCGGCATCTGGGCGCAGATCGACATGCGCTTCGAGTACGACGAGGAGACCAGGGGCAAGTACCCGTTCTGGATCGAGAAGCTCACCCCGATCCAGCTCGCGACCTTCGATCTCGACGAATACCGTCGGCTGCGTGCCGAGTTCACCACCGACGAGTGGCTCGACTTCATGGTGCGCAGCATGGGCTACGAGCCAACGGTCGATGGAGCGGCGGCTCAAGCTGCTGTTCCTCACTCGGCTCATCCCGCTCTGCGAGCGCAACTACAACCTCATCGAGCTGGGCCCTCGCGGAACGGGCAAGAGCTACGCGGTGCAGGAGCTCTCCCCCTACTCTGCGCTGCTCACCGGCCCGACGACGGTGGCCAACCTCTTCGGGCAGCAGCAGGGCCGCTACAAGGGCATGGTCCAGATCTGGGATGCCATCGGCTTCGACGAGGTCGCCGACCTCCAGAAGATGCCGAAGGAGGTCATCACCATGATGAAGACCTACTGCGAGTCAGGCCAATTCCAGCGCGGCCAGGAGGCGATGGCCGGCTACGCCAGCATCGCGATGTTCGGCAACACCCAGCAGCCCGTCGACGTGATGGTGCAGACCGGCCACCTGTTCGCGCCGACTGCCCGACGTCATCCGCGACGACATGGCGTTCATCGACCGGCTGCACTTCTACCTGCCGGGCTGGGAAGTGCCCAAGATGCGCAACGAGCACTTCACCGATCACTACGGCTTCGTCGTCGACTACCTCGCCGAGGCCCTGCGCGACCTCCGCAAGCACAACTACACCGAGATCATCGACCACTACTTTTCGCTCGGCGCCGCACCTCAACGCCCGCGATCGCAAGGCGGTCCGCCGCACCGTCTCCGGGACTGGTGAAGATCCTCCATCCCGCACGGCCAGGTCTCGCGCGACGACCTCGAAGAGATCCTGCAGTTCGCGATCGAAGGCCGCCGGCGGGTGAAGGAGCAGCTCAAGAAGATGGGCTCCTTCGAGTACTACCAGACCTCGTTCAGCTACCAAGTCAACGAGACCGGCGAGGAGAAGTTCGTCGGGGTGCCTGAGCAGGGTGGTCGCGACCTGATCTCCGCCGACCCGCTGCCGCCCGGCACCGCTCTATACCGCATCCGTGAGCGGAGAAGGCACCGTTGGTCTCTACCGTGTCGAGGTCACCTTGTCGTCCGGGACCGGGAAGCTCAGGCTCGCGGGCGGCGTTAGCGGTGCGATGAAAGAGTCCGTGACCAGGGCCTTCAGCTACCTGCTCTGCGAACAAGACTGCGTTCGGAGTACGCTCGGGAAGTCGACACCTCCGACTTCCACGTCGAGGTCATCGACCTGCTCGGAAACAAGGTGGAGGCCGAGATCGGCGTCGCCTTCTTCGTTGCCGCCTACTCCGCGCTGCGTAAGTCGCCCCCGCAGCCGGCGCTCCTGGTCCTGGGTGACATGAGCATCCAGGGCAACATCAAGCCCGTGCGCTCCCTCACCGAACCGCTCCAGGTCGCCATGGACAACGGGGCCAAACGGGCGCTCATCCCGATCGAGAACAAGCGGCAGTTTTTGGAAGTCAACGCGGACGTGCTGGAGCAGGTCGACCCGGTGTTCTTCGGCGATATGCGCCAGGCGGCGTTTAAGGCGTTGGGGTTGAACTGACAGCACTCTTGTGACGCTTATCCGTTGACGTGGGCAGATCCGCGCCCGCCTGCACCGTCAATGAGTCATCGCGCCGCATGGAGATCTCCGAGCCGGTGGGCTGGACGTGTGCCTACGGGGCGCGCTTGGCGCCAAAGCGGGGATGGGTTCAGCTCTGCCCGCGCGGCGTTCCTCCGGCCCAGCGGGGTCGCGGCGCCACCATCAACCGGAAGCGCGCTGACGGGGAACCGCCGCGGCTTCGGTGCCCAAGGCGTCCAGCAGACTCTGGGCGGCGCGAAAACGGCTCTCTGCGTCCGCCAGAGACAGGCTCACGCGTAGCGCGTCCTGCCCCTCCAGGCGGTAGATCTTGGGCTGTCCCTGGATCAGCCTGACGACGGCCATGGGATCGACGTTCGGCTGAGCCTGGAACAAGACTTTTCCGCCCTGGGGGCCCAGGTCGATCCTGCGAATCCCCAGCGCCCGCGCCTTCAGCCTCATCTCGCTGATGCGAAGCAGATTCTTGGCGGGCGTTGGCAGCAGCCCGAAACGGTCGATCATCTCTACGTGAAGGTCCCGGAGGGCCTCCGGCGTCGTGCTGCTGGCAATGCGCTTGTAGAGCACAAGGCGCAGTTGCACGTCCGGCACGTAGCTTTCGGGCAGCAGAGCCGGGATGTGGAGATCGACGTCCGTATCGCGCCGCAAGGCGGTCTCGAGATCCGGCTCGCGCCCCGACTTGAGGGCCGACACCGCGCGTTCGAGGTACTCCATGTAAAGCGAGAACCCGATGTTCTGGATGTGGCCGCTTTGCTCCTCCCCCAACAGCTCGCCTGCTCCGCGGATCTCCAGGTCGTGAGTGGCGAGCACGAACCCGCTCCCCAGCTCCTCCAGCGACTCGATGGCCTCCAAGCGCTTCGCCGCATCCGCCGTGAGGGCGCCCCGTGGCGGAGCGATGAGATAAGCGTAGGCCTGATGATGCGAGCGACCCACGCGGCCGCGCAACTGGTGTAGCTGTGCCAGACCGAAGCGGTCGGCGCGCTCGATGATGATGGTATTTGCGCTCGGAACATCAATCCCCGACTCGATGATGGTGGTACATACCAACACATTGAAACGCTGGTGGTGGAAGTCCAGCATGACGCGTTCCAGCTCCCGCTCCCGCATCTGGCCGTGGGCGATCTGGAGGCTGACCTCGGGGACCAGGCCCCGTAGATCTCGGGCAGCGCGCTCGATGGACTCCACCTCGTTGTGCAGGAAGTACACCTGACCGCCCCGCATCAGCTCGCGCATCACCGCCTCTCGGATGAGCGGCCCGTCCCACTCGCGGACAAACGTCTTGATGGCCAGCCGTCGCGCCGGCGGGGTCGCGATGACGGAGATCTCGCGCAGCCCGGAGAGAGCCATGTTCAAGGTGCGCGGGATGGGCGTCGCGGTGAGGGTCAGCAAGTCCACCTCGGCGCGCAGCGCCTTCAGGCGTTCCTTGTCGCGTACCCCAAAACGGTGCTCCTCGTCCACCACCACCAATCCGAGATGCTTGAAGTGCACATCCGGGGACAGCAGACGATGGGTGCCGATCACGATATCCACTCGCCCTTCGGCCAAGCCCTCCAAGACCTCCTGCTGCTGTTTGCGTGACCGGAAGCGCGACAGGCTCTCGACTTTGACCGGCCAGTCCGCGAAGCGGTCGAGGAAGGTCTGGTAGTGCTGCTGTGCAAGCAGTGTCGTCGGCACCAGGACCGCTACCTGTCTGCCGTCCTGGACGGCGACGAAGGCGGCCCGCTGGGCGACCTCGGTCTTGCCGAAGCCCACGTCGCCGCATACCAGCCGGTCGGTCGGTGTGTCCGCCTGCATGTCCGCGAGCGCGCTGCGTATGGCTTCCTCCTGGTCCGGCGTCTCCTCGAAGGGGAACGCGGCGGCGAAGGCCCGGTAAGCTTCCGTGTCCATGCCGAACCGATGCCCTCGGCGCGCCGCGCGCCGCGCATAGACGTTCCAGCAGCTCGGCCGCGACGTCGCGCACCTGCTCCGCGGCCTTGCGCTTTGCCCGCTCCCACTGGCCGGAGCCGAGTTTGTGCAGCACTGCCTGCTCGGGGGCGCTGGCGGTGTAGCGTCGAATGGCGTGCAGTGAGCCGACCGGCACGTAGAGCTTATCGCCGCCGGCATACTCCAACAGCAGGAACTCGGACTCGACTCCGTCCACGTTTAGGTTTTGGAGCCCTTGGTAGCGACCGATGCCGTGCTCCTCATGGACCACCAGCGCCCCGGGCGCGAGCTCCGCAAGGTCGCGCACCAGCAACTCCGGATCGCGGACCGGCCGCTCCCTGGAGCGCGGCTGCGCCGCCCGATCGCCGAACAGTTGTTCCTCGGTGACGACAGCGACCGGGGGCTCCGCCAGCAGCAGCCCCTGGTCGAGCGCCGCGACCGTTATGCCGAGGCGGATGTCAGACTGCGAGAAGGAGCCCCACCCGTCCACCGGCAGCGGCTCGATGTTCTGATCACGCAACAGTTCGAGCACCACCTCGCGGCGCCCGACGCTGTCGGCTACGAACAGCACCCGGCCCGGGAACGTCTCCAGGAATTCCTCCAAAGCGGTTAGGGGGTGATGGCTGCGGGCGCTGACCCGGAGAGTCGGGGGAGCGGCGCTAGCGAAGTTGAGCGCACCCTGTCGAGGCTCCGTCAGGCCCGCGTTCACGTACACCGCCGGCAGACCGGACAGGGACGCAAAGAGCTCTGGAGTTTGTAAGAATAGCTGTCTGGGGGCGAGGACGGGTCGCTGCCGGTCGTGGCAGCGTTGCTCGAAACGCAGCTTGGTGTCCTGCCAGAAACGCTCCGCCGCCCGCTCAACGTCTTCCAGAATCACGCACAGAGTACTGCCTGGCAGATAGTCGAACAGCGTTGCAGTCTGCTCGAAGAACAACGGCAGGTAATACTCGATGCCAGCCGGGGCGAAGCCTTGGCTGACATCCCGATAGACTGGGCTGGCCTGCGGGTCTCCTTCGAAGGTGCTGCGCCAGCCTTGCCGAAACCGGGTGACGCCTTCCTCATCCAGCGGGAACTCCCGCGCCGGTAGCAGCCGGATCTGATCCATGCGTGCCGTGGAGCGCTGAGTCTCCGGGTCGAACATCCGAATGCTCTCCACCTCGTCGTCGAATAGCTCGATGCGATAGGGCACTCCGCTGCCTGTGGGGAAAAGGTCCAGCAGTCCGCCGCGCACGGCAAATTCTCCGCGTTCCATGACCTGCCCGACGCATTGATAGCCGGCGACCTGGAGGCGTTCGCGCAACGACTCCAGAGGCAGCCGCTGACCCCTGGACACCAGCAGCGCGCGGGACTCCAAATGAATCCGCGGGGGGAGCCGGTGCATCGCGGTAGGAGCCGCTACGACGAGAATTCCGGCGCTCAGACTGGGAAGCCGATAGAGGGTCTCGAGTCTTTGGGAAACGATGTCTTGGTGCGGCGAGAACAGGTCGTATGGCAGCGTCTCCCGGTCTGGAAGCCCCAGTAGCAGACAGCGTTCGTCTTCCCCACGATAGAAACGTAACTCCTGCTCCAGGCGGTGGGCGGTGGCGACATCGGGAACGATGACGAGAACAAGCCCCGCATGCCTGCGGGAGGTCTCGGCGATGGCAAGCCCCAGGCCGCTGCCCTGAAGCCCGCCCCAGCGTACCTTGTCACGCGGACCGCTGGCCAGCAGCGGCTCGAGAATGGAATGCGGGGACTTCGCGTTCACGCGGACCGACGGCGAGCGGCTACAAAATAGGTGAGGTCGGGGTATCAGAGCTTGTGCAGAAACCGTCCCGAGCGGCCCGCGAGCGGGGCGCTGGGAGCGCGGGTACGAGACACGCCGAGCACATGGGCAAGCAGCGAGGACCGCGCAACGCCGCTCTGGGGACGGCAGCGGATCTATTCACAACTCAGCGTATCTGCTCGATGCTGTCCCGCCTGTCCATGATGTGGGGTGCGATGAGGGCATACCCCTGTTGCTCCCAGTAAGCTAGCTCGGTGATGGCGGAGGGAACGACCTCCACGAAATCCTGGAAGTCCTCAAGACGGTACCCGTAATCCTCGGCTGCCAGGCCGCAGACCTTGAATTCCACACCCAGGCTTGCATAGTAGCGCATACGGTCGACGGCGTCGCGATAACGCTCGTAGTTCTTCTTGGCGACAGTGACGATCTCGGTGCCGTGGATCACCACTTTGATGCTCATCAGCTCGGGCGCCATGTCGTAGGGCGCCTGCATTAACGGATTCATGAGCGCCCTGACCCAATACAGCGCAGCGTTGACCTTGTCCGGCTCGTCGAAATAGAAATCGAACACCGCACGCGGCGGCCGGTACGGCGGCTCGACCCGTCTGGCGCCTGCCCAAGATGAGTCGACCGACCCAAACGCGGCGAGCGCCAACAGCACGCAGCCGGCCCACTTGGCTGTCATGTTGACACCCGTGCTCGGAAGGGGTGCGGGGTTCTGCGGTGCCCGGCGCGTACGTTCAGACACTTACCGCCGCCGCCAAGCAACCGGGGTGAGCATCCGGGTCTTGGGTCCCGCGGTACTTCGTGGGTTCGCCCGACGGCCGGTAAGCCATCCACCAGGGACCGCTGCGGGTCTGCGAGCCCGACACGCATGCGCCACGCGTGGCGGCACCTCTTGATGCGGTCCCTTGACTCGCTACCCGTCGTCTGGCTTAGTGTCCGGGCGCTGCTGATCGGCCTGGCGCTTCGTCCCCGAGTCCCGCCCCTGGCAACGCTGAAAACGGGTCGCACACGGGCACGCAGCGTCCCCTCGACCCCTTCGATCCGCTCTAGCACGGCGCGTCGCGGTCACTGCTTGCGGTCAAGCTGCGCGGCTGCCGAGTCTGCTGCTGGCCCATCCGTGACCAAGCTGCGGACGCGCAAGGCTACCCTTTACGGCTGCTCACTCCAATGAGGGCGTAAGCTGGACACCAGCCTAGGAGAACGGTGGCTAGGGGAACGATGCCGATCCACCCCCACCAGACCGGACCCAGCGGGCCGGCAAATACCTGGCTCAGCAGCGCGATTCCGACAACGCTCCGAAGGACTTTGTCGATGTTTCCAACATTCTTTTGCATGGCACTGACCTCCAACGACACTTGATTGAAAAGCACCCAGCCAGCCCGGCCGCACCAGAGACCGCGTCCGCCCGCGAAGTTCAGCATGAGCCAGGTTTGGCGTAAGGACTCCATGCCCAGGCGGATACCAGGGGATACGCTTGTCGGCCCAGTCCTACTCGCGAACCGTTTGCCAAACGGCCGATTTCTGCAGCTTCTTGGCCAGGGCGGCGCGATCCTCGTATGCCTGACGTGCGATGCGTACGTCCTCGAGAAAATACGGCAGCTCTTCCAGGCGTAACGCCTGTGGGCCGTCGACCAGGGCCGTCTCCGGCGCGGGATGGAAGTCCACCAGGACCATGTTGGCTCCCGCGATGATACCTTGCGCGGTGGCGTGCACGATCTCCAGTATGCCGTCGGGGGCGACCTCGCGCGAGCCCACGGAGTGGGACGGGTCGATGCACACCGGCATCCGCGTAAGCCGCTTGACGACCGGGACGTGGCCGAAGTCCACCAAGTTGCGGTGGGGGTCTCCCATGTTGGTCTTGACCCCCCGCAGGCCGAAAATCACCTTGCGGTTACCCTCGCTCGCCAGGTATTCCGCCGCGTTGAGGGACTCATTGAGCGTGATGCCGAAGCCCCGTTTCAGCAGTACCGGAAACTGCTGTTGGCGCCCGGCGCTCTTGAGCAGCTCGAAGTTCTGGGTGTTGCGCGTACCTATCTGGAGCATGACCCCGGTGGGATTACCGAGCCGGTCCAGGGTTTCCCGCACCTCGTCGATGTGGCTTTCGTGGGTGACCTCCATGGCGACTACCTTGATCCCGTACTTGCCGGCGAGGTCGAACACGTAAGGTAGGCAAGCCTTGCCGTGCCCCTGAAACGCATAGGGGCTGGTGCGCGGCTTGTAGGCCCCCATACGCGTGCAGATTTGTCCGTTGTCCCTCAGCGCCTTCATGACCAACGCGGCGTGGTCGGGCGTGTCGACGGCGCAGAGGCCGGCGAAGACGCTCAGGTTATCCTGGCTGAAGACGACGCCGTTGTACTCGAAGTGGCTGGAGCGTGTGGCGTCTTTGTGCCGGCCGAGGATGCGATAGTCTTCGGAGACGCGCACGACACGCTCTACCCCTGGCAGGCTCTGGATGTCCTCGGTATTGAGAGACCCCGTCTCTCCGATCAGATAGAGCTCGGTGAGGACGTGGCGGGCTCCCAGCTCTTCGTGCACCCGCACCTGGATGTTGGTCAGGTTGCTCAGATACTGGATGACCTGGTGGTACTCCTGGCCGCGCTTGTCCAAGTTGGGTTGTAGGATGACGATCATCGGTAACACCTCTAGCCGCTCCACTCGTGCGCGTCGACGTAGAGGGGGAGGCGCTGGTGATAGGTCCTGCCGTGCACTTCTGCCGTCAGCTTGGCAGTGCGCATGCCAGGCGTGTCGAAGGCGACCGAGTATTCGATCCGTCCGGGCAGGGGAATGCTGCTCTCGCACCGCGCCTGATTTCCCACCTGCAGGTGCGCACGCGCGACCCCGCCGTCCTGGAGTCTGGCCTGGACATAGAAAGCCTTGTCGGCGACGCGCCGATGCACCTGCGGGTTACGGTTCGGGTTGTATGGAAACGCGTCGAGCTTCAGCGCTTGATGGGCCTCGTCATCGCCCGTTCCCTGGGATCGCGGCGGCTATCCAGCGAGACGGTCGGCTATTTTGGCCTAGCCGCGCGGCGACCATTCTAACCCGAGCCGTAACGACATGACAGAAGTGCCGGCGCACGTCTTCGGAGAGGCAAGCCGCCGCACAGGCGTTCTGGCATAACACCTGCCGCGTCAGGGTTCCCTTGCCCTGGAGGAGGTGCCTGCCTAGGCTATGAGGGCGGTGCGGGAACCGATGGTGGCCTACGGTGGAAGCCAGGGCAAGAGCATGCCGACGTTGTTAGCGTTGCGGTGCTCCCGAGGTGGAGCCGAGTGGTCAGCCCCGGGGGGTGCAAAAGACCTCGTGCATTACCCCGATGAGCCTTAGGATGCCTGGATCCGCGATGCGGTAGTAAACGCGATTGGCCTCCTTGCGCGAGATTAGCATTCCCTTGTCGTGGAGGATGGACAGGTGCTGCGAGATGTTGCTCTGCGAGGTCCCGATACGGTCCACCAGATCTCCCACACAGAACTCGGTGTCTCCCAGGACGCACAAGATACGTAGCCGCAATGGGTGACTCATCGCCTTGAGATGACGATAGGCCCGGTTGATATCGTCGTCGCGAATGACAGGGCCAACGGGATTGTAGTCCTGGGGAGCCGGCAAGGGTGCCTGCATGCTCGGTATGCCCTCCGCGGACCCGCTTTCGGGTCGAAGCTGGTTTCAGAAGCTGGTTTCAACAGAGGGGGTTTATTCTACACGAAAACGTGCAGATGACGTACGTGAGCGCGAGAGCAAAGCGTCGGCGCGTCGGCTGCGGTGTAGTGCCGGAGGGCGACGTTGGCTCGAGCGGACCGCCATGAATCGGGGGACGGAGGTGTCGCGGTGATGCGCCTGTGCCCTAAGTGTCTGTCGCCGTGCCAACTCGCAGGCAAAGAGCCCGGCGTACCTCGCTTGCACCGCAGCCTCGGCCCGGCCACTGTCCGAACGATATTTCCTCAAACTGTCATACCACTGCGTTAAGGTTTTGGCCGCAGGGCCCAGCGGTCCCGCAAGGGCTGCGCTGGCGGCGTTGGGTTGGGCATCTGTGCTAAGCTACTGCACTGCACGAGTCGGTCTGCGCAGCGTGTCAAGGTATTGCTGCGTGTGTCAGCAGCGGCTCTGGGGAAGCAACTCGGCATCGGTGGAAACGGGACGGGTGCTGCCGTCTTCTGTCCCGGGGGGTGTGATGAAGGCTGTTTTGAGATTTGTGTTGCTGTCGTCGGGGGGAGCGCTAGCCGGAGTTCTGTTGGGCTTGGCGATGGGTTGGCTGTCCGGTCAGCCGGACACCCAGACGCAAGGGTCCATCGCTATGGGTACGGCCGGGTTGCTTGCTGCCGTCGCTATGGACCTGCATGCGCGCACTCCCGCGGAAGAAGGCCAGCGGCTCTCGGAGATGGGGATGGCCCTCTTGATTGCCGCGGTTCTTGGCTGCGGGCTCGCGGGGACCTTCGTCAACTTTGGAGGGGATGTGCACCGACCTTTCACCGTATGCATATGGGTGCTGGGAGGTGCGGCTATCGGCGCGTTTCTCGCGCTCGCTTACGAGTTGAAGGCTCGCTCCCGCCGCGCCTAGACGAAGCGGAGGCGCGGGGTCAGATCCCACGCGAGGCAGTCGCCTGGAACCTGATGCGGCATGCGCCGACGGAGGTGGTCTTGGTCCTGGGCAGTACTCGATTCGTGATCCTTCGGTCCGCCTTGGCTCCCTTGGCGGGTCATGGCTTATGCCGCTCTGCTACACTGGACTGCCTGAGTGGTGAAGCACCGTCCCGCGGTCGTCGGTGACTGTGACGTGGATGGGAATCCCCTCGCGGACGCTCGCGGTCACCACGCAGAAGTCCTCGAATAGCTGGCTACATCGCACCGCCTTGTTACCCGCCTCCGGCATGACGGAAACCTGGATGCTCACCTCCAGGCTTCCTACACGCAGTCGCCCGCGCTCGTTCCGCGAAAGGACTGCGGTCACCTTGGTCTTGGCGCCGCCTAGTTCCACCCTGGTCTTCGTCAGGCAGAAGAGGAGGCTGGCGGTCAGGCAGTTCCCCACGGCTGCCGCAAGGAGCCGGGAGGCGTTCGGGCCCCGACGTTCTCCGAGAGGCTCTGGCTCATCCATGACGATGTCTGGCACCGGCCAGTCGAACTCTACCCTGAATTGGTACCCTTCAAGATGTTCTATGTTGATGGAAAAGGATTGGTTGCCCACAATGGATGTCCGCGAAGGCGCAGCCTGGGGAAAAGGCCAATGGAGCATCATAGTGAGGGTTGTCGCGGATGACAACGCCCAGAGCTGTGAAGGGGTCGTCGCAACGGACGGAGCGACAGCAGGGCGCACGAAGCGCAGCCACGAGACGCATCGAGTAGTTGGGCGAGGGCGACCGAATGGCAGGACAGCCATTCGGCACATCCGCAGGACGCCCCGAAGCGGTGGCGTACAGGGGGGTGCGCCATGACGCCGCCATCGGGGCGCGCAGCAGATTTACTTACAAGCTCTCGGGATAATGCCGGGTTGCGACGGCAGCCGGGGTATGCAGCGGATTGGTATCGGCGTGTCTATTGGAGAGAACCCATATCTCGTGGCTTTCCGTGGAAGCTTCCGCGGCGTGCTGCGCTGGCAACAGCTCGACCAGCTATGGGCTAACTTGCGTCACTGTGGCGGTGCGTCGTGGTACATCTATGCCGTGGGGAAGGCGGTGCCATCGACGCCCGTCAGCGCGACAGAGCTTGAAAACTTCATCGGTGCAATCGACCGCTTCCTGCGCCGCGAGCACACCGAGGACTACTGCGGAATCGTATACGCGGACAACTTTGAGGCGCCGTCGCTCGTCAAGATCTTCGATCCGAACAGCCTCGGTTCGGTGTGTGGTTTCAGCGAACGGCCTCCGTTGCCCGGCTGGGTGCTTTCAACGCTCCCGCCGGTGGACCTCCCTGCGGCGTTCGGTCCTGTCGCTTCCCGCCGCCGATGGTGGCGGCTCTCCGGACGCGCCGAATAGTCCTGCGTGCCCGCCGGAGTGAGCCAGAACGACGTAGCGGCAGCGTCGTGCTCGGAGATCCGGAAAGCATGTATCATGTATAATGCGTTCCAGGGTGCCCCGCAGGCCCTGCCTGGTGTCGGTGACAAGGCGAAAGTGGCGGAATTGGTAGACGCGCTGGTTTTAGGTGCCAGTGGGGCAACCCGTGAGAGTTCGAGTCTCTCCTTTCGCACTATACTCTAAAACCGAAACATTCTTGGGGATTGTGTCCGCTTGGTCTTCGTCATTAACCTGTTCCGCGGCTGATTGAGGGATCAGTCGTGTGTCCGCTAGGGGCCATGCCATGCACGTGTCTGTCGAGTCCGGCCAAGGGCTAGAACGCCATCTCAGGGTTGCCGTACCGGCCGAGACAGTAGAGAAAGAAGTGCAGCGCCGGCTGCAGTCCCTGGCGCGCCGTGCGGCCATCTCGGGTTTCCGGCCGGGCAAAGCCCCGTTGCGGGTGGTCAGTCAGAAATACGGCGGACAGGTGCGCGGCGAAGTGATCGGCGAGTTGGTGCGCTCCACGCTGGAGGAGGCGATTCGCCAAGAGAACCTGCGGCCCGTGGGCGGTCCGAGGGTGGAGGCCAAACCCCAGAGCGCGGGCGAGGACTTGGAGTACGTGGCGACCTTCGAAGTGTATCCGACGATTGACTCGGCTGCGCTCGAGGCGTACAGCGTCGAGCGCCCCGTCGCGGATGTCTCAGAGGCGGACGTGGACCGAATGATAGAGCGCCTGCGGGAGCAACGGGCGCAATGGGTCCCCGCGGAGCGGCCGGCCGGGGCGGGCGACACCGTAACCATCGATTACCGCGGGACGGTGGAAGGCAGCGAGCAGGGGGTGAGTGCCCGGGGCGTTAAGGCCGTGTTGGGGGGCACGTCGCTGCTGCCGGAGCTCGAGCAGGTGCTGTTGGGTGCGGGGGCGGGCGAGGAGCGCAGCACCACGCTCACTTTCCCGGCCGACTACCCTGCCAAGGACCTCGCGGGCAAACATGGCGAGTTCACGCTCACCGTGACCGCTGTGCAAACCAGGCGGCTTCCCAACTTGGACGAGGACTTCGTGCATGGCTTCGGGGTCAAGGAGGGGGGGGTGGCGGCGCTGCGGGGCGAGGTGGCCGGGAACATGCGCCGCGAGCTGGAACAAGCCGTCAAGGGGAGAGTCAAACAGCAGGTCATGGATATCCTGCTGAACGCCCACCCCATCGAGCTACCGAGGTCCTTGCTTGCAGAGGAAATCCAGCGGCTTAGAGGCCAGTTGTCGGAGGGTGCCGAACAGAGTAGGCAGGATGCGGCCAAGGCGCTCCCTGATTCCGTGTTCGAAGCGGCGGCCCGCAGGCGCGTGGCGCTCGGGCTTATCATCCTCGAACTGGCCAAGCGGGGGGGGATGAAGGCGTCTGCGGAGCGGGTCCGGGATGCCGTCGAGCGCATCGCGTCGACGTATGAGGAGCCGGACGCAGTTACGCGATGGATCTACGGCAACCGACGGCAGCTTGCGGAGATCGAATCCATGGTGATAGAAGATCAGGTGGTGGACTGGGTCTTGCAGCATGTTCAGGTGACCGACGTCCACTCGACCTTCGATGCGCTTGTGGCGTGGCAACCCGCCGTCTCTGGCGGGGGGGCCGGCAGTGGAGGAGCGTGACGTGATCCCCAATGGCGACAGCATCCGGGGGCTGAATCTAGTCCCGATGGTCATCGAGCAGACGGCCCGTGGAGAGCGCGCCTACGATATCTACTCGCGACTCCTGAAGGAAAGAGTCATATTCCTGGTAGGTCCGGTGGAGGAACATTCCGCGAATCTCATAGTGGCCCAACTCTTGTTTCTTGAATCGGAGAACCCGGACAAGGATATCCATTTGTACATCAACTCTCCAGGCGGTGTGGTGTCGGCGGGGTTGGCTATCTACGATACCATGCAGTTTGTACGGCCCGACGTGAGCACGATGTGCATTGGGCAAGCCGCCAGCATGGGAGCGTTGCTCCTGGCAGGGGGCGCCAAGGGTAAACGTTACTGCCTGCCCCACTCACGGATGATGGTCCACCAGCCACTGGGGGGATTTCAAGGCCAGGCGGCGGATATCGACATCCACGCTCGAGAGATCCTGCTGGTCCGGGACCGACTCAACGAGATCCTGGCCAAACATACCGGTCAACCGCTGGAGAAGATCGCTCAGGACACTGACCGCGACTTCTTTATGGGAGGCGAGGACGCGGCTCAGTACGGCCTAATCGATGCGGTGCTGTCGCATCGGGAGAAGCCGCTCAGCAAGTAAGCGGGTGTTCAGCGCAGTGCGGAGTCTGTGAACGATCGTCTGGAAGCCGTTTGGCTGGCCGAAGCGCCAGAGCCCGAGGTGAGCCTATGAGCGACAGACAGAGTAGAGGCGACGGCGGGAAGCTGCTTTACTGCTCGTTCTGTGGCAAAAGCCAGCACGAGGTGCGCAAGCTCATTGCGGGGCCATCCGTCTTCATCTGCGACGAGTGCGTGGAGCTTTGCAACGACATCATCCGGGAGGAGGTACAGGAGAAGTCCAATGCCCGCGGGAGCAAGCTCCCGACGCCCGCCGAGATTCGCCAAATCCTGGAGGACTATGTCATCGGGCAGGCTCACGCCAAGAAGATCCTGTCCGTTGCCGTGTACAACCACTACAAGCGCATGCATGCGGCCCAGCATGGCAAAAAGAAGGATGACGTTGAGATCTCCAAGAGCAACATCCTGCTGATCGGGCCGACCGGATGCGGCAAGACTCTGCTCGCGGAGACGTTGGCGCGGCTGCTGAATGTGCCGTTCACCATCGCCGATGCGACCACCCTTACCGAGGCGGGTTACGTAGGTGAGGACGTGGAGAACATCATTCAGAAGCTGCTGCAGAAGTGCGATTACGACGTAGAGAAAGCCCAGACCGGAATTGTGTACATCGATGAGATCGACAAGATCTCGCGCAAGTCGGATAACCCCTCTATCACCCGAGACGTGTCGGGCGAGGGCGTCCAACAGGCGCTGCTGAAGCTCATCGAAGGGACTGTCGCCTCGGTGCCGCCACAGGGCGGTAGGAAGCACCCTCAGCAGGAATTCTTGCAGGTGGATACGAGCAACATTCTTTTCATCTGCGGGGGGGCTTTCTCCGGCTTGGAGAAGATGATCCGCGATCGATCCGAAAAGGGCGGCATTGGCTTCTCCGCGGAGGTCAGAGGCAAGGCCGAGTCGCGCAGTGTGAGCGACTTGCTGAAGGATGTGGAGCCCGAGGACCTGATCCGCTATGGTCTGATTCCGGAGTTCGTCGGACGACTTCCCGTGGTGGCCACGCTGCACGAGCTGGACGAGGAGGCTCTGGTGCGGATCTTGACAGAGCCAAAAAATGCCCTGGTGAAGCAGTACAGCAAGCTGTTCGACATGGAGGACTCCAAGCTCGAAATCCGCGACGACGCACTGCGCCTGGTGGCCAAGAGAGCCTTGGAGCGCAAGACTGGCGCACGCGGGCTGCGATCCATCCTTGAGCACGTTCTACTGGACATCATGTACGAATTGCCGTCCATGAAGGACGTGAGCAAGGTCGTGATCGATGGCGACGTGATCAAAGGCACATCGGAGCCCCTGCTCATCTACGAGGGTACGGAGCAGCACCAGCGCGCGGCCTCGGACTGAGTCCCCGCTAGCTTCCTTGAATTTGCGCCGGCGGGCCCGCATGATGCGTGGTGTTCGCGGTACGCCTACGTAATCTGTTCTCGTCGCTGATTGGTGATGCGAGAGACAGTTACGCGCACTGCACCCTATACGCAATGAAGCCATAAGAGGTACTCCGTCATGGAGCGAACTGACAAGCCCTCCGAGGGGGTCGATTCTCCGTCCGCCGTCCTTCCCATACTCCCCCTGCGGGATGTGGTCGTGTATCCACACATGGTTATCCCGTTGTTTGTCGGCCGCGAGAAGTCCATCAAGGCCCTGGATGCGGCGATGGAGGAGGGCAAGCGCATCCTGCTGGTCGCCCAGAAGAACGCCGCCGACGACGACCCCGGGCCGGACGACGTTTATCGGGTGGGCTGCATCGCGAATATCCTACAGCTGCTCAAGCTTCCCGACGGGACCATCAAGGTGTTGGTGGAGGGTACCGAACGTGCACGGATTGTCCAGTTTCTGGGCGGTCAGGGCTATTTTGTCGGGCAGGTCGCTTTGCTGGTTCCGGCCGCACAGGACGAGCGGGAAGTGGAGGTATTGTCCCGCTCGGTGATGTCCCAGTTTGACCAGTACGTCAAGCTGAACAAGAAGATCCCACCGGAGGTGCTCGCCTCGCTCGCCAACATCGATGATCCGGGTCGGCTGGCGGATACCGTCGCCGCCCACATGGCGCTCAAGATCGAAGACAAGCAGAAGCTGCTGGAGAAGGAGGACGTACGCGATCGTCTGGAGTTCCTGCTCGGGCTGGTGGAATCGGAGATTGACATCCTCGAGGTGGAGAAGCGCATTCGTGGCCGCGTCAAGCGGCAGATGGAGAAGAGTCAGCGCGAGTACTACCTCAATGAGCAGATGAAGGCGATCCAGAAAGAGCTCGGTGAGCTGGAAGACGCGCCCAACGAGGTCGAGGAGCTGGCACAGAAGATCGAGCGTGCTGGCATGACCAAGGAGGCCAAGGCCAAGGCCGTGGCGGAACTGAGCAAGCTCAAGATGATGTCGCCGATGTCGGCCGAGGCGACCGTGGTTCGCAACTACATCGACTGGCTCGTCAATGTCCCCTGGAAGAAGCGCAGCAAGGTACGCCACGACCTGGCGGCGGCCCGAGACATCTTGGAGGCGGATCACTACGGCTTGGACAAGGTCAAGGAACGCATCCTCGAGTATCTGGCCGTGCAGCAGCGCGTGAAGAAGCTTAAGGGCTCCGTGCTTTGCCTGGTCGGCCCACCGGGCGTGGGCAAGACCTCCCTCGGCCGCTCCATCGCGCGCGCGACCAACCGGAAGTTCGTGCGTATGTCCCTCGGCGGAGTGCGTGACGAGGCCGAGATTCGTGGGCACCGGCGGACTTATATCGGGTCGCTTCCCGGCAAGATCCTGCAGAACATGGGCAAGGTGGGAGTACGCAACCCGCTGTTTCTGCTGGACGAAGTGGACAAGATGGCTATGGATTTCCGCGGTGATCCGGCCTCGGCCCTCTTGGAAGTGCTGGATCCGGAGCAGAACCATGCCTTCAACGACCACTACTTGGAGGTGGACTACGACCTCTCGGACGTCATGTTCATCACCACCGCCAACACCCTGAACATCCCATCGCCGTTGCTGGATCGCATGGAGGTCATTCGTATCCCGGGGTATACGGAGGACGAGAAGCTGAATATCGCTGTCCGCTACCTAGTGCCGAAGCAGATCCAAGCTAACGGGCTGAAGGACCCGGAGATCAGCATTTCCGACGGGGCGCTGCTCGACATCATCCGCTACTACACGAGGGAGGCGGGCGTCCGCAATCTGGAACGGGAGGTGGCCAAGATCGCCCGCAAGGTGGTCAAGGAGTCTCTTGCTGACCAAGGCCCGCAAGCGCGTTACGGTGACTTCCCGAAACCTGGAGAAGTATCTGGGCGTGCGGCGTTTCCGTTATGGGCGGGCGGAAGAACAGGACCAAGTGGGTCACGTCACTGGTCTTGCCTGGACTGAGGTGGGTGGTGAGCTGCTGACCATCGAGTCAGCGGTCGTGCCTGGGAAGGGCAAGCTGCTGATCACGGGCCAGATCGGGGACGTTATGCAGGAATCCGTGCAGGCAGCCATGACTGTTGTACGGAGTCGGGCCGCACTGCTCGGGATCGAAGCGGATTTCTATCAGCAGTACGACTTTCACATTCACGTACCGGAGGGGGCGATACCGAAAGACGGCCCGAGTGCCGGGATCGGCATGTGCACGGCGCTGGTGTCCGCGCTGACACGGATTCCGGCCCGCGCGGATGTTGCCATGACGGGAGAGATTACCCTACGCGGCGAGGTGCTTCCGATCGGAGGGCTGAAAGAGAAGCTGCTGGCGGCCCATCGGGGGGGTGTCAAAAGAGTCCTGATCCCTGCCGAAAATAAACGCGATCTCCCAGAGATTCCCAAGAACGTCCTACAGGATGTCGAGATTCGCCCCGTACAATGGATCGACCAAGTGCTTGAAATTGCGCTGCAACATGCCCCAAAGCCCTTACCAGAACCCGAGGACTCATCGAAGGCGGTAGGGCCCAGGCTAAGACGCGACAGAGGGCAGAAGAAGCGGACTCCGGTGCGCCATTGAGCGGCGCCACCCCTTGACGCACGTTTTGGACAGTTGGTATAACGTCCCCTCGCAACACGGTAGTGTGCGAGGTAGGGCGTCTTTACAACACCAAAGGGGTGCGACCAATGAATAAGTCCGAATTGATCCAATCCGTTGCAGAGTCCTCCGACATCTCCAAGGCCGCTGCCGCGCGTGCCGTTGACAGCATGGTGGAGACCGTTACCGGCGCCTTAAAAAAAGGGGGTGCCGTTACGCTGGTCGGTTTCGGGACGTTCTCCGTGCGCAAGCGCGCGGCGCGTACCGGCCGCAATCCTCGCACCGGGGCTCAGATCAAGATTCCGGCGACGAAGACGCCGGTCTTCAAGCCTGGCAAGGCACTCAAGGATGCCGTAAAATAACCAGTTGTCCTCGGGTGCTTAGCTCAGCCGGGAGAGCGTCGCCCTTACAAGGCGAAGGTCGGGGGTTCAAACCCCTCAGCACCCACCAAGCCAAGGAGTGGTAGTTCAGCTGGTTAGAATACCGGCCTGTCAAGCCGGGGGTCGCGGGTTCGAGTCCCGTCCACTCCGCCATACTCCAGCAGCGCTGGCGCGCGGCAGGCGTGCCAGCGGCTCGTTTTGTTCGCGCTAAGTCCCGAATCGTATGCTCCAGGGTATCCGTGACCGCGCCACCGGCGTGCTGGCGTGGGTAATAGTGATTCTCATCGCCATCCCGTTTGCGCTGTGGGGCATCCAGCAGTATTTCTCCGGCGGCAAGGAGGTAGTCGTCGCCAGCGTCAACGGACGCGATATCAAGCTGGCGGAGCTGGATCGCGCCTATCAGCAGGAGCGGCAACGCCTGGGGTCGGCACTTCCCGAGGGTGTCGACGAGAAGGCGATCAAGCGGCAAGTTCTCGATGCGCTTATCAACCGGTTGCTTCTGATCCAGACTGTGCAGGGGATGGGGCTGCATGTGACCGATGCCCAACTGGGGGGAGAGATCGAGTCCCTGCCCGCGTTCCAGCAGGGGGGTCGTTTCGACCGCGATGCGTACGCGCGCATCCTTCAATCCCAGGGGCTCACGTCCGCTGCCTTCGAGGCGCAGCTACGCCAGGGCATGCTCCTCGACCAACTGGGCCAGGGAATTCGCGCCAGCCATGGGGTGACTTCAGAGGCCGTCAATCGGATCCTGCTCCTAAAGGAGCAAGAGCGCGAATTTAGTCATCTGGTCGTCCCGGTGGCTCGGTCCATGGAGGCCGCGAAGGTCAGCGATCAAGCGGTCGGTGCCTATTACGAGGCCCACAAGACACAACTAACGTCGCCCGAGCAGGTCGATTTGGCTTATCTGGAGCTCAAGGTGGGCGACTTGGCGCGCGCCATTCCCGAGCCTTCGGAGGATGCACTGCACAAGGTGTACGAGGAGCGCAAGGGAGATTTCGCCGTGGAAGAGCAGCGTCGGGCCCGCCATATCCTCGTCGCGGTCGCCCACGACGCCCCTCAGACCGCGGCGCAGGCCGCTCGGGAGAAGGCGGAGAAGCTTCTGGAGAGGATCAAGAAAGGCGAGAACATGGGCGATCTGGCGCGGGAGTTCTCCGAGGATCCGGGATCGGCGAAACAGGGTGGTGACCTGGGGTATTTCGGTCAGGGTTCGATGGATCCGGCGATGGACCAAGTCGTTTTCTCCATGCGGCCGGGTGAGATACGCCTTGCGAGAACCTCATACGGCTTTCACGTCGTGAAGCTCGAGGATGTGAAGCCCGCCACCGTGAAACCGTTCCAGGAGGTTCGCGCACAGCTTCTCGCTGACTACCGTCGGCGAGAGGCGGAGCGCGAGTTCCTGGAAAAAGGCGAGAAGCTCGGTGACCTCACCTACGAGCACCCGGACACGCTGGAGCTTGCCGCGAAGGAGCTGAATCTGGCGATCAAGACGACTGGTTTCTTCGGCCGCGGTGGCGGCGGCGGAATCGCCGCCAATCCCAAGGTGCTGACTGCGGCATTCAGTCAGGAGGTGCTGAAGGACGGTTACAACAGTCAGGCAATTGAACTGGCCCCCGACGATCTGGTTGTTGTGCGAGTGCGGGATCACAAGCCAAGTGCCGTGCGGCCCCTCGCGGATGTGCGCGCAGAGATCGAGCAGCGCTTGCGTTTCCAGCAGGCCAAGGCGGAGGTGAAGGACCTCGGAGAGAAGCTGCTTGCGGATCTGCGGCAGGGGAAGGATCCGGCCGCTCTTGCCCAGGGGCAAGGGCTCGAGTGGGCGCCGACGGTGACCGTGAAGCGTGACGACCATAGCCTCAACCCTGCCCTGCTCAGCACTGCCTTCGCCCTGCCTCGTCCCGGCCCGCACGGGGCTGCCTACGGTAGCGTCGTTTTCCCCACGGGAGACTGTGTGCTGGTGAGGCTGACAGGTGTAGTGGACGGTGACCTCGGGAAGGTCGACGAGAAGCTTCGTAAGGCCGCGGCCAGGGATCTGGCACGGCAACTGGGTGCCGACGACTTCGGCGATTGGATGCAGACCCTCCGCCAGGAGGCCGACGTCAAGATTTATTCCGAGCGGCTCTGAGTTTGTGGATAAATCTGCAGTGCGCCCCGATAGCGGCGATGGCCGACGTCAGGATGAGCGGAACGGGACGATGAGCATCTTTGGGCTCTTTCGGAAATTGTGTGGGTCGCGGTGGTGAAGTAGCATCTGTCCTGACTAGTCGCTTATCACAACATCTTGTGGTTGGGGCTTGTGGGGTGGTGGGCGAGAGGCCCGCGAGTGTGGGCAACCGGGAGGTTGTCCACACGGTCCTTGGGACGCGGGCCGCTCCGCAGGGCTCGTCCACAAATCCACAGGCCGTCTCCAAGGGGGGAGCACCGTGCAGCCCACGCATCTGTTTACCACGGCACTGGGCCTGACGGTGCCTTGGGAGGTCACCGACGTGCGCTTCGACCCCGAGGCTGGGCGCATCGACCTCGAGGTGGCGTTTGCCAAGGGCAGCCGCTTTGCCTGCCCGGCCTGCGGAGTGCAAGGCCAGCCGGTGCACGACACCCGGGAGCGCAGTTGGCAGCACCTGAGCTTCTTTAAGTCACGGGCGTACCTGCACGCGCATCTGCCGCGGGTGCGCTGCGAGGCCTGCGGCAAGACGACCCAGGTCGAAGCGCCGTGGGCGCGCGCACACAGTGGCTTCACGGCGCTGATGGAGGCGCTGGTGGTCACGCTGTGCCAGGCCCTGCCGGTGGCGACCGTGGCTCGGCACCTGGGTGTGGGCGATGAGCGCCTGTGGGGGGTGCTCGATCACTACGTAGGCAGTGCCCGCGCTCAGGAGGACCACTCGCAGGTGAGCGCTGTGGGCCTGGACGAGACCGCTGCCCGGCGTGAACAGCACTACATCAGCCTGTTCCATGACCTCACGGGAAAACGCCTGCTGTTCGCCTGCGAGGGCCGCGACCAGAGCACCGTGGCGGCCTTCGCCGCCGACCTCAAGGCGCACGGCGGCGACCCGCAGGCCATCGAGCAGGTGTGCATCGACCTGTCCGCCGCCTACCGCGCCGGGGTGGCCAGGCACCTGCCCCAGGCCACGGTGAGCTTCGATGCCTTCCACGTGATCAAGCTCGCCAACGAGGCGGTCGACGCGGTGCGCCGCCAGGAGATCAAGACCGAGCCCGCCCTCAGAGGCACCCGCTGGACCTGGCTGGGACCAACTCACCGACTTCCACTGGCTCTCCCGCGCCCGCCTCAAGACCGCCCGCGCCTGGCGCCTCAAGGAGGCGCTGCGCGATATCTACGCCACGGCCAGCACCCTCGAGCAGGCCGAGAGCGCCCTCGGGCGCTGGTATAGCTGGGCACGGCCGCCTGCAGCCCATGAAACGCCTCGCCACTACCCTGAAAGAGCACTGGAACGGCATCCTCGCCGCGTTCCACTCGGGCCTCACCAACGGCCGCGCCGAGGGCATCAACTCCCTCATCCAGGCCGCCAAGGCCCGCGCCCGGGGCTACCGCACCACGCACTCGCTCATCACCATCGCCTACCTCATCGCCGGCAATCTCGCCCACCTGCCCGCCTCGCCGCTCAACACACCCCCTGGTGTCAGAGATCAGGCAGATGCCGCTGCGGCATAGGCATTGCTACCCACACGATTCCGGGAAGAACCCATCTTTGCCGCGTTGAAGAACAGGGTGTCCAGTCGGGCGCGACCGGTTCCCTTGTCCCGTGCGCGAGGGGAGACGTAGGGCGCCCGGGGCGCATTTTCACAGTGACCAAACTACCCGCGCGCCACGGCTCGGGGCGTGCGGAGCGTGGGCTCCGGAGGTGCGGCACTGGCGCCAAGGCGGCTATCAGATGCCACCCACGGCTACGATATGGAACCCGCAGTCCACATAGAGCACATCGCCGGTGATCCCCGAGGCGAGGTCTGAGCAGAGGAACGCTCCGGCATTCCCTACCTCCTCGAGGGTGACGTTACGCCGCAACGGAGCACCCTTCTCCACATATTCCAAGAGCCTGCGGAAATCCGTGATGCCTGAGGCGGCCAGCGTCCTGAGCGGCCCGGCGGAGATCGCATTGACGCGGATCCCCTCGGCCCCGAGGCTGAGCGCGAGGTAACGCACGTTGGCCTCCAGACTCGCCTTGGCGAGACCCATGACGTTGTAATTGGGGACGGCCTTTTTCGCGCCCAGGTAGCTCAGAGTGAGGAGCGCCCCGCGACGCCCTTGCATCATGGCGCGGCCGATTTTGGCCAACGCGGTCAAGCTGTATGAGCTGATTTCGTGGGCGACGCGGAAGCCCTCCCGGCTGACGCTGTCCAAGAAGCTGCCCTGCAGTTCCGTGCGCGGCGCAAACGCCACGGAATGCACGATGATGTCCAGGTGGCTCCAGTAGTCGTCCAGGCGCTCGAATGCTTGCTCGATCTCTGCGTCGCTGCTGACATCGCAGGGCAGCGCGATGGAAGAGCCGCACTCGGCGGCGAGGGTCTCTACGCGTTCGCGTAGCTTATCGTTCTGGTAGGTAAAGGCGAGATCCGCACCCTCTCGCCTCATGGCCTGAGCGATGCCCCACGCGATGGAGCGGTTACTGGCAAGTCCTACGATAAGCGCCCGTTTCTCTTGTAGGAAACCCATGTCGTCCTCGTTTGGTGATCCTCCAAGGCCACTCCTGGAAGACGGTGGCCGCAGAGTCCGTGTTGCCTGGAAACACAGTAAGTTAACGGAATTCCGGCGGGCGGGAAAGGTTTGTCGCGCTGGTTGTCCGGGGCGCCTTCCATCTTCCTGATAACGAGGAAGTGGTGCCAAGAAGTGCATTTCCGCTCACGAATACCGCATCACTGGGGCCGGCCCCGGCCTACCCGACGTGCTCAATATCCCAGGGCCCTGCCGATTCACACACGACGGTCAAGGAGCATGACCCCGCTCAGAGCGGTCCCTAGGCTTGGCCGCAGACGGCCGCGGCTAAGGGGTGTGGGTATCCGGGCCGGGGGTTTGAAGGGAGTCCGTGCGGGCAGAGGGCCAGGGCTTGGCGCCGGCCGAAACCGACTCCCGAACCGCGCTGCAGACTGCGAAATTAGCAGGGGTGCGGTTGGTATGCAAATGATTTACCGATCGTGGGACTTGCCTCGATCTGTTCCAGGACCAATGATATGCATGGCAGTCTGAATGCCGGCTGAACCGGCACGGCCTCGATGTCCGCGCGCCAGCCGCCGCTGTTCGCGCTTCGCAACCGATCACGACTTGATTTCGCCCGAGGGTAGCCCTATCCCTCAGCCGGTTGCATACGACGGGGGTATGTATCGATGAGTGTGGATGCGCACAAGGAAACACTGGACTTCCAAACCGAGGTGCGGCAGTTGCTGAACCTCATGATTCACTCGCTCTATAGCAACAAGGAGATCTTTCTGCGGGAGCTGATCTCCAACGCCGCCGATGCCATGGACAGGCTGCGTTTCGAGGCGTTGACGGACGATGCGCTTTACGAAGGCGAAAGCGACCTGCGCATCCGCGTCAGGTACGACCAGGAGGCGCGCACCATCACGGTGTCGGACAACGGTGTCGGAATGACCCGTACCGAGGTGATCGACCAGCTCGGGACGATCGCCAAGTCGGGCACACGCCAGTTCATGGCGTCCCTAACGGGAGATCAGGCGAAAGACGCCAAGCTGATCGGTCAGTTCGGCGTAGGCTTCTACTCGGCGTTCATTGTTGCCGACAAAGTGACCGTGATCACGCGGCGCGCCGGCCTGGGACGTGAGCATGGCGTTCGCTGGGAGTCCACTGGCGAGGGCGCCTATACGGTCGAGACGGTGGATCGGGCGAAGCGCGGCACCGAGGTGACGCTGCACCTGCGCGAGGGCGAGAACGAGTTCCTGGACAACCGCAGGCTGATGGCGATCGTGCACAAGTACTCCGATCACATCCCGATACCCATCCTCATGACCGGTGAGAAGGGAGAGGAGGAGACCGTGAACCGGGCGTCGGCGTTCTGGGCGCGGCCCAAGTCCGAGATCAGTGACGACGATTACGCAGAGTTCTACAAGCATGTTGGACACGACTTCGAGGCGCCGCTGGCCTGGGTGCACAGCCACATGGAGGGGCGCCACGAGTACACGGCTTTGCTTTACCTCCCGGCCCACGCTCCGTTCGACCTGTGGGACCGCGAGCAGCGGCACGGGATCAAGCTCTACGTGCGGCGGGTGTTCATCATGGAGGACAGCGAGCATCTGCTGCCCCGCTATCTGCGCTTCGTGCGCGGCGTCATCGACTCGGACGACCTGCCACTCAACATCTCGCGGGAGATCCTGCAGCACAGCAAAGACATCGACACGCTGCGCGCCGGTGCCACGCGCAAGATCCTGGAGCTGCTCGAGGACCTCGCAGCGACCCAGCAGGAGAAATTCGCCGCCTACTGGAAGGAATTCGGGCAGGTGCTCAAAGAGGGTGTGATCGAGGATCCCGCCAATCGCGAGCGCATCGCCAAACTGCTGCGTTTCGCCTCGACGCACACGGACAGCGCCGCCCAGGATGCGTCCCTGGAGGCTTACGTCGGCCGCATGAAAGAAGGGCAGAAGGCGATCTACTACGTGGTTGCCGACGGCTTCAACACCGCCCGCAGCAGCCCGCACTTGGAAGTGTTTCGCAAGAAAGGCATAGAGGTGTTGCTGCTGCACGACCGTGTAGACGACTGGGTGGTGGCACACCTGACCGAGTTCGAGGGTAAGCCGCTACAATCGGTAGCCAAGGGAGGGCTGGATCTTGGAGCCCTGCAGGATCAAGAAGATCAGGAGCAGCACCATAAGGGCGCGGACGAGCTCGAGGATCTCACCAAACGCCTCAAGGACGCACTCGGGGACCGAGTGACCGAGGTCCGGGTCTCTCAACGACTGACATCTTCGCCCGCCTGTCTGGTCGCGGATGAGCATGGGCTGGGCACACACCTCGAACGCATGCTGCGCGCCGCCGGTCAACAGGTCCCCCGGAGCAAGCCGGCGCTGGAGGTCAATCCCACGCACCCGCTCGTGTTGCGCATCAGGGACGAGCAGGACGCGGCCCGTTTCGCGGACTGGTCGGCCATGTTGTTCGAGCAGGCAGTGCTGAGCGAAGGGGGGCAGTTGGAGGATCCGGCCGCCTTCGTGCGTCGGCTCAACGAACTGATGCTACTGATGGCCGGGGCCGGTGAGCAGGGCTAACCTGTTCGGAGCCGCCAGGGAGTGCCTCGCGGCTCATAGCCCTGGGTCCAACCGCCCGCCACGCCCTGGCGCCCCGTTTCGGTCGGGCCGCGCTAATCCACGGGCTTGCCCACATCGCGCTCGGCGCAGTGACCCTCGCCTGGGGTGCCGTACATCGCTTTCCGGCCATGCCCGCGCGCCTACGACCATGACTGGGTGCGCGTCGCGGCGGAGGACGCACGGCATTTCAGACGGCGCGGCTATCCTGCATCTCATCTCAGAGCTTGTGAATAAATCGCCAAGACACCGTTTGCTACATATCAAAAGCGTTATAAATCAGTTACTTCCGCGTGGAGGCCGGCCAGATTTTCGATTTTTTCACAAGCTCTCAGAGGAGGAGGTCGGGCACGTCGCGGTCGGCCGGCGCTGTCTCGGTTGTTGCTGCAAGCGGTGCGGCCTGCACCCGGAGCGCACCTTCCTGCGGCTGTCACGGCGTTATCTGCGCAGGGCCGTCGAGGGACCGCTGCACCGCGAGGCCTATCGCCGAGCGGGCGGCACAGAAGCCGATCTGGAGGGCCTGGAGACACCCTCGCGCACTGGAGGCAGCCCGTGAGCGATCTTCCAGGCCGGAGAATCCAGCTCGTCGAATCCACCGTCGCCTATCAGGGCTTTTTCCGCCTGGTACGGTACCGCTTGCGCCACGAGCTGTTCCGGGGTGGTTGGAGTCCCCTGCTCACCCGAGAACTCCTCGATCGCGGACATGCGGCCGCGGTCCTCCCGTACGACCCATTCCGCGATGAGGTGGTCTTGGTGGAGCAGTTCCGCATCGGTGCCCTCGGGGCTCCCGGTGGGGCATGGATCTTGGAGACCATCGCCGGGATCGTCGAACCGAACGAAGCGCCGGCCGAGGTCGCTCGGCGCGAAGCCATGGAGGAGGCGGGCTGCGTGATCCATGAGCTGGTCCCCATCTACGACTACCTGGTGAGTCCGGGCGGCACTTCCGAGTGGATCGCGCTATTCTGCGCCCGCACAGATGCGAGCGGCGTCGATGGCGTACACGGGCTGCTGGAGGAGGGCGAGGACATCCGGGCGCTCGTAATGCCTTGGACCGAAGCGCTCCACGCGCTGGCGGAAGGCCGCATCCTTTCGGCGACGCCGATCATCGCCTTACAATGGCTCGCACTGAACCGCGACTCGCTGCGTGCGCGCTGGACCGGGGGTGAATGATCCCGGGTCGGAGTCGGCCGTGGGCAGAGATGCCGTGCCGGTCGGCCCTTTTGGCTTGACGTCATGGTGTGCGCCAGCAAAAGAGGGAACGATCCATGGGTAAATGGCTTGTCAGGTGGATGCTCGTGATTGTCATCGCATGCCTTGCCGCCTATGCCGCGTACTTCTACCGGGACCGGTATCAGCCTTTGCGAGCCGAGGCCGACGCCCTGCATGCCAAAGTGGACCGACTCTCCGCCGAGTGCTCGGGGAGCGAGCAGGCGTTGCAGCGACGCAACGCAGGCCTCAAACAGCAGGTGGAGGCTCTGCAGACACAGGCCACGCAGATCCGGGGTGCTCTGCAGAAGGCCCAGACCGTCCGTGACACTTGCGAGACGCAGCGCCGACGAGCGGAGGCTCATGCGACGGACCTCGAAAAGACGCTGAATGCGCAAGGGCAGGCGAATCGGCAGCTCTCCCAAGCCAGAACGGCCGCGCAGCAGGAGCTGGCAGAGATGCAAAGCCGGCACACTCAGGCGCTGCAGGAGTTGCAGGCGAGCGTCCACGAGAAGGATTCCCTCATCCAAGAGCTGCAGACGCGCTTTGCCCACCTGGCCAAGGACAGCGCCGAGAAGCAGAAGGACAAAGAATCCCTGGAGCGGGAGGTGGAGCGCCTGAAGACTGCGCTCGATGCGGCGCGGGCCCGCGCCTACATGCTCGAGCAAACCCAGGTCAGGAAGCAGCAAGTGTTGGAGGCGCAGCAGGAACAGGGGGTCGAAGACCTCAGCCAGAAGGACCGCATGATCCAGGACCTCATGGCCCGCGTGAACGCCATGGAACGGGAACGCTCGACGCTCGCGAAGGCGCGCGCCGATGACGAGCGCAAGGCTGCCGAAGAGCGGGCCAGCCTGAAGCAGGCGCTGGAGCTGTCCCAGCACCGCGTGCACGCGTTGGAGCGTGAGGCAGCGGGTCCGCAGGCGAAGTCGGCCGGAGGAACCCGCCAGGGCACGTCGGCGCCTGGCGCCAGCCGCCCGCCCGCAGAGGACCGGGGCGGCACTGCGCAGGCGGTGCGGGAGCAGCCTGTGGCATTCCCCCAGCTTCAGCAGGCTCTCTTCCAGCAGGAGCGGCGTATCCAGGATCTCGGCGCCACGGTGGCCGTCCTGCAGCGCGACAAGACGGATCTGTTGCAGACCAAGCAGCGCCTGAGTCTGGAGGTGCTGCGTTGGCAGGCTGCCTGCAGCCGTTAGGCGACCGCCGCATAGAGTCGACACGGCAGCGGGTTTTTGCCGTCGGGCAGGGCTTGAAGCACCGGCCGCGTGTCACCAGGATTGGACAACCACAAACGGAGTGGAGCGGCTATGGAGATCGAACAGGTCCGTCTGGAGCTTAGCTCGGGCACCCTGAAAGGGGCCATGATTGAGCCCTCGGCCACCGGTAACGGGTGGATGATGCTGTTCAAGCACGAAAGCGGCGAGAGAGTGAAGCTCACCGACCACAGCGGTGCCGAGAAGGTCTTCCACTCGCTGGAGGCCGCCACCAGGGCGGCTCAGGAGATTGGCTTCCAGACCATCCACATCGAGGAGCGATTCTGAGGCCCTCAGTCGGGCCACGGTGCGCGGCCAAAACCGCGGCCCGCGCGCTCATAATGAGGAACCCAGTGCCCGTGACGAGCCCACGCGGGTGCGGGACGCGACGCGATGTGCTGCGGTCCCTGCGCCAGCGGACCACCGGCGCCGGTGGACGGGCCATGCTGCTGCCGCGACGGGTCGGGACGCGGGCCAAGCGAGATCGGAGGCGAGGCTGCAGACACGGCTAAGGGCGCGCTCCTTTCTGCATGGCCGGGCAGCCCCAGCGGTCGTATGGGAAGTCGTACCAACAGAGGAGACGAGACATGAAGACATTGGTGGTCGGTGGGACCGGAACGGTGGGGTCCCAAGTGGTGCGCGAGCTGCTGGCGCGTGGGGCCGAGGTGCAGGTGCTGACACGCAGTGCGGACAAGGCCAAGAGCCTGCCGGGCGGCGCTCAGCCCGTGACCGGCGATCTGCTCGAGCCGGGCACGGTGCGCTCGGTGTTCCGGGGAGTGGAGGGCGTATTTCTGCTGACCGCGGTGAGCACCAGCGAGACCCACGAGGGTCTCATGGCCTTGAACGGTGCGCGCATGGCGGGCGTGAAGCGCCTCGTGTACCTTTCGGTGCACCACCTGGATCAGGCACTGCACCTGCCGCATTTCGGCGCCAAGCTCCCCATCGAAACCGTCCTTCAGGGTTCTGGGATCCCCTACACCATCCTGCGGCCCAACAACTTCTTTCAGAACGATTACTGGTTCAAGGATGTCATGCTCCAGTACGGGGTCTATCCGCAACCCATCGGAGACCTGGGTCTGTCGCGGGTGGACGTGCGTGACATCGCCGAGGCGGCGGCCATCGCGCTCACGACGGGTGACCACGCGGGCCAGACTTACAACTTGGTCGGTCCGCAGATGCACACGGGGCAGAGCACCGCTGAGGTCTGGAGCCGGGTCTTGGGCAAGGCCATCGCCTATGGCGGCAACGACCTCGACGCCTGGGAGCAGCAGTCGCTCCGGTACCTGCCCCCGTGGATGGTATTCGACTTCAGGCTCATGTACGCGTTTTTCCAGGAGCACGGGCTCCGGGCCACACCCGCCGACATCGAGCGTCAGACCAGGCTGCTCGGACACCCCCCGCGGAGTTTTGAGGACTTCGCAGCGCAGACCGCCAAGATGTGGGGCGCGTGAGTGGGCGAGAGGGCGCGAGCGCTACGGCCCCGCCGGACGGCCTCGAAAATCCGTGACAGAGCTATCGAGGGTGCCCCAGGCGGTTGACGTCAGAGCATGATCAATCCGCGGCGGATACCGAGGGCGACGGCTTCCGCTCGGGTGGCGGCACCGAGCTTGCCGAGGATCGACCCGACGTGAAACTTTGCCGTGTGCACGGAGATGCCGAGCCGACCCGCGATCACCCGGTTGGCGAGTCCTTCGCCCAACATCTGCAGCACCTCGAGCTCCCGCGGCGTCAGCGTTTCCGTGAGCAGTGGCGCGGCCGCGAAGCGCCCGGCCGCGCCGTGACCGACGAGCGCCGCCAAGGTGTTCGGGCGCATGGCGACCAGCCCCAGGGAGGCGCACTCGATCGCCGCGACAATTTCCTGAGCCGCTGCGTCGCGCGGTAGTACCGCGGCCGCGTCGGCACGCAGCACTCGCTGCGCCGCGTCGCTATCCGGCTCATCCACCAGCAGCACGAAACGCGGTGCAGGCAGGCCCCATTCCCCGGTGGCAGCCTCTTCCGCGTCGAGCAAGTCCACGACAACGACATCGGCACGGGCGCGACCGTACTCTACGAGCGTCGGCGGCCACCCGAAGGTGCCGGCGAGAACCAGAGCGGGCTCGGCCGCAATGACGGCTGCCAAGCTCGCCCGCACGGCTGAGGATGCGGCCACGACCAGCACGCTGGTTACCATGGTTGCCCCGGTCTCAGCGCGATTTTCACGAGCGATCCGCACACGCACACCTCGGCCGGACGGCCGGCAGCCCGGGCACCCCTCGGCCTGCCGGCCGCCCCCATGGCCATTCCAGGGGGGTGGGCGCCCGTCAGTGGGACCCGCGCGGGCGCTCACCCAAGGTAATGGACAGCTCCAGCCGTTCCCCTGCCCGCACCAGCATTGCCCTGATGGGCTCTCCGATGCGCGTGGAGGCGATCGCCGCCTGTACCTCGTCCACATCGGTGACGCGCAGCGTGCCCAATTCAAGCAACACATCGCCGACGAACACGCCAGCCATGTCGGCGGGTCCATCCGACTGAACGGAAACGACCAGCACTCCACCGTCGGACTCGAGCCCAAGCTTGCGAGACGCCGACGCCGGCAGCGCCACCGGCTGCATGCCTAGCCCCAGATAGCCGCGCGACACGTGGCCCGTGGCGAGCAGTTCCTCCGTAACGCGCGTGACGGTAGAGACGGGAATCACCACCGCGTTGCCGCGCATGAGCCCCGAAGTGCAGATGCCCACCACCTTGCCCGTTGCATCCACCAAAGGCCCACCCGAGAAGCCGGCGTAGAGCCCGCCGTCGAGCCGAATCAGCCGATCGAATCTGGCTGCCGTGCCAGGTGCGCCACGCCGGTCCCACTGCCGCGACGATGCCTGCGCTCGCCTCACTGCCCTCGGCGCGGCCGACCGCGACCACGAAGTGGCCGGCCTTCAGCGTCTGCGCATCTCCTGTCGGCACCGGCGTTAAGTCCAGTCCCTCGACCTTGAGAACCGCCAGGTCGGTTCCCGGGTCACGGCCAGCAAGCACAGCGTTCAGCATCTTGCCACTCGGGACCACGATGGTGATGCCTTCTTCGCGCTTCAACGTGTGTGCGGCAGTGACCACGACGCCGGCCTGCCAGACCGCTCCACTGGAAGGAATGCGGTGCCGCCCGTGCACGGCGACCACGCTGGCCCCGACCTGTTCGACGATGGCGGCCAACTGATCCGAAACCGAAGCCAGGCTCGATTGCTCCAATAATGCAGTTGTCATTTGACCCTCCTGTCAGGACTCCGGATCTTACTGGTCCCGCGCCTGGGTGCCATTCCACCCATGAAGAACGCGAAGACTCAGCCTGATCCCACGGGTAGCAGCGTGACAGAAGGCGGCGTGCCGTGCATCGCCCGAATGGGCAGGTCGGATCTGGGAGGCTCAGCAGTGGAATGCAAGGGCAAGTGACCTGACTCTGCGTGCTCAGGCGGGGGCGAGGGCAAGGCGGAAGCTGCGGGTCGACCAGGAAACGCACCCTCACGCGCTCCGCAGAACCGGGTGATCGGTCTGACGGGCCGCGTACTCCAGGGCGGCGGTGATGTCGTCGCTCTCCAGGTAAGGGTAGTCTTCCAGGATCTCCTCGCATGTTGCCCCGCCCGCCAGCATTCCGAGGATGTCCCTGACGCGAATGCGCAGCCCCCGGATGCAGGGGCGCCCCCCGCAGACCTCGGGGTCGACTGTGATGCGATTTAGGTGATCCATTCGGTATCGCACGGGAACCAAAAATCCACCCAGGCAGACGTGCACAGGCGCTCCTGGTGCGTTCAATCGAAGACGCAGTGTGCTGTTCTTGTTCTCTCCAGTTGTCGGGCGCCTGGTCCGGGCCTATTTCCGCAGCATCACTAGGTCGTCGTCCAGACCGTGACGAAGGATATGGAGGCAAGTAGACGCCGCCAGCAGGCTCTGAGCGTGAATTGGCTCGAGGCGGAACGGGAAAAGGTTCGGGCTGTCGATGAGGTCTTTGAGCGGGGCGGAACCGTTAGCGCGCGCATGGAGGGATGCTTCGGCTAGCCAGGCGATCAGCCGAGAATCGTCGATTGACAAGACGGCACTCGCGCTGTAGATGCCCGTGTCGCCGGTTTCCTTGAGCACGCCCCAATCCAGATACGAGCGCAGGACGCGACGAGCGGCCCGGGAAACCGTTTCCCGCTCGCCGTACTGCTCCCGGACGCGACGCTGGACGTGCGCCGCAGCCGCGGAGCCCTGCAGCCTCAGAAGGCGGCCAACCTGGGTGGCTACGTCCGACCAGAACGGATAGACGGCCATGACCATGCCCCAGTGGACGGCCACGTGATCGGTTTGCGGGACGCGCTTGAGCAGCTCCAGGCCACTTGCTCGGAGGGACTTCAGCCTGGCCGGAGCCATGACCCACACCTTGGTCAGGATGCTGATGATCTTCTCGCGATTGCCGCGCTTGGCTTGGCCGCCGACGGACACCTTGTCTTTCAGGAGCGCCTGCAAGGCATCGTTGACCGCGGCCTTGTCGTTCCCGGCGAGGACCAAGTTGGCTGTCTGCTCGAGCCATTCCAGACGCACGCGCTGACTGAATCCGATCTGGCCTGTCCGTGCTGCGGTCATTCACCACTCCTCTCGATCTGAACCAGAGGGACGATGAGTTCCTCGACCGAGATGCCGCCATGGCTCACGGTGCGCTGCTTCTCGCGGACAAACGCCTGCCGAGCAGGAGCCAGGAGAGCGAGGTAATCGTCGGGCAGACCGATGGGGTCCCACTCGAGGGCACCCGGGAAACGCTGCTTCACATTTTTGCGAAGGGCCGCGTTGGGGTAGATGCGGACTCGTTCACCGCGCACGTCTGCCACAGCCCCTTCTGCCGGACGGCCGCAGCCCTCTGCTTCGAGATTGCCGTGGTCGCTGGTTAGATAGACACGGAACCCCCTGTCCAGGAGCATATCGAGGAGCATGCTCAGGTACGGCTGCTGTGCCCACTGGCGCACTTGGTTATGCATTCCGGCCGTCCCCATTTCCATCCCGTGCATGATCCTGTCGACCTTGTCCACGACCAGCCCGGCGACCCTTGCCTTGGGATGAGAAAGCGCTTCGGAAACGGTCTCCAGACTGCCGTCACCCAGTCCCTTGATGTACACGACCTCGTTTGACGTGAAGCCTTGATCCAGCCAGAACTGCGCCCATAGTGCGGGCTCCTTGTCCGTCGTCTGGATGCTGTTCGGGAAGAAGATTGGAGCCTTGCCGGCGAAGGCGGCCTGGCGCGAGACGGTCGTGAGTGAGGGAATCCAGGCGAAGATCGCTTGCTCCCGGAAACGGAAGCCGGACTGCCGCGAGGCCAGCGCTTCGCGGACGACCAGCCACTGGTCCATGGCGAGGCCGTCGACCACGAGCAGCGCGATCTTGGCGCTGCGGCCTTCCCCCAGTTGGCGGGAAAGAAACCGCGGAAGATGGTGCAGCATGACCGGAGGAACCGGCGGCAGGTTGACGAGACCCGCATACCGCTTCGAGAGCCAGGCAGCGAACCCTGAATCCACCTGCGCCTGTAGCTCTCTGACGGTGGCACTCGTCTGCGCGGGAAGGGCCTCGGTCCGCTCGTTGGCCAGCAGGACCAGCTCCGCCCATCGGCGGGCGAAGTGGAGCCAGTCCCCGTACCTGGCGTCCTCGGCCGGAACGGATGCTTGCAGGCTTTCGATGAGCTTGGTCAGGCGACGAGACCGGTCCTCGGTTGGTTCGGCTCGAACGCCGATGCCTGCCCACGTCTTGGAAAGAGCACCTGCCTGGTCGTGGGGTACGGAGTGGAGCAGGCCTTCGATGAACAGGTTGTCGACGTAGACCCTGATGTCATGATGATCGAAGGGCAGATCGACGGGTCCCTCCGTGGCCAGACGATAAGGTTCTTTGTGTTCCTGAACGCCAGACGGCCCCTTGGCCGCCTCGCGGTCGAGGAAGATCGACCAGCGCTCCTGGAGGAATGCGAAGAAAACTTCCCGGTCCGATACGAGGGTTTGAAGCGGCCAATCGTCGAAGGCGTTGCTCTGGCGCAGTAGTTGGATGAACCGTTCGTCGAGGACGGTCGGGATTCGCTGACCGCGATAATGCCGCCGCAACAGCACCCGCAGCAGGTCCGACGCCTGTTTGATCAGCTCCGGGGCAATTTCAAAGACGTGCCGGAGGATGAATTCCTTCGTGGCGTTTTCGCCCAACTGGCCGGGCGCATGCCGCTTCTGGGCCTCGTAGAGGGCCTCCAGGTCCCCGCGGTCGAGAGCAGCCACGACCGGGTAGCTCAGGTTCGGGAAGATCTCACCGAGGCTGAAGGATAGCTTGCGGCCGGCCTGGAGGAGGTCATAGGGCAGAGAGCCGAGGTCGTGCGTCCTGGGAACGCAATACGACTACGAGGTCCGTGTGCTCGCCCCGGTCCCAGCGGGAGCGGAACTTCGATTCGTAGGCGTAGCGGAAGGCGATGGGGTCTTCGAACGGGATCAGCTCGAATCCGCGCTCGCGAATACCTTCGAGAATCCCCTCTTCGAGCAGGAGCCCGTCCGGGTCCGCCACCAAGGTGAGTCTGGCGACCTTCGGCGTGAACTCCTTCAGAATTTGATCGCGCCAGCTACTCATGGCCACCGCCCTCCACCCGAATCACAAGCAGCGGCACCATTTCGGGATAGGCATGGGCCTTCTGGTCAAGCTGCTCCTGGAAACTCCGCTCCTCCTGCGCAAGCAGGTTCAGGCGATGGTGGCGCACCTGCGACAGGCCGCTCCGCTCGATGGTCCTGCGGCGGGCGGCGAAGGCGTAGTCGGCCTTCTCGCGCTCGCGGGCGATGCGGGCCTGGTGCTCCTGCACGAGCGCCTCGTAGATGGGCCGCCCGTGCTCCTCCGCGACCTTCTGGAGCTGCGCGAAGGCGGCCTGCGAGGCGTCGGGATCGAGAGTGGCCCGGACCTTCGGGCTGGCCCCGAGGAGCTGGTCCCAGATGTGTCTGGCCGTCGGCATGAAGACCCTGCCGTTGTCGGCCAGAAAGAGAGGCATGATCCTACGGCGGTTCCACTCCGCGGCGGCGATGGCGATCCGCCACAGGGACCAGATGCCCCGGACCTCCTCGGCAAGGCTCGGGATCGACACCACCGGGACCGGCTGGCCGGGCGCGAAGCGGGGAAGCCGCATAGCCAGGCCGCGGACCTTCGGGTCTTCCAGAGTGAGATGGCGGGCGGCCGGAAGCCTCTCGGCCTCCTTGCCCGTAAAGACGACATTGTCGTAAGTCTGGCCGTCGGGCCAGGTCAGGTTCCAGCCCTGGCCCTTCCTCTCCGCCCGGCCCCCATGAGCCTTCAGATAGCTCACGGTCATGCGCTCCACCCAATGCGGCAAGGGGTGGCTCAGCAGCCGCTGGGCTGCGCCGGGCTCCAGCTCCTCGCTCGCGCCGAGCACCGATGCGGTCGCGCGCGCCTCGCGCACCTCCTCCCGCAGTCGGGCGACCACGCTGTCCACCGACTCATCGACCGTTTCGGGATGAAGGATCGCCTCGACATACATCTCGTCGAACATCCGGCCGGCCTGCGCCGAATCGAGCACGTCACCGGTCTTGTCGATGCCGAACTCCTCGAAGATGACGGCGAGCTTCTGCTCCAGCACTTCCCGGACCCGGTGCTCGACCGAGTCCTCGAAGACCAGGTTGACCGCGCGCACGGTATGGGACTGCCCGATACGATCCACCCGGCCGATCCGCTGCTCGATGCGCATCGGGTTCCAGGGAATGTCGTAGTTGACCACCACATGGCAGAACTGGAGGTTCAACCCCTCGCCACCAGCGTCGGTGGAGACGAGAATGCGGGCGTCCTGGGCGAATGCCTCCTGGACCCGCTTGCGCTCCTCCATGTCCATGGAGCCGTTGAGGCAAACGACCGAAAATCCCCGCTCGGTCAGGAACCGCTGCAGCATCTCCTGGGTGGGCACGAACTCGGTGAACACCAGCGCCTTGAGCTCCGGGTCGCCTTCCTCGGACTGAAGGCGGTAGAGCCAGTCGAGCAGCGCCTCGGCCTTGGCGTCCGGACCGGCCTGCTCACAGCGGGCCGCGGCCTCCAACAACAGCCTGACCTCGGCGCGCTCGTTCTTGAGCGCCTTGAGGCGGGTGCGAAGGAGCACGTCCATCTGCTCCTGGCCGTCCAGGTCCGCCCATTCGTCCTCGGACGTGAGCGGGAACAGGGTCAGTTGTTCCTCGGGCTCGGCGAGCACCTCCAGCCGCTTTTCGAGGGTGGTGCGGATGGCGCTCGTGCTGGAGACCACCAGGCGCTGCATCAGGATCATCAGGAAGCCGATGTAGCTGCGCTTCTCCCGCATCGCCTGGTTGTAGCCCTCGCGGACGTACTCGGTGACCGCCTCGTAGAGGAGCTGCTGATCGCGGTGGCGCTCTTGCCAGGAGACCGGCCCAAGCTCGGTTCGCCGGGGTTTGAACAGCGGCTTCCCCTCGGCGTCGATGGCGCGGCGTTTCTCGGTGCGGATCACATACGGCTGGACCCGCTCGCGGGTGACGCTGCCGATGTCCGGGAACGCCTGGGCGTCGATCAAGGAGACGAGCCGATGGAAGGCGTCGGTCTTGCCCTGGTGCGGGGTGGCCGAAAGCAGCAGGAGATACGGCGCGGCCTCGGAGAGCCCCTGGCCCAGCTTGAAGCGGGCTACCTGGTCGGTGCTGCCGCCGAGGCGATGCGCCTCGTCGACGATGACCAGGTCCCAGCCGGCAGAGATCAGGTCCTCGAACCGCTCGCGGTTGTACTCGCCCACCTGGGCGGCGCTCCATCCGCGGCGCTTGTCCAGGGGCTTGACCGAATCCATCGGCACGACCATCTGGGAGAACATCTGCCAGGCGTTGGCGGGAAGAACCTTCAGGTCGTGATTGCCACGCTCGCCCCTTCCCGGACCCGTCGTCGGGGCAATCCGCTTCAGTGTCTTGATGTCCTCGGGCAGCACGAGCTGGAAGGTCTCCCCGAAGTGAAAGCGCATCTCGCTGACCCACTGGCTCACCAGTCCTTTCGGGGCAACGACCAGCGTCCGCTTGACCAGCCCGCGGAGCTTCAGCTCCCGCATGATGAGCCCGGCCTCGATGGTCTTGCCCAAGCCGACCTCGTCCGCCAGCAGATAGCGCACCCGGTCGTTGGCGATGGCGCGGGACAGGGCCCGAATCTGGTGCGGCAGCGGGATGACGGAGGACTCGATGGGTGCGAGCAGAACGTCCTGGGTCAGGGCGTCGGCCACCCGCGCGGCGGCAGCGACGTAGGCGATATCGTCCGGCGAACCGGTACCGCGGCTCTCCAGGGGCTTGAGCCTGGAAGCCGGGATGCGGACCACGGAGTCACGCCCGGGCAGCCAGACGCGGCAGGTCGTCTCACCCCAGAGCGTCTGGGTTTCGATGACCTGACAGAGCTGCCCGTGGTCCGGGCTGTAGTACCATTTACTAGCAGTCGGAAGCTGTTGCTCGGTCGTCGCCAACATTTTCATACCAAAGACGTCTTATTGCATTATAAATAAGCCGTTGCCGATCCTCGATCTTGTCTCTTGGGAAGACACCAGACATATCAGGCGGAACGGCTCCTACACGTAAATCCTCGGGAAGGTTACGTTCGTCAACAGAAGGCAGATGGCCTGCCAGCATCTCATTCCAAATGAAGTTGCTCTTCGCGTAAGTATCCACCTTGCCACAATATTTATCATTGCCACTGCTGAGGTTTTGACTGTCCTTCAATAAAAGGACCATACCTAGCTTGTTGCGCTCTGTATTGAAAGCTTGTTCGTCAAATCCGTACTCACCTTGAGCGAAAAGCGCCATGTTGGCCTCATTGTTAGCGTAAATGTGTTCCAGATGCATGCCATACCTGCGTCTCGTCGTCCTATTGAAGTGCTCCTCCAGATCTTCCAGAGGGCCACTAGCATAGGATGGCTTGTCAAGTTGTTCCGCTAGATAGCGGTCGACACGCATCAACACGTACTTGCTGAAATTGACCCACCTATTGCGGACTCCCCGAAATCTTTCGAAGGTAAAAAGGTCTTCCATTGTCCTTACCTCACCTGTACGAACTGCCTCAGATTCTTCCAGGTTACGAATCAATTCCCGATCAAAGACCGCTTTGGCCTGAGGAACCGACCGATCCCTTATATCCCGATTGACAGGGAAAATGGTTCTCTGAAACGCACTACTTTCGTATATGTCCAACAACCGGATTACGGCGTGGAACTGATCGAACTTTTTCGCAATTCCTGTTACTTTCGTGGATAGTTCGGGATCGTTGGCCGTGAGGTTCGATAGAATCAGTAGGTATTGTAGGTTCTGATCCAACAGCTTGTTAAAAATCAAGTACTCGTTATCGTAAGTCGTCCTTAGCCACAGATAGATGTCTGTGAAGTATTTGATATCTCCTGTAACACGGCTGTAGAGTAGATTATGATCGGCAAAATCCTGAAAGTAAGCTCGTACCTTCGGATCTCGATACATCTTGTTATGATAATCGCCTTCGAACTTGTCATACTCGCTTTCCGAGTCCGCGAACTTGGCGCGCAGGAATGTACGAAAAAACATGTCAAGGTCAAGTTGTGCTTCAGTGCTGTTCTTCAGCTCAGCGTTGGCGTTGAAGTAGTCGTCCTGCAATTGGGTCCAAACAGAATTGGCGTGTTCCTTTTGTTCAACTGGCAGATTGCCGATCAGCTTGCCCTTGAGGATCTCATATGGCAAAAGACCTAGCCCGCGATCGTTGACGACTTCAAAAATCATGGGCACGTTTTTCTGCTTTTCTATCTTGATCTCAACGATCGAAACGCGATCGAGCAAATAGCAAAGGTAATACGTAATCTTACGCAGGCTGTAACGTTCGGGCTCTTCGTTCGCGGCAAGGAATCGGTCGAAATATTCACTAATTGTGTCATAGTTGTCCTTGATGCGCTTTTGAGTTTCGTCTTTCGGTTGGATCGGTTGACACTCAACGAGTCTTCTGAATGTTGCTTCTCGGTTTTCGTTGAATATTTTGAAGCGACCTGCGCCGCCGAAGTCGTCACTCTCGAAAATTAGCTTCTCGATGGCCTGACTGCTAAACGTTCTGCCAGAGTGCGCACTGTCCTTTTCAACCGTCTTCAGTACATGGTAGAGCTTGATGAGAATCAGAAGGAAAGTGGTCAGCCTCTGCTGGCCGTCAACAATGGAGACGTTTTTAGCCGTACTGTGTGTCAGGTAGGTGTTGATAAAATAGGGCTCAAAGTCCTCCTTGACTTCAGCTTGGATGTCGCGGGGATCGGTTTTGTTACGTGGTTTCTCCTCAAAATACCCCTCAATGTCCTTGAGGAGTGTTTCGACATTATCTTTCGTCCACTTGTACTCGCGCTGGTAGATGTCAACATAATATGCTTTCGAAACACCGAAAACGTCGCGAAGGAACTGGTCGTTCGGTGTGATAACCGAACGGGTGGCCTTTGTTTCGGATGGCATGTCAGTGACCTCCTGTTCTGGTCAACGCTTGGTCGCACCACATGAGGAGCTTCGGGTCTTCCTGGAGGACATTTTCGGGAATCTTGCGGGCCACGGTGATGATAGTGGCGTAATCGCGCTCCTGCCACGCCTTCTTGAATCCGGCGCGGACGGCCTCGATGCGGATGACCTTCAGGCGCTTCTGGCTGGAGGTCCGATACTCCTCGAAGTCCTTGAGGAGCGCACGGTCGCGCAGCTTCTCGAGGTCGCCGGCCTTATTCGGGTCCGGGACATACCAGCGCGCTTTGGCGCGTGTTCTGAGTTCGGCGCTCGGCGTTTTCCGTTCGTCACAGAAGCGCAGTTGCCCATTGTCCAGCTCGGCATCGCCGGACGCGACGGCTTCCTCGATGAGCTTGCGCAGGGGTTCGCTCTGTCTCATCCAAGACACGAGCTGGGCGGGGATAGGGTTCGTGCCGTCGTAGTGCAGGAAGTTCTGCCCCAGCAGCTCCATGAGCTCCAGGGGCTTCTCGTGCTTCTGCCAGCCGGCGCGAGTGGTCTCCATGAAACGCGGCTGAAGCTGCTGGAAGGTCTGCGGCTTCCTGGAGAGTTCCTGACGCAGCCATCCGACGGCGGAAGCTTCATCGGAGACGGCGATTTCGAGCTGCGCCACCTCCCGGACGGTCAGGCGCTTCCTGTCGTATTCGGATGCCTGGTCTGGGAGGAAGACCATGCCGTCTCTCGGGATGAAGCGGGTCTGCAGCCCCCGGTAGAACTCGGCTGCGGAGAGCGGCACGGTCATGCCCCGCTGGACGTGGAAGGCGACCATGCGGTCATAGAGGAAGTAGGGCTGGCGCTCGGCGATGGTCTCGGCGCGGCCCTCGCGCGCCACGAACACGGGCAGTTGCCCGAGGTGGGCGCGCACGAAATCCCAGACCCCTTCCTCGGTGCCGCCGGCGAGCTGGAAGCGTTGCTCCAGACCGCCGTTGGGCTTGTAGGCGGAAATGACCAGGTCCTGCTTGACCGCGGTGCTGGTCACCTGGCGGTAAGAGCCCTGCTGCTTGTCCAGGGTGCGCACGTCCGCCACCACGAAGCCCGCCGCCTGCATGGCCTCCTGGATGGCGTTCCAGACCGCGTTCCTGGAGTTGTGAAAGACCACCGTCATCCAGCGGCCGGGCTTGAGCACCCGGCAATACTCGACGAAGCACTGCTGCATCAGATGCTGGTACTCGGGCAGGCCCTTCTTCTTGGCCTGGTCCACGATGGCCTCCGGCTCGGCGTCGGTGCGTACCCGATGCCAGGATTCCACCAGAAAGTTCAAGTCGGCGTAATAGATGTTCTCGCCGAAGGGCGGGTCGGTGAAGATATAGTCGATGCTGTTGTCCGGGATGCCAAGCGCGGCTGCGGTGCCAGTGGTGACGCATGTGTAGTCACCATCCTGTCGGCTCAGCCGGCTGGAAGCCGGCCCCACTTCCGGAAAACCGTCCCGAGACGGCTGGCCTTGCCGTCCAGGCGTACCAGGGCGAGACCTCGCAGATCTGGGAGGAATGTAGTAGACGCCGGGGAGGTACTGGTTGACCTGGGAGAACTTGCGTGGCCATATCGGTTTAGCACCGACATCCCGCAGATCGCCTGCTCAACGAGGAATAGCAGCATCCGCCGCAACGTCGGATCGGCCTCCGCCTGCGCCTTGCGCCACAGCAGTCCCAGGGCTTGGGCCTGGCGGGGGAGGAAGAACTGGTGGAGGTGGGTGACGCCCGCGGGATCCATGCGGGCCCGCTCATGCGTCATGTGCATATGGGGGATCTCGTCGGTGGGCACTTCGAGCGGCAGGGGCACTGCCTCGATGCGGCGGATGATCTCAAAATCATGGGCGTCCGGCGCCTTCTCGAATACGTGCTTACCCACCTTGTAGTTGATGAGCACGGGCACGCGCTTGGGTACGCGGCGGGTCGACCGGTGGCGGCGTCGTACCTGGACTCGTAAAACCGCTCCATGCGGCTTCTTGGTAGTCCCGCCCCGCAATGGGGACAGGGAAATGCCTCCTTCACCCGCTTGGTCTGCGGGTCCAGCGCCTGCTCCAGGAACACCACCTCGCCCGAGCACTCGGGACAGGTGAATACCTCGCTCCAGACGGTGTAGTTGATCCTGCCCGGTGGGCCGGCTTCCAGCCGGCCTTTCTCAACCCCTCCCCCTGGATCCACCACCGGTACTCCTCCGGAGCGTCGCACAAGCCCTGCCGGATCGGGTTCCAGGCGATGTATTGCAGCACGAAGCCGTATTCGCGTTCGTCACGGACGATCCGGTCATAGCTCTCAGTCTGCCACACAGGCTCGCCCCGACGGTCGTCCAGCTTGTTGATCTCGTTGGCGGAATAACTCTTGATGCTGTGAAGTAGCTCGGCCAGGTCCCACCATACGCCGGGTAGTTTTTCGAGCGGTTGGATCAACGCATGAACGTGGTCCGGCATGACGACCGCGGCGATAAGCTGCAACCGCTCCCCGTGCCAGTGTCGCAGGGCTGCAGCCACGATATCCCGCGCGCCCGGAGACAATTCACGGTGTTGACTGGTGTTGAAGGTCAGGAAATAGAAGGCGCCAGGACTTTGCCAGTGTGGGAGGTTGTCACGGCGGGCGGTGAATTCCGAAATCCCTTCGGTCCGCCTGCCTGAGAGCCCGCTTGCAGCCGGCTCGATTCCAGTGGGCTTTTGAAAACCCGTTTGCTGGATGAGCCTGCTGGAAGCAGGCTCCACATGCAGGGTCTTGTACATCCACCCGATCTCGTTCTCCACCTCCCCGAGGAGGCGTTTCGCAGCCTTCTCGAAGGCCGTCACGTCGAAGGGCAGGTTGTAGCCGGCGGCGATGAAGGTGGCAGCGGGCGAGAGGTCACCGACGATGGCGCGGCGGGCGCCCCATTGGGGCCTTTCTCGTCCGGCCTTCTTCCATTCGGCTTCCAGCTCGTAACGGTACGCGGCCGGGGCGGCGCCGCACCACTGGGCGGCGACCGCGGTCATGCCGGAGCCGGCGAAGCCGTCCAGCACGATGTCCCCGGGGCGCGTGTAGTGGAGGATGGAGGGGACGATGGCGAGGTGCGGGCACCTTGGTGTGGTAGCCGTGGGCCTTGTAGAGCGGGTCGGTTTTGCCCACGCTCACGTCCACGGCGAAGGGCTCGCGGCGGTAAGGCTCGGCCGCGTCGTAGGGCCGGCCGTAATGGGCCACGAAGTCGGTGAGCCAAGGGTTGGGGCAGGCGGTGTAATAGGGCGGGTCGGAGAGGCGCAGGATGTCCTCGTCCGAGCCGATGGGGAAACCCTCGATCTTGCGGAACTCGGGGTCCTTCAGCTTCTCGCGCAGAATGCCGAGGAAGTGCTTTCGGCGCTCCCCGTCGTTCGGGAAGGTTAGCCCCAGGCAGGTCAGGGGCCCGCCGCTGTTTGCTTCCTCCGACTCGAGCAAGCCTGCCTGTCGATCGGTCACCGAATGAACTCCACGGCGCAGATTCCCTGGGCCAGGATGCCGTCGAATTCGTGGTGATCGGAGGTCAGTACGGGCACGCCCAGCCGCCTCGCCAGGGCGATCGCGAAACAGTCCGCAAGCGAGATCCGCCCAACGCCGGCCTTGGTCCGCCCGACGTCCTTCCAGAAGTCCTCGTCGATATCGGTACGGCTGCTCAGACCCGCATCCAGCAGCTCGCGGACCAGCGCTTCGGCCTGGGCCTCTCCCCCGACGCGGATGCAGTCGTAGTAGACCTCGCACAGGTTGACTGCGTGCGCGTAGCAGGTCCCCTCGATCAAGCGTTTTTCGACAATCTCCGATCCCGCCTCCCCGCGAAGGAAGACAATGAGAGCGCACGCATCCAGGACGTAGCTCATGCGTTCGTCTGAAGAGGCGCCGCAGGCGCTCCGCCTCGCCCTCGCCCGCCTGCGGGAGAGGGAGGGGTGAGGGAACCGGTCATGGCGCAAGTGCCTTCATAATCTGGGGTGGCGACAATCGCCATGACCGGTTAGCGTTCCAGCTCGATCTCGGCTGCCTTGCGCGCGGCGAACTCCTCACTCGACGAAACGGAGTTCCGGTACTTTCCGCGCAGCGCAAGGACGCGCGCCGCCTTTTTCTGCCGGGCCTCATCCAGCACCTCTTGCGCAAGGGGCCTACGCAGCCCGGCGGGCTGCGGTGGCTCCTTTCCCGCCTGGCCGGTCAGGGCCGACTCGATCAGCGCGATGATTTCCTTGTTCAGGCTGCGATGGTGGCGCTCGGCTCGCTGCTTCAACGCGCGGTGGAGATCGTCAGGCAGGTTCTTTATCAGCACGGAAGCCATAGGCAACTCCTGTATACCGTTTTGGTATCGATATGCTAGCACGCCCGTGGTAAGCCTGTTCGGGAACAATTGGAGGGTCGGCCGAAGGCGATCGATGGCCCGCAAGGAATTGGAGGTGCCAGGTCCCCAAGCCTGTTCGTTCAATGGTCACGCCCATTGGTCTGCTCAGCGTCCACCTCCTGCGTGGTCTCTTCCAGGTATCGAGTGATCCGCTCTCGGTTTGCGCCCAGGCTGGAGAACTGTTTCTCGCACACATCGCTGAAGCGCGCCAGCACCTTCCGGTTGATGGACTCCTGCTCTTCGAAGATCCCCAGGGATCGATGGGAAACACCCCACTTCTCGAACTGCAGCAGCCCGATGGTGGCGTCCCTGACGCGGTCGTCGTTCGGGAGGGCATAGACGAACAGCGGCCTGGTCATGCCGTTGACCCGGCAGTCCACGATGTACATCCCGTGGGGGTCGTGCTGCGGATGGCGCCAGTCGAAGGTCCGCCGATCCTCTGGGACGGCGGACTCCACCATCTCACGGAAGTCCTCCATGAACGTGGACCGCACCCGTTCCCGCGAGAGGAAGGAAACGTCGGTGACCTTGAGCAGCGCCTGGACAAAGGAATAGAGGGCGTCGCCGAAATGCTCCTCCGGGACACGCAGGACCAGCTCCCCCTCCCGGTCCTCCACATGGAAGACCGATAACGCACCAGCAATCAATTTCTGCCGGGTGCCCCGCTGGAGGTCTTTCTCGTCCAGATCGTAGGTGAGGTGCATATAGGTATGTCCTTCGTCGGACAGCACCCAACCGGTCGGTTCCCGCTTCATGACGATGGCAAGGTGGTCCCCGTCCTCGAAAAGGAAAGGGGTAAACACCCGGAAGCGTTCGACACCTTCCTCGGCAAGCCGGATCTTGGAGCAGACCTTCGTTCGAAAATCCTGTTCAATAGCTTGGATGGTCATAGATCGAACTCCCCGAACAGGGACTTCTGGGCACCCTCGGGATGCTCAAACCCGCAGTCTTCCAACAGACATCGAAGCGCCGAGCGGAAGTCGCTGTAACGATCGGTGGCCTCCGCGTAAGCATCCTCGCGTGTACCGATCGCCTGGTATCTCTCGGTCGCCTGATGGATGTGGAAATCGTAGAACGTGGTGGTCTCGATGTGGTTGGTGTGTTCGTGGCTCTTCCCGTTGTAGCGGCGAAGGCGGAACAATTGGGTCGAAGCCGGTGGGCTATAGGCGAGGATGATGGAAAAATCCAGCAAGTTGAAATTGCTCTGGCGCAATATCAGCCGGTACTGGCTCCCCTGTTCTCCCTCCAAGTCAAGCTCACGTTCCTTATGGCCACGCTTTTCCCGCAAGTGTAGCTTCGCCTGGTAATCCCCCGGCAAGTGCTTCCGCTCTCGAAGCATCTGGACGATTTCGTGGTCCGAGAACCTGGCTGCCATGGGATCACTCCAGCACGATCCGCACCTTGCCGGGCTCCTTGCCCTTGGTAAGCCCGTCCAGGTATTCCTCGAACCGCTTCTTCATCTCCGCCGGGGTGGCCGGTGAGCCGCCCGCGAGCAGCGCGGCGCGCAGGTCTTCTGTCCTGACCGAGACCTTGACGAGGCCGGAGAGCACTTCGCGCAGGGCATGGATGAAGTCCTGGCTCAGGGGATCCGGGAGAGCGCGCGTCTCCATGAAGCCGTCCACCCGCTTGCGCGGCTCCGGCTTGAGCAGGCTCAGGGCTCCCCGGGTGGTCGGGTCTTCCAGATTGGCCAGCAGCGTCTGGGTCCAGTCGTCCATGAGCTTGTCGAGCTCGTCGTCCAGCTTGCCGAGCAGCGCCCTGGCCGGGACCGTCCCCGGCTCCGCAGCCGGTTTGTAGGCACAGTGCGGGCAGACGGGTGAAGCGCCCAGCTCCTGCTCGGTGAGCGCGAAGCAGCTCTTCAGGCCCGCGAGGCGGTTCTGGAAGTCCGACAGGTGCTGGCGCGGCATCAGGTCGATGGTGGAAAGCCTCTGCAGCACCTTCAGCCGCTCGTCCCCCAGGAGCTGGGCCTTGCGCCTGTCCTCGTTCACGCCGAGGCGCGCCTTGGTGTGCATGCCGAGATACGCCTGCAGGTAGGCCTTCTTGAGATCGCCGAGCTTGCGCTGGGTCTGCTGGCGGAAGGCGGCCGCGCCGCGTTGGCCGGGGTCGCCGATCTGCGCGAGGACCTCGTCGCGCGCCGCCTTCATCTCGTCGATCCACTCGTGGCCGTTGGGCAAGACCGCTTCGGCGGTGGAAAGATACGAGGCCATGGACCCGAGGTCGCGCCGCCAGCTCCTGGAGGGACTCGATCCCTTCCAGCGCCTGGAGCCCGTCGCGATGACCGCTGACCTCCTGGGCGTCGTAGCGGAAGTTCTTGAGCTTGCCGGGCGAGGTGTAGGCCTGCAGGGATTCGAGGAAGGTCTTGGTCCCGTCCAGCGTGGTGCGCAGCGTCTGGGCTTCGTCCTCAGCGAGGAGGCTGCGGCCCCAAAAGGTCAGACCGGTTGCCAAGGTCTGCTCTACGAGGACCAGCCGTTCCACGGCATAGGTGACGGCCTTCTGCAGCTCCTGGACTGGCTCGTCCTTGCCCTGGGTGACCAGTTGCGCCATGCCGGGGGTGAGCCCGAGCAGTTCGAAGAGCGCCTTGAGCGCCGGCAGGTTCCAGTCCTTGGGCCGCTCGAGGTGCTTGAACTGCACCAGCTCGTCGATGCCGGTCCCGGCCAGCGCCGGAAGGCTGGTGGCGTCGAACTTCTTGCCCGGGATGGCCAGCACCAGCTCGCCGGCGTAGACGAGAGCGGCCAGGACCACCACCGTCCATTCAGGCTCCAGCCGGAATGTCTGCGGGGCCAGGTACTCCACGCCGAACACGTCCTGGATCAGCTCCGAGCGGTTGACCACCTGGCCGTGTCCCTTCTTCTTGGCAGCCCCGAGGATGTGCCCGGCATACTTGGACCCGGTAGGGGTCGAGCCGCTCGCCGTCGAGCAACTCCAGGGCGTCCAGCACCGCCGTGGCCTGCTTGGTGCGGGTCTGCCCGGCGATGGCGCGCAGGGCGTCCTGCGCTGCCTGGGCGCGGTTCGCCCCGGTGATGAGCACCGAGAACAACGGGTACTCCGGAGCCTGGTCCTGGAAGTGGGGCCCGAGGCAGATGCCGGAGACGGTATTCACCAAGTCGCGGAAGTTGATGCGCTCGTAGGAACCGATTCCGGACAGCTCGCGGATGGACTTGCCCTTGGCCCATTCGGTCAGGGACTTGCTGCGCCCCTGGTAGGTGACCTCGAAGGCCGTGGCCATGTTCTTCTGGAGCCACTGCACGAGGTCGCGCAGGAAGTTCGACGCCTTGGACTCGTAGGTGGACTTGGCGTGCCCCGAGGCCGTGGACGCGAGGTCCAGGGCCGCGGCGAACGATTTCGAAGCGTTCCAAGTGCGGAAGTGCCACATCGTCCGCATTCTTCAGGCGCAGGAACAGCTCGTCGGGCTTCTTCTCGTCCTTGAAGTGCGGCGCGTCGAAGGGCTGGATGAAGTAGAGGTAGAAGTCCCGCGGGGGCACCGCGGTGGAGCGCTCGTTGGGCGCGCCGAAGAACAGGTATCCCTGCCGTGCGGCCTTGCGCTCCAGCCATTCGATCTCGTGCTGCCAGATCTTGTAGCCGGTCACGTAAGTCTGGTCGGTGCACTCCATGACCCGTTTCAGGGCCTCGTAGTAGTAGCGGTCGAGCTGCGTAGCCGTCCAGGGTCTCGGCGCGCTTCTCGATCAGCGCGTCGAAGTCGTCGGTCTTCTTGAGGTCCAGGTAGTACTGGCGGTTGTCCGGGTTGGACGAGATGAACTGTCCGCTGACCGTCTTGTGGATCTCCCGCAGCACGGTCTCCACCTGAGAGAGCAGGTCGTCGGCGGGGTCGCCGCCCAGCTCCTCGATGCCGGGCTGGAACAGGCATAGGCCGTCGCGCAGCTCCTCCGCCGTCGCGCCCAGGGGCGCATAGATGTCGCCGGTGGTGAGCCGGTGGACCGACAGCGCATGGATGAGCCGCAAGGCCATGGGCCTGTACGCCGGGCGGGTGAATGCCTGCTGGATGCGCGATTCCAGCACCTGGCTGCAGTCGATGACCGCCTTGATGTCCGGCACCGCCCGGAAGGACGGGTTCTCGCGCAGGGTCGTCCAGTAGCCGTCATAGGCGATGAGCCCGGGCCGGTCGCCGGGTACGTCCTGACCGAGCAGCTTCTTCATGGCCAGCGACAAGGTCTTGAGCACCTCGCGCTTTTCCACCGCGGCGACCCGTTCGAAGGTGTCGATGTAGTCCGGGTGCACGGGGAAGAGACGCACGAACTCGTCCATGCGCTCGTTCATGCGGCCGTAGAACTTGGCGAAGGGGGTCAGGTAGTCGCGGATCTTCACCTGCTGTTCGGCGGTCTTCTTGAGCAGGCGCTCGGCCACCACGAACTTGACGTCCTTGCGGGCGATGAGGACTTGCTCGAAGCGGTCCTTGACCCGGCGGATGCTGTCGGCCACGAAGGAAAAGCGGGGGCTGTCGAAGATGGCTTCCTGGACGCCGGCGATAAAGCGGAACCGCAGATCCTTGCAGACCTCGCCGATCTCGCGCAGGAAGTTGAGGTCGAGGATCAGCTCCTGGTCCTTGCGCGTGCGCAGGAAGTCGAGCAGCTCGTCCACCACCAGGAGCAGGCCGTGATCGGGGTACTCCCGATGGAAGGCGGCCATCATTTCTTCGAAGGCGCGCTTGTTGTTGGGCACCTTGTCCGCGGTCGGGAAGGAGTAGGGGACGCCCATGGCGGCCAAGTGCTCCTCCAGCTCGGCCACCAGGATGTCGCGCAAAGACATGGTGGTCGCGCCGATCTCGGTCCGGACCACCTTGAAGCGGCCGCCGATCTTGCGCGCGGCATCGGCCACGCTCGCGTCGTTCAGTTGACCCGACAGCTCGCCGTCCTCTGCCAAGGCGGAGATGACGGACAGGAGGTGCGACTTACCCGTGCCGTAGTTGCCGACGACCAGAAGGCCCTTGTTGTCCACGGGCTGGTCGAACTGAAGCTGCGGGATCGACGAGCCCTGTCAGCTTCTCGGCCATTTCGTCGGAGATGACGTAGGTCCTGACCAGTTGCCGCGCCGCGGCGGCCTCGTCGGCGTCCCGCAGTTGAACCACGGACTCGATGGGCTCGAACTGAATCAGGTCTCCGTATTTGAGGCGGCCCGTGCTTGGGCCGCCCCCTCCGGGCGCACTGCGTGCGTCCAAATTCGATCCGGTCGAATTTGTCATCTCGTCTGCCCCCAGGCGGATTTGCCTGTTCTCATCATGCCGCGGTCTGCGGACTGACCACCAGGAAATCGCGTATCGGATACCGTCTGAATTCGGGGTGATCCGGCGTCGCGTACACGATCCGGTCGCCGTCGATGGAGCCGCTCCAAGCCGCGACCACCGTCTTCTTGCGCGAGAGCCCCTGCAGGAGCCGCAGCGGGTCCTGCTTGAGGGAGACATCGAACAGCACCTCGATGTTGTCGAGCAGGATCACGTCGCCGTGGGCCGCGTTCACCATCTCCGACAGAAGGCGAGGCAACTGCAGTGCCCGCTGGCGCTCGGTCAGCTCGAGCATGCGGCGGGAGATCTCCAGGTTGACATTGATCAGGGGCGCGCTCGGTGCGCTCGCGAACGTCCTGCAGCAAAGCAGTCTTCCCGGCCCCGGCTGGCGCCACCAGCATCACCAGACGATGGTACAGCTCGGCTGCCTGGTCGATGCTTCTAATGATCCTGTCGGCGAGTGGCTCCGGCATCAGTGATCCCCTCCCGAGCGCGGCTTATTCGACCGCGTTCCTGCGCACACATTGATGGGCCTCGTCGATGACCACCCTGTGCCATGCCGAACGTTCCAGATCCTGCAGGATCGTTGTCGCCGAAGACGCCATGTGGCAGCGCCGCGGCGGTGCGGGTCCAATGAATCTGCACCGCCGGCTCATTGCCGTTAGGTCGGGCGAGCCGCGTAATGCTCTGTCGCGACTTGTTATTTGCCGGCATTGTAGGCCATCTGATGGCGGACGTGCAGATCGTCTGCTGGCCGGGAGCCGAGATGGTCCGCTCACCGCCTGCCACGCGTCTCGACCCACTGCCTATCCCGCGGTATGCTGCGCCGGGTTCCCCAAGACCCGCGTAAAGGGGCCGCGGGGGAGGGAGGGACATCGGCACGGACCGCCGCTGGCAGAGCGCTCGCCGCGACAGCTCCCACTAGAGTGCGCTGCGATGGGGCCGGCGAGTGTGGGCCGCTCGCCTCCGTGGGGGCGCACGCCAGCCGTCGAGGACTGGGGTCCGCGCGAGTAGCCCCAGCGGCGCGATCAGGCTCGGAACGGGGCGGGCCGGTTACCGCGAAGCTTGCAGCGCGCATCCGACCTTTCGGCCGGGACGGCTTCGCCCAGGCTCGCGTCATGCCGCCCGGGAGCATTCCCGCCGGGCTCGACAGCTTGCCTGACCACCGCCGGCCGGGACCCTCGCGACGATAAATCGTCGAGACAGGCTCAGGACCGGCGCTGCCAATCAGATATTAGCCGCGCGAGCACAACCTTAGAGAGAGGAGTGAGCGATTGTGACTATAGACGCTGGTCGAATGATAAACGCCCTGGTGGAAGCGGAGCTCACCGCCGAGCGCTGGGAGAGAAGCCGTTACATCCCAAGGGGGAACGTGGTGACCTTGGCCCATGATCGGGGAAGCGGTGGCCGGGAGGTCGGGCGCCGCCTTGCCGCGCGCCTTGGCGTGGAATACTACGATAAGGAAATCCTGGATGCGATCATCGAAGCGGTGCCGCAAGACCGGATTCTCATGGAACGTCTGGACAAGCAGGTGAGCCATACCCGAGACGAAGTCATGCGCCAGATCATCTTCGGCCAGAGTGCGCTCGATGAATATCGCCGCCAGCTCATCAATGTCGTCCTCAACATCGGCCGCAAGAGCGGAGTGATTGTGGGGCGGAATGCGGCGCCTTTCATTCTGGCCAATCATAAGGCATTTCGAGTGCGTATCGTCGGGTCTCCAGACGTGTGCGCGGGGCGCCTTGCCGAGCGCGAGCGGATTCCCGTGGACGAGGCCCGCCAGCAGGTCCTGCAGGCCCGCGAGGACCATGCGGCCTTCTGCAAACAGCTTTGCGGACGGGACCTGAACGAGCCCGAAGCCTATGACCTCATACTGAATACCGACCGCGTCCCCCTAGAATCCGCCGTCGGCAGCATTCTGCACACCATGCAAGGGTCGGGTTTCGAGGTCCCGAAGGAGAGCATGGTCGCTCAGCTAAAGAAGCTCCTGCGCCTCGGCCCGCCGCACCGTGCCGGGGAAAACCGTCCCGCCAGCGGTTAGCGTCTGAATGTGGACGCCTCGTCAGTAGAGGGTTTCCCGGGGAGACCCACGGCAGAGCGTTTCTAACAGCGTTTCCCGCAGCAGCCCCATGAGGGTCGCGGCCAGATCCATATGGCTTGGACTCGCGGGAGGTGTCCTCCCGACCAGCCCTATCCTAATCGAGCAGCCACCCGTCGTGCCGACGGCGCGGAAGGCGCGGGCACCGGGTGGGCCGGAAATGGGCGAGCGGCGGAACCTCTCGCGTACGCCCGCCCGCCTGTTCAGCCTCCCTTCGGGCTACGCCTGCCGACATGCCGGTCTTCGGGCGCCGCCCATCGGACTTTATAATACGGCCTCCGCGAGAGCCGACCCCTGGGTGATTCCGGGGGCAGGCAGGGTGCTGCGGCCCTGCAGGTAGATGTCGATGGCGCGGGCGGCACCGCGTCCTTCGGCGATCGCCCACACCACCAGGGACTGACCGCGGCGGCAGTCGCCGGCTGCGAACACGCCAGGGACGCTGGTCGCGAACCTGCCGTACTGCGCCCGGTAAGTGGTCGGGGTCTTGTGGGGATCGCGGTCCACTTCGATGCCCAGGGGCTCCGACACGTAATGCTCGGCGCCGACGAACCCCATGGCGAGCAGCACCAGGCTCGCTTCCCACGTGCGCTCGCTGCCCGGGACCTCGCTCAGCTTCCAGCGCCCGTTCTCTTGGGTCCAGTCGACCTGGATGCTGCGCACGCCGATGACCCGGCCGTTCGAGTCGCCGATGAACTCCTTGGTGAGCACGCAGTACTCGCGCGGGTCCTTCTGGAATTTCGCGCGCGCCTCCTCGTGGCCGTAGTCCACGCGGAAGATCTTCGGCCATTGCGGCCACGGATTGTCGGGGGCGCGGCTTGCGGGCGGCTCGGGCAGCAGCTCGAAGTTCACCAGGCTGGCACAGCCGTGGCGCAGCGAAGTGCCGATGCAGTCGGTGCCGGTGTCCCCGCCACCGATGACGATGACATCCTCGTCTTTCGCACTGATGAACGTGCCGTCGCGCAGCTCGCTATTCAGCAAGCTGCGGGTATTGGCGGTCAGGAACTCCATGGCCACGTGGACACCCTGGAGGTCGCGCCCTGGGACGAGCAGGTCGCGGGCTCGCGTGGCCCCGGTCGCGAGCAGCAGGGCGTCGTTCTCCTCCAGCAACTGCCCGGGGTCGATGGTTCGGCCCACGTCCGCTTCGGTGACGAATCTGACTCCCTCGGCCTCCAGGATTTCGAGCCGGCGCCCGACCACTCCCTTGTCCAGCTTCATGTTGGGGATGCCGTACATCAGCAGCCCGCCGACCCGGTCCGCGCGCTCATAGACGGTGACCTGGTGGCCGACCTTGTTGAGCTGGGCGGCGGCAGCCAGCCCGGCCGGACCCGAGCCCACGATCGCGACCCGCTTGCCGGTGCGCTGACGCGGCGGCTGCGGCCTGATCCAGCCCTCCGCAAAGCCGCGGTCGACGATGGCGTTTTCGATGTTCTTGATGGTGACGGCCGGATCGATGATCCCGAGGACGCAGGCGCCTTCGCAGGGCGCCGGGCAGGTGCGGCCCGTGAACTCGGGGAAGTTGTTGGTCTTGTGCAGCCGGTCCAGCGCCTCCCGCCACCGTCCCCGGAAGACCAAGTCGTTCCACTCCGGGATCAGGTTGTCGACGGGACAGCCGGTGTCGGACTGGCAGAAAGGTACGCCGCAATCCATGCACCGCGCTCCCTGGGTTCGCAGGTGATCCTCGTCCGCCTCGGTATAGATCTCCCGGAAGTCCTGGACGCGGTCCAAGGGTGCTCGATAGGGCACGGCCTTACGCGGGAATTCCTTGAAGCCGGTCGGCTTTCCCATGGTCAGTGGTTCCGTTGCAAACAGGACGGTGTGTGCGAGGTCGCGTCCGGCCAGTCAAGAAGCTCCGCCGACGGTGGCAAGGCGGGGCCCGCGGGGGATTGCTCAGCCGGCCGCCACCCTCTTGGGCTGGGTGTGGACCTCGGCCTCTCTGTGGAGCCTGGTCTCGGCCTCCTCATCGTGTCGTGTCCGCTCGGCCAGCACCCGCTTGTAGTCGATGGGCATGACCTTCACGAACTGCGAGAGGATCTGCGGCCACCGGTCGAGCATCCACTGGGCCACGGTCGAGCCGGTGTGTTCGTGGTGCTGCTCGATCATCTCCAGCAGCTCGGCCATGTCTCCATTCTCCTGCAAGGGTTCCAGCTCGACCATTCCGACGTTGCAGCGGCTCTCGAATTCTCCGTCCACGTCCCAGACGTAGGCCACCCCGCCCGACATGCCGGCCGCGAAGTTGCGCCCGGTGGGTCCGAGGATGACGGCGCGGCCGCCGGTCATGTACTCGCAAGCGTGGTCGCCGACGCCTTCGATCACTGCCCAGGCACCGCTGTTGCGCACGCAGAACCGCTCCGCCGCGCGGCCGCGGAAGAAGGCGCGCCCGCCGGTGGCGCCGTAAAGGACGACGTTGCCGACGAGGATGTTCTGCTCGGGCACGAAGGTGCTCTCGCGCGGCGGGTAGATGACCAACCGGCCTCCTGACAGCCCCTTGCCGACATAGTCGTTGGCGTCGCCTTCCAGCTCGAGCGTGATCCCGCCCGCGAGGAACGCCCCGAAGCTCTGGCCGGCCGATCCGCGCAGCCGGATGTGAATGGAGTCGTCGGGCAAGCCCTTCTCGCCCCATCGTTTCACCAGGTTGTGGCTCAAGATAGTGCCGACCGTGCGGTGGGTGTTCACGATCGGAAACTCGAGCTCCACGCGCTCGCCCCTCTCCAGGGCCGGAGCCGCTGCCGCGAGCAGCCGTTGGTCGAGGGCACGATCGAGTCCGTGGTCCTGCTTGATCAGGCAACGCACCTGGACGCCAGGATGAGGCTTGCACGCCGGTGCTAGGCTGGCCGAGAGGTCGAGCCCGTCCGCCTTCCAGTGGTCGACGGCGTGCTGGACGTCGAGGCAATCCACCCGCCCGATCATGTCGTCGAAAGTGCGGAAACCCAGGTCCGCCATGATCCTCCGGGCGTCCTCGGCCACCATGAACAGGTAGTTGATCACGTGCTCGGGCTTACCCATGAACTTGCTGCGCAGCACCGGGTCCTGCGTGGCGATCCCCACCGGGCAGGTGTTGAGGTGGCACTTGCGCATCATAATGCAGCCGAGCGTGATGAGGGGCGCGGTGGAGAACCCGAACTCCTCGGCGCCGAGCAGCGCCGCCATCACCACATCGCGTCCGGTCTTCAATCCGCCGTCGGTCTGCAGCACGACGCGCGAGCGCAGGTCGTTCAGGACCAGCGTCTGGTGCGTTTCCGCGATTCCCAGCTCCCAGGGGAGTCCGGCGTGCTTGATGCTGGTCAGCGGCGAGGCCCCGGTTCCGCCCGCGTCGCCCGAAATCAGAATGTGGTCGGCGTGCGCCTTGGCCACGCCCGCGGCGATGGTACCGACGCCCACCTCCGAGACCAGCTTGACGCTGACCCGCGCGGACGGGTTGGCGTTTTTCAGGTCATGGATGAGCTGGGCCAGGTCTTCGATGGAGTAGATGTCGTGGTGAGGGGGCGGGCTGATCAGGCCCACGCCCGGCGTCGCGTAGCGGATGCGGGCGATGGTCTCGTCCACCTTGCGTCCCGGCAGCTCGCCGCCCTCTCCGGGCTTGGCGCCCTGCGCGATCTTGATCTGCAACTCGTCGGCGTTGGTCAGGTACCAGATGGTGACGCCGAACCGCCCCGAAGCCACCTGCTTGATCGCGGACCGTCTGGAGTCGCCGCTGGGCAGTCGGATGAAACGTTCCGGGTCCTCGCCGCCCTCGCCGGTGTTGCTCTTGCCGCCAATGCGGTTCATGGCGATGGCGAGCGTCTCGTGGGCCTCGGCCGAGATCGATCCAAAGCTCATCGCGCCGGTGCAGAAGCGTTTCACGATCGCGCTGGCCGGCTCGATGGCCTCCAGCGGCAGCGGGGCGCCAGCGGCGCCGGACTTGAACTTCAGCAGCCCGCGCAGCGTATAGCGGGTCCGGGCATCGTCGTTGGCGTGTCGTGCGAAACGCCAGTAGGCTTCGGCGTCGTTGTTGCGCGCCGCGACCTGGATGTCGGCGATGGCCTGCGGGTCCCAGGCGTGGCGCTCGCCGTCGGCGCGCCAGTGGAATTCGCCGGGGTTGGGCAGCGCCGGCATGCTGTCCTCCGGGTGATCAGGGAAGCCCAACGCGTGCCGCCGCAACGTCTCTTCTGCCAGCACCTTGAAGTCGACTCCCTGCACGCGGCTGGGCGTACCCACGAAGCAGCGCTCGATGACCTCGTCGCGCAGGCCGACGGCCTCGAAGATCTGGGCGCCCTTGTACGACTGCAGCGTGGAGATGCCCATCTTGGCCATCACCTTGAGCAGTCCCTTGGCTACGCCGTCTCGGTAGGCCCAGACGACCTTCGAGTCGTTCGGGAACACCTGGGAGTCGAGTAGGTCGTCGCGGCGCGCCTGCCACAGGGCCTCGAAGGCCAGGTAGGGGTTGACGGCGTCGGCGCCGTAGCCGATCAGGAGACAGTGATGGTGGACTTCGCGGGCTTCCCCCGTCTCGAGCACTAAGCCCAGCCGCGTGCGCTTCGCTTGGTGCACCAAGTGGTGGTGCACGGCACCGCAGGCGAGCAGACTGCTCAGCGGGACGCGCTGTGCGGAGATTCCGCGGTCGGACAGGATGACGATGCTGTAGCCTTCCGCTATCGCTTGCTCGGCCTCTCGGCAAATCCGCTCCAGGGCTTCGGTTAGCCCCTCAGCGCCGGCAGCGCGCGGGAACGTGATGTCGATGGTCTTGGTACGCCAGCCCGGCAAATCGACGTGCTTGATCGCCGCCAGGTCTTCGTTGGTGAGGATCGGATGCGGGACCAACAGTCGCTGGCAGTGTTCGGGCGTCGTCTCCAGCAGGTTGCGCTCGGGGCCGATGTAGCACTCCAGCGACATGATGATCTCTTCCCGGATGGAGTCGATGGCCGGGTTGGTGACCTGAGCGAACAATTGCTTGAAGTAGTCGCACAGCATGCGGGGTTTGTCGCTCAGGCAGGCCAGCGCCGAGTCGTTGCCCATCGAGCCGACCGGATCCCGTTTTTCCTGAGCCAGGGGCAGCAGCATGAACTGCATGGTCTCCGTCGTGTAGCCGAATGCCTGCATGCGCGCCAGTAGCGTCTCCGGATGGAAACCGTGCGGCTCTTTCTGAGGGCGCAAGTCCTGCAGCCTGATACGGCCTGCGTTCAGCCATTCGCCGTACGGCCGGCGATCCGAGAACTCGGCCTTCAGCTCCTGGTCCGGGATGAGCCGGCCCTGCGCGAAGTCGACCAGGAACATACGGCCCGGCTGGAGCCGTCCCTTCTCCTTGATGAGTCTGGGGTCGAGCGGCAGCACACCGACCTCGCTCGCCATGATCACCCGGTCGTCATGGGTCAGGTAGTAACGGCTCGGGCGCAGCCCGTTGCGGTCCAAGACCGCGCCGATGTATTGGCCGTCGGTGAAGGCGATGGAGGCGGGGCCGTCCCATGGCTCCATCAGGCAGGAGTGATACTCGTAGAACGCGCGCTTGTTCTCGGGCATGCTCTCGTGTTTCTGCCACGCCTCGGGAATCATCATCATCACGGCTTCCTGGAGCGTGCGCCCGGTCATCAGCAGGAACTCCAGCACGTTGTCGAACGTGCCGGAGTCGGAGCAGTCGGGCTCGGCGACGGGGAACAGCTTGGATAGCTCGCCGCCGAACGCGTCGCTATGCGCGACACCCTCGCGGGCCCGCATCCAGTTGACGTTGCCCCGCAGCGTGTTGATCTCGCCGTTGTGGCTCATGAAGCGGTTCGGCTGCGCCCGGTCCCAACTGGGGAAAGTGTTGGTCGAGAAGCGCGAGTGGACCATCGCCAGGTGCGTCGTGTAGTCGGGGTCCGCCAGGTCCGGAAAGTAGGGCAGTAGCTGATCGGGCGTCAGCATGCCCTTGTAGATGAGCACCTTGGTCGACAGGCTGCAGACGTAGAACGCCTTGGCCTGGTTCAGCCGCCCGTCGCCGCGCAGTCGGTGGCTGGCCTGCTTGCGAATCAGATAGAGCCGGCGCTCGAACGCATCGCCGCTGAGCGGCTGGCCGTCGGGGCCCGCGCTCGCTGCCACGAATAGCTGTTCGATGAACGGCTCGGCGGCACGGGCCGTCGGCCCGATATCCGCCACGTCGGCCTGAGTAGGCACCTTGCGCCAGCCGACTAGCCGCTGCCCCTGCTGTGCGACGAACTCGGCGACCACGTGCTTGCAGTGAGCGCGTTCCTCGGAATCCTTGGGCAGGAAGACCAGACCCGCGGCGAACTGCCCCGGCGCCGGCAGATCGGCTCGCAAGTCGTTCCGCGCCGCCTTGGCCAGGAACTGGTGGGGGAGGGCCGTCAGGATTCCTGCGCCGTCGCCGGTATTCGGCTCGCAACCACAGGCTCCGCGGTGATTCATGTTGCGCAGGACCTGATCGGCATCCAACACGATCTGGTGGCTGCGGCTTCCCTTGATGTGGGCCACGAATCCGACGCCGCAACTATCCTTCTCGTAAGCCGGATCGTAGAGACCGTAGCGCGAAGGGAACCCTGGTTGAGACTCTCTGCTCATAAGCTTCACCACGAACGATTAGGAGCCATGAAACCAGGACGGGCGGCAGCCCTCATGTCCTCACGGGGCACGCCCCTGCCTGTTTCGCTGCCCGGCACGGTTCCGCAACGGTCTAACATCGAGAAGCGGGGCGCACCCGCCGCGTCACCGCGGGCTCAGCGCTCCGGCGCCTCCCACCGTCATGGTTCCTCGCACGCCACATTCTACCGCAGTGCGCCTGCTGGTGTGGCAAGTTACGAACAGAAACAGGCTTTTCTATCGACTCTGCCGACGCGCGCGCCCCGGCAAAGACACTTCGGGACGAGGGGATTCTGCCACCAGAGGCCAATCGTTACATCCCGTGAGGGCTCTCTAAAGCCTGCGGCCGGGCTGAATTTTCGGGGCCGATCGGGTAAAGTGACGACTCTTGCGCCGCCGAGCAGACCGGTTGGCAGGCGTGCCCGGCAAACACAGGAGGACCCATGCAGGACTACTGGATTGCGCCATCGATCCTGTCGGCGGACTTCGCGCGCCTGGGAGCGGAAGTGGACGAGGTCCTCGCGGCACGGGCGGACATCATCCACTTTGACGTCATGGACAATCACTACGTCCCCAACCTTACGATTGGGCCGGTAGTATGCCAGGCACTCCGCAAGTACGGCGTCACCGCGCCGATCGACGTGCACCTGATGGTCAAGCCGGTGGACCGGATCATTCCCGATTTTGCCGAGGCCGGGGCGAGCTATATCACGTTCCACCCGGAGGCCACCGAGCATATCGATCGCTCCCTCCAGTTGGTGCGGGAGAGTGGCTGCAAATCGGGGCTGGTGCTCAATCCGGCCACTCCATTGGATCACTTGCGGTATGTCATGGACAAGGTGGACATGGTGCTGCTCATGTCCGTCAATCCCGGGTTCGGCGGACAGAAGTTCATCCGTTCCGCCTTGACCAAGCTGCGCGAAGCGCGCCGCATGATCGACGAGAGCGGGCTGCCGATCCGTCTGGAGATCGACGGCGGCGTCAAGGTGGACAATATCCGGGAGATCGCCGAGGCGGGGGCCGACACCTTCGTGGCCGGCTCCGCCATCTTCTCCACTTCCGACTATCAGGCGACCATCGGAGCGATGCGCGCAGAGCTCGCTCAGGTCCGCCGTTAGCGGTCGGGGCTCGCCGCGTGTCAGCACGGCAGGCGGGCGTCGGGGGCGGCCCGGGGGAGCCTCGGCCGCTATTCACGCCGGCCATGGTGCTCCTCGACGTCGATGGGACGATGGTGGACAGCGTGCCGGACCTGGCCCACTGCGTCAACGTCGCCCTGATTCAGCTCGGCCTGCCGGAACGCCCGGTGGAGCGCGTGCGGCAGTGGGTGGGCAACGGGGTCGAGCGGCTGGTGCAGCGCGCTCTGCTGGGGCGGCTGGAAGGCGAGCCGCCGCGGGAGCTGTACGAGCGCGCCCTCCCCCTGTTCATGGCGTGCTATCGAGAGAACACTTGCCGGCTCAGCCGGCTTTACCCGGGGGTGCGGGGAGATCCTGGGATGGCTCCGCGGGAGTGGTTTCCGGCTCGCCTGCGTGACCAACAAGGCGGCGCAGTTCACGGAGCCTCTGCTCGATGCGCTGGGGATCCGTCACTACTTCCGGGTCGTGGTGTCCGGAGACACCGTGCCCCAGAAGAAGCCCCATCCGGCTCCCTTGCTGCACGCTGCGGCTAGCCTCGGGGTCCCACCGGAGGCGGCCCTGTTCGTGGGGGATTCGGTGAACGACGTGGAAGCGGCCCGGGCGGCGAGCTTCCCGGTGGTTTGCGTCACCTACGGCTATAATCACGGCCGCGACATCCGCGAGGCGCGCCCCGATGCGGTCGTCGACTCGCTGCTGGAGCTTAGGGACCTCCTGAAGGCGCGGGCGGCGTGACGCCGCTGGCCGACATGCGCGGGGCGGCACCAGGCAGACGCCGGAGTTGCCGTGACCCCTGAACAATTCCGTGCGCTGGCTTCCCAAGGCTACAACCGCATCCCGGTGATGCGCGAGGTGCTGGCCGACCTCGATACGCCCCTCAGCGCCTATCTGAAGCTCGCGGACCAGCCTTACACCTACTTGTTCGAATCCGTGCAGGGGGGCGAGAAGTGGGGCCGTTATTCGATCATCGGCTTGCCGAGCCGCACTCACCTGACCGTGTGCGGCTATGACATCCGCGTCTGCCGCGATGGCGAGGAGGTCGAGGGGGTGACGGTTCGCGATCCCTTGGGCTGGATCGTGGGATTCCAGGCCCGTTACCGGATGCCGCCGGAGATCCGAGGTCTGCCGCGCTTTACCGGCGGGCTGGTGGGCTATTTCGGCTACGACACGGTCCGGTACATCGAGCCGCGCCTGGGCGGTCCCACCCAACCGGACCCCCTCGACACGCCGGATATCCTGCTCATGGTGTCCGATGAGGTGGTCGTGTTCGACAACCTCAGCGGCAAGCTGTACATCGTGATCCACGTGAACCCGGAGGTCCCGCATGCCTGGGATCGGGTCCAGGCCCGGCTGGACGAGCTGGTCAGCCGTCTCTGCCAGCCGACACCTGTCCACACCGGGCTAGCCGCGGCCGCCCCCGTGCGCGAGAGCGACTTCGTCTCCGGCTTCACGCAGCAGGGGTTCGAGGCGGCGGTGGCGCGCTCCCGCGAGTACATCGTGGACGGCGACATCATGCAGGTGGTGCTGTCGCAGCGCCTATCCATCCCGTTTCGCGCGGCTCCCATCGATCTGTACCGCGCCCTGCGTACGCTGAACCCGTCACCCTACATGATTTACCTCAACCTCGGGGACTTCCACATCGTCGGCTCTTCGCCCGAGATACTGGTCCACCTCGAGGACGGCTTGGTCACGGTGCGCCCGATCGCCGGCACGCGTCCGCGAGGCGCCAGCGAGGACGAGGATCTGGCCCTCGAGCGGGAGCTTCTCGCCGATCCCAAGGAGCGGGCCGAGCACCTGATGCTCATCGATTTGGGGCGCAACGACGTGGGGCGCGTCGCCCAGACCGGCACGGTGCACGTGACCGAGCAGATGGTGATCGAGCGTTACTCGCACGTGATGCACATCGTCTCCAACGTCAATGGCCGTCTCAAACCGGGGCTTACCGCCGTGGATGTGTTGCGCGCTACTTTCCCCGCGGGGACGGTGAGCGGGGCGCCCAAGATCCGGGCGATGGAGATCATCGAGGAGCTGGAGCCGGTGAAGCGCGGCATCTACGCCGGCGCGGTCGGCTACCTCGGCTGGAACGGCAACATGGACACGGCGATTGCCATCCGCACGGCCGTCATCAAGGACGGAGCGCTGCACATCCAGGCGGGCGCGGGCATCGTGTACGATTCGGTGCCGCGGCGTGAGTGGGAAGAGACCATGAGCAAGGGCCGCGCCATCTTTCGGGCCGTGGCCTTGGCCGAGCAGGGCTTGGGGATTCGCTGCGCCGGGGCCTGAGAGGACCCTTGCCGCCGACGTCCCGCACGGCTTGGCGGACATCCGACGCGGCGCCACACTTCGACCTCAGCGCAGATCTAGCTCCTTTCCTCTCTGCGCGCGGGCTGCCACAGCACCTCCCGGGCGCCCGCGTGACGATTGATGGCGCGCGCTGCGACGAAGAGGAAGTCGGACAGGCGGTTCAGATACATGCGGACCGTCTCCGAAACGGTTTCCTGCCTTCCCAGCGTGACCAGGCGCCGCTCGGCCCGTCGGCAGACAGCGCGTGCCAGGTGGCACAGCGCCGCGGGTCGGCTCCCTCCGGGGAGGATGAAATCGGTGAGCGGCCCGAGCGCGCCGTTCATCGTATCCATCCGCTTTTCGAGATAGCCGACCTCCGCTTCCCGGAGCAGTGCCTCGCCCGGAAGGCTGAGTTCTCCGCCCAAGTCGAACAGCCGGTGTTGAACCTCCTCCAAGTCGGACCTGAGACCCTCGGGTAGGTCTTCGGTCAGCAGCAGCCCGATCGCGCTGTTGAGTTCGTCTACGGCGCCGATCGCCTCGATGCGCGAGGAGTCCTTCGGAATGCGCTCCCCACCCGCCAGACCGGTGGCTCCGTCGTCCCCGGTCCGCGTATAGATCTGAGTCAAGCGGTAGCTCATCGGTCGAGTGTCGGGGGGTATCCATGGGGCGCGCCCGACGGAGACGGCGGGTCGCATGCGGACGAACCGCGGCCGGCGCCCGCGAGCGCGCAGCCCTGACCGTCACAAGTCATAGCGCACCCCCGCGTAGAACGCGCGACCGGATTGGTTGTAGCCCGCGGCCAGAGCGTAATCCTTGTCGAGCACGTTTTCCAGCCTGGCCTGCAGTTGCCAACGCGCCGCCAGGCGGACCTGCAGCGTGAGACTGACGAGCCCATAGCCGCCGTCCTCGACGTCGCTGAAGTTGGAATCCTTGCGCGGTCCCGTCGCCAGAAAGTCGACCCCGGCCTGGTAGCGCGGGCGTTGGTAGACCAGGGCGGCGGTGAAATTCTGGCGGGCGCGCCGCGGAAGCATCTCGCCGGTGCCCTGGTCCTCCGGGTTCTGGAGGACCCCAGCGAGCTGGGCCTGCCAAGACCCGGAAGTCCACTGGTAGGCCAGTTCCACGCCTTGGATGCGGGCGTGTCCGATGTTCTCCAGCCGGCCGTCCGGGAATGCACTGCTCGCCGTGAACACGATGAGGTTGCGGATGTCGTTGTCGAACAGCCTGACGGAAGCCGACTGCCCGGCCCCAATGCGGTGGCGGATGCCCGCCTCGATGCTGAGTGAGGTCTCCGCTTGGAGGTTCGGGTTGCCGCCGAAGCCATACAGGTCGGTGCTGTCCGGCGCGCGGAACGCGGTTCCGGCCGCGGCCGACAGCAGGCTGTCCGGACCGACCTGGTAGCCGTAGCTCAGGTTCCAGGTGAAGGGGCTCGCGAAACCCTCCTGGTGGGTGTAGCGGGCGGCGGCGATCAGCCGGTGCGCCCCGTAGCGGATATCGTCCTGGGCGAAGGCTGCGGACTGGTCAGTGTTTGCGTCGACGCGCGCGCCGAAGATGCGCGAGGCGGTGTCCTCGTGTGAGCCGTAGAGCCCGGCGGTCACCGCGTGGTGCTCGCCGAAGGCCAAGTCGTTCTGCCAGTCGAGGGTGTACTGCGCGGTGCGGGCGAAGTCGCTGCTCTGGTTCTGCGTGATATCGTCCTGCATTCCGCTCAGGCGCAAAGTGCTGCTCCAGTCGTGGCTCGGTTGGGCGTGGAACGTCAGGGCCGTGGCGGCGTTGAGGAAGTCCTGGTCCAGGGGGCTCAGGAGGAAATCCAGATATTGGACCGTCCCCTGCGCCCGCCAGTGGCTCAGCTCCACGTCCACGGGGCCCAGTCGCTTGCCCGCATAGACGTTGAGGTTCAGGTTGTCGAAGCCGCGGTCGACGTGCGACCCGACCCGTGTCGGAAACCCGTTGCTGTCCAGATAACCGACACCGAGGCCCGCCCGGGTATCGCCGTCCCGGCGGTTGACCGCGGCCGAGATATCGCGGGTGTCGAAGGAGCCGGCTTCAGCGCTCGCGCCCACCGTGGTGCCTTGCTCATCGGGGTGCGTGATGATCTGGATGACGCCGCCGATGGCGTCCGAGCCATACAGAGTCGAGTAGGGCCCTTTCACGACTTCGACGCGCTGCACCAGGTTGGGGAGGATGTTCTGGAGCGCCGGGGTGCCGATGGTTCCCGGGTTGATGCGCACCCCGTCCACCAGCACCAGCGTCTGGTTGCTGTTGGCGCCCCGCAGGAACACCGCGGTCGCCTGGCCGGGTCCGCCGTTGCGGCCGACCTCCAAGCCGGCGTGGAAACGCAGCAAGTCCACCACGTCCGTGGCCTGAGTGCGCTGGATCTCCTCTTCGGGGATCACCAGCACCGAAGCCAGGGACTCGTCCGCTGGTTCCGGAAGACGCGTTGCGGTAACGACGACGGGCTCGAGCTGGTACTCCTTGGCATGGGCCAACGGTGCAGACAGGGATGCGGCCAGAACGGCCGCGGGCAGGCGTCTCATGCCGGTCCTCCACTGCACACACCCGTGCGGGGGCTGTGTGCGGAGGACGCGGTGCAGACGGAGAGGCGCGCTTTTCGAGCGCGGCGCTGGAGCCTCACCGGTTGCCGCCCTCCGCGACACGCCTGGACATGCTCCAGGCCGGTCTCCGGGCTCGCGAGTGGCTCGACACCGGACAGGCCGCCTTCCCGTGCCGTAGCACGGTGGCCGCATGACCCGCCTTGACTCGCCTACCGTTGCGGGGGCAGCGCCGGCTTGGCCCGAAAGGGCGCACCGGCTTCCCGTTTCACTCCGCCGAAGCGGAGCACCTGAGGCGTGGCCAGGGTATCCGGGGGTAGCAGGCACTGTCAAGGGCATCTCGGATGAGCTCGAGCGCGGGCATCGCGCTGGCCCGACACCCATTCGTCTAGCTGTCGGGCAGGGGAGGAACTGCGCCATTGGGTGCCCTGGCGTGCGTCCCCGCTGACGTACTCCAAGGTGCCGTAGGGGCGCTGATGGGAAGCAAGGCGGGAGGGCGTCTGCTCTTGCCCCCAGCGCACGCCCGTGCAACTTCGTCCAAAGCTCCGGAGTCTAATCAACCACATAGCGTTATTCGCATTCTTTATGGCGCGTGCGGGCTCGCGCCGCGGCGACCTCAGATGCGTCCCACTCTCACCCAAAGACTCCAACGGGGAGTTATCGACTGGCTGGTGAAGGACCGCGAGCCGCGATCCGGTAACGCCTCGCTATACGACTTCGATCGCCTCTGCTACGAGGTGCGTCCCGCGGACGTGCTGCTGGTCGAAGGCTCCAGCCGGGTGAGCGAGGTCATCAAACTCATCACCCAGAGCCCGTGGACTCATTCCGCCCTGTACCTGGGTCGCCTGCACGATATCGATGAGCCTGCGGTTCGGGCGCGTGTCGGGGGTTTTTACCGTGGCGATCCGAACCAGCAGTTGGTGATCGAGGCATTGCTCGGGGAGGGGACCATCGTCAGCCCCCTGTCCAAGTACCGTGAGCGCCACTTGCGCATATGCCGGCCCAAGGGCTTGTCACGCCCGGACGCCCAGCACGTGATTGGCTTCGCCGCGCGGCGCCTCGGGAACGCGTACGACCTGCGCCACCTGCTGGACTTGGCACGGTTCCTGTTCCCCTATGGCATCCTGCCGCGCCGCTGGCGCTCCAGTCTGTTCGAGTACGATTTGGGTGAGCCGACCCGGACCGTATGTTGTTCGATGCTGGCGGAAGCCTTCAACGCCGTACACTTCCCGATACTGCCGTTCATAGAGCGCAGTGCCGACGGCAGCGTCCGGCTGTACAAGCGGAACCCGCGCCTTTTCACGCCGAAGGACTTCGACAGCTCACCCTACTTCGACATCATCAAGTATCCGTTCCTCGGCATCGAGGACCTGCCGCTTTACCGGCAGCTACCCTGGAACGCCGAGGGCTTGGTGTGCAACGGACCCGGCGACTGCTACGTGGTGCGGTCGGATGCTGGGTCCACGGCGGCCGAGCCTGAGTTCGAGAGCGCCGCGGTCGCGACGGACGAGGTGCCGGCGGACAGCCGCGAGGAGATCACGTGAACGGCTGGCCCAGCCGCGGCCTCTACGCCGGGGAGGGCCTGCGTATGAGTCTGCTGCGCAGGGTCCGCGCAGCCGTGCCGACCCTCTCGTCCACGGAGCAGGAGGCCCTATCTGCGGGAACCGTATGGTGGGAACGCAGCCTGTTTGTGGGGCGTCCGGACTGGCGGTGGCTAGCGTCCACGCCTGCCCCCCGTCTGTCCGCCGAGGAACAGGCGTTCCTGGACGGCCCTGTCCAGGAGCTGTGCGGGATACTGGACGACTGGCGCATCACTCACGAGGACCTGGATTTGCCGTCCCAGGTGTGGCAGTTCCTCAAGACGAACGGGTTCTTCGGGCTCATCATACCCCGCCGATATGGCGGCCTCGAATTCTCCCCGGCGGCCCATTCGGCGGTCGTGTTGAAGGTCGCGAGCCGCAGCTTGACGGCGGCCGTGACCGTGATGGTCCCGAACTCGCTGGGTCCGGCCGAGCTGCTCCTGCGCTACGGCACAGCCGCCCAGCGCCAGCACTATCTTCCAAGACTCGCGCGCGGGGAGGAGATCCCGTGTTTCGCCTTGACCGGACCCGATGCGGGCAGCGACGCCAGCGCGGTTGCGGACCATGGTGTCGTGTGTCGGGGAACGTTGCATGGGCAAGAGGTCCTCGGCATGCGCCTCACGTGGCAGAAGCGCTACATCACCCTGGGTCCGGTGGCCACGGTGGCCGCCGTGGCATTCCGCCTGTTCGACCCCGAGCGGCTGCTCGGAGGCGCGGAGGATCTCGGGATAACCGTGGCGCTGATCCCCACGCACACGCCGGGTGTCGTTGCGGGACGCCGCCATTTGCCTCTCGATTCTGCGTTCCAGAACGGTCCCATCACGGGCCGCGACGTATTCGCTCCGGTGGGGTGGATTATCGGCGGCGCGGAGCGAGCCGGGCAGGGCTGGCGCATGCTGATGGAGTCTCTGGCCGCCGGCCGCGGCATTTCGCTCCCTGCATTGAGTGCCGGTGCCGTCATGCTCGCCAGCCGCGTGACCGGGGCCTATGCGCGGGTGCGCGAGCAGTTCGGCTCCCCCATCGGGCGCTTCGAGGGTGTGCAGGAGGCCCTGGCGCGCATCGGCGGATACACCTACCTGACGGACAGTGCGCGGCGGTTGACCCTGACCGCCCTGCATGAGGGGGAGCGCCCAGCGATCCTCTCGGCGCTGGTCAAGTACCACTGCACCGAGCTGATGCGTCGGGTGGTCAACGACGCCATGGACGTGCACGGCGGAGCCGGCATCTGCCTGGGACCTCGCAACCTGCTGGGCCGTGTCTACGAGGCGCTGCCCATCGGCATCACCGTCGAGGGAGCGAATATCTTGACCCGCAGCATGATCGTCTTCGGACAGGGGGCCCTGCGCTGCCATCCTTATCTCTTGGCAGAGCTGCGGGCGGCTGGCGACTCGGATGCCAGGCACGCGCTCAGGGAGCTGAGTGCCGCCGCGCTAGGTCATCTGAGCTTTACCCTGCGGACGGCGGCGCGGGCGTTCATGTTAGCCGTTAGTGCAGGGCGTCTCAGCCACATTCCTGCGGACGCGGGTCGGGCGGGCCGGTACTTCCGGGCAGTGAACCGTCTGAGCGCAGCATTCACGCTGGTTTCCGACGTGGCCATCTGGCGGCTGGGCGCTACCCTCAAACGCAGGGAGATGATCTCCGGGCGCTTCGCGGACGTCTTCGGCCAACTGTACCTCGCATCTGCCGCCCTCAAACGTTTCCGAGACGAGGGCGCGCCCGACGCCGATCTGCCGCTGCTTCGCTGGGCCTGCGAGCAGTCCCTGTACCAGGCCCAGGAGGGCCTGGACGCCGTGCTGCGCAACTTCCCTCACCGCTGGGCAGCATTCTGCCTGCGTGCTCTGGTGTTCCCCGGGGGGCGGCGGTTCGCGCCGCCCTCGGACGCCGTCAGCAAAGAAGTGGCGCGCCTCCTCATGGAGCCGTCCGAGGTCCGGGAACGCTTGACGCAGGGCATCTTCGTGCCCAGGGACCTGGACGAGCCGCTGGGTCGTCTCGAGGACGCACTGATGCGAACCGTCGCTACCGAATCCATGAGCCACACGGTCAAGTTGGCGCTCAAGGCCGGTAAGCTGGCGGGCCGCTTTCCGGAAGACGCTGTCGAAGAGGCGCGGGTGCACGGGATCCTGGAGCCGGAGCAGGCCGCTGCGCTTGCGGCCGCGTTCCGCGCTCGCAGCGCGATGATTCAGGTGGATGACTTTCCCTTTCAGTCGAGGCTAGCAGAATGGCGCCCCAAGGAGCCGGCGACGCAGGTCGAGCCGTCTATGTGATCGACGGCAGCCGCACGCCCTTCTTGAAGGCGCGCGGTCGGCCTGGCCCCTTTGCGGCTGCGGACTTGGCGGTTGCGGCGGGGAGCCGGCTGTTGCTGCGCCAGCCGTTCGCGCCAGCCGACCTGGATGAGGTCATCGTCGGTTGCGTCATGCCCGCGCCGGAGGAGGCCAACATCGCACGCGTGGTGGCCCTGCGCCTCGGCTGCGGAGACCGGATGCCGGCGTGGACGGTGCAGCGCAACTGCGGCTCCGGCCTGCAGGCCCTGGACAGCGCCGCCCGGGACATCGCCGCGGGCCGTGCAGACCTGGTGCTGGCGGGCGGAGTGGAGGCCATGAGCCATGCGCCGCTGCTGCTCGGCCGGGCATTCGCACATCGGTTGGCGGATTGGCGTGCCTCCCGGCGGCTGGGCGAACGTTTGCGCGTCCTCAAGCGCCTGCGGGTGAGGGACCTCGCCCCGGTGGTCGGACTGTTGCGCGGCCTGACAGACCCGGTGGTGGGCCTCTCCATGGGTCAGACAGCAGAGAACCTCGCTTACCGTTTCCGCATCTCGCGGGAGGAGGCGGACGCTTATGCGCTGCAGAGCCAGCGCCGTTCGGCGCATGCTCAGGACCAAGGCTGGTTCGGCGAACTGGAGGCGATCTGGGACCACCAGGGGAACCTTTACGACCACGACGATGGGGTGCGCCGGGACACTGATCTGGCCAAGCTGGCCGGTCTTCGGCCGGTATTCGACGGGGAATTCGGGCAGGTGACTGCGGGAAACAGCGCTCAGGTCACCGACGGCGCAGCCTGGCTGCTGCTGGCGAGCGAGACCGGCGTCGAGCGCCACCGGCTCGCGGTGCTGGGACGCATCGTGGACACCCAGTGGGCGGCTTTGGACCCGGCTCAGATGGGTCTCGGTCCGATATACGCCAGTACGCCGCTGCTGAGGCGGCGGATGCTCGGGTTAGGCGACGTGGATTGCTGGGAGATCAACGAGGCGTTTGCCGTGCAGGTGCTGGCCTGTCTCGCGGCGTGGCGTGACGCCCGGTTCTGTCGCGAGCATCTGGGCCTGGATGAGGCGTTGGGGGAGATCGACCCCTCGCGCCTCAACGTGGACGGGGGTGCTATAGCCCTGGGACATCCCGTCGGGGCGAGCGGTGCGCGCATCGTGCTCCACCTGCTGCAGGTGATGGCGCGCCTTGGCGGGAGGCGCGGCGTAGCCACCCTGTGCATCGGTGGCGGCCAAGGGGGAGCGATGCTGCTGGAGCGAGACACGCGGTGAGCGCAGCACCGGGCATCCTGCAGGCGTGCGCCAGCCATTGGCGTGTCGCGCGTGACCGAGACGGTATCGTGTGGCTGCACTTCGACATGGCGGGTCGGGGTGCCAACGTGCTGTCCACGGAGACGCTCGGCGAGCTGGGCGGGCACTTGGCGGCGCTGACGGCGGCGGTCCCGCGGGGCGTGGTGATCGCATCGGGCAAGGAGAACGGCTTCATTGCTGGAGCCGATGTGAGAGAGCTGGCGCACCTGCGCACGCAGGAGGAGGTCCTGGGCTACATCGCACAGGCTCACGCGGTGTTCCAGAGCCTCGAGGATTCTGGCCTGTCCGAGCGTAGCGATGATCCGCGGGTTCTGTCTGGGGGGTGGGCTGGAGCTGGCCCTGGCGTGCCGTTACCGGGTGGCGGAGGACAGCCCGAAAACGCGTCTGGGCCTGCCTGAGGTCAGGCTGGGGATCCACCCGGGCTTCGGCGGAACGGTACGGCTGCCGCGGGTGATCGGGGCGCTGCCCGCCCTGCAGATGATGCTCGGCGGTCGCGGCATCGACGCGCGGAGCGCGCGGCGGATCGGGTTGGTGGACCACGCGCCTCCCCGACGGCACCTGGAGGACGCCGCGCGGGCGCTCGTGCTCGGCGCGCCGAAGGTACGCAGAGGATCCCGCTGGCGGGTGCTCGCAGGGCACCGGCCGGGGCGGAGAGTGACGGCCGCGTGGGCGCGGCGCAAGCTGAGGGAGACGACCCGCCTCGACCATTACCCGGCGCCCTATGCCCTGATCGATCTGTGGGTACGTCAACCCCGCGACACGGCCGCTGCGTTGCGCGAGGAGGCGGCCTCCGTGGTGCATCTGGCGCAGGGGGAGACGGCGCGCAATCTGATTCGCGTTTTCCTCCTGCAGGAGCGCCTCAAGTCCCTGGCGCCCAAAGAGGTGCCCGCCCCGGAGCGCGTGCACGTCGTGGGGGCCGGCGTGATGGGTGGCGATATCGCCGCTTGGTGCGCCCTGCAGGGTCTGCGTGTCACGCTTCAGGACTGGGATAACGCCAACTTGGGGCGCGCGCTGCAGCGGGCCTATGGTCTGTTCGGCAAGCGGCTCAAGAGCGAGCGGGAGGTGCAGGCCGCCGCCGATCGTCTGGTCCCCGATCCGAAGGGCGATGGCTTGCGCCGGGCCGAGGTGGTGATCGAGGCGGTGTTCGAGGATGTGGCCGCCAAGCGCAGCCTGTACCAGGCGATCGAGCCGCGCATGCAAAGCCACGCCGTGCTTGCCACCAATACCTCGAGCATTCCGTTGGAGGAGTTGGCCGTCCCGCTGGCGCGTCCGGAGCGCTTGGTGGGCCTTCACTTCTTCAACCCCGTGGCAAGGATGCCACTGGTGGAAGTGGTGAGCGGTCCGGCGACGGCTGCGGCCAGTGCCGAGCTAGCTCTGGTCCTGACCCGTCGCATCGACCGTGCGCCGCTGCCGGTGCGCAGCACCCCTGGCTTTCTGGTGAACCGCATCCTGATGCCCTATCTCTTGGAGGCCATCAGCTTGGTGGAGGAGGGTGTGTCGGCCGAGGCCGTGGACCGAGCTGCCGTCGACTTCGGTTTTCCGATGGGTCCGTTGGGCCTGGCCGACACGGTGGGGCTGGACGTGTGCCTGTCCGTGGCGCGTATCCTGAGTGCGCGTATGAGCTTCGCGGTACCCGGCCGGCTGGAGGAGCTGGTGGCGGCCGGACACCTCGGTCGTAAGGCGGGGCAGGGCTTCCACCGCTACCCATCGCCCAGGGATCGGCCGCCAGAGGGCAAGGTCGGCGGGGAGACCCGGGCCGAGATCACGGACCGCTTGTTGCTGGCGCTCATCAACGAGGCACTGGAGTGTCTGGCCGACGGTGTAGTGGCAGACGCGGACTTGGTAGATGCCGGGGTGGTCCTGGGGACCGGGTTTGCGCCTTTCCGGGGCGGTCCCTTGCAATATGCGCGCACCCGGGGGGTCGACGGGCTGCGGGCGCGCCTGGGGGAGCTGGAGAGGCGCTACGGGGAGCGCTTCGCGCCAAAGCGGGGATGGTCACAGAGCCTGTGAATTCGCCGAGTTTCGGCCGTTCTAGGAGGGGATCGGTATAGATGCCGGTCGCCCAAAAATTGACTCCCCGCCCCACGGTCGCGCCTGCATCGGGGCGATGCCATTGCCCAGGAGCCGAGCAGTGCGCCATGAGGGCGTCAGCCGGCAACGGCGTCGCGCGTCACGGCCTCGACGCCGGCCAGCGGCGCAGTCTCGCGGGCGTCCGGCGCGCCCAGCCAGAGCAACGGCCAATGAAGACAACGGCACCGTTCGGAGTGACGCAATGGTCCACGCATCCCCAAGACATGCGGGCAGTGGCTCCCTAAGCGCAGCAGCGGCCGCACAGAGCGAGCATCGGGAGAGTCGCGCGCCCCGGACCTGGTGGGGGCGGGCGGGCGCTGCCCGTGGACCGTGCGCGGCCATGCTGCTCGCGGGCTGCGCGCTCTGGCTGCCCGCCGCACTGGCGCAAGCTGCTTCCGCCCAATCCTCTCCCGCCCAGACCGAGGCGTCGGTCAAGCAGCCACGAGCAGCGGTCAGGCTGGACGGTCATGTGCTCTACCGGGTGCGTGGGGTCACGGCCTTGCCGGCCGAGAAACGCGCGCAGCTTGTAGCTGCACGGATTGCCGCCGTGGCGGCCGACGAGTCTGTTCCGGCCGACGCGGTGCGGGTGGAGGACGTGGGCGATCGCACCAACATCCTCGCCGGCGACCGCCTGCTGATGAGCGTGTTCGACGGAGTGGCTCCTCGGGCTCGTCCTCGACCCGCTGCGCACGATGGGCGACGCCCTCGTCGAGGTGCTGCCGAAGCTTGCGTTCCTGGCCGTATTGTTCATCCTGACGCGTTACGCTCTGAAGCTCGTCAGGCACTTCTTCGCCGGCAACGACCGGGGCACCCTCGCGTTCGCGAGCTTCGAGCGAGAGTGGGCCTGGCCGACCTACCGGATCGTGCGCCTGCTCGTGGTCGTCTTCGCCTTGGTCGTCGCCTACCCCTACATCCCCGGCTCCGAGTCGGCGGCCTTCAAGGGGATTTCGATCTTCCTCGGCGTGGTGTTCTCGCTCGGATCGTCGTCCATCGTCGGCAACCTGATCGCGGGGTATACCCTGACTCCCTGAGGTAAGCCCCCGGCTTTGCCGGGGGACTCACCGAGGTTTGACCTATACGACGGTCGTCGTGAATCTCCAATCTCCGCCAAGAGAAGGGGATCCACGATGAAAGAGTACCAGAGTCTGAGCCACACGAAGTGGGACTGTAAGTGCAGGAAAAAGCGGATCTTCGGGGCGCTGCGCCGCCACCTGGGACGGATCTTCCACGAGTTGGCGGGCCATAAGGAATCGAAGGTAGTTGAAGGGCTTACATCCGGAACCAAGAGCAAGAGGAGGAGCGCTACGATCAACTGACGCTGCGGACATAGGTCCAGCCGCCTTGGGCGGCTCCCGGTATTATGGCGCCTTTGAGGCGCTCACCCAATAAGCCCCCGGCTTTGCCGGGGGTGAGTTAACTTACCGGCGCGCCTTCAGGGTCGGTGACCGCATCTGCATCGGGGACGTGGTCGGCGATGTCATGGAGGTGAAGCTGCTGGTGGTGCGCGTGCGTTCGCTCAAGAACGAGGAGGTCGTCATCCCGAGCTCGCTCCTGCTCACGAGCAATGTCGTCAACCTGAGCACCTTCGCCCGTCAGCAAGGGCTGATCCTACACACCACCGTCGGCATCGGCTACGAGACACCCTGGCGTCAGGTGGAGGCCATGCTCAAGCTCGCCGCCGGACGCACTCCGGATCTGTTGCGGGAGCCCGCCCCCTTCGTGCTGCAGACGGCGCTCGGCGACTTCTGTATCACCTACGAGCTGAACGCGTACTGCGACGACGCCCAGGCCATGCCGCGGCTGTATACCGCGCTGCACCAGAATATTCTGGACGTCTTCAACGAATACGGCGTACAGATCATGACGCCGCCTACGAGCGCGACCCCCCGGACGCCAAGGTGGTCCCGCGCGACCAGTGGTTCGCCCCACCCGCGGTCCCTCCGAAGGCACCGTAGACCAGTCACCTACGTCCTCCCGGGGACGATCTGCCACTCGTCGGCCGATGAGCGGCCTACAGCTCCGATTTCTCTGGTCAGAAATCGCGTGATGCTTGAGGTTTCAGTAGCGGTAATGCTCCGGCTTGTAGGGCCCGTCCACGGGCACGCCGATGTATGCGGCCTGGTCTGGCCGCAGTTCGGTAAGGTGCGCGCCGATCTTGGCGAGATGCAGCCGTGCCACCTTTTCATCTAGCTTCTTGGGGAGCACGTATACCTTTCTCTCGTACCGGTCGTGGTGCTTGAACAGCTCGATCTGGGCGAGCACTTGGTTGGTGAAGGAGTTGGACATGACGAAGCTCGGGTGTCCGGTCGCGCAGCCCAGGTTTACGAGGCGCCCCTCGGCTAGCAGGATGATGCGCTTGCCGTCCGGGAAAATGACGTGGTCCACCTGGGGTTTGATGTTCTCCCAGCGGTACTGCCGGAGACTTGCCACGTCGATCTCGGAGTCGAAATGGCCGATGTTGCAGACGATGGCCTGGTCCTTCATCCGTGCCATGTGGTCGTGGGTGATGACGTTGACGTTCCCGGTGGCGGTGACGAGGATATTGGCCTGACCACACGCGTCATCCATGGTCACCACGCGATAGCCCTCCATGGCCGCCTGCAGGGCACAGATGGGGTCGATCTCCGTGACCCACACCGTGGCCCCGAGCCCGCGCAGGGACTGGGCGCAGCCCTTGCCAACGTCGCCATAGCCGCACACCACTGCGATCTTGCCGGCGATCATGACGTCCGTGGCGCGCTTGATGCCGTCCACGAGGGACTCCCGGCAGCCGTAGAGGTTGTCGAACTTCGACTTGGTCACCGAGTCGTTGACGTTGATCGCGGGGAAGGGCAGCCGGCCCTCGGCCTCCATCTGGTAGAGGCGGTGCACTCCGGTGGTTGTCTCCTCGGTGACCCCGTGGATGTGTGTGAGTCGCCGGGAGTACCAGCTCGGGTCCGCTGCCAGGTGCCGCTTGATGGCGGCAAACAGCGCCCGTTCCTCCTCATTGGAGGAGTCGGCCACTACCGAGGGATTCTTTTCCGCCTTGGCTCCGAGCGTGATGAGCAGCGTGGCATCGCCCCCGTCGTCCAGGACCAGGTTGGGTCCGGCGCCCGGCCACTCGAAGATGCGGTGGGTGAACTCCCAGTAATCTTCCAAGCTCTCGCCCTTGAGCGCGAATACGGGGACGCCCCGGGCAGCGACAGCCGCGGCGGCGTGGTCCTGGGTGGAGAAGATGTTGCACGAGGCCCAGCGCACCTGCGCCCCGAGCGCCTCCAGGGTTTCGATGAGCACCGCGGTCTGGATGGTCATGTGCAGCGAGCCCGCGATGCGCGCGCCTTTGAGCGGGGTCTGGCCGGCATACTCCTGGCGCAGGGCCATGAGGCCGGGCATCTCGGTCTCGGCGATGGCGATCTCCTTGCGCCCCCACTCGGCCAGGGAGAGATCGGCGACCTTGTGGTCCGGTGCGAGGTGCTGCGCGGGATGAACGGTCATCGTCGCTCCTGCTGCTTGAGGTTGTTCGGTGATTCCGAAGGGGCTGGCGTGCGCGAGATGGCTCAGCGTTCCAGAGAGATGACCTTGGGCTCGCCGGCGTGCTGCCGCCCGGCGGCATCGCGCAACGCTTCGGCCTTGTCGGTCCGCTCCCAACTGAACTCCGGCTCCACGCGCCCGAAGTGTCCGTAAGCGGCCGTGCGGCGGTAGATGGGGCGCAGCAGATCCAGCATCTGGATCATCCCTTTGGGGCGGAGGTCGAAGTGCTCTCGTATGAGCTCCACCAGCCACGCATCGGGGACGGTGCCGGTGCCCATCGTGTTGACCATGATGGAAGTGGGCTCCGCGACGCCGATGGCGTAGGAAAGCTGAATCTCGCACCGTTCGGCGAGCCCGGCCGCCACGACGTTCTTCGCCACGTAGCGTGCGGCGTACGCCGCCGAGCGATCGACTTTGGAGGGATCCTTGCCGGAGAATGCGCCGCCCCCGTGCCGCGCCATTCCACCGTAAGTGTCCACGATGATCTTACGGCCCGTTAGCCCGGTGTCCCCCATCGGCCCACCGACCACGAAGCGCCCGGTAGGATTGATGTAATAGTGGGTGTTCTTGTGGAGCCAGTGCTCGGGCAGGACGTGCTTGACGATCTCATCCATCACGGCTTCCTGCAGCGCCTTCTGCGGGATGTCCGGGCTGTGCTGCGTGGACAGCACGACGGCATCGATGGCCACCGGCCGACTGTCTTCGTAGCGGAAGGTGATCTGGCTCTTCGCATCTGGGCGCAGCCAGGGAAGGACGCCGCTCTTGCGGACCTCGGCTTGGCGCCGGACCAGGCGATGCGCATAGGTGATGGGGGCAGGCATGAGCACGTCGGTCTCGTTGGTCGCGTACCCGAACATCAGCCCCTGATCGCCCGCGCCCTGCTCATGCCCTTCCGCCTCATCGACGCCTCGAGCGATGTCCGCCGACTGCTTGCCGATGGCTGCGAGAATTGCGCACGATTCCCAGTCGAATCCCATTTCAGAGCTGTTGTACCCAATGTCCCTGACGACCGCGCGCGCGATCTCGTCGGTATCGGCCCAGCCGCTGGTCGTAATCTCGCCCGCGATCACCACCATGCCGGTCTTGACCAGAGTTTCGCAGGCGACTCGGACGTTCTTGTCCTGGGCGATGAGGGTGTCCAGGACCGCGTCGGAAATTTGGTCCGCGATCTTGTCCGGGTGCCCCTCGGAGACAGACTCCGAGGTGAATAGGTAGTCGTGCGCCATCGCTAAAGCACTCCTGTCCGCAGGGGAACGGCCGCAAACGCATCAGTTTAGCGACGACGGTGCGCTTTTTCCACTGCCGGGCAGCGGGCCGCATGGCCTCGGGACCTGTGGGCGCGGCTGAGCGCGAGCCGGGGCCTGTTCCGGGGTGAGCTAGGTGCTTCCGGGAGGGCTCTCGCCGCTCCTCAAACGAGTGACTTCCCGCCCGATGCGACCTGACGCCTGGTGTGCGCTGCCTGGACCGAAGCAACATCGGCCGCAAGTCGGCATGAGGTGTTGCCTGGGACGGCGGTGTTAGGTGAAAATTAGCTGCACCCTCTCGGTCGCCGCGGCGCTCGAAAACTGGTCGGAAACGCCGCTGGGCAGGCTGCGCGGCCCCCATGACTGCTCCCGGAACCATCGGAAGAGAGCGTCCGTCGCTGGGGCGGCCGTTGGTTTTACTTGTGGTTTTGCTTGCCCATAAACGAAGCTTATGAGCGCCAGTGGCGCTCTTTTTGGGCTCAAAGGAGACGTCGAATGCCCTCGCGCAGAGATCTCGCCAATGCCATACGTGCCCTGAGCATGGATGCCGTGCAGAAGGCCAAATCGGGTCATCCCGGCATGCCCATGGGGATGGCCGACATGGCCGAGGTACTATGGAATGATTTTCTGCGGCACAATCCGAAGAATCCCAAGTGGGTAGACCGCGACCGGTTCGTCTTGTCGAACGGCCATGGGTCCATGCTCCTGTACTCCCTTCTGCACCTCTGCGGGTACGACCTCGGTATCGAGGACATCCAGCAGTTTCGTCAGCTCCATTCCAAGACCCCTGGACATCCCGAGTATGGGCTGGCGCCCGGTGTGGAGACCACGACCGGACCGTTGGGCCAAGGGCTGGCGAACGCGGTGGGAATGGCCCTCGCTGAAAAGGTGCTCGCCGCACAGTTCAATCGCGGCGGCTTCGATATCGTCGATCACCACACCTATGTCTTTCTCGGCGATGGCTGCCTGATGGAGGGCATCTCCCACGAGGCGTGCTCCCTGGCCGGCACCCTGCGCCTGGGCAAGCTCATCGCCTTCTACGACGACAATGGCATCTCCATCGACGGCCACGTGCACGACTGGTTCACGGACGACACGCCCAAGCGCTTCGATGCCTATGGTTGGCACGTGCTCCCCGGTGTCGACGGCCACGATGCGGAGGCTGTGCGAGAGGCCATCGTGGCTGCCCGCGCGGCAACCGACCGTCCCTCCCTCATCTGCTGCAAGACGGTGATCGGTTACGGCGCGCCGAACCTGTGCGGAAGCCACGATGCCCACGGCGCACCGCTGGGCGAAGACGAGGTGGCAGCCGCCAGGGAGAATTTGGGCTGGCCCCATCCGCCCTTTGTCGTGCCAGGCGAGATTTACGAGGCATGGAACGCAGTGCAGAAGGGGGCCGCGCTGGAGGGCCAGTGGAACGAGCGGTTCGCGCGTTACCGGGAGTCCTACCCCGACCTCGCCGCCGAGTTCGAGCGGCGCACGCGGGGGGAGCTGCCGGAGGGCTGGGAGGCCAAGGCGCGGGCGCATGTGCGCGCGGCCAGTGAGAAGACCGACGCAGTGGCCACCCGCAAGGCCTCGCAGAATACGCTCAATGCCTACGGACCCTTGCTGCCCGAATTCATTGGCGGCTCGGCGGACCTCACGGGCTCGAACAACACCGACTGGAAGGGTTCCCGTCCCATCACTGGCAGCGACCCGGACGGCAACTACCTCCACTTCGGGGTGCGTGAGTTCGCCATGTCGGCGCTGATGAACGGCATCGGTCTGCACGGCGGCTTCATCCCCTACGGCGGCACCTTCCTGGTGTTCTCCGACTACGCGCGCAATGCGGTTCGCCTGGCTGCCCTGATGGGCGTGGGGTCGATATTCGTTTACTCCCACGACTCCGTTGGACTCGGCGAGGACGGGCCGACCCACCAGCCCATCGAGCACCTGGCGTCACTGCGCTACATCCCCCACATGAGGGTGTGGCGGCCCTGCGATGGGGTGGAGACGGCGCTGGCCTGGAAGGCGGCCGTCGAGCGCCGCAACGGGCCGTCGAGCCTGGTGCTGACGCGCCAGAACCTGCCGCACCAGAAACGCGACGAGAGCGCGCTGGACAACATCGAGCGCGGCGGGTACGTGCTGCGTGACTCGGTGGGAGAGCCGGAGATTCTCCTCATCGCGACCGGCTCCGAGGTGGCTCTCGCGGTGGGAGCGGCAGAGCAGCTCACCCTCCAGGGCAGGCGCGCGCGGGTCGTGTCCATGCCCTGCTGCGAAGTTTTCGACGCCCAGGATGAAGCCTATCGCGAGGCCGTGCTGCCGAGCCCGGTCAAGGCGCGCGTGGCGGTGGAGGCCGGTGTTTCCCACTATTGGCGCAAGTATGTCGGGCCTGCGGGGCGCGTCATCGGCATCGATCGCTTCGGAGAATCTGCGCCCGGAGGCGCCGTCTTCAAGCACTTCGGCTTTACGGTAGAGAAAGTGGTGCAGGCGGCCCACGAGGCCATCGGCCACTGAAGCGAACCGGGCCGGCGGCGCGGGCGGGGCGACGAGGCGGCCCGTCCTAGGGGTGAGCTACGCAAACGGTGCCGGCGGGCCAGCGAACGGTTTCGACAGGCGTCCTTCGGACCGGCGACACGTTCGGGAGGCTGCCGGCATTGGGCGTTGAGAGCTTCTTGCTGTAAACTCAAAAGCTTTTCGCCCCACCAGCCTCTTCAAGGAGACATCCATGGCCATCAGAGTCGCTATCAACGGGTACGGCCGAATCGGCCGCAACATTCTGCGTGCCCTCTACGAGCACGACCGGCGTGACGACATCCAGATCGTGGCACTGAACGATCTGGGCGACGCCAATACCAACGCGCACCTGACGCGATACGACACGGTGCACGGGAAGTTCCCGGGCACGGTGACGGTGGAGGGCGACTATCTGGTGGCGAACGGGGACAAGATCCGCGTGCTGGCGCAGCGCGACCCGTCCCAGCTCCCCTGGGCGGAGATGGGTGTGGACGTGGTACATGAGTGCACGGGCCTCTTCACCAGCAAGGAGAAGGCGTCGGCCCATCTCAAGGCGGGGGCCAAGAAGGTGATCATCTCCGCGCCCGGCGGCAAGGACGTGGATGGGACCATCGTCTACGGGGTCAACCACCGCACGCTCAAGGCCAGCGATACGGTCATCTCCAATGCCTCCTGCACCACGAACTGTCTGGCACCGCTGGTCAAGCCGCTGCACGAGAACATCGGGCTGGTCCACGGGCTGATGACCACGATCCACTCCTACACCAATGACCAGGTCCTGACCGACGTCTATCACGAGGACCTGCGCCGCGCCCGCGCCGCCACCATGTCCCAGATTCCCACCAAGACCGGGGCGGCTGCTGCGGTGGGTCTCGTGATGCCGGAGCTGAACGGCAAGCTGGACGGCTTCGCCATCCGCGTGCCGACCATCAACGTCTCGGTGGTCGACCTCACCTTCGTGGCGGCGCGCGAGACCAGCAAGCAGGAGATCGATGCCATCATGAAGGAGGCATCCCAGGGGGAGCTGAAGGGTATCCTGAATTACAACGATCAGCCGCTCGTCTCCATCGACTTCAACCACGACCCGGTCTCGTCCACCTACGACGCGACCCAGACGCGGGTGGTCGACGGCAAGCTGGTCAAGGTCCTGTCCTGGTACGACAACGAGTGGGGGTTCTCCAACCGCATGCTGGACACCACCATCGCGATGATGAACGCCCGTTGAGCCATCGGAGGCGGCGGAGGCCGGTCCCGTGTCTCCAACGCCCTGGGAGTCCTTGTAAGGAGCCGTTGCATGTCCATCATCAAGATGACCGACCTGAACCTCGCCGACAAACGCCTGTTGATCCGGGAGGACCTGAACGTTCCGCTCAAAGACGGCCGGGTCGCGGACGACACCCGCATCCGCGCCTCGCTGCCCACGGTGCAGTACGCTTTGAAGGCGGGGGCCAAGGTCATGCTGATGTCCCACCTGGGACGCCCCGATGAGGGCGTCTACGACGAGAGGTTCTCGCTCAAGCCCGTGGCGGACCATCTAGGGGGCTTGCTGGGCAGGCCGGTGCGCGTGGTGAGGGACTGGCTGGACGGTGTGGACGTGGCGCCAGGCGCTGTGGTCATCGTCGAGAACGTCCGCTTCAACAAGGGGGAAAAGAAGAATGACGACGGCTTGGCTCGGAAGATGGCGGCGCTGTGCGATGTTTACGTGATGGACGCCTTCGGCACGGCACATCGCGCCCAGGCATCCACGCACGGCGTGGCGAAGTATGCACCGGTTGCTTGTGCGGGTCCGCTGCTCGCTGCGGAGCTGGAGGCTCTCGCCAATGCCCTGGAGAAACCGGCCCGTCCCATGGTGGCTATCGTAGGCGGGTCCAAGGTCTCCACCAAGCTGACTGTTTTAGACTCCCTGTCCAAGGTCGTGGACCAGCTCATCGTAGGGGGTGGTATCGCCAACACTTTCATCGCCGCGGCCGGCAACGATGTGGGCAAGTCGCTGTACGAGCCGGACTTGGTGAGCGAGGCGCGACGGCTTGGCGAGGCCGCCCGATCTCGCGGCGGGGACATTCCAGTGCCCAGCGACGTGGTGGTGTCCACGGAGATCTCCGAGAAGGCTGCCGCCACGCTGAAGCGGGTGGATCAGGTGGGCCGGGACGAGATGATCCTGGACATCGGACCCGAGACTTCGCGGCGTTTCGCCGAGACCCTGAAGTCCGCAGGGACCATCGTGTGGAACGGGCCGGTCGGGGTCTTCGAGCTCGACCAGTTCGGGGCCGGCACCCAAGCCATGGCCGAGGCCATCGCGGCGAGCCCGGCGTTCTCTATCGCGGGGGGCGGTGACACCCTCGCTGCGGTGGCCAAGTACGGCATTGCCGACAAGGTGTCCTACATTTCGACCGGCGGCGGCGCGTTCCTGGAGTTCTTGGAAGGCAAGAAGCTGCCTGCCGTCGCCATCCTAGAGGAACGGGCAGGCGCAGGGTCCTGAGCTGGACCTTGCCGGCTGCCGTTTCCCCGGTAGCCTTCGTTGAGACGCACCAAGATCGTTGCAACTCTGGGGCCGGCGACGGACGACCCGCGGATCATGAGCGCCATGATCGTGGCCGGTATCGACGTCGCCCGCCTCAACTTCTCCCACGACGTCATCGAGAAACACCAGGAACGGGCCTGGCTGCTGCGCGAGCGGGCGGCGTGGATGGGCCGCGAGGTGGGGCTTCTGGCGGATCTGCAAGGGCCGAAGATCCGCATCGAGGGCTTCCGCGAAGGAAAGATCCTCTTGGAAGAGGGCGCTCGCTTCGTGCTCGACGCCCAGTGCCCCCCGGACGCAGGCACCCAGGACTGCGTGGGCATCTCCTACAAGAGCCTTCCGGACGACGTCGATCGCGGGGATACGCTGCTCTTGGACGATGGCCAGATAGCGCTGTGGGCCGAGGAGGTGACCGGCAGCCAGATCCGCACCAAGGTCGTCGTGGGAGGTCTACTCTCCAGCCACAAAGGCATCAATCGCCAGGGTGGCGGCCTGTCGGCCCCCGCCCTGACCGACAAGGATCGAAACGACATTAGGGTCGCGGCCAGCATGGGAGTGGACTACCTCGCCGTGTCCTTTCCCCGCTCCGCGGCCGACATCAACGAGGCCCGCGAGCTGCTGCGTGCGGCGGGTGGCCATGGAGCGGTCGTGGCCAAGATCGAGCGCGCCGAGGCCGTGGAGGGTCTCGAGGAGATCATCGGCGCGGCCGACGCGGTGATGATCGCCCGCGGTGACCTCGGTGTGGAGATTGGTGATGCCGCGCTGCCACCCGTCCAGAAGCGCATCATCGAGCGTTCGCGCGCGATGAACCGGGCGGTGATCACGGCCACCCAGATGATGGAATCGATGATTTCCCACCCCATCCCCACCCGGGCCGAGGTGTTCGATGTTGCCAACGCGGTCCTGGACGGCACCGATGCCGTCATGCTCTCGGCGGAGACCGCCGCAGGGCGCTTCCCGGCGCAGGCGGTAGAGGCCATGGATCGCATCTGCCGCGAGGCGGAGAAGCAGCGCCTCGCCCGGGTCTCCGATCACCGCATCAACAGCCAGTTCGGGCGGGTGGACGAGGCCATCGCCATGGCCACCATGTATACCGCCAACCACTTGGGCGTGCGGGCCATCGCCGCCCTTACCGAGTCAGGCGCCACCGCGCTATGGATGTCCCGCATCAGCTCCGGCATCCCTATTTACGCGCTCAGCCGTCAGCGTCAAACGCTGCGCAAAGTGACCTTGTTCCGCGGGGTCTCACCCGTATTTTTCGACCCGCAGAGCACGGATCATCCTGTCGTCAACCGGGCCGCCATCGACGAGCTGGAGAGCCGGGCCGCCATCGCCGATGGAGACTTGGTGATCATCACCAAGGGCGATCTGATCGGCTCGCACGGCGGCACCAACGCCATGAAGATCGTGCGCGTAGGCGATCTCGTGATGCCACAGGATTGAACCGGACAGATACTGGGGAATTCCGCAAATCCCATTTGCTACAATAAACGTTTGCTCGACATCAAGACCGAGAGGAGGAAACCATGGCGTTAATCACGCTACGCCAGCTTTTGGACCATGCGGCCGAGCATGGCTACGGGATGCCGTCGTTCAACGTGAATAACATGGAGCAGGTGCAATCCATCATGCAGGCGGCCGATGCCGTGGACAGCCCGGTGATCCTGCAGGCATCCGCGGGGGCGCGCTCCTATGCCGGGGAGCCGTTTCTGCGGCATCTGCTGATCGCGGCGGTGGAGGAATGGCCTCACATTCCCATTTGCATGCACCAGGACCACGGCGCATCCGCGGCCGTGTGCCTGCGCTCTATCCAGAGCGGCTTCACCTCGGTGATGATGGACGGCTCCTTGCTGGAGGACATGAAGAGCCCTGCCAGCTACGAGTATAACGTCGACGTGACGCGCAAGGTGGTCGAGATGGCTCACGCCGTGGGCGTATCCGTGGAGGGTGAACTGGGCTGCCTGGGGTCGCTCGAGACCGGAATGGCTGGCGAGGAGGATGGCGTAGGCGCCGAGGGCAAGCTGTCCCACGATATGCTGCTGACCGATCCCGAGCAGGCCGCGGATTTCGTGGCCAATACGGGTGTGGACGCACTGGCCATCGCCATCGGGACCAGCCATGGGGCGTACAAGTTCACCCGCCCACCGACGGGCGATATCCTGGCCATTGAGCGCGTCAAGGAGATCCACGCCCGCGTTCCGAACACCCATCTGGTGATGCACGGATCGAGCTCTGTGCCGCAGGACTGGCTGCGAATCATCAACAGCTACGGCGGCGACATGGGCCAGACCTACGGAGTGCCGGTCGAGGAGATCCAGGAAGGCATCAAGCACGGGGTGCGCAAGGTCAACATCGACACCGACCTGCGTATGGCCTCGACCGGCGCTGTCCGCAAGTTCCTTGCAGAGAATGCCAAGGAGTTCGATCCGCGCAAGTTCTTGAAGGTGTCCACCAAGGCCATGGCGGACATCTGCAAGGCGCGCTTCCAGGCCTTCGGGGCGGCTGGCATGGCCTCCAAAATCAAGCCCTTGTCACTGGCCGCCATGAGCATGCGCTACGCCAAAGGCGAGCTGGCTCCCCGGGTGGAGGTTCGCTCTAGCGCCAGGGTGGCGGCCAAGGTGGGCTAGTCGCGACAGCAGGCGCTCTCGACGAGAAAGGGTGGGGCGACCCACCCTTTTTTGTTGCTGGCAGTGGCGAAACGCACGCCTCTCTATCAGATTCATCGCTCGGCCGGTGCGCGGATGGTCGACTTCGCCGGCTGGGACATGCCGCTGAATTATGGCTCCCAGGTAGCGGAGCACCAGCAGGTGCGGCGCGCCGCCGGTGTGTTCGATGTCTCCCACATGGGAATCGTCGACCTGGCCGGACCGGGCAGCGCGGGACTCTTAAGTTACCTGCTGGCCAACGACGTGGGCACGCTGCGGCCGGGCAAGGGCCTCTACACCTGCATGCTGAATCCGAGCGGCAGCGTCATGGACGACCTGATCGCCTATGCCCTTGCTCCGGACGCGTTGCGCCTCGTGGTGAATGCCGCGACGAAGGAGAAGGACCTGGCCTGGATAGCCCGTCACGCGGCAGGTCGGCAGGTGGAGGTCAGGCCCCGGGAGGACTTGGCGATGCTGGCGGTTCAGGGACCGCAAGCCCGGGACCGAACCTATCCTGTGCTGCCGGAGTCCCTGCGGGCGCAGGCCCGCGAGCTCAAGCCGTTCACCGCGTGCAGCGACGGACATCACCTGGTCGCGCGCACCGGCTATACGGGAGAGGACGGCTTCGAGGTCATGGTGCCGAGCGCCTCCGCCGCGGCCTTGTGGCACGGACTTGAAAAACAGGGCGTTGGGCCGTGCGGCCTCGGTGCGCGGGACACATTGCGGCTGGAGGCCGGGCTCTGCCTGTACGGATCGGACATGGACGAGGACACCTCGCCGCTCGAGGCTGGGCTTGGCTGGACCATCGCCTGGGAGCCGCGCACCCGGGATTTCGTGGGGCGGAGCGCGCTGGAGGCTCAGAGGAGAGGCGGACCCGCACGGAAGCAGGTGGGTCTCGTGCTCACCGACCGGGGCGTCCTGCGCAGCCACCAGCGGGTCGTCGTGGACGCGATCGGAGAAGGGATGGTGACCAGCGGCGGCTTCGCGCCCACCTTGGGTGTGTCCATCGCGCTTGCCAGGGTCCCAGCGGCGACGCCTTACGAGGCTCCCTGCCACGTCGAGATCCGTGGCAAACTATGCGCGGCGCGGGTGGTCAAGCCACCCTTCGTGCGCCACGGCAAGCCGATGGTCCAGTCCGCCGGGGTGACGCTATGAGCAAGCTGCCTGAAGAGCTTAGATATACCGAGACCCATGAGTGGGTGAAGCCGTTGGACGATGGCACTCTCCGGGTGGGCATCACCGACCACGCCCAAGAGCTGCTCGGCGATATGGTGTTTATCGAGCTGCCGGAGGTGGGCAGCTCACTGTCTCAAGGCGAAGAATGCGGTGTCGTGGAGTCCGTCAAGGCGGCGTCGGACATATACGCTCCCCTGGCCGGCGAGGTAGCGGAGATCAACGATGCCCTGACCGACCAGCCCGAGGTGATCAATCAGGATCCCTATGGCGAGGGTTGGCTGTTCCGGCTTCGTCCCGTGGACTCCAAGGCCGTCGACGCTCTCCTGACCCCTGCCGCCTATGCGTCGTTGATCGCGTCCGAGGAGAGCTGAACCGGCGGCTCCGGCCCGCCACCTCGGGTGGGATCATGCCATTCATCCCGCACACCGATGATGATGTTCGGGCCATGCTGTCGGCCATCGGGGTGGGCAGCATCGATGAGCTGTTCGCGGAGATTCCGGCCGCCCTGCGCGGCGTCCGGCTCCAAGGGTTGCCGACGCCGCTTAGCGAGGGGGAGGTGACGCGCCTGATGGCGCAGCGTGCTACCCGCGACGGGCAGCCCCTCTGCTTCGTCGGTGCAGGTGCTTACGAGCACCACATCCCGGCTGCAGTCTGGGAAATCGCCGCGCGGGGCGAGTTTTACAGCGCCTATACCCCCTACCAGGCCGAGGCCAGCCAGGGTACTCTGCAGCTGATCTACGAATACCAGACCATGATGGCGAACCTCATGAGCATGGAGGTCGCCAACGCCTCGCTGTACGACGGGGCCTCTGCCCTGGCTGAGGCGGTGCTCATGGCGGTGCGTCTGTCGCGCCGCTCCGGGGCGCGCCGGGTGCTGATGCCGGCGACGGTGCATCCCATTTACCGGCGCGTCGTGCATGCCATCGTCCGCAACCAGGGGATCGGTCTCGAGGAGGTGCCATACTCGAAAGTCGGCGGCCATCTCGACCCGGAGGCACTCAGGGAATACGAGGGGGGTGACTTCGCGGCCCTGGTCGTTCCTCAGCCTAACTTCTTCGGCGTGTTGGAGGAGGTGGACACCTTGACCGACCGAGCCCACCGCGCGGGTCTGCTGGTTATCGGTTTGGTCAACCCCGTAGCCATGGGGCTGCTCTCGCCCCCTGGGGAATGGGGCAGCAACGGTGCGGACATCGCGTGCGGCGAGGGTCAGCCCCTGGGGGTCCCGCTTTCGTCGGGCGGGCCCTACTTCGGGTTTATGTGTTGCAAGGAGGCCCACGTGCGCCAGATGCCCGGCCGCCTCGTGGGGCGTACGGTGGACCGCGACGGACGCAGCGGCTATACCCTGACGCTGCAAGCCCGCGAGCAGCACATCCGGCGCTCCAAGGCCACGTCCAATATCTGCACCAATCAGGGCCTGATGGTGACTGCGGCGACCATACACATGGCCCTGATGGGTGGCGAGGGCCTGAAGCGCGTGGCCGCTCAGTGTCATGCCAATACCGCGGCGCTCGCCCAAGGCCTTACCGGACTGCCCGGAGTGGAACGCGTATTCAATCGACCGTTCTTTCACGAGGTATTGTTGCGCCTGCCTTTGCCCGTCGACGAGGTGCAGCGTGCGCTAGCGGCACAGGACCTGCTCGCCGGCTATGCCGTCAAGCCGCACTATCCGGAGTTAGGCGAAGCGTTACTGGTATGCGCCACCGAGGCGAGGTCCGCAGAAGACCTTCGGGTCTACACGGAGCACCTGCGACGCATCTTGGAGCGGCGCAAGGTGGTGGCCTGCCCCGTCGGCCCCAAGTGGTAGAGCGGTCCTCCCTCCAGTTCCAGCATTGACGCCGCCGATTGTCGCCGAATCCCGCCCACATCCCAAGAGTTCGGAAGGAGAATAGAGAATGGCTACCGTCACCTTCAAGGGTAATCCAATCCACACCAATGGCGAGCTGCCTGCGGTCGGAAGCCAGGCCCCCGATTTCCACTTGGTCGACCGGGAGCTGAACAACGTCACGCTGGCGGATTTCAGAGGCAGGAGAAAGCTCATCAACATCGTGCCCAGCTTGGACACCGCGGTGTGCGCAGAGTCGACGCGCCGCTTCAGTGCCCAAGCCGCTGAGGCGCCCAATACCGTCATGCTCGTGGTGTCGGCCGACCTGCCCTTTGCGCAGAAGCGCTTCTGCGCCGCCGAGGGGCTGGAGAATGTCGTGCCGCTCTCGCTGATGCGCTCGCCGGACTTTGCCCTGGACTACGGGGTGATGATCGCCGACGGACGGCTGGCGGGTCTGACCGCGCGTGCCGTGGTGGTGCTGGACGAGAACGACAGAGTGATCTATACGCAGCTCGTGCCCGAGATCGGACAGGAGCCAGACTATGAGGCGGCACTGGCGGTGCTCAACAGGTGACCTCTGCGCATGGTGATCTTTGAGCAGTCCCGAGCGGGACGCCGCGCTTGCGCCCAGTCGCCGCGACAGGTGCCGCAAGCGACGGACATTCCGGAGCGGCTGCTGCGCCACCGGCCGCCCGCGCTCCCCGAGGTGTCCGAACTGCAGGTGGTGCGTCACTACACACGCCTCTCTCAGCAGAACTTTTCGGTCGATACGCACTTCTACCCCTTGGGCTCCTGCACGATGAAGTACAACCCGCGGGGGTGCAACCGTTTGGCAATGCTGCCCGGCTTCATGGGGCGGCACCCCGCCGCGCCGGAAGCCATGGGGCAAGGCGTGATGGCCTGTCTCTACGAGCTGCAGGAGATGCTCAAGGAAGTGACCGGCATGCGTGCCGTCTCCCTGACCCCGATGGCGGGGGCGCAGGGCGAGTTCGCGGGTGTGGCCATGATGCGCGCCTACCATGATGCCCGGGGAGACGCCGCACGCAGGGAGATAATCGTGCCTGATGCGGCCCACGGCACCAATCCAGCCACCGCGGCGATGTGCGGCTATACCGTGCGCGAGGTCCCGACCGATTCGGAGGGCGACGTGGATCTCGCTGCCCTAAGGCTGGCAGTGGGGGCGCAGACGGCGGGGATTATGCTGACCAACCCCTCGACGCTCGGTGTGTTCGAGCGGCGTATCGTCGATATCGCTCGCATCGTGCACGACTGCGGTGGCCTCCTTTATTACGACGGGGCTAACCTCAACGCCATCCTGGGCAAGGTACGGCCGGCCGATATGGGCTTCGATGTCGTGCACCTGAACCTTCACAAGACCTTCTCCACGCCCCATGGCGGCGGCGGCCCGGGTGCCGGTCCGGTGGGTGCCAGTGCCCGGCTGCTCCCGTTCCTGCCTGTGCCGATGGTGGCGTACGACGGCAGCGAGTATCGGTGGCTCACAGAAGATGACTGTCCGCAGTCGATCGGGCGCTTGTCCGCCCACGCAGGGAACGTGGGCGTGTTGCTGCGGGCCTATGTTTACCTGCGCATGCTGGGTGGGGACGGGATCGCCCGCGTGGCCGAGTTCGCCACCTTGAACGCCAACTATCTCATGGCAGAGCTGACGAGGGTGGGGTTCGAGCCGGCGTTTCCGCGTCGGCGGGCGGTGCACGAGTTCATCGTCACGATCAAGCAGCTCAAGGAGCGCAACGGGGTGACCGCGATGGACGTGGCCAAGCGCTTGCTGGACTTCGGCCATCATGCTCCGACCACCTATTTTCCCCTCCTGGTGCCGGAATGCCTGCTCATCGAGCCGACCGAGACGGAGAGCAAGGAGGTGTTGGACGACTTCGTCGAGGCGATGCGGCGCATCAGGGAGGAGGCCGAGGCGGAGCCCGAGCGCCTGAAAGGGGCGCCCTATACCCAGCCGGTACGGCGACTTGACGAGGTGCGGGCGGCGCGTGAGCTGGACGTGAGGTGGGTCGGCGGCCGGGACTAGCGGGCTTGCGTGGTGGCCACATGGCCGCACATTCGTGGCTCCGGGCTCACAGCTTGTGGAAGATCATGGCGAGCGGCCCGACAGCGACGCGCACAGGCCGCAGCGACGAGTTGATTCATCAGCTCTCACACGGCCAAGCGCTCGGGCATGCGACGTGGTGCCGGACCGTGCGGCGCCGTCTGGCAGGTGAGCACAGCAGCCGGCCGCGTCCGAAGCGTCACTGTGGAAAAACGCCGCGGCTGGGGGTGCCGAGGTGAACGGACCGCTCATGGCGCCGCAACCGGTTGCATGTCCGGGGTCGCGAATACCACCATGAGCGGGTAGGGAGCCACACTATGGCGGCGGTCATCTGCGGATCTCTGGCCTACGATACCATCATGGTATTCCACGACCGGTTCAAGGAGCACATCCTTCCGGACCAGGTCCATATCCTGAACGTTTCATTCCTCGTATCGGAGATGCGCAGAGAGTTCGGCGGCTGCGCGGGGAACATCGCTTACACCCTCAAGCTTTTGGGAGCAAATGCCCTGCCCATGGGCACCGTAGGGACCGATTTCGGCCCTTATGCTCAGTGGATGGAGTCCTGCGGACTGCCGACCCAGCACATCACCGTGGTGGACAACACGTTCACGGCGCAGGCTTTTATCACCACCGACCTGGACGACAACCAGATCACGGCATTCCATCCCGGGGCGATGGAGTTCTCGCACTTCAACCGGGTGGACAGCGTGAGCGGTGCCACCATCGGCATCGTTTCTCCGGACGGTCGGCGGGGCATGATAGAGCATGCCGAGCAGTTGGCGGAATCGGGTATCCCGTTCATCTTCGATCCAGGCCAAGGCATGCCGATGTTCGATGGCGGGGAGCTGCTGCGTTTCGTCGAACAGGCGGCGTGGGTCACGCTCAACGACTATGAGGCCCAGCTTCTCGTCAGCCGCACCGGACAGAGCCCCCACGAGTTGGCCGAGCGGGTTCAGGCGCTTATTATCACCCGCGGGGCGAAGGGCTCCTCGATTTACACGGGCGAGCGGCGCGTCGATATTCCTACCGCCGAGCCACGCGCCGTGGTCGATCCGACCGGCTGCGGAGATGCCTACCGGGCCGGACTGCTTTACGGACTCATGCATGGCATGGACTGGGAGACGACGGGCCGTCTGGCCGCCTTGATGGGGACCATCAAGGTGGAGCAACATGGAACGCAGAACCACCGCTTCGACCGGGCCGCGCTCGAGGTGCGGTTCAGGGAAAGTTTTGGGTACACTCCCTGACGGCTGCCGGCACTGGAGCGGCGACCGTCCCAAGAGTGAAGCTCTCAGCAGGGGGGCGGAGTGCGTCTGCGTGGAGACGTGTCCGACGGCGGCTCGCGGGAAATCACAGAGGAGCGCGGTAGTGCCCTAGTGCACACCGGTTATCGATACAGCGTGTCCCAGGTGAGGCTCAGGCATGCGTCTTCTGTTAGTCGAGGATGACGTGCTGCTCGGTGATGGCTTGGCCGCTGGCCTGACCCAAGCTGGCTATGTGGTCGATTGGGTTCAGGACGGGATAGCGGCCGACGCCGCCCTGTCGCTGGCGGAGTACGGGATGGTGGTGCTGGATCTGATGTTGCCGCGCCGCTCTGGGTTCGAACGTCCTGATGGCGATGCGGCATCGGTCCGATAGCACACCCGTCCTCGTGCTTACGGCGCTCGATCAGGTCCCGGACCGCGTGCGGGCCCTCGACGCGGGTGCCGACGACTACCTGATCAAGCCTTTCGAGCTGGAGGAGCTGTGTGCGCGGCTGCGCGCCTTGCGCCGCCGCAACACCGGGCGGGCAGAGCCTCTGCTGCGGCATGGCCCGCTGGCCTTGGACCCGGCGGGGCGCACGGTGGTCGTGGGGGACAGGCCGCTGCTCCTCTCTCCCAAAGAGTTCGCGCTACTGCACGCTCTCCTAGAGAACTCCGGTAAGGTGCTTTCTCGGGACCGCCTCGGGCAGATCCTCTACGGTTGGGGCGAGGAGGTCGAGAGCAATGCCGTCGAGGTTCACGTTCACAACCTGCGCAAGAAGCTGGGCTTCGATCTGGTGCGCACCGTTCGGGGCGTCGGGTACATGGTGGAGCCGCTGCCTTGAGCCGCTCGATTCGGTGGCGCCTGCTCGCCCTGCTGCTGGCTGTTCTGGTGCCGGTTTGGGGCGGGGCGGTTTTCCTGCTCCAGTATCATGCCCGACGCGAGGTCGCTAGGCTGCTGGATACACAGTTGGCGCAGCTCGCGGTGCAGTTCGTCGTCTCGACGCGGCACGAGATCGACGAGGATGACCGGAAGCACCTCGAGCGCAACGTCATCCCGGCCATCGACCCGTGTCTGACGGTCCAGGTCTGGAGTCGAGACGGCCGACTGCTGGCGCGCACCGACGGAGCGCCTCTTTACCCCCTCTTGCCGGCTGCCTCCATAGGGTTACGCCGATGTGGTGCGGGAGGGGGTGACATGGCGCACCCTGGCCGTCACCGACCCCGAGCAGGGGGACCGCGATCGATGTTGCTCAGTGCTCTGCGGACAGGCAGGCCGCCGTCGGCGGCATGATCGTGCGTGTCTTGACTCCGCTGCTGTGGGCGCTCCCGCTTCTCGTGGGGCTGCTCTGGCTCGGGATCGGCGGGGGGCTGGCACCGCTCGATCGCCTGGCGCGGGAGCTTGCCGCGCGGGACCACCGCAGACTCGATCCGATCCCTGCGGAGGAGGTGCCGCGAGAGGTAATGCCTTTGGTGCAGGGCCTCAACGATCTCTTCCAGCGGCTCGACGCAGCCTACTTGCAGCAGCGGCGGTTTACCGCGGATGCCGCCCACGAGCTACGTACGCCGCTCGCGGGGATAAAGACCCAGGCGGAGGTGGCGATGCGGGCCACCAAGGATCCCGAGCGTCGCAAGGCCCTCGAGCAGGTGCTCCAAGGCGTGAATCGGGCGGTTCATCTGGTGAGGCAGCTCCTCGTACTCGCACGTATCGACCGAGAGGCGGCGGACCTCGTCTTCTCCAGGCCGGACCTGCATCGTCTTGCCGTCTCGGTGCTTTCCGAGGTGACCCCCTCGGCACTGGGCAAGGGCGTGGAGCTGGAGCTGCAGGGTGAGGGCCCCCTCCCCGTGCGTGGCAATGCCGACCTCCTGGCCATCCTGCTGAGAAACTTGGTGGAGAATGCGATACGCTACACGCCGCGCGGTGGTTGTGTGCTCGCCAAAGTGGAGGCAGAGGCCGGCGCTGCCCGCTTTACGGTCGCGGATTCAGGCCCGGGCATTCCTCCTGAGGAACGGGAGCGGGTGTTTGCGCGCTTCTATCGGGTTGCCGGGGGTGCCCCGGACGGTAGCGGACTGGGTCTATCCATCGTCCAGCGCATCGCCGAGCTGCACGGCGCGAATGTCCAGCTAAGGGGCCGCGATGAAGACCCGGGGCTTCTGGTAGAGGTCCGCTTCCCGCAGCCCGCCTAGCATGGTCACACCGCCATCCGGCGGTCTCGAGACGCGATGGACAGCATCGGGCATCGGTAAGACACCGGCCGGATGTTCGGTGCAGCGCTTCAGCGACCTCGCCTCGGCCACCAGACTGCGGAGCCGGGGTTAGTGGCTGAGGACCAGCGGCGCCGGAGGCGCTCACGGGTCAACCACGAGAGACCTGCGGGCTGTTTCCGCGGACATCAGGTTAGGCGATCGCGTGCTTTGGCATTCGGTAGAGCAACGTATCCCGGCTGATGCCGAGCAGCCGAGCGGCCTTGGACCTGTTGCCGACGGACCGCGCAAGGGCTTGCCGGATCATGTCCGCCTCCAAGTCCCCCAGGCGGATGCCGTGCTCGGGCAGGGTGAATTGGGCGGTGGCGGCCTTCCGCGGGGCCAGGACGTCCCGAGGCAGATCCTGGGGGCCGATTCGCTTACCCGGGAACAACACCACCATGCGCTCGCATAGATTACGCAGCTCGCGCACGTTGCCCGGCCAGGCGTAGCCCTCGAGGCAGGCGATGGCCTCGCCGCTGTAGTGTGGTGGCGGCAGCGCGTGGCGGCGCGCCAGAGTAGCGGTCAAGGCCCGCAACAGCAAAGCGACGTCGCCGATCCGCGCGCGCAGGGGCGGCAACTCCAACGGTACCACGTACAGGCGGTAAAACAGGTCCTCTCGGAAGCGACCTCGCTGAACCTCCGCATGCAGGTCACGGTGGGTCGCCGCACACACCCGCACATCCAGGGCGCGGGAATGCAGATCCCCGATCGCCTGGCATTCCCCAGATTCCAGGAAACGCAGCAGCTTGGCCTGGAGGCTGAGGGGAAGCTCCCCCACCTCGTCCAGGAACAGTGTCCCCCTGGATGCCTGTATCAGGCGTCCCGGATGGTCCGCGACGGCGCCCGTAAAGGCACCCTTGCGGTACCCGAACAGCTCGGACTCCATCAAGCCCTCCGGGATGGCCGCGCAGTTGATCGTCACGAACGGCCGCATGGCACGTGGGCTGGCTGCGTGCAGAGCGCGGGCGAGCAACTCCTTGCCGGTACCACTTTCCCCCAGGATCAGGCAGGTGACATCGGTGGCCGCCACAACGTAGGCTGCGCGCAGGACGCTGCGGAACTCCGGCGCCGTACCCAGCAGATCGTCAAAGGGATTGGTGGTTCTCATGGCCCCCGTGCTCCAGATGCGCACCTGAGTGTCTCGAGGCTAGGTTGCCGGCCGCGAGGCTGAGCACCGCGGCCAGGGTGACCAATAGCCCAACAGCCTGCCGTAGCTGACCCCTGGCTAGCAGGCGCGTCACGTGTCCGGTGAGGACGCCGGCCCCAACGACGGCCGGTAGCGTGCCCAGCCCGAAGGCGAGCATGTACAGACTGCCCAGGCCGGCGCCCCCCCGCGGCCGTGCTCCACGCCAGCGCCCCGGCGAAGGCGTAGGTCCCGACCCTGCCCGCACTGTATGCCAACGCATAGAGCAACAAACCGGTTCGGCGCGCCCTGATCTCCGGGGAAAGGCTCAGAGTCAATGCGCCTACGATGCTGCCGCACATGCCGAGGCAGTGCAGCGTGCTGGCGAGGCCCAGCACAAATGCGAGCAGTACGGAACGCTCCACTATCGCCTACTGCGCCGCCTCCCGGTCATCTGCTAGTCCGGACGCGCGCTCTCGACGGGCAGTCGGCAGACCTGGGCCGAGGCGACACGGTGGCTGCTCACGGGAATTCGTCCCTCGACGGAGGCCATAGGTGTCCCTGAAACGGCAGAGCGACTTATCGAGGAGCCCGAGGATGCCATTTTGAAAAACCTTGGGATGGCATTCGTCGGTGAGGCCAAACGGGATCGTTGCCGACGTCGTTACGTACCACCCACGTCTCCGTAGGCAACGCCCGCAACCTTCGGACGGCTTCCCTCGCCGGTCCCCGCGGATCACACGGCTCCGGGTCCCGGCAATATTTCCGGCACCTCAGCGCCGTGCTCCGTCCAACATTTCGGCATGTACTCCAGCTCGCAGTGCCCGCATACCGTGACAACCGGCCCCGCCCGTCTCCCCACGGCGACCGTGCGATCCAGGATGATGGGGGTCGGCAGCGGCTTGGCAATGCTGCGTACTTTAGTGGGTGTGAAGCCCACCTGGGTAATCGCTAGTGTAGTGCTTGGTAATTAACGGAACATATATGATCTATCGCTGTCCAGGGCTATGAAGCCAAGACAGGAGAGCACTGATGCGAGTAGCCCCGATGGTCCGACTGAGCGCGGAAGAACAGCGGAGCCTGAGGCGTGTGTCGCGTTCGAACACCACGAGTGTGAGGCTGGCCCGCCGAGCGCGCATTGTGCTGTTGGCGGCGGTGGGCATGGAGAACAAGGCCATCGCGGCGGAACTCAAGATTGGGCGTGTGCAGGTTGGGCGTTGGCGGGAGCGCTATGCGCAAGGCGGGCTGGCGGCCATCGAGTGTGACCTGCCGCGCGGAGGTCGTCAGCCCAAGGTGGATGCCGCCGAGATCGTGCGACGCACGACTCAGACCCAGCCCTTAGCAGCGACACAGTGGAGTACGCGGACCCTGGCTAAGGAAATGGGAGTGAGCGACACCACGGTGCTGCGCGTGTGGCATGCCCATGGGCTGAAGCCGCATCGTGTCGAATCCTTCAAGGTATCGCGCGACCCGAAATTCACCGAGAAGTTGGAGGACATCGTCGGGCTGTATCTGTCCCCCCCCGGAGCATGCTTTGGTGTTGTGCTGCGACGAGAAGAGTCAGGTTCAGGCGCTGGATCGTACCCAACCTGGCCTGCCGCTGAAGAAGGGGCGGGCTGCGACCATGACCCATGACTACAAGCGCCATGGCACCACGACACTGTTTGCTGCCCTGAACACCTTGGAGGGTTCCGTGATTGCCCGCTGCGAGCCGCACCATCGCCACACGGAGTGGCTCACCTTCCTGCGCCAAATCGACCGCGAGACGCCCAAGGACAAGGAACTGCACTTGGTCTGCGACAACTACGCCACCCACAAACATCCCAACGTTCAGAAATGGCTGGGAAAACACCCGCGTTTCCACATCCATTTCACGCCCACCTCAGCATCCTGGTTGAACATGGTCGAGCGATTCTTCCGCGACCTGACTGTGGATCGGTTGCGCCGTGGCGTGTTTCGAAGCGTCCCCGAGTTGATCCATGCCATCAACCGCTATGTCGATGCCCACAACGCCAATCCCAAACCCTTCATCTGGACCGCCAAGGCTAAGGACATCCTGCAGAAGGTCATCCGCGCCAACGCACGTTTAAGTTCTAAACAGAATGAAGCACTACACTAGCCACGAGCCCAGTATCGAGCCTTGCTGCTCACCTGGTAACAGGCGGGTAGATGCGTAGGCAACGAAAGCAGGGGAGGTGCAAGGGTAACGGGTGAAGCCGACCTTGAAGGTGTAGAGCCCCGAAGAATTCAGCAGGAGAGCGCCGACAGGCTTGTCCAACCGGCAGGCAACAACCCCCGCTGCGCGATGGCGAGTGGTGCGGGTACTCCCCGGGGTCCGAGGCCGCGTCGAGCCTGACATCGCGAGTAGGCGGTAACCGAGGAGGTCCGGGCGTCGGTCCACAGGGAGTGGGCACCCGTGAACAAGTGTAAGAAGTGAGGACACGGGCGGAGGCGTTCGGAAGTCGGAGCCACCCATAGTAGTGCCGAGGTCTGGTAATGCGGGCGGAGCGAAGGGGTGGCGGTTTGAGATAACGCGAGAGGGAAACACGGCCCTACGCTGAGAGGATTCTGACCGTGAGCACACGACTTGAGCGTTTCACACAGAAGGCGCGCGAGGCGCCGCGGATGCGGTTCAACTATAGAGCGACAATTACGTTGACCGGTTGGCGACAACTACTTTGTCCGGTTGATCGGCCACACTGGCGGCGTTCTGACATCCGATGCTTCGGGGGGAGGGATGGCCGTCACACCGCAACAGGTCAAGGTCTATATGTCACAGAGAACCGCAGGTAAGAACCAAGTAACCGCCGCCGCCAAGGCGGGTTTCTCGGAGCGCACGGCGCGCCGTCTTGACGAGCGGGACGAGCGTCGAGCACCGCGGGGCGCGCGGCGGTATCGAACGCGCCGCGACCCCTTTGACACCGTGTGGGACAGCGAGCTGGTCCCACTGCTTGAGCACACCCCGGCACTGCACGCGCTGACGCTCTTGGAAGGGCTCCAGGAGCGCCATCCGGGCCAGTACCCGGACAAGCTATTGCGCACCTTGCAGCGCCGGGTGAAGGCCTGGCGGGCGGCGCATGGACCCGAGAAGGAGGTGATGTTCCCACAGCAGCAGGTCCCGGGACTGCGGGGTTTGTCGGATTTCACCGTGCTCAAGGACGTCACCGTCACCATCGCCGGCGAGCCGCTCGCCCACCGCCTCTACCATTTCCGCCTGGCCTACAGCGGCTGGTGCACGGTGCGGGTGGTGCTGGGCGGGGAGAGCTTCACGGCGCTCGCCGAGGGGCTCAGCCAGGCGCTGCTGCGCCTGGGCGGTGCACCGGCCGAGCACCGCACTGACAGCCTCTCGGCGGCGTTCAAGAACCTCTCGGCTGAGGCCCAGCACGACCTTGCGGCGCGCTACGCGGCGCTCTGCGCCCATTATGGGATGAGGCCGACGCGCAACAACCCCGGGGCCTGCCACGAGAACGGCAGCATCGAGTCACCCCACGGGCATTTGAAGCGCCGTATCGTGCAGCGCCTTCTGGCCCGGGGCAGTGCCGAGTTCCCCTCGGTGGCGTCCTACCAGGACTTTCTCGACACCGTCACCGCCGCCGTCAACCGGCGTAACGCCACCGCCATCGAGGCCGAGCGCCCCCATCTGCGGCCCCTGCCGGTGACCTTCGCGGCCGACTACACCGAGCTGTGGGTGAAGGTCACCACCGCCAGCACCATCACCGTGCGCTTGGTGGTCTACTCGGTCCCCGCGCGGCTCATCGGCGAGCGCCTGCGGGTGCACCTCTATGACGCCCGCCTGGAGCTGTTCCTCGGCACCGAGGCCCTGCTCATCCTCCCGCGGGTCTACCCGGCCCCGGGCAAGCGCCGGGCGAGCCGCATCGACTATCGCCATCTCGTGGGATGGCTGGTGAAGAAGCCCCGCGCCTTCTATCGGCTCCAGTACCGCGACGCCCTGCTTCCGGATGCCACCTATCAGCGTATCTGGCAGCATCTGGACGCTACCCTTGCGCCCGCCGACGCCTGCAAGCGCATGGTCGGCGCACTCAAGCTCGCCGCCGAGCACGAGTGCCAGGAGGCCCTGGGGACCCACTGGCTGGCCGCCCTGGAGCGAGGCCTATCGCCCACGCTCAGCGCCCTGCAACAACGCTTCGCACCGCCAGCCCCCGCGACGCTCCCTCTCGGCGCCACTGCTCAGCACCCGCTGGCCGACTATGACGCGCTCCTGCCCGCCACCCACCGCAGTGCCGCCGAGGAGGTGTGCCATGGCTAACGCCGCCACCTTGCCCCTGCTGCTCAGGGAGCTGCGCCTGCCGACCATGGCACGGCTGTATCAACCGCTGCAAACCCGGGCCCTCGAGCACCACTGGAGCCTCGCCGACTATCTCGCCGCGCTCTGCGAGCACGAGCTCGCCGAACGCGAGCGGCGGCGCCTGGAGCGCCACCTCAACGATGCCCGCCTGCCCGCGGGCAAGACGCTCCAGCACTTCGACTTCACGGCCAGCGCCGGGCTGAACCGCCAGCAGATCGTGCAGCTCGCCGAGGATGCCACCTGGGTCGAGCGCACCGACAACCTCCTGCTCTTCGGGCCCTCCGGCGTCGGCAAAACCCATCTCGCCGCAGCCATTGGGCACGGGCTCATCAGCCAAGGGGTGCGGGTGCGTTTCGCCTCGGCAACCAGCCTCGTCCAGGAGCTTCAAACCGCCAAACAGGCCCTCAGGCTCAGCGATGCGCTCGCCAAGCTCGACAAGTACCCGCTGCTCGTCCTCGATGACATCGGCTACGTCAAGCGCACCGAGATGGAAAGCTCCGTGCTCTTCGAGCTCATCGCCCACCGCTACGAGAGCGGCAGTCTCCTGATCACCAGCAACCACCCCTTCAGCGAGTGGGATGCGATCTTCCCCGACAACATGATGGCCGTCGCCGCCATCGACCGGCTCGTCCACCATGCCCACATCATCGAGCTCAACGGGCAGAGCTACCGAAAGCGCCAAGCAACCCGCAACCAGGAGGTATCGAACAAGAGCTGACGACAACTACCGCCTACACTACAGAGCGGCCATTCTAGTTGTCGTCAACCGGACAGAGTAATTGACGTCAGACAGTTCAACGCCCTGATGGGGATGGTGTACGACCCGGAAGGGTTGCGCGAGACCTTCGAGCGTCAAGACGGAAGGAAGGCGCCCGGAGTCGATGGGATGAGGAAGACCTCTATCCCATGTCTCTGTGGAAGACCCAAACTGGGAGCCGGATGGTGTAACACTCCAAAGTCCGGTTCTGCGAGGAGCCGGGGACGAATCGACGCATGGCCGAGATACCGTGGCACCGCCGGGAAACCAGGCGGCAAACAGAGAACACAAACTTCAGCCTAACCGTCGGCAAGGAACCGGCTTACTCCCCGATTCATTTTTCGCAGATGCTATAAGGCGGGACCTGACCCCGGTCTGGCCGCACGGGTGTCGCCTTCGCCGCACCGTCCAATCTCCCTCGGACCTGCTTCACGAACGCGGCGAGGCCGGCCTTGTCGAGGACCTTGGCAGCGTCTTTTTCGAGGCGGTAGCAAAAGCCGTAGGGGTCATCATCCATCCAGGCGAGCAAGCGGGACGCGGTTTCGTCTGGATTGGCCCCGTCTGCCTGGCGGGCCTTGATCCAGCCGCAGTACAGATCGCCGACGAACTGCCCGAAGCTGCCGCTCGAATCGTCCAGCTCCTTCTATCTTGGCGTAGCAGCCGGCGAGGAACGTCTCGTACAGGGTGACGGCCCGGGCGGGGTCACTGCTGGTGAACTTGTCGATCTTGGCGGCAACCGCAGCGAGGCGGGTCACAAACGAGAAGCACGCGCGGTCGGGGATGAAAGCTCCAGGCTTGAGCGCACGCTCGATCTCTTGCTCCATCGGATCCGCCTTGGCGCGGGACTTTCGGATCATCGACCCTTCTCCCTCCGCCCCGGAGACCTTGCTGAGGACCGACTCCTGATTCCGTTGGCCGAAAGGTCCCGTTCCAGCATCTCCACGACAGAGTCCTCGATGGTCGTGTCGATCTCGGCGCAACGAATCCCAATCTGTCGGTGAAGCTCCTCGTCCATGCGAATGCGGAGCTTCTTCTCGTCGTTGTGCTCGGGCACCTCTCCCTCACGTCCAGGGTGCAAAGAGGGCTCACGTATACGTGATCAGGACATCGCCCGTCAACGCCGTATGTGGGCCAAGGCGCCCCAGCTCCTCATGTGCGGTGTTCGCCGCTGTCAGGGAGTCGTAACCCGTCGAAATACCTTGAGCTTCGTCGCCACCGACGCCTGATATGTGCTCAACCCCGGGACGGGTCCGAGGGGCGAACGAGGAGGCGAAGATGAACACGACGACGAAACGAGAGGAACGGGGCCAGACACGGGTCAGACGCGATGATCGTCCTTTCTCGGCCTGCCCACACCCTTGGACGCTGCACGCCGCTGCCCCAGCGCCTCGACCTGGTCCCTGAACCGGTTGCCGCCGAGCGCCCAGCCCTTGTGCGTGCACTCACGGATCTCCCTCAGGTCGTTGCCGGAGACGGCCGCCCGGAACAATTGCCGGTAGGCACCTTGCCGCTCCGCCGGAGTAAGGCCCAAGCGCAGATATTCCTCGTGCGGCCTCATCCAGTCTGCGTTCAATCCCGACTCGCCATGCGCATTGCGCCGGTAGCTGGACCAGGGGTAATCCCTGGGGTGCGCCACCAGGGCCGCCCGCACCGGGTTGAGCTCGATGTAGCGCATCAGCGTCAGCAGATACCGCTCGCTATCGACGACCGTCGCCCGGTAGCGGCCTTCCCACAAGGTGCCGCTGCGCCGGTATGCGAAGTTGAAGTACTGCACATAACGCCGACCCACTGACTGGAGGACTTTGCTGATGCTGTGGTCGCATTCAGGTGTGGCCAGGAGATGGATGTGGTTGGTCATCCAGACATACGCGTGGATCGACAGACCATGCTGACTTGCCGCTTCCACCAGGGCATCGCGAAAAAACTGATAGTCCGCATCCGCGGCGAAGATCACCTGGCGGTTGTTGCCGCGCTGGATGACATGCTGCGGCTGGCGGTTCAGGTCGTGAAGTGACTGCACGAAGGATAGCACAGATTATCGTGTCTGACCCCATTAGCTGATTAGCTGTTACGTGTCTGACCCCATTAGCTGTTAGCTGTTAGCTGTAGCTGTAGCTGTAGCTGTAGCTGTAGCTGTAGCTGTAGCTGGACCCCATTAGCTGTAGCTGTAGCTGTGCACGACTTCCTATCGGCCTTCAGCAAATCGCCATGATTACTGCAATGATCCTTTCCTTCCTCTCTTGTATTATCTGCCTGCTCCAGATGCCCGTGTCGGGGTGTGGAACTAACTTTCGCACCTCCCTTTGCTGTGCAAGCCACGTATAGTCCTCGTGTTTTACCAGAAATGGATCGTTCTGGATGGAACGGTTGTGCCTTCTTGTTAAAAGCAAGTAATTGCCTAGGCAGTCTATAAATTGATTACAAAACTCTTCGTCATATGTGTCATACCCGTGCGGCCTACTTTCAGGCTCCGTAATCGGAGCAATGTGTTCGAGCTCCGGTCGCTCAATTTGGTCGTAGCGCGAAATAGAGCCGCCCTTGCCAATTCCTATCAGGTGATTTTCATATTTCCAGAGCAGGAATTTTGCAACTGAATGATTGAGCCCCCCTTGAAGGGCCTCCCTAAATTTTTCATTGTTCCAGTGGGCACACCACCAGTCCGTCGTCGTCTTCATCCAATCGATTCGCGAAACTATCGGGGACGTGTCCTTGTCGTTTTCCGTAAACTTCTCGAACACATCGTTGACTCTTGAGGTAATGTCTGCTCGCGTACCGATTATCCTATGCCGAAGCACCAGTGCTTCTAACGATGAACACAGCCCACCAATCTCATCACGCGACAAACCATATCTACACGCTTTAATTATAAACGGCAACGCAACGCCTATGCCGCCAAGTGTTACCAATGAATGAATCTCAAAGTTGTTCCGCTCATGACTGCCGAAAAACACCGAAAGGCACTCAAAACTTTTCGAGAGTGAGTCTGTAAACGCTCTTATAAATGGGATTTGATTGCCGTCAGCCAAAATCTTGTTGCATCTATCTAAAGAATTCGTTTCCCACAGCGAATTGAAATTCACGTGTAGTGTGTACAACAAAACATCGTCTTCATTGATTCTATCCTGATTCCGTGACTTCGCGTCTCAGCGGATGGCCGCAACCTGCTGATTTATCATTGCAGTTCAGCTAAAATCGGGCCGCACTCCAGCTCACCCGGCAGGTGAACGATGAAGCGGTTCATCTTGGAGCAGTCCGATGAGGAATTTTACACCTCCCATTCTGGTCTGGCCTTGGTCGGTCTTTGCGTCAACCGCTTCAGCGGCCTGGGCAAGGCGCTGAAGCAGGCGATCCCGCTACGCCACGGCATCTCCCATGAAGACGTAGCCAAGAGCTATCTGGGGTTGATGTGTTTGGGCAAGAGTGACTTCGAAGCGGTCTCCAACGTCCGAGAGGACGATTTCTTCCGCCAGGCGTTGGGGCTGGAGCGGGTACCCTCGCCAGAAACGCTGAGGCAGCGTCTTGACGAGCACGCAGCGGTCCTGCGGGAGGTCATTGACGAGGCCGATATCGAGTTCATGGTCAACGCCAAGGCACCGGTCAGTGCGCTCAAGACCGGTCATGTGCCGGTGGACATCGATGTCTTTCCCATGGACAACTCCGGGACCAAGCAAGAAGGAGTCTCGCGCACCTACCACGGCTATGACGGTTATGCGCCGATCGCGACCTATGTGGGAACCGAAGGGTGGTGCGTCGGCTGTGAGCTGCGAGAAGGCAAGCAGCACAGTCAGAAGGAATTCGGCTAGGTCTGGGAGCGCATCCTGCCGCGGGCCAGGCGCCTGACCAAACTGCCGCTGCTGGTGCGCCAGGACAGCGCCCACAACGCCTTGGAGAACCGGCTGCGCTACCTCGAAGAGGAGGTGGACTTCATTATCCAGTGGAACCCTCGGGGCGAGGACCCTGCCCATTGGCTGGAGCGCGCCGAGCGCCAAGGGGCATGGGAGACACCCCGACCCGGCAAGCGCGTGGCGCTGTTCAGCGTCGTCGAGGAGCACCCCCATCGGGAGCACACCTACCACGTTCGCCGGGTGATGCGGGTGACCGAGCGCACCATCGACAAGAAGGGCCAGGCGCTGTTGGTACCGGAGCTGGAGCTCGAGGGCTGGTGGACCTTGCTCGCCTATCCGGACGCGGAGATTGTCGCCCTGTACCGTGACCACGGCACCTCCGAGCAGTTCCACAGCGAGTTCAAGACCGACCTCGATATCGAACGGCTGCCCTCCGGGAAATTCGACACCAATGACCTGGTGCTCGCCTTTGCCGTGTTCGCCTACAACATCCTGCGCTTCATCGGGCTCATCGGGCTGACCGGCGAGTCGGCTCCCCTGCGCCATCCGGCCAAGCGCCGGCGGATCAAGACCGTCCTCCAGGAACTGATGTACCTCGCCGCCCGGTTGGTCGCCACCGCCCGCAGACTGAAGCTGCGCTTCAGCCGGCTCTGTCCCGGCTTCCGCGCCTTCGAGCAGCTGTATTACCAACTCGCCTTCGGGTAGCTAGGACGACCTCCATAGAAACTCGACCCGGGCCTCACCAGACCCCGGTGTAAACCTACGCCCGAAATTCAGCGTCCAAGCCTCAAAGCCCCGCCGTCACTCCTGCGCCGACGAGGGTCTACGCCCGCTGTACATAGCCGGCGTCACCGGTTGGCTAAAAACTAACCAACTCAACTGAGAATAGCTCCCATTCTCTCGCGCCCCGGGCGCTCGGAGATTCAAGTCATGGATCCAGGTCTATATTCGACCGATGAGATTGATTTGTAGATTTTTTCAAAACGGTTTTTAATTTCCTTCACTAATCCGTCTTTGTCGTCGTTCCCATACAAGTGGACATGGTACATGAATTGCGCTTTGATAATTTCGAGGTTTGACGGCCGCTTCCCTCGGTTGTTTTGAAATATGAACATCTGTATTGCTTCGGATTCATTCGTGACCGGGTGCGTTGTGCAAGTTGCCTCGCTAATAATAGAAAGCATTTTAATCAAATAGTCTTCGGACTTTTCGGTGAGTTGCTCTTTGAAAAAGTCAAATGCTCTGACGATTCTCCGCGAAGATTCCGTATCAAGGCCGTTATGGTCGGACTTGGTCTGATTTATTACGTAGTCGAGGAATAGCTGCTCATCGTAGTCAACAGTCAAAAAGCGTATTTTGTTCCGTCGCTTCACCATGTCTTCATAGCACTCTTCTTCTTCTTCCGTCAAAGCCCTGGCTTTTAGCTTGGCAAAAAGAGCAGATAAAAAGATAACAAGGGTCGTTAGCCGTTGTTGGCCGTCAATTACACTAAACGCGTCGTTGTGTTCTTCAAAAATAAAGTGGCCAAAGTAATGCGGGCTTTGTGTGTTGCTTCTGCCGTATTCCTCTAAATCTAGTAAGAATACATCCGTTTGGGTGGTTATGTCGGAGTTCTTTGTGGGGGTATCCGACGAGTACGCGCGCTGATAAGCGGGCACCACAATTCTGTTGCCGGCCATCATTTTTCTAATGGTTGTTGAGGCTTCCATATTTCGTAGCTCCTTCGGCAGAAGTGTGTTTGAGGCGGGGGAACGTGGCCCCGCTCAGGACGCGCCCTTCGGCAGGCTGAGGATGCATCCGGGTGATCTATCCGCCGCCCCAGATGGACTGACTTGCCCCGTGCAGGCCCCCGGACAGAGCGCCTTGCACACCGGCGAAGTCTGGACGAGCGCGAGCCGGGTTGTCAAGCCCGGCGCGCCGGCTGGGCGACTGGGCGGGTTGTCCGGGCCCCTGAACCCTCAACCGTCGGGTCAGAGCCCTTTATGTGGACCGAGGGCGACGGGACGGCAGGCACCAGGCATGCGCCGCGCCGTTCATATCACCTCACCGCTCCACTCGAGCTTCAGCTTGGTCTTCTTTTCCGGAACGGGAACGCCCGAGCCCGCCCGTCCGAGCGCAATGGGCGCGCCTTTTCGCAGCGACAAAGACGCAGGCGCGAAGAAGCGATACTGGCGCTCGGCGACACGCACGCTGTCGATGATGGGAACCTTGCCAACGAACAGCGCGGGTCCGGTCCCGGCTAACGGGAACTCGGCGTCGGTTTCCACGTCGATTTCGATCACGTCGGACTCTCGTGTATTCCTTTCCGTGCTCGAAGAAACGACGCGGTTTCTCGTAACGGACACGGCGTGCGACCGCCGACTTGACCGCAGGCACGTCATCGGCTTATCGTTCGCGGGGCCTTTCGCGCCCGGTTCCGTCGTCTTGCATTGTCATGTCGATCTCCGCGCCCAGACGATTTGCAGGTCGTCGAACGCCAGCGCTCTCGCCTTCGTACGATTGAGGCGCAACAGAATGGCGCGGATTGCGCTATCGCTTTTCGACGAGATGGAAACATCGGACCGGAAAGCGCAGCGTCGACAACATGCTCTTGGTCGTACTGCCGTAGTCAAACGGCAACGGCACACCGCCAATGTCCTCCGAGTCCACCCACTTGACCGATCCATTGGCCAATTCCAGCCCAAGTTCGAATCCTGTGGCAGCCGACGGAAAAGCTCCCGTGAACACATCCGCAACACGAATCCAGATCTCCTTGGCGGCGAGATTCGTCTTGGGCTTGAGTTGCGAGCGAAATGTGCCGTTGGCCTTCTTGGGCACCGCGACCATGCCGATCGAGTCGCCGAAGAAGGAGCCGTTGAACTGGTTGGCCGCGGTCTGGCTCATCCCGAACTCGTCGGCCGTGAGGCCGGTCTGGGCCGTCGGTTCGTTGAGTGAATTCTTGGCGATCGTGTTGTTCTGCTGATGATCGTCCACCGTCGTCGCCTTCGTCCACTTGAAGGCCAGGTGGACGAGCGAGGTCGGCGTCGCGGGCGGCAACTCGCTGCCGACCAGGAATCCCGGCCGTGTCGTGGCCTGCCAGCACGCGGCGGAAGAACGCGCAACCGTAAGCGAGCAGCACCCGCTCGTGGTCGGAGCGCGCCATGGTCGGCAACGTTCCTCCGTTGTCGTTGTTCAGCCACTGCCGGTTGAAATAGTTGTGGCATGCATTGTGGACATAGAGCTGCGACTTGAACGAGGGCGGCAGGCAGCGGTCGTAATACTTCGCGCCGTCGTTGCTCCACACGTCGCCGTCCGCGGCGGGCAACAGCGTGAGGAATTCGTAGTCCGTGGGCGGACCGCTGGTCGCGCCCCAGTCGGTCGGAGCGAGCGACAGCACGCAGAGAATCGCCACGCCGGCCGGCTTGCTCGCGCGAATGGGCGCAATCACCACGGCCTCGCCGCCGCGCGAGTGTCCCATGAGCCCGACCTTCAGGAAATCCAGGTGGCCCTTGAATATCGGGTCGCCCGCGTTGAGTGACTGGAAGTGCGCGATCGACGCGTTGATGAGGTCGGCGCGGTCGACGATGTTGCCCGGACCCGAGGCCGAGCAGTTCAACTCGTTGCAATCGACGGACACCGCGACGAACCCCATTTTCGCAAGCGCTTGCTGGAAGTAGTCGTAGCCAAGGTGGCTCGGGACCGTTGCGGGGCAATGATTGCCGTGCGCCATGAAGATCAGCGGGACGGGGCCGCGCTTGCCGCGCCGCTCGTTGAATGGCTGGCTCGCGCCGTCGTCTTCCGCCGGATAGTAAACGGTGCCGCGGACGTCCAGCGTCTGCCCGCCGACGCTGACCGACCCGCCGTCGTAATCGGCGAAGCCCACCGGAAAGAGGTCGAGGGCCGACGGGTCGAAGGTCACGTGAGGCGCGACGCACAGGCAGGTGAGTTCTTGTGCGAACTGGCTGACGCACTTGCCGAGCGTTTGAACGACGTCTGACGACGTCGCCGTGCTGAATCGCGTGATTGAGCAGCACGCCGGGACCGCCGCCTTCGCCGGCCTTCACGTGGTTGACGTAGACCTTGATCGTGGCGCCGCTCGCCATTTGAGTGATGGTGACTGCCGTGTCGCCGCACTGGATCGGCGCAACTTGCGGGGCCGGCAGCGCCGAGCACGGCAGGACCGTGGTACCGCCCGGATTGCTGGACGGATTGCCGGGGCACATCCGCTGCACGACCGATAGCGTGTCGCCGGTGTTGAGCGGCGACGAAAGACCGACCAGATGGGCATAACCCCAGGTTCGCCAGACGCCGAGCGAGCTGCCGTTCAGCGACAGCTCGAAGCGTGCGCCGTTCACGAGATTGGTGATGCGGATCTGCTGGGTGCCCTCGTAGGCGGGGTCGATCCCCGGCGTCGGCAGAGGATTGGGCGGGGCGATGGTGTCGTAGGCGATCGATGGCGGGCTGGCGTCGTCGCACATGCTCGCCCAGGCGCGGACCTCCTGGCCCAGCCCATAGTCCGGCGTCGACGTTGACGCCCTGGTGCGGCGCGGCACCCTTGACCTTGCCGACCTCGACCGCGTCCGCCGTGACCCACACGTCGCAGCCCGTCAGCAGGTTGTCCACGCCGGTGCGCGAGCCGCACTGGTAGACCGGCGCTGGGTCGATCTGCGGCCGCGGCGGTCCATCGGGATACTCCTGGCTGTGATCGCGGACGGTCACTGCTGGCGACCAGCCGCTAGTCATGCCGTTGGCTTTCTGGCGCGCCCGGATGACATCGCCGGCCACGAGCGGCGCCGGCAACGTCAGGAGGGCGCCCTGCGGCTGCGGAAATCCGCCCGGAACGCCGGCCAGCACGATGGCGCCGTTGCGCTCGAGGTCTAGGGTTGCGCCGACGTCGAAGCCGTAGACCACGACGGCTTGCGCGCACTGGTAGAGCGGTTCGCCGACGAGCGGCGGCGACAGGTAGCGCGTGTCCTCGAGCTTGAGGCGCTTGGTGGGCACTTCGGCCATGGATTGTCTCCCTCCCTATGGCGGCCGTGATCCGCCGCCCCGAGATCCTTCACGTCAGCGCCCGGCCATTGGACACTAGAAAGGCACCCGCTGCAAGCGGCTTTCCGGAGGCACAATGGTGATTACTCCCTTTGCCGCCGGTACCTGGAAAGGCTGGCAGGGGCGGCCGAGGACGCAACCGAGGGAGACGGCACGGCAGAAGCTTCTGGCTTTGCTCTCCGTTCGAACGAAGCCAGTCTCACGGCGCCGGAATACGAGGTAACGGTGTCTGACCCCATTGCATTGCTGATAGAGCGGTTCGCCGACGAGCGGCGGCGACAGGTAGCGCGTGTCCTCGAGCTTCAGGCGCTTGGTGGGCACTTCGGCCATGGATTGTGTCCCTCCCTGTGGCGGCCGTGGTCCGCCGCCCCGAGATTCTTCACGTCAGCGCACAGTCATTGGACACTAGAAAGGCACCCGCCGCAAGCTGGCTCCGGAGATGGCGACCAAAGAGCTTCCGGAAAGTCTCGGTGGGTGGAAACAGCCGCTCACGGTGCTCAGGCAGCAGCAACTCGACTTGTTCGAACAACCGTGGGCCGGTGAGCAGGTTGAAAAACGCGTAGGAATCCGTGTTGGCGGCCTGATGACGGATCCGTCGGTGTTGCTGAGCGCAGGCGCAGTGGCTAGGATGCATGTGGGCTGGCTCCCTGGGTGATGGGTTGGGTTTGGCGACTGACAGCCTTATCACCTCCGCCAGCCTTTCTGATCGAAAATTCAGTCAGTTACGCTTAAGTAAGTGCCATTCGTATTTGACCCCATTTCACGCGCATTCCATCCCGTTCTGGCGCAGGATCTGATTGATTTCATCCTCCTCTGTGAGGCGCAGGCGGCGCGCATCGGCTAAGGCCAGGCAGAGCAGCTTGTTCGCATGCGCGCGCTGGTCGGCCTTTCGAAGTGCCAGCAGCGTCAGCGCGATATTCGCGCGGCAGACCAGCAGCGAGCGCACGTCGCCGAGGCGCTCGAAGACCGGCAGCTGCTCCTCGGTGCGGATGCGCAGGGCCTCGTCGAGCTGGCCGCGGGCCTGGAGGATGTCGGCGATCTGGCCCTGGGTGATGGCTTTCTCGCGCACGTCGCCGAGGCGCTCGAAGACCGGCAGCTGCTCCTCGGTGCGGATGCGCAGGGCCTCGTCGATACCGCCCCGCACCAACTCTAGTTCAGCGACCTCATCCCACCATTCCAAGCAGTTCCTGACGACATTTTCGTCATCTGAGCCCCGGGAGGCCGCGATGCGAGCTTTCAGCTCTCGCAAGCGTTCCTCCCGTTCCTGCGCCGAGAAGCGCGGATCTACGCCGAACTTCCAGTCTCGGTGGGCGAGGGGACGTACGTCGTCGCTACTGAGTTCCGGGAACTCGATGGTGTCGCTGCGCCAGTCGAAGAAATCGGGCGCGCCGATCGTCAAGAGGCCCAAGAACCGGCGTGGCAGCCAGAAGATGACGGGATGCGGGACGCGCGCTGGCCATTCCGCGCGGCGAAGATTGAGGCCGCTCAGCAAGCGTTGCGCATGGGCATCGTCGGCAAGTGCGCGCTCGGTGCCCACCACCATCACGGGCCCGGGTGAACCGTTTTCTAGGACCTTGACCACCGCATCCAGCGCATCGTCGTCAGTGCCGGCCAGCTCGACGCGATGAAGGGTGACCGCCGGCATGGACGCAGCGAGGTTGGCGATGAACTGGTCGCGGCTGGCCGGCGCGTCGCAGGCGCAGATATGTAGCGAGAAGCCGCGGCTGCGCACGATGCCGCGGCGCAACGCGCGGAACGCTTCGCCAGCCTGCTCGACAGCGGACTCAGCGACGGAAGCGCTCAAGGGTCCGCAGCACCGGGTTGACCTCATACCACATCTCACCATTCATGTACTCGAACACGAACAGCAGGAACAGCATCTGCTGGTGGAGGTCGTCCTTCGGGATGTCCCGCTGGGGCTCGTTGAACTTCGGCAGAGCATCCCAGGCCGGATCCGGCACCTCGCGCAGCAGCGCGTTGCCGTACTTGCGAACGGCCTTATCGGCCGCCTTGCGCGTGATCGGGAGATCGTCCAGCTCGTTGCAGGCCGCAGGAACATCATCAGGTGGCGAGGGTGACCGCCGCTCATCTCGCAGAGATGGTCCAATGTTTCGGTATTGTCGAAGGCGTCCCGCAGCGACGTGCCGGCACAGGTGCAACGCCTCTCGACCATCTCCCGCATCTTGGCCATGCCGGGCGAATCTGGGCTCACCGGCGCTTCGCGCCTCGGTCTGAGGCGGATCATGGAGACCGGGGCGTTGTGCTCACCCACGGACTGCTCAAGCTGGCCAAAGCGCGGCGAGTAGATTCAGCGAGATAGGCACCGTGTAGACGGTATGGACGCGCAACGAGGCGAGCTGCTCGCTGCGATCGATAAACAGACGGTCGTGGGTGTTGTTGCCGTTGCCGAGGTTGCGCCGAACCAGCTTGTCCAGGCCGTCGATGATCAGCACCAAGCCGGCATGGCCGGCGGTGCGGGCGGAGGTTTCCGCCGAAGACAGCAGATCATTCACCGCATTGAGCAGCGACGTGCTGTGCTTTTCCACAGCATTCCGCAGCAGTCCGCGAGAGTTGGGACGGTTGCGGAGTTCCAACGTCAGGTTGCCGAAACCGACGTCCACCTCGACTCCCTTCAGCTCCACCTGACTACCCAGCATTTCGCGGATGTCTTCCCAAACGCGTTTGAGATGGGTGGTGACGGGGCTGAAACCCGGCAGTCGAAGCGCGTCGAGTTGCGTCTGCAGTTGTGGCCGCGACGAAGACCAGCAGGTCGGGGAAATCCAGGTCGTTGACATCGAGCCGGTCGCTGACATCGCAGAACACCACGAGAAAGCCTAGCTTGCCGTCGCCGGGCTGCTCCAGCAACGCTTTGAGGCGGAAGAGTTCGCTGGTCTTCCCTACGCCGCGGTGACCGGTGAACAGCTTGAAGTCAGGTCGTTCAGGCGTTGCCCGCCGCAAACTGCGGGCATAGAGCTGGACCACGTTCTCGTCACCGCGGACGTTGTCGAAATTCACCCACCGCGGGTCGGTCGGGTGCAGGGATTCCAAAGGCTCGCAGATCTGGTAGAGGCGTGCGATGGCAGGAAGGTCGCTGGTGTCGGGCATCATCGATTGGGGGCTCGCTTGTTTACCGTATTGTAGAGGCGGCGACCGGCGCGCGCCAACACGGCGTTACTGGCTTGGCAGGCTCATGAAGTCGCGTCGCCAGGTGACGGCACGGAGCGGAACCTACGGGGTCAGGTCTCGCCGTGTAGCCTTTGCGGAGGACGTGATATCGTGTGGGCCGTTGGGCGGCAGCCATAGGCTTCTCGCACCGCATGAGCTCGATGGGGCTGTGGGCGCAGACGTTGAGGCGCGTTGCGAGGCCCATCGTGATTTGTTTTGGCAGCCCGCGTAGGCGGAAGCCCCTTGCGGGCGTTCCGCCGCATGGCTTCATCTCCGCTGGCCGGCGGCAACGTCCGCGATGCCTCCGCTGCCCCGGGAAGGGGCGATGCACCGATGAAGCGACTCATGTTCCAGGCGCGGCGATTGACGCATGCCGCCTGGCGATCCGCTCTCGGGGAGGCCGGCCCAGCGAGACCGAGCGCCAAGCTCGGCCGGGCTACCGTCGAGAGTGTCCTTCGCGCATGAAGTCAGCCGGGTCCCGCGAGCACATGGCTCAGCCACAGGCTGGTCAGCCGGTCCAGCAGGCGGTTCTGGTTCTGCCGCGCCTTTAGGTTATCGAGATCGATCCAGGCCAGCGGCTGGTCTTGCTGGGCGCAGGAGAACACCGCGCGCGTCCGGCTGCCGGTCTCCGGGTCCACTTGCCACTGCAGGCACTGGGCGCACACGCCTTTCAACATACACTGCATGGGGCTGCCGACCGTGCCGATGGCCTGGACGTCGAGGGGAAAGTGGGCGCGCAGCTTGCCTGCCAGGGCGGACTGGAAGCCCCGGAGCAGGCCGGTGGAACCCATGACCAGGATGCGGTCTATCCGATGGAGCGGGATGGCATTGGCCGAAGGAGGCCCTAGCTCGCCGTCTCCGTAGCGGCGCACGACGTCTACGATGTCGGTGGCGACCACGCCGAGGTCCTGGGGCCTGTGGGGGCGGATGGCAGGCTCCGTGCCCGTACACCAGACGATCTGGTCGGCGGCGGCCTCCAGCTCCTCCCTCCTGTCCAGCTCCTCGGCGGCGGCCAAGGCCGCGACGTAGAGCACCCGATTACCCGCCGCCCGCAGTGCCGGGCCGATGTCCAGCATTACCGCGGCGCCCCAGCGTCCGGCCACGACCAGGATGCTGGAGCCTTGCGGTATCTCCGTCGGCGAGCCGGTCGGGCCCATCAGGATCAGCGGTTCGCCGGGCTTGAGGCGTGCAGCCAGCCGCGGTGCAACCCCCCACTGCAGGATCATCAGCCGCACGCTGTCGTTCTTGACGCCCGCGCCGCTCACCGTCATGACGGGGATTTGTAGCCGCGTACCTTTCACCATGGGGCTCGCCGACTCGAAGGTTTGCAAGCGGTAGAACTGGCCCGGGCGAAAATTGCGTGCCGCCAAGGGTGCCCGGACCCACAGCTCGGCGACCGCCGGGTTGTCCAGGTGCAGCTCCGCGACGCGGGGACTGAGCAGGTCGGCCATGGTTGCGCGGAACGCTCGGTACGCGTCCGGGGACGGATCCCCGGGGGGGAGTTGGCCGAGCGCCGCCAGGACCTGCGGATAGCTCCGGCTCGCCGAGGCGATCGCCTTGACCACGCTGCCGTGGAACACCGGATGGGTGTCGCCGATGAAGGTGACGCAGTGACCCTCCTTCCGGTACGAGGTGAAGGGGCCGAACTCGGCTGCCTTGCAGTGCTGGGCGACCTGCACCGGCTGCAGACCGTCGGGGTGCTCGATGTGAGGCAGAAAGTGGTCGCCCTCCAGCTCGAAGGTGCCGGCATGCTCCTGCTCGTAAATGGTGTTGGGGACGGCGCCCGCGGCGACGAACACCGACCGGGCGGGCAGCGTCACTTCCTGGCGGGTGGCCAGCCAGCGGCCCTGCTGGCATTCCATGCGGCGGAACACCACCGCGCGGATGTGGCGATGCTCGTCCAGCTCCGCGCGCAGGGGATCCAAGCCCTCGGCGTAGTAGATCCCCTCTTCGGCGGCCTTGATGATCTCTTCGTGGTTGCGGAGATAGGCGGGGGATGCGTTCATGCCCTTGCGGTACGCCAGTGTCACACCGCCCCAGGCGCGGATGAGGGGAAGAAAGTCCGGCGCCTCGCCCGCCTCGGCTGCACGCTCCCGCTCCGCCCGCACCGCCCGGCCGTGCGCCAGCAGCTCGTCCAGGATCGCGCGATCCTCGTCGCCGAGGCCGGCCTGTACGCGCCCGACCCCCACCGCCTCGGTGCGCGCCAGCACCTTCTCCACCTGCTTCACATAGTAGGCCTGGACCTCCGTGGCAGTGTCGACGGCCGTGAGTCCGCCGCCGATAACCACCGCCGGCAGCCGCACCTGGAGGGTGGCGAGGCTGCTCTCCTTGGCGGCTCCGGTCAACTGCAGAGCCATCAGGAAGTCGCTCGCCTGGCGCATGCCGCGCGCCAGGCTGTGGCCCATCGGAATCACCCGCGGCAGCCCGGCCCCGGTGGCGACGCACACGTGATCGAAGCCGTTGCGCCATGCGTCCTCCAGCGTTACCGTGCCGCCCAGGCGCACCCCGCCGAACGCCTGGAAGGTCGGGCGCCGCAGCAGGCTGAGATAGATCAGCTTGAGGAAGTTCTTGTCCCAGCGAACCGTGATGCCGTACTCCGCGACGCCGCCGAAGCCCGACAGGATGCGCTCGTCGAGGGACTCCTCCAGGTCGCGCCAGCGGCGCACCGGGCGCGTCACCAGCTGCGCCGGCAGCGGCTCGATCTTGAGGCCGTCGATGCCCACTACGGCGCACCCCTCCATGCTCAGGTGATGGGCCATGGTAAAGCCGGCGGGCCCCATCCCGGCGACCAGCACTTTGCGCCCGTTGTAGGGCTTCATCACGTACTGGCGGCGCCGCAACGGATTCCAGCGCGTGAGCAGGTCGTAGACCTCCACCCCCCAGGGGAGATCGAGAACGTCGGTTAGAACCCGCGTCTCGATCTGGGGAATGTTTACCGGGTCCTGCTTCTGATAGATGCATGCCTTCATGCAGTCGTTGCAGATCCGGTGGCCCGTAGCCGGCACCATGGGATTGTCCGCCATGGCCATGGCGAGCGCGGCGACGGTATGCCCCTGGCGCTTGAGCAGGTGCATCTCGGAGACCTTCTCCTCCAGGGGACAGCCCGTGAGACTGACGCCCAGGGGGTCGACCTTGAGGCCCAGCTCCGGCTGCCCCTTCTTCTCGGGAAAGCCCTTCGAGCAGAAATCGCCGTCGTGGTCGTGGCAATAGATGCAGTAATGCACCTGGCCTTGGACGGCGCGCGCGGACATCCGCCGGTCCGTGAGCTGGAAGCCGTCCCGGCGGCGGAAGCGCGCCGGATTAGCCTGGAGCCGCTGCAGCGCGTCATCCTCCACCGCTTCCAAAGGAACCAGGCGGGCGTGGTCCACCTTCTGCGGCAACTGGAAGCTGGGCCAGCCCTGCACCGCGGTGCGGCCGGCCGGGTCGGTCAGCGCCAGAACGCACCATTGAGTCAGTCTTTCAAGGGCTTCGGCATTCTTTATCTCGTCTCTCAACAGCTCCGCGGCGAACTGCGCTGCGGCGAGCTCCCGATCCTCGGGGACGTCCCCGACCGCGCCCGTGAGCTGCCGGCTCAGCCACGCATCCAGTACGCTGAACGGATCGGGGATGTCCCCGCGGTAACGGCGCGCACGGCGTTGAACGAACTCCTTCTTGAACACCATGACCGGGTCATGGCTCAGCGTCGCGGCTTTGGCGGCCTCCAGCTCGGCTTCGATGCCGAACAGCCGCGCGATGAATGCCTCGACGTGAGCGGCCAGGCCTAGCAAGAACTCGCTGGTGTCGAGTCCAGACCAGGAATGCCCCGTTTCCCTATAGGCACGGAGCCGATGCTGGGCCTCTCTGTCACGGGCGGCGAGCTCGTCCTGGAACTGGCGGTCCAGGCGGGCAAGCCCCCCGGGGTCGAACAGATCGGAGAAGCGCAGCCCTGGCAGCTTCAGCTCGTCGGACATGTCCCTGCAAGGTTTATCAAGATTAAATCGTTATGAGCTTGTTCCGATAAAGAGCTGCGAGACGTTGTGGCGCAACCGCTTTCATGTGCCGGGGGGTCGACGCGGCCGTGACGGTCAGGGCGTGAGCTGGGCCGAGGTGACGATGCGAACGCCGCGCCGCTCGAGCTCATGGCGGATCAGGTCGTCCGAGGAAGGGTGCACGGAGCGGGTGAGGTCCCAGATGACCCAGACCATGAAGCCGGCGTCGATACCGTCTTCGGCGGTCCACTTGACGCAGAAGTCGCGGGCCAGGCCGCATATGAAGGTCTCTGCGATCCCTCGGTCGCGCAGATAGCCGGCCAGCCCGGTAGGCGGCCGCTCCCCGGCGGGCCCCCAGTTGTTGCGAAAAGCGCTGTACGAGTCGACCCGCGGGTCGGTTGCCTTGCGTACGATGACATCGAATTTCTCGGACGGGATCCCGCGGTGAAGCTCCGCGCCAGGGGTGCCCTGCACGCAATGGTCCGGCCATAGGATCTGAGGATGACCGTACAGCTCGATAGTGTCCAGGGGCCGGCGGCCGGGATGGCTGCTCGCGAAGGAGATGTGGGCCGGCGGATGCCAGTCTTGGGTCGCAGCGAAGTGCTGGAACCTGCCGGACCGAATCAGGGCGCGCACCGGCTCGACCAAGAGATCTCCCTCCGCTACAGGGAGTGCGCCGCCCGGCATGAAATCGGGCTGCATGTCCACCACCAGCAACGCGCTGCGATCGCGGTTGAACGTGACGCTGTGCGTGACCATCGTATACTTCCCTCGACGCTGCGGCCGCGGCGCTCAGTAGGGCCCGTCGTCAGCCGATCCGAGGATTCCTCTGGTCTCGCTATGAAAGTCGAACGGACCGCTGGCCGGGCTCCGGCTGCGGATCGTGGCTGAGGAGGGAGAAAGGCGCCGGCCCGGGCGTGAGTGTTGACGTACTCGATTATCCTATGCGAACGCTCGGCTTCTGTCCACGGCACGCGTGCACAGTGGTCAGGCGAGCCCTGTGTCAGGATCGGTGCTCGGTGCTGAAGGCGTCGCGCGGCCCGGGGCCGAGCGCGCGATTACGGAACGCTAAGCCGCCAAGGCCACGCTGGCGCGGCTAACTCGGGGGATGGTCCATGGCGCATGCGGACTTGCTGGAGATCGCCCGGCGTCTGGGGGCGGCCGCCGGACGGCTGCGCTTCGGTGCTCCGGTGGCTCATGTATACAACCCTCTCGACTATGCTTGGGCCGCCCACGGGGACTACATCAGGAGGTTCGGACAGGGACGCCGCGAGGTGGTCTTGGTCGGTATGAATCCGGGGCCTTGGGGTATGGTCCAGACCGGCGTCCCCTTCGGAGACGTGCACATGGTGCGCGACTGGCTGGGCATCCGGGCGCCTGTGCGCAAGCCGGCATCCCAGCATCCGCGACGTCCCGTTCAGGGATTCGCCTGCGCTCGGCAGGAGGTCAGCGGGCGGCGGCTGTGGGGCTGGGCGCGAGCGGCCTGCGGTGCGCCGGAGCACTTCTTCGCGCAGTTTTTCGTGCTCAACTACTGTCCTCTGTGCTTCCTGGAGGCGAGCGGCCGCAATCTCACCCCGGACCGGCTGCCGGCAAAGGACCGCGAAGAGCTGTTCGGCCTTTGCGACGCCGCCCTCGGGCACAGTGTCGCCTGTCTGACACCGCGTTACGTGGTCGGGGTCGGGCGGTTCGCGGCGCAGCGGGTCGCAGCGGCCCTGAATCCCGCCTCGGTCCGCGTCGGCCTCGTACCCCATCCGAGTCCCGCCAGCCCAGCCGCCAATCGAGGCTGGGAGGCGCAGATGGAGCACGCGCTCGGCGGGCTTGGCATCTCGGTGCGCTGCCGCGACGGCTCCGGAAAGAGTCCCGGCGCGTCACCAGGGGCTGACCGTTCCTAGGCGTCGACCGGGGCTCCGCCCCCTGCACCCGGCTGCGCACGTCTGTCTCCCAACGCTAGGATGGCGCCTCTGGCGGCCTTCGACTCGGCGGCGCCATGAACTCGGGTCCGATCGGATTCGGGATGTTCTGCTCGAGGATTCCGTCGATGGCCTCCGCGTCTTCCGGGTCCAGTCGCCAGCCCACGACGTTGCTTATCGGCTCCAACTGTTCGGGGGACCGGGCGCCCCACAGTGCCGCCGTAACGCCTGGCCGGTCCAGCAGCCAGCGCACGGCGAGCTGCAGGACCGTCTTGCCATACTTGTCGCGGGCGAGCCCCGCCAGGGACTCGACGGTCTTGAGGTACTGTGCGTAATGGGGCTCCTGGAACTTGGGGTCCATCTGCCGCAGATCGTCGGCATGGAAACGGGTTTCCGGACGCATCCTCCCGGAGAGCAGGCCGCGGCACAGTGCCCCATAGGTGATGGCGGCGATGGCGTGCTCCTCGCAATAGGGTAGGACGTCACGCTCGATCCCCCGCTCGAACAAGTTGTACGGGGGTTGGACCGTGTGCAGCGGCGCGCTGCGGCGAAAATCGTCCATCTGCCCGGTCGAGTAGTTGCTGACGCCGATAGCGCGGATCTTCCCATCGCGCAGAAGTTGATCCATGGCCCGCGCGGTCTCTTCGATGGATACTGCCTCATCCGGCCAGTGGACCTGGTAGAGGTCGATATGGTCGGTACGAAGCCGGCGCAGCGAGTCATCCACCTCGCGCAGGATACGTTGCCGGCTGGCGTTGCGCACCACACCGTCCTCCCGCCATTCCAGACCCACCTTGGTGGCGACCAGGATCTCTTGCCGGCGGCCATATTGGGCCAAAGCCTTCCCCACTATCTCCTCGGACCGGCCGAAGCCATAGACCGGTGCGGTGTCGATCAAGTTGATGCCGCTGTCCAATGCCGTGTGGATGGTGCGCACGGAAATCCGCTCGTCGGTGCCGCCCCACATCCATCCCCCGATGGCCCAGGTTCCCAGCCCGATTCTGGACGCGGTCAAGTCAGTTGCATGGATACGTGCGAATTCCATCGTCGCCTCCTCCATTGAGAGCCGTGTGCGATCGTTGCCCGGGGGACGCGCGGTCCTGTGCAGACCGGAGCGGTCCACGAGCCGTCCGTGTGGCCCTTGCAGCATGCTACATTATTCCGCGAGGGTAGGGCGCTTCGCTGCCCGGGCGTTCGTGACCGCAACGGAGGCGATGGGACACCGCGAGGTCGGGCATTCCGTCTCCGAATCGCAGGTCTGTAGCAGCCACCGCGTGGAGCGGTTCGTCATCGACCGCTAGCCGTGGCTCGCGGTCGGAGCCGAGAGCCTCTCGGGCGGACCATCATCAGCCTCACGCGGCGCTGCTATCGGGACGCGCAGCACATCGATTGACAAGTTCCTCAGTCCCAGTAAAGAGGCGGCTCGTCCATGAGCGCTGCCTGCTCCCGCAGGGAGAGGATGTGGTCCTCCCAGTATCGGGAACTGCCGAACCATGGGAAGGCGCGAGGAAACGCGGGGTCCTCCCAGCGCCTGGCGATCCAGGCCGCGTAGTGCATCATGCGCAGGGTCCGCAAGGCCTCGATCAGATTTAGCTCGCGCGCGTCGAACGCACGGAACATCGTGTATCCCTCCAGCAGATCGGCGAGCCGTGCGGTCATGTATGGACGCTCGCCCGACAGCAACATCCACAGGTCCTGGACTGCGGGCCCCATACGGGCGTCATCGAAGTCCACGACATGGGGGCCTTGCTCGGTCCACAGGATGTTGCCCGGGTGGCAGTCACCGTGCAGCCGCAGATACTGGACGTTGCCCGCCCGGGCGTAGCAGTCCCGGACGCGCTCGATGAGATGCTCGGCCAGACTGCTGTAGGCCGGGGCTGAGATCATCCGGGATGATCCGCTCCTGCAGCAGGTAACGATACGATTCCACTCCGAAGTGCTGGATCTCCAGGGTGGGCCTGTGGAGGAATGGGTGCACCGCGCCCACGTTGTGGATGCGGGCCAGGAAGCGGCCGAGCTGCTCCAAGTGGTCGGGATTGTCCAGCTCGGGCGGGTGTCCTCCGCGCCGCGGGTACACCGCGAACCGAAATGGTCCGTGTCGCCGCAGCGTGTTTCCCTGGTCATCCGGTAGGGGCGGCACGGCCGGGATTTCCTGCTCGGCCAGCTCGAGGGTGAAGCGATGCTCCTCCAGAATGGCCTCGTCGGACCATCGCTCCGGCCGGTAGAATTTCACCACGATGGGTTGGCTTCCTTCGATGCCGACCTGGTAGACGCGGTTCTCATAGCTGTTCAGTGGGAGCAGCCGGCCATTCCAGCGCAGGCCGGTGGCTTCCACAGCGTCCAGGATGTTGTCCGGCCCCAAATTGCGGTAAGGTGCAAGGTCTTGGTCTGGGCTCATCGCTCAGTGCTCCTGGGGGCGAGCTGGGAAGGTCGCTGATGGTAACACTCGACACGGCTGCGCCCTCACTCCCGAGCCCGCATACTGGACCGCCCCCGGGCGGCCGGGCTGGCGGTTGCGGGGAAACTTTGCTGGCTTCGCCCGGTCCGATGGCGTGGGAATGGCCGCGGCGGACCCTGCCCGCTGAGATCGATGAGGAGGGGTGCAGAACGTGAGGAAACCGACTTTGCTTATCGGAGCCTTGTTGTTTCCGCTCAGCGCGTTTGGCGCGTGGTTCGGTGCCGAGTTTTCCGCCGACATGGTGAGCTACAGCCCGCAGTGGCGGCAGTGGCAAGCGGCGGGAAAGCTCTACGTCGGCGACAACAAGATGCGCATGGACTCCGGCCAGGGTGCTCAGCAGATCATCAATCTCTTCGATCTGGCCGATGGGAAGATTTACTCCCTGAACCCAGTGCAGCGGGCCTACGTGGAGCTGCCGATTCCGGAAAATACCGGGATACCGCTGCTAGCGACCCAGCCCATGCCCGGGGAGGCCGGCAGCCCCTGCCGGCAGCGCAAGATTACCTGCAAGCTGCTCGGCCAAGAGGACGTGAGTGGCGTCACGACGGAGAAGTGGGAGATCATCGACGAGCGTGACGATCTCGCAACGCTGCGCTCCATCGAATGGATCGATCCCAAGCGCAAGATGGTGGTACGGCTGCGTGCGTCGGGTAACGCATTGACCGAGCGTAAGTACGGCGGTGAGACCAAGCTTGGCGAGCGCAAGGTTGAGAAGTGGGAAGTTGTCGTTCGGCAAGGCGAGCACACCGAGAAGAGCGTCGTCTACGTCGATCCGCGGCTGCGTGCCGTCGTTCGTCAGGAGACCGACGGTGAAGTGATGGCGTTGACCAATATCAGGGAGAGCCCTCAGCCCGCCAGCCTGTTTCAGATCCCCGCGGGCTACCGCAAGATGACGCCCGAAGAGGCCCAGCGGGCTGCGGGGCAGGGTTTTGTCCCCCGCTGAGGCTGGCGTCGACGCCGGCTGACGTTCGCGCGACTGTGCAACCTCCGCGGGTGCCTCTCAGAGCTTGTGAAGAAATCGTCGCGAGCGGCCCGAGAGCAAGGCGCACGGAGCGCAGTGACGAGACATATCCAGTAGATAGGCGAGGAGCGAGCACCGCGCAACGCCGCTATCGGGACGCGCAGCAGATTTATTCACAAGCTCTCCGTCTGTGTCCGTGACCAAGACCGCCTAAACGACGGCTCCCGGGCCCCAGCCGGCGTGCTGAGGTGCGCGACGGGTCGAACGATGCCACGATAGGGCTGGGCGATGGCCTTCGAGGGCGGCGGCACACCGGGACCGTGACTGGCGATCCACTGATATTCAACCTGTTTGTGGTCTTTGCAGGCGCTGCAACCCTCGCCACAGCGGCGCTGTATGCGCGCCAGGCACTGCTGGTCGCCTATATCCTCGTCGGCATGCTGCTCGGTCCGTCCGGAGCGGGGGTACTGAGCAGCCCTGAACTGATCGACCAGCTTGCCCACGTGGGCATCATCTTTCTGCTCTTCCTGCTGGGTCTGAACCTGCACCCCCAGCGCCTCGCGGAGATGCTGCGCGAGGCCACCGTCACGACACTCTGCAGCGCCTTCATCTTCGGGGGCGTGGCCGCACTCTTCACCATCTCCTTCGGGTTCGGCCTGCGTGACTCGCTCGTGGTCGGCACGGCGATGATGTTCTCGAGCACTATCCTGGGGGTCAAACTCCTGCCCACCACCGTGCTGCACCATCGGCGTGCGGGTGGAGTGATCATCAGCATCCTGCTGCTACAGGACTTGCTGGCCATTGTGGTCTTGCTGGTCCTGCAGGGTCTCGGTCGCCCGCCCATCGAGGCGGCGCCGGCCGTGGCCCGTTTCCTGCTGCTTCCACTCTTGGTCGTATTTGCCTTTGTCGCTCAGCGCTATGTCCTCGTGCGATTGTTCGCGCGCTTCGACCGGTTCCACGAGTACCTGTTTCTCCTGTCCATCGGCTGGTGCCTGGGAATGGCGGAGCTGGCGAGCGCCGTTGGGCTCTCCCCCGAAATCGGCTCGTTCATCGCCGGCGTTGCCATCGCCACCACGCCGCTCTCGCTGTTCATTGCCGAGAGTCTCAAGCCGCTGCGCGATTTTTTTCTTGTGCTGTTCTTCGTATCCCTCGGTGGAAGCTTCGAGGTCGCCGCGGTCCGCGAGGTGATTCTGCCCGGCGCTGCGCTGGCCTCGGTTCTGTTGGTGGTCAAGCCGGTGACGTTCAGCGCCCTGCTGCGCCGGTTCGAAGAGGCACCCGGTCTACCCTGGGAGATCGGGGTGCGCCTGGGGCAGGCGAGCGAGTTTTCCCTCCTCATCGGATACATGGCAGCCGACAGCGGCGTCATCGACAAGCCGGTGGCACACCTCATCCAGCTCGCCACGCTCCTCACTTTCATTGCGTCCGCTTATTGGATCGTTCTGAAATATCCCACGCCCATAGCGGTGTCCGACCGGCTGCGGCGCGACTAGAGCGACACTCCGCCCCCCCGCGCTGTATGCCACCGAGCGCGTCCGTGTCCAGCTCTCAATCCGGGACTCAGCGGGTGACCCCCACATCGTAGCCCGGATGCAACACAGTGCTGTCCAGGGATCCGAGGGCATCGTGCCGCACCGGAAGCCCGAGATTCCACATCGTTCACGCACTGCACCGATCCCTGCGCGCTCCCTGGCTTCCGCTGCCTTTCGTCCAGCATCAAGCTCGCGTTCTGTCCATGGAGAGTTTGTTTTTCAGACATAATCGGCTATCATTTGTCTGATATTCGAACTAACGTGGTGCTTCTATGGTAACCACTGCACTACAGACGCCCGCGACCGCCCCCGCCTTTCCGGCGGAGGAGGTCGATGCGTGCATCCGAACTTTCCTGGCGGACATGGCGAGTGCCGAGATGGCTCTCGGTGGCGGCGGGTCGGCCCGTATGGGCTTTGAGCCGAGCATCGACTCTTTAGTGATAGTAGAGCTCTTGGTGCAGTTGGAGTCCAAGCTGTCGTTTGAGCTGCCTTTGAGCCTCGTACAGCCCGGAGGTTACGGGAGCGTGGACGAGCTCGTGAGCGATTTGGCGCCAAAGTTAGAGCGCGAGTGGAGCGTACACCACGGGGAGTCAGCCTATGAGCGCAAACAGTGACCAATCTGTCGGTTTTGCGAACGTTGAGATCCAGACTCGGGAGCAGCTTGGGGCGCGCCTGCGCGATGCCCGGGACTATCTTGGTCTATCCCAGGAAGAAGTTGCACGCTGTCTCGGGATCCCACGTTCAGCTCTCTCGAATATCGAGACCGGCCAGCGGCGCGTGGATGCTCTGGAGCTGAAGCGGCTTGCAGAGCTGTATAAGCGGCCCGTGGGTTACTTCACGGGCGAGGCGCCGGTTGAATCGGGCCTCCCAGAGGACATTGCGCATCTGGCGAGAGCCGCAGCCGGCTTGTCGGATCGGGACCGCCAGGAGCTAAGCCGCTTTGCCGACTACCTGCGGGCCCGGGCACAGGCGGAGCAAGCAGGAGATGGCTGACGCACGCACTGGCATTCTGCGCGGCACACGTGAGGCGGCGCGGCTACATCGCCAGTTCGACATGCGGGTGCGCATCGAGGCGGAAGGGGGCCGGATCGATGTCTTCGACGCCATCGTGCACATGGGCATCCCCTTGCTCTTCAAGCCCATGGATGGGCTGCTCGGCGTGTATCTCTCGGAGCCTATCCCGGGGATTCTCGTCACGACGCAACGGCCGCTGAGCGTACAGCGCTTCACGGGGGCGCACGAACTGGGCCATGCTCGACTGGGTCACCGCCCTAGCCTCGATGACGACACGATCTTGCGCAGATCGCTTTTTTCGGCACGGCCGGATTACGAGCAGCAGGAGCTGGAGGCGGATGCCTTCGCGGCCGAGTTTTTGCTACCCAAGTGGCTCTTCGCGGCGCACTTCAGACGCCAGGGCTGGACGCCCCGGTCTATGGAGAACCCCCGCAATGTTTATCAGCTCGCGCTGCGCGTTGGCGCGAGCTACGAGGCAACCTGTTGGACGCTACTGCGGCACGGCATCATCAGGCGACAGACTCTCCGGCCACTTCTGGACGTGCAGCCTCGGGAGATCAAGAAGGATCTGCTTCGCGGATACGTTCCGCCGAGCTGGTGGGTAGACGTGTGGCTGCTTACCGAGCGCGATGAAGGCGCGCTTCTACAAGGCAGCCGCTCTGACCTGTTCGTGCTCCAGCTCAGTGAGCATAGCGGCTCTGGCTATCTTTGGAGCTTTGAAGAGCTGGACGAGACGGGCTTCGCTATAGTTCGCGACGAGCGCGAGGGGCCAGGCGAGAGCACGGTGGGTGCTCATGTGACACGGCGGATTACCGCGCGCTCGAGGATGCGCCAGAGCGGGCACTTGGTTCTGGCCGAGCGGCGGCCGTGGCTCCCCCGCGACAAGGCGCTGATGGCCTTCAACGTGGATTACGATCTTACCGGGCCGGAGGAGGAAGGCTTGTCGCAAGCAGAGCGGCGGCTTACCGCGCGAGGCAGCCTGATGCTCCTCGAGGTCGTGTGCGACCTGCGGCCTCTGTTCGGTCCGGTCCGCGACCAGGGTCTCCGCCCGACTTGTCTCGCCTTTGCCGCGAGCGATGCGCATGCCGCGTTGCGCCCGGGCTGGGAACCGCTCTGCTGCGAGTATGCGTACTACCACGCAGTACGCCGGTGTGGTGGGAATCCGCATGCGGGCTCCACGGTGGAGGGAATGGTTGCGACCCTGCGCCATGATGGTCAGCCGCATGAAGCCGCGTGGCCATACCTGGCGGTGCTGCCGGTCAATCTGGGCGACTGGCATCCCCCGGACAAGGTTGGGCCGCTTTTCCGCCGTGCGGGCCAGCGCGCGTCCCTTCGCGTGGAGGACATCCTTCAGTGCTTGGACCGAGGGACCCCAGTGGTCGTCGCGATGAATCTGTCGGGTGCCTTCTACCTGCCGGACGGAGATGGTGTCGTTGCTGCCGACGAGCCCGTGGACCCGACTCGACGGCACGCGCTGGTGGGTGTCGGCTACGGTATGCGCGGAGGAGATCGCCTTGTCCTTGCCCGCAATAGCTGGGGTACGGGCTGGGGTATCGAGGGACATGCCTGGATTAACGAGTGCTATCTTGAACCCCGTTTACTGGAGGCCATCGAGCTGACCGAGGACCTGACACATGTACCTGGCCGTCGAACCTCATAACAGTGCCGCCTCGGCGTGGTTGGCTGCCGTTCGGGCGGTGGACGCCAATCCGGGACACGAGGCTCATAACGTTATCGTCGACGTGGAGAGCCCGCTGGATTGGTCCGCGACCGACAACCAGCTCGCTGACCAGCTCGACGATTTCTTGCGGCATCACGGCGCTTACCCGCTGGCCTCGGTAGCCAACACCATCTTCCCGAACCAGCTCTACCAGCGGCATGGAGCCCCGAGCTTTTACGACGTGTATCTGGAGACGGTTTACCCGCGTGTCAGGCGGGCGACTGCGTGACTGGGGGCGGTACTTCGAGCGCATGATCCGGCGTCGGACGGCCGACGGTCGAGTCATCAATCCCTTGGCCGACCTAGTGGCCAAGCTTCGAGCACACGTCCAAGGGAAGGGAAGGACCTTTCGCAATGTCTATGAACTGACGATTTCGGACCCTGCGCTCGACATCGGCATCTACGACCCGGAGCGGGATTCCGTCGCCCGTCATGAATCGGCAGTGTCTCAGTTTTCTCAGTTTCAAGCTCGATCCGCAGAACCGGCTGACGCTGACCGCGCTGTACCGCAATCACTACTATATCCAGCGGCTGCTCGGGAACCTGGTCGGCTTGGGCAACCTCATGGCCTTTGTCGGCTTGGAGGCGGGAGTCGAGGTCGGAGCTCTAACGATCATCTCGACACATGCGGAGGTTGAGGCGCAAAAGTGGCGCCGGTCAGAGGTCGAGGATCTGTTGCGGACCTGCGAGCGCACACGGCAGCAGACGACGGTGGCTAATCAAAAGCCAGAGCCGGCTTCGGTTCATGCCGCCGCGTTGAGTCCGTACAGCTCGCCAATCTCTCTGGCGAAGGCTGTTTGCCCGCCATAGCTCGGGTGACGCACAGAGCGGCACGGTACGCCGAGTTCGGTGAGGGCAAGCCGGGCATCTCTACCGATTGCGACGATCGTTCTCGGGCGCCAGCATGCTGAGCAATTCGACCAGCAGCCGGTCGCAGGCGAGCCGCTCTTTACGGCTGTGGCAGCGGTTGGATAAGGGGTCGCCCGGCTCGAAGGGATGAAAGGGAAAGACGTTCCACAGAAAAACCGGCTGCTGGATCCGAGCGAGGACGTATCCCAAATAACGCCCGCGGTGCGCTCGGCGACGGGGGGCCCGATCGTCGCCCGCGATAACGGCACCCCGCCCAACGCCTGACTGAACGCAGGCAAGTGTACCTCGTCGGTCAAGGGAAGCCCGGTGCGGCGACCGCCACGGTAACCGAGATCCCGCGCGATCCACATGGCACGGACATCTATGTGCTGGACGGCTTCGAGGGTAACTCGGAGATTGGAGCGGCGCAGAACCGGAGCATCCTCGCGGTCATGAACACCGCAGCGATCGGCGTAGGGATTGAAAACCGCCTTCAACGATATCGCGCTCAGCGCGTCGATGAAGGCGGTAGCTCTCATTCCGGTGCTTTCTCAAAGATAATGGTTCTCTCCATGGAGGTCGGCGACTACCAAGCCGCAGCGATACTTCTGAAGCTCCCTGAACGCCGCATAGCCTTGCAGGATTGCCTCCTCCCACAGCCACAACGGACAGCGTTCGGCCTCGTAGCCGACAACCAATTCGTGCACCGCCTTGAGCAGGCCGTAATCCAGCGACGTCAGATTCTCGAAGAAGTTCAGCCGGGCGGCGTGATTGAAGACCCAGGTCGAGATACCCTCTTCGATAAGCGCCGCGCGCGCCCCGTCCTCGGCCTCGTCGACCTCTGGCTTGCTCTTGCGTTTGATTTGAACAGGCATCGGATGACCGGGGACCAGCCCAGCACCGCCGCATAGGCGAGGTGGAAGACATCGTGGAATCGGTAGTCGTCCTGTTCGATCTTATTGTCCGTCAGGCGCTCGCCGATGTTGATGTTGTTGCATCTTTGGAAGACGTAGGTTGCCCCCGCAACGGTCTTTTCGAAAATGTGCACCTCGATCCTGCGCGGGATCTGCTCGTCTCGGTCGAACCCGTCGTCAAAAAGACTCGGATAGGTTTTATCGGGCGGCCAGCGATCGAATGTCTTGCACAGATTGCGATGAGCCGCATCCGCCAGGGATACTCCCGCGTCGTTGGCGGCGGCTACCAGCGACGTGAAGACCGCGCTCATGTGCACGAACAAGGCGGCCCGATCGTCCGCCAGACGGCCCGCGGCGACATCCGCCATCAGAATGCCCACCTCGCCGGCGAGCCGCATTAGGCTCCGCTGAAAGCTTCCGGCGGCTTCGGACCGTCGTTGGCCAAGTCTGGTTGGAGGGCGTCGAACGTGACGACCACCGCGCTTGGCTTATCGTCCTGTATACTCCAGTTCCGCACTGCATTGCGCGCAAGCTCGGGCAGGGCGATGTCAGCGCGTGTGGCGAGGCTCGCAAAATACCACAGAACGTCACCGAGCTCCTCGACCACCGACGGGGCATACCCGATGTAAGAGTCGGCATCGCGCTGCTTCTTCTTCAGCGCACTCAGCAAGCTGCCCACCTCCCCGAACAACCCGAGCAGGGGAAAGTCGAGGCTCCGCCGGCTCTGCTCCGGGGTGCGGTCGGTGCACTCGGCGAAGACTCTGATATTGGGCCAACGTAAGCGTCTCTGGCGCCATTGTCGGTCCGTGAACGACTTCCGGGGCACTCACCGGGGCGATTCCTGATAGTCGCGCGGACCGGGAGTCATGCTACTCTACGAGGAAGGAGAGCAGGCCAGCCGACCAGCCACTTGCAGGCCATCCCATCAGTCGATTCAGGATTTCGTCGACCTCGGACGCGGACAAGCTGACGAATGGATTCGTCGGCTGGGAGCGCCGGACAATCCTGTCGGGCACGAGCGGCTGCTCGCTGACCACCACGGCGAGGTGTTCCCATCCGGGCGGGCCGATCTCCAGGTAAGCGAGTCTGTGCGCCAGCAGGTCATCGCCTGGGAGCAGCTCTGGACCCGGAATATGGTAGCTGCGTTCGGCCGATACCCGCGCCCGTGCTGTACCGACATATGCGTTGGGGACCTGCAGGTAAACGGTTCCGCTCGTTCCGATGTCGATGACGGTGACGTATCCGGCCCGTGCCGAATTGATCTCGAAGCGGAGGGGGCTGTTGATACGCAGAGCCCTGACCTCCGCCGTCCCGATATCGCGGGTGGTGAGCTGTGCCATGCTCAGCGCGACTTGGTGCTCCTGCTCCGCCGCCTTATCGCGCAGGCACTGCTTCAGTCTCTGAGCCGCCGAAGGAGCGCCCGACACGAGAAGCTCTTCCGGCCTGAACCCGAATGCAGGAGAGGTGAGCCACTCCGCCGCCAGGTGTGCCTCCCGGACGTTAGCGCTGGCGAGCTGCTGAGAGAGCGCATCGAAACGGCCGAGCGTGTTCAGGACCTGGTGTAACCGGTGCAGCAGGGCTGCGTGGTCCACTTCCAGCCGTTCCTGTCTGCGGCCGGCCCGTTGAGCGCCTTCCAGGTCGGCGCGCAGCTCCGCTACGGCCACCTCGTGCTCGAGCTGCGACCGCTCGCTCTGGAAGCGCAGCTTCTCCAACTCGACTTCCAGCTCCTTCGCCTCCTTCTGGTGCCGCAACCCCAGACACTTGAGCTGGTGCTGCCGCTCGCTCTCGCTCGCCCGCTCGCTCTCGCTCGCCCGCTCGCTCTGCTCGATACGCGCTCTTTCGTTCTCGTAATCCGCCTCGGCGGCGAGCTGACGCAGCTCCATTTCCCGTTCGACTTTGTGCTCGATCTCCACCTGCTCGAGGCGCGCACGGTGCCTGCGCTGTTCTTCGGCTCGCGCGGCATCGGCGCTGTCGAGGCGCGCGGCCGTGAGATCGACGGATATGCCGTACTCGGCGAGCCACCTGCTGATCTGGGCTTGCCACCACCTTGCCGGCAAGTCCTGGAGGTCGCTCACGGTCGGGCGAGGTTCGCTGTCCGACACGAAGTCGGTCACCCGGTAGCCCAACCTATCCGTCAGCCAGGATTCGACCAGAGAGTTACGCAGCGGCTGCTCGGCGAAGACATGGTGAACAGCGAAATTTTCGAGGAAGACCTGCCCCTCGACGATCTCCCACGCGCCTTCGAGTACCAGATCCCAGGCGTGCCCGTGTTGGTCCCGAGTGAGTTTCGGAAATGCGAGCCGAAGCGGCCATGGCAGGGACGACACCAGAAAGCATCTAACCGGCGGGTGTGCCCGGCTCGGCGCGACCCCCAAGCCCACCGGTAGAACCGTTATCCCCTGACTTCCCACAGCCGCACCGTGCCGTCAAAACTGCCCGAGGCGAGCCACCGGCCGTCGGGGCTGAAGGCGACACTCCGCACCCCGGCACCGTGCCCCTCAAAGCGCTTCAGCATCTCGCCGCTCGCCACCTCCCACAACCGCACCGTCTTGTCCCAACTGCCCGAGGCGAGCCACCGGCCGTCGAGGCTGAAAGCGACACTCTCCACCCGGCCACCGCGCCCGTCAAGCCACTTCAGGTCCTTGCCGCTCGCCACCTCCCACAACTGCACCGTGCCGAACCAACCGCCCGAGGCGAGCCACCGGCCGTCGGGGCTGAAGGCGACACTCCGCACCCCGGCACCGTGCCCCTCAAAGCGCTTCAGCTCCTTGCCGCTCGCCACCTCCCACAACCGCACCGTCTCGTCGTCACTGCCCGAGGCGAGCCACCGGCCGTTGGGGCTGAAGGCGACACTCTCCACCCCGCCACCGTGCCCCTCAAGTCGCTTCAGCTCCTTGCCGCTCGCCACCTCCCACAGCCGCACCGTCTCGTCCCAACCGCCCGAGGCGAGCCACCGGCCGTCGGGACTGAAGGCGACACTCTCCACCCCGCCACCGTGCACAAAGCCGTTCAGCTCCTCGCCGCTCGCCACCTCCCACAGCCGCACCGTCTTGTCCCAACTGCCCGAGGCGAGCCACCGGCCGTCGGGGCTGAAGGCGACACTCTCCACCCGGCCACCGTACCCCTCAAAGCGCTTCAGCTCCTCGCCGCTCGCCACCTCCCACAACGGCACCGACGCCCAATCGTCGTAGCGGTCGTCGTATTCGATCTCACTGCCCGAGGCGAGCCACCGTCCGTCGGGGCTGAGAACGACGCTCCGCTCCACATCATCGTGCCCCTCAAAGCGCTCCAGCTCCTTGCCGCTCGCCACCTCCCACAACCGCACCGCCCGGTCGTCACTGCCCGAGGCGAGCCACCGGCCGTCGGGGCTGAAGGCGACACTCTCCACCCCGCCACCGTGCCCCTCAAAGCGCTTCAGCTCCTTGCCGCTCGCCACCTCCCACAACCGCACCGTCTCGTCGTCACTGCCCGAGGCGAGCCACCGCCCGTCCGGGCTGAACGTGACACTGGTCACGGGGCGTGGATGCCCCCGAAGGCGTGCCCTCAGCTCGCCACTGGCCGGATGCCAAAGCTGCACCTCTGTACCCTCGGCCACCGCCACCAGCGCACCGTCGGGGCTCACCGCGCACCCCCCGACCCGGCCCTGGATCTCCCACGGCGCCTCGCCTGTGTCCATATCGAACAGCGCCACCGACCCCCCAGCCGCCACGATCACGCGGTCCTCCGTGGGCAGAAGCACGTGCCGGATGACACCGCGGCCGAATTGCCGCACCATGCCCTGCTCGGCAAGGCCCGGCGAGACCCACACCCGCCGCCGGGCCACCTCCAGGCGAATTCGCCGACCCGTGGTCGGCCCGTATATGTGCGGCACCTGGGTTGCTCCCTCGAACTCCCAATGGCGCCAACTTTTTCGCATCTCATCGGCCGCCCGCTCGGCCAGCTCCTCGAAGGACGCCACCTCTGCACTCTCCAGCACCCGCTTCAGATAGTAGCTGAGCACCCCCTGGCCCAGCCGCTCGTCCTCCCAGCTCCGCTCGCCCTCGCTGCAACCGTATAGCACCTTGATGAGCTTGTGCGGCGCCTCCCGGTGCACGGCCTGGATATCTCGGGCCGACCGTTCATCGAGCGCCTGTCCGCCCCGCGCCCCCGCTGGCGCCAGGTTGCGGCAGGCATCTAGAATGCACATGCACTCCCCGCACGGCACGTTGCTGCCCAGCAGAGAGCTGATGTCGATCCTGGTGATCGACATATAATGGGCCCCCGCCTTGGCATTCCACGGGTGCAAGACATAGTTGCTACCCACCAGCTCGCCGTGCCCGGCGAAGAAGAACAGAAACTGATCGCCCGCCTGCATGGGCACGGCCTGCTCCGAGAGCCGCCCGCTCCCTAATACATTCAGGATCGCCTCGCGCCGCGCTTCCTCCCCCACCAAACACCGAACCTCGAATCCGTACCGCTCGGCGAGCACCCTTCCCAGTGCCTGCGCATCGCGCTCGGCAAAACGCAGCGGCGGGATGGCCCGATCGGCATAGGCATCGACCCCCACCAGCAAGGCATAGCGCCTCACGACGCCTCCAGCCGAACCGCAAAGCTCATGACGTACAGGTTATATAGTGACGCCGCCCCCACCGCCCCCAACCACGCCAGCACCGGCCCCCACGCGGATAACCCGCGCACCAGCAGCAGGTAGGCGAGTATCGCATCCACACCGGTGTATATCGCCAAGGTTACCGCATTGGCGGCATTCGATTCCCGCCGCACCATGCCGCGGATAAAACCGATGGTGAATACCGGCAGCAGCAGCACGATCAGCGACCAGGCCAGAAACCGCTTCAGCGCGCCGACCGCCTGCACCTGATCTTGAACCGCTACACTGGCGAGAAGTCCCGGGGAAAGCTTCTCGTGATAACGATGCGCAAAGACCACCGCCCCCTTCGCGACGTCCGCCGCGCTCACCTCCACATCGATGCGAGCGCCCTCCCGGGACGACTCGAATGTGTCGATAACTCCAAAAATGACATAGTCCGCGCCGCGCCGCCGTCCCGCCTTGAGCACCTTGGCCAAACTTCCATAGGCCGGCTCCTGCATTCGCAGAAACGCCGCGCAGCTTCTCGCCAAAGGTCCGATCCTGCAGACCTGCCACCCCGGACTCAGCGAGGACACTCCGTAGCCGGTCGGTGAAATAATCGGACGGGTCGTTGGCGAGGTGCAGCAGGGCCGCATGGCGGATAGTGACGTGCGCGTCGCGCAGATCCTCGACGATCATGCCGACCACCCGGTCGGCCACCCGTTTTCTGGCGGGGCTGATGTCCGGCTTTTGCGGACCGAAGTATTCCCACGCCTGCAGCGCCAGGAACAGGATCAGGGCGATCGTCCCGATCGGGCCTACCAGTCCAGATCCGCGCGATCCCACGTGCCCCGAACCGTCAGTCCTGCTCGTCGTCCTCACTGGGCCGGGCACGCAGTTTCCGCCAGCGCTCGAAATCCTCGAGCAAGGCGGGAGACGTGCTTGGGGCAATGACTTCCAGAGCTTTGAGGAGATCGGTCTGAGTGACCTGCTCGTCGTTGCCGGTAGCGATCTGCCGCTTGATTGCCATCATCTTGGCGGAGTGACACACCGCAGCAACGTCGGCGCCACTGTACCCTTCGGTCTTGGAGGCAATATCGGGAAAGGACACGTCCTCCGCCATCGGAGCCCCCCTCATGTGAATGGCAAGGATTCCCTCTCTCGCCTCGGCGTCAGGCGGCCCGACATAGAGATGGATACCCAGGCGCCCCGGACGGAGGACGGCATCGTCCAGGGTCCATGGCTGGTTGGTCGCTCCGAGCAGCAACAAACACCGCTCGGTCTTGACCAGCCCGTCGGTCAGCATGAGGAACTGGGGTACAGAATCGACCCGACGGTTACCCCGGCGAGACAACAGGGCGTCCACCTCGTCGAGGAAGATGACCGCGCTGTCGTGCCGGAGAGCTTCGTCGAAAATGCTCCTCAGGTTCTTGGCCGTGTCCCCGACGTATTTGCTCTTCACGGCGGCAAGGTCGACGGCAATGAAGGCTGCGTCCAGCTCACCGGCGATAGCCCGGGCAATATAGGTCTTTCCGTTCCCCGGCGGTCCATACATGAGAACACCGCCGCCCGGTCTCACGCGAAAACGCTCGTAGACATCCGGTTTGCGCAGGGGAAGGATGATCGTATCGCGCACGACCTCTTTGACTTCTTCCAATCCGGCGACGTCATCCAGCCTCGTTTCGGGTCTTTGCTCGATCACCCAGCGCGAGGACGACTCGTCGTCCGCGTAATGGGTTTCGTGGACCAGCGCCGGCTTGGCGCGAGCCTTGACCCGGAGCTCTTCGGCTATCTCGATGAGTCCGTACGCATCTTCGAGATAACGTTCCACGCTTCTCCCTGTCCCGGTCCCGATCTTTTTGAGACTTGAAAAGGTCAAAGAAGGTCATTCTCGATCTCCTCGCATAGCCCGCGCACGACGCGGCCCCGGAACTGAATCACGCTGTCTGCGCTTGGACCCCTCGCGCGACACGGAGTCGAGTACCGGGGTCCGGCCCCCCACGATTCATTGGGTAGCTGCACCACGATCACCCTAATCCTCCGCATCCAGTTCGCGAAGCCTCTTCTGCGTGGCGGCGGACAATCCTTCGGGAACACTGTTCGTCTCGGCGCCCTCCAGTTCGGCAAGCCGACCGGCGACGTTGAGAGCCTCTGCGGCAGGCGGGGAATACCGAACCTTGATGAGATCGCGCAGCGCAACGTCGCGGCGCTGGACCTCGACGAAGCGGTCTTCGACCTCGAAACTCAGGTCGTCCAGGTCCAACTCGCTCACCCCACGGTGCTGCGCATCGATGGCTTCGTCGATCTTGCGCAGGGTCGCCGTGAGCGCCGCAATATTCTGGATAATGATGTCCTGTCGAGGGCGCGTACCATCAAGGGACTGGAACGACAGCGCGACCTCGCGCCCGATGATTTCCTTGGTCTCACCGCGGGCGCGATCTCAGATCACCCTTTAGACGTAACAGCCGCTTCTCGATGCTGCTTATCTCCTCTTTGAGCACGTCGAGCCGATCCTGATTTGCGGCCAGCGATTCCGTCACCCGAGCACGGAGACGCATGAGCCGATCCATCTCCGCAGGCCGGAGCCTGAGCCATTGACCCAGCTTCCCGATCAGCACGTACAGTTGCTCGCCGAGCCCATGTCTGCTCATGACGCACGCTCCCGGTCATCCAATGCCCGTTGCTTGACCGCCAAACCGATAAGGTTCGCAACGTAAACAACGGCCCCCACGAGCACTAGGTCATAGGCGTGAATCCCGACGCCCATGAAGATGCCCTTGAGGGCCCAAGCACCGACGCCTAGCGCCATGCTTAGCATGGACCAGGCATGACTACGCAGCCACCCACGCTCGAACGTGTTCTCTGTGATGTCAGCCCGTTCGCCCGGCACCGCCGCGCGGACCGCCAGTTCCCTTCCGGCCATGTACAGGTGATAGGGCCCCTCCCGCTGCAGACGCAGCAGCGCATTACGGACGGCTCTGGGGAGGTACCCGGTCGCCCGTGCCACCTTGTTCACGGTGACGCTGCCCCACTGCTCTCCGATTTGCGTGTCGATGAGCGCCTTGATCTTGGACGTTCGACGGTCCGCGGTCTCTGGCAGGAGACGGTCGATGAAATCCTGCACCGAAGGGGGTTCGGAAGTCGACGGCGGGTTACCGGGTGCCCACTCGCCTCCCCTATGATAGTAAGAATAGAGTACGCAGTCCCGCCCGCTTCGGCTTCCCATCGTCTGCGAATCCCCGTGCAGCAGGCTCCCGAGAGTGAAGTAAGTGTACTGCGGGTGCCTTCCACGAGGCGGGCGAGCCTTCGCCCACGCGAGATAGCTGTCACGCAACACTTCGACGACCGCCGCGTCCGGCGCTTTCACGCCGATTCTGCCCCCGCTCAGGTAGGTTAGCGGTGTCACAAATCCCGAAACGACATGCACCCACAGGCCCCGCCCCCCCCGAACCCCGTAGATTCTCACCTCGTTCGTCTTTGTGATGCTTGCGGCGAAAACGCCCGCGCGCTCCACCTGGACCGGGACGCACAGCTCTTTGCACGTCCCGTGCAGCACGGTTTCCGTCAGGGTGCCCAGCGAGACCACAGAGGTAATCTCCGGCTGCCATGGCAGCACGTAGGACCACAGAGAAACGTGCGACTCCGGAAACGGCTGCCCCTTGGCGCCCGCGAGATTGGCGTCGATGTTGCCGACGAACTCTTGCTTGGCTCCCTGTGCGTTATCCAAGACGTCCTCGAGTTCGTGGTCTTGGCTGATGGCCTGCGCGATCACGCGCTCGAGCGTCGCCGACGTCCAGGCGTAACCCTTCTCCACGAATGTCGCGCGGGTCTCCGGGGTGTCCTGCATGAATTCATCGGGAGCCACAGGATGTGCCACTACCGGCGTGCCGGCACCGATCGGTCTCCCCTCGACGTCGCGGCCTCTTTCGGCAAGCAGCCGTACGTACCTGGATTCGAACTCGTCGGGCACCGAACTCACCTGTCGTTTCTTGCTTGACGCAATATCCAGCGCAGCAGCCGGAAAGGGACCAACAGAACGAACTTGATGAAGTCGGCAGCGAGCTGCCCGACCGTCTGGTCGCAGGCTTCGCTGCCTATCAGCCGGTCGCATACCCATCGCAGGATACCGAGGACAAGGATCGTCCAGATAAGAAGCTCCAGCCACTTCAGCCAATCCATGTTAGCGCGGACTCTGGCCTAACCCTGCCGCGGCAGCGTCTTGCGCTTCAGCCGCGGTCCCTTTCGTCACGCTGCTGGCGATCTCCGTCTTCCAGAGCCGAATGGTGCCGTCGTAGCTACCCGAAGCCATCAGCCGCCCGTCCAGGCTCATGGCTATCCTCCTGATCGCGCCACCGTGCCCCTGCAGGCGCTTCAGCTCCTTCCCGCTGGCTATCTCGTACAGCCGCACCGTCCAGTCAGGCCCGCCCAAGGCCAGCAGCCGCCCATCGGGGCTGAAGGCGACACTATCCACCAAGCCGTCATACCCCTGAAGGCGCTTCAGCTCCCTGCCGTTGGCCAAGTCCCACAGCCGCACGGTCCTGTACCCGGCCCAGGCGAGCCACCGCCCGTCGGGGCTGACGGCCACACTCTTTACCCGGGCTGAAGGCGATGCTCCCCACTGAGTCATCGTGCCCGTGAAGGCACTTCGGCTCCTTGCCGCTTGCCACCTCCCACAGCCGCACCGTGTGATCATAACTGCCCGATGCCACGAGCCGTCCGTCGGGGCTGAAGGCGACACTCTCCACCCCGCCGTGGTGCCCCCGAAGGCGCGCCGTCAGCTCGCCGCGGGCCGGATGCCAAAGCTGCACCTCCGTACCTTCACCCACCGCCACCAGCGTACCGTCGGGGCTCACCGCGCAGCCCGTCGGCCCACACGGCGGCGTATCCGCCTGGAGGTGGTGATCCGGCCGCGGGTGTGGGTCTCGCCGGGCCTTGTCGAACAAGGTATGGTGCGGCAGTTTGGACGGGGCGTCATCCGGCAGGTAATCCTGACCGCGGAGGACCGCGTGATTGTCGGGGGGGTCGGTGGCGCTGTTCGATATGGGCACGGGTGAGGCGCTGTGGGAAATCCAGGGCCGGGTCGGGGGTAGAGATGCGGCACCTGCCCGACCCGCTGGAACTGCCCGTGGCGCCAGCCGCTCATGGCATCGCTCACCTGGTCGGCCAGTTCCTCGAACGATCCCGGCGGGGAACCCTCCAGCACCTGCTGCAGATGGTAGCTCAGTACCCCATGCCCGAGCCGCTCATCCTCCCAACTGCGGCCCCCCTCCTGGCAGCCGTAGAGCACTTCGATGAGCTTGCCCGGCGCCGCCTGCGGCACCGCCGCAATATCGCGCGCCGACTGCGCGTCGAGCGCCTGTCCGCCCCGCGCCCCCGCCGGCGCCAGATTGCGGCAGGCATCCAGGATGCACATGCACTCCCCGCACGGCACGTCGCGGCCCAGTAGACGGCGGATCGCCTTCATGGTGATCGACTGCAAGTCGATCCCCGCATCGCCATCCCATGGATGCAGAATATAGTCGCTACCCACCAGCTCGCCGTGCCCGGCGAAGAAGAACAGAAACTGATCGCTGGACTCCATGGGAGCGACACTCTCCGAGAGTCGCCCTGTCCGTAATACCTTGATAATCACCTCGCGCCGCGCCTGCTCCCCCACCAGGCACCGAACCTCGAATCCGTACCGCTCGGCGAGCACCCGCGCCAGCGCCTGCGCATCGCGCTCGGCAAAACGCAGCGGCGGGATGGTGCGATCTGCATAGGCATCGACCCCCACCAGCAAGGCGTAGCGCCTCACGGCGCCTCCAGCCGAAACGCAAAGCTCATGACGTACAGGTTATAGTGACGCCGCGTCCGCCGCCGCTAAAGCAGCCCCGTGCGGGCCCCCCACGCGCACAGCCCGCTCACCAGCAGCACGTGCGCCAGTATCCCATATCACGCGCCCTACTGCCTGCGATGCATAGAGACGGGCTGTGTAACAGCCTTCGTCATCATGCTTCTTGAAGCCTCAGCGCGCACCGTAACGGTGCCAGCGCTGTCAGCGCGATGTGCCGAGGAGGGAGTTGCTCAGAGCGCCTTGAAAACTTTGGCTATGGACTTTCCGAACACGCACAGCTCCCACTCGCAAGTGTAACCGAACGGGGTCAGGCAGGCGGCGAAGCCGCTTGCCCGTACCCTTTCGGCGAGGTCTTCCAGAAAGGCGGCGCCGAAAGTTGGCCGCGCTTTACTCTGAGAGAGATGGCCGAAGGAGTGCAGCACGACGTGCGGCGCGACTAGAGCGACACTCCGCCCCCTCGCGCGCCTGTAGAGCAGGGCAGTGCAGTTCAGGCTCTATGGCGGCACGGTCGGGCGTGTGCGGTCCACGTCGGTTGCCCTGTCGGCCTTGCTGCCAACAGGCCCGCTGAGTGGGTGTGCGACGCAACCAGCTCCAGGCGGTGGTCTGTACGTCTCCGCCGGATCTTCGTCCGATAGAAGCGGGGACCGGCCTGCCAGCGGAAGCGGCCACCGGTCGTTGCCGACGCTGCGGTCCTGCATCCTCCCGCCGAGCGGGAGCTTGACGGGTCTGCCTCCTCAGCCCGAAGATTCAGCATTGGTAGCGGGGTTGGCCCTGTCATCCCTTATCCCCAGGATGACGGATTCGTCCGCGGCGCGCCCGTGGCGGCCGGAACGCATTGGCCGGGAGCAACGAATGCCCGACGAGTTGCGCGACAGCGCGCTTGAGTACCACCGTTTCCCGACGCCGGGCAAGATCGGTGTGGTGGCGACGAAACCGCTGGCCACCCAGCGGGACTTGGCGCTCGCCTATTCCCCGGGCGTTGCAGCCGCCTGCGAGGTCATTGCGGCCGATCCCGCCGAGGTTTCGGGCCTCACAGCGCGCGGCAACCTCGTGGCGGTGGTGACCAACGGCACCGCGGTTCTGGGCCTCGGAGCCATCGGTCCGCTCGCCGCGAAGCCGGTGATGGAGGGCAAGGCTGTCCTGTTCAAGAAATTCGCCGGCATCGACGTGTTCGACATCGAGATCGCCGAGACCGACCCGCAGCGCCTGGTCGACATCGTCGCGGCGCTGGAGCCAACCTTCGGGGGCATCAACCTCGAGGACATCAAGGCCCCTGAGTGCTTCGAAGTCGAGCGCTGCCTGCGCGAGCGCATGCGCATCCCGGTGTTTCACGACGACCAGCACGGCACTGCCATCATCGTCGGTGCTGCTGTGCTCAATGGGCTGCGCCTGGTCGGCAAGGCTATCGACCAAGTCAAAGTGGTTACCGCCGGGGCAGGGGCGGCGGCGCTCGCCTGCCTCGACCTGCTGGTGAACCTGGGCGTGCGTAAGGAAAACATCACCGCCACCGACCTCGCCGGCGTCATCTACCTGGGCCGCACCGAGCGCATGGACCGCTACAAGGAGCGGTACGCCCAAGACACGCGGGCGCGCACGCTGGCCGAGGCAATGGTCGGCGCCGATGTGTTTCTCGGTCTTTCGGGGCCGCGCGTGCTCGAGCCGCCGATGGTGACGGCGATGGCCGGGCGGCCGCTGATCCTGGCGCTCGCTAACCCGGTGCCGGAGATCCTGCCCGAGCAGGCGCGCGCCGCGCGCCCCGACGCCATCATCGCCAGCGGGCGCTCGGATTACCCCAACCAGGTCAACAATGTCCTGTGCTTTCCCTACATGTTCCGGGGCGCCCTCGATGTGGGCGCCACGACAATCAACGAGCAGATGAAGCTCGCTGCCGTGCGCGCCCTCGCCGAGCTGGCATTGGCAGAGCCCGACGAGCGGGTGCAGGCGGCCTACGGAGAGCAGAGCCTGCATTTCGGCCCGGACTACATTATCCCCAAGCCGTTCGACCCGCGCCTCATCCTCAAGCTCGCCCCTGCCGTCGCCAAAGCAGCCATGGATAGCGGCGTGGCGACACGCCCGATCGCCGATTTCGGTGCCTATCGGGAACGGCTCAACCAGTTCGTCTTCCGTTCCGGGCTCGTCATGAAGCCGGTGTTCTACCGCGCCCGCCGCGATCCGAAACGCATTGTGTTCGCCGAGGGCGAGGAGCGGCGCGTGCTGCAGGCGGTGCAGGTGGCCCTCGACGACGCTCTGGCGCGGCCCGTCCTGGTCGGCCGGCGCGAGGTGGTGGCCAAGCGCTTGGTCGAGCTCGAACTGCGGCTGCGCCTCGGCGAGGACGTCGATCTCGTCGACCCCCAGGACGATCCTCGCTACCCCGAGTACTGGCGCCTGTACCACGGCCTCATGGAGCGCAACGGCGTGTCCCCGGACTACGCCCGCACGGTGGTGCATACGCGCAACACGGTCATCGCCGCGCTGATGGTACGTCGCGGCGAGGCCGATGCCATGATTTGCGGCACGACGGGGCGTTACGAGAAGCACCTGCAGCACGTGCTCGATGTCATTGGCCTGCGCCCTGGCTGCCGGGTGCCGGCGGCGATGAACATGCTCATCCTCGACAAGGGCACCTATTTCCTATGCGACACCTACGTCAGCCCCGAGCCCAGCGCCGAGCAGGTGGCAGAGGCCACGCTGCTCGCCGCCGAGGAGGTGCGCCGTTTCGGCATCGAGCCAAAGGTGGCGCTGCTTTCCCACTCCAACTTCGGCAGCCGGGTGACGCACTCGGCCCAGCGCATGCGCGAGGCATTAGCGCTGCTGCGCGAGCGGGCGCCGGAACTGGAGGCGGAGGGCGAGATGCACGCCGATGCCGCGCTCTCCGAGGAAATCCGCGCTCGCATCTTCCCCAATTCGCGCCTGAAGGGGGCGGCGAACCTGCTGGTCATCCCGACCCTGGATGCCGCCAACATCGCCTTCAATCTGGTCAAGGTGCTGGGCGAGGGCATCGCCGTGGGGCCGATCCTCATGGGCGTGGCGCTACCGGCCCACGTGCTCACGCCCTCGGTGACGGTGCGCGGCGTGGTCAATATGACTGCGCTGGCAGTAGTCGACGCGCAGATGGCCGCCGAGGCCAGAGCCGCGACGTAGGACAGACCGCGGAGGCTGAGCGCGACTCGCGGTCGAGGACAGGCGGCGTGCGCTCGGCCAGCTCCAAGCCGTACTCGTCGGGGTCATCGAGTCCGCGAGGACGGCACCAAAGCCGTTCGTCGACGAGACGGGAGCCGAATGGACCCAGGGGCATGGTTCGGAGGCGTCAGGGCGCATATCCGGGCGGCCATCGTCCCCGTCACGATTTTGTAACACTTCTGCAGGACCATGGTGGCCGCGTCGGAGGTCAACTTCGCCCGTGAGCTGTGCCACGAACCCTTGGCCATCGGCGCAGCGGCCTACGGCAGGCGGAATGGCGGTGAGAGCAGCCTGCCGGCGTCCCCGGACGGAGTCCCTCGTGCGCATTCTCATGGTGTCCGATGTGTATTTTCCCCGCGTCAACGGGGTCTCCACGTCGATACAGACGTTCCGGCGGGAGTTCCAGAAGGAGGGGCACGAGGTCATCCTGATTGCCCCAGAGTACGGACAATCCCCGGCTAAGGAAGCCGGCGTCATTCGCATCCGCTCCCGGCACGTCTTCGCAGACCCCGAGGATCGCATGATGCAGGCTCGGTCGGTCGGAGCGTTGGCTTTGCAGCTCGAGCGGCAGCGCTTCGATATCCTGCACATACAGACGCCGTTCATTGCGCATTATGCGGGTATCCGCTTGGCGCGGCGGCTGGGGGTTCCCGTCGTCGAGACGTACCACACTCTTTTCGAAGAATATCTGCAGCACTATGCGCCGTTCGTGCCGGCCTTCGCACTGCGGCGAGCTGTGCGGAGCTTGTCGCGAAGACAGTGCAGTCGCGCGGACGCGGTTGTGGTGCCCTCCCAAGCCATGCGCGACCGGCTCGCGAGCTACGGCGTGAGGACCGCGCACTTGGAGGTGATTCCGACCGGCATTGATCTCAGTCAGTTCGGTGCCCGCAACGGCGCCGAGTTTCGAACGTCGGCACGATATCCGGACCGACCGCCCGACTGTCGCTGTCATCGGCCGCGTTGCCTTCGAGAAGAACATCGGCTTTCTGCTGGACGTGCTAACCCGCGTGCGCCAGACGTTGCCGGAGGTGCTCCTCATCATCGCGGGGGAAGGCCCCGCACGGCGGGCTCTGGAGCAGCGAGCGGCCCACCTGCGGCTGCAGGAAAACACGATCTTCGTGGGCTACCTCTCACGCAATGGTCCCCTCATGGACTGTTACTGTGCCGCCGATGCCTTTGTCTTTGCCTCGCGAACGGAAACGCAGGGCCTCGTTCTGCTGGAAGCGATGGCCTTGGGGGTGCCTGTCGTCTCAACGGCCGTGATGGGTACCGGGGATGTCTTGCGCGAAGGCGAAGGCGCCGTCATCGCCCAGGAAGACGTCGGTGACTTCGCGGACAAGGTCCTGCGAGTCCTCTGCGACGGCGCCCTGCGTCGCGAGCTGTCGGCTGCGGGCAGGCGCTATGCCGAGCGCTGGTCGGCTGGAGCCTGCGCGCGGCGCATGCTGGACCTCTACCGCCGGCTGATCGAGCAAGGACCGGGCGTGACTGCGCCTCGGCCCCCAACGGATTAGGGATGATGTCCCCCAGGACGCCCTCTCTGATCCATGCCGTCACCAAGCTCCCTCCGGGTTCAGAGGACGTCAGCTCCGAGCTTCTTATCGAGGTCCTCATCTCGCCTCTGGCGGACGTGCGAAGCCTGGCAGATCGCGATGAACGGTCGATCTCGGCATGCATCGACTTGGTGTCGGGAGGGGAATGGACTTCGCGGAGGGGAACGGTCAATGTGCCGACAGGTGCCGGTCCTCTATTGCCCTGAGCTGCTCCAGGGCTGATCGAAGCTGCCTCTCCTGAGCGGGGTTCAGCTTGCCCTGGGGACGCAGTGAGAAGACGGGAAAACCCTCTGGAAACGTATGAGCGAGAGCGTTGTCGATAGAAGCTCTGACCATGATCCTGTCGTTTCTCATAAGCCGCAGCAAGGGCATGTATCTCGCCCACACCTGCCCCAGCTTTTTCGTCAGATGTTTTTCTTCCCGCAACAGCCTGAAGAAATAGCCGATCCCGATGGGATCGATGTTTGCGAGATCCGAGATCACGCCATCTATATCGTTGCCCAGCTCCCGGCCGACATAGTCATTCCTGGCGAAGATCAGACACTGGTCAGGCTTTTCGATACGTATCGTGTCGAGATCAAGGGTGTCATAACGAGACCATACAATGCCGTTAATGCCACGGTATCCCAGCTCATCGATAAGCTCGGAAGTGATACTTTCCCCGCGAGGCTCCTCAGCGAGGAACACTTCCAGGTCGAACTGGCTTGCCGACTCGATGATTCTGCGGAAGTACCCGGCGAGGTTGCCTTTGTTGGGAAGAGTGCCCGGGAAGGACGCGATGATTCCCGTCGCGCCCGCCTGGCCCGCCAGCTTTACCAGACGGATTGCGCCTTCATCCGAGCTGGAACTGGCGAGCGGGTAGGTCGGTGCCGCCCCGTCTATCGCCTGAATGGTCTGGGCAAAGTACAGTTCTCGCTCTTCGTAGGACATCCTGCCCAGCTCGACTCTGTCCCCGATTACCACGCCGTCAACGCCGTTCGGTATCACGTAGCGGACCAGATGTGCGGTGCTTTCTCGGCTAATCGGATATTGTGCCTTGTCGGCCGCCGCAGCTCCGTGATCGAGCGGCATAGCCAGGTTCACAAACACTCGGAACGGTCTTTCGCCATCCATCGGTGCTCCTAGATTTCTGCAGACGCGGACAAAGTGGACCGGCGACTCGTCACATGGTGGCGGGACCAATAGTAAGGCGAGCTTCCCAGTATGCTCGCTGACCGGGCGCGAGGGGGCGGTACCCGCAAACAACGGGACGCAGAGACCTGGACGGAACGCATGGCGGGAGCGCCTGGACGCTTCTCGTCCGGCCACCCCCGCCTGGGCTTGTGAGAACGCCGGCTATTCGTGGGGCGCAGCCTGTGCCGGGGCGGGCGGCTGCGCCGGGGCGGCCGGGGGCGTCACGGGAGCAGGCATTCTCCTGCGCACGCCGGGCATCATCTCATCGGGCTCGATGAACCCATCCCCGTTCGCATCCAAACGCTTGAAGCGCTCCTCGCATCGCTGCATGAACTCTTCCTTGGAGATTTTTCCGTCGTGGTTCGTGTCCATCGCCATGAAGCCGCGCGTCATGGGAGGCGTGGGGCGGGGGCCGGGCCCCATCGGAGCGGGGGGCTGGGCCATGGCGGACAAGGCGAGGGATGCGGTGCCGGCGAAGACGGCAGCGAGTGCTAACGCTCTCAGACCATATCTGTTCATAACATTTCTCCTCTGATGGGTTGTCGAGACTGCTGAGGGGCCGGATAACGGCCTCTGGCATACTACAACAGGCGGGCGGCTTCGCAAAATGCTCCCGCGCGCGTCGGGTGCGTGCATCCGCGGGCGCACGCGGCCGGTCGGCTCGCTCGGCGGATCAAGCGTGGAGCCCCTCAAGCGCCGCGATGACCTCAACGCGGGCGACACATCGATCGGTGAGAGAAGAAGTGGGGAAGGCGCCGGGCCGTTTTACGATTCTGTCGGTCTTCCGACGCGGCCGCACGGCGTCGTCAGCATCTGTCACATCGCTGGTCTCGCGGACGCGTTTTCGTGGCGAGCGGTTGCGGAGAGCCGGGTCCCGTCTGCGGTGGATCGCTACCGTCCAGCACCGGGTCCGCCGCGCCAAGGGATTTTCACCGTGGTGCCCGCGAGAGCTTGGTGCTGGCTCTATGTCCGTCACGTCGTGCCCAAGCGCGAGGCGATACAGACGGTGGTCGCTCCGCCACGTCGCCGGTCAAACGACGACGCGGGCCGGTACATCGCCCCAACTGGGTTTGCCTTTGCAGTGCATGGCTTTAGTCTTCGGAGCGCTCGAGCCACTTCACGCCCAGCCAGATCCCCGAGAAGATCGCCGCCGTGGCGAGCACGGACTTCGAAGAGAGGGTGGACATCCCGCTCAGCCCCTGTCCGATGTTGCAGCCGCCGGAAAGCGTGGCACCGACGCCCATGAGTACTCCGCCGGCCGCGTAGTAGGGAATCCTGGCGCGTCGCGGGAGCGTCCAGCGGAAGGTTCCGCCCGCCCATGCGCTGCCTAGGGCGCCGCACCACGTTCCAGCGAGGAACGCGAGCCCGAAGTTCAAGTCGGGCCTGCTGCCGGCAGACACCGAAGCGGCCAAACGGGCCAAGGGGCCCGAGAAGGTGAGAGACTCCGGATGGACAGGGGAGAACTCATCCATCGGGTTCCCGGTTGCCCACCATGCGGCGACGACCAACGCACCAAGCAACCCACCTGCCCGGAGCAGAGGGACATGGCGGGCTCCGGGCGCGGACCACCAGATTGCCGCGAGGCACGCCAGCGCTACGCCGATCCCCATGAGCCACCCTGGGGCACGTAGCAGATGGGGAAGTGACAGGTCACCGCAGGCGAACGGGATGGCCGTCCGCTCCATGACCGCCAGCCGCAGGGGTTCCAGGATGCCGTACTGAGTTACTGCTGCTCCGGCGGCGAAGGCGAGCAATGCCATGCCCGCGGACAGATTCCCCTCCGCCGTGAGCGTGACGGTCCGCCCGGCGCATCCGCCGGCCAACACGGTGCCGAAGCCAAACGTGAGACCGCCCATCGTCGCGCCCACCCAATCGAGCGGCGCAGTTCTGTAACCGGAATCGGCAATAGCCGCCCATCCCGCCCATTCGAGGATCTGGGTGCTCACCACGGCGACGCCCAGCGCCGCGAGGTACGCATGGATTTGTCGTCGGTCGCGCATCAGCACGAGGTTGCTGACGGCAGCCAGCATGCAGAACCGCGACCGCTGTGCGACCACGCCGAAACACAGTCCGATGAGCAGCCCCGGTGCCAGCTCCCAGAGGCTCAGGTTGCCCATGACAGAGATCCGGCGCAGCGCGCCGTCCTGATAGGCGGCTGCCATGGCCGGGTAGGAGAACCCATCATTCCGCACCAGCCCGCGCCAACATAGGCTACGCGTGCCACTGTGGCTTCCCATCCGCCATGCCCGCGCCGTGTCCGATGTCTGGAATGTGAGAAGGCCGGAGGACTCACCAGCGCCCGGCCGTTTCCAGAGCACCCGGACATACCGCTATCGTCGAACTGTTTAAGGCCGTGGATGAAAGCGCATCGGTTCGCGGCACTCGCCTCCGCGACTGGCTCCGTGAAGACGCTAAGATACCCCCCTCCACCAGTCACCTACGCGACACCCTCTAGGATACGGACACGACCCCGGAGCGGCTAGAGGGCCGCCCAGTGACCGACGAGGTGCTAGGGTTTACCCTATATCCTTTGCGTAATCGCCCGACTGTCGTCTGTGTACCCGCATGCCGTAACCTGCGTCGGGTCTGCGGAGGAAAACCTGAAGGCCGAACACTCCGCCGGTTGCGTCGAGGATGGCGGTGCGAATTCGAGCGAGACGAAAGACGACCCGGCACCCATTCGCCGAACTGAAACTAGTCGCGAGTCTCGCGGGCAACGGGGTCAACATATCGCTGTATCAGGACCCGGGGAGCGGGCGTTACCGGGTGCTGGCATACGGTCCCCCCTTCGGCAGCCTGCTGCCAGACGGCAGAAGGACCTGGGCTGCGGAGTGTCCGACAGCGGAGACGGCGGCAGCCACCGGGGCTTCATGGGCGCGCCGGCTCGGAATGCGCGAGCCGGAGAAGTTGGCGGGTGCGCTCAGGAAGTATGGCCGGGAATGCTGGTCTGCGCGGCGGTCGACCGGCTGAACGCACTCTCAGAGTTGGTGAAGAAATCGTTGCGAGCGGCGAGCAGCCCGAAAGCATGGTGCATGGAGCGCAGCGACGAGGCCTATCGAGTCGATAAGCGAGAAGCGAAGGCCGGGTAACGCCGCTATCGGAACGCGCAGCAGATCCATTCACCGGATGGAACGCTGTTATGCGGACCCGATGACTCGTTTAAATGCGGCCTTCGTGCTGCTCCTGCTCCTCTTGCCGTGGTTCGAGTCGGGCTGCGGGCGGCATCGTATTGACGCGCGCGGATTCGAGCTTTATGACGACACTCCGCCGACCCAGGAGGCGGTGCAGCGTATGGTCGAACGGCAGCAGCGGGCGACTCGGCACGATTTGGATAAGCTGGAAAGCGGTGGCCAAGGCGAGGTGAGTCACCAACGCAAAAAAGTCGAGCGGGAGCAGGTACGCTGGCAGCGCGACGGTGACAAGATCACCGCCAAGATCATCGATAAACAGCTCGCCGAGGCGCAGAAACGGCAGGCGAACAGCCCATCCGCCCAGCAGATGGTGCAACCGCTGGCCCTGCCTCCGGGATCCCCTCTGGCTCCCCATCCTCCCCCTGCCAAGACGGCTGCAACGGCATCCGCCTCGCACGCCCGAGATTCTCGGCGCGGGCCCGGGCCGCAGGCCGGCCCCGCCGAGGAAGCGTCGCGTCCAGGGGATCGCCCTTAGCACGGGTGCTGCGATCGGCCGCGTCTGGCAAGAGCCCGCTGTCGGTTTCGCTGGGAGCGTGCTGCCTCAGCCAGCCGAAAGAAAACACCGGCCACTCCTGCCCCAAGTCGGCGATGAGGCGGTCCCGCTGCAGACTTGTACCTCAGAGCTTGTGAAGAAATCGTCGCGAGCGGCCCGAGAGCAAGGCGCAGCGACGAGACATATCAAGTAGATAGGCGAGGAGCGAGCACCGCGCAACGCCGCTATCGGGACGCGCAGCAGATTTATTCACAAGCTCTCAGTCCTTCCCATCCAGAGTCTCGTCAGGCCCTCTCCCCAACTCGGAGCGCGCCTGTTTGCGCCTCTGGACACCTGCCGTTGAACTCGGGTACTCGGGCGAGTCTAATAGCTCGGAGTCGCTGCGCCGCCGGGGAGTCGTCGTCTCACCGCGCTAGATTGGCGGATCGCATCGTTGCAAACGAACCGTTCCGAACGCCGGGGCGAAGGACAAGAGGATTCGATGGCACAATCGCGGGCCCACGCGCGTCGGTTGACAGATCTCGTTCAGGCTCGAATCGGCTGGGTGGACGCATTGTTGCTCGGCGGCTTCGCGTTGGCGGTCCTGGTTGTGGGGTTGCTGTTCTTCACCGTCTTCCTGGCACTGTTTTCGATACTCGCCCTGATTGGCTGGGCGCGCTGGCGCTGGAGCCGCCGCCGCGCCAAGCAGGCACCGTCCCTTCGGGTTATCGAGGGCGAGTACACGGTCGTCCGACGCGACGATTCGCGTTAACGTCTCCCGTGCGGCCGGCGAGTGCCGGTTGCCGCACGTACTCTCCAGCTCCACCCCGAAGCCCGAGTGGCCTTTGCGCCTCCGCGTCGCAGAGGGCGTCCCTTCGTCTAGCTGCCGTCGGACAGACGCCGCTCCAGCCATGCGTCATACAGGACGATCGCCTGCGTTTCGTCAAGGGCGCGCACCAGACCGTGCTCGTTCAGTAACTCTGCCGGCGCCACCCACTGCCGATACGCCGTGCTTTCCTCAATCCACTCGTACGGTCGCAGCAGGGACTCTTCAATGGAGATCTCGAACCACGCCTCCATGCGGCCCAGCCCGTCGCCCGACATGATCGGGCGCTCCGTAACCCAGACGCCGGAGCGTGGTCCTCGGGTGAGTGGTCCTGCGCTGGCGCCTGGAAACCCCTTTTCGAATATGGTTTCCGCAGTGTCAAGCGTGGTGGAGTGATAGACCTGCATGGGCCGGCCCTCCTCACGGTCCGCGGCATTCCGCCCATTTTCCCTGGGTGCGGCGTCGGAAGACGCCCGCCTGCCCGTCTTGGTGCCCCGACACGGCCTCGGGCCCTATCGAGAACTCGGCCCAGAGGGCCGCCATACACTATTTCGGCAGATAATGTGTCGCCGATCAATCGGTCGCCCGCGCAGCGCCGACCGGATGCCAACCGCGGCGCTGCTCTGCGTTCTTGTAGTCTATGTCTTGGGGCAACCCACGGCAAAGGCGCGAGCGAGTGCATCCAAACGCAACAACCTATCGATGACGTCTGTATGCGGGGAATGAGCTGCGGAAGATCAGGGTGCCGCTGCTGCGTGCGTTGGATGTCGACCGGCAGCTCAAAGAGACCTACGAGATTCATCGGCGCGCTCGCAGGTCATCTGCTTTCCGTTGCGCTGCAGGCTACCATCCCCGATGGGGCGCCATCAGCGCGGTGGAGGGGGAGGCAGGCGGGGCAGTGCCCATGCCCTCAATACGGATAGGGACACGATTCCGCCCAGCAGCGTGCCCGCCAGCACGTCGCTCGGGTAATGCTGTGCCAGCGCGATGCGGCTCATGGCCACCAGCACGGCGAGAGCCCACCAAACGGCCGCCCGGGCACCGCGCCACAGCAGCGTCGCGAAGATGGCCCCAGTCACCACGTCCGCTGCGTGGCCGGAGGGAAAAGAGTGGAATGCGGAATCCCAGGTGGGGCCGATCCAATCGGACCCGCTTCTCCCGGCGAGGACGGCATGAGGACGCGGGCGTCCGGTGAGGAACTTGAGAATCCGCACGGTGAGAATCGGTCCGAGGATCTGGGCAATGAGGTAGCCGATGCTGATGACCTTGGGGCATCCATCGTCACGGACCCAGCCGACACAGAAGACGATGACGAAAAGGCCGTAGAAAAGGTACGGGCCCAGACTGGAGAACCGTTCGATCCAACGATGGGCGTCCACGCTCCGCGCGACGGCGCGCATCGCTTCCACGCTCGCCATGTCGCCGACCGAGAGCAGCCACGCCGTTCCGACCATCAGCAGTGCCAGCCATGCGGCAGAGGCGGCACGCAGGCGAGACCTCGGATCAACACCCTGCCAACACATGGTATTCCTTCAGCTCGACGTTATACGTCTCATCCACCCGACAGGAGCGTGGCGTATTCCCGGCCTCGAAGACGTATTTGAGATCTGGGGTCTTGATCACGAGGACCGCCCGCGGATGCTCTGCCCACCAGGAAGCCGCGTGTTCGGGGTCCACCTCGGTAAATAGCCGTCCCGCGTAATAGTTGAGGATTCCGCGAGTGGTGCGCACCTCGCCGACGTCGTGGGCGGGCGCGCCATGTTGAGCGACGGCCCGGCTGAGCGTCCGCGGAGAAAAGAGCGGGTTGATGAGCAGGGCCAGCCACCCGAACACGAGCCAGGAGACGCCAACGGTGACGCCGACCCAACCCCGGACCCATTTAGCGGGATGGCTGCGGGCCAGCGCCGCGGCGAGCAGCGTCAACGCGAAAAGACCGACGGCGACGCCGTACGCTTGCCGCGCATCGGACAGATAAGCGTGGGCCACGTGTATGACGGCTGCGGCGCAGACGGTCAGCAGCAACACCGGCGGCCAGGCGACCCAACGCGGGATTTTCGGGCGGCGTTGAATCTCCGCAGCGCCAAGCGCTGCCGCGATCGCGAGCGCCGGCACCACGGGCTCGACATAGATGAACAGCTTTCCGGAGACTAGGGAGATAGCGACCAGCGGCAATAGACTGTAGGACAGGATTGACGCTCGGGCCGGCGCGCGGTCGCGGAATAGCACCCGGAAGCCGTGTGCCACAAGACCGGCCCACGGCATGACCAGCAATGGCAGCAACAGCGCGTAGAAATAGAAAGGCTCCCTGTGACTCCAGGCGTCTACCGCTCGCCCCACGAGCTGACGATTCCAGATATCGTACAGGTAGTCACCGTTTCCCTGAGTGACCACGAGTCCGGCCCATGTCAGGATCATGGCGGTGAGCATGAGTAGGCCGGCGACCGGGCGGAGTGCCCGGAAGCCGCGCCAGCCGCGCTCGACGGTGATCGCTGCGACCCCCGGCAAGACGGTGAAGAGGAGGGCGATGGGGCCCTTGATGGCGACGCCCAGAGCCGCCAGCGCCCAGAATATGGCCAGCGTCCGAGCCCGGTGGGTTCTGCGCAGGTGCTCGAGCGCCAGCCAGGCAAACACCGCTGTCATCGTCAGGAGCATGTCCATGCGCGCGATGTGGCCGACGACGAGCGTGACGAAGGTGGTGGCGAACAGTACCGCGCTCCAGAGCCCGACCTCGCTGCCGCCGAACATCCGCCCGATGGCGCCGACCCCGGCGAGAGCGATGAGGGTGGACAGTGCGGTGGTCAGCCGGAAGGCCAACTCGCCCTGACCGACCACCGATCCGACCGCGGCCACGATCCAGAAGTAAAGGGGCGGCTTGTCGGGATAGGGGTGACCGTTGAGATGGGGGACCAACCACTGTCCGCTCTCCAGCATTTCCCGGACAACCTCGCCATAACGCGCCTCATCCTGAACCCAAAGATCCCGCGGCACGAGCAGATTTGCACAGAAAAGGGTTGCGAACAGACCGAGCAGCAGCCCCGTCTGCCGCCGGCTGAGGCCGATTCCCGGCAACCGGTCTGCGGCGGGCGAGGCCAGCGGCGGCGCGAGCGGATGGCCCGACACGTACCAAGGCTGGAGGCCGGGGTGGCCCTCCGGATGCCCAGGGCGGCTGTTGCCGGAACAAGGATGCATCAAACGTCACACCCTGGAAACGTACCGGTTGGCCGCCGCCCCCGTGGAATGACTCGTCAGCCGTCCCTTGCGAGGCGGGACAATTCGTATCACTTCTCGCCGACCTTGCCAGGAAGCGCCTATCGAGATCTGTGGCCAAGCACGGGCTTCGTAGAACGGGATTTCGTTCTGAGGCTTCTCTTCCGCAGAGGCCGACCGGTGGGATCCTGCGGTTATTCCTCCGCCTTGCCTGGGTCTCCCGCTGCGGATCCTACAGACGTTTTGCCGTGTTCCGCCTGCGCTGTCGCGCATGCCGGCGTGTCGCGGGCGTCCGTTTTGAGGATCTGTGTCGATGCGGCGACCGGCGGGGGATCGGAGAAATCGCCACAGCGCTGTCTCCGCAGACCCGGCGATGGACCTCCGCCGCCAGTACGGGCGTTAGCACCGGCCGTGTCGCAAGCCGGGAGCTGCGCAACTGCCCGGCCGACTCTCATGGCGCGTGCCGCATTCATCGTCGCGCTTGTTCGCCCTTTCGACCGGCATCATACCACCGTCGCCCTGCAGATGACCGGCAGAACCTATTGCCTGAGTCCACGAGCGATTGCGGCCGCCGGCGAGCGAACGGTGACAAAGCCAAAGGCGTAGTGTCAGGCGCTGGAAGCCTGGCGGAATCGTGCCTCCCGACGCACCGCGGCCTGCGCCCATGGGGTCACCAGCGGACGCGGGCTCGGCAGTGACGACGCGCTTTTTCACGCCCACGGTATAGAATCAGTCTTATGGCGTCCTTCAGGCAGGTTCGCCTGGCGCTGGTACATGAAACGGGCAGGGGCACCGAGGAGGTGATGGCCATGAGGATCATCGAGGCGGAACCGCAGTTGGTCGCCGACATCGTAGAGGAGATGGAGGTCTCGGAGTCCATGGACCGTGGGAGCTACGTCGTCTACGTGGGCTACCACAAGACGCTCGGTCGGATCGTCGTCGTTTCGGGTCCGGCCGGCGAAGGCACGATCATTGAGATGACCTAGCGCTAGCGTCGCTGGCGGACGGCAATCCGCCAAGGGGCGACCCCATGCGAGAAGGCGTTGCGCCCGCTCGGAACCCGAGGTCAATCCTCAGCCATGTAGCGTAAGCAACGGAAACCATGAGCAAACTGTAAGCTCGTCGGGAAGCAGCGACGGCGCTTTTCATCTTGGCCGGTTCTCGGTAGTATAGGTCGCGATCGTCTCCTGCGAGGCCGATCGAACCCGAGCGGCGGGTTGTCGTTCACCGGTACCGTGAAGACCGCGGAGTGCGACCCGCAGCACCGAACCGTCACTACCCCCAAGGAGAAGCTTATGATGACCACCAAGAAGGTGTCCGGGATGGTCCTGGCCACGGCTGCCGCCGCGCTGTTCGCCACAGTCAACGTGGCTAGCGCCGCCGAGCAAGGTGCCGCCGAAGCCAAGGTTCACTGTGCCGGCGTCAATTCCTGTAAGGGGACCTCGGAGTGCAAGAGTGCCCACAACGGCTGCAAGGGACAGAACTCCTGTAAGGGCGAGGGCTGGCTCAACAAGACCGAGGCGGAATGCAAGGCCGAGGGCGGTACTGTCCTGTCGGAGTGAGCCCTGAGCGCTTAGATTCCGCACCTGGTGCCGGCGCCGTCCGACACCGGGTGCGCCATGAACGGTGGTGGCAAGCCTCCCGATGGAGTCAGGTTGACGGGACATGGCTCCCGGCCAATCCGGGGAGGAGCTGATATCACCTTGGCGGCACCCTCACCGATCGTGCGGCTCCCCTGCCTCGGCTTCGGGTTGGGGCTGCGCAAAGAGCACTACCAGACTGTGATGACCGAACGGCCTGAGGTCGACTGGTTTGAGGTCATCACAGAGAACTACTTGGTCGCCGGCGGGAAACCGCTCTACCACCTCCGTCGGGTACGAGAGCACTATCCGATGGTCATGCACGGCGTGTCGCTTTCCATCGGTGGCACGGATCCGCTGGACTGGGGTTACCTTCGGAAAGTCAGGGCCTTAGCGGACGCTATTGAGCCGGCCTGGATCTCCGATCATCTCTGTTGGACCGGCTTGGATGGTCTGAACATGCACGACCTGCTGCCTCTGCCGTATACGGAGGAAGCCGTGGACCACGTGGTGCGGCGCGTGTCCGCAGTCCAGGAGTTTCTCGGGCGGCGCATCCTGCTCGAAAACGTGTCGAGCTACCTGACGTATCGCCAATCGCAGATGATGGAGTGGGAGTTTCTGACGGCCGTCGCCGAGCTGGCAGATTGCCTGATCCTGCTAGATATCAACAATGTTTACGTCAGCGCCTTCAACCACGACTTCGACCCGCTGGTCTACCTGGATGGGGTGCCGGTGCAGCGGGTGCAGCAGTTCCATCTGGCCGGACACCGCAATCTATCCGACTACATCGTGGACACGCATGACGAGCCGGTGATCGACCCGGTTTGGGATCTCTACGCTGAGGCGGTCCGACGCTTCGGCCGCGTCTCCGCCATGATCGAGCGCGACGACAACATTCCTCCCCTGGATATGCTGTTGGGCGAGCTGAGCCTGGCCCGCCGCATCGCCGAGCGCATGCTCAGCGAGGCCGTTGCGTGAACGCCCTGCGCAGCCTGCAGCGTGAGCTCCAGTCATTCGTGCTCTGCCCTTCGTCGTCCATGGAGGCGGAGGTCGTCGGCACCCGCAGGGCGACTGCCGAGACGCGGCTCCGGATCTACGCGGAGGCTTACCGGCTGCGCCTGCTGGAGGTTCTCAAGCTCGACTTCCCGACGCTGCGGGCTTGGCTCGGCGACGAGGAGTTCCGGTCGATGGCATTGGGTTACGCCGAGGCGTGCCCGCCTACGCACTTCTCTGTCCGCTACTATGGAGAACGCCTCGCTGCCTTCCTGGGGACGCACGCATCCTTCCAACACAGGCCGTTCCTGGCAGAGATGGCCCGGTTCGACTGGACGCTCGGGGAGGCATTCGACGCGGCCGACGGCCCGACGCTGGACATCGGGACCATCGCCGCCATTCCGGCGATGTCCTGGCCCCGGATGCGCTTTCAGATGCACCCTTCCGTTCGGCGTACGACCGTCCATTGGAACGTCCCGAGCATACGGCAGGCCGCGGACCAGCAGGCGGCTGCGCCGGCGCTGCAACCCTACGCGCAGGCGGGGGGGTGGGTGATCTGGCGGCAAGACTTGCGGACTTACTTCAGGTCGCTCCCGACGCCCGAGTGTTGGGCGCTCGACGCGGTCCTTGCGGGTCACTGTTTTGCGGAGATCTGTGAGGGGTTGTGTGCGTGGCTCGCGGAAGACGGCGTCGCGGCTCACGCCGCCATGCTGCTGCGAGGGTGGACGACGGAAGGCATGGTCGGAGCCGTGAGCCTGGAGGAGCCGGCACCGCCGGACGTCTAGCCGCAAACGCCTACCGAGTCCGGTCTGCAGCGCCTGCGGTCGGTCCAGATGGTGTTAGCCAAGCGAGCCCCATCCAGCACGGCGTTGGACAGGTCGGCTCCGCCCAGGTCCGCTTTGCTTAGGTTGGCCTCCGTGAGGTCGGCACCCGTCAGATCGGCTGCCTGAAGGTTCGCCTTTTCCAGGTTTGCCCGCCGTAACACCGCGTCGTCCAGGGTGGCGCGTCCCAGCTTCGCCTCTTGCAGGTCGGCTCCCGCCAAGTTCGCCGCGGTCAGATCGGCCTGCTCCAGCAGCGAGCCGCGCAGCGTCGCCGAAGTCAGCGTCGCTCCCCGGAGGTTCGCCTCATACAGGTTCGCCTGATTCAGCCGCGCCGAGGTGAGGTTCGCGCGTTGGAGCTGCGCCCGCTCCAGTCGCGCGCTGAGCAGGTCGGCCCGGACCAAGTCCGCGCTCATGAGCTGTGCAGCCAGCAGATGCGCGCGTCTCAGGTTTGCCCGCTCCAGACGTGCCCCGGAGAGATCGGCGAAGCTGAGGTCCGCGTCATCCAGGCGGGCGCCCTGGAGGTTGGCTCCTTTGAGGTTGCTGCTGCGCAGCACGGAGGCGCGCAGGTCCGCCCCCTGCAGATTGACACCTTTGAGGTCGCACGCACTCCAAATGACACCCGGCGCGGCTGGATCGCCGCACTTGGCGCGGGCGGCCATGCTTACCACCTCGAGAACGGCAAATGCCAGGGCACCAAACGTGGCCTTCGAGAGCATCGAGGACTCCGGCCGGACAGCGGGGTCGGAGCATTGTAACCCCCACCGCGGGCCATCAGCACGGCCTGCGTCCAACCGGTGAGCTGGCGGGGTGAGGGCGCGATGGGGCATAATGTTGCGTTAATTCTCGGCCGGTACCTGTTGGGGAGCCGGTGCGGCAACGCACGACGCAGTTCACCACTCGGAGCCTGTGAACGAGTCGTCGTTCGAGCGGCCCGAGAGAAAGGGCACGGAGCTAGCAACGACAAGGCGGATATGGTCGGACAGCGCTCTACGGCGCATCGCGCCCAGACCAACCACTGGTGGCCTAGTACTCGCGGTAAGCGACCTCGGGATGATGACGCTCCGCGGTATGTGGAGGTCCCCGACCTCCGGACGGTGCCGGAGATTCCCGCCCGGGGCCCGAAGGTGCGTGAGTGACCGTCCCCATCGCTCGATGGGGCCACGAAGCGGCCCGCGGCGAAGCGGGTTGCGACGATCCGCCGTCTTGTCGGTTTAGCGCCGCCTCCGGGGCTGGAGGCCGAGGACGGTCTCGAGTCGAACGGTGCTGGGCATGCGACTCCCGTGAGGAGGCGTCGGCTCGACCGACCGCGGCGGGTCAATGTGCACTGCCGACACCACGTCCAGCAGAGGAGACAATGGCATGAGTGTAACGAACCTGTCCAAGGACCACTTCCAGGACGTGGTTACCAAGAATGACCTTGTCATCGTGGACTTCTGGGCTCCGTGGTGCGGTCCCTGCCGGTCCTTTGCGCCGATCTTTCACGAGGCATCGGAAAAACACACCGACATCGTTTTCGCCAAGGTGAATACCGAAGACGAGCCCGAGCTTGCCGCGACCTTTGGAATCCGTTCCATCCCAACGCTGATGATTTTCCGCGAGCAGGTCATCATCTACGCCCAGCCAGGCGCTCTCCCGGCGTCCGCGCTGGCGCAATTGATCGCTCAGGCGCAGGCGCTCGACATGGCGCAGGTGCACAAAGAGCTGGCGACGCAGCAGGCGAAGCAGGCATCGCGATAATGGCGGAGGCGTCCCATTGGACCGTTTCCGAGCGCTCTCCGGGACGCCTTTTCGCCGCAGCGACGCGATGACGTAGGCACGCATCACAACCGCAAGGCGAAATGACTTGCGTCTTGGATCTGGCCGGGACGGGCCGTCATGCCCGGCCGGTCCTGGATACGTGAGGACGGCCTGCAGAGCAGGGGGCGCGTCCTGCGGGAGAGGTGCAGGGTGGTGGGAGATGCGCGTGTGCGGGCGCCGGAGTTGCCTGGCGATCTGGAGTGGTTCAACACCATTCAACCGCTGACCGTCTCTGGCCAGCGCGGGAAAGTGGTGCTCCTCGACTTCTGGACCTATTCGTGTATCAATTGCTTGCACGTCCTGCCGGACCTGCGTTACCTAGAAGAGAAGTATTCCGCTGACCTCACGGTTATCGGGATCCACTCCCCAAAAGTATCCTCACGAACGAATCGCCGACCACCTGCAAAAGGCCATCAATCGGTACGGGATCCGGCATCCCGTCGCCAACGACCCGGCCTTCCGGCTGTGGCAGCAGTATGCGATACGGGCTTGGCCGTCGGTCGTCTTCATCGATCCGGAAGGATACGTGGTCGGCGTGCTTCCGGGGAGGCCCGGCGCGCCCAAGCTCGACGACCTCATCTGGGAAATCTGCTGGTCGCCGAACGCAAGGGCCTGAGGAGACCCCATTCCCTCGCTGTCGGTGGCAGGCCCGAAGCCGATGCAGGGCTGCTCAGTTTCCCGGGAAAAATCCTGGCGACGGAAGAGTGTCTCTACGTCAGCGACACCGGGCACCATCGCGTGCTGGAGTTGGATGTGTCCGGCGTGGTTCGGCGCAGTTTCGGGTCGGGGGCGGCGGGATTGAAGGACGGCATGGCTGAGCAGTCTGCGTTCCGCGACCCGCAGGGCTTGGTGCAGGTGCAGGATGCCCTGTTTGTGGCGGATACGGGGAATCACGCCGTGCGGCGCATCGACTTGCGTAACGGCCGGGTCTCCACGCGCGCGGGAACCGGGGCGCAGGGACGACAGCGCACGACCGAGTTGCGGGATCCGCTGCGCACCGCCCTCAATTCCCCTTGGGACGTGGCTTACCGCGACGGTGCTGTGTACATCGCCATGGCCGGGCAGCACCAAGTATGGAGGCTGGATCTGGTGGGCCACCTGCTGAGTGCCTACGCCGGATCTGGAATCGAGGATATCTTGGACGGGCCCTGCCAAACGGCGGCCCTGGCGCAACCCTCGGGCCTAACCATCGGAGGGGACACACTCTACATCGCGGACTCGGAAACCTCGGCGATCCGTGCCCTGAGTCTGGTCACCGAAGAGGTCGCGACTTTGGTGGGGCGGGGGCTGTTCGAGTTCGGCGATGCCGATGGAATCGGGAGGGCGGCCCGTCTGCAACACCCACTAGGAGTGGCGTTCGACGCCGCGCGCCGCTGCCTTTGGATCGCCGACTCCTATAACGACAAATTGCGCGCCCTTTCTCTGGACACCCTGGAGGTCTCTACCCTGCGAACGGAGCTGAGGTTCCGGGAGCCCGGCGGCTTGAGCGTGCAGAACGATATCCTCTGGGTGGCCGACACCAACGGCCACCGTATCACGCGCATAGACCTGAAAGACGGTGCCGGGCACCCGCTGGATATTCGCGCGTAGTGCCCGACCTACACTTCACTCCCGCACCCGTGGCGCTCAGGGCGGCGTGCGGCGGTGTGACGGAACGGGTATCATTGCCTGGCGATGCCGTACGACAAGCCCGCGTTCGATTCCAAGGCGTTTCTCCGCACCGTAACCGGCCGGCCCGGCGTGTACCGGATGATCGGCGCACGCGGGGAAGTGCTCTACGTCGGCAAGGCCCGAGACTTGAAGAAACGTCTCGCCAGCTACTTCCGGAACAGCGGCCTGGCGATTAAGACCACGGCGCTGTTGACCCAGATCCGCGATCTTCAGGTCACGGTGACCGCCAATGAGAAGGAGGCACTGATCTTAGAGAACAATCTGATCAAGGAGTTGCGGCCGCGTTATAATGTTTTGCTCAGAGACGATAAGAGCTATCCGTATATCTATGTGTCCGAGCACGAATTCCCCCGCCTCAGCTTCCATCGGGGTGCCAAGAACCTGCCGGGACGTTTCTTCGGGCCTTATCCCAACGCGGGGGCGGTGCGTGAAACGCTAGGCTTGCTGCAGAAGCTATTTCAGGTTCGGCAGTGCCAAGACAGCTTCTTCCGCAATCGCACCCGTCCTTGCCTGCAGTATCAAATCGGCCGTTGTACCGCGCCCTGCGTCGGGTACGCGGAGGCGGCAACTTACCAAGAGGATGTACGCCACGCGATCTGGTTCCTCGAGGGACGCAATCAGCAAGTGCTGGACGAATTGGCGGCCCGGATGGATGGCGCCTCCACCGCGTTGAGGTTCGAGCGGGCGGCGCGCTACCGCGATCAGATCTCCAGCCTGCGGCGTATACAGGATGCTCAGCACGTGGCCGCGGAGCGTGGAGAGGTAGATGTCATCGCCAGCGCCGTTGGTGCGGGTGTGGCCTGCGTCCAGGTCTTCTATATCCGGGGCGGACGCAACCTGGGCGACAGGATGTTCTTTCCGCGCTGCCCGGAGGGCGCGGATGCGGTGTCCGTGCTGAGCGCTTTCCTTCCTCAATACTATCTCGGCAAGGAGGTTCCCCCGGAGATCATCATCAGCCAGCCGCTCGAGGAGCTGGATCTGCTGGAAGCTGCCCTGTCGGAGCAGACCGGCCACCGTGTCAGCATCCGCCACAAAGCGCGCGGTGAACGCCGACAGTGGCTCCAGATGGCGACGGCCAATACGGAGCATGCGCTCACGCAGCACCTCACCAGCAAGGCGAACCTGCGCGAACGCCTCACCGGACTGCAGGAGGCGCTTCGGCTCGACCAGGTCCCGACGCGTCTGGAATGCTTCGATGTCAGCCACATCCAAGGCGAAGCTACGGTGGCATCCTGTGTGGTGTTCGATGCCAACGGTCCGGTGAAGTCGGATTACCGCCGGTTCAACATCGAGGGAGTCGGGGCCGGCGACGACTACGCCGCGCTGTACCAAGCCCTGACGCGCCGTTACACGCGACTCAAGAGGGGCGAGGGAAAGCTGCCCGATGTGCTTTTTATCGACGGCGGCAAAGGCCAGCTGAGCCAGGCGGCGAAGGTGTTGGAAGAGTTACAGGTCGCGGGCGTAACGCTGGTGGCGGTGGCTAAGGGAGCTGGGCGCAAGCCCGGACTGGAGACTCTGTTCGTGGCGGAAGGCGGGCCGGGGATGCGTCTGGGCGGTCACTCCCCAGCCCTACACCTGATCCAGCAGATCAGGGACGAGGCGCACCGTTTCGCCATTACGGGGCACCGGCAGCGCAGGGCCAAGGGGCGCCGCACCTCCGCCTTGGAGGACATTTCGGGCCTGGGTCCGAAACGTCGTCAGCGGTTGCTGCGGCAGTTCGGAGGCCTCCAAGAGATCGCGCGCGCCGGTATCGAGGACTTGGCGAACGTGCCCGGCATCAGCGAGCATCTGGCCCGTCGCATCTACGATTCATTTCATGGACATTAGGCTCAATCTGCCCAACGTCCTGACGTTCCTGCGCATCGGCCTCGTCCCGGTCTTCGTGCTCCTGTTCTACCTCCCTTTCGGCTGGTCCAACGAGGCGACCGTCGTGGTGTTCGTGCTGGCCGCGGTCACGGATTGGCTCGACGGGCTGCTGGCGCGGCGCATGGGGCAGGCATCGGCCTTCGGGGCGTTCCTCGACCCGGTGGCGGACAAGCTGATCGTGGCCATCGCCCTGGTCCTCCTCGTCCAGGCGGATCCCACGCCTCTCCTGGCGGTTCCAGCGGCGGTCATCGTCGGGCGCGAGATTGTCGTCTCCGCGCTGCGAGAGTGGATGGCGGAGATCGGTAAACGCGCGCACGTCGCGGTGTCCGTCGTGGCAAAGGTGAAAACGATGATGCAGATGATCGCTATCTCGCTGCTTCTGTATCGAGAGCCCGTAGGCCAATTGCCGACCCGCGCTGCTGGTTTCCTTCTGCTGTACCTGGCGGTGGCCCTGACCCTGTGGTCCATGTACATGTATATGCGTACCGCGTGGCAGTCCGTCAGTGTGAGTGCCGTGGCTGCAGAGATGCACGCCTCGGCAGCCGGCTCGCAGGGGGCGAAGGCGGGAGGCCCGCGTCCGGAGGGGAAATACTGGTAACCCTCTTGACAGGTCGCGACACCCCCCTAAAATAGGGCGTCTACCGCGGGAATAGCTCAGTTGGTAGAGCACAACCTTGCCAAGGTTGGGGTCGCGAGTTCGAGTCTCGTTTCCCGCTCCAAACACCATCGTCAGGCTGCGAGGCGACGACCTCTAGACTCTAGACTCCCAACGGGGTCAATCCGGCTGGGTGGCAGAGTGGTTATGCAGCGGCCTGCAAAGCCGTGGACGTCGGTTCGATTCCGGCCCCAGCCTCCATATCATACGTCTCCTCAGTGGCGCTCGCTTAGCGAGCCTCGCCGGTTTTTTTTGGCTCTTTCGGCAATTGTGTGGGTGGTGGTAGTCAAGTACCATCTGTTCTGACCGGTCGCTTATCACAGCATCTTGTGGTTGGGGTGGTGGGCGAGAGGCCCTCGCGTGGGGCCGCTCCGCAGGACTCGTCCACAAATCCACAGGCCGTCATCCAAGGGGGGAGCACCGTGCAGCCCACGCATCTGTTTACCACGGCACTGGGCCTGACGGCGCCTTGGGAGGTCACCGACGTGCGGTTCGACCCCGAGGCTGGGCGCATCGACCTCGATGTGGCGTTTGCCAAGGGCAGCCGCTTTGCCTGCCCGGCCTGCGGAGTGCAAGGCCAGCCGGTGCACGACACCTGGGAGCGCAGTTGGCAGCACCTGAGCTTCTTTAAGTCACGGGCGTACCTGCACGCGCATCTGCCGCGAGTGCGCTGCGAGGCCTGCGGCAAGACGACCCAGGTCGAAGCGCCGTGGGCGCGCGCCCACAGTGGCTTCACGGCGCTGATGGAGGCGCTGGTGGTCACGCTGTGCCAGGCCATGCCGGTGGCGACCGTGGCTCGGCACCTGGGTGTGGGCGATGAGCGCCTGTGGGGGGTGCTCGATCACTACGTAGGCAGGGCCCGCGCTCAGGAGGACCACTCGCAGGTGAGCGCTGTGGGCCTGGACGAGACCGCCGCCCGGCGTGGACAGCACTACATCAGCCTGTTCCATGACCTCACGGGAAAACGCCTGCTGTTCGCCTGCGAGGGCCGCGACCAGAGCACCGTGGCGGCCTTCGCCGCCGACCTCCAGGCGCACGGCGGCGACCCGCAGGCCATCGAGCAGGTGTGCATCGACCTGTCCGCCGCTTATCTCGCCGGGGTGACCAAGCATCTGCCTAAAGCCACGGTGAGCTTCGATGCCTTCCATGTCATCAAGCTCGCCAACGAGGCGGTCGACGCGGTGCGCCGCGAGGAGATCAAGACCGAGCCCGCCCTCAGGGGCACCCGCTGGACCTGGCTCAAAGACGCCCACGACTGGACCTTGGACCAGCTCACCGACTTCCACTGGCTCTCCCGCGCCCGCCTCAAGACCGCCCGTGCCTGGCGCCTCAAGGAGGCGCTGCGCGATATCTACGCCACGGCCAGCACCCTCGAGCAGGCCGAGAGCGCCCTCGGGCGCTGGTATAGCTGGGCACGGCGTTTTAGCCGCCTGCAGCCCATGAAGCGCCTCGCCACTACCCTGAAAGAGCACTGGAACGGCATCCTCGCCGCATTCCACTCGGGCCTCACCAACGGCCGCGCCGAGGGCATCAACTCCCTCATCCAGGCCGCCAAGGCTCGCGCCCGGGGCTACCGCACCACGCACTCGCTCATCACCATCGCCTACCTCATCGCCGGCAATCTCGCCCACCTGCCCGCCTCGCCGTTCAACACACCCCCTGGTGTCAGAGATCAGGCAGATGCCCCCGCGCCATAGGCATTGCTACCCACACGATTCCGGAAAGAGCTTTTTTTTGCGTTAGGCTATTCTCCGCCCCTAAAATCGCCACTGGCCCGGGTGGCGGAACGGGTAGACGCAGGGGACTTAAAATCCTCTGGCTTCGGCCGTGCCGGTTCGAATCCGGCCCCGGGCACACAAGGGTTTGCGGCGAGTGCGGGAATCTGCGGTGGGGGTGGGTGCTAGGCCGGTGCTAGGGACCGGGCCGTTTGTGCCCGTAACGCTCATTACGATGCTGTTACGATGCTCCGGCACCCACAAAAAACCCCGCGCGCGCGGGCCAGACCAGCCTGTGGAACGTTTTCCACAGGCTGAGGAGTGGTGGCTGCCGCGCGCGCGGGGTTGGATTCGCAGACGGCGCCATCCCGACAATGGTGGCTCCCCGCGCGCGCGGGCCGAGATCTTCACGCCGGCGTGAAGTTGTCCCATTCAGCCGGTGGCTCCCCGCGCGCGCGGGCCAGACTGTGTGGAAAATGGTGTGCCGCAAGGATGGCAGTGGCGGCCCGAAAAAAGCCCGGCCAAGGGTAGGGCCGGGCGAAAGGGCAGAGGAGCATCCGCGCTCGGGTGACGTCGAGCCCGCGCGCGGCGGCGCAAGCTTCGAGTAGCGGCGGCCGATGGTCCCCGGTGTCGTGCCTCTGCGTCGCGGACAGCCAGAGCGCCAGTGCGCGCTCGCGCGGCAGAGCGAACAGGTCCGGCGACTCCGACGCCCACGTGCGGGCCTCGACCTCGGTGAGGCACGCGCGTACGAATTGGAGGCGGTCTCCACCCAGGCGGCACATGACAACGTAGCGGCTCACTGCAGGGCCTGCGGTGCTGGGCAGAACGTCGCGTCCACGGGTAACTCGGTCACGTCCAGCGGCTGCACAAACAGCAGCCCATCGCCGGTCATCATCGCGAGAAGTCCCGTGGGCTCGCGCCAGAGCCGCAAACGGCAATCAGCTGGAGTACCGGCCTCTGCAGTCGCGAAGCTCGGCCGCAACCGCAATGGCGCATTTGCGGCAAATCCCAGAACTGGCGCTGGAATGAACGCGCGGCGGCTCGGGTTTGGGTGCGGGTCAATGGTTTCACGGCTCATGCCAGTCGCCTTGCAAATACCAGCTTCGGCCAATGGCCTGAATCCCGACAATGAACTCGAATCGGAATGCCTGCCCATCATAATGCCAATGGCGTCCGAACTCTGGAAACGCTCGGAGTATTCGGGAAGTTCAAGCGCCATTCTAGCGATGACCGGAGCCACAGCCGGATCTTCCAAATACGTAGGATGCACCGCTGGGCAGCCACGGGTTACAAATAACTTGAATGCCCGGAACGCCAGCATACAAACTCGCCACGGTGGCCTCCGCTGCGATCTCGGAATCTCCGGGACCATCCAAAACGCAGGGCTTGATACGTTGCCGACGTTCCCGACGCCCGTCAGTTCGTCCGCAGCTTCGCAGCCGCATTACCCAAACCCGTTACCGTGGCGACTCCACCCGATACCGTATTGCCCGCGCCGATCAGCGGTGCGCCATCGGCCAAATTCGCATTCGCTTGCGATGACAGCGGAAATCATGCGCCGCTTCCATTCTGCGCCGCATGTCCAGACAACTGCTCGGTCGCCGAAGTCATCAGACCGGCATCATCGTTGATCAACAGTTGGCGCGAAGACCAGAAAACGCGCTCCGAATACCTGCGGCTCCCCGGTAACTCCCGCGCTGGCGAGAATTGGAGCAAATATCAATCGGCCCTCCGCTCTTCGGAACGAACGTCAGCTCGCCCAGATCCAATTCGGGAAAACTGATCGGCTGAAGGTTCCGAGCTGTAATGTCCCGGCAAATCACGCCATGCTCTGATGACTGTTTGCCGTAACTGATCGCGGAAACCCGCGACAACGCGACAGCCAAGCGCCTCGCCGAAGTCGGAGGTGGTTAGCTGGCGGGCAGACTCGGTGACGGTGCGCCCGGAGCCAACGCCCGCTCAGATGCAGCCGCAACGTCCAGCAGCGTACACGATCCGTCAGCCAGCGCCTCCGCGACAGGGTTGATGTCCGGCAGCGCATGCCCGGCTCGAAGGAGAAGGAGATCAGCCAGCGCGCTCGTAATATCGGCTCTGGAAAACGGCAACGGTCTCGTCAATCGTGGTTCTGGCATCGGTCTGCTCCTCTATCTCGATGCGCTATTGGACCACGCCCGGAGCTGCAATCGTTCGCGGATGATTTTTCAGTATCTCGTAGATATCGTGGCGTCGCGAAGTCGGAACATGGCATCCCGAAGGCCAGGATCGGCAGAAACGGCCTGCACCAACGTCACCGACTGCTCGAACGGCGATCGCAGAGTCGGCCGACGACCATGCCGGCGACAGCCCACGTCGAACTCGCGCCGGTCGGGTCCACCGGATCTCGGCCAAGGCGACTGATGTGCACTGTCCCGAAGCCGCACGAGCGCGCAGATCCTACGACAGATCCAGCGCGCGACATCCAAGGTCAGCACCCGCCTTCAGCACCGTGCCAAGCGACTCACGAAGCCACTCCCCGAGCGCCAGATCGTGTCGCTCGGCCAGCGTTTCAGCCAGCTGGCGAGGCGCTGGCGGCTCATTGCTGAAGAAGGAGGAGCGCAACAAGCAGGCACAGACGATCTGGCGCCAACATTGGCGGCAGTCTCACCCTACCTACATCGCGTATCGGTGAGGCCGTCGGCGGCCTCGCGGAGGCTTGGCGCCGATGGCCGCGTTCGTGGCGTCGCCAGCAACGAGCTGAGATCCGCTCGGCCAACTCGCCCTCGGCTGACCTGAAACGCCGCAAACACGGCAGGAATATCAGCCTTGCGCACGTGCGGCTCAATCTCGATCCACAACGAACGCAGCAAGGTCACCCGCGGCGGCGATATCCGATCGCAGTGAATCCGCGCGCGCCATCCCTACACGAAGCTCGGGCTCTGAAGTCAGAACCGTCTCTATGCTGACATCTGCTGGTCTCCTTGTGGTGGTGGTGGGTAATGCTTCATTCGAGCGGCCGCGCCCTACCAGCTCGGACAAAGCGTGTGAATCTCCGATATGAGTCTATCCTCGATCTCCCGAGAGGTCTTGCCAAGCAACTCCGCAGAGACACGAAACGGTAAGTTTTCTAATGGTCTCGGGCGACTCGCGCAGCCGTGAATATGGCCGAACTGGTGCGCCTGGCAACCTCAGCGTTAATGTCCTCCGTGCGCCTCTCGTTGTAAAGCCGTTGGGCGCGCCACAACAAAGCCCGCTCGTTCTCCGGGTCTAATAATTTACCGTTCGGCCTGAGCTTTGCCACCTCACGTTGCACGTACCAGTCGATGACCTCCTTGGTGTCGAATTGCAGTCGTTTCTTGATGGCGCCGATCCGCGTTACAGGGAACGATTCATCCTGTCCCCAGGCGCTAATCGTGCGCTCGGTCACACCAAAAATCTTGGCCAGCTCGGAGCGGGTCACGAATTTGCCGGTGGTGGTCATTGGGAATGAAGTCCTATTGAAGGCGTTACGCTAGGCATTCTTTGCCGGCTTGGGTGCCGTAATTGGGGAGGGCTGGGAGTACCTTTGCGGCAAATCGGAACCATGAGTTCCGATCTGCGAGCCGCGGGTGCTTGGCGATGGCCATCAGTCTGGCGATGTGCAGGGGGAGCAGAGGGGAAGGCCGAAATTGCCCGAATATTCGGGCAATTTGCGTGCCCAGCGCAACACTCGCATCCCTGCACACCAAGCCTTCCACGCCCTGGCCATCAGTCTGGCGGCGGAACTCTGCGGCGCGTTGGGATGGTGGAAAAAGATCCGCATGCGGATCTTTTTTTTTGACCACGCACCAACCCAGGATTGTGCTGCGTCAGTGGAAAAGGTCCGCACGCGGACCTTTTTTGTGTCCGGTGGGGCATGTTGGTACTAGTACCCATAACGGAACACCTCAGGGAACCGCGCCTCCAAGGAAGTCCTCGACGCTACGCCGCATGGTCCGCAGGATGTCGCGCTCACGGGTCTCGATCTTCTGCTGCTCGTCCATGGTGGTCATGTCCAGTGTGTTCTCCAGAGCGTCGGTAATGATCCGCGTCATCAGTTCAGGATGCAGCGCGTCCAGTTCGACCGGCTGTTGATCGCCGTATTCCCTGACCCAGGCTTTGTAGTTCGGGTCCGTGCGTTTTGCCGCCTCTATCGACGTTGGCAACGCGTGCTCGATCACTTGTTGCGGCGTCAGCGCAACGCCGGCGCAGATCTACCGAAACGCTGTGGTGCTCTTCCAGGTTATCGCGCAAGGCGCGCGGGATGCAAACCCCGGAAGCGTCCAAATCCCCGAAGTAGAGCAGTATCGGCGTCTGGCCCATTCATGACTGCGCGCCCGAAGCGCTCGCCCATGTCATGCACCATCGTAGCGGAAACCTGACCGCGTACGATGTTGAGCCGCACGCAATAAGGCCATACCGCTTCCTCGAAGATCCGCGCCAGAGCATCCTTTTCCGTGGCCACCTCGACGTACACTTCCTGATCCCGCACGAGGCAGCGATGGTAGTAACGCCAATCCATGAAATCCTCCATTTGCTCTTCCACGAACGCTTGCAGGTCGGGCACACCGCGCTTGTCGATGGTGCGCCGGGTTCGGTCTTCGATGGCGCGCCAAGGCAAAACGTCCTCACGGCGCAGTATAGTTAGGAGCATCGATACCCGCTTGTACTCGGCTCAGACGGTTCACAAGCAACCGCTGCGCGACGGCTTGGTAATAGACTTGACTCACCGTCAAGCGGCCAGTAGTCCCGCAGCTGGTGGACGATGCGGAGCAGCTCTCGGGGCGATGCGCTCTCGGTTGACGCCACGGAACAAGCGCTCGATGACGACCGCGAGATCGGGCGGTGGAGTCAGGGCGTTGGTCATGCCTCGTCCCTCAGGTCGGTCCGCGATGGTCCGCGGTCATCGAAGCTCGCACAATCCTTCAGCTCGTCCGGCCGGCCGCTGTACTCCTCCGCCCGACAGCGTGCTGTCCCAACGTAGTTAGAGCAATCCCTACAGCGCGCGAGGTGGTCATCTGAGCCGGGTCACTCATTTCTCAACGCACGGACACGACCTACGGTTTGACCACTTTATCGGGGTTCTGCTTTACAACGTCGCTCGAATAAGGGGGATCCGGAAAAAGTGGTCTTAACTGTCCGTCGTGTCCGTCATCAGGGGTGGGGTCCTCACCGCCGCCATGGGGGTTTCCTCACCCGAGAGAATGCCGATCCCGACGTAGATCTTTCCGTCCGCGCCGGTCCTTGTCCCGCTTGAAGCCACGCTCTGCGATGGCGGTTCCAAACCGCATCTGACTGACAGGGTGTTGTCCGGCGGTCTCGCACCACTCCCGATACGCGGCGTACAGATCCCCCAGCCACGCATCGCTTGTCCGGGCCGCAGACGCACCGCTCCTCCAGGAACTCGCCCAATAGATTCTATCTCGCGCCGGTATTCCGTGGTCGCCGCTCGCACGCACGCCGGTGGCTGAAGCACCGGCGGTTTGCCAGAGCCGGCAGCCCTCGATGGCCCAAGCGAGGATGCCCGGCAGCTCGGCCGCGAGCTTGTCGATCAGCTCGGGGTCCCGATCCGACTCGGGGGATGCGCACCTCGAAGGGGATCAAGTGGATGCGGCGCCAGATTCTCCTCGTCTGTGCCGCGGATCTGCGGGCGGTGGTTGCCTCGAAGCCAGAGCTTGAACAGCGGACGGAACTCGAAGAACTCCCGGTTCAAAAACCGGTCGGGCTGTGCGTTCTCCGCCCGTGAAGTCCTTGATGCGCGACTCGTTCAGAAGCTTCCCGTCCGCGGTCTCATTCGCCGCAACGAACCGGGCGCCGGCCAGCCGCGCCACGTCATTTTCGATTCCCTACTTCCGCCCTGCTTGATCATCAGCGTCTCGGTGGGTGTGGTGCGGCCGTACTCGCCTAGCAGGGCCTGGACCGTCTCCAGGAATACGGTCTTGCCGTTCGCGCCAAGCCCGTAGCAGAAGAACAAAACCTGCTCTCCGGTGGTGCCGGTCAAAGGAATACCCTACGGCGCGACGAACGTAGGCGATCATCTCGTCGCTGGGCATGACGCGGCGAAGGAACGCCTCCCACATGACGGGCATTTGGCCTGCGGGTCTGTAGGCAACAGGGCACAGCTTCGCGATCAAGGTCTTCTCCGCCGGTGCTTCAGCAGCTTGCCAGTGCGAAGATCCACGGTGCCGTTCGCGACGGCGAGCAACCACGGATCACGGTCGAAGTCGCCGAACCGGGCACCGATCCCAACTCGGATCTGCGCGAGGAACAACATGGCGCGCAGCCGCTCGGCGGACTGCAACGGCGCGCCCACTTGAAGAGGTCGCTTTGTTGGCCGGGGCCGGCATGCTTGATCTCGTCCAATATGGCGACGGCGGCGGCCTTGGCCCTGCGCATGGCGGCAGCTTCATCCGCTGCCCAGCGTTGCTCGTCCCAAACCATCCATCCGCATTCGGGCGTATAGCGCAGATCCTGCCCGTGGTCACGTGCCAGGCGGCAGGCGTTCGCAAGGTCGCTGTCCGTGATCCCGCTGGCATCCTCCGCCGCTCCACCGTTCGCCCTTCGCCGCTCCTCCTCGTCCAGCTTCCGCCTCGCCTTGTCGGCCAATGTCTCGCCGCGCTGGCTCATGGCTCCACCTCGCCCAGCACGCGAAAAATATCCTCGCCAGCCTTCAGGACCGTGGCGCGGTCAGCCGCGCTAATCTCACGGCCAGCATCGATCTCGCCAGCAGCCATGACGATGATGAGCGTCGACTCTCGGATGAGCGCGACGGCTTCGCGCAGGGTGAGGCTCGGGCGTTGGGACCTCGGCAGAGGTCCTCGGTAGTGCTAGCCGGTCGCGGCGGGAAGAGATGCGGACAGCTCCAGCCCGACGGCAGCGACGACAGCGTTAACGTCGCAGCCGGCAAAGCATCGCAGCAAGATCACGCCATCGGCGGTCTCCCGGATGCTCAGTGACGGCAGCTTAGTCCTCATGTGCCGGACAGCGTGCTATCCAGCGCCCGGGCCCGGTCTCCCGGACGCCTTCGAGACGGTCTATCAGCGTGCAGATGCTGTAGCCAGCGTGGCAGGTCCTCGTGGTCGTCTCGCTCGTGGTAGCTGTGCTCCAGCCGCGCTGCGGTGCCCATCCCGCGGCATCCCCAACTTCGCGCAGGTGGAGCTGGCACAGTCGGCTCTCGAGGTCTGTGGCGTCTCCGCACACACTGCAGCGTCCCGGAAGCCTGGTGAGCGCGACGCTGGTGCTCCGCACAGAGGAGGCGTCCGGGCACGGCTCGGGCGTTCGCACGCGACGCAGGCCTTTGTGGTATGCTGGCGGGGTCTCGTCTGGTCTGTGCTCTCCCTGCGCGCCTCACCGGTGCTCGTCCCACCGGGGCCGCGTCTCGTTTCTGGGGCCCGGGGCCTGCCCGCGATCTCGGGGCGGCCATGGTCAGGCAGCCTCGCCCGAGTCGAAGCGCTTCGTTCTGCGCTCCAGGAAGGCGTCAAGGTCTGCCATGCGATATTGCACGACTCGGCCGACCTTGATGAACGGCAGGTTGTAGCGTCCAGTCGTTCCCCACACCTCCAGAGTGTGCGGGCTCAGCCCAAGGTATCTAGCGGCTTGGCGACGCGTCAAACGGTCGCCGGTCTTGCGGTGGTCCATCATCAGCTTCCCTCGTGCAGTTTGGTGGCACGCGAGTAGCTTAGAGAGTAGCTAAGTTGTGACTCTACCTCGTGTCACAACTTTTTTGCGCCGATGGTAGGCTTGGCGCAGCGCGGCGAAGGTAACGCCATCGTGGCGTCTGGCGACGGCCCGACAGGCGGTGCTGATGTCCATGCCGCGGCCGATCCTCTCGTCTACCTCGCGCAGTAGCCAATAGGTCCGCACGTCCACCCACATGCGCCGCTTGAAGGCTTCGTGCCGTGTGCGCCGATCGGTGGCGATGGCCTGGGGCGAGCATGGCAATGAACTTACCGCAGACGAACGCGGCCTGTACGGCTTCCTCGATGTCCCCCAGCTCCATGGCGTCCCTGTAGGACTTCGGCTTGCTGCATCAGGGCCTCGGCTATTGGCCCGTCCACCTCGTCCCCGAGGTGCTTCTGGGCGAGTGCTGCGAGGTGATCCGGGTCGAGCGATCACGCGGTGCGCTCGGCCAGATCCACGATCTCCGCGCTCGGTTCGAGCCCGGCGGCCTTGAGCAGATACCGCGCGATCCGCTCCATGGGCTCGCGTAGCCGCTCGGTGTCCATGACGATATAGCCGGCCGTCACGTCAGCGCCGGGCTTGTGGTTCAACAGTCGCTTGAGTGCATAGGCCGGAATGTCCAGCGACTCGGCCACGGTGATGAAGGTTCTTCTGAGATCGTGGAGCGTGAAGGCGACTCGCGCTCTGCGCGGTGACTGCGGCCATCGGGCGCCGCGGGTCGCTCAAGCATCCGCCTCGCTCCCCTGGGAACGCGAAGGCCGATCCGTCCGCGGCCTGCCGTCTGCGGGCGAGGAGCTCCAGGACGAACTCGGGCATGGGCAGCTCGTGGGGATCCCGGTTCTTCGTGTCGCGGATGATGAAGGACCGGCCTTCGATGTCCACGTCGGCCAGCTCTAGGCGGGCGGCCTCACCCTTCCTCAGGCCGGTGAACAAGACGAACTGCAGATAGTCCCGCGTCACGGCCTCGGTCCCGGTGTCGCGCCCTGGGGCGAGCGATGCCACGGCCCGGAACCACGGACCAAGCTGGTGAGGCTTGATGAGGGTGCGCTTGCGTTCCACCCGGTACCATTCGCGGGTAGCCGACAGCCGCTTCACGGGGTTGTCCGTGATGAGGGGGTGTCCTTGGGCGTCCTCCAGTTTGGCGCTGGCGAAGTTGAGCAACGCCCGAAGGACGCGCATGGCCTTGTTTGCTGTCGCCTTGGTGTGCTCAAGCTTCTTGTGCCGGGCCGAGATCATGTCACGGGTGATGTCGGTCACCGGCCAATGCCAGCCAGTCGGCAAACGCCGTCCGTACCACCTTGCGGTAGTCGTAGACGGTGCCGGGCTTGAGGTCGTGAGCGGTAAGGTAGTCCTCGAATACCTGGCCCAAGGTGACCGCGCGAGCCTTCTTGTCCTTCTTCCTGGCCCGCGGGCTCTCACCCCTGGCGATGATGGCGTTCACCTCCGCGGCCCGGGCTCGGGCGATCTCCACCGTCATGCTGGGGAATGTGCCCAGTCGGGTCCGCTCGGGCTTGCCTTGTACCCAGCGGTAGACGTAGAAGGTCCGCGTGCCGGCGGCGGTTACCTGGACCGCGAGCCCTGGCGTCTTGGCGTCGTAGTGGAACGCCCGGCCGCGCTCGGGCGGTGCTAGGCGTGCTATGGTCTGAGCGGTGAAGTTGACGCGCATAGGATGCAGAATCCTCTGTGTTCGGGGCCGATCCGGTGCTATGCCGGTGCTATGTTTGAGCAGTAAAACCGTGCAATTTGCGGTAGTGCCGTGAAGTGTAGTATGCCCCGGAACGCGTTGTCCCGTGAAGTGGCGGGTAATTCTGTGCAGACTGGTGTAGCAGCCGAGTTCTGGACTTAAAATCCTCTGGCTTCGGCCGTGCCGGTTCGAATCCGGCCCCGGGCACACAAGGGAAAGCGGAGGATCCCGTCGCATGCGTGAGTAAGTCGGTGCTACCGGCAAAGAGAACCCGAGGTAGCCGGTTCGAAGTACCGGACTCACGGGAACTGAGGGGCGGGTCAGGGGAGCAGCCGAGAAGGCTGTCGATTTGGAGGGGTGAGAGTCCCCTTGCCGTCAATTGCTCGGTTTGGACGGTTAGCATATCCGCTGCACGGGGAGGTAACGAACCGTGATAGGCGTGGAGGTAGAGGTCACAGCTGCTCCGTGCGGTAGGCACGAGGGTAGGAGCGACCAGGGTGGCTAGCAAACCCGCGGGTCTGAACATTACGAAATGACTGCAGCCTCGAAAGGCTCCCCCGACGGAAGTCGCTGTCGGGATGATGTGTACCGCCAATCCGCTCCTGATAGGGAGAAGGCCAACGCCTCGGAGGAAGAAACGAGCACGCGCACCCCGATGGGCGCCGGGGTAGGGGTCCGGACACGCGGGGAAAGATCGACAGAGATAAACTCGGGAAGGTCCTCCTCCCAGCAGGGGCTGACCGCAACCTGCGAAGACCGGCTGGCCAAGGCATCGACCGTAGGCGGCCGGAGGGATTAGGACTGGCGCATGAGCCCGTAGGAGCGATGAAGGCGGGGTAACGCCCGTTGACGTGGTGCCAGACGCCACGACGCGAGAGGTCACCCCTTGAGCGTGCGAAGGGGCTCTGGGCACTTGACCGCCCCAGGGAAGTACCAGGACAGTGTACGGCCGGGGAACCACGGGGCGCCCATGGAAGCAAACCGCTATGGGGAGGGGCGTAGGTGGGTCAGCACTTGAGCTTCACCCGTATCGGGAAGGCGACCCATGGGTCCACCATGTCAAGGTCAGAACCGGACTGGGGAAATCCCACCGTCCGGGAGCGCAGGGGGGCACGAGGGACCGTGGCAGTTAGGGGAGTCGGACTGAGGGCCGCTGGGAAACCAGTGGAATTGCCACCGAACCCTACGGCTGTGCGCGCGCCGTATTTCTATCCCGACCAACAAGAAGCCTGCTCGCGGCGGGTGTCGCGGCGAGAGGACCAACGTGCGCACGTCGCTCAAGTCGTGCCTGCACGCTTCACGTCGTCATGGTCGAGCACCCGCGCAGGGCGTCGTCGCCCAACCGTCCGCGATGGTGTCTACCGGCACGCCTTGCACAAGGTCACCAACAGCGCCTCCAGCAGTTGCGTGAAACCGCATTTGGGGCGTGCCAATGACACTGTGGCCTGGCTGGTCTTGCCACATGGAACGCAACCGATCCGCGGCACATCAGCGTCGATGAAGGCTTGGTACGGGAGGCAGCTCGTCATCCTTGGCAGCGCGGATGCGGCAGCGTTGTTGATGTGGTACGCACGGCGAGGGAGTCTCCGTGCTATTATCCTTGACCGAGCGCAGTGTGCCCGGGAATTAGGCAGACTGCGGTATCCGAGACATTGACGCGGGCGAGCCGTTGGGTGAGTCGAAACTGAAGCGGGTGAGATCGCAAGAAATGGTTTCATCGCGTGAGGCGGTGCAGACGGGCGGCGGCCGAGTGCGGGTGCGCTGGGAGATCCAGAGCGCGGCCATGCCGAAGGGGCCACTGGCGTTACAGCATCGAATTTCTCACGCTCGGCGGACTGTGGTCCCGGTGGGAGGAAGGCCACCCCTACGTCAGCCGGCTGGACGGATGCCGGTCAAGGCTGGGAAGGCAAGGACGGCAGTCGGCGTTTGTGCGGATGGCGGGCGCCTCGGCGCGTCGTTGCGCCGCCCGCTCCAGGGGGAAGTGCTGATTGCACGGGACGATAACGGCCAGCAACTGCTGGGATTCATCGAGACAGATCCAAAGACCGGCAAGCACCTCACCGGCTATGAGTACGCCGTGCTGGTGACTAATACCGATTACGAGATTCTCAGCTTGGGCCAACTCTATCGGGATCGGGCCGATGCCGAGCCGCTTCTTGATGATGCGATGCAGGCGCGTGGGTGGTGAAGCCGCCGCAGCCCCACGGGTTCTTCAGCTCGTCGAAGGCATTCCGATCCACAATTCGGAAATTCTGGAATTATATAACCAACTTAATCTATTCAACTAACATTCCAGACAGTAGTGGTGAGCACTATCACCTCATCCGTAGTAGGGGATTTATTCAACGACCTCATTCTGATGGTTATACGTTGCCGAGAATGGCGCACGGCAAAAGGACCGACTCTCATAGTTTGCCCTAACCGCGCAATCCCATTGGATAGGAGAAAAAATGGCCAAACCAAACTACGCGTTCGCGAAGCGTCAGAGGGACCTCGCCAAGAAACAAAAAAAGGAGGAAAAGCGGCAGCGGAAGACTGCAACACAGGGCGAGCGGCGCCAGGACGACCCCGCCCGGCCGCATGTCGATGAGAAGACCGGTGCACCCGCGGAAACGGGATGAGGACCCAGCCGCTTCAGGCACTCGATGGGCGTGAGGCGGAGGTGCGTTTTCCGGTCAGGCAGGGCTTCGGGCAAGCGGTAGACGAGGGCCTGTGCCTCGGCTCGCGCTAGCGGGTTCAGGCTAACTCCCCGAGGTAAGCCCCCGGCTTTGCCGGGGGACTCACCGAGGTTTGACCTATACGACGGTCGTCGTGAATCTCCAATCTCCGCCAAGAGGAGGAGACGCACGATGAAAGAGTACCAGAGTCTGAGCCACACGAAGTGGGTCTGTAAGTACCATGTGATATTCATCCCGAAAGCGCAGGAAGAAGCGGATCTTCGGGGCGCTGCGCCGCCACCTGGGACAGATCTTCCACGAGTTGGCGGGCCACAAGGACTCGAAGGTGGTTGAAGGCCACCTGATGTCCGATCACGTGCACATGTGCCTGAACATACCGCCGAAGTATGCGGTGTCCAACGTCGTGGGGTATATCAAAGGGCTGGAGCGGTGAGTCGCGCTGTGGTGCGAGACCCAGTTAACTCACCCCCGGCGAAGCCGGGGGCTTATTGGGTGAGCGCCTCAAAGGCGCCATAACACCGGGAGCCGCCCAAGGCGGCTGGACCTATGTCCCCAGCGTTAGCTGATCGTAGCGCTCGTCCTCTTGCTCTTGGTTCCGGATGTAGGCCCTGACCATCGCCTCATCTAAGCCGACCGTGGACACAAAGTACCCGCGCGCCCAAAAATTCTCTCCGGTGAAGTTCCGCTGCCGGCCTGCGAACCTCCGGGCGATCTGGATGGCGCTCCACCCGGTCGCGGGCCTGCACGCGGATGAAGGCGTCCCTGACCAGTTCGTCGGGAGCGAAATGCGACGCACCGCGGAGGCTCCTCAAGGGTGCACGCCATGGGACGTGCAGATCAAGCCGCCGCCACCGTCGCAGCCCCGCCGTTTGCGCGCAGCCACGGGATCGAGCAGCCCGCGGTGGGCGCGGCTCGGTATACCCGACGGTTCATACACTTTTGCGTGCAGCCGCACAACGCTCAGCGACTACGGACTGCGGGTGCTTTCCGGCCCGGTGATTAGCCGCGCGCCAGTCTGGTAGATGAGATAGCGCGAAAGCCACTGGGTGGCGACGCGGATCCGCTTGTCGAACCCCGTGAATAAGTAGATGTGGACGATCGCTTAGAAGAGCTAGCCGATGCGTCTCGTTGAGACGCCAGCGGCCGAAATCGAACACGGCGGCGTCCGGCCAAACACATCCCATACCCCGCAGCCTGCGGCAGTTTCCGCTCGGTCGGACCCGAATGATGGCCGACGTCACCCTGTCTGACGACAAAATCGGGTGTACCTTCAGGTGGTCGAGAACCGTTGGGAGGACGGGCGTTGCCGGCAACGGGTGTTCGCCACGCTGGGGCGGTTGGATACGCTGCTCGCCTCAGGTGAGGTGGACTCTCTGGTGCTCGGCGGCTCGCTTCGGCGCGGCGCTGCGGGTGCTCGATGCCCATGGCGCAGGCGAGAAGCCGGTAGTAACCTGCGAGCGGGTGGGACCGGCGCTCATCTTCGAGCGGCTGTGGCAGGAGAGGGGGCTGCGAGCCGAAGCCAAGGCCACCTGCGGCAAGGTCTTCCAGGCCGTCGGCGTGGCCCTGCCGCCGACGGTGCGCCGCTTGGAGGATACCGCTCAAGCCTGAACCCCGCATCCACTCAGCAGCGCCGTGTCCTGGTGCCACGCCAGCCTTCTCGCCATAAGTGGCTGTCTTAACAGGAATCTGCGCCAGTGACTGTTGAAGAGTCAGTCAAGGTCCGACCGGACTGGGGAAATCCCACTGTCCGGGCTCGCAGGGGGGCATGCGGAACTGTGGCAGTTAGGGGAGGTCGGACTGAGGGCCGCTGGGAAACCAGCGGAAGAGCCACCGAACCCTACGGCTGTGCGCGCAACGCATTTCTATCCCGACCGTCTCTGGCTCTTTTCCCGAGGTGACGGTTCTGCCGCGGCGCTCCCGCTGAACGAGTTCAAGGCGGCGCTGCGCCAGCGCGTGGGGTTAGATCTATGCCAAGCGCCCCTTCGCCGGGCCTCAGGCGGTGCTCGCCTACCTGTCGCGCTACACCCACCGCGTGGCCATCGCCAACAGCCGCCTGCTCGCCCTCGATGCGCAAGGGGTCACCTTCAAGTTCAAGGACTACCGGGCCAAGGGCGGTTGCCGCTACGCTCGCATGAGCCCACCGGTCGATGAGTTCATGCGTCGCTTCCTGCTGCACGCCCTGGCACGGGGCATGCACCGCAAGCCGTCACTAGTACCCAAGTTTCATAAAATCTTGCAAACACCGGGTGTTGAGAGTATTTCTTGATGTCGTCTGTCAGGAGGTGCTCTTATGAACAAGCAATACATTGTGCGTCTCACGGAGGAGGAGCGTTCGATGCTCACGGAGCTGGTGAGCAAAGGCAAGGCTGCGGCCTATCGGATCAAACATGCCAACGTCCTGTTGACGGTTGATGCCGATGGACCGGCCTGGACCGATGCGCAAGCGGCGCAGGCATTCTCATGTTCCCCGCGCACGGTTTGCAACATTCGGCAAGGTCTGGTCGAACAGGGTCTTGAAGCAGCCACAGCTCGCAGCACACCGGCTGGCCTTCTCCGTCCAACACCGCGCCCACCACCATCTGCTTGAGATCCGGCCGGTGGTCCTTGCTGTGTCCGTACTGACCGAGGCTCTCTCCGCCCGCGCCCTCGAAGTACAAGGAGGTGGTGTCGAAGAAGTCCAGGGTAGTGAACAGGTCGCGGCGGTAGGCGAACAGGTCATCCTCGATGAGGTCCTTGATGCACCGCGGGGCGAACGGTGTGCGCCCGGCCTGCGCCTCCGCCGGCAGCGCCTCCCCCAGCCAGGCCATGGCCCGGTACAGGTGGTGGAGCTCGAGCGCTTCGGTTCCCGGCAGCCGGTACAGCTCCCGCCAGCGCTCGGCCGCGCGATCCGAGCCCGGTGCGAGCAATCGGTGCAGCACCGTCAGGAACACCGCCCGCTCCACGGGAAAGCCGAACTGCCGCCGCGCCAGGCGCCGTTGCACCACCGCCTGGCAGCCGGTCTGCGCCCACAGCCGCTCGAAGATGAGCGCCGGCCCCACGCGCTCCGAGCTCACCACCGGCGTCTCGCCTGCACCATGGGCATCGAGCATCAGCAGCGCCTCACTGAAGCGCGCCGCCGAGCGCACCAGAGCGTCCAGCCCACCCGAGGCAAGCAGCGTATCCAACCGCCCCAGTGTGGCGATCACCCGCTGCCGAGAGCGGCCGTGGCACCATGATTCGGCTGATTTCCAACTGCCCGCCAGTTAACTCACCCCCGGCGAAGCCGGGGGCTTATTGGGTGAGCGCCTCAAAGGCGCCATAACACCGGGAGCCGCCCAAGGCGGCTGGACCTATGTCCCCAGCGTTAGCTGATCTCGTATCGCTCGTCCTGTTGGTCTTGGTTCCGGATGTAGGCCCTCACCATCGCCTCATCCAAGCCGACTGTGGACACCTTGTGGCCCGCTAACCCGTGGAAGATCCGTCCCAGGTGGCGGCGCAGCGTCCCGAAGATCTGCTTCTTCCTGCGCTTCGGGATGAATACCACATGGTACTTACAGTCCCACTTCGTGTGGCTCGGACTCTGGTGCTCTTTCATCGTGGATCCCCTTCTCTTGGCGGAGATCGGAGATTCACGACGACCGTCGTATAGGTCAAACCTCGGTGAGTCCCTCGGCAAAGCCGGGGGCTTACCTCAGGGAGGTCACCATGCCGCTTTTGCGAGCCGGCATGCCCCGAGGACTGTTGAAGATGGGGTCAAGGAAACCGACCGGCGCCTGGGCTTCACCGAGGTGCTGAAGAGTCCGACTGCCTACGAAGCGCTGGACCGTTCGGTGCTGCAGCCCCGCCTGTTGTTGTGCCTGCATGGGATCGGACCAATGCCGGCTTGCAGCGCATGGTGAGCCTGGATTCCGGTGCGACGGCCAAGGATTTGGCCTACGTGCGGCGGCGCTACGTCGGCGTCGATGCGCTGCGCCGGGCGATCGCCATCGTTGCCGACGGCACGCTGCGTGCCCGCAACCCCGCGATCTGGGGCAGCGGCACGACCGCCTGCGCCTCCGATTCCAAGCACTTCCGCGCATGGGATCAGAACCTCACCACCCAGTGGCATGTCCGCTACGGCGGGCGCGGCGTCATGATCTACTGGCACGTCGAGCGCAACTCGCTGTGTATCCACTCCCAGCTCAAGTCGCCGTCGTCATCGGAAGTGGCGTCGATGATCGAAGGCGTGGCCCATCACTGCACCGAAATGGAAGTGGACCGCCAGTACGTTGATTCCCACGGTCAGAGCACGGTCGCGTCCGCCTTCTGCCGGCTTCTCGGCTTCCAGCTGTTACCACGGCTGAAGGCGATCCACTCACAGAAGCTGTACCGTCCGGAGACCGGCAAGGCGGACGCTCATGCGAATCTGCAACAGATTCTGACCCGACCCATCGACTGGGCGCTGGTGCATCACCAGTACGACCAGATGATCAAGTACACGACCGCCTTGCGCCTGGGCACGGCAGAAACCGAGGCACTCCTGCGGCGCTTCACCAAGAAGAACGTGCAGCACCCGACCTACAAGGCGCTCGCCGAGCTGGGGAAGGCGATCAAGACGATCTTCCTGTGCCAGTACCTGCATTCCGAAGCGTTGCGCCGCGAGATTAACGAGGGGCTGAACGTGGTCGAACAATGGAACGGGGCTACCGACTTTGTGTTCTTCGCCCGTCGCGGCGAGATGGTCAGCAACCGGCGTGAGGACCACGAAATCAGCATGCTCGGGCTGCACCTGATTCAGAACTGTATCGTTTACATCAACACGCTGATGATCCAGAAGGTGCTTGCGCAGCCGCCCTGGCAGGGGAAGCTGACGCCGCGCGACTACGCCGAACACCGTTGATCTGGGAGCACGTCAACCCCTATGGGCGATTCGACCTCGACATGAACGCCCGGCTGGCATTGCTCTGACCGAAATGGCGGCCGGTGACACGAGTGTTGGGTCTACGCCGCAAGTAGTAGGAGGGACTTAGAGCGAATGACACGGGCGTTCGCGATGAGCCTTGCGTTGGCGCTGCTGTTCTCCCGCACCTCGGCCCGGGGCGCGTGCGTTTACGAAGCAGCCGCCTGGCCGGATCCGTCTACCACGTCAGTGGCGAGCTCCGCGGAGCGACCTTTACTGCGGCCCTCCAGCAAGCGGCCCAGACGTGGGACTCGGATACCGTTTTTGCCTTCACGGTGTTCGCGGATGCAAAGGCCGACCCCTGTTCCGATCCCAACAGCTCACCGCCCAAGAACGGTGTTAATTTCGGCACCACCAACTTGCTGCCAAGTGCGCTCCTGACGAGCGTGAATCGGTTGCTCCGACTGCCCGCATACCGGGCAGGGCAGGCGTTTGGCCAGGCAGGTGAGCTCGAAGTGAATCTCCCCCTGCTCCGGCTCGAAGCGGATGTCCCGCACCGCCAAGGGTGCTTGGTGTCCGAGTGCCGCAGTGAACAGGTCAGTGGGCTGGTTCCTCCCTCGCTCGGAGTGCCCAGCAGCGTACCATTCCACACAGAGCGTGCTAGAGCCACATTCGCGGCACGTGTCAACCCAAAGTAGAAATGTCCCCTTTTTCTGCAAAGTAGAGATGTCCCCTTGAGGCGAGAGTTAACTCACCCCCGGCGAAGCCGGGGGCTTATTGGGTGAGCGCCTCAAAGGCGCCATAACACCGGGAGCCGCCCAAGGCGGCTGGACCTATGTCCCCAGCGTTAGCTGATCTCGTATCGCTCGTCCTGTTGGTCTTGGTTCCGGATGTAGGCCCTCACCATCGCCTCATCCAAGCCGACTGTGGACACCTTGTGGCCCGCCAACTCGTGGAAGATCTGTCCCAGGTGGCGGCGCAGCGCCCCGAAGATCCGCTTCTTCCTGCGCTTTCGGGATGAATATCACATGGTACTTACAGTCCCACTTCGTGTGGCTCAGACTCTGCTACTCTTTCATCGTGCGTCTCCTTCTCTTGGCGGAGATTGGAGATTCACGACGACCGTCGTATAGGTCAAACCTCGGTGAGTCCCCCGGCAAAGCCGGGGGCTTACCTCAGGGAGTTAGGGGCAGTTCTTGCTGGTGGCGGTTGGTCTGGGATGGGGGTGCAAGGGTCGCCGCCAAGGGTGATCTGCCGGGGGCTTCCGGGGCGTTCTCGGGGCGAGGCGGGCGATGGCCTGGTCGACCCGTTGGTTGAGCGTCTTGTCATCGACGCTGCGGTCGGCAGGCCCGTCGCGGCGCTCATCGAAGACTCTGTACGGCAGGACCTCGGTGCCGTTGAGCAGTTCGATGGTGCCGTCGGGGTGCTCGCATACGGTGATGCGCCGTCCCCGCAGGCCATAGCGCGGGGCGTGGGCCGGGGTCTGGAGGATGTAACGCTGACCCCTGAAGCTGACCACCAGGTTCTTGGAGAGGGTGCGCGCGTGCTGCAGCGAGCAGAGGTGGGAGAGCTCGGCGACCGAGCCGCTCCAGGGCCGGTGGGTATCCTGCGGGGGTGCGGGCGCGACGGCGAAGCGCGCGTTGTGCCGCTCGAGGTAAGTGTCGAGCAAGACGTTGGCGGCGTCGATGTCCTGGATGTGTGCCATCCGCAGTGCTTTGACCAGGCGGTCCTGAAGGGTCTGGAACAGCCGCTCCACCCGCCCCTTGGCCTGCGGGGAGAGGGCCTGGATGGAGGCGATGTCGAGGCTCCCCAGCGCGCGCTCGAACTGGGTGGGCTCGGGGTCTTGCGGGTCGTGTTTGGTGAAGATGGAGTGGCGGCGCGCTATAGAAGGCCACTGGGCACCCATGACGGCGCACATACGCCGCGAGCACACTGAGGTAAGCCCGGCTCGACTCCACCGGTGCGAAGCGGGCGGCCATCACCCGGCTGGTGGCATCGTCGATGAAGCCGATGAGGCTCACGCGCGGCCCCCGGCCCTCGAACCAGTCGTGCGGGCTGCCCTCGATCTGGATCAGCTCGCCCAGCCGAGGGCGTTGCTCACGCGGGGGATGGGGACGGCTCGCCTTGGCTTGGCCTCGTTGCCACAGCCCGGCCTCAGACATCCAGCCGCGCAGGGTCTCCACCGAGTAGGGAAACCCGTGCGCCTGGGCCAGATACTCAGCCCCAAGCGTTGGGCCGAAGTCGGGGTACTGAGACTGGACGATGGCAAGACAACGCGCCTTCTCCGCCTCCGGGATGCGCTGATGGGACCGGCGACCCCGGCGCTTGCTCACCAAGCCCGCTGCCCCGTCCTGCCGGTACGCACACACTAGGCGCTTCACCTGCCGAACCGATAGCCCCAGCATGCGGGCCGCATCGCCCTGTTTGATCCGCCTGCCCGCCACCCGCTGCATCACCTCAAGTCGCTCCAACTCTCGCCGGCTCATCGTGATCACCCCTTCTTCCATACGTCCCCCTTCGAGTACCAAAAGGGGACATTACGACTTTGGTCAAAGGGGACATTACGACTTTGGCGCTACACACATTCGCGGCACGTTGACGATGCTGCGGGGTATCCTTACACTGTTCCGCAGCGGGCGATTAGCTCAGCGGGAGAGCACTGCCTTCACACGGCAGGGGTCGCTGGTTCGAACCCAGCATCGCCCACCAACTCCCAGAAGGGTCTCGGCAAGGGTGAGAAAAAGCCGACGGTCAGGCGTAAGTGCTCTGTAAGTGCATCGCAACCGACCGTTACCCGTAACGCGTTACGGTGCTGTTACGATGCGTCGGCAGGCACAAAAACCCCGCGCGGGGGCGGGGTCAGGGTAGGGTGGCTTATGACCAAAAGAGAAGGCGCACTATGCCTAGGGATGATGTTCGGGCTGCTGCTGAGCATCGCGCCTGTGCAGGCGTCCCTGACTGGCCACATCAAGGGGGATTCGCACGTCGGCTGCGTCGACCGGGATCTCTATGACAAGCTCGGTCGGCTCGCGAGTGATCACGACCTAGAGGCGTTCAAGAAGCTGCTGACGGTCGCGGTCGTGGCGGGCCGGTGCATCGTGTTCAAGGACGGCCAGCAGGTCTATGAGGTGGACACGGCGATGTTCTCCGGCCTCATGCAGGTGAGGCTGAAGGGCGACACGCGGGAGTTCTGGATTAAATTCGAGGCGGTCGAGCTGGACCAGTGAGCCGCGCTTCCGGGGGAGATACCACCCTATGGAGTCGGCCGAGATCGCGACGCCTGGGGCGTCCTGTGACGCCTGCGCCCGCCATCGTGGGGGCGGTGCCGCGTCCCAATAGCCCGGCGCCTACCGACGCCGGTGTTACAGAATGGGTGTTACAAAATATCGTGGGTGCCGACGTTCCGAAGGATTGCAGTATCCCCCTCTATCTTGAAGGTCAGCCTAAAATTGTCGTTGACCCTCGCCTCCCACACATCCTTGTGTCCCTCCATCTTCTTGACTCTACGCCCTGGTGGGATGGGGTTCTTCTGAAGGTCAGCAAGCGTATCTTTAACCTGCTGTTGAACGCTTGGATCCAGTTTCCTGAAGAGTCGCTTGAACCGCGGTAACGGCTTAAACCCTTTGACCCCTAGGGTTTTGGCCATGCACCTTTACGCCTTCAGAGACGAGATAAGGCCTTCCAACGATTCAGCTTCTTCGGACACAGGTGCTTCCATGTCCGCATCAGACTCCATCACAGCCCAGCGTAGTTCGACGGTCGCATTGTGAAGGCCGCGCCATAAGGCGATCGAGCGGTCGTACTCCGACACAACCGCACTTTCATGCGCACCGCGAAGCATCGGGTCATCAAACGCCGCTTGCCTTTTCTTCTGACACTCGTCAATCCGGGCCTTCATGGCGGTCTCGCCTGACAACAACTGCTCGCACAACGTGCCATCCAGGTCGATCGCCCGCTTTGGCCGGCAATCCTTGAGCGCTTGCAGCGCTCCGCGGGCAATCTGCTCGAATCCAGCGACTATCTCTTGCTCGCGCGCCAGACTGTCGACAGTCTGGTCGACGCTCCGCAAGAGGGCAAGGTTAGGAGCATGCATGACCCCGTGCAGTGTGCTCCCAAATCCCCGTATGGTGGCCTCGACGCCAGCCGCGGCATGTGCCATTAGTCCCTTCTCCGCTCTGTCCGGTAAAAGTAAAAACCAAGGACAATCATTATGGCATGTTTGTGCTAGCGCGCGCGAGGGGTCTGCTCACCTACCGGAGCAGCGGCACCCTGTGGGAAGGGTGGCTCCGCGCGCGCCTGCCTCCGCGGGAGTTGGTCGAGGAAGGATGGCTGGGGTGGCTCCGCGCGCGCGAGGGGTCTGCTTTTCGCCGTCCGTCCGCAGTCTGGCCTGAAAGGGTGGCTCCGCGCGCGCGAGGGGTCTGCCCAGCGCAAGGCTTCGCGGGTGGACGGTCAGAAGGTGGCTCCGCGCGCGCGAGGGGTCTGCCGTTGACCCCTTGCTTTGTACTAAGCAAGGGGGTGTGGCTTCCGCGCGCGAGGGGTCTGCCTTCACGGCGCCGTGAAGTTTTATCGTTCGGGCGGTGGCTCGGCGGTATCATTGCACAGCCGCGCAATGTTGGGTCTGTATGTTTGCCGCGCACGGCGTCCAACCCGAGCAGCTCCCCGATGATGGCGCGGTTACTTCGATGCGGTCTGCCGCGGTAACTGTCCCGCGCGCGGGACAGTGCCACCCAGGTCCGTCCGCTCCCCCTGCCGCACGTCCACCCCGAGTAGCTCCCCGATGGCGGCGACCGCCCAAAAAAAGCCCCGACCTTAGCCGGGGCAAATGCAGGAGAGGTGAGCCCGATCGGGGGGACGAGTCCCGATCGGGGTGCTGCAAAATCAGCTCAGCGGCGGCGGCCGGGCACGTCCGCAATCTTCCCGGTGGCCTGGGACCGCGGCTTAGACAGCCAGAGAGCGATCGCCTCATCCCTGGGCATCAAGGTCAAGGTGGAGTCAGCGGCGGCCATTGCTCGTCCTTCCGACTCTGTGACCTCGCGCACCAGCCGCAGGGCGCCGTTGGTGCGACGACATAAAACCCAGCGGTTCATTGAACGCGCTCCGGCGCCGGGCAGAACGTCGTGTCGGGCGGCAGCTCGGTCACGTCCAAGGGCTGCACGAGCAACGCCCCGTCGACGGTCAACATCGCGAACAATCCCACCACAACCGCGCCGGATTCGCAAACGGCAATCGCCGGGATACCGGGAGCAGAATCGCGAAGCTCGGCAGCCACCGCAGTGGCGCAGCGTCGGCAAATCCCGGAATGGCGCTGGAAACTCCGAGCAGCGGCTAGGGCTTGAACTCGTGTCAAACTGCTCATGTCCGTTATGCCGTTACCTTCACAAGTCCATCCCGAGAAACAGCCGCAATTCCGAAAACGTGCTCAATCACATACGCCAATCCGTCGAAACCGGGCGGTGCGCGACGTTGAATTACGCTCGGCTTCGGTGGTGAAGTCAAACCCAAACGAACGAATGTCGGAGCGTCGTCTGGAGACGCCAGTAAATAACTCGCAGTCGCAGCCGGAAGCCACGCATTTGTGGCCACCTCGATCCGCAGCGGGCCTCCCGAATAGATACCGCCAAGGGTCGTCAGCGCGGCAAACTCAGCATCGCCAGCAACCAGCCAGAAGCGCGCGCGCACATTCGCGACATTCCCGCCAGAAGTAACTCGAGTCCTCATGAGTCCAGCCGCGGCGGCTAATCCCGTGGCATTCGCAATGCCGCCGCTCGCGGTGTTTCCGGTGTCGATCAGTGCCGCGGAATCGCCCAAGTTCGGGTTGCTCGCGAGAATCGCAGCGATGGCCTGGGCCTCGAGACGAGCAGCATGTCCGGATAGCTGAGCGACCGCCAACGTGACAACGCCAGCGTCATCGTTGACGAGCAAACGGCGCGGAATCAGGAAACGTGCCGAGAAAACGTTGGCGGCGCCAAATACGCCATCATTCGCGAATGTCGAAGCGAACTCGATAGGTCCGCCAGCATTCGGCGTCTCGGTGAGTTCGCCCACGTCGATGACAGGGAATGCGACGGGCCTGAGATCCGGCACCGTGAGATCCTTGACGATGACGGAATGTTCAGCGGCCTGCCGAGCATAAGAAACGCCAGCCACCTGGGACAGCCCGACCGCCAGCGCGTCGCTAAAATCGGTGCTGTGAAACTCTCGTGCCGCCTCGTGCGCTGTGACGCCACTGCCGCGGCCTGACAGGTGGCAAGCCACGTCCGCGAGGTTCGCAGGCGCTAGGGGATCTAGCAGCTCCTGCGCTATTGGATCAGCCTCCTCAGCACGCACAAGTCCTGCGCGTAACGCGAGCCAATCGCCCATCGCGGCTCGAACGTCTCCGCGGGAGAATGCGATCGGTTTCGTTAACCGGGATGTGCTCTTCGGCATGGGCATTGGCGGCGCCTCGCGATAAATTCTGAGGCTCTATTGAAACAGGGTCGGTTTGCAAACGCGATGGGGAGAATTGCGAAACCTCAGCCCCGGCTGATCTGGTAGATGATGCGCTGGCGAGGTTTGGACACTTTTGGAGTCATGACACTGTTTTTGTCCATATCTCGCCTAACCGTCCGCTGACTCACCCGGCGAGGTTTACCAACTTTTGGAGTCATGACACTGTTTTTGAGTAAATCCCGACTGAGTGTCTGCTGACTCACCCCCTGCCGCTCTGCCGCCTGCGCCTCCTCGCGCACCCCCAAGACGGACCAGATCTGCCGCCGCTTCGGAACCACGCTGCAACCCGATCGGATGATCTGCTCCACCAGTACGCCGATCTCCCCGGTGGTGTGCCGGCGAGCGAGCGCCCGCTCCACCAGCCCCGCGGTATGCCACCTCGAGTGCCGTCCGTCCGAATCCAGCAGCTCAGCCAGGCGCCGGATGCCAGCGTCGCGCAGCGCCCTGGCCGAACCGCCTCGGAGCTCCAGGGCCTGCTCCATGGCGAGCCCGTGTTCCCAACGGGCGAGCGCGTCCCGGAACCACGCGTGCAACGCCGGATCGGAACGCTCGGCCAGCGTCAGAAGCCGGTGGAGGCGATCGCGGCTCATGGCGCTAGTCCCGCGGGCGTAGGATGATGGTTCCGCCAACGTTGGCGGAACCGATCCGGATGCTGATGGCCATCGCCCGACATCCGCGGATCTTCCCGTATTACGCTCGCGGAACCGGTGAGGCGGTCGGTGGCCTCGGTGGAGGCTTGGCGCCGGCCTCGACGTTGACCGCACCCGCCAACAGGGCAGAGAGCCGGGCGGCCAGCTCGGCCTCGACGCGAACGAACGAAGCGTGGGCTTCGTCCAGGTCCGCCTTCTTGAGCCTTGGCGCAATGCACGTCCACAGTTCGGCGAGTAATTCGAGTTTTGGCATGGTGCGATCTCCTATCAGTGTTTCGGTGGTGGTGGTGGTGCGAATCCCGCGCTGAATCCGGCTCGTATAGCGTCCAAGGTATCGGCTATCGCCTGTTTTGCGACGAGAGCGACGGTTAGATCCAACTCTACGTCAAGGCGCTCTTCCATTACCTCGAACAGCGCGCGGAGTTTTTCGTGGTGCTCAGGCGGGACGATCCGCGCCGTCGCTGTCCATAGTGGGCTCAGTCTTTTCAACATCATCGGAACCTCCGAAAGCTTTCGAACCCTCAGCGAGTTCACCTAGCACAAAGCGTATCTCGCGTGCCATCAGATCATAAATCTTGCGCTCGTCGCTCTCGGCCGCGAGAATTGCAGACAGTCTATCCGGCAGGACCTCGAACCGCTCGCGAACGGTTCCACAGAGCGCTCGAGCGGAAGTCCGCACCCAGGATGCGGAAACAAGCTCGCCAGACCGCGCGCGCAGGGTTTGTTCCTTCAACGCGCGATCAGCGGCTGCGAGCATGGCTCGTTCCTGATCCAAATCCAGGCGCCGCCCATCGCCGTTGCTGCTGCTGGGTTTATGCTTGGCGGCCTCACGCTCGATCAACCAAGCAACCACGTGCGCCGTGTCGAACACGTGCGGACGGCCTCGAACAGCGCGCTTCTCGATGGGCAACCCGAGCTTCAACAGCCCGGTAATCGTCCGCTCGCTGATGTCGAAAATCTCCGCCAATGCTCGCTTATTAACCAACTTTCCCAAGGAAGGAACCCTCTAGGGGGACGTTACGCTAGCGAGATTCCGCGGGCTTGGCCGCCGCAATTGGGGAAGGCCGGGAGTACCTTTTGAAGATCTCTCTGGTCACAGAATAAGTCAGAACCGCTACTGTTACATTTGTAACAGTAGACCGCATGACTGTTTGGTGCCTCACCGTCCCATCCGCTTCGGCAATCTGGCGCTCCTAACTTCTTCACGGCACCATGAAGAAGTGTTACCAATTGGTAACATTTTGCAACAAACACTTGTCGAATGATAAGACAAGTGCTCCAACCCTCTCCGATCTCTGGCATTAACTCGGCTCATTTCCCACCGCCCCTCGCAATACTCCTCGAAGGTCTGTCACTCACGAACTACATCGCTCCCGTGTGATCGTCCACGGGCTCTTTTTCCTCCTTGATCTTCTCCCGCCTCGCGATCCATTCCTCGAACGTCTCCACGGGATACCCGCGCGCTCGGCAGAACGCGGCGTCGTGCCGATAATTCGCACGCTGCCAATCCTCGAAGCTCGGGACCACTATTCGGCCGGCCAGATTTCGCAGATCTGCGGCTTTGTCTTCCAGAGCTTTGGCGCGCTTTATGAGCTTCTCCGGCACATCGCCATCCTTGATGCAATGCTCGCACACCACAAAATCATCGGCATCCCAGAGCGTTCGCTTGGCCTCAGCAACCACCCCGTAGTCGTCTTTCATGTCCCGGCCGCACACACCGCAAACGCGCCAATTGTCCCCCGTAGGATCACACTCAAGCGCCACAATCATTGGGGCGATCGGCCCGCCGATTCGCACATCCCGCGCTTTTTTGTGAACGGCTGTCTTGTCCTTCTTCGTCATGTCGGTTGCCCTCTCGTGTTGAACGTCATGCGCCGGCTGTCCCGGTGCGTGGCTGCTCCACCAACAGGCTATCCTCTAGCCAAGGAATCTGTACGGGACTCACGATGAACGTCGTACCGTTGTTGTCCTGTTTCCAGATGAATCCATGCCGCACACCATGGTTCTCCGGGTCCGGTATTCCGAAAACGTACAACTCACTCGCCCGAATGTCTCCTTCCCAATAGGAACCCTTCGCCTTGGAGACCACATAAGCGGCCTCCATGGCCTGCTTCACCAGCGAGGTCATCAATCTCTCGCGCCCATAGCCATCATCCATCGCAAGCGCGTCCTTCGCGGCATGCTCCAGGCTCGACAACCCAAAGAAAAAATCCAGCGGCTCGGTCTGATAGACGAACCACGCTGGTAACCCCTGCTTCGCAGCATCGAACTTTGGAAACGTCTTCATCGTTGCACCTCCATCATGTGCCTGATCGCACCTCGAACTCGGGACAGTCCCTAGGCTTCAACGGATCGCCCGAGTACAGCCCGGCGCCGCAACGCTCTGCCCAACGGTAACGCGAGCAATCGGCGCAGCGCACGAGGTGGTCGCCGGAGCCGGGTTGGCGGGTCTCGGGTCTGCGGTTACTGGTATGTTTGCGGTTTGCCCCACTCACCCCCCCAGAATTGTCGGTCTCTTTATTATCCACACTATCTGTGTTGTTTTGACAATTTTGATCCACCCTATGGGGGTAACCGCATTTAGAGCAATAACCGCTACCTTCTTTTTGAGTCACCACGACAGCCCATCGCGCCGCGTGCCCGCTCCGGTGCTGGCCAAAGCTCTTGCCGTCGACAATGCGCCCCTTGTGCCGCAGCATCCAACGCCCGAGCTTTCGCGTGTTGATGTCGTTGCGCTCTCCGGCAATCGCATACATTGCTGCACGCAGTGGGTCTCCTCCGCCATCGATGGCGCGCGCTATCGTCTCCGCGGAAGTGCCATAACGCTCATGCCAGGCGCCTAGCAGATCCCGCAATTGAGATCGCACCGGATCAGCGTCCTCGATACTGCCGCGTGTATCGCAAGGGTCCGCTTCCCCGAGCCACACGAGCGCCGATCGAATCCATGACGACCAGTCCTCGAAGCGTCCGTATGGCTTCACCTTCATGTCTGGCCTGCCCGACTCCTGGTATGCGCGCAGGATGGTCAGTGCGGCGGCCACCGGGATTCCCCGGTGCCGTGGTATCCAGTCATAGAGATCGCGCTCGAACCGACGCTCCTCGGGGCGCTCACACTGAGGCTCGATGCGAGCCACCAACACGCGCGTTGCCAGGTCTCCGGCAAACGTCAGGTTGTTCCCCGTCGCGAGCCAGGTAACCGCCGTAGGTGCCTCTACCATGCGGTTCGCCCCCAACACGCGATCCTTGAAGGTCTCCGCGGTCAGAACTGCGGACAGCGCGTCGGATGTCCACGTCGCCCCGATGTTGTCGACCACCACCAGCGGCGCGCCATCCAACAGCACAGAGAGCAGGCGCTTACGTTCCTCTTCGGGTTGGGGCGAGTGCGCCATGATGACAGCTCGGCGGCCGGTGGCTATCATCGCCACCACGTCGGCCAGAAGAGTCTTGCCGCTCCCCATGACGGTCGCATCGAAGCCGAGCAGCGGTGCCGAGCGCAGCGCATGGCGGCAGAGCGCCGTGAGGATTGCGGACAGTACGACGCTATGGCTTGCGTGTCGGCAAACGGGAAGCCCGCCAACGGCTCGCGCAGTACCTCGATCGCGGCTCGCGCGTCCTCATAGGTCGGATGATCGGGTATCGAAGGACATACGAGTCCTCCCGGCACGTACAGCAGCCCGGTCGCCTCGTCGTACCCAGGGAGGCTCAGCAGGCTTCCATCCGGGCGCAGCGTGGGTGTCGCGACCAGCCCCGTGAGTGCTGGCACGCTCCACTTCCCGCTCCGAGCCAGGTAGGTATTCGCCGCTTGGGCGGGGGGGCGATCCGCTTCCACCCATCGATCGTCCTGTCGTCCCAGCGTACCCAACTAGCGGCCACACTGAACCGCTCCGTGAGATAGCCGGCTTCCACGGGCAGGATGCCCAGCGTGCCATCGGGGCGCTTGAATCCTCGAACGGTGCCGGACGGCAGCCGTACCACGCGCACCAATGATCCCGCGCGTTGGTAGATGGCCTCCCCTCCGTCGGCCAGGATGGCGGCCTCGGCAGCGGACACCGCTTGTTCAAGCGCACCACCCACCCAGTGAATAACCGGCCTGCCATCCGCGTCGGTCGCCGGGGCCTCGCCCGCCCCGTTGGCCTTGCGCCGCTCACGGCGTTTGCGGGCAGCGTCGACCTTGGCCTCCGCACGGTCCAGCTCCAGGCCGCGTTCATATAGGGATTTGCTCATGTCGGCCACCCACTGACTTCGCGTAGGTGCCGCAAGCACAGCCCGCTCTCGCGGCCGTCGTTGGGCTCACCGCAGACTGAGCAGCGCCATGGAAGGCGGGTGAGATCGCGCTGGTGCTGCGCGCAGAGGATGCGCCCTGGGGCGGCCGGGCGTTCGCACGCGGCGCAAGTTGTGGTATCCTGAGGCGTCGGTGTTGTCTGCTCCGCGGCCTCGAGGTGCCCAGCCTCGGGGCCGTCGTCGTTCTGGGGCCCGGGGTCGCCCCGAGCGCTCCTGGTGGCGCTCATGACATGCGCCCTTTCTTCTTCAGCGCCGGTGTCGGCACGCGCGGCAACCGTTCGGAGCGGTGCCGGGGCCGCTCCGGTGGCGGTCCAGGGCGGCGGCGGTCTGCCTGCGGTGGAGGCGGGGTGTAGCGGCGATCGGCGGCCATGGTCAGGCAGCCTTGGTGGGACTGGTGCGGCGGTGCGAGCCAACCACGCTGTCCAGGTCTGGCTATCGCGTAGATGATGCGTCGGCCGATCTTGGACCAAGGTGGCCCGGCCGCGCGGCCTTCGCGGTCGCCTTCGCAACGCGAGCGCCGCAAAAAGGAATCACTGACAGAGAGATATTCGGCCGCCTCGACGGAAGTCATCCCGCGGCGGGAAAGCGAACGATCGCCCATTGGTTAGACCCTCAAAACGCGAAAAGCCGATCCCCCAGGGCGAAGAGGATCGGCTTATGGGTCCTTCAAAGACGGACGCACCAGTGCCTGAATCCCCCGCCCGGGAGAGAATCTAGGCCCTGGCTGAACGTACTCAGTCTCTAACGGGCGGCCAAAAAGTTGTCAGGTGCGCTGACAAGTTAGCGCGCTCGATGACGCGCGAAACCCGACGCTGACTCGCCCCGCCATCCGTGCGGGGGTCATAGCACAGTCGCGTTCCCATGTTGACGGCAATTTTTCCTCGCGTCAACTGGCCTCACCAGCCGCGCCCGCGCAGTAAGTGCAACGGCAGCGTCCCAACCGTAAGTGCTATGTAAGTGCAAGTTGAATATATTTCGGGCTACTTTGGTGCACAAGCGTCTACTAATGTCCGTTGCCACAGTAGCGACGGCCTTAGTCTTGCAGTGGGTCAAAAACGCCTTCACACGGCAGGGGTCGCTGGTTCGAACCCAGCATCGCCCACCAACTCCCGCAACGTGTTCAGCCATTCCAGCCCCAGTACACGACGGGTCCGTGTCAGGAGACGGGGCAAACTCGGGTAGGTCGGCTCGCATCTTTAGGAACGGTTCACTAACAAGTTATCCAGCTTTCGTGGTGTAGAGTCTGGACCTGGGCCGATAGTTGCTTGAACGGGAACAATATTGATGCAAACATGATGTCTGCTTAGCCCAGTCCGTGGGTAACGCCATGAACGAGTTTCCCGGTTATGAAGCGTCGCACGAAGAATTCATGAGGCTCTATTGCCGTTCGTTGCCGGAGGACCATCGGCGGCGCTACGCGGCGCTTGAGGCGTTGAAGATCGGTTTCGGCGGCATCGCCTACGTGTCGCGGGTCTTGGGCATGAGCCGGTGCACGATCTACACCGGGATTCGCGAGTTGGAGGAGATGCGCAACGACGATCCCGAACACCCGGGGCGTCCCAGTGGCGATGCCAAGCGCATCCGGCGGCCAGGCGGTGGTCGACCGAAGATCACCGAACGCCACGCGGGGCTGGAGGCGACGGTCGGCGACATTCTTGAAGCCCACAGCGCCGGCAGTCCGACCGACGAGACGGTACGTTGGACGGATCTGAAACCGCTGGAACTGGCGCAGGAACTGCTCCAACGTGGCTACGAGATCGGCCGCAACACGGCGGCGCAACTTTTGGAGCGGGCCGGCTATCGGCGTCGTTCCCTGCGCAAGGAGTTGATCACCGGACAGGTCGACCCGCGCGAGCGCGACCAACAGTTTCGTTATATCGATGCGTTGCCTCGTTTGGCCCGGCGCCGGGGCATCCCGGTGCTGTCTGCCGATACCAAGAAGAAGGAGCTGCTCGGCGCCCGGTATCGGCGTGGGCAATGCTACAGAAGCGCCGAGCAGTACGTGTACGATCACGATTTTCGTCACCTGGCCAGCGGTCTGTTGGTGCCCCATGGCGTTTACGACTACTTCGCCAACGTCGGCTTCCTGACGCTGGGCACCTCGCGGGAAACCAGTGCGTTCGTCTGCGAGGCCATCGCACTGGCGTGGGAGGAGGACCGCCGCGCCCATTGCCCCGAGGCTGAGGAGATCCTGTTGCTCTGCGACGCCGGCGGCGCCAACGCCGCGCGCTCCCATCGCTTCAAGGAAGACCTCGTGGCGCTCGCCAAGCGCTTGGGGCGTCGCCTGCGTATCGCGCACTACCCGCCTTATACTTACCAAGTGGAATCCCATTGAGCACCGCTTGTTCAGCCACGTCGAGCGATCCTGGCGCGGCGTCATCCTGGACTCACCCCAGACCGCACTGGAAACCGTAGAGCGTACCCATACCAAAACTGGCTTGCGGGTTACCGCCCGTATTCTCGACACAAGCTACGCACTGGGGCGGAAGTGCTCCGATACATTCCACGCTATTAAAGACAAATTTATTCGCCACGATGAAGTTCTCGGACAGTGGAACTATGTGGTGGATCCCAGCGGATCATTTTCATAAAATGTTTTACTTGTTTTTGCACCGTCACTTACGCTCGGTCTTCCTTCAGACCACCCTGTCTTGGCTCCGAAATCAACTGGACACGTCCGACCTGATTTTGTGAGAGTACTCACCGGTATCAGGAGACCGCTTCCGAGGCCTCAGCCCCGAGGGGCAGGTGAGCGCCTTCGGCCATCTGCTTGAGCTTCTCTCTGGCCGCTTTCGCCCAGCCTTGCCACTTTGGGAGCTGGACTTTGCTTGCCCCTGGACATAGACATCGGCCGGAGTGAACGGGTCACCCCCGCCCACGGGGAGCAACGCCCAGTGGGGTCGCACCTCGTTGTAGCGGCTTCGGAACCGCTCCAAAGAGGCTCGTGCCTCGCCTGGGCTTTGGTAGAGGTTCCAGTAACCTCCTCGGGTCTTGAGCGTCTGATGAAAGCGCTCCAGCAGCCCGAGCTGGGTCGGGGTGCGGTATTGGATGCGCACATGGGTGTAGTGCCCGTCGATGTGCCGTTGGAAGTGCCGGGCGAGGAAGCTTGAGCCGTTGTCGGTCACCAAGAACGGGGGCTTCGCCAGGGGTCCGTGCAGCCGCTCGGCTTCGGCGCGGGCGCTATCGAGGGCGGCGGCGACCTCCGGCGCGCTGTAGCTGGCCGTGAAGTGACAGGCAAGCAGGTAACGCGAGTAGTAGTCGATGACGGTGACCGCGTACCACCACCCGTGTCCCGGGATGTGCAGATAAGTGACATCGGCCTGCCACAGCTCGTTCGGCTTGGAGGGCAGCAGCTCGAACAGACGCGCCGCCTGATACAGTGCCGCTTCGCGTACCCGGCGCTTTTGCAACAGCCCGGCGGCCTTGAACACCCGGTAGACCACCTTGTTGCTCACTGCCAAACCCTGGCGACGCGCCACCACCGCAATGTGCTTGTAATGCCTGCTCCCGGTCGGCATCCCGTCCGGCCAGCGCCTGTTTGCCGGCGCTCAGAAACTCATCACGCCAGCGCTACAGGCTCTGCTCCGACACCCCAGCCCGGCGCGCGATCTGGGCCGCCGACTCTTCCTTGCTCAACAGCCGCAACACAAGCTGCGAATGCCCTGCAGGGCTCAACGCGGACTTCTTGGCCATCTCCAATCTTCTCTGCATGACACCTCAAGTATCACTTCCCCTCGTGTCCAGAGAAATCGGAGCTATACAGTGGCTTAACCCATCCCATTACACACAACTTGAGTACACTCGTGTAACATCCTGACACAATGCTACAAAATGGAGGGTGTAGGGATGAGCTGGGCGGCAGAGGAGTTCAAGGGTATCAACCTGGGTGACAAGCGGCTGGACAAGCGAGCGGTGTTGCTTGCTGAGTGGCTGGCGGAGAAGCCGACGGCGAGCATTCCAGGAGCGTGTGGGGCTGGCCGGAGACCCAGGGGGTATACCGGTTTTTGCCCAAGAGGAGATGGACTGGCGTGACCTCCTGGAGCCGCACTGGCGGTGTTCTGCGGCACGGATGCGGGAGCACGAAATCGTGCTGTGCATCCAAGATACCACGGAGGTTGATTTCAACGGACAGGACATGCCGGCTTGGGGCCATTGAGCTATGAGGCCCAACGGGGCATGTATGTGCACTCGACTTACGCGGTGACGCTCACGCGCGAGCCGTTGGGCATGCTGGATGCGTGGATGTGGGCGCGCGAGCCGAAGGACGCCGAAGGCCGTCGGGGAGGTGTTCTGGAAAGTACCCGCTGGGTGGAAGGCTATGAGCGGATTACCGAGCGGGCGTCCGAACTTCCGGACACCCGACTGGTGTATGTGGCTGACCGGGAGGCCGACATCATAGCCCTGATGGTCAAAGCGCGCGACCTGGGGCAGCCAGCCGACGGGTTGGTCCGCTCTCAGCACAACCGTGCGCTGCCCGAGGGCGGAGTTCATCGACTGGTATCGCGCCCGCTGGGAGATAAACCTCTTCTTCCACGTGCTGAAGAACGTCTGCCGGGTGGAGGCCCTGCAGCTCAGCAGCCTCGAATGCCTGGAACGGGCGTTGGCGCTATTCATGGTGGTCGCCTGGCTCATCGCCCGCCTCATGCGCCTGGGGCGCACCTGTCCGGAGCTGGATGCGGAGCTTCTGTTCGATCGCAGCGAATGGCAGGCGGCCTTCCTCTTGAACAAGAAACGCTTACCGAAGAAGCCACCCCACCTCAACGAGGTGGTGCGCCTCATCGCCAGGCTCGGCGGCTTCCTGGGGCGCAAGGCCGACGGCGAGCCCGGCGTGAAGACCCTCTGGCAAGGGCTGCAGCGCGTCATGGACTTCGCCGCAGGACTGCACTACGCCCGTGAGGCTCAGGTCCTTTGAGTTGTGTGTAATGGGATGGGCTTAACCCCCAAACGGACCGTCCCCAGGTGGACCGTCCACTGACCAAAGCAGCGTAACTCAACACGACAACTATCTTGACAACTACCGAGGGGGTTCGGCGGTTGGTACAAGAGGACTATCCCGAAGCCCAGCGCATCACATTGGTCATGGACAATCTGAATACGCACACCGGCGCTTCGTTGTACAAGACCTTTGCACCGGCTGTGGCGCGCGCACTATTGGAGAAGCTGGAATTCGTCTATATACGCCGAAGCACGGTAGCTGGCTCAACATGGCCGAATGCGAATTCAGTGTGTTAACTCAATGAGGTAAGCCCCCGGCTTTGCCGGGGGACTCACCGAGGTTTGACCTATGCGACGGTCGTTGTGGATCTCCAATCTCCGCCAAGAGAAGGGGATTCACGATGAAAGACTACCAAAGTCTGGTGCAGCGCCAGATGGGAGCTATGCTCGAATCTGGTGTACGGGGTTTGAGTGAGGCGGCGTATCCGGCTGGAATGTGAAGGGACCAGAGACACAAGCCAGCCGTGGAGGATACGCCGATGGATAACGATAGACCGATGGACGGCAGAGTGCCAGAGGGCGAGACGAGCGACCTGCTGACCGAACTTCTGAGAACGGGAGCGCGGCAACTGATTGCGCAGGCGGTGGAAGCGGAGCTGACCGAATTCCTGGGGCAGTTCCAGGGCGTGAAGTCGTTGGATGGCCGGGCGGCTGTGGTGCGAAACGGCTACCTGCCAGAGCGTGAGATCCGGACGGGTGTGGGGCCGGTCGCGGTGAAGGTGCCCAGGGTGCGAGACCGCAGTGGGTCAGGCATTCGGTTCCACTCCCGGTGCGGCGCACCAGGAGCTTGGAGGAGTTGCTGCCTTGGCTGTATTTGAAGGGAGTCTCCACGGGCGATTTTCAGGAGGCGTTGGCTTCATTGCTAGGCGAGCAGGCCGAGGGGCTGTCGCCTTCGACCCTCAGCCGGCTGAAACGTCAATGGGAAGAGGAGCACCAGCGCTGGGCACGCCGGGACCCCTCAGGCAAGCGCTACGTGTATTGGTGGGCCGATGGGGTGTACTTCAATGTGCGTGGGGAACAGGCGCGCGAATGCCTGCTCGTCATCGTCGGAGTGACCGAACAGGGCACCAAGGAGTTCGTGGCCATCGAGGACGGCTTCCGGGAGTCGGAGCAGAGCTGGCTGGAGGTCCTGACGCGGCTCAAGCACCAGGGGCTGAAGGTCGGTCCCGAACTCGCCGTCGGCGATGGCGCTTTGGGCTTGTGGAAGGCGCTCACCAAAGTCTACGGCCAAACACGCCATCAGCGCTGTTGGGTGCACAAGAGGCTAACGTGCTGAACAAGCTCCCCAAGAGTCTCCAGCCGAAGGCCAAGAGCGCTCTTCACGAGATTCTGGATGGCTGAAAGCCGCCACCAGGCGCAGAAGGCCTTTGAGGCGTTCCTCGACACCCACCGTGACAAGTATCCCAAGGCGGCACAGTGCCTGGAGAAGGACCGCGAGCAACTGCTTGCCTTCTACGACTTTCCAGCCGTGCATTGGCAGCACATCCGCACCACCAACCCCATCGAGTCGACCTTCGCCACAGTACGGCTTCGCACCGACAAGACCCGGGGTTGCGTGTCACGCCAGAGCTTCCTGGCGATGGTCTACAAGCTCGGCCAGAGCGCGGCCAAACGCTGGCGTCGACTCAGGGGCTTCGAACGCTTGGCCGAGGTCATTGCCGGAGTGAAATTCAAAGATGGAGTGCGTGTGGAAGCTGCGGAAGCCAACCGGATCGCCGCCTGATTCAGCCCATGCTCATACACCAGACTTGACTATATCTCGACAGATGGTCCACGAGTTGGCAGGGCACAAGGAATCGAAGGCAAGAGCGCCGTCCAGATCGCCCGGAGGTTCGCAGGCAGGCAGCGGAACTTCACCGGAGAGAACTTCTGGGCGCGCAGGTACTTTGTGTCCACGGTGGGCCTAGATGAGGCGACGGTGAGGGCCTACATCCGCAACCAAGAGCAAGAGGACGAGCGCTACGATCAGCTGACGCTGGGGACGTGGGTCCAGCCGCCTTGGGCGGCTCGCGGTGTTATGGCGCCTTTGAGGCGCTCACCCAATAGGCCCCCGGCTTTGCCGGGGGTGAGTTAACCTCGTCAGTGTCTGAACCGACGACTCCCGGATATCGCAACCGTCACCTCCGAAGTCGACGCCTGGACGAAAGCGCGCAACCAATCCACCAAGCCGGTCGATTGGCGCTTTACCACAGACGATGCGCGTATCAAGTTGAAGCGCCTCTATTCGAATGTATCAGATTGATGGAGTACTAGTTCCTTGATCGCGGGCCCACTGGTAACATCCATTTTTCGCCCGGAGCCATCAACCGCCATGTCCGTTCGTACCCGCTTCGCACCCAGTCCGACTGGCTACCTTCATATCGGTGGCGCCCGCACGGCGCTCTATTCCTGGCTCTACGCACGGAAACACGGCGGCACATTCGTGCTGCGTATCGAAGATACGGATGTGGGGCGTTCGACGCCGGAGTCCGCCAATGCCATCTTGGAAGGGATGGCGTGGCTCGGACTGGATTACGACGAAGGGCCGTACTTCCAGATCCAGCGTCTGGAGCGTTACCGGGAGGTCGTCGACCGGCTGCTGGAGGAGGGCAGGGCGTACCGTTGTTACTGCACCAAGGAGGATCTCGATACGATGCGCGCAACGCAGCTCGCGCGTAGGGAAAAGCCGCGCTATGACGGCCGGTGCCGCGCACGCACCGGGTTCCCGCCGCCTGGCGTCGAGCCCGTCGTCCGCTTCAAGACGCCCATGGATGGACATGTGGTCGTCGATGACTTAGTCAAGGGCAAGGTGCTGTTCCAGAACAGCGAGCTGGACGACCTCGTGCTCGCGCGCTCGGACGGCACGCCCACCTACAACTTCGCGGTGGTAGTGGACGATTGGGACATGGGTGTTACGCACGTCGTACGCGGGGACGATCACCTCAACAATACTCCTCGCCAAATAAATATCTTGAAGGCGCTGAGCGCACCCATTCCCGTTCACGCGCACATCCCCATGATTCTGGGCGAGGACGCCAAGCGTCTCTCTAAGCGCCACGGCGCGGTGAGCGTGATGCAGTACCGCGAGGACGGCCATCTGCCCGAAGCGCTGCTGAACTACTTGGTGCGCCTGGGTTGGTCCTACGGAGACCAGGAAGTGTTCTCCGTGGGCGAGATGATAGAACGTTTCGATCTTAAGGACATCCACCGCTCCCCTGCTATCTTTAACCCCGGCAAGCTGCTCTGGCTCAACCAACATTACCTGAAATCGAGTGATGCTGCCCATGTGGCTCGGCATCTGGCATGGCATATGGGTCGACTGGGAATCGACCCCGCGGACGGGCCCGATCTGCTGGAACGTCGTCCTGGCGCAGAGGGAACGCGCTAAGACTCTAGTCGAGATGGCAGCCAACAGTGCCTTCATATACACGGACTTCCGGGGCTACGATGCCAAAGACGCGGCCAAGCACCTGACGCGTGATGTGACGTTGCCTCTGGGTATGCTGCGTGAAAGGCTCGCGGGACTCGAGCGATGGAACGCGGCCGCCATTCACGAAGTCGTGCAGGCGGTGGCTGATGCTTGCGGGATTAAGGTGGGCAAACTGGCGCAGCCGCTACGAGTGGCCTTGGCGGGTCGAGCCGTGTCTCCCCCTATCGACGTGACGACCTGCCTAGTCGGTCGGGACAAAGCCGTACAACGCATTACCCAGGCAATGGATTATGTGCGCTTGCACGCCTCCGCTTGACACTAGAATGGGCGTGGCGTAGAGTTTCCGCCCTATCGTTGCGGGGCCATAGCTCAGCTGGGAGAGCGCTTGCATGGCATGCAAGAGGTCGGCGGTTCGATCCCGCCTGGCTCCACCAACCCCATCGGCGTTTCTGCCGAAACCGCCACTCAGTTCCAATACGTATCCAGGTCCCCATCGTCTAGAGGCCCAGGACACAGCCCTTTCAAGGCTGCAACACGGGTTCGAATCCCGTTGGGGACGCCAAACAAACAAGGACTTACAGGATCGCTAGCGAGGCTTCCGTAAAATATCCGTAAAATTCCGACCGGGGCATGGGCGCCCGACCGGCCGTCAAGGGCGGGGTGGGTATCCTGGCAAGGGGGCCGGTGCGATCTCGCCTCCAGCGACGCGAGAGGGGCCTTCCTCGGGGCGTCGGGCGGCAGAGCGGCAGGGGGTGAGTCAGCAGACACTCAGTCGGGATTTACTCAAAAACAGTGTGTACACTCCAAAAGTTGGTAAACCTCGCCGGCGCATTCCGAAGGCTTGTTGATACATGGGACTACCTACCTGGGACAAGTCCTAGGACCGCAAAAGTCCCGCGTGTCCCAGCAACGGCAATAGCGTTGCCGCACTAAGCGCGTTGCTGGGACTTCAAAAAGTCCCACCAAAAGTCCCACAGGCCTACATAGACAATTAAGGAAGTTAAGTCCTGGGTGGCTCCACCCCTGCGCCACTGGATGGCGGCCAAAAAAATACCCCAGCACGAAGCCGGGGCGAATGGAGGAGAGGTGAAACAATCCAGCCCCGAGGTGACGAGGCTCGAGGCCAGGGCACTGCTCAGCGCCGCGTGGCGAGGTTGAGCGGGCCTCGACCGGAGCGGCAATCCCGGCCCGACGTTCCCAATCGGGCGCGGCCGGTGGGCTTATCTGCGGCGGCGGCCGATGCGCCCGGTGACCATCGTGCGCTCCTGACCCAGCTCCGCCTCCAGGGCCTGCCGGCGGGTCATCAGGCGCAGCGTCGAATCGCGAGAAGCCATCGCCGCGCCTTCCTCTGCCGAAAGACACGAACGGAAGAAGGTCAGAGAGCCGTCGGGTCGCAGGCGCATCATGATCCAGGAATCGCGGCTCATTGCAGCGTTCCAGGTCCCCACATTCGCGAACACATCGCCCGCCTCGATCGGCTCGAAAACCAAGTCGCCGGATGAATTGCGGCTTGCGATCAAAGCTCATCCCGCGCCGCGCGCAAATCGTGACCGACAGCGCGCCGGGTGGCTCGACGCGAAGAGCTTTGGCGAGCTGCGAGGCGCAGCGTCGGCAAATGCCAGCATTTACGAATTGGCGGACGACGGGTTTAACCTGAATAGCGTTCACGCCGTTATCTTCACAAGTCCATCCCGAGAAACAGCCGCAACTCCGAAAACGTGCTCGACGACATACGCCAATCCGTCGAAACCGGAGGCGCTCGGCGTCGGATCACGCTTGGCTTCGGTGGAGAAGTCAGCCCGAGCCGAATGAAAGTGGGCGCGTCATCTGGAGATGCTAAAAGGTACGAAGCTGTCGCAGCCGGTAGCCACGCATTCGTGACCACATCGATCCGCGGTGTGCCGCCCGGATGATACCGCCAAGGGTCGTCAACGCGGCAAACTCCGCATCGCCAGCAACGAGCCAAGAAGCGCGCCTTCACGTTCGCAACGTTTCCGCCCGACGTGCTCCGCGTACGCAGCTTCCCAGCGGCAGCAGCAAGACCCGTTACGCTCGTGATCCCACCGCTCGCGGTGTTTTCCGATGCCGATCAATGCGCGCGCCATCGCCCAAGTTCGCGTTGGCTCGCGAGAATTGCAGCGATGGCCTGGGCCTCGAGACGCAGCAGCATGCCCAGATAACTGAGCAACGGCCAGCGCGACAATGCCAGCGTTGTCGTTTACGAGCAAGTCTGCGCGGAATCAGGAAACGCGCAGAGAAAACATTCGCTGCTTCCAAATACGCCATCGCTCGCAAACGTGGTCGCGAATTGCACGGGACCACCCGCATTCGGCGTTTCGCTGAGTTCGCCAACGTCCAAAACAGGAAACGCGACGGGTTGGAGATTCGGGACCGTAACGTCTTTGCAGATTTGCGAATTCTCCGCGGCCTGCCGCGAATACGCGATGCCTGCCACTTGGGACAATCCGACGCTCAACGAATCGGTAAAATCGGTGCCGTGAAACTCTCGGGCCGCCTCGTGAGCGGTGACGCCACTGCCCCGGCCGCGCCAGATGGCAAGCAACATCCGCGAGCGTGGCCGGTGCGAGCGGATCCAGTCAGCTCCACCGGCTATCGGGTCCGCATCATCAGCGCGCAGAAGGCCCGCGCGAAGCGCGAGCCAATCGCCCATCGCGGCTCGAACGTCGCTCGCGGCGAGAATGGAATCGGGCGTGTCAATCTGGCTTATCGTTCTTCTGCATTATCTGCGCCTCGCGATAAATTCTGAGGCTCTATCGAAACAGAGTCGTTTTGCAATTGCGATGGCGAGAATTGCAAAGAACGCGAGCTCCTCGAGAGCACGGGCGTAGGGTGAGACTTCCGCCAATATTGGCGGAAGTTTGTCAGTCCGTTCGCCAACTGTCTGCGCTCCTCCTCCTCGAGAGCACGGGCGTAGGATTCGACGGTTCCGGCAACGTTGCCGGCAACCGCGCACTTCCCGTCTCCGCCCTGTCTGCGCTCCTCCTCCTTCAGCAGCATCCCGCCCTGTCTGCCTTCCAGGAGGCTCCACACTCGGCGGCGCCCCGGAACCACGCACCCCAATGCCAGAATAGCTTGGACCGCGGCGCCAATCTCCCCGCTGGTGTGCTTCCTGGCGAGCGCACGCATCACAAGCCCAGCGACGTGCCATCGCGAGTACTCGGCCGTCCGGGTCCAGCAGCTCGGCCAGGCGCGGATGGCGGAATCCCGAAGCCGACGAGCGCCCGGGCCTGCCAGCTCCAGGGCGGTCTCCAGGGGTAGACCCGCACTTCCACCGTGCCAGCGAGTCACGGAACCACGCGTGCAACGCCGGATCGTGTCTCTCGGCCAGCGTCAGCAGCTTGGGCGAGGCGTTCGCGGCTCATGGCGCTAGTACCGCCCGGAGGTTTGGGTGGTAACCAATGATAAAGTTGTCATTGGTTACCACCAGCCCAACTCGCCCGAGCGGGGTGGTTGCGGGTGAGCCAGCAGACCGTAGCGAATTAGCTGGTAACCAATACCAGCTCTGGTAAAGGTTACCACCAGTCCAACTCGCCCGAGCGCATGCGCGGACGAGCGAAGCTCAGCAAGGAGGACAAGCAGAGAAATCCTGGAGCACAACCTCACGCCGGCGGGAGGTTTCGAATGCGTGGTGGCTGAATGCTCGGCACACCCGTATTACGCTCGCGGTATCGGGCTTGCCGTTGGCGGCCTCGGTGCGGCCTGGGCGCCGGCCTCGACGTTGACCGATGCCCGCCAGCAAGGCGAGCTGATCCGGGCGGCCAACTCGGCCTCGGTGCGCGTGAACTCGCACGTGAACGCGGCAGGAATGTCCGCCTTTCTTCAGGTGCGGCTCGATCTCGGTCCACAGGCGGCGCCAACAAGGACAGCCGTGGCGGCGATACCGGGTCGGGAGTGAAACCACGGCGCGCTGCATCAGCAAACGCGGGCTCTGGCTCTGGGTGAAGTCATCGGGTGGCTTGTGCATTTTCGTCTCCTGTGGAATTACCTTACTTCGCCAAACTTCTCGATCGAACCTTCGGCAAACTCGGCCAGCACCGCGCGGATCTCGTTCGCCATCAGATCGTAAATCCCGCCGTTCGTCGCTCTCGGCCGCGAGAATTGCAGCCAGGCGGTCTGGCAGGACCTCGAACCGCTCGCGGGCGGTTGCGCAGAGCGTGCGAGCGGTAGTACGCACCCAGGAAGCGTCAATCAGCTCGCCCGACCTCTCGCGCAAGGTTTGTTCCTTCAATGCGCGATCAGCGGCTGCGAGCTTGGCGCGCTCTTGGTCCAGGTCCAGCGGGCGCCCATCGCCGTTGGCGCGATGCTTCACGGACTCGCGGCCGCAGGAGCCACGCGTGGACCGCGGCTGTATCGTACACATGGCGGCCGGCCGCGGGCGCCGCGCTCCTCGATGGGCAATCCTGCGCGTTGCAGCTCGGTCAAGGTCCTCTGACTCAATCCGAAGATCTCGGCCAACTGTTTTTTGTTGACGTTGATGCCCATTGGGTAGGGAAGGAATCCTCTAGGGAGGCGTTACGCTAGCTAAATCCCGCAGGCCCGTTGGACCGCAGAGGAGGAGGCCAGGGAGGACCCGTGAAACGTTGGGCCACAACGTTCTGAAGCGTTTGATAATATTCTCATATGCCTGAAGCTTCAGACACATCCACCTTCCACAGAGCCTCGACTCGGTCCGGGACCAGAGCGTCCGCGCATGCGCTCGGGCGAGTTGGACTGGTGACAACCAATGACAACTTTATCATTGGTTGTCACCCAATTTTCGATAGTTGCTCGGCTCACCCGCAACCACCCCGCGATCTGCGCCTGCGTCGGCCAGCGGGTGAAGGTGGTAGGTGGTGCTCATACCCTCTTGCCCTCGTGTTGAACCGTCAGTCGCCGGATGACCTTTTCCACGTCCGCCCCGACGCGTGGCGGCGAAAGTATCCACAAGTGCGTCTCCGGTGGTCTCCACATCCCCCACTCGGGAGCAGCGACGCACTGCCAGCCGTGTTCTCTTGCCCAGAATGCCGTACCCTCGGGGTCGTTGTGGGCACACTCGCCATAGGGCTCAGTCGTGACGATATACCCGCCGTCATCGCGCCAGATCAGCGTATGGTCGAAGTATGGATGCCACATCAACCCGTGGGGAGGGAACACGCGACGGTAAGCCTCGCTCGGGCGTAGCCCGGTGGCATCCATGAAGCTCACCACGCGCTGCCAGGATGCCCGCTCCCTCATCGCGATGGCCCAGTTCTTGAACCGCTCTGTAGAGGTAAACCCGGGCGGTATCCAGAGCGCCCCGTAGTAGTGCTTCGCGGGATGCCGAGCCCGGATGAAACCATCCAGCACGCCGCGCGGGATGGTCGGGTCCCAATGCGTTCCGCCGTAGGGTAGCCGTACCGGGATGTCGTTCATGGTTGCTCCTCTAGGTCGTCATCATCGCCAGGTTCGCGCGCGCGCGCGGTAGTACCGGTAGAAGCGGTAGAAGTTTCCCGTGCAGGCGTTGCGGCAGAACGTATATTAGAGTTCTCGTAACCGGTAGAAGTACCGGTAGAAGCCCCCTCACACCGGTAGAAGTCGGTACCCTTACCTGTCACTTCTACCGCTTCTACCGCTTCTACTACTTCTTCTTCTTCTACTACTACTACCGGTGTTTGTGTATTGGTAACGTCCCACTTCTTGTCATAGTGCCGCCGATGGATCATGTCCTTGGCGGCCAACTTGCTGCACAGCTTAGCGGTGCTCTTGTACTCCCTCGACTGCTCGGTGTCGCTGATCTTCGTGCCAGGGTGCAGCCGTTCGGCCAGATCCTTGGTGTGCATAGGCCCATGCTCGGACAGGGCCTCGATGACGGCGCGCTGCTCATGAGATAGCTTGTAGCGCTCAGCGTTGCCGGCCTGCATGTGCCACGTGGCGGTTGGCTGATGCCACTTGACGGCCAGCTCTTGATCCTCGTCCAAGTCGCGCCCGACCACGGTGAGGAAGGCCAGATCACGCTCACCGACCGCCCGCTTCAGCACCATGTAGCCGTCAACACCGCCCGTGAGCCCGAGAGATCCACTGATGAGGTCGATCGGGTCCTCCGCGTCCAGCTTGCGGCAGTGGTGTATGAGCACGATGGCCACGTCGAAGCGGGTGGCGAGACCAATCAGCAGCTCGCCCACGATGTAGTCGTTGGTGTACAGGGTCTCGTTCTGCTTCCCTGGCGGGCGTACCTTGGCGAGGGTGTCGATGATGACCAGTCGGGTCTCCGAATGGGACCGGAGCCATGCTTCAAGCGCCTCGGTGCCGCCCTCGTGCAGCCGCGGCCACTGAGTCGCGTAGTGCAGCCTCGACAAGTCCGCCCTGCGCTCCAGGATGTCCACCCGACGCTTCAAGCGCCGCTTCCCGTCCTCCAGACTCAGATAGAGCACGTCCGCAGGGTCCACGTCGATGCTCCCGAGCGCCTTCCCGCCACACGCCACGGCAATGGCAATGCCCAGCATCATCCAGCTCTTCTTCGCTTTCGGTTTTCCGCCCAAGATGGTCACCCCAGCGGGGATCAGCCTCTCGACAGCCCAAGTGACCGGGGAGAGTTCCATCCCGCGCAGGTCGTTGCCGGTGCGGATGCCTTCGAGGGTTTCCTTGATGCGAGAGGTCTGATCGGCAGATCGGTTTTCCGCGCCGGGTGGGGCGCCGTTCGCCCTGCGCCGCTCGCGTGCAGCGTTCGCTGCGTCTGCCCTGGCCTCCGCGCGCTCCATGCGCTCGTCCAGCTTCTTTGCGCGCTCGGCTAGGCCTGCCATGGCACCTCCCGAGGGGAGCTACGCGCGGCCAGGGATGTGTTATTCTGTCGTCTCGTCTGGTCTGTGCCCTCCTCCGAAGCCCTGTCCCTCGCAGGGCTTCGGCTTGTCTGGGGCCCGCCGGGGCCTGCTGGGGCGGCCGTCATCTGACTGCCCGCCTGTATTTCGATTCTGCTGGGATGGTCCCGATCTTCGCCAAGCGCGCGCGCCACTCAACGGCCTGCTCCGCGAACACGACTTGCTTGTTCCCGATCCGCGTGGTCTGCGGGCCGAAGCCCGCGCGGACCAGCTCATAGCCCTTCGACCTAGACAGGCCGTGTGCGGCAAAGAACGCCGTCAAGGAGCCGTAGGCGGCCGGGTCTGTGCCCGTGGGGCGGGGCGAATCCTTCTTGGACATGGTGTCTTACTCCGTGCGCGGATAGGCGAAGGAGCAATTTCACCACGCGGATCAGCGAATGCTAACCCTCAACAAATCGACGGTGATTTCTTGGGGGTGTACTTGGCGGCTTAGTTCTGATAAGAGAGCCAGGCGAGAACATCAGCCGTCACGAGCGCAAAAGGCTGCGGCAGCTTCTCCAGCAAGGACAAAACGTCGGGGTTCGGGTCTTTGCCGTGCATCCGATCGACGGCCAGCACGGTAAGAAGTTTCATCTTCACTTCGAGGATGGCGCTGCGGCGATGCCTGGCATACTGCGCGCGCACTGTCGCCTCTGCTTTGTTCGCAAGCTTAGCGACTTCAGCGAAGGCTCCGACGCGCCGAGGGTCGTTCGCTTCCAGTGGGCAGCCTCCCAGGCGCAGCCAGACGACGCCCTCTGCGATAGAATCGCACGGTCCAACGACTGAATGGTGATCCGGCGTCCTTGGCGTTTCTTCAGCCCCAGGGCGCGCGCCGGGTCTTGGTCATCCAAGAATCCGATTGAACACGTCCGCCAGCTCGCGCAACAGCTCGGGGCGAGGCGTCTCGCCTCGCTCCATGGCTTTGGCGAACTCATACAGGCGGGCGTAGCCGTCGGGCTTCCCTCCGACATGTCGGCACCATCGGCTGAATTGCTCCATGGCGCTCACCCGATGCGCCGCACGTTCCCAGGCCGAACCCCGAAGCTCGGCAGGTTCGCCCGGATGGTCTGCGCCACATAGGACGGCTGCAGGTGGGCGTAGTGGCGGGAAGTCATGCGCGTGTCGCTGTGCCCCAGGGCCGCGGCGATCACGTCCAGTGGCGTGCCCCGCATGGCGAGCAGAGACCCATAGGTGTGGCGGATGATGTGGAACGACACGGGCGGGTCTATTCCGGCTCGCCGGCTCGCCTCCCGGATGGGCCGGACTTGGTGCGACTGGCCCCAGGGCTCCCCGTCGGGACGCACGAACACGGGAGCGGTCCCGCGCCGGCCGGCCGCCATCCGTTCGAACAGCGCTTGGCCTTCGTCGGTCAGCGGCACATGGCGGGCCTTCCCGGCTTTGCTCTCCGAGACCCTGATCGTGCCCGCGTCCCGGTCACAATCTCCGACCTTCAGCCGGCAGAGCTCCCCGTACCGGCAGCCGGTGAGCAGCGCACCGACCACTAAATCCCGGAAGTCTGGCAGGCAGGCGTTGATCAGCCGCTTCGGCTTCGGCCGCGGTCAGATAGCGGACCTTCGGCTCCTCGACCGCACGGAACGGGCGCACGCAATCCCAGGCTTCGTCTGTCGATGCCTTCCCCTCGCGGTAGGCCATGTTCAACGTGGCCTTCAGCACGGTCAGGATTCGGTTCGCCGTGGCCTTCCTGGCCCGCGTCGCGTCGGTATCGGTGGGGTCCGCAGGGACCAGCTTGCCGCGGCGCCTGACCGGGGCCTCCGCAAGCTCTTGGTGCCAGCGGCGCAGATCCACCGTCGTCAGGTTCGCTACCTTGCGCCCCCAGGGCGGGCAGGATGTGCGCGTTGACGGTGCGCTCCGTGTCCCGGTAGCTCTTGCGGTGCGCCCTGAACCACAGCAGATAGTCCCGACAGGCATCGGCCACGGTGTAGCCGCGCTCGACCGGCGCGGTCACGGCCTGATCGGCCAGCTCCATGGCCTTGCGGCAGGCTTGGGCGTAGCTCAGGACGTCCAGACCGTTGGCGTCCTGGTGGTCGTCTGCGGCGCCCAAGGTCTCGAAGGCATAGCGGCTGTCTACCCTGCGACGCACTACCCAGGCGGCTGCGTGAGCGCCCCGGTAGTACCCGACCGACAGCCCGAAGTGAATCTGTCGCCAGTACGGCTCCTTGCGGACCTTCAGCCGGGTCCGGGCGTCCCGTGTCTCGATGCGCGCGTCCCGTGCGATTCTTGGCATGGCGGTAACCCTCGCTTCCGTAATCTTCCGTAATACCCCAGGGTGGAACCCTACGGACGAGTATGGACGAGCATGGACAGGAAAGCAAGCGGGAGAATGGGTTACGTGGACAGCGACGGACGGCTGCGGACGTCAGACAGCCCTTTCAAGGCTGCAACACGGGTTCGAATCCCGTTGGGGACGCCAAACAGGACAAGGACTTACAGGAGGATTGGCTGAGCGTCGGTAAAATTTCTGAAGAATTCCCGCCGAGCAGAGGCAGGGTCGAAGATAGGCAGCCGGGTCGCCGCCGCGCTCGATAGCGCCCGCGCCGAGGCGGAGCGGCTGCACGGACCCCTGGCGAAGCCCCCGCTCTTGGTGACCGACAACGGCGCAGGGGTTTGGGCGTTCGTAGAGGGAATCGATCTATCGCCCCTGTATCAGGGGATCCGGTCTGTGGAGAGCGGGGCGGGACGCCCGCCGATTGCCCCTGCGATCCTGATGGCGCTGTGGCTGTGTGCGACCGTGGAGGGGGCAGTGCGCGGACGCTCGAGCGCCTGTGCCAACAGCATGATGCCTACCGCTGCTGTGCGGTGGGGTGGCGGTGAACTACCACAGTTTGGCGGACTTTAACGTGAAAGAAGCCGGTTTTTGGGCGTGACGGAGCCTGGCCGATGAGGGCCATAGGAGGAGGGGGTGAAGGGTTCAGGCGGCGGCTGGCAGGAAGCCGTAGCGGCTGAGGGCCTTGATCCAGCGTGGGGCGTTGCGTTTCACAAATAGGGCTTCATAGTCAGTGGCCGAATCCCGGTAGTGTTGGCCGCGCGAGAGCATGCAGAAGATGATACGCAACATCTTGTGGGCCAGAGCGATGATGGCTCGTTTGCGGCCGCGGCGCAAGCGGGTACGGCTTGCGGCATGGGCGAACTCGCACAGCAGACGACGCACATAGGGGTTGCCCTTGCGGGTGCGCCCCGATTGGCGCTTGCCGGCCGACTCGTGGTTGCCGGGGCAGATACCCACCCAGGAAGCGAGCCGCTCGGCATGACCGAAGGCGCTCATGTCGCTACCGATTTCCACCAGCAGCATGGCGGCACCGATGACATTGACCCCTGGTAGGGTCTGCAACAACAGCAGGCTGTTGGCCTCCTCCTTCAGGCCTTCGAGCAAGCGAGCATCGAAGCGGGCGATGCGGGCTTCGAGCTCCTCGATGTGGCGCATCAATTCATCGAGGACGAAGCGATGAGACTCGGTCAGGTCCCCCTGCAGGGCATCGAGCAGCTCCTCGCGGCTCGCCTTCAGCCGGCGGCTGGCCAGGGGGAGGACCTCGTGGGCAGCAGCCCCCTGGATGAGGGCTTTCAGCATGGCACGGGCCGACTGGCCGTGGATATCGCTCACCACCACCCCCAGGCGGATGCCACCATCGGTGAGCACCTTGTGCAGCCGGTTCTTCTCCGAGGCAGCCAAGCCCACGAGCTTCTGTCGCTGCCGGGCGATCAGGCGCAGCTCGCGCAGTTTGGCCTTCGGCACGAAGGAGGCGCGCAACAGAGCGGCGCGAGCCAACATGGCCAGCCACTGGGCATCGCCGATGTCGGTCTTGCGTCCCGGGACCTGCTTGACGTGGCGGGCGTTGACCACCTTGGCTTGGATGCCGTGCGCCTCTAGGGCTGCGTAAGGACTTTTCCAGTAAATGCCGGTGCTCTCCATGACCACCTCCTCCGGGCGAAATCCCGCGCACCACTCCGCGAGCGCCCGGCGGTCTTTCTTGAAGGCACCGAATTGGCGTTGCTCGATGTAGACTTGGCCGTCGGCCTCCTCAAGGATGGCACAGGCGGTCACTTGCCCCTGATGCACATCCAGACCGATGACACGCTTGAAGATCGCTACCAGTTCCATGTCGTCTCCCGTCGCAATACACTCAAGAGATGGGAGACGGCGGGTGCCGGACCGAGTGAGCCTGAAGGCGGCAAGCCGCCGACGGCTATAGAGCGACAATTACGTTGACCGGTTGGCGACAACTACTTTGTCCGGTTGATCGGCCACACTGGCGGCGTTCTGACATCCGATGCTTCGGGGGGAGGGATGGCCGTCACACCGCAACAGGTCAAGGTCTATATGTCACAGAGAACCGCAGGTAAGAACCAAGTAACCGCCGCCGCCAAGGCGGGTTTCTCGGAGCGCACGGCGCGCCGTCTTGACGAGCGGGACGAGCGTCGAGCACCGCGGGGCGCGCGGCGGTATCGAACGCGCCGCGACCCCTTTGACACCGTGTGGGACAGCGAGCTGGTCCCACTGCTTGAGCACACCCCGGCACTGCACGCGCTGACGCTCTTGGAAGGGCTCCAGGAGCGCCATCCGGGCCAGTACCCGGACAAGCTATTGCGCACCTTGCAGCGCCGGGTGAAGGCCTGGCGGGCGGCGCATGGACCCGAGAAGGAGGTGATGTTCCCACAGCAGCAGGTCCCGGGACTGCGGGGTTTGTCGGATTTCACCGTGCTCAAGGACGTCACCGTCACCATCGCCGGCGAGCCGCTCGCCCACCGCCTCTACCATTTCCGCCTGGCCTACAGCGGCTGGTGCACGGTGCGGGTGGTGCTGGGCGGGGAGAGCTTCACGGCGCTCGCCGAGGGGCTCAGCCAGGCGCTGCTGCGCCTGGGCGGTGCACCGGCCGAGCACCGCACTGACAGCCTCTCGGCGGCGTTCAAGAACCTCTCGGCTGAGGCCCAGCACGACCTTGCGGCGCGCTACGCGGCGCTCTGCGCCCATTATGGGATGAGGCCGACGCGCAACAACCCCGGGGCCTGCCACGAGAACGGCAGCATCGAGTCACCCCACGGGCATTTGAAGCGCCGTATCGTGCAGCGCCTTCTGGCCCGGGGCAGTGCCGAGTTCCCCTCGGTGGCGTCCTACCAGGACTTTCTCGACACCGTCACCGCCGCCGTCAACCGGCGTAACGCCACCGCCATCGAGGCCGAGCGCCCCCATCTGCGGCCCCTGCCGGTGACCTTCGCGGCCGACTACACCGAGCTGTGGGTGAAGGTCACCACCGCCAGCACCATCACCGTGCGCTTGGTGGTCTACTCGGTCCCCGCGCGGCTCATCGGCGAGCGCCTGCGGGTGCACCTCTATGACGCCCGCCTGGAGCTGTTCCTCGGCACCGAGGCCCTGCTCATCCTCCCGCGGGTCTACCCGGCCCCGGGCAAGCGCCGGGCGAGCCGCATCGACTATCGCCATCTCGTGGGATGGCTGGTGAAGAAGCCCCGCGCCTTCTATCGGCTCCAGTACCGCGACGCCCTGCTTCCGGATGCCACCTATCAGCGTATCTGGCAGCATCTGGACGCTACCCTTGCGCCCGCCGACGCCTGCAAGCGCATGGTCGGCGCACTCAAGCTCGCCGCCGAGCACGAGTGCCAGGAGGCCCTGGGGACCCACTGGCTGGCCGCCCTGGAGCGAGGCCTATCGCCCACGCTCAGCGCCCTGCAACAACGCTTCGCACCGCCAGCCCCCGCGACGCTCCCTCTCGGCGCCACTGCTCAGCACCCGCTGGCCGACTATGACGCGCTCCTGCCCGCCACCCACCGCAGTGCCGCCGAGGAGGTGTGCCATGGCTAACGCCGCCACCTTGCCCCTGCTGCTCAGGGAGCTGCGCCTGCCGACCATGGCACGGCTGTATCAACCGCTGCAAACCCGGGCCCTCGAGCACCACTGGAGCCTCGCCGACTATCTCGCCGCGCTCTGCGAGCACGAGCTCGCCGAACGCGAGCGGCGGCGCCTGGAGCGCCACCTCAACGATGCCCGCCTGCCCGCGGGCAAGACGCTCCAGCACTTCGACTTCACGGCCAGCGCCGGGCTGAACCGCCAGCAGATTGTGCAGCTCGCCGAGGATGCCACCTGGGTCGAGCGCACCGACAACCTCCTGCTCTTCGGGCCCTCCGGCGTCGGCAAAACCCATCTCGCCGCAGCCATTGGGCACGGGCTCATCAGCCAAGGGGTGCGGGTGCGTTTCGCCTCGGCAACCAGCCTCGTCCAGGAGCTTCAAACCGCCAAACAGGCCCTCAGGCTCAGCGATGCGCTCGCCAAGCTCGACAAGTACCCGCTGCTCGTCCTCGATGACATCGGCTACGTCAAGCGCACCGAGATGGAAAGCTCCGTGCTCTTCGAGCTCATCGCCCACCGCTACGAGAGCGGCAGTCTCCTGATCACCAGCAACCACCCCTTCAGCGAGTGGGATGCGATCTTCCCCGACAACATGATGGCCGTCGCCGCCATCGACCGGCTCGTCCACCATGCCCACATCATCGAACTCAACGGGCAGAGCTACCGAAAGCGCCAAGCAACCCGCAACCAGGAGGTATCGAACAAGAGCTGACGACAACTACCGCCTACACTACAGAGCGGCCATTCTAGTTGTCGTCAACCGGACAGAGTAATTGACGTCAGACAGACGGCCTGTTTAACGTGCGCTCTGTAGGGAAGCAATCCGGGGTACGAGTCGGTCCGGCGGGTCACGTTAGGTTGCGGGGTCGAGCCGCCAAAAACTTGCGCGACCTCTTCCCGCCGTCTCCCACCCCACAGCTTCTTTCATCCTCTGGGGTGGCGCCAGACGCAATGATCGTTAGGGTGGTGCAGGGCAAGTTTCTGTCCCAACCGACCCTGGAGAACGCTCTCCAAGAAGCCCCTGTGCAGGTCGAAGCACCGTGCCAAGAGCTTCAAGACGACCCGCCAGCAAGCTCCCAGCGCGAGCGGGCTTTTTGTGCCCACTCGCGAGCGGCCCAAGAACGCGAGCAGCGGGTTCAGAAAGGCCCTGGAGCACCGAAACCCAGATCATCGAAGCGGCGCGATGGATCCTTCCGAGGCCCGCGCGCCGGGGCGGGCGGTGCCGTTATCGGGTTGGCTGGCTTTCCGCAGGCGCAAGAAGGCAGTGCGCATCAGGTTGTGGGCAAGGGCGTACACCAGCAACACGCTTTCCACCTTCTGAGTCCGTCAGCACTATATCAGGCTCTGCTAATACTCCATCGACATCTTCCCTATGAGCGGCGATTTTTTCCTACCCGAACCGACAGATCCACACGGCCGATGGTGACCTCGCGCAGGCGAGGCAGCGTTGACGGATGGCGCTGACAGCGTTGGGGGACTCTGCGAGTCGCTGCAAGGTCGCTGTGGCCTCGCGCTCTTCGACCTTCGACAGCCTACTAGTGTAGTGCTTGGTAATTAACGGAACATATATGATCTATCGCTGTCCAGGGCTATGAAGCCAAGACAGGAGAGCACTGATGCGAGTAGCCCCGATGGTCCGACTGAGCGCGGAAGAACAGCGGAGCCTGAGGCGTGTGTCGCGTTCGAACACCACGAGTGTGAGGCTGGCCCGCCGAGCGCGCATTGTGCTGTTGGCGGCGGTGGGCATGGAGAACAAGGCCATCGCGGCGGAACTCAAGATTGGGCGTGTGCAGGTTGGGCGTTGGCGGGAGCGCTATGCGCAAGGCGGGCTGGCGGCCATCGAGTGTGACCTGCCGCGCGGAGGTCGTCAGCCCAAGGTGGATGCCGCCGAGATCGTGCGACGCACGACTCAGACCCAGCCCTTAGCAGCGACACAGTGGAGTACGCGGACCCTGGCTAAGGAAATGGGAGTGAGCGACACCACGGTGCTGCGCGTGTGGCATGCCCATGGGCTGAAGCCGCATCGTGTCGAATCCTTCAAGGTATCGCGCGACCCGAAATTCACCGAGAAGTTGGAGGACATCGTCGGGCTGTATCTGTCCCCCCCGGAGCATGCTTTGGTGTTGTGCTGCGACGAGAAGAGTCAGGTTCAGGCGCTGGATCGTACCCAACCTGGCCTGCCGCTGAAGAAGGGGCGGGCTGCGACCATGACCCATGACTACAAGCGCCATGGCACCACGACACTGTTTGCTGCCCTGAACACCTTGGAGGGTTCCGTGATTGCCCGCTGCGAGCCGCACCATCGCCACACGGAGTGGCTCACCTTCCTGCGCCAAATCGACCGCGAGACGCCCAAGGACAAGGAACTGCACTTGGTCTGCGACAACTACGCCACCCACAAACATCCCAACGTTCAGAAATGGCTGGGAAAACACCCGCGTTTCCACATCCATTTCACGCCCACCTCAGCATCCTGGTTGAACATGGTCGAGCGATTCTTCCGCGACCTGACTGTGGATCGGTTGCGCCGTGGCGTGTTTCGAAGCGTCCCCGAGTTGATCCATGCCATCAACCGCTATGTCGATGCCCACAACGCCAATCCCAAACCCTTCATCTGGACCGCCAAGGCTAAGGACATCCTGCAGAAGGTCATCCGCGCCAACGCACGTTTAAGTTCTAAACAGAATGAAGCACTACACTAGTGTGCTGTATCGACCGCTTCCTCCGGTGTTGTGGTGCGACGATAGAACCGTGCAGACCCGTCCACGTTTCACCTGGTAAAGAGTACCCGGCCTTTCAATCGGGCGAACCGAAAGCGATGAACGCAAAGGCAGGTGGCAGTGCGCCTGTGCTCTATGACGGCAACGGAGTCTTGACCGCGCCGCGCCAGGACAGTACGGCGGCGGCGAAAGCCCAAACGCATTTCGCCGCTTCCCCGTCGAAATTCGGGATTCGGCCGATGCTGACCGACGGCCCGCGCGAGGCGGACCGGGCGATCAGGTGGAGCGCCGGCCGCTCCGTCTGCGCGCAGGTGAGATACCAGTTCGCGGTCAACCGCGGCTCGGCCAGCACGCGCGGCGCGTCAGGGTCGCCCGAGCCGTAAATCGAGATGACGGCTTGCCGCGCTCCGATCTCGACGCTCACGGGAACAACGACGAAGCTGGGCGTCAGGTTGATGGCCCGGCCCTGATCGTCTACCTGCGAGCGCAGGGCCGCGACGGCCGCCGTCAAGGATGTGACCGTCGGGGGAGCCGCGTCCATCAGGTTACCGTGCGTGGTGTGGAATGTGGCCAACCCGTCGTTCAGCGTGGAGTCGGCCTCCAGCGTGGCATATGCCACGTCCGCCTCGGCGATCCGAGCGCTTATGCCGAAGCTGTTGCTGGTGCGCAGGAACGGTGCAACGTCGTCGTTCAGCATCGCGGCGCGTCCGATCTGGACGATTTTTTTAAAGGTCTGTACCGCCGTTTGCTCGAAGTCGCCGGAGAGCGTCCCAACGTCGCCAAGCTCCTGCGCGTTGAAGTCCTTGACCCCTGTGTTGCCCACCCAACACGCGTGGGTTTGCGGGGCCACGTCGTAGCCCATCAGCACTGCGTGGCGGCTGGCGGCCTCCAAGGTGGCGGTCAGGCCGACCTCCAGGGCGCGGTTCAAGACCTGGTTCGCCGACAAGCTCTCGACGTCTTTCACGCCGTGCCGCACCAGCAGCGCCCCGGCGAAGTCCATCAGCGGTCTCGCCTCGGCGAACTCGCGCACGTCTTCGACGGCCTCCGCACCAGCCCGCAGCCCTGCGCGCAGCAGCATGGCCTCGGTGGCGAGTGCCTGTGCATCGTGCGGACGCAGTTTAGCGAGTTCTCTTGTCCAGCGACTCAAGATGGTCATGCGCGGTCCCTCCGGGTGGCGTTGCGCGGGCGTTTCAGCACCTAAACTCCCGAAGTTGCGCTTACCCTGCCACGTCGTCCCCTGACGTGTCCAGGGACCCAATATATTGATGCAAGAGGAGCTAATTTGACCACCCCCCCTTAACGAAATAAAGGACTTTCGCTGGGCAGATCGGGCGTTTCGCCTGGCTACAAGGAGCTAAGGAGCGGCGAGTTTGACTTGCAGGGCCGAGAGAATTTGTTGCTGGCGGGAATCGGGGAGGGCAAGGCCCACGATTTCCTCGTCAGCGACTTGTGGTGCTGCAGACACAACCGGGATAGTGCCATCAAGGCGCACTCGCAGGTTTCGGCTTGTCGTTGTCGGCAGTCCTGCCACAAGCAGCGTGGAGCCGTTGTTCCATCAAACGGACTGACGTGGACCCCAATTGCTGGACAGGGATCAGGGCCGGATACGTAAGGGGGTGAGAGCGGTTGTGAGTTTCCTCAGTGAGGGGTTGGTAGATTGGTAGAGATGCCCAGTGGACCTCAGCGGGAGTCCCCCCCCCGAGGGCACTGCACGGACGCACATGGTTGTAGAGGCGAAAGTAGTCTGTCAAGCCCGGTCGAGCGCGGGGACGCTCTGGTAGTCGCGCAGTATAGATATCCTCGTACTTGACCGTGTGCCAAAGTCGCTCGATGAAGGCGTTGTCCAGCGCCTGGCTTGGTAGTCGGCACGTCGGCTCACGGATGGCGTCCGGAATTGGACGGTCATACTGCACATCCATCGCACAGGCAAGGATTTGAACCTGTCGCCGACGCCACAACCGTACCGACGCCACGGCGAACTCTTTCTACCGTGGATAATGACAGGCCGCTACTTGTGGCACTTGTTGCAGCTAACCGCATCCTTCACGCCGAAGGCTTTGGTGCCATTGTGGCATGCGCCACAGCCCTTGCCCGCTTCCATGTCCTTCATGGAAAGCGTAGCGCCACCCTTCTTCATGGGGAACAGGCCGGGATGGCAATCAGCGCACGTGGCTCCCTTCGCAGCATGGATCTTGCCATCGAAGATCACCTTGCCGGCTCCCTCTGGGGTGAACTCAACGGTCTGGCCGGGCGGAACCGCGAAAGCCGAAGCCGCTAACACGAACGGAACCACCCCGGCGATCGCGGTGACGAGAGCTTTCTTCATCGGGTTTTCTCTCCTTCCACACATGTCTTACAAACAAGGGTACTGCCCGAACCAAAGTGTCGACGCTTCGGGTCCGGTTGTCAACCCACCGGGAAGTGTGGAGAAATAGGGCCCCCTTGGTTCGTTACCTACGTCGCCAGTCCAATGAGAAATAAGTGGTTCATCCGGCGAGTGAGGGGGTGGCCTGGTGGATGAACATCAGCCGGAGCTTGAAGTACTCCCTGTCCCGAAAGCCACAGGCTTGACGCTGGAGCACCTTGGTCTGGTTGGTGGTACTCGCTGGCAAGGTCCATGGTTGCCTCCTCGGTCCGGACTCCAACCCAGACAGAGAATCCACACCCTGGCGACGACTCCCCAACACTCAACCCACTCCCCATGAACCATCCTTGCCGGATGAACCATAAGTAGATGGTACTCGACCGGTTCCAGCCGGTGCCGAGAATGCCGGAGGCTCCAAGAACCGATAATCTGGCGTCGTGCTGAATCTGCCCGGGTCCGGGGTTTATGATTATGGAGGTTGAGAGGCCGCTGGTACCCTATACCCCTCGGAGGCGCAAACAACTACGAGGCGACACCTGGTCGAAGGAGGCGAGATTCACTATGCCTGAATCCTTTGTGGCAAGCGAGAGAGTGCATGTTCGGGCTGACGGTTCACTGCAAGAACGGTCTGAATCCCGGGTCTGCTCGGCAGGCGACGGGCATCACCAGTCCCGGTTCCAACGACCTCTTTGGCGACGGTCGTTCTCTTGGACCTCGCGTGGGAGTGCCTCAGAGCGTCCTCGGCGGGGCCTGACGAGCGTGTTCCCGCCCCGCCGGACGGTGACCGGCGATCCGGTTCTCTCGCGGGAAGAATCGCCAGGCGATGAGGTACGGATGCGGTGGTGGGAGCCTTCCACCCGTCCTGAGCTTTGCGAATGCCCAGCAAGTCCGCTCCTGTCCCTGCCCTATAACTCGTACGGGCCGATCGCCAGGTGCTGAGCGGCTCGTAGGCGACGATGGCCAGCCGTCGAGACAGCGCGTGGTTGCCCTATAGGAGGGAGCCTGTTTTCGATCTCGTGGCCGACATTGAGCGGTATCCTGAATTCGTTCCGGGATGGGCCGGCGCTCGCATTCTAAGCCGCGAGGGCAACTGCCTTGCGGTGGAGCAGACGATCACCGTGGGCGGCTTCCGCGACCGCTTCGTCTCCGAGGCGCGACTGGAGCGGCCGAAACGCATCGTTGTGTGCTCCCGAGAAGGCATGTTCAAGTCCCTCGAGATAGACTGGCGGTTTACCGACACCGGCGGCGGCTGCGAGTTGGCCTTGAACATCAACTACCGGTTCGCTTCTAGAACGTTGGAGTTCGTCGCCGTGCCATTGTTCGATCACATGGCCGGACACATTCTGCAGGCCTTTATGCAGCGTGCGCGCCGGGAAATTCCGTTGCGGTGATGGCTGCGTCTCGGACTGGCCGTGGCCGCCATGGGCGAGGCCCGCACCTCCTCGCGTGAACAGGTGGTTCAGCCCGGACATGCCTACGAAGCTGCGGGTGCGGTGTGTCTGTGCAGGTACGCGCGGATGCCTCCTGTAAGCGCAGTGTCAGGGCCTATCGCTTGTTCAGGGACATGCTCTGCGGTTGTCTCGCAGTCCTTCCAAACCCGCTGCGATGACCGCAACTACCCCAAGGCTTGGACCGCGAACAGGCCGGTCGATGAAAGCAGCAGATACTTCGGGCCGAGTTCCTTGACGTAAGTCCCGGAGAATACCAGACATGAGAGGGTGATATAGAACGCGAACGTCACTCGGTGCGGTTGTTGCTGCCCCAGCGCCATTCCCCATGTGGTCAGAAAGCTCAGAAAAAGAAGCCGGGCGGTTTGATACGTCCGGACCGCTCCGTACCGCGCGGCGAAGGAATGTTTGCCGGCCTGACGGTCTGTGGAGATCTGCGGGGGTTGATGGGAGAGCAGGAGACCGACGGCGAGACAGCCGAAGGCTGCGCAACCGAAAAGGGTCGAGATCTCGATGTCCTGATGGACCACGAGCCAGAGACAGCCGAAGACGCCCGGCCCGTAGCACAGGCCGGTCACCCATTCTCCCAGCCGGGTATAGGACAAAGGTCTCCTTCCCGAGTTGTAGAGATACCCGAGGCCCACCAGAGGCAAAGCGACGGCGAGAATCCACAAGCGCTCACCCCGAGCCAGCGTGGCGAGTCCGAGCAGGCTGCCCGCTAGGAAGCTCAGCCACCCATGACGTGTGGCCACGACGAGATCCTCATCGTGGACGCGGACCCAGGAGTTCCGTTTTTCTGCGTCCGCGCCTAGGCGCCAGTCGGACACGTCGTTCAAGACGTTAATGGCGTGCTGCACGAGCACCACGGCGACCGTGGCCGCTCCGAGCGACCCCAGGGCGTCTCCGGTGGGACGTAGAAGTTGCCAGACACCGACTCCGGGCAGGACAGAAACGAGGTAGATGGCAGGGGTCAGTGCCTGCCACCACCTCGCCGGCGCCGGAAATGCGACCTTATCTGTCAAGGACTACGGGATCAGGCAGCAACACCCGCGCGCTGCTGGAAGTCCCGCAATGCGGCCCGGTACCACTGGGCATGTTGGCGTTCCGAGTCGATCACCTTTTGGTAGACCTCGGCCGCCCGGGTGTCGTTCGACGCCCGCGCCTGGTCGCGAAAGCGCGGGTAAATGTCCCTGTATTCCCGCTCCTCCACTCGAATGGCTACCGCCAACGCTTTCTCCACTACGCCTTCCGGGTTCATGGCGACGAGGGCGTCGCAGTTCGCCTGGATCGTACGCAGGGCATCGACGGCGCGCTGTGTGTCTTCACCCCGAGGGGGGACCCCGACCTCGTCGTACAACGCTCTCAGCCACACGGCGTGGAGCTTCTCCTCGCCCGCCACCTTACGGAAGAGCTTCGCCAGTTGCGGGTGCCCCGCCTTCGCGGCCCATCGGGCAAACTCCGGGTACATGACCTGATTCTCATACTCCTCAACGTCTATAAAGGACTCGGCAGTCTTCGCAGGATCGTCCGACTGCTGGGCGGCGGCAAAGCACTGGAAGATCATCTCTTCGGTGATAGCTGTCGCTGTCATGGTTCCTCCTGTTGGGGTTGATGGGACCAGGCATGGCTTGCTGCTCATCGCCTGGGTCCTGCAAGGAATTATCATAGTCTCGACATGTTTTTCAAGTGGTCGCGTTCCGCCTCCGTGTGCTGACCGCGATCCCCGAATGCTACCGCCCGACTCTGCCACCAGGACCGTCGTCGGCATGACCAGCGTCGCCCCCGCCCTGGATGATCACGCGCCCCACACGTCTCAACCATCTCAACGTGACCGCAGGCCGTGGCGGCTGCGCCGAGCTCCGCGCCGTCTGTCGGGGCGGCGATGCAAACCCGGTCTTGCGTCTCCAAACCAGACACCTGATGTTCCGCGTGGTGCCGAGGGATGACCGGCATATCCGGCCCATCTACGCGCGAACGCCCGGCCGTGCGGCGCTAGCGGCTAGGCACGTTCGCGCCGCGGGCCGCGCCCGTCGAGCCTCTTCCACAGGTCAATGTCAGTGGGGGAGCGCCTCGGTAAGGGCCGCGACGATGCGGTCTTCGATCCTCTTGGCGACTTCCTTAGCGCTCGGATCTGGGAAGTGCGCGAGAAGATACGTTGGCCGGACCATTATGATCGTCACCGAATCAGGGCTCTTCTCCATGGAGTACAGGACCACTTTAAACGGACACAGGATCGAATAATCCATGTTCAGGTTGAACACCTGTTGGTTAAAGACCAGGGAACAGAAATTCACGACGGTGGCTTCCTGAAACCCAATGGTGTTCCACTTGCCCTCGCCGAAAACGTGCCGGTTCTTGGCCAACGCCTTTGCCAGATCCTGCTCGGATACAATCGTGAACTGGTATGCCTCCAACGCGGATTTGACATCCTCAAGCAACACGTCGTAGCGGGCTTTGACCTCCCGTTTCCACAGAGCCGGGTTATCGTTCGCCCGGGTTGGGGCTGAGATGCCCAGCAGGACTGCCAAGAATATCGAAACGGCAAACGGCCCACGTGCGGCCCGACGGACCTGATCTGCTGTCAGAGCATACCGGTTGGACGAAGTCATGGGTCTCTCCTCTTCTGGTGCGGTCCCTACAATGCTTAACCGCTAACGCCGTCGCACGAGCGCGGAAGCAGCCAATACCGCGGGTATGACTTTGGGGCCGGACCCCGTTTGGATGTCCGGCGTAAGCTTACCAAACATTAGCACAGATGACGAGCAATGGAAGGCACGAAACGCCGAGGTGAGAAACCGGTGGTAGCCTCGATCGCCGTTAGAGCCTTGGGATCGGGGCGTCAAGCCGTTGTGGGCGCGTGCCAGGCCGCGTTTCCTCGATTGGCCAGACATCCGGACGCAGCGTGTACTGCTGACCGGACCACTCATTGAGTCTCGACGGTGCGAAAGCGACTTGTCCTGCCGCGGTTCGTGTTCAAGCTCTGTCTGCTGACAAGTCCGGCGACGATCAGCCAGGCGAATTCCGCGGGCCGATTTCAAATCGCCAGAACCTCAATCACCCGAAAACATGCGCCCGTTCTCGCTTATGACCGAAGCGCCGTACGATTTGCCGGAGGGTGCCGATGCCCATATTATTGGGCACACTCCTTCTGCTCGTGGTTGTCCGCGGGTCCGCGTCGGGCAATCGGCAGCAATGACCCGTGTCCTGGCTTCGGATGCCAGGTGAGCGGACTTTAGCGCGGTGCGCTTGGTCGGCATTGACGAGACGGCCGGCCGGCGCGGCCAGCGCTACATCAGCCTGTTCCATGACCTCGAGGCCGCTCGGGTGCTCTATGGCTGTGACGGGCGGGATCAAGGGACCGTTGGGCAGTTTGCCGAGGATCTGCGCGTCCACGGCGACACGCCGGAGAGAATCACCGTCGTGTGCATCGACATGTCCCCGGCGCGCCTCGCCGGGGTGCCCGTGCCTGAGTAAGACGGACCTCACTAACGCCTAGCAGATGGGTCGTCGGGCAAGGTGATGTTCAGCTCCAAGATCTCGTAGTCGCCCTCTCGCTCGAGGTTGATCCGCACGTGGTCGTCCTGCACTCTGACGTACTTGCCGATGACGTCCAGCAGTCCCCTTTTGCAGGATTGGGAGGTAATGGGGTGCGTTGCGGTAGGCGCGCTCGTGGGCGACGATAATCTGCAGGCGCTCCTTGGCGACCGCAGCCGTGTTTCTCCTGCTCGCCGTGCGAAAGTAGTTGAGAAGGCTCATGACTCAGCTCCCAAAGAAGCGTCGGAGGAAACCCTTCTTCTCTTCCCGCAGGAAGCGGTGGGGTCGGTCTTCCCCTAGAAAGCGGGCAACTGTGTCGGAATACGCTTGTGCGGCTTCGCTCTTGTCCTCGAGTATCACAGGCACGCCAGCGTTGGAGGCGGAGAGAACAGTCTGCGATTCCGGGATCACTCCGAGGACCGGGATGGCCAGGATCTCGTTGACATCTTCCACGCTCAGCATCTCTCCCCGGGTGACCCGCTCCGGGGCATAACGGGTCAGTACCAGGTGCTCCTTTATGGGGGTGTCGCCCCGTTCGGCACGGCGCGACTTGGCGGCCAGGATACCGAGGATACGATCCGAATCCCGTACGGAGGACACCTCCGGGTTGGTCACGACCAGCGCCTGATCCGCAAAGTACATGGCCATCAATGCGCCGCGTTCGATGCCAGCCGGTGAATCGCAGATGATGTAGTCGAAGTTCTGCTGTAGCTCGGTCAGGACTCTCTCGACGCCCTCCTGGGTCAATGCCTCCTTGTCGCGAGTCTGAGAGGCCGGAAGGATGAACAGGCCATCCACCCGCTTGTCCTTGATGAGCGCCTGCTTGAGGGTGGCTTCGTTGTTGATGACGTTGACGAAGTCGTAGACCACGCGGCGCTCGCAGCCCATGATCAGGTCGAGGTTGCGCAGCCCGACATCGAAGTCTATCACGACCGTTCTGAAGGCCCTCTGAGCGAGCCCTGCCCCGAAGCTCGCGGCGGTAGTGGTCTTGCCCACGCCGCCTTTGCCAGAGGTGACTACGATGATCTTTGCTAGTGAGTTCTCCGACATATCGTCCCTGCCCCGGAAAAGTTGGCCAGATTGTAAAGAGTTCCCGTCCGTGCCCTAGAGTCCCTTGATGGTGAGGCGCTCGCCCTCCAGGTATGCCTGCACCGGCCTGCCGCGCACGGCTGCGTCCAGATCCTCGATGACCCGGTAGTGGCCCGCGACCGAGATCAGTTCCGCTTCCAGGCATTGGCAGAAGATGCGTGCGCTGGTGTCGCCCTGGATACCCGCCAGCGCTCGTCCGCGTAGCGGTGCATAAACGTGGATATGACCATCTGCAAGCAGCTCCGCGCCAGGGCTGACGGGTGCGAGGACGATCAGGTCCCCGGCCTGCGCATAGATCTGTTGACCCGAGCGCACCGGCTGAGTGATGAGCTTGGTCGGCGTATGCGAGGGCGCCGCGGCCTCGGTTTCACGGCGTTCCCGTTCTGGTCGCCCCCCCTGCAGAACCCCCAGACCGACCGCCAACGCTGCCTCCTGCTGCTGGGGGGCGGCGTTGCGCACTCCGACCGGGACCAGATCGTGCGATCGCAGCAGGCGCACCAAGGCGTCGAAGTCGACCGGCTCCGCGGATTCCGGCAGCGCTTGCAGGTCGATGACGAGCGGCGCATGGCGGAAGAACCGCGGGCTCATTTTGAGCTTGGCGGTTAGTTCGCCGGCGATGGCGTCCAGGTCGCTCACCAGAAGGTGCAGCACTCCGAGAGTGAACACGCTGCCCTTGATCTCAAGCGGCGAGATCGGTTTCGGACGCTTACGCTCCAACGAGGCGGAGGTGGGTTGCCGTGAGTCGGGCATGGCCGTGTGACTGCAAAACGTCCCTTTAGCCGCGTTTGCTCTCCGCGGACTTCAACAGCGGGGCCAGGAGATCGATGGGGATCGGGAACGCGATGGTCGAGTTCCGCTCGGTGGCGATGTCGGTCAGGGTGTGCAGATAGCGCAACTGTATCGCGACAGGCTCCTGTGCGAGGATGCGCGCCGCCTCCAGCATCTTCGCCGCGGCCTGGAACTCGCCCTCGGCGTTGATGACCTTGGCGCGGCGTTCGCGCTCGGCCTCCGCTTGCCTGGCAATGGCGCGGATCATGCTCTCGTCCAGATCGACGTGCTTGATCTCGACATTCGCGACTTTGATGCCCCAGGCGTCGGTCTGCTTGTCGAGGATCGCCTGGATGTCGACGTTGAGCCGGTCCCGTTCCGCCAGCATCTCGTCCAGCTCGTGCTGACCCAAGACCGAGCGCAAAGTCGTCTGCGCCAACTGGCTGGTCGCCATATTGAAATCCTCGACTTGGATGATGGCCCGTTCGGGGTCTATCACGCGGTAGTAAATCACCGCGTTCACCTTGACCGAGACGTTGTCGCGGGAGATGACGTCTCTGAGTGGGGACATCGAGCACCATGGTACGCAGGTCGACGCGCACGATGCGTTGCAGGATGGGAATGACCAGGATCAGGCCGGGGCCCTTCACCTTCCAGAAGCGCCCCAATAGAAAGACCACGCCGCGCTCATATTCCCAGAGTATACGGACGGAGGCGAATACCGCCGCCAGGATGATGCCCAGGGTCACATAGATGGCGTTCATGTCACGGGCCCTCCTCAGGTGCCTCCGGCTCGACGATGAGTATCAGGTCCTCCTTGCGGACAACACGGACCTTCTGGCCGCGCTTTATCGGGACGCGGGCACGGGCGAGCCAGGTCTCGCCGCGAAGGCGGATCCGGCCCTCGCCTTCGAAGTCCCCCAAGGCTTCCCCGGGGGCGTCTATCAGGGCCTCGCGGCCGCTGACCACGGGGCGGCTGCGGGCGCGCAGCGCTAAGGTCACCGCGCCGATCAGGAAGATCGCGCTTCCCAGCCCCAGCCCGGCGATCAGCTCCCAGTGGATGCGGTAGCCTGGCGCGCCGGTGTCCATGAGCATGATCGAGCCCACGATGAACGCGATCACGCCTCCGACGCCCAGCGCTCCGAAGCTAGGCATGAACGCCTCCGCGACCATGAACGCGAGTCCTAGCAGGATGAGGCCGAGGCCCGCATAGTTGACTGGTAGCACCTGGAAGGCATAGAGGGCGAGGAGCAGGCAGATCGCGCCCGCCACGCCCGGCAGAACGAAGCCTGGGTTCGCGAACTCGAAGATCAGGCCGTAGATCCCGATGATCATCAAGACGTAGGCGATATTGGGGTCGGTAATCACTGCCAGCAACTGACTGCGCCAATCCGGCTCCACGCGTTCGACCAAGATACCGCGGGTCTTCAGAGAGACGATCCTGCCGAGCACATCGACCTCCCGGCCATCGACTGCGCCCAACAGATCTGCGATGTCCGTTGCCATGAGATCGATGACGTTGAGCTTCAAAGCTTCCTGGGCCGATAGGCTGGCCGCTTCGCGCACCGCCTTCTCCGCCCAATCTGCGTTGCGATGCCGCAACTCCGCGAGGCTGCGGATGTAGGCGACCGCATCGTTGCACCAGCTTGCGGGTCTTCGCGTCCCCGCCTGTTTCGTCGGACTTTTTCGGCTCCTCGCCGCGGCCGGCCTTCTGCGGTGTTTCCGGCAACGGGGTGCCCAGCTCGATCGGCGTTGCCGCTCCGAGGTTCGTACCTGGCGCCATGCCGGCGATGTGGCACGCATAGAGAATATAGGTGCCGGCACTGGCTGCGCGGGCGCCGGAAGGCGCCACGAAGCCCGCCACTGGGATCGGCGAGCCCAATATCGCCTGGATGATCTGGCGCATGGCCGAATCGAGCCCGCCCGGCGTATCCATTTCGATGATCGCCAATCCTGCCCGATGCTCCGCTGCCGTCTTCAGGCCCCGTACCACATAGTCGGCGGTGGCCGGGCCGATGGCGCCTTGGACGTGCAAGAGCACAACGTGGGGCGCGCTCTGGTCTGCTCCCCAAAGGGGGCAGAACACGAGCAGGAGCCAGATGAGGCTTCGGACGCGGAGCAACGAAGGAGATACCTCAGGATTTGCGGGTAGCTTATTGCCTTCGTCATGGCCTGGCAAGCATCGCCGCGAGAGCCCTCCCGAGTAACAATCCCCCGGCAAAGCCGGGGGCTTTCGATATGTGAGCCGCTCAAAGCAGCTAACCGGGGTCGCTCACGCGGCCCCGACGTTCATAGGCCACCGTAACGGTGGCCGGTCAGCGCCAAAGGTTCATCTGGTCGAGGCGCTTGTCCTTTTCCTCTTGGTGTCGGATGTATTCCCGGATCACGGCTTCCTAGTACCCCCTGGCCCAGAAGTAACTGCCCGACAACGTTGCGCTTTCGCTCACCCTACACCCGCGCTAAGTAGCGCTAAGTGGATCGCACTCTTACCCTTGAGGTATCCGATCACCTGCGACACCGCGTGCTTCGGCGGGATCGCGATCAGCATGTGCACGTGATCGGGCATCAGGTGCCCTTCCTCAATGCGACTCTCCTTCTGCGCAGCCAACCTGCGGAACACTTCCCCCAGGTGCTGCCTCAGCTGCTCGTACAGCGTTCTCCTGCGACACTTGGGAATGAATACCACATGGTATTTGCACTCCCACTTCGTGTGGCTTAGGCTCTCATACTCGTCCATCGCGGTTCTCCGTTTCGTGTGCTTGGCGGCTCACGATTCGGAGTCTCCTCAATGGACTCCCTAAAATGTCAAACCCCTACTGCCACCCCGGCAAAGCCGGGGGGTCTCCCTTGGTTGGCTAGAGGACGCGGATCAGCGCGGGAGCTGCCGCAGACAGTCGTAGACGGAGGCTTGAGGCCGCCAGCCGAGATACTGGTGAGCCCGCCGGCAATCGAGGGCCAAAGAATGCGGCAGAGCCTGCAGCCAGCCCGGCTCACCGCCGACGCCGGCGACATGCCACAGGGCGCGCTGGAGCGCCCGTACCAAGGGGAAGGGTAGGGGAAAGGCGCGCCGGTGTCGGAACTGCTGCATCGCACGGAACGACATGGCCGGTTCCGCGGCTAAGTTGAAGCTGCCGCTCGCATTACTGAAGAGTCCCTGGACAATGGCGCGCGCGACGTCGTCCTCCCAGACGCATTGGGTCACGGGCTGCGGGTCTGGTAGGCGTGGATAGAAGGGCTGACGGAGCAGGAATCTGAGCAAGGGCTGGCAATGGGGGCCGAGGATGGCGTGGGGGCGCAGGCGCGTCACCCGGGGGGCCCCCGCCGCCTGCTGGTACTGGTCGAGCCACGCTTCTACGGTGACCTTGTCTTCGGCATAGGCGAAGCCGCTCATCGCGCGCAGCGGGCGTGCTTCATCCAGATGCGTCGGGTTGTCCGGCCAGGCTCCGTAGACCGCTGCGCTGGAGACGTGAATCACGTGCGGCACGGCCTCCGCCATGGCGGCACGGAACACGTTGATACTGCCGTTCACGTTGATGCTGTGCATCAACAAGCGATCCCGCCGGTGCCTACCCAGCTCCCCACGCATGACGATGAAGGCCATGTGGATAAGCGCATCGACCCCGGTGAAGAGCCGGTGCAGCACGGACGCACGGACGTTCGAGATGATGCTCCGAGAACCGTCGGTGGACGAAGCCGCTGGCTCGAAGATCCACGCCGATGATATGGCTGATGCGCTCCTCGGCGCACAGCAGCGGCAGCAGTACCCTTGCCAGTCGAGACGCGCTGCCGGTGACCAGGACCCTCATCTCCGGGCTCGTATACGCGCTCCGGATGCCATTTGTCCAGCCGGCTGGGTGTAGACCCTGAGCCGCGCCGCGCGCCGGATATGCGCATTCTGGGAGGGGTGCCCCATATACGGTGGGTGCGGGCCGTCAGAACACGGCGATCCTGTGATGCTCCCGTGCCTGGTCGCCGATCGGCGAGATGAAGCCGTTGCCGACGATGCCGGACTCTCCGCCGCCTATTCGATGCGTACGGCGTTGCCCAAAAGCTCGATGCCGGGTGCGAGTCCGCTCACGCTCAGCGTGGAGGCATCGACGAATTTCAGCCACAGCGAACCCCGGCCCCTGCATTTGAATGGAAGGCGGATAGTATCGTGCTGGACGCCGCCCACCTCGACGAATCCGTCCGCTATGGTATTGGGCAGCGGCGGCAGCGGCATCCCCACGGCACCGCCGGGGAAAATCATCTCCGCCTCCTGGGCCCAGAGACCCCCGCCGCTCCGGCGGCGTTGCGCGGAGCGGGCGATGTACGCGAAGGAGAACCGGACCCTCACCGCGAAGCTGTCGACATGGATGGCACCGACCCGTGAGTCGTAGAGCTGAAGGACGCTCCCCATGACATCGGGTTTCAGGCGTGTTGTCTTCCAGGGCCGCATATCGTTGCGCTCCCGACGCCGCGAGGGGCGCGCGCCCGCACGCTGACGCGATGCCTCGTCGGGACAAGAACTCATGATATCAGCTTCAGCCCGAGAGACGGACGGCCCGACCCTTGGGCCGTTGCGGCATGGAAAGCAGAGAGCCTGTGAATCAATCTGCTGTGCGTCCGGATAGCGGCGTTGAGCGGCGGTCATGGCGTACCTCCCTGTACGCCACCCCTTCGGGGCGTCCCCCGGACGTGCCGAAATGGCTATCCTCATTCGGTCGCTCGTCGCCCATCGACTGGATATGTCTCGTCGCTGCGCTGCGTGCGCCTTGCTCTCGGGCCGCTCGCGGCGATTTCTCACAAGCTCTCAATCTTGCTGGAACCGCGGCATGACCTGCTCTGCGATAGTCCTCATGGCTGCGCGTACCAGGTCTGTGGGAAGCGCGCCGGCGCCAAGGGCACAGAGCAGATGGTCTACACCCTGCGCCTGTAGGGCTCGGAGCCGTTTGACGCAGTGCGCGGGGTCCCCCACCACCACCATGCCCAGTCTTTCCAGCACGGTCAGGTTGACCGCCGGGGTGAGCAGTCCGCTCAGGCGGCCCAGCTTGCGGTAATACTCATAGCTTTCGCAGAGGCGCTTCAATACCGGCAACGTCTGCTCCAGCAGTTTGCGGTAAAACCACACTATGCCTTCTCCCGCGAGCGCGCGTGCACGCCGCCCGTCCTCGAGACAGAACACGCCCAAAGTCATCCCAACGCGGGCGTTTTGAAACGGTGTGGGTGCGCCTTCGCCATGGTGGCGGCGCCACGCCTCGCGGTAGTGCCTGATATCCTCCTTGACCATGAACCAGGGCTTGAACGGGCCGACCAACACCCCGACGCCGAGCCGTGCTGCGAGCTCGAAGCTCTCCGGGCTGACCGCGGCGATCCAGATGGGAGGATGGGGCCGCTGGACGATCCTGGGAAGAACGTCCAGTCTTTCTATGTGAAAACGCCGGCCGTGGAAGCTGACAGGACCACCGGCGAACGTCCTGCGTATGACCTCCAACGACTCCTCAGTGAGCGCGCGGCTGTCGGCCATCGCAACCCCGAAGGTCTGATACTCCAGCGGCGAGAAGCCGCGCCCGAACCCGAACTCGACGCGTCCTCGGGACAGAATGTCCAGAGTGGCCAGGCGCTCGGCGACGTGCACCGGGTGGTGGTAAGGCAGCGGGATGATGCCGTGACCCAGCCGCAGCCGGGTCGTGCGGGCCGCGGCTGCGGCCAGGAAGATGTCGGGCGCGGAGCTGTGGGAGTACTCGCGCATGAAGTGGTGCTCTACGACCCATGCGGTTTGAAAGCCCAGGCGGTCCGCGAGCTCCAGCTCATCGAGCGTGTCGTGCAACACCTGCGACTCATCGCGTCCTCCGAAGGCCGGGACCGACAGCTCGTAGAAGAGGTCGAAGCGCACGGTTGGCGCGACTTCTTGGCCAGGCGATGTGGGCTAGGACGCGGGTAGGGACGTGGCGGTGAGAATCAAGGACGACCTCCGGAGCGACAGGACTGGGCGGCCCTCAGGACCGCATGGGCGTGTGGTCCTCCGTCACCCAGGAACCGCTGGTAGGCCAACCGACGAGCTGCCAGTGAGTGCTGTCGCAGACCAGCACGCTCCCCCGGTCGCTCCAGTCGCCGAGCACGATACGTCGCGCCGCGTGGCCGTCCAGCGCAAAGTAGTGGATGCCCGGTCGGTGCGTGTGGCCGTGGATCAGAGACCATACGCCGTGTTGCCGCATCACGGAGCGCACTTCACCGGGGTTGACGTCCATGATCTCGGCGGCTACGCCTCCCGTACGCAGGCTGCTCTGCTCGCGTGCCTGATGGGCGATCTGTCTGCGCTGCTCCAAGGGCAGGGCGAGAAAACGACGTTGCCACTCGTGGTCACGCACCCGGGTGCGGAACTGTTGGTACTCGGTGTCGTCGACGCACAAGGTGTCCCCGTGCAGGAGGAGCGTGGTCTGTCCGTAAAGGTCTACGGTGGTCGGTTCGGACAGGATACGCGCACCGGCAAGCTTCTCGAAAGCGCTGCCTAGCAAGAAATCCCGGTTCCCGTGCAGGAGGTAGACCGGAACCCCACGCTCAGTCAGGGCTCGTAGCCTGTCGATGATCGACTGGTGCAGCGAGGTGAGGTCGTCGTCTCCGGCCCACACTTCGAACAGATCGCCGAGAATGTACAGGGACTCGGCTCGCTGCAGGCCGCGTTGCAGGAAGTCCGCGAAGAGCCCCGTCAGCCGAGGCTGCTGGTCGCCTAGGTGCAGGTCGGAGATGAAATAGGTCTTCACTCGGGCGCGATCACCTCGGCGTGCTCGATGACCACATCGCTCTCGGGGACATCGCGGTAGCCGGCGCGGCCGGTGGTGGGCACTTTGCTGATGGCCGTGACCACGTCCATGCCCTCGACCACCTTACCGAACACGCAGTAGCCCCAGCCCTGGGGATCCGGGGACCGGTAGTCAAGGCGAGCGTTGTCTGCGACATTGATGAAGAACTGGGAGGTTGCGGAATCGGGATCCCCTGTCCGGGCCATGGCGATGGTGCCGATCCCGTTCTTGAGCCCATTGTCCGCCTCGTTCTTGATAGGAGGGTGCGTGGCCTTGCGGTGCAGATCGGGCGTCAGCCCGCCACCCTGGATCATGAATCCCCCGATCACCCGATGGAACAGGGTGCCGTCGTAAAACCCCTCATTGACGTAACGCAGGAAATTCGCCACGGTTGCGGGCGCCTCGGTTCGGTCTAGCTCAACCACGATGTTTCCCATGCTGGTCTTGAGGCGCACGCGCGGATGCTCGGCGGGTTGGTCTCCCGCGGAAGGGGCGGCGAAGGCGCAGAGAAGGACCGGTAGCAGCATCTTGTTCATAGGGGAGGCTCGCGGATAATGGCGCAATGGACATGTTAAAGGCTTCGGCGCCGCGGCGAAACCCTCGTGTTTGGTCGGCCGCAGGCCTTTCCGCTACCATACGCCGATGCAGCTCACGAGTGTCCGCACGCGGTTCGCCCCCAGCCCCAGCGGGCTGTTACACCTCGGCAACGCGCGCACGGCGCTGTTCAACGCTCTGTGGGCCCGCCATTGTCATGGCGTCTTCTTGCTACGCATCGAGGACACCGACGCCGCCCGCAGCCGCGGCGAATACATCCAAGCGTTGGAGGAGGACCTCCGGTGGCTCGGTCTCCCCTGGGACGAAGGGCCCGACACGGCCGGTGCTTACGGGCCCTACCTGCAGTCGGAACGCGGGGAAGTGTATGAGCGCTATTTCCGAGCGCTGGAGCGGACAGAGGCCGTTTATGCCTGCTTCTGCAGCCAGGAGGAGCTGGCGCGGGCGCGCTCTGCCCAGCACGCGGCCGGTCTACCCCCCAGGTATCCGGGCACCTGCGCCCTGCTGTCGCGGGAGGAGGTATCTCGCAGGCTGGCGCTGGGGGAGCGTCCGGCCTGGCGCTTTCGCGTGGGGTCCTCGGGATGGGTGGACTTCGACGATCTGGTGCGCGGTCGCCAACGATTCGGCAGAGCGGACATCGGAGACTTCGTGGTCCGTCGCGCCGACGGGTCGGCGGGCTTCTTATTCAGCAATGCCGTGGACGATGCGCTGATGGGTATCACCCACGTGCTGCGGGGCGAGGACCACCTCAGCAACACGCCACGACAGATCCTGGTGCTGGGCGCGCTCGGCCTCTCCGCGCCGAGCTACGGGCACGTGCCCCTGATTGTGGGGGCCGACGCGCTGCCGCTGGCCAAGAGGCAGGGGAGCGTGAGCGTGCGGCAGTTGCGCGATGAGGGATACCTGCCGGGGGCGGTGCTCAACTACCTAGCCCGGCTGGGGCATTCATACGACGAGCCGGCATGGATGGATCTCGACACGCTGGCTGCCGGCTTCTCGCTCGATAGGCTGGGGCGCGCCCCGGCGCGTTTCGACGCACCCCAGTTGAACGCGTGGCAGGCTCGGGGGCTGACCGGGCTGAGTTCGGAGGCGTTCCGGGCGTGGCTGGGCGGCGAGGTGGCGGCATTGGTTCCACAAGACGCCGTGCCCGCCTTCGCCGAGGCGATACGCGAGAACGTCATGTCGCGGCGCGACGCGATCAGGTGGGCGCGCATCCTGTTCAGCGATCCCTTGGCGCTGGATGAGCGGGCGCGCATGGTCATTGGAAGCGCGGGCGCCAGCTTTTTCGAGGCGGCCTTGCAACAGGTGCGGCGTGAGGACGCCGACCTCGAGGCACTGGTTCGGCGCTTGAAGGAGGTCACCGGCGCCCACGGACGCGCCCTATTTCAGCCGCTGCGGGCGGCGCTCACCGGGGAGGTCGAAGGGCCCGAGCTGGCGCGTCTGCTGCCCCTCATGGGCCGAGAACGGGCGTTGCAGCGGCTGCAGCGTGCCGCCCGCGGAGGCTAGATTTGGCTGCGCCACGGCATCGGCCACAACACCCCGCCGTCAGGGGGGCCACAGGCATGCTTAGCGTCTACAACAGCCTGACCAGGCGCAAGGAGCCGTTCCGGCCTATTCAAGCGGGGCGGGTGCGCATGTACGTGTGCGGCATGACCGTCTATGACTACTGCCACCTCGGACACGGCCGAGTGATGGTGGTGTTCGACGTGGTGGTCCGCTATCTGCGGGCGAAGGGCCACGATGTGACTTACGTGCGTAACATTACGGACATCGACGACAAGATCCTCAAGCGGGCGCGCGAGAACGGGGAGGATTTCAAAGCCCTCGCGGAGCGGTTCATTCGGGCCATGCACCAGGACGTTGAGCGTCTCGGCTTGCTACCGCCGGACTACGAGCCGCGGGCGACGCAGTCCATGGACGCTATCCTCGCCATGGTCGGTGAGCTGATGGAAAAGGGCTATGCCTACCAGGCCGAGAACGGCGACGTTTATTACGACGTCAACCGCTTCCAGGGCTATGGCGAGCTGTCGGGCAAGCGCTTGGAGGACCTGCGGGCCGGCGCCAGGGTGGAGGTGAACGAGGCCAAGCGCGATCCGCTCGACTTCGTCCTGTGGAAGGCTGCAAAGCCCGGCGAGCCGAGCTGGGATTCGCCCTGGGGGGCGGGTCGGCCGGGCTGGCACATCGAGTGCTCCGCCATGTCGACGGAGTGCCTGGGCTCGCATTTCGACATTCATGGGGGCGGAGCAGACCTGCAGTTCCCCCACCATGAGAACGAGATTGCACAGTCCGAAGCGGCTAGCGGCGACAAATTCGTCAACTACTGGATGCATGTGGGGTTCGTGCGCATCAACGAGGAGAAGATGTCCAAGTCCCTCGGGAACGTCTTCAACCTCAGGGAGGTCCTGGAAAGCCATCCTCCGGAGGCCGTGCGCTATTTTCTGCTGTCCAGCCACTACCGCAGCCCGCTGAACTATTCCGCTGAGCAGCTTACAGAGGCACGGCAAGCGTTGACCCGCCTTTATCTCGCGCTGCGAGGTGTCCCGGCGGGTGAAGCTGCCGCGACTGGCGAATTCGCGGAGCGCTTTCACGCTGCGATGGAAGACGATTTCAACACGCCGGAAGCGCTCGCCGTGCTATTTGAGGTGAGCCGCTCCTTGAACCGGGCAAAGGAGGAGAGTCCGGGGGAAGTGCCGCAATTGGCGGCTCTGCTGCGCCAGCTCGGTGGTGTGTTGGGGCTGTTGCAGAGTGACCCGGAGGCGTGGCTCAAGGAGCGGCTAGTGCTAGCACTCAGTAACGTCGCGCTCACGCATCCGCCGCGCGTGCTTCAGTATGGCCCCGCCCAGATCGAAATGTTGATCAAGGAGCGGGAAGCGGCGCGCGAGCGAAAGAACTGGGCCGAGGCCGATCGCATCCGGGCGGAGCTGAAGTCCCAGGGGGTCGTCTTGGAGGACCGGCCGGATGGAACCACCGTCTGGCGCCGCGGCTAGGCAGGTGTCCCCGGCACGGAGCGCTCTGCGCGCTCGACGCACTGTCGATCTAGACCACCCCGGCCCTCAGCAGGTCGTGCATGTTGAGCGCACCGATCGGTCGGCGGTCCTGGTCGACCACGACCAGCGCGTTGATCTTGTAAGACTCCATGATCTGCAGCGCCTCGGCGGCCAGCATATTGGGCGGACAGGTCTTGCACCGGCGTGTCATCACGTGGGCGATGTCGGTGGAGTGGACGTTCGAGCCCCCGATCGAGCGTGCGGCGCAGATCGCCGTCGGTAAAGATCCCGGTCAGGCGCCCCAGCGCGTCCACCACGGCGGTCATACCCAAACCCTTGCGTGTCATCTCCACAAGCGTCTCGCTCAAGCGCGCCCCCTCGTCCACCATGGGTATACCATCCCCCACGTGCATGATGTCGCTGATGAGGAGCAGAAGCCGCCGTCCGAGCGATCCGCGGGGGTGGGAGCGTGCGAAATCCTCCGCCGTAAAGCCCCGCGCCTCGAGCAGGGATATGGCCAGCGCATCGCCCATGGCCATGGCCGCGGTCGTGCTCGAGGTGGGTGCGAGGCCGAGTGGGCAGGCCTCTTGCTCCACGCTCACGTCGATGGCCACGGTGGCCGCTTGTGCCAAGGTGGAGCGCATGTTTCCGGTGAGCGCGACCAGGGGTACCCCGAGGCGTTTGATCAGGGGAAGGATGGTGAGAATCTCTTCCGTTTCTCCCGAGTTGGACAGTGCGAGGACTACGTCCTGGGGGGTGATCATGCCCAGATCGCCATGGCTCGCCTCCCCTGGATGGACGAAGAACGCAGGGCTCCCGGTACTGGCCAGCGTCGCGGCTATCTTGCCGGCCACGTGACCCGACTTGCCCATACCGATGACGACGACGCGACCCCGACAGACTAGGATGTACTCGCAGGCCTTGACGAAGTTTTCGTCAATGCGTGCTGCAAGCGCTTGGATCGCCCTGGATTCGGTCTCGATGACGGCCAGTCCGAGCCGCTTGAGCTGCGTCGGGTCGGCCGAAGGCAGGTGATGCTCGAGGGTGGGGCTCATCGGCGGCTCCATGCGTCCCCGGCGACCGGGTAGCCCAGCTCATCCAGTTTCGCTGCCAGCAGGGTAGGCGACAGTTCGTCGCCTCGGACGACGACCTCTCCGGTGGGGACATCGACCTGCACCTCCTGCACCCCGGCGAGGCTGCGCAGCCCCTCTCGGATCGTGCTTACGCAACCCTGGCACTTGACGTTGGCCACCAGGAACCGTGCCGTTGCCATTCATCGACCTCCTCTGGAATCGGTCGCCGGCGCGCTCGGCCAAGGGTACCCGCATCGCACGGCCACAGGCGGCCCCGGCGGGAGCCGCAGCATGACCTCATGCGCCCGGGACAGCAACCGCAGGGAACGAACCTCGGGTGAGCGGGCTCAGTAACGTCCGTGTTGCTTCGTGATGTAGTTGGTCAGCTCCACGTACTGCGTGTTCATGCGGCGAACGATGGCATGCACCTGACGGATGATTGCCCGCATGACCCGATACACCAGTGCAGGGTGTTCGGCGAGCAGGGATTCAAAACTCTCGCGCTCCAAGCTGAATACCTCGGTCTCTCCGATGGAGCGCAGGCTAGCGGAGTGTTCCATACCGTCCATGAAGCCCAGCTCGCCCGCCAGATCGCCGGCCTTGAGGATGTGCAGTGTCACCATGTCGCCGCCGCCGGTGTCCTTGACGACTGCGAGCATCCCCTTGACCACGACATGCAGGCTGTTGTCCACCTTCCCCTCGCGGATCAGCATGTCGCCATCCTGCAGCGTGCGGCTGTCGATAATGCCTGCCAACACCTCGCACTGCTCGTCGGTTAGCTCCACGGCGAGCGGCGTAGACCGTACCATGCCGCGCTTGATCTGATCGCTCACTGTCGCCTCGCCTCTCTGTATTGCCAGCCGGTGCGTTGCCGCAGGACCGGCGGTCCGCTGGTTCGGGGTTCGCAACCGGCGGCCACGGCCGGTTTTGGATTATAGCCAAACCTGCTGAGGCGACAAGGTCCTATGCAGAATCGCCTACAGCCAGAGGGACGATGCGCTTCCGGTGGCCGGCGTAACCGGTGCCCGCCCCCGGCGCTCATGGTGCGAAACGGCCGGCGCGCACGAAGTGGCGATTCCAGTAGGCGTCCCCGAGGGTCGCGATAGAAACGGCACCGGATCTCGATGGTGCATGGACGAACCGGCCGTCGCCGAGATAGATCCCCACGTGCCAGCGACGCAGCCACCCGGTGCGGAAGAACAGGGCGTCTCCCGCGTGCATGGCCGACGTAGGTACGGGCTCGCTGCTCTCGAACTGTCCCCTGGCGGTGCGCGGGACATGGATGCCCGCTTGGGCGTAGCTGTATTGGACCAAGCCGCTGCAATCGAAGCCCCTTGGGCTTGTGCCCCCGGAAACGTACGGGGTCCCCAGCATGCTGAGGGCTGCGAGCGCGACGGCCGCCGTTGCCGGCGGGCGGGACGGACGGGGCGGGGTTCCGGCGCAACCGGCGAGCAACGCCCCGGCGACCAACCACAGCATGAGGCAGGGAAGTCGCGAAGGTTTCGCTGCTGGTCCGGCGGGCGCGGCCATGACACCCATCCTCGGCTCGACAGCAGTGTGCCCGGGCGAAAGACATAGCACGGCCTGCTTCCGTCTGCAAGACAGACCACGCGTTCAGGGTGGGGCCTCGGAGCCTGCCAAGAAAGCGCTCAGTCTTTTGGCTGCTGCAATTGCGCGATAACGGCTGCGACGTCCAAGTCCGCCTCTGAAGGCACCGGTAGGGCACGGGCGAGCTCGCTATCCGTCAGCGGCTCCCGTGAGCACGCTTGTTGGGCGAGCACTGCCAAGTCGGCCTCCGAGGCGTCGGCGGCACCGCGCGCACGTTCGGCTACCCGCGCTTGCAGAAGGGCGTCCGGCGCTTCGAACGAAAGTATCGTGAACGGGATGGCGAGAGATAGAGCGAGGTCTCGGAACGCCTGTCGCTGAGCGTGCCCCAGGAAGGTCGCGTCCACGATGGCAGAGAAGCCGGCTTCCAGGACGCAGCGGGCAAGCTGCGCGAGACGTTCGTAAGTGCGTTGGCTGGCCTCCCGTGTATAGAGTCCAGTGCCCACCCCCGAGCGACTAGGCTGCAGGGGGGACAGGCCGAACAGGCGCTTGCGTTCGACATCGGAACGGACCCGGACGGCTCCCCACGCCTCCAGTAGCCTTTGCGTAGCGGTAGTCTTGCCCGACCCGGACAGGCCATAAGTGATAATCAGGACAGGGTGGTCGGGCCGGGTATAGGTATGCGCCAGGGTCACGTAGCCCTCTCGGTCCTGCCGCAACGCCGCGCGAGCAGCACTAGGGGGCGGCTCCTGCTGCATGCGGATGTGGGCGACCTTGGCGCGGACCATGGCACGATAGACTTGGTAGAAGCGCAGCAACTGCAGGCCCTGGTAGTCGCCCGTGGCTTCGAGATAGCGATTCAGGAAGCGCCACGCGAAGGGTGAGCATCCACGGTCCTCCAGATCCATGGTCAGGAATGCGATCTCGCTCATGACGTTGATCCAGCGGAGGTTTTCGCTGAACTCGATGCAGTCGAAGATCACCAGCTCCTGGCCCAGCAGTGCCATGTTTCCGAGGTGCATGTCGCCGTGACACTCGCGCACGAAGCCCCCGCGCTGGCGCACAATGAAGGTCTCATGAAGCGTCTGGAAGCGTTGCAGGCTCCAGGTCTCCAGCGCCTGCAGTCGCTGAGCCAGCTCGGTTTCGTCCGGCGTCGGCCGAATCTGGAGGAAGTTCTCTTCCACCGGCTCATACAGTCGCTCCGGAGCTCCGAAGATCTGATCTTCGGTGGCCGAAGGGATGCGCGCGTGGAACTCCGCCACGGTATCCGCCAAGGCATCGATGTGGAAGGAGCGCAGAGCGCCGCGCTCTAGCACGCGGTCGAGCTGGTTCTCCTGGGAGAACTCCACCATTTTCACGGCGTATTCGATGGCGTCCCCTGGGCCGCCCAGTCGTGGACGGTCCACGGTGCCGCAGATGGGCACTACTTCCACGTAAAGCTGGGGAGAGAGGCGCTGGTTGAGTCGCAACTCCTCCTCGCAGCAATAGCGTCGCTTGGCCCGCGTGGAGAAGTCGAGGAAGCCCAGGTCTACCGGCTTCTTGATCTTGTATGCGAACGGTCCGGTCAGGAGTACCCATGAGATATGGGTCTCCCGAACCTTGAACGACTCCACCGCATGGGGAAACATCTCAGGCCGCTGGAGCGCGCGAATCAGTGCAGACTGGGTCATCGCATCGCCCCAGCCCCGGCGGCACCTTACTTAGCAGGGAGCTGCGACTTGGGCTCCTTGGGCGGTGTGGTGTCCTCACCGGTATCTTCCTCGAAGAATTGAGCCGGAGGGTGCCCGCCGTAGATGAGGAATATGCGCCTCTGCACATACGCCTCCCGCGTAAACACATAGGGGTCGAGGGCGGCTTCGTTCACGAAGCGGATGGCATTGCTCGCCTTGGCGCGGGTGTCGATCACGCCGAGCACGCTGAGCGGTATAGTGACCGCTGCAGTACCGATATAGAAGAGGCCATTCGTAACGGCCGCCAACACGAGGTTAGGGGCATCCCGCACCGTGTTCGGGCCGAGCAGCGGCAGGACCAGGTATGCTCCCTGCGGCGAACCCCAGGTTCCGAGCGTAATGCCCAAGTCCTCCTCGTGCGGCTTCATTCCCATCTGGGTGGCCACGTCGAAGAGTCCGCCGATGCCCAGCGTGCTGTTTACGGTGAAGCGTCCTACGTCATCCAGAAACTGCGGCAGTTTCCCCTGCAGAAAGTCGTTGAGAATGACGTTCGGGTAGGCCACGTTATTGAAGAAGTTCGAGACCGAGGTTCGAACCGGCTGCGGGGTGACACGCACGTAGAAGTCGGCCACGGGTTTCAGCACAGCCTTGTCTATGGTGTCGTTGAACTTATAGATGCGCCGGTTCATCGGCTCGATGGGGTCGTAGGTGCCCTCGCCGGGGGGGGTCGTGGCGCATCCGGACCCCAGAAGCAAGGTGAGGCACAGGGCGGCCTCAGCAAGGGAGCGCCTGTGGCGCATCAGGATCAATGTGCCCTCTGTGCTGGTCGACGAGCCCGTCCAGGGACCGCGCGGTTGGGCGAATGGGCCGGCGCTCATGTGGTTTTCCCCTTCTCGTACCGTGCGATCTTGTCGTTCAGCTTGGCAAGCAGAGCGTCGAAGCCCTTCTCCTGTAGGATGCTGGTGTACTCTGCCCGCTTGAGGGCGAGGTCGCTCACTCCATCCACCACGATGTTGATGATGCGCCACGCGTTCTCGGTCTTGCGGAGCTGGTAGTCGAAGTGCACCTTGTCTCCGTTTGCCTTGATCAGCACGGACTGAACCAGTATGTCGCCGCGTCGCAGGGGTTGTTCGCCGACCATCTGGAAGTGTTCGCCGCTATACTCGTCGAAGCGCGACGCATAGGTCGCGACGCTGAGTTCGGTGAAAGTCTTGATGAGCAGCGCACGTTGCTGCTCGTTGAGCCCGTCCCAATACTGCCCTGCGGAGATCCGAGCGATGAGAGGGAGGTCGTGGCTGGCCTGCACCTCGGGCGCTAGCTTGTCGTACCGGCCCTTGTACCCCAGGGACTTGGCGTCTTTCATCACACCGATAAGCGTGTCCTGAAACTGCGTGATCACCTGTTTCGCGTCCGGCTCGTCGGCGGGTGCAAACGACACCCATACCGCCAGCAGCGCCAACGATGCGATGCGCCACCGAAGGGACGCGGTGAAGTCTGTGCTCATCGAAAGGTTTCCTCGGAGTTGAATAGGTGCTCGGAGCCGGGTTGCGCGAAGACTCGGAGCGCTTTCGGCGCCCATCTACGCTGCCCGGGCCCGGGACTGGTACCGTCGAACCCACTCATCGGTGAGCCGTTCCCGCTAGGCTCTCGGAGTAAGTCCGGTCCTTCCATCGGGAACGCTGTCCTTGCCAGTATCGCAGAGCCAACGTCCAAGTCATTGCGAGATAGAGGGTGCCGGCGGCGGGGAGGGCCAGGGCCCACGGCGCGGGAACGCCGTAATAGCGGAGCACCGGCAGATATGTTCGTGCCATGATCAGGCAGGTCAGAACCGACATCGGTGCCGATCGAGGCCCGGGAAACGCCAGTCCGGCGACGGGCACGACGAATGCCAGAAGCAGGAGGCCACTGCACAGGACGAGCAGCGGCAGGGAGTAACGAAGCTGCGTGTAGGCAGTCCGGGAAATCATCTCCCAGATGTCGCCGAGCCCATAGTGCCGCAGCATCCGGGCCGAATGCGTGAGTCCGATCCAGGTGCGGTATCCCGCCGCCCGCGCGCGCCGCGCCAAGGAGCAATCATCGATGATAGCTCCCCGGATAGCCTCGAAGCCGCCGATTTCCTCGAGAAGCCGCGCCTGCACCAGGATGCACCCGCCGGCTGCGGCGGCGACCCAGCGGTGTCCGGAGTTTGCCAGCCGGAACGGGTAGAGGAGCTTGAAGAAATAGACGAACGCCGGCATCAGCAGCCGTTCCCACAGCGACTCGATCCCGGGGGCGGCCATCAGCGATACGAGACCCAACCCGTCGGCTCGCAGTTTGCGCCGCAGCGCGACCAGCGTGCCCGGGGCGAGCGCGATATCCGCGTCCATCAGCAACACCAGGGGACGGCCGATCTCACGTCTACCCTGCTCGAGGGCCCAGAGCTTGCCGGTCCAACCGGGAGGAAGCGGTGCCCCGGTGATGACCTTCAGGCGATCGGGGAGCGCGCGCCGCGCAAGCTGAGGCGTCTCATCCGTGGACTCATCGTCGATCAGGACGATGTGCAGACCTGAGCCCTGGGCATGCAGCGACTTGAGCGCCGCAGCGATGTTCTGCGCCTCGTTACGGGCGGGCACCAGCGCAGTGACGTCGCTTAGATCCTGGAGATCCTGCGAATCGCCGGACGCAGCATTGTCGAGCCGTTCGCCGGTCTGCCACGGGCGCCAGGGTAACAACAGGACAACGGTCCATAACCCCAGAGCCGCCGCTGTGACGATCTCGCAGCTCAAGGTCACCGGAGATCGGCCCGGGAATGCTCGAATTTCATCCCCGCATCGCGCCAAGCACTATCGTGGTCGGCACCGGAAACGCCCGCCTGTGACGCAGCATACAAAGTGCTCGGCTAACTCACGCCTTCGCGTTCTGCCGTCGCGCGGATGGTGATCGGCGCGGATGCGGAGGCTGGAGCATCGATGTAGCGGTTGGGCGGATCGAGTGCCATGGGTCCCGAGGTGCGCGGACCCATGAGTGCGACCCGGAGCGCCTTCAAGGGGTGTGCCAGAGTGTCGTTGACGGCGGTGGGCTCGAAGCCGCAGTGCATCATGCATTGTGCGCACTTCGGGTTGTTTCCTACCCCGTAATTCTCCCATTCCGTCTGTTCCATGAGAACCCTGAAGGTCGGAGCATAACCCTCGTCCACGAGGAGGTAACAAGGTTTCTGCCAGCCAAACACGTTCCGAGTAGGGTTTCCCCATGGGGTGCACTGATAGGTTTGGTTTCCCGCGAGGAAATCCAGAAACAGACTGGACTGGGTGAACTTCCACCCGCGGCGTTTCCCCAGCCTGAAGATGTCGCGAAACAGCTGTTTGCTGGCATGCCGCTCCAGAAAGACCTCTTGCTGCGGTGCTCGGGAATAATTGAACCCCGGCGAGACGGTGACGCCCTCCACTCCGAGCTTCATCGCGAAGTCGAAGAAATCGGCGATCTCCGGCGGCGACTCTTCCTTGAACAGCGTGCAGTTGACTGTTACGCGAAAACCCTTGCTGCGGGCCAGCCTGATCGCTTCCACCGCCTTGTCGAAGACCCCCTCCTGGCACACGGAGGCATCGTGCCGCGCGCGGTTCCCATCCAGGTGAATGGAGAAGGTCAGGTAGGGAGAAGGCCGATACTCACCGATGCGCTTCTTCAAGAGCAGTGCGTTGGTGCACAGGTAGACGAACTTCTTGCGCTCTATGATGCCCTCCACGATCTGGGGCATTTCTTTGTGGATGAGCGGTTCCCCACCCGGGATGGAGACGATGGGCGCCCCGCATTCATCGACCGCCGCTAGGCATTCCTCCACGCTCAGACGCCGGTTCAGGATCTCTTCCGGATAGTCGATCTTGCCGCAGCCGGCGCACGCCAGATTGCAGCGGAAGAGGGGCTCCAACATGAGCACCAACGGATACCGATCGACGCGGCGTAGCTTCTGGCGCAGTATGTACGTGCCGACGCGGAGCTGTTGTCGCAGTGGAACGCTCATGGCGGGCTCCTAAGGCTTGTAAGGCGGGCAAGTTTTAACGGAGGGCGCTCTTCGCAATAGGGAGGCTGGCAGACGGAAGGTGGTCTTTTCGGGTTCAGCAGGAAGCTCCGATACCTGTTCCACACCGAAGGTGCGCAGACGATCCAGCACCCCCTGCACCAGGATCTCCGGTGTCGACGCGCCCGCGGTCACCCCGACGCGCACACCACGCGCGAACCAAGACCGGTCCAGCTCCTCGGCGTCCTGCACTAAGTGGGCCCGCACCTCGGCATGCTCGCCCACCTCGCGCAGTCGATTGGAGTTGGAGCTGTTGCGAGCCCCGACCACCAGCAACAGGTCGACCGTCGCCGCCAGTTGCCGGACTGCGTTCTGGCGGTTCTGAGTGGCGTAACAGATCCCATCCAGCTCGGGACCCTGAATGGACGGGAAGCGGCGTCTCAGGGCGTCGATCACGTCGCGCGTGTCGTCGATGCTGAGGGTCGTCTGCGTTACGTAGGCCAGACGCTCGGGGTCCCGCACTTCGAGGTCGTCCACGTCCTCCCGGCCCGATACGACGTACACCGCACCGGGCACGCGCCCACGTGTGCCCTCCACCTCGGGATGCCCGAGATGGCCGATGATGATGACCTCGTAGCCTCGCTGGCTATAGCGCTGGGCTTGCAGGTGCACCTTGGTGACCAGCGGACAGGTCGCATCGACCACCTCCAACTGCCGCTTCCTGGCCGCCTCGACGACCGTAGTGGACACGCCGTGAGCGCTGAAGATAGTGACCGCCCTTGGCGGGACCTCGTCGAGGTTTTCCACGAACACCACACCGCGGGCGCGCAGGCCCTCTACGACGTGCTGGTTGTGCACGATCTCGTGCAGGACGTAAACGGGCGGCCCATAGATTTCTAGGGCACGCTCGACGATCTCGATGGCGCGCACAACCCCTGCGCAGAAACCCCGCGGCTGTGCCAGTATGACCTGCATCCACCCTCCCCATTGGGATCGAGACATCTCGGCAGGCCGCGGAGTGTGCTCAGAGGCCGGTACACGCGGCTGCCGAGATGATACCGCAGATGGCCGCCATTAGATCACAAGGACCCGTACTTGTAAAGTTGGTTCGGACTGCGGGTCGTGCGTGGTGGCCCGGCGAGCGCCCCGGACGCGCGGTGCGGTCCGGTGGGCGGTCGGACTTGCCGCTGCGGGCTCTGCAAAGGGAACTCGGAAGCTTCGGCACAATCCGAGCAGCATGTGGGTGGCGGCGCGCCGTGATACGGATGTCCTGCTATCGACCGTCAACTGAAGTCTTAAGGCGGGGCATTGCGCTGCGCATTCAGGTCTGTAATGCTATCTCCCGCGCGCGATAGGCGCCACGGATGGCGGCGACGAAGCGGCTCGGCGTGTCCCGCCCGGGCTGAGCGGGGTTCGGCACGCGCATGAGGAGCCAATCAAGGGGGACCACGGAAATGGGGTCGGAGGACATCGCGGCAGCCGAAGCTTACGGTGGGGCTCCAGTTCCGTGGGAGATGGTCGGCAATGGTCGTCACCCGCTGCTGGACCTAGTGGATACGCCCCAAGACTTGCGCAGCCTGCCGGAGTCCGCGCTGGAGCCGCTGGCCCGAGAGGTTCGAGAATTTCTCATCGACTCCGTGTCGCGCAGCGGTGGTCATCTGGCCGCGGGGCTCGGGGCCGTGGAGCTGACGCTGGCTTTGCACTATGTCTTCGACACGCCGGAGGATCGTCTGGTGTGGGACGTGGGCCACCAGGCCTATCCGCACAAGATAGTCACCAGCCGCCGCCAGCGCCTAAGTACCATCCGCCAGAAGGGGGGGCTGTCGGGATTTCCGCGACGCGATGAGAGTCCTTATGACAGTTTCGGCGTCGCCCATGCGGGCACCTCGATCAGCGCCGCGCTCGGCATGGTCTTAGCGGGAATCCGCACCCAGCATCCACGCAAGGTGGTGGCGGTGGTGGGTGACGGGGCGATGACCGCCGGCATGGCGTTCGAGGCGCTCAATCACGCGGGGGGCATGAAGGCCGACCTGCTCGTTGTCCTCAACGATAACAGGATGTCGATCTCGCCAAACGTCGGCGCGCTGTCGACCTATCTGACCAGGATTCTCACCGGGAGGATGTACAATGCGGCGCGCGAGGGCGGCAAGAAGGTCCTTCACCACATGCCGGCAGTGGAGGAGTTCGCGCGCCGCGCCGAAGAGCACATGAAGGGCATGGTCTCTCCAGGAACGCTATTCGAGGAGCTTGGCTTCCGCTATTTCGGCCCGGTAGATGGGCACGAACTCAATACCTTGATTCCGACTCTCCGGAATCTAAGAGCCCTCAGGGGTCCGCGTATCCTGCACGTGACCACGCAGAAGGGTAAGGGTTACGGACCGGCCGAGGGTGACCCGGTCACCTATCACGGGGTGGGGCCCTTTGACCCCACGACCGGCGTGGTGTGCGGGTCACCGGGTCGCGGACCCGCCTATACTCAGGTCTTCGGTGAATGGCTGTGCGACATGGCGGAGCGCGATGAGCGACTGGTCGGCATCACGCCAGCCATGCGCGAAGGCTCCGGCATGGTGGACTTTGCTCGCCGGTTTCCGGACCGGTACTTCGACGTGGGCATCGCGGAGCAACATGCGGTGACACTCGCAGCGGGGTTTGCCTGCGAGGGTATCAAGCCGGTCGTGGCCATTTATTCCACCTTCTTGCAGCGTGCCTATGACCAGCTCATACACGACGTGGCCATCCAGAACCTCCCCGTGCTGTTTGCGATCGATCGCGGAGGCGTGGTCGGCCCGGACGGTCCCACGCACGCGGGAAGCTTCGACCTCAGCTACTTGCGTTGTGTCCCAAACATGGTCGTGATGGCGCCCGCAGACGAGGATGAATGTCGGCAGATGCTGTACACGGGCTTTCTGCACCCGGGACCGGCGGCGGTGCGTTACCCGCGCGGCCGTGGGCCCGGAGTGCCTGTGCGCGCGCCCATGAGGGCTCTGGAGGTGGGACGGGCGGAGCTGCGCAGGAGAGGTCACCGCGTGGCCATTCTGGCGTTTGGCTGCATGCTGGCGCCAGCTCTCGAAGCCGGGGGGCGCTTGGACGCGACTGTGGTCAATATGCGTTTCGTGAAACCGCTAGACGAAGATCTGGTTCTGCGACTGGCGGGTGAGCATCAGCTACTGGTTACGGTGGAGGACAATGCGGTGTCGGGCGGTGCGGGCAGTGCCGTCAACGAGTGTCTGGCGGCAGGAGGAATGCTGGTTCCGCTCATGAATTTGGGGCTGCCCGATCAATTCCTGGAGCATGGCTCGCGGGAGCAGCTATTAGCCGAATGCGGCCTGGACTCCGGGGGCATCGTGCAAACGGTGTTGCAACGTCTCGGTGGAATGGCTGGAAGTGCCCGAGGCTGTGCGCGCTAGCGGCGCTTGGCAGGCTGCCGTCGTGCCGGACGGTATCCCGAATACACGAAAAACACGCTAGAATCTTGTGCTTGTGGCCGGTCGCTCCGGCGTGCGTGCGTCGGCAAACCCAGGCGCTCAATCCAAAATCAAAGACCGCTGGCGAACCTCCCCATGAACCCGGCCGCCGCCATCTCGGACCAGGCGCTCCAGGGATATATGCTGCAGGGCGTGTCGCGCACTTTCGCGCTCACCATACCGCAGCTGCCGGAACGGCTCGCGCGGGTGGTGGCGAACGGTTACCTGCTGTGCCGCATCGTCGATACCATCGAGGACGAGGTGGCTCTGAGCGCGGGGGAGAAGCGCCGGTTCTGCGAACAGTTCGTGCGAGTGGTCGCTGGCGATGTCTCCCCGGAGATCTTCTCCGAGGAGATTTACCCGCTGCTGTCGGAGCGCAGCCTGGCGGCTGAGCGGGAGCTTATCCTCAATACGCCGCGGGTCATCGAGGTGACCCGGAGCTTCACCGCTACCCAGCAGGAGGCTCTGGAATGTTGCGTGCGGGTCATGGCCGACGGCATGGCCGAGTTCCAGGAGAACAATGGCCCACACGGGCTGGGGCGGCTGGCGCAGATGGACCGCTATTGCTATCACGTGGCGGGTGTGGTCGGGGAAATGCTCACCAAGCTATTCTGCGACTATTCCGCCGAGATTGCGGCACACCGGGATGCCCTGCTCGCTCTGGCCGTATCGTTTGGGCAGGGCCTGCAGATGACCAATATCCTGAAGGACCTCTGGGACGACCGCGGCCGCGGCGTCTGCTGGCTTCCCCAGGACGTTTTCGCCGAAGTCGGTTTCGACCTGCGGGAGCTGTCGCCTGGGCGTTACGAGGAGCGCTTCGGGTTGGGGCTCGCGCGGCTGATCGGCGTGGCTCATGGCCACCTCCAAAACGCCCTCGCCTATACCCTGCTAATTCCAAAACGGGAGACCGGCATTCGCAACTTCTGTCTATGGGCGATAGGGATGGCCGTGCTCACGCTGCGAAAGATTCATAAGCACCCGAACTTCACTACGGGCAGCGAGGTGAAGATCTCGCGCCGCAGCGTCAAGGCGACCATCATCCTGGCGCGGTTGTCGGCCAGCAGCGACACTGTGCTGCGGGGTTTATTCTATCTTGCGGGCCGCGGGCTTCCGCCGGCGCATGGTTCGCGCGGGCGCTCTGCGTCAGCAGACCGTGGTGGGGCGATGCACCGGAAGGTGCGCGGCGCCTGAGGTCATGCACTGGCTGCCGCCGATGCATGCCTGTCATCGGGCGAACCCCGATCGCTCCGCAAAGCGAGGACACTGAAGCATGCCAGCGGGTTCGTCGGTGGTGACGCAGCGCCTCGCGCCGGACAGTCATACCGGCGTGCGGCCGGGAAGGCTGGGCAATGCCATTGAACGGGCGCGCGACGCACTGTTGGCTGTTCAGCATCGGGATGGCTTTTGGAGTTTCGAGCTGGAGGCGGACTGTACCATTCCCGCCGAGTACATCCTGATGATGCACTACATGGATGAAATCGATCAGGGCCTGCAGGCGCGCCTTGCCGTGTATCTCCGGGATCACCAGACCGCCGCCGGCGGGTGGCCGCTCTACCACGGAGGCCCCTTCGACATTAGCTGCTCGGTGAAGGCGTATTACGCCCTGAAGCTCGCCGGGGACTCCGTAGAGGCGCCGCACATGGCGCGTGCTCGCGAGGCCGTCCTGAATCATGGCGGAGCCGCGCGGTCCAATGTCTTTACCCGGATCGCGCTGGCCATGTTCGGCCAAGTCCCCTGGCGTGCGGTGCCGTTCATGCCGGTCGAGATCGTCTTGCTGCCGCGCTGGTTCCCGTTCCATCTGAGCAAGGTCTCCTACTGGTCGCGCACGGTCATGGTGCCGCTGCTCATCTTGTGCAGCCTGAAGGCGCAGGCCAAGAACCCGCGGGACATTGGCATTCGAGAGCTGTTCACGGTCCGGCCCGAAGACGAGCGGCATTATTTTCCGGTCCGCTCGCGGCTGAACCACGTGTTCCTATCGCTGGACAAGGTGGGCAGGGCCCTCGAGCGTTTCGTACCCGCGTGGCTGCGGCGCCGCGCCGTGAGGAAGGCCGAAGCATGGTTCGTGGAGAGGCTGAATGGCACGGGGGGGCTGGGGGCCATATTCCCGGCCATGGTCAATGCGTATGAGGCGCTGGCCCTTCTCGGCTACCCGGACGAGCATCCCCAGCGGATCAGCGCGCGGGATGCGATCGAACGGTTGCTCGTCGTGGGGGAGCGCTCCGCCTACTGTCAGCCCTGCGTGTCTCCAGTGTGGGATACCGCGCTTGCATGCATGGCGTTGCAGGAGGTGGGCGACGAGCCGTCTCGGGCGGCTGCCGAAAAAGCCTTGGACTGGCTGAAGGACCGACAACTGCTGGAAGCACCAGGGGACTGGCGGGAGTCCCGCCCCGGCTTGGAGGGGGGCGGGTGGCCGTTCCAGTTCGAGAACGCCTACTATCCTGATCTGGACGATACCGGCGTCGTAGTATGGGCCATGGACAGATCGCCTCACGAAAAGTACCGGGAGTCGGCGCGGCGGGCGGCCCACTGGCTTTGCGGCATGCAGTCCGCGAACGGAGGATTTGCCGCGTTCGATGCGGACAACACGCATTACCACTTGAACGAGATCCCCTTTGCGGATCACGGCGCACTGCTCGACCCGCCGACCAGCGACGTGAGCGCGCGCTGCTTGGCAGCGTTCTCGCGGCTGAACGCCAGAGAGGGCCGCTACCGGGAGGTCGCGCAGGCCACGCTCGCATTCCTGCGCAGCGAGCAAGAGACCGATGGCTCGTGGTTCGGCCGATGGGGTACGAACTATATCTACGGCACTTGGTCGGTCCTGGCGGCATTCGAGGAGGCCGGCGTGCCCCCGGACGACCCGGCGGTGCGGCGGGCAGTCGAGTGGCTGCGCGGCGTGCAGCGTCCTGACGGTGGCTGGGGGGAGGACAATGGCAGCTACTTCGACCCCGGCACGGCCGGCCGGGGTCCCGCGAGCACTTCCTTTCAGACAGCATGGGCATTGCTTGCGCTCATGGCGGCGGGCGAGGTGGATGGCGCGGCCATGCGTCGGGGTATTGACTATTTGCTGCGGGCTCAGGAGGAAGGCGGTCTGTGGCGGGACGATTGGTTCACGGCGCCAGGTTTTCCGCGCGTCTTCTACCTCAAGTACCACGGATACGATAAGTATTTCCCGCTGTGGGCGCTGGCGCGCTATGGCGCCTTGTTGCAGGAGCGCCCGACATAGCGGGTATCGGGATCGTCTCGGCGTTGCCATGGGAGGCGCGGCCCCTGCTGGGGCCGAGACTCCTGCACTCGGCGGGTGTCTGGCGCTTGCGCAGCGGGGCGCTGCTCGCCGTGTCGGGCATCGGCGCGCAGCGGGCGAGAGCGGCGGCGCAGCGCTTGCTGAGCGAAGGGGTCAGCGCCCTACTCAGTTGGGGCACTGCCGGGGCGCTGGACCCGGCGCTTCGCCCCGGAAGCTTGCTGCTCCCCACCGCCCTGGTTTCGGAAGACCAGGCCGTGTTCGAGGTGGACGCCGATTGGCACAGACGCGCGATTGAGTGCTTGGACGCCCGTGTTTCCGTGCACACCGGCAGGGTTCTCGGCGCCGCGCGGCTGATTTCCAGCGTCTCCGCCAAGCGTGCGCTTTGGGAGCGCTATGCTGCGGTTGCGGTGGACATGGAGAGTGGTGCCGTGGCCGAGGCGGCTGTGGAGGCTCGCCTCCCGTTCCTGGTGGTACGCGCCGTGGTCGATCCCGCCGACGAGCCGGTGCCTGGGCCGCTGCTTGCGGCGATGGTCCCAGGGGGGCGCGGATTATCGATGGCACGTTTGGTGTGGGGCGCCGCCGGACAGCCGAGCGAATGGGTGGCCCTGTGGCGGTTGGGAGCGAACGCCCGGCATGCGAGGAGCAGCCTCAAGGGCTGCCTGCGCTGGGCGGGTGATGCGGTGCTGATGACTGGGTCTGCCGTTGGGCGAATGGGGCAGCAGGTGCACGTGCGTCTGCTGGGGCCGCGGGGTCGTGAGGAGGCAGAAGGCGGAACCTTGCAGGATGAATGAGAAACGGGTGCTTGCGTCGTCGCAGGTCGGCGACTTTATGCGGGACGGCTATGTGGTAGTGTGCGGCCTTTACGGTCCGCGGGAAGTGACTTGCCTTTCCACATGGACCGAGGAGGTGGCGAGTTATCCCGAGGTGCCGGGGAAGTACATGATGTATTTCGAGGAGAGCCCGCTCCGGCCCGAATCTTACCGCCCAAGCGCGACGTGGGTTGTACGTGACCTACAACCGGCTGTCCGAAGGTGACCACCGCGTGCAGTATTACGCGGATAAGCGTAAGAGCTATCCCCCTGACTGCGAGCGCGAGCCCGGAAAACACTACGTATTCCGCGTCTGACTCGCTATGCGGACCGGTCGTCGCTGGACGCGCCGGTTCTAGAGAGGAGCATCCGGTCCATGATGAAGACCTTATTCTTGAACCCCCCTTCTTTCGAAGGGTTCGACGGAGGTGCGGGATCCCGTTACCAGGCGCGCCGCGAGATTCGATCCTTCTGGTATCCCACCTGGCTGGCGCAGCCGGCGGCTTTGGTGCCCGAGAGCCGCCTCATCGACGCACCGGCCCGCGGGCTGGGCCTGGAAGACATCCTGCGGCTCGCCCCCGAGCACGAGTTGGCGGTGCTCCACACCAGCACGGCATCCTTCGCCTCCGACGTCAAGGTTGCGGAAGCCTTGAAGGACGTCAACCCGAAACTGCTGCTCGGACTCGTCGGCGCCCACGTGGCGGTGTCACCCGAGCCCTCGCTGGCGGCATCCTGCGCAATCGACTTCGTGGCCCGCAGCGAATTCGACTACACGATTCAGGACATCGCAGCGGGACGGCCGCTCGACGCGGTCGATGGGATCAGCTACCGGGTCGACGGACGCCTCCGACACAACCGCGAGCGCGCCATCATCGAAGACATGGACCGGCTCCCGTCCGTCATCGAGGTGTACAAGCGCGACCTGGTCATCGAGGACTACTTCATCGGCTATCTCCTGCACCCCTACGTGTCCCTGTATACGGGCAGGGGCTGCAAGTCACGCTGTACTTTCTGTCTGTGGCCCCAGACCATCGGGGGGCACCATTACCGCACGCGTAGCCCGGAGGTGGTGGCCCGGGAGATCGCGACGGCGTCGAGCTACTTCCCGCAGGTGAAGGAGTACTTCTTCGACGACGACACCTTCACCGACAACTTACCGCGCACCGAGGCTACGGCCCGGCTGCTGGGGGATCTCGGGGTGACTTGGTCCTGCAATGCCAAGGCCAACGTCCCTTACGAAACGCTCAAGATCATGAAAGACAACGGCCTGCGGCTCCTGCTGGTGGGCTACGAGACGGGCAGCCAACAGATTCTCTTCAATATCAAGAAGGGGATGCGGGTGGAGATGGCGCGCCGTTTCACGGAAGACTGCCGCAAGCTCGGCATCACCATTCACGGGACCTTTATCGTCGGGCTGCCGGGCGAGACGCGCGAAACCATCGAGGAGACCATCCGCTTCGCCAAGGAGATCAATCCGCACACCATCCAGGTATCGCTGGCCGCCGCCTATCCCGGCACGACCCTCTACAGGCAGGCCCAGGAGAATGGCTGGTTGGTAGACGACGGTGGCCGCCTGGTAGCGAACGACGGACTGCAGGTGAGTTCGCTGAGCTATCCGCACCTCTCCCATGAGGAGATCTTCGAGGCCGTGGACACGTTCTACCGGCGTTTCTACTTCCGGCCGAAGAAGATGGCGGAGCTGACCTCGGAGATGGTACGCAGCCCGCAGATGCTCAAGCGGCGTCTGCGTGAAGGTGTCGAGTTCTTCCGCTTCCTCGCCGCCCGCCAGAACCGCCCGGCGGCGAAATCGGTGTGACGCCGACGGTCGATGCCACGCTCCCAGAGGCGGGGGGCGTCGAGTGGAGCCGGCCGCCCGTAGTCCGTTCCGTCTTCGGTCCTGCCCACGCGAGTCCTCGCTATCAGGGGTCCAGCGACGTGAAGTAAGCAATGGGACTGGCCGGGGATTGGGGGCTTGGCTGCTCGCAAGTGGCGTCATCGCTTCGCGGGGCCGCTGATTCTGGCGAGCCGCGGCGAGACTGCGCGCACGGCAGCCCAGAGGGCGGTTACCGGCGCCGGGTATTTTGTTCGGCCCCGCCGCTGCCGCTCGCCAAGCGTGTCCGCCTTCCGGGTGTCCCGGCGAGGGCTCGAACGAGATCCCGTAGGATCGTGCTCGCATCGGACGGTCAGGCCGGTGACACTGTTGATTTGATTGCTCGCTAATGGATGTTGGAAGAGGGGTGTTCCGACCTGGGCCCACCACGTCTGCCCTGAGGTCCCGAGGCCCAGGCGCCGGACGATTAGCCCCAAGACGGCGGTGGGCGGCATGGGTGTGCGGGGCTGTTGCGTGGTCACGAGAACGGGCGTCTCCCAGATCGCCCCCCATGCGGGCAGCGTCTCGACACCGCGGCACGCTGTTCGGCATCACCCTTACGGAACCCTGTGCGTGAAGACTCTGGTCACCGGCGCATCCGGATTTGTCGGCTCCGCTGTCACGCGGGAACTCCTGCAGGCGGGCCACGACGTGCGCGCGCTGCTCAGACCAACCAGTGACCGCCGCAACTTGGAGGGACTGGGCATCGAGAGCATCTTGGGCGACCTCGCGGACCCGCCCTCCCTGACCCGCGCCCTGCAGGGCTGCGAGGCCCTGTTCCATGTGGCCGCGGATTATCGGCTGTGGGCGAGAGACCCGCGGGTCATCTACCGCAGCAACGTCGAGGGCACGGGCAACATCATGCTCGCCGCCCTCGCGGCGGGCGTCCCGAGGGTCGTCTACACCAGTAGCGTGGCCACGCTTGGGCTGACTGCGGACGGGACCCCCGCCGACGAAGGCACGCCGGTGACGCTGGCGGACATGGTAGGCCACTACAAGCGCTCGAAGTTCATGGCCGAGGCGGAGGTTCGGCGGCTGGTCAGGGAACAGGGTCTGCCCGCCGTGATCGTCTATCCCTCGACCCCGGTCGGCCCCCGCGACATCAGACCGACGCCCACCGGCCGCATGATCGTCGAGGCGGTTAGCGGGCGGATGCCGGTGTATGTGGATACCGGCCTCAACTTGGTGCATGTGGACGACGTGGCCGTCGGCCATCGGCTTGCCTTCGAACGGGGTAGGATAGGCGAGGGCTACATTCTCGGGGGCGAGAACCTCACCCTGCGGGAGATCCTATCGGAGCTGGCGCGCATCTCTGGACGTCGGCCCCCGCGGCTGAGGCTACCCCACCAGCTCGTCTTGCCGGTGGCGTACGTGGCTCAGGCGTGGGCGTGGCTGTCCGGTGGCGGCGAGCCCCTTGCCACGGTCGAAGGCGTGCGGCTTTCCCGCAAGCGCATGTTTTTCAGCGTGGAAAAGGCGGCGAGCGCGCTGGGGTTTCATCCTCGGCCCCCGGCCGAGGGGCTGAGGGATGCGGTGCAGTGGTTCCGCAGTCACGGCTACTGTGAATAAGAGCCTGCGAGGTCACACGGCCGGGACGCCGCCGATAGCGGGGCCACAGGTCTGGTATAGTGTGGCGCGCAGGGTTCGGAGGCCGTTGTCGGGCCCCGTCTGAGGGCACGAGGGAAGGACGACCGTGGAGGCTCTGATTCTGGCCGCGGGAAGGGGGCGCCGGCTAGGGACCATGGCCAAAGCGGTTCCGAAGTGTCTGCTGCGTTTCGGCGGAGACACGCTGTTGCAGCGTCATCTGGACATCCTACGTCACTGCGGGGTGCACGAAGTGACGATCGCCGTCGGTTATGAGGCAGAGCAGGTCATGTCCGAAATCCAGCACCTCGGAACCCCGTCCAGGGTTCGTACCCTGTACAACCCGGACTATGCGCGGGGCAGCATGGTCAGCCTGTGGACCGCGCGCCAGATTCTGACCGGCGGCGCGGATGTGGTTCTCATGGATGCCGACGTCCTCTACGATTACCGGCTGATGGAGCGGCTCTGGGCGAAACACATGATCCGTGCCCCCGTTTCTGCCATGGCGGCCGCGGCGCGGGAGGTCCGCGCCACGGCCAGCGTGGCTGATGTCGAGGACCGCATCGCCTCCGTCGGCGAGATCTTCCGCTTGCAGGGTGCGGAGGAGTTGGTCCAGGCTGAACGCCGCTAAGCGGGGCATCGGGCTGCTCGTGGACGCGGTGAGCAGCTTTGGAGGACAGGAGCTCGACTTCGACGGCTGGGGTATCACGGCGTGCGCCGCGGCAGCCAATAAATGCCTGCATGGAGTGCCGGGGGCAGCCTTCGTGGTCGCGCGCGGTGCTGCCGTGTTCGGCGAGGCTCCCGTCAGGCGCACAGTTTACCTCGACCTCGCCGCCCACTGTCGGGCACAAGACGGCGGTAGCATGCCGTTCACCCCGTCGGTGCAAGTCGTCTCCTATGCGTTGGCGACGGCCCTTCTGGAGCTGGCCGAGGAGGGGGGCTGGCGCGAACGTCAACACCGTTACCGGCGCCTCGTCCACCTCGTTCGAGACGGTCTTTTGGTCTTGAGCACACGGCCCCTGCTGGCGGAGACCGACTCGTCCGTGGTTTTGAGCGCCTATCATCTGCTCGACAACGTCGGTTACGGCCGCCTCCACGACGGCATGAAGGCGCGGGGTTTCGTGGTCTACGCGGGGCAGGGAGCCCTGGCCGCGCGCATCTTTCGCGTGTTTACGATGGGTGCCATCACGGATGCGGACATCCGCAGGTTCGTCTCGCCCTTCCAGGACGTGATCCGGGAGACATAGTTCGCGCCATGGTCGTGGACCTGCCCGCAATGGGGCGCAACCGCCTTACAGTCGGCCAGAACTGCCCGCCGCGGCTGCTGTCCCGCAAGCATTGAGGGGCGCGGTGTCGCGCGCGTCAGGACGGTGGACTCACGAGACGGGGTGTCGCCGGGCGATGAGGTGTCCGGCCCGTCAGGGTCGTAAACGTCGAGGATAGACCTTGTTCAAAGAAGCTAGAGAGGCTTGCAGTATCGTTCCCATGTGGCTGGTGGAAAACTCCAGGCGCGCCGCTGGCTGGGTGATTGCTGGGGCGCTCCTAGGGACCGCGCTGCTGTTCGATTACACCGCCAGCCACCTGTCCTTCGACACGGACACGGTGAACATGCTCGACCCCAATCTCTCCTTCCGCAAGTTGCAGCGGGAGTTCGACAAAGCCTTCCCTCAGCTCAGCGACTTGATCGTGGTCGTGATCGACGGCCAGACGCCGGACCAGGCGCAAGATGCGGCGGATGCCCTGACCGCGAAGCTCCAGGCGGACCCGAAGCTGTTTCCCTCCGTCTACCAGCCCGGCGGAGGGCCGTTCTTTGCGCACAACGGGCTGCTCTACTTGGACCAGGCCGAGCTGTCCGACCTCGCCAACCACTTGGCCGCAGCGCAGCCGTTTCTCGGGACCGTCGCACGCGATCCCAGCCTGCGAGGCCTGTTCTCGCTGCTGGACCGCGCGCTCGCGGAGAAGCTCAGCGCTTCCAGCGAGTCGCTCCTCACGACCATCTTCAACCGCATCGCGGATACGGTCGGAGGGATTATCGCGGGCCGGCCGCGCCCCGTTTCCTGGCAGGGCGAAATTCTGGGTAAGGCGGAGGCCACGGAGGCCGGCAACAAAGCCTTCGTGCTGGTGCAAGCCCGTCTGGACTACGGGAGCATGCAGCCCGGGCACGAGGCGCTGCAGACCATACGCCACGATGCTCTCGACCTGCAGCTCGACGAGGCCCATGGGGTCCGGGTGCGGCTGACCGGCTCTGTGGCGATGGGCGAGGACGAGCTGCGCAGCGTGTCGGAAGGCGCGCAGACTGCCACCCTCCTGTCCTTCGCCCTGGTGTGCGTGCTGCTGCTCGCGGGCTTCCGCTCGCTTGGCATGGCGGCGTGGTTGCTGGCGACGCTGTTCATGGGCCTGGTATGGATGGCGGCTTTCGCGACCTGGGCACTGGGGGCACTCAACCTCATATCCGTGACCTTCATCGTGTTGTTCATCGGTCTGGGGGTAGACTTCGGTATCCAGTTCGGAATGCGCTACCGGGAGGAGCGCACCCACGGCAATGCGCATGCGCTGGCGCTCAATCGGGCCGCCGCAGGACTCTGCGACGCGTTGATGCTCGCCGCCATGTCGGCTGCGATCAGCTTCTTCTGCTTCATTCCGACGGCCTACCGGGGTCTCGCCCAGCTCGGCTTCCTGGCCGGCGTCAGCATGTTCGTGGCCCTGTTCGCGACCCTTACCGTGTTGCCTGCCCTGCTGACCCTCACCCCCGTGAGGCTCCAACCTCGGCCCATGGACATCAAGGGGTTCCAAGCGCTGGGGAACTGGGTGCTAGGTCACCGCCGGGCCATTCTCGCCGGTACGCTGGTGGCGATCACCGCTATCGCCATCCTGGCGCCGCGCATGAACTTCGATTTCAACCCGGTCGACCTCAGGGATCCCAACAGCGAGTCCGTGGCCACGTTTCGCGACCTGTTGGAGGATCCCAAGACCTCCCCCTACACCATCGACATCCTTGCCCCGAGTCTCGAGGCGGCAGAAAAGCTGGCGGCGGCTCTGAAGAGGCTGCCGACCGTCGATAAGGCGGTGACGCTGGCAAGCTACGTCCCGAGCGGCCAGGAGGGAAAGCTCAGCGTCATCGACGATACGTATCTATTCCTGCAGACGGCCCTGGCGCCTCCCGAACATCTCGGCCCGCCCACTGAAGAGCAGCAGATCGCGTCGCTCGGCGGGTTCATTGCCAAAGCCGCCCGTCTGACCAGCTCGGACCGCAACGCCCCTTTCGTGGACAGCGCGCAACGTTTGGCACGCGCCCTGGACCGTCTCAAGACGCTGCCGGGCTGGCCCGCTCGGGTCCTGAACGAGCTGCAGCGCTCTATCCTGTCGGACCTGCCGCGCAACCTGGAACGGCTCCAGAAGCTGCTGTCCCCCAGCCGAGTCACGCTCGCCGACTTGCCTCAAGACCTTAGGGCGCGATATCTGACGCCGGATGGGCTGGCGCGCATCCAAGTATTCCCCACGGAAAACCTGCGGGACAACAAGAAGCTGCGGCAGTTCGTCGCGTCCGTCGAGACCGTTACCCCGAACGCCGTGGGCGCCCCGGTGACCATGGTGGAAGGCGGGAAGGTGGTGGTTGGTGCCTGCGCCCAAGCCTCGGTTTCGGCGGTAATCGCGGTCCTGATCTTCCTCACCGTCATGCTGGGCAGCCTGGGGCAGGCGCTGCTCGTCTTCCTGCCGCTGATTCTGGGGGCGCTTCTGACCGTGGCGACCTCGGTGCTGCTGAAGCTCCCCCTCAATTTTGCCAACGTCATCGCCCTGCCCTTGCTGCTCGGCATCGGTGTGGCTTTCGGTATCTACCTGGTCACTCGCAAGCGCGGCGGCCTGACCGTGGATGAGCTGTTCCACAGCAGCACCCCTCGGGCGGTGCTGTTCAGCGGATTGACCACCATGGCGTCGTTCGGGACGCTCGCCATCTCGCGCCATCGCGGGATGTCCAGCATGGGGCTGCTCGTGACCTTCGCTCTGACGTACGCCCTGTTCTGCACGCTGGTCGTCTTGCCGGCGGTGATGGCCCAGATCGAGGCGAAGCAGGCACGGGCCGACGAGCGTGGCGGACGGCTCTCCGGGGAGTTGCAGGCGGCGGATCCTCCCGCGCGCACCGATCGACCCGGCGGGGGAGGAACGTGAGGCTCGGGATCGCCCTCGGCACGCTTGCCGGGCTGTTGGCTGCGACGGCGCTCATCGCCTACCAAGGTATCGGCTCCGTGGTCAGCGTCCTCGCCGTCGCCGGCTTCGGCCTGACGTGGGTGGCTCTGTTCCATCTCATCCCCATGCTCTTCTCGGCCCTCGCCTGGCACGCGCTCGTCGCGGACGCATATGCCGCGCCGACGGTTCAGTGCTTCTGAGCCCGCTGGATCCGCGAGGCGGTCAACAGTTTGCTGCCTGTGGCCCAGGTGGGAGGGGAGCTGGTCGGCGCTCGACTGGTGGCCGAAAGGGGGATGCCGGGGAGCGTCGCGGCGGCAGGGGTGGTGGCGGACCTCACAGTGGAGACCCTCACCCAGTTTCTGTTCACCCTGTTCGGGCTGGGCTTGCTCATTCTCGACGGGCAGGACGGGGCCACCGTCAAATGGATCGCGCTCGGAGTCCTCGTTTTCGCGCCGGTCCTTGGGGGCTTTGTGCTGGCGCAGCGCTGGGGCTTGTTCAGGCTGGTGGAGAGCCTGCTCGAAAGAGTGTCCGATAAGTGGCCCTGGATGGGGCTTACTGACTCCGGGAGCCTCCATGACACCATCCAACACCTCTATTGCAACCGCGCCCGCGTGGCTGCCGCCTCGGCCTACCACCTGGGCTCGTGGCTCCTTGGGACCGGCGAGGTCTGGCTCGCCCTGCACCTCATGGAGCAACCTGTGGGGATTGAAGAGGCTTTGGTGCTGGAGAGCCTCGGTCAAGCCGTGCGGAGCGCCGCGTTCCTGGTACCCGGTGCGTTCGGTGTCCAGGAGGGAGGCTACGTGCTGCTCGGCGCGTTGTACGGCTTGCCCGCCGACGTAGCATTGGCGGTGTCGCTGAGCAAACGGTTCCGGGAGCTTCTGCTGGGACTGCCCGGCTTGCTTGCGTGGCAGGTACTGGAGGGCAAGCGCCTATGGCGGGGCAGGCAGCGCCAGAGTCCGGGTGTGGGGATGCTGTAAGAGGCTCGGCGAGCCATGCCGCACGACACTTGGACGCATCGTGCTCGCGGGGGGTGTGCGTGCGCCCGCTGGTCGGCAGCTCGGTGACGCCGAACCACCTCACCACGGTCAGGCTGCTGTTGGGGCTCGCTGCTTGCGCGAGCCCTCGCCGCCGGCGCCCGAGCCTGGCAGATCTGGGTCGGTGTCCTCTGGGTGCTGTCGGCGTTTTTCGACCGGGCGGACGGCGAGTTGGCCCGGCTCGCAGGTCAGTCGAGTCCGCGCGGGCGTGCGTACGACTATGGCACCGACGTCGTCCTGAATTCCCTGTTCTTCGTCGGTGTCGGTGTTGGGCTGCGCCACACCGCCATGGGATGGTGGCCGCTTCCGCTCGGACTGGTGGCCGCCGCGGCCCTCGCCATCGACGCGCTGGTAGCCGAGCGCCTAGAGCAGCGCGACAAGGTCAAGACCTATCCGGGGGACGGACGGCTTCGACTTCGACGACGTGACCTACCTCTTCGGTCCCGTCGCATGGCTAGGCTGGCTGTTGCCCCTTCTGATAGGGACCGCTGTGGTCGCCCCCTTTGCGGCCTTTCGGACTTGGAGGCGCTGGTTGTGCGGCCGGAACAGTTGAGGCGCCGGTCCTGGCTTGGACGGAGCTTGGCTGGGCGGAGAGCGTTCGGCCGGAGGACGCGGCCCTCAGGGCGGGGGTCCTTCTGGAGGAGCGGCGACCCGGCTGCTGCGGATTGACGGGTTCAGGGCTGACACGCAGCCCAGGAGGCCACGCATGCTCTCCGCGCCAGTCAGCGCCGCCCGCCGAGCCCTGTTTGCGGGCACGGTCTGGCTGGTGACCCTGTCTTTTGCGGGCGCCCCGGCTTCCGCGTCGAGTGCCGGCCAGCCCGGTCCGTCGGTCAAGGGCGCCGCCGGCGCGCCCAGGAGCTTCGGCGCACCGCTTCCCGGGGCGCCGCCCTTCGATGATGGACTGATCAGGCGTCTGGACGCTGCCTGGGCCTCCCGCGACCCGCACTACAAGCCGCGCACGCGCCATCTGCGGCCGGACGGATTGCCCCAGTACACCAACCGGTTGTTCCTCCAGTCGAGCCCCTACCTGCTGCAGCACGCGCACAACCCGGTGAACTGGTACCCGTGGGGCGACGAGGCCTTCGAAACCGCGCGCAAGCTCGGCCGTCCCATCTTCCTCTCGGTGGGCTATTCCACCTGCCACTGGTGTCACGTCATGGAGGAGGAGTCCTTCGAGGACGAGGAGATCGCACGCTACCTCAACGAGAACTACATCGCCATCAAAGTGGATCGCGAGGAGCGGCCGGACCTCGACGCCGTCTATATGGAGGTGGTGCAGATTGCTGAGCGGCGGTGGTGGCTGGCCCATGAGCCTGTGGCTCAACCCGGAGCGCAAGCCGTTCTACGGCGCGACCTACGTCCCGGCGCGCGACGGCGACCGGGGCGCTCAAGTGGGGCTGTTGACTCTGTTGCGCAAGCTCAGGGAGATCTATGACCAGCAGCCGGAGCGGGTGACCCGTTCGGCCAGCCGCATCGCTGAGCTGGTGAAAGCCAAGCTCTCCGAGACGCCTGCCGCTCAGGATCTGCCCGACGCGGCTGTGCTGCGCAGGGCCGTCGGCTACTATGGCGAGCGATTCGACGCGACCGACGGCGGTTTGGGCGGAGCGCCGAAGTTTCCCAGCAGTCTGCCGATCGGGTTCCTGCTCCACTACCAGCGTCGCTCCGGAGATCGACACGCCCTGGACATGGCGACACTGACCCTGGAGAAGATGGCCGCGGGTGGCATCTATGACCACATCGGCGGCGGCTTCCACCGCTATTCCACGGACGCCCGTTGGCGGGTGCCCCATTTCGAGAAGATGCTGTACGACAACGCGCTTCTCACCATCGCCTACCTGGAGGGCTACCAGGTGACCGGGCGGGAGGACTTCGCCCGAGTGGTCCAAGAGACGCTCCAGTACGTCGCGAGGGACATGACCTCGCCGGACGGCGCCTTCTACTCGGCCACCGACGCCGATAGCCTGACCCCCAACGGGCGCCGGGAGGAGGGGTGGTTTTTCACCTGGAGCCCAGACGACATCGACGCCGCCCTGGGAAAAGACCGCGCGCGGCTGGTGACGGCCTATTACGGCGTCACCTTCGAAGGCAACTTCGACGGGCGCAATATCCTCTACACCCCGCGGCCATTGGCGGACGTGGCCGAGGCGCTGGGCCTTCCGCCGGACCAGGCGCGCGCCGTGCTACAGGAGTCGCGCGACCTTCTGTACACTGCCCGGGCCAAGCGGCCCGCGCCCCTGCGGGACGAGAAGATTGTGACCGCCTGGAACGGCCTGATGATCTCGGCCTGCGCGCGGGCCTCACTGGTGCTGGGCGAAGACGGCTCTGCCAAGCAGGCCGAGCGAGCAGCCGATTCCATCCTCGCCCACCTCAAGAAGGACGGCCGACTGCTGCGCAGCTACAGGGGCGGTATGCCCGGCCCCGACGGCTATCTGGATGACTACGCCTTCCTCATCGCGGGGCTGCTGGACCTCCACGAGGCGACCGGCGATTTGCGTTGGCTGAGGGAGGCCGTCGCGCTCGATGCCGTCCTGGAGAACGGCTATGAGGACAAGGAGCGGGGCGGTTATTTTATGACCGGCCACGACCACGAAGCGCTGCTGGCGCGGGAGAAGCCCGCCTATGACGGCCCCGAGCCGTCCGGGAATTCGGTGCAAGCGCTCAACCTGCTGCGCCTGCACGAGCTCACCACTCAGGACCGGTACCGCCAGCGCGCAGAGCGTACGCTGCGGGCCTTCGGCGCGCGCCTCTCGAAGATGCCGGCCGCGCTGTCCGAGATGCTCCTGGCGGTCGACTTCCGCCTGGACACCCCTAAGGAGATCGTGATCGTCACGCCGTCCGACCGGAAGGAAGCCGAGCCGTTTCTAGCCAAGCTCCGGAGGACGTTCTTGCCCAACCGAGTGCTGACGGTCGTGACCGAGGGCGACGAGCTGGCCGACGTGCGGCCCCGTTCTTCTCCCCTGCAAGGCGTCGATGACGAGGACCGCGGGGTGGGCCGACGATGTCGTGTGGGGATCCGAGCCAGCGGGGGGTCAAGCCCTACGCGGGGCCGAGGAAGAGCGGCAACAGCAAGAACGGGCGCGGTGAGGCGCGCGAGAATCGTGGTCGGGCTCGCGGTCACCCGCATGTTCCGCCACCCCGTCGGGGCTCGGGGGCGTGCCGAATGGCTATCCTGCCAGCGCGCAGTGCGTTGTCCGGGCGCAACGCACATTTGTTCACAGGCTCTCAGGCCCTTCGCGAAGCTCAGGTCCTAATGGAATGGGTAGTCGAACCTTGCAGGCCGCGATGTGGCGGGAGACTGCTCCGGTGGGGTGCGTGGTCCCGATGACAGACACCCGCCGGTTGTGCTGCGCCTAACCGGGCGGATGGCTGCCGAGCAAGCGCGAGGCCTGCTCCCGCGTGTAGAACTGCCCGCGGCAGCAGATGAAGCCCGCGACCACGGATTCTTTGATGGCCATGGCACGTCCCGTTTCGCTACGCTCCAGCACGAGATCGGGGGGTAGGCCGTCGATGACATGTATGCCAGCCGGTCGGCCGTTGCGAAACCGGGAGGTGAAGACCCTGCCGGTGTCACGGTCCAGAAACGCCGGCAGCAAGCCGAACGAACGCGTTTCAGGGCTAACGCCGCGTCGCCTGCGATACGTTTTGGTTTCTTGAGCCAGCTCTCCGGGGGTCATGACTCAGTGAATCGGGTTAAGGTCATGACCTCCGCGGACAAGTAGGGAGGCTTGCACGAGCCCGACTTCCTATCCGCACGGCTCCCCGCCCTCGACCTGCCGCAGCCCGGAAACCCAAGCTGTTTCATGGCGACCTCCGCGGTAATAGTTGAGTGCCGCTGTTGAAGATCCGGGTCTGCTGCCCGCCGCGTTGCGTTATTGCAACAAATCTGAATAGATTAAGCGACCAGTAGCTAGTAACAGCAACAGTGCGTAGTTTATAGCACAGCGTGACAGAAAGATCCAGGTGCGACGGTGCCGTTCAACTCGGCCTTCCCGATATTGGGGTATCTCTGGCGAGCTTGGCGTTGAGTCGTCCGCACTATGCATCCCACGGCTAGCCTTGGCTGCGCAAGCACCTAGCCTTGGCTGCGCAAGCACCTAGCGGTGCCGGCATCTCGCCATATCCAGAAACGACCTGAGGAGTTGTGGTGCCCTTTTCTTTGAGAGTTCACATTAGCTTTGGCAACGTATGGTGGTGCTCTTGCAGAACGCTTGTAAGTGAATCTGCTGTCCGTGAAAAGGCGGGGAGAGGTCGTGCAATGTCTTGGCGGCTCGACCCGTAAGCTAACGTGACCCGCTGGAGCGACTCGCCCCCCGGACTGCTCACCAGGGTGGTGCGGACCCTCTTCTTCACGCTCTCGCGTGGCCAATACTACCGTGATTCGGCTACCGACTACGAAGCCTTGTCCGTGAAACGCAACGCTCCGCGCTGGATCAAGGGCAGCGATCCCTTCGGAGGGAAACCAAGCATGGTTCCGGAATGACGCTACGACCCGACAAATTAGGTCCCGAGAGGCGGTGTCGGCGACGAATCCGACGAAGTTACCGGCAGCGACCAGGCGACCAACTCAAGGAGGAGCGGTCGCGACTACGCTAGAGCGTGAGCTGCAACGCGCCCGCCATAGACCTCCGCGTGCTCGCGTCAGCAACCCCCCGAAGGAGCGCCGTTGGCCGCCCTGGGTGGGTGGACGCGAGGGAAGGCCCGGATGCGCGTTAACTCAATGGATACGGGCCGCGACCGAGTCAGGCGACGGCACCGGGACGGCGCTGCGCCAAGTCGATGGCGTCGCGCAGCGATTCCTGGTTGGGGCAGAAAGAGTAATCGGCGGCTGTGTCGGGATTCGCTCGCTCGTCGCACGCGGTTTGAGTGGTGCAGTCGCGACAGGTGGCCATGTGCTTCTCCACGTCCGCCACGCGCACGCGATGGACATACGTGCCCACGTCGATGCCAAGCTTTCCGATCATCCTGTGGAGTCGAAGCTGTTCGACCCGCGCTGCCAAGCTGCCACGAAGCTTTAGACCCTGCTGAAGGTTGCGCACGATGTGGGCAACGAGAGAGTAGACGGTGGTAAGAAACAGAATGGCCAACACCGCCAGGAATACTTGGCTGAAGAGGTTCATGGGAACTCCTGGAGACCAGTGGGAGCGGGGTTATCGAGAGGTTTATATCGACGCTCATTATACCAGAGGTACCCTGGTGCCAAACCGGGGTAAGAGCCCGGGTAAGAGCCTGTATACAAATCTGCTGCGGGTGCCACGGCCGAGTTGTGCGTCGTGCGTGCACTGGCGCGAAGCCGCGAGGTGCCGCTGACCGAGCAGGCGAGTTGGGTGCAGCGCATGTAAAAGGCGCACAGCCCCTCGGCGCGTTCTGCCGGCGGCTGTGCGCCCGCATGGACAAGCCGCGGGCCAACACCGCCACCGGCCGCAAGCTCACCCGCATGGTGTACTTCATGATGACCCGCGGCGAGGCCTTCGTCGACCAAAGCCAGCAGCGCTACGAAGAAACAGCAGCGCCAGCGCAGCATCGCAGCCCTGAAGCGGCGTGCCGCCGCATTGGGCTTCGAGATCAACCCACTGGGCACAGACTGCATGAGATTCAGCTGCCCTCAGTTCTGTTTCTTGAGATATTTGCAGGCGAATGGGGGGTAGCGGTGACTTACCAATGGGTACCCGCGGAGGAGTCGAGTGTCTACAAACGAGATCATTGACCTTTGGAGCCGGCCACGTGTCCAAGAACCCCCGCTAGTCGCCGCCTGGGCAGCCGCAGCGCCTTCTCCTGATCCGAGGCGGAGGCGGCCCTCACCGCTTGGCGGGGTTTCTATGCCCCGAGCGGTGGCGCCCTGCACCATTGCCGTGCGAGCACATAACGATAGCTTCAGGCCACCATGCGCGTCCCAACGGCTGTGACGCGGGGTTGCGCCCTCTCCTGCACGGTGGCACGAGCATTGCTTCGCCATCCTAGGAACCGGTCCTGCTGGGCGTCTCCTCCTCCGCGCAATACAGCCGCCCGGCACCACCAAGCTGAACGACGGGAGGCTCGCTCCGTGGGCGTTTCAGCCTGGTGAGGGCCGGTTCCACTGCTTGCCTGTTCTTCTTCGTGCCCCGAACCCGCGCGGGCGGGATCTTGCACGCTCCGTATCCGCCGCGGACGGTTTGTACCACGGTCCCTGAGAGCTTGTGAAGACCCATACCCCCATCGGTCGCCGCTAAAGGGGCCCTTTTTGGCTCGCGCCGAGGGGACGTTACTACTCGGGGCCAAACACGCGCGGGGCGCTTATCGACAAGGCATCGTGACGCTCGTATAGTAACCGTTGGGCGGGGGGAAGGCTAAGAATGCGACGACTTAAATGTACCCCGGCCGCGCTGTCTCCTTCCGAGTCCGTGGCTGCTTGAGAGCGGCTCAAAGCTTGTGAAGAAGTCGCGAGCTACCCCAGAGCACGGCGCCCGGAGCGCTGCGACGCGAAGCATCGAGCAGGGAAGCATCGAGCAGGCGGGCGAGGAGCGAGCGAATGGCGGGATAGCCATTCGCCACGTCCGCGGGACGCCCCTAAAGGAGTGGCGTACAGGAGGTACGCCATGAGCAGCGCGCAACCCCGCCATCGGAATGTGCAGCAGACTTGCTTACAACCTCTCGGTGCCTTCGCAGGTTATGGGTCGGCGCGACCATCTTGGGTCGCCCCATACGGAGCGGGCGCGGGGACGCTTGGCCGGACTGTCCGGTCGACCGCCGCGAACCGATGCGGAATGGCGACTCGGAAAGTGGATGCGGTGGGCGACATGGTTCGACAAGGTGGCGGCGGTGGATGAGAGGGCTGGCCTTGGACGGTACCGCGGGGCTTGGTCCGGGTCAGAGTATCGAACGACGTCCGCCGGCCTCAAGCCAGCGACTTCCCACGACGGCGGGACGACGCGGTCGGCCGGCTTGGGGATGCAGGTGCGCTTGAACTGGCGAGTCCTGGTGCTCCTGCTTCTGATGGCGTTTGGGGTGTGGCTGCGCATCTCCCACCTGGACCGCAAGGTCTACTGGCACGACGAGACTCATACCTCACTGCGCATCTTCGGTTACCCGCTCGAGCAGTTCATCCGAGAGACCTTCACGGGCGAGCTGGTGACGGTGGACGACTTGCAGAAGTATCAGCGCCCGCAGGCCGATAAAGGACTGCGAGACACGCTGGCTTTGCTCGCCCAGCGTCCCGAACACGGGCCCTTGTATTACCTGTTGGCGCACTTCTACGCGGGGGAATTCCAACGGCCGCAGGTCGGCGCCAGGGCTGTGTCGGCGATCTTGAGTCTGCTGCTGATCCCTCTCATCTATTTCCTGGCCCGGGAGCTGTTCGACGATCGCTGGAGTGCGGGATTGGCCGCGGCCCTCGTCGCGGTCTCCCCACTCGATCTGCTCTATGCCCAGGAAGCGCGGGAGTACGCGCTCTGGGCCGTGACCACGGCCGCGTCGAGCTTGGCTTTGCTTCGGGCCTCACGCCTGGGCACGTTTTGGGCGTGGCGCGTCTACACAGTAACGTTGATCCTGGGTCTCTACTCGCATCTATTGTTCCTGCCCCTGGTCCTAGTGCATGGCCTGTACCTGCTGGGGCGGACCGACGAGTGGCGCCGGGTGCGCCTCTTGGCGTATGCGCGGGCGACCCTGGTGGCTGCGGCCGTGTTCGCTCCCTGGGGCTATCTGCTGATAACCCAGGCCGCTGAAGTGCAGCAGGTGACCGCCTGGATGGGCCGCCACCTGGGGCTGCCGGATCTGGGCGAAGCCTGGGTCCAACACCTCGGGCGCCTGTTCTTCGACTTCCCGGCCGGCGACTATTGGTGGGTGCCGGCGTCACTCTTGGTGGTCGTCTCAGCGTACGTGGTCTATCGCAGGGCGAGCCGAGATAGCAGACGGTTCTTGGCCTTGTTGACCGTGGTCTGTGCTGCCGTGGTGATTGTCCCTGATCTCGTAGCAGGCGGGCGGCGATCGGCGGAGGCACGCTACCTGATGCCGGTGTGGGTGGGGATCCAGCTCTCGGTGGGGTACGCCTTGGCTGCAGCCTTCAGAGCGCCGCAGCCAGGCATGCGACTGGTAGGGCACGGGCTCGCAGCTGCGGTGCTGCTGAGCGGCGCGCTTTCGTCCCTTGCCATATCGCGGTCCGACACCTGGTGGACCAAAGGCGTGAGCTATTTCAACCCGGAGGTGGCGCGCATCATTAACCAGAGCGAGCGCCCGCTGGTCGTTTCCAGCAACGGGGAGATCAACCCGGGCGAAGTCCTATCCCTGAGCTACCTTTTGAAGCCCAAGGTCCGCCTGTTGCTCGCAGACTACGGCAAGATCCCCGAGATCCCCGCCGGGTTCAGCGACGTGTTCTTGTTCCATCCCGGGGGTGAGCTGCGGGAGGGTCTGAGTGGTCGCTACCGGCTGGATCCCGTGCACAGCGGCGGTCATCTCTGGCGACTTTCCGCCGAGCCTCCCGGCGAAGGGAGCGCCGTGCCGGCGCGGGCACACAACGGCGCACCGAGCGAAACCGGCGGCTGCAGCTCCTGAATCCGGGCCGGGGTCACCCGGCGCGCGGCGGCTCTAGTGTAGTGTCTCACAAATAGCTATGCACAGATCTGCTCCATCCGGTTTCGGGCCGCGACGATCTTGCGCAGGATGTCCTCGCCCTTGGCGTTCCAAACATAGCGCTTGGGGCGGGCCTTACGCTCAGCGAGGAAGGCGATGATAGCCTCGGCGAGCGCCTTGACGGAGCCAAAGCTGCCTAAGAGGTGGGGGTGAAGTGCAGGTGCATGCGCGGGTGCTTCGCGAGCCACGCCTTGACCGCCTGATGCTTGTGGGTGGCGTAATTGTCGAGGATAAGATGGAGGTCGAAGTCCTGGGGGGTTTCCCGGTCGATGCGGCGCAGAAACGCGAGCCACTCCTGATGGCGGTGCTTGCGCGCCAGGGCGGTGGTGAGCTTGCCCTCCAAGTAGTTGAGCGCCGCGAACAGGGTGAGCGTGCCGTGACGGATGTAGTCGTGGGTGCGCGTCCTGAGGTGACCGATGCCGAGGGGCAGCCCTGGCTGGGTGCGCTCCAGCGCCTGCATCTGGGTCTTTCTCGTCGCAGCAGAGCACGACCGCCTTGTCCGGGGGCGGTGTGTTGTACTGGGATAGGCACATCCTCCCTTGAAGATCATCCAATCTCAAGTTCCTATCGGAATCTTTGAAGGTTTTACATTAGGAAAAGATGCTTAAGTTGTTAGTGAACCGTTCCTAGGTCCTGGCTGAGCGCATCCCGGCGCTCCAGCAATCGTTGCCGCCTATCCTCCAGTGCTCGAATCCTGGCATCCAGTGTCAGCCGCTCGGTCTGATGCTGCTGCGGCGCGATCCTGGTATCCGCGGTCGTCCCCTTCGGCAACAGGTGCCAGCGGGTGTGTGATTCGGAACCCGTCGCAGCCGAGCGCAGCAGATCGCGTTCCGACTGCAGAGCGTGCAAGGCGAAATGGATGTTCTTGTCGACCTCGCGCACCAGCTCCGTCCTCTCCGTCTGCATACGTGCCCGCTCCTGCAGCAGGAAAGTTGCCCGCGACGCGGCGCGTAGCTCGCCGCCCGGCGCAGTGTAAAGATCCAGCGCCTCGCGGACGTGTCGACGCTGTGTTCCCAGGACCTCGAGCAGCTCCAGGATGCGTTTCAGGTCCGCCGTGGCCGCACATGGGTCGCCGGCCGCATCTGCGGACCCGGATGTGCCCCACTCGCCCGCCAACGTCCTGCGCCAGAGGGCCAGGCTCTGTCCGTACGCTTCGCTCATGGTCCTCGCCGCGTCCATGAGTAACCGCAGCAAGATGCCACGGAACAGGGTCTCCAAGTACTGACGTTTGCGTTCCTGGCAGTAAGTCCCGGTACCCGAGGCCCCGGCGGCCGACACCAATGTCGGGCGTTCGAATGGGGCACGCCGGTCCGTATCCCGACCCCAGAGGGGATCGATGGCGTCGCTCGTGCAATAGTCGTAATAAGAATAATCGTGGCCGCCGGCGAGCAGGGACAAGTTCTGCGGGCCGACCCGCTCGACGGAGGTCTCGGCCCTATCGGCGGGGGCATTGGCGGGCTGGGTCCAGGGTACGGAGCCCTCAGGCGCCCGGAGGTCGGGAGGTGCATCGTGGGCCATGGCTCCCTCCGTCGCGTCGGAGAGGCCGTTTCCGGGCTCCGGTGTTGGGGCCTCTCGAAAAAAGGCTGCAAGAACATATAGAAACTCTTTGCGGGTAAAATAGTCAAGGCGGTTGCGCCATGCTCATTGCACGCCTAGACCGCTCGACTATAATCGGAGCGGCAAAACTTCGAGGCCGCAACGCGGTCCCTATCTAGCGGAGAGAACCCCAAGATTTCGACGCAAGGGTTTGAGACCGAAGACAGCCATGAACGGAAACGGCTCAGCGAAAACGTTCGAGGAGACGTCTTATCTTTACGGCGGCAATGCGGCCTTTATCGAGGATCTGTACAGCCGGTATCTGCGTGATCCCGACTCCGTCGACGGTGACTGGCGCCGCTATTTCGCTCTCCTGCAGGAAGGGATAGCCACGCCACCCCGTGCCATGCCGGCTGCGGCGCGGCGCGTCCCCTCCTGGGCGCACCGCCCCATTGCTCGTGCGGTCACCGAACTGGAAGGCGCCGCAGCCGACAAGGAGGCCGCGGTGCAAAGACTGATCGCCGCATACCGGATGCGCGGGCACCAGGTGGCCGAGGTGGACCCTCTCAAATTGCGAACGCGTCCTGACATTCCGGATCTCGATCCGGCGTTCTATCACCTGACTGGCGCGGACCTGGACAGGCTGTTCAACACCGGGTCTCTGGCCGCTCCGGACCGTCTGCCGCTGCGCGAGATCGTGGCTATCCTGCGGGAAGTTTATTGCGGAGCGCTCGGGGCGGAGTACATGCACATTCTCGACGCCGAGGAACGAGCCTGGCTGCAGCGTCGCCTGGAAGAGGGGCGGCACCGTCGTTTGCCTGCGGCCTTGCGCCGGCAGCTCTTGGAGAGGCTGATCGCAGCCGAGGGTCTGGAACGCTACCTGCACACCAAGTACGTAGGCCAGAAGCGCTTCTCGCTGGAGGGGGGGAGGCACTGATTGCTCTCTTGGACGCGCTGATTCAGCGGGGAGCTGCCGCTGGTGTCCGGGAAATCGTCATCGGGATGGCACATCGCGGTCGGCTGAACGTGCTCACTAACATTCTCGGAAAATCACCGAAGGATCTGTTTCTGGAGTTCGAGGGCAAGTATGACGTCGACATCCACGGTGGCTCTGGAGATGTGAAGTATCACCTGGGGTACTCCTCCGACGTCAGAACGTCCGGCGCGGAGGTGCACCTGGCGCTCGCGTTCAACCCATCGCACCTGGAGATCATCGACCCCGTGGTGCAGGGCTCCGTGCGCGCACGCCAACAGCGCCGCGGCCTGGGCGGAGATGCGCAGGTTCTCGGGGTGCTCATACACGGCGATGCGGCGTTCGCCGGGCAGGGGGTCGTGATGGAGACCTTCAATCTGTCCGGAGCGCGCGGGTTCAGCACCGGCGGGACGGTTCACGTCGTGGTCAACAACCAGATCGGTTTCACCACCAGCAACCCGCTGGACGCCCGCTCCACGTTGTACTGCACCGACGTGGGCAAGTTGGTTCAGGCGCCGATTCTGCACGTGAACGGTGACGATCCGGAGGCGGTGCTGTTCGCGACCCAGATCGCCGTCGATTACCGCGTGAAATTCAAGAACGACGTGGTGGTGGATGTGGTCTGTTACCGGCGTCACGGTCACAGTGAGGCGGACGAGCCTGCAGTCACGCAGCCGATGATGTACCGCAAGATTCGGGAGCACCCCACAGCGCCCCAGATCTATGCCGATCGGCTGGCGCAAGAGGGCCTCGTCAAGCGGGCTGAGATGGAGGACATGGCCGAACGCTACCGGCGGGCGCTGGACGAGGGGGGTGTCGTGGCCCCCCATTTGTCTCCCATTCTGCCGCATCCGTTCGGCGTCGACTGGACGCCCTACCAGGGGACGCACTGGACGCAACCCGTGGACACGGCGGTGGCCGTGGACAGCTTGAGGGCGCTGGCGGACCGCCTGCAGCATGTGCCGGAGGGCTTTCAGTTGCACCCGCGGGTGGCGCGTATCATGGAGGACCGCCGCAAGATGGCGGCCGGGGCCGCGCCCGTGGACTGGGGGTTCGCGGAAACCCTGGCCTACGCGACACTGGCCAAGGTGGGATACCAGGTCCGGCTCTCCGGGCAAGACAGTGCGCGGGGGACCTTCTTCCACCGTCACGCGGTGCTGCATAGTCAGAAGGACGGCAGTATCTACGTGCCGCTCCAGCACGTGGATGAAAGACAAGGCTGCTTCACGGTCATCGATTCACCGCTCTCCGAGGAAGCGGTGCTCGGCTTCGAATACGGCTACAGCACCGCAGAGCCCAACGCCTTGGTCATCTGGGAGGCGCAGTTCGGGGATTTCGCGAACGGGGCGCAGGTGGTCATCGATCAGTTCATCAGCTCTGGGGAGCTCAAGTGGGCGCGGCTATGCGGTCTGGTGATGCTGCTGCCCCACGGATACGAGGGGCAAGGGCCGGAGCACTCGTCCGCACGCTTGGAACGTTACCTTCAGCTGTGCGCTGAGCACAACATCCAGGTATGCGTCCCCACCACGCCCGCCCAGCTCTTCCACATGCTGCAACGTCAAGTGCTCAGGCCCTATCGCAAGCCGCTGGTGGTAATGAGCCCGAAGAGTCTGCTGCGTCACAAGCTGGCCATGTCCTCCCTGGAAGACCTGTCCAACGGCGGGTTCCGGTCTGTCATCGGGGATCTGGACGCCCTACGACCGGCAGACGTGGAGCGCGTCGTTCTGTGCAGTGGAAAAGTGTACTATGACCTGCAAGAACAACGTCGGTCGCGCGAGCTGGGACACGCGGTCATCGTGCGCATCGAGCAGCTCTATCCCTTTCCCCGGGACTTGCTGACCGAAGAGCTGCGGCGCTACGGACGTGCCAAAGACGTGGTGTGGTGTCAGGAGGAGCCGCAGAACCAGGGCGCCTGGTACCAGAGTCAGCACCACCTCCGCGCCTGTTTGCGACCGGGCCAGGAGCTGCGCTATGCGGGCCGACCAGCCTCCGCATCTCCGGCCGTGGGCTACTTCACCATGCATGTCGAGCAGCAGATGGCCCTGGTGGACGAAGCACTGCAGTAGCTGCCGGCGTGGCTCACGAGGCGGAGCGGGCGGCGGCGCGTCCCCCATGGACATCGCAGCGGTCGGATGAGCGTGTGAGTGCAAATGGATTCGTGGTCCCCGAGGAGGCTGATGCTATGCCCATAGAAGTACGCGTCCCCCCGCTCCCGGAGTCGGTGTCGGACGCTACGCTGGTGGCCTGGCACAAGAAGGCGGGAGACAGCGTGCAGCGCGATGAGACTTTGGTCGATCTCGAGACCGACAAAGTCGTCCTGGAGGTGTCCGCTCCCCGTTCGGGTGTGCTGCGGCAGGTGCTGAGGCAGGACGGTGAGAAGGTGACAGGCGAAGAGCTGATTGCCCTCATCGACACCGAGGAAACGCACAGCGAGACTCTGCGGACATCCGGCGGTGCAGATCATCCCGGGGCCGACGTTGAGGAGGAGGAACCGGCGGTGCAGGTCGCGGAGGCCGGCGGGGGAGGTCGCGCGCCGAGGACGGTGCCGGCTCCGGCGGCTGCAGAAACGAAGGCCGCCCCGCCCTTGCCGCCCTCGGTCCGGCGCCTGCTGGCGGAGCATCAGCTCGAGGCGCGAGATATCCCGGCCAGCGGACGCGGCGGTCGGCTCACCAAGGAGGACATTCTGAGGTATCTGCAGCGTCGCCAGGAGCAGGGTGCGCCTGGCGAGGAGGAGTCCGTCGTCGTTCCGGGCGGAGCTGTGCAGCGCGCGCCGGGCCAGGCGCCGCCGGTTCCGGCGGAGCGGCCGACGAGGCGGGTCCCGATGACGCGTCTGCGCGCCCGAATCGCGGAGCGCTTGGTGCAAGCCCAGCAGAACGCGGCGATCCTCACCACCATCAACGAGATCGATATGCAGGCGGTGACCGAGCTGCGCCGACTGCACCGGGAGGAGTTCGAGCGGCGCCATGGGGTTAAGCTTGGCCTCATGGGCTTTTTCGTGAAAGCCTGCGTGGAGGCGCTCAGGCGATTTCCCGTGGTGAACGCCTCGGTGGATGGAAGCGACATTCTCTACCATGACTACTATGACATCGGCATCGCGGTGGACTCCGAGCGCGGTCTGGTGGTGCCGGTGCTGCGGGATGCTGACCGGCTGACCTTCGCTTCCATCGAGTCCGACATCGCGGCCTTCGCCCAACGGGCGCGCGAGGGGACCTTGACCATCGAAGACCTGACGGGCGGGACCTTCACCATCTCGAACGGGGGGGTCTTTGGGTCGCTGCTGTCGACGCCCATACTGAACCCGCCGCAGAGTGCGATCGTTGGAATGCACAAGATCGAGGATCGACCGGTGGTCCTGCAGGGCGACATTCGGGTGCGGCCCATGATGTACGTGGCCCTGTCCTATGACCACCGCATCGTCGATGGGCGCGACGCAGTGCGCTTTTTGGTGACGGTCAAGGATCTCTTGGAGGACCCGGTGCGGCTGCTACTGGAGGTCTGAGCGCTCGCGCGTCACTCCGAGTCGTTAGAGCGATTGCAGCAAGGGCTCGGGAAGCTTATGGCAGAAACATACGATGTGGTAGTGATCGGTGCTGGACCCGCCGGTTACGTCGCTGCGATCCGCTGCGCTCAGCTCGGGTTGCGCACCGCATGTGTGGACGACTGGGTGGACAAGCATGGGACGCCGAGTCTCGGGGGTACCTGCCTCAATGCAGGGTGCATTCCTTCGAAGGCGCTGCTCGACTCGTCGGAGAATTACTACCGCTTGCTCCACGGCTTCTCCGAGCACGGAATCCGTGTGCAGGGCGCTACCATAGACGTTTCGGCGATGATTGCCCGCAAGGATCGCATCGTCAAGGGCATGACCAGCGGCATTCAGACCCTGTTCCAAGCGAATGCCATTGTCTGGCTGCCGGGACGTGGAAGGCTGCTGGACGGCAAGCGGGTACAGGTGACACCCCATAGCCCCGGGGAACGGCCCGTTGTCCTCGAGCCGGAGCAGGTCATCCTGGCGAGTGGTTCGAGACCGATAGAGATGGGGGCGGCACCCGCGGACGGAGAATGGGTGGTCGACTCGGCCGGGGCCTTGGAGTTCGATGAAGTTCCCAGGAAGCTGGGTATCATCGGGGCTGGAGTGATCGGTTTGGAGCTTGGCAGCGTCTGGCAGCGCGTCGGCGCCCAGGTCGTTCTGCTCGAGGCGCAGGACACTTTCTTGCCAATGATCGATGCCCAGATCTCGCGCGAGGCGTTCCGCCAATTCACTCGTCAGGGCCTGGATATTCAACTGGGGGCGCGGGTCGTAGCCACCCGCAAGACTCAGAAACACGTTGTGGTCGAGTACCAGGGGCAGGGCGGCCCGCAGCGACTACAGGTCGATCGTCTGGTCGTGGCGGTGGGCAGGCGCCCTTATACGGACGGCCTGTTCGCCCCGGAATCGGGGCTGCTGTTGGACGAGAAGGGGTTCATCCACGTCAACGAGCACTGCCGCACCAATCTGCCGGGCGTCTATGCGGTCGGCGACGTTGTGGGAGGCCCTATGCTGGCCCACAAGGGGTCCGAGCAGGGAATGATGGTGGCGGAGCTGATTGCCGGACGCCAGGCACAGCTCGATTACGACACGGTGCCCTCGGTTATCTATACCAGTCCGGAGATCGCCTGGGTCGGCCATACCGAGCAGGCACTAAAGGGCGCTGGTGAGCCGTATGGTGCGGGCGTATTTCCCTTTGCGGCCTGTGGCCGGGCGCGTGCCATGGACGATCCGGTGGGTATGGTGAAGATATTGGCCGACGCCGCGACCGACCGCGTGCTGGGCGTGCACGTCATCGGCAACCAGGCATCCGAGCTTATCGCCGAGGCCGTGCTGGCCATGACCTTCGGTGCCAGCAGCGAAGACCTGGCCCGCACCATCCACGCCCATCCCACACTCGCCGAAGCCTTACGCGAGGCCGCCCTGGCCGTGGACCGACGGGCCATCCACCGCGTCAACGCTTGACCCAGAGATCGTGAAGAAATCGTCGTGAGCGGTGCGAGAGCAAGGCGCACGCAGCGCAGCGACACGACATATCAACCTAAAAAACGCAGTTGCCCTTCGAAATTGAGCTGAAAGCCTTATGTGGCGCGGCTTCCGGCGCGAAGACGCTAAATGCGGAGCAGTTGGAACAGTTCTTGATAAATCAGATACATACATTCCAACTGCCGTTTTTAGGATCAAGCAGATGGGCGAGGAACGACCGAACGGCAGGACAGTCATTCGGCACGTCCGTAGGACGCCCCACAGGGGTTGGCGTACAGGGAGGTACGCTATAGGCAACGCGCAACGCCGCTGTCGGGACGTGCAGCAGATTTATTCGCAAGCTCTCGGTCCGAGCCTGGCACTTCAGGCGAGAGCGGGGGCGATTGCGGTGATTCCGGCCCCTTCGTAGAAGACGCGGCGAGCATACTGAAAGCGCTGTTCCAGACCGGCCTCCGTCCCCAATGGCAGGGGGCCCGCAAGATACCACGCGCGTTCCAGCTGCCAGACTTCTTCCAACGCATCCAGACTCGCGCTCTGAGTGCCCCCGCGTCCCATCTCCTGGGCGAGACGTTCCAGCTGGTAACGAAGGCGGGCCTCCACAGCTCCGGGCGGAGACTCGACGCCCGCCAGGATCTCCATGCGGACGCACAGGGTTTCCTTGGCTGCGAGGTCGGTGCGTCGTTCCTGCTCCAGCTCCACTGCGCCGCCGGCCTGCGCATCGAGCGCCAGGGCGCAGGCCCTGGCGAACCGGTCGCCGATGGCGCGTTCGAGATCGGGATCGAGGGCGGGGAGCGCCGCCCACTCCTGGTGCGCCGCTTCTACGCGTTCGGCTGACAGGTCACGTGGTGCGTCCACCCAAAGCTCCTCCAGGCCAGCGCAGAGCTCGGCCTTGCGTGCAAGGTTTTGGAGCCGTTCTTCACGCACCTGCCAGTGCCGTGCCCGGCAGCGCTCCTGTACTTGGGTCAACCCCTCACGGAAGCGCCTCTCCAGACCCTCCGCCACCTCTCTCGGCACCGACCCGACGGCTTGCCATTCCTCCCTGAGGCGCGCGACAGACCTCGCCGCAGATTCCAGCTCCGGGCCGTCCAACGCGGCCATGGCCTCTAGGCGCTGGCAGAGCGCTTCCTTGCGCTCCTCGTTGACGGCCCGTTCGCGGCGCAGTGTTTCCACTTGCTGGCGCCTGCGCTCGGCGACCGCTCCGCAAGCTGCCTCGAAGCGACGCCGCAGCGCCCGCTCTTTGGGCGCGGAGGTCGGTCCCACTTGCTGCCAGCGTTGGCGCAGCGCCGGAATCTGTCTCGTGGCCTCGCGCACGTTACCTTGCTCCGCAAGGCCTTCGGCCATCCGAACGATCTCGAGCTTGGCGTCGAAGTTGCGTTCCCTCTCGGCCCGCAGATGCTTTGCCAGCATAGCCATGGCAGCCTCGAAGCGCTCCTGGACGGTGCGCACCTCCTTGCGGTCCACCGGCCCGATGGCTGTCCACCGCGTCCGGGCGTCTCGGGCAAGGCGCTCGGTGGCGGCCCAGTCGACCTGGGCTTCCCAATCGGTCGTAGTGAGTAACTGCTCCAGACCGGTGCACAGCTCTTGCCGTGCGGCCAGATTGGCGGCGCGCTCTTCGGCCTGAGCCCGGAAGTAAGCACGGCAGGGGACATACGCTTGCTCGCACGCACGGTTGAAACGCCTCGACAGGGTGTGATCACGTGCCGACTGCAGCGGTCCCAGGTGGTTCCACGTGCCCCGTAGCTCTTTAATTCGGGCGGCGATCTCCGGTGCATCGGCGCTTCTCCCGATCAGCCCCTCGACCTCGTCGCAAAGCCTCTCTCGTTCCAGGGTGCCGGCCCATCCCCGCCAGGCTGCGAGATCGCGGGCCCGCTCCCTGGCCTTTCGCAGGCGTTCGTGCAACGCCTTGACACGATGACTCGGCAGCATCCTTCCACCCTGTGGAGCCGCCTCCAGCTCGGCCACCAACGTCTCGGCCGCGGCCAGCTCTCCGGCCTCCACTGCCTGTTCCAGTCGCTTTACGCGGTCTTCCAGGCTTGCCAAAGCCTGCGCCCGATCCTCCCGTTCCTGGCGGAGCCGAGCAGACAGTTGGTCCAGGAGGTCCTGGAAACGCCGGCCTAGGTCGCCGGCATCGGGGGACAGCGGTTCCAGCGCGGCGCGCTGACGGGCCAGATCCTGGACGGTAGGTTCGTCAATGTGGCCGGAACGGATTAGCAGAGCCTGCGCCTTTGCGAACAGATCCGCCACGGCGTTCCGCAGCCCCCGTTCCCTTAGCAGCGTTGCCAACCTGGCGCGGACGGCGTCACCCGCTTGCGTGAAGTGCGCCTGGAACTGCTTCTCCTCCGGCCCAGGGAGCGGCTGAATCTCGCCCCAGCCTCTCTGCGTGACATCCAAGGCCGCGATTACTCGCCTCTCGGTCTCGGGCTCCAAGGCCTCGCACCGCTCGAGCTCGTGCAGTAGGTTCTCGACGTTCTCACAGAGGTTGATCTTCTGGCTGCGCAGTTCCTGTGTTGCACCATCTTCGGAGGCTTGTTCCGAGGCCGCAGCAATGCGTAGATTCTCCAAAGACTGCAGCGCGCTGCCGTGTGCCTGCCCGTATCGCGTGGCCAGATCTTGCGGGGGACTGCTCGCCAGCCTTCGCCAGCGCATCTCCAGCTTGGCCAGGCCGTCCTTGAGCCGAGTGGGGTCCTGAATCGGCAGCAAGATCTCCATCTCATGGCAGATGCTCTCGCATTCCGCGCGCAGCTTCGCGGCGACTCGCGCCTCAGCGTCCAGTACTGCCGACCGCTCCCGGGCCAAGCGGCTGATACCTTTGTCCCGTTGGCGCGTCTCCTTCGCCACCCGATCGAGCGTGGCGCGGGCGGTGACTTTGTCCAGCGCCGCCCGTCGGACCTGTGCAACCGGGTCTCGGATCGCGATCTCGGCGCATAGGGATTCGTCCTCGATGCGGGTCAAGGCGGCGATCCGCACCTCCGCCTCGCGGCCGTGGCTGGCGATTTGGGCGAGAACGTCAGGGTGCGTGCAGCCGGTCACGGCGGCCAGACGCTGATCGAGGGGTGCGGGCCGCTCCCCGACGCCCGCCAGGCAATCGCAGTACCGTCGCCTAGCCGCCTCTCGGACAGTGCTATCTGCTTCGTCGAAGGCGAGTTCCGCGAGCACGGCGAGGTCCTGCAAGCGGTTGACGGCTTCGCACCGAACATCAGTGTTCTGGTCCGATCGCGCAAGGTCGGCCAGAATCTCCGCCGACGGCCCGTCAGAAGGGTCCAGCGTTGCAACCGCGGATCGTCGTACTTGAGGATCAGGGTGACGCCACCTCGGGCGGAACAGCGTACGCAGCATCAGGATGTACCGTCGGTGATCGGTAACGCTTGGACCATGGTTTCCGGTCTAGCCACTGGCTCGGCATTCTGTAGCCGTGTCCCGCGGTTTCAGGACATACGCGGCGCACGTCCCGGGAAAGTACGAAACGGTCCGAGCCGTTCAAGGCATTGGAGGTACCCCGAGCGCGCGGGCCCCGCGCGTTGGCGCCCGCGGGGCCCGCGACCGCATGCCCACCATGCCGCGCATGCCGAACAGGCTCTTCGTGCGTCGGTGCCTCACCCTGCAGAACGGCGCCAGCTCAGTCACGCAGAGGATGCCGGGCGCGAATCAAGCGAAACGTCGCCCTCCGAACGTGGAATTGGACCTCCAGCCTCTCGTCATCAGGACAAAAGCGTCATACGACCCTTGGTCATGCGAGCGGACAAACCCCCGAAGGGCGACGGGTCGGCACACTGCCGACCCGGTTCCGTGAGCATCAAACGGACCAGGCCCCCGTGCAGAGATCCTGCGCCGTGCTCTGAGCGCGCCCACGCAGACGTTTGACCGTCTGCTGCATTGTTCCGGGCTAACTAACGCATCTCTATCTTCGCCTTTGCCTTGATCTTCGCCACGTACTCATTGGCCAGCTTCGCTTGCAGTTCTTGCTCGACGTTATGGCGTACGGCGTCAAATGAAGGCAACTTGACGTCCCGGAACGTCTTCCAGCTGGATCACGTGCCAGCCGAACGGAGTTTCCACCGGCGTCTTCGTGTAGCTGCCCTTGGAGAGACCTTCTACGGCCTTCGCAAACGGCTCTGCCATCTGGTTTGTCGTGAACCACCCCAACTCGCCGCCTTTCTTGCCGGACGCATCGGTGGATTTCTGCTCGGCGAGCTTCGCGAAGTCCGTACCCTTATTGAGCTGGGCTATGCTGGCCTCTGCCTCGGCTTGGGTCTTGGTGAGGATGTGTCGAGCACGGTATTCCTTCTTGGGCGCCGCGGCGACCAGTCGTGCGTACTCCGCCTTGAGTTCACTGTCGGTGAAGGTGTGGGCATTGAGCTGCTTCCGCAGGGCCGCGCTGGCCAATATGTTGAGTCTCTGGAACTCCATCTGCGCCTTGACCAACGGGTCCTTCTCAAGGCCCTGCCTCACGGCGTCCTGGGCCAGCACCTCCAGATCCACCAGATGTTCGACCAGTGCCTGCCGATCCGGACCAGTGCCGGGCCGAGCACTCTTCTGGAGGCCGGCGTAGATGTCCAGCAACTCCTGAGTAATCGGCTTGCCATTGACTACGGCGACCACGTCCCCGGCTCCAGCCCCCTTCCCCGTGGCCTGCCGTTGGGCCGCGGCACTTTGCGGCGCCTGCAGGCAGCCCAGCAACAGTACTGCGGCGAAGCCGCTGCCGAGCATCGGTCTACGTACGTCATGCATGTTCAATCGCCTCACTCCTCTGTGGTTTCCTCAGGCGCCAATGCCCTGATGCTGAGGGCATGAATCTCCCCCTGCATCGCTTCGCCCAGCGCAGCGTAAATCATGCGGTGGCGCTGCAGCAACGTCTTTCCGGTAAAACGCGACGATACGATAGTCAGGTCGAAATGACCACCGCCGCCCCTTGCTCCGGCGTGGCCGGCGTGGCGGTGGCTCTGGTCCGTGATCTCGAGCTGCAGAGGGGCCAGCGTCTCCCGCAGGCGTTGGCCGATCATCGCCTTACGGTCGGTCATCAGGGAAGCACCCGCTTGAAGGGCCTGACCACCACATTAGCGTAGACACCAGCCTCGACGTACGGGTCCGCGCGTGTCCACGTCTCGGCGTCTTCCAATGAGTCGAACTCCGCTACCACCAAGCTGCCGCTGAAGCCTGCTGGACCCGGATCCTCGGTGTCGATGGCCGGAAGGGGTCCTGCAAGCACCAGGCGGCCCTCTGCCTGCAACACTTCGAGTCGCGTCAGATGAGCCGCCCTGACAGAGGCGCGGCGTTCCAGACTGTCCGGCCCGTCCTGGCCCATGATGGCATACAGCACCTAGGTTTCCTCCCCGGACCCTTGGTCCGCACTGATATAGCGGGCCAGATAAAAGGCTTGGGCGACCGCGAATACGAGCGTCAGGCCCATGATTCCGAACAGCTTGAAGTTTACCCAGGTGTCGGTGTCGAAGTGATAGGCCACGTACAGGTTGGCCAATCCGACGGCGATAAAGAATGCCGCCCAGCCGATATTGAGCCGCTCCCAGACTTCCGCGGGAAGCTTGACGGCCTGACCCATCAGTCGTTCGACGAGAGTCTTGCCGCTCCATAGACGGCTGCCCAGGAACAGCCCGGCGAACACCCAGTTCACTACACTGGGCTTCCACTTGATGAACGTGTCGTCGTGAAACACCAGCGTGGCGCCTCCCAGTACCGCGATCAGGGCGAGCGTTACCAGATGGAGCGTTTCGAAACGCCTGTGTCTCAGCCAGTGGAGACCCACCTGAGCGAAGGATGCCGCAATCGCGACCGCAGTCGCTGCGAAGATCCCATACAGTTTGAAGACGAGGAAAAATACGGCTACGGGAAACAGGTCGAAGAACAGTTTCATATGAGGTCTCGAGTCAATGGAGCTTGCGCGTAGACCAGCGCCGGTAATGGCGCTCGACCACCGCGCGGACGTCTGCCGGATAATCCAGGGCATCCATCTGCCCCATGCCTTCTGCGAAGAACCTGGGCGCATCCTCGGGCAAGTTAGCGCAGAGCGTGTCGAAGGCGCGTTCCATAGCCTGGAGGTTGCCGCAGCGGGTTGCCACGATCCCGGCATTCCGGTTCAGCACACGCCACGGCCGCGCCGGATTGGTCTTGTCTGCGTCCGCTCTGATGTCTTGTGCCACCGCCTGCATGATCTCGTCGATCAGGCGACTCAGCGCCTCCAGATCTCTCGGGTCGTGAAGGGCGTTGGCCATTGATGCCACCGCGTTGACCAGCGGCTCCAAGAGACGCAGCTCCCCGGTGAGTCTGCCGACCCAGAGGGCCACCGGCACGGCCAGTCGTTGAAGCTCACCGCCGGCACCCACGAGGCCAAGCCTGGCTGCCCATTGGGCGAGGTCAATGAGCAGCTCGATACCTCGGTCTCCCAGGGGGTTCACGACTGCGGGATTTCCCGCTGCCTCCGCTGTGCTCATCGCGGGCAACAACTCATCCAAAGCCGCTCCAAGCTGCTCAGGGGTCGGAAGGTGCTCCGCAGAGCGCAAGCGATGTTGCTAGATGCCTCGATCACACGCTCGACGACGGGGCCAAAAATCGCAGTCCAGGTCGATACCTGGGGCTCGGGGATATCGATCGCCATGGCGCATCGGTTGGGCCGTGCTGGCCTCACCCAGCCGCAGTCACGGCTAGTCTGCAGCCACACCGCGGGGCGACATTGTAGCATAGCCGGGGGGCGCAAACGCGGAGAGCAGGCGCCCCCAGAGTGTTGGAGGCTCCCGGCCGACACTTACCCAGTCGAGTTCTCTCAGTGCGGGACCCGGGCGGTGTGCAAGGAGCGTGCGCACCGGCGATTGCACAGTCTCAGAGAACCCGCACCACGTGCTCCAGCAGCAGTCTGAGCCGTTCCATACCCGTCTTCAGGTTGCGGTCGATTTCCCGCATATCGATGATGGCTTGCTGGCGGCCGGCGGCCCAGTTGGCCACGACCGCGCAGTGGGCGTAACAGGAATTCAGCTCACGCGCGAGCGCCGCCTCGGGCATCCCGGTCATCCCTACCATGGCGCAGCCATCTTGTTCCATGCGGTCGATCTCCGCGGCGGTCTCCAAGCGCGGACCCTGGGTCGCCCCGTAGGTCCCATCGGGGCGCAGGGCGAGTCCGGCCTGCTGGCCGGCCTGTAGCAGCAGGAGGCGTAGCTCCTGGCAGTATGGCCGGGTGAAGTCCACGTGGGTGACGTGGTCCGGACCCTCGCCGAAATAGGTGTGCTCCCGACCCCAGGTGTAGTCGATGATCTGATCCGGGACTGCCAGCTCGCCGGGGTGCATGTCCGCCCGGATGCCCCCCACCGCACCGACCGCGACGATCTTGGGGGCCCCGGCGTCCTTCAGTGCCCAAAGGTTGGCGCGGTAGTTCACCTGATGCGGCGGAATGGTGTGCCCGTGACCGTGTCTCGCAAGGAACAGCACCTCGTGGTCACAGAAGCTACCATAGGTGAGGGGGCCCGAGGGCTCGCCGTACGGGGTGCGGACCACCCTGCGGCATGTGATCTGGAGGCTGCTCAGCATGGTGAGGCCGGTGCCGCCGATGATGGCCAGCTCAGGCATCGTCCTTCACCGCGTAGATCCCTTTGGTATTCCGCAGGTAGCCACGGTAATCCATGCCGTAACCGAATACGTAGCGATTTTCCACGTGAAGGCCGGTGAAGTCTGTGCGGATAGCCAGGCTGCGCTGTCGTTCCTTCTCCACCAATACCGCGCTGTATACCTCGCGTGCCCCGCGGGCGCGACAGTCGTCGAGAATGGCGGCGAGGGTGAAGCCTTCGTCCAGGATATCGTCGACCACCAATACCACCCGACCGACCAGCGGCGTGATGGGGCGGGCTATCCAGCGCAGTCCGCCGCCGCGAGTGCGGCCGCCGTACCGGGTTGCGTGGACGTAATCCAGCTCCAAGAGAAAGTCGAAGCGCTCGATGAGCTTTTGGGTGGGCACCAGCCCGCCGGTCATCACGCACAGCACCAGGGGGCTCGCGTCGGCCAGTGCCGCGGCGATGTCTCGCGCCATATGGTCGAGGGCGTTCTCGACCTGCTCTCGGGAGTACAGCAGATCGGCTGCGGCGTACACGCGTTGCGCACGCAGCGCCGGCTCGACTTCCCAAGGCATGGACGAGGGCCGTCTCGATCCGAAGCTGGGGTGGGGATCTTGGAGCTTTAGTACGTGAAGGTGACGGTCTCGTCGTCCATGGCCCGACCGATGACGTAGGCGCCGCCCACCGTCTCCTCGATCTCGGGGATCAGGTCCTTACCCCACAGCTCCAGGGTGGGGGTGCAGATCTTGAAACGGACCCCGGCCTCGTGGGCATCCTTGATGAAATCGTAGACGCTCTTGGAGCTGCCTTTCTGAACGTGGAGCTTCTCGGCCACGCCCTTCACGGCCAGCTCCCCGGAACGCCCGGTGAGGATGACCTCAACGTCGTACTCCATGGCAGCCGCGACGGCCGCCTGAAAGAACGGCGCACCCAGCTCCGGACCGTCACTGGGGTCAGTGTTCACCATCACTATCAGCAGCTTGTCAGCCACAGCGGTTCTCCCCTCTCTGCCGCTCCCGGCCGGGTGTTGCCACCGCGAATCGCCCCTGCCGCTGGGTGATGCCGGGAAGCGACCGGTGGTTATTCCAAGAAGTAGGCTTATGTTAACGGATTATTCGGGGCATTTCACCGGCGGCCATGCGGACAGTTCGCAAGAAGAAACTGTCCGCAACCCCGCGACTCGGGCACGGTCGGGGGTGAAGCGCCGAGGCTCCCTGCGGGCCGCTGGGTCCGGCGTGAAGCAGCCGCCACATTCTGGGATCGGACTTGGCATGCTGCCAACTGGGCGAATCGGCCCTCTGCACGGGAAAGGGAGAACACAGGCAGCCTGACACCGCAGGTCGGCTCACGGCCCAATGGCGGTGTGCACCCGGTTGGTGCGTGTTAAAGTGATTGAACTGTGCAATGGATGGGTGCACACCCCAATCCTCGAGGGCACCACAAGGCGGAGTTAACTCACCCCCGGCAAGCCGGGGGCTTATTGGGTGAGCGCCTCAAAGGCGCCATAACACCGGGAGCCGCCCAAGGCGGCTGGACCTATGTCCCCAGCGTTAGCTGATCTCGTATCGCTCGTCCTGTTGGTCTTGGTTCCGGATGTAGGCCCTCACCATCGCCTCATCCAAGCCGACTGTGGACACCTTGTGGCCCGCCAACTCCTGGAAGATCTGTCCAGGTGGCGGCGCAGCGCCCCGAAGATCTGCTTCTTCCTGCGCTTCGCGATGAATACCACATGATACTTACAGTCGCACTTCGTGTGGCTCGGACTCTGGTGCTCTTTCATCGTGAATCCCCTTCTCTTGGCGGAGATTGGAGATTCACGACGACCGTCGTATAGGTCAAACCTCGGTGAGTCCCCCGGCAAAGCCGGGGGCTTACCTCAGGGAGGTTATCGGGTGAAGGCTGCGGCGGCCCAAGACCTAGTCATGGGGACCATCGCCTGGGCGATGGGTGGCGCCATATTCGGCGGGATCTTCGGGGGGATTGTGGGGATCTCCGATTGCTTGATGGTCGCGCCCATCGCGGGGATGACCGCCGGAGCGCTGCTCGGCGCCGTTTACGGGGCGACGCATGTCGCGCTCGTTGCCGCCATCCTCGGCTCGGTAACGGGCATACTATACAGCGCGGTGCTCGGTGCGGCCGGTGGCTGGCACGCAGTGGGGCTGCTGGGGGCGACCGTCGGAGCGAGTATGGGGGCGCTGTATGGGGTGATGGAGGTGCCGATCCTCGGAGCAGTCGCGCGCTGTCTGACCGGTGCCGCAGCGGGCTTGGCGGGTGGTACGATCGGTCTTGGACTGGCGATATGGGCGGGGCCCATCGATTTGGGCCTGATCGCGGCGTTGGTGGTTCTGGTGGCGGGCAGCCTCTATCTGTTTACCGTGGAGTCCGTGGTGCGGCATTTGGTGGGCGTGCTCGGGGTGGCGGCGGTGGGCGCTACCGTCGGGGCCATCATCGGGGGGACTACTTCCGTTAGCATGTGGAGCGTCGGCCGGTCAGTGCTCACTGCGGCAGACACAGGCCCTGCAGACGCATTTGAAACCGTGGTGCGCGGGGCTCTCCACGGCATTATCGGAGGCACAGTCGGGGGCGTTCTCGGGGGTGCCTTGGTCGCGCTCATGCTCAGGAGCAGGGGCCGTCCCTGAGAGCTTGTGAACAAGACTGTCCCAGGACGTCGCACCGCCTGGGGCCCGCTGGTGAGTACAGCCAATCATCTCCTCAGATCTCTTGGTGCCCCACTGCAGCACTCCCATCTGGCTCGGCGCCAGAGGACGCTTTAACCCTGGCGATGCATCTGGGGGACGAGCCTGCCGCGCATCGCGGTACTCAAGACTGTGGTGATGGTGGTATAGTGCAACCGCTTTCCGCCCCCGTGCCGGAAACCTGCGCTATGGTCGTTGCCACGGGCCTGAACCGTCGCCTGCACCCATACCCGACGTGTAGCTGCGTTGGTCGGCGGGGTGACAGCCCGGGAAGCGCTCTCGGGTCCAGCAGCGTGCGCGGCGGAATGGCAGCATAGGGTCGCGCTCCGCGGGCGCATGGCCAATCAGGTCGGCCGCCTCCTCGCTGTGGACAGCCAGTGCGACGTTCGCGCGGCGCCCGGTAAGGTGGGAGGGTTCCGGTCCAGCATCGCTGGCGATCGGGAAGGGGTGAGGCCTTCCGCTGCGAGTTTGGCGGCAGGGAGGGGAGTCCCGAGCGGTGAGAGATGGGGCTGGTTCAAGAGATTTGACAGACTTGTCACCAAGTAGCATCACTGTAAAGGAGAAGAGCGATGTCGAAGCAGAAGCTGTTCTATACCTTGTCGGGCCTGACGCTGGGCGCGACCCTGACGTGTGGGGCGATGAGCCCGGCTGTGGCTGATGTCACGACCCCCGCGAGCCCCGGGACGCAGCCCGAGCAAAGTGCCCAGACCCAGGGTACGACGCCGGGACAGGCGCCGGCCGAGGCACAGGCTAAGACCCCGCCGCCGGGACCTGGCCCCATGGGTGGGGCGCAGGCCGGGGGGTATGGCTACCCGGGATACGGCTATCCGGGCTATGGCAGGGGTGGTTACGGGTATCCCGGCATGGGGCCGGGCCCCCGCGGAATGGGGCCCGGTTACGGCGGGATGGGCCCCGGCTACGGCGGGATGGGCCCCGGCTACGGCGGGATGGGCCCCGGCTACGGTCGCGGCATGCCGGGTTACGGGCCCTATGCTGGAGGCGGTTACGGTCGCGGTTGGGGCGGCCCCGGGCGTGGGCCATGCGCTCAGGCTGGCGGGATGCCTCCTGCCGCCGCACCGGCGGCTCCCGCGCCAGCGGCCCCGTCTGAGGCACCGGCCAAACCCTCAACGTCGGAGCCTGCGCCGAGCAATTGACACGGCCACCGCCCGCCCCGTCGCGGGGCGGGGCGGGGCGGGGCGGGGGCGGGCGCCCAACTGAGGCAGCCGTCTCAGGTATGGGCTAGCGAGGGCGCTTGGCCATCGGCCAGGACAAGCGGCGCTGATTGAGTCTTCATGCGGCAATCTTCGGGCTGAAGGTTGGCGGTTCAGAACAGGCCCGTTTGGGATGATCTCGTGCGCTAAGCTACTCGTCACCCCAGGTTCGCATCACTGGGTGTCCCGACCGGCGCGGTACCCCCATGGGCGACGTTTCGGTCACCGGTCTTACGTCGACGCTTTCCAGTTCCATAGCAGCTCGATTGCAGCTGTGAGTGTCGCTCCGGGGTCCTTCAAGGGCTCGTCGAAATTCTCGGGCGCAGACGCCCGACTACGAACCGTGGGCGCAAAACCGGCTCTTTCGGAAATTGTGTGGGTCGCGGTGGTGAAGTAGCATCTGCCCTGACTAGTCGCTTATCACAACATCTTGTGGTTGGGCTTGTGGGGTGGTGGGCGAGAGGCCCGCGAGTGTGGGCAACCGGGAGGTTGTCCACACGGTCCTTGGGACGCGGGCCGCTCCGCAGGACTCGTCCACAAACCCACAGGCCGTCATCCAAGGGGGGAGCACCGTGCAGCCCACGCATCTGTTTACCACGGCACTGGGCCTGACAGCGCCTTGGGAGGTCACCGACGTGCGGTTCGACCCCGAGGCTGGGCGCATCAATCTCGAGGTGGCGTTTGCCAAGGGCAGCCGCTTTGCCTGCCCGGCCTGCGGAGTGCAAGGCCAGCCGGTGCACGACACCCGGGAGCGCAGTTGGCAGCACCTGAGCTTCTTTAAGTCACGGGCGTACCTGCACGCGCATCTGCCGCGAGTGCGCTGCGAGGCCTGCGGCAAGACGACCCAGGTCGAACCGCCGTGGGCGCGCGCCCACAGTGGCTTCACGGCGCTGATGGAGGCGCTGGTGGTCACGCTGTGCCAGGCCCTGCCGGTGGCGACCGTGGCTCGGCACCTGGGTGTGGGCGATGAGCGCCTGTGGGGGGTGCTCGATCACTACGTGGGCAGGGCCCGCGATCAGGATGACCACTCCCAGGTGCGCGCCATCGGTCTGGACGAGACCGCTGCCCGGCGTGGACAGCACTACATCAGCCTGTTCCATGACCTTACGGGCAGACGCCTGCTGTTCGCCTGCGAGGGCCCCGACCAGAGCACCGTGGCGGCCTTCGCCGCCGACCTTCGTACCCATGGCGGCGACCCGCGGGCCATCGAGCAGGTGTGCATCGACATGTCCGCCGCCTACCGCGCCGGGGTGGCCAAGCATCTGCCTCAGGCTACGGTGAGCTTCGATGCCTTCCATGTCATCAAGCTCGCCAACGAGGCGGTCGACGCGGTGCGCCGCCAGGAGATCAAGACCGAGCCCGCCCTCAGGGGCACCCGCTGGACCTGGCTCAAAGACGCCCACGACTGGACCTGGGAGCAGCTCACCGACTTCCACTGGCTCTCCCGCGCCCGCCTCAAGACCGCCCGTGCCTGGCGCCTCAAGGAGGCGCTGCGCGATATCTACGCCACGGCCAGCACCCTCGAGCAGGCCGAGAGCGCCCTCGGGCGCTGGTATAGCTGGGCACGGCGTAGCCGCCTGCAGCCCATGAAACGCCTCGCCACCACCCTGAAAGAGCACTGGGACGGCGTGCTCGCTGCGTTCCACTCAGGCATCACCAACGGCCGCGCCGAGGGCATCAACTCCCTCATCCAGGCCGCTAAGGCTCGCGCCCGGGGCTACCGCACCACGCACTCGCTCATCACCATCGCCTACCTCATCGCCGGCAATCTCGCCCACCTGCCCGCCTCGCCGCTCAACACATCCTCTGGTGTCAAAGCTCGGGCAGATGCCGCTGCGGCATAAGCATGGCGACCCACACGATTCCGGGAAGAACCGAAATAGCGACGTGATCGTCGCAGCAGAAGGCTTCACCTTGACTTCGATCTCCTTTCATCTTCGTCGTGCGCATACTGCGCCCAGCCCTGCATGCCGTGTAGACCGACGGCCCTGTCAGAAAGCGGTGGCGCATGGAGGAGCCGCATTGCAATAGCCGCGGCGCGGAGCACGACCAGCGTGCTGGCGAGGTGCACCGCGTCTAGGCCGCGTTGGCCTTCTCCATCCAGTCGACGCCACCACCCATCCCTGCGACAACGCTTCCGCCTGCTCCAGCACCGGGCTCTCGCATCAGATCCGGTCCTCGTGGGCATCTCCAGCACTCGGCTCTCGGAACCCCAGTCCTGCGAGAACGCCGATATCGATACCCCGCGGACAGCAGGGCCATCACGCGCCGACTACAGCCCAAAGCCACCGCCGTGCTCGGTCAGCCAAGCCCGCCGCGCGTCGAAATCCGCCATCGCCCGCTCCACCCTGCGCCAGAACTCGGGAGTATGGTGCGGCTGGTGCAGGTGCACCAGCTCGTGCACCACGATGTACTCCGCGATGGAGGGCGGCAGCAGGATGCTTTTCCAGTGGAAGTAAAGCTTGCCGCCCTTGCCGCAGGAGCCCCAGCGGTAGCCGAGGTCCTGGATCTGCACCCCGGCGGGCTCCACGCCTACCCGGCGCTGCCACTGCTGCACTCTGCGGCGGAGCCAGGGCTGGGCGTGGGCAGCGTACCAGCGGACCAGATGGGCCCGGCCGTCTCCGGCGGCTGCTCTACGCATCCGGAACCGCCCTTGCTCCAGCTTGACGGGCACCTCCTGCTCGGGAACGAGCAGCAGCCGGTAGCTCCGCCCGAGGTAGGGGAAGCCCTCGCCGCTGACGTATTCCTTCCGCGGCACGGGACGCTGCAGCGCTTCTTTCTCGGCGAGCTTTCGGTAGATCCAGAAGCGCTTCTGGCGCACGAAGCTTTCGAGCGTCTCCCTGGGACACGCATCGGGGGCATGCAGGACGAGCTGCCCGTCGCGGTCCACGGTGATGCCCACCGTCTTGCGCCGCTCGCTGCGCCGCACCTCGAAGGCCAGGTCGTCGACGAGCAGCGCGTTCATGGCTTCGCGAGCCGCTCGTGGTTGGCCCTGGCCAGCTCCATGATGCGGTCGGCCACCGCGTCGAGCCGGTCGAAGACCACCAGCTCGTGGTCGTCGAGGAACTGGAACACCTGTCCGCGCAGTATCTCCTGCGCATTGGGGTTCTTCCAGAAGCCCACGATGCGAACTTCCCGCCGGATGTGGTCCACGAGCTGCACGGTGAGAGCCGCGAGCCCCTCGATGTCGGCCACGGGGCGGTCCTTCTCCGCCTCCTCCCGGAGCACGTCGAAGAACGGGGCCTGGATACGGGGGTCGAGTCCGCTCTCGTCCTCGCGGCGTCCTGCTCGCGCCTCGGCGGCGAGCCCTTCCAGTGCCCGGACCAAATCCTCCCAGCGCTCCCCGAACTCCTCCAGGATCTCCCGCAGACGGTCGCTCAGCTTCTGGTAGTGGACGGGGTCCTCGTCCAGGTGTTTGCGGATGTGATAGCGGATGGCGTGCTCCATCTCGGACGCCTTGGCCCTCGACGAGACCTGGCCCCCGACGTGGCGGTCGAACTCGGCGTCGGTGAGGGAGATGGGCGGGATCTTGGGGTCGATGCCGAGCGACACGACGTGGTCGTCGATGAGCTTGCGCACCTTGGCGCCGACGGATTTGCCGAGGTAGGGCAGGCCCTCCTTGTAGCGGTTGCGCGCGCGGGCGTAGATGAAGGCGAGCGTCCTGGCGTCGCGGTTGAAGGGCAGCCCCTCCGGCCGCGGCAGCACTACGTCCAGGGTGTTCAGGAACTGCTTCAGCTTGACCGCGAACTCCGCCCGCAGGCGCTCGTCTTTCAGCAGGTCGACGCAGGCTTCGGTATCGCTGATCTCCTCGATGCCGCGGGAGCGAAACAGGTCCACCGCCCGCTGGTGCCGGTCCCGCAGCTTGGGGATCTCGTCCTTCAGGCTCTTGAGCGCCCGCTCGATATCCTCCTCGCTGTAAGCCGCCAGGGCCTCGCTCAGGTGGCGGGCCACGCCGTAATAGTCGACCACGATCCCCGCCTGCTTGCCGTGGCTGGCGCGGTTGACGCGGGCGATGGCCTGGAGAAGCTCGGCCCCCGGATCGGGCGGTCCAGGTTACATCACCCCCTCGACGGGCGCGTCGAAACCGGTGAGCAGCATCGACTTGACGACGAGGAAGGCGAGCGGGTCGGTGCGCTCGGGGTCCTCGTGGACCAGCGGCTTCTTGAAGCGCTCGATGCGGCTCGCGATCCTTCCCGCGTCGGTCCATTCCTTCCAGGCCGGGTCATCGTTGTTGCTCCCGGAGATCACCGGGGCGAACGCCAGCCGTTGGAGGAGGGCGAGGTTGCGCCAGGCGCGGGCGGCAGCCCGGACCTTGCGGGGCCGTTCGAGGAGCGCCTCGTCGTCGAGGTCGCGGGTCCGCTCGTCCAGGGCGAGGGCCCGGGCCACCAGCTCGTCGCGGGCATCGAGGAGGGCGTGGTAGTAGCGGATGGCGGCGAGCCGGCTGCAGGCGACCACCTGCGCCTTGAGGCCGTTGGGGAGGATGTGCTCCACATAGTGACGGATGATGTCCTCGGCCTTGGCCTGGATGAGCGCGGGCGCCTCCAGCACCTCGCCTCGGGTGGCGTACCTGCGCTTGATGGCCTCCAATTCTTCGTCCGTCTTGTCGCGGAACATGTCCTCGAAGAGCTGGTCGAGGTCGCGGCCGTCGGCCACCGCGCCCTCGGCGGTGCGGCCCTCGTAGAGGATGGGGACGGTCGAGCCGTCTTCCTCGGACTCCTTGATGGTGTAGCGGTCGATGAATTCGCCGAAGATGTCGTGAGTGCGCTTCCTGGCCCCCATGATGATGGGGGTTCCGGTGAAGCCGATGCGCGCACAGTTCGGCAGCGCCGCAAGCAGATTGGCATGGAGCGAGCTGGCGTGGGAGCGGTGCGCCTCGTCCACCAGCACCAGGATGGCCTCGTCCTCGTTCAGCACCGGGAACACTTGGTCGGGGCCGTAGTACGGGACCGGCGGCTCCGCGGCGCGCGGCAGCTTTTCGAAGTCGGGCGCGTTCGCAGCCCTTCTGTCCCACCCGGCGGGCGCCTCGCCCTCCAGGTCGCGCTCCCGGTATTTCTGGATCATGGCGAACACCAGCCCCGGCCCCGGCTGGGCGAGCAGGTCCTTCACCTCGGGGACGGTGCTGCCCACCTGCACCGTCTCGCCGGTCAGCGCGGCGGTGTCGGAGAGCTGGCGCTGGAGGTCCTTGCGGTCGGTGACGAGCACCACCTTGAAGCGGCGGAGCTCGGGCAGCGAGCGCATCTTGCGCACCAGGAACACCATGCTCAGGCTCTTCCCGGAGCCCTGGGTGTGCCAGACGATGCCGCCCCTGCGGTCGTGCTCGCCGTCCTGGCGTCGGGTCTTGCCGTGGAGCAGCCGGTGGACGGCGGCATGCACCGCCCGAAACTGCTGGTAGCGGCAGACGATCTTCACGGTACGCCCGGACACCTGTTGATAGAGGGTGAAGTGGCGGACGATGTCCAGCAGGTGCTCCTTTCGCAGCATCCCGGCGATGAGCTTGTTCTGGCTGGAGAGCGCGTCCTTGCCCAGCTCCCGCTGCACGCCGGCCAGCGGCACCGACGCCGTGTCCTTCCACTCCAGATAGTGCTGGGCATCTGCACCGATGGTGCCGGCGCGCGCCTCGTCGTAGCTCGTCGCGACCAGGAACTGGTTGGTATGGAACAGCCGCTCGTTGCCCTCGTTCTCCTCCACCTCGCCGGCCCCCTTGCGCTGGTTGGAGTAACGGCGAAGCTGATCGATGGCGGCGGGGATCGGCTCCGAAGTCGCAGGACTCTTGCACTCGATGACCACCAGCGGAATCCCGTTCACGAACAGCACGATGTCCGGGACGATGAACTCCTTGGCCAGCCCGCCGGGGCAGTCCACCCGGAACTGGTTGATGGCGGTGAAGGTGTTGCGCGCCGGGTACTCCCAGTCGATGTAGTGGATGGTGCGGGAGCGCCCCAGGTCCCAGTCGGGCAGGCCCTCTACGGCAATGCCCTTCAGCAGCAGATCGGCGGCCGCCTGGTTGGCCTCCATGAGCCGCGGCGCCCCGATGCGCTCCAGGGCGCTCACGGCCTGGGAGATGCGGCCCTCGTCCAGCCAGGGCTCGCCGTCGCGCAGGTTGATGCGCTGAAGGGCGTCGCGGAGGTCGTCCTCGAGCAGCACCTCGCGGAAGGACTCGCGGCCGGTTGCCGAGGGATCGTCCAGATCGCCGGTCAGCACCTTCCAGCCCAACAGGGCGAGCTGGTCGAGGAAGGGCAGCTCGACGGTCGTGAACTCGGGGCTGCCGATCGGGCTCACGTTTCACTCGGCCAGATGTTTCTCGACGAACTACCTTGGCGAGACCACGGTGGCACCTGCAGGCGGGGGACGTTGGTATTGACGACGACCGTGCTGCGAATCACCGTCGTGACCGCCCACCTCAGTGTAGGGCCTGGAGCACGATTTCCCAGCGCACGGCATTGCCCGAGCGGATCTACCGTAGGGTGGGTTAGCGTAACCCACCGAAAAGCATGAGCAAAGCGCTGGGTTGCACTCCGCTTCGCTCCGTTGACCCTCATCGTTATACGCACTTCGTCCCGCCATTCGGAGCGTGGCACTGGAACCGCTGCCCCTCCCGACGGGAGGGGGTGGGGGGAGGGCGATCTAAAGGGCTACAGAAGGTGACCCCGTATGGTTTCCAACACCGCTTCAGTCTCACGCAGCACTTCGTGATTCCAAAAGCGAAGAACCTGGTACCCATGCGTGGCCAGCCACGCGCTGCGTGCCGCATCCGCCTCGCGCTGCACGGCGTGTTGGCCACCATCGACCTCGATCACCAAGCCTTTTTCCAGGCAGACAAAGTCAACGACGTAACGGCCGATGGCGCACTGACGTCGGAACTTGTAGCCTTTCATCTGCTTGCGCCTCAGCCGTTACCAGAGCAAACGCTCGGCGTCGGTCATGTTCTTTCGCAGATACTCGGCAACCGTGCTGCGCGCCATTGTCTTGATCGCCCTCCCCTGTCCCCCTCCCGCAGGGAGGGGAAACGAATTTCCACACCCTCGAGAATGGAGTCACTTGCGTATAACGATGAGCCGTTGACCCACCCTACGTGACGAGTGCTGCCCAGAGTCATTCGCCTCACCTCGCGCCCGCTCCCCACGGGGGGCGAGGGAGCGATTTGTTCACGACTCCTCAGCTCTCCAAAGTCAGCAATTCCCGCTGCACGTAGCGCTTGAACGAGCCGATGTCGGTGAAGTACCGGTATCCCGCCTGATTGGCGGTGGCGAGGGTCTCCGGCGCCTCGCCCAACAGCAGCGCGACGGGCTCGCTGAGACCCTCCTGCAGGCCGTTCGGCCAGGCGAGGTCGAGGATCGCCATCGCCTCCCCGGTCTCGGGGTCGGCCAATTCGTACTCGTACTCGCCTTCGGGAAGGCCCTGCTCCACGACCCAGTCCCGCAGGTCCAAGAGCAGCCGTTCTTCCTCCTCGCTTTCCACCCCGCCGGCAACGGCCCCCGGCACCTGCTCGACGGCGGCAGGCGCCCCAGGGGCTGGCGCGACGAACTCCGGCACCTCGGCGGCCGGCATCTCGACGGGCGCGTGGTACAGCTCCTCCAAGAGGGCATTCGCGGCCTCCGCCAGAAGGACCCTGCGGGCCTCCAGGAAGTCGGGATAGTGCTCCACGCGCCACAGGTTCCGGTCCAAGGGAATCCACTGGCTGGCGAGCGCCCCCGGATGGTCGGTCTCGCTTCTCGAAGTACACCTCGGGGGCCGTGTCGCGGATGGAGAGGTTGGTCCCTTGCGTGAGGAAGCAGAAATTGGCCACGGCGTTGACCTGGGGCCGAGCGTAGCCGCGCTTGTAGAGGAGGGCGCGGGGGAAGATGTGGTGGACCTCGAGCCGGTTGAGCTTGCCGAGCAGCCCGCTCTTCAGCGGCAACCCCGTCCCCCAGTCCCGCGCCTCGCCGACGCGCGTCAGCAGATACAGCATGGGGTAGAACCGAGCCCCCAGGCTCCAGCCGCCGAAATGGGCCGGCCGGATGGTGAGATCGCCGCACCACAGCCGCAGTTCCTGGATCAGCCGGTCGATGCCGCCCTCCAAGTCCTCCAGCACCTTCAGGTCCTGGTTGATGACGGTCTCGGTGGAGCCCGAGAACCGGCCCCACAGGGCGCTGTGCAGATACCAGAACAGCAGGCGGTCCTGTTCCCTGGCGTCTCCGAGCCTGCCGCCCCGCCGGTCCACATAGCGGGCCATGACCGGGAAGGCATAGCGCCCGAACAGTACCCGGTCATGGTCCAGGCCGAGCCGCCCGGACACCACGTTGAGAAGGTAGTCCACGGCCTTCTCGCCGCGCTTCAGCCCTTCCTGGAACCTTTCGGCCGGGACGTCGTGAAGCGCGCCGAACAGGGCCTCGCCGGTCGTGACCGTGTTGACGTTGCGGAGCAGCCAGTCGAGGCTGAAGTGGAAGTCTACCGCCCGCCACCTGGCGAGCGCCGCCTTCATGGTGTCTCGGGCCGCCGCCCACTCCGCGCAGATCTTGGCCAGCGCGAAATCGCCCTTCGAGAGCTTCGTGCCCCCGCTGTTGACCCGGTTGAAGATGTCCACCACCACATCGACGCTCTTGTCCGCGCCGGTCACCTCCTCGACGTGGAGATCGATCTCGCGGATGCCGAGGAGCTGGCTCAGCCGGCCCGCATAGCTGCCGACCTTCGGCGTCAGGGCGGGGGCCGCGGCGAACTGCGCAAGGTAGGCGCCGAGGCCGTCGGTGCCTGCCTGCATCAGCTCCGAGACATCGATCCAGAGCCGGTCGTCCTTCATCTTGATGGGCTGGTAGAAGGCGAATTCCTGGTTCTCCACGTGAAAGCGCAGGCCGGTGAAGGCTTGGTCGTTGCCGTCGAAGAACTGCGGCGGCTTTCCCCTGACAATCCCATACAGAGAGGTCATCCGCTGCTGGCCGTCCAAGAGGAGCTTGACCACGCCAGGCGCAAGCGCGCCATCACCACGCGTCTCGGCCCCCTTGGACTCGGTCACCCAGACGAGCAGGCTGCCCACCGGGTGCCGGCGGTAGAGAGAGTCCATCAGGTTGCGCACCTGATCCCGGTTCCAGACATAGCCTCGCTGGAACTCGGGGAGCGCCATCGCGCCGATATCGATGTTGTCGAGGATGGTCGAGATCTTCATGCGACGGCCTCCGAGGTCTTTTCGAGGAGTGGGGTGACGCGGACGCGGCCGGTGAGGAGGTCGTCCATGAGACCCTGTTTGAGCGTGTGCAGTTTCTCCGCATTCTGCTTCTCTCGATAAACACACTCGCCATGCGCGTCAAGGATGTTGGCAATGCATTGCTGCTCTGCGATGGGCGGAAGTGCGAGCTTGAAGCCTTTAAGGTCGTTGAGATCGATCCGTTTCGTGCCATGCGTTGCGTCGGTTACGAGACCCAGCATCCGCTGGGAGTTCCCGACGAACCAGTGCCCTAGGTAGCGGCTGTCCACATCAGGGCGGGGCATCACGGCCTTCACGTCCTGATTGAAAGCAACTGGCTTGGTTGTGAGGCACACTGGGAAGGTGTGCGCGAGAATCATGCCCCGCACAACTAAAAGAACTGATTTTTCAGGGGCAATGCGCGAACCCGCAGCTATACCCGCTTCCGTAACCGTGTCCTGCGCGCTCCCGATACGGAACACCTTTATGTCCTTGGGGCTCACCCACGGAATACGTCCGCCCCAAAAGGCGGGCAGGGCCTTGGAGGGCGTGCCGCCAGACAACCAGGTCGTGATCTCGCCGAGCTTCAGAGCTTGCCACGCCTCAGGAATCCGCCCCAGCGGCGAGTCCTTGAACTGCTCCGGGTGCTGCTCGGGATCGCGCAGCTCGCCGTTCTCGTCGATCCCACGGGTGAGCAGGTCGTGGAGCAGTCCCTCCTTGATCTGCTTGAGCTTGGCGATGATCTGCTCCGTCTTACGGATGGCCTCGTCCAGGGTGTCAAGGATCTCGGCGATGAGGCGTTGTTCGCCTAAGGAAGGTGCCCATATGTGGACAGTTTTGAGGACACTCAGGTTGATGCGAAGACGCGTCGTCCCCGTACTCTTGCGTTCGGCCTCCCGTCGAGTGTGATGAGAATTGATAGCATGGACCAGATAGCGCGGGTCGAAGCGCTTACTGTCCGGTGTCAGCTTCATGCAGTCAGCAACAACCAAGAATTGCTCAGCGACTTTCGGCAGAAGGCATGCTCTCGCTACGGGGTCTGCCATCTTGGCGATGGCGATGTCGCCAGGCAGAGCGCCATGGCGCCTAAGAGCCCGGAACTTTGCGGCGGATATATATTTCTGATTGTCGTTAATCCAGTAGCCATCACCGATGTTCTGGAGCTGCACCAGCCGCACGCCGAATTCACTGTACTCGGTCGAGCGCAAGTTGGAGCCGAAGGGGCTATCCACGAACGAGTTCGGGTCGGGACCGGCTACGTCCCTCAGCGTCAAAAGCCCCGAATCATGACCGTCACGCATACCTCAGGCCCGCAAGAAACCTCCGTAACCTCTCCGCCGCCGCATCCCGCTCCCCCTCGATACTCGCAAGCGGCACCCGGTACTTGTCCCACCAAGTCTCGAATGCCGCGATCACCTGGTTCCGATGCTCGGCCACGTAGCGTCCGAGGATCTCGTCCAGGTCGCTGCGCAGGATTCCGAGCACGAGGTCTTTGGCGCCGGCTTCGTCTATCTCGGCACGGGCCTCCTTCACTCGCCCGACGAAGTTCCGTTGCTTGGTCTTGAGGCTTTGCTTCACCTCCCTCAGCTCGTTCTTGAGAGCCTTCAGCTCCTCCTCGGAGATTTCGTCCTCCGACTCGCTGCCGTCTTCCTCCTCGTCTTCGGCCGCAGAAGCCCCTTTAAGGGTCGCATCCAGCTCGGCCTTCTTGGCTTCCAGCTCGGCAATCTCGTCCAGGTATTCCGGCAGCAGCCGCTTGACCAGCTTGTGGTCGAGGGGATCGGCCTTGGACCCGTTCTCTTCGAGGGCTGTGAGAATGCTGGTCATCCAGGCGTCGATGAGCCCCTCGAAGCCGCGCGCAGCGAGCGTGCGCAGGTCGTTCTGCTCCTGGCCCCACCAGGACGCGATGACACCCGAGACCTTGAAGCGGTCGAGCAGTCCCACCGGGCGCAGGGCGGCCTCGAAGGTGTCGAGAAGCTCGGCCCGCAGCGTCATCAGCGTCTGGGTGTCGGGGAGCCGGGCGATTCCGGATTGGCTCTCGCGCCACCAGCGTTCGACTGCCTCGGCCAGCGCCCGCTCCTTGGCGAGCACGCCCGGGTCGGACTCGATGCGGCGCTTGATCTCGCCTTTCTCCTCGAGGTTCTCGGCGAACTCGACGTAGCGCTCATCGATGGCCGCCGCGTATCGGACCGGCGCCTCCGCGACTCCGGAGCCCGAATTGCCGTGCGGGCGCAGCAGCGCTCCGGGGTCCAGCCCGTGGGCGGCGTACAGCTCGGCCTTGGCCTCCACCTCCGCCCTCGGGATGCCTCCGAACAGGTGCGCCCGCACGTCGTGGGGCTCGGGCGGCGGGGCGTTGTCGGCATGGCGGCGGATGTTGAGGTTGTCGTCGTTCTCGGACAGGTCCTCGCGGGTCACGATGCGGGCGAAGGTCGGGATGTCTTCGAAGGCTTCGTAGCTCGACACGATCTTCTGGATGTGCTCGGGGTACAGGTAGTTCTGCGCCCGGCCCTCGTGGTATTCGCGGTCGGCATTGATGAAGAGCACCTTGCCCCGGCGCTCGGGAGGCTTGGCCCCCGGGGCGCGAAGCACCAGGATGCAGGCGGGAATGCCAGTGCCGTAGAACAGGTTCGGCCCGAGCCCGATGACCGCATCGAGGAGGTCGTCGTCGAGGAAGGCGGAGCGGATTTGCTTCTCCACCCCGCCGCGGAACAGCACCCCGTGGGGCATGACCGTGACCACCATGCCGCCGGGGCGCAGCACCGCGAGCATGTGCTGGACGAACATCAGGTCCGCCTTCTTGCCGCTCTCGGGGCAGAAACCGTAGCGGAAGCGCTCGGGGAACAGCATGCCCTCGCGGGCGTAGTTCTGGCTGAAGGGCGGATTGGTGATCACCCGGTCGAAGCGCATCAGCTCCCCGCCCTCGACGTGCTCGGGGCGGGCCAGGGTGTCCTCGTTGCGGATGTCGGCATCGGGGATGCCGTGGAGCAGCATGTTCATCTTGGAAATGGACCACACGCCGCCGTTCGACTCCTGTCCGAAAAGGCGGATGTTGCGGGAGTTCAGGCGGTGCTCGTCCAGGTACTCCTTGGAGAGCACCAGCATGCCGCCGGAGCCCGAGCAGGGATCGTAGATGCGCATGCCCTCGGCGGGCTTCGCGATGCGCACCATCATGCGCACCACCGGGCGCGGGGTATAGAACTCGCCGCCCTTCTTGCCGGCCGAGTCGGCGAAGTCCCGGATCAGATACTCGTAGGCGGCGCCGAGCAGGTCGGGGAACTCGAAGTCCTCATTGCGCAGCCGGTACTTCGAGAAATGGCGGATGAGGTCCCGCAGCCGCTGGTCCGGGATGCGGCTCTGGCCGACGCGGCGGTTGAAGTCGATGTGGGTGAGCACCCCCTCCAGGCTCGTGTTCGCCTCTTCGAGGGCCGCCAGGGCCTTGTTCAGACCGTCACCGACGTTATGGTGCAGCTCGTCGCGCAGATGCTCCCAGCGCGCCTCGGGCGGCACGAAGAAGGTATCGGCGTAAAAGCTCGGGTGGTCGGCGCGCTTCTCGGCCTCCTCGCCGGCGCGGCCTCTCTTGAGCTCCCGCTCCAGGATCTGCCAGTAGCGTCCCTCGAAGACATCCGAGCACCGCTTCAGGAACAGCATCCCGAAGATGTACTCCTTGAACTCCGAGGCATCCATCTTGCCGCGCAGGATGTCCGCCGCGGCGAACAGATGGCGTTCGAGCTGCTGCAGCGTGAGCGGCAACGCCGGACCCCTCCGTTATCGTTCTGGCCTGGTCGCGGGCGCCCGTGCCCGCGCAAGGGCATTACACTATAACCCACTCAGTCGGGATGCGGAGACCGTGGCTCACTGCTCTTGAGCGGGCTAATCTTCAGAACAGCTCCTCCAGCGTGTAGATGGACGCCCGGCCTTCCTTGAGAGCCCTAAGCTCCTCTCGGATCTCTTGCATGCTGTCCGTATCGAAACGGATCGCTATGGTCTCGCGCCGACTGTCGAATTCGTCTGGACTCACCAGCACGGCCGCAGGGACTCCGTTCTTGGTGATGACCACCTCCTCATCCGTGCTGCTGACCTCATCGACCAGCGCGCTCAGTTTCATCTTGGCCTCGGACAGACAAAGCGTCTTCATAGGTGCTCCAGCGAATATTGGTTGACTGGAATACCGGCCATTCTGGGTCCGCTTGCGGAATCGGACAACAGGCTCGGAATCGGACGGGCCTGGCGGATGGGTGAGCCGCAGTCCGCTCGCCCGGGTTCGACGTGAGCCGCTAATCAGCCTCCGCGCAATTGTCGATGGGCTTCGTGCCTCAGCCCATCCTACGATTTCCGCTGCGCGGGCAGCCGAAGCCGTCGTGGCGCTTGGCAACGGCAACAACGACCGGCGCATGCTGCACGCCTCGATTGTCGGGAGCGCCGTGTGACACTGCGGTTCTGACCGAATACTCGAGTGCGCCTCCCCCCGAAGGGCTGCACGGCGGAGTCAGAGCCCGAACCGCTGTTCGAGGTACTCTTTCAGCGCCACGGCATTGTTGTAGCGCTTCTCCTTGGCGCCGAAGATCAAGGTCACGCGAGCCTGACGAGCCTTCTCGACCACCTCCGCCAACGACCCGGGCAGACGGTCGAGCTCCGCGAAATACCTGTTCTTGAACTCCTGCCATTTCGCGGGATCGTGGGCGAACCACTTGCGCAGGTCGCTGCTGGGCGCAACGTCCTTCATCCAGGCATCCACGTGCGCCTGGTCCTTGCGTATTCCGCGGGGCCAGACGCGGTCCACCAACACTCGGAACCCGTCATTCCGAGCCGGCTTGTCGTAGGCCCTCTTGAGACCGACTGGCATAATTGTCACCCTCCGGCTTCGCCTCGGACTTAGAATGTCAACCCTGTAGCCACCTCTCCGCGGTTTGCCTGCTGGCCCGTTTGGCCCGAGGTGCCCGGTGCCAGTGCTTCGAGCTGTAAGGCACCGGATGTCGCAAATCCGCCTGGCCGCGTGAAGCAGGGACTGGAGGGTCAGGACAGGCTCGCAGAGGTGCCCAGGACTCCACCGTAATTCCCACAGGAGGGCGAGCCAAACCTGTGGGTCGGACACCCACGCCCCAGCCGTGCCCCGTAGGCGCATGCCGTGGTCTTGAGCATGGCAATGAAGAGCACTCATCCCGCCCTCTCGGCGTGCAGGGCCGTGCGACCCCGAGCGAGACCCATGGCCACCGCCATGAGTGACCGCGGACCGAGCCTCGGCGGACTGCGCATCGGTACGTCCGGCTATCAGTACGACCATTGGAAGGGCCTGTTCTATCCCGAGGATCTCCCAAGGCAGCGCTGGTTCGAGCACTATGCCAGGGAGTTCGACACGGTCGAGATCAACACCACCTTCTACCATCTGCCCGCGGCCTCCACGTTCGAGGTGTGGAGGAATCAGGCGCCGGCAGGCTTTTGTTACGCCCTCAAGTTCAGCCGCTACGGGACGCACATCAAACGCCTGAAGGACGCCGGGCGACTCGTCGACAGCTTTCTCGATCGGGCGCGGGGACTGGCGAACTTCCTCGGTCCGATCCTCGTGCAGTTGCCGCCGCGCTGGAAGGTGAGCACCGAGCGGCTAGCCGGCTTCCTGAACTCGGCGCATAGAGAATTTCGATGGAGCATCGAGCTTCGCGACCCGAGTTGGCTGATCGACGAGGTATTCGCCATTCTGGAGGAGCACAATGCGGCACTCTGCATCCACGACATGCTTGCGGAACACCCCAGGCGCATTACAGCGGACTGGACTTACCTGCGGTTCCACGGGGACCGGTACGGCGGCAGCTATTCGCCGCAGTTCCTCACCGCCCAGGCGGCACGCATACGGGACTACTTACGGCGCGGCCTCGACGTATTTGCACACTTCAACAACGACCTAGGCGGGCATGCGGTGCGCAATGCCGCAGCCCTCAAGCGCTACCTTGCGGCTCGGTGAGACCCTTCAGCTCGCCTCGGCCCCCGCGCGTTCTCTATACCCCGAGTGGCTGAAGGCGACACTGCGGTTCTGACCGCGAACTCAGTGCGCTTCGACCCGCAAGGTGCTGTGCCCAGCAGGGCCGGGCTTAGGCGCTCCGGCAGCCTCCCGCGGTCGCTCGCGCGTTGACCGCACGTCTGGATCTCCATATATTCGCTTTCATGCGTATAGATCCCCAGGGCATCGTTTGGGAAGCCTTTCATACCCTGGCACCCGCCCCGGGTTACGGCGATGCGTCGCAGGATGCGGCACGCGCCGCATGCTGCGGCGCCGACATGCCGCCGCACTGCGCCCGCTGAGGGAGCACGACGACGCGGCTGCTGTTCCTCTGCACCGGCAACTCCTGCCGTTCCCAGATGGCCCAGGGGTGGGCCAGGCGGCTCGCGCCCGACTGGCTGGCGGTGGACTCGGCCGGCATCGAGGCCGACGGCAAGAACGCCCGAGCCATCGCCGTCATGGAGGAAGCGGGCGCGGACATTTCCGGTCAGGACTCGAGCCGCCTCACCGAAGGTCCCGGTCATGCTCGCCACGGCGCCCGGGGTGAACGCCACACGCCCCTGGAACGAGCGGCGGGAGGGGGTCGTGCCCCAGGAAATCTGCTGCGCGGTCGACGCGCGTCTGCGCCCCGCGCATTGAGGACCGGGCGGGTGCCGCGGCTGCCGCTGAAGCGGCTCAGCACGCGACACGTCAAAGCTCTGCGTAGCCCCGTCAGATGGCTGGAGCGAGCAGTGTCGTTCGCGAACGGAAACCACTGTTTCGCCGTGGCAGGAACACAAGATAGTCACTGAAAGCGTACTGATGGACGTGTTCGCTAGCACGCTGCTCGTATCCGCCCAGTGGACGGCCGGTGGAGCGGAACACCGGGGCTGCGGCTTGGCGGGCATTCCGCCAGGCCCGTGGGGGAAGATGAGTTTACCGAGCGCCCAGCGCTGAATGCGTGCGGCCGACTTCCCAAGACGGCTTCAGACTGGAGCGCTGGCCGCACTTGCCTGGTCCCTGGCTTCCACAGTACCGTCGGATCGCTGTACCCGCTCGCGGTGCGGCTGAGCAGAGCGCTCGCCTTGGCGGCTCGCGGCTTGAAGAGAGTCGGATTGGGCGTGTCGTCCACTTGGCTGCCTCCCGATGACCTCGAAGGGTTGGCCCTGAGGAATTTGCTCACTGCCCTCACTTATTTCGGGGCTCGTTTCACTCCCAGGGTGCGCCTCGACGGCATCGAGCTGCTGACGGAATACTACGCCGTACACGGGCGAGCTATCCTTTGCAGTGCCCACTACCCCCTGAATCGCGTCATGCTCCGGGTGCTGGAGGACCGTGGGCTGGGTTCGACGATCATCACCGGCCCCATGCCGATTGACGCGCGTTTCCCGGGGAGCTGGGCCTGGGGCACCCGACACTCCGTCCGGCATCTGCCAAGCTCTGCCAGCGTGCTCCTTCGTGCGAGGGGCGAGATGCGGTCCGGCCGGGTCCTGGTCCTCGATGTCGATTCGCCTGTAGCCACGGCCGATGGAACTCGTTTCGGCTTCGGGCCGTGCGTGCGTTATGTGTCCCACGCGGTGTTTCACCTGGCCAGACTCACGCGGACACCTGTCTTGTACTTCGCCGCGCGCAGGTCCGACGACGGGGCCATCCTGCTGAGTCTCCGCAAGGCTCCGGTCGTCGTCCCGCGAACGGGCGACGATGTCGCACGATGCGCACGAGCTTGTGCAGAGTTCCTCGGTCAGCAGCTATGTGCGGCTGCCGCCGTTGCGTCTCGGTGAGTTCTCCGATTCCGTCCCGCTCCGCGACTGGCCGGGCGACCGTTTCCGTCCATACGCGAGGGTCCCGAGGATCCCCTCTTCGTTGAACTCCATGCGATCGGGGCAAGGGGTTCGGCGGGCTTGAACCCGTGGAAGGCCTTTGCGAATAGGAAGCCTACGCCGTCGCAAAGGCGGGTAGTCAGGGATGTGGAAAGGACACGAGGGTGTTCGCCGGTGGTGAGGTCGGGGCCGGGTTCTGCTCTCGGGGGGCGCGCAGCGCGGCGTTGCCAAGCACCCCGAAGCTGTATGCCGAGCGTGAGGGCACACCGGTCGGGCGAAGATCTCCCCCACGCTCACTCCAGACCGTTAGTGTGTTACGACCATTTCGTGGGCGAGGTTGCGGATTCAGGACATGGCTACGCCAACGCCGCAGGATGTAGCCGTAGTTTATTGAAATCGCAGGGCCATGAGTGAAAAATCGCATCTCTGAGGGGAAGAATCAGTCCGACCTACTCCCCCTCCTTCCGGGGCGCCTGTCAACCCAAAGTAGAAATGTCCCCTTTTTCTGCAAAGTAGAGATGTCCCCTTGAGGCGAGAGTTAGGGGCAGTTCTTGCTGGTGGCGGTTGGTCTGGGATGGGAGTGCAAGGGTCGCCGCCAAGGGTGATCTGCCGGGGGCTTCCGGGGCGTTTTCGGGGCGAGGCGGGCGATGGCTTGGTCGACCCGTTGGTTGAGCGTCTTGTCATCGACGCTGCGGTCGGCGGGCCCGTCGCGGCGCTCATCGAAGACTCTGTACGGCAGGACCTCGGTGCCGTTGAGCAGTTCGATGGTGCCGTCGGGGTGCTCGCATACGGTGATGCGCCGTCCCCGCAGGCCATAGCGCGGGGCGTGGGCCGGGGTCTGGAGGATGTAACGCTGACCCCTGAAGCTGACCACCAGGTTCTTGGAGAGGGTGCGCGCGTGCTGCAGCGAGCAGAGGTGGGAGAGCTCGGCGACCGAGCCGCTCCAGGGCCGGTGGGTATCCTGCGGGGGTGCGGGCGCGACGGCGAAGCGCGCGTTGTGCCGCTCGAGGTAAGTGTCGAGCAAGACGTTGGCGGCGTCGATGTCTTGGATGTGTGCCATCCGTAAGGCTTTGACCAAGCGGTCCTGAAGGGTCTGGAACAGCCGCTCCACCCGCCCCTTGGCCTGCGGGGAGAGGGCCTGGATGGAGGCGATGTCGAGGCTCCCCAGCGCGCGCTCGAACTGGGTGGGCTCGGGGTCTTGCGGGTCGTGTTTGGTGAAGATGGAGTGGCGGCGCGCTATAGAAGGCCACCGGGCACCCATGACGGCGCACATACGCCGCGAGCACACTGAGGTAAGCCCGGCTCGACTCCACTGGCACGAAACGGGCGGCCATTACCCGGCTGGTGGCATCGTCGATGAAGCCGATGAGGCTCACGCGCGGCCCCCGGCCCTCGAACCAGTCGTGCGGGCTGCCCTCGATCGGGATCAGCTCCCCCAGCCGGGGGCGTCGCTCACGCGGGGGATGGGGACGGCTCGCCTTGGCTTGGCCTCGTTGCCACAGCCCGGCCTCAGACATCCAGCCGCGCAGGGTCTCCACCGAGTAGGGAAACCCGTGCGCCTGGGCCAGATACTCAGCCCCAAGCGTTGGGCCGAAGTCGGGGTACTGAGACTGGACGATGGCAAGACAACGCGCCTTCTCCGCCTCCGGGATGCGCTGATGGGACCGGCGACCCCGGCGCTTGCTCACCAAGCCCGCTGCCCCCTCCTGCCGGTACGCACACACTAGGCGCTTCACCTGCCGAACCGATAGCCCCAGCATGCGGGCCGCATCGCCCTGTTTGATCCGCCTGCCCGCCACCCGCTGCATCACCTCCAACCGCTCCAACTCTCGCCGGCTCATCGTGATCACCCCTTCTTCCATACGTCCCCCTTCGAGTACCAAAAGGGGACATTTCTACTTTGGTCAAAGGGGACATTACGACTTTGGCGCTACAGAACCTCCCCTGAACCTTGACCGCTGCCCGCCACAGGACTAGGCTTCCCCTACCCCAAATAGGGTTGAATTTTCTATGTTTCGCTTTATGCTTGGCAAGCAACTTCCAAGGTCGATGTGTCTCATGCGCATTTTTGCACCGGTCGCCGGTACCCCAGATCGTCACACCGTCGTTGCCCACGTTCCATATAAGAATTCTCAAATATAGGGGTAAGCTAATGTCTACAGGCAATCCCTTCGCCGACCTCACGGAGTTTCTGTCGCCGGCGTTCATGCAGGTCTACATCGTTCTGATGATCCTCGCGGTCGCCATCGGGACGGTCTTCGACATGTTCCACAAGCGCAGCTTCGAGTACTTCATGCTGCGCCGCAAGGATGCGGAGGCCCGAGCCAAGCGCCGGCTCAGCGGCGGGGAGAAGTTCTCGCTGATGCTCAAGACGCTCGGCAAGGAGGTGCTGACCTCCGGCGAGTTCTGCAACGTGCAGCGAAGGATCTCCCACCTCCTGCTGTTCTACGGGTTTCTGTCCTACATCCTCTCGACCCTGGTGATGGTGTACGGCTATCCGACGCCGGCCGCGCCGACGCCGGGCATCTGGCGGTTCCTGTGGAACCTCGGGGCCGTCATGATCCTCATCGGCGGCGGCTGGTTCTTCTTCTTCCTCCGGGTGAACGTCGCTTATGAGCAAGATCCTCCCTACCGGATCATCCCGGCGGATCTGTTCGTCGGCAGCCTCCTCCTGAGCGCGCTGTCCGCTCTCATCTGGGAGATCGTGCAGGCGGGCGGCAACCTCGCCGCGACCCAGATATTCTTCGGCATCTACCTCTTCTTCACCACGGTGCTCTTCGTGACCGTACCCTGGTCGAAATTCGCCCATATGTTCTACAAGCCCACGGCGGCCTACCAGAAACGGGTCGAAGAGGCCACCGAGACGAACAACCTGCCGCGGGAAGCGCGCGGCCAGAAACAGGTGGCGTCACCCACTCGCACGTATAGCGTCAGGAGGTGATCGGGATGCCCACGTTTGTCGACATGACCAAGTGCGACGGCTGCGGACAGTGCGTGGACATTTGTCCCTCCGACATCATGCATATCGACCGTCACTACCGGCGGGCATACAACATCGAGCCCAACTTCTGCTGGGAGTGCTACTCCTGTGTGAAGTCGTGCCCGCAGCACGCCATTGACGTACGCGGCTACGCCGACTTTGCCCCGCTGGGCCACAAGGTCCGGGTTCACCGCGACGAAGAAGGCGGGATGGTCTACTGGCACATCGTGTATCGGGACGGTCGCGAGAAGGACTTCGCGTTTCCCATCCGCACCACGCCATGGGGCTCGATCAGGCCGCCCCAGGCGTACGAGGCGCCGAGCGGCGACGCGCTGAAGTCGCCCATGCTCGCGCACGAGCCGGAGGAGCTCAAGATCGGCTCGCTCCCGACCCTGGAAGACGTGCAGAAACGAGGTTGACCGATGGCCAGATATCCAAGAAAAACCGTTTTCGTGGACTCGGACGTCCTCATCCTGGGCGGCGGTTTCGGCGGCTGCGGCGCGGCCTACGAATCCCGCTACTGGGGGCGCAACGCCAAGATCGTCCTCGTCGAGAAGGCCAATATCGAACGCAGCGGCGCGGTTGCTCATGGCCTGTCGGCGATCAACTGCTACATGGGCATGCGCTGGAACGAGAACCGGCCCGAGGATCACGTCCGCTATGCCCGCGGCGACCTGCTGGGGCTAACACGGGAGGATCTGGGCTACGACATCGCCCGGCACGTGGACTCCACCGTGCACAAGTTCGAGGAGTGGGGCCTGCCGATCATGAAGAATGAGGAGACCGGCAGGTACCTCCGGGAAGGCAAGTGGCAGATCATGATCCACGGTGAGAGCTACAAGCCGATCATCGCCGAGGCGGCCCGGAAGGCCGCCACCGAGGTATACAACCGGATCATGGTGACCCATTTGGTCAAGGACAAGCACGATCCCGGGCGCATCGCCGGCGCGGTCGGCTTCGGGGTCCGGGACGGGAAGTTCTACGTCTTCCGCGGGAAGACGGTCATCGTGGCCGCGGGCGGTGCCTCGCACATCTATCGGGCACGGTCGGTCGCCGAAGGCCTCGGAAGAACCTGGTACGCCCCGTGGAGCAGCGCCTCGGCCTACGGGTTGCTCATACCCATTGGCGTCAAGATGACGCAGATGGAGAACAAGATCGTGCTGGCCCGCTTCAAGGACGGCTACGGGCCGGTCGGCGCCTGGTTCCTGCTCCTCAAGTCGCATACCGAGAACGCCTACGGAGAGAAATACGAGGCAAGGTGGTTCGACGAGATCAAGGGCATGGTCGGCAAGTATGCGGAGAGCCAGCCGTTCCCGACCTGCCTGCGCAACCACGCCATGCTGCAGGAGATCAAGGCCGGTCGCGGACCCATCTACATGAGAACGGAGCACGTGCTCGACACCAAGGAGAAGGAGGAGATTGGCTGGGAGGACTTCCTCGACATGACCATCGGCCAGGCGGTCGTGTGGGCGTCGCAGAACATCGACCCCAGGGAGAAGCCGTCCGAGCTGATCACCTCCGAGCCCTACGTCATGGGCTCCCACGCCACGTGCTCCGGCGCGTGGGCGAGCGGCCCGAGGGACATCTCCCCGGACGATTACTTCTGGGGTTACAACCGGATGATGAACATCAAGGGGCTGTTCGGCGCCGGTGACACCATCGGCGGCACGGCCCACAAGTTCTCTTCAGGTTCCTATACGGAGGGTCGTCTGGCCGGCAAGGCGGCCATCGAGTACGTCCAGGATACGCGCGGCGCCATGCCCGAGCTGGACCAGAACGAGATCGAGCGCCTCAAGGAGGAGGTCTTCAAACCCCTAAACAACTACGCCGTGGGCCGCAATGAGATCGTCGCCGGCACCGTGGCCCCCGGTTACATCTCCCCGTACCTGGGCCTGCAGCGGCTCGAGAAGATCATGGATGAGTACGCGGGCGGCATCAGCACCTTCTACGTGACCAACGAAAAGATGCTGAACCGCGGCCTGGAACTGCTGGAGATGCTGAAGGAGGATCTCAACCGTATCGGTGCCGAGGACCTGCACCAGCTCCAGCGCGCCTGGGAGCTCAACCACCGCGTCTGGACCTCGGAGTCGGTGACCCGGCATACCCTGTACCGCGAGGAGACCCGCTGGCCGGGCTACTACTATCGTGCTGACCATCCGAAGCTCGACGACGACCAATGGCACTGCTTCACCGGGTCCACGTACGATCCGAAGACGGGCGAGTGGCACATGGAGAAGCTTCCCCAGCACCACATCATCGACTGAGCCGGGTGATTCCGTGACACCCGAGCGCTCGGTGGAGAGCCGAGCGCGCCGCGGTCGAGTTCGATCACGCGGGATCATCCCGTTACAATCGGTTCCTATCCCCACCGGAGGGCGGGCGTTCGGTGGAGGGAGACCTGCTCCCTCGTCAGTTGGTTGGCACGCATGTCCGACCACGCATGTCCGACGAGACTTGTGCGGCCAGGAGCTTGCGCCCCTTTACCCAGAGCTGCCGGCGCCAAGGGTGCGGGCGGGCGACCAGCCAGCGCCACCGCCCCGACCGCTTCGAGATCGGGCACCACACCAAGCGTTCCGCCGTCTCGGGGGCGCTCGCCGAGGTAAAGATGCTTGCCGCTGGCAAGCTCCCGCCCGACGATCAGCATCACACTACTCATGCGGGGTACGGCATCCCTCAGCGAGGAAGCCTGGAGCAGTTCTTTGACGGCGCTGAGGCGCGCCTCCTGCTCAGGCGTTACCAAAGGTGGACATCTCGGCCTATCCGAGCTTGTCGGCCAAGGCTTCCATTCTAATGCTCTAGTGGCGTACGCGGACCGCGTTCCGCACGGCATGCTCGAGAGGCGCCGGGCGAACGCGAGAGCTGGGAATATCGGACAAAGTCCATGTTTAAGACACGGCAAACGTCCGTCTACTCACACTGTTAGCGCGTGTAGGGCGGATGCCCGTGAGGGCGATCCGCCGGATGACTCGTTCGGCGGAACCGCTATCGCCTTCCGCCTGCGGGCTTGCGCTTCCATTCAGGAGGCGCGCAGGGGACAGCAGAGCGACCACGGGCCCTCGGAGCGCAGGCCGCCTGACTCCGAAGCCTGCCGGATCTCCTTCCCCAGGATCGCGACCGTCGCCGAGAACCCTAGAACGATGGCGACGCCCACCGCCGCCAGATTTCGGGCGCCGTAGCGGCTGCGCCAGTAAAGGTACGTCGGGTAGGCCACGGCCCAGAACAACAGAACGACCAGGGACCAGAAAACCGGGCCGGGCCGCTTGCGGCCGTCGGCGGTCACGTCGTGCTTGGAGCCGATCGTCAGCCGCGTTGCGTCGAAGGCGGTCACAACGGATGTGGCGAGGATCATGACCGCCGTCAGGCTGGCCAACTTCCAGGCGGCCCCTTCGATCAGGGTGGCACTGAGCATCCAGTACCACGGGAGGCTTGCAGCCGACACCGGTATCAGCAGCAACAAGATTCCCGGTCCCTCGGCCTCGCGCACCGCCCCACCGCCTTGGGCAGTCACGAACCGATCGCGAGAGCGGCTCGTACCCGGCGAAGAAGGGAGTTCGTCTTCCCGAGCGAATCGCTCGCGTAGGTCGCGCAGTTCCACCTTCGAGTACGCCCGTTTGCATTGGGGACACTGCCAGTCTGGAAAGAGGGCGTCGTCCTTGGGGCGACGCCGGTAGCCGCAGGCGGAACATTTGCGTGCCAAGTCGTGCCTCCTCTCGGTCCTTCGCCACGGGCCATTTCAACCCGACAGTGCCCCGGCTGTCCAGACCGGTTTTCCAGGCGGTCACCGTGCCCCGGTGCGTGCCGGGATGGTGGGGACGCCGGACGATTGGCCCTGGAGCAGCGGGCGATGATGGGCGAGGCCGCAGTCCCATCATGGCTGGCGGTCGGTAGCTGTCAAGATAGTTGTCGTGTTGAGTTACGCTGCTTTGGTCAGTGGACGGTCCACCTGGGGACGGTCCGCTTGGGGGTTGAGCCTGGTTGAGCCGGTTGAGCCAGACCTCGCCCAGCGGCTGCCAGTTGCGGGGTGCCGTATCTTGGCGGGTCGCCGAGAAGCCATGGAGGTAGATAACGGCAAACTTGGTTTGGATTCTTTGTCGGCCCGCGGCCACATGCTCAGAGCTCGATCCACAAGGTGTAACTGCCAGAGGACCTTGACCGGTATCTGGGGGCGGAAGAGTCGCGATTCTCCGATTTAACAGGCTGTTGAAAAACTCCTGCGGACATTGAATCGGGGCGAGTCAATGGTGACTCAAGATTGAAGAATCAACGACTTATGTGGCCGCGCTCGGCCACCGGACACGAAAAGCAGCCTGCGGCCGGACTTTTTCAACACCCTGTTAAAGCCCGGCGCCGAGAAGACCATTGTTTGGGCAAGTCCCCACGAGCAACACCCGTTCCTTGAGAATTCCATTTCGATGGCTTTCGGCCAATTCCGATTCAGCGACGAGATCGACGACATAAGGCGGTCTTGATCTGCAAGATCCGACTTAATGTTTAAGCAGAAAGAAAGACAGACAGAAGGCAGGTATTCCCGGCGTCCATTGTCAATATCGTAAGGGGGGCCTGTGTGCACCTCGTGCTCATGAATCAAAGATCCATACCGTGGCGCCGGCAGCTTTGAGTGAACGGATGGCCAGATCTGGATCTCACTTTCCTTTAGGACAAAGTTCATCGCATTTTTAGTCGGCTTAACAAATTCTAAGCTCTATCACGTTCTGTGCGGAAGAGACGGTAGGCTGAACGTCAGCTTGACAGGACGGTGATCGTGGCGCCTGTCGCTTGACACATACGAGCGATGGGCGTACCGTTTGCTCGCTCTCCGCGGGCTGCGCACGCAATTGCTGTGCGTTCAAGACATGGGCGCTTGAACCGGCTGGCGACAGCCAGCCCGGGTGGGAAGCAGCGGTGAGGTCAGTTAGAGTTGGAGTTCTGACGAGACGGGCTTCGCTACATGCGCCGACGGCTGACGGCTCCTCGGCGGGGGCCGCTGAGAGCATGTTCCCACGCCTTATCCCTTCGCAACTCGACGGTTCGTCGCCGGGGACCGCCGAAGTCGATTTCGTAGCTACCGCCCCTTGAGGCAAGGAGGAAGAGCCGTGACCAAACGTGCCTACCTGTTCCTATGCGCCCTGCTGCCGCTCCTGCTTTTCGCCGGGGTGGCCCGTGCTCAGTATCCAATACTGGACAGGGTCGCCAACAAGGTCATCCAGAAGTACCAGCAGTCTAGCTGTGAGCAGTTGTGGCAGCGGAAGGGGAAGCCAAAGTCCGCAGAGGAGCAGCGGGTTGTCGGGTTCCTGCGCAGCGATCCGCAGATGCGTACCGTGTTCATCAACAAGGTCGCGGCGCCGATCGCCAACAAGATGTTCGAGTGCGGGATGATTCCATGAGCGCCGCCGGACGAGGAGGATGCGGATCGCGCCGCTCATCGCGAGCGAGACTGGGCCGGAACGTCGGTTGCGCACTGGTGTTCGGGGTGGGCATGTCGCTGGTAGCGAGCGCAAGCGCGCAGCAAGCACAGCCAGCGCCGAAGCCCGCCGCGTCGGCGAGTGAGGCCGCGGCACCGGCTGTCTCGAAGCCCGCCAAACCGGCACCCGAAACCGCGGTGCCGGGGCCGCGGCTGGAGCTGGAGCCCAAGGCCATGGCGGTCCTGAAGGCCGCGTGTGACCGGTTGGCCGCGGCGCACACCATGAGGTTCACGGCGGTGGTGAGCTACGAGAGTCCGAGCCGCTTCGGGCCGGCGCTGGTCTACACCACGCGTGACGACGTTGCGATGCAGCGGCCCGACAAGCTGCGTGTGCTCTCGCCGGGCGACGGCCCTGCGAGCGACTTTTATTACGACGGGAAGTCGATGGTCGCATTTTCACCGGCGGAGAAGCTGGTGGCGGTGGCGGAGGCCCCGCCCACGATCGGCGCCATGCTGCAAAAGGCGTACGACACCGCGCAGATCTTCTATCCGTTCACCGATCTCGTTGTCGCCGACCCGTACAAGGAGCTGACCAGGAATCTCCTGGCCGCCTTCTATATCGGCCAGTCCCGCGTCGTCGGCGGGACCACGACGGACATGTTAGGGTTGGTGTACGATGATGTGTTCATCCAGGTCTGGATCGGGGCCGAGGACAAGTTGCCGCGCCGGGCGCGGGCGGTGTACCGCAAGGATCCGTTGCGGCTCCGGCACGACGAGGACCTTTCCGACTGGCAACTGGACTCGCCGATCGCCGCAGACGTTTTCGCCGCACCCAGTGTCGCAATGGCGGCGCGGCGGATTGCGTTCGCCGCACCGCAGAAGGCGGCAGCGGGCGCGCTAAGGCCGTCGAAGGCGTCCGCGATCAAGTGAAAAAGGAGGGCTGCACATGAGGAAAACTATTGTCATTGGTGTCGCCGGTCTGTTGATCACGGCACTGCATGCCGATCCGGCCGCCGCGTGGAGAGGCGGGGGCGGCGGCTTCTCGCGCGGGGGTGATTTCGGCGGCAGCACGTCGCATAGCTGGGGATCGACCAGTCACAGCAACCCCTGGGGGGGCAGCACCTCCCACTCCTATGGTGAAGGCACCGAACACACTAACGCCTACGGGGGCAGCTCCGAGCACGCCTATGGCGAGGGCAGCGAACACACCAACATGTACGGGGGCAGCACGGAGCACGCCTATGGCGGTGGCACCGAGCATACCAACGTCTACGGCGGCAGCACGTCCGGTGCGTACGGTGCGGGCGTCACTCACACCGATACCTATGGCGCCACGGCGTACCATCCGCCGGCGTCTGGCGCCTACGTGTATCATCCACCGACCACCGTCAACTACTACGGCTCGGGCTGCTACAACTGCGGTGGCTGGCAGGTCGCGGGCGCCGCGGCCGCCGGCGCGGTGGTCGGCGCTGCAGTCGGCCTCGGCAGCATCGGCATCCAACACCGCCGCCGCGATGTCGCAGGCATACAATGCGGGCGTAGCAGCAGGATATGCCATGGGCGCGATTTATGCGACCATCCCATCGGGATGCGCCACGCCCACCGTCGGGGGCCAGACGTATGACCTGTGCGGCAACACCTGGTTCCTGCCCTCGTATGGCGCGAATGGCGTTTCCTACACGGTCGTCGCCGCGCCCTGAGAGCTTCTTGGAGCAGGAGACGACGAAAGAGGTTGTCTGAAACAGCCCGGCGGCATTCCCGCTGCCGGGCCGCGGGAAGGAGGACGACTCAATCGGGCACGCGGGGAAGCCCCGAAGGCGCCGCAAAATCTCCTCTCCCGCTTGCGCGAGAAGCAGGGAGCCCGTCTCGGCGCCGCAACCGTTTTCGTGCTTCGAGGCGGCAAACGCGCCATGACGGGTTGAGCTGAAGCAGTCCGAACGTCTCCACGTTCCGACCGCTTCTGCTCGGCTTCAGCCCACAGCGTCCTCTTCGCCCCACGCCTGAGATCGGCACGCAGTGAGCGGGAGCAGGCGATCCATTCCTACCGCCCGCCCTGTTCGACATTCAGCGCTTGCGAAGAAACTCCGTTCGCGGCTAAAGCCGCTCCTAGTGTGCCCGGCATGGGCCATGAACTTGTGACATATGAAAGGAGATGACCGGAGAGAGTGACAACAACCGTAGTGAAGCGCAAGGCGGGTAGCCGCGAGGGCTCAGCCGAAAGAAGCGCGGAGCAAAGGCACGACCGTAGGAACACGAACAGGCAGTGAGGCCGGGTGCGGGCGATGAGCGTGCTAGGGAACGCGAAATCCAACGGTCACCGAAAGACGCATCAGGTAGAGCCTGGCGGCACGGGCCGAGAGTTCATGGCACCTTACCCGGGGAGATCTCCGGCGTGAGAGCACGGGAGAAGTCAGCAGAGGCCATATGTAGCGAAGAAGACCCGCTGTAATGGCGGGTGGAGCGAAGGGCCGAAGGACCGAGAGACAGGCTAGTCCGAGCAGACGCTGTGGTGACCGCGAAGTCGTCTGAAACCGAGGGCCGTTGCAACTGCGGCAGCCATCCCTTGGGCGGTGGAGCGAAAGATAGTGGAGCTATCGGACGCGAGACTGGAGGCGGCAAGGAAACCGTGGCGGAAGGAGAATGAATGAAAGCGCTGAATGAGAGCTTGATGGAACGGGTAGTCTCCTGGTTCCATCGGATCTCGCGGCCGCCTGATGGCCGCCAAGTCCAACCGCCGGATGCGGAAAACCGCTTGTCCGGTGGTGTGGGAGGGGTGACGGGCGCAATCCCGTCACCTCGACCCGATCCCCCACAAGCTGGCGATCTCAGCCCTGCGGTAGCCCTCGCCTTACGTCGCTATCGAAACAAAATTCACAAGCCCTGAGACTCACCGACCGGACGCACCCCTAGAACTTCCAGTTGCCGTAAACGCCGAGGAACAAGGTCCCGGTGGTGTTGTACGAGCCGACGACGTTGCCGCGCCCGCCGAGCGCGACCGGCAGCGTGCTGTGCAAGTTGGTGTCGAGTGTTCCGCCGTACAGATACTCGAACACGGCGCCCCAGTCGAAGGTCTTGCTGGCGTGGTTCTCGCCGCCCACCCCGAAACGCCACGCCGAGTTCACCGGCAGCAGCGGGGAGACGTTACCCGACTGGAATGCCGAGTCGTAGGCGATGCCGAAGTTGAGGAGCCACGGGTCGCTCAGGCGGTACTGGGCGCCGGCCGCGAGGTGCCAGGTGTCCTTGAAGTTCAGGTTGGTGCTGGTGCTGGTGGGGTTGGTGGAGTTGTCGATGCCGATCTCGACCTGGCCGAACTTCGACCACTGTTGCCAGCCGACGCTGCCGAGCACCGCCCAGCGGTCGTTCACCTGTGCGAACGTGCTGGCCATTACCTGCTGCGGAACTTTGATCCCGACCTTTAGGTTGGAATTCAGCAGCCCGCGGCTGTTCAGGAGCGCGCTGAGACCCGGCGCGAGGTTCGAGAACTGGGCCGGCGCATTGAAGTCGAGGTTGACCTGCGAGTTCCAGGTGAGGCCGAGCCGAGTGCGGTCGTCGATCTCGTAGAGCAGACCCAGGTTGCCGCCCCAGCCCCAGGTGTTGTCGTCGAGTTTCAGCCGACCGTCGCCGAACCTCGGGTCGACGTTGTTTATCGCCACCTGGTTGGTGTACTTGCCGTACATGGCGTTCAGGCTCGCCCCCAGGGAGAGCTTGTCGTTGACCTTGTAGGCGATGGAGGGCAGCAACGAGATCCCGAGCAGTGTCGTTTCCTGGACGTAGTAGCGCCCCACCCAGTTGTAGTCGTACTCCAGGGGGGCGCCGAAGTTGCCGGTGAGCGCGAACCCGAGCTTGAGGTCGGGCGACATGCTGTAGCTCAAGAAGCCGCCGCCGCCCAGGAACCATCCGTTCGACCCGGTCACGTGGCCGCCGTCGTTGCTGCCCAGGCGAGGTGAGGTTCCCGAGTCGATGGAGAACTGGGTGTTGGCCCAGAGTACCTGCCCCGAGCCCAGGATCTGCGTGCCCGGAAGGCGTGTCATGCCTGCGGGGTTGGTGAACACGGTCGAGGCGTCCTGGGCGCGCGCGTTGTAGCCCGCGGAGGCCAATCCGACGTTGGCGGTGCCGACCTCGTAGGCGATCACGCCGCCGGCGCTGGCCTGTCCGGCAGCGAGAGCGCCGGCGCATATCGCGACGAGGGTGAGCGGGCGCCGCCGCCCGGGGATTGGGACGCGTTTTGCTCTCCTGATGGCCTCGGTGAGCCTAGAGCCAACGTTTCGTTCTGTGGGTCTTATCATTTCAATGGTCCCCGCCGTGGTTCGATTTGTCGCTGGAAACATCCGAGCCGGCCTTTGGACTTTGGCCGAGCGGTCTTGCGGCTGTGAGCGTCTCCGTTCCCTCCGGGCTTACCGGCACCAGCTTCGACTCGCTGTCGCGTATCGCGAGCGAATTATATGTCAGCTCAGGGTCCAGTCGCTAACGGAGCGCTGCCTTCGCCGTCTTCACCAGATACCCGGCCGAAAACGCACCGGGTGCAAGGGGTTTCTATGCTCGTTCCGATCACTGAGAGTTCATAGCCCGTCTCCCGATCGTTTACTGCGCCGACGTCTGGCGGCTGTGGCGGGCGGCAATCCCCGGCAGGATTGCCGCCACTCGGCTCGTGAGCGCACCACCTTTACTCAGTCAATCGCCGCGCCTCTCGGCGCGGCGACCTCCCGGCTACGGCTGGTAAGTGCAGTTCTTCTGGCCGTCGGCCTCGAAGCACGCGTTGTAGGTGTTCTCCAGATCGTCCTGCGTGACGTGCGCAATGCCGTTGATCGCGCCGATCCCGACATCCTGGTCGAGCACCTTGACGCGGTACTTCCAGCCCGGCGGGAGCTTGAGCTTCCTGTCCAGCGTCTTGAGGTCGTCGTAGGTCAGGTTCTTGTCCATGATGCGCGAGTGCGCGAGGACGCCTGCATGACCCACGGCTTGACGCTCGGGTCGTCGAGAATGAAGACGGTCTGACTCTTCACGTATCCCTGCTTGGACTTGCCGTGAACTGTCGTGTCCTTGTATGCCCGCGGCGACTGGTACCTCGGCGGGCGGGGCGGAGGAGTGCCACGCCGATCAGGGCCCAAGCCCAACGCCGGGCGCGTCGTCCGCAATGTTCGATGCTCGCTCTTATTGCCGCTTTGCGTCTTTCCCTTTGGTGTCCCTCGCCCGTATCGCCCGCTCGACGTACGACCGCACCGGTTCAGTCCGTCACCGGAATCGGTCCGTCCGTTTGCAGTTTCTCTTCCTGCAACTGAGCGGCGGTGCCGAGGTATTCCACGCGCGCGCCTTCGATCGTGCCGTTGAACTTGAACGGCGCCTGGTCGTAGTACTCGATCCCCACCGGCGAGCCGAGGTCGATGCCGAAGTCCAGGCAGTCGTTGGCGGTGAACGCAAGCGGGGCGCTGACCGGCACCACGCCCGAGGCGACTTCCTCGCCGTCGACTTTCAGAACCACCTTGAGCGGTCCTGCGGGCTTGGGCTCCACATAGGATGTCTCGACCTCGATCTTCAGCTTGCCGGTCGGGAGCTTGTCCTTCGCCTTGATGTGGGTGCGCTGGATCTCGAACAGGTTGTATTCGTACGACAGCATGCCGTCTTTCACGTACAGGGCGAGGCCGCCGGAGAAACCGCCCAGCGCGTAGAGCACGCCGTTGGCATCGGCCGGGACGTCGGCCATCACCGTGACAACGTTGGCCTTGTTGCCTAGAGCCGGAGCCGTGAATTCGGGCATGCGCGTGATGGCGCCCGGGAAGGTCCACGATGTGTACGGCGGCGCGACCCGCAGTTCCGGGTGGAGGGCCATAACCCACAGGCCGCCGCCGATTGGCAAGCCTTTGTTCTTGGTGAACTCGATCAGAAACAGATCCTTCAAGTCGGCCAGCTTCGCCGGCATCGTGTCAGCCAAGTCGTTGGCCTGCGACCAGTCCTCGTTCAGGTTGTAGAGTTCCCACCTGTCCTTGTCTGGCGTCCACTCCTTGATTCCCGGCGGCAAGCCGGGAAGCCACGGAACGCGCGGGCCGAACGCCGAAGCTATCCAGCCGTCGTGGTAAATGCCGCGGCTGCCCATCACTTCGAAATACTGCGTACGTTTGACTTCCCTGGCTTTCGCATCGTTGAAGGTGCTAGCGAAGCTGACGCCGTCGAACGGATCTTGCGGAATGCCGTTGACCACGCGCGGCGGCGTGATGCCTACGATGTCATAGATGGTCGGCGCCATGTCGTTCACGTGCAGGAACTGAGCGCGGGGCGTAGCGTCCGGCTTGATCTTCGCGGGCCAGCGCACCGCCATCGGATTGCGCGTCCCGCCGAAATGCGAGGCGATCAGCTTGGTGTATTGGTAAGGCGCGCCGCCGGCCCAGGCCCAGCCCGCGTGATACATGTTGTCGGTCTTGGGCGATCCGAGCACGTCGAGACCGCCGAGCGCGTCGAGCGCCTGGATCTGTTGTGCGATGGTGGTCGGTATGCCGTTCTGCGCGAGCAGTTCGCTGATCGTGCCGTTCTGGCCTTCTGCAGACGCGCCGTTGTCACCCCAGATGTAAAAGATCAGGGTGTTGTCGCCGTAGCCCAGCCGGTCGATCTCGTCGACGATGCGGCCGACCTGCACGTCCACGTGCTCGGTGAATCCCGCGAACACTTCCATCAACCGGCGCTGGAAGGGTTTCTCGTCATCGGGGATCGAGTCCCAGGAAGGCAACGTGGCGGGCCGCGGTGTCAGCTTGGCATCCTGCGGAATCCAGCCGAGTTGCTTGGCGCGCAGGAAGGCACGCTCGCGGTACTTGTCCCAGCCGTCGTCGAACTTGCCCTTGTACTTGTCGGCCCATGCTTTCGGGACTTGATGCGGGCCGTGGGAGGCACCGCTCGCCCAGTACATGAAGAACGGCTTGTTCGGGTCGAATGCCCGGTGTTGTCGCAACCAATGAATCGCGTCATCGGCCAGGTCTTCGCTCAGATGGTAATAATCGTGCCCGCCAGAGGTGTGGGGATGTTCGACGTAGGCGGTGTTTCGCACGAGTTGCGGTTCCCACTGCGACGCTTCGCCAGCGAGGAATCCGTAGAAATACTGAAAGCCGTAGCCGGTGGGCCAGTCATCGAACGGGCCGGCGGCGGTGGTTTGCTCGGCCGGCGTGTTGTGCCACTTCCCCCACGCCGCGGTGCTGTAGCCATAATCCTTGAGCACTTCGGCGACTGTGGCGCTGCTCTTCGGGATGGTGCCCATGTACCCATCCCAGTCGTTCGCCAGCTCGGCGATCTGGCCGCTGGCGACGCGATGTTGGTTTCGCCCGGTCAGCAATGCCGCGCGCGTGGGCGAGCACATCGCGGTGGTGTGAAACCGATTGTAGGAGATGCCCTCCTTGGCGATCTTGCTCAGCGTCGGTGTGTGGATCTCGCCGCCGTAGGTATCCGTCTGGGCGGGGCCGACGTCGTCGATAAGCACGATGAGGATGTTCGGCGCGTCCTTGGGCAGACGCCTCACGGGTGGGAGCGGACTGTACGTCGACTCCTGCATGGTCCGCCCGGCGATGCTGCCGGATGCCTTGGGCGGGAACGGCAGGACCTCCTGCGCCCACGCCGGGAACGCAAAGCTCGCGCCCAGCGCGAGGGTGAGCAAGCGGTTGAACGGTTTCGGGATCACGGGGTGGCTCCTGTCGGGTATCAGTGAATCAGGACGTGACGTTTCAGTTCATCGAGTATCGATGTACGCCCACATCCAGTACGGTCAACGGGTGGCAGCGTCCCGAGAGCAACGCGAAATGCCCCTTGAAGTCCATCTGCCAAAGGGCATTCGGGTGGGCGTGCTCGAACCGTTGCCACGGCGTAGACGCCGGCTTGCTCCAAGGGGTTAAGGCGGTCGTGCCGGCGCCACACGGCGTGCACCGTGCTGGCGTCCGGCAAAGCCTCGTAGCCTTGGTTCGACAGCCTCCCCTTGAGCTTGCGGGCGCCCCAGGCCGGGTGCGCGTCCCGCACTTGTAGGATCGCCCGCTCCACCGTAGGCGCGGTTCGTCGGGGCGAACCTCGGGGACGTTGCGACCGATCCGCCAAGCCATCGGCCCCGCCGGACTGGAAGCGTTGCAACCACTTGTAGCCGGTCGTTGGGCTGATTCGAAACCGGCGACACAGTTCACGCACGTGGGCACCTTCTTGACGGGCTAATTGCACAAATTCGAGACGTAACGACATGAGACTGGCTTCTCTCCACGACATGCTCTTCTTCAATCAAAGGCATGCCAATAAGTGTCCACGATGTCTCCGAACGAGTGTCCATTATGTCTCCGGTCTATACAACAAGGGGGGAGGGGTGAACGGTTACCCACAATGTCGTTCGATTACTTGGTGCCCGGCACTGGGTTCTTTATGCCTTCGGCCTCGAACTGCGCCTTGGTGGTGTAATAGCCGCGTGGGTAATAAGGCCCCATGACAGAGGCCAGCTTACCCGGATTGCGCGCCTTCAGCGGGCTGTACTGCCAGTCCTTTTGCGGGACCATGAAGCGCATCAGGAGCGCGCCCCAATCCTTGCGGTTTCGCGGGTCCCCCAAGCCTTCGCTAGGACCCCAGTCGATCCAGGCCACGCCGTTCTCGGCGGTCGCGTTCTTCGGCCGGTCTTCGGGCAGGCTGACGACGATGGTGTAGTAGCCGTCCTTGTCCACCGGCACCTGCATGTCAAAGACGCCGTCCCACAGACTGCCGTTGGTGAACGACGCCATGGTCGCGACCGACCAGTATTGCACCTCCCCGTCGGGCATGATCTTGGCGTTGGCCCAGGTGTTCGGGAAGGTCGGCAACTTCGCCCGGAACACGTAGAGGGGGCCGAACTTGCGCGACGTATAGTTCACCAGGTACGCGGTCGAGGCATTGGCGCCGCCGCCCACACTTTTCGGCTTAGGCAGGTTCGCCCGCTCCTCGGGCTTCATGAAGGCGCCCTCGATAGCGTCCTTCATGCCTGTGAACAGGAAGAACTGCGAATTCGGGCAGGCCGGCGCGGTGGCCGGTGTCATACAGGGTTTGTTGGCCGGGTTGTCGACCAGCTTGTACCACTGGTCGGCGCTGACCGGTGGCGGCGCATCCGCCATCAGCTTGCCGAAGCGCTTGGCGACTTCCTCTTGCGAAAGCTGAGTGCCGTCGGCAAGCCTGGCTTCGTAGGTGACGCCAGGGCCGTCGGAAGACGGTCCATCCGCAGGCCCCCAACCCGCACCGTCGTAGCCTTTGTCCGAGACATACATGCGGAAGCCGCCGAAAATCGTCATGCCTTCCTTGCCGATGTAGACGGTGTTCTTCGCACGGGACTCACCGAGGTTTGACCTATACGACGGTCGTCGTGAATCTCCAATCTCCGCCAAGAGAAGGGGATTCACCATGAAAGAGCACCAGAGTCCGAGCCACACGAAGTGGGACTGCAAGTACCATGTGGTATTCATCCCGAAGCGCAGGAAGAAGCAGATCTTCGGGGCGCTGCGCCGCCACCTGGACAGATCTTCCAGGAGTTGGCGGGCCACAAGGTGTCCACAGTCGGCTTAAGATGAGGCGCCAGGATCGCGACGACACCACGGAACACCGATAGCCTTCTCATGCAAGATCTCCGGTATGGTGAGAATCAACTGGCACTTGGGCGGTCGCGGAACCAGGCCCACGCCAGCGACGCGGTCAGGACGACGTGCAACGCCACGGCCGGCCACAGCAGAACCCCCACGAATATGCCGCCAAGACCGAGGCGCACCAGGTACAGGGTCAACAGCACGCCGTAGGTCAACATCCCAGCGAGCGCGGTGCTGCCGGGCCAGCAGCTCACGCCCAACCCGATCAAGGCGATGCCGGTCACGCGGGCGATCACCACGCCGATACCGACGAGGTTGGCGACGCCCAGCAACAGGTGGGCGACAATTGGCGGATAGACCAGCAAGGCCAGGCCCGTGGCCGCCTCCGCTACGGCGGCCAGGGCGAGGAGTTTCTTCGTGGTGGCCGTCACGCGAGCTAGTCCTTCGCGCGGGCGACCCGGTCGGCAATGGCCGGAAGCTGCTTGCGCTCCGCTTCCGTGTACTGCGACCGGACCGAGGTTGAAGGTCAGCTTGTCGATCTTGCCCGTGAACTTGAACGGGCAATCGTAGCGATACTCGATGAGCGCAACGGGGGTGCGGGTGTCCATGCCCGACGTCGAAGTCTTCGTCTTCGGGGAACATGATGGGGGTGGTGTGGTCCATGGACTTCTTGGCCACTTCCTTGCCGTCCACGGAGAGCACGCCCGTGCCGCCCTTGCCGAAACCGGGGCCGTCGAACTTGAAGTCGAACACGATGGTGTGCTTGCCGGCGCTCAGCTCCGGCCCTTCCCAGATCGTGCGCTTGAGATCGAGCAGGTTGTAGAGAAACACCACCTTGCCCCGGCCGACTCCGAACTCGCCTTTGCTCAGGAACAGGCCGTAGCCGCCGAAGCGCCCGCCCTCGGTGACGATCATGCCTTCCGCGCCGCCCTCGGGAATCTCGACCTCCGCCTGATGGTGTAAGACCTTCTGCCAGGATGTTCGGGGCGGCGCTGGCCGGCACGCCGGTCAACTCGCCCGAATACGTGAAGACTGTTCCGTCCCGCCGTGGCGCTCGGACGCGGCGTGAGGAAGCGCGCGAGCGTCGAGTTGTCGAGCGGCAGCACGTCGTACTTCTTCGCCTCGGCGTAGAAGACGTCCTGCATCTCCTTGAGCTTGTCCGGCATCTTGGCGGCGAGGTCGTTGGACTCGGTGACATCCTCGTTGATGTTGTAGAGCTCCCACTTGTACCCGGTGATCACGTCCGGCGGCGGGGCGGTGTTCAGCTCCCACGGGAGGGTCACCGGGGTCGTCGCCGCCACCCAGCCGTCGTGATAGATGGCGCGGTTGCCGAGCATCTCGAAGTATTGCGTGGTGTGCCGGGTGGGCGCGTCGGCGTTCGCCTTGTCCCACGTGTACACCATGCTCACGCCTTCGATCGGGCGCTGCTTGATGCCATTGATCGTATCGGGCGCCGAGATGCCGGTCGCTTCGAGGATGGTCGGCACGATGTCGATGACGTGGTGGAACTGGCGGCGGATGCCGCCCACGTCCTTGATGTGGCCGGGCCACGACATGCACATGCCCTGGGCCGTCCCGCCGAAGTGCGACGCCACCTGCTTCATCCACTTGAACGGCGTGTCCATCGCCCAGGCCCAACCGGCCGCATAGTGCGGAAAGGTCCGTTCCGATCCCCAGAACTCGTACCAGAGAAACTGATCCTTGACCGGCACGGTAACGCCGTTGAAGGTGGTGAACTCGTTCGGCGTCCCGTTGAGCATGCCCTCCGCGCTCGCGCCGTTGTCGCCGCTGATGTAGATGATCAAGGTGTTGTCGAGCTCGCCCATGTCTTCGACGGCCTGGATGACCCGGCCGATCTCGTGGTCGGTGTACGCGAGGTAGGCCCCGAAGACGTCGGCCTGCTTGATGAAGAGCTTCTTCTCGTCCCAGCTGAGCGAATCCCACTCCGGCAGTTCCTTCGGCCACGGCGTCAGCTTGGCATCGGCGGGCATGATGCCGAGCCGCTTCTGGTTGGCGAAGATGGTCTCGCGCAGTCTTGTTCCAGCCGCTCGTCGAACAGGTGCATGGTCGCTGATCTTCTTGATCCACTCCGGCGTCGGATGATGCGGCGCGTGGGTGCCGCCCGGCACGTAATAGACGAAGAACGGCTTGTCGGGCGCGACCTCCTTGAGCTGCTTCATGTACTGGATCGCGTCGTCGGCCATGGCCGTGGTCAGATTCCAGCCGGGATTTCCCTGGAAGGGATAGATGGCGGTCGTATTGCGGAACAGGTTCGGCTGCCCACTGGCTGGTGTCGCCGCCGACGAAGCCGTAGAAATAATCGAAGCCCATCCCGGTGGGCCATTGATCGAACGGTCCGGCCTGGCTCGCCTGGTAGAAGGGCGTGTTGTGGTCCTTGCCGAACCACGAGGTCGCGTACCCGTTCTCCTTGAGGATGGTGCCGATCGTGCCGGCATCCTTCCGGATGATGGAGTCGTAACCCGGGAACCCCGTCGCCGCTTCGCCCACGACCCCAAAGCCGGCCGACGTGATGATTGCGTCCGGTGATCAGCGCGGCCCGCGTCGGTGAGCAGAGCGACGTGGAGTGAAACTGCGTGTAGCGCAGCCCGTCTTTCGCGATGCGATCCAGGGCCGGCGTCGGGACGACGCCGCCGAACGTGCTCGGCGCGCCGAACCCGCAATCGTCGGTCATGATGAGCAGCACGTTGGGCGCGCCCTTTGGCGGCACGACGCGCGGCGGCCACCACGGCTTCGACTCGGAGGCCTTCTCCTTGATCACCCCGCCGAATTTCGGATCGGGCGGCGGAAGTTGTTTCCCGCTGATGGTGGTGGTGGCGCTGGGCGAACCCAGGACCCCGGTGGTTTGTATCTCCGTCGCGGGGCACGAGGCGGCCGCGCATACGAGCGCGGCCCCCCAGAGCGCCGAGGTTATGACTGGCTTTGGTGCTGCTCTCATCGGGTTCTCCTTCCGGTTCACTTGGCCTGCGACTCGCAGGGCTTGTTGTTGCTGAGGGCCATCTCGAGGTTCTTTATAGCCTGTGGCGGCCACCACGCGGGTATCGGTCAGTCTCAAAAGTCACTACGTGGTCCTGACGTTTCGCTCCGCCTCCATCAGCCGCCGCTCGTCCTCTGGGACCAGCTTGGGCCGGTCGACAGTCAGAGCCAGCTTCATCGAGTTTGCCGGTGATGCGGAAGGGCACTTGATAGTCGTCCTTGTCGTCCACGGGGGTCCCGGTGTCGGCACCGAAATCGAGGTTCCCGTCCCACTGCAGGGTCATCGGTATCGTGCGCTCCATCGTGTCATGAGCGACCTCCGGCGAAGGCTTCGCACGACTTGACGCACGATGATGCCCTCGCCGGCCGGGAAGTATACACCGCTAACTATGAAGATCAGGTGACCTGATGCGACGCGGCAACCGGCCGGACCAGTGCGGAGTCGGACTTCTTCGAACCTCTGGCACCCAGGTCGCTGATCGCGCCGGGGTTGGGCGGAGAGGGCGAGCTTGATCGGTTCCTTCTGCACATTCTTTTTGGCGTTCGCGAGGAGCAGCACGCGCTTGTCCTTTGGCCCGATCAGCGGCTGGAAGGCGTCGCGTCCACCTCCGGTTCTGTATACGCATTTTGCTCATGGAGTCTCGCAGTCAATACCCGCCGCCCCAACGGTACTGCCAGGCGATGCCGAAGGTATTGAAGTTGCTGCCGGTACGCGTCGATACGCCAGTGCTGGCGTAAAGCTTGATCGAGTTGCTGCGGTCTACCGGCAGGGCGACAGTCAGGCCACCCCGCGAATTCGACTCCCGGTCGTCATCGAGTACGCCATCGACGCTCGTGCGTCCGCCCATAAAATAGGTGCCGTCGAGCGCGACCCACACGCCGGATCGGAAGCCGTAAATGACGTGGCCCTGCACCGAGTAGATCGGATCCTGCGTGCGGGTGTGGCCATCGAGGAAATTCGTGTTGTCGGAGAAAAAGGTGGCGGCCGGGACAAGCTCCAGCCTCCATGCGCCTAATGCCTTGGACAGCCCGAGATCTGACTTGAACGCCCAGCGGTTGGTGCCGAGGTTGACGAGCTTGCTGGGGTCATATTGGCCCCACGGAGCCCACACGTACACGCTCGCGCCGAGGATGAGGTCCTGTCGATATTCCGCGTAGTCTTTCAGCGAAAGTGCCGGGGCGCCATAGAAATTGACGGAAAAGTGAAATCTCGGGTCAGCCAGCCCCGAAATCTCGCGTTGGTGAGGTTGACCGGCAAACTCCGCGCTGCCCGAGAGCCAGGCATAGGGCAGCACGACGTTGAATTTGGCGGACTTGCCCAATATGTCCAGCGAGCGCGCGTAGGCGAGCGTCGCGCCGTTCACCTCGACGTGAGCGTTCGTCAGGGGCACCGTCGGATCGACGGCCACGCCGCCTTCCGTGTAGGTGTAACCCCCGAGCAGGAAGTTGAGGCCGATCGGTGTGTTCGAGTATTGCCTTGGCTCGAGATCCTGCGCGGCAGCGCTCGCTGAGCCGAGCACCAAGGCCAATCCGATGAGCAGTCGGCGGGCGCAGGCCAAGGCCGATCTAGTGCCCCCACCCACGATCAGCATTTCTCGCTCGCGTATGCATACATTCCGACTTCGCCGACGTTTGGCGCGGTTTTGCGCTCGACGCATCACGGCGCCAGGCGCCCGTGTACCGGCGCGCGTTGGCCTCTTGACGAGTCGCTCGCCCCTCCGGCGAGTCGAGCACGATCGATCCTCATGGGTGACACGTGGTGAGTTCGCCTTGAGTCGGGGCCGTTCCGCTACTTGCTTGACAACGACGAAGGGTTCGGCCTGATCTGCAGCACGATGAACCCCTTGCCGGTCGAGAAGTGCACACGGTTGCCGTAACCCGGTGTGAGCAGCGAGCCGAAGGTCATCGGATCGAAGAAGTCGGACTCGGTGGTGCGCCTTTCCATGTTCCTGCGAATCGTTCGCCCGGCTACTTGCCCGGCGCCGCCGAAGGCTTCGGCAGGACCTGCAGCACGTAGAAGCCCTTGCCGACCGCGGTCGGGAAGTAGATCCGGCCGCCGAAGCCCGGCGGCGTCAGGCCGTTGATCGACAGCGGCTCGAAGAAGTCCGACTGGGCGATGATCTTGCCTGTAGCGGCGTCGCGCCAGGTGAGCTGCTCCTTGTAGTTGGCGGTGAACAGCGCCGCCTTGGCCGGCTCCTTCTCGACGTTCTGCTTCATGTTGGTCAACAGCAGCACGCGCTTGTCCGGCGGCCCGATCAGCGGCTGGAAGGTGGTGCTGGCGTCGTCGAGCACGAACATCACCTTGAGATCCCCGGTGGCCTGGTCGATCTTGATGCCGGCCACTTTGCCCAGGCCCGCGTCGGCCGAGTAGATCATGCTGTTCTCGGGGTCGGCACCGGCCTTCGGCGGCGCGAAGCTCCATTCGCCCTTCTTGATCTCGCCGAACGGGAAGACGATCTTCATCTTCGTCGCGTCCTTCTGGCTCGCGACCACGATGCTGGACGAGATCGTCTCGCTGCCGATGCCGTTGAGCTGGAAGCCGACCCAGTCGCCGATGATGCTCGGCGCGGTGGCGCTGGTCTGGCCTTTCTGCATCGGGTGAAGGACCCAGGTTTCGTCCATCGACAGCTTCTTCGTCGCCGGGTCCCAGAAAGCGCGCCGCGCGCTCTCGTTCATGCCGATGTAGATGGCAATCTTGCCCTCGAACATGGTGATGGCGTGCGGGACGGTCGACGGTTCGGGCAACGCAAGCTGGTCGAGGATCTCCAGCGTGTCGGGATTCACCGCGACCAGCACCGAGTTCGGCTGCGGCATGCCCTTTTCGGCGCACACGACGATCGCCATCGTGCCCTGCAGGTTGCAGCCGGTCGGCCGCGTCTGGTCCTTGAGGATGAGCGTGCGGTCCGGCGCGATCGTGAGGTGCTTGAAGTTCACGTCGGCGGCGGGCGCTTCGCCGGTAGGCAAGGTGTTGTGCTTCAGGATCAGGCCCGTGTCGCCGTCGATGAGCACGATCTGGTTCGACCAGGCGAAGGCGATGTTGCCATTGTCGAGGATGTTGAGGTTGGCGTTGCCGATCCAGTGGCCCGAGGCGTTCAGGTTGTCGATGTAAGTGCGCCAGATCTGCTTGCCGGTGGTCGCGTCGGCCTTGGCGACGAACGGCCCGACCATGTTCGGGTCCTCGAGCGTCGGATACTCGCCGCCGACGATGTAGAGCTCGCCCGGCTTGCGGTTGTTCATGTAGGAGATGCCCGGATAGTCGTCGGCGCTACGCCAGGCGTAGCACCTTGTTGGGGCCGTCCATCGATCCGGTGAAGGTTGCGCAGGGGAAGAGCCCGCTGCGCTCGGCTGTCGGAGATCTCCGCGCCGTTGAGCGAGGAGTAGTAGCCCGGCGTGGGGATCTTCTGCTGGCAGGCGAGCTCCTTCGCGTAGAGACCGACCTCGCCGGGCAGCGGGCCGTGGGCGGCGACCTGGTTCGGGGTCAGGCCGACCTTGGCGACCTGCTGCTCGACCTTCGCGCCGATGACCCCGCCCAGCAGGCGGTAGACGACGATCGCGATCACGACGACGATTGCCAACCCTACCCATTTGAGAATCGAGGATTTCTTCATGTCACTCCCTGTTCGGTTCAGTGGATCGCGCGACTACTTGCCGGCCGCAGCAGGCTTCGGGAGAACCTGCAATACGTAGAAGCCCTTGCCTGTCGCGGACGGGAAGTAGATCCGGCCGCCGAAGCCCGGCGGGGTGAGCGAATTGATGGTGAGCGCCTCGAAGAAGTCGGATTCGGCGATGATCTTGCCGGTGGCGGCGTCGCGCCAGGTGAGCTGTTCCTTGTAGTTCCCGGTGAACAGCGCCAGCCTGCTCGGTTCCTTCTCGACGTTCTGCTTCATGTTCGTCAGCAGCAGCACGCGCTTGTCCTTCGGGCCGATCAGCGGCTGGAAGGTGGTGGTCGCGTCGTCGACCACGAACATCGTCTTCAGCTCGCCGCTGTCCGGGTCGAGCCTGATGCCGGCCACCTTGCCGACGCCCATGTCGGCCGAGTAGATCATGTGGTTCTCCGGATCGCCGCCGCACTTCGGCGGCGCGAAGCTCCACTCGCCGGGCTTGAGCTCGCCGAAGGGGAACACCACCTTCATGCGCTTGGCGTCGCGCGTGTCGGCGACGAGGATGCTCGACGCCTTGACGCTGCTGCCGGCGCCGTTGAGCTGGAACGCGACCCAGTCGCCCATCATCGTCGGCGCGGTGGCGGTGGTCTGGCCCTTCTGCATCGGGTAGATCACCCACGACTCGTCGGCCGACAGCTTCTTCGTCGCCGGATCCCAGAAGTAGCGTCGGGCGCTCTCGTTCATGCCGACGTAGATCGCGATCCGCCCCTGGTACATCGCAACGACGTGCGGCGACGATGCCGGCTCGGGCAGTTGGAACATATCCAGCACCTCGAGCGTATCGGGGTTGACCGCCACCAGTACCGAGTTCGGCTGCTGCAAGCCCTTTTCGATGCACTTGATGATGCCGATCGTGCCCTGCTCCGTGCAGCCGACCGGACGCGTCTGGTCCTTGAGGATCAAGGTCCGGTCGGGCGCGATCGTGAGGTGCTTGAAGTTCACCGTGTAGGTGGGCGCCTCGCCGCCGGGCAGCGTGTTGTGCTTCAGGATGAGGCCCGTGTCGCCGTCTATGAGCACGATCTGGTTCGACCAGGCGAGCGCGAGGTTGCCGTTGTCGAGGATGTTGAGGTTGGTGTTACCAATCAGCCAGCCCGATGCGTTCGCGTTGTCGAGGTAGGTGCGCCAGATCTGCCTGCCGGTGGTCGCGTCCGCCTTGGCGATATACGGCCCCGCGGGAACGGGATCGTCCAGGGTCGGGTACTCGCCGCCGACGATGTAGAGCTCGCCCGGCTTGCGGTTGTTGATGTACGAGATGCCCTGGTAGTCGTCGCGGCTCCGCCAGGCGTACACCTGGTTGGGGCCGTCCATCGAGCCGAGGAACGTGGCACAGGGGAACACGCCGCTCCGCTCGCTGTCGGAGATTTCCGCGCCGTTCAGCGACGAGTAGTAGCCCGGCGTCGGGATCTTGTGCTGGCAGGCGAGCTCCGTCGCGTAGAGGCTCACCTCGCCGGGCAGCGGGCCGTGGGCGGCGACCTGGTTCGGCGTCAGGCCGATCTTCGCGACGTGCTGCTCGACCTTTCCACCGATCAAGGTGCCGCCGAGGCGGTAGACGATGACCGCCAGCACGACGACGAGAGCAAGCCCTATCCACGCGAAGACCGACGATTTCTTCATGTCATTCCTCCATGCGTTGCCTTGATCGCGCGGCTACTTGCCTGCTGCGGGCTTCGGCAGCGCCTGCAGCACGTAGAAGCCCTTCACGGTCGGAAAGTAGACCCGGCCGCCGAAGCCGGGCGTGACAAGGGAGTTGACTGCCATTGGCTCGAACAGGTCCGACTCGGCGATGAGTCGTCCGGTCGCGGCATCGCGCCACCGGACCTGCTCCTTATACGAGCCTGTCCCCAGCGCCAGCATGTCTGGTTCGAGGGGAAGATCATGGTGCATGTTCGAGGTCAGCATCACGCGCTTGTCCTTCGGTCCGATGAGCGCAACGAGGCAGGTGGTCTTGTCGTTCACGACAAACACGGTCTTCATCTGGCCGGTCACCGGATCCAGCTTGATGCCGGCGACCTTGCCGGTCCCCATGTCTTGCGAATAGACCATATTATTCTCCGCGTCGCTGCCATTCTTGGGCGGCGCGAAGCTCCATTCACCTTTCTTGAGGGGGCCGAATGGCAGGACTGTCGTGATCCTTGTGGGATCCTTCTGGTTGATCGCGACGACACTGGATGCCGTGACCTTGCTGCCTGCGCCGTTGTTCTGGATCACGATCCAGTCACCCATGATGCTCGGCGCGGTGCCGTCGCTTTGGCCGGGACGCAGGTAGGAGACGACCCATGACTTGTCCTGTGACAGCTTCTTGGTCGTCGGATCCCAGAAGTAGCGGAATGCGTGGACGTGGGCGACCGGATAGATTGCGATCTTGCCCTCGAACATCGTGATGCTGTGCGGCACGCTCGACGGCTCCGGCATCTCGATACTGTCGAGTACTTGAAGCGTATTGGGGTCGACAGCAACGATGATCGAGCTGGGTTGCTTCAATCCATTTTGCAGACCCCTGATCATCGCGAAGCTTCCCTGTCCGGTCTCACCGATGGGCCGCGTCTGATCTTTCAGGAAGATCGTGCCGTCTGGCGCAACGGTCACGTGCTTGAAGCTCGTGTTCGCGATGGGCGCATCACCCGTCGGCAGGGTATTGGCCGCCAGGATCACTCCTGTATCGCCGTTCAGCAGCGCGACCCGGTTGGCCCAGGCGACGACGACGTTGCCGTTGGGAAGGATGTTGAGGTTCAGCACGGCGATCCAATGGCCGGAAGCGTTGGCATTGTCGAGATACGTGCGCCAGATCTCCTTGCCGCTTGTCGCGTCGGCCTTGGCGACGTAGGGCCCGGGCGGGACGGGGCCGCTGATCGGGGGCAGATCGCCCCCCGTTAGGTAAAGCTCCCCAGGCGCGCGGTTGTTGATGAACGATGTCCCATGAAAGTCGTCCTGGCTGCGCCAGGCATAGACTTGATTGGGGCCGTCGAACGAGCCCGTGAAGGTTGCACACGGATAGACGCCACTGCGTTCCCCGTCAGCGAGCTCGGCGCCGTTGATCGAGGAGTAGTAGCCTGGCGTCGGGATCTTCCGCTGGCAGGCCAGCTCCTTCGCGTAGAGGCTCACATCACCCGGTAGCGGGCCGTGTGCGGCAACCTGGTTCGGCGTCAGGCCGATCTTGGCAACCTGCTCCTCGACCTTGGCCCCGATGAGCGGCCCGAGCAGGCGATACGCAACGATCAGTGCGATGAAGACCACCGCCCCCGCCACCGCCGTAATGACTGTGGATTTTTTCATGTCCTTACTCCTCTCGTGCTCGCAAGAAAGTTGTTGGCGTTGAACGGCTGGTGCGCCCTCGGGATCCGGCCGATCGCCCCGGGCTCCGCCTTTGTTGTGTAGAGCGGTAGGAGGTGGTGAGCGCAGCGAACCGCATCTTTCGCGACCGATGCGGTTCGTTCCTCACCGCATCCTACAGCTACATTTGTGGCCCTTCCGCCTCGAATTCCGCCTTGGTGGTGTAGTAGCCGCGCGGGTAATAGGGACCCATGACGGCCTCCTCCATGCCGGGCTTGATCACGTTGTCGGGGCGTTCCTTCCACGTTGGGTTGTTGGCCATGATGCGGAGGATGAGCATGCCGAAGTCGGGTCGGTTCTTAGGACCGTCAATGCCTTCGCCGCGCGGCGACCACTCGATCCAGGCGATGCCGTTCTCGTCGGTCGCGTTCTTCGGCCGGTCCTCCTTGCGGGTGTACACGATCGTGTAGTTGCCGTCCTTGTCGAGCGGCACCTGCATGTCGTTGAGCGCATCGACGATCTGCCCGGAGGGCATGGCCTCGCAGCTCACCAATGACCAGTACTGAGTCTGGGCCGCGGGCATGATCTCCAGGCCCTTGCCGCCCGTGCCGGCGTAGGTGTTGGGGAAGGTCGGCATCTTGCCGTGCATGACGTACACGGGGCCGAACTTGCGCGAGAGAAAGAGGCGCATGTACTGCGTCTCCGGATCGCCGCCGCCATCCATGGCTGTAGCGTACGGAATCTTCGCGCGTTCCTCCGGCGTCTTGAACGCGCCGAGGATGGAATACTTGATGTTCCAATACTTCTCCCACTTGGGATCCTTGCGCGCGGGCGTCGTGGCAGGGTCGAGCGTGGGATCGTTGTCCTTCGCGTGCACGATCATTTCCCACTGCTCGGCGGTGACGGGCGGTTTGGGCGCCGGCATGGGCCGGCCGAACCGCGTGACCACTTCCTCCGCCGAGAGCTTCGTCCCGTCGGCGAGCGTGCCCGTGTAGGTCGGCAGTCCCGGCCCCTCGGACGGCGAGGACGCCGGGCCCCAGCCGGCGCCGTCGCTGCCCTGGTCGGAGAGGTACTCGCGGTTGACGAACATCAGCTCGCCGCCGTCGCTCCCCGCGTAGAGCGTGTTTGGCTCGCGGCGTTTCGGGTCCGCCGGCGCGTTCTGGGCCACGATGCGGAGCGTGAAGTTGCGCTTGTCGGTGAGCCGGTCGGCGCCGACCCGGAAGGGGTTGGTCGAGCCCGGGTCCGGCTCGAAGTCCGGCCCCTCCAACGCCTCGCCGACGGAAACGAAGGTGCCATGCTCGGCTTTGTAGAGCGCGAACTGGAGGTAGCGGGCGCGCGGATAGGTATAGTTGAACGTCAGAGTGCTCCCGGCCGGCAGCGCTAGGGCGCCGATGAAGTAGGTCGACTGCATGTCCGGCCAGAGGTTGGGGTTCTGGATCGGCCTCGGATACTCGAGATAGTTCCAGTAGCCCCAGCCGCGCGGGCCCTGGAACAGGCCGTCGTGGCCATAGCGCGTATCGGTGCGGATGAAGTTCTCGAGCGACTTGTCACCGAAGCGCTTCACGTCCAGGGCATTGAGGTTGCGCACCGGCACCAGGGCGGGCGGTTTCCAGGTCCCCTTGCCGAGCGGGTAGACCGAGGGCGGCTCCGTCTTCGGCCAGTAGAGGCGCATGACGATGAACATCGGGCCGTCCGGCGCCGGCAGCCAGTTGGATTCCTTGTCCTTGCCGGGCGAGTCTTTCTGGATGTAAACGGTGAGCGAGCCGTCGGCGTTCTTTTTCAGCTCCGGCCGCATGGGCGAGTTGATGAGATAGCGGTGGATCGGGTTCTCGACGAGAAGCTGGGTGCGTCCGTCGTACATGGTGATCGACCAGAAGGCGTTCACCGGGGGGAGCTGTCCGGCTGGGAAGGTCATCTGGTAGGTGTGCTTGGCTCCGTCGAGCACGATGCCGTTCGCATCATGACGGGTGAAGGGATAGACGGCCTCGGCCTCGCTGTTGCCGTAGATCCCGAGCTTCGCGGCGGCGGCACGCAGCGCCCAGTCGCCCTTGTAGAAATCGCGGCTCCCCGCGGCGGCGCCGATGTGCCAGCCGTTGACGTTGGTGCCGACGCTCTCGGCCGTCTTCCCGATCCTCGCGAACGCCGCCTTCACCCCCGCCCCGAGCGCCGCCTTCACCTCGGGCGGCAGCGCCTTGTGCGGGGCCTTCTCGCCCGGGCCGATGCCGATCTTGGCGAATCGCTCCCGCAGCGGCTTCTCCACCTTGGCGGTGCCGACGGGCGGACAGAACTGCAGCAGAAAGTCCAGATACTCGGGGAAGCGGGTGGTGAAGGCCGACTGCTCGAACTTCGGCCAATCGATGGCCGGCGCGGCGGGGAGCGCGGGCTGGCCCAGGAAGGCCGACAGGGGCTCGATCTTGTAGCCGGCCTGGACCTTCCTGACGTTGTCCATGTCGGCCGGGTCGAAGAGCTGGGTACGGTAGATCACCAGGCTGAACTGGGTCTCGCTGCGGAAGGACTTGGAGATGCCCTTCGGCGCTTCCCCTTGCCAGTCGGGACCGGAGACCAGGTAGCAGCCGGCACCGTTGCCGGTGGTGCGGCTGCCCATGTACCCGTAGTTGTTGGTATAGAGATCGACGAGCTGCACGTCGTAGTAGCGCGCCTTCTCGATCTCGGGCATGCACAGCACCATGGGCTCGGGGCGCAGGTCCAGCAGCGCCATCGAATAGGGCGTGTCGCTGTTGGGTGTGCTGATCCCCGTGTCCTTGGGCGTGAATACGCGCGCCTCGTTGTGGATCTGATTGATCGGCGCCTTGAACTGCCCCGAGTCGCGGTCGATGAAATACTTGTACAGGACGTCGTACCCGACAATCATCGGGAAGCCATAGAGATATGCCTCCTCGGCGATCGCCCTGATCTCGCCGATGGCGGGCTTCTCCTGAGCCATGCCTGGCCTGGCTCCCATCGAAATGACCACGGTGATGGCTATCGCCGCGAGCCTCGGCATCTTCGTATGCATGAGTATTTCCTTCGGTGTGTTGCGAAGTGGTGCGTATGTTAATACTCGACGCCGCAGGGCGCCACCCGATTGGCTCGTGTACACCAGAGACCCCATTGGCGGTTCGTACCGCAGCCAGCGAGGGCGAGACCTACGTCGACGGTGTTCCGGCCATCACGGTCAACTCGAAGGCCGACAGCGGCAAAAAGTGGACCGTGCGGCCGACCTCTCCCGCGCGCCTGCGGCAGGGGTGGATCGCACTACCGCGACACCGGGACGGTCAGGACCGGTGTGGCCTTCCGCTCCGCGGCTTCGGCTATCCGCACCGATATCAGGGCATCGAGGAGGCGAAACGTCATCTTGCTTCCCGTATCCGTGGCGTCGATGAAGTACCACCATCCGTGACGCTTGACTGCGATCATCGCCTGCTCGGGGCGCTCTTTCGAGCTTCGAATGCGCATGCTCTGTCCGGCCGCTCCCGTCGGGGGCAGCCGCGGGGCCACCCCCGACTGGATCTGCTCCTCGGGCACTTCCACGGAAGCCGCTGCGATGCCGAAGAGATCGTAGAGTGATCGGGTCCTCACCTGGATCGCTGCCTTTGCAGGTTTGCCGAACCCGAGCCGAATGGGCAGCGTGATGACTCCAGCGAGATGGCGCGGGGCAGCGAAACCCAGCAATCCGTACAGCTCACGCACCTGCTGCGCGTATGCATCCCCTTCGCCCCTCAGAGCCAGGACATACGACTGGGGTTCACTCGGTTCTTGCGCCCAGATGGCCTGACCGCGGCGGCTCAGATCGGCGAGCAGCTCGGCGATGCGCGCGAATCGAGGGTCGGGTTGAACCGACGCGTCCGCCAGGAAATCGGGGTTCTGGATCCCGTTGATGCTCCTGAAGAGGAGCGTCACGGCCTGGGGCGAATTTCCCACGGCACCGAGCAGGAGCACCGTCAGATCGATGGGCAGCGGGGACAGCAGTTGGCGGAGGTATTTCTCGCCCTGCACCGGCGTGTACGAGATTGTGGGATTCTCTTCGTAGGTGATGCCAGCGCTGAGCGGAGTCAGGTTGCCCTCGAAGTTGCTCTCCGGCCCGATGCCGAACTGCGCGAGAGCGCTCGTCTGAACGTGCAGGTTGGCGGTCACGCTGGAGACCGCCAGCAAGTCGGTGGGCTCCCCATAGCGCATCCGAACGATCATCGCCAGCACCTGCTGGTTGTTGGTGGCGATAATGGCGTCGTTGTACGCCGCGCGCCCGCTCCTGATGGCAGTGGGCCCGAGCGCCGCGCAGCCGGCGGACGCAAGGCAGGCAACGGTCAGCACGGCCAGCAGGCGGCCTGCGGATGTTGCGAGTTTCATTGTTGGCTCCTTAGTCGCAGTCTTGTGAAGCGGGAGTCGTGAAGGCCGAAGTATGCTAGGCGAGTGCACCGCCGAGTTCCAGGCGGAGCGGTCTTGCCGTGCGTTGAGGCGGATGTCAGGGGACGACGAAGGAAAGACCCGGCCCCGAGGGGCTGGCGTGAGATTGGGAGCGACGTTTTGAGATGTGGTCGTCGGGTGACTGGACCCCAGGCTCACTTGCCGAGCCAGCCTTCCACCTGGAGGCCGGGTACTCGGGAGAACTCCCGCATATTCGCCGTCACCACCGTCAGACCCAGCGCGAGAGCGTGCGCTGCGATCAAGAGGTCATTGGGACCGATGGGTATGCCCTCACGCGCCAACGCTTGGCGGATCTCTGCGTAGTGACGGTCGGCGGGCGGTTCGAGCGGCAGGACGTCCAACGCCGAGAGAATCAGGTCAATCCGGTCCGCGAGTTTCCGAGAGCCTGACTTCTGGGCTCCGAAGCGAAGCTCCGCCGCCACGACGATGCTGGTGCAGACTGTGTCCTCGCCTGCTGAGGCAAGCCGGCTGGCCACCATTCCCTGTGGATGTCGGATGAGATCCGAGAGGATGTCGGTGTCCAGCAGGTAACGCAGTGGCACGTTCAGAGGTCCACATCGTCCAGCGGCGCGAAATCCTCGTTCACGTCCGGAAAGGGCTCGTCCAGGGGTTCGAGAGTGCTGAGCAGCGCAAGTAGCCGCCCCCGGCGGACGGGCTCCACTATCAGGCGGTCGCCTTCTTTACGTAGAATCGCCTCATCTCCCTCGAGGTCGAGCTCGCGTGGAATGCGCAGGGCCTGGTTGCGGCCGTTGCGGAACAAACGGACATGACGTTCGATCTCACCCATCCTCATATCCTCAGGTGCATAGCATATGTCAAAGCATATGCCTTGAATGCACTGCGGTCAACGGCTGATGAAGACTACGGCGAAGCCCGCCCGCATGGGCTTCTCCCAGTCTATGGCAAGGGCGATTCACAACTTCGTCCCACCATTCAGAGCATGGCACTGGAACCGCTCCCCTCCCGACGGGAGGGGTGGGGGGAGGGCGATCTAAAAGGCTACAGAAGGTGACCCTGTATGGTTTCCAACACCGCTTCAGTTTCACGCAGCACTTCGTGATTCCAAAAGCGAAGAACCTGGTAGCCGTGCGTGGCCAGCCACGCGCTGCGTGCCCCATCCCCTCGCGCTGCACGGCGTGTTGGCCACCATCGACCTCGATCACCAACCCTTTTTCCAGGCAGACAAAGTCAACGACGTAACGGCCGATGGCGCACTGACGTCGGAACTTGTAGCCTTTCATCTGCTTGCGCCTCAGCCGTTCCCAGAGCATACGCTCGGCGTCGGTCATGTTCTTTCGCAGGTGCTTGGAAATCGTGCTGCGCGCCATCGTATTGATCGCCCTCCCCTGTCCCCCTCCCGCAGGGAGGGGGAACGAATTTCCACATCCTCGAGGATGGAGTACAGCGAACATAGGCCACGATAACCTCGTCGCCAACCGGAGAGGAGAGGCTCGTTACGCAGGACAGGAAGGCCAGCGGAACAACCCCGTGAGCGAGTAACGAAGACCATGGCTACCCATGGCGAGTCCCGCTCGGGACTGGCCGTTTATTCGTTTCCGTCATGGAGAAGACGTGTGAATACAAGGGCAGTGGGGCGGCTGCTCGCTCTGCTGCTTGCGAGCGTGCTTGCCGCCATGCCTCCCAATCGATCGGGTTCGTCTGGAGATCAAACCGGACGTCCACCACTTCCCAAGGGGCGGACAGCCCCATGGCGGCGGTGAACAGGCATGGTCCATCGACATTCGAAACTCCTCTGTGGTGCTTGTCCGCAAACACATGATCTTGCGGTCGCAGCCTCAGGCGAGCAACCCACAGAACCCCTGCTACCCGCACGATTCACGAAGAGCCCCCCGGTTAAGCGTCACTTCCTTTTCCTGGTTTGCGTGCCTCCTGGGAAACCTCCGGCCCTCCCGCCTACCCCTCATTGCCGCCCGGCGGTGCCGTGTCATTCTCCGGGTGGATGGATCGTGAGGCCCCGGCCTTGGAGTCGCGCAGCAGGCGCACCTCGCGCTGGGGAAAGGGGAACGACAGCCCCGACGCGTACACCGCATCATACACGGCTGAGGCCAGCTCGCTCCGGATTTGCTGCCAGTTGGCGAACTGGTCCGTCCACGCCCGCAACTCGAAGTCGATCGAGCTGTCCCCGTAGCCTATGAAAAGACCCCGGGGCGGCGGATCCCGCAACACTCGCGGGTTGGCGCGCGCCACTGTCTCCAGCAATTCAATCACCTGCCTCGGCGCGGCTCCGTAGCTGACCCCCACCGGCAGATCGATACGCCGCAACCGATCGCTGAGCGTCCAGTTGGTCACATTGGCCGTGATGAACTGCGCATTGGGCACGATGATGTCGGCCCCGTGCCACGTGCGCACCGTGCTGGCGCGGATACCGATGCGGCGCACTTCGCCCTGCAGGTCGCCCACCTCGATGATGTCGCCCACGTGGACCGGCCGCTCGAACAGCAGGATCAGTCCGGAGACAAAGTTGTTCACCACGCTCTGCAGCCCGAAGCCGAGGCCCACGCCGAACGCACCGACCAGGACGCTCACCTTGGTGAAGTCCACGCCCAGCACCCCCAGCCCCACCACGAACCCGAGGGCGAGAATGCTGTAATGAAGTAGGCTGGAGAAGGCATAGGACGCGCCGCGCGGGATCCCTTTCTTGGGGTACACGTCCTCTTGCAGCACAAAGCGGATGAAGGCGGACAGCAGGTACGCCACCCACACGGTGAGCACGAAGGCGACGACGTCGCCCAGGGAGAGGCTGACCGAGCCCCGCTCGAACCTGGCCGCCAGTATCGCTGCCAGGAAGGACAGCGCCGGGTGGAACAATCCGAGGTAGTCCAGCCAGCGGGCCAACCAGCCGCCGATGGCCAGCCAGATCAGCACGCGATAAGCGCGGCGTTCCAGCAGGTCACGATGGTGCTGGACCAACTGCAGGCGCCGTAACGGATGCACGCGGAGGGCGAACGCCAGCACGGCGCCCAGCACCTGGACGGAGACGGACAGTACCAGCGCCAGGACACCGCCGCCGAGAACGGTGGATACCAGGAGTCGCGCCAGGCGCAAGTATCCCAGGACTCCAGCCACCAGCCCGGCGGCCAGGGCCACGAGAATGACGGCGGCGCCCACCCGGAGCACCCCTGACCGCGCCGACCCTGTTACTGAAGCAGAGGAGCGCCGCAGGCTTCCGAAGGCCAGCGACCACCCCAGCACCGCCATCCCGGCGAGCGTTTCCACCAGCAGGAGCGCCTGTTCCAGCAGCGGTATGCCGCCTAAGGCCTGCCGGACCGCATCGAGGACGTACAGGACCCCCAGGGCGTAGAGTCCGGGAATCAGAAGGGGGGCGACCACCGGCCGGGTGAGCCGGATCATCGGCACGAGTCCCAGCACGACAAAAAGGTGACGCACCACCGGAGGCATGGGCAAGCTGGGAGTGGACACGACGAGCAGGGTGGCAGTGAACGCCGCCGCGTAGGGGTGATCGAACACTGCGGTGGTGAAGGAGAGGCCCTCGCCGGCCGCTGCCCACCGCCGGACCCGTCGTCGCGCCGCGCCCAACAGCATCGCCAGCGCCACGAAAAGCCCGACGTACAGCGGCATTCCCTGAGACGGATCGCGTACGTACTGCTCGATGTCCGCCCACTGGTCGGCGGCGCTTTGGCGGAGCCGGGCAGGTCCCTCGGTGCGTGACCTCACCCACAGCTCGACGCTCCAGATCGGCCGGCTTTCGCGCGTCAGCAGCCCGCCTACGGCCCTGCGCTGGGCCTGGGCGATCTGCGATAACGCGTCACCGCACCGGGCCACTTCGCTGGCGACGCTGCTCTCGAGGCCGAGCGCCGCATCCTGCTGTGCTCGCAGAGGCGCCTGCGCCGCCCCAATCGCGGCCAGCACCGTTTCGATCTGCTGGAGGATCGGCCCCGGCGCCTGCGCCGCCTGCGCGGCGTCACGGGTACGGGTCCACGTGGTCTGCAGGCTCGCCAAGTGGCTCAGCGCCTCCCGCAGGTCGGTGGCACGCTTCGTAATCTGGTTCAGCCAGCCGGTCGCCTGCAACTGCCTCCGGTGCCACGCCTGCTGCTGTGCCTGGAGCGTCTCGAAAGTCGGCTGCCCCCGGAGGGCGTTCCTGGTCCGCGCGAATTCCCGGTCGATCTGGCCGCTGACCTCCGCAAGCGACTTTTGGATCGTCTCGATCTCGGGGCTGGGCGCCGAATTCGTGGTCAAGGTGCGGAGCAGATCCGATACCTCCACGGCTCGGCTTGCGACCTCCGCCTGCGGGATGGCCGTTGCGGGCGGAGGCGCCGGGGACTGCACGGGTTCCGGCGTCGATGGACCTGTCGCTTCGCCGGGGGGTGCCGCCAGGAACGAGGCGACAGCCAGGGCGATGGCCAGCGCGCCCTGCGCAGTGCGTCGCAATCTGTCGAGTTTCTTCAAGGTCATTCGGCCTGTATGGTTGGATCGCACGGTAACCCGGGGACGGACGACAGCTTATAGCATGCTTTTCCTATCAGATCTCACCCGAACAACGGCTGTCCCCGGACTCGCCCTCGGGCTAGGATAGCCTCCGAGGCGGTGCCGCGCCGCCAGCGACTTGCGATACGCGCGGCGACGGGAACCATGTGAGCGCTACCGATCACCTCAAGCCCCTGTTCAACCAGCGGCTACTCGCAGAGGCGCTGCGCGCTATGCCGCCGGAGATCGACGAGGAGCAGAATAAGCTCGCTGCGGGCTGGGCCGCCAGTGCCGCCGCCGGCGCGCTGCTTGGACAGAAGGAGAAGCCCCTTCAGGGCCAGTTCCTGAGCGAGATCTTCGATCGCCTCCTCGGCTACCGGCAGCTTGTCGGCTCCGATGGCACACACTTCATGGAGCCGGAGACCAGCTCCACGCAGGTGAAGGGCTACCGGCCGCCCGATGCGCGTCTGGGCTGGTTCTCGGAAAAGCTCGACCGCACCCGGGCCGTGCTGGAACTCAAGGCGCCCGGCGCCGACCTGGATGCCAAGCAGGGCGCGAGCTACGGCAATCTGACGCCGGTCGAGCAGGCATTCGGCTATGCCGCCAAGGTGGACGGCTGCCGCTGGGTGATCCTCAGCAACTTCACGAGCCTGCGCATCTACCGCACCGACCGGGGACAGGGGTATTGCCAGAGCTTCGGCCTTGCGGACCTCGCGAACGACAACAGGCTCCAGGAGTTCGTCTTCCTGCTGGGCCGCGAGACCCTCCTCGGCCCGACGCCGGATGCCGAAAGCCCGGTCGATCGGCTCGCCGGCCACACCCATGTGGAAGAGGAGCGGATCACCAAGGCGTTCTATGTCTTCTACCGCGACCTGCGCCTCGACCTGTTCTATCAGCTTCGTCGCGACAACCCGCCGCGCGGGGGCGAGGCTACCGAGCTTCACGAGGGGCGGCTGCTGGAGCACGCCCAGAAGATTCTCGATCGGGTGCTGTTCATCTGTTTCTGCGAGGACACGGGACTCCTCCCGGCGCGGGTTCTGAGCCGGGCGTTGACGGCGAAGACCGAGGGGTTCGTGGAGGTCACGCGCTGGCAGCAGCTCCGCGGACTGTTCGACGCCGTGGACCGCGGATATCCGCCCATGCAGATCCACGGCTACGACGGCGGCCTGTTCGCCAAGGACGAGGCGCTCGACGCGTTGTTGGTCAGTGACGAAAGCCTGGAAGGCGTCCTGGCGCTGGCCGGGTACGACTTCGAGACAGACCTGAACGTCAACATTCTCGGCCACATCTTCGAGCAGTCCATCAGCGACTTGGAGGGCATTCGCGCCGAGATCCGCGGCGGGGTCGCCGACCAGCAGCGCTCGCGGCGCAGGCGGGAAGGAATCTTCTACACGCCCGAGTTCATCACCCGCTTCATGGTCGCCCGCACCCTCGGCGGCTGGCTCGAGGAGCGCTTCACCGATCTCGAAGCCAGACGCCGCACGGGCAAACCGGGGCCGATGGCGAAAGAGACGCGCCTCAAGGTGTGGCTGGACTACCTGGAGGTGCTGCGCGGCATCAAGGTGCTAGACCTTGCCTGCGGCTCCGGTGCCTTCCTGGTCGCCGTCTTCGACTACCTGCTCGGGGAGTATGGGCGCGTCAACCGCAACATCGCCGAGCTCACCGGTCAGCCGGGGCAGATGGGTCTGTTCGACCTCGACCGCCAGATCCTGCAAGAGAATCTCTACGGCGTGGACCTGAACCGCGAGTCCGTCGAGATCACCAAGCTCAGTCTGTGGCTGAAGACTGCCCGCCGCGACAAGCCGCTCAGCAACCTGGATCACAACATCCGCTGCGGCAACTCGTTGATCGAGCCGCCGCGGGCCGAGGCCCGGCCGGAGCTGGCCGTGGCTTTCGCCGCGCTGCCGCCCGACACGCGCCCCTTCGACTGGCGGGAGGCGTTTCCCGAGGTGTTCGGCCGCGGCGGCTTCGATGTGGTCGTTGGCAACCCGCCCTATGTGCGGCAAGAGAGCCTTGGGCCCTTCAAGCCCTACTTCGCGCAGCGCTACGCGAGCTACCACGGCGTCGCCGACCTTTACGTCTACTTCTACGAGCGCGGTCTCGAGCTGCTCGCGCCCGACGGGAAGCTCAGCTACATCGTCAGCAACAAGTGGCTGCGGGCCGGCTACGGGGAGCCGCTGCGCAGGCTGTTCAGCGAGCGCGCGGAATTCGAGGAGATCACCGACTTCGGTCACGCGCCGATCTTCCAGGACGCCGACACCTTCCCCTGCATCATCGTCGCCCACCGCGGCCACCCGCCGCGGCGGACGAGTCGGACGGGGCGCAGGTCCGCGTCTGTCGGGTCCCGCGCGATCGGCCCACCGCGCTCTCGCTGGACCAGTACGTCGAGGAGCACGGCTATCCCGTCCCCTGGAACCGTTACGACGCGAGACCCTGGAGCCTGGAACCACCCGCGGTGGATACGCTGATGGCGAAGCTCCGCGATCGCGGCGTTCCTCTCACGCAGTTCGTCGGCGCCAAGCCGATGTATGGCATCAAGACCGGCCTCAACGAGGCATTCCTGATCGACGACGCGACCCGCCTCGACCTGATCCGCGACGACCCGGGCTGTGCCGGGATCATCAAGCCGTATCTGCGGGGGCAGGACATCAAGCGCTGGGTGCCGGCGTGGCAGCGACTCTGGATGATCGTGCTGAAGTCGAGCGGCGACTACGACTGGCCTTGGAGCGCCTCGGGACAGGATGCGGAAGCGGTATTCGGTCGGACCTTCCCGAGCCTGCACCGGCACCTGAAACAGTTCGAGGCCCGTCTCATCGAGCGGCAGGACCAGGGCCGGTTTTGGTGGGAGCTGCGCTCGTGCGATTACTACGACGCCTTCGAGCGGCCGAAGATTGTGCACACGGACATCGCTTGGCGCCCACAGTTTGCGCTGTGCCGGGAGCCGCTCTATTTCGTAAACACGTGCTACCTGTGGATGACGCAGGACCTTTTTGCGCTCGCGGCCATGAACTCGCCGCTCCTGTGGGCATTCATGTGGCGCAATGCCCAGCACGGAAAAGACGAGGCACTGCGCCTATTCAACTCCTTCACCGAGTCTTTACCGATCGCAGAACCGATACCGGCGATCCGCCGCGAGGTCGAGGAGCGCGTCACCCGCGTTGATCCAGCTGACCCGCGAGGCCCAGGAACATAGCCGCGAGCTGCTCGATTGGCTGCGCTTCGATCTCGGCGTCGAGAAACCGGGCCAGAAGCTGGAAGCTTTCGCCGAGCTAACCGCAGACGACTTCGTCGCCGAGGTCCGCGAACGGCGCCCCAATGGCGCCTCGCACCTGACCCCGGCGGCCATCGCCGAGCTCATGAAGACCCACCAGGGCTATGCCGTCCCCGAACGCCAGCGCGCCGCGGAGATCCAGAGCCTGGAGCACCGCCTGTCGGACCTCATCAACCAGGCATACGGACTCACCGACGAAGACATCGCTCTTCTGTGGAAAACCGCGCCGCCGCGGATGCCCAACGCGCGCCGGACCCGAAGGTGTTTCTTCCGACCCATGAATGCAACGGAGTTCGAGCAACGGACCGGAGAGGCCGGTCCTTACGCTGGCCGGCACCTGGGCGGCGGCTCGCGCACGGGCGCTCGCCGCCGACCGCGCAGTTGTCACTCGCCTGGCCAGTCGGCCGGGGAGGATGAACAGGATTGATTTGGGTGCACCTCTGGAATTAGAAGTTCATGCCAATTTGACCCCCTATTCTCCAATTGGTAGCGGCCGTATTTGTCACCACGTCCGTGCCGCTGACGTGAAGCGTAATATCCTGGGCGACCTGGTACTTGGCATTGAGGCCCACATACCATTGGTTGCCCAGCTTATACGTCAGATCCCCGAAGAGCTGTCCGCCCCACACCCAGTCACTCTGATTTGCAGACAGGCCGCCCGAATGGACATTGGCGTTAAAGTAGTTATATGAAAAACCGGCGCCCAGGTCCCAAACCAATTGGGGGGATACTTCGGCCGCATACTTGAAATTCACCTCGATCGGAACGTAGGTCAGATCGGTATGGATGTCGATGGTTTCCCTGGGAAACACGAAGGTCTCGTCCTTCGATGGGCCTGTCCAACCCACTTCCCCTCCCAGATAGAAGTTCGGCATCACGGCACCGTATGCTTCGTATCCGATGTACACGCCGTCGCCCAAGTTGTTATTCTGAAAGGCATTGTTGGTAAAGCTGAAGTAATCGACCTTGAAACCGGTTTGCCCGTTTCCGAGACCAGGTCCCTGACTGTACATACCCTGGGCGTAGATAGAGGTCGATGCCAAGGAAAGCGCAAGGATCAACGATGACCGCAATGACTTCTTCATTGTTTCGCTCCTTCGGGGATGCGCGGAAGTCACGCCATCCGACCGCGCCCCGCCGACTGTGTTCACCTCAGTTCGGGCTGCATCGCGCCCGGTCCGTCGCGATCGCCGCGGAGCGGCGTGCGCCGCCGTATGTTAACAGGTGATGGCGATTCTCGCCAGATCCGCTATGCCGCTGTCACGCCGACGAAGCTTTGCACCTGCCCTGCTGGACGGCCTGGTCAGTGCCGGCACCGGCAGCGGTGAGGCGCCCAAGCGCATTGGTTTGACGCCATTGGCTCGTCAACGGACTCTCGGCCTTCCCCGAGCCCGAGCGTTGGCCCAAGGGGCGTGCTTGCTAACGCCCTCCCCCCAGACTACCATAGCGTCCGTACGGCGCGTCTTGCGCTTCTCTAACTGCGTCGAGCGATTGGATCGCCCGGCGCGTTCCCTCAGCGCTTGTATAATCAGCCCCTACCTGATCCCTCGCTGATCGCCTGCCCGCACTGCGACCTGCTGCAGCGCCTGCCGGATCTCGCGCCGGGCGCGTCGGCACGCTGCCCGCGCTGCGACGAGGAGCTCTGGCGCCGGCGTGAGGACTCGCTCAACCGGACGCTGGCGCTGACGCTCGCGGCCGCGCTGCTCTACGTGCTCGCGAACTCGGTTCCCATGCTCGGGCTCACGGCCGTCGGGCGCGAGGCCTTCACGACGGTGCTCGGAGGCGCCGAGCAGCTCTGGGAGGACGGGCAGGAGATCGTCGCCGCGCTGGTGCTCTTCACCGTCGTCATCGCGCCGGCGCTGCAGATCGGCTTCATGCTGGCGATCGTGCTCGGGGCGCGCACGCGAACGCGCGCCGCGATGGGTCGGGACGCTGCTGCGCCATCACCCGACCACCCGCACCTGGAGCATGATCGAGGTCATGATGCTCGGCGTGCTGGTCGCCCTCATCAAGATCGCGGAGCTACGCGACGGTGATCCCGGGGGTGGCGCTGTTCGCGCTCGGGGGGCTGGTCTTCGTGCTCGCCGCGATGCAGGCGAGCTTCGATCCGCGGGAGGTGTGGGAGCGGATCGAGTGGGCGGAGGCGGGTGCGCGACAGCGCGACCGCCGGGGACCGGATGGCCGGGGCGACGTCGTGAGCGCGGCCGCCGTGACCGCGATGCAGCAGGGCCTGCAGAGCTGCGAGGCCTGCGGCCTGCTCTCGCGTCCCGCAGCCGGCGAGGACGAAGGGCGCTGCCCGCGCTGCGACGAGGCGCTCGTCTTCCGCAAGCACGGACAGCCTCCAGCGCACCTGGGCCTTCTTGATCGCCGCGGCGATCTGCTACGTCCCGGCCAACGTCCTCCCGGTGCTGACGACGACCACGCCCGCGGGCGCCGAGTCCGACACCATCCTGCAAGGCGTCGTGCTCCTCTGGTCGCCGACCGGATGGCCGCTCTCGCTCATCGTGCTCGTCGCCAGCATCATGATCCCGAGCGCGAAGATCCTGGCGCTGGCTTACCTGCTCATCAGCGTGCAGCGGGGCTCGGTCGAGAGCAACGAGCAGCGCGGCCGGCTCTACCGGATGGTCGAGTTCATCGGACGCTGGTCGATGGTCGACGTGTTCGTCGACACCTTCACCGCCGCCCTGGTGCAGCTCCAGCCGCTCATGTCGGTGGAGCCGGGGCCCGGCTTGTTCTTCTTCGCGGCGGTGGTGGTGCTGACGATGCTCGCGGTCGAGTCCTTCGACCCGCGGCTGATCTGGGATTCCGCCAGCTCGAAAGAGGTTCGACATGCCTGAGAGCGACAGACCCGCCCGAGTCCCCGAGTCGAGAGCCATCCCCAAGAAGCGCACGCGGCTCTCCCTCGTCTGGATCATCCCGATCGTCGCGGCGATCGTCGGCGCCTGGGTCGCCGTGACGAGCATCCTCGGCGAGGGGCCCGAGATCACCATCGTCTTCCAGTCGGCCGAGGGACTCGAGGCCGGCAAGACCAAGATCCACTACAACGGCGTCGACGTCGGCACCCTCACGACGATCCGGCTCTCGGATGATCACCAGCGTCGTGATCACCACCGCGCAGATGGCCCCCAAGACGGAAGGCTTCCTCGTCGACGATACGAAGTTCTGGGTGGTGCGCCCGCGCATCTCGGGCGCCAACGTGACGGGCTTGGGCACCCTCATCTCCGGCGCCTACATCGGCATGGAGATCGGCCACTCGAAGGAGAAGAAGCGCGACTTCGTGGCGCTCGAACACGCCGCCGGTGGTCACCGGCGATACTCCCGGCCGCTTCTTCCTGCTGAAGGCCCCGAACCTGGGTTCGCTCGACAGCGGCACGCCGATCTACTTCCGGCGGCTGCAGGTCGGGAAGGTCGCGTCGTACGAGCTCGACAAGGACGGCCAGGCCTCGACCGTCAAGGTGTTCGTGAAGGCGCCCTACGACCAGTACGTCACGCCGAACACGCGCTTCTGGCACGCGAGCGGGATCGACGTGTCGCTCTCCGCGAGCGGCCTCACGGTGCAGACCCAGTCGCTGCTGTCCATCCTGGTCGGCGGCATCGCCTTCGAGACGCCCGCGACCGGCCCGGTCCTGCCGGCGGCCGAGGCGGACACGGTCTTCACCCTGTTCAGCGACCGGGCCGAGGCCTTCAAGCTGCCCGCCCGCGATCCGCAGACCTATCGTGCTGGTCTTCAAGCAATTCGGTGCGCGGGCTGGCGCCCGGCGCGCCGGTCGAGTTCCGCGGCATTCCAGTCGGCGAGGTCGTCGATGTCAGCGCACAAGTCGACGCGAAGACCTTCGAGTTCTCGGCGCCGGTGACCATCCGGCTTGGACGCGACGCGGCTCGGGGTCAAGATCGTCGACCTGGAGCCCGGCGCAGGATTCGCGGCCATCCGCAGGAAGTTGATCGACACCTTGGTGGCGCACGGAGTGCGGGCGCAGCTGCGGATCGGGGAACCTGCTGACCGGGGCACTGTTCGTGGCGTTCGACTTCTTTCCCGACGCGCCCCCGGTGACGGTGGATTGGTCGCAGAAGCCGGTGCAGTTGCCGACCATTCCGGGCGAGCTCCAGGCGATCGAGGCGAGCGTCGCCAGTATCATCAAGAAGCTCGACGAGGTGCCGTACAAGGCGATCGGCGACGATGCAGAGCCTCCTCAAGCTCGACCAGGTGCGTCAGGCGCTCGGCGACGATGCGCGCAGGCCCTCGCCGAGCGCGAGCGGCACGCTCGACAGCGCGCGCACGCTCGTCGAACAACGCCGACAAGCTCGTCGAGCCGAACTCCGTGCTGGGCGCGGAGCTGGGCAACACGCTCCAGGAGGTGAGCCGCGCGGCCCGCGGGTCTGCGCGTGCTCGCGGACTATCTCGAGCGCCATCCCGAGGCGCTCATTCGCGGCAAGACCGGGGAGGCGAAGTGATGGCGAGCCGTCTCACGCATCTGATTCTCGATCGCGTTCGTCGCGGCTGGCAGCAGCCGGTTGCGCCACGGCGCCGTCGCGGTTCTACACCCTCGATTCCACGGCGACGGCGGGCGACGCGCCGGCGGCGCGCTACGCCGTCCTCGTCGGGCCGGTGTCCGTCCCCGCATCGGTCGACCGGCCGGAGTTCGTGGTCCAGGTCGCGCCGAACCGCGTCGACATCGACGAGTTCAACCGCTGGGCCGCGCCGCTGAACGACGGCATCGCGCGCGCCGTCGCCGGCGACCTCGCGGTGCTGCTCGGAACGCCGGACGTGGCGGCAGCGCCGCTCGCGAACTTCAATCCGGCCTACCGGGTCACGATCAACGTCCAGCGCTTCGAGTCGGTCCAGGGCGAGGTCGGTGCTCGTCGATGCGGTGTGGGCGGTGCGCAAGACGGCGGGCGGGAACACGCGCTCGGGCCGCACGATCGCCCGCGAGGCCGTGCAGGGCGAAGGCTTCGACGCGCTCGCCGCCGCGCACAGCCGCGCGCTGGCGAAGGTGAGCGCCGACATCGCCGCCGCGATCCGCGCCTCAGCAGGCACGCGCCGCTGAGCGACGGAGCCGTTCGATGCAAGGATTCTCAGTGGGTATCAGGGAGGCGCAGCGTTGGTCGTGGCGAGTAAGGCATGGATGGCCGAGTCTGGATGCAACTGCGCGGAACGCTCCGGAGTCATCTCCTGCCGCGACGACGGACTGCTTCGCTGGTTCCCCGAGGGCCGGGTTCCCCAAGGCCTGCGGTCACGGCCCCTCCCCCGGCGTGCCCCGCTCGTCGGTCGCGTGGCCCGACGTGTGCAGGCCGACCATCCGAGCGATCATGATCGCCAGGTAGAGCTGACCGACCAGCGCCTCGGCGGCGCACAGGCTCCCCGCTGCGGCGTTGTTCGGGTGGATGTCCCCGTATCCCACGGTGGTGAGAGTGGCGAAGCTGAAGTACATCAGCGCCGCTGTCAGCGTGTGACCGGGACCTTGCGTCCACGCGATCGGCACGTGGAAGGACCCCGGCTGCAGTTGCTCGACCACCAGCAGCAGATTGCCCCAAACGGCTCCGAGCAGCACGTACGCGGACGCCGCGCCCGCGATGGTATCCAAACTCACGATACGATCGGCCAGCACCCGTCCAACGACGAGCCCCAACACGTAGGCCAGGAACACGAGGCGGAACGCCGGCGACGCGACGGCGAGGGACGAGCCCCCCAGCACGTTCGACGCGACGTGCGAGAGCAGTGCCACGGCGAACAGGACGACGGCGATGCGCCGCAAACCTGCGACGCCCAGCGCCGCCAAAAGGACGAGCAACGTAAGCACCTGGACCAGAGCAGCCCCTCGCGGCAGCATGGCGATGAAAGGGGCCAGCGTCAGGTCGGCGACCATCAGTGCGAGGAGCAGGCCGAACTTCGGCAGTCGGTCGCCCCTCAACACGAGCTCCATGGAGGCCCCGCGACGGTCGCGGGCCTCGTCGTGACCGCTGCGCATGCCGTCCCTTACATGGCGCATAGAGCTGCCGGCGAGAGGGTAGGGGATTGAGGAGGAATTCAACTGCCCGAGGAACAGCGTGTGGCAGAGTATAGGGGGCATGACACGTGGAGTACAGAGGGCATGGTATCTAAGGTCTGGGGTGCCGTTCACCACGGTTGCCTATGTCTTGGGCGGTTGCTGCAGGCACAAACACGGTGCATCTCATAAACGGCGTGCCTGCGGCGAGCAAGGAACCCAACCGGATCGCCGGCTGATTCAGCCATTCAGCCAACGCCCGTACACCAGACTTGACTGCGCCTCCAATTCGAGCCAAGCTGCGCCCCAACACGCGTGGCTCCGCTAGCCGTGAGGGCTAGCCGTGAGGCGATGATGCGGCTTTCCCCGCAGTACGGGCAGGCGCGCGGGAGGGTTCCGAACCCCGGCCAAGCCATACCCTCGGTAGAGTGTGGGGCGGCGGTAGAGGCATTCATGGCGGTACGGCGGGCGTGTGCCCGCCTCGGCTTGAGTACAGGGGTGAACTCGGCGCGAGACAAGCGCGACGGGGCCCCGATGTGGCTTGGGCGAGGGGCGGCCCCGCGACACCCTCGTTCGCGAGCAGCCCACTAACGGCTCCGCACGCATGAGGTCTTTTAGTGTCAGGAGGTCAGAATGCTACTGGATCTAATCTAATGCTACTGGGTTAAGTGAACCAGGCTTTCAGAAATGAAGGTGTAGTCAACGGCCAGTCAACGAACCAAAGGAGAAGCGGCACATGAAAGTAGGAGTTTGGATGGCAGTTGGTTTGATGGCAGCGGCTTTGCCGGCCTGCGCGGAGGAGCCTGCGGGCACCGCCCCGACGGCACCAGCCAGTCCCGCCGTGGTTATCCCTGGCGGTGTGGTGACGGACCTGGTTACCCTTCAGGCCAAGGTGCTGGCCGTTGATCTCGCCACCCGCAAAGTCACGCTGGAAAAACCAAACGGCAACAAGGTGACCCTGACCGTCGATAAGTCGGCCGTCAATTTGCCCCAGGTGAAGGTCGGGGATATCGTTCAAGTGGATTATCTGGATTCGGTGGCAATTTCCGTCGTCGGACCGGGAGAAACACCCAGCGCGGAAGGAGGCGGCCTGGTGGCCGTTGCACCGAAAGGACAGATGCCAGGCGGCATCGTCGCCCACTCGATCCAGGTCTCGGCGCAGATCCTGAAGATCAAGGCGAAGCAGCGGAAGGTCCTCCTGAAGTGGCCGGACGGTTCCACCAAGTGGATCAAGGCCGGCCCCCAGGTCGAGCATTTCGATCGGCTTAAAGTGAACGATCAGGTGGTGATCACTTATACCGAAGCGGTCGCGATCGACGTTCGGCCTCCAGCACCCAAATCGTCTTGACGGAGGTCCTCGCCCCCGTTTCCTCGCACGGGAAACGGGGGCGGCAGGTGTCTCCATTGAGGATAGGAAATCCAAAAAAACTTGGAGGCGGAGTACAGGGGGCGTATCCGGGGTCGGGCGCTGTTGAACGCGTTTGGGCACCCATCGTGGCTGTCTTGGCTCCGAAATCAAGTGGACACGTCCGACCTGATTTTGTGAGAGTGCTCACTGCTATCAGGAGACCGATTCCGAGGCCTTGGCGTTTGGGCCTTGACTGCCGCTCACAGACACGCGGTTATAGTTGTAGCAGGTCGCACCGCATCGATAGAGGGGCTACCACCACGATGGTCGGGTGCACGGTCGAATAGAAATGCGGCGCGCGGACAGCCTTGGGGTTCGGTGGCTTTTTCCACCGGTCTTCCAGGGGATCTCAGTCCGATTCCCATAACCGCCGCGTTTCCACAACCCCCTACGACCCCGATCGGTGACATTACGAGCTTGGGCTTGTCAGGATTGACCGCTAGGTGGCCCTGCGATACAGTTTCGCACTCAAAAGAGCGGCTTGTTTTGCTTTTCTTCCGAATAGGCTTTCTAACCCACGCATGATCGAGCAGGCGCCACGCGACGAGGTGTTCCGCGAGGAGAAGGACGTGGTAGCCGATTTTCGGTTCACCGTCGAGGTGGCCGGCGTCTTCGACGACATGGTCGCCCGCTCGGTGCCGTTCTACGCGGAGATTCAGCGGATGATCGGCGAAATGGCAGCCGACATCGTCACGCCCAGCAGATGCGTCTACGACTTGGGCTGCTCGACGGGAACCACGATGCTCGCGCTTGACCCCGCCGTTCCGCGCGACGCGATGTTCGTTGGCATCGACAATTCCGAGGAGATGCTGGTCAAGTGCCGAGAGAAGCTCCACCGGTTTGGCTTCAAGCGCCCGATCGAGATCCAGTACCTCGACCTCAACCAGGGCATGAAGATCGAGAACGCGTCGTTAGCACTCATGGTGACTGCTCGCGGATATCTTCGGCGGGCTGCGCGCCAACGGCGCGCTGATCCTCGTCGAGAAGGTGCTCGGCGAGGACTCGCACTTCAACCGACTGTTCATCAAGTACTACTATGACATGAAACGCCGCAACGGATATACGGAGATGGAGATCGTCCAGAAGCGCGAGGCACTCGAGAATGTGCTGATCCCGTACAAACTCCTTGAGAACCGCGAACTGCTGCTCCGGACCGGCTTTCGGTATATCGCAGCGTTCTTCAAGTGGTACAACTTCTGCGGCATCGTCGCGATCAAGTGACGCGAGCCCCAACTCCATGAATGCCTCCCCCGCGACGGCGACCCGCCCCGGACCGCTTGTTGCCGTCGGCAACTTCTGGTTCCACTGGCGGAACTTTCTGTTCCCCCTTATGTTCTCGCTCGCGCTCCTGCCGGGGCCGCGGCTTTTCGCCTCGACGCTAGCGGCCGCGCTACTCGGCTTCTCCGTCGCGGGGCTGGGCCAACTCGTTCGCGGCGCGACGATTGGCTTTGGGTTCAAGTACGTGAGTCGCGGTGGCCGGAACCGGCGCGTCTACGCCAAGGACTTGGTCACCGACGGCCTGTACCGCCATTCACGCAACCCACTTTACGTCGGGAACCTGCTGATCCTGCTCGGCGTGGCGATCACCTCGAACTCGTGGGACTGCGTGACAGTGGCCGTGCCCCTGTTCACGTTCATCTACGTCGCGATCATCGCGGCCGAGGAGCACTATCTGCGCGGCAAGTTCGGCACGGCGTTTGCCGCCTACTGCCGCGACGTGCCCCGGTGGCTGCCTCGGCTCGGCGGCATGCGCAAGCCCATCGGCGGCATGAGCTTGCGCTGGAAGCGATTGATCGTGAAGGAGTACGGCACCCCGTTCGGCTGGATCTCCGGCATCTCCGTGCTTGGGACCTGGAACCTGTGGGCGCAGGACCGCACGTGGGTCGGCGATGGTCCCTACGTGTGCATGTTCATCACCATCGTGGCCGCCGCGACGATTCTCTGGGGAACCGCTCTGTATCTGAAGAAGTCGCGCCGGCTCGTCGCGGACTGAAGGCCGGACACGCCACCGCCTTCGGGCCACAGCCGGGTCGGCTGCAGCGGGTTGTTTTGGGCATCCAGCCTTTCATGCCCGCCAAGAGGTGCGCATTAACTTGACTACCTGGTCTGGGGGCGCCACCCGGCCGGAACGGCCATGGCGTCCTCTGGCTCTTCGAGCGTCTCGAACTGGCTCTCCAAGAGCGGACCAACCTCTTCCGAATCTCGGCGTCGGCCTTCAGATGGATCGCAACCGGCTCGCCATTGCCCACGCTAGGAGGCTGTCGGACTTGGAGCCAACTCGGGGGTAGAATAGGCGCACTGTAGAAGGCCACCGCCTGGGGAGCAAGATGGTTGTTGAATTCATCCCGATAGACCGCGATACCCCGTATATTTTCCCGCCTTGCGTGCAGGACTATCTACCGGAAGGGCATTTGGCTCGATTTGTGGTCGAGGTTGTGGAGCAGTTGGACCTGAGGCATCTGTCGGCGGTGTACGGGGGCAAGGGGTCGAAGCCCGACCACCCGGCGATGGTAGTGGTGTTGCTGTTCTACGGCTATGCCACGGGGGTGTTTTCCAGTCGCAAGCTGGAGAAGGCGACCCATGATTCGGTCGCGTTTCGGTATATCTGTGCCAACACGCACCCGGACCATGACACCATCGCGCAATTCCGCAGGCGGTTTCTGAAGGAGCTGGAGGGGCTGTTTGTCGAGATTCTGCTGGTGGCGGCAGAGATGGGGCTGGTGAAGCTGGGCACGATTGCGCTGGATGGGAGCAAGGTCAAAGCAAACGCCAGCAAGCATAAGGCGCTGAGTTGGGAGTACGCGAACCGGCTCGAGGCGCAGCTTCAGGAGGAAGTGCAAGCCCTGATGCGCCTTGCCGAGCAGGCCGACCGGAGCTCACTGGCGGAGGAGATGGATATTCCCGCCGAGCTCAAGCGTCGCGAAGAGCGACTGGCGGCGATTGCCCGGGCGAAAGAGGAGATCCGGACCCGGGCGCAGGCGCGTTTTGAGCGCGAGCAGGCGGAGTTCGAACAGAAGCAGGCCAAGCGCGAGGTCTATGAGAAACACACCGGCAAGAAGGCTCGGGGCAAGGCGCCGACTCCTCCGACACCCGGCCCGCAGGCCAAGGACCCGGTCAATCTGACGGATGAAGAATCACGCATCATGCCCACCTCCAGTGGAGGGTTCGAACAGGCTTACAACGTGCAGGCCGGGGTGGATGTCGAGACGCATCTCATCGTGGAGCAGCACATCACCCAGCACCCCCCTGAACGGGTAAAAAGAAGGCACGGGAAGGGTCTTACCAAGCAAAAAAGGATAGCTTCTCACCAATACCCGAGCCACATGGTCAAGATTCCCCCCTTGAGGCGTTGCAACACCCGCGTTTTTACCTTAAGTCCGACAGGCTCCTTAGGACCTCCCGGTAGGCCCTCGTCAGGTCGGAACAGGGCAGCACCGCGTTCTCCACGCGTTCTCCCCGGTGGCTGTCAAAATGGTTGGTGTTGAGTTACGGCGGTAAGAACGCTGCGCAGCGGGTCTGCGCGGATCAGAGCCCGTCCAGCAGCTTCATCAAATTGCGCTTCGGCTTGTGGGCGAGCCGCACTCGACCCAGCCACGCGCCGAACTCCTGCGCCTTGTCATGCGCCTTGAGAATGTTCCCCACCGTGCGGATGATGGCTGTTGCCTGCCGGTACGCATCATTTTTCTTCTGTTCGATGATGGGCTCGACCGCACGCTGATAGAGAGTCACGGCCTCCAGAGGGCGGGTGGGGCTCAGTGATTCGGCGAGCTTCAGGAGAGAGGGGATCTGGACGGAGCCGGTCTGCGCCTCGGCCAGCGCCGCATCGAGGTCCTTTTCCCAAAGGAAGATCTCGACGAGGGCGGTGTGGTCGGCAAGGGTGGTGCGGCCTCGGTAAGCCGCTTGCATACGACTATGGGCTTCGGCGATGGTCCCGCGCAGCGCCTCCAGGGCCTTCGTGCGCCAGCGCTCCAGAGATCCCGCCCGCCGGGCGCGGCCCACCAGCTTCTTGTAGCCCTCGGCGTCCGGCCACCGCGCGAACTGCGTCCAGGCGAGATTCATGGCGTCTTCCCAGCGTTCGCGCCGCGCGTACTCCTCGACCAAGAAATCCTCCAGCCGCCAGTCGGGACTGCCCTTAAACTCGGCAAGCCCCTGCTCGGCCCAGGACAGGGCGTCGTCGTGTCGTGCGGCCTCGCGGAAGATCTCGGCGATGCCCAGAAAATGGTAAGGGCTGGAAGATCCTTCTTCTTCACCTCCACCAGGGCCAAGGGATCGCCGGAGCGTGCGGCCAGCCGCTCCATGATGCCCGTGATGGCGAAACGCGCCCCCGAGGGGTCCCGACTCTGGTCGCCCGGTTTCAATGCCGGCAGCTTGTCCCACTGCGCGCGGGCGAGACGCTCGTACTCGGCGAGGCCCGCTTCTCCCAATACCGGGCCATAATCGTCCACGATGTCGATGAAGGTGTCCCACTCCTCGGTGGTCTCCCGGCCGAACAGGCGACGGGCCAATGCCACCGGGTCGGGCTGGGCCCCCTCGCAGGCCCGCAGATGCAGCCGCCGCAGCCGCCCGAGCAGCTCGCCCATGTAGCCGTCGGAATCGTCGCAGGACCGCAGCGTCTCTTCCAGGCGGTCGACGGCATACTCGCAGAGATCTATCAGGTCGGCCGCGTGTCCGCTGTCGAGCAGCTTCTCCAGGCCGTCGATCATTTCCTCCACGCGCTGGGCATAGCTCGGCATCTCGTGATAGTCCACGAAGCCGTGGGTACGGGTGACTTGGGTGACGACTTTCCGCATCGCCGCGGTACCGCTGCCGGCAGTCGCGGCGAGGAGCAGCCGCTCCCGCAAGGCCCGGTCGGAGCGGGCGGCTTCCAAGAGCCAGTCCACCAGCCGGACATCGTCCTGAGCCTCCAGGAAGGCGCGCAGCTTCGCCTCTGTGCCACCCCGCTTCTTCTTCGACGCGGGCTCTACGGCAGGCGGCTCCTCGGAATGCTCATCGCCCGACTCCCCCTCGGCAGCAGGGTGTCCCCCGTCTTTGGCGAACCGTGTCAGGGCAAGAGCCACCGCGTGTTTGCAGAATTCCCCGCGTTCGCCCGCCGGGCAGGTGCAGCTCCAGCGCAGGTCCCCGCGTTCCGCGCGAAGCCGGACGCCGTAGACTTCGCCGCCCTCCACGGACCCGGCCAGCTCGTCATCCTCGTCGGCTACGACCTCCACCCGACCGTCGCGGAAGTATGCCTCGCCGCGCTCGAATGCAGTGCTGCCGGCAAGGGCTTGAAGCCGTTGGCGCCGGATCAGATCGTCGAGCATGGCCTCTCTCCCGCGAAGACCCAAGCACCTTCAACTGGTAAGCAGGCTCTGCCTGTGCACACCTTCATCGTTTGACTTGGATCGGCACGTTGCCCTATCCACTCGTCCCAGGGGGGTGGCCAATCCGGCGCATACCGGCCCGCCCCAACCAGCGGGCGAAACAACGCGCGGCCCCTGCGCCGCCGTAAGAGCTTAAGCCGCCGCTGAAGCAATCCCCCCTTGCTGTTAAAAAGACCCAACGCACCCACCAGGCGTCTTGAACGCTGGATTGAAACGACCCTTCGGGTCGCCTCAATCCTTATTGGTTAAGCTCCAATGATTTCATTAAGGCCCTCGATGACTTGCGCTAACTCTTCCGGTGCGACCGCTCCCACCCGCTTACCGATACGCTCAACTGCCAGGGTTCGAACTTGGCTTATCTTGACCCAGGAGCGTTTTGGCAAGGTCGCCGTATTCAGTTCGTGGGTCAGCGGGAAGCCTGCTCGTTGCGGCTGGCTGGTGATGGCCATGGCGATGACCGTGCCCGAGCGCTCGTTAAAGACATCCTGACTCAAGATAAGCACCGGGCGAAGGCCGGTCTGCTCACGCTCAATATCATACCTTCACGCCGGAGACCGTCAAGCCGGCTGGCCTAGCGTTGGTCAGCCGGCGGCGGCGAGCGGATCGCCACCGCGGGCACCGCCCTGCGTGCTGCCTCGCGCACTCAACCCCTCGCCTTCTCGACCGATACCACTCTTTCCCGCGCCTTGACCGCTCTGCGCCGCCGACACTACACTCCTCACAGCCTAGGGCCAGTGGATTGCCTATCCCCCGACACTTCGCCCACGTGGATCACGATGACGGATACCAAAGACGTTACTCAACAGCTCTACGCCGAGATCGAGCGCACGCCGGAGCGTTACCGGCCGCTGCTGCTGCGGTTGGTCCATTCCTTCCGAGAGGGCATCGAGGAGGACGAGCCTTGGCCGACTGCGGCCGAGTCCTTCCGCGAAGGGTGGTGCGACGTGAAGGCCGGCCGCGTCCGTCCGGTCGAAACCCTGTGGGACGATATTGACGCGGACTAGCGCTGTAGCGGTCAGCTACTCAGAGGCATTCAAACGCCAGCTCAAGCGCTTAAGCCGCCGATACCGCCACATCCGATCAGATGTCCAGCCGATCGTCCACCAGCTTGAGGCCGGCGAAGCGCCTGGCGAGCAAATCCAGGGTCTGGGGTACACGGTCTTCAAGGTACGGGCGAGAAACACCGACGCCAAGCGCGGCAAGAGCGGTGGCTATCGGGTCATTTACTACCTGAAAACGGATACGGAGCTGGTGCTCGTGACCATCTACTCGAAGACCGAGCAGTCAGACATCGGGGCTGAGGACGTGCTTCGGATCATTCGCGAGGACGAGACCGGGTAAGTCCAGGGATGAAGTAGAGAACAGTAGGGGACCGACGATCATTTCCCGGGCGCGCCGCTTGCACCACCGAACTGCGAAATCAGGTCCCGAGGGCCCAAGCGCTGCTCGATCATCTCTGCGGCGCGCGGAGCACCGCCACCGACCTGGATGGAGTCACGGACACGCTGGGCAGCGGCGGTGTAGGACGGGGCTGACAGCACCCGGCTTATCAACGAGCGCAGCCTCGATGGGGTCGCCCGTGAGAGCGTGACGCTCTCCCCGGCCCCTATCCAGGCAATCCGGGCGGCGATGCCCGGCTGCTCATTGGCTACCGGGATGGCCACCATCGGGAGGCCGCTGCTCAACGCGTCGAGGGACGTGTTCAGGCCGGCATGGGTGACCGCGACGACGGCCCGGCGGAGCATCTCCAGTTGTGGAGCGTAGGGCACCACGACCGGCCGGCCTGGGAGATCGCCGAGAGCCTCCGGAGCGACCCCGTGGCCGGTCGAGATGACCAACTGCGCGTCGAGCCCGTCACAGGCTTGCGCGATCATCCGGAAGGTCCCGGCGACGCGGTTCTGCAGCGTGCCGAGCGACGCGTAAATCAGCCGGCGGCCGTCGAGCCGCTCCCAGGGAAACGGAACCGGGGGGTAGCCTGCCGGGACCCGCAGCGGCCCGACGAACCGGACCTGCTTCGGCAGCGCCCGCCGGGGGAACTCGAGCGCCTCCGGCTGCTGGCTGACCTGCAGTCGGCTCGACCAAACATCCGCGATGTGCGCGGGCACCGGCAAGCCGAGCTGCCGTCGCCGCTCCTGGATCCGGATCAGGATCGGGGCGTACAGCCGGTTCAGCCCCGCCCAGGCGATCCGGTTGCGCAGTCGCGCCCACCAGACATCGCGCGGTCGCCAGTGGGTGAAAGAACGGCGGGACGGCCGGGTCAGGGTTCAACAGCAGCGCGTTGCATACAGTCGCGAACGGCAGGCCGAGCTGGTCCGCCACCGTGCCGCCGGGGAACGAAGCCTGATCCACGAGCAGGGCCGTGATCCCGGCCCCACGAGCGGCGACCGGGCCGACTTCCAAGATGGCTTCGGCCGCGCGGGCGCCCAGCGCGAGCGTATGCTCGAGCGCCGCCCGGCCTTCGAGGGTGCCGAGCCGGTGCATCCCGGCTGTGTACTCATCCGGCGGGAAGATGGAGCCGCCCAACGGGATGACCTCGAACCCCGCCGCTGCCGCCGACCCAGGCGTGTCGCCCAACAGGAAAAAGGTGACGCGATGCCCGCGGCGGCGGATCGCGTCGGCGAGCGCCACCATCGGGTTGAGGTGCCCCGGCTCGTCGCCTGTGCCCGCCGTCTCGCCGTTGCAGCGGGGGGCCAGAAGCCCCGCGAGTATACAGCAGATTAGTTTGCGCACGGTGCCCTTGCGACACTCAGGCATGGGATCTCCACCGAGACGAAAGGTGGACCATGTCGGCCTATCCTCCGTACAGAGACGGGGGACGCCGCCATGCTGCCGGTTAAGTTTTCGCCGCCTCTCTTGCAGGCGACAACCGGCGAATCTGCGTTGTTCCGTGGGTGTGAACCGCATCGGCCTTGTGCCAGGTCCGCAACGACCTGCGACCGTGCATTTGCCCTTGCCGGCGTCGCGGGCGTCCGCGTTGAGCGAAATGTTACACACGCGGCTCGTGAAACACCGCCACTGGAACCGAACGATCAACAGCTACAGACTTCCGCAGCGATTTGATGCGCTCGATTTCGTGCATCGTACGCGCCGTGAAATACGACTGCCCGCAGTGAGGACACGACCACATGGGGATGTTCTCGATGACGAGCAGCTTTTCACCGCGCCCGAAACTGCGCGTGACGTGCCGAAGTTCAACTCCCTTCCGTCCACATGAGGCGCAGACGTCCTTAGACGAGATAGACGGTGATGATGACGAGCGTTCCGGTTGGTCCGACTTTGACGAGGGCCTCACCTTCGTCGCCGGCGAGCGTGGTTCCGCGGACGAGCGACTTGACTTGCCGCGTTTGGCGATCGCGCTGGCGCTCGGTGATTTCGCCCGTGAGGACGATGTTTTCGAGGTCGAGGATCGTGAGATTGTCATCGTCAAGCTCTTCCGAGGCATGCAAGGAAACGACGTAGTTCAGCGACCGAATGCACTCGCGAATATAGCTGATCGTGTGCCGCGTCACTGGATCGAGCGTCTGACATTATGTGGTTAGCCGGATGGTGCCTGTTCCTAAACACGGACACTGTCCGCCAATCCCCGCCGTCGCCTGTGCCCGCCGTCCTGCGGCGGCATCGGAGGGCCAGAGGACTCCCGCGAGTATACAGCAGGTTACTTTGTGCACGGTGCCCTCGCGACAGCCAGGCAGTGGATCTTGGCCCAAGCGAAAGGTAGGCCATGTCGGCCCATGCTACATAGACACCGCGGACGCCGCCATGCCCCCGGGCAGTCTTTGTCGCCTCGCTTGGAAGCGGCAGGCAACCGGCGAGCACGCCCTGCGACTCTCTGCGCGCTCAGAACTTCAGGTCGAGCCCGCCGGCTGGCTGGGACCGGCCGCGAGGACTCTTAAGGCCGGGTCCGGACAGCGTGACGGTCGTGACGACCACTTCGTCGACCGGCTCGACCACCGCCTCCAGCACGTGAGACGGACGTGGCGCCCCCGGCGGCAGCGCTATCCCCGCATCCACGGTGTCCCCCCAGGACAGATAAAGGGCGTTTTCCCTTGCCGGCGGCGCTCCGTGCGATGCTTGGGCGGGCTCCCCGTAGCGCTGCGTCAGTGCGCGTTCGACCGCATCCGTCCCGTGGCCGCCCACAACCTGAACGAGCTCCAGCAGATAGAGCTTCGGCACGCGCTGGTCCGTGAACCAGGCCCGCAGGCACTTCCAACCGGCGCGGGGCGCAAGCTGCCGGTCGTTCCGAGGATATCCCTGCGGGCATCCGTCGGCGTACATGGTCATCAGGCCATTCTGCGCATCATATTCGGGCCGCACGCCGAAGGTGTCCGCGACGGCCGCACCGGCCTCCTCGACGGTCATTCCCGGGGACAGGCCGGCGACCGTGTAGGCGGCGCTTTCCGGCCCTGGGGCGCCCTCCGCCTCCGGCGCTCGGCCGGCCGTCTCGGGTGCCGAAGGGACCTCCGACTGGACCGTCCGCTCGGCTTGCAGCGCCCAGTTCCCCTGAGACGCGGCGGTCCCGCGATAGACCGGCTCGCGCAAGCCTTTCAACACCCCGCGCACCTGGATCTCGGGCAGGCCGGGGCATTCGAAGGCCAGCATGGCGTGCAGGGCATCGACCAGCCGCTGCAGCTCCGGTGACTGCGCATTGAACAGATCCGGCTGAGCCGCCTCCACCGTCACGCTCGCGGGTTTGTCGCACTGCAGGGGCTGGTCCAGGCTGGCCGTGAGCCCGGGAGCCTCCATCAGGAGGCGGTCCGCAGCCGCAGGACCCGCGAACGCCACAGCGAGCGTGCCTGCGCATGCGACCAGCCTTGCTGGCCGCACGCCTAGACCTCCGCCCAGGCGCCGTCCGGCTGCCGGCAGGCGGTGAAGTGGTGCACGCTCTTCTGACCGCTCGGCAGAACGACCTCCTGAGTGATACGCCGGCACTCCCGAGTGTCGGCCGTGTAGCGCTGGGGCTGCTCTCCCAGCATCATCGCGTGCCGGATGGCGTTGCCGTTCTCGGGCTGGCTGTCCGAGGGAGACACGATGGGTGCATACAGGAATCCGCTCCCGGTCCCTCCTTCGGCGATCATGAACCACTCGGCCCCCTGGACCTTCCCGATCACCGGGACGCGCTCGCCGCGGCGCAGCGTGTGCAGGATGGGATACTCCGTGGCGGGGCCGCCCCGCACGTTGACGTTGGTGTCTGCGGTGTAGTAAGCATTGACCAGCTCCAGGGGCGGCATCTCTTCCAGCTTGGGTCCCTGGGACGACGCGCTCCCGGAGTATGGCCCCGCCTCGTCCACCGAGACCCTCGTGTACACTCCGGAATCCAAGTCTGTGTCTGGCCCGTATTGAGCGCGCTCTGAGCAACCCAATCCCGCGCGCGGGCCAGGTGTTCTGGAAGAAACGCCGATGAGGTACAAGGTGAGCGGCAGCGCCGAGATGACCGACACGTCATGGGTGCGAGCCCGCGGCGTTAGCCGACGCCTTGGTGCGAGGCTCGTCTCTGAGCGTGGTCCGGGAATCGTCGGTGACAATGGTGAGCGGCGCGAGCCGCATCCCGTTTGAGAGGATCGAGTCGATTTCGATGCTTCCCATGGCGCTGCCGTTCCTCAACGAGAGTGGAGCAGGCCATGGCGATGCGCAAGCGAGAAGAGGAGGTTTTTCCCAACGCGGCGGTGGTGGAGGTAGGGGCATCGAGTCACTGGGTGGCAGTGCCTGCGCATAGCAGCGATGCCCCGGTGCGCGAAGTCGCTACGATGACCGATGACCTCAACGCCCTGGCCGACTGGCTACTCGCCTGCGGGGTCGATGGGGTGGCGCTGGAGTCCACTGGGGGGTACTGGGTCCCGGTGTACGAGGTGTTGGAGAGCCGTGGCTTGAAGGTGTGGCGGGTTGATGCGCGGCAGGTGAAGTACGTGCCGGGGCGCAAGAGCGACGTGCAGGACTGCCAGTGGCTGCAAAAGCTCATGAGCCATGGGCTGCTGCGCGCAGCGTTGCGACCCGCGGCTCACCGAGCAGGCCAGTTGGGTGCAGCGCATGCAAAAGGCGCTAGTGCAGATGAACATCCAGCTCACCGAGGTCATCAGCGACGTGATGGGCCAGACGGGCCAGGCGATCATCGGCGACATTGTGTCCGGCCAGCGCGATGCGCGGGTGCTGGCGCGGCACCGTCAGCCGGCGCATCCGGGCCAGCGAGCAAGACATCGCGCGAGCGCTGACGCCGGGCACAGTCCGAGCCAGGAGCAGAAGTGCTTGACGCTTTCGAACCGCTCCAAGTCGGTGGGGCGATGGGACACGTGATAGTCTTAATCGGACCGAGAGGGACCCCCCGAATGCCTCCGATGGCGGAGGCCGTGGAGAACGGCGAGACTGCAGCCGGTTGGGTCTCGGGCCTGGGGCATTGTGATGTCAAACCGACAGAAAGCTGTCCGCGAGGCTGCGGTCATAGTCCCTCTCTGTCGCCGCAACGACGCAGACCTGAGACTGGTACTCGTTCGGCGTGGAGAAGGAGGCATCCACGCCGGACAACTGGCCTTTCCCGGCGGGAAACGTGAGCCGGCGGATGCCTCCGTGCTTGACACCGCGCTGCGTGAAGCGAACGAAGAGATTGGAATTGCGACCGGCGCTATCGAGGTCTTGGAGGCTCTGCCGGCTGTGGAGACCATGACCACGGGATTCCTGATTTTCCCGTTCTTGGCTCGGATGGTGCCGCCGCCCGTATGGTGTCCACGAGAAGGGGAGATTGCCGAAGTCATCGAGGTCAAGGTTCGGGATCTGGGGCGTCCAGAGGCGCATGGGGAAGAGGTGGCATGCTTTCCTGGAGGCTCGGAACCGCAGCGGATCGGGTTCTACCAAGTCGGCTCGTTCCGGCTCTGGGGAGTCACGTACCGCATCTTGCAGCCGCTGCTGCCTCGTCTGTTGGCGGGAGCGTGGGCGGTGTGACGAGAGGTGTCGATCCTCCCTGGGGACATGCTCAGGCGGTGGGCTCGCTATGCCGTGCGGGCCTGCAGCATTCGCACAGGCTGCGCGGCGTGGCCCACATCCGCTCGGACCCGGGGCAGGCGGAGTGCACCGCCTGGCGGCTCGCGGGGGCGGGCTACACCACCGCGCTCCAGACCCGGGGCTTCCAGGCGGGTGCCACTCTGGTCGCCGCTGCAGGTCGAATTCGACCAGAGAGTCTCCTGGTAGACTTCGCGCGGCGGGGCTCGCGTGGGTATCCGCGAAAGCACCCCGACCGCAACCCCCGCCACCCCTTGGGCTGGCTCGGGCGGCCAAGGGCACTCTACACCGCCCTTGCGACCTTCACATCTCCCGCGGCGCCTTGACCCTCGACCGCTCCACCGTTACACCGGCCTCCAAAATAGGCCGTTGAATTTCCTATGCTCTGGTCTAATCGCCAGGCCTTCGCTGTTCCAGACCGAAACCGTCCACAAAGGGAGGTTAACAAGGTGCTCCATCGAGACCGCGGCAAGTTCCTGACGAGTCCAGGCAAGCTGATTTTTCTGTGCGCCATCGCTGGATTGTTCCCAGACCTCTTGCACGCGGGGTCTGTGGCCGGCCATGGGAAACGTCAGGCCGAGGCAACTGCGATTCTGCAGGGACCCGCCAATCAACCGACCGACGCCAACCTGTTCCGCACGGTGGAGTACCCGGATGCGATACCGGCCCCGCCGGCCCCCCCGCCTACCGATCCGAAAACAGGTCAACCGTTGACCGCTCAGCAGCTTGACGAGCAATTCCGGGATCAAATCAGGCAGGTGATGGTGCGGCGTTTTTCAAGACCCGGGGCCACGATGCCGACCGGTCAGGCCATCAGACAGGCGCTCCAGGTGTATAACGATCCGGCCATCCTGCAAAAAGTGCCGGATGCCCGGCTGCGGGCCAGTCTCGCCATGCTGATCGGCACGCCGGGGGAAAGCACGATTGACACCGTTAAAAACAGCCCACTGGTAGATTCTGCAGTGTATAGCTCGGTACCCCCTGGATTCGGGGTCGGGGTGGATCCCTATGCCTGGTTTTCTCCGAATGATCAGAAATCGGCTCTCATCATCCATGTGAACCAGAAGTATCAAAACGAAGATCCACGCTTGCTGGCTAGTGTCGTGCCGCATGAGGGCATCCATATTTCACAGACCAACCTGGATCGGTTGAGCGGAAATCCAGATCAAAACGATAACCTGTATGATGAAACCATTGCAGAGACGGTTGGTACAATGGTCTATGCGCAGGAGGTGTCCGAAGATCCCACCCTGGCCGGGCCGAAGCTGGATAAGCATGGAAGACCGGTGATCGGCAGCAACGGGCAACCGGTGGCCCAGTCGGAGGCGCAGCAGCGCCGGAACCAAGCATTGATGGACCTGGTGAACGACCGGGTCAATGGACAGGTTCACATACTGGAATCTGATTACAACATAGTCCCCGGTGGGGTATACCCTTTCGATTCGTTCTCGGCTTTGTTTGCCGATAATCCTCCCATCGAGCAGGACGGCGGCCCGGCCCTGCAAGGCGCCGTGGACAAGCTAGCCGGCTTCCACGTGCCCAACCCCCGGGCTGATCTGTCCACCGTGAAGGTTCTGGATCAGACCATTGGCAACTACTTCACGCCCGAACAGTGGGTCGGAATTATGAAAGCCCTGAAACTGGATCTGGGGCCATTCACCCCTCCCGATGATGAGAACAACCATCATGGTAATCACGGGAAGTTTTTCAATCAGTTTGCCTAACCCTTCAACGGCTCGGCATCCGGAAACCTCAGGCGATTTGCTGCGTGTCTGCGGCATTCGCCGGGTTGAAGGGTGACTCTTCCAGTCTGGTAATCTCCTAGGGCTTGCAAAATCCCTTCAGCGGCCTGGCGACGCTCGTATATAGCCGTGACCACCAGATCGGAGCCGCGCGCCATGTCGCCGCCCGCAAAAACCTTGGGATTGGTCGTCTGAAATGGATATGCGCCGTCAATGGCGGTTTTCACCCGTTTTTGCGCATCCACTTCAATGCCGAAATCCGTAAACCACGGTGCCGGGCTGGGCCGGAAACCGAAGGCCAGCACGACCCGATCCGCTGGAATGAACGTTTCGCTGTCCGGCACGATTTGCGGGATCCGGCGTCCGCTTGCATCCGGTGGGCCGGGTTCGGTCGCCATGATTTTCACGCCCGTCACCCGCTCGTCCCCGGTGATATGAACCGGCTGGCTGTTCCAGAGGAACTGGACACCTTCTTCCCTGGCATTTTCCGGTTCTTACCGGAATCGTGTGGGTAGATATGCTTACGCTGCGGCAGCCTCTGCCTGAGGTCTGACACAAGATCGTGTGTTGAACGGCGAGGCCGGCAAGTGGGCCAGGTTGCCCGCGATGAGGTAGGCGATGGTGATGAGCGAGTGCGTGGTGCGGTAGCCCCGGGCGCGGGCTTTGGCGGCCTGGATGAGGGAGTTGATGCCCTCGGCGCGGCCGTTGGTGAGGCCGGAGTCGAACGTGGCGAGCACACCGTCCCAGTGGTCTTTCAGAGTGGCAGCGAGGTGCTTCATGGGTTGCAGGCGGCTACGCCGTGCCCAGCTATACCAGCGCGTGAGCGCGGTCTCGGCCTGCTCGGCGGTGGTGGCCGTGGCGTAGATATCGCGCAGCGCCTCCTTGAGGCGCCAGGCGCGGGCGGTCTTGAGGCGGGCGCGGGAGAGCCAGTGAAAGTCGGTGAGCTGCTCCCAGGTCCAGTCGTGGGCGTCTTTGAGCCAGGTCCAGCGGGTGCCCCTGAGGGCGGGCTCGGTCTTGACCTCCTCGCGGCGCACTGTATCGACGGCCTGGTTGGCGAGCTGGATGACATGGAAGGCATCGAAGCTCACCGTGGCTTTAGGCAGATGCTTGGTCACCCCGGCGAGATAAGCGGCGGACAGGTCGATGCACACCTGCTCGATGGCCTGCGGGTCGCCCCCGTGCGCCTGGAGGTCGGCGGCAAAGGCCGCCACGGTGCTCTGGTCGCGGCCCTCGCAGGCGAACAGCAGGCGTTTGCCCGTGAGGTCATGGAACAGGCTGATGTAGTGCTGCCCACGCCGGGCGGCGGTCTCGTCCAGGCCCACGGCGCGCACCGGGGAGTGGTCCTCCTGGGCGCGGGCCGCCTCCACGTAGTGCTCGAGCACCCCCCACAGGCGCTCATCGCCCACGCCCAGGTGCCGGGCGACGGTCGCCACCGGCATCGCCTGGCACAGCGTCACCACCAGTGCCTCCATCAGCGCCGTGAAGCCACTCTGTGCGCGCGCCCACGGCGGCTCGACCTGAGTCGTCTTGCCGCAGCTCTCACAGCGCACTCGCGGCAGATGCGCGTGCAGGTCTGCCCGTGACTTAAAGAAGCTCAGGTGCTGCCAGCTGCGCTTGCGGGTATCATGCACCGGCTGGCCTGGCGCTCCGCACGCCGGGCAGGCGAAGCGGCTCCCCTTGGCAAAGGCCACCTCGAGGTCGATGCGCCCAGCCTCGGGGTCAAAGCGTACGCCGGTGACTTCCCAAGGCGCCGTGAGGCCCAGTGCCGTCGTGAATAGATGCGTTGGCTCCATGGCGCTCCCCCCTTGATGGCCTGTGGATTTGTGGACGAGTCCTGCGGAGCGGCCCGCGTCCCAAGGACCGTGTGGACAACCTCCCGGTTGCCCACACTCGCGGGCCTCTCGCCCACAACCCCACAGGCCCAACCACAAGATGTTGTGATAGACGATTGCTCAGAACGGATGCTACTCGACCACCACGATCCACACAATTACCGAAAGAGCCCATTTTCCACTTCGCGTCGCGAGCCAGGCATATTGGCTTCATCCCGCCGGTAAACACAGGTGACGCTGGCCGCTCCCTGGCGGATGGCGGTCCGGGTACAATCCATCGCCGTATCCCCAGGGGGTGCCGTCTCAGAGAGCCTGCAAGGGACGGCAGTCAGCGGATCGAACGAATGCGCACGGCGCCCGGGCGACAGGCGTTCTTCACGCCCTTGCCGCAAGAGGTTGGCGCCAAGTTGCGGCCGATGCACACGCGCACCTCGGACAGCTCTGGCCCGCTGCACGCCACGGCAATGCCATCGGGTCGCAGGCCGGGGTTGGCCTGCGTGAACGCCTGTGCGATCTCCGAGGCGGTCATCGTGAGCGTCGTACGGGGTGCTTGCATCGCGTCGGGGATCTTGACATGGGCGAGCGCGTTGTCAGCCGCCTTGAAGTAGTCCATGGCATCGAGTCCGCTGCAGGTGCCATGCTTGCTCCACTCGTGCTCGACCAGCGTCGGGCTGGGAAAGAGCGTCTTGGCATAGGCGATCGCCTGAACGGTGAGCCGGGCGTCGGTCACGCAGGTCTGCGGATAGCCGCCGGTGGTGTACTGAGGCCACAGCCCGTGCAGCACGAAGCCATAGCCCTTGCGGCCGCACTGAGAGACGTCACCCGCGTGGGTCAGGCAATAGGTGGGCGACCAGGACAGCGCGAGCACGTAGTAGTCGAACTGACCCGCCTGGCCGTCAGGTGGGTGTGCTGCACCATGATAGTGATGGCGCGCCCAGGCACCGAGGCTGAGCATGCATAGCAGCAACAGCGCGAGCGCCAGGCGGCCGATCCTACGATTCATCCTTGCTTTCCGCTCTCCAAGATGGCCTTACCCGATTCGCGCGGTCGAGCGTGCCGCACAGTGACCCGACGCTCGCCGCGAAGGTCCCACCGGCATAGGCCGCCGCGAACACCTTCCCATCGTGATTCCGCTGGGACGCACGGTGGGCGCGGCCGCCAGCAGATCCTTTTCCTCCACCTCTGGTGGGTGCTGAAGTCGGTCAACTCGCCAGCATCGCAGACTGGTTGCGCCCGCTGCTGCGCGGCTGCGCCCAAGCCACGCTGTCGACCGCGCGCATCAGGCCGGTGAGCACCAGAAAATCGCCTCGGACGAGGTATCGGCGGCATCTTACGCTCGCCCGGGCCAAGGGCGCCAGGCTCCCATTGCACCTCCCGACACCTTGAGCCGGGCGGTACCTCAACCGGCAGGGTGGGGGCGAGGCAAACTTGGCGCACTGCCCGCTGCATCGGCGGGCGGTGCTCGTTGGCGCGTTACGGCGCCGATGGGCGGGTCCATCCACCCGGCACACGCATCCCTCGCGGGTATGGCCGAGAAGGGCACGGCACCTTCGGCCCGTTGCCTGACTGTCCTGCGGCCAGGGGTTCGGGGCGCTGTGCGCGATCAAGCGGGGAAACAGACCGGAGGCGTCGCTGGCGGAGCAAAACCTCCGGCTGCTTGCTATCGGAGTCGCTGGCCGGCGCTCAGGCGCCGCCGTCGCCACGGAATGCCGCTCGTGGTGGAGCGAATGTAGGCCCGCGAGCCCAATAGTGGAGATGGGCGCGGCCTTTGCCGCGACGGTCGGATCCCACGCGATCAGCCTGGCTGCCCGCGGGTTTCCGGGTCGCCGAGCCTGGTCCTGCCGACCCAGTCGCGGGCGAACTGCTGGGCGACCCGTCCGCTACGGGATCCCCTTTGCAATGCGAACCTCAGGGCCTCCCGATGAATGACCGGGCTGCTGCTGGGGTCGAGGCCGAGGCGATTCAGCCAGTGATCCACGATGGACAGGTATTCTTCTTGACGGAAGGGGTAGAACGACAACCACAGTCCGAAGCGCTCCGAGAGAGAAATTTTCTCCTCGACAGCCTCGCTCGGGTGGACCTCGTGGCCATGAACTCTCGCGTCCAGGTTTTCGTCGAGATATTCCGGCATCAGGTGGCGGCGATTGGATGTGGCGTAGAACAACACATTCTGGGGCGAGGAGTAGAGCGAACCCTCCAGGATCGCTTTGAGAGCCTTGTAGCTGGGGTCGTTCGACTCGAAGGACAGGTCGTCCGCAAACAGGATGAACTGCTCGGGGCGGTCGAACAGCCGTTCGACAATCTCCGGAAGGTGCAGGAGATCGCTCTTGTCCACCTCGATCAGACGCAGCCCGCTGCGGCCGTATTCCGTCAGCAGCGCCTTCACCAGCGACGACTTGCCCGTGCCCCGTGAGCCCCAGAGCAAGGCGTTGTTGGCGGGCGCCTCTGCCAGAAACTGGCGGGTGTTTCGAACCAGCGCCGCTTTCTGGGCATCCATGCAGAGCAGATCTCCCAGAGGGAGCGTATCTGGACGCGCTATTGGCTGCAGCGACCCGCCATCACCGGCCGTGCGCCAGCGATAGGCGAGGGCGGTCCAGTCGGGCTCTTTAGCGGTCATGGGCACCGCACCCTCCAGCCGAGAGAAGAGGCTGTCCACCCTGTCCAGCAGTTGGTAAACGCGTTCCAGGAGCTGTTTCTCCATGAGGAGATCCTGTCAAATATCAGAAGCGTAGGAAGAGGTCGTGCCCCATCGTCCGCGGCGCAGCCGAGGTGCATGGCGGGAAGCCGGCCTGGTAGACTCGGGTGGCTATTGCCCAAGGCGCCGAAGAACGAGCGACAGTCATGATTCACGGCTCTCCTATCGCGGTTTCCGGGACCGGGTTGCGCGGTGCGTTGATCCTAGCATTCGGCTTGGCTCTGACATCTCTCGCCCCCGCCGCACCTCTGCAGCCCGCGGCTTCGGCACCCGCGGGCGCCGAGGTCTCGCCGGACCGCGTCCAAGCCCTCATCAAGACTCTGGAGAACCCGGCGGAGCGCGAGAAGCTGGTTTCGCAGCTCAAGGCACTCGTCCAGGTTCAGGAGCGGGCTGCGCCGGAGAGCGCCGTGAAGACCGCCACCGGGGAGTTGCTGCAGGCCCCGTCGAATCGTATCACATCCTTTGGGCGGCAAAGTCTAGAGATATCTCGATCGGTCAATGACTTGCAACGCCTTCTTGCGTGGGCCGAGGAGCAGATGCAAGGTGCGGCCTCCGCGGAAGAACCTCCCCGCCCCAGCAAACCGAGAGGCGACTTCCGCTGTTACAGGAGGACGCGCAGCACGGGTTGTGAGCGGTGTCGTACCGAGAGTTGGATGGGGCCGCCCGTAAGCATTTGTTGGTTGAAGCCCTTCCGCACCAGCGCGGTGCGCGCGAATGCGGCGATGCGGTACCAAGGGTGAGCCACGACAGCGGTCTTCGGAGCAGCGGGACATGGATTGCCGCGGCCCCGCGCAGTGGGGGAAAATGCCCGCGCGTCTCGGACGCAGCGGCGGTCTTCTGCGTGTGAAGTGTCGCTGGGATGCCACCGGCCGCATCGCCTGTCCAAGCCCGCAGGTACCAGTCCCTAATCTCTACGACAAGGATTCCCGGAGGTCCGAATGATGCCACGCGTCTTGTATCCCACCCTTATCGCCGTGCAGCTCACCCTGCTCCTGGTCACGCCGGCCCTCGCGGGCTGGGACCCCGAAGAACAGAAGGAGAGGGAACAGGACGCGCTCGCGACCATCGACCGCCTCCGGGAGGCCGACCCGGACCTCAAGACCTTCTTAGACTCAGCCCACGGCTACGCGGTGTTCCCGACGGTCAGCAAGGCCGGCATGGGTATGGGCGGGGCCTACGGAAAGGGTGTCGTGTTCCAGCGTGGGTTTATCCGAGCCATGGCGCCCCGTGTCATCGGCTTCACCAGCATGACCCAGGTGAGCATCGGCTTTCAGATGGGCGCCCAAACCTATAGCGAGATCATCTTTTTCAAGGACAAGCCGGCGCTGGAGGACTTCAAGAAGGGAAACTACGAGCTTGGGGCTCAGGCCTCGGCAGTGGCGGTCAAGAAGGGTGCGTCGCGGAATGCGGATTACAGCCAAGGCGTGGCCGTCTTTACCCTTGCCAAGGCAGGGCTGATGGCCGAGGCGAGTGTCGGGGGACAGAAATTCAGCTTCGAGCCGAAGTAGCCGCGGAGACCGACCCCGCTCAGCCGCGATGGTCGGCGAAAGCACCGCTCTACGCGCGCCTGCCAGCGCGAGGCGCGGGGCGCAACAGCGAGAGACGGCCGGTTACGGAAATCACCTGCCAATGGCCGGCACACGGCGTGGCTGCCGCTCCGGCTGCGGCGTTACCGGCCCGTGCTGAGGACCGGGTGGATGGGCTTGGCAGTTGATCGACCATGCACGCTCGGCTGACCCGCCGCTTTTTTCGTCGCGACCCGGTCACGCTCGCCCGGGCGCTGCTCGGGCAGGTGCTGGTACGCGTGCTGGATGACGGGACGCGGCTGAGCGGGCGCATCGTGGAGGTCGAGGCGTACCTGGGCGTGCCGGACCTGGGGGCTCACACCGCGGGCGGGCGGCGCACGAAGCGCAACGAGTCGATGTACGGCGACGGGGGTACCGGGTACGTCTACTTCACCTATGGCATGCACCACTGCCTGAACGTCGTAGCGGAGACGGTCGGCCAGCCGACCGCCGTGTTGCTGCGCGCGCTCGAACCTCTGGAAGGCATCGACGCGATGCGGCGCCACCGGGCCGGCAAGATTCCCGCCGACCGATTGAAGCCGCGCGACCTGTGCTCCGGGCCGGCTAAGTTGACCGAGGCGATGGCAATCAGCAGTGACCTCGATGGCGAGGACATGGTCACGTCCGAGCGCTTGTTCATCGATCGCTCCCCCGCCGTGCCCGCCGATCGCATTACCACGACCCGCCGCATCGGTATCGCGTACGCCAAGGAATGGGCCGCGAAGCCCCTGCGCTTTTACCTCACCGGCAACCCGCATATCAGCCGCACATGACGGGGAGAGCATGGCCCCGCATGGTGTCCGGACCGATGGGCGTCGCCGGACCGCCGAGCGGGCGGAACGCCATGCCATTGCATAATCGCTGGTTCCGATCGTCATTCCGGGGGGGAAGCTGGAATCCAGAGGCCACGGAGGCATGGATCGCGTCCTTGCCCCTGGATTCCAACACCCAGTCCGGAATGACAAGATGCGCATGAGCGTGGGGCGGCGTTTTGGGCCTTCCCCGCTAGCGCTTGAATGCGCCTACAATGAGCCGTAACCCGCACTCACGCAATCCGGAGGCACCATGCGCAAGAAGATCCTCGGAAAGGAAAGTCCCGGCGAAACGGTTCCGCGGCCAGGCGAACTGGACATCGCTGCGGTCGCTACGGCATTAGTCACCTCGGAGGACGCAGATCATCCTATCGAAAACGCGTTCGACCTGCGGCGGGGGCGGGGAGGAACTCGCTGGTCCGCAGCGGAGCCCGGGGAGCAGACACTGGTCCTGGCGTTCGATACCCCGCAGACAATTCATCACGTCGGCTTGGAAATCGAAGAGCGGGAAACCAGCCGCACGCAGGAGCTCCAACTGTCCATCTCCCACGATGGCGGACAAACTTATCGCGAGCTGGTCCGCCAGGAATACAACTTCAGCCCGCCCGATACGGCTTTCGAGCGAGAAGAATGGTCCGTCAGCGCGGAGCCGGTGACCCATCTGCGCCTGTGGATCAAGCCTGATAAGGGTGGCAGGCCCTGCCGGGCAAGTCTCACCTCCCTGGTGGTCCAGTCGTAGAGACGAAGGGGGCCTGCGCTCAGCGGTCGTCGCCCTCTGGGGGTGCCGCCCGATCCCGCGCGGCCGCATGATGTGGCGTGATGCCGCCTGCCCCGCGTTCCCAAAGCAGCCGTCACCCGCAATTCATGGCTCGATTTCTCTGGATACGAGGAGAAGCGACAGAAGCAGGCCACTATGGAGACCTACTGGGTGCCGGGCGTGAGCAACCTGCGCTATCACGGCGGCTGGGCTTGCGCTGAGATCGCCGAAGCCTATCGGATCGAGGCTGAGTCGCACCCCCATGATCGCCGCCTGGGTCGAGAACGAGGCACCCCGCGCTGAGTGCACGCGGCAATCGTGTACACTGCGCTCGTGTTCGAATTCACCGAGAGGTCCGAGCCATGAAAAACATCACGCTGAGCGCCGACGAGAAGCTCATCGAGGCGGCCCGCAAGCGCGCGCGCGCCGAGCATACCACGCTCAACGAGCAGTTCCGGCGCTGGCTCGCCGATTACGGCCAGCGCAAGCAGCGGGCCGATGAGGCGATGGCCGTGGTGGAGCGCCTGCGGGACTATGTACGCACGGGTGGGCGCAAGTTTACTCGGGACGAGATGAATGAGCGGTGAGTTCATCGACTCCAACGTCTTCCTCTACCTGTTCGACGAGACCGACCCCCGCAACGCCAGACCTCAGAACAACTGATCTACTCGGCGCTGGAAACCGGTACAGCCGGTATCAGCTTCCAGGTGATTCAGGAAACCCTCATGTCATCACCCGCAAGCTCGAAACGCCGGCAACCCCGGAAGACGCGCGGCGTTTCATGGACCAAGTGCTCGTGCCGTTGTGGCGCATCATGGCCCAGCCAGGGGCTTTATCACCGCGCCCTCGATATCCAGGCGCGCTACCGCTACGGTTTCTACGACGCCCTGATCATCGCCGCCGCCCTCGACGCCGGATGTACCCGGCTCTACAGCGAAGACCTGCAGCATGGCCAGCGGATCGACGGACTGATCATCGAGAACCCGTTCAAAGAGTGACGGGGAAGGGTGAAGCGCGAGGTGGTAGAAGGGCCGAAGCCCGATTTGCGGGAGCGTAATTACCAGCATACTCGATGCTGTGCAGCCGGCGACGCGGCCTAAGACGGTCTTGCCGAGATCCATCTCGTACGCTCGCGGAACAGAAGAACGGAAGGCTAAGGGTGACCTCCTTCTCTTTGGGCTGGGGACAGTACGGCCCATCAGAGAAATACCACACATGGACAACAAGTTCTTCGAACAGCCCATCCTCAACTCTCCTTACGAGTATCCGGCTCGTTACTGGGAGCTCGACGAGCAGGGCCAGCCGACCCAGCGGATCATCGAACGCCGTACGCTATGATCTGCGGGTCAAGCCATCGGTGGCCAAGGACCTGCGCGGCATTCCCCGCGCGGATGCGCGGCGCATCCTCGCGTGTATCGAAAGCTTGCGCGACGATCCGCGTCCGCTCGGAAGCGAACAGCTCTCCGCGCAGGAGCGTTACCGTGTGCGGCAGGGCAACTACCGCGTTCTTTACAGCGTCTCGGATGCTGAACTGCTGGTGGGGACCGTCAAGGTAGGCCGCCGCGGTGAAGTCTATCGGGAGAAGAAGTAGGTCGGGCTAGGCCGTCAGGCCGTAACCCGACATCGGGAGAACCCGGAGCGACATGGCGAAGCGGCAGACATCGACCAGCAAGACCGTCGCGACCCTCAAGCACGACGAAGCCACGCGCAAGAACATCCCCACCGCCGAATACCAGTCGGTGATGCGGAAGGAGGAGCAAGACCCCATCCGCGTCGCCTACGAGCGCCGCAACCGGGACCTGGACCCGCAACTGGTCTGGCGCGGCAAGGACGAGCAGGACTGGTCCGACCTCGTCGTTCAGGCCCCGCCGCTCTACATCCAGGAGAAGATCCAACCGAAGGTCTTGATTGACGACTTGCGTCGTCAATCAGTGGCCAGTGGGCAGTGGGCAGTGGCTAGTGGAAAACAGGCCACTGACCACGAGCCACTAGCCACTGTCGAGCGCCAGCTCGACTTGTTCGCGGACTTCAACGGCATCCCCGAGGGCGTGGACAGGACCGAGTTCTACCGCCACGACCAGAACTGGTCCAACCGCATGATCCTCGGCGACAGCCTGCAAGTGATGGCCAGTTTGGCCGAGCGCGAAGGGCTGCGCGGCAAGGTGCAGTGCATCTATATCGATCCGCCCTACGGCATCAAATTCAACTCCAACTTCCAGTGGTCCACCACCAGCCGCGACGTGAAGGACGGCAACCCCGACCACATCACGCGCGAGCCGGAGCAGGTCAAGGCGTTTCGGGATACCTGGCGGGATGGGATTCACTCGTACCTGACCTATCTGCGGGATCGGCTGACAGTGGCAAGGGATTTGTTGGCGGATTCCGGATCGATATTCGTGCAGATTGGCGAAGAGAACTCACACGTGCTGCGCAGTTTGCTGGACGAAGTGTTTGGTTCTGAAAGTTTTGTGTCTCAAATAATTTTTGCGAAGACGGCTAGTGCTACATCGGAGTACCTTGCCGGCACCTATGACGTTCCTTCTGTTCTATGCAAGGCAGCGGGACCGGCTGAAATATCACCAGCCGCTCATGCTGAAGCAGATTGGGGGCATCGGAGGCAGCGCGTACAAGCGCGTTCGTCTGTCAGACTTGTCTGAACGAAGCATTTCGCCAGAGGAACTGGCGGGGACGTCACTACTTCCCAGCGGGGCTCGTGTGTTTCGAATCGATAATCTTACGAGCCAGAGCGTCGGGCGCGATAAGGGCGAGGGTGCTGCATCTTGGTTCCCAGTACAGTTTGAGGGCCAAACGCTACGACCGTCTGAGAAGGTGCGCTGGAAGACAAATGAGCTTGGAATGTCCCGCCTACGGCTAGCCGGGCGGCTGAGCTCTACCGGCAAGGGGCTCTACTACGTTCGCTACTTCGATGATTTCGCGGCATTCCCTGAGGACAACGTATGGAGCGACACCGGGATTGCGGGCTTCGCCTCGGAGAAGCGATACGTTGTGGAAACATCCGAAAAGGTCGTCCAACGGTGCCTGCTTATGGCCACCGACCCCGGCGACCTCGTCCTCGACCCCACGTGCGGCTCCGGCACCACCGCCTACGTCGCCGAGCAATGGGGCCGCCGCTGGATCACCATCGACACCTCCCGCGTCGCCCTCGCCCTGGCCCGTGCGCGCATCATGGGCGCGCGCTACCCCTACTACCTGCTCGCCGACAGCCGCGAGGGGCAGATCAAGGAAGCGGAAATCAGTGGTCGGTGGTCAGTGGCTAGTGACCTGAAAAGCAAACCGCAAGTCACTGGCCACGAGTCACTGAGACAGGGCTTCGTCTACGAGCGCGTGCCGCACATCACCCTAAAATCCATTGCCAACAACGCCGAGATCAACGTCATCTGGGAGCGTTACGAGCTAACGCTCGCATCGCTCCGTGATCAGTTGTCCGTGGCCGGTGGTCAGAAAAGAACCCTGGAAGAATGGGAAATCCCGCGCGAACGTCCCACTAACTGGCCACAAGCCACTCAGTCACTGATCACTGCTTTCTGGAGCGCGAGGATTGCGCGACAGAAAGAGATCGACGCCTCCATCGCCGCCAAGGCCGGGTTCGAGTACCTCTACGACAAGCCGTATGAGGACAAGAGAATCGTCCGCGTCGCCGGGCCGTTCACCGTCGAGAGCCTGTCGCCGCACCGCGTGCTGGCGGTGGACGAGAACGACGAGCTGATCGACACCGCGGCCGAGCCCACGGAGGGTTACGGCCAGGAGCGCGACTTTGTGCAGATCATCCTGGAGAATCTCAAGACCGCGGGCGTACAGCAAGCGCACAAGGACGACAAGATCAGCTTCACCTCGCTCACCCCCTGGCCGGGCGAGCTGGTCTGCGCCGTTGGGACAGTGGCCAGTGACCAGTGGTCGGTGATTAGGGAAAAACCAATACAAGCCACTGACCACGGGCCACAGACCACCGCTGGGACAGTGGTCAGTGACCAGTGGCCAGTGGTTAGCGGAGAAAGACAAGCCACCGACCACAAGTCACTAGCCACTGATTCCAGCACCGACCACGGGTCACAGGCCACCGATTCCCGCTCGGGATACCGTGCTGGAATCTTCATCGGCCCCGAGTTCGGCACCGTCTCGCGCCCCGATCTGGTCGCCGCTGCCCGCGAGGCCGGCGATGCCGGCTTCGACGTGCTCATCGCCTGCGCCTTCAACTACGACGCGCATTCCTCGGACTTCAAGAACCTCGGCCGCATCCCCGTGCTCAAGGCGCGCATGAACGCCGACCTGCACATGGCCGACGACCTCAAGAACACCGGCAAGGGCAACCTCTTCGTCATCTTCGGCGAGCCGGACATTACGGTGACCAGTGGGCAGTGGTTAGTGGCTAGAAACGGCGGGATGGTTGCGAATTATGAGTACGTTAAAGAGCTATCAGGACTTGGAAGTTTGGAAGAAATCAATCGAGCTGGCCGAGAGGGTCTATCGCGTCTCTGCTCAGTTCCCGCCGGAAGAGAAATACGGTCTGACCAGCCAGATCAGGCGGGCGGCAGTATCGATAGCAGCGAATATCGCGGAGGGAGCGGAACGGTCGGGAACAGGGGAGTTTCTCCAGTTCCTGGGGATCGCCAGCGGCTCTCTGGCGGAGACAGAGACGTTTTTGATACTGGCGGAAAGACTCGGGATGGTCACACAGGAAAAAATTGCCCTGTTACAGGCTCAGGCGGCGGACGTTGGTCGAATGCTCAACGGACTCAAACGCTCGCTGCGCTCCAGAGCCTGAGCGCCGCAGATTTCCCGCTTTCACTGACCACAGACCACAAGTCACAGGTCACCGTCCACGGCGTGGACGTCTTCCACCCCAACACCGGCGAAGTCCGCAGCGACGGTGCCGAAGGCATCGCCTGCTGGTTCATCGACACCGACTACAACATGGAAGCCTTCTTCGTCCGCCACGCCTACTTCCTCGGCGCCAACGACCCCTACAAGGCGCTCAAGACCACCCTCAAAGCCGAGATCAACGAAGACGCCTGGGCCACGCTCAACAGCGACACTTCCCGGCCCTTCGACAAGCCGAAGTCGGGGCGGATCGCGGTGAAGGTCATCAATCACCTGGGGGATGAGGTGATGAAGGTGTTTCGTGTTTAACGTAGTGGATCTCTCCCCAGTTCCTCACCGGACACCGAGGCGGACTGCGGTAAATTGGTGTCGCAATCTCAGACGCTGGAGCCGGCCCAGCCGGTCAAGTCATGGCTAGGCAGCGACATCTGCCGAATGCACCGATCACGGAAGCGCTGATCGATATTCACGTGGTCCCACGCCACGACCTCACCTTTGCTGGACTGAAGGAAGCATTTGGCACGCCGGATTTCGGCTACTACCTGAAGAATCCGATTTCGCAGGGCTTTTTCGGTTTTAAGCTGACATCCGACGGGCAGCAGCCGGAGAGCACCGCCGAGTCCGCGCAGGTGGGGTTGCGGTTACATTCGTTGGATGAAAAGTACGTCGCCCAGTGCCGGCTTTCGGGGTTCACGCTGAGTCGACTGCCGCCGTACGAGGAGTGGAGCAGATTGGTCGAAGAGACAAGGCGCGTCTGGGCGGTCTACGCGGAGCGACTCGGGCCGGTGCGTGTGACTCGGGTCGCCACGCGTTTCATCAACAATCTTCAACTCCCCTTGCGGCAGGGGGGCTCGTACCAGACTTATCTTCGCAAGCTGGTGGATGTTCCAGACGAAGCTCCACAGGCTGTGGCATCGTTTTTTCAGCGATTCCAGTTGGTCGAAGTCGAAAGCACCGCCCGTGTGAATTTAACGTTGGCGCTCGAGACGACTCCACCGACGGGGCCGGCGCCGGTAATTCTGGATGTTGATGCATTCATGGTGACTGATTTGGTTTCAACGGACGGACGGCTGTGGAAAATTCTTGAACGCCTGCGGGAACTGAAAAATCGTACCTTCTTCAGCAGCATCACTGAGGCGTCAGCCGAGTTGTACGAATGAGCACTGCGATCGCGATGCAGGGTTTGCATCTAATCGATAACGACGACTATGAGCCCGTCAGCGACGGTAGCCGCGCGATTCAGCGCTCATGGGAAAAGGAACGAAACTACCTGAGTAGAAGCGCATCGGATTGGCTCCCGACTATTGAGGCAGCGTTGGGTGGCATAGGCAATGAGTGCCGCAATGCCGACTGGGACAGTGGTGGAGCGGTTCCTGTCACGGACCACACGATAAATCTTGCGGCAAGAATCGCCGCGACTTTGTTCGCTTTGCTCCCGAAAGGCACACCAGCGCCGGATCTGATACCCGAATTCGACGGGGAGATCTGCATAAGTTGGTCGGTCGACACCACTCGGATGTTTTCTGTGAGCGTTGGCGAACACGGAAAGATCAATTTTGCCGGTCAGTTTGGGAGCGAGGGAGGGATTCATGCCTGGCAGTCAATTGATGCGACGAGTCGCAGCGCTCTTGAAGAGTCTCTTGACGATGTGGTCCGATACGTTGGCCGGCTCTACGCGCTTGCTGCCGTCAGACGTGCAGCCTGATGAATCGTTAAGCACCTTTGTGTTTCGGCCCGAACACGTGGTCAAGAGAACCAACTCGATTCACTATTCACGCCTGATGCCCCGGCGCCGAGACAAGATGCCTAACGGAAGACTGGAGACATCGGTTTGCCGGTCGCAGCACCTGACCGAGGCACAGGTTTGGGAAATCTGCTCGACGTACTTTGACAAACACGCACCAAGGCCGGCAATTGGCCGCGGCGTCGGCCCTGCCGAAGCGGTGTTTGCAATCGGTCTGGGGTTTGACGCGGACGGCAAACCGTACCCTCAGGACGCCAACATCATAGGCTGGCACGACTCGCGCGATCTTCCGGACAGTGAGCTGAAGCACTTCTGGATGGATCAGGCACAGAGAATGGCTCCGCGCTTTTCGTACATGCGCCGGTAGCCCGATGAATTTCCGCATCTCCGACACCTTTACCGACAGCCTCGCCAAGCTCACCGGCGAGGAGCAGAAGGCGGTCAAGACCACGGCCTTCGACCTGCAACTGAACCCCGCGGGTCCGGGCCTGAGCTTCCACAAGCTGGACAAGGCCAGGGACAAGAACTTCTGGTCGGTGCGGGTGAGCAGTGATATTCGGCTCATCGTGCACAGGACCGAGCACAGCCTGCTGCTGTGCTACGTCGATCACCACGACGAGGCGTACGAGTGGGCGAACCGCCGCAAGCTGGAAACCCACTTCAAGACCGGGGCGGCACAGTGGGTGGAGATCCGCGAGCGGGTGGAGGAGGTCGCCGTACCGAAGTACATCGAGGTTCCGCGACCTGCCCCTGCCGAGCCGCTTCTGTTCGCGCATCGCACCGACGATGAGCTGCTGAGCTACGGTGTGCCGGCAGAGTGGCTGGGCGACGTACGCCAGGCCGACGAAGACAGCCTGCTGGCAATCGCCGACCATTTGCCCGCCGAGGCGGCCGAGGCTCTGCTGGAGTTGGCCACGGGCGGCAGGCCGCAGGTCAGCCAACCCGTTGCCGCGGGCGCCGACCCCTACAGTCACCCGGACGCTCAGCGCCGCTTCCGGGTAATGAGCGACATCGAGGAGCTGGAGCGCGCGCTGGCGTTTCCGTGGGAGAAGTGGATGGTCTTTCTCCACCCCGCGCAGCGCCAGTGGGTGGAGCGCGACTACAGCGGCCCGGCGCGCGTCTCCGGCTCGGCGGGTACGGGCAAGACCATCGTCGCTCTGCACCGGGCGGTGTTTCTCGCTCGCAGCCATCCCGAAGCCCGCGTGCTGCTGACCACCTTCTCCGACGCTCTGGCGAATGCGCTGCGCACCAAACTCAGGCGCTTGATCAGCAACGAGCCGCGCCTGGCCGAGCGCCTGGAGGTGCATGCCACGAACGCCATCGGTGAGCGGCTCTACGAGCGCCACTTCGGCCGCCCGCGCATCGCCTCCCGCGACATGATTCGGCAGCGACTGGCGGAGGCCGCGGCAGAGGTCGGCGGTCAGAGGTTCAACCTCAATTTCTTAGTGGCCGAGTGGGAGGAACTGGTGGATGCGTGGCAGGTGGAGAGCTGGGAGGCCTATCGCAACGTCAAGCGCTTGGGCAGGAAAACGCGCCTGCCGGAGCCGCAGCGGGCAGCAGTCTGGTCCGTCTTCGATGCCGTGCGTGCACGCCTGAAGGCTGAAGGCATCATCACTCACTCGGGCCTGTTCACCCGCCTGGCCGCCCGGTTGGCCGACCGCGAACATCCGCCCTTCGAGCACGTCGTGGTAGATGAAGCGCAGGATGTCGGCGTCGCGGAGTTGCGTTTCCTCGCCGCGCTCGGGGCGGATCGAACGAACGGCCTGTTCTTCGCGGGCGATCTCGGCCAGCGCATCTTCCAGCAACCCTTTTCGTGGAAGTCGCTCGGCGTGGATATACGCGGGCGCTCGCGCACCCTGCACGTCAACTACCGCACCTCGCATCAGATCCGGATGCAGGCCGACCGCCTGCTGGGGCCGGAGCTATCCGATGTGGACGGCAATGCCGAGGAACGGCGCGGCACGGTGTCGCTGTTCAACGGGCCGGCCCCTCAAATCCGCACCTTCGACAGCCAAGAGGAGGAGATCAGCGCGGTCGGCGCCTGGCTGGCAGAGCGCGGTCACGAGGGGATGGCACCTCATGAGATCGGAGTATTCGTTCGATCGGACGCGGAGCTGGACCGCGCCCGCGCGGCGGCGGCCCAGGCCGGATTGCCGTCCAAGGTGCTGGACGAGCACGTGGAAACGGTCAGTGGTCAGCTTTCGGTCAGCACCATGCATCTGGTCAAAGGACTGGAGTTCAAAGCGGTGGCGGTGATGGCCTGTGACGACGAGGTCATTCCGCTACAGGCGCGTATCGAGACCGTGGCCGATGATGCCGATCTGGAAGAGGTCTACGACACCGAGCGACATCTGCTGTACGTCGCCTGCACCCGAGCCCGCGATGACCTGCTCGTCACCGGCGTGGAGCCGGCATCCGAGTTTCTGGATGACCTGAAGATGTGAGAGTCACGGGTCGCCTATAACCAAAGGTCTTGAACCATTTTCTGGCTAATTCGGCCCCGGAGAGAACCTTGCAACCGCCTGGCGGCGTGGGGGCCCGATACTTCACCGTGATGAGTTTCCGCAGCCATCCCCGCGGGCCAGCCGGCGTAAAGATTCGCCTTGGCTAATATATACTACGGTCTATATCAATCTGGGAGGACGCATTCGATGCCGCGCACAGCGAAGCTGTTCATGAACGGCCGCAGCCAGGCGGTGCGGCTGCCGGCCGAGTTCCGCTTCGACGGCGACGAAGTCTACATCGAGCGGGACGGTGACAAGGTCATCTTGCGGTCCAAGCCGCAGGGCTGGGAAGACTTCTTTTCACGGCCGTCGAGTGTGCCCGACGATTTCCTCACTGACCGCCGCGACCCGCCGCCCAAGGCGCGGGGGCTGTTCTGATGTGGATGCTCGATACGGACGTCTGCAGCTACGTGCTGCGCAAGCGCCCCCCGTCCGTCAAGGTTCAGTTCGACCGGGTGGGTACGGAGAATCTGGCGATCTCGTCGGTGGTCCTCGCGGCGCTTTATTACGGTGCGGCGCGGCACCCGAGAGGTGCCGAGATCCGCGCTGAGGTGGACGATTTTGCCAGCCGGGTCCGCGTAATCCCCTGGGATGAGGCTGCCGCCGACCGATACGGCCGCCTGCGCACCGCGCTGGAACGGAGCGGCACGCCCATCGGCTGCATGGACATGCTGATCGCCGCACACGCGCTCGGCCTTGGTGCGACGTTGGTAAGCAACAACGCGCGGCATTTCGAGAACGTGCCAGGATTGACCCTGGAGACTTGGGTCTAGACCAGGCAACGGAACACCGCTTGCGGGGGAGCGCCACATCAGCTCAGGACCTGGATATGTGCACCGTGGTTCCATTCCGTGGGACAGGTACCCGCTAGGGCTCCTTTCCCCCTAGCCAGGCACGGGCGACATGGCTTGGAAGCCAAGATGTCCCCTCCGGAAAGGTGGCTTGCCACGGGCCTGACAGACATGGATTGGCGCGAGCCCGCTGACACGGCCGGATCTGCTAGGCCCGGGCTGCCCTCTCCAGTTCACCGCCGACATGGTCCAGGACGGTGTACCCCGCATCGAGCAACTCCCTCGCCTGCTCTTCGCTGTCCGCCTGTGCGCCGTCGCGGCTGTTCCTGTCCACCGACTCGGGCAGCGTGGGGCGACCTGGAGGTTCAGCCGACGTGGTGATCAATCTCGATCGGTGTGCGAGCACTCCTTCGAGCACTGCGGGTCGTCCTTGAAGCGGCGGATCTTCTTGCGGCGCCGGCCCTGCTCGGTGCTGCCGGGATCCCGGGCGGTTCTACGCAGCCTGCCGACCAATAGTTCGTGCCGCGGATCGCCCTTCAGGCATCAGCCGTCATATGCGAACTGACACCCGACGTGGGCTCGGGGATGAATCGCGCTTGGGGGACGCCGAGTTGGCCCGGTTTTCAGACCGATGGCCCGGTGCCCTTCGCTGGCGGCGCGGACACACCGGCAGCGGCCGTGGCGTGCAGCCGCAGCCCCAGTGCCCGGACTACCTTCAGCACCGTGGCGAATTCAGGGTTGCCCTCGGGGGACAGCGCCTTGTAAAGGCTCTCACGCGTCAGGCCCGTTTCGCGGGCGATCTGGGTCATGCCCTTGGCGCGCGCGATGTCGCCGAGCGCGGCCGTGACCAGCGCCGGGTTGCCCTCCTCCAGCACGGCCTCGAGGTAGGCGGCCATGTCCGCCTCGGTTTCCAGGTGCTCCGCCACATCCCACGGCCTGGTTTCCAGTTTGTACTGTTCCATCTCAGTCTCCTAGAGTCGGCGCGCCAGCTCCAGCGCGGTCTGGATATCTCGGTCCTGGGTACCCTTGTCGCCCCCTGCGAGCAGGATTACCAGCTCGCGGCCGCGCTGCACGAAATAGACCCGATAGCCCGGGCCGTAGTCGATGCGCAGCTCCGACACGCCTTCGCCCACCGGTCTAACGTCGCCGGGATTGCCCAGCGACAAACGGCGAATACGCGCATCGATGCGCGCCCGCGCCTGTCGGTCACGTAAGCCGCTGAACCACCGTGCATAGTCATCCGTCTGCCGGACTTCGAGCACTAAGATAGTGTAGCCCATGGGCTACACCGCAGCGACCGCATCTCCGTTCAATTATCGCGTTGAGGATAAAGGGCTTTGGGCCAGGCTTTGAGCGTAATTTCGCCCGCGGCCATTCTGGCTACGGGAACGCTGGCTTCTCCAATTCGCCTGCAGCGTGATCCAGGAGGCCGTGCCCAATGTCGAGCAGCTCCCTCGCCTGCTCTTCGCTCCCCGCCTCTGCGCCGTCCCGCAATCTTGCGACGAGCGAGGGAGTCTCCGGAGACACCAGGCCTTCCGCGACCAGCCTGGACTGCACCAAGTCGGCCGGAACGGCGGTCGCGGACTCCTCGCCTACCAGGCAGGCGAGCGACTGCAGCGCCGTCTCCACGGCTTCGCGCAAGGGCGCCAGGGCTTCCCTGGGAAAGCCGCCTTCGGCGAGCACCCGCGCCATGCGCTGCTTGCGCCGGGCGTCCTCGAACCGCTTGCGTGCCTCGACTAAACGCTTCTCCCGCTCCCCGGCGCGCCGGGTCGCAACGGCGGGGCTGTGGTGCAGCGTCTTCGCTCCTTGGGCGTTGAGGCTCAGCACCCCTGCTTCAATGAGCCGCTGGATTGCGTCGTAAGTGTCCCGGTCCAGGACCTCCACGCGGGGGGACTGTCCGGCGAGATGCTCCTCCGCGGACCGTGTCATCTGCGTGCGAGCCGCCTCGTCCGCGCGGTCCACGACCGCGAGCACCGTGGGCGAGCCGTTCCCGGCAGCGTGGATCTCCAGCAGATCGAGGCGCTCGCTCCAGCGCGCCAGGATGTCCTGACGCAGCCGCTCCGTGGGGTCTTCGGTCGGCTCGTGCTCGGCGGCTCGTGCTCCGGGCATCGGCTGCCCGAGAAGGCTGCCGACCTTCTCCAGGAAGGCCGCCCGACCGGAGGGCAGAGCCATCTCGGTGACCTCACCGGCACCGTCGACCACGCCTTGGGCCAGCGTGCGTTTCTGCTCCAGCAGGTGCAGCATGCGGTGCTCGATGGAGTGCTCGCACACCAGGTTGATGACCTGCACCGCACGGGTCTGGTGCTTGCGCCAGGCGCGGGCGATGCGCTGCTCCAGCCGGGCCGGATTCCAGGGCAGATCGAGGTTGATCACCACGTCGGCGACCTGCAGGTTGAGCCCCACGCTCCCCGAGTCGGTGGACAGGAACAGCCGGCACTGCGGGTCGTCCTTGAAGCGGCGGATCTCCTTGCGGCGCCGGCCCTGCTCGGTGCTTCCGGTGTGCCAGGCGAAGTCGAGCTTGAGGCGCCCGGCAAGCTCCCGCACCAGCTCCAGCATCCGCTCCCACTCGGAGAAGACGATGATCTTGTGGTCGCCGTCATCGCTCAGGTCGGCCAGGATGTTCTCCAGCTCGTCGAGCTTGGGAGAGAGGCGGCACTTCGGATCGAGGATGTACGGGGTGTCGCAGAGCATGCGCATGCAGGCGAGCCACTTCTGGAGCTTCTCCAGCTCCTCCTTGGTGAGCGGCCGGCGCCGCGCCTGGGCGGCCAGGCGGGCGACCCTTTCCTGGTATTCCTCGTAGCGCACGGCCTGCTCCTCTGCCATGGACACGAAGAAGGTGTTCACCGTCCGGCCCGTGAGCTGCCCCTCCACCTCCTCCTTGCGCCGGCGCAGCATGACCGGCCGCAAGCGCCGGTGCAACTCGTCCAGGTTCTTGTAGCCGGCGGGCCGCCCCTGCTCGTCGAGCTGGTAGAAGTCGCGGTTGAAGCGGAACAGGGGGCCGAACAGGTGCGGGTCCAGGAACTGGACGATGGAGTACAGCTCGTCGATGCGATTTTCGATGGGGGTGCCGGTGAGCACGAAGGCGTAGCGGCTCGAGAGGCGCTTCACGGCCTCGGCCGTTTTGGTCTGCCAGTTCTTGATGCGCTGGGCCTCGTCCAGGATGACCACGTCGGGGGCGAGGACCTCGTCGATATCCCGGCGGTCCGGCCGCACCTGCTCGTAGTTCATGAGATAGAAGAAGGCCCGCTCGCGATACTGTCGCAGCCTCGCAGCGCGCGGCCCCTGGACGATGAGCGAGGGCAGGGCGGTGAACTTGGCGATCTGCTCCTCCCACTCGGCCTTGAGGGAGGCCGGTGCAATCACCAGCACCCGCTCGACGCCGTGCAGCCGGCGCAGCAGCTCGCAAGCGGCGACGGCCTGGACGGTCTTGCCGAGACCCATCTCGTCCGCCAGCAGTGCCCGCCCGGTGAAGGCGAGGTGGAGCATGCCCTCCCGCTGATAGGGATAGAGCGGGACGCTGACGACGTCGAGGCTGCGCTTGCCGCTCGCTACGTCCGCCAGGAAGGCCGCGCGGGCGCGCTCCCGTTCGGCCACGTGGCGCAGGTCTTCCAGCCAGGGCTCCAAGTGGCGGGAGAGGCGGATCTTGGCCCGCAGGCCGGGAGCGGTCCTGTCGACCTCGCGGCGCAGGGCGGACACCGCGGTCAGGGGGTCGGCCAGCAGGGTGTCGTCGGCGGAGAAGAACGGCGAGAGCATCTCGCGCGCCTGCGAGCGGCCGCGGCTGCCCTTCGGCCAGGCGATCCTGAGCCGTCCGTCGCGCCGGTCCAGGTACACCTCGACACGCCGCGGGCCTCTGGCCGTCCAGTCCGCTAGCTCGCCCTTATCCTCCTTGCGCAGGCGGTGCAGCGTGGCCTCGATGTGCTTGCAGGTCCCCAGGCGGTTGACCTGATGGTCAGGGCACTCGCAGGAGTTGGCCGGGTCGACCAGCGAGCGGATCTCCACATGGTAGGTCTCGCCGCTGCCGGAACGGGCCAGGAAGGTGCCGAAGGGCCCGTGTTCCGGCTCCAGGGGCTCGACGACGATGTCTTCCTCGATGCCGCGCAGGCGGCGGCGCTCGATCTCGTCCTGGTCGCTGGTCGCCCAGCCCTGGAACCGAGGGCGCGCCTGCGGCGGGCGCTGGACCCTACGGCTCTGGGGCTGCCTCTTCTTGCCGGCTATACGTGCCATGGTACTGGTACCGGTCGCGTCGGCGACCGGTCGTCATTCTAACGGGGGCTCGCACGAAAATGCCCTTCGAGTCACTCGCCGGGCAGCCGCCGGAGTGCGCGCCGCCGGATCCGCGATCCACCGCGAACCCCTTCCGACAGGACTCGGGTCAGTACCGGCTGACATGAATGGCCTCAGGCCCGGGGGCGAAGCCTTCGGGCCAACGAGTGGCGTCGTCGTAGCGGACTCGAAGGTTGGCCCCGCTCAGGTCGGCACCGGTCAGGTCGGCCCCGCTCAGATTGGCTCTGTTCATGTCGGCATGGGCCAATCGGGCGCCTTTCAGGTTGGCCCCACGGAGATCGGCAGAGGTCAGATCGGCGTGGATCAGCGTGGCTCGGCTCAGGTCCGCCCCGTTCAGATTCGCGTCGTGTAGATTGACATGACTGAGGTTGGCGTCGCTCAGATTGGCGTTGGGCATATACGCCTCGAACATCAATGCATGGGTCAGGTCGGCTCCGACCAGGCTGGTTCTGCTCAGATTGAGCTTGGTCATGATGGCCCCGTTCAGGTTGGCGCGGCTCAAGTTGACATCTTCCAGATTGGCGTAAGCCAGGTCGGCTCTCTCCAGGTTGGCCCCGCTCAAGTTGGCCCCGCTCAGATTGGTCGCTGCCAGTATCGCCGCGCCGAGATTGGCGCCGCTGAGATCTGCCCCGCAGAGGTTGGCGTGGTTCAGGTCCGAGCGGGTCAGGACAGCCCCGCCCCTCAGGAAGACGCCACTGAGGTTGCTGCCGCACACTTTGGCGTCGGTCAAGTTGGCGCCTGTCAGGTTGGTCCCGCTGATGTTGGCCCCGCACAAATTGGCCCCGCTCAGCTTGGCCCCCAGCATGTAGGCCCCGGCGAGATCAGCCCCGCACAAATTGGCCCCACTGAGGTCGGCCCCGCTCAGTGTGGCCTTCTTGAGGTCGGTCCCGCAAAGCTTGGCCCCGCTCAGATTGGCCTCGTGCAGGTCCGCTCCGCTCAACTTTGCCCCGCACAGATCGGCGCCTGTGATGACGGCCCTCGCCAGACGAGCTCCGGCCATACCCGCTGTCTTGAGGACCGCCCCGCTCAGGTTGGCTGCCTCCATCTGGACCTCGGTCAGGTCGGCCTCGGTGAGGTCGGCCATGCTCAATCGGACCTTTGCGGAGGCGACTCTGCTGAGGCTGGCCTTGGTCAGGCTCGCACCGGTCAGGTCCGTCTCGGTCAGGTTGGCTCTCCTCAGCTCAGCCCCGCTCAGGTTGGCCCCGCTGAGGTTTGTTTCGGCCAGGTTGGCGCCGCTGAGATCGGCCATGCTGAGGTTGAGTGACCGCAGGTCCAATCCGCTGAGATCGACGCCCGCCAAGCGCGGTCGCACTCCGGTGTCGGTCAGGGCGAGTATCAGTTGTTGTCGAGTGATTTCTGCCATGGGGCCCTCACATTGTGGCTCTAATGTCGGGGTGGATCACCGCTCTTGGAGGCCGCGATCCCGCGTGTCCGTAAAACGCTCTGCGGGCAGGCCAAGAGTTTAGCCGGATGCCAAGCTACTGGGAACACCGCAGCCAGACTGCGCCGGGTCGTCTCGGTGGCGATCTTGGCCGGCAAGGCTCGGCGGGGTTGTCACCGCGAGCCGCCGGTCGCGCGGCTCCGACCGCCTCACAGTTCTCCAGCATCCGTTGGGCCAAGAGGCGACAGTGGTCGCCAACGGGCTGCCCAGCGAAGCCGACGACGACCCGCATTGCGGCGACCCAAGACTGGCCGGCGGCAGGCTCGACCGCCTGGGCCACGATCCCCCGTGAGCGCAGCCCGAGCGGGGCAGCGACGCCGAGCCAGGATACCCTCTTGACGTACAGCGCACAAAAAGAGTAGAAGCTGACTTTGCAGCCTCAGTTACCACACGTCTCACCGATCGCCTTTGGCGAAAAGCGGTCATTGTTTGCGAGACACGCAGCCTGTCTCGCGTGAACGCAGGGGAGAGCACGCATGACCGAGACAGAACTGCACTCGTCGGCGGCCTCGGAGACTCGGGCCACCGCGGTCAAGGCAGAGCAGCGCATCGACATGCAGGGCGACTTGTCTGACGCCGAGCGGATTGGCCGCGCCGTCCGTGCCTTCGTGCGCGACTCCTGGAGCGACACCGCGCTCTGGCTGGAATCCTGCGTCCACTGCGGGCAGTGCGCCGAGGCGTGTCATTTCTTCGTCCAGACCAAGAATCCGAAGTACACGCCTATCCGCAAACTGGAGTTGATGCGCCGCACGTACCGGCGTGAGGTCGGGCCGTTCCGGTGGGTCCATAAGGCGTTGGGCCATCGTTTCGGTGTCCAGGATCTGATGGATTGGCAGGATCTCATATACGACTCCTGCACCGTGTGTGGGCGCTGCTCCATGATCTGCCCCATGGGCATCGATATCGCGAGTCTGGTGAGCCTGGCGCGCCATGCCTGGGCAGACGCTCAGATGGTGCCCCACGAGCTGTGGGAGCCCACGGCGCGTGCCCATGCCGAGGGCAGCCCGCTGGGTGCGAGCCCCGAGGTCCTGAGAGACCGTATCGAATGGCTGGAAGACGAGCACGACATCAAGATCCCTATGGACAGGGAAAAGGCCGATGTGCTGATGACGGTGTCGTCCATCGAGATCATGAAGTATCCCGAGTCGATCGTTGCCCTCGCCAAGGTGTTCAAGCACGTGGGCTTGAACTGGACGTTCCGCAGCGACGGCTACGAGGCCACCAACTTCGGCCTGTTCTCCGGGCAGGTCGGCTGGCAGCGGGAGTTCTCCCTGAAGCTCATCCATGCCGCGATCCACGTCGGTGCCAAGACCCTGGTGCTGCCGGAGTGCGGGCACGCCTACCCCGCGCTGCGTTGGGCGGGGGCAAACTTCTATGGCAAGCCGCTGCCCTTCGAGGTGTTGCACATCACCGAGTTCTTGAGCAAGTTGATCAAGGAGGGCAGGCTGAAGCTGAGGCCGTACCCAAAATCCGTGACCTTCCACGACCCTTGCCAGGTGACGCGCCGTGGCGGGGCGGTGAATGAAGCTCGTGAGATCCTGCGGGCCATGGGCGCGGAGGTTCGCGACATGGAGGCGTCCGGCACCCTGAACTGGTGCTGTGGAGGCGGGGGCGGCGTGGTCGCCCAGCATCGGGCCGATCCGTTACGCTACAGGGCGTTCAAGATCAAGATGGAACAGGTGGAAGAGACGGGGGCCGACATATTCGCCACGAGCTGCTCCAATTGCCGCCTGACCCTGGACGACGGCCAGAAACACTTCCACTGGGACAAGACGGTCCACAGTCTGCTGGAGATGGTCGCTGAAAATCTGGAGGCTGGCGCGAATCCGGAGCCCGCGCAGGTATCGTAGCGGCTTCCCGTAAGTCGTTTCGTGTAGGACAAGCACTTTCAGGCGGAGGAGGCAGCCCAGGCCGTGGAAGCCGCTGGGCTGGCGTTCGAGCCCTTTGCTGCCGCGGTTGCTGATCCCTTCGAGTCCGGTGCAGATATCGGAGTCTGGAATGCCCGAGCAGTCCCGTCCGAGGACAACCGGGCGTCCCGGCCGGGCGTTTGAACGGCCGATGGCCGGTGGCTTCGCCCTGTTCGGTGCCACGGTTCAGGATGCCTTCCCCACAGCCCCGCCGGGCCGGCTCCACGGCGGACGCGGCGTGTTTCCGAAGCAGATGCAGGCGCCGTCGAGGGCTCATGCATCTCTCGCGGGCGTCCCACACGTTCGCGACCAGCACCGCTCAAGCAATCGAACTTTTCGCGCGCCAGGCTATTGGGGTGCTTGCGATGAGTTCTTCACGAGTCTCCGAGCCCACCGATATTGATGATATTGATATCGAGGTAACAGAAGCATACAGTGCGGGGTAGCGTGCAGCTCATCTAATCGACGAGCCAAGGGGCGTTCACCTTGGTGACGAGTGGCAGGTCCATGCTTAGCCCCGACGATCTCATCGAGCAGCTCAGACAAAGCGAGTTCCTCAGAGCGGCACCGGACGCAGTCATTGTCCGGTTCGGGGAGGTGGTCCGGACGATCTCGGTCAAGGCCGGGGAGGCGGTCATCCGCAAAGGAGAGCCGGGGACCACCATGTACATTGTCGCGGACGGACTCGTGCGGGTGCACGACGATGACTTGGTGCTGAAACACCTCAGCAAAGGTGACGTGTTCGGGGAGATGGCAGCACTCACCGGCGAGGTCCGTAGTGCGTCGATAACGGCGGAAGTGGATACGACGCTAATCGAGATCACACAGCAATCGCTGCGGGATGTGTTGTCGACTCAACCCGAGGCCGCCAGCGGCCTCCTGCGCGTACTGGCTCAGAGGGAAAGAAACATCATAAACGATGTCACGGAGCGCTCCTGGCAAGTCCGGGCATTGGAGCATGAATTGGAAATCGGGCGCCAGATCCAAACCGAATTTTTGCCCAAGCAATTCCCGAAGTTGCCGGGTTGGGAACTCGGTGCCTATTTTCGAGCTGCGCACGAGGTGGCAGGGGACTTCTATGATGTGTTTTGGGTCTCCTCGATCCATCGGGTGGGTTTGGTGATCGGCGACGTCTGTGACAAAGGTGTCGGGGCTGCGCTGTTCATGACGCTATTCCGAAGCCTGCTCCGCGCCACATCGCTTTCCGGTGACTTCGTGGCGCAGGCAGCAGCGGAAACTCGAGTGCCGGAACGTCGCTCTAGTGTAAATGATCCCCGCCTCGGCGCCGTGCAAAACCTGAAGAATAGCGTTGCGCTTACCAACAATTACGTCTCCTGCACGCACGCCGGAACCAGCATGTTCGCGTCCCTCTTCTTTGGGCTGCTCGGCGCCGATAGCGGCTCCTTGCTGTATATCAACGGTGGTCATGAGGCGCCGGTCATTTTCGGGCGGAGAGGAACTATGACGAGGCTCGACGCCACCGGCCCAGCCGTCGGAATCTTCCCGGGAGCGCGCTTCGAGGTCGCAGAGGCGCAACTAGAACCGTTTGACACGCTGCTGGCGTTCACCGATGGAGTCACGGAAGCCATCGATGAAGATGGTAAGCAGTATTCGGAATCGAGGTTACTTTCGCGTGTGGGCCGGTCGAGCCGGCCGGTATCGGCGTTGCTCGAGGATATCGTCTCGGACCTCCGTACCTTCACGGCGGGGGCCAGCCAATCCGACGATATAACGATGTTGGCGATCCAGCGCACCGCTTGATGCGACACAGGACGGAAAGGGCGGACGGTGATTGGAGGCGTATTTGCCAGTAAACAAGGTGGCACGAGTGGGGCGCGTCTCCGTGGGGTGGAAAGCAATCCCGCGGCTTGCAGCGAGAAACGCAAGAGGAGGAGGCAAATGGTTTCTAAGCTCGATATATCTCTCTCGGAAAAGAAGGGAAACGTCCCCGTCACGGTTCTTCATCTGGCGGGTGAACTCGACGCCAAAACGCAGAAGAGCCTGGAACTTAGGGCCGACGAGGTCATGGCGGGCGGTGCTAAGAACCTGGTTCTCGATCTCAGCGGCGTGACTTATCTCGGCAGCGCGGGAGTTCGTGCCATGCACGCCATTGCCTGCAAGCTGGAGGTAGGAGAAGCCGAGGGCGGCCTGTATGGGGAGTTCATCAAGCAGTCCGAAGAGATTGCGAAGAAGCTGAAGGCCGGAGAGTCGGAAATATGGGGCAGACCGGCTCATCTCAAACTGTTCAAACCGTCGCCGGACGCCAGCAAGGTGCTGAAAGCCCTTGGATTCGATAGATACTTTCAAATCTACGACGATCTCGACGGAGCGGTCACGTCGTTCTGAGTGCCGGAACCGCATCCGGAATGAGCGCGACACATTTCCTTTCGACCACCGCAAGCCTGGACAATCTGTCGGAGATTCGGCGATTCGTCGGGGAAGCGGCGAAGTCGCTGAGGGCAAGCCCCTCGACCACCTCGGACCTTCAGCTTGCGGTGGACGAAGTGGTCAGCAACGTCAGCATCCACGGGTACGGTGGGACGGGGGGATATGTAGAGCTGGAAGTCGGCCGTCAGGGCCGAGATTTGTTCGTCCGCCTGCGTGACAAGGCCCCAATTTTCGATCCGACCGCACTTCCTGCCCCGGACGTGGGCCTGAATTGTCCTCCTGGAACGGCGCCATTAGGGGGGCTGGGTGTGTATCTGATCAAGCAGGTCGTGGACGAGATGAGGCACCGTAGCGCGGATGGGGGCGGCAACGAGCTGATCCTGGTGAAGCGGGGAGTGTTCCCGAGCCGGTAGACCGGTGCCGTATGGGAGTGCGGGACCAGTCTCGCGGGGCAGCGGCGGCCTTGGCGAGTGAATAGCGGCGGCTCGGCGCTCCCGGCAGTCTCCCGCCGCCTGACCCCGCGCGCGACACGCAGCGCATTCTCCCGCGCCCCCGGCACCGCGCGCAAGGCCCGCCTCGAGGACCAAACGGCGGGCGCCAGATCTCGGGGCGCTGCTCGACGGAGATCTCACCACCGCCAATCCGCGATGAAGATGTTGGTCTCCCCCTTGACCTTGCCGTTGCGGTTGGAGGCGAAAACCAGCTTGCTGCCGTCGTAGGAGAACATCGGAAAGCCGTCGAAGCCGGGGTAGTACGTGATGCGCTCCAGGTTGCGGGTGAGGATATCGATCATGTAGAGGTCGAAGTCACGCCCCTTGGGATCGGCCATGTTCGAGGCGAAAATGACGTGCCGGCCGTCCGGGTGCCAGTAGGGAGCGAAGTTGGCTGCGCCGTTGTGGGTGACCTGGATCGGTTTTCGCTCCTTGAGGCTCATGATGTAGATTTCGAGGCTGTGAGGCCGGACCAAACCTTGGGTCAGCAGGTTCCGGTACTCCTCGAGTTCCTTGCCGGTGGGGCGCGACGCGCGCCACACGATCCACTGACCATCGCGGGAGAAGAAGGCGCCGCCGTCGTAGCCCGGCTCATGAGTGAGCTGTTCCACGGCGCTGCCGTCGGGATTCATCATGAACAGCTCGAGATCGCCGGTGCGCACCGAAGTGAACAGGATCTTGTCTCCGCGCGGTGAATAGACCCCCTCCGCGTCGTAGCCGTCGGTGTCGGTAAGGTGCACCAAGTGGCCTCCTTCGGGGTCGGCGCGGAAGATGTCGTAGCTCTTGTAGATCGGCCAGACGTAACCGTGGGAATAGTCCGGCTTGGGCGGGCACGCGTCGCCGGCCAGATGCGTCGAGGCATAGATGATGGACTTGTTGTCCGGGGCGATGAACGAGCAGGTGGTTCGGCCCTTGCCCGAGGAGACCCTGCGCACGTTGGAGCCGTCCGCGTTCATGCGGAAGATGGCGTCGCACTCCAGGCCGCCCCGGGTGGACTGGAAGATCAGCTCGCGGCCGTCAGAAGAGAAGTAGGCCTCGGCGTTATCGCCGCCGAAGGTGAGCTGGCGCAGGTTGGCGAGGTGCTTCTCGCCCGGGTAGGACAACTCGCCGGCTGCGGGCTCGGCCGGCACGCCGGGCTGGGCACGGACGTTGTACACTGCCGTACTGCCGACGAACAGCACCGGGGCCGCCAGAAGCGATAGCGTCGTGGTCTTGCGCATGGGATTCCTCTTCTTTGGCTAACGAGCGACTACCCGCGTCGCCGCGGAGCGCTCGACGCCCGCCCGCAGGAAACGGACGGTCACCTGGTCCCCCGGACGCAAGCCGCGCAGCACCTCGGCAAACTGAGGCAGAGACGGAATAGCGCGATCGTTGATCGCGACGACAACGTCCCCTTCCCTGAGCCCGGCCTGCGCGGCAGGGGAGTCGGCGGTCACGCCGGAAAGCCGTACGCCCGGCCCACTGTAGCCGAAGTCGGGCACGGTGCCGAGCAGGACGCGCCGAATCTGCGGCGGACCGCCACCTTCGGGGACGGCCTGCCGGGTCCCCACCGTGGCGCTCAGGGGCTCGGGCCGGGCGGCCAGGTACTCCAGCGCCTCTTTGAGCACCGCCGCGGTCTTGCCGAGGCCGGAGGCGTCGATCTTGTCGACGGTGTCGGTGGGACGGTGGTAATCCGGGTGCGGCCCGCTGGAGAGCTGCACGGCCGGGATGCCGGCATCGAGGAAACTGGTCTGATCGCCGGAGCCGATATCCTGTTCCACCGGCTTGACGGGAACGCCGGTGACCATGCCGGCGCCGCGGAAGATGTGCACCCACTCCCGGGCGGAGCCGCTGCCAAGTATCAGAAGCTCCCGGTCTCCGAGCCGGCCGACGGCGTCCAAGTTGAGCATGGCGATGGCCTTGCCGGCGGGGTAATCCAAGGCGTGCTGGGTGTAGTGGCGGGAGCCGAGCTTGCCTGCTTCCTCGCCCGTGAAGGCCACGAACACCACGCTGCGTTCCGGGTGCCAGTCGCGCCCGAGCAGGCGCGCCAGCTCCAGCAGCACGGAGACGCCGCTGGCGTTGTCGTCGGCGCCGGGGTGCACCTTGCCTTCGTCACCGTGGTGTACGTCGGGCCAGCCGCGCCCCAGGTGGTCGTAGTGGGCGCCTACGATTACGCTCTGGCCGGCCCAATCCGGGCGGGTGCCGGGAATCACTCCGACCACGTTGCGGAGCCTCAGCGGCCGGGGCAGCCCGCCGACCTGTGCGGTCCAGGTCTGGAACCAGTCTCCGGCGCGGTCGCCGCCGGGCTGCAGCCCGGCGCTGCGCATCTCCCCGGCGATGTAATCGGCGGCGCGGTCGAGTTCCGGGCTGCCGAGGCCGCGTCCGGCCATCTCCGGAGCCGCCAGGTAGGCGATGTCTCGCAGCATGCGTTCGGCAGAGAAGGGCGGCGGGATCTCGGCAAGCGGCTTGCGGGGCGCCAGCCGGCCTACGGTAGGGAGCACGGCCTTGCCGTCGGCTTGGGTGACCGCCACCGACAGGGGCGAGTCCAGCACGGGCCACTGGCCCTTGAGGACGTTGGTGGGCTCGCTGCCCGTGAAGCCCAGGTAACTGTATTTGCCGTAGTGGGGGAGCTTGCGGCCCAGACCGGGCAGGGTAGCCGGGTCGGCTGCGGCGACCCAGGCGAGCGCGTGGTCGGGATGCATGGGACGGCGGGCGACCGCCACCGCAGCTTCCTCGGAGCGCTTCAGCTCCTGCCCCCCGATGCGCACCGCTTCGCCCTCGTCCTTGAAGGCATAACCGGCCAGGGCCTTCGCCAGCAATGGCCGGAAACGGTTTTCCCAGCCGAAGAGCCAGACGGCGCGGTCGCCCGGCAGCTCGGTGAACTGATCATCGAAGCGCACCTGCATGTCCGATGGACGTTGACCTATCCAAGAGCGGGCGAGCGCCTGATAGGCGTCGCGCAGCGCCGGCGGGGCGCCTGCCGGCAGGACGAGGAGGGCCTTGTCCGCCCCGAAAGCCTGACCCAGCGAGGGCGGGATCTCGCTGCGATCCAGGCGCCGGAACACGTCGATCTCCGGGTCGACGTCCAGGCGCACAGGCCGCGCCTTGAGGTGCAGCGTCACTGAAACGCGCCGCCCGTCCACCTCGACGCGGGTCTGGTAGGCCGTGTCCTGACCCTCCAGGGACACGGCCAGCGGCACGCTCAGCCGGTAGGGGGCGTCGGCCTGCACCTGCTCGATGACCGCGGACAGCAGGAAACCGTCGCCTTCCGGCCGGGCGCGGGCGTCGCTGACCCGCAGGGCAGGGGCCCCAGCGCGCTTCACCCACTGGTCAAAGAACGTGTCCAGGGAGCGGCCGGCGACGGCGCTGAAGGCCGCAGCCAAGTCCTTGAAGCTCGCCACCCGGAACAGATAGTCGCGGTAGAAGCGCCGCAGCCCCTCCACGAAGGTCGCGTCGCCCAACTGGCGGCGGAGCATGTGGAACAGCATCAATGCCTTGCCGTAGCCCACCGCTTCCGTCGCTGCGCTGTGCCGGGAGCGGAACTCGGTCAGCGGAAAGTCCTGCTTCCCGCGCACGTAGTCGGTGTATTTCTGCAGGGTCGCGCGCCGGTACTCCACGCCCTGACCCTGTTGCTCCTTGAGGAGGTGGTCCGCCAGGTAGGCGGTCAGCCCCTCCGACCAGTTGCCGCCCGCGTAGTCGACGTACACCCCGTTGCCCCACCAGTTGTGCAGGATCTCGTGGGGATAGGAGGACTCCAGGATGAACGGGAAGCGGATGACCGTTGGCCCCAGCAGGGTGAAGGACGGCATGCCGTAGCCCGTCTCCCAAAAGTTCTCGACCAACGCGAACTTGCTGTACGCGTACGGGCCGATGAGCCGGCTATACATCTCGAGGTAGCGAGGGGTGGCGTCCAGATACTTGCGCGCCAGCGGCGCATCCGGCTTGCGCAGGAACACCATGGCCTTGGCCGCTGCGGGGGGCGCATCGTACTCGGTGAAAGGCGCCGCCACCAGGTACACCTCCTGCTGGGGCTTGTCGATGGTCCAAGTCTCCTGGGTACGGTGGCTCTCCTCGGTGTGGCGGGTGCGCTCGCCTTGGCTCACGGAGCGCCAGCCGGCAGGCAGGTCTGCCTCCAGCGTGAAGGTGACCATGGTCTCACCGAGGCGGGGGTACCAGTAGCTAGAGCCCGCCAGGAACACTCCTTCGGGTTCGATCAGACCTGGCGACGCGCTGAAGCTGCGTGCGTATTCTTCTCCCTGCCCCTCGACGGGATGGAGAATCTCGCCTGCGTAACGCACCGTAAAGCGGCGAGCACCGGCAGGCAGGTCCACGGCATAGCGGGCCAGCGGCACTGCCCGATGTTGGGCTGCCGGCCCCGTTTCCTGACCGTCGAGGCGGCGGAGTCTCGCGCCAGCGTCCTGGATCTCCGGCACCAGCCCCCCGTGCAGGCCAAACTCGACAGGGCCTGCCGGCACACCCGGAAGGGTGATGGTGTCCATCACCTCGATGCGGTGCAGGTCGGGCTGCAGTCGGGTGTGGATGGCGTGGTGAACCTGGGCCAAGGCTGCCCAAGGAACGACTAGCAGCGAGACTACCGTCGCGAGGTGCCATGCTGCACGCCGGACCATGTGCTCTCCTGTACCCGGGGGTGTCTCGAAACGAACGCTTCCGCAGTGCGAGGGGTGGAGCCTTCAGTGCGAATTGTACTCCGCACGGGCGCTCACCACTCGGGCCGAGAGGGCGCTCAGCTCGGGCCGCATCCCGGCGGCCGTCGGGCCATAGCGGAGGCCGTCGGGCCATAGCGGAGGCCGAGAGTCAGCGCGAACTTCACGACGGGCGGCCGCCCCCATTCTCCACGTACATCTTTCAGCGCCGCGCGCCGGCATGGACGCGCGATCCGCCCGAGCCCGATGTGACCACCAGCGGTTGGTTGTGTGTTCCGCGCTGGAATACGCTACACTGGCCGGGCTCGGCGGCCTCTGACAGCGTCAGAGAACATCCGGGCGGACACGTGAGCGGGGGGTCGGCCCCGAGGGCTGCGCGGCACGATGCAACCGGTCAGCGCTGGGGGCGATCTCCGGGCACGGAATCATCAACTCAGGGACCGGGATTTCACGGACGAGCAGCATGGTCCGTCCCGCTCCAACGCACTGAGGAGATCGAGCGATGAGGCGTCTGTCTCACATCGAGCCGGTGGCGGCCATTGTGGCGGGGGTTCTCGTCCTGGTGGTGCCGCAAGTCCTCAGCTACGTCGTCGCCGTCTACCTCATCGTCATCGGTATCCTGGGACTCATGAACCGCTGACGCCCCGAGCGCCCGTCGCCTCGAAAGCGCCGCGCCCCGCCTCCCAGGTCCAGCCGCGCCGCGCGGGAACGACTCGGAGCTTGTGAAGAACTCGCCGCGAGCCCCCCGAGAGCAGAGCGCACGGAGCGCAGCCACGAGACCCGTCCGGCAGACGGGCGAGGACCGACCGAATGGCAGGACAGCCATTCGGCACGTCCGCAGGACGCCCCGAAGGGGTGGCAGTACAGGGAGGTACGCCATGACCACCGCGCAACGCCGCCAGGGAACGCGCAGCCAGTTTATTCGCAAGCTCTGAGCCCAAAACCTGGCGGGTTCGGCGCAATAGATGCGCAGGGTGTCCGAGAACGACTTCAGCCTCTGGCTGATACGCCACGGCGAGACGGACTGGAGTGCCGGCGGGCGCCACACGGGCCGGACCGACATCCCTCTCAACGCCGAGGGCAGGCGCCGTGCGGCGGCGTTGGGCCGATACCTGTCGCGCCGCTCCTTCGCGCTGGTGCTGGCGAGCCCGCTGGCGCGGGCGGCGGAGACCTGCCGGATCGCCGGTTATGCCGACGTCGCCAACTATACCGACGATCTCGTGGAGTGGGACTATGGCGCCTACGAGGGCCGCACGACCGCGGAAATCCGCAGCGGCGTGGCCGGCTGGACAATCTGGAGTGGCGGCGTGCCGGGGGGCGAGACGGTGGAGCAAGTGGCCGGAAGAGCACTGAGGGTGATCGACCGGGCCGCTGCCGCCGGCGGAGATGCGGTGTTGTTTGCCCACGGCCACGTGTTGCGTGTGCTCACGGCCTGCTGGCTCGGACTAGCCCCCGCGCAGGGCCGGCTGTTCGCCCTGGATACGGCCGCCCTGAGCGTGCTCGGCCATGAGCACGGGACGCGGATCGTGAGCAAGTGGAATCAGGACAGCCATCTGGTTTACGTGGAGGGCTCATGAGGATAGAGGTCTGTCCCGATGCCGACGCCGTTGCAAGTCATGCGGCATCCTACCTCGCCGGAGTCGCTCGCGCCGCCGTCGCCGAGCGGGGCCGGTTCGTGCTCGCCGTGAGCGGCGGCACGACACCGCGCAAGATGCTGAGGTCCCTCGCGGACGAGGATATCCCCTGGCCGGGCGTCCATCTGTTCCAGGTCGACGAGCGCGTCGCGCCTGCGGGTGACCCGGACCGCAACCTGACGCACCTGAGCGAGAGCCTGCTCGGCCATGCTGCGCTGCGTGCGGAGCAGATCCACGCCATGCCAGTGGAAGAGAAAGACCTGGAGGCGGCCGCCGCCCGCTACGCCAGCCTCCTGGGGGCCGTCGCCGGGTCACCGCCGGTGCTCGATCTGGTCCATCTGGGCATCGGGGGCGACGGCCACACCGCCTCGCTGGTGCCTGGTGACCCCGTGCTGGAGGTCAAAGCCGCCGACGTCGCTGTTACGGGTCCGTACCAGGGGCGACGCCGCATGACTCTGACCTACCCCCTGCTCAACCGTTCCAGACACATCCTCTGGGTGGTGGCCGGATCGTCGAAGGCCGAGGCGCTCCGACGCCTGCGCGACGGCGATCGCACGATCCCGGCGGGGCGTATCCGCGCCGACGGAGCGGTGGTTTTCGCCGATCGGGCAGCGATCGAGCCAAGCGGTGCGTGAGCGGCGCCGCCTCTCATTTGAGGTGGGTGGGCGCAGGACCTTGGCCACCCCCGTCCGGGAGTCTCGGATATCTCGCGCGCTTGAGGCCGCCGCAGCGGGGGCCCGTCCCGCGCGCCTGCGTGCCGAGTCGCTAGGGTTTCGGCCGGATTCTCTCGACCCACGCCATCAGGGCGAGCAGAAGGTCGCTGATGAATCGCCGGGTCTCGGCATCCTGAAGCCTGCCCTGATCGTCGAATTTCTCGTGCGCGCGCGCGATCATGACCTCCGGCTTGTTGAACGGATGCATATTCGTGAACACGCAGACTTGGCGGAGGTGATACTGAGCTCGTAGCGTGCCCGAAGGTCCAAGAGATGCGCCCATGACCGCAATCGGCTTGTCGTCGAGCGGCGGCTCGGGAGGGCGGGACGCCCAGTCGATGGCATTCTTCAGCACCCCGGGAATCGAATAGTTGTATTCGGGCGTCACGATCAGCAGTGCATCGGCGGCAGCGATGCGGCTGCGGAATTCCGCCACCGCTGCCGGGTAGCCCCGTTCGCGCACATCCTCGTTGTAGAGCGGAATGGGTGCGAGGTCGAAAGTCTCGATTTCCATGCCTGCAGGCGCCAATTCCTCCGCCGCCCTAAGAGCAGCTCGGTTGTAGGATTTCTCACGCAGACTGCCGGCAAACCCAAGTACGTGAACGGACATCGCTGTACCTCCAAGTTACATGGTCCCGGAACAGCCGGGGGAGTCATCGGTGCGTCCTCGAAGAGGCCATGATACCCTGAGCCGCCCAAGGCGGCGGGGTTCGAAGGCAGAACGTGGGGCTACCTGCAAAGGCCCGCTGGGCTTCGGCGTAGGCATTCCCCGGTACCCACTGATGCCTCTTGTACGTAACCGAGGCGCTCCAGCAGTGCAATCCCGCTTTCTCTGTGGCGAGCCGCACGCCGCAGTGAGGACTCGAACGGTGCTGCCGCGCTTACTACCCTCGAGAGGGGTCTCGCGAATGTCAGGGGCCTGCCGTCATCCACGGGCTCGGCCGCTTTCGGGCCACGGCTTGTTCAACGAGAGGTGAGACATGAATGCGTCTTCTCATCAGGGCGGAATCGCCATTGCGACGGCCGTCACCGCCCTCATCCTGGGCGGCTGCATCGTCGCGCCGGTACCACCGCCATACTACGGCAACGATGTAGGCACGGCTGCCCCGGGTACGCCGTATTACGGCGGTGAGGTCGTCACGGTCGCCCCGCCGCCGCCTCGGGTGGAGGTCGTGGGCGTCGCGCCGGCACCCGGCTACGTCTGGATCGGAGGCTACTGGCGCTGGGGAGGCAGGCACTATGCCTGGGCTCCCGGCCATTGGACCCAGGGGCGCGCCGGACATTACTGGGTGTCTCCGCACTGGGCTAGGGAAGGCCATGGTTGGCGAATGAGGGATGGGTACTGGCAACGGCGCTGAGCGCACAGGCGTATCCTGAGCCGTGTCGGAGCCAGCCGAGCCGCCGGGCCGAGTCCATGCCTTCGCCCCTATGGACGGCTGCCCATCTCCATGGTTGAGCGGAGGCGAATCCCGCGAAGGTTCCCCGGAAGGACCGGTCAGGCTTCCAGTTTGTGGTATTGACCTGGATCCGTGACTTCGAGTTCTGGGCATCCGGGGCACGGGATAATGGGAGGTATTCTCAGTTGAGTTGGTTAGTGTTTAGCCAGCTGGCGACATCGGCTGTGCACAGCAGGCGTGGAACCTGGTCGGCGCAGGAGTGATGGCGGGGCTTTGACCTTTTGGCGCTGAATTTCAGGCATAGGTTTACACCGGGGCCTGGTAAGGCCCGGGTCGAGTTTCTAGGGATGTCGTCCTAGCTACCCGAAGGCGAGCTGGTAATACAGCTGTTCGAAGGCGCGAAAGCCGGGACAGAGCCGGTGGCCACCAGCCGGGCGGCGAGGTACATCAGCTCCTGGAGGACGGTCTTGAGCCGCCTGCGCTTGGCTGGATGGCGAAGAGGAGCCGCCGCGCCGGTCAGCCCGATAAGTCCGATGAAGCGCAGGATGTTGTAGGCGAACACGGCAAAGGCGAGCACCAGGTCATTGGTGTCGAATTTCCCGGAGGGCAGCCGTTCGATATCGAGGTCGGTCTTGAACTCGGCTCGTGGAACTGCTCGGAGGTGCCGTGGTCCCGGTACAGGGCGACGATCTCCTCGTCCGGATAGGCCAGGGAGGTCCACCAGCCCTCGATCTCAAGCTCCGGCACCAGCAGTGCCTGGCCCCTCTTGTCGATGGTGCGCTCGGTCACCCGCATCACCCGGCGAACGTGGTAGGTGTGCTCCCGATGGAGGTGCTCCTCGATGACGCTGAACAGCGCCACGCGCTTGCCGGGGCGCGGGGTCTCCCATACCCCTTGGCGCTCGGCGCGCTCCAGCCACTCGCCAGGGTCCTCGCCCCGGGGGTTCCACTTGATAATGAAGTCCACCTCCTCTTCGAGGTAGCGCAGCCGGTTCTCCAAGGCGTCATGGGCGCTGTCCTGGCGTACCAGCAGCGGCAGTTTGGTCAGCCGCCGGGCCCGCGGCAAAATACGCTCCCAGACGTAGCGGAATTCCTTCTGGGAGTGCTGTTTGCCTTCACGCAGCTCACAGGCCAGCCCCCAGCCTTCGGTTCCCAGATAGGCGGCGATCGGCGCATAACCGTCATAGCCGTGGTAGGTGCGCGAGACCCCTTCTTTCTTGGTCCCGGAGTTGTTCATGGGAAACACATCGATGTCGAGCGGCACATGGCCGGTCTTGAGCGGGCTCACCGGCACTTTGGCGTTGACCATGAACTCGATATCGGCCTCGTCGATGACCTCCCGCATGAGCGCTGCGTGCTCATCGAGGCGCTGCCTCAAGGTTTCCGCCGAAGGCACCCGCTCCAGCCCCAGCGCCTGGGGGAAAAAATCGTCCCCTCGGACGTTGGCGACCGCCTCGAAGTCGCTCTTGCCCAAACACATCAACCCCAGATAGCTCCTGGCTATGTCTTCATGGGAAATGCCGTGGCGTAGCGGGATGGCCTGCTTGAGCGCCTTGCCCAGGCCGCTGAAGCGGTTTACGCAAAGACCCACCAGAGCCAGACCGGAATGGGAGGTGTAGAACTCTTCGTCGGACTGCTCCAGGATGAACCGCTTTCATCGTTCACCTGCCGGGTGAGTGGGCGTGCGGGCCGATTTTACCCGAACTGCCACGATAAATCAGCAGGTTGCAGCCACCCGCTAAGACGCGAAGTCACGGAATCAGGATTGAGTCACGGGGGTCATGGACCCGCTTTTCAGCCGCGGGTCAACGGGGTCGCAGGCGACCCGGCCTGAATCCGTCAACGCGCCAGCAGGCTGGAATCCGTCTTGCGGACGATGAGCCGGATGCCGTTGCCGACGCGAACGGGTCGGTATTCGGCTTTTCCGGTCAATCCGCCTCGTCCACCCACAGATCCGCCAATGGGAGCCTGATCTCGTCAAAGGGTGCCACGCGGACCTCGTCCTGGTCTTTGAACAGACCGACCACGGTCCATTTGCCTTCATTCAGGGCGAATGCTTCCAGGGTGCGTGCGAGAGGGTCCAGCAGCCAGAGGTGAGCCACTGCGTATTGCGCGTAGACGGGCATCTTGACGACTCGGTCGGACTTCGCCGTGGCGGGCGACAGCACTTCGCAAACCCAGTCCGGCGCCACCTCGAATCGCTGATCACGCGGGATTCGCGGTAGGCGTTCGCGCCGCCACCCGGCGATGTCCGGCACCAGCACCAGGGTGTCGCGGATAAAATGCAGCTCCGGCTCGTCGATGATCCACCAGCCGCCCGGTCCGCCGCGTCCGCGCTGATAGGCCGCGTGGAGATCGGCGCCGAGACTGGAACTCGCCAGCGCATGGGGTCCGGCGGGCCGCGGCTGCGTGTGCAGACTGCCGCCGACGATCTCGCCGACGAGATTCTCCGGCAGCGCCTGCAACTGCTCGTAGAGCGTAGGTTCCAGTCGTTCGGCGTGTGGCATGCGACAGGCCTCGACGTCGGTCCTCGTGGCCAAAGGCCGCTTGACTATACCCTAGCCTATTGCGAGACCACAGATTCGTCGAGCGCAAACAACAGAACGCGAGCGCGCCGGACGAGATGACCATCCCGCGTGCTCAGCGCCGGCCACCGTCGTCGCTGGACGTGATCGCGAAGAAGGGCCGTGGCCGGCATGAGGCTATCGTCGTCCTCGTGCACGGGGGCGTATAGTCGCAGAGAGATCGCCGGGCACTTCGGCCTGCATCTGGTGGCGGTCAGACGCATTGTGCGTGCGAGACTGTGTACCGAGAAGCTCCGCAACTGACATCTCGCCAGCAGGTTATACGGGAAAGGGGGCCCGTTACGGCTTGGCAACGGCGCCGCGTACTCCAGGGATTGGAAGTCTCGCCTCCGTGGGCACGCAGTGGGCCACCAGACCGCACTGCCGCCTTGACAGCCCAGCGCGCGCTCACCATCCTTGGCCGGGGATGCGGCGTACTGCCGTGTGCAAACCGCCCGCGCCGGGGGCGAAAGAGCAAGAACAGGACGCATCGATGGTCGAGAGGTTACACGTCATGCGTGGCGCGGCACGATGACTCGCATGCCTCCCATCAGTTCGGGCCAGATCCTCACCGGCGCGCTGTTCAACGAGCCGATGCGGGTCGAGACGGTACAGGTGACTGGCCCGGCGAGCTGGGTCGTCGGGCTGGTCGGCACGCAGACCGAGCGCTTCCGCAAAGTCACGCTCACGGCCGCGGACCTCGATCAGCTCACGATCCTCGACGCGCGCCATTCTTTCGACGGCGACGGGCGCCTGCTCCGTCTCGGCCTGCAGGCCTATGCACTCGGCATCGCCTACGAGTTCGACCCCTACTTCGGGCTATCGATCTCGCGCGTCGATCCTCTGCCGCATCAGCTCGAAGCGGTCTACGACTACCTGCTCAAGCTCGCGCGCGTTCGCTTCCTGCTCGCGGACGACGCCGGTGCGGGCAAGACCATCATGGCGGGGCTGCTCGCCCGCGAGCTGGAGCTTCGGGGCCTCGCGGAGCGCATGCTCATCGTCTGCCCGGCGAATCTCGCGTTCCAGTGGCAGCGCGAGCTGAAGGAGAAGTTCGACGCCAAGTTCCTGGTCATGAAGGGCCAGGACATCCGCGAGCAGTTCGGCGTCAATCAATGGCTGGACCGCAACCGCATCATCACTTCGCTCGATCTCGCCAAGCGCGCAGACATCCTCCCTGGATTGCGCCAGGTGCACTGGGACCTGGTGATCGTGGACGAAGCGCACCGCATGTCGGCGGCGGACGAGTCGCACAAGAGCCTGCGCTACAAGCTGGGCGAGTTGCTGCGCGATACCGCGGACCACCTGCTCCTGCTCACGGCGACACCCCACAAGGGCGATCCGCTGAACTTCAGCCTGTTCCTGCAGCTCCTGGACGCCGACGCGTACGCCGACGTGAAGTCCATCCGGCAGGCTATGGACCGCCGCCGTGCGCCCTTCTATCTGCGCCGCACCAAGGAAGCGATGGTCTATTTCCCGGAGCGCCGTGCGGATGGAACATGGGCGGCGCAACCGATCTTCACCCGGCGCATACCGCGCACGGTGGACTTCCAGATCGACGGCGCGGAGTTCGATCTCTACCGGGAAGTGACGCGCTTCGTGAAGCGCGAGAGCGCCCGCGCGGCCGCCGAGGGCGAGGATCCGCGTGCACGCGCCATCGGTTTCCTGATGTCGCTGTACCAGCGGCGGCTCGCATCGAGCACCCACGCCATGCGCCGTTCGCTCGAGAACCGTGCGCGGCGCTTGGAAGAGGGGCTGAAGCGCGCAGAGACACTCGCCCGCCAGGCGCCCCCGGATCTGCCCGACCCGGAAGAGCTGGAGGAGATGGAGGAAACCGAGCGCGAGCGGCTCGAGGAGATGCTCGAAGCAGTCACGCTCGCCGCGAGCGCCGACCAAGTCCGAGCGGAGGTGCAAGAGCTCGCACGCATCGCGGCGCAAGCGCAGGAGGTCGAGGATTCGGGCGCAGAGGCCAAGCTCGCCCAGCTCCGGGACCTGCTCCAAAAAGAGGGGTTCTTCGACCGCCCCGACCAGCGGCTGCTGCTCTTCACCGAGTTCAAGGACACGCTCGTCTATCTCGTGGCGCGACTGAAGGACTGGGGCTTTCGCGTCGGTTTCATCCACGGCGGCATGAAGTCCGGTTCGCGCGACGAGCCAGGTACGCGCCTCTACACGGAGCAGCAGTTCCGCGAAGGCGCCATCCAGATCCTGGTCGCCACCGAGGCGGCGGGCGAGGGGATCAACCTCCAGGTCTGCAACATCCTCTTCAACTACGACATTCCCTGGAACCCGAACCGCCTCGAGCAGCGCATGGGCCGCATCCACCGCTACGGCCAGCGCAAGGACTGCCTGATCTTCAACTTCGTCGCGACCAACACCATCGAAGGCAAGGTGCTGCAGCGGCTGCTGGAGAAGCTCCAAGAGATCCGCGACGCGCTGGACGACGACGCGGTCTTCAACGTGGTCGGCGAGGTGCTGCCCGCCGCCCACGTGGAGCGCGTGCTGCGCGACTACTACGCCGGAAAGCTCGGCGACGCCGACCTCGAAGACCGGCTGCTCCGCAACGTGGATGAAGGCCAGTTCCGGTCTATCTGCCAGAACGCGCTGGAGGGGCTGGCGAGCAAGAAGCTCAACCTGGAAATGCTCATCGAGCGGCGCGCCCGAGCGCAGGAACGGCGTGTCGTGCCGGAGACCATCGCGCGCTTCCTGCGCGAGGCCGCCGAGTTCGTGCCGCTCACGCTCAAAATGGTCCCGAACCTGCCGCACACTTTCGAGCCGGCGCGCACGCCCGCGGTGCTGCGCCGCTACGAGAAAGACCCGGACTGGAAGCTTTCGGCGCTCTCCGACCGCTACCCGCGGCTCTCCACCGACCGCGACACCGCAGAGACCGAGAAGCTGGAGTGGGTGACGCCGGGCCATCCGCTGTTCGAGGCGATGCGCCGTCACACCCACGCGAAGGCGTTCGACGTCCTCGGCAAGGGTGCGGCCTTCCACTCCCTGCAGCACGAGCATCCCGACGCGTGTCGACTTCTACCGGGCGCGGGTCGTCGATGGGCTCGGGCAGGTCATCCACGAGCGCCTCTTCGCCGTCGAGATCGGCGACGGCGGCGAACCGCGGCTGCAGGAGCCCGGCCTGGTCGGCAACTTCACACCGGCCGCTCCGCCGTTCGAGATGCCCGCGGTCGCGGCACTGCCCGAGGCGACGGGCTGGCTCCACGAGCGAGCGCTGGCGCCGTTCCTCGATGAGACGCGGAAGGATCGTCTCGCCGAGATCGAGCGAGTGAGCGCCCACGTGGAGCTTTCGCTCACCGAGCTGCTCCAGCGCGCCGACGACGAGATTGGGCGTGCTCAGGAAGCCAAGGAGCGCGGGGATCAGGGGGCCGAGGGGCGACTGGCGCAGGCCGAAGCGCGCCATGCAGAGCTGCTGGCACGGCGCGAGCGGCGCCGCACCGACCTCGAACGCCAACGCTCGCTCACCCTTCAGGCGGTCGAGAGGCTGACCAGCGTGCTGGTCTTGCCGCACCCGGAGCGGGAGGCGCCGGAGGTGCAACGGCTGAAGCCGAATTTCGAGACCGAGGCCATCGCGATGCGTGTGGTCATGGAGCACGAGGGCGCCCAGGGCCGCCAGGTCTACGACGTCTCCGAAAAAAACCTCGGCTACGACGTGACGAGCCTCGACCTCGCCTCGGGCGAGCTGCGGCTCATCGAGGTGAAGGGGCTCGGCGCCGCGACCGGCACCATCCTGCTCACGCCCAACGAGCGCCGCGTCGCCGAGGACCGGAGAGACTGTTACTGGCTCTATGTCGTCACCGACTGCGGTACGACGCCTCGGCTCCAGGAGCCGATCCGCGACCCAGCGCGGCTAGACTGGAACGAGGTCACGAAGGTCGCACATTACTACCTGTCGGTGGACGCGATGACGAAGCCGATGCAGGTGGGGGAGTCGGATGCGCCGTGCTATGGTGGGTAGGGGCGATGGCGGGGGGGACCGGAAGTGACGATTTAAGCCTTTCAGCTCCTTGGTTGGCCAGCATCGCAGGGTCACAATTCATTGGCAGTTGCAGGAGTCGGAATGAAGGAGGGTCTTATGAAGCATTTGCAACGCACGGTAAAAGCGATCATCCGGCCCGGTGAGGAGTCAGGGTTCGTCGGCGAGTGCGTCGAGATCGCTGTCGTCACACAAGGTCGGACGGTTGACGAGACCATTCGCAACCTCCAAGAGGCCGTGGCGCTCCATCTCGAAGGAGAGAGCGCAGCCGACTTCGGGCTCGCCGAGCGGCCGACCTTGATCGTGACGATGGAGATCGAGCCGGCGTATGCCCAAGCTTCGTAGGCTGTCCAGCGCAGAGAGTCGTTGCGATCTTCCAGCGCCTCGGCTTTGCCGTCGCCTCCCAGCGGGGCAGTCACATCAAACTCAAGCGGGCCAGCAAGCAAGGATGCAGACGTTGACGGTGCCGGCGCATGGCGAGCTGGACCCTGGCACGCTCCGCGCCATAATCCGCCAGGCGGCCAGGTTTGTTGCAGAGCAGGACCTTCGCCGGCGCTTCTACGGCTGATCGAATCGAGCGCCGTGGGGATTCCCAAGGAATGCAAGCGTCTCGCCGAGGTTGACTTTCCGATCGCCGAGGTGAGCAGGCATGCGCACGGGAGAAGCTCCATCTCTGCACGGCCATCCCTCCACGCTGCACCTGTGGTGGGCGCGGCGGCCCCTGGCTTCCTGCCGGGCAGTGCTCCTGGCACTGCTGCTGCCCGACCCCTGTGACCCGTATTGCCCGACCGTCTTCAAGAATCAAGGCCGGCGGCCTGCTGGGGCAGGTTCGGCTTCGCCGGGCGATGCCGACGAGGCGCTACGCCGGGGACTGCTGAAGTTCATCGCCGACTTCGCCAACTTTGACCTAGCCGCCAACGGCCCCTATTTCGAGATCGCGCGCGGGTGAAGCCCAGGCCGCTGACGGCGCCTACGTGCCCCGCTGGTCGTCGACCCGTTCTCGGGCGGCGGCTCGATTCCCCTGGAGGCGTTGCGGCTCGGCTGCGAGGTATTCGCGAGTGATCTCAATCCGGTTGCGGCGTTCATCCTGAAGGTGATGCTGGAGGACATCCCGCGGTCGCCCCCGATTTCCTTGACCGCGTGGAGGAGGCCGGCCGGCGCGTTCGCCAGGTAGCCGAGCACGCGCTGGGGAGCTTCTATGAAGGAGACACGAACGGCTCGGCCCGAAGGAAACCCATCGCCTATCTCTGGGCACGGACTGTTCGCTGCGAGGCCCCCGACTGCGGGGCCGAGATTCCGATCTATCGCTCTCCTTGGCTCTCTCGTCGTGGAATTGCGCGCGCGCGGCTACTTCAAGGAAGCGTCCGACGGTCCGTGCGTTGCGCTCTTGTCGATGCGCACCTCATGGTGGGCCGATCGCCCTTCACGTAGCCACGGGGCACGCGGCGAGGATGCCGGGGGACGGATTCGTGAAGCTCGAGGGCAGAAGGCATCTGGGAACAACGCGAACGTCGTGTGTCCCTGCTGCAAGAAGGTCCTGCCCGGCAACAAGATGAATCCACGGGTGCCGACCCAGCTCGCCCGCCAGCGTGGAGGAGCCGACGTGGTGTTCGGGGCTGACGGCCGCAGAGCTGGCGGAGCGAGGTTGCTTGCCGTCGCGACGCAGGGACAGGGAAACCAAGGTCGATCTTTCAGATCTCCGGATGACACCGATTATCTTTCGGTGAGAAATGCAGCAGCGGCGCTCGAACAGGCCCTTTCGAAGCCACTTGGCTGCTCTCGCCGGTGCCGGATGAGCCCACGCCGACTGGCGGCGGTTCGGGGGCTGGCCGCGCTTTCAGCGTGCAACGTTACGGGATGCTTCAATGGGGAGACCTATTTTCTGTCGCCAGAAGCTCGCGATGCTCACACTTGCGACGCCATCGAGAAGGTCTCGTCCGACGATCCTCAGTGCGCGAGATCTGGCGTTGGCTCTTGGTCGTTTCGCCAACTATCTGCAATGCTCACTGTGTTGGTGGCGCAGTCCGGAAAACAAGTCGACCGCGATGTTTACGGGGCCAGGTGATTCCGTTCGTCTGGGACTTCGCGGAAGCGCCGTCTTCGCGCAGCCGGCGGGTAACTTCGAGGCCGCTCGAAAACGTTCTTCGCGTCCTACGGGCACTTCCGAGGGTGAACCGAAGCGGACAGGTGCAGGTTGCCGATGCTTGACGCCTCACCGCTGCCAGACGAGGCGTGCGCATGTTTGGTTCACCGACCCGCCGTACTACGATGCCATTCCCTACGCCGATCTTTCGGACTTCTTCTTCGTCTGGCTGAAGCGCGCGTTTCCGGGCCATCCGCTCCTGCGCGACCCCTTCGACGCGGCGAACCCGCTCACGCCGAAGCGCGGGAGGCGGTGCAGGACGAGGTCAAGATCGACGACGGCCGGCCGAAGGACCAGGCTTCTTTGAATGGCGATGGCGAAGCGCCTTCGCGGAGGGGCGGCGTGTGCTGCGCGAGGACGGCGTCGGCTCCGTCGTCTTCGCCCACAAGACGACCGAGGGCTGGGAGGCGCTTCTCTCCGGCATGATCCGCGGCGGCTGGACGATCACGGGTTCTGGCCGATCGCAACCGAGACGGCCGGCGCGCCTGCGCGCGCGCGAGTCTGCCGCCCTCGCCACCAGCGTCCACCTCGTCTGCCGCCCGCGCCCGGACGATGCGCCGGTCGGCGACTGGGCGGACGTGCTGCGCGAGCTGCCGAACCGCGTCGGCGACTGGATGGAGCGCCTGCAGGGCGAAGGCGTGCGCGGCGCCGACCTCGTCTTCGCCTGCATCGGGCCGGCGCTCGAGATCTTCAGCCGCTACGCGAAGGTCGAGACCGCCGAGGGGCGCGAGGTCGAGCTCGCCGAGTACCTGGAGAAGGTCTGGGAGGTCGTGGGCCGCAGCGCGCTCGCGCAGGTGCTCGGCACCGCCGAGGCCAAGGCCCGCAACGGCGCTGGCCGGCGCGCGTCGAGGAGGACGCGCGGCTCACCGCGCTCTTCCTGTGGACGCTGCAGAGCACGAACGGCGAGGCGGCGGAAGCCGCGGGCGACGAGGGCGAGGACGAGGAGCCGTCGGACGACGACGAAGACGAAGAGGGCTCGTCCCGCGGCAAGGCCAAGGGCTTCACGCTCGTCTTCGACGTGGTGCGCCGCTTCGCGCAGCCGCTCGGCATCGAGCTTGCCGAAATGGGAAGGCCGCGTCATCGAGACCAAGAAGGGCGTCGTGCGCCTGCTGCCGATCGCCGAGCGCGCGAAGCAGCTCTTCGGCGAGGACGGCGCGCAGGCCGTCGCCGCGCGTCTCGAACAGGAGGCGGCGCTCGGCAGCAACCCGCTCCAGGGGCTGCTCTTCCCCGAGCTGGAGGCTGCGCCCACAGGTCCGCGGGCGCGGCGCGCGCGGCCGCGGCAAGCGAGCGCGGCGCCGAGGTTTCCGACGAGAGCCTCACCGCCGCCCGCGAGGCCACGACCCTCGACCGCGTCCACGCGGCCATGCTGCTCCAGGCCGGCGGGCGCACCAACGCGCTGCGCGCGCTCCTCAAGGCCGAGCAGGAACGCAGCCCCGACTTCCTGCGGCTCGCCAACGCCCTTTCGGCCCTTTATCCGAAGGGCAGCGAGGAGAAGCGCCTGCTCGACGCGATGCTATTGGCTGTGCCCAGGTGAGCAATATGGACCCGACGATTAAGCAACTGGTGGTGAAGCGCTTCCGTAGCATTCCTTCAGAGCGCATCACGTTCGACAACCCGACCATATTTGTCGGGCGCAATGGCTCGGGCAAGAGCAATCTCGTTAGCGTATTTTCTTTTTTGGCCGAGGCGATGGCGTCGCCCCTCCAGGCGGTATTCGACAGGGCGGGAGGTATCTCGGTCATTCGCAACCGTTCCTCCGGCAGGAGTTATCCGCCGAATCTCGGTTTGCGCGTCGATTTCGGACGCATGAATGGAAAGGCCGTGTCCGGTTTTTACGCGTTCGAAGTCAAGGCGTTGCCGAACTACGGTTTCTCTGTAGTGCGAGAGCAGTGTTCGGTCGCATTCGAGCAGGGTGCCCGCTCGTGGTTCGACCGCGTCGGTACGAAGTTCACATCCAACGTCGGCGGCATGAATCCCTTGCTCGACCCCGCCTCACTCAGTCTGCCGCTGGTGGGCGGTGAAGCGAAGTTCGCACCGGTGCTGCGCACCCTCGCGGCCATGCGGGTGTATGCCATCGAACCCGGCAAGGTGCGCGAGATGCAGGAGCCGGACAGCGGTACGAGCCTCAAGTCCGACGGTGCCAACGTGACGAGCGTGCTCAAGGAGATCGAGCGCCAGTCGGAAGGCGATTTCCAGCGCATCTCGGACATTCTCGCAACCATCGTTCCGAACACGAAACGCGTGCAGGTGAAGAAGCACGGCAAGAACCTGTCGCTCGAGTTCACACAGGAATGGGGCGAGAAGAAGCGCCTGAGGTTCGAGGGGTTCAGCATGTCGGACGGCACCCTGCGCGCGATCGGACTATCTGGCCGCGGTGTTCCAGAGGCCGGTGCCGTCGCTGATCGCGGTGGAAGAGCCCGAGGCGACCATACACCCCGGCGCGCTGGAGTCGGTGCTTGATCTGCTGCGCCACGCTTCAAAACATATGCAGGTCGTCATTACCACGCACAGCCCCGAACTGCTCGACGCGAAGTGGATCACCGATCGCCACTTGCGCATCGTGGAGTGGACCGAAGGGGCGACACGGGTCGCGCCCGTGTCCGATTCGACGCGCAAGGCGCTGCAAGATCATCTGATGGGCGCGGGCGAGTTGCTGCGCTCGAACGCGCTCGACCCGGCGCCCTTGTTCGATGATCAGGCGAATCTCCGGCAGGGTGACCTGTTCGAGGATTTCGCATGATCATCCAGCCGATCGTCGAGGGACAGGGCGATGAGTCCGCCGTTCCGCTGCTACTGCGCCGACTCCGGGACGAAGCCCAGGTTTGGGGCCTCGAGTTCGGCAAGCCGCACCGCCGACGGCGCACACAGTTGGTGAAGAAGGACTCCCTGCAGAGCGCGGTCCAGCTTGCGGCGCTGCGAGAGGATTGCGCGGGGATACTCGTCCTTTTCGACGCTGACGACGATTGCCCCGCAGAGTTGGCGCCGACGCTCGAACGGTGGGCGCGCGAAGCAGCGGGCCAGATACCGTGCGTGGTCGTAATGGCAAACCGTGAGTACGAATCGTGGTTTCTCGCGAGCATCGAAACACTGCGCGGTATGTCCGGCGTTCTCCCCGACGCCGCATCACACGCCGATCCGGAGACGCCTCGCGATGCCAAAGGCGAGTTGGAGCGACGCATGCGGTCCGGCTCCAGCTATTCCGCCACCGTCGATCAGGCCCCAATGACGGCGCATCTCGACTTGGAGAGCGCGTACCGGCAGTGCCGCAGCTTTCGCAAGCTGGTGACCGCCTTCGGTGCGCTTGCCGCAGCAGCAGGCATGGCCCCCGAGGTGTGGCCGCCGGCGGCGTGGCTTTCGTGAGATAAACAGCCCGGTGTGGCAGATCTCGGCCGGTCCGGTGTCTCGGGCTTACGCGGACGTATTGCTGAAGCACGGCGTCGCGCTGATCGGCCCGGGCGACGCCGGACCGTGGACGCCCGAGCGCGACGACGACGAGTTCGAGGGCGGTTTCGTGCGGCGCTTCGCGAGCGAGGTCGCGACTGGAGACGTAGTCCTGCTGCGCACGCGGATCGCGACGATCGCCGCGGTGGGCCTCGTGGCGAGCGACTACCAGTACGTGAACGCCTTCGACGACGTGAACGGCTGGGACCTGCAGCACGCCCGACGGGTGCGGTGGTGCCGACTTCCGGAGGAGCATGCCTTCGCGAGCGCGGTCTTCGGCGCCAACCCGCCGCGCTGCTCGCGGGTGTGGAACGAGGAAGTGCGTGGACTTCGCGGAGCGGTTTCTCAAGTCGCCACCGACTCACTGGCAGACAGCCCCGCTGCCTGAGCTTCCAGCCGAAGAGCCGGCGCTCGACGAGGTGCCCGGCGTCCTCGCAGGGTTTGGTCGCCGCAGGCGGCCGATCTCGTGCCGCTGCTTCAGGACCGGCAGGCCTTCGGTGAGGCACCGAGCGAGGACGAGCTGATCGCCCACTTCGTGGTGCCGTTCCTGCGCGCGCTTGGCTGGCCGCCGGAGCGGATCGCCGTTCAGTGGCGGCGCATCGACGTGGCGGTGTTTCGGGCGCTGCCGCGCACGCCGGAGAACTGCCACCTCGTGATCGAGGCGAAGCGCCTGGGCGCGGGCGTCGAAGGCGCGCTCGAGCAGGCCAAGGGGTACGTGGAGGCGCTCGGCGTGCCTCGCGACGTGATCGTCACCGACGGTATCCGCTACCGGATGTACGCCGGCAGTCGCGGCTTCGAGCCTGTGGCCTACGCGAACCTCGCGCGGCTGAAGCGCCCGGCGGCGGCGCTGTTCGCGCGGATGCAGAGACCCTAGGAGGATCGCTGAATGGAGCCCTGGTACAAGGTCGCGACGCCGCGCAAGGAAGTCCGCGAAGGCCGCTCGTTCAATCCGGACGAGTTCGCCATCGCCCTCGAGCAGGTCGTCGCCGGGACGGCGCCCGAGGACTACCGCGAAGCCCGACCAGTTCTTCGCGCGCACCTGCTTCACGCGGGCGCTGCGCGAGCACGCGGGCATGGTGCTGCGCCGGCTCTCGGGCAAGACCGAGAACACCGCGCCGGTGCTCACGCTCATCACCCAGTTCGGCGGCGGCAAGACGCACACGCTGACCACGCTCTACCACCTGGCGACGAACGGCGAAGCGGCGGCCGGCTACACCGGGCGTGGCCGATCTGGTGCGGGAGGCGGGCGTCGCCGTCAGTGCCGAAGGCGCAAGGTTGCCGTGTTCGTGGGCAATGCCTGGGACCCGCAGCGCGGGGCGCGAGACGCCGTGGATCGACATCGCCCGCCAGCTCGCGGGCGACAAGGGCGTCGAGGCGCTCGGCCCGGCGGCGAAGACCACGCCGCCCGGCACCGAGGCGATCGCGCGCGTCTTCGCAGGCGGCGGGCGCGCCGGTGCTCCTGCTCTTCGACGAGGTGCTGAACTTCCTGAACCGCCACCGCGGCGAGCGCCGAGTCCTTCCACGCCTTCATCCAGAACCTGACCGTCGCCACCACCGGCACCACGCACGGCGCGTGCGGTGATCAGCCTGCCGCGCAGCCAGGTCGAGATGACCGAGTGGGATCAGGAGTGGCAGGACAAGATCTCGAAGGTGGTGCGGCGCGTCGCCAAGGACCTGATCGCCAACGACGAGACCGAGATCAGCGAGGTCGTCCGGCGGCGGCTCTTCGAGGACCTCGGCAGCGAGAAGATCCGCAAGAACGTCGCCAAGGCCTTCGGCGACTGGTGCTTCGAGCGGCGCGCGCAGCTCCCGCCCGAGTGGACGGCGGTGGACTCGGCCGCGACCGAGGCCAAGGCGCGCGAGTTCCTGCAGCGCCGCTTCGAGGCCTGCTATCCGTTCCATCCGGCGACGCTCTCGGTCTTCCAGCGCAAGTGGCAGGCGCTGCCGCAGTACCAGCAGACGCGCGGCACGCTGGCGATGCTGGCGCAGTGGATCTCGATCGCCGCGCAGGACGCTTTCCGCAAGGCGCGCACCGAGCCGCTGATCACGCTCGGGCTCGGCGCCGCTCGGCGGAGCCCGGCTTCCGCAGCGTGGTGCTCGGCCAGCTCGGCGAGTCGCGCCTCGTCGCGGCGATCGACACCGACATCGCCGGCGAGCAGGCGCACAGCAAGGCGCTCGACGCCGACACCAAGGGGCCGCTGCGCGACATCCACCGGCGCGTCGGCACCGCGATCCTGTTCGAGTCGTCGGGCGGGCAGACCGACAAGGTCGCGCACCTGCCCGAGCTGCGCTTCGCGCTCGGCGAGCCGGAGCTGGACACGACGTCCATCGACAACGCCGCGTTCGCGCTCGAGGACCGCTCCTACTTCGTGCGCAAGGCGGGCTCGGACGGCTTCCGGATCGGCTACCAGCCGACGATGAAGAAGGTGGTGAGCGACCGGCGCGCGTCGCTCGACGAGGAGACCGAGGTCAAGCCCGCCATGCGCAAGCTCGTCGAGGACGAGTTCCGGCGCGGCGCGAGCATCCCCGTCGTGCCGTTCCCGCGCGACGGCGCGGAGATTCCGGACACGCCCAGGCTCACGCTCGTCGTCGGCCGATCCGGAGGTGGAGTGGTCGGGCGGCGGCTGCGCTGCGCGCGCAGCTCGCCGAGTGGACCCGCAGCCGCGGGCAAGTCGCCGCGGCTCTATCCGGGCGCGCTCGTCTGGTGCCTCAAGAAGCCGGGGCGCGACCTGCGCGAGAAGGTCGAGCTGATGCTCGCGTGGAAGCGCGTGGCGCGCGAGGTCGCCGAGGGCACGCTCGGCGGCGAGTTCGACAAGAGCGACCGGGCGGAGCTCCAGTCCAAGGTCAAGGACGCCGAGGAGGCGGCGAAGGACGAGGTCTGGGGCGACTACCGCTTCGCGGTCGTCGCCGACGGCCAGGAAGCCGACGGGCTCAAGGTGATCGACCTCGGCGCGGGGCACTCCTCGAGCGGCGAGACCCTGTGCGGCCGGGTCATCGCTGCGCTCAAGTCCGAGGCGCTGCTCAACGAGTCCGTCGGCGCCGGCTACATCGAGCGCAACTGGCCGCCGGCGCTCAAGGATTCCGGGGCGTGGCCGCTCGCGAGCCTGCGGCAGAGCTTCCTCAACGGCTCGCTCACGCGCCTCGTCGATCCCGACGCGATCCTGAAGAGCAAGATCGTCGAGTTCGTGAGCCGGGGCGACTTCGGCCTGGCGTCGGGCGCGAAGGCCGACGGGAGCTACGAGCGGGTCTGGTTCGCAGGAGCCGGTGGCGCCCGACGAGGTCGCCTTCGAGGCCGGTGTGTTCCTGCTGAGGAAGGGGACGGCGGAAGCGCTCAAGACGGGTGCTCCGCCCGAGCCGCGTACCGGAGCCCGAGCCCCAACCGCGGCCCGGAAGACCTGACTCCGCGGTCGCGTGAGCCGCCACCGCAGCCTGTCGCCGACACGAAGACGCTGCGTCTCGCGGGCACGGTGCCTCCGGAGGTCTGGAATCGCCTCGGGACGAAGATCCTTCCGAAGCTGCGGTCGGGCTCCGAGCTGAAGATTGGGCTGGAGTTCTCGGTGACGGTCAACGCCGACAGCGCAGGAAGTCTCGCGGCCGAGCTTCGGCAGATCTTGCAGGAACTCGGTCTCGCGGAAACCGTGCGGATCGAGACGGTCTAACGCAGGCAGCCGATTCGCTCACGCTCAGGCTCGATTCGGCCTTGCAAGCGCGCGAGGGTCAGCAGCCTGCGAGGGGCCGCCCGTCGGGGAGAGCCTAGCCGGGTCAGGTACCGAGTCGCGCGTGGTGGACCGGTTCGGGCGCTGCGAAGCTCAGACAGGGACACGGTAGGCGAGAACGAACCGGGGTTCGTACCGCCTCACCCCCCGAGGCATGGCGGCGTCGACCGGCCGGCTCGGGACATTTTCCAGCGGCGGCGGCACAATAGGCTTCCCCACAGGCACACCGTCTCACCGGCAACTGACATGGACAAGGTTCAGGCTCTCGCCCCGGCGATCATCCTTCTGGTCGTGGGGATTCTCGCCATCCTGCTGACGCGGCCCGCGCGCCTGAGCCCGATCGTCGGCTACCTGATCGCAGGCGTCGCCATCGGCCCCCACGGACTGAGCGTCGTCCAGGAGAGTCAGACCACACAGTTGCTGGCGGAGCTGGGTGTGGTGTTCCTGCTGTTCGACATCGGCGTGCACTTCTCCCTGGGCCACCTCTGGGATGCGCGGCGCGACATTCTGGGCCTGGGTCCGTTGCAGGTGGGCCTCTGCGGCGGGGTATTCGCGTTACTCGCCCTGACAATGCATTTCACCCCGCCCGTGGCCATCGTCCTCGGAGCGACGTTGGCTCTATCCTCGACGGCAGTGGCAGTGCAGACGCTGGGGGACTACGGGCAGCAGAGCTGTCCCATCGGGGTGACCGCGACCGCAGTGCTGATCTTCCAGGACATCTGCGCCATCTTTCTGCTGATCCTCGCCGCGTCCCTGCAAGGCGTCGGGGCGGGCCTGGGCATGGCGGTCGCCTCCGCCGCGGTGCACGCCGCGGCAGCCTTCGTCGTCGCGGTCGCGCTGGGTCGGTTCTTCATCGGACCCGTGTTCCACGCCCTGTCCAAGTCGCGGAACGAAGAGGTCTTCACGGCGACCGCCCTGCTCATCGTGCTGCTGGCGTCCACCGCGACGGGACTCATGGGCCTGTCCCTGACCCTCGGGGCTTTCCTGGGGGGCATGATCATCTCCGAGACCCCGTACCGGCACGTGATCCGCACCGAAGTCAAGCCGTTCCGGGGTCTGCTCCTCGGCTTCTTTTTCATCACCGTGGGGATGTCCCTGGACATCGAGACCCTGCGGCGGGAGTGGGCACAAGTCCTGCTCCTCCTCGCCTTGCTCATCGCGTCCAAGGTGGTGCTGGTGTTCATCACCGCGCGGGTGTTGGGGATGTCCCGTCGGGCTGCGGTGCAGCTCGGTTTCCTGCTGTCCCAGGGCAGCGAGTTCGCCTTCGTGATCTTCGGCATGCCCGCGCTCACCGGCGTCTTGGGGCACGAGCTTTCCGCGATCCTCATGACGACCGTGGCGGCCAGTCTGGCATTGACGCCGCCCCTTGCAGCTCTGGGGTACCGCATCGGAACCTGGCTCGCCAGCCGGGAGCTCGCGGTGTCCCGGGCCGCTGAAGCGCCCCGCCCGAGCGAGGTGCCGCCAGTGGTCATCTTCGGCATGGGGGAGGTGGGGCGGCGCGTCGCCGACGGCTTGGAATCCCACGGCATTCCCTACACGGCGGTGGAGATGGAGCACGAGCGTTTCATCAGAGCCAACGCGGACGGCTATCGGGTCGCGTTCGGGGACCTGGGGGATTTGCGCCTCGTGGAGACGTTGCAGATTGCCGAGCGCAGCACCGTCGTGGTGACCATCGCCCGCTACGAGCTGTCCCGCGAGCTGACGCCCATCCTGCGGGAACGCTACCCTCGCCTGACTCGTTTCGTCTCCGTCGAGAACGACGCGGAGAAGGCGCGCTTCGATGCCCTCGGCATGCGCGCGATAGTCACCCGCAGCTTTCCCAAGGGCCTCGACCTGGCTGCAGCCGTCCTGAAAGAGCACGGGGTGAGCGACCAGAAGGTCTCGGAATGGATGCGCCGCCAACAGGACAAAGCATTGGAGCTGACCAGCCCGCAGGCGCTGCCGGCGCCGGCCGCCTGAGCCTCATGACGGCGCGACGCGCGCTACGCAGCCCGCTCCCTTCCAGTCGCTCCGCCCGCGGCGATTGGGCCGCGACCAGATCCAACCCATCGTCGACCGTGTAGGTCTTTAGAGACGGAAGCCTGGACAGGCGGGCACCGACTGGCGCAGAGGTATGCTGGCCGTCGTCGACGGCCCGAACGCAGAGGCGAGCACGCTGCGCGAATCACGATCTTCTGCAAGGCGGAGAGACATCTCTGCCCCGCGGCGACGCCATCGAGCCCTGCGCGGTAGACGCCGCGTCGCACGGACGTGGGCGCGCTTGGCGCTGCTGCTCTTCCTGGGGGCCCTTCTCGGATATGAGCTGCTCGTGCTCGGTCACGCGCTCTGGTGGGCGGGTCACAACCCGACGCTGACGGCATTCATGGATGAGCGCACGCGGGAGGCGCGCGCCGCCCGGCCCGCGGCAACCGTGCAACGCCAGTGGGTTGCATACTCGCACATCTCGATCCACCTGAAGAGGGCGGTGGTGGCGAGTGAAGACAGCGGCTTCCTGCGGCACTCCGGCTTCGACTGGGAAGGCATCCATACCGCCCTGGAAAAAAATGTGCGGCGAGGCCGCATCGTCGCCGGCGGCTCGACCATTACCCAGCAGCTTGCCAAGAACCTGTTCCTGAGCGCAAAGCGTTCGATTTGGCGGAAGGCTCAGGAAGCCCTCGCGACGATCATGCTGGAGGCGGCCTTGTCCAAGCGACGGATCCTGGAGATCTACCTGAACGTCGTCGAGTGGGGCGACCTCCTGTTCGGGGCAGAGGCGGCCGCGGGCCATTACTTTCGGACGAATGCCGCCGACCTGACGCCCTGGCAGGCGGCTCGTCTGGCAGTCATGCTCCCCAATCCGCGATATTACGAACGACATCTCGATTCTACCTATCTTGCCGAGCGCACCCGCACCATACTGAATGAGATGGCGCAGGTGCATGTACCCTGAGCCGCAACGCGCCCGGGGCTGCCGCCAGGACGCCGCCGGCGCACCCCGCTCTCCCGTCGGCTGCCGAGCGTCGGGCTGTCGGCCGCGGCCGGATGCGGGTCAGTCGTGTGCAGAACGCCGCTTCAAAATGGGTTCCACGACTTCGTGCGCGTAAAGTCCATGTACCCTACGCTGGCGCCGATGCGCAGGCCCGCCCCCAGCCTGATCGGCGCCAGCGTGACACCTCTGCTTCGCAGATAGGTCATGCCCACACCGCCGACATAGAACAGGCTGCCGTCTACTCCGGGGAAACGCTGAAAGATGGCATCGACCCGCGGAAGGTGATAGATGAGGATAAAAACCTTGGATGCGGCGACTCCCAAGTCCAGTCCGATGGAAGGACCCTGCCAATACAGCTTGCGGGCGCCGCCGCGCTTCATGTGAAGCTCGCCGTCGCCGTAACGTACACCTACGGTGATGGCGACCCCGATGTCCTCACCCTTGATATAGGCATCGGGGCGCCCCTGTTCCTGGAAAGCCTTCTCCACGACCTTGGCGAGCCCCTCCGTGGTCTTGCCGAAAAAGTCGTTGATCGCCTGCAAGATATTCTGTTGGCTGTAGGTGTCCTTGTCGTCCGCGGCCAGACAGTGGGTTGCAACGGCAAGCATGACGCTACCGATGACAAGACGACACGCGTTGTTCATAAGAAAGCCTCCCAATCCTGGAACACACTGCAATGGCTAGAGATGGACCCCGGCGGCCGTGCACGGACCAGCGCGGCTCGGGTCAAGCTTTGCCCACCTTCCTTAGCCGCCTCCAACGCTCGACATCCGCATTCTGGCCTTTTAGCACGCCGCGGTCGATACGTGCAATGAGCGAAAACGCGCACCCAGAGCCCAAACTGCGTGTCGGCCTCCGCTCCGCGGTCCGCGTCTGAAGGCAGCGGCATGGGCCTGCTGATGGCCCCGCCGGCAGGATCCCTTCGCCTCCGCTCCATGCCGCGGAGGCCCCCTCTGCGCAGCACCCCGTCATTCTGTACAATGCGCGGACGGAGACGCGAAGGCCTTCGGCGCAGGGCCGAGCCGAACCGAGAACCCGCTCGGGAGCTCACGGCATGTGCACGCTTGGGACGGTGGCGAAGCAGAGCACAGTGGCCTGTTGGCTATTGCTGTGGGCCATGTCCGCGGCCGGGGCGGAGTTGGAGGCGGGGCGCGTGACCTACCTCAGGGGAGAGGCGACGCTCCGCCATGCCGCATCTTCCGGACCGATGGCCGTCGGAACGACGGTTCAGGCGGGCGACCGCATTGTGACCGGAAAGGATTCCCGCGTGGTGGTGACGCTCACCGACGGCACGACGATTACCCTGGGGGATAACACGGACTTCGGCTTCAAGGCATACGAGTATTCCACGGCGACACACGAGGGAAAGGCAGCGCTGGAGTTGCTCAAGGGCGTTTTCCGCGCGGTCACCGGCCTGTTGGGGAAACAAGCACACCCCGAGCTCACGGTCGGCACCGTGGTGGCAACACTCGGGGTGCGTGGAACGGATTTCTGGGGTGGCTTTCACTTCTCCGACGCCCTGGACGTAGCCGTCTTCGCGGGCCGGGGCATATTCGTGGAGAACGCCGCCGGACGCGTCGAGATCACCGAGCCCGGGTTCGGCACCACGGTCCGATCCGCTCAGACTCCACCGGATCCGCCGAAGAAATGGGGCAAGGCCAAGATCGACGAGGCCGAGCGCGCCGTGGCACTCGTCGAACAGCGGACTCGCAAGGTGGAGACACCAAACGCCTTCGAGTACTGAGAGCTTGTGAATAAATCTGCTGCGCGTCCCGGTAGCGGCGTTGTGCGGTGCTCGCTCCTCGCCTATCTACTTGATATGTCTCGTCGCTGCGCTCCGTGCGCCTTGCTCTCGGGCCGCTCGCGACGATTTCTTCACAAGCTCTGAGTATGCTCAGCGTGGGCGGCTCATGCCCCGGAGCACCGCACACCGTTCGCCCCGGCGCCCAGTCCCTGCAACAGGGCTGGAGCGGCGCACCCTGAGCGGCTAGAGTCGGCCGTTCCCAAGCTCGAAGAGGCGATGCAGCGCACATGACCCGTCTGATTGTCATCGGGGGCGGACCGGCCGGGATCACGGCGGCACTCGAGGCATCGGCACTGGGCGCTGAAGTGAGCCTGGTGTCGGCCGAGCCCGTTGGGGGCCGCGCCAACTGGCATAGCCTGGTTCCGAGCAAGGTGTACCTCACCGCGGCCGACCACCTCGGAGAGGCGCGACACTTTTCGGCCCTGGGGCTGCGCGGCGCGGCTCCCGAGGCGGACCTGCCGGCGCTGCGCAACCGCATCTCGGACATAGCGCGGGCGTGGAGCGAGCATCACCAGGCGCTGCTACGCGGGCACGGAGTGACCGTGCTGCGTGGACGGGCGCGTTTCATCGGTGGCAGTCGCCTGCAGGTCGATTCCGAGGGCGCAGCACCGGAGGTCTTGACCTTTGACCGGGCCATCGTGGCCAGCGGCTCGGAGCCGGTCTTCTCCGCGCAGATCAAACCTGACGGCCAGCGCATCCTGGCACCACGCCTTGCGGGCAAGCTGGCGGAGTGGCCGGAACACATGATCGTCATTGGCGGTGGCGTCACGGGCGCGGAGTTCGCCTATTTCTTCAACGCCATGGGACGCGCCGTCACCTGGGTGACGGACTTGCCGGCGCTGCTACCGCGCGCCGATCCCGATGTCTCGGCAGAGGCTCGAGCAGGCCATGCAGGCGCGCGGGGTGACCATCGTCAAGTCCGCGCCGGTCGTAGCGGTGCGTGCAGAGGGCAGCGGCGTCGCCGTCGGCTTGCAGGACGGACGCACGCTTTCGGGCACTCACGCATTCATCGCCGTCGGACGGCGGGCCGACGTGGCCGGTTTGGCGCTGGAGACCGCCGGCGTGGGTTTCTCCGCGCAGGGAATCGAAGTGGACGATCTGTGCCGCACCAGTCAGCCCCACATCTACGCCGCCGGGGACGCGGCAGGGCCGCCCTATGTGGCCAACCGCGGCCAGACCCAGGCGCGTGTCGCCGCCCGCCACGCCGTGGGGGCCGCCCAGGCCGCGTTCCGCCCGGAGACAGTCATCGAGGCGGTCTATACCCACCCCCAGGTCGCTCAGGTCGGACTGACTGAGGCCGGCGCCGCCGCGGCCGGCCGACCCGTCCGGGTCTATCGCGCGGACTATCGCAACGCACTCAAGCCGCGCCTGTCGGCGGATGTCACCGGCTTCATCAAGCTCTGCGTTGGGGCGCGAGATGGCCGCATCGTCGGGGCCGCGGCCGTCGGCGATCGGGCGGCGGAGATCTTGGGTTCAGTTGCCGTAGCCATTGCGGCCGAGATGAAGCTGGATGGCTTGGCCGCCGTGTTTCCCGCCTATCCCACCCTGACGGAGATCGTGGGGATCGCCGCCCGAGGCTACTGAGAGCTTGTGAATAAATCTGCTGCGCGCCCCGATAGCGGCGTTGCGCGGCGGCCGAGAGCCCGCGCTGAAGCCGTCGCTCGTGGACGCACTGGGAATTCCGCCCGATGTGAGTGTTGGCGCCAAAAAACTATAGCATGGCCCTCCACCAGCCGCCCCCGAGGGCGACGAAAAGCTGGGCGGTGTCCTGAAGGCGTTGCGCCTCAGCCCTTGCGTACCCCAGACGTGCCTCCTGATAGGCTCTTTGGGTGACGAGCAGCAACAGGAGATCCGATTTACCCGCAGCATAACTGATCCGCTGCAGCACCAAATCTGCCTGTGCGACATCGAGCACCTGACGCTCGGCGTCGACCAGCTCGGCGTCGAAGGCAAGCGACTGGAGGGCATCGGCGACTTGCTGAAATCCCTGCAAGACCGTCTGCTGATAGGTCGCGAGCGACGCCTCGTAGGCGTCGACGGCCGCGCTGCGCTGCGCCTCCAGGGTGCCGCCGTGGAAGATCGGGGCGGTGAGGCCGGCAGAGATGCTCCAGATCGTGCTGGCTGCCTGGAACAGCGAGTCCGCGCCATGCGCCTCCTGGCTGAGGAAACCCGATAGCGTGACATTCGGGTAAAGCTGCGCCGTTGCGACCCCTATCGCCGCGCTGTCGGCGTGGAGCTGGGCCTCTGCCGCCAGGATGTCCGGACGCTGGCGGACCAGTGCGGAAGGCAGGCTCAGCGGAAGGTCGCCGGGCAGTGTGAAGTCCTTGAGGTCGAAGCTCGGCGGAGACCATTGCGCCGGCGGGCGGCCGGTGAGAATCGATAGCGCATGGCGCGCGCTGCTGAGCTGCTGGCGAAGCGTGGGCAGCGACGTGCGGTCGCTGTCAAGCTGGGTTTCCGCGGTCAACAGGTCGGTGCGGGCCGCCTTTCCCGCCTCGAACTTCTGGCGGACGAGTGACAGATTCTGCTCGTCGTCGGCGATGACGTCCTCGGTCACCTGAATCTGTGCGCGCAACGAGGCGATGGAAATGGCCTCGGTCACGGCATTGCCTGTGAGCGTCAGGTAGGCGGCCGCCAGCTCGTAGCCCTGGCGTTCGGCGAGTGCCTGCTGCTGTTCCACCGCGCGCCGGGTGCCGCCAAATACGTCCAGCGCATAGCTGACGGTGGGACCGAGCGAGTAGAGACTCGAGACTTGTGCGCCGCCATTCCGAAGACCTGAGGTACCGTTGCCCGATTGCAGGCCGCTAGTTTTGTGGCGTTCGACACTGGTCGCGACGTCGACCTGGGGAAAGAACCCTCCTCTGGCGGCGGCGACGCTCTGCTGGGCCTCGGCCAAAGCGGCCCGCGCCGCCGCGATGGTCCTGCTGCCCTCGATGGCCTGGCGCAGCACGCCGTCGAGCGCCGGCGAGCGGAACAGGTCCCACCATTCCCCCGAGATCGTCTTCCCTACGCCGACGCGCTGCGTGACCTCGCCCGTCGCCGATGACATCACCGCCGGAGTTTCGCTCGCCGTGTAGCGCTGAATTTCCGGCTGCGCCGGGCGGACGAAGTTCGGACCGACGGTGCAGCCGCACAGTGCAAGGGCCAGCCATCCTGCAGCCGCAACGCCTCGCCCGCAGGGTAAGGTCACGACCGCTGGTTCCGCCGCTCGGAATCGTATCGCGTGCTTTCTACTCGTAGCGCAGGGCATCGATGGGATTGAGCAGCGACGCACGACGCGCAGGGTAATAGCCGAAGAACACGCCGACCGCCGCGGAAAAAACGAACCCACCGACGATCGCAAACGGTGAGAGAAGCGTCGGCCATCCGGCGACCAGCGAGACGATCTCCGAGATCGAGATACCGACCACGACGCCGGCCAGGCCACCGATCCCGCTCAGCAGGACGGCCTCGACCAGGAACTGCAGCAGAACGTGGACACGACGGGCTCCGATGGCCATACGAATGCCGATTTCACGGGTGCGCTCGGTGACCGAGACGAGCAGGATGTTCATGATGCCGATCCCGCCGACGATCAGCGATATCGAGGCGACCGCCGCAAGCAGGAGAGCCATGATCCGGCTGCTTCCCTCCCGCGCCTGGGTGATGTCGCTGATGTTGCGGACGTTGAAATCCTGGGTCTGGCCCGGCTCGATGTGGTGCCGCCTCAGGAGGAGGCGAGTCACCTGGTCCTTGGCCGTGCGCACGAGATCCGTGCTGAGCGCTTGCACATAGATGATGTTCACGTAACCGGCGAGCTTGGGCCGGATGCCGAAAGGATTGGGCGCCGTCGCGTAGATCGAGCTCTGGCTCGCCTGGGCCTGGGTCGGTGCCGCCACGCCGAGAACCTTGCGTTCCGCGGTCGTGAAGGGGATGAGGACGACGTCATCCTGATCCTGACCATAACCGGACTGTCCCCTCGCCGCCAGCAGACCAAGGACCTGCATCGGCACGTTCTTGACCAGGATGGTTGCCCCAATCGGGTTCTCGTGCACCCCGAAGAGGTTCTCGTAGACGGTCTGTCCAATCAGACAGACGCGACTGGCGTTGGCCTCGTCCTCCGGGGTCATCGTCCGTCCGGCCACCACCCGCCAGTTGCGGATGGTGAAATAGCTGGAGGTGACCCCCTGCACGCTGGTGCTCCAGTTCTTGTCAGCGTACTGGAGCTGGCCGAGCTGGCGGATGATGTAGCTGACCTTGGCGACGGCCGGCGCCTCCTTCTTGATTGCCTCTGCGTCCGCGACGGTCAGCGTGGAGGCGCTGCCGAAGCCCGCCCGCACGCCGCTCGCCGTGGTAGCGCCGGGCAGCACGATCAGAAGGTTCGTGCCCAGGCTCTCGAGCTCCGCCTTCACCGCTTCGTTGGCCCCCTGGCCGACCGCTACCATGGTGATCAGAGCCGCCACGCCGATGAAAATCCCGAGCATCGTCAAGGCGGAGCGCAGCTTGTTGCGCGCGATCGCCCGGCCCGCCACCAGCAGTGCCATGCGCAGAAACGAGAAGACCATCTTGGGATCCACCGGATCGGCAGGCTTGGGAGGTGACGCCAGCAGGGCCTGATGACCAGGCGTCGGCGCCGGTGTGGGCTGCTCCCGGCCGCGCTCATCGGACACGATGACGCCGTCGCGCATCGTGACCACGCGGCCGGCGAAGGCCGCCATGTCCGGCTCATGAGTGACCAACACGACCGTCAGACCCTTCTCGCGGTTGAGGGTTTGAATGGTGGTCATGATGTCGTTCGCGGTCTTGGAGTCGAGATTCCCAGTCGGCTCGTCCGCCAACAGGATGGCCGGGTCGTTGACGAGGGCGCGCGCGATCGCCACGCGTTGCTGCTGACCACCGGAGAGTTGGCTGGGGTGGTTCTGCTCGCGGCCATCGAGTCCCAAGGAATGCAGCGCCTCCCTGGCCCGGTCCGTGCTGTCGGCCAGCCGGCCGGAATAAAACAACGGCAAGGCGACGTTCTCGGTCGCACTCGTGCGCGCCAGCAGATTGAAGCTCTGGAAGACGAAGCCGATGCGCCGGCTGCGCACGTGCGCGAGCGCCGGCTCGTCCTGGTCAGTAATGTCGTTGCCTTCGAGGAGGTATTCCCCGCTGGTTGGCCTGTCGAGGCAGCCCAAGACGTTCATCAGGGTCGATTTGCCCGAGCCCGACGCCCCCATGATGGCGACGAACTCGCCGCGCTCGACCGTCAGGCTCACCCCTCGGAGCGCCCGCACCTCGACGTCCCCCACCCGATAGGTCTTATCGACGTTGCGCACTTCGATAACGGGATCGGACAAGGCCGGGCTTCCTCTCGCGATCCTCAGAAACGGAACGGCGAACGGGCGGGCTGGCCGCCGCTGGACCGCTGGCTGACCCCGCTCACCTCGTCCACGACAACGGGGTCGCCGACCTTGAGGTCGCCGCTCGTGATCTCCGCGGAGGTTCCGTCATCGGCGCCGACCGTGACCGGAACCAACGCCGGCCGACCGCCTCGGAGGACCCAGACATGACTTTGCGGCGGCCCCGTGGTCGCGTGAGCGCCTTTTCCGGTCCCGGCGGATGGGCGCTCTGGGTCGAAGCGGAGAGCTTGGAGCGGAACCTTCAACACCCCCCTGCGCTCGTCCGTGATGATGCGCACATTGGCGGTCATGCCGGGGAAAAGCAGCAACTTCGGATTATCGACGCTGATCACCACGTCGTAGGTGACGACGTTCTGGACGGTGATCGGGGCCTTGCGAATCTGCGAGACCAGCCCGTGGAATCGTGTGTTGGGGAAGGCTTCGACCGTAAAAGAGGCGTTTTCGCCGACCCGCGCCCCGCCCACGTCGGATTCGCTGACGTTGGTGTCGACCTGCATCTTCGTCAGGTCCTTGGCGATCAGAAAAAGCGTCGGCGTCTGAAAGCTCGCGGCCACGGTCTGGCCGACATCGACGTTGCGCAGGACTACGGTGCCGTCGACCGGGGAGACGATATCCGTATAGTCGAGATTCACCTGGGCTGCCTCCAGCGCTGCCTGGCGTTGGAGGATGGTGGCCTCATCGAGCTTGAGCTGGGCCACTCCTTGGTCGTAGGCGCTCTTGTCGCTGTCGACGGTGTCCTGGGAAACGATCCCGCGCTTTAGCAGCCCGCGGTCACGCTCGTAGTTGATCTTCGCGTAAGCAAGGCTAGCCTGATCCTTCAGCAACTGCGCCCGGGCGCTGGCGAGGTTTGCGTTCGCCTGATCCGCCGTCATCTGATAGGGCCTCGGATCGATCTTGGCGCAGAGCTGCCCGGCCTTCACTTGGGTGTTGAAGTCGCAAGCGAGCGACTGGATCACGCCGGAGACGTAGGAGCCAACCTGCACGGTCACGACCGGATTCACGGTGCCGGTCGCGATGATGGAGCGAACCACGTCGCCCTCGGCGGCGGGAATCGTGATGAACTGCGGTGGCTTGGCCCTCCCCCACCACGAGATGGCACCTGCCCCCAAGGCCACGGCCATCCCCACGCCGACCGTCAGCAGCCAACGACTCCTCAACCTACCCTCCCTTCTTCCGTCCGGCAGGAGCCCCGCAACTCCTCTTAGCTCCACCGCGGCCCAGCCAACAGGCCAAAGATCTGCGCGCCATCGACTGACCGGCGAAGGATACGCATGTCGCTGGGGAGTCCACGGCGCGCCGCCGTTGCGAGGCTGCCATGGCAGGCGTGATCACCCGCGCGCCTCAATGACTGCCGTCACCCAACCCGTGGGATCGGAACCTCCGGTCAGAGAAGCGCGCGGCGAGCAACGGTCGGCAAAGAGGGCGCCGCGCGCCCGGGTCAGTCCGGCGGTGCCGGATAGTCGGGCGGCGGCATCGAGCCCGGCGGAGGAGGCGGCGGCGTCCCGTAGTACCGGCCCTCGCCGGAAGACGGGGGCGGCGGATAATACGGCCGCGTGCGCCCACCCTGCGATTGCCCCGCCACCGGCACTTGGTTGCCTCTGGCGTACATGCACTGCACGAAGGCGTAGTCGTAGCGGCGCTGCAGCTCGTAACCCGAGGCGTACGCGGGACCGGCGCCTGCCGCAGTTCCCAGCGCCAACCCACTGGCGGCGCCGATGGCCGCGCCTTGGCCCTGGCCGACGGCGGCACCCACGGCCGCTCCGACCACGGTGCCGAGAACGGCGCTTTGGACTGCGCTCTGCTGAGCAGCCTGCGACGGACTCTGGCCTCCCACCTGGACCTGTGCAAACTGTCGGCACACCGCGTTATCCGCCTGGAACTGATCGAAACTCTTGCCGCTGCCGGGCAAGACCAGCACGCTGGGTCCGGACGGCATGGTCACACAGCCGCCGACACATAGCGCCGCCAGGACGGCAGCGACGTGCAATCGCGGAATCATGGCTTTCCTCCTGAACTCGCTAATCGGGTGCCTGTGGCACCACTTTCATCCACCCCTGCGGGCACTTCTTGACGTACGGGTAGTAGCCCTTGGGAGAGGTGCAATAGTACCAGTAGTACTCCTGCTGTTCTGGCTCCTGCTCGACGTAGGTTGTCGGGGGCGGCGTTACTGCGACTGCCGGGGGCGCATAGTAATAGCCTGGATCATAGTAACCTGGATACCCATAGGGGTACCAAAGCGGACCCCAGAAGGGTCCGAACCCGAGGGCTATGCTGGCCCCGCCATAATACCGACCACCACCGTGGTAGTACCCGCCACCATGGTAACCGCCACCGCCGTGGTACCCGCCACCGCCGTGGTATCCGCCACCACCCTGGTACCCGCCACCGCCGTGGTAACCGCCACCACCGTGGGAGTCACCATGCGCCACCTGCATCCCGCCAAGTAGCGTGCAAGCCGCCACGGCCGCCACCATCCATCGTGTCATTGCAGCATCCTCTAACATTCGGAATCGAGTCCCCTTACACCGCCGGGACAGCAGAAGCGCAGTCGCGCCAGGGCACCGTCGGCCTGGGCATTCCGGCGCAACGAATTGGACATTCGGCCCATGCGTTGGTTCGCGCGCTGCCCTGGCTCCGGCCGGCACCAGCAGCGCTCGGCGCCACAGCGGGCAGTGCGCAGAGCGAGCACCCGGAACGGCCGGCAGGCCCGCGGCTGTGCATTCTCTTTCCCGTTGAGCCGCTAGCATTCCACGTAGCCCTGGTCCCATCGACGCTCGACCTGCGGAGTCAGGCCGCGGCAACCGGACTTACCGCATGTCAAGTATGCGGCAAGCCCGCGCAAGCTTGCGTGCAGCGCACGTAAGGCTGTGTAAGGGTACGTGACTGTGTGTAAAGGCTGGCTCTGTCGCCCCGTTTTCGCGGCAGCGCGGGCGTGCCTGTGAGGGATCTGGGTCAGCAGGACAAGGCAGGGCTTCAGTCGCTCGGGATCTAGACCGATGCACTGGCCTCCATCACTGAGTTAGGACGTCCCGGTATAGCTCCGCGTCGCTCTCGCTGAAGCAGCAGGCCACGATCCGCTCGAATCTGTCCTCATACTCCCGCATGACCTTGACGGCGATCTGCGCGGCCTCGCGTTTCGGGTAGCCGTAGACGCCGGTGCTGATCCCCGGAAAGGCAATGGTCTGCACGCCGTTCTCCAGGGCAAGATCGAGGCTGTTGCGGTAGCAACGTTCCAGAAGCTTCGGCTCACCGCGGTCGCCGCCATGCCATACAGGGCCGACCGTGCTGATCACGTGCTTGGCGGGCAGCTTGAAGCCCGGGCTGATGCGCGCCTCCCCGGTGGGACAGCCACCGAGCTTCCGGTTGAACGCTTGGAGCTCGGGACCGGCGGCGCGATGGATGGCCCCGTCTACACCCCCGCCGCCGAGCAGCGACTCGTTGGCCGCGTTGACAATGGTGTCCACATGAAGCTTCGTGATGTCGCCGACCTGGATCTGGATCATCGAATCGCCCTCCCAACCGGGCGAACGCGAGTCGCCCGAACACCGACAGAGGATAGCAGCTCCGGAGCTGGGTTCGGCGCGGGCGGGCGCCGGTGGCCGGAGCCGGGGATTTGAGCGCGCACGCGCGGGAAGCGTTACAGCACCTCCGCCAGAAAGTCCTTCATGGCCTGCCACGACCGCCGGTCGGCCTTCTCGTTGTATGCGGCGCCGCTCGCCTTGTCGGTTCCAGCCGAAGGGTTGGTGAACCGATGCACCGCTCCTCCGTAGAACACCATCTGCCAGTCCACGCCGCCATCCCGCATCTCCTGCTGGAACGCGGCGACGTGCTCCGGCGGCACGAAGGGGTCATCCGCACCGTGCAGCGCCAGGATCTTTCCCTTGATGTGGCGCGCATCGGCCGGAGTCGGCGTATCCAGGCCCCCGTGGAAGGTGACCACTCCAGCGAGATCCGCCCCGCTCCTCGCCAGCTCCAGCGCGACAGTCCCGCCGAAACAGTAGCCGATGGCCGCGATCCGCGTCGCGTCCACCGGCCTGTGGGACTTCAGGACCTCCAGCGCGGCCCCGGCGCGGGCCCGCATGAGCTTGCGGTCCGACTTGTATATGCCCGACAAGCGCACGGCCTCCTGCCGGTTCTTGGCTCGCACCCCTTTGCCGTAAACGTCGGCGGCGAAAGCCACGTAGCCCAGACGTGCCAGCCGGTCGGCGCGCTCTTTCTCGAAAGGCTGCAGCCCCGTCCACTCGTGGAACACGAGCACGCCCGGTCGCGTCCCGTGGAAAGAGTCCTCGTATACCAGGTAGCCTTCGAGCGTGGCTTCGCCCTGCTGGTATTCGACGACCTGGCCGCGCAGCTCGGCATTCACCGTCGTCGCCCACAGGCAGAGAGCGATGGCCAGACAGCAGAGTCGCATCGGCATCATCCCTTTATCCCTTCGATGATCCAGACGAAAGCCGCCGCCACGAACCGGCACGCCGTCCGCGAGGACGGCACGCCGATATGCCCCGCTGGTTATACTGCCGCGCCGGCGACCGAGAGACAACATCGCGGCGCACGAGACCCCCGGCTGCGAGACTCCGATCTCCGAGGGATCTCAGGGAAGATCGAAAAGCAGCACTTCCGCTTCCGGATCCGCTTCGAGCGCCACCGACTGCTCGCCCTGGATAGCGACGCCGTCGCCTGCTGTCAGACGCTCGCCGTTCAATACCGCCGTTCCGCGAGCCACCTGCAGCCAAAGGCTGCGCCCTGCTCCAAGCTGGTAGACGAGGGGCTCGGCGCCCGCCAATCGAGTGGCGTACAGGAGCGCGTCCTGGTGGATCGTCGCCGAGCCGTCCCGGCCGTCGGGGGATGCCACCAAGCGCAAGCGGCCCTGAATCTCGTCCGGAGGGAACCGGCGCTGCTCATAGCTTGGTGTCGCTCCATCGCGCTCTGGAAGGATCCAGATCTGGAGCAGGTGGACCGGCTCCTCCTTTGATGGGTTGTACTCGCTGTGCCGGACGCCCGTCCCCGCGCTCATGCGCTGCACGTCACCTGGCCGGATGACCGAGCCGTTGCCCATGCTGTCCTTGTGCTCCAGAGCGCCCTCCAGGACGTAGGTGATGATCTCCATGTCCTGGTGCGCGTGCATCGGAAAGCCGGTGCCCGGCGCCAAGCGATCCTCGTTGATCACGCGCAGCACGGAGAACCCCATGTGGTTCGGATCGTAGTAGTCGGCGAACGAGAAGCTGTGATAGGTATCGAGCCACCCGCGGTGGAAATGGCCCCGTTCGTGCGAGCGCCGGATACTGAGCATAGCGACCTCCTCCAGCCAGTGGACTGTCCCGCTATCCGTCATCAGGAACGTACCGGTCCGTGATATGGGGGGAATTGCAGAATCTTAAAGGGGACTTCCCAGAACAGCCGGTTCGACGGTGCCGGATCCTCCTAGCGCACGAAACGCTCGCTTCGCGCCGCCTTCCGACCCGCCGCGCGGGGTCGCCGAAGAGGAGACGGGCACCGAGAAAACCCATGGGCCACGACGATTTAACACCGCCGCGCGTTCGTGCTACGGTGCGGCCGTGGACATCTTCCTGCACTTGGGGCTCGCTCTGGCCTCGGCGCAGGAGCTGTCGGACGCCGCAAATTCGGACGACCGGGAGACCCCGGACTTGCTCTCTTTCTTCGCCACCGCCCCTCGAGGGCTGGCTCCGCTGGTCGCGGACGAGCTTCGGTCGCTGGGCTGCCAGGCCGTGCAGGAGGGGCCTGCCGGCGTTGCGTTCCGCGGCAGTTTGAAGGATGGATACCGCGTCTGCCTCTGGTCTCGGATTGCCAGCCGGGTGCTGCTCCATCTCGCGTCGGTGCCGGCCGCCGACGCGGAAGAGCTGTACGCGGGGGTGCAGTCGGTATCGTGGGGAGAGCACCTCTCGCCGTTCGGCTCGCTCGCCGTCGACTTCAACGGCCGCAACCCCGAAATCACGCACTCGCACTTTGGGGCCTTGAAGGTCAAAGACGCCGTGGTCGACCAGATGCGGAGCCTGCACGGTCAGCGCCCGAACGTGGCCCTGGAGCGGCCGGACGTCCGCATCAACGTGCATCTGCGGGACGAAGAGGCGGTGGTCAGCCTCGACCTCAGTGGGGAGGCGCTGCACCGGCGCGGCTACCGCGCTCAAGGGGTGGAGGCGCCGCTGAAGGAGAACCTGGCGGCGGCCATTCTGCTCCGCGCCGGCTGGCCCGAGGTGGCCTGCGAAGGCGGGCCGCTGGTGGACCCGATGTGCGGGTCCGGGACGCTGCCCATCGAGGCGGCGCTCATGGCGGCGGACATCGCTCCGGGATTGCCGCGGGGATATTTCGGTTTCCTGGGCTGGCGGCAACACCAGCCGCCGGCCTGGGAGGAACTGCTGGCCGAAGCCCGAGAGAGAGCGCGGGCGGGCATGGACCGGATGCCTCCGATCTTCGGCTACGATGCCGACCCGCGAGCCATTCAGGCCGCCGAGGCCAACGTGGAACGCGCGGGGCTGAGCGGCCGCATCCACCTGGGGCGCCGGGCGCTCGCCCAATGCGAGCCGCCGCCCACTGCTCGGCCCGGGCTGGTCGTGGCCAATCCGCCGTATGGAGAGCGCCTCGGCACAGACCAGCAGCTGATTGGCCTGTACAACTCGCTCGGAGAGATCCTGAAGCGGCGCTTCGTCGGCTGGCAGGCCTCCGTGTTCACCGGCAATCCGCGGCTCGGCAGGCACCTCGGCCTCAGGGCGAGACGCGTCCACACCCTTTACAACGGCGCCATCGAATGCCGGCTGCTGAGATTCGAGGTCGGGCCGGAATCGCCGACGCGCACGCTCCCAACGCCCTCCCGCGCGGCTCCCCGCGAGCCCGCCGCAGGCGGGGCGGGGGGCGAAATGTTCGCCAACCGGCTGCGCAAGAACCTGCGGGAGCTGGGCGGATGGGCGCGGCGCGAGGGCATCGACTGCTACCGGCTCTACGACGCCGACATGCCGGAGTACGCACTCGCCGTCGACCTTTACCACGGCGACCAGCGCTGGGTGCATGTCCAGGAATATCAAGCCCCGCCCACCGTCGACCCGGCGAGGGCCGCCGAGCGCCTGCAGCAGGCGCTGGCCGCACTGCCCCAGGTCCTGGAGGTGCCGGCGGAACAAATATTCTTCAAGATACGGCGCCGCCAGCGGGGACGTAGTCAATACCAGCGCCGCGCCCACCAGGGCGCCTTCCACGAAGTGAGGGAGGGAGCTTACCGCTTCCTGGTGAATTTCACCGACTACCTGGACACGGGGCTGTTCCTCGACCACCGGCTCACGCGGCGCCTGATCGGAGAGCTGGCCCGCGGCAGGCACTTCCTCAACCTGTTCGGCTATACCGGGACCGCGACGGTGTACGCCGCCGGCGGGGGAGCGCTCTCCACCACTGCGGTGGACCTGTCCAACACCTACCTCGACTGGGCGAAGCGCAATCTCGCTCTCAACGGCTTCTCCGGTTCCTCCCACCGCCTAGTCCGCGCCGACTGCCTGGAATGGCTGGCCGGGGCCGCCGAGGACCGGCGCGCCCGGTACGGCCTCATCTTCCTGGACCCACCGACCTTCTCGGCCTCCAAGGGGATGGAGCGTACCTTCGACGTGCAGCGGGACCATGCGGAGATCCTCCGGCAGGCGGCGGCCCTGCTGGAGCCGGAGGGGATTCTTATGTTCTCCAACAACCGCCAGCGCTTCCGCATGGACAGCGCGGCCCTCGTCGATCTCCAGGTCGAGGACATCACGCCGTCCACCATCCCCCGGGACTTCGCCCGGAACCCGCGCATTCACAACTGCTGGAAGATCACCCGCACGTGAGCGCCGGGTGCCGTCCCGCGTCGGCCATCCTCAGCTGCGATTGGGCTCCCGAGCGACCCAGGGTATCCGCCAGAATACGGTTCGCCGGACGGCGACAATCGTGTAGAGTACCGGCGCGTCGACCTCGAGGAGCGGATGCGATCACTCGGTGGGGCAGTCGTGGCCACGAGCGTGTCGAGGAACAAGGCGATGACCACGGTTCGCAATGCCGTCGACCCCGAAAGATTCAACTGGAAGGCCGAGCTTCCATACGAGCTGCGCTTGCAGGACTTCCAGAGCGCCATGCAAGACGTGTACGACTTCTTCTACGACGTCAACTCGCACCTGAGCGCCAAGGGACTCCAGCGTCTCGATGACCAACTGCGCCCTGCGATCATGTCAGGCGTCCTGTCGGACATGCTCACTGCAAGCCTGGCCAAGCATTCCCGCAGCCTGACCGAAAACAGATATTTCAACGGCCACCCCGATCTGGTAGTGCAGGGCGTCTACCCCGGCAATGCAGTGAGAGCCGGGGCGGACGGGATCGAGGTCAAGACCACACGCAAGTCCGGAGGCGCCGTAGACACTCACGGCGCACGGGATCAGTGGATGTGCGTCTTCGTCTACGACGTGGACTCGCAGTCGGAACCAGCCCGCGACAGGCGACCCATGACCTTTACGGAGATTTATCTCGGCAAGGTCACCACCGAAGACTTCCGAAAAAACCCGCGCGGAGAACTCGGGACTCGCACCGCAACCCTCCACAAAGAAGGCATCAAAAAACTCAGGTCGAACTGGATATACCGGCTTTGAGGCCGTTGTTCGGCAGGTAGCGCGCCAGCTTCGGTATTCCTTCGCGCGCCATCTCGAAGTAGCGCTCATCCTTCTCCACCCCGATGCTCGTGTAGCCCAACGCCTCCGCCGCCGCAAGCGTGGAGCCGGCGCCGGCGAACGGGTCCAGGATCACCCCCTCCCCCAAAGGCAGGACGGCTCGTACGAGTTGTCTGAGGAACGCCTGCGGTTTCAAGCTGGGGTGGGGCGCCAGGCGTCGTTCGTTGCTTCGGGTCGGGGCAGATGCAATCAGATCGCCGAAGGGCCTATGTTCATCCGGCCGACGAAATCCGCCCGTCTTCCATTTGCGCAGGTTGTCCTGCACTCTACCCTCTAGCGGCTTTCTGTAAACGATCCAAGGCTCCCACATGGAACGCGGCATGACGCTGACTTCTCGGAATTCTTCGTGCGCTGACTTGGGACGATCCCCACCCCGCATGGTCATCGTCAGCCGAATCACCTCGCCCCGTCTTTCGAGCCCGGACTCCGCCAGCGCCCAGGAGACGATGTACGAGACGAGCGGGTTGGACGCGACCACGACATGCGCCCCCGGAACCAGTTTCGGAAGCAGCAGCCGGGCCCACGTCGTAAAGAATGTCCGCAGCTCTTGGAGCTGCCCTTGTGACAGCGTAGTGAATCGGGGCAGAGGAGAGCGCACATGTCCATCGAAGGACGGCGGAATCCGCCACACGCCTCCTCGTCCGTTACGCAGTTTGCTCTGCTGTTCCACGGTATATTCGTGAAGCCCATACGGCGGGTCGGTCACGACCGCATGGAAGGAGTTGTCTTGCTGCCGCGCCAGCCAATCGAAGCAGTCCGCGTGAAAGAGAGTAGCTCGGCCAAAGGACAGCGGCTCGGTCCAATGAGAGACCTCTGGAAGCTCCCGTTGCCGCCCAGCGCCCTCGCTGTGCCGCGCGCGGTAGACCCCGCGCTTCTCGCGCACGAACAAACCCGGGGTGTTGAGCCTCAGGTAAGACCTCAGCGAGGACTTGGGCGCGGGCCCGATGAGCCCGGCCACGCGTTCTTCGATCTCCTTGAGAGAGAGGGGCTTCGGTGACTGTGACAGCACTTGGAGAATGGCGTCGCGGACGCGCCCGGGAGGATAGCGATCGAGGTCCCCGTCCATCGGACTGCAGCTTGAACGTTTGGACGTCTTTTGTCAATGGGAGGCACGTTCGGTAGCGTGCCCGGAAAATTTGCTGCCGCGTAGCGGCGCCCGGCCGAGTGCGTGCAGCGAGCCGTCCGGGTCAGCTCCAAGGGGATGGACCGTACCTTCGCTGGCGGTTATTGGAAAAGATCAGGACTCCCTTCGCCCGCAACCCGCGGATTCACAACTGCTGGAAGATCACCGGCTCGTGAGCGCTGGATCCCATTCCGGGGTCCAGAGGCGCGGCCGAGACAGGGAAGGCAGCGGGGAGTTCTTTTTGGTTACGGTCCGGGTGTGCCCCACTTCCCCCCGGCCAGCGTGCCTAGAAACCTCTGGCGATCTTCATTTATCCTCGAAGCTGGGCTCTGGCCCGCTGACCGAGAGAGGTCACATGATCAAGAGCACCAGAGAATTCGATGGGAAACGGTCTAGCCAGGGTCTAGCCAATGTCCCGCACCATCCTACGTCCTCGCCAAGAGGCTACAAGGCGAGACCTGACCCACCTGCGCGTGTGACCCCACCTGCGCGAGCGCGGTGCTGCATGGCCACGGGCCCTACACCGTTGCCCTGACGATGAACGGCAGAGACTTCATCCCCGCAGATTTCGAGGGCCAGCTCTATTTTCCGAAGGTGCCGGTCATCGCCATTGCGCACCGCGACTATGTGCGCCAGTCTCCGGCCCGCATCGTAGAGCTGCTGGCGAGCTATCCGATCGCGGTCGTGGCCGGCCACGGTGCATACGCCTGCGCGCCTACCCTGAACTTGGCCGACAAGTGGCTCTGCTCGCTGGAGCACTCGGCAAAGACCGCCTTCGTGGCCGCCTGCGCGGGCACCCTGATCTCTTCGCCGGACAGCGCGTAGTTGCCGCCCGCCCGTGGGCCGCCGCCGATGACCGAGCCAGACGGGCGAACAAGCGAGGCTTCTGCCGTGGAGCGCGTTCTGCGCTACCACGAATCCAGCAAACACGCCTTCGGGCGCTTCGCGCCGGGGCCGGGACGCCTCGACTGGGCCACTCAGCCCGATCCCTTTCGCCGCTACCGCGGCGCGCCGCCGCTGCCTCTCCCCAAGCCCTCGCCCACAGGTGGGCCGAGCTACGACGAAGTGCTCTGCGCTGGCGCGCTGCCTCCCCGGCCCCTGGACCTCCAGACGGTCTCGGCGCTCCTGTTCGACAGCATGGCCCTCTCCGCCTGGAAGCGCTCCGGGCAGGTGAGCTGGGCGCTGCGGGTGAATCCCTCCAGCGGGAACCTCCACCCCACGGAAGCCTACGTCGTGTGCGGTCCCGTGCCGAGTCTGTCTTCCGTTCCGGCAGTGTTCCATTACGCTCCCCGGGAGCATGCCCTGGAGCTGCGGGCGGAGATCGACCCAGCGCTCTGGCAGCGCCTGGCGGCGGCATTGCCGAGCCAATGCCTGCTGGTGGGACTCGCCTCGATTCACTGGCGCGAAGCCTGGAAATACGGGGAGCGGGCGTTCCGGTACTGCCAGCACGACGTCGGCCATGCCATAGCGGCGATCGCCATCGCGGCGGCCGGCTTGGGATGGGATGCCAGGCTCGTCGAAGGTCCCCGAACGGAAGATCTGGCGCGGCTTTTCGGCGTCTTGGACCCGCACGGGGCGGAGCCCGAAGTGCCCGAGTGCGTGCTCGCCATCTGTCCCGGAAGCCCGAGCGCGGCTCCCGATCTCGACCCGAGCGTCCTGCGGGCGTTCCAGGACCTGCCGTGGCAGGGGACGCCCAACGTCCTGAGCCCCTCACACGTCCATTGGCCCCTGCTGGAGGAGGTGACCGCGGCTACCCGAAAGCCCCGCACCCACCGTCCTGAACACCCGGACCGACGGCCGGCGAATCGGCCCGGTCCGCCCCCGCGAGACCTGTCCCTGCGAGAGATCGTGCGCAAACGGCGCAGCGCCGTTGCCATGGACGGAGTTTCCACCCTGGACAGAGGGACCTTCTACAGAATCCTGGCGCGCACCTTGGACGGACAGCGCCCGTTCTCGGCTCTCCCCTGGCCGGCCGAGGTGGACCTGCTGGTGTTCGCGCATCGGATTACCGGCTTGGCTGCGGGCCTCTACCTGCAGGTGCGCAACCCCTCTCGCCTCGACGCTCTTCGCTCCTTTCTGCGGCCGGAATTCCGTTGGCGGGTGCCCGACGACTGCCCCGAAGGTCTCGGCCTTTACCTGTTGGCCCAAGGTGACGCCCGGGAACTCGCCATGCAGGTGTCCTGCTTCCAGGAGATCGCCAGCGACGGCTGCTTCGCCGTGGCGATGCTCGCCCGCTTCGAGGAGCCCCTGCGCGCGGCCGGAGCCTGGTTTTACCCGCGCCTGTTCTGGGAGGCCGGCACCATCGGCCAGGTGCTGTACCTCGAAGCCGAGGCCGCGGGCTTGCGGGGAACGGGCATCGGCTGCTTCTTCGACGATCCGGTCCACGACGTCGTGGGGCTGTCGGGGCGCGCCTACCAGGACCTCTACCACTTCACCGTAGGCGGACCCGTGGAGGATTTCCGCCTGACGACCCTGCCCGCTTACCCCGACATGCCCTGATGGCGGCTCCCGGCATGCTTATGTTGCCAGACCTGACCTCCGGTTCCCGTCAGTCAATTCGGCGTTCGCCGAACCGGAGTGAATGGCTTCTACCAATGGCCGGAGTGATTCAAGGCAAACGCGACATACTCCTGCAATCGCTGCAAGACTCGGTTGTTCGCCCCCAACTCGCATAGCATGGTCCCAATCGAGCAAGAGTTTCTCCTCCAACGTCCGGGCCTTCCCGAGGTGGACTCCCCCTTTGGCGTTGGCACAGGCTCTTATCAAATCGCGAACTGTCGCGTGGATGGGTCCAGCATGGAGTACCGGGGCCCGCAGGAATTCCCTACGGTCGACCTTGACGGTTGGGGCACGTGGAAAATAGGAAGGGTCCAGGTTCTGCCAGAACGCCTCCAAATGTTCCGCCCCCGCTCGGGGCGGGCCTGACCTGTAGTCCATGGTCGTGAACGTCATGCACGTCCTGTACTTCCGGTTTACTTCGTCAACGAGAGGAGCATCATCGAGGAATAACTGGCGGAGCAGTCCGGCAGCCCTGATCAAGCTGTAGGCAGCGCCTTCTTGAAGCCTATCACGCACGTCAGCGAGTGTCGCAAGAAACAGATACTCGCTGTCGGTTGAGGCTACATTCGTATCAATCCGTCCATATGACATCGGATAGGGTTCTGGGGGAGCGTCGTTGTCGGAGAGTACGTAGAACTCTCCGTTGGCCACCTCAGCAAGCTGGAGTTCCGCCCGGTTGATGTGGAGCGATGCAGAGTGTGGCGACCACGTGGCGATGAGTACCGCTCTTCCGGAGCCATTTACCCGAATGGGCTGGAAAGTATGGGTTCTGTCTTTTCCCACGTGCAGCCCGATGCGGCCGGCTATATCAGCGCGCAACGAGACCCGTGTGTCATGTACGACCCTAGAAATCAACTCCCACGGGCGCGCGGGGGGCCACGGCCGGGGAAAGATAAGGATCGCGGCTATCGTCCCCTCATCCAACTGTTCCCCCCCACCGTGGGGCTTCGCGCACTTGGCCATGATGCGCACCTCTTGGTCGTCAGTTTACGTGACCACAGTATAGTGCGTCCTGTGTTCCATCAACAACTATATCTTGTGCTCGATCGAGCACCGTAACATCATCCGACATCGGATACTCCTGCACACCCGGAGGAGGTCCCCGGAGGAGCGAAGGGAGGTCCCCGAAAAACGGCGACGAGCAACACATGCTATGCGCGGCACCCGGAGGCCAAGCCGTGCCTTTGGTAACTTCAATGGTGTCTGACCCCTTAACTCGACCCTTAACTCCTGACCCCTTAACTCCCTGACCCCTTAACTCCCTGCGTGGTCAACGACCAGGGTCAGGACTTGTCTACATCTCGTCCGTCGTGACCCTGGTGCTGGTCGCCGCATTCTTGCTCTGGCCGGTGGGCGCGCCAGGTGCACTGGGCGCGCCTGCAATCGTCGTCCTGGCATTCGCCGGGATCGCGCTCTTCGGCAGCCTGGTGCTCACCTACTGGCCGCTGTCCAAGGGCCAGCCAGGTGCCACCGCACTGGTCCTGATCCTGGCCGTGATCTTCGGACTCACCAACGACGATCACTGGGTCCGCACCGCACCCGAGGTCCCGGCACTGGAGCGGCTTGGCGCGGCGAAGCGATTCGACCGCTGGAGCAGACTCAATCCTCCCCCAATGCTCGTAACGGACAAGCGGCCGGTGATCCTGGCGGCCGCTGTCGGCGGGGGCATCCGTGCAGCCTACTGGACTGCCGCGACCCTGGCCACATTGGAGTCCATCGACGGTTTCAGCCAGGACCCGTTCGCCATCAGCGGGGGCTCGGGCGGCAGCGTGGGCGCCGCTGTCTACACGGCCCTCAAGCGCGATCAGCTCGACGCCAAGGGCGACCGCGAAACACTGGGGGTGATTCGACGGGGCCTCTGAGAGGACTTCCTCTCACCCGTGGTGGCTGGCCTGCTCTTCCCCGACCTGATGCAGCGATTCTTCCCGATTCCCTTTGGCTGGGCCGACCGCCAGCGTTTTCTGGAGTTCTCATACTCGTCCATCGCGGTTCTCCGTTTCGTGTGCTTTCGATGGACTCCCTAAAATGTCAAACTCCTACTGCCCGCCCCGGCAAAGCCGGGGCGGTCTCCCTTGGTTGGCTAGTGCGGTATTCGAGATCACCGCCCGGCGGCCCGATCCAACCACCGTGGTGTTGAGCAGCAGGCTGGGCAGGTGATCGCCGGACTCTCCCGAGTAGAGCGCGGTGAATGGCCGGGAGAGTGGACTGTTCCCTCCGCAATTTTCCTAAGGGGATTCCCTGGTTACTCAGCGGGTTTCCCCGAGTTGCCGCGCCGCGCAGACAGCCACTATCGTGTCCAAGGCTATGGGTTTACACGTCGTGACGAAGGGAGGCCCACAATGTCAGAAATAGCTGTCCAACGCAGTCCGCGGGCAGTTCTCACAGCAGCCCGAGACCCGCGGAAGTCTCCACGACCTTCGCACAAACGTGCCGGTGCGATCGAATTCAAGTCTATTATGCCGATCGGGTGATTGCTTGACGCCGAACCAGGCGCGACAATTTTTCGCAGCCTCGCGCCTCCGTAATGGTCGCCGTTCGAGGCGGGCGGCGGAGCGTACGGTAGAATCGAGGGTGTCCTGATGGCCTCCGACGCGCCCCGGGGAGGGAGCGTACCCCTCGCGGGTTTGATGATTGTCGCCCTCCTAGTTGGGACGACGGTTTTCACGCCTGCGCTGTTCCAGTTGCTCCGGCCATCCGAGCCGGAGGGCTTTCGCTACGAACTCGCCAAGGATCAAGACATCGACGCCCGTCTGTGGGAAGACCCGTTTGCCGTGGTGCGCAGCTACGAGGAGAACAAGAGTAAAGGCGCGAAGACCCCCGTAACGCAGTCGCCCGATCCCGGGCAGTGCAACGAGGCGCATCCGGCGGCCAGCCAGAACGCCCTGCCGGACCGCCACAGCGCATGCTACTTCCGCGAACGACTCGCAAGCCACTTCGTCGATCCGGAAACTGACCTGGCGGTCGCCGCGCACAGGCGCACGGTGCTTCTCGGCGTCATGGTCCAGGGTTATTCGTTTGTCGGTGCCAACGAGTGGCACCGTCGACTCCGCTACGCCGTGATCGCCGGGCTGAACGCGGCGGGCTATCTGCCGGCGAACTCCGAGCAAATCGGCTACTTCCGCACCGAGGTCCGAGCGCCGGCGATGCACATGCTTTCCTGAGGAGCGGCAGGCATTGCGCGTCCCCTTCGAGCGCTTCTCCGCGCGCGACGGGAGCGCCGACGCCGACAACGTCGTGGTGCTCTGGCTCGACGAGACCGTGCTGAGCGGCCGCTGGATTGCGAAGCTCGCCAGCCTCGTTACCAACGTCTTTTTTGCCCGAGTGCTCCGGCGGCGGCACTGCGCCGGAGCGCGGGGATCACTACCCCCTGCGCATCATCGGGCCCTCGAACACGGACATGCTCGCAAGCGCGGGCGAGGAGCTGCAGCGCTCACCCGTCGACACGCAGTCGAAGCTGGGCTGCGGCTACACCCAGCTCACGCAGGCGCAATTCCTCTCGCCCTTCGCGACCGCAGCCGACGTGATCCCGCCCGCGCAACTTTCGATGGTGCGCACGGTTCTCACCGACGATCGAGCGATCAACACGTTGAGCGATGAGCTTGCTAACCGCGGGGTCAACGTCTGCCACGACACCGTCGCGGTAATCGGCGAATGGGATTCGCTGTACGCCCGCTCGCTCGCGGAAGAACTCACGAAGGCGTTCGAGACCAAAATCAAGCGGGCCGCATTGAGAGACAAGCCATGCAAGCTCAACTTCGTCCGTTACAGCTACCTTCGGGGGCTGGACGGCGTGACGGTCGGAAAGAAGTCCACGCAGGACGACGGCGCCGAGCGATCGTACGGGTCCGGCAAGGATGCGCAGGCGAAATCGATCGAGTGGCCCGAGGGCCGCGACCAGCGCGACTACCTGCGCCGGCTCGCCACGCGCATTTTGGACGAAGCCGTCCGCGATCGCCGCCGGGTTGCCGCGATCGGCGTGTTCGGCAGCGACGTGTACGACAAGCTGCTGGTGCTGCAGGCGCTGCGGCCGACGCTGCCCAACACCCTGTTTTTCACTACCGACCTCGACGCGCGGTTGTTTCACCCGCGCACCTTCGACTGGACCCGCAACCTCCTGGTCGCTTCGAGCTTCGACCTCGCGCTCGACCAGAAGCTGCAAGGCGACGTGCCGCCGTTTCGCGACATGTACCAGACCGCCGGTTTCCTTGCGACGCAGCTCGCGCTGTACGACGCTTGCGCATCGCGGAATGGCAGGTTCGCCAAATGGCTCTCCAAAGGCGACGAGGACTGCGCGGCTAAACTCTCCCAAGCCACGATCACTGACTGGCTGGGCGAGCCGCGGCTCTATGAGCTCGGACGGGGCACCCCCGTGTCGCTCACGGAGACTGAGGGCGCCGGCCGCTTCGTGCACGAGCCTCAACGGTCCCTGGCACCGCCCGCGGCGCTCGGCGCCGCCCATGGTTGGCGAGATGCATCAGATGAACCTCTCGATGGGACTGATGTCCCGGTCCATCGGATCGACCATGGGACGCATGGGCAGCATGTTCCCGTTCTAGCCGATCACGCTCGGGACACGGGGTCCTTTTCGGCACGTCCGCTAGCGGGACGTGTAGCAGATTCACTCACCAAGCTCTGAGCACCCCCTGGATCGGGCGTGCGACGGTTCGCAGGGAGCGGGCATCCGTGAACGAGTGTAAGAAGCGAGGACACGGACGGAGGCGTACGGAAGTCGGAGCCACCCATAGTCTTACGGGAACAGGAGTGTTGACTTCATGCAGCACTGGTTCGGGCTGTCGGGCCCGGCATGGAAGACGCCCTTTACGAGATCGAGTCGATGCGCCGGTTTGCCGGCGCTGGAATTGGTGGACGATGCCCTGCCCGACGAGACGACGATCCTCAATTTTCGCCGCCTGCTGGAGCGCCACCCGTTGAGCGCCAGGCTTACGAACGTGATCAACGACGTGCTGACCGAGAACGGCCTGTTGCTCAAGGGTGGCACCATGGTGGATGCCGCGTTGATCCAGCTCCGTCCTCCACCAGGACTGCGACCAAACAGCGTTACCCCGAGATGCGTCAGACCAACAAGGGCAACCAGTGGTACTTCGGCATGAAGGTGCATGTGGGGGCGGAGGTTAACAGCGGGCTGGCGCATACCGTCTCGGCCACTGCGGCCCATGTCCCGGACATCAGCGAGTTGCCAACCTCATCCGCGAAGACGACCGGGCGGTGTTTGGTGACAAGGGCCACGCGGGGCACGCGCCGCGGGCGTATTCTGGGGAGTGGCACTGAAGGCCACGAGCACACACCAGTTGACGGCAGCGAATCGCCGCACGAACCGCCGCCTCGCGCCGATCCGCAGTCGGGTAGAGTTCCTGTTTCGGGTGATGAAGCGGCAGTTCGGCTACCCCAAGACGCGTTACGGGCTGCTGAAGAACGCGGCGCAAGTGTTCGCCCTGATCGGGCTGACCAACCCGTACCTGGCCCGACGAACTTTGATGAGCTGACGGGCGCAATCCGCTCAATGAGCCCGGAAACGGGCTGCCAGGGCCGAAAACGCCCCGCATACGGTGACATCGGCGGCGGAGATCGCTATTGTTTCACATTGAACCATTTCTGTGGGACCGGACCGGACTGAACTCGATTCATTCGGAGATTCCCTAACCTCTTTGGGACCGTGTTGGGTAACAGCGGGAAAGTCCTCCTGGCGATGGCCCTGGGACCGAATCGCGTTTCCCGAAACTCGTGACCGAACGGTAGGACAGTCATTCGGCACGTCCGCAGGACGCCCCGAAGGGGTGGCCTACAGGGAGGTGCGCCACGAATGCCGTGCAACGAAGTTCACGGGACGCACAGTAGAGTTACAAAGCTCTCACTCAGAAAAGCGGGGGACGGACAATGGGACAGCTACGTGCCGTTTTGGGATTCCTTCTGATTCTGTCGGTAGCCGGTGTGGGCGGAGGCTGCGGCAAGAGCACCTATCCAAGCGCGGATACCCTCACCCCGGGGATTTTCCTCGAGCCCCCGGAGCGGGCCGTGCTCCCTCCGGGTGTCTCCCCGCGCCCGATCTACGACCAAGGGCTGCGGCTAACCAAGGTCTCCGAGGGTTTCCGGGACCGACTTTACGATGACGCCGCACGATACTGCAGCATCGCATACGGTCATCTGGTGAAGCGCCGGCCCTGCGACGGCTCCGAGCCCGAAGAGTTCCTGAACGGCGTCACGGAGCCGAGGGGAAGCGAACTGCTCGTCACCGACATGGCACGGGCGCAGGTGACCGTTATGACGGCTGTGGCCCCGGAGCTTACGGACGGGCAGTACGCGGCCCTGTGCGACTTCGTCTACAACGTGGGCAGCGGGAACTTTCGGACGTCCACCCTTCTGAAAGCGGTTAACGGCAAGCAGTATGACCGTGTGCCCTTCCAGCTTCTCCGCTGGGTGAAGGCGGGGGGGAAGGAATGGCCCGGCTTGAAGACCCGCCGCGAACGGGAGATCGACCTGTTTTTCGAAGGAATCGGCAGGCCCCGCGCGGTGCCCCCCGCGGGTGAGGAACTGTCTCCCGTCGACATCCGCAAGGGTGAAGGTGGAGTCTGAGCAGGACCGCAGACCTCCCCAGATCTCGTCCCTCGCCGACCGAAGCGCAGCGCCCTCAACGAATTTCCGGGGGCGGTTCGGGTGCGGGTTCAGGGGGCCGTAACCTATCGCGCGGTGGCCTGAACCGAATGCCTGGACTCGGCTCGGCACCCCTTCAGCTCTGCCGCGCGCGCTTCTTGTTCTCTGCCGGCATAGAGACGCCAGTTGTTGCCGCTCATGCACCACTCGAAGTGGTTCGAGAAGTTGGATTGCCAGCGGATGCCGGTGAACCCGCACCTGTGTTCGAGGTTCTGCTGGTTCTCCTCGGCGGCAGTCTGTGCGTAGCGACGGCAGAACGCCTCCCCCCGCTGGTCTGCGCCCGCTCCACGGCCGCACTGGCTGAGCTGTCGCTCCCGCGCCTCGGTCTCTCTAGGAGCGACGCGAGCGTTGTCACCTGCCATGCACCATTCGAAGTGGCGACGCAAGTCGGATTGCCAGCGGATGCCGGTGAACCCGCACCTGCGTTCGAGGTTCTGCTGGTTCTGCTCCACCGCGGTCCGCGCGTATCGCTCGCAGTAGCCCTGCTTCCGGGAGGCCCCGGAAAAGTCGAAACGGCTTCGCCAGGCGATCCGCTGTCGGGCCTCCAGACCAGAGACCGGCCGCGGGCCGATGATGCCGGTCGCACTCAGGATGACCTCCTGGTACGCACGCACCGGAACCCGATGCTGCGGGTCGCGCCAGATCCATGCCTCTGCGCTGCCTGTGAAAACGGTCAGCTCCGTCCGCTGCCCGAGCATCCGCACGCTGTAGACGGTCCTTTCCAGGCCGGAACGGCCCGCCCCCTGGGGTGTCTCCACCTGGTGCTGACAGCCGACGGTCTCGCCGTACAGATTGCCCATGTGGAGGTCGACGACGCCAATGCGGCACCCGTACCCGTCGCCCCTAAAGTCCACGCGGGCTCCGCTTCTCGTCCCGGTGCGCAGGTGCGCGTTGTTGGGAACCCGAGCCGGGCCGGTAACCCGTTCTCCGTTCAGGAACACGTTCTCGCCGTCGGTGCGTAGCGTGCCGATGATTCCCATGGCCCCGGAGTGAACCAAGCGCGGATCGGTGTTCTCGTCCAGCTCCACCAAGCCGCCGTCTGTGGGGCCGGTGCCGCCCCCGGGTATCCCGTCCTGTGGGATGGGGCCGCACGCGCTCAGGACCAAAGATAGGAATGTCAGTTGGAGAGCGGCTGTGAGGGTATTTGCAATCATCATGGACGCGTCTCCATTGCGCGCGCTTTTTGCGTGCCCAGGACAGCCCTCGGCGATGCGCGCGCCTGGTGAACCTGCAAGTCCTCGAGCGGTTTGTGCCCGGCTGTGTCCCCGGCGTGCCCACGCGGTCCGATGGCCTAAGCTATAGGTATGCTTTTCCCGACTGTCAAGCGCGGCCGTCCGGTGCCGACCGCGTCGACCATGATGGCCCGACCGTTGGAAGAGCGGGCCGGACAGGAGCCATCGCCGGGACTGGCGCCCACCGCTTTGCGCCCGACGTTCTGCCGTCTTTTGACCCTGGCCCGGTGGGGGTTCCTGCTCGCTATCTTGACGGGCTGTGCCGCGACTTCGGTCCGTTCCGTCGACAGCCAACTGGGGCAGATGCAGGCACAGGCCGAAGAGGCCCTGCGACGGGGGGACTTCCAGGCGGCGGAATCCCTCTCCCGGAAGGGTCTCGACCTCGCGCGCGGGAACAGGCGCGAGGCAGCCGAAGCGAAAGTTCTCATCGACCTCTCGCGCGCGGAAGAGGGCTCCGGCCGCTATAGCCAGGCCCTGTCGCGCGCCCGGGAGGGGCTGAACATCGCCCGTGTCCTCGGGGATCGGCCTCTGGAGGCGAGTGCGCTGGTCCACCTCGGGCTGATCTACCGGCGCATTGGGCAGTACCCGCAGGCGCTGGAGGTGATTCACGATGGGCGGGCCATCGGCCGCGGCATCGGTGACCCTGCGGTGGAAAGCGAGGGGCTGCGCAACCTCGGCGCCGTCGACCAGGCCCTCGGCCACCTCGATCAAGCCCTCGCCGACTACCAGGACTCGCTGAAGCTCGCCCGTTCCGCCGGAGATCGGGCCGGCGAGGCGAAGACCCTGAACGACCTGGGGGGCCTGTACCGGCTCCGCGCAGAGTACAGCCAGGCTCTTCAGCATTACGAGCAGTCGCTGGCCCTCAAGCAATCCATCGGCGATCTGGGCGGAGAGGGCCGAGTCCTCGGGAACATCTGCCTGCTCTACCAAGATCTGGGAGATTTCCGCCGGGCGCTCGACTACTGCGAGCGCTCGCTCGCGATAGCGCGGAAGATCGGTGACCGGCACCGGGAGGCGAACAATCTGAACAATATCGGCGCCATCCACCGAGCGCTCGGCGACTATCGGAAGGCGCTCGATTACTACCAACGGTCTGTGGATGCGAAGCGAACCCTCCCCGACCGCGCCGGAGAAGCGCGCGGGCTCAACAACATCGGCGAACTCTATCGGAAACAGGGGGACACCGGGAAGGCCATCGAGTACCTTTCCCGATCGCTCCGCATCAAGGAGGCCATCGGCGACCGCCCCGGCGAGAGCGCCTCCCATTACGACCTGGGGCTCGTGTATCTCGACACTGGGCGCTACGACCAGGCCGTCGAGCAGTTCCAGCGTGCCTTGCTATTCGAGACCGAGATTGGGCGGCCCGAAGTGCTGTGGCGCGCCATGGACGGCCTCAGTCAAGCCTATGCCGCGTTGTCCAAGCCACTGCTCGCCATCTTCTTCGGAAAACAGGCGGTGAACACCATCCAGTCGGTGCGGAGCAACATCGCGGAAATGGACCCAGCGCTGCAGCGTTCCTTTCTCGAAGACAAGATGGGAGTGTACCGCCGCCTGATCGACCTGTTGATTGAGCAGGGCCGGCTGTTGGAGGCGCAGCAGGTAATGGGGATGTTGAAGGAGGAGGAGTACTTCGACTTCGTGCGCCGGGGCGCGGATGCCCGCAAGACCCGCGTGGGCTACGATGCCCCTGAGCAACCCTGGAACGAGCGCTACCAAGCGATTGCCCGCCAGCTCGTGAGCTTCGGTGAGAAGCGGCGACGGCTCATGAACAAGGGCGACGCCGCACTCAGCGCCCAGGATCGAAAGGATTCTGCGAAGCTCGATGAGGATCTCGATGTCGCCAGCCAGGCCTTCAACGCCATGCTGGACGAGCTGAAGGCCGCCTTCGAGCGGCTCGACAAGGCGCGCGGCGAAGAACTGGCGCAGCGCCAGTTCGACACCGGGCGCATGGGCATGGTCGGCGACCTGGGCCCCGGCACGGTGCTCTTGCAGTACATCCTACTCCCAGACGGGCTGCGCATTCTGCTTACCACGGCGGACGTGCAGAAGCCTTACAGGCTTCCGGCCGGTGAGGGAGAGATCAACCCTCTCACCTGTCGGCTCCTGGAGGCCCTGCGCAGCCCCAGCCTCGATCCGCGCCCGCTTGCAAAGGCGCTGTACGACCTGTTGATTGCTCCGGTCGCCGAAGACCTGAAACAGGCCCACGCTAAGACCCTCATGGTTTCGTTGGATGGCGTACTGCGCTATGTGCCGCTCGCCGCCCTTTACGACGGCCGCCAGTATTTGGCCGAGCGCTACGCCGTGGCCGTCTACATCGAGCCCGCGGCCGACCGGCTCAAGGATTCGCCCAAGGCTGCCTGGAAGGTCGCCGGTTTCGGCGTCACCCAGGCCCTGCGGGACTTTCCAGCGCTTCCCGGCGCGAGAGCGGAGCTGGAGGGCATCGTCAAGGAGCAGGGGCGCTCGGGCGGTGTGCTCGATGGCGCGATCCATCTCGACCAGGATTTCACCCAGCAGGAGCTGCGCCGCGCCCTTTCCCCCCGCTACCCCGTGGTGCACATCGCGAGCCACTTCCGGATCGGCCCGACCGAGGCGGATTCCTTCCTGCTGCTGGGCGACGGCGGCGCCTTGACCCTAGCGCAGATCCGCATCGGCCGCTACGACTTCCAGAATGTGGATCTGCTGACGCTGTCCGCCTGCGAGACAGCGGTCGGCAGTGGACAGGGCCGGGAGGTCGAGGGACTGGCAGTCACTGCGGAGAAGAAGGGCACCAAGGGGGTGCTCGCGACGCTCTGGCCGGTGGCGGACCAGACCACCGCGGCATTGATGCAGCGCATGTACGCGCTGCGCGAGGGTGAGCGGCTGAACAAGGCCGAAGCCCTGCGCCGCGCCCAGATCGAGCTGCTGCAGGGGGAGGTGAGGGTGCCGTCCTCGGACAGGGAGGCGACAGGCGCCCGCGGGCAAGTGCTGCGGGTCGGCACCTGCAGCCCGTCGAGCGCGCAGGCGCCGCCCTACCTGTCCGACCCGGCGAAGCCCTATGCCCACCCCTATTACTGGGCGCCGTTCATCCTGATGGGGAACTGGCTGTGAATCGCGTCCTGCCGTTTGCGCTGAAGGCGCGCGGAGCGGGACCCCGTGCGATTGGGGGTCCCGGCGGCCCGGCCGAAAAGACGAATCCGCGGGACGGCCTGTCAATGAGCCGGAAAGAAACTTCGGCTCACTCCATCCGCCCGCAGCCCTTCGCGGGCTCGCACATGCCGCCCAGCGCCCTTAGGCCCGGCTCGCCGCGAGCGGTCGCCCGCTCGTCGACGAACGTCCGATAACGCCAGCAGGCCTTGCGCTTCATGTTCGGCCGGTCCCAGCGTTCCCAGTCCTGCTTGTATTTGATGAGCTGGTACTCCACGCCGGTGTCGGGCTCTACTTTGAGTCTCCTTGGCATTGCCGTCCCAGCCGTGGGAACCCCAGGCGATGCGCTTGACCGGGTCGATGACCATCACCACATGGCCGTCGCCGCGGCGGTCATCCCGGTAAACGAGGATGTCCCCGAGGCGCAGGTTGGGATCGTCGGAGCAACCCTGGAAGCCATCGGCCATGGGGCTTTGCGCCGAGACCATCTGGGCGGTGCTCAGGTAGCTGTCCGTCTTGTTGTACGGCAGCCCGGCCCGCGTGAAGGCGAACCAGATGGCCCGGGAGCAGTCGATGCCGAGGCGGAGGTTCTGCTCGTCGGTGGGCTGCGTCCAGGGGTGCTGCTTGTAGCTGAAGCCGTCGCGCACCGAGGCGTGGGCGAGCCAGTCCGCCTCGCGCAGCACCTTGTACAGGGCGGTCGTCTGATCGTCGGGCAAGTACGGTCGGATGTCGAAGCTCGGGATGGTATATTCACGGCTCCGGATGGGCTGGCCCGGCGCCTCCTCGGAGGGAAGGAAGCGTGCGTTGGCCGACACCCGCATGGTGACCGTGCTGAGCGTCCAGGTACTGTCCTCCACGACCTGTTCCGCCCGGCCGACTCCGCGGCTCCCGCGCAGATAACGGTCGAGCGCCCCGTAGAGCCCGACCTTCGGGGGCCCGAGGTCGCGGGTCCTGGCGGTCTCCGTGAGCAGGTGCCAGGCGACCGGATTGGTCTCGCGCGTGCCGAACATCATGACCCGGTCCTGCACCTCCAGGGGGAGTGTTGCCATGAAGGTTTCCTGCTCCGCTTCGAACACGGTCTTCTCGCCCGGCTTCAACAGGACTTTTCGGCCGTCGAAGGGAAACCCGAACAGGCTCCCGTCCGTGGACAGCACCACGCCGCCCACCAGCAGCGGAGTGGGCGACGCGCGCGACAGCTCCACCTCGACGTTCCAGGCATGGCACAGAGGGATGACCTGCTCGCTGTTTGGCTTCGCGGGGTCCCAGATTCCACGGGCGCAGGAATTCTGCCGGCGCGCCGGCACCAGCCGGACCAGCAGCGTCTGGTCGTCGGTGTATGCCGAGCCGCCTTCCCCGCGGAGCTGCAGCAGCGCCCGCCGCCGCGCGTGCTGCCACAGGTTGGTCGGTACCGCGTCGTCGCCGGCGTAGACATCGCGGACCGCGTTCTCCGGGCCGCGCAGCACCAGGCGCCCGTCCGAGTCCACGCTCAGCTCGAAGTCGCCCGGGCCTTCGGTGAGGGTCACCAGCATGTCGGCCTCCGGGTCCGCAGCAACCTTGGCCCGCAGGTGCGCAGCCCGCTCGGTAGCGATCCCGCCCGGCTCGCCGGCCGGGCGCAGGCGGACCACCAGCTTGAGGACCTCGTCGGCCGGGCGCACCAGGACCCCGAGGTCTCCAGGGACGATGGCCGGCGCATCCGGCCTCGCCGCCGACACCTGGGCCTCGGCGTTCAGTCCGGGCGGCCGTTCGGTGACCACGACGGTGGCCTTCGCCTTGGCGGGGTCCCGGGTGTCCGCCCCAGTCACGGCCCCGTCGTAAATCCGCAGCTCGGCGCCTTTGCCGATACCGGGCGTCGGAGGCCCGCCCAGCTCCAGCGGCGGCCCGACCCGGATGACCTCCCACGCCGCCGGCCGGGCCCGCGTCTCGTTGCCGAACACCACTGCCGTCAGATCGCCCTGGAAGTAGGGAATCTGGTAGCTGTTGGCAGCCACCAGGGGCGCCGTCTGGCGCGCGGCCTGCGCGTAAGTCATGGGCTTGTCGCCCGCGCCGGACAGTACGCGGAGCAGCGCGTCGGTGAAGATCCCGCGACCGGCATTCTCCAGTGCGGGCGTCCCGTCGCTGGCGGCAGTGAACGCCACCAGCCCGGGCATCGCCTCCGGGAGCCAGCCTGCACGACCGTCTCCCCCCGCTGGCGCCTGCGCCGCGGCCTCCCGAGTCTCCTCTTCCGGCGGCTGATAGCGGGCGACGAAGGTGCCTGCCTCCGGGGCCCGCGTCGCCGTGCCCGAGTTGCAGGAGTCGAGGATGACCGCGATGTGATGGGTCTTGTGGTGCAGGTGCGCGAGCATCCGGTTCAGCTCGTCGTCCACCAGGTCATGGACGCCCGGAGTGCGCGCGTCGTGGAACAGGAAGGTCTCGTCCCACTCGTCCGGCTCGTCCCCGTTTCTGTCGCGTGTCTGCGAGCCATGCCCCGCGAAGTAGAACACCGCCACGTCGTCTGGTTGCGCCCGGTCCACCAGCGCCTTCTCGAACACCTTCCGGAAACGCCGGGTGGTCGCCTCGGCGTCGAGCAGCAAGCAGACGTTCTGCTTCGGAAAGCCGTAGCCACCCTTTCCGGTGAGCAGCTCGTAGATGCGCCGCGCGTCGTTGGGCGGCCCGGCGAGGTCCGGTACCCGCTCGCTCCGATAATCCCCCACGCCGACGATGAGGGCGAGACGTTGGTGCCCAGCGGTTTCCACCGCCGGTCCGAGGGGGCAGTTCGCGAGTGAGATGTCCTCGTCCCCGGACGGGGGGCCGTGGCACGCGAACCCGCCAACCGAGAGCAGCAGCATGAATAGCAGGGATGCCGACGTGCGGGCCGCCCAACAGGGGAGCTTGGTCATGCCGTCACCCGGCAACCCTCGGCAGAACTTTCCTAGCGAGTCTCACCTTGGCGCTGGAACCAGCTCTGGAAGAACGGCTTCGCCTCCTTCTGGGGAGGGGCTTCCCTCGGGACCTCCCTCGTCTGATACCCCGGCGGCTGCTTCGGCTGGGTCGCCGCCCGGCCCGCCTCGTTGAGCCCGATCGCGACCGAGAAGATGACCATGGAGCTGACCACATAAACGAAGAGGCGCTGGACAACGGGCAGGCTCTTGTCCGCCCAGACGATGAGCCCGATGAGGAAACTGGTCGCGAGCCCGGTCCAGTTGCCGGGCAGCCCGAACTGGCTGACCAGCGTGCCCGTGATGAGCGTCGTGGTCGCGCCAGCGGCTCCGGGAGTGAGCATCGACTTCGAGTTCAGGAATTCTTGCACGCCCTTCCTCCCCTTGAGTGTCGCCCTTTCGGCCGAGCGCCTTTGGAACTGGGTTCCCATCACCGGCGAGTCTAACACCCACTCCTTGAGGGTGCACGGAGCCCCGAAGCCCGACGGTCCGTGGTCGGTCCGAGGCTGCTCGGTCGCACCGATAAACCGCGCGCGCCAAACGGACCCCCCGGCGGGTCGCTTATGAGCGCTGTCAGTCTTGACCACTCCGCTCCGCAGGACGAGGATCGGGTCTTGGGCGGGTGGACAGGTTCGCGAGCCTTCGCGAGCACCTCAGCGGAAGAGGCTAAGCATCGTCACCTCTGCGTCCGCGACGCAAGCCAGGACTGGTGGTCGGGCGGCCGTCGTTCCCGCATCGCCCCGACCGACCCGCGCCTTCGATTGGGCGAGCGAGGCCGATATCTGGCTGGAACAGCGGTCCAGGCTCGCGCATTGGCAGCCGGCCGATGCCGGGGGGAGTCATGAATAACCGGAGAGCACGCGCTCGCAAGGGAGGGAGCATCCTCGCCGTGCTCGCCGTCCTCTGGTTCGGTGCCCTGCCGGGCGCCGATGACCTCCAGCGCGGCGTGGTCGTGGTGACGGACCCGAGCGGGCAACAGGTCGGCCTCTACCGGGAGAGTCACGCGCTGCTCGTCGGCGAGAGCGACTACAGGGGGGGCTGGCCGGACCTGGAGAGCGTGCCGGGTGAGCTGGACCAGGTCGAAGCGACCCTGAAGGGGCAGGGCTTCCAGGTCGTCAAGCTCCTCGACGCCAGCGCGCAGCAGCTCCGCGCGGCCTTCGTGGACTTCATCGACCGCTACGGGCGGGTGTACGACAACCGGCTGGTGTTCTTCTTCGCCGGTCATGGCTACACGCTGAAGCGCGAGGACGGGATCGAGATGGGCTATATCGTCCCCGTGGACGCGCCCAGCCCCGACGCGGACCCCAACGGCTTCAAGGCAAAGGCCGTGAGTATGGAGCAGGTGCTGCTCTGGGCGCGGGAGATCGAGGCCAAGCACGACCTGTTCCTGTTCGATAGCTGTTTCTCCGGGATGGTCTTCCAGGCGCGTGAGCTGCCGAAGCAGCCCCCGCACATCGCGCGTATCACGGCCGAGCCGGTGCGGGAATTCATCACCGCCGGCAGCGCCAATGAGACCGTGCCGGCGCGCAGCGTCTTCGCGCCGGCCTTCGTGGACGCGCTGCGCTTCGGAAAGGGGGACCTGGACTGCGACGGTTACGTCACCGGTATGGAGACTCGGGCTCTACCTCCGCAATACCGTGTCTGAGCATGAAGCTCAGACGCCGCAGTTCGGCACCATCAAGGATTACGAGCTGTCCCGCGGAGATTTCGTGTTCAAGCTGAAGGAGACATCGGCGGCGGAAGCGGGCAAGCGCTGCGCGACAAGCGGTCCGCAGCGGGAGGTATTGATCGGTACGCCAGTCCAGACCATCGGCGCGGGAGCCTCGTCCACCGCGATCGCAGTGCGAGAGAACCCGACCGGGCCGAGCGCATCCACTCCTGACGGGCAGGGGGCATGGGCATCGCTGCGCCGCTGGGTCGGCGCCCACTGGGAGGCACTGTTCTCGGGTATCGGCACCGCCCTCCTGCTGGGCGGTCTGGGCTGGCTCGGAAGGAGTTGGCTCCGGCGCCGTCGCGAGCCCCGACAGAGCCGCCACGTCCACGTGGAGGGCGACAACGTCCAGGACGATCACAGCATCATCCACGACCGTCGCATCCAGGTCGGGGGCGACGTCACTGGCAGCACGCTGATCAGCGGCGACGGCGTGCGCGTGTCCCGCGACGGGCGCCGGGACCAGGCCAAGGAATAGCGCCGAGCCGATGTTCCGCAAACCGCAAAGCCCTGACCGACGGGCCGACGTGCACGGGGACAACCTCGGCAACATCGTCCAGGGCGACCACAGCATCATCCACGACCGGCGCATCCAGGTCGGCGGCAACGTCGTCAACAGTTTGCTGATCAGCGCGGAGCAGGTGTTCGTCGGCCCGGACCAGCCCTTGCTCGACGCTTATCTTTCGCCGGCCCAGGTGTTCGAGCGCGTGCACCTGGAGCGCTTCGCCGGGCGGGGCTGGCTCACGGAGCGCCTGGATGCCTTTCTGCGCACCCATGACCGCGGCTACTTCGTCATCGAGGCGCCCGCCGGGCTGGGAAAGACCGCCTACCTGGCGCACCTGGTGCGCGAGCGCGCCTACGTGCACCACTTCCCGGAGCTCCCCGGCGGCCACGACCCGGCCACCGCCCGCCGCAGCCTCGCCGCCCAGCTCCTGCGGGCGTGGCTGCTCGAGTCCGAGGTGGCGGCGCTTCCGCAGCACGCCGGCCAGCCGAATTACCTGAGCCGGCCGCTCCAGCAGGCTGCGGCGAAACGCGACGCCAAGCGCGCGGACGAGCCCATCGTCCTGGCGGTGGACGCGCTCGACGAGCTGCCCGCCGAAAGCGGGGAGAACGTACTCGCGCTGCCGCGCGGCCTGCCCCAGGGCGTCTACGTCGTCGCCACCCAGCGCCCGGTCCCGGTCGCCCTCAACGTCGACGTGCCGCGCGAGGTTGCGCGCCTGGAGCCGCTCTTCAGCGAGCGCGCGCGGCATTATCGGGGATGGGTATGAGCGTGCCGAGGCCCTCGGCCGACTGGCGCCCGTACCTGTCAGAGTCGCTGCGCGCCTCGGTTCTGGCCGAAACCCTGGAGGCGATGCGGCGCATCGGGAGTGAGTCCGAGCGGGCCGGGGTCCTGGCGGATCTGTTGCCGCACCTGCCCGAGCCGCTGCTCGGGCAAGCCTTAGGGGTGGCGCGGGGCATCGGGGATCAGAATTTGCGAGCCAAGGCCCTGTCCTGCTTTGCCGGGTTTGTGGAGCTGCCGCGCCAAATGCTGCACTTCCGCTGGAGTGGCCTGGTGGCGGCTGCCATGCTCGGATCGCGTTATGAAATGCTGCAAGTCTTGGTTCCAAGCGCACCGGTTATTGCCGGCATGGGCGGCACAGAGGCACTGGTAGAGGTCGCGCACGCCGTTGGGGATGTGGGCCGCTGGTGGCCATGACGTGTCGGGCTTGGAAGGACCACATCGGTTCCGCCTCTTGGGTCTGTGACACGCGCTGTTCATTCTTGGAAGCCGGGCATGGTCAGCAGCCCCGGAGGAGGCTGGAAGGCCGACGGCGGTCCGGTACCGCAGGGGTAACTTGGTATTGCACGAGGACGGTCTGCTGGCCACTCGCGAGTGGACGACGGCGGGAGCCTAGCCGCCCCTCCGGGAGGGCCGCTGGATTCGGTAACGCCACCCAAGACGGGAAGCCTACCGTCCGCCCGGGGCAGGTTAAACTTCCAACCTGGGTGCCGTGGTCGGCGGGAAAGCCGACCCTAATTCCGGCCGCGCGAAGCGCGCAGCAGGGAGCAGGAGGGGGCGCATGAACGGGGAGAGGCAGGTGCACATCGGGCACGATGCGCACGGCAACGTCATCATCACCGGGGACGACAACCGGGTCTACGTGTTTCCGGGCATCACCGAGCTGACGGCGGAGCTGATTGCCCAACTGGAGGGTGGGGTCCTCAAGGCCCAGGACGTGCCGGGCGCGGTGCCCTTGCCCACCCTGACCCTTTCCATCGGCTATGCCGACGAAGCGCGCTCCGCTTGGGAGATCGCGGCGAGCCGGTCGGAGGCCGGAGGCGCCTCCCGCACGGTACCGGTGCCCTGGGCCGCGACACCGGGCTTCGGCCCCGCCCTGGAGGGCTTCTGGCGGCTCAGCCGGCGCGCCATCGAGGACGACGGCGAGCGCCAGGCGGTCCAGGCCCATGCTCTCGCGCTGGGCGAGGCGCTGGGGCGAGTGCTCGCCCCCGAAGAGGCCGAGACGCTCACCGCGGCCGCCCACGGGGACGGCCCGCCGCCACTGCTGGTAATCGAGAGCGCGGACGACTTCATCCTGGCCCTCCCCTGGGAACTGCTGCGGCTCGAAGGTCGTTACGCCGTGCAGGAAGGACGCCTGGACGTGGCGCGCTCGGTCCCCGCCCCAGGGACACCCGTCCTCGCCCCGCCCGCGGAGCCGGTGCGCCTGCTCATCAACGTTTCGGCGCCCGAGGGCAGCGGGCTCGACTACGAGGCCGAGAGCTACTACATCACCCGGGCGCTGCACGATCATGTCGGGGTGCAGGTCAACGAGATGGGGGAGCTGGACGACCTGGTCGAGGGCCTGCGTGCCAACCCGCCGCCGCTCGGCGTGCACTTCTCCGGCCACGGCGGGCCGGGCGAGCTGGTGTTCGAGGACGCCTTCGGCGGCCAGGACGGCGTGCCGGTCGACCGGTTGCTGAAGGATATGCGCCGCGCCGCACCGGCGCGGTTCCCGCGTTTCTTCTACCTCGCCTGCTGTCACGGGGGCGATGCCCCCAGCCTGGGCGCCGGCGAGCAGGCCGGCATCGCCTCCGCCGCCGCGCTGCTCCACCGCGACGGCGTGGCTCAGGTGGTGGCCTACTTCGGCCCGGTTTACGACGCCCAGTCCACCTGGGCGGAGGCGGCCTTTTACGGCGAGATCGCCCGCGGCCGGCGTACCCGCGACGCGGTGCGCGCCGCCCGGCAGGCGATGGCCCGGCCGCTCGTGCCCGACGCCCGCCAGGTGTTGCGCGACGCCTCCGGAGCCTCCGGTGGCCTAACCCCCTTTGCCTGGGCCCAGCTCGTCTTCTACCACCGCGGCCCCGACTATCCCCTCGGGCTCCCTATCCCCAAGCGGTACACCGAGACCGTGGAGGCTCCCCCCGAGCGCCTCGAGGAGGAGGTGGCGCCGGGGTCGCGCACCCGCATCCTGCGCCAGGGCTTCGTGGGACGCCGCCGGGAGCTGCACGCCTTGCGCCGGGACCTGCGCCAGGGGTGGCCCGCGAGCCCCTCCACCAGCCGCTTGAGGCTCCAGCGGGAGAGGCGGCGCAGCCCGGGAAACCACCCCATGAGCCGCCACAGGGCGTCGGGCGGCAGCCGCCGCAAAGGCAGCAGCACGTCGGCGAAGTCTCGGTGGCGGTAACGGCAGGAAGCGAGCAGCGCGAGGCGTCCCGCGGAGGCCGCGGCGCGTTCTCGCAGCACCCGCCACAGGGCGGCGCACTCGGGGTCGCGCCAGTCGCCGAAGGCGTCCTCCGCCTCGGGCGCAGTCAGCAGGGACTCGAGGTTGTCCAGGTAGAGCACCAGCGGCCCCTGCCCCTCGCGGGCCAGGAGGGCGGCGAGGAGCACCCCGAGGCGCCCGGCCGGACGCTGCAGGTCGGGATGGGCGGCGGCCACCTGGTCGAGGCCGGCGAGCAGGGCGTCCCACACCTCGCCGGCCAGCGGCGCGGCGGCCTGCTCGAGCTGGCGGACCAGCCCCTCCACCGCATCCGCGGACTCTTCCACCTCGGCGCACCAGAGGTGGAGGACCTCGCGGCCCTGCCGGCGGTAGACTTTGAGGGCCTCGACGCACAACGCGGTCTTGCCGAGCCCGCCCAGACCCTGCACGACGTGGACGCGCCGGCCGCCGACGAGGACGAGGCGAACAAGGAGTGGACGCATCTTGTCAAGCCCCTGCTACCACCGCTCGGCCAGCAGCTCTCCGAGGACCTGCTGTTCGAGGCGCTGTGGGAGCGGGTGCTGGACCAGCCCGCCCGACGGTTGCTGGTGCGCGCCACGGTGCTGCGCCTGCCGGCCGACTGGGACCTGTTCGGGGCCCTGGGCGACGACGCTCCGGAGGCGTCCATTCGCCGCCTGCGGGACGCGTCCCTGCTCACCGAGGTGGCCGAGCCGGCCCCGGACGGCCGGGTGCGGCGGCGCTTCGAGGTGGAGCCGAGCGTGGCGAGCCTGGCCCGCGGACTCACGCCCGACCTTGACGCGCTGGTGGCCGAAGGCCACCGCCGCGCGGGAGATTTCCTGGAGCGCCGCGCCGCCACCTCGGCCGATTGGAACGACGCCTGGGAGGCCGCTCACCACCTGGGCGAGGTGGGCGAGACCGACCGCGCCTGCGACCTGCTGCTCCCGCTCACGGAGTGGCTCTACGGCCGAGGTCGCTACCTGGACGGCCTCGGCGCCCTGGGCAGCGTGGCCGCGCCCTGGAGGCTCGGCCTCCGGAACGAGGGAGCCTTCGCACTGCTCCAGGGCGACGCCTGGGCCGGCCTCGGATACCTGGAAACGGCCCGCGCGTGGCTGGAGCACGCCGTCGAGTGCCTGGATGCCCTGGCCGCCCAGGACCCGAGCAACGCCGGCTGGCAGCGCGACCTCTCGGTGAGCTACGAGAGGGTCGGAAACATCCTGGCCGCCCAGGGCGAGGGCGCCGGGGCGCTCCAGGCTTATCGGGAGAGCCTCGCCATCCGCGAGCGCCTGGCCGCCCAGGACCCGAGCAACGCCGGCTGGCAGCGCGACCTCTCGGTGAGCTACGACAAGGTCGGGGACATCCTGGCCGCCCAGGGCGAGGGCGCCGGGGCGCTCCAGGCTTATCGGGAGAGCCTCGCCATCCGCGAGCGCCCTGGCCGCCCAGGACCCGAGCAACGCCGGGTGGCAGCGCGACCTCTCGGTGAGCTACAACAAGGTCGGGGACATCCTGGCCGCCCAGGGCGAGGGCGCCGGGGCGCTCCAGAGTTACCGGGAGAGCCTCGCCATCCGCGAGCGCCTGGCCGCCCAGGACCCGAGCAACGCCGGGTGGCAGCGCGACCTCTCGGTGAGCTACAACAAGGTCGGGGACATCCTGGCCGCCCAGGGCGAGGGCGCCGGGGCGCTCCAGAGTTACCGGGAGAGCCTCGCCATCCGCGAGCGCCTGGCCGCCCAGGACCCGAGCAACGCCGGCTGGCAGGCGGATGTCGTGGTGTCCTGCTGGAAAGTCGCGCAGGCCCTCGGAGGGCCTACGCAATCCGCGGAGGCACGGGCGCTGCTGCAGCGCGGGCTCGACATCCTCCAGGGCCTGCAAGCCGAATCTCGCCTGACCGCGGCGCAGCGAGCCTGGATAAGCGCCTTCGAGCAGGCACTGCGCCCCGAGGCCGAGGCGGCCGCGCGCCCGGCCGGCCGCGTGCCGTGGTACCGTCGTTTGTGGGGAACGTTGTCGGGCTTGTTGGGACCGCGCGGGTGAAGCCGCGGGGCTGGGCTGGACTCGCCCCTCGTCTTGCCTCATCCTGGCTTTCGCGAACGCACGGTCCGGGCCGCATGAGCGGGGCAAAGCCACGGGGCGGCCGCGGTTGTCACCACTTCCAGAGAGACGCACAGTCAGGGAGAACCTCATGAAGATCGAGCAACTCTTCGCGATTGCGCTCGCCAGCGCATCACTCGCCATCGCATCCTGCGGCAAGGAGGACCACACTTCCGAACAGGCGCCCGAAAGCGGCGCGCAGCAGCAAACCCCCGGGACCGGCGCAGCCACTGCGCCCACCGAACAGCCGCCGCCGGCCCCGGCAGGCGAAGCCACCGGCGGGGCTGGGGCGCCCCAACCCACCCAGGGGGGCGAACAGGCGGGCGCGCCGGCAGCGCAGCCGGCGACCGAGGCCCAGCAGAAAGTCGTGGGAGAACTGCAGGATCTTCAGACCAAGGTCAATGTCCTGGAACAGAAGGCGTTGGGAGCGACCGAGCAGCAGAAGGCCTCGCTGGTGGACCAATTGAACGCGCTCAAGAAGCAGCGGCAAAGGCTGGAGGAAAAGGCCAAACAGACGGCGGCTTCCGGAGTGAAGGCCGTGAACGACCTTCTCTCCAAGGTCAACGACAGCCTGGACGTGCTGACCCGCTCCGTCGAGCCTGAAGAGACTTCGTCCGGTGCTGGAGCGCCCGCCGAAGGGCCAAAGTAGGACGACCGGGGAGGGACGGGCGGACAGCCCGCGCGAGGCGCCGGGCGACGCCGTGCAGGCCAGCACGCGGCGCAGCACGCTGGGCTATGCTGTCCTGAAAACAATCGGGTGCTGACAGCGCGTCTCATCGGGGCAAAGGGGGGTGTAGCCGATCATGAACAACGTCTACGTGGTCGCTTTCGTGTTCTGGCCATGTGTGGTACTGCTCTGTGCCGGCATCAACATGCTGGTGAGCTGGACCTTCAGTTGGAGCGAGCTGGTCTTCGATTACCTGGCGGGCGTCCTGGCCGGCTACTTCCTGTTCGCCGGTGCGAGCCCCGACGCCGGTGCGGCCGCGACCTTCTTCTTCGTGTTCTCCCATGGCCTGTTCGCGTGGATCTGGGCGGCCTCCGAGGGGTTCCGCCACGCCCTGGGCCACCCCGCGACGTTTTTCTGGACGCTGGCCGGAATCAGGCTCGGAGCGACGCTGTGGGCGGCGGCGCTGGACTACGGCTCGGCGGCGCTCGGGGCGCGGCTCGCCCCGGGCCCGTTCTTTTTCTCTTTTCTGGTGGCGCCTGCCAAGCTGCCCTTCGCGCTGGTAACCTCGGCGGCGGGGCTCGCCATCTGGGTCGCGGGCCTCGTCTGGGCAATCTTCGGGAGCGGCAAGTCCGGGTTCGCGGGCGGGGTGTTCTTCACCGAGTTCTCCCCCGACACCGGCGGCCACTACGCGACCACCGTGGGATGCACGGTGAACACGTGGTACGGCCACACCCCGTTCAAGCACGAGCTTTACCACACCCGCCAGTACATCTACCTTTGCGACTGGCTCATCCCGTTCTGGTGTCTGGGCATTCTCTGGGGTCTCGCCTCGGCGGCCATATCTACGAAACACGAGGTGAGCACGGATCTCGCGTTCGGCGCCGACAGCGAGGACGAGGTGGGGAACCCTCTGGAGGTGGCCGCTTTCCACCTTGCTTAACTCCGGGACGGGGCTGCTGCCATGAGTCCACGGGGCTTCCGGCTGGCGAGGGGAGAGGTCGCCAAATTGTTCGGCCGCGACCTAAGCCGCGGGCTACCGCCGCGCCAAAATCGCGGCCTGTAGGAGCGGCTTCAGCCGCGAAAGGCATCTTTCATGAGATTCTGACAGCATGAGAGGCACACGCGTATTCGTCGCCGCGTGGCTCCTGGGCCTCGGGCTGTCCCCGGCCGCCTCGGGCGCCTCGGGGGAGGAGCGCGGCGTGGTCATCTACAAGAACCCGGCCGGCCAGGAGGTGGGCCTTTACCGGAATAGCTACGCCCTGGTGATTGGGGCGAGCGAGTACCAGCACTGGCCCAAGCTTCCGGGTGTGAAGGAGGACGTGAAGAGCGTCCGCGGAGCGCTGGAGCGCCAGGGGTTCCGGGTCACGGTGGTGGAGGACCCCGATCGCGGGGCGCTGCGCCGGGCCTTCGAGGACTTCATCAACGCCCACGGGGGCGGCGTGGACGACCGCCTGCTGTTCTACTTCGCGGGCCACGGCTACACCCGGAAGCTCTCCTACGGGGCGGAGATGGGCTACATCGTCCCGGTAGACGCCCCCCGCCCGGACGACGATCCCCATGGCTTTCTCGCCGCCGCCCTCGACATGGAGGAGTTCCCGCACTATGCCAGGCGCATCGAGGCCAAGCACGCCCTGTTCCTGTTCGATAGCTGCTTCTCCGGCTCGCTGTTCTACCTCTCGCGCAGCGTCCCCGAACACATCTCCGAGAGGACGCCCGGAATCTTTTCCCGTGAGACGCCCTGCGTCAACGAGAGGCGGTGTGCGGATCGCGAGACGGCCCGGGGGACCGGACTGGCTGGTCTGACCGACACGGAGGGGATGGCGAAGCATGGAGGAAAAGGACGACGTCATCGCCCGTCTGCGTGAGCAGTTGAGCAAGCTGGAGTCCCTGAGAGGCGTGCTACACCCGCGGTGCCCAGCATCCCCAGATCCGGCACCATCCGTCGACCCTCGTCTGGACAAGGGAGACTTCGTGTTTCCCCTGGCGCAGGCGGCGTTGGTAGCAAAGCCTGCTTCCGCTCCGGCGCCGTCGCCAGCCGAGGCCGACCGCGCCAGCCAAGAAGGCGGAGTCCGGGGGCGGGGAAGCCGAGCAAAGGCCCGGGTTTCCCTGCAATGATCTTCTCCCTGCGTCGAGTCGGGCTGGTCCGGTGTGCTCGCCTGGCTGCTGGGCCTGGCGGTGCTCGTCGCCGCCGTCGCCGCACTGGTTCGGGAGTTCCTTCGGCGCCCCTCCACCCGAAGCGAAGGCAGCGCCCGAGAAGGGCTCACGGCGGAGTCGCACAAAGATGCCGGCCGCACGGTGCCACCCCCCGAGGCCCCACGGCGCAGTCCGGACCTTCCGCACCAGCCCAAGGTCGTCGACACCGGGGGCGGAGCCCTGTTCCTGGGACCTGTCCACGCGCAAGAGGTCACTGGCGGGACCGGATCATCATCGGCGACCGGGGCGTCGCCGTGGGCGGCAGCGTGAGCGGGAGCACCATCGTCACCGGCGACGGCAACCGGGTGGAGCTTGCTTCGAACGTCACCCTGCAGGAATTCCTGGCACTGCTCGCGGAGCTGCGGGCCCTGATCCACAGGCGGGGCTGGAAGAGCGCCGGGTCTCGACATTGGTCCAGGACCTGCGCCTGGTCAGAGACGGGGCGCACGCCCCGACCGCCGCTATGTGACCCGCCTGGGAGTTACGAGCCCTGAAGGGCCGGCCCCGAGGAAAAGCTCCTGCCGATGCCGAGAGCCCTCGCCGCGCCCGCTTTTCCCGTGAGACGCCCTGCGTCAACGAGAGGCGGTGTGCGGATAGCGAGACGGCCCGGGGGACCGGACTGGCTGGTCTGACCGACACGGAGGGGATGGCGAAGCATGGAGGAAAAGGACAACGTCATCGCCCGTCTGCGTGAGCAGTTGAGCAAGCTGGAGTCCCTGAGAGGCGTGCTGGGGGACGAGGTCACCGACCAGAATAAGGCGGAGCTTCAGGCCAAGCTCGAGCCGCTCCTCGACACCGGGGGCGGGGGCGTCTTCGGCGGGGAGGTGCACGCAGCCCGCGACGTTGTCGCGCGAGACCAGATCATCATCCAGGGCGGGGTGTACATCGGGGCCACCCCGGCGTCGCCCGAGCGCGCCGAGGCCATCTACCGGGCCGTGGTCGCCGAGCGCTGCGGCGCGCTGCCGTTGCGGGGCGTGGACGCCGCGCCGGGAGAGGTCTCCGCGGTGCGCCAGCCGCTCAGCCTCGCCCGCGTCTACATCCGCCTGGACACGACGACGATGCTGCCCTCCGGCGCCATCGACGGCGCCCTGAGAGCCGCGGCCAAAGGCCAACCCCCGGGGCTGCCCGAGCAGCGAGGACGGGATATTGCCGGCCGCGACCCGGAGACCCGCCCCCTGTCCGCTCTGGAGGCGAGCGTCCTGCACGGCTCCCTGGTGCTGGTCGGAGACCCCGGCTCCGGAAAGAGCACCTTCGTCAACCACCTGACCCGGGCGCTCGCCACCTGCGACTGGGACAGCATCCCCGACTGGCCCGAGCGGGACCGGAAGGCCCTGCCGATTCCCGTCGTCCTGCGCGACTTCGCCCGCTGGCTCGCGCGGCGCGACCCGCGGCCCGCCGAGGGTTCCCCGGATCTGCTTTGGGCGTTCGTCTGCCACGACCTCAAGGCGCGCCGCCTGGATTTCGCCGCCGGTGTGCTGGAGCGCGCCCTGGACGACGGGCAGGCCGTGGTCCTGCTGGATGGGCTGGACGAAGTCCCGCCCCAGGACGAGAAGCTGCTCGCCCTGGTCCGCAGCGGCGTGCAGGCCTTCGCCGAACGCTTCGGGCGCAGCCGCCACCTGGTCACCTGCCGGGTGCTCTCCTATCAGGAGCCGCACTGGCAGCTCCCGGCGGCGGCCTTCCCGGCCTTCGAGCTGGCGCCCTTCAGCGAGGAGAAGATCGACCGCTTCATCGGCGCCTGGTACGCCGAGGTGGCCGACAAGTGGCGGGACCTCCCGCCCGGCGAGTCCGAGCGCCTGGCGGGAAAGCTCCGCGAGGCGGTGCGCCGCCCGGACCTGTGGCGCCTCGCCCCGAACCCCCTGCTGCTGACCGTCATGGCGCTGGTCCACACCCACCGCCGGGAGCTGCCGGAGAAGCGCGCCCTGCTCTATCGAGACGCCGTGGACATCCTGCTGCTGCACTGGGAGCAGTACAAGGAGGTGGAGGCTCCGCATCTGCAGGACCTCCTGCGGGAGGTGGGCCGGGACCTGAACGACCTCAGGGGCGTGCTCGAGCGGCTCGCCTTCGAGGCCCATGCCGAGCGTGCCGCAGGCGGCTCGGAGGACGAGGCGGCCGGCATCGACGAGCTGACCCTGCTGAAGGGCCTGGCCCGGCTGCACCCCAAGGACGACTACGGGTGGTCGCAACGGCTCCTAAAGACCCTGCGCCTTCGGGCGAGCCTGCTCATCGAGCGCAAGGGGCGGCTGTTCTCCTTTCCCCACCGCACCTTCCAGGAATACCTGGCCTCCGTGCACCTCGCGCGCCGGCCGAATTTCGGCAGGGAAGCCGCCGCGTTGGCGAAGCAGGGCACCTTTTGGCGGGAGGTGATCCTGCTGGCGGTCGGCTATCTGGTCCACGACAAGCGGGAGACCGAGAAGCCCTTGAACCTGGTCCGGGCGCTCTGCCCGGAGCGGGTATCGCGCGCAGAAGGGGACTGGAGAAAGGTCTGGCTCGCGGGGGACGTGCTGCTTGAGGTGGGCGTCCAGCGCGCCTGCGACGAGGAGGAGGGCGAGTCGCTGCTGCGCCGGGTCGCCGGGCGCCTGGTCGACCTCCTGGAGCAGGGCGCCCTGTCTGCGCGCGACCGGGCCGAGGCCGGCGATGTCCTGGGCCAGCTCGGCGACCCTCGCTTCGACCCCGCTCGCTTCCACCTTCCCCGCGCTTACCGGGGCGAGCCGGAGCCCCTGGCAGGCTTCATCGAGATCCCCGCGCGGCCCCTTCGTTATGGGGAGCCGCGAGAGGGAGGACGAGATGGGCAATCCGGAGCGTCTGGAAATTCCTTACCGATACTGGATCGGCCGCTATCCGGTGACGGTGCGGCAGGTCGAAACCTTCGTCGAGGCGGGCGGCTACGACGACGAGACCTGGTGGACGGCCCTCGGCTGGGAGTGGCGTCACGGGCGCTGGGACAGCCGGCCGGAGGCGGAGGCCCTGCGAGACTGGCTGCGATCCCGCCCCGCGGAGCTTCGGGGCGCCCCCGTGGGGTGGGACGCGCAGAGGCCCTTCGCGAACCGCCCCGTCATCGGCGTCTCCTGGTTCGAGGCCATGGTCTACTGCGCATGGCTCGACGCGCAGCTACGGGGGTCAGACCAACCAGGGTTTTCCATGCCCGAGGGCCATCGGATTCGCCTGCCCACCGAGGCCGAGTGGGAGAAGGCCGCCCGCCATGCCGACGCCCGCCCCTTCCCCTGGGAGACGCCGACTGGGACGAGGACAGGGCCAATATCGACGATAGCGGGATCGGGCACCCCACCGCCGTCGGCATGTACCCCCTCGGCGCGACGCCGGCGGGGCTCCAGGATGCAGCGGGCAACGTCTGGGAGTGGACCCTGAGCGCCTTTCGCGAGTACCCCTACACCCCGCTCGGAAGGTTCGCGGTGGACTGGGAGCCCTCGTTGCGCGTGGTGCGCGGCGGTTCCTGGGACGACGACCGCTGGAGCGCGCGCTGCGCCTACCGGAGCAGGAATCATCCCGACTACTTCCTCGATCTCCCTGGGGTTTCGGGTGGTGGTGTCCCTGGCGGATTCTGTATTCTGAGTTTCTGGCTTCTGATTCGGCGCGAGGATGCGGAGGGGCGGGCTTTCCGGCGTCCTCCCTGTTGCCACGAGGCTCCCCATTGACCCGAACCTACAACAACCTGTACCCGCGGGTAACCTCGTTCGCGAACCTGTACAGCGCCTGGCAAAAGGCCGCGCGCGGCAAGCGGGGCAGGGAGGGCTCCGAGCACCACGCACCGCACGGACGAGCGCCGCGCTCGCCCGCCTCCGCCTTCGAGTTCGACCTGGAGCATAACCTTCTCGAGCTGGAGCGGGAGCTTCGGGAGCGCACCTACCGGCCGGGGCCGTACGGTTCCTTCTATATCCGCGATCCGAAGCGCCGCCTGATCTCCGCCGCCCCGTTTCGAGACCGGGTCGTTCATCACGCCCTCTGCAACGTCATCGAGCCCCTGTTCGAAAGGTCGTTCATCGACGATTCCTACGCCAACCGGGTAGGAAAGGGGACCCACCGCGCCCTGGACCGCGCCCAGGCATTCGCGAGGCGTTACCGCTTCGTGCTTCAGTGCGACGTTCCGACAGTTCTTTCCCAGCGTGGATCTCGGTTGCCTGAGGGCCATGCTCGCCCGCAGGATCGCCGATCCCGGAGTGCTCTGGCTCATCGACGTGACCCTCGAGAACGGCGCCGAGGTGCTGAAGGACGAGTACACGATGGTGTATTTCCCCGGAGACGACCTGTTCGCGGTCAACCGGCCCAGGGGGCTGCCCATCGGCAACCTGACCAGCCAGTTCTGGGCGAACGTGTACCTCGACGACCTGGACCAGTTCGTGAAGCGCCGCCTGCGCTGCCCGGCGTACCTCAGGTTCGTGGACGACTTCCTGCTGTTCGGCGACGACAAGGGCCGGCTCTGGGAATGGAAGGGGCTCGATCCGGGAGCGGCTCGCCTCGCTTCGCCTCACGCTCCACGAGCGCTCCAGCACGGTCTATCCGGTGAGGAACGGCGTCCCGTTCCTGGGATTCACGGTCTTTCCCACCCACCGGCGCCTGAGGCGGCGCAATGGGGTGGCGTTCGCCCGGCGGCTGAGGGCCTGGCGGCAAGCCGCCGCACGGGGCGAGATGAGCCCTGTCCAGCTCGCTCGCCGCGTCCAGGGCTGGGTGGCCCACGCGGCGCACGGCGACACCTGGGGCCTGCGCCGGGCCTTGCTGTGTGACCGGACGACTCTGGGGCTCGCTGTTCGAGCCGGGAGTGACATGGAACGTGGAGCGACGAGGACTGGGTAGCCGTCCGCTGATGGCCGCCGGGCGGTGATGCGGCAGGTCGAGCTGCCCTACGTCGCTGAACGCTGGCGCCGATGAAGGAATCACCCATCTTCTCCCGCACCTACGACCTCCTGCGCTGGCTCATACCGGCCACCCTGCGGTTTCCCCGACAGCAGCGCTTCGTCCTGGCGCAGGCCCTACAGGAAACGGCACTGCGTTTCCACGAGGAGCTGATTGAGGCGGCTTGCGCCAGCGACGCTCAGCCCATGCTTCAGAAGGCCGACGTAACCCTGGTCAAGCTGCGGCTCCACCTGCGGCTGTGCCGCGACCTGGACCTTCTCAGTGACGGGCAGTACGAGCACGTCTCGCGCATGGTGGAGGAAATCGGCAGGCTGCTCGGCGGTTGGCGCAAGAGTCGACCGGGGAGAGAATTGCGCTAGACTGGATGTCGGGCCGGGCTGCCACCGCGCGTGGTGCGCGGCGGTTCCTGGAACAACAACCGCAGGAACGCGCGCTGCGCCTACCGGAACAGGAATCATCCCGACAACTTCAACAACAACCTGGGGTTTCGGGTGGTGGTGTCCATAGCCGTTTTCCCTGGGAGGCATGGCGGGCGCAGCCCGCTTGACACGGCCGGCAGATCCCGTCATCCAGCGATGCGGGACGGTGCCAGGGAGAAGAGCCAGCCCAGCCCGGTCCGGGTCGCGCCCGCGGCAGCCCCGCGGCCGGCCGAATAGCGCAGCGCCCGGCGTCCTGCCGCCCGAGCGGCACGGCGCCGGGGATCTTGTGCACCCCTGAGCCAAGACATGCCGGATTGAATCGACACGGGAGGCGGGGCCATCTACGCGGGGCCGGTGCAGGCCGGCACGGTCATCGGCCGCGACCTGAACCTCCGTCTTGGCCCCTTCAGCCCGGAGCAGCTCGACGAAGTCCTCTCCGTCCTGCGGGAGATGCTCGCCGATCGCCAGGCGACCCTCCAGGCGGACCCCGCGCGGGGGCTCCTGATGGTCAGCGCACCCGGCGCTCCCCAGGTGACCCTTTCCAGGGAGGCTGCGTCCGACCTCTGGCCGGCCGCCGCCCGACAGGGGGACGAACGGGCCTACCTGGCCGCGATGCTGGTGAGCCCCCGCTACGGGCGCTGGGCGACCCAGTTCGTGCCGCTGGCCGGGATGCTGACCAGCGAGGATCTGGCCCCCGAGTACACGGAGCTGCAGGTGCTCGGGGAAGGGCCCCAGCGCCAGGTGAAGCGCGTGCGCCTGGAGAACGTGGCCGAGGCGCTCGGCCGCCACCACGCCGTGGCGCTTCTGGGCGAGCCGGGGGCCGGCAAGACCACCACCCTGTACCGTCTGGCGCTGGAGGCGGCGCGCCGCCGGCTGGAGGAAGGGCAGGGGCCGTTCCCGGTGTTCCTGCCGCTCGCCGACTACCGCGGCTACCGCTCCCCCCACGAGCTGCTGGAGGCGCAGTGGAAGTGGGTCGGGACCGCCGACCTGCAGGCGCGGGTGGACGGCGGCGGTGTCCTGCTGCTCTGCGACGCCCTGAACGAGATGCCCTTCGAAGACGAGCGGGACTATCGCGTGCGGGTGGGGGAGTGGCGCCGCTTCATCGCAAAGCTCGCCGAGCGGCCGGGCAACCAGGTGGTGGTCACCTGCCGCAGCCGGGACTACGGCGAGCCCCTCGGGCTGCCTCAGGTAGAGATCGAGCGCCTGGACGACCCTCGGGTGCAGACCTTTCTCGCCCGCTACCTGACCTCGGAGCTCGCCGGGGAGGCCTGGGGCAGGCTGGAGGGAAGCCCGCTGCTCGACCTCGTGCGCAATCCCTGGTATCTCGCCATGCTGGCGGCCCTGGTCAAGGAAGGCGGGGACTGGCCGCGGAGCCGCGCCGCCCTGTTCAAGGGCTTCGTCAGGTTGCTGCTCGCCCGGGAGCACGACCGCAACCACCCCGACTGGCCCGGAGAAGAAGCCCTCGCCATGGCGCTCTCCGGTCTGGCCGAGACCCTGCAGCCCTTCGGGGCGGGTGTGCGGCTGCCGCGGAAAGAGGCGCGGCAGCGCATCCCCCGGACGGTGGAGACCGCCGACGGCCCGGTGGACGTTGCCCCGGCGGTCGTCGAGCGCCTGGGGCTCGCGGCCACCCTGCTGGACACCGAGGTGGAGCCGCGGCGCGAGGGCGAGCGGGACGCGCGCGCCGAGGAGCAGCTTCGTTTCTACCACCACCAGCTCCAGGAGTACTTCTCGGCGCGCGCCCTGCTCTCGCGCTTCGCCAAAGGCGAGGACCTCGCCCCCCGCTGGCGCCAGCGCAGGCTTGTCCGGGAGATGCCCGATCCGGGCCCGCTGGGGCCGGACGAGCCGCTGCCCGGGCCGCCGACCACGGGGTGGGAGGAGCCGACGGTGCTGGCCGCGGGCCTCGCGGAAGATGCTGGCGCCTTCGTCGAGGCGGTGCGCCGGGCGAACCCGGTGCTCGCCGCCCGCTGCTTGTCGGAGGTCGGCGCGGCGGCGGACCCGGGCCAGGTCCAGGGCGTCCAGAACGACCTGCTGGCGGCGATGGGGAACCGCAAGGTCCACCTGCGCCACCGCATCGCCGCAGGCGAAGCCCTGGGCAGCCTGGGCGACCCGCGTTTCCAGGCCCTCGCGGTGGACGGGCAGCGGGTGCTGCTGCGGCCCCTCGTGCCCCTGCCGGCGGGCGCCTTTCGGGTGGGCTCGAGCCTCTGGGAGCTGCTCCGGCTTCGGCTTTCGAAGGTGCCGGCTGGCGACGAGTTCCCCCCTTGCCAGGTCCCGCTTCCGGCCTTCTGGATCGGCCGCTACCCGGTCACCAATGCCGAGTACGCCTGCTTCTGGCAGGCGGGGGGCTACCAGGACGAGCGCTGGTGGCCGACGCCCAGGCTCGGGCCTGGCGGCGCGGCGAGCTGAAGAGCCAGGCGGTCGAGGACCTGATCGACCTATGGCGCTGGCTGAAGGAGAACCCGCGCCGGCTGGGCAGCAGGGCTGGAGTCATCAGATCGTGGCCCGTTGGGAGGACGCTCTGGCTCTCGACGAGGAGGACTTCGCCCGAGAGATGAAAAAGTCCTATGGGAGTCGCCCCGCGGACCGGCCGACCTACTGGGACGACGCGCCCTTCAACCACCCCTGCCAGCCGGTGGTGGGCGTCACCTGGTTCGAGGCGCGCGCGTACTGCCTGTGGCTCCAGGACCGGTGGCGGGCGGCGGGGGACGCCGCGCAGCCGCCCCTCGCGCCGGGGCAGGGCGTTGCCCTCCCCAGCGAGGCGGCCTGGGAGCGCGCCGCCCGCTACCCCCGCGGAGGGCGCTACCCGTGGGGACGCCGCTGGAGTCCGGAGCGGGCCAATACCGCCGAGGGGCGCGTGCTGCGGACGACCCCGGTGGGCGTCTATCCCTCCGGTGCCACGGCGCAGGGCATCCACGACCTCTCCGGCAACGTCTGGGAGTGGACGGCGAGCCTCTACCGGGATTACCCGTATCGGCCGAGGACGGGCGAGAGGACCCGCAGGCGGAGGGCCCGCGCGTGGTGCGCGGCGGTTCCTGGAGCAGCGACCGCAGGGTCGCGCGCTGCGCCTACCGGAGCAGGGATCATCCCGGCAGCTTCGGCTACGCCCTGGGGTTTCGGGTGGTGGTGTCCCTGGCGGATTCTGATTTCTGAGTTTCTGGGTTCTGATCGGCGGGTGGGCAGAGCCCAGCGTTGCCCGGCGGGATGGCGGCCGACACGGCTGCGCCGTGGACTCCCCAGCACCCGCGCTTGCGGCGCGTTTGTGGTTCCCGCTTCAGGTCCTTATGATGGGCGGCATCGACCTCAGCGATGGGAAGCCATGGCTTCGCACGCCCACTGGACCCCTGTCAGCGCGGATGACTACCTGAGCGGCGAGCAGCGCGCGGAGGCGCGCCACGAATTTATCGTAGAGCCGCGCGGTCCTGTCCTTGCTTGCGGTGGCGAGGCGCGTGCCGTCCGGGCTGAAGGCGACGGCCTCGACCCAAGCGTCATGCGGAAGGCGGGCGATGGGGCAGCGCAGCACCCGTAGACCAGCCATCAGAGCCATTTGGCCCTCGAAGGTGGGCTGTCGCCGGACTGACTCGACGGACAGAAGCGTGCTCAGGACACTACACCATTCAGAAAAGCTTGCGAGCGCCAGATTCGCCCTGGCCGCCAGCTCCCTGGCGGTTGCGAGAGTTCTTTGTTCCTCGGCTTGTTGCCGAGCCATGTCGGCCTGAAGCCTCTGCTGCTCCGCCAGGCCCCTTTGCTCCTCGGCGCGGTGACGAGCCGTCTCGGCCTCGTGCGTCTGCTCGTCGGCCAGCCTACGCTGATGCTCCAAGAGCACCCCGAGGCCCCCCATCAGAATCAGCAGCAGGACCAGGCCCGAGACCGTCGCGCGCTTGGCGAGGCGACGCGCCCGTTCCCGAGCCAGCGAGGTGTGGTGGAAGTCCACCTCCAGGGCTGTCATGTCCGCTCTAGCGCGGCGCTGGAAAGCATCCAGCAGATCCAGGTCGGGCGGGCGCCAGAGCAGGCCCTCGGGGCGTCCCGCCCGGTCCCAGTGCTCGGCCGCCTCAGCGAGGCGCCGGTGAAAGCGCAGGTCGTCGCGACCCGTCGTCAACCAGCCCTGGAGCCGCGTCCAGTGCTCGAAGAGGGCCTCGTGGGTAACCTCCGCCCACACCTCGCCGCCCTCCGTCGGAGAGCGTGACCAGCCGCTCGCCCGCCCGCGCGAAGGCGCGCAGGACCTCCTGCACCTGCTCGGGACGCTCGCCCGCAGCCACCATCTCGGGGAGAACCGCGCGCCGGCGCGTGTCCCGCGTGCCCTCCCCGAGCCGCACCAAGGCGAGGAAGGCACGCCGCGCAATCTGCTGCTGGGATTCGGTCAGCCGCTCGAACAGCCGCTCGGCCTCCCCGGCGAGCGCACCGCCCACCCCGCCCAACGCCCTCAGCGTCTCGGCCGGTGCCTTGCCCTCGGCAAGCCCCTCCCAAATGCGGGTGAGGGTGAACTCGAGCAGCGGCAGCGCCCCCTCGCGGCCCAGGGTCTCGCCGATCAGCCGATCGACGGTGGCCTCTTCCAGCGGATGGCCGGCCCGCCGCGCCGGCTCGGCAATGGCCCGGCGGAGCTCGTCCTCGCCCATGGCCGGCACCAGGATGCCCTGGTCGGCGATGGCGCGTTGAGGGCCGGATGGCGCACGGTGGCACCGAGGAAGTCGCTGCGCAGCGTCAGCACCACGGAGACCCGGGCGCCGCGGTCGGCCGCCGCCTCCATCAGATTGGCGATGAAGGCATCGCGCTCGGTGGGGTCCTGGCAGAGGGCATAAGCCTCCTCGAACTGATCGACCAGCACGACGAGGGGGGCGCTGGCGCTGCCCGGGAAGGCGTCACCGATGCGCCGCAGACCGTCGTGCGGGGGTCTCTTCAGTTCTTCTGCGAATTCTCGCGCCTTGGCGATGGGGGCCGGATCGTCCGTCGCGATACGCGCCAGCACGGTGGCGAGCGCCTCCAGCGGGTGCGCCCCGGGGGTGAGCACCGCGACTCGCGAGCGCTCCAGGCCAGGGAGCGGCCGGCGCGCCAGCTCAGGCAGCAGCCCTGCGCGCACCACGGAGGATTTGCCGCAGCCCGAAGGTCCGACCACGGCGAGCAGCCGCAAGGGAGGCGATGCGTCCAGCGGCGCGTGCAGCGCAAGCAACGCCTCCCAGAGCTTCCCGGTCAGGGCCTCACGCCCGAAGAAACGTTCGCCGTCGTCCTCGTCGAACGCGGCCAGCCCCTTGTAAGGGTTGGGGCCGAGCCGGGTGGCGCGGCCTGCGGGTCCGGAAGGCGCCGCACCGCTTCGATCACCGACGACGTTGCCGTCGCCGGTGATGATGGTGTTGCCGACGGCGTCGCGGCCGATCTCGATGCGCCGGGCACCGCCCATCAGGATGTCTTGCTCGGACACCCCAATCACACTTGGCGGAGGGAACTCAGAGTTGCCTTGAAAACAGTCATTTTTATGCCGTGTGGTGCCCCTGCCGAGCATGAGGTCTTGTGAAGAAATACCGTTCGCGGCTCAAGCCGCTCCTATAACAAGCCGTTGATTTTAGCGCTGCGGTAGCCCTCGTCTTGCGTCATTCACTACAGGCTCTCAGGCCAGGAATTGGTCCAAGCGTCAAGACTGCGCCCTGTTTCTCAATTCTATCCCGCCAACCGCGGATCGTGGTGCATGGAGCCGCGCCGCGCGTTCCTAGCCTGCCGGCCTGTATTCGGCCCACGGCGAATGTGTGCCCGAGCCGGCACATCGGACGGAAAAGAGAAGCCCGCGCCCGAACGCCAGGTCATGCATCTCCCACCAGTCAAACCGGCCGAGGAACCCCAGAACACAGGCGCTGCTCTGTAAGTAAGAGCCGCCCCGCGAGGAGCCCTGGGCGACTTGTGCCGCTCAGGCGGGCCCCGCGAGGCGGCGCGGCTCCCGCTACCGGCCCAGGTCGGACCCGCAACATTCTAACGATACATTGTCGCAGTGGCTTCCTTTGCAGCTCATCCCGGCCACGAACGTGCCGTACCCTCCGCAAATGGATGTTCCCGATCCTTCTTCGGAGACGTAAGGCTGGTTGCTGCAGTGTCCGGTGTTGCGGAGGTCCGGGGTGCTCAGGTACTGGAGCCTGACGTTGTCACAGTAGGCACCCTTGCACTGCAGTCCGGCGACGAAGCCGGAGCGCGTGGTGGCGGTGTTGTTGGGCCTCTCCTCGGATATCCAGCCCGACCACGAGAGGCGGCTCCGCCTGTCGCCCTCCGTGAGATAGGGGCAACAATAAAGCGCCTTGTTGTCGCAGTACCTGCCGCTACACTTGATGCCTTTCAGCGCGAAACCGCTCGGACAGCTCTCCGAGCTGGGCGACTCCTCGGAGACGGAACGGGTCCAACGACACGCGGGCAGAGGCTGGTCCTGAATGACCAGTGCCACCGCGGTCCCGGGAATCACCGTGGCTCCCGCGCCGGGGCTCTGTCGAATGACCGTACCTGCTGCCTTGCCCTCCCGCGCCTTCGTCACCGTCCCCACCTTCAGGCCCTCGGCGGAAATCCGCCCGGTTGCAGCCTGCAGGGCGAGGCCCTGCAACTGGGGCACGGTGACCTTCTGCTGCTCGATAACGAGGTTGACTGCGGTGCCCGGAGCCACCTGCTGCCCCTCGGTCGGGCTCTGGCTCAGCACGACCCCCGGGGCAGCGCCACCGCGGCGCTCGCTGACCGCGCCGAGCTTCAAGCCCTGGCTGACCAGCGCGCGCATGGCGTTCTGCAGGTCGAGGTTCTCGACCTTGGGGACGGCGACGGTCTGCTGCTCGACCGTGAGGGCGACGGCCGTGCCGGGCGGGACGGACCGAGTCTCGTCCGGGCTCTGGTTCAGCACCACGCTCGGGGTTCCGCCTGTCCGACGCTGTGTTACCTCGCCCACCACCAGGCCGCGATCTCTCAGGGTCCGCGTCGCCTCGGCCAGGGTTTGCCCCATGACGCGCGGCACGGGGATCGATGCGGCCTCCACCGTCAGTGCGACCGCCGACTGGGGTGAAATGCGCTGCCCCTTCGAAGGCTCTTGCCCCAGCACCGTGCCGCCCGCGGCCCCGCCGGTACGCTGCTCCGCGATCGGGCCCACCGCGAGACCTGCACTTTTCAGCGCCTCTTGGGCCTCCACTACCTTCTTGCCCACCACGTCCGGCACCTCGACCGACGCCGCCTCCAGCACGAGGTCCACCGTATCGCCCTTCTTCAAGGGCTTGCCGGGCTCGGGCGTCTGGTCGATCACCTGGCCTTCCGCAGTTTTTCCGGTAAGCTTCGCGCTGGTTTTGCCGACCGTGAGTCCGACGTGCTCCAGCTCCGACTGCGCCTCCTTCAACGTGTGCCCCGCGAGGTCCGGCACCTCGGGCGTACGGGGGGGCCAGAGCAGCCAGGTGACCAGCCCTACGACCACCAAGAGTGCCACCACGCCCACGACCGCCATTATCCACCAGCGGGACCGGCCATCGGGCGGCGGCGGTGGCGGAGGAGGCAACTGGCCGACCACGACCGCGACGGTCGGCCCGTCGGTGAAGTCCTCGCCCGCGCGCCCGCGCTCCAACGAGAAAACCTGTAGCTTGACTTTGTAAGTGCCTGGTGCCGCGCCTGCTGGCGGCTTGATCGAGACCGTCACCTGGTCGGTCTCGTTGGGGGCAAGCTGGCGTTCGGCAGCTCCCTGGATAGTGAACCACGCTTCCCGACTGGGGTCGGCGGTGACGATTCTCGCACCGACCCCGATGGGCGCGCCGGTCGTGTTGGTGACGCTGAAGCTGTGCTCTGCGGAGCCACCAGGAGTGCACGCCACACTCTCGGCTGTGGGCGTGATTGTGACGATGCTGGCCATTCGTTCTCTCCTCCCTGTCGATGAAAAGGTGGCAAAGGGTCCCGATGTGGGTCAGGGTGCCGCGGATTGGCACCGCCGACGCCCGGGGCTCGCCCCTTGCGGGGGCCTAACCCGACCTACCCGTCTATCGGGGAATGCCGGCCACCCTTAAAGATAGAACACGATTCCCAACATGCGCGAGAAGACCGCTGCGGTCCGTTCTCGAGATTGGGGCGGCGCCCGCGCGGTCACAGCGGCCTCGACCTCCGTGCAGGGGCCCCGATGGCGAACATGGGCGCCTGTCGGTCCGGCAACGGAACTGCGAGGGATGCAGCGTTCTTTGCGGACGGCCATATCTCCCGGGCGTCGGTGTCACCGAGCCGTTGCAATCGGAAAAGCGCCAGAGTAACGTAGGCTCCCAACGCGAGGCAGATAAACGCGCTGGCGGTCATCGGAGGAGCGCCGGAAGCACAGAAGAGTTTGTCGCGTTACGCCGTCCTAGGCAGATGCTGACAGCTTTCGGGGCAGTGTCTGTCCCGGTCGTCAGAGAGGGAGGAAGCGCCGTGATCGAGGATCTCGACCAGCGCCTCAAAGACTGGGCGGGCGCCATCGTGCCGGACGTTGACGTCCGGTTCACGCCGCCCAACGACTCCGATGCGGCGCCGGCTATCTACCTCTACCTGCTGGATCTGCTCCCCGACGCGCCGGGCGTATCTGCGGCACGCACGCCCCCACTGCAGCTCGGTCTACGCTATCTGGTCACGGCGCGGGCGGAGTCTCCCCAAGAGGCCCACCGAATGCTGGGGCAACTGGTGTTCGCTGCGATGGAATCCCCGGAATTCAAGGTGGATCTCGATCCGCCCGCAGCGGTTTTCTGGAGCGCTTTGGGCATCGTTCCGCGCCCCGCGTTCATGCTGCGCATGCCGTTGCGGCTGCCGCGAGCGGAGCCTAAAGTCGGGCGGGTGCGAAAGCCCGCCGAGGTGCATCACTCCCCGCTCACTTCGCTCGTGGGAGTGCTGCTCGGACCGGGGAATCTGCCGGTCTGCGACGCCCATGTGGAGCTTGGGTCGCCGCGGCTCACGACGCACACGGACTCCAGGGGGGTTTTCCGCTTCGCCGCGGTTCCCGCCGAGCCGCCCCAGAAACGGCTGCAGATACGCGCCAAGGGCTACGAGCAGACGGTCACCGTGGAACACGTGGCCGGAGATCGGAAACCGCTGGTCATTCACTTCGAGGCAATGGAGGTCTGACATGCCGAACTATCTCACCCCCGGCGTCTATGTGGAGGAGGTCTCCATGGGCACCCGGCCGATCGCGCCGGTCGGTACCAGCACCGCCGCTTTCGTCGGCGTCGCGCCGAAGCCGGACGCCCATCCGAACGAGCCTTTCGCCTGCAACAGTTGGTCCCAGTTCCTGAAGGAGTTCGCACCCGCCGACAGCCCCGGGACTGACCTGGCGCGGGCGGTGTTCGGGTTCTTCATGAACGGCGGGGCGCGCTGTTACGTGGTGAACGTCGGGCAGAACAACCCTATCGGCGGAGATGCCCGCACCCGCACCGGGCTGTGGGCCCTGGACGCCATCGACGAGGTGGCGATTGTCGCTGCGCCGGGTTATACCGACGCCGTCTCCTACGACGCGCTGCTTACCCACTGCGAGCGACTCGGAGACCGGGTCGCGATAATGGATGCGCCGCTCGAGGTGGACAACGTCGACTTGCTCAAGCAAGTGGCCACTGCGGGGCCACCGCCCGCTGGCGACGAGGGCGAGGGCAAGAAGGCGGCACGTGGGGCGGGTGCGGGGCGCGGGATGCGGCCTCGCAACTCCGATGGCGGCTATGGCGCCTTCTACTTTCCCTGGATCGTGGGCCGAGACCCCATGAACGGGGCCGGCGTGGAGAGGATGCCTCCTTCCGGCCACATGGCCGGGATCTATGCGCGCACGGATGCCACCCGCGGCGTGCACAAGGCGCCGGCCAACGAAACGGTGCGGGGGGCGGTGGGGCTGACGTACCGGGTGACGCGCGCAGAGCAGGGCGAATTGAACAGCGCCGGGGTGAACTGCATCCGTTTCTTCCCCGATGCAGGGATCCGCGTCTGGGGCGCGCGCACCGTGGCGGAGGAGGCAAGCGAGTGGCGCTACATCAACGTGCGGCGCACGTTCAACATGATCGAGGAATCCATCGCCGGCGGCACTCGCTGGACGGTGTTCGAGCCCAACGATTTCACGCTATGGCAGTCGGTGATCCGCGATGTCACCGCATTCCTGACCTTGCTGTGGCGCGACGGCGCGCTGCTGGGCGCGACCCCGGCCGAGGCATTTTTCGTGAAATGCGACGCCGAGACCAACCCGCCGGAGGTGGTGGATGCGGGGCGACTGGTGATCGAGATCGGCATCGCTCCGGTGAAGCCCGCCGAATTCATCGTCTTCCGCATCGGACAGTGGGCCGGCGGCTCGGAAGTGCAGACCGCCGCATAGTGCTTGACGGGAAGGTGCCCCGAAGGCGCACCAAATTCCCCCTCGCCGCTCGCGGGAGAGGGCTAGGGGTGAGGGAGCCGGTCATGGCGCGCGCTTTCATGATGCGACGCGGCGAAAGTCACCATGACCGGTTAAACAGATCACGGACGGAGGAGCCAGTCCATGCCCGACGACGATATCTATCGCGCGTACAGCTTCAAACTCGACATCCAGGGTGCGACGGCCGCGTATTTCACCGAGGTGAGCGGCCTGGGGGTCAAGGTGGAGGCCATCGAGTACCGGGCGGGCGGCGATGCGCCCTGGGTGCGCAGGCTTCCCGGTTGGGCCAAGGTCGGCGAGGTGACGCTGCGTTATGGCCTCAGCAAGACCAACTCGCTCTGGGATTGGTTCAAAGAAGGACTGGAGGGAAAGGTTACGCGCAGGGACGTCTCCATCATCCTCCTGGGCACCGACGCGGTGCAGGAGGTCACGCGCTGGAACCTGTTCCGCGCTTGGCTGACGGACTGGCGAGCGGCGAAGCTCGAAGCCATGGCCCCCGCCGCCGCGATCGAAACCATGACACTGGTCGCGGATGAACTGAAGCGCGCCGACTGAGTGTGACCGGGACGATGCAACGGGCGTTGCGTCGCCGCTTGGCGCAGTGGCTGGGCGCCTTGGCGGACAGGTTGGAGGCTGCTCGGGAACCGCAGCCGGGGGTAGAGCGAAGAGAGCCGGACGAGATGCCGGCGACCGCCTCGGCTCCGGGTGAGTCCCGGCAGGTGGACGGGATGGCCGTCCGGCCGACCGTGGGTGCCCCGGAACACTGGCTGCGATTGGTGCGCCGGCATGCACCGCAGCTTCTGCGCGGTGCCCAGTCCGGTGCCATGCTGCCTTCCCCGGAGCCGAGCGCGGAGACTTTCCCCGCAACCGACACGGGCGGCCCCGCGGCCGTTTCCGCGCCTCCGTCGCCCATTGGGGTCTCCCCGCACTCGCATGCGGCCCACTGCGGAACAGACCATTCCCGACCGCAGGTGCCCCGGGATGAGGCCGAGGGCGCTGCGGGCAGGATGCGCGGGGCGGCCGCGACCGCGGAGGCCGCCGGTGTGCGTCGCGCCGGGATTCAGGCTGGCGTAAGGCCGGAATGGTCCGCCCCGCGTTTGCCCCAGCGGCCAGACGAAGAGCAGCGGCAGGTGCCTGCGCCCGATCGGCGACGTACGAACCCGAATCTCGCCCAGCCGGGGCCGGCAATGAACCCGGAATCGCCGGTGAGCGGGTCCGAGCCCCGAGCAAACGCCGTCCCGGTAGCTTCGTCGGATGCGCGCCAGCCCGGCACGGTCACCCGCCGGCCTGCCTCCACCGGCGCGCAGCGGCCTTGGTGGAAGCCCCCGCGCAGACGGTCGTCGCCCAACGCGACGGCTCCGGTCTCGCAGAGCCGAGCGGGACCGGCTCCAGTGCCGCCGCAGTCCCCCGGCGCGGCCACGGCGACGAGAGTGCCGGAGCCACAAGCCCCGCCTCGCAGAGAGCCGAACCGGCGAGCGACGGCCCCTGCTCCGGATCTCGATTTCTTCAGGCATGCGTTGCTTCCCGAGCGCACAGAGCCTTTGGCAGCGCCGAGCACATCGTCGGCCGCAGGCGTAGAAGAACAGCCCGCGGGGTCGACCCAAGGTCCGCAGGCCGCTACGGCGCCGCCTCGGACCTTTGCCGGTCAGCCTCAGCCCGAATACCCGAGCATTGCCGCCGGTCCGGGCGGCATCAGGCTCTGCCCGGTGCCAGAGGGGCCCATATCGGGCGGGCCGCCCCTCGCGGCGACAGGCTTCTGGCTCGCGCCGGCGCACCGTTCCGCCGGCGCCTGGCCCAGCCTGCCCGAATCCGTGACCGCCGATTCCCCGATCTCCGACGAATCACCCGACCGGTGGCCCAGCCTTCCGTCGCCTGCCGGCGGCGGTGAGCATGTTATCGCCCGGGTCCTATCTGCGGAGCGCCTCCGAGCAGAAAGGGAGCGGCACCTGGACAGGGAGCAAAGGGGCATTCCGTGGAGCGCGTAGCCTTCCTGCTCGAAGATACGGGGGAGCAGCTAGGCTGCCTCCTCAACCCGGAGACCCTTGTCCTGCGCCGCCGCGCCGGGGTCGAACGGCGCCGATCGACCGGGGGCCTGGTCGCGGGCGCGGAGCTTGCGGACGACCCGTTGCTGCTCACCGGCGGCGGGAGCACGGAGCTGGACTTGGACCTGCTGTTCGACGTGTCCCTGGCCGGGTCCTCCATCGCGAGCGACGACGTGCGCGACCTCACGGCGCCGATCTGGGATCTGGCCGAGAACACTCGCCATCCGCAGAGCTACGGCCGGCTGCCGAAGTTTCGTGTCGTCTGGGGCAAGAGCCGGAACATGCCGGCCATCGTGATCGCGGTCGCGGAGCGGCTGGAACACTTCACCCCGGGCGGAGTGCCCACGCGCTCGTGGCTGCGCATGCGGCTCGCGCGCATCGCCGAACCGCCCGCGGCCGCGCTGCCTATGGGAGGCGGCGCCGCTGCGCCGGGAGGGGCTGTCGCGCCCGAGTCCTGGACCGAGCTGGCGCAGGAGGTGCGGGATGTTGCGGCCGAGCGAGCCGACGTCCACGAGCTGAGGGGCGCCGAGGCCGCGGCCGAGGAGGCCGAGGGACCTCCCATGTGCGATGAGCGCCTGGACCAGGTCGCGCACCTGCACTACGGTGACCCGGGGCTGTGGCGTTTGCTGGCGGACTTCAACGGTATCGCCGACCCTTTGCACTTGTGTTTCGGCTCGCTGCTCCAAGTGCCGCGGCTCGCCGACCTCGGGCTCGGGCAATGAGTGCGCTGGCGAGCCTTCCGAAGCTCGTCGTAGAGCTCGATGGCGCGTCGCTGGCGCCCGAGGAGGCGCGGGCGCTCGGCGAGGTGCGGGTGCAGCAGCGGCTCTCGCTGCCGACCCTTTGCGAGCTCACCTTCGTGGACCCGGACCCGAGATTCGCCGAGCGGGCGTCGTCATTGCCCGGCATGTCCCTGCACCTCGCAATCGAGCGCACCACGCCGGTCCTGTTCGACGGGCAGGTGACCGCGGCCGAGATCCAGTACGGGCCCGCCGGAGGAATGCTCGTCCGCCTGCGCGCCTACGACCTGCTGCACCGATTGCGCAAGCGCCAGCCGGTGCGGCGCCATACCCGCGTGACCCTGAAGGACCTGGCGAGCGAGCTGACAGCGGACTTGGGCATCGAGATCGAGGCAGCCGAGAGCGGTCCCGAGTGGGACACCCTGATGCAGTTCCGGCAGTCGGACTTGGACCTCATGATCGAGGTCGCGGAGCGGGCCGGGCTCTACTTCACCCTGCGGGACGAGACGCTACATCTGCTGAGCCTGGAGGGGATCGGCGCGGCGCTTCCCCTCGCCATGGGACGGACGCTGCTGGATGCCCGCGTCCAGGTGAGCGGCGAGCCCGCCTGTCGATCGGTGGAAGCCCTGGGTTGGGACCCCTGGCTCGCCGAGGCCCGACGCGGCGCGGCGGGTGGGACACGGGTGGGACGGCGTGTGGCGGCGGAGGCGCCGCCGGAGCGGCTCGGCGCGAAAGGTGCCCGCACCCTCGCCGATGTCACCGTACAGTCCGATGCTCAGGCGAGCGCACTGGCGCAAGCCGAGCTGGACCGGCGCACGGCCGGTGAGGTCGCCCTGTGGGGTATGGCGGAGGGCGACCCGCGGCTCCGCCCGGGAACGCCGATCGATGTCCAAGGCCTGACTCGCGCGCTCGACGGGCGCTACGTGCTGACCTCGGTGAACCACACCGTGGACCGCGAGCGCGGCTTCCTGTCGGAGATCGAGACGGCGGCGCCTCAGCCGCGCGTGCGCTCGCGTGCCGCGGTGTCCACCATCGGCATGGTCACGCGGGTGGACGACCCGGAGCGTCTCGGCCGGGTGCGAGTGTCGTTGCCCGGTTACCAGGACGTGGAAAGCGACTGGCTGGAGGTGCTGACACCCGGCGCCGGCGACAAGAAGGGGCTGGTGAGCCTGCCGGACGTGGGCGACCGGGTCCTGCTGCTGGTGGGTGCGGAGGATCCCGGCCAGGCGGTGGTGTTGGGCGGCCTCTACGGCAAGCAGGGACCACCGGATGCGGGTGTGGAGGGGGGCGCGGTGAAGCGCTATACGTTCACGACGCCGGGTGGCCAGCGCATCCAGCTCGACGACGACAAGGGGCGGGTGCGGGTCGACAACAGCGGCGGCCACCGTCTGGAGCTGTCGCCCGGCCGTGCGCGGCTCCTCGCGAGCAGCGGGAGCTACGTGGAGCTCGCCGGCGGCACGGTGCGCATCCACGCGGCGGCGGACCTCGAGATCGAGGCCCCGGGCAGGGCGGTCACCATCCGGGGACAGTCCATCGACTTCCAGAGGGGATGATGCGCTGGCTCACCGAGGACGCCGTGCTGGTGTGTGCCCACGAGCTGGGTATCGTGAACATCGTCGCCACGCAGGACCTGGTGACCGTGGAGCGCCGCCGCGCGCTGGTGGAGACCGACCCGGAAGGCCGGCCGATCAAGGGCTGTCCCAACGTGGGCCCGACCATCAAGCCCTGCGGCAAGACCCTGCGTGTGCAGTCGGGATACTCCGACCTGATACGCATCGACGGCAGGCGCGTGTGTCTCGACACCGTCACGGGACTCACCGACGGCACGCCGCCCGGGACCGTGCCCTACAAGGTGCGCAGTCCTGGGCAGGCGCTGATCGCGGAGGGCTGAGAGCTCGTGAATAAATCTACTGCGCGTCCCGTGAGCTTCGTTGCGCGGTGCTCGCTCCTCGTCTATCTACCTGATATGTCTCGTCGCTGCGCTCCGTGCGCCTGGCTCTCGGGCCGCTCGCGACGACTTCTTCACAAGCTCTGATGGCGCGGCCTCGTTACCGCGCCTGGCGCTTCGTGCACCCCGACTTCGACGAGGGGGAGGCCGGAACGGGCCTGCGTCTGTCGACCAAGGGTGGCATCGAGATGGTGGAAGACCATCTCTCGGTGCGACAGGCCATCCTGCTGCTGCTGACCACCCGGCCGGGCGAGCGCGTGATGCGCCCCGAGTACGGCTGCTATCTGGGCCGCGTGGTGTTCAGTCCGAACGACGACACCAGCGCGGGGTTGGCCATGCACTACGTACGCCAGGCGCTGGAGCGCTGGGAGCCGCGCATCGACATCCTGCGTGTAGACGCGGGGCGCAGCGCCGAAGACCCGACGCGCATGGACATCCTCCTGGAATACCGGGTGCGCTCCACCCAGCACAGCCAGAGGCTCCTGTTTCCGCTCTATCTTTCGGAAGCCGAGATCTGATGCCACTGCGTCCGCCCAATCTCGACGACCGCCGCTTCGATGACCTCGTGGCGGAAGCGAAGCGCCTGATCGAGCGGTCCTGTCCCGAGTGGACGGACCTCTCGCCGGGCGATCCCGGCATGGTGCTGCTGGAGGTATTCGCCCACCTCACCGAGGTCATGATCTACCGGCTGAACCGCCTGCCGGAGAAGGCATACGTCGAGTTCCTGCGGCTCATCGGCGTCATGCTGCAGCCGCCGGGCGCCGCCTGCGCGACGCTGCAGTTCAGCCTGGCGCGCCCCATCGACGGTCCCACGGTCATCCCGCGCGGCACGCGGGTGACCGCGGCGCGGGCCGCGCCTGGCCAGGAGGCCCCGGTATTCGTCACGCTGCAGACCGTCGCCATCGAGGCGGGAGCCTCGCAGGTCGAGACTTTGGCCTACCACTGCGACCTCGTCGAGGGGGAGCAGCTCGGCACAAGTACGGGGCTGCCGGGGCTCTCGGTCCAGGTAAAACGGCCTCCCATCGTCGCCCCGAGCGGGGACGGTCTGGACTTGGTCGTCGGGGTGGAAGCCGCCGCGGAGGAGATCGCCGTGCAGGAGCACGCCAGACAGGCGGATGGCCGGGCCTTCCGCGTCTGGCGGGAAGTCGCGAACTTCACCGACATCGGTCCCGACCCCTATGTTTACGTTGCGGACCGCCTGGCCGGCCGCATCGCTTTCGCCCCCGCGGTGCGGGCCGCCGGGTCGGACGGCAAGCTGCAAGAGGCGGCGGAGGCCCTGGCGGCTGTCCCCGCCGCGGGCCGACAGATCCGCGCCTGGTACCGGCGCGGCGGCGGTGCGGAAGGCAACGTCGCCGCCAACACCCTCACCGTCCTCAAGGACCCCGTCCCCGGGGTCGCGGTCACGAACCCAGCGCCGGCCTCCGGAGGGCGGGCGGCGGAGACTCTGGAGAACGCCCTGATCCGCGGTCCACAAGAGCTGCACTCCTTGCGCCGGGCGGTAACGGCCCGCGACTTCGAGCTCACTGCGGTGCGCGCCTCCGGGGCCGTCGACCGCGCCCGCGCCTTCACCCGGGCGACGCTGTGGGCGCACGCGCAGCCGGGTACCGTGGAGGTGCTGCTGGTGCCGCGGCTGCTCGGCGAGTTGCCCACGGACCGTCCGGTGGCCGTGCAGGACTTACAGGCGCAGCAGGTCGAGCCGGTGCGCCGCCAGATCGAGGACGCGTTGGACCAGCGCAAGCCGCTCGGCACTAACTGCGTCGTCGCCTGGGCTCGCTGCAAGCCGGTGCGGGTCGCGGCCCGGCTCATCGTGCACCGCGAGGAGGATCCGGCGGCGGTGAAGGCGCGGGTGCTGCGCCGCCTCTACCAGACCATCAACCCGCTGTGGCGCAGCCCGGACGCCCCCGGCTGGCCATTCGGTCAGGCGCTGAGCGTCTGGCACGTCTACAAGCTGATAGGCTCCGAGCCCGGCGTGCAGTCGGTGAGCACGCTGCGGCTGTGCGTGGACGACGCGCCCGACGCGCAGGTCGCGGCGCTGGAGGCCGATGCCTTTCAGCCGCGTACGTGGTATGCGGCTAGCGGCGACAGGCTGTTCCGCTCCATGAACGACGGCGCCGGCTGGGAGTTCATCCGCCGCTTCCCGGAGGAGGCGGTCGTCGCGGTCAAAGCCTTCCCGCGCGAGGCTGTGGCCCGCGCGAGCCGCGCCGGGCTGGTGGCCGTCGGCACGCGGCTGCAGGGTCCGCCGGAGAGCTCCCGCATTTACTTCTCCCTCGACTGCGCGGAGAGCTGGCGCCAGGGCCCGCAAACCCGGTTCCGCGTGGACGACATGGCTTGGGTGGAGCGCGAGGGCGGCCCCGCCCTGCTCTTGGCCGCCGAGGGCGGACTGTACGAGCTGCCCTGGGGCGAGCAGGCGGTCCCCTTGCCGGTGCTGGTGGACTCCAAGGATCCGAACCTCGGCTTCTACTCGGTCGCCGTCTCCACCGACGTGTGGGGGCAGACCAGTGTCGCGGTAGCGGCCCGCAGTGACCACGGGGTGTTTCTGTCGAGCAGCGGCGGCAGGCCAGGCACCTTCACAGCCATCGGGCTGGAGAATGAGCTGGTACGCGTGCTTACGGTCCAGCACCGCGGGCCGGACCGTTACCTCTGGGCCGGGGTCGATGCACCGGGCACCGCCCCGGGCCACGGCTGCTTTCGCTGGAGGCTCACGGGGACCGCGGAGAGCCCGGAGGGGTGGCGCGCGCTCCAGAAGAACTGGGCGGCCGGGGGCTGCCGCTCGTTCGCGTTCTCCGGCTCCACCGTGTTCGCCGCCTCTTTCCGGGGCGGGGTGCTGAAGTTGGACACGGATGCGCGCGCGCCTGAATGGAAGGCGCCCGCGCTCGACAGCGGTCTGCCGCTGCGCGACACCGAGCGGCTGCACCAGCCGGTGGATGCGGTGATGGCGGGCCCGGAAGGCGGGCTGGTGATGGCCGCCGGGAGCGCCGGCGTCTACTGCAGCGAGGACCAGGCCGAGCGCTTCCGCAACTGCTCTGCGAAAGAGTTTGCCGACCAAGTGACGGTGCCGACAAGCTGGCTGTTCTGCTCCGGGCAGCACGACATCGAAGTGGTGAGCGAGGATGAAGGCCAGCGAGATTGAGCGCTTGCTCCCCGAGGTCTTCCAGCGGACGCTACGCAACGGCAGCCCGATGTCGGCGATTGTGAAGCTGATGGAGGCGTTGCACGGTCCGGACGAGCAGGTGCTCGCTACGGTGGATTGCGCCTTCAGTGCCTACCGGACCCCGGATCGGTTCTTGCCCTTCCTGGCGGAGTGGGTGGACCTGGACCGGTTCTTCCCGCCGCCTCCTCCGGGGGCACTGCCTGGGGACTGGTCGCCCCGGTCCCTGCCCACCGGGCCGGGTAGGCTTCGCGAACTCATCGCCGCCGCCGCGTTTTTGTCGCAGTGGCGCGGCACCGCCCGCGGGCTGCGCTCGTTCCTGGAGACGGCGACCGGCCTGCGCGGCTTCGAGATCGACCAGACCGTGGCGGGCGCGGACGGCTTGCCGAAACCGTTTCATATCCGCGTGCGCGCGCCCGAGGAGGCGGCGCCTCACCGGGCGTTGATCGACCGCATCATCGCCCAGGAGAAGCCGGCTTACGTGACCTATGAGCTAGAATTCGGCCCCGCAGGCCGAGGAGAGGGCAAATGACGAGCATCGTGACGGTGACACCCGCAAGCCAGACCGTGAAGGCGAGCAAGGACGGGGTGGCGGAGCATGCCTTTTCGGTGACCAACATTACGGGGGCGCCACTCGGCATAGGCGCCGAAGTTCTCGTGGAGCCGCCAGCCCAGGAGGGCTGGTTCAGCATCGAGGGCCCGGCGGAGCGGCAGTTGGCCGTGAACGAGACGGACCAAATCACCGTCAAGGCAAAGCTGCCCGCGGGCACAGCCCCAGGCACATACAAGTTCAAGCTGCAGGTGTACTCGACGGCGAAGGGACGCGCTGGCGAGGACGTCACGGAGGGGCCGACGGTGTCGGTGGAAATGCCCACGCCCGAAGAAAAGCCGATCAGAAAACAGGACGAGGTCAAGAAACCGTTTCCCTGGTGGATAGTCGCCGTGGCTGCGGCCGTCGTATTGCTCGTGGGCGGCCTCGTCACCTGGCTGGTTTGGCCGAAGGGCGGCGAGATAGTGATGCCCGAGGTTGCCAAGAAGATGACCATCGAGGACGCCCGCAAGGCGCTCAAAGACCTCGGACTCGAGAACATCAAAGAAGAGTCGACGGAGACCGCGGAGGTCGCTCCGGGCTTCGTGTTCAAGCAGGAGCCGCAGACCGGCGCGCCGGTGGCCAAGGACGCGCCGGTCACCTTGTGGGTGGCCAAGCCGGCGGCCGAGGTGGCGGTGGCGATCCCGGTTCCCAACGTCGTCGGCCTGTCGCTAGAGATTGCACAGCAACAGCTCACGGGTGCAGGGCTCAAGGCGGTGAAGCAGGAGCCTGCGGTGGCGACGCTCGAGTTCAAGGTGGGGGAGGTCACCCGACAGGTCCCCGAAGCGTTCAGCAAAGCGAAACCAGGCGATGCGGTCACTCTCTGGGTGGCAGGCGACTCCGTCAAGGTTCCAACCGTGAAGGGGGACACACTGCAGAACGCGCTGGGGAAGATGACCGCGGCCAAGCTCTTGGTGAAGGTCACAGGTGACCAGGACAAGCTCAACCAAGGCGTCGTTTCCACAACGCCCCCGGAGGGACAGGTGGTGCTGGCCGGATCCGAGGTGAGTATCCACATGCCCGGTAACTTGCGCATCTACATACCCGCGCTGAAACTACAACAGTTGCACGCGATGCCATTGCTGCACGCGATCCCAAGGTAAAAACGGCACCGACCGGTCGAGACCGAGGCAGAGGGACGAGCCTGAAATGCCTGACGTTTCCCGCAATTCTCACGCACGTCGTGTGGCATCATGAAACGGCTGTTCATCGTGGCTCTCGTCGTCCTTGCGCTGCTCTACCTCGCGGCGCTCGCCGTCGGCTTCCACATGAACGCCAGCCAGCCGTCCAACCCCTCCGCCACACAGGACAGTTGGGTCGCTCGGGCGACCGGCTGGCTCTCCGGCTTCGGGCCGCGGCTGGACCTGAGCCGACTGCGCTGTGACGACCAGCCTGCCGACCGCCCGATTACGCTGACCCAGGCCAGGCAATCTTGCGCGATGCACATCCCGGGGGCTGGCGCGGAAGGCCCGAAGTACCGAAAGGCGTCGGTGCGCGTGTCCGACGCGGGTGCCGGAGTCTACGTCTGGGCCTCTTTCCAGAAGGACGGGCCGTTCAAGCAAGGCGCTGACCCGAACTGTTTCCCGCAAGAGCCGCTGCCCGCCGGCCTCAAGCTCAAGCTGAAGTACGAGCCCGGGAAAAAGCAAGAAGGCGCGACGTGGAGCTGCTGGCTGCGCAAGCGCCCGGGAGAGCCGGTAGATCTGGTGGCATTGAGCGACGGTGGTACCCTGACCTTGACGTGCGAAGGCTGTTGCGAGAGCTGCGTGCCAGGCGGCCGGCGCCTCCAGGTGAACATCGAGTAGCCCCCCGCATCGGCTGGCTGGGCTAGTATGAGAACTATCAGATTCAAGTTTGCCCGCGGGGGCACAACACGCGGCAAGACGTGGGCGAGGGGCAGTCTGAGGCGTCTTCCGCGTATTTTCCCGTGAACTTTCGTCTGTTCCCCCCGGTTCCTTATCGCCCTCTCCGGGCAGCCGCCGGGCCGGTCATGACGAGTTTCGCCGCCCGAGAACATTGGAAGGCTTGTTGCGCCACGGGTCAATGAGCGTGGCGGTGCTGGCAGCCCCGTTCATGGCCCCGCCGAGCGGCTGGTTCCATGGCGCCGTCTCCTCGTGCCGCCCGCTATATCCTCCGGACTGCCGCATATTGGGGCTTCCGCTGGAGTTAACTCACCCCCGGCAAAGCCGTGGGCTTATTGGGTGAGCGCCTCAAAGGCGCCATAACACCGGGAGCCGCCCAAGGCGGCTGGACCTATGTCCCCAGCATTAGCTGATCGTAGCGCTCGTCCTCTTGCTCTTGGTTCCGGATGTAGGCCCTGACCATCGCCTCATCTAAGCCCACCGTGGATACAAAGTACCCGCGTGCCCAGAAGTTCTCTCCGGTGAAGTTCCGCTGCCTGCCTGCGAACCTCCGGGCGATTTGGATAGCGCTCTTGCCTTTCATGTACCCCACCACATTGGCCACCGCATACTTGGGCGGTATGCTCAGGCACATGTGCACGTGATCCGACATCAGGTGCCCTTCAACTACCTTCGATTCCTTGTGGCCCGCCAACTCGCGGAAGATCTGTCCTAGGTGGCGGCGCAGCGCCCCGAAGATCCGCTTCTTCCTGCGCTTCGGGATGAATATCACATGGTACTTACAGTCCCACTTCGTGTGGATCAGACTCTGGTACTTTTTCATCGTGCGTCTCCTTCTCTTGGCGGAGATGGGAGATTCACGACGACCGTCGTATAGGTCAAACCTCGGTGAGTCCCCCGGCAAAGCCGGGGGCTTACCTCAGGGAGTTAGTCGCGCCGCTGCTCGAGGCTGCAGCGTGACTGCTCTGACCACGCTGAGATACGGCTTGGCTCTGGTGACCGCCCTGACGGGCTTGGTGGTGACGACGTGCGTGTTCGCCGAGGAGACGACAGCGCAGGGCGCACCGCCTCCTCTCGTCGAGCAGGCCGTGACCGACGGCCCTGAGCACGGCTCCGCGGATGCTGCTGCGGAAGCGGACGCACTGAGCCGGAAGGTCGAAGCACTCTACCGAAGCGGCCGCTACGCCGAGGCAATCGTGCTGGCCGAGAAGGCGATTGCCCTCCGCGAGAAGGCCCTCGGCCCTGAGCATCCGGATACCGCCAAGAGCCTCAACAACCTGGCGGAGCTGTACTACTGGATGGGCGCCTACGCCAAGGCCGAGCCGCTGTACCGGCGGGCGCTCGCCATCTTCGAAAAGGTCCTCGGCCCCGAGCATCCGCTCACCGCCACAAGCCTCAACAACCTGGCGGAGCTGTATCGAGAGATGGGCGCCTATGCCAAGGCCGAGCCGCTCTACCAGCGGGCGCTCGCGGTCGTCGCGGGCGGAAGGTCTCCCGAGGTGCTGTGGCGCCGTCCAGGCCAACCTCGCACAGCTCGCGGCACAACAGCAGCGCCCCTCGGAGGCCATCTTCTACGGCAAGCAGGCGGTCAACCTTCAGGGCATGCGTGGCCAGCTCACGACGCTCGAGCGTGAACTGCAGAAGAGCTTTCTCACGGACAAGAGCCAGGTCTATCGTGACCTCGCCGACCGGCTGATCGATGCGGGCCGCCTGCCCGAGGCCGAACAGGTGCTGGCGATGTTGAAGGAGGAAGAGTACTTCGACTTCGTGCGCCGGGACGCCGCCGCGGATGTGCGTGCCACCACCGTGGGCTACACTGTCTCGGAGCAGCCCTGGAATGCGCGCTACCAGCAAATCGCCGCTCAGCTTGTAAAGCTCGGCGCGGAGCAGCGCGCGCTCAAGAGTAAGGACCCATCCGCCCTCAGCACCCAGGACCGGGTGCGGCTCCAGCAGCTCGAGGCCGACCTCGAAGTCGCGAGCCAGGCATTTACTCATATGCTGGACGACCTGAAGCGGTCGTTCGCGCAGCTCGACCAGGCGCGGGTGAAGGAACTCGCCGAGCGCCAGTTCGATACCGCCCGCATGGGCACGGTCGGCGAGCTGGGCCCCGGCACGGTGCTCTTGCAGTACATCGTCCTCGAAGACGGGCTGTGCATCCTGCTCACCACGGCAGACGTGCAGAAGCCCTACAGGCTCGCCACCGGCGAGAAAACGATCAACCGCCTCACCCACGAGCTGCTCGAAGCCCTGCGCAGCCCCAGGCTCGACCCGCGCCCGCGGGCGAAAGCGCTCTACGACCTGTTGATCGCCCCGCTCGCCGAAGACTTGGAGCAGGCACACGCCAAGACCCTGATGGTCTCGCTCGACGGGGTGTTGCGCTATGTGCCGCTCGCCGCTCTCTACGACGGCCGCCAGTATCTGGCCGAGCGCTACGCGGTGGCGGTCTACATCGAGCCGGCGGCCGACCGGATCAAGGACCGGCCCAAGGCGGCCTGGAAGGCGGCCGGTTTCGGGGTCACGCAGGCGCTGCGGGACTTTCCGCGGCTTCCGGGCGCGAAGGCGGAGCTCGAAGGCATCGTCAAGGGCCAGGGGCACGCGGGCGGTGTGCTCGAAGGCACGATCCACCTCGACCAGGACTTCACGCGGGAAGAGCTGCGGCGCGACCTTTCTCCCCGCTATTCCGTGGTGCACGTGGCAAGCCACTTCCGGTTCAGCCCAACCGAGGCCGATTCCTTCCTGCTCCTGGGCGATGGCAGCACTCTGAGCCTGAGGGACATCCGCACCGGCCACTACGACTTCCAGAACGTCGATCTGCTCACCCTGTCCGCCTGCGAGACGGCGGTAGGCAGCGGGCAGGGCCGGGAGGTCGAGGGACTCGCGGTCACGGCGGAGAAGAAGGGCGCCAAGGGCGTGCTCGCGACCCTCTGGCCCGTGGCGGACCAGACCACCGCGGCCCTGATGGAGCGCATGTACGCGCTGCGCGAGGGCGAGCACCTAAGCAAGGCCGAGGCGCTGCGCCGCGCCCAGGTCGAGATGATGCAGGGCAAGCTAAGCGTGCCGGCGCCGACGCCAGGGGCGACAGGCGACCGCGGCGAGGTGCTGCGGGTAGGCACGGACAGCCAATCCGGCCCACAGGCCCCCGCCTACGTGCCCGACCCCGCCCGGCCCTACGCCCATCCTTACTACTGGGCGAGTGAAAAAATCACGCCGTGCACCGCGGAATACCCCAACGGCAAGTTGACCGAGGCAGCCGGCCACACCCTTATACACAAATCAGCATCCTGCCGTCATTCCGGCATGGATTGCCGGAATCCAGGGGCCAGGAAGGCACCACCATATCCCTGTGTTCTGGGTTCCGCCATTCCCTGGCGGAACGACGAGATGTGTATAACGGCATGGGCAGCCGGTAGCCCCATATGTTGGCGTGTAGTGTCTGGGCGGGCGCGAAGCCCGCCGTCCGACCGCCGCCTTCACGCCAGTGCCCGGTCCACCCGCAGCGCCTTGATCACTGCCGGGATGGAGCCGATCAGAAACACCAGCGCCCAGATGGCGGCCAGGATACCCACCACGATAGCGCCAACGTCGTCCGTAATGCTCACCAGGAAGCCGGGGACGAAGCCGTGCAGGAAGCTCACGATCACGTTCGCGAGCAGCGAGGTCAGGATGAGCAGCACCAGCCCTTTGTTCTCCAGGAAGCGCTGCTGGGCCAGCATCAGGCACACCGCGAACACCAGCTTGAGGGTCATGAGTGTGCCCAGCGTTGCCCGCGCTGCTCCCACGCTGAAGTCGGCGAAGGCCGCCATGTAGGCGATGGTCCCGAACGGCACCGCAAGCAGCAGCGAGACCATGAGCATGAGCAGACCGATGGCTACGAAAATGAGCACGATGGCGCCCAGCAGCAGGAGCAGGGAGAAGATGAGCGTCACGATCCCCTGCACGCGCCCGTGGATGCGCTCAGGAACGAGGAGCGAGACGGCCATCAAGGCCACCGTAAACAGCAGTAGACCGTCCAGCAGCGCGAGGTACCGGATGCCGTAGCCCGGATTCTGCAGGCTGCCGTAAGCGTCGGTGGCGACGGTCCCGAGAAAGCCCACCGAGGCGAGCTCCACCAGCACCACCAAGAGCAGCGCGATGAGCGCGATCACGAAAAACGGGGTGCGCAGTGCTTCCAGCATGGCGTTCCTCGACGGTGACGGGGTCGGCGAGTTCCGATGCTTGTGACCTGCGGCGTTCTCTAATCGCTCACGGGGAACTCGGCCTGCTCGGTCCCCCAGCTCTTGGGTGCTACGGACATCACTTGGCCGCGGGTATACATGGCTGAGGCGAGCAGGTGCTCCAGCGGGTTGAGGGTGCCCCCCCTCTGCGCCTGCACCGCTCGGTAGCCAGCGAGCTCGAACAGCCTCACGTCGATCGGCTCGCTGCTCGCAATGAGCTTGACCATCTCCGTGCCGCGCATATCGAGCAGGAGGCCAGCCTCCTGACTCAAATCGCGGGACTCCCCCGGCCCGAGGCGCGCGTGCTCCCGGGCCTCGTAGCCAGCGGGGAACACCGCGTGCACGTCGGCGTCTGGCCCGATGTCGAGCAGGTAGACGTAAAGGGGGTCCCGGCCGTCGTTCTCGACGGCGAAGCCGAGGATGTCGCCGCGTTTGAACGACTCCGAGCGCAGCGCCTCCAGGGGCTGGCCGGGCTGCTTGCGGTAGGTCCGCTCCCCGCCGGTCTGCCCCGGAAGGCGCACGCAGTCCTTGTCACAGCCGGGCGCCGCCTGCAGCCGGAAGGCGGTCACGGTGACCGGCAGGGGTGTCCCCTGGGCGGCGAGCCGCTTCAGCTCCTGCACCCGTGCAAACGTGGTCAGGTTGCCCGCGAGCGTCGCGAGGCCCCGTTCGGGGTCCTTTAGAGGGATGCGCATCTTCTCATGCAGCAGCTTCTCCTGGGGGCTTATCACCCAGACTTCGGGCGGCTGCTCCGGTGAGGAGCGAGGCAGGGTGTGCTTGGACTCGTAGACGTATTGCCCGCCCCCGCCGCGCACGGGCCGCAGGACATAGGCTATCCAGTCCGCCTGGGAGCGCTGCCCGACCAGCTCGAAGCCCTTCAGCCCTTTCACGGCGCCCTCGATGCGCTGCGCGAGCGCCCGGTCCTTGTCCTTGACGTAATCGCCCTCGACGGCCACCTTGATGGGGTCGAAGGGGTAGGCGTGCTCGGCCTCGATGACAAGGTCGTCTTTCTTGAGGCTGCCCCGCTTGAGGGCACCCAGGCTGGAGTATGCCCTGACGTTGGTCAGCTCGAGGGTCGGGGCGGGCTCGGCCGCTTGCGCGCCGGCGGGCTGGTAGAGGCGGTAGACCGACTTCGCGGTCGCGCCGTTGACCGCCCCCACCGCGATCGTTGCGGTCCGCGCCGCCTCGTCCACCTCGGTCACGGGCACAGTCGGCTGCAGCGCCTCGAAACGCCCACCGAACACTGTCCAGTTGGCGTGCCCTTCCATCTGCGGGCGCTGATAAGCGCCGCGCTGGGTGGTGACAAGCGCGTAGGCGCGCTTGAAGGCGTCATCCCAAGTTTCGCCGGGCTTGGCCTGCTCCAGTGCTTGTACCCAGAACCAGGTGAACACGCCGTAGGCCTTCCCTTGCTCGACGATCTCGACGGCGTTCTCCGGGTCACGGGCGGCTCCGATGCGAATGCCGGGTGCCTTGGCCGATCGGAACGGTTCCGGAGCCAAAGGCTTCTGAAGCGCTGGGTGGCTGGTCGTCTGCTCTGGTTTCGCACTACGTACGCCGCGGATCTCGCCTCGGCTCACGGTGGCCGAGTGGCACGAGTCGGAGACGAAGACGATGTGGTCGGTCTTCTGATAAAGGGGCACCAGCCACGAGTCGATCTCCTTGTCCAGCACGTCGTAGTGGTCGATCCCTGCAAACTTGTCGGAACGGGCTCCATAACTGACCCAGGTTTGATCCTCGCCACGTTCATCCCTCTTATCGGGATACTCGGAGCCGTGCCCCGAGTAGTCGATATAGACGAAATCGCCCGGTTTTACCCGCTCGGCGAGCCGCGCGAAAGCCTTTTCTATTTCGCTGTGGGTGGCCTGGGCATCGAGGAGCGTAGTGATGTTCTCCTTCGGAACCCGGAAGCGCTTTTGCAGTAGCTCCTCCACCAGGACGATGTCGTTTCGCGGGCCATCGAGAGGGTTCACGCCGGGGGCGTCATACTTCTGGATACCGATGAGCAGTGCATAATTGGTGGGTGAGGCGGGCGCGGCGCTGACATCGACAATCCACATCGCCGACAGCAAAAACGCTATGGCAGCGCAACGTCTGCTTGACATACTGAGTTCTCCCGTGAAGTGATGATCTCACGGGGCGACCGCTCGGTGCGGGCTGTCCGACGAGCAACCCCAACTTAGCGGCTACCCCATCCGCTGTAGTCCTTCCTCCATCCTGCGCTGGCCCTTACGAGTCTGCCGGGGCGCGGTGACGTCTTCCGGGCTTCGAGTCTCCGGGAATTTCCGCTGGCGTAGGCAGCGCGGCGCGAGATCTCCCGTTTATTGTTGTGCCGCTTCATGGGGAGCGTGGTCCCGTGTGACCGAGTATGACCCGGCCGTGAGGTGGCGTCAATCGCGAGGCCAAGGCCGTTCAAACGGCGGGCCGCTGTTTCAGGGCTCGGGCCCGCCATGCGACGGCCGCCACCGCGGAGCCCTGTCGGGCCACGTGGATACGCCGAGCCCGCGACGATCCCAGTTTTCGTTTCATCGACCAGCGGCAGGCGGCGGCGCCCGCGATCTCCCGCCGGTGCCGCCGCACATCTCGGATCTCACGGCCGAGCCGGTGCGGGAGTTCATCACCGCGGGCAAGGCGAACCAGACCGTGCCGGCCCGGAGCGTGTTCGCGCCGGCCTTCGTCGATGCCATCGGGCGGGGGCTTGCGGACCTGGACAAGGACGGCTACGTGACCGGGACCGAATTGGGCCTGTACCTGCAGCGAGTAGTGCCGCAGTTCGGGCGGCAGAACCCGCAGTACGGCAAGATAGCGGACTACCTGCTCGCTCGTGGGGACTTCGTTTTCGCGCTGGGTGCCGCCACGGCGCCGCCGGAGGGAGTCCGACCGAAGCCGGGCCCGCAGCCGGGCGCGGCAACCGCAGCAGCCCGTCTGCGACGAACTGGCGGGATGGCCGCATTCCCCCCTGATCGTGGACGGGAGATGACGCGCGATTTCCAAGTCGGGGAGGCCGTGCTCGCCACCTGGGAAAACGAGAGCTGCGCTTACCCGGCAAAGGTGGTCGAGGTGGGTGCGGACTCCGTTCGGGTACTGTACAGCTTCTCCTCCGAGGCGCGCGTACCCTTTGGGCACGTGTTCAAGAAGAAACTCATTCCGCCCGGGCCACCGGCGCAGAAGCTCTCGGTGTTGGTCGAGGTCGACGTTAGCTCGGGCGGTGGCAAATGGGCGCCTGGCAAAGTATGGACTACAGGGGCGGTAGCTATCTCGTTCGCTTTGACCCCAATTGCCCGACCGACGGGGACCAGGAGTGGGTAACACGCGATGCTTTGAATCTCGGCGAATGAGACTTCTACCGTGGTCATTAAAGGCGATGTATTCCCGTCAACGTGGCAGGGCGCGGGGCGAACGCCCTTCACCGTCGGGATGGAGTCTGAAAAGATGTTCAGTCCGACAACTCGAGTCTGATCGATCATGTCCATTCCAGCTCAGGAGGAGCGTACCATGACCAAGACGAAACTGCTTCGTAGTCGCCGTCTGCCCCGGTTCGGGCTCATGATAGGCATTATCTTGGCGGCGTCTACATCGGTACAGGCCGCAGAGGAGGTGGTATTTCGCGATGACTTCACGGGAACATCTCTGCGACCGGAATGGACCGTCCTCGGCAACGACGCCGACCGGTGGACGCTGATCGACAACGAGTACTTGCTTATCGTGATGACGAATACGGAGAAAGGCCCGAAGAACGAGTTTGAATATGATAAGCCTTTGCCCGAGAACTGCGAGATCGAAGTCAAGTTCCAGACGCCGCCGCAACAGGAAGGTCAGGTGATTCGACTGCGGCTTACGAGGGACGACAAGAATTTCATTTCGCTCCAATACGAAGGCAAGGACTCCATTACTTGGGGCAAAAATGTACGCGATGAGTGGTCGGCCGTTGCCATCAAGCCTGGAAACCTTTCCGGTCCTCTTTTCTTCAAGATAAAGAAAAAAGGCGTCGAGTATACTGGTTTCTATAGCCTCGACGGAAAGGGTTGGTCACCCACGGGCACAAATATCTTCCCCAACCTCAACGGAAGGCCTAGAATCTCTGCCTATACCTATAAGCAGTACGATATGGAGAGCTTTCCTCCAGAGGATGGTATCCGAGTCGACTATTTCGAGATCAGGACCATCAAGTAGATGGCTGCCGACGGACCCCTCGAGGCGGCGTGGGCTGGAGCCTTCGGAGACCTTGATCATCCAATGCGCCCGCCTGACCGAGGCGAAGGCCCGGTCTCGCAAAGCGTATGCGTCCCGCGCTTTAAACGCGCCTTAAGAATGAGTCCGGCGGTAAGCAGCCTATGCGCTGCTCACCGCCCGCATGGTTTTGACCTCCGAGCCGGGATCGGCCGCGGAACCGCTCGCGGCGGCGAGCGGTCCGTCAGTGCCCTACTTGAGCGCCAGGAAGAGGACGATGGCGACGACGACGAGCCCGGCGTCGACCAGGAACCCCCACCATGGCAGGTCGCCGATGGCGACCTTGACACCCACGGTGCCCGCTCTCCCCTTCGGCTGTGAGGTGCCGCCGACGATCCAGGAGAAGGCCCCGACCAGCAGAGCGCAGAGACCGAATACGATGAAGCCCACCCGGTTGCCATGGGTGAACACGGTCCCCAGCGGGTTGAAGATGCCGTGAATGGCCATGAGCAGGCCGATGATGATGAGCAGCAGGAAGCCGAGCCAGCCGGGAATCCAGGAGAGAAATTCTTTGATGTCCACGTGGTTGCCTCCCTTCGCCGCTTTGCGGCGTTCTCTTAAGCCGGATGGATGGATCGGTGCGCCTGACCCGGCGGGGTGATCTCGCCTCGCGGAGGTCCCTACGGCCGCCGGACACGCGCGCCAGATACTATACCGCAATCTCTGTCCGCCCGCGGTACCGGTTCGAGGCCGCGTGCGGGCTTCGGCACTGCGGGGCGGGCCGGGGGTATTCTTCGATCCTCTCGGGCTATCGAGAGCGGTTCAACGGAATAACAGTCAACACTACCCCCAGGTCTCATGTCACCCACCTGCACCTTCAGCTTTAGTGGACGCGCAGCCAGGCCGCTGGCGTGTCTGGGCAGTGGACAGCGCTGGCACGACGGGCCCAGTTGGAAATTCGGCGCGCAATTCCTCGACCGGCACGTTGGCGAGATCGCCGATTGTTTCGACGCCCCATTTCGATTTCAATTTCGCGCGGGTGACCTGCCCCGCCCCCGGTATCTTGCCGACCGGCAAGGGCGCAATAAAGTTTTTTTCCTCTCCCCCCGCAACCACAATAAAGCCGCGCGGTTTCACCGTGTTGCATGCAATTTTCGAGACGAGTTTGTTTGACGCGACGGAAATCGTGCATGACAGGTGCAGTTCCTCGTGGATGCGCCGTTGGATTTCGCGCGCGGCGGCGACCCCATCCCGTTCGGCTGTAATTTCAATATATGCTTCGTCAATCGAGACCTGTTCGACCAAAGGGGAGATTTCGCGCAAGAGGCTCATCACGCGCGCCGAGTGTTCAGAATAGATTTTGTGGCGCACGGGAACAATAATCGCTTGCGGGCAGAGGCGTTTTGCTTCGCGCAGGGACATCGCGCTGTGAACGCCAAACTTGCGCGCCGCGTACGACGCGGTTGCCACGACCCCGCGTGTGTTAATGTCCCCCATCGCGACAATGAGCGGTTTGCCGCGCAGCGCGGGGTTGAGGAGCATTTCGACGGTGGCGTAAAACGCGTCAAGGTCAAGGTGGAGAATTTGGCGCATCCGGTCCGAAACTCCTGTCACGCCCTGCGTGACGACACAGAACACGAATCAACTTCTGTCCGATTCACCCGTAGGCGCGTATAGAATCGAACGCCCGCGTTTGCCGACCACGTCGAGGATACCAATTTGGCGCATCACATAGGTCATTGATTGCGCGCGGGGATAGTTGTTGCCGAGCATACGAGCCAGCTCGCGGTTCGTAAAAGGGCTTGGCAAATCGATAGGAAGAAATCCCCGCAAGTCCTCACGGGAGAGAATCAGACGCGAACCCAGTACCTCCAGCAGACGATGGTCGTGCCGGTCCCAATCACGCGGAAAGCGCGTGCGCTTGGCGGGTTTTTCGCGGGTGCCGCGAACACGACGAATTTCCTCTTGCCGGATGAGCAGAATGTCGAGCGAAAAATTGGGATGCGTCAGGAGCGTCGGAACATGCACCAGTTCGTCAAAGATATCTTCAAAGGTGCCGCGTTTGGGTGAACGCCTTCGCGAGATTTCGGTGACGCCGTCGGCGGCGACGCGCACAAGCCATTTTTCGGCGGCGATCGGATGAACCAGACGCAGGCGATGATTTTCGAGCAGTTTGGGGAGTTTGCGTTTGAGGGCGTAAAAATTGCGCGTCTGGATTTCGATGAGGAGGTCGTCGCGCACAAGGTCTATGTGAAAGCCCTCCAGCGGCACTTCGGTCTCGTCGCCGACTTGGGCATACCATTGCTTTAACGCGGCATGGAGTGAACGTTCGGCGAGAATGCCGATAGTTTTTTTGACCGGATCGACCGGTTGACGTTTTTTCTTGGTCGACATCACGCGTTCGTAAAGCGGGGCGCGCGTTTTTCGAGAAACGCGGTCATACCTTCTTGACCGTCGCGCGAGGCAAAGGTGGTGAGAATCGCTTCTACCTCCATTTGCAGGGCGGAATCGAGCGAGGCATCCGCGCCGGCATCGAGCAGATGTTTTTGCGTGGTCACGGCGAGCGGGGCGCGCGGAGACAATCTTGTCAGCCAGCCGCTTGGTCACCGCCATTAAATCGGCGCGCGGCACGACGCGTGTGACGAGATTGATCCGCTCCGCCGCCGCTGCCCCGATCCAATCGCCCGTCAAAAGCATCTCCTTGGCGCGTGCAGTGCCAATCGAGACGCGGGAGCAGATGCGCGACCCCGCTGGTTGCCGTCAGCCCGATGCCGACTTCGGGAAACCCGAGGCGCGCGTCCTCCGAGGCAATGCGTAAATCGCACGCGCAGGCGAGTTCCATGCCCCCGCCGAGACAATAGCCCTGTAGGGACGCAATCGAGACCGCATCCATGACCCGCAGCGCGCGGGTGATGTCCTGGATGTCGCTGACAAAGGCGCGGTAGGAGACAAGGGAAGAATTTTTTTCCGCGTTGATATCCGCGCCCGTGCAAAAGTTATCGCCTGCGCCGCGGAAAATGACCACGCGGGTGCGCCCGTCGCGCGCCACGTCGTTCAGGGTCTTTTTGAGATCGCGAATCATTTCGACGGTCCACGCGTTCATGACCTGCGGACGGTTAAAGGTGACGGTAAGCGTGTTTTCGGAGAATTCGACTTGAAGATCGGGCATGAGTGACTCGGTTCGGAAGCGGGATTTTTGGTGGCGGATAAAGTGCGGGTCAGTCCTAATTATATGCGCGATGTATGCGCCCGGTTTTGCCCTCGGTGCGCGGGAGAGCGCCCTGCGGGACAAATTCAATGGCGGCGCGGAAATTCAAGCTGCCGGTGCAGTGATTCAAACAGTCGCTCGCGCAAGAATGCGTGTTCGTCCACCGGCACACCCGGCAAGAGTTCCACGCGCAATGGCAGCTCATTGTAAGGCGGCGGGCTCGTCAGCACAATTTGAAATTCGCCCGTCAACCGGTTCGGAAAGAGTGCAAGGTTTTCGGCAATGGCGGCGGGAAAAACGTTGACGCCGCGCACATGGAGCATATCATCACTGCGTCCCAAAACGCGAAAGCGAAAACTTGTGCGCCCACAGTCACATGGCTCGATGGAAACAATTTCCACCGCATCGCGCGAACGGTAACGTACCAGTGGTTGCGCCTCCCGCACGAGATTCGTATAGACCAGTTCCCCTGCCGCGCCGTTTCTCAATTCGATGGGGCGCGCTGTTTGTGGGTCAATCGAGCTCGACAAGCAGGACACCCTGCCCATGGAAATGGAGACCGTCGCGCACCTCACATTCAGAACCGAAAATCGAGAGCACATCCGCCATGCCGTAATTGGCATCCATCGCGCGAAGATTCCACGTACGCTCGATGTTTTCGCGCACGCTCGGATTTTGCAAGCCGGGTTCGCCGCCAAAAAAGCCCTTGCGCAAACCGAGCTCGCACGGTTCAATACGTAATTCGTCCCGCACAATGCCGGCGAGGTGGACGAGATAAGACGGCGTGCAAGAGATGGCGTTTATCTTGAGGTCGCGAATGGTTTGGAACAAGCCCGCGCGTATTGCCGACACCGAACGGAACGACGGTCGCGCCCACCCGTTCCAGCGAGAGATGGTCCGTGACGCCGCCCGCCCAGAGTTGATAGTTGAGACAGTGGATCACGCGATCGCCGGGGCGCAAGCCCGCCGCATAAAAGGCGCGGGCGCCACATTCATGCGTAGTCTCGATGTCACGCCGCGCAAGAGCGATATAGAGCGGACGACCGGTCGTGCCCGACGTTTTGTGGACGCGTGAAACATCAAGCGGGTCCGCGGCGAGATAGTCGCCAAAGGGAGGGGTGTTTTCTTGCGAAGCGCGAAGCTCATCCTTTTCCGTAAAAGGCAGCCCGGCAAGTTCACTACGGTTGGAAACAGAATTGATACCGACGAATTTTTTTTGATAGAACGGGCTGTGCGCCATGACATAGGCAAACTGTCGGGTTAGCAGGGTATCTTCGAGGGAGCGCAATTCTTGCGGGTCAAGTGTTTCGACGGACGTATTCCAGACCTTTTGCGTCATGCCTCATAGCCCTGTGCCAAAATCATTTGCGAGACCGCGTTCCGATAGCGGATGTCCACGATGGCGCGGTATTCGGGCGACGACCACCATTCGCGAGCGCGTTCGACGTTCGGAAATTCCAGAATGACAAACCGCTCGGGCTTCCAATCGCCCTCGAGCGTTTCGTGGTTGCCGCCGCGGACGAGAAATTTGCCGTCGTATAACGCAAGAGTGGCGGGAACCCCTTTTATGTATTCTTGATAGGCGACGGGGTCATGGACCTGGATCTGTACAATGATGTATGCGGACATGTTACTCTTTTCCACCCATGCGCTTGGTGGGTTTCATGGCGGTCTCCTGTCATTCTATTTCCATGAGGGCGAGCGGGATTTCCATTTCGGTGGCGGAGAGTCCGCCGTGATGCCCGAAATGTTTTTGCACATACTTTTCTTTTTCAAACCACCAGACGCAGTTGCCGGGGTGCGGCAAAACGACGAGGTTTCCCAAACGACCGAGTAGTTCGGCGCAAACAGGCAAAGGACCGAAATAGCCCGCCGCTAAAAGATTCGCTGTTTTGACCACATCCGCATACCCTTCCAACACGTTCGAAAGCAGACCGTACGCGTCGTCGAGACATTCTTCACGGACATACAGAAAGGGGTCACGCGGCGAACCGGCGGGGACGAGCACGTTGCCTTGCCGCGTCTGTTCGCAGCATGGGCACTATATCACGATACGGTTTCTGCGTGTTGAGATAGCGCGTGTTTTGCGGCGTGACACTCATGTGCCCGTGGTCGGCGTACAGGCAAAACAGCGCGCGTTTGCCGAGACCTTTTACAAACGGCAAAAACCAGTGTTCCATCGCATGAGCAAAGGTTTCGATCTGGGCGCGAGTCTCCACGGCATAGGGACCGTACGTATGACACATGGTATCAATGTCGCCGTAATAGAAAAAGAGATACGCGGGCGTCACCGCTTGCGCCGCATGGGCGGCGACACTCAACAGACCCTCGGGTAGAGTGAGAAACGGACGCAGCCTGCGCGCCGTGCATGACGACGTTGGAAAAGGTGGAAGGAGTAAAGGAACGCCAGCCAAAGGTATACGCCGAGACGCCCTCTGCTTGCAGAGAATCGTACAGCGTTCCCGTAGGATATATCGTTTTCGGGTTCACACCGGAGGGTTCGAGGGTGTCGCGTTCCATCGTGCCCGCATACGAAAAAAGGAGCGGCGTAATGACCGCGTCAAGTTTTGGCTCATAGTACTGCCACTCATAGATGCCGCTCTTGCCGACCGGCAAGCCCGTATGAATGCAGGTGACATGCGCGGCGGTCGTGGACGGAAACTGTGACGTGATTTTTGTGACGCGCCCGTTCGCGACGAGACGACGGAAAAAAGAATTTTCGTCGAGATATTTGTGGAACAATTCCCAGCCAAGCGAATCAATAAAAAAGGAAAAAACAATATCATATTGCTTGTTATATTCCCCCAAGACATCCGGGGCGAACTTTGGTTCGCCTTTGCCCGTAAGCCAATAGCGAATTGTCGCGGGCAAATCGGCAAAGCAGTGTCCATTGTACTGCGGGGGAATGCAGGAGGGATGCAGGTTCATTGCACTCGGAGCGCGCGACGAACGGCGTTAAAGGAATCTTGGGATGCTTGCTCGCCGAGAAAGCCGTGAATCATGCCCTCATATGTGCGCGCCTCGACCGGAACCCCCGCCGCGCGGAGTCGTTCCGCATAGGCACATCCTTCATCCCGTAAGGGGTCGTATTCCGCGGTGAGCACGAACGCGGGCGGGAGATTGGAGAGCTCCGGCGGCACGTAGAGGCGAAGCGTACGGGTTCGCGCCGTCGGAAGAGTCGGATAGATAGTGATTCCAAAACCACTGCATACCCTTGCCGCGTCAGACCATAGCCCTCGGCATTTTGATGATAAGAATTTGTCTCGCAATTACAATCCAGTACCGGCACCCACAGTAATTGAAAGGCAATCGGCGGGGCGGAACGGTCACGCGCCATCAGCGCAGTCGTCGCGGCAAGCCCGCCACCCGCGCTGATGCCGGATACGGCGAGACGCGAGGCATCAGCCGCCAATTTCTAACGCATTTTCACTGACCCACCTCGTCGCATAATACGCATCCTCGGCGGCGGCGGGGAATTTGTGTTCGGGGGCATGGCGATAGTTGACCGAGGCGACGAGACAGCCGGTCGCGTTCGCCCACTGGCGGCACACGGCATCGGACGTTTCCAGATTTCCTACGACAAAGCCACCGCCGTGAAAGAAAACCAGAATCGGCAGGTTTGGGTTATGGTTCGGGTAGTAGAGCCGCAGCGGGATCGCGCCATAAAGCCCGGAGATTTGCAAATCGCGGACGCGGGCGACGGGCGCGCCGGGGACACCGGTATTTAGGCGGATGGACTGGGCACGCGCTTGTTCTACAGTCAATTCATGAATGTCGCGCGAACCCTGGGAGGCGCGAAGGTCGAGAAAGGCTTGAGCATCGGGATGAAGTGGCATGGGTTTGAGTTGATGGAGATCACAAGTTGCGGTCGGGCAGGACGACTCGCGTTTGTCCTGCCCGATTGTTTATTCCTTGAGAAATTATTCTTTTGGAATGAGATTGAGAGCTGCCGAATTCATGCAGTACCGCAAGCCCGTCGGCGCGGGACCGTCGTCAAAGACGTGCCCGAGATGGGCGTCGCATTTGGCGCAATGGGTTTCCACGCGCACCATGCCGTAGGCATAATCGCGCTCTTCCTCAATGGCTTGATCATCAATGGGCGCATAAAACGAGGGCCAACCTGTGCCCGACTCGAATTTCGTGTCGGAGGTGAACAAGGGATTGCCACAGCAAACACAGACGTAGGTTCCCGGTGTTTTTGCCTTGTTCAAGGCGCCTGTAAAAGCGCGTTCGGTGCCGTGCTCACGGGTGACACGGTATTGCTCGGGTGTCAACTGCTTGCGCCACTCGGCGTCGGGTTTCTTTATCTTTTCAGTCATTTCGACTCCTTGCTTGAATATTCGTTCCCAATTGTGACTTTATTTGGATTTCTTGAAGATTCCTTGCGGATTTCTAACAAATTCGTGCGGGTCGGGCTGTGACAAGAGGATTGAATTGTATCGCATCCCGAAGAAATTGTTAACTGCAGCTTGCATTGGTGCGTGTGTCAGCAACGCCGTTTATTACCCGTCGGGCACACCCGTCACCCCGGCTGCTCTCCCGAGGGGAGGGGCAACCATCTTGGAAACTATCTCAAAATTAAGAACGAGATCACGCAAGTGTTACTTGCGTGTATCTGACGCACCATCGGTGTTGGAAAAGCAATTTTGAGATCATTTCTTATTGGATGCCGGGCAGGAGGATTCCATTCAGGGCGAACCAGACGACCATCCCGAGGGACGCGACGGCAAGGCAGGAGAAATAGACGCGGCGGAGAATGCCCCAGTTGCGGCGCTGCCACGCGAGGACGACGAGGGCAGTGAGAACGAGCGCGCAGAGCGCAAAGAAAAGCGGCACAAGATAGACGACGAACCACGCTCGCGGCGCGCCGAGGACGAGGGCGATGGTGTTGTCGTTGCGGAGGGCAGTGACGACCAAGAGGACAAAGACGATGACAAAAAAGCCGATCGCGACAAGAGAGTTGAACGCGGCGACCCACGGCACGAGGCGCGCCGCGAGATGAGGTTCCGAGGGCTGTTTGCGAGCGCGACGGATGAGCCAAGCGATGGGACCGAAGAGCCAGATGGAGACAAGGACGAGAGCGAGAACGATGGGGATGAGGAATGCTTGTACATTGCCCTGAAGCATCTCGAATTGAAAGGCGCCAATGCCGGCGGAGAGAAGCGTGTTGGCGGGCGTGATAAAGGTGACGTGCGACGCCTCTTGCTTGATGCATTGGGCATCCGGGGCGCGTCCGGGATTTCGCACAAACGCGGCAATCATCTCGTTCGGGCAATCCCCGCTGGTCATGGCGCCGTGCCCATATGCAGGAAAATCATAGGCATAACTCGGGTGGATGGTCGCGGCGGCAACCTCGCCGTTGGGCGGTGGGGTGATCGGGTCGAAATCGCCGGAAAAGACGAGGGTCGGGATATCGGCGGTGACAGGTTCGTCGGCGGACGCGCCCAGCTGCGACACGTCCCACTTTTGGCAGAGCTGCAGAAAAGCGGCAGTGTCCCGCGCTTGGGCTCTGGCGATGTGGGGGTCTACGCCGTCGAGCGTGAGGTCGTCAAGATTAAAGTCGGCGTCTTCAGCGCACATGACGGAATAGTACATGCCGCTCGCAAAGGTGCGGTCAAAGACAAAGGTGGGATACAGCGCTTGAATCAACGTATAGCGTCCCGCCCGCGCGTCATAAATCATTTCCGGCAGAGCGGGGACCATTTCGGTGTTGTAGATGAACTGGAACAAGATGTCCATGAACGTGTCGCCGTCAATGACCGCGTTGTAGGTCTTGCCGGTGTCTTTGTCGGTGAGGGGGACACGCGCGGGTGCTGTATTTAGCGCGTCCACTTCGCGCGTAAAAAACCTGTTTGAGGTCCGGATAGGCGCGACCACAGTCCGCATCGGCGGCGCAGGCGTCAAATAACTGCTCAAAGGCGCGGTTTTGGGATTCGGCGATGGCGGAATTCGGATTGATTTGCGCGGGAACGACGGCATCGAGAATAACACTGCGAAACGTTTCCGGAGTTTGGCGCAGGGCATGGAGGGCGAGGAGCGTGCCATACGAGACGCCGTAAAGGTCGAATTTTTCATAGCCGAGCGCCCGGCGCACATCCTCAATGTCCAAGGCATTTTCGATGCTGTTGTACGCGGACAGATTGACTCTTTCTTTCACCAAGCGGGCGCGGCAGGCGAGCGCCGCCTGTTCCGAAAGACGCAGGGATTCTTCCGGCGGGATCTCTTGCTCGATGGTATCGAAGGTCTCTTGCAGTTCTTCGGGACAGGTGAGGGCGGGTTGGGAATAGAGCGTGCCGCGCTGGTCATAGAGGACGACGTCGCGCTCGGCGCGGAGTGTATCCACTGCGGGGTAATAGCCCTGTTGGAAAAACGCAGTAAACGTGTCGAGGGTGCTGCCGCCGGGTCCGCCCTCCGCGACGACGTAGGCATCACGCGTCGGGGTGGTGTTGGTGCTTGGCAAAACCCCGACGGCGAGTTTGATTTGTTTGCCGTTCGGGTCGGCGTGGAGTTCGGGGACGGTGATGTAGCCGCAGTCAAAAGCATCCCCGGAGATTTTGAAGGCGGAGCAGGAGACAGGTTCAAAGTTGCTGCCGCTCGTTTGCGCCGCGTCAGACTGATTTGTCGCAAGAACCGCTTTTCTCAATGACGCGCCGCCCGGGTTAGGGGCGGCGGAAACATCGGCATTTGCAAAAAGAAAGAGTGCAGACAAGATGCACAGCGAGAGCCATTTCAATGGGAAGGTGACGCTGCGCGCGTGTAACCACAATTTGCGCTGCGGTTTGAGGCGGTACATGGCGTCGTATTCGTGGGCAAGGACCGGCTTGGCGCGGCGAGTTGAACGAATCAAAAAGGAGGACCGTCGCGAGCGACATGGCATCAATTAAAGGTGCTCCATGTGATAGAGAGAACCACGGCACCAAAGAGGAATAGAGCTGCGATTGCGGTGAACCAAACGGTGACTCCAGCTTTTCTAATTTCAGGACGAGGTTCAAGCCGAGGTTCGAGTAGATTTTTTCCAGCTCGGTCTCGTTGGCGGCGTAAAAGTATTCGCCGCCGGTCTCGTCGGCAATTGCACGCAGGGCGTCTTCGTCCAATTCCTGCCGGTACCCGCGTTGATTGCCAAATGTCGCGCCGCCGCCAAACCCACCGGGCATGAACCCGCCATCCCGCGAGCCGATGCCAACGGTATAGACCCGCACGCCGCGTTCCGCCGCCATTTTCGCCGCTTCCAGCGGGTTTATGCCGTTGCGGTTCTGCCCGTCGGTCAAGAGAACGACGATAGCAGGGAGAATCGTGCCCGCGGGTACCGGTTGAAGCAGGACTCCCGTTCGGCGTCGGGGTCCGCGTTCGCATTGGGCACGGGACCTTCGTGATTTGCCAATGCGATGGCGTCGAGGGAGGTCAGAATGCCCTCGCCTATTGCGGTGCCGCGTTGTAAAAAGAGCGTGTTGAGAGCGGAATTCAGGTCGCCCGGCTTGGTCGTCGGCAACTGGACGATGGCGGCACTCCCGCCAAACGCAACGAGACCGATATCGGTCCCGGCACCGCGTTTGTCGATAAAGGATCGTGCGGCGGCACGGGCAGCTTCAAAACGATTCGGCTGCATGTCCTCGGCACGCATGCTCAACGAGGCGTCGAGGGCAAGAATCACGACTCCTTCCTGACGGGGCGTCCGCACAAGCGCCACCGGGCGCGCAATCCCGACCAGCATGACGGCAAGGGCGATAAAAAACAGCGCGGGAGGAATGTAACGACGCCAGTGGGCGGTCGAGGTGAGGGCGGGTTTGACCAGCGTCAAGCTGGCATACCGCACCGCATATTTCCGCCGTCGCGTTTGCAACCATAGATACAAAGCGAGGAGCAGCGGCACCAATATAAGCGACCACAGCAAAGGCGACCACAAGAACTGCATGGCAATACCTCTTTCGCGCGGAGCAAAAGAAAAACCCCAAGCATTATACTCGCGTCACGCGGATTGGGGGCTTGAGGTTTTGTAAACAACGGCACGTGTAGGCAAATTCGTTAATTCGCCCTACACATGATACGTCATGCAACAGCGGCTTGGATGTCTGCGATGGCAGTCTTTTCCGCGTCGTTGACCAGAGTGCCGCCGATGCCCATAAAACCGCCTTCTTTGGCGGCGTGGGCAACCTGTTCGGCAACGTCCACCATTAATTTTTTATAGGCAGCGACCTCGACGGGGGAGCCTTTGGCGGAAATGATGCTGACAGACTGTTTGATGTCGTCCAGCATTTTGGTTTTGGCTTGGTCCATATTTTCCGCACCCTCGGTGCTCTCGCGGGTCTCTTCCTGCATCTTGGTCTGCTGGGCTTTCATATTGTCTTCCGAAAAGAGCGTGCCCAAGACGGAATCCGGCGCGGCATCTTTTGCCACATTCATGGCGGTCTCTACGCCCGCCATCATTTCTCTGACCAAGCCGACAGGTCCGGAGAGCGACGAGCCCATGATATACATCGAGACGAGCATGGGGGCTGCCATCAGTTTTTCGACTTGGTCCTGTGTATAGTCGGATAAAGTGCTCATACAAACCCTTCCGAGTTATTTGACGATCACGTGCTTGATAAAGCCGGCACGGTCAATCCGCGCGGCAATCCACGCGCCCGATCAGCATGCTTGCCGTACCCACAACAATGCCAACGGGAATCATGACCAGCGTTTTCTCGATGGGCCACCACGGATAGCGGGTGAGATACCAAGCCCAAAAGTATTCGGTCACATAAAAGACCAAAACGAACACGGTCCAAAGACCAGCAGCCATTTGTAACCGCCGCCAAAACGCTTGAATCCGAGATCGAGCAAGACGGCGCTAAAAAGCCCCATGATGGGCAGACTCGCCGCTTTGGGAAAGCCGAAACAGGTCGCGGACGATGAACGCGACCAGCGCCGCCAGAATAAACCCGAGGATGACGGAAAATGTGGCAGTGCCCGCGCGGTTCGTGACCCGCTGTGCAATCACCAAACAGCGCCGGACCGAAGATGAGCGCGAGAATGGGATAGAGCGAACCGTCAAACCGCAGTTTATCATAAATGATATAGCGGTCCATCGAAATCGCCGAGACCAAAAAGGCGAAATAACTGAACGTGAGCACCAAGCCGAGGGCAGGCACGTCCAACCGTTCCCACAGCCAGAGGGGTTTGCCGTTCGCGCGCGTGGGGATGGGCACTTCGCGCAGGACAAAGAGGACGGCGCCGCCGAGCGTGACCAATGCGCCAACCAGCCCGAGGAAATGCGGGCGGGCTCCACAGAACCACGTCGCCTTCCACATGACCTATGTTGTTGTGCCACCAGTCATCATACACGCGCCGCGGCAAACATGAACGCCATGCCCACGATGGCGATCCAAATACCCAAAGGGGCTTGAAGCGGACCGACATGCACAAAATCCTTTTCGCGGGGGTGGCGCGAGAAGCGTGACGAGGACGGCAATCGCCATGCCCATCGAAAGCGAGATGCCGCCGTACATTAAATCATGCGGGGGAATAAAAAACGTATCGCGTCCCCACGAGGCGTGCCATGCGCCATCCCACAGCAAACCGATAAAGGCACACATGCCCGAGATAACGAATGCCCAACTTACGAGTGACAAACCCCACACGCGCCGCCAGATGATACTTTCGCCCCAATTCATCGCCGTAGCGACCATCGCTGTCATAGCAGACCTCCCGTCTGTATCGATGATTCCGAGTGCGACGTGCCCAACCGCAAGCGCGAAAACACGTTGAAACATCCATTGTCACGCCAGTATAACCAATTTTTGTATAAATGTGTATTTGATGTATCCGAATCGGGTTTTACGATGACCGTACCTTTGTTGCCATCCACAGTTACTTTTTGTCCATCGCGCAAAATTTTGGTTGCGTCTTGCACTGCCATGACGGCGGGGATGCCGTATTCGCGCGCGACGATTGCGCCGTGCGAGAGGATGCCGCCCACCTGTGTGATGATGCCGCCCGCAATGGCAAAGAGGGGCGTCCATACGGGATTGGTCAGTGGCGCGACGAGAATTTCGCCGCGCTGTAATTTTTCAAATTCGTGCGGTCCGCGCACCACGCGCACAATGCCGCTGCGCAATGCCCGGACTGCCCGCAATCCCGCGCAGGTCCCTTTCGCCGTCAATCGTGATGGTGCGAACGGACTTCCACGGCAATCGCCGTCGCGGAGAATGGGGGGAGGTGGCTGCTGCGCGTTGTCGTTCAAATTCGGCGCGGCGTTCGCGGACGATGGACTGCATCGGACGCGGCGAATCGGCGCGATTCGGCGATGCTTGCATTTCGTCCAGCGTCAAAAAAAAAATATCGTCCTGCGCGTCCAGCAGCTTTCGCGTGCTTGCCAGCGCGCGCCCAGTTCGATCAGGGCGCGGCGGAACGGCGGAAAGAGCCGCGTGAGCTCAAAGTGCATGGTGTCGCGCTCGCGGGTGTGCGACCTGCGTGTTTTTCAAGACCCAATGGAACAACGGCGCAATGGCGACGCGCCCCGTCAAATCGCGCTTGCACCTGCGCATCCACCTCTTGCGCCAATTGTTCGCGCTCGCCGACGAGCCGCGCTTGTTGGACAAACGGGCTTGCTTTGTCGTCGGCGTCGAAATAGCCGCGGATGAATTGCAGGACGGGCGTGGGGTCTTCGCGCCACGTCGGATACAAAATATCCATGCGGATTTCGCGATGTCCGTATTGTTCGAGAAACGCGTCGAACTCCGCGAGAAAGATTCGACCGTCGGGGTCTTGCAAAAGCGCAGAACGCAGGTCAGGCCGCGTCCTCGTGCCGGTTCGCCCGCGTTTCGAATCCCTCCCGCATGGGGAGGGACGAACTGAGGATTGCGCGAACGGTGGGACTGCGTTTGGCTTCTTGGGCCAGTGTCCAGATTTTTTTGTTGGTCCCCATCGTCATGTTGCCCGTGACGCCGCTGATGAGTTTGGCGCGCACCTGTTCGCTGTCCGCGCCATAATATCGTTCCAACAGTGAGCCGAGCATTTGGTACGTGATGCCGATGAGGGCGATCATCAAGAAATCATAATTGAGCAATTTGCTCGCGTGCGTAAAGAGCAGTGTGTGCACACGCGCCATGATTTCGCTGTCGGACAAGGTGGCAGAAGGGGAGCGCATCGAATTTTTCGATTTCGGCACGATACGCGGCGAGGAGCATCGGGCAGCTGCTTGGGAAAGCCGGTCATGAAACGCAAGAGGCGCGTGACCATGCCCAAAAAGGCGGGCGACGCTTCGGTCGGCAGTTTGCGTTCGTGTTTGCCGAAAGGATTGACGATTTGCGTGACCAGCGCCTGCTGTACCGGCGGCGACAACGGGGCGAACGCGGCCTTTATGTATTCGCGATGAAAATAGGGCTGGTTGTAAAACTCGCCAATGGCGGGAATCTCCTGCGGGGGGCTGGAAACCCAAGCGTCTCGAAAGTAAAATCGAGCATGGAATGAAACAGGGGCGCGATGACGGAAAGGAACGCGGGCGAAAGCGGATCGGGAAAAATCTCGATGAACATGGTGCGGTTGTATTCGCCGCTGAGTTCAGCGGAGGGCGTATCGTCGGATAGTCGGATGGTCGGAGGTCGACTGGTCAGTCCGCCGGCTCGCCGTCCTCCGTCGTCCGTCTTTCGTCATTTGTCGAGGGTGGTGATGGGACGCGCCTGGAGCATGTAGAATTTGTCGCGCGCGTATGCCCATTCAATGTCCATCGGGACGCGCGATAGTGTCTGTTCGACGCGTTCGCCCAATGTGGCAGAGAGCTCTCACCTGCGCGTCATCCAAGACATGGACATGGTGCTCTTTGCGGGTGGCACGGCGACCTCACGCGTGCCGCCGCCCTCGGCGTATTCGATGGCTATGTCTTTGGCGGCAATTTCGCGTTCGAGGATCTCACCGCTCCTTGCCACAATCCACGTGTCGGGCGTGACGAGTCCCGAAACGATCGCCTCGCCCAGACCCCAACTCGCGTTCAGCACCATTTGCATCGCGGCTTGCTGTTGACCGGATTCGCGGTAAAGAAAATCCCCGCGACCTCGCTCTCAATCATTGCCTGCACGACGACCGCGAGGGCGACCTTGATCGTGCGCATAGCCCTGTTTTTGGCGATACGCAACGGCGCGCGCCGTCCACAGGGACGCCCAACAGCGTTTTACATGTTCCAGGAGCTGCTTCAGCCGCCGCGAATGTTCAGGTACGTATCTTGCTGTCCGGCAAACGACGCGTCGGGCAAATCTTCGGCGGTGGCAGAGGAACGCACGGCGACGGGAAGAGTTCCTGTAGTCCCCTTAATCCGCTCTGCAATTGCCGCATACGCATTTGAGAACGGCTGCCGCGATTGTCCACGGGCATGGGCTGGGCGACGAGAAATTCGCGGAGCTGCGCGCGTCTTCGTCTCCACATCGTCGGTGTTGTCCATGTGCAGTCTCGCTCAGAATTTGCGTGATGGTTTCTTGCGCGGCCGCGCGCAAATTCGCGGTACGCATCGGCGGTGACGCAAAAGCCGGGCGGCACGGGCAAACCCGCGCGGGTCATTTCGCCGAGGTTTGCGCCTTTGCCGCCGACGCGCGGGATATCGTGGGCTGTGATTTCGTCAAACGTTGCAATAAGATTGGTCATTGCACCTCATAAGCGCCGCTGTCACACGGGGCAGCACGCGGTAGCCCGCGTTGGTCCATACCATTAATCGGCGAAGCATTGCATTTGCCAATTTTGCCCCGCCCGATGGCGGCGCTGCCGGGTAAGAGCGCCATGGTGTGCGTCGGTCCACCATTGTCGGCAAGGTCCGCCAGTTTCGGGTCTCCCCAGTCCCCGACGCAGGAGAGATCATTTTTGGGAAAGCGTAGGTTGCCGCCGGCAGCAATCGGCACGGGCGCGAGCACAAGCAAAACCAAACTTAAAAACACGAGACCGGTCAGCGGCAGATGAGATTTCATTTCCGAGCCTCGTAGATAATAATTGTCTTTGAATGCCAAGACCAGCATCCGGAACGCCAAAAAATGCCAAACTTTAGGCACGCGCAACCGATGCCAATTGCGAAAGCTCGGCGCGCAGTCTTTCAATTTCGACGGCGTTGCCGCGCTCCTGTCCGTATTTCTGGAGTGTTCCTTTTTTTGTGCAAGTTCCCCGCAGAGTTGATAAAAGCGACGGGTTTCCCAAAAATGCCCCGAGCCCAACGCGGCAAAACGCGTGAGCGTCGCCGCGAGCGCGGAAGTGGCGATGCGGTATTGGGCGGGCGAAAGGATGCCGCGTTCCACCTCTTCCCGCAGGAATGTGCGGGCGCGAGCGCGTTTCGCCCGCGATTGCCCAAATAACGATCGCGAAAACGGCAAGCCAACCGACCCAGCTGATACACAGCGCGAGCAGCACGCCCGCACCGTTTTGCGTGGAAAGCAACCCGTTGAACGTGCCATGTAGAATGACGGCGAGCGCCCAACCGGCGACGGGTGCGGCGAGCCTGATCAGCAAATTAGTATTCAAGCGGGCAATGGCGATGCCCATGCCCGTGAACGCGGTGAACGCCGCATGGTTCCACCCGGTGAGAATGATACGCAAAAAGAACAAGCCGAATAAATCACTCCAGCCCTGCTCTTGATAGCCGCTGAACAGGTAAAATACATCCTCCATCGCCGCAAACCCAAAGGCGACGATGCCGGCATAGACGATGCCATCCAACAGCGAATCAAATTCGGGACGAAAGACCCATGCCACAATCAAAACGGCGATGCCTTTGAGCGATTCTTCGACGATGGGCGCAAAGACCGCATCGTTTATCAGTTCAGAGAGAGATTCGCTGCCCGTTACGGCGAGAACACCTGCGGTGAATAGCACTTCCAAGACTGCCGCGCCAATAGTGGCAACAAACGCACCCCATAAAAAGATGCCGACGAGCAACCGGACGGGTTCGCGCTCGAAACGGTCCAACCAGTAGACGATATAGGCATAGAACCAAATCGGCACAAAAGAAAGGAGGACGGACAGCGGCAAGCGCGAGCAACGCTATTACATTCCTCCGAAAGGCAGCACATCGCGCACACGCCCGAGATGGACGGCAAACCAAGAAGAATCGTTCGAGCGCAAGCCGTGCATAACCCACTTCCAGCACGCGTCGCGTATCTCTCACCGCGGGCGACAAGGCGCGGATACGTTTCAGAAACGGAGCAAGCAAATGGTCCATAACCTAATAGTGCAACAACCTGAAACTGCGTGGTCGCGCGTGCGCTCTTGCCCATATTCTTTGGCGGGTTAGGTTAGCCGTATTGCGCAATTTCATCATGTTGTTGCACTAATCGTCGGCGGTTTCGAGGTGGAACAAGTGGAAAAAGCGGTGAATAATGGGGGCAAAGGCGATCCCGACCGTGCCGATAAAGACCAGACCGGAGGTGAGAGCGTAAAACGAAGCAAAGAGTTTGGCGACGGTGGTGGTGAACGTAAAGACGGGTCCCATGGTGCTGACCATCATCGCAGAGTTGTACAGGGAGTCTTGCCAAGACAGATTCGCGGTATAGTGGAACCCCACCCCCCCGACAACGAGCCATCCCAACGTCACGCCAAACGCAATGAGGAAAAATTGAACGACGCGATTGCGAAATTCCCTGAATGGGAGGAGCGGCTCGTTTTTGTGCTCAAACATGAAATCATTATAGTCCAAGATGAATCAAATTTATCGGACCCCATTCGGAAAACCAAGGAGGAATTCATGCTGCGTAAAGAGACATCGCTTTCCCTATTCGTGACTTTGCGGTTTGGTGATCGTTTTCGGTGTCGGTTGTGCAACGGCGAACGCTGCCGGATTGCAAACCGCCACTGCAACCCCACCCTCCCCACCCGCAACGACCCAAACCGCAAGCCCGCTCCCCGATGCCATTCTGGAGATTATCAACGATGCGAAATACAAACATTCGGCGTGGGGACTGCTCGTCGCCGATGTTGCGACAGGAGAAACGTTGTATGAACTGAACCCGGACGTGATGATGGTCCCGGGTTCCACCGCGAAATTGTTTTCAACCGCTGCCGCGCAGGATGCGCTGGGCGCGGACTATACATTTACGACGCCGATCTATGCGACCGGAGTCATCAGTCCCGACGGAACGCTCAACGGCGATTTGATTTTGGTGGCGAGCGGCGATTTGACGATGGGCGGACGCACCAAGCCGGATGGAACGATTGATATCACAAACGCCGATCATGGGGACACGAATGCGCTGCCAAGTGTGGAATTGACGCCCGAAGACCCGCTGGCTGGGCTTGAACGATTTGGCGAAACAGGTCGCTGCGGCGGGTATCAAAAAGGTGGACGGAAACGTGATCGTCGACGACCGGTTATTTGAGACCCTCCAAATCAATGCCGGGGTTGTGTCGCCAATGGTGATTAATGAAAATCTGATTGACGTGATTGTGACGCCCGCGCAAATCAGCGAGACGGCAAAACTGGATTGGCGACCCATGACCGAAATGTTTCAAGTGAAGAATGAGGTCATGACCGTCGGTCCCGGCGAGCCAACATCGC
>CAWCPV010000002.1:0-269560 GCA_963797555.1 uncultured Gammaproteobacteria bacterium | reverse complement strand
GCTCTGTACCGTCTGTCCGTGACGCACCGCTTTCACGGCTTGCTGGCGCAGCACCTGCAGGCTCCTATGATCGAGCTTGCGCCCGTCCGATTCGCGCTTGCATTTCATGCCCCCATTGTACCAACATATGGCTTTACTTAAAATGGACTTAGTAAGTGCCTGGCTCCCCCGCCGGGCAGCGGCCGAGATCGTCCGACGGAACGTCCTTCCGCCACCCAGTCCGTGCAGCGTGGCCCCACACTGTCGGGCGGCTGCGACATAGACTGCGTTGTTGGCGCTTAGGTTGCTCCGCAAACGCCAGCGCCGCTGCCGCCCGCCGCTCGTCCAGCCGTCCGCCCAGGACGGCCCGCCGAAGCACGGACAGGACTTCCACATCCGGTTGCTCGGGCGCGACCAGCAAGGCTTCGTCCAGTATCTCGGCCGCTCGTCGACCCGCCGTAGCGCGAGGAAGTTGCTCTACGGCAATCGACGCATCGAGGACACGCCTCACGCCGACGTATCCGCGTCCCGCTGAGCGCACTCCTCCTCGACCATGCGTGCGCGGGATGCAGCGCGGCGGAATCCGGGCGCCACCCAGCGCGTCCACGCCTACTGCGTAAGACCCTGTTTGATCGACAAGGCGATTACCGCCGTGGAGATCTTCCTAAGTGGATTCCCCAATTAGTCTGAGGGTTTACCCCAATTGCCGTCACGCCGTCATAGAAACTATAAAGGTGACCACTAATACATCCCGGCCAGACCGTGGCAAGGGCATCGAGTGCGATAGTGCCCGGTTCTATTTGGAAGGCGGCGAGGTTCCGAGCAACCACACTTACATTCTGATTTCAGGGAAGGCGCGGCGCCTCTAACGGCAAGGCGGCGATCGCGTCCGTGCAGGGGTTGGGGGCAATGCGGATCTAAGAACACGAACAATCTGCGTTTACGCAGCTTTTGGGCGGCCACAAACCAGTATCACTCCTGGCAATAGCATGTGGATGACAGGAGCAGAGCTGCGCCTTGTGCCGGACGACCTGACCTTCTTTAGAAATCCGAGACGCAAGCACAGCGCGACGATAGCGGAGGGTGTGATGGCCGAGAAATCCTTGAGCGAGCTGAACCTGGCCCGGTTGGTGGCCGGCCGGACCTTCTTTCCTTCCCCGACACATTGGGAAGACGAAGTCATCTATTTCCTGATGACGGACCGGTTCTCCGACGGACGCGAAAACCTGTTCCGGGATCGGGATAAAAATCTGGTCACCACCGGCACGACCCCGCCCTTCACACCGACCGATAATGGCAACGCCGTCGGCACCGAAACGGATGCCGCCGCGTGGCGCGAAGCGGGCACGCGGTTCGTCGGGGGCAAGCTGTCCGGTATCGAGTCCAAGCTGGGGTACCTGAAGCGGCTCGGAGTAACGGTGCTGTGGCTCAGTCCCATTTTCAAGCAGGTGCCGGCCGACGACAGCTATCACGGATACGGGATCCAGCATTTTCTCGACGTGGATCCCCACTTCGGCACACGCGAGGATCTGCGGCGGCTGGTAGCCACGGCGCACTCGATGGGCATTCGCATCATTCTGGATGTAATCCTCAACCATTCCGGCGACGTCTTCCGTTACCAGGCGGACGACCCCGCATGGAATGGCCAGCAGTTCCCGGTACGCGGGTTTCGCGACCGCGCGGGTGAGCCGACGATTCCGTTCGCCCCGATCGATCCGACCGGCGCTGGCGCATTCCCGGATGCCGGAATCTGGCCTTCCGAGTTTCAGACAGCCGACAACTTCACGCGCGAAGGCCACATCAAGAACTTCGACTACTTTCCCGAGTACGCGGACGGGGACTTTTTCGGCCTCAAGGACCTGCACCACGGCGAGCGAAAGATTGTGAACGGCGTCGATCAGATCGACGATTACTCGGCCTCGCCGACTTTACGCAACCTCTGCGAGGCATACAAGTTCTGGATAGCCTTTGCCGACCTGGACGGCTTCCGGCTGGACACCGTGAAGCACATGGACCCGGGGGCGGCGCGATTCTTCGCTTCGGTGATTCACGAGTTCACGGAGTCGATCGGGAAGGAGAACTTTTTCATCGTCGGCGAGATTACCGGCGGGCGGGAATTCGCGTTCGACCGCTTGGAGGTGACCGGTCTCGATGCAGCGCTGGGCATTTCCGATGAGCGCATCAAGTTGACCGGTGCGGTGAAAGGAGAAATCGAGCCCTCGGAATACTTCGACATCTTCCGCAATTCACTCCTGGTCCGGAAAGACTCGCACGCCTGGTTCCGCGACAAGTTGGTAACGTCGGTGGACGACCACGACCACGTCGATCAGGGAGATCAGAAGCACCGGTTTTGCGCCTTTGGATTCGCGAGCTTGGCATTGGCGGTGAGTGCGATGAATGCGACGACGCTCGGGATTCCATGCATCTATTACGGCACGGAGCAGCAGTTCGACGGCCAGGGCGGCGGAGACGGATCCGACCGGTACATTCGCGAATCGATGTTCGGGGGCGCATTCGGGGCGTTCCGCTCGCGGGGACGGCATTTCTTCCGCGAAGACCAGCCGGTATACCGGGAGTTGGCGAAGGTTCATGCAATACGGCGCCAGCACTCGCCGCTGCGGCGCGGCCGCCAGTTTCTGCGGCAGATTTCGGGCAACGGAACGGACTTCGGCCTTCCGCGGTGGCTGGACGGCAGGATGCGGTCGATTGTCGCGTGGTCGCGGATTTTCAACGATGTCGAGCTGCTGTGCGCGATCAATACGGACCCGGACAATCCGTCCACGGCCTTCGTGACCATCGACAACGATCTTCACGCGACCGGCAGCGAACTGACGTGTCTGTATTCGAGCGAGGAAAGTGAGATCGGGGGAAAGTCGACGGTCGAGGCGAGGAACGGCAAGGCGCTGTCTGTGCGAGTGCCGGCGGCTGGGTTTGTGGTGTACGGGTGAAAACGTGCCGAGCACAGTAAAGAAGTGGATGGCATCCGCCCCACCCCTTCCTCAAATGGCGGGCAAGTGCCGATGACAAGCCCGAATATACTGCATGGTTACGCTTGCAACGTCAGCCGGCCAAGCGGGACTTGGACGATCTCGCCCCCGGCACGCAAACACGGAGGAAATCGACAGATCTCGCTCGTCTGAACGCACTCGCCGCCCCGGTAGGCCCGCGTCCGTGCCCGCCCTCCATTCCACTTCGCATCCAGTTCCTGCTGAGCAATCGGGGCGCACCGTGAGGCATCTCGGCGAATCGCGGACCGGGTCAACAATCCAGGCGGGCTCTGCAGGCCGGCGGGGTGCCTGCGCGGGGAGTCCCGTCAGGGCAGGTTTTCGATCGACTTTTCGATCTCGGGGATGAACGTTCCGCGCGGCTGGTACAGCGGAGGCATTTTCGGATGCGTCGGCGCCGGGAACGAGATAGGGGCAGGCATCGGCCAGTCCAGCTTGTCGACATCGTGCAGCCCCTGCAGGAGGAGGTTCTTCATCTCCTCTGGCCACGCTGCGGTGACCGACTGCACGAGACTCGTCACCAGCACGGTGACTGTTCCACACGTGTTGATGCAGCGTAATTTCGTCAGCATCCCGCGGATGCCCTCGCCTGACGACTCGACATGGATCTTGATCCAGGCGTCGATCGACGTATGGAACACCTCACGCGCTTTCTGCTTGTCTCCATACAGCGAGACGATAGATGCAGTCCTGCGGTAGTGGACCGGGAACTCGCTCAGTTGAGCATACAGCTCGCTGACCTCGTGCAACGTGATCTCGTTGCGCGTGCGTGACGAGATTCCCGCGGGTGTGGGGTGGCGGAAGGTGACGTGCGCCACCTCGTGGGTCATGACCGAAATCAACCGATACTGCCAATGGTCTCGGTCCAGGCACGCGAGCGGATCTGCGCCCTTGGCCTCGTCGACGCACATCAGACCTTGATTGAACCGCGCGGCTTCCTCCTCCAATGCCTTGGGGACCTCAATACAAGACGCCGACGCGCCCGCGGCCGCGACGTTGAATTCCTTGCAGGTGTCAACCTGCGCCGCGACGGACTCCGAGAGTCCCGGGTTGACCGTGACCTCGAAGATGTCCTTGAGGATTCCGGGCGAGGATTCATTCGCGGCCCGCTTGACCTCCTTTGCTGGTGTCGGCGTCTTGGGGCGGGCGGTGCTCTGCTTCTCTGCTCGCTTGCCAAAGTCCCATGCCGAGCCTGGCACCGGCGGCTCGCATATCTTGCCGGTCAAGCAGGGCGCCACGCCCGCCGGGACGTCCGCCCGGCGCGGTGCAGGTGGAGGCGCCGGCTTGTATGGAGGCAGTGTGGGCCGGTGTGGTCTGGACAGCACCTTGGCTGGGTCGGGTTGACGCGCGATGCGAGCCCCCTGGGCCTGCAGCGTGTGCGCCAATTCGTGCGCCAGCAGGTGCTGTCCTTCGTGGCCGCGGGGGGCAAATCGTCCGCTCCCGAAGACGATGCTCTCGCCTACCGTGTAGGCGAGAGCATTCAGGACCTGCGCGGATTGTGCGGCTCGCGTGTCCGCGTGAACACGGACGCGGCTGAAATCCCAGCGCGGCGCATGGCCGTCGGCGGATTGCGGCCGCATCGCCTGTGCCGCAACGTTGTCGGCTCGCCGTTCGAGCGGATCCGCGGCGGGGCTGATGGTGAGTGGCGCCGCGGCGATCGGCGCGTGAAAGTCCTCTCCGTGCTCCGACACGCGGCCAAAACGCGCCTCCATGGACCGGCGCGTCTCGGCGTCGAGCGGCTCCCCGGGCGCACGCAAGACCTCGTGAACGACGGAAGGAATCTGTGCCGGCCCCTCTGGCTGCGTTGCCGAGCGTGGCACGCGTTCGTTCCGGCAGTCGGCACACCTGCCGTCTGCACCCGGCGTGGCACCGCACGCACACTTGCGCTGCAACAAACCGCTCGGCACGCGCGTGCAGTGGGATGCCGCGGCGTGCTTCGCTTGTTCAACGGCCCGCATTCTCATGGTGCGACCCCTCCCCCGCCGTTGACAGGCGTCGACCATCACTTGGACGGAGGACCTATGATACGACATCCAAGCGCGCTGCTTGATAGCTCCTAAATCGAGGTGCCGGAATCAGTCAATTCGACAGGCGTTCGGCGGGTGCGTCGACGCTGTCGACCTGATCGCGATTGCCCTTGCGGACGAGGTCGGCGGCGACGGGTGCGCCTGCCCGACGCCGATGGCGCCGGAACCGCCCCGACTCCCAGTCGCCCCCGAAGCCTCTGGAGTACCGCCGGCTTCGACCATTATAGTTCGCTGACCAGGAGGATGAGCGTCCCCCGAATCGCCGTGCTGACCGTCTACCGCAGCAACCGTGCCGAGCGTCTGGCGGACGGGCTCGCGCGAGTGCTCGCCGAGCCGCTCGGCGATGCCCTGCGCCCGGAGCAGGTGGTGGTCCAGGGCCAGGGCATGGCCCGCTGGCTGTCGCTCGCTCTCGCCGAGCGCCTGGGCGTCTGCGCCAACGTGGCCTTCCCGCTCCCCGCCGGCTTCCTCTGGGAGGTGTTTCGGGCCGTCCTGCCCGCGGTGTCTCGCCGCTCGTCCTATGCGCCCGAAGTCCTCGCCTGGCGCCTGTTCGAGCTGCTCGGCGAGGTGCAGGGCGAGCCGGGCCTCGAGCCGGTGCGCCGTTATCTCGCGGGCGGCGACGAGCTGAAGCGCTACCGCCTGGCCGGGCGCATCGCCGCCGTCCTGGACCAGTACCTGGTGTACCGCCCCGACTGGGTCCGGCGCTGGGAGCGGGGAGAAGAGCAGCACTGGCAGGCGCGGCTGTGGCGCCGGCTGGTGCAGCAAGGTCCCGCGGACCACTGGGTGCGGGTGCATGATGCCTTCCTGCAAGCCCTGAACGCGCAAGGTATGGCGGACCGGCTACCGCCGCGGGTGTCCCTGTTCGCCGTGCCGGCGCTGTCGCCGAGCTACCTGGATCTGCTCGCCCGCATCGCCGAGCGCACCGAAGTGCACCTGTTCTGCCTCACGGCATCCGAGGAGTACACCGCCGACCTGGACGATCCGCGGCGGCTCGCCCGGCGCAGGGACCGGCGCCGCCGCGCTGGAGGGGTCGACGACAGCGCCTACGCCGATCTGGGGAATCCGCTCATGGCCTCGCTCGGGCGCATGGCCCAGGCATTCGTCTCCCAGCTTCAGGACTACCGGCACCAGGATCGGGACGACTTCGAGCCTGCCGGTGAGGGGACGCTGCTCGGCGTCCTCCAGGACGACCTGCTGGCCCTGGTGAACCGCGGTCGCGAGCCGGACGCCCCGGCGCTGCCGCTGCGCGAGGACGACGTCTCGGTCGAGGTCCATAGCTGCCACAGCGCGCTGCGCGAGGTCCAGGTCCTCCATGACCGGCTGCTCGAGCTGTTCCAGCGCCGGCCCGACTTGGAGCCGCGGCAGGTGGCGGTGATGGCCTCCGACATCGGCGCTTACGCACCGCTGGTGGAGGCGGTGTTCGGGAGCGCCGCAGCAGACCGGGCCATTCCCTTCGCCATGGCCGAGCGCGGCGTCTCCGCGGGCCACCCCCTGGTACGGGCGGCACTCGCCCTCATCGACCTGCCGCTCAGCCGCCTTACGGCGAGCGAGGTGCTCTCGCTGCTCGATCTCTCGGCGGTGATGCGGCGCCTCGGGCTCGACGCGCAGGGCCTGCTTGCGGTGCGCCGCTGGGTGCGCGAGAGCGGCATCCGCTGGGGCGCGGCCGGGTCGAGCCGCGAGGCGCTGAACCTCCCCGCCTATGAAGAGAACAGTTGGGCTTTCGGGCTGCGGCGCCTGTTCCTGGGCTACGCCATGCCGCCCGAGGAGCGTCTCTACCGCGGGGTGCTGCCCTATCCCCACGTGGAAGGAAACAGCGCGGTGCCGCTCGGCCTCCTGCAGCGCTTCGTCGACGCCCTCGCGCGCTGGCAGGGGCGCCTCTCGGGGAGCTACTCCGCCGCCGAGTGGCGCGCCTTGGTCGGCGAGCTGCTGGACGGCTTCCTGGCACCGGAGGAGGACGACCTGACGGCTCTGCAGGCGATCCGCGATGCTGCCGCCTCCCTGGCCGAGGAGGCCGCGGCGGCGGGATTTCACGGCCGCTTCGGGCGCGAGGTGACGCGCTCCCGTCTCGCAGCGGCGCTCGACGAGCGTAGCGGCGCCGCGCCGGTGCTCTCCGGGGCGGTCACCTTCGGCGGGCTCGGGTCGCTGCGCGCCATTCCGTTCCGAGTCGTTTGTCTGCTCGGCATGAACGGGGCGGAGTTCCCCCGCCCGCACCGGCCGCCCAGCTTCGACCTGATGGCCGCCGAGCCGCGCCCCGGCGACCGCTCGCGGCGGGAGGAGGACCGCTATCTGTTCCTGGAGGCCGTGCTGTCGGCGCGCAAGGCGCTGTACCTCAGCTACGTGGGAAGGAACGTCCGGGACAATAGCCCGCAGGTGCCCTCGGTGCTGGTGAGCGAGTTGCTGGACTACCTGGAGCAGGCGTTCACCTGTGCGGGCGGTGTGCGGGCTCAGGTGGTTACCGAACACCCGCTGCAGCCGTTCAGCCCGCGTTACTTCGACGGGGCGCACCCGCGGCTGTTCAGCTACGCCTCGGAGTGGCTGCCTCCAGTGCCCGCCGCAGCAGCGGCGGCGCCCCGACCCTTCGCAGGCGAGCCCCTCCCGGCCCTGGAGCCGGAACCGCCGGAGGTGGAGCTGAACGACCTCGTGCGCTTCTTCGACGATCCGGCCAGGGGTTTCCTGCGACAGCGCCTGGGGGTGCACCTGGAAGAGGCGGATGAGGCTCCGGAGGACGCCGAGGCATTCTCCCTGGACGGTCTCGCTGCTTACGGCCTCAAACAGGAGGCCCTGCAGCGGGTACTCGCCGGAGAGACGCTGGAGGAGACCTTCCTGCCGGTGCTCCGGGGGCGGGGGGCCTTGCCGGTCGGCGAGACGGGGACGCGCTCGTTCGCCGCGGCCATCGACCCGGTCGCCGAGCTTGCCGGCCGGGTGAGGGAGCGCCTCGCCGTGGAGCGGGAGCCGCTGGAGGTGGACCTCCCGCTCGGGGAGTTCCGGCTGCGCGGCTGGCTCGCGGGACTGACCGCAGACGGGCTGGTAAGCTACCGGGCGACCAAGGTCAAGGCGAAGGACAGGCTGCGGCTGTGGGTCCGGCACTTGGTCCTGAACGCGGTCGCACCCCAGGGCTGTGAGCTGCGGAGCGTGCACCTCGCCGAGGACACGGACGTTCGCTACCGCCCTCTGGAGGCCCCGCAGGCGCTCCTTACGGCCCTGATCGAGGAATACTGGCGCGGCCTCTCGCAGCCCCTCGCGCTGTTTCCGGAGACCTCCCATGCCTACGCTCGGGCCGTTGCCGACGGCAGGGACGACGATCAGGCGCGCGGCGCCGCCTGGAAGGCGTGGGAACGCGGCTTCAATAGGCCGGGGGAGAGGGAAGGCGCGTACGTGAGCCTCGCTTTCCGGGATGTCGCGGAGCCCCTCGGACCGGAGTTCCGCCGGCTCGCCCGGCAGATCCTGGGCCCGATGCTTGCCGCAGAGGAGCCGCGGTCGGGTATGCACGAGGACCGGAGGCCTTGACCGGAGGCAGGCCATGTGGGATTGTCCCACCATGAGTACTTCGACCGTCGATTCCAAGAAACGTATCGTTCTGCCGGGCGGCCGGCCGGGGGATGTCTTTGACATCCAGCAACAGAGGGAAGGACGTTTCCTGCTCGTCAGGCTGGAGAAGCCGGAGCCGACCGAACGCCTGAGCAAACAGGCGTGTATGAAGGCCATGCGCAACGCCCCTCTACGACCGACGATGACGTGGGAGCAGCTCCGCAAACTGACCCGTGAGCCATGACCCTTCTGGATACCAACGTGCTCATCTACGCCTTTGACGTTGACTCCCCTAATGGGCAAGAGACGCTATCGCCGAGGCCGTGGCGAGTGACGGCGCCGCCATCGATGCGGTGAGCCTGGCCGAGATTTGTGTCGGAGACGCAGATCCACCGACTGTCGCCGACCGGATACGCAGTTGGGGAGTCGAGATCCTCGACGTGCCTGCGGCGGCGGCCGACGTTTGTGCCAAGGCATTCATCCGCTACCGGAAGCGGCGAATGTCGCAGTCCGACATGCCAGTTTCTGCCATGCCGCTCCCTGACTTCTTCATCGGCGCCCATGCCAAGATCATGGGCTGGGAACTCGCCACCGCGGATCGAGGCCGGTTCCATACCTACTTTCCTTCTGTTTCTCTCAAGCTGCCGCAGTGACCCGCGGCGGGGTGCGCAGAGGCCTCCGGTGGAGGCGCTCTGACCAAGCAGGGCGTGACTTATCCCGCCCAGGCCGGATGAATCCGTCCCCACAGATCAGCCTCCGATGGGCTGTGGTCACGGCGCCATGGCGATTGGTCTTACAAGCTCCGAGTCCAGGTCCGGCCGGCTCCGGCATACCGTTCACCATGGCATGGAGCTGACGGCGCGCCGGATGGAGATGCTCGACCCGAAGAACATCCCCCTCTTCGGCATCCGGCTCATCGAGGCGAGCGCGGGGACCGGCAAGACCCACACTATCGCCCTAATCTACCTGCGCCTGCTGCTCGAGCGCGGCCTCACGGTGCCCGAGATCCTGGTGGTGACCTACACCAACGCGGCCACCGAGGAGCTGCGGGACAGGGTGCGGGCGTTCGTGCGCCTGGCCTTGCAGGCTGCGGAGGGGACCGCGAAGGACGACGCCGACGTGCAGGCGATCATCGAGCAGGCCGGGCAGCCCCAGATCGTGCGCCAGCGCCTGGCCGACGCCCTTACCCGCATGGACGAGGCCGCCGTGTTCACCATCCACGGCTTCTGCCAGCGCCTGCTGCAGGACAATGCCTTCGAGAGCGGGGCGCTGTACGACCCGGAATTCATCACCAGCGAGTCCGACCTGCGCCACGCCATCGTCGAGGACTTCTGGCGCCGCCGCCTCTACCCGGCCCCTGCGGAGGAGGCGGCTTGGGCGCTGTCGCAATGGAATACTCCGGCCGAGCTGCGCCAGGCGCTGGGCCCAGCGGGTCGGCCGGGGATCGCCATCCTGCCCGAGCCGGACGCCGCGCTGCGGGAGACGGTGGACGAGGCCCGCACGCTGCACCGCGACCTGCGCGCGCTCTGGCGAGCGGAAGGGGCGGCCGTCGCCCGGCTGGTGACGGACAATCCTGCGCTGAACCGGCGCTCTTATTCTCCGGAGGCCGTGTGCCAGGCGCTGGAGGCCATGGGGGAGCACCTGGCGGCGGACCACCTGCCGCCGGGCCTGCACCGGCGAATCGAGCTGCTCACCGAGACGAAGCTCGCCGCGTGCACGAAGAAGGGCTATACCACGCCCTCTCACCGCGTCTTCGGGCTCTGCGAGCGGTATCGGGCGGCCTTCGAGCAGGCCGGGGACGCGCGCCGCGCCCTGTTCCTCGCCGAGGCCGCCGCGTATCTCCAAGACCAGCTCCCCTCCCGCAAGCGGGAGCGGCGGGTGCTGTTCTTCGACGACCTGCTCTCCGACGTGGAGGCCGCCCTCGCCCAGCCGGGCGGGGACGCGCTGGCGGAGCGCGCCCGCAGCCAGTGTCCGGTCGCCCTGATCGACGAGTTCCAGGACACGGACCCCCTGCAGTACGCCATCTTCGAGCGCATCTACCGGGAACGGCCGCAGTGCGGCTTGTTTCTGATCGGAGACCCCAAGCAGGCCATCTACAGCTTCCGCGGGGCGGACATCTTCGCCTACATCCGGGCGAAGCGGGATACGGCAGGCCCGGAAAGACAGTTCACCCTGCCCACCAACTGGCGCTCCGCACGCCCCCTGGTGCAGGCGGTGAACGCCCTGTTCGGGAGGGTCCGGGCGCCGTTCCTGTACGAGGGGGACATCGACTTCCAGCCGGTGGAAGCCGCGGGCCGAGCCGACGAGAAGCCCCTCGTCGTCGAGGGGAACCGGCCCGTCCCGCTCAGGATCTGGTGGCTGGCGCGCCCCGCCGAAGTCCCCGCCGGGAAAGTGCCGCGGCCCATCGCGAAGGAAGCGGCGAGGCAGGCCGTGGCGGAGGTGTGCGCCGCGGCCATCGCGCGTCTCCTGGAGCAGGGCGCCTCGGGCGAGGCCCGCCTCGAGGACCGGCCTCTGGAAGCACGGGATGTGGCGGTCCTGGTCCGGGACCGCTACGAAGCCGAAGCGGTCCAGCAGGCCCTGACGGCGGTCCGTGTGCCGAGCGTCTACTACGGCCGCGAGAGCGTCTACCAGACCGAGGAGGCGCAGGAGGTGGCGCGTGTCCTGCTGGCGGTTGCCGAGCCCGAGGACGAATGGGCGGTGCGGGCCGCCCTGTGCACCCGGCTGCTGGGAAAGACGGCCTCGGACCTGGAGGCCATCGCCCGCGACGAGTCGGCCTGGGAGGCCACCGTGGAGCGGTTCCGGGCGCATGGGGCGGAGTGGCGGGGCGGCGCGTTCAGCGGCATGGTGCAGCGCCTGCTGCAGGCCGAGGGCGTCGTGCCCCGGCTGCTCGCTTTGCCGGACGGCGAGCGCCGGCTCACCAACCTGCTCCAGCTCGCCGAGCTGCTCCAGCTCGCCGCGGCAGAGCGCCCCGGCCCCGACGCCCTGCTGCGCTGGCTGGCCGACCAGCGGGTCGCGCCGGACGCCGACAGCGAGGAGCAGCAATTGCGCCTGGAGAGCGACGAGAACCTGGTCAAGGTGTTTACCGTCCACCGCAGCAAGGGCCTGCAGTGGCCCGTGGTGTTCCTGCCCTTCCCCTGGAGCGCGAAGCCGGTCGGCGGCAACGGCGCATTCACCTTCCACGACGGTACGGGCCGCCTCTGCCTGGATTTGGGATCGCCGGCCCAGGAGGAGCACCGGGCCCTCGCGGAGCGTGAGCGGCTGGCCGAGGAGCTGCGACTGCTGTACGTGGCCATCACGCGCGCGAAGTACCTGTGCTGCCTGAGCTGGGGAGCGGTCAACGGCGCCCCCGACTCGGCGCTCGCCTATCTGCTCCACCAGGCCCCTCCTCCGGAGGAGCCGGCAAGCGTCATGGAAGGCCTGGACGACCCGGCCATCCGCCGCGACCTGGATGCCTTGGCAGCCGGAGCCCGGGGCTGCATCGCGGTGGAGGAGATGCCGGCCGCTCCCGCGCCCGCGTGGCGCCCGCCGCGGGGAGGCGAAACCGCGCTCGCCGCCCGCACCTTCACGGTGCACATCGACCGCACTTGGCGGGTGACCAGCTACTCGGGACTGGCGGCCGGCCGCGATCCCGAGCAGCCGGACTACGATGCCTTTCCCTCCCCCGTCGCCCTCGCTGAGCCGGCCGCGGCGCGCTCGATCTTCGACTTTCCGAGAGGGGCGCGCAGCGGTCTCTTCATGCACGCCCTGATGGAGTCCCTCGACTTTCCGCAGGCGCGGGGCGAGGCGCTCGCCACGGCGGTCGCCGAGCATCTCGGGCGCTTCGGCTTCCCTCGCGCGTGGCAGCCGGTGGTGGAGGCGATGGTGGCGGACGTGCTCGACACGCCCCTCGATCCCCTCCGGGCTCAGAGCTTGTGAAGAAATCGTCGCGAGCGGCCCGAGAGCAAGGCGCACGGAGCGCAGCGACGAGACATATCAAGTAGATAGGCGAGGAGCGAGCACCGCGCAACGCGGCTATCGGGACGCGCAGCAGATTTATTCACAAGCTCTCAGCCTTCGGGCCATCGGGCGGGCGGACCGCCTGGACGAGCTGGAGTTCTACTACCCGTTCGCCCCCCTCGGCCCTGCGTCGCTCCGGGGTGCGCTGCGGGAGGTGGCGGACTACGCCTCGTCCACGGCCCGGCTCACCTTCAGCCCGGTGCAGGGGCTCATGAAGGGCTTCATCGACCTGGTGTTTCGCTGGCGCGGGCGGTTCTACCTCGCGGACTACAAGTCGAACCACCTGGGCGACCGCGCGCCGGACTATGGTCCAGCCGGCATGGCGGAGTCCATGACCGAGCACCGCTACCGGCTGCAGTACCTGATCTACACGGTCGCCCTGCACCGCTACTTGGCCCGGCGCGTCCCGGCATACGACTACGAGCGGGACTTCGGCGGCGTCTACTACCTGTTCCTGCGGGGCATGCGTCCCGCGGAGGGCGCAGGTTACGGCGTCACCTACGACCGGCCGCCGCGGGCGGTCATCGAGACGCTGGACCGCCTGTTCGCGGGGTCGGGCGCCGCCTGATGTTGGACGCTCTGCGCCAGGCCGCGGACCACGGCGCCCTGCGCGACTTGGACGTCCACTTTGCCCGCTGGATGGTAGAGCTGGCCGGCAGCGGGACGCCGGCGCTCTGGCTCGGCGCCTGCCTGGCCAGCCGGCGCGTGGGCGAGGGGGACGTGTGCCTGAGCCTCCCCGACCACGCGGGCCGCCTCCTGTTCGAGGAGCAGGCGCCGCAGCTCGCCATCGTCGCACCGCCCCTGGAAGCGTGGCGCGAGGGGCTGCTCGCGAGCGGGGTAGTCGGGCGTCCCGCCCAAGGCACGCCGCTCGTGCTGGACCAGCGCGACCGCCTCTACCTGGCGCGCTACTGGCAGCTCGAACAGACCCTGGCAGAAGCTCTGGCGGCGAGGGCGCAGCGTTGGGCCGAGGGGGTCGACCGCGCGCGGCTGCGGGCCGGCCTGGAGCGCCTGTTCCCGGCCTCCCAGGCTCCGGACGGTCAGCGGCTCGCCGCCGCCACCGTGCTCCTGCGGAACCTCGCGGTGATCTCGGGCGGCCCCGGCACCGGCAAGACGCGCACCGTCACCGCCATCCTGGCCCTGCTGGCGGACCAGGGGGTGCCGGCGGCGCGCGTCGGGCTCGCCGCGCCGACCGGCAAGGCCGCAGCCCGGCTCGGGGAGTCCATCCGGGCGGTCAAACAGGAGTTGCCCTTGGGGCCGGACCTCTGTAGCGCCATACCCGAGGAGGCCGCCACCCTGCATCGCCTGCTCGGGGCGGTACCCGGACGGGTCGGCTTCCGCCATGGCCCGGACAACCCCCTGCACCTGGACGCGCTGGTGGTGGACGAGGCCTCGATGGTGGACCTTCCCACCCTGTCCCGCCTGCTGGCCGCCCTGCCGGAGCACGCCCGGCTGATCCTGCTGGGCGACCGGGACCAGCTCGCCTCGGTGGAGGCCGGCGCCGTGCTGGGCGACCTCTGCGGCAGAGGCCGGCCGGTGCGGCCCTCCGCCGCGATGCGCGAAGCGCTCAATGAAGTGGCCGGAGCCGGGCCGCCGGACCCGGAGGGCGACCAGGGGGCGCCGCCCATCGCCGACAGCATCGCACTGCTCACGCGGAGCTACCGCTTCGGCGCCGAGAGCGGCATCGGGGCACTCGCCGCCCGCGTCAACGCAGGGGACGCCGCGGGCGCCCTGGCGATGCTGCAGTCGGGCGGTCACCCCGACGTGGCCTACCAACCGGCCGGCGAGCACACGCGGGACGCCCTCGCCGAGGAGGCGAGCGCGGGATACCGGGCGTTCCTGGAGCAGACCGACCCGGCCGAGGCGCTGCGCGCTTTGGGACGTTTCCGGGTCCTTTGCGCCCTGCGGGAGGGGCCCTGGGGCGTGCGCCAGGTCAATGCGCTCATCGAGGCGGCTCTGCGGCGGATGGGGCTCACGGCGCCGCAGACGGGCTGGTACGCCGGCCGCCCGGTGATGGTCATCCGCAACGACTACCGGCTCGATCTGTTCAACGGCAACGTCGGCGTCCTCTGGCCGGACCCGGCCGCGGGCGGCGCCCTGCGCGCCTGGTTCGAGAGGCCGGGCGGGGAGCTCCGCCGTCTGCTGCCGGCCCGGCTGCCAGAGCACGAGACGGTCTTCGCCATGACCGTACACAAGAGCCAGGGATCCGAGTTCGACCGCGTGATGCTCGTCCTTCCCGACCGGCCTTCACCGGTGCTCACGCGGGAGCTGATCTACACAGGCGTCACCCGGGCCCGGGAGCACGTCAGCGTGTGGGGCCCGCCGACGGTGCTGGCCGCAGCGGTGCAGCGCCGCGTGGAGCGCGCCTCGAGCCTCGCGGAGCGGCTGTGGGGAGAGGTGTAGGTCGGGTTAGCGCAGCGTAACCCGACATCGGATGGACGGGGAGTGACGGGTGGGTGATGGGCACGCTTCGCTTTGCCCATCCTATCGATTGGATTGGGGCCCGGAACCACCACCCTCCAGCGCCTGGCGGATATCACCGACATGTTTGTGACAATGCGCAGCGCCATGCCTGCCGGACTGCATGGCACAGGCTCCAGTGTGGTCACAGCAGCGGCGTCGGCGAGTGGCTCCCCGGGTGACGCCACAGGCGCCCGTCGAAGGCGAAGGGTCGGGGATCGCCGACGGCGATCCGGCCGAAGTCCGGGTGGAACGGATTCAGGATGTAGTTGCACTCGTCGTTCACGATGGCCGATGGGACCTGCAGCACTGACGTCCGTTTGGACTCGATCCACCTTGCTCCGATCGCCTGCAGGGCGGTCGGTGCGGGCGTATGGAACCAGGTCTTCGGAAGCCCCGACACTTCGACCTGCTCGATCGGCAGGTCTTCCGGCAGGTCCGCCGGAATCACGAGCTGCGGGGCGAGCATCTCCACATCGGCGTGGACCAGGGTCTCCAGCGCCGCGAGGGCGATGGATTGCGAGGTATAGACGGCCGGGAGGCCGCGCTCCATCCAGCGGCTACCGGCGATGCGGGTACCTTCGCCCGAGAAGGCGGTCGCAGCCCTTCGCCGGCTGGTGAGCCGCCACACCCGCATCAACTATAGACGCCATAGTCCAGGCGGTGCAGGACCTCATCTACCAGCTCGGTCCCCGCGTCCGTGTCCAGCAGATCGAGCGGCACCGCACCCGCGAGGGCGCGGTTCGGTGCCTTCAGCCACTGGAGCGCCCGGTCCCGGTCCTCGAACACCTCTTCCGCGTGGGCGGCGACCCGCAGGAACCGCACCAAGCGGTCGGACTCGACCGGGTCGAGGGACTGGTTCTTCTGGACGCGCCGCGCGAGCGTCCGGGGCGAGGTTCCGAGGATAACGGTGGTCTGCTCCGGGTTCAGACCGAGGTCCGACAGTACCTGCTTGGCGGTCGTGGAGGCGATGCCCTGGCGCGTCATCTCCACCAAGTCGCTGCGGCGCCGCTTCCCCGCCCCGAGAAACTTGAGGATGCGAGCCTCTTCGGTCATGGGAGCCTCCGGTCCATGTCACGTGACAAAATCATAATGCCACATGACAGGGACTCGGGCCAGACGCGCCCAAGGCCTCCGGCGGGAGGCGATTTCGAGCCGCCATCCGGCGTATCACGAAGCGGGGGCGGGAGAGAATGCCGCAGCGGCTTCGGTGGCGGGGCCGCCGTAATACTGGATCGCGGCGTTGCCGATGAGCTGGGCCACCGTGACCGCGCTGAGACCGGACGCGGGAATGGCATAGATGGGGTTGAGTTCCAGAATCTGCAGGACGATTGGGGTGCTCGCTGCCAGGCCCGTGGCTGCGACCACGGCAGCCATCTCCGGGACGCGGGCCTGTTCGTCGATGTCTTTGCCGTAGACCAGGGCGATCTCGAGGATCAGGTAGAGGTGCATCCGCGTGAGCGCCGACGCGCCCCCGACGAAGCCGAGCAGCTTGAGCGCCTGCCCGACGCCGGGGAGGAGCAGCGGCAGATGCGTCAGGGCTCCCCCGAGGAACGAGATGGGCATGTGGGACGCGATGATGCGCCGCGCGAGCCGCTCGGGGCTATCGTCCGGGTAACGGGCCTTCAGCGCCTGCACCGTGCGGCGAATCTCCTGCTTGCGAAGGCGCAGGAAGAAGTAGAAGAACTGGTCGGTTGCCAGGCTCTGCTGTTTACCCGCCGGGGCTGGCAGATGTTGTTCGGGCGTGCTCATTCCTACCCTCTCCTACCTTCGGTGCGCAGGTCGTGCTGGCCGGGCGAAGGAATTCCCCGTTGGCCTTCCGCCCCGGCGCAAGATCCTCTCCTCTAAGCCGCAGGCAGTCAAGGCGCCCGAAGAGGCGCTCTCGGATGTCCGGGCGCCGGATGACGACACGCTCGCCGCTGACCTCATCGTGGACTGGGTTCGGCGCCTCCCGGCGGACCGAACCAGCGCGCTCCCGCTTTCCATCGCCTGCGAGGTCAATCCATGGGATTCTACGCGGGCTAATCCCTGTTGCGGTATGGGCGCCCGCAGGACCGACTGTCGCACGTCATCGTCCCGGTGCCTCACGAGGGCAACCCTGAGTTCTACGACCCGACGCCCGAGAGCCAACGTCATTAGCAGCGAGGCCGTGGTGGCCTTGCCCGCAAGCTTGCGCAGCGACCGGAGCGCAACAATGCCGCTAAGGTGGAATTTCCAGGCATCACCGGCTGCGTGCGGAGCACAATCGCTGACGCTGGGCCACCGGCACTGCCTCACGGATTGATGCAGCGACTGTGGTAATAAAGGGCCGGACAGGCGGCTTGCGTGCTCGCGGCGTAGGCCGAGGTGAGGATATTCAGGAGGTCTTGTAACTATTCACCTACCCCAACCGCGGCATAGGCGGCGCCCCCTGGAAGGTCATGACCAAGGCATGGAAGAGGTCGGCGGATTGTTTGCGCAAGGTGGAGAGGTAAGAGCGGATGGTGGCGAATGCTGCAGCGCCCTCGGAGGAGCGAAAGCCTCCGGAGACCTTCTGTTTGACCTTGGGCATGCGCACATCGCGCTCAGCTTGGTTGTTATCGAAGGGGACGCGGAGATCCGTGAGAAAGCGCAAGGTATCGTCGCGGCGCTCGCGTAGGCGCCCGAGCAGATTGTAGGCGGGTGAGTGCTTGATTCGCCCGCGGGTGCCGGTGCGCTGGGTGTTGCGGGGGTTGAGTGCCGCGCCTTGGGTGAGGATCGTGTCATAGCGCGCCTGAAACTGCTCCAGGGCGGGTGTGGGCAGGGCCGCGAGTCCCTGAGCGCGGGCTTGATCGGCGGCCTCTTTGGCCTGGCACAGGAGATCGATCATCGGTGCCGCCCAGCTCTGCTCGGGGAAGCCCTCGATGAGGCCGATCAACTCCCGCAGGGGATGAGCGTTGCAGAAGGCGTGCAGGCCCGGGTAGCAGTCGTAGGCACACCAGTGGTCATGGACCAGAATGCCGGTGTAGTGCGCCAGCAGACCGAAGGCATCCAGGGCGGCCTGGCCGCGCTTGGCAGGGACAAAGCAGGTGGTGAGCGTATCGGTGCTCAGAACATGCAGCCAGTTGAGCTTGCCGTCGACGCGCACACCGGTCTCGTCGGCGTGGGCCACCGCGGCACGCGCGAGCGCTTGGCCGATGGTCGCTACCTGCGCCTGCACCCGCATGGCCGCAGACCTCACTGCGGCATGGATGGTAGCAGGAGAGATGGCGATGCCGGCCAGCTCATCGAGCAACGCAGCGGTGCGCCGGTAGGGCAGGAGCTGGTATTGGGTCAAGTGCACCGCAAGAGCATACACTCCCGGTCCATACTGCACCGCAGCGTCCATCCCCGGCGGAAACGCGCTACGGTGCACCTGGCCGCAGATGCACACCCCTTCGAGGATACGGTACTCGGTAACCTCACGGCGGATCACCCGTTCGGTCACTTGGCGTCGCTCGGGCAGCGCCGAGGCGAGGATCCCCGCACGGCAGCACCCGCAATCGCAGTGCCCAGTCAGCGGCAGGAACACGGTGCGGTCGGGTTCGTCCACCAGCCCCATCGTCGCGCCAGGATTGAACGGGGGATCCGATGACGGTGGTTTGCTGGAGTTGTGGCTGTCCTTGGCCAGTCGGGCCTCCAAGTCTTGGACCCGTTGCAGCAGTTGCGCCACCTGGGCGCGCAATGCGGCGTTCTCCGCACGCAGCCGCTCTAGCTCGCCGAACAGGGCGGCATCGAATGGGGTTGCACTCTGTTTCTCATGCATGCACTAAAGTGTCACGCATAATCAACTGTCCTGCAAGAGATACCTGAATAGTTACGAGGTCTTGAACAAATGTCAGAAACGAGCATCCGCTGTCCCAATTGCGGGACCGAGATCCCCGTCTCCGAGGCGTTGTCGGCCCAGATCCGCCGCGACCTGGAAAACACCCTCCGCCTCCAACACGAGGCCCAGCTCAGGCGCGCTGTGGAGCAGGCCCGGTCGAGCGCCCAGCAGGCTTTGACGCTGGAGCTGGCCGACCTCAAGGTCAGGCTGGCTGAAAAGGACGAGAAGGCCGAGACAGCTCTGGCGGATCAGTTGGAGCTGCGCAAGAGGGCGCGGGAGCTGGAGGAGCAGAACCGGCAGCTCGCCGAGAAGGTACGGGACGAGGTGGAGCAGGCCCTGCGCAAAGAGGCCGACGAACGGGTCAAGGCCGCAGCGGCCCAGGCGGAGGCGCGCGCTCGTGCGACCAGCGATGAAGAGATGAAGCTCCTGAAGGAGCAGCTCGCCGAGCAGAGCCGCAAGGCTCAGGCGGCTCAACAGGCCGAGCTGGCCCTGCGCAAGGAGAAGGCGGTCCTCGAGGAGCGGAGCCGGGAGCTGGACTTGGAGGTGGCACGCAAGGTCGACGCGGAGAAGCAGCGGCTGGAGGAGGCCATCCGCAAGGCCGCCACCGAGGAGCAGGCGCTCAAGCTCAAGGAGAAGGAGAAGCAGATCGATGACCTGCGCAAGGCATTGGACGACGCCAAGCGCAGGAGCGAGCAGGGCTCTCAGGAGCTGCAGGGGGAGGTGCTGGAGCTGGACATCCAGGCGGCGCTGGAGCGGCAGTTTCCGCAGGACGCCATCCGCCCGGTTCCCAAGGGCGCGCGCGGCGCCGACCTCATTCACGAGGTGCGCAACCACATCATGCAACCCTGCGGCAGCATCGTATGGGAGACCAAGAACACCAAGAACTGGAGCCCGGGCTGGATCGACAAGCTCAAGGAGGACCAGCGCGCGGTCGGCGGCAACCTGGCGGTGTTGGTTTCCGCGGTGCTCCCCGACACGGTCCAGGAATTCGGACTCGTCGAAGGGGTGTGGATCGCGAGCCTCCGGGCCTGGCCGGCGCTCGCGGTGGCCCTGCGCGAGCAGCTCGTCCAGGTGGCGTTCGCCCACGCGGCCTCCGAGGGCAAGAACGAGAAGATGGAGATGCTCTACCGCTACCTCGCCGGCGACCAGTTCCGCAGCCGCGTGCAGGGCATCGTCGATGCCTTCCGGGGGCTGCAGGAGCAGCTCAACCGCGAACGCCGCGCGATGGAGAAGATCTGGAAGGAGCGCGAGAAGCAGATCGAGCGCGTGATCACCAACACCGTGGGCATGTACGGCGAGATGAGCGGCATCGTCGGCAGCAGCCTGCCCAGCATCCCGGCGCTGGAGCTGGATGCGGCCGGACTGCTGGAGGATCAGAGCGAATGCGAGGGTTGATGCCGGTATGGCGCACTCACCACATCCGCTGGACGGCGAAGGCGATCTCACGAAGGCGACGGGGAAGCCAGCAGCCGGGAGCAAGCAGTGAGCGGTAACTTCGCCGCGACGCCGTCGAGCGTCCCGGCGCTGGAGCCGGTGGGAGGAAGCCTGATGGAGGACCGCAGCAACGACTGACGACGGCCGGTGGCGGGCGGCTGCCGCGCCCGGTCGGGCATTCCACGAAGGAGAACGCTATGCTTGGAGCCGTTATAGGCGACATCGCCGGGTCGGTCTACGAATTTCGTGGGTACAAGGCCAAGGACTTCGAGCCCTTCCTGCGCCGCGACGCATTCTTCACCGACGACAGCGTGCTCACGGTGGCGGTGGCGGACGCCCTGATCAACGACCGCCCGCCGGGGCAGGCATTCAAAGAATGGGGCCGGCGCTATCCCAACTCGGGGTGGGGCGGCCGCTTCTCCCGCTGGCTCTTCTCGGCGGAGACGGCGCCCTACGGCAGCTACGGCAACGGAGCGGCCATGCGCGTCTCGCCCGCCGGTCTGCTGGGGCACACCCTGGAAGAGACCCTGGGGTTCGCCCGGAGCGTCACGGAGGTGACCCACGACCACCCCGAGGGGCTGAAGGGGGCCGCGGCCACCGCCACGGCGATCTTCATGGCGCTCCACGGGGAGTCCGCCTCCGCCATCCGCCGGGCCGTGAGCGGCGCCTACCGCTATGACCTCGACCGCACCGTGGCCGGCATCCGCCCAGGCTACCGGTTCGACGAGACCTGCCAGGGCACCGTGCCCGAAGCCGTGATCTGCGCCCTGGAGGCGGCCGGCTACGAGGACGCCATCCGCAACGCCATTTCCCTGGGCGGCGACAGCGATACCCTGGCCGCCATCGCCGGGGGAATCGCCGAGGCCCGCTTCGGGATCCCCGATGACATTGCTGCCGAAGGCTGGCGGCGCCTGCCGGCGGACATGCGGGAGGTGATCGCGGCCTTGTACCGTCGGGCGGGGCGGGCGCTCCCTGGTGGCCGAGGTATTGAAAGCACCGCTCCGAGCTGACCGGGGGAGGTGCTCGCGACGATGAGTCCCGTGGGCCGCATTGGGCATCGGCGGCAGACATAGTACCCTGATGCTGAAAAGACGCCGCTGCCACGGGGCCCCCGAGGTCTGGCGGGTAGACTTGGAACGGAGCTCGGCGGAAGTCTTGGTCGGGACGCGCGAGGGTCGGCTGATGCATATTGTCCCTGAAACGCAGCGGCAGCTCGCGGACCTCGCCCAACGGTTCGGCTGGCGGCTGGTGGTGCTTTTCGGCTCCAGCGCCGCAGGCGCCGTCGGCAGGGACGTTGACCTGGCGGTGATGCCCAGCGCTGTGCCGACGCTCTTCGAACAGGGCAAATGGGTGGCGGCGCTCGAGCCCCTGTTCCCGCAACGCGGGGTGGACCTCCTGCTACTGACTGAAGGATTGTCGCCCACCGCGCGCTTCCAGGTCTTCCAGCGGGGCGTGTGTCTTCACGAAGCCGAGGAAGGACTTTTCTCGCGGGAGCAGGACCGGGCATTCTTCCTCTACGCAGACACCGAGAAGTTCCGGCGCGCCAGCAGCGAGATGCTCGATGAGCCCGCCTAGCCGCGAGGTGTTCGAGCGCAAGCTCGGCTTCCTGCGCCAGTTTCTGATGGATCTGGAGCCCTACGGGCGGCTGGCTCCTGAGGAACGCCGGCGCCAGCACTACGCCATCGAGCGGTTGCTGCAGCTCTTGTGCGAGTCGGCCGCGGACATCGGCTTGCAGGTGCTCAAAGCGCGCGGTTTCGGCCTCGCGTCGAGCTATCGGGAAGTCTTTCTGGCCCTGGCGCAGCTTGACGCCATGCCGCGGGACCTAGCCGACCCGCTGGTCGACGCCTGCGGTATGCGCAACGTTCTCACGCACCTCTACGACGTGATCGACCTCGATCGCGTGATCGCGGCGGTGGAGCCGGCGCTTGCGCTGTACCGGCGGTTCTTCGATTGGGCGCTGGCGCAGAGGCCGCGCTGATTGTCGACGGCGTTCCTTGGGGGCCTTCGGTGCACAGAACGATGAAGCGTGCTAACGTCTGGCAGGAGAGCGCCGCCAGGAGCTCTGCGGAGGACGAGGGCCACGAGCGCTCCCTGAGGGTGTTTCAATCGCTCGGCGCCGATTCCGGGCAAGGATCGGGGGCTCGGATAGGATTCTGCTGCCGGGATGAGGCGTGAGGTATGGTCATGAGCGTTGCGGCTGACGAGCACCGGGTCGAGGAGGCGCTGTTGCCAGCCCGGCGCATGATTACGGTGGAGGTGTATCAGCGCATGGGCGAGGCCGGTATCTTCAAGCCGGGCGAGCGCGTCGAGCTGATCGAGGGGGCGCTGGTCGACATGGCGCCGCTAGGCAGCGAGCATACGGGCATCGTCAAGCTGCTGAACCACCTGCTCGCGGTCGGGGTGCGCGACCGGGCCGTGGTGAGTGTCCAGGACCCGGTTCGGCTCGACGATCACTCCGAGCCCCAGCCCGACCTCGCCGTGCTCAAGTTCAGGGACGATTTTTACCGCTCCGCCCATCCCGGCCCCGAAGATGTCCTGCTGCTCGTCGAAGTGGCCGACACCACTGGGCGGTACGACCGCGAGGTGAAAGTTCCGCTCTACGCCCGCCGCGGTATCCCCGAGGTCTGGCTGTTCGACCTGCCGGAGAAGCGGCTCGATGTCTACCACGGCCCCGAGGCCGGCGAGTACCGGCACGTGGATTACTACCGCGCAGGCGCCGCACGCCCGAAGGCATTCCCGGAGGTCGCCGTGGACCTCGGCTCCCTCGGCTGGGTCCCGCTGTCTCGACCATGAGCGAGAGCCAGGTCATCCTGTTCTGCACCGTCGGCGGCTCCCACGAGCCCATTGTGACGGCCATTCGCTCGCTGCGGCCGGCGCACGTGATTTTCGTCTGCACCGGACGGGACCCCGGCACGGGCCGATTGGGGTCGGCCACGCAGGTGCTCGGCAAGGGCAACGTCATCAAGGCGAGCCGCGACGACCCCGCGCCCAGCCTGCCCAACATTCCCGCGCAGGCCGGTCTGGCCGAAGGGGCGTACGAGGTGCTGGAAGTGCCGGCGGACGGTTTGGACGACGCGTTCCACCTCCTCCAACGAGACATCGAGCGTGTCCGCGAACGCTTTCCGGGGGCCCGGTTGGCCGCGGACTACACGGGCGGCACCAAAACGATGACCGCGGCGCTGGCGCTCGCGGCGCTGGAAGCGGGCGGCGTCGATCTGCAGCTCGTGACGGGCAACCGGGGAGACCTCGTGCGCGTGCTGGACGGCACCGAGCACGCGGTCCTCGCCTCGGTGGAGCGCATCCGCGTCCGCCGCGCCATGGCCGCAGCCCTGGCCCCTTGGCGACGCTTCGCTTACGACGAAGCGGCGGAGGCGCTGGAGGCTGTCGCCGCCCCTCGCGACGTACCGCTCGCCGCGGAGCTGAGCCGCGCTCGGGACCTGAGCGCAGCCCTCGCCGCGTGGGACCGCTTCGACCATACGGAAGCGCTGCGCCGCTTGCGTCCGTATGCGCCCGTCATTGCCGGGCCGCTCGGCGCTTACTTCGGCGCGCTCGAGGTCTTGACCGGCGACGAATCGCCCCGGCGCGAGCCGCTGCGCATCTGGGACCTGTGGCTCAACGCGGAGCGGCGCGCTCGCGCGGGGCGCTACGACGACGCGGTGGCGCGCCTGTACCGGGTCCTGGAATGGACTGCCCAGTGGGTGCTGCGCGCACGTGCCGGGCTGGACACGGCGGACCTGCCGGCGGACAAGGACCCGGAAGGGCTGGCGACAGTGAACCGGGAGGGAAAACTCCAGGCGGGGCTCTTCGCCGCCTGGCAGCTCGTCCAGCAGCATACGGGCGGACCCGCGGCGCGCTTCTTCGCCGAACGCCACGATGCACTCCTCGATCAGTTGCTCGTGCGTAACGCCTCCATCCTCGCGCACGGTTTCCGCCCCATCGGCCCTGCCCAGTGGGAACGGATGCGGAGCTGGGCGGAGGAGATATTCGTGCCCGCACTGGCCGCAGAGATGAAGGCGGCTCACGTCACAGGCTTCCCGCAGCTTCCGGACGCCTACATTGGCTGAGACGCTGCATCCCTTCACGACCCATTTCTGTATCGTCTCCGGGCAGCCCATTCCCAACCTCGCTGCGGTGTTGGACAGCCGCTTGCGGCCCCGCCAGGTGGTGCTGTTCACCAGCCCCGAGATGTCCCAGCGCGCCGAGCGCCTCTGCGCCGTGCTCGAAGGCCACGGCGTGCAGCCGACGCTCTGGCCGCTCATCGATCGCTTGAACCTCGCCCGCGTGCGCGAGGACGTGCAGCGGTGTCTGGCCGAGGTCGGCGCCGAGGGGGCGGTGCTGAACGCCACGGGCGGGCAGAAGCCCATGTCCATCGCCGCCTACGAGGTGTTCCGCCGCCGCGGGCTGCCCGCCCTCTACGTGGAGACCGACAACACGCTGACCTGGCTGCACCCGCACGAGCGGGCCGGGTTCGAGCTGGAGAGCCACCTGAGCATCCGCGACTACCTGAGGGCATATGGCTATCAAGAAGTGTCGCGGGAGACGGGGAGCGCGTATCGGGACGAGGCGCTGACGGCGGAGCTCACCGAGCTCGCGGCCTCTCAGGACCCGGCCTTGCGGACGCTCAACTGGGCGGCCGCGCAGGCCCGCAACACCGGCGGCCCGGTGACCCTCAACTCCGGACAGATTCGGGACCGCCGGGTGCTGACGCTGCTCCGGCGGCTGGACCAGGCCGGTGTCCTGGCCTTCGACGCTCGCAGCGGCAGCGTACGGTTCCCCGACGAGCAGAGACGCAGCTTCGCGAACGGCGGCTGGCTCGAGCAGCATGTGGCCGCCACCCTCTCCCTGAACGCAGCGGCGTGGGGTATCGACGAAGTGGCAGCGAACCTCCAGGTGCGCGCGGACTCGGGATCTCCGCCCGTACAGAATGAGCTGGACGTCGCGTTCCTGGCGCGCAACCACCTGTGCATCGTCGAGTGCAAGACCGCCCGCCCGCGCGGGGACGACGACGATGCCGACGAGCTGACCCAAATGCTCTACAAGCTGGACAGCATCCGCAAGGTCGGGGGCCTGGTTGCGCGACCCATGCTGGTGAGCTGGTTTACGGCCGGTCCACGGCACCGCGAGCGCGCGGCGCTCTCCGATATCCGGCTGGTGTCGGGCGAGGAGCTGACTCGGCTGCGCATGCGTTTGCAGGCTTGGGTCGCCGCCAGGCCCGATGCTCGCTAGCCGCACGCTTCAGCGCGGCGCTTGGCCCATTCCTCTGGCCGTCGGTCTGCCCGCAAGCTTGCCGGACGCACGTTCTCGAGACCCTGCGGCTACATTTCTTCCGCGCACTGAACCGATCCGCCAGTTCGCACGACTTACCCGAGCCAACACAGAACCCTTCGCCAAAAACCAAGCTGCCGCCAATACTCAGACCCGGCGCAAAGTCTCGCGGTCGGCTTCGGTGCTACGATGCGATGGGCTACCGGATCGGGGATGCGAGAGAAGTCCCGAAGCATAGCCCCGTGGGCGGTGGGTGCGATAACGGTTCCACCAGCAGGCAAGCAGCCAAAACCCGCTGAACAGGTGTCAGGAGGTGAAGGACCGCTGTTTTCACCCTGCCATTGCGCCCCCTGGCTTTCGGATGGAGTATGACGACAGCACCCGATAACCAACACGGGGGGTTGCCGATGCTTCAGCCTGCCGCTGTGCCTTCTACTGTGTCTTCCGCTGTACCCTCGTCCGCCTCGCCATCCGCTCTTTTCACATGCCCCAAGACACCCGGGCACCTCAAACTCAGTCCCGAAGCCTGCGCCGCTCGATGGCGCTGCGCGAGACGCGAAAAAGCGGATGTGGGCCATCCCCTCCGCTTCTGCCGTAGCTGTGCCATTGGCGTGCGGCATGCCGGCGTCGTCATGATGCCGCAGACCCCTGGAGCGCACGAGCTTCGACGCCTGGTCGAGCGCTGCTGCTCCCGGTGTGGACGCCAAGCACGGCGGCTTATCAGCGGGAGGCTCTGCCCGTCGTGTTACAACAGGCACGCCGAAGTCCTACGAGCCCGCAACGCCCGTGGCAAGCTCCCCCGCAAGCTCCGGTTGGTGACGTTCATCATCAGCATCTTCGACGCCGACGACATGCTGGAGCGCCGGTGGTCTGCGCCGCGACAGTGCTTGAGGCCACGCTCGCCATTGCCGCCGCCATGCGGGACCGCCAATGGTACTGGCTACCGGTACGCAGCAGCGTCGAGTGCGGCCCACCACGACCAACGGGCATGTCGCATCAACCCCGGTCGCTTCGGAGCATCGCCTTCATGACCCATACGGCCTCGGTCACCCGCATTCTCCGGCAACTCGGGGAACCGACCCAGCCGCCGCGCGCAGCCCCCCGCGCGAGGCCCGCCCGAATGGGCGTCACCCTTTCACAGCCGCCGAATTCGACCAGACCCTGAGCTAGCATGCCCAGCAACGGAACTTGTCCGCAACGGGAACGGCAGCGTTCGCGCAGCGCGCCGGGAAGCCCCCAACGCAACCACCAGCTACCCTCCTGCGGCGGGCTCGACCAGCCTGCGGAAGTCAAATGCACCTGCGGATCTGCCCCACTGCGCCGAGCCCCAGAACCTTGACCGCTCCCCGCCACAGGATCTAAGCTTCCCCTACGCCAGGTGCGGCCAGGTGCGTTTGAATTTCCTACACTTTGAATGGATCACCTTCCTCCACGACGACGATGTCTATACACAAGAAGGCCCTCACACCCTCGATCGAAGAAGCTTGCGACCCCCCACCGATGTCGTCTACGGGGCCGGGGAACACCGTTCTTTTCTGCCGACGGGCAGCCGGACCCGGCCATACCCGGCGAGCGATTCGGAAAGCCGTTTTCGCGCCAGATTCTTCTCATGCAGAACTTATATTCCCTTTGGGCCGCTGCCGCCTATCGTTCAGAATGGTCTCCGTGCTAGTGTAGTGTCTCAGAAATCGCTTTACGCTTAATCGAGCTCGCAATGCATTGATTGTGCATCGAACCCTATTGATCGCGGCGTTGGCCAAACGTGTAGGTAAGTTCGAGACAGTACTAACGCTCTGTGTGTACCCCGCGCAGGTATAAAGCGCTGACGGGCGGTGAGAGATGCCGCAAACAATGCGTGACCACATGTGATGACGAACAACCCGGCCGTCAGCATCGTTATCCCTGCATATAACCACGAAAGGTACGTGGAAACGGCGATCCGGAGCGCGCTTTCCCAGACCGTCGAGGACCTTGAGCTCATCGTGATCGATGACGCGTCCACGGACGCCACCCGCGAGATCGTGGACGGGTTTGACGACCGTCGGGTGCGGCGTATGCATCACGAACAGAACCGGGGCGCAGCCGCAACACTGAATGAAGGCATCGGACAAAGCCGCGGGGCCTTCATAGCGATCCTCAACTCCGACGATGTCTTTGCACCGAACCGCCTCGAACGCCTGATGCATGCGGCCAATGAAACGGGTGCGACGTTCGTCGCCTCCGATGTGGAACTCGTCGACGCCGACGGAACCATCATTCGCGACAAAGCTCACTGGTGGCTTTCCTGGTATGACGATCTGAAGCGGATTTACGTCGAGACCGGCGATATCGTCCAGGCTCTTCTTGCGGGAAACATCCTCCTGACAACCTCCAACTTTCTCGTGCGGCGGGATGTCTTTGACAGCATCGGACGCTTCAACGACTACCGCTATGTCCTCGACTACGAGTTCATTTTTCGGTTTCTCGCCGACCAGCCTCACGGACTTCTGTTCCTTCGGGAGCAACGGCTCCTGCGCTACCGACTCCACGGTGGCAATACGATCCGTGAAGACCGCGTGGCACCGAACCGGGAAACGTTCGATGTGCTTCTGGCGTGGTATCCCAGCTTTATGGCGTCCTCCGACCTTCCCCGGTACAAGGCTCTGGAGCGTCAGCTTCGCAAAGTGGAAGCGCACACGGCTGAAGAGAGCGCGCGCCTTGGCCGGAAAGAGGCGGAAGAACTCCGCCGCGTGCGGGATATTTTGTGGGAAAAGGATATGGCCATCGAGAAACTCCTCGGCCAGCTCACCGTGAAAGACGAACGCATCGCTTGCATGCGCGACGAACGGGACGCGGAAAGAAACGTCTTTCGCGACATGCTGTGGCAGCGGGAAGATTCGATTCGACAACTTCATGGCTTTAACGTGGAAAAGGACGCCGCTCTGGCACGGCTTCAAGAAGCCCTCATGGCACTTCAACAAGCCCTCATGGCAAAGGATGCCGAACTCATCCAAGCATTCCAGAACGTCGAGTTATCGACTGGGCTACGGCATTCTCCAGCCGTTCCGCAGGCTCAGGAAACTCTTACGCATACCCTGACACCCGCGTGAGAACAAGGATTTCTCGCTCCCTCGACACGATATTTCGCGCGTGGCAATTTTTCGCCCGCAGCGGGGCGGAAGGGCCTGCCCATGTCGGTCAGCCCGCACCTTGACCATGTGGGCGGTTTCTTCGGCGACGCCGTGAGACTTTTCCGGTCCCAAGAGCAGCCTGCCTCGCGCCGCGATGGGGGCACTATCCCGGAACCGTCGTTGCGGATTTCAGGCAGGCTTCTCGGGGTCACAGTATATCGAAACCACGGAGACCAATTCATCTGAAATGGAGGCATCGGTCGGCATTATCACGCGCACAAAGGATCGGCCCGTTCTCCTCACGCGGGCCATTGCAAGTGTCGTCAACCAAAGTTATAACGACTGGCGCATGGTTATCGTCAACGATGGGGGAGACCCGGCTGACGTGGACCGCCTCGTTAAGCATTACGCATCACTGTCACGGGGCCGGATCTCAGTTATCCATAACCCCGAGTCTCTCGGGATGGAGGCCGCGAGCAACAAAGGCGTAGATACCGTCCAGACGCAGTATTTGGCGATTCACGACGACGACGACACCTGGGCGCCGGAATTTCTCACGGTTGCGGTGGCGGAGCTTGAGGAGATACGGAAGGCGCTTCCCACAGTCGCAGGAGTGGTAACGCTCGCCAACGCCGTCTTTGAGCGCATTGAGGGCAATGTAGTCCACATCGACTGGACCGAGCCGTATCGCACCTCCGATAAGAGGGGCCTTGTGTCCCTCGACGGGATTCTCACCGAAAACCAGTTCGCACCCATACAGTTTCTCTTCCGGTACGACGCAGCTCGGGAGGTGGGATTCTTTCGGCCGGAGCTTCCCGTCCTGGGTGACTGGGACTTCAATGTCCGTTTCATGTGCCGCTATGATATTTTTATCATCCCTCAGTTTCTGGCCTTCTATCACCACCGCGTTGCCGACCAGACCGTATACGGCAACACGATTATTGCTGATCGCAGCCGTCACGACCTTTATGCCACAGTGTTGAAGAACGAGTGGCTGAGACGGGATATCCACGCCCACGGAACCGGTGTCGGCGCTCACGTCACCGTGCGGCAGGCCATCCACGATCTCCAGCAGACCATCCGGAAATCCGAGGGACAACCATCTTCGTTCGGTTCTACGCGGACGACGGAGAGGGAGTTGGGCACGTTCTCGCGCCGCTGGAAACGCTCGGTGCAACTGGCACGGTTGTGGCTGGCGTCGGGAAAGCAACGGCATTATGCCAAGCAATTTTTTCGCGTTCTGTTTTCCCGGGGGCCCGGGGCTGCCGTCCGCAAGGTGAAATCGTGGTTTGTCACACGGCACGGCCGGTGAACGCCTCTCCGCTGACTTCAGAACTCCGGCGATGAACAGCGAACAACTGCTTGAGGACTACACAACGCGAATAATCGCGGCGAAGGTCGTCTCCTTCGACGTGTTCGATACACTTATCCATCGTACCGTGCACCGGCCGACGGATGTGTTCGACGTGGCCGGGGCGCTGCTGAAGCACCGGGAATTCGGCCTTTACAACCCTGGAATAGCGTGCAATTTCGCACAAAAGAGGAGTGAAGCGGAAGCAGAGGCGCGCGTGCGGTTGATGGCGTCGGCCGGCACGCCGGAAGTGGGAATCGACGACATCTATGAAGTATTGGCCGACATCCTCCATTTGACGGAGGAGCAACGCGGTTACCTGAAGAACCTGGAACTCGAGCTTGAAGAGCGGCTTTGCCATCCGAACCCGCTCATGCTGGAGGTCTATCGGGTTGCGGCACAGGGCGCCTGCGAGGTCGTCTTGTGTTCGGACATGTATCTTCCCTCCCGTTTCATCGCAAAGCTTCTATCCGTGTGCGGCTATGCGGGACCGCATACCCTCCTGGTGTCATGGGAACTGCGGAAGAGCAAACACCAAGGCTCGATGTATGAAGAAGTTTTGCGGAGGTTTTCGGCGACACCGGGCGATGTTGTGCACTTTGGCGACAATGAACATGCAGATGTGATTGTTCCCCGTGCCGCCGGCTTGCACGCCGAATTCTTCAATTACCTTAAGCATAACGCCGAACCGCAGCTCCGTATGCCGCAGGAAAAACCGGGTGCGGACAATCACATCTGGTCGCTGATGATGGGTTCGATACGGAAGCGGATTATGGAGGAGGAACCTGAATTCTGGGAAGATATTGGCCTGCAGGTTTTCGGACCGCTTTTTCTCGGGAATATTCTCTGGACAACGCGGCTTGCAAGACAGCACAGGGTTGAACGCATGCTTTTTTTTGCGCGGGATGCCTACCTTCCGTACCAGGTCTTCCAAGGGTACGGCGATCTGCTCGGTGCGGACGTGGAGCTCAAATACGCATATTTCTCGCGGGCAGCGATTCTTCTCCCGAGCTTCGTCGATTTTCCCATCGACCGGGTCTGGCACCTTTTCAGCGGGCGGGCCACGCGAACCGTCGGGTTTCATTTGCGGAAACTGGGCATGAATCCCCACCATTATCTTCAGGAGATCAAGCGGGCAGGATATGCCTTCGTCGACGAAATCGTTCCGAACAGCGACATACGAATGTTTCGTCTCCTTAATTCGCTCTGGAGCAACATTCTGCTCGAGGCAAAGAGAAAGCGCCCCCTCCCGACCCGTTACGTCGCCGATCTTGCACAAGGAGTCCGACGGGTCGGGATCGTGGACATCGGCTGGACCGGAAACATGCAGGGGGGGTTTTCGCGGCTCCTGCAGCTCGTGCGGACGGATTTTCACGTGCACGGCTACTACCTCGGAACCTTCGGCATGCTTCCGCAGAACTATCTTCCGCGCAATGTGTTTTGGGGTTATCTTGTCAATGAAAACGATCCATGGTCGCTCACGGAAAGTCTTATCAACGGAGGCGTGGAGTTGCTCGAATTTGCGCTCATGGCACCCCACGGAACGACGCTCGGATACGAGGAGAAGGACGGTAACGTGGCGCCGATCCTCGAAGACAACAAAGACGACGAGAAAGTCCGGGAGCTTGCACAACGGGTGCAGAAAGGAGCGTTTCAGTTCATCGATACGGTTCTGCCCCTCATCCTCGAATACGGTATTGATCCATTCGTTTCGCAGCGATGGGCTGACCCGTTTTTTAGGCTGGTCAACAATCCCACCATGGAAGAAGCGGAGGCGCTCGGTGATCTGACGCATTCTGACACGGCGTCGGATACGAGCAAGCGCCTTGCTATTGCCGAAAGATTGCCTGAGCGGGTAATACGCAAACGCGGCCCGGAGTATTACGAGGCCCGAGAGCGGGCTTATTGGAGAAAAGCCTTTGATCTGCGAAACGCGTACCCGGGCGTTTCGTGAACTCCGATGGCCAATCACCCCGTTCCGGGCTTGAAAGCGTCTCGACGTTGCGGGCTCCGCTGACGCGGATGTTTTTCGCGCCTCATCCATCCAGGCCGCCACCCTCTCCCTGAACGCAGCGGCGTGGGGTATCGACGAAGTGGCAGCGAACCTCCAGGTGCGCGCGGACTCGGGATCTCCGCCCGTACAGAATGAGCTGGATGTCGCGTTCCTGGCGCGCAACCACCTGTGCATCGTCGAGTGCAAGACCGCTCGCCCGCGCGGGGACGAAGAGGATGCCGACGAGCTGACCCAAATGCTCTACAAGCTGGACAGCATCCGCAAGGTCGGCGGCCTGGTTGCGCGACCCATGCTGGTGAGCTGGTTTACGGCGGGCCCGCGGCACTGCGAGCGGGCGGCGCTCTCCGATATCCGGCTGGTGTCGGGCGACGAGCTGACTCGGCTGCGCATGCGGTTGCAGGCTTGGGTCGCCGCCAGGCCCGATGCTCGCTAGCCGCGCGCTTCAGCGCGGCGCTTGGCCCATTCGTCTGGCCGTCGGTCTGCCCGCAAGCTTGCCGGACGCACGTTCTCGCGACCCTGCGGCTACATTTCTTCCGTGGCACTGAACCGATCCGCCAATGCACGGAGACCAGGAGTGACCGAGCGCAATCTGTATCTGGCTGCCTACGACATCCGCTCGCCGCAACGCCTGACGGCGGTGATGGAGGTGGTGCGCGCCCACGCCGCGGGCGGACAGAAGTCGGTGTACGAGTGCTTTCTGACCCCGGCGGAACGCGCCGAGCTGCTCGTCTGCGTGGCTCAGATCATGGACGAGCGCGTGGACCGCTTCTTCGTGGTGCGCCTCGATCCCAGGATGCCGGTCCGTACGCTGGGAGTAGCGGTCGCGCCCGTCGATCCGCCGTTCTTCTACGAGGGCTGAGGGACGCTCTCGTGAGCACGCTCTACATCGACCGCAAGGACCTGACCCTGGGGCTGGCGGGTGGGCGCCTGCGCCTCAGGCTCGACGGCGTCGCGGTGCGGGACGTGCCCCTCGCCCTGCTCGATCGCGTCGTCATCCATGCCCGGACGACCCTGGACACGGGCGTGCTGGGGGCGCTCGCCGAGAACGGCACCGCCGTGCTCGTCCTCAGTCCGCGCCAAGGCCGGCGCGTGGCGATCGTGCTGGGCCGGCCCCACAACGATCTGCGGGTTCGCCTGGCGCAGTTCCAGCGGGTCACCGACCGGGACTGGTGCGGGGCCTGGAGCGCTCGTCTGGTTGCGCACAAGCTGGGCGGCCAGCGCCGGGTGCTGCTCGCCGCGCTGGAGCGCCGACCCGACCAGCGGCGCGCGCTGCTGAACGGCGCCGAGCGGCTGGAGCGCCTGGGGCAAGCGGTGCGGGAGACACGCGACCCGGACACCTTGCGCGGCCTGGAAGGGGCTGGGGCCGCTGCCTACTTCGAGGCCTTGGCGTCGGTGTTTCCACCCAGCCTCGCGTTCAGGGGGCGCAACCGCCGTCCGCCCCGCGATCCGGTCAACGCGTGCCTGTCCCTCACCTACACGCTGCTGCACTTCGAGGCGGTAGGGCGGCCTATGGGGCCGGCATGGACCCGTACATCGGCTTTTTCCACCGCCCGGCCTTCGGGCGCGAGTCGATGGCCTCCGACTTGCTCGAACCTCTGCGCCCGCACGCCGATCGCTGGGTGTGGACGCTGTTTCGCGACCGGGCACTGCGCGAGCACCACTTCGTCGACGACAAGGGCGCGTGCCTGTTGAACAAGGAGGGGCGCGGACGCTTCTACCCCGCCTACGAGCGGTTCTCCGGGCCCTGGCGGCGGGCGTTGCGCCGCGCGTCGCTGCGGCTCGCCAAGGCGCTGCGGGCCGCCGCTCCAGTGGAGGTGCTGGATGACTCCGATTCGGAAAGTCCTCTATCTTGATCCCGATGGCGAGCTGAGGGTGTCGCGGGACGGACCGGCGCTCCGAGTCGCCCGGCCGGAGCGGGCCGCCCGCTGGTATCCGCTGGGATGGCTCGCCCGGATCATCAGCCGGCGCTCGGTGTCCTGGGACGGCGACGCCCTGCTCGCCTGCCTGGACGCCCGAGTCCCGGTGATCTTCCTGGACCCCGAAGGGGCCGTCTGCGGGGTGTGCGTCGGCCGGGCGGACGACGTGGCCGGGCTTCAGGCGCACCTCGACGCCTTCCTGTCCGGCCCGAACTGGCGCGAGCGCTGGAACGACTGGTTCCGCGCCCAGGAACGGCGGATGATCCTGAACCTCCACCTGGCGCTGCGCTGGCCCTTGAGCGACCTCAGGCCGGGGGAAGTCGGTCCCCGGCTCGACCGCGCGGTCGCCATCCGGGTGGGGCGCGAGGCCAGCCGGAAATGCCTGGGGCGTTTGCGCTCACTGCTTGCCGCCCAGATCCTGGAGGTGCTGGAGCGCGCCGGTATCGTACCGCAGCTTGCGCTCGGTCAGCGCAACGGGATCAACCTTGCCCGCGAGCTGACTCGGCTGATGTCGTGGCCGCTCCGCGGCCGCGTGCTGCGTTCCCCTCCGGGCGGCGATGACCTGGAGTCCCTGGCGGGCCACTACCAGCGCAGGCTGGAGGAGCCTCTGGACCGTACCCTGCGCCGCCTGCTGCAGGGGCTCTGGAGGCTCGACCCTTGAGGCGCGCCTACATCGTCGCTTACGACATCCGGGACGACCGGCGCTTGCGCTGGGTGCATGCCCACCTCAGGCGGCGCGCCGTGCACGTTCAGTACTCGGTATTCGTGGCCCATCTGACGCGCGCCGGCGTCGAGCGCCTGGTGGACGACCTGCGAGACCTGATCGACCAACGGGAGGACGATGTCCGCATCTACCCCTTGCCCGAAGACCCGGAATGGACGCAGCTCGGCGAGGCCACCCTGCCCGAGGACGTTTACCTGCTGGGCGGACCCTCTCGCGACGCCTTGATCCGGGCGGGTGAGAGGGTTAAGGTTGTCGAGCGGAAGGAGGCGAAGCCCGATGGACGAGGTTGACTTTGCGAGTCGGCGGTTTTGTGTCAAGGGTGCTGATAAGCCCTCGCTCCAGCGGGCGTTTTTGGGCCGAGCAGTTCGAACGGAGACCTGATGAAGAAGGGATTAAGACTGGAACGGTATCGTATAGACACTCGCAGAACGCGGTTCGAACGGAGACCTGATGAAGAAGGGATTAAGACTAGGATGCGGACAGGATTGTACCACATACGCTATGTTCGAACGGAGACCTGATGAAGAAGGGATTAAGACCCTTACCTTCCTTGCAATGTCGCCTATTGTAGTTCGAACGGAGACCTGATGAAGAAGGGATTAAGACCAGTACTTCGTCATTGACCCATTCCATGTATTTGTTCGAACGGAGACCTGATGAAGAAGGGATTAAGACTCGGCCATTTGCCTCTGTGCCGCACGCCATAGGAGTTCGAACGGAGACCTGATGAAGAAGGGATTAAGACCTTCGGTTATCCTCCGTTGCAATTGACAATTACGTTCGAACGGAGACCTGATGAAGAAGGGATTAAGACATAGGCGTGCAGTCTCATGCCGCAGCGTCATGAGCGTTCGAACGGAGACCTGATGAAGAAGGGATTAAGACGAGACTGATGGTCAATCCCACGCGGATTACAGGTTCGAACGGAGACCTGATGAAGAAGGGATTAAGACCTCATGTAGAGTCGTGACTCGCCGTTAGCGCTGTGCAAGTTCGAACGGAGACCTGATGAAGAAGGGATTAAGACACTGCCACGCCACCTGACGTACCGCTCATGCAGTAGGTTCGAACGGAGACCTGATGAAGAAGGGATTAAGACAGCAGACGTGTATCACAGATCGGACGCTGATCGTTGAAGTTCGAACGGAGACCTGATGAAGAAGGGATTAAGACACACGCTACCAGATCTGTACGTCGTGCATCGTCGATTGTTCGAACGGAGACCTGATGAAGAAGGGATTAAGACGGCAGGATGCGCTTCATCTCCACTCAGTTCTGTGTTCGAACGGAGACCTGATGAAGAAGGGATTAAGACGAGTACAATCGGTGGATGCCGATGCCAGACTCGCTGTTCGAACGGAGACCTGATGAAGAAGGGATTAAGACGCGTGGGCCGGTCAACAGCGAGCCGGGGATAAACCCGTTCGAACGGAGACCTGATGAAGAAGGGATTAAGACGCATATTGCTCCAACGTCGGATCGCTACCTTCGTGTTCGAACGGAGACCTGATGAAGAAGGGATTAAGACAGGTGCACACTCTGTGCACCCTTCGCCTTCACTGGTTCGAACGGAGACCTGATGAAGAAGGGATTAAGACACGTTGGCCGCATCGACTTGCCATGACAAAACCGGGTTCGAACGGAGACCTGATGAAGAAGGGATTAAGACGATACCGCCCGCCCATCGTGCGTGAACACATCGTTCGAACGGAGACCTGATGAAGAAGGGATTACAGTAAGGCAGTGGCGGCAGGGCGCAAGCTACGCAGGATGCCGTCCAAGACCTTGTGGTGGCGCGTCACTGGCGATCCCCGGTGATCAGCCCACCGCATCCGCGAGCTAGCGGATCCCGCTTGGGGATCTCCAGCGCATCGTCGGTGAGGAAAAGATACCCGCGCCTTACCCGATCGCAGCTCCCTTGCTCCCCCCTCGCGCGGCTCGCACCCCGCGCCGTATCACGCGGCGAAGAAGGGACGTCCGTGGCGTTGGCGCGTCACGACTGGCCCCGCAGCATTCCCAGCTTCAGCTTCTTGAGCTGATCCTTCTCGTGAAGAAAGGCGATGACTTGCATGAGGCCTGAATTCATGATCATCGCGGGCAGGCCTTTGGCTAGCTTCGTGTAGGGCTCGCTACATGACTGGCTGCGGTCCCAGGCATCCTGTGCCCGCCGCTGTTCGAGGGTGAGCGGCTGGGTTCGGGCGCTGTTGGCAGCCATGGCTCAGCCCTCCACCATCGTAGCCACCACCAGCCCTCGGCCGGTGGTCGCATCCCCGCCGATCTGCAGGAGCTTGCCATCGATGACGTTTTTGACTTTGAGCAGCACGCCCTCAGCATTTTCCCAATCTTCCTTCTCGTCCTTCTTCTTTCCCGTGCGGGTCTGACTAGCCAGCATCGGTGCGACGAGGATGGACTCCGGCGGCAGGTTTTCCGTGTAGAACAGACCACCCTCGTCCGCGGTGCCGGTTTCGGAGTTGATGCGCACGTGGGGCTCCACCAGCATCGCGTGCTGGGCGAAGTAGGCGAAGTCGGTGTCGGAGAGCACGACGAGGTCGCTTGCGATCTTCTGCCCTCATTGCCCCCCAATTTGTAGCGGAAGAACTCGTATGACTTGCCCGACGGGAGCGCCTTTGCGGCGAGATCTGCGGCAAGCTTGGGCAGCTCCTGCGACACTTTGGCCGCGTATTCGAAGGCCTCCAGGTGCAGCTTGTCGTCAGAGAGCAGCGCTGGGTTGGCGAGCAGGCAGTGACCTTCCTCGACATTGAGCGCCGGCCACTCGCACTCGACCCTGATCAGCGTGAGTAGCCGTTGGGCGCGCGACAGCGCCTGGGAGCAGGTGGCGTAGATGTAGCCGCCTCTCAGGCTGCGCACCGGCAGGGCGACGAGCTGGGCGTCGCCGAAGCTCACGCTGCCTGCGTGCAGGTCGCTCGACCCGGCATCGGGGCCGAACAGGCGGTCGATGAGCCCCGCGTCGCCCCCCAGCGCCTTGAACCCGTGGCGCACCGCGCCCTTGATCCCCGACCCCGCGAAACAGGGGTGTCCGGTGTGGCGCTCCCGCTGGATGGGGTTGTCGATGACGCCGACGGCCTGGCCGGCACCCATGTGCACGGGGCTCACGGCATAGAGGAAGAGTGCTGCGTGTCTCTCGAACATGTGTTAAGCTCTCAGTTGGTCAGAAACATAGTCAGGTTTGGGTCCATGATCACCGTCAATGTGCACGAAGCGAAGGCCAGGCTCTCCGAGTATCTCGCCCAGGTCGAGGCGGGAGAGACGGTCGTGATCTGCCGGCGCAACAAGCCGATCGCAGAGCTCAAGCCGATCACCCCGGCGCGCAAGGCGCCGCGGCCGATTGGGCTGGCGGAGGGCCGCGTCAAGATCCTGCCCGAGTTCTTCGAGCCGCTGGACGATGAACTGCTCGATCTGTTCGAAGGCAAGGGGCCGTGAGGCTGCTGCTCGACAGTTGCACTGTTCTCTGGCTCTTCGGACAGCGTGCCGGATTGCCGGACAAGGTCGCTGAGGCCATCGCCGACCCCGACAACGCATGCTTCCTCAGCGCGGCGTCGCTGTGGGAGATTCTGATGAAGCATCGGGCGGGGCGGCTGGAAATCGATTGCCGAGGCACCTCGCCCGAGCACTTCCTGATCGAGCAGCGCGAGGCCCACGGCATCGACCCGCTGCCGATCGACGAGTCGGCGGTCGCGCAACTGCCGAAGCTTCCGGCGCTGCACCGCGACCCATTCGACCGGATGCTCGTCTGCCAGGCCATCGCCCACGGGCTGACGCTCGTCACCCCCGACGAGGCGATCCGCCGGTATCCGGTGCTGACCCTGTGGTGACGCTGCCTTCATGACCAGCTCGCCACTGCGGTCCGGTTGAAGCCTTCGGCCCTGCGCTGCGGATCGTGCCACGCTTCGTCCCATAGTCCTGTGTCGGCAAGCTTGCGCAGCGCCTCCGGGGTCGCATCGATCTCGTCCAGCCAATAGACGCTGCCGGTGGTCGCGGCGCGCCGGGCGGGCTTGGGCAGCCAGCGGGCGAGGTCCCAGCCCGAGACCACCTCGGGGCGCGGCACGGCAGCGCACACGAGCCGCCCGCGCACCCCGTGCAGATCGAAACGCACCGTGCCGTCGGACGACCGGGCGCAGCCGGTGGGCAGCCAGCCATCGCGGAAGAGTCCCGGGGTGGTCAGGACCAGCCGGCAGCCTCGGGCGCCGGCGATAGTCTCGTAGCTCGGTTGCGGCAGATCCGGAACCACCGCATGCACGGCGGCGGCCCGGCCGTCACCTCCCAGCCGCACTGTGCCGCCGGCCGGTGGCACGGCCCCGCTGACGCCGACCAGAAAGCCGACATCAAAACCGGCCTTGGGATCGTGCTCGCGTTTCTTCATCGCAACCGCCTGCACCGAGAACAAGCGGCCGTCGGCGGCGCGGCGGGTCGCGGCGTCCAGGCCCACGCCCACACGGGGGTCGATCGCCCAGAGCTTGTTGGTGTGAATGAGGTCACCGGGTTCCAGGGTTTCGCCCGCCAGGTACTTGCGCCAGCCGGCGCCGGTGAGCCAGTAACCGGAGGCGGGCTTACTGCGCTCGGTTTCGGCGAGCACAGGCAGCAATGGCAGGGGCGCGGAAGACCGGATAACGGCTCGCCCCGGCAGTCCCTCGCTCCCCGGGAAAGGGGTTGGGGTGAGGGAGCGGGCTTCGGGTTCGCAGGTATCCTTCCGTACTACGACCAGGTCGGCAGGCGGCGCGATGAGCGGCTCGACCGTGCGGTCCGGGAGTCGGCGCGCAAGCGTGAAGCCGGTGATGGCGAAGGAACCGGGCTTGTCGGGCGTGCCAAGGGTCTCGTGCTCCACCTCGCCAGCCGCGAAGGCGGCGAGGTCCACGCCTTGGTCGGCGAGCATCCGGGAGCGCAGCGCCCCCGCCGCCACCGAGGGCCACGGCGGCACCAGCGATTCGCCGAAGCTGCCGGGGTCGCCGAACAGCTTGTTGCCGCGCAGAAACAGCACGTCCAGGGGTTCCAGGAATCGGAACTCGACGGCGCTCATGCGGGTTCTCCGGCGCGGGTCTCGCGGGCGAGGAATTCGGCCACGGTCAGGAAATTGCCGAGCCACGCGAGCCGGTCTCCTGCCTGGGCCAGGGCGAGCACGGTCAGGCGCTTCGCCAGCCCCGGTATATCGTGGCGGTCGCGGGCCGTCTTCTCCGCCTGCCGCTCGAGCTGATAGGTCAGCAACGCCTCGATCATCGCGCCGTCCCCTTCGGGCTCGGGCAGATCGGCGAGCCACTCCAGGCTGTGGTACACCGCCCGGCGCGAGACCCCTTCATCAGCGAGGTAGACCCTGAGATCGGCGAGCACGTCCACCGGCTCGCCCCATTGCGCCGTGAGGCGCAGCGCACCGCCCGAGCGCTTGATGACGGTGAGGGAGAAGGCATCGCGTCCGCCTTCCTGCTTGGCCCGCTGTTCCGCCGCCCGCAGCTCGCGCAGAACGCCGCCCAAGGGGGCCTGATGGTGGGCAATGACCGCACCGCAGGACGCCGAGGCATTGCCGCCCATCATGCGCATGAGCTGCAAGCATTCCTTGCCGTCTCGCCGGGTCTTCAAAGCGGCGAAGCCGCCCTGCAAAGTGAGCCCGGCATGCGTGCCGCCCTCGTGCGCCGGGTCATGGCCGGACCACGCAAGGCGCAGCCGCTGCATGGCCGGGAGCAGGTCGACCACCGGCAGCATGGCCAGCACGTCGTCCCCACCGGCATAGATCACCCGGCCCAGGTGCTCCTCTTCCACCACATGGCGCACCACGGTCTGCGAAAAATCGTTCAGCGCTCCGGAGATCGCCAGGTGACGGTTGGGAGAAATCGGGCGTCTCTGTTCGCCGTAACGGCGGATGATCTCCTGCCGGGCGGCACATTCTTCAAAGCCATTCCTCACATGGGGATGAAAGCTCCCGCGGTAGGGGATGGCGGTTTTCTCGTCGCCGGACAGAATGCGACCCATGTGGTCGCCGTCCATCATCAATAACGCGTAGTAGGTTTCAAGACGGACCTTCTCCTTCTTGTCCCGGCCAGTTGCCAGCGTCTGGGACACTAGCCTTCTGATCTCGGCGCTCTCACTGTCACTGATCTCCTCCTCGCTCGCCACGTCGAGCAGGCCGGGAATGAGCTTCGCATCGTCAATCCCCTTCCTGTTGGCGGCATGTTTGCGCATCAATCGGCGGGGCAGCGCCGCCGACTCACTGCGGTATTTCTTGAGAGCGATGGCGAGCCCTTCCGCAGTCAAGCCGCCGCGTTCCAGCCATTGGTCGAGCTGGTGGGCGAGCGCCATGGTATGGGTGGACACCACGAAGCGGCCAATGTCCTTGCCGCCCAAGGCCCTGCCGACCTCCTCGGCGAACAGGGTGGGCCACAACCGCTTGAGGGCGGGCAGCGCACCCAGGTGCTCGCCCTTTTTCGCCCAGGCGGGGTTTTTGTCGGCCACGCGGGTCCACAGGGTTTCCACGTGCTCGGCTTCACGGAACCTTTCATCCTTGCGGCTCTTGCGCTTGCCCGCGGGTACGGCTAGGTGATCGGAGTTGTCCGTCAGCCACTCGGTCTCTCCGGTGAGCGAACAGCGCCAGCCCCGTTGCTCGGTCTGTTCGAAGGCGCGCACGGACTTGGCCGCCGCCAGCACCCGCTCGGCCAGGTCATACACCGCCGGGTAGAGAACGCCGGGATTGGGCGCGAAGAACACCGATTCCTTACCTTCGTCATCGCGCAACGTGGCCTCTTGTTGCAGAGCCTGCCAGGCAGGCGTGTGCAGAAAACCGCAATCCTGGCCCGCCCCCACGCCGAAGAACGGCGCCATTGCGTCGGACAAGGCCGCGACATCCAGATCGGTCTGTTTAGCCGCGTTGCGCGGGCGAATCAGCGAGAACGGCACCGCCGACCAGTGGACTTCCGGGAAGCCTTCCAACTGTTCCCGCACTTGGCGGTGGCAGTGCTGTTCGCCTTCGGTCTTCAGCCCGGTCACGTCAAGCAGGCGGTCCACGGCGGTTTGGCCTTTCTCCTGCAACCAGGCACGCACCCGGCGGGTGACCTCCTCGGCCAGTTCCTTGGCCCGCCTCGCCGGCACTATGGCCACGAAGCGGTTGGGCAGTGCGGCGGAGAACAGCGGGTTGGCATCCGTGCCGCCCCGCATCCAGTCGCAATCCCCGAACAGTTCGGCGGGCAGGTTCATCTCTTCGCGCAGCCAGATGTCTACCTGGGGGATGCCGCGCAGGCGAGGGAAGAGAATAGCGTCCGGCCCCAGGGCCTCGCATACCGGCTTCATCGCCTCCCAGGCGAGACGGGCGAGGAGGTGGGAACCCGCCCAAAGGTCGGAGGTGGTGCGGGCGGCGGCGATGAAGCCTTGCACCGGGCCGATAGCAAGCGCCAGCAGCGAGGCCTCGCCATCCGGGTCGGCGGCGAAGGCCCCGGCGAAGGCGGAGGTCAAATCCAGGTGGTCCCAGATGGAATGGTCGGGGATGCGCGTATCGGCGGGGAGCAAGCGCCATAGCGCCCCGAGCTTGCCATTGTCCTCTTCCTCGACCAGTTCCGGGCCGAAGCGCCAGTAGGCGAGCAGGGTCTTTCTCGGGTCCTCGGCGGGGCCAGAGTCGCGCAGCGCGCTGAGTAGTCGCGAGAAATGACCAAAGCTGCGCTGCTTGAGGTCGGCGAGATCGGTATCGGAAAGCCCGCCGTGCTTGGCCAGATCGAAGGTGTCACCGGTAAGGGGATGGATCAGCACCGGCGACCTCGTCCATCGCACTTGCGCCCAGGGGGCCACACTAAGGGTCTTTCCGGCTGGCGTGGTGATGGTCTCCATCGGCCATTGGGGCCGGTCGGCGGCGGCCGCCCACCAGTCGGCGCGCTGGACGTGGCGGTACATCGCAAGTGGGATGCCTCTCTTGAAGACCACAGTGGAAAGCGCATCGGCATTGTCCGGGGCGAGGGCGTCGCCAGTGATATCCGACAGGCCCAGCAGCCGGGTCAACGCGCGGGAGGTGCCTCCCTCGTGCCCCGCCGGGTCGCGCAGCAGCACCAAAGCCTTTTCCGCCGGGTCGTGGATGCGGGCGGCGAGCTTGGTTTGCCAGGTGAAATCGTCGTTCATAACTTACTCCGGAATCCTATGCAGCGTGATCTGATCGAGTTGCGGCTTGAGTTGGCTGCGGCGGACCGTATCGGCGATGCTTGCGTACTCTCGTTGATTCAATGGCTTCCTGCATTCATCCAGCAAGACGTGGACGCGCTGCCAGACCTCCCGAATGGCGTTTGCGTTTTGGTGGGGATGGAACTCCGGTGGCGGCAGGCAGGGCACGTGAAAGATCACGCCCACCAACTTACCGTCCGGGAGCTTGCGCACCTTGAAGCGCAGGCTGTTGGGCAGGCGGAATGTCCCCTTCCATGCCTTGGTTGTGGCTTGTGATGGGGTATGAAAGCCAATGGCGATCCAGCGGCTGGGCGTGGGGCAGCGATACGTTTGGAAACTTGAATTGTGTCCTCAGCCCAATCTTTACGATGGCCAGCTTGCGCATGAGCGACTTCCAGTCGTCTGGCTGGGTCTGCCAGATCAAGGCGCCTTCGTCGTCTTGACCGAGGGCATGCGGCCAGTCGAAACCGAGCGCATCGCGCCACGGCCGCAGCGCTGGCGTGCCAGCCAGCGGCGGCGTGCTGTTCATGGGCGTGAGCGAGAAGGAGCCCCACCCATTGCGGCTTCTGCCGCCCAGAGTGCCATAGCGGTCCATGAGCCACAGCGCCTGCGCGATGCGAGGGACATTGGCCTCGAGCAGCCGGTCGAGTTCTGCGTCTTGATGCGTGGTTGGAACAGCAGTTGACAACGTGGCCGATTCGTCTGCCCGGATAGCAGCGTTGGCCTTGAGTTGCGGGGGCTTACCCCCTCTTGGAAGTGTGACCGGGCCGTAGCCAAGGTAGAGATCGCTGTACACGTCGGGAGACTTGACTTCCGGATGGGACACCGTCGCCAGGGGTTGCCATCCGTGCATCTTGCCTTCATCCCATTTGTCCAACCGTATCCGCACCAGGCTCTTGCGAGCGGCAACCCGCCGTCCTTGCTCGTCGCGGTCGTCATCCAGCCAGGCATGGCCGAACAGCAGTCCCTCCTCCCGGCGCATCTTCGGCACGTCGACCTGGAAGCCATGGTCGGCGGCGTAGGCCACCCGCCACCACTGCCTCAACAGCGCCTTGAACGGCGGCGTGCGCCACTGTCCCGCCTGCTCGGCGTTGCCGAGGAAGGCGGGGGTGGTGAACTCCACGGTGTATTCCAGCTTCTTCACAGTCGTTCTCCCTGGTACCGGCTTATGTTGCCTCGACAGTCCATCCCACGCTCGGGCCACAAGCTTGCGGCCTTGCGTGTCGGCTGACAGGCCTGCCGAGGCACGTATATAAACGCGCAGCCCTGAGGTCGATGGTCATGGGGCAGTCCGTCAGCCTTGGATCTCCCCTCGTGACCCTGCCTCTCGAACGTCACGCTGCGGAGTGGCGACCAGCCGTATGGCCTCCGGGGGCAGCGTCAGGCCAAACTGGGTGCGGGGACGACCGCCCATCGCCTTGATGACATAGGGCTCCGCACCCACTCCCAAGGCGCGGCGCAGTGCCTTGTTCACCCTCGTCTTGCGCTGGTCGAAGTCGCCCTGGTCCATGCTGCTCCAGAGGGCGGGTTCCGTGCGCTCGGCCTGGGCGATCCCGTGCAATGCCTCCTCCGTGCGCTGGTACTCGAGGGACATCGGCGGGACGATCGCGGCGAGCGCCGCCAGGAGCTCCGCCGAGATCCCGGCGATGCTGCGCTGAACCGGTTCCTCGCCCGCCTGCCGCCGGCGCGCCAGCGCGGCATACAGCGCGAGATTGACGGGTGTCATCTCGACGGCCTGCCCGCCGCAGACCAATCTCCGGGCACCGAGGTCCACCACCAGCTCCGGCGTTCCCAGCGCCCGCTGGGCAGCCATCACCACCTCGCTGAACGAGGCCTGTCCGCTCTTCAGCCGCTCGTCCAGGCCGTGGCGCAGCCGCACGAAGGGGATCTCGGCGAGGGTCACCGTCGCATCGCGAGTGTCGTAGGGGCGGCTGTCCGGAGGAAACGTGTGGATCACGTTGCTGTCCGGGGTGGGATAAAAGAAAGCCGGGTGTGACTCGTACGGCGGGCTGACCAGCACATGGGACAGCCGGTCCTGCGGACGCCCGAACAGCGAAAGCGCATAGCCCGCGTAGAAGCCCATCGTCTTGCGGCCTCCCGCGATGGAGACGTGCAGGGCGCTCGCCGGGTCGTCGGTGATCCGGCGGACCAGCTCCGTGATCAGGTCCGCGGCACGCTCGTTGTCCGCAGGCACACGGATGTCGGCGAGCGGCGTCCCGGCGGCATCGCTCAGCACGTGAATGGTCTGCATGTCGAAGCGGATCTCCGGCAGCCCGTAATCCCCGCGCAGCCGGTGGAACCACCCCGTGCGCTCGTGCAGTAGCCCTAAGCGGGCGCGCTCTGCCCCTTCCAGCGTGGTGACGAGGTGGACCTCGGTCGGTATGAACTTCGGTTCCGACCGGACGGCCAGCGCGTAGAGGGTCTCGGTCACCACCTGGGGCGTGAGCCCGGTCACGGCCAGCAGGACGCGGCGGGGAAAGAGGCTCGGCCCGCTTTGCATCACTCCGCTCACGGTCAGAGACGGCCTCGTTTGGCCGGGGGCCGGCGCTGGCTTGGTTCCATTTGCGTCAAGTCTCGCACGCCGCTGCCTCCGGCGTCCGAGCCGGCAAGCTTGCGGGCATATCGATGGCGTATCGCCCGAGACCCATGCTGGTGCCCTTGCCCACGTGGGTCCATTGGCCGAGCCACAGGTAGGGCCAGAGGTCGTCGTGGCCCGTGAGGTCTACCTGGACCGTCCCGGTGATGCCCCCCATCTGTATCCTCGTCTGCTGCCGAGACGAGTAGCGGCTCCACTCGCGCCACCGCACATCGGCCTCCGTCAGCGGCACCCGCGTCGCTTCCCGAACCAACCCCGCGAAGTCCGTCTCCAGCGGTGTATCGGTGTGAAAGTAGGTCAGCATCGAGATGCGGCGCAGCAGGCTGCCGAAGAGGTCAGAAAATCGCAAGTCTTGGGAAGGGACGTTGTGCCCCTCTCGCCTGAGGCGCAAAGGCGTGGCGAAGGTAAGGGTCAACACGCCCCGAGGGGGCAGAGGGACGGGGGGTGTCTGTGCGCCGAACGGCCGCAGGCGCTCCTCCGGTTCATAGACCGTGCGCCAGTCTGCCGAGCCGCACGCCGCCTCCTGCTCCACCGCGGCCAGGGCGAGACGGCCTCGCCCCTTGCCCAACCCCTCTTCGCCCGCGCGCTGTAAAGCGTGCACGAAGTACGGAAGGTAGGCGTTGGCCCGGCCGAACAGGGTGAGCCCGAGCGCGAGCGGAGTGCCGACACCGAGGGTCCGCCCCGTCGCATCGCCATCCATGGGCGCCAGCACAAAAGGATGAGGGGCCGCAGTGTATCGGCGCATCTTCGCGACGCCCGGCGAAGGCGGGGTCTCGAACACATAGGGGTAAATGCAGGAGCCGTAGAGCAGGCAGTCCTCGCACCGCCGCTCGCGCGTCACACACACTGTGCGCTTCAGGGCGTGCCCGAAGGCCCCGCGCCAGGCGGAGCCGGCATAGGCCGGCAGCATCACCTCTTCGGCGGCTCGAAATGCCAGGCGATACCGCCCGACCCCAAGCTCGGGGAGCACCCGCTCGGGGGTGTCCCGGCGATCCTTGATCCCTTGCCCCACAGCCAGGTCCACGGTCATCACGCCGCCTCTGCCTTTTGTCTTCAAGAGAACCTATAGGACCACGCCCCGGAAGCACAAGCGAATCTCGCAAGCTTGCGGCCGACGCCGAGGGACCGTTCCGAGATTTCTGGCAGGCTCGGCCAACCACGGTCGCCCTGGCGCGCATCGTGTTGCCGATGGTCCGGGCCGAAGCTGTCAGTGCGATCACCGGCGCGCCAACCGGCATTGATGCCGGCACCGTTGCCGGCGCCCGCATCGACCTGCCGTCGCGACTGACCGCCCGCATCCCCGCGCTGATGGTGCAGCGCTACTTCGGGCTGCACACGGCGTCCGTCGACGACCTGATCCCCTGGGCCACGGCGATGTTCCACTATCTGTTCAGCGACCTGACAGCGGAGGCCGCCGCCGAGGCCGCCGCATTGACCGCCGCAGCCGAAACCCGCGAAGCGCTCGACGCGGCCGTTCTCGCCCCTACCCCAGACACGCTGATCGCTCGCGCGGTCGCGGCGCGCGACGCGGGCGAAGTCGCCTTTCAGGGCGACGGCATCCGCAGCAACATGATCGGTATCGTGATCGGCGCCATTCCCACCCTGTCAAAGGCCGCGTGCTTCGCGCTCGACGAACTGTTCCGCCGCCCGAGAGCCCTCGCCAGCGCCACCGCTGCGGCGCAAGCGGGCAACGAAACACTCGTCGCCGGACATATCTGGGAGGCGCTGCGCTTCAACCCTGTCAACCCGGTGATCTACCGCCGCGCAGTCGCCGATTGTACGCTGGGCGGCACGGCCATCGCCAAGAACACCATGGTGCTGGCCGCCAATCTGTCATCGATGCACGACGAGGCAGCGGTGCAGCACCCGCACAAATGGCGCACCGACCGGCCGTGGGGCCAATATCTGCTTTGGGGACGCGGCGTGCATCTTTGTTTTGGCGACCGCATCAACCACGCGCTGCTGCCCGCCATGCTGATGCCGCTGCTAGCGCTCCCTGGCCTGCGCCGTGCGGCCGGCAGTGCAGGTCAGATCGACACGCGCCTCGACGGACTGGAAACCCCCTTCCCCCGCCATTTCACTCTCGAATGGGGCCCGACGCGTTAGCGGACTTTCATGCATGGTCATGCACTTTACCGAGTCCAACGCCTCCGCATCCACAGGGCAGGACGTTTGAAGTGGCCCCCAATCCTTGAATGACCCACTTGGACCGCACCGGCGGGGCATGCGCTGCCGTTCAGAGGTTCTCGGCCTCGGCGACGAGGACTACATGCTCTACTTGGAGCACTTGGCCGAGAATGCAACGAAGTTCGCCTGCGCGGTCCACGCTTACGTACTGATGACCAACCATGTCCACTTGTTGCTCACGCCGCAGAAAGCCGACAGCGCTTCGCTGTTGATGAAGCATCTGGGCCAGCGCTATGTGCAGTACGTTAATCGCACCTAAGGGCGCAGCGGGACGCTGTGGGAGGGCCGCTTTCGATCCTGCGTAGCGCAGTAAGAGAACTATGTGCTGGCCTGTTACCGCTACATCGAACTGAATCCCGTGCGGGCGCAGAGGGTCAGTGATCCGCGCCATTACCGCTGTCGAGCTACCGAGCGAACGCCGAAGGCAAAACGTCCGAGTGTGTGGTACCGCACGCCCAGTACCTCGCGCTTGGCCGTTCGGAGACCGCACGCCGTGAAGCGTATCGGCTGCTAGTCCGCAGCGAGCTCGATCCGGAGACAGTCGATGAGATCCGGTTGGCCACCAACGAAAACTCGCGCTCGGCGGCGAGCGCTTCCGGCTGCAAGTAGAAGCGGCACTCGGACGCAAGGCGAGCCGCGGCAAGGCTGGCCGGCCACCCAAGCCCCGCGATGAGACGCTGTCGTCAGGGGACCTGTTCGGCTGACAATCCAGGCGGTGCTCGGTGTTACCTCAAGCCACGTGCCCCCAGCCCACCTCGGCTATGGGCGGCGATCTTGCCTCAGAGCTTGTGAAGAAATCGTCGCGAGCGGCCCGAGAGCATGGCGCACGGAGCGCAGCGACGAGACATATCAAGTAGATAGGCGAGGAGCGAGCACCGCGCAACGCGGCTATCGGGACGCGCAGCAGATTTATTCACAAGCTCTCACCAGAAACGCCGAGATCGATAAATTCACAGGCTCTCACTGTACAACACTGCATTGTCCCGTAGCCGCCGGACCCCTAGATCAGGCGGGCAATTCCCGACTTGACCCCAACCTCTGCCGCCTATTTGAAAATTGTTTGTCGACACTTACAATGATGTCCGTTGTTGCGCTATTCTTTCTTGAGCGATAAGCCACAAACGAGGAGCTGCCATGGATTTGTCCAAGCTGAACATCGAGGAGCTGCGTGGACTGGTGAAGGATGCCAACACGGAGATCGAGAGGCGCCGCAAGGCCAACAAGAAAAAGACGCTGGACCAGATCAAGAAGTATGCGGAGGAGCGCGGGTTTACCCTGAGCGAGCTACTCCGCGCACCCAGGTCGTCGAAGGGAAAGGGGACTGACCAAAAGCCCGTGAAATACCGCCATCCCCACGATGCGAGCAAGACCTGGGCCGGCCAGGGCCGTCAGCCCAACTGGGTGAAGGAATGGCTGGCCAGCGGGAGATCGCTGAGCGACCTGAGCTGAGAGACTGTCGTGAAATAACTGTATCAACCTAGTGTAGTGCTTGGTAATTAACGGAACATATATGATCTATCGCTGTCCAGGGCTATGAAGCCAAGACAGGAGAGCACTGATGCGAGTAGCCCCGATGGTCCGACTGAGCGCGGAAGAACAGCGGAGCCTGAGGCGTGTGTCGCGTTCGAACACCACGAGTGTGAGGCTGGCCCGCCGAGCGCGCATTGTGCTGTTGGCGGCGGTGGGCATGGAGAACAAGGCCATCGCGGCGGAACTCAAGATTGGGCGTGTGCAGGTTGGGCGTTGGCGGGAGCGCTATGCGCAAGGCGGGCTGGCGGCCATCGAGTGTGACCTGCCGCGCGGAGGTCGTCAGCCCAAGGTGGATGCCGCCGAGATCGTGCGACGCACGACTCAGACCCAGCCCTTAGCAGCGACACAGTGGAGTACGCGGACCCTGGCTAAGGAAATGGGAGTGAGCGACACCACGGTGCTGCGCGTGTGGCATGCCCATGGGCTGAAGCCGCATCGTGTCGAATCCTTCAAGGTATCGCGCGACCCGAAATTCACCGAGAAGTTGGAGGACATCGTCGGGCTGTATCTGTCCCCCCCGGAGCATGCTTTGGTGTTGTGCTGCGACGAGAAGAGTCAGGTTCAGGCGCTGGATCGTACCCAACCTGGCCTGCCGCTGAAGAAGGGGCGGGCTGCGACCATGACCCATGACTACAAGCGCCATGGCACCACGACACTGTTTGCTGCCCTGAACACCTTGGAGGGTTCCGTGATTGCCCGCTGCGAGCCGCACCATCGCCACACGGAGTGGCTCACCTTCCTGCGCCAAATCGACCGCGAGACGCCCAAGGACAAGGAACTGCACTTGGTCTGCGACAACTACGCCACCCACAAACATCCCAACGTTCAGAAATGGCTGGGAAAACACCCGCGTTTCCACATCCATTTCACGCCCACCTCAGCATCCTGGTCGAACATGGTCGAGCGATTCTTCCGCGACCTGACTGTGGATCGGTTGCGCCGTGGCGTGTTTCGAAGCGTCCCCGAGTTGATCCATGCCATCAACCGCTATGTCGATGCCCACAACGCCAATCCCAAACCCTTCATCTGGACCGCCAAGGCTAAGGACATCCTGCAGAAGGTCATCCGCGCCAACGCACGTTTAAGTTCTAAACAGAATGAAGCACTACACTAGCGCCTGGATGCTGCGCTGCGGGGCATGGATGCTGCGCTGGTGGGGAGACACTTCTTGGCGTTGGCGCCTTTTCTGTACGAACGCTTGCGGCGACTCGTTGCCGCGGCAGAGGTGAGCGGTTACGGCGGGATATCGCTCGTTGCTCGACAGACAGGTATTTCGCGCAGTGCCGTTGCGCCAAGATGTGAAGGGCTAAAACAGCCAGGAGGCCGCCAAGACGCATCCGCAAGCCGGGCGGCGGGCGCAAGCGAGCCGTGGACAAGCACCCAACCCTCAGAGGCTTGGCGGGACCGGCATTTCGAATCGCCCTTGCGTTGGACCAGCAAGAGCGTTCGCAAGCTCTCCGATGAGCTCAGGCGCATGGGGCACCGAAGTAATCCGACGCTGGTGGCCGAATTGCTGCACGAGTTGGGTCACAGCCTTGCAAATCAATTAGAAGATGTTGGAAGGCGCGAGCCAGGCGGATCGCGACGCCCAGTTTGAGCACCTCAGTCAGCGGGTGAAAACCTACCAGGCGCTTTGACTCGCGAGCAATGAGCCTGGGCGTCGATCATGATACTGCCGGTCTTGGTGGCACTCGATGGGCTACGCGAGGTATCCCCACGCTCAATTATTGATCACCGCTGACGGGGGCGGCAGCAACGGTTATCGGCTGCGGCTTTGGAAGCGCGAGCTGCAGCGTCTGGCCAACGAGATGCAGCTTGCCATTTCGGTCTGCCACTTTCCCCCGGGAACTAGCAAGTGGAACAAGATCGAGCTTCGATGATCTCGTGGCTGACGAGAGGAATTGTGACTGATGAGCGAGAACAGACGCGCCCGGTCTTGTTCGAGATGCTGCCAATCAAGTTGACGCGAAGCGCACGGCGCACCTCGCGCTAGGGGTGCGCCTCTCTCCTGCCCTCGGTGCAATTTCCTTAGCCTGCGCTAATGCGCAGCAGCGCCACGGGGAAGTTTGCGAGGACGTCTCCTGCCGATAACAGCGAGCGCTCGTTGTGGGTCTGCACTGCAACGGTCTCGCCCGTAAACACGTTCTCGTAGTGTGCAGCGCCCGCGAACGCGGGGGCCTCGATGTACGTATCGCCCCATATGGACCCCAAGGGCATCGCGCTCTTGGATTGTTCGCTCAGCCTGGCGCACCAGCGTGGGACCACGGTGACTACGCCCCGACCCCCGTGCGTGCGCGCGAACGCACACAAGTGGTCGGCGTGGACACCATCGCTGGACAGGGGCACATAATCACCCTGCTCGAACAGCTCTGCCCATTCCCTGCGCAGGCTGAGAACCTGCCACGTCAGGTATAGCTTGGAACGACCGTCCTCCAGGGTCTGAGAGAGATCACGCGCGGCAGCCGTTCGCTCTTCTCGAGGGCCGGAGGCGAGCTGGCGCAGCCCTTCCAGCATCTCCCTGCGGCGCACGTAGTCCACGGGACGGCGGTTGTCCGGGTCCACCAGACTGAAGTCCCACAGCTCGTTGCCCTGGTAGATATCCGGCACGCCGGGGGAGGTCAACTTGAGCAGCACCTGGCTGAGGCTGTTGAACATGCCGAAACGCGATACGCGTCGCTGGAACGGTTCGAATGCCGCAAGAAACGGATTCTTGTCCGGACCGGACAGGAGGCTGCGCACGAAATGCAACAGCGCCTCCTCGTATTCCTGATGAGGATTCACCCAACTGGTATGGATTTTGGCCTCGCGCACCGCCTTCAGCATATAAGCGGCGATGCGTTCGCGAAAGTCTTCCAGCGCGGGCGTATCGAGTGGCTCGACCGGCCAAGCACCGACCAGCGTCTGGTAAAGCAGATACTCGTCATTGCGCGACGGCGCGGGCCGGCCCTCGGCGATGCGTTTCCTGCGACGATTGAGGCGCGCCCATCGGGAGAGCTGTCTCCGCCACTCGGCGGGAATCTCGCTCAGCACATCTATGCGGGCACGCACGTCCTCGCTGCGCTTGCTGTCATGAGTCGAGGTCCCCAGCATGGTGTGAGGCCAGCGGCGCAGCCGGTCCTGGTTGCCCCGGTGAAATGCCGCCGTCGATATCCCGTAACGCCGCGGATCGCCCCCGACCTCGTTCAGGGACACGAGGCGGTTGTAAATGTAGAAGGACGTGTCCTCGAGCCCTTTGGCCATTACCGGCGACGTGTACTGTTGGAATTTCATGGCGAACGCTGCCAGTTCCCCTCGTGCGGCCTCGCTTTGCACCGTCGCCGGCTCAGGGAGCAAGGCGCTGCGGATGAAGTCGAAAATCGTGACGTCCACCGCAGGATTGCGGTTCTTGGCTCGGGCCACCGCCCACTCCACATAACGCCGGTCGTCTGCGCTGATCTGGTCTGCACTCACATAGGTTCGGTAAACGGGAAAGCAAGCGACGACTTCTATTAACGCATCGCGCAACCCGATGAGGGTATAGTCGCGGGTGTGGCGATCCTCCTCCGAGATACGCTCCAACTGGTTCGCCAGCACGTTCAGCTCGCTCGCAAGTGCCACCTTCATGATCAGCTTTTTGCGTTCGTACAGCAGATCGTCGAAGTCCAACCGTTGCCCAGTGAACTGGGCGTACGTTTGGTCCATCTGCTGCTCCGATCCGGCGTAGATCAGCACCCCGTTGACCTGATTGGCGAATTCGTACCCGGTAGTTCCGTGGACCGGCCACTCCTCCGGAAGGTGCTCGTAACTGGCCAGGATCTTCTCGACCACCACGTAGAGGGCGCCGGGCCTGGAGCCCTTCGAATCACCTCCAGCGTCCGCCCCGAGGGGCGTGACCAGCGGCTGAACCGCATAGCGCGCCAGGCGCTGGTAGTATTGCAAGGGGTTTTGCAGCCCGTCCGGGTGGTCGATGCGCAGGCCGTCGAGGTCACCATGCGCGACGAGATCCCGCAGCAGGCTGTGGGTGGCCTCGAACACCTGCTCGTTCTCGATCCTGAGTCCGGCTAGGTCGTTGACGTTGAAAAAGCGTCGGTAGTTGATCTCGTCCGAAGCGACACGCCAGTAGGCCAGCCGATAGGCCTGCGCTTCCAGCAGATGGTGCAGCAGGTCGAAGCTAGCCGGTTCGCCGGCCTGACCGTTGAACTCCCTGACGCTGCCTTCAATGAAACGCCGAATATCGGAACTGGCGTCGCAAAGTCTGACCAGATGTTGTTTACGGATCTCTTTATCGCGGTCCCGCTCCATGACCCTCTGCGGACGGGTGTCGCGTCGTGGCGGCAACTGCTCGAAGGCCGTCACCAGGCTCTGGAACTCCAATAGCGGGGGGCTTTCTGGCCCGAGGGCCAGAACCAATCGCTCGATGCGGTGACCCAGGACCTGGGGATAGGTCACGGGGTCGATGGGAAAACGATGCTCGTAGTAGAACACGCTGAGCTCGCCGCGCGTGGCGTCGAAGCGTAGCTGCAGTTCGCCCTTTTCGATAACTGCTCCGTAGTGATCACCGAGCGTCGGCAGCAGGACCTTGCCCCGCAACTCCGGCTTGGCTGCCTCCCAGTCGATGTCGAAGAACTGTGCGTAAACGGACGCGGGACCGTTCTCCAGGACTCCCAGCCACCAGGCGTTGTCACTGCCTCCGACGCCCATATGGTTCGGCACCACATCCAGAATCTGCCCCATGCCACACCGGTGCAGGGTGCTCACGAAAAGCGTGTAGTCCTCGGTGCTGCCGATCTCGGGGTTCAGAGAGGTGTGGTCGATGATATCGTAACCGTGGGGGCTGCCCGGGCGGGCACGCAGATAAGGGGACGCATAGCAGTGACTGATTCCGAGCGCCTCCAGGTACGGCACGAGGTCCGCCGCGTGCCCGAAGGTGAACGCCCAATTGAACTGTAGCCGGTAGGTGGCGCGCGGGATGCGGGCGGGGAGCGGCGCCGTCGGTCCAGCGGGAGCCACCGCAGCCGCACGAACTGTTCCACGGACACTCCTGAGGTCGTCGCTGAGCTTACGCACCCGGAGGTCGGTCAACAGGTCCTCGAGATAGATGTCGAGCTTGCCGCGCCAGTTTGGGTACTCATCGCTGGTGCCCGGCAGGTTCGCCTGACGCGCCTGTCCGAGGACGTTTTCCAACTGGACCGTGAGGATTTTCGCGGGGCTGCGCGCGATGAAGAGATGTACCGCGCGCACAAGGGCCGGCGTCATCTCCGGCAGCGACGCCGGGTCGGCACTCATCCCATCCGGCAGCAGCCCCTCCCGCTCCAGGGCCAGCAACAACGCCGCACGATCCGTCGCCCTGGACAGGATCTGCTGCTCACGCACCTCCTCGGTGGGGAATAGACCCAGCTCGCGCCGTATCGCCAAGTCACGTCCCTGCCAGAACCCCGCCAACGTGGGAAGGTCGTGGGTCGTGACGGCGACCAGCGCCTCGGGAGGATAGTCTCCGGGCGGCTTGTACCGGCCTGAAGGGTTTTTCTCGAAGTAAAGAACGCGGCAAGAGAGCACTCCTGCCGCGGCGAGGGTCTCGCGGAGCGTGTCGGGCACCGTGCCCAGGTCTTCGCCTACCACCAGACAGCGACTACGCTGGCTCTCCAAGGCCAGGATCCCGAGCAGGTCCCGCAACGGATAGCGCACGTAGGCACCATCGGCCGGACTCGCGCCTGCCGGAATCCAAAAGAGCCGCATCAGGCTCATGACGTGGTCGAGCCGTATCGCCCCCGCTTGTCGCATGTTGCGCCGTAGGATGCGGATGAACGGCTGATAGGCCGACTCGACGAGGCGTTCGGGGGTCGGTGCCAGCAAGCCCCAATTCTGACCGTTGAGGTTGAACCCGTCGGGGGGCGCCCCGATGGTCACGTCCGGCGCATACAGCCCCTGGTGCGACCAGGCTTCGGACCCGCCGGGGTCCACGCTGAGAGCGAGATCGAAGTAAAGGCCGACGCCCAGGCCGTGCTCCATCGAGCGGCCGCCCACGGCCGCCAATTGGCCGTCCACGAGCCATTGCAGATACTGGTAGAATTCGACCCGCTCGCAATGGATGGCGGCGAACTGGCTCACGGCTGGGGCTCCCGGGTCCCGAAATTCCTCGGGCCATGCCGGCCAGCCCCAGATGCGGGGGTCGTCCCGGTGCAGATGCTCCTGCAGCGCATCGAAAACAGCGTGCTGGTGGAGGGGCGTGCCACCCTCAGCCTGGTAGGCGCGGAAGGTGCGTCCGCGGGGCAAATCTGCCGACAGTTGCCGGTCCCGGAAACAGCGGTACAGGATCTCCAGGACGCGCAGCTTGGCCGCCGCGACGCCGGGCCAATCCACCAGCTCTTGGTTGCGCAAGACTTGCAGGTGCTGTTGGAACTCCCGCGAGCGCACTAGCTGGGCAGCGGCATCGCATTCGGCGAATTCGGGGACGGCTTCCACATCCAGGTACAGGACGTTCAAAAACAGGCGGCTGGAGGGGCCGTAAGGGCTGGCATGGGACGGGTTGTGTGGAAATAGCGCGTGCAGCGGGCTCAAGCCCACGATATCCGCCCCCATCCCGACACAGCAGTCCACCAGGCTATGAACGTCTCCGAAATCCCCCACGCCCCAGTTGCGGCGAGAGCGCAGGGCATAGAGCTGGATAGCAGGGCCCCAGACCCGCTTGTCCGCCCGCACCGCTTCGGGCAAGTAGCATGTCTCAGGAGTCAAGACGAACTGCGTGATGGCGCTGCGGTCGCCGCCTTCGGCGCGCACCTCCAGGCGGTGATACCCGAGCGGGGGGCGTATGGGAAGCGACAGGCGGTAGCGTACATAGGGATTGCCGCCCACCTCGTACTCCTCTTCCGCGGGGAGGCCGGCGCCGCAGAAGCTGAACGCATGCTCCCGTCCCCCCTCCTCCCGCAGCGTGCACCGGAACGCCTGGCCGGCAGCGGCCTTGGGCAGGCACACCGGCACCCACAGCTCGGGCTGCCGCTCCCGAGCCACGACGACCGCGGGCGTGAGGCGGCAGCGTGCCCGGCCCTCCCTCTCGGCCAGCGCGGCTCCGACCGCGGCATCGGTGGCGACAGCGATGCCCATCGCCTTGAGCAAGGCGCGCAGGGTGGCTTTGGGGACGCGCCGTGTTTCACCCCAGACATCCTGATACTCCGCCTCGATGCCGCAGAGCCCAGCGAGCCGGAGCAGCCGCTCGTGGGCGCTCACCGGAATTTGGCTGCCGGGAGGGTCCCCTCAGGCGCGGAGCCGCTCCTCTCGAGGTGCCAAGCCGCGCACCAGGCGGGCAGCCGGCCTTGCCCCAGCCAATCAAAGAGATCGGGGTGGGTACCGTATAGAAGCACCCCCACCGACGCGCCGGTGGCAGTGATGGCTGAGTCTCCGAGGTTGGCGACGAGCACCAGGCGCTCTCCCTCGGACAGCACCCAGTGCGCCACCAAGCCGCGCCCGCCGAACGTACGGTAGCCGGTCTCGGGTGCTCGTCCGGTCCGGGCTACCCGGGGCACGATTTGGGCGCGCCGAAGCGCCAGCAGTTCGCGGTGCAGGGCAACCCAGTCGCTGTGGGGTGGGCGATGCAGACTGCTCCAGTCCAGGACGGCCGCGGCGAATGTACTCTCGGCGCCCGCATCCGGGATGCGTGCGCGGACCTCGGGGTCGCTGAACTCAGGAAATCGGGCAAACTCATTGCGCCGCCCTTCGCTCACCGCAGTTGCCAGATCCGGACCGAGATTGCAGAAGAACGGAAACGGTTGAACCGCACCGAACTCCTGGCCCATGAACAGCAACGGGGGCGAGGGGGCGAGGAGCATGATGGCGGACAGTGCCCGCAGGGCCTCCGGGGACGTTAGCCGGGTGATGCGCTCCCCAAATGCCCGGTTGCCGACCTGGTCGTGATTCTGCAGAAATGCCACGAATGCCGTCGGCGGCAGATAGCGGCTGGGCTCCCCGCGGGGCGCGCCGCGCCGATAGGAAGACGGCTCGCCCTGATACGCGAAGCCCTCGGTCAGGCAACGACCGAGGTGCCGGACTGGATCGTCGCCATAATCCCGGTAGTACCCGCCGGTCTCGCCGGTCGCGAGCACGTGGGCGGCATGGTGGATGTCGTCGTTCCACTGGGCGGAGTACCAGCGCGGCCGGCCGTCGCTCTCCCGCCGTAGGTAATGGGCGGCATTGTGATCGTTTTCCAGCACGAGGTGCACGTGCCGCTGCGCCCCCGGTCCGGTGTGAACCGCGTCCGCCAACTCCTCCAGGATGTCTGGCACGGAGTCATCGACGATGGCGTGGACTGCGTCGAGGCGCAGGCCATCGAAGTGGTACTCTTCCAGCCAGTACAAGGCATTGTGTATGAAGAAGTCGCGGACTTGGCGGCTGCCCTCGCCATCGAAGTTGACGGCTGCCCCCCACGGGGTGTGGTGGCGCTCGGTGAAGAACGGGGGGGCGTAAAGGTGCAGGTAATTGCCCTCGGGCCCGAAGTGATTGTAGACGACGTCCAGAAGGACCATGAGCCCCCGGGCGTGGGCCGCCTGGACCAGGGCCTTGAGGCTCTCGGGACGCCCGTAACAACTGTCCGGGGCGAACGGCAGGACGCCGTCGTACCCCCAGTTCCGCCGCCCAGGGAAGTCCGCCACCGGCATCAGCTCGACCGCGGTGATGCCGAGATCCTTCAGATAGTCCAAGTGACCCTCGACAGCGGCGAAGGTGCCTAGCGGCGTGAAGGCGCCTACGTGCAGCTCATAGATGACCGACTCCTCCCAAGGGCGTCCGTGCCAACCGCCGTCGCTCCATTCCCAGGCTCGCGGGTCGATCACCTCGCTGGGACCGTGCACGTCCTCGGGCTGGAAGCGCGAGGCGGGGTCGGGGACGCGCATGCCACCGTCCAGCAGGAAACGATAGCGGCTGCCCGCATGCGCGCTGTCGCTGACGAGCTCGAACCAGCCACCGGGCCCCGTCTGCATGGGAAGGATGACGTCGCCCCCCGGTCCCTCCAGGCAGAGCTGTACTGCTCTCTGGGCGGGTGCCCACAGCCGGAAGCGCACACCCCCTCCGGCTAACGGGGCCGCCCCGAAGGGCATGGCGTGGCTGCGCTTCACGGCTCCTCCGGCGGTGGCCCCGCCGCCTGCGCAGTATGCCGCTCGATGAGCAGCGCCATGCTGCGCGGCTTCAACGAGTATGATTCCTTGGCGCCGAAGTGGCCGTGGACGTCGAGGTCCGCGCTGCGGCTGGTGTCCACCAGCACCTCCCAGCGCGCGTCCACGGAGCACGGCGGCAGCACGAACGCCATGGCTTCATGGTGGGCGTTGAGCAGGACCAGGAAGTTGTCGTCCACCATGGGCCGGCCGTGCGCGTCAACCTCGTCCGCCGCCTTGCCGGCCAGAGCCAGGCCCAGGCAGCGCGCGAACGGTTGATGCCAGTCTTGCTCGGTCATCTCCCGGCCCTCGGGGCTGAACCAGGTGACGTCCTTGTACCCCGTGCCTTCCATCGGCCGCCCCTGAAAGAAGCGTCGCCGGCGGAACATCGGGTGGGCCTTACGCACACCCGCCAGATACTGGACAAAGGCCAAGAAATCCTGGTCCTCCGGACTCAGGTCCCAGCGGACCCAACTCATCTCGTTATCCTGGCAGTACGCATTGTTGTTGCCATGTTGGGTTCTGCCAAACTCGTCGCCGCCGACCAGCATCGGGACGCCCTGGGACAGCAGCAGCGTAGCGATGAAATTGCGCTTCTGCCGGGCGCGCAGCGCACGGATAGCGGCGTCAGGCGAAGGCCCCTCCACACCGCAATTCCAGCTCAGGTTGTGGCGCTCGCCGTCCCGGTTGTCCTCTGCGTTCGCCTCGTTGTGCTTGTCGTTGTAGCTCACCAAGTCCTGGAGCGTAAATCCGTCATGGGAGGTGACGAAGTTGATGCTGGCATGTGGACTGCGCCCGTTGCTCCCGTAAAGGTCGCTCGACCCGGTCAAGCGAGACGCCAGCTCCCCGAGCTGCCCTTCGTCGCCGCGCCAGTAGGCGCGCACGGTATCCCGATACTTGGCGTTCCACTCCGTCCAACCTACCGGGAAGTTCCCGACCTGATAGCCGCCCTCTCCCAAGTCCCAGGGCTCGGCAATGAGCTTCACCTGAGAGATGACCGGGTCCTGGTGAATGATGTCGAAAAACGCGCCGAGGCGGTCGACCGCATGCAGCTCCCGCGCCAGCGCGGAGGCCAGGTCGAAACGAAAGCCGTCCACGTGCATCTCCAACACCCAGTAGCGCAGGCTGTCCATGATGAGCTGCAGCACCCGCGGGTGCATCATGTTCAAGGTGTTGCCGCAGCCGGTGTAATCCTGGTAGTAACGGGGGCTATCGGCGTTCGGTCGATAGTAAGCGCTGTTGTCGATGCCGCGAAACGACAGCGTAGGTCCCAGGTGGTTGCCCTCGGCCGTGTGGTTGTACACCACGTCCAAGATGACCTCCACCCCTGCCGAGTGGAGGCGCTTGACCATGGTCTTGAACTCGCTCACCAACCCCGTGGCCGAATAGCGGTTCTCCGGCGCGAAGTAGCCGATGGAATTGTATCCCCAGTAGTTGCGCAGCCCGCGGGCCACCAAGTGGCGGTCGTCGATGAAGGCGTGGACCGGCATCAGCTCCACCGCCGTCACCCCGAGCCGCTGCAGGTGCTCGATGACCGGTGCCGAGGCGATGCCGGCAAAGGTGCCGCGCAGGTGCGGGGGGACCTGCGGGTGCAGCGTCGTAAAGCCCTTGACGTGCAGCTCGTAGATGATGGTGTCGTGCCAGGAGTGGCGCGGCGGACGATCGTCTCCCCAGGTGAAGGCCGGGTCGATCACCATGCATTTCGGCATTCCGGCGGCATTGTCGCGAGGGTCGAAGGAGAGGTCCTCCCGCCGGCCCCCCACCCGGTAACCGAAGTGGGCATCACTCCAGCGCAGAGTCCCATGGATGGCCTTGGCATAGGGATCGAGCAATAGCTTGTGGGGGTTGTAGCGGTGACCCTCCTCGGGCTTGTAAGGTCCGTAGACGCGGTATCCATAGAGGAGACCTGGCCGGGCCTCCGGCAGATAGCAGTGCCAGACCTGGTCGGTCCGTTCCGTCACCGGGATGCGCTCCACCTCGCGGCGGCTCTTGGGGTCGAGCAGGCACAACTCGACTTTCTCGGCATGCTCCGAGAACAGGGCGAAGTTCACGCCTTCGCCGTCCCACGTTGCACCCAAGGGGTAGGGGTGACCGGGCCAGACCGGTACGCACTGTCGGCTCATGGCCGCGGGATGACCTCGAAGTCGATGCCGCGCACCGTGGCGAGGTAGGCTGACGCCCGCTGGTCCAGGTCAGCGGCTCGCTGCAGGAGCGGCCGGCGGCATGCGTGGTGCTGGTGCATGGGACATCAGGCCGCGCCAGACTCGGGCGCGGGCGTTGCCGAGAGCGGGGTGGCCCCATCCAACAGAGGCGTCGGCTCCTCCAGCACACCCATGACGCCGTGGACCGGGATACCTATCCAATCGGGCCGGTTATCCAGCTCGTAGCGCAGCTCGTACAGAGCCTTCTCCAGCACGAACAGGTCGATGAGGGCACGCGTATGCGCCTCGTCGGCCGGGCGGCACAGACAGTCTTGCACGCCCTCCACGTAGCCGGCCAGGAAGGCACCGGTGACCGCGCGCCGCCACCCGCGCGCCAGAGGCTCCAGCACCGGCAGATAATCCTCCCGTTCCGCAGTCAGGCGCTGCAGGGCGGCAAACGCTGCGTAGTCGAAGGACCGCAGCATACCGGCCACATCGCGCAACGGCGAGTGCTTGCGGCGGCGCTCCTCCAGCGGCCGTGCCGGCTCGCCTTCGAAGTCGATGATCACGAAGTCGTTCTGGACCACCAGCACCTGCCCGAGGTGATAGTCGCCATGGTGGCGCGTCTTCACGGCGTCGACCTCATCCGGCAGCAGACCGTCGATGCGCTGCAAGATGTCATCGCGCAGCGCGAGCAGACGGTGGGCAACCGAGTGCACGCGCGCCGGCAAGTCGGGCAGCCGGCGCTCCAGGCCACCCAGGGAGAGGACAGTATCACTGCGCACCCGCTCCGTCCATGCGGCCAGGTCTTCCGGGCGCACCGGCTCCGGATCGAAGGCCGGGTCGCCTGTGGCGGCCGCGAGCGCGCGATGCAGCTCGCCGGTGCGCACGCCCAGGGTGCGCATCATGACCAGGTAGGGCGCGTGCTCGGACTGCGTCTCCTCGCTGCTTTGCTCCGGATGGCGCACCAGGCTGGCCTCCAGGAACCGCTCCAGATAGTGGAGCGTGTAGGACCAGCCGTCGCCCTGGCTTTCCAAGTAACCCTGCAGCAATGCCAGCGTGACGGACTTGCCGTCGGCACCTTGATGCTCCAGGGCGCCGGCGACGGGGACGATGTGGTGGTATGGAGAGGCCTCGGTCAGGAAGCGTCCCAGCTCCAGCTCCGGGTTGACGCCTTCCTGCAGCCGCCGGTAGCCCTTGAGGAACAGCCGCTCGCCCAGGATCAGCGTGGTATTGCTGCCCTCGGCATCCGGCCGGCGCACGCTCAGCTCCGCCGACAGATCGCCGGCCAGCTCGGCGAAGGCGGCGGTGGAGGAGAACCTCAGCCGCCCATCCCCAAAGGGGATCTCCCGGCTCTCTCCCATGGCCTTGACAAGCACGTGGCAGAACGACGCATCGCTGAATGCGTCGCACAGCACACCGACACCTGCCCGCTGGCGTACCCGGGCCAGAGTGCAGTAGAGCAGGGAACGGATACGATCCTCGTCGCCCTCCCAGGTCAGCGACATGGGCACGAAATAGGTTTGCGGAGCGATCCCTGTGGCCTGGACCCGTATCTCAGCGAGCAGCCAGTTTGCGCGTTTGCCGTCCAGCTCGGCCTGGGCGCCAAGACCGATCTCTTCAATGGTCTGGCCCTTGGCGGCGAACCAGCGCTGCGCCTTGAGAAAGGCCGGCAGAACTTCCAGCTCCAGTTGGGCGCGCAGGCGCTCCGCCATCGCGCGCCGCGCGTGCTCGAAGTCCGCCGGGAAGAAGCTGCGCCAGCCGCTGAACAGTACCAGTACCGGCAGCTCCAGTGGAGCGAGGCGCTCCTCGTGCCAGGAGGGCACGTCGGCGTCGGTGGCTAGGTGGAACCAGTAGAAGCTGTAGCCGGGAAGTGTCAGCAGATAGGGCAGGTCACCGACCGGCGGGAAGGTCGTGCGCCCCATCAGCTCCACCGGCACCCGTCCCCTGAACTTCGACAGCCCCAGCTCCACCGGCTGAGCCGAGCGGGACAGGTTGGCGACGCACAGAATGGATTCGTTTTCGTACTCCCGCACATAGGCGAGCACCCTACGGTTGCCGGGGCGCAGGAACTCCAGGGTGCCTCGGCCGAAGGCCTTGTGAGCCTTGCGCACCGCCACCAGCCTCTTGGTCCAGTTGAGCAGCGAGGCGCGGTCCCGGCTCTGAGCCTCGACATTGACGGCCTGGTAGCCGTAGACGGGATCCATGATAGGGGGCAGGTAGAGGCGCTGCGGATCGGTCTTGGAGAAGCCGGCATTGCGGTCCGGGCTCCACTGCATCGGGGTACGCACGCCGTTGCGGTCGCCCAGGTAAAAGTTGTCCCCCATGCCAACTTCGTCGCCGTAGTAGATGATGGGTGATCCCGGCATGGACATGAGCAGGCTGTTCACCAGCTTGATCTTGTCTGGTTCGTTGTCCATGAGGGGGGCCAGACGCCGCCTTATCCCCAGGTTCAGGCGCATCCGCGGGTCGCTGGCGAAGTGCTGGTACATGTAGTCCCGCTCCCGGGAGGTCACCATCTCCAGGGTCAGCTCGTCGTGGTTGCGCAGGAAGATGGCCCACTGGCAGGTGCTGGGAATATCCGGCGTCTGGCGCATGATCTCGGTCATGGGGTGCCGGTCCTCCTGGGCCACCGCCATGTACATGCGCGGCATCAGCGGGAAGTGGTAGGCCATGTGACACTCATCCCCGTCGCCGAAATACTCCGCCACGTCCTCGGGCCACTGGTTGGCCTCCGCGAGGAACATGCGGTTCTTGTAGTGGGCATCCACGACGGCGCGCATCTGCCTGATCACTGCGTGGGTCGCGGGCAGGTTCTCGTTGGTGGTACCCTCCTGCACACACAAGTAAGGGATGGCGTCCAGGCGCACCCCGTCCACCCCAATGTCCAGCCAAAAGCGCATGAGCCTGATCACCGCCTTCACCACCTGCGGGTTGTCGTAATTCAGGTCCGGCTGGTGCGAGAAGAAACGGTGCCAGTAGTAAGCCCGCGCGATCGGGTCCCAGGCCCAGTTCGAGGTCTCGCTGTCGGTGAAGATGACACGCGTCTCGGGGAACCTCTTGTCGGTGTCGCTCCAGACATAGTAGTCGCGCTTCGCCGAGCCGGCGGGCGCCCGCCGCGCCGCCTGGAACCAGGGGTGCTGATCGGAGGTGTGGTTCACCACCAGCTCGGTGATCACCCGCAGGCCCCTGCGGTGCGCCTCCCGCACGAAAGTTCGGAAATCCTTGCGGGTGCCGTAGTCGGGGTGGATGTTGCGGTAGTCGGAGATATCGTAGCCGTCGTCCTTCATCGGCGACGGGTAGAAGGGAAGCAGCCAGATGGTATTGACCCCGAGATCCTGGAGGTAGTCCAGTCTCTCGATCAGCCCCGGGAAGTCGCCGATACCGTCGTTGTTGCTGTCGTAAAACGCCTTGACGTGGACCTCGTAGATGATGGCGTCCTTGTACCAGAGCGGGTCGTCCGCGAGTGCGGTGCCCGTCGTGTGGTGGCCCATATCGGCAAGCTCCTCAGAGGTAGTACTCGAAATCGCGCTCGGTGCGCACCCGGCGGCGCAGACGGAAGATGTGCGCGGGATAGCTCTGGGGATCCAGCTCCACGTAATTCCGCGCCCCGTGCCAGATATAGCGCGCGCCGCTCAGCAGGTCGTGCATCTGGTACGGCTGGCGGGGATCGAGCCCGAACTCCTGGAGCGGCAGTTCCAGCCATCCCGCCTGGGTGTGGTAAGGGTCCAGATTCACCACCACCAGCACCGCGTCGTTCTCCTCCTCCGCCCGCTTGCTGTAGGCGATGAGCTGATCGTTGTCCACCGCGTGGAAACGCAGGCTCCAGTCTCCGTGCAGCGCGGGGTTGTCATGGCGGATGCGGTTGACGCGCGTGATCAGGTCGCGCAGGCTGTCCTCGCGGTCGATGTCCCACTGCCCGAGCTGGTACTTCTCCGAGTCGAGATACTCCTCGCTGCCGGCCTCCCGTGGCTGCGCCTCCATCAGCTCGAAAGCGGGGCCGTAAATGCCGTAGCTCGCACCCAGGGTGGCCGCCAGCACGAGCCGCACGACGAACGCGGGGCGTCCGCCGAACTGCAGGTACTCGTTGAGGATATCCGGCGTGTTCGGCCACAGACTGGGCCGCAGGTACTCCCGCCCTTCGCCCTGCGCCAGCTCTGTGAAGTACTGCGTGAGGTCCCACTTGGTGTTGCGCCAAGTGAAGTATGTGTAGGACTGGGTGAAGCCGAGCTTGGCCAGGCGATGCATGATCTTGGGCCGGGTGAATGCCTCGGCCAGAAACAGAGCCTCCGGATGACGCGCCTTGACCTCTGCGATAAGCCATTCCCAGAACGCGAAGGGCTTGGTGTGGGGGTTGTCCACCCGGAAGATCCTTACCCCGTGGCCGATCCAGAACAGCACCACGTCCCGCAGCTCGTCCCAGAGGGCACGCCATTCCCGGGTCTCGAAGTCGAAGGGGTAGATGTCCTGGTACTTCTTCGGCGGGTTCTCCGCGTACTGGACAGTGCCGTCCGGCCTGAGGCGGAACCACTCTGGATGCTCCTTGACGTAGGGGTGGTCCGGGGAGCATTGGAAGGCGATGTCGATGGCCATCTCGATGTTCAGCTCGCGGGCGCGCTCGACGAGGCTCCGGAAGTCCTCCAGGGTGCCTAGCTGCGGATGCACCGCCTTGTGGCCGCCCTCTGGGGCGCCGATGGCCCAAGGGCTGCCCACGTCTCCCGGCGCCGCAACGGGACTGTTGTTGCGGCCCTTGCGGTGCGACAGCCCGATGGGATGCACCGGCGGCAGGTACAGTACGTCGAACCCCATCTCCGCCACATAGCGCAGCCGCGCCTCGCAATCCTCGAAGGTAGCGTGGACACCTTGGTCGCCGGAGCGTGGAAACAGCTCGTACCAGGCGCCGTATCGGGCACGCTCCCGGTCCACCACCGCCGACAGCTCCCGCTCGTAGCGCGTGATGAGATCCATATCCGGGTAACGCCCCACGGCCACGGCCAGCTCTTCGTCCATGGCTAGGTGGTACCGCAGGTCCTGGCTGCGCTCACTCCGCAGGTCCCCTGCCCAAGCGTTCAGCCGCTCCCCGTCGGGGGACGGTGCGCGTGTTGCCGTCTGCTCGATGAGGTCGGCGCCCACCAGCAAGGGCACTGTGAGGTCCTGACCCGCTTGCCGTCGTTTCACCAGGTCGCGGCGCCAAGTCTGGAAAGCGTCCACCCATCCTTCCACCGTGTACCGATAGCGTCCGCCGTCCGTCACCGGAAAGACCGCCTCCCAGCGGTCGTTGGCCATCGGCTTCATGGCGACGGCACGCCACTCTGCAGCCGATTCGGGCCGGTACAGCACGCGGCACGCCAGCGTGTCGTGGCCGTCGGCGAACACATCGGCCTGCACCACTACGGACTCGCCCATCACCCTCTTGATCGGAAACCGCCCGCCGTCTACCTCAGGCTTCACGCCCTCGATGACGACCCGCCTCCTGCCGTCAAGCTCGGAGTGGATTAACGCCTTGGACAGCTCTGCCGGGACAGAGGCTTCGCTCATCGTCCGACCTCCTCTCGAGAAATCTGCCGCAGATTTTTCATCCTGGCCAGCCGGCTCCCGGGCCTTCGAGGATGCGCCGTCGTCTAGGGCGCATCAGCGGCCTTCGGGATGCAGGAACAGCACGCCCAACGGCGGAAGGTTCAGCGCTACAGAGTGATAGCGCCCCTGGGCCGGGAGCGGCGAGGCATCCACCCCTCCGAAGTTGCCGATCCCGCTTCCGCCGTAAAGGGAGGCGTCACTGTTGAGGGCCTCCTTCCAATAACCGCCGTAAGGCACGCCCACGCGGTAGTTCATGCGCGGTACCGGCGTGAGGTTGCAGACCACCAGCACCACGTCAGCGGGGGCCCTTCCCCGACGCAGGAAGCTGATGATGCTCTGCTCCCAGTCATGGAAATCGACCCACTCGAAGCCCTCCAGTTGGAAATCCTGTTGGTACAGGGCCGGCGCGCTGCGGTAGAACCGGTTCAAATCCTCCACCCAGCGCTGCACTCCGCGGTGAAGGTCGTATTGCACCAGGTGCCAGTCGAGGCTGGCGTCGTGGTTCCACTCCGCCCACTGACCGAATTCTCCCCCCATGAACAGAAGCTTCTTCCCGGGGTGACCATACATGTACCCGAACAGGGCGCGAAGGTTCGCGAACTTCTGCCAGTCGTCCCCCGGCATCTTCCCCAATAACGAGCTTTTGCCGTGCACCACTTCGTCGTGAGACAAGGGAAGCACAAAATTCTCGTAGAACGCATACCAGATGCTGAAGGTGAGCTGGTTGTGGCGGTATTTGCGGTGCACCGGGTCTTTGGAGAAGTAATCCAGCGTGTCGTGCATCCAGCCCATGTTCCACTTCAGCCCGAACCCCAGCCCACCGAGGTACGGGGGCCGCGACACCATGGGCCACGCCGTGGACTCCTCCGCGATGGTCTGCACGTCCGGCTGGTGCCGGTAAACCGCCTCGTTGAGATGACGGATGAAGGACACGGCATCGATGTTCTCGCGGCCCCCGTACTGATTGGGGATCCACTCCCCCGCCTCGCGCGCATAGTCCAGGTAGAGCATCGAGGCCACCGCGTCGACACGCAGACCATCTGCGTGGTATTTCTCCAGCCAGAACACCGCGCTGCTCAACAGGAACGCGCGCACCTCATTGCGGCCGTGATTGAAGATGTAGCTGTTCCATTCCGGATGGAAGCCCTTCTTGGGGTCGGCGTGCTCGAACAGGTAGGTGCCGTCGAAATAGGCCAACCCGTGCTCGTCGCTGGGGAAGTGGGACGGCACCCAGTCCAGGATCACGGCGATTCCGGCCTGGTGGAGCTGGTCCACCAGGTACATGAAGTCCTGCGGCGTGCCGTAACGCGCGGTCGGCGCGAAGTAACCCACGACCTGGTAGCCCCAAGAGCCGAAGAACGGGTGCTCCATCACGGGCATCAGCTCCACGTGCGTGAAGTTCATGTGCCTCAGGTACTCGACAAGTTGCCCCGCCAGCTCGCGGTAGCTGAGGGACCGGTGTCCCTCTTCCGGGACGCGGCGCCAGGAACCCAGGTGGATCTCGTACATCGCCTGGGGGGCATCCAGGGCGGTGGCACCGCGCCTGCCCCCCATCCAGCCGCCGTCGCCCCACGGGTAGTCCAGCTCCCACACCATGGAGGCGGTGTCCGGAGGCACCTGCCAGCGCGCGGCGAAGGGATCCCCTTTGTCCACTCGGTAGCCGTGGAAACGCGACTCCAGGTGATACTTATACTGGGCCCCGCGGCCCACCCCCGGCACGAAGCCCTCCCAGATACCGGAGCTGTCCCCGCGTGGCTTCAGCGGGTGGGACTCGTTGCTCCAGCCGTTGAAATCGCCTTTCACCGATACACTCTGGGCGTTCGGGGCCCAGACGGCGAACACGGTGCCTCGCACCCCCTCGACCTCGATGACGTGCGCACCGAGCTTGTCGAACAGATGGCTGTGGGTGCCTTCCTTGAACAGGTAAACGTCGTGTTCGGTGAGCAGACTGACGCCATGACGGACATCGGAATTCATCGTTGGCTCCTGTAGCTTGGTTGGCAAGTCGTCCTCCTCAGACTATAGAGAGGGGGCGGAGGCGCCGGCGGCTCATTCCAGCACGATGCGGTCTCGCATCCCGTGCACCAGGGCGACGATGAGCGTGAGGTACTCTCGAAGCTGCCGGGTGAGCAGGAAGTTCTCACGCACGAACTGTACAGCCTTCGCACCCATCTCGCGCATCTTCTCGTGATGGTGCAACAGGTAGCGGATACGTAGAGCGGCACCCTCCGGCGTATTCACCAGGAAACCGGTGTGGTGGTCGACGACCTGCAGGCGGATGCCGCCTGTGTCTCCACCGATGACCGGCTTCCCCTTCCACAGAGCCTCGGTGACCGTGAGCCCAAACCCCTCGCGGGTGGATTTCTGCAGCACCATGTCCGCCGCCCGCTGGATGGCGTTGATGGTGCGGTGGGAATCCGGCGGATGCGGGAGGGCTTGGGCGAAAGCGGCGAGGGAGAACACGCTGGCATCGAAGTGGGCGAGATACCTGCGCAGGTACTTCCAGACCGGCCGGTAGGGATGGCTCACGTCGATGTGGCAACGCCAGATCCATTTGCCCCTGCGCTGCGGGCACAGGCTCAGCAGAGGCGCCGGCTGCGGATCGTGCACGAACACGACATCCGCCTCCTGCAACAGCGGGCGCAGGCGCTCTGCATTGGCGGCGCCGGTCTCCTCGTAGACCTTGTACTGGCGTTCCGGAATCTGCACGGCGCGCCCCTGCAGCGCGTTGTGAAAGTTCTTCGTGCACTGATAGAACTCCTGCTCTCCGGTGATAACCTCCCAGACCACGTCCATCCCCAGCTCGCCCATCAGCGGCACCAGCTTCTCGAGGATCTCCGCCACTCCTCCCCCCACGCGGGTGGAGTTGACGTGCACCACCTTCAGCCCCCGCAGCCGCTCGGAGAGCTGACGCAAGTGACTGATGGCGTCTGCGCCGGCCACCTCGGCATATGCATCAAGCAGGCTCGGCATCCCCGGCTCCGTCGAAGTGGGTGCGAAGCAGCTCGGCGACCTGCTGCCGCAGCTCCGATAGACTGGCAAAATAGAAATCGACGGAGGCGAGCTTGCCCGACAAGCTCTCGTAGCGTTCCCCGAAGCCGGCGAGCCAGGCCCGGAAATCGTCCAGGTGCTCTGCGGAGCGGCGCCGCGCGTCGATGAAGTGGTAGAAAACGCTGCTCGGCGAGATCTGCGGCAGCACCTGCGCAAGGTCCTCCGGGCGCTCCATGCGCTGGTGGGTATCGAACACGACGATCTGCGAGCGCAAGAACTCGAAACGCTCCTCCGCCCGTTTCAAGCGCAGCAGCTCGCTCTCGTCCAGACGCTCCTCGATGACCTCGATCAGCTCCTGGCGCAGCGCCTCCAGATCGCTGAAGTCCGTCGGGTCGATCACCGCGAGACGCTCCGCAAGCGTGGGATCGTGCAGGCTGCGACATACCCACGCGGCGAAGTCGTTGTTGAACTCGCGCTCCTCGAACCTGGGCTGCAGCAGCCCGCCCCAGAAATGGTTGTAGATGCTGTCAGCGCTGATCGTGAGCAGGTTGTCGCGCAGCTCCTTGAGGTTCTCCGCACGCCGCGCCGTGGCCACCACCAGTAAGGCGCAGTCTTTGACCGCGAAGGGCTCGTTGGCCGAGGTCTCGGCGCGTCCCTGCATGTCGAGCTCCTGGCTGGGAATTTCGTCGTTCATTGTTCTCGATATCTCGCGCGGCGAAGCGTGCTGCAGGTGTGCCGCCCCGGTCGCCGAAGGGTAGCCAATTGGGCCACCGTATTGCAAGGCGCGTAAACCGTGAGCCCGGGGAGCGAACCCGCACGCCGCCCCGACACCCTCCGGCGCAGCACCAGGCGCGCAGCCTTAGAGCACGTCGGTGGCGTGGTCGGCGAGCCGCGAGCGCTCGCCCCGCGTGAGGGTGATGTGACCGCTGTGCGGCCAGCTCTTGAAGCGGTCCACCACGTAGGTGAGCCCGGAGGTAGTCTCGGTCAGATAGGGGGTGTCGATCTGGGCGACGTTGCCCACGGCGATGATCTTGGTCCCGGGGCCGGCGCGCGTGATCAGTGTCTTCATTTGCTTGGACGTGAGGTTCTGGGCCTCGTCCAAGATGAGATATTTGTTGAGGAAGGTCCGGCCGCGCATGAAGTTCAGCGAGCGCACCTTGATGCGGGCGCGCAGCAGCTCGTTGGTCACCGCCCGCCCCCAGTCGCCGCCCTCGGAACGCGTCAGAACCTCCAAGTTGTCCATGAGCGCCCCCATCCAGGGCGTCATCTTCTCCTCCTCGGTCCCCGGCAGGAAGCCGATGTCTTCGCCCACCGGCACCGTGACCCGCGTCATGATGATCTCCCGGTAGCGGTTCTGTTCCAGGGTCTGAACCAGACCGGCCGCAAGCGTCAGCAGAGTCTTCCCGGTGCCCGCCGCCCCGAGCAGGGTCACGAAGTCGACCTCCGGGTCGAGCAGCAGGTTGAGAGCGAAGTTCTGCTCCCGGTTGCGCGCCTGGATGCCCCAGACGGCATGCCGGGGGCTGCGGTAGTCCACGACGTGCTCGATGCGCGCGGTGTCGCCTTCCAGCTCGCGGACGACGGCTTCGAACTGGCCGTCGGCGGTGTACACACACTGGCCCGGGTACCACTGGGGTACCAGCGGGCCTGCGATACGGTAAAAGGTGCGTCCCTCCTCCTTCCAAGAGGTCATCTGTTTGCTGTGGGCGGCCCAGAAGTCCTCGGGCAGTTCCTGGATGCCGGTGTACAGCAGGCTGACGTCGTCCAGGACCCGATCGTTGTAGTAGTCCTCCGCATGGATGCCCAGCGCGGCCGCCTTGATGCGCAGGTTGATGTCCTTGGACACCAGCACCACCGTGATTTCCGGGTGAGCCTTGGCGAGCGCCAGGGTGACGCCCAGCATGTGATTATCCGGCCGGTGGCCCGGCAGCCCCTCGGGGAGCGAGAAGGGGAGGTTCTGGGTCTGGAAGTAGAGGCGGCCGGCGCCCCGGAACTGTGCGGCCGCACCGTGGCTCGGCGCCGGCAGCAGTATGCCGCTCTCGATGCCGGCACCATCGGCCCCACGGACCAGCTCGTCCAACATGCGGCTGGCCTGGCGGGCATTTCGGGCGATCTCGGACAGCCCCTTCTTGGCGCCGTCCAGCTCCTCCAGGACCACCATGGGCAGGTAGATGTCGTGCTCCTGGAAGCGGAACACGGCGCCCGGGTCGTGCATCAGCACGTTGGTATCGAGCACGAACAGCTTTTTTGCGGAGGTGTCTTCACTCATGGGCAGGGTCTTGCGGCCAGGCACGCCGCCGGGGAGCCGTGGTCCACGGGGGGAGTCTGCGCAGGGAGACAGGTCCGCGCGGCGCGCGGCCACGTGCACCGCGCGGCGACATCGGCGTGCCGCGCCAAGTGGCGGGGTCCCCCCGCGAAGATCCGCACGTCTAACCCTTGACTGGCTCGATCACCGCGTCCAGGTTGAGATCGTCGCAGAAATCCATGAACTCTTCGCGCAGAGCAGCGATGGAGAGGTCGCCGGGAACGCTTATCTTCATCGTGAGGTTGAACATGGGCGTACCCGTGTGCGGGGCCATGTGGCTGTCAGTAGCCAGGTCCTCGATGTTGATGTTGCGGCTCGAGAAGAACCTGGCGACCTCGTGAACGATGCCGGGGTGGTCCATGGTCACGACCTCCACGGCATACGGCAGCAGCCTGGGCTGCGGTGCCCGCGGCTGGGTACGCTTGCTGGTAATGACGAGATCCAGCTTGTCCTGGAGCCCCGGCAGGGCCGACTCCAGCTTGGCAACAGCATTCCAGTTCCCGGAGACCAGCATCAGCACGGCGAATTCGCCGCCCAGCACGGTCATGCGGCTATCCTCGATATTCGCTCCCGCCTCCAGGATTACCTGGCTGAGCGCGTCTACAATGCCGGGATGGTCACGTCCTAGCGCGGAGATGACGAGGTGACTGGCCATCGAGGATGGTGAGCCTGGCGCTGGGCCCTCGGGGGGATGAGTAGGGCTCAATGGTATTCCCGAAACCGCCGGTGGGCAATCCCGCGCAGGCCACCGCGCGCAGCGAGTGCAGGCGCAGCGGAAGCTAGACGTACTGCGGGGTCATGACGGAACACGCGTGAGCGGCATGATCCGGGACGATGCTCTCGGCTGCCGCTTCGAAGGCGCCGGCCTCGCGGCTGGTCAGTAGACGCCGTGCGATGGGTTTCCCTCCTTGGGGCGCGCCCACTTTCCGCGCCACGATGCAGGTCGCCTCCAAGCGACCCGGCCTGCCTCCGAGAGGCCCACGCGCCCCGCCCGACTCGATCCTGCAGGCCTCCCGCGCGTCTGCGTTACTGCTATCGAGCCGCAGGCGTATGCGTCTCGACATGCGCCGAGGTGCCGAAAACCCTTTGGGGACTTTCGGTAATGCCAGCGATTACGCGAACAGCGCGGTTGCCATCTGCACCAGCCTGACCAGCACCGAGACGAGCTTCTCGATGCCCTCGGTGGCTTTTCCGGCGCTCTCAACCATCTCTTCCGCGCTCTTCAGCTTGCTCTTGATGATGGTGCCATTGGGCTTTTCCTTCGCAGCCTGCTGCTCCACGACTTTGATGTCGCCCTCGACCACCTCGACGGTGTCCTGCTCGATTTCGGAGCGCGCCAAGAGCGCGCGCACCTCCTCGAGCAGCCGCAGAAACTCCTCGACGGTGATCCCCTGCTGGCGGCCCATCAGGTTGGACGTGACGGTCTTGATCTGGTCACGGCCGATGAAGTCCCCGCCGCCGGTTGTAACATTGCCACCGATGTAAGCGCCGCCACCGGTATCCACCACGCTACGAGTGCGCGGAGAACTCGATTCCCCACCTCCGCGCACGCTCACCTGTCCGGTCACCGACACACTCCGCTGGTCCGTGCGGCTCGCTTCATCGGAACGCTTAGTTGCCATTGCCATGAAGCTCCTGTTGGTTACCCTGCCCTGCCGCGGGCGTTTCCGCGCTTGCCAGCGGGAGGAAGCCGCGCGCCAATGGACCGAGCTGGCCCAGGAAGCCGGGGTGACGGAGAGGGAGTTGGATATCCTTCTCGCGGTCGAAGGTAAGGGGGAACGAGTAACCCACGCGGCTGCGACGTTGTCCCAACGAGACGCCTAGGAATCGAGCGAAGAAGGGGGTCTTTATCATTGACCTCGACCTTCACCAAGGACGCCCAAAACTGCGCCTCGCGCATCCGGGCATCGACACCCGGACCATCCTCATCGACGGAGAGGCCCTCGCCCAGCTTATGGTGGAGCACAGCGTGGGCGTGAGCCCAGTCGCGTCCTATGCAGTCAAGAGGATGGACTCGGACCACTTCACGGAAGGGTAGAGAGGGCAAATGGGCTGAACCAGGAAGCCCTGTGTCGTCCGGGTCATGGCTGAAACACTGTGGTCTGTCCTGCCGTATCATGAGTGCGCAGCGGTTGGCGGAACGGACGCCCAACGACTGCGCGTTGCAAGAACACGATAGGGCGGGCGGAGCATGAAGGCATTGCGGGTGGTCGTCGCATCTCCCGGCGACGTCCAGCGGGAACGAGACGCCGTCGCGAAGGTGGTTGAAGATCTCAACCGCGGCGTCGCCGCCGACCGCGGCCTGCACTTGCAGCTCTATCGCTGGGAGACCGACATTTATCCCGGTTTGCACGCAGATGGCCCACAGGGGCTCATCGACCCCATCCTTCGCATCGAAGAATGCGATCTCCTCATCGGAATCTTCTGGAAGCGCTTTGGTACACCGACCGCACACGCCCAATCCGGTACCAAGCACGAGCTTCAGCGCGGCTATGAGGCATGGCAGCGGAGCGGGCGGCCACAGATCATGGTGTACTTCAATCAGAAGCCTTACTCCCCACAATCTCCGGCAGAGACCGAGCAGTGGGGACGTGTTCTCCGGTTCCGTGAAGAGTTTCCCAAAGAAGGGCTGTGGTGGTCGTACAAAGGCCGGCCTCAGTTCGAGGAATTGCTGCGGCGCCATATCACGAATTATGTCCGTGAGCGATGGTCCTTGCCGCCGCCGGGCGATGAGCGGAGCGGCTCCGCTCCTGAGTCCACGCCTCAGCCGACCAACCCCGACTGGGAACTCAGTATCGCTTCCGGGGAGCCCGGTTTCCAGCCACCCCTGCGCGTCGAGCAACGGACGCGAGATTTAATGCTGGCAGCATTCGGTGACCAGAACCTGAAGCTTGCCGACGCTCTCTCGCAACATCTCGCCGAGAATCTCGATGACATCCGCGAACGATACCGCTCTGGTCGGCACACAACGGCCCTGGAAGAACTGCGCGCGCTGCGCAGCTATCCGACGTGGGATGCACTAGACCATATCGTGCGCGCTAGGATTCTGCGCACCCTGGCCATCTACGAGCTGCAAGCAGAGACAGTAGAAGCGCAGTGTAAGGCCCTGCTGGAGGAAGCGCATGAACTGGACCCGAAAGGTGACGACAGCGCCGCCCGCGGGGTTTTCGCCTACCGGGCTGGCCACATGGACGAGGCGCTGCGGCTGACCGAGCAGACGCGCACTCTGCCGGCCTTCAACTTCCATTGCGCGTTGCTCTTGGAACTTGGCTGTCTGGAGCAGGCCGTGACTCGGCTCCAGACCCTGCCGCCGGGGATAGAGCCGGATGCCGAAACTTTGCGGCTGCAAGGGATGGCTGCCCTGCTGCAAGGCGATGCCGCCGGGGCCCGGGCGCTGTTGGAGGAGGCTTACACCGCGCAACCACACTGGCACACCGTGCGGGAGTTCAGAGCGATTGCCGACTTCTGGGGAGCCTGCGCCCCGGCTGCTCTCGATGGCAACAATCCGCTTGTGCCGCACCCGTTCCAACTGGAGTTGCTGCGACAAGACGACGAGGCCCGCGCGCGGCTGAGCCGAGCCGCCGAGGAGCTGGCGCAGTTAGCCGCTGAGCTGGAGGGTGACCCACAAGCCCGGTGGCGCTGTCGGTTCTGGTGTTTTCTGTGTGTGGTCCACACCCTGGAGGCGGGTGACCAGGCTAAAGAATCATTCCGGGAATTGCTCGACTTGGATTGGGGTCACCCCTTGGCGCTGTTGTGGGGACTTGCAAAGCAAGTCTTGTTCGACCGGGAGCGGGCGGAACAGGCGTTACGAGCAGTGACCCCCGAGAATAAGCGTTACCTTGACCAGGCAGGGCTGCTCTGTGCGCTCTTGATCGAGGCTGGCAAGGCTAACGAGGCGTTGGCGATCCTGGACGAGGCCCGAGCGCGCTTCGTCCAAGCCGACGCACAGCCCGGCTGGAGACATTGGCGGGTGCACGCGCTCCTCGCGACCGGACAGGTGGATGTGGCCGAGGAAGAGGGGCGCAACGAGACTGATGCCGCACATCGGCGTAGGTTGCTGTCGGTGTGTGCGTACCAACGCTTCGAGGACAGCGGCGAGTGGCGCCCTTGGTTCGATTTCCTGGACCACGCCTACCGTGAGTCAGGCGTTTTCTCCTACCTCATTGAGGCATGTCGGCTCAAGGCGCGGGCCGGCGAGTGGGAGTACATCCGGCAGCACCGGGATGTACTGCTGGCGCGGGCAGCTACCGCTGCGACGGTCTATCTATCGGCCTGGGCGGCCTGGCACGGACCGGACTCTCGCCAGTGCCTACAGCTGTTGGATGATTACGCGGGGGTCTTCCCCGGACATACCCTGCCGGAAGACCTGCAAAGGCTGCGCGTCGCGTGCCTGCGTCGGCTGGGCCTGCTCAACGAGGCGATTGAGTTTGCCCGTGAACACCATGCGAAGGAGCGGAGCTGGAGCAGTCTGTTTGCCTTACTGGATGCACAGGCGCACCAAGGCGATTACCAAGGGGTGGCCGCCTCCGCGCGTGAGCTGCTAAGCCTCGCCGGGGGGGAAGCTGATCGCCGCTTCGCAGAAACGGTCGAAAAGCTGTTGTGGATTTCTGCTCGCCTGGCGCGCGCACTCCGGCTGCCACTCGAGCAGATGTCGCGCCGGCTCTCGGCAAGCGTCTACAAGGCGACCCACCGGCTCGTGCTGGCGGCGCGGGCGCGGGCGTGAAGGTTCAGCTCGGGTAGGCGGAAACCCCTTGCGGTGCGTTCCACCGCATAGCTGCATGCGCCCTCTCCTGCAGTAAAGTCTGCAACCCGTTCGCCGCCCAACGAGCGGGGAACACCTCCGTCGGGCCGCCCACGTTTCACCTGGGGCAGCGCGAACCTGGCCGATGCCGGCGAAGCCCGCCGGCGCTATCTCGCGGCCCTGCGCGAAGGGCGGCTGCTTGCCCGGCCAGTCGGAGTGGCCGCGGGTCTCTTCCCGCTTCAACAGCGTGTCGGTGAACCCCTGGAACAGGCCCGACCGACTCGCGGGCCATGCGCCACCCCGAGCCACCAGATACGCGAGCATCGTGAGGTAGTAAGGATTGCGTACCAGATCCAGGAGCGGCGAGCCCCGAAGCCTTGCCCAGCTCTCCTGTGCTTGCGCCGGTGCGAGGTAGCGGGTGAGGAAATCCTCAATGCGTGGGTCGTCGAGGCGCTCGATCTCGACCTGCGGCAGCCCGAGCGGCTCACTGTAGTCGCGGCTGCGGCAGGTGAATACCAGGCGGTTGCCGGGCCAGTCCTTGACGAACTGGCGCCACGCGCCGACGCGGTCCCGGTAGTCCCGGCTGTCACGGAACGGCATCTCGTTGAGCGCGTCGCAGAGCAGGAGCAGATCGCCCCGACGCAGGTGCGCTGCCAGGTCGAGCGCGCCCAGAGACTGTGCCCAGCGGGCCAGGAGAAAGGCGTGCGGCGAGGGGTAGTCGCGGTACTCGGCCAGCGGCAACAGCACGGGCAGGGGTCCGCCTTGCCCCGTCAGCCGCTGCCGCGCGGCGTCCAACAGCAGCCGGTGCAGCGTCGTCGTCTTGCCCGATCCCGGCTCGCCCAAGAGCGCCAGGGCCGGGTGGCGCCGCACCGCATCGGTGATGTCTTCGAGGCGCACCCGGCGCAGTTGCCGCTGGGCTCCCTCACCGATCACCTCGAGCTCGGTGAACTCGGGCGGGATCTCGGCCCAGCCCGGTGGACGCTCCTGCTCCGCGAGCATGCCCGCCAGCGGCACGAACTGCGTCGCCCACCGGCCATAGCGGGGGCTCACCGCGAGGGCCGCAAGATAGGTTGGCTCGTCCCCCTCGCGTGCGGCGGCGGGCAGCAGGTCAGCCGCCGCCTGCTGGGACAATGTGATGGTCGGCGACTGCGGTGCTGTGACGGTGATGCGCTCGCCGCTCGGGTCCGCCCGCAGCCCCGCTTGCGGGTCCGCCAGCGCCTCGCGCAACCGCGGCAGCACTGTCTGCAACTGCTCGGCGCTGTACCCGGCGATGAGGACGATCTCGATCGCGGCCGACGAAGGTCCCACCACCCATGCTCACGCCCTCGCCGACGTACGCCCCGCCGCCAGTCTCGACCGATTCCGGCATCCGCTCCTGCGTCAATCCACTCCTTCCTCCGCCCCGCCCCTTCGTATGGGGGGCCCGCTCACAGTTCCTCCAGGAGCTCCTCCACGGACAAACCTGCCTGCCGAAGGATCGCCCTCAGCGTCCCCTTGGAGATCTCTTTGTGGTTCGGCACGGTCAGCCTGCGATGAGGCGGCATTCTGTTACGCAGAATCAGGTGGCTGCCCGTCTGGTGGTCGATCTCGTAACCGAACTTCGCCAGTACCCTGCACAGCTCACGCCCGGAAAGTGACGGGAGCCGCGTCAAACGGCGACCTCGACGATCTCCTCGTCCACCGAGGGTGGCACTGGCTCGCCGTGTTTCTTCAGGCTCTCCAGGTAGCCCGCGATCGCCTCCCGGATGTTCTCGATGGCCTCGGTCCGTGTCTGCCCCTGCGTCACACATCCCGGCAGGGCAGGGCACTGCGCTGTGAACATCCCGTCCTCGTCCTGCTCGATGAGAACCCGATATTTCATCGTCCGGAAACCTCCGTCAACGCCTCGATGCCTTACCTTACCAGGCTCGCCGCGAGAGGTCATGGCTCGCCACCCTGGACCTGCCCTGCGGCTGACCACGCTTGCCTCGGGCTGCGTTCCGGTAAGCGCGGAACAGGTTGTCGAAGGTGGTAACGGCGTGGTAGAGCCGGTCGAAGCGCACAGCCATGGCGGGACTACCTCAAGACGAGCGCATCAGAATCCAGAAATCAGAAACCAGAATCCGCCAGGGACACCACGACACGAAAATTCAGGTCGCTGTCGAAGTCGTCCGCGGGACCCCTGTTGCGGCAGGCGCAGCGCGCGCCCCTCCGAGCGGTGCCCCAGGAACCGCCACGCACCACGCACGGATCAGAACCGCTCAGGTCTTCACGCCCGTCCGCCGCATCGTAGGGGTAGCGATAGTCCGGCATAGAGTACCTGCGCCCCCACCGGCTCGTGGTCCACTCCCAGACGTTACCCGCCAGATCCAGCAGGCCATATGCGCTCTTGCCCTTGGGAAACAGGCCCACCGCGCTCGTCTCCTGAAGACCGGCCTCCTGGGTGTTGGCACGGTCCTCGGCCCACTCGTCGCCCCAGGGCCAGCGCCGGCCCTCGGGCCCCCGGGCCGCTTTCTCCCACTGGGCCTCACTCGGCAGCGACAGGCGCCATGGCGCCAAGCCCAGCTCCAGGGCGCCGCGGATGACCGACTCGTCCAGCTCAGGGCCCGGGCGATGCCGGGCTCCTGCACCGGCTTGCCGTCCTCGCCCCGCACCTCCCGGCCGCGCTGCCAGCGCGACAGCAAGAGCTTGACCGATTCCTCGTAGAGGTCGGCGCGGTCGTCCGGGAGCTGTCCCCAGCTCGTGTGCAGGGTGGCGATCAGCGTGAGCAGCAGCGGGCGCGACGCGAGGTCCGCCAGCTCCGGCCGCTCGACCAGCAGCACCTGCTCGAGCTTCCGGGCCCGATCCTGCGCCGCGGCGGCATCCCAGCCCATCACCGGCTGTACCGCCGCGTACCAGCGGCCCACGAACCGCCGCACCTGTTCGGCGCTGAAGGGGGACAGCGCGAGCAGCTCGAATCCCGGGAGATGCCACTTGGGATCGGCATAGGCGTAGGGCCGCGCCGTGAGCAGCAGGCGCGAGCCTACCGGCAGGCTCCCGGCCAGCGCGGCGATGGCCTCCAGCAGCGAGCGCCGCCGGTGCTCCGCCTCGGGCACCTCGTCCAGCCCGTCCAGCAGGAAAAGACCGGGCTGCTTCAGCAGGCGGTCTTGCAGGTGCGGGAACAGCCGTTCGGTGGCCGCCCTCCCCAGATACCCCTCGATGTCGGCGCGGAGCGCCTCCCAGAGCATCGCGCCGCTGCCCTTCTCGGCCTCCCCGGGGATGTGACGCACGGCGTTGCGCAGCACGAGCCGCACCGGGATCAAGCCCTTCAGCGCGCCCGGCAGCGCTGGCGCCGCCGCACGGGCGAGCAGAAAGGTCAGGTAGTTGACGAAGGTGGTCTTGCCGGAGCCGGGGTCGCCGATGAGGGCGAGCCGGGCGAAGCGGTCGTCGGCGATCGCCGAGAGCAGCGGGGTGCGCTCGCCACCTTCGCCCCGGGCAAGGCGCAGTCCCCAGCGCTCCGCCGCCTCGTTCTGCTCCCGCGGCAACGCCACCACGTCGAGGTCGGTGTAGATGCTCGCCAGCGACAGCTCCTCTTTTTTGCTGCCTGCGGACACGAAACGGGGGTCTACAACGCCGAGCGGCAGGCGCGCGCAGTCCTGGGCGAGGCAGCGGTAATAGGCAAGAAGAAGCTCGCGCGGGGGCTGGTCCCTGTATTCGAACTTGTACTGGTTGCCGCCGACGAAGTGGCCGCCGCCGGTGTCGACATCGCCTGCCACGTGGGGCCCCGGAGCCGCCCGCCGCCTGGATCTCCGAGGCGTCTGAACGGATCGCGCTTCCCGCAGGTCCCGCAACCGGGCTTCGAGCCCCGCTCGCTTGCGGTTAAAGAGCGCGTCCCCGAGCTCGCTGCGGAGCGACTCGAGGCTGCGTAGCTTGTGCTCTAAGTCCGCAATTGCGTCCTCTTCCGCAGCCATGGATGTCCTCCCTCCGTTGTGTGAACGGGGCAAGTTGGCGATGGCCGGATGGGCTGCGAAACGGCCCGAGAGGATCTCTGCTGCGCTGCGCGCATCTCAACGCAGAGGCGGCGAATCGCGATCTCGTCGCCGCTATATTTCATCGCCCACGGAGCCCCGCCAGTCTGGACCCCGCGGACCTCAATTCTACGCTGCACATCAGCGACCTTGTTGAGCATCGGGGCCTCCCAGCGCAGGACCATGTTCCACCCCGAGCCGAAGCACCATGCCCACATGTGCCCATGGGCTCCTCGTGAACCGCTTGATGCACCCGCTAAACCCGCCCTTGCCGGAAAGCAGCGGGTCGAGGTCAGGATGGCCGAAATGCGTCACGAGCCCAGCGAAGTCAGGTTCCCGCAGAGCTGGCTCCGGAAATCTGTACGGCGGGATAAGTGGTAGGGGATGAACCGCTTTATCATGGCGATGCTATTGAGAGGAGCGGCAAATGAGTGGCAAGAGGCGCAATCATGGAGCGGGATTCAAGGCAAGGGTGGCACTGGCGGCGATCAAGGGCGACAAGACCTTGGCGGAGTTATCGGCGCAGTTTCAGGTTCATCAGAGTCAGATCCTGGCGTGGAAGCAGCAGTTGCAGAGCCGCGCTGACGAGGTGTTCGAGCGGGAACGCAAGTCCGAATCGGGGCCGTCGGTGAAGGACATGCAGGCGAAGATCGGGCAGCTGACGCTGGAGAACGATTTTTTGTCCGTCGCGCTCGGTCGCATCGGCGATGCGACAAAGCGATGATCGACAAGGTGGCCGAATTGCCGCTGACGCGGCAGTGCCAGCTCCTGGGGCTCTCGCGCTCATCCCAGTACTACCGGGCGGTGGCGGTGTCGGCGCGGGATCTGGCGCTGATGCGGGCAATCGACGAGCTGCACCTAAAGCACCCGTTCTATGGCAGCCGGCGCATGCGCGGGGCGTTGCGCGACGAGGGCTTCGAGGTCGGCCGGCGCCACGTCCAGACATTGAGGGACAAGATGGGAATCGAGGCGTTGTACCGCAAGCCGCGGCTCTCGGATGCGCACCCCGGCCACAAGGTATGGCCCTACTTGGCTAGCGTGATGTAGTGGTCACCCGACCCAACCAGGTCTGGGCTACGGACATCACGTACATTCCCCTGGCCAAGGGCTTTGCCTATCTGGTGGCGATCATCGATTGGTGCTCGCGCCGGGTGCTGGCCTGGCGGCTTTCCAACTGCATGGACACCTCCTTCTGTATGGAGGCGCTGGAAGAGGCGCTCATGCTCCACGGACGCCCCGAGATCTTCAATACCGACCAGGGCAGCCAGTTCACCGACAAGGATTTCACGAGCGCGCTCCTGGCTCATGACATCCGCATCAGTATGGACGGACGCGGGCGCTGGATAGATAACGTTTTTGTCGAGAGGCTGTGGCGCAGCGTGAAGTACGAAGAAGTGTATCTGAAGGCGTACGAGTCGATCCTGGACGCCAAGCGCCAACTCGGCCGGTACTTCACTTTCTACAATCAACGACGCCGGCATCAAGGGCTAGGAGACCAGACACCGGACGCCGTGTATTATGGGCAGCAAGACGAAAAGCTCGCAGCCTGAACGCGAGTTACCCACCGGGCCGCTCGCCTCCCGCCTGAGAAGGGCGGGCGGCGGCCCCGTGGATAACTCTGCACCCGCGGTTCACCATCTACAAAATCGATTCCTCTGTTCAGAGAATCGGAGCCACATCACGCTGCCCGATCCTTATTTCCGACACATAAGGGACTGCGGTTTTTCCAAGACTACGCGCGGCATGGTCACTTGTTGCGTCAGGCGAGTGCATTTCGGGGCGCGGTCGGTCGTGGAAGATGTGAGGGGAAAGCATGCCGAGCATGTCTTCACGTATCAACAAGGCCGGCCGGTGGGAAGATGAACAACACCGCCTGGAAGCGGGCGCGGGCTAGGGCAGAATTGCCCCACGTCCGCGTTCACGACCTCAAGCACACCTTTAGTGCGTCGAGTTCGCGCAGCGGGGGTGGCATCGAAGACCGGCAGGATTTGAGCGGGCACAGATTGGGGGGCATCACCACCCACTACTCCAGCGCCGAACTGTCCAACCTGAGGGAGGCCGCTGAGCTGGTTTGCGGGGGGCGTACCGCAAAAGTCCCGCACTCGTCTTGCTCAAGACCGGCGGAAGCGGCCTAAGCGGCTGATTTGTATGGCGCGCCCGGAGAGATTCGAACTCCCGACCCCCTGGTTCGTAGCCTCGCCGGGAAACGCAAGTCATTGTTTTAACAACGCCATAAGACGGCGTCCGTTGCCCAAAATGCACGACTGCGCACAACCGTGCAGCACCGATGTCGGAAAAATGTCGGATGCCTTTTGGTCGTCCCCGACCACCTGGGAATCCATGTGGTCGGAAGTTTCGGGCGTCAAGCCGCGTGGCGCGCAGCCGGACGGCAGCATCGAAGTGGTGGACGGCCCGCATGTCACCCGAGCCGGACCCGTTACACCACCGGCGACAGGCCGGACGGGTGGCCGCCTGATCCCCGTCCGGGGTGTAGGGGGCATCATCGCGATACCCCACGCCTGTTGGGCCTTTGCGCTGGCACGCCACCCCCTGAAAAGCGGGAAATCCTGATGACCTTCAGGTTCGCAATGACCACCTCCGAACCCGTGTCGGCGAGCGCGTGTCTCGGGGCCGCGTTCGACCCACAACAGCCATTCGAGCCACGGATTTGCGCGGCGGCAACGGAACTGATATCAGACACATCCGCGATATCTTCACGGTGCGGCCAGTTCCAGCGGGGTGAGAGACAGCCCCGTGCAGCCATCGCGCTCGGGTTTGGGCAGCCGATAGATCAGCGGCTCATCGGCGACAGCCCGCGACAGAGAGGCCACAGCGCCTATTGAGCCCACGCGCCAACTGCGACATGCTGTTGTCCTCGACGGGCGATGAGTACGGGATGGTGGGGCCGGCCCGCGGTGCTGCGAGTGCGTCTTGGGGCGACGTGAGGGGCTGCAGAACGACAAAAGAGGTAAGGGAGCAGGCTGTGCCAGTTCAGATCTTCCTGTCCACCGTGAGTGCGGAGTTCGCGAGCTACCGCGACGCCCTGCGCCGTGACCTAGACCGCCCCAACGTCACGGTCAAGGTGCAGGAGGACTTCATCGCCACCGGCACCGAGACGCTGGACAAGCTCGACGAATACATCCGCCGCTGTGATGCGGTGATCCACCTGGTGGGCGACATGACCGGGGCGTTGGCCCAGCCGCCCTCGGTGGCGGTGCTCCGGAAACGCTATCCGAATCTCGCCAAGCAACTGCCGGTGCTGGCTCCCTTCCTGGCGCCCGACGCACCCCCCCTCTCCTACACCCAGTGGGAGGCGTGGCTGGCGCTGTATCACGCCAAGGTGCTGATCATCGCCGTGCCGCAAGACGGCGCCCCGCGGGACGAACTCTACCGGCTGGACGAGGCACAGCGCGCCGTCCAGCAGGCTCACCTGACGCGCCTGGCAGAGGTCGAGCGCTACCCGGAGATCCGCTTCGCCAACGCCGACCGGCTGGCGGTCGACGTGCTGCGCTCCAAGCTGCAGGACATTGCCACCCCCAGCCTGAGCAGCTTGCACCAGCTCCCACGGCCACCGGTCGACTTCACCGGACGCACTGTGCAACTCGAAGAACTCCTGTCGGTCGTCGAACAACCCCATCTCACCATCTTACTGGTATGGGGCATGGCTGGGGTGGGTAAGACGGCGCTGGTGCTGAAGTTTGCGGAGGATCTCGGTTCGGGCTATCCAGATGCCCAAATTTATTTAGACCTCAAGGGCGCAGACCGGAGGCCACTAACGTCACATGACGCACTAGCCCACGTGGTCCGATCGTTTCACCCCACAGTTAGCGTGCTCGAAAGCGAGGGGGTGCTTAGAGGACTGTATCTGTCCGTGCTGCGTGACAAGCGGGTCTTGATTCTCATCGATAACGCTGCGGGACCGGAACAGCTTGAGGCCCTCATTCCACCCAAGGGTTGCCTCCTGCTCGCAACTTCGCGCGAGTCTTTCACTCTTCCTGGGCTGTATCCTAAGCATATCGACCCGCTGCCCTCAAAGGAAGCCCATAGGCTGCTGCTTGGTATTGCGCCTAGACTGGACACTGTGATTCCTGTGCTCGGTGGCCGTGAAGAGAAGGCATTCGAAGTTATAGCGCGGCTCTGCGGCTATCTGCCGCTGGCGTTGCGCGTTGCAGCAAGCGCCGTCTCTGTGCGCATCGATTTGAGCGCAGGAGAGTATTACCAAAGGCTCACGGAACGCAGCCAGCGTGTTGAACTCGTCAATGCATCCTTCAGCCTGAGCTACGATCTGCTCACCCCAGACTTGCAGCTTATCTGGCGGAGCCTGTCCGTGTTTCCGGATACTTTTGACCGGGCGAGCGCCGCTGCAGTCTGGGCTATGGATCGCTTTTCCGCTGCGGACCGGCTCAGTGACCTACAGACGCGCAGTCTGGTCGAGTGGAACTCGGCGAGTAACCGATACCACCTCCACGACTTGTTACGGGACTATGGGGACGGTCGGTGCACCCCCAACGACCGTGCCGAGGCCAAGGATCGCCACGCCTCGCATTACGAAGATCTGGTGGTTGCGGCTCAGGAGGCTCAGCCGCGACGGGAGGCGATTCGGCTTTTCTCTGTCGAACTGCTGAATATCCACGCAGCGATGGATCGGATAAAAGAACGCGGCGAGGCATCCCGCTTCGCACGCCTTACCGCCTCTCTGGTACCTTTCTACTCCTTCGCGCTGTCGGGCTCCGAAGCTAAGCAACGGTTTCAGGAGGGCGCGGGCGCGGCCCACGGCGTGACGGATGTCCGGGATGAGGCAACCTGCGTGTGCGGTCTTGCTGATGTGCATCGGAGACTCGACGAATACCCAGAAGCGCAATCGAACTATGAGAAAGCGCTCAACATTTACATCGACGCTGATGATAAGCGGGGCCAAGCGAATTGCATCCGGGGTCTGGCCAACACCCGTCGGATGCTGGATAAGTACCGGGAATCCAGGGCGTTTTATGGTCAAGCTTTGATCATCTACACGGATATTTCTGACAAGCTTGGCCAGGCTACCTGTCTGAGGGGGTTGGGGCACGTTTACCGCATGCTGGCTCAATACGATAAAGCACAGGAGAAATATAACGATGCTTTGACCATTTGTCGGAAAATTCATGACGATGAAGGAGAGGCGCACGGCATTTGGGGATTAGGCCACGTCTATCTCGACCTAGGCGATCTCCAGGGCGCGAAAGACCGATATCAGGAAGCCCTTAGATTGTGTGTAGAGAACCAAGATAGTTTAGGAGAAGCAACCTGTATAAGGGGTCTTGGCCACGTACATCTTGATAATGGGGAACTTAATAAAGCACAGGCGCACTATGAATCAGCTCAGAGAATCTGCTCCGAAATCGGGGATAGGTTGGGAGAAGCCCACTCTATCTGGGGGCTCGCAGAGGTGCATCTTCATCACAAGCAATTTCCGGACGCGGAAGCCCTATACCGTAGAGCTTTGAGGGATTGCCGCGATATTGGGGACAGGATGGGAGAGGGTCACTGTACTCGAGGATTGGGCGATCTCCGACGGATGTTAGGCAATTGCCCTGAGGCACGCAAACTATATCGTGATGCGCGGGCAATTTAGGCTCTTTCGGAAATTGTGTGGGTCGCGGTGGTGAAGTAGCATTTGCCCTGACTGGTCGCTTATCACAACATCTTGTGGTTGGGCTTGTGGGCTTGTGGGGTTGTGGGCGAGAGGCCCGCGAGTGTGGGCAACCGGGAGGTTGTCCACACGGTCCTTGGGACGCGGGCCGCTCCGCAGGACTCGTCCACAAATCCACAGGCCGTCATCCAAGGGGGGAGCACCGTGCGGCCCACGCATCTGTTTACCACGGCACTGGGCCTGACAGCGCCTTGGGAGGTCACCGACGTGCGGTTCGACCCCGAGGCTGGGCGCATCGACCTCGAGGTGGCGTTTGCCAAGGGCAGCCGCTTTGCCTGCCCGGCCTGCGGAGTGCAAGGCCAGCCGGTGCACGACACCTGGGAGCGCAGTTGGCAGCACCTGAGCTTCTTTAAGTCACGGGCGTACCTGCACGCGCATCTGCCGCGGGTGCGCTGCGAGGCCTGCGGCAAGACGACCCAGGTCGAAGCGCCGTGGGCGCGCGCCCACAGTGGCTTCACGGCGCTGATGGAGGCGCTGGTGGTCACGCTGTGCCAGGCCATGCCGGTGGCGACCGTGGCTCGGCACCTGGGTGTGGGCGATGAGCGCCTGTGGGGGGTGCTCGATCGCTACGTAGGCAGGGCCCGTGCTCAGGAGGACCACTCGCAGGTGAGCGCTGTGGGCCTGGACGAGACCGCTGCCCGGCGTGAACAGCACTACATCAGCCTGTTCCATGACCTCACGGGAAAACGCCTGCTGTTCGCCTGCGAGGGCCGCGACCAGAGCACCGTGGCGGCCTTCGCCGCCGACCTCAAGGCGCACGGCGGCGACCCGCAGGCCATCGAGCAGGTGTGCATCGACATGTCCGCCGCCTACCGCGCCGGGGTGGCCAAGCATCTGCCCCAGGCCACGGTGAGCTTCGATGCCTTCCATGTGATCAAGCTCGCCAACGAGGCGGTCGACGCGGTGCGCCGCCAGGAGATCAAGACCGAGCCCGCCCTCAGGGGCACCCGCTGGACCTGGCTGGGACCAACTCACCGACTTCCACTGGCTCTCCCGCGCCCGCCTCAAGACCGCCCGCGCCTGGCGCCTCAAGGAGGCGCTGCGCGATATCTACGCCACGGCCAGCACCCTCGAGCAGGCCGAGAGCGCCCTCGGGCGCTGGTATAGCTGGGCACGGCGTAGCCGCCTGCAGCCCATGAAGCGCCTCGCCACCACCCTCAAGGAGCATTGGGACGGCGTGCTCGCTGCGTTCCACTCGGGCCTCACCAACGGCCGCGCCGAGGGCATCAACTCCCTCATCCAGGCCGCCAAGGCTCGCGCCCGGGGCTACCGCACCACGCACTCGCTCATCACCATCGCCTACCTCATCGCCGGCAACCTGGCCCACCTGCCCGCCTCGCCGTTCAACACACCCGCTGGTGTCGGAGATCAGGCAGATGCCCCCACGCCATAGCCATTGCTACCCACACGATTCCGGAAAGAGCCGCAATTTACCAGACTATCGAGAGTCCTTACGATTGTGCTGAGGTATTCTGGCGTATTGGCGAGATGCGTGCCTGCGAAGGGCATGTGGCGAACGCGTTGCGGTGGATGAAGCGAGCCGCACACTACTTTGAGCACATGGGTGCAACTATACGTGCAGAAAAGGTGTATATGATGATCACCGCAAGAACCCGGGGTTCTGAGTAAATATTAGGGGCCGAGTAACAGCCCGAGGCTGTACCCCCCTCCTCGCTGGCCGTCGAAGTCCCATTCGTACACTGCCACCGAACCGAGAGCCTGCTGGTGCTGGCCGAGGAAGAACGTAAAGGCGTTCGGGCCGGCGATGAACACTTGCAGCCGGTCTGCTCCCGGTCGGGACTCGCGCAGACGCCGAATCCGCTGCACGGCCGCTTCGGCGAGCATCCAGGCGTGACGGCCGCAAGCTACCGATTGTTGGGAAGCGCCGCCTTGAGGCCGCCAATGTAGGAGCCTCCCTATTCCGGGAGCCTCTGCTTTGAGAAAGCTGCGGCCTCCGCCAGATACATCATGTGTCAGACCGATAGCGAGCGCGACCCCGTCGGCATGGGCATCAAGAACCTCCTCATCGAATTCAAACATGGGCCAGCCCGGATCAGCTGCCTGGTCATCCATCGACCAATAGCGGCGGCCGCCGATCCGCTGCTCAATCTCTATGTGCTTGCCGGATTTGACGTTTAGGATGGCACCGACGGCAAACGCAAGGGAAACGTGGGCGTCCAGGATGAGTCGCAGGCTGTCCGTTGACCGGGCCGAATCGAGTACGAAGTTTCGTAGCTCGGGAAGTATGCGCTCCTGCCAGTCTGTGTCGTTGCGGATATAGCGGCCATCAAAATAGGGCACGAGGTTGAGCATGCGCTCACAGCGGTCCTCCAAGGGATCGATTGGATGCATGAAGGAACGGACGCCGATCACTAGGACGTGCTCAGGCCGGGCCTGCTTGTCAAGAATTCCTTCCCTGCGAGCCATGTCGGCGAAGCCGTCTCGGTCAAATTCCACCCGCCCCTGAGCGAGAAGCTTGGCGATCAGGTCATCATACAAGAAGGCGGACTCACAAGCCGGGACGCGCTTCATACCAACCACGGCAAATTTGTCGTCCAACCGCTCACGTAGGCTGGCAAGCGATTCCGGCGCTTCTGCCACCGCCAGAGTGCGCGCAACCAGATTCAAACCGGCGTAATCTAGTCCAAGATGCTGGCACCATAGCTTGCGGACCTGTCCCATCCGGCTTCGATCGGTGGTGCCGTCAAACAGCCTGCTAAGGTCGAGCGCATCGCTTTCCTTCCTGACCAGTTCCAAGAGAGGGTCGTCCGCCTTTATCCGCCAGTTCGTCAGAAGCTCGAATCGGCAGCCAAGCCCATCCGGCGCATGCCGGGCCTGGGCCTGATGTGCCTTTTGAAGCAGTGAGAAGCGCTGGGCGTTGATGAAGTCCGGGTCGGTCAGATCTTTGTACCCGAGGGTGCCCGCCGTCGTGTGCCACTTACACTGAATGTGCCTGAGATAGATCGGGCTCCCCTCGTGGTCCGGTGGCGCAGCGTTCGGATCATACTCAACCATAATGTCATCGAAGCTCTTGGGACCGGCATCATAAGCGACCCTGATCACCGGACTCTTGGGCTTCAGCAGCTCAACCGCCTTCAGCCAAAAGAGTCTTGCCTGGAAATCATCGCCCTGTCTCCTCGCAACATTTGCCCGCGTCATCGGCATCAACTCGTCGGAAAGTACTTGCCCATGACCTCGCGCCATAACGCAAGCGCTTCCCCGTTTTTGCCCTGCTGCTCAAGACGGACGGCTCGGGCTGCCTTCACCTCCGCCGCGCGTAGTGCGGCGATGGCCGCCTGCCGTTTTTCGGACGTCATCTGGTCGGAGACCGGCGGTCCAAGGCCCGCCGGATCGGGCCAGTCCTGCATGACGCCGTCAAGGGCGGCAGCGAAGAACCGGCGAATTTCACTCGGGTAATTCGTGAACGGCGGATCGACGAGTTCAAGCGCCATGACTTCGATCAGAAATGACGGTGAGATCGGCTTTCCCGCCGAGCGGTTCCAGCGTTTGAGCATCTTGACCAGCGGTACCCACTTGCCATCCAGCGCTTTGTTCTTGGCTGTGGCCTTCTCCTTGTGGATGTCAGGGTCGGTCTTGATCCACTTCCCGAGGTCGCGGTCGGGAATCTCATAACAGTTGCTCAACTCATACGCGGGAACAGCATCGTTGCTGAGCACCTTGCCTTCCTCGTCGGCGGTCGGATTGCGCTTCTCGAACTCCACCGTCACACAGCGGCGGCCTGGATCGACACTATCGGCACCGTACTTAGCGGCAAGGCGCTTTTCGAACTCGCCGAGTACCTCATGGGGTGGCTTGTTGCGCCAGTGGCTGTCCTTTGCCCCGAGGCAAAAAAAGATATCGACATCCTTGAGGGGCTTCGTCTTGGTGTGCCGGGCGTATGAACCCGTGAGGAAGTCCCGCTCGACATCGAATGTCGCCCGTATGCAGTCACGCACGTCGTTGTGACGACGAATAGCGTCCTTCTGCTCTGTGTCGCTGAGTTCAAGCCGCTGACGGAATTTCTCGAAGGCTTCGGCAACCGTGATCATGAGCGGTAATACCTCGCGGACGCCATGATGTCGGGGGTGGCTATGACCGTGCCAACCTCGCGGGCAACGAGGCCGTCGACCGACCGCAGGGTCGTGTCTCCGACACCTGCGACGAGCGGCTTACCAGGCCAAGTTTGGAGCACGATGCGGTAGGAGCAGCCGGACAGTGGGGGTTTTGCCTTGGCAAGGGAGTCTTCGAAGAAAAGCCGGTCGACCCACATCTCGTCAGCGCCGCTGCCGTCATAGCGGATCGGAAAATCCCAGCGAGCGACGGCGAAATCCGAGCCCGGCCAGTAGAATTCGATCACGATGGCGCGGAGGTGGCCCGACTCCAGCCATGTGCGGGCCGCGCGATCAACCCAGTCAGACCAGGCATCGACGACCTTCTGCGGGTCGAGGCCATGATGGCGGACCAGAATCTTAAGCAAGTTCCGCAGCTTGTCCGACACATAAACGGACGTATGGCTGCGGGCGTGGGCGTTAACGGAAACGGCGCTCATGATTTGCCCAGCGCCCCCCAGTCGATGTCAAGGACTTTGGCCGCCGCGTCCAGCTCGTCCGCGCCCTCATCGGAGGGCGGCTGGTGCGCAGGATGAACGGTCATCCGCGGCGCTCTTTCCTTAAGCGTGTTGTTCATCCAATCCACATCGCCCTCTTCGCAGGGTGCCGTCATCTGCCAGTTACCCGCCGTCGGATTGGTGTTCAGGCTGTCAAGCGCAAGCCCAGCTTCCATCGCGTCCTCGTCATAAAGACAGTAAATGACCACGCGCGGGCCGCATCCCTTGAAAACGATGGGAGCGATAGCGGGTTGTTCGTCAGCAATCAGCGACTCCATAATGCTGGCGGCCGCATCAAGCTGCTTCCGATCCACCGAGCCATCGCCCGTCACGAGCGCGACTACGGCGCTCCACGTTTCCTTTGCCGAGCGAATCGGGATGGAGGCGATATCGCGGCGTATCCTCATGCCGCTTCCTCGGCCGGCCCGACGGCGGCGACAGCCTTCAAGGTCGCGAGGATATGCTCGGCCTTGAGCCTGTTCAGATCACGGGCGGTTTCAACGGAAGCGGCCGCAGCGGAGATGATCGCCTTGCGCAGCCGGCGTCCATCGAGTCCCTCCGACGCTGCAACGAAGGACCCGATCTGCCGTTTCAGATCGGCAACGCGCGGCCAGACGGTAGCGAGCCGGTCCAGGACATCAGTGATGATAGTGGTGCGGGCCGCCGCGTCCGGCAGGCCGATCTCCTCGATCCAGTCCGCCCGCGACATCAGGGCGCGATCTACGGCTTGCGGGAAATTCGTCGTTGCGATCAACAACACGTTTCGGTTCTTGCGGGTCAGCAAGTCTAGCCCGGCAAGCGCTGCATCCGTGGCGCGGTGGACGTCGATCGGGTTCGCCTCCAGGCTCATCCGCTGCCGATCGGGGGCAAGAGTTTCCACTTCATCAAGGAGAACGATGCACGGGCCGCCCGCCGCATATTCCGGAATGATCTGATGGAAGAGCTTGGTCACCTCTTTCTGGCTCTTGCCGAGGGAGGAACTTGTCAGAGCATGGGGATCGACCTGGATAAAGCGGGCCGTTGCGCCTTTGAGTGCGCCCGCGACTTGATTCGCAAGTCCACGCGCCAGGGTGGTCTTGCCAGTACCCGGAACCCCGGACAAAACGATGAGACCGTGTACAGGCATCGACTCAAAGGAAAACTGTTGGCGCAATTGAAGCGCGAGCACGGACTGGGCGAGCAAGCGTTCACGAACCGACTCGGGAAGCTTGATAGCAGCCCATGCGTCGGCGAAGTCCCGATGAGGAAGGTCGGATTGGTCAACGATCATATCCATCAGCTCAGCCTCTCTCTGTGCTCGCGCCCCCGGTCAGCCCTTGGGCGGGAACGGATCGTTCCCGTGGGAATCTCGGTCCCGGATACGACCGTCGCGACCGTGGATTAAGAGTTCGGTGCCCTGGTTGCGGGCGATCTCGCGCCCCGCATCGATGGCCTCTTGCTGCGTGCGGTAAACGGATGTGGCGCGCTGGCTACCCGCGCCGCGTACGGCCCACCCCCCTTCATGGGGAACGATATGCTGGTTGCGTTTGCTCATGATAACCTCCTGTTTATACAAGATATCATCCTGGCTCCGGCATGCGCGGCGCAAATTTGACGGAACCTAGGCTTTGGTTTACAATTTGATTGTAAGGCTTAAAAGTGTAAACCGCAAGCCAAAAAGGAACCGCATGTTTGGAGATCGTCTGAAGCTCGCCCGGAAAAAGGCCGGCCACTCGCTGCGTAGCCTTTCGGATGCGCTGGACGGGGAAGTGACGGCGCAGGCCATCGGCAAATATGAGCGCGGCGAGATGATGCCGAGTTCGGCGGTGATGATCCATATGGCGAGGGTGCTCGGCGTATCGCTGGAATATTTGCTTAGCGAACGGGTCGAAGAGCTTGAAGCCGTCGAGTTCCGCAAACTCGCAGGCACGATCGCTGGCGACAGGGCGCGTGTTGAGGCGGAGGTCATCGACCGTCTTCAGCGTTACATCGCCGTCGAGGAAATCCTGGATCTCGACAGCGCCGCCTGGAAGGTCCCCCGGCTTGGAAACCGGTTCCTCGGCCAGGAAGATGATAGCGAGATCCTGGCGCAAGAGCTGCGCAGGGACTGGAAGCTGGGGATCGACCCCATCCCCAATATGACCTCTTTGCTGGAAGACCAGGGAATCAAGGTACTGATCATTCCCCTGCCCGGTCGTGTGTCCGGCCTTACCTGTCTTGTGCGCCGCCCGCGGCACAAAACGCGGGTGCATGTGATTGTGGTAAACGAGCGCGTCAGGCTCGAACGGCGGCGGTTCACGCTCGCCCACGAACTGGCGCACCGCCTGATTGACAAATCCTCCCCTGTCGATCACGAGAAGGCATCGAATGTCTTTGCGGGGGCTTTTCTTGTGCCCAAAGAGCATCTCGTGCGCGAGGTCGGCAATCGCAGAAAGGCGCTGGGTTACCAGGAACTCGTCCAGCTCAAGCGCATGTACCGTGTCAGCGCGGCAACGCTTCTAGTCCGGCTCAAGCAGGTGGGCGTCATCGATGATTCGACTCTCGCCTATGCCTTCCAGACTTTTGCACGCGGCTGGCGTTCGAGCGAGCCGAGGCCTCTGGAAGCTTCGGGCGAGGAAGGGAGGCACGAGGTCCCACGCCGTTTTGAAAGGCTTTGCTACTGGGCGCTGGCGGAAGGGCTCATCACGCCGGGCAAGGCGGGGGAACTGTTACAGCAGCCTTTGGCAGAAATCGAAAAAGGACTGAAAGGACCTGCCGAAGGTAATGCGGATAGTGGTTAGCGACACAAGCTGCATGATCGACCTGAGGAAGGCCGGTCTACTGGAAGCCATGTTGCGGCTCCCTTACACGTTCGTCATGCCTGACACCCTGTTTGAGGATGAATGGCTATGTTTGAGCGACACGGAAAAGCAAGCCCTGCGCGATCTCGGCCTGGAGGTGCGCAGTCTGCCTGGGCCGGCAGTGGAGCGCGCCGGCCGGTACTTCAATGAACACTCAAGGCTCAAGCTCAATGACTGCTTTGCGCTGACGCTGGCCGAGGAGGTTGGGCGGTGCATCCTGCTGACGGGAGACGGCCCGTTGCGGCGCATCGCCGAAGGCAATGGGAGCGAAGTCCGGGGTGTGCTCTGGGTTACAGACGAGATGGAAGTCCACGGCGTGGTGCCGATCCAGACCCTTTATAACGCGCTCCGGCTTTTTCACGATGACGCGTTCGTGTTCCTACCGGCAGAAGAAGTCCTGCGCCGTGTTAGACGCCTCGCACGGCTGCTTTAGACACGTCCAAAGGCCACCGGCCAAGCCTGCTGTGCTCGTTGACTGACGGCGTTCACCCACTGAATCGCCCTGCTAAAACCGGGGGCCTCGCGGCGATGGCGGGACCCAGCTCTGGCCGGGGTCCGGCTGGTCGTCGGGGTCGGTGTTGTGTTGCGTCAGGTCCCCCCTTGGGCGAGATGCGGCTTACATGGGGGCCGTCGACGACTTCGAGAGTGCCGTCTGGAAGACGGCGAATCTGGGCGTCGAATAGTTCCGAGAGGACCTCAAGCTGGCGGGGAAGGTCAGTGTCCATGGTTCGAACTCCTTGGCGGATGGTGAAGGCTGCGGGCACTACTTTCAGTGTACGGACCGGGCGGTTGAGAAGCCGTTAACTTTCGCTAAAAGGCTATCTTTCCGGACAGGCGCTAACGCCCGTCCCGGCCGCCCGGTCAGGGGGCATTGACCGCCGCCGGGCCTTACGGGTCCTTGCCGAAATCCTTGTCCTGATCCCGCCGGTAGCCGTAACCTTTGCCGCGCTTGTGGTCGCGGCCTTTGGCGTGCTTGTCGGCCCGCGCCTTCCAGCTCGGGGCGCGCGTGTCCTCTCCGCCCGTGCCGCCCTCGCCCTGCGGCGTGGCGGCGGCCTCGTCGAAGGTGCGGGAGAGGTCGCCGCTGCGATAATAGCGCCTGCTGCGGCCGGGCGTCTCGCGGGCGGCGTCGGCGTGCTCGCGCTGCGCCTCGTTCTCCAGGCGCCGCGCCTGGTGTGCCTTGCGCAGCAGCCACTTTTCGAGGGACTGCCGCTCGCGCTTTTCCACCTGAGTCAGCAGTCTTTTCCGCCGCTCTATGTCGAGCTTCTCGCGGGCGTGACGGCGCTCCAGCGCCTCGCCCTCCAGGGCGTGGCGCTCCTTCGGGTCGAGATGTAGCTTTTTCTGGATCGGCCCGAGCACCGAGCGCAGGCCCGGCGTGCGCCGGACCAGATCGGCGACGGCGCTGCGCACGCGGAATATCAGCCCCCTGCTCTCGCTCTCCTGGGCGGCATGCAGCGCGAGTTTTTCCGCCGCCTGCCGAGTCAGCAGGTCCTGCTCCGCCCCGGCAAGCTCGGCGCGCCGGGCAGCCTGCTTTTTCTCCAGCTCGGCCTGCGCGGCCGCGCGCTGTTCCTCGGCCTTTGCCCGCGCCCGCGCCATCTCCTTGGCCTGCTCGACCCCCGGCAACTGGTCGGGCGTGAGCGGCGCGAGCTACTTGGCAATCTCCTTCGCGCTATGGCCTTTGATATACTAAGTCAATTTTAAGTAAAGCCATATGTTGGTACAATGGGGGCATGAAATGCAAGCGCGAATCGGACGGGCGCAAGCTCGATCATAGGAGCCTGCAGGTGCTGCGCCAGCAAGCCGTGAAAGCGGTGCGTCACGGACAGACGGTACAGAGCGTAGCGCAGGCCTTCGGGTTGAACATTCGCACCGTGTTTCGCTGGCTCTCGGCATTTGCCTCGGGGGGACAGAACGCGCTGTTGGCCAAGCCGATCCCGGGCCGCCCGCCGCTGCTTGGCGCCGAGGAGATGCGCTGGCTGGCGGGGGCGGTGCGCGAGCACACGCCGCAGCAGTTCCGATTCGAGTTTGCGCTGTGGACCCTGCCGCTCATCGGCAGGTTGATCGAGCGGCGGTTCAACAAGCGCCTTTCGGACTCCGCCGTCAGGCGGGTGATGCGGGTGCTGGGATTCACTGCCCAGAAGCCGCTCTACCGTGCCTGGCAGCGCGATCCGGTGCTGGTCGAGCGCTGGCAGAAAGAGCAATTTCCCGCCATCCAGGCCGAGGCCAAGCGCGTGGGGGCGACCATCTACTTTGGGGATGAGTCGGGGATGCGCTCCGACTACCACGCCGGCACCACTTGGGCGCCGATGGGCAAGACCCCGGTGGTCGCGGTGACCGGGGCGCGGTTCTCGCTCGCCATGCTCTCGGCGGTGAGCGCCCGCGGGGGCTTGCGCTTCATGGTGCACGAGGGGACGGTGACCGCCGCGGTGTTCAAGGAATTCCTCAAGCGCCTGCTGGTGGGCGCCACCCGGCCGGTCTTCCTCATCGTCGATGGCCATCCCATCCACAAGGCACGATTGATCCAGGACTTCATCGGCGAACAGAACGGGCGCCTTAAGCTGTTCTTCCTCCCCCCGTACTCGCCCCAACTCAATCCCGACGAACAGGTTTGGGGGCATGTGAAAGCCCGCGTCGCCAAGCGCCGGGTGGAAAGCAAAGAGGATCTCAAGAGCAAACTCCTCGGTGCTTTGCGCCGGCTCCAGAAGCTGCCAGAAATCGTCAAAGGCTTTTTCATGCATCCGCATTGCTGCTACGCTGTCTGATATGGCCTTACTTAAGAAAGGATTAGTAACGGGACAGGCTGTGGACGCCCGCGAATTGATCGACGACGACGAAGCCGCGCCGGTCCCCTTGCGCGAGGATGTAGCCCTGCTCTTCGAGGGCGTTGCGGAAAGCTTCGCCGCTATCGCAGCGCTCATAAAGCTGCGTGATCTCGGCGCGGCGCTCCTCGGGCGTCATGCCGGTCCGCTCGGCCTGGGCCTTTTCGCCGAGGGTGGGCTCCAGCGCGTCCTTGCGGAAGCGCTGCTTTTTCCTCCCACGCCTGAAGGCCGGGCGACAGGGAAAGCCCGTATTGGTGGGCAAGCTCACAGGCGAGATCGCAGAGCCTGCGGCGGTCATGGGACATGGGGATCGCCTTCATGCGCTCCACGTCGATCCGAGACCACACGACATGGCAATGCTCGCGCCCGGTGCCGTCCTTGTCGGGCTTGACATGAAACACCACGGCGCGCGGCTGGCCGGCGAGCCCGAGGCGCTGCTCGATGGCCTCGTAATATTGCTCACGGCTCAGCGGGGCCGGCGGCGATCCCGCGCCTTGCGCTCGCCTGCGCGGTGCTGGAGATGCAGCGCGCGCCGCTCGAAAGCGGCCATCGAACCGGCCAAACAGCCAGCCAGCACAGAGCTTGTGTACGGCCTAAGTATAGGTTCATTACGCGTGTATGAGCGAAGACAAGAAAGCGGCCAATGCAGGGGCCGGGAAAGCCAAAAATATAATGCATATGTTATTGTGTACTGAGTACGAAATAATGTGAAGGTTATCACCATGCGCGCACAGGAACGGGCTTCAGCCCGCCGGCAACTGGACAAGCGTCTGACTCTGCTGCGGAACGCGGAAGGGCTCGCACGGCCGCCGCGCGGCTGGATCAAGGCCGTCCGCGAAGCCCTGGGCATGACGACGGCGCAGCTTGGAAAGCGCCTCGGGGTCAGCCAGCCGCGCGCCGTCGCCATCGAGAAGGCGGAAGCCACGGACAGCATCACCCTTGAAACCCTGGAACGGGCCGCCCAGGCGCTCGGCTGCCGCCTCGTCTATGCGCTGGTCCCCCCAAAGCCCCTGGAAGCGCTCGCCGAAGAACGCGCCGCCCTGCTCGCTGCGCGCCGCCTCCGCGCGACCCGCCACAGCATGGCGCTTGAAGCCCAAGGCGTGGACAAGGCCGAAGAAGAAGAGCAGATCAAGGAACTGGCGAAGCGGCTGCTGGATCAGTCGGGCTCTGCGCTGTGGGAGGATGAATGACGGACCCGCTCGGAGAGCAGGACGATGCGGCGACACCGCTCAGCGCAGAAGAGCGGGAGGGTCTGATTCCCTCCTACATCACCCTGCGCGGCGAACTCAATGCGGCCGAACAGGCGAACATCCTGGAGGCCGAGGAGTGGGCCTTCAAGCGCAGGCGCGATGTGCCGGGCGAGCGTTTTCTGAACGGTCTGCACAAGCGGATGTTCGGCAGGGTCTGGCGCTGGGCCGGTCAGTACCGCCGTACCGGCAAGAATGTCGGCGTCGATGCCTGGCGCATCCCGCAGGACCTGCGCCAGCTCGTGGATGACTGCCGGTTCTGGATCGGCCACGGCACCTATGAGCCCGATGAGATCGCCGTCCGCTTCCATCACCGGCTCGTTTCCATTCACGCCTACCCGAACGGCAATGGCCGTCATGCCCGGCTCGCCACCGACCTGCTCCTTGTGTCCCTGGGCCGCCCGCGTTTCACCTGGGGCAGCGCGAACTTGGCCGATCCCGGCGAAGCCCGCCGGAGCTACGTCGCCGCCCTGCGCGAAGCCGACCGGCACAACCTCGAAGCGCTGCTTGCATTCGTGCGGTCCTGAACGGGTCCGGATAATGGAGAGGTCACAATTTGTCACCTCAAGTAATGCGCCGGGAAAGGCTGTCTGCCACCATTGAGAGCGGGTTTACTTGATTTTAGGGAGAATCGGGGTATATTCATATTTGTTATTTGTGAACAAACAAGGTTTGACCATGGCCACCACCAGCCTGAGCCTGGGCGAGCACTGGGAAGTCTTCATCCGCAACGAGGTCGCGAGCGGCCGTTACGGCTCCGCGAGCGAGGTCGTGCGCGACGCGCTGCGCCACATGGAAGAGCGTAACAGCAAGCTCGCCGCCCTGCGCGCGCACCTCGCCGAAGGTGAAGCGCAGGCGCGCAGCGGGGGGTTCGTGAAAGACTACTCCATCGAGGGCCTTCTCGCGGATCCGGACCGGGACGGATGAGCGGGACGTTCCGGCTCACGCCGCGGGCCATGCAGGATCTGCGCAACATCGCCCGCTACACGCTGGAGACCTGGGGCAAGGACCAGCGCGATGTGTATTTGCGCGCCATGGACCGGCGGTTCTCCTGGCGCGCGGAGCACCCGGCCCTCGGCAAGCCCCGTCCCGACATCAAGGAGGGCTATCACAGCTACGCGCAAGGCTCGCATGTCATCTTCTATATCGTGCGCGAGGGGGGCATCGACATCATCGGCATTCCCATCAGGGCATGGATGTCGTGAACTACTTTTCCGGCTAAAGGACGCAAGGCCGTCGCTCAGCCATCATCGTTTGGCCTTGCGTCGCAGCAGAATTTCTGCGATTCCTGTTGTATTGCCTGAGAACAGAAACGGCTGAAGAACGATGACCTCCTGCAACCAATACGGCGCGCTGGGCCTGCGCCAGTCCGGGCTGTGCACGAAAGCGGTCCGCGATACGTCGTCCGAGGAAGACAGCATCAACGCGCGCCTGCTGCTGCGGGCCGGGTTTATCCGCAGCAGATGGCCGGGATTTATTCGTTCCTGCCGCTGATGCGGGTGCTGATGAAGATCGAGCAGATCATCCGCGAGGAGATGAACGCGATCGCCAGTCAGGAAATTCTGATGCCGGCGCTCCAGCCCGGCGATGCGTGGCGGCAGACGGGCCGCTGGGACAAGATGGACGACATCCTGTTCAAGCTCAAAGGCGCGGGCGCGGGCGAGCGCGATCTGACGCTCGGCCCGACCCATGAAGAGATCGTCACGGCGCTGCGGCCTCGGCGCGATCACTCTCCTCACCTATGCCTCGGGGGCGTGTTCAGCAAGTATTCGCACGAATACCAGACGATCACGCCCTCCGGCGAGGACACGATCCATGTCTGTGAAGAGTGCCGGATCACCCTCAACAAGGAGATCATCGGCGATCTGAACGGAGCCTGCCCGTCGGCAACACGGCACTGCGCGGGGAAAAGGCAATCGAGGTCGGCAACATCTTCAAGCTGATGAGCCGGTTTTCCGACGCCTTCGCGCTATCCTTCCAGGACGAACACGGCGCAAGGCTGGCGGCCGACAATCGCTAACCCTTTGGAAAACTGGCGCGCCCGGAGAGATTCGAACTCCCGACCCCCTGGTTCGTAGCCAGGTACTCTATCCAACTGAGCTACGGGCGCGTTTGGATGGACGGTTCGCCAGGGCACTGGCGCCTGCCGACCTAGGCTCCGCCGTCTGGCGGAGAGAGAGGGATTCGAACCCTCGATGGAGCTTTTAACCCCATACTCCCTTAGCAGGGGAGCGCCTTCGACCTCTCGGCCATCTCTCCCGGGATCAACATCTCGCGGCGGCCCGCGCAAACCACTGGCGAACCGTGACAGGCATCGCCCGGCTGGACTCCCAGCTTGGTCGGGAGCCGTGGTTGACCACTGCTCTACCGCAGACTGGGCATTATAGTACGCTCGGTAAGGGAGAGCTATTCTGGGATCTCCAGCTCGCCGTCCCCCCCCAAGGCCCGCTCCTTGCGGATCCTCTCGTAGATCTCCTCACGGTGGACGGTCACGTCCCTGGGTGCGTTTACGCCGATGCGGACCTGGTTCCCTTTGACTCCCAGAACCGTAACGCTGACCTCATCGCCGATCATCAACGTCTCACCCACGCGCCTGGTCAGAATCAGCATCAATGCTCTCCTTGTTCGCTGCGCCGGTTCAACCCGGGACGCGACCGAAGACGCCTCCCTGGCCCACGTCCGTGGCCTGTTCGCGCCTCACCCGTGCGCCGGGACCAACCCCACCTCTCGCTCGGGCTCCTTCTCCAGATGAAAGGCGTCGTGCAGGGTGCGCACACCTAGCTCCAGATACTTCTCGTCGACAACCACCGAGATCTTGATCTCCGAGGTGGAGATCATACGGATGTTGATGCCCTCTTGCGCCAGCGCGTGAAACATCGCACTGGCGATCCCCGCGTGGGATCGCATACCCACGCCCACCAGGGATATCTTCGCAATCCTGTTGTCGCCAGACACATCCCGTGCCCCCATCTCTGCGGCAGTGGCACGCAGCAGGTCCACTGCCTTCTCGTAGTCGTTGCGATGCACCGTGAATGTGAAGTCAGTCGTCCCGTCCGCACCGACGTTCTGCACGATCATGTCTACCTCGATGTTCGCGGAGGCAATCGGCCCCAGAATCCGGTAGGCCACTCCGGGCTGGTCCGGTACACCCATGATGGTTAGCTTGGCCTCATCACGGTTGAAGGCGATGCCGGAGATCAGCGCCTGCTCCATGCTTGGCTCCTCTGCGGTGATCAATGTGCCATCGCCCTCGTCGAAAGAGGAGAGGACGCGCAACGGCACGTTGTACTTGCTGGCGAACTCCACCGAGCGGATCTGCAGGACTTTTGCGCCGAGGCTCGCCATCTCCAGCATCTCCTCATAGGTGAGGCAAGCCAAACGCCGCGACGCCGGCACCACACGCGGGTCGGTGGTATAGACCCCGTCCACATCGGTATAGATCTGGCACTCGTCGGCCCCGAGGGCTGCCGCCAAGGCGACGGCGGTGGTGTCGGAACCGCCTCGGCCGAGCGTGGTGATATTCCCCTCGTCGTCCACTCCCTGGAATCCCGCCACGATCACGACGCGCCCATCCCTCAGGTCTCTCATCACTCGCGCCGAGTCGATGTCGGTGATACGCGCCTTGGTGTGAGCGTTATCGGTCCGAATATGTACTTGACCGCCGGTGTATGAACGCGCTGGGCACCCACGTTTTCCCACGGCGATGGCGAGCAGTGCGATTGTCACCTGCTCGCCGGTGGCGAGCAACACGTCCAGCTCTCGCGGATTGGGCCGCGCATCGATTTGCTTGGCCAGGGCCAGCAGGCGGTTGGTCTCGCCGCTCATGGCCGACACGACGACCACCAAATCGTTGCCCTTGCTGCGCCAGCGAATGACCCGATCCGCGACGCGCTCGACGCGTTCGATACTGCCGACGGAGGTCCCCCCGTACTTCTGCACGATCAGCGCCATCGGGCCCTCGCTCCCGCCCGGGACGCGGCAGGGACGGAGCTTAGAGCCTCTCCCTGAGCCATCCGGCCACTTCCTGCAACGCCTGCGGCAGCCGAGCCGGGTCTGTGCCACCGCCCTGCGCCATGTCGGGGCGGCCACCGCCCTTCCCTCCAACCTTGCGAGAAAGCCAGTCCACCAGCTCGCCGGCCTTCACCCGCGGTGTAAGGTCGGAAGTCACTCCGGCCACCAGCATCACCTTGCCATCTCGGACCGCCCCCAGCACGACTACGGCGCTTCCCAGCCTGTTCTTGAGCTGATCCGCCGTCTCCCGCAGCACCTTGGGATCGGCTCCTTCCAGGCTGCTCACCAGCACCTTGATCCCAGCCAACTCCTCGGCCTGGGACACCAAGTCGGTTCCGGTACGATTGGCCAGGGTCGCCTTGAGCCGCTCCACCTCCTTCTCCATCTGCCGGCGTTCGTCCAACCACTGGGTCAGCCTCTCCTCCAGTTGCTCGGGGGCCGTTTTCAATCGCTCCGAGGCCCGCTGTACGCGATCTTCGAGGCTTTCGACCCAGGCGACTGCCCCTTCTCCGGTGAGGGCCTCGATGCGACGGATGCCGGCGGCGACCCCCCCCTCGCCCACGATCTTGAACAACCCGATGTCGCCGGTACGCGCCACATGCGTGCCGCCGCAGAGCTCGGTGGAATAATCGCCCATGCGCAACACCCTTACCCGCTGATCGTACTTCTCGCCGAACAGGGCCATGGCACCCGCCGAGAGCGCTTCCTCCAGGGCCATGATGCTCGTTTCGACAGGGCTGTTGGAGACGATCCAGTGGTTCACCAAACGTTCCACCGCGAGGATCTCCGCGCGTGTCAGGGGTGCCGTGTGCGAGAAGTCGAAGCGCAGCCGGTCCGGCGCGACGAGCGAGCCCTTCTGTGTGACGTGCTCGCCCAACTTTTGGCGCAGCGCGGAGTGCAAGAGGTGGGTGGCCGAGTGGTTGCGCGCTGTCGCGGCGCGTGCTTCCCCGTCCACGAGCGCGCGTAGGCGGTCGCCGACCCGCAGGGCCCCGAGACGCAGGTTCCCCAGGTGTGCGTGCACCGATCCCAGCTTGCGCGTATCCTGCACCTCGAACAACGTCGAGGCGTTTCTCAGCACTCCTCGGTCGCCCACCTGGCCCCCTGCCTCGGCATAGAATGGCGTGCGCTCCAGCACCACCGCCCCTTCCTGCCCCGCCTCCATCCGCTCCCTCGGCTCCCCGTCCACCATGAGGGCGACGACACTGCTCTCTCCTACCACGTGCTCGTAACCCGTAAACTCGGTGCGCGCTGCAATCTCGAGTCGCTCTGCATAGTCTGCCGCAAACTGGCTGGCTGCCCGAGCCCGCTCCCGCTGCTTTTCCATCTCGCGCTCGAAGCCGGCCATGTCCACCTGCAGCCGACGCTCGCGGGCGATGTCCAGTGTGAGGTCTGTGGGGAACCCATAGGTGTCGTACAGCAGGAACACCAATTCTCCGGGGATGACCGGGGAAGTCAGGGCGGCCGTCTTCTCGTCCAGGATGCGCAGCCCCTGCTCCAGGGTCTCCGCGAAGCGCTCTTCCTCGCGCTTCAGTGCCTGTTCTACGCGCCCCCGTTCAGCTCCCAACTCGGGATAGGCGTCCGCCATCTGGCCACAGAGAGGTTCCACAAGACGATAGAAGAACGGCTCTTTGAGACCCAGATGGGCTCCATGCCGCGCGGCACGCCGGATGATGCGCCTGAGCACGTAGCCGCGACCCTCGTTGGCGGGGAGCACGCCGTCGACGATGAGGAAGGCGCTCGCCCGGATATGATCGGCGATGACGCGCAAGGATGGGCTGTCCCGCTCCGCGACATCGGCCTGTTCCGCGGCTGCCCGCATCAAGTCGCGGAACACATCGATGCGATAGTTGCTGTGCACGCCTTGCAGCACCGCCGCGAGACGCTCCAACCCCATGCCGGTATCGACGGAGGGCCTGGGCAGGAGTGTCATGCGCCCGTCGGGGCCCCGGTCATACTGCATGAACACCAGGTTCCAGATCTCCACGTAGCGGTCGCCGTCCGCCTCAGGGCTACCCGGCGGGCCGCCCGGCACTTCCGGGCCGTGGTCGTAAAAAATCTCCGTACACGGACCGCAAGGGCCGGTTTCCCCCATGGACCAGAAGTTGTCGTCAGCGCCGCAGCGGGCGAAGCGAGCCGGATCGACGCGCAACTCTTTCAGCCAGATATCCGACGCCTCGTCATCGTCTTCGTAGACAGTGACCCAGAGGCGGTCGGAAGGCAGGCCCAGCACTCCAGTCAGGAACTCCCAGGCGTAGCCGATGGCCTCGCGCTTGAAATAGTCGCCGAAGCTAAAGTTGCCCAGCATCTCGAAGAAGGTGTGGTGCCGTGCCGTATAACCCACGTTCTCCAAGTCGTTGTGCTTGCCGCCGGCGCGCACACAGCGCTGGCAGCTCGCAGCACGCGTGTATCCGCGGCTCTCCCGCCCCAGGAAGACGTCCTTGAATTGAACCATGCCCGCGTTGGTGAACAGCAGCGTCGGGTCATTCGCCGGCACGAGCGGACTACTGGGCACGATGGTGTGCCCACGCTCCTGGAAATACTCCAGAAATCTTCTACGCAGCTCCTTGGTGGTGGTCCCGCGCATACCTCGAGTCAATCACCGCCCGCCAGCACCGCCCGAATCTGCTCCGAGGAGAAGCCTCGATACTGCAGGAACCTGGCCTGTCGGGCGCGCTCGCGCAACCCCGCCGGCAACTCGGTGCCGAAACGCTTGCATCGAGTGCGCTCCGCCTGCGCATACCAGTCCACCGCATCCTCTTCGAGCCAGGACGCGGCCAAGTCCTCGCTCACACCGCGCTCCTTGAGTTCCGCCCGGATACGCAGGGGCCCGAAACCTCGCGACAGACGGTCGCGGACAAACTCCTCGGCGAAACGGCTGTCGCTTACCCAACCCTGCTGGGCCAGACCGTCCACTACATGCCTCGCCGCCTCTGGGTCGAAGCCCTTGCGGCAAAGCTTACGCACCAACTCTTCCCGTGAATGCTCGCGACGCGCCAACAGGCCCAGGGCGACGCGCTCGACGTTGCCGGGGGACTCGGCCGTGGTCCTCAGGACTCGACCTCCGCGGCCTGAGACTCGGCGTGCTTGGCAGGCAATAGGCTAGCGCGCAGTTGCTCCTCGATCTCGCGGGCCACGTCGGGGTTTTCGCGCAAGAAATCGCGCGCGTTCTCCTTGCCCTGACCGATGCGGTTACCGCGATAGCTGTACCACGCCCCAGCCTTTTCCAGGACACCGTGCTGCACGCCCAGATCGACGATCTCTCCCTGGCGCGAGATTCCCTCCCGGTAGAGGATCTCGAACTCCGCCTGCTTGAAGGGCGGGGCAAGCTTGTTCTTCACCACCTTGACCCGCGTCTCGCTCCCGATGACTTCATCGCCCTTCTTGATGGCCCCGGTACGGCGGATGTCCAGGCGCACGGAGGCATAGAACTTCAGTGCATTACCGCCGGTGGTCGTTTCGGGGTTCCCGAACATGACGCCGATCTTCATGCGAATCTGGTTGATGAAGATCACCAGCGTATTGGACCGCTTGATGTTCGCCGTAAGCTTGCGTAGCGCCTGGGACATGAGACGCGCCTGGAGACCCATGTGGGAGTCGCCCATCTCGCCCTCGATCTCGGCCTTCGGCGTCAGGGCGGCCACCGAGTCGATGACCACGACGTCCACGGCACCCGAGCGCACCAACATGTCCGCGATCTCCAGCGCCTGCTCGCCGGTGTCCGGCTGCGACACGAGCAGATCGTCCACGTTGACCCCCAGTTTCTGGGCGTACGTCGGGTCGAGCGCGTGCTCGGCATCGATGAATGCCGCCGTTCCGCCCTGTCGCTGGGCCTCCGCGATCACGTGCAGAGTGAGTGTCGTCTTGCCCGAGGATTCTGGCCCGTAAATCTCCACCACACGTCCGCGCGGCAGACCGCCAACTCCCAGCGCGATATCCAGCCCCAGGGAGCCCGTCGAAATGACATCCACGTCCCGAGCCACCCCGGCGTCACCCATACGCATGACCGCCCCTTTTCCGAAGCTCCTTTCGATCTGGCTCAGGGCGGCGGTCAATGCCTTGCTCTTGTTATCTTCCATCATCCGTTCCCCCCCTTAATAGAGACCCGCTTGCTCCGCCCACGACAACGGGGGTCATTATCCCACAATCGTTGCAAGCGAGCCTAGCCGGCTTGCCTCAGGCCGCCGACCAGACCCTGAGCCGCCGATAGTCGGCACCGGCCGGTAGCATGACGGACTCCACGAGCGCGAAGCCATCGACATGCCATTCGATGGGCGCGATCGCCTCGCGTCTGAGCGGACCCCGATCCACCTTGCGTGCCAGCGTAACGTGGGCCTGGAACGGCCGGGAATCGGGGGCGTAACCGCAGGGTGTGAGCCGCTCGCTGAGCTGCTCCACCAAGTCTTCCAACTGCGCCGGGATCTGCGACGCCCCTACCCACAGGACCCGGGGGCGGCGAAACCACCCCACCTCGTCCAAGACCAGTGTGAAGGGGCGCGCCCGGACCGTCTGCGCCGCCTCCTCGACAAACCGCTGGGCCGCCGGATCCAGACTGCCGAGAAAGGCCAGGGTGAGATGCAAGTTGCGGCCGGAAATCCGGCGGCCCGAGGCAGCGATGCCCGCGGGAATTGACTCCAGCCGGCTGCGTACCGCGCCATCCGGCCACAGCGCCAGGAAGAGCCGCCGCCAGTCACTGGCCAAGGATGTCCAGCACCCCCTGCAGGGCCGCTGCCACGGCTTGGCGCCTCACTTCTTCGCGATCGCCGGGGAAATGCGCCAGCCGCGTGCTCACTCCTTGCTCCGTGGCCCATGCGAGCCAGACCGTGCCCACGGGCTTTTCGGGGGTGCCGCCGCTCGGTCCAGCGACACCACTCACGGCGATGCTCAACTGGGCATGACTGTTACCCAGCGCCCCCTCGGCCATCTCGTGGACCGTCTGCTCACTGACCGCCCCATGGGCCTCCAGGGTGTCGCGGCGAACCCCGAGCATCTCCCGCTTGGCGTCGTTGCTGTAGGTTACGAAGCCACGATCGAACCACTCGGAGCTGCCGGAAACTGCCGTGATCGTCTGTGCAAGCCCCCCGCCGGTGCAAGACTCGGCGACGGCGAGCGTGAGACCGCGCTGCTTGAGGACTGTGCCGACGTGCTCGGCCAAGCGTGCGAGGTGGGAGTCCAAGAACGATCACAGGGTCACGATCAGTCCAGGTCGTTCGTCAAGGACAACCGCACCTCGTACGGCACAGGGTCGAGCACGAGTGTGTAGCGCGGGTGGTCGACCCCAGCACTGACGGGAGCCCCTTCCTTGACCATAGCGACCATCTCCGGCGTCAGCTCGAAACGCAGGAAATGGACCGCCGAGGTCTTCTCCTCGGTCTCCCGGTCCAAATCTTCGTCCGCTACCGCGAACACCGGTGCAAGCCCGTCCACCCGCACCCACACCCGGTCTTCGACGCCAATCAGCTCGCCGAGTGCGCGCTTGCGCTCCGCGACGTCTTCATACTCGATCATCATCGTGGCCTTCCAGTTGCTCCCGTCCGGGACGAGCGGATTGTACGCCGCCAGCTCCTCCTCGACCTCGCTTGCCTTGAAGATGCGCTCAGCGCGAAGCATCTCCTGTACTTGGTACTGCATGGTCAGGCGGTCCTCGAAGTACAACGTCATGTGTGGTCCCAACGCAAGCTTGCGATCCCTCTTGTGAGCCATCACGCGGGCACGGAAATCGGTGCGCGCCTCCTCGTAAGCCTCCAGACTGTATAAGTCTGCGCGGGTCAGTCTGTGCATGGCAATCTCCATAGCGTCTCTGGCTGAGCGTTGTGCCACGGCCGGGCCGGGGCGGCCCCGTCAAAGTCCGTAAGCCATGCGCAACAGGGTGAGCGGATGAGTGGGACGGCTGCCGTCGTCTAGGCCATTCTCGATCTGGTGGCCAGCGATGGGGCAGTCGCTGGTGTAGTGGTCCGGCTGGCTCTTCGCCACTCGGTCGAACACCGGCCGCCCGATCTTCATGGCGAAGTCGTGGAACTCGCGTTTTACAGCATAGGTCCCGTCGTGCCCTGAGCAACGCTCCACGACCTCCACCTGGGTGTCCGGGATGAGAGCGAGGATCTCGCGGGTCTTGAGGCCAACATTCTGGACCCGTAGGTGACAGGCCGCGTGATAGAGAACCTTGCCCAGCGGGTATTTGAAATCGGTCTTAAGCAGGCCGTCCCGATGGCGTAGCATCAGGTACTCGAAGGGGTCGAAGGTGGCGCGGGATACCCTGCCGACCTCCGGGTCGTCGGGGAACAGCAGCGGGAACTCCTGCTTGAACATCAGCACGCATGACGGAACAGGGGCGAGGATGTCGAAGCCTTGGTCCACCCAGCGCGCCAGCTCGGGGACGCTGTCCCGCTTTAAGCGCGCAACGGTGTCGAGATCGCCGATCTCCAGCTTGGGCATGCCGCAGCATGCCTGCCTCTGCGTCAGGTCCACCGGAACGCCGTTGTGCTCCATAACGGCCATCAGGTCCTCACCCAGTTGCGGCTCGTTGTAGTTTCCGTAACAGGTGGGGAACAGGACTACCCGACCCCGGGTGGCGGTGCCTGGACGCGGCTCAAGAGCCGGAGACTGCCGCCCGCGAACCCGCCGCCTCAAGATATCGCTGCGGTAGGGGGGCAGCCAGGCATCGGCGTGAATACCCACGGTTCGCTCGATCAGCTTGCGGGCGCTCCGACTCTTCTGTACGGCGTTGACCGCCTGAGCGACTACCGGAATGGTGGCCAGCTTGCCCACGACATTGGTGCTGCTGATGACTCGGTCACGCCCGGGCACGGCCCCACTCTTGAACCTGATCGCTTTCCCGCGCAGCATCAGCTTGGGGAAGTCCACGTTCCACGGATGTGGCGGTACGTAGGGACACTTGGTCATGAAGCACATGTCGCAGAGGTAGCAGTTGTCCACCACGCGCCAGTAAACCTGCCGCTCGACGCCTTCCAGCTCCATGGCAGGCGAATCGTCGATTGCGTCGAACAACGTCGGAAATGCGTTGCAGAGGCTGAAGCAGCGACGGCAGCCGTGGCAGATCTCGAATACACGGCTCATCTCGTCGAACAGGCGTGCCTCGTCATAGAACTCGGGGCTCTTCCAGTCGAGCGGTGAGCGCCGGGGCGCCTCCAAGCTCCCCTCACGGCGGCTGTCAGCGGGCGTGCTCATGGGCGATCCTGTGGCGTTGGGCGACGAAAAAGGGCGAGGGGGAGGCTCCCCCCGCCCCTGCTTGCAGTCGCGCGGTTAGGACCCGAGGTTGTCCAGGGCCTTCTGGAAGCGGTTGGCGTGGGAGCGCTCGGCTTTGGCGAGCGTCTCGAACCAGTCGGCAATCTCGTGAAACCCCTCGTCTCGGGCAATCTTCGCCATGCCGGGATACATATCGGTGTACTCGTGCGTCTCGCCCGCAATGGCCGACTTGAGGTTCTCGGCAGTGCCTCCGATGGGCAAATCCGTGGCCGGGTCGCCGACGGCCTCCAGGTATTCCAGATGCCCGAACGCATGGCCCGTCTCACCCTCGGCCGTAGAACGGAACACCGCAGACACGTCGTTGTACCCTTCAACGTCGGCCTTCGAGGCAAAATAGAGATAACGCCGATTCGCCTGCGACTCACCGCCGAAAGCCGCCCTCAGACTACCCTCGGTCTTGCTACCCTTCAGTTCCATAGGACACTCCTCTTGCATAGGGTGGGTGACGCCGAAAAAACGTTTAGACTGTTTCTAAAACATATCAAAACTGTACCGCAGCGCTCTTCTCGTTGTCAATGCGCCTTGGCCGGTGCACCTTTGGACGCGACTCACCCATGCACCGACCGCTGAGAGAGCGCGAAGGGTGAGGCCCGCCTGTGTTTCAAACGCGGAGTCGCCTCGGGGACTGCCGACAGGGCCACGAAGGCGGGGCCGCCGTGGAGAGCACGCCCCCCCCAGCGCCACTCACGTCGGCGCGCTCCGACAGCGTGCGCGCGGTCAGGGTAGAACGAAGCTGGCCGGCGGCCCGAAGGCATCCTTGGGGCGCTCCCTAACGCCCTCACTCATTTCAGGGCATGGCGCGCTTCCTCAAGCACCCCACACAGCTGCTGGGCACCCAGTACCAGACGGGGTCCGGGACGAGCGACCCAGTCCTCCGCGACGACTGCCAGCCGCCCGCTGTGCACGGCTCTGAGCTGCGGCCAACGCCGCCACTCGTTCAGCCACCCGCTGGCGCCGGGCCCCATAGCAACGATGATGTCCGGATCGGCGCGCAGGACCGCTTCCGGGTCCACCACGGGCGCGACGCCGGTCAATGTTCCTAAAGCATTGCGGCCGCCGCAAATCGCGATCAGCTCGCTGATGATGTGTGCTCCGCCAACGGTGATCAACGGATGGTGATCGATCTCCAGGAACACGCTGACTGCGCGGCGGTGCTGGTAACGTCGGCGCAACCCCTGCAGGCTCCCCAGAAGGTCCCTTGCCGCTTTCTCGGCGACCACGTCCGTCCCCATGAGGCGGCCGAGCTGCCTCAGGTGGCGTGCAACATCCTCGGGTCCCGCTGGCTCGGTGACATACACGGTAAGGCCCAACTGCTCGAGACGCTGAACGGTACGGGGATCATTACCGCTTCTCCACGCAGCCACCAGGTCGGGTCGCAGGGCGAGGACCCCCTCCAAGTCGATGCCCGACGCATTTCCCACACGGGGCAACTTCCTCGCGCTGGGCGGAAAATCGGAATACTCGACGACTCCGACCAGGCGAGCCCCGCCTCCAGCGGCGTGCACCAGCTCCGCGAGGTGGGGGGCGAGCGTGACGATGCGGCTGGCGGGTCGATCCAGGTGGACATTTCGCCCCCGGTCGTCGACCACGTCGATGGCCCATGCGCCCAGGGACCAGAGCGCGGTCATCACCCCGAGAACGGCGGTAGTCACGCCACGCCCCGGACGTGGACCTCGCTCACTGCCGCGCCCCGGCCTACACGAGCAAGTGGCCCAGGGTTGCGGTGACGACCAGCGCGACCCATACCCACATCGTCCGGCGCACCAAACCCAAAGCCTCATCGACTTGCTGCTGGAACATCCCGGCGTTCACGGGCGCCGCCGGATATCCTTGTCCCAGGGCCCCCTCGCCAGCCGCCGCCAACAGCTCAGCGTTTCCGACCAAGCTGATACGCGACCACAGATCGGGTCGCTTGGCAAGTCGCGTACGCACCCCCCGGTAGTTTCCGGCCAGGGCGTAGGTCAGCGCCGCGGCGCGCGCCGGCAGCCAATCGAGAAGTGCGTAGAGGCGCAATGCGGAGCCGGCGAAATCCACGTCCTCGGCGCTTGGTACCTGCAGCGCGTCGCAGGCGCGCTCCGTCAGCCGATAGAGCACGACGGCGAAAGGGCCGACCAGCGGGCCTAACAGACCGAACCAAAACAGCACGGCCAGCACCCGGCGATTGCCCTGTACCGGGATCTGCCGCAGGACTGACTGAGCCGTGTCACCGTGCGACTCCCCCGGCAGGCCACCAAGCTCCGTTGCCAGGCGTCGGGCACCGTCGTCGTCCTGGCGCGTCCGCAGCTCGGAGAAATGCTGCAGATCATCGACGAGACTCCTAGGGCCGAAGCAGTATAGCAAGACAAAGGCGTCGAACACGATGGCTAGCGGCGGGAACAGCCTCGCCAACAGTCCGTGGAGGACAGCGACCAGGAACGCGGGCAGGAACAGGGCCAGGCCGACGCCGAGCGGGCCGTCCCAGGGCCAGGAGCGAAAACGCCTGTGCAGATTCTGAACCCACCGCTGGTAGGCGGCGAAGCTGCGATGCTCATGGAGGTCGCCCAGCAACTCTTGACCCGCCAGCGCCAGGATGATCGCCAACAGCGTCACGGCGGCTCGCCCAGCAGCGCCCACAGCCTGCCCCACACGAAGGCCGGGCCAGGGTCGGTCTTGCGCCCCGGTGCGATATCGCTATGGCCTACGATGCGATCGCGTGTGATGGCGGGATAGATCCTCCGCAGGGCACGTGCCAGCTCTGCGAGCTGCGTGTACTGCCCGTCGGTGTATGGCTCCAGGTCGGTACCCTCTAGCTCCAAGCCGATGCTGTAGTCGTTGCAGCCGGGCCTGCCGGCAAAGCAGGATTCCCCCGCGTGCCAGGCGCGCAAGTGGAACGGGACGTATTGGACGATGTCGCCGCCGCGCCGAATTAGGGTGTGAGCCGAAACCCTAAGACCCGCGATCCCGCGAAAATACGGATGAGCTTCCGCATCCAGGGAATTCGTGAACAAGGCGTCGATCCACGGCCCGCCATACTCCCCGGGCGGGAGACTGATGCCGTGCACCACGAGGAGGTCGATAACCGCGCCTAACGGGCGGGCATCGCGATTGGGCGACGGCCGGCGCGCGGCCTCCCGGACCCAGCCTTCAACGATCTGCATGACCTCAAAGCGGTGCGCGCGGGACAGCCCGCGCGCACCGTGCCGTGCCTCAACGCCGGGCTTCGAACGCTCCGGCGGAAAACGCTATTTCTTCTCCTCCTCCTTCTTTTCAACCTCGTGCTCGGAGGGAGCTATGAGGTGCTGCAGCAGGTCCAGCCGCTTGTCCATCTGCTCGACGAGCGACTGGAGCATCTCCAGTCGGCCTTCTAGCTCGGACATTCCACCGCCCATGCCGCCGGGGCCGCCCATGCCGGGACCACCGCCCATTCCCTCCGGACCACCCATGCCGGGATACCCGCCCATACCGCCGGGGCCACCGCCCATGCCGCCAGGGCCACCCATGCCGGGATAGCCACCCATGCCGCCGGGGCCGCCCATGCCGGGATACCCGCCCATACCGCCGGGGCCACCACCCATGCCGCCAGGGCCGCCCATGCCGGGATACCCGCCCATACCGCCGGGACCACCCATGCCGCCAGGGCCACCCATGCCGGGATAGCCACCCATGCCGCCGGGGCCGCCCATGCCGGGATACCCGCCCATACCGCCGGGGCCGCCGCCCATGCCGCCAGGGCCGCCCATCGCGCCCTGGCCCGCGGCGCCAGCTTGGCCGCTCTGGGATAGCTCGTTAGCGGAGGGTGCCGGCTGCACCTGCTCCACTCCCTTCTTCTCCGATGGAGCAGCGCCGGTTTCAGCAGCCAGGATTAGTGGGCTCGCTGCGAGCAGCGTGGTTGCAGCAAATAACATACGCAATTTCATGTCTGGACTCCTTTCGCGGTTTTCTTAGCAATTAGTCAGGGTTCCACTTTGTCTCACGCTTCGAAACGACTCTGTCTATCCGACAAAATGGCCAAGCCGACGATGCCTGGTCGTCGGACCGGTGCATTATTGAGAAATTGGCCACCCGCGTCAACGAACAAGAACCCGCTGTGCAGCCGGGACGCCGTGACCGGCCTGCACCCCAACGCGCGGCCCCCTTAGTTGGCCCGCCAGCGGGTTGACGCACGCCGTTCGGAGCTGCGGTGTGGCCAAAGTTACGCTCCAACACGCGCCCACGGAAGGGGGTGTGGCCGCGGACAGGGCTGAACCAGCTCTGCAGTATACCCGGTCCTGGCTTGTGCTCGGGGGGTGCCTTCCCGGCAGCGTTACCGCAGGGTGGTTGTTGTCAGGGGCGACTCTACTCGTCTCGTCCGACATCGGTTCCACGCCAGAGCGCTGTTCAGAGGACGCACCCCGCCCCGAGTCGGCCGACATTTACAGCGTGGCCCTTTACCTCACGCCCATCGAGCCGGCTCAGATCCTTGCGCCGCTCCTGTGGAAGCTTCAGCAGGTATTGGGCCGCCGCGTACGTTCCGTCATCGTCCCGGATTTCACCAGCTTCACTAGCCGACCATTGACGTATCGCATCCTCGCACAGGCCCAACCGGGGCCAACTCCCTTCCTCGCCGCATGCGCGAACATTCCAAAGAGCGAAGGCGAAGTGTTGCAGCGCGCGGTGTTAACGTCGCGCCCCGAGAGCATGCAGATGATAGGGATGCCAGAGGCTGCCCCAGCCTTCGCACCCTCTAGCTCCGAAGGAGACGCCGCGTAGCGCTCGGCACGCCGTTGCACAGCGGAAGGGCCGCGCTCTCAAGAAACAGAACTAAGGGCGGCTGAATCTCATGCAGTCCGTGCCCAGTGGGTCGATCTCGAAGCCCAATGCGGCGGCACGCCGCTTCAGGGCTGCGATGCTGCGCTGGCGCTGCTGTTCTTCGTAGCGCTGCTGGCCTTGGTCGACGAAGGCATCGCCACGGGTCATCATGAAGTACACCATGCTGGCGAGCTTGTGGGCGGTGGCGGTAGTTGGCCCGCGGCTTGTCCATGCGGGCGCACAGCCGCCGGCAGAACGCGCCGAGGGGCTGTGCGCCTTTTACATGCGCTGCACCCAACTCGCCTGCTCGGTCAGCAGCACCACGGCGGGCGTCGCCTCGCGACTGCGCTCTGCGGGACCGGGCCGTGCTAAGCTAGCCACGCGGCTGCACCTAACGCGTGCCAGTCGTTGGGCTGTGTTATCGAGCCTGAGAACCGAGGATTCTTCCTGACATTGAGAGGTAAGGCATGGGCGATCTGACCTCGTTGTATTCGCAGTGGTCGCCGCGCTTTCTGAGCGTGTTACGAATCGTCACGGCGTTCCTGTTCATGCAGCATGGGGGCCAGAAGCTGTTCGGCTTCCCGGCCCCTGCACACGGCGCGCATCCTCTACTGTCGCTGATGGGGGTGGCCGGGATTCTGGAATTCTTCGGTGGGCTGCTCGTGCTGCTGGGGCTGTTCACCCGGCCGATAGCTTTCCTGCTGTCCGGGGAAATGGCAGTAGCCTACTTCATGGCGCATGCGCCGCAGGGGTTCTGGCCGGTATTGAACAGAGGGGACTCGGCGGTGCTATATAGCTTTGTGTTTCTTTACCTAGCCGTCGCGGGAGGAGGCTCCTGGAGCGCAGATCGTCTGTGGCGGCGGGACGGCTCTTCAGGCAGCTCCGGCGCTGCGTAGACACGCCCAAACGCATGCCATCACACACAACTCTTGGTCCCGACCGTCATCACGGCTGGGAAACGGGAATCCCGCCGGGGCGGGCGGCATGGCTCGGCATCCCTGGCCCAGGATTGCGTGCACTCGCTGTATGCGATGACGAGGACTGTCAAGGGTGTGGCTTGAGCCGTGTGCCCTCAGCTTCGACGTAGAGTGAGGGCACATACGGCCCGCGGCGTGCGGCACCGCGCCGTGTGATCGCCATCGAGAGCTGGTTCCGGTAACGCGAGACCCCGTCACCCGAGGCGTGCTCCGCCATTGGGGGCTGCGGCCCACGGGGCCGTGGGTCGCAGTCGCCGGGTCCTTTTCCGAAGCTTCACGACCGGGCAGCAGGGTGTAGGACTGCGCTGCGGACGCGGAGGGGGCCATGACGGGTGTCGGGCGGGTGCCTCTGGACGCCACGCACCGAAGCTGCCTCGGCCCGAGGTTGCTGGCTGCGCCCCCAGGGTGATATAAAGTGGCGCGTCGAAGCCCTGTCGGCGCGCGGCTCTGCTGCGGGACGGGATGGGCGGGGCGATGAGGGCGTCGGCCTTTGTCGCTCTAGGGGCGGTCGAAGAACTTCCACCCCTCCGAACGGACGGGGCCGCTCGGGCGTGGGCGGGCCATTCCACTTTTCCGACGGCGGCGTGCCGCCGCCTTTCTGCTCTTGCCGCCGAGCTATCTTCTTTCACGCGGCGGTCTGAGGTGTCCGGTGTTTCGGGCGCGGGTCGCCTCGCAGCCCGCTGCCGGTTCCACGCGGCGCTGTCTCGTGTCCGGAAGGTTCGCGCACAACCGCCCCGCATGTTGGGAGATAGAAAGATGCCGATACGCATAGCTGTGCCCAAGGAGACTGCGCCGGGCGAGCGGCGGGTCGCGTGCGTGCCGGATGTGGTGGCGCGCCTGACCAAATTGGGTGCCGAGGTGCTAGTGGAAAAGGGCGCGGGCTCCGGCGCTTTCATCCAAGACGGGGACTTTGTCGGCGCCCGGGTGGTGGAGAGCCCAGAGGCCCTCTATCCGGAAGCGGATGTGGTGCTCACCGTCCAGCCGCCGGACGAGCGGGCTATCGATTTGATGCGCGAAGGGGCCGTGGTGGTGGGCTTCATGGCTCCGTACCGCTACCCCGAACGCGTGGCGCGCATGCGAGACCGGAAGATTACCAGCCTGGCGATGGAGCTGGTGCCCCGCATCTCCCGCGCGCAGGGCATGGACGCGCTGTCCTCCCAGGCCTCGGCGGCTGGCTACGAGGCTGTGCTGATGGCGGCGCGCCTGACCGGGCGCTTCCTGCCGATGCTCACCACGGCTGCGGGAACCATCCGCCCGGCGCGGGTGTTGGTGATCGGCGCGGGCGTTGCGGGCCTGCAGGCCATCGCTACGGCCAAGCGGCTGGGCGCGATGGTCGAAGCCTACGACGTGCGTCCCGCCACCAAGCAGGAGGTCCAGTCGCTCGGCGCAAAGTTCGTGGAGCTCGATGTCAAGGCCGAAGGGACCGGCGGCTACGCCCGCGAGCTGACCGATGAGGAGAAGCAGAAACAGCAGGAACTGCTGGCGCAGCACATCGGAGCGGCGGACGTGGTCCTCAGCACGGCGGCCGTCCCCGGGCGCCCGGCGCCGCGCATCATCACTGCCGCCATGGTGGAGCGCATGAAGCCGGGTGCGGTCATCGTGGACCTCGCGGCCGAATTTGGCGGCAACTGCGAGCTGACCCGCCCGGGCGAGCAACTGGTTCACAACGGAGTCACGGTCTATGGGCCGCTCAACGTCCCCAGCATGCTCTGCGTGCATGCGAGCGAGCTGTATGCGAAGAACCTCTACAACCTGCTGTTGCTGATGATCAAGGACGGCTCGTTCGCCCCCGATTGGGAGGACGAGGTCCTCCGGGGCAGTACGCTCACGCGTGACGGCCAAATACGGCACGAGCCGACGCGACAGATGGTGGAAGGAGCGTCCAAATGATCGAAGGGTTTATCGCCTTATATATCTTTATGCTTGCCGCCTTCACCGGCTACGAGGTGATCGCGCGGGTGCCGGTCATCCTGCACACGCCACTGATGTCGGGCTCCAACTTCGTGCACGGGATCGTGCTGGTCGGCGCCATGGTGGCCCTGGGCCACGCGGAAACCACCTCGGAGCAGGTGATCGGCTTCGTGGGCGTCCTTCTCGGCGCCGGCAACGCGGTGGGCGGCTATGCGGTGACCGAGCGCATGCTCGAGATGTTCAAGAGCAGCAAGGAGCGCCGCTAGATGAACACCCTGATCCAAGCGTCGTACTTCCTGGCCGCTTTCCTGTTCATCATGGGGCTCAAGCGTATGAGCTCTCCGGTGACGGCCGTGGGAGGCATCATCTGGGCCGGAATCGGCATGCTCATCGCGACCCTGGTGACGTTTGCCTGGCCAGGCATGCAGAACTACGTGCTCATGGTCACCGCGGTGTTCGTCGGCTCAGTCATCGCGTGGGTCGCCGCCAAGCGCGTGCCGATGACCGCCATGCCCCAGATGGTGGCTCTCTATAACGGTATGGGTGGCGGTGCTGCCGGCACCATCGGGGCGGTGGAGCTGATCAAGGTGGTCGGGGGACACGCCCTTCCCACGATGACCATGGCGCTTGCCGTGCTGGGTGGACTGATTGGAGCAGTGTCTTTTTCGGGCTCTCTCATCGCCTTCGCCAAGCTCCAGGGCATCCTCAAGAGGTCGCTGGTGTTCAGTGGGCAGAATCTGTTCAACCTGGTGGTCTTCGCCCTGTGTCTCGTGCTCGGCATTGCTTTCGTGGCGGGGGGGACGAGCTTCCCCGTCGTGGCCGTATTCTTCGCCGCGGCTTTGGTGTTCGGCGTGCTCATGACACTCCCCATCGGGGGCGCCGACATGCCCGTCATCATCTCGCTTTACAACGCGCTCACCGGTCTTGCGGTTGGCTTTGAGGGCTTTGTCCTCAACAACGCCGCCATGATCATTGCGGGCACCGTGGTGGGCGCCGCCGGTACGCTGCTCACGCAGTTGATGGCCAAGGCCATGAACCGCTCCCTCGCGAACGTGCTCTTCAGCGGCTTCGGCGCCAAGGAGACTGCGACCCCCGAGGGTATCGAGGGGAGCTTGAAGCCCATCGAGGCGACCGATGCGGCCATCATGCTCGCTTATTCCAACAAGGTCATCATCGTGCCCGGATACGGCATGGCCGTGGCGCAGGCTCAGCACAAGCTTTGGGAGCTGACTCAGGTACTGGAGGCGCACGGGGTCACGGTCAAGTTCGCAATCCATCCGGTGGCGGGGCGTATGCCCGGGCACATGAACGTGCTGCTGGCGGAGGCCAACGTGCCTTACGACAAGATCTCCGACCTGGAAGAGATCAACCCGGAGTTCCCCCAGGCCGACGTGGCGCTGGTCATCGGGGCAAACGACGTGGTCAACCCGGCGGCGCGCAGCGATGCCAGCAGCCCCATCTACGGGATGCCCATCCTGGACGTCGACAAGGCGAAGAACGTGATCGTTATCAAGCGCGGGGCGGGCAAGGGCTTTGCCGGCATCGAGAACCTGCTGTTCTATGCAGACCAGACCCGCATGCTGTACGGCGACGGGCAGAAGATGGTCGGCGAGCTGATCCACGGGGTGAAGCAGCTCTGACAGCCGATTCCCGGTCCGTGGCGGCGGGGCGATGCGGACAGGCGTCCGGGGCGGCAGAACTCGAAGACAACGGAGACGCCCGACGGGCGCGGACCCGTGCGCCGGCGGGCGCAGTCGGGGGGCCATCGTCAGTGAGGCGCGCCGGCCCGTGGTGACGCAGCACAGCCTCTTCGCGGCGCCACGCTTGCAGATCCTGCCGCCGCTTACGCTGTACGTCCACATTCCCTGGTGTGTCCGCAAATGCCCATACTGCGACTTCAACTCCCACGAGGTGAAAGGCGCTCTACCGGAGGACGCCTATATCGACGCCCTTCTCGCGGACTTGGAGCAGGACGTCGCGCTGGCGCAGGGGCGTATCGTGGAGTCGATCTTTGTCGGTGGCGGCACGCCTAGCCTGCTCTCCCCCGAGGCGATCGAACGCCTGCTTTGCGGTGTGCGGCGCGTATTACCCGTCTCTCTGGAGGCGGAGATCACCGTGGAGGCCAACCCCGGCACGGTCGAACGCGGCGCGCTGGCCGAGATGCGAGCCGCCGGCGTCAACCGCCTATCCGTCGGCGTGCAGAGCTTCGAGGACGATCTGCTCCGAAGCATCGGACGGGTCCATGGTCGGGCCGAGGCGATCGCGGCCGCAGAGGCGGCGCAACAGGTCGGCTTCCAAAGCTACAATCTCGACCTGATGTTCGGGCTGCCCGGCCAGAGCCCGGCTCAGGCCCTCGCGGACATGCGCACTGCCGCGGCGCTGGAGCCCCCCCATCTCTCCTACTACCAGCTGACCATCGAGCCCAATACCCGATTCGCGCGCTTTCCCCCGAAGCTGCCCGAAGAGGACGTCATCTGGCAGATGCAACAGCGCGCGGTCGCCGAGCTGGTCAGGGCAGGATACCGCCGTTACGAAGTCTCGGCATACGCCCGCGCAGGCCATCGTTGCCGGCACAACTTGAACTACTGGCTGTTCGGCGACTACTTGGGAATAGGGGCGGGCGCACACGACAAGCTCACCGGGTCCGAGGGCATCCGGCGGCGCTGGAAGGTCAAGCATCCCCATGCCTACCTGAGTGATGCCCCCCTGCCGGTCCGCGTGGCAGGCGAGAGACGCCCCGCGGATCGCGAGGCCGTGTTGGAGTTCATGATGAACGCCCTGCGTCTGGACGACGGTTTTCCGACGCGTCTGCTCACCGAGCGCACCGGAGTTGCTCTCATCTCGGTCGAGCCGGCCTTGGAATGCGCCCGCGCAAGAGGTCTCCTGGAATGGGATGCGGCACAGGTGCGGGCGACTGCTCGGGGACTGCGCTACTTGAACGACTTGCTTGCCCTATTCCTGCCATGAGCCTCATCGTCGCCAGCCGCCGCGTGGATGCGGGCAGGCATGTGGGGCGGAGGCGATGAAGGACCCGGCGCTGCGCAGCCCTTCGCGCTCGGGTTACGTCCCCTCAGCCTATAGCCCCGAAAGGGCGCAGCACGTGCGGGCGGAGCAGGTCCGCATGTTCTTCAGCCAGCCCCACAGCGTCCCACTGGCCTTCGCCTTGGGGCTGGTGGCGCTGGGCTATCTGCTGCGCGACAGTGCCCCCCTGGTACGGCTCGCCTCCTGGGGTACGACCGTCGGCCTGGGGATCCTCGCTTGGGCGACGGCCGTGAGATGGTATCGCCGGCTTCCTGCACCTGCCGTCCGGGGGCGGGCCTGGTATCTCCTGTCGGTCGTGCTCTCGACGGCGATGGGGCTCGGATGGGGCTCGGTCATTTGGCTGGTCGTGCCGGCCGGCGACGTGGTGCTGCGACTTCTGAGCGTCATCGTGGTGGGTAGCGTCTCTCTTTGCGCTCTTCCCGTCGTCGTGGCAGTGCTGCCGGCATTCCTGGGCTTCTTCGGGCTCGCCGTCGCGCTGACGGTGTGGGCACTGATCTCGGCGGGCTCGGTCCTCCAGTCCTGTGTCGGCGTGCTGTTGTCGCTCTTCGGCGCGGCCTTCACGGCGAACGCGGTACTGCTCCACCACAGCGTGGTCGGTGCATTCGCGCAACGCTATTTGGCCGAGGACCTGACCCGGCGCCTGGCGGTCACCAACCGATATCTGGACCACCTCGCCAGCCGCGATCCGCTGACCGACCTGCTCAACCGCCGGGGGATGCAGCACAAGTTGGAGGCGGAGGTGGGGCGCAGCGAACGCCATGGTCGCGTTTGCAGCCTCGTCTTGTTCGACCTCGATGGCTTCAAGGGCGTCAATGACCGCTTTGGTCACCAGGCCGGCGACAAGGTGCTGCAGACCGTGGCGGAGATGGCGGCGAGTGGTGTCCGCCGGGAGGACACGCTCAGCCGCTGGGGCGGCGAGGAGTTCCTTTGCCTCCTACCCGAGACCGGCCGCGCGGACGCCCTGACCGAGGCGGAACGGTTGCGCCAGAGCCTGCAGGGGCTGGACGTTCCTGTCAGTGGGGGCCGCGTCTCGGTGACGGCCAGCTTCGGGGTCGTGAGTTTTCCCCACGACGGAACCGACGTGGACAGGCTGCTGGCAGCGGTCGACGCCGCTCTCTACCGCGCCAAGGAAGCCGGCCGTAACCGCGTCTGCGCGCCCGCCGCGGCGTAGCGCACGGGGGGCGGGTGGCCCATGAGCAGGCGCCCACGGACCGCCGCCCGTCGCCGCGTGAATCGCGGGGTGCGCGACTCGAGGCATACGCGGCGGCGGGGACACTCGAGGTCTCCATTCACAGTGCTCCTTGGAGGACCTGTCAGCCCGGCTCTTGGTCCGCGATATCTGCGGACCGGTCGCTCGCGAGCACGGCGAGCGCTTCCGCCAAGTCCTCGGCGCTCACCTGCAGCTTGATGCCCCCCACGGCGATGCTGGCCGGCATCCCATAGTCGCCCATGTGCTCGTCCACCAGCCGACAGGCGATACCCTCCGCCTGCAGGCGGCCCAGCGCGATATGCGCCTGAGGTAGGGTGTCAAAGGTGGCGACGGTGACCATGGGCGCGCATCGGCTGAGAAGCGACAGGGGCAGCAGGCCCGATTGCGGTTGGGCGCTTCAACACGGTCTCTCCCAACAGGGAGCGCATGGCGGACAGCAGGTTGTTGAAGAGTGGAGGGCTACTTCGCTCCTCTGCAGCGAGCAGTGCCTTGACGTGCTCCCGCTGCGTCGGCGCGCGGAAGCAGGCTGGGCAGTTGTCCCCGATGACAGGAAGGCATTTGATCCGAGCGAAGTCCGTCAGTTGGCGCTCCCGCACATAGATCAGCGGGCGGATGACGCGCACATCGCCGGCGTCGTTGACGTAGTGCGCCCGCATGGTGTGCAACTGGCCGGCAAAGAAGGCCGACATCAGAAAACTTTCGGCCACATCGTCGAGGTGCTGGGCGAGGGCCAGCACGTTGTAGCCTTCCTGGCGAGCCGTGTGGTACATGACGCCGCGTTTCATGCGGGCGCAGAAAGCACAGAACGAATCGTTCCCCATGTGCCGCTGAGCCTGCTCCAGGATGGCTTGCTGACGGTAATGGTAGGGGATACCCAGGCCGGCCACGACCGGCTTCAAGGGGGAGGGATCGAAGCCCGCCACCAGGGGGTCCACGGTGACCGCTCCCAGCGCGAACCGCACTGGCGCCCTCTGTTGCAGGTGACGCAGGATGACCAGCAGAGAGAGGGAGTCCTTGCCGCCGGACAGTCCCAGCAGGATGCGGTCCCCGTCGCGGATCATGTCATAGTCGCCTATGGCACGGCCGGCCGCACGCAGCAGACTCTTGGGGGGCAGGACTTGCAGCATCGGTCCGGGGACCCTTAACGCAGAGCGCTATACTGGAGTCAGCATAACAGAACTGATGGAGGCGGTGCCGATGAGTGACAAGCAGGTGAAGGAACTGACCCCGGAGCAGGCTCACCAGATCCTACAGGAGAATCCGCGCGCGCTCCTGATAGACGTGCGCTCCACCATGGAGTACCTATTCGTGGGCCATCCGGCCGGGGCGATTCACATCGCCTGGATCGACGAACCGGACTGGAAGATCAATCCGCATTTCGTCACGGATGTACGCAAGGTTCTGCTGGGCGGTGTGGCGTGCCACGGTGACGGCTGTGCGCCCGTCATCCTGGTGTGCCGGAGCGGCAAGCGTTCTCTGGAGGCCGGCAAGGTCCTGGTCAAGGACGGAATCAAGGATGTCTATCACATCAATGAGGGCTTCGAGGGCGAATTGGACGAGCACCACCATCGCGGCACCCGTGGCGGCTGGCGGTTCCGAGGACTTCCCTGGGAACAGTGCTGAGAGCGGGTTCATCGGGAGCCGATGGACGTGAACTCCTTCACCCGGTCGGCGGTCGGGGGTGCGTTAACCTGATGGGTGAGGATGAAAAGAAACTCGGCGCGGCCGCGGTACCGTGCGGGCGAGGATGCGCGAGGATGCGGGGGGCGGTGCACGATCCGGCAGCGATGTCGAGGCGGAGCGGGACCCGCAACCAGCCCGAATCACCAGCCCCGACTCTTGCCGCGCAGAACACCGGCCCGTCAGCGACTACTCGTCGATCTCGCGGGGTCCGGGGGCACAGCGTTCGAATATCAGATCATGCACCACATGGCCCAGGCGCTGCCCGCGCAGCTCGAAGCGAGTCAACGGACGCTCTGCGGGCCGTTGGGCGAATCGATCCGGACCCGCCAGGTTGGTGAAGCTCGAGCTGGCCCCCATCACTTCTAGCACCTGCGCTGCATAAGGCGCCCAGTCGGTGGCGATGCTGACGCGCCCCCTCAGGGCGAGCTTCCTCGCGAGCAGCGCTGCCAAGGGCGCTTGAATGAGCCGGCGCTTGTGGTGGCGTTTCTTCGGCCACGGATCGGGGAAGAGGATGTAGATCGCCGCCAAGGCAGCGTCGGGAATAATGTGGGACAGCGCTCCGACGGCATCAGCCTGGAGCACGCGAAGATTGCCTAAGCGGCGCTCAGCGGCGCGGGCGAGTAGGCTACCGATCCCGGGGCGATACACTTCGATTCCCAGGTAATCGTTTTCGGCGTGAGCCCCGGCCATGGCCAGGAGGGCGTCACCGTTGCCGAAACCGATCTCCAGGTGGCGGGGGGCGCGGCGGCCGAAGGCGGCGTCCAGATCCACCGGAGGCTCAAGCCCGTATTGCGGCCATAAGGCCGTCAGTGCCCGGTGCTGGGCTGGAGTCATGCGCCCCTCGCGGCGCACGTAGCTGCGAATTGGATACCGCGATGAATCCGTTACCGGCAACGTGAGCGAGGCAGGCCGGTGCGCGCTCCGCACGGTGCGAATTAGAAGTTAGAAAAAGGTACCCTGCAGCGGCGAGGAGGCGCTCGCGTAGAGCCTGCGGGGCATGCGGCCCGCCAGGAACGCCTCGCGCCCTGCCTCCACCGCCTTCTTCATCGCGGAACCCATGAGCTCCGGATTCCTGGCCTCCGCAATGGCGGTATTCATCAGCACCCCATCGCAGCCTAACTCCATGGCGATGGCGGCGTCCGAGGCCGTCCCCACTCCCGCGTCCACCAGGATCGGGACCTTGGCTTGCTCTACAATGATCCGAATGTTGTAGGGATTACGTATGCCGAGCCCGGAGCCGATGGGGGCGGCCAGCGGCATCACGGCCACGCAGCCGATTTCCGCGAGGCGGCCGGCGATGATGGGGTCGTCGCTGGTATAAACCATGACCTGGAAATGCGCCTGCACCAGAATCTCGGCGGCCTCCAGAGTCGCGGTCACATCGGGAAACAGCGTCTTCGCATCCCCCAGCACCTCCAGCTTGACCAGGCTGTGGCCCAGGATCTCGCGGCCCAGGCGGGCGGTACGCACCGCGTCCTGAACGGTGTAACAACCTGCGGTGTTGGGCAGTATGGTGTAACGGTCCGGCGGAAGCACTTCCAGCAGGTTGGGCTCGTCGGGATTCTGCCCCAGGTTGGTGCGACGCAGCGCGACGGTGACGATCTCGGCGCCGCTCGCCTCTACGGCACGCCGCGTCTGCTCGAGATCACGGTACTTGCCCGTACCCACCAGCAGCCTAGAGCGATAGGTCCTGCCTGCGACAACAAGCACATCCTCGTCTGCGGTGGCGGGTATCGCTGAGCTCAGCATCGGTACATCCTGTTTGCGGCTAAGCCGACATTATACCCATTGGGATCGGCATGGCTAACCTCCTCCGATGGCCTGCACGATCTCTACGCGATCGCCCTCGCGCAGCCGATGGGTCCCGTGGCTGCTCCGCGGGACGATCTCCAAGTTGACCTCTATCGCCAAGCGCCTATCCCCGAGTCCCATCGCGTGCACGAGGTCGGACAGGGTTGCGCCCTGGGGAACATCGCGGGCCTCGCCATTGACAAAGACCTGCATGGATGTAAGCCTAACACGCAAAGTGCGTATGCGTATGGGTGCATTGAAAGTGGCCGAGGCGCGAGCCCGAATGCAGCGTCAGGATCTGGCCCGGCCGTGCGCCGCGGTGCCCGCGGAGCCGCTATGGAAGCGCGTGCCCACCCGGGGGGACAATGGGGCGCCCCTCAGCGATTTCATGATGATCATTCCGGGACTGCGCGACAAGCCCGTCCATCTCGTCGAGCAGATCGTGACCCGCATCCAGCGGGTGTTCGACCTGTATCGCGACGCCGTGGTCTATGCCGACCTCAACCTACGGCTCAACGTCCTGTGGGTGAGCGTAAAACCCATCCCTGGCATCTGCCTGGAGACTCCCGGCGGCGCTGCACTGTTGCGTGCCGGAGGCCAAGCTGGTGGCGCACAAGATGTCCAAGCGCTAGGAGGGTCCTGCCATGAGCTCACGAATGCGTGTTCCCCAGGTCGGCGCGCCGGATCCCAAGCTGAAGACATCTCCCATCGTCGAAGAGGTGAGCGAGGAGCTGGAAGAGGCCGCGCGGGAGATCACCGAGACCCCGCTCTGCTACTTCAACGGCAAGCCCCACCGCCACGGCGAGTTCGTGTGCTCGGGATTGGAGATGCTGCGATGCGAGCGGGGAGTGTGGGTGATGGAGGGCTCCTGCGACCCGGACAATCCCTGAGTTGGTTGGCACGGCAAGGAGGGTGCCGGGATGATGCACTCGGCTGCCGTCCATCGGAACGGCCGACGACGCGTTCGGTCTTTGAGGATCGGAGCTGATGAGGAGGTTGTTTGCAGCGGTGGTTATGATATCCGTGGCCGTCCCGCTGGGCGCGTGCACGGAAGCCCGCCCCAAGGAGCAGACCGGGACGGGTCCCGGTGCCGGTGTGGGCGGCACGGGTGGCGCTGAGGTCGGTCGCGGCTCGAGCGGGACCGCAATCGTCGGCGGCGTGCTGGTCGGTCAACAGGTGGGCCGCTCCATCGACCGCACGGATGAAATGCGAGCGCAACAGGTGCTCGAAAACAACCGCACCGATCAGGCCACCTCGTGGCGCAACCCCGAGACCGGTGCCGATGTGCGCATGGTACCGGTTCGCACGTATCAGTCTTCGAGCGGCGATTACTGCCGCCAGTACAGCGTGGACGTCCACGTGGGCGGTCACCGCGAGGAAGGCCACGGCACGGCCTGCCGCCAGCCGCAGGGCACCTGGAGGATCGTGAACTGACAGGGGCCGCAGCGCCCAGGCCGGGAGCTTGTTAAGAACTCGGCCCGAGGGCCAAGGCGAGCGAGTACCACGCGACGCCCCTATCGCGACATCGGGTCGCGCGGCGGATGTATTCACAAGCGCTTGGTGCTGGGTCCTTGCTCGGCCCCGCGATGCCCGCCCGTTTTAGATATCGAACTCGGCCACCACGGGCGCATGGTCCGAAGGCTTGTCCCACGCACGTGCCGCGCGGTCGACGCGACAGGCGGAGCATGCCTTGCACAGAGCGTTCGTAGCAAGCAGGTGGTCGATGCGCAGTCCCTGATTGCGCTCCAGGGCTCTTCCCCGATAGTCCCACCAAGTGTAGTGGCCCTGCGCCTGCTCGAACACCCGGAAGGTGTCGGTGAGCCCCAGGTCCAGCAGCGCTCGAAACGCCCGGCGCTCCGGTTCGCTGCACAGGACACGCCCCTCCCATAGCTTCGGGTTATAAACGTCGCGATCCTCGGGGGCGATGTTGAAGTCGCCCAGCAGGGCAAGCTGGACGTGGCGCTGCATCTCCCGCTTCACGAACGCCACGAGGTGCTCCAACCACGCGAGCTTGTACTCGTACTTCTTGGAGCCGACGAACGCGCCGTTCGGTACGTAGACGTTGATTACGCGTACGCCGCCGTAGGTCGCCGCGAGGATGCGGCGTTGGTCGTCCGCGAGATTGGGGACCGAGGTCACCGGGTCCTCGCCGGGCTTCCGTCCCAGGATGGCGACACCGTTGTATCCCTTCTGTCCCGAGAAGAGAACCTCGTAGCCGAAGGAGCGTATCTGATCGGCGGGGAACTCCGCGTCGGGCAGCTTCGTCTCCTGAATTGCGAGGATGTCGGGGCGTGCCTGGTCGAGCCAAGTCCGAAGGTGGTCCAGCCGGGCGCGCAGGGAATTGACGTTCCAGGTGGCGATGGTGCGCACGCCGAGCGTCTCCCTAACGCACCTCGGTGTCCGCGATCATCTCGTTGTGCCGCAGCAGGGCTTCGATGGAAGGCTGCCGACCCCGGAACTCCACGAATAGCTCCATGGGGTCCCGCGAGCCGCCCTGCTCGAGGATCGTATGTAGGAACTGCTCCCCCGTGGCCGCATCGGGCAGACCGTTCTCTTCGAACTTGGCAAAGGCATCTGCCGACAGCACCTCCGCCCATTTGTAACTGTAATAGCCGGCGGCATATCCACCGGCAAAGACGTGCGAGAAGCTGTGCTGGAATCTATTGAAAGGCGGTGGCCTCAGCACGGCGACTTGGTTGCGAACGTCGTCGAGGATCTCCTGGATGCGCGGGCCTTGGTCCGGGTCGTACTCCAAATGCAGCCGGAAATCGAACAGCGCGAATTCGAGCTGCCGTGCCGTGAACATCGCCGACTGGAAGTTGCGCGCTGCGCGCATGCGCTCGAACAGTGCCTGAGGCAATGGCTCGCCGCTGCGGTAGTGCCCCGAGACGAGGTCCACGACCACGCGTTCCCAGCACCAGTTTTCCATGAACTGGCTGGGCAGCTCCACGGCGTCCCACGCCACCCCGTTGATGCCCGAGACGGCGGCGTAATCGACCCGGGTGAGCATGTGGTGCAGCCCGTGGCCGAATTCATGGAACAGAGTGATGACCTCGTCGTGCGTGAAAAGCGCCGGCCTGTCGCCCACTCCGAGCGAGAGGTTGCACACCAGGTGGGCCACTGGGGTTTGCACGCCGTGTGCAGTGCGCCGGCGGCTCACGCAGTCGTCCATCCAGGCACCCCCGCGTTTGTTGGCGCGGGCGTACAGGTCGAGGTAGAACTGGCCGCGCACTTCCCCTCTGGAATCGAGTATCTCGAAGAAGCGCACACCCGGGTGCCATACTTCGACGCCGCTCCGTTGCCGGACGCGCAGCCCGAACAGGGCGCCCACCAAGTCGAACAGCCCCCGGAGGACGCGGGGCTCGGGGAAGTAAGGTTTGAGATCCTCCTGCGTGAGCGCATAGCGCTCCCGGCGAAGTCTTTCGGAGTAATAGGGGACGTCCCAGACCTGTAGGTCGTCGGCACCTGACTGTGCCCGGGCATAGGCTCGCACCTCTTCAAGCTCCCGCTGGGCGCGCGGCCGGGAGCGCTCCGTGAGGTCATGCAGGAAGTCCAGCACCTGCTCGGGCCGCGAGACCATTTTGGTGGCGAGCGACCGCTCGGCGAAGTTCGCGAACCCTGTGAGGCGGGCCAGCGCGTGCCTCAGGGACAAGATGCGCTCCATGACAGTGCTGTTGTCCCAACGGCCGGCATTGGGGCCGGTGTCGGAGGCGCGGGTGACGTACGCCTGGTACATTTCGCGTCGCAGCTCTCTGCGATCCGCGTAGGTCATGACCGCGATATAGGAGGGGAACTCGAGAGTGAACAGCCAGCCCTCCAGGCCTTTGTCTTCGGCCGCCTGGCGGGCCAGATCCCGCGCCGATTCAGGTAACCCGCCGAGATCGCGCTCGTCCATGACGTGCTTGCTCCATCCCTGGGTGGCGTCCAGCACGTTGTCCTGAAATCGGCTGGTGAGGCGAGCCAACTCCTGCTGGATCTCCCGATAGCGCTCCTTGGCTGCCGGCGATAGGTCTACTCCGGCCAAGTGGAAGTCCCGCAAGGCGTTGTCCACGACGCGACGCTGTCCAGCATCGAGGCGTGCGTACTCCTGCCCGCCTTTCAGCCCTACAAATGCGCTGAACAGAGCCTCGTTCTGGCCAAGCTCCGCGGCATAGTCCGTGAGCTTGGGAAGGCAGGCGTTGTATGCGGCGCGCAGAGGCGCCGAGTTTGCCACGGAGTTCAGATGGCGAACCGGCGACCATACGCGGTTGAGGCGATCCTGGATCTCCTCCAGCGGCTCCACCAGGCTGCCCCAGGTGTGGGGGCGCTCTTCGGCCAGCAACCCCTTCAGGCGGTCTCGGTTGTCGGCCAGTACCCGGTCCACCGCTGGCTCCACGTGCTCCGGCCCGATGATCGAGAAACGCGGGAGGTCGCTCAGATCGAGCAATGGATTGGACATCTGTACCCTTGGGAAGGCGCGAAGGCAGTGCGTTATACTAGCGCCAAAACCTCGCGCGCACCACGGCGCCAAGGCTCCGGACGCAGTCGGCGTGGGGTGTTCGAGCCGGTTGGCGAGCAGGCGGACTAAAGCATGGGAAGGCACTTTGATCTCATCGCCATCGGGGGCGGCAGCGGGGGTCTCTCGGTGGCCGAGCGGGCCGCCCACTTCGGCGCCGCCACGTTACTCATCGAGGCTGGACGCCTGGGCGGGACCTGTGTGAACCGGGGCTGCGTCCCGAAGAAGATCATGTGGTACGCGGCCCACATCGCCGACGCCCTGCAGGATGCACGGGACTATGCCTTCCACCTGACTGTGGAAACCCACGACTGGGGGGCGCTCAAGGGCGCGCGCGACAACTACCTGCACACCCTGAACGATCGCTATCGGAACTACCTGGCCGACTGCGGAGTGGAACACGCGGCAGGTGTCGCGCGATTCACCGATGGGCGCACGGTGGAGGTGAGCGGCGAGCGCTACTCGGCAGAGCATATCGTGATCGCGACGGGCAGTCGCCCCGTGGTGCCGGACATTCCGGGGGCCGAGCTGGGCATCACCTCCGACGGGTTCTTCGAGCTGGATCAACGGCCGCGGCGGGTCGCAGTGGTCGGCGGTGGATACATCGCCGTGGAGCTGGCCGGAGTGCTGAAGGCCCTGGGGAGCGAAGTGCTGATGGTGTTGCGTGGTGAGGAGGACTTCCTCACCAACTTTGACGTCATGCTGCGCGAGAGCATGATGGACGAGCTACGCGCGAATGGCATCGATATCTTATTCAACCAGCCGCTCGGGTACGTCGAGCGCCAAAGCGACGGAACAGTAGCGCTGTGCCACAGCGGGGGGCACTACCTCTCCAGCTTCGACGTGCTGCTCTGGGCGACGGGGCGCGTCCCGAACACGAGGGACCTGAATCAGCAGGCGGCCGGCGTAGAGACGGCGGAACACGGGGCGATCGTGACGGACGAGTACCAGAATACCAACGTGCCCGGCATTTACGCCATTGGGGACGTGACAGGCAGGGCGCCGCTGACACCGGTGGCCATCGCCGCGGGCAGGCGCTTGGCAAGGCGCCTGTTCGGGGGAGAACCGGATTGCAAGCTGGACTACAGTAACATTCCTTCGGTGGTATTCGGGCATCCCCCGCTCGGGACCGTGGGTCTGACGGAGGGGGAGGCTCGCGAGCAACACGGGGCTGCGGTCAAGGTATACCAGAGCAACTTCGTGCCGCTCTATCACGCTATCGGTCGGCGCAGGGTCAATGCCGCCGTGAAGCTGGTGACGGTCGGCGTCCAGGAAAAGGTTGTCGGATGCCACGTCATCGGTCCCGGGGCCGACGAGCTGCTGCAAGGCTTCGCGGTAGCCGTCCAGATCGGAGCTACCAAGCCACAATTAGACAACACCGTAGCCATCCACCCCACCCTGGCCGAAGAGCTGGTGACGCTGCGCTGATGGCTCTGCGCCACTACCAGGGACACCGGCCTCAAGTCGCGCCATCGGCCTATGTGGACGACACAGCATTGGTCGTCGGCCGCGTTACCGTGGGGGATGACAGCTCGATCTGGCCCATGAGCGTGGTACGCGGCGACGTCAACGCCATCGACATCGGCCGCGGCACCAACATCCAGGATGGATGCGTGCTGCATGTGACGCACGACTCGGCGTTCGATCCCGGGGGCCACCCGCTGCGCGTCGGAGATCACGTCACCGTCGGTCACCGGGTGGTGCTGCACGCCTGCACGGTAGGGGACTTCTCTCTGGTGGGCATGGGCTCGGTGGTCCTGGACGGTGCGGTGCTCCAGCCACACGTCGTGGTGGGGGCGGGTAGTCTGGTGACGTTGGGCAAGGAGTTGGAAGGGGGCTACCTGTGGTTGGGGAGCCCGGCGCGCAGGGTCCGGCCGCTGCGCGACGAGGAGCTGCGCTTCCTGGAATACTCCGCCGGACACTATGTGCGGCTCAAGGATGCATACCTGCGCGAACGCGCCGGCTGAGCGTTCCATGAATCCCCGACCTGAGTCGGTAGGGGACAGCCGAAGCCGCATGCAGCAGGCACTCGAGGAGCGCCTGACGGTGCCCATGTTCGTCCTCTCCCTGTCGTTTCTGTTAGTGACAGCGGCCGCGATCCAGCGCTTTCAGAGCCCCGACCTGAACGATCGGGAGATCCGGGCGTTCCTGTGGCTCTATCTAGTCCTGTGGATTCCCTTCCTGCTGGAATGCGCTGTCCAGAGCTGGCTGCTCGGCCGACGCTCTGCGCGGGACCACGCACGGGCGCTGGTGATCTGCCTGCTGCCGCCGCTGCGGCTCGCGGCGCGGCGCTGGAGCGACCCCGGCCGGGTCTGGCTTCCGCGGCTGGGCTGGCAGACGGTAGACCGAGACCTGCACCGGCGTCTGGAGCGTGCCTTCAGCGTGCCCATGATCATCATTGCCCTGCTCATCCTGCCGGTGCTCGCAGCGGACTTCGCGCTAAAGGATCGCGTCGCCGAGTCGCCCACCTTGGCGGCGGCACTGGATTTGGGCACCGGCCTCATCTGGGTTGCCTTCGCTGGAGAGTTCATCGTCATGGTCTCGGTGGCCGAGCACAAGCTGCGTTACTGCAAGCAGCACTGGCTGGATCTGGCCATTATCCTGCTGCCGCTCATTGCCTTCCTGCGCAGCTTGCGCCTGCTGCGGGTGGCCAGGCTGTCCAGCGTTACCCGCGTCTTTCGCCTGCGGGGAGTCCTTACCCGGACTTTCCGGGCCCTGGTGCTCTTGGACGCGGTGCAGCGTATGCTTTACCGCGACCCGCGGAAGCGGCTGCGCAACCTGCGAGAGCTTCTGACGGAGAAGGAGTTGGAGGTGGAGGAATTGCGCGAGCAGGTGCATTTGCTGGAGCGTCAGCTACCTGCGACCGCCAAGGACGCAGGAGTCGAGGACATGAGCCCGCGAGCATCAGGCTCGGCGCCTGTCGCGGGCCCGCCCGCCCAAAGCTGCTCGGATGTGCTCGGGGGGAGGGCGTGAGAATCCATCCTGGTCGTTTCGGACAATGCCGCTGAACACGCGGGCATCTGCGACTCCTTCCGCTCCGAATACCGCGTGGACGTCGTCGCCGCCCCCGAGTCTGGTGTCGGCTCCGCGGCGGGGCGACGCTATGAGTTCGTCTTCATCGACCTCGACCTGTTGCCGGGCAGCGGCTCTGGCAACGGTCAGCGGGACTATCGAACCGCCCTGCAGGGGCTGTGGCAAAACTTTCCCGGGGCGGAGGTGGTGGTGTTGACTTCCCAGGACCGCGTGCGCGAAGGGGTCAAGGCGGTGAAGGCAGGGGCGAGCAACTACCTCACCTATCCCGTCAATCCGGACGAGGTTCGCTACGTCAAAGAGAGTATCGAGGAGTCGCTGCGCCTGCAATGGGAGTTGGACTACCTACGGGACACGTTTTGGCAGTACGACTCACTCGATCTGGTCCGCACCCACAATCCAGCCATGCAGCAGGTGTTCAACAAGATCCGTTCCGTGGCCAAGACCCGGACCACGGTGCTGCTCACGGGGGAGACCGGGACGGGGAAGGGGGTGCTTGCCCGGCTCATCCACCGCCACAGCGATCGGGCTCAGCACCAGTTCATCAGCGTGCACTGCGGCGCGATCCCCGAGGGTCTGCTGGAGAGTGAGCTTTTCGGCCACGAAAAGGGGGCCTTTACCGGTGCGGTGCGCCGCAAGCTCGGCAAGTTCGAAATCGCACACGGCGGGACCCTGTTCCTGGACGAGATCGGCACCATCTCGCCGGCGATGCAGATCAAGCTGCTGCAGGTGCTTCAGGAGCGCACGCTGCAACGCGTGGGCGGCGAAGAGGTGATTGCTACCGACGTGCGCATCATCGCGGCGACCAATGCCGATTTGAGGCGCATGGTGGCCGAGGGCAGCCTGCGGAGTGACCTCTACTACCGGCTCAACGTGTTTCCCATCGAGATACCGCCTTTGAGGGAGCGCACGGAGGACATTCCCCCGTTGGTCGACGCCTTTCTGGAGAGACTCAACCAGTTCCACTCGAAACGCATGCTGGCGGTCAGTCCCGCGGTCATGGACGCGTTCGCGGCCTATCCTTGGCCCGGGAATATCCGCGAGCTGGAGAATCTGGTGGAACGAGCGTACATCCTCGAGACGACATCGGTGCTCACCCCCGAGAGCTTTCCTGGGGAACTGTTCGCCGACAGTGCACGCCAGGCCCACCTCCCGCTCGACATCACCCGAACGCTAGCCGAAGTTCGCCGCAGCGGGACCGAAAGCCTGGAGCGGCGCTATCTGAAGGAGTTGCTGGCGGCGCATCAGGGGCGCATCGACCGCACTGCACACGCGGCCGGTATCACTCCCAGACAGCTTCACAAGCTGATGAGCAAGTACGGTCTACGCAAGGAGGAGTTCAAGTCTCGCTCCTCCGCGGTCGCGACATAGGAACCGCGAGTTCTGGGTCTTGGCAGGCCAGAACTCGAAGTTCCGAAGTTCATAACATGTTGTTTTAATGGACAATAACCGTTCCATGCCTCGTCAGCATCCCCTCGCGTGACGGTCGTCGCTGCCCGACTCGGAACTACTAGTTCCGACCATACCGGGGATTGCAGCACAAAAATTATGTTGAATTAGTGAGTTAGCTCGTTGGCATGGCCTGTGCTTGTCGAGGCCACGAGTCGGGTACGCCATTCGGCGTCCGGGCGCTACTCTGGCCGCAAGACGCTTCGCGTCGTGGCCGGCGTGATGTTCGCTTGACCCACAGGTACTCCCGCCATGGACAACGCTACTCTGATCAGCGAGGAATCCGAACCTCCCGGCGAATCCGTCAGCGCGGTACGCTGGCGGCCCCGGGATCTCCCCGTGCTCGCCGGAACCCGCCCAGCAGCGTCTCAGCCTCGCCCCCGCCCTTCCGTCCCCCGCCTAGTCATCAGTCCCCGCTCCCAGAGCTTCCGCCGGCGCTACTACCCGGAGGCATTGCTACGCGAGTGGAACGATTGGCGCTGGCAGTTGCGACGCCGTATCAAGGACTTGCGAGGTCTGGCACTGCTCATTCAGGTCTCGGAGGACGAGCGCAGCGCCATCGAGCGGCACAAGGGGCCGCTGCCCCTGGGGATCACTCCCTACTACGCGAGCTTACTGGATGCCGAGGATCCGCAGCAGGCGTTGCGGCGCTCCGTGGTGACCGTGAACGGTGAATATCTGCGCTCGCCCGGGGAAGCAGAAGATCCCCTTGGAGAGGATCGCCACAGCCCGGTCCCTGGGCTCGTCCACCGTTATCCCGACCGGGTCTTGTTCCTCGTGACCGGGTCTTGCGCCACCTACTGCCGGTACTGTACCCGCTCTCGCCTGGTCGGCGGTGGGGGGGAGTATCACCTCAACCTCCGCCAGTGGGAGGCGGCCCTGGCCTATATCGAGGCCACGCCCACGGTGCGTGACGTGCTGCTGTCGGGCGGCGATCCCCTCACACTACCGGATGACCGCATCGAGTGGCTGCTGAGCCGCCTCCGCGCCATCAAGCACGTGGAGTTCTTGCGTATCGGCACCAAGGTGCCCCTCGTGCTACCCCAACGCATCACCCCGGCCCTGTGCCGCATCTTGCGACGCTATCATCCGCTGTGGATGAGCGTCCATGTCATGCACCCGGATGAGTTGACGCCCGAGGCGGAGCAGGCCTGCGGGAGGCTGGCGGACGCAGGTATCCCGCTCGGCAGCCAGACCGTGCTGCTGGCAGGTATCAACGATGATGTCGCGCTCATGCGCCGCCTCATGCACGGGCTGCTCAGGGCCCGAGTGAAGCCTTACTATCTGTACCAGTGTGACCCCATCTCGGGATCCGCCCACTTCCGCACGCCGGTGGAGAAGGGCCTGGAGATCATCCGAGGCCTGCGGGGCCACACGACGGGCTACGCGGTGCCTACCTACGTCATCGATGCGCCGGGTGGTGGGGGGAAGATCCCGCTCATCCCCGAGTACATCGCGGGGCGCGACGGGGACGACCTGCTGTTGGTGAACTACGAGGGCCAGCAGTACCGCTATCCCGACCCCGGCGGACGGCTGGGATCGCCCGATGCGTTCTCGACGTGCGCTGGACCGCAGCCGTGAGGGTGGGGATCACTTACGATCTGCGAGAGGCATACCTGGCCCAGGGGTTTACGCCCGAGCAGACAGCCGAGTTCGACGCCCCCGAGACCATCGAAGGCATCGAGCAAGCGCTAGCTTCCCTGGGTTACATCCCCGAGCGCATCGGCGGCATCGGTCAACTCGCCGCGAGGCTGGTGGCAGGTGAGCGGTGGGAGCTAGTCTTCAACGTCGCCGAGGGGCTTGCCGGGATGGGGCGCGAGGCGCAGGTTCCGGCGCTGCTGGAAGCGTACGACATCCCGTACACGTTTTCCGACCCCTTGGTCCTGTGTCTCGCCCTGCACAAGGGCATGGCCAAACGGGTGGTGCGAGACTGCGGTGTGCCCACCCCCGACTTTCACGTCGTAGAGACCGACGAGGACATCGGGGCGGTCGCTCTGCCGCCCCCGCTGTTCGTGAAACCGGTGGCGGAGGGGACAGGGAAGGGCGTGAGCGCGGGCTCGCGCATCGAGGACTTGGGGCAGCTCGCGCCGGCGTGCCGGCGTCTGCTCGCCCAGTTCAGGCAGGCCGTCTTGGTCGAGCGCTTTCTCCCCGGCAGGGAATTCACGGTCGGCGTGGTGGGGACCGGCGCGGGTGCCCGCTCCGTCGGAGCGATGGAGATCCTGCTGGGCCCGGAATCGGATCCCGAGGGCTACACCTTCCTCAACAAGGAGCATTACGAGGAGCGCGTCAACTACCGGTTGGTGCAGGACGATGCGGCCCGACAGGCGGAAGGGGTGGCCCTTGCCGCCTGGCGCTGCCTGGGGTGCCGTGACGGGGGACGGGTGGACCTGCGGGCCGACCGGGAAGGCCGACCCCAGTTTCTCGAGGTCAATCCTCTGGCTGGCCTGGACCCACGGCGCTCCGACCTGGTGATTCTGGCCCGGCTGGCTGGTCTGCAGTTTCAGGAGCTGATCGCCATGATCATGACGAGCGCCCACCAGAGGCTCGGTTTGCCGGCTCAGACCAGCGGCGGGGTCCCGCGCCGACGCTCCGCGGCCGGAGTCTAGCCCGCGCTGTGCGGCTCAAGGTGGTCGTGCTCCACGGAGAGGTTCCCTCCGGGGCGCCCCCGGACGAGCAGGACGTGCTCGTGCAGGCGGAGGGTGTCTGTGGGGCTCTGGCGAACCTGGGCTACGAGCCGGTTCCGGTCGTTCTGGGGCTGGATTGGCCGCCGCCCGGAGCAGGCTCTTGGCCCTGCACCCGGCGCTGGTCTTCAACTTGATAGAGTCGGTGAACGGGCAGGGCCGGCTCATCCACCTCGCGCCGGCTCTGCTCGAAGCTCTGGGCGTGCGTTTTACCGGCGCGGGATTCACCGCCATGGCTTCGACCTCGGACAAGCTGCTCGCCAAACGTCTCATGCAGGGGGCCGGAATCCCGACCCCGGCCTGGGTCGAGGGGCGCGCCGCCGGCCACACGTCCGCCATGGGCGTTCCGGCCATCGTGAAGTCGGTCTGGGAGCACGCGTCCATCGGTTTGTCGGATGCCTCTTTCGTGCGCTGCCCGGAGGGTCTGGCCGCAGCCCTCGAACATCACGGCGCGGCTTTCGGCGGAGAATGGTTCGCCGAGGCTTACGTAGAGGGTCGGGAGTTCAACGTCGCCCTGATCGAAGACGATGGTGGCCCGCTGCTGTTTCCCATCGCCGAGATCCGCTTCGTGGACTATCCGCCGGGCAAGCTCCGCATCGTGGACTACCGGGCCAAGTGGCAGGTGGATTCCTTCGAATACCGCCATACGGTGCGAAGCTTCGGTGTGGAGCGCGCCGAGCCCGCGCTCGCTGCCCGCCTCGCCGAGCTTGCCCGCCGCTGCTGGAGGCTGTTCGGGCTGAACGGGCATGCGCGGGTCGACTTTCGAGTGGATGTCGACGCAAGGCCGTGGGTCCTGGAGGTGAACGCCAATCCCTGTCTCGCACCCGATGCCGGGTTCGTCGCCGCAGCGGCGGAGGCCGGCTGGTCCTTGGAGCGGGTGGTGGCCACGTTGGCGACGCGGGCGCTGGCGGGGCCGAGTCAAGCCGGCTCCGTACCTCGCCCCGCGGTGGGTTCAAGTGGCGTCGCGGTTGCGCAGTGACCGCTCGGCAGAGCAGTGATGTTCCGTCTCCGCCACGTGTTCGATGCCTCCACGCCTGCCAACGCTCGGGCGGTCGAAGAAGTGCAGCAGATCCTGCGTCGGCAGTTCCCGCTGCTCTCCCCCGACGAGGTGTCGGCACTCCCGGAAAAACTGTTCAATCCCTTTCAGTACCGCTTCCGCTCCATCCTGTTCGTGGCCGAGGACGCGGACGACCGCGTGCGGGGCTTCGCGCTCCTGCTGCACGCTCCGGATCTCGACTTCTGTTTCCTCGATTTCGTCTCCGCCGCGCCGGGACGAACAGGCGGCGGGGTCGGGAGCGCCCTTTACGAGCGCGTGCGGGAGGAGGCGGTCGTCCTGGGTGCCCGTGCGCTCGTGTTCGAATGCCTGCCGGACGACCCGGCGCTCTGCCGGGACCGGGCCGTGCTGGAGCAGAACGCGGCGCGGCTTCGTTTCTACGAGCGCTACGGAGCGCGTCCGATTGCACACACCGCTTACGAGACGCCAGTTCGGCCGGGGGGCGATTGTCCTCCGTACCTGGTGTACGACGATCTGGGGCAGGTTACGCGCCTTTCCAGGGACGAAGCCCGGCGTGTCGTGCGTGCGATTCTGGAGGGGAAGTACGCTCGTCTCTGCCCGCCGGAGTATGTGGACCGGGTGGTGGAGTCTTTCCAGGACGACCCGGTCGTCCTCCGTCCTCCGCGCTACGTCAAGGCCAAGCCAGGCGAGGCGCGAGCCCCAGTGCCGAGGTCCGCGGCCATCGCGCTCGTGGTGAACGAGGGGCATTCGATACACCACGTGAAGGAGCGCGGCTACGTCGAGTCCCCGGTGCGCATCTCGACCATCCTGAAGGAGATCGAGCGCACCGGGCTGTTTCGGCGGCTGCCTGCCCGGCACTTTTCCGACCGGTACATTCGCGCGGTGCACGAGGGGCAGTTCGTGGACTACCTGCGGCGCGCCTGCGCCGTGGTCCAGCCCGGCCGCTCGATCTATCCTTATGTCTTTCCGCTGCGCAATGCAGCCCGCCCACCCAAGGACTTACCGCTGCGCGCCGGCTATTACTGCATCGACACCTTTACGCCACTGAACCGCAACGCCTATCTGGCGGCCATCGGGGCAGTGGATTGTGCGCTCACCTGCACCCATGCCCTGCTGGAAGGCTATGGGCTGGCCTACGCGCTGGTGAGACCCCCCGGACACCATGCGGAACGCCGCTCCTTCGGAGGCTTCTGCTATTTCGGCTCCACCGCCGTGGCGGCGAACTACCTCAGCCGCTATGGCAAGGTGGCCGTGCTGGACGTGGACTACCATCACGGGAACGGTACCCAGGACATCTTTTACGAGCGGGACAACGTCCTGACCGTCTCCATCCACGGCCACCCGCATTTCGCATACCCTTACTTCAGCGGCTTTGCGGACGAGCGCGGCGAGGGGAAGGGGCGGGGCTACAACCTGAATGTTCCCCTGCCGGAGCACGTCGACGGCGAGCGCTACCGCGCTGAGCTCGCACCAGTCCTGAAGCGCATCCTGCGCTTCACCCCACGCTTCCTGGTGGTCGCCTTGGGCCTGGATACCGCCCGTGGGGACCCGACGGGATCCTGGGAACTGGGACCGAAAGACTTTGCTGCCAACGGGCGGATGATCGGGAGGCTCGGTCTGCCGACCCTCGTCGTTCAGGAGGGAGGCTACAAGAACCGATCCCTGGGGGTGAACGCCCGTTCGTTTTTCCAAGGACTTTGGCACGGTGCCCAGAGTGCTCGGCGTCGAGAATTGGAACCACACCTCCGGCGCCCCGAGGCGGCGGCACTACAGGCGGCGGGTCTGTCGGGATCTGCTCCGTGAGGTGCTCCCCCCTCGTCTATCGAGAGCATGTGGGGCCCGAGGATTTGGGCGCTATCCGGCGGCTGGTGTCGGGATCGGGATTCTTCAACCCGCAGGAGCAAGAGGTGGCGATCGAGCTCTTGGAGGAGCGCCTGCAGCGGGGACGGGCGAGCGGCTATTATTTCCTGCTGGCGGAGTGCGCCGGGGCCGTGGCCGGTTTCACCTGCTACGGGCCGATCCCCGGCACGGCTGCGAGCTTCGACCTGTACTGGATCGTGGTGGACGCCGAGCTTCGGGGGCAGGGCATCGGTCGGGAGTTGCTCCGGCGCACCGAGGCCCTAATCGCGCAACAGCAGGGCCGACGGGTTTACGTCGAGACCTCGGCGCGGGAGCAGTATCGCTCCACGCGCGCCTTTTACGAGCGCTGCGGCTACGGCCAAGAAGCCCTCCTGAGCGACTTCTATGCACCTGGAGACGGGAAGGTCATCTTCGTCAAGGTGCTGACTTCGGCAGAGCTGTCATCCCGCAGGGCCGAACCCGATAGCGGTTCCGCCGAATGACGCCATGCGGCGGGTTGCCCGCGCGGGCTGATCCCGAGTGCCCGGTGCGTCGGGGTGTGCGAGGGCTTCGGAGCGAGCCCCGCAATGCCGCCTACCGCGCTGGGCAGGCGCTGCGCCAACCGATGCGCGCCGGCCTCGGGTGGCCCGGCGCAGGACTCGAATCGTTCGGAGGGGCGTACGGACGGAGCGCGGGACCCGTATGTCATCGGGACCTTCGGCTTGCCGGGGGCGGCCCGGCGGCCGGTGACTTTCTCTTGTGCGGCCAAGAGAAAGTCACCAAAGAGAAAGCCGCCCTGTGCGCCGCCCTTCGGGTTCCCTGCGGTGCTCGCCCCATCGGGCGGCTGCGCAACTCGCCCGGCGGGCCGCCGGGCTCAAACGGTGCTCGCCGACGACCCCCAATGGGGCTGCGCATCCTCGGCGGCGCACAAGGGACCGATGATCGGTCGGCAAGCCACTCTGGACGGGCGCGGCGGAATCCTTCAGCCCGTATAGGGTCGGACGGCCGGGAGGGCGGTCAGAAGAATAAGGATGCCGGTCAAGACTGACAGGGGGACGAACGACAACAGTTTAGCCTGCCCCGGAGTTTCGATGCTTCCCCATCGTGGCACGCCGGGAGCTCCGAGGGGGAAAATTGGTGCTCGGAACAGCGACGATGGAGCTAGAGAGCGATGTCTGAAGTCACGGCTGACGTTAACGCATTCACGCATCTCTTTCCTGAATGGGCCTTGTCCTCGTCCCTCAACCTGGCTACCAAGGACGACGCCGGCCCGTTCTTGCAGTCGGCGGTTTATACGCCCACTGCCGAACCAACTGAAAGGCCGCATCGGCTTACCGAACTCGTTGCGAAAAGTCAGCGACTGCCCCTGAGGTACGAGCGAGCGTTCCGCAAGGACGAGGGAGCGTATTTTGGTCTGGATGAGGTACTCTTCCAGAAGAAGTTTTGGGGCCTTCGTCCGGACTTCGTCCTCGAGACGGAGGGCGCTGCCGCCTTTCTGATTATCGAGGCCAAAGGCGGCCAAGTCCCCGACGCCACATGGAAAAATCCCAAGGAGTTGCTCTACCATCGCTTTCTCCAAGAATGTAACACACCAGAGACCAAGGGCCTTTTCTACATCGTGCCGGGCCGTAACCGTTCAGACCCTCCCACCAGTTGATCGATGCGTTAAGAGCGCGTCCAGCGCAGCAGAGCCGCTCGGCTTGTCGTACACTCCCGGCTCATGGATCAAGAGCCCTCTATTCCGCAGGCGATCACGGCGAGCGGCCGGAGCTTTACCGAAGAGGAGATCTCCGCCATCGTCCGAATGGTGTCGATGTGCGTGGGCCTGAGTCGTTTTGAGCTGGCGCAGACCATCTGTGAGCTGCTGGGGTGGAGACGGGACAACGGAGCCCTGAAGTCCCGCGAGTGTCGGGATCTACTGGAGCGGTTGGAAGCTCGGGGGGATCTGGGGCTTCCCGCCAAGCGCACGGGCAGGCCCAAGGGGCGGCGCACCTGCACTGCGCAGACCGATCGGGGCGAACGCCGCGGCGAGATTGCCGGTGCGCTGCAGGAGGTGGCCCCGGTGGAGCTTCAGTTAGTGCGCCAGGCCGAGGGACGGGCATTGTGGCGCGAGCTTCTCGCGCGCTATCACTACTTGGGCTATGCCACACCCTTTGGGGCCCAGTTGGTCTATCTCATCTGCTCCCAGCGCCGGGAGGGGGAGGTGTTGGGCGGGCTCACCTACACCAGCCCGGCCTGGCGCATGCAGGCCCGCGATGCGTGGATTCGGCTGGGACGAGAGAGCGCGCAAAGCGCACCTCGCACGCATCGTCAATCAGGGGCGCTTCCTGATTCTGCCCTGGGTGAAAGTGCCTCATCTGGCGAGCCACGTGCTGGCCTTGGGCAGCCGGCGCATCGTAGGGGATTGGGAGCGCCACTATGGGCTGCGTCCCTGGCTGCTGGAGACCCTGGTGGACCCGGCCCGCTTTGCCGGGACCTGCTACCGGGCGGCCAACTGGTGCGAGGTGGGCGAGACCAGCGGACGCGGGCGCATGGACCGTGCGCACCAACGCCATGGCAGAGCGATAAAGCGGGTCTTCCTCTACGCTCTGCACCCGCAGGCCAGAGAGCGCCTGCGCGGTGAGCGCTGAACTCAAGCGGGCGCAGGAAGCGGCGGTGCCTCAAAGCCGCGGCGTCGGTGGGCGAGGACATCTCTGAGATAGCACAGCGGGGAGCTCAATCGCAGCCGAGAAGTCTCGATCACACTGGCGAGCAGCGCCAGCGCCCGGCTGCCTTGTTCGCTGCGGGTCCCCTGGCTGATGCGACGCAGAATCACCCAGTGACGCAGCGCCCGCTCCGCCACGTTGTTGGTCAGCGGCAGCTGAGGCTCATCCAACACCCGGAAGATCGCCCCCCAGTCGTTGAGCAGCTCCTTGCCCAGCGCCTGGGCCTTGTCATAAGGGCAGCAGCTCATGCGTTCACACAGGGCCGTGAGCTCGTTGAGCTCGCCCGGGTGGGCTTGCCGCAGGGAGCCGCCCGGTCCCTCGCGGGCGTGATAGACGGCCTGCATCAGCGCATCGAGCAGGTCATAGACCGCCTGGCCGTAGCCCTGGAGGGTGGGCGAGAGGCAATCCCTCAGGCCCCGGGCCTTGCGAATGAGATGCGCCCAGCAACGCAGGCGCTTGGCATAGTCCCGATAGACCTGGTACCCATCGCTCATCAGATAGCCGCAGAAGAGATCCTCGATGAGGTTCTGAAACATCTCTTTGGCGCGAGAGCCGACCAAGAACAGCGCCGTCGAGGCCGAGATGAACACCCATAACCACAAGGGCTCTCCCCATTGCTTGTGCGGTGTCTCATCGGCATGCATGAGGGCCGCTTCCAGCAACTGGGTCACCAGCTCATCCTCGACCGGCTCGCAGGCACGGGCGGTCTCCATCACGCATTGGTGGAGGGTGCCGATGCCGAGCGCCAGCCCAAACACCTCGTGCAGGAACTCCCGGACCAGGCGGATGGACAGGCGCATCCGAAACCGCAGCCAGACGATGAAGGCGCACAATCCCGGCCCCACCAGGCGCCACTCGCCAAGCTCCACCCCTCGCCAGCATCCCAAGTGCTCGGGCGCGCGGTGCGGCGCCTGCCGGGTCTCATGACCACAGTCGCAACGGCTCTGGTAGTATACCTGCCGCGTGCAGGTCAGGCGCAGCCCCGGCGCCTGCTCATCGCCAAAGACCAAGTCCAGCCTATCAAAGGCGGTGTAGGGCTTCGCCTGCTCAGGATTGAGCGCCCCACCACACAGCGCACAACTTCCCGGCCGATGATGGTCCCAATCGGTGACTGTCAGCTTCTGGGCGCGCCCGAATCCCTGGGAGCCAGGCTGCCGGCCCGCTCGGCGCTGCGTCCCTGAGGTCTTGCCACTCGTGTCCTTTGCGCCCTTCTGGCCGCCAGCCCCGGGGAGGCCATCCTCCTCAGAACGGCTCTTGGCCTCCTCGTCCTCAGGACCGGCGTCGGCCTCTTCGTCCTCCCGCGCACGCAGCCAGGGGTCTTGACTGCTCGGCGGACGAGAGCTATTGGAGGGACTCTGATTGAGCCGCTCCCACGCTTCCTTGAGATCCTGCAGCAGGCGGATGCTCAGCGCTGCCAGCGCATCGGGATCCTTCTGCCTCAGCTCCAGAATGCGCTCCTCGCTGAGCTGACGAAGGTCGTGCTCCTTGAGCACCATGATTGTGTGTGACAGTGAGGTCGAGGAACATCCTGCCAAGGGCACCCAACTGTCTCACGCTGGAACCGTTTTGTCCAGCCCTCCGGGTCAAAATATTCCAGGGGGGTGAACGGTTACGCCGGGCCAGGTGGCCGAACGTGCCCTCGCCTGCCTGCGCGATCAGTTCCCGGTCGACCCTTCGATAACAACCGGCGTTCTCACCTGGGAACAGTTGATGCCCCTGATATACACACAAATCCCTCATGGAGACTGCCCTGGATCAGGTCATCCGCGAGATGCGCGGTCTGCAGTTCCTGCGGGAGTGGCAGTCCACCAGGTGAACGCCGAAGGGCTAAAGGGGCTAAAGGGGCCAGAAGGGGTCAATGGGGTCAATGGGGTCAATGAACACGATAGTCGCGCATATACTAATCCTTTCTTAAGTAAGGCCATATCAGACAGCGTAGCAGCAATGCGGATGCATGAAAAAGCCTTTGACGATTTCTGGCAGCTTCTGGAGCCGGCGCAAAGCACCGAGGAGTTTGCTCTTGAGATCCTCTTTGCTTTCCACCCGGCGCTTGGCGACGCGGGCTTTCACATGCCCCCAAACCTGTTCGTCGGGATTGAGTTGGGGCGAGTACGGGGGGAGGAAGAACAGCTTAAGGCGCCCGTTCTGTTCGCCGATGAAGTCCTGGATCAATCGTGCCTTGTGGATGGGATGGCCATCGACGATGAGGAAGACCGGCCGGGTGGCGCCCACCAGCAGGCGCTTGAGGAATTCCTTGAACACCGCGGCGGTCACCGTCCCCTCGTGCACCATGAAGCGCAAGCCCCCGCGGGCGCTCACCGCCGAGAGCATGGCGAGCGAGAACCGCGCCCCGGTCACCGCGACCACCGGGGTCTTGCCCATCGGCGCCCAAGTGGTGCCGGCGTGGTAGTCGGAGCGCATCCCCGACTCATCCCCAAAGTAGATGGTCGCCCCCACGCGCTTGGCCTCGGCCTGGATGGCGGGAAATTGCTCTTTCTGCCAGCGCTCGACCAGCACCGGATCGCGCTGCCAGGCACGGTAGAGCGGCTTCTGGGCAGTGAATCCCAGCACCCGCATCACCCGCCTGACGGCGGAGTCCGAAAGGCGCTTGTTGAACCGCCGCTCGATCAACCTGCCGATGAGCGGCAGGGTCCACAGCGCAAACTCGAATCGGAACTGCTGCGGCGTGTGCTCGCGCACCGCCCCCGCCAGCCAGCGCATCTCCTCGGCGCCAAGCAGCGGCGGGCGGCCCGGGATCGGCTTGGCCAACAGCGCGTTCTGTCCCCCCGAGGCAAATGCCGAGAGCCAGCGAAACACGGTGCGAATGTTCAACCCGAAGGCCTGCGCTACGCTCTGTACCGTCTGTCCGTGACGCACCGCTTTCACGGCTTGCTGGCGCAGCACCTGCAGGCTCCTATGATCGAGCTTGCGCCCGTCCGATTCGCGCTTGCATTTCATGCCCCCATTGTACCAACATATGGCTTTACTTAAAATGGACTTAGTATGTTTAGGCGGCGTATGGTGGAATAGCGCGGGTCAGCAGCTCGAATTGCGGCGAGGCGTCCAACTCAGGTCAGTGTGAGGTGATTTCTATGAGTCCAAAGAAGGACACGCAAAAATCCGTCAAGAGCACCACTGCGATCAACAAGAAGCTCAAGGGATTCACGGACGAGGAACGAGCCGCGATGAGGGAGCGCGCCCAAGAGCTGAACGCGGCCGCGCGCCGCGGCCCGCGCGCGGGCAAGACGGACGGGGAAAGCGACGTGCTCGCGAAGATCGCCGAGATGCCGGAACCGGATCGCGCCATGGCCGAGCGGCTACATGCCATCATCAAAGCCAGCGCGCCAGCCCTCTCGCCGAGAACCTGGTACGGGATGCCCGCGTATGCCAAGCACGGGAATGTCGTCTGCTTCTTCCAAAGCGCGCAGAAATTCAAATCGAGATACGCAACGTTCGGCTTCAGCGACAAGGCGAACCTCGATGAAGGCGCCATGTGGCCGACCGCCTTCGCGCTGAAGGAGTTGACCGCCGCCGAAGAGGCAAGGATCGGCACGCTCGTGAAGAAAGCGGTTAGCTGAGGCGGGTACGGTATGCTGCCTAACTACTCATCCAAGCGGACGCGCGTCCCGCGCGCCGCTTAATTCAGGCGGTAGGCCTCTTGAACAGCATGCCACCCGCTCGCCCCATTGTCCTTCGTCGCCATGAAGTTCTACGCCGAGCATTGGAAGGATCCTCGATACAACGGGTTAAAGAGGCCAGGGTCGAATTATTTTGCTTCCATGCCCCGCCGCCCCGCATCCCTCTTGATGGCGTATTGCTGCACATCGTCCAACGCGGGCACAACCGCATGCCTCACACCCCATCCTCTATATCTGTCGCTGGGCAGGGATGCGAAGGAAAGGCAGGTCGTCTACCGGGGTCTGTTCCCGGCGCAAGTGGACCACAGAATCAACCTTTGGGCAATGCACGGTTTTATACCAAGATTGAGGCAGCGATGGGCCAACGGCGGGAGCCGAAGCCGCGAGGCAGGCCACGTGCCAGGCGAGACGACTCCGCCTCGCATGACCCAGGCCAGGGAGAACTGGCGGTATGAATCCACTTTGTGCAGCAGGATATTCGAGCCTGGCCCCTTTAACTCGCCACTTTAAAGTCCACTAACTGTTAGGCGCAGATGGACAATCGCACATGAGTGAGTTTGAGTCCGGCTTTGCATACATGAGGTTCCGCGAGTCAGTGAGGACAAAGTTTCGATTCGGGCATGCGCCGGAAGCAGAAGAGTTTCTCCGCGTCTTGGCAAAAACAAGTGCCGACCGGGTCAGGACTATTCCAGCGGGCTTTCCACTCTACAGGGCTCAACTTGGAACTGATTATGAAGAGCGCCAGATAGATGAGACAGACTCATCTATCGTCCTTGAGGAGGAGGTTCCATACTCGCCAGTAAGAATGAAGCCGCGCCCTTACGCCGCGCACGAAGGGCGCGCCAATCCCAAAGGCATTCCCTTTCTATATCTTGCAACAGACAGAGAAACCGCGATGGCTGAGGTACGTCCCTGGATGGGGGCGCAGTTGTCGCTTGGCCACTTCGGAACCACAAAAGAGCTGCAGGTAGTCGACTTTTCTGCTGGAGGCAACGCTGATCCCAAAATCGCCGTGTTTTTCGGAGAGTTAAACGACGATGAAGTTGACAAAGAAATATGGGCACAAGTGGACAGGAGCTTTTCTGAGCCTGTGACGGACGACCCCAGCACGTCCGAGTACGTTCCAACCCAAATTATTTCAGAAAGGTTCCGTCGCGAAGGCTTGGACGGCGTAGTTTACAAGAGCAAGCTGGGCGACGGATTTAATGTGGCGTTGTTCGATCTAGACTCAGCGGAACTCTGGACGTGTTCTATCTTTAGAACAAAGGCAGTTTCCTTTCAGTTTTCTGATGAAGGACGAACATATTACGTGTCGAAGGGCGCCCAACCAGCACGAACGCGATCGTATATCATATGAAGAAGCCTATATCTGTCTATGTGCTTCGTCTGGAAGCAGGGAAGTTCTATGTTGGGCAGTCAATGTACCCTGAGGAGCGCATCAAAGAACACTTCAATGGCAAGGGGTCGGAGTGGACAAGAAGATACCCTCCGATTGAGGTTATTAAAATAATAAAGACTAATGCATTTAGTTGGCGAGCTGCGCTGGAAATTGAAACCCAAGTCACATTGGAACTGATGAAAATCTATGGATGGGACAACGTTCGAGGCGGAGGCTACAGTCCACGCAATCTGGCTGCAAAGCCCAAGGCGCTTGGCTAACATCTCGTTGAACCAGGACCCCATGAAGCGCCGCGCTCATCATGAGTTTCCTCTCGTAGCGCCGGTTAACTTAAGGGTAGGCGGACCGAGGATCAGCGCAAGTTGGATCACATCGCCGTTCTTATTCTCGGGGTCGTTCTCACGGCGACGGCGTTCGCCGCCGATGCTTTTTCCCCAGGTGAGGCGCTCGATCATGTCGGCGAGCAGGCCCGGGTCTGCGGTCTCGTCGCGAGCACGAAGTACGCGGCTCGGGCTCGTGGCGAACCGACCTTCTTGAATCTGGGGACACCGTATCCGAACGAGGTCTTTACGACGGTCATCTGGGGCACCTCTCGAACAGCTTTCTCGTATCCGCCCGAGTCGCTTCAGGGAACGCGGATCTGTGTAACGGGAGCAATCGCGATCTATAGAGGCAAGGCGGAGATCATCGTCTCCGTTCCTTCGCAGATCGAACGCTCCTTGTGCGAGTAAGAGACCGAAGTCTGAGCAGACTAATCGGGTAGCCGGGGGTGTTTAACCCCCAGTTAAAGGGGCCAGGGTCGAATTATATTTGCTATGATAGTTCCAATGCCCCGCCGCCCCGCATGCATCTTGATGGTGTACCGCTGCACATCGTGCAACGCGGGCACAACCGCCAACCGTGCTTCTTTGGCGAAGAAGATTATCAGGCATACCTCCACTGGTTGGGCGAAGCGTTGAAGAAAGAGCAATGCGCGCTTCACGCCTACGCGTTGATGACCAACCACGTCCACCTGCTTCTGACGCCGGAACATGCCCAAGCGGTTCCCCGGCTAATCATTGCCTTGGGGCGGCGCCACGTGCAGTATACAACACCACCTACCGCCGGACCGGCACCTTGTGGGATAGCCGTTACAAATCCTCGCTGATCCAAGCCGAAACCTACTTGCTTGCCTGCCAGCGATACATTGAGCTCAACCCCGTACGGGCGGCCATGGTGGATGATCCTGCGCAATACCGCTGGACGAGCTACCGTCACAACGCCCTGGGGCAGGTCAACCCTTGCCTTACCCCCCATCCTCTGTATCTGTCGCTGGGCAGGGAGGCGAAGGAAAGGCAGGCTGCCTACCGGGGTCTGTTCCGGGCGCAACTGGACCAAGAAGCGGTCAACGACCTACGGCTGGCGCTCAATCAGAATCAGCCTTTGGGCAATGCACGGTTTTATGCCAACATTGAGGCAGCGACCGGCCATCGGCGGGAACCGAAGCCGCGAGGCAGGCCGCGTGCCAGGCGAGACGACTCCGCCGCGCATGACCCAGGCCAGAGAGAGCTGGCGGTATGAATCCACTTTGTGCAGCAGGATATTCGAGCCTGGCCCCTTTAATCGTGGGCGTTCGTTCCGCGCCCTGCACGCGACACCCAGCCTTGCATCGCGGCCCTTGGCGCGAAGTGGAATCGGGTCAGACCCAGGGTCAGACCCGTGTCTGACCCCATTGTCCTCTCGCCCCGCGCCTTGACCGCTGCGCGCCCCGACCCCACACTCCTCACTGTCTAGAGCCATTGGATTTCCTATCCTTAGGCAAAACCACTGATAGTTGCAGTTTCCAGGAAGAAGGGACTTAAACCCTTCCAGGTCATCTCGCGGGGGGTCTTTACAATAAGAAGAATGAAACAACTCACTCTGGCCGCATTGCTCGTGATTATAGCCCTGTCCGCACCAGGCATAGCCGGGGCGGCACAATCCAATCAGCTCATCGGGTCCGGCGACAGCACACCGGATGGCGGGTATTTCCGCTATGACTCGACGGGAATCACGACACCCAATCACCTGGTCGCCAACGCCAACAGTGAAAATTCGCTTCCGTCGTTTTCCTGGACGCCGGTTAGCCGGTCGCGGGACGCCGGCCGCAACGATGCCGATTCCTCTCAGCCGAGTCGTCCTCCGCGATGGACGATCTCGGCCGAGTCGATCATCCTGGAGCGAGTCGGCGGCGTAAGTCGAACGCTCGTCGAACGTGTGCCGGGTGCCGTGTCATTTTCCAACGTGCCAACCACCCCCGGCACTCCAGCTCTCAACAGCAACGATTTTCAAGACTTTTCCGCCGGGCCGAAAGTAGGCTTAACGTACCATGGCGATTGCGGCTACGATTTTGAATTATCGTTTTTTCATATCAACTGGGACGCCACCAAAGCCATTGGGCTCGACAATCCACCCAACTGGCTAGTGATGAGGGCTCCCGGCAGCTTTTATCAAACTCAAGATTTTTCATACCAGTCAATGGCATGGGACTACGAAACGGAGATCTATAACGCCGAGTTCAACGTGCGGCGGCATCTCTCTGACCGGATATCCATCCTCGCCGGATTCCGCTGGTTCCGACTGACTGAAAATCTTCAGGGTACATTGCCACCCCCAGATCGCTTTCAGCCTTCATGGAAGCTTACTCCAAGTCTCAATCTTCTTCAGGTCGCACAGATTGAAAATCAGGGTATACCAGCCACGGGAGCATTCCCCCCCTTCTGGAATGCAAGTACGACGAACAATCTTTACGGTCTCCAGATCGGTGTGGATGGGAAGATATTCGAGCGTGTATAGAGCGACAATTACGTTGACCGGTTGGCGACAACTACTTTGTCCGGTTGATCGGCCACACTGGCGGCGTTCTGACATCCGATGCTTCGGGGGGAGGGATGGCCGTCACACCGCAAAGGTCAAGGTCTATATGTCACAGAGAACCGCAGGTAAGAACCAAGTAACCGCCGCCGCCAAGGCGGGTTTCTCGGAGCGCACGGCGCGCCGTCTTGACGAGCGGGACGAGCGTCGAGCACCGCGGGGCGCGCGGCGGTATCGAACGCGCCGCGACCCCTTTGACACCGTGTGGGACAGCGAGCTGGTCCCACTGCTTGAGCACACCCCGGCACTGCACGCGCTGACGCTCTTGGAAGGGCTCCAGGAGCGCCATCCGGGCCAGTACCCGGACAAGCTATTGCGCACCTTGCAGCGCCGGGTGAAGGCCTGGCGGGCGGCGCATGGACCCGAGAAGGAGGTGATGTTCCCACAGCAGCAGGTCCCGGGACTGCGGGGTTTGTCGGATTTCACCGTGCTCAAGGACGTCACCGTCACCATCGCCGGCGAGCCGCTCGCCCACCGCCTCTACCATTTCCGCCTGGCCTACAGCGGCTGGTGCACGGTGCGGGTGGTGCTGGGCGGGGAGAGCTTCACGGCGCTCGCCGAGGGGCTCAGCCAGGCGCTGCTGCGCCTGGGCGGTGCACCGGCCGAGCACCGCACTGACAGCCTCTCGGCGGCGTTCAAGAACCTCTCGGCTGAGGCCCAGCACGACCTTGCGGCGCGCTACGCGGCGCTCTGCGCCCATTATGGGATGAGGCCGACGCGCAACAACCCCGGGGCCTGCCACGAGAACGGCAGCATCGAGTCACCCCACGGGCATTTGAAGCGCCGTATCGTGCAGCGCCTTCTGGCCCGGGGCAGTGCCGAGTTCCCCTCGGTGGCGTCCTACCAGGACTTTCTCGACACCGTCACCGCCGCCGTCAACCGGCGTAACGCCACCGCCATCGAGGCCGAGCGCCCCCATCTGCGGCCCCTGCCGGTGACCTTCGCGGCCGACTACACCGAGCTGTGGGTGAAGGTCACCACCGCCAGCACCATCACCGTGCGCTTGGTGGTCTACTCGGTCCCCGCGCGGCTCATCGGCGAGCGCCTGCGGGTGCACCTCTATGACGCCCGCCTGGAGCTGTTCCTCGGCACCGAGGCCCTGCTCATCCTCCCGCGGGTCTACCCGGCCCCGGGCAAGCGCCGGGCGAGCCGCATCGACTATCGCCATCTCGTGGGATGGCTGGTGAAGAAGCCCCGCGCCTTCTATCGGCTCCAGTACCGCGACGCCCTGCTTCCGGATGCCACCTATCAGCGTATCTGGCAGCATCTGGACGCTACCCTTGCGCCCGCCGACGCCTGCAAGCGCATGGTCGGCGCACTCAAGCTCGCCGCCGAGCACGAGTGCCAGGAGGCCCTGGGGACCCACTGGCTGGCCGCCCTGGAGCGAGGCCTATCGCCCACGCTCAGCGCCCTGCAACAACGCTTCGCACCGCCAGCCCCCGCGACGCTCCCTCTCGGCGCCACTGCTCAGCACCCGCTGGCCGACTATGACGCGCTCCTGCCCGCCACCCACCGCAGTGCCGCCGAGGAGGTGTGCCATGGCTAACGCCGCCACCTTGCCCCTGCTGCTCAGGGAGCTGCGCCTGCCGACCATGGCACGGCTGTATCAACCGCTGCAAACCCGGGCCCTCGAGCACCACTGGAGCCTCGCCGACTATCTCGCCGCGCTCTGCGAGCACGAGCTCGCCGAACGCGAGCGGCGGCGCCTGGAGCGCCACCTCAACGATGCCCGCCTGCCCGCGGGCAAGACGCTCCAGCACTTCGACTTCACGGCCAGCGCCGGGCTGAACCGCCAGCAGATCGTGCAGCTCGCCGAGGATGCCACCTGGGTCGAGCGCACCGACAACCTCCTGCTCTTCGGGCCCTCCGGCGTCGGCAAAACCCATCTCGCCGCAGCCATTGGGCACGGGCTCATCAGCCAAGGGGTGCGGGTGCGTTTCGCCTCGGCAACCAGCCTCGTCCAGGAGCTTCAAACCGCCAAACAGGCCCTCAGGCTCAGCGATGCGCTCGCCAAGCTCGACAAGTACCCGCTGCTCGTCCTCGATGACATCGGCTACGTCAAGCGCACCGAGATGGAAAGCTCCGTGCTCTTCGAGCTCATCGCCCACCGCTACGAGAGCGGCAGTCTCCTGATCACCAGCAACCACCCCTTCAGCGAGTGGGATGCGATCTTCCCCGACAACATGATGGCCGTCGCCGCCATCGACCGGCTCGTCCACCATGCCCACATCATCGAGCCTCAACGGGCAGAGCTACCGAAAGCGCCAAGCAACCCGCAACCAGGAGGTATCGAACAAGAGCTGACGACAACTACCGCCTACACTACAGAGCGGCCATTCTAGTTGTCGTCAACCGGACAGAGTAATTGACGTTAGACAAGCGTGGCCGCTTTTCGCTTGGCGGACTGGTAAAGGTCGGGGGGTATTACAACAATGCCGAAGAGTCAACCGGGGTCAGCATCTTTAAGGTCGTCAGACCATCGAACGCCTCGACAGGCCACGCCGCCTTCGTTGGCGAAGCCGGCTTGCAGTGCAAATATCAAGTTCTCAAGAGCCTTGCGCTAAAGGTCGGTTACGAAGCGCTCTGGCTCGATGGCGTTGCTTTGGCGGCCGGACAAATCCAGGAAACTTATACGACTGCTCCATCTACTGTGACCGCGCTTGGCGTCAATAGCGGCTCCAGTGTGTTTTTCCACGGAGTCACTGCCGGTTTGGAGTATTCGTTCTAAGAAATCAGAAGAAGTAGCGACAGGCCCTGGTCTACCGCTTGCCCAAAGCCCTGCCCGATGGGAAAACGCAGCTCCGCCTCACGGCGCTCGAGCTCCTGGACCGGCTGGCGGCCCTCATCCCACCGCCGCGGGTTCACCGCCATCGCTAATACGGGGTGCTGGCGCCGAACGTCCCCTGGCGGGCGCAGGTGACGGCGATGGCGACTGGCACCGCGGCGCAAGCGCCCTCGGACGCGGCTCTATGCCTGCCGCCAGCCAGCTCGGCGGAGCGGAGCGCGCCGCAGCGACGGTGAAATGGGGTCAGACACAGGGTCAGACACGGTATTTGGTGGGCCATCCTTCGTGCAGTCACTTCACGACGTGAACCGCCATGGCCCGCCTTCCCCGCTACGTCGCCTTCTGCTGGGATCGCGGAATTGCGGCCCTTCGCCCCGCGGTGGTCCGCCGTTATCCCACCTGCCATCCGTGGACCCACACGCTGGGCTTCTCCCCTTCAGGTCCTTAGCCGCGTAACTAGCGACGGACTCGACGGCGTGATCACCCCGGAACCCTCTCTTCAACGGGGTTCACGTCCTCCTACGGCGATCAGCGCGGGAGCGCAATAGGCTGAGTTGTTCAAGCCGCCCAAGCCGTGAGTTCAGGCTCCCATGCCGTCCCGCAGGGCCCGAATGACCGGTGCGGTGTCCGTCCGCACCCCGCGCCACAGGAAGAACGATTCGGCTGCCTGCTCCACCAGCATCCCGAGGCCGTCCGCGGCCACCGACGCGCCCCGGGCCATGGCCCAGCGCAGGAAGGCCGTCGGGTCCTTGCCGTACATCATGTCGTAGCAGCAGCCGCCGGGAGCAATCACGGTATCGGGAAGGGGGGGAACCTCACCGCTCAGGCTGGCCGAAGTGCCGTTGACGAGGATGTCGAAGCGCTGGTCGGTGAGCGCATCATACCCACAGCCCATGACTGGGCCTAACTTGCCGTATTCGCCGGCGAGATCCACGGCCCTCCAGGGGGTGCGGTTGGCGATGGTGATTTGAAACGGCTCTTCCTCGAGCAGGGGGCCCAGCACGCCCCGCACCGCCCCGCCGGCCCCCAGGACGAGCAGTCGCTTGCCCCGAAGGACGGTGCCGAGGTTGTTCCTCAAATCCCTCACCAGACCGATGCCGTCCGTGTTGTCTCCCAGGCGACGGCCGTCTTCGCGAAACGACACCGTATTGACCGCGCGGGCCTGCTCGGCGCGGGCGCTGCGCTCGTCCACCAGCTTCCATGCCTCTTTCTTGAACGGCAGGGTAATGTTGAGGCCCTTGCCGCCTTCTGCATGGAAGGCGTCGAGCGCGTCGGCGAGGCCGTCCCGTTCGACCAGGATGGCCGAATAGACCATGTCCTGGCCCGTCTGACGCGCGAACAGCGCGTGGATGTGGGGCGACTTGCTGTGGGCAATGGGATTGCCCAGCACGGCATAGATGTCTGGGGGCATTGTGGGCTTCGTTCGGTTACGCTTGAGTGTGGGGACGCAGCTATCACCCGTTCGTTGACCCGTCCGAAGACGGGCGTGGCCTCGTCGGCAAACGCAGTTGTAATGAGCGCTTGTGAAGATCTCGTCGCGAGCGGTGCGAGAGCAAGGCGCAGCACCAGCGCGGCGGCGAGACGTATCAAGAATATAGGCGCGGAGCGAGCACCAGGCAATGTCGCCCTCGGGACGCGCAGCAGATTTATGCACGAGAGCCCGCGCGTGTACAGCGGGCTTGGCGCCAGCGCGACGCGGTAACGATCTTGAGGGTGCGAGACGCGCCGTGCTAGCCTTCACGCCAGTGTTCTCGGCGTGAGCGGATGGGCGACCGGTCGTTCCTACCCTGGCGTATCTTCAAAGCAGCCGGTTTGGTCCTGGCGCTGGTCGCCACGGGCGTGGCCGGCTACATGCTCATCGAGGGTTGGAACTGGTTCGAAGCCCTTTACATGACCGTCACCACCCTCACGACGGTGGGGGGTGGGGAGGCGCATCCGCTCCGTACCGCGGGCCGCGCGTTCACCATTGGACTGATTGCCCTCGGGGTAGGAGTGGTGTTCTATGCGCTCCTCGGCTTTGTGGAATTTGCTGTCGAAGGGCAGCTCGCAGCCGCTTTCGGGGGCCGCCGGATGCGACGGAGGGTGAGCAGATTGGATAACCATTTTATCCTGTGCGGGTTCGGGCGGGTGGGTCGGGAAATCGCCCGCGAGTTCACCGGCGAGAAAGTCCGTTTCGTCGTCATCGACATCAACCAGCAGTCTTTGGATCTGGCTGGCAAGGCCGGCTACGCGGTGGTCACTGGTGATGCCGCGAACGTCGACGTGCTCAAGGAGGCTGGTATCGAACGCGCACGCGGTCTGGTGACGGCCGTCGACAGCGACGCGCACAACATATTTGTAACGCTGTCGGCGCGGGTGCTCAGGCCGACGTTGTTCATCGTTGCGCGCGCTAACGGTGAAGATGCAGAGCCGAAGCTCCGGCTGGCGGGCGCGAACCGGATCATCTCTCCGTACACGATCGGCGGAAGGCGCATGGCCAACCTCGCCATGCGGCCGACCGCCGTCGAGTTCGTCGACACGGTGCTCTCCGTCGGCAGCACCGAGTTGCTGCTTGAGGACATCACCATTCCACCTGCTTCCCAGTGGATTGGGAAGCCCCTCCGGGAGTTGATGGAAGCCGCAGAGGGCATGATCATTCTGGCCATCAAGCGGGGCGAACAGATGCTCTTCCGCCCCCCTGGCGCTACCCAGCTCGAAGCGGCCGACGAGCTTGTGGCCGCGGGCCGCCCAGAGGCGGTGCGTGCTCTGGAGCAGGTCCTCTAAATGAGCCGCTTTCGCCCGCTTGACCGGCATACCGACTGTCGGTTGCGGACTTCGGTCCAAGACAAGCTGCCCGAAGCACCGCGAGCTCGGCTACGTGGTGGAGGTGGTTGAAGGGCTGAACGGGGGGCGAGTGGGACCGCGTCGATGCCGACACCGGGAAGCACCGCCTGCCATTCGGTGCCCCTGATACACGGCTTGTGAACAAATCTGCCGTGGCCCGATAGCGACGCCGCTCGACTCTTGACCGTGGAGCCCCATGGTAGCGCGGTCTCAGGCCCGCAGATGGATCCACTGGGACCGCCCGCACGTGGAGCGCTACGAAGTTCCGCGACCTGGCAAAAGAGAGATCCACCGATCATCCCGGTGATGCCTTTGCCCAGACGGTGCAGGCTTACCCCATTCGTCGCGCGAGTCCCGGGTTCAGATACGAAGACGCCTGGGCAGCCATCGCCGCCCAGGCGCCAAGAACGGACTCACGCTCCCGACAGGTCCGCTGTGGAAGCGATGGAGCGGGCGCCGGAGACTAGCCCTGGAAGCACGAAGGATCCAGAGCGACGGTCACGCCGCCGCCGCCGACCTCGAACTTTGCACCCACTGTCTGAGTCGCGATATCGATCTCCACGCCCGAGTCATTCTTGAGCTTCGCGGCACCGGCTCCGGCAATGACGGTCAGGCCTACTCCGCCGGCCTTGTATCCGCCTGCAAAGTCGACCAGATTCTTCATGTTGTAGACTTTCCCGGTCAATGCCGCCTTGCTGATGCCGAGGCCGACCAGGCTCATCCCGTCCATCTTGAAGAGACACTCATGGCCCTGGTACTCCATCTTGCACTTGCCCCAAGAGAACCCGATCCCGATTACGACAGAGGTGGTCTCGCAAGAGAAGGTGGCAGATGGCGGCGTTTCTTGTGCCCGCGCGCTCCCGTTCACTCCCAGCAAGGGCAGTACCAAAAGGCCCGCCAGCAACGTATAGCTCACTCGCTTCATCATGTTTTCTCCAACGGTTAGTGGCCTGAACAAGGCTGCGATGTTACTCGCAGCCGGCTCCGATAGCAATTGACTCGCGTCCGATTGACCGATCCCGCCGCCGGCCCTATGTCGGCACCGCGCGCTTCACGCCATCCGGGATGCTGGCCGATCGCACCATCACGGCAAGCAGAAAACCCCGCGTGTCTACCGCGAGGCGGCCGGTGCAATCTGCGCCTCGGTCAGCTTCGCGGCCTCGTCGATCCATCCTCCACCCAGCGCCTGGTAGATACGGACCAGGGACGCGAAGGTCGAGGCACGGGTGGCCGCCCAGCTCAACTCGGCCGGAAAGAGCTGCTGCTCGGCCTGCAGCACCGCAAAATACGGCGCATAGCCGCCGTCGTACTGCATCCGCGCCAGGCGCGAGTAATTATGCAGCGCCAGTACGAGTTCTTCCTGGGCCTTGCTTTGCTCGCCGAGCTTCTGCCGGGCGATCAGCGCGTCCGATACATCGGCAAAGGCGCTCTGGATCGACTGCTGGTAGTTGTAGAGCGCCGCCTTCTGCCCGGCCTCGGCCTGCGCCACCTGTCCGCTGATCGCCCCGGCGGTGAAGATCGGGCCGGTGAAAGACCCGGCAAAGCTCCAGACGTTGGCCGGGCCCGTAAACAGTTTCGAGAGGGAGGCGCTGACGCTGCCAGAGGCGCCGGTCAGCGAGATGGTCGGGAGGGGGCCGCCCGCGAGGACATCGGTTGGCGACCCCATCTCTACGAGCCCGCTGACCCTCCCAGCCGCTGTCCCCCGTCCAGCATCGGTTCCAGCGAGCGCCACGTCAGTGTCCCTCTATGAACACGTAGTTCTGCCAGCTCTTCATGCGCAGCAGGATCTTGCGAATGATTGCGAACATATGCGCATGCTCGCTGTAGACCGCCACCTGTGCGCTGCTGCCCGGCGGAAGCTGATAGGGAGAAAGGTCGTCCTCGATGAGGATCTCGACGAGCACCCTTCCTGGCAACGGCCGCGCCGCCGGGTCTATCAAGGTGCCGCCGGCCTGGATCTCCCCCTGAACCATCGCATCGATGATGCGGCCGACCTTGCCCCGGAACACCCGTCCCGGCACGGCGTCGAAAGCGATCTCCGCATCGTAGCCGGTCTTCACGCGCTGCATGGCGTTCTGCACGAAGGCGGCGGCGAACACGGTGTTCCCTGTGGGTACGAACGCCAGCACCGGCCGTAGTGGCAATGGGACGACCCGCATGCCCGGGCGCAGCCCGACGAGGGGCACGGTCCCGTCGGTCGGCGCGCGCACGACCGTATAGGCGAGGTCGCGCTCCGCATCCCTAAGCTGGGCCTGAAGCTGGGCGACGGTGGTGTTCACGCCGCCGATCTGCGATACAGAGGCCAGCCTCGCCTGCTCCGCGTTCGCCGTGACACTCGCCAGCTCCCCTTCCTTGGCGAGGTAGAGCTGGCGCTGGTTCTCGACCTGTTGCTCGGAGAACGGTTTGTTCACGCCCGCGCGGCGGTTGGCCTCCGCGTAACGGTTGTACTGCGACCGCGCCCGGTCGCGCTCGGCGGTGACCTCTTGTACCTTGGCGTTGGCCGAGTCGACGGCGGCCTTGAGTTGGGGGACTTCCTGCTCGGCCTCAGCCAGCGCGGCCCGCTTTTGGTCCACCGTGTACTGGTAAGGCGCGGGGTCGATCTTGAACAGCACGTCCCCTTTCTTCAACTGCAGGTTCGCTCTGATTGGCACCTCCGTCACCTGCCCCGCGACCTCCGGAATTATAGGTACCGTGATGAAGTAGAACCGTGCCATCGGGGTGAACGGGTGGTTGTAGCTCATGAACAGCAGGATGGTCGCGATGATAACCACGCCCCCCAGCACGGCGGTCGGCACGGTCCACTTATTGACGGGGATATTGAAGACCTTGAAGGCGGCGTAACAGAGCGCCGCGTAGGTCAGGATAAGCAGCAGGTCCATTACACCCCCTCCTCGTGCGTTCGCCCCTCCAGTGCCGCAACGCGGGCCGCCAGGGCCTGATTGGCGTCCCGCATACGTTGCAGCTCGGCGTGGTCGACCTGCGGGTTGAAGCCGTACCCGCGGTCGGGGCGGTACAGGGTGGCCCAGATCCAGAGGAACGGCCAGATGACGTGGAGGGTGAACAGGCTAATCCATCCGGCCACGTGAATGGCGTCCTGATGCGGATGGTTGCGGTGCTTCGCCATCTCGTAAGGGATGTCGTGGACCGCGATGATCCCATAGAACAGCACTATGACGACGAAGATCAGGATTCCCAGTGCAACATAGTCCAATACCATTGGGCTGCTCCGTTACCGAAAGGGTCGAATTCCCGCGTTTACCTGGCCGCGGGCTATTTTCGTGGGCCATTTACGTGCGCTGCCTGGCGAGGGGGTTTAGCCGCAGGGCGCACCCGCTCGGGTCCCATGCGAAGAGTGTCGCATGGCGCGCTCACGGCGGGTGGAAGAGCATACCCTATGCCATCCTTCGTCGGTACGCCGCTCCGGTACCCGAGCCGTTTGGGTCGAAGACCCTGGGCCGAAACGGAGCAGCCTGCCGCTACCCGCGCTACCCCACGCCCACGAAATAACGGGTGAGGCACCGAAATGCCGGGGCTCCCGGTTAGACAAGTCGCCCAGGGCTCGGACCGCAGGCGGTGCTGCTGGGCTCGGCGGTGCGCGAGGGGAAGTAAAGCTCAGCCTTCAATGGGGACCGCCCGTCGGGTCGGCGTCCTTGCCCAGCGGCGGTCCGGCGTATTCCGTCTGGCAGATCTCCAGGAAGGCTGCCAGTACCGTGACGATCAATGGACCGATCAAGATGCGCAGGAACCCGTAGACCGCGAGTCCCCCGAGCAGGCCCAGAAAAAGCAAGAAGGTCGGCAGCCTCTTGTTCTGGGAATCGATCAAGCTTCGCGGCCTCGTCGATCCATCCTCCACCCAGCGCCTGATAGATACGGACCAGGGACGCGAAGGTCGAGGCACGGGTGGCCGCCCAGCTCAACTCGGCCGGAAAGAGCTGCTGCTCGGCCTGCAGCACCGCAAAATACGGCGCATAGCCGCCGTCGTACTGCATCCGCGCCAGGCGCGAGTAATTACGTAGCGCCAGTACGAGTTGTTCCTGGGCCTTGCTTTGCTCGCCGAGCTTCTGCCGGGCGATCAGCGCGTCCGATACATCGGCAAAGGCGCTTTGGATCGACTGCTGGTAGTTGTAGAGCGCCGCCTTCTGCCCGGCCTCGGCCTGCGCCACCTGTCCGCTGATCGCCCCGGCGGTGAAGATCGGGCCGGTGAAAGACCCGGCAAAGCTCCAGACGTTGGCCGGGCCCGTAAACAGTTTCGAGAGGGAGGCGCTGACGCTGCCGGAGGCGCCGGTCAGCGAGATGGTCGGGAAGTACAGTGCCTTGGCAGCCCCGATCTGGGCGTTGGCGGCAATGAGCTGCTGCTCGGCCTGCAGTAAGTCGGGGCGCTGCTCCAGCAGTTGTGACGGAAGGCCGGCCGGGACGACCGGCAGGGAGAGCGCCAAGATGGTCTTGCCGCGCGGGATCGCTCCCGGGTTGCGGCCGAGCAGGATCGATAGCGCATTCTCCAGTTGAGCTATCTGCTGCTCGATCGCGGGGATCTGGGCGGCGGCGGTCTCGTACTGCGACTTGGCCTGTGCGACGGTCATCTCCGAGACCTGACCGTACTTGAACTGCAGCTCGAACAGGTCCAGCGACGCGCCATAGGTGGCCAACGTCTGCTTCGAGATCGCCAGTTGCTCGTCGAGACCGCGAAGCTGCAGGTAGTCGGCCGCCACCGAGGCGACCAGCGACAGGATCACCCCGCGCCGGGCTTCCTCCGTGGCGAGCAGATTGGCCTGCGCCGCCTCGGACAGCCGGCGGATGCGTCCCCACAGGTCGATCTCCCAGCTCGCTCCGGCGAGCGCCTGGAACGTGTTCTGCGGATTGGCTGCGCCCGCCGGTACCGGTGTGGCGGTGCTCTCGGACAGGCGCTGGCGAGCGCCTTGGCCGCTGTAGCCGAGCTGCGGGAACAGCGGTGCCCGCGTTTGGGTCAGCACGCCGGCGGCTGCTTCGACGTTCGCGGCGGCGATCTTGACGTTCCAGTTGTTGGCCAGCGCCCCGGCGATGAGCTGGTCGAGCACCGGGTCACCGAACTGCTTCCACCATTCGGCGTTGACCGTGTTTGCCACCGTGCTCGGCTCGAAGCGGAAGGACGCCGGCACGTCGACCTTCGGGCGGCGGTAGTCCGGACCGACCATGCAGCCTGCCAGTAGAGCGCAGACGATCGCCGCCACTACCGAACGGCGCATGTCAGTTGCCCTCTCGCGGCGCGTGCGGGGCAGTGGCTGCAGCCGCACCGCCTCCCGGCGCCGGAGCGGCGGGCGGCGCTGCCTTTTCAGCGCCGAAGAGCTTTGCGCTCATGGTTTCCAGCAGCCAGTAAAACATCGGGATGAAGAAGATCGCGATGAGCGTGGCCGCCAGAGTGCCGCCGATGACGCCCGTGCCGATCGAATGCCGGCTGTTGGCGGAGGCGCCTGTCGCGATGGCGAGCGGCACGGTGCCCAGCACGAAGGCGAAGGAAGTCATGATGATGGGCCGCAGGCGCAGGCGTGCTGCCTCCGCCGCAGCGTCGAAGAACGACATTCCCTCCCTGCGATGCATCTCCACGGCGAACTCGACGATCAGGATCGCGTTCTTCGCCGCGAGCCCGATGAGCGTGAGCAGGCCGATCTGGAAGTAAAGGTCGTTGGGAATGCCCCGCAGCACGATGGCGACCAGGGCCCCGAGCAGGGCGAAGGGCACCGCCATCATCACGCCGACCGGTAGCGACCAGCTCTCGTACTGGGCGGCGAGAATCAGGAACACGAAAATCAAGCCGAACACGAAGGCGATGGCGGAAGTCGAGCCCGAAGCCACCTCCTCGCGCGCCTCTCCCGCCCACTCGAAGCCGTAGTTCTCGGGCATCACTTCTTCGGCGACCTGCCGAATCGCTGCGAGCGACTGGCCGGAGCTGACGCCGGGGCTGGCGGCACCGGTGATCTGCACCGCCGGGTAGTTGTTGAAGCGCGTCACTAGGTCCGGGCCGCTGACGTAGCGGGTCGTCACCACTGCGGACAGCGGTACCATCTTGCCTTCGCGGTTCTTGACGTAGAAGCGGCCGATGTCTTCGGGAGTCATCCGATATTGCGGCTCCGCCTGCAGGATGACCTGCCACAGGCGCGAGTCCTTGGGGAACTGGCTCACATACAGCGAGCCGAACATGGTCTGCAGCGTGTTATAGACCTCCTGCACGGGGACGCCGAGCACCTCCGCCTTCTCGCGGTCCACGTCCGCGAGGAGTTGCTGGTTGGTGGCGCTGATGGTGGTGTTCACGCCGGCCAACTCGGGGCGCGCCCGCGCTTTCTCGACGATTTCGCGCGCCACATTGGCAAGCTGCGCATAGTTGCCGCCGCCCTTTTGCTGGATCCACATCTGGAAGCCGGCGGTGACGCCGAGTCCCGGGATCGCGGGCGGGTTGACCGGGAAGACCAATCCCTCCTGGATGTTGGCGTAAGCCTTCCTCGCCTCCTCGATCACCGCCGGCGCCTGCAACGCCACCGACTTGCGCTGCCCGTAGTCCTTTAGCGAAACGAACAGCACGCCGTTGTTGGTCTTGTTCTGGGAATCGATCAAGCTGTAGCCGTCGACCTCGGTTACGTTCGCCACCGCGGGGCTGCTATTCATGAAGGCGGCCGCCTGGTGTCCCACGGTGGCGGTGCGGTCCAGGCTCGCCGCGTCGGGCAAGAAATAGGGTACTAACAGGTAACCCTGGTCCTCCTGCGGGACGAACGCGGTGGGCCAGATCTTGAACAGCCAAACGGCACCGGCGATGACCAGGGCGAAAGCGACCAGGCCCAGCCCCCACCGCTTCATGAGCCCTTTCACGCCCCTTACGTAACCGTTGGTCAGGCGTTCGAAGGTGTCGTCGAACCACTTGAAGAAGCCCTTCTTCCCGCCGTGCTTGGCCTGGATGAGCAGCGCCGCCAGCGCAGGCGACAGGGTGAGCGCGACCAAGCCCGAAAACACCACCGAGATGGCGATGGTGACGGCGAACTGCTTGTAGAGCTGGCCGGTGATGCCGCCCAGGAAAGCCACCGGAATGAACACGGCATTCAGCACCAGCACGATGGCGATGACCGGCCCGGTCACCTCGTCCATGGCGCGCTTGGCGGCGTCCGCGGGCGACAGACCGTACTGGACCATGTTGCGCTCGGTGTTTTCGACCACCACGATCGCGTCATCCACCACGATGCCGATGGCGAGGATCATTCCGAACAAGGTCAGCATGTTGATGGAGAAGCCGAAGGCCAGCATTCCGACGAGGGCGCCGAGGATCGACACCGGTACCGCGAGGGTCGGGATGATGGTGAGCCGCAGGCTGTGCAGGAATATGAACACCACCAGCACCACTAGCACGACCGCCTCGAAGAAGGTGTGGATCACCTCGGTTATCGAAGCCTGTACGAAGCGGGTAGTGTCGAGGGCGATGTCGTATTTGAGGCCCTCCGGGAAGCTTTTCGACAGCTCCGCCAGGGTGGCGCGCACCTGCTTGGAGACCTCGATGGCATTGGCGCCCGGCTGCTGGTAGACCGCGATCAGCGTCGCCGGCTTGCCCTGGTAATCGGTGCGCAGCGCGTAGCTCTTGCGACCGAGGTCCGCGTGCCCGACATCCTTCAGCCGCACGATGGAGGCCGCCTGGTTCTCGGCGCGCAGGATGATGTTCTCGAACTGCGACGGCTCGGTGAAGGCCCCGCTGGTCGTTACCGGAAAGGTCTGCTTTACCGGGTAGGGCGTGGGCGAGTCGCCGATGCGGCCGACGGCGAATTGCTGGTTCTGCTTGGACACCGCGTTCGCAATGTCGCTCGTGGTGAGGCCGAGCTGGGCCATCCGGTCCGGCTTGAGCCAGATGCGCATGGCGTAGTCGGGGACGCCGAAGATCGATGTCTGGTTCGCGCCCTGGATGCGCTTGATCGCATCAAGGACGAAGACATTCGTGTAGTTCGCGACGTAGTCCGCGTTGTAGCGCCCGTCCGGCGAGTAGAGCGCCAGGATCATGAGAAAGGTCTGGGTCCTCTGCTGGACGTTGACGCCCTGCGTCTGCACCGCCTGCGGTAGCTGCGGCATCGCCTGGCTCACCCGGTTCTGCACGTCCACCTGGGCCAGCGACGGGTCGGTGCCGATCGTGAAGTAGACCGTCAGAGTGTAGTTGCCCGTCGAGGCGCTGGTGGACGACATGTAGATCATGTTGTTGGCGCCGTTCACCTGCCCCTCGATGGGCGCACCCACGTTCTGCGCTACCAGGTCGGCGTTGGCGCCCGGATAGGTCGCGCTCACCTGGATCTGGACCGGGGTGATCTGGGGGTACTGGGCGATCGGCAGTTGCACCATCGCCACGAGGCCGGCGATCGCGATGACGATGGAGATGACCGCCGAGAAGATGGGGCGGTCGATAAAAAAGTGCGAGATCATCGCGCGGGGCCCGGACTATTTCCGGGCCTGTCCTGGCGCGCTGGACGGGGCAGACTCGCGCTGCGCGCCGGCCGCCTTCGCCGCGGACTGGACGACCTTCACCGCGGCGCCGGGCGCGAGCCTCATCACGCCTTCCACGACCACGGTTTCGCCCGGCGCGAGCCCACTCGTGATAAACCACTGTTCGCCATGCCAAGGGCCGACCTCCACGTTGCGGATCTCGGCCTTGCCCTGCTTCCCGACGACCCACACGAAGTGCCCCTGCGCACCGTTAAGCACCGCCTGCTGGGGGACGAGAATCGCGTTCGGCCGGACGGCCCCCAGGACGCGCACGCGCACGAACTGCCCCGGGCGCAGCTCAGCCTCCGGGTTGGGCAGCGTGGCTCGCACCAGGAACGTCCCGGTCTGCTGGTTGTAGCTGGCGTTCGCAAACGTGATGCGGCCTCTGTGCGGGAAGACAGAGCCGTCGCCGAGCACGATCTCGACTTCGTAGCTGTCGATCTTGGGTAGGCGGAGCTGGCCGCTCACCCGCTCGCCGCGAAACCTGAGGGCCTCGTTCTCGGACAGGCTGAAGTCGACCCAGATCGGGTGGACCTGTTCGACGGTCGTCAGCAGGCTGTTCTGCGGATTGACGTACGCGCCTTCCTGCACGCGCGCATAACTGGACATCCCGGTCACGGGTGTCATGATGGTCGTGTAGCCGAGGTTGAGCTGTGCTTCCTGCACGTTGGCCTTGGCTGCCTCCACCGCCGCTGCAGCAGCTTGCTCGGCGCCGATCGCGTCGGACAGATCCTTCTGGCTCAGCGCGTTCTGAGCGGCGAGCGGCCTGACCCGGGCGAGGTTATCGCGAGCGGTCTGCAGTCGGGCTTGCTGCTCGGCGAGCGCTCCCTTGGCGACAGCGAGCTGCGCCTGGAAGGGCTTGGGGTCCTGCCTGAACATCACCTGACCCGCCGTGACCACACTGCCTTCGTCGTACACACGCTTGTCGAGGAAACCGCTCACGCGCGCCCGGATCTCGACCTGGTGCGAGCTCTCGGTCTGGCCCACGTATTCGAAGGTGACCGGCGTGTCGGCGGGCGTGACCTGGATCACCGACACCTCGGCGGGCGGGCGCGCCTGGGGCTTCGCCTCTTCCTTGTTGCAGGCGGCAAGCGGGAGGGATAACACGAGAGCGACGAGGTACCAGCGCATGGCGGTCAGTCTCCTGGTTTGGGTGCAACGCAGCCGCCCCAGCGTGACAGGCACGGGCGCCGACGCCCGCAGCGCGGCGTGACTGCCCGACGATGCCCGGACCCAACGCGTGCCCGCCGGGAGTCCGCGACAATCCATGACCTTCATCGCCTCGGCCTCTGGGTGCTTACAGTCAAGATTGTGTCGCCAAGTCCGCTGCGCGAAGTGCAACCGCGAATTCTAGCACGGCCCGCCGCACCTGATGCGGAGGGGCCCCGTCAAGTCCCGCCGGGGGGGATGTTGAGTGGCGGTGCGGAATTGACGTGAAGGCGCCTGACCGATGAAGGCCATAGGATAGGGAAGAAGCGTTCAGGCGGCGGCTCGCAGGAAGCCATAGGGTGCAGGGCTCCTCCGTAGTCGGTAGCCGAATTCCGGTAGTGTTGACCACGCGAAAGCATGCAAAAGGTGATGCGCAACATCTTGTGAGCCAGGCCGATGATGGCTCGTTTGCATCCCCGGCGCAGGACCAGAGCCTGGCGGAGTGGGCGAACTCGCACAGCAGGCGACGCACATAGCGATTGGCCTTGTGGGAGCGTCCCGATTTGCGTTTGCGGGCAGACTCATGGTTGCCTGGGCACAGGAGCCTGGTGCCTTTCCTCCGTTCCCGACGTTCCGGGAATACATGCCTGACGCCGCTCACCCTGTCATCGCACCGAGATGGGGCGCCCTGCGACATGTGTGGGTAGGGGACACACCCGCGGCATGGCAATTACGCAGCGGAGGCGACCGAACCGACCCCGCGGCTCGCTGCACCGATGTGGAACGGTCATTGCACAGGTAGCCCTCTATACACAAGCTCTGAAGGCTCGCTATGCCGTCGTCGCTGGCGCCTAGCCCGACTTCGCGGATTCGCACGGCGATTGGCCCGCTGGCCAGGGGTAAGTGATTGTTTGTTGGTGCCGTGGTGGGCCAAAAAGGGTCGAAATGCGCTGTAGTGAAGACCTTGCTTGTTTTCAAGGGGAAAAATCTGCGGATAATGATGTTCCATCATGTTTCTACGGGCCACGACGCGGAAGAAAGACGGCAAGGAGCACCGTTACTGGAGTATTGTCGAGAATAGGCGCCTGAGCGGTGGGCGCGTGCTGCAACGGCATGTGCTGTATTTGGGTGAGATCAACTCCTCGCAGGAGTTGGCGTGGCGCAAATCCATTGAGGTGTTCGAAGACGGGGCGCTGACACCGCGCACGATGTCGTTGTTTCCCGAGGAGCGATCTGAAGAGCTGTCGAGGGATGCTTCGGTGGTACGTTTGCGGCTGAAAGAATTGCGGCTGTGCCGACCGCGGCAGTGGGGTGCGTGTTGGCTGGCGCTGCAACTGTGGGAGGAATTGCAGTTAGATCGCTTCTGGTGGGAACGGTTAACGCCGAGTCGCAAGGGCACTCGGTGGGATCAGGTGTTATTCGTGCTCGTGGCCTATCGGTTGCTGGCACCGGGCAGCGAGTGGCGGTTGCACCGGGAGTGGTTTGGCCGTACGGCCTTGACGGATTTGCTCGGAGCGGATGCGGCGCTCTCCGACAGCCACCGGCTGTATGTCTGTCACGACCGCTTGCTGGAGCACAAGGCGGCGGTCTTTGACCATCTGGTGCGGCGGTGGCGGGATCTGTTCAATGCCACCTTCGAGGTGCTGCTCTACGACCTCACGAGCACCTACTTTGAGTGTGAGCCCCCGCAGTCGGAGCAGGACAAACGACGATTCGGCCACTCGCGCGATAAGCGCAGGGACTGTGTGCAGGTGGTGATCGCCTGGGTGGTGACCCCGGAAGGCTTGCCCTTGGCCTATGAAGTGTTGGCGGGCAATACGGCCGACAAGACGACGTTGAAGGAGTTCCTCGCGCGCATTGAGCGTCAGTACGGAAGAGCGCAGCGGATTTGGGTGATGGACCGCGGCATTCCGACCGAAGCGGTGCTGGAAGAGATGCGCGCAAGTCGCCCGCCAGTGCACTGACCTGGTGGGCACGCCCAAGGGGCGGCTCAGCAAATTGGAGAGCGCGCTGCTGCTCAAGCCGTGGCGGGAAGCGCGCCCCGGCGTAGCCGTGAAACTGTTGGCGCAGGATGGGGAGCTGTATGTGTACGCGCAAAGTGAACAGCGCGTGGCGAAGGAGCGTGCGATACGACGGCGCAAGCTGAAGTGGTTATGGGCGCGGTTGAAGAAACTCGCGACCATGCAGCTCACCCGCGAGCAACTGCTGATGAAGCTCGGTGCGGCGCGCCAACACGGCCCGGCGGTATGGCGCTTGGTTCAACTGGAGGTCGACCCCAAGGACGCCACGTTTAGCTACCGCCTGCGCCGCGATAAGCTGCGTGAAGTGCGCCGGCGCGAAGGACGGTATCTGCTGCGCACCAATCTCACCGACACCGATCCCGCCAAGCTATGGGGGTTTACCTGCAACTGGTGGCGGTGGAAGAAGCATTCAAGAATCTCAAGGGGGATTTGGCCATTCGGCCAATCTTTCATCAACACATCGAGCGTATCGAAGCCCATATCTTCATTGCCTTTCTTGCCTATTGTCTGCATGTCACGCTCGGGCGACGTTTGCATGCGCTCGCGCCTGGATTAACCACGCGCAGCGTGCTGGAGAAATTCGCCGCCGTGCAGATGGTCGACGCACAGGTGCCGACCACCGATGGGCGCGAATTGACGTTCACCCGCTACACCCAACCTGAGCCAGAACTGCAACTGCTCCTCGCGCAGTTGAAGCTCGAACTGCCCGCACCACCAGCTCCGAAAATCAGCACCGCCCACACTGCCTCAGCCGCCGCGATGTAGTGCAGACCTTGCCAGGCGCCCTCTCGCAATTTCAACCACTTACGCTATCCCTACCCCGCGAATCCGCGAAGTCGGGCTAGTGCGTCACCAGTCCAGCAGTACCTCGAAGCTCTGTGGAACGACCTGGCCGATCTGCGAGACGGGCAGGTGGCGAGCTACATCCCGGAGCTGTCGTACGCAAATCCGGATTGGTTCGGCATCGCCCTCGCCACCGTCGACGGCCACGTCTACCAGGTCGGGGACAGCCGGCAGGCGTTCACCGTCCAGTCCATCTCCAAGGCCATCACGTACGGGCTCGCCCTGGAGGACCACGGGCTCGATCAGGTGCTCGGCAAAGTGGGAGTGGAGCCTTCCGGCGAAGCCTTCAACTCCATCAGCCTCGAGCCCGGCACCGGGCGGCCACGGAACCCCATGATCAACGCCGGCGCCATCGCGACGACGGGGCTCATCAAGGAAGGCGCGGGAAACCGGCTGGAGCGCATCCTGGACGGTTTCTCCCGCTACTCGGGCCACCCGCATGCCATCGACGAGAAGGTTTACGCGTCCGAGAAGGCGACCGGACACCGCAACCGCGCCATCGCGCACCTGCTGTACGGACACGGCATCCTGGAGCGCGCTCCGGAGGACGTGCTGGATCTCTACTTCAAACAGTGCTCCGTTCTCGTGACCGCACGAGACTTGGCGGGCATCGCCGCCTGCCTCGCCAACGGCGGGGTCAACCCCGTCACCGGGGTGGTGGCGCTGCAGTCCCGGTACGTCCCCAAGGTGCTCAGCGTGATGGGCTCCTGCGGCATGTACGACTACTCCGGGTCATGGCTCTACAACGTGGGGATGCCCGCCAAAAGCGGCGTGGGCGGCGGGATCATGGCCGTACTGCCTGGCCAGTTCGGCCTCGGCGTGTTCTCCCCGCCGCTCGACGAGAAGGGCAACAGCGTGCGCGGTATCGCGACCTGTAACCGGCTCACCGCTGATTTCAAGCTGCATCTGTTCGACGTGGTGAGGTCGACCTCCTCCTCGGTGCTCCGTCTTCAGCACGACTCCCGAACGGTGCGGTCGCGCCGCGCGCGCACGGCCCCCGAGGGCGAGATCCTCGACCGCGAGGGGAACAGGATCCGCATCTACGAGTTGCAGGGCGAACTGCGTTTCGGGGCCACGGAGTCGGTCCTGCAGCATATCGAGGGGGACCTGGACGGTGTGGATTTCGTCATCCTCGACATGCGGCGAGCGTTCGAGGTGGACCACGCGTCCACGGAGATGCTGGCAGCCTTCGCGCAGACGCTGTACCGGCTCGGGAGGCAACTCCTCTTCACCGAAACCGGCGCCCACTACGCCTTCCGCAAGGGCCTCATTAGCCGGGCCGACGGACTGCAGGGAGAACCGTTGTTCCGCTTTCCGGACACGGACCGCGCCTTGGAGTGGTGCGAGGATCGGCTAATCGAGCGCGAGAGCCCGGACGCACTGGCCCGCCCAGCCGTCCCGGATCTGGGCGACCACTACCTGTGCCGGGGCATGACGGCGGCGCAGGTCGGCCACCTGCAAGAAATGGTGCGGACGGTGACTTTCAAGAGCGGGGAGACCGTATTCCGCGCGGGCGACGATGCCAGCTCGCTGTTTTTCCTCGTCGACGGCGAGGTGGACGTCGTGCTCCGGACCGACGCCGGTCAGGAACGCAGACTGGCGACGCTGACGCCCGGCATGGCCTTCGGGGAAGTGGCCATGTTGAACGAGCGCAGGCGCTCGGCGGACGTGGTCGCGGCGTCTGACGCGACGTGCTACGAGCTGTCCTTCGAGGACCTGGACGACCCGCTACGCACCAAGCTGTTGACCAACCTGGCCGCGTATCTGTCGGACAGGCTTCGCCGCGACAACCGTGAGATCCGGCACTTGGCTTAGTCGACCGATGTGTAAGAGCGCGGGGCGGTAAGGTAGAAACGGAGAGGGCGGCGCCGGCGAAATCCATCCGCTCGAGCCGAGCCGTTTTTCATTCTTCGATCTGTGGGTCGCCGTGTTCGCGACGGCGGTCTGAGTCGGCCGGCTTCCGCCGGCGGGGTACTGGGTCGCGTTGGCGGTCGGTCTGCTGAGCCCGGTCGGCGTTACGATCTGCCGCAGACGCGGCATCTGGTCCTGCCCAAAAGTGCCATTGCAGCCATTCATCGCTCTTGTCATTATTGGATGGGCGTCCTACTATTATTGGACGATCATCCGACTTTCGAGGGCTATATGAAGGGTACGGTACTGGTCGCCGGCGCCACCGGCTTCGCTGGCAGCCATGCGCTGGAATCGTTGCAAGCGCAAGCAGATATCGCGCTGGTTGCCGCGTGCCGCGATACGCTGCGGTTGCCGCCTGGCTTCAAGGGGGAGGTGCGGGCCGGTGACTTTCGTGACCCCAACTACACGCGGGAGGTGGTTGCGCGTGTCGATACGCTGTGCATCTGCGCGGCTTGGAGTTCGTTGTGGAATCACGAGGAGGACTCGCGGCGGCTGTACTTGGAGCCGGTGCTCGGGCTCATCGAGGCCGCCCATCAGGCCGGGGTGAGGCGCGTCATCAACGCCAGCACCACCTCCGCCGCTGCGCCCGTGGCATCGGCCGACCCACAAAGCAGCGGCATCCCGCGCTCTTTCTGGCCGCATCTATGCAACGTCGTCGGCATTGAGAACCGTCTCAGGCAATTGGCTAGCCCGGCGTTCCAGATCGTCAACCTGCGCCTAGGCATCTTCGTCGGGCGCCGTTATGCCTTAGGGGTGCTGCCCATCCTGCTGCCGCGCCTGAAAACACATTCGTACCCTGGGTGGCCGGCGGCAGCACTGGTCTGCCGCTGATCGACGGCGAAGACATCGGGGAGGCCTTTGCCCTCGCGGCGTCGGCCGAGGGTTTGTCGGCCTATGAAGGTTTCAACATCGTGGGGCCCGAGGTACCCACCGTGCGCGAAGTCATTGACTTCCTGCACGCGGAGTTCGACTACCCCAGACCGCATTTCAGTGTGCCGTTCTGGAGTGCGTACCCCTTCGCGTGGCTCATGGAAACGATCGATCCCCTCGTCCCGTGGGAGCCGCTGGTCACGCGCAGCATCGTGCATCTGCTGGAGGAAACCGGCGCGGATAACGGGAAGGCGGAACGATTGTTGGGCTACCGGGCGCGTCACCACTGGAAGGAGGCCATTCGCAAACAGGTTACCGAAATGCAGGTGCGGCAGACCACGCCCATGAAGATGTACCAGCGCATCGTGTGAGGCAGTCCGGATGAACCGCTTCGAATCTCTCGGAGTCCTATTTACCGCGTTTTGCCGCGAACAGAAGGAATGTCCTCCGGCAACACCCCACTGCTTGCGGGAAAATCGTTTACTACCCCTTCCAGATTGATTCGACAGGCTGCCATCATGTCTGCCAAGGGCGAGAAAACCCGCACCGAGATCGTGGATGCCGCGAAAGACTTGTTCTACCGCAAGGGCTACCACCACACCTCCTTCAGCGATATCGTGGAAGGTGCTGGCGTGCTGCGCGGCAATATCTATCACTACTTCAGAACCAAGGATGAGCTGCTTGCTGCCATCATCGAACGACGCCTGGCCGAGTACACAGCCACGCTGGAAAGGTGGGACAGTGACTACCTCGATCCGGTGCAGAGACTGAAGCGCTTTGCCCGCATGCTGGTCGAGCGGGGGGACGATCTCGTGCAATATGGCTGCCCGGTGGGTACCCTGAATGCCGAACTGGGAAAGGCAAGACAAGAAGCGGGAAACCCGGCGCGGGCGCTAATGGATTTGTTCAGCAAGTGGCTGACATGCCAGTTCGAAGCCTTAGGATATGGCAAGGAGGCAAGACTTACGGCCCTGCACCTGCTCGGCCGCGTCCAAGGCATTAGCGTCATCTCTCATGTTTATGAGGATGCGGACATCTTACAGCGTGAGGTTACCGACCTCGAAGGGTGGATCGATGGAATCTAGCCGATGTTATTCGCGTCGCAACGACTCGCTGGGGCCGGCACGGCCAGCCAGAGGTTAGCGTTCGCGCGACACTGGCACAGGCACTGGAGCACCTGCATAAGGGAGAACAGCATGAAGATCGGAATCCTAGGATCGGGCGATGTGGCGAAAGCGCTGGCCGGCGGCTTTCTCAGATATGGCCACGATGTAATGCTTGGCACGCGCAGCCCTGACAAGCTAGTGTAGTGCTTGGTAATTAACGGAACATATATGATCTATCGCTGTCCAGGGCTATGAAGCCAAGACAGGAGAGCACTGATGCGAGTAGCCCCGATGGTCCGACTGAGCGCGGAAGAACAGCGGAGCCTGAGGCGTGTGTCGCGTTCGAACACCACGAGTGTGAGGCTGGCCCGCCGAGCGCGCATTGTGCTGTTGGCGGCGGTGGGCATGGAGAACAAGGCCATCGCGGCGGAACTCAAGATTGGGCGTGTGCAGGTTGGGCGTTGGCGGGAGCGCTATGCGCAAGGCGGGCTGGCGGCCATCGAGTGTGACCTGCCGCGCGGAGGTCGTCAGCCCAAGGTGGATGCCGCCGAGATCGTGCGACGCACGACTCAGACCCAGCCCTTAGCAGCGACACAGTGGAGTACGCGGACCCTGGCTAAGGAAATGGGAGTGAGCGACACCACGGTGCTGCGCGTGTGGCATGCCCATGGGCTGAAGCCGCATCGTGTCGAATCCTTCAAGGTATCGCGCGACCCGAAATTCACCGAGAAGTTGGAGGACATCGTCGGGCTGTATCTGTCCCCCCCGGAGCATGCTTTGGTGTTGTGCTGCGACGAGAAGAGTCAGGTTCAGGCGCTGGATCGTACCCAACCTGGCCTGCCGCTGAAGAAGGGGCGGGCTGCGACCATGACCCATGACTACAAGCGCCATGGCACCACGACACTGTTTGCTGCCCTGAACACCTTGGAGGGTTCCGTGATTGCCCGCTGCGAGCCGCACCATCGCCACACGGAGTGGCTCACCTTCCTGCGCCAAATCGACCGCGAGACGCCCAAGGACAAGGAACTGCACTTGGTCTGCGACAACTACGCCACCCACAAACATCCCAACGTTCAGAAATGGCTGGGAAAACACCCGCGTTTCCACATCCATTTCACGCCCACCTCAGCATCCTGGTTGAACATGGTCGAGCGATTCTTCCGCGACCTGACTGTGGATCGGTTGCGCCGTGGCGTGTTTCGAAGCGTCCCCGAGTTGATCCCTGCCATCAACCGCTATGTCGATGCCCACAACGCCAATCCCAAACCCTTCATCTGGACCGCCAAGGCTAAGGACATCCTGCAGAAGGTCATCCGCGCCAACGCACGTTTAAGTTCTAAACAGAATGAAGCACTACACTAGCGGACTGGGTGAAGCAGAACCCCAAGGGCCGTCTCAGTAGCTTTCCCGATGCCGCCAAATTTGCCGAGCTGGCGGTCCTCGCCGTCAAGGGCTCCGCTGCAGCGGACGCGCTGCGCGCAGCGGGCGAGGCAAACCTGGCGGGTAAACCTGTCATCGACGCGACGAATCCCATTGCCGACGGCCCTCCGGTTGACGGCATATTGAAATTCTTCACCAATCTCGATGAGTCCCTGATGGAGCGTCTTCAGCGCGAGTTCGGCAGTGTGCGCTTCGTCAAAGCTTTCAATTCCGTCGGAAACGCGTGCATGGTGAATCCGCAGTTCAAGGACGGCAAGCCGACAATGTTCATCTGCGGCAACGACGAGGCGGCGAAGAAGAAGGTTCGCGAAATTCTCGATCAATTCGGTTGGGAGACGGCGGATATGGGCAAGGCCGCGGCAGCGCGGGCCATCGAACCCCTGTGCATGCTCTGGTGTATTCCCGGCTTTCTGCATAACGACTGGGTTCACGCTTTCAAGCTGCTGAGGTAGGTGTCAGAGACCGGCCTGACAAGGGCATCAGCGCCCGGCACTGCGCACTCGCCGTCTCTTGCAGGGTGAAAGTCTCTGTCCCTTATCGCGCTCGCCCCCTGATTCCCTACCGCTGCGATCCCTGCTCCTTGCTGCCGGTACGGGAGGCCGCTATGCTGTGGAGTATGCAAATGGTGGCGTTGCTGTTGGTGCTCGTGGTGGCCTCGTCGGCGCAAGCTCAGGTTTATCGGTCGGTGGGTCCCGACGGCAGCGTGACCTTCTCCGACCGGCCCGTTCCCGGGGCGAAGTCCGTCGACGTAAAGCCGCTGCCCCCGCCCTCAGCGGGCGGGATGCCTCCGGGGAGCGGAGAGGTCTCGCAGCCTGGCGGCGGGTCCGGGTTGGCCGACCAGGCGCCGGCGGTGCAGGCTCCCGCCTATACGCGCTTCGCGATCACCAACCCGAAGGACGATGAGGGAGTGAGAGCGAACGACGGGAACGTGACCGTCTCGTTGGCGCTCGAGCCGGCGCTCGCGCGGGGCCATCGGATCCAGTTGACGGTCGACGGCCGGCCCTTGCCCCAGAGCGGCACGTCCGTCAGTGTGACGCTGGTCAACATGGACCGCGGCACCCACACGGTGTCGGCCTCCGTGGTAGATGCTGGTGGCCAGCCAGTCGCGACCACCTCTTCAGTTACGTTCCACGTCCTGCGAGTTGCCGTAGGGCACTGAGCGTCCCGATAGCGGCGTTGCGCGGTGCTCGCTCCTCGCCTATCTACTTGATATGTCTCGTCGCTGCGCTCCGTGCGCCTTGCTCTCGGACCGCTCGCGACGATTTCTTCACAAGCTCTGAGTTCCCCCCCGACGAGCGCGCTCCCCGGTGAGGGTGTTCTTGAACTTCCGAGGATGACAGTGCGATGGGGTGTGCGGTGATCAGGCGCGAAGGGCGGCGGCGCCCTTAGCGCTTGGGAGAAACAGCCAGGCCGGCGTGTAAACTGTACGGCGTCCCGAGCGCAGCTTGATTTCCCCGGGGGACTGCCATGTCTGAGGAGTCGAAGGTCGCCGTAGTCACTGGAGCCAACCGCGGGCTTGGCTTCGAGACCTGCCGCCAGCTCGCCAGGCGGGGGATCCGGGTGGTCCTCACCGCCCGCGACCCCGACAACGGCAAGGCGGCAGCGGAGACGTTGCGGGGCGAAGGCCTCGACATCCTGTTCCGAGCCCTGTCGGTCACGGATGTCGAAGGCATCCATGGGCTTGCGGACTTCCTACGCGCCGACATCGGGGGGCTCGACATCCTGGTCAACAACGCCGGCATCCTGCCCGATGCGCACGCGGCCAGCAGCATCTTCGCGGCTGATCTCGACCGAATTCGCGCGGCGATGGAGACCAATGCCTACGCAGCCTTGTCTCTGGCCCAGGCGCTCGTTCCGCTGATGAAGGCGCGCGGTTACGGGCGCATCGTGAACGTCTCATCCGGCATGGGGCAGCTCTCGGACATGAATGGGGGCTATCCGGCGTACCGCTTGTCCAAGCTCGCCTTGAACGGGGTCACTCGGATCCTGGCCGATGAGCTCGCCGGCACCAACATCAAGGTCAACTCGGTATGCCCCGGCTGGGTACGCACCCGGATGGGTGGGCCCAACGCGCTGCGCACCCCCGCCGAAGGGGCGGACACCATCGTGTGGCTCGCCACCCTCCCTGATGAGGGACCCAGCGGCGGATTCTTCCGCGACCGCCAGCCGATCCCGTGGTGACGCCCATCGGCGCAGGAGGGCAGCAATGACTGAGTGGGCTCCAGTGGTGTGCGCTGCCGGATGTGTCGGTGGACCCGCGCGGTCTTTCCATACGCGATTCCCGAAGAGGCGCTATCCCCTTCGCTCCAGTTGATACAACCTCGATCTGCTCGTCGCTCCCGTGGTGCAGACGCCCAAGCCGGGGGCGAAAGGCATCCCAGTCGACCACCTGGCGGACGTGCACGAGGGGGGCTCGTCGAGGTCGGAGAATCCGGGCTGGGGCGTCGCTTCGTTCCTCGTCGGGGACCACTGGCGCCAGCCAGTGCCAAATTTTTCGAGGTGCCCCGGAAGGTACACTCTCAATCTGGTGCGGCGTCGGCGGGGCCGCGTCCTCCGGCAGCCGCAGGTGTGCCTCCAAGAGCTGGACAGGACGGTAGATAGCCGCCGGCGCTTGCAGAAGCGCTGTCTCCAACTTATAGCCGCAGTCCGAGGTGTAGCGAGGGCGCCGTCCCCCCTGGCTCGGGGGCACTCAGCGGACCAGAATGGTTTCGCCGGCGCGGACCTTGTCGCCGGGGCGGATCGCCACCTCCAAGTCTTCCGTCCACGGTAGTATCAGGTCGACTTGAGAGCCAATGCGGATCATCCCGAAGGTCTGTCCCCTCTCGATGACCTGTCCTTCCCCTACGTAGCTGTCGATGCCGCGGACCGTCTTCGCGGCGATCTGCACCACATAGCAGGGCATCGGGTGACCCCTGTAGATGCCGTCGATCCGGGTGACGGTCCGCTCGTTCTGCAGCAGGTGCCGGCTGTTCGTGTACAGGGGGAGCCGCCCCAGGATGACCCGCAGATGCATGGGGCCCATGTGGACGTTGTGGCCGTGGGCCGGATGGTGCCGGATTAGCGCCACGCGACCCGAGATGGGCGCCCGGTTGTAGTGCACGTTGAACGGGCTCATGAAGACACCGACGAGCAGCTTCGGCAGGGGCATCTCGCTCCTCACGATATCGCTGACGGCGATGTGCATCCCCTTCTTGATGCAGATCACGGCCTCGTTGGAAGCGATGTGCTTGACATAGACCACGGTCCCATCGGCGGGGCTCAGGACGCCGTCCTCCCGTGGCGGTGTCCGGGCCGGATTGCGGAAGAACCAGACATACCGCCAATAGAGCGCGGCGGCAGAGGCCGCGGCCACCCCCAAAGGGGGGCTATTGCGGCGGGGTCCATACCCCGTCCTGCAAGATACGCACGACGGCCACCCCGGAAGCGAACGGGAAATCCAGCACCTCGAAGCAGTCCCTGTCGCGCTTCAGAAACTTGAGCCAGCGTTTCACGCCGGCGTGGTGCACCATCTCGCGGATGTAGATGTTGCTGTCGTGAAGCAAGACGTAGCTGTTCTTGTGGGCGCGATGCAGCACCTGAAGGAAGTCGTACTTGACGTTGGCGTAGGCATGATTGCCGTCGATGAAGGCGATGTCGATGGCGGCCAAGTCCAGCGCTTCATACTGCGGGAAGAACTCGTCACTCCTCAGCTTGTAATGGACAACCCGGTCGTCTACTCCGAAACGCGCGAAGTGATCACGTACCCGCGGAGGATCGTCCCACTGCCCCCTTCCGCCCATGGTGTGGAGCGGTCCATTCTTGAACACCGAATAGGAGGGATCTACGAAGCTCAGGCATCCTTTTGCATTGTCCTTCAGGCCCAGGGCAAGGCACACGACGCTGAATCCGAAGCCCGAGCCTATCACCAGGACATGTGCCGGGCGCAGGGCGCGGACCAAGCCGTAATACAGAAAGCCGAACCCGAGGTTTAGATTGTCGGGCTGCTCATTGTGGCCCAAGGGCTTCGCATGGTACAGAACGTCGCTCAGCAGGGCCGGGCTCAGACTGAAGGCAGCCTGCACTGGCTCTCGGAGCATTCTCATAGGCTTCGTCACTCCGTTATCTCCTATGGCTTTCGGATCATCGAGTGAGCAGTGGCCGGTAAGCGTCGCAGCACCCACGAACAAGCATGAGGCGGGGCAGGCGCTCTCAAGAGACGCGAGCCACGTGTACGGGGATAGACGCTGACCGTTGTTCCTCGCCCTCCGCCAGCAGGAACACGCTTTCATCGGCCCAGTGGATCACCTCCAGGCGTCCGTTCTGGTGCTCGACCAGGGCCGTACAGCTTTCCACCCAATCGCCGTCGCAGTAGAGGACACCGTTGATCTGCTGGATGGCGGCCTTGTGGATATGCCCACAGATGACGCCGTCGAGCCTGCGCTTGCGTGCCTCGTGCACCAGAGCATGCTCAAAATTACTGATGTAGTTGACCGCGTTTTTCACCTTGTGCTTGAGGTAAGCGGCAAGCGACCAGTAAGGCAGCCCGAGCCTGCGCCGCGCCGCGTTCACCCAACGGTTGGCGCTCAGCAGAAGCTCGTATGCGCCGCTGCCGATCAGGGCCACGGTGCGGTTGTGCTTGACGACGTAGTCGAACTCGTCGCCGTGAATGATTAGAAACTTACGGCCGTCGGCCGTCTCGTGGACCGCCTCGGACCGCACCTGGACGCCCCCGAAGATCGTCCCGGCATATTCTCGGAAAAGCTCATCATGATTGCCGGGCACGTAGACCACATGCGTACCGTTCTGGGCCCGGTGCAGGACCGCCCGCAACACGTCGCTGTGCATTTGGGGCCAGTACCAGCCGCTGCGCAGGGTCCAGAAGTCGATGATGTCCCCCACGAGGTACAGATACTCGGACCTCACGTTGTGCAAGAAGTCCAGGAGAAACTCGGCCTTGCATGCTCGTAGACCGAGATGCACATCCGATATCCACACAGACCGAAGCTCTAACGGTTTCATCGTAAGAATCGCCCGCGCCGCTCTGTCCTCGGGACGCTGCGCACTATGTCACGCCGTCGTGACATTAGCGGATCGGAAACGTTGCGTTCCTGTGACACACGCCACGGTCCGTCTCGGAGACGTGCCGGTGGGGTCGCCTCCATCACGGTCGGACGGCCAGGCCACCGCACGCCAACCGTCAGGCCGCCTCGGCAAGGTCAGCCGAGATCTTGACGACGCCCTACGAGGACCAGGAGGGGGCGTCCGCGCCGTGGCGCGGGCGGTTCAGCATCGCAAAGGTGACGAAGGTGAACGAGAAGTAGTCATGTCAGACGGGAACGAGTAGTTATTCGGCAACGATGAGCGACCGCAAGCCGAGAAATAACAGCGGGACCGGAATCAGCAGACGCAAGTCCGTGCCCCGCAGCGGCGCGTCCGATAGCGGTTATCGAGCGCGCCCAGCGAGGATAGAATTCCGTCGCGCAACGCCGGGGATCAGCGGGACGTGGAGTCCGCCTGTTGCGCGGCGGCAGCGCCCAGATCCTGGGCACCCGGAAACAGCCCGTGGATGGGCTCGAGCAGCTTATGAAAGGCGCCTAGAGGCTGTCGGACTTGGAGCCGACTCGGGGGTAGAATAGGCGCACTGTAGCGGGCCACCGCCTGGGGAGCAAGATGGCTGTTGAATTCATCCCGATAGACCGCGATACCCCGTATATTTTCCCGCCTTGCGTGCAGGACTATCTCCCGGAAGGGCACTTGGCTCGATTTGTGGTGGAGATTGTGGAGCAGTTGGAGCTGAGGCATCTGTCGGCGGTGTACGGGGGTAAGGGGTCGAAGCCCTACCACCCGGCGATGTTAGTGGCGTTGCTGTTCTACGGCTATGCCACGGGGGTGTTTTCCAGTCGCAAGCTGGAGAAGGCGACCCATGATTCGATCGCGTTTCGGTATATCTGTGCCAACACGCACCCGGACCATGACACCATCGCGCAATTCCGCAGGCGGTTTCTGAAGGAGCTGGAGGGGCTGTTTGTCGAGATTCTGCTGGTGGCGGCAGAGATGGGGCTGGTGAAGCTGGGCACGATTGCGCTGGATGGGAGCAAGGTCAAAGCAAACGCCAGCAAGCATAAGGCGCTGAGTTGGGAGTACGCGAACCGGCTCGAGGCGCAGCTTCAGGAGGAAGTGCAAGCCCTGATGCGCTTTGCCGAGCAGGCCGACCGGAGCTCACTGGCGGAGGAGATGGATATTCCCGCCGACTCAAGCGTCGCGAAGAGCGACTGGCGGCGATTGCCCAGGCGAAAGAGGAGATCCGGACCCGGGCGCAGGCGCGTTTTGAGCGCGAGCAGGCGGAGTTCGAACAGAAGCAGGCCAAGCGCGAGGTCTATGAGAAACACACCGGCAAGAAGGCTCGGGGCAAGGCGCCGAGTCCTCCGACACCTGGCCCGCAGGCCAAGGACCAAGTCAATCTGACGGATGAAGAATCACGCATCATGCCCACCTCCAGTGGAGGGTTCGAACAGGCCTACAACGTGCAGGCCGGGGTGGATGTCGAGACGCATCTCATCGTGGAGCACCACGTCACCCAGCACCCCAATGACAAACAGGAGATTGCGCCGGCGTTAGAGAACATTGCCCAGTTGCCCGAGGCGCTGGGTCAGGGCGAATCCCTCCTCGCCGACACCGGCTACTTCAGCGAGGCCAACGTTCAGCGGTGCAAAAACGCTCGCATCGCGCCGCTCATCCCGGAAAAACGCGAGAAGCACAATGTTCCCTTACAGACGCGCTTCGCCGAAGACCCTAAACCCCCTCGCAATCCCACACCCGTACAGGCGATGCACCACCGCCTGCAAACCAAGGAAGGTAAGGCACTTTACGCCAAGCGCAAATCTTCCGTGGAAACCGTCTTCGGTATCCTCAAACACGTGCAAGGGTTCAGGCAATTTCTGCTTCGCGGCTTAGACGCAGTCCGAAGTGAATGGGCTTTAGTATGCCTTGGGTGGAATCTGAAGCGGATGCATGCCCTGAACGGGTGAAAAGAAGGCACGTGAAGGGTCTTGCCACGCAAAAAAGATAGCTTCTCACCCATACCTGAGCCACATGGTCAAGATTCCCCCCTTGGGGCGTTGCAACACCCGCGTTTCTACCTTAAGTCCGACAGACTCCTAGAGACGGAATTCGCGAGGTGTCGTAGCGGACCAGCAGGCTTCCGGTGAGCGGGCTCGCGCGCACTTCCAGGACGGCGTCGACAGTCTCCAGTTGTTCGCACACGGCCTGCACGAGATCCCCGTTACCCTTGAGGGCGGGAACCTTGAGGCGCACTCGCCCCGGTAGAGCGTGGGCCACGCGCAAGGCCGGAAGTCTCATGGAAGAGTTGCCCGAAGGTGCGACGCTCCCGCAGGAGGGAGTTCGGCCGGTCACTCCCCGGATGCCCCGGCCCCAGATGCCGCAGACGGGGCGGCAACGACGCCCGCTCGCTCGGCTTTGACCTCGGCGACTAGATCGCTCAACTCCTCGGCCGCACCCGCCACGTATTCGCTGGCCGCGTCGCTGAAGGCGAGATAGCCCTTTATCGCTGCCTTGGCAACGGGCCGCAGTGCAGCGCCGACCAGCGGCAGCACAACGGGGATGGCGATCACCACACCGACGCCCAACAGGGTGGGCACCCCCCAGCTCTTCAATGCATCGTCGAACAGTGCCATGTTCCACCTCTAAATTTGACTGGATTTTGGCCAGTCATCATTATGAAACATCTGCGCCACATCATGCACGGTTTCCTCGACGGGCTCGCATTAGATGCGTGCGGTTGGTTTGCGCGCGTCGCGCCTGCGACCATCGAGGTAACTGAGCTAGGACTGAATAGGTCTGCACCCGCTGGAAGGGCCCGGGCATTGTCGTCTGCCGCAGAAGAGGGTGCCGCCGTGCGTCCGATCCATACCGCGGTCCCCGGGCGGGCGCGTTTGCGCGTCCATGGGCTTCACCGCGGCGCGCATGTGCGGGCCCTCCTGGAATCCGCGGTGCGCCGGCTTTCGGGCGTTACCGGGGTCTGGGCCAGCACGCTGACCGGGAACGTGCTCGTTACCTTCGGCGAGGCGACGGACCTGCCGACCATCGTCCTCGCCATCGAACGGCTTCTCCCTTCGCGCACGGCCCTGCAGCAGCTCCAAAGGGCCGGCGACGGCACCTCGCCGAGCCGTCGCAGCGCCGCGCAACGCGGGGGCAGCAATGTCCACTCGCACCACGCCCGGCGCTTGCTCGGGGGTTACCAGACTCAGGCGCAAAGATTATGGCACCGTCTCGACACCCCGGAGGTCCTGGCGGTCGTCGATAGCCCAGGACACCCGGGCCTCTCCAATGGGGCCGTGGCCAACCGGCTCGCTGCCTATGGCCCGAACGTATTGCCCCAGCCCGCCGGACGTTCGGCGCTGAGCATGTTGCTCGGCCAGCTCAACAGCCTGCCGGTGGCGCTGCTCAGCGCCTCCGCCGTCATCTCAGCAGCGACGGGTGGCTTCGCGGATGCGGTGGTCATCATGGGGGTCGTGATCATCAACGCTACCATCGGCTTTATCACGGAGCGGCAGGCGGAACGCACTATCGATGCCCTGGCCAGCGTGGTGCAACCCTCGGTCCATGTCTTGCGGGAGAACCGCCTACGAGAGATCGGCAGTGAGAACGTGGTGGTCGGTGACATCTTGAGCCTATCGCCAGGCAGCTACGTGGCAGCGGATGCCCGGCTCGTCGAGGCACGCTGGCTCACGCTCGACGAGTCCCCGCTCACCGGTGAGAGCATGCCGGTCAGCAAGAGCACCGCGGCACTGAGCGTGGACGAGCTACCCCTTGGTGACCGGGTGAATATGGTGTACATGGGGACGACCGTTACCGGGGGGAGTGGGCTCGCCGTCGTCGTCGGCACCGGCGGTTTTACGGAGCTCGGTACGATTCAGACCCTCGTGGGCGAAGCGAGGTCCCCTGAGACTCCGATGCAACGGCAGCTCAGCCAATTGGGCACGCGGGTCATTGTGCTGAGCGGGGCGGTCTGCGGCGTCGTATTCGTCCTCGGACTGTTGCGCGGCTATGGCCTGCTGCAGATGCTCAAGACCGCCATCTCCTTGGCGGTGGCGGCGGTGCCTGAGGGGCTGCCGACCGTCGCTACCACCACTCTGGCCATCGGCATCCGGGACATGCGACGGCACAAGGTCCTGATCCGCCAGCTCGATGCCGTCGAGACCTTGGGTGCGGTGCAGGTGTTGTGTCTGGACAAGACGGGCACACTGACTCTGAACCGCATGGCCGTGGTCCGGGTGGCTACCGACGGTGTGCGCTTGGGGGTGTCGCAGGGATGTTTCTGGGATGCCGACGGAACAGCCGTCCCGCCGTCGGAGCATCCAGACCTGATGCGTCTCGCGGAGGTATCCGTGCTGTGCAACGAGGCGGTGCCGAACGCACCGGGCGCGGGCGATCCCTTCAAAGGCTCGCCGACGGAGGCGGCCTTGCTGCGCATGGCGATGGATGCCGGGGTCGACGTGCCCCCGCTCAGACGCCGCTTTCCCGTGCTCAGACTGGAGCAGCGCGCCGAGAATCGTAACTACATGGCGAGCCACCATGCCCTGCCAGACGGGCAGGTGCGGGTTGCGGTCAAGGGCAGTCCGTCGGAGGTGCTGGGCCTCTGCGACTGGATCTTTCGGGATGGGGAGCGGCATCCGCTGAGCGAGGAGCTGAGGTCGACCATCCGTATCGAAAATGACCGCATGGCGGGCGATGCCCTGCGCGTTCTCGGGATGGCCTATAGTGATCTTCCAGAGGGGGGCGAGCTGTCCCAGGGGCTCACGTGGGTAGGATTGGTCGGGATGGCTGACCCTATCCGGCCCGGTGTCCGGGACTTGATCGGGCTCTTCCACGACGCCGGGATCGATACAGTGATGATCACCGGAGATCAGAGCCCCACGGCCTATGCGATCGGCAAAGCCCTGGACCTCAGCGCTGGCGGCCAGTTGGAAATCCTGGACTCCACCCACCTAGAGCGCATCGACTCGGAGGTTCTGGCGGCCATTGCCGAGCGGGTCCACGTATTTGCCCGCGTGAGCCCCGCGCACAAGCTCCAGATCGTTCAGGCGCTGCAGCGGACGGGCCAGGTGGTGGCCATGACCGGAGATGGCATCAATGATGGGCCAGCCCTCAAGGCCGCCGACATCGGAATCGCTATGGGAGGGGCCGGGACCGATGTCGCGCGCACCGTGGCCGACGTGGTGCTGGAGGAAGACGATCTCGCCACCATGGTGACGGCGGTGAGTCGCGGTCGCACCATCTATGGGAACATCCGCAAGTCCATCCACTTCCTTCTGGCCACCAACCTGAGCGAGATCATGGTCATGCTGGGTGCCATCGCTGCAGGGGCGGGCCAACCCCTTACACCGATGCAGTTGTTGTGGATCAATCTGGTCACGGACATTTTTCCTGGGCTCGCCCTGGCCATGGAGGCGCCGGAGCCGGACGTGCTGCGCCGTCCACCGCGCGATCCGAGGCAGCCCATCGTGGGCTGGGGCGATTTCGGGCGCATCGGGTTCGAGTCCTCCACGCTCACCGCGGGCGCGCTCGCTGCATACGGCTACGGGGTCTACCGCTATGGTCTGGGGGCTAGGGCCAATACGATGGCGTTCATGAGCCTGACCACGGCGCAACTCCTGCATGCCATCAGCTGCCGTTCCGAGACGCATAGCTTGTTCGATCCGCGGCCGCTTCCCGCGAACCCTTATCTGAAGGGGGCGATGGCAGGATCCCTCGGACTACAGTTCCTGTCGGCGGTGTTACCCGGCTTGAGGCAATTCCTGGGGAGTGCGCCCATTGGGCTCTTGGACGGCCTGGTCGTTGCGGGCACGGCACTCGCGCCTCTGCTGATCAACGAAACCACCAAGGCGTGGCCTGCAGGTACAGCGTCGCGGGCTGCACCGCGCGTGAGTTTGGAGACGGCTGCACATCGGGAGGAAAGCCCATGAGAGACGACTTCATGTTCACCTCGGAATCGGTGACCGAGGGTCACCCGGACAAGCTGTGCGACCAAGTGAGCGACGCAGTGGTCGACCGCTTTCTGGAGCAGGACCCGTTCTCGTTGATCCGCGTGGAGTGTGCCGTCTCGACGGGCATCCTGTTCATCGCGGCGCGTTTCAACTCGGGGGCGAGCGTCGACATTCCGGAGGTCGCCCGCCAAGTCATCCGCCAGGTGGGCTACGACCGTGAGGACTTCAACCCCGGGACCTGCAGCATCATGACGAGCTTCAACGAGATGCCGGCCGGGCCAAAGCTGCGGGGACATGAGTCCGAGCTGTCCGAGGACGAAATTGAAGCGGTACCGGCCCGTAATCAGGTTACCGTGTTCGGCTTCGCCTGCACCCAGACCAGCGCCCTCGTACCCCTGCCGATCTGGCTGGCCCACAAGCTCGCCAGGCAGCTCGCGGCCGTGCGTCTCAAGGGTCTCCTGGAGTACTTGGCGCCGGACGGCAAGACTCAGGTGGGCGTGGAGTTCCGCGGGCGCAGGCCCTCGCGCATCCACAGCATCACCCTCGTGGCCAGCCAGTACGGCGCGGACACCCCCTCGCCGACCAGGCTCCGGGACGACCTGATCGAGTTGGTGGTGAAGCCCGCTTTCGTCGACGAAGAGTTACGCCCGGATGTCAGCACGCGCCTATTCGTAAACCCCGGGGGTCCGCTGCTCGTGGGTGGTCCGACGGTGCATTCGGGGCTGACCGGGCGCAAGAACGCCATCGACACTTACGGCGAGTACTCCCGGCATAGCGGGGCGGCTCTGAGCGGGAAGGACCCCACGCGCATCGACCGGGTGGGCGCCTATGCCGCGCGCCATGCGGCCAAGAATATCGTGGCGGCGGGGCTCGCACAGGAGTGCGAGCTGCAGCTCAGCTACACGGTCGGCCTGTCCCGGCCAGTGAGCATCCAGGTGGAGACCTTCGGCACCGGTCGCGTTCCGGACGGCGAGATCGGTGCCCTGGTCGAGCGGAACTTCGACCTGCGGCCCGCCGGGATCGTCCGGACCTTCAATTTGCGCAGGCTGCCCGCAGCTTTCAAGGGGCGTTTCTACAGCAGGCTCGCGACGTACGGACATATGGGACGAATGGACATCGGTCTGCCCTGGGAAATGACCGATAGGGTAGGAAGGCTCGGCTGAGGCGCCGAAAGGGCTCGCAACCCTTGGGGAAATCGGCGAGGAGCGAGGCCTTCGCCGCTCAAGGGGCGGAGTCAGCGCCGGTGGGTGGGATGCATCTGTGTTGACTACAAGCGCCATGGCACCACAACACTGTTTGCTGCCCTGAACACCTTGGAGGGTTCCGTGATTGCCCGCTGCGAGCCGCACCATCGCCACACGGAGTGGCTCACCTTCCTGCGCCAAATCGACCGCGAGACGCCCAAGGACAAGGAACTGCACTTGGTCTGCGACAACTACGCCACCCACAAACATCCCAACGTTCAGAAATGGCTGGGAAAACACCCGCGTTTCCACATCCATTTCACGCCCACCTCAGCATCCTGGTTGAACATGGTCGAGCGATTCTTCCGCGACCTGACTGTGGATCGGTTGCGCCGTGGCGTGTTTCGAAGCGTCCCCGAGTTGATCCCTGCCATCAACCGCTATGTCGATGCCCACAACGCCAATCCCAAACCCTTCATCTGGACCGCCAAGGCTAAGGACATCCTGCAGAAGGTCATCCGCGCCAACGCACGTTTAAGTTCTAAACAGAATGAAGCACTACACTAGATGATGGCCCCGATCAGCGCAGTGGCGGAATGCTCGACCAGCTTCTCCAGGACGACGCCGGCGACGGCCTTGCCGATCAGGCCCCAGGCGTAGGGTTCGTTCGCCGCTGCCGACTCGATACGCCCGGTGGAGGTGTTTAGGCTGGCGTCGGGGGACACGCATCCCGCATCCTTGAAAGGGCCCAGAAGAGTGTCGGAATCGACCCGCTGCGGGTCGTAATGGATGACCACGCTGCCGGTGGTCGTGCTCACCTCCGCGGACAACAGCCCGGCGGTCTGCAGCAGTGTGCGCTGCACGGCGGCCGCACGATGCGGATTACCCTTGATCTGTGCAGAGCGCACCCGCAGCCTGCCGGGAACATGATGGATGTAGGCTGTCATGGAGTCTTCTCTCCGTGATGTGCTGGCTGTCGACCTTGGGTATTAAATCAACACAGTGTTTCAGTTTCGTGAAAACTTTGAAAAAGTTCCCCAGGCGAACCCTCGGGCAACCGCGTCACGAAGCGCCGCCGCGCCCCCGAGTGGGGCGGCGGGACACCGAGCGCCGGGGACCGGTTTACCGCAAGAGCCCAAGAGCGTGGGGCGCCCGCACTGGATGCGACCCTTGGCGGACATGGGAAGTCGCGGCTGACGGCGCCTCAGCCCGATTGATTGGGCGGCCCCTGCCGGGGTTTGGGCAGGATGGCGCCAGCCACCTCCTTGATGCCCTCTGCGATCCCGAGGGTCATGTCTCTGACCGCACGGACGGCGGTGTTACCGATGGCGGCGGCTGCCTCCACCGCGCCGCTCGCTGCCGCCGTCGCCACATCGGCGACGTTCCCGCCGGTTTCGGTGACGGCCTCCACCACGCCGTCGACCGCCCGTTTGGCGACCATGCCCACGTCCGCGCCGACTTCCGAAGCGCCTCTGACCGCCGCCTTCACAATCTCGGCGGCCACGGCGATGACGTCCCCACCGACGTTGCTTACCCCCATCACGATGCCCTTGGCGACGCTCTTGGTGCTGAGGGTAAGGCCGGCACCTACCTCCTCGGTGGCGGACAGCGCACCGACCACCACGTCCTTGGTAATGCTCAGCGTTTCGGATGCGATCCCGCCGGTGGCCCGTACGGCATACGAAACCGTGTTCCTCACCAAGCTGACGATCTGCGCCTCGATCTCGTCGATGCCCTTCAGACTTCCCACGATCCCTTCCTTGACGGTAGTGCCTGCCTTGCTGACGGGCTGGATCGCTTCGGCCGGTGACGGCCTCGTGAGCTCTTCACTCTTCGTAGAGTCCGTACCCATTCCTGGTCTCCTCGTCTTCTTGGTTGAACCGGTGCGCTTCCCAGCGGCGGCGAAATGCTCTGGATCGGTCATGGTTGCCCTCGGTGGCTGCTATCTGACATCGGCGTCAGCCGGCGCCCCACGGGCACGCCGCACCGCAACGCTCGGGCTTTGGCGTCCTAGCAGCCTGTCGGACTTAGCCCTGTACAATAGCGGCCACTGCCCCGAGGAGTTTTGAGATGAGCCGCTTTCGCCCGATTGACCGTGACACGGACTTTCTGTTGCCGCCGTCGGTGCAGGACTGGCTGCCCGAGGCCCACCTGGCGCGCTACGTAGTGGAGGTGGTCGAAGGACTGGCCCTTGGCGAGCTGGAGCGCGCCTATGCCGGCAACGGAAGCGCGGCCTACCACCCGGCGCTGCTGCTGTCGCTGCTGATATACGGTTATGCCACGGGCAGCTTCTCCAGCCGCAAGATCGAGCGGGCGACCTACGATTCGCTGGCCTTTCGGTTCATCGCCTGTAACCAGCATCCCGACCACGACACCCTGGCGAGTTTTCGGCGGCGCTTTGGCAAGCAATTCGAAGCGGCCTTTGTGCAGGTCCTGCAAGTGGCACGAGAGAACCAGATCAGCCGCTTCGGCACGGTCAGCCTGGACGGCACCAAGCTGCACGCCAACGCCAGCCGGCACAGTGCCTTGTCTTACGGCCACGCCGAGCAGATCGAGGCCCAACTCAAGGCCGAGGTCCAAGAGCTGCTCGCACTGGCCGAACAAGCTGACCAAACGGCGGTGGCGGACGGGATGAGCCTTCCGGAAGAACTGCAGCGCCGGCAGGACCGTCTTGCGGCCATCGCCGAGGCCAAGGCCAAGATCGAGGCACGCGCCCAGGAACGTTTCGCGCGCGAGCAGGCCGACTATGAAGCCAAGGTGGCCGCCCGTGCGGCCAAGGCCGCGGCAAGCGGCAAGAAACCCGCTGGCAAGGAGCCGAAGCCGCCCCAGCCCGGGCCACGTGCCGAAGACCAGATCAACCTGACCGACCAAGAATCCCGCATCATGCCCGTGGCGGGCGGCGGCTTCGAGCAGAGCTACAACGCCCAAGCGCTGGTGGACAGCGAGACGATGCTGGTGGTTCTCGCCCACGTCACCCAAGCGGCCAACGACAAAGAGCAGGTCGAGCCGATGGTCGGAAAACTCCAAGCCCTGCCCGAGGGGCTGAATCAGCCCGAGAAGCTTCTGGCCGACGCCGGTTACTTCAGCGAGCACAACGTTGCCGCTTGCCAGCAGGCTGAGATCCAACCGCTCATCGCGGTAGGCCGGGAGGGGCATCATCCCCATTGGACGGAACGCTTCAGCGAGCCGCCGCCACTGCCGGAAAAGGCGGGGCCGCTGGAGACGATGAAGCACAGGCTCAAGACACGCCAAGGCAAAGCGGACTATGCCCTACGCAAGCAAACCGTGGAGCCGGTCTTCGGTATCATCAAGTCGGTGATGGGATTTCGCCAATTCCTGCTGCGTGGCCTGCAAAACGTCCAAGCCGAATGGACGCTGGTGTGTCTCGCCTGGAATCTAAAACGCATGGCCGCATTGCGTCTGTAACCGGGAAGTTGGCGGAAAAATGGCCAAATTCCGGCCCTAAATCGCCCATTTTGGTGCCAAAGCAACACTGAAACGGTTTGGGATGGTCTTGGGAAGCTCAAGTCCGACAGGCTGCTAGGATTGCGCACGTGCGGACGGTCCGTGCGCCGAGGCCGGCGGATTCGATCCCGACGCCATCTCGGCGCGCGCTTCTGCCACCAAGTCATCGAGGGACTCACCCAGCTCGGCCGCGCCTTCCAGTACCTTGGCATAGGTCGAGAGGACGGACTTGATGGCCGCCTTTGCGACCGGTCGGGCGACCGCCCCGATTGCGGGCAGCACCCAGGCGACGGCAAGAGCGGTGCCGATACCCAGGGCGAGGCCAGTCAACCCGCTGTCTTTGGTGAGGCTTTCGACCGATGGCATGGCGCGCCTGAGCTGGTCGGCAGAACAAGCGAGCATGAAACCACATCCGTGTGACAGTTCCATGAAGGTATGTGTGCAGCGGCGGCCAGACAACGTGTGCGGTCAGTCTGTCGGTTGTCAGCGGCTTGTCACGCGCTCGTCATCATACTGAAAGATTCCTGGGACATCATACAACGCAGCAGTGGATTCAACGCAACACTGATGACAAGCGCCATGCGCTGGTGGACTAAAGAGCCAGGTGATTGACTTCGAGCGTTGTATTGTTGCGAACAACAGGGGCCACCGCTATGCTTGTCTGTGTCAAACACGCAACGAATAGACTTCTCGTCTAGAACTTAGGCACCCTTCAGTCTGGAGCAAAGCCATGACAAATCAAAGTGACAATCGCTATGTAGCAGTCCGGCGCGGCGCGATTGGGCTCGGAGTTGCTGCGGCCCTGTTCGGGGCCGGCGCCGCCCAGGCGGATGTAACGCTGTTCGGTGAGGCGCGTCTCAGCATCAACGGGGACAACAATGCGCCCATCGACCTCGGTCAGCAGAACACTTACATGGCCAGCAATCAGTCCAAGTTCGGCTTCAAGGGCAGCGAGGACCTGGGGAATGGTCTGAAGGCCATCTTCAACTTCGCGTGGGAAATCAACCCCACCATCACGCAGTATCCCGGCCAGACCAACACCCTGGTCGACCAGGACCAGTGGGTCGGGTTGGCGGGTAACTTCGGACGGCTGGTGTTTGGCACCCTCTCGACCGGCTACAAGGCGAGCGGCAAAGCGATCGACCCGCTGTACGAGACCTCGCTGCAGGCCCGTGAATTCCCGGGCATCCAGTCGGAGCTGCAGCGCGGCGCCACCAAGTTCGGCGGTCGCGAGACCCAAGCCATCAACTACGAGAGTCCCGACTTCATGGGCCTGAAGCTGGTCGGTTATGGGGGCCTGGATCAGACCTCTGCGAACGACGCCGCCTACGGCCTCGGTCTGCACTACAGCAACGGCCCCCTGCTCGGCTTCTTCGACTACATCAACGGCAATCTGCCCCAGGCCGAGAACCTTTCCACCGGCGCGTTCCAGGGCGTCAAGGGGAACGCGTACAAGATCGGCGGCAAGTTCGACTACGCGCAGTTCGCTCTGTTCGGTCAGTACGAGTGGGACGCCGGGCTCATCACGCAGGCCAGGTACGCCGACAAGTTTGAGGCGCGCTTCCCCGCCGGGGGCAGCCCGACTGTCCCGGTGGTCAGCGGCAACGGCGGCAATACCTGGGAGGTGGGCGGCAGCTACAAGTTCGGCAACACGATGCTGGTCCTGGAGTACGGCCAGGTCGGCGACTCGACGGGCCGGATCGTGGCGACCGGCGAGCCGTTCACTTTGAACAGCACCAAGGGCTGGGTGTTCGGTGTCAGGCAGTGGCTGAGCAAGCGGACCGACCTCTACGCCGGTTACACCGCATACAACCTCAACAACACGCAGGCAAGCTCACCGAATGGCCCGTTTGGCAAGGACGAGAGTCGCTGGACGATGGGCATCGATCACACGTTTTAGACAAGAACCCGCAAAGGGCTGAACACCTGCCTCTCGGCCCCGCCGGTCTCGACCGGCGGGGCCTTTTTCTGCCTGTGCGCCGGTCGTCGGGCTGCGCGATGCCGTCTCTTGCCGCATAAAGGATGGATGGCAGCCGAGAGCTGTGGATAGAATAGGCTACTGCACTCCAACATCTCTTCGGCGCGCACAAACGAGTGAGGACTTCTGGCTTCCTGTTGCTGCTGCTCCTTTGGCCGAGCCTCGGGTTCCCGGACACCGTGCGCTACGTGAGCGACAAGTTGGAGATCACGCTCCGTTCGGGCAAGAGCATCAAGCACAATATCCTGCGTATGTTGCCCAGCGGCACGCGTGTGGCGGTCCTGGAGACGGATCCGGACGGTTACTCGAGGGTCCGCACGGCGAGCGGGGTCGAGGGTTGGCTGCTGACACGCTTCCTGTCGAGCACGCCGAGCGCCACTGAGCGCATCGCGCAGGCGGAGCAGCGGGTGGCGGCGCTCCAGATCGAGAACCATCAACTGAAAGCGCAGATTAGCCTGCTGACACAGCAGAAGAACGACCTCGACAAACAGCGTCAGCACGCCGTGGAGGAGACCCGGCGCGCGAGTCAAAGACTGACCAGCATCCGTGAGACCGCTGCCAACGCCCTGACCATCGAGGCTGAGAACCGCGCGTTGAAGGAGCAGGTGCTCAACACGGAACGGGATCTGCAGTCAGTGCAACAGGAGAATGCCAAGCTGCGCGACCGCACGGCCCGGGACTGGTTCCTGGTGGGGGCCGGGGTGCTGCTGCTCGGGACGTTGATCGGCGTCCTTGTGCCACACTTGCACTGGCGTCGGAGATCCGGCTGGGACACCCTGTAGCGGTCGCCTGCGGGACGTGCCCGCCCGAGCGTCGCGTGTGCCCGTTCCCAGAACGATTCGCGAAGCAGCGTTATCCGCCGGGGACGGGTTGCAGCAGCCCCTGGGAGGCCGCTGCTACGGCATACAGGGCTGCGGCCAGCAGCACGACTGCCGCGAATCCGAAGTGGACACTCAGCCAGGTTGCACCGACCGCGCCCACGACCGAGGCGCAGCCGTTGATGGCCCAAGCCCACGGGATCAGGGGAGGGGCTGCACACGCCACCCGCTGGAGCCCCAAGGGGAAGGGCATGCCCATGAAGAAGGCGAGCGGCGCGAGGAGCGCGAGCGCGGCGGCGATCCTGAGCGGCTCCGGGAGCGCCGGCAACACGTGCAGCAGTGCCGGCGAAAGGACGAGGTAGCCGGGGCACAGCAGGGCGATAGCGGCAACGGCGGCGGTGATGGCCGAGATGCGCCCCAGACGCGCTTGGAGGTGCACGGAGCCGAGGCTTCCGAGGCTGGCGAAGAGCAGGAAACCGGCGACGACGACGGAGACCGCGTAGAGGGGTGCCCCGAGGTATAAGACGAACCTCTGAATGAAACTGATCTCCATGAACAGGAAAGCCAGACCGAGCGTAGTGAAGTAACTGGCGACTCCCAAGCGCATATGCCCTGCAGCGCTGACTCGACGGCTCCACAGGGGCAGCAGGATCAGCGCCACACCGAGGAGGAGGGCCTGCGCCAGGGTGGCGACCAGGACCACGTAGCCCCACTCCATGAGCGCTAGGCCGCCGCGGGCTGGAAGCTCAATCAGCTCCGGCAATGCGCTCCAGCGGAAGAAGTGGAAGAAATACGGACGGTTATCGGTAGCGGGTCTGACGTTCGAACTTGTACCCCGCGAGGAACTGGTCTCGCCGAGACCCGAGCAGGGACACCGCTGCCTGGTAGAGGTAGGGCTGTGGGAGCAGGTTATAGTGGTTGACCTCCTGCGGGCGGATGCCGGGATAGTACGCGACGTCGAAACCCCTGGTGCGGCAGAAGTCCCGGATCGCGAGGGTGTCGGCGGCACGCAGCAGACCGTTCTTGACCAGCAGCGTGCAGGTCCGCCAGCTTCGCACTAGGGCGAGGCGACCCGCGGCCGGCGCAGGGCTGGAGCCGCCCAGCGCCTCCGCCGCCGTTGCGAACAGCTTGACGCAGTCGCGCGGCGGTAGATTCAGCCAGCGGGTGATTGCAAGCAGCCCGCCGGGCCGCAGATGTGCCACATAGGTCCGCAACGCATCCACCGTGTAGATGTAGCTCTCGTTCAAAGCATACAGGCCGGCTCCCGCGGCGCCGGACGAGTCCACCAGCGCTAGCTGGATCAGATCGAAGCGCTCCCGACTGCCCTCGACGAAGGTGCGGGCCTCGCTCACCACCACGCGCACGTCGTCACGGTCATACAAGTGGCCGGCGAAGGCGCCGTAATCCTTGCGCACCAAGCGCACCATTTGGGGGTTGATCTCGACGGCAGTGACCGCCCGCGCACCGGCCGCGATGGCCTGGAGGACGTCACTGCCGCCGCCGGCCCCCAGCACCAGCACTTTGGGCCGGTGCACGAGGTGGTACGGCAGGGCGGAGGTCAGCTCATCGAGATAGGCGACGCTCTCCGCGCGCCCGTCGAAATGACTGATGGCCGTGGGGGCATCGGCGTCGGTGTATATCTCCAGTTGAGCCGGGGGCACGGCCTGGCTACGAAGGCTGAGGCCCGGCGCATGGCGCGGAGGAACCACGGCGTTCTCCACCACGGTGAGCACCCCCAGCGGGCTGGATAGTTCCTGTAGTACCCGAGCGCCCTTGACGTGGAGTGCGACGCTCAGCGGCTTGTAGGGGGACGGGGTCACCCCGAGCCAGGCGTCGGGCCAGCCCACCGGGAGGCAAAGGGCTGCAGTCACCAGCGCGGCTGGCGCCCGGCGCCCCGGCGCGCCGAGTGCCCCGGCGAGCAGCCCGAGACTCCCGACCACGAGCAGCGCACGGTCGGGAGCCAGCCAGAACAGCAAGGTCAGGCTGCCGATGGCGCCAGCGCCTGCCCCCGCCAAGTCCGCACAATAGACTGCGGGAATGTGTCCTCGCAGGCGGGCGAGGGCCAGCCCGATGGCATTGGCGGCGCAAAAGAACGGGACACTCAGCAAGCCGAAGACGCCGAGCAGGTAGAGAGGCTGGCGTAGGTCCCAGAACAGCTCGAGCGGATTGAACGGGATGCGCTCGGCGAGCGCGAAGGCCGTTACGCTCCCCAGTCCGAAGCAGGCGGCGTTGGTGGCGAACGCGGCTCGGAAGCGCTGCAGCAGCGCTCCCTGGGCATAGGAGAGAAAAGTCCCGCTGGCACCGAAGCCGAGCAGTGCCAGGCTGATGATCATGTATGCGAAGTGGTGCCACTGGATGATGGTGAACAGACGGGTGAGCAGTACCTCGTACGCGAGAACGGCCGCGGACACCAGTGCCACCGCGACGGCGACCCGCGCCGGAAAGGGCTTGTCCCGGCCCGCCGGGCGGGGAAGGCTGTCGCCCGGGCTCATGCCAGTCTTGGTTACGAACGCGCTTTGGCGCGCTCAGTGGGAGCCGGTCAGAGGGACGAAGGCGACAGGCAGCAGTTGGCGCGTCGTGATCTCCCCGTGCGTATCTTTCTGTACCAGCATCAGCTCCTGGGTGGCGAACGGCCCACCCACCGGGATGACCATCTTGCCGCCGGGCTTGAGCTGCTGGACGAGCGGTGGGGGGACGTGGGTGGCGGCGGCCGTGACGATGATGCCGTCGAACGGGGCATGCTCCTCCCAGCCGTAATAGCCGTCACCAATCCGGACCTCGACGTTCTTGTACCCCAGCCGGCTCAGTCGCTCCTTGGCCTGTCGTCCGAGCGCTTCGATGACCTCGATCGTGTACACCTGTTTGACGAGCTGGGCGAGGACGGCGGCCTGGTAGCCGGAGCCGGTACCTACCTCGAGCACTACCTGCCCCTGATGCGGCTTGAGCAGGTCCGTCATCAGTGCCACGATGAAAGGCTGCGAGATCGTCTGCCCGAACCCGATGGGCAGTGGGCGGTTGTCATAGGCGGCTTCCCTGTCGTCTTCGTCCACGAACGCATGGCGCGGCACCGAGCGTAGGGCTTGGAGCACCGGCTCCGCCAGTTTCCCTTGGCCGGTCCAGGTCACGGTTTCGGCCACCTCTTCGGAGATCTCTCGCACCATGCGTGCCCGCATGACCTGATAATCCTCCTCCGTGGCTCCGACCGACCAGCCCAGCAGCGCGGCGACGAAGGCAAGCGCCGTCGGGCCGGCCGCGGCCAAGAGCAGCGGAACTGGCGCCGACACGGAATCCATGGGGTCCTCCCGGGGGTGCCGACTCTGAGAGCTTGTCAATAGATAAATCTACCGTACGTCCCGATAGCGGCGCGGTGCTCGCTCCTCACCCATCTGCTGGATAGGTCTCCTCGCTGCGCTCCGTGCGCCTTGCTCTCGTCCCAGATGCGACGATTTCTTCGTGCGCTCCAAGAGGCGATTCTCAGCGCAGCATGTCGCGCAGCACCGTATGGAGGATGCCGCCGTTCTCGTAATAGCGTACCTCCACCGGGCTGTCCAGTCTCGCCTCGGTCTGAAAGCGGCGCACCTCGCCTCCCGGGGCGGTGGCGCTCACGCTGACCCGCTGTCGGGCTGACAGGGTTTTGGGCAGGTCGATGTCGTAGATTTCATGACCGCTCAGGCCGAGGTCGCGCCAGCCGTGGCCGACCTCGAACTGCAGCGGCAACACCCCCATCCCCACCAAGTTCGCACGGTGGATGCGCTCGAAGCTCTCCGCGATCACAGCACGCACACCCAGCAGATAAGTACCCTTCGCCGCCCAGTCGCGACTGGAGCCCGTGCCGTACTCCTTGCCCGCCAATACGACCAGTGGGGTGCCTGCCGCTTGATAGCGCATCGCCGCATCGAAGATGCTCATGACCGGACCCTCGGGCAGGTAGGTGGTGAAGCCTCCCTCCGTTTCCGGAGCCAGGGCGTTACGCAGGCGGATGTTGGCGAATGTTCCACGCAGCATGACCTCGTGGTTGCCCCGGCGTGCCCCGTAAGAGTTGAACTCCATGGGCTGCACCCCGTGCTCCATCAGGTAACGCCCGGCGGGGGAGTCTTTGGCGATGTTGCCTGCCGGCGAGATGTGGTCGGTTGTGACCGAGTCGCCCAGCAGGGCGAGCGCGCGTGCGCCCCGGATAGGTTGGATGGGCGGGACTTCGGGGCCCAAGTCTGCGAAGAACGGGGGCTCGCGGATGTAGGTCGACTGAGCATCCCAAGGGTACAGGGCGCCGTCGAGGGTCGGGATGCGATTCCACTCCTCGCTCCCTTCGAACACGTGCCGGTACTCCTCGGTGAACATCGCCGGGTCCACGCAGGACAGCGCTTCCCGAATCTCTGACAGCGTCGGCCAGAGCTCGCGCAAGTATACGGGGCGCCCCTGCGCATCTTTGCCCAGCGGCTCACGGTCGAGGTCGATGTCCATGGTGCCGGCCAGGGCGTAGGCCACGACCAGCGGCGGGCTCGCCAAGTAATTGGCCTTGACGAGCGGGTTGATGCGCCCTTCGAAGTTGCGATTGCCCGAGAGGACAGAGACCACGATCAGGTCGTTTTCCCTCACGGCACGGGCGACAGGATCCGGCAGCGGCCCGCTGTTTCCGATGCACGTCGTGCATCCATAGCCCACGACGTAAAAACCCAATGCCTCCAAGGCTCCCAATAGCCCCGACGTCTGCAAGTAGCGCGTCACGACGCGCGATCCCGGGGCGAGGCTGGTCTTCACCCAGGGGGGTACGGTGAGCCCCCGCTCGCGGGCCTTTTTCGCCACGATCCCGGCGCCCAGCATGACCGACGGGTTAGAGGTGTTGGTGCAGGACGTGATCGCCGCGATCACTACCGACCCGTGGGAGAGATGCGCTTCCGGGGAGCCATCGAGATCCACCGGGGTCCGCAGGTGATGGTAGAGGTCGTGGCGCTCCGGATGAAGGTCCGCCGGCTCTTCGGCATTGCCCCCCTCGTTCTGCCAACGGGTGTAGACGGGATTGGCATCGCCCTCGGGGGCAACGGCCTTGCGGTAGACGGCACCGAGCGCGTCCAGGAAAGCTTGTTTTGCAGCGCGCAGCGGTACGCGGTCCTGCGGGCGCCGTGGCCCCGCAAGGGAAGGTTCCACCGCTCCCATGTCCAGCTCCAGGGTCTCGCTGTAGCGCGGCGCCTCACCGCCGTTGCGGAACAGGCCCTGGATCTTGCAATAGCGCTCCACCAGCTCGATCTGCGCCGCGCTGCGGCCGGTGCTGCGCAGATAACGCAGCGTCTCCTCGTCCACCGGGAAGAACCCGGTGGTGGCCCCGTACTCTGGGGCCATGTTCGCGATGGTGGCACGGTCGGGGAGCGCGAGGTGGTCCAGTCCCTCGCCGAAGAATTCCACGAACTTTCCCACGACGCCGTGAGCTCGCAACTGCTGCGTGATGGTGAGTACCAGGTCCGTCGCTGTGGCGCCGGCCGGCAACTGGCCATGCAGCGTGAAGCCCACGACCTGGGGCAGGGTCATGTACAGCGGCTGACCCAACATCACCGCCTCTGCCTCGATGCCCCCCACACCCCAGCCTAGGACGCCCAGTGCGTTGATCATCGTGGTGTGGGAGTCGGTGCCTACCAGCGAGTCCGGGCAGGCGAGGTCTCCCCCGTCGATTTCCTGCAAGCGGACGACGGCGGCGAGATACTCGAGGTTGACTTGGTGCACGATTCCGCTGGCCGGCGGGACCACCCGGAAATTGTGCAGGGCCCGCTGACCCCAGCGCAGGAACGCGTAGCGCTCCTGGTTGCGTTCGAATTCGCGCCGGGTGTTTAGCAGGATCGCGTTCGCCGAGCCGAAGGCGTCGACCTGTACCGAGTGGTCGATGACCAGATCCGCCGGCACTTCAGGGTTGATGCGTTGCGGGTCGCCCCCTAGTCGCTGGATGGCGCTGCGCATGGCCGCCATATCCACCACGGAGGGGACGCCGGTAAAGTCCTGCAGCAAGACGCGGGCCGGCACGAACGGTATCTCCGCCCGGCTGTCGCCCTTGGGCTGCCATGCCGCCAGGGCACGCACGTGGTTTTCGGTGACCGCGAAGCCGTCCAAGCGACGGACGGCCGCCTCCAACAGCACCCTGATGCTGAACGGAAGGCGTGAGACCTCCCCCAGGCCGGCGTCTTCCAGGGCCTGCAATCTGTAGTAGGCGACCCGTTTCCCGGAGACGTCCAGACCACTCAATGCCTGGAAGGGATCATCATGGTGTGACTGCATCGCTTGCCTCCACAGGGTGGCTGAATCGATCTCTGCGGCCAGCACCGGCGTGGTGACCGAGTCCGTCTCCGGCGCATGTTGTGGCGCTAGGGCTGTGGTGTCAACTGCCGGCGGCTCGACCGGCTTCGCTGGGCGGTCTGTCCTCCATCGCCAGGTAGTCCCGTCGCGTCGGTCCGACGTAGAGTTGACGCGGCCGTCCGATGCGCCGGTCGGCATCGCTCATCATCTCCATCCAGTGGGCCAGCCAGCCGGTGGTCCGGGCCATGGCGAAGATGACGGTGAACATGGTGAGGGGGATGCCGATAGCCCGCAGGATGATGCCGGAGTAGAAGTCCACGTTGGGGTAAAGGCTGCGCTCCTGAAAGTAGGGGTCCGCCAGGGCGAGGCGCTCTAGCTCCAGCGCCGTCTCGAACAGGCGCTCGTTCTCCATGCCGAGCTGCGCCAGCAATTGGTGGCAAGTCTCACGGATGATAAGGGCGCGCGGGTCATAGTGCTTGTAGATGCGATGGCCGAAGCCGAGCAGCCGGAACGGGTCCGCCCTGTCTTTGGCGCGCGAGATATAGCGGGGAATCTGGCGTGGCTCATGGATGGTCTCCAGCATGCGGATCACCTGCTCATTGGCGCCCCCATGCAGCGGTCCCCACAGCGAGGCGATCCCTGCGGCGATGCAGCCCAGCGGGTCCGCGCCGGAGCTTCCCGCCAGCCGGACCGTGGAGGTGCTGGCGTTCTGCTCGTGGTCCGCATGCAGCATGAGGATCAGGTCCAGGGCGCGCGCCTCCAGCGGGTTCACGTCGTAGGGCTCGCTCGGGACCGCGAACATCATGCGCAGGAAATTCTCCGCGTAGCCCAATGTGTTGTCAGGATAGATGAAGGGCCTGCCGGTGGAGTGCTTGTAGCTGTATGCCGCGATGGTGGGCATCTTGGCAATGAGGCGCAGCGCCGCCAGCTCCCGATGCTCCGGCTTATAGATGTCCGTGGTCTCGTGATAGAAGGACGAGAGCGCCCCCACCACACCCACCATGATGGCCATCGGATGGGCGTCATGATTGAAGCCACGGTAGAAATATCTCAAACCCTCATGGACCAGCGTATGGCGTCGGAGCTTCGCGCACAAGGCGTCCATCTGTGCCCGGGTCGGCAGATCCCCGTAAAGCAGCAGGTGGCACACCTCCAGGTAGTTGCTGTGCTTCGCCAGTTGCTCGATAGGATAGCCGCGATAGAGAAGGATCCCTTGCTCGCCGTCGATAAAGGTGATCGCGCTGCGGCAGCTCGCCGTCGAGACGTAGCCCGGATCGTAAGTGACGATACCCAGCTGCTTGTAAAGGGGCTGCACGTCAACGGCCCGTGGGCCCGCGGCGCCACCGAGCACGGGAAGCTCCACTTGCTTGCCGGTCGTGTGGTCGATCAGAGTGACGGTCCGCTGTTCCATGACGGCCTCCTGTAGGTAGCCGGACGGGCTGCCCCATTGGTTAGACGACGGGCAAGACCAAATGGCGCACGGTAAAGGGTGTTGGATGCGCGCGTCGAGGAGCAGAGCAATCAGTCGTCAGCAAGTATGGTGCATACGACATTCCGGCGGGAGCGTGGCCCATCGAACTCGCAGAAGAAAATGCCCTGCCAGCGGGAGATGCCTAAGCGGCCGTGGATGAGCGGGATGCACTCCGATGGACCCACCAACCCCGCCTTGATGTGGGCGTCCCCGTTGTCGTCTTGCCTGTCGTGCAACCATACTCCATGCGGCACGAGCGTTCGCAGGCATTGAATGACGTTGGTCGGAACGCTGGCGTCCCAGTTCTCCTGAATCATGATGGCAGACGTGGCGCCCTGGGCGTAGAGACTGACCAGGCCGTCGCGAAGTCCGCTCCGTTCTACCGCACCGCGCACTTGATCGGTAATATCCACCAGCTCTTCGCGATGCTGGGTGCTGAGCTCGATGATTTGGCGCACTTGCAATAAGCTCATTCGGCGCGTCGCCGCTTAGCCGTAAATCGTAGCCTAGTCTAACAGCCGCCGCTCTGGAGCAGAAAACCGGCCTCCGGCCAGGCGCGCCTGGACAGGGGGGCGCCATTCGGCATAGCATGCCCTCGCCCAGTGAATGCCTGCTGCCCTCTCCCGTCCCTTGCGCCAGCTCTACTCGGCCGTATGGTATGCGCTCCTTCCCGTAGCCTTGCTGCGTCTGCTGTGGCGGGGGCGGCGCCTCCCGGGTTACCGACAACGCTGGACGGAGCGTTTCGGCCGCGTGCAGCGCACCATCGGTCCACGGCCGGTTTGGGTGCACGCGGTTTCCGTGGGGGAGGTGCAGGCAGCCGTCCCTCTCATCCGCCGCCTGCGGGAGTGCTTTCCGGCTCTTCCGGTGGTGGTGACGACCATGACGCCAACCGGTTCGGAGCGCGTGAGCCAGGCTCTGTCGGGTCTGGTCGAGCACTCCTACGTGCCGTATGACGTACCGGGGGCGGTACGGCGGTTCCTGGGGCGGGTGCGGCCGCGTTTGCTTATCCTGGTAGAGACGGAGCTGTGGCCGAATCTCATCCACTTCACGGCGCACCAGGACACCCCCGTCGTGCTCGTCAATGCGAGACTCTCCGCCCGATCGGCGGCAAGGTACCGCTGGGGAGGCTCCCTGGTGCGGGCAATGCTGACCGACCTCACTGCTGTGGCCTGTCAGGCCGAGCCCGATGCGAGGCGATTCATCCGGCTGGGCGCCGACCCGGCGGTCACCCAGGTGACGGGGAACGTGAAGTTCGAAATCAAGCTATCTGCGAGCCTGCACGAGCAGGCGGCGGTCCTGCGCAGAGACTGGGGAGTGAGCCGACCCGTGTGGGTGGCCGCCAGTACCCACGAGGGCGAGGAGGAGCAGGCGCTGGATGCCTTCGCTCGGCTAAGGAAGACGTTCCCCGACTGTCTGCTGGTCCTGGTGCCGCGACACCCGGAGCGATTCTCTCGTGTGGGGACCCTCTGCCGCCGCAGCGGCTACCCTATCGTCCTGCGCAGCGAGCGGCGGCCCTGCGGGCCGAGCACGGCGATATTCCTGGGAGACAGCATGGGAGAGCTGCCGCTCTTCTATGCAGCGAGTGATGTGGCGTTCGTGGGCGGGAGCCTGGTCCCGGTTGGAGGGCACAACGTGGTGGAACCCGCTGCGCTCGGAGTACCGGTGCTGTTCGGCCCCCACACTTTCAACTTCGAGTCTATCTGCGCCATGGTGCTAGAGGCTGGCGCAGGGGTCTTGGTAGAGGACAGCCAAACCTTGGCGGCTGCCGTTTCACGCTACCTGGGGGATGCCGACCTGCGCCACAGCGCGGGCGAGCGGGCGCGGACGCTGGTGGACCGAAACCGCGGCGCACTGGACTCCGTGATGGGCGTGCTGACACCGCTTCTAGTCTGATGCCCGGCCGGTCAGTGGGCGGCCGGTGCGGGGTGTGCGGCAGCCTTGGGGTCGGCCCAGAGCTTTTCCAGGTTATAGAAGTCCCTGATCTGGGGCAGCATGAGGTGTGCCACGACATCCCCCAGATCCACCAGGATCCACTCGCCGTACAGTTCCCCTTCGACTCCCAGGGGGCGGATGTCCCGCTCCGCTGCCTTCTCGACCAGGTGTTGCGCCAGTGACTTGACGTGACGGCTAGAGGTGCCGCCGGCGATCACCATGACATCGGTGATGCTAGTGAGCCCACGTACGTCCAGCACGCGGATGTCGATCCCCTTCAGATCCTCGAGGGCCGCGACGACTAACGCCTCCAGCTGCTCCGTTGTCATCCTGTCTCCCCCCGGAGTGCCGTTCGGAAAGCGGGGCTGCTCCTGTGGGCATACAGGCCATGCTCCAGAATCATGGCCCACACGGCGTCAGGGAGTAGATAGCGTGGACTGCTGCCGGAGGCGACCAGATCCCGGATGCGGGTGGCGGAGATGTCGAGCTGGGTGACACGGTGGCACAGCACGAGCCCGGCAGGGCACTCCGCCAGCCGCTTCGGGTCTGCCGCCCGGCGACCTTCCAGCAGCGCCTCGACCTCTGGCGGCCAACGTTCGGGTGGTTGGGGCCGTTCCAGAACGATGAAATGAGCGAGCTCGATGAGCAACTCCCAACGGTGCCAGGCCGGCACACCTCGGAACGCGTCCTGTCCCAAGAGCAGGCACAGCGGTGCCTGGGCGCCGAACTCGGTACGCAGCGAGCGCAGGGTGTCCACCGTATAGGAGGGAGGGGGGCGATCCAGCTCGCGGCGGTCGACGTGCAGCCCTGGCTCTCCGGCGATGGCCGCCTCCAGCATCGCGAGCCGCTGTGCGGCGCTTGCCACGGGCGGGTCACGGTGGGGCGGCAGGCGGCAGGGAATCAGGCGCAACTGCGCGAGACCGAGCGCCTCCCTTACCTCGAGGGCCGAACGCAGGTGCCCGAAGTGGACGGGGTCGAAGGTGCCGCCGAGAACGCCTATCGGCTGCACTTATCTCCGGATGTGGCCGTCGCCCAGGACGATGAATTTCTGGGATGTCAGCCCCTCCAGCCCGACCGGGCCGCGGGCGTGGAGCTTGTCGGTGGAGATGCCAATCTCTGCTCCCAGACCGTACTCGAAGCCGTCGGCGAAGCGGGTGGATGCGTTGACCATGACCGAGCTGGAGTCCACCTCCCGCAGAAAGCGCCACGCGCGCCCGTAGTCCTCGGTGACGATGGCGTCAGTGTGCTGGGACCCGTGATTACGGATGTGCTGGATGGCCTCGTCCAGATCCTCGACTACCCGGATGGACAGGATGGGGGCCAGGTACTCGGTGTCCCAGTCCTCGTCGGTGGCAGCCGCGACATCGGGCAGGATGGCCTGAGTCAGCGGGCAGCCCCGCAGCTCCACTCCCGCCTCGCGGTACATGCGCGCGAGCCTGGGCAGAACCGTTTCCGCGACACCCTCCGCCACCAACAGGGTCTCCATGGTGTTGCAGGTTCCGTAGCGTTGGGTCTTGGCGTTGTACGCGATGGCCACGGCCTTGTCGAGGGCGGCGCGGTCATCGATGTATACATGGCAGATCCCGTGCAGGTGCTTGATGACCGGGACCAGGGCTTCGCGGCTGATGTGCTCGATGAGCCCCTTGCCGCCGCGGGGAACGATCACGTCCACGTACTCCTGCATGCGCACCAGCTCACGGACCGCGGCCCGGTCCGTGGTTTCGACCACCTGTACGGCATCCTCCGGAAGACCGGCGCTGGAAAGTCCCAGGTGGATGCAGGCGGCGACGGCCTGGTTGGAGTGGATGGCCTCGGTGCCCCCGCGTAGGATAGTGGCGTTTCCGGATTTGAGGCACAGACCCGCAGCGTCGGCTGTGACATTAGGACGCGACTCATAGATGATCCCGATGACCCCGAGCGGCACGCGCATGCGGCCCACCTGGATGCCCGAGGGCCGATACTTGAGGTCCGTCACTTCTCCGACCGGATCGGGAAGCGCGGCAATCTGGCGCAGTCCATCGGCCATGGCTCCGATGCGCTCCGCGGTCAGCGCCAGGCGGTCCAGCGCGGGAGGATCCAGGCCCGCACTCTCGGCGGCGGTGAGATCCCGGCGGTTGGCCTCGATCAGGCTGTCGGACTCGCGCTCCACAGCTTCGGCCACAGCCAGAAGTGCGGCGTCCTTGCTGCCCGTGGGGGTGCGCGCAAGGACCTGCGCCGCGGCACGCGCGCGGCGCCCGATGCGGTGCATGTACTGTCCGATGTCAGTGGGCTCTTCCGTCAGCACCTGCATCCTCAACTCGCCTCTTCGTGGGCCGCGTGGTCCCGCTTGCGATATGCGCTTGGGACCCTCGTCCGGGGCGGCACCGTCTTAGCCGACGGCCGCCGCCGAGGGTAGCTCGGGCCCCGCCAGGCCGACGGCCAGCGCCAACAGCTCGTCCCACGGATCGCCGGGCTCGACCCCCTTGATGACACGGTCGCAGCGCGCTGCGCGCTGTAACAGCCGCCGGAAGTGAGACCAGGTGCGTCCGGCCAACGCCGCGCGCACCCGGGGCTTCTGAAGTTCCCGCACGCCCCGTTGCGTCAGGCTTTGCTCCAAGCGGCGGCCCGACTCCAGGTCATGGCTAAGCCCCAGAAGAACGCGCAGCTCACGCGCCAGCGCCCATAGCACCAGTGGCGGCTCCAGCCCCTCCGCCCGCACGCCCCGGAGAATGCGCACGACTCGGGTCGGGTCGCGATCCAGCGCCGCGTCGGCCAAGTCGTAGACAGTGTATCGGGCACTGTCACCGACCGCGTCCAGGACGTCTTCCACATCCAATTGGTTGCTGCGGTGTAGCAGACGGAGCTTCTCCAGTTCCTGGGCCGCCGCCAATAGGTTACCTTCCACCCGTTCCGCGAGCAAGGAGGCGGCCTCGGGGGTGGACTGGAAACCCTTGGCCTGCAATCGCTGCTTGATCCAGTCTGGGAGCCGCGCTGCGGGCACAGGGCGGACGGGTACCAGCAACGCTACCTGTTCCAATGCCTGGAACCACCGCGTCTTCTGCGCCCGGCTGTCGAGCTTGCCCGCGGTCACCAGCAGCAGGCAGTCTGCGGGCGGCTGGGCGGCATAGTGGGTGATAAATGGGCTCCCTGCCTCTCCGGGGGCGGTTTCCAGGCGAAGCTCCAGCAGTCGTCTGGCCGAGAACAGGGACGGGCTGAACGCCTCCACCTTCAGCGTGTTCCAGTCGAATCCCGTGTCCGCGACGAACACCAGGCGTTCGTCGTAGCCGCGTTCACGGGCGCTAGCCCGGATTGCATCACCGGCCTCGGCGATCAACAGGGGCTCCTCACCAAACACCAGGTACGCCGGGGCCAGGCCGCGAGCCAGGTGGTCCGCCAGGCGCTCCGCGGGCAGTCGCACGTCACCCCAGCTCCAGACGCCACAGCAACTGTTGCGCGGCGTCCCGATACATGTCCCGTTGCAGCAAGCTCTCCTCGTCCGACAGGCTCAAAGCCGCGGTCACGCTGTAGGTGTAGTCACGCTGGACCATGATACGTTGCCGCGGGCGTACCACCGTCCCTTTCGGCGTGCGCACCTCGAACTCCACGATGAATGTGAGCTGGTCTTCCCGGACGCTTCCGGTGCCGCTGACCGAGAGCTGACGCCGACGGTAGTCTGCGCTGAACACCTGCAGTATGGTCCGAGCCTGCTGCGCCTGGTCTGCCAGCACGGCACTGGCGGCGCGCAGGCCGCTACGTACCTGAGACATGAAGGGGCCGTAAAGATCCGGTCCTTGGAGGTAAACCGGCGACAGATCCGGGGCCAGTTTTCCCGCGCTGCCGCGTAGCTGGAAGCCGCAGCCGCCGAGCGCGACCAGCAGGAGGACCACTCCCACGCAGTGGGCGCGGCGGCACATCATAGGACGATGTTCACCAGCTTGCGGGGTACGTGGATGACCCGCCGGATGGCGCGGCCCCCGGTGAATCGCCGAACGTTCTCATCGGCCAGGGCGGTCGCCTCGATCGCCGCTTGGTCGGCGTCGACGGGCAGCGTGATGTGCGCCCGCAGCTTGCCGTTCACCTGCACGACCAGATCCATGACATCCCGTTCCAGGGCCGCAGGGTCCGGACGAGGCCAGCCCACGTCGACCACCGGACCATCATGTCCCAGCTCTCGCCAAAGTGCATGGCAGAGATGCGGGACGATGGGTGAGAGCATGAGCACCATCGCCTCGAGGATCTCGTGGCGCAACGCCCTGCCCTGATCCGATCGGTCGTCGCTGCGGCTCGCCGCATTGACTAGCTCCATGACGGCCGCGATGGCCGTGTTGAAGGTGAAGCGGCGCTCGAAGTCGTCGCTCACCTTGCCGATGGTCTCATGCAGCTTGCGCCGCAGCGCCCGCTGATCCGCATCGAGCGTCTCCGCGTGCAGGCGGGGAGCAGACCCCCCCGCAGCGTGCTCGACGACCAACTGCCAAAGGCGCCGCAGAAAGCGGTAGGAGCCCTCGACTCCGGCTTCGGACCATTCTAAAGACTGATCCGGGGGGGCCGCGAACATGGTGAACAGGCGTACCGTGTCGGCGCCGTATTCCTGCACCAGGGACTCGGGGTCCACGGTGTTGCCCCGGGACTTCGACATCTTCACCCCGTCCTTCAGCACCATCCCCTGGGTGAGGAGCCGAGCAAAGGGCTCGTCTGCCGGCACCAGCCCGATGTCGCGCATCACCTTATGGAAGAACCGGGCGTAGAGCAAGTGCAGGACGGCGTGCTCGATACCCCCGATGTACTGGTCGACGGGCAGCCAGTAGTCTACGCGCCGGTCCAGCATGGCCCGGTCCTGGTCCGGGCAGCAGTAGCGAGCGTAGTACCAGGAGGACTCCACGAAAGTGTCGAACGTATCGGTCTCCCGCTCCGCGGTGCCGGCGCACTGTGGGCAGCGGGTGCGCAAGAACCCGGACATGTTCCTGAGGGGAGAGGCCACGCCCTCGAAGACCACGTCCTCCGGCAGCACTATCGGCAGGTCTTCGTCCGGCACCGGCACGGCGCCGCAGGAATCGCAATAGATGATGGGGATGGGTGCGCCCCAGTACCGCTGACGCGAGATGCCCCAGTCGCGCAGCCGATAGTGGACCTGACGCTGGCCGGTGCTGCGCTGTTCGAGATACGCAGCAATGACGGCAAATGCCGGATCCGAGGAGAGCCCGCTGAATGGGCCCGAATCCCTCAGCACGCCCTTCTCGACGTATGCGCCGTCGGCGGTATCGAACGCGCTGCCATCGGCCGGAAATACCACCGGCACGACTGGGAGCCCGTATTTTCGGGCGAACTCGAAGTCACGCTGGTCGTGAGCGGGAACGGCCATGACCGCGCCCGCCCCGTATTCCATCAGGACAAAGTTCGCCGTCCACACCGGGACCCGCTTGCCAGTAACGGGGTGGATCGCCCGGAAGCCGGTATCGACGCCCAGCTTCTCCATCGTGGCGATGTCCGCCTCGGCCACCTTGGTGTGGCGACATGCCTCGATGAAAGCCCGCACCTCGGAGTGGGCCTTGCCCGCCTCATGCGCCAGCGGATGCTCGGGTGCGACCGCTACGTACGTAACGCCCATCAAGGTGTCCGGGCGCGTGGTGAAGACTTCCAGTGATGCCTCCGACTCCAACACCTGGAAGCGGATCTCGACCCCCTCGGATCGTCCGATCCAGTTGCGCTGCATCGTGCGCACCTGCTCCGGCCAGCCGTCGAGACGGTCGATATCCGCCAGTAACTCATCGGCATAGGCCGTGATCTTCAGAAACCATTGCGGGATCTCCCGGCGCTCCACCGGGGCTCCGGAGCGCCAGCCCCTGCCGTCGATCACTTGCTCGTTGGCGAGCACCGTCTGGTCCACCGGGTCCCAGTTCACCACCGATGTCTTGCGGTACACCAGGCCCTTCTCGAAGAGACGCGTGAACAGCCACTGCTCCCAGCGGTAATACGCGGGGTCGCAGGTCCTGATCTCGCGCGCCCAGTCGTAACCGAAGCCCAACTGCCTCAGTTGCCCACGCATGTACTGGATGTTGTCATAGGTCCAGCGAGCCGGTGGAACCTTGCGCTCGATGGCCGCGTTCTCCGCAGGCAGGCCGAAGGCGTCCCAACCCATGGGCTGCAGCACGTTCTTGCCGTTCATGCGCTGGAAGCGTGCCACGACGTCCCCAATGGTGTAGTTGCGCACGTGCCCCATGTGCAGGCGGCCGCTTGGGTAAGGGAACATCGAGAGGCAGTAGAACTTCTCTCGCGCCGGGTTCTCCACGACGTGGAAGGTTTGGTTCTCCTCCCAGTAGCGCTGGGCGTCAGCCTCGATCTTCGCCGGATCATAGGGTTCTTGCATGGAACGTTTGATGCTGGCCTGTTGCATGCGTTCAAGAATACTGTGCGGCGCCTCTACCCTCAACCAGCGCTCATCGGTGAAACCACGGCGCTGACCCTAGGCGGTCGTGTCCGGTCACTCCCTCTGCGGTCGCTCCATTGCAGCGGATCGCAAGGCGTGAGCGTCGCGAGAGGGCTTGCCGGTTGAACAGGAAAGAGCTGCAGGGTGCGCCGATGGGGCTGTCCCGGGATCAGACCACGGGCTGGCGGGGGCGGTAGCCTAGCCCGACTTCGCGGATTCGCACGGCGATTGGCCCGCTGGCCAGGGGTAAGTGATTGTTTGTGGGGACCGTGGTGAGCCAAAAAGGGTTGAAACGCGCTGTAGTGAAGACCTTGCTTGTTTTCAAGGGGAAAAATCTGCGGATAATGATGTTCCATCATGTTTCTACGGGCCACGACTCGGAAGAAAGACGGCAAGGAGCTTCTGGTGGGAACGGTTAACGCCGAGTCGCAAGGGCACTCGGTGGGATCAGGTGTTATTCGTGCTCGTGGCCTATCGGTTGCTGGCACCGGGCAGCGAGTGGCGGTTGCACCGGGAGTGGTTTGGCCGTACGGCCTTGACGGATTTGCTCGGAGCGGATGCGGCGCTCTCCGACAGCCACCGGCTGTATGTCTGTCACGACCGCTTGCTGGAGCACAAGGCGGCGGTCTTTGACCATCTGGTGCGGCGGTGGCGGGATCTGTTCAATGCCACCTTCGAGGTGCTGCTCTACGACCTCACGAGCACCTACTTTGAGTGTGAGCCCCCGCAGTCGGAGCAGGACAAACGACGATTCGGCCACTCGCGCGATAAGCGCAGGGACTGTGTGCAGGTGGTGATCGCCTGGGTGGTGACCCCGGAAGGCTTGCCCTTGGCCTATGAAGTGTTGGCGGGCAATACGGCCGACAAGACGACGTTGAAGGAGTTCCTCGCGCGCATTGAGCGTCAGTACGGAAGAGCGCAGCGGATTTGGGTGATGGACCGCGGCATTCCGACCGAAGCGGTGCTGGAAGAGATGCGCGCAAGTCGCCCGCCAGTGCACTGACCTGGTGGGCACGCCCAAGGGGCGGCTCAGCAAATTGGAGAGCGCGCTGCTGCTCAAGCCGTGGCGGGAAGCGCGCCCCGGCGTAGCCGTGAAACTGTTGGCGCAGGATGGGGAGCTGTATGTGTACGCGCAAAGTGAACAGCGCGTGGCGAAGGAGCGTGCGATACGACGGCGCAAGCTGAAGTGGTTATGGGCGCGGTTGAAGAAACTCGCGACCATGCAGCTCACCCGCGAGCAACTGCTGATGAAGCTCGGTGCGGCGCGCCAACACGGCCCGGCGGTATGGCGCTTGGTTCAACTGGAGGTCGACCCCAAGGACGCCACGTTTAGCTACCGCCTGCGCCGCGATAAGCTGCGTGAAGTGCGCCGGCGCGAAGGACGGTATCTGCTGCGCACCAATCTCACCGACACCGATCCCGCCAAGCTATGGGGGTTTACCTGCAACTGGTGGCGGTGGAAGAAGCATTCAAGAATCTCAAGGGGGATTTGGCCATTCGGCCAATCTTTCATCAACACATCGAGCGTATCGAAGCCCATATCTTCATTGCCTTTCTTGCCTATTGTCTGCATGTCACGCTCGGGCGACGTTTGCATGCGCTCGCGCCTGGATTAACCACGCGCAGCGTGCTGGAGAAATTCGCCGCCGTGCAGATGGTCGACGCACAGGTGCCGACCACCGATGGGCGCGAATTGACGTTCACCCGCTACACCCAACCTGAGCCAGAACTGCAACTGCTCCTCGCGCAGTTGAAGCTCGAACTGCCCGCACCACCAGCTCCGAAAATCAGCACCGCCCACACTGCCTCAGCCGCCGCGATGTAGTGCAGACCTTGCCAGGCGCCCTCTCGCAATTTCAACCACTTACGCTATCCCTACCCCGCGAATCCGCGAAGTCGGGCTAGGGTCTATGGTGCATCGAGGAACGGGCGGATCGTCCGCTTGGTCGCGGTTCGACTCGTCGGTGAAGAGCGGGCGTGCGGCCTGTGTATCCCGCAGGGGTGCGGACGAAGCGCTGCTGGGTCTGCTCCTCCCTGCGGATCAGAAGGGCCGCTCCCAGCCCGGCGAGGACAGCATACGGCCGCGACCGCATGCTCACGTACCCCCCTCCGCGTCACTCAGGCGGGTCCGACCGATCTCGTCGAGCTTGCGTTGGAGCTTGAGCCTGTCCAGCGAGGCATATACCGTGGCAACACGGAGTTGCCCTCGGAAGTCGGAGAGGTGACTATTGGGTCCCGACGGGCCCGCTCGTAACCGACCACGAGGCTTCGGCCGGGTCGCCGGCAGTCCCCGTCGAACGCGCCGCGCCGACTTCAGGCGTTAAGGTCATTCCGGGAACGAGTGGCGGCGCCGCGGCCTTGCGACGCGGTGGGTCTGCCTCGTACAGCCTAGGTATTGTCCCGAGCAGCGCTCGCGTGGATGGACTCTTCCACCGGCAGGCCGGCGCCCTTCCACTCGGGATAGCCGTTCTCCAGTCGCTTCGCCTGGAAGCCTTTTGCCCGCAGTCTCGAAACCGCCTCGAAGGCGAGCACACAGTAAGGACCGCGGCAGTAGGCCACAATCTCGGAATCGCGCGGCAGCCGCTCCAGGTTCTCCTCCAACACTTTGAGCGGGATGTTGATGGCGCCGGGCAGATGGCCCGCCGCGAACTCCTCCGCCGGACGCACATCCAGCACCGTTACCAGACCGTGCCGCATGCGTTCGCGCAGCTCCTCGGCCGGGACGGGCTCCAAGTCGTCCTTCACGGCGAGGTAGCTCCTCACGAGTCGCTCGACCTCGGCCAAGTTCTTCTCTGCGATGGCCCGCAGCACGCTCATCAGCTCGATGACCTTGGCGTCCGCTAGCCGGTAGTACACGTGCTGACCGGCCTTGCGCGGGGCGGCGAGCCCGGCGCGGCGAAGCTGCTGCAGGTGCTGGGAGGCGTTCGCGAGGCTGAGGCCCGATACCTCGGCCAAGGCCTCCACGCTGCGCTCACCCTGTGCCAGGTACTCCAGCAACTCCAGCCGGCGTCCGCTGGCGAGGGCTTTGGCGATCAGGGCGAATTGGTCGAACAGGCGCTGCTTGAACGAGCTACTTGACATGGCGCTGTCGGAATGTATTCAATGGAACACTTGAGCATTACTCGGTGCCTGGCCAGCGGTCAACCGATGGACGAGCTTATCATCAATCACGAGCCAGCAATCCGGCTCGGAGGCTTTCTCGGCATCTTGCTGCTGATGGCGCTTTGGGAGCTGCTTGCGCCGCGTCGGGCCCTCGCGATATCCAAGGCCATGCGCTGGGTGACCAACCTCGGCGTCGTGCTGCTCAACAGCGTCTTGCTGAGGCTCCTGTTTCCCGCCGCGGCGGTCGGCATGGCCCTGTTCGCGACGGAGCGCGGCTGGGGACTTCTCAACAATGTGTCCGTGCCCCACTGGGCGGCCGCGGTCGGCTCGATCCTTGCCCTCGACTTCGCCATTTATCTGCAGCATGTGATGTTCCACGCGATCCCGGCCCTCTGGCGGCTGCACCGCGTCCACCACGCGGATCTCGACTTCGATGTGACCACCGGCGCCCGCTTCCATCCCATCGAGATCATCCTCTCCATGCTCGTCAAGCTCGCGGCGGTCACGGTACTGGGTCCACCCGCCGTTGCGGTGCTCCTCTTCGAGGTCCTGCTCAACGCCACGTCCCTATTCAACCATGGGAACGTGCGCATTCCCGTGGCGGCGGACCGGATGTTGCGGCTCTTCGTGGTGACGCCCGACATGCACCGCGTGCACCACTCGGTGGAGGACGACGAGACCAACAGCAACTTCGGCTTCAACCTCCCGTGGTGGGACCGGCTGTTCGGCACCTATCGCAGCCAGCCGCGGGCCAGCCACGAGCAGATGACCATCGGCATCTGGACCTTCCGAGACCCCAGGCGCTGTTGCACCCTTCCCGGGATGCTTGCGCTGCCTTTCATCGGCAACGTGTCCGACTATGTTATCAACCGTCGCCGCTGGGGAGGAACCGGTGAGGCGCGTTGATCTGCTGCGGCTCGCTCTGCTCCTTGTCCTCGGCGCGAGGTATCGCATGGACGGTCTTGCACCGCGGTGACTTCGATGCGGCCACCGTGGAGCATTGGGTCCAGCAGGCGGGAGTTGCAGCGCCGGTCGCTTTCGTGGTGCTTTATGCGCTGGCCACGGTGCTGTTCGTGCCGGGTTCGGTGCTGGCCCTGGCTGGGGGCGCCCTGTTCGGCGCCTTCTGGGGCATATTGTACAACCTCGGCGGGGCTACGCTCGGCGCCTCAGCGGCCTTTCTGATCGCCCGCTATCTCGCCGCGAGCTGGGTAGAACGCAAAGTCGGGGGAAGCTGCAGCAACTCATTCAGGGAGCGGAATCGGGAGGATGGCGCTTCGTGGCATTCGTGCGCCTGGTCCCGCTATTCCCCTTCAACCTTCTCAACTATGCGCTCGGCCTGACCCGCGGGCGTTTCCTCCATTACCTCGCGGCCACCTACGTCTTCATGCTGCCGGATCGATCGCTTTCACCTACGTCGGCTACGCGGGACGTGAGGCGGTCACCGGTGAGCAGGGCTTGATCCGGAAGGTTCTGCTGGCCCTGGCCCTGCTGGTCGCACTCGCCTTCTTGCCGCGTCTCGTCAGCCGCCTGCGGCGCGGCCCGAGCCTGAACGTCGAAGCCCTGAAGTCGCGCCTCGACAAGCAACAGGACCTCTTGGTGCTGGACGTCCGACCCCCGGCGGACTACGTGGGCGACCTGGGGCATATCGCCGGCTCACGCAAGTGGTCGAACAGCACCTTGCCGACTTCCGGCTCGGACAGGTTGCGCAGGATGACCGGGTCTTCGAGATCGACCGGCTGGGTGAAGAGGTGGTCGCGGATGAACACCTTGACCTTGGGATAGATCTGGTCGTAGCCGCCGACCAGGCGCAAGTCCTTGAGCAGTTGCCGGGCAAAGAAAGCAACGACGGAGCGGTAGTCACCCGGGCCGGTGCCATCCAGTTGCATGGTGTGATCGACCTCGCCCTCCATCCGGCGAGCCCCGGAGGGGCATATCCAGCTCACCGAGCGGGATGTCGAGATCCTGCTCCATGTCTTCCGTCATCGGTTCCTGCGGTCCACCCACCTTGCTACGCTTGTTGGCGGCGGGCAAGGACTTGTCCGACGGCTGGGTCTTCTCTACCACCATCACTACCTGGACCGGTTGAAGGAGCAGATCGACTTCTACAGCCGGGTGGGCTCCAAGCCCATGGTCTATGCGCTCGGAAATAAGGGTGCGGATCTGCTGGCAGAGCTTTACCACGTTCCGCGGGGAAAGTTCGATCTCGACCACACGCTCCTGGTGGCGGACTTCATGGTGGCGATCGAGGCTTCGTGCCGGCCGGCCGGTACCGTGAAGATGATCCGGTCTTCAGAGATTCTGGAGCAGGCGCTGGAGGTGACCCGCAGAAGGAGGGCGCCCCTCAAGTGGAATGTCACCTGCACCCACCGCGGCCAGGCGCTCACGCTGGGGGTGATCCCGGACAAGATGTTCGGGCTCCACTTCACGGACAGACCCGAGGGGAAGAACAAAGCCTACTTCTTCCTGGAGGCGGATCGGGCTACGATGCCGGTGTTCCGCTCGGACCTGCGGCAGACTTCGTTTTACCGCAAGATGCTGGCCTACCACGAGACCTGGAAGCAGGCCATTCACACGAAGGTGTACGGCTTCAAGAACTTTCGCGTGCTCAGTGTGACCAGCTCGCCTCAGCGGGTCCAGAACCTCATCGAGGCCAATAAGCAGCTCAACGACGGTCAGGGCTCCCGGATGTTCCTGTTTGCGGACGAGAAGGCGCTCCAAGCGACCGGGGACCCGCTAGCGCTGAGCTGGCTGAATGGGCGGGATGCGGAGCGCGTCAGGCTCTTGGAGTAGGTTGGCGCTGTCGATCGTGCTTGAGCTGCTAAATATCAAGGCAGCGACCAGACGCGTACCGCACTGCACTAGCCCGACTTCGCGGATTCGCGGGGTAGGGATAGCGTAAGTGGTTGAAATTGCGAGAGGGCGCCTGGCAAGGTCTGCGCTACATCGCGGCGGCTGAGGCAGTGTGGGCGGTGCTGATTTTCGGAGCTGGTTGTGCGGGCAGTTCGAGCTTCAACTGCGCGAAGAGCAGTTGCAGTTCTGGCTCAGGTTGGGTGTAGCGGGTGAACGTCAATTCGCGCCCATCGGTGGTCGGCACCTGTGCGTCGACCATCTGCACGGCGGGCTCATGAATCCCTCGGTGGCTTCTACGATCGGCTCCCACTGCCGATCAAGACTGGCTTGCCGTTCAGTGTGAACGCCCAGTTCGATCCCGACGCGGCCAGAACGACGCTGCTGCATAGAAAATGGAACGAGCGCCGACTGGGTGATCTCGGCTCGATTTCGGCAGCGGTCGCGCTCGACCGCTTTTTGTCGCGCCCGGCGGACGGATGGTGGGCCGTCCCCTTAATCGACGAGATCAGCGCCGATAAGGGAGCCGACGAGTGGGTTCAGGCTCACGTCCGGGAGTTGGTCATCCAGGGGTGTCAGCTCCTGGTCGCCCATGCCTTGCGTGTCCCAACCGCGCCGGACAGTGAGGCCAGGCCGATCGCAGAGATCGTGTACGAGGCACTGCCCCTCGATGGTCTCCTGACATCAGACGACCAGATGAGGCTCGCACCCGGCAAGTACCCGCTGACATCGACCACTCGTGATGAGGAGGGGCGGTGGCGAGAGGTGCTGGACGAGCTTGGCCAATCACATCGCATCACCGTTGCCGATGCCTTGGCGATCCTTGACCTCACCGACGAGCAGCTCGGACAACGCGATCCCTCCTGGTACGTGCGGCTTGCCAGGGCCGCGATTGATGCGGATTCTCATCGAGGACTTTCTTCGGAAGCGCGCCATCCTCCTCGCAGACGGACGTCGCGTCGAGCCTCCTGCTCATGCCGACCCGCAATCGCTCGTGTGCCGCGTTGATGACGAGAGCCTTGCCGCTCGGCTCGGGCTCGCGCTCCAACTCCATCCTTCCTACCTTAACGATGATGACGACAGCCAGTCGGTCATCGACGCACTCAAGAGGGCCGGCGTGCTCCTCGACGAGCTAGATTCCACCGACGCCGCGCTCGACGTGCTCGCGCGGGAGGGGATGGAGGAGAAGGTGCGTCTCACCGTCGGGGAGGAGGGGACGAACGGCCGTCGCGTCCCGAAGATTCGCGGACCCTGAAACGCATCGCGTCGCGAACGCCAGCAGCTATCGATGAAGAGGAGCCCCCGCACCCTTTGACCACCGTCGAAGGCGGCGCGAAGGTCTGACACCGCTGGAAGCGCTCTGGCGCACGCTGGCGATTCCAGCGCCCAGTGCTCACGACTGCATCGAGGTGTTGCGCGAGCTTTCGAAGAGACCGCTTGACGTTGAGGGCCGAGGCGTGGTGCTGGAGACCATGCGGGCCCTGGCTGGGCAGCTCCAAAACATGTCGCCGCAGCTCCGCACGCAACTGCGCCGGCTCCCCCTATGGATTGGTTCGAGGTGGACGAGCAAGCGCCCCGTGTACGTCGTCGAAGACGATTCCCTAGCTGCTCAGGTCGCCGAGAAGGCCCCGGTATGGAGGTCGGGATTCTCATCTCTCTCGGAAATCCAATCGCTCCTGGAGCCCCTCGACGTGACCCTCATTCGACCAGATGAATTCGCGCCGGTCTCACCGAACGGAACTGGCGTGGCAGAGGGTGAGAATCTGCGCAGGCGGTTCGCCCTCGCCGTAGATCATCTGCGCGAGGAGCTGATCCGGGGGGACAAGGTTCTCTACGAGTCGCTCAGGGTAGGATTTCTCCACGCGGACGGGATCCCAGAAGCTGGCGTTGGAGCGACCCTCCGAGCTGATCGAAGTGCCGCAAAATTCGGCGGCGACCAGCGCAGAGCTGCGGTCTCGAGCGTCGAGGCGCAAGTCCGCGACCACGTTCGCGTGAATGTCACCGCCGATGACCACGGGATTGGCCGTCTTGTGCTTGACGAGCCGTTCCAGGAGGGCGCGGCGCGAGCTCGGATAGCCCGACCAGGCGTCAGTCCATACCGCCTCCTCCGGGCCGGGCTTGTTGTCCAGATAGGCCATGAGCGACTGCTGGGCCAACACGTTCCACCGGGCGCCCGAGTCCGCGAACCGCGCGTAAAGCCACTGCTCTTGGGCATGCCCGAGCAGGGTACGGTCGGGATCTTCGTGCTCCTTGCAGTCCGGGCCCACGACGTTTGACCCGCCCTGGCCGGGCTTGGGACATGCCTGGTAGCTGCGGTACTGCCGGTCGTCCAGCAGATAGAATCGCACCAGCGTGCCAAAGTCCACGTGGGTGTAAATAGCCGCGTTCGGCCCTCTGGGCACCATGTGGTTAGGCAAGGGCATGTGCTCGAAATAGGCTTGGTAGGCTGCGGCCCGACGCAGCAGAAAGTGCGGGTCGAGGAACTCCGACTGGTCCGCGGCGTAGTCGTTGCTCACCTCGTGGTCGTCCCAGGTGCACAGCCACGGCGCTGCGGCGTGCATGCGTTGAAGGTCCCGGTCGCTCTTGTACTGGGCGTGGCGGATGCGATAGTCGGCCAAGGTGACGCAGTCCCCTGGGGGCGCATGACGGCGGACCAGGGTGGTGCCCCAGGTGCCCTCGTATATGTAGTCGCCGAGGAAGACGACGAGGTCCAGATTCCCTTCGGCCATGTGTCGATAGGCCGAGTAATAGCCGTGCTCGTAATCCTGGCAGGAGGCGAAGCCGCAGCCCGTTTACGTCGACGTGCACGCTGTGGGCCAGCTCCGTGCTTGCCGTGTGCACGCCCTCCACCGACGCCACGCCGAGAGCGAAGGGATAGGCGATGAAGCGCGGCTTCGTCGTCCCATCGGAGGCGACGGCTCGCGCCGCGGAGCCGGCAATGGAATGCGGCGGCAGCGAGGAAGCTCCTGCGGTCGATGGGTGCGGCGTTGATGCGGGCCAACAGGCGATTCACGTCATCGCAATCGGACGGCATCTCGATTTCCAAAGGGCGGAGTTCCCATGCTGCAGTGGCGAACGCTGCAAGACCGACTCGGCGAGGCGCGGCGTCTGGCGGGGGCTCCGCAGCGCCCGCTCACTCGTCGGAAGCCGCCGCCATGTCGACCTTATCCGACTGCTGTTACAGGGCTGTGAACATGTGCTGGTCGGGGTGTAAGCGCGCTGCCTTCCTAGCCGCGCGATCGAAGGTGTGCCAGCCCAGTCCAACGCGGTTGAGGCGTTGCGGCTTCGCAGCAAATTGCGTCACCCGGCCTTGACGCTTCAGTCACAGTCGGAGAGCAACCTATGGTGCAGTATGCCAAGCGTGTCTAGCGGACCCAGAGGGAGAAAGCTCGAACGGGCGCGTCACCCGGCCAAAAGGGCCAGTCGCGCAGCCGTGGCGGGCAGTGCCCCCTTTCGGTCGAAGTAGCCCCGACACTGGTGCCAAAGGCGGACCGCGGAGCGAAGACGACGCACTGGGTCGCTGGACCCGCTTTCGATCCTGCGGGCCGCGACAATGCCGATCATGGTGGGCATGCTCATTGGGAGTCAACTAATATGAATGTTTGTGGCGACGAGATGACGTCACGAGCAGGTTTCTGGCCAGCAAGCAGAGGCCGGCGGCAGAGTATCTGGCCCCTGCGCGGACAAGGAGGTGAACGATGAACGAAGAACACGAGACCGAACCAGGCGAGGCCGCGCGGAGCGACCTCCCGGCAGCCAGGGCGGAACGTGAGGCAATGGATTCCGGGGCAAGCATCACGATCAAGCTTGCCATGATCAATACATTGAGAGGCATCGACGACGTGGAGCGCGAGATCGTGGCTCTGGTAAAACACACGGTCGTCGGCGCCCTCAGGGCCACGGGAAATGTGGCCACCGAAGGTGTGAACGTCACCCGAGAGGTGGTGGGGGGTGCCGTTGCCGCCTCGGAAGAGGTGGGCACTGGGCTGGTACTGAGCGCCAAGGGCGTTGCTAAGGGCGTGATACTCGGCGTCGGGGAAGTCGGCGGCGACGTCGTCGATGTTGCCCGAGTGACCGTCAAGTCTTTGGTCGCCAGTGCCTACGAACTGGGCTCGGACGTGGTATCCGTTGCCAAGCGCTCCTTCGACGGGGTGGTGGAGGCCGTTACCGAGACCGGCGGCAACGTCGGCCGAGCTGCGACCGCAGCCGGCGAGGGCGCCATCGACGCCGCCGGCAGAATCGGTGCCACCGCGGTAAGCGCAGTGCGAGATACCTTGGTCTTGGCCGCCACGGGGGTGAAAGACGTGGTCTCGGCGGTCCTGCCCGAAGCGGCGAAGCGACCGCCTGAGAAGTGAACGACGCCCGATGATTTCGGGATGGTTTTCTGGGAGCAGGTCGGCAACGGCTTCGGGTGTTCCAGGCCGCCGTTGGCCTTTCATGCGAGAGGGACAGCTTCAACGTTGCCGCGGTCATGCATCGCGAGGACGCTGAGAATCGTCGGCCAGAGGCGCGCCGCCACCGAAGCTCGCGAGGGCCTCGCGCACTCCGCCGACCAGCTCCTGGGGCTCGGCGACGGCCTGCGAGAAGAGCAGCCGCTCCACGGAGTCCGGGTAGACTGCGGGCGGGCTACGGCCCGAGTGTCGGGTTTTGCCAGCCGCCCGGCGGAGTGACGCTTTCGCCCACCTCCTTCGGCCCCACGTGCCGGGCTCGCACTTGCAGACCGGCGTGCACCCGCTTTTGACACCGGGTCGACGTTGCGCCCCCGCCTCTTCGACGTAGTCCACGCGCTGGAACAGCGTGCAATCGCCGCTCCTGGCGTCGCCGAGGACGCGCTCGTAGCCGAGCAACCACGTCGCAACCCTTGTGGAACGCGTCTGTCCGACGCTTGCCGATGCCGTATTGGCGCACCTTCCGCTCGTCTTCTCTATAGACCTTATAAACCTTCAGCCTCGTGAGTCCACCATCTCGAAATACCGGCGAGCCTCTTGCAGCAACTCCCGAAGCGCATCGGCCCAAGTCGGTCCGTTGCCCCTGCCGAGGCAATGTGTTGGAGAGAGGGGGGACGGTCAGGAAACCGAGATGTCGCACTGACTCATGTATTGGTCGAGGCGACCAGTCGTGTCCACGGCCTTGGCCAGCGCGTAATCCTTCGGCGACACCGTAAGCTTGACACCGTGGCGGGGCATGGGTAATTGCGCCTCCCCTCCCTCGATATCCACCAGCATGAAGTGCTCTACCAGCGAGCTGCGGTAATAGAGGCTGTATTGCACGGTGCGGGCCTTGGAGCCGGGGGAGGGACACGCCCAATGCTCGATGTACGCATCGTCTCTTCCGGCGGATGACTGACGCTCGATGCGGATATCCAAGTCGTATCGATTCGTGAAGATCCCCCTCTGCTTGTCGTGGAGCCAGTCCCCGGGAGCGGCTCGATGCAATATCTCCATCAGTTGGTCGTAAGTCATCTCACTGCCTCCTGTGAGGAGAATCAGTCGTCGGCGCCGGGTCACCGTGACGGTCGGCCAATCCCGCTGCCAGGACTGCATCCCCTTTTGGGGGGCCCACGAGGTCACGAGCACGGTGCCATGGGAGCCGCGCGGGCAGTCACACCTGGACGGCCTCCTCCGCGCAGGCTCGGCGCCCCGTGGCGGGCCCGATCTCCGCATGCCAGCCCGAACCAGCCTTCGGTCGGCTCGCGGCCGCAGCGCTGATCTTACCGCGCACAGGGCGTCCCCGGTGTATCGCCTGGGGCACCCGAACGCTGCCTCGCATCTTCAGGCGTTGGAAGGCCACCACATAGTCAGGTATGGTAGCCCTTTGCCTGCGGTGCTTTCGCTCCCTCAGTGTGGCCGCACCGCCGCGGCGCGTCCGGTTGTGCACCCGCGCCGAGGTGGTCTACTCTGTAAGCTGCGCGAACGGGCCGGTTTCTGTTCGGGCGACCGCCCCTCGTTGGGGCGCGCAACCCTGTGCATCGGCGCTTGCCTTCAGGAGGCCAGACGTGACTCCCCCACGCGTCACGATGATCGCTATGCTGGTCGGGCTAGGCCAAGCGTCGTCTGCTTGGTCGGACACTGAGCTCACATTCCAGGGCAGCCACGGCGTCCCATCCGGGGCGGTCTACATCAGTGCGGGCAAGGTCCGGCTGGGGCCGGCCGGTCAGGCGGGCGCCGGCTACGCCGTCTACGACGAGGCGCACCGAATGCTGCGCGCCGTAGACCAGCGGCACCGAGAGTATTACCAGGCGGACGAGTCGACGGCTGCGCAGCTTCAGGGTCTGATCAGTTACGGGCAGCAAGCGTTGGGCCTGTTGCAGGGGCAGACGCAGGAGCTGTCCCCCTCACAGCGCCAAGCGGTCGAGGAGCAGCTCGCGCGCTGGGGCCTCTCGGGCCTGGTGCAGCGCGGCGAAGTCACGCACCCGCATGTAGTCGGCACGTCTGCAACCGGGACCGTCAATGGAATCCCTTGCAGGGTCTACAGGATCATCCAGGGCCCGGACGAGGTCGGCGAGGTGTGCGACGCCGATCCGGGAGACGTCCCGGTCTCCGCCGCGGACTTTAGAACCTTCAAGTCCCTCGCGAGCTTCGCCCGGGAGCTCGCACAACACGCAGGTCCCTTGCTGCACCGGTTCAAGGGGGACGCGTGGGCTTATGCCTTGGAAAGCCTGCAAGGGCTGCCCATCGCGGCAACCGACGTCGCCACGGGTGGATCGGCTCGGCTCGCCAACGTTTCCCATGGCGCACTCGCGCAGAGCCTGTTCCTGATTCCAGACGGCTACCGCAGAGCGGAACTGCCCGGTCTCTTACCGTCCGGCGGATAGCCACGTCTCGGCCCGAGCTGCGCTGCCGGCGAGCCGTCACCTGAGGCGCGAGAACGCCGACTCCCCAACCGGGGGAGGCCAGCGAGATGTGGCCGGTGTGCGTCCGAGCCGGACCACCTGCTTCGCGGGTCATCGGCCCGCGAGCAGCTCCGATTCTCGCCAAGTGGAGCGAACCGGCTTGCGAAGGCTTTTCACGCCGCCACCCAGGGACCTCCAGTCGGAGGACGACAAACGACGATTTGGCCACTTGCGTGATAAGCGCAGGGATTGTGTGCAGGTGGTGATCGCCTTAGTGGTGACGCCGGAAGGCTTGCCACTGGCGCATGAAGTGTTGGCGGGCAGGCAGACAATACGACGTTGAGGGAGTTCCTCGCGGGCATTGAGCGCCAGTATGGTCGACCCCAAGGATGCCACGTCTACCTACCGGTTGCGCCGCGATAAACTGCGCGAGGTGCGGTGGTATCTGCTGCGCACCAATCTCACGACACCGATCCCGCCAAGCTATGGGCGTTTTACCTGCAACTGGTCGCGGTGGAAGAAGCGTTCAAGAATTTTAAGGGTGTTTTGGCCATTCGGATCGCCTTTTTTGCTTATTGTCTCCGTGTCACGCTGCACGTGCTAGCGCCCGGATTAACCACGCGCAACGTGATCGAGAAGGTCCCCGTGCTGAAGCCAGGCCGTGACAGTGCGAGCCGTCGAGCGTTAGATTGGGGTGAACGACGTGAAGCCCGACAGCGACCCTTGTCCTCTACGGTCGCGGCCAGTAGCCGGAATTCGTTGGGGTTCGCTGCGCTCATGCCAACCCACCAAGAGCACTCGGCCCAGCGGGCCTGGCCGGTATCGCCCGCCGGACAAGCCAACGTTGAGAGACCTGACGCCCGCCCCTCGATCAAGTTCGAGGATCTGCGCACCGAGTATTCGAACCTCTTCTACGCCTGTCGCGCCTGCAACGGGAGAAAGGGCAAGAAGTGGTTCGAGCCCGAGCCCGGAGGCGTGTACATCGTCAATCCCTGCCAGGATTCGATGGCCGAGCATCTCTGGTTCGAGGCCAAGCGAGCGAAGCCCCGCTCGAAGGCGGGTGCGCTCACAGAAGAGACGTTGCGCCCAAACGATTCGGCCAGCGTGAAGTTCAGAGCACATTGAGACTCGTGATCACTGAGGTTTGGACGACGCTACGCGATCCAAGGAAGACGCCGTAAGAAGCTGGTCAAGGTGCTCAGTGGCGAGAAGGATGCCGGGATGAAGCAGAAGCTCGAAACAGCGCTCGCAGCCCTTGATGGTGTCGCCAGTGGTTGCTGCTCGAATCCACGGGACTACATCGACGCTCTCGCCGAGGAGTTCCACCACGGCTGCGTCTATTGCCTGATGCCGGATGCTTTTGGTGGTACCTTCGAGGTGGAGCACTACCGACCCGACGCAACGCGTCTTGGGTGTCGGCCCGCCGCCCCTTGGAGGGTGCCGCTTGGGGGCGTATTTAGGACGTTCCCGCTTGTCTGCCCGCACTGCCGGCGGGCTCGACGGAACACCCCCCTGAGCACCCGGCAGCTCAACCGTGCCGTGCATGCCGCCGCCGAGGGTCGATAAGGTTCAAGCCATCCCATTACACACAACTTGATGACAATCGTGTAACATCCTGACATAACGTCACAAGATGGGGTGTCGGGATGAGCTGGGCGGCGGAGGAATTTAGGGGCATCGATTTGGGCGACAAGCGGCTGGGCAAGCGGGCCGTGTTGCTTGCCGAGCGGCTGGCGGAGAAGCCGAGCGCGAGCATTCCCGGAGCGTGTGGGGGCTGGGCCGAGACCCAGGGAGCTTACCGGTTTTTTGCCCACGACGGGATGGACTGGCGGGACATCCTGGAGCCGCACTGGCAGTGTTCTGCGGCCCGGATGCGGGAGCACGAAATCGTGCTGTGCATCCAAGACACCACGGAGGTGGACTTCAACGGGCAGGACATCGCTGGCCTGGGGCCGTTGAGCTATGAGGCGCAACGCGGTATGTACCTGCATCCGACGTATGCCGTGACGCTCGCGCGCGAGCCCTTGGGCGTGCTGGATGCGTGGATGTGGGCACGCGAGCCGAAGGACGCCGAAGGCCCTCGGGGAGGTGTTCTGGAAAGCACCCGCTGGGTGGAGGGCTATGAGCGCATGGCAGAGCTGGCGTCCGAACTTCCACAGACCCGCCTGGTGTATGTAGCCGACCGGGAGGCTGACATCGTAGCCCTGATGGCCAAAGCGCGCGACCTGGGGCAGCCGGCCGACTGGTTGGTCCGCTCCCGGCACAACCGTGCGCTGCCCGAGGGCGGCAAGCTGTGGGAGGAGGTGACCCGAGGCGAATGCCTGGGCGGGATACGCTTCACGATGCCGTCGCGCCACGGACAAAAAGCGCGGCAAGTCTGCCAACAGGTGTGGGCGAGGCGTGTGAAGCTCTCCGACGGCAAGGGGGGTCGGTTGGAGGCCACCTGCATCGTGGCCCGGGAAGTGGACGCGCCAGCAGGCGTGAAGCCCGTCGAATGGCGCCTGCTCACCAACCGTGAGGCCGCCAGCTTGGAGGCGGCGGCCGAGCTCATCGACTGGTATCGCGCCCGCTGGGAGATTGAACTCTTCTTCCACGTGCTGAAGAACGCCTGCCGCGTGGAGGCGTTGCAGCTCAGCACCATGGAACGCCTGGAACGGGCGCTGGCGCTATTCATGGTGGTCGCCTGGCGCATCGCCCGGCTGATGCGCCTGGGGCGCACCTGTCCGGACTTGGAGGCCGAGTGGTTGTTCGAGCGCGAGGAGTGGGAGGCAGCCTTCCTCCTGAACAAGAAACGCCCACCGAAGACGCCACCCCGACTGAACCAAGTGGTGCATCTCATCGCCAGGCTCGGCGGCTTCCTGGGGCGCAAGGGCGACGGCGAGCCCGGCGTGAAAACCCTCTGGCAAGGGCTCACGCGCGTCATGGACTTCGCGGCAGGACTGCACTACGCGCGTGAGGCTCAAGTCCTTTGAGTTGTGTGTAATGGGATGGGTTCAAGCCCGGAAACAGCCAGCCGCCATGTTTCTCTCAGGATAATTTGAATATCGATTTTGGAATGACACCAGCGAAGTCGATAAAGTCGACCGCAAAGTGCGCTAGTATGACAGGTGGCAGCGCGGAACGTCCTCAAGTACCCGATCATGAACACGGCGCCGATAATCGAGGTGATCAGGACTGCATGCAGACCAAGACTCCAGTGGATAAGACCGAAAGCGGCAGACGAAATTACAACGATCGCAAACCAGTTTTCGGTGAACCTGCCTATAAAGGTTCGCATATAGCCGCGAAAAACGAGTTCTTCGACTGCCGCAACCAGAAGCAGCCCCAACGTAAGGTCAATCCAGTTCCAGGCAGGGCTCCCAATGACCGGCATAGCGCCAAGAGGCGGGTAGCCAGGAAGCTTTGCTATCCAGTGATACCCATTTTGATCTATTATCGTGCCAACGAGTGTCAGAGCCATAAAGGTAAGGAGAAATGACCGCATGCTCTGGATCGTTAGCCCAAACTCTGCCGGTCGCATCTTCCCGCTTCGCATCAACCACAGCATAAGCGCCAGCGGAAACAACTTCACGCCGATATAGTCCAGAAACAACCACAGGAGCCAGTCTTTGATGTAGATATTCGCGAAATCGTTCAGATAGAATGGGCTCGCCAATAGGACGAGAACCACTATATGCATCCGAGTTGTCTCCTTCTGTTCCAATTTCTCGGATGACCTAGACATCGACGTCCAGCAGGATGTTAAAATCTCCACCATGCCTTCGGGTACGAGCCTCTGGGCCTCTGACGGTCTGAAAGTTGTAGGCGGCATTCAGCCAAACGCCCATCGTCACGGGGGACACGGTGGCGCCCATGTTCACGCCCTGTAAAGTCCTAATTGGACAAGTGAGCGCGGCCCACTGCAGTACGCCCCATTGCCCACGTCGTCCACGATGGCGCACGCCCCCGGACGCATCGGACAAGGGATTGCGTTCGCCATGGTCCTGACCACCGTGATCGGCATCCTGAATCGAGATTACCCGCCGGGACCGGTGCAGCGCCGCAGGGGAGGTGACCGCCCGCCCGATGGCGCACTTGCCGCTCGTGCTGATCCCGGCCTGCCTCGTGCCGCTATTCGTCATGCTCCATGTGACGGCACTCATTCAGGCACGACGTATGGCGGTGCGCCCGGCAAACGATCCCCCATCGCAGCAGCCGAATTGACCAGCCTTTCAACTCCGAAGGGGATCTTTTTCCCAGGCGCCTGTGCGCGTATCGATGTGGTACGGGCATAGTTGGCCGTCGGCAAGGAGCTCATTACGACTTTGGAGGAATAGTCGAAACGAAGCGGCGCCCAATGATGCTCCACGATCGGAGATAGAGGAGATAGAGCCATGCACAAGCGAATTTCGACAGCGCCTGCCGCCGGCGCAGCGTTCCTTGCAACTCGTCATGGGCGCGAGGCGGTGCGAGCGGACTCCGCCAGGGGCAAGAGGGACTCGACGAAGGGCTGAGCGCCGTGCTCGGCGCAGAGCACACCACGAATGCAAAGCCAGAGGATCTCTGGCACTAACTGAATCGACCCCGCGTGCCGAGTCAAGTGCGGTCGGCGCGCAGTAGCGTGTGGGGGCCACTGCGCGCCTGCCCGGCCATACCCATGACGGGGTCACACCGTAGTTTCGCGGTCTGTGCGCTGAGGCAGGAGGGCAGAGAGGATGTCCTTGATGCCAGTGACTGCGAGAACGAGGGTATCCCTCACGGCTGTAACTGCAGCGCTGCCGACGCGTCCTGCGGCATCCAGGGCTCCTTCGGCGGCGGCGGTGGCCGTCCGGCCGACGTTGCCGCCGGTCTCGGTGACCGCTTCTACGACGCCATCGACGGCTCGCCGCGCTGCCGCCGCGACGTCCGCTCCGACGTCCGAGGCGCCGGTCACGAGCGCCTTGACGGTCACCCGCGCGACATCAACCACATCACCACCGACGTCGCCCACGCCGAGCACCATCCCCTTGGCCACGCTCTTTGCGCTCAGGATCAGCCCAGTGCCCACCTCTTCAGTGGCGGCCACTGCGCCACCGACCACCTCGCGGGTCACATTCACGCCTTCGGTGGCGACGTTGCCGGTCGCACGCAAAGTGCCGGTGAGAGTGTTCCTCACGAGCGCGACAATCTCCTGCTCTATTTCGTCGACCCCGTGCAACGTCCTCACCAACCCCGTTTTCACCGTGGCGCTGGGCTGCGGCGCTGCTGTTCCCTGCTCGGGAGTTCCTGGCCGCTCTTTCGTAGTGGGGGCTTTGACCGCTCGGGCCTTCTTCTCCTCGACCATTGCCTTAACCTCCTCCGGCTCACCGGCCGGACAAACCCTCGTGTCGACCCCCCAACGCTTCTGCTCGTTCTTAATCCTAGCATACGCCGACCGCTGACGGCCGCGGGGCGACATGTCGGCGGGTGTGGCCGGCGAAGCCCGCGCCGGTCCCTGCCTTTTGAGACGCCTGCTGTGGCGAACGGCAGGAAGAAAGACACGGTCACGAGCCTTGAACCAAAGCGGCTGGAGGACGCTTCCCGATTGCATTGCGCCGCAGATCGCACGGCCTTCAACGAGACCGAGCGGCCAACCATGCTGCCACGCTTCGATAATCCTCCGCCCCGTGGGACCGGGGCGCAAAGCGGGTCACCGGCTGTCCGCTGCCCGGCGCCTCCGCCAGGGAAGCATTCTCCCGGACCACCGGGCCGACCTTTCCCGGAAACATGTGCTCCAGTTTCTCCATGACCCGAGCGTGGACCCGGCGCCGCGGGTGAGCGCGACACGGGATGACGCCCGCTATCTCCAGATCCGGAATCTGGGAGCGCATGGACCGCAGCGCATCGACCATCTGAACCACCCCGGTCAGCGCCAGGTAGCTTGCCTCCACCGGAAACAGTGCGCGGTGGCTGGCCCTGAGCGCGCTCACGGTAAGCACCCCCATGTTCGGCGGGCAGTCGACGATCACCCAATGCCAGTCGCCCGGCGTGCGCTTCAGGCATCGTGCCAAAAGGTCAGCACCCAACGCCAGGCTCTCGCGCTGCCCTGCGGGTCGAAGTCCACGACCAGCACAGCACCGTCGATCTCCGCCAGAGCTGCGGCGATGTTGATTGCGGACGTTGTCTTACCGACGCCGCCCTTGTGGTTCACCATGGAGATAATATTGACCATGTGGTTCCAGCACCAGAATGCGAGGGGGGACGCCACGGCCCCCCGGCCCGTCGTGGACGACTTTACCAGCGGACTATGGCAAACGACCGCTCTGGGGTCAACGCGCATCTGCCGGGTGTGAATCTGCCAGGGCCTGTGAGCGTCGGGTGCCTAGCCAGGACCGGCGTGGGAGGACGGTCGTGCAGTGCTGCAGCGAGAAACGCCAATTCATGCGCTGGCAACCCCGTCAAAGGGGAATCATTCACGTGAGCCGCTTGGTGGCGCACTCGGTAGTGGCTGCCGGCGGAGAGAAACTTCTGGCAGCCTGCTTGGCTCTCTTTCTCTGATGACCGCTTCCGACCCACAACCGCCATTCGCGTCGGCCACGACATCGGCAGCAGTGTGGCGGACAGCGGACATAGGGATGCAGTGCACCCAGCGGAATGCAAAAATGCGTTCGAGGCCGGACATTCAACGACGATAGCCCCCGCCGTATGAGCCGACCGGAGTGGGCGGCACTGTTCGACTAGAGCCCGGCATTCGACCTCTCAGCCGCAGAGCCCGCTCCCGCCTTTGGTAACAGCCGCCCGCGGGGAGCACCCCACCTCTACGCAGGCCAGCGTTACCTGCGACAAATCGCAACCGGGCGTGTTTATATCTGGACCGAAGCTTTGGCGAGACGCCCGGACATGGAGAACTACGAGCCGCCCCCTGGTGCTCGTGAGCGGGAACGGACGTAACCGGCCAAGCCGAGCGTCGGTCGCGCTGGCGGGCGGGCACATCGTTGCGGCGGGTCGAGGTATTGGTGTCGATGCTTTCCTCTTCATGTTGCTTCTCGGCCTCCCCTCCCCAGCCGGCGTCAGGGCGCAGGAGATGCTCCGCAATCCCGGCGCGGCCGTGGGCGACATCGCCTACGCCGTGGAATTTGCCAACCCCCCTATTTCGCCCGAGTGCTCCGCCGGCTGTCGGGGTTGACCCCCTCGGCGTTTCGCGGCAACGGTGCGGCGGCGTCCGGCGCCTCCGTCGCCGGATTATTGTCGGTGCTCCTTTCGACTCTCGCGGGCCTCTCCATTCCTCTCGTTTGCTGAGGCCATGAGCCTGGTGTCCGCGCCTCTCACCTGGCCCGCCGCCGCCCACCGGGGGGCGTGTCCCCTCCTACGGAGCCCCTCGGCGCCCGACGCCTCGGTAAAGTTCCGTCAGCGCAAGAAAATCCTCGTGTGCTGCAAATTTGTCCTCACTGCACTAAACTTGCCGGGTGTTAGCTAGTGACCATCGCGGCCATGGCGACCGCGTACCCGCGCCATTCTCGCTTTGCGCTGCTTCAGCATTCGCAGCGGGTGGAGTGCGGGGTCCCGTTCTCGGAAAAGAAGCGCTAAGGAGGAAGAGCTAAGTGTATGTCCATTAGGACGGTTTCATGGAACATGAGATGCATGGTCGTCGCGACCCTGGCCGGGCTCGCGTGCTACGCCCCCGGTGCGTCCGCCAGTTACCTGGTGCCGCAGACGGCGCTGCCCGGGGACTGCATACTCCAGTTCGCCGTGCCGCTGCCGGTGTTTGGTCCGGCGGGGCCCATTCCCCGCGTGAACGCTGCGGCGAACCCGAATCTGCAAGTGACACTGAGGGAGATCGATCAGGCGGTGCTCCCGCAGGGCGCCTCGGATACTTGTGGTCTTGGAGTCACCTTCGGCCCGACTCGGGTCTGGGCGTACCAGACCAACAACGCCGTCACCGGCGCGCTGCTCGGTCCGGCGAACTGGCCGGCGGTGACCCTCGAGATCACACGCAACGTCTCGACGACCATCACGTACGTAAACCAGCTGCCCGCTTACCTTGCTCCGATCGCGACCCCTCCGACCAACTCCGCCCCCGGCGTGCCTTCGGCGGGCACAGGTCTGGTCCAGGGGCTGGTGACGGTGGACCAGTCCCTCCATTGGGCAGATCCATTGCAAAACTCCGGGATGAAGAACTGCCCGGCGCCGATCACCACGGGCAACACTCCCTGCGGGGTCCCGTTTGGAGGTTCACCGCCGGCGACGGCGCACCTGCACGGCGGCGAGGTGCCCTCCCAGTCCGACGGCGGGCCGGACTCGTGGTTCACCTCCGACGGCTTGACCGGACCTGGATACTCCACGGTAGGCGCTCCGGCACCGGGAACGGCCACGTACTGGTACCCGAACAGCCAGGAGCCAGGAACTGACTGGGTTCACGACCACGCCCTGGGAGCCACGCGCACCAACGTGTACGGTGGGATGGCGGCCTTCTACTTCATCGAGGATCCCACCGTGGCGCCCAAGAACCTCCCCAGCGGACCCTACCAGATCGAGATGGCCATCCAGGACCGCCAGTTCGACACCAACAGCCAGCTTTACTTTCCGGACGGCTCCGACCCGGGCTGCGGAGATAGCGAGGAGACCCCCCCTCCCCCATGCCTGAACGGGCCCCCGCCCAACCCCGACGTGCACCCCTTCTGGATCCCGGAGTTCATCGGGGACGTGGCGGTCGTCAACGGCGCCCCCTGGCCGTACTACAACGTCGAGCCGCGCCGCTACCGCTTCCGTATTATCGAGGGGTCGAATGCGCGCTTCTACAACCTGAGCTTCGGCGGCGCCCCGGTCTATCAGATCGGCGCAGACGACGCTTACCTGGATAAGCCGGTGCCGGTCCAGACGGTATTCATTGCGCCGGGGGAGCGGGCGGACCTGATCGTCGACTTCACAGCCCTCAAAGGGCAGACCGTCACGGTGACCAACGATGCGCCGGTTCCCTTCCCGGACGGGCTTGTCCCGGGCGTCGATCAGCCGGGCATGGCCAACATCATGCAGTTCCATGTGGCTGCCAAGGCGACCAGCAAGGACACGAGCTGTGATCCGATCCAGAAGGGCGGCTGCACCAGGCAGGTTCCCATGGTCCGCCTGACGAACGGCGCCGGCGCTCTCTCCCCTCCTGCGAAGATCGATCGGGTGCGGCGGCTGGTGCTCAAGGAGAACGAGGGGCCGGAGGGACCGCTAGAGGTGCTGGTCAACAACACCAAGTGGGACGGCCTGGAGTCTCCCAACATCGCGGCGAGCTTCCCGACCGACGGCGTGAGCGAGCTGCCGCGGGTGGGCTCCACCGAGGCTCTGGGAGATCATCAATCTCACGGTGGATGCCCATCCCATGCACACGCATCTCAGCCAGTTCCAGATCCTGAACCGCCAGGCGTTCAACACGGACGAGGAGACCGGCTACCCCGCGGCATGGGCAGCTGCCTTCGGCAGTCCTGGTGCGGCGCCGCTGCCGCCGGGCTGCACAGCCGGCGAGTACTGCCCCGACTACGGGCCGCCTCTGCCGTACAACAGCGGGGCAACGACCAACCTGCCCTACGGCAATAAACATGTCCCTGTTATCGGGGGCAACCCCGACCCCACCCCCTACTTGGTGGGAGCACCGATGCCGCCAGCCCCCGAGGAGTCCGGCTGGAAGGACACCGCGAAGGCGCTGCCAGGCCAGGTGCTACGCATCCTAGTGCGGTGGACCCCCACCAGCACGGGCGTCGGACCGGCGAAGGCGGGAAGGAACTTCTATCCGTTCGACCCCACCCAGGGTCCCGGCTACGTGTGGCACTGCCACATCATCGACCACGAGGACAACGAGATGATGCGGCCTTACAAGGTCACAAACTAGGGTAGAGGGAGCAAAGTCCCGGCAAGAGGGCCGCGTCCTGCGCGGCCTTCTTGTTTGGGAAGACGCTGGTTGGCAATCGCTTGGAGGACCGCAATGCGACGAGCCGTGGCGATTGTGCTGGGGGTGAGTCTGCTGGGGCCGGCGGCCTGGGCTGCCGAGAAGGTGCCGCCTGGAAGTCAAAAGGCCAAGGACAGCTACAGCCTGGGCTACGAGTTCGGCAGCAACATCCGGCGCCAGGAGGTGGAGGTGGACTCGCAGATGCTGCTCGATGCCGTGCGCGACGGGCTGCAGGGCAAGACACCCGCGCTCAGCCCGCAGGCCATGACCCGCACGCTGGTCGAGCTGCGCGAGCGCGTGGCGGTTCGGCAGAACCTCCGCGCCCGGGCGTTCGCGGCCAAGGAACTCGACAAGAGCCAGGCGTTTCTCGCGGCGAACAAGAACAAGCCGGGAGTGCAGGTCCTGCCGAGCGGCTTGCAGTACAAGGTCCTGAAGGAGGGCAGCGGCCCGATGCCGACGCTCGCCGACACGGTGACCGTGCAGTACCGCGGCACCCTACCCGATGGCACCGGTTTCGCTAACTCCAACGCGCGAGGCCGGCCCGTGACGGTGCGGGTGGTCGGGTCGTTACGCGGTTGGCAGGAGGCCCTGCAGAGGATGCGGCCAGGGGCAAAGTGGATTCTCTACGTGCCGCCGGATTTGGGCTATGGTGCCCACGCCTTCGGGCGTTTGCCGCCCAACAGCGTGCTGACCTACGAGCTGGAACTACTATCCGTGACCCCCGCTACGACCTCAGCCCCGCCGTCGTCTGTGGGCGGAGTGTCCCGCTGAGGTGTATCGGGCGCATGGGGCTACTATGGAGCAGGGCATCCTGCTAGGACCCCAGGCCGGGAATGACCGGGCAAGCCGCTTATGAAGCTGGGGTTTCGCTAAATCGAGAGATATCCGAGCCTGGCCCCTTTAATCCCTCAGTGTCTGGCAGACCTTGGCGAATTTCGCCAAGGCCAGACCCACCAGCGAAAGCCCGGCGTGGTCGGTAAGCAGTTCGTTGCCTTGCTTGAGCTTAAAGGTGGGAATCGGGTCGCGAGAAGGGTGGAGGACATTTTGAGCCATGGCACCAATTGGGTGAAACTCGCAAAACCGGATTATACCAAATATATCAACTTGTTATTAGTTGTTTCGCCGAGTCAGGCTGCGGATTCAGGGATGAGGCAGGCGAAGCACGGGGGCTCGCAGGCTCGGGGGGGGTATTTGGGGCCAGTTCTCGCATCGGAGCACCTGCTACAACGATGGACCTGACCCATCGCCTCAACTCAACCCTGCAACGTCCCAATAAAGACCGCCCAGAAGTACTCGGCAGCACCCTCAGGGGTGAACTGCTGCTCCTCCCCATAGGTACGCGACAGCATGCCCAAGGGCTGGAGAAAAAGAATGTATCCGTCATCTTTCACCGATAAGGATTCGTTGAGGCTGTTATCGTTCGACGTAATCAACGTCGAGTAACAAATTCCTCCACCAAAAGAATGCCTGCCCCCTAGCCAGATCTTACAGCTGGAGGCCATAGAGCCGTTTCGGTATACCACGGCTGTGAAATGGTTTGCGTCGATCCGCTTGAACGCGGTATCTACCTGCTGGTTGCGCCTCTTAAGCTCCTCCAGGGACCCTTCGAAGAAGTTTGCGATGTAAGTGAATACCTCATCGAGGAAACGATCTCTGTCGCGGTCCGAAAACGTCCTTTTCATACGCAGGTTACTAGACCGAATGTCGGAGACGATTGGGACAGGTGGCGGTTCTGCAGGTCGCTCGCTGCCTGATTGCGCCTGTACAACTGGGCGTCCCATGTCCTCGGCCACCTGGCGGATAGCCTGCGTAATCTCTAGGAACGCATCGTGCTGGTTCGGGAACTTCGACACCGGTTTGCCATCCGTTGGGACTGCCAGCAACTTGCCGAAAGGCGCCCTCTGCCAGTCACAGGGATGGAGAATCACCGGGATCACCCGAGCCTCGCCCGCTTCGTGCCGCTCCATGGCCCGCTGCATCTCCACTTCATAGCAATAGTCTGAAGCGAGGAAATAGGGACTGACCAGAAGGAGAATGATGTCCGCAGTCTCGACGCGCCTGCTGACCTCGTCATGTACCTCTTCTCCAGCCCCTACGCGCCGGTCGTGCCATGTAGTGATGACACCTTGACGCTTCAAGCTGGAAAGATGGATCTCCAGCTCGTTGCGCAGCCCCTCGTCCCGGTGGGAATATGAGAAAAGTACCTCGCACATGGGATACTCGGGTATCCTACCTACTCTACGCGGTGCTCCAATATGATCTCCGGCGCCGAGTTCTCCACGGCTGCCTCTATCCGCCATCGGGAAGACACCATCGCTGGCTCTCCAGGAAGTCGATTAACGGCCAATGCCCCGCTTTCCACATTAAGAAAGCCGAGTTGCATAACCCTGCGGTACATGGCACCAAGATACATACCCTGGTCAAGTAGCACCACCTTGCCCAACAAGTCCCTCTCGGCGTATCCGTTCAACCCCTCCAGGTCAGCCGATGCAAGCGATGGGGTGAACGAGTAGTACGAGGACACGTCCAGGACGGGTGAAGCTCGCAAGATAGATGCTTCGTAGATTGTAGGCTGATCCCCATTAGCAAATGGCCCGACGGACACTATAAATGGCTTTGGCGGGTCATCATCTTCACCCGGCAGGAACGCCTTGATTGCGTGAATCACGGCCCCGTCTCCCAGTCGGCCTATAAATAGGTCTCCATCGTTGATATCACGAAACTGCTTTATCCTAAAAAGTTGCTTAACCGTCATCTTGAAGACACCTCCCCCCGCTTTTGATGATTCGCGAGTATAGCCGCCTTGCCGCCTCCCGCATACCTGTTACACTAAAATCATTCCCGCCGCCCGCGGCGACCACCCCGGTTGCCGCGAAAGTCTAGCAACCACCGCTCAGCATAACCTCGCAACCAACACCTAGCAAATCAACGCCCGCCCCAGCCGGGAGGCCACCAGCACGCGGGAGGCACCGGCTTTGCACAGCTCGTAGCTGTCCTTCCCGGGACGGTCGACGTCGAAGGTGTAATGCGCGTGCTTGATTGCTCCGATGCGCAGACGAGATATAGTCAAGTCTGGTGTATGAGCATGGGCTGAATCAGGCGGCGATCCGGTTGGCTTCCGCAGCTTCCACACGCACTCCATCTTTGAATTTCACCCCGGCAATGACCTCGGCCAAGCGTTCGAAGCCCCTGAGTCGACGCCAGCGTTTGGCCGCGCTCTGGCCGAGCTTGTAGACCATCGCCAGGAAGCTCTGGCGTGACACGCAACCCCGCGTCTTGTCGGTGCGAAGCCGTACTGTGGCGAAGGTCGACTCGATGGGGTTGGTGGTGCGGATGTGCTGCCAATGCACGGCTGGAAAGTCGTAGAAGGCAAGCAGTTGCTGGCGGTCCTTCTCCAGGCACTGTGCCGCCTTGGGATACTTGTCACGGTGGGTGTCGAGGAACGCCTCAAAGGCCTTCTGCGCCTGGTGGCGGCTTTCAGCCATCCGAATCTCGTGAAGAGCGCTCTTGGCCTTCGGCTGGAGACTCTTGGGGAGCTTGTTCAGCACGTTAGCCTCTTGTGCACCCAACAGCGCTGATGGCGTGTTTGGCCGTAGACTTTGGTGAGCGCCTTCCACAAGCCCAAAGCGCCATCGCCGACGGCGAGTTCGGGACCGACCTTCAGCCCCTGGTGCTTGAGCCGCGTCAGGACCTCCAGCCAGCTCTGCTCCGACTCCCGGAAGCCGTCCTCAATGGCCACGAACTCCTTGGTGCCCTGTTCGGTCACTCCGACGATGACGAGCAGGCATTCGCGCGCCTGTTCCCCACGCACATTGAAGTACACCCCATCGGCCCACCAATACACGTAGCGCTTGCCTGAGGGGTCCCGGCGTGCCCAGCGCTGGTGCTCCTCTTCCCATTGACGTTTCAGCCGGCTGAGGGTCGAAGGCGACAGCCCCTCGGCCTGCTCGCCTAGCAATGAAGCCAACGCCTCCTGAAAATCGCCCGTGGAGACTCCCTTCAAATACAGCCAAGGCAGCAACTCCTCCAAGCTCCTGGTGCGCCGCACCGGGAGTGGAACCGAATGCCTGACCCACTGCGGTCTCGCACCCTGGGCACCTTCACCGCGACCGGCCCCACACCCGTCCGGATCTCACGCTCTGGCAGGTAGCCGTTTCGCACCACAGCCGCCCGGCCATCCAACGACTTCACGCCCTGGAACTGCCCCAGGAATTCGGTCAGCTCCGCTTCCACCGCCTGCGCAATCAGTTGCCGCGCTCCCGTTCTCAGAAGTTCGGTCAGCAGGTCGCTCGTCTCGCCCTCTGGCACTCTGCCGTCCATCGGTCTATCGTTATCCATCGGCGTATCCTCCACGGCTGGCTTGTGTCTCTGGTCCCTTCACATTCCAGCCGGATACGCCGCCTCACTCAAACCCCGTACACCAGATTCGAGCATAGCTCTGCGCAGACCTTGCGCGCGCAGCAGCGGGATGAGCTTCCGCAGCAAGGTGGTGTTGCCAGTACCGCTGAAGGCCGCGAGCCCGAGGACCGGTACCGTCGCGTGTCTCAGCATGCGGAGGCCCGCGCGAGGCGACGCTCCAGCGCAGCCATGTCCTCCGGCGTATTGACGTTTACGAACGCCTCGGGAACGTCGGACATGTGCACCGGGACCCTCCGATGCCGGGCGTACCAGCGATCCACTCTGCGCTCCCCAGCCTGCAGGTAGGCGTCGATGCTGGGCAACAAATCGCGTCTCATCAGGGCGAACACCGGCTGCAATCGCTCGCTGTCGTGGGGCACGGCGACCTCGGCAGCGCGCCCCAGCAAGGCGTCCAGCAGTCTGTCCGCCAAGTCCGGCGGCACGAACGGGGAATCGCAGGGCACGGCAAGCGCATAGAGGGTCGTGGGCCTGCAGCGCGCTGGCCACGCCGGCCAGGCGCCCGGCGAAACCTTCCACCCGGTCCGGGACCACAGGGGAACCGCACAGCCATGGATAACCCGTCTGGTTGCGGTTGGCGGCGACGAGAAGCGCAGCCACCTGGGACGGAGAGCCTGCACGACGTACTCGATCATGGGCCGGCGGTCGAGCACCATCAGCCCCTTGTCCTCACCCCCATGCGCCGTGCGCGTCCACCCGCAAGGATCGCCCCGGTGATTTCCGACTTGTCCAATACGCTCCCATCTCCCTCCTCCCGCCATCCGACACGCCCCGGGCCACGTCGGCGAACCGGGGGAACCGGGACAGCCTCTAGGCGGCCGCGGCCGCGTGCCGGCTGAAGGTATACTCCTCGCCTTTTCGCGACACTCGGACCTGGGTCCTTTCCATGATCACCTCCTGGCCGTCCGCGATTTGCTTCTGCTCTCCCGCGACCACCACCAGTCCCACCCTGGTCACACCGCAGTGCAGCGCGCCCAGCTTTCCGTGCTTTGCGGGCGACCGCGCGCCTCCGGCATCCGACCCAGGCAGGGTGACTATGGACCGAGGAGCTTTCATCGAGGACTGGCATGGCGGGTCGAACAACGAGGCCGCCGTGAAGCTGCTCCTGTGCGGCGACGTGATGACGGGCAGAGGCATCGACCAGGTGCTGCCCCACCCCTCGGACCCGAACCTCCACGAACCCTATCTGAAGTCGGCCTTCGGCTATGTCGAGCTGGCAGAAACCGCGCACGGCCCGATTCCGCGGCCCGTGGACTTCGCCTACGTCTGGGGGGATGCCCTGGAGGTGCTCGGGCGCTCGGCGCCCGATGCGAGAATCGTCAACCTGGAGACCGCCGTCACCGCGAGCGGGCAGTGGGAGGCCAAGGGCATCAATTACCGCATGCAATCCCGACAGCGTCCCCTGCCTCCGGGCCGCCGGGATCGACTGCTGCGTGCTCGCGAACAACCATGTGCTGGACTGGGGCGCGGCCGGCCTGCTGGAGACGCTGGGGGCGCTGCACCGGGCGGGGATCAGGACGGCGGGCGCCGGGCGCGACCGACCGGAAGCCCAAGCCCCGGCCATGCTGGAGGTGCCCGGCAAGGGACGGACGCTCATGTTCTCGTTCGGGTCAGAGACGAGCGGCATCCCGGAGGAATGGGCCGCCACCGGGGAGCACGCCGGCGTGAATCTTCTTCCGGATCTCTCGGAGGAGACCGTGCGCCAGCTCGCCGGTGGTCGCCCCCCTCCACTGGGGCGGCAATTGGGGTTACGCCATTCCGCGCAGCCACCGGGCGTTCGCCCGCAAGCTCGTCCACGAGGCGGGCGTACCTCGTGCACGGCCATTCTTCCCACCATCGGCTCGGCAGCGAGGTCTACCGGGACAAACCCGTCCTCTACGGCTGCGGCGACTTCCTGAACGACTACGAGGGCATCGCGGGGTACGAGGAGTATCGCGGCGACCTCGCCCTGGCGTTCCTCGCGGCCTTGGATCCGTCGAACGGGCGTCTGGTCCGACTCGAGATGAGGCCCTTCCAGATCCGGCGTTTCAGGCTGAACCGCGCAGTGGACGAGGACAGCCGCTGGCTGCGGGATACCCTGGACCGGGAATGCCACCCGCTCGGCAGCCGCGTGGATCTGACCGAGGAAGGCACCCTGACGCTGCCGGTGGCGGCGGGGCGCTTCATAGCGGCCGACGCGCTCCTCCTCGATAGGCGCCCCCGGCGCCCTCCGCCCGGGAGCCTGTCCCCCGACGGCAGCCAGGTCAGCGGGACGCGAAATCCCGTTGAGCTTGCCGCCCATCAGCACGTCGTTCCAGTCGCTCCCCTCGCCTGCCGGCGCAGGTCGCGGGCGATAGCGAGGTCCTATGGGGCGGTTGCAAGCATGGGGATCGGTGTCCGGGGACCGGGGACCGTAAAGGCGGGCGATGGCGACGCCCTATGGGGCTGGTGCAAGGCTATAGCAAATCGACGAGTAGCAGAAAGGCCGCCGGCAGCAAGGCGACGACCACTGCGGCGAGCCTCAGGTGCAGCGCGCGACCGCGGCGCCGGGCGGTGAGCGCAGTCACAGCGGCCAAGAGAGCGAGGGCGAGCGAGGTGTAGACCGCGACCGGCACGAGGAAGGACAGCGCCAGAGCCATGCCGGCGTCACCGCGTCCCAGTCCCTCGGCGTTGCGCCCCAGAAGCCGAAGGAAAAGGTATAGAGCGACAATTACGTTGACCGGTTGGCGACAACTACTTTGTCCGGTTGATCGGCCACACTGGCGGCGTTCTGACATCCGATGCTTCGGGGGGAGGGATGGCCGTCACACCGCAAAGGTCAAGGTCTATATGTCACAGAGAACCGCAGGTAAGAACCAAGTAACCGCCGCCGCCAAGGCGGGTTTCTCGGAGCGCACGGCGCGCCGTCTTGACGAGCGGGACGAGCGTCGAGCACCGCGGGGCGCGCGGCGGTATCGAACGCGCCGCGACCCCTTTGACACCGTGTGGGACAGCGAGCTGGTCCCACTGCTTGAGCACACCCCGGCACTGCACGCGCTGACGCTCTTGGAAGGGCTCCAGGAGCGCCATCCGGGCCAGTACCCGGACAAGCTATTGCGCACCTTGCAGCGCCGGGTGAAGGCCTGGCGGGCGGCGCATGGACCCGAGAAGGAGGTGATGTTCCCACAGCAGCAGGTCCCGGGACTGCGGGGTTTGTCGGATTTCACCGTGCTCAAGGACGTCACCGTCACCATCGCCGGCGAGCCGCTCGCCCACCGCCTCTACCATTTCCGCCTGGCCTACAGCGGCTGGTGCACGGTGCGGGTGGTGCTGGGCGGGGAGAGCTTCACGGCGCTCGCCGAGGGGCTGAGCCAGGCGCTGCTGCGCCTGGGCGGTGCACCGGCCGAGCACCGCACTGACAGCCTCTCGGCGGCGTTCAAGAACCTCTCGGCTGAGGCCCAGCACGACCTTGCGGCGCGCTACGCGGCGCTCTGCGCCCATTATGGGATGAGGCCGACGCGCAACAACCCCGGGGCCTGCCACGAGAACGGCAGCATCGAGTCACCCCACGGGCATTTGAAGCGCCGTATCGTGCAGCGCCTTCTGGCCCGGGGCAGTGCCGAGTTCCCCTCGGTGGCGTCCTACCAGGACTTTCTCGACACCGTCACCGCCGCCGTCAACCGGCGTAACGCCACCGCCATCGAGGCCGAGCGCCCCCATCTGCGGCCCCTGCCGGTGACCTTCGCGGCCGACTACACCGAGCTGTGGGTGAAGGTCACCACCGCCAGCACCATCACCGTGCGCTTGGTGGTCTACTCGGTCCCCGCGCGGCTCATCGGCGAGCGCCTGCGGGTGCACCTCTATGACGCCCGCCTGGAGCTGTTCCTCGGCACCGAGGCCCTGCTCATCCTCCCGCGGGTCTACCCGGCCCCGGGCAAGCGCCGGGCGAGCCGCATCGACTATCGCCATCTCGTGGGATGGCTGGTGAAGAAGCCCCGCGCCTTCTATCGGCTCCAGTACCGCGACGCCCTGCTTCCGGATGCCACCTATCAGCGTATCTGGCAGCATCTGGACGCTACCCTTGCGCCCGCCGACGCCTGCAAGCGCATGGTCGGCGCACTCAAGCTCGCCGCCGAGCACGAGTGCCAGGAGGCCCTGGGGACCCACTGGCTGGCCGCCCTGGAGCGAGGCCTATCGCCCACGCTCAGCGCCCTGCAACAACGCTTCGCACCGCCAGCCCCCGCGACGCTCCCTCTCGGCGCCACTGCTCAGCACCCGCTGGCCGACTATGACGCGCTCCTGCCCGCCACCCACCGCAGTGCCGCCGAGGAGGTGTGCCATGGCTAACGCCGCCACCTTGCCCCTGCTGCTCAGGGAGCTGCGCCTGCCGACCATGGCACGGCTGTATCAACCGCTGCAAACCCGGGCCCTCGAGCACCACTGGAGCCTCGCCGACTATCTCGCCGCGCTCTGCGAGCACGAGTCTCGCCGAACGCGAGCGGCGGCGCCTGGAGCGCCACCTCAACGATGCCCGCCTGCCCGCGGGCAAGACGCTCCAGCACTTCGACTTCACGGCCAGCGCCGGGCTGAACCGCCAGCAGATCGTGCAGCTCGCCGAGGATGCCACCTGGGTCGAGCGCACCGACAACCTCCTGCTCTTCGGGCCCTCCGGCGTCGGCAAAACCCATCTCGCCGCAGCCATTGGGCACGGGCTCATCAGCCAAGGGGTGCGGGTGCGTTTCGCCTCGGCAACCAGCCTCGTCCAGGAGCTTCAAACCGCCAAACAGGCCCTCAGGCTCAGCGATGCGCTCGCCAAGCTCGACAAGTACCCGCTGCTCGTCCTCGATGACATCGGCTACGTCAAGCGCACCGAGATGGAAAGCTCCGTGCTCTTCGAGCTCATCGCCCACCGCTACGAGAGCGGCAGTCTCCTGATCACCAGCAACCACCCCTTCAGCGAGTGGGATGCGATCTTCCCCGACAACATGATGGCCGTCGCCGCCATCGACCGGCTCGTCCACCATGCCCACATCATCGAGCTCAACGGGCAGAGCTACCGAAAGCGCCAAGCAACCCGCAACCAGGAGGTATCGAACAAGAGCTGACGACAACTACCGCCTACACTACAGAGCGGCCATTCTAGTTGTCGTCAACCGGACAGAGTAATTGACGTCAGACAAAAAAGGTGCCCGACACGACGACGCACAGTGCCAGCAGCGCGGAGTCCATGAACCGCGCGGCTTTCGTGAGCATCGGTCACGCCGGTTCAAGTGTGCGCGGCGTTACGCGGAGCTGAACTTCGACGTGCCGGTCGAAGCGGCCAAGAATTTTCATCAGCCGGTCGATGGTGAAGCGGTCGAGGTCGACGTTGCGGATACGGGAAAAATCCGTGTAGGCAACGCCGGTGCGCCTTCCGGCTTCGCGCACGGACAGCCCCTCCTCGTCCAGGAGTTTGATGATTTCAGCGGCCAACAGCGCCTTGGTCTGCTCCACATCGGCGTCGGCCAGGCCGAGATCGGCGAACACGTTGCCGCTGCCTCTGACGGATCTTCCCCCAGCGTAGAGCCGGCGAATGGGTCTAACAGACTGGGAACAAAGGACTTTAGCCAAACAGCAGGAGGTTTTGCCTGGCTACAAGGAGATCAAAAGGAGATCAAGGAGCGGTGAGTGTGACTTGCAGGGCGGAGAGGATTTGTTGCTGGCGGGGATCGGGGCGGGGCAGGCCGACGATCTCCTGCTCACCGATTTGGTAGTGTTGTAGACACAATCGCGACAGCGCCGTTACGGCGCTGTCGACGGTTTCGGCCTGGTCATTGTCGTGGGTAGTGCCAAAGGCGGCGTGCAGTCGTTGTTCCATCAAGCGCAGGACCTTGAGGCTGAGCATGGCGATAAAGACATGCCCGCGCGTTCTGGGGCTTTGCGCACAGAGATGGGTCTGACTTCCAAGAAGCCGGTCTTGAGTCGTCTGAAGTTGCGCTCCACGGTTTGCAGATCTTTGTAGCGATCATGGATCTCGTCTTTGGTGAGGTCAGCCGACGGCACATCACTTTCAATACAATAACAGCCGTCCAACAACTCAGCGTCCTGTTTGGCTTGCGCATCGATTTGCAGTTCGAGGGTTCTACCGTTCAGTGTCAAGTGGACCCACCCGGCGATTTTATGGCGACGTGCCCAGCCCTGCAGGTTTTTCAATCCCGCCTCGGGCTTGGTTCGGGGCGACTGCGCGACGAAGCCATTGCGCTCTTCAATGAGCCCCCTCAACCGCTGCAGCTTATCCTCGCGGCGATGACGCTCCTTGCGTTGGGTGGCCGGATCACAGCGAAGTACCAAGCGCTTTCCCTGGTGATGGACCTCCACCACATGCTCATCGAAGAGATCGGGCTGAAGGACGTCCTGTTTAATGAGTTTTCGGATCTGCGGGTCGGTGAGCGCCGTAATGTACTTCAGATGCGCTTGATTCAGGCGCTCCTTGCCTTGGGCCTTGATCATGCCCCGATTGCCCACTAGAACCACCTCTTTCACGTGGAAGCGCTCGGTGAGCTTCTCGACTTGAGAGCCGAGCGTCTGGGGGTCGGTGCGATTGCCTTCGAAGACCTCTACACTAAGCGGTTCGCCATCTTTGGCGGTGAGCAAGCCGATGACGATTTGCGGCTTGCCTTTCTTGCCGTCGCGGTGATAGCCATAGGCCCCGAGCTCATTTTGCTCGCCTTCCAAGTAAGAGGAGCTGACATCGTATAACATCAGAGCCGGCGTCTCGCCCGTGCGGCGCACCGCGTCCTGATACAGTCGATCCTCGATGGCCTGCTGCTGTGAGGCCGCCCAATCCAACGCCTCATAGAGTCATGTCGTTATACACATCTCGGGCTCTGTGAGGCCCGTTGTGCGTCCATGGCGAGCACGAAGTCGCGGGTTCGCTGCAGCCCGATCCACAGGCTTTGCGGACCCGGGAAGCCGTCGCCCTTGCGATTGAGGAAGCCGCCGAAGCTCGCCACCATACGCACCATCGCATCGAGCGAGGGGGGTGTCTCAGGCGGGGGCTGGCGCTTGGTGACGATATACACCGCGCGCCATTCCTCCTCGGCGAACACCACGTTGCAGGGCATCTGCGGGCAGTCGCGCCCGAGCAGGGTGAGGTAGAGCACCCGCCAGGCGATGATGAGGTAGAAGGCGAGCGCGGGCTCCAGGCGTTCGAGGGTCTCGAGCTGCAGCTTCTCGATGCGGCAGCCGCTTTTGAGGATCTTGAAGAACACCTCGATTTGCCACCGGCAGAGGTACCATTGGAGCTTCTCCAGGGCCTGCTCGGCGGTCTCGACGGGGAGGCTGGTGAGGAGCAGCCACTCGATGGGCTCCTCGCCCTGGGGCGGGTCCACCTCGCGGGCCAGCACGGCGCTCACCTCGATGTCCGCCAGGGTGCGGTCCGAGCGATGCGGGGCCTTGAAAGTGAGGCGTGCGACGCGCAGTTGCTGGTGGATGCGCCGCGCCGGACGCCTAGCGGTGGCGGGCAGGTCGAATTCGGCCTCGGCCAGCACCGGCGCGCTTGCGAGCCGGGCGCGCTCGGCGCGGATGAGCCACTCGGCGCAGGGCTGCGTGGCGGCGCGTTCCGCGAGCACCTCGTAGATGTCGGCCTCGCGGTCGGCGACATAGACCAACTGGGTCTCGGGCAGGGACTCGATGAGCTCCGAGACGCGTCGATAACCCTCCAGCCAGCGCAGGCTCTCTTTTTCCTCGATGGGCCGGCGGCCCTGCTCCTTGCCCAGACTGCCCGCCTCGCGGGTCCAGCTCCATAGATCCAATAGCCCCAAGGGCACCCGCTCGGGGGTCACGGCGAGGGTGGGGTGCAGGTACAATCCACGGCGGGTCTCGTAGTTGAGCGGGCCCAGCCCGACGATGTCGTTCTTGCCGCTATAGTCCCCTTCCGTGGTGTCTTGGATGCACAGCACCACCGAGTATTCGCGCATACGCTGCTCGGTGCAGGCGTAATGGGGCTCGAGCACCGCCTGGGCGGTGACCTGGGGATGGTCGAACAGCCGATAAGCCGCCAAGGTCTCGGCCCAGCCGCCACAGGCGGTGGGAATGCTCTGCATGGGATGGGCTCCCAGCTTCTCCAGGGTGCGTCGCGCCCGGCGGTTGAGGCGCGCATCACCCAAGTCGATGGCGGCCAGCTCCTCGGCCAGGGCATTCATGCGGCTCCCCCGAGCGCCCGGCGAAAGCGGCCATCGAGCGGATACACATAGACATCCTTGATGGGCAGCGCCTCACGGTCGAGCTTGCCCCGCCCGGTGGTCTGCCCCAGATGATGCCAGTTGGCCGCCCGGTAGCAGGTGCCCGCGAACCGGCCGGCCTCGACAAAGGTCTCCAGCAGCACCGGGCGTACCCCGTAGCGCTCTTCGAACTCGCCCGGCACCTGCCGCGCGGCCCGCCCGAGGACCTTGGAGGCCAGGTTCGCCACCCGCACCCACGGCAGAATGAGAAACCGCGCATGGTTCAGCACCTGCCCCAGGTGCTGCGCACGGCTTGGCGCATCCCAGCCAATCCAGCGGTCGCGCACGCCCACCTTCCAGGCCGCGGCCCCGAAGCCCATGGCCCCCACCACACCCGCGTCCCAGCGAATCAGATAGCGCAGCTGGGCACCGGGCAGCGGCCGGTAGCCCAAATAATGGTACCGGTCGATGAGCCCATTCCACAGCGCCGAGTCCGCCGGGTCAGCAACCGGCGCCAAGTGCAGACCCTGCAAATCCCGCACTGCGCCCACCACCGGTACCTCAGCGTGAGATTCCACCTCAGGTTTGACTGAAAGATGGGGACGAAGCGAGCCATCGCGGGACAATCAGGAACAGCGTTGTGCTGGTGAGCGTTCGGATGGAAATGAGTTCACCCGCGAATCAGGCAGCAAGGCAGCTTAGAGAGATGGCCCCGGCCATTTTACACGGCTGGTTTGACAGATCGCGCCCAACGTTGCAAGGGTCTTGCAGAAATTTTGCAATCCGCTTCAAACAATAGGTTAGCGTGCTTCGGCGGCCCGAGAAGCCCCGCCGGGACACGAGAATTGGTTTACAAGTCGCGTAAACCTATGGGTAAACCACGAAGCCGTGGTTTACAACTAAGCCGGAAACCATTGCGGCTCTAGCTGCCAGGCCCCGCCGGGACACGAGAATTGGTTTACAACCACGAAGCCGTAGTTTACCCGTGGTTTACAACTAAAGCCGGAAACCATTGCGGCTCTAGCTGCCAGGCCCAAAGACCTGGGTAAACCTATGGGTAAACCCCGAAACACCTCCCAGAGGAAGCCGGCGGGGAGCGGGAAGGCCACGTTGGCGCAGACGCCCAGGCGCTCGGCGAGAGCGAGCGGACAGCCAGCAGGCCATGCCCTGGCCTCCAAGTCGGGCCGGCGTCCACGTCCTGGTGCGGGTAGTCCTGAAGCTGGGAGACGAATGCCTGGGCCATGCGCCCGAGCGAGGCCAGGAGCGGATTCCCCAGATCGGCGTTAGGCGCTGTCGTCGACCCCTCCAGCGCGCCGCCGCCGGTCCCTGCGCCGGGCGAGCCGCCGCGGATCGTCCAGGTCGGCGGGGTAATCCTCTGATGCCGTGAGGCAGAACAGGTGCACTTCGGTGCGCTCGGCGATGCGGGCGAGCAGATCCAGGTAGCTCGGCGACAGCGCCCGGCACGGCGAACATGGACACCCGCCGCGATAGCCGGTCCGCCATACCTTGCGCGTTCAGGGCTTGCAGGAAGGCATCATGCACCCGCACCCAGTGGTCCGCGGGACCTTACTGCACCAGCCGGTGCCACAGCCGCGCCTGCCAGTGTTGCTCTTCTCCCCGCTCCCAGCATTGGGGTGGCGGAATGTCAGGCGTCTCCGCGGATACCGCGCCGGAGGGCTGCACCTCCCGCTCCGCTACTCTGGTTCATCAGCTGCCTTCGCCGGGCGGTCCTCGCGAACATGGTTGTCTTTATCGGCGTTCGGTTGTGCTGGCGGCACTCGCCCAGCTCCCTGAAGCTCCGCGGCGAGCAAGTACAAGTCCCAGGCGTCCCACGTGGCCTTCACTTCCCGCCGGATTATTTCGTTGCGCTTCTTCTCGCTCGAAATGGTCGCCACCTTGTTGTAGATATCGCCAGCCCTGGCGACTTGGAAGAGATCACGCCTTAACGCTTCGAACTGAAGGTCTTCCAGTAGCTCCGCATCCGCCTTATCCAACCCGATCTCGCTTTGCCACTTACCAGGCGCGCGCAACGGGGGGACCAACTGAGCGTAAATTTCCATCAGCAACCGCGGTCGGACCTCGGAGCCGGGGGAGACCTCCGTTTCATCGCCCCCTCGGAACGGTTGCCCTTGGCCATAGAACAGCCAATCGAGGCTGACGTTGCGCGACAGTGCTAGATCCACGATGGCTTTGTAGGGCAGAGAGTTAGTCTGCTTCCTGTTCGAGAACGAGCTAGACGATATCCCCAACGCGCGGGCGAGTGCGTTGAAGCTCTTGAGTCCCAGAGCATCCTTGAGCCTCTGAGCCACGCCCTCGAAGGTGTGTTCAGAAAACATGGAGACTTCTTGCACAATACATGATTCGTGAGTATTCTATCGTCTGGTTGTCAGAAATTGTGCACCATCATGACACGGTTTGCTCAAGAATGAAAAGCAGGCGCCAGATCAAGGCTGGCTTCGCCAGGCGTGGTGAGACCATCGCCAGTTGGGCGCATCAACACGGATACGCGGTGCGGACCGTCTACGCCGTGATGAGCGGCTAGCTCAAGGCCACGCGCGGCAAAGGGCATCAGATAGCCGTCGCTCTTGGCATGAAACGCGCCGGTGCCTCGCCTATCCGAGGTTCTCCGGAGGCTTCCTTGGAGCCCGCCCTGCCGGGATGATCCGCCATTCACCCACTCGACCACCCGAACGGGCCGCCTGGATTGGAACGTCGGACCTTGCCAATCTCGCGGGCATCACGCGGCAAGCAGCCCATAAGGCTCTCCGCGCGGCGCAGCGGGGGCAGATATGGCGCGGCGGGGCGCGGCTGCGGGTTCGCGAGGTTCGCGGAAGCGGCCGGGCTGGCAGGCGCTACGAGGTGTTGGTGTCATCTCTTCCAGTCGCGGTCCAGGCTGCCCACCAGATCGGAAAGCACGATGTGCTCACGCCGGGCTCTCAGATTGCCGCGGATGCCAGCGTCAACGATCAGCGGCCGGAAGCCGATCTCCAGCGCCTCACCCCAGAACAAAATGCAAATTGTTGGCAGTGGTTTGACGGGCTTCTGGCGAGGGCGAAGGCCACTGCCGAGAAACGGCACCGCGCCGTGTTGAAATTTCACGAGATCGAGGGATCGAAGGGGGCGCGATACCTCGCGGTGGCGGGTCTCTTTGAAACGAGCGAATCGTCGATATGGCGCTGGGTGAAAGTGGTGGAACACCTTGACCCAGCGGACTGGCTGCCCGCTCTGGCTCCACGATATCGGGGCTGCGCAACGCGCCAGGAGATTCCCTCGGATGTGTGGCTCCGGATCGAGGACCTGTATTTGCGGCAGAGCCGGCAATCGTTAAGGCAGTGCCTCGCCAGGTCGAGCGTTGGGCGCAGCCGCTCGGCTTGATGGTCCCGACCTACGAGTCTGCCCGCCGCCGGCTTCGGCAGCTTCCTCATTGGCGCGTCATGCTGGGACGGCACGGACCCAAGGCGCTTGCCGAGACTTTTCCTGCGCAGAGGCGCGATTACACGGCGCTGGGGCTGCATTCTTTGTGGGAGTCCGATGGGCGCCGAGCCGATGTGTTTTGCCGCTGGCCCGATGGCTCTCGGGCGCGCCCCACCGTGGTGCTCTGGCGCGATGTTCGGACTCGTTTGGTGCTTGGATTCGTCGTCGGGCGGACGGAGTCCGCTGATCTTATTCGGCTCGCCTTTCGCAAGGCGATTGCGTATTCGCGGGCACTGCCGAATGAGGTTCTCGTGGACAATGGGCGCGGCTACGCCGGGCGCCTGCTCAGCTCCGGGCAACCGACCCGCTACCGCGGCAAAATCAGGCCAGACGATCCGCTGGGAATTTTCGCGAGCCTTTCAATCCAGGTTGTCTTCGTAAAGCCGGAACGTGGCGCCGCAAAACCTGTGGAAAGTTGGTTCAGAATCATGGCCGACCGGGTTGACAGACATCCGGAGTTTGCTGGCTCATTCTGCGGTAACTCACCAACAGATCGGCCAGAAGAATTCGATGTGAAAAACGCGGTTCCGCTAGAAGCCTATGTTAAACGGCTGGAGCGCGAGATCTCATTCTACGCCGATGAATCCCATCGCGGCCAGGGCATGAATGGGTGCAGCCCCCTGCAGGTTTATAAGGATCTCCTTCCTCACACCACCGTGCGTCAACCGACGAAGGAGCAAATGCGCCTCTGCCTGCTCGCCGCTGAAAGCGTCAGGCTGAGGCAAAAAGACCACCGCATCGTATTACTCAAGAATCACTACTGGAGCCCAAAACTTTCGGAGATCCGCAGCCGCGGACCCTATACTGCGCGGTTTGATCCGGAGGATGCGACGGTCCCTATAGCTCTTTACGACGGCGGAAGATTCATCTGCGAGGCACCGCTTATAGATCCTGCGGGATTTCGAGATCAACAGGCTGGCAAGGATCACGCCCGCGCCCAAGGCGCTTACAAGAAAGCCCGCAAACTGGAGGACCGGGCTCGCCGCGACATGGCGGCTACCAGGCGGTGGCCGGAATGCGAGCCGGAGACGCCTGACATTCCGCCACCCAATGTCGCCGAAATCTTTCGCCCCAGGCTGCAGCGCACTGACGATCCTGCAGAGGATGGTTCCGACATTGATGTCGACGCCACCCTTCGCAGGGTAATAGGTTTTTAGGTGCCCTGGGCAGGGCGGACACCATGCCCAGGGTGGAGGCGACCCGGCGGCGCATGCCGCCAACAGAGAACGAGGTTACTTTACCATGAGCAACGCCGTAATCAAACTGCTTGAAACGCCTGTTGAAGGGGGCCTGAGAGCCAGTATCCAGGCTCTTCTCGAGGAAGGCGAGACCCAGGCTCGCATTGCCCGTGAGGCAGGGATCTCCGGATCCGCCCTGAGCCGCTGGCTGAAGGGCGAATACGAGGGCGACAGCGTAGCCGTGGAGGGAAAGATCGAGACCTGGCTGGTGAGCCGGCGCCAACGGGCTCAGACGGCACTTCCGGTCAGCCCCGATTGGATAGAAACACCCACCGCCGGCAAGATACTCATCACACTGAGCTTCGCTCAGATGGCCGGGGATCTCGCCGTTGTATACGGCGCGGCCGGAGTGGGGAAGACCGTTTCCTTGCGCCGCTATGCCGCGACGAGCCCCAGTACGTGGGCCGCAACGGTTAGCCCAGCAATCAGCGGCTGTAAGGCTGTTCTCGAAGAGATCGCCGAAGCGGTAGGCATGCGCGAGCTGCCCGGCTGGACCTCCAGGCTCCGGCGGGAACTGCTCCGCCGCATGCGTGATACCCGCGGCCTGCTGATCGTCGACGAGTGCCAGCACCTGAGCGTGGCTGCGCTGGAAGAGTTGCGGGCGCTCCATGATGCGTGCGGCATTGGGTTGGCGTTGGCGGGCAACGAGACCGTGTACCATCGCCTGCGGGGCGGCTCTCGCGCCGCGGAGTTCGCTCAGCTCTTCTCGCGCATCGGGAAACGGCTCTATCTCGCGGGGGCGCTGGCAGATGATGTCAAGGCCGTGGCTGATGCCTGGCGGGTCCACGGCAAGGCCGAGCGCGACTTTCTTGGGTCCATCGCGAAGACACCTGGATCTCTGCGCGCAGTCACCAAGACGCTACGCCTCGCCGCCATACTCGCTGGCGCGGAGGGATCTCCGGTCGATACGCGATACCTGCGCGCAGCCTGGCGCGACCTCGGAGGGGAAAGCGATGCCAACCGATAAGGCGGGCAAATCTCGCCGGCAATCGCTGCTTGCCCAGATCCACATCGGATTGAAACGGAGCCGGATCACCGAGAAGCAGTACCGTGATTTCTTGGAAGAGGTTACGGGCAAGCGCTCGGCCGGGGACCTGACGGACGCCGAACTCGAAATGGTGGCGCGAGCCGTCCGGGAAAGCGGCACGCTGGATGGGAAAAACCGCGGCGGGCGGGGCATTCACCAGGAAGACCGCCCGAGCGATGGGCAATGGGACAAGCTCGCCTGGCTCGCCCGCGAGCTGGGTTGGACCGGCCTCTCGGATGCCCGGCTGGCTACGGTGAGCCGGCGCGTGGCCAAGGTTTCGAGCCCCCGTTTCCTGACCAAACACGGGATGAGGGACCTGCTTATCGCGCTAGAGCAGTCCGCCGAGAGATCGCTGGCGCGGCGCAGTGCGGAAGCTGAACGGGCTTAGGGATGCCGGGCGGGGCCGCCGAGTGAACCCGCGTGAGCGGATGTTGTGGACAAGGAGCCGCGATGCGCGGCAGGAGATAACTCAGATGAGCAACACCCCGGATAACGGGCCATCGGAAGGCGCAGCCGGCCTGTCTGCCAAGAAGAAAGCGAGGAAAGCCTCTCATGATCTGTATTGCCAGATCCTGGAGTTGCAAACTCTGGCGCATGTGACCAATATCATACCAGCCTTCTCTGGCGACGACAGCGATTACCCCACGGACTGCCTGCACGCTGGCAATCTGCTTCTCATCGCCGAGGAGCGGGCCAAGGCAGCCGAGGAGACCTTGGAGGTGCTTGACGGGGCCATCCAGGAGCTGGCGGCTGCCGCAGAATGCCGGAGCGCGCCCAGACCGACCGCGTCGGAGCCGGCCAAGATCGACAGGATGGATTCCGCAGTTACCAAGGTATCCCTAGCGATAGATCTGATCCAGCGGGTGCAGCAGAGCCGCAGTGACGTCGATTTCGACGCGGAGCGGATGCTTCTATTGGTGCAGATTGTCGGCAAGTATGGCCTCGATGAGGACGGGACGCGGAAACTGTTCGACATGCTGAGCTACGGGGCAAGAGATGACGATGGGATATCAGGAGCCGTGGGCAGCTAGTGTAGTGCTTCATTCTGTTTAGAACTTAAACGTGCGTTGGCGCGGATGACCTTCTGCAGGATGTCCTTAGCCTTGGCGGTCCAGATGAAGGGTTTGGGATTGGCGTTGTGGGCATCGACATAGCGGTTGATGGCAGGGATCAACTCGGGGACGCTTCGAAACACGCCACGGCGCAACCGATCCACAGTCAGGTCGCGGAAGAATCGCTCGACCATGTTCAACCAGGATGCTGAGGTGGGCGTGAAATGGATGTGGAAACGCGGGTGTTTTCCCAGCCATTTCTGAACGTTGGGATGTTTGTGGGTGGCGTAGTTGTCGCAGACCAAGTGCAGTTCCTTGTCCTTGGGCGTCTCGCGGTCGATTTGGCGCAGGAAGGTGAGCCACTCCGTGTGGCGATGGTGCGGCTCGCAGCGGGCAATCACGGAACCCTCCAAGGTGTTCAGGGCAGCAAACAGTGTCGTGGTGCCATGGCGCTTGTAGTCATGGGTCATGGTCGCAGCCCGCCCCTTCTTCAGCGGCAGGCCAGGTTGGGTACGATCCAGCGCCTGAACCTGACTCTTCTCGTCGCAGCACAACACCAAAGCATGCTCCGGGGGGGACAGATACAGCCCGACGATGTCCTCCAACTTCTCGGTGAATTTCGGGTCGCGCGATACCTTGAAGGATTCGACACGATGCGGCTTCAGCCCATGGGCATGCCACACGCGCAGCACCGTGGTGTCGCTCACTCCCATTTCCTTAGCCAGGGTCCGCGTACTCCACTGTGTCGCTGCTAAGGGCTGGGTCTGAGTCGTGCGTCGCACGATCTCGGCGGCATCCACCTTGGGCTGACGACCTCCGCGCGGCAGGTCACACTCGATGGCCGCCAGCCCGCCTTGCGCATAGCGCTCCCGCCAACGCCCAACCTGCACACGCCCAATCTTGAGTTCCGCCGCGATGGCCTTGTTCTCCATGCCCACCGCCGCCAACAGCACAATGCGCGCTCGGCGGGCCAGCCTCACACTCGTGGTGTTCGAACGCGACACACGCCTCAGGCTCCGCTGTTCTTCCGCGCTCAGTCGGACCATCGGGGCTACTCGCATCAGTGCTCTCCTGTCTTGGCTTCATAGCCCTGGACAGCGATAGATCATATATGTTCCGTTAATTACCAAGCACTACACTAGTATGAACCCGGAGGAAACGACCCATGCCCCGGCGTAACGTCCTGTCACTATTGCCGCCCGCCCTTCTGCGCGAGATCGACGCGCGGATTGTCACATCCGGGTTTTTCCGCTACGACGAGCACGCCGCCTGGCTCGCGAGCCAAGGCTACCCCGTATCCAGATCTGCCGTCGCGCGGCATGGCAAGCGGCTCAAGACGGCCATCACGTCCAATGCCGGCCTGATCGAGGTTCTAAAAGCCTGGCGGAGCGTGCTCGATGCGGCTATCGCCGCATTAGGGGTGTCCGTACCGGCAGAGTTCGCCTGGAGACAGGATGAAGAATCCTCCAGGAGCAGAGAGGGCGAACGATGCGAAACGGGCCAAAGGGAAACCTAAGATGACTCAAACAAGGACGTTCGAAACGCGGTGGTCTGTCTCCGGACTTCCGAAGCGATTACCGCGGCTTGCCGATCTTGGATTTCTGGTCCAAGCGCTTTCGCAACTGAGACGGAACAATCTGATGTCGACGCAGCCGGGGCGGCGCTCGCAGAAAAGACGGCGGAAGCCGAGACGGAAAGCGCCGCAGCGTGCAAGCAGGTGGCCCAGGCGAGGCGCGCCATTCCCGGATTGGAGTTGCGTGCCGAGGAAGCCCAGGCCGAAGTGCGGCGCCTGGAGGCCATGACTCCGGATGTGCTTCTGGCATTCTTCCGAGCCGAAGCCGATCGGACCACCGGTGAATACGTCGAATATGCTTTCGGGGCGATGGAGCTACTGCGCCGGCTCCAAATATTGGATAGCCTGGCCGGGAAACATGCGCCGTCCGTCCGCAGGGGACGTGGTTTCCTTCCGTTGGGGATTAACACCGCGCATCTTCCCGTGCCGACCCTTCCGAGCGGCGTGCCGCATGCCGACCCCAATCATCCCAGCGAGATCGCCCTGGCCAGAAAGTATGTGGCTGGCTATAGCGAGGCGGAAGCCCAAGAGCTGGAACGGATTCGGAGGCTGGGGATTCAGCTCGGGTAGCGCCGGGCGGGGAGAGTGAGAGTCATGGACACGAACGAGGCAGATCCTCTCCGGGTGGCGGAATTACTTCGGCGCGAGCGGGGGCTGAAGAGGCGCGCTGCGCGCCTCGCGCGTCAGAAGGCTGCGCTGGCGGAACTGGAGCGGAAGCTCCTCGAAGACTGGACCCCAGGTTTCGCAACGTTCGAGCATTAAGGCGCCCACAGCGAATGTCCATCGAAGATCAAGCTCCAACACTGAGCGTAGGCGATGATGCCGAAGGGTTTCTGGATGATCTCGCCGCTCACGTCGCTGATGTGCTTCGATCTGGCATGGAAGCCGAGGAGGCGGACGCCTTTGCTGTCAAGCTCATCGAGCGGCGTTATTGCAGTATGGGCGGTCGAGCCATTTATGTGCCTTTGGGCAGGCGCCAACGGGTGAAAGAGGTCCATGAGAAGATACGGAACGAGCATCGCCTGCGCCCGGAGCGCCGCACCATCATCGACCTCATGAAACAGTTTCGCCTCTCCGAGCAGCAGATCTACCGCATTATCAGGGAGGGCCGGAGCCGGCGCGCCGCGGGTAAACCATGAACCCAGACTGCAGCCTCGCGCCCATTCATTTATTCCGCGCCGGGATCCACCGCGCCTCGGACGGCTCGCTGTACACCGTGACGGATACGCACCTGGCTGCTTCGGCGGCGGGCTATAATCCGGCACTGCACGAGGCGCCGCTCGTAATAGGGCACCCCAAGCACGCTGCGCCGGCCTACGGTGCGGTGGGGCGGCTTGCCTTCGCGGCGCCGGATTTGTACGCGCACCCGTGCAATGTGGAGCCGTCCTTCGCCGAGCTGGTGCGGGCCAAGCGCTTCTCCCGCGTCTCCGCAAGCTTCTACGTCCCCAGTTCCCCCGACAACCCGAAACCAGGCGTCTACTATCTGCGCCACGTGGGGTTTCTCGGGGCGCAAGCGCCGGCTCTCAAGGGCCTCAAGCCAGTCGATTGGGGGGAGCAGAAGAGTGGGGTGATCGAGGTCGAAGAACTCGTCGAACGCGAAAAGGTTACCCGGATCGGACTGGCCAGCCTGACGCAACGCAAGGAGATCGCGGCCTTCGTGGGCGAGCTGGTCAGTGCTGGCCGCGTGTCGCCGCGCGATCAGGCCGGGCTCGCCGCGTTCATGGCAGGGCCGAACGAGGCAGGCATGATCGAGTTCGTTGAATCAGGCGGCGCAACGGTCAGGGCTGAGCCGGCTGCGTGGTTCCGCGCATTTGTATCGAGGCTGCCGGCAAGCTGGTCTCCCGAGAAGATCGCCGATGCCGCCATTACCTACCGCGAGCAGCAGCGCCGGCGGGGGATCATCATCAGCACGGCGCAGGCCGTGCGCTACGTGACGGGCGCCATGAGGACTGACCAGTGAAACGCATTGTATTGCCTGATGGACGTTGGTTTGACGGGGATCTCGCTACGCGATGGGGAGAGAGCACGCATTTGGACGGCAAAGATCGCGTGAGCGATGTCACGGGGTCTCGCCAAAGGCACGAGGAACTCTACAGGACGGCGAACGGGACATGGATAGTGCACGTCATGTCCGACCTGGCGGCCGAGCCGGAGCACTTATGGCGCCTGGTCGATCCCATAGAAGCAGCGCGCTGGCTTGTGATCAATGGGTATGAGGCGCCCGGAGATCTGGCGAAGCATGAGAAAGCCTTAGAACTGTGAGTGAGCTTCGCCTCCCGGAGTGCGTGACAGCACCGTAACACCGTTACAGTTCACCGCGGCCCTTTAAGGGGCATGCAAAGGCCCGTAAAGGGTCATTGTCATGGCGCGCTGATCGGGTGTAAGAGATAAAGATGGCCGGGGGCAACTCCTAAGTCTGGCTGACGGCAACGCGCTTCACCTGGGGCGCCAGGAGCCACGATCTCACCCGACCCCTTACCCTGTACCCCGGCCGGGTACCAGCGAATGACCGAGCGGCATGGGTGCGTCGCTGCGAGTATGGCAAACGACATGGGGCGATGAGGCGCAGGCATATCGTTGTGCGACCCCGAGCGCCAGTGCGGGGTGCGGGGGTGGGGTGGGGGAGACATGACGCCAGTCGAGTCCACGGGCTGACTAGACCTGCCGTGCGGCGCTTGCTACGCTTGCGCTGGAAACAATTCCAACGCCAATCGACCGACATAATGAAGGCATCGGTGCCCCAGGCGGGACAGCTATGCCACGAGCTGCTCGGCTGGCCGATCCCGCAGCTCGATAAGTTTCCGCGGGTGCGTCGCTACACGTGGGCGACGCGGGCCGATGTTCCGAGTCGGAACCGAGGCAGCGGCGCCGTGGTTGGGGAGGCGTGGAACTTTGGGAGGGTACAAGATGGGATTGGAAAATCCAGTCGGACCCGCTATCCTCGTGCGCCACGAGCGCTTGCGAGCAGGGACTGCAGCGCTCGTTCAGCCAGATGCCGGCCGGTGACCGCAGGGGCGGTCCGAAGGACAAAGAGGCTGGTGAAGGCTGACAGGGGGGAAGAACGACAACGGTTGAGCCTGCCCCTGAGTTTCGACGCTTCCCCATCGTGGCCCGCCCGCGAATCCTGTAAAGCAGGGTGGGCCGTGCACTGAAGCCATCAGAAGAACCGACCATGAACAGCAGCCTCAACCGCATCTCTCTGGACATCCCCGAGGCGGACCTGCAAGCCGTCCGCGACGCCCTGCAGGTCCTGCAGGACAAGCTCCTGCCGCACCTCCTCGCGCCCGTACCGGACGAGCGCCGGGAACTGCCCAAGATGGGAGATAAGACGGTCGCCTTCGTGCGCAAAGCGGTCGAGTATGCCCGCGCCGACGCGAGCCTCCGTCCCAGCTACCTGGACGTGGAAGAGATGGAGGGCGACCTCCAGGCGGTGGACATTCTCGCCAGCATGCAGCGGCCCCTCGGCCAGCTTCTGGCGGGTCTGGACGACTCGGTGCTGGCCGCCGGCAGCGAGGTCTACAGCGGGGCGCTTGCCTATTACCAGGCGGTCAAGGGCGCCGCCCGGGCGCGGGTGCAGGGGGCCGAGACCATTGCCAACGACCTGCGCAAGCGCTTCCCCGGCCGCGCCCGCACCCGCAGCGGCGAAGCCCCCGCCGCGCCCACCAGCCTTGACAGTCCGGTTAGCACCCAGCAGACCCAGCCTAGTTTGCAGCGCGCTCCCTCCGGGGAACTGCACCCTGTAGGGTCCGCGGTCCGCGCCGGTTAAAACAGCGTTAGGTTTTACGGCAAACACGAGGGAGTTTCCTGCATGCAGATCACATGCCCGAAGTGCGGCTACACCCGCAAGCCAACAGACACAGCTCCGGACTACGAGTGCCCTAAGTGCGGAGTCATCTACGCGAAGGTAATGCAGCGGGCAAACACACAGACAAGAGGCGAGACAAACCCTGAGCAAATGTCGGCGTTTCCACCGAACGCACAGACCACGCCTGCAACAAGGGCAGCAGGGCGCCACAAGCAACTCGTGGCCGCGGCGTTTGCCGTGGGGCTTCTTGTTGGCTACTTTGCTGGTCGCGAACACATAAAGTATGAATTGCGCTCTGCATTTCAGGATGCGGCCGCCGGATTTTCGAAGAGTCTTGGTACCGCCCTCGGAGGAGGTGACTCAAAGAAGTCAGAAGATCGTGAGCCACCCAAGAAGGTCAAACAAACATTTCCGATTACAGCAACTCTCACGAATAAAGGGTGGTTTGAAGGCGAGTACGGACGCAATGCGATCACCTTTACCGTCACCTTTGCTAATACAACCGGCAAGAATGTTCGCGCGTTTGATGGCACACTCGTTTTCACTGACCTTCTAGGTAACGAAATCCTCGGCGCGAACTTGGCCGTTAACGATCCGGTAAGTTCAGGCCAGTCCATCGAATGGAAAGGGAAACTTGACTACAACCAATTCATTGCGAAGCACGAAAGCCTGAGAAACGCAGACATACAGAACACCAGGGTCAATTTCCTGCTAAAGCACGTCCTCTTCGAGGATGGCGAAGTCAAAGACTTCTAGCGTGAGACCTAACCAATAAGGATTGAGGCGACCCGAGGGGTCGTTTCAATCCATTGTTCATCGCGCCGGGACAAGCTCGGCGTATCTTGCGGGGTGAGAGTCCCCGTCGGGTAAGGGCTAGCCACCCACCCGTATCGAGTCTTGCGGCTGTGGCGGAGCCGAGGGAGCGGCGAACAAGACAGGCGAAGCGTAGACAGAGCATCCTGTAGGCCGTAGGGGTGACGCGCACACTGAAGTGCTGGTACAGCTTCGAAATGGATCGTTGCGGGCGCCGAGGGTCTTGAACAGCCCGAAGGCAACAGGAAGCACCCGCTTAGGCGAGGGTGTGGAAGCCCGCCGGAGTCTTCAGGCCGTGGCATGCAGGAAGAGATACGTCGGAGAACCCGGGACCCCCGAATTCCGCTTGAGTGGTTTCTGATCGGGTTCTCCTAGCCTTGCCAACCCTTCGCGTCGTCGTGGCCCGGAGGGGTTATGGCAAAGGCTCGACCGGGCGGATGAGGGGGGTTCCTCAATCTGCGACCATGCGGTAAGACCCTCCTTCCTTGTCGCACAACGCTCTGCGCCGTATCTCGCCATGTGCCCCGGCGGCGAAGGTCCGCAAAAATCTGTCAAACCGGGTGGAAATTTGTCAAACCAGCGGTGGAATTACACAGCGGGCCAATCTTGCGGCTCGCGCGACAGCCCCTTCCCATTGCCGTTACGCGGCGCCGGCAGCTCGATCCAGCCTGCCCGATGCAGCCGCAGCAGCCCGACTCGACAGCTCATCAGCTTGGGCCTACCGGCTGCATCGGTCCACCCCAGCACCCGACACACCCGCCGCGCCACCTCGGCTCGCACTGGGGGCTCCGCCAGCCGAGCCTCCCGCCGTATGCTCTCAAGCTCCCCCGCGCTCAGCACGCGCCCACCCAACCACCTCGGCAACCCCTTCTCCATCTGCTCCCCCTCGTCACCTGGTGAACGATGGGGGCATTGAATCAGCTTCCGGGGGCTGTGTCCAGAGGGGCAGCAGCCCTAGCTACGGGGAGATGTGTATAACGCCATGCTCATAGAGTGCGTTCTCATCGAAAGCGCTTAGCCCAAGCACGGCTTGCACCGCGTGATCGAGCGCCCAGCGGACAGTCGCGAGCCCTGATGCCCAATGCGCGCCAGCACCAAAAACAGCACCAGTTTCGCCATCCGGGAGTCGCCCAAAGACTCCTGTATTGCGCCCTGGCGGGCCAGCTCCCTCAGCACGAATAACAGCCCATAGATGGCGCCACAGATCGTTTCCTTGACCGCCATGGCCTGCCCTGCCAAGGCCTGGCGAATGTGCTCGATCACCTCCCTCGGTAGTTTGCTCAGATTCGCCAAAGTGCGCTTCTTGACCTTGCCCTGCTCGCGATAGGACTCGCGCAGCAGCACGGCGGGAGGCGATTGTCGATTGGGCACGACGTTCGATGTACATGGCCACGACTATTCCACATACTTACCAGCATGTCAATGTACTCACCTGACGATACCGACCACTTCCATGGGTACTTCACGATGTGCGAAACTACCCTGAAGCCCGCTCAGCCAGCAGCTTTCACGCCACTTCGCAGTGCGATCCTTGGGGGAAGATCCGTCTGACGGTTTCCAGTTTCTCGGTCATCGTAAGGTCTCCCTCGGCCCCGAACATCCACGAACCCTATCTGAAGTCGGCGCTGGGCTACCTCGAGCTGGCAGAAACCGCGCACGGCCCGATTCCGTGGCCGGTGGCTTCGCCTACGTCTGGGGGGATGCCCTAGAGGTGCTCGGGCGCTCAGGACATCCGCGCTAGGCACGGTGGCTGAAGGCCGGTGCGGGAGGACCCTCGCGCTTCAGCTTTCCGATCGTAACTATTCAGGTATCTCTTGCAGGACAGTTGATTATGCGTGACACTTTAGTGCATGCATGAGAAACAGAGTGCAACCCCATTCGATGCCGCCCTGTTCGGCGAGCTAGAGCGGCTGCGTGCGGAGAACGCCGCATTGCGCGCCCAGGTGGCGCAACTGCTGCAACGGGTCCAAGACTTGGAGGCCCGACTGGCCAAGGACAGCCACAACTCCAGCAAACCACCGTCATCGGATCCCCCGTTCAATCCTGGCGCGACGATGGGGCTGGTGGACGAACCCGACCGCACCGTGTTCCTGCCGCTGACTGGGCACTGCGATTGCGGGTGCTGCCGTGCGGGGATCCTCGCCTCGGCGCTGCCCGAGCGACGCCAAGTGACCGAACGGGTGATCCGCCGTGAGGTTACCGAGTACCGTATCCTCGAAGGGGTGTGCATCTGCGGCCAGGTGCACCGTAGCGCGTTTCCGCCGGGGATGGACGCTGCGGTGCAGTATGGACCGGGAGTGTATGCTCTTGCGGTGCACTTGACCCAATACCAGCTCCTGCCCTACCAGCGCACCGCTGCGTTGCTCGATGAGCTGGCCGGCATCGCCATCTCTCCTGCTACCATCCATGCCGCAGTGAGGTCTGCGGCCATGCGGGTGCAGGCGCAGGTAGCGACCATCGGCCAAGCGCTCGCGCGTGCCGCGGTGGCCCACGCCGACGAGACCGGTGTGCGCGTCGACGGCAAGCTCAACTGGCTGCATGTTCTGAGCACCGATACGCTCACCACCTGCTTTGTCCCTGCCAAGCGCGGCCAGGCCGCCCTGGATGCCTTCGGTCTGCTGGCGCACTACACCGGCATTCTGGTCCATGACCACTGGTGTGCCTACGACTGCTACCCGGGCCTGCACGCCTTCTGCAACGCTCATCCCCTGCGGGAGTTGATCGGCCTCATCGAGGGCTTCCCCGAGCAGAGCTGGGCGGCACCGATGATCGATCTCCTGTGCCAGGCCAAAGAGGCCGCCGATCAAGCCCGCGCTCAGGGACTCGCGGCCCTGCCCACACCCGCCCTGGAGCAGTTTCAGGCGCGCTATGACACGATCCTCACCCAAGGCGCGGCACTCAACCCCCGCAACACCCAGCGCACCGGCACCCGCGGGCGAATCAAGCACTCACCCGCCTACAATCTGCTCGGGCGCCTACGCGAGCGCCGCGACGATACCTTGCGCTTTCTCACGGATCTCCGCGTCCCCTTCGATAACAACCAAGCTGAGCGCGATGTGCGCATGCCCAAGGTCAAACAGAAGGTCTCCGGAGGCTTTCGCTCCTCCGAGGGCGCTGCAGCATTCGCCACCATCCGCTCTTACCTCTCCACCTTGCGCAAACAATCCGCCGACCTCTTCCATGCCTTGGTCATGACCTTCCAGGGGGCGCCGCCTATGCCGCGGTTGGGGTAGGTGAATAGTTACTTCCGATCTCGGTTTTCCCGGCCGCTCGCCCCGGCAAGCATGTCTCAATCTACCACGACCGGCGCGTGGTCTAGCGCGCGGTTAGACTGCCGTGATCACCGCCTTCTCGGTTTCACTCGGGAGGTCCAAGCGTACGAAATGCTCTGCCGGATAAAGGTAATCCTCGTCGGATTCGTCGACTACCCGAACCTGTCCGTGCGCTTCCGCGTCGGGGTCAGGAAGAAGCTCATAGATCTTCCTGATCTCCAAGGACGCGACGTATTCGTCATTCCGCACGCAGACGACGAAGCCTCGTTTCTCGTTCATGGGCATTCAGTCGATGTATCGTTTGATCTTCAACTCTTTCCTATCGATGCCGGTCGCTTCGTACCAGTGAATTTCCGCACGCCGCCGGGATCCGTCCCCTAAGCGCACGGTTGCGATCCCTTTTCGCTTTCTCCAGTGGCCTTTCCCATATATCCGCCGTAGTCGCGGCAGCTCCCGTATTCCGCGCCCGGTCGCGAACGTCTGGACGTTTGTAATCTCTCCAATGACCTCGAAGTCCACTTTCGGTAAGCTTATCGACCCCTCGATTGTCGCATGCAGCGGAACATGACGTTGACACCCTCGATGGGGCCATGTCTTCCAACATCCACAGATTCTCGCTGCGACAAGGATTCTCTAAAGCCGCGGTGACGTTTACTCGGCCCCGACGCACACGAGACTCCGAGGCTCGTACGCCACTCCACGAGGGCTCGCTCTCGAGCGAAGGCTGACCTCTCCGCGAGAAGGGTGACGCCCGGCGGTACAGGGGCCGGATACGCGAAGGTGGTCCGATTGGCACTCTCCCGCATGCTCGGAGGAGACGGCGCGGCCCTGTGCGTCATACTGGTACGTGGCGTAACGCGTGCCGTTCTCGTCGAGGATGCCGGTCAGGAAGTTGGGCCGGGAGACCCCGCCCGTGTGGCCGGTCTCGTGGTAAATAGAGAAAACCGCGGTCTGGTCCGCAAAGCGGGGAATACAGCAACAGGGCCTGCTGTAAAATAAAACCACTGACTTAGTCTCGCGCGGCCCGGGCGACGCGCTGGCGCCTCAGTTCGAGGCGGTCAGCCACTTGCCGCCAGACCAGCAGCGCGTGGTGATGAAGGTCCTGGCGGGGCTGAAGTACCAGGCCCGGCACTGCCTGGAATCGCCGCCAAATGAGCCGCTAATCACCGACGGAGAACCGAATCATGCCAAGCGCCAAAGACGCCGCCCGGCAGATCATCGAGCAGATGCCGGAGCAAGCCACCTGGGATGACATCATGTACGAGCTGTACGTGAAGCAGAAGATCGAGGAAGGCCTGGCCGATGTCGAGGCCGGCCGCACGGTCCCGCACGAAGAGGTCAAGGCTGAGCTGCTGGGCCGTGGTGATTGAGTGGTCGCACCGGGCCAGAACCGATATCCGGGACCTTAAGGCCTACATCGCCAAGGACTCGCCGTACTACGCCCGGCGCTTCGTCGAGCGCATCATCGCCTCGGTGGAGAAACTGGCGGAGTTTCCGAAGATCGGCCGCGCCGTGCCCGAGGCCGAAGGCCGGGACGATGTGCGCGAGCTGATCTATCAGGGCTATCGAATCATCTATCTGACCCGGCCCGAGCGGGTCTTTGTCGTCACTATCCTCCACGGCAGCCGGCATCTCGCAGCCAAGGAGGTCAAGCCTTGGGATGTCGTTTGAACCACAGCCCCTCGCGCGGAGCTTGACATTCACGATGTCGGGATAGAAATGCGGCGCGCGCACGGTGAGGTCGATGACTTCCGATGTATCCGCCGTTTCCATCTGCGTGGCAAATGGCCATCAGACCCTGCATCACGTTTCCGCAAGCCCCCCTGCGATCCCGGACCATCTCCCGAGTCCGGTTTTGACCTTGGCATATCCCCCCACGGCCTTCCCATAGCCGGCGAAGCTTAAATGCTGACGCATCTACACCCCTACCGGACAGGGTTTACCTGTGGGCAGAGGTCCACTTCAAGGCACGGCTTATCCCGGCCCTGTGTCCGAGACCGCCCCGGACGGGCAGGGTGACTATGGACCGAGGAGCTTTCATCGAGGACTGGCATGGCGGGTCGAACAACGAGGCCGCCGTGAAGCTGCTCCTGTGCGGCGACGTGATGACGGGCAGAGGCATCGACCAGGTGCTGCCCCACCCCTCGGACCCGAACCTCCACGAACCCTATCTGAAGTCGGCCTTCGGCTATGTCGAGCTGGCAGAAACCGCGCACGGCCCGATTCCGCGGCCCGTGGACTTCGCCTACGTCTGGGGGGATGCCCTGGAGGTGCTCGGGCGCTCGGCGCCCGATGCGAGAATCGTCAACCTGGAGACCGCCGTCACCGCGAGCGGGCAGTGGGAGGCCAAGGGCATCAATTACCGCATGCAATCCCGACAGCGTCCCCTGCCTCCGGGCCGCCGGGATCGACTGCTGCGTGCTCGCGAACAACCACATGCTGGACTGGGGCGCGGCCGGCCTGCTGGAGACGCTGGAGGCGCTGCACCGGGCGGGGATCAGGACGGCGGGCGCCGGCGCGACCTGCCGGAAGCCCAAGCCCCGGCCCTGCTGGAGGTGCCCGGCAAGGGACGGACGCTCGTGTTCTCGTTCGGGTTGCAGACGAGCGGCATTCCGGAGGAGTGGGCCGCCACCGGGGAGCAGGCCGGCGTGAACCTTCTTGCGGATCTCTCGGAGGAGACCGTGCGCCGGATCGCCGCCAGCGTAAACCCATCCTCTACGGCTGCGGCGACTTCGTGAACGACTACGAGGGCATCGCGGGGTACGAGGAGTATCGCGACGACCTCGCCCTGGCGTACCTCGCGGCCTTGGATCCGTCGAACGGGCGTCTGGTCCGACTCGAGATGGGGCCCTTCCAGATCCGGCGTTTCAGGCTGAACCGCGCAGTGGACGAGGACAGCCGCTGGCTGCGGGATACCCTGGACCGGGAATGCCACAAGCTCGGCAGCGGCGTGGAGCTGACCGAGGAAGGCACCCTGAGAGCCTGTGAATTTATCGAATTTCGGCGGCTCGGGCGCGGAGAAATCGTTGCTCATGGGGAAAAGATGCCGAGAGAATATTAGCGGCTTGTGATATAGCTCTTGTTGGATCTGGGTCCCGACCCGGACTTGCCTCCCAAGCGGCGTGACGGGGGTTCCGAGACGCCCGCGGGGGACGTTCAAACCCTTTGTCTCGAGGCTCTATGCCGTACTGTATTGCGGCTGGCTGGCCTTGTGCAGGCGCAGGAAGGCTGCCCGCATCAGGTTGTGGGCAAGCGCGTACCATAACAACACGCTTTTCACCTTCTGCAGCCCACGCACGGTGAATTAGCGCAGTCCCCGGTTTCTCGCGATGGCATTGACGCATTCGGCGGTAGAGGCCCGCTGCTTGTAGATCTCTTTGGCCTGTTCGGTGCCCATGCGTTCTCGCCACGCGGCCACCGCTGGACTATCCTCGGGCAGCGGGGCATGGGGGTCGCGGTTGGGGTCTTTGGGCTTTTGTACCGGGGCGTAGACCGTGGTGCCGGCGGCGGTGGCCGCTTCGATGGCCTGCTTGTTGGCAAAGCCCCCATCGACCAGGTCTCCTCAGGCAGCGCTTGATAACGCTCGACAAGCTGCTCCAGCATCGGTATCAGCTCACCCTGGTCGCTGCCTTCGTTGCTGAGCGCGACCCCCACCACGATCTGGGTGTCGGTGTCGGTGCAAAACTGGCCGTTGAAGGCGGGGCGGAAGCCGCCATCGCCCATCTTCATCACCCGCGCCTCGGGGTCGGTGGTGGAGACCCGCGCCTTGGCCTTCTCCGCGGCCTTCTTCTTGGCCTCGACCTGAGGCAGATGCTCCAGGGCCTGGCGCACCCGCTGCTCGCGCTCGTGAGCGGCCCGCAGCCGGGCGGCCCGCTCACGCTGGGCGCTCGCTGCCGGGGCGTCTTGCAGCTCTTGGCGCAACGTCTCGACCTGCGCATGAGCCTCTTCGAGACAGCTCTCCAGGCTCGGTTGGCGACGGAAGGAGGCCGCCCCGGCCGAGGCGCGGATGCGCACGCCATCTTGCGCCACCCGCTTCATGCTGACCAGCCCCTCCGACAGGAGGGTGGCCACCCCCACGGTGAGCTGATGGTCGAGAAACGCCCCATGGGCCACCCGAAAGTCCGCCAAGGTGTGGTAGTTGACCGATACACCACCGCACAGCCAGCGGTAGGCATCATGCTGCTGGCACAGCCGCTCCAGCATCCGCGCACTGCCTACCCCCTCCAAGGTGGCATACAGCCACAGCGCTATCAGGATGGCCGGGTCAATCGGCGGGCGTCCCGCCCCGCCCTCCACCGCCCGGATACTGTGGTACAGGGGTGAAAGATCCATCCCTTGCACGAACGCCCAGACCGTGCGCACCGCATGGTCCTCGGGGATCAGTGCATCCAAGTTACAGGGCCGCAGCTCGACCTGGGCACGATTGGGCCGCTGGTAGCGCGGCGGGCCACCCTGCGCGACTCGCTCCCTACGCTCTTCAGGCCGCGGAACCGGTGCCTGCTGTTCGTCAAAGAGTGGGATGTCCACTTCGCTCCGCCCCCTGGTGGACAAATAAATGGCGAAACTTTACACCAGCGCTGGCGGCTTCGGGGGATTTTTTCACAGGCTCTGAGACTGCGGTGGCGGCGGGGCGCTTCATAGGGCATTCGGTCGCCCGGAAGGTGTCGGCAAGGCCAACGAGTTCGACGAGGTCCCGTTTCGCGGCCGTTCGCACCCGGAACCACCGTACCGTGTGACGGCTCCGGCCATCGAGCTCATAGTTGACGCCGACAGTCGCCTTATCGTGCATTGGCGACGACCCGGCTTGCTGGTACCCCTGGGGAGATGGTTACCAACCCGGTTACACCAATGTGGGCGAGAAGGAAAACGCGGACGGACCCAGCTATTTGGAGCAGACAGTAGCCGTGGGGCTGTACCCGCAGGCGGCTTCGCCCTACGGAGTACAGGACCTGGCGGGCAACGTATGGGAGTGGTGTCTGAAACAGGACGAGCGCCCGGAGCACCCCGAACTGAGCACAAACCTTCGCGTGCCGCGGGGCGGATCTTGGCTGAGCGGCCCGCGCGACGGACGTGTCTTCTCTCGTTGGCGGCGCTACCCGGATCGCGGACCAGGGAGCCGTGGATTTCGGTTGTGTTGCTCCTCGCCCATTCCCGCTGAGCACTTGATTCACTGATTGCCGCCGCACAGCGGCGGCACGCGGTCACTTGCGATAGGCACCGGGGGCACCACGCCAAGGGCTCGGGCATGCGCTCGCGCAGGTGCCAGGTGTCAGCGTAACGGACGTGGTTGCTCCAGCCCTGCACGCTCGCGTGGCCGGGGTGACTCTGGGGTCGAGGTTCCGGCCAGGCGGAACCGTCCTTGGTTCCGCCTCACTCGGGCTGACCTGCGGGTTGCGGGGTGTGTTCGGGACACGTAGCCTATGGCAAGGAGAACCCAGATCAAGGCGGGTCATGCGATGATAAATGTCCACGAAGAGTATCTGGTCGACCAAGCAGGTAACCGTAAAGCGGTCGTTGTGCCGCTGGCCGAATGGCAACAGATCAAGGAAGAGCTCGAGGAGCTTGACGACATCCGCACCTACGACGAGGCGAAGCGGCATCCCTCGGAGCCGGTGCCGTTCGAGGAGGCCATGACCGAGATCGGTGCGGAGACCGATTGACGTACGCCCTCTTTATCGAAAAGCGCGCCCAAAGACACTATCGCGAATCGCGAGACAGGACCGGGAGCGGCTAGCCGACGCCATCCGCCGGCTAGCCGATGAGCCTAGGCCACCTGGGGTCAAGAAGCTCAGCGGCAGGGAGGCCTGGCGAATCCGCGTTGGGGACTACCGCATGCTGTACGAGATCCATGACGAACGGCTTGTAATTCTGGTCGTGGACATCGGCCACCGGCGCGAGATCTACCGCAAATAGCATCGCCGACCCGTACCGACGGATCTCTCGGAGGAGACCGTGCGCCAGCTCGCCGGTGGTCGCCCCCCTCCACTGGGGCGGCAATTGGGGTTACGCCATTCCGCGCAGCCACCGGGCGTTCGCCCGCAAGCTCGTCCACGAGGCGGGCGTACCTCGTGCACGGCCATTCTTCCCACCATCGGCTCGGCAGCGAGGTCTACCGGGACAAACCCGTCCTCTACGGCTGCGGCGACTTCCTGAACGACTACGAGGGCATCGCGGGGTACGAGGAGTATCGCGGCGACCTCGCCCTGGCGTTCCTCGCGGCCTTGGATCCGTCGAACGGGCGTCTGGTCCGACTCGAGATGAGGCCCTTCCAGATCCGGCGTTTCAGGCTGAACCGCGCAGTGGACGAGGACAGCCGCTGGCTGCGGGATACCCTGGACCGGGAATGCCACCCGCTCGGCAGCCGCGTGGATCTGACCGAGGAAGGCACCCTGACGCTGCCGGTGGCGGCGGGGCGCTTCATAGCGGCCGACGCGCTCCTCCTCGATAGGCGCCCCCGGCGCCCTCCGCCCGGGAGCCTGTCCCCCGACGGCAGCCAGGTCAGCGGGACGCGAAATCCCGTTGAGCTTGCCGCCCATCAGCACGTCGTTCCAGTCGCTCCCCTCGCCTGCCGGCGCAGGTCGCGGGCGATAGCGAGGTCCTATGGGGCGGTTGCAAGCATGGGGATCGGTGTCCGGGGACCGGGGACCGTAAAGGCGGGCGATGGCGACGCCCTATGGGGCTGGTGCAAGGCTATAGCAAATCGACGAGTAGCAGAAAGGCCGCCGGCAGCAAGGCGACGACCACTGCGGCGAGCCTCAGGTGCAGCGCGCGACCGCGGCGCCGGGCGGTGAGCGCAGTCACAGCGGCCAAGAGAGCGAGGGCGAGCGAGGTGTAGACCGCGACCGGCACGAGGAAGGACAGCGCCAGGGCCATGCCGGCGTCACCGCGTCCCAGTCCCTCGGCGTTGCGCCCCCAGAAGCTGAAGAAAAAGATGCCCGACACGACGACGCACAGTGCCAGCAGCGCGGAGTCCATGAACCGCGCGGCTTTCGTGAGCATCGGTCACGCCGGTTCAAGTGTGCGCGGCGTTACGCGGAGCTGAACTTCGACGTGCCGGTCGAAGCGGCCAAGAATTTTCATCAGCCGGTCGATGGTGAAGCGGTCGAGGTCGACGTTGCGGATACGGGAAAAATCCGTGTAGGCAACGCCGGTGCGCCTTCCGGCTTCGCGCACGGACAGCCCCTCCTCGTCCAGGAGTTTGATGATTTCAGCGGCCAACAGCGCCTTGGTCTGCTCCACATCGGCGTCGGCCAGGCCGAGATCGGCGAACACGTTGCCGCTGCCTCTGACGGTTTCCAGTTTCTCGGTCATCGTAAGGTCTCCCTCGGCCCCGAACATCCACGAACCCTATCTGAAGTCGGCGCTGGGCTACCTCGAGCTGGCAGAAACCGCGCACGGCCCGATCCGTGGCCGGTGGCTTCGCCTACGTCTGGGGGGATGCCCTAGAGGTGCTCGGGCGCTCAGGACATCCGCGCCAGGCACGGTGGCCGAATGCCGGTGCGGGAGGACCCTCGCGCTTCAGCTTTCCGATCTCGGTTTTCCCGGCCGCTCACCCCGGCAGGCATGTCTCAACCTTCCACGACCGGCGCGTGGTCTAGCGCGCGGTTAGACTGCCGTGATCACCGCCTTCTCGGTTTCACTCGGGAGGTCCAAGCGTACGAAATACTCTGCCGGATAAAGGTAATCCTCGCCGGATTCGTCGACTACCCGAACCTGTCCGTGCGCTTCCGCGTCGGGGTCAGGAAGAAGCTCATAGATCTTCCTGAGCTCCAAGGACGCGACGTATTCGTCATTCCGCACGCAGACGACGAAGCCTCGTTTCTCGTTCATGGGCATTCAGTCGATGTATCGTTTGATCTTCAACTCTTTCCTATCGATGCCGGTCGCTTCGTACCAGTGAATTTCCGCACGCCGCCGGGCGCCACGTAGTGCAGACGTTGCCACATGGCCTCTCGCGATTTCAATCACTTAGGCTATCCCTACCCCACGAATCCGCGAAGTCGGGCTAACGGCGCTGCGCGGTCCTCGTTCCGTGTGCCTTGCCCTCGGGCCGCTCGCGATGTTCCTGCACCAGCTCTCAACGCACGGGGCTTGGCTGCAGCGGCGGGTGGAAGATGAACTGAACGAGGTTGCCGTCCGGGTCAGCACAGTAGAAGCTGCGGGCGCCGTCCCGGTGTGTGCGCGGCGGCGCCTTGATAGCCACCGCATGGGCGGCGAGGTAGCCGTACCAGGCGTCCACCTGTTCGGGGCTATCCAGGGTGAAGCCGATATGATCCAGCGCCCCGGGAGCGGGGCCTGGATTGCCTCGGTGCAACGCCAGGTTGTCGGATCCCGAGCTGAGATAGACGTTGTCGGGGTCCGGACGCCACTCCACTTCCAGCCCCACCAAATCCACATAGAAGCGCTCGCACGCAGCCAGGTCCCGGACGTTGAGCGCCACGTGGCGCAATACAGGCCGCGAGGGGGGACGCGTCACGGCGTCTGGATAAGCTCGAAGTCGTGGGTCACTTCGGCCGTTTTTGCCAGCATCGCGGTCACCGAACAGTACTTCTCCATGGAGAGCTTGATGGCACGGGCCACGTGCTTCTCCTCGACGTCCCTGCCGGAGATGACGTAATGCACATGAATAGCGGTATATACCCTAGGGGGCGACTCGGCCCGCTCGGCGCTCAGCTCGATCACGCAGTCGGCCACGTCCTGGCGCGCCTTCTGCAAGATAGCCAGGAACGTCCATTGCAGTGCAGCCGCCGAGCCCGAGGAGCACCATTTCCATGGGCCGCACACCCAGGCCCCGGCCCCCGATCTCCGGGGCGCCGTCGATGACCACACTGTGGCCGCTCTCGGACTCACCCAGGAGGGTCACACCTTCGATCAGCTTTATCCGCGCTTTCATGGACAACGCCGCAATCTCGGCTGGGGCAGGGGGTGGCACACGTCCGTTCAGCCGACTCGGGGAAAAAGCTCGGCAAGGCGCCCACCCGGGTCGGGAGCGCGCATGAAAGCCTCTCCCACGAGGAAGGTGTGCACGCCGTTGGACCGCATCAGCGCGACGTCCTCCGGACTATGGATGCCGCTCTCGGTGACTACGATACGGTCTTTGGGAATTCCGGGCAGAAGACCGAGAGTGGTATCCAGGCGGGTGTCGAAGGTACGAAGGTTGCGGTTGTTGATGCCGATGAGCGGCACCGACAGGCAGAGCGCCCGCTGCAACTCCTCGGCGTCGTGGACCTCCACCAGCACGTCCATCCCCAGATCCTCGGCCTGCGCAGCCAGCTCCGCGAGACGTGGGTCCTGGAGCGCCGCCACGATGAGCAATACGCAGTCCGCGCCCCAAACGCGGGCCTCGATTATCTGGTGCGGATCGATGATGAAGTCCTTGCACAACACGGGAAGAGCGCAGGCGTCCCTTGCCTCGTGCAGATATCGCGGTGCGCCTTGGAAAAAGTCGCGGTCGGTGAGCACGGACAGGCACGTCGCGCCTGCCCGTTCGTATGAAGCGGCGATGGCGGCTGGCTGGAAGTCCTCCCGCAGTACCCCCTTGCTGGGAGACGCCTTCTTGATCTCCGCGATGACGGCCGGGCGCCCTTGCTGGAGGCGGCCGGAGATGGCGGAGAGGAATCCGCGTAGCGGCGACGCCTGGCCGAGCTGTCGCCGTAGGCGCACCGCAGGAACCGCCTCGGCGCGCGCAGCCACCTCCCGGACCTTCCGAGCCAGTATGCGCTCCAGGATGTCGGGCATCTGACTCATGGATCAGAGGCTCCTGGTGAGATCGACCAGGGCCTCCAACCGCGCCCGCGCCGCGCCCGACGACACCGCGAGGCGGGAGCGCTCCACGCCCTCGGCCAGGCTCGACGCGATGCCGGCCGCATAGATGGCGCCTGCCGCATTCAGGAGCGCCACATCGCGGGCGGGACCGGGCTGGTCGCCCAAGGCCGACCGCACCATCGCCAAGCTCTCAGCGATACCGTCCACCGCCAGTTCCGCGACATTGCCACGCACGAGCCTGAATTGCTCGGGGACGACCGAGTAAGTATAGACTTCGCCGTCTCGCAGTTCGGCGACATAGGTCGGGGCACCGATGCTCACCTCGTCCAGACCGTCGTCCGCGTGCACCACCAGCACGTGCTCGCTTCCGAGCCGTCCCAGCACCCGGGCCATGGGCTCGACCCACTGCCTGCCGAACACGCCCAGCACTTGGTTGGGAGCCCCCGCCGGGTTGGTGAGAGGGCCGAGCAGATTGAACAGCGTGCGCACCCCCATCTCGCGCCGGGGACCGACGGCGTGCCGCATGGCTCCGTGGTACTTCGGCGCGAACATGAACCCCACACCCACCTGCTCGATGCAGCGAGCGACCTGCTCCGGCGTCAGATCCAGGTTCACGCCGGCCGCCTCCAGCACGTCTGCGCTGCCGGAGCTGCTGGATACGGAGCGGTTCCCATGCTTGGCCACCCTGGCCCCGGCGGCGGCCGCTATGAAAGCCGAAGTGGTGGAGATGTTGAACGTGTGAACGCCGTCGCCGCCGGTGCCGCAAGTATCCACCAGGTGCGGCCCCCGCACCTGCACCGGCATGGCCAGCTCACGCATGACCGTTGCCGCGGCGGCGATCTCTTCCACGGTCTCGCCCTTCATCCGCAGGGCGACCAGAAAACCGCCGATCTGCGCGGGCGTCGCCCCGCCAGTCATGATGGTGCGCATGGCCTGCTGCATCTCGGCGGCGGCCAGGTCGCGACCGTCGATGAGTGCGCGGATCGCGCTCGGCATGTCCATCACCGGCATCCGCTCTGGGCTATGGGGGCGACGAGCCCTTCTCACCCACGCGATCCCCTCGCTGCTCTGGCAGACGCACGCACGACATGGAGATCAGAGCCGCGCGGCCAGAAAGTTCGCCAACAGGTCGTGGCCGTGGCGCGTAAGGATCGATTCCGGATGAAACTGGACCCCTTCCAGAGGCCAGTCTCTGTGCCGTACCCCCATGATCTCGTCCACGGTGCCGTCGGCGCGCTCGGTCCAGGCAGTAACCTCCAGCACCTCCGGCAGTGTCTCCTTCTCTATCACCAATGAGTGGTAGCGCGTGGCTTCGAAGGGGCTGGGCAAGCCTGCAAACACCCCCTTCCCGCTGTGGTGAATCATGGATGTCTTGCCGTGCATGATCTCGCGTGCATGCACGATGCGGCCCCCGAAGGCCTGCCCGATGCTCTGGTGCCCCAGGCACACACCCAGGA
>CAWCPV010000001.1:0-6731 GCA_963797555.1 uncultured Gammaproteobacteria bacterium | reverse complement strand
CCGAGCCCTCCCGGCCGCGCAGCGGACCTTCTTCCCCGTGGTGAGGCCCGTAGCTGTGCACCACGGCCTTCTCTCCCGTGCGGCAGACCGCTCCGCGGGTGGTCTCCAGACGATTGACATGACAATAGCGGGCACACAGGTCACAGTCGGAGAGATGCTCCCAGGCCAGCGCGGCGCGGCGCTCCAGCTCGCCGGCCGCGAGCAGCGCCAGGTAGGCCGGCTCCCGGGCCGGCGGCGTCGTTCCCTGGCCCGCCGCCGACTTCACGCCTTGATCTCCCGGTAAACGTCCGAGACCTTGTGCGGCAGCTTGCGCAGTTCGCTCCTCACCGTTCGATGAACGGTTTGTCGGTCCCGCCGTGGGAACGCGCGGAAACAGCGCACGGCAGCTATTGGCGCCAGTAGTTGGGGCTCAGCAGCACCAGCAAGGTGAAGATCTCGAGGCGCCCCAGCAACATGGCCGCCACACCGAGCCACTTCACTGCTTCCCCGACGCTCGCGAAGTTGCTGCTCACTTTGCCCAGCCCCGGGCCCAGGTTGTTCATGCACGTCGCAACCGCCGCGAAGGCGCTGACCTGGTCGAGACCTGCGAACATCATCATGAGCATGATAGCCGCAAATGTGACCACGTAGACGGAGAAAAAGCCCCACACCGCCTCGACGGTGCGGTCTGGGAGCACGATGCCGTTGACCTTGAGCGGCAGCACCGCGTTCGGATGCAGGAGCCTGGCGATCTCCCGCGTTCCCTGCTTGACCAGCAGCAGCACGCGGATGACCTTCAGTCCTCCCGCGCTCGATCCGGCGCAGCCCCCGATGAAGCTGGTGAAGATGAGCAGCGCCGGGACGGCAAGAGGCCAAAGGGAGAAGTCGGCCGTGGTGTATCCCGTACTGGTGATGATGGATGTCACCTGGAACAAGGCGTAGCGCAAGGAGTCGAGGAATCCGGGATAGGTGCCCACCCAGGTCAGGACCGCCGCCACGAACAAGGCAAGCGACAGGACCGTCATCACGTAAGTCCGTATTTCGTCGTCTCTCAGGTAGAGGCCGGCATTGAACGCGCGCCAGACCAGGAAATGGACCCCGAAGTTCACGCCGCCGAGGACCATGAAGACGTCCGCGACCAGCTCGACGGCCGGGCTGTCGTAGTACGCGAGGCTCTGGTCGTGAGGGGAGAAGCCGCCGGTGGAGATGGTGGAGAAACTATGCCCGATAGCGTCGAAGACGCTCATCCCCGCTAACCAGTAGCCCAGAGCGCAGGCCACGGTGAGGCTCAGATACACCAGCCAGAGGGCCCGCGCCGTCTGGGCGATGCGCGGAGTGATCTTCTCCTCTTTCATCGGACCCGGCGTTTCCATGCGGTACAACTGCATCCCGCCGACACCGAGCATTGGCAGGATAGCCACCGCCAGCACCACGACCCCCAGGCCCCCGAGCCATTGGATCTGCTGGCGGTAATAGAGGATCGACCGGGGCAGCCGCTCCAGCCCGACGATGACGGTCGCTCCAGTGGTGGTGAAGCCCGACGCCGCCTCGAATACCGAGTCGGTGAGAGACAGGTGGGGGCCGATCATGAAGGGCATGGCGCTGACCAAGCTCATCACCACCCAGAACAGAGCCACGATGGCGAATCCGTCGCGCTTGCGCAGATCGCGGTGCCGGGTGCGTACCGGTGCCCAGAGGAGCAGGCCGGCGAGGAAGGTCAGCAGCAACGTCGGGGCGAAATGCTTTGCCTCGCCGTCGCCGTACCAAAAGGAGACCGCGATGGGCGGCAGCATGCTGAGGCTCAGGATCATCAGCAGCACGCCGAAGATCCACCGGATGCCGCTGTGCAGGCTCATGGACGCGCCCTGGAGTGCCCGGTCAAGGTCCAGGCCGCAGAGTGCTGCGGGCGGGCCACACGATGCCGGGAGACCGGCGGCCTCAACGCAAGGGGGCCGCAAAATACTCGCGGCTCGCCTTGAAGATGATGGGGCTCAGGAGCAGCAGCGCGATCAAGTTGGGGATGGCCATGAGCCCGTTCAGCACGTCTGCCACCAGCCACAGCAGGCCCAGATTGGCCGTGGCGCCCACCGGGACGGCCAGCACCCACATCACCCGGTAGACCGGTATCACGCGCACGCCGAACAGGTACTCTGCGCAACGTTCGCCATAATAGCTCCACCCGATCAGCGTGGTGAAGGCGAACAGAATCAGCCCGAAGCTGACCAACCAGTCTCCGGGACCGGGAAGCCCCGTGCGGAAAGCGATTCCCGACAGCGGCGCACCGGTCTCGCCGGTGGTCCAGGCGCCGGTCACGATGATCACCAGGGCGGTCATGGAGCAGATGACGAGGGTATCGATGAAGGTGCCGAGCATGGCCACCACGCCCTGACGCACGGGGTCGCGGGTCTTGGCCGCAGCGTGGGCGATGGGAGCCGTCCCGAGGCCGGCCTCGTTGGAGAAGATGCCCCTGGCCACGCCGAAGCGCACCGCGGCCATCACGCTGGCGCCTGCGAACCCTCCCGCGGCGGCGGTCCCGCTGAAGGCGTGGCTGACGATGGTGGCAAAGGCAGCGGGCAGCGCATCGAAATGAAGCGCCAAGATGACTAACGACCCGCCCACGTATACCAGCGCCATGAGGGGGACCAGCCGGCGCGCCACCTCCGCGATGCGGCGGATGCCGCCGATGAGCACCGCGTAGACCATGACCGCCATGACGAGTCCGCTCAGCCAGGGAGGCACCCGGAAGCTGGCATCGAGCGCGTCCGCCACGGAGTTGGCCTGGACGGTATTGCCGATGCCGAAAGCGGCCACCGTCCCGAAAAAAGCGAATGCCAGGGCCAGCCAAATCCAGTGATCACCGAGCCCGTTCTTGATGTAGTACATCGGGCCGCCGACGTGAGCCCCGCGCTCGTCCACCTCCCGGAAGCGCACGGCCAGTACTGCCTCCCCATACTTCGTCGCCATGCCGAGCAGCGCGGTCATCCACATCCAGAAAATCGCCCCTGGACCGCCCAGATGAATCGCCGTCGCCACGCCCGCGATGTTTCCGGTACCGACGGTCGCCGCGAGTGCGGTCATGAGCGCATCGAAGGGCGCGATGTCGCCCTGGTCGCCCGCACCCGCGGTCCTCCCCTTCCACAACATGGAGAAGCCGTATCCGAGACGGCGCAGAGGCAGTCCCTTGAGGCCTAGCGTCAGGTAGGCGCCGGTGCCTAGAAGCAGGACCAGCATGGCGGGACCCCAGACGAAATCGCTCGCGGCCGAGAAGAACCCGTGCAAGAGTTCCAAGGAGACCCCCTGTCTCTGTGGTGACCCGGATTCGAGCCCGGCCAAGTATAGCCGTGTGCGGGAGTCGATCTACAGGCTGGCGGGCACGCTCACCACCGGTGCTTGTCCCACAGGTCCGGGTGCGCCCAGTAGCGGGACTGTTCAGCCAATCCGGGGTGATCTTGTAATCGTGCAGGTCGAACCCGTAGAGGTGGACCGGCTTGTCCTCCCGGACGTACCGCCCGACCAGCCGCATCCCATAACTGAACAAATCACCGGGCTCCCAGCAACTGCGCTGATGCGGCCAGCTCTCACCCATAGGGAGCAGTGCGAAGAACCGCTGGCTGTGCAGGTCCCGGAGCCGCGACAGGACCGTACCCGCGGCCTGCCGATCGAGGTGCTCGAGGACGCCAGATACGAACCCGAGGTCGAATCTGCCCAGGGCCGCGAGCCCGTCCAGGACCCGCTCCCGCGCGAGCAGGACGAGCCGACACGCCGGGTGTGATGCGCAATAGGCGCCGAACACCTTCCCACCCTCCGGACCCAACGCCAGGATGGAGGCCGGGCGGTAGCCTTCGGTGAGACGCCGCACGTGTTCGCGGTAGTCTTTCGCCGAGCTGGAACCGTCCTGCTCCACCGATGCGCCGACACCCTGACCGCTGGGCGCGGTCACAGATCCTTGTACCTCCCTTCCAGCCACCGCGGCAGGTCTGCAGCGTACCAGCGGGAGAAGCGCGACTCGCTGGCACCGCCCGGCAGGTTGCTCCAGGACCGGTCGGAACCCAGATCCGCAATGAAACGATAGCTGGCACCGGACACCAGCTCCATCCCGAAATACCGTCCGCGGCTTCCCTGCCGCAGGGTGGCCCTCGACCCCGGTAGCGGGAAAGGTCCCCGCTCGAATCCCAGGAGCCGTCCGAGCGCGCCGCCGACGTAGAGGTTCCGCAGACGCAGAGTATTGCGCTCGCCCACGGCTCGACGGACTGCTGCAGAGCGCGCCGCACTGCGCGGCCCAGCACCTCACCGCGGCGGTCTGCAGCCAACCAACGCGAGTGTGCGCGGCAGATGACGTCGTCCAGCGGACCGAGAAGAAAGAACGGGAGTATGCTCTCCGCGAGCACCCGCCTCACCCAATCCCTGCCCACGACGCCTCCCAGGACCTCCTCCACCACCGCTTCGCGCACGCCTTCGAACAATGTGGCCGCGGTGGAGTCGGGGCTGTATCTCAGGTCCCACGCCTCCAGCAGGCTGCGTTCCGGGCCCTGCGGAACGTGAGGCAGCAGCACGGGCAGAAGGCGCTCCGCCTGCAGCGAGTAAACGTCGTATTGCATCTGCTGCATGTGCTGCACGGACAAGTCCTCAGCGTCCAGCATCCGCTCGATGCGACCCAGCCGGTACGGAGGCTGTGCCATGGTCGCCAGCACCGCGCCGTCCGGGCCCGAACGGGCCTAGTTTGCGCTGGCGATGAAACCCCGCGGGGGATTCTCTTCGCAGGGCAGGTCCAGGTGCGGATCGAGCCAGCCACGCCAGTCGTTGGTGCAGTCCCATCCGGGCACCGGGCTCAGCCCGGACCAGCCCGGCCGCCGCCGCGGGATGCGGCCCACCAGTTGGTAGGCAATGCCACCGGCGCGGTCTGCGAATACCATGTGCAGGGACGGTAGGTCGATCCCTGCGGCAACGTTCCGGGCCTCGGAGACGATGCGGCAATGAGGGAGGCGCATCAGGACCGCCAGAGTACCCATCCCGGCATCGCCGAAGCCAGCCCAGCCCCAGCATAGATAATCGCCGGCTTCGGCGGGATCGCCCTCCAGCACGCCGTGGTCGTTCTCGAATACCACCACCTCCTGGGGAGGGTGGCGCTTGCGCGCGATGCTTTCCCTCCGCGTGCGAAACGGCACCCAAGCCCCGTCGCGCAGGAAGCGCCCCTCCCGACAGCGCTCCACGAAGAAATCCGCCGTGTCCGCGCAACTGTACGTCACCCCCCAGGCCAGCCAGGCCGTCCGGGCGGCGAGGAAGCCGGGCGTGCCGGGCACGGTCGCCCCGTGCAGCCACTCCGCTCCGGCTTCGATCCGGGCCTCGTACAGCACGGCCGGCAACCGGTTGATCTGCAGGTGCGGGTCGTTGCACAGCATAGGCGCCCCATTAGCCGTCCGCGCGCCCGCCACTACCCAGGCGTTGCTGCCTGCGGCCCCCTGACATCCGCCGGACGATGCCTCGGGAGGAAACAGGCTGGGCATGGAACGCAGCCCGCGCAGCAGATCCACGTCGACAGCGTCCGCATTGGGGAACAGCTCTTGGATCTGGCTCTGGTCTGCGCCGCGCCGGGCCAACTCGACCAGGAATATCTCGACGAGTCGCTGTGACTCGGCCAACCCCGTGAAGCTCACCAGCTTGAGCACCGCCAGCGCATCCGCCGGGAGGAAGGGCTCCGGGCGGTAACCGGCCAGCCTCAGGGGCCAGGGCGGGTGCGCCTGCAGCGCATCCGTCAGCCCCTGGCAATAGTTTTGGAGCAAGACAGCGGACTCGGGCTGCAACCGACCGATGTGCTCCCGCGCATGTCCCGCGAGGCCGAGCCTGCGGAAATAGAGGTCGACGGCGAGCGCCTCGGCATCGTCGCGGAGCAGTTCGCACACGCGGCCCTGGGCCACGATCCGGGCAAGGCACGCCTGGCCACCCCGATCGACGCCGTGTAGCCAGCCGAGCCCGTACCAGGCATCCGCCCAGGAAACGGCGCTCGCCCGAGGGACGCCCTCCGGGCTATGCCGGATATCGACCGGCCTGCGGAGGTGCGCCATGGCGCCAATGCTCCTCTGTCTTTGCGAAGCACGAACGGTCCCCCGTGCGGCGCACGCAGAGGAGGCCGGACCTTAGCGGCTGGACGAGCACCGCATTATATCGTCGATTCTCGGACTGCTGTCGGCTAGCCCCGGCTTGCCGACAGCTCTGTGAGTACCCCGAGGCCCATCCCAGAATTTTCGAGGCGAGATATGGTCCCTGGGCCGTGATAGAGGTAGCCCCATCCGCTCGGAGCCGATGAGGCTGCCATGGCGGGATCGTGAAGGCTCCACGCCGCGAGCAGGTACTACCGTGCGCCAATGGGCTTCCGTTGCCGGCCGGTTGCGGGGATAATTGGCCGTTCGCTGCCCCCCTCGCCATCGCTGCCGACAGTCAGAGGTACCGGCCAAAAAAGGCGGGTATCTTGTGGGGTACCAGATCGATATCTGCGATAGTCCCGCTGGGACACATAGGAAAGCGGCCGATATGCTGCTGATGATCGATAATTACGACTCCTTCACCTACAACCTAGTCCAGTACCTCGGGGAGCTGGGTGCGGAGGTGCAGGTGTTCCGCAACGATCAAATCGATCTCGCAGGCATCGAGTCGCTGGTTCCTCGGCACTTGGTGGTGTCACCCGGCCCATGCACGCCGAATGAGGCGGGTGTGTCTGTCGCTGCGATCCGTCACTTCTCTGGGAAAGTTCCCAT